>NZ_HE997181.1:5607399-5792259 GCF_000312425.1 Reyranella massiliensis 521 | reverse complement strand
CCAAGCGGCCCGAAGATGCCAAGCTGGATGCCCTGTGTGGCGTCTATTGGCTCGGCGACCAGCAAGTAGGCCTTGCCGCGATGCGCGGCGAGCTCCAGCGGCGACGCCCCCGCATTGAACGGCCAGGGCTCCAGCGGATTGCCGAACTGGCCGAGCGGCGGCGCGCCGTCCCTGTATTCGATCGCCGCCATGTCAGGCCGCCCGGCCGAGGTAGCGGTTCAGCAGTCCGGTCGTGCGGGTCAGCTCGGCCAGAAGGCCGTCGATCCGCTGGGCCTGCTGCTGATTTGCGGCCATGAGCTGCTGCACGAGCTGCGCCGTGGCGGCGGCATTGGGATCGGCCTGACCGCCCTGCCCGGCCGGTGTGCTGGTCGAGGGCTGGAGCTGGGCCTGGACCTGCATGAAGATGGCCAGGATCTCGTCGCGCAGCGCGTTGTAGTCGGCGTTGCCGGCGTAGTAGCGGCTGCCGTATTCGGCCAGCGCGGTCCCCTCGCCGGTCAGGCGGGCAATGGCGGCGCTGTTGCCGGCCATGGCCTGCGCCGTCGTGGCATCAAAGGTCGCCTTGAGACCGGCCAGCGTGGCGGTGTCGCTCATGTTGGCAAGGTCGCCACCCGGCGTCATCCGCCGGATCGCATCGTCCAACGACTTCAAGGCACCGTCATAGGCCTGCTCTCGAAGATCGCTTTCGCGCTTAAGGAAGGTCTCCGTGATCTTGTTGATGTCGACATAGACGTTTGCGACGTGATCGCGGATGTACTCCGCGCTGGCGATGGCGTCCTTGCGCTCGTCGTCGAGGGCGCGCAGTTCGACCGCCAGCGGATCGACGAACTGGTCGATGAAGTCGCGGGCATAGCGTTCCGTGACCTTCTTCCGTTCGGCCGCGATGGGATCGAGGGCAAGACCGTAGAGGCGCGCGGTCTCGGTCATGGTGGCGAACTTCTTGGCGATCTCCTCCAGCGCGGGCTTCGCCGTCGGGATCACCTTGCCGAACTTGTCGTAGGCATCAATCAGGGAGAGGAGGTCGCGGACCTCCTGTTCGTTGGCGTCGATCGTCATCGACAGTCCATCTCACCGCAGGGCGCGGCAGAAATAAGGTCGAACCCGTCAACCACTATTCGCGCTCCTTCGCTTTGCTGAGGATGTCGCGATAGAGCTTGATCATCCGATCGAGCCGCCGTGACGTGACATAGATCGTCACCACGCCGAGGTGAACGTAGACGTGGAAGAGGCTCTTTCCGGCGCCAAAGCCGCACAGCGCGATTTCGATACCGATGGCGCCTTGCGCGAGGACGCGCCAGTCTCGCTTCTTGTCGAGTGGTGTCATCGATTGCTCTCGATCAGTTGGGCGATTGTGTGGAGCCGCTTCTCGGCTCGGGAGAGGGCGTCATCTCGACCAGTGACGATGTCGATGAAGCGCCGGACCGCCGGGGAAGCGGCCATGAGTTTGACGAGGTGTTCGCCGCCGGGCCCGTTGACTTCGGCGAGCCAGTTCTTGACGGCACCTACGGATGCGCCTGTGTCTTCACAGATCACCTTGACCATCGATGTGCCGGCATAGTCATCGCGCAACGCGGCCGCGATGCCGGAAGTGTATTCGTGAGAGGTGAAGTCGATCTTGCTCATCGACTTGGCCTGTAGATTCCTAGCCGTCGAAGCTTGGAAATTGACGGCGCGCTCGCTTTGAAAAATGCGAGCAATCGAGTGCGAGGACATTGGCGATCTCCATGCGCGAAAAAACGGGCATGGAGGTTGGAGGTCACATTAAAGGACACGCAGAGACGCAGACGCGCGACGGCCTGGACAGCGAGACGCGCGAATGCGGACACGACGAAGTTAGGGGTGGCGGCGATCGCGTGGGTATCGGTGGGGGCGATCGCCGCCAGCGGCCGGGGGCACCGGGCCGCGGGGTTGGTAGCGCGGGAGGGAATTGCACCCCCGACCTGCTGGGTATGAACCTGCCGAGCTGCTGCTGCTCTACCGCGCATGAATTCGAGATGGCGCCGGGGGGTTGGCGCCGGGCGAGGCCAGTCAGCACTAAGGCGCCCCACGCCCGCCTGGCTGGCCTCGTCTTTTTTCGCGTAGCCCCCGCCCCGCATCGATCACGCCTTCGCCGGTTGGGCGGCAGAGGGATCAGACGCGAGGCGGGTTCCACCCCCAAGCACGACGATGCCGGTAAGTTCGAAGTGGCGGATCAGGAATTGGTCGAGGCGGATGCGTGCAACATCGACCTCGATGGGATCGGCTGCGGCCGGCGCCAGCGACAGGCCGGCATCATCGGCATAGGCGTTGGGGGCGAGGCTGCGCATCAGGCGGCCTTCCGACGCTTGGGGGATGACATGAGCTTGCGTTGCTCGACGATGTAAGCCTGGACGCGATCAACGGTCGCGACGGTGATCCCGGCTCCTTCCCGCAGTCTCTTCACGAACTTGCCGTCGTTGACAGCGCGCCGCCCAAAGGTTGTTTCGGCGACTCCAGTGTCCCCAAGGAACGCGTCAATTTCAGAAAGGAGATTGGTCACAGTGGACATGCCGCAACGTATAGTGGGCCATTGCCCACTGTCAATGGGCATTACCCCACTTTGGCCGCCCACTCCTTGCGTGGGATGAATCCCACATGATTGGGACCCTGCTCAAAGAGATCGACCGGCGATCCAAGCCCCTCGGGCTCACCGATATCACACTCGCCAAGAAGGCCGGACTGGGACGCGATGCCGTTCGGGATATTCGGCGCGGGCATTCAGCGAATCCCTCGCATGCGGTGTTGGCCGCCCTGGCCAAAGCGCTTGGATGCACGGTGGCAGATCTCACGGGCGAAAATCGCCACACCCCCATTCGCACGCCCGACTCGATCACGATCTTCGAGGTTCGGACCTTTGCTACCGCTGGCCCAGGCGGTGACGGTGACATTGAAATCGCGCGTGATCAGGCTGTTGGAGAGTTCACCTTTCCCGCCGCAGGGTTCCGCCAGCGGTTCGGCGCGGCACCAGATGGCGTGTTCATTGATGAAGTCAGAGGCGACAGCCAGGAGCCGACATTGTTCCCCGGCCAGCCGGTGATGGTCGACACTCGAGATCGGCGGCCGTCGCCTCCAGGCATGTTCTTGTGCTGGGATGGAATCGGGATGGTGCTCAAGCGGATTGAGCTCGTCCCGAATAGTCAGCCGCCGAAAGTGCTGCTGAAGAGCGACAATCCCCGATACGAAACCTATGAGCGGTCGCTCGACGAGGTGCACATTTATGGCCGCGTGATCGGCGTATGGGCGAGGATGTGATGTAGCAACACGCTCGGTGGCGTTCATTGGGGCGAAGGTGGCGGAGCAAGCGAACTTAGGAATGAGGATGCAATGGTTATCAACAGTCGGCGGCCACCATGACTCCAAGCAACGAAGGCGATGACGTTCCAAACTCGATGTTGGAAGCGGAACGCGTATCGAATGCCGAACTGCCGCTCTATCTAGCGACGGACCTCTTGGGCATGACGGCTGTGGCGTTCCTGGCACTAAAGGAGTTGCAGAAAGTTCCAGCGGTTCGTGAGTCCGTCAATGCCATGGAAATCGAGCAGTTGATCAGTGAGCTCGACGCCAGATTGAAAGCAACCATCCGGGCAATGAAGAAACAAACAGAGTTGCGCGCGAGCAAGGAAGGAACGGCAAGCAATGAGCCAAGAGGAGAGTAAGAACCTGCTCCGTCTCGTCCACGACAGTGCGTCAGGCATATTGCGGAAGGGCGGCGATGGCGGGCACAATGGCGGCATGTCCGATCTTGAAAAGCGCGTCTCGGCTCTAGAGGTCAAGCTCGCCACCATCGACACCAAGGTGGATGCGCTGGTGACCGGAGCGCGGGAAACTCAAGTTGATTTGAAGAGCCTCATCAAGGTCGCCAATGAGACTGCCGGCAAGCTTTCCCAACTTCCCAACACATGGGCAATGGCTGGTTGGTTTGTTGGCGTGGCGATAACACTATCGGGGCTCGTCTTTACAATCGCGCGCGCGGTTAAGTAGCTATCGCCTCTGCCCCGCCCGCCACTCCCACGCCGGCGCGCAGCGGTGCCCGTGCACCCCTAGCCGTTCGGCCTTCGCCCGCTCCTCCTGCTGAACATAGTCCTGGCTGTACCGCGTGAACGCCCAGGCCATGCCGTCACGAACCATGATGGCGCCGATGTCTTCAGCGCCGGCGCGGCAGACGGCCACCGTCCGGCCGTAGCGATCGCGATCCTTCTCCTGGCAGATTACGGTGCGGCCGCTGATTAGCTCCTGCAGGCGCGTTGTGGCCATTCGACCGGCAGGCCAGCCATCGGGGCAGTCCTGCTTGGCCTCCGGGGCGTCGATTCCATGTAGGCGATAGGTGACGCCGTTCATGCGGAGAGTGTCGCCGTCGGTGATGGTTTGGGCTGCTGCCGGCATGCCCAGTGCCATTGCTCCAGCGATCGCCAGTGCAAGCCGCGGCATGATCGTGGCTTCAATCCGGATCACTGCGTCTTGTGTTGTATCGGCGTGGTTCCATAAACAGGGATCGGCGCACCCTGCTCTGTGTTCGTGCGCACACGATCGAGTTGGTCCCATAGCGACTTTATGCCGACCTTGAAGTCGTCTCGGGCGGCGCGCGATTCAGCCAGCACGGCGTTCTTGTGTGCCTCAATTGCATTCACGATCGCACCAGCAATAGCGAGCATCGCCCCTAAAGCGAAGATCGCGGCGCCAGCCGGCAGGCCTAAGGCAACCCCAAAGGCTCCGCCTCCCAAACTGAAGAACCCGACGAGCACACCAACGACCATGACTAAAGCGCCACCAACGAGCATTCCATCCTCCCACTTCCCACAATTATGAACTGGGCAGAGATCGCAGGCGCGATCGCCCAGCCCCGCTAAACTGGCTGCGGCTCACTGCAATGTTTGCACTTCTTTGCCTCAGCGAGAATCCACTCTGCGCATGCATGACACTTCTTCTGACCTGCATGCGGATCTGGTTGGCCAGCCCCACATTTTGGACAACTGAGAGAGTCGGCGCGTCGCGGCTTCCTACATTGATGGCAGAGAACAAAGTCATTCCCCTGCCGCGGCGCAGATGGTGAGTTCGTCGCTCTGTTGTTCGGTATCGCGATTACGGCCAGAAAGCCGATTATTGGGCTCAAGAACAGGGCCAACAGAAAGAAGCCAATCCGACTCCGCCCCTTTTCTCCGGCGATGTGCCCAACGACGATCGCCAGCAACAGCCAAACGATGACGACGACAAACTCCACAAGCGCCTCCCACCACCTCTAGCGGACTGAGGTTCACCCACCACAACCTCGTGGGGCAGAAGGTACGCGCCGGTCGTCTGAGCTCAAAGTGGGACATTGCCCATTGACAGTGGGCTATTGCCCACTCTAAGTTCCTCCCGTCACCGACGAGGAGCGAATGCCCGACATCACCCGCCCCGACGACCACCGCCCAATCGGAAGCCCCGCCATCCACCGCGTGGGCGACATCATCCAGCACCGTGAGTACGGCGTCGGTACGGTCCACACGATCGACCACAGCCCGCTCTATCGCCGGCCGCGCCAGTACGTCTGCGCGTTCATCCGGTCGTGGGGCCTCTGCTACTTCCGTTGCTGGCCGGAGGATCTGTCGCCGAACCCGTCGGCGACGCCGGAGCCCCCGAAGGGTGCTCCCCGCCTCCGCCTCGTCGATCCGTCTCCGCTGGTGGCGTGATGGTCGACGTACCCCTCTTCCGCTTTCAGATCGGCGAGCACGTCCGCGGCTGGGCGGCCCAGCTGCGCGCTGACCGCGTCGGCCTGACCTTCGGCGGGATCGGACTTCCGAACATCAACATGCCGATGACGGCCACCGAGGCCCGCGCGCTGGCAAACGCACTCTACGAGGCAGCGGATGCTTCCGAGAAGGCGCTGCCGGTGGAGACGCTGGCGGAGCAGGCCGCACTCGACATCGACGCCTACGAGCGGCTGGTCGACGACCTGCTGAAGTGCGGCCGCATCGACCGCACCAAGTTCGAGGCCGTAGCCGACGACGCTGAAGCCGTCGCTGTGCTTGTGCGCGATGCGGTTGGCCGCGAGCTGCTGGCAGCGCTGAAAGCAATCAGTGATAGCGGCGTTGCGCTTGCGGATGCGATCGAGCGTCCCTTGCTGGACGCCATTGCCCACGCTGAAACGGCTGGCATCAAGGCGGAGGGCTGAACGATGCCCCTCGATCTCGACATCACCATCAGCGCCGACGTCGACAGCGGGCACGTCGTCGAGCTCGCCGCTGCCATCGTCGACGCCAGCGATGCGTGGCACGACAAGACCGGCAAGCCGAAGCTGGCCCGCGAGATCTCGGAAGCCCTGCTCTGCAACGTCGTCGACGTCCTACGCGGCGCACCTGATGGCGCAACCCGCGCCGTCATGGCTGCGAATGCCGTCAACTTCATCGTGCGCAACTGCGGCGTCCCACCGGCCGACGTCTTCGCCGCGAGCTTGGCGATGCAGGCTGGCATCGATCCCTATCCGCCGATGGGGTCCGCATGAGCGTCACCGTCGCCCGCGTGCCGTCCCGGCAGGAGATCAGCGAGACCGTGACGCAGTTCCGCGCTTGGTCCGATGGCCGGTCATGGCGCGTCAAGAACATGTGGACCGGCGAGGTACTGGCCGGCGACTTCCCGGATGAGTACGCCGCGAGAGCCGCAGCCAATCTGGCTATCGCTGACGCCGTGATCGGCATGTTCCAAGGGGCACGGGCATGACCGACGGCCGCCAGGAGCTGCATGCAGCGATGACGCGGTCGCTGAACTGGAAGCGCCCCGTGCCCGATAGCTCCCGGCCCGGCATGAGCCGCGCCTTCAACATGTGCGTGGCCGCCACGCTGATCATCGGCCTCGCAGCGATCGTGCTCTACGCACCGCGTGCTGGCGCTGCGGTCGAGGCGCTCGTGGAGCCGGCCGAAGAACACCGCACCCATATCGTTGTGGTTTGCCCGCCTGCCGAACCCTGCAAACCGCGCGGAAGGCCGGTCAGCAAAGTGGCCTGCGAGATGGATGTTCGCGGCGTCGCGCTTGTCGTCGCAAGCGGCACGAAAACCCGATGCGAGCGGGTGAAGTGATGAAGAGTTTGCCGCCAAAGGGCGCGGCCGAGCATGGCACGGCTTGGCTCGGCGTGGCGAGGCAAGGGGCCGTATGGCCACAACAAAGCGGGCCCGCAGCCGTCAGGCCCGCCAATCTGCGGTTGGCAAAATGACCGCCGCCGAGCTCGCCAAGGCCGAACGTGTGCGCGACCTCATGCGCGTCGGCCGCATCAACGATGCCGCGGAGGAGCTTTCCGAGCTCATCGCCGCCGCAAAGCAGGGTGTCCCGACATTCTTGGCGAAGAGTGAGCCTGCCGAACTGGTTGGCATGAAGGCGAGCAAAGGAGCACCGACATGATCGCCGGCCGTTCCGATCTGGTCGACCTCGATATCGTCATCCGCCGCGAGACGGATAAAGCATGGGGCATCGCCGATCCCAACAAGATCGGCAACATCCTCTGGCTGCCGAAAAGCCAGTGCGAAATGAGCAACGTCAAGAGGCCCAGGTGGTCGGCCACGCTGACCTGCCCGGAATGGCTCGCCAAAGAGAACCGCCTGATATGAGCCGGCCCGAGCCCGTTCCTGTGTGGCCTCCCCTGGCCGGACATTACGCGATGAAACTGGTGCGCAACGGCGTCCGCGTTCCTGTTCGCATCTGGTTTGGCCTTCCGGTCGTCGATGGCGAGGAGCTCGATCGGTCGCCGCGTTGGTGCGTCGAAATCGATGGCCGCACCGATCGCGTCGAGGAGGATGACGACGGCTATCGCCGCCGAGAAGGCAGCCGAGGAAGAGCGCAAGCGCCGCGCCGAGGCCAAGCGCCTGGCTGATGCCAAGGCTGCCGAGGAGAAGGCGAAGCGCGATGCCGAGGCTGCCGAGCAGAAGCGGCGCGACGACGAAGCCCGTCGCAAGGCCGAAGCCAAGGCCGAGATCGAGCGCGCTGAGGCCGCGAAACGGGCGGCACGCCAGGCCGAGATCGATGCGAAGAAGCGCGCGGACGACGAGGCCGCTGCCAAGGCAAAGGCCGAACGCGAAAAGGCCGCCCAAGATGCCGCTGACGCCAAGGCCAAGCGCGATCGTGACGCCATCGAGGCCAAGGAGAAGGCCGACCGGGAGGCTGCTGCCGCTGCCGCTGAGATCAAGCGGAAGCAGGATGAGCGCAAAGCTCAGCAGAAGGCGGCCGACGAAGCCCGCGACGCGGCAGCCGTTGCGACGCAGCGAGCGAACCGCGCTGGCCAAGACGCCAAGGCGAAGGACGCCGAGCTGAGCCGCACCCGGACCGACCTCGGTGCCATCGCGTCGCTGCGGACCACCTACGATTTCGAGATCGTGAAGGAGGCCGATGTGCCGCGCCTTTATCTCGAGGTCAGCCGCGGCGCCATTTCCGCCGCCATCCGCGCTGCGACGCATGACGGCAAGTGCAATCTCAAAATTGACGGTGTGCGGATCTTCCCCGTCACGGACTCGGTCGTTCGGTAGCGCCAGCGCAACACCACAAGGACACAGGACATGGACACGGCAGTTGAAGCGCTGGACGCCCGCCACGAGATCGGCGGCAACAACCCGCCGGGCAAGTTGGAGTTGGAGTACGCCGCCTCGGTCGTCGCGGAGGCGGAAGCATTCATCATTGAGTGCGTCGAGATCACCGACGCCGATATGGCGAATCAAGCCAACAACCTCATCGCCCATCTGAAGGCCGCCAAGAAGAAACTAGGCGCGGCCCAAAAGTCAGAGATCAAGCCGCTCGACGACGCAATCGACGGCATCAAGGCCAAATACAAGGAACCGATCGTTGAAATCGACGGTGTCGTGACAAGCCTCATCGATCGCGCCGGTGCTTGGCTGATCAAGGAACGCGACCGTATCGCTGCCGAGAAAGCTGCCCAAGAAGCTGAAGCCCGGCGTCTCCGTGAGGAAGCAGAGCGCAAGGAACGGGAGCGCGTCGAGGCCGCTCGCAGGCTTGAGGAGGAGCGTCGCCGGCTCGCCGCCGAGGAAGAAGAGCGCAAACGGGCTGCCGAGACAGAACAACAGACCGAGTTGGATCGTGTCGCCGCCGAGACCGCCGCGGCTGCGGAGCAGGAACGGCTTGAGCTCGAGCGCCAGGATGCGGCCCGCGCCGCGAAGGAAGCCGAGGAGGCCAGCAAGGCGGCGAAGGCTGCCGAGCGTGCAGCCGAGAAGAAGCCGGAGACTGCCGCCATCAAGAGTGGCGAGACCGGCCGGCGTGCCATGACGCTGCGCAGCTACTGGAGCGCCGTCATCGAGGACGAGTCAGCGGCCCTCGATAGCTATAAGGACCACCCGACTGTACGTAAGGCCGCCCTGGCCGCGGTGCTGCAGGCCGCCAACGAAGAGGCCCGCCGGGTAAAGGATCTCGATGCCGCGCCGCCGGGCATCCGCTTTGTTCATGAGGAGCGGCCGGTATGAACGTCGTTTCCGAGGACGGGCTGTCCATCCTGTTGGCGAGGATCGAGCACCTCGCGGGCGAACTGACACGATTAAAGGGCGTTGATAGAGCGCGCTCTGAAGCGGAGCGCGACCTTGCCCGCGCCGCCCGCGAGCGCAACGAGGCCCAAAACAAGGTCGACGAGTGGGCCATATACGCCGGCCAACTCCGCGAGCTGATCAATCCTGCTGCGCTGAAGCGGAAGAAGATCGTGCTGCCGGAGATGCCGAAGCCGCTCGAAACCGAAATCCCCTTCTAACAACGACATCAGCAAGGAGAATGTCCGTGGCCAAGAACACCGCCGTAAAGCAGCAGGATCGCCCCGCATCTTCAACCAATCAGGTGGCCGTCATCCAGCCGCCACGTCTTCCTTTCCACCCAGCCGTCACCGATCGGTTCGGCGTAGATAAGGCCGGCTGGAAAGTGCTCTGCGAGTCCGTGTGGCCCGGTGCCAGGACAGCGGATGCCATCATTCTGGCGCTCTCCTACTGCAAGGCCCGTCGACTCGATCCATACAAGCGCAACATCCACATCGTGCCGATCTACGACTCCAAGAAGCGGGCCGAGGTGGAGACGGTGTGGCCTGGAATTGCCGAGCTGCGCACCACCGCGATGCGCACCAAGGGTTACGCCGGCATGGAGTCACCAGAATTCGGGCCGATGAAGTCACACAAGTTTCGCGACAGCGAGAAGGATGGTGACAGCTACAAGTCGACTGAGACCGAGGTCTCGTTCCCAGAATGGTGCCGCATCACGGTGAAGCGCATCGTTCAAGGCAACGTGGTGAGCTTCGTCGGCCCCACCGTCTACTGGCTCGAATTCTACAACAAGAAGAGCCGGTATGTAGACGCGCCCAACGAGCAGTGGCGCCGACGCCCGAGTCAAATGTTGGAGAAGTGCGCCGAAGCTGGCGCGCTACGCCGCGCATTCCCCGAGGAGTTCGGCGAGGAATACACGGTTGAAGAGATCGGCGCCTTCGGTTCTCTCGCCACGAGCGCCAAGCCAGTCGACGCGGAGGTTGTCGCTACCACATCGCCAGTGGAGCCGAAGCGCGGCGACTTCACCGAGCAAAGTAATGGCGCGGCGGACGCCACCGAAGTCGACAGCGACGACGACGAACAGCGGGACGCCACGACAGCAGAACACGACCACGATCCCGAAGCCGGCACCCTCACCGCAAACAAGAATCCGTGGAAGCTCGACGCCAGCATCGTCGGCCAGGAGCCCCGTCGTAAGGCGATCCTCGACCTGCTCGAGCTGGCAAAGGTCAAGGTCGACGTCGACGAGATCGAGACCGAGCACAAGGACTTCCTCGAAAAGCTGGGCCGCGTGAAGTCGGAGACCATGCGCCAGTTCGAGGTCCGCCGCGGCGAACTGCCGGAGCACATCGAAGCGGAGTGAGTTCAGAGCTTCCGCGTCGTCGCCCAATGCCTCACTTGGGCCGGATGGCGACGCGGCAGGCGGGTCTCGGTCGGTGGCGACAGGAACCCCCAGGTCACCGACCGGCCCGTGGGCCTTTAGATGAAGGAATGACGTGATGGCCACCGGCCTCCTCACCCCGACCCAGATCGTGCGCCTCAAGAACAACGGCGAGTTCAATCGCCTGCGGATGGAGCGCACCGGGACTCGGATCGAGTTCCAGCCCGTCGTTCGCGTCAGGGCCTCCGATGGTCGCGAGTGGCTCCTCTTCGAGATCGATCCCGCCAACCATGACATGGTCCTGGCCGAGGCACGGCGTCGGGGTCAGGTGCCGGAGCGGCTGTGGCTGCACCTCTCCTGGCTGGAGCGACGGGCCGCGCGGACCATGCGCTTCGGCAGGGTTCAGAGGATCGCGGCATGACCGACCTCGCCCCCGGCGCCCGCTTCGCCCTCACCGCTTACGCCGGCCCGATCGTTCGGCCGCGTGGCACCCGCGTCGGTGTCATCGTCGCCGACGCCGACCGCTGGTGGCGCGTCCGGTACGACGGCAACCCCAACGTTCGCGACCTCTGCAAGACCTACGCGCGGCCGGAGTGGGAAGCCGCGGTGGATGCAGCATGACCGTCGCCCTCGACTACTGGCGCGACAAGCTTTGGCAGACAGCCGACAGCGTTGGCGTCCGCCTGAGTGATGACCAACTGGAGACCATGGCGGCCGATCTCGTCGTCGCCGCGGAGAAAGCACCGAGCAATGAAGACTGATCATCCTCTCCCCGATGCCGCTCTCAAGGGGCACATAGCCGTTGTCGGCATGACGGGCGGTGGGAAAACCTTCACCACCAAGGGCATCGTCGAGCACATCCTTGCCAAGGATCCTGCTGCCAGGGTCTGCGTACTCGATCCGATCAAGTCGGACTGGTGGGGTATCACGTCGAGCGCCAACGGAAAGCGCCCGGGGCTGCCCTTCCACATCCTCGGCGGGCCACGCGGGCACGTCCCGCTGCACGAGACGACCGGCAAGGCGATAGGAGAGCTCGTAGGGTCCGGATCGCTGCCGCTCTCGATCATCGATATGGCGGACTTCGGACCCGGTGGCCTGCAGGCCTTCTTCAACGACTTCGCGCCCGCCCTTCTCCGCAAGATCCGCGGCGTCGTTCATCTTGTCCTTGAGGAGGCGCACGAGTTCGCACCGAAGGAACGCGCCGGCTTCGGTGGCGAAACAATGACGGTCCACTTCGCCAAGAAGCTAGCAACGGCCGGCCGGTCCAAGGGTATCAGGATCATCGCGGCGACGCAGCGGACGCAACAGCTCCACAATTCCGTGCTGGGCTCCTGCCAGACTGTCATCGCGCACCAGTTGACCTACCCCGCCGACATCGAGCCGGTATCGAAATGGTTCAAGGGGCATGTCGATAAGGAGGTGTTCGGCCGCTTCTTGGAGACACTGACTTCTCTGCCGACCGGCACTGGGTGGCTGTGTTCCGGCCAAGCCAAAGTCGCCGAGATGGTTCGCTTCCCGCCGATCTGGACCTTCGACAATTCGGCGACGCCCGACTCCTCGACGTCGGATCTCGACGTCGCAACCGCCCCCGTCGACCGGGACAAGCTGGTCGCCATCATGGGTGACGCGGTCAAGGAAGCCGAGGCAAACGATCCCGCGACGTTGAAGAAGCGGATCAAGGAGCTGGAGGCCGAGGTCGCGAAGAAGCCGGCAGCGACAGTCGACGAGGATGCCATTCGATCAGCCCGCCAGACCGCATACGGTGACGGCTTCCGTGCAGGTCGTGATGATGCAGCCCGGCTCGTGCGCGAGATGTACGGTGAGCGCATCAGGACGTTCACCGACGCGGTACAGGCCGCGTGCGCGGGACTTCTTGCCCCGATGCCGCACCTTCCCTCGGCCGAGCCGACGCCCGGCATCGTCCACCGCCGACAGCCATTCGCCCCCTCTCCGGCATCAACCGCAGCAGCCAAGGCCCCGAGCACCCCTCCATCAGGTGCCAGCGCTCGACCGCCCTCCACAACCGGCGAGCGCGGGCCCATCCTGCCGCGTGGCGAGAAGGCTTGCATGATCTGCATCGCCCAGCAGCCCGGCGGGGCGACACGCGAGCAGCTGACGGTCGTCACGGGTTACAAGCGGTCATCGCGCGATGCCTACCTGCAACGTCTCCGCGAGAAGGGCTACATCGAGCAAGGCGGTGACCGCCTGACCGCCACAACGGCGGGCATCGAGGCGCTGGGGGCGGATTACGCCCCGTTGCCAACCGGCCAGGCGCTGCGCGACTTCCACCTCCAGCGGCTGCCGGAGGGCGAGCGCCGCGTGCTGGCGTGCCTGATCGACGCCTACCCCGACGGCCTCGCGCGCGACGCGATCGACGAATCGACCGGCTACAAGCGGTCGAGCCGGGACGCGTACATCCAGCGCCTATCGGCACGCCAGCTGGTGACAACCGGCGGCGGCTCGGTGCGTGCGTCCGACATCCTATTCGCGGAGCGCTGACCGATGCTCAACCTCAACCGGATTGCCCTCGAAGTGATGCCCCGCGACAGCCGCCAGGAGATCGTCGGGAAATGGTGCGCCGCTGCCTTCGGTGTCGGCCACGCCTCCAGCCTGCCGCAACGTGGCGTCCGTCTCCTTGAGGAGGCCATCGAGCTCTACCAAGCGGCCGGCGGTACTCCCGCCATGGCGCATCGCCTCGTCGATTTCATTTTTGATCGGCCAGCCGGAACGGTCCCGCAGGAAATGGGCGGCGTCGCCGTCACCCTCCTGGCCCTGGCTAACGCCGCCGGCCAAAGCGCTGATGCCGAGGAGGTCCGCGAGATCGCCCGTGTCCTTGCCAAGCCGGTGTCCCATTTCACTGCAAGAAATGAGGCCAAGAACGCAGCCGGCTTCGACACGACGAGGGAGGGCTGAGCGATGGCCGAAGATGCGCCAACGGTCTCGACCGTGATGATCCGGCAGCTCGATCCCGAGGTGGTCCGCAGGCTCCGGGTTCGCCCCGCCGAGCGTGGCCGATCGATGAAGTCAGAGTTGCGGCTCCTGCTGACAGCGATTGCCAACGGGGAGACGGTGAATGGGTAGCGCGCTCGGGATCGAGAAGGCGGCTGCCGCTCGCATCGGCTGCACCCACGCCTTCTGGCGAGCACAGCGAGCATCTGGCTTTCGGTGGTGCACGCGCTGCAAAGAATGGCACCCCACTTTAACGTTCGGCGAGGACAGAACTCGCAGCGACGGATTGGCGGCGCACTGCCTCGCATCACGCCACACCGGGAATCCAATCGGCTGGCACGGTAGCCCGCCCATCAACCCTGAGACAGGCCGACCCGGGCCCGCCCCCTTCCCGCCGCGTGAAGGAGACAGCAACCAAGCCAGGGCTCGTGTCAACGTCGAGGTGCGTACTGACCGACGCCCTCACCCGAACCAGCTTCCATGCTCCGACTGCGGACACGTTTGGTCAAAGGGCGAGCGGCGGCACGAATGGTTTCATACCCATGGGTATGCGGTAGCCCATCGGCTGATGGTCAAAGCCATTTGCACGAAGTGTCGCGGAGCTCGGTGCGCGGCTCGAAGGACACATTGCAAGCACGGCCACGAATTCACCGCCGCCAACACCAAGCTTCGCGGCGGCAAGCGGGAGGGCCGGGTCTGCCTGACTTGCCGCAGAGCGTACGACCGCAGGCGGCGAAACGAGCGCAGGAGGAACTGATGGGCAAGACATCGATCGAGTGGACCCGCGGTGATGACGGCTCGGCCGGCGCGACCTGGAATCCCATCCGGGGATGCTCCCGCATCACGCCCGGCTGCGGCGGCCCCAACCATCAAGGCGGCTGCTACGCCGAGAAGATCGCGGCCAGGTTCTCCGGTCCCGGCCAGCCGTTCGAAGGTTTTGCCGAGCGCTCGGCGCATGGTGGCCGATGGACCGGCAAGATGGCGCTGGTCGACGACATGCTCACCCTGCCGCTGCGGTGGAAGCGCCCGCGCCGCATCTTCGTCAACAGCATGTCCGACCTGTTCCACGACAACCTGCCGGACGAGGCGATCGACAAGGTGTTCGCCGTCATGGCGCTCTGCCCGCAGCACACATTTCAGGTGCTGACGAAGCGAGCTGACCGGATGCGGACTTGGTTTGCGGAACGCTGGCAGGGAACGCCGGCTCAGCGCATCAAAGTCGGCAGAGAGATCGTTGACATACCGGCTGGCGGCGAAACTGGCCGCAAACACCAAGTCGAGATCGCGGTCGAGGCCGTTCTCGAAGATTTCCCAAAGATGACCGACACGTCGAACGACGACCTCTGGACGGACGCCGGTAGCCTCAAGATACGCCAGTATAAATGGCCGCTCCCGAACGTCTGGCTCGGCGTTTCCGTCGAAGATCGGGCGCGCAAGCCCCGCATCGCCGACCTCCGCGCGACGCCGGCGGCCATACGCTTCCTGTCGTGTGAGCCTCTGCTTGAGGGGCTTGGCGAGCTCGACCTGACGGGCATCCATCAGGTCATCATTGGCGGAGAGAGTGGTCCCCGCTCCCGCCCCTTCGCGCTCGAATGGGCTCGCAGCATCGTTGGGCAGTGCAAGGCATCAGGTGTCGCCTGCTTCGTGAAGCAGCTCGGCGCCAAGCCAGGCGATCGGCCGTCGCCGCAGTCCTGTCACGAGCCGATCAAGCTGAAGGACCGCAAGGGCGGCGACTGGTCGGAATGGCCCGAGGATCTCCGCGTCCGCGAGTTCCCGACATGACCGCCCGCCTCGACCAACGATATCTTGCCTGCCGCGCAGCTCTCGATTTTCTCGATCGGCACCGTCGACCGCCCCGCATTGCCCACGTGCAGTGGGAGCGCGTCTTCAACGCAATGCACCGCGCGTATCCGCTGAGCACGATCCAGGCTGTCGACGATCTGCTGACCGAGTACACCACCGAGCTGGCTCTGCGGCAGGAATACGAGCGCCTCCGCAAGGCTCTCGACGAACCTCAGACGCACTACGTTGAAGTGGTATTCACACTATGACCACTCGCCGCCCCACGCGCGACCTCTGGTACTCGAGCTGCGACAGCACCGGCACCGTCCTCTGCTTCTGTGGCGGCGATGGCTGTCACTGCGGCCGCGAGGAGATCGCCTGCCCGGACTGCGATGGAGCGTCACCGCCTGCCTACTGCGAGGCCGACGACTGCATCGAAGAACTCGTCACCCTCGTCTGCTGATCACTGAAGGAGAAGCCAATGGAAGCCACTGCCGAAGCCCCCACCGTTGAAGTCATGCCGCCAGCCGCCCCGTGGGAGGCACTGCCCGATGGGGACTACTCCATCGTCGAGCTGATGGGCCACACCACCCTGGTCGGCCGCATCACCGAGGTCGAGCGCTTCGGCTCCAAGATGGCGGCGATCGAGGTCCTCTTCAGCGGCCAGCTCCTGCCGGCGATCTTCCAAGGCGGTTCGTCCTTCTACCGGATGACGCCGTGCACGAAGGAGACGGCTTGGAAGAGCCAGCACACCGCGGATCGGATGTACTCGCTGCCCGGGCCCGATCAAGGCGATCGTGCCAGAGGCATTGCTGCCGGCGCCGGAACCGCAAGCGGCGCAGTCCCTTTCCTTCGATGAAGCCGCCGGCGATGACGACGGCGAGCCGGCGTTCTGATCATGTGCGACATCACCCCGATTGAGCTACGCGAACGCGCCGACCAGATCGACAACCGACTTGGTCCGATCCCCGGTGGCGATGCTGACGCCATCGCTCGCGAGTTGCGGTTTGCAGCGGCGACGCTAGAGCAACAGCAGATCGGGCACGACGCCCGCGTCACCGAACTCCTGGCGGCAAACACCGCCGAGGTCGAGCGCCGGCGGGCACTCTCGACAGAGATGCGCGAGGTCCGCGCGGCCGTCGCGAACGCACACCGCCTGATCCGCGGTGACTGCCCTGGTGCTGCCGGCGATGTCCTTCGCGCCGTGCTGGAAAGCACCGCCGCCTATCAGGTCCCCGCGACGGAGCGTGCCGATGGCTGATGCCTCACCCCTGCCCGTAGAGCTCCGTCAGCCGCGCCCGCAGCTCGGCCGTGGTGGCCACGTTGGCCTCGACCGGCAGCGGCGTCGGATGAATAGGCGTATCGAAGATGTCCGGTCGCTCCGCATGCAGCATGGTCCACTCGCCGTCGGGATAGCGGTCGGCCTCGAGGAGCTGCAGCGCGGTCACCGTGTAGTGCGCCTCCCATGCCGTTGGCTCGCGGGCCTCCTTCTCCAAGGTGGTGACGAGACGCCCGATACGCTGGGCGAGGTTTCGACGCGCCGTTGCAACGGCCTTGGGGGACAGGGTCATGGTTGACCGTCCTTATCGCGTGCAGCTCTCGCGACGCAAGGGATGGAGGATGCCGCCCAACACTGTTTCCGTGGCGCGGCCGAATCGCTGGGGTAACCCATGGCGCATCGGCGACAACATGCATGATCCCGAAGCGCCAGGCGGCGACACCAACGCGAAAGGCGAGGTGCGGCCCAAAGGTTGGAGGACCTGCCGCACCGCAGCGGATTGTGTCCAAGCATTCCGCAACAGCATCGACTGGGACCCGGACGCGCCTTGGGTTGTCGGCAATCTTGTCTGCATCGGCGGCTACGGCCCTGAACACACAAACCGAAAGACTATCCGTGCCGAGCTCCGCGGGAAGAATCTCGCGTGCTGGTGCGCCCTTGACCAACCCTGTCACGCCGACGTGCTTCTGGAGATCGCCAACCAATGAAAGCTCTCACGATCTGGCAACCCTGGGCGTCGCTGATCATGGCCGGCTACAAGCCTTACGAATTCCGTGGCTGGCCGGCGCCTCGTTACGTCATCGGGCAGCGCATCGTCATCCATGCCGGGACTCGCCTCCTCAAGAAGCAGGAAGTCGCCGCCATCATTGGCCAGTTCGAGCGCGGCGAATTCATGGGCGGGATGAAGACCGAAGCCATCCCCTTCCTCGAAGACATCGTCATGGATCGCCGCAAGATTCCGCTATCGGCGGCGCTCGGCACGGTGCGGCTCGGCACGCCGAAGCGGTCGCACGAGCTCTGGCCTGATCAGTTCGAAGGCTATTCGGACAGCGACCGCGCCGAGGTCAGCAACTGGGCATGGCCTGTGACGGAGATCGAGCACTTCACGCCGATCATTCCGATCAAGGGGCATCAGAGCTTCTGGAACTGGCCGTATCCGGCACCGGCCGAGGCGGCCACATGATGACCTCGCGCCAGATCGAGCTCGCCCGCCACGCGCTGGGGCTGACCCGGAGCCGCCTCGTCAGCTTCCGTAATCACTTCTGCGCCGGTCCGGGGCATACCGATTTCGATGACTGGGAAGCCATGGTGGCGGCCGGCTTCGCGAGGAAGCGCGAGAGCAAGCTGCTCGCACCGGGCGACGTAATGTTCCACCTCACCCGCGCCGGCGCCGAACTGGCGTTGAAGCCGGGTGATGTGTTGGACCCGGAGGATTGGCCGTGACGGATGCCCCCTTCGATCTCACCGAGGAACGGCGCGACTATTGCGACAAGGGGAACTGCGACGTCCATCCGCTCGGGGCGCTGGCCAGCGGCACCAAGCGGGTCTTCTGTAGCCAGTGTCGCGCCGTTCTCGCCGTCCGCGCGACGGCACTCGGGCTGTCGTGGTGGCGCATTGGCACCATCGCCGACCACTCGGGGACGAAGCAATGACCGAGCGCCCCATCCTCGACGCGATCCGGGCCGTCCTGAAGTTCAAGGACCGCGCCACCATCGCCGAGGTCGCGAAGTATGCCGGCGTGCCGCAGCGCCAGGTGCTGGACACGATCAACACCAATGGCCGCTTCGTCTGGCGTGATCGCAGCAACGGCAGGATCTCACGCGTCGACCCGCGCTCGCAACTCAGTGCCGAGCTCTGGGAGAGCGGGAAGTTCTACAGCCAGGACACCTACGGCGCTTGGTCCGTCGAGGGGCATTGCCTGAAGTTCACAGGCAACGACGAGCTGCGGACGCGCCTGCAGGAAGTCCGGTGGCTCGGCGCCTTGGGCGACAACTACCAGACGAGCATCATCATCGACACGCTGGAGAACCGAGCCGAGATTGAGAAGGCCGGGCTGCGGCCGTGGTCCGAAGCCGTAATTGATGATCGGCTTTGGCAGGAAGGCGCCCGATGATCGCCGGCCCCTGGAACGACCGCGCGGACTTCGAAGCCTGGTGGCTCGCAAACGTCCGCGAGCTCAACCGCCTCTCCGTCACCGACCGCGAAGAGTACGAGCGGGTCTGCCAGGTGATCGAGGAGTTCAACGCGAGGCATCCGAAGTGACCACTGGCAAGCCTGAACTTGTGCAGTTTCTGCACCAGTTGCCGGGTCGCATGTTGTTTGCGCTATTTGCAAAGATAGCCGTCGACGAACGTGCAGCGGGGATAGCATGACGGCCATCAGCCGCGAGTTCCGCGCCCAGTCGCAGCCTCGCCGAGGATTGCGCCGGATCGAAGCTGCCGCTTACATCGGTGTCAGCCCGACGAAGTTCGACGAGATGGTCAAGGACCGTCGAATGCCGGGGCCGAAGCGGATCGACGGGGCAACCGTGTGGGACCTGGTCCAGCTTGACAGGGCTTTTGAGGCGCTGCCCGATGAGGGCGGTGGCAGCTCATGGGACTGAGCGTCGCCAAGGGGGAGGCGATGAAGGTCGAGCTGAAGCACCTGCTGCAGGACAAGGACCGTCATGGGAACGGGAGAATCTACTACCGTCGCAAGGGCCAGAAGATGGTCCGCCTGTATGCCACACCTGGTACTCCCGAATTCCTGAAGGAGTACGAGGCCGCGCGGGACGGGAATGCGAAGCCAAAAGCGAACGGCCCCCGGAACGAGATCGAACTCGCCAAGCCCAATTCCCTGCGATGGCTGGTCGAGGGCTACTACAAGAGTGCCTACTTCCTCACCCTGGGCGGGAGCACGCAGAGGGTCCGACGGCTGATCCTCGAATCGATCTGCACCGGCATCGTGGCGACGAGCCGAGGCGAGTTCGAGCGCGGCAACCTGCCATTCGCCGAGATGCGCCCCAAGCATGTCCGGCAGATCCGCGACGAAAAGCTCGACAAGCCGGAAGCTGCCAACGGGCGCCTGAAGGCACTGGGCCAAGTCTTCGCCTGGGCGATCGAGGAAGAGATCGCGACCACCGATCCGACGGCTGACATAACCCGCCTGCACGGCCGTGATGGCGGCTGGCACACTTGGACCGTGGAGGAGGTCCGCCAGTTCGAGAACCACTTCCCGATCGGCACCAAGCCACGCCTCGCGCTCGCCGTCCTGCTCTGCACGGGAACCCGTCGATCAGACGCCGTGAGGCTGGGAAAGCAGTTCGAGCGCGACGAGACGCTGCACTTCACAGAAGTGAAGAACTCAAAGACGCGGGCGATCACGAAGAAGAAGCGGCCAAAGGCGAAGAAGCGCGTCCTGCCAATCCTGCCCGAGCTTCGCGAGATCATCGACGCGAGCGAGACCGGCGATTTGGTCTACATCGTGTCGGCCCTGGGTACGCCGTTCACGCCCGAGAGCTTCGGCAACTGGTTCCACGACCGCTGCGTAGAGGCCGGCCTGTCTCATTGCTCGGCCCATGGCCTGCGCAAGGCCGGCGCCAAGATCGCGGCCGAGAACGGGGCAACGACGCATCAGCTCATGTCGATCTACGGTTGGGAGACCCTGAAGCAGGCCGAAGTCTACACGCGGGAGGCGAATATGATCGCGATGGCCGAGGGCGCGATGCACCTGATCGTGCCCCGCAAGAAGAACAAAGAGAGTGCGTGAGGTGTCGCACCTTTCCCCAATCGGAAAAAGTGCGACAGAAACGGGGGTCTAACCCGTTGAAATTCCTACATGTAAGAAAGTAGTGGTGCCCCGAGACGGAATCGAACCGCCGACCCCATCATTACGAATGACGTGCTCTACCAGCTGAGCTATCGGGGCATGGCGGCGGTTTCTAAGGGAAAGGGCACGAAGGCGCAAGGTGGCGTTTTGGTGGGCTCGGTTCGGCCGCCCCCGAAGCATGGAAACGCCCGAAAGCCTCTAAAAGCGCCGCATGACGACGATCCTAGCCCTCCTTCCTCTGCTCCTGGTGCTGGGCCTGCTGGCTTCCGGCCGTGCAAGCGCCCTTGTCGCAGGCCTGGTGGGGCTTTCGGCCACGCTGGCGGCCTCGGCGGTGATCGTCACCGGCACGCGGGGCGGCGAAGTCTTGGCCGGGCTTTTCCTGCACGAAACCGCGGCCGGTTCGTGGCTCGCCTGGCACGTCATCGCCATCATCGCCGCCGGCATGTTCTTCCACCGCTGCCAGCAGGCGCGCGGTGCGGTGGCCAATGGCGGCGCGCTGGAGGCCAACCCGCGGCGGCTTTGGTCGGTGTGCTTCCTGCTGGCGCCGTTCGCCGAATCGGTGACGGGCTTCGGCGTCGGCTACATCATTGCCCTCGCCGCGCTCCGCCGGCTCGGCCTCAACGGCATGTCGGCCTTGCTGCTCGGCCTCTACAGCCAGTCGCTTGTGCCGTGGGGGGCGCTCGCCACCGGAACCACCGTCGGCGCGACCCTGGCCGGTCTCACGCCCAACGAGCTCGGCCTCTCCTCGGCGCTGCTGCAGATCCCGATCCACGTCCTCTATCTCGGCCTCTACTGGCGCTTTGCCCGCGAGGCGGGCTTTGCCACATCGTTCGCGCAGAAGGTCGACGACGCGATTTGGACGGCGTTGCTGCTCGGCCTGCTCTGGCTCGCCAACCGCTACACCGACGTCGAGATCGCGGGCGCCGCCCCGACTGCATTCCTGCTCGCCGTGCGTTTCTGGCGCGACGAGCGGCCGGATGCGGCGCGGCTCAAATCAGCGCTGCACGCCAACGCACCCTACGTCGCGCTCACCCTCGCGCTCTGTGCCACGCGGCTGGTACCGCCGCTGCGCGATCTCCTGAAGCCGCTGTGGGCGATGCGGCCCTTCGAGGGCCAGCCGGCCTTCGCGCCGCTCTATGCACCGGGCTTCTGGCTGGTCTCCATCGGGATCGTCACGGTCTGGCTGGCGCGCGCATCGCTCAGCCGCGTGCTGGCGGAAACCGGCCGCGGCGCCTGGCGCTCCTGTGCCGTCACCTTGCTCTTCGTGGTGATGGCGCAGTTCTACGTCGGATCAGGCATGGCCGAGACGATCGCCGAGGCGCTGCGCGCTGCCGCAGGCCGTGGCTCGGCGATGAGCGTGCCGATGTTCGCCGCCGTCGGCGGCTTCCTCACGGGCGGCGGGTCCGCCGCCAATGCGATGCTGATGCCGATGGTCACGGCATTGGCGCACGCCATCACCATCGATCCGGCCTGGATCGCCGCGGTGCAGAACAGCGTCTGCACCAACCTCACGATGCTCTCGCCCATCCGCGTTTCGATGGGCGCGGCGATCCTGGCGCTGCCGGCGGCCGAATCGGCGCTCTACCGTCGAGCCTGGCCGCTCGCCCTGCCGCCGCTGATCACAGGTTTCGCGGTTATCCTCGTCCTGCTGGCGTAGGGACGATTTGGCTCTATGATCCGCCCGCAATCGACTGTGCGGGAGTGAAACATGGCCAAGGTGGCATTTCTGGGTCTGGGCGTGATGGGCTTTCCGATGGCGGGTCATCTCGCCGCCAAGGGCCACGACGTCACCGTCTACAATCGCACCTTCGCCAAGGCCGAGGCCTGGACCAAGAAGCACAAGGGCAAGGCTGCGAAGACACCAAAGGAAGCCGCAACCGGCCAGCAGATCGTCTTCTGCTGCGTCGGCAACGACGACGATCTGCGTTCGGTCGTGCTCGGTCCCGACGGTGCCTTCGCCGGCATGGGCAAAGGTTCGATCTTCTTCGACAACACCACGGCCTCCGCCGACATCGCCCGAGAACTTCACGCCGAAGGCAAGAAGCTCGGCGTCGACTTCATCGATGCGCCGGTCTCGGGCGGCCAGGCGGGTGCGGAGAACGGCCAGCTCACCGTGATGTGCGGCGGCGACCAAGCGCCATTCGACCGTGCCAAGCCCGTGGCCGATGCCTTCTCCAAGGCCGTCACCCTGATCGGCCCGTCCGGCGCCGGCCAGATCACCAAGATGATGAACCAGATGTGCATCGCCGGCATCGTGCAGGGTCTTGCCGAGGCGCTGAACCTCGGCCAGCGCGCCGGCCTCGACATGGAGAAGGCGCTGGGCGCGATCTCCAAGGGTGCCGCGCAGAGCTGGCAGATGGAGAATCGCTGGCAAAACATGGTCAACGGCAAGTTCGACTACGGCTTCGCCGTCGACTGGATGCGCAAGGATCTCGGCATTGCGCTGGCCGAGGGCAAGCGCCAGAAGGCCGGCATGCCGCTGGTGGCGCTGGTCGACCAGTTCTACGAGCGCGTTCAGGCGCGCGGTGGCGGCCGCTGGGATACGTCCAGCCTGATCCAGCCGCTGCAGAAGCCCTGAGCGGCACGCACCGACGGAGAGCGCAATGGCGGACTACACGCTCTGGGGACGACCAGGCTGGGGCTCGACCATCGTCGAGGCCCAGCTCGAACTGTACGGGCTGAAGTATCGCTACGAGGCGGTCGAGGACCTTTTCCGTACGCCCGGCGCGCGCGAGAAGCTTGAGAAGGTGAACCCGCTCGCCCAGGTGCCGACCCTGGTCATGCCCGACGGCAGCATCATGAGCGAGAGCGCCGCCATCACTCTGCTGCTCGCCGACATCACCGGGAGCGATACTCTGGTTCCCGGCGCCGGGGCGCCGGAGCGCGCCACGTTCCTGCGCTGGCTGGTCTTCCTGGTCGCCAACATCTACCCGACCTTCACCTATGCCGACGACCCGGCGCGCTTCGTGTCGGTCAATGCCGCACGCGATCCCTTCCGCGCCGCCACCGATGCTTATGCCCAACGGCTCTGGCGGCAGGTCGAACGCGAGGCCGGTACCCCTTGGTTCCTGGGCGATCGCTTCTCCGCCCTCGACATCTACGTCGACATCATGACTCGCTGGCGCCCCAAGCGCGGCTGGTTCGAGATCGAGACGCCCCGGCTCTTCGCCATCGCCCGCAGGGCCGATGCGCTGCCCGAGCTGGCCGACGTGTGGAAGCGTAATTTTCCCAACTCGTGAGTAAAAAATGAAACGACGCAGTCTGGTCGCCGCCCCTCTCCTGGCCCTGGCGGCCACCACTCTCGCCATGCCGGCATGGTCGCAGACCACCTATCCCGACAAGCCGATCACTATGGTCGTGCCGGCCCCGCCCGGCGGCGGCACGGATCTCGTGGCGCGCCTCTATGCCGATCTGCTCGGACAGGAACTGGGCCAGCAGGTGATCGTCGACAATCGCGGCGGCGGCAACGGCAATATCGGTGCGGCGGTCGTGTCCCGCGCCAAGCCCGACGGCTACACGCTGCTGATGCAGTATTCGGGTTTCCATGCTGCCAATCCGGCGCTGATCAGCAACCTGAACTGGGATCCCAAGGATTTCGTCGGCATCGCCATGGGCGCGATCGGGCCGCATGTGATCGTGGTGCCCAAGAAAGTGCCGGCCAGCGATCTCAAGAGCTTCATCGCCTACGCCAAGGCCAATCCCGGCAAGCTGAACTACGCCTCGGTGGGCCCGGGCTCCGTGCCGCATCTCGGCGGCGTGATGCTGAACAAGGCGGCCGGCATCGACCTCATGCACGTGCCCTACAAGGGTTCGGGACCGGCGACGCAGGACACGGTGGCCGGCCAGGTCGAACTCTTCATCGTGACGCCGCCGTCGGTCTCGGGCCACATCCGCAACGGCAACCTGAAGGCGCTGGCACTTGCCAGCACCGAGCGGCTGCCCGCCTTCCCCGATATCCCGACGACCGCGGAAGCGGGCCTGCCGGGCTTCATCCTCGATGGCTGGTTCGCGCTCTTCGCCCCGGCCGGCACGCCGCAGCCAATCGTCGACAAGCTCAACGCCGCGATGCGCAAGATCGCCAAGATGGACGTCACGCGCGAGCGCGCCAACCAGCTCGGCATGGTCCTGAAGGACTGGGATGCCGCGCAGATGGACAAGTTTGCGAAGGACGAGGTCGCGGCCTGGGGCAAGGTCATCCGCGACAACAAGATCACGATGGACTGAGCCGTCGAGGGGCGCGCCGCTGAAGTGGTGCGCCCTAACCGCCTCAGAAGGTCTGCCTGACGCCCACGATCTCGCCGAGGCAGCGGCCGACATGATCGGCCGTCTCGGGCGCCAGCCCTTCGACTTCGATCTCGACATTCAGAACATCGGCGTCGGCCTGCGCGAACACGCGGGCCGGTACGAGGCCGCGCTTGGCGATCAGCTCGAGCGCACGCGGCAGCACGCCGGGCTCGGCATCGGCTTCGAAACAATAACGAACGGTGGAATTGCTACGCTTGAGCGCCAGAACGGCGGAAGGTGCGGAGGCGGACATCGGATGACTCCTCGGATGACGGACGAACAGCAACGGCCCGGTCTGCAGTGCAAACCGGGTTGCTAATTCGCGTCACGAAGAGGTCCGTGCGGGCCATGGCGCGACTATAGCGCCGGAAAGGGCCGACGCGCTACGCTCCGTCCCAACAACCCGCCGGGAAGGAAACAAAGATGCGTTCAACGCCCATCTACGAGGTACATGCGGTCAAATATGCCCACCTGCCGCGCAAGGCATGGGAAGTGCAGATCAACCCCGACCCGCACGATGCCGACTTCCCGATGGACTATTTCGTCTGGGTGGCGATCCCGCTGGACGAGAGCGGCAAGCGGGCGCTAGGCGGCAAGCCCATCGTCATCGACACCGGCTTCAACGCCACCGTCGGCAAGCAGCGCGGCCGCGAGGTGAAGAAGAACCCCGCCGACCTCCTGGGCGATCTCGGGATCGACGCGAAGGAAGTCGAAGACGTCATCGTCACCCACCTGCACTACGACCATATCGGCAACTGGGATCGCTTCCCCAAGGCGCGCTTCCATCTGCAGGACAAGGAGATGAACTTCGCGACCGGCCGGCACATGTGCAAAGGCCCGTTCCGCCATGCCTACGAATGCGAGGATATCGTCGGCATGGTGCGCGTTCTCTACGCCGGCCGCGTGGTCTTCCATGATGGCGACGAGGAGCTGCAGCCCGGCATCTCGCTGCACCTGATCGGCGGCCACACGATGGGCATCCAGTCGGTACGCATCATGACGCGCAACGGCTGGCTCGTGCTTGCCTCCGACGCCAGCCATTACTTCTGGGGCGTCAACAACGACAAGCTGTTCTCGATCGTCTACTCGGTCGCCGACATGCTGGCGGGCTACGACAAGCTGAAGAAGCTGGCCGAGGGCCGCACCGAGATGGTGATCCCCGGCCACGACGCCGAGGTCATGAAGCGCTTCCCGCCCTCGGCCAAGGGACTCGAAGGCGTGAGCGTACGGCTGGATTGATTGCCGTCCTCGCGGGCGGAGATTGCTCCGCCCGCAATGACTGTTACGCGGTCACTTCTTCTCGATGCTCCACAGCACCAATACGGGTGACGGCAGCAGGCCCGTCGCCTTGCGGCCGAGCGCCGTGGGGCTCTGGAACTGGCCGAGCGGCGCGTGGGTCGGATACTCGACGGCGCGCAGCTGGACCTGTTCGGCAATCGCCTTCTGCTTGGCCGGATCGGTTTCCTTGGCATAGGCGTCGCGCAGCTTCTCCAGCTCGGCATCGCAGGTCCAGCCGAATGTCGCCTTCTCGCAGGAGGCATTGAGGAAGGACGTCGCCACCGGATCGAGCACGTCAACCGCGGCCCATGACGTGAAGAAGGCGCTCCAGCCGCCTGCCGACAGCGGATCCTTCTTGGCGCGGCGGCCGACCAGGGTCTGCCAATCCATCGATTGCAGGTCGACCTTGAATCCCGCCTTCTCGAGCTGCGGCTTGGCGACCGTGGCGAGGTTGTTGTGGCCCGGCGTGTCCGTCTGGTGCATCAGCACGATCGGCGTGCCGTCGTAGCCCGCTTCCTGCAGGAGCTGCTTGGCCTTGGCGACGTTACCGCCGAGCTTGTCCTCCCAGCCCTTGGTCGATTCCAGCGGCGAGCCGCAAGGGAACAGCGACTTGCACTCCTTGTAGAACTCCGGATTGCCGACATTGGCGTCGAGGAAATCCTTCTGGTTCAGCGCATAGAGGACGGCCTGGCGCACCTTGGGATTGTCGAACGGCTTGTGCAGCACGTTGAAGCGCATCGCGTACTGCCGGCCCGCCTGGTTTACGACCATGATCTTGACGCCCTTTTCCTTCTGCACCAGCGGCAGGAGATCGGGCGGCACGATATCGATCAGATCGATCTCGTCGTTCAGGAGCGCGCTGACCTGCGTCTGCGCATCGGGGATCCAGAGCCATTCGATGCGGTCGACCTTGGCGACCTTGCCGCCGGCCAGGCCCGATGCCGGCTCTGCGCGGGGCTTGTACTTGGCGTTCTTGAGATAGACGACCTTCTCGCCGGGCTTCCACTCGTCCTTCTTGAAGATGAACGGACCGGAGCCGGTGGCGTCGGTGATCTGCGTATTGGGATCGGTGGCGGCGATGCGCGCCGGCATCATGAACGGCACGTTCGAGCCCGGCTTGCCCAGGGTGCTGAGCACCAGGCCGTAGGGCTCCTTCAGCACCATCTTGATCGTCTTGTCGTCCGGCGCCGAAAGCTCCGACACATAGGACATGAGCTTCTGGCCCATCGTGTCCTTGGCGCCCCATCGCTTCAGCGACGCCACGCAGTCGGCGGCGGTGACTGGCGCGCCGTCATGCCACGTCTGGCCGTCGCGCAGCGTAAAGGTCCAGGTGAGCTTGTCGTCGCTCATCTTCCAGGTGTCGACCATCTGCGGCTGCACCTGCAGCTTGTCGTCGAGCGCGAACAGCGTGTCGTAGACGAGATAGCCGTGATATTGCGTGATCAGCGCCGTGGTCCAGATCGGATCGATGATCTTGAGGTCGGAATGCAGCGAGGCCTTGAGCGTGCTCTGCGCGGAGGCAGGCGCGGCGAACGGCAAAATGGCAGCCACGGCCGCAGCCGTGACGGCCAGTCGGCGGGTAAGACGCAACATGGAAGCTCCCTTGTTCTTAAGGCGGCAGAATAGACCGCTCAGTCGCCTTGTGCGACGTCCAGCAGGGCCTGCCACTCCGTCAACTTGACGCGCGGCCGCCCGGCGGCGGCTCCCGCGGCAATCTCATGCTTGTCGATACGATGCCAGCCTGCGGCATCGACCGCCAAAGGCAGCACGTCGGGACCGCTCTTGGGATCGCGATCTTTCAGCCAGGCCAATACCTGCTGCGCCACGGCATGGCTGTCGGCCCGATTTGTCGGAATGGTGCCGCTTGGGCCCCGCCGCGCCCAGCCCACGGGAAAAATGCCCTTACCCTGCGGGAACGGTTGGCCGGTATAGCCGATGCAGGTGACCACCAGATCGGCCTTCACCGTGCCGGTCGACAGCTCGACCTCGCCGGCCCGAATAGCCTTCGGCGTCGCGTGGAAGGAGAAATGCACGGTGACCGGCTTTTCGCCCGCTTTGTGCGTGGCAAAGCTTTTCAACGTGTCGATGTTCTTGGTCTTGCGCAGCTTCTCGGGTGTCGGATCGCTCGCCGGCGCGACCGCCTCCAGCACGCTGGCGTCGGCCACCGACACCGCGCGCATCAGGCGGCCCATCTCGGCCAGCTCGTTGTTGGTGAAAGAGGCATGCTCTGCCCCGCGGCGGCCGATCACGTATATGTCCGTAATCGGCGCGGCGGCGATGGCGGTGCCCGCTTCCGGCACGATGTCGGACTTGCCCATCTCCTCGGCGCTCTTGGCCAGCACACGCGCCACGTCGAGTGCGACATTGCCGTTGCCGATTACCGCGACGGACTGCACCTGCGAGAGGTCGGGCCCCTCGCGGAAATCGGGATGGCCGTTCAGCCAGGCCACGAACCGCCACGACCCCCAGACGTGAGGCAGGTCTTCACCGGGAATGCCGAGCTTGCGGTCGACCACCATGCCGGTGGCAACGATCACCGCGTCGTAGGCCGCGACGAGTTCGTCCCAGGTGAGGTCGCGGCCGATCTCGATGTTGCCCGCAAAGCGCAGGTCCGGCTGGGCCAGCAAACGGTCGAACTGCCGCACGACGGCCTTGGTGCCCTGATGGTCGGGCGCCACACCGGCGCGGACCAGGCCGAACGGTGTGGGCAGGCGGTCGATGACGTCGATGTGAAGATCAGGCCGGCCGCGCAACAGCCCGTCGGCTGCATAGAAGCCCGATGGGCCGGCCCCTACGATGGCAACCCTATGAGTCATGTCAGCCCGCTTAGCATATGATGGGGCCATGGCTAAATACGCAAAGCTTCGTCAGCTCGGACGACCCGCCGCCCTGCCTGCCTCACCGGGAGAAGCCGTTCTCGAGACGGTGCCGAACCCGCATCCGGGGACGCTCTATCTCGTGCGTTTCACGCAGCCGGAATTTACCTCGCTCTGCCCGGTGACCGGCCAGCCCGACTTTGCGCATCTGGTGATCGACTTCGTGCCGCGTGCGAAATTGGTCGAGAGCAAGTCGCTGAAGCTCTATCTCAACAGCTTCCGCAACGAGGCGGCATTCCACGAGGACTGCACCGTGGGCATCGGCAAGCGGCTGGTGAAGACCATAGCCCCGCGCTGGCTGCGCATCGGGGGCTACTGGTATCCCCGCGGCGGCATGCCGATCGATGTCTTCTGGCAGACCGGCGCGCCGCCGAAGGGCCTGTGGCTGCCCGACACCGGCGTCGCCTCCTATCGCGGCCGGGGATAATGGCCCGGCTGCCGCCGACGCCGACGCGGCCGCCGCAGCGGGCCAGCCCGCGCGCCCTGCGCGACGCTATTCGCGACAAGGCGCTGGCGCTGGGCTTCGATGCCGTGGGTTTCGCGCCGGCCAGGCTGGCGCCCGACGCGCGGCGGCAACGGCTCGAACGGCTGGCCGCTTTCGTCGACCAGGGCTTCCAGGGCGACATGGGATGGCTGGGCGATCGCACCGAGGAGCGCGTCGATCCCGAGACCCTCTGGCCCGGCGCCAGGACCGTCGTTTCGGTCGCGCTGAACTACGGACCGGCCAACGATCCGCGTGCCGTGTTGGCCGAACGCGACCGCGCCGCCGTCTCGGTCTATGCGCAGGGCCGCGACTATCACGATGTGATGAAAACCCGGCTGAAGGCATTGGGCCGCTTCATCTGGGATACCTACCGACACGACCTCAAAGTGTTCGTCGACACCGCACCGCTGATGGAAAAGCTCGCCGCGCAGCAGGCCGGCCATGGCTGGCAGGGCAAGCACACCAACCTCGTCTCACGCCAGTTCGGGTCCTGGCTGTTCCTCGGCGAACTGCTTCTGTCGGTCGAACTGCCGGCCGACGAGCCGGAGGAAGATCACTGTGGCCAGTGCCGCGCCTGCCTCGACGTCTGTCCTACCAAGGCGTTCCCCGCTCCCTACAGGCTCGATGCACGGCGCTGCATTTCCTATCTCACCATCGAACACGAAGGTGCGATAGATCGTGCACTCCGGCCCGCGCTCGGCAACCGCATCTACGGCTGCGACGATTGCCTGGCCGCCTGCCCCTGGAACAAGTTTGCGCAGGAAGCCCGCGAGGCGGCCTTCGCGCCGCGCGCCGTTCTCGACGGACCGCACCTTGCCGACCTCGCCACGCTCGACGACGAAACCTTCCGCACGCGCTTCTCGGGCACCGCCGTCAAGCGCATCGGCCGCAACCGCTTCCTGCGCAACGTCGCCTATGCACTGGGCAACAGTGGCACACCGGCGACCTCGCTGCCCGCGGTCGAGCGCCTGTTGAAGGATGCCTCGCCGCTGGTGCGGGGCGCTGCCGTCTGGGCCCTGTCGCGGCTGGCGCCGGCCGCGTTCGAGCGCCGCCGCCGGGCGGTTACCGAGCCCGACGCGGCGGTGCGCGACGAGTGGTCATCTCCGCTCCCTGAAGAACGCGCGCAATAGCTCGCCCGCTTCGCGCTCGCCGAGGCCGGGATAGAGTTCGGGCCGGTGATGGCAGGTGGGCTGGTCGAAGATGCGCGGACCATGCTCGACGCCGCCGCCCTTGGGATCGCCCGCCCCCCAGTAGACGCGCCGCAGCCGGGCGAAGGAAATCGCCTGGGCGCACATCGGGCAGGGCTCGAGGGTGACGTAGAGATCGCAGTCGACCAGCCGCGCCGCGCCGAGCCGAGCCGCCGCCGCGCGGATCGCCAGCATCTCGGCGTGCGCCGTCGGGTCGCTCGACGCCTCGGTACGATTGCCCTCCTCCGCCAGCAGCGTGCCGTCCGGCCCCATGATCACGCAGCCAATCGGCACCTCGCCACGCGCGCCGGCGGCGCGGGCCGCGGCGAGAGCGCGTTCCATGGGCGTGGGGTTCGATATATCCGCCATGCCGCACACTATAGCGCTCGCGAGCCGGCGCGCGTATCTTGGGCCGCATGCCTCGCCCTCTGATCGGAGTCACCCTGGATGCGGAAAAGCCCGGGGGATACTCCAAGTTTCCCTGGTATGCCCTGCGCCAGAACTATCTCGACGCCATCGACGCCGCCGGCGGCCTGCCGGTGGCGCTGCCGCACGAGCCCGACCGCGTCGCCGACTATCTCGACCGCATCGACGCGCTGGTCGTGACCGGCGGCGCCTTCGACGTCGATCCTTCCTACTATGGCGGCGGCGACAAGCACGCCACGGTGATCACCAAGGACCGCCGCACCGCCTTCGAGTTCGCCGTCACGAAGGGGGCGCTCGACCAGAACAAGCCGGTGTTGGGAATCTGCGGCGGCCAGCAGCTCCTACACGTCGTGCTGGGCGGCAAGCTGATCCAGCACATTCCCGACACCATCGCCGAACCGCTGGCGCACGAGCAGCCCAACCCGCGCAACGAGCCGGGCCATCTCGTGAAGGTGGCGAAAGGCACGCAGCTTCACGACATCGTCGGCGCCGACGAACTCGCCGTGAACAGCGCCCATCACCAGGCCGCCGCGGACGCGCCGCAAGGCGTAATCGTGAATGCGACGGCACCCGATGGCGTCATCGAGGGAATCGAGGCGCCGGCCTATCGTTTCTGCATCGGCGTGCAGTGGCATCCTGAATTCCTGATCTCCGAAGGCGATGCGAAGCTCTTTCGCGCCTTCCTGGGAGCGGCGGCACCGAAGTGAGCGAACCCGAGAGAATTGCCAAGCGGCTGGCGCGTGCGGGCCTTTGCTCGCGCCGCGATGCCGAACGCTGGATCGAAGCCGGCCGTGTCAAGGTCGACGGCAAGGTGCTGGAAACGCCGGCCTTCGTCGTGACCGACAAGAGCGTCATCGAGGTCGACGGCAAGCCGTTGCCGCAGGCCGACCGCGCCCGCCTGTGGCGCTACCACAAGCCGCCGGGAGAGATGGTGACGGCCCGCGATCCCGAGGGGCGGCGCACCATCTTCGACTCGCTGCCCAAAGGCATGCCGCGCGTCGTCACCGTCGGCCGCCTCGACTACATGTCCGAGGGCCTGCTGCTGCTCACGAACGATGGCGGCCTCGCACGCCGGCTCGAACTGCCGGCCAATGGCTGGACGCGCCGCTATCGCGCCCGTGTGCACGGTGCCGTCGACGAGGCACGGCTGGCGGCGCTGGCCAACGGCATCACCATCGAAGGCGTGCGCTATGGCGCCATCCAGGCCACGCTCGACCGTCAGCAGCGCTCGAATGCCTGGCTCGACATTGCCCTGACCGAAGGCAAGAACCGCGAAGTCCGGCGCGTGCTGGCCTTTCTCGACTTGCCGGTGGTCCGTCTGATCCGCATCGCCTTCGGCCCATTCCATCTCGGCGAATTGGAGCGCAACCACGTCGACGAGATCCCGCCGCAGGCACTCGACAATCTGATGGGCGTGAAGCGGGCGCCTCGCAAGGAAGGCTGGGCGAAACCGCAGTCGCGTCCGACCGCACACGCCAAGCGCCGGCGTTCCTGATGCTCAGGATCATTGGCGGCAAGCATCGCGGGCGCGCGCTCGCCACGCCGGAAGGGATGGCGACCCGGCCGACCGCCAGCCGTGCCCGCGAGGCCCTGTTCAACGTGCTGATGCATGCCAAGTGGCGCGACGACGGGACCTCGCCCCTGATCGACACACGCGTACTCGACGCCTTTGCCGGCTCCGGTGCGCTGGGCATGGAGGCGCTGTCGCGTGGTGCCGCTCATGCCACTTTCCTCGACAACGATGCGACGGCGATCAAGCTGATCGGCGAGAACCTGCGCAAGCTCGGCGAGACCGGCGCGGCGCGCGTGGTGCGGGCCGACGCGACGCGGCCACCGCCCGGACGCGAGCCCTGCGACCTCGTCTTCCTCGATCCACCCTATCGCTCGGGCCAGGCCGCGCCGGCACTGGCGGCGCTGGCCGAGGCCGGCTGGATCGCCCCCGATGCCGTCGCCACCGTCGAGCTGGCGCACAACGAGGATATCGCCCCGCCCGCCGGATTCGAGACGATCGACGAGCGGCGCTATGGTGCCGCCAAGATCGTGATCCTGAAGCGTACCCCATGAAGCTCACCGCCCCGCTCTACATGCTGCGCCATGGCGAAACCGCCTGGAACACCGAACGCCGCATGCAGGGAACCAAAAACTCCGACCTCACGGAACGTGGCCGGGCGCAGGCGCAGGCGATGGGTCGCACGCTCAAGATCGAGCTGGCGCGCGAGCCCGGCCCGACGATCTTCCTGCGCAGCCCGCTCGGCCGCACGCGCGAGACGTCGGAGATCATCGGCCGCGAACTCGGCATTCCCACCACCGAATGGCGCGAGGACATGCGTCTCGCCGAACTCTCCTATGGCGAATGGGAGGGCTTCTCGTGGAAGGAGATCGAGGTCACGCATCCGACCGCGCTCGCCGACTGGCGCGCCGATCCCCATGGCTACTGCCCGCCCGGCGGCGAGACTCACGAGCGATTGAGCCAGCGCTCGGCCGAGATGCTGGCCCTCATTGCTACGTCGGGCATGCGCACCGTCGTGGTCAGTCACGGCGTCAGCGGTGCGGTGATGCGCGGCCTGCATCTCGGCCTCGATGCGCGCGCCATGTTCGTCCTCGAAAAGCCGCAGGATGCCTTCTTCCGTCTGTTTGACAGCCGCGAAGAAAGAATCGTCTGCCTCTGAGTGTGAGAAGAGTTTGTGAACGCCGCGAAGGATTCTAGGCCTTAGACGCCACGAGTGTGGCATTGCAGGCACTGCTCGCAGCGTTGCGGCCTCCGCTGGGCAGAGTTGTTTCGCCATTCGCGACGAAGACCGCTACAAACATCGCATGTCCAATCTGGTTTCGACGATGGGCCCCGCGCGCGGCGCGTGGGGAGCGGAGGCACGCGCGACTCTTTTGCTCGCCTGGCCGCTCATTCTCACGAATCTCGCGCAAACCGCGATGACGGCTACCGATGTCGTGCTGCTGGGTTGGCTGGGCGCTGATGCGCTGGCTGCCGGCGCTCTGGGCTCCAATCTCTATTTCGCCACGATGATCTTCGGGCTCGGCATCACGACTGCCTCCGCACCGATGATCGCACGCGAGCTTGGCCGCAAGAGCCATTCGGTGCGCGATGTGCGCCGCACCGTGCGCCAGGCCATGTGGGCGGCCGTGGTGATCGCCGTGCCGATCTGGGTCGTGCTCTGGCACTGCGAAGACATCCTGCTGCTGATGGGGCAGGAACCGCGCCTCGCGGCAGCAGCCGGCGAGTATATGCGTGCGCTGCAATGGTCGATCCTGCCGTTCTTCTTCTTTCTGGTGCTGCGGTCCTTCGTGTCGGCCCTGGAGCGTCCGATGTGGGCGATGGCAATCGGCGTCGTTGCGGTCGTGATCAACGCCATCCTTACCTGGGCGCTGATCTTCGGCCACTTTGGCCTGCCGGCCCTGGGACTCGTCGGTGCCGGCGTCGCCACAACCGCTTCGACGGTGTTTATGTTCTCGGCGCTCGCAATCGTGGTCTATGCCGACCGCAGGTTCCGCCGCTATCACCTGCTGGGCCGGTTCTGGCGCGCCGACTGGCCCCGCTTTCGCGAACTATGGCGGCTCGGCCTGCCGATCGGCACGACGCTGGTCTTCGAGGTTACGGTATTCAATGCCTCGACTTTCCTGATGGGCTTGATCAGCGCCGCGTCGATTGCTGCGCACTCGATTGCCCTGCAGATCGCCTCGCTCTGTTTCATGGTGCCGCTCGGGCTCAGCCAGGCTGCGACCGTGCGCGTGGGGCGCGCCTACGGCGCCAACGATCCGGAGGGCATCCGCCGCGCCGGCTGGACGGCATTCGCCATGGGCACCGGCTTCATGGTCGTGACGGCGCTTGCCATGGTGCTCCTGCCGCGTACCCTGGTCGGCCTGTTCCTCGACCTCGGCACGCCGGCCAATGCGCCGGTGATCGAACTCGCCGTGTCGTTCCTCTTCCTTGCGGCGCTGTTCCAGCTCGCCGATGGCGGCCAGGCCGTGGCCGCCGGCATGCTGCGCGGTCTGCACGATACACGCGTGCCCATGATCTATGCCGGCATCGGTTATTGGGTCATCGGCCTCGCGGCCGGCGTTGTGCTGGCCTTCGTCTTCGAGCTTGACGGCTTCGGCATCTGGATCGGCCTCGCGACCGGCCTGGTCACCGTGGCCATCCTGCTGACCGCCCGCTGGCTCCGCCGCGAGCAGCTCGGCCTCCTGGCGCCCGGTCGCTGACTTCTCCGCCCCGTCGGTGTTCAGCCTTTCACGAGTCTGGCAGTGCGGCGGCAGCCGCTGGTTTCGCTGACGATCAGGACGCCGCCTTCACTGCGCGCCGAGAGTTGGGCACGACGCTGGTCGGTGCCTTTCACCGACGCGACGCTGATCAGCTTGAACGTGCCGGTCGCCCGCGCAAGGCCGTGGATCTGCCAGAGGCCGGGACCGGGTGGCGGCGGCGCGGATTTCTTCGGATTGGGCACCGGACCACGTGCGGTCGTGTCGTAGGCCGATCCATCGACGATGCCTGCCTCGATCGTGAGCAGGTAGTCGAGCGGCGCATTGCAGGAACCGCCATCGCTGGTGCCACGCCACTGGCCGTCGAGCGGCGAAGCGGGCGCCGGCGTGACCGTACCGGGCGGCGGCGAGGCCGAGGGAGCCGGGGCACGTGTCTGCGCAGCGACCACCGAGGTGAAGCCAGCGGCGAGCACGAGAGCGAACGCCGGTACAAAATACTTCTTCATCGCCTTCCGAACAGCCGCTCGATGTCGGCCAGCTTGAGTTCGACATAGGTCGGGCGGCCGTGATTGCACTGGCCGGAATGCGGCGTCGCCTCCATCTGGCGCAGCAGTGCATTCATTTCCTCGACGGTGAGCCGGCGGCCGGCCCGTACCGAGGTATGGCAGGCGAGCGTGCCGCACACCTCCTCGACCTTCTCCTTGAGCGAGAGGTGATCGCCCATCTCGGCAAGCTCGTCGGCGAGATCGCGCACCAGTCCCTGGATATCGAGCTCGCCCAGCACTGCCGGCGTTTCGCGGACCACTACTGCACCCAGCCCGAAAGGCTCCAGCACCAGGCCCATCTCGGCAAGCTCGGACTGGCGAGTAGCCAGCCGCCGCGCGCCGTCTTCGCCCACTTCGACGACTTCGGGGAGCAGCAGTGCCTGACGCTTCACGCCCTCGGCCTCGAGCTGGTTCTTCAGCCGCTCGTGTACCAGCCGCTCATGGGCGGCATGCTGGTCGACGATGACCACGCCCTGATCGGTCTGCGCGACGATATAGGTCTCGTGAAGCTGGGCCCGCGCCACGCCCAGAGGATAGTGCAGCGCCTCGCCGTTGCCGTTGACGACCGGTACGGGCTCGCCCTCGACCCGCGCGGAGGGTACGGCCAGCGGCGCCATGAACTGCGCAGCCGCCTCGGCGAGTCCACGCGGCATCGATGTGAAACTGCCACCGCCGCTGCGATATCCCATCGGCAACGGCGCCGAGAAACCCGTGTGAGGGCGGAAGGCGCCGAGGGCCGCATCCGACACCGTCGTGCTGGCGCGATGGCCGGCCGCCGACAGCGCGGTACGCAGCGCGCCGACGATCAGGCCGCGCACGATGCCGGCATCGCGGAAGCGCACCTCGGTCTTGGCAGGATGCACATTGACGTCGACCAGCTCGGTCGGCGCTTCGAGGAACAGCGCCACCATGGGATGGCGATCACGCGCCAGGAAATCCTGATAGGCGCCGCGCACCGCCCCGGCGAGGAGCTTGTCACGCACCGGCCGGCCGTTGACGAAGAGATACTGGTGCTGGCCGGTCGGCCGATTGAGCGTCGGCAGGCCGGCAAAGCCGGTCAGCCGGAATCCTTCGCGTGTGGCATCGATCGCCACGGTGTTCTCGCCGAACTCACGGCCCATGATGGCGCTGAGGCGTTCCAGCCGCGCCGCATCGGCGTTCTCGAGCAGCGACGGATTGGCGGCCGGCAGGTCGATCAGCGTGCGCTCCTCGCTCTCCAGCCGGAAGGAGACCTCGGGATGCGCCATGGCGAGCCGGCGCAGCGCGTCGGCGACATGGCTCGACTCGGTCCGCGGTTCCTTCAGGAACTTGAGCCGGGCCGGCGTCGCAAAGAAAAGATCGCGCACTTCGACGCGCGTGCCGGCGGGATGCGCCGCGGGTTTCGGCTCGCCCTTGGCGCCGCCTTCGATCTCCAGGCTCCAGGCGGTGTCGGCGCCGGCCGGTCGCGAAGTGATGGTGAAACGGCTGACCGACGCTATCGACGGCAGCGCCTCGCCACGAAAGCCCAGGGTACGAATGTCGGCGAGATCGTCGCCGGGCAGCTTCGAGGTGCAGTGCCGTTCGACTGCCAGCGCCAGCTCCGCAGGCGACATGCCGACGCCGTCATCGACCACAGCAATGAAGGTGCGGCCACCCTCCTTCAGGGTAACCGTGATGCGACGGGCGCCGGCGTCGATGGCATTTTCGACCAGCTCCTTCACGGCACTCGCCGGACGCTCGACCACTTCGCCGGCGGCGATGCGGTTGACGAGCGTCGACGGGAGGCGACGCAGGAGGCGGGTGGGAGCGCTCATGGCCCCCAAGTTTACGACCGGCGCCCTGTGGATGATACGCGCGCGGAAAGATACTGCCGCGTCAGGATCTTGCCCTCCTCGACCGCAGGCTGATCGAAGGCATCGATACCCAGCAATTCGGCGGCAAACATGGTTTCCAGCATATAGTGCATCATCAATGCGCCCATCACCCTCTCGTCGAGTGTGGCGATCCGGATGACGCGGGTTGGCCGGCCATTCTTGATCAGCGTTGCCGCGGTCGCATCGGCTTCGGCCAGCAGGAGGTCGCCCAGCGATTTGTTTTCGAGATAGGCGAGCGACTTGTCGCCGCCCAGCGCCGCCGGCGGGATCGGCTTGCCCTGCCCTGCCGTGTCGAGGATCACGACGGTGAACATCTTGTCGGGCGGGCCGCCGAGATAGAGCTGCAACTGGCTGTGCTGATCGACCGTGCCCATGGCGCGCACCGGAGTCGTGCCGTTGCCGCCCTTGCCCAGGCTCTCGGCCCAGAGCTGGCGATACCAGAAGCCGAAGTAACCCAGACGGTCGCAGTAGGGCATCAGCACTGTGGTGCCGATGCCGCGTTCCTTCGCGAGCCCGATCGACAGCGCCGCACCGACGGCAGGTGCCAGCCCGCGGGCGTCGCTTGCCTGCAGCACGGGATCGAGCACGCTCGCGGCGCCATCGCGCACGGCCGCAACGTCGAGGCCGGCGATCATCGCCGGCAGCATGCCAACCAGCGAGAGCACGGAGAAGCGGCCACCGACCCGGGGATCGTGGTCGAGGATAGGACAGCCGATACCGCCGGCGATGCGGCTCAAGGCGTTGTCGCTGGGCTCGGTGATGGCGATCACATGGTTCGCGAGCTTGTCCTTGCCGACTTTGGCCTCAAATTCGGGCAGCAGAGTGAGAAACTGCGTCAGGGTCTCGGCCGTGGTGCCGGACTTGGAGATGACGATCAGGCCGGTCCGGGCAAGCGGCAGACGGGCGCTCAGCTCGGCAATGGTGGCGGGATCGACATTGTCCATGAACCAGAGCTTGGGTCGGCCCGGCGCGGGACCGAATCCCAGGTCCTTGAGCGCGACCAGAGTCTGGCCGCCGAGGCTCGACCCACCAGTGCCCAATACGACCACGTGCTCGAACCTGGCGAAGCGCTCGGCGTGAGGCTTCAGCAGGGCGAGGTCGTCGTGCGTGCCCGGCAGGCTCAACAACGGCAGTGTGCCGTCGGCCTTCCAGCGGCGGAACTTGTCGAGGGCCGCGCTGGCACGAACCAGCTCGCGTTCGAGCGAGGCCTGTGGCAGGCCATGCTTGCCGACCTTGGCATCGAGAGCGTCGTCGATCACATGGCTGTAAAGCATGCGCATGATCCCTAGGGTTCGGATGTAACACCGACCGGCTTGCCGACCACCACCGTCGTCAGCGCTTCGTCGCGCAATAGCCGGCGCGCCATCTTGTGGACGTCTTCGAGTTTCACGGCGGCGATCAGCGCCCCGCGCTTGGTCAGATGGTCGGGCGAAAGCCCGTCGACCTGCATCGCATGCAGAAGGTTCGCGATCGAGCCTGACGAGTCGAGCGACAAGGCCAAGGCTCCGGCGAGATAGGTCTTGGCATCGGAGAGTTCCTGCTCGGTGATGCCTTCGGTCCGCAGCCGCGCCATGTTGGCCTTGATGACGCGCAGCGCCTCGGCGATACGCTCGTTGGCGCTGCCCGTCGAGATGACCAGCAGAGCGGCGCGCTTATAGGTCCTGAGGCCGCTCGACACGCTGTAGGCAAGACCGCGCTTCTCGCGCACTTCGTTGAACAGGCGGGACTGCTGACCGCCGCCGCCCAGCACGTGGTTCATCACCAGAGCGGCATACCAGTCGGGATCGTCGCGTGGGATGCCTGGCAGCGCCATCAACGCGGCGCTTTGCGGTACCGGACGCTCGACGACCACGGTCCTGGGCTTGGTCGGCGGCACCCATTGCGGCGGCAGCGCCGGCGGCGTGCCGGCAGGCAGACTGCCGAAGGCGCGATCGATCTGGCGGGCGAGTTCGGCTTCGCTGATATCGCCCACGGCCGCCACGGTCAGCCCGCTGCGCAACAGCACCGCAGCGGCGCGCTTCTTCAGATGGTCGGGCGTCACCTTGGCCAGATCCTCGCGCGTACCCTCGGGATCGGCAGCATAGGGATGACCGGCGAAAAGCGTCGCCATCAGAGTACGGCCGGCCACCGATGCCGGACGCTGCGCCGCCTGGTTGAGCGAGGCAATCGTCTGGGCTCGGCGCTGGTCGACCATCGCCGCGTCGAAGCGCGGCTCGACCATCGCCAGGCGCAGCAGTTCAAAGCCCTCGTCACGGTTGGCCGACAGGACGCGCAGCGACCCGTTCACCCGGTCGAGCGAGGCGCTGAAGCTGATCGATGCGGCAGCATCCTCCTGGCGCTGACGGAAGGCCTGGGCGTTCAACGGCCCGGCTCCGTCCGTCAGCAGATTGGCCATCAAGTCGGTGGTGCCGGAAAGTCCGGCCGGATCGGATGCAGTGCCGCCGACGAAGGAGAAAGAGAGTGCGACGACCGGCGTGCTCTTGTCTTCGACCAGCCAAGCCTTGATGCCGAGCGGCGTGGTGACCTGCTTGATCTCGATGGCGCCGGCCGCTGCCGGTAACGACAACAAGGCGAGGCCGGCCAACAATGCGGCGAACAGGCGTTTCATCGGCTGCCTTCGGCCGGCGTCAGCATCGCCGTCACCGCACCGTCATCGCGCCAGACATATTCGGCGGCGGCCTGGACCTCGGCCGGCGTCACCGCCGATATCCGCTGCGGCCAGGCATCGACATCGGCCACCGTGCCGCCGGTGCTCAGCATGGTGCCGTAGATCCGGGGACCGCTCGCCAGGGAATCCTGCGAATAGATGGCGCCGGCCAGGAGCTGGTTCTGCGCCCGCTCCACCTCTTCGGGCTTAACGCCGCCATCGAGCAGACGCTTCATCTCCGTCGTCACGGCCTTCTCGACGTCCGCCATGCTGCGCGTCGGAGCGGGATGCACGCCGATATCGAACGAGGTGAGGCCGAGGCTCGCCGGACTGTAGGCCGCCCAGGCCGAGAGGCCGACCTTGCCGTCAACCACCAGCGCCCGCCACAGGCGACTGGTCTCGCTGCCGCCGAACAGGCGCGCCAGCACCTGCAGCGCATAGGCATGCTTGGTCTCGCCAGTACGGTAGGACGGGGCCAGCCATAGCCGCGACCAGCGCGGCTCGACGACCCGCGCGTCGGCACGGATCACCTTCTGCGGCAGGTTGGGGCCGCCCTTCGAGGGGCGTCGCCGCGGCTCGGTCTTGCGACTCGCGATCGGGCCGTAATATCTCTCCGCGAGCTTGCGCACCGCCTCGGTCGTGGTGTCGCCGGCCACGATGAGCACCGCATTGTTGGGCGCATAGTGGCGGCGATAGAAGGTCGAGAGATCGTTGACGCTCAGCTTCTTGATGTCGTCGGGATAGCCGACGATCGGCATGGCATAGGGCTTGTGGCGGCCATAAAGCTGCTCGCGCACCGCCTCGTCGAGCAGCGCCGACGGCACGTTGTCCGTGCGCATGCGGCGTTCCTCGAGGATCACCTGACGTTCCGGCACGATCTCGCGATCGCTGATGCGGATGCCGGTCATGCGATCGGCCTCCATGCGCATGATCAGCTCCAGCCGCTCCGCCGCGATCGTCTGGTGATAGCCTGTCGAATCGAAGCTCGTGTAAGCGTTGTCGCGGCCGCCGTTGCGCGAGACGATGCGCGAGAACTCCCCTCCCGGCACCTTGTCGGTGCCCTTGAACATCATGTGTTCGAGGAAATGCGCAGCGCCGGTCTTGCCGAACGTCTCGTCGGCGCTGCCGACCTTGTAGACGACGACCTGGGTGACGATCGGCGCGCGCCGCGACGGCAGCACGATGGCCTGCAGGCCGTTGGGCAACGTGAAGGTCTCGGCGTTGCGACGCTCGACGGCAAAGAGCTTGGCAAGCGCCGTGGCCGATGGCGAGACGACCGCGCCCGCAAAAAGGCCGCCGAGCAGAGCACGGCGGCCGAAAGGCAGGAGCGAACTCAGAAGATGCCTTCGAGCAGACCGCGCTTGCGACGCGTGATCGTGGGCGTCGGCCCGGTCGCGGGTTGGCCGGCCGCCTGCGCGTCGCGAATGCGCTGCTGTTCCTTGGCGGGATCAATGAGCACGCCCGGCGGCGGCGAATCCTGCCAGAAGATCAGGCTGTCGATGAAGGTCTTGTCGCTGTCGGCAAGGGTCCGGGTGTCCTGGTTCACGCGCCCGCGGATTTCGGGATCGACGCCGCCCTGTCCGGCACGCGCCACCAGCGCCTGTTCCGAGGAGCTGCCGCTGCGCGGCGCGTTGGGACCGGCGCTGATCCGCTCCTGGGTGCGGCCGGCCAGCGCCGGCGACAGCGCTTCCTTGGCCTGGTCGGCCGGCGTCATTTCCTGCGGCCTGGCCTCGCCCGGCCGCGGCGGGCGCAGCTCGGCGTTGGGCGGCATGGTGAGCGGCGAATGGGACACGATCTTGAATTCGTCGGGCGACACTTTCTTGCCGCCGCCGAGATTCTCGAAGGCGCCGCAGCCGCCCAGCACGAGAGCGGTGCAGGCGAGCAAAGCCACCGGGATCGGTCGTATCCGTGTCATCGTTGGTCCTTCGAAGCCTGTTTCTGTCGGTCGATCATGGCTGTATCAGGGCGCCCCTTCATGGAGCAGGTTTCTTCTCGGCCAGCAGCGAATCGATCAGCATCAAACCGACGCCGACGACGATCGCCGAATCGGCGACATTGAACGCCGGCCAATGCCATTGGCCTATGTGGAAATCAGCGAAATCGAACACCGCTCCCCACCGAGCGCGGTCGATAACATTGCCGATGGCCCCTCCCATGACAAGGCCGATGCCCCATCCGGTCAGGGGCCGGTCGGTTCGTCGCAGCCAGAAGAAGAGGCCGATGCAGACGGCAATCGCGACTGCCGAGAGAACCCAGGGCGGCAGAGCCTGGTCGCCGCCGAGCAGACCGAAGCTGACGCCCCGATTCCACACGATTACCAGGCGAAAAAAGCCGTCGATCACCGGCACGATGGCGCCCGCCTTCAGCAAGTATCCGAGGAGGAGCTGCTTGGAGACCTGGTCCGCCACCAGCGTGACGAGGACCAGGGCCATCGCCTGACGGTCGATCTGCCTCATGCCGCACCCATCATGCGGAGACTGCGTCTTCGCAGCGGCGGCAGATCAGCGGATGGGCGGTCGATTTGCCGACCTCCTCCAGGACCTGCCAGCAGCGTGCACACTTGTTGCCCTCCGCCAGTGCCGGCACGACGCCGACGCCCGCGACATCCGCCAGGACGAAGGCGCCATCGGGCGCATTGCCTTCGACGAGATCGCCGCCCGAGGTGATGCAGATCTCCGACAGGTCGAGTCCCTTCAGGGCGTCGAGATATTCCGGCGCGACATGGACATGCGGCGCGGCCTGAAGGCTCGAGCCGATGCGCTTCTCCGCCCGCTCGAGTTCCAACGCCCCCGTGACGACACGGCGAAGCGCCCGCACCGTCTTCCACTTCTCGCCAAGGCCGGTATCGAGCCAGGCGGCAGGGATCGTCGGATAGAGACGCAGATGCACGCTGTCGGCCTTGCCGTCCGGCACATCCTGTGGCCGTGCAAGCCATGCCTCTTCCGCCGTAAAGCAGGTGATGGGCGCCAGCCAGGCGGTAAGGAAGGAGAAAATCTCCGCCATCACCGTCCGCGCCGCGCGCCGACGCAACGACCGGGCGGCGTCGCAGTAGATCGCATCCTTGCGGATGTCGAAGTAGAAGGCCGAGAGATCGACCGCGCAGAAATTGTGCAGCTCGGTCGCTATCCGATGGAAGTCGAAATCGTCGACCGCCGGCCGGAAGATCGCGTCAAGCTCGGCCAGCCGGTGCAGCACCCAGCGCTCCAGCTCGGGCATATCGGCATGCGCCACCGTCTCGTCAGCCGAATAGCCGTCGAGGCTGCCCAGCAGATAGCGCAGCGTGTTCCGCAGCCGGCGATAGGCCTCGGCCTGATGCTTCAGGATTTCGGGACCAATGCGCTGGTCCTCGGTGTAGTCGGTGCCGACGACCCAGAGGCGCAGGATGTCGGCGCCATACTGGTCACACACCGATTGCGGCGCCGTGATGTTGCCCAGCGACTTGGACATCTTGCGGCCCTGCTCGTCGAGCGTGAAGCCGTGCGTCAGCACGCCGTCATAGGGCGCACGCCCGCGGGTGCCGCAGCTTTCTAGCAGCGAGGAATGGAACCAGCCGCGATGCTGGTCCGAGCCTTCGAGATAGAGGTCGGCCGGCCATTTGAGGTCGGGATTGCCTTCGAGCGTGAAGACATGCGTCGAACCCGAGTCGAACCAGACATCGAGGATGTCCGTCACCTGCTCGAAGTCCGCGGCATTGTACTTGTTGCCGAGGAAGCGTTCGGGCGGGCTGTCGAACCAGACGTCGGCGCCTTCCTGCTTGAAGGCCTCGACGACACGGCCCATCACCTCGGCGTCGCGCAACGGCTCGCCGGTCTGCTTGTTCACGAACACCGCGATCGGCACACCCCAGGCGCGCTGACGCGACACGTTCCAGTCGGGTCGCGTCTCGATCATCGAGCGCAGACGATTGTAGCCGGCGCGCGGCACGAAGCGCGTCGCGTCGATGGCCGCCAGCGCCTTCTCGCGAAGCGTGCCGCCGATCTCGGGGATCTGCTTGTCCATGGCTATGAACCATTGCGGCGCGTTGCGGAAGATGACGGGCGCCTTCGACCGCCACGAATGCGGATAGCTGTGCGTGATGCGGCCCGAGGCCAGGAGCTTGCCGGCCTCGTCGAGCGCGGCGATCACGGTCCGGTTGGCGTCGCCCTTCTTGCCCTCGGGCGTGTAGACGCGCTTGCCGGCGAACAGCGGCACATGCGGATAGTAGGTGCCGTCTTCGGCCACCGTGTCCGGCACCTCGACGCCATTGGCCACGCCCAGCTCGTAGTCGTCGGCGCCGTGGCCCGGTGCGATATGCACGAAGCCGGTGCCGGCATCCGCGGTAACGAAAGCGCCGGGCAGCAGGCGCACGTCGAACTCGTAGCCCTGGCCGCGCAACGGATGGGCAGCGACGACGCCTTCGAGGTCGGCAGCCGCAAGATCGGCGAGATGCTTGGGCGTGAAGTTCGCGGTTTCCGCAACGGCGTCAACCAGCTCCTTGGCCAGCACCATCTTCTCGCCGACGCGGGCCTTGCTGCCCTCGCCCGCTGCGGCCACTTCGACCAGCGCGTAGGCGATCTCGGGCCCGTAGGCCAGCGCACGGTTGCCCGGCATGGTCCAGGGCGTGGTCGTCCAGATCACCACCGACGCGCCATCGAGCTTGCCGCCCGTCGACTTCAAGATCGGGAAGCGCACATGGACGGTATCGGAGACATGGTCGTGATACTCGATCTCGGCCTCGGCCAGCGCCGTCTTCTCGACGACGCTCCACAGCACGGCCTTGGAGCCCTTGTAGAGCCCGCCGTTCATCAGGAACTTGCCGAGTTCGCCCACGATCACGGCCTCGGACTCGTACTTCATCGTCGAGTAGTAGTTGTCCCAGTCGCCGTCGACGCCGAGCCGCTTGAACTCCTCGCGCTGCACCGTGATCCAGTGATCGGCGAAGGCGCGGCATTCCTTGCGGAACTCGACCACCGGCACCTGGTCCTTGTCGCGCTTCTTGGCGCGGTACTGCTCCTCGATCTTCCACTCGATCGGCAGGCCGTGGCAGTCCCAGCCCGGCACATAGTGGCTGTCCTTGCCCAGCATCTGCTGGGTGCGGCTCACCAGGTCCTTCAGGATCTTGTTCAGCGCATGCCCGATATGAAGGTTGCCGTTGGCGTAGGGAGGCCCGTCGTGCAGCACGAACTTGGGCCGGCCCTTGCTCTCGACGCGCAGGCGGTCCCACAGCTTCATGTCGGCCCAGCGCTTCAGCAGCTCCGGCTCCTTCTTGGGAAGGCCGCCGCGCATCGGAAACTCGGTCTTGGGCAGGAAAACGCTGGATTTATAGTCAGTTGTCACGAGAAACTCGGCACTGGGAGGAGCGATAGGCGACCGCCTCGCCGACGGCCGCGGACAAGCAGGATGACCCGGCCGCGGTCAGCGGACCGGGCGGATAATTCGCTCCTGAGGGGCCCCGGGAAACATAGGGCCGGCAATCTAGGGATGGGGGTCCGGAGGGTCAAGGAGCCGGAATCGGCCACGCAGGTCCTGACATCCTCTGCCCTCGACCGCCTTATTGGGAGCTTGTCGCGGGCCGGTCGGCCAGGAGCGTCCGTGCCGCAGCGCCGTCGGCGGCGATCTGGGTCTTGAGCTGGTCGAGGCCGGCGAACTTCATCTCAGGCCGGAGGAAGTCGACCAGCTCGACGCGCAGGGTCTTGCCGTAGAGGTCGCCTGCGAAGTCGAACAGATGGATCTCGAAATTCTCCTGCAGCTTGCCGAAGGTCGGACGTTTGCCGAGATTGGCCACGGCATCGCGCCACACACCGTCGACCAGCGCACGAACCGCATAGACGCCGAAGCGCGGACGTAGATGCTCGCCCAATGCCACGTTGGCGGTGGGAAAACCGATGGTGCGGCCGCGCTGGTCCCCCAGCTCTACGACGCCCTCGATCTCCCAGCCATGGCCCAGAAGCCCGACCGCCTCGCTCACCCAGCCGGCACGCAGCGCCTCGCGGATGCGCGTCGAGGAATAGATCTCGCCTTCGCGCATCACCGGATCGAGCACGGTGACGCCGAAGCCCTTGGCCTGGCCCTCGGCATGCAATTGTTCGACATTGCCGCTGCGGCGCGCACCGAAGGTGAAATCGTAGCCGCAGACGAGGTGGCGCGCCCCCAGACCCTTCAAGAGCACGTCGGCGATGAAGGCATCGGCGGTAAGGGCAGCGAAGGCGGCATCGAAGTGTTGCGCCAGCACCGCCGGCACGCCGTACTCGGCCAACAATCTCGTCTTGGCCGCCGGCAAGGTGAGCCGGAACGGGCCGGTGTCGGGTACGAAGAAGCGGCGCGGATGCGGCTCGAAGGTGAGTGCGACCATGGGCACGTTGAGGGCGGCGGCCTGCTCGGCCGCCCGGGCCAGCAACGCCTGATGGCCACGATGGACGCCATCGAAATTGCCCAGCGCCACCACTCCGCCCTTCCACTCGGCGGGGACCGACCGCCAATCGTCGAACGTCGGGATCATGTTGCCCCGATCAGGCTGCATCGCGCCGCGGCACCAGCACGGTGGCTTCACCGTCGATCACGACCTTCTCGCCGTTCAGGCACTGGGTCTTGAGCGTCACGCGACGGCGCTTTTCGTCGATGGCGGTGATGGTGGCAACGGCGGTGATCGTGTCGCCGATCATCACCGGCGCCATGAAGTTCATCGTCTGGGAGACGTAGACCGCGCCGGGGCCGGGCAGCTTGGTCCCGATCACCGTCGAGATGAAGGCGCCGCTCAGCATGCCGTGGGCGATGCGCTGGCCGAACCGGGTCGTACGCGCGAAGCCGTCGTGCAAATGGATGGGGTTGGTGTCGCCCGAGACGCCGGCAAACGCCGCGATATCGGCCTCGGTCACAGTCTTGCCGAACATGGCCGACATGCCGGGCTTGAGGTCTTCCAGAAACAGGCCGTTCATGGCGGCGAAGGCATTCGACACTGGCTATCTCCCCGTTTGGGCGCGCCCTCTTACCATGGGGCGGGCCCTGTGCCACAGTCCGGGTAAATGACCGTTCACATACCCTCTGAACCCGAAGCCGTGGCATCGGGACTGGCGACTGCGGCAGGCCGCCACTTCGGCCGCCTCGCGACCATCGAAGGCCTGACCCGTCAATCCGGTGGCGCGTCGCGCCAGACTTGGAGCTTCGACGCCATTGTGGATGGCGCCCGCCACGAGTTGATCCTGCGCCGCGATCCGCCAACCCTCGGAGCCACCGAGAGCAAGGCCGGAAGCGAGCGCTCCGCGGCACTCGACCGAGGCACCGAATTCCGCGTCATCCGCGCGGCCTGGCAGACGGGTGTCCGCGCGCCCGAAGTGCTGTTCGAGCTAGAGCCTCAAGACGGGCTCGGCGAAGCCTTCGTGATGCGCCGGGTCGGCGGCATCGCAATCGCCCGCAAACTGTTGCGCGATCCGCCTTACGCGGCCGCCCGCGAAAAGATGGCCGGTCAACTCGGCGAGATCCTGGCGCGCATCCACGCCGTCGATCCCGCAACCCTGCCGCCGCTCGACCGTCGCGAAGCCGGCGACCACATCGCGAGCCTGCGCGGCCTGCTCGACACGCTCGGCACATCGCAGCCGGTGTTCGAACTCGCCCTCACCTGGCTCGACCGCCGCAAGCCGCCGACAACGGCACAGCCGGTGCTGGTGCATGGCGACTATCGCACCGGCAACTATCTCGCCGACGAAACGGGCGTCACCGCGATCCTCGACTGGGAGGGCGCGCATCTCGGCGATCCCATCGAAGATCTAGGATGGCTGTGCGTGAAGAGCTGGCGCTTCGGCGCCATCGACAAGCCCGCCGGCGGCTTCGGCAGCCGCCAGGCGTTGTGGGCCGCCTACGAACGTGCAGGCGGCATCAAGGTCGATCCGGCGCGCGCACATTGGTGGGAGGTCTTCGGAACGGTGCGCTGGGGCATCATCTGCCATACCCAGGCCTGGAAGCACCTTTCGGGTGCGCAGAAGTCGATGGAGCTTGCTTCGATCGGCCGACGTGCCGTCGAGACCGAAGTCGACCTGCTGCAACTGCTGAAGACCGGAGGCTGACATGGCGCAGGATCGCCCGACCGCCGGCGAGCTGCTGGCCGCCATCGCCGACTTCCTACGCGAGGAGGCGATACCGGCGCTGGATCGCACCGACCCGCGGCTTGGCTTCCAGACTCGGGTTGCCGTGAACTCGCTCGCGATTCTCGAACGCGAGGCGCGCCTCGGCCCTGCCGCCGACGCGCGCGAGCACGAAAGACTGACCAAGCTGCTGGGCCGCGACGGCACGCTTACGGAACTCAATCGCGAGCTGGCGCGTCAATTGCGCGCCGGCGAGCGCGACGAACGCGACGCCACCCTGATGGCGCACCTCGAAGCCACTACCGCCGACAAGATCGCCATCGCCAACCCCAAGTGGCGATAGCGGCGACGCCAATGGTTCGGCCGCAGCCGAACCATTGGCCGTGGCGAGCCGTGCGGCCCGGGCATAGAGTCCGGCCATGATCACCGTGAACGCTCTCTCCGAAGTCGCCGCCTTGATGGGCGACCCGGCGCGTGCCGCCATGCTCTCCCTTCTCATGGACGGCCGCGCCCATACCGCGTCCGATCTCGCGCTGATCGCCGGCATCACGGCGCAGACCGCGAGCGGGCATCTCGCGCGCATGGTCGAGGGCAACCTGCTGGCGGCCCGCGCCCAGGGGCGCAACCGATTCTACCGGCTGGCTTCTTCCGACGTGGCCCATGCCATCGAATCGCTGATGGCGTTGGCGGGCACACGCGCCACAGCGGCTTCGCGGAGCGCGGCCTGGCGGCGCGATCCCGACCTGCGCTTCTGCCGCACCTGCTACGACCACCTCGCGGGCCAGGTCGGCATCGCCGTCACCGATTCGCTGACCAAGCACGGCTACCTCGAACCCAAGGGCCCGCGCGACTGGAAGCTCACCCAGCCGGGCGAGCTGTTCTGTGAACGACTGGGCGTCGATCTGCCCGGCGCACGTCAGGCGAGTTCGCGCCACTTCGCGCGTCAGTGCCTTGACTGGAGCGAGCGGCGCCCGCACATCTCGGGCGCGCTGGGCGCAGCGATTGCCGACACCTTCTTCAAGCGCGGCTGGGCCGAGCGCCTGCGCCGCAGCCGCACGGTGCGGCTGACCGACTCCGGCCGCCGTGCGCTCGGCAGCCATTTCGGCGCGACGGTCTAACTACCAGCCCTGGAAGCGTTGCCACGGCACGGCGTCACCGTCGGGCGACACCGCGAGATAGAACGGATATTGCGCGCCCGTGGCGCAGGCATGGTTGGGCAACAGGCGCAGCTTGGTGCCAATCGGAAAGCGCTGGACCACGCCGGGATCGGCAGCTCCGTCGCGACGCGAGATGATGCCGTGTTCCTGGTTGGCGCCCGACACGAACAACCCGTCGATCACCTGGCCCGACGCATCGCAGACGGCGCCATAGCCATAGTCGATCTTCTGCCGCTGCGTGCCGCGATCGCGGCTCATCGCCATCCAGCCGGCATCGACGATCACCCAGCCCTTCTCCGGCTGGTGCCCGATCACGGTGGCCAGCACCGACAGCGCCACCTGCTGCGGCGTGCAGACGCCAACATTCGACATCACGAGATCGAAGAAGACATAAACGCCAGCGCGCACTTCGGTGACGCCGGCGAGGTTCCGGGCCGCCAGCGCCGTTGGAGTCGAGCCGACGCTGACCTCGGGGCAGGCCATGCCGGCGGCGCGCAAGCGTTCGGCCGCCCGCACGCAGAGCGCCCGCTCCTGCTCGGCGAGCTTCTGCAGCGCCTCGTCCGTATCGAGATCGTAGGAGCTGCCGGCATGGGTCAGCACGCCTTTCAAGTGCTGGCCGCCCTCCTGCAGAACCTTGCCGATCTCGATCAACTCCGCCGCCTCGGGCTGCACACCCGAACGATGACCGTCGGAATCGATCTCGATCATCACCTCGAAAGCGTGGGCGGCTTCCTTGCCCTTGGCGACGACGGCCTGTGCGGCCGCTACCGAATCGACCAGGATGGTGAGCGCGCACCCACGGCGGATGAGGGCCAGCGCCCGGTCGAGCTTCTCCGGCGCCATGCAGACGGCATAGAGGATGTCGGCAAAGCCCGCGGCGAAGAACTGCTCCGCCTCCTTCAGCGTGGAGACGGTGATGCCTTTGGCCCCTGCCTCCTGCTGGCGACGTGCGACCTCGATGCACTTCGACGTCTTCACATGCGGGCGCAGCCGGACGCCCAGCGCCGAGAGGTGCTTTTGCATACGGTCGATGTTCGCCGCCATGCGCGCCTCGTCGATCAAGGCGGCCGGCGTTTCGATGTCCATCAGCTTCACGAGAGGCGTCCTTCGAGCCAGGGGATGAGATCGTCGAGCGTAGGCCGTTCGAGCGCGGCGGCCGGGGCACCGTCGGGACGCGCAAGAGCGACCCGATTGTGCCAGTAGGTCCTGAGGCCCACGGCCGACGTGCCAAAGAGATCGTAGCCCGATCCGGCAACGAAAGCCGCCTCTTGAGGCGCCACGCCCAGCCGGTCGAGCGCCAGGCGATAGGGCCGCGGATCGGGCTTATAGGCGCCGGCTTCCTCGGCCGTGACCACGCAATCCCACGGCGTTGCCAGACGCGCCGCGGCAAGCGCGCCCAGCCGGATCGAGCAGTTGGTCACCACCGCAAGCCTGGCCCGTCCCTTCAACGCATCGAGAGCCTGTTGTGCCCCGCTCCACACCGGCAGGTCGGGCCAGCGCGCTTCGAGAGCATCGGCCGCACTCTCCGCAAGGCCGGTGTTGCGCGCGGCATCGCGCACCAGCGTCTCGTAAGGCACATAGGCACCGCAGCCGTAAGTCAGGCGCAGATACTCGGCCCGCCAGCGCCGCCCGGACGCCTCAGAGCCCGCCACCGAGTTCCACAGCGTCCACGAATCGATCAACGCCGTCAGAAGATCGAAGAGCACGGCTTTGGGAAAGGGAGTATTCATGCCGCGAACGTAGCAGACGGTATCGCCGCGCGCTCAGGACGAAGTCGTTTCCTCGCGCGCCAGACGGGCCTTGCCGAAGGTGAGACCATCGCCCGACGGGATCTTGGCAATCGAGGAGGCGCGCAGGATCTTCTCGTCACCCACCGTCAGATAGATGTTGGTGAAGAGCAGGGAACGTGTCTGGCGCACCACCTCGGCCCGGCCTTCGACCCAGTCGCCGACCTTGGCCGGCGCCACGAAGTCGAAGGTCATGTTGACCGTCGGCAGGAACTTGCGCAGCCCCACCAGGGTGCCGCCGCCCATCGTGCCGACGAGGTCGGCGACGCTCATCATCATGCCGCCGTGCAGACCGCCCGCCGGATTGCACATGTGAGACTGCACGCGAAAGCCCATGACGAACTCGTCGCGCGTGCCCTTCTCGCCGCGCCTGGCGTAGAGGTTGCCGATATGGGTGTTGAAGGTCGGATCGGGCCGGCCACGATCGAAATCGATGCGGATGAAACCTTCGGGCGGATTGTCGTCGATCACACTAACTCCTGACAGGAAGCTGACGGCGGGCGCTGAGCAATGCGAAGTCGCCCAGCCCGCCCAATACATCGTGGCGTGGACCATAGAGGCGACCCCGGACATGCACCATGTGCTCGTCCTGGCCCACGAGTTCGCCGGTCGCCTCGAGCCAGTCGCCGACACGGGCCGGCGACAGATAGTCGAGGGTGAGCCGCAAGGTCACACAGCGTCGATCGATGGCGCGCCAGACGACCGAACCCAGCGCCGAATCGAGAAAGGCCGCCAGCATGCCGCCATGGACGATGCCCAGGGCGTTGGCGTGTTGCGGACCGGGCAGAAAGCCGCGCCAAACGCGCCGGCCCTCGACCTTCTCGAACCACGGCCCATTGGCAGCTGCAAAACCGGACGCCTCGGTGATTTCGCGAAAGCCCGGCGGAATCTTCGAAACAGATCTGATCACAAGTCATCCTACACAGAAAATTCACGGCGCCCACAATTACGCCACGACAGTCCTGTGTCTTATCGCGTTCGCGAGAGGGGGTGGGTTCCCTGAGTACAGATCGGAGTATCTAATGAAGATCGACGTCCAAGGACTGCTGGTTTCTGCGCTCGTCGTGTTGGCAGCGACAGGCCCGGCCCTGGCACAGACGCCGGATCAGATGAAAATGGCCTACAACAGCGCGCGCAATCAGCTCGGCGTGGTTCAGTACTGCAAGGAGAAGGGCTTTGCAGACGCCGACACGATATCGATGCAGCAGAAGATGATGGGCCTGATCCCGAAACCCGCGGACACGAAGGAAGGCGACGAGGCCGAGGCTCTCGGCAAGAAGGGCACCATTTCGTCGATGGGCACGACGCAGGAACTCGAAGCCGCCGCCAAGGCACAGAATTCCTCGGTCGAGAAAGTCTGTCAGGCCCTGTCTTCGGCCATCAAGCAGGCAGGCGCCTCTCTTCCCAAGTAGGAACCCGACAACAGGCGGCGATGGATTGCCGGCCTAGGCAATCCCCGTCAGCAGCACCAAACCGTAGCCGACATAGTAGAGTCCCAGCACGGTGATCAGACGGCCGGCCCACATGCGAAACTGGCCGTCTGACAGGCGCTCGAGGATCTGCTTGCCGAGCGATGTGCCGAGCATCGAGGCCGCCACCGCCATCGCCAATACCCAGGGCTCTACGGAGCCTGTCTGCTCGATCAACGCGCCGAAGTAGAGAAGCTTCGAGCCATGACCGAACACCTGGCACGAGGCCTTGGTCGCCACGATCTGCCGCCGGTTCATCTGCGAGCGCAGGAAGAGCTGGTCGATCAGAGGGCCGGTAACGCCAGTCAGCAGCATCAATGCCATGCACGCAATGCCGCCGCCTATCGCCTGCACCGGCCCGAGGGTCGCCGGCAACAACCGTTCGGGCACGATACGCAGCAGGAAGGGCGAGACACCCAGCATCAGGAGCGCCACGGCCTTCTCGGGGACGTAAAGCGTCAGCGACCAGGCGCCCACGGCAATGACGCAGCCCAGCACATAGAAGACCGTGATCCGCCACTGGATGTGCCGCCACCACAGGATCGCCCGCCACCCGTTGGACGCCATCTGCGTCACTGCATGCAGCACCATCGCCATGGGCAGCGGCAGCAGGAACAGCAGGACGCCGATCAACACCATGCCGCCCGCCATCCCGAAGATGCCGGACAGGAATGCCGTGAAGACCATCAGGAGCCCCAGGCCCGCTGCCATCGCAATCGTCATCTCGTCCTCGCCCGTCGATGACTGCACGCTATGTCGGGCCTATCCAGTTCTCAAATATATGATAAATGGCATATCCATATCGGATACATATCCATGGAACTGCGCCATCTCCGCTATTTCGTTGCCGTCGCCCGCGAGGGCCATGTCACGCGCGCGGCGGAGAAGCTCCACATTCAGCAACCGCCCCTGTCGCAGCAGATCCGCGCCCTCGAACGCGAAATCGACGCGAGCCTCTTCGTACGCCACCCACGCGGCGTCAGCCTGACCGACGCCGGCCGCTCCTTTCTGGTCGACGCCGAAGCGATCCTCGCCGCTGTCGACCAGGCCATCGTGCGAGCGCGTCGTACGGCACGCGGCGAGACCGGCCGCATCGCCGTGGGATTCACCACCTCGGCGCCGTTTCATCCTCTGGTCGCGCGCGCGATTCGCGAGTTCCGCAGCACGCGGCCCGATGTCTCGTTCGTGCTGGAGGAGAGCAGTTCGGGCGAACTCCTGGCCGGCCTGCGCGAGGAGCGGTTGGATATCGCCTTCATCCGCGCGGGCCTTGCCGACCCGCAGGGGCTCACCGTGCATGCGTTGCTGCAGGAAGAAATGTCGGCCGCGCTGCCGGCCCGCCACCGCCTGACCCGTCGGCCGAAGCTCACCCTGAAGGATCTCGCGACGGAGGACTTCATCCTCTACCGCCGGCCCGATGGTCGCGGCCTCTACGACGTGATCATCGCCGCCTGCAGCGAAGCGGGCTTCAGCCCCCATGTCAGCCAGGAGGCGCCGCGCATCGTTTCCACCCTCAACCTGGTCGCCGCCGGGTTGGGGATTACCATCGTCCCGGCCTCCTTGAGCCGCCTGCCCCTGGAGGGTGTAACCTACCGCCCCCTCACCGGGCGGCCCGCGCTCAAGGTGCCGCTCAATCTGGCCTGCCGTCGCGATGAACATTCGGCCGCAACGCTGGGCTTCATCGATCTGGTCCGGCAGCTCGCATGAAACCGATCAAGACCATCGGCCACTCCAATCACCCGGTCGAGCGCTTCGTCGATCTCCTGACCGCAGCTGGCGTCGAGGTGCTGGTCGACGTGCGCTCGACACCTTATTCGCGGCGCTTTCCGCAGTTCGGGCGGGAGCGACTGGTGGCCCGTCTCGCCACGGCCGACATTCTCTACCGCTACGAAGGCGCCGCGCTCGGGGGAAAACCCCAAGCCGGCGGAAGCTACGAGGCGCTGGCGACAAGGCCGGAATTCAGCGAGGCGCTGGACCGTCTGGTCGCCGCCGCTGCCGATACCACCCTCTGCTTGATGTGCGCCGAGAAGGAGCCACTCGACTGCCATCGCACGGTGCTGGTGTCCCGACGCTTAGCGGAGCGTGGTGCGCCGGTCGAACATCTGCTGGCCGACGGCCGCAGCGAGACGCATGCGGTCATCGAGGAGCGATTGCTGGCCGAGAGCAAGGAAGGGCTGCCCGACCTCTTTACGACGGAGCAGGACCGCGCGACGCGACTCGCGCAGATCTGGCGTGCCCGCGAACGTGCGATGAAGCGGGCCTAACGTGTCCTTCCCTCGATGCACGCCACCGAGGGAAGGAACGTCGAGGCTGCTAGTTCTGCTTCGGCGCTGCCGCCTTCGGCGGCTGGGCCGAAGCAAGAATCACGTCGTAGCGGACGCCTTCCTCGACCTTCTTCAGGGCGGCATTGGCTTCGTAGTACTTGCCGCCGTCGAGGAGCTTCGCCGCCTGGTCGACGTCGGCCATTGTCTTGTCGAGCGGCGCCAGCGCCATCGCGAACATCACCTTCACGTCGGCGACGCGGAGCTTTTCGATCGCCTCGGCGCGATTGCCCTTCTCAAGCGACTTGTTCGCGTCGGCAACGGCCGCAGCCTTGGCCGGCGTTGATACGAAGTCTTCGTCCAGGGCGAGCTGACCGTCGATCGGCAGCCACGCGACAGGCTGCGTCGACGCAGAGCCGGCAGCCGGCGCGGCCTTCATGCCCTTCGGCATCTTGAAATCCGCCTCGGCCTTCTGGAAGGCCGTCGAATCGGTCTTGGCCTTGGCCAGAGCGGCACGCGCATCGGCAACCAGCTTCTTCGCCGCGGCGGGATCGGCATCGAAGATCGCGACGCGGGCGAGGTGAAGCGCGCGGAAGGCAATGGCGCCGTCGGCCGACAGCTTGGCAAGGTCGCGGGCGGCTTCCTTTTGCTGCGCCGTCGGTGCGGTGGCCTGTGCGGGCGCGGATGGCGTCTGCTGGGCATAGACGGCGCCCGCCAGCAGGGTGGTTCCGAGCAGGGCTGCGGTAATCCCCTTGAAGACCTTCATGACTGTTCTCCTCTTCGAGCGACAGGCTCGTGAGGCAGCGTCGGAGGTGACGTCCTATGGGGCGCCATTGCGAAATTCCGACGGGGTGCAGCCGCATCTACGGCGAAACGTCCGGTTGAAGTAGGAAAGGTCATTGAAGCCACAGGCATGTGCGATCGATGCGATCGTGGAGATCGCTTCGGTCGGGCTGCGCAGCATTTGTTGCGAGCGTTCCAGCCGCAAGAACAGGACGAAATCGGAGAACGTCGTCTGGTCCTCTTGGAACAGTTTACGGACATAGCGCGGCGAAACACCGTGGCACACCGCAATCGCGTCGATGGAGAGTCCCGGCTCGCAAAGACGCCGGCCGATATCGGCCTTGATCGCCCGCAGCCGGGCCGCGCGCATGCCGCCGCGTTCATAGGCCGGCGGATCGGCGTCCGGAACGGCACCGATCATCGCCGCCATCAGGTCGCGGATATGGCCGGCGGCGAGCCGACTGAGCTCGTCGGGGTGCGGCATTTGGCTGTGCAATAGGCGCACATAGCCGAGGAGCAGACCGAGCACGTCGCTTTGCCGGCTTACCACGGTCATTGATGGGTTCTGGCAGACAGGAAGCAGCGGCATCAGATCGTCGATCGGCACCGATATGTTGGTGAATTTCGCCCTGTCGTGCGACTGGATAATGCTGCGTTCGCCTCCTCGCACAAAAATGGCGTCGCCGGCGTCGAGTATCCGTTCGCGGCCATTCTGGGCGACATGGAGCGGCACGTCGGCGGTCACGACGAAGATCATATCCGCCTCGTCGGCGGCGATGAGCTTTTGCGTGCGCGACACCCGAAAGGGAGTGGCGGCAATTGAGCCGCAAGCGGCGCCCGGCAGCATGAGCAGTTCGCCTTCGGCATGAAAAGCCGTATCTTTCGCCGGCTCGATGTCGAGCCGCACCATCATCTGTCCGAATACCTCGCGCCAGACCGGGAGCCGATCCTGAGCGGGCAGTGCCGACGTCGACAGGAATAGCGATGAGGCCGGTGCCGAGTCCGCTTCGTCCAGGTTCCCCATTCACGCCCCCTTCGCCGCGACGATGCAAGAGAGCCGTGCGAACGTCAATTTGGTTCCGTTCTGTCCGTATCCGGTTCCTTCCTGTCCACGACGAGGGGAGGCGGAAACGGCATTATGGGGCGCGATCAGGGGCGGTGGGGAAAAGATCTGAATGAGCTTGCCAGGCGGCGGGACTGTCAACGCCAGCGACAAAACGTCGACCGACCGGGCCTCGCACAAGAGGAAGGTCGGACGGGTGCTGCTGTTCTTTCTCTATTTCTTCGGCTTCGTATTCGCCCTACCCTTTCTGGCTGTCACTCTCGTGCAGGCAAAATACGGCCCCATCGACGGGCCGCCTTCCTTTCCGGCCGATCCTTTCGGGGAGCGGATCAAGGCCGTGACCCTATACGGCATTTTCGTCTGGGCCGGCTTGCAGTTTTTCGTCTTCGGCCGGATCGCCTCCTGGGCCGCCCAGGTGCCGGCCGTTCCCGGCATCGAGCCGGCGGCGGCGGAAACGCTGATGCAACGCCTGCTTTCCATCAACGAACAGGACGTTCCCTATACGATCAAGCGTGGCAGCCGCGCCAACGAACTCGTCGTCGACTGGCGTTACGCCGACGCCAAGTGGCTCGACCTGATGCGCATTCACGGCATTAGCAAAGGCTACCGGCTGGTGCTGCGCTTCGACGGGCGCGCGCGCAATGTCCGAGCACAGGACCGCTACGCTTCCTTCGACTGGTCGGCCGGGCGCGGCCCGGACCTGCTTAGCCTGAACTGGAGCGTCTCCTATGGCATTACTTTCTTCGAATACCGGCACGAGCGGGTCTTCGGCCTGCAATTCCGGGACGGCAAGCCGACCTTCGATCTCAGCTACGCCTACACGTTCGACCTCAACGAACTGAAGCAGCCGATAATCGAGATTATCTGCCATGCCGGCTGGAATTTCCGGCCGGTCATCACTTTCTTCCGCCCGATCGGCGGCTGAGCGCAGGACAGAGACAGGAGCGCGCCGTGAAACGACACTATCGGACCTTACTCGCGGCGACCCTGATGCTGCTCATGCCGGCCGTGCTGCTGCCGGCCGCCGCGCAGGACGAAGAGAAGCCGCGCTGGTTCGGCCCTTCCGACGGACGTTCTACGACGCTCGCCTACGGCATCCCGGACAGCGACTATGTGATGCTTCATTTCTCCTGCGCCATCGGCAAGCCCGTGGTGAACGTCAACGTGCAGGATGAGGAAAGCAGCGCCGAGGAGGGTGCGGCGATGCATGTGCGCCTGTCGGCGGGCGGAGAGACGGTCGAGTTTTCGGAAAAGGCCCGCTCCAACGAGGATTCAGGTGGAAAGGACGTGAAGGGGTACCTGCCGCTCGACGATACGCTGCGGGCCATCCTGACCGCGACGGGCGAACTGGAGATCGTCGTCGACGGGCATACGCAGCGCTACGACATGGAAGGTGCCGCCGAGCCGATGGCCGCCATGATCGCCGCCTGCGATGCCCCCAAGCCGGCTGGCGATCTCGACGCGACTTTGACGAACAAGGCCAAGCGGCCCTTGCAGAGCTTTGTCTGGTCGGAGGCCGGGATGAATAATTTCGAGGGTGGCGATGAATTCGATCCCGGACCGCTCGCACCGGGCGCAAGCTGGACATTCACCATCCCCGACGGGCGCAAGATCTGCACGTATGACATAGCGGTGATCTTCGAGGAGGAGGAATGCTGTAGCGATCCGTTGCCCGCCGGCACGCAGAATTTGTGCAAAAATGCTGAGTTCGTCGTCCATGACTAGATTTCTGGGCGTTAGGCGCGCGATTGCAATTGCCGTCTTGCTTACGTTTGGCGTCGCCTGGGCATTGCCGGCCAAAGCCGAAAGCGTGCCGGCAAGTTTCGATTGTGCCAAGACGACAAGCGCGGTGGAAAAGTTCATCTGCTCGCAGGCGGTGCTACGCTGGAACGACCTTGCCCTGTCGCACGCCTATGCGGCCGCAAAAGCCGAGGCGGTCGGCGCGGCCCGCGACGATCTGGTGCTCGAACAGCGCGACTGGGTCCGCGAGCGCGATCGCCGCTGCATTGCCGACCGGACATTTGCCGAATTGTCCGACACATCGGCTGAATTGGGCAAGCAGGCCTATGATTGCCTGAACACGGTCTATCTCAATCGTCGCATCAGCTTGCAGGATCTTGCAGTCGCACCCCTGGCGCCGCTCGGCGTCGAAGAGATCGACCTCAAGCCTATCGCGGCGGCCCGCCCCGAGATCGTCACCGAAACCGGACCGCGCATCTCCCGGATCGAGGCATCGCCCGATGGTTCGATGCTGGCGATCCTGCTGCCAAGCCTCGAATTCGATTTTCCCGACCAGATCTGGCTCTACCGGGTTGCCGACCGCAAGCTGGTTGCTGCAACCCCGCGCCCCAGCCTGACACCCCCGCCCCATCCCGACGGTTCACCAGCGGCGATCAAGGCGCTGGCCTGGCAGGGCGACACGCTTTACGCGCGCGTCGCCCTATGGACCTTGGAAGGCGAAGGGGAGGAAGGCACCACGGTCGTCTATGCGGCGACGTTGGACTGCAGCCGCCGCCTGGATGAGGTGCCAAACGATATCTACGCATTGCTCGAACAAGGCCGCGGCCCCGGCGTTGTCGGGCAAAGCGAGGTGCCGGAAAGCGAGTGGGACATTCTCGACACCATGCGGGGCAATCGCGATTTCCTCGTCTGGGCCTATGATCTCGGCCACGGCACGATCGAACTCAGGCTGCGCAAGCGGGCACCCGATACACCGACCACTCTTGTCGCGTGGGGCGGATGGGAGCTGGAGAACTATCTCTTCGATGCCGAGAATTCTCTGATTGTCTATCCAGCCGACACGGGCCTCGTTGCCTTCGATCTGGAAACGCGCAAACTCCGACGCATCGCCGGCACCTCGCATGACGACCGGCCTTATGCGCTCTCCGCCGATCTAGGCCTGCTCGTCTGGTCGACCCACAATTCGTGCGGCGACGAATTTTTGGCCAAACAGGATGAGCGCGCGCCGGAGCGCTTTTGCCTGGCGCATTTGCAAAAGTCGGAGGCAGACAAATGATGCGCGGCTGGCTTTCTGTAATCTGCTTTGGCGTCGCTCTCGCGGCAACCCCTGTGTCTGCCGAAAACTACATCCGGCAATATTGATGGTGAAGCCCGCCGAGGATGGGCTGAGCAGCGAGCCGGCCGAGACGCTGGACCGGCCGATGGCACGGCGCATCCCTCCCCAGGGACAGATGCGTTCGGTGTTCATTGTAGTAGTCGGCGTAGCCGGCGAGGATGCGGCGCAGATGGGCTTCGCCGAAGACGACGATGTGATCGAGGCACTCCCTGCGGATCGAGCCGATCAGTCTCTCCGCATGCCCGTTCTGCCAAGGTGACCGCCGGGCGATCGGGTGATCGCGTATGCCATGCCTGCAAGACGCTTCGTGACTGCCTGGCCGTAGCATCCGTCACGGTCCCGGATCATGTACTCTGGTGCTTCATCCCACGGGAACGCATCTGTGATCTGATGGGCGACCCAGTCCGCCGTCGGATGCGCCGTTACGCTCAGGGATATCAGCCGTCGGTGCTTGTGTCTCATAATGACCAGAACGAAAAGCAAGCGAAAGCCAACCGTTGGCACGACCAGGAAGTCCATCGCGCCGATGCCTGCCGTATGGTTGTGCAGAAAGCTCTTCCAGGTCTGCGACCGCCCTCGCCCACTCCTCGCCATGTACTTGGCGACTGTCGACTGCGCGACATCGATCCCGAGCCTGAGCAATTCGCCGTGGATGCGAGGCGCACCCCACAGTCGATTGGCCAGACTCATCTCCTGGATCAAGCGGCGGATCTCCCCTGGTATCCTTGGCCGACCACCACGGCTGCGCGACTTCCAGCGCCAATACAACCGGAAGCCCTTCCGATGCCATCGGACGACGGTCTCCGGTTGGACAATCGCCACAGCATCCAACACTGAGGGAAACAGGCGATAGAGCCAGACAAAGGGTAGTCGGTCGGCGACCGTCAATTTCGGGTTCGAGGGGACGCGCCGGCGCACCACGTTCAGCTGATGCCGCAGCAAGATGATCTCGGCTTCCAGCCGCGCCTTCGTCTTGAACGGCGAGATCATGACGTGGAGGAGCAGACTCAGGAACGCGATCATCGAGGATCAGCCTACCTAATCCCGCCCGTCACGCCAGCGCGGATGGAGTATTCAGTAGGGACACCGGTGCCAATCGACCTAAGTCGCTGAAATCTCGCGACTTCCTCCGTATACGGAAATCCCGTGACAGAGACTGCCGCGGTTGGCTGGGGCGCCAGGATTCGAACCTGGGAATGGAGGAATCAAAATCCTCTGCCTTACCGCTTGGCTACGCCCCAGCAGGCGTCCGTTTAGGCGGGCCGGAACATAGAGGGTTCGCGCCGCAGCGCAACCCCGGGCAGCGTCCAGGCCGCGTCCGCGTCATTCAGGCTGCGTTGGCGTGCTTCAGGGCATCGACGTGGACGAAGGCACCATCGGCATAGAGCAAGGGCTTCGCCTCGGGATCCAGGGCGAGGTCGACGATCTCGCCGATATAGATCGTGTGCGTGCCGGCTGCGACTTTGGTCACCAGCTTGCAGTCGAACGAGACGGGGCAGCCCTTCAGCACCGGCGCGCCGGTCGAAAGGGTGAACCAGTCGCCCATGTCGCAGAAGCGTTCGTCGCCTTCGACGCCGTCCATGCCAGCGAAGCGCTCCGCCAGCTTGCGATGGTCGGGCGCCAGGATATTGACGCAAAAGAAGCCCGCCTCGCCGATCGGATCGTGGGCGCTCGCGGTCTTGTTGACGCAGACCAGAATTTGCGGCGGTTCGGCGGAAACCGAACAAACCGCCGTCGCCGTCAGCCCTCCGCGCAGCTCCCGGTGCTTGGTGGTGATCAGGGTGACGCTCGCCGCGAGGTGGCGCATGCCCTTCTTGAAGGCAACCGCATCGATACTCATAGGCGCGACTCTAAAGCACGCCGGCCCGCCACCGCTACTGCAAAGGGTGGCGCGGAATTCGCGCTAAACGCCCGGCCGGCCAGCGAAATCCGCGAATTCCGCGAATTCCGGCCAGAAGGCGCATTAACCCCGATGCAACAAGACCCTCATCAGACTGTCGTTCTTTGCGGTTGCCCCATTGTTGGCAGCCGCTACGGTCGGTTTGCATGGCGTCCCGCGCGACCAAACTCTCTCCGGAAATGGCCCCCGATGTCGCCCTGCGGCTCATCGTGGCGAACTGCCATGTCGATCTTTCCAAGTATCGCGCCATCGTTCTGCAGAGTCGCCGGCCGATCGGGATCCATCAGACGCGGGTGGCTTTCCGGCAGATGCGCGCAGCTTTCAGCGTCTTCCGTGGCGCCCTCAACGGGCCGGTCGTCCGCTCTCTGTCGGCCGAAGCCAGGTGGCTGGCCGGCGAATGTGCGCCGGCCCGCGACCTGCACGTCTTCCTCACCGAGACCGTCGAAGGGGTTCCGCCCGCAGTGAGCCGCATCGCCGCCCGGCTTGCCGCCGTCCATCTGCAACGGGCCCGCGCCGCCCTGTCCGGCGCCCGATACAATGCGTTCGACCGACAGCTCGCGGCCTTCGCCGCCCAGCCGCCGTCGGGCCGGAACACGCGCCTCGTCGACTTCGGGCGGGAGGTGCTCGAGAAGCGGCACCGCAAGGTGGAGCGGCGTGGTCGCGGCCTCGAGAAGCTCAATGCCGAGGAGCTGCACGAGCTGCGCATTGCGATCAAGAAGCAGCGCTATGCGGCGACCTTCCTGCAGCCTGCCTTTGCCTCTGCAGCGGCCAAGCCCTATATCGAAACAACAGTGCGCCTGCAGGGTGCGCTCGGTGCCTTGAACGACCGCGCGGTGGCAGCCCAGATGCTGGCCGACATCGCCACGGCGACCCGCCCGACGGAAGACGTGGCTGGCGCCCTCAAGGCCCTCGCCAAGCAGGCGACGGGTGGCGACAAGCGCCGCCGGCGCAAGCTGGAACGGGCCTGGAAGGACTTCAAGAAGGCCGAGCGTTTCTGGCTGGCGTGACCTCCTTCGTAGCGAGAGTTTCATGAGTGACACGCAGAACGCCGCCGAACAGCGCATTCCCGTCACCGTGCTGACGGGCTTCCTCGGCAGCGGCAAGACCACCCTTCTGAACAAGCTGCTGCGGCGGCCGGAACTGGCCGACACGGCCGTGATCATCAACGAATTCGGCGAGATCGGGCTCGATCACCTGCTGGTCGAGAAGTCCGACGACGAGGGCATGGTCACGCTGAACTCGGGCTGCCTCTGCTGCACGGTACGCGGCGACCTGGTGCGCACCATGAGCGAGCTGTTCCTGAAGCGCTCGCGCGGCGAGGTGACGCCATTCAAGCGCATGGTGGTCGAGACCACCGGGCTGGCCGACCCCGCCCCCATCCTGCACACGCTGATGACGGACCCGTTGCTCGCCTCGCGCTATCGCCTCGACGGCGTGGTGACGACGGTCGACGGCGTGAACGGCGAGAGCACACTCGACAACCACGAGGAAGCCGTGAAGCAGGCCGCGGTGGCCGACCGGCTGCTGCTCACCAAGACCGACATCAGCGACGCGCCGAAGCTCGAGCAGCTCAAGAGCCGCCTGCACCAGCTCAACCCCGGTGCGCCGTTCCACGCCATTTCCGGCGGCGAGGTCGACCCCAACCAGATCCTGAATGCCGGCCTCTACAATCCCGAAACCAAGACCGCCGACGTGAAGCGCTGGCTTCACGAAGAAGCCTACGAGCACGAACATGGCGGCGGCGGTCACCACCATCACCATGGTCACGAGCATGGCCATGGGCATGGCCACGATCATGGTCATGACCATCACGACCACGAGCATGGCGGCGAGCAGGATCCGCACAATCCCAACCGCCACGACGATCGCATCAAGGCCTTCTGCATGACCTTCGACGAGCCGATGAGCTGGTCGACGGTCGCGGCCGCCTTCGACGCGCTGGTGACCTATCGCGGGCCCGACCTCCTGCGGATGAAGGGCATCCTGAACGTCAAGGACACCGACAAGCCGGTGGTCATTCACGGCGTGCAGCACGTCTTCCATCCGCCGGCGACGCTCGACGCCTGGCCCGAGGGCGACGACCGCAAGAGCCGCGTCGTATTCATCACCCGCGACATCGCCGAAAGCACAATCCGCAAGGTCTTTGCCTCCTTCTTCGATGCCGAGAAGAAAGGCTGGGGTCAGTCGGACGAAAAGAAGCCGTAGGCTCGCACGGAGTTCACCTCCATGTGCGGGCACGGCGACGCGACCTATCCGCCGCTCAACACCCTGAAAGCCGTTGCGCCCGACCTCTGGATCGTCGACGGGCCGACCATCCGTTTCGGCGCGCTGCCCGGCCTGAAGGTGCCGTTCCCGACCCGCATGACGGTAATCCGGCTCGGCGACGATCTCTTCATCCATTCGCCGACGCCGCTGCCCCCGTCCTTGCGGACGGAAGTCGTCGCCGCCGGCAACGTGCGCTGGATCGTCGGGCCCAACCGCATCCACTACTGGTGGATCCCGGAGTGGAAGGCGGCCTTCCCGCGCGCCGACGTCTGGCTGGCGCCGCGGATCGAAGAGCAGGCGAAGGGCCGCATCGCACCGCGCTTCCGCCCTCTCGATCGCGAGACCGGCTATCCCTGGGACAAAGCGATTGCGACCCTGCCGGTGGCCGGCAGCTACATGACCGAGGTCGTGTTCTTCCATCACGCCAGCCGCACCCTCGTGCTGGCCGACCTCATCGAGAATTTCGAGCCGCACAAGCTGGGCTCGTTCGCGCTGCGCTGGCTGGTGAAGCTGGGCGGCGTGGCCGCGCCCGACGGTCAGACGCCGCGCGACCTGCGCGCGACCTTCGCTCGGCAGCGGCCCGCGATGAAGGCCGCCGTCGAGAGGATGATCGCCTGGAACCCCGAGCGCGTGATCATCGCACACGGGCGCTGGTTCGAAACCGACGGAGCTGCCGAACTCCGCCGGTCATTCCGCTGGCTGCTGGACTGACGCCGGCGGCGCAGCCGCGGTCTTCTTCTCGCGATCGCGACCCAGCACACGCTGCACCACCACGAAGAACACCGGGACCATCAGCAGCGCCAGCACCACGACGGCAATCATGCCGCCCATGACGCCGGTGCCGAGCGCCTGCTGGCTCTTGCCGCCGGCGCCGGTCGCGATCGCCATCGGCAGCACGCCGCAGACGAAGGCAAAGCCGGTCATGAGGATCGGCCGGAAGCGCAGCTTGCAGGCTTCAAGCGTCGCCTCGACCAGCGGCTTGCCGCGGGCCCGCAGATCCTTGGCGAACTCGATGATCAGGATGGCGTCCTTGGCGGCAAGGCCGATGATCGTGATCAGCCCGACCGTGAAGTACACGTCGTTCGACAGCCCGCGCAGATTGGCCGCGACCACTGCGCCAGCCATGCCGAGCGGTACCGTCAGCAGCACGGCGATGGGAATCGTCCAGCTCTCGTACAGAGCGGCGAGGCAGAGGAAGACGACCAGAGCCGACAGTGCGAGCAGGAACGGCGCCTGCGACCCCGAGAGCTTCTCCTGCAACGACTGCCCGGTCCATTCGTAGCCGAACCCGCGCGGCAACTGGCCGGCGAGCCGTTCCATCTCGGCCAGTGCGTCGCCGCTGGTATAGTCTGGCTTCGCCTCGCCGCTGATACGGACCGAGGGGTAGTAGTTGAAGCCCACGATCTGCGTCGGCCCCTTCGCCCATTCGACCGTGGCGAAGGACGAGAACGGCACGAGCTGCCCCAGCGAGTTCCTGACGTTGTATCCCAGGATGCCGTCGGGATTCATGCGGCTCGCGGCTTCGCTCTGCACGATGACGCGCTGCATGCGGCCCTGGTTGGGGAAATCGTTGACATAGGCCGAGCCGAGATTGGTCGATATCGTGTTGTTGATATCCTCGAAGGTGACCCCAAAGGCGCTCGCCTTCTCGCGGTCGATCATCAGATTGACCTGCGGCGCTGCGGGCAGGCCTTCGATATAGACGTTCTGCAGGATCGGGCTGGCGTTGGCCGCAGCAACCAGTTGCTCCGCCGCCCTGTTCAACGCCGCCTGGCCTTTTTGACCACGGTCCTGCAGGCGGAAGCTGAAGCCCGCCGAATTGCCGAGATTGTCGATCGGCGGCGGCTGCAGGGCCGAGACCTCGGCGTCGCGGATCGCCGCCATATCGCGGTTGATGTCGGCGACAATGGCAGCCGCCGATTCGTTCGGGCCGCGTTCGGACCAGTCCTTCAGGGTGATGAAGGCCTGCGCGGTGTTGAGGCCCTGGCCGAGGAAGCTGTAGCCGGTGATGAAGGTGACATCCCCGACGCCCGGCTTTTCGGCCAGGTACTTCTCGACCTTCTCGACCGCGGCCTGGGTGCGGTTGTACGAAGCGTCGGCCGGCGTCTGAACGTCCGTGGTGATGAAGCCCTGGTCGTCGATCGGCAGGAAGCCGCCGGGCAGGCGCACGAACGCCCAGCCGAGCGCGAGCAGCAGGGCGGCGTAGATCGCCATCAGGCGGCCCGTCCGCTTCAGCGACCAGCCGACCACGCCGGTATAGCGGTCGCGCACCCCGTCGAGCGCGCGGTTGAAGAGGCCGAACGGGCCGCGCTTGGCATGACCATGGCCAGCCGCGACCGGCTTCAGCAGAGTGGCGCAGAGCGCCGGCGTCAGCGACAGCGCCATCAGGGCGGAGAAGCCGATGGCCGCCACCATGGTGACGGAGAACTGGCGGTAGATGATGCCGACCGAGCCCGGGAAGAAGGCCATGGGCAGGAACACAGCGACCAGCACCAGGGTGATGCCGACGATCGCGCTGGTGATCTGGGTCATCGCCTTGCGGGTCGCCTCCTTGGGCGACAATCCCTCCTCGGCCATGATGCGCTCGACGTTCTCGACCACCACGATGGCGTCGTCGACCAGGATGCCGATGGCCAGCACCATGCCGAACAAGGTCAGCATGTTGATCGAATAGCCTACCGCCAGCAGCGTGGCACAGGTGCCGAGCAGGGCGACCGGCACTACGATGGTCGGAATGATGGTGTAGCGGATGTTCTGCAGGAACAGGAACATCACGATGAAGACCAGCACCACCGCCTCGATCAGGGTCATGACGACCTTCTGGATGGAGGCCTTCACGACCGGCGTGATGTTGTAGGGAATCTGGTAGCTGATGTTGGCGGGGAAGAAGCGGGACAGCTCCTTCATCTTCGCCTCGACGGCGCTTGCCGTGGCGAGCGCGTTGCCGGTCGGCGACAGCAGCACCGAAAGGCCCGCCGTCGGCTTTCCGTTCAGGCGAGTGGTGAACTGGTAGCCCATCCCGCCGATCTCGACGCGGGCGACATCGCGCAGCCGCACGGTCGAGCCGTCCGGATTGGCACGCAACACGATGGCGCCGAATTCCTCGGGCGTTCCGAGCTGGCCCTTCACCAGCACCAGCGCCGACACGGGCTGCTGCGGCGTGCTGGGCTCGGCGCCGACGCTGCCCGAGGCGACCTGCGCATTCTGGGCGCTGATCGCCCGCGTGACGTCGTCCGCCGTCAGGCCGTACCCCACCAGCTTGGAAGGATCGACCCAGACGCGCAGCGACCGCTCCGTCGAGTAGAGCGTGGCACGGCCGACACCGGGAATACGCCGGATCTCGCCCAGCACGTTGCGGACCATGAAGTCGCCGAGGCCGACCTCGTCGAGGCTGCCGTCGGTCGAGGTGAGCGTGATGATCTGCAGCACCGCGCTCGAGGCTTCCTCGATCAGAATACCCTGCTGGATAACCGAGCGCGGCAGACGCGCTTCCACGCGCTTGATGCGGTTCTGCACCTCGACCGAGGCCATGCTGGGATCGGTGCCGGGCTCGAAGTTCGCGATGATCTCGACCTGCCCCAGCGAGTCGCTGGCCGACTCGAAGTTCAGGATGCCGGAGGCCCCGTTCAGCTCCTCTTCGATGAGGCGCGTTACGCTGTTGTAGAGGTTCTCAGGCGATGCGCCGGGATAGCTCGTGCTCACCGAGATCGAGGGCGGCGCGATGATCGGGTACTGCGCAATCGCCAGCAGCGGCACGGAGATCGCGCCGATCAGGCAAATGAAGAGGGCTACGACCCATGCGAAGATGGGCCGATCGATGAAGAAACTCGGCATGGCGGATCGCTAGGACGTCAACGGGTCGCGCTGATGGTCTTGACCGGATTGTCGTCGTCGTTGGCTTCGGCCGACTGGCTGAGCGACCGCGGGTTGACGGCATCGCCCGCTACGAACTTCTGGAAGCCATCGACCACGACGCGGTCGCCCGGCTTCAGGCCGTCGAGCACCAGCCACTTGCCGTCCTGCAATCCCCCCAGGCGCACCGACTGGATCGCGGCGCGATTGTCGCCCTTGATCACGAACACTTCGCTGCCGCCGCCGCCGTTGCGCTGGATGGCCTGCTCCGGCACCGTGATCGCATCGCTGTCGATGCCCTGCTCGATCAGGACACGCACGTACATGCCCGGCAGGAGCACCTTGTCGGGATTGAGGAATTCGCCGCGCAGGGTCACCTGGCCGGTCGACGCATCGACACGCGCCTCGGAGAAGAGCAGCTTGCCGGTCAGCGGGTAGCGCGTGCCGTCGTCGAGCAGCAGCCTTACCTTCACGGAATCGGGAGCAATACGCTCCAGGTCGCCGGACTCGACGGCACGGCGCAGCTTGTTGAGCTCGGCGGCCGACTGGGTGAAGTCGGCATAGATCGGATCGAGCTGCTGGATCGTGGCAAGGTTCGACGTGTCGTTCTGCACGACCAGCGCGCCTTCGCTGATGCGGGCCGCACCGATACGGCCACTGATCGGGGCGCGGATGGTGGCGTATTCGAGATTGAGCTTCGCACGGGCGACGTCGGCTTCGCGGGCGGCCACCTCTGCCCTTGCCTGATTCACCGTTGCCACGGCAATTTCGTGCTGGGCCGTGGAAATGGCCTGCGTCTTGGCCAGCGCAGCCGAACGCGTCGCCTGCGGGACCGCGAGGTCGAGCCCGGCCCTGGCTTTCTCGAGGGCCGCTTCGCTTGCCTGCAATTCGACTTCGAACGGCTTGGGATCGATCTGGTAGAGCGCGTCACCTGCCTTGACGTCGCTGCCCTGGTTGAACAGGCGCGCCGTGACGATGCCGGACACGCGGGGCCGAACGTCCGCCACGCGTGTCGGCGCCACGCGCCCCGGCAGCTCGCGGACAAGCGCATACGGCTCCGCCTTCACCGTGACGATTCCGACATCGGGAGAAACCGCCTTCGGCGTGTCGGCGGAAGCCTGTTCGTCGCACGCAGACAGCAGCGGAGCGAGGGCAACGACGCAAACCATTGCCAACTTCGACGGCCACTCGATACGCATGGTCTTTCTCCGCACCCCTACATCAAAAACCGGCACACACGTCTCCACCCGCCCGGCCCGTTGCCGGCGCGGTCGACCTCGACAAACTTTTCCTGATTCCCCCCGATCACCGTCTGCGTCTGTCACAGCAGTCGCCGTGATATTTTATTGAATGTTCTCTCCATCGCAGACGGTGTGACTTTCACCACGGAATGTGGCGACAACAGGACGAGGATGGACAACAAGCGGTAACGGCCTCGTGACGTCTACTAAAGTCGATGTCGCCATCAACTCAGCAAACCCATGTCGACCTTCAGCAGAACCAATACGCCCAACACCACGAACGCGGCGGCAGCCGACGCACGCACAAGCTTCAGCGGTACCCTGCGCGCCAACACATCGCCGAACAGCACAGCCGGTACGTTGGCAATCATCATGCCAAGCGTCGTACCTGCCGTAACGGCAACGAGATCGTTGAAGCGCGCTGCAAGGCCCACAGTGGCGATCTGAGTTTTGTCGCCTATCTCGACCAGGAAGAAAGCGATCGCCGTCGCGACGAAGGCACCGGCGGCACCCGCAACCTTGGGACCTTCGTCTTCCTTGTCGGGGATCAGGCACCAGCCGGCCATGACGAGGAACAGCACGCCCAGAATCCAGCGCATGGCGTCGGGTCCCAGCCAGACGGCGACGGCGGCACCGGCCCAGGCGGCCAGCGCATGATTGGCCAGGGTCGCGACCAGAATGCCGAGAATGATCGGGACGGGCCGACGATAGCGGCTGGCGAGGATCATCGCCAAGAGCTGCGTCTTGTCGCCAATCTCGGCGACAGCCACGAGACCGGCTGAAATAAGGAAGGCTTCCACGTGGGGCATCTTCGGCGGGATCGAGCACGAACCTATGGCTCCCAGCGCCGCCCGATCCCGCGGGTGAAGACGCTAGAAAGCCAAAGGTCTCGCCAAGCTGATCGCCGGATACGCCATAGTCCGTGAGGACCAAGTCTGTTGACGCATCCACCTCTGAATGAGGCCGGCTACTCCCCGATGACGGTGGCTAGATAGGCCGTTCCCCTCCTTCGTGCAACCATCGGAACGTCGCACGGACTGCAAATGAGAAGCGGGTCTTGCTGGCGGAAAGCACATGCTTGACTAAGCTTCGATGTCCGCCGGAGGTTTCGATGCCGTCCATGTTCAGGCGCCACCTGCTGCAATTGCTCCCCATGGCGTCATTGCTGCCACCCACCGCCGCCGCACAGGCCTGGCCCGACCGCCCGGTGCGAATCGTCGTGCCCTTTCCCGCCGGGGCCGGCGTACTCGACATCATGGCGCGGTTGCTGGCGCAGCATCTGGGACCTGCCCTCGGCCAGTCGATCGTGATCGACAACCGGCCCGGCGCAGGCGGCACGGTCGGCGCCGAACTCGTCGCGAAGGCACCGGCCGATGGCTACACGATCCTGATGGGCAATCCATCGCTGGTCGTGAACCCCTTTCTGCTGGCGAAGATGCCATACGATCCGCTGGCTGATTTCATCCCGGTCACGCTCGTCAATGTCGCCCCTCTCCTGCTCGTCGTGCATCCCTCCGTACCAGCCGACTCGGTCGCCGAGCTGATCGCACTCGCCAAGGCGCGGCCGGGCGAACTCAACTATGGCTCGGGCGGCATTGGCAGCACGCCCTTCCTTGCTACCGAGCTTTTCAAGGCCATGGCCGGCATCGACGTGACGCATGTGCCCTACCGCGGCGGCGCGCCGGCCCTTGCCGACCTCGTGGCCGGTCAGCTCACCTTCATGATCGAGAACGTGCCGGGTACTCTCCCCATCGTGGAGGCCGGCAAGCTGAAAGCGCTCGGCATCACCAGCGACCATCGCCTGCCGCTTGCCCCGCAAATTCCGACCGTCGCCGAGTCCGGGCTTCCCGATTACGACGTCGTCGGCTGGAACGGCTTGTTCGTCACGAGGGAAACGCCGCCGTCGATCGTGGACCGGCTCTTTCAGGAGCTCGCGAGGATCCTGCGCAGCCCCGAGGTGAAGCAGCAGATGGCCGCGCTGGGCGCCGAACCGGGCGGCAACACGCCCGGTGAGTTCGCCGCCTTCGTGACGGCCGAGTCCCGCCGCTGGGGCAGGATCATCGAGGACAAAGGCATCAGGCCTGAATAGCGCGACGCGCGAGCGAGGTATCGACGACATCCTCGAACGGTATGTCGCGCGAGAGGGCGCCGGCCGAGCGCATGGCCGCGTGCAGGCGGTCGTAGCCTTCGCGACGGATCACCGGATCGCGCCCCCAGAGATTGAGCGCGCGATAGCGTTCGATGCAGGCCGCGAACAGCGGGACCGCGACATCCGGGAAATAGGATTGCAGCTGGCCCGCAATGTCGAAGGCGGGAGCCTCGTCGAACCACTTCAGTGTTTCGTCGATGCCGCGGACCATCCGCATCAACTCGTCGGCGCGTTCGGTCAGCACGTCGCGGCGCGTGACCAGCGTCGTATAGGCGGTAAGGCCACGGTCGGCGGCGGCATACCAGACATAGCCGGCGCCCGACGACACCAGTTGCTCGGCATGGGGCTGGAAGACCTGCACGGCATCGACCTTGCCTTCGCGCAACGCCATCTCGTTCTCGCCCATCGTGCCGTCGGTAATCCGATCGACTCGCGCGGGATCGAGACCGGCGCGCCGCAGATCGTCCTGCAGGCAGATCCAGGGTGTGGGCACTTCGGAAACGGTCGCGAGCTTCACCGAGAGAAGATCAGGCAGCGTGAAATCCGGCCGCGGCCTTGCCCCTACGACAAAGAAGGGATCTCGCCCCACGACATCGCAGAAGCAGACCAGGTCGGCCGCCGGCTCGACATCGCGCAACATCATCACCCTCAGCGGTCCGCCCCACATAACGTCGACTTCACGGGCACGCAGCGCCCTGCTGGCCGAGGCGGGGTCCGGCGAGGCGCGCAGTTCGACCTCGACCCCTGCCCTTTCGAACGCGCCAGTCACTACGGCGGCGTAGAATGGAGCATAGAACAGAGCGCGGAAATTCTCTGAAAGCAGGACGGCCATGCCCGATCCTATCACAGCCCCACCTCCCGCCGCGGCGCCCAGCGTGCTACGCCTTGGGCATGGCGAAATCCAAAGCTCCCGCGGCCTCCGCGAAGAAGGCCGCCTCCGACGAGAACAAGCCGATCCGGCATCTCTACCTGATCGACGGCTCGGGCTACCTGTTCCGCGCCTATCATGCGCTTCCTCCGATGACGCGGCCGGACGGCACGCCGATCAATGCCGTGTTCGGCTTCTGCCGCATGCTGGTGGCCGACCTGCTGGACAATCCCGAGATCGACCATATCGCCATGATCCTCGACGCCGGCAGCGTCACCTTCCGCAACAAGATCTACGACAAGTATAAGGCCAACCGACCGGAGCCGCCGGAAGACCTGATCCCGCAATTCCCGCTGATCCGTGAAGCGGCGCGCGCCTTCAACGTCACGGTGTGCGAGCTCGACGGCTATGAGGCCGACGACCTGATCGCCACCTACGCCCGCATGGCGCTCGAGGCTGGCGGCACCTGCACGATCGTGTCCTCCGACAAGGACCTGATGCAGCTCGTGCGGCCGGGCGTCGAGCTGATGGACCCGATCAAGAAGATCAAGCTGGGGCCTGAGGCAGTGTTCGAGAAGTTCGGTGTCACACCGGACAAGGTCGTCGACGTGCAGGCGCTGGCGGGCGACTCGACAGACAATGTGCCGGGCGCGCCGGGCATCGGCATCAAGACCGCAGCCCAGCTCATCAACGAGTATGGCACCCTCGAAGCGCTGCTGGAGCGCACCAAGGAGATCAAGCAGCCCAAGAGGCGCGAATCGCTGGAGAACAACGCCGAACTGATTCGCATCTCCAAGCAGCTGGTGACCTTGCGCGACGACGTGCCGGCGCCGGCGGATCCCGACTCGTTCGACAAGAGGACGCCTAACCCCAACGTGCTGCTGCCCTGGCTTGAGCAGCAAGGCTTCCGTACCCTTCTGCAGCGCTTCACCAGCGAGCTGGGCGAGGCGACGGCGCCGGTCGCACCGATCTCAACACCGACAATCGCGAAAAGGGCCGACCCCGCCCCGTCCAAGACGGCAGCCCCGCGCGCCAAGTCGAACCAGCCCTTCACGGCCGCCGACTACGAACTGATCCGCGACGAGAAGCTGCTCGACGAGTGGATAACCGAGGCGACCAAGGCCGGTACCGTTGCTTTCGATTGCGAGACTGATGGACTGGACTCCAACAATGCCGCGCTGGTCGGTGTCTCGCTCGCCCTGCTCGAAGGGCCATGGGGCGACGTCAATTCGACCAAGCGGCGCGCGGCCTACCTGCCGCTCGCCCATCGCGCGCCGGGCGGCGAAGCTCAAGGCGCGCTGGACCTCGGCGGCGCAGGCGATAGTGCAGGCGACGGCAAGCTCCTGCCAGACCAGATCCCACTCAAGACCGCACTCGCCAAGCTGAAGCCCCTGCTGGAAGACCCGGCAGTCCTGAAGGTCGGCCAGAACATCAAGTACGACATGGCTGTTTTTCGCCGCCATGGCATCGAGATCGGCCCGGTCGACGATACGATGCTGATTTCCTTCGCCCTCGATGCCGGAAAGAACAATCACGGCATGGACGAACTGGCCGAGCTGCATCTCGGCCAGAAGACCATCAAATTCTCAGACGTGGCGGGCAGCGGCGCCAAGCAGGTGACGTTCGACAAGGTGCCGCTCGACAAGGCCCGCGACTATGCCGCCGAGGATGCGGACGTCACCATGCAGCTTTGGGCGCGCTTGAAGCCGCGTCTGATACCCGAGCGCGTCACGACCCTGTACGAGACGATCGAGCGGCCACTGATTCCGGTGCTGCTTGGCATGGAGACAGCCGGCATCAAGGTCGATGCGCTGAAGCTCAAGAGATTGAGCGCGGACTTCGAGAAGCGCCTGGCCGAACTCGAAACCGAGATTCACAAGATTGCCGGCCGCGAGTTCAATGTCGGATCGCCCAAGCAGCTGGGCGAGATTTTGTTCGACGAGCAGAAGCTGCCGGGCGGCAAGCGCAACAAGAGCGGCACCTGGGCGACCGACGCTTCGGTACTCGACGATCTCGCGGCGCAAGGCCATGCGCTGCCGGTGAAGATCCTGGAGCATCGCCAGCTCGCCAAGCTCAAGAGCACCTACACCGATGCGCTGATGCGCGAAGTCGATGCCAAGACAGGCCGCGTCCACACCTCCTATCACATGACCGGCGCCGCGACGGGACGGCTCGCTTCGACCGATCCCAATCTGCAGAACATCCCCGTGCGTACCGAGGAAGGCCGCAAGATCCGCCAGGCCTTCATCGCCGAGACGGGATACAAGCTGTTGAGCGCCGACTATTCGCAGATCGAGCTGCGATTGCTCGCCCATGTCGCCGACATCGCCTCGCTGAAGCAGGCCTTCGAACGCGGCGACGACATCCACGCCATCACCGCTTCCGAGATGTTCGGCGTGCCGGTGAAGGGCATGGACCCTCTGATGCGCCGCCGCGCCAAGGCCATCAACTTCGGCATCATCTACGGCATCTCGGCCTTCGGCCTCGCCAACCAGCTCGGTATCGGCCAATCCGAGGCGCGCGACTACATCGCCAAGTACTTCCAGCGCTATCCCGGCATCCGCGACTACATGGAGAACACCAAGGACTACGCGCGCAAGCACGGCTATGTGCTGACGCCGTTCGGCCGCAAGATCCATCTGCGCTTCATTCATGACAAGAGCCAGGGCATGCGGGCCTTCGCCGAACGCGCGGCGATCAATGCCCCGCTGCAGGGAGGTGCCGCCGACATCATCAAGCGCGCGATGATCCGTCTGCCGAGCGCCCTGACTGGCGCCAAGCTCAAGGCCAGGATGCTCCTGCAGGTGCACGACGAATTGCTGTTCGAGGTTCCCGAGAAGGAGCTCGACAAGACCAAGGACGTGACGCGCAAGATCATGGAAGGTGCCGCCTCGCTCACCGTGCCGCTGATCGTCGAGACCGGCGTCGGCGACAACTGGGCGGCGGCGCACTGATACGCACGCGTAGAGAAACGGGAGTATGTCGAAATGAAAATCTGGGGCCGCGCCAATTCGATCAACGTGCAGAAGGTCTTGTGGGCCGCCGACGAATGCGGCGTTAAGTACGAGCGCGAGGATGTTGGCGGCCCCTTCGGCGGCAACGATCAGGCCTGGTACCTGAAGATGAACCCCAACGGGGTCGTGCCGACTATCGACGATGGTGGCCACATCATCTGGGAGAGCAATTCGGTCGTCCGCTACCTCTCGGCCAGGTATGCCGCCGGCACCCTGTGGCCGAGCGACCCTGGCCAGCGCAGCGACGCCGATCGCTGGATGGACTGGCAGCTCAGCACGATTTCGGAGCCTATGCGCATTGCGTTCTGGGGCCTGATCCGCACTCCGCCAGAGAAGCGCGACACCGCAGCGATCAAGAAGGCCGCCGAGGACGCCGGCAAGCTGTTCGGCCGCCTCGACCGCTGGCTAGACGGTCGCCGTTACGTGGTTGGCGATCACTTCACCATGGGCGACATTCCCGTCGGCTGCTTCGTCTATCGCTGGTATGCGCTCGACATCGAACGGCCCGACCTCAAGAACGTCCGCGCCTGGTACGACCGCCTCACGACGCGGCCCGCCTACGCCAAGAACGTCATGATCAAGATGACCTGAAGCCTCGCACTTCGTCCGCCAGGAGTCTCTGTGGCAGCAGCACCAGAGCCGGCGGTCATAACAAAAGGCCGGGGCGTGCCCCGGCCTTCTTCCCGCATCGTCGTGATGCCGGACTTACTTCCGCTTTGCCAGCCTCGGCAGTTCGGCCACGATCGCGCGGTCGATCACTGTGAAGAGGTAGGCGTCGGGTGCCAGGGTGCAACCGCCACGCACCAGATGGCCGAGCTGGGCGCCCATCTCGCCATCGGGGACGACGACACCGCGGTAGCGCGCGGCGTGCTCGGCCAGGAAGACTGCCAGCTGCTTGCGCGCCTCGGGCCGCATCGCATGGGCTTCCTTGCAAGTAACATAGGCCGCCTGGTCGAAGTTGAGCGGCGGCGATTGAGCCTGGGCGCTCGCTGCGACGAGGACGGTGGCAACAGCGGCAGCAATCGAAAGCTTGCGGATCATGGCTCGACCTCCCCGTTACTTGTCGCCGATTGCAGAGCCGGTGATGTAGCCGGCCGCGCCACCAATCAGGCCGGCGCCGACCACCGTGCCGAAGCTCCCGCCGGCGACCATGCCGATGCCCGTGCCCAGCGCTGCGCCGGTCACGGCGCCCTTCTGGCCGGTCGTCATGTTCTCACAGCCGCCAAGCATGCCGATGGCCGCCAGCAGCGCGAGGGCCTTCACTTTCATCATGGTTCTCTCCCTAACCACATGCCCCCTCACGGAGGCGTCATATCCGCCTTCACCCAGCCCTTGTCTGGATTGAAGGCCACCAGTGAACCAGCTCGCTGCGCCGTATCAGGACCGAGATCCTGCTGATAGACAACCCCTTCGTAGCTCACGATGAAGGTCATCACACCAGTTACGCCGTAGCGCACGGGCCATGCGACTGCCGCGAAGCCGCCGACCATGCGATTGTTCACGATGTAATCATGCGCTCCGCCCGGCGCCGCTGCACCTTGAGAATAGAGCAGTCGAAAGTAGTAGCCATAATGGCCATCCGGCGAGGCTCCATCGACCTGGGCCTTGGCGACGGCCGGGCCCAGGGGGCTCGGCGGCTCGCCGGGTTTGGTTTCCCAGAAAAGCCCGTCCTTCCGCCCCGGCAGGCTGAGCAGCCGGCGGGCATAGACGGGCGAGCCCGTTTTCATCGGATCGAGGTTCGCATAGTCCCGTTGGGCATCGACGATGGCCAGCAGGGTCTGCACGACGGCGCTTTCGTCATGGCCGATCTGGCGCAGCCGCATCTCACGCCAGCCCGCGACGGCATCGAAACGCCACTCCGCACCGTCCTTTACGATCGGGATCGGCAGGGTCCAGCCGGACTTGCCGGCCACAACGGTGGCCTTGTCGCCGGAGACCTTGATCTCGTGCGCCTCGTCCCACGCCTTGAGATAGTTGGCGCGACGGGCCTGCACTTGCGCTGCCGTAGTCGGCACGAACTCGCGCCACTCCGGCCCCAAGATGGAGGTGAGCGCCTTGTCGTTCATGCCGCGCACGGCATCCGTGAAAGCAGCAGCCGCGGCATCGGGCGTCGGGAAGCCCTGCGCCTTCGTCGGCTGCTGCGCCACCGCGCCGCCCGCCATACCGAGAGAAACAGCGAGCGCCAGAAGCCCCCGTCGGAACATCGACATGCTCATCGCCGGCCTCCCCCGCCGTGGAATCCACCGCCACCGAAGCGGTCGCCACCGCCGCCCCAGCCGCGATCCCCCCAGGAGGACCGACCGCGATCGTAATCGCGATCGACGGCCCCGCCGCGGTTGATGCCATCGAAAGCGTCGCTGCGACCGGCGCCGCCACGGTTTTCGAAGCTGCGATCCTGCGCCGCACGCTGTTCTGCACCGCGCGCGCCGGTGCCTTCGGGTCGCGTCGTGTAGTTGCCACGGCCCTCGAGCTGCCCGCGAAACTGCTGGCGCTGCGCCGTATCCGGCCGATGCTGGCCGTAGCGCTGCTGCTCGGCGGGTGTGCGATAGGGCACGCCGCCGCGATGCGCCGGATCGAAACTCCAACGGCCATCGTTGTAGTGATTGCGGTTGAAATTGTTGACGCTGATGTTCGTGGCCTTGTTGACGTTCACCGTCGTGTAGCTGTTGCCCCAGGCGCCGCCGCTCCAGCCCCAGTGCCAGCCGCCGAACATCGCCGAGCCGGCCGCCACGCCGAGGCCGAACATCATGCCGGTCATCAACGCCTGCCCGTAGTTGGGCGGCGGCGGATAATATGGCGGTGGATAGGCCGGATACGGCCACGGACCGTAGGCCCAGGCCGGATTATAGTAGGGCACGTAGACGACTTCGGGATTGGTCGGCTCGATGACGATGGCGCTGGCGCCTTCGCTGGTCTGCTTGGTCACCTTCTGCTGCGGAGTCGACTTCAGGTTGCCGGCTGCCTCGGCCTTGGCCCGCAGACGCTGAATCGATGCCGCAACTTCCTTCTGCTGACCGATCATCGCGTCGCCGACCTTCTGGGTCCAGTCGAGCTGGCTGTTCATCATCTGAAGCGTCTGCGGGAAGGCCGTCAGCGACTTCACGCTGACATCCCAGTCCTTGTCCTTCACCGCCGCGACCGCCGCATCACCTTTGAGGTTGGGATTGGTCTGCGACCAGCGCGCCGCCTCGACGACTTCCAACGGATAGGTTGCCGCCATCAGGACCTGCGCCAGGAGGGCGTCGGGGTAGAGAGCGACCGGCGCCAGAAGCTGGTCGAGCTGCTCGTTGGAGAAGGGTTTGTTGGAGTCCTGCGCAAGCAAGGGACGAAGCGGAACGAGAGCCAACATGGCCGTCGACAGTGCAAAAAGTTTGCGTCGTTCCATGAATTATTGATTCCTTCGAGGGCATCACAGGATGGTGCACCCTAGCGGCGAATGCCGCGCCGCGTCCAGCGCGTGGGCATTACAACCGTGTCATGCCCGCGTCAGCCCGATGTTAGATGAGGCGATAGACCTGCTCCGGCTCGTCGCGTCCCTTCACATGGCGCAGTTCCGGCGTCGGCAACGTCCCCAGTACCTCCGGGTGCTTCATGGCGGCAATGGTGTCGCCGCTGACCAGAACGATGACGTCATCGGCCTCGGTCATGAACTCCTTGCCGAGCTGTTCGAAGCGTTGCGCGACATTCACGGTGTCGCCGACGACCGTGTAGTTGACCCTGCCCGGCGCCCCGATATTGCCCACGACCACCGGGCCAGAATGAACGCCGACGCGCAGGCGGACAGGCAACTGGCCGGCGGCGATGCGCAGGGCATTGTCCTCGCGGATCACGCGGGCCATATCGAGCGCGGCTTTGACGGCGTGATCGGCGTGATCCTCCATCTTGAACAGGCCGCCCCACACCGCCATCACGCAGTCGCCGATATACTTGTCGATCACGCCATGCTCGCTCTCAATGCAGGCGCCGAGCAGCGCAAAATGGTGGTTGAGCATGTCGGCTGTTTCCTGCTCGGGCAGGTCTTCGGCTTGCGGCGTGAAGCCGACGATATCGGTGAACATCACCGTGACGTCGCGGCGGCGCGAAGCCACGGCGCTCTCGCCCAGCTCCATCAACCGGAAAACCAGTCGATGCGGCACGTAGGCGCCGAACCACTTCAACGCGCCGCGCGCCTTGTCGAGACTGTGACCGGCGTCGTCGATCTCGCGCAGCCGCGAGCGGCGATGGAAAGGCTCGTCGAACTTGAGGTGTTCGATCGATTCCGCCGCCGAGGTGATGGTGCGGATCGAGCGCGCCATGCTGAGCCCCATCACCAGCGCCAGCAGCGCGGCAACGGCCAGCGTGGCGGCACCGACGATGGCGCCGTTGGTCAGCCGGTCGAGGTCGCTCGTGGCATCCTCGATCGGAAAGTACTGTCCGACCAACCAGGGATCGGGGCCAAACCGGCGCAGTTCGCGATAGACGAAGACCCAGCGCCGCCCGTTCACTTCCACCACATGACCGAGATTACCGAGAGCACGGTCGATCTGCTGCGAACGCACCGGCGTGTCCCAGATCTTCGCCAGCACGGGATCGTCGACCTCCTTGATGGTCGGCAGCGAGCGTTCCTCGGAGAGACCCAGACCACGCGAATTGATCAGGCGACGATGCGCCAGCACCTTGTCGCGGCCGACCAGGATGAAATAGCGGCCGTCGCCGCCATGCGTCGGATCGCCGATCAGGTAGGAAAGATCACCGACGGCAACCGTGGCGATCAGCCCACCGATGAACGCATTGTCGATTCGCCGGACCGGCGTCCGCACATTGACGACGGGCTGCTGGGCGCTTTCGCTCCAGAATAGCGCCCCCCAGAACGTATGTTGCGAGGTCTGTAGTTCGCGGAAACGTTCCAGGCCGCGCGGCGTGTCGATCAGCGAGACGGTGTCGCGATGAATCTGCCCGTCGGGCTCTCGTACGGCGCGATGCAACTTGAGGTCCAGGGTCGCAAAGCCCGCGGCCGAAACCGCCGGCACCCGCGCCATCATCACGGCAAGCGCCTCGCGCATGTCGACAGGCGATTCGATGTCGATGCGCCCGGCGGCCGCAAGCGAGGCGATCAGCTCGAGCTGTTCGCTGACCGGGTCGAGGCGGCTGCGGACGAGGTCGACCTGGGCATCGACCACGCGCGCCGCACGATCGACCAGAAGCCGTTCGGCGGTCCCCGTCGCACCGGCCAGGACGACGATGTAGGCGGCACCGGAAATCAGGGCGAGCGATACGAAGGCAAGCGCCATCGCCGCGACAAGCGGTATGCGCCACGGCATTCGCGCGGTCTTCTCGCTCGGTATGTCGGAAAGCGGGCTCAAGCGGGGACATCATAAGATGTCCCCGGCAGAGATGCGATGCCTCGCGCTATCAGGCCGCGGCGCGGATTGCGGCCTTCTTCACCTTGCCGTCGACATGGCTTTCGAACTGCTGGAAGTTCGCCTCGAAGCGCTGGGCGACGTCGCGCGCGGCGCTGTCGTAGGCCTTCTTGTCCTTCCAGGTATTTTTCGGGTTGAGCACGTCGCCCGGCACGTCCGGGCAGGCGCTCGGAACCTGCATGCCGAAGTGCGGATCGGTCGCCGATCCGACCGACGCCAGCGTGCCGTCGAGCGCGGCCCGCACCATCGCACGGGTATGGCGGATCGACATGCGCTGTCCGACGCCGAAGCCGCCGCCCGACCAGCCGGTGTTGACCAGCCAGCACTTTACGTTCTGGCGGGCCATCTTTTCGCCCAGCATCTTGGCGTAGACGGTCGGATGGCGCGGCATGAACGGCGCGCCAAAGCAGGTCGAGAAGGTCGCCTGCGGCTCGGTCACGCCCTTTTCGGTGCCCGCCACGCGCGCGGTATAGCCCGAGAGGAAGTGATACATCGCCTGCTCCGGCGACAGCCGCGAGATCGGCGGCAGGACGCCGAACGCATCGGCCGTCAGCATCACGATGTTCTCGGGCGTGCCGGCGATGCCGGTCGGCGAAGTGTTCGGGATGAAGTCGAGCGGATAGCAGGCGCGGGTGTTCTCGGTGTACTGGCCATCGTCCAGATTGAGCCGGCCGGTCGCCGGATCGATCACGACATTCTCCAGGACCGTGCCAAAACGCCCCGTGGTGGCGTGGATTTCGGGCTCGGCTTCGCGACTGAGCTTGATCACCTTGGCGTAGCAGCCGCCCTCGAAGTTGAAGAGGCTGTTCTCGGCCCAGCCGTGCTCGTCGTCGCCGATCAGGGTGCGGGTCGGATCGGCCGACAGCGTCGTCTTTCCGGTGCCGGAAAGGCCGAAGAAGACGGCCACGTCGTTCTTGGGGCCGACATTGGCCGAAGCGTGCATGGGCAGCACGTTCTTGTCGGGCAGCAGGTAGTTCAGGATGGTGAACACCGACTTCTTGATCTCGCCGGCATACCAGGTGCCGCAGATCGCCACGACGCGATCGGTGAAGTTCACCAGGATGGCGCAGTCGGACGCCGTGCCATCGAGCTTCGGATCGGCCTGGAAGCCCGGCAGGTTCAGGATGGTGAATTCCGGCTTGAAGCCCTCGAGTTCCTCGGGCCTGGGGCGCAGGAACATGTTACGCGCAAAGAGATTGTGCCAGGCGGTCTCGTTGATCACGCGCACGCCGATGCGATGGGCGGGATCGGCGCCGGCCCAGCAATCACGCACGAACAGGTCTCGGCGCTGTGCGTAGGCGATCATGCGATTGTAGAGCGCACGATAGCGATCGGGCGTGATGGCCTTGTTGGTCTTGCCCCAGTCGATCCGGCCCTTGCTCTCGGCATCCTCGACGATGAACTTGTCGTTGGGCGAACGGCCGGTATGGATGCCGGTGCGCACCACCAGCGCGCCTCCCTCGGCTACGACGCCTTCGCGGCGGCGAACTGCCTCTTCGTAAAGAGCCGGAACCTGCAGGTTCCAGTAGACGTTGCTCAGGTTCTTCAATCCGAGCGTCTCAAGTCCTGATTTGGGTACGACGAAGCCCGCCTGATGCACGGCGTTTCTCCTGCTTTTGGGCTGATCCGATGATTGAACGTATACGGGGATTACCAACCCCCGAAAAACGTCGCGGTGACCTTTTCGTTGCCTTTCTCAGCGCTAAAGGGGTGGCCGTTCAGTGGCAAGAGGCTGCGACAGTTAGTGTCGAGGATGATGTGGATCGGCCTTCGCACCCGCGAAGAATATCCCGCGGCGCGGAATCGCATTCCGACAGCAGGCTGTCATGTACACTGGCCGCCGTCAGACGACGGCGCGAGCTTTCGCGACAAGTGCAACCAGGACCTTTCGGGCTTCCCCGCCCGTTGCCAGCGGTTGGTCGAAGGAAAGCCGGGCCACCTGCCCACGTTGGCGCAGATCGATACCTTCCGGATCAATCCCGGTCATGCGCCACCCCTGCCCGTCCAGGCCAAGGAGCTTGCCGGCATAGAGCTGAACGGCGTCCGAATGGTCCTCGTTCATGTGCATCACGATGCCCGTCTCGGCTTCGGCCAGGCCGGGCGCTTCAGGAGAGGCCAATTCGGCGCGGGCGATCCAGCGAATCTTGCCGAACCCACCTACCAGATGGGTCCGCTCCACGGTAACGCGATAGAAATGGAAATCCTTGAAGCCCGCATAAATCGCAGCGTCCGGATGCCGCGACAGGAAGCGCGCCTTCGATCGCTCGTCGGTCGTGCGTTCGGCGCGCCCCAGCACCGTGACGCGGGGCCCGGTCAGTGGCTGCTCAAGGCCGGCCGTTCCGTCAAACAGCAGAGAGACCCGGCCATCGGCCTGAATCGCCTTGGTATGCTCGGCAAGATCGCTCAACAGCAAGATGGGCGACAGGTCGTGATCGACCGCCACCAGGACCAGTGAAGCGTAAGGCCAGGTCCCGGTTTCGCCCGGCAGGGCGCTGGCCAGGGCGGCGCGGTCGAGACCGCGAAGCAGATCGCGCACGGAGCGCGGCAAGTCGTCTTGGGTCATTTTCGGTTCAAAAAAGCCGCAATTGTTCGCTTGAGGATTACGGGCCGGGGAAGCGGCGGCGGCGGCCCGGTCTGTGATAGCATGGTCTACTGTCCGTTGTCCGCTGTGCCCCTGCAGGAGAAGCCAAGCCGTGCGCAAGAACATCGCCCTCGTCGACGACGACCGCAACATCCTTACCTCCGTGTCGATGCTGCTCGAAGCCGAAGGGTTCCAGATCAAGACCTACAACGATGGCGCTTCGGCGCTGGAGGGGCTGAACCAGTCGCCACCCGACCTCGCGATCTTCGACATCAAGATGCCGAGGATGGACGGAATGGAGCTCCTGAACCGCATCCGCAAGACGCAGCAGTTTCCGGTCATCTTCCTCACCTCCAAGGACGAAGAGATCGACGAAGTGCTGGGTCTGCGCATGGGCGCTGACGATTTCATCCGCAAGCCCTTCTCGCAGCGGCTGCTGCTGGAACGCATCCGGGCCGTGCTGCGCCGCGGCGACGCCGGCGGTGGCAAGGGCGAAGCGGCGGCAGAGCGCATCGTCCGTGGCGACCTCGTGCTCGACCCCAGCCGTCACCAGTGCACCTGGAAGGGCAAGGAAGTGCATCTCACGGTCACCGAATTCCTGTTGCTCAAGTCGCTCGCCGAGCGGCCCGGCCACGTGAAGAACCGCGACCAGCTGATGGACGCGGCCTATGGCGAAACGATCTACGTCGACGACCGCACGATCGACAGCCATATCAAGCGCGTCCGCCGCAAGTTCCGCGAAGTCGATGGCGAGTTCGAGCAGATCGAAACGCTTTATGGCATCGGATATCGATACCGCGACGCCTGAGCCGGAGGCGCGTCCGCTGGGACGCCAGGGCTTCGGCGCGAAGGTCGTGGCAGCGCTGCGCCGGCTGCTCCCCGGCGCGCGCCGCCATGCGCACGCGCCTGCGGCGACAGCCGACTCTCCGTCGCTGCTGCGGCGCCGGCGCAGCACCGATCGCAGCCACTCGCCGCTCACCCGCCGCATTCTGCTGCTGAACCTGATTCCGGTCGCGCTGCTGACGCTGGGCGCCGTCTATCTCAGCGACTATGAAGAAGAATTGATCGATGCCGAGCTCGCTTCGCTGCTGGTCCAGGGCGAAATGGTCGCCGCCGGCATCGGCGAGGTGGCGGTGGTCGGTGGCGAGACCACGGTCAATCGCATGGATGCCGATGCCGCGCGCCAGTTGCTTACGCGCCTGGTCCGACCGACCGGCGTTCGGGCGCGCCTGTTCAGCGAGACCGGCGAGCTGCTGGGCGATTCCGCCGTGCTGAGCGAGGTCGGTCGCATCCACGTCGTGCCCCTGCCGCCGCCCGAGACCCCCGATACCGCCAAGCCCGAGGTAGAGCTGCAGTGGAGCGACAGGCTGGGAGACTGGGTCGGCCGGCAGCTTTCGCGCGTCGACCGCTTTCCAGAGTATGTCGACCGGCCGGCACCGACCCTGCGTGACTTTCCCGAGGCGGCCAGCGCCCTGCGCGGCTTCAACGCGTCGGCCGTGCGCAGTGCCGGCAACGGCCGGCTGATCCTGAGCGCGGCCGTGCCGGTGCAGCGCTACAAGCAGGTGCTGGGCGCCCTCTTGCTGACGCGCGACAACCGGGCCATTGCCGCCTCGTTGCGCGAAGTGCGTTACGACATGCTGACCATCGCTGCTGCAGCCCTCGGCATCACGGTCATGTTGTCCCTCTATCTTGCCGGCACCATCACCCAGCCGATCGTGCGGCTGGCGCGCGCGGCCGACGAGGTGCGCTTGGCGCGTGAAAGCCGGCCCGCGATTCCCGACCTCGGCAAGCGCGGCGACGAGATCGGCGACCTGAACGACGCCTTGCGCTCGATGACCGAAGCGCTATGGCTGCGCATCAACACCATCGAGAGCTTCGCCGCCGACGTGGCGCACGAGCTCAAGAATCCTCTGACCTCGCTGCGATCGGCCATCGAAATGGCAGCCCGACCCGATCTCGACCACGAGCGTCGCGCCAAGCTGATGGCCATCGTGATGGACGACATCAATCGGTTGAACCGGCTGATCTCCGACATTTCCGACGCTTCGCGCCTCGATGCCGAACTGATGCGCGGCGAAGTGAAGCCCGTGGATCTCGAAGCGCTGCTGCGCGACATGGTCCGCCATCAGGCGGCGACGGCCAGCCAGAAGTCCGACGTCGAGATCGAATTTCGTGTCGCCACCAATCCCCCCTTTGCGGCACACGGCCACGATGGCCGGTACGGTCAGGTGTTCCGCAACGTCATCGACAACGCCCTGTCGTTCAGTCCGCCGGGCACGCGCATCCTGGTCGAGCTCGGCCGCGAACCGCGCAACGGGCCGTTTGTCGTCACCATCGACGATGAAGGCCAGGGCATCCCCGAGGACAACCTCGAATCGATCTTCCAGCGGTTCTATTCGGAACGTCCGACCGAACATTTCGGCCAGCACTCCGGTCTCGGCCTCTCGATCTGCCGCCAGATCATGGAAACCTATGGCGGCTCGATCACGGCTTCCAACCGGCATGCGCCCGACGGCAAGGTGCTGGGTGCGCGCTTCACCATTCGCGTGCCGGCCGCGACCGGCCGCAAATGACGACCCTCGTCCACGCGACCTGCGTTGCGCTGAAGACAAGCGGACGGACCTGGAAGGCCGTGCTGCTGCGAGGGCCCTCCGGTGCCGGCAAGTCCGATCTCGCGGCACGCCTGATCGAGACCGGAGCGCGTCTGGTGGCGGACGACCAGACCAGACTCGCACGGCAGGGACGCCGGCTGATCGCGACCTGTCCCGGGACCTTGGCAGGCCTCCTCGAAGTGCGCGGCGTCGGCATCGTGAAACTCGGCCGCACCCAGCTCCTTCCCCGCGCCACGGTCGCCCTGCTCGTCGACCTCGTGCCGCAGCAGCACATAGAGCGCCTGCCCGAACCGGCGCGCGAAGAGACGCTGGGCATCGACCTGCCTGTGCTGGCGCTGACGCCTTTCGAGGCGTCGGCCAGCGCCAAGTTGCGCCTTGCCCTGGCGCGAATCGCGACGGCATGATCGCCGCCGCGTGCCATGCCCGATACCAGCCCCTCGCCAGCATCGCCTACGACGCAAACCATGCGCCGACCGTTCGTCGTCGTCTCCGGCCTGTCCGGCGCCGGACGCGTGACGGCGCTGAGCGCACTAGCCGACATGGGCTATGTCGCCATCGACAATATTCCGCTTACGCTGCTCGACGATCTCGTGCAGTCGACGACAGGAAAGCCGGGCGAGCAGGCGCCTCCGCTGGCCTTCGGTATCGACACGCGCACCTTCGGTTTCGATCCGCGCGCCCTGCTTCGCCGAGTGCGCGAATTCAAGGGGCATCAGGGCCTCGCCGTTCAGCTTCTCTTCCTCGAAGCCGATACCGAGACCCTGCAGCGCCGCTATACCGAGTCGCGCAGGCCACATCCTCTCGCGCCGGACCGCCCGGTGGTCGACGGCATTGTCGAGGAGCGGCGACAGATCGGCTTCCTGCGCGACCATGCCGATGTCAGGATCGACACGTCGGGCCTCTCGCCGCATCGCCTCAAGCAGATTCTCGCCGGCCATTTCGCACTGGGCGTTGCCGCCGGCGTGCGCATATCTGTGATGTCGTTTTCGTACCGCCGCGGATTGCCGCGCGAGGCCGACCTGGTGTTCGACGCACGTTTCCTGAAGAATCCACATTACGAGCCGACGCTCAAGCCGCTGACCGGCCGCGATCCAGCGGTCGCCGCGTTCGTGGCCACCGATCCCGACTACCGGCCGTTCGTGGATCGGCTCCAGGGATTGATCGGGCCGCTGCTGCCCCGTTTCGACGCCGAGGGCAAGAGCTATTTGACCATCGCGGTAGGGTGCACAGGGGGGAGGCATCGCTCTGTTGCGCTCGCCGAGGAGCTTGCAGAGTGGTTGCGAAGGTCAGGCCGCTCGGTCACTCTCTTACACCGGGATGCCGAAAGAGCCGAAGAGGCCGGCGGCGCAGGGTGAGCGGATAGAATGATCGGTATCGTACTGGTGACCCACGGCAATCTGGCGCAGGAATTTCTTGCCGCGCTGGAACATGTCGTTGGTCCGCAGCAATGCGTCGCCACCGTTTGCATCGGTGCCGACGACGACATGGAAAAACGCCGCAGCGAGATTCTCGAACGGGCGAAGGCCTGCGACACCGGCGATGGCGTGATCGTGCTCACCGACATGTTCGGCGGTACGCCCTCGAACCTCGCCATCTCGATCATGGAGCAGGCGCACATCGAGGTGCTGGCCGGCGTCAATCTGCCGATGCTGGTCAAGCTCGCCAGCGTGCGCACCCGGCCGATTGCCGAAGCCGTGCGTATGGCGCAGGAAGCTGGCCGCAAGTACATCACTGTAGCTTCTCGCATTTTGGCCAAGGAAGCTTCGTGAGCGATATTTCGGATTCGAGTACGGGCGCCGCCGTCGGTGCCCTGAGACGACACCTGGCAATTGCCAACAAGCGTGGTCTGCACGCCCGCGCCGCGGCCAAGTTCGTGCGCACGGCTGGCCAGTTCGATGCCGTCGTGCGCGTTTCCTTCAAAGGCCAGGAAGTTTCCGGCCTTTCGATCATGGGGCTGATGATGCTGGCCGCCGGCATCGGCAGCCAGATCGAGCTGGCCTGTTCCGGCCGTCAGGCCAGCGACGCCATGGCCGCCCTGTCCACGCTCGTCGAAAGCAAGTTCGGCGAAGAGTAGACAGATTGCCGGCCCCCTGCATAAAGGGCCGGGTATATCGACATAAATTCTTGCTTATATGTTGATGGCGCGCGTTGAGGGGCTGTCGGGCCGCTGATATGACACGCTCGCTTTTCGCATCGCCCCCCTCCCCATTTCCCTACCAGGAGCGCCAAATGGCCCAGGATTACATCGTCAAGGATATCGGGCTCGCCGATTGGGGCCGCAAGGAACTCGACATGGCCGAGACCGAAATGCCGGGCCTCATGGCCATCCGCAAGGAATTCGGCCCCAAGAAGCCGCTGAAGGGCGCGCGCATCGCCGGCTCGCTGCACATGACCATCCAGACGGGCGTGCTGATCGAGACGCTGAAGGCGCTGGGCGCCGACGTGCGCTGGGCCTCGTGCAACATCTACTCGACGCAGGACCATGCCGCGGCTGCCATCGCCAAGGCCGGCACGCCGGTCTTCGCGATCAAGGGCGAGAGCCTCGAGGAGTATTGGGATTACACCCACAAGATCTTCGAGTGGGGCGACGGCGGCGAGCCGAACATGATTCTGGACGATGGCGGCGACGCCACCCTGCTGGTCCATCTCGGCGCCCGCGCGGAGAAGGACCCGTCCCTGATCGCCAAGCCGACCAACGAGGAAGAGGAAGTCCTCTACAAGGCGATCGCCAAGACCAACAAGGAAAAGCCCGGCTGGTACGCCAAGCTCGGCGCCTCGATCAAAGGCGTCACCGAGGAGACGACCACGGGTGTGCACCGCCTCTACCAGATGGCGAAGGAAGGCAAGCTCCTGTGGCCGGCCATCAACGTCAACGACTCGGTCACCAAGTCGAAGTTCGACAACCTCTACGGCTGCCGTGAGTCGCTGGTCGACGGCATCCGCCGTGGCACCGACGTCATGATGTCGGGCAAGGTGGCGATGGTCGCGGGCTTCGGCGACGTCGGCAAGGGCTCGGCCGCTTCGCTGCGCCAGGCCGGCTGCCGCGTCATGGTCTCCGAAGTCGATCCGATCTGCGCGCTGCAGGCGGCGATGGAAGGCTACGAGGTCGTCACGATGGAAGAGGCGGCCCCGAAGGCCGACATCTTCGTCACCGCGACCGGTAATGTCGACGTGCTGACGCTCGAGCACATGAAGGCGATGAAGCACCGCGCCATCATCTGCAACATCGGTCACTTCGACAGCGAAATCCAGATCGCAGCCTTGCGTAACTTCAAGTGGCACAACGTGAAGCCGCAGGTCGACGAGGTCGAGTTCCCCGACGGCAAGCGCATCATCGTCCTGTCGGAAGGCCGCCTGGTGAACCTGGGCAACGCCACGGGTCATCCGAGCTTCGTGATGTCGGCCTCGTTCTCCAACCAGACGCTGGCCCAGATCGAGATCTGGACCAATCCGGGCAAGTACGAGAAGAAGGTCTACACCCTGCCGAAGGTGCTGGACGAGAAGGTCGCGGCTCTCCACCTCGAGAAGGTCGGCGCCAAGCTCACCAAGCTCCGTCCGGACCAGGCCAAGTACATCGGCGTGCCCGAGGCCGGCCCGTTCAAGGGCGACCTCTACCGCTACTAGGAACGCCTTCAGGCGCCTAGCTGCCCACAGGGGCGTACATGCTAAAAGTCGGCATCGAAAGATGCCGACTTTCTCTTTGCCCCTTGCCGATGAAGCCGCGACCGAGCGGCTGGGCGCCGCCCTGGCCGCCCGCCTCAGGCCCCGCGACGTCGTGGCCCTCGAGGGCGGCCTCGGCGCCGGCAAGACGACCCTGGCCCGCGCCATCCTGCGCGCCGCCGCCGGTGATCCCGAATTGATCGTGCCCAGCCCGACTTTCACGCTAGTCGAGATCTACGAGACGCCCGGCGTCTCGTGGTGGCATTTCGACCTCTATCGCCTGGAGCAACCCGAGCAGGTGTTCGAGCTGGGCTGGGAGGAAGCGCGCGCCGAGGGCGTGGCGCTGGTCGAATGGCCGGAGCGGCTGGGCCCGCTGCTGCCGCGCGATCGGCTTACCGTCCGGCTCGCCATCGAGGGCGAGGGACGGCGCGCCACACTTGAGGGAGAGGCCCGTTTTGGCGACATCTGAACGCACTCGACTGCGTGCCGAGTTCGTGCGCGCTGCCGGTTGGGGCAATGCCGGCGAACGCCTGCTGGCCGGCGACGCCTCGTTCCGCAAATACTACCGGCTGATCCGGCCGCGCGAATCCGCGGTCGTCATGGATGCCCCGCCGCCGCAAGAGGATGTCCGGCCCTTCGTGCGCGTCGCCCGACACCTGATCCGCCTCGGCCTCAGCGCACCGCAGATCCTGGCCGAGGATCCCGAACACGGCTTCCTGCTGCTGGAGGATTTCGGCGACGATACCTACGCCCGCGTGCTGGCCGCCGGTGGCGACGAGAGCGAACTCTATCGGCGCGCCACGGATGTGCTGGTCGAACTCTACCGGGCCGGCGCCCCTGCGGCCCTCTCGGACATCGGCGCCTATGCCGGCGAGGCCCTGATCGAAGCGGCAATGCTGCTGCCGGAATGGTACCTGCCGGCCGCAACCGGCAAGCCGACGCCGCCGGAAGAGACGGCACGCTACATCGCGGCCTGGCGGGAATGCCTGGCGGCCGTGCCCCCTGCCGACGATGCACTGCTGCTGCGCGACTACCACAAGGACAATCTGCTCTGGCTGCCGTCACGGCCTGGTGTGAAGGCCTGCGGCCTGCTCGACTTCCAGGATGCCCAGCGCGGCCATCCCTCCTACGACCTCGTCTCGCTGATCGAGGATGCCCGCCGCGACGTGACGCCCGCGGTCCAGGCGGCCTGCCTCGACCGCTACATCGGCGGCGCGGGCATCGCCGACGCCGTGGGCTTTCGCACCGGCTTCGCCGTCATGGCGGCGCAGCGTCATGCCCGCATCATCGGCGTGTTCGTGCGGTTGCTGAAACGCGACGGCAAATCGGACTATCTGCAATATCTGCCGCGCGTGTGGCGCATGTTCGAGCACGCGCTGCAACACGAGGCCCTGACACCCCTGCGAAGCTGGGTCGACAGGATGCTGCCTCCTCCCCTGCGCCATTTCGGTGCGCCATGATCCGGACGGCGATGATCCTGGCAGCGGGCCGCGGCGAACGCATGCGACCGCTGACCGACTCGACGCCCAAGCCGCTGATCCCGGTGGCGGGTCGCTCGATGCTCGAACGATCGATGGATCGTCTGCAGCGCCACGGCGTTCAGAACATCGTGATCAACGTCCATCATCTCGGCGGCCAGATCGCCGACCGCCTGCGCGGCCGCGCCCGCATCCTCCATGAGGATCGGCTGCTGGACACCGGCGGCAGCGTTCGCAATGCGCTGCCGTTGCTGGGCAACGCACCGTTTTTCGTGCTGAACGGCGACGGGCTATGGCGCGACGGCGAAAGCTCGATGTTGGGCCGCCTCGAAGCTGCGTGGGATCCGCGCCGTATGGACGCCCTGCTGCTGCTCCATCCGCTGGCGACCGCCATCGGTCACGAAGAGAGCGGCCGCGGCGACTACTATCTCGAACCTGATGGCCGCGCCCGGCATCGCGGTACGGCCGAGACCGCGCCGTATCTTTTCGCCAGCGTCTCGATTTGCGATTCGCGGCTGTTCCAGGGCTCACCGGAGGGCCCCTTTTCGCTGGTGAAACTGTGGACGCGGGCCGAGCAGGCCGGCCGGCTTCACGCACTGGTGCATGACGGCCAATGGTTCCATATCGGCACGCCGCAGGCGCTGGCCGAGGCGGAACGCGTGCTGGGATGAAAGGCGTCTTCTCGATCGGCATAGATCGGCGCTTTGCCGACGAGCTGGCGCGCGGCGTGCTGGCCGAACAAGGCGGCGATCCCTTGGCTCTGGCCGACATGCTGATCCTCGTACCGACCCGCCGTTCGGTGCGGGCCCTGCGCGAGGCCTTCCTGCGCGCCGCCAATGGCAAGCCCACGCTCCTGCCACGCATGGCGCCGCTGGGCGACGTCGACGATGGCGAGTGGGAAATCGCCTCCGGCGACAGCACGGCGCTCGCCCTGCCACCTGCCATCACGCCAGCGGAACGCGAAGCGCTGCTTGCCCGGCTCGTCGCCCGCTTCAAGGACGAGCTGGATCAGCCCATTGCCCCGTCGGCCGCACAAGCGCTCAAGCTTGCCCGCGAACTCGCCAGCCTGCTCGACGAGCTGGCCATCGATGGCGTGCCGTTTGAGAAACTGGAAACCCTGGTCGAGGGCAACTTCGCCAGCCACTGGCAGCGCACGCTGCGCTTCCTGGCCATCGTCGGCGAGCATTGGCCGGCCATCCTGGCCGACCGTGGACAGATCGACGCCCTCGACCGCCGCACACGCTCGATCCGACTGCAAGCGGAGCGGTGGCGCGAAAAGCCGCCCACGATGCAAGTGATCGCCGCGGGCTCGACCGGCTCGCAGCCCGCGACCCGCGAACTTCTGTCGGTCATCGCCGGCCTGCCACATGGTGCCGTCGTGCTGCCGGGTCTCGATCGAGAGATGGACGACGGGAGTTGGGCCAAGCTCGAACCCAGCCATCCCCAATTCGGCCTCCGCGAGCTGCTGGCTGCCCTGAAGCTCGAACGGCGTGCGGTCCCCGATTGGCCAGGCGGGCCGGGCGATGCCGCACGTCGCCAATTGATCAGCGAACTGATGCGGCCGGCGGAGACCAGCGAGGTCTGGACCCGTCCAAGCGCCGCCGCCCTCGACCATGTGACGCGCGCCGATTGCGCGACGCCCCATCACGAAGCCGTCGTGATCGCCCTGGCGATGCGCGAGACGCTCGAAACCAAGGCCCGCACGGCGGCCCTCGTGACCCCCGACCGCGACCTCGCCCGCCGCGTCGCCGCCGAGCTGCGGCGCTGGAACATCGAAGTCGACGACTCCGCCGGCCAGTCTCTTGCCGACACGCCGCCCGCGACCCTGCTGCGCGCGCTGGTGACTTCCGTCGATTCAGGCTTCGCGCCGGTCGATCTGCTGGCGCTGCTGAAGCATCCGCTCTGTTCGCTCGGTCTGCCGCGTCCTGCCTTGCTCGATGCCGCGCGCCGCCTCGACCGCAAGGTCCTGCGCGGGCTGAAGCCGGCGCCGGGATTGAAAGAGCTGCAGGAGCTGATCGCGGCGAAGAAATTCGGCGACGATGCGGACCGACGGCAGGTCATGGACCTGATCGACCGCCTCGATGCCGCCGTGGCCGACCTGGTTGCGGCCATGGCCAACGAGGCCACACCACATGCGCTGATCGAGGCGACTCTTGCCACGGCCGAAAAGCTCGCGTCTGCCGAAACGCTTTGGGCCGGCGACGCCGGGGAAGCGCTGGCCGATGCACTCGCCCGCCTGCGCGACGCCTGGATCGACCAGCCGCCGATCTCCGGTGGCGAATGGCCGGCCTTGCTCGCGACCATGCTGGCCACGGAAACCATCCGCCCGCGCTTCGGCCGGCATCCGCGGCTTGCGATCTGGGGGCCACTGGAAGCGCGTTTGCAGCGCGCCGACCTGCTGATCCTGGGCGGACTGAACGAAGGCACCTGGCCGCCCTCGGTCGAAACCGGCCCCTGGATCAACCGGCCGATGCGCGCCGCACTCGGCCTGCCTCAGCCCGAGCGCCGCATCGGCCTGTCGGCACACGATTTTGCCTCGGCCCTCGCAGCCGAAGCGGTCCTGCTGACGCGCGCCGAGCGCGAAGGCGGCGCGCCCACCGTACCGTCGCGCTGGCTGGCGCGGCTCGATGCCTTGTTCGGCTACGATCCCGAGAGCGGCGGGCCGGCACCGGAATATATCCAGCGTGGCCGCCACGAGCTTCTCGCCTGGGCCGAGAAACTCGATTCGTCGGACTACTACGAGCCGCGGTCGCGACCGCGACCGACACCACCAATCGACTCGCGGCCGACACGGCTCACCGTATCGGACATCGAACAATGGCGGCGCGACCCCTACGGGCTCTATGCGCGGCGCATCCTCAACCTCGAAGCGCTCGACCCGCTGGAACAGGAGTTGGGCGCAGCCGAGCGTGGCTCCAGCCTGCATGCGGCGCTCGACGAGTTCCTCAAGACCTATCCGTCGGGCCTGCTGCCATCCGATGCGTTGCGGCTCTTCGAGCAGATGGGCGAAAGGCATCTCGAAGCCGTTCTCACCGCACCGGCGGAAAGGGCGTTCTGGTGGCCGCGCTTCCAGCGATTGGCTCGCTGGTTCATCGCCACCGAGAATGCGCGCCGTGCTGCCGGCACCAGGTTGCTGGAGGGCGAGACCGATGGCGCCATCGGGGTCGGCGGACTCACGATCAGGGGACGCGCCGACCGCATCGACGAGATCGAGCCCGGCGGCTGGGAGATCATCGACTACAAGACCGGCCGCGTGCCTTCGCCCAAGGAACTGGAGGGCTTGTTCGCGCCACAGCTCCTGCTCGAAGCGGCAATGGCCACAGATGGCGGCTTCGAGAAGATCAAGGGCAAGGCCCGCACCGTGCATCTCTCCTACTGGCAGGCCAACGGTCTCGGCGACGGCGGTGCGGTGAAGGAGATCAAGGCGAGCGACGAGCTGGTGCCGAAGATGATGGCTCTCGTCGCCAAGATGGTGGCCCACTTCGGCAATCCCGCGACGCCTTACGAAGCCCTGCCCTGGCCCGAGTTCATCCCGCATTTCAACGACTACGCCCATCTCGAGCGCGCCGCCGAATGGTCGTCGTCGGGCGGAGGCGAGGAATGAGCGACGCGTTCGATCCCATCGCCTTTGCCAGCGGCGAGCAGCGCAAGGCGACGACACCCGGCCATTCCGCCTGGGTCGAGGCCAATGCCGGCACCGGCAAGACCAAGGTGCTGACGGATCGCGTGACGCGGCTGCTGCTGGCAGGCGTCCGGCCCGAGCGCATCCTCTGCCTCACCTTTACCAAGGCGGCCGCCGCCGAGATGCGCAATCGCCTCGCCAGCCAGCTCGGCCGCTGGGCGATGGCCGACGACGCGGTACTGGCGGAACAGGTCACCAAACTGATCAATGAGCCGCCACAAGCAGAGCAGAAGGTATTGGCGCGTCGGCTGTTCGCACGCGTGCTCGATGCGCCGGGCGGCATCAACATCCTGACCATCCATGCGTTCTGTCAGGCGCTGCTGAAGCGCTTTCCGCTGGAAGCCGGCGTGGCGCCGGGCTTCGAGGTGATGGACGAGGCCGAAGCGGCCAGCCTGCTGCGTCAGGCGCAGGACGACCAGATCGAGGCTCTCGCCCAGCCGGACGCGCCAGAGGAACTGAGTGCGGCGCTGACAACGGTCGCCGGGCGAATCTCGATCGCCGAGTATGCCGAGCTGATGGGCAAGCTCCTGACCGAGCGGGCCTGGCTGCTGGCGCGCCTTGCCGGCAACGATGGGCTGGACCGGCTGCGCCGGCGTCTGGCGAAGCAACTGGGATGCGATCAGCCGTTTGAAACGACGCCGGACGAAGGATCCCTGCGGGCGGCTGTGACGGCGCTCGCCGGCGGCGGCAAGCAGGACGCGGAACGGGCCCGTCGGATTGCCGCCTGGCTCGATGCGCCGGATCGGAATGCGGCCCTCGACGATTACGCGCCGGCCTACTTCACTGAAAAGGGAGACGTGCGCAAGACGCTGGCCACCAAGGCGGCAGTCAAGCTGATGTCGGATATCGACGCCGTGTTGCGCGATGAAGCGGAGCGGCTCGGCCTCGCCATGAACCATGCTCGCGGCTCGACTCTGGTCGAGCTCACGGTAGCCCTGCTGCGGCTCGGCCTCGACATCACGCAGCGCTACGGCAAAGCCAAGCAACGGCGGGCCGTCCTCGACTATGACGATCTGATCGTCGCCACCCGCCGGCTGCTCGACGGCGCCGGCCGCGCCTCCTGGGTGCTCTACAAGCTCGACGGTGGCATCGATCATGTACTGGTCGACGAGGCGCAAGATACCAACCCGGACCAGTGGGAGGTGATCCGCCAGCTCACCGAGGAGTTCTTCGTCGGCGAAGGCGCCGTCGACCGGCAACGCACCATCTTCGCCGTCGGCGACACCAAGCAGTCGATCTTCGGCTTCCAGCGCGCCGACCCGCGCAAGCTCGCCGAGATGCGGCACCAGTTCGCCGACAAGAGCGACGTCGCACAGAAGCCTTTCGTGCCGATCCAGCTCACCGTTTCGTTCCGCTCGACCCCGGCCGTGCTCGACGCCGTCGATTGGGTGTTCAGCCTCGACGAGGCAGCCGAGGGTGTCGCCCAGCCCGACCTCGACGTGCAGCATTTCTCCAGCCGCAAGACCGAACCCGGAAGGGTCGAACTCTGGCCGCTGGTTGCCGCCGAAAAAGTGGAAGCCGATACGACCGACTTGGAGGCTCCGCGCGATTCGATGCTGGCACCGCACGACAGGCTCGCCCGCCTCATCGCCGCCCACGCCGGCAGCCTGATCGGCAAGGAGCGGCGAGCGCGTGGCGGCGAGCTGCTGCATGCCGGGCATTTCATGGTGCTGGTCCGCCGCCGCAATGCCTTCGTCAACGCCCTGGTACGTGCGCTGAAGCAGGCCAATATCGCCGTTGCAGGCGTCGACCGGCTGAACCTCGGCGAAGAACTCGCCATCCAGGACCTGCTGGCGATGGCCCGCTTCGTGCTGCTGCCGCAGGACGATCTCAACCTCGCCTGCCTCCTCAAATCGCCGCTGGTTGGGTTGGACGAAGAACAGCTCTTCACCTTGGCCTACAAACGTCCGGGCCATCTCTGGCGGTCGTTGCGCGCGCACGCGATGGAGCCTGCCTTTGCATCAGCCTATGAACTTCTGTCGAAATGGCTGGCACGCGCCGATCTCACGACGCCCTTCGACTTCTTTGCCCAGGCGCTCGGCCCCGAGGGCGGTCGACGGCGCCTGCTCGAACGGCTGGGCCACGAGGCCTCCGATCCGATCGACGAATTGCTGGCACGCGCGCTCCAGTACCAGCGCATAGAGGCGAGCTCGCTGCAGGGCTTCCTGCGCTGGTTCGAGGCGGGTGGCGGCGAGATCAAGCGCGACCTCGACGCCAACCGCCGGCGCGAGGTGCGCATCCTCACCGTGCATGCCTCGAAGGGCCTGCAGGCGCCAATCGTCTATCTACCCGACACGACGAGGGTGCCGCGCGATTCGGAGAGGCTGCTGGCCGCCGAGGACGGCAACACGCGGCTCTGGCTGCCGCGTACCGACGACGCCAACGAGGCCGCGCGCGAATGGCGTGCCGAGGTGCGCAAGCGCTCGCTGCAGGAGCAGAACCGTCTGCTTTACGTCGCCATGACCCGGGCCGAGGATCGCCTCTACGTCGGCGGCTGGATCGGCACGCGCCGGCAGGATCCCGGTTGCTGGTACGATCGCATTGCCGCCGGCCTGCAGGCGAGCAGCGCCTCCTCAGATGGCGGGCGCTTGCGCGCTACACCACGCGACTTCGACTTCACGGCTCTGCTGCCAGAGATCGGTTGGACCGGCGACGGCTACGAGCTTGCCAACGAGGGGCGCATCGCCGAGCCCGCTCAGCGCGAGTTGCCGCTCCCGCAAGTCGCCGCGCTGCAGGACTGGATCCACCGCCCCGCGCCGGCCGAACCCGATCCGCCGACACCGCTAGCCCCGTCGCAGCCGCTGCCCGACGAGGCGGTGTCCGAGCCGCGCGCCTTCAGCCCGCTGGCGACCGACGATCCGCGGCGCTGGCAGCGCGGCCTGTTGCTCCATGAGCTGCTGCGCCACCTGCCCGCGCTGCCGCCTGCGGAACGTGCTGCGGCTGCGCGTCATTTCCTGGCACAACCCGCGCACGGCCTCGCGACAGAAGATGTCGAGCGCTGGGCCGCAGAGGTGTTGGCGGTCACCGAGGCACCGGAACATGCGGCCCTGTTTGCCGAAGGATCGCGTGCCGAGGTGCCGTTGATCGGCACCGTTAAGACGCCGCGCGGCACCTTCACGGTCAGCGGCCAGGTCGACCGGCTTGCGGTTTCAGCGCGCGACGTGCTGATCGTCGATTTCAAGACCAACCGGCCGCCGCCTCAGTCGGCCGACGACGTGACTCTGGCCTATCGACGCCAGCTCGCGCTTTATCGCGCCCTGCTGCAGCAGATCTATCCCGGCCGCACGGTGCGTGCATTCCTGCTCTGGACAGCGACGCCGCGGCTCATGGAAATTTCTGCAGAAACTCTAAGCAATTCAATGCCTTACGCCTCGGCATCTTGACTTGAAGCCCCCCGGTTCCTAGCTTGGGAACCAAGGGCGGCGCCGGTCCATCGATCGGCCGGCAGTGTTTTCGGGAGAAACCTACATGAGTGTCAAAGCAACCGATGCTTCCTTCGAACAGGAAGTGCTGAAATCCGACACGCCCGTCCTCGTCGACTTCTGGGCGGAGTGGTGCGGCCCCTGCCGCATGATCGGCCCCTCTCTGGAAGACATCGCCAAGGAGATGGACGGCAAGCTCAAGGTCGTGAAGGTCAACATCGACGAGAACCCGATGGCGCCGACGCGCTACGGCGTGCGCTCGATCCCGACCCTGCTGCTGTTCAAGAACGGCCAGGTCGCCGCGACCAAGATCGGCGCCGAGCCGAAGCAGAAGCTGGTGAGCTGGATCAACACCGTCGTCTGATCGGCAGGTTCTAGCCGTTGCGGACCAGGACTTCGCCCGCAAGGTAGAGCGAACCACAGATGAGAATGCGCATCGGCGCGGGCTGGGTGGCCAATAGGTCTTCCAGTGCCGCGCCGATGTCGTTTGCGGGGACGCAATCGAGACCGACATCGGCGGCCTTCGCGCAGGCTTCCTGGGGCGTGTAGGCAGCGTGGCCTTCCGGGAACGGCACGGCGCGCGCCGCCGTGGCGTAGCGCGCGAGCGGCCGCAGGAAGCCCGAGGCGTCCTTGGTCGTCTGCATGGCGAAGATGAGATAGAGCGGCAGCGCCGCCGGCTCCTTTGCCCACTCCGCAGCCATGCGGCCAAGCACGATGCCGCAATCCTCATTGTGGCCACCATCGAGCCAGAGTTCGCTGCCGGGCGGCAGCGCGCCCGGCAGCGGCCCCTTGGTGAGACGTTGCAGGCGTGCAGGCCATTCGACGGACGCGAGTCCCTTGCGGATTGCAGCGTCGCCAATGTCGAAGCGCGCGGCCCGCAGACGCTCGATGCAGGCGACAGCGGTCGCAGCGTTGTCGATCTGATGCACGCCCACCAATGCAGGCGCAGGCAGATCGAGCGTGAGAAGGTCGCTTTCGTAGCGGAAACCCGACTCCTGCGGCGTCACCTGCCACTCGCGGCCCATGCGAAACAGGGGCGCCGCGAGCTTGTCCGCCTCGGCCTCGATGACCTGTGCACTCACCTCGCGCTGACGACCGATCACGGCGGGGGTCGCGCGCTTGATGATGCCGGCCTTCTCCCAGGCGATACCTTCGAGCTTGTCGCCCAGAAAGCCGGTGTGGTCATAGCCGACCGGCGTGATGGCGGACAAAGCGGGCTCGATCACGTTGGTGCTGTCGAAACGGCCGCCCATGCCGACCTCGATGATGCCGAGTTCGGCCGGCACGCGCGAGAACGCCAGCAACGCGAGCGCCGTCGTGATGTCGAAGAAGGAAATCGGCGTGTCGCCGTTGGCCTCTTCGCATTCCGTCAGCAGCTCGTCGAGGTCGTCGTCCTCGATCAGCTGGCCGGCAATCCTGATCCGCTCGTTGAAACGAACCAGATGGGGCGAGGTGTAGACATGCACGCGATAGCCGGCGGCCTCGGCCATCGCCCGCAGATAGGCGACGAGAGAACCCTTCCCATTGGTGCCGGCGACATGGACAAGCGGCGGCAGCTTCTTTTCGGGTGAACCCAGTGCGTTCAGCAGACGCTCGATGCGCTCCAGCCCGAGGGTGATCACCCTCGGATGATGGCTCATCAGACGCTGGACAATGGCGTCGCTCACAGCCGGCTCAGCGGCCGGCGACGGCCAGCCCGCGGCCTTCGGCGATCAGGGGATCCATGAACAGCGAGACCATACGGATCAAGGTCTCGCGCAGCTTGTGGCGGTGGACGACGGCATCGACCATGCCGTGCTCGTACAGATACTCGGACCGCTGGAAACCTTCCGGCAGTTCCTGACGGATCGTGTCCTGAATGACACGCGGGCCGGCGAAGCCGATCAGCGCGCCGGGCTCGGCAAGATGGACGTCGCCCAGCATGGCGAACGAGGCCGAGACGCCGCCGGTCGTCGGATCGGTCAGCACCACGATGTAAGGAAGCCCCGCGCCCTTGACCTTGCGCACGGCGATGGTGGTGCGCGTGAGCTGCATCAGCGAGAGGATGCCCTCCTGCATGCGCGCGCCGCCCGACGAGGAGAAGACGATCAGCGGCGCCTTGCGGGCGACAGCGAGTTCGGCGGCCATGACCAGCCCCTCGCCCACGGCCGTGCCCATCGAGCCGCCCATGAAGCCGAAATCGAGCAGCGCCACGATGGTGAGCCGGCTGCCCATCAGGCCGCTCGACACGACCAGCGCATCGGTCGAGCCCTCGGCAGTGGCCTGCGCTTCCTTGAGCTTGGCGTCGTAGCGCTTGGTGTCGCGAAACTTGAGCGGATCGACCGGCACCCGCGGCAGCGGATGCAGCTCGTACTTGCCGTCGTCGAACAGATGCGGCAGGCGCTTCAGCGGCCGCAGCCGCATGTGATGGCCGCAATGATTGCAGACTTCCTGGTTGGCTTCCCAGTCGCGCGTGAACAGCATCTGCTCGCACTTGGGGCACTTTACCCAGAGATTATCCGGCGTCTCCTTGCGGGCGACCAGCGCGCGCAGCTTCGGACGGACGAAATTGGTCAGCCAATTCATGCCGGCGGTATCGCACGAATGCCCATTGCGGCCAAGCTCAGCGCCAGAAGCCCGAGAAGGGCGCCACGAAGTCCCGAGGTTTCTTCACTTCGCAGAAAGATTTCCGCGCATGGTAGTCGGCACAGAGCTTCTGGGCCGCGGCGGGCTCCAAATCGGCGATGATGGCGGCCTGTCGGGTCACCTTGTTCGACGTGACCGGCAGAATGTACTCCTTGCCGAGCGTGGTGGTGCCCATCGTGCCCAGTCGCGCTTGAGCGGCATCGAACACATTCTTTGCGGCCCTCCAGTCTCCGTAGGTGCCGAGCCACACCGCATCGCCCGGCATGTCGTAGCGGATGGTGCCGCATTCGCCATACGGCAACACCATCGCCGGTCCGTTGCCGCCATTGCGCAACTGCCAGACCTTCGGGCGGTTGCCGCCGGTCTTGAGCGCGAAGGCTTCGTCGAACAGGCGCACCAGGAATTCGTCACGCAGGTCGGCGCGCCGGAAGCCGAAAGCCACGGCGACGAGCCGGCGGCCGTCGCGCACGGCACTACCCACGATGTTGAAGCCGGAGGCGCATACGAAGCCGGTCTTCAGGCCGTCGGCGTAGGGCGCATAGAGATCGAGGAATTTGACGCCGGGGCCGACCTTGGTCTTGCCGAGGAAGAATTCCTGCGTCCGAAAGTAGCTGTAGTACTGCGGAAAGTCCTTGAGCAGGGCGAACGCCAGGATCGCCATGTCGCGTGCCGTCGTCTGCTGCGCATCGTCCGGCAAGCCGTTGGCATTGCGGAACTGCGTCGCCGTCATGCCGAGCCGCACGGCGGTTTCCGTCATGCGCTGCGCGAAGACGGGCTCAGATCCCGACAGGCGTTCGGCGAAGGCCGTGGCGACATCGTTGGCCGAACGCGCGACCAGCGCCTGCACCCCCTGCTCGACCGTGATCGACTGGCCGGCCGCCAGCACCAGCTTGGAAGCAGGCTTGGCGCGGGCATTCTCCGTGAAGGCAAGCGTCGACCCGAGTTGCAGGCGACCTGCCTTCAACTCCTCGAAGACGAGGTAGATCGTCATCATTTTGGTGAGCGAAGCGGGCTGCCAGGAGATCCCGGCATTGCGTTCCACCAGGACCTCTCCGGTCGCGACATCGACGGCGAGGTAGGGACCAGCCGGCACGGGCCCCGACGGCGAGGCCACCGTCGCGATCTGGGCTCGCGCGGGCGCTGCAAGGAAACCGATTAACCCCAAAAGGCACAGGAGAAGACGCGCGCTCATTGTCACCGATACTCGAGGGGATGGCAGCATACGCCCTTCCACGCGCCGGCGGGAGGCATTAGATCGAAGGCATGCTCAAGGTCATGATCGCCCCCGTCACCCCGTTTCAGCAGAACTGCTCCATCGTCTGGTGCGATGAAACCATGGAAGGCACCGCCGTCGATCCCGGCGGCGACTTCGACATGCTGCAACAAGCCATTGCCGAACAGGGCATCAAGATCACCAAGGTGCTGCTGACCCACGGCCATGTCGACCATGCCTCGGCTGCCGGCACCATGGCCGAGCATTACGGGGTCAAGATCGAGGGGCCGCACGAGGACGACCTGTTCCTGATCGAGGGCCTGCCGGACTCCGGCCGCAAGTACAACTTCCCGGCCTACAAGCCGTTCGTGCCCGACCGCTGGCTGACCAACGGCGAGACCGTGCAGCTCGGCAAGATGACGCTGGATGTCGTCCATTGCCCCGGCCACACACCGGGCCATGTCGTCTTCGTGCACAAGCCCTCGAAGGTGGCCTTCGTCGGCGACGTGCTGTTCCGCGGCTCGATCGGTCGCACGGATTTCCCGCGCGGCAACCACGACCAGCTTCTGACCTCGATCCGCAAGCGCCTGTGGCCGCTCGGCGACGACATCACCTTCGTGCCCGGCCACGGCCAGACCTCGACCTTCGGCTGGGAACGCAAGACCAACCCGTTCGTCGCCGATCTCAACTTCGACGACGAGTGAACGTCAGATGCTGGCCGCTCAGGCCTTCCGCACGCCGCGCACACCGTCCGCCAGGGCCTTGATGTAGGCGAAAACACCCGGCACCAGGTCGGGCTTGGCCTTGCCATTGTCGTCGAGGCCCGCCTTCACACGGTCGACGATGGCGGAGCCCACCACCGCGGCATCGGCATGGCGGGCAATGGCAGCGGCCTGATCCGGCGTCTTGATGCCGAAGCCCACGCCCACCGGCAGCTTGGTGTGGCGCTTGATGCGCTCGACATGCGTGCGCACGGCCTCTTCGGACGCCGACTTGGTGCCGGTGATGCCGAGCACCGAGACGAAATAGACGAAGCCGGAAGAATATTTCAGCACGGCCGGCAGGCGCTTGTCGTCGGTCGTCGGTGCCGTCAGCAGTACGGTGTCGAGGCCGTTGGCGACCGCATGGGGCTTCAGCTCGTCGGCTTCCTCCGGCGGCAGATCGACCAGGATGAAGCCGTCGATGCCGGCGGCAGCGGCCTCCTTGCAGAAGCGTTCGGCACCGCGCTGGTAGACCAGGTTGTAGTAGCCCATCAGCAGGATCGGCGTGTCGTTGTCGCCGGTCTCCTTGCGGAAGCGGCGCACCATATCGAAGGTCGCATCGACCGTGATGCCGGCCTTCAGCGCCCGCTGACCGGCAAGCTGGATCGACGGGCCATCGGCCATCGGATCGGTGAACGGCATGCCGAGTTCGATCAGGTCGGCACCTGCCGCCGGCAGGCCCTTCAGGATCTGGTAGCCGACGTCGATATTGGGGTCGCCGGCGGTGACATAGGTCACGAGGCCGGCGCGCTTGTCGGCCTTGAGCTGGGCGAAGCGCTTCTCGATGCGGCTCATCAGATCTTCACTCCCAGACGCTCGGCGATCTGCGGCACGTCCTTGTCGCCGCGCCCCGAGAGGTTCATCACCAGGAGATTGTCCTTGGGCAGGCTCGGCGCGAGTTTGAGCGTGTGCGCCAGCGCGTGCGACGATTCGAGGGCAGGGATGATGCCTTCGAGCTTGCAGAGAAGCTGGAACGCCTCGACCGCCTCGTCGTCGGTCGCCGAGACGTACTCGACGCGCCCCTGCTCCTTGAGCCACGAATGCTCGGGTCCGATTCCCGGATAGTCGAGACCGGCCGAGATCGAATGCGCCTCGGTGATCTGGCCTTCCTTGTCCTGCAAAAGATAGGTGCGATTGCCGTGCAGCACGCCGGGACGTCCGCCGGTCAGCGACGCGGCATGCTCGCCACTGTCGATGCCGCGCCCGGCCGCTTCGACGCCGATGATACGCACGCCCGAATCGTCGAGGAAGGGATGGAACAGGCCCATCGCATTCGAGCCGCCGCCGATGCAGGCTACCAGCGTGTCGGGCAACCGGCCCTCGGCTTCCATCATCTGCTTGCGCACTTCGTCGCCGATCACGCACTGGAAGTCGCGGACCATCGCCGGATAAGGATGCGGCCCGGCCACCGTGCCGATGCAGTAGAAAGTCGTCTCGCAGGTCGCGACCCAGTCGCGCAGCGCCTCGTTCATCGCATCCTTGAGCGTGGCGGCGCCCGCCTTCACCGGACGCACTTCCGCGCCCAGCATCTTCATACGGAACACGTTGGGCGCCTGACGGTCGACGTCAACGGAGCCCATGAACACGACACAGGGGATGTCGAACAGCGCGCAGGCGGTCGCCGTGGCGACACCGTGCTGGCCCGCGCCCGTCTCGGCGATCACGCGGGTCTTGCCCATGCGCTTGGCCAGCAGCACCTGGCCCAGCACGTTGTTGATCTTGTGGCTGCCCGTGTGGTTCAGCTCGTCGCGCTTCAGGTAGATCTTGGCGCCGCCCAGCTTCTTGGTCAGCCGCTCGGCGTAGTAGAGCGGGCTCGGCCGGCCGGCATACTGCGTCAGGAGATACTTCAGCTCGCCCTGGAACTGCGGGTCGACCTTGGCCTCATTGTAGGCCTTCTCCAGCTCGAGAATCAGCGGCATCAGCGTTTCGGCGACGTAGCGGCCGCCAAAAAGGCCGAAATGCCCGCGTTCATCAGGGCCGGTGCGGAAACTGTTAGGCGAAGGGGACATGGCTCTTCCTGTCGGGGACCGGCGGACTTAGCAGCCCCGACAGGGGTGGTCAAAAGCCCTAGTTCTTCTTTTTCTTGGCAGCTTTCTTCTTGGCCTTGGGCGCAGCCTTGCGCTTGGCCGCCGGCTTGGTGGCGGCGCGGCGGGCGGGGACATCCTCGACCTCGAGGATCACCTCGATCTCCACCGGAATACCGCGCGGTAGCGAGGCCATACCGACCGCCGACCGCGCGTGGCGGCCGCGCTCGCCGAACACCGAGACGAAGAGATCGGAACAGCCGTTGATCACCTCGGGCTGATGACCGAAATCCGGGACGGCGTTGACCATACCCAACACCTTGACGATGCGCTTCACGCGGTCGAGGTCGCCCAGCTCGGCCTTCATGGCCGCGATGAGGCTGAGACCGACGGAGCGGGCATGCTCATAGGCCTCCTCGACAGTGAAATCGCTGCCGACCTTGCCGACCGGCAGCGGGTGGCCCGGCTGGCCCGGCCCCTTGCCCGCCATGTAGAGCAGGTTGCCGGTACGCACGGCGTTCACGTAGCTGCCCATCGGCGTCGTGGGCTTGGCGAGCTCGATGCCGAGCTCCTTCAATCGCTTCTCGACCTTCATGTCTCTCCCCTCAGAGCGCCTTGACCCTGTCGAGGAAGGCGCGAATCAACTCGATTGATTTCACACCTCGACTGGCTTCGACGCCAGAAGAAACGTCGACGGCCGGCGCTCCCGTAACGCGCGCCGCGTCGGCGACATTGTCGGGCGTGAGACCACCGGCGAGAAGCCACGGCAGAGGCACCTTGCGGCCCGACAGGATCGTCCAGTCGAAGGATTTGGCATTGCCGCCGGGCAAGGTGCCGTCGGCGGCATCGAACATCAGCCGATCGGCCACGCCGGCATAGGCCGCAATGCCCCGCTCGACATCCTCGGGGCGTGCGACCTTGATGGCCTTCATCACCTGCTTGCCGGTGCGTGCCCTGAGCGCCGCCACGCGCTCCGGCGTCTCCGATCCGTGGAGCTGGAGCATGTCGATGGCGCCGGTCGCCAGGCGCTCGTCGATCAGCACATCGTCGGGATCGACGAACAGGCCGACGCGCCCGACGCTCGCGGGCACCCTCGCCCCCAACGCCTTCAGGAGATCGAGCGAGCCAATGTGGCGGGGCGACTTGGGGAACGTGACGAAGCCCACCCAGCGGGCACCGGCCTGGACCGCGGCATCGAGCGTTTCCGGCGTCGAGAGCCCGCAGATCTTGGCCTCGACGGTCATAGGTCGTTGACGCCGGCTTCGCGCGCGATGGCTTCCGCCGCGGCGCGCGGATCGGCCGCCTGATAGATCGGCCGGCCTACCACGAGATGGCTGGCGCCGAGATCGACCGCCTGACGCGGCGTCATCGCCCGCTTCTGGTCGTCGGCGGCACTCCCGACAGGCCGAATGCCGGGCACCATCAGCACGAACGCCGGGCCGCATTTCTTGCGCAGGGCCACGATCTCGTGCGGCGAGCAGATCGCGCCGTCGAGTCCGCTCTCCTGTGCCAAGGCCGCGAGCCGCAGCACCTGATCCGACGGATCGGCGTCGATGCCGGTCGCTTCGAGGTCGGATCGGTCGAGCGAGGTCAGCACCGTGACCCCCAGCAGCTTCGGCCGCGGCACATTGAGCCTGGCCGCCTGCGCACCGGCCTCTTCGACGGCGGCCTTCATCATCTCCCGGCCGCCGCTGGCGTGGATGGTGATGTAGGTCGGCGCCAGCTCGACGACGGCACGGATACCGCCGGCCACGGTGTTGGGAATATCGTGCAGCTTGAGGTCGAGGAAGAAGCCGACTCCGGTCGCGCGTACCGGCACAGGAAAGGCATAGCGAACGCCCGGCGCACCATGGGCGAGGAAAAACTCAAGCCCCAGCTTGATGCCGCCAACGGCCGGCTTGGGCCCGCCGGCAATGCTCTGAATGAGCTTGGCGGCCTGGGCAAGGTCGGTGGTATCGATACTGCTGTAGACGGGATTCGAAGGGGCTTTCATGGCGCCGGCAACCTAATGGCCGGGCCACCGGGCAGCAATCAGGAACTACGCACCCGGCGCACGGCATCCTTCCAGCCGGCATAGCGGCGGTCGCGCGAAATCGTGTCTTCGGCGGGCTTGAAAGCCCGGTCGAGCACCCAGGTCTTGGATAGCGCCTCCAGCGAGGGCCAGAGCCCTGTCGCCAGCCCCGCCAGGAACGCCGCGCCCAGGGCGGTGGTCTCCGTCACCTGCGGCCGCTCCACCGGCGCACCGACTGTATCCGCCAGCCGCTGCATCAGCGGGTCGTTCACGACCATGCCGCCATCGACCCTCAGGTCGTCGATCTGCGCCCCGTCGGCGCGCATCGCCTCCACCAGATCGCGGGTCTGGTAGCACACCGAATCGAGGGTGGCGGCGGCGATCTCGCCGGGACCCGAATCGCGCGTCAGGCCCAGGATCGCGCCACGCGCTTCGGCATCCCAGTAGGGCGCACCGAGGCCCACGAAGGCTGGTACCATGTAGACGCCATGGGCATCCTTGGCGCCGCGCGCCAGCGCCTCGACATCCGCCGACTTGCTGATGAGGCGAAGCCCGTCGCGCAGCCATTGCACGGCGGCACCCGCGATGAAGATGCTGCCTTCCAGCGCATAGGTCCGCCGCCCGCCGATCTGATAGGCGATGGTCGTGAGCAGCCGCGACCGCGAATGCATGGCCAGGCTGCCGGTGTTCAGGAGCGCGAAGCAGCCCGTACCGTAGGTCGCCTTGACCATGCCGGGGCGGATGCAGGCCTGGCCCACGGTGGCCGCCTGCTGATCGCCAGCCATGCCCAGGATCGGCACCGGCGCGCCGATGATGTCGGCTGTGGTAACGCCCAGCTCACCCGAACAATCGACGACCTGCGGCAGCAGCGACGCCGGCACATGCAGGAGCTGCATCAGCTCCGGGTCCCAGGCGCCCTTGCGGATATCGAGGAGCAAAGAGCGGCTGGCGTTGGTGGCGTCGCTCGCATGGACCTTGCCGCCGGTCAGGCGCCACAGCAGGAAGCACTCGATGGTGCCTGCCGCGAGTGCGCCCTTCTCCGCCGCCGCGCGAGCCCCTGCGACATGATCCAGGATCCACTCGATCTTGGTGCCGGCGAAATACGGATCGAGCAGCAGGCCGGTGCGGTCGGAGAAGATCTTCTCGTGCCCCGCCTGCTTCAGCGCCTGGCAGCGCTCGGCGGTGCGGCGGTCCTGCCAGACGATGGCATTGTGGACCGGCTTGCCGGTCGCGCGATCCCACACGACCGTGGTCTCGCGCTGATTGGTGATGCCGATGCCGGCCAGCGCCGACGCGTCGAGCTTCGCCTTGGCGAGGGCGCCGCGGCAGACCTCGACCGTGGCCGACCAGATCTCCTCCGGATCGTGCTCGACCCAGCCGGGCCGCGGAAAAATCTGCGGCAGTTCCTTCTGCGCCGAGGCAACCGGATGGCCAGTAGCATCGAAGACGATGGCGCGGGTGCTGGTCGTGCCCTGGTCGATGGCAAGGATATGACGGCCGGCCATCGCGTGCCCTGGTGCTAGTGGGCGCGATCGATAGCGAAATCGACCGCTTCGAGCAGAGCGGCCTTGAGCGGCGACGCGGGAAAGAGGCCGAGCCCGTCGCGCGCCATGGCGCCGTAGTGGCGCGCCCGCTCCAGCGTGTCGGCCAATGCGCCGTGACGCTCGATCAAGGTCTGGGCCTGTTCGAGGTCACCGTCGCGCTGATCCAGCTTCTCGATAGTGCGCTTCCAGAATTCGCGATCGACCGCGCCACCGCGCAGGAAGGCCAGGATCACCGGCAGGGTGATCTTGCCTTCGCGGAAATCGTCCCCGACCGACTTGCCGAGCTTGGCTTCGCGGCCGGAATAGTCGAGCGCATCGTCGACGAGCTGGAAGGCAATGCCGAGATTCATGCCGAAGCTCTCGAGCGCCACCCGCTCCGGCCCGTTGCGGCCGGCCACCATCGCGCCGACCTCGGCCGCCGCGGCGAACAGCTTGGCCGTCTTGGCCTTGATCACTTCGAGATAGGTCGACTCGGGCGTACTGATGTCGCGCTGGCTGACAAGCTGCAGCACCTCGCCCTCGGCGATGGTCGAAGAGGCGCGCGACAGCACGCCCAGGATGTCGAGCGAGCCGACATCGACCATCAGCTCGAAGGAGCGCGTGAACAGGAAATCGCCCACCAGTACCGACGCCTTGTCGCCCCACACGGTATTAGCCGACGGCTTGCCGCGCCGAAGCGCGCTCACATCGACAACGTCGTCATGCAGAAGCGTCGCCGAATGGATGAACTCGACGCAGGTCGCGAGCTTGATGTGGCGGTCGCTGCCGTCCTGAAAGCCGCAGAGCCGTGCGGCCGCCACCGTGAGCAGCGGACGCATGCGCTTGCCGCCGGCACCGACCAGGTGATTGGCAAGCTCGGGAATCAGCGCAACCGGCGAACGCATGCGTGCCAGGATCTCGCGATCGACCTGAACCATGTCATCGGCGCAGAGCGACAGCAGCGGTTCGAGACTCGGCGCCTTGCGCTTGCCTTCGAGAGAGACGACGGTTGCCATGACGCGAGATTAACTCTCCGGTAGAGCCTGATTGTTGCGACACGATGTCGTGAGATGATCCCTAGCATGGAAATGCAGTCGACAGAAAACGCTCTCCTGGGCGGCCGGGTACGCTTGTTGCAGCCGAGTCGGGGGTATCGGATTGCCGTCGACGCGGTTCTGCTGGCTGCTGCGGTCGAGGCTCGGGCCGGCGAGCGCGTTCTCGATCTCGGCGCCGGCGTTGCCGCCGTGGGGCTTTGCCTGGCTGCGCGCGTGCCCGATTGCACGATTGTGGGCATCGAACTGCAACCTGCCCTGGCCGCGCTGGCCAGTCGGAATGCCGCCCTGAACGACGCCGGCGAGCGCGTGCAGACACTGGTGCACGACCTCGCCGACCCGCTGCCGGGCGATCTCGGCCTCTTCGACCATGTTGCGACCAACCCGCCCTATCTGGCGGCTGCCGTCGCGGATCCATCGCCCGACCCCAGCAAGGCACTGGCGACCGTCGAATCGAGCGCCGATCTTGCACGCTGGCTCGAGGTAGCGACCGGCGCGCTGAAACCCGCAGGGACCCTGATCGCAATCCACCGCAGCGACCGCCTGGAGGAGATCGTCGGTCACCTCGCGGCATTGGGCTGGGGCGACGTTACGGTGAAGCGTCTGCCGCCTGCGGCGCGCGTGCTGGTCCGCGCCCGACGCGCCGACCGATTGCTTCGGACCGAGGCGCCGCCGCTCCTCCTGCATCGCGCATCGGGCGGCTACACCGACGAGGCTGAGGCCGTGCTGCGTCACGCGCAACCGCTCCCGTTCTAGGGCGCTTGCCTTCCCGTCCGGCCGCCGCGACAGTGCCGCCATGCTGAATTGGATCAGGGATCGCTTTCGCCGCGGGCCGGTCGTGCCTGTCGTTCGTCTTTCAGGCGTGATCGCATCGGGAGGGATGCTCGGTGGCCGCAGCCTGTCGATCGAATCGGTCGCGCCGCTGCTCAAGCGCGCCTTCGACATGCGCGGCGCCAAGGCGGTCGCGATCGCGCTGAACTCGCCCGGCGGCTCGCCGGTCCAGTCGTCCCTGATCGCCCAGCGCATTCGCCTGCATGCCGCCGAGAAGGGCCTGCCGGTGGTGGCCTTCGTCGAGGATGTCGCCGCATCGGGCGGCTACTGGATCGCCTGCGCCGCCGACGAGATCGTCGTCGACCCCAGTTCGATCGTGGGTTCCATCGGCGTGATCAGCGCCGGCTTCGGCTTCCAGGACCTGCTGGCCCGCATCGGCGTCGAGCGCCGCCTGCACACATCCGGCGAGCGCAAGTCGATGCTCGATCCGTTCCGGCCCGAGCAGGAAGAGGATGTCGACCGGCTGAAGCGCCTGCAGGCCGAGATCCACGACGGCTTCAAGGGCTGGGTGCGCGAGCGTCGCGGCAAGCTACTGCGTGGCGACGAGAGTCTCCTGTTCTCGGGCGAGTTCTGGACCGGCAAGCGCGGCCTTGAACTCGGTCTGGCCGACGGCATGGGCGAGCTGCGTGCCACGCTGCAGGCGCGCTACGGCGACAAGGTGCGGCTGCCGGTAATTGGCCCGCGACGCCGCCTCCTGTCTCGCTTCGGCCTGCGGGCCGGACTGGAAGACATCGGTCCCTCGACCCTTGCTGCGGTCGAGGAGCGCTGGCACTGGCAGAGGTACGGACTTTAGGAGGCCTGAGATGAATCTTCGTTCGCCCGTGCATCCCGACGATCTCGCCGCCGTGCGCGCCTGGTTCGACACGCTGTCGAAGCACTGCCGTGCCGTCGACTACGAGGGTGCACGTCCGATCTTTGCCGAGGACATGATCGCCTTCGGCACCTTTACCGATTTCATGATCGGCCGCGACCTTGCCGAGCAGAAGCAGTGGCGCAACGTGTGGGGCACGATCCGCGAGTTCCGCTACGACCTCGACAAGATCGAAGCGATCGTCTCCGCCGACCGGCTCACTGCCGTCGGCATGGGCGTGTGGCAATCCGACGGCTACCATCCCAACGGCGACAGGTTCGACCGTCCAGGCCGCACGACGACCGTCATGGGTCGCAAGGCGGTGGGCGATCCGTTTGTGGCCACCCACACGCACATGTCGTTGTTCCGCGGCACGCCCGACCGGAGCTACGGCAAGTTTGCCCGCAGCGCCGTGGTCTAGACCGCGCTCGTGAACTTCAGGCCGATGATGCCGGCGACGATCAGCCCGATCGACGCCAACCGAGCAATGTCGGTCGACTCGCCGAACAGGAAGATGCCGAGGATCGCCGTACCGACGGCCCCGATCCCCGTCCACACCGCATAGCCTGTACCGACCGGCAGCGTCTTCAGCGCAATGCCCAGCAGGACGATGCTCACGAGCATCGCCACGCCTGTCAAAACAGACGGCACGAGGCGGGAAAAGCCATCGGTATATTTCAGGCCGATCGCCCAGCCGATCTCGCAGAGACCGGCAATGAAAAGAATCAACCAAGCCATCGGACGCACCCTTTGCAAGAAGTCGGGCCGTCCCGACACTTGCCCAATGATGGCGAGGTCGTCCCCGCCGGGCGCGCACTCAGGTAATCAATAGATCGAGCGATAGCAAGGCGTTACACCGCGGTAACCTCAGCTGGTCCCGGCCAGGCAATCGATTGCACGGCTCGGCGTCTTAGGCGGGATCGATGGCGCCCTTGCGGTCGACGATCAGGCGGTACTGATCGGGCTGGCGATGGACGGCGAAGTTGAAGGTGGTCGTCTTGTAGCTCCTGCCGGCATCGAGGTCGCAGCGATGCACCACCAGCTCGTCGCCGTCTCCGGCAGCCCGCGCGACCACCTTGCCGGATGGCGCCACGATCATGCTGTCGGCCAGCGACGGCACGCCCTCCTCGGCGCCACCCTTGGCGACACCGACGACCCAGGTGCCGTTCTGATAGGCCCCGGCCTGCATGGAGAGCTGGTTGTGGAACCAGGAATGCTCGTCGTGGTCGGGTGCTGGCGCGTTGTGCAGCGGCGTGTTGTAGCCCAGCAGCACCATCTCGACATTCTGCAGGCCCATCACGCGATAGGTCTCCGGCCAGCGGCGGTCGTTGCAGATGCACATGCCCATGTTGCCGCCGAACGCCTTCACGACCGGGAAGCCGAGATTGCCGACCTCGAAGTAGCGTTTCTCCAGATGCTGGAACGGCCGTTCGGGTTCGTGCTCGACATGGCCCGGCAGATGGATCTTGCGGTACTTGCCGACGATGCCTCCGTCGCGCTCGACCAGGATCGAGGTGTTGAAGCGGCGCACCTTGCCATCTTCGTTCGCGAGTTCGGCATAGCCCAGGCAGAAGCCCATCGCGAGACGCCTCGCCTCGTTGAAAAGCGGCGCCGTCTCGTTCGAGGGCATCTCCTGCTCGAAGAAGGAATCGATCTCCGTCTGATCCGCCATCCACCAGCGCGGAAAGAACGTCGTCAGGGTGAGCTCGGGAAAGACCACGAGTTCGCAGCCCATGCGCTTGGCCTCGCGCAGATGGGCGACCAGCCGCTCCACCACGTCGCGGCGCGTATGGTTGCGCTGAATGGGACCCATCTGCGCGGCGCCGACAGTCAGAAAACGCGTCATCGTTACCGTCATCCTCGTATGGCGGCTCCCGCCGCCGATAACGGGCACTCTACGGCTAACGGAGCGGCGCGGGCCACCTCTTCCCGCAGTCGAGGCGAGCGGCCTCTTCGGCTTCGGCACTGCTCATGGGGCGCGTCCGGCTTTGTGTGGCCGGATCGAGGACGCCGACCGCCTTCGTGAGGTACAGGCACAGCCTGAAGAACTCCGAGGCATTCGAGCACTGATCCTTGTCGATGGCCTCCAGTGTCGCCTTGTCGACCGCCGCGTTTCCGGCAGGTGCGCGTTGGGGGTCGCGCTCGCCGCGCAAGCCCGTCATGATCCGCAGCACATCCCAGGACGAGCCGGAGTCGTGCCAGCTCATGGTCGGGCCTTTGCGGCCCTGTATGCGACATTGCCGGAAGTGGAAGAACGGCACCTGGTAGCGCTCGCCGATCTGTGCGCGCAGCGCCTCCTCGCCTAATCTCGGATGCAGGTTGTCGTAGGTGGAATAGAAGAGGTCCCGAGTGCGGTCGAACAGCGTCGCCACGGCAGACTCGCCGCGCGCGACGCGACCGCCATAGAGCGCACGCAAGGGATCGATGACGACGGACGAACTCTCGAGCGTCGGCGTCGGGCATTCGTCGCGGCGATTGCCCGGCGAGAGAGCGACGGTAGCACCCTGATCGCAGTCCGGGATCACCGTCTTGCGGCTCGTCCGCACGATCGATTCCGAAGCAAGGATCGGATCGAGAGACGGATCGCTGCTGATCACGATGACGAAGGGCAGGATCGGCCTCTTCACGAAGCCCGCCGCCGTAGACTGCGACTCCGAGATGCGCGAGCCGAGATAGCGAAGGGTCTCGTCCGCGGTGGCGGCGCCGAAATTTTCGAACAGTCCGCCGTCCGTGACTCGCGCCACCAGCATTTCCTGGCCATTCACCTTTCGGCGCATCCCTCCCGTCGGCGAGATGCCGGGAAAACGCGCACTCATCGTCACGGCCGTACTGATCGGAATATCCTCGTTGAGGAACCGGAAGGTCTCGTAGCGGGTATCGGGCTGGGAGACGGTCCGCGCGACGTCGAGATTGCCGGCAGGGTCGGAGACCTGAAACTCCGCATTCGACGTGATGATGCGCTTGCCCTTTGCGACAGATGTCCCGTTCAGCGCCAAGATCGGCCAGTTGCGATCGTTGGCGCGGAATGTCTTCGTGAACCCGTCGCTCCAGTCGAATCTGCGCGGCTTCTCCGCTTCCGCCGACTCCCGCCAGGCCTGTTCCCAGGCCATCTCCAGCGCTGTCGCCCGGTCAAGCGGCCGGCCGGACTGGCCAAGAAACGACACCGCGCTCATCGGCAAATCGACGTACATGCCGACGCCGAGCGCCGGGCCGAGAAAATCGCTTTCGAGGAAGTTCGCCGACTGCCTGGGAGCGTCGAGAAGAAACGACGAGCCGCGGCCTCCGACAGCGAGCCGGTCTTCCTCGACGAGCGAACGGAACACCGTGGCGCCCAGTGACCCGCCGGAGACGCCGCTGATCAGAAACACGCGCTCGGCGAAGTGCCGTTCGCGTGCCGCCAGCTCGCCCAGCACCAGCGACGTCCAGAACGCCGCCCGGCTGGCACCGCCGGCCGCGGCGACCATGATCAAAGGCGGGACGCGCACGTCATCCGGGTCGCGCACCTCGCCGTCGGCCACCGCCGGTTCATGCAGGGACGCAACCATGTCGGGTTCGGTGTTCGCATCCCACCATCTCAGAAACACTTCCTTGAGGGCGAACTTCGATCGAGTCCCCGCAGAGTCCGCCGGCCGGCCGGGCGCCTCGAACTTGGCGCATTTCTCGCCATCGCACAGCCGGACATCGTGATAGTCGCCGGCAATCTCCGGCACAAAGGCGAGCAACAGCAGAACCGTGGCGAACAGCGGCAGTTTGGTATAGGCCGACAGGAGAACGATGAAGCTGAGAGCTGGCGTGATGAGCGCCAGTCCAACGAGCACGACGTTGACGCTGTTGCCGAACAGCCTGGATGTGCCGACCGGATCGGTGGCGAACAGGTAGAAGAAGACGGGCGACGCGGCCAACGAAACTGCCAGCACGAACCAGCCCAATCCGAGCGAAAGGCCCGACGCGATCCGCGCCAGCTTCGTGCCGGTGCCCATGCGCTGGCGCACCTTGCTGTTCAGGCCACGGCGTATCCACACCAGCAGCAGAAAGACGACCGCCACCAGCGCAATACCCCAGGCATAGCGCTCGTAGACGGCGGCCTCCTTGAGCGCATGGGCATCGCGATAGGCTGCATGGCCGGACTCGAAGGTGAGTGCCACGCAGCCGATGCTGGCAAAGCCGATCAGGCGTGGCGTCCATTCGCAAACCCAAGCATGCCAGGTCTTGCGCCATTCGGGATCGTCCGGGCCGGGCCGCAGGTAGACGGCGAAGTCGGCATCCAGGATGATTCGCGACCAGTACCAACTGGTGATGGCCCACGACAGGACGACCATCAGCAGGGCAAGCTTGGTTCCCAGGGAACTGCCGGGATCGACGCTGGCCAGCACCATGTCCCGGGCCTGGTCGGTGAACACCAGCAACGCGCCGCCGACGACGAGGGCCAGCAGCGCGGCGCGGCAGGCGTAGAGCGTGGCGGCAACCACGCGCACCGCCCACCATCCCGAAGCGGCAACGCCGAGCACCTTGTCCCAGAATTGACCGCCCGGCATGCCACGCCCCGCTTCGGCAAGCGCCAATCAATCGCGAGTTGAACTGGGGCTTATTTCATCGCGGTCGTCGCAGGGCCGTCAAGGCCCTGCGCGCTTCACGTCGTTGGTGAATTCGGCGGAGCAGAAAGTACCGCCCTGGAAAAGATCGCCCACGGGGTCGGGGCCGATCTTCGCCTGTTCCGCTTCGGCGTGCGCCCGGTGATCCTCCGACTTGGCCGTCGGGCGATAGCCGAGTTCGGTGGCGCGGGAATTGTCCCACCAGCCCGCAGCATTGTCGGAGGCGCCGTAGAGGATCTCGAACCGGATGTCGGGATGCTCCAGCCCAATGCGGATGAGCTGCACGATGTCCTCGGGCGAGATCCAGATCGAAAGCCGGCGCACGTCGAGCGGCTTGGGACCGACATTGCCGATCCGGAGGCAGGTCACGGCCATGCCGTGCTTGTCGGAATAGAGCGCCCCCAGCGCCTCGCCGAAGGCCTTGCTGACGCCGTAACGGCTGTCGGGCCGCACCGTGACGTTCGGCCCGATCCGGCGCTTGCGCGGATAGAAGCCGATCGCATGGTTGGACGAGGCGAAGATCAGCCGTTTCACGCCGGCCGCGCGCGCGGCCTCGAATATGTTGTAGCAGCCGATGATGTTGGATTGCAGGATCGTGTCCCACGGCCCTTCGACCGAGAAACCGCCGAGATGGATGACGCTGTCGACGCCCTTCACCGCGGCCGCGACTTCGTCCGGCTTCGTGAGGTCGGCGGCAATGAAAGTCTCCGTCGGCAGCAGGTCCTTGGGCTCGACCCTGTCGCTCAGCACCAGCCCGGGATAGAGCTTGGCCAGCATCGGCCGGATCATGGTGCCGATGCCGCCGGCCGCTCCGGTGAACAGGATCTTCCTAGCGTCGGCCATTCTTCATTCCTCCGGCAAGGGTGCGATAGCGCTCCAGCGAGCGCGTCAGGTGCTCGCGCATAGCGCGGCGGGCCTCGGCGGGATCGCCCTCCGAGATGGTAGAAACAATGCGCGCGTGCTCATGCTGGATGCGTTCCAGATAGGTACGTCGCTCGGCCGGCGTGTCGACGCTGAGCCGCACACTCTGGCGCGGGATCACATGGCTGCCGAGATAGGCCAGAAAACGGGGGAACTGGTCGTTGCCGGTCGCCTCGGCGATGGCACGATGGAAGGCGAAATCCTCGGCGACGGCGCCCTCGCCACGCTTCAATGCCGCGTCGATCGACCGCCAGGCCGTACGGATGATGGCGATCTGCCGGCGGGACGCCCGCTCGGTCGCCAGCGCCGCGGCCTCGACTTCGACCGCGAGCCGCAGCTCCATCACCGTAATGATGTCGCCGAGAGCGGCGGCGCCCGAAGCGGCGATACGGAACGGCCCGGCGGCAGGATCGGCGACATAGGCGCCGGAGCCGCGGCGCGTCACCACGAGGCCGTCGGCACGCAGTGCAGCGACCGCCTCGCGCACCACGGTACGGCTCACGCCCAGTTCGGTCGTCAGTGCCTGCTCGGTCGGCAGGCGCGCACCCGGCGCCAGCCGCCCCCCCCGGATGTCTGAGCTCAACCGCGCCATTACCTGCTCGGCCAGATTGTTGGGAGGCCGTTGCCGCTGCTTGTCGGTCATCGGGCGATGCTAGCGCCTGCCAAGTTGTCAGACAATTTCAGCCGGCAAGTTCCAGAATCAGGTTCAGGAGTACCTGGGCCCCGGCCACGAGGTCGGCGGCTTCGGTGTGCTCCTTGACGTTGTGGCTGAGGCCCGCGACCGAGGGCACGAAGATCATCGCCGTGGGGCATATGCGCTGCATCATCTGCGCATCGTGACCCGCGCCCGAGGGCATGCGACGCGTGCTGAGCGACAATGCCTTGGCATGATGCTCGACCCTCCCGACAAGGGCCGTATCGAAGATCACCGGCTCGAAGCGCGCCAGCACCTTGGCCTCGACCTCGACCCGCTCGGCTTTCGCCACCTCGGCGATATGCGCGGCGACCCTTGCTTCGGCTTCCTGCAGCTTCGCCTCGTCGGTGTTGCGCAGGTCGACCGCAAAGATCGCGCGGTTGGGCACGACGTTGATCAGGTTGGGCCGCAGCGCCAGCGATCCCACCGTTGCGACCTGATTGCCGCCCATCTCCCAGGCGAGCTTACGGGCAAAGAGGTTCACCGACGCTGCGAGGTAGCCCGCATCGCGTCGCAACCGCATCGGCGTCGTGCCGGCATGGTTGGAGACGCCGGTGACCGTGTACTCGGTCCACGAAATGCCCTGTACGCTTTCCACGACGCCGATCTGCACCTTCTCCTCGTCGAGGATCGGGCCCTGCTCGATATGCAGCTCGACGAAGGCATGCGGCCTGATCGCACCCGGCTTGGCGGCGCCGAGATAGCCGATACGGCGCAGCTCGTCGCCAACCGACGCCCCCTCCTTGTCGACAGCGGCATAGGCTTCGTTGAGGCCGATGCCGCCGACATAGGTCAGGCTGCCCATCATGTCGGGCTGGAAGCGCGCGCCCTCTTCGTTGGTGAAGAAGGCGACGGCAATCGGCCGGCGTGTTGTTATGTTGGCCTCGTTCAGGACGCGCACGACTTCGAGGCCGGCCAGGACACCGTAGTTGCCGTCGTAGCGACCGCCAGTGCGGACCGTGTCGATATGGCTGCCGGTCATGATCGGGGCCAGGTTCTCGCGGCCGGCACGCAATCCTATCACATTACCGATGGCGTCGACCCGCACATCGAGGCCGAGTTCCTTCATCCAGCCGACGACGAGATCGCGGCCTGCCCTGTCCTCGTCCGTCAGAGCCAGACGGGCACAGCCGCCGCCGTCGATGGCGCCGATCGCCGCCAGTTCGTCCAGCGCGCCCAGAAGACGCCGTTCATAAAGCTGCAACATGATTTCCTCAATGGAACCAAGACCTTAGACTGTAGATTCCACGAGGGCAAAATATCACGCCGCGTTGATCGGGATTGCCTTGCCAGCGCCATGGGCCGAGGTCACTTAATCAACCATCATGTCGCGTTTTCCCGCTTTTTTGCTCGGTATCCTGGTCGCCATCGCCACGGCGATGCCGGCCTTCGCGCAATCCGTCGTGCAGACGGACAATGTGCGGACCGAGTTGCTGGCCGACGTCTCGACGGTGAAGCCCGGCGAGCCCTTCTGGGTGGGGCTGCGCCAGACGATCCGTCCGAAGTGGCACACCTATTGGAAGAACCCCGGCGAGTCGGGACTGCCGACCGAAATCACCTGGACCTTGCCGCCGGGCGCCAAGGCCGATCCCATCGTTTGGCCCACGCCGATCCTGTTCGAGGTTGGTGGCATCATCAATTACGGCTTCAAGGACGAGTCGACGCTGCTGGTGCGCATCACGCCGCCGGCCGACCTCGCGGGTCCGCTGAAGCTCGAAGCTGCCGCCAACTGGCTGGTCTGCGAAGACGTCTGCATTCCGGAAGAAGGCAAGTTCGAGCTGACCCTGCCGTCAGGCACGGCGGCGACTCCGGCGCCGCCGGCAATACGCACCTTGTTCGAGCAGGCCCGTCGCAGCATCCCGACCGAGAGCCCGTGGCCGGCGCGCTATGGCATCGCCAAGTCCGGCGATCCGACGCTGGTGATCGACGCCAAGGGCCTGAAGGCCGACACGATCAGCAACGTCTACTTCTTCCCTGCCGAGTGGGGCCCGGTCGCAACCATGGCCAAGCAGAATGCCATGGTCGACACGAACGGCATCCGCATCCCGCTAAAGCGCGGCGATGCCAAGACCGCCCTGCCGCCGCTGCTTGCCGGTACGCTGGTGCTGACCGAGAAGACAGCCGACGGCACGGTGAAGCAGGCCTTCGATGTTTCGGCGAAGCTCGATACTGCCTTCACGCCGAGTTCCGCCTCGCTGGCCGGCGCCATCGGCAGCGAAGAGCTGTCGTTGGTCCAGGCCCTGCTCTTTGCCCTGCTGGGTGGCCTGATTCTCAACCTGATGCCCTGCGTTTTCCCGGTGCTCGCCATGAAGGCCGCCGCCTTCGCACGACTGGCCGGCCATGACCGTGCCGAGATGCGTCGCGACGGGCTCGCCTACACGGCCGGCGTGCTGGTTTCCTTCGCCGCCATGGCCGCGCTCGTGCTCGCGATCCGCGCCGGTGCCGGCGAGGTAAGCTGGGGCTTCCAATTCCAGTCGCCGATCTTCTCGTTGCTGATCGCCTATCTCTTCTTCGTGGTCGGCCTGAACCTCTCCGGCGTGTTCGAGGTCGGCAACCGGCTGGCCGGAATGGGCCAAGGCCTGGTCGCGCGCGGCGGGACGACGGGCGCCTTCTTCACCGGCGTGCTGGCCGTGATCGTGGCGACGCCCTGCACCGCGCCGTTCATGGCGGCGGCCCTGGGCTTTGCCCTCGCGCAACCCGCCCCCGCGACCGTAGCCGTACTGCTGGCGATGGGGCTTGGCCTCGCACTGCCCTATCTCGCCCTGTCGATGACGCCGGCGCTGCAGCGGCTGATGCCGCGGCCCGGTCCGTGGATGGACCGGCTGCGCCAGTTCCTCGCCTTCCCGATGTACGCCTCCGCCGTCTGGATGATCTGGGTGCTGACCCAGCAGACGGGGGCCGACGGCGTGCTCTACGCTCTGGGTGGCATGGTCCTGATTGCTTTTGCAATCTGGCTGCTGCGCGCCGGCTCGACCGCGTCGGCGGGCACGTGGCTGCGCCGTGGTGTGGCCGCAGTGGCCGTCCTGCTGGCCTTCGGCGTCGTCCTGAAGCTCGAAGACAGGCCGGCGACGGCTGCGTCTGCTTCGGGCAATGCCACGGGCGGCGTCAACTTCGACGGCTGGGAGCGCTTTTCCCGCGAGCGCATGGCCGAGGCCGTAGCCGCCGGCAAACCTGTGTTCGTCGACTTTACTGCCGCCTGGTGCATTACGTGTCTGGTGAACGAGCGCGTCGCGCTCGAGACGGCAGCCAGCCGCAAGGCCTTCGAGCAGGCGGGGGTCGTCAAGCTTAAGGGCGACTGGACCAACCGCGACCCCGAAATCACCGGCGTGCTGAAGGAACTCGGGCGGGCGGGCGTACCGCTCTATCTCTTCTGGGCGCCCGGCGCCGAGAAGCCGAAGATCCTGCCACAGGTTCTCACCGAAGCGCTGGTTCTCTCCGAGCTGTCGTCGATCGAGCAAACCAAACGTTAGGAGGCGAAGATGTCGAACCTTGTCGTTCCCCGTCGTTCGTTGATGCTGGGCACTGCTGCCGCCGCCCTCCTTCCCGCCACTGCCTTTGCGGCGACCGGCCCCGATGTCGGCAAGCCCGCGCCGGCTTTCACGGCGGTCGACAGCAACGGCAAGACCTGGTCGCTCGCCGACCTGAAGGGCAAGGTCGTCGTCCTCGAAACGACGAACCACGACTGCCCCTATGTGCGTAAGCACTACAACGCCAAGAACATGCAGACGCAACAGCGCGAGGCCGCAGGCAAGGGCGTGGTGTGGCTGACCGTCGCTTCGTCGGCGACCGGCGAGCAGGGCTACGTCACCGCCCAGCAGGCCAACGATCTCACCAAGAGCCGCGATGCCGCTCCGGCCGCCGTGCTGCTCGATCCCAAGAGCCAGGTCGCCCGCGCTTACGGCGCCACCGTGACGCCGCACATGTACATCATCAATGCCAATGGCGTGCTGGTCTACAAGGGCGGCATCGACTCGATCCCGTCGGCCGATGTCGCCGACATCCCCAAGGCCAAGCAGTATGTGCGCATCGGCATGGACGAAGTGCTGGCCGGCAAGCCGGTCACCGATTCCTCGACACGGCCGTATGGCTGCACGCTGAAGTATCCCAAGACCTCGACCTGACGGACCCGCCATGCCGCACGACGGCTGGCATCCGCACGACGAGGAACATCACCACCACCATCATCATGGTGGGCATGGTCCGCCGACACGGCGGGCCGTACTGGCGGCAGCGAGCCTGTTGCCCTTCGGCGCTGCCAGCGCCCAGACCGTGGACGCCGCACAGCGCATTGCCGAAGCGGCGACCCAGTTTCTCACAAGCCTCGACGATGGCCAGCGCCAGAAGGTGTTGATCGCCTTCGAGTCGGACAACCGTCTGGACTGGCACTACATCCCGCGCACCCGCCCGGGGTTGAGCCTGGGCGAGATGCGCCCCAATCAGGCCGAAGCCGCCCACACGCTCTTTGCGTCGGTGTTGAATCCGCGCGGACTGGAACTGCTCGACGGCGTGCGCCTGCTCGAAGGCGTGCTGCGGGAGCAACAGGGCAGCTTCCGCGATCCCGGCCGCTACTATGTTTCGATCTTCGGCACGCCTGGCCGCTTTCCCTGGGGCTGGCGTTTCGAGGGCCATCATCTTTCGTTGAACGTGGCTCTGCCCGTCGCAGGTCGTATTTCGGTGACGCCGTTCTTCGTCGGCGCCCATCCGGCAACGGTGCGCGACGGGCCCAATCGCGGTTTTCGTTTGCTGGGCACGTCGGAAGATCTGGCGCGCCAGATCATGGCTGGCCTCACCGACCAGCAGCGTCAAGCGGCCCTCATCGCCAATCGTTCCTTCGGCGAGATCGTGGCGAGCCCGCAGCGCGAGCGGGATTTGGGCGACCCGCGTGGTCTGCTGTTGGCCGACCTCGACGGCGCGCAGCGCAATCTCGTCGAAGCGTTGATGGATCGCTTTCTCGGCGCCCTGGCGCCCGATCTGGTGGCAGCACAGAAGCGACGCGCCCTGGAACAGGGAATTACGGCATTCCGCTTCGCCTGGGCAGGCTCACTCACGCCTGGCGAGGCGCATTACTTCCGAGTTCATGGCCCGGTCACCGTGATCGAACACGACAATACGCAGAACGGCGCCAACCATATCCATGCCGTGTGGCGCGACCTGACGGCGGACTTCGGCCGCGATGCGCTGGCCGACCATTATCGTCACCAGCCGCATCGCTGAGCCTCAAGCCTGCGTTCGTCAGTCCATCTGATAGCCGGGCGTGGACTTGGAGATCTTCGTCTCCTCCTCGTCCATGCCGTCGACGATGCCCTCGAAGAGCGGCGTCGAGAGATAGCGCTCGCCGGTATCGGGCAGCACGCAGAGCACGACCGAGCCCTGCGGCGCCTTCTCAGCGATCTGCATAGCGACGGCGAAGGTCGAACCGCCGGAGATGCCGGTGAAGATGCCTTCCTTCTGCGCCAGCGCCTTCGCCCACTTCACGCCCTCGGGGCCGGCAATCGGCAGCCGCTCGTCGTAGTACTTCTTGTCGATCGCCTCCTGCAGCACCAACGGAATGAAGTCCGGCGTCCAGCCCTGGATCAGGTGCGGCTCGAAGGCGGGGTGGCTGACGGCCGGCGCGCCGTCGGCGGTGCGCTCTTGCGCCTTGCCGCTGCCGATGAGCTGCGCATTGGCCGGCTCGGCGAGGATGATCTTGGTTTCGGGCCGCTCCTTGCGCAGCACGCGCGCCACGCCGGTGACAGTGCCGCCCGTGCCGTAGCCGCTCACGAAATAGTCCAGGCGCTCGCCCTTGAAGTCGGCCAGGATTTCGCGCGCCGTCGTCGATTCGTGGATCTCGGCATTGGCCGCCGTCTCGAACTGGCGCGCCAGGAACCAGCCGTTCGCCTTCGCCAGCTCAACCGCCTTCTGGTACATGCCGAAGCCCTTCTGCGCGCGCGGCGTCAGGACGACCTTGGCACCCAGCATGCGCATCAGCTTGCGGCGCTCGATCGAGAAGCTTTCCGCCATGGTGACGACCAGCGGATAGCCCTTCTGCGCGCAGACCATGGCCAGCCCGATGCCGGTATTGCCGCTGGTCGCCTCGACCACCGTCTGGCCGGGCTTCAGCGTGCCGTTACGCTCTGCCGCTTCGATGATGTTGACGGCCAGCCTGTCCTTCACCGAGGCGGCCGGGTTGTAGGCCTCGGCCTTGACGTAGATCCGCACGCCTTTGGGTCCGAGATTGTTGATCCGGATGCAGGGTGTATCGCCGATCGTATCCAAAACGCTGTCGAACAGGCGACCGCGCCCCTCGGTCGTGCGAAGCTTGGTGCTCGTGGCCATTCTCGTCTCCATTGCGGGATGAAAGACCACCCTAGCACGGGCGGCCGGTTGGGCTAGGATCGGATGATGAAACGCCGCCTTTTCCTCGCCGGTACGGTGGCCGGCATCGGCCTCCCGGCTCTCATCTCTCCGGCCCGGGCCCAGGCCGATGCCCTGCCCTCGTGGAACGACGGACCCGCGAAGCAGTCGATCCTGGACTTCCTCCGGCGCACCACGACAGGCGGCAGCCGCGACTGGATCCCTGTCCCCGAACGTATCGCCACATTCGACAATGACGGCACGCTGTGGACCGAGCAGCCGATGTATGTCCAGGTGATGTTCGCAATGGACCGCGTGCGTGCCCTGGCCGGCCGCAATCCACAATGGCGAACGCAGGAACCGTTCAAGGCAGTGCTGACGAACGACCGCGATGCGCTGGCGACAATGGGCGAGAAGGGCCTGCTCGAGATCATGGCGGCGACACATGCCGGCCTGACGACCGAGGAGTTTCGCCAGGCTGTGCTCGACTGGCTGGCCACCGCCCGCCATCCGCGCTTCAAGCGGCCCTATACCGATCTCGTCTACCAGCCGATGCTTGAGCTGTTGGCCCTGCTGCGCGCCAACCAGTTCAAGACCTACATCGTCTCGGGCGGCGGCATCGAGTTCATGCGGCCCTGGACGGAACGGGTCTATGGCATCCCGCCGGAGCAGGTCGTGGGGTCCTCGGGCGTCACGCGCTATGAACTGCGCGCCAACAGACCCGTGCTCCTCAAGGAACCCAAGGTACAGTTCATCGACGACGGTCCCGGCAAGGCGGAGGGCATCAACCAGTATATCGGCCGCCGGCCGGTCCTGGCGTTCGGCAACTCCGACGGCGACCAGCAGATGCTGGAATGGACGGCCGCGGGTTCGGGCGCCCGCTTCATGGGCCTGGTGCACCATACCGATGCCATGCGCGAATATGCCTACGACCGCCAGTCGCCGGTCGGCCGGCTCGACACGGCCTGGAACGAGGCCGTCCGGCGCAAGTGGACCGTCGTCGACATGAAGAACGACTGGAAAGTGATCTATCCGTTCGAGATGAGATAGGTCACTTCGTAGAGCGCGCTTGGGCCCGCATCTGTTTGCGGATGAGTCCTATGAACGTACGTGCGGAGGGCGGCAGAGTGAGCTCCCGCTTATAGGCGATGCCCATCTCGGCCATCGGGAGCGTCTTCCGCCAAGGCAAGTCGAGGATCGCAAAACGCCCCGTAGCCAGACCTTCAATCAGTTGGCTCATATGGCTGATCCCGATGGCGTCCGTCTCGGAGACGATCTCGCGACTGACCCGGACAGAGGACACCGCGATCGACGGCAAGATATTGCCCGTCACTGGATCGACCGTGAAACCCGGATCTATATCCTCGATCAATCCGACCTGGAGATGCGACATGCTCGAGAGGACAAAGGGATACTTGCGAACGTCGTCGGGCCGCAGCGGGGACTTCTTCAAAAGCGCGTGGCCTGCCCGGCAAAAATAGACCCCCTGCAGCGAGCCGAGAGGCTCGACGCGCAGCGCCGGCATGCCGCGTAACGATGCGATATCGAACACGGCAAAGTCGACCCGATCGGTCATCAACATGCCGGCCGCGGCGGCCCACTCCCGCTCCAGAAGCTCGAGGCGAATGGACGGATGCGCATTGATGAGGTCGATGGCGGCCGGCAGGACCGCAATGTCGTGGATGTATGTCCCGGCGGCGACACGCAGGCGGCCGCCGCGGCCATCGCGCACGAGCTGCAGCCGATTGGAGATCGCCTCTGCGCGGGTCACGAGTTCGTCGGCCATCCTGAGCACGTCGTCGCCAGCCGGCGTCGCCACGACATCCCGGCGTGATCTTTCGAAGACGCGCAGGCCCAACTGCTTCTCGAGAGCTGCAATATTGCGGCTAAGTGTAGGCTGGCTGATGCGCAGTGCCGCGGCTGCCCGCCCGAAATGCCTGTGCTTGGCGAGGACGACGGCGTATTGCAGCAACTTGAGGTCGATTTCCATTCGCGAACCGTATCGTCTGTGGCGTTGTCTTGCATCGATGTTCAGAAGAATTTGCACGCATACTTCGATCTGGAGGCAAACCGATGACCAAGGGCAAATTCGGCCGCATGCTGTCCGCAGCGGCGCTATGCGTCGGCATATCGGGCGGCGTCCCGCCAGCCAACGCGCAGACGCCGGCCAGACCCAACATTCTCGTCATCATGGGTGATGACATTGGTCTCTGGAATATCAGCGCCTACAACCGTGGGATGATGGGCTACCGGACGCCCAATATCGACCGAATCGCGCGCGAAGGCGCGATCTTCACCGACTATTACGGCCAGCAATCCTGTACGGCAGGACGTGCCGCTTTCATCACGGGCCAATCGCCCATTCGTACCGGCCTGTTGAAGGTCGGCCTGCCCGGCGCTCCGGAAGGCCTGTCAGACAAGGATCCGACCATCGCCGACCTCCTGAAACCGATGAGCTACGTAACCGGCCAGTTCGGCAAGAACCATCTCGGCGACCGTAACGAGTTCCTTCCGACAGTGCATGGTTTCGACGAATTCTTCGGCAACCTCTACCACCTCAATGCCGAGGAAGAGCCTGAGAACATCGACTATCCGAAGGATCCGACCTTCAAGCCCAAGTATGGGCCGCGCGGCGTGCTGAAGTGCGTCGCTACCCCTACCGAAACACCGGGCGAGGACCCGCGCTTCGGCAAGTGGGGCAAGCAGAAGTGTGAAGATACCGGGCCGCTCACGAAGAAGCGCATGGAGACGGTGGACGAAGAGTTCCTCGCCGCATCTCTCGACTTCATCGACCGGGCCAATCGCGACAAGAAGCCGTTCTTCGTTTGGTCGAACTCGAGCCGCATGCACATCTGGACGCACTTGAAAAAGGAGTCCGAAGGCAAGACCGGTCTCGGCGTCTACGCCGACGGCATGGTCGAACATGACGGCCATGTCGGCCAGCTCCTGAAGAAGCTCGACGAGCTCGGGATCGCCGACAACACCATCGTGATCTACACGACCGACAACGGCGCCGAAGTCATGAGCTGGCCGGACGGTGGCACCACGCCGTTCCGCGGCGAGAAGAACACCAACTGGGAAGGTGGCTACCGCGTGCCTGCAATGGTGCGCTGGCCCGGCCTGGTCAAGCCGGGTACCGAGATCAACGAAGTGTTTTCCGCCGAAGACTGGATGCAGACTTTGCTGGCTGGCGCGGGCGAGACCGACCTGGCAGCCAAGCTCAAGCAGGGCGCTACCTTCGGCGCCAAGACCTTCAAGGTCCATCTCGACGGTTACGACCAGCGCGAGCTGCTGAAGAATGGCGCAGGCAGCGCACGCAAGGAGTTCTTCTACTGGACCGACGATGGCGGGCTGGCCGGCCTGCGCTACGACAAGTGGAAGCTGGCGTTCATGGAGCAACGCAGCCATGGCTTCGATGTCTGGCAGGACCCGATGGTGACATTGCGTGTGCCGAAGCTCTTCGACCTCAAGGCCGATCCGTTCGAGCGCGCCGACCATGACGGCATGGGCTACGCCCGCTGGCGCATCGACCGTATCTTCCTGCTGGTGCCGGCGCAGACGTATGTCGGGCGCTATCTCCAGACGCTGGCCGAGTTCCCGCCGCGTCAGAAGCCGGGCTCGTTCAACATGCAGGGCGTTCTCGACAAGCTGATGTCCCCGCCGCAGGGCGTGAACTGACCAGCCGCGAGACTCAGAGCGGCTGTCGCGGACGGGCGTGGCATCATAGAGCGGCCTCAACGGTCGCAAGTCTGCAGCCTGCACGAGTTGGCAACGTGCAGGGAAGCAGGATATGGAGCTTGGCATGGCAGACATGCACCCGGCCGGTGCGGCCCTGCATTCCCACATGATCCGCATTCCCGGCGGCACGTTCCGCATGGGCTCGGACAATCACTACCCAGAAGAAAAGCCCGTGCACACCGTGACGGTCGACGGCTTCTGGATCGATCCGACGCCGGTCACCAACGCCCAGTTCCGCGCCTTTGTCCAGGCGACGGGCCACGTGACCTGGGCCGAGATCGCTCCCGACCCGAAAGACTATCCCGGCGCCCGGCCCGAGATGCTGAAAGCGGGTGGCCTCGTCTTCACGCCACCGAGCAAGCCCGTCGATCTCGTCGACTGGAGCCAGTGGTGGCGCTTCACCTTCGGCGCGACCTGGCGGCGGCCCTACGGCAAGGGCAGCCATATCGGCGGGCTCGACGACCATCCCGTCGTCCAGATCGCCTTCAGGGACGCCGAGGCCTATGCCAAGTGGGTGGGCAAGGAGCTGCCAACCGAAGCCGAGTGGGAGTTCGCCGCGCGCGGCGGCCTGGAGGGCGCGGAATTCGCCTGGGGGGATGAGCTCACGCCGGGGGGCCGACACATGGCCAACACCTGGCAGGGGGCTTTCCCGCACGAGAACAGCCGCGAAGACGGCTATGCGCGGACGTCACCCGTCAGGACCTACCCTGCGAACGGCTACGGCGTCTACGACATGATCGGCAATGTCTGGGAATGGACGACCGACTGGTACTCCTCGAAGCACCCCACCGATGCCGCCAAGGCCTGCTGCGTGCCTGAGAATCCGCGCGGCGGTCCGGTAGAAGCGAGCTACGATCCGCGCCAGCCGCAGATCCAGATCCCGCGCAAGGTGCTGAAGGGCGGATCGCATCTTTGCGCACCGAGTTACTGTCGGCGATACCGGCCAGCGGCACGCCACGCCGAGGCTGTCGACACCACGACCAGCCATGTCGGTTTCCGCTGCATCGTACGCCATGCGGCGGGCGGCTAGAACGCTCACTTCGCTGTTCCTGGCCGCTACCGCGGCATCCGCATCGAGCGCGCGCGCCGAGGAATCCAACGAATTCTGGCCGGAAGCGCAGATCCACTATTGGTTCGACGATCGCAAGTCACGCGCGATCCTCATGGGCTCGCTCAGCCGCAATCGCGCCAGCGACACGACCTACCAGGCCGAACAGGGGCTCACCTTCGAGCACCAGTTCGCCGACTACTTTCTCGGCCGGATCGGCTACCGACATGGCGCCTCGACCGAAGGCGGCGCCTACAACGAGAACCGCCTGCTCCTGGAGCAGACGTTCCGGCTCTATCTCCCCGACAAGGTGATCGTCGCCCGCACGCGCGAGGACTTCCGCTGGCTGGACAGTGGCTTCGCGGTGCGCCTGCGCGAGCGGCTGCAGGTCCAGCGTGATTTCACGATCGATAACTATACCTTCACGCCCTACACCTCGGCCGAGGTGTTCTTCGATACGCGCTATGGTCAATTCGCTCGCTACAGGCTGACCCTCGGTGTGACCCTTCCGATCGACAAGCACATCAGCGTCGAGCCCTACCTCGTGCGCCAGGTCGACTGGGCACCTTCGGGCGTCATCACCAACGCCCTGGGCTTCATCCTGATCATGGCCTTCTAGGGACTAGAGATCGAACTCGACGAACAGCGGCCAATGATCGGAGGCCACGATGCCGTGGCCGATCCAGGCCTTCTTCACTTTAGGCGCCAGATCGTGCGTGACGAGGACATGGTCGATGCGGCCTTCGTTGGGGAAGGACTCGACGCCTTCCTCGCTGTTGCCCGCGGCAGTCCAGGCGTCGGCGAGATGCATGGTCGTGCCGAGACGGCCGTGGACGCTCATCTCGCCACAGACCAGCGGATATTCCGGATGGGCCGGCGTGAAGTTGAAATCACCGCCGACGATGGCCGACCGCGGGACATCGGGGCGGCGCTCCTGGAACATGAACATGTCGCCCGCAGCACTGTCCCAGGTCGGACCGACACGCTCGGCGTTGAGGACCGTATCCATCAGGGCACGGACCTGCGGCAGGCGCTGCTGCGGTCCGACATGGCTGAAATGCACGCTGTAGACCCGCAAGGGACCGGAGGGCGCGTCGATTGCCGCCTCGACGAAGCCGCGCTGCAGGTCGAAGCAGCCGACGAGCTGCTCCTTGGGCAGAAGGTGTCCGCGTGCCCAGGCAATCGGCCAACGGGAGATCACCGCATTGCCGAAGGACCGGCGGCGATTGACGATCTTTCCGTCGGCGCCGACGGCGCTCGCGTCCGCTTCCATGGCCCCGTGATACCAGTGGTAGCGATTGAGCTGCTGGGCGATCTCGGCCGTCTGATCGGCGAAGTTGGCCTGCGGCCAGCCGGAGACGGCTTCCTGGAGGCAGATGATATCGGCCTTGGAGACCGCGTCGGCGATGCGCGCCACGTCGTATTTGCCGTCGGCGCCGACGCCGTAGTGGATGTTGTAGGTGCAGAAGAGCATTACGCTGGGTACTCGCGAGACGCCCTATTCGGGCAGGTTGTCGATCCAGGCCGACGGGTTGAGCTGGCCGGAGTGACGATAGGGATCGGCAACGATCCCCAGCGACCAATAGCCAACGGTCGTCGTCGAGGCGAGCAACGCCAAGGCAACCGCACCGGCGCGCCGTCGGTCGAAATGGACGGACGCCACGGCGAGATGGGTTAGGAAGCCCAACAGAATCACGGCCAACCAGGAGGAAACCTCCGTATGGTTGCCGCCGATCCACAGCCGGTCCGAGCGCGTCCGCGCAATGTCGTTCATCAGCGCATTGAGCTGGTTCGCGGTGGGTGCCGGTAGGGTTTGCGTGGCCTGGAGCACGATGCTCTGCAGGTTGCGGAACGCCCCCTCGGCGCGATCGCTGCCCTTCTGGTTCCGATTCTTGCGCCATTCGTCCTTGAATACGTACTTCACGTAGCGTCCGAGTTCGCGCTGCGCCTCCGGGATGTTGAGCTGTGTCGGTCCGACCATCTCGTCGAAGCGCTTGATTGCCGAGCCGGCCTGGATGAAGGCACGTTCGGCCTCCCGCTTATGCGTCCAGATGTCGGCCGCATGGAAAGCCAGAAACAGTGCGAACACCATCGAGACAGCGGCAAAGAACGGCGCCACCGGCGTCCATTGCAGCACTTCCGGCTTGCGGTTGAAGTACGACAGGAAAGCGAAGGCAATGGCGTAGACGATCAGCCCGTGGACGACAAAGACCAGAAGCTGCGTCGGCGCCGACGACATGAAGAGCTGTTGAAGCAGCCCCTTCGCCAGGGCCACCGTCTGTTCAATCCCCATCAGCGGCGTTCGTCCTTGTGGACCAACCGGGGAGCCGCAATTGCCGCAGCGAGCGTCTCCTCGACGACCTTGGCCTCGCTCACCGTAACGTCGAGGTCGTGCAGCAACCCGTCCTGGATCCCGTAGATCCAGCCGTGCACCGAAAGATCCTGACCACGGCGCCAGGCATGCTGGACGATCGAAGTCCGGCAGACGTTACGGACCTGCTCGATGACATTGATCTCGCAAAGCGCGTCGACCTGCTCGGCCTTGTGCGGCAGGGCGGTGATCTGGTCGTGATGGCGGCGGCCCAGCATGTTGATGCCGTGCAGCCAGTTGTCGAGCAGCCCAAGCTCGTGGTTCTTCAACGAGGCCTTCACGCCGCCGCAGCCATAGTGTCCGCACACGATGACATGGCGCACGCGCAGTGCCTCGACGGCGTACTGCAGGACGGCCAGGCAATTGAAGTCGACCATCATCACCTGGTTGGCGACATTGCGATGGACAAAGACCTCGCCCGGCAGCATCCCGATGATCTCGTTGGCCGGTACGCGGCTGTCGGAACAGCCGATCCACAGGACGCGCGGCGCCTGCTGTTTGGCGAGCTTGTCGAAGAAGCCCGGATGGTTCTGCTCCACCTGCTTCGCCCAGGTCCGATTGTTCTCGAAAAGCCCGTCGAGAAAGTGGTCTTCGTCCGAATCAGCCATGGTCGAGATATCCCGAAAACAGAATCAAGAGGCAAGCGTCATTGGTCGTTCAGCCAGGCGGGGCCCCGAAAACGTTGCGGAGCACGCCGATGCCGTCGATCGCCACCTCGACCACGGTGCCCGGCCTCATCGGCAGGACGCCGAGCGAGGTCCCGCAGGCGATCACGTCGCCGGGTACCAGCGTCATATCCTGTGAAATCCGACTAACCAGCTCGGCTGGTGGAAAGACCATGTCGGTGACCGGGTAGTTTTGCCGCTCGCGACCGTTGACCAACGTCCGGATGGTGAGCGTCAGCGGATCGAGCCCCGTGGCCACGACCGGGCCGAAGACTCCGAAAGTGTCGAAGTTCTTGGCACGGGTCCATTGCGGGAAGCTCGGATCGCGATGCAGCAGCTCCAGCGCCGTGACGTCGTTCACGCAGGTGTAGCCGAGAATATGGTCGGCGGCCTCCGCGACCGAAACCGCTTCGCAGGTCTTGCCGATGACGATGCCCAGCTCGCCCTCGTAGGCCACCCGCCCCTCATAGGATCGAGGCACCCGAATCGCCTGGCCATGCGCGGCATAGGAGTTGGGCGCCTTGAGGAAAGTGAGCGGCTCGGTCGGAATTGCCCATCCGTTCTTGTCCGCCGCGGCCCGAAAGTTGTTCCACAGCGCCACCATCTTGGTGGGCTCGGTCGGCGTGAGCCAATGCGCGTCGGCAACGGCGACAATCTCGCCGGTCGCCGGACCGGGCGCGAACAGCGTGCCTTCGTGCAGACGGATCGTCTCGCCGTCGACCATGCCGATGCGCGGGCGGTCCCCCAGCTCGATGCGGCCCCACAATGTCGTTGCCGCCGTCATCAAGCGTCGGCGATCCGCTTGCCGGTCTGCGAATCGAAGACGTGCAGATGGCCGGGCTCGGCCTTGAACCGGCGCTTCTCGCCGGGTCTGGCCTGAATGTGCCCGCCCTGCCGCACCGTCACCAGTTCGCGCGCTTCGCCGAACCGGCCATGCAGCAGCGTGTCGGCGCCCAGCGGCTCGGCTAGCTCGATTTCGAACTCCAGTGCACCATCAGGATCGGGATGCAGATGCTCCGGCCGGACGCCCAGCGCCACGGGCGCGCCGGCCGCGGCCGTCGTCGGTAGGCCGAGCGGCAACGTGATGCGCTGTGCGCCGGTCCCGGCGAGATCGACCGCGCGACGGTCGGCCGTCACCTTCCCGGCCAGGAAGTTCATCGATGGCGAACCGATGAAGCCTGCCACGAAGACTGAGGCCGGCCGCTCGTAAACATCCATGGGCGTGCCGATCTGATCGGCGACGCCCGCGTTCATGACGATCAGCCGGTCAGCCAGGGTCATCGCCTCGACCTGATCGTGCGTGACGTAGATCGAGGTGACGTCGAGCTCGCGCTGCAGACGCTTGATCTCAAGCCGCATCTGCACGCGCAGCTTGGCGTCGAGGTTGCTGAGCGGCTCGTCGAACAGGAACACGGCCGGCTCGCGCACGATGGCGCGGCCCATCGCGACCCTCTGGCGCTGGCCGCCCGAGAGCTGGCGCGGACGGCGCTGCAGCAGCGCCCCCAGCTCCAGGATCTTGGCGGCCTTCTGCACGTGCTGGTCGATCTCGGCTTTGGAGAGGCCACGGATCTTCAGCCCGTAGGCCATGTTCTCGTAGACGCTGAAGTGCGGGTAGAGCGCGTAATTCTGGAACACCATCGCGATGTCGCGATCCTTGGGCTCCAGCTCGTTGACGACGCGGTCGCCGATCGCAATCTCGCCGCCCGTAATGCGTTCCAAGCCGGCGACCATGCGCAGCAAGGTCGACTTGCCGCAGCCCGAGGGACCCACGATGACGATGAACTCGCCATCGGCGATTTCCATGTCGATGCCGTGGATGACCTCGAGTTTGTCGTAGCTCTTCTTGACGCCGCGCAGATGGACTTGCGCCATGGTCTACTTCTCCGTCTCGACAAGTCCGCGCACGAACTGGCGCTGCATGAACACCACGACCAGCACCGGCGGCAGCATGGCGAGCATTGCCATAGCCATCAGCAGGTTCCAGCTCGGCACCGAATCGACCACGTTGGCCTGGCGCGAGACCGTCATGACGACGGTGTAGAAGCTCTCCTTGGTCGTGATCAGCAGCGGCCAGAGATACTGGTTCCAGCCGTAGATGAACTGGATCACGAACAGCGCCGCGATCGAGGTCCGGCTCATCGGCAACAGGATGTCCCAGAAGAAGCGCATCGGCGATGCGCCATCGACCCTGGCCGCCTCGGTGAGTTCGTCGGGAACGCTGAGGAAGAACTGGCGGAACAGGAAGGTCGCCGTCGCCGAGGCGATCAGCGGGATGATGAGACCCGAATAGGAGTCGAGCATGCCAAGATTGGCGACGACGCCGTAGGTCGGCACGATGCGCACCTCGACGGGCAGCATCAGCGTCACGAAGATCGCCCAGAAGAAGGTCATGCGCAGCGGGAAGCGGAAGTAGACGATGGCGAAGGCCGCGATGATGGAGATCGCAATCTTCCCGATCGCTATGCCGAGCGCCATGATCAGGCTGTTGGTCAGCGTCTGCCAGACCGGCACGCTGCCGACCTTGCCGTAGCCCTCGGTGATGACGCGCGTGTAGTTCTCGACGAGCTGGCCGCCCGGCAGGAGCGGAATCGGCGACTGCAGCATGGTTTGCTGGTCGTGGGTCGAAGCGACGAAGGTCATCCACACCGGGAAGGCGACGATGACCAGGCCCAGCAGAACGACGAAGTGGCTGAACGCGGTAAGGAACGGGCGGTTCTCGACCATCAGTAGTGCACCCGGCGCTCGATGAAGCGGAACTGCACGACGGTCAGCAGGATGACGACGATCATCAGGATCACCGACTGCGCCGAGGACCCGCCGAGATCCTGGCCGCGGAAACCGTCGTTGTAGACCTTGAATATCAGGATCTCGGTCGACTTGGCCGGGCCACCCTTGGTCAGCGCATCGACGATGCCGAAGGTGCCGAAGAAGGCGTAGATGATGTTCACGACCAGCAGGAAGAACCCGGTGGGCGAGAGCAACGGGAAGATGATGTCCCAGAAGCGCCGGCCGGGCCCGGCGCCGTCGATGGCGGCAGCCTCGATCAGCGACTTCGGGATCGACTGCAGGCCGGCCAGAAAGAACAGGAAATTATAGCTGATCTGGCTCCAGACGGCGGCGATCACCACCAGCATCAGCGCCTGATTGCCGTTCGTGACGTAGTTGAATTCGATGCCGACGCCTTGCAGCACCCAGGCAACGATGCCGACTGAGGGATTGAACAGGAACCCCCAGAGCACGCCGGCCACCGCGGGCGCGACGGCATAGGGCCAGACGAGGAAAGTCTTGTAGGCGGTGGCGCCGCGGATCACGCGATCGGCCATCACGGCCAGCAGCAGCGAGATGCCCAGCCCCAGCGTGGCCACCAGCGCACTGAACACGAGCGTGAGCCGCGCCGAGTCGTAGTAGCCCGGGTCGTTGAACAGATGGATGAAATTGTCGAGGAAGACGAACTTGGAGTTGCCGCCGAAGGCATCCTCGATCAGCACCGACTGGTAGATCGCCTGGCCCGACGGCCAGAAGAAGAACACCAGAGTGATAACGATCTGCGGCGCCACCAGAAGGTACGGCAGCCAGCGCTCGTTGAAAGTGACCCGCTTTTCCATGCCGGAAAGAGGAAGCCCCCGCCCTTCCGGACGGGGGCTTCTCCCGAACTTACTTGTTCGCCGCTTCGAAACGCTTGAGCTGCTCGTTACCGAGCTTCACCGCGTCGTCGAGTGCCGTCTTGGCGTCCTTCTTGCCGGACCATACGGCCTCGAGCTCGCCATCGACGATGTCGCGGATCTGCACGAAGTTGCCGATGCGCAGGCCCTTGGAGTTTTCGGTCGGCGGATTGAGCGTCAGCTCCTGCACCGCGATCTCGCGGCCCGGGAACTTCTTGTAGAAGCCGTCCTTCTCGGTGACTCCCGCGGCGGCCAGGGTGACCGGCACGTAGCCCGTCTCCTGGTGCCACTTGGCCTGCACCGGGGTGCTGGCGAGATAGCTTAGGAACTTGGCAACGCCCTTGTATTCCGCTGCCGGCTTGCCCTGCAGCACCCACAGGGTGGCGCCGCCGATGATCGAGTTCTGCGGCTTGGCGATGACATCCGGCGAATAGGGCATCATGGCGATGCCGTACTTCCCGGAACCCAGCGCCTTGTCGATCGCCGAGGCGGTGGCCGACGAGGCGATATGGAACGCGCAGTCGCCGGCGTTGAACAGCGCCGTCGACTTGCCTTCGCGGCCGCCATAGACGAACGTCTTGTCCTTGGTCCAGTCCGACAGCATCTGGATGAACTTGATGCGGGCGGGATCGTTGAACTTCAGCTCGATGTCGATGCCGCCGAAGCCATTGGCCTTCGTCGCATACGGCAGATTGTGATAGGCGCCGTAGTTCTCGATCATCGTCCAGGTCTGCCATTGCGGGGTGAACCCGCACTTGGCGCCGGCCGCGACGGCCTTCTTGGCCATCTCGCCCAGCTCAGGCCAGGTCTTCGGCGGCTTGTTAGGATCGAGACCCGCCTTCTGCAGCAGCTCCTTGTTCCAGTAGAGCACCGGCGTCGAGGAGTTGAACGGCATCGACAGCAGCTTGCCGTCGGTCGTCGAGTAGTAGCCGTAGACCGGGCCGATATAGGCCTTGGGGTCGAACGGCTCCTTGGCATCGGCCATGAGCTGATAGACCGGATAGACCGCGCCCTTGGCGGCCATCATGTTGGCCGTGCCGACCTCGAAGACCTGCACGATGTGCGGCGCCTGCTTGGCGCGGAAGGCCGCGATCGCGGCCGTCAGGGTCTCGGTATAGGAACCCTTGTAGACCGGGTTCACCTTGTACTCACTCTGGGACTTGTTGAAGCCCTCGGCCAATGCGTTGACCGTATCCCCGAGGTTGCCGCCCATCGCGTGCCACCACTGGATTTCGGTCTGGGCAAACGCCACAGGCGCGCTCGCCAGGACAGCCGCCGCGGCGACCGAAGACAGAAGAATCCGTGTCATATCGAAAAACCTCCCAATGAAGCCCGCCGTTGTATCGGCGGGCGACAAGACTGCGATGTGTCTGATTTGTTTCAGTCTGATGACAGTCCACCAAGACTGTAATGCGAAGGCAACCCCCAAAATGGTCGACTAGTGGGCGAGCGCCGCCAGGATGACATCCGGCGCGTCGGTAATGACGCAATCCGTGCCCATGGCGACCAGCACCCGGGCGACGTCGGGGTCGTTGATCGTATAGGTGCTGAGCAGGTAGCCGGCCTGCTTGATCTCGACGGCGCGGGGGGCCGTCAGCCGCTTGCCGTTGGTGTTGATGCCCACCGCCTCCACGGCCAGGGCGCGCCCCCGCCAGTCGTCCCTCAGCTCGTCGATCAACAGGGCGCGCGCAAATTCCGGCGCCGCTTCGCGGGCTGCCGCTAGCGAGGCATCCTTGAAGCTCGAGAGCAGCGGCGCCGGCAGCCGGATCGGCCAGAGGCGGCGCAGCGTGGCGACGGCGACACGCGCCGTCTCCGCCTCGCGGCCCTTGCAAGGCTTGATCTCGACGTTGCAGCCCAGCCCCAGCTCGCCGAAGCAGGCGATGGCCTGCTCGAAGGTCGGCACCGACGCCGGCAGCTCGGCCGCCGGCGTCTCCGCCGCCAGCCGGTCGACGCCCGTGGTCCGCTTCAACGAATCGTCATGCATCACGATCGGCACGCCATCGGACGTCAGCTTGACGTCGATCTCGACCCAGGTCGCGCCGCGCCGATGCGCTTCGCGAAAGGATTCCAGCGTGTTTTCAGGCGCATAGGCCATGGCACCGCGGTGGCCGACGACTTTAGGCAGTTGCAGCATGGCCCCATCCAAAGCTAACTCGGGCGTCGCAATAGACCAACAGATCGGCCCTGTCCTCCCGCCATGTCGACTTTTCCCGACAAGTTCCGCCTCGATGGCCGCACCGCCCTGGTGACAGGCTCGGCCCGTGGCCTCGGCTGGGAGATGGCCAAGGGCCTGGCCGAAGCCGGCGCCCACGTCCTCCTCCATGGTCGGTCGCACAAGCAGCTGACGCCGCGGCTGGCCGAGCTACGCGCCGCCGGCCACGAAGCCGATGCCCTGGCCTTCGAGATGGCCGACCGGGCGGCGATGGCCGCCGAGGTCACGGCGGCCGGCCCCATCGACATCCTGGTGCACAATGTCGGCGAGCGCGACCGGCGGCCCTTCGCCGAAATCCAGCCCGACGATTTCACCCGGCTGGTCGACACCAACCTCTCGGCCGGCCAGGCCCTGATCCACCATCTCCTGCCCGGCATGGTCGAGCGCGGCTGGGGCCGGCTGATCCTCGTGAGTTCGATTGCCGCCGATCTCGCCGCGCCCGGCGCCTCTTCCTACATCGCGGCCAAGGCGGGACTCGCCGCGCTGGCCCGGGCTCTCGCCGCGGAGTTCGGCGCCAAGGGCATCACCTCCAATGCGCTTTCTCCGGGCTTCTTTGCGACCGAGACGAATGCAGCGCTGATCGCTTCGACGGCCGGCGAGCGCATGCGCGCCCGCTGCCCGGCCAAACGATGGGCCGAGCCCTGGGAGATCGCCGGCGCCGCCGTCTTCCTAGCATCGCCCGCAGCGGCCTACGTCAATGGCCACACGCTCACCGTCGATGGCGGCGTATCGGCAACTTACATCGCGTGATCCTCATGAAACTTGGTCGTCCACTCACCCTCGGGGCCGTGCTCGCGCTCGGCCTCGCCATGCCCGCACTGGCCGCCGGCCCCGGAACGCCCGCGATCGATGGACGCCATCTCGATCTGTCATGGATGCTGCCCTTCGTCGGCATCCTGCTCTCCATTGCGATCATGCCGCTCGTTGCGCCATATTTCTGGCACCACCATTTCGGCAAGGTTTCGGCGGCATGGGCTGCCCTGGTGATCGTGCCCCTCGCCGCACTCCATGGCGTGCCGACGGCACTCTATGAAGTCGTCCACCTGCTCCTACTCGACTACATTCCCTTCATCGTCCTGCTGACGGCACTTTTCACGGTGACGGGTGGCATTCACATCCGCGGCAACCTCCATGGCTCGCCGTCGATGAATACCGCGCTGCTGGCCATCGGTACCGTGTTGGCCGGCTGGATGGGCACGACCGGCGCGTCGATGCTGCTGATCCGGCCGGTGATCCGCGCCAACGACGACCGGCGCCACAAGATCCACGTCTTCGTCTTCTTCATCTTCCTGGTGTCGAACGTCGGTGGCGCGCTGACACCGCTCGGCGATCCCCCGCTGTTCCTTGGCTTCCTCAAGGGGGTGAGCTTCTTCTGGACGACGGAATATCTCTTCAGCGAGATGCTGTTGTGCGCCATCGTCCTGCTGACGCTTTTCTACGCCGTCGACAGCTACTGGTACCGCAAGGAAGGCCGCAAGAAGCCCGATCCGACGCCGGAGTCGCCGATCCGCATCGAAGGTGGCGTCAACATCATCCTGCTGGCGGTCGTGGTGGGCATTGTGCTGGCGAGCGGCTCCTGGAAGCCCGGCGTGCATTTCACGCTCTATCATGTCCCGCTGGAGCTTCAGCATGTGCTGCGCGACCTCGCCCTGATTGCCGTCATCGGCCTGTCGCTCAAGCTGACGAGCCGCAGGATACGCACCGACAATGCCTTCACCTGGGGGCCGATGGCAGAAGTCGCCAAGCTGTTCGCCGGCATCTTCGTCACCATCGCGCCGGCCCTGGCCATCCTGCGCGCCGGCTCGGATGGCGTGTTGGCGCCGCTGGTCTCGCTGGTGACGGGGCCGGATGGTCAGCCGCTCAACGTCTGGTACTTCTGGTTGACAGGAATCCTCTCGAGCTTCCTCGACAATGCGCCAACCTACCTTGTCTTCTTCAACCTGGCCGGCGGCGACCCCGACCTTCTGATGGGCGCACTCGCCAGCACCTTGGCGGCCATTTCCTGCGGCGCGGTGTTCATGGGCGCCAACACCTACATCGGCAATGCCCCCAACTTCATGGTCAAGGCGGTGGTCGAGGAAGCCGGCATCCGCATGCCCAGCTTCTTCGGCTACATGGGCTGGTCCTGTGCCATCCTTTTGCCTTTGTTCGTGCTGCTCACGTTCATTTTCTTCTAGGAGACATCCTCGTAGGATCGGCCCGGCGGCGCCATTGCCGGGCCGCCGGCAGGTGTCGCGCCCAGAGTGAGAGCCGGATGAGATCTCGTCGCATCTTCCTTGCCGCCGCCATGCGCCATACCAGCCTCGATCCGGCCGCCTCCGATCCGGCGGCCAAGTCTCGTTGATCGCCATCGCAGGACCGATCCACCCGTGGCCCATGCCGCCAGCGCCTCCTCGTATCGCTCCGACCGGATGTCTCCGGTGGCGCTGGCGCTCGCAATGTTGCTGCATGGGCTGGTCGTGGCGGCGCTGTTCTGGTTGATCGAGAATCGGCCGACGCCCGCGCCGGTCGAGGAGGTCATCGAGGTTTCGCTCGAGCAGCCCAAGCCGCCGGAGCCACCACCTCCGCCGCCCCCGAAGCAGGCGCAACAACCGAAGCCGGCCCGCCCCCCCGAGGATATGGGGCTGAAGCCGCCGGCCGCGACCACGGCCGACAAGGCGACGCAAGTGCCCCCGGCAGCGACACCGGACAAGAAGGCCTCCGCACCACAGCCGCCCGCGCCGGACGATCTGCCGCCCCTGCAGGCCCAACCGCCGCAACCTCCGGTCGCCGAGCCACCCAAGCCGACGCCCACCCCCACGCCATCACCGGCGGCAAGGCCACCGGAGCAGCAAGCCCTGGCCACCCCACCGCCACCGCCTGCACGACCGCCGGCGGGGCAGCAGCGGGACGTGCGTCCCTCGCCGCTCCCACCCGGCGAGCAGCGACGTGCGCCCGCCGTGCCCAACCCCAAGGAAGCGCCCACGACTTCGCACTTCGTCAACCCTGCCGACGCCTACAATCGCGCGCGGGCCGCCGACAATTACCTCTGGCAGGTCGCAATGAAGCTGCAGGGCTACCGCTACCAAGCGAACACAAAGGCCAGCCGCGGCACCACCGTGGTGCGCGTCACCATAGCCCGGAACGGACGGTTGCTCGCCGTCGAGGTCATCCGCTCGAGTGGCGTTCCTGAATTCGACCAGGGCGTGCTGGCCGGCGTTCGCGCCGGCTCGCCTTATTCGCCTCTGCCCCCTGACATCCAGGGGGAAAGCGCCAGCTTCAACCTGCCGTTGATATCGGTGAACCGGAACTGATCCCCGGCCGCTAAGGCAGCATCACCTTCACGAGCCGGCCGCCGCGCACATCGACGCGGCGCATCACCGATCCGCCTTCGACCTGAGAGGTACCCTGCCACTTGATGCTGGTGGTCGCGTACCAGATGCCATCGGGCACCTGTGCGAAGGAGAAGCTGCCCTGCGCGTCGCACCGGGTCGTGCGCAACGACGAGACATAGAGCGGGTCGTCCCTTTCGAACTTGACCGCACCGCGGCTCGCCGCGCGCATACCCCGATCCGTGCTTCCGAAGATCGCTTCCATTCGCGCCCGTGCATAGGCGCTGTCCGGGATCAGATTCGCCGACTGTCCCGCGCAGCTGTGGCTTTCGCCATTAGTCGACTTCATCACGGCGAGGCCGCTCACGGTGTTCCTGCCGCTTCGCTTCGACCAATCGATCTCCGATTGGCTGATCGGCCTGGAGAGCGCCGCCTGCTGCTGCCCGGATTGCCCCGATTGCCCGAACTGCGCACATCCGGCAATGGCCAAGCTCAATCCCACGATCACGGCAGCATATTTCATTCTAGGTTCCTCTCTAAGCGGGCGAAGTAGACATCAACGCATAGATTGGACCTGTGTTCCTTTCGTGATCTGCGCCACGCCCGTCGCAAAAGTTAGGACTCCTTTGCGCAGGCGAAATGAGGCTAAGAGCTAGACAGGTCCCGCGCATGTTGCGGGCGGGGAGCGGGTGGAGATGAATGATCTGAAGCGCGCAGGCGAAGCGAGGCGCCACGGTCTGTTCCAAACGAGTTGGGCGGCCGGTTTGCTCCTGGCGACCTTTGCCCTCGCCGCCGAAGCCCACGGCCAATCCGCGATCGGCGCGACAACGAACGCCTTGAGCTGCGGTGTCCTGAGCGCGGAATCCTCGCGCACCCCGACAGGCTCGCGCTGGACGATCGCGGGACCTTCGGGGAAAGCAACGGAAACAGGCGTCCTGCGCAGCGGTCCGCGCTTCGAGTGCCTCGATGGCGCCATCCTGATCGTGGAGTTCACCTCGACCGCCGGCCACTCCTTCTTCGATGCCTACTTCGCCGACGGCACCAATATCGGCTATGGCCGGCAGCAGGTGGACCGTCGCAGCGGCCGCTTCGTCCTTCCCATTCAGGCGAAGGCGCGTATCGCAGAGCCCTATCGCGCCGCCTTCGACTATCACTGTCGCCTCGACATGCCTGCCGATCCCATTCGGCCGGCCACGCGGGCGGATTGCATCTTCTAGGACGCCGTCGGCGGATGCGCCGACGTCTGGGATTCCGGCGCCGCGCCAAGGCTGCAAGAGCAGTGGAGAGCGGCATCGCAAATTCGGGGAACAAGCAGCATGGGTCTATCGAGCGACGCGCGTTTCTGGGACCGGTCGTCACGGAAATACGCCAGGAGTGCGATCTCGGATCAGGCCGGATATGAACGCACGGTGGCGCGGACCCGCGCCCTCCTGCGATCAGGCGATCGGGTATTGGAACTGGGCTGCGGCACGGGAACGACGGCGCTCCGGCTCGCCAGTGACGTCCGAGACTATCTCGCGACAGATGTTTCCATCGGCATGATCGCGATCGCCAACGAGAAGCACACCGCGACTCCGATCCCGTCCCTCGCCTTCCGGGCCGCGACCGCCGAAGCGATTGCGCCCGAGACCGCGCCGTTCGATGCGGTCCTGGGCTTCAACTATCTCCATCTGGTCCGCGACCTGCCGGGCACGCTGCTCCGCATCCACGGCTTGCTTGCGACAGAGGGCCTGTTCATTTCCAAGACACCTTGCGTCGGGGACATGAACCCGCTTCTCCGGCTTGCCTTGCCCCCGATGCGCGCGATCGGCGTCGCGCCCTATGCAGGCGTCTTTCGGGCAACCACGCTGATCGAGCACATACGTGCCGCTGGCTTTGACATTCTCGCCACGGAGAACCACGCCACGAAGGGCACCGACAATCGCCCTTACATCGTGGCTCGCAAGAAATGACCTATGCCCAGAATGACTTGATCTTAGGTGCTTCGATCTTGGCGCGCTCGTAGCCCGCTTTCAGCGCCGGTTCGATCTGGCGGGGATCGAGAAGATTAACACCGGGAGGCGTGCCGGCGATGATGAGCATGCCCTTGGTCCCGGTCGCTTCCAGCGCTTTCATTTCGTCATGGATGTTGTGGGGAATGCCGCTGAGCAGCGCCCCTTCGTATCCGTTGGTCAAGGTGATCACGAGCGCGCGCTTCGATCCGGCAACGACGTCGGTATGGGCCCAGGTCCGCGAGATACCGCCATCCATGCAATAGCGCTGCCCCAGCAAAGTGGGACCCATCACGCCCGGAAGCGACGAGCTCGCCGCCGCAGCGTGCGCCAGGGGAATGCCGTACTTGCGCGCCACGGCCTGGCTGACGACCAGGCGCTCGCCCGTGTAGCAATCGTTCGCCGTCGTATGCATCTTGGCCACCGGCCAATCGGTGCGGCTGTCGCCCGTCAGCATCCAGGCAAGACGCTCGACGCCGTCGCCGTTCAGCCGGTTGTCGGCGGCCAGCGCGGCCAGACCGATGGCGCGTATCGACGCCGGGCTTCCGTCCTTGACGTTGAAGTTGATCTCCTGCGCCCGCTTCTGGCTGGCATTGGGGCTGGTGACCGGCGCCAGCTTGGCAAACAGGCCGGGAAAGCGGCCGAAGAATTCGAACTCCCGACGCAGGCGGGCGAAGTGGCCGGAGGACAAGGCAGAGCCAGCATAAGCGCCAGCCGACGTGCCCACGATCATCTCCGCCACGTTGAGATCGACATCGAGCTCGTAGAGCCCATGGAAAAATCCGCAGTACCAGGCGATGTAGTATTCTCCGCCACCACCCAGCACGAGCGTGCGATCGAGGCCCCTGGCGAGGTCGGAGACCGTGGGCTCGGTCGGCACGGGACGGACAAGCCCATCCTGAGCGAACAATCGCGCCGAAATCTCCGCCGCCATCGCACTGGGATCGTAGCCGGCCGGCTGGGCCTGGACCGCCCCCCCTGTCATCGCCGCGCCTGCCAAGGCACCGGACGCCCCGCCTGCAACCGATTGCATAACGTATCGACGAGGCAGTCTTGTCATGATCCTGCAACTCCAATCTGCGCGCGATCATACAGCAACCATTCCGGAGCCGCGACGCCACGACACGAAGGAGGGCGAGACGCTGGCCATCATGCAACGCGGTGTCGGCGATTTACTGGAGCAACCGGATTGCTGCCCAAGGAGGGAGATGAACACCCTCCACTTTCGGACAGACACCCGCGAAGGCCCCATCTATCCGATTGGCGCCTACGGGACACCGTCCTATGTCCCGCAGGTTCGCACCGAGCCATCGGTCTGACTTCTTGAGTTCCTCAAGATTCGGGACTTCTCGCTGGTCGAGATCGTTCGTGCGACAGAGACAAGCGCGTCAACTGGCAGCCACTGGAACGGGAGTCTGAGGCCCGGCTGGTTGCATGGCCGCAGACGTTTCGGTTTGTGCCTCTCCGGAAGACGGCGCTGTATGCAGCACGACATTGGCTCCTTCCTTGGCGAACTCGAAGCCCATTGCAGGGAAAGTGCTGAACATGCGCTTCAAGGCTTCTCGCTGGATCGCCGCAGGATTGCCGGGCCTTGCCGTGAACTTGAACCGCACCACCAAGGCATTGCCTGCGATGTCGGCAACGCCTTGCATCTTGAACGGTGCCAGAATCTGACTGGCGATGGCGGGCATCTCCATCATCTCAGCACCGATCTTCTTGGATGCCTTGCGCAGCTTCTCGATGTCCGTATCGCGGGCGAAGCGCAAGTTAAACTTCACCGTGATCCAGTCGCGGCTGAAATTCGTGATCTGACCGAGCTGCCCGAACGGAATGGTGTGTACTTGGCCGTTCTGGTGGCGGAGCTTGATCGAGCGTAGCGTGAAGCCCTCGACCGTGCCCTTGGCTTTGCCACAGTCGATATACTCGCCAACGCGGAAGGCATCGTCGGAGAGGTAGAACAGACCCGATACGATGTCCTTGACGAGCGTTTGGCTGCCGAAGGAAATCGCGATTCCGAAAACAGAGGCACCGGCGATCAAGGGCGTGATGTTGATGCCAAAATCCTGTAGGGCAATCATCACAGCAATCAGGATGATCAGCACAGCCGCGGTCCGCCGTATCAGCGGCATCATGGTGCTGAGCCGGGAAGCCGGTCCTGCATTCGCGTCGCCGTCGGCAATTGCCTGCGCGGCATCCTTGGTTTTTCTGCCGACATAGGGCTCAGTCATGTACTTGAAGAGCTCCCAAGCAACGAAAGCCACGAACAAGGTGACGCCTGCAGTGCGCGAAGACCGTGTCAACTGCTCCCATTCGCTTGCATCGACTAGACCAAGCACCTGGACGACCCAGCTCTCGGCAATCATCACCGCGACACTGATCAGAACAGCAACGCGGATGCAGCGCGCCACGACGTCGGGCAGCTTGGGAACGTCCCCGGCCGGCGTCTTGCCGGCGAGCTGCGAATCGAGACGTCGGACAAGAGCCTGCATCAGCGTCTCGAAAATCAGTACGCCGACGACGAGATTCAGCGTCAGGATCATCGCCTTCCCGACGAACATGTAGCCCGACACGGCGCCGTAGATCAGCGTCAAACCCAGAGCGGTGAAGAACAGCGGCGCAATGGGAATCCACTTGCGACCAACGCCGCCGATCAGTGGTGCAAGCTCACCAAGGCCGCCGAACCACTGCTGCGCGGCCCGCCGCGACCGATATGCCAACCACAGGAATGTCGCCAGGTAGATCAGGCCGGCGATCACTTGGAAGGTAGCAATCGCATCTTGAGGAGTGCGGATGGCCGTCAGTACTTGGTTGAGAATGCGCATGAAGACGATGACCAACATCACCGCGGCAATTCGCAGGTACATGGTCTTCGCTTCGTGATTACCTGCCGCGCAGAGCCGCGCCGCCGGCAGTTCCGGCTGGAGCACGATACGGAACAGCAAGACGTACAGCCGCCAAGAAAAGATGCCGGCTAGAACAGCAGCGGCCAGCTTGTCTTGTCCTGTGGCACCCGTAAACCAGGCTCCTGTGGCGGCATTGCAGACCAACCAGACGACGAGGACACCGAGCCCATCCAACACGGCAAGACCCGCGAGGTAGAGAAGCGATGGAACGCCGTTCTCCGGTACAGCATTTGCTGCAAGCCGTGCGCGCAAGCGATGTAGCAATAGGCGCAACACCGCTTCGGCGGCCACCGCGACAACCGCCACAGCGCCTAGCAACAATAGGAAGGTCGACGTGCCGCGCCCCCCTGTTTCTCGCTGGTCGAGTAGGGATGGAATCAGCGCGAGATGGTCGCCGAGGGCCGGCAGGGCCCGCACGACCCGTGTCGTACCGTCGATGAAGGCGACGAATGGATCGGGTCCTGCTTTGGGCTCGACATGAACAATCTTGGGAGGCGGTGGCGCCTTCGATTTGGACTTGGAACTGGAAGCCGCGGGAGCAGGTTCGGGAGCCGCCGCTGGCGTATTCGCTTGGTCGACCTTCAACTTCTCCGTAACCGAATTGCTTATCGCGTCGACCAGCGAGTCAAACTGCTGTTGCGACAGACCCGCAGGCAGCGATGCAGGGGTTGCCGGCGTTTGGGCTTGGGCTGAAGCCACAAACGCGAGAGCCAACGATAGTGCAAAAGCAAACGAACGAAGTGCGTTCAAGATCTCAATCTCCCCCGTGAGCCAACCATTAATCGCAGTTGGCATGTGTAAATTCTAGTCCTTCGCACCAAAAGAGCCACGCCGGCGGTCATGTGTGGCGAAGGAGCGTCGAAACCTCGCCTATCGGCGGCGGCCCTTGTCGCCCGGCCCTGCACAGTGCCTGCTTTCGGCGTGCGGTGACGGTCAGGGGTCGGAGAGCGACCGATATCCTCGATTTCCTTGAACGGCGTGTCGCGCTTTGCGCTCGACTAGGAGCTTGCTTGTACTGGTATCAATAATCGGCTCACGCGTTGCCACCTTCTCGCGGGCGGCCTTTCCTTTCGCCGCTTCCGACCTCCGGATTGACGAGCGCGCACCAAGACTTGGCGTCGACCTCAAGACGGTTTGGACAAGGCCTATGGCCAACTAAGACCGTAGACGATGAGAGCAGGCTCTCGATCGCCTTAGCGGCAGTGCGGCGGGGCAGTACAAGCCGCCAATGAATACCTCGCGCTACAGTGGCAACCTTAATTAGGCCCACAAATGAAAAGCGGTGCGTGATCAGAACCTAGAAGCAACTAGGCCAGACCGACGCACCGCCGAAATCAGGAGAAATTCTCCCGTAATTCTAATGCTTTATCAGACCACGCGGAAGTTCTTGAACTGCCAGGGGTCCTTGCGGTCGAGGTCCTCGGGGAACAGCGCTGCACGGCCCTCGAGCGGAGTCCAGTCGCTGTACTTGCCGACGACCGGGCCGAGATACGGCATGCAGATCTCAAGGTTGCGCTCGAAGTCGAGTTCGTCGGCTTCGACGACGCCGCGCTCCGGGTTCTCGAGCGCCCAGATGATGCCCGAGAGCACCGGCGCGCAGACCTGGATCGAGGTCGCGTTGTTGTAGGGCGTCAGCTTGCGCGCCTCGTGGACGTCGAGCTGCGAGCCATACCAGTAGGCGCCCTTCTTGTGGCCCATCAGCAGCACGCCGAGCTCGTCGCGGCCCGAGGTGATCTCGTCGACGATCAGGCGCTGGCGCTTCTGCTGCTTGAAATTCTTGCCGGCGCATTCGTGCATCGACATGATCGCCTGGTCGCAGGGATGGTAGGCGTAGTGCACGGTCGGCCGGTAGACCACCCGCTTGCCCTCGCGCAACGTGAAGTAGTCGGCCATCGAGATCGACTCGTTGTGCGTGATGATGAAGCCGTGGAACGGCCCCTCGATCGGGGTCCAGGTGCGCACGCGCGTCAGAAGACCGGGCCGGTTCAAGTAGATCGCGGCATCGCAGCCGAACTTGTGACGCGCGCCGTCGGGCGGGAGCGTCTTCTCGTGCGTGCCCCAGCCCATCTCGGCAGGCTGGCAGCCCTCGGCCACGAAGCCGTCGATCGACCAGGTGTTGACGAACTCGCCGACTTCCTTGGGGATCGGCGAGACTTGCGTATCGCGTTCGGCGACATGGATCACCTTGATGCCCAGTCGGCGGGCGAGCTTGCCCCAGCCTTCGCGAGTGGTCGGCGCCTTGGTCTTCACGCCGGTGTCGCGGGCGACGTTCATCAACGCCTGCTTGGTGAAGTGCGAGACCAGGCCCGGATTGGCGCCGTGGGCGATCACCGCCGTCGGGCCGCCGGCATAGCGCGGCTTCAGCTTCAGCAGGGTCTCGCGCAGCGCATAGTTGGAGCGGTGCGACACCGGAACCGACGGATCGGTGTAGCCGCCCGGCCACGGCTCAATGCAGGTGTCGAGGTAGAGCGCGCCGTGCTCTTGGCAGAATTCGACCAGTGCCGTCGAGGCGATCTCGACCGACAGATTGACCAGGAAATCGCCCTTGCCGAGACGACCGGCCAGCACCCGGCGGTAGTTGGCCTGGGTCAGGCGCTTCTTGATGAACTCGACGCCGAAGCGCTTGGCTTCGTCCTCGCCGCCGCGCATTTCGTCGGCGATGATGGTGATCTGCGACGGCTTGATGCCGATATGGCGGAAGATCAGAGGCAGCACGCCTTGCCCGATCGAGCCGAAGCCAAGCATGACCATGCGGCCCTTGAAATCGAGATACTTCTTGCTGGAAGGCTTGCGTGCGATCTTCTTCGCCATTTCAGCTCCCCCTTTCATGGTTGTGGGTGGTCGATAAACAGCAACGGGGCCTTTCTCAAGGCCCCGTTGTTCCGTACGCCTGTAGTGTGTCAGTTCAGATGCAGACCGCCTTGAGCGGCGCAAAACCGTTGAAGGCGACCGACGAATAGGTCGTCGTGTAGGCGCCGGTCGAGAGGATCTCGACCTTGTCGCCCGGCTTGAGGGACAGAGGCAGTTTGTACTCCGTCTTCTCGTAGAGAATATCCGCGGAATCGCAAGTGGGGCCGGCCAGCACCACGGGACCGACGCGCGTGCCGTCGCGGCTCGTGCGCAGCCGGTACTTGATGCTCTCGTCCATGGTCTCGGCGAGGCCGGAGAACTTGCCGATGTCGAGGTAGACCCAGCGCTTGCGGTCGTTGGCCGCCTTGCGCGAGACCAGCACGACTTCGCTCTGGATCACCCCGGCGTCGCCCACCATGGAACGGCCCGGCTCGATGATGACCTCCGGCATGCGGTTGCCGAAGTGGCGCACCAGCGCGCGGCCGACCGCTTCGCAGTAGGCCTCGATGCTGTTCACCTCCGCCCGGTAGCGCGCGGGGAAGCCGCCGCCCAGGTTGACCATGCGCAGGTCCACGCCTGCTTCGGCGAGCGCGAAGAACATCTGCGAGACCTGGGCCAGCGCCCGGTCCCACTGGTCGAGGTCGGTCTGCTGGCTGCCGACATGGAAGGAGATGCCGTAGGCATCGAGCCCCCACTCCTTGGCCTTGCGCAGCAGGTCCTTGGCCATTTCCGGTGCGCAGCCGAACTTCTTGCTGAGCGGCCATTCGGCGCCGCCGCAATCGACCAGCACGCGGCAGAACACGCGGGCGCCCGGCGCCACGCGGGCGAGCTTCTGCAGCTCGGCCTCGCTGTCGAAGGCGAACAGGCGCACGCCCTGCTGATAGGCCCAGGCGATGTCCTTTTCCTTCTTGATGGTGTTGCCGAAGGAGATGCGGTCGGCCGAGACGCCATTGGCCTGCACCAGCTCGATCTCGCCGCGGCTGGCGGTGTCGAACTTCGAACCGGCTGCAGCCAGGCGCGACAGGATCTGCGCCGCAGGGTTGGCCTTCACGGCATAGAAGATGTGGGCCGCCGGCAGCAGCTCGCGCATGCGCCGGTAGTTGTTCTCGACCACGTCGAGGTCGATCACCAGGCACGGGGTTTCGGGCTGCTGCTCGCGGAGATAACGAAAAATACGCTCGGTCATCGCTGGGGGGTTCCCCGTCAAATCGTCAGATTGTCAGTGCAAAGGTCGAACGGGACGTATGGCGTCAGATCGGGCAGCGCCCGACCGACGGCATGCGTCAGCCGATACTCGACGGGGTCTGATGCCGCTTCAGCGGCAGAGCGAACACGAAAGGTGTGTCTGACATGGCCCGGCCGGAATCAACCGGGCTAACGACATAATAGCGGGGAACGCGCCCCGCGCGGTAAGCAACCATCTCAGAAGCTCCTTCCCGGACCCGGCTAAAGCCGGCACTGCCAAAAAGAACACTTTCCGTCGTTGCGTAACCACTAAGGGCCAGCGGCACGTGCGTGGGCGTCTTGTACGTTGGCTATCTACAACTAATCGACACGGTTACAAGAAGATTCTGCCCCGGCTCGTAAATTTTCAGGTCGCTTGTGGTGGAAAGGGCGCAAAAGCATGTCAGACACGCGGCGTCGTCGAGCCCGGCAGCCGGATCGACGCAGCGAGCACGGTGAGCGGCACCAGCGCCACCGACGAGGCGATCAGCGCAGCCTGCACGCCGAAGAAGTTGGCGATCTTTCCCCACAGCAGGGAGCCGACCACCATCGCGCCGAAGAACACCATCTGGTGCACCGCCATGCCACGCGCACGCATGTAGTTGGGCAGGATCATTTGCACTGAAGTGCCGTTATTGGCGATGACAGTGATCCAGCAGGCGCCGTTGATGGCGACGACGATGCCAACCACCCAGGGGACCATGGCCAGCGCCGCCAGCATCGTGGCGGCTGCCGAGATGCCCATCGCCCAGATGTTGGCGCGGTCGGCGCCCAGCAGGCGGTTGATCCGCGGCATGGCGAAGGCAGCCGCGACCGCGCCGATTCCGAAGACGCCATAGAGAATGCCGAAGTCGAACTCGTCGAGGCCGAGCTCGAAGCGGCCGATCACCGGCAGCAGGGTGCCCAAGGCGATGCCGGGCACGAAGAAGCAGAGGCCGCGAGCGAAGATCGCCCGAAGCTCGGTCGAGCCGCGTACGAAGGCGATGCCCGCCCGGGCGGCTTCGGCGAAGCCCTCGCGACGCTGCGCGGCCCGCGCCTCGGCCGGCCGCTTCCAGGCCCGCATGGCAAAGATGACGCCGATATAGGTGAAGGCGTTGATGGTGAAGAGCAGGAACACGCCGACCAGGCTCAGCAGAAGCTGACCGATGACCGGGCCGATGGTACGCGCGAGGTTGAAGCCGGCGCTGTTCAGCGCGATGGCGGGCCGAAGTTGCGGCCCCGAGACGATCTCCGGCACGACGGCATGCCAGGCCGGTGCATTCATGGCATTGCCCAGCCCCATGCAGAAGGAGAGGCCGAGCAGGCTCCAGTGGTCTAGCTTGCCCAGGAAGGCTAGGACCGCGAGTGTGGCGGCCACCGCCATCATCCAGATCTGGCAGCAGATGATGTAGCGGCGGCGATCGAAACGGTCGGCCAGGATGCCGGCCAAGAAGCAGAACAGGAACATCGGCAAGGTGCCGGCCGCCGCCAGCAGGGCCACGAAGATCGGCTCCTGCGTCAGGCTCGTCATCTCCCAGGCCGCGCCAGTATTCTGCATCCAGCCGCCGACGTTGGACATCAGGTTGGCCGTCCACATCGCCAGGAACGACTTGTTGGCGAGCGGCGCGAAGGCCGACACTCGGGGAACGGGGCCGGAGGCGGCCGGGTTGCGTGGGGAAGAACCTGGAGCGCTCACCCCACCAGAGCTTTCTCGTAGAGACGGTGCGTCTTGTAGTGCACGCCGCCCACGGACCGGATGATGTTGTTGGTGGCCTTGTTGTCTTCGAGGATCCAGCCCAGTTCGGCCGAGGTCTTGCCCAGCCGCTTGCCGTTCTGCCTCAGGTGATCGATGGCGATCATCGCCAGCCCTGCTCCCATCAGCGGATGGTTGCGGAACTTCTTCTTCACGCCCATCAGCGGCACACGAGTACTGCCGACGCCGGCGATCTTCAACCGATAGAGGAGTTTCACCAGATTCACCGGCCCCAGCTTGCCGTTGAAGTCGCGGATCGCCTCGTTGAGGTTGGTGAGCGCCACGATGAAGGCCACCGTCTCGTCGTCGACATCCACGAAGACCGCCAGCTCCGGCACGATCACCGGCCCGAAGGCCTTGGAAGCGTGGTCGATTTCGGACTGGGTGAAGGGCACGAACCCCCAATTGTCGCTCCAGGCATCGTTGAAGACGCCGACCAGGGTGCGGACCTCGGCGTCGAACATCTCCATGTTGGCGGTGCGCACCTTCACCCGGTTGCCCATGCCCGCCCGCGCCAGCAGCTTGGCGCCGATCGTCTCCGGCGCATTCTGGACGTCGTAGTCGTAGGAGAAGAGATCCTTCACCTTCCTGTAGCCGCAGCCCTCGACGCGGCCGCCGGCATAGGGCGGATCCCAGGGAACCATGAGGACCGGCCGGCTCTCGAAGCCGTGGATCAGCAATCCGACCTCTTCGTTGACCGACAGGCTGAACGGGCCGGTCGCACGCACCATGCCCTTGGCCTTGAGCCAGGCTTCGGCGGCCGCGAACAAGGCCGCAAAGACCGCCGGGTCGTCCTCCGCCGCAAGGCAGCCGAAGTGCCCGGTGCTGTCGGTGTAGCGTTCGAGGTAGGCGCGGTCGACCTGGGCGGCGATGCGGCCGACCACGCGACCGGCGCGACGCGCCAGGAAGAACTGGACCTCGACATGCTCGAACAACGGATTCTTGCCCGGCGTGAAGGCTTCCCTCCGCTCCAGGTCGAGGTGCGGGACATAGCCCTTCTGCCCGGCATAGAGACGCTTGGGCAGGGTGATGAACGTCTTGAGGTCGGCTTTGCCCTGGACCGGCGTTACCGTGATATCTGACGAAGCCATTTACGCCTCAAGCTGCCTTGGCGAGCGGCTCGCCACTCTCGAACACGATGCGCCCGTCGGACTCGCAGCCCGTACCGCAGGCCTTGAGCGCGCGGATCTGGACAGCGAGCCGCCAACCTGCCGGCTGCCGCTCGATGCCGATCAAGTGATAGCGCGCGCGGCCGTACTTGCTACCAGCCGCAGCTGACGCGGAAGTGACGCCGATCACGGGCACGCTGCCGTGGGGACCGGCGATGCGGGCGATCTCGCTGCGATGGTTGTGGCCATGCAGGACGATCTCGCAGCCGACCCGTCGGATCATCGCCTGGAATTCGGCCGCGTCGGTCAGGCGCTTGAAATGCTTTTCGGTCGTGAGCGGCGGATGGTGGATCAGCACGACGCGACAGAGCCCTTCGCGGCCAAGGTCGGCCAGGATCTTCTCGGCTGCCGCGATCTGCGCAGCGCCCAGGGTGCCGGTCGCAACGAAAGGCGGTTTGGGTACGCCGCTGTTCAGGCCGACCAGCGCCACCGGTCCACGGCGACGCAGGGTCGGAAAAACCTCGAAGCCGGTCGCCGGCGGCGCGCCGTCGCCGGCGATATAGGCCCCCCAACGGCCGAGCGCCTGCCCCCACTTCGTGGCGACGTAGACGTCGTGATTGCCCGGCACGAGGGTCACGCGAGCGGGCGGGCCGAGCCCGGCCAGCCATTGCGAGGCGCGCTCGAATTCCTCGGGCAGCGAGATGTTCACCAGATCACCGGTCAGGGCGATGTGATCGGGGTCCTCGGCCTTGATGTCCGCCACGATGCCGGCCAGCGCTTCGGGCCGATGCAGGCCAACACGGCTGCGCCACCAATTGGCGTAGCCCGTGACGCGCTTCCCCAGAAGATCGGCGAGGTGCACCCGCGGCATCGGCAGATGCGGGTCGGACAGATGAGCCAGGGTGAACATGGCGGCCGCCCCTAGCGGGCGCCGCCAACCACGCGGCGCGTGCGGTCGTCGATGACGCCGAGCTGACGGCCGATGCCCGTCATGACTTCGACCATATGCTTGAGCTGCTCCGGCGTATGCACGGCGCAGACCGAACAGCGCAGCAACGACACGCCGTTGGGCGTGGCGGGCGGCACGGCGACGTTCACGTAGATGCCGGCATCGAGCATGGCGCGCCAGAAGCCGATGGCGACCATGCGGTCCGGCAGGTGCACGCCGACCACCGGGCCGTGCTCGGGGCCGAGTTTGAAGCCCTGGGCGGCAAGGCCGTCGTAGAGCGTGGCGACATTGTCCCAAAGCTGCTTGCGCAGTTCGGGCTTGGCCTTCACGACCTTCAACGCCTGGCGCACCGACGCCACGATCGAGGGCGGCAGCGAGGCTGTGAACATGTAGGAACGGACAGTGACACGCAGGATGTCGAAGTCGGGATCGTCCGAAACGCAGTAGCCGCCGATGGCGCCGAGCGTCTTGGAGAAGGTGCCGACGATGAAGTGGCAATCGTCGATCACGCCGGTCGACTCGCACAGGCCACGGCCGGTCTCGCCCAGCGCGCCCAGCGAATGGGCCTCGTCGATCAGAACGTAGGCGTTGTACTTCTTGCAGACGTCGACGAACTCGCGCAGCGGCGCGGTATCGCCCAGCATCGAATAGATGCCTTCCAGGACCACCACCCGGTTACCCGGCCGGTCGCCCAGACGGCGCAAGCGCGCCTCCAGGCTCGACGGGTCGTTGTGCTTGAAGCGCACGACCTCGGCTTGCGTCATCTTGCAGGCGTCGTAGATCGAGGCATGGCTGTCGGCATCGATCAGCAGCTGGTCACCCTCGCCCGCCAGGGTCGAGATGATGCCGAGATTGGCCTGATAGCCGGTCGTGAAGACCATGCAATGCTTCTTGCCGTAGAACTCGGCGATCTCCTGCTCGAGCGCCACGTGCTCGCTGTAGCTGCCGTTGGCGATGCGCGAGCCGGTCGTGCCGGTTCCCTCGGCGCGAATGGCCTCGATGGCAGCCTCCATACAGGAGGGATCGAAGGTCAGGCCGAAGTAATTGTTGGTGCCGACCAGGAGCGTCTTGCGCCCGTTGATGATGGCTTCGGTCGGCGACAGGACCCGTTCCATACGAATCTGGAACGGGTCGTAGCCGGTGGTCCGAACGTCGCGATAGGCCTCGAGCAGGCCCGCATGGCGATCGAATAAGCCCATGGCTAACGCCGGGCGTGCAGCTTCAGGATGGTATCCGCGAGCTGGTCGACGGTATGAATCTCGGCCACGACGTTCATGGGAATCGAGACGTCGAACCGATCCTCGAGTTCCATGACCATGTCCATGATCGCGAGCGAATCGATGGTCAGGTCCTTGGCAATCACGGTGTCGCCAGCGATCGGCTTCTCGCCGACCTGGAACGGCGCCAGGTGATGGCAGATTTCACCCATGACTTCGCCACGCGCGAGCATGCTCTCGCGGCGCAGTTCGAGGGTGTCGGCGATGCCGTCGTTCTCGACGATCATTTGATGGGCAGTGCGCAAAACGCTCTCCGGGTCCCGGGGTCAGGCGGGCAACTTGTGCCAGAAACCCGGATTCCTTGTGAAATAACAATTTATTACGCAGTGTTTCACACGTCCTAAAGCCAACTGTGCCGGCGATACCACTGGACGGTGTCGCGGAAGCCGGCCGTCAGGTCGTAACGCGCTCGGAAGCCAGTGGTGGCAGCAAGCCGTCGATCGTGGACGGACCAGTCCGGGTGAAAAATCTCGGCGACCTTGCCCCGGGTCAGGATCTGGGTGGGACCGCCGAGGGACTGGCGCAGCTCGTTCCACGCCGCGATAGCGGCCATGAGCGGCCGCGGCACCTTCACCTGCCAGGGTTGCCGGCCCAGTGCCGCCCCCGCCGCCCGGGCCATGTCGGCGTAGGAATACGCACCCACCGTGCCGTCGTCGACTTCGTAGACCGACGGGCCCGGCGGCCGTTCGACGGCCAAGGCCAGGGCCTCGGCAAGGTCGGAGACGTGGATCAAGGATAGGCGCGCCGACGGAAGCCAGGGCTGCGGCGCCAGCGCTCGTTTCACAGAGCGAAAATACGCCAACGTCTCCCGGTCTCCTGGCCCATAAACGGCCGGCGCCCGTATGGCGACCCAGGGACCGTTCCGGGTCGCGACAGCCTCCTCGCCTGCCCGCTTGCTGGCACCATAGGCCGAGAGTTGCGGCTCGCGGGCGGCAAGCGAAGACAACAGAACCAGCGTCGCTTCCGGCGCCAAAGCGGAAAGCAGCGCGGCGCTGTCGCGATTGACGGGCAGAAAGTCGGCCGGCGCGCGGGCCTTGATCAGGCCCGCGGCATGGACCACGGCATCCGCCCCCCGAACCAGTTCCCGCAAGGCGGGTTCGGAGAGGACGTCGCCCAGGACAATGTCGGCATCGACGCCGGCCAGCGACGGCAACGGCGACCAGCGCCGCACCAGAAGGCGTAACCGCCAGCCGCGACGGGCCAGCGCAGAGACAAGGTGCGGACCGACGAAACCAGTGGCCCCGGTAACGGCGACCAGCTTGCTCATCGCGCCCGGATCAGGCTGCTGCGGGTTTCGAGGACGGCGACGCCGGCGCGTAGAGGCCGGCGAGATAGTTGGCCTTGGTTCGCGCGCGCGACAGCTTGCCCGACGAAGTGGTCGGCAGGCCGACCGTCGGCGCCACCAGGGCGACGTCGCAGTCGACGGCAATCGCCTCGCGCACGGCGCCGGCGACATCGCGTGCCAGGGCCTGCCGCGCCTCCTCCCCCGAAACGCGCGCCAGCACGGCCACGACGACGCGCTCGCCTTCGCCGGTGTCGATCGAGAAGGCGGCAGCATCGCCGCTCTTGGTCAGGCGCTTGGCTTCGATGGCCCACTCGATGTCCTGCGGCCAGACATTGCGGCCGTTCACGATGATCAGATCCTTGGCGCGCCCCGTGACGACGATTTCACCTGCGAGCATGTATCCAAGGTCGCCGGTATCGAGCCAGCCATCGGCCGACAGGACCTCGCGGCTGGCCTCGGGTTCGCCGAAATAGCCCGGCATGATGCTGGGCCCCTTCACGAAGATGCGGCCGACTTCGCGGTCGGTCAGCACCTTGCCGTCAGCGTCGCGCACTTCGAGCTGGTGCCCCGGCAGCACGCGGCCGCACAACACGAAACGGCGCGCCTGGCGATCGTCGGTGGGATCGGTTGCAGGCACCGCGCGCTGCGTTTCCGCAAGCGCCGCGCGATCGACGGTATCTGTGCACACACCCCTGTCGTGCGGGCTGAAGGTGATGGCCAGGCACACTTCGGCCATGCCGTAGCTTGGGATGAAGGCCTTGCTGCTGAAGCCTGCGGCCTCGAAGGTCGAGGCAAAGCGCTCCAGCACGTCGGCGCGCACCATGTCGCCGCCGATACCGGCATGGCGCCAGCAGCTCAGGTCGAGATCGGCCGGCACCTGGGCAGCGCCGCGACGAACCGCGAGGTCGTAGCCGAAGCTCGGGCTGTAGGAGATCGTGCCGCGATTGCGCGACATCAGGTTGAGCCACTGCATCGGCCGGCGGGCGAAGTCACGCGGCGTCATGTAGTCGATCGACAACTGGGCGCTAAGCGGCGCCATCAGGAAGCCGATCAGGCCCATGTCGTGATAGAGCGGCAGCCAGCTCACGGCACGATCGCCCACGACGACATCGAGGCCGGCCGGGCCCGTCATGCCCGCGAGGTTGGCCATCAGCGCGCGCTGGGTGATCTGCACACCGTGCGGATGGCGCGTGCTGCCGGACGAAAACTGGATGTAACAATGATCGTCCGCACCGAGCGGACGAAGATCGACCGGCTTCTCGGGCAGCGCCTGCAGCACGTCCATGCCGCCATGGAGGCGGACCGCGGGGAAATCCCTGGCCGCTTCGCCGAGATAGCCGGCAAGATCGTCGAGACCGAAGGCCGCCACCGCGCCGGAAGCGTCGAGCTGACGGCGGAGCTGGTCGAGATAGGCCTCTTTGCCGCCGATGCCGACCGGGATGGACACCGGCACGGGAAGGAGGCCGGCATACTGCGCGCCAAAGAAGGAATCGAAAAAGCCCGGCCAGGTATCGGCCGTGATCAGAATTCGCTCGCCGCGCGCAAATCCCGCACCGATCAGCTTGCGCGCCACGACATGGGCGCGCTGGCGTACGTCGCTCCACGGCAAGGCCGAGAGCTGCTCGCCCTTGGCATTATAAAAGGTCACGCCCGTCTCGCCCTCGGCCGCATAGTCGAGCATCGCCGGCACCGAGGCGAAACCGGCGCGGTGCAAGGCGAGCTTGGAATTACGGGTGGGCAGCGATTTCATCGGAAGGCGGGTCTCCTAGCAGAGGGGCTACCCCCCCTTCAAGGCAGGCCCTTCGCATCGATTCCCGCCGGGAGTGCTCAAGTTGACACACCCCAACCCGGATAAGATAGTGCCCGATCCTCGCCAAAACCCGGAGTTTCCATCCCGGAATCGCCGGCTCTAGCGAGGCTTTTTACTTTTGATGGAGGACTGGTTGTGATTACGGCTGTGATGCCGACGTACGGTCGCAAGGACGTCGTGTTCGAACGCGGAGAGGGCAACTATCTCTACGCGACGGACGGCCGACGTTATGTCGACTTTACCTCCGGCATCGCCGTGAATGCGCTGGGCCACTGCCACCCCGCCCTGGTCAAGGCTCTGACCGAGCAGGGCTCGAAGCTCTGGCACACCTCCAACCTGTTCCGGATCGGCAACGGCGAGAAGCTGGCCAAGCGGCTGGCCGACCTCACCTTCGCCGACACGATGTTCTTCTGCAATTCCGGCGCCGAGGCGATCGAAGGCGGCATCAAGCTGATACGCAAGTATCAGTACATGAACGGCCACCCGAAGCGGTACAAGATCATCTGCTTCCAGGCGGCGTTCCATGGCCGCCTGCTCAATGCGCTCGCCGCGACCGGCAACGAGAAGTACCTCGAAGGCTTCGGCCCGCCGGCACCCGGCTATCGCCATGCGCCCCTGAACAACGCCAATGTCGTGCGCGACATGATCGACGACGAGACCGCCGGCATCCTGGTCGAGCCGATCCAGGGCGAAGGCGGTATCCGCGAGACGACGCCGGAGTTCCTGAAGGCGCTGCGCGCGATCTGCGACGAGTTCGGCCTGCTGCTGTTCTACGACGAGATCCACACGGGTTTCGGCCGGACAGGCAAGCTGTTCGCCTACGAATGGTCGGGTGTCGCGCCCGATGTCATGGCGATCGCCAAGGGCATGGGCGGCGGTTTCCCGATCGGCGCCTTCATGGCGACCGAGAAGGCGGCTGTCGGCATGGTGCCGGGCACGCACGGCTCGACCTATGGCGGCAATCCGCTCGCCACGGGCGTGGCCAACGCGGTGCTCGACGAGCTGCTGAAGCCCGGCTTCATCGAGGGCGTGCACGAACGCGGCAAGTACCTCAAGGCCGAGCTCGAGAAGCTGGTTGCCAAGCATCCGAAGGTGTTTGCCGAACAGCGCGGCACGGGCTTCCTGCAGGGCCTGCGCTGCGTGGTGCCGGCCGGCGAGATGGTCGACCGCCTGCAGTCGCTGGGCCTGCTGGTGCCGCCGGCGGGCGAGAACGTGATCCGCATCTTCCCGGCGCTGATCGCCGACAAGGCAGCCCTCGACGAAGGCATCGCCATCCTCGAGAAGGCCGCGGTCTCGTTCGAGTCGTCCAAGGCTGCCGAGTAGGCACCATGGCCGCGCCAAGACACTTCCTCGACCTCGATCAGGTCGATCCCAAGACGCTTCGCCAGATCCTCGATCAGGGCAAGGCGATGAAGAAGGCCAGGTCCAACGGCGGGCACGACAAGCCGCTCGCCGGCAAGACCCTCGCCATGATCTTCGAGAAGCCGTCGACACGCACCCGCGTGTCGTTCGAGGTCGGCATGCGCGAACTCGGCGGCGAGACGATCATGCTCGGTCGCGGCGACACGCAGCTCGGCCGCGGCGAGACCATCGCCGATACCGCGCGCGTGCTGAGCCGCTACGTCGACATCATCATGATGCGCACCACCGTCGAGGAGAAACTCCTCGAAATGGCGAAGTACGCGACCGTGCCGGTGATCAACGGGCTCACCGACAAGACGCATCCCTGCCAGCTCATGGCCGATGTCATGACCTACGAGGAGCATCGCGGGTCGATCCAGGGCAAGTCGATCGCCTGGTCGGGCGACGGCAACAACATGGCGACGAGCTGGATCCACGCCGCCGTGCAGTTCGACTTCGAGCTGCGCATCGCCTGCCCCACCGAACTGAAGCCACCGCAGGACGTCGTCCAGTGGGCGGAGAAATCGAAGGGCCGCATCTCGATCGGCCACGATCCCGAGGCGATGGTGAAGGACGCCGACTGCGTCGTCACCGACACCTGGGTCTCGATGGGCGACGAGGATCCGCACAGCCCGAGCGCTGCGCGACGACACAATCTCCTGCGCGCTTATCAGGTCGACAAGCACCTGATGAAGCAGGCCAAGAAGGATGCGATCTTCATGCACTGCCTGCCGGCGCATCGCGGCGAGGAGGTCACCGCCGAGGTGATCGACGGGCCGCAGTCCGTGGTGTTCGACGAGGCGGAGAACCGCCTGCACGCGCAGAAGAGCATCCTCGCCTGGTGCCTTTCATGAGCACGACGTCGGAAGGCTCCCCTTCCGACGGCGCTCCCTCCACCGACTGGGATCGCGTCCTCCCCTTTCAGCTCGATGCTTTAGGAGTGCGCGGCCGGCTGGTGCGGTTGAGCCATGTTCTCGACGAGATCATCGAACGCCACGGCTATCCCCTGGCCGTGGCGCGGCCGTTGGCCGAGGCGATGGTGCTCTGCGCCACCCTGGCGACGTCGCTGAAGTACGACGGCATCTTCACTCTTCAGATCTCGGGCGACGGACCGATCCGCCTGCTGGTCACCGACCTCACGACCGACGGCGCGCTGCGCGGCTATGCCCAGTTCGATTCCTGGAAGCTCGCTGTGGCGCTGGGCAGCGGCAACGAGGACGCGCCCGAAGGCTATGTGCCGAAACTGTTCGGCCAGGGCCGGCTCGCCTTCACCGTCGACCAGGGCCAGCATACCGAGCGCTACCAGGGCGTGGTGCCGCTCGAAGGTGCGACCTTGGCCGACTGCGCCCATACCTATTTCCGCCAGTCCGAGCAGCTTCCGACCGGCATCAAGATTTCCGCACGCCGCGAGGCGAGCGAGGGCGGCCATCGCTGGCATGCCGCGGCGTTGATGGTCCAGCAGATGCCGGAACTCGACGCTGGACGCATCGACGTCGACCAGGAGCAGCGCGAGGACGACTGGCGACGGGCCGTGATCCTCATGGCCTCGGCGACCGAGGCCGAGATGCTCGATCCGGCGCTGCCTGGCGCGAAGCTGCTCTACCGCCTGTTCCACCAGGAGAAGCCGCGCCAGTTCGAGCCCCGCGCCTTCGCCGCACGATGCCGTTGCAGTCGCGAACGCATCGATCGCGTGCTGCGGTCGATTAAGCGCGAGGAACTCGACGACCTGCGCGACAAGACCGGACGGGTCGCCGTGAAATGCGAGTTCTGCTCGACCGAATATTCCTACGACGACCGCGATCTCGACCGGATCTACGCCTCCGCGGCGTAGTCGCCATCTCTCGGGACGGGCTCAGTCCCGGCAGGCCCACTCCAGCATGCGCTTCATGAATTCCTCGCAGGCGCCGATCTGGGGCACGAGGATGAACTCGTTGGGCTGGTGCGCCTGGGCGATGTCGCCCGGACCGCAGACCACCGTGGGCACGCCGAGAGTCTTGCGGAAGATGCCGGCCTCCGTGGCGTAGACTACGCTGCCGACCGTGTTGGAGCCGGACCAGCTTCCGGCGAGTGTCTTGGCGTCGTCGTTGCCCTCGGGCGAGAAGGCCGGGGTCGAGGAACGCAGCTCGGTCTCGATGGCGGCGGCCGGATGCTTGGCCTTCATCCTGGGCAGCAGCTCCTCGGCGAGCCATTTCTTGGCGCGCTCGCCCAGCTCCTCGATCGGCCGCGTCGGCAGTTCGCGATAGCCCCACAGCACCTCGCACTCGCGCGCCAGGATGTTGCCGGCCGTGCCGCCGACGATCGTGCCGACGTTGAAGGTCGCCGCCGCCGGTGTGAACTCGCTGTCCTTCGACGCCTTGGCCTCGAGCTCCTCCTGCACCTGGTTGAGGTAGTGGATGAACTCGCCGGCAAAGTGGATGGCGCTGACGCCGAGATGGGTCATCGAGGAGTGCGCCTCGAAGCCCGTGAACTTGGTGACGTAAGTCTGGCTGCCCTTGTGGGCGTGGACCACCGTCATCATCGTCGGCTCGCCGATGATGATCACCTTCGGCTTCGGCACTTCGCTCGCCATGCGCGCGGCCAGCGAGTGGGCACCGAAACAGCCGATCTCCTCGTCGTAGGACAGCGCGAAGTGGATCGGCTTCTTGAGGGGAGCCTTCTTGAACTCCGGCAGCATGGCGAGCGCGATGGCGTAGAACGCCTTCATGTCGCAGGTGCCGCGGCCGTAGTACTTGCCGTCCTTCAGGGTCAGCGTCCACGGATCGGTCGTCCAGGGCTGGCCGTCGACCGGCACCACGTCGGTATGGCCGGACAGGACGACGCCGCCCTCCACATTGGGGCCGACGGTGGCGAAGAGGTTGGCCTTGGAGCCATCCTCGTTCGGCACCAGCTTGCTCTCGACGCCATGCCCGGCGAGGTAGTCCCTGACATAGTCGATCAGGGCGAGGTTGGAATTGCGCGAGGTGGTGTCGAACGCCACGAGCCTGCGCAGCATTTCGACGGAACTGACGATCTCTCCGGCCATGATGTCCTTGTCGCGATCAAATCGTGTTGCGACCGATCATGGTCAGAAATTCGCGCCGTGTCTCGCCATTATCGCGGAAAGCGCCCAGCATCCGGCTTGTCACCATCGTGACATCCGACTTGTGCACGCCGCGGGTGGTCATGCACTGATGCGCCGCCTCGATCACCACGGCGACGCCGCGCGGCTGCAGCACTTCTTGCAGAGTGTTGGCGATCTGCGCCGTCAGCTTCTCCTGGATCTGCAGGCGATGGGCATAGGCGTCGACCACGCGGGCGAGCTTGCTGATCCCGACCACGCGCTTGTCCGGCAGGTAGCCGACATGGACCCGGCCGATGATCGGCACCATGTGATGTTCGCAATGGGATTCGAGGCGGATATCGCGCAGCGCCACGACCTCGTCGTAACCCTCGACCTCCTCGAAAGTCCGCTGCAGCATTTCCGCCGGATCTTCGTCGTAGCCCGAAAAGAATTCCTCGTAGGAGCGCACGACGCGGTCCGGCGTGCCGACCAGGCCTTCGCGGGCGGGATCGTCGCCGGCCCAGCGAATCAGCGTGCGCACGGCCGCTTCGGCTTCTTCCCGCGAGGGCCGCTTCAGCCCGGTGGCGAGCGAAACCACCTCGCTCTTCTTCAGGACCTTGTTCATCGTCGCTCTCCTCTATCCCATGCCCTCGGTGCCGCTGCTCAGTTGAGCCGTCGCTGCGAGCCTGGCGTGTCCAGCGAGAAAGTGGGGATTTCGATATCGAAGGCCTCGCCCGCCTCGCTCACCATTTGATACGTGCCGCCCATGAAGCCGGATGGCGTGGAGAGCGGTGTGCCGGAAGTGTACTCGAACATTTCGCCTGGACGCAGCAAAGGTGTCTTGCCGATCACGCCGGGCCCCTTCACTTCCTGCTGGCGGCCCAGCCCGTCGGTGATCTTCCAATGCCGGCTGCGCAACTGCACTGCGATATCGCCCTTATTTTCAATACGGACTTGATAGGCCCAGACAAACTGCGATTTCGCAGGATCGGACTGGTCAGGCAGATATTGCGGTGTGACCGTGACGACAATGGCACGGGTTGTGGCGGAATACATCGCTCAATGATTTCCTTGCGACAGTGAGATGGGAGTTTCCCGCCAAAAGGTCAAACAGGCTAGAGCCACTGCGGATCGGCGGTGAAATCGATCGTGAGCCAGCGATGCGGCCCTTCCTCGCCAATGGCCGCCGCAATCTCGCGACGGATGGCATCGGCCTTGGCAACACTGTCTATCGGCGTATCGGCCGGCACGGCAACATGGATCTCGATGAATTGCGCGCGCCCGACCTTGGCGACGTAACTCGTGTAGGTGCGAAAGCCGTAGCGGGCCACGATATCGTCCATCACCTGCCGCACATGATCGTCGAGTTCCCGTGGCGTGATCAGCAGGATTTCGGTCAGAGCCTTGCGCACGGTGTGGATCGGCACGAAGACCAGCACCAGGGTCAGCAACGCCAGCACGACGGGATCGGCGTAGGGCGTGAAACGCGCATACGGCGTGTCGGTGAGAACCCAGGCGATGGCGAAGGCCACCAGCAGCGCCAGGGTGATGCAGGCCGACATCAGCCAGCTTTGCGCATCCAGCCGTATGAAATCCGAGCCGATGTGCCTGTTGGCATGTCGTTCGTAGAAGAACATGGCGAAGCAGACGGCGCAGACGACGACGGCGTAGGCCATTGCCCAATCGAAATCGAGCTGACGGCCGCCGGCCAGGAAACTGTCGACCGCGTTCAGGAAGGCATAGAAGCAGAGCAGCATCAGCGTGCCGCCATTGAAGGCCAGCACCATCGGCTCGATGTGCCAGTAGCCGAACTGGAACCGCCGGTTCTCGGCCACCCGATTGACCAGCCGCGACACGAACAGCGCCAAGCCTGACATCGCCGCGTCGATCGCCGCAAAGACGCCATCGAAGACGATCGACATCGACCCCGACAGCAGGCCGAACAGAACGCCGGCGGCCGCAACGGCGATCGTCACCGCGATGGAGAGCTTCAGCAGTCGCTGTTCGGCGGAGGGCTGCATGCACCCGCCAGACTATCGCAACTCCCTGCAGCGCCGAAGGGCGGTCGCCTCAGACCGGCCTGCTTGATACTAGATGCATGCGCATTCTTATCGATGCGTCTACATCCCCTCACAAATCGGCAACCTGTCGTCGGTCTAGATCGGAAAGATCAGGCAGGTTGTTGTGCCGTGCGCCAGGAGCTTGCCGGATGCGTCGGTGAGCCGGCCTTCCGACGTGGCGATGCGCGAACCGACATTGATGATCTTGCCTTCGGCGCGCACCGGGCCGGTCTTGTCGGACATGGCGCGTACATAGTTGATCTTGATCTCGACGGTCGTGTAGCCGGTCCCCGCCTTCAGGGTTGTGTGAATGCAGCAGCCCATCACCGAATCGAGCAGGGTTGCCGCGATGCCGCCATGGACCGTGCCCAACGGATTGTAGTGGTCGAACACCGGACGGTAACCGAAGACGACGCGGCCCAGTTCGACCTCGTCGAGGGTCATGCCCAGAGCCTTGCAAATCGGGGGCGCCGGAAGACGACCTTCCCTGATGGCCTGGAAGAGCGCCAGCCCGTCCATCGGCCGCACCTGCTCGATCGGCACCACGCCATATTCCGCCGTCGCGGCCATGCTCGTCTCCATCCCGCTTTTGCGTGCATATACACAGTAATGCTTTGCCGGCGCAACCCACCGGCGCTAATCTGCCGGCGATGAATACTCTGCTCCCCGTCAGGCCTTCGCCTGCCGACTGCACCTGCTTTAGGGTCCGCAGCGCCGCGCGGCGCGTGACGCAGATCTACAGCAAGCATCTCGCGCCGACGGGCCTCAGAATTTCGCAATTCTCGTTGCTGGGTTTCGTGACCGCCCAGGGCCCGGTCACCATCACCGAGCTGGCCGACCTGTTGGCGACCGATCGCACGACCCTGACGCGCAACCTGCGGCCGCTGTTGAGCTCGGGGGTGGTCGAACGCGCCACCGCTGCCGACAAGCGCCGCCACGAGCTGGTCGCCACGCCGGCCGGCCGCGCGCTCTTCAAGCGCGCCCTGCCGCTCTGGGCCGCAGCAGAGCAGGAAGTGCGTCTGGCAATGGGCACCAAGCTTACGGCCGATCTGCACGGCGCGCTGGAGCGCTCGATGGAGAGGCTGGCGGCGCTCTGACGCCGTCAGACGTTGGCGTCGAAGAAGCCGTATTCGAGTTCCATGGCGCGGCGATAGGCGGCCCGGACGCTGTCGCAATCCTTGGCGTGCAGATCGAGCAGCGCTTCTACCCGGGCCGCCAGCGCCTCGAAGCCGGGATCGGCATAGGTCTTCACCCATTCCGCATAGAGCGGCTCCACCGTCCTGGCAGCCAGCGAACGGCCGAGAAAGGCGTAGAGACGCATGCACGGCGTCATCGCCGCGATCGTCTCGCCGAGGTCGCCGCGCCGCGCCGTCTCCAGCAGGAAGTCGACATAGGCCTTGGTCGCCTCGACCGGGGTCACACAGGACAGATCGACCTGCCAGCGCTCGGCATAGCGCCTGTGGAGCTTGAGCTCCTCCAGGACACCGGCAATCAGGTCGGCGAAGCCGTAGAGGTCTTCGCGCGACGTCGAATTGGCGAGGCAGAAGGCGTAGGCGCGCGCGAAGGCCTCGAGGAAGTAGGCATCCTGCGCGACATAGCCCTTGAAGCGCTGGATCTGCAGGCTGCCGTCGGCCAGCCCGCGCACGAAGCCGTGTGCCAGAATGCGCTCGGCCAGATCGGCATTCTCCGCCCACAGGGTCGCCGACAGCGGCGTGGCGCCGGACGCTTGAGCCGACGCCTCGGCCATTGTCACTTCGACCGCAGTCATCTCACTTCCTCCGCCTCACGCTCCGAGCGCCTGAACCAGATCGGCAACTACATCCTCGGCATCTTCGAGGCCAACCGAAAGCCGGATGGTGCCGTCGGTGATGCCGAGCTTGGTGCGCTCCTCCGCGCCGATGCGCATATGCGTCGTCGTCGCCGGATGCGTGGCCAGGCTCTTGGCATCGCCGAGATTGTTGGAAATATCGACGATCTGCAGGCGGTTCAGCATTTCGAACGCGGCCCACTTGCCGGCCTTGAGATCGAACGTCACCACGCCGCCGAAATCCGACATCTGCTTGGCCGCGAGCTTGTGTTGCGGATGGTCGGGACGGCCGGGATAGAGCACGCGACCGATCGCCGGATGGGCCGCCAGCGTGTCGGCGACCCGCCGGGCGTTGGCGCAGTGGCGCTCGATCCGCAGGCCGAGCGTTTCCAGGCCCTTCACCAGCACCCAGGCATTGAACGGGCTGAGCGACGGACCGCAATTGCGGATGATCGGCTGCAGCTTGTCGAGGATGAACTCCTTGCTGCCCAGCACCGCGCCGCCGAGCGTGCGGCCCTGACCGTCGATGTACTTGGTGGCGGAATGCACGACGACATCGGCGCCGAACTCGAGCGGCCGTTGCAGGATCGGCGTTGCGAAAGCGTTGTCGAGCACGACCTTGGCGCCGGCCTTGTGGGCGAGATCGCACACCGCCTTGACGTCGACGATGTCGAGCATCGGGTTCGAGGGCGACTCGAAGAGCACGGCCTGGGTGGGCTTGCTGAGCGCCTTCTCCCATTGCGCGAGATCGCCGCCGTCGACCAGCTCGCTTTGGATACCGTACTTCGGCAGAAGGTCGGACACGATGTAGTGACAGGACCCGAAGAGCTGCCGCGCCGCCACGATCCGGTCGCCGCTCTTGAGCAGCGCCAGCAACGCGAAGAACACCGCCGACATGCCGGTCGAGGTCGAACGACAGGCCTCGGCGCCTTCGAGAGCGGCCAGCCGGTTCTCGAACATGCTGACGGTCGGATTGCCGAAGCGCGAATACTGGTAGTGGTTGCTCTCGCCCTTGAAGGTCGCCTCGGCTTCCTCGGCACTGGAGTAGGCATAACCCGACGTCAGGAACAGGGCCTCCGACGTCTCGTCGAAGTTGCTGCGGATCTGCCCGCCGCGCACGGCGCGGGTCTGCGGCCGCCACTTGCTGGTATCTGCCTCGGTCTTCTTCCTGGGAACTGCTCCGTCCATCATGCTCTCTCCTCTCGTCCGCTGCCTGCGCACAGGATCGCAAACGAAAAACCCCCGACCTGGAAGGACGGGGGCTTTGCGAGCACTCCGACCTTTTAGCGATGTTTAACGTGGTCGCAAGCCGGTCGGCTCAAATCACCACGGGCGTCTCTATAGAGGCCGCTGCAGGTCGGCGCAAGTCCCCTGCCCGGCCCTGCGCCGACGTCGCACAGGGCCGAAGCGCGAGGGTGTTTCAGTGCTTCTGCTTCGCCAAGGCCTGCTCGCGCAGCTTGGTCAACGTGATGCGCGAGGTGATCGCCTCGGCATCGGTCTTCACGTGGATGATGGAAGGCCGGTCGGCCGCGAGCGCACGTTCGAACGCCTGCTCGAAGTCCGCCGTCCTCTCGACCGTCTCGCCGTGGCCACCGAAGGCGCGGGCATAGGCCGCGAAGTCGGGGTTCTTGAGCTCAGTGCCATGCACGCGGGTCGGATACTCACGCTCCTGATGCATGCGGATCGTGCCGTACATGCCGTTGTCGATCACGATGAACACGATGTTGGCGCCATGCTGGACGGCGGTCGCGAATTCCTGACCGTTCATCAGGAAGCAGCCATCGCCGCTGAACGACACCACCGTGCGCCCCGGGGCGGCGATCTTGGCGGCCACCGCCGACGGCACGCCATAGCCCATCGAGCCGTTGGTCGGCGCAAGCTGGGTCCGGAAGCCGCGATACTGGAAGAAGCGGTGGACGTAGCCCGCATAGTTGCCTGCGCCGTTGGTGACGATCACGTCGTCCGGCAGGCGCTTGTTCAGCCACGCCACGATCTCCGCCAGATTGGCCGAGCCGGGCTGCGGCGAGGGCTCGATATTCTTCAGGTAGTCGGCGCGTGCCGTGGCGACGCCCGCCTTCCACGCCGAAGCGTCGACCGGCTTCATCGCTTTCGCGGCGGCGGCGAACTGCGCCATGCCGCTGTTGATCGGCAAGGTCGCCTGATAGACGCGGCCGAGTTCCTCGGCGCCGGCATGGACATGCACCATCTTCTGCGCCGGCACCGGCAGATCGAACATGGCGTAGCCGCCGGTCGTCGCCTCGCCGAGGCGCGGACCGATGGCGATGATGAGATCGCTCTCCTTAATGCGCTTGCCGAGGGGCGGATTCACGCCGAGGCCGAGATCGCCCACGAAGTTGGCGTGGCGATTGTCGATCAGGTCCTGATTGCGGAACGCCGTCGTCACGGGAAGGTGATTGGCTTCGACGAAGGCCTTGATGTCGGCGCACGCCTTCGCGTCCCAGCCGCCGCCGCCCAGGATCACCAGCGGCTGCTTCGCCGCGGCAAGCAGCTCGCGAAACGCTGCCATGTCCTCCGGCGCCGGCGCGCCGCGCGAAACCTTGAACGGCCCGGCGTCGGCGACTTCGACCTCGTCGGTCAGCATGTCTTCCGGCAACGCGATCACGACGGGCCCCGGCCGGCCGTTGACGGCGCGGTGAAAGGCCTGGCTCACGATCTCGGGAATGCGGCGGGCATCCTCGATCTGGGTGACCCATTTGGCCATCTGGCCGTACATGCGCCGATAGTCGATCTCCTGGAACGCCTCGCGCTCGCTCTGCTCGCGCGCCACCTGACCGACCAGCAGAATCATGGGCGTCGAATCCTGGAAGCCGGTATGCACGCCGACGCTGGCATTGGTGGCGCCGGGACCGCGCGTGACGAAACAGACGCCCGGTTTGCCCGTAAGCTTTCCGTAAGCTTCGGCCATGTAGGAGGCGCCGCCTTCCTGGCGACAAATCACGTAGCGGATGGAATTGCGCTGGGCGTAGAGCGCGTCCAGCGCCGCGAGGTAGCTCTCGCCGGGGACGCCGAAGATCGTGTCGGTGCCGTGAATGCGGAGCTGGTCGATGAGAACCTGCGCGCCGCTGCGGCGCGGGTGTGCGGTAGCCATAATCTTCAATCTTTCCCTTACTTCGTGGGTGAGAACGAGGTTGGCACCAATATCTTGTTGTTCATGTGCTTCATGAATTCTCGGCTTTTCTGCAAATAAGACTGCCAGGCGGGATCTGCCGCCATCGCCGCGCGACGTTTGGTGCGATCAGCGAGGTCTTCATAGGCCCAGATGTGAACGATCTCATTCACATTACCGACCTCGGTTGTGAAATATCCGACAAGATTGCCGAGATGCTTCATCTGAACTGGCAAACCTTCCTTTTCATAGAGTGCCAAAAATTCGCGCAACCGACCTGGTTGCAGTTCATACGTACGATGGTCGACGATCATTCGGGGTACCTCCCATTCTCGATAGCGATTGTGTGATGTGGTCGCGACCGTCTCAAGCCCGCTGCGGCGGGTAGACTCACGGCGGGAATCAGCGCATAAGTGCTGCATTGCGACACTAGCCGACGAGCATCATCATGAGTCTCGGTACAGTCGCGGAGCGCGATACCGGTCAACGTCTTCCGTGAGATTCTTGGTCATCTGTCAAAGGTCAACGAAACGCTTGGACACATCAGTCCAGCAAGCGCGCGCCGGACTCCGCTCGATCCTTCCTCTAGCCCAGAGCCTTGAATGAGTCGCAAATTGTTTGTGGGCAACCTGCCCTATTCGGTCACGTCTGAGCGTCTGTCTGAAGCCTTCTCTCAGTTCGGCACCGTTACATCTTCGAAAGTGATCGTGGATCGCGAGACCGGCCGCAGCCGCGGCTTTGCCTTCCTCGAGATGGAAACCGATGACCAGGGCGCCGCTGCCATGCAGGCCATGAACGGCGCGTTGTTGGATGGCCGTTCAATCGCCGTGCGTGAAGCTGTCGAGCGTCAACCCGGCGGTGGCGGTGGTGGATTTGGTGGCGGCGGTGGTGGCGGTCGCGACGGCGGCGGCTTCCGTCCGCGCGGCCCGCGTCCGCCTTACGGCGGCGGTGGTGGCGGTGGCTACGGTGGCGGCGGTGGTGGCGGTGGCTATCGCGGCGGCGGTGGTGGCGGCTACGGCGGTGGTGGCCGCGATAGCGGCGGCGGCGGCGGTGGTGGCTATGGCGGCGGCGGTGGCGGCGGCTATGGAGCCCGCGATGCCGGTGGTCCGATGCGCGACCGTCGCGCCGACTTCTCCGGTCCGCCGCCTGCGGCGGCGGCTCCCGAAGGCGACTTCGGCCGTCCGCGTCGCCGCGAAGGCGGTGCTCCGGATCGCCCGCGCCGCGAGCGGGACTACGAGCCGCGCAAGCGCGGCTTCGACGACGATCAGTAGAATTCAAATCCGGCCCTGCCGGACCGATCGATCAACGGAAACGCCGGAGGTTCTGCCTCCGGCGTTTTTGTTTGCGCCCGCCGCGGCAGTGCTATGCTTCGCGCCTTCGGCGGAGAGGCGGGCATGAAGCGACGGTCGGCGCTCATAGGCTCTTTGGCAGCCATAGCCACGGCGACATCCGCGAGAGCGGAGACGCCGGTCGATCTTCAGCTTGTCCTGGCCGTCGACGTCTCGCGCTCCATCGACGAGGTCGAAGCGGAACTGCAGCGGCGGGGCTATGTCGAAGCCCTGACCAACGACCGCGTGATCGACGCCATCCTCTCCGGCGAGCATAAGCGCATTGCCGTCTGCTACACCGAATGGGCGGGCACGCACTATCAGGTCGTCGTGCTCGACTGGACCGTGATTGACAGCGCCGGCGCGGCCCGACGCTTCGCCGAGAAGCTTTCCGAAGCGCCACGCATCTCGCAAAGCTGGACCGCGGTGGGCGCCGCGCTTGCGCATGCCGGTCAGCGCTTCGAGAACTCGGGATTACTCCCAAAGCGCCGCGTCATCGACATCTCGGGCGACGGCCGTACCAACGACGGCCCGGCGGCCGAGATCATTCGCGACAGGCTGGTATCGCAGGGCATCGTGGTGAACGGCCTGCCGGTCATGATGAACCGCACCAACTTCGGCCGGCCACCCGACCTCACCCTCGACAAGTACTACGAGGAGAGCGTCATCGGCGGTCCGGGCTCGTTCATGATCGTGGCCGACAATTTCGATCATTTCGGCCGAGCGGTGCGAACCAAGCTGGTGCGCGAGATTTCCGACGCCGGCGGGCCGCGCCACTCCTCGCCCGCCTGACGGGCTTTCCGCACGAATCTTGCCAATTTTACTTGGCCGGAGAGGGTTGAAGCCGCATCATCCGCGCCGCGACGGATTCTACGAACGGAGCCCTTTCGATGCTGGCCAACGACCCGGTCACCCAGGCGCGGATCGACCTCACTACCGCCCTGCGCGCGGCAGCGCGCCACGGCTTGAACGAGGGCGTCTGCAACCATTTCAGCATGACCGTGCCCGGCCGCGAGGATCTCTTCCTCGTCAATCCGCAGGGGCTGCACTGGTCCGAAATCACGCCATCCGACATCGTCATGGCCGACGGTGAGGGCAATGTCATCGAAGGCAAATACGACGTCGAACCGACCGCCTTCTACATTCACGCCCGCATCCATGCCGGCAACCCGCGCGCCAAGGTCGTGCTGCACACCCACATGCCCTACGCGACGGCCCTGACCTCGATCCAGGACGGACGCATCGAGATGTGCACCCAGAACGCCTTTCGCTACTGGGATCGTATCGCCTACGACGAAAAGTACGGCGGCGTCGCCCTGTCGAACGACGAGGGAGAACGGATGTGCCGCGCCATGGGCGACAAGGACATCCTCTTCCTGCGCAACCATGGCGTCATCGTTTCGGGGCCGACCGTTGCCCAGACCTACGACGACCTTTATTACCTCGAGCGCGCCGCGATGGTGCAGGTGCTGGCCATGCAGACCGGCCGGCCGCTGCACAATATCGACGACGCGATGGCCGAGCATACAGCCCGGCAGATCGCAGGCGAGGCCCAGCAGGCCTTCCTGCACTTCGAGTCGCTGAAGCGCATGCTCGATCGGGACGAACCCGGGTGGAGCAGGCTCGCGGCGGCCTAGGGTATTTGGGGGACAGGATGCGTATTGCCGCCACTCTCGTTGCACTCTCGACGCTGGGGCTCGTCGATCCGGTAATGGCACAGGGCTACGGCGCCGTCGGTGCGGGGCCGAAGCTCGGCGAACTCGAAGTCAGGGTCTACCAGAAGATCCCCAAAGCCAAGGTGGCGGTGCAGCTCACCTCGGATACCCACCTCTCCCGCGAGCTGCGCCGGCAGGTGATGATCCGCCTGCAGAACCGCGGCAACGAAGTCGGCTTCTCCGGCGGCAACATCATGCGCATGGATGTGAGCTACTTCGACCTGATGGGCGGCAGCGACCAGCGCACGGAAGGCACGATCGGCGGACAGCCCTATTACGCCGAGCCGGGCGCCAATCCGCGCCAGACCCTGCCGGCCAATCCGATCGGCCGTTACGACGGCAAGACGCCCTCGACCTCCGGCCCGACCCTGCGCATTTCGCTGACGCTCTACGAAGCGAACACGGGCAAGGTGCTGTGGCTGGCCACCGGCTCCTGCGTCACGCAGTCCAGCAATGCCCAGCGCGCCGGCGAGGCGATGATCAACAACATGTTCGACAACGCCGACAACAACCGCGTCGGCGACGCCGGCTGCCCGCTCTAACCACGACACAAGACATTGCAAAGGAAACGTCATGCCGCGTCTGGCTCCGCTTGACCTGAACAAACTCACGCCCGATCAAAAGCAGGTGGCCGATGCCATCTTGGGCGGACCGCGCGGCGGTTTGCGCGGACCGTTCGAGCCCTGGCTGCGCAGCCCGGTGCTGGCGGACCGGGCGCAGAAGCTCGGCGAGTACTGCCGCTTCAACAATTCGCTGCCCAAGGATCTCTCGGAGCTGGCGATCTGCCTGGTCGGCCGCCACTTCAAGGCGCAGTTCGAGTTCTACGCCCATGCGCGGCTCGCCAAGGAGGCAGGCCTCTCTGCCGATATCGTCGAGGCGATCCGCGTGCGCGCCACGCCGCCCTTCAAGCGCGATGTCGAGAAAGTGATCTACGACTTCGTCACCGAGTACCTCGAGACCAACCGGGTCGCTGCCGCCAACTACAAGCGCGCCATCGACGCCTTCGGCGAACAGGGCGTCGTCGATCTGGTCGGCGTCTGCGGCTACTACATGCTGGTCTCCATGACGCTCAACGTCTTCGAGGTGCCGCTGCCGCCGGGCGAGCCCGATCCGCTGGCGTAAGGCCGCATGGATTTCGCGAACTTCGCTCTCTTCTTCGCGGCGGCGCTGGCAATTGCGATATCGCCGGGGCCGGGCTTGCTCTATGTCGCCGCCCGCACGCTCGCGGGCGGCCGCAACGAGGGTTTGGCGTCGAGCTTCGGCACCGGGCTCGGCGGACTTGTCCATGTCGCGGCCGGCGCCATCGGCGTTTCCGCGCTGGTGCTGGCGAGTGCCGAAGCCTTTGCGGTACTGAAGATCGCAGGCGCGATCTATCTCGTCTGGCTGGGCTACAAGAGCTTCCGCGAGTCCGGCATCGCCATCGACACTAGGGTCACGGCAACCGGCGCGATGCGCGCCTTTCGCGAAGGCATCGTCGTCGAGGCACTGAACCCCAAGACGGCGGCCTTCTTCCTGGCGTTCCTGCCGCAGTTCGTCGATCCGTCGGTCGGCCCGGTGTGGCTGCAGTTCGTCGTGCTGGGCCTGATCTCCGTCACGCTCAACACGGCCGTCGATGTCGTGGCGACTTTCCTCGCGGCCCGCGCGCGGGACGCGGCCGTCTCCCGCCCCGGCCTGCTGCGTCGCCTGCGCCAAGGTGCCGGCGTCGCCATCGCGTCGCTGGGCCTCGCGCTTTTTCTCGCGCGGCGGCCCGCCTCCCTTTAGGAGCCGCTACTCCTCGAAGATCGCGACGGCGCGGGTCCAGCCCGCCGACGCGCCGCGGATCTTGTGCGGGAAGCAGGCGATGATGAAGCCGTCGCCCGGCAGCGATTCGAGATTGTGCAGCTTCTCGAGATGGCAATAGCCGATATCGCGCCCTGCCTTGTGACCTTCCCAGATGATCGAGGGATCGTGGTCCTTGGCCCATCTCTGGGCCGTGAAATAGAACGGCGCGTCCCAGCTCCAGGCATCCGTGCCGGTGAGCCGCACGCCCTTCTCCAGAAGATAGATCGTCGCGTCATAGCCCATGCCACAGCCGGCGTTCACGTAGTCGTTGTTGCCGTAGCGCGAGCCGGCGCGCGTGTTGACTACGACGATTTCGAGCGGCTTCAGCTCGTGGTTGATGCGCTTCAGCTCCTCTTCGACTTCCTTGGCCGTGATGACATGGCCATCGGGCTTGTCGCGGAAGTCGAGCTTCACGCCGGGTTGAAAGCACCATTCGAGCGGCACTTCGTCGATGGTGATGGCGCGCTCGCCCTTGTTCATCGTCGGATGGAAATGATACGGCGCGTCGAGATGTGTGCCGTTGTGCGTCGAGAGGTTGACGGTTTCGACCGCCCAGCCCTGGCCGTCGGGCAGGTCTTCCTTCTTGAGACCGGGAAAGAAGCCCGCGATCTGCGCCGCGGTGTTTTCGTGCTTGTGATACTGGATCTTCGGTCCGAACGGTTCGGGATCGGAGATCACGTCGTTCTCGAGATAGATCGAGAGGTCGACAAAACGGCGGGGCATGGCGGTCTCCTTGTCGTCAGGGACCAGTGAGCGCACTCAGGATCGAGCGGGTCAGCAGCTTGCCGATGCACTTCTGGCCGAAATCGTTGAGGTGCAGCCCGTCGAGCTGCACGAACTGGGCGTAGGGCATGCCGTCCTCGTACCAGGACTGCATGATGTCGTAGCGACGGAAGAGACCCGCGGCATAGTCCTTGGCCGCGTCGGCCATCACCTTCTCGTAGGCTTCCTTGTCGGGTGCCGCCACGACGGCCGGCACATACTGCAGGTTCATCAGCACGAAGTCGGCGCCCAGCGACTTGCCGAGGGCGAGGCCGCCGCGCAGCGTCTTGTCGAACTTGTCCAGCGGCATGTGCCGGATCGCGGCATTGGTGCCGGTCTGCCAGATCACCAGCGATGCCGGATTGTGCTGCATCTCCGCGCGCATGCGCGCAGCCATCTCCTCGACGTCCTGCCCGCCGATGCCGCGATTGATCACCTCGATATCGACGCCGGGCAGGGCCTTCTCCAGGCCGATGCGCAACTGCGTGGGATAGGCGAACGCCGGATTGGAGGCGCCATAGCCGGACGTCGACGACGAACCCAGGGCAATGATGCGCAACTGCTTGCGCTCGGCGAGGGCCTTGCGCGCCACCGGCAGCGGTGCGCCGAGCTCAAGCAACTCGGGCTTGGCGCGGCAAAGCTTCATTGATTGCGCGAAGGCCGGCGAAACCGCCAGACCTGCGGTCATCAACAGAAGGAGAAGAAGGATCGGCCTCACTTGTAGGCCTCGGCGAGGGGGCGCCGGCGTGCCGACGCGCTCGGCCCCCCGCCCTTGGACCAGGCAGCGAGATAGGCGGCCAGACACATAATCGCGATGCCCCCAATGCTCACGATAATCTGCGACAAGATCGAATCTTCATAGTAGCCGACGATCACCTGGCCGCTCAGCGCCAGAAAAGTGCCGATGCAGAATATAAGTAACGATGCCTCACCGCATCTGCGAAGTGGCTGCCAGATCGGCCAGCGGAGGCTGGGCGCATCGATCGGCACCGCCAGCCGGACCAGCCAGGCCACGGCCAGGAAATGCAGGAACCTCAGGACGTCGATGTTGGTCTTGTCGATCGGATAGATCAGCCTCCCGACCCAGTGTGGGACCAGCCGCTCCAGCGGATTATAGTGCCAGGACAAGGAGATAAAGGCCGCGAACAGAATGAACGCGATGGCCAGGGTGGTCAGTAGCCCTCTGAAACGGTCCAGCCAGGCAAGCTTGGGACCCAGAACCGCGCAGGCCGCCCCGACATGGAAAACGACCTGCCAGGCCATGGGATTGAAGTACCAGACCTTCTCGTCCGGATAGGCGGGCAGGTTCCAGTTGTAGTGGCACGTCGCTGCATAGAGGCCGACCGAGGCCGCGATCACGGCGAACGGCCAGCGCACGACCAGGGGCAATACCAGCGGGAAGGCTGCCAGCAGCACGATATAGAGCGGCAGTACGTCGAGATTGACCGGCCGGAACTTCAGCAGCGCCGCTTCGAGAATCGCGCGATAGGGATTCTGCCCCAAGCCAAGCAGTTCCATTTCCTCGATCAGCGTCGGCGTATCGCGCGCGATGGAGACCCAGGCGATCTGCGCCGAGAAGGCCACGAACAGCAGGATGTGGGCGACATAGAGCTGCCAGACCCGACGGTAGATGCGGGCGGCGGCGCGTGTCCACCCCTCCTGCTCCATCATGCGGCTGTAGGCGATCACGGCAGTGTAGCCCGAGATGAAGACGAAGATCTCGGTCGCGTCGCTGAAGCCGTAATTGCGGACAGTCAGCCAGCTCACGATGTTGGTCGGGATGTGGTCGAGAAAGATGAACCACAGCGCCAGCCCGCGGAACAAGTCGAGACGGATGTCGCGAACGGAAGCACCGGCCATGGTCTATTGGTACCGCAGGCAAAACGGCTGCGCTACGCTTCGCCGTGGAGGAACGAATGACCAAGACCCCCCTGCTTCTCGTACCCGGCGTGCTGTGCTCGCCCCGCCTGTTCGCCGCGCAGGTCGCGGCCCTCGAGGGCGAGGCCGAGATCGTCGTGCCCGACTGGCGTCGGGCGCCGCTTTCGATCTGGGACACCTGGGAGACAGCCGCGCGCTGGGTGATCGATCAGATGCCTGCGGAGAAGTTCGCGCTGGCCGGCTTGTCGCTCGGCGGCATGCTGGCCGTCGAGATCATGCAGTTTGCCGCAGATCGCGTAACCAAGCTCGCCTTGCTCGACACCGGCATGCGCAGCCAGAACGAAGCGGAGCGCGCGGTGCGTCGCGCCCGCATCCGGCTCGCCGACGAAGGCCGCTTCGAGCTCGTCCTCGGCATGCAGATGACGCGCTTCATTCCGGCCTATCGCCTGCCCGACAAGCCGCTGGTCGACGAGGTGATGACGATGTGCGGCGAAATCGGCGTCGAGATCTACAAGCGCCAGGAAGAGCTGGCCGCGATCCGCGTCGATCGGCGCCCCGATCTGCCGCGCATCAAATGCCCGACGATCGTGGTGTGCGGACGCGACGATGCGGCAACGCCACTGTTCCTCTCCGAAGAGATGGCCAAGGCCATTCCGGCGGCTGCACTCGTCGTCGTCGAGCAGTGCGGGCATCTCGTCACCATGGAGAAGCCCGAGGAGACCAACCAGATCCTGAAGTTCTGGCTCAGCCGATGATCTTCTTCTCGCGCAACGCCGCCACTTCGGCGACGCTGTAGCCCGCTATCTCGCGCAGCACCTGATCGGTGTGCTCGCCCAGCGCCGGCGGCGGGCGCGTGTCGTCTACCGGCGTGTCGGAGAAGTGGTAGTTGGAGCCGATCAGCGGCACGTCGCCGACGCGTGTGTGCTTGTAGGTCTTCAGCATGCCGCGGCGCTTCACTTCGGGCTCGTCCAGCGCCTCCTTCATGGTGCGGATCGGGCCGGCCGGCAGGTGACGCAGCTTGTGCGCCCAGTTCTCCTTGGTATCGGTCTTCAGCACCTCTTCCATCAGCCGCGTCAGTTCGGGCTTGTTGGCGACCCGGTTGGCCACGGTGTTGAAGCGTGGATCGGTCAGCCATTCAGGATGGCCGAGCGCCTTGCAGGTGTCGCCGAACAGCTTCTGGTTGGCGACGGCCATGTAGATCTTGCCGTTGCTGGTCTCGAACGAGCTGTTGGGCGCCGACGCGAAATGGCCGTTGCCGGCGCGCCTGGGCTGCTCGCCGCCGATCAGATAGTAGGAGCCCATGTTGCCGAGGCTGGCGAGCGCGGTGTCGTAGAGCGCGAGATCGACATGCTGGCCCTTGCCGGTGTCGCGCCGCGCGTAGAGCGCCGCGTTGACGGCGGCCGTCGCGTGGATCGCCGTCATCGTATCGACAATGGCGATGGCGTGGCGCAGCCCTTCGCCGTTGGCCTCGCCGTTCACGCTCATCATGCCCGATTCGGCCTGTAGGACGGGGTCGTATCCTGGCCGATCCGAAAGCGGCCCGGTCTGGCCGTAGGCCGAGATCGAGAGATAGATCAGCTTTGGATATTTCGCGTGCAGGCTCGGATAGTCGAGGCCGTATTTCTTCAGCACGCCCGGCCGGAAGTTCTCAACCATCACGTCGGCCGAAGCGAGCAGCCGGTGCACGACGTCCTGGCCCTCGGGCTTGGCGAAATCGAGCGCCACGCTCTTCTTGCCCCTGTTGTAGGTCATGAAGAAGTGGCTCTCGCCCTGCTCGCCGCCGGCCCGCGGGCCGGCGCCCTTGCGCGTGTCGTCCCCGCCATCGGGGTTTTCGATCTTGATGACCTCTGCCCCCATGTCGGAGAGCATTTGGGTGCACATGGGACCTGCGATCACGCGGGAGAAATCGATAATGCGAATGCCGTCGAGCGGCGGACGACCAGATGTTGCCATGGCTGCAAGGTAGGACTGCGGGCATCGCGCTGTCCATGTGCGAGCGTTTCGTTAAACTGCAATGCCATGAGTAATTTCCGCATGCCGCTGTCTCGCCGCAGCTTCTTCGCCCTTCCCGTTCTCGCCGCTCTGCCGACCTCGAACGCCCTTGCGCAGGCCGAAACTTTCCCCGCCAAAGCGATCCGCATCATCGTGCCGTTTGCGCCAGGCGGATCGGGCGACATCACGGCGCGGCTCGTCGGCAAGTACATCGAAGACAAGACTGGCCAGCCTTTCGTGGTCGAGAACAAGCCAGGCGCCAACGGCATCGTCGGTGCACTTTCGGTGAAGTCGGCACCGGCGGATGGCTACACCCTGATGCTGGCGACGACTTCGACCAACGCCGCGAACATCCACATGTACAAGAATCCCGGTTACGACCCGGAGAAGGATTTCCAGGTCGTCGGCATCATCGGGTCGAGCGGCGCCTTTCTCGTGGTGCCGGCCGACAGCTCCTACAAGACGCTGGCCGACCTGCTGGCCTATGCCAAGGCCAATCCCGGCAAACTGAACTTCGGCTACTTCAACGCAAGCTCGCAGGTGCCGGCCGAAGTGCTGGCCAAGCGCGCCGGAGTCGAATGGCAGGGCGTCGCCTACAAGGCCATCGGCACTGCCTGGAGCGACCTCTATGCCGGCAACATCCAGTTCATGTTCGTCGACCTCACCGCCGGTCGCGGCCAGGTCGTGGCCGACAAGGCGCGGCCGCTCGCCGTTACCTTGCCGGCGCGCAGCCCGCTCTATCCCAATCTGCCGATCCTGGCGGAGACCTTCCCCGGCTTCACCAGCACGGGCTTCCTGGCCATCGCGGTGCCGAAGGCGACCCCCAAACTTGTTCAGGAACGCCTGAACGCACTGATCAACGAAGCGATCACCTCGCCCGCAATTGCCAAGCGCCTGGCCGAGGAATTCGCCCTTAATTCCCGCGCGCTCACCCTGGAGCAGTGCGCGCAACAGGATCGCGACGAGCGCGCCAAATGGGCCGAGTATGTGAAGATCGCTCGGATCGAGCCGCAGTAGGCAAGCCACGAGGCCCGCGATCCGATCGCCTCATTCCTTAGGTCGCAGCAGGTTCAGCATGTCGACCGGCAGCGGGAAGACGATCGTCGAGCTCTTCTCGCCCGCAATGTTGCTCAAAGTGCCGAGGTAGCGGAGCTGCATGGACTGCGGGTTGCGGGCCATAATGTCACCGGCCTGAACCAGCTTCTCGGCAGCCTGCAACTCGCCTTCAGCGTCTATGATCTTGGCACGGCGCAGACGCTCGGCTTCGGCCTGGCGGGCGATGGCGCGCACCATCTTCTCGTCGAGGTCGATATGCTTCAGCTCGACGTTAGAGACTTTGATGCCCCAGGCATCGGTCTGCTCGTCGAGAATGCGCTGGACGTCGGCGTTCAGCCGGTCTCGCTCGGCCAGCATCTGATCGAGTTCGTGCTGGCCCACGACCGAGCGCAGCGTGGTCTGCGCAAGCTGGCTGGTCGCCTGGTCAAAGGCCTCGACCTGGATGATCGCTCTCTCGGGATCGAGCACGCGGTAATAGACCACTGCATTGACGCGTACCGAGACATTGTCGCGCGAGATGACGTCCTGAGGCGGCACGTCGAGCACACGGGTACGCAGATCGACCCGCACCATGCGCTGCACCACCGGGATGATCAGGATCAGGCCTGGCCCCTTGACCGCCTGCAGGCGACCCAGCGTGAAGACCACGCCGCGCTCGTATTCGAGCAGGACGCGGATCGACATGGCCACGATGGCGACGATCACCGCGACCGGAAGAAGCCAAGCGAGGATTTCGATGGTCTGCATGATCATTGCGTTTTCTCCCCGATCCGGCCGACGTGGAGAGTGAGGCCGTCGCGACGATCGACCCGCACGCGCGTGCCGGCGCCGAGCGGCTGGCTGGCGCGCGCCGACCAGATCTCGCCGTGCACGCGAATACGGCCGCGACCGCCTTGCTCGCCGGCCTGCCAGTCGAGCACTTCGCCTTCCAGACCGATCATCTGCTCGGCGCCGGTCACCACCTTGCGCCGGCGGACGCGCATGATCATGCCGACCAGCCCGAACAACAGCAGTGCGTTGGTCGCTACGGCCGCAATCAGCACCGGCCAGGCGACGGAGAGGTCGATGTCGGCGCCGGCCGGATCGAACAGGAACAGCCCGCCGAGCAGGAAGGCGACGGCGCCGCCCACACCCAGCACGCCGAAGCCTGCCAGGAAGACCTCTGCCACCATCATCGCCAGACCGGCGACCAGCAACGCCACACCGGCGAGGTTGAGCGGCAGGACCGACAGCGCCATCAAACCCACGACCAGGCAGATCGCCCCGACGACACCGGGGGCAATGTGTCCGGGGCTCATGAACTCGAAGATGATGCCGTAGACGCCGATCATCAGGAGGATAAAGGCGACGTTGGGATCGGTCAGAACGGCCAGCACCCGCGCCTTCCATCCCTGCTCGACGACGACCAGCCGTGCATGCCGCGTCGCCAGCACGTGCTCGCCGTCGCTGGTGCGCACCCGCCGGCCGTCGACGCGATCCAGCAGATCGGCGACGCTCGTGGCCAGCAGGTCGACCACTCTTTCACGCTCGGCCTCCTCGGCGGTGAGAGTCGCCGCATCGCGTACCGCTTTCTCCGCCCAATCGGCGTTGCGACCGCGCATCTGCGCGAGGCTGCGCAGATAGGCCACCGCGTCGTTGGTGATCTTGCGCTCCATGGCGCCGCCGGCCGCACCTTCGCCTTCCTTGGGTTTCTCCGGCTGCGGCGATATCGGCGGCGCTCCCATCTGCACCGGCGTCGCCGCGCCAAGATGTGTGCCCGGCGCCATGGCCGCGAGATGAGCGGCATAGCTGATGTATGTCCCTGCGCTTGCCGCACGCGCGCCGCTTGGCGCAATGAAGACGACGACGGGAATGGGCGAGGCAAGGATCGCCTGGATGATGTCGCGCGTCGCCGTCACCAGGCCACCCGGCGTATCGAGGCGCAGCACAATCAGCCCCGCTCGGGCCGCACGCGCCTGCGCGAACGCCTCGTCGATCAGGTGGACGGTGCCGACGCCGATCGCGCCCTTGACGTCGACCACGACGACCGGTGCGGGCTCGGCCCGACCGGACATGCCGCCCCCCGACTCAGATTGCGCAAAAGAGAGCGCGACCGAGCCGATGACGCACAACAGGCCAAGAATACCGGCGAGTCGCAAACGCATCGTCGCCTCCGCGGCCATCATCGATCTCCGTGAACCGACCGCAGAGTTACGGTAATCTTCACGGCCACAGGGCGACAAGCGAATTTGGCGACCGTGCCTCAGCGCGCTCGGTTCAGCCGGTCGTGTCGTGCGCGGATCTCTGGCGGCCAGGTGCCCTTGATATAGGCGAGGATGGCTGCGATGTCGGCATCGCTGAGCTGCTCCCCAAACGCCGGCATGTCGGTCTCGTACCCTGGCGGATAGGCGGCCGGGCCGAGCTTGGTCGTGCGGAACAGGTCGATATCGGGATGATGCCAGGTGTGGCCCGACGCATCGTGCGGTGGCGCGGGCAGCCGGCCGTTGGGCAACCGCTTCTGCCAGTTGGGCTGCCCCTCCAGGTTGGCGCCGTGGCAGGAGGCGCAGGCTTCGGCATAGAGGCGCCGGCCCGTCTCGGTCTGGCGGCGGTCGGTCGGATCGATCCGGAGACCGTCCGTCGCCCCGAGAACGCCATAGAGTGTCCCCGCTGCAATCGCGGCAATGCCGGCGGCTGCCGATATTCTCCAAACGCGTCGCATGTTACTGGCCTTCTTCCTTTTCGCCCGGCCTGTCGTCGCGTGGGGCGATCTGCGGCCAGCATTCCTGTTCGAGGCAAGCGACCTGCACGACGCGACCGGAGCCGCGGCAAGTCACCTCGTAGAGCGTGACCGATGCGGACATTTCCTTCGGCACGATCCTCGCCGGGCTGCAGCCCAGCCTGTCGAGGACCACCCGAAGCTCGCGGTCGCTCGCGCTTGCCGTGTCGGCCGCGGCCCAGGCAGCGGCGGCCATCGCCACCGCTGCCAGAGACCGGCTCACTTGTTCTTGTCCATCGAGGTGATGGTGATGGCGCCGTTCACGCGATCGGCCTCGAACTTGACCTTGTCGCCGGCCTTGACCTTGTCGAGCATGGCGGGATCGGACACGCGGAAGACCATGGTCATTGCATCCATGTCGAGATTCTTGATGGGCCCGTGCTTCATGGTGATCTTGCCTGCCGCCTTGTCGACCTTCACGACCTCGCCGCTCACCGGAGGATTCCCGGCGAGAGCCGTTCCCGCAGCCAGCAACACGGCAACCATGGCCGATACGAACATTCTGATCATTGGACGCTCCTCTACTGGACAGTGATGGTGCCGAACATGCCGGCCTCGCGATGGCCAGGAATCAGGCACGAAAAGTCGAACTTGCCCGCCTTGGTGAACTGCCAGACGATCTCGCCGGTTCCCTTGGGTTTCAGACGCTTCGCGTTGGGATCGTCGTGCTCCATGTCGGGGTTCTTCTCCATTTCCTTCATGTGCTTGAGATTCTCTTCGACGGTGCCAACCACGAACTCGTGATCGAGGACACCGTTGTTGCGCAGTTGAAAACGGACCTGCTCGCCGCGACGCACCGTGAGCGTGTCGGGCTGAAACAGCATCTTGCCGTCGGACTCGCGCATCACGATCTGGACGATGCGCGCCGGTTTCTTGGGATCGCCCGGCTTTCCGTAAGCCGTCTCAGCTCCGTGGCTGTGGCCAGGATCGGCCCAGGCCGCCGTCGAGAGCAAAGCCGTCGCGACACCGGTCGCGAGCACAGCGAGAAGTTTCATCGTTGCCTCCTTGTTGAACATTATTTGTGATTGCCGTGGCCGTTCGGCTTGACGACACGCAGCGTCTCGCCCGGTTTTGCCGCGGGAGCGGCGCCGGTCGCCGGAACGGGCGCCCGTGTCGTCGCCGGCACGGGGCCCTTCCACTCCCAGGCGACCGTGCCGGGCGGGTGCTGGTACCAGCCGGGGTCCTTGTAATCGCCGGCCGCCAGCCCTTCGCGAACCTTGAGGACGGTGAACATGCCGCCCATCTCGACCGCCCCGAACTGCGCGAAGCCCGTCATCATGGGCAGGGTGTTGTCTGGAAGCTGCATCTCCATCTCGCCCATGTCGGCCATGCCGGCGCTGCCCATCGGCATGTAGTCGGGCACGAGCTGCTTCATCTGCCGTGCGAAGGTGCGCTTGTTGACTCCGATGAACGTCCGGAGGTCGTGTCCCATCGCGTTCATCGTGTGGTGCGACTTGTGGCAATGGAGCGCCCAGTCGCCCGGATAGATCGCGTCGAACTCGTAGGCCCGCATGCCGCCGACCGGGATGTCGATGGTGACTTCGGGCCAGCGCGCCTCGGGCCGCACCCAGCCGCCGTCGGTGCAGGTCACCTCGAAGTCGTAGCCATGCATGTGGATCGGATGGTTGGTCATGGTGAGATTGCCGACCCTCACGCGCACGCGATCACCCTTTGCGACCACCAGCGGATCGATGCCCGGAAACACCCGCGTGTTGAACGTCCACATGTTGAAGTTGGTCATCTCCGCGACCTTGGGGACGTAGTTGCCCGGCTCGATGTCGTAGGCGGAGAGCAGGAACACGAAGTCGCGATCGACCCGGTGCAGCTTGGGATCGCGCGGATGGACCACGAAGAAGCCCATCATGCCCATCGCCATCTGCACCATCTCGTCGGCATGCGGGTGGTACATGAACGTCCCGCTCTTCTTCAGCTCGAACTCGTAGACGAAGGTCTTGCCGGGCTTGATGTGCGGCTGCGTGAGCCCGCCGACTCCATCCATGCCACAGGGCAGGAGCTGGCCGTGCCAGTGGATGGTCGTGTGCTCGGGCAGGTGGTTGGTGACGAAGATCCGCACCTTGTCACCCTCCACCGCCTCGATGGTCGGGCCGGGGCTCTGGCCGTTGTAGCCCCACAGCCGGGCGATCATGCCCGGGGCCATCTCGCGCTCCACCGGCTCGGCGACGAGATGGAATTCCTTCCAGTCGCCGTTCTGCCGCCACGGCAGCGTCCAGCCGTTCAGGGTCACTACCGGCTGGTAGTCCGGTCCGCTCGTCGGATAGAGC
>NZ_HE997181.1:5586688-5606917 GCF_000312425.1 Reyranella massiliensis 521 | reverse complement strand
CGTTGTAGCCCCACAGCCGGGCGATCATGCCCGGGGCCATCTCGCGCTCCACCGGCTCGGCGACGAGATGGAATTCCTTCCAGTCGCCGTTCTGCCGCCACGGCAGCGTCCAGCCGTTCAGGGTCACTACCGGCTGGTAGTCCGGTCCGCTCGTCGGATAGAGCGGCGGCTGCATGGTGTTGGTCGTGACCCGGGGCGCCTCGGGGATCGACTGCGCCTGTGCGCGTCCGCTGATCGCGCTGGCGCCCAGCAGGGCAAGGCCCGAAGCCCCGACGAGATCGCGTCTTGAAAGAGTCATGGTCTGCTCCCTGGATCAGAGGCCGAGCGGCAAGGTTTCGGGGGGTGGTGTGGTGTTGATGACGCCGGAAGGCGGTACGGTTCCGCCGACGATCAACGCCGCCTGCAGGTCGGCGATGGCGAGGTGGAAGTCGCGCAACGCGTTCAACGCCGCGACATTGGCGGATATGCGGTCGCGCTCCTCGACGAGGACTTCGAAGACATCGACCAGCATGCCGTTGTAGCGTAGCAGGACCTCCGAAGAGATTTGCCGACGCAAAGGCAGGATGCGCGTCTGGTAGTAGCGCGCGATGTCGTAGGTCGCACGATAGGTCGAATAGGCAAGACGAGCTTCCGACCGCGCATTCACCGATCGTTCGGTGAGCCGGTTGATCGCCCGCATGTAGATCTCGCGCGCCGTCGTGACCCGCGCTTCGCCGGTGTCGAAGACGGGAACGACGATGCCGAGTTCCAGACCGTAACGGTTCTTCGACGATTGCTTGCCCTCGTCGTTGGTCTCGAGTTCGTTGCGATAACCCAGGCCGAGCTCGAGGAAGGACATGTAGCGCGTGGCTTCGACGAACCCGACCGACTTGGCCAGGGTCACGATCTCGTAGCGCAGGATGATCAGGTCGACTCTTCGCCGCATGGCCTCGACCTCGACGTCGGCCAGGTTGTCGGGCGCGGCCGGCAGGACCGGCAGTCTCGACGGCAGCTTGTAGTCGAGATCGCTGCCCCACAGGCCCATGATGCGATTGAGCGCTTCCCGTTCGCGCTTCTCGGCAAGCCGCGCCTGCGCGACCTGTGCGCTCAGTTCGGCATAGAACGTCGTGACCCTCGCCTGATCGAGCTTATTGGCAGCACCGGTTTCGCCGAGCTGCTTCATCATGTTGGCCGAGGCGTCGGCGGTCTGACGGGCCTGTTCGAGCAGCGCGAGCTGCTGGCGGGCCGCCACCGCCCGCACATAGGCGCGCCGGGCATCCACCGACAGGCTCAACGTCGTGGCAACGGCGCGATAGCGGGCTTCCTCGAACTCGCGCTTCGCGATCTCGGACTTGCGCGGCAGCGTGGCGAAAGCCAGCAGATTGCCGACGAGCTGGAAGCCGACTTCGGCAAAGCCGCTGGGGCCGAAGACCCGCGATACGGTGAGCGCCGGATTGGGCGGCAAGGTCGCCTGGACGTACTCCGCCTCGGAGATGCCAAGGTCGTTGTAGGCGGCCTGCAGGCCGCGATTGTTGAGGAGGGCAATCTGGACCGCCGTATCCTCGCTCAGCGGCTCGGACAGCAGCGCCTGCACACGCTCGCGAGCCCGCTGCGTCGCTTCGGCCGAGGAAAGTTTGACAGTATCCTTGCCGATCTCGCGGCGCACATTGTCGGTGACCGGCGACATGCCGCCATCCGCCGTGAACTTCGCGCAACCGCCCGCCAGCAGACCGACGAGAACCGTGGCCGTAACCTTGGAAAGCACGGTCATGGCGTCCGTCCCGCGCCGGGCGCGACGCCGTCGTTCAGCTCGCGCCAGGGCTTCAGGCCGACCGGCACATGCGATGCCGTTCCCGTCATGACCGGCTGGTATGGCGCAGCGACGATGGGGGCCTCGGGGCTGGTCGGCCCGGTCGGCGACAGCTCCTCCAGAGGCGGCGAGTTGCAGGCGGCAACGCCAAAGGCAAGCGCCAGGAATGGCAGATACTTCATAGGCAACGATCCGAACCAAGGTTGACCGACAGACAGGCAGTCGCGTTCCGGCCGCTCACGCGGCGCGGAGATCACCTGAGTTCGCGCAGATCGAGTGTCTGAACGGACGAATCCAAAAACTCACGGCCAGACACGCGCCTTCAGCGCGTACTCAGGTCAGCCGAGTTTGGGAGGTCGTTCGGTGCGGCCGCTCAAGCGGCCTACGAGCAGATCGGTCAGGCCGACGATACGGAGGCCGTGAACCTGCAAGGTTCCGATGGAATCCACCGGCGTGGCCGCAAGGGCGGCATGGCAGGCGATGTTGCAGCAATTGTTCGATGCGTGATCCGGCGACTGATCCCTGGGACAGGGATTGGCATCGCCGTCGACCTTGGCGGCTTCGTCGGACGAAGCCTGATGCTCCGTCGTGCCCTGCTGATCGTGCGAATGATGGGCCGACGGCTCGGAGTAAGACGAACCAGCGGAACGCCCGTCGTGGCGCCCTTCATGGGCAGAGGCCGTTCCCGCAGCCACGACGAATCCCACCACCGCGAGGAATAGAACTCGCATCAGGAGGTTCAAGGGATTGGCCAATCGCATGGAGCACAAAATGTCCATCGTCTCCGGTCTTGTCAATCGCACTGACGACGAAGTGGGCACCTAACCCCTGCAGGGTATAGGTCGATGCCCAGATCAACGACGACGATTGTCGAGAACTTCCAGAAGCTCGTCGATCTTGGTCTGGCGTTCACGCGTCGAACCCGCATGAAAGGCATGCGCCACGCAATGTCGTAGATGGTCGCCGAGCGTTTCCTGCTCGACTTTATCGAGGGCGGCACGCACGGCGCGGACCTGCGTGATCACGTCGATGCAGTAGCGATCTTCCTCGATCATGCGGGCGACGCCGCGCACCTGGCCTTCAATGCGGCTGAGCCGCGCCAGCTGCGACTTCTTGAGCTTTTCGTCCATAGCTTGAAATATACCCCCGCAGGGTATAGACCGCAAGCCATGGAACACGATTGCTGTCAGCCTGGCCATCACCATCCCCATGGCGCCGACAGGACGGCGACGGATCCCGTCTGCGGCATGACGGTGAAGATTGCCACGGCCAAACACACGACGGTGCACGACGGCAAGACCTACTATTTCTGCAGCCCCAAGTGCCTGCGGAAATTCACGGCGGAGCCGCTGCGCTACCTGCAGCCGGCCGAGACGCGACAGGCTCCGGTCGCGCCCGGTACGATCTTCACCTGCCCCATGCACCCGGAAATCCGGCAGGTCGGCCCCGGAAGCTGCCCGATCTGCGGCATGGCCCTGGAGCCGGCCGAAGTCTCGCTCGATGGCGGCCCCAGCGAAGAGCTGACCGACATGACGCGACGCCTGTGGGTCGGTCTCGTACTCGCCGTTCCCGTCGTGGTCCTGGAGATGGGCGGCCACCTCACCGGCCTGCACATGCTGATCGGCCAGAAGCTCTCGAGCTGGCTGCAATTCGCCCTGGCGACGCCGGTTGTGTTGTGGGCCGGCTGGCCTTTCTTCGTGCGCGGCTGGCAGTCGCTCAAGACGCGCAACCTCAACATGTTCACCCTGATCGCGATGGGCACCGGCGTCGCCTGGGCCTATAGCGTCGTGGCCATCGCCCTTCCCGGCCTCTTCCCGCCGGCCTTCCGCGGCGCCGACGGCACGGTTGCGGTCTACTTCGAGGCCGCCGCCGTGATCACCGTGCTGGTCCTGCTGGGCCAGGTGCTCGAGCTGCGGGCCCGCGAACAGACGTCGGGCGCCATCAAGGCGTTGCTCAATCTCGCACCCAGGACGGCGCGCCGGCTGAAGGACGACGGCACGGACGAGGAAGTCGCCCTCGATGCCGTGTCGGTCGGCGACCGCCTGCGCGTGCGGCCCGGCGAGAAGGTGCCGGTCGATGGCGAAGTGATCGAGGGCCGCTCGTCGCTCGACGAATCGATGGTCACCGGCGAATCCATGCCGGTCACCAAGGAGCAAGGCGCCAAGGTGATCGCGGGCACGCTGAACACGACCGGCAGCTTCGTCCTGCGCGCCGAAAAGGTCGGCCGCGACACCATGCTATCGCGCATCGTGCAGATGGTCGCCGAAGCGCAGCGCAGCCGCGCGCCGATCCAGCGCCTGGCCGACCAGGTCTCGGGCTACTTCGTTCCCATCGTCATCGTCATCGCCCTCGTGGCCTTCGGAGCCTGGGCCGTCTTCGGCCCCGAACCGAAGCTGGCCTTCGGCCTCGTCGCAGCAGTGACGGTGCTGATCATCGCCTGCCCCTGCGCCCTGGGTCTGGCGACGCCGATGTCGATCATGGTCGGTGTCGGCCGCGGCGCCCAGGCGGGCGTGCTGATCAAGAACGCCGAAGCGCTGGAGCGCATGGAGCGCATCGACACGCTGGTCGTCGATAAGACCGGCACCCTGACCGAAGGCAAACCCAAGCTGGTCTCGATCGTGCCGGCCACCGGCATCGCCGAGAACGAGGCCCTGCGTCTGGCGGCAGCCGTCGAAACCGCCAGCGAACATCCGCTGGCACTGGCGATCGTCGCCGCCGCGCGCGAACGCAATATCTCGCTGCCGTCCGTGTCCGGTTTCGACTCGCCGACCGGCAAAGGGGCGCTGGGTACGGTCGAGGGCCACAGGATCGTTCTGGGCAATTCCCGCTTCCTTGGCGAGCAGGGTATCGACACGGCTGATCTCGAGCGCGAGGCCGAGCGGCAGCGCAGCGAAGGGGCGACGGCAATCTTTCTGGGAATCGACGACAGGGCCGCCGCGGTGCTGGCCATCGCCGATCCGGTGAAGGAGACGACGCCCGAAGCGTTGCGGGCCCTGGCGGCGGAGAAGGTGCGCGTGGTCATGCTGACCGGCGACAACCGCACCACCGCCGAGGCCGTGGCACGGCGGCTCGGCATCACCGAAGTCGAGGCCGAAGTGCTGCCCGACCAGAAGAGCGCCGTGATCGAGAAACTGCGCCGCGAGGGCCGAGTCGTCGCCATGGCCGGTGATGGCGTCAACGACGCGCCGGCGTTGGCCGCAGCCGAAGTCGGCATCGCCATGGGGACGGGCACGGACGTCGCCATCGAAAGTGCGGGCGTCACGCTCCTCAAGGGCGACCTGATGGGCATCGTCCGTGCCCGGCGGCTGTCGGAGGCGACGATGGCGAACATCCGCCAGAACCTGTTCTTCGCCTTCGTCTACAATGCCGCGGGCGTTCCGATCGCCGCGGGCATCCTCTACCCGCTCTTCGGAATTTTGCTGTCCCCCATCATTGCGGCAGCCGCCATGGCGCTCAGTTCAGTCAGTGTGATCGGCAACGCGTTGAGGCTGCGGCGTATCAGAATCTGACCTCTGGGCTGCGACAATTCGGAACGGTCGTGTCGCTTTAGCCTTGATCTCCAGCCGCCTGGACAGGAAATTGGCTGAATCATGCGTCTGATCCACCGATCACACCGTGCGGCCAATGCCGTTCGGACCGTGTCGCCGAGCGGCGAGTTGTTTGTCGCCTCGGTGGTGGTGTGCATGATCCTGTCCGCCTTCGGCGATTCCGTCGATCCGTCCCTGTTTGGCGAACTGGGTTTCGAATATGCCCTGTTCGACCTGAGTGGCGAGTTTTCGGTGCTGGCGATGCGACACTGGCACCTGCTGCAGCTCTTTCTGGCTGGCAGCGCGCTGGCGGCAGGCATCATGGTGTTGCGCATCGTCGCCGGCGCCTTCTTCAAGCCGCTTGAGTCCGCGCCACCGCGGGATGCCGAGAAAGTGCCCATCAAGTTCTGACAACGGACTGAAAGCGCCGCTGCCCCTCGCGGGGATGGTGGTTTACGCCTACTCGTTGTTGGAGACTTTTCGTGGAAATCGATTTCTTTTCGGCCGCATTCCTGTCGGCCCTACTCGCTATTGTCCTGATCGACCTCGTGCTGGCGGGCGATAACGCCCTCATCATCGGGCTGGTCGCGCGCAATCTGCCCAAGGAGAGCCAGAACAAGGTCATCTTCTGGGGCACCTTCGGTGCCATCGCCATCCGCGCCTTCATGGCGATCATCGTCGTCTACATCCTGGCGGTGCCAGGCTTCATGCTTGCCGGCGGTCTCGCTCTGGTCTGGATCGCCCGCAAGCTGCTGACCCCCGAGGGCGGCGGCCATGAGGAAAGCCACCTCGCCAAGCCGGCCACGACCTTCGCCGGCGCTGTCCGCACCATCGTGATCGCGGATGCGGTGATGGGCGTCGACAACGTGCTGGCGATCGGCGGCGCCGCGCACGGCAGCATCCTGCTGATCATCCTGGGTCTTGCCATCAGCGTGCCAATCATCGTCTGGGGCAGCAAGCTGGTGATCAAGCTGGTCGATCGCTATCCGTCGGTCATTCTGCTGGGCGGCGCGGTTCTGGCCTGGACCGCCTATGGCATGATCGTCCGCGAGCCGTTCCTGGTCTCGTGGTTCGAAAACCACCCGGCAACCAAACTGGTCCTCGCGGTGCTGATCTTCTCGATCTCCCTCGCCCCCTGGTACAGCGAACGGCTGCCGGCACATATGAAGCCCCTGGTCGTCGTGCTGCCGGCACTGCTGCTCTGGATGCTGGCGTTCGAAGTCGCCGGCACGGTCTGGAAGGTGCAGATCGACTATCTGATGGCCAGCAATCAGGGCGAATACTTCATCGAAGGTCTGCGCTGGATCGGCTGGCTGCCGTTCGTCGCCCTCTTCCTGTGGGTGCGCGAGCAGTTCCTGCAGCGTAGCCAGCGGGCTGCCCGCGACACGCACTAAGGTGAAGCAAGCGATGCTTGCGGGGCCTGGAACCGCGGCGTAGGACCGCGACATGTCCCGCAAGCTTCTGCTTTTTCTGGCGATCCTCTTCGTCCCGTGCCTGGCGCCGTCGGCCGCGATCGCCGACGACGCTTCCTACTGCGCCGATCTGTCCGGCCTCTATCGCCGCTACCTGAGCGGCCAGGGCAACGGCCAGCTCTTCCCCGACGTCACCGCGAGCGTGGCGATGGACGAGTGCGCCAAGGGCAACTACGCGGCGGGCATTCCTGTTCTGGAAAAGAAGCTGCGCGACGCGCGCTTCACCCTGCCGAAGCGCACCTAGCGCCGGCTTGCCTGCAGCGAGACGGCGAGCGGCAGCCAGGGCTTGTCCGGCCAGTGCCAGTCGCCATCGTCGCGCTTCACCAGAATATGGAACATCTGCCACGGCACCTGCGCGTGCTCGTGCAGCCAGTCGAGCGACAGGCCGGCGTCGATGAGGCCGCTAAGTATGCCAGAGAGCGAATGCATCCAGCTTACGTTGGTCGCATTCACCAGCCGGGCATCGGGATCGGCGTAGTCGAAGCCGTCGTTCATGACGAGCGGGTCGCGCTCGAAGTACGGCGCGAAATAGCCCGGCATCCCGTCCGGCAGCTTCGTCTCGTTGTCGAACACATAGGCCGACGGATGACCGTCGGCGTAATAGAGCCGGCCGCCGGGCTTCAGGAAGTGCGCGACGATCGCGGCCCAGCGCCTGATATCGGGCAGCCAACAGGTGGTGCCCCAGGTGACATAGACGAGGTCGAAAGCCCCCGCCTTGCCCACTGCAGATGGCGCATCATAGAGATCGGCGCAGATGAAACGCGCCCGATCTGCCAGGCCCAGCTCGTCGGCGAGGTCACGCGCCGCAGCAATCGCGGGCTCGGAAAAATCGAGGCCGGTCACCCTGGCACCGCGCTGGGCGAGCGAAAGCGTGTCGGCGCCAAAATGGCATTGCAGGTGCAGCACCTCGAGCCCGCTTACGTCGCCGAGCTCGGCCTCCTCGATGGCATTCAGCCGGCCACGGCCGGCACGCAAGGGGGCCAGGTCGTAGCCCGGAGCCTTGAGGTGGACGCCGACTCGCTCGTCCCAATTGGCGCGATTGATCGCGCGCCAATCCTTGTCGGCTGTCACGACACGACGAGATCGGCGCCGGTCAGCCGCCGATAGGCTTCGAGATAGCGCTTGCTGGTCGCCTCGACGACATCGGCCGGCAGCCATGGCGCCGGCGCCTCGCCATTCCAGCGGCCGGCGTGACGCTCGACGTCGAGCCAGTCGCGCAGCGGCTGCTTGTCGAAACTGGGCTGCGGTTTGCCGGGGACATAGCCATCGGCCGGCCAGAACCGCGAACTGTCGGGAGTCATCACTTCGTCGATCAGCAGGATCTCGCCCGACCCGGTGCGGCCAAACTCGAACTTGGTGTCGGCAATGATGATGCCCTGCTTCAGCGCCACGTCGCGGCCCTTGGTGTAGACCAGACGGGTCAGCCGCTCGAGCTCGGCGGTGACGTCGGCACCCAGCACCTTCTTCATCTGTGCGATGGTGATGTTCTCGTCGTGGCCGCTCTCGGCCTTGGTCGCCGGGCTGAAGATCGGCGGGTCGAGCCGGCCGCTTTCCTGCAGGCCCGCCGGTAGCGTCTCGCCGGCCAGGGTTCCGGTCTTGGCGTATTCACGCCAGGCCGAGCCCGTGATGTAGCCGCGCACGACGCATTCGATGGGAAACACCGTCCCGCGCTTGCAGAGCATGGCGCGGCCGGCGATCTCGTCGCGGTGGTCCTTGAGAGCCGGCACCGCTGCGACGATCTCGTCAGCGTCGGCCGAGATCATGTGATGGCTGACGACATCGCCCAGCTGGCGGAACCACCAGGCGCTGACCTGGGTCAGCACGGCACCCTTCTGCGGGATGGGCTCGGCCATCACCACGTCGTAGGCGCTCACCCGATCGGTCGCGACCAGCAGCAGCCGGTCGCCGTCCACGGCGTAGACATCGCGCACCTTGCCGCGGGCGATCCGTTCGAGCGGCAGGTCGCTTGTCGTCATCAGCACCATTGCACTCAGCCTTCCTTGCGCAGTTCCTCGAACACTTCCTTGGCGGTGAGCATGGCCTCGCGCACCGACGGGAGGCCGATATAGCCGCAAAGATGCATCAGCGCCTCCGACAATTCGTCCTCGGTCCAGCCCTGGCGGCGGGCCATCCGCAGGTGGATGGCCAGCTCCGGCCAGCGTGCCTGGGCCGTATCGGAAATGACGCAGATCAGCGCCCGTGTCTTGAGGTCGAGGCCGGGCCGGGACCACAGCATGCCGAAGACCGCTTCTCGGGCATAATCGCCGAACTTCCTCATCATCGGGTCGTCGTAGACCGATTTGGCCATCTCGGCGGCATACTTCTCGCCCATCAACTCGGCCCTGATCTGGCTGCCCTTCCGGTAGTTTTCGCTCTCGGCCATCGTTTCCTCCAATCGTCGCATTTCGGAGCTGCAGCGTCGGGGAATTCACGCGTAGGATCAATCATCTGCCAGGGAGCACGGCGGGTGGGGGAGAGACGATCAGCATGACGGCCAATGGTTCGCCGGGGCAGCCTGCCGGCAACAAGCGCGCGGCCGCACTCACACTCGCTGCACTCGGGGTCGTCTTCGGCGATATCGGCACCAGCCCGCTCTATACGGTCAAGGAGTGCTTCAGCGAGTACACCGGCATCCAGCCGACGCCGGAGAACGTACTGGGCATCCTGTCGCTGATCACGTGGGCGCTGATCCTGATCGTCACGGTGAAATATGTCGGCGTGGTGATGCGCGCCGACAACAAGGGCGAAGGCGGCGTGCTGGCGCTGATGGCCTTGGTGTCGCGTCAGAGCAACATCCCGGAACGCCGCCGCCGGATCTACCTCATGCTCGGCATCGCAGGCGCTGCGCTCTTCTACGGCGATTGCCTGCTCACGCCGGCCATCTCGGTGTTGAGTGCGGTCGAGGGCTTGAACGTCGCCGCGCCCGCCCTCCAGCCCCTGGTGTTGCCCATCGCGCTCGGTGTGCTGTGCGGGCTGTTCGCCGTCCAGCGCTTCGGGACGGCAGGCGTGGGTCGCTGGTTTGGGCCGATCACCCTGCTTTGGTTTGTCGTCCTGTTCGCCCTCGGCATCCGCCAGCTTGTCGACAACCCTAGTGTGCTGGCGGCTCTCTCGCCCCATCACGCTGTGGCCTTCACGCGCGAGAATGGCTTCGTCGCTTTTCTGGCGCTGGGTGCCGTCACCCTCGCGGTGACGGGCGCGGAAGCGCTCTACGCCGACATGGGCCATTTCGGCGTCAAGCCGATCCGGATGGCCTGGCTCGGGCTCGTGCTGCCGGCGCTGCTGGTCAACTACTACGGGCAAGGCGCCCTGCTGCTGGCCGATCCGTCGGCGATCGCCAATCCGTTCTTCCTTCTGGCGCCGGACTGGGCGCTCTATCCGCTGGTCGGGCTGGCGACGGCCGCAACGGTGATCGCCTCGCAGGCCACGATCTCCGGGGCCTTCTCCATGGCGACACAGGCCTCGCTGCTCGGCCTCAGCCCTCGTGTGCATATCGAGCACACCTCGGCCAGCGAGTTCGGCCAGGTCTACCTGCCTGTCGTGAACTGGCTGCAGCTCGCCGGCATCGTCGTCCTGGTGCTGGCCTTCAAGTCCTCGAGCAATCTCGCCGCTGCCTACGGCATCGCTGTCACCGGCACCATGCTGGTGACCAGCGTGCTGGTGTTCGCACTGGCTGTTCGCGCCTGGAAATGGCCCTGGCAGTTCTCGATTCCGGTATTCGGCCTGTTCATCGTGATCGACACCTCGCTCCTGTCGGCCAACATGCTGAAGTTTCTCGACGGCGGCTGGGTGCCGCTGGTCATCGCCACGGCGATGTTCCTCGCCATGTGGAGCTGGCTCCGGGGACGGATCGCCGTCGCCCAGCGCGAACGTGAAGACTCGCTGCCGCTGGAAGCTCTGCTCGGCAGCATCAATCCCGGCCGCCTCCATCGCCCTCAGGGCACGGCGGTCTATCTGACGGCTTTTTCCGGCAATGCTCCGCGTTGCCTGCTGCACAATCTCAAGCACAACGAAGTGCTTCACGAGCATGTCGCGTTGCTTACCGTGGAGGTGCCGGACATCCCGTACGTTTCCCCGGAGAATCGCAGCCAGATCACCCATCTCGGCAAGGGCGTCCACCGTATCGTGCTGCGCTACGGCTTCATGGAGCAGCCCGAGGTGCCGCGCGACCTCGAACGGCTGGCCGACAAGGGGCTGCCGTTCGATCCGATGCGAACCTCCTATTTCGTCGGCCGCAACAGCTTCACGGCATCGAGCAAGCCGCTGCTACCCCGCTGGCAGCGCAAGCTCTTCCTGACACAGTCGCGCTTTGCCGCCAGCGCCGGCGACTTCTTCGGCTTGCCCGCCAACCGCGTCGTCGAGCTCGGCAGCCGCATCGAGATCTGACGATCTTCCGCTCGCCAGACCACGCCGCACCTGCCGAACTCGTCGTGGAGCGCCGCAACTCGGCCGCCGTCACGCATCGAAGCCGCTGAGCGGGATCGCGTCGGCGGCCGGTGGCTGCAGGCCGCGCGACAACAGGTCGGCAAGACGCGCGAAGATGCGGCCGGCCTCGGTGCAACCGACATCCTGCGTCACCGCTTCGGCAGCAATGTTGAGCAACGCGTTGCCGGCGAGATCGCGGCATTCCTCGGGCAGCCCCTCGACGGCGTCGGAAATCACCCGCATCGCGTGCTGCAGGTCGGCGAGACGGTCGGGCATGGGCGCGGTCAATTGAGCCTCCCGCCGGCGTCGCCCGGCATCGGCGCAAGCCGCAGCCCCGCACTCGACAAGGCCGCGGCGAAGGTCTTGAGCCGCACAGCCGCCACACGCGACGCCGTAGGCACCATCATCGCGTCGAGCGACGCCAGCAGCGGGCCGTCGAAATCGCCCTGCGCCAGGCCACACAGCGCGACGAGCACCGCCTCGTCGCGGCTCACGCCCGAGCAGGTCGGCACATGGATCTCGATAGCGCGGCGCGCACCGAACAGGAAGGCATCCATGGCAATGGCGAAGTCGGGCAGCGCCTCCAGGAGACCGGCAACCTTGAAACCGCGATGGAGGATCGAGCCTTCGCCGGGAAGCGCGCGATCCTGATGCCACTGGCGCAGCGCCCAGAGGACGAAGCGTTCGCTCACGGGTAGGGCACAGGCGCAGCCGGGACGGCCACACCCCGGCTTCGGGTCGCGTTGCAGGGTGCTAAGCCTCTGATCCTGCGCGCTTTCCATGGTTTCTCCGCCTATTGAAGACCGTTGACAGAAATCACAGTTTATGCAATTAAGAGTCAATCGCAACTCAAAAGGGGATGAGAGGCGTATGGCGCAGATCACGCATCCTGTGCAGTCGACAGAAGGCGAGCAGGAACGACCGGCTTCGCGCGCGCGAGACTTGGGGCTGCCGGTCGTGGAAAGCGTGGCCCTGATGAGCGGTCAGCGGGAGCTGATCATCCGCCACGGGACGGAAACGTACCGCCTGCGCGTCACCGCCTCCAACAAGCTCATTCTCACCAAGTAACGAGACCCCGAGGGGCCATCCCTCCTCGGTCAAACTGCCCAGCCCGCCGCTCCTGTTGGGGAAGCAAGCCAGCCAGGCGTCCTTTTTCTGTTTTGGGGACCTGGCTTATGACGATCCGTACGCTTCTCTATGCACTGATGGCGACGACAGCCATCGGCGGCACGCTTGCCGTGCCTGCCTCGGCGCAAACGACGCCGCAACCCTCGCCGATCAACCCGAAGCCCGTCACGCCAGCATCCCCGAATCAGACCCAGGCGCAAGTCCAGGTCCCGACAGCGGCCCCGACTGCTCCGCAAGCGATCCCCACCCAGCTCGACGCCGTCACCACCGCCGCGATGCGCAGCCGTCGCCCACTCGAAGACGTCCCGGCGACCGTCTCGGTCATCACGACCGAGGAAATCGACCGCGAGAACATGCAGGACGTCCGCGACCTCGTGCGCAACGAGCCGGGCGTCACGGTCGGCAACAATCCGACGCGCGCAGGTTTTCAGAACTTCGTCATTCGCGGCATCGGCGGCAACCGCGTGTTGCTCATGGTCGACGGCATGCGCCAGCCCGACTTTCCCGACAGCAATACGGGCGCCGGCACCTATACGCGCGAGCAGCCCGACCTCGAGGACATCAAGCGGGTCGAAATCGTCCGCGGACCGGCCTCGGCACTCTATGGTTCGGACGCGATCGGCGGCGTGGTGGCTTACACCACCAAGGACCCCGGCGACTACCTGAAGGAAGGCCGGAACATCTACGGCAGCGTCAAGGCGGCCTATAGCGGCGCCAATCTCCAGTTTGCCGAGACGTTCACGGGCGCCGTCCGGGCCGGCGATTTCGAGTTCATGGGCATGTACACGCGGCGCGACGGACACGAATACACGCCAGCACAAAGCTCCATCGCCCCCAATCCGACGAGCTTCTACAGCAACGACTTCTTCGCCAAGGCGGTGTTCCGACCGACCGAGGTCGACACGATCCGCGTCACCGGCAGCTACACGCAGGGCAAGCAGAGCACGCAGGTGCTTTCCGGCACCGGCACGTTCCCGTCCCTCTTCGCCCGTGTCTTCGACGAATGGGGGCAGGACTACACCAACACCTATCGTATCAGCGCGCAGTGGCAGCACGACGCCCCGATCGGCTTCATCGATAATCTCAGCCTGCTGGCCTACTTCAACTCGGTCTACATGCAGGCCGACACCTATCAGCTGCGCGGCGCCACCAACAGCGCCGTGCCGACAAATGCCCGCACCTCGCAGTTCTACTACACGCAGAACGTTTGGGGCGGTGAGCTGCAGATGCACAGCAACGCCAAGATCGGCAACACCGACAACCATTTCACCTATGGCTTGAGCTTCGCCTACACGACAACCACTCGGCCGCGCGACCGTTGGCAGATCACGCTGGCGACCGGCGCGCGCACCCAGAACGTGGGCGGCGAAACCTATCCCAACAAGAACTTCCCGGACTCGACGACCATCCAGGCCGGCATCTATGTGCAGGACGAGATCAGCGCCCTGGGCGGCCGGCTCAAGATCACGCCGGGTGTCAGGCTCGACTACTACAGCCTGAACCCCAATCCAGACCGCTACTTCTGGAACTCGACCGGCGCCGCGCTCAACATGATCCCGACGGCCAGCACCTATGTGTCGGCCTCGCCCAAGCTCGGCCTGCTCTATCACTTCTCGGATATCTATTCGGGCTACTTCCAGTACGCGACGGGCTTCCGCGCGCCGCCGTACGACAATGCCAACTTCGGCTTCACCAACGCAGCATCGTTCTACCAGATCCTGCCCAACCCGAACCTGAAGCCCGAGACCGCCAACAGCTTCGAAGTCGGCATGCGCGGCAAGTATGCCGACGGCTCGAGCTGGCAGCTCACCGGCTTCGCGAACTTCTACAACAACTTCCTGGAATCGGTCGCGGTCGGCATGAACGGCCCGGTCACTCTCTTCCAGTACAAGAACCTTAGCAACGTCACGATCTGGGGCATCGAAGCGCGCGGCGAATATCGCTTCAACGACAACTGGTCGGTGCTCGGCTGGACGGCCTTCGCACAAGGCACCGACACGAACACCAACCAGCCTGTCGATTCGGTAGCTCCCTGGGCCAGCCAGGCGCGCATTCGCTACACCTCCAGCAACGGCATCGTCGCCCAGCTCATCGGCACGATGACCGCGCAGCACAGCCAGGTCAGCAACCCGACCTACTTCCAGACCCCGGCCTACTTCAATCTCGACGCCACGATTGGCTACACCTTCAAGGACGCGATCAAGCTCAACGCCGGCGTCTTCAACATCACCAACGCGAAGTACTGGAACGCCGCGGACGTGATCGGGCTCGCATCGACGAACCAGCAACTCGATCTCTACGCGCAGCCCGGCCGCTACTTCGGCGTCAACCTCACGGCACGATGGTAGTCCCGGCGGCCCTCTCCGCCGAGCGACTGCCGGCGCCAGCGACACGCGGTCCGCGTGTGTCGCTGGCGTTGTCGCTTGCGTTGCATGGGCTGATCCTGGCTCCCCTGCTGCTCGCCGGCACTGCCGGCAGCAGCGCCAGCGACGAACCCGCTCTCATGGTGGAGCTGTCGCTTGCCGCGCCGACAGCCGGCCCGGAATCCGAGGCCAACAACGACGAACCCGAAACGAAAGAGCAATCGGCCGAGACGCTGCCGGAACCACAGCTCGCGTCGATCGAGGCAACGGCTGCGGCACTTCCGCCGCCCGAACCACAGCCCGAACTCACTCTCGAACCGGAAATCAAGGTCGAGCTGCCGCCTCCGCAGGAACCGCCGCCGCTCAAGGCTGCCGATCTGAAGCCAGCGGAACCTCCGAAGCCCAAGGCACCGTCGCCCAAACCTGCGGCGGCGGCGCGGCCCAAAGCGCAGGCCTCTGTCACCCGCGCGCCCAATCCCGATGCCGGCGATGCCAGCACGACCCAGCAGACGGCAGCTTCTTCGGCGCCGCTGATCGTGTTCGAGGGCAAGCCGCGCTACCGCCATCCGCCGAGACCGCCCGTCTATCCGCAGCGCGCCATCGAGCTCAACCAGCAGGGCGAAGCCCTGGTGCGGGTCCGTCTCGATCCAGACGGTTCGGCTGCCGAGATATTGCTGTGGCGCGGCAGCGGCTTCGCCCTGCTCGATCGCGCCGCTCTCACTGCGGTGCGCGGCTGGCAGTTCCTGCCCGCCATCCGGGACGGCCGTCCGGTCGCCGCCTGGGTCGAAATTCCCGTTCGTTTTCATCTACGTTGAAAGGAGAAGTCATGCTCTCAACCCAGAACGCGGACCTCGCCGCCCGATGGAGCCGCTTGCGCGGCGAACAGCCGGCGATGCGGATTCGCGATGCCGCCACGACACTGGGCGTGAGCGAGGCCGAACTCGTCGCACTCGGGATCGGCCAGACCGCAACGCCACTCACCGCCGACTGGCGCGGCATCCTGAACGACATGCCGTCGGTCGGCCGCGTGATGTGCCTGACGCGCAACGAACATTGCGTGCACGAGCGTCATGGCCGCTTCGAGGACGTCCAGGTCACGGGACCGCACGGTCTGGTGCTGGGCACCGACATCGACCTGCGCCTGTTCCTAGGTTCCTGGAAGCACGGTTTTGCAGTCCGCGAACCATTGAAGCAGGGCGAACGGCTCAGCCTGCAGTTCTTCGATGCCGCCGGCGAAGCCGTGCACAAGATCTACGCCATCGACGAGACCGACCGGCCGGCCTTCGATGCGCTGATCGCCCGGTTCACGGCGGCGGAACCGCGGCCGCTGAAGATCGCACCGCATGCCCCCAACGCCACGGACCGGCCGGATGCCGAGATCGACCTCGACGGGCTGCGCAAGGCCTGGGCCGGCATGAAGGACACGCACGAGTTCTTCGGCATGCTGGGCAAGTTCAAGGTCGGTCGCGTGCAGGCGCTGCGCCTGATCGGCGAGGAATTCTCCCGCGAGCTGCCGGTGCGCGCCCTGCGCGAAGCCATGGAGGCCGCCCGGCAATCGGACCTGCCGATCATGATCTTCGTGGGCAGCCGCGGCTGCATCCAGATCCATACCGGACCCGTGAAGCGGCTGGTCGACACGCACGGCTGGTTCAACGTGCTCGACCCCGACTTCAACCTGCACCTGCGCGACTCGGGCGTGGCCCGCGTCTTCTCCGTGCGCAAGCCCACCGAGGACGGCCTCGTCACGTCGATCGAAGCATTCGATGCGGAGAACCGCAACATCCTGCTGATGTTCGGCGCCCGCAAGCCGGGCAAGCCAGAGCTCGAAGACTGGCGGGCGATCGTCGCGCACATCGAGAAGCAGGCTGCTTCGTGATGCGGCGACGTCGCGCCCTGTCGCTGGGCATGGGAGCGGCGCTGGCCGCCTCCTTTCCTGCAAGCGCGCAGCAACCGCCGCGCATCGTGGCCGTCGGCAGCTCCATCACCGAGATCGTCTATGCGCTGGGGGCGGAGAAGCTCCTGGTCGGCGTCGATACGACAAGCCTCTATCCGAACGCCGCGAGATCGTTGCCGCAGGTCGGCTACATGCGCGCCCTCTCGGCCGAAGGCGTACTCTCGCTGAAGCCCAGCTTGATCATCGCCACGACGGCCGCCGGCCCGGCGACCGTTCTCGATCAGCTCAAGGCGACCGGGATCGAGATCATGGTCCTTCCCGACCATTACGACTACGACAGCGTGATCACCAAGATCGCGGCCGTCGGCAAGGCCACGGGCAAGGTGGCAGAAGCCGATGCCATGATCGAACGCGGCCGCGCTGCCATGAAGACGCTCTCCGACCGGCTCGCCATGGCGACCAGCCATCCGCGCGTGCTGTTCCTGCTCGGCATGGGCAGCGGCGCCCCGCAGGCGGCGGGCCGCAACACGGCAGCGGACGGCATCATCCGAATGGCCGGCGGCGTGAACGCCATCGAAGGCTATTCCGGCTATCGGCCGCTGACGCCCGAAGCGGTGATCGCCTCCAAGGCCGACTACATCCTGGTCACGCGCCAGACGGTCGAAGCCATGGGCGGCATCCAGGCGGTTCTCGATCAGCCGTCGCTCAACCGCACGCCGGCAGGCAAAGCCGGCAAGGTGCTGGAGTTCGATGCGCTGTTGCTGCTGGGCTTCGGCCCGCGCACGCCGCAGGCGGCGCAGGAACTGGCTTCGGCCCTGCACCCCGAACTGGCGCGCGCGCCATGACGGCTCCGACGTGGACGGCGCCGGCAATGCGCCGTCCGATCCCGCTCTTCGTGCTGGCGGCCGGGCTAAGCGTGTTGAGCGGCCTCTGCATCGGCGCTTTCCCAGTCGGACTGGGCCAGCTCCTGTCGGCTATCGGCCTCTCGGACGCACCGCTCGACGACACGACCGCCGCGGTGCTCTACGCCATCCGCGCGCCGCGTGTGATCGCAGCCTTTGCCGTCGGCGCAGCGCTGGCGGCAGGCGGCGCGGCAATGCAGAGCCTGTTCCGCAATCCACTAGCCGATCCCGGCCTGCTCGGCGTGTCGAGTGGCGCCGCCCTCGCCGCCGTGTCGGTGATCGTGCTCGGCGAGCGGGTAATGCACATCATACCGCCGGGCTTCAGGCCGTGGTGCCTGCCCATCGCGGCCTTCATCGGCGGTCTCGCCGCGACGATCGTCGTCTATCGGATCGCCGCGCGCGAAGGCGTCACGTTGGTCGGCACATTGCTGCTGGCCGGCATCGCCGTGAACGCCCTCGCCTCGGCCGGCATCGGCATGCTGGTTTTCGTCGCCGACGATCAACAGCTCCGCACCCTGATCTTCTGGACCATGGGCGGCTTCGGCGCCGTGACCTGGACGGCAATCATCCCGGCATTGCTGGTGCTGGCCATCAGCGTGCCGACGCTCCTGCCCACGGCGCATCTGCTCGATGCGCTTTCCTTGGGCGAGCGCGAAGCGGCGCATGTCGGCGTCGATGTCGAACGCCTGAAGGTCCGCCTCGTGGCACAGGTCGCTCTCTCCGTCGGCGCAAGCGTGGCGATCTCGGGCATCGTGGGTTTTGTGGGCCTGCTCGCGCCACATATCGTTCGCATGATGCTGGGACCGGCGCATCGCACCTTGCTGCCGGCCGCGGCCTTGTTCGGTGGCGCAATCCTCGTGCTGGCCGACGCCCTCGCGCGCACCCTGGTGTCGCCGGCGGAGCTTCCGATTGGCGTGCTGACGGCCCTGGTCGGCGGCCCCTTCTTCCTCTGGCTGCTGGTCGGCCGTGCCGCGCGAGGTGGCCTATGAACCTCCTTCAGGCCGTCGGTGTGGAAGTGCGGGCACGCACCAAGACGCTGATCCAGGACATCTCGCTCGACCTGGCGCCGGGCGAGTTCCTGGCCATCATCGGCCCCAACGGCGCGGGCAAGAGCACGCTGCTGGGGGCGCTCTGCGGCGATCGTGCGATAAGCGCCGGACGGCTGTTGCTGGACGGACGGCCGCTCGGCCAATGGCGCAAGGCCGACCTTGCCCTGCGCCGCGCCGTACTCCCGCAACACTCCGCCGTCGCGTTCGACTTCACGGGACTGCAAATCGCGATGCTCGGCCTGCTCGCCCATCGCGGCCGCCTGTCTGAGCCGCAGATGAAGGCGCTGGCCGAGCAGGCCCTGTCGGAAACCGAGGCGCTGGCCTTTGCCGACCGGCCCTATACGGTTCTGTCCGGTGGCGAACGCCAGCGCGTCCAGCTCGCCCGCGTCCTGGCGCAGTGCGACGCCGATCCCGGCCTGAAGCCCTTCCTGCTGCTCGACGAGCCGATTTCGGGCCTCGACCTTTCCCATCAGCATGCCGCCCTGGCCGGCGCCCGCCGACGAGTCGACCGCGGGCTGGGCGTGCTGGCGGTCCTGCATGACCTGAACATGGCGGCGCGTTACGCCGACCGCGTCGCGATCATCGAGAATGGCCGCCTGACGGCCATTGGGCCGACCCGCGAAACGCTCGATCCGGATCGCCTGTCGACCGTCTTCGCGACACCCATCGTGCGCGTGGAGGCCGCGGGCGGGACGGCATTTCTCAGCCCCGGCTGAATTCACCGCGAATCTGTGTCCAAACAGACATAAACCCGCCGGATTCGACCGATGATATGATGCCTTGGCTATTATGGGCATCTCACCTCGGGGATCATGGGCGAACGCCCCACTTTGCTGATGACGACGCGGCTCGGCGTACGCCCCTTGGGCGTGCGCGGCGATCCGTTGCATGCCGTCGCGGGCCAGCTCCTCGCCGTGATTCGCCGTCGCCTGGGCAATGGGCCGGCCAACCTTCTCGCCGATCCGCAGCTTCGCGAATCGGGCGACGGCATCGACTGGTATGCCGCACAGAGCGGCACCGTCCGCAGGCTGAGTGAACTCGGCGAAGGCGAGCGGGCCGACGTGCTGCGCACTGCGGAAACGCACCTCGAAGCGATCCGCACACTCGGCGCGCAGCTTCAGGCCTCGGCGACCAGCGAAGAAGCGCGGCTGATCGGCCGGTCGCTCGAACTGGCGACGGCGCGGCCCTCCGACGATTTCGTCTTTGTGGTCGATGGCCAGCCGGTCATCGTCGCCTGGGGCTATGAGGCCGATGCGGCCGCGAGCCTGCAGCCCTTCGCCCTGGCAACCGTACCCGCACCGGCTACGCCCGCTGCCATCCTCGCCAGCGCGCCTGCGGTGAGCCTGCCCGGCCGTCTCGGCTGGGCACCCTGGCTGAGCGCCCTGCTGTTCGGCCTGCTTCTTCTTCTCCTCCTGCTGCTGACCTCGTGGTTGTTGCGCGCCTGCGTGCCGGTCGATCCGTCGCTCAACATCGCCACACACGAGACGCCCGCGCCGCCCGCTCCCGAAGCGCCGCCCGATCCGACGCCATTGCTCAAGGCCTCGCTCGAAGAGGAGAAGGCCGACGAGCAGAAGCTGAAGGCGGAGCTTGCGTCGCTGCAGGCGGAACTCAAGACGAAGCTGGAGCAGTGCAAGCCGATCGAACCGCCCAAGCCACCGCCGCCACCTCCCCCGCCGCCGGTCG
>NZ_HE997181.1:4883787-5586434 GCF_000312425.1 Reyranella massiliensis 521 | reverse complement strand
CCGCACCGCCGGCGCCGCCGGTGAATCGGCCGCCGCCGGGCCAGCTTCCCTGCGACTGGTCGGGCGACTCGGGCGGCGAAGGCGTCACGCGAAATCGACATTATCTCGGCGACAAACCGGGCTTCGTGGCGTTGAACTATCAGCTCTTCGTCCGGCCGGACGATATCAAGGTGATCTATCGTGGCCAGCAGATCGCCGGCACGGGGGGTCCGCGCAGCGGCCGTGGCGGTTTTGGCTTCGACTGGAAGCCGGTCGCCGGGGATTATTCGGTCGATGTAATCGTAACGGGAGAGATCTGGGGCACGCGATGGACCTATTCCATCTCCTGTCCCCGGGGTGGGCGCTGAGGAACAGACATGGCTGCAGGTCCGCTTCTTGTCAGTGAACCGCTCCAGCGCTACCGCGCGCTGGGGCTGGCGGGCGATCCTGTGTGGCGCGCTGCCGGCCAGCTTCGCACGGCCATCGCCGCGCGGCTCTCGCGCGAGCATGCCGACTTGCTGGCGATCCCCGAAGCCGAGCCGAGCGGCCGCAGCATCCATTGGTATGCGCCGTTCGACGGCGAGGTCCGCCGTCTCGCCGACCTGCCGGAGAGCGAACGACAGACCGTGCTCGATACGGTCCATCGCCTGCATGGCGACCTCTCCGGGCTTGCGACGCAAATGGAAGCCGTGGAACGCTCCAGTGCGGAGCGCAACTTCGCGCGCCTGCTGCGCCATGCTCTGACCGCCCCCGGCGAAGAGACGCTCTATGTCGTGGACGGCCGGCCAGTCATGGCCTTCTGGGGCTTCACCGCCGATGCGGCCCTGCCCGGCGTCTTCCTGGCAAGCGCTCCTCCGGCACCGGCGGCAATTGCAACACCGCCCGTCACGCCACGCCCCGAAGCGGTCCTGGCATCCGCGCCGGCAGTGGCCGCCGTTGCCGCACCGCGCACCGTGTGGTGGCAATGGCTGCTGCTCGGCGTTCTGCTCCTTCTGCTGCTGGCCCTGCTCGCTTGGCTGGTGCGGCCGTACCTGCCGCGCATCGAGCCTGCTCTCGAAGCCGAGGTTCGCGAACGCGCCCTGGGCTTCGCCGTGCGCCAGCCCCTCGAACTGCAGCAGACGCGCGTCGCCACGCTCGTCCAGAACAATGAAGATCTGCGCCTCGAACTCGCTCGCCTCACCGACGAGCTGGCGCGCCGCGGTGGCGATTGTGCGGCCGGCATCATCGCGCCGGGCGGCGTCATCGTAGGTTCCGCCGGCGGCCCGCCCATCGAGCGCAGCGCCGGTCCCGATGCCACCGCCGATGTCGGCATTGCCGGCAAAGACGAGGGCAAAGATCCGAGCAAGCCCGACGACAAGGGCGCAGGCATGAAGGGCCCCGACGAGCAGAGCAAGGATCAGAACAAAGACAACGCGGCTCGGAACGACAAGAACGAGAAGAAGGACGAGCCGAAGCCGATGGTCGTCCCGCCGGAAGCCAAGCAGAAGCAGGATCTCGCCTTCTTGCAGGGTGACTGGCGTTCGCGTACCGGCCTTGCGACCGCGACCGGCGAAAAGGATCTGCGTCCTTCTTACACGCTGGATGACAAGGGCAAGGGCAAGGTGAGCTTCGTGCAGAAGAACGGCGCCACCTGCGAAGCACCGGCCGAAGCACGTTGGGACGGTGCCAAATTGGTGATCGAAGAGAAATCCAACCCCAAATGCAGTGACGGCCGCACTTATGCCCGTAATGTCGTCAATTGCGAGGTCGGCGCGGATGGTGTCGCCCAATGCAAAGGCAACCAGCCGGGCGACAAACGCAGCTATCGCGTGCAGATCGGTCGTTGAGTGCCTAGATTTATCGGATTGGCCGTAACGAACGTGACATGAGCGACCTCGCCCGCCTGCCGAGCTATCCCAGCCCGACGACGCTGATTGCCCGTTCCGGCATTCAGTTCCTCGATTTCGGCTTCGACCCCGTGCGTCTCAAGGTACGCGAGTGGGGTTTCCACGACGCGGCCGCGACAAAGGCGGTCGACGATCTGGTGCAGCTCGACTTCGACGAAGGCCGCGGCCAGTACGAGGTCGTTGAAAACGGCCGGCGCCGCGCCGCCGAACCCAATCTCGTAATTACCGCCAAGGACGCATTGGCGCCCTTTCTCGACAAATGGGTGCCGGTGCCCTTCCTGCAGGTGCGGCCGAACAATCAGTTTCGCGAAGGTCCGGCGGACTGGGCGCGTGTGCGCGTGGTCGATCTCGAAGCCCGCTACGGCGCAGGCTATCGCGACGAACAGGGCAACCGCTATCGCGCCGTGCTCGCCTTCGACACGGGGCTGATCGCGGAGGCCGAAGGCCGTGCCTATCTGGCGCCCTCGCCCAAGGACGTGACCTCGGGGGCGTTGTTTGCGCTCGCCCCGCAGCAGCGCGCCAATCACTGGCTGTTGCGCCAGGGCTGGATGACGCAGTGGCTCGACGAGCTATTCCACGAGCTGCATCCGCGCGCCACGGCGGAAGAAATCGACAACGACATCAAGCAGAAGCCGCAGGAAGCGACGGCACGCTATCTCGCCTTCCTCGGCCTGCTGGCAGCCGCCGCGCATTTCCCGCCCATCAAGCTGGTCGGCGATGCCGAACGGCCGGGCCGCGGCGCCATCGAGGTCGATCTCGTGCTCGATGTCGGCAATTCGCGGACCTGCGGTCTCTTGATCGAGGCGGCCGGTGAGCTGGGCGTCAACCTGAACGACTCCTACGAACTGGCGCTGCGCGACCTCTCGCATCCCGAGGTCGTGCATACGCGGCCCTTCGAATCGCGCGTCGAGTTCGCACAGGCCTGGTTCGGCAAGAACCACCTCTCGCGGCTCGGCGGCCGGGCCGATGCCTTCGTCTGGCCGACCATGACGCGCGTCGGCCCCGAAGCGACGCGGCTTGCCGCCCGTCGGCGCGGCACCGAAGGCAACACCGGCATGTCGAGCCCTAAGCGCTATCTGTGGGACGAGGAGCCGCAGACGCGCGAATGGCGCTTCAACGTCGCCTACGCCCAGGACCAGACGGCCATGCCGGCGGCGGCCGGCCCGATGGCGCAGCTCGTCAACCAGAAGGGCGAGCCGCTGCATCTGGTCGATCCCGATGCCGATTCGGCCGACCATCTCCCTGTGTTCGAGCCGCTCTATTCGCGCTCCTCGGTGATGACTTTCGTGCTCTCCGAGATCCTGCTGCAGGCGCTGACCTTGATGAACTCGCCGCAACAGCGCGGCCGCCGGGCACACGCAGAGACGCCACGCCGCCTGCGCCGCATCGTGCTCACCCTGCCGACGGGCATGCCGCTGGCCGAGCGTCTGATCTTCCGCAAGCGCGCCGAGGCCGCGCGCGATCTCGTCTGGATGATGATGGGCTGGAAGCTCGACGATCCGGCGGCTCCCGCACCGCGCGTGCTGACCGACTGGGACGAAGCAAGCTGTACCCAGCTCGTCTATCTCTACACCGAAGTGGCGCGGAACTTCGGCGGCGATGCCCGCCGCTTCTTCCAGATCACGCGCAAGCCGCGCGGCAAGCCGACAGCCGAAGGCGACACGCTCAGCATCGCCAGCATCGATGTCGGCGGCGGCACGACCGACCTGATCATCAATTCCTATCGCCTCGAAGGCGCCGGCACCTCGGTGACTCTCTTCCCGGAGCAGAAGTTCCGCGAGGGTTTCAACGTCGCGGGCGACGATATACTGCTGCGCGTCGTGCAGGCGCATGTGTTGCCGCCGATCGAAGCCGCGTTGCGTGCGTCCGGCATCGCCAATCCGGCCGACCTGATGGCCGAGCTGGTGGGCGGCGACCGCGGCGGCGAAGACGTGATCCAGCGCAACCTGCGCCAGCAGTTCGCGCTGCAGATTGCCCATCCGATCGCGCTCGAATTCCTGCGCGCCGCCGAGACCTTCGATCCGACCTCGGGCGTCGTGGCCGCCGAGCCGCGGCCCTACGAGACTTTCTTCCCGGGTGGCGCCAGGCCGTCCGAGGAAGTCGTCACCTTCGTGAACGAGGCTGCCCGCAAGCGCGGCGCCCAGAACTTCGACCTGCGCACGGTCGTCTTCCCGGTCGAGCTGCCGGGCCTCGACAAGACGGTGCGGGCCGAGATGGCGCGCGTGCTAGCGCCGCTCGCCGAGATCGTGCACGCCTACGATTGCGACGTGCTGCTGCTTTCCGGCCGGCCCTCGCGCCTGCCCGGCATCCGGGCGCTGGTGATGGAGCTGTTGCCGCTGCCGCCGGAGCGCGTGATCTCCCTGCACGATTATCGCGTCGGCGCCTGGTACCCCTTCCGCGACGCGCGCCTGCGCGTGGAGGATCCCAAGACTACCGTGGCGGTCGGCGCGATGATCGCCGCCCTCGCCCAGTCGCAGCTCCCGGACTTCTCCTTCCGCTCCGACCTGCTGCGTTCCAAGAGCATCGCCAAGTTTATCGGCAAGCTCGACGGTGGCGGCCGTTTGCAGAAAGAGGACCTGGTCTACCGCGATGTCGATCTCGACAATCGCGAATACGAACTGCCGGAGATCGCCTTCGAGTTCCGTGGTCCCATGTGGTTGGGTGCCCGCCAACTCGATCTGGTGCGCTGGCCGGCGGCCAGGCTCTATGCGCTCGAATTCGCCAAGCCCGAATATGCCGAACGGCACGCACGCGAGACGCCGTTCAAGATCGCGCTGGCCCGCGTGAAGCCCAAGGACAAGGACTCGGGCGACGTCGAACGTTTCCGCCTGCGCCAGGTGACCAATCGCGACGGCCGGGCCGTTGCGCTCGACCGCCTGACGCTTCGTCTCCAGACGCTGCCGCGCCGTGAGGGCTATTGGCTCGACACGGGCATGCTCAAGACTGGTTGAAGGTTCACGGACAAACCATGGACACTGTCGATCTCAAACTGGCCCAGGATTGCGAAGCGCTGGCCGTTGCCGCCAGCGAGGGCGTGACCTGGCTGAAGAATGCTTCGGCGCAATCGCCTACCGTCGCGCAACAGGCGCCGTCGCTGGTGAGCGAGCTGCAGAAGGTTCGCAACCAGAGCCGCAAGCTGGCGCGTGCCGCGCGCCGCCGCATGTGCGTCGGCGTGTTCGGCCCCAGCCAAGCCGGCAAGTCCTACCTCGTCTCGATCTTGGCCAGTCGCGACGGCCGGCCGTTGCAGGCGCGCTTTGCCGACCGCAGCTACGACTTCCTGCGCGAGATCAACCCGCCGGGCAATCGCGAGTCCACGGGCCTCGTCACGCGCTTCGGCCTGGGGCTGAGCGACGTCTCGCACGACTTTCCGGTGCGTGTGCGCCTGCTGACGCAAACCGACATCGTGAAGATTCTGGGCAACTCCTTCCTGCTCGACTTCGATCACCAGAAGGCGGAGTTCCAGGGGCCCGACGGCGCCGCCATCCGCAAGCGACTGGCCGAACTGCGCGTCAAGGCGCAGCCCACGCCGGTGGGCGACCTCGATGCCGACGACGTGCTCGACCTGATCGAGTACTTCGATACGTTCTTCGCCGGCGTCACTGCCGAACTACGCACCGACTACTGGCGCGAGGCCATCGATCTGGCGCCACGCCTCTCCGGCCACGACCGTGCCCGCCTGTGGTCGGTGCTGTGGTACGATTTCCAGCCCTTTACCGACCTCTACCTCACGCTCTACGAGGGTTTGCAGAAACTCGCCTTCGCGCCTGAGGCTCTGCTCGGCATGGATGCGTTGATCCCGCGCGAGAAGAGCATCATCGATGTGCTGACGCTCGACCGGCTGGGCGCAGACTCGGACGACACCTTGCAGGTCCGCCCCAAGCAGGCCGACGGTCGTTCCTCGCCCGACACCGACCTGCCGCGCTCGCTGATCTGCGCCCTGACGGCGGAGCTCAATGTCGCCATCGCCGAGAAGCCGTGGGATTTCTTCGATCATACCGACCTGCTCGACTTCCCCGGCGCCCGCTCGCGCCTGAAGCTCGCCAAGCTCGATGACGTTTCGAAGACCAAGGGCGTGGCCGAGGGAGCGAACCCGCTGCGCGAGCTGCTGCTGCGCGGCAAGGTCGCCTATCTCTTCCAGCGCTATTCGTCGGAGCGCGAGCTTTCCGCCATCCTGCTTTGCATCCCCGACGGCAACCAGGAAGTCCGCGACCTCTCGGACATGATGACGGCGTGGATCGACCAGACGATCGGCGCCACGCCGGCTGACCGCGCCAAGCAGAAGAACGCGCTGTTCCTGGTGCTGTCCAAGATGGACCGCGAGTTCGAGCAGAAGGCGGGCGAGACCGAGGAGTCGCGCCACCTGCGCTGGAGCGCCCGTCTCGGCAATTCGCTGGTCAACAACTTCCGCGGCGAGTGGCCGCTCAACTGGAACGGCCGGCCGTTCGACAATACCTTCTGGCTGCGCAACCCGACCGTCATCGACGAGCGGCTGATGGACTACGACGGCGGCCGCGAGGTCGGCATCGCCGATACCTTCGCCCAGCGCGCCACCGAACTGCGCCGCCACTTCATCGACAACGAAGACGTGCGCCGCCACTTCGCCGATCCGGCGCGGGCGTGGGACGAAGCTTTCCGCGCCAACGACGGTGGCGTCTCTTATCTCGTGAAGAGCCTGATCCCGGTCTGCGATCCGGCGATCAAACGCGCCCAGGTACGGGGCCAGCTCGACGTCCAGATCCGCCGTCTGGTCGACCGGCTGGCCGGCTTCCACAGCGCCTCCGACGGCGACGCCCGCACCAAGAAACGCGATCTGGTTCACACGGTGCTGCGCGGACTGGCGAACGTCATCCAGCAACAGCTCTTCGGCGAGCTGGTCGCGGCCCTGCAGGTCGCCGATACCGCGCTGCGCGAGATCTATTTCCGGATCGCCACGGCGCGCGCCTCCGACGATGCACCGGCGCGCAACGGCAAGTCCCAGAGTCCGGTGGCGCAGTCGACCGGCGCCGCCGTCGATCTCGGCGCCATCTTCGCCGACGTGTTCGGCGAGGAGGCCAGCCGCCACGCACCGACGCCGTCGGGCGTGCTGGAGGATCGCGCCGAGCGTTTTGCCCGCGAGGCCGCCGACTACTGGCTCGAGAACATGCGCCGTGTCGGCGCCGACGAGAAGGCGCTGTCGCACTATGGCGTCGATCGCCAGCATCTCGGCTGGCTGATCGACGAACTGATCGTGGGCGCCCATCGCCTGAAGCTGATCGACCAGCTGAGCCACGAGGTGCGGGCTCTGGAAAATGCCGCCAACGCCAAGTGGGAGGAGATCGCCGAACGCCAGGTGCGTACCGCCTCCTCCGCATTGAACGGCTATGTGAGCGCCCTGGGCTTCGACAAGTTGCCGCTCGACCAGAGACCCGGCCTGCCGCCCAACGCGCCGGTCCGCCGCGTGTTCGAGCATCCGACCTTGATGGTCGATGGCGTGCCTGTGCTGAGCGAAGACCCGGCGCCGATTTATGCCGACTATTGCAAGGACTGGATGCGCGCCTTCCTGCAGCTCGCCATGGACAATGTCGGTTACGAAGGCGGCCGCGAGATCACGCCGGAACAGAACGATCGCCTCGGCGCCATCCTGCGCGCCGTGCCGGCGTAAGGAACGCCCGGGTCGATGCCTGTTCGCGCCTCCATTACGCCTCTCAGCGAACCCGGCCACGCGCTGCTGCGTGTGACCGAGCTCGATGCTGCACCCGACGGCCTGACCATCTCGATCCAGCGCCAGCAGGGGCCGGACTCGCATCTGGCCGACGATGGCTGGCGGCGCACCGAAACCTGGCTGATGCCCGATCAGGTGAGACGCCGTGGCGAGGTGCTGGAGTTCCATCTCGGGCCGGAGATCTGCGATCGCCTGGCCGGCGTTGCGACCGTCCGCCTGCGCGTTCGCGAACCCGATATCGGCGTCGTCGGCACCACCGTGGTCGCCTGGCCGGCGATGTTGACGTCGGGCGCCGCCGATGGCTCGAACCCGTTTGCCGACGACATCGTACGCTTGCGCCGCGCGCGCGAACGGGCTGCCCCCGAGCCCGAGCCCGTACCGGAACCGCCACCCGCCGTCGAACCGCCCCCGCCCCGGCCGAGGCCGGAACTGCGCGCCGCGCGCGATCCAATGGCCGACTTGACAAAGCGCCGAGGCGGCACGGGCTGGATGGTGGCAACGGCGATCCTGCTGATCCTGATCGGCGGCGGCTACTACGCCTGGACCAACCACTTCGACAAACCCGAACAGGCCGTCGCCGCAACGCCGCCACCAACGGCTTCGCCGACACCGCTCGCCAGCGCCGAGCCGCCGAAGAAGTCCGTGCGCGAAACCGTGGCGGAGTATCTCGCGACCAAACCGCAGCCCGACGCGATGCTGGCCAAGGGCCGCGAGTTCGCCAAGGACGGCAACATGGCAGCATCCTTCCTGGTGTTCCGTCAGGCCGCGGAGCAAGGCAACGCCGCTGCCCAGGTCGAGCTGGCGTCCTTCTACGATCCGACGATGCAGACCAAGGCCGGCTTCCCGCATGACGGTACGCTGGCGGCCAGCTGGTACGAGCGTGCCGCGCTGGCCGGCGTCGCGGAGGCCCAGCGCAAACTCGGCCTGCTGTTCGCCAAAGGCGGTGCGGGCCTCACCGCCGATACCGCCAAGGCCAAGAGCTGGCTGCAGCAAGCGGCTGCCCAGAACGACGCCGACGCCAAGAAGGCCCTCGACTCCCTGCCGAAATAGGCATCTCCCGACCTATATGCCGCGGCTATGCCGCGGCCCTTTCCGGCGCCTCGATTTCATACGGACCGCACTCCTACATGGTTGGTCGTCCAGGAGACGCCGACCCATGTCCGCCGTCAGATCAATGACCCGGGGCACCACCATCGCCGCAATCGCCCTCATGGCGGCGGCAACCCCGTCTTCAAGCCAAGAACCCGTCCCTGCCGATGTCGGCGTCACGGCCATCCCGGCCGCCGAGCCGAAGCAGATGCGGCTCGCCTGCCGCCGCTACTTCGGCTGCGTGCCGGCGCCCCTGCACGTCTTCCGTCTCGAAAAGGAAAACCAATGACCGCCGTTGCCGTCGCTTCCGTCGTTTCGTCCGAGAGTCTGGTCGACCGCGTGATGGCGGTCGCCGACCTGCCCCCGTCGGCCCATGTCGCCGTCATCGGCCATCGCACCCTCTCCGTCGTTCTCGCCCTGATGCATCGCGGTTGCGCCGGCGTGCGCAGCCTGCGGCCGGGGACTGTCTCGCCCGACCGCGAAGCCGCCGACCTTGCCTGGATCGTCGATGTCGCCAACGAAGACGAGCTCCACGATGCTCTGCAAGCCGCGCGCAACCGTACCGGCGCGACGGGCCGTGTGATCGTCGAGGGTGCCGATTGCCCCTGCGCCAACGGCCTCTCCGCCATTCGCGCGCATGCCCTTGCCGCCGGGCTCGACGTCGTTTCCTTCGATCATCTGGCCCGACGTCTGGTCCTCGCCCCCGTTCAGTCTGCGCGCCTGGCTGCCTAGGAGCCAACCATGTTCGATATCGTCACGTACGCCCGCGGCTCGATGGCGGCACTTCCGACGTCCTGTCGGTTCGGCGAGGTCGGCGAGGCCATCGGCGGCACCGAACGGGCGACCGTGCTTGGCTTTGCGGCGTCGCAGCCCCACCAGCCCCGCGCCGCCTGACGGCCCCTTCGGCCTCGTCGCCCCCGACATAGCAGTGGTGTTTCACCGTCCGTGCACTTACCGTTCGCGAAGGATCTGTCAAAGATCCGCTATCGAGGGGAGATATCATGAGGTTCAAACTGCTCGGCCGTGCAGCGGCCATCGCGATTGCCGGTCTCGCCGGTCTCGCCATGCTTCAATCGGGGACGGCATCGGCACAGGCCGGGATCGACAATAGCGCATTGTCCTCACCCACCTTCCGCGAGCACAAGCGCACCTTCGGACTGGTCTACACCCTGCCGAAGGAAGTGAACGATCTCCTCGCCCTCACGATCGGCGGCCTGCTGCGCGAGAAGCTGCTGAACGCCAACCTCATCGACGAGGCGCTGCGCTTCAATATTCCGCACGTCACCGTGCTGCATATTCACAATCCCGATCCGACGACGCCGGAAAAGATGCTGAAGGCCATGCCCAAGCTGCCGCCGGCGCTCAACCTGAAGCTCAAGACCTTCTACACGACGGAAGCAGCCAAGGGCGCTGGCCATCCCTGGTGGCTCGATCTCGGCATCGTCAAGGAGGGCCCGAGCTTCGAAGCGATGATGGCCTTCAACACCATCGCCACGACGGCCCTCACGCCACTGCGCGACGGTCCGCTGCCCCGCGTCACCGGACCCGTCTATGGCGTCATGGGCGATGCCGGCAAAGAACTCGTGCGGACAGTCGGCGTCAGCGGCGTGAACACCGTGAAGGACGGCAAGGAACTGCGCCCGCACAATCCGCACAACACGCTGGTCTACTCGATGGCCAAGTTCACGCCCGAGATCCAGGCCGCGTTCAACCAGACGGCTGCGGAGTTCAATCAGATCCTGCCGGACGGCATCCCCACTACGTTCAAGACGGTATCGATCGTCGAACTGGGCTTCGCCGGCAATGTGCTGCGCGAGATCTATCGCATCAGCCTGGAGGACGGAGCCGTGCTCAACGTCGCCACGGGCGCCGTGATCAAGAAGTAGCTCAGACCAGCCGATACCCCACGCCCGGCTCGGTCAGCACGTGCCGGGGCGAGGCCGGATCGGCCTCGATCTTCTGGCGGAGCTGCCGGATATAGACACGCAGGTACTGCGGATCGACCGATTCGTCGTGCCAGACCTCGCGCAGCAGATGGCGGTGCGTCAGCACCTTGCCGGCATGAATCGCGAGCTGCTCGAGGATATCGTACTCCTTGGGCGAGAGCTTGACGGCGCCGCCACCGCGCTCGACCTGGCGGCGCACCAGATCGACTTTCAGATCGTCGCTGGCGAAGGTTCGTTCCGCGCCCTGCTCCTGCAGGCGGTGCCGCAGCGCCGCACGGATGCGCGCCATCAACTCCTCGGCGCCAAACGGCTTGGTGACATAATCGTCGGCGCCGGAATCGAGTGCAGCCACCTTGGCCGCCTCGTCGCCTCGACTCGACAGAACCACGATCGGCACGTGGGCCAGACCGCGGAGGCGAGCGATCAGTTCGAGGCCGTCGACGTCCGGCAAGCCGAGGTCGAGCAGGACGAGATCCGGCCGGTGATGCCGCATGGCCGACAGGGCTTCGGCGCCGTTTGCCGCTTCCACGATGCGATGGTCGTGCGCCGACAGCGTCGTGCGCAGCAGGCGACGGATCGGCGGCTCGTCGTCGACGATCAGGATGGTGGCGCCGTCAGCGGCCATGTCGGGTCACCGGGTAACTCACCAAGAACTCCGCGCCGCTGCGGTCCGCTCGATTGCGCGCCGTGAGCGTGCCGCCCATCGCCTCGACGAACCCCCGGGCAATGGCAAGCCCGAGGCCGGTACCGGCGCGGCGGCGATCGCCAGCGTCAGCCCGATAGAATTTCTCGAAGATGCGGTCAAGATCGCTCTCGGCGATGCCCGGCCCCTCGTCGCGCACGACGATTTCAACCCGATCGCCCTCCTGTCGCGCCACGACTTCGATGCCTCCACCGGCTGGCGAATACTTGGCGGCATTGTCGAGCAGGTTGAACAGAACCTGTTCGGCCAGCACGAAATCGAGCTGCAAGGCCGGCAGCCCCTGGGGAACGGTGCTCGAAACCGTGTGGCCCTCCACCAGTGGCGCGGCCCGGCGCAGGGTCGTTGAGACGAGGTCGCCGACCTCCACCGCCTCGCGTTTTGGGGCAATCGCACCGGCATCGAGGCGCGTCATGTCCAGCAGGTTGCCGACGAAGCGGTCCAGCCGCTCGGCCTCGGCCTGGGCCGTTGCGAGCAGCTCCCGGCGCGTGCCGGCGTCGTAGCGTTCGCCATAGCTCAGCAGGCTGGAGAGCGACCCGATGATAGAGGCGAGCGGGGTTCGTAGATCGTGCGACACCGACGTCAGCATCGCCGACCGCAGCCGCTCGCGCTCCGCGCCGAGGCGGGCCTGGTCGATATCCTCGGCAAGAATCACGCGCTCGATGGCGACGGCCGCCTGGTTGCCCACGGCCTCCAGCAAACGACGATCGCCCGCGGACAGTTCGCGACCTTCCTTGTTGGGCAGCACGCCTATTGCCGCGATGGCCGACCGGCTGGTGCGGAAGGGTACGAACAGCCAGCGCCCGCCCGGCAGAGTATCGGTGCCGCGCCCGGCCGGGCGGTCGGCATCCCACGACCAGCGGGCGGCCGCGACATCCGCTTCGCTCACCTCGCTGTCCGGCGGAAATGCCGCCTTGGTCGCCAGCCTGCCATCTTCCGGCATGAGCACGACGATCTCGGCTTTGAGCAAACGCGCGAGATGCGTGACCACGATCCACAGAAGATCGTAGAGGTCAACGACACCGACGATCTTGCGGCTGAAGGCATAGAGTTCCGCCGTGGTCCGCGCTTCACGTCGTGCCGATTCCGTCTGGATTCGCGTCCGCGCCGCAAGAGCGCTCGCCGTCGCCGCCACCACCATGAAGAAGAACAGCGCCAGCACGTTGGCGGGATCGGTGATCGTGAACTGGTAGAGCGGCGGCAGGAAGAAGAAGTTGAAGCAGAGGACGCTCAGGCCCGATACCCAGAGCGAGGGCACCAGCCCGTGTCGTGCCGCCGCAACCAGCACCGGCACGACATAGATCAAGGAAATGTTGGGCAACTCGATCAGCCGGTCGATCAACACGCCCGTTGCCGTCGCCGCGGCCGTCGACAGGATTCCCTCGACATAAGGTCCCGGCGTTTTTGGCACGTCGCGCAGCCAGTCCTTGGCCTCGGTCGCTTGCTCAGCCTCGGCCGAAGGGGCCACCTCGACGGCGAGGCCCGAGCCCGACCGCACCAGCTCGTCGACGACGGATCCATGCCGCAACTCGAACCAGCGGGAGCGCCGCGACTTGCCGACGACCACACGCGTCGCATTCCTCGAACGCGCGAAGGCGACCACTTCCTCGACGACCGACCGGCCGGGCACGGTCACGACCTCGGCGCCGAGCTGGGCCGCCAGCCGCATCGCCTCGGTAAGCCGAGCGTGTTCCTTCTCGCTCAGCGTGGCGTGGCGGTCGGTCTCGACATAGAGCGCGATCAGCTCGGCATCGAGGGCTTCGGCGCTGCGCTTGGCGGCACGCACGGCATTGGCAGAGCCCTGCCCCGGATCGAGGCAGACGATCACCCGTTCGCCCGCAGCCCAAGGGCCGGTAATGGCATGCTCGCGCATGTAGCTGCGCATCTGCTCGTCCACCCGTAGGGCAGTGCGGCGAAGCGCCAGCTCGCGCAGCGCCGTCAGATTGCCGGGCGAGAAGTAGTGGCGCAGGGCACGCTGCGCCTGATCGCGGACATAGACCTTGCCCTCGGCCAGGCGCGCGATCAGATCGGCTGGCGTGAGGTCGATCAGTTCGACTTCATCGGCGGCGTCGACCACGCGGTCGGGTACCGTTTCGCGCACGCGGATACGGGTGATGCGCGCCACGACATCGTTCAGGCTTTCGATATGCTGAACGTTCAGGGTCGAATAGACATCGATGCCCGCCGTCAGCAGCTCCTCGACATCGAGATAGCGCTTGGGATGGCGGCTCCCCTCGGCATTGGTATGCGCAAGCTCGTCGACCAGGACCAGCGCCGGCCGACGTTTCAGGATGGCATCGAGGTCCATTTCCTGGAAGGTGCGACCGCGATACTTGACTGTTCGGCGCGGCACGACCTCGAGGTCCGCGAGCTGGGCCTCGGTCTCGCTGCGGCCGTGCGTCTCCACGACGCCGACCACGACATCGACGCCCTCGCGTCGTCGGCGATGGGCCGCCGAGAGCATCTCGTAGGTCTTGCCGACGCCGGGCGCGGCGCCGAGGAAGATCTTGAGTTTGCCGCGCGATTCCTTCTCCGCGGCTTTCAGCAGCGCGTCGGGAGAGGGGCGGGCGTCGTCAGCGACCTGGGCCATGGGGCCCGATCATTGTCACCGCTTGACCTGCGCGTCGAGCGCCAGGTTGAGTTGCAGGACATTGACCCTGGGCTCGCCCAGCAGGCCATACATGCGGCCCTCGGTATGCTGCGCCACGAGGCGCTGGACATCGGCCTCCGGCAGGTTGCGGGCCTTGGCGACCCTCACCACCTGCCAGGCCGCCGCCGCCGGCGAGATATGCGGATCGAGGCCGCTGCCCGAAGTCGTTACCAGGTCGACCGGCACGCCCTTGCCGAGCTTGTCGGCATCCTCCTTGACGCGGTCGATCAGCGCCTTGGACGTGGGTCCCAGGTTGGAGCCCGACGAGCTCGCGGCATTGTAAGGGGCCGATACGGTCTTGGTCGCGTCGGCTGGATCGGCATCCAGGGTCGCCGACGGCCGGCCATGGAAGTAGCCTTCGCCGGTGAAGTTCTGCCCGATCAGTTTCGACCCGACGACTTTGCCGTCGCGCTCGATCAGCGAGCCGTTTGCCTGGCCGGGGAAGATCGCCCCCGTAAGGCTCACCATGGCCAGCGGATAGAGCAGGCCCAGCAGGACGGTCATCAGAAGAAGCGTCGCGATCGACGCACGGAAATGACGAAGCATGGTTCTCTCCTTGGCGCGGGCCGGCTAGGCGAGGCCGGCAGCGGCGACGACGATGTCGATCAGCTTGATGCCCACGAAGGGCACGATCAGGCCGCCGATGCCGTAGATCAGAAGGTTGCGGCGCAGCAGCGCGGCCGCGCCGCTCGGCCGGTACTGCACGCCGCGCAAGGCGAGCGGGATCAAGGCAATGATGATCAACGCATTGAAGATGATGGCCGACAGGATGGCGCTTTCCGGCGTGGCCAGCCCCATCACGTTCAGCACGCCGAGCTGCGGGTAGAAAGCGAGGAACATCGCCGGGATGATGGCGAAGTACTTCGCCACGTCGTTGGCGATGGAGAAGGTCGTGAGCGCGCCGCGCGTCATCAGGAGCTGCTTGCCGATGGCCACGATCTCGATGAGCTTGGTCGGGTCGCTGTCGAGATCGACCATGTTGCCGGCCTCGCGCGCGGCATTGGTGCCGGTCTGCATGGCGACGCCGACATCGGCCTGGGCCAGTGCGGGCGCATCGTTGATACCGTCGCCGCACATCGCCACCAGCTTGCCCTTGCCCTGCTCCTCGCGGATCAGGCGCAGCTTGGCCTCGGGCGTGGCCTGAGCGAGAAAGTCGTCGACGCCGGCCTCGGCCGCGATCGCCGCCGCCGTCTGCGGATTGTCGCCGGTGATCATCACGGTGCGGATGCCCATGCTGCGCAACTCGGCGAAGCGTTCGCGGATGCCGCCTTTGACGATGTCCTTCAGGTAGACGACGCCGAGTATCTGACCGTTGCGCGACACGGCGAGCGGCGTGCCGCCCTCTTTGCCGATATAGGTCGCGATGCGGTTCACCTCCTCGGTCGGCGGCGTGACGCCGAGCGAACGCGCATGCTCGATCACCGCATCGACAGCACCCTTGCGGATCACCGCGCCTTCATGATCGACGCCGCTCATGCGGGTCTGAGCGGTAAAAGGCACGAAGCTGGCATGCAGTTCCGCCACCTCGACGCCGCGCAGCCCATGCTTCTCCTTGGCCAGCACGACGATGGAGCGGCCCTCCGGCGTTTCGTCGGCCAGGCTGGCGAGCTGGGCGACGCGCGCCACCTCGTCCTCGTTGACGCCGCTCACCGGGATGAACTGCGTGGCGTGACGGTTGCCGAGCGTGATGGTGCCGGTCTTGTCGAGCAGCAGCGTATCGACATCGCCCGCCGCCTCAACGGCGCGGCCCGAGGTCGCCAGCACGTTGAAGCGGACAAGCCGGTTCATGCCGGCAATACCGATGGCCGACAGCAGCGCGCCGATTGTCGTGGGGATCAGGGTCACGAACAGGGCGATCAGCACAACGACCGAAACGGCACCGCCGGCATAGGTGGCGAAGCTCGGGATGGTGACGACCGCGAGGACGAAGATCAGGGTCAGGCCGGCCAGCAGGACGGACAGCGCCAGCTCGTTGGGCGTCTTCTGGCGCGAAGCGCCTTCGACCAGGGCGATCATGCGGTCGAGGAAGCTCGATCCTTGCTCGGCCGTGATCCGCACCTTGATGCTGTCCGACAGCACGCGCGTGCCGCCGGTCACCGCCGAACGGTCGCCGCCGGCCTCGCGAATGACGGGCGCCGATTCGCCCGTGATTGCAGACTCGTCGATGGTCGCCACGCCCTCGATGATCTCGCCGTCGCCCGGCACCAGGTCGCCGGCTTCGACCAGCACCTTGTCGCCGACCTTCAGCGTGTGGGCGCGGCGCGGCTCGAACATGTCGCCGACGCCCAGCAACACCTTCGCCATGGTCTCGCTGCGCATGCGGCGCAAGGTATCGGCCTGCGCCTTGCCCCGCCCCTCGGCCACCGCCTCCGCGAAAGTAGCGAAGAGGACGGTGATCCAAAGCCAGATCACGATCTGGACCTCGAAGCCGGTACGTGGCGAACCGACGATCAGATCGCGCACGGTCAGCACGGTCGCGGCCAGCGCCACCAGCTCGACGGTGAACATCACCGGATTGCGGGCGAGCGCGCGGGGGTCGAGCTTGGTGAAGCTCGCGATCAGCGCAGGCTTGAGAATCGCCGCGTCGAACAGGGACGGCGACTTGTCTTTCTTGCTCATGATGACGCCTCTTAGAACAACGTGCCGGCCAGCATCGCGAAGTGCTCGGCGATCGGTCCGAGCGCCAGGGCCGGCAGGAAAGTGAGACCACCCACGATCAGGATCGCGCCGACCAGCAGGCCGACGAACAGACCGCCGTGAGTTGGGAAGGTACCGGCCGACGCGGCAGTCTTGCGTTTGGCGGCGAGCGAGCCTGCGACGGCGAGCATCGGCACGATCACGGCGAAGCGTCCGACCATCATCGCGATGGCGATGGTGCCGTTGTAGAAGACCGTGTTGGCCGAGAGCCCGCCGAAGGCGCTGCCGTTGTTCGCGGCGCCCGAGGTGTAGGCATAGAAGATCTCGCTGAAGCCGTGCGGGCCGGCGTTGGCCGGGCCGGCAAGCCCCACCGGCAGGACACTGGCCAAAGCCGTGAAGCCTAGGATGACGAGCGGCAGGCAGAGGATGGCCAGCATGGTCATCTTGACTTCGCGCACCTCGATCTTCTTGCCGACATACTCCGGCGTGCGGCCGACCATGAGGCCCGCCAGGAAGATGGCCAGGATGGCGAAGAGCAATACGCCGTAGAGGCCGGCGCCGACGCCGCCGATGATGATCTCGCCCAGCAGCATGTTGATCAGCGGGATCATGCCGCCGAGCGGCATGAAACTGTCGTGCATGGCGTTCACGGCGCCGCACGAGGCAGCAGTGGTGACCACGGCGAAGAGAGCAGACAGCGGCGCGCCGAAGCGCACCTCCTTGCCCTCCATGTTGCCAGCGGCATTGTCGACGCCCAACGCTGCGATCAGCGGATTGCCGCCGGCCTCCGCCCAGTAGGCCACGGAGATGCCCACCAGGAACAGCGTGCCCATGGCTGCGAAGATCGCCCAGCCCTGACGCTCGTCACCCACCGCGCGGCCGAAGACGTTCGTCATCGCCGCGCCGATCACGAAGATCGACAGCATCTGCACCAGGTTCGAGAAGGCCGTCGGATTCTCGTAGGGATGCGCGGAGTTGGCATTGAAGAAGCCGCCGCCATTGGTGCCCAGCATCTTGATGGCGAGCTGCGAGGCGACCGGGCCCTGCGCGATGGTCTGCTTGGCGCCCTCCAGGGTCGTCGCCTCGACATAGGAGGAGAGATTCTGCGGCACGCCCTGCCAGACATAGAAGAGGGTAAGTAGAATGCAGGCCGGCAGCAGCACGTAGAGCGTAACCCTCACGAGGTCCGCCCAGAAGTTGCCCAGAGTTTTCGATTCAGCCCGCGCGAAGCCGCGGATGAAGGCGGTGGCGAGCGCAATGCCTGTAGCCGCACTCAGGAAGTTCTGCACCGACAGCCCGGCCATCTGCGAGAGATAGCTCATAGTGCTCTCGCCGCCGTAGCTCTGCCAGTTGGTGTTGGTAAGGAAGCTCGCCGTCGTATTGCCTGCAAGGTCCGGCGGCACCGACGCCATGCCCTGCGGGTTGAGGGGTAGAAGGTCCTGCAGGCGCAGCAGCAGGTAAAGGAAGGTAAAACCCACGACGTGGAAGACGATCATGGCGCGGGCATAGACCCACCAGCTCTGCTCCTCCTTCGGGTCTATGCCTGCCAGGCGATAGAAGCCACGCTCGACCGGCAGCAGCACGGGCGAGAGAAAGGTGCGCCGCCCTGCCATGACATTGTCGAGGTAGCCGCCGAGCGGTCGCGTGAACAGCAGCAGAAGCGCGACGAAGAGCGCGATCTGCGCCCAGCCGTTGATGGTCATTGCAGCCTCAGAACTTTCCCTAGAACTTTTCCGGGCGCGCCAGCGCGACGGTCAAATAGACGAGCAGGATCGCGGCGAGGCCGCCGCCCAGGACGTAATCGAGAATCATGACGCGTCCTCAGATCCGGTTGCAGAGACGCTCGTAAGCGATCAGCAGGCAGAACAGCACAAGGCCGCCGCCGAAAAACAGAACGTCCAACATGGAACTCTCCTTCGGCCGGATAGAAGGAGTAGGACGCGTAGGATTTCGAGCCGAAGGAAGCCCCGGCAATATAGGAAAAGCATAGGAATTTCACGGCCGGGCCGGGCGTGGGCCGCATTGCCTATGAAATTCCTACGGCCCGATCGCGCCATCGACATGGATTTCCTAGGCCCGCCCCGCGTCTTTTGCGCCCCGCAACAAGGGGAGACGATGATGTTCAGGAAATCGGCAAGTCTGGCGGTAGCGATGCTCGCACTGCTGGGGTCCACTGCCGCTTATGCTCAAGGCACGCCGAACCCGGTGGCGCCCGCGGCGCCGGATACGCCGCCCGAGAAAGAAACCTGGAAAGGCCCGTTCGGCGGAACCTTCACCGCAGGCTTCGCCTTCCTCAACGACTATTCCTATCGCGGCATCTCACAGACCCAGCGACAGGTCGCCGTCCAGGCCTCCTTCGGATACGAAACCGCCCCCGTCTCCGAAAAGGTCCCGCTGTCGGCCTATGTCAGCGCCTGGGGGTCCAACATCAACTTCCCCAACACCGGCGCCTCCGTCGAAATCGACCTCAATGCCGGCCTCCGCCTAAAAGCCCTCGACGACAAGCTCACCTTCGACCTCGGCTATATCCGCTACAACTATCTCGGCGCCCCCGCCGACCTCTACTTCGACTTCAACGAGTTCGGCCTCGTCGCCGGATACGATTTCGGCGTCGCCCAGCTCCAGGCCGCCGTCCGATACAGCCCCAACTTCTTCGCAAACTCCGGCAACGCCTGGTACAAGTGGGCACAAGTCACCGTTCCCCTGCCCTTCATCCGCGTCAACGAGAACATCGCCTTCAAGATCATCGGCAGCATCGGCAACCAGTATGTCGAGCGCTTCCCCAACTACGGCATCCCCAACGACAACTACTGGGACTGGCAGGCCGGCGTCGTCGTCAACGTCTACGGCTTCGACCTCTCCGCCGTCTACACAGGCACAAACCTCTCCGTCCAGGACTGCCTCGGCACCCAGAACTGCGCCTCCCGCGTCATCGTCGGCATCTCAAAGTCATTCTAGGCGGCAGAGATGTGAATCAGGCGCGCAGCCGTTCCGGTTCCTTTCCGGACGACCGCGTTTGAAAAGCCGCCCACCTCCAGCCGCACCGCCGTTTCCTTTGCGATGCGCTCGACCTGGGCGACTGTCGGTGGCTCGAAGATCAAATGAAGGCGGCCACGCGGCGCGAGAACAGTCCGGACAATCGCCAGTTCCCGCGCCGCGTCCCGCCAGAACAGATTCACGTTGATGGCGAAGACCTTGTCGAAACGCTGCGAACCGAAGGTCATGTCGGCCAGCGCCATCGCGGCGAACGTCGCTTTGCCCTCTCTCTCGGGGTCCTGATTACGCCGACGGGCGGCTGCGATCATCGTCGCGGAGCGGTCGATCGCCAGGATCGTGCCGCTGGTCAATCCTTCGCAGACGGCGGCAACGGCCACCCCTTGCCCGCATCCGATTTCGAGGAGCCGATCCGACGGCTTCGGTGCGATGCTTTCCAGCGCCCAGCCGATACGCAAGGGCCGCGCAGAGGTCAGGTCATCATCCGCTGATGCAGATCGAACATGATCCAGAAGCTGCCGCCCACCATGATGAAGATCAGCAGTGCGGTGAAGACCAGCGCCAGTAGGTTCTCCTTGGGCGTGGTCGTGAAATTGAGATGCAGGAAGAAGCGCAGGTGGACGAGCACCTGCAGCACGGCGGCGATGCCGATGATCAACAGCGTGCGTTGCGGCGGCAGCGCGTGTGTGGCGACCAGCCAGAACGGGATGACGCTCAGAACGACGGCGAGCACAAAGCCGATCAGGTAGTTGCGGAGCCCATGGCGTTCCATCAGAGCAGTCCCGGCAGATAGACGATCGAGAAGATCCCGACCCAGGCGATATCGAGGAAATGCCAGAAGAGGCCAAGCCGGTAGAGCCGCGAGGCCACGGGCGCAGTGAGTCCCTTCAGCATCACCTGGGCCGACAGGATCACAATCCACAGCAGGCCCATGGTGACATGGACGCCGTGCGTGCCGACCAGGGTGAAGAAGGCCGAGAGGAAACCGCTGCGATCCGGCCCGGCGCCCTTGGCGATCATGCCGGCGAACTCCCTCACCTCGAGGAAGACGAAACCCGCCCCCAACAGGAACGTGACGGCGAGCCAGCCGATCACCGCGCTGCGATTGCCCGTCCGCACCGAGAGGCTCGCAAAGCCGAAGGTCGTGCTGGAGACCAGCAGCAGCACCGTTTCGAGCGCGGCGTTGTTCAGGTCGAAGAGGTCCTTGCCTGTCGGCCCGCCGGCCGTGCCGGGGATCATGATCGCGTAGGTCGCGAACAGGAGGGCGAAGATCACGGCATCGCCCATCAGGTAGAGCCAGAAACCGAGGGCGCGCTGCTCCCGGGTTTCGGTCTCTTCCCGTTCGTGCTCGCTCATGTGCGCGACACTCATGCCCGGCCTCCGAGCTCGCGGAAGCGCTCATCCTCCATGCGCTTCACCTCGCCGGCCGACAGGGTGAACTCGGCATTGTCGTCGGACGAGCGAGCAATCACCGTGACGAACATCGCGATCGCCGAGACGATCACCAGCCACCAGATATGCCAGACGACGGCAAAGCCCAGCACGAAGGCGAAGCCGCCCAGGATCACGCCCGCCGGCGTATTCGAGGGGATGCGGATCGGCGCGTAGGAAGCCGGCCGCCGATAGGCCGTGCCGTTCTTCTTCGCCTCGAGGAAGGGTTCGCGATCGCCGACCGTCGGAATCACCGCGAAGTTGTAGGGCGGCGGCGGCGAGGAGGTCGACCATTCGAGGGTACGCCCGTCGAACGGATCGCCCGTCCGGTCCGCGTTGAGCTTGCGGTCGCGGATTGAGACGTAGAGCTGCATCACCATCGACGCGATGCCGCACAGCACGACGACGGCGCCCAGCGCGGCGACCATCAGGTAAGGCTGCCACGTCGGGTCATTGTAGGTCTCCATGCGGCGCGGCATGCCCTTCAGGCCGAGGAGATAGAGCGGCATGAAGGCCAGGTAGAAGCCGATCAGCCAGCACCAGAAGGAAGCAAGCCCCCAGCCGCGGTTGAGCTCGAACCCGAAGGCCTTGGGAAACCAGAACATGTAGCCCGCGAGATAGCCGAACAGCACGCCGGGGATGATCATGTTGTGGAAGTGAGCGACCAGGAAGGTCGTGTTGTGCATCAGGAAGTCGGCCGGCGGAATGGCGAGCAGAACGCCGGTCATGCCGCCGATCACGAAGGTCACGATGAAGCCGATGCTCCACATCATCGACGGGTGGAAGTCGATGCGGCCGCGATACATGGTGAGCAGCCAGTTGAAGACCTTCACGCCCGTGGGCACCGCGATGATCATGGTCGTCACGCCGAAGAAGGCGTTGACGTTGGCGCTGGAGCCCATGGTGAAGAAATGGTGCAGCCAGACGGTGAAGGACAGGATCGCGATCGCCGCCGTGGCATAGACCAGCGACTCGTAGCCGAACAGGCGCTTGCGCGAGAAGGTCGACACGACCTCGGAGAAGATGCCGAACGCAGGCAGGATCAGGATGTAGACCTCCGGATGCCCCCAGATCCAGAAGAGGTTGGCGTAGTTCATCATGTTGCCGCCATGCGCATTCGTGAAGAAATGCATGCCGGCGAGGCGGTCGAGGGCGAGCAGGCCGCAGGCCACGGTGATAGCTGGGAAGGCAAAGGCCATCAGCACAGAGGCGCAGAGCGCGGTCCAGGTGAACGGTGTCATGCGCATCAGGGTCATGCCCGGCGCGCGCCGCTTCAGGATCGTGACGACGAAGTTGATGCCCGACATCGTCGATCCGACGCCACTGATCAGGATGGCCCAGATCCAGTAATCGACGCCGACGCCGGGATTGTACTCGATGCCCGAATAGGGCGGGTAGCCGGTCCAGCCTGCCGTCGAGAATTTACCAATCACCAGCGAGACCATGACGAGGCCCGCGCCCGCCGCGCTCAGCCACAGGCTGACCGCGTTCAGCCACGGGAATGCCACGTCGCGGGTGCCGATCTGCAGCGGCATGATCAGGTTGATCAACCCGGTCATGAACGGCATCGCCATGAAGAAGATCATGATCGTGCCGTGCGAGCTGAAGATCTGGTCGAAATGCTCGGGCGGCAGGTAGCCGCCGGCATCGAGCGCCATCGCCTGCTGGGCGCGCATCATGATGGCGTCGACGAAGCCGCGCAGCAGCATGATCAGCGCCAGCACGATGTACATGATGCCGATACGCTTGTGGTCGACGCTGGTCAGCCACTCGCTCCAGAGATACTTCCAAGCCTTGAGCCAAGTCAGCACGATGGCCACCAGCAGCGCGCCGCCCACGGTGACCGCCGCCCCGCCGGCTGCGATCGCGCTGTAGAGCGGCAGGGCTTCGATCGTCAGTTTGCCGAACATGCCGCTATCTCCGGGCCGGAACGTTGGTGCCCTGCCCCTGGCTCTGGGTATGGGCGTGGCCGCTGTGCCGGTACTTGGCGATGATCTGGTCGTAGAGACCGGGCTCGACCGCCGAATAGTAGGTGATGGGAACGGCGCGGCTCTTGGCCGCCTGCGCCGGATAGGTTTGCGCGTCGAGGCGGCCCGGCGCCTCTTTGGCCTTCGCGACCCAGGCGTCGAAATCGCCCTGACTTAGCGACACCACCTCGAAATGCTGATCCGAATAGCCGCCGCCCGAATACTGGCTGTTACGGCCGACGAACTTGCCGGGCTGGTCGGCCAGGAGCTGCAGCCGCGTCTGCATGCCGGCCATGGCGTAGATCTGGCCGGCGAGCTGCGGGACGTAGAAGGAGTTCATCACCGTGTCGGAGGTAATCCGCAGGCTCAACGGCCGCCCCGCCGGGAAAGCGAGCTGGTTCACCACGGCGATGCCCTGTTCGGGATAGATGAACAGCCACTTCCAGTCCTGCGCCACGACCTGCACTTCGATCGCCGGACCGGCATTCTCAATCGGACGGTAAGGATCGAGCTTGTAGGTGCTGCGCCACAGCAGCACGCCGAGGGAGATGACGATAATGGCCGGAATCGACCAGACGAACGCGTCGATCTTGACCGAATTGGACCAGGTCGGTGTGTACTGTGCGCTGGTGTTGGAGGCCCGATAACGCCAGGCGAACCACAAGGTCAGGATGATGACCGGGACGATCACGATCATCATCACGCAGAAGGCATCGAAGAGGAGGTCGCGCTCGGCGAGCGCAATCGGCCCCTTGGGATCGAGAACGGCGGCGCGCTTCAGATCGCATGCACCGGCCAGCAGAGCCATGCTGACGGCCAGCATCGCTCCGCGCCAATTGATTCCCCTGAGCTTCAAGCTCCCCCACTCGGCTTATTAACCTATCCGAGCAGATTGAAGCTCGCTTTCGTGATGAGCAACGATTTCTTTTGCTGATCTGACGTCAGGTCTGCTCGTCAGGCAGGTTCGTCACGTCTTCTGGCCGCCGGGCGGCACAGGCGTCGAGGCTGGTGGCGTCTTACCTTGCGGGTCCTTCGCCGTGCAGACATCGGCGCGCAGACGATCCTTGAGGACTGCGATCTGCTCCTCGATCTGCTTGTTGGCCGCCTTCTGCTTCTCGATCTGATCCTCGAGCGCCTTCACCTGTGCGGCATCGGGTCCCGGAGGCGCGGGAGGCGCCGGCGGTGCGGGAAGCTGCACCGCCACGTTCACGATCGGACGATAGAAAAGGTACCAGCCGAGGCCGAGACCGAAGGCCAGGAGGAAGAAGCCACCCAGCAGGCCGCCCAGAATCCACGGCCAACGCGCCGCCGGACGTTCCGGTTGGGGAGTGGGTGACGGATTGGTGTCTGCCATATTGCAGTTGGGCTCCGGATGCGAGCTTCAGTCAATACCCGCCGCGCGGCGAAAATGGGGCGTCGCGAAGACCTCCTTGCGCAGACCGTTTCGCTATATAAGTGTATATGCACTTACCTGACATCCCGAGCCGCCCCTCGACCTGACTTGAGGCGGCGTCTAGGGTCACGGCAACTGAGCAAAGGAGAGTTCCCATGACGGCCTGTATCGTCGGTTGGTCCCACGGCAAGTTCGGCAAGCTCGACGGCGAGACCAGCGAATCGCTGATCGTAAAGGCCGCGAGCGACGCCATCGCCCATGCCGGGATCGAGCCCAGGGACGTCGACGTCATCTACGTCGGCAACATGAACGGCGGCTTCGTGCGCCAGGAGTTCCACTCCTCGCTGCCGCTGCAGGCCCATCCCGACCTGCGCTTCAAGCCCAGCACCCGCGTCGAGAATGCCTGCGCCACCGGATCGGCCGCCATCCACATGGGGCTGAACACGCTCGCAGCCGGCAAGGCGCGCTTCGTGCTGGTAGTCGGTGTCGAGAAGATGACCGAACTGAATTCCGCCCAGGCCGGCGACGTCCTGATCAAGGCGTCGTATGTCGCCGAGGAAGCGAACATCGAGGCAGGCTTTGCCGGCATCTTCGGCAAGATCACCTCGACCTACTTCCAGCGCTACGGCGACAAGTCGGACGCGCTCGCCAAGATCGCGGTCAAGGCCCACAAGAACGGCGCCAAGAATCCCTTCGCGCATTTCCAGAAGGAGTTCGCCTACGACTTCTGCCGCACGCCGTCGGACAAGAACCCGTTCGTCGCCGGTCCGCTGAAGCGCACGGACTGCTCGCCCGTCACCGATGGCGCCGCGGCCGTAGTGCTGACCGACGTCGGCACCGCGCTGGGGATGAAACAGGCGATCGCCTTCCGCGCCGCCGAGCACGTCAATGACTTCCTGCCGATGAGCAAGCGCGACATCATCAAGTTCGAAGGCCCGCAGCGCGCCTGGCAGCAGGCATTGAAGTCGGCGCATCTCGACCTGCTCGATCTCTCCTTCGTCGAAAGCCACGACTGCTTCACCTCGGCCGAGCTGATCGAGTACGAAGCGATGGGCCTCACCGCACCGGGCGAAGGCGAGCGGGCGATTCACGAAGGCTGGGTCGAGCGCGACGGCAAGCTGCCGGTCAACGTCTCGGGCGGCCTCAAGGCCAAGGGCCATCCGGTCGGCGCGACGGGCGTCAGCATGCACGTGATGTCGGCCATGCAGCTCTCGGGAACGGCGCCGGAAGGCATGCAGCTGCCGAAGGCCAAGCTCGGCGGCGTGTTCAACATGGGCGGCGCAGCCGTCGCCAACTATGTGAGCATCCTCGAACCGCTGCGCTAGCCCGCGTGCGCCCCGTCGACCGTCCCGAAAGCGACGCCATCCTGGGGGCCATGCGCCAGGTGGCGTTGGCCGGCGGTCACGCCATCAGCCACGCCGACACGGCGAGCATTCTCGCAGCAGGTCGTTACCTGCTGCGCCGATACGATCTCACCGATATCGGGGCCTTGCCCGCGGTCGAGCCGGCCGATTTGGCCCGGCTGCTGAAGGACCGCGATTTGGCGCACGAGGCACTGCGCTATCTCGCCATCATGGTGATGGTCGACGGCACACTCGATCCGGAGAAGCTCAAGTCGGTACTGGCCTATGCGCGGGCGCTCGACATCGAGGAGGCCTATCTGACGCAGATGGTCGAGGCAGCGTCGGGCCACATGGCCTGGGCGATCGCCGACATGACGATGCGCAATGCCGAAAGCGTCGTCAGCGGGCCATGGGGCACCCGTCCCGATCCGGTGGAATGGATCCTGCCCTACAAAGGCGACAAGGCCGACCCGGCCCTGGTCGCGCGCTACGAGGCGCTGGGCAAGCTACCGCAGAACACGTTCGGCAAGGCGCTCTGGGACTTCGACAAGAACAACGGCTACCCGTTCCCCGGCGACCCGGGCGCGCTCAACTCGGGCTTCGCCACACCGCACGACGCCACCCACATCATTTCAGGCTATGACACGAGCTACCGCGGCGAGATCCTGGTCTCGACCTTCACCGCGGCGATGCATCCGATCAATCCCATGGCCGGCCACATCCTGCCGGTCATCTTCAACGGCCATCTCGGCGTCAGGTTCAACGACGTCGCCACGCCGGCCAGAGGCGGCTTCGACCCGAACGAGTTCTGGCATGCCTGGGCACGTGGCCACGACATGACCATCGACCTCTTCGCCCCAGACTGGAACGTCTGGGATTGGATCGAGCAGGATCTCGAGAAACTGCGCCGCGACTGGAACGTCGCGCCGGCCTAGACGACCGGGCTCGCGCCGCCGTCGACGTTGATGGCGACGCCGGTGATGAAGGAGCCGGCGTCGGAGCAGAGGAAGCAGGCCATGCGCGCGAATTCCTCGGCCTTGCCCATGCGGCCGATCGGGATACGGCCCTTGGCCATGCCGGCCAGGAACTCCTCGTAGGTCTTGCCCTCGCCCGCGGCGGTCTTGTGGCGGCGTTCCCACTGATCGCTCTCGATCAGGCCGACCAGCATCGCGTTCACGAGGATATTGTCCTTTGCATTCTCCTGGGAGAGGGCCTTGGTGAGCGCCAGGCCCGCCGCGCGGCTGACGCTGGTCGGCGTCGAGTTGGCCGTCGGTGCCTTGGCGCCGATGTTCAGCACGTTGACGATGCGGCCCCACTTGCGCTCGCGCATGCCGGGCAGCGCATGGCGGATCATGCGGATGGCGGCGAACAGCTTGAGGTCGAGATCGCCTTGCCAATCCTCATCGGTCACCGTGTCGAACGGCTTGGCGTGGCTGATGCCGGCATTGTTGACCACGATGTCGACCTTGCCGAACTCGGCCTCGATCTTCTTCCAGGTCTCGGCGATGGGTGCCGCCTTGGAGACGTCGCACGAATAGGCCTCGATCTTGATGTTGGCCTTGCCCGCGGCTTTGGCCACTTCGGCCTTGGCCTTGGCGAGCACGTCGGCCTTGCGCGCCAGCAACGCCACCGACGCGCCCGACGCCGCGAATTCCTTGGCCATGGCGAGGCCGAGCCCTGTGCTCGCCCCGGTGATCACGGCCACGCGGCCATCCATCCGTACGTCCATCTCGACCTCCCGATTGCAAAAGCGGCCGCCACCTTATCGTCGATGGCGCGGGAGTCGAGATGCAGGCAGCCTTATCGCGGCAACGATTCCGCCTCGTAGAGCTTGGCGTACTCGGCGCTGGGCGGAATCGGCTTGATGACGTCGATGGCAATGCCGTTCGGATCTTCGGTGATGAAGTGCCGCTGGCCGAAAGGTTCGTCCCGCAGGGTGAGATGGATCTTGAGGCCGGCTGCCTGTGCTTTCGCAAACTCGGCATCGACGTCGGCGACTTCGAGGTTCACCAGCAGACCGGATGCCTTCTTGCCGCGAAACGCCACCGGGATGGTTTCGTGGCGGCAATCAAGGATCGCGAGGTTGGGTCTGGCCTGACCATCGCCGACGAGATGGACATACCAGTCACTCTCGAAGACACGGCGCAGCCCAAAGTGGTGCTCCCAGAAGGCAACCGTGCCGGCCACATCGTCGGTGCAAAGCACGGTGTAAAACTCGTTGAGTTGCATTGCTCTCTCCATGGTTGCGGTTTACATACAATCTGTATGTTCATGAAGTTAGATACAGGATGTATGTATGTCAAGACCCCGGATCTCGTCCCGTACTCAGGCCGAGCGGCTGGCCGCGACTCGCGCCGCCCTCCTCAAGGAAGCACGGGCGATCTTTGCGACCGCCGGCTACGAAGCGGCGGCAACCGAGGAGATCGTGAAGCGGGCTAAGGTGACGCGCGGCGCGCTCTATCATCACTTCAGGGACAAGCGTGATCTCTTCGAGGCTGTCGTCGAAGAGGTGGCGCGCGGGATCGCCACGATGATCGACGACACCGCTGTGCCCGCTCGCACTCCGTTGGAAACGCTGGTCGAGGGCATGCGCGCCTTCCTCGATGCCTGTCTCGATCCGGCGGTCCGGCGCATCTACCTGATCGACGCGCCCGCCGTTCTGGGCTGGCACCGTTGGCGCGAAATCGACGCGCCACATGGCGTGCGCTCCCTGCGCGAGGGTATTGCCGCGGTACTGGAGGAGCGGCCCGATCCGGCGCTGGCTATCGAGCCTCTCACCTTCCTGCTCTCCGGCGCCTCCAACGAAGCCGCTCTCTGGGTCGCGGAGGCGAAAGACGAAAAAGCAGCACGACGCGCCATGGACCGCGCGCTCGGCGAACTCATCGAGCGACTGTTCGCGCCCTCTCGATCGCCGCGAGCACGCGCTCGGGTGTAGCCGGCGCATCGAGACGTACCGGCGCGCGGCGATTCGTGGCGGCGCCGATTGCATCCTTGAGTGCCGTCCACACGGCGGTCGCCAGCATCAATGGCGGCTCGCCCACCGCCTTGGAACGGAAGATCGTCGCCTCGCGCGACGGCGCATCGGCAAGCATCTTCACATTGAAGACAGGCGGCACGTCGCGGCTGCCGGGGATCTTGTAGGTCGACGGTCCCACTGTCTTGAGACGGCCCTTGGCGTCCCACCACAATTCCTCGCAGGTGAGCCACCCCTGCCCTTGCACGAAAGCACCTTCGATCTGGCCGAGGTCGATCGCCGGATTGAGCGACTCGCCGCAATCCTGCACGAGGTCGACACGCAGCACGCGGCTCTCGCCGGTCAGCGTGTCGATCGCCACCTCGGCCATGGCCGCGCCGAAGGAGAAATAGAAGAACGGCCGGCCGCGCATCGCCACGGGATCCCAGTGGATCTTGGGCGTCTTGTAGAAGCCAGTGGAGGAAAGCGAAACACGCCCCAGCCAGCAGAGCTTTGCCAGCTCGCCGAAAGTCAGCACCTGATTGCTACCGGGCTTGGCGATGCGGACATTGCCATCGGCGAACTCGATGTCGTCTTGCGCGACGCCGAAATGCTCCGCGGCGAAGGCCGTCATGCGCTGCTTGATCGTGTTGGCCGCTTCCCAGGCCGCCCAGCCATTGAGATCGGAGCCCGTCGAAGCCGCCGTCGGTGACGTGTTGGGAACTTCGGCGGTCGACGTTGCGCTCGGCCGGATACGGTCGATATCCACCTTGAACACCTCGGCCACGACCTGCGCCACCTTGATGAAGAGGCCCTGCCCCATCTCGGTACCGCCATGGTTCAGGCGGATGGAGCCGTCGGTGTAGACATGAACCAGCGCCCCCGCCTGGTTCATGTGCGGCAGATTGAAGGAGATGCCGAACTTCAGGGGGAACAGCCCGAGCCCGCGCTTCAACACCGGATGGCCGGTATTGAACGCATCGACCTCGGCGCGCCGCCGTTCCAACGCACCGCCTGTCTTCACTTCGGCCCAACAGCGCAACAGATGGTTCTCGTCGACCTTCTGGCCGTAGGGCGTCTCGTCCTTCCCTTCGGCGTAGAAGTTGAGCGCGCGGACGTCGTTGGGATTACGCGCCAGTCGATGGGCAATGCGGTCCAGCGCATCCTCCATCACCACGACGCCCTGCGGACCACCGAAGCCCCGGAAGGCTGTGTTGGACTGCCTGTTGGTGCGGCAGGCATAGCCGACGGCGCGGAAATGCGGGATCCAGTAGGCGTTGTCGGTATGCGTGAGCGCCCGCGCCACGACGCCCGGCGTGAGATCGAGGCTCCAGCCGGCATCGGCCGCCAGCTCGGCATCGAGCGCCAGCACCCGACCCTCGTTGTCGAAGCCCACCGTGTAGCGGTAATCGAAGCCGTGCCGCTTGCCGGTGGCGATCATGTCGATCTCGCGCGGCAGGCGAAGCTTCACCGGCCGGCGGGTGTGGTTGGCCGCAAGCGCCGCAGCACCCGCCACCCACGAGGCGTTGCTTTCCTTGCCGCCGAAGCCGCCACCGAGACGGCGCACGACGGCGGTGATGCGATTGAAGTCGCAGCCCAGCAGGCGCGCGCAGATGTGCTGCACTTCCGTCGGATGCTGGGTCGAGGAATGCACGACGATGTCGCCATCCTCGCCCGGTAGGGCAAAGGCGATCTGGCCCTCGAGGTAGAAATGCTCCTGCCCGCCGACGCTGAACTCGGCGGTCAGCCGATGCGGCGCACGTTGCAGGGTGCCCTCTGGATCGCCTCGCAACAACGTGGCTGGCGCCTGGACATAGGCCTTTTTCGCGAGCGCCGTCGCGATATCGAGGATGGGCTCTTCCTCCTCGATCTCGACCACAGCGCGCTCGACGGCTGCCCGCGCGGCATCGAGGCTCTCGGCGACGATCAGCGCCAACGGCTGGCCGGCATAGTCGACACGATTCACTGCGAACAGCGGCTCACCTTGACCGACCGCTGCGACATCGTTCGTACCGGGAATGTCGCCCGCCGCCAGCACCGCGCTCACACCGGGCGATATCGCCGCCGCCGCGAGGTCGAGCTTCTTCAGCCGACCGCAGGCCACTGTGCTCAGCACCAGCGCGCCGTGCAGCGTGCCGGGGGGCTCGGGCATGTCGTCGATATAGAGCGCCTGTCCGGTGACGTGCTTCAACGCACTGTCGTGGCGCTGTGCAGTTCCGACCTTGGCGTTCACAGGGCTTCGAGCTCCAACACACGCGCCGGCTCGGCAATGCGGAGCTCCAGCCGGCGCAGCAGATTGGCCGCGACCTGAAGACGGTAGCTGGCCGTGCCGCGCCAATCGCTGAGTGGCTGGAAGTCGTTGGCGACCGCTGCGATGGCCGCCGCGAAACCTTCCGCCTTCAAGGCCGCCTCGACATGCGTTGCCCGCTTTGGCGTCGCCGCCATGCCGCCGAAGCCGACACGGGCGTCCTCGATCCGGCCGTCCTTGATCCGCAGACGGTAAGCCGCGGCGACGGTCGAAATATCCTGGTCGCGCCGCTTGCTCACCTTGTCGCAGAAGAAGACTTCACCCGGCCACAGGCGCGGCATCGACAGGCTCTGGATCACCTCGTCGGGCGCCAGCGCCGTCTTGCGGTAGCCGACAAAGAACTCTTCGAGGGGCAGGTCGCGAGCGCCGCGGCCCGACACCAGTCTGACGCTGGCCTCCAGCGCGATCAGAACAGGCGGCATGTCGCCGATGGGCGAGGCGTTGCCGACATTGCCGCCGAGGGTACCGAGATTCCGGATCTGCCGCGAACCCAGCCGCGAGAGATAGGGACGCAAGGCCGGAAAGGCCTCGATCAGCGTCGGCGCGGCCTCGGTGTAGGTGACGGCTGCGCCGATCGTGATCTTCTCGTCGTCGGCAGCTATTCCCTTCAGCTCGGCGACATGCGCGAGATGGATGATGGTGGACGGCGGCTTGCGGGCCCGGCTGGCGTCGAGCCCCAGGTCGGTGCCGCCGGCCAGCAGTCTCGCGCCGGGATACATGCTGCGCAGCGTCAGCAACTCGTCGAGCGAGCGCGGTGCGAAGAAGACGCCATCGATTGCAGCCGATGCCGGGCGCACTGCCGGAGCCGGCGGCGGATCGATCGCGAGCCCGACAACGCGGCCCATGGCCTCCACGATCGGTCGATAGCCTGTGCACCGGCAGAGATTGCCTGCCAGCGCTTCATGAACCGTATCGGCCTCGGCTTTCTCGCCCCCAGCGGCGAAGGCATAGGCCGACATGACGAAACCCGGCGTACAGAAGCCGCACTGGGTGGCGTCTGCTTCCGCCATCGCGACCTGCACCGGGTGGGCGCCCCCATCGACGCCGCACAGGCCCTCGACCGTGCGCACAGACAGTCCGTCGACCTGGCCCAACAGGGCGATGCAGGAATTCACGGCCTCGCGCCGCCCATCCTCGCGCTCCAGGACGACGGTGCAGGCGCCGCAGTCGCCCTCCGCACAGCCCTCCTTGGTGCCGCGCAGCCCGCGACGGTCGCGCAGCCAGTCGAGCAGGGTCGTCATCGGTGAGATGCCCGTAATCTCGACCGGCTGATCATTGAGGGTGAAGCTTAATCGGTCCGCCATGCGAATAAGGATGCAAGCTGTTGCGCCTACGTCAATCGCATGATGCACTTGCCGCGCCAACAAGGGAGAGAAAGCACCAGGATGGACCCTTACAGATTCGGCTATTCCCCCGTCGTCGCGCGGCCGAAGCTCTCTTGGCCCAACAATGCACGGGTCGCCGTCTGGGTTTGCCCCAACATCGAACATTACGAGTATGTGCCGGCCGAGGTGCGTGTCCGTAATCCCTGGCCGCGCATGCCCCATCCCGACGTGCTGGGCTATGGCGGCCGTGACTACGGCAACCGTGTCGGCCTGTGGCGCATGTTCGAGGTGCTGGACAAGCACAATGTGCGCTGCACCGTCTCGCTCTCCATGTCGGTGATCGAGATGTATCCCGAGATCCTGGAGGCGATGGAAGCGCGCCGCTGGGAGTATATGAGCCACGGCTACTTCAACACGCGCTATCACTGGGGCTACAGCGAACAAGAAGAGCGCGAGGTCATCGAACACAGCAAGGCGACGCACCTGCGCCTGACCGGCCGCAAGCTGCGCGGCTGGTTCTCGCCGGCGATCTCCAACACCATGGCCACCCCCGATCTCGTGAAGGAAGCCGGCCTCGACTATTTCTGCGACTTCTATCACGACGACCAGCCGACGCCGCTGGTCACCAAGCACGGAACCCTGATCCACGTGCCCTATACGATGGATCTCAACGATGCGCTGATCTACCGCCAGCCGGTCGAGGCGGAGGAATTCGCGCAGATGATCATCGATCATTTCGACACGGTCTATCGCGAGGGCCAGGAGAATGGCCGCGTCATGTGCATCGCCCTGCATCCCTACATGATGGGTGCGCCGCATCGGCTGAGACACCTCGACCGGGCACTTTCCTACATTCGCAAGCACAAGGATGCCTGGGTTTGCACCGCCGAGGAGATTCTCGACTGGTACGTCGCCAATGGGCTGAAACCCTTCCAGCAACATCTCGGGAAGGAGGCGTGAGATGAGCACCCCTCCCAATAATATCCCCAAGAACCCGCCGCCGCTCAGGGCCGGGATGGACAATCCCTGGTACGACTATTCGCCGTTTCCGCTCCGGCCGAAGCTCAATTGGCCGCGCAATGCCCGCGTTGCCTCCTTCGTACTGCTGCATCTCGAATACTGGGAACTGCTGCCGGACGAGAAGAGTCATAAGGACCCGCGCTATGTCGGCGAGTACGGCAGTTTCGTGCCCGACTACCGCACCTGGACACAGCGTGAGTATGGCAACCGGGTCGGCATCTTTCGGGTGCTCGACGTGCTCGACCGCTATCAGATCCGTGCCGGCGTGGCGGTGAATGCACTGGCCGCCGAGCGCTACCCCTTCCTGATCGAGCAGTTCAAGAAGCGGAAATACGAGTTCATCGCGCACGGCCATTCGGCTAACCGCATGATCACCTCGAAGATGACCGAGGCCGAAGAAAAAGCGGAGATCGAATCCTCGATTGCCGCCGTCGAGAAAGCTTCCGGCGTGCGCCCGACCGGCTGGCTCGGCCAGGACTATGGCGAAAGCACCCGCACGCCCGGTTTGCTGGCCGAGGCGGGGCTCGACTACGCACTCGACTGGCCGAACGACGATCAGCCCTATCCGATGAAAGTAGGTGGACGGAAGTTCGTCTCGCTGCCCAACCAGCCGGAGTGGGACGACGTGCAGCAACTCTGGCTGCGCCGCATCCCGACCACGCGCTATCCCGACATCGTGGGCGAGGCGTTCGAGCTGCTGCACCACGAGGGCGGTCAGGTGTTCAACCTGTCGATCCACCCGTGGCTGATGGGCATGGCGCACCGCATCAAGTATCTCGACGAGGCCCTGCGCCGGGTCGAGCGCTTCGGCAATGCCTGGCAGGCCACGCCCGGCGAAGTTGCCCGGCACTATATCGACACGATGATGGGCTGACGCCGTGACCGCCTTCTGGCTCGACACCCTGGCTTCCTTCGTCGCCGACTTCCGCCTGGAATCACTGAAACCGGCGACGGTCGAACAAACCTCCTACGTCATGCTCGACACGATCGGCGCTATTGCCGGCGGTGCGGCGGAACCGGAGATGCAGGCGCTGACGGCCAAGCTCGCCGTCAGCCCGGCGGGCGAGGCATCGGTGATCGGCACGGACAAGAAAGCCGTGTCCGCCGCGGCCGCCTTCCTGAACGGCACGGCCGGCACCTTCCTCGAAATGGACGAAGGCAACCGCTTCGCCAAGGGTCATCCCGCCATCCATGCCCTGCCCGCCGTGTGGGCACTGGCCGAGATCAAGGGGCTCTCAGGCAAGGCCGTGATGGAAGCCTTGATCCTGGGCTACGAGATCGGCGCGCGCATCGGCATCGCCGCCGCGCTTCGACCCGACATGCATCCGCACGGCACCTGGGGCACGGTGGGCGCCGCCACCGCCGTCGCGAAGCTGCTGGGCTACGATGCCGCCCGGATTCGCGAGACGATCAACGTCGCGTCTTCGCTGACGCTTGCCACCTCCAAGCGGACCATGCTGGAGGGCGGCACGGTACGGAATGCCTATGCCGGCATCTCGAACCGCATGGCGCTGATGGCGATAGACCTGATCGAAGCAGGGTTCGTTGGCGAACGCGACGGGCTGTCGAGCGTGTTCGGCCGGGTCGTATCGGAGACCTTCGACACGGCGAAGATGATCGACGGGCTCGGCCGCGACTGGCAGATCGACCATAACTATTTCAAGCTCCATTCCTGCTGCCGCTACAATCACGGCGCGCTGGATGCCCTCGATCTCCTGCTCGCACGCGAGCGGGTCGCCCCCGATGCTGTCGAGCGCGTCGATGTCGCGAGCTATCTCTACGCCGCCGAACTCGACGACCAGGCGCCGCGCAACACGCTGGGCGCCAAGTTCTCCGTGCCCTTCGCCGTGGCAACCCGGCTGGTTCGTGGCTCTTCCGCCGTCGAGAACTTCACCTGGGATGCCTTGCGGGACGAGCGCGTGCAGGCCCTCGCCAAGCGGGTCTTCGTGGTCGAGGACAAGGCGATGACCTCGCGCTTGCCGCAGGTCCGCCCCGCCCGGGTCGATCTCAGGCTGCGCGACGGCCGCACGCTCACGGCGGCGGTGGAAGCCAATCGCGGCGACGACCAGGACCCCTATTCGCGGGAAGAACTCACGGCCAAGTACTTCTCCCTCACGGCGCGCGTGTGGTCGCACGAGACAGCCGACGCGGCACGGCAGAAGATCCTGACCCTCGACCGCGTGAGCGACTTGCGCTCTGTCCTGCAATCCTGAGTTTGGCCCCGAGTTGGCATCGCGATTGCTCCCTGGCAGTCGCTGTCGTAGCGTTCGCCTCAGGGAACCAAGAAGAGGCTTCACGATGAAAAAGCACGTGAGCGTTCGGATTTCGCGTCGTGGGTTCGTCGCCGGAACGGCCGTACTGGCCACCGGCTCCCTCGGGTTTCCGTCGATCGGCGGCGCGCAGGCGGCCGCCGTAAAAGTCGGCATGATCCATCCGGTGACGGGGTTCGTCGCCTACAACGGCCAGCAGAGCCGGTTGGGCGGCACCATGGCCGTCGAGGACGTGAACAAGGCGGGCGGCATCAAGTCGATGGGCGGCGCCAAGCTCGAGGCCTTGCTGGGCGACAGCCAGTCCAAGGTCGAAGTGGGCGTGAGTGAAGTCGAGAAGATGAACGAACAGGGCGTCGCGGCCTATATCGGCTGCTTCCAGAGCCCTGTCGGCATCGCCGCCAGCCAGGCCGCCGCCAAGTACAACACGCCCTTCCTGATCGACGTCGGCGCCTCGGACCTGATCGTGAATCGTGGCCTGAAGAACGTGTTCCGCTTGAAGCCCGGTTTCGGTGTGTGCGTCGACGACGGCATCGCCTCGCTGGGCGCCCTGAACAAGGCCGCCAACAATGTCGCCAAGACCGCGGTTATCGTCCACGAATCGGGCGAGTTCGGCACCGGAACCGCCAAGCTGCTGGCCGGCAAGCTTCCGTCGGTCGGGATCACGGCGAAGGAGCTGATCGCGCACGACAATCCGACGCGCAACTTCGACAACATCGCCCTGCGCATCCGGTCCATGGCGCCGGACATCGTGATGATGTCAAACTACGGCAACGAGTACATGCTGCTGGCGCGCACGCTGTTCCAGCAGAAGGTCAATGTCGCGGGCTTCTATTCGATCCTGGGCGGCGGCTTCAATTACAAGTTCGTCAAGGACATGCCCGACGTCTCGCAGTACATGATGGACGTCAACCACTGGTTCAACCCGAAGAGCGCCAAGGCGCAGGAATTGAAGAAGCGTGTCGAAGCTGCGGGCGCGCTCTTCACCTTCGAGGTCTATCTGACCTACTCCAACGTGATGCTGCTGGCCGACGCGCTTGAACATGCAGGGTCGGCGGACAAGGAGAAGCTCACCGCGGCCCTCGCCGCCTCGACCTACAAGGCCGACCTGCTACCTTACGGCCCGACCAAGTTCGTGAACGGCCAGAACCAGGGCGGGCGGCCAGCCGTCATGCAATCGCTCAAGGGCGATATCGAGGTGATCGCCCCCGAGGAATTTGCCTCGGCCAAGGCGGTGTTCCCCAAGCCGAAATTCGGCTGAGAGCGGGCGCGCAACCGGCGTGCTCGATCCCGCCTTCCTCCTTGCCGGCGTCCTGAACGGCCTGCTGGCTGGTGGCATCTATGTACTGGTGGCAGTGGGCCTCACGCTGATCTACGGCGTGCTGCACATCATCAACTTCGCGCATGGCAGCCTGCTGATGCTGGCCATGTACGCCGTCTTCTGGCTGTGGCGGCTGGCCGGCATCGATCCCTATGCCGCGCTGCCGCTGGTGATCGCCGGCTCCTTTGCCTTCGGCTTCGTCCTCTATCGACTGCTGATCGGCCGCTACAATCACGGCCGCGACGAAAACATCCTGCTGATCACCCTCGGCCTCTCGATCGTGTTCGACAATGCCGCCCTCCTCTTCTTCGGCGGCAACACGCAGACGATAGACGTTCCCTATGCCGGCACCTTCGTCGAGCTGGGCGCGGCCTTCCTGCCGCTGCCCAAGATCATCTCCTTTGTCGCCTCGCTGATCCTCTGCACCGCGCTCGCGCTCTACATGGCCTTCAGCGACACCGGCAAGGCGATCCGTGCCGTCGCCAAGGAACGGCAGGGCGCGCGGCTGGTCGGTATCGATGTCGAGACGGTCTTCGCCGTCTCCTACGGCATCGGCATCGCCTGTCTCGGTGCGGCAGCCTGCCTGCTGATGCCGACCTACTACGTTACGCCCTCCTCGGGCCACGCCTTCGTGCTCGTCGCCTTCACCATCGTCGTGCTGGGCGGCATGGGGAGCTTCGTCGGTGCGGCGGTCGGCGGTCTGGTGATCGGCGTCACCGAATCGTTGGGGGGACTGTTCCTCGGCGAACAACTGGGCCAGATCGGCATCTCGCTGATCTTCATCCTGATCCTGCTGCTGAAGCCCACCGGCCTGTTCGGGAGCAAGGCGTGAGCCGCGCGACGCTGCTCTGCATGGTCGGTCTCGCAGCAGCCCTCGTCTATCCGCTGCTGGTGCCGAACTATCTGGTGAATATCGGCATGCTGGTGTTCTTCACCGCCTTCATCGGCCAGTCCTGGAACATCGCCGGCGGCTTCGCAGGCCAGACCTCGTTCGGCCATGTCGTCTTCTTCGGCACCGGCGCCTACACCTCGACGATCCTGCAGGTGACCTACGGCTGGAACCCCTGGCTCGCCTGGCCGGTCGCCACGGCGATGGGCGGTGTCGTTGGCTGGATGATCGCCGTGCTCTCCTTCCGCGCCGGCCTGCGCGGCTCCTACTTCGCGCTGATCACCCTGGCTTTCGCCGAGGTCTTTCGCATCCTCGCCAACTCAGTGCCCTTCACCAAGGGCGGACTGGGCATGCTGATCAAGGCCGACCAGCGGCCGATCAACTTCCAGTTCAAGGACCCGATCTGGATCTACTATCTCGCCCTCCTCCTCTGCCTCGTCTCGGTGGCCATCGCCTGGCACCTGACGCGCAGCCGCTTCGGCGCGCGCCTGGTCGCCATTCGCGAGAACGAGGATGCGGCGCGGGCGCTGGGCATCGACGTCTTCGCCGAAAAGGTGAAGGTGCTGACCCTCTCGGGCGCGATGTGCGCCGCCGGCGGCACCTTCTATGCGCAGAAGTATCTCTACATCGATCCTTCCATCGCCTTCGGCGTCGATAAATCGGTCGAGATGCTGCTGGTCAGTATGGTGGGCGGCGCCGGCACCATCTTCGGTCCCCTGATCGGCTCCTTCACTCTAATGGGCATCAACGAGGCGACGCGCTGGCTGGCGAGCGTTGTGCCGGCGCTGAAGAACGTCCAACCCCTCAGCCTCATCGTCTACGGCATCATGCTGATCCTGATCGTGGCCCGCCTGCCCAATGGGCTGATGGGACTGTTCCGTCGAGGGCCGGCGCGTGCTTGAGGTGCGCGACATCTCGAAGGCCTTCGGCGGCCTCAAGGCCGTGGATCACGCTTCGCTCGACGTGAGGCAGGGCGAGATCGTGGGACTCATTGGACCGAACGGCGCCGGCAAGACGACCCTGTTCGCCACCATCGCCGGCTTCCATCGGCCCGACGCCGGCACGGTCGCCTTCGACGGCAAGGCGATCACCGGCCTGGCGCCGCACCGCATCTGTGCCGCCGGCATGGTCCGCACCTTCCAGATCACGCAGCCCTTCGCGGGAATCAGCGTGCGCGAGAACATCATGGTCGGCGCCTACTTCCGCACCGCCGACCGCCATCAGGCGGCTCGCGACGCCGAGGCGGTCGCGGCCATAGTCGGCATGGCCGACCAGCTCCACCGGCGCGGCGCCGACCTCACCGTGGCCGGCCGCAAGCGGCTGGAACTCGCCCGGGCGCTGGCGACGGGGCCGCGCCTGTTGCTGCTCGACGAGGTGATGGCGGGCCTCAACCCGACGGAAATCGTCGAGATCGTAGGCGTCATCGAGGATATCCGCGCTTCCGGCGTCACGATCCTGCTGATCGAGCATGTGATGCAGGCCGTCACATCGCTTGCCGAGCGGGTCTATGTGCTGAACCAGGGCCGCATGATCGCCGAGGGCACGCCCGCCGCCATCGCCGAGAACCCGCAGGTCGTCGAAGCCTATCTCGGCCCCGGCGCCGCCAAGGTGCTGCGTGCTTGAGGTCGCCGCCTTGCGCGCCGGCTACGGCCCGATCGAGGTGTTGCGCGGCATCGACCTCACCGTCGCGGCAGGTGAGATCGTGGCCCTGCTGGGCAGCAATGGCGCGGGCAAGTCGACCTTGAACAACAACATCTCCGGCCTCTACCGGCCATTTGGTGGCGCGATCCGGTTCGATGGCAAGGACATCGCCGGCACCCCGTCGATGCGGATCGTTGAAAGCGGCCTCGTACAGGTGCCTGAAGGTCGGCGCGTCTTTCCCAATCTGACGGTGCGCGACAATCTCGAACTCGGCAGCTACCGCCGCGGTAAGCCCACTCGGGCACGGAATCTGGAGCGCGTGCTGACGACCTTCCCGCGGCTGCGCGAACGGCTGCGCCAGGCCGCCGGCACGCTCTCGGGCGGCGAGCAGCAGATGCTGGCGATCGGCCGCGGCCTGATGGCCGAGCCTCGGCTGCTGATCCTCGACGAACCCTCGCTCGGCCTCTCGCCCCTGCTGGTCGAAGAAATGTTCGCCTTGATCGGCCGCCTCAATGCCGACGGCCTCTCGATCCTGCTGGTCGAGCAGAATGTCATGCAGTCGCTCACCATCGCCCACCGCGCCTATGTCCTGGAAAACGGCCGCATTGCGCTGCAGGGCCTGGCAGCGGAACTCGCGGAGCATCCCGACTTGCGCAAGAGCTACCTCGGCCACTGACGTCAAATTGGCAATCGCGGCACCGTGCCGTCTCCGGCCGCGGCCTAGCATCCGGCCCACCGCCCTGCGCGGTGCTTTGAAGCCGGACGGGACCTTGATCATGAAAATCGTCGGATTGCTCGGATCGCTCGCCATGATGGCGGCTTGGTCGACGCCGCTGGCCGCGCAGACACCGCCGCCCTCCAGCCCCCCGGCCGACGATGCGCGCGCCCAGGCGATCGCCCGCTACATTGCGGCGACCAAGGCGCCTCTCAAGCATCCGCTGCGCGACGCTGCCAATATCGACCGGCACAGTATCGAAGTCGGCAAGCGCAGCGATGGCACGCTCATCGAGATCGACCTCTCCATTCCACAACCCACCGGCGGCAAGCCGATCCCCGTCGTGCTCCTGCTCCATGGCGGATTGCCCGACGAAGCCACGATCCGCCCCAAGGCCTGGCAGGTGTTCCGCGACTGGGGTACCGCACTGGCCGCGAGCGGCGTCGCTGCCGTCATGTTCGACCATTCGCTCGGCGTGCCTCGCCGCCGCCTCGACCAGGCTCTGGCCGAGACCGACACCGTCCTCGCCTGGCTGGCCAAGGAAGGGCCCGGCCGCGGTCTCGACACACGGCATCTTGCCGCTTTTGTCTTCTCGGCCGGCGGGTTATTCGTGCCGGAGCTGCTGAGCGACAGCCGCCCGCTGCGCACCGACCGCGTCGTCATGTTCTATCCGTCCACGGGCGTCGTGCCGGGCAGCCCGACCGCAGCCGTCACCGACGCCACGCTCGCTGCGCGCATGAGTCTCTCGGCGGCGGCCAAGCGCCTCGCCAGCCAGCGTACGCAGCTCCTGGTCTTGCGCGGCGGCGGCGACGCCTTGCCTGGCCTCCTAAAACTGCTCGATGAGACGACCGCCGAGCTGCTAGCAGCCGACGTGGCGTTCGAGTTGATCAACGTTCCGGGAGCACCGCACAATTTTGACGCCATCACCGACAGCGCCGAGGTACGGAGTGCGATCGACCGGGCACTGGCCTTCGCCGCCCGGCGCTGACAACCGGATATCTGTGCTATCGTTCTGTAGGGGGATGGGCCGCAGGAGCGGATCATGGGGATGCGACTAGCCACGAGTGTCGAGCGTCGCCGCCGGATTCGCCGAGCTGTGCGTCATGTCGAGCAGCGTTTCCGCAGCGAACCCGATGCGCAGATGAAGTTGGCCGAGCTGGCCGATATCGCCTGCTTGTCGCTGTTCCATTTCATCCGCCTCTACCAGAGCGCCGTCGGCGAAACACCGCAAGCGACCTTGCGCCGCCTCCGGCTCGAAGCGGCGCGGCAGCGGCTCACGGCCGATCCGGCGCTCAGCGTCACCGAGGTCGCTTTCGACTCGGGCTACGACAGCTCGCAGGCCTTCACCCGTGCCTATCGCCGGCAATTCGGCACGGTGCCGAGTGTCCGTGACGAGGCCATGGGGCTGCTGGAGAGCGTCGACGCCACGGTCGTCGAGCTGCCGGCGCTCACCATGCAGACCATGGAGATAGAGCGCAGCTGGGCCGGCGCCTGGACGGCCTATGACGAGTTGATGGGGCGGCTCGAGATCGCCGCCGTGCCGATGCGCAATCAGAACGTGTTCGGAGTCTTCTCGCCGGACCGCGTCTTCGCCCATGCCTGCGCGCTGGAGAACGATTTTGTCGACGGCCGCTTCCGGCTGCAGCAGCAGCGTCTCGACGGCGGTTGGCATGCCTGCCTCGGCGGCCAGCCCGACGCGGTGTGGCGACGCCTCGATCGTGACGCCGCGCTGAACAAGGCGCGCGTACTTAACCGGCCGATCTTGATGCGCTACCTCAACGACCCTTCCTACAAGGTCGACACCGAGCAGAAGATCCGGCTCTACGTGCCGCTGGTGGCAGGCGTGCGGCCAGAAGATCTGTCGCTACTGCTCTGATCTCTACCCTCGCGTCTCCGCCAGAGAGGATAGAAGATCAACCTTCCGCAAAGTGGCAGGCCGCGCGATGACCGGGCGACAGCTCGCGCAGTTGCGGTTCCTCGGTACGGCAAAGGTCGGTCGCCATGGGGCAGCGCGTATTGAAACGGCAGCCGGGCGGCGGGTTGAGCGGGCTCGGGATCTCGCCGACCAGCGCCTGGTGCGAACGCTGCGCTTCGAGGCGTGGGTTGGGGATCGGCACCGCCGCCAAGAGCGCCCGCGTATAGGGATGCTGCGGTCGGCGGTAAAGCTGGTCGCGCGGCGCAAGCTCGACGATCTTGCCGAGATACATGACGGCGATGCGGTCGCTGATGTGGCGCACCACGGCGAGATCGTGGGCGATGAAGAGATAGGCAAGGCCGAGCCGCGCCTGCAGGTCTTGGAACAGGTTGACGACCTGCGCCTGGATAGAGACATCCAGGGCCGAAACCGGCTCGTCACAAACCACCAACGCGGGGTTCACGGCGAGCGCGCGGGCGATACCGATGCGCTGGCGCTGGCCACCGGAGAATTCGTGCGGGTAGCGGCGCCCCATCTCGGGCCTGAGCCCGACCATGTCGAGCAGTTCGGCGACGCGGGCTCGGCGCGCGACGCGATCATCGCCCACACCGTGCACGATCAACGGTTCGCCGACGATGTCAGCTACCTTCATGCGCGGATTGAGCGAGCTGAACGGGTCCTGATAGACCATCTGCATGCGCCGACGGATCGGCCGCATCTCGCCGCGGTCCAGACGGGTAACATCGCGGCCCTCGAAGCATACGCGGCCCGCCGTAACCTCCAGCAGTCGCAGCACGGCGAGCCCTGCCGTGGATTTACCCGAGCCCGACTCGCCGACCAGGCCGAGCGTCTCGCCCGCCTTGAGGGCAAAGTCGATCCCGTCGACGGCTTTGACCGAGCCGACGCGCCTTTTGGCGAGCAGGCCGCGACGAACTGGGAAATGCACACGCAGGCCCTCGACCTGCAGCAGCGGTTCAGCGGAACTGGGTGACATCGGCGAAGCAGGCTTTCCTGTGAGTGCCGTCGTCGACAGGTTCGAGAACCGGTCGATCCCGACGGCAACGATCGATGGCGAAGCGGCAGCGCGGCGCGAAGGAGCAACCGGGCGGCATGGCGGCGAGGTCAGGCGGCTGGCCCTCGATCGGCACCAGCCGCTGACGTTCAGCGTCGTCGAGCCGCGGCACCGACGCCATCAGCCCCATTGTGTAGGGATGACGCGGATCCTCGTAGATCTCGAGCGCCGTGCCGCTTTCGACAATGCGGCCGGCATACATCACTGAAACGCGGTCGGCGTAACGGGCGACGACGCCGAGATCGTGGGTGATCAGGATCATCGCCGAACCGGCCTCGCGCGTGAGCTGCTTCAGGAGTTCGAGGATCTGCGCCTGCACCGTAACGTCGAGCGCCGTCGTCGGCTCATCGGCAATGATCAGACGCGGCGTGCAGGCCAGCGCCATGGCGATCATGGCGCGCTGGCGCATGCCCCCGGAGAATTCGTGCGGATAGGCGCGCACGCGGTTGGCCGCGTCGGGAATATGCACCCGGCTGAGCAGGGTCTCGGCCTCGCGTAGTGCTGCCGACCATGGCATGTCGCGGTGGCGGTTGAGCGGCTCGCCGACCTGCAGGCCGATGCTGAGCGCCGGATTGAGCGACGACATCGGCTCCTGCGAGATAAGCGAAATGCGGTCGCCGCGAATCTCCTGCATCTGCCGTTCCGAGAGCGCCAGCAGATCCCGCCCCTCGAACATCACCCGGCCGCCGGCGATCTCGCCGGCCGGACGCTGTACCAGGCGCAGGATCGACATCGCCGTCACGCTCTTGCCCGAACCGCTTTCGCCGACGATTGCCAGCGTCTCGCCCTCGGCGACATCGAAGGAGACGCCATCGACGGCAGGCAGGATGCCGCTATCGGTGTGGAAGCGGACCGACAGGTCCTCGACCGCGAGCAGCGGTACAGCAACCGAAGCCATGGCGGTCAGTATCCCAGCTTCTTCTTGAGGGCCTGATCGATCCAGATGCGGGCATAGATCGGGCCGGGGCGCACCGCGCCGGCGCGCAGTTCACCATTGTAGTTTTTCACCCATGGCCACCACGCGGTGTGGGCATAGGGCGTCGGCAGCCAGATGTACGGCGCCTTCTCCAGCATCTCGACGGTCATGGCCCGCACATGCGCTTGGCGCTCGGTCTCGTCGCGCAAAGCGTACATCGCGGTGATCTTTTCGTCGAAGGCGGGGTCGGCCCAGCCGGACGGGTTCCACGGCGAGCCGGTGCGGAAGTTACGCGTCAGCGTCGTCGTCGGATTGGAATGACCAATCGAAAAGAAGTAGCCCTGCGTCATCTTGCGAGCGGCGAGAGCCGCGAAATAGGCGCCGGGCTCCATGGGCTGGATCTCGATCTTGACGCCAACCCGCGCGAGGTAGCCCGCGACCAGCGGCAGCAGCTCCATATGATCGGGGAAGCAGGAGCAGACCTGGGTCTTGAAGGTGAAGCCGTTGGGGTAGCCCGCCTCGGCCAGCAGCGCCTTGGCCTTCTGCGGATTGTACTCGAACAGCTCCTTCACCGCGGTCGGCATCTCGGACAGGGGTTGGAAGTAGCCACCGAAATCGGGATGCTGCGGATAGGCAAAGAGCTCGGCGTGGCCGTTGTAGTAGGCGTCGACGATCTCCTGCTTGTTCACCGCCATGTTGAGCGCGCGGCGCACGCGGATGTCGTCGAACGGCTTGGTGTTGACGTCCATCGACAGGAAGATGCCGGCCTGGCCGAGCCAGCGCCGCCACTTCAAGGCCGGCGAGCTCTTCTTCAGGCTCTCGACATTCTGCCAACGCACGGATTCCAGGATGTCGAGCTTGGCGGTGCGCAACGCCGTGATCCAGGTCGCCTCGTCCTTGATGAAGCGGAACACCACCTTGTCGACGAAGGGCAGCTTGTAGTCCTTGCCTTCGATCTTCTCGCTGTCCCAATAGTTGGGGTTCTTCACATAGACATTGGAGTTGCCCTGCACCACGTCGGCCAGGGTGAAGGGGCCGGTGCCGTTGGCGTTCTTCCAGTTCGTCGCGCCGGCCTCGATGACCTCGCGCGGCACGATGCCGGAATAGTGTCCGTAGCCGAACCGATAATTCCATTCGGAATGGTATCGGTTCATCTCGATGACCAAGGTATGCTTGTCGCGCGCATAAATCTTCTCGATGTAGTCGAAGAAGCCGCGGGCGTTCTGCGGGCTGGTGTTGACCCGGTCGAAGGCATAGACGACGTCATCGGCGGTGAGCTCGCGGCTCGCCATGACGCCCGGCTTTTCTGGAAACATCACGCCCTTGCGCAGCGTGACGACGACGGCCAGCGGGTTTTCCTGCCATTCCCATTTCTCGGCCAGCTCGCCACGGATGGCATCCGCTGGCAGCCAAGCATCGGCCACGAACTTGTGATTGCCGCCGCGGCCTTCGGACTTGGAGAGATCGGCGGCGAAAAGCTGCTCGTAGAACTGGCCGGTGTCGTGATTGAACTTCCAGCCCCAGTCGCGCGGATCCCAGGAGAGTGGAGCCAAGGTAAGATAGACTGTACCGATATCGAGCGTGCCGCCATAGCGCGGCGCCCCCTGTGCATGCAGCACCTGCGGAGCAGCGAGCGCCGTTCCGGCAACTGCAGCCAGCAGCAGCCGCTTCAAGGTTCGTTTCAGTCCCATCATTCTCTCCATCCCCCGATTTTCAGTGGCGGCCGCCGCGCAGACGCGGATCGAGCAGATCGCGCAGCGCGTCGCCGAACATGTTGATGCCGTAGACCACCAAGGTGAGGCAGATGCCGGGGGCCAGCGCGAGCCACGGCGCGAGATACATGAAGGTGCGGCCCGACCCGGTGAGCATGCCGCCCCAGCTCGGCGCCGGCGGCGGAATGCCGAGGCCGAGGAACGACAGACCGGCTTCGACCAGGATCACCGCGCCGACGCGCATGGTGAACAGCACGATCACCGTCGGCATGACGTTGGGCAGCACGTGGAAGATCAGAACGCGGGCCATCGGCGCGCCGATCGACTGTGCGGCGTGGACATAGGTGTTCTCGCGTACCGAGATGACCGCGCCGCGGATGATGCGGCTGCCACCAATGCCGTAAAGGAAACCCAGCACGACGATCACCTGCCACATTCCGGGCCCAAGGACGGACACGACGACGATCAGGATCACGAGATCGGGGAAGCTCATCCAGGCGTCGACCAGGCGCTGCACGACGATGTCGAACTTGCCGCCGAGATAACCACTCAGGACGCCGACGAAGACCGACACGACGGTGGCAAGCGCTGCGCCGCAGAAGCCGATGATGACCGAAAGCTGCGCGCCGTAGAGGACACGCGAAAGCACGTCGCGACCGAGATTGTCGGTGCCGAATGGGAAGGCCAGCGACGGCGGCTTCAGCCGGTTGACCGGATCGACCTGATTGTAGCCGTATGGCGCCAGCAGGTCGGCGAACAATCCGCAGAACAGGAAGATCGCGAAGATGATCGCGCCTGCCGCCCCCAGCGGCTTGCCGAGGAAGAGCCGGCGAAGGAATCCCATGACCGGGCCGCGTTCGCGGAATGAGGATTCGGTCTGTACGAGGACGGTCATTCGAGCCTCACCTTCGGATCGAGGAGGCCGTAGGAAAGATCGACCAGGAAGTTGATCAGGACGATCGCCACGCCGGTCACCAGGAAAACACCGGTGACGATCGGATAGTCACGGTCGAATACCGCCTCGATCAGCAGCAGCCCCATGCCCGGAATGACGAAGATCTGTTCCATGATGACGGAGCCGCCGATCAGCAGCGTCGCCTGTAGACCAATCACGGTGACGACCGGGATCAGCGCATTTCGGAGCACGTGGCGGACAACCACGACGCGCTCGCTGAGGCCCTTGGCCCATGCGGTACGCACGTACTCCTGACGCAGCACTTCGAGCATTGTCGTGCGCATCATGCGAATGGTCACAGCGGAGAGCGATGTGCCCATGATCAGCGCCGGGATGATCAGCTGCTTGAGGTTGGCAAGCGGGTCTTCGCGGAAGGGAGTGAACTTCACTTCGGGCGACCAGCCCCACCAGATCGCCGGGAAAACGACCACGATGGTGGCGATCCAGAAACCTGGGACCGCCAGCATGAAGATCGAGAAGGAACGCGCGATATAGTCAGCGGCAGTATCCTGGCGGACTGCCGACAGGATGCCGATCGGCAGCGCAATCGCGAGCGCAATGGTAAGCGCCAACAGAGACAATTCGAGGGTCACCGGCAGGCGGGCCGCCAACATGTCGGCGACCGGCGTCTGCCGCCACAGCGACATCCCGAAGTCGCCGTAAAAGAGCACGCCGCCGATCCATTGCAAGTACTGTTCGACCATCGGCCGGTCGAAACCCAACGCGCGTTCCAGCGCGCTGCGGTCGAGTTTGTCGGCGCCGCTGTCCTGCGACAGCATCAGGTCAATCACGTCGCCTGGGATCAGGCGCACGACCATGAAAACGATGACGCTGGCAAAGAACAGTGTCGGCACCAGCGCCGCTATCCGACGAATGACAAAAGCCTGCATCGCGCCTCTCTGGCAGCGTTGATAGGGGTTGCAGTCGCCCTGCGCGGCGCTGCGATTGCGAATTTGCCGTTCAGGCGCCTGCCGGCAGGGAAGGACGGCGATGCATCCAGGGTCGCGTGGCCTCGAGCTGGCCGGCGAGACGGAACAGGGTTGCTTCGTCACCGAAGGCCGCAGCGAACATGACGCCGATCGGCAGCCCCTCCTCGCTCCAGGCAAGCGGCACAGACATGGCGGGTTGGCCGCTCATGTTGAACAGGCTGGTAAAGGGAGAGTAGGTGCGCATGGCGTCGCGCCAGGCCGCTAGATCGGGACTATCCATATGATGGATGCCGAGCTTCGTCGGCGGCGCGGCAAGCGTCGGCGACAGCAGCACATCGTAGCTTCGATGGAATGCCGCCATGCGCCGGCTATGGCGATGGATCGCCTGAACCGCGGCGGCATAGGCTTCAGCGCTCATCGAGTCCGCTTCCTCGACGGCCGCCCAGGTAATGCGATCGACATCGGCTGCCGCGAGCCTGCGCCCCAACGCCCGCGCCCTTCGGCTCAAAGTCAGGCGCACATTGCTCGCCACCAGAACCCACGAAGCGCGTTGCAGCTCCTCGAACGAACCTTCCGGCTGCGCCTCCTCGACATCGTGTCCGAGTTCTTCGAGGAGCTTCGCGGCATCGAGCGCGGCGGAGCGGCACTCCGGCGCTACGGAGACACCGGACAGCGGCGCGAGCTGCAACGCGATCTTCAGTCGCTTCGGGTAAGTGGTGGCGGCCGAAAGGTAGCTCCCTTCGACCGGCGGCGCGCAATAAGGATCGCCCGGCGCCGGCCCGTGCGTGGCATCGAGAACGGCGGCGCTGTCGCGCACAGATCGAGCGATGACATGGCTGGTCGCTAGACTTCCCCAGCCTTCACCTGCCAGTGGACCGGAGGGTGTACGGCCGCGCGTCGGCTTCAGTCCGAACAGGCCGCAGGCCGATGCCGGAATGCGAATCGAGCCGCCGCCATCGCTGCCGTGGGCGATGGGCACGATGCCCGCCGCCACTGCCGCCGCCGATCCTCCCGACGAACCGCCTGGACTGTGCGCGAGATTCCATGGATTGCGCGTGGTGCCGCTGTAGCTCGTCTCCGTCGAGACCGAGAGCCCCATCTCCGGCGTCGTGGTCATGCCGAAGATCACCAGCCCAGCCCGCTTGTAGCGCTCGACCAGGGTCGAATCGTGATCCGCGACGTAATCGGCGAAGAGGCGCGAACCTAGAGTCGCCGGCGCCCCGGCGAGCATGGCCGACAGGCTCTTGAGCAGGAACGGCACGCCCCGAAAGAGACCTTCCGGCAAGTCCCCGGCGATCGCCTCGCGGGCGCGATCCGGGAACGATGCCGACAGGGCATTGAGGTGGGGATTCCAACGCGCCGCCCGTTCGAGCGCGGCATCGAGCAGTTCACCAGGATGAAGTTGGCGCGTGCGGACCAACTCTGCCATGCAGAGGCCATCCATCGAATCGTATTCGGCGATATTGCTCATGGTCGTCGCCGTCAGCCGCGCACCGGCCGGACATCGCTGTTCATGATGTCGCGATGAAGCCTCCAGCCGGCCTCGGTACGCTTCCAGATCACGATGTACTTGCCGCAATCGGCCACCTGCCCGTCCGGCTGTACCCACTCGGAAGTGCCGCGTTCCCACGCGCCGTCACCGCTCCCCTCGACCTCCTGGGTCGCAAGCACCAGACGCGCCGGACGGCGAGATCGGATGTGCTCTCCGAAGATAACGGCGCCATGGCGGCCACACACGGCCGGCATACCCGGCATCAAGATCAGCGCATCCTCGGTATAGAGGTCAGCGAAAGCTTCGAGGCTGCCGGCATTGGCTAGCGTCACGAAGCACTGCACCGCTGCTTCGATTTCCTGCCGGATGGTCGATCCACTGTTCATACCCGCTCCACTCTCTCGTCCTGGCGAGAGAGTGGAGCCGTCAGGCAAGCAGCGCGTGACCGTGTTTGCGCAATTCGGCGGCGGTCGACTGGTCTAGACCGACTCTCCAGCCACCCAGCCCGACGACCAGGCCCACTGGAAGTTGTAGCCGCCCAGCCAGCCCGTCACGTCGACGGCTTCGCCGATGGCGTAGAGGCCGGGAACGGATTTGGCCTCCATGGTCTTGGAAGAAAGACCGGCGGTGTCGATGCCGCCCACGGTGACTTCGGCCTTGGCGTAGCCCTCGGTGCCGGTCGGAACGATCGTCCAGGTCTTGAGCCGCGCCGCCAACGCTTCGAGATCGCGATCGCGCAGGTTGGCCATCGTGCCCTCTGTGCCGATGTCGGGCGCCAGCGCCTGGGCCAGGCGCTGCGGTAGCTTTTCGGCAAGCACCGTCCGCAGCTCGGCCTTGGGCCTTGTCCGCTTGCGCTCCTTCAGGAACGCGGCGGCATCGAGGTCGGGCAACATGTCGACCACGATCTGTTGTCCCGGGCGCCAATAGGACGAGACCTGCAGGATCGCCGGCCCCGACAGTCCGCGATGCGTGAAGAGAAGCGCCTCGCGGAACGAGGCGCGGCCACAACGCGCCACGACGTCGAGCGACACGCCGCTGATGGCGGGCGTGGCCAGCGTCAACGGCACGAGGCCCGGCCGTATTTCGGTGAGCTTCAGGCCGAAGCGTCGTGCGAGGTCGTGTGCGAAGCCCGTGGCGCCCATCTTGGGTATCGACAGCCCGCCGGTCGCCAGCACGAGCGCGGCAGCGGAGAAATCACCGTGATCCGTCGTGATCGTGAAACGGTCGGCCTTCTCGACCTTCGTCACCCGATGCGCGACGCGGACATCGACACCGGCCGCCGCGCATTCGTCGAGCAGCATCGCCACGATCTGGCGGGCCGAGCCGTCGCAAAAGAGCTGGCCCAGGGTCTTCTCGTGCCAGGCGATGCGGTGCTTTTCCACCAGCTCGATGAAATCGTGCTGGGTGTAGCGCGCCAGCGCCGACTTGCAGAAATGCGGATTGTTCGAGAGGAAGGCCTCGGGCCGGGCGTCGAGATTGGTGAAGTTGCACCGTCCGCCGCCCGAGATGAGGATCTTCTTGCCGACCTTCTCGGCATGATCGAGCAGCAGCACCTTGCGGCCGCGTTGGCCGGCCCGCAGGGCGCACATCAGCCCCGCGGCACCTCCTCCCAGGACGACGACGTCGAAAGCATGCTGGCTCACTCTCAAATCACCCGAGCGCCACCCGCATCGACCATAGGCCGAGGACCAGGCCGATCAGCGCACCAGCCGCCGAGCCGCCAACATAGAGTGAGGCCAGAAGATATTCGTGACGCTCCCACAGCAAAATGGCGTCGAGCGAAAAAGCGGAAAATGTCGTGAAGCCGCCCAGCACGCCGGTCGCCAGAAAGAGCCGGAGATGTCCTGTCGTGTCGGATCTTTCCATGAAGAAGCCGGCGACCAGGCCCATCGCCAGCGAGCCCAGGATGTTGATGACCAGGGTATGCCAAGGGAAGTGCGTGCCCATCAGCCGCGCCACCCAGATATTCATGCCGTGACGCGCCGCACCGCCGATGCCTGCGCCCACGAACACGACGAGATAGCCCATCATCAGCGGCCCCCGAAGCGCGTCTTCCAGTCGGGCAGCGCGTTTGCAAACGGCAACGCCGTCGCCTCGTAGACGCCGCGTGCCACGGCGCGGGCGAGACAGTCGGCCGCCACGGTGCCCAGCTCGGTCATTACCTTCGGGTCAGCTGCATCGCCCAGTGCCGCAGCCTTGCCGGTCGCGGCGGCGAACACCGTGTCGCCGTCGTTCGGCGCATGGACCGGCCGCAGCGACTTGCCGAGTCCGTCATTGGCCATGATGGCCAACCGTTTGCACTCGGCCTTGCCGAGCCGCGCGTCGGTTGCGACCAATGCAATCGTGGTTGCCGTCGCCTGCACCGGCTGGCCTTTGAAGCGGATCGACAGCGCATCGCCGGGCAGGCGCGCCGGCCAGCCCTTGCCGCCGAACTCGCCGTCGCGCTCGTAAGCGCCTGCCCAGAAGTGTGGCCCGTCGCCGATCGTCGCGGCGCCAACAGCGTTGACCGCCACCAATGCGCCGACGGTGAAGCCCTGGCTGGTCTTCGCGCTGGTCGAGCCCAATCCGCCTTTCAGACCCGCGGTCGTGGCGCCCACGCCCGCTCCCGCCGTGCCGAGCGCGAAAGTATCGCCTGCCGCCAGGGCAGCATCGCGGCCGAGATCCCAGTAGGGCGGCCGTTGCTTCACCGGCTCACGCAACCACGCCTTATCGCCGCCATTGACCAGATCGAACAGGATCGCCTGCACCGCCACGGGAACGGTGATGCCCCCGAAAGTCGCGCCACGCCCCTGCGCGCACAGCACTGCCGAGGCGCCACCTGCCGCGTCGAGACCATAGACCGAGCCGCCAGACAGCACGACGGCGTCGATATTGCCGCGCACCATCTCGGGTTCGAGCGACGTCACCATGCGCGAGCCCGGCGCGCCGCCCAGCGTCACGACGCTCGCGACCGCGCCGCCGTCGAAGATCGCCACGGTGGCGCCCGTCGCCGCACGCATGTCCTCGGCATTGCCAACCAATACGCCAGCAACATCGGTGATCAGGTTTCTCATGTCAGGAACTCGCCGCCGTTCACATGGATGGTTTGGCCGGTAATGAAGGTGCCCTCCGGTCCGACCAGCAGGCGCACCATGGCGGCGATCTCCTCGACCGTACCGAAGCGCTTCAATGGGATGGGACGGTTGACGCGATTGGCCGGCGCAGGGCCAGCCGACGCACCGCGCGTCGTGTCGATGGCGCCGGGCGCCAGCGCGTTGCAGGTGATCTTGTGCGGCGCGAGCTCGACCGCGAGCGCCCGCATCAGGCCTTCGAGGCCGGACTTCGACGCCGAGACATGGCAGCGATTGGGCGTGCCCACATGCGTGGAGATGCCCGAGAGCGCCACGAAGGCGCCGCCACCCCGCGCCACCATCTGCGGCACAATCGCTTTGCCCAGCAGGAAGGCGCCATCGAGCGCTACCGCCATGATCTCCCGCCATTCGTCGAACGACATGTCGAGAAACGATGTCTGTCGTCGCAGGCCGGCATTGCTGACCAGAATATCGACGCCGCCGAACCTGGCGGCCGCCTCCGCCGCGAGACGCGGCGGCACGGCGGGATCGGAAACGTCGCCCATGGCGGCCATTGCCCGGCCACCGGCGCCTTCGATCTCGGCGACCACCGCATCGACGGTGGCCTTGTCCGCACGGCCGTTGACGACGACCGCCGCGCCATCGCGCGCCAGCGTAAGCGCAATAGTACGCCCGATATTCTTGCCTGCGCCCGTAACCAGCGCGACCTTGCCTTGCAGGGGTGATGACATGCGTTCTCCGCCCGGATCCCGGCGGACCCTAGCGGAGAAAGACTTGAAATTTAAGCGACGCCTTCAGCCGGCGACGATATAGGCCTTGAGCGCCTCGGTTTCGTGCCTGGTCTCTTCCAGGCGCGCCTTCACCACGTCGCCGATCGAGATCACGCCAAGCAGTTCGCCATGGCGCACCACGGGAAGGTGGCGGAAGCGGCCGCGAGTCATCAACTCCATGACGCGGTCGATCGAATCGTCGGGATCGCAAGTCACCACGTCGCGCGTCATGACGTGGCGCGCTTCGAGTTCCATTGCCGCCGCACCGTGACTGGCGAAGGCGCGCACCAGATCGCGCTCGGAGACAATTCCGGCAACCGCTTCGTCGTCGAGTACCAGAACCGAACCGATTCGCCGAAGGCTGAGCTGCTGGGCCACTTGTCCGACAGAGGTTGCCGGCGTGACCGTATGCACGAGGCCGCCCTTTTGGGACAGGATATCGGAGACGAACATCGTTCCCCCTCTCTGACCGATGGTCTTCAAACAAGGCAACGCGGTAGCGCGAAGAGAGGTTGCGGGCCATAAGACCTCACATGAACGACGCTCGATCGGCCCTCGTCCTTTTCTCCGGCGGCCAGGATTCCACCACGTGTCTGGCCTGGGCGCTAGAGCGATTTGCGCATGTCGAGACAGTGGCTTTCGACTATCGCCAGCGCCACAGAATCGAGCTCGATCAACGACTTGTTGTGCTGGAAGAGGTTCGCCGCAGCTTTCCCCAATGGGCGGGCAAGCTCGGCCAGGACCATTTCATCGACATGGCGGTTCTCGGCCAGATCAGCGAGACGTCCCTCACCCGCGATGTCGCCTTCGCCATGGAGAAGGATGGCCTGCCCAACAGCTTCGTGCCGGGCCGCAACCTGCTGTTCTTCACCTTCGCCGCTGCCGTGGCGTGGCGGCGCGAGATCCGCAATCTCGTGGGCGGCATGTGCGAGACCGATTTCTCGGGCTATCCGGATTGCCGCGACAACACGGTGAAGGCGTTGCAGGTCGCGCTCAATCTCGGCATGGACCGCAGCTTCGTGCTGCACACGCCTTTGATGTGGCTGGACAAGGCCGAGACCTGGGGCCTGGCCCAAGAGCTGGGCGGATCAACGCTCGTCGGTTTGATCCTGGAGCACACGCATACCTGCTACGACAGCGTACGCGGCCCCAGGAACGACTGGGGCTATGGCTGCGGCAAATGCCCCGCCTGCGCACTGCGCAAGCGGGGCTTCGAAGCCTACAGAGAGGGCAGGTCTTCGCTTTAGGTTCAACGGCCGGCCGCGATGCGGCGGGCATACTCCAGATACTCGACCGACTTCGGCTGCATCCGCTGGGCGTAGCGGCGCAAGGCGCCGTTGTCACCGTTCTGGGAATAGGCGCCGTACTGATCGTGGGCTTGCGTCTGAATGGCAAGCTGGGCATTGGCATAGGCCGTGTCGAACTCCGCCCCCGTCAGCGAGTTCAGGCGCTGTATGATGGCGACCGTATTCGGCGGATTGGAGGGGTCCGGGGCGTAGGAAACGCCGGCTTCGGCACGGGCCTTGACCAGGAACTGCGCAGCCTCGGTATGCTCATCCACCATGCGCGAGGCATAGCCACGGATAAGCTCGTTGGTCGACTTGGCAAGTGCCAGGCGGCCGGAGGCGATCTCGAAATCGTTGACGGTCTGGCAGAAGCCGACGAACCGGGCGTCCGGCAGGGCGTCGACCGCGAGAACCGCCGTCGCATGGGCTGCGACCGGCACGGCAGCCAGAGCGAATAGGACGGAGCGGCGAGCGAGCATGTGAATCTCCATGGTGTGCGCAATAGTATGCGCGTGCAGAAAACGCCTGCCAAATGGGCGAGTTCCCTCCCTGCGCCAGACCTGCTAGGAGCGCCGGCATGAGTCCCGTCGCCCGGCGCAAGATCGAAGCCTTGGCCTATTTCTTGGGCTTCATCGCCTGTATCCCCCTCGCCAACTGGATGATCGGCCATGTCGGCACGGTCTGCATCCCTCAAGGTCCGTGCCTGGTGCCGGTGGCGCCGTGGGGCCCCGATGGTCACGCGCTGATGGCGCCATCGGGCGTGTTGATGATCGGCCTGGCGCTGGTCCTGCGCGACATGGTGCAGCGCCGCCTCGGCCGCGGCGTGGCGCTGATCGCCATCGTCGCCGGAGCCGCGCTCTCAGGCGCGATCGCGCCGCCTCAGCTCCTGGTCGCGTCGGCGACTGCGTTCCTGCTGTCGGAGCTTGCCGACTTCGCCGTCTACACACCCCTGCAGTCGCGAGGCCTCGTGCTGGCCGTGCTGGCCAGCAGCATCGTCGGCCTGGTGGCCGACAGCATTCTTTTCCTGTGGCTGGCCTTCGGCAGCCTCGACTATCTCGCGGGCCAGATCGTCGGCAAGCTCTGGATGGTGCTGCTGGCGCTGCCGTTCATTCACTGGATCCGCAAGCGCGAGCTCGCGGCATGAGCCTTTCCCTGCCCATGGCCGACGACCGTGTCGCCCTCACCGGCCAGCTCGCGCCGGCCGACATGCAGGAGCTTGCCGCAGCGGGTTTCGTCGTGGTGATCAACAACCGGCCCGATCGCGAGGCGATCTTCGGCCAGCCGCGAACCGCCGATCTCGACAAGGCCGCCACGGCGGCCGGGCTGAAGTTCCTCGACCTGCCCTTCTCCGGACCGCGCGCCACTCCCGATCAGGTTCGCGCCTTCGCCGACCTGCTGGCGGAGGGCGACGGCAAGATCGCGGCCTTCTGCAAGAGCGGCATGCGCTCGGCCCTGCTCTGGGGCGCAGCATCGCTCGCCAATGGACGTTCCCTCGATGAAGTGCTCGCCGGCGCGCGCAGGGCTGGCCAGGAACTAGGCGGCGCCGCCGAGATCATGACCGCCCTCGCCCAGGCAGCGCGGCGCTAGACAGCCGCGTTGGCGAGCCGCCGATCGAAAGGTTCGGCTTGCACCGCGCCCGGCATCGCTCCTTAATCGCGCGTCCTTAAAGTGGTGGTCTGGGGGAATTTCATGTTCAAGTCGATTCTGGCCGTGTCCGAAGGCGGTCCCGATGCTGCAATGTCGTTCCGGCTGGCCAGCCGGGTGGCCGGCATCTTCGACGGTACGGTCGACGCGTTGCATTTGCCCGTGGGTCCCGCCGGTGGCGCGGTCGGCGGTCTCGCGATGAGCGGCGAGGCGATGCCCCTGATCATGAACCTCGACGACGAGCGCCTTGAAGCCCGCGCCAAGGAATCCGAGCGCGTCTACAAGGAGCTGCTCGGTGCCAACAAGGGCTCCACCTACACCGCCGCGCAGACAGCGACGCTCGACACGCTGGTCGCCATGGGCCGGTGCTCGGACCTGCTGGTGCTCGGCCGCCCAGGTTCCGATCCGGAGAACGTGGCCCCGGCCACCGTCGAGGCTGCGATCCATGAATGCGCCCGTGCCGTCATGATTGCGCCCCCGAATGCCGGTGAGGGCGGTTTCGGCTCGATCATCGTGGCGTGGAACGGCAGCTTTCAGGCGGCGCGCGCCGTCGAATACTCTCTGCCGTTCCTGCAGAAGGCTTCGAGCATCACCATACTGGTGGTCGGCTCCAAGGCGGACGATGTCGGCGCTTCCTATCTCGCCCGCAACCTCGGCCGTCACGGCATCACCACGACAATCGACGCGATCGATCCCGGCGCCGTCTCGGGCCGCGCCCGTGGCCGTGCCCTGCTCGACTACACGCACGGCAAGGGTGCCGACCTCGTGGTGATGGGCGCCTATGGCCGCGGCCAGGTCATGAGCTTCCTCGGCATGGGCGGCGCCACCGGCAAGGTGATTTCGTCCTGCCGCGTGCCGCTGCTGATGGCGCACTGATTCCGCAAGACAGCCGGGCTCAGAGGCCGAGCCCGATCTTGTCCAGCATCGAAGAGAGACCTTCCTCGCGGTTGATCGCGTTGTCGCGACCGTCGAGGAAGGCGATTTGTTCCGTCAGCACAAGGCGCGTGCGACCGGCTGACGGCGAGAATTCGACGGTCGTCAGAGAAACCGAAATCCTCTCCCCGCCGCTCGTCATCCCGTAGGCGTAGACGATGCGCCGCTCGGGAACGATATCGACATAACGGGTCTCGGCGACGAACCGCGGATCATCCTGAGGCCCGAAGCGCTTCACCTCGTACCCGCCCTCTCGAAAATCGAACGTCTGCTCGGCGATGATCCAACGACCAGGCACGTCCCACTTGGCGCGCGCTGCGGGTTCGGCCCAGGCGGCGAAAACCCGCGCAGGAGCGGCCTTGTAGACACGCTCCAGGCAGATCGTGCCGTGTTCGACGGAACGAACCGGGGAAGCCGCAGTCGTCACGCCGCTTGCGCCTTGCGTTCGAGCGCGGCTGCGAGATTGTCGAACAGGGCGCCTGTGCCTTCCTCACGGGCGGCAAGATGATCGTGGCCGTCGAGAAAGACGATCTGCTCGGTATAGACGAGCCTGGTGCCCTTGCCGTCGGCTTTGAATTCGGTCGTGCCCAGCGACACGCTGATGCGCGTCTCGTCCATGTGCATCTCGTAGCTCATCACGATGCGCTCGTTCGGCACGATGTCCTGATAGAGGCCGTTGAAGTAGTGCACCGGCTGGCCCGGCGGGCCGCCGCTTACGCTCTCGCGGCCGCCTTCACGGAAGTCGAGCTTGTGGTCCGAGCGCTCCCAATCCTCCGGTCCGACGAACCACTTCGCCTTGGATTTGGCATCAGAGTAGGCCCGGAACACCTTCTCCCGCGACGAGGGAAAGTGCCGCTCGATGGTGAAGGTCGCATGGACGGTCGATCGCTTGGTCATGATGCTCTCCTTCAGGCAGCTTCGGCGTGCCGCAGCATGCGTTCGAGATTGTCGAGGCCGATCCGGGTGCCTTCCTCGCGGCCGGCGATGTCGTCATAGCCGTCGAGGAACACGCCCTGCTCGGTGAAGCGCATGCGCGTGCCGCCGGCTTCGGCGAGGAATTCGATGGTCGACAGCGAGACGGAGATGCGCCGTGCGTCGAGATGCATGTCGTAGGAGAAGATGATCCGCTCGTCCGGCACGATGTCCCAGTAGACCGCTTCGAAGATGTGGCGCGTGCCGCCGGCCGGGCCGGTGATGGCGCGCTCGCGGCCGCCAACCCTGAAATCGAGTTCATGCAGTTGGGGTTTCCAGGCTTCGTCGCAATAGGCCCATCGCGCCTTGGCCTCGACGCTCGCCCAGGCGGCGAAGACGCGGGCCGGCTTGGCCGGATAGTGGCGCTCGATGGTGAAGGTGGCGGGAATGGCGGATCGTTCGATCATGTCTTCTTCCTCTGGCGCCGGATGCCCGGTGCGGCTGATGACGTTGAGGGGCCGTCACCGGCTTCCGTCTCGGCGAGAAACGCGCCCAGGCGGTCGAACCGGCGTTCCCAACTCGCGCGCCGCTCGCTCAGCCACCGCTCGGCCGCCGTGAACATCTGCGGCTCGATCCGGCAGGTCCGGACGCGGCCGACTTTCTGCGAACGGACCAGGCCGCTCGTCTCCAGAACCGCGAGATGCTGCACAACCGCCGACAGAGTCATGTCCAGCGGCCGGGCCAGTTCGCTGACCGAGGCCGGGCCCTGGCTCAGCCGCTCGACCATCACCCGCCGGGTCGGATCGGCCAGGGCCTGAAAGGCAAGATCGAGAGGGGCCGGCATCGCCGCCTGATAGTTAAGCATTCACTTAAGTATCAGGATTGGCAGAAGCCAGCAAGAGCTCCGGGCTTTTTGTTATGGGCAGGCGCCGGCGGCTTGGGTCATGACCTGCGCGTCGCTGCAGGCGGAGCAGGCATTGCTGTAGGTCTGTCGGCTGCCGTCACGGCGTGTACCGCAGGCCGGCCGGTAATCCTGCGTGCACATCTGCGGCCGGGGATCGGCGCAAGGGCCGCCGGCGACCGGCATGGACTCGGGCGCGAGTTCGCCGCGGGTCAGGCGAAACAGGAAGGGTTGCGGGCGATATTCGCTCAGCACGCCGAGCATGGCGATCTTGGAACCGACCGCCGGCAGCGGGCTGAGCGGCCGCGCCATGACGATCTCGAGTTCCACGACGCTATCCTTCTGCGCCTCTTCGGTAATCGCGGCTTCGATGCGGTCGGGATTTGCGGCGAGTACTTTCAGCGGCACCTTGAGTCGCCCGCCCGCCTGCTGTTTGTCGTTGATTGCCTTCCACACTTTCTCGGCCGCCGCCTTGTTGGCAGGGCTGAAGTCGCGATGACGGAGCACCAGCGCCCATTCGGCGAACGAGAGTGACGCCGGATCGTTGTCCTCGAGAAGCTGCAGAGCCTGCTCCGGCGGCGTCATGGCGCGCGGGATCGACTTCTTGAAATTCTCCGGCGGCGCCTTCTCGCCAGCGACGACACGCTGGACGATCTGGTTCCAGCCCTGCTCGTTGCCGCGGTAGGTACGATAGCGCGAACGGACGTAGCGGTCGATGTCCTGCGCCGCCGAGTCGTTCTTCGCCGCCTTGGCAATCGCGATCGCGCGCGCCCCGTACCAGAAGCCCAGCGCATCGACCGGCATGTCCTCGAGTTGCGATACCGAGAACTGGTAGACGTCCTGCAGATTCGTGGGATCGGCCGCAACGGCCAGACGATAATACTTGCGCGCCTTCTCGTAGTCCTTGGCCTGCAGGGCGGCAAAACCCAGCACGCCATTGAACACCCCGGCGATCTGTTCCTTCACACGCTCAAAGCCCGCATCGTCGAGCAGCGGCGGCTTCTGCCATTTCGGCAGCACGGCAAGACCGCGTTCGGCGGCAGCAACCGCCGGCGCCAGCGCCGCAGTCTCGCCACCCGAGGCCTTGAGGCGGCCGACATAGGCGCTGTTGGCCAACGCGCGGACATTGTCGGGGTCGATCTGGAGGAGTTTCACGCCCAGCACATCGGCCTTGGCTGGCTGGCCGGCGGCATGCCAGGCAGCGATGGCCTGCTCGTAGGCGTCTATGCGCAGGACGCTGCCCGGATACCAGGCGATGAACACTTCCATCGCCGTGGCGCGCCTTGACGGATCCTGGGTGTTCAGAGCCGTCATGTAGCTGTCGTACTCGGCGGGATTGCCGAAATTGCCGCGCTGCATCTGGCCTTGCTGCGCCGGTGCGGGCGTTTGCGCTGCCACGTCGAAAGACGCCGTGGTGCACGCCGCTACGAGCGCAACAGCCAACCAATGCAACAACGCCATTCCTTGCTCCTCTTCCTTCACGCATCGTGATAGCGCCACGGCAACGCCGGGCCCGGGGAAATACCGTGACCCTCCAGTTGAATTAAGGCAGTGTTTGGACGTTAGGTTCGAGTGAGGGCGAAGACAATGAAAGACCGACGTTCAACGGCCTGGATGCTGGCCGTAACGGGCCTCGTGGTTGCCTTCTCCACGATAGCGTCGGCACAACAAACCGCACCGCCGCCGGCCGTCCTGGTGGAGGCCGCAGCCGAACGTCCGATCGCCGACCAGGCCGAATTCATCGGCCGCGCTGCCGCCGTCGACAAGGTCGAGCTGCGTGCACGGGTAAAGGGCTTCCTCGGTCCCCGCAAGTTCAGCGACGGTGACCAAGTTAAGGCCGGCCAGGTGGTCTTCACCATCGAGCCCGAGACCTACCAGGCCGCGGTCGACCAGAAGATCGCCCAGCGGGACGCAGCGACCGCGGCCCTGACCAATGCGGATCTGGCCCTGCGGCGCGCTTCCGAGCTGCTGCGGACCAATACCGGAACGCAGGCGACCTACGATCAGCGGCTCTCCGAGCAGCTCCAGGCCAAGGCCCAGCTCGAGGACGCCAAGGCCCAGCTCCGCGACGCCGAGATCCAGCTTTCCTACACCCAGATCAAATCGCCGATCGACGGCCGCATCGGCCGTGCCGCCTTCTCTCCCGGCAACCTCGTCAGCCCCGATTCCGGCGTGCTGGCCACGGTGGTCAGCGAGCACCCGATCCGCGTGCTCTTCCCCGTGACCCAGCGGGAACTGCTCGATGCCCGGCGTGGCGCCGGCCCCGCCGGCGGCGCAAGCGGCGAAGGAATCGTGGCTCTGCTCAGGCTGGCCGACGGCAGCCTGTACGCCGGCAAGGGCAAGATCGACTTCCTCGACGTCACCGTCGATCCCAAGACCGACACTCAGCTGGCCCGCGCCACCTTCGATAACAAGGAGGGCCTCCTGACCGATGGCCAGACCGTCCGCGTGATCATCGAGGGCGAGAAGCCGCCGATGGCACTTGCTGTACCGCAGGCCGCAATCGCGCAGGACCAAGGCGGTGCCTACTTGTTCGTGGTGAACGACAAGAACGTCGCCGAGCAGCGGCGAGTGAAGACCGGCGTGTCGCGCGACGGCCTGGTCGCCATCACCGACGGCCTCAAGGCCGGCGAAAAGGTGATCGTGCAAGGTCAGCAGCGGGTGCGGCCGGGCATGACGGTCAATCCGAGCCCCGCGCCGCCAACGGCCCAGAAACAGTAAGCCGAGAGACGCCACATCATGACGATCTCGTCGCTGTTCATCCGCCGCCCACGGCTGGCTTTCGTCATCTCGACGGTCATCAGCATCGCCGGCGCCATTGCGCTCACGGCGCTGCCGGTGGCGCAGTTTCCCGACATCGTGCCGCCGCAGGTCACCGTCAACGCCACCTACCCCGGCGCCTCCGCGCAGGCGGTCGAGGAGAGCGTCGCCCAGGTCATCGAGGCCCAGGTCAACGGCGTGGAGCGCATGCTCTACATGAAATCGACCTCGGGCGGCGACGGCAGCTACCAACTCACGGTCAGCTTCGAGGTCGGTTCCAACCCGGACCTCAATACCGTCAACGTCACCAACCGGGTGAACCAAGGCATCGCCCTGCTGCCGCCGGAAGTCCAGCGCAACGGCGTCACCACGCGCAAGCAATCCTCGGCGCTGCTGCAGGTCATCGCCATCCATTCGCCCAAGGGCAGCCGCGACGGCCTGTTCCTGTCCAATTTCGCAACCATCAACCTGCTCGACACGCTGCGCCGCGTGCCGGGCGTCGGCAATGCCTCCCTGTTCGGTGCGCTCGACTACTCCATGCGCGTCTGGCTGAACATGGAACGGCTGGCGAGCCTCAACATCACCCCCGACGACGTGGTGAAGGCGGTCCAGGCGCAGAACGTGCAGGCCGCGGTCGGCCTGGTCGGCGCCGCGCCGCTGATGAACGATGTCGACTTCCAGCTCAACATCACCACCCAGGGCCGCCTCACCACGGTCGAAGAGTTCGAGAATATCGTGGTGCGCGCCCAGGCCGACGGTGCGCTGGTACGGGTCAAGGACGTCGCCCGCGTCGAGCTGGGCGCCAAGAACAGCGATTCGGTCGGCCGCTACAACGGCCAACCGGCCTCGGGCATCCAGATCTTCCAGCTCCCCGGCGCCAACGCGCTCGCCACCGCCGAGGGCGTCCGGAAGGCGATGAAGGAGCTGGAGCCGCGCTTCCCCGACGATGTCGCCTACGACGTGATGTACGACACGACCGTGTTCGTGAAGGCCACCATCGAAAGCGTCATCCACACGCTGATCGAAGCCTTCGTGCTGGTCGCCATCGTGGTCTTCATCTTCCTGGGCAACCTGCGGGCCACCATCATTCCGATTGTCGCCGTGCCGGTGGCCCTGATCGGCACTTTCGCCGTCATGCTGGCCTTCGGCTTCTCGGCCAACACCATTTCGCTGCTGGCGTTAGTGCTGGCGATCGGCATCGTGGTCGACGACGCCATCGTCGTGGTCGAAGCGGTCGAGCACATATTGGAGCACGAACCCAACCTTACGGTGGCCGAGGCGACCGAGAAGGCCATGGGGCAGGTCACCGGCCCGATCATCGCCATCACCCTGGTGCTGCTCTCGGTCTTCATTCCGACCGCCTTCATTCCCGGCATCGCCGGCCAGCTCTATTCGCAGTTCGCCGTCGCCGTCTCGGTCTCGATGGTGATCTCGGCGATCAACGCGCTGACGCTGTCGCCGGCCCTTTGTTCGCTGGTCCTGCGCCACAAGAAGAAGCCGACAGGCGTCATCGCCTGGATGCAGAACGGCATCGACAGGACGCGCGATGGCTATGTCCGCATCGTCACGCCACTGGCGCGGCGCGGCATCGTGGCCCTGTTGCTGGTGGGCGGCTTCGTGGTCGCGACCGGCGGCATCGGCTCGATGGTCCCCTCGGGCTTCCTGCCCGACGAGGACCAGGGAGCCTTCATGGCCGAGATCCAGCTGCCCGACGCCGCCTCGACCAACCGCACCTTGGGCGCCGTCGACCAGGTCGAGAAGACGATCCAGGGCAAGCCCTGGCTGCAGAGCGTATTTACCGTCTCGGGCTACAGCCTGCTCGACGGGCTGGCGCTTCCCAACCGCGCACTGGTGGTCGTCGCCCTCAAGCCCTTCGACCAGCGCAAGGACGCCAACCTCTCGGTGTTCAGCGCCCTCAAGGAGCTGAACATCGCCTTCAGCCAGATCGCGGCCGCCAACGTCTTCGCCTTCAACCTGCCGCCGATCATGGGGTTGGGCAATTCCTCGGGCTTCGAGTTTCAGCTCCAGACGCTCACCGGCGCACCGCCGACCGAGCTGGCTGCCGTCGCGCGCGGCATGATGGTCGCGGCTCAGCAGGTACCGGAACTCGCCAGCGTGTTCACGACCTACGGGGCCTCGACGCCGCAGATCAATCTCAAGCTCGACCGCGAACGCGCCCAGGCTCTCGGAGTCAGCATCGCCGACATCTTCTCGGCTCTGCAGACCTCGATGGGCGGCACCTATACCAACGACTTCAACCTGTTCGGCCGTACCTGGCAGGTAAAGGTCCAGGCCGAGGCATCGGATCGAAAGACGGTGAACGACGTGTTTCGTGTGCGCGTGCGCTCGGCCAGCGGCGAACTGGTGCCGCTGCAGGCCGTCGCCAACGTCGAGATGGTGACGGCGCCGTCCTCGATCGTGCGCTACAACAATCTGCGTTCGGTGACGCTGAACGGCGCCCCAGCTCCCGGCTACTCGTCTGGCCAGGCGATCGCCGCCATGGAGAAGCTCGCGAAGGCCACCCTGCCCACAGGCTATGGCTATGAATGGACAGGTACCGCGCTGCAGGAGAAGGCCGCCAGCGGCCAGACCGGCTTCATCCTGGGTCTGGCCGTGGTGTTCGCCTACCTCTTCCTGGTGGGCCTCTACGAAAGCACCGCCATCCCGGTCGCCGCCCTGCTGTCGGTGACGGTCGGCCTGTTCGGCGCGATGACGGCCCTGCTCCTGGCCGGCCTCGATAACAACATCTACGCCCAGATCGGCATCGTCGTGCTGATCGCGCTGGCCGCCAAGAACGCCATCCTGATCATCGAGTTCGCCATGGCCGAGCGCGAGAAAGGGGTGGATGTCGTGACGGCGGCCACCACGGCGGCAGGCTTGCGCTTCCGTGCGGTGATGATGACGTCATTCGCCTTCATCCTGGGCCTCGTGCCGCTGGTGATCGCGTCCGGCGCCGGTGCCGCCACGCAGCGTGCCGTCGGCACGGCCGTGTTCGGCGGCATGATCGCCGCCGCCTGCCTCGGCATTTTCGTGATCCCCGGTCTCTACGTCGCCTTCCAGCGCGGCCGCGAGAAGATCAAGGGGATGATGGGCGCGCAGCGCTAGGGAGCATCGCCGTTCCTGGCTTGAGGGTTGTCCGTCGGAGGACAACCCCTCGCGCTGTACGTTCCGCCGATTTCTCCGGCAGATTAGTGGGCTTCGAAGCGATCCAGGTTCATGACCTTGGTCCACGCAGCCACGAAGTCCGTCACGAACTTCCGTCCGGAGTCCGCACAAGCATAGACTTCGGCAAGCGCCCGAAGCTGGGAATGGGAACCGAAGATCAGGTCGACGCGCGTGCCGGTCCACTTGATCTCGTTCGTCTTCCGGTCGCGCCCTTCGAACAACTCGGTCGAACCGGCGCTGGGCTGCCACTCGGTGCCCATGTCGAGGAGATTGACGAAGAAGTCGTTCGTTAGCGTCTCCGGCTTCTTGGTGAAGACACCATGCGCCGGCTGCCCGGCCTTCAGGACGCGCAAGCCGCCGACGAGCGCCGTCATCTCGGGCGCCGTCAGCGTGAGGAGCTGCGCCCGATCCACCAGCAATTCTTCGGCCGACAGGCGCGACTTGCCGTGAAGATAGTTGCGGAAGCCATCGGCGGTCGGTTCGAGTGGTGCGAAGGAGTGGACATCCGTCTGCTCCTGCGAGGCATCGGTGCGTCCCGGCGTGAAGGGGACGGTCACATCGTGACCGGCGGCCTTCGCCGCCTTTTCGATTGCCGCACTGCCGGCCAGGACGATCAGATCGGCCAGGGAGATCTTTGCGCCGCCGAACGTCGAGCCGTTGAACGCCGCCCGAACAGCTTCCAGCTTTTCGAGGACGACGGCCAGCTGCGCCGGCCGGTTGACCGCCCAGTCTTTCTGCGGCGCAAGACGGATACGCGCGCCGTTGGCACCGCCGCGCTTGTCGGAGCCGCGGAAAGTCGACGCCGAGGCCCAGGCGGTCGAGACCAGTTCGGAAACGGAGAGGCCGGACGCAAGGATCTTGGCCTTCAGATCGACGATATCGCGATCTCCGACCAGCGGGTGGTCGACGGCAGGAATCGGGTCCTGCCAGATCAGCGTTTCCTTCGGGACGAGCGGCCCGAGGTAGCGCACGACCGGACCCATGTCGCGATGCGTCAGCTTGAACCAGGCCCGGGCAAAGGCGTCGGCAAACTCGGCCGGGTTCTCGAGGAAGCGGCGCGAGATCTTCTCGTAGGCCGGATCGACCCGCAGCGAGAGATCGGTCGTCAGCATCGACGGGGGATGCCGCTTCGAGGGATCGAACGCATCCGGGACCGTGCCGGCACCGGCGCCGCCCTTCGGCGTCCACTGATGCGCACCGGCCGGGCTCTTCGTCAGCTCCCATTCATGACCGAACAGATTCTCGAAGAAGTGATTGCTCCACCTGGTCGGTGTCTGGCTCCAGGTGACTTCGAGGCCGCTGGTGATCGCGTCTCGGCCCTTGCCTGTGCCGTACTTGCTCTTCCAGCCGAGGCCCTGCTGCTCGATCGGTGCGCCCTCCGGCTCCGGACCGACCAGCGTGGCGTCGCCGGCGCCGTGCGTCTTGCCGAACGTATGGCCGCCGGCGATGAGGGCGACGGTCTCCTCGTCATTCATGGCCATGCGGGCAAAGGTCTCGCGGATGTCCCTGGCAGCCGCGAGAGGATCGGGCTTGCCGTTCGGACCTTCCGGGTTGACGTAGATAAGGCCCATCTGGACGGCGCCGAGAGGATTTTCCAGATCGCGATCGCCGGAATAACGCTCATCGGCCAGCCACTTGCCTTCGGGCCCCCAATAGATGTCCTGGTCGGGCTCCCAGGTGTCCACGCGTCCGCCGCCGAATCCGAATGTCTTGAAGCCCATTGATTCGAGCGCGACGTTGCCCGTCAGGATGATGAGGTCGGCCCAGGAGAGCTTCTGGCCGTATTTCTGCTTGATCGGCCAGAGCAGCCGGCGCGCCTTGTCGAGGTTCGCGTTGTCGGGCCAGCTGTTCACGGGGGCGAAGCGTTGCTGGCCCCGGCCGCCGCCGCCACGGCCATCGGCGATGCGGTAGGTGCCGGCACTGTGCCATGCCATGCGGATAAACAGACCGCCATAATGGCCGAAGTCGGCCGGCCACCAGTCTTGCGACTGGGTCATCAAGGCATGGAGGTCCTTGATCACAGCCTGGAGGTCGAGGCTCTTGAACTCCTTGGCGTAGTCGAACGCCTGCCCCAGTGGATTGGACAGGCTCGAGTGCTGGTGAAGCACCTGGAGGTTCAGCTGATTGGGCCACCAATCGCGGTTCGTGGCGCCGCCTTGCGCCTTGCTGAATGGACATGCACTCGCGGCATCATCAACATTCGTGTCCATCTTGGCCTCCATAGCGTCTGCGTGCAGGTGAACGTCAATATTGCTGCGTGGCGCGGACGGCCTTGATCTGGCGATCGGGCTTCGGCTCCGCTCGCGAACTATAGCGGGCACGACGCGCTCTGCCGCAAGCTTCTTTTGGAGGGAAGCTATCTCGACGCGTTAGCTGGACGTCGCCGCCTGCCTTGCGACCAGATCGAAATCGGCAAGATCGGGGGCGTGCATTTCGGCGCGGAAGCGGTCGAAGCTCCAGGGCCAGAGTGCCGGACTGCCGTTGCGGTCGAGGTACCAGCTCTTGCAGCCGGTCACCCAGACGGTGCCTTTCATGGCTTCGCGCAACGCCTCATTGAAACGCCGCGTGGCCGCCTGCGAAGGCGCCACGGCATGGCACTTGCCATCCAGAACCAAGCCGACGAGCTGCAGGACGTAAGCGAGCTGCAGCTCGGAAATCAGGATCACCGAGAAGTTGCCGATCGGACTGTTGGGCCCCACCAGCATGAAGAAGTTCGGAAAGCCCGGTATGGCCACCGAGCGATAGGCCTCGTTGGCCTGGGCCCAGGCGTCGGCGAGCCTCAGCCCGCCCTCGCCGATCACGTCGATCGGACGCAGGAAGGCGTGGCCGTCGAAGCCGGTTGCCAGCACCAGCACATCGAGTTCGTGCAGGACGCCATCCTTGGTACGCACGCCTGACGCCTCGATCCGTTCGATACCCTCGGTGACCAGCTCGACATTCGGCTTCTGCATCGCCGGATAGAAGGTATCCGACATGATCAGCCGCTTGCAGGCCGCCCGGTAGTTGGGGGTCAGCCGCCGTCGCAGTTCGGGATCGCGCACGTTCTCTTCGAGATTGGTGCGGCAGGCGGTCTCGATCTTGTGCAACTCGTCCTGATCGCCGATCACGGCACGCGCGAACGTGTCGACGAAACGCGCCGACCAGAAATCGTAGGATTGCTGCAGGCTCTGCGGCGAGGCGAGATACATCGCCTTTTCGTCTTCGCTGTAGGGCGGATTGGCGAGCGGCAGAACCCATTGGGCGGTGCGCTGGAACAGCGTCAGCTTGGACACGCGATCGGCCAACGCCGGAACGATCTGGATCGCCGTAGAGCCCGTGCCGATGATGCCCACTCGCTTGCCGTCGAGTGGGATCGAATGATCCCAGCGCGCCGAGTGGAAGCAGGCGCCCTTGAAATCACCGAGCCCCGGAATGTCAGGAGTGGCGGGATGGTGCAGCACGCCGGTCGCCGCGATCACGAAATCGACGACGTCGGTGGCGCCGCCTTTGATTGCGAGATGCCAGCGGCCGTCGCGATACTCGGCACGCTCGATTTCGCTGTTGAAGCGGAAATATGGGTCGAGGCCATACTTCCTGGCCACGCCTTCGAAATATCCCTGGATCTCGGCACCGGGCGAGAAGCGATGCGACCAGTCGCCCTTCAGCTCGAAGGAATAGGCATAGACATGGCTCGGTACGTCGCACGACAGGCCAGGATAGGTATTGTCGCGCCAGGTGCCGCCCAGTCGCGCGGCCTTCTCGTAGATCGCGAAGTCCTCGATGCCGCGCTCCTTGAGCTTGATGGCCGTCAGGATGCCCGACATGCCGGCCCCGATGATCGCGAAACGCTTGCCCACTGCCGATCCTCCGCACTCAGTCCGAAAGAGACTGCCGACAAAGGCTGCCGCCGTCGACCGGCCAAGCCGCGATATGGAAGGCCGAGGCTGACAGCGATAGGCTGACCTCTGCCGCAAGGCGACGGCCGACTTTGCCCTGGAGACTTCGGACATGCGCTTTCTTTCCACCAGCCTTCTTGCAACCGCTGCCGCCCTGCTTTTGATCCCCGGCCTCGCCCATGCCGATCCGGCCTGCGAGCCTCTCCTCAAGGCCATGCGCGCCTTCTCCGAGCAGCCCAGCATCCGGCAGAGCACCTACGACAAGGACGCCCTCCTCATGCAGAGCATCTCGCTCAAGGACGCGATGTACGTCCGCGAAGGCGGCAATGGCCCCTGGCGGAAAGTGCCTTTCGACCTCGACAGGCGGAAGCAGATGGCCGAGCAGGCCTTGAAGAGCATGCCGCCGAGCGACTGCAGTGGACCGCGCGCCGAGACGCGCGATGGCATTGCGGTCAACATCTACTCGTACAAACAACCCAATCCGATGAAGCCCGGGGAATTCACCTCGAGCAGCCTGTGGATCGGTCGGGCGGACGGCCTGCCGCGCCGCATGGTGCTATCGGATACGTCGTACCAGTCGATCGAGTACGGCACGTTCGCCGCCCCCGAGAGCGTCGCGGAACCGCGAGAGCGTCGACCCTCTCGTTGAGCGCTGATGGACCAGACGAGATCAGGATCTAAGTGCCATTGGGCGTCTTCTGCCGGGGATGGATATAGTCCCTGAAGTCGTCGAAGCCCTTCCAGGCGGGCTCCGGCGGCGCATAGTTGGGCCGCGGCGCGTACTTGGACGCCTCCGCCGTTCCCGGTGTCACGATGTAGCGCGGGCAGTTGGGGAAGATCGCCCGGGCCTTCACCCGCACCAGGAGCTGCGCACCGGCAAAGCGCTGCATCAGCGGATCGTCGCGGCTCACGGTCGCCTCGCCGTTGACGCGTACCCGGCGCGGCTTCTCGCCCATGTCGATAAAGAGCAGACCGACATTCGGATTGGCCACGATATTGCCGAGGCTCTTGAACATGCCATTGCCGTCGTAGTCGGGAAAGGCGAGTTCGCCGGGGCCGATCACCTTCACGAAACCCGGCATGCCGCCCTTGAAGGAACAATCGGGCTGGCCGCGATCGTCCGAGGTTGCAAGGAAGAAGAACATCGCGCCTTCGATGAAGGCCCGGTCGCTCTCGGTGAATTCTGTATGGGTCAGCTTCTCGACCAGTCGGTCGGCAATGCGGCGGCTGTCGAACTGGTCCTGGAGGCGACGATTGCCGTCGTGGAACATCGTGCTTTCAACCATCGACGCGCGCCTTGAGATTGGCATCGTGCAGTGTCGTATCCTGGCCCGGCGGAGCCACGCGCACGGCGTCTTCGAGCGTCGCGGTCTGGCGCCACTCCTCGGCCGGCCGGGAACGGTCGTCGGAGCCGATCTGGTCAACGCCCCAGTAAAGTTCGAGGTGATGGCCGTCAGGATCGAGGAACTCGACGGAGACCTGGCAGCCGGCGCGGCGACGGCCTTCGTAGACCAGCTTCGCACCGTGCGCCTTGAGGTGATCGCGGGCGCGGAACACCTCATCGAGCGTCGCCAGTTCGAAAGCGAGATGGTGCAGGCTCTTCGGTCCCTCGCCTCCCTCGCCGCGGCCACCCACCAATGCCAGGCAGTGATGATCGCCATTGCACCGCAGGAAGACCATGCCACCCGGCATCATCGCGCCGGGATAGCTGTCCGACACCTTGAAGCCCAGCACCTCCGTGTAGAAGTGCCTGGAACGCTCCAGATCGGCGACATAGACGACGGCGTGACCGAGCTTCTGAACCTTGAACGGCAGACCTTGCGGCATGGACTCCTCCTAGAGGCGTAGCACCCGCGGCGATTTGAGCAACGCAGCCGCGCTCGCCGTCATCTTAGCACCACCCTTCACCGCCGCCTCGGCCTTCGTCTCGGCCGCGCGGACCTCGGCCAGCCGCTTGATGGTGGCGTCGAGGATGGCCTGCGGCACCACGACGACGCCATCGGCATCGCCCACGATGACATCGCCAGAACTTACCGGCACACCGCCGATCGTGACCGGCAGGCCGACGCTGCCCGGTCCGTTCTTGGCCGGCGAGTTGGGGACGATCCCGGCGCAGAAGAGCGGCAGGCCGGCCGCGACGATGCCGACGCGGTCGCGCGCCAGACCGTCAGTGACCAGGGCGGCAAGGCCGGCATTCTTCATCATGCCAGCCACCAGATCGCCGACCAGCGCGGTCAGCCGATAGGAATCGTTGGCGCACATGATGACGTCGCCCGGCCGGGCGATCTCCATGGCGCCGAACAGCGCAAGATTGTCGGCCGGATAAGCGTGGCAGGTCACCGCGACGCCCACGAACGAGGCGTTCTCCGGATCGCAGGGCTTGATGGTCCAGTCGAGTGCGCCGCGGCCATCCATGGCGTCGACGAGATGCGATGTCTGCGCGCCTTTCAGGGCCGCGACCTTGGCAGGATCGGGCCGGTGAAAGCCAGCCTTGATCGTGAGCAGCGGCGGATCGTCGAGCATGGGCTACCTTTCTGTCCTGGGCTCGGCCATCATGCGCCGAACGATACGGGAGGGGGAAGAACGCATGGCGAAATCGCCAAACAGGCTCTCGGCCAGCGAAGCCGTACGGCGCATGGCCGAGAAGCGGCTCAAGGCGCGCGATCTGGTCGAGGCCTGCCTCGATCGCATCGAGGCCCGCGAGGGCCAGGTCCATGCCTGGGAAGCGCTCGATCCCGAAGGCGCCCGCAAGCGCGCCGACCAGTTGGACAAGCGCGCGCGGCCGGTCGGCCCGCTGCACGGTATTCCGCTGGCCGTGAAGGACATCATCTCCACCAAGACGATGCCCACCACCTGCGGCTCGCCGATCTATCGCGATCACGTCGTGGGCAAGGATGCCGCCTGCGTCAGCCGGCTCACCGCGGCCGGCGCCATCGTGCTCGGCAAGTCGGTGACCACCGAGTTCGCGGGCGGTCACGCCGGCAAGACCCACAATCCGCACAATCTCCGCCACACGCCGGCCGGCTCCTCCTCCGGCTCGGCCGCCGCCGTCGCCGACTTCATGGCGCCGGTGGGCTATGGCACGCAGACCGCGGGCTCCGTGATCCGCCCCGGCGCCTTCAACGGCGTCGTCGCCTACAAAGGCACCTACGGGTGGGCCGATATGACCGGCGTGAAGACTTATGCCAAGAGCCTCGACACGCTGGGTTTCTTCACCCGCGAGGCGAACGACCTGGCACTGATCCGCGCCGCCTACGGCCATGCACCCGCCGATCCGCCGGCGAGAGGCCAGGCACCGCGCATCGGTCTGGTGCGCACGCCCTGGTGGGACGAAGCCGATCCCTACAACAGGAAGAACATCGAGGAAGCAGCCCGCGCGCTGCGTGCCGCCGGCGCCAAAGTGCGCGAATGGCGGGCGCCGGAGAACTGGACAAGCCTCGTGCCGGCGCAGAGCCGCATCATGACCAAGGAGGCGACGCAATCCTACGCCAAGGAACGCGCCCGCTTCTCACACCTCTTCTCGCCCATCATGAAAGGCGTGATGGTCGACGGCGACGCCGTAACCCGGCGACAGTATGCCGATGCCAAGAAGCGCAAACGCATCGCCGTGGGTCAGCTCGACGATGCCTGGGAAAAGTTCGACCTGCTGCTGACGCCCGCGGCCAAGGGCGAAGCGCCGGCAGGCCTCGGCAGTACCGGCGATCCGCTCTTCAATCGTTTCTGGACCTTGCTCGGCACTCCGTGCATCGCCATGCCCTTCAATACAGGACCGTTCGGCCTGCCGCTGTCGGTGCAGCTCGTCGGCAAGCATGGCAGCGACGACCAGCTGGTCGCCTGGGCACGCTGGATCGAAACCCAGCTCTCATGACGGTCCAACTAGGCATGATCGGCTATGGCGCCATCGGCAAGCATGTCGAGGCGGCATTGAAGGCCGGCAATATCGAGAACCTGAATCTCGTGGCGGCGCTGGTGAAGCGGCCGCGTAACCAGGGCCTGCTTACTCACGAGCCCGACCGTTTCTTCGCCAATAAGTTCGACGCCGTCGCCGAATGCGCCGGACACGAGGCGGTACGCACCTATGGCCAAAGAGTTTTGGAAAGCGGCGCGGATTTCCTGGTGACGTCCGTCGGGGCTTTCACCGACACGGCCCTGTTCGAACGCCTGCTGGCCGCCGCAAAGGCAAGCGGTCGCAAGCTCATCCTGCCCTCGGGCGGCATCGGCGCCCTCGACATCCTGAGCAGCGCCGCGGTCGGCGGGCTCGACAGCGTTACCGTCACGGTGCGCAAGGACCCGTCGGCCTGGAAAGGCACTGTCGCGGAGACCCTGGTGGACCTAGACGGACTGAAGGCGCCGCACACTGTGTTCGACGGTCCGGTGCGCGAAGGGGCGCGCCTCTATCCGCAGAACGTCAATATCTCGGCGGCAGCTGCCATCGCCGGAATCGGCCTGGACAGGACGCGGGTCGTGATCGTGGCCGATCCGACGATCACCACGCACATCGTCGAACTTGAAGCCAGGGGCGCCTTCGGCCGCTTCACCTTCATGGAGGACGTGACGGTCAGCGAGGAGAACCGCAAGACCGGCAAGCTGGTCGCCATGGCGATGGTGAAGTCGGTGCGCCAGCTCGCTTCGACTTTGGTGGTGGCAGCCTAGGAGGCGACCATGGAAGAGTTCGACTATGTGATCGTCGGCGCCGGCGCGGCGGGCTGCGTGCTGGCCAATCGGCTTTCGGCCTCGGGCAGGAACAACGTCGCGGTGATCGAGGCCGGTGGCAACGACAACCACATCTGGATCAAAGTCCCGGCCGGCTTCAACAAGACGGTCTACAACGACAAGCTCAATTGGGGTTACGAGACCGCGCCCGGCCCGCACATCGACGGCCGCAAGATAAGGTTTCCGCGCGGCAAGGTTTTGGGCGGTTCGGGCTCGATCAACGGCCATCTCTATGTGCGCGGCCAGGCCGCCGACTACGACACCTGGGCGCAGCTCGGCTGCCGCGGCTGGTCGTGGACCGACGTGCTCCCCTATTTCAAGCGTGCCGAATCGCGCGTGGGTGGCAGCGACGAGGTGCGCGGGCGCGATGGACCGCTGGTCATCGAGGACCAGCGCGATCCGCATGTCCTGTCGAATGCCTTCATGGCCGCCAACGAGACCCTCGGCCTCAAGCGCACGCCCGACTACAACAGCGGCGATCAGGAAGGCACGCTTCTCTACCAGAACATGATGCGGAACGGCCTGCGCTGGAGTCCGGTCGACGCCTATCTCAAGCCGGCGATGAAACGTCCGAACGTCCAGGTCATCACCCACGCGCTGGTCGAGCGGGTGGACCTCGACGGGAAGCGGGCCACGGGCATCACCTATCGCCAGCATGGACAGACGAAGCAGGTCCGCGCCCGGCGCGATGTCATCTTGGCCGGCGGCGCGATCAACACGCCGCAACTCCTGCAGCTCTCGGGTATCGGCAATCCCGACGACCTAGCCGCCATCGGCGTGGCGGTGAAACACGCCCTGCCCGGCGTCGGCCGCAACTTCCGCGACCACTACGCGGTCCGGGTCTCGGCGCTGGTGAAGGGGGCGGGCTCCCTCAACGAACGCAGCCGTGGCCTCAGGCTCGTGGGCGAAGTCCTGCGCTATGCTGCCACCCGCAAGGGCCTGCTGACCACGGCACCGAGCCATGCCGGCGGCTACTTCAGGACGCGGCCGGGGCTCGAAACGCCCGACATGCAGCTCTACTTCGCGCCGGCAAGCTATGGCGGCGGCCGCTACGGCACCACCGTGCTCGATACGGTGCCCGGGATGACCCTGGGCGCGGCGCAGCTGCGCCCCGAAAGCACCGGCCATGTGAGAGCGCTCACCGCCGACCCGACGGCCAAGCCGGAGATCCAGCCGAACTACCTCGCCGATCAGATCGACCGCGATGCGCTGCTCGCGGCGATGAAGTACTTGCGCAAGCTTCTGGCGACGCCGCCGCTCGCCGACTATGTGATCCGCGAGAACTTTCCCGGCCCCGACGTGCAGACCGACGAGCAATGGCTGGCGCACGCCCGCGCCACCGGCTCGACGACCTATCACCCGGTGGGCTCGGCCAAGATCGGGACCGACCCGATGGCCGTCGTCGATCCCGCGTCGATGCGCGTCGTCGGAATGCAGGGCCTGCGCGTGGCCGACGCCTCGTGCATGCCGACGATGGTTTCAGGCAATACCTACGCCGCGACCAACATGATCGCGGAGAAGGCGTCGGACCTTATTCCCGAGACGTAGCCGGCCTCAGACGTAACCCGGCCCTTCGATCACCGGGTTGGCGATCAGGAACTTCTCGTCGATTTCGACGCCGATACCGGGCTTGTCGAGCGGGCGTACGCAACCGTCGGCGCCGATCTTCCAGGGCTCGCTGCCCAACTCGTCGCGGAACTTGTTGGCCACTGAAAGATCGGCCTCGAAGTAGCCGCCATTGTCGATAGACGCCAGGAAGTGGATCGACACGGCATGGTTCAGGCCGGTCATCGAGCTGTGCGGATGGATCGGCAGCTTCCACATGGAGGCCGCCGCCGCGATGCGCTGCACCTCGGTCACGCCGCCGCTCTTGGAGAGGTCGGGCTGCAGGACGGTGATGTTGCCGTCCTCGATCAGCCGATGGAACTCGAAGCGGGTGTAGTGGTTCTCGCCGGCCGCCAGCGGCGTGCGGCCCCAGCTTTTGGCCATGGCGTAGGAGCGATGGTCGTGCGCCGGGAACGGCTCCTCCAGCCAGGCGATGCCGAGTTCATCCATCGCCGGCATCACGCGGCGCACGTCTTCCGGCGCGTAGCCGGTGTTGGCGTCGGTCAGCAGCACGATGTCGTCGCCGAAGCGGCGGCGCACCGCGGTCATGCGGGCGATATCGGCTTTCACCGTGTCGCCGACACGCAGCTTCAGGGCCTTGTAGCCCGCTTCGACCATGGGCGCGGCTTCGTCAGCCAGCGCCTCCGGCGCCTGATAGCCCAGCGCGATGCCGCCGGCATAGGCCTTCACCGGCCGGTTGCTGCCGCCCAGCAGCTTGTAGAGCGGCCAGCCTACGGCCTTGCCTTTGATGTCCCACAGCGCCTGGTCGAGGCCGCTCATCGCCATCGAGGTGGCCGCGCCCATACCATGGCTGCCGAGCTGGAACTTGTAGATCTTGGCCCATATGCCGACCGTATCCGTGGCATCCATGCCCACCACGAAGCCCTTGAGCGTCGTGTTGATCAGATGGCCGATGCTGCCCGGCGAGCGCGCATGATGGCTCTCGCCCCAACCGACGATGCCATCCTCGGTCGTCACCTTCACCATCACGCAATCGCGCTTGGTCATGGTACCGATACCCAGCGACACCTGCCGCTCGGGAGGGACACGGAAGCTGGTCGGATAGGCTTTTACATCGACGATCTTCATGGCTCAGGCCACCTTGTATTTCTTCAGGACCTCGCGATCGATCTCGATGCCGAGGCCGGGGCCGGTCGGCACCTGGACGATGCCCTTCTTCTGCTCGATCGGCTCCTTTGCCAGATGATCGCGCAATGGATTTGGCGTCTGCTCGAATTCGAGCATCGGCGGCATTGGCCGGAACGCCGGCGGCTGGTCCGGCAAAGCGGCCAGGAACTGCACCGTCGCAGCAAGCCCAATGGCCGAGCCCCAGGCATGCGGCACGCATTCGACGCCGAAAGCCGATGCCAGGGTCGCGATCTTGCGGCACTCCGAGAAGCCACCGGCCGCGCACAGGTCGGGCTGCACTATGTCCATTGCCTTCTTCGCGATAACGTCGCGGAAGCCCCAGCGCGTGAAATCGTTCTCGCCACCGGCGACGGCCATGTCGAGGGCGCGCGTGACTTCGATGTAGCCGTCGTGATCCTCTGGGCTGATCGGCTCCTCGAACCAGAGAATGTCGTGCTCCTCCAGCATGCGGCCGAGCTTGATGGCGTTGGGCACCGAGAAGCAGTGATTGGCATCGACCGCGAGCTTCACGTCCGGCCCAATCGCTTCGCGCACTGCGGCGACACGCTTGGCGTCGAGCTTGAGGTCGCCCAGGCCGATCTTCATCTTGATGGCGCGGAAGCCGTCGTTCTTGAACTCCAGGGCCTCCTCGACCGCCTCTTCGATCAGCCGATTCATGTCGATGAAATAGAGGCCGGTCGCGTAAGGAACGACCTCGCTGCGATAGGCGCCGCCGATCAGCTTGTGCACCGGCTTGCCCACAGCGCGGCCCATGATGTCCCACAGCGCGATGTCGATGCCCGAGATGGCCGAGATCGCCATGCCGGTCGTGCCGTAATCCTTGATCCTGTTGTAGAGGTCTTCCCAGATCGCCTCGACGTCGAACGGGTCCTTGCCGATCACGCGCGCCTTGAACTGCGTCTCGATGAACGTCTTGGCGACGGCCGACGGACCATAGCATTCGCCCCAGCCGGTGATGCCTTCGTCGGTCGAGATCTCGACGACGCACGAGGCGCGCGTGCCATAGACCCAGCCGCGCGCCGATACGAACGGCTTCTCGACCTTGCACTGCAGGATATGGCAGGCGACGTCTGTCACCTTCATCGGCGTCCTCCAAGTTTTTCGTTAGCCGACTGTTATCAGCAAATTGCCGAGCTTGTCCTGACGGACCTTGTCGCCGGGCTCGACGACGGTCGTGCAATCGAGCTGTTCGAGGATCGCCGGTCCCTCGAAGACTGCATCGAGCGGCAGTTTCTCGCGCGCATAGACCGGCGTTTCGCGCCAGCCGTCGTTGAACCAGACGCGCCGCTCGCCGGCCTGCGCTGCCTTCAATGTCGGCGCGCGTTCCGTGGCCGCGAGCGCGCCGAGCGAAATCTCAGGCCGCACGCCGATCACGGCGGTGTGCAGGTTCACAAGCACCGGCGGGATTTCCGCCAGCTCGATGCCGAAGCGGCGGAAGTAGGCCGCGGCAAAAGCCTTGTGCAGGCCGGCAACGCCGATGTCCGCGCTTTCCACCCCAACGGACAGAATGTGGCTCTGTCCCTGGAACTGCATGTCGGCGGCCAGCACGCGGCGCAGCTCGCGCACCGGCACGCCCTCGCGTGCAATGGTGGCCTCGCCCTCGGCCGCCTGCTCGGCGTAGATGCGCGCGACCGTCGCATCGTCGACGGCAGACAGCGGCTTGTTCACCGTGCGCACATAGTCGTGGCGCAGGTCGGCCACGACACAGCCCAGCGCGTTGGTGATGCCGGGCCGCGCCGGCACCAGCACGGTCGGGATGGCAAGCTCGCGCGCAAGCGCCGTGGCGTGCAACGGGCCGGCCCCGCCGAAGGCGAAGAGGGCGAAGTCGCGAGGATCGTGGCCGCGCGACAGCGATACCAGCCGGATGGCGCCGGCCATGCGATCGTTGGCGATGCGCAGAATTGCGGCGGCCGCCGCCCCGGCGTCGAGCCCCAGCCGCGAACCCACCTTCTCCAAGACGAGGTCGCGCACACGATCCAGCGTCACCTTGTTGTCGACGCCCAGCAGCCGGTCGGGATTGAGCCGGCCCAGGATCAGGTTGGCATCGGTGATCGTGGGTTCGGCCCCGCCCCGGCCGTAGCAGATCGGGCCGGGCCGGGCGCCCGCGCTCTCGGGGCCGACCCGCAGCATGCCCGCCGCATCGACCGATGCAATCGAGCCGCCGCCGGCTCCGATCGTATGGACATCGACCATCGGCACATGGATCGGCAGGGCATATTCCAGCTCCAGCTCGCCCGAAACCTGCGGTACGGCATTCTCGATCAGGCCGACATCGGTCGAGGTGCCGCCCATGTCGTAGGTGATCAGGTTGGGATGGCCCGACGCGCGCCCCGTGTAAGCCGCCGCCATCACGCCCGAGGCCGGACCCGACATCACCGTATTCACGGCGGCCTCGGCGATGAGCTGCGAGGAAATCGTGCCGCCATTGCCCTGCATCACCAGCAGGTCGCGGTCGAAGCCTTTGGCCTCAAGCTCCTTGCGCAGACGCGAGAGGTAGCGGTCGAGCACCGGCTGCACCGAGGCATTGACCGCAGCCGTCACGCCACGTTCGTACTCGCGATACTCCGACAGGATGACGTGGCCTGCGGTGACATAGGCGTTGGGCCAGAGCCCGCGCACGATCTCCGCCGCGCGCCGTTCGTGCGCCGGGTTGATGTAGCTGTGCAGGAAATGGATGACGACGGCCTCGCAGCCTTGGGCCAGCAGCTTGGTTGCCGCCTCGGCGACGGCAACCTCGTCGAGCGGCGTCAGCACCTTGCCGTCGGCGTCCATGCGTTCCGGCACTTCGAGGCGCACCTCGCGGTCGATCATCGGCCGGAACGTGCCGCGCAGACCGTAGGGCTGGGGCCGCGTGCGACGCCCCAGCTCGAGCACGTCGCGAAAGCCCCTGGTCGTGATCAGCCCGACCTTGGCGATCTTGCGCTCCAGCAGCGCATTGGTCGTCGTGGTCGTGCCGTGCACCACGGCCTGCAGCACGGTGGGGTCGAGACTCGCCGAAGCAAGCGCTGCCATGAACCCGACGGCCTGGTTGTCGACCGTGGTCGGCACCTTGGCCAGCTTCACCTCGCGGGTCTCCGGGTCGATGGCCAGCAGGTCGGTGAAGGTGCCGCCGACATCGATGCCGACGGTGAAACTGCTCTTGGGGGACATGCTCAAACCGATAGGTACTGTTCACGCAACGAGGCGTCGGCTGTCAGCTCGGCCATCGAGCCGCCGAAGCGGATCTGGCCCTTCTCGATGATATAGGCACGGTCCGCGACGGCCTGCGAGAAATGCAGGTTCTGTTCGCTGAGCAGCACGCAAAGCCCCTCGCCCTTCAGCGCCCGGATGGAATTGGCCATCTGCTCCACGATGATCGGCGCCAGCCCTTCCGAGGGCTCATCGAGGAGCACGCATCGCGGATTGCCCATCAGGGTGCGGGCGATGGTGAGCATCTGCTGCTCGCCGCCCGACATGCGTCCACCCGGTCGCTCGCCCATGCCGGCCAGATTGGGGAAGAGCGCGAAGAGCTTGTCCTCGGTCCAGGTCGGCGCACCGTCGCGCGCCGGCTGGCGTCCGACTTCAAGGTTCTCTACCACCGTCAGCTCGGTGAAGATGCGCCGTTCCTCCGGCACGTAGCCCAGCCCAAGGCGCGCGATGCGATAGGGCGGCAGACGATCGATGCGCTGGCCGGCAAAGGCCACCTCGCCATGGGCAGGTGGCACCAGCCCCATGATCGCTTTCATGGCCGTGGACTTGCCGGCGCCGTTGCGGCCCAGCAACGCCACGACCTCGCCCGCGCGCGCCTCCAGGGAAACGCCGTGCAGGATATGCGCGCGGCCGTAGAAGGCGTGCAGATCCCGGACTTCGAGCATCAGTGGACGCTCCCGAGATAGACGGCGCGCACATCGGGATTGTTGCGCACCTCTTCGGGCGTGCCGCCGGCGATGAGCTGGCCGCGGTCGAGCACGATGATGCGGTCGGCCTGGGAGAAGACGACGTCCATATCGTGCTCGGTGAACAGCACGGCGATATTGCGCACCCGCGCCACCTGCGCGGTCAGCTCCATCAGCGCCACGCGTTCCTTGGGTGCCATGCCGGCCGTCGGTTCATCCATCAGGAGAAGCCGGGGCTGGTTGGCGAGCGCGATGGCCAGCTCAACCCTCTTCAGATCGCCATAGGCCAGCACACCGCAAACACGGTCGGCCTGGTCGAGCATGCCGACCTGCTGCAGCAAGGCATCGGCTTCGGGCCGGAACGCCGCACCGAAACGCTGCAGCAGGGAGCGCAGGCGGCCCGCGTGGGAATAGAGCGCCATCTGCACGTTCTCGCGCACCGACAGCGACGCGAAGGTCGCCGTAATCTGGAAGGTGCGGCCCACACCCAGCCGCCAGATGGCGCGCGGTCGCAAGCCCACGATATCGCGGCCATCGAGCCGGACGACCCCGGCGTCAGGGGCAAGCTGGCCGTTCAGCATGTTGAAGCAGGTGCTCTTGCCCGCGCCATTGGGCCCGATCAGGGCCAGCATCTCGCCGGCAGCGACGGCAAAGGAAACATCGGCCACGGCCTGCACGCCGCCGAACGCCTTGTGCAGTCCTTCGACCAGAAGAACGGCGTTGTTCATGCGTGCCGCTCCCGCCACCGCATCGCCAACGCCTTGAGGCCGCCGACCAGCCCCTGCGGGAACAGCAGCACGATCAGCAGGATCACGAGGCCGATGACGGCCCGCCAGAACTCGGTGTTACGCGCCACGACGTCGCGCAACCAAGTGAAGATCGCAGCACCAACGACCGGGCCGGTCAGGGTTTCGACACCGCCCAGTAACACCATGACCAATCCATCGGTCGATTGAGCAATCGAAATGGTCGACGGCGAGATGCTGCCCTTGGAGAAGGCGTAGACAGCGCCGGCGAGCCCTGCCAACGCGCCCACGAGCACGAAGGCCGCCCACTGGAAGCGACGCAGGTCGATGCCAATGGCCTCGGCGCGCAACGGCGAATCGCGGCCGGCGCGCAGTGCGTAGCCGAAGGGCGAGAACATCACGCGCCAGAGAAACGCAATGCCTGCGCCGCACAAAGCCAGGGCGAGGTAGTAGTAGACCGTTTTGTCGGCGAGCCACGAAGACGGCCAGACGCCGAACACGCCGTTGCTGCCGCCCGTGACCGAATCCCACTGGAACACGATCGACCAGCTGATCTGCGCGAAGGCGAGCGTCAGCATCGCGAGATAGACGCCCGAGAGACGCACGCAGAACCAGCCATAGACGATGGCGAAGGCGCCGGCGATCAGCGGCGCGATCAGCAACGCCGCTTCCATCGGCAGGCCGACGCGCTTCAGCAACAGGCCGGCCGCATAGGCCCCGATGCCGAAGTAGGCCGCATGGCCGAACGAGACCATGCCCGCCGGCCCCATGATGAAGTGCAGCGAGACCGAGAACAGGGCGAAGCAGACGATGTCGGTCAGCAGGATCGCCGCGTAACGGTCCGTGACCCACGGGACAATAATGAGCAACGCTAGCCAGACCAGCGCAAAGGTCCATGAGGGCACGGTGAATGGCGGTGCCGGTTCGGCCGCGACTCGCTGCGCGGCCTGGGGCTTGCCCAGCAAGCCATAGGGCCGCACGACCAGCACCAGCGCCATGATCAGGAACTCGACCACGAGAGTGAGCTTGGAGAAGGAAATCTCGACGCCAAACCAGGTAACGCTGCCGATGCCGATGCAGAAGGCCTTGGCGACCCCGATGATCACCGCCGCCAGAAAGGCCCCGCCAATACTGCCCAACCCGCCCACGACGGTGACCACAAAGGCGTCGGCGATGACGGCAAGATCGAGTTCGAGGTTGGCGGGCTCGCGCGGGATCTGGAGTGCGCCACCCAGCCCCGCCAACACGGCGCCGACGAAGAAGACGGACGTGAAGAGCTTGGCCTGGTCGACGCCCAGCGCGCCGACCATCTCGCGGTCCTGCGTGGCGGCGCGCACCAGTGCCCCCCAGCGGGTGCGGGTCAGCAACAGCCAGATGGCTGCCAGGACCAGCGGGCCGATGACGATCAGCAGCAGATCGTAGGCCGGCACGCGCTTGCCTAGAATCTCGACAGCCGTCGACAGACCAGGCGCACGCGGTCCCACCAGGTCTTCCGCACCCCAGGTGAAAAGCGCGATATCCTTGATGATCAGGACGATGGCAAAGGTCGCCAGAAGCTGGAACAGCTCGGGCGCGCGATAGATACGCCGCAGCACCGCGAGCTCGATCAGCACGCCGACCAGCCCGACCGCGAGCGCCGCCAGCACGACGGCACTCCAGAACCCGAGCGGTGTGCGGCCGAACAGCTCGATCAGCGAATAGGCGCCGTAGAGCCCCAGCATGTAGAGCGAACCGTGCGCAAAGTTCACGATTCGCGTGACGCCGAAGATCAGCGACAGGCCGGCCGACACCAGGAACAGCGACGAGGCGGCGGCCAGTCCGTTCAGGAGCTGGATGAGGATCGAAGATAGAGTCACGAACTAAACTGTCGGGACGACGGTGGCAGAACCACCATCAGTTCTTCGGCCTCATCTTCTGGACATCGGCATCGCTCGGCAGGGCATCCTTGCCGTCGACGAAGCGCCAGTCCTTCATGACTCCCTTGCCGTCCTTGACGCCGATGCGGCCGACATAGGCGCCCATGGTCGACTGATGATCGATCGGGCGATACTGGATCATCCCGAACGGTGTCATCAGGGTGAGGCCGCTCATCGCCGCCACCAGCTTCGCCTGATCGAGCGAGCCCGCCTTCTTGATTGCTTCGGCGGCCGACATCACGGTCGCGTAGCCCACCACGGAGCCCAGCCGCGGATAGTCCTTGAACTTCGCCTGATAGGCGTTGAGGAACTTGGTGTGCTCCGGCGTCTTGATCTCGCTCCACGGATAGCCCGTCACGTACCAGCCTTCCGGCGCCTCTTCCTTCAGCGGATCGAGATATTCCGGCTCGCCGGCCAGGAGGTTGAACACCTCGACGCCCTTGAAGAGGCCGCGCTGCTGGCCTTCGCGCACGAACTTGGCGAGGTCCGGCCCGAACAACGAAGAGAAGATCGCGTCCGGCTTGGCGTCGGCCAACGCCTGCGCCACGGCGCCCGCGTCGATCTTGCCAAGCGGCGGCGCCTGTTCGATCACGAATTCGACGTCGGGCTGCTTCTCCTTGAGCAGCTTCTTGAACGCCGCCGTCGCCGACTGGCCGTACTCGTAGTTGGGATAGACGATCGCCCAGCGCTTCTTCTTGAGCTTGGCGGCGTCGGGAATGAGCATCGCCGTCTGCATATAGGTCGAGGTTCGCAGGCGGTACGTGTAGGCGTTGCCCGAATCCCAGACGATCTTGTCGGTGAGCGGCTCCGCAGCGATGAACAGCACCTTGCGCTGCTTGGCGAAATCGGCGACGGCCAGGCCGACGTTCGACGGGAAGGTGCCGATCAGGAACGCCGCGCCCTCGCGGCTCAGCAGCTCCTCGGCGACGCGCACGGCATCGCCGGGATTGCCGTTGTCGTCGCGGCTCACGACCTCGATCTTGCGACCGAGCACGCCGCCCGCGGCATTGACCTCTTCAACGGCCAGTTCGATTCCCTTCTTGTAGGGTTCGAGGAAGGCCGGAAAAACCTTGTAGCTGTTCATTTCACCGATCTTGATCGGCGCCTGGGCAGCGGCCGGGCCTGCCAGTCCCAGGGCGGCCAGCGACGCCGCGACGAACGCAGCGGTGCCGGCGAGCAGACGATTGCGGGTCAGCATGAAGTCCCCCTTCGCGGAATGATGAAACTCACTCTCCCTGGACCGAACCTACCGAGCCCGGCCCACACCTCACAAGCACACAACAGACCAGCCGGGCATCAATCGGCGAAACTCGATCGCGCCTGGATGCCCCAATGCCCCTCCTGGAGGGTCACGATATAGATCGTCTCGAAAGTGCCGATCAGCGACTCGTCCTTGCGCCAGCGGCTGAACTTCACCTTGAGGTGCACCTTGTTCTTGCCGGCGTGGATCGGCGTCCGCTCGTCCCAGGTGCTGTGATGCCAGCCGTCGCCGGCGCGCGCGATGAAATCGCCGAGCTTGTAGTCGCCATGGTGCGGCCAGACGACGACCTTGCCACCCGCCAGCCGCACATGCGGGAAATTGCAGGCCGCGTTGACGCCGGGCTCGTCGCCGCGATTGAGCGCGGCCAGATAATCGTCGAGGGCACCCATCGCCGCCGCCAAAGGATCGCTCATCGCCGCCCTCTCATCGTTGGCCGTCTCCCACTTTGATTTCTGCTGCCGTCAGTCCTCCCACCCTCGCATGGGGACGGCCGCCAATCGAGGCCGCGACGATGAACACGATCTCGTCGGGCTTTGGTCCATCCGGCACGCAGAATTCGATGGCGTCGAAGTGGCTGCGCACGTAAGCCGCAGCCACATGGTGCAGCGGAATGTCGATACGCGAGCCGGCGGCCGCGACCTTCACCGTCGAGGGTACGATCGATTTGGCCCCACCCATGGCGTGGCGAATGCCGAACCCCGAGGGCTGGTGCCAGAGGGCGGCATGCTCAAGTTCGCCGGCCAGCCCGACGATGGCCCCCTTGCCGTAGGCTTCGAGGTCCGTGCCCTTGACGCCCAGGATCTTCATGACCCGCTCGGTCAGTTCGACGGCAAGCGGCTCCAGGGCCTTCATCATCGGCTGGATGTCCGCGACATGGCGGCCGGCATAGGGATTCGCGATCACACCACCGACCACGGCTTTGGCTACGGGCCGCGCCAGCACCGGGCCGCCGTCGTGCAACGTCTCCTCGACCGTCGCCACGTACTTCCGCACCTTCACCAGATCGCTCATCCTACCTCCGCCAAAGCAAGGGTTGCATTGCCTGTCACGAGGCGCCACTCGCCTTGCAACGACAGCGCCGCGCTATCGATCAAGCCATAGCGGCGCAACCGGCGCGCTTCGGCTGCCCCACGATCCAGGGCCTCGGCAACGACTTCCAAAGGCAGCACCCCCACGGCAACGGTCACGGGCAAGTCGCCGAGGTCGCTGTCGGGATCGAGGTCGCAAGCGGCGCGACGGTCGACGGCCGGGTGATCGGCGTTCACGGCATTGGCGATCAGGGTCGCCGCTGCGTCGGCTGCCGCTGCCGTTGCTGCGAGGACCGTCGCCGAGTCGGCAATACCCAGCGAGAAGGAGCGGCCACCACGGCCCGAGGTGGCGATGCCCCGCACCGGCCGCGCCGCCGTGAGACGCGCCACGCCGTCGAGCCCCTGCGCGAAGATGCCGGCGCGCAGCTCGTGCCCCGCGGTGAGATGGATGGCGATGTCGCCGCCATCGTTGACATACGCCTTATCGAGGGTGCGACCGCGGATAAGCGCCTGCAGCATCTCGTCGGAGACGGCCCCGGCAACGGCCGCCATTGGCGTGATGTAGACGGCGCGGTGCGGCCACGTCGCGTCGGCCATGCGCCGCGCCACGGGCCCCTGCAGCAGCGGATAGGCGTCACCCAATCGCCGGCGCAGGACCGGAAGCTCGCCGACCAGGGTCGGCAGAATATCGCCAAACCGCTCCGTCGCCTGCCCATAGGCGCGTTCGACTTCCTCAGGCGTGCCGAAGGCCTCGACGATGAGATCGATGGGCCCATGCTGCAGATGCAGCCGGCCATCGGCGAGGCGGGCGGCGATGGCGCTCACCGGCCACCCCCCTCTTTACCACCTTCGTCGACGCGGACCTTGTGGCGAGCCAGCACCTCTTCAAGCGTCACCGCGCGCGAGGCATAGCCGCCCAATGCCGCGTAATCGTCGGCGCGCAGGGTGAACTCCAGGGGTGCCACCAGGGCCGGCGTCGGGACATAGCCGAAGGACTTCTCCGGCATGCGCGCCACATCGACCATCAAGGTGATACCGCCGCCCGGCCAGACATAGGCCGGCACGCCGCCCAGCGTGACCTTGGTGAGTGTGTCCCGCACCGACCGGGTGAGCCGCACGGGGTTCTCGGTGACGCCTGCGCGCAACGAACCGCCGGCGCCCGCCATGAACAGGACCGTGCAGAGCGCAGGTTCACAGTTCTCGGCGATGCGCTCGACCACATGACGCACCGGCGCCGGCATATCGGCGGGACGTGGCTTCAGCTCGTGGTCGAGTTCGTACCAAGCCGCATGCTCGCCGGTCGTCGATACCATGAGCAGCCGAAGCCCCGGCCAGGCCTGCTTGGGATCTATCCGGTCGATGATCTCCAGCGGATCGCTGATGTTGGTGCCGCCCCAGCCCAGCCCCGGCTCCGCCACCTGGAAATAACGGCCCGGCGTCGAGCGGCGGCCACGGACACGAATGCCCGCGGGCTTCATGTCGAGAAAGGCGCCGCCCTGATGTTCGCTCAGCACGCCGGTGATGTGGTCGTCGACCACGATCACCTCGTCGGCATGGCCGTGCCATTGCGGCGCGAACATGCCGATCGCGGCCGAGCCGCAACCGACGCGCATGCGCTCTTCCAGAGTGCCATTCACGATGGGCGGTCTGTCGGCCTGCACTACGACGGTCGAACCGCCGTCGATGCTGAGTTCCACCGCTTCGCGATTGCAGAGCGCCAGCAGCGCGTCGCAGGTGACGACGCCCTCCTTTTTGGAGCCGCCGGTCAGATGATGCACGCCGCCCAGCGACAGCATCTGCGAGCCATATTCGGCCGTGGTGACGTGGCCCACCGCCTCGCCCTTGACGCGGACCGCCGCCTGCTCGGGCCCGAGATAGCGGTCGGTGTCGATCTTCACCTTGACGCCGCAGTAGCTGAAGATGCCTTCGGTCACGACCGTGACCATGTCGACGCCCTCGTGCTTCGAGGAGACGATGAAAGGCGCGGGCTTGTAGTCGGGGTAGGTCGTGGTGGCGCCGATTCCCGTGACGAAGGCGCCCTCGCCCTTACCGAGTTCGCCGCGCCAGGCCTCGCTGCCCTCGACGAAGGCGACCCTCGCAAGATCGGGCTTGGCCAGCAGCACCAGCGGATCGACGCGCACCAGCACGCCATTCTCGTTGGCGTAGCGATCGCAGGCGCCGGCACGGCCGGGCCGGATGCGGCAAAGGACAGGGCAGGCGTCGCAGCGCACGATGCCGGCGCTGCGCTCGGCCTCGGTGAGCGAGATGTCGTCGCTCATGGCGTGTTCCCCTTCAACTGGCCCTTCAACTGGACGATGGCCTCGCGCAGGCGATGCGGCAGCAGCGGCACGCGGCGGGCACGCACGCCGGTGGCGTGATGGACGGCCCCCAGGATCGCCGGCGCCGTCGGCACGAGTCCCGGCTCGCCGACGCCCTTGGCGCCCGAGGGGCCCAGCGGCTCGCGGTCCTCGATCAGAATGCACTCGATTGCAGGCACGTCGCCCACGGTCGGGATGAGATAGTCGTGCAGGTTCTCGGTACGACCGGGCAGATACTCTTCCATGAGCGCAAGGCCAAGGCCCTGCGCGACGCCGCCCTGGATCTGGCCTTCGACCAGGGTCGGGTTGATCGCCTTGCCGACATCGTGCGCCGCCACGATGCGCCGCACCTTCACGGTGCCCAGCTCGATATCCACCTCGACCTCGGCCATCTGGGCGGCAAAGGCATAGGTCGCATAGGGCACGCCCTGGCCGTCGGCATCGAGCGGTGTGGTCGGCGGATCGAACACGCCCTCGCCCATCAACGGGCCGACCGTTGCGAGGTCGAGGGTCCGCACTTCCGCGCCGTCGCGTACCGTGAGCTTGGCGCCGTCGAGCGACAGGCGTGCCTCGGGGCCGGCATTGGCCAGCCGCAGGATCTGCTGCCGCAGGTCCTGGCCTGCCTTCTCCGCCGCCTTGCCCGACACGAAGGTCTGGCGCGACGCCGAGGTCTTGCCGGCATCGGTCGTGAGATCGGTATCGCCGGCGACCAGCGCGAACCGCGACGCCGGCAGACCCACCGCGTCGGCGGCGATCTGCACCATGATGGTGTTGCTGCCCTGGCCGATATCGACCGCGCCGCTATAGAGCGTCAACGCGCCGACCGGCGACAGGCCGACCCGCATGCGCGAGGGGTTCGACATCGACGTATTGCCGATGCCGTACCACATGCAGCCGATGCCGACGCCGCGCCGAAGCGCGCCCCCTTCGGCATTGAACGCAGCGGCTTTCTCCAGCGCCTCGCGCCACGCGGGTCGCAGCGCGTCGAGGCATTGGGCAAGACCCGCCGAATGGGCCAGAACCTGTCCCGTCGCCGTCGTGTCGCCGACACGCAGGGCATTGCGATGACGAAACTCCAGCCGGTCGATGCCGGTCGCATCGGCCAGCTCGTCCATCATCGCCTCGTGCGCAATGGCAGCCTGCGGCACGCCAAAGCCACGGAAGGCGCCGGCCGGTGGACCGTTGGTGAAAAAGGCCTCGCCCCAGGTGCGCACGTTGGGCACGGCATAGGGCCCCATGGAATGCACCGGCACCCGGTTGGCCACGGTCGGCCCCCAGGAAGCATAGGCGCCGGTATCGAACGTGGCGCGCACGTCGGAGGCCACAAGCCTGCCCTGGGCATCGCAGCCGAACTTTGCCGCGACACGCGCCGGATGGCGTTTCGTGCTGGCCGCCATGCTTTCGGGGCGCGTGTAGACGCAGGCCACGGGACGTCGGAGTTTCCAGGCCGCGATCCCGATCAGCGGCTGCACCGAAAGATCGAGCTTGCCGCCGAAGCCGCCGCCACAGGCGGTCGGCACGATGCGCACGGCCTCCGGCCGGAGCTGCATCACATTGGCGACTTCGTCGCGGTCCATATAGGGCGTCTGGGTGGTCGCATGGATTTCGATCCGGTCGCCGACCCGCTCCGCCCAGCCGGCCTCGGGCTCGATATAGGCGTGCTCGACGAAAGCCGTCTCGAACACGCCTTCCACGACTGCAGCGCAATCCGCGAAGGCAGCGTCGGCGTCGCCGCGCTTCACGCCGCCTTCCAGCAGGAGGTTCTTCGGCCGGTCAGCTTGGACCAACGGAGCATCTGGGGCGGTGGCGGCATCGATGCCGAACAAGGGCGGCTCGGGTGTCCAGGCGATCGGCACGTCTTCGTCGCGGATCGCCAGCACCTCGGCCCGCACGCCGACCAGCGCGACGACAGCCTCGCCGCGGTAACGCACGAGGCCATCGGCCAGGACGGGCTGGTCCTTGATGTCGGGATAGATGCCGAAGCCATTGAACGGCACGTCTGCGGCCGTCAGCACGGCCGCCAGCCGCTTCCGCAGTGGCTCGAGATCGCCCAGCGCAAAGCGGGCGCGAGCATGCGGCGAGCGGACGACCCGGATCCAGAGTGCGTCGTCCGGGATCGCGTCGGCGCCGAAAGCATCCCTGCCCGTAACCTTTGCGATTCCATCGACGCGCGAGAGACGGGTGCCTACAGCTTCGCCTGCAAGGGGATCGGGCTCCCCGACCGGCGAGGCAACCGCCATCACCGCATCGACGATCTTGCTGTAGCCGGTACAGCGGCAGAGCACGCCACCCAGGAACTCCTCGACCTCGGCGCGGGTCGGCATGGCCTTGCGGCGAACCAGTTCCTCGGCCGCCATCAGCATGCCCGGCGTGCAGATGCCGCACTGGGCCGCGCCATGCGCCAGGAACGACGCCTGCAGGGCGGCCAGCATCTCAGGCAGCGCAAGCCCTTCGACCGTCTCGACCGTGCGGCCCTCGACCTGCCCCATGGCTACCAGGCACGAACAGACCTGCCGCCCGTCGAGCAGCACCGTGCAGGCGCCGCAATCGCCCGCGTCGCAGCCGATCTTGGTGCCCGTGCAGCCGAGATCGTCGCGCAACGCCGCCGCAAGCCGGGTGGCCGGCGCCCCCTCCCACTCGGCAACGGTGCCGTTGAGGGTGAAGGCGACCTTCATGGGGCCAATCCCGACAGCAGCCGGCGCAGCAACGTGAGCACGGCCTCGCTGCGGTAGGCGGCACTGCCCCGCACGTCGTCGATGGGCGACAGCGGCGCGATATGCGTTGCTTCGACGTGCTCCGACAGGCTCTTGTCGAAGGGCCTGTCCATCAATGCGGCTTCGAGCGCCGGAAGGCGTCGCGCAACCGGCGAGCAGGCGCCGACGGCGATGCGGGCGGCCGCAACCTTCCCGTCGGCGACTTCGAGGACGGCCGACGCCATGGCAATCGAGATCACGAGATAGCGGCGCGCGCCCAGCTTCAGGAAGCCGGCATGCGCGGCATGACGAGGGCGCGGCACGTAAATGGCCGTGACCAGCTCGCCGGGATGCAGCGCCGTCTTGCGGACACCCGTGACGAAGGCCGCCAAGGCAAGGCGACGGCGGCCGGCGAGGCTTGCGATCTCGACTTCGGCGTCGAGCGCCAGCAAGGCTGGCACGCCGTCGGCCGCGGGCGATGCATTGCAGAGATTGCCCACCAAGGTCCCGGCGTTCTGGATCTGGCGGCCGCCGACTTCGCGGCCCGCCTGCTGGAGCCCATTAAACAAAGGCGGCAGGTCGGCCTCGACCAGTTCGCTCCAGGTCGTGGTGGCGCCCAGCCGCCAACCGTTCGGCGTATCGGAAATACCGCGAAGAGCTGAGATTCCAGCGATATCGACAATATCTTCCGTGACCAACCGGCCGACCCGCGCAGGGTAAAAGTCAGTGCCGCCGGCCAACACCATGCAGGGTCGGGTCAGTGCCTTGAGAGCCTCGTCGAGGTCTCGGGGTCGGAGGTAGTCGCCCATATCGTTCGTGTACACACGATGACACGGACGCCGCTGGAGTCAAACACGCGCGGCGGTTGAACCGAAATTTTTCCGACGGCTCGAAGTCAGACGATCTTCGACAGCAGTTCGAGAAGCTGGCGCTGCTCCTGCTGGTTGAGCGGCTTCAAGGTCTCGCGCGAAACCGCCGGCCCGTTGAGCAGCAACTTGGCAACCAGCCGATTGCCTTCGGTCGTCAGGCTGAGCAACGTTCGGCGCGCATCGCCGGGATCGGGACGCGAGTCGACGAGACCGCGTTCCTTCAGGCGCCGCACCACGCCCTGCATCGTCGCCTTGTCCATGCCGACAAGACGGCCCAGCAAATTTTGCGACAGCTCCTTGTACTCGTTGAGCTTCACCATGCTCGAGTACTGCGTCGGTGTGATGTTTGGATCGCCGATACCGACTTGAAAGATGGCACTTGCGCGTTGATGTGCACGTCGCAGGAGATAGCCAACCTGTTCTTCGATTCGATACGGCCTTGATGCCACGCTCGATATCGTCTTCGACTCGAGCTGTTTTTTTGCAACGTTGCTTCGCATCGCCCCCCCGGCCTGCTGGCTCCTTGGCTACACCGCCAGCGCGCGTTGCACAACGGTCACATAACACCCCTCGATGAAGGTGAATGTCTGCCCCTTGGCTTCGCTCGCTCCGGCCCGCCACGTCAGTTACCGGCGACCCGTCGTTCGTGGCCGACCCAGAAAGCCTCGCGCAGTTCCTTGCGCTTGATCTTGCCGACCGGCGTCTTGGGCAAGGGATCGTGGCGAATCACAATCTTGCCCGGACGTTTGTAGTTTCCGAGGTGAACGGAGCAGAGATCGACAAGTTCCTTCTCCGTCACTGCGCTCTCTTGCTTTACACAGACAACGGCACAGGGGGTCTCGCCCCAGCGCTGATCGGGTATACCGAACACAGCAACCTCGAGTACCGCCGGATGTGCGGCGATGACATTCTCGAGTTCGGCCGGATAGATGTTGAAGCCGCCCGAGATCACCATGTCGTCGGCGCGGTCCAACATGTAGAGATACCCATTCCGGTCCAGACGGCCGATGTCGCCGGTCTTCACCCATCCGTCGACGATGCGCTCGGCCGTCGCCTGCGGATTGTTCCAGAAGCCCTGCATCTGTCCTTCGGCCTTGGCGACGATCTCGCCAGCCTCGCCCGGGGCTACCGGATTGTTGTTCTCGTCCCAGATCTGAAGTTGCGCGAAGGGCAGCGGCATGCCGCAGGCACGCAAGGGCTGGGAGCCCGGCACATCTTTGGCAAACCACTGCCGCGGTCCCATCATCGCTACAGGTAGTACCTCGGTCTGCCCATAGCCCTGATACATGGCGTCTCCGAAAATTTCGTAGGCCTTCAAGGCGGTTTCGTCGGAGATCGGCGCCGCCGAGACGAGCATGCATTTCAGACGAGGGAACTTGCGGGCCTCGATTCCGGGGATGCGGTTAATGGCATTCAGGATCGTCGGCACCATGAACATGTACGCGGTGCGTTCTCGATCCATGAGATCGAGCAGGCTTGCCGGATCGAATTTCTCCGCCATCACATTGCGCCCACCGCCGAGCCAGATCGGCGTGAAGAGATAGCCCGAGCCGTGGCTGATCGGAGCCAGGTGCAGGCACGAGTCGCCGGGCTCGACCGGAGGGTAGAGATAGAACCAGTCGCGGCCGGCAGCGAGCCAGGCATGATGGGTGTAGGCCACGCCCTTCGACTTGCCGGTCGTGCCGCCGGTGTGACGGATGATGAAATAGTCCTGAGGGTCGATGGCCGGATCGGGGTCGATGTCCGATTGCCGCACCAGCCATGCTTCGTAACCCGCGTCGCGAACAAGGATATGCTCCAGGTCCGGCAGTTCGCCGCGGATCGCTTCTATTTCTTCGGCGTACTTTTCCGAGACCACGACCACGCGGCAGCCGGTGTGGCCCAACATATGGACATGGCTCTCGCGCGCATTGCGTGGATAGAGTGGCACCCGCACCAGGTTGGCAATAGCTGCGCCCAGGAAGAAATCTGACGATTCGAGTGTGTTGTCTTCGAGCACGCCGACTCTGTCTTGAGGTTTGAGGCCAAGGGCCAGCAGGCCGTTTGCCATGCGCACGCCTCGGTCCCAAGCTTGAGCGAAAGTGAGCCGGCGGTCGCCGGCCGCAATTGCCTCGCGGCCGGCATTGTAGCGCGCGGCGCTTCGCATCTGCGTGCGCACGTCCATGAGCATCCTCCATAGTTTTCTTCTCGTTTTGCGTCGCAATGCCAGAGGCGATGACGCGCGGTCAAGGCAGTGGCAGGGTGGCCGCCGTTTCTCCAACCTAACAGGACAGGCAATGCCCGGCGCGCTCGAAGGCCTCAGGATCGTCGACCTCACCAACATCATCCTCGGCCCCTACGGCACCATGCTGCTGGCCGACCAGGGGGCCGACGTGATCAAGGTCGAGGCGCCCGAAGGCGACGCCGTGCGCCACATCGGCAAGCCCGGCAAGACGCCGGGCATGGGTCCCACCTATCTCTACGTGAATCGCAACAAGCGCTCGCTCTGCCTCGATCTCAAGGACAAGGCGGCCCGGGCAGCACTGCTCAAGGTTGTGGCAACGGCCGATGCCTTCGTGCATGCCCTGCGGCCGCAAGCCATCGAGGGCCTGGGCCTGGGCTACGAGGAAATCCGCAAGGTGAAGCCCGACATCGTTTATGTCGGCGCCTACGGCTATTCGGCGGATGGTCCTTACGGAAAACTGCCGGCCTATGACGACGCCATTCAGGCGCGCTTCGGCATCGCCGACCTGATGGGCCGGGCCGCCGGCGACGATGTCCCGCGCTATCCGCCGACCATCATCGCCGACAAGACGGTGGGCCTCACTTTCGCCTTCTCGACACTTTCAGCCCTTATGCATCGGCAGCGCACTGGCGAGGGCCAGTTCGTTGAGGTGCCAATGTTCGAGACCATGTCGGCCTGGCTCATGGTCGAGCATCTGTGGGAGCGTACCTTCAGCGACGACGGCGAGGTCGGCTACTCGCGCCTGCTGGCGCGGACCCGCAAGCCCTACCGCACGCTCGACGGCTGGATGGCGATCCTGCCCTACAACGACAAGCACTGGCGCAATTTCTTCGAGATCGTCGGCCGGCCCGAGGTGCTGAAGGATCCGCGCTATTCGACGATCAATGCCCGGTCGATGCATATCGCCGACATGTACGCCATGGTCGAAGCGCTGGCGCCGAGCCGCACCACTGCAGAGTGGGTGAAGCTGCTGGACGAAGGCCAGATTCCCAACGCGCCGGTCTCGCGACCAGCCGACTTGTTCGAAGACCCGCACCTCGTGTGGCGCCAGCTCTTCAAGAAGTACCCGCATCCCAGCGAAGGCGAGATCATGATGGTCGAGCCGCCGATGCGCATGAGCAAGACGCCACCCGCCATCCGCATCCTGGCCCCTTTGCAGGGCGCCGATTCCCGGGCTGTCCTGGCGGAAGCCGGTGTCAGCGCAGCCGACATCGAGGCCTTGAAGAAGTCGGGTGCGCTGATCGAACCGGCTTAGAGCGATGTTCAGGAGGGTGACGGGCGCCCCACCCGGCGCGCCGGATTGCCGACGACTGTCGCCCCGGCCTCGACATCCTTGGTGACGACGGAACCGGCGCCGATCACGGCATCGTCGCCGATGGTGATGCCGGGCAGGATGATCGCCCCGCCGCCGATCCAGACATTGCGGCCGATCCTGACCGGCCGGCCCAGTTCCAGGCCCTTGCGCCGCTGGGCCGGGTCGCGCGGATGGTCGGCGGCGTAGATCTGGACGGCGGGCCCGATCTGGGTTTCGTCGCCGATAGCCACCTCGACGACGTCGAGGACGACGCAGTTGAAGTTGAGAAAGACGTTGGCGCCGAGCTTGATGTTGAAGCCGTAGTCGCAAAAGAACGGCGGCCGGATCTGGGCTCCTTCCCCGACGGCACCCAGCCGCTCCGCCAGAATCTTCCGCAGTTCCGGGCTCGACTGGCCGAAGGCGGAATTGTAGCGGGCAAGCCAGGCCCGCGAGGCTGCAAGCTCCGCCTGAATCTCGGGCGCACCGGGATGATAGAGCTCGCCGGCGAGCATGCGGGCCAGTTCGCCCTTCATCAGGCCTCGATCGCGAGCTCGGCGGCGGCGAGGTCTTCCAGGGCAGCTCCCACGGATTTGAAGAGCGTGATGCTGGCGGCATCGCCGGGCAAGCGGCCAGTCTGCTGGCCGCGGGCGAGCTCGAACAGGTCGCCGATCACATCGTCTTCGTCGATCGTGTCGTTGGCCAGCGGCTGGACGATATCGCCGCCCTCCTTGAGGGCGCCGGCACGGGTGTCGACATAGACCCGGGCGCGCCAAACGGCCCTGTCGTCGGTCTCGCGCATCTGCGGGGTGTAGGCGCCGACCAGATCGAGGTGCTGCCCCTCGCGCAGCCAGTCGCCTTCGACCAGCGCTTCCTTCGACAATGTCGCACAGGAAATGATGTCGGCATCGGCGACGGCGGCCTGCCGGTCGGTGACGGCGCGGACGGCAATCTGCCGGCCGAGCATCTTGGGCAACGACACGGTAAGTCTTGCGGCCAGGGCTTCCGCATGGGCCGGCGTGCGGCCCCAGATCGCCACATCGTGGATCGGCCGTACCTTGGCATGCACCCGGATCAGTTCGGGCGCCAACGCGCCCGTGCCGACCATCAGCAATCGCGAGGCATCGGCGCGGGACAAGTAGCGCGACGCGAGGCCGGAAGCACAGGCCGTGCGCCGCTTGGTCAGCATGGTGCCGTCTAGCAGCGCCAGGGTGGCGCCGGTCGTGCCGTCCAGAAGCAGATACTGGCCGTAGATCGAGGGCAGCGAACGCTTGCCGTTGTCGGGGAATACGGTGACGACCTTGACCCCGATCCGGCCCGAAGGGCCGCGGGTCCAGGCCGGCATCAGGAGCAGCATGGCGTCGGCCGAACCCGGGCCAAGCGGTTCCCTGATCGGGTGGTGATGCCGTGTCGGCATCTCGCAGCCGGCACGAAACAGCGCGTCGAGCCGGTCGATCAGCGCCAGGTCGTCGAGGGCGGCATCGACTTCGGCCGCCGACAGAATCTTCACGAAAACGGCCCGCGCGGGGCGGCGGATGCTCCCAGTTCCGGAGCGACCAGCGCGCTTTGGCGTTCGATGGCCTTCTGGTCGCGCAATGCCGGCCCCGAGGGCGGAGCGCCTGGCTGCGCCGCAGCCTGCCGGGCCGCTTCGGTCGTACGCAAGCGGCCGAGTTCACGCTCCAGACGCGCCGCTTCGCCGCCGGCTTCGCGGGCGCGACGGCGATGATGGCGCCCGGCCCACCAGCCGATGCCGAGGCCCGCCAGCACCCCCAGCAACAGCAGCCCGATCACCAGAAGGTAGACCGGCATGACGACGACGTGCGGGAGTGGCCACAGCGTGAGCTGCACAGGCTGGGAATTGCTGACCGCAATCAGCACGCCGACCAGGATGAAGAGCAGGAACAGGGCACGGGACAGGAACTTCATGACGCCGCCAGCATGGCACACCGCGCGGCCTCGACGCGAGCAAACGCTACGTCTTGTCGCTTTCCGGCTTGGCGTCCTCGCCCTCGCCCGGCAGCAGGCCCGCAGCGCGCGCCGCTTCCTTGTTCAGGCGGTCGCGCAAGTCCTTGCCGGTCTTAAAGTAGGGTACGCGCTTGGAGGCGACGGCGACCTGCTCGCCCGTCCGCGGATTGCGGCCCGTGCGCGGATCGCGTTTCTTCACCGAGAACGCACCGAAGCCGCGCAGCTCGACGCGATGGCCGGACGCGAGGGCCTTGGAGATCTCATCGAAAACCGTGGCGACGATCCGCTCGACATCCCTTTGGTAGAGATGCGGATTCCGGGCCGCCAGGCGGGCAATCAGCTCGGACTTGGTCATCGCAGTTCCATGGGCGAGGCTGTGAGACCCCGAGATCAACGATTTAAGTCGTTGATATTAAAACAATTAACCGCCTCGTCAAGCCTAAGCCCTTGAAAGCAAAAGAAAAGGCCGGTCCTTGCGGACCGACCTTCGCTCAAATCAAGGGGAAAACGGCCTACTTGCCGTCGTCCTCGGCCTTCTTCTTGAGGGCCGCGCCCAGGATGTCGCCCAGGCTGGCGCCGGAGTCGGACGAACCGAAATCGGCCATTGCCTTCTTCTCTTCGTCCAGTTCGCGCGCCTTGACCGACAGCACGACGCGGCGCGAGGCCTTGTCGATGTTGGTGATCTTGGCGTCGAGCTTGTCGCCGATTGCATAGCGGTCGGGGCGCTGCTCGGAACGGTCACGGGAGAGTTCCGACTTGCGGATGAAGCCCGGAATACCGTCCTGCACCGTGACGTCGATGCCGTTGTCCTGGATGCCGGCCACGATGACGGTGACGACGTCACCCTTCTTGGCGACCGAACCCACCTTCTCGAACGGATCGTTGGCAAGCTGCTTGATGCCGAGCGAGATGCGCTCCTTGTCCATGTCGACGTCGAGGACCTTGACCTTGACCTGGTCGCCCTTCTTGTAGTCGCGGATCGCCTCGTCGCCGGCCTTGTCCCAGCTCAGGTCGCTGAGATGGACCATGCCGTCGATGTCGCCGGGCAGGCCCACGAACAGGCCGAACTCGGTGATGTTGCGGACCTCGCCCTCGAGCTCGGTGCCCGACGGGAACTGGTCGGCGAAGCTCTCCCAGGGATTGGCCATGCACTGCTTGAGGCCGAGCGAGATGCGGCGCTTGGACATGTCGACGTCCAGCACCATCACTTCGACTTCCTGCGAGGTCGAAACGATCTTGCCCGGGTGCACGTTCTTCTTGGTCCAGCTCATCTCGGAGACGTGAACCAGACCCTCGACGCCCGGCTCCAGCTCCACGAAGGCGCCGTAGTCGGTGATGTTGGTGACGCGGCCCTTGAGCTTGAGGTTGACCGGGTACTTGGCACCCGCGCCATCCCACGGATCGCTCATCAGCTGCTTCATGCCGAGCGAGATACGCTGCGTCTCGGGGTTGAAGCGGACGACCTGCACCTTGACCTGCTGGCCGATGGTGAGGGCTTCCGACGGATGATTGATGCGCTTCCAGGCAATGTCGGTGACGTGCAGCAGGCCGTCGACGCCACCCAGATCCACGAACGCGCCGTAGTCGGTGATGTTCTTGACGACGCCGTCGAGCACCTGGCCTTCGGACAGCGCGCCCATCAGGCGCGTGCGGTCCTCGGCGCGGGTCTCTTCCATGACGGCGCGGCGCGACACGACGATGTTGCCGCGGCGACGGTCCATCTTGAGGATGGCGAACTGCTGGGCCTGGCCCATCAGCGGTCCGACGTCACGCACCGGGCGGACGTCGACCTGGCTGCCCGGCAGGAAGGCCACGGCGCCCGACAGGTCGACCGTGAAGCCGCCCTTCACGCGGCCGAAGATCGTGCCCATGACACGGTCCTGATCGGTGAAAGCCTTCTCGAGGATCGTCCAGGCTTCCTCGCGGCGCGCCTTGTCGCGCGAGAGAACGGCTTCGCCGTCCTTGTTCTCCATGCGATCGACGAAGATGTCGACGAGGTCGCCTTCCTTAACTTCGGGGGCGGCGCCACCGTTGGAGAACTCACGCAGTGCGACGCGGCCTTCCGACTTGAGGCCGACATCCACCACGACGAAATCATTGGCAATACGAATGACGCGGCCTTTGATGACCGTTCCTTCGAAGCTCGGAGAACCGCCCAGCGATTCTTCGAGAAGTGCTGCGAACTCCGCGCTGGCGGTGTCGTTCGCGGGTCTACGCAGGGCGCTGCCCTTGGCCATTCAACTCTCCTTCATCGATCCCGGGCGAAACGCTGCCGCCCGTCGGCCAGCCGGTTAAGTCCGGCGGATCCACTGCCTTTGAAACACCGACGCTGAGACGACTCGTCCCGCGCAATCGCCGCTGGAAGTCTTCGATCCGCCGGCGGCGATTTACGGCCCGGAAGATCGAAAGCCCTTGCGCGCTATGAACGCCAAAGCCGCGGCAAAGGCCGCATCGGCATCCATGTCACTGGTATCGAGAAGGAAAGCATCGGGTGCGGCCATCAAAGGTGCTGCCGCCCGTTCGCTGTCGCGACGGTCCCGCTCCGCCATCTCGGCAAGAACGCGCGGTCTTATAGTGTCGACCCCTCGACCGCGCAACTCCTGGTACCGCCGATCTGCCCGGGCTTCGGCGCTGGCCGTGACGAAAAATTTCACGGGTGCGTCGGGGCAAATGACGGTGCCGACGTCGCGCCCATCGAGCACGGCGCCGGACTTCTGAGATGCGAATTTTTTCTGGAAATTCAAGAGGTTGTCCCTGACCTGCGGCAGGACGGCCACCTTCGAGGCCAACTGCCCGGCTACGTCGGTCCGCAAGTCCGGCGCCAGGAGGTCCGCAAGCTGCAATCCGGCCGCTACCTCTTCCGGTGGTAGGCCGAGGCGGTCCGCCTTGACGCCCACCGCCCTATAGAGAAGACCGGTATCGAGGTGTGGCAGGCAGAAATGCGCGGCGAGCCGCCTGGCCAGGGTGCCTTTGCCCGCGGCCGACGGTCCGTCGATGGCGATGACGAGGCGTCCGCTCACGCCGCCTCTATCCGGCCGCCGAGTTCGTTCATCAGCCGGGAAAAACCCGGAAAACTGGTGTCGATCGGCGAACCGTCGTCGACCGCCACGGGTTCACGACTGGCTAGCCCCAGGACCAGGAACGACATGGCGATGCGGTGGTCGAGGTGCGTGACCACCAGTCCGCCGCCCTGCGGCGGCGCCCCTGTGCCGTGCACGACCAGATTGTCGCTGCCCATTTCATGGCGAACGCCGTTCGCCGCGAGGCCCGCCGCGACACTGGACAGTCGATCGCTTTCCTTGGCGCGCAGTTCGGCGAGACCCAGCATGCGGGTCGTGCCCTTGGCGCAGGCGGCCGCGACCGCCAGGATCGGATATTCGTCGATCATCGACGGCGCCCGCTCCGGCGGAACCTCGACACCCTTCAGCTCGCCACCGCGCACGCGCAAGTCCGCCACCGGCTCGCCGCCGATCTCGCGCTGGTTCTGGAACTCGATGTCGGCGCCCATGTCCTTCAAGGTCTCATAAAGGCCGGCCCGCAGCGGATTCAGCCCGACATTCTCGACCGTCACGTCGCTGCCCGGCCGGATCGCCGCCGCCACGACGGCAAAGGCCGCCGACGACGGATCGCCCGGCACGACGATGTCGCGCGCCTTGAGTTCGGGCCAGCCCACGACGGTGATGCGCTTGCCCGCCCCTTCGGCCGGCGCCACGCGGACTTCGGCCCCGAAGTGGCGCAGCATGCGCTCGGTATGGTCGCGCGTCGCTTCGGGCTCGATCACGGTGGTTTCGCCTGCAGTGTTGAGGCCGGCCAACAATATGGCGCTCTTCACCTGCGCCGAGGCGACCGGCAGGCGGTATTCGATGGGCACCATCTCGTCGGTGCCGATGATGGCCAACGGCATGCGGCCGCCTTCGCGGGCCTCGAAGCGGGCGCCCATGCGAGACAAGGGCTCGATGACCCGCTGCATCGGCCGGCGCCGCAGCGAGCCGTCGCCGGTCATGAAACTGGTGAAGCGGTGGCTCGCCAGGATGCCCGAAAGCAGGCGGGCCGACGTCCCGGAATTGCCGAGGTCGAGAACATTGTCGGGCTCACGGCCGCCGCCCACCCCAAAGCCGCGGACCCGCCAGGCGCCGGCACCTTCATGCTCGACCTGTGCGCCCATCGCCCGCAGGGCGGCGGCCGTGGCGAGGACATCCTCGCCCTCGAGCAGGCCGGTGATCCTGGTTTCGCCCAGCGCGAGCGCGCCGAACATCAAGGAACGGTGCGAAACCGACTTGTCGCCGGGCGCCCGGACACGGCCCTGCAGCCGCGAGACGGGGTGGGCAATCAGCTTGGCGGGAGAAGCATGGGCAGACAGGACGGACTCCCGGGCAACGTGACGACAGGGGCGGATGGCACAATGCGGCGCGGCGCCCTCGTAGCATGGAGGAATTTGGTTTTGACAGGGTGAAAGACGCATGACATACGCCCTCCCTCGCGGTCATTCGGCCGAATCCGAGCGCATTTTCAGGAGATTTCGCGTGGTCAAAGCGAGCTGGGGCACGAAACGCACCTGCCAGAGCTGTGCAGCGCGCTTCTACGACCTGAACAAGAGTCCGATCAAATGTCCGAAGTGCGGACGTGAGCATGATCGCGAGGACTTCGTGAAGGTCCGCCGCGGCCGTGGTTCTGCCGCCGCGACCGCAGCAGCCGCTGCCGCCAGCGCGGCCGCCGCAGCCGCCGCAGCCAAGGCCGCCGCCAAGAAGAAGAGCGACGATCTCGACGCTGACGATTTGCCCGATGTCGACGGCGACGAGGCGTTGGACGCGGACGATCTGGACGATGAGACCGACGACATCGAAGTCGAGGTCGAAGTCGAGGACGACAAGGGCGAGGGCGACCGCTAACAAACGGTCGCTGGAGGCAGTTGCCAGCCAGCGAGGCAGCAATTATACCTCGCGCCCGCCAGCACGATTTTCGGGGCCATAGCTCAGCTGGGAGAGCGCTACAATGGCATTGTAGAGGTCGACGGTTCGATCCCGTCTGGCTCCACCAAATAGACAAGGGGTTAGCCCGAAAGGGCTGACCCCTTGTTCATTTCGGGTCGCACCGGAACATCGGCCACAGGCCTTGGAGCGATCCGCCTGAACGCGCCGGGCAGCAAGCCGCCCCGCGAACCACGATGGTGGGCGGCTTCAAAGACCAGCTTGGGATTGTAACCGCCCTCGGACCGATCCATCCTCGCGGCTCCAACGTGCAGCCCGGAGTTGGCGATTCTTCCCCGTGTGATCGTTTGTGCCGTCTTGTTGCTGCCTGCGTCGGTCGAAGCGCAATCCGGCGGCAGGGCGGCTTATCTCGAGAGCAGGCTTAACGAGCTTCAGCGCACGGCCGCAGGTCTTTCGGCGCAGCTCGAGCAGCTCAGGGCTCAGGATCAGCAGCTTCAACAGCAGATGGAGAAGATGCAGACCAGCCTCGGCCAGCGCCTAGAACGCCTGGAGAAGGGAGGTGCGGCCAAACCAGTCCGTCGTTCCGGCCCGTCGAAGCGCTGATCCCCGACGGGAGAAGACGATATTGCGGCTATCGCCTTACGCGCGCTGCGGAAGACCGCCATTCGACGCCCGGATCTCTGCGACGGCACGATCCCACCCCGCAATGCGTTCAGGCCCCGCGGGATGGGTATCGAGCATTCCTGTCTCCTTGCGACCTGACGCCCTGGCCATAGTCACTAAGAAGCCCCGCGCTTTGTCGAGGTCGATGTTGGAACGGTACAGAATGACCGCCGCCAGATAGTCCGCCTCGCGCTCCTGCTCCTTCGAGAAGGATATTCGTCCAATCGCTCCGCCAACGTTGGCGCCCGCGTCCACTGCCGAGCGCGTTATCTGGGTGCTGTTGGGGCTACGATAGGAGGCGGCCGCGCCGGCCGCACCGAGAAGGATGGCCCCCACCAGGGCGCCTACAGCCTGGTTTCGCTGACCAGTTGCTATGTGGTTGGCCGCCTGATGGCCGATCTCGTGGGCAATGACCAGCGCGACTTCTTCTTCATTGGCTGCATATTCGACGATGCCTCGATTGACTATGATCAATCCGTTGGGGGCCGCGCCGGCATTCAAGGATCGATCCTTCATCGCGCGGAATTTCCATTCGCAGACACCGACGTTCATCTCCCGGCAGACTTGATAAGCTGGGGGACGAATCCGACTGAGCGCGGACTGCAAGACTTCCACAACTTCTTCATCGCTGACGACGCGCCGAGTCGGTGGCCCACCAGCTCCCGCTACTTCCGTTTGCGCCAAACTGAGATTGCCCCCGCTGAATTGCGGCATGCGGTGAACGGCGCCTGCACAGCCGCAGACAAAGCACGCGCCCGAGAGCGCCATAAGCGATCGACGTCGCATTCCTCCCACCCTTTAAAGTTGCATCCCACGACAAGACGCTACCAATGAACGAACCGGACAGTCAACGCAGTCGAAACGCATTCAAAACCCGGACTTCAAACCAGCCGTCTCATACGGTATGAAGAACGACGCCCGACGCGACGAAGTCTGCTGCCCGTCATCGAGCTTCCGACGGCATTACCGTTCTTCGTCGACGACCGTCTGGCCGGTCGTGACCTCTCCCCGCAGGCCGCGACGCCGACTTCGATCGTTCCTCTCTTCGCCTCCGAAAGGACCTCGTTGGATGCAGCGCTCCTTCCGCCTCCCAGCAGTCGCTCTCTCCACCTTCCTTGCGCTCGTCGCCCTGATCGCCCTGGCCTCGCCCAGCATGGCGCAGCGCATGGTGAGCATCGCCAGCACGAAGGAAGTGAACATGCGCTCGGGTCCGGGAACGCGCTATGGAGCGGACTGGACGCTCGGACACGGCTATCCGCTCAAGGTCATCGGACGCCAGGGCAAGTGGCTCAAAGTGAGCGACTTCGAGAACGACCGCGGTTGGGTCTATGGTCCCCTGACCAGCAGCACGCCCATGCACATCGTCAAGGTCAAGGTCGCGAACATGCGCAGCCAGCCTTCAGAAGGCAGCCGCATCGTCGGCAAGGTGGCCTACGGCAACGTGCTGAAGACGCTCGAGCGCCGCCAGAACTGGGTCAAGGTCCAGCGCGAGGGTGGCCTGCGCGGCTGGATCGCCAAGCGCCTGCTCTGGGGCTGGTGAGGAACCGCGCGCGTTCGAGACCTCTAACCCTGGCGCTTGTCGATCTCCGGTAGCGCGAAGTCGCGCCAACCCGGCACCTCCGAAACCTCCGGGAACTCGACGCCGAACGGCTTGGTCGCATCGATACCGACGGACGACGAAAAGGCGCCGTCGGTGTAGGGATCGAGCGGCGCGGTGGCCGTGCGTTCGACGACGAACACATCGTCGCTCGGTTTGACCCGGAACGACTGAGCCCACTCGACCTCCGCGGAATTGCGGATGTCTATGTCGGGATCGACCGCGATGACCCATTTGGGATGCAGATTTGACGCCATGGCGGCGAGGATGGCGTGCCGCGCCTCGCCCTCGTAGCGCGGCTTCATGGCGATGACGACGTAGACCTGCACGCCGCCCGAGCTGTTGATCGAGATGTCGCTGATCGTCGGAAACTGCGCCTGGAGTTGCCGCAGGATCGAGGTCTCGAACGGAATCTGCTTCAGAACGTGGTTCTCGGTGATCGGCTTGCCGGTCAGCAGCCCCTGGAAGATCGCACCCTTGCGGTGCGTGATCGCCGTTATCTTCGCCACGGGCTTCGGCGAAGCTGCCGTGTAGTAGCCGGTATATTCGCCGAGCGGCCCCTCGATCTTCTGATCCTTGGTATCGACCGTGAACTCGATCACGATCTCTGCGCGCGCCGGCACCTTCATGTCGTTGCTGACCGCCTTCGCCAGTTCGACCGGCACGCCGCGCAGGCCGCCCGCAACGAACCAGTCGTTGGTGGCGTCGCTCGACTGCACCTGGCAGGAGTACATGGTGAGCGGATCGACACCGATCACGATCGCGCCGTGCAGTTGTTTTCCCATCGCCGTCGCGTGGGCGATGTTCTTGCCGAAGCGATGGTTCGGCGCGGAGAACACGCCCAGCTCCTTCGGCCCGTGAACCTGGAAGCGGTAGTTGCCGATGTCGGGCGTGCCGGTCTCCGGGTTCTCCGACACCACGATGCCGGCCGTAATATAAGGTCCACCATCCTTCGGGCTGTAGGTCGGCACCGGAAGCTTGGTGACATCGATCGCATCGCCCGTCAGCACGATCTCCTGACACGGCGGCGCGCCCTTGAAGTCCACCGGAGCGATCTGGTTGTTGATACCCTTCAGCACCTTGTCGTGGATCGTCTGCTCCGTCGCCTCGAAGGCCTTCAACGCCAGCCTGCGATTGCCGTAGACGCCCGCCACCAGCGGAAACGCCGTGCCGGTATCCGCGAACATCAGCGCCGGCCCCTGGATCGCACTCGTCTTGGCAAGAGCTTTGGCGATATCGTACTTGAGGGCAATCGGACGCGTGATGTCGACGAGGTCACCCGAGTTCTTCAAGGCGGTCAGGAAGGCGCGCAGATCTTGATGGGGCATGGTCAGTCCGTCCTAGCGTTTCGCGAGTACAACAGGTGATGCGTCGCTCTTTTGCCGATATCCGTCGCGACGATATCGAGGATGCGTTGCGTGTCGCCCTGGCGGTCGGCCTGCCGCTGCTGGCGCTCGATGTCGCGGACCGTCTCGACCTCACCGTCTATGCCGCCTTCGGCGGACTGGCGATGCTCTATGGCCACGGCGAGTCTGCCAAACAGCGCGTGACGACGCAGATCGTGGCCGGCATCGGCCTGGTCGTCATCATCGCGGTGGCGATGACCTATGCGGCCGCGCAGGCGCCGTTGCCGGTGCTGGGCACGCTGCTGGCCGTCACCGTGATTGCCGCTGCCACGCTGGGCGCCGCGATGAAATGGGTGCCGCGCGGCGAAATGTTTTTCGTTTTGGTCCTGCTGATCGTCGCCAGCATCCCCACCACATGGGACCGCCTGCCGATCGGCATAGCGACCGGCGCAGGCGGCGCCGCCTTCTCGGTCCTGCTGGCTTGGCTGAGCAACTTGCGCAACGGCAAGCGGGGAGAAGAACCGAAACCCGACGGATGGCGCCATCGCCTCGCGGCGGGCTATGCCAATCTCGACCGCAGGCAACATCTGGTCCTGATGGCGGCCGCCACGCTCGGCGTGCTGACGGCCTGGGCGCTCGCCATCGTCCTCGGCATCGGCCATCCCTTCTGGGCGGCCGTTACGGTCGCGGCTCTGATGCCGGCGTTGGCCGCCACCGACATCTGGCGCCGCACGGCGCACCTCATGCTGGGCACCCTGGGCGGCGTCGGCGTGGCCACCTTTCTGTTCTCGTTCGAACCCGGCCATCTCGCACTGATCGCGATCATCATTGTCTGCCAGGCGGCGGCGGAGATCGCGGTGGCGCGCAACTACGGCGTCGCGCTCCTGTTCTTCTCGCCGCTCGCCATCGGCATGAGCAACCTGAGCCGTGGCGCGCCCTGGCCGCCGCTGTTGCTCGACCGGCTGGCGGAGGCGGCGCTCGGCACGGCGGTGGCCTTCCTGACGATCTTCGTGGGACGCCGGATCCTCAAGGTGACTTGAGCGGGGTCTGGAACGGGCGGATCGCACGCCGCGCCTACTTGGGCGGCTGGTCGGAGACCTGGAAAGGGATGTCGCCCGAGACGGTTTTCTCTCCCTGCAGGGTGATCACCGCCCAGTGCAGCGTGTAGTCGCCCGGCGGCAAGGTCGGCGCCTCCGCGAACAGGACTTCGGGCGCCGATTCCAAGCGCGGCTGCAGGCGTTCGATCACCTTGTCGCCCTGCTTGATGGTCAGAGTCGACTTGCGATGGTCGACCGGCCGGTCGAAGCGCACGAAGAAGGCACTGCTGCGCCGGCCGATACGGGCATGTGCCTTCGGCGCCGATTCCACGACGCGTACGTCGGCGGTCTGCGCACGCGGGGACGAGAATCCACCGACGGCGGCCAGCACGGCAGCGATTGCTGTGCGACGATGCATCACTTTGCAGTCCTCCGCCGGGATGGGAGGCCCGACGGACCTGTCCAGCGCGGGAAGGTCTTGGTATCGAGGCCGAAGAGATCGAGCGCGCGGGCGACCGAATGGGTGACGATGTCGTCGACGGAGCGCGGCCGCGCGTAGAAGGCCGGAACCGGCACGGCGACGATGGCCCCCATCTCGGTAACGGCCAACATGCTTTTGATGTGCCCGGCGTGCAGCGGCGTTTCGCGGAACATCAGGACGACGCGGCGACGTTCCTTCAGGCAGACGTCGGCCGCGCGGGCGACCAGGCTCGACGTCACTCCGGTCGCGATCTCGCTCAAGGTGCGCACCGAGCAGGGCGCCACGATCATGCCCATCGTATGGAACGAACCGCTCGAGATGGCCGCAGCGATGTCGCCCGGCGCATAGACGTGATCGGCGAGGGCCCGAAGCTCCGCCGCCGACACATCGGTCTCGAGCGCTCGCGTCTGGTCGCCCGCCTTGGAGATCACGAGATGGCTCTCGATCTTCATGGCGCGCAACGCTTCGAGCACGCGGATGCCGTAGACCGTTCCAGAGGCGCCGGTGATACCGACGACCATGCGCCTGACAGGCTGGCTCGTTGCCATGCGGATGCTCAACCGGCGGTCTTGATGTGGCGTGGATCCGAATGGTGCAGCGGCTGCGGCTTGGCCTCCCACGAAAACGGCGTATCGGAGAGCGTGTAGCGGTACCAAGGCGGATCGTTGGTGCGGCCCAGCTTGTGGCGCAGATTGCCGAAGGCACGGTAGAGCACGGGATAGGGCTGGCCGTGATACTGCTTCAGAATGTCGTGCCAGGCGCGCGGCTCGGCGCGGATGAACGCCTCCATATCCTTGGTCAGCGCCTCTTCCGTCATGATCTTCAGGTCGGCCGGCGGATCGCCGAGGTCGGTCACGGTGCTGCGCACGAACTCATTGGGGTTCCACTCGGGACCCAGCGGCACGGTGCAGTCCATCCCGATCTTCGAGGCGATGCCCAACGTGGTGCTCTTGGGATCGACGGTCATGGTGTTGAGCCCGTCGAGTCGCACCGTGTCTTTGTCCGGCATGTAGCGGTAGGCCATGGCAGCCAGCACCGCCTGGTCGTCCCAGATGTCGACGTCGGTGTCGAACACCATGGCGACCTTGGGCAGGCCCTGCTTGGAGCAAGTGAGCATGATGCCCAGCGCCTGCTTTGAATCGCCGGCGCCCAGCGGATGGATCTTGGCGTAGGCGATGTTGGACAGGCCGCCCAGAGGGCAGCGCACCTCGCGCACGTCGATGCCGCCCTGCTTCAGGCCGTTGAACAGGTCGGCCTCGATCGCCGGCAGCTGCAGCATGTTGTCGGTGTACCAGGGATGCAGGCCGCCGATGGTGCAATGCTGGAAGATGCCGCCCTTGCGGTAGGTCATCGCCTTCACCTTGAGGCGATAATTGTGCTTGATGCCGCCGCCGTACATGCCGGTGAATTCGCCGTACGGCCCTTCGTCGTAGACGAGACCTTCGAGCGCCATCAGCTCGCATTCGAGCACGATCTCGGCATTGGCCGGCACCATCACGTCGATGGTCTCGCATTTGATCATCTTGGCCGGCGCGCCATAGAAGGCGCCCAGCACCTCGAAGTCGTCGGTGTCGGCAGTGACGCCGACCAGGGCCGAGATCTTGTCGATCGTCGGGCCGCCCAGCACGATCGCGACCTCGAGGTTCTGGCCCTTCGCCGCCGCCGCCATCGCGTGGATGCGCTGGCGGTGCGAGGTGCAGGTCATGTCGACCGACTTCTCGTTCTTGGTCCGGAACATCGAGCGGTAGATGCCCCAGTCGTAGACGCCGGTGTCGGGATGCTTGCTGATGAAGAGATTGTCGTTGGTGTAGGCGTGCCCGTCGCGGTCGTGATGTAGGAACAGCGGCAGGAGCGTCAGGTCGACGTCGTCGCCCTTCAGGATCACTTCCTTGCAGGGCGCCGTCGTCACCGTCTCCCACTTCACGCGGCCCTTGGAGCGCGCGACCATCTCGAGCCCGGTCCGCGTCTTGTCGCAGCCCATGGCCCAGGCGAACATCTCCTGATTCGAATAGGCATTGGCCAGCACCGAGAACTCGGTGTCCTTGATCTTCTCGACCAGGATGGCCTTCGTCGGATTGGACTCCATGAGCTTGGGAACCTGGTCGACGCGGACCTCCTCCTTGATGCGCACGAGGAAGCCGGCCTTCTCCATCGAGGCCACGAAATCCGAAAGTGACTGCTGCATTGTCTTGCCCTCAGGACCGCTGGATCAGGGAGCGATCTTTCCGTGCTCGGCGAAGGCGCGGAGCTGATGGAGCATCATGCCCCAGAGCGCATTGCACTTCGCGAAGTTGCCTTCCTGATGGGGCCAACCCGAATGGGCGAACTTCAAATGGACGCGGCCGTCGGGCGTTTGGCCGATATCGAAGTTAACGGCGGTTCCGGCCGCATCGCCCGGTCCCTTCACACACTTCCAGACAACCTTGTTGGCATCATGGGTAGTCACTTCCCACACGAACGTGGGGCCATCGGGATACTTCAGCGACCACTGATCGCCCACCTTGCCGCCTCCCGATACGTCGGCGCCGGTCCAGCCTTTCAAACCCTGAAGAGTGGTAAGGGCATCTCGAACTTTTACGGGATCAGCTTGGATATTGACCGCATGCAACAGAGCGTGACCAGACAAGAGCTATCTCCCATGTTCACTCAAGCGCCGGTGGCAATGACAGCAACAGCGCCCGTAAATGTAAGCACCGTCACGATAACATGCAGAGGTGCGACCTCAAGCGCTCGTTGCATCGCAGATGTAACTCGCGCTTAGCTTGTGTCAGAGATCTCACGCGCTCATCGTGTTCAGGCAAGAGCGCGTGCGGCCCGCGCAAGCACACCATCGTGCTTTTCGAGTTCGTCCATGATCGAGAAATGATTGAGGCCGGCGAGCGGCAGCAGCTCGCTCGGCAAACCAGCCGCGCGACGGGCGTCGTGATAGGCAACGGACTGGCGCTGCAGCTCCGGCAGCTCGCCGGTGCCGTAAGCCAGCACGACCGGCGCACTCTTCTTCGGCAGATGCAGGAGCGGACTGGTCTTCGCCGCCTCCTCGGCTGTCAAGTTCAGCTTGTCGTTGAGATAGTTCAGGCGGCAGGGCTCGACATCGTAGATACCGCTGATCGCCAGCCCCGCATCGACCTCGTCCATGGCAAGCGTCGTCGCCGTAAGATGGCCGCCCGCCGACCAGCCGGAAACGACAAGTCTGCCCTCACCTGCACCGCGGTGCGGTCCTTCGCGCCGCAGCCAGCGCACGGCGGCCGCAATCTCGTCGACGATCTCCGACAGCGTGGCCTCGGGGCAGAGCGTGTAGCCGATGAAGGCGACATCCATGCCGTTGGCCAGCGGTCCCGCGGCCATGCAGGCGAACGTCTCCTTGGCGTTGCGCTGCCAGTAGCCGCCATGGATGAAGGCGAACAGCGGCGCCTTGGCGGCGCCACACCGGAAGAGGTCGATCTTGTTGCGCGGCCGCGGCCCGTAGGCGAGGTCGAGACCGTCGGCGTGGCGCTTGCGGAAGGCATCGCTGCGCGCGACCCAGGCCTCGCGGCGCTCGCCCGAATCGGCTACGGCGCTGGTGTTGTCGTAGGCGGCGTCGAGCTCGGCCCGGGTCATGTTGTTCCAGACGACGGTTCGGGACTCTGTGCTCATGCTCGCACTCCTTGGGACGTGCCTGGTCTCTACCATGAACGCGCGGCCCTTCCAGAACTCACCGTTCGGTGCGAACGTTGCCGCGATGTCCCCGACCGACCGACCGATCGCCCTCCGCGGCCCTGTCCTGACCTATACCGGCGATCCGTTCCGCGACGGGCTTGCGCGCACGATGGTGCACGAGCCGGATGCCGTTGTCGTCGTGCAGGATGGCCACATTGCACAGTTCGGCCCGGCCACCGAGATCGCACCGTCGCTGCCGGCAGACGTCGAGGTCCGCGACTATGGCCGCAATGCGCTGATCTCCGCGGGCTTCGTCGACACGCACGTCCATTTCCCGCAGACGCCGATGATCGGCAGCCACGGCAATCAGCTTCTGGACTGGCTCGACCGCTATACCTTCCCGACCGAACTGAAATTCGCCGACCGCGCCTTCACACGCGAGGTCGCACGCACCTTCCTGCGCGAGAACCTGCGCAACGGCATCACCACGAGCTGCGTCTACTGCACCGTACACAGCCATTCCGCCGACATCCTGTTCGAGGAGGCCGAAGCGCTCGGCCTTCGGCTGGCGGCCGGCAAAGTGCTGATGGACTGCCGCGCGCCCGAAGGCCTCATGGATACAGTGCAGACCGGCTACGACGACTCCCAGGCCCTGATCGCCAAGTGGCACGGCCGCGGCCGGTTGCTCTATGCCATCACGCCGCGCTTCGCCGGGACGAGTTCGCCGGCGCAACTGTCGGCAGCCGGCGCCTTATGGCGGGAACACCCCGATTGCCTGATGCAGACCCATATCGCGGAGAACAAGGCCGAGGTCGCCTGGATCAGGGAGCTGTTTCCAGACCACCGCCACTATCTCGACGTCTACGACCATCATGGGCTTTGCGGGAAGCGTGCCGTATTCGGACACGGCATCTGGCTGGAGGACGGCGAGCTGCAGCGGCTGCACGAGACGGGCGCCGCAATCGCGCATTGCCCGACCTCCAACTTCTTCCTGGGCAGCGGCGCCTTCGATCTCTCGCGCGCACTGGATCCGAAGCGCCCGGTGAGGGTCGGGCTCGGCACCGACATCGGCGCGGGAACCTCGTTCTCGATCCTCGCCACGCTGAACGAGGCCTACAAGGCGTCGCAGCTCAACGGGCAAGCCCTGTCGGCCGAGCACGCCTACTATCTCGCGACGCGCGGCTCGGCGGCGGCGATACACCTCGACGACAGGATCGGCAGCATCGCCGTCGGCATGGAAGCCGACCTCGTCGTCCTCGACATGCGCTCCACGCCCCTGATCGACTTCCGGATGAACCAGGCGGAGAGCTTCGCCGAACAGCTCTTCGTGCAAATGATCCTGGGCGACGATCGGGCGGTCCAGGCGACCTACGTGGCCGGCCGCCTCGCCCACATCCGTACGTGAAAGCACGCTTTCCATAGCGTGAATGTTCAATGGCACACCATAAATCTGGTGGCTGAAGGCGTGGATTGGGGGTACGCTTTCCCAGGTAGCTGAAGGAGGTGTTTATCCGTCCGAGGAGCTTAGCCCCCGACGGAGTCGGGACCACCGGCGGAATTCCCGCCGTGTGCTCTGTCAGCCTCACCTTCAGCCTGACCACCGATCGTCAACGCCTCCGCTCGCGGGGGCGTTTTTGTTTTCTGGCGACCGGTCCCACTCCTCTGACCATGACACCGGAGTATGGATATGGCCAAACGCGCCGCACGCCGCACCAAGCTGCACGCCATCGATAGCGCCCGTATTCACAGCCTCGTCTTCGACCACACTCCGGCCAACGACCGAGACCAGAGCTACATCCGGAAAGTCCGCCCGCGCAGCGACAATCAACGCGTGCTGATGGAGGCTATCGAAACCAAGCCTCTGACCGTCGCCCTGGGGCCGGCCGGCACCGGCAAGACCTATCTCGCCATCTCGGCCGCCGTCGAGGCGCTGGAATCCGGCACCGTCGCGCGCATCGTGCTGTCGCGGCCGGCCGTCGAGGCCGGAGAGAATCTGGGCTTCCTGCCGGGCGACATGCGCGAGAAGCTCGACCCCTACCTGCGCCCGCTGTGGGATGCCCTGAACGACCGGCTGGGCGCCAAGCAACTGCGCCAGCACCTCGACGACGGCACCATCGAGATCGCCCCCGTCGCCTTCATGCGCGGCCGCACCCTGAACAATGCCTTCGTGCTGATCGACGAGGCGCAGAACTGCACCTACGGACAGCTCAAGATGCTGCTGACCCGGTTGGGCTGGCACTCGACCATGGTCATGACCGGCGATCCCGACCAGACCGACCTGCTGCCCGAACTGTCGGGCCTGGCCGCCATCGGGACCCGGCTGGAGGGTATGGAAGACGTGGCGGTGGTGCGTCTCACCCAGGGCGACGTCGTGCGTCATCCGCTGGTTGGCCGCATGTTGTCGGTGCTCTAAAGCCACCCAAGTTATCCACAATTGGAAGCGCGATAGACAATTGGACCAAAAAGGGAACATCAAGCAACGCCAGTTCTTTATGGTGCTCCAAGAAAAGACGGAAAAGTCCTATAGAACAAAATGTTAGAAGGGCGGTGGCGGGCGACTGCCACCGCCCCTACATTGAGTCAACACGGTGACGCTGGTGTAACGCCGGGCGGACAACGCGCTTTTTCACAGACTTCCCCACATGGCTGTTTCCACAGCCGTTCTGGGGCCTGTTCCGGGAACGTCGCGCTTTGCTGTCGAGCGCCGCCGGCCTACTCACTGCTCGCCTCCATTCTGTCTCTGCGACCCGCCTCGTGACCGACGAAACCGATCTCGACCAGAAACCCAGCGAAGGCTCGCTTGCCGACGGCATGCGTATCATTGCCGATTTTGTGCACACGCTGCCGCGGAAGCCCGGCGTCTATCGCATGATCGCTGCAGACGGCGAGGTGCTCTATGTCGGCAAGGCGCGCTCGCTCCGCAGCCGGGTCGCCGCCTATACCCAGCCGACCCGCCTGGCGACGCGCCTGATGCGCATGGTCTCGGCGACGGCGACGATGGAATTCGCCGTCACCGACAGCGAAGCCGAGGCGCTGCTCCTCGAGAACAACCTGATCAAGCGCTTCCGGCCGCGCTTCAACGTGCTGCTGCGCGACGACAAGTCGTTCCCTTACATCGTGATCCGCCGCGACACGGACTGGCCGCAGCTCGCCAAGCACCGCGGCACGCGCGAACCGGGCAACGAATATTTCGGCCCCTTCGCCTCGGCCACCGCCGTGAACCGCACGCTCTACGCGCTGCAGCGGGCCTTTCCCCTGCGCTCCTGCTCGGACGGCGTCTTCTCGACCCGCACCCGCCCCTGCCTGCAATACCAGATCAAGCGCTGCACGGCGCCCTGCGTCGGCCGCATCGACAAGCCCGAATACGACGCCATCGTCGACGAGGTTCGCGGCTTCCTGGGCGGCCGTAACCGCGAGATCCAGCAGGCGCTGTCCCAGCGCATGGAGCAGGCCTCGGCCAGGCTCGAATTCGAGGCTGCGGCGGTGCTGCGCGATCGCATCCGTGCGCTGGCGCACATCCAGTCGCACCAGTCGATCAGTCTGCCGTCGATCGACGAGGCCGATATCTTCGCCGCCCACTCGGAGGGCGGGCAGATCTGCGTGCAGGTCTTCTTCCTGCGGGCCGGCCAGAATCTCGGCAACCGCGCCTATTTCCCGAGCCACGGCCGGGAGCTCGACGAGGCCCAGGTGCTCGAGTCCTTCATCGGCCAGTTCTACGAGGCGCGACAGGCGCCCAGCCTGATCCTGACCAGCCACGACGTCGCCGAACGCGAGCTTCTGGAAAGCGCCCTGGCCCTCTCTGCCGGGCACAGGGTCGAGATTCGCCAGCCCAAGCGTGGTGACCAGAAGGATGCGCTGGACCAAGCCGTGAACAATGCGCGCGAGGCGCTGGCGCGGCGCATGGCCGAACGCGGCACGCAGCGCCAGCTTCTCGACGGCGTGGCGCGCGTGTTCGGCCTCGACGCACCGCCCGAGCGCATCGAGGTCTACGACAACAGCCATATCCAGGGCACGGCGCCCATCGGCGCCATGATCGTCGCGGGTCCCGACGGCTTCAACAAGAACGCCTACCGCAAATTCAACATCAAGAGCGAAGGTGCGGCCGGCGACGACTTCGCCATGATGCGCGAGGTGATGAGCCGGCGCTTCGGCCGTGCGCTCAAGGAAAACCCCGATCGCGACGACGAGCATTGGCCCGACCTGGTGCTGATCGACGGCGGCCAGGGCCAACTCGAAGCGGCGCGCCAGGTGATGACCGAACTCGGCCTCGAAGACATCGCCATGGTCGGCATCGCCAAGGGCCCCGATCGCGACGCCGGCCGGGAGCGCTTCTTCCTGCACGGCAAGGCGCCCTTCTCGCTCGAACCGCGCGATCCGGTCCTCTACTTCCTGCAACGGCTTCGCGACGAAGCGCATCGCTTCGCGATCGGCACACATCGCACGCGGCGCGCCGCCGACATGACCCGCTCGGCACTCGACGAGGTGCCGGGCATCGGTGCGGGCCGCAAGCGCGCGCTGCTCAATCATTTCGGCAGTGCCCGTGCGGTTGCCGTCGCTACGCTCGACGATATCAAGACAGTGCCCGGCATCTCCAATGCGCTTGCCCAGAAAATCCATGACCACTTCCGGGGTGGCCGCTAAGGTCGGCATCGAGATGTTGTTCAATCTTCCCAACATGCTGACCCTGTCGCGGATCGTGGCGATTCCGCTGGTCGTCGCCTGCTTCTGGCTCGACCGCGGCTGGGCGCAGTGGCTGTCGATGATCCTTTTCGTGACCGCAGCCGTCACCGATTGGTTCGATGGCTATTTCGCGCGGCGCTATCACCAGATTTCGCGCTTCGGCCGCTTCCTCGATCCCATCGCCGACAAGCTGCTCGTGGCCGCAGCGCTGGTGATGCTGGTCAATACCGGCGTCTTGAGCGGCCTGAACGTGCTGGCGGCGCTGATCATCCTGGCCCGCGAGATCCTGGTTTCAGGGCTGCGCGAATTCCTGGCCGAACTGCGTGTCGGCCTGCCGGTGAGCGCGCTCGCGAAATGGAAAACCGCGGTCCAGATGGTGGCAATCGCCGCCCTGCTGGTGGGCGACGCCGCAGCGACCTGGGTAACGCAGATCGGCATCGTCCTGATCTGGATCGCTGCCGCCCTCACCCTGATCACTGGCTACGACTATCTCCGGACAGGCCTGCGCCACATGGCGGAAGATGCGCCGGGTGGTCAGAAATGAAAATCCGCTACTTCGCCTGGATGAAACGCACCGTCGGCCTTCCCGAGGAGGAAGTGACGCCGCCTGCGGACGTCGCGACGGTCGGCGATCTCATCGTATGGCTCAGGGCACGCAGCCCGGGCCATGCCGAAGCGCTGGCGGAAGGCGCTGCCTTCGGCGCGGCAGTCGATCAACGCACGGCGACCTTCGACGTCAAACTTGCCGGCGCGCGCGAGGTTGCGTTCTTCCCACCCTTCACCGGCGGCTGACGCCATGAGCGTGCGTGTCCAGGAAGCCGACTTCGATGTCGGCGCCGAGCTGGCCCGCCTCACCGACGGTAACAAGCGGATCGGCGGCCTCGCGGTGTTCGTCGGGCTGGTGCGCGAGATGCATGTCCGCGAAGGCTATCACCGCGACAAGGTCGACGCGCTGACCCTGGAACACTATCCCGGCATGACCGAGAAGGCGCTGGAGGAGATCGAGGCCGAGGCCAACCGGCGCTGGCCGCTCGAAGCCTCTCTCATCGTCCACCGCTACGGCCGCATGGAAGCGGGCGAACGCATCGTGCTGGTGGTCGTGGGCTCGCCGCATCGCGAAGCCGCTTTCGAGGCCTGTGAGTTCCTCGTCGACTGGCTCAAAACCAAGGCGCCCTTCTGGAAGCTCGAAGAAACGCCGGCCGGCGAGAAATGGGTCGGCGCACACGAAGGCGACGATGCGGCCGCAGCACGTTGGGAGAAGAAGCCCTGAGCTGACGGCTTCGCTCCGTCACCCCAGCGCCACCAGCGCCAGGTTGGTGATGCCGCGCGCGCGCAATTTGTCGGCCGCCATCAGCGAACGTTGTCCGCTGCGGCAGGCAAGCACAACGCGACCACTCGGTTCTTCCAACTGTTCGATCGTATCGACGACAAGGCGCCGCGCGCCGGCAAAGGGCGAAACCGGTGCTTCGTCGAGGCCACGCAGGTCGACGACGATATCGTCGGCCCGCACGGCTTCGGGCGCAATGAAGGGAACGGACGCCTCCGGCTCCGAGCTGCCATCGAAGCCGAAGCCGCCGAAGGCCAGTTTCTTGGCATCGAAGGTGACGACGCGGCCGAGCACCGACGACTCGAAACCCAAGAGCAGATGCAGTGCGAGATGGGCCTGCAGGCTGCCCATCAGGGCGACGGCGCTGCCCAGCACGCCGACCGTGTCGCAAGTCCCGCCGTCGATCGACACGTCGGGGAAGACCGCACGATAGCTCGGCCCACCGCCGCAGAAGGCGCCGGCATAGCCGGTGAGGCCGATCACCGACGCACTGACCAGAGGCTTGGCCACGGCGAAGCAGGCGTCGCTCAACATGTAGGTGACGGCAAAGCTGTCGGCAGCGTCGACGACGAGATCGGCCGTCGCGACCAAGGCCGCTGTATTCTGTGGCGTCAGACGCTCGGCCCGCGCCTCGATCTGCACCTCCGGGTTGAAACCCTGAAGCGTATCGCGCGCCGCCTCGACCTTGAGCCGGCCGATGTCGGACATGCGATAGAGCGGCTGGCGATGGAGGTTGGTGACCTCGACCGTGTCGTGATCGACGAGGGTGACGCGACCGACACCGGCGCCCACGAGATACTGCAGCACCGGGCAGCCGAGACCACCTGCGCCCACGACCAGCACCGACGCGGCCGCAAGCCGCGCCTGACCTTCGGGCCCGATCTCGCCCAACACCGTCTGGCGGGCGTAGCGGTTGCTCACGACGGCCTCGTCGCGGCGATCCATGCCCTGGCCTGCCCGATCGGATCGGCGTGGTTCACGATGTCGCCCACGACCGAAGCGATATCGGCCCCGGACTTCAGGCAGAGCAAGGCGCGTTCAAGGGTGAGACCGCCGATGGCGACCAGCGGCCGGTCGCCGATCAGCTTCTTCCATTCGGCGAGCCGCGTCGTGCCCTGCGGCGCCCACGGCATCTGCTTCAACTTGGTCGGCCAGATGGGCCCCAGCGCCACATAGTCAGGGTCGACCGCAAGACCTTTCTCCAGCTCGGCATGATCGTGCGTGCTGACGCCGATGCGGATGCCGGCGCGGCGCAACGCCTTCACGTCGGCATCGACGAGATCCTCCTGGCCGAGATGGACATAGTCGCAACCTTCGTCGATGGCGATCTGCCAGTAGTCGTTGACGATGAGCTGCGCGCCATGCGCCGCGCAGGCCGCTTTGGCTTCGCGCACCTGTCGACGCACTTCTGCATCCGGCTGGTCCTTGATGCGCAGCTGAACGAGCTTGGTGCCGGCGGGCAGCAGCTTCGCCACCCAACCGGAATCGGGCACCACGGGATAGAACGGATCGAGCTTCATCGGTCTGCTTTCTCAATCGCCCAGGGCGGCCTTACCGATAACGGGTGTCGACGGCACTGCCATGTCACGCGGTTCCATCGGCCGCGCCAGATAGGCGGCGCGCCCGGCTTCGGTGGCCAGTGCAAAGGCGCGCGCCATCTCGACCGGATCGCCCGCCTCGGCGACGGCGGTATTGAGCAGTACGGCGTCGTAGCCCAGCTCCATGGCCGCCGCGGCATGCGACGGCACGCCGAGGCCCGCATCGACGACCAACGGAATGTCGGGGAAATGTGCCCGCAGCGAACGCAGTCCGTAGACGTTGTTCAGCCCGCGTGCCGAGCCGATCGGCGCGCCCCAGGGCATCAACACCTTGCAGCCGGCTTCGACCAGGCGATCCGCCACCACGAGGTCTTCGGTCGTGTAGGGAAACACCTCGAAGCCCTCCTCGCTGAGGATGCGCGCCGCCTCCACCAGACCGAAGACATCGGGCTGCAGGGTGTCCGCCTCGCCGATCACTTCGAGCTTGATCCAGTTCGTGTCGAACAGCTCGCGCGCCATGTGGGCCGTGGTCACGGCTTCCTTGACCGAATGGCAGCCCGCCGTGTTGGGCAGCACCTTCAGGCCAAGCGCCTGGATGAACGACCAGAAGCTCTGACCGGCGCGGCCGGCGCCACTCTCGCGGCGCAGCGAGACCGTGACGACTTCCGCGCCCGACGCCTTGATGGCCCGCTCCAGCACGGCAGGCGACGGATAGCGTGCCGTTCCGAGCAGCAGGCGCGACTTCAGGTCGATGCCATAGAAGGACGCCATGCCTAGCCTCCCTGCATCGGCGCCACGACCTCGATGCGGTCGCCGTCGGCCAGGGCCGTGCGCGGCCGCGCCGCCGCGGCAACGAAGCGACCGTTCACTGCTGTGGCGATCTTGCGGCCGCCATAGCCCAGCGTGTCGAGTGCTGCGGCCAGCGTGCCGGGGCTGACTTCATGCACGTCGTCGTTCAGGAAGATCTTCATCTTTCGTCTCCAGAAAGTCGGCAACCTGACTGGCGAGCCAGGGCGCCAGCAGGAAACCGTGTCGAAAGAGGCCGTTGGCGTGCAGGACGCCATCGACTTGCCGCACCTGCGGCAGGTTATCGGGAAAAGCCGGCCGCAGGTCGGCGCCAAGTTCGACGATCTCGGCTTCACCAAAGGCAGGATGCAGCGTGTAGGCCGCATTCATCAGCTCCACGGCAGAGCGCAGGCTGACGGCCCGTCGCTCTTCGCTTTCGATCATCGTGGCGCCGATCATGAAGAGACCATCGCCGCGCGGCACGACGTAGAGCGGGATGCGCGGATGCAGCAGCCGCACCGGCCGCGACAGCGAGACCTCGCGCGTACGCACGACGATCATCTCGCCGCGCACGCCCCGTAGATCCGGCAAATGATCGCGCGAGGCGAGGCCACGGCAGTCGACGACGAAATCTAGATCGCGGCGAGGCAGGTCGCTTACGCCGAAACGGATCGGCACACTCCGCGCCGCCAGAGTCTCCGCCAAACCCGCCAGAGCCTTGCGTGGATCGAGATGGGCTTCGTCGGCAAAGAAGAGCCCGCGCCGGAAGCGGCCTGCGAGATCGGGCTCGAGAGTGCCGACGCCATCGCCGTCGATCCATTCGAAGCGCTCCGTGCGCTGGGCGAAGCGCGTCAGGTCGGCCGCGTCGCGCGGCGGCGCCACGACGAGGCTGCCTTTCTGGACGGTGCCGGGAAAGTTCCGAAGCCACCACGTAATCGACGGCGCGCCGAGGAGCGCCACAGCTTCGTCAGTGGTCGCACGTTCGCACCACGGTGCCAGCATGCCACCCGCCATCCACGAGCAGGCCCCCTCGCCCAGGGCCGAAGCACGCTCGATGACCTCGACAGCGTGGCCGCGCGCGCTCAGCTCCACGGCGCACGAGAGGCCCGCGACGCCGGCTCCAATGACTGAAATTGCTGATCGATCCACGACTGACTCCCGTTCCTTCGCCGGCATGATCCGGATCAGGTTCAAAGGGTTCAGCCGCTGCGGCTGTCTCAGCCCGGTTCCACGCTGGAAACCGGACACCCCTCGGACGTCATCGAGAAAAGGGGATTGCAGCCCCCGATGTCAAGGTTGCGTCAGGCCGCCAGTCTCAGGCGGCCAATGGTGCCGCCGGCGTCATGAGATGCGTGGCTTCGCCGAAGCCTTCGCTGTCGGGCTCGCGCACCAGCTTCTGGAAATCGGCCATCAGGGTCCGGGCGATTGGCCCTGCCTGGTAGTGATGCTGGTCGATGGAGCCCACCGGCACGATCTCTGCCGCCGAGCCGCAGAGAAAAACTTCGCTGGCCGTAGCGAGTTCTTCCGGCATCACATGACGCTCTTCGACCACCCAACCGCGCTTCCTGGCCATGCCCATGACGGCGCGGCGTGTGATGCCGTCCAGGAAGTTCTCCGGCTTGGGCGTCACCAGCGTGCCGTCGATCACCAGGAAGATGTTGGCGCCGGTCGATTCGGCGATGCGGCCCTGCCAGTCGAGCATCAGCGCATCATCGAAGCCGGCCTTCAGCGCGCGATCCTTTTCGATGCCGCAGATGATGTAGAGGCCCGCCACCTTGGCGTGACCCGGCGCGGTCTCCGGCGACGGCCGACGATACTTGGCCATGGTCACGTTGATACCGGAATCGCGCGCCTGCACGGAAAGCCTGCCTTCTTGGGCCCAGGGCGCGATGGCGAGATGGACGGTCGTGCCGATCGCCGACACGCCCAGCACTTCCGAACCGCGCCAGGCAATGGGGCGCACATAGCCGGTCGTGAGGCTGTTGGCCTTCACCACGGCCCGGGTCGCCTCGTCGATCTCCTCGCGCGACCAGGGCAGATCGTAGTCGAGCAGGCGGGCCGAGCGAATCAGGCGGGCGCTGTGGGCGGCAAGACGGAAAATCCGGCCGTCATAGATGCGTTCGCCTTCGAAGACGGCCGAACCGTAATGCAGGGCGTGGGTGAGAACATGCATGCGGCTGTCGCGCCACGGCACCAGCTTGCCGTCCAGCCAGATCACGCCGTCGCGATCATCCATTGTTAAGGACATTGCACCATTCCCTTCCCAATGATTCCAAATGGGTCTCTTGGAGACTATCAATCACAACTTAATATCCAGATAGGTCAATATTACTGACCTTGTCAATAAAACTGACGACGCGTCTCATCGCGGCCAGAAAAGGCCGGGAGCCAAGCCGGGCCGGTCGGAATCAGGTCAGGAGAGGCGCCATGTCGGGATCGCCCTTGTGCATGGCCCGTCGATAAGCGGGCCGCCCGCCGATGCGCTGCAGGTAGGCAAGGATCGCCGGATAAGGCGCGAGATCGAAAGGCAGGAAGAGGCGCATGGTCGTCAGGGTGAAGACGATCATGATGTCAGCCGTCGTGAACTCGCTGCCGGCGAGAAACGCCGACCTGGCAAGGCGCGCCTCGACGAGCCCCAGCGCGAGATCGAGCCGGCCCTTCATGGCACGCAGGATTGGATTGTCGTCCGGCAACTTCAGACGGGACAGGATCATGTTGCGCCCTGTCGCGGGCTGCAGCGTGCCGTTGGCGAAATGGAACCAGAAGAGGAACTGCGCGAAGTCGGGATGATCGGGTGCCAATGTCAGGCGCCCCTTTCCGTGCTTGGCGACGATGTATTCGATGATGGCCCCCGACTCGGCCAGCACGAGGTCGCCATCGGTGATCACCGGCGCCGCGCCCATGGGATGGAGTGCCTTGTATTGGGGGGGCGCGAGGCGGGTGACGGGATCGCGGTCGTAGACCCTGAGGTCGTAGGGAATGCCCAGCTCTTCACAAAGCCAGACGATCCGCTCGGACTGCGACTTCCCGAGATGATGAACGATCATCGTGTCCCCCGCGCAGGCGAGAAAGAAAATGTCCGAAACAGGAGCCGCGGCGTAACACCGCCGTCGACGGGGTGTCAACGTAACGCGCCCGCTCTATAAAGGCGGCGTGGAATCCAGACCTCCCGCCAATCCTCTCTTCCTGCGCGACGAAGAGCTGCGGCAGGGCATCGAGCTGATGTTCTATGCCTATCGCGACTTCACGTTCGAATCCGACCAGCAGCTCAAGCGCTACCAGCTCGGCCGCGCCCATCACCGCGCGCTCTATTTCATCGGCCGCCATCCCGGCCAGACGGTCGGCCATCTGCTGTCGATCCTGAAAGTGACCAAGCAGTCGATCAGCCGCGTCCTGAAGGACCTGATCGGACAAGGCTATGTCGAGCAGAAGAGCGGCGCGCGCGATCGCCGCGAGCGGCTGCTGTGGCTCACGGAGCGCGGCCAGAAGCTCGAACGCGACCTGACCGACCGGCAAAGCCAGCGCTTCGCCCGCGCCTATCGCGAGACGGGCGCCGAGGCGGTTGAAGGCTTCCGCAAGGTCTTGCTGGGGCTGCTCGATCCGGCGGAGCGCGTCGTGGTCGACAAGCGAGTGCGCGGCGGCGGACGCTGACTACGATGGATCCCTCGGCCGACAAGCCGCATATCCTGGTCGTCGACGACGATACGCGTCTGCGCGAGCTGTTGAAGTCGTTCCTGTCGCGCAACGACTTTCGCGTCTCGACCGCGGCCAGCGCCGCCGAGGCCCGCCAGCGGCTGGGCTCGCTCGACTTCGACCTGATCGTGCTCGACGTGATGATGCCGGGCGAGACCGGGCTCGCCTTCGCTGCCGAGCTGCGCCGCACCGACGAAGTGCCGATCCTGATGCTGACGGCCATGGTCGACACCAAGGACCGCATCGCCGGCCTCGAAGTCGGCGTCGACGACTATCTCGGCAAGCCGTTCGAGCCACGCGAGCTGCTTTTGCGCATCCAGAGCGTGCTGCGTCGCGGCCGGCCGGCGGCCGCCACCGCACCGACGCAAGAGCAACGGCAAGTCACCTTCGGCCCCTTCGAGTTCGATCTCGAGCTGGGCGAACTCTCGCAGAAGGGCAAGCGCGTGCCGCTGACCGATGCCGAAATCGCTTTGATGCGCGCCTTCACCGGCCGCATCGGCGAAGTGCTGAGCCGCGAGACGCTGTGCAAGATCGTCGGCAGCGACATCAACGAGCGCGCGATCGACGTGCAGGTGACGCGGCTCAGGCGCAAGATCGAGCCCGACTCCTCTTTCCCACGCTATCTGCGCACCGTGCGCGGTCAAGGCTATCGGCTGGTCGATGCATGATCCTTCGCGCCGCCCGCGATCTCTTCGAGCGCATCGCGCAATGGGCTGATCGGCGTTCGCCGCAGACCCTGTTCGCGCGCGCGCTGATCATCATCGTGGTGCCGATGCTACTCCTGCAGGCGTTGTCGGCCTGGTGGTTCTACAGCCAGCGCGGCGACAACGTGACCAACCGGCTTGCGATCCTGCTGGTGCGCGACATCCGTCTGCTGATCTCACTGCGCTCGGATTTTCCCGACGACACGCACCGCGACTGGATCCTGCGCCGCTCGGCCCAGGACCTCCTGCTGTTCGTCAGCTTCCGCAAGGGCATCGTGCGGCCCTTCAAGCAGCCGGAATATTTCGACATCGTCGCGCGCGAAGTACAGGGCGCGCTCGAAGCCGACATCAAGCGGCCGTTCTTCCTCGACAACAATATCGGCGGCGGCCAGCTCCTGATCGAGATCCAGCTCACCGATGGCGACGTGATGGACATCCTGGTGCCGCACGTCCGTCTCACCTTCGGTTCGAGCTTCGCTTATGTAATCGCCCAGCTCGGTCTCGCCCTCGTCCTGTTCGGCCTCGCCATCTGGTTCATGCGCCGGGAACTGGTGCCCATCGAACATCTCGGCGTGGCGGCCGATGCGCTAGGCAAGGGCCGCGACGTGCCCGACTTCGCCTTCTCCGGCGGCACGCGCGAGGTGCGCAACGCCGCGACCGCCTTCCACACCATGCGCATCCGCCTGCGCCGCTCGATCCAGCAGCGCACCGAAATGCTGGCCGGCGTCAGCCACGACCTGCGCACGCCGCTCACCCGCATGAAACTCTCGCTCGCCCTGCTGCCCGAGTCGCCCGAGACCAAGGAGCTGAACGACGACGTCCGCGACATGGAACGCATGATCGAGGGCTATCTCGCCTTTGCGCGTGGCGAGGGCGACGAAGATCCGGTCATGACCGACCTCTCGGAGATCCTGGAGGATGTGACGGCCGGGGCTCGCCGTGACAATGCGAACATCGAGCTTTCCTGGCAGGGCGACATGAACGTCGAGCTGCGGCCGCTCGCCATGAAGCGCTGCCTGACCAACCTGATCTCCAACGCGATGCGTTATTCACGCAACGTGAAACTGGAGGCCGTGCGCGGCCGTACCTCGGTCGAGATCATGATCGACGACGACGGGCCCGGCATCCCGCCCGACAAATACGAGGACGTCTTCCGCCCTTTCTTCCGCCTGGACGCGTCGCGCAATGTCGATACCGGCGGGGTGGGACTGGGCCTCACCATCGCGCGCGACGTGGCGCGCAGCCATGGCGGCGACGTGGCGCTGGCCACCTCGCCGCTGGGCGGCCTTCGCGTCATCGTGCGAATTCCGCTATGAGCGGGCCGCGGAGCTTGCTGTAGACGTGCCGCCCGGCCGCCTATGATACAAAGAACTGAATATCCGAGAGAACAATGTCCAAGACACAGTCGCTTCAATTCGTCCGCCATCCGCACCCCGCTCCCCTTGCCGCCGACAAGCGCGCCGAGCTGCTGAAGAATCCGGGTTTCGGCCGGGTCTTCTCCGACCATATGGCGACCGTTCGCTACAGCGATTCGCAAGGCTGGCACGATGCGCGGATCGAGCCACGCGCGCCGATCCCGATGGACCCGGCGGCAGCCGTCCTGCACTACGCCCAGGAGATCTTCGAGGGGCTGAAGGCCTATCGAACCGAAGACGGTGGCGCGACGCTGTTCCGGCCTGAGGAGAATGCCCGCCGCTTCCAGCAGTCGGCCGAGCGGCTGGCCATGCCGATCCTGCCGGAGAAGGTGTTCCTCGATGCGGTCGACCAGCTCGTCGACATCGATCGCGCATGGATTCCGGAGGGCGACGGCAGCCTCTACATCCGCCCCTTCATGTTCGCCAACGAGATCTTCCTCGGGGTGAAGCCTTCGTCGGACTATCTGTTCATCGTGATCGCCTCGTCGGTCGGCGCCTACTTCAAGACCAGCGCCCCCGCGGTCTCCGTCTGGGTGTCGCAGGACTATACGCGCGCCGCACCCGGCGGCACGGGCGCCGCCAAGTGTGGCGGCAACTATGCCGCCAGCCTGCTCGCCCAGGCCGAAGCGACCCGCCACGGCTGCGACCAGGTGGTGTTCCTCGACGCGGTCGAGAAGCGCTGGGTGGAAGAGCTGGGCGGCATGAACGTCTTCTTCGTGTTCGACGACGGCTCGATGGTGACGCCACCGCTCGGTGGCACGATCCTACCCGGCATCACGCGCTCCTCGCTCATTACGCTCGCCAAGGACAAGGGCATCCCGGTGCGCGAGGAGCCCTACTCCATCCAGCAATGGAAGGCAGATGCCGCCAGCGGCCGTCTGCGCGAAGCCTTCGCCTGCGGCACCGCCGCGGTTGTCACCCCGATCGGCACGGTGCGTTCGCCCGACGGCGAATTCACCATCGGCAACGGCGGCTCGGGCGCCCGCACCGAAGAACTGAAAGCAACCCTGGTCGGCATTCAGCGCGGCCGCGTTGCCGACAAGTACGGCTGGATCCACAAGGTCTTCTGAAGATTGCGGCCCCCCTGCGCCGCCCGGTGCACTGGCCTTCGTGCCAGTGCTGCAGCATGATCAACGGCCAGGGGAATTCGGCACCATGCGTCGTTCGGACAAGGGCCTCGGGCCAACCCCGGCATCCAGATTGCTGCAAAGCTGGGCAAGCAGGGATCGGCGCAAGCTGTCGATGCTGCCGAAGCGCAAGCCGCTTCAGGCTGCCCAACTTCAGGGCGATGAAGCTGTTGAAGCCATCTGCGCCGTAATCCGCCGCATCCCTGTGGGCTGGGTTGCGACCTATGGCCAGGTTGCCACGATGGCGGGCATGCCGAGGCGCGCCCGCCTTGTCGGCCGCGTGCTTCAGCGTCTTGACCCGGGCACCAAGATCCCGTGGCACCGTGTCGTCAACGCCAAGGGCGAGGTGTCCTACAGCCTGTCCCGCAATGGAGGCGACATCCTCCAGCGGCGCCTGCTGGAGAAAGAAGGCATCGAATTCGACGCCAAAAACCGTCTGGACTTGGAACGATGCCGCTGGCGCGACTAGAGCATCGGGCCTTCGACTGTAATCAGCGGAAGGCTAGAACAGCTTCCCACCGTTAGGCACGACCTGGTCCGGCGCGAACAGCACGACGCTGCCGTCCCCTGCAGGAAAGCCCAGGGTCAGCACTTCCGACATGAACTTGCCGATCTGTCGTGGCGGGAAATTGACCACGGCCGCGACCTGGCGGCCGATCAGGCATTCCGGCGTGTAGTGCACCGTGATCTGAGCCGAGGATTTCTTGGTGCCAATCTCGGGGCCGAAGTCGATCAGCAGGCGAAAGGCCGGTTTGCGGGCGCCCTCGAGAGGGGCGGCTTCGAGGATCGTGCCGACGCGGATGTCGACCTTCTCGAAGTCCTGATAGGCGATCTGTTCCATGGTGCCGGCACCCTAATCGGGTACCGACAAAAGAAAAGGGCCGCTCGCGCGGCCCTTTTCCTCGATCGGCCCGAGGCCGACAAAGCTTACTTCTTGGCGATCGCAGCCTTGACCTCTTCGGTCACCTCGGCGACGCGCGCGCTGAGCGCGGTCAGCGCATCGGTGTGGCCCTTGCTGTAGAGGTCAGCCAGCTCCTTGGAGTTGGTGATGGCCGTCTCGTAGCTCTTCTTCACGAAGTCGATCTGCTTGGCAGCCTTCTCCTCCATGGTGGCGGCGGCGAGCACTTCGCTGCCGTGCTTGGAGAGGTCTTCCATCGCGGCGCGGACCATGTCGCCCTGACGCTGCGCGATTGTCTTGAACGACTCGACGGCCGAGGTGTTGACCGAAGTCATCGTGGCGAAGTTCTTGCGGGCGGTCTCGACGATGGTCTCGACGTTCACGACCGGCAGCTTGAACTCGCTGGAGAACTTGCTGAAGTCGAAGTCGGCGAACGGGTTCTTGAAAGCACCATTGGCGTACATGGAATGTCTCCTGACAGGGCAAAACGACGGAAAGCTCGGGTGCTCCGCCTGGATTGCTGCGGTGCACAATGCAAATCAATTTAGGGAGGCAGTGCAGCGAGTCAAGAGACGATTTTGTGCATCGCACAAAACCTTCATGCGGCAGGCGAATCAGACGCCTCTGCCGACGCCGTGCGTTTCTTATTTATTGTATATTTATCAAAGAGTTGCGACCATTTTTCTGCAGTCTTTAGCCGACTGTCCAGCGACGCCATTGTCTTGGATAGGTCGTCCGTCTCGTCCTTGTCGAAGACACGCGACACGGCCTGATGGATGACCAGCAAGCCGTTCTGCCGCACCGCACCGCCGAGACCGTCGCTGGGAATCGAGGCCGCCTCCAGCATCGCCGCCATCGACCGACGCAGCGCCGGCCCCATCGCCAGAGCAAGCAGCGGATCGCGCAAGGCGGCGAGGCGCAGCGCGCGCATGGCCTCTCGATGTGGCTTGAGCGCGTCGTAGCGGCGCATCATCACGTCGAACAGACGGTCGCGCGCGGTTTCCTCGGCATCAACGACGGATGGCGTGCCGGCCAGGACCTCGGCATCCACGCGCGCCATGAAGGCCGCGATCAGCGACACCTTGTCGGAATGCAGGCCATAGAGTTCGGCGAAGCCCAGACCGGCTTCCTGCGCCACGTCGCGCAGCGCCACTGCCGCGAAGCCCTTCTCGGCGATCAGCCGAAGAAAGGCGTCGAGCGCACGGTTACCCGGCGTTCCATCGGGGCGCGCTCGATCTGCGGACGCGGCGTCGCCCTCGCTCATCCCGCAAGTTCCTTCGAACGACGCGAGGCCGCGGCGAGCGCCTTGTCAAAGACAGGCTGGATACCGTCGTCTGCCATCAGGACCTTCAAGGCTTCGGCGGTGGTACCGCCCGGACTGGTGACGTTAACGCGCAACTGCGCCGCCGGTTCACTCGACTGCTTCAGCAATTCGCCGCTGCCGGCCACCGTGGCGCGGGCAAGCTGCATGGCCATGTCCGGCGTCAGGCCGAGCTTGGCGCCCGCCGCCGCCATCGCCTCGACCAGTAGGAAGACATAGGCCGGGCCGCTGCCCGAGAGCGCCGTGACCGGATCCATCAGCGCCTCGTCGTCGACCCAGAGCACGCCGCCCACCGCTTCGAGCAGTTCGTGGCAGCGCTTCTTCTCGGCGGCCGAGACGCCGGCTGCCGCCGTCGCGACGGTGATGCCCTGGCGAACAGCCGCCGGGGTGTTGGGCATGGAACGGACGACCTTGGCTGCCGCCCCGAGATGGTTCGCGAAATAGCCCAGCGTCTTGCCGGCCGCGATCGAGAGGAACACCGACCCTTGTTCGGCAAACCGCTTCAGGTCGGTAAGCGTCGCTTCCATCGCCTGCGGCTTCACCGCCAGCACGACGATTTCCGGGGCCTCGGAAACCTCGCTCGACGAAGAGACGAGGCGCAGGCCGGCATGCTTCGGCCGGATGGCCTCGACCGGCTCGGCCACGACGACATCCGATGCCTTGAGGCCGCGCGCCAGCCAGCCGTCCAGCATGGCGCCGCCCATCTTGCCGCATCCGACCAGCAGCAGCTTGCCCATCTCTACCGTCCTTTGAACTTGGGTTCCCGCTTCTCACGGAACGCAGCCGCCCCTTCCTTGCGATCCTCGGAATTGGCGATCTGCTCCAGTTTGTAACGCTCCGGCACGAAGATCTCTGCCGGTCCACGCGGCAGGGTCTGGTTGGCGAAGTCGCGCAACGTGCGAATGACCAGCGGTGCGGAGTCGGCGATCACCTTGGCCATGCGCCGCGCTTCCTTGCGCTCCTCCCCGAGCGGCACCACGCGATTGACGAAGCCGACGTCGTAGGCACGCTGCACCGATATCTCTTCGCCGAGCAGCAGCAGTTCCATGGCGAGCTTGTGCGGCATGCGCGACACGATGCCGGGCATCAGGCCACCGAACACGCCGACCTTGGCTTCAGGGTACATGAACTTGGTGGTATCGGCCGACACCATGAGATCGCAGGTCATCACCATGCAGATCGCGCCACCGATCACCCAGCCCTGGGTCGCCGCGATCACCGGCTTGGTGAGGTGATGGCTGACATGCGGCACGGCCTTCCACATGGCCGCCGGCGGTTCCTTTAGGTCGGCGCCGACGCAGAAGGCCGGCCCTTCGGCCTGGAGGATCGCCACATGATCGCTGCCGGCCTCGAAAGCGCGATAGGCGTCGTAGAGTTGGTCACACAGCGCCTGCGACAAGGCATTGCGCTTCTCCGCCCGCGTCATCGTGATCGTGGTGATACCTTCGCTCGATTCGACTTTTACCAAACTCACGGCGTCCTCCGGTCCTTCTTGCGCGCAATGCTACCAGCCGCCCATACTTGACGCATCAGGAGTCAGGCTCCAGAGGAACCGCTAAGGAGCGAGACCATGCAAACCCGCAATCCCTTCATCGACGACCTCACCAAGGTAGCCAACGGCGCCATGGGCGCGCTGACCGGCATGAAGGACGAGGTCGAGGCGCGCGTGCGCGATCAGATCGCCAAGATCCTGGACGGCATGGATATTCCGCGGCGCGACGAATTCGATGCCGTGAAGGCAATGGCTGCGAAGGCCCGCGAAGAGAACGAAGAGCTCAAGAAGCAGATCGCCGAGCTGCAGACGAAGCTGGAGGGGCGCTGACGTCCGACACCGGACGTATCGAGGGATCACGCATCTGGCCCAGACTCCAAAACCGCCCTAGCATCGCGCAGGGAGGCCGCAAGAATGAGAGTCGGGGTTGAGGTCGGAGGCACGTTCACGGATCTGGTTGCCGTCGAAGGCGGCAGGGTTGTCGTCACCAAGGTGCCAAGCACACCGAAGTCGCCCGACATCGGCGCCTTCGCGGCCCTCACCGCTTCGGGCATCGATCTCGCCGGCATCGAGGATCTCGGCCACGGCTCGACCGTCGCCACCAATGCCGTGCTGGAGCGCAAGGGCGCATCGGTCGCCTTCGTCGCGACGGCGGGTTTCCGCGATCTCCTGTTCATGCAGCGCCACGACCGGCGCAACATCTACGATCTCTTCTATGCCAAGCCCGCGCCGCCTGTGCGCCGCAAGGATTGCTTCGAGGCACCGGAGCGCCTGCGCGCCGACGGCACCGTTGAGACGCCGCTCGATGAAGCGAAGGTTTCGGCCGAGCTGATCCCGGCACTCAAGGACGGGGGCTATCGCGCCGTAGCGATCTGCCTTCTCAATGCCTACGCCAATCCCGACCATGAGAAGCAGCTCGCCGCGATGATCGGCGCCGCGCTGCCCGGCGTGCTCGTCACGTGCAGCCACCAGGTGGCGCGCGAGTTCCGCGAATTCGAGCGCGCCTCGACGACGCTGCTCTCGGCTTACGTCCAGCCGGTGATCGACGGCTATCTGCACCGTTTCGAGAGCAAGCTGTCGGAATCGGGCTTCCAGGGCCGCTTCACGGTGATGCAATCCAACGGCGGCCGCCTGCCTGCCGACGCCATGCGCCAGAGCGCCATCACCGCGCTGTACTCCGGCCCGGCTGCCGGCGTCGTCGGCGCCACACGGCAGGCTGCGCGCTCCGGCTTCAAGGACCTGATCACCTTCGACATGGGCGGCACCTCGACCGATGTCTGCCTGGTGCAGGACGGCCGTCCGTCGCTCGCCTCGGAGACCGAGATCGACGGGCTGCCGATCCGCACGCCGGTGCTGGATATCGTGTCGGTGGGCGCGGGCGGCGGTTCGATCGCCTGGGTCGATGACGGCGGCATGTTGCGCGTGGGCCCGCAAAGCGCTGGCGCAGATCCCGGCCCTGCCTGCTACGGCCGCGGCGGCACGGAGCCCGCCACGACCGACGCCCATGTCGTGATCGGCACGATCCGGCCCGCCGCCTTCCTGGGCGGCCGCATGACGCTCGACAGCGATGCCGCTCGTCGCGCCTTCGAGCCGATGGCGCAGCGCTTTGGGCTCACCGTGGAACAGGCAGCATCCTCGGCGCTGCAACTCGCCGACGCCAACATCGTGCGTGCCATCCAGCTCGTTTCGACCGAGCGCGGCCGCGATCCGCGCGACTATGCACTGGTCCCGTTCGGCGGCGCAGGACCGCTGCATGCCGCCCGAATTGCCGAAGAACTCGGCATCTCGACCATCGTCGTGCCGCCCAACGCTGGCGTGATCTCGGCCTATGGGCTGGTCGCTTCCGACTACACCAAGTTCGACGCCGTCACGCGCAAGATGAAACTCGACGATGCCGCGGCGAAGGAAGCCGGCCGCATCTTCGACGAGATGCGCCAGAGGCTTGCAGCGCAGTTCGTCGACATGAAGCTGCCAGGCGACCTCGACTACACGCACACGCTCGACATGCGCTTCGTCGGCCAGGCCTTCGAGGTCGGCGTCGAGATTCCCGCCGACCGCCTCGGCTCGCTCGACGCGGCCTATCTCGCCGAACTGTTTGCCGATGCCCATCACCGCACTTTCATGCATGGCGCCACGCTCGACCGGCCGGTGGAGATCGTGACCCTGCGTGTCGGCGCGACCCTGCCGATCGGTGGCGCCCCCAAGCTCGACCGCGAGAAGCTGGCGGCGCGGCCCCCCGAGCAGGCGAAGATCTTCCACGGCGAGGCGTGGCTCGACTGTGCGCGCCACACCGCCGAAGCGATGACGACAGGCCAGAAGATCGTCGGGCCGGCGGTCATCGAAGGCCATACGGCCACGAGTTGGCTGCCACCGGGCTGGCATGCAGAGCTCGACGATCACGATAATCTGATCCTGCGCAAATCCTGAGGGACGGAGAGCGTCATGAGCCAGCTGGGTCCAATCGACTATGCCGTCATCAGCCAGGCACTGATCGCCGGCGCCCGCGAGATGGGCGTCAAGCTGATCCGCTCCGCCTACTCGACCATCCTGCGCGAAGCCCGCGACGGGTCCGCAGGTCTCATGGATCGCTATGGCAACACCGTCGCCCAGGCCGAGCTGATTCCCATGCAGTTGGGACCCATCGGCGAGACCCTGCGTGCCTGCCTGAAACGCCACCCGGTCGAGACGCTCCAGGAAGGCGACTTCCTGATCAACAACGACCCCTTCGAGGGCGGCCAGCACATTCCCGACGTCTTCATCTTCACGCCGATCTTCGTCGGCGGCCGGGTCGTGGGCTTCGGCGCTTCGGTGGCGCACCATCTCGATCTCGGCGGCGGCGCGCCCGGCCTCAACATCCACGCCTCCGACGTCTACCAGGAGGGGCTGCGCTTCCCGCCCTCGAAGTACAGTTTCGAACGCGACTGGAACGGCGGTTCGTTCGAGCGCCTTGTCACCGCCAACGTGCGCGTGCCCGACCTCACGATCGGCGACTTCAATGCCCAGTTCGCCGCCAACGCCATCGGCGTGCTGCGGGTCAAGCAGCTCTGCGAGCGCTACGGCACCGCCAAGGTCGAAGCGGCGATGAAGGAGATGCAGGATTATTCCGAGCGCCGCGTGCGCGCCGCCATCGCCCAGGCGCCCAAAGGCACCTTCTATGGCGAGGATGCCGTCGACGACGATGGTCTGACCGACGATCCGCTGGTGGTGAAAGCCAAGGTCACCATCACCGAGGACTCGGTCGAGATCGACTTCGAGGGCACCTGTCCGCAGGTGAAGCGCAACCTCAACTGCCCCTATTCGAGCACGCTCTCGGCAGCGCTCTCCTGCGTCAAGTCGGTGCTGACCAGCCCGGACATTCCGTACAACGAGGGTATGGCTCGGCCAATCAGCATCAAGGTGCCTTACGGCTCGCTGCTGAACCCGCGGCCGCCGGCGCCGGTGCGCGCGCGCATGATCCCGGCCTATCGCGTGTTCAACGCGGTGATGAAAGCGATGGCACAGGCTCTGCCCGACAAGGTGATCGCCACAGGCTTCGACTGCACGACGGCATTCTGCCTCAGCCATCTCGGCGAGAGAGGCTACAGCGTCTACTTGGAAATCTTCGGCGGCGGCTACGGCGCTTCCAAGGAAACCGATGGCTGCGATGCCGTCGATTCACCGCTCAGCAACTGCTCCAACGCGCCGGTCGAATCGCTCGACATCGACTACGATTTCTTCCGCATCGTCGGCTACGAGCTGGCGCCCGACTCGTTTGGCCTGGGCGCACGGCGCGGGGGCGCAGGCTTCACGCGCCGCTGCGAGATCCTGCGCGACGACGTGCAGCTCGCCATCTACTCCGACCGCTTCCGCCTCGCCCCGGAGGGCCTGCAGGGTGGCGAGCCCGGCCAGCGCGGCTACTGCCGCATCTTCCGCGCCAACGGCACCACCGAAGAATTGCGCAGCAAGGCCGCCGTCGATCTCGGCAAAGGCGACATCGTCGAGATGTTCGTGGGCGGCGGCGGCGGCTTCGGTCGCATCGCCGAACGCCCCGACGCCCTGATCGAGCGCGACCTCGCCGACGGCCTGCTCACGCGCGACCCGAGGGCGGCGCGGAAGCTGGCGGCAGAATAGAATTTGTCATCCTGAGCATCGCCCAGGATGACAAATAACACCGTCAGTACGTCTTGTAGCCCAGGAACTTGCCGGACATGGCGATCTTCACCCGGTCGCCCTTCTGGTCGGGCTGGCGCTCCATGGTCATGTCGAAGTCGATGGCGCTCATGATGCCGTCGCCGAACTCTTCCTGGATCAGCTCCTTCCACGTGGTGCCGTAGACCTGCACCAGTTCGTAGAAGCGGTAGATCAGCGGATCGGTGGGCGGGATCTGCGGCAGCGATCCGCGATACGGCACTTCCTGCAGCAGCAGCACTTCTTCCTTGCCCAAGCCTAACAGCTTGCCGGCCTTGGTTGCCTGTTCCTTGGTCATCTTCATCTGGCCCATACAGGCCGCGGTGACGACGATCTTCGAAGCGCCGCCAATCTTCTTGGCGATCTCGTCCCAGGTGAGTTCCTTCAGCCGCTTGGCCGAAAGGATCTTCTCGGTGACTTCTGCCCGCTTCATTGTCTTCTCCCGTGTCAATTAACCATCAGAGGGTGTGCCGAAGAGGCACGACTTCGGCCGGCGGATTGACCGCCGACAGGCCAGGCTTCACCAGCTTCAGTCGCCGCGGATCGTAGCCAACGTCGGCGATCTCCTTGTCGAACGCGCGGCTGCGGTTCACCAGGAACTCAACGAGATGATTGCGGATCGCGTAGTACTGTGGATGCCGGTGAAGGTCGTTCCGATGCCGCTCGTTGCGCGGCATGGTGTTGACCACGATCTCGGCGATCTTGGCGCCGGGGCCGTTGGTCATTAGCACGATCTTGTCGGCGAGCAGGATCGCCTCGTCGACATCGTGCGTGATCATGAACACGGTCTGCTGCGTATCTGCGCAGATTCGCAGCACTTCGTCCTGCAGCATGCCCCGCGTCAGCGCGTCGAGCGCGCTGAACGGTTCGTCCATCAGCAGCATCTTGGGCTCGATCGAGAGCGCACGGGCAATACCCACGCGCTGCTTCATGCCGCCGGAGAGCTGCGAGGGCCGCTTGTTCTCCGCACCCTTCAGCCCAACCAGCTCGATGAAGCGGCGCGCATGCTCCTGCACCTTGGCGCGGCCCCACGCGGGCCAGCGCGAGGAGACCGCGAAGGAGATATTGCCCATCACTGTCAGCCACGGCAGCAGCGCATGGCCCTGGAAGATCACGGCGCGATCGAGGCTCGGCCCGTCGATCTCGCGATTGTCGACGATGACCGCGCCGCCGCTCGGGCTGTCGAGGCCGGCCAGCACGTTCAGGATCGTGGTCTTGCCGCAGCCGGAATGCCCGATAAGACAGCAGAACTCGCCCTTGTCGATGCCGAACCAGATATTCTCGAATACGGCAGGCTGGCCGGAGTCGCCGAAGCGGCGCGCCAGGCCTTCGACGCTGATGAGAGGTCGATTGTCCATGACGGCCTACTCCGGATAGGTGACGAGCTTGGTGATGCGCGCCAGGCCCTGGTCGAGGGCGAGACCGACCAGGCCGATCAGCAGGATCGCGGTTACGATGTTGGCAATCGAGAGGTTGTTCCACTCGTTCCAGACGAAGTAGCCGATGCCGGTACCCCCCACGAGCATTTCGGCCGCCACGATGACCAGCCAGGCGATGCCGACGGAGATGCGCATGCCGGTCATGATGGTCGGCGCCGCCGCCGGCAGGATCACCTTGAAGGCCGTGCGGAACGGCCCGACCTCGAGCGTTCGCGCCACGTTCAGCCATTCCTTGCGCACGCTCGCCACGCCGAAGGCAGTGTTGATCAGCATCGGCCAGACCGAGCAGATGAAGATCACGAAGATCGAGGAGATCGCCGAGTCCTTGATGGTGTAGAGGGCCAGCGGCATCCAGGCGAGCGGCGATACCGGCTTCAGGATCTGGATGAAGGGATCGAGCGCGCGATAGACCAGCGGCGACATGCCGATCAGGAAGCCGAGCGGCACCGCGATGATCGCAGCCAGCCCGAAGCCCAGGAGCACGCGGCCCAGCGAATAGGCGAGCTGGATGCCGATGCCCTTGTCGTTGCTGCCGCGCACGTAGAAAGGATCGGTGAGATGCCCCCAGATCGTGACGGCGATGTCGGCCGGCGTCGGCATGGCGGACTTGCTGCCGGTCGCGGCGGCATTGCCGACCAGCTTGGCATATTCGGGATCGACCGCCGGGCCGCTGGCCACGGTCGGCATGGTGGCAATCTGCCAGAGTCCTAGGATCGCCGCGAAGATCAGCAGCGACAGCAGGCTCGCCCGCAGGCCGAGCGAGTTCTTCAGGGTTGCCATCTCTTAGCTCCGGCGGATGGCAAAGCTCGCGATATAGTCGTCGGGCTTGGCGGCATCGAACGGCTTGCCCATGACCACGATCGTCTTGTTCGACGGATCGGGCGGGGTGAGACCCATCTCCTTCATCATCGTCGCCGTATCGGTCGCCAGATAGACCTCTGACGCGACCTTGGCATAGTCGACATCGGCCTTGAGCTGACCCCAGCGCTTCATCTGGGTCATGATCCAGACCGCGAACTGGTTCCAGGGGAAGGGATCGAAGTCGATACGGTTCGCATCCTTCTTCACGCCCCCCAGCCCGTCGGCGTAGGTCCCGGTCAGGATCTGCTCCAGCACCGTCTCCGGCTGGTTCAGGTAGTTCGCCGGCGCGATCGCCTTGGCGATCTCTTTCCGATTCTCCGCTTTGTGCGCATAGGCCGTCGCGTCGATGATCGACTTCAGCAGCGCGCGGTAGGTGTTGGGATTCTGGGTCGCGAATTCCCTGCTCACCGTGAAGGCGCAGCAGGGATGGCCGTCCCACAGTTCCTTGGTCAGGAGATGGATGAAGCCGATGATCGAGGCGGCCGAGCGTCGCTTCAAGGGCCTCAACGAACAGGGCCTGTCGCCGACCGAGCAGAACCTCAACAAGCTCGCCAACGCCTGGGTGAAGTTCAAGGATGCCGTGGCCAACAACCCGGTCACGGCCGCCATGATCTGGGCGGGCGGTCATATCGTCAACGGCGCGGCCATGGCGATCGGCGGACCGCCAGGCGTACCAGGCGGCGCGGCGGGTGCTCCAAACCCGGCAGCGAGCGGACCGACTGCACAGGATCGCGCTGACGCAAAGCGCTCCTATGACAATGCGCTCGCCGAACTGCAGATCCTCCAGAAGGATCGCTCAACGGCCGCGCCGGCCGATCTCCATCATTTCGACCGCGACATCCGCGCCACCGAACAGCGGGTCGCCAATCTCAAGGCGAACCTCGCGTACATCGACAGCCAGCTCAACGCGCGCGGCTCTGCGTCCGGAGAGCAGCAGCAGGCCGCACAGCAGCAGCAGGCGCAGGCGGCGATCGAGCGGCAGAAGAAAGCCGCTCACGAACTGGTCGCTCAATACAACACGATCAACGAAGAGGCGAGGAAGCTTCAGGGCAAGCGCGACCAGCTCGATCGTGCGATCAAGGAAGGATTGCTGTCGCCCGAGGCCCTGAAGTCGGCGCAGCAGGCTCTCGCGGAAACGGACGGCAAGCTCTACGGCCTCAAGACCACATCCGAAGAGCTTCAGCGCTCGATCGACCTGGAGAAGAAGTACGCCAGCCTGCCGCAGCATGCGCAGGCGGCCGAGCGCGCGTTCGACCAGGTGTACGATGCGGCGCGGAAGGCCGGCGACAGTCACGACCAGGCGATCGCTAAGGCGAACCAGGCGCGTAGCAACACGCTGGCGCAACAGTCGACCGCGACGCGGGAGCAGATCGCGGCGCTGGGCGACGAAGCCCGTGCGGCTCTTGCCGTTGCCGAGGCCTACGGCACGTCACGCGCCGCCGGACTTCGTGCCGCCGCGATCGGCGCGGCGCAGGCGGCCGAAGCGCAGGGATCGATCGCGCCAGGTACCGCGGGCGCCATCGCGCAGGAGACGCTTGAGAAGAACGCCGCTGCGACCGTGCAGGCCGCGGCCGAGAAGAACCGCGCTTATGCCGAAGAGGTCGCCGGCCTTGAACGTGTCGCCTCGGCCGAGAAGGTGTCGGCAGAGGCGTCCCGTGAGGCCGAGCGCGTCAATCGCGTCGCCGCCATGGCGACCGAACTGCGCGCGCAGGCAGAGGCGTCAGGTTCGGACGCCATCGTTGCGGCGGCCGAGAAGCAGATCGGCGCCTACGATCGCCTTTCGCGCCAGCAGCTCGAGCTCGACCGCAAGCGCGCGGCCAACCAGCTTAATCAGCAGTACGATCCCGAGCTCGCCTACCGGCAACAGATGGCCAACCTGCAGGAACTGCAGGCGACGGGCGAACTGTCGGCCAAGACTGTCAGCGAGGCGTCGAAAGCCTACGACCAGCAGCGGCTGGAAAGCAGCCGATCTGCGACAGATGGCATGGCTGCCGGCTTCCGTCGTTACGCCGAAGAAGCACAGAACGCCGGAGCACAGGCCGCGCAGGCGACGCAGAACGCCATGCGGCAGGGCGAGGACGCGATCGTCCAGTTCGTCATGACCGGCAAGCTGAACTTCAGCGACCTCACCAATTCGATCCTGGCCGACGTGGCGCGCATTGCCGTTCGTCAGACGATTACCGGTCCGATCTCCAACGCCCTCGGTGGCGTCTTCGGCGGTGGTGGCGGCGGCGGGTCTTTGCTCGGCGGCATCGGTTCCTGGATCGGTGGTTTGTTCGGTAGCGGCGGCGGCGTCGGCGGCGTTGGCCAGGCGCACACCGGCGGCATCGTTGGCGCGCTGGTCGGCCCGCCGCGTACCGTGCCAGCCATGGCCTTTGCCGGTGCGCCCAAGTTCCATGGCGGCGGCATCGTGGGCTTGGCCGCCGATGAAATCCCGATCATCGCCCGCCGTGGTGAGGAAGTGCTGACGGAGGACGACCCGCGGCATCGCAACTCGCGCGGCCGTGGCCGCGGCGGCGACGCCCGGCCTGTCACGTTGAAGCTCGTGAACATGGGGCCGCCGCTTGAGGCGCAGGAGGGCCAGACGCGAGACGACGGCCAAGGCGGCATGGAGTTTGAGGTCATCCTGGAGAAGATCTCCGACTACATGGCCGACCAGGTGTCCGCCGGTCGCGGAAGGTTCACCGGTGCTGTCGAGCAGCGGTGGGGCTTGTCGCGGCGGGGCAGAGGCTGAGCCATGGCCGTCGACACCTTCTATCCTGACACGATCCCCCTGCCGCTGAAGCAGGGCTATGTGCTGAAGCCGCGTCCGAACGTTCGTCGAACCGAACTCGAACAGGGCGCTGGGCGTGTTCGACGGAACGGCCGACAGAAACCAACAGAGCTCGCCGTTGTTTGGGAGCTGACACAATACGAGTTGATGCTCCTGCAGGGCTTCCATGAGCATCAGGCCGACGAAGGTACGGCTTGGTTCGGCATGAGGCTGCTCACTTATGTCGGCCTCGTCATTTGCGAGGTGCGCTTCAAGGGCGAGATCAACCAGCCAAAGCAAGCCGGCCATCTGTGGCAGGTCAGCGCCACGCTGGAAGTCCGCGAGATCCCGCGGCTCAGCGAAGAAGACTATGCCATTCTGGTTGCCGAGTCGGGCGACGCGCTCTTCGCCGCGATCCCCCGCGTCCATCACGTCGTCGCGACCGCGCTGTGGCCGTCGCTCGACGACGATCCGACCGCGATCGGCGAGGACGTGCCGACATTTATCGGCGCCGTCCACACGTTTCACCCACTTCTAAACGGACTTTGGAGCAATCCATGAGCCTAGCCTCAGACCTTATTGCCGCCCGCGACATGCTGGTTGCCGATGCTTCGATCATGCGCGCGATCGTGCAAGGGCCGGCGACTGGCCCCGCGAGCTCTATCGTCCTGCCCACTGGCCAGAGCGTGAAGACGCTATCGCGAGTGGCTGCTGAATTGGTCGGCGGGTTCCTGCCCCTCGCAGGCGGCACCTTGTCCGGCACCGTGAAGGCTCCGAATTTCGCCATCGGCAACGAACTTGTAAGCGATGCCGGAACTGTGGGCTTCACCAACGTCAATGGCCCAGCCATCCAGTTTTACGGCACCAGCGTCAGTGGCTCCATGCAGCTTCTGACGGGCGGGTTGGCTCGATGGACCCTCCAATCGGCCGGCCATCTCGTGCCCAATGGTTCATTCATTTCTCTCGGCGCGCCCGCGTCGCCTGTCGCCAGCATCCATGCCTCGAACTACAAGATGGCTGGCGAAGCGGCGGCTGATGCAGGAACCGTAGGCTTCACGAACAACAACGGTCCGTCACTTACCTTCTGGGGCAACAGCAGCGCGGGCACAGGCGCCCTGGTGGCCGCGGTCGGTAGCTCAGAGATCTGGCGCACTGTTTCGTCTGGCCTGGAGCTCACCGCGACCGCACAGCTCATGTTTGGCGGCACCACGTCGAGCTTCCCCGGTTTGCGGCGAAGCGGAACGACAATCGAAGCGGTCCTGGCCGATGCCAGCGCCTTCGGCTCGCTCGGTGCGGGCGCGTTCGTCGCCAAGAGCGGTGCGGTCTGGCCATTCGACACGACAGGCATCTCGCAGACAATCGGAGTTGGCGGAACCTTCAGTTTGGCTGCGGGCGCCGGTCTGGTCGTGTTGACGGAGAATACGACCGGCCAGTGTGCACTCTTCATCTGTGGCGGAGGCATCGTCATTCTGGTTGCTCAGACCGCGACCATCTACGCAGCCGGCACGCCCGGCAGCGGCAAGATCGGCCTGGAATACTCCGGTGGTGTCTACCGCATCAACAACAACACCGGCTCCACTTACACGATCGGCATCGCCGGCGTGCGCGTGCGCGCGGCGTCCTAGTTCCCAATTTCAACAGGAGTAGAACCGTGGCTCTCTTGAAGTCGATCGACACCGATAGCGGCGCCGCCGCCACCTACTGGCGGATCGTCCGCGCCGAGTACGATGTCCTCGCCATGACCATCAGGTATTACATGGCCGGGTATGTGAACGAAGCTGCCCGCGTGGCCGGCAAGGTTCCGTTGAAGCAGGTGGATATCCTGCTGACACCGGAACCCAATACTCAATTGCCTTCCGTAACTTGGAGCGCTCTCTACGAGCACGCCAAGACCTTCGCGCTGGCGGGCTCCAGCGAGCCGTTGTTCGTCGGTGCGGAGGACGCATGAACTCGCGTCAATCTGCTACGACGGTTCCTCTACCGGACGCGGAGACTGTTTACCGCACCCCGCTATCCGGTCGTTCGATCGTGATCCTCACGGCTGCATTGGACGATGCCGTGCGCAACGGCGGTTTAGAGATCGCGAGCAGCGTCTTGCCCGTGTTCCAGGAGCTGAGCGCTGTGCGCAATGCCCGGCTGGCGCGCGCACGGCAGAAGAAGGCCTGAGATGCCCGATCCGACACTGAAGGAAGCCATGGCGGAAGCCTATGCCATGGCCCCCACCGACGAAGTGCTGATTAGCACCCTTGAGCTTCGTCATCCTGCATTCCTGGGGGAAGACGGATTGCCGGACTCCGCCTGGGTGACGACGGACGAAGCCGACTTCGAGGGCACATTGGAGATCGATGCGCCGGTGCGGCCGGGCCAGACCGTGACATTCCGGTCGCTCGCCTTCCGCTTCCTGCTGGCGCCGATCGAGCCGACGGCGCGGACCGAGCTGCAGATCGAGATCGACAATGTCAGCGGCTTGTTGATGGAGCAGCTCGACCGCGCCCAGGGCGACGCCCGCAAAGTCCAGATCGCCTATCGGCCCTATCTCGCGAGCGATCCCAGCGAGCCGCAGATGATCCCGCCGCCGACCTACGATCTCTCCAATGTGAAGATGAACCCCGTCACATCACGGGCCACCGCGCGCGTGGACATCGAGTTCGACCGCGCCTTCCCCTCGCGCGTCTACACCGCGCGGGAGTTTCCGTGGCTGATCGGAGCGTGAGCGTGGGCGAGTTGCAGCGTCACTGGTCGGAGCGCTTCCTCGCCGTCGCCTACGAACAGGGCGCACAGGGACCGGGCGCATACGACTGCTGGAGCCACTTCCGATGGGTCCAGCGCGAGCAGTTCGGCCGCGACGTCGCCTTCGTGCCCTCGCCAAGGAGCCGCGGGACGACGGCGCGTATCCTGCCGGTGCTCGCCACCGAGTTTGGCTGGAAGGAGATCGACACCCCTGCCAGCGGCGACGGCGTGCTTCTGTCGTACTGGAAGATGCCGACCCATGTCGGCGTCTATGTCGGCGATGCCCGCGAGCCCTCGGTGCTGCATTGCCCGGAGGGCGGTGCGGCTCTGCATTCGCTGTTCCATCTCAGAGCCGCGGGCTGGCGGCTTCGCGGCTTCTATCGCTATCTGGGCGCTGCCTGATGGGCATCGTCGTCCATACTCCCAATCCCTTCAATCCGACCGATCGGCAAGTGCATGCCGTGCGCCGCCCAATGAGCGTGCGGAGGGTCGTAGGCAAGCTGCCGGCGCTGCGCCGCCATACGTCGGTGCGCCGCATCGGCGGCCGGCGCGTGCGTGAGTTCGATCGCGCCACGGTGTGCTTCTTCAACGGCAAGCCACTGATGCGGAAGGACTGGAGCCGCACCGTGGTTGCCGAAGCTGACGTCGTTCTCTTCTTCGCGCCTCCGGCCGGCGGTAACGGCGGGTCAGCTATCATCAGCATCGTGGTGGCTGTCGCCGTCGCAGTCGCCGCTCCCTATCTGGCAGGGCTTTTAGCACCGGTGCTCGGCTCGGCGTTAGGTGTGTCGGCGGCGACCTTTGCCGCCGGCACGATCGGCGGCAGTCTGCTGACGGCCGGCATTGGCATCGCGTTGACGGCGGCGGCGGGAGGCATCATGTCGCTGTTCGCCCAGCCGCCGCCCTCTGCGCAGAACTATTCGTCGGGCTATGCCGGCGCATCCGGCGTGGCGGCGCAAACCTCGCCCACCTATTCGTCGAGTGGCTTCAGCCAGAACACCGCGCGGCTCGGGCAGCCGATCCCAGTGCTGCACGGCCGTCACATGGTCGTGCCCGACTATGCCATGCCGCCGATCGTCCGATACGAGGGCAACAAGCAGTACATCAGCGCGTTCCTGATCGTCACCCAGGACCGTTGCAACATCGAGGCAGTGCGGATCGGCGAGACGCCGATCAGCTCCTATTCTTCGATCGTCTACGAGAAGGTCGAGCCCGGCGCCGTGCCCAATCCCGCAATCTGCGATGTGCGCCTTCTGCCGTGCCGCGACATTGCGGACATCGAGTTGCCAGATTCGGCCGAGGGTTCCGCCTGGAAGGGACCGTTTGCCGCGAACCCGCCCGGCACCACCATTGACTGGTTTGAGGTCGACAATATCTGTCCGCGCGGGCTCTACCGCTTCAACAACTCCGGTGGCTTCGATACCCGCACCGTTACCGTCGAGGTCCAGGTGCAGGCGCTCGACGTGACGGGAGAGCCGGTCGGCGCCTGGATCGATCTCGATCCCATCATCATCAGCGCCGCCGACAGTGCAGCTCAGCGCGTCACCACGGGCTTCTGGACACCGTCGGCCGGACGCTGGCAGGTCCGCCAGCGCCGCACCGATCTGAAGGACACCGCCGCCAACGCCGGCCATCATGTGAGCTGGGCGGGCCTGCGCGGCCGGTTGACCACGGATCGCAAGGTGGAAGGTGTCACCGGCATGGTGATCAAGATGGAGGTCAACGGCGACCTCAACGGCACCACGTCGCGACAGGTCAACGTCATCGCCCAGCGCCTGCTGCCGACCTACGATTTCGAGACGGGCCAGATGGGCACGGAGGAGGTTGAGACCCGCAGCCTCTGCGACGCGTTCGTCGATATCGTGCGCAACGCGAACTATGGCGGCCGCAAGCCCGACAGCAAGATTGATCTGGCGGGCATCTATGCCAACCAGGCCGACTTCACTGCAAAGGGATGGGAGTTTAACTTCGTCTGGGATCAGAGCGTCACGGAATGGGAAGCGCTTGGCCGAGTGGCCCGCGCCTGCCTCGCCGAACGCATCGTGCAGGGCCAGAAGCTGCGCCTGGTGCGTGATCTCCCACCGGTGGGCGCCGTGATGATGTTCACTCCCAGGAACATCAGGCCAGAGACCTTCGAGATCGAGCAGAAGCTGATCGACGATACGACGTCGGACGGGATCGTCGGCACGTTCATGGATACGCGTTCCTGGCGACCGGACACGATCACCGAGGCGTTCGATGACAGTCCGCAGATGAACCTCTCGACGGTGGCGCTGCACGGCGTCACCGTGCGCAGCCAGGCCCGCGAGGTTGTGTGGAACCTCTTACGCGCCAATCGCTATCGCCGCCGCATCATTGGCTTCAGCACCGAGGCAGAAGGCTTGATGGTGCTGTATGGCGACGGCATCGCGGTCAGCCACGACATGCCGAAGTGGGGACAGTCCGCCGAGGTGCTCGCATGGGACGCCGCGTCGCGTACCATGACCTTGTCGGAGCCAATGACCTTCATGCCCGGCGGCAGTCACTATCTGGCAGTCCGCAACTTCAGGGGCGAGCTCACTGGCCCGTTTACGGCGACCAAGGCCAATGACGACGGCGATCGCATTGTTGTCGGCCCCGGCACCCTGCCGTCGATCTATACGGGCGCCCGCAAGGAGCGAACGATTGTCCAGTTCGGTCTGGGCACAGCCTATGCCAAGCGCCTGAAGGTGATTGGCGTGACGCCGCGCAACGACCTCAGCGCTCAGATACTGGCGATCCCCGACGATCCGCGCATGTACGATCCGATCCCCGAGGAGGTCGAGAACCCGCCCCCGATCGGCGCGCCGGTCGAACCGCTCGACATTCACGTCACCACGAACACCAGCATTCTCAATCTGCGATCAAAGGCGAATGCCAGCGGCTGGACGGGCAACCCGGCGCAAGCCGTCACCATCACGATTGATCCGGGCGTGCATGTTGTCTGGGTCGCGCGCGGCACCTGGCCGGCAGGGTTTCAGCCGACATTGATCAACAAGGGCACCATCTCGGGCGCCGATGGCGCGCCCGGTGAAGGTGGTCCCGGAGGCAGTGCCGCGCCGGGCGGGTTGATGGCCTTCGCCGGTGGTCCCGGCGGCGCGGGTGGCGTCGGCCTCGACGCGAGCTCCGGGCCGCTCAAGGTCGACAACAGCGCGGGCACGATCCGCGGCGGCCGTGGCGGCGGCGGCGGCGGTGGAGGCGGCGGTGGCTCCTACCATGAGACTTCCGAGGTGAGTGGCGACGTGCCCATCATGGTCGCTCATCCCTTGGACGGCGGCGCGGGCGGTGCGGGTAACGGCAGCGCAGGTGCAGTAGGAATGATGGACAGTGTCGCGACGGGCGGCACCGGCGGCACCGGCGGCACGCTGGGGGCTTATGCCGGCACGGGTGGCGTGGGTGGCCCTGGCAGCAGCGGCAGCGGCGGTGCGTTGAACTATGGTGGTGCAAACGGCGGTGCAGGCGGCCCCGGAGGTCCGGCCGTTGTCGGCAATGCCAACATCACGTGGGTTGGCAGTACCGGCACGCGCGTCGGGACGATCCGGCCATGAGTTTCGTCGATCCCGACACCCGGCTTACCGAGCCTGAGCTCGATCGCGAGAAGCAGCGCGCCCACATGCGCATGGTCGGGCGGCGTGACCGTGTCATCTGGTCGGCCGACATGCTGGCAAGTCGGGCCTACAAGCGGGCTCACCTCGCGGTGCTCGGCTGCCGCACCGAAGCGCAGATCGTCGAGATCGAAGAGGCGTTCAACAGCGCAATGACCGCCTTCGCGGAGGTGCTCGATGCCATCAAGGTTTGACGGTGTCGGAGCGATCGCGCTCGACGAAACCGACCGGCTGTTGATCGAGGCGCTTGCTCGATGCTCGTTCCTGCCGGCGTCGTTCGACAAGCGGTTCGCCAAGAACATGAAGACGATCGCCGGACGCATCGGCGGTGCGCTGACGCCGCGACAGCGCTCGCGCCTCAACGCGCTGGTCTATCGGTATCGTTGGCAGATCGCCGCGAAGTTGGTTGCCAAGGCGGCACTGCGGCTTGCCGAAGAACAGGCGGCATTCCGCCTCCAGTCGAGGGAACAGGCGCCGATTGCCGATGCGCCGAAGCCGGTTCGAAACCCACTCGACGATCTGTTCAGTCAGCCGACCGTAATTCTCACTTCGGTGGAGGATAGTCTTTCGAAATCAGTCGCAGATACGGTTGCTTCGGGTCGGTTGGCTTCCCCAACTCGTCCGCCTGATCGGCGATCCAATGAAGCGTCTTCTGCGTTTCGGGAACGCCAGCCGCCACCGCTTCCGCCATGCCGCGAAGGTGCACCGTCAACTCAGCGCGATCTATCAGCCCTCGATGCGCGAGATAATCGATGACGGTAGCGATGGCCAAATTGGCGCCTGCGCAACTGCCGGACAGCGCGCGGAGATTTGCTTCGATGCGATCCATGAGCCCCTCTTCTGATGGCTGTCATGGTCGCAGAGGCGCGCGGCCTTTGGGACTTGGCGAATGCAAGGATAGTGGGGATGACCTGTGCTGTCGCTGCAGTCACACAAGCTCTGGTGAGGCACTCCGTTTCCGGTGGCAGATGCAGCGACTGGTATTGGCGCATGGAAGCGCTATGACTCCCGTCGAGACAGGCCAGCGTGGGAAGCTTGGAGCTGCTCAAGTTGGCGAAGCGCAAAATCGTGGACACGTCGGCGAAGAAACGTCGCCGCCTGCCCTACGTGGTGGATCTGCATCGCACCGAGCCATTCTGCTCGGCCGACTGGCGACAGCTCAACGAACAGTGCCGGCGCATCACGAACGGGCAGGAGTTTTGGGTAGGCCAGGTCCTGCGCGATGGGCAGTGGCGGTACGTCGCTCACATGGCGGCTGCTCATCAAGCCGACGCATTGAAAGACTGGCTTTGGCGGGAGCGCTTCAGCGCGCGCCGCATCCCGAAGTTTGGACCGACGAAGGAGGAAGCCGAAGCCTTCGAGCGCGAGATCATCGCGTGGGGCATTCGGACAGGTGCGCTACGTCGCGTGGTGCAGGCTTTCCGGCATGCCTATCGAGAGGGGCAGTCGCTGCACAAGTGCCGCACGCTCTCGCAGCAGGCGATGCGGCCGTATTTGCCGCCCAACATGGAGTATTTCGACGGCTCCCGCGTCATGGTGAGCTGGGCAGAGCGCGAACACTATCACTGGTTCAACGGATACAGGCCGTGGGCCAAGGAGGCCTTTCGGCCGCCGGACTGGTATCCGCCGGACGATGCCTATGCGCACAGCGAAGAGTAGCTAGCCGCTCAGCGCTTGCGAGGCTTGGGCGGCTCGGGGAAGGCTTCCCACGTCACGCCCTCGACGGTTTTCAGCAATGCCTTGGCGGTCGCAGGATCGGCATCGCTTTCGCCCAGCCAAGTGGCCCACTCATCATAGCTGTCGCCCAGGATCGCCGGCATGCGCGGGTCATCCTCGGCCGCCTTGATCGTGGTTCCGATCAGCTCGTTGGCAGGCACCGTCACCATAACGCAGGCCAGCATCGGCACTGGCAGATCGGCAATCTCGAAACGTTGCCACAAGAACGCAAAGCCACGCGGCTGGCCATCCTTGGGGTCGACCGTCCACTGTTTCGTAACGGGCTTGTTCTTCGAGTTGAGGACTTCCTGTGCCTCGTTGAACGTCTGAAAGACCACGATGCCGGTCTGCCTGTCGTGGAAGGGTTTGCGGAACGGCTGTATCCGGTCGATGGTTTCGGAGCGTGCATGGATCGGCCGCGGCCGGCGCCAGTCCTTAGGATCGGGAAACCCCCAGCGCATCGGCACAACGCGCCGCTTGCCGGCTTCGGCATCCCAGATGATGACCGGCAGCATGCCGTTGACCTTGTAGGTGTAGACGTCGTCAGCGCCGGCAGCATCGCCGCCGGCCTCACCACCATCACCAGTCAGGGCCTGCGAGAAATCAACGACCTCGCGCCAGGTGGCTTGCGCTGTGAACTTGCCGCACATGTCGCTGTTTCACTTCCAATCTCTCGCCATCGGCGGGGGCTGCACCGCGTCAACGGTGCGAACCGCGCGTTGATACCGCGCACGCCCACAACTGGCCTAGCCATGGCCATCCCGCCACCGGCGATCACCGGGCGGCAAGAAGAGCAAAACCAATCGATGGAGTCGACTCGTTCTCTCGTGCAGGCAGAGCCTGCACGTCCCATCGCCGGCTATGTCGGCGGCAAGCGCAATCTGGCGGACACAATCATCAAGCGCATTCGACGGACGCCACACGACATGTATGCCGAACCCTTCGTGGGAATGGGCGGCGTGTTTCTGCGGCGACCATTCCGGGCCCCGGCCGAAGTGATCAACGATCTGTCGCGCGATGTGGCCATCACCATGCGCGTCCTGCAGCGGCACTATGTGGCCTTCCTCGACATGCTGCGCTGGCAGCTCACCAGCCGTGCGGAGTTCCAGCGCTTGGTCACGGTAGACCCCGACACGCTCACCGATCTGGAGCGGGCGGCCCGCTTCCTCTACCTGCAGAGGTTGGCGTTTGGCGGCAAGGTCGCCACCCGCAACTTTGGCGTGAGCTACGGCCCTGCCCGGTTCGACCTGACGAAGCTGGTGCCGCTCCTGGAGCGGGCACATGAGCGGCTGGCTGGAGTAACGATCGAGTGCCTACCTTGGGAGGCGTTCGTCGATCGGTACGATCGCAAGGGCGTCCTGTTCTTCCTCGACCCGCCCTATTGGGGATCGGAGGACGACTACGGCAAGGGCCGCTTCCCTCGGGAGCAGTTCGAGCTCCTGGCCGACCGGCTACGACGGATCAAGGGGCGCTTCCTGGTGAGCCTCAACGATGTGCCGGAAGTTCGGCGGCTGTTCCGAGGGTGTCGGATCGAGCCGGTGAGGACCACCTACTCGCTGGCAGGCGCCGGGGTCCAGGCGGCCGGGCAGGCTCGGGAGCTGCTGATCAGCGGGCCAGTTCGGAGGGGTCGCTGATGACCTCTCGAAGGGGCTTCGAGAGTTCTCCGCGGGAGGGTCTTTTGAGAGGACGCAATCGCAGGGCGGCCGGTCGGTCGCCATCATCCCTATGGGCGATGCCGCAACGCGATATCACGTCTGGCCGCTATGCGAGTGCTGCCGCCATAGCATTTGCTGCACGCCGCCAAACCAAATGCGCCGCTACAGAGTCAGAACTGCGCAAGAAAGGAGCACCAGAGCTCGATTCGGCGTGCGGAATTCCGGGACTCGAATCTTAGCGCTGGGGATTAAAATCATGGAATCCCTGACTCTTTTCCCCATTTCGCTCGGGATTTCTTATTGCGTCCCTCGCTACCCAGTGGCACGCTTACTGCTGCTAGTGGGTTGTTGGGTGCCCACCACGATATGTCGGCCACCCGCCTCAAGAATGGCTCTTCCGGAGTCGCGTGGCGGAATGGTTGGGGAGCGGTCGATGGCGTTAACGCGACAAGAACGAACCAGACGGAAGGCCGACCTGAACCCGCTGGAAATGATCGAGCAAGTCGTCGCCGCCAACGATTGGCCCTTCGACCGGACCTCGGACCGCGAAATTGCCGTCGAGGTCGCCGGCCGCTGGTGCGACTACCGCATGTTCTTCAGCTGGCGGGACGATGTCGAAGCGCTCCACTTCACCTGCGCCTACGATGTCCGCATCCCCCAGGAGCGTCACAACGACATCCACGTCCTGCTGGCGCTGATCAACGAGAAAATGTGGCTCGGTCACTTCGACCTCTGGAGCGAAGAAGGCCTGCCGATGTTCCGTCACGCCATCCCGCTGCGCGGGACGAGCGGATTGATGGCCGAACAGCTCAACGACCTCGTCGAGGTGGCTATCACCGAAAGCGAGCGTTTCTATCCTGCTTTTCAGTACGTCGTCTGGGCCGGCAAGTCGCCCGCCGACGCGTTGACCGCCTCCATTCTGGAAACGGTCGGCGAAGCCTAAACAAGAAGGACCTCCGACGCCCCCTCTCGTAAAAAAGACCAAGAAGTCTCTTCGTTCGGAAAGTCCCAGCGGCGCCGGTTCGCCAGAACCGGCGCCGTGACCATTTCAGGGGACAGGCTCGCCCGCCCCGAGGTTCGCCCGCTATAAGGGGCACCCTCATGACCCCTCTCGTTATTCCCTATCCCGAGATCGATCCGGTTCTGGTCCAGCTCGGACCCCTCGCCATCCGTTGGTATGCACTGGCCTACATCGCCGGACTGGTGATCGGCTGGCAGGTGATGCGTCGTGTCTGCGAGCAGCCGCCGAAGCTGCTGACGGCGTTGAAGATCGACGATTTCCTGCTGTGGGCGGCGCTCGGCGTCATCCTCGGCGGGCGGCTGGGCTACGTCCTGTTCTACAAGCCGGGCTTCTACATCGAGCATCCGCTGGCGGCGCTCACCCTGTGGGAAGGCGGCATGTCCTTCCATGGCGGACTGCTGGGCGTGATCGCGGCCATCCTGCTGTTCGCGATCCGCAACAAGGTAGATCCCTTCATGCTGTCGGATCTGGTGGCCATCGTGGCGCCGATCGGCCTGTTCTTCGGCCGCCTCGCCAACTTCATCAACGGCGAACTGTGGGGCCGCGTCAGCGACGTGCCCTGGGCGATGGTGTTCCCGCGCGGCGGGCCGCTGCCGCGCCATCCCAGCCAGCTCTACCAAGCCTTCTTCGAGGGTGTGTTGCTGACGCTGGTAGTCGTCGCGGTCTGGAAACTCACCGACGGCCGCCGCCGCCCCGGCCTGCTGACCGGGGTGTTCTGCACCGGCTATGGCGTGGCGCGTATCGTGGGCGAGATCTTCCGCGAGCCCGACGCGCATCTGGGCTTCCTCTGGGGGCCCCTCACGATGGGCATGCTGCTGTCGGTGCCGGTGCTGCTGTTTGGCGCCTGGCTGATCCTGCGCGCCTACCGCAAGCCGCTTCTGCCATAGGGACCCCACCTGTGACCGACAGCGAGCTGGGCGGCCTGATCGCGCGGCGCATCGCGCTCACCGGGCCGATCTCGCTGGCCGACTTCATGGCCGAGGCGCTGGGTCACCCCCGCCTCGGCTACTACCGCCACGCCACGCCCGTAGGCGCCGCGGGCGACTTCACGACCGCCCCCGAAATCTCGCAGATGTTCGGCGAGCTGCTGGGTGCCTGGCTGGCCGAGCGCTGGCTGGCAATGGGCCGGCCGGCGCCGGTGCGGCTGGTCGAACTCGGCCCCGGCCGCGGCACCCTGATGGCCGATGCGCTGCGCGCCACGCGCGGCGTACCGGGCTTCCATGCTGCGCTCGAGCTGCATCTCGTCGAGACCAACGAGCCGATGCGCGCCGCCCAGCGCAATGCCCTTCGGGGCTTTGCACCCGGCATCGCGCCGACCTGGCATGAGCGCTTCGACACGGTGCCGGAGGGACCACTTCTGCTGGTGGCCAACGAGTTCTTCGATGCCCTGCCGGTACGTCAGTTCCATCGCACGCCGCGCGGATGGGTCGAGCGCATGGTCGGTATCGACGAGAACGGCGCGCTCAGGCTCGCGCTGGCGCCGGGCCTCAGCCCCTTCGCCAGGCTGCTGCCCGAGGCCGCGGTCGATGCCGAAGCCGAGATCTGCGAGGCCGGACAGGCTCTGGCCGCAGCGATCGGCGACCGCATCGCCCGCCACGGTGGCTGGGCACTGATCATCGATTACAGCGGCGAGATGGCCGGCCGGGCGGCCTCCCTTCAGGCCGTCCGCAGCCACCGGGGCGCCGACATCCTCGACCGACCCGGAGAGACGGACCTCAGCGCCCATGTCGACTTCGCAGCCCTGGCAAAGGCCTCGGGCGTTGCCTCCTTCGGGCCTGTCGGCCAAGGGGCCTTCCTGCGCGAGCTGGGTATCGCCGAACGCAGTGAGGCGCTAAAGCGCAAGGCAACGCCAGAGCAAGTACGCGCCATCGATGCGGCATCGGCCCGCTTGATTGCGCCCGAGCAAATGGGCACCCTCTTTCGCGTACTGGCGCTGGGCGACAGCAAGAGCGCTCCGCCAGTCGGCTTTTCGGACATCCCCCCTTCGTCGGACATCCCCTCGGACGCGACATGATCCTCGCCAAGACGCTCGCCGACCTCGACGGGGTGCAGCACCGCTTCTTCACGCGCCAGGGTGGCGTCAGCTCCGGGCTCTATTCGTCGCTGAACTGCGGCTACGGCTCCGCCGACCCCCCGGAAAACGTACGGGAGAACCGCCGCCGCGTGGCCGAGCATTTCGGCCTCGACGAACCCGACCTTCAGACCGTGCATCAAATCCATTCGACCGACGTTCTGACCGTCGCCGACGATCGCTGGAGTTCGCCCGGTGCTCCCAAGGCCGATGGGCTGGTCACAGATCGCCCCGGCGTGGTGCTGGGCGTCCTGGCGGCGGACTGTGCGCCGGTGCTGATGGCCGACAACGCTGCCGGCGTGATCGGCGCCTGCCATGCCGGCTGGAAAGGCGCGCTGGGCGGCGTCGCCGACGCGACCATCGCCGCCATGGAGAAGCTCGGCGCCAGGCGCGACCGCATCCAGGTCGCCGTCGGTCCCTGCATCGGGCCGGCCTCCTACGAGGTGGGTCCCGAATTTCCCAGTCCGTTCTTGGAACAGGAGAAGGACAATGCCGCCTTCTTCCGTGAAGCCAAGCGCGCCGGCCACTTCATGTTCGACCTGCCGGGCTATCTCGTGCAGCGCATTGCGCGCACCGGCGTATCGGTGACGGCAACGGGTCACGATACGCTCTCTTCAACCGATGATTTCTTCAGCTATCGTCGCAACACCCTCCAGGGCGTGCGCGACTACGGGCGCGGGCTCTCGGCGATCGCGCTCAGGAGCTGATGTGCCCTACTTGATCATCCTGGTGTTTGTGTGCCTGCTCGGGGTGGTCGCGACATGCGCCATGTTGTGACGCTGCTCTGCCTGCTGGCACTGGCAGCCTGCGCGAGAGTTCCCGGACCTTTCGAACACGACCCCACGCGGGACTCCTACGCTCGCCCCCGGGTCGACAAGGCCGAGGTGGCCATCGCGCCTCCGCGCAACATGCCGCCGGAAATGGGTCAGCGCGTCGCCGCGACCCTGGCGATGGAGCTGCAGTCCTACGGCATCGTCGCCTCGGTGGCGCCTGCCGACGCGCCGATCCTAGTCGACGGCGTGATGAGCACGCGAGACGCCGACATGTCGATCGAAGTTCAGGTCGATTACCGAGTTGTCGGCAGGCCGCGCACCGACGAGCCGGCCACGGTCAAGACGCGGGCACGCCCGGAGGACTATGCGGCACAGAACGAGCGACTGATTTCGCGCATGGCTCAACAGGCCGCTCCGAGGGTTGCGACGTTGATCGGCAAGCCGCCGAACTTCATTCCCCGCGCGCCGGGGCAGGTAGCGGCCGGCATCACCATTCCCTACGAATTTCCTTCCGACCCCGTGGCCGATGGCACCGCAGCCGCCGCGGAAGCCGCAGCTGCGACCGGGACGAAGCCCACAACGGCGCCCGTTCCTACGAAACCCGTGGAGCAGCAGGTCAAGGTTCTCGTGGCTGCCGTGACCGGGGCCCCATCGGACGGCAATCGCCAGCTTTACTCCGGTATGCGCCGGGCGCTGGGCTCGAACAAAATCGTCATTGTCGACGCCGCCGCCGAGGACGTCTTCACGGTCGCCGGCACGGTCAACCTGACGCCCATCGACGAACGCACGGGCAAACTCGTCGTCAAATGGGTGCTGAAGGATCCCGCCGGCAAGGTCGTCGGCGACATCGAGCAGGCGAATCCGGTACCGCTTGCCGCCGCGCGCGGCACCTGGGCCGGATTCGGCGACATTGTCGCCTCCGCCGCGTCCGAAGGTGTGCTCGAATTGCTCGAAAAGGCGCTCAACCGCCCACGCTGACATTGCTGACGCCGATTTCGATTCGTGAATCGGCTTGTCAGAGGGGGGTTCCCGGCTGCTACTGTCTGCACGGGGAGGCGCGAATCTTGCAGGCCTAGAATTTGCAAGCGTCGCACCCGAGACAGGGAGTTTGGACAATATGTTTTCTTTCAAGAAGTCAGCTCTGGCGCTCGTCGCCGCGGCTGGTGCGTCTGCATTGCTGACGGCTGCGCCCGTTCAGGCGCAGACCATCAAGGCCGTGATGCATTCGGACGTGAAGATTCTCGATCCGATCTGGACCACGGCCTACATCCAGCGCAACCACGGCTACATGGTGTGGGACACGCTCTTCGCGATGGACGAGAAGTTCGACGTGAAGCCGCAGATGGTCGACAAGTGGGAGGTCTCGTCCGACAAGCTCGTCTGGACCTTCACGCTGCGCGATGGCCTCGAATGGCACGACGGCAAGCCCGTCACGGCCGAGGACTGCGTCGCCTCGATCAAGCGTTGGGCAGCCCGCGATTCAATGGGCCAGAAGATGATGGCATCGGCCGAAGGTTTCGAGGTCGTCGACGCGAAGACCTTCAAGCTGAAGATGAAGGAGCCGTACGGCCTGGTGCTGCAGTCGCTCGGCAAGCCCTCGTCGAACGTGCCGTTCATGATGCCGAAGAAGACGGCTGAAACCGACCCGATGCAGCAGATCAAGGTCGAGGACGTGATCGGTTCGGGCCCGTTCATCTTCAAGGCCGACGAGTGGAAGCCCGGCGAGAAGATCGTCTACGTCAAGAACACCAAGTACAAGCCGCGCGCAGAGGCGCCGTCGGGCCTGGCCGGTGGCAAGGTCGTCAAAGTCGACCGCGTCGAATGGCTCTGGATCCCCGACGTACAGACACAGGTCGGCGCCCTGCAGAACGGCGAAATCGACATGATCGAATCGCCCGGCCACGATCTGTTGCCGATCCTGGCCAAGGACAAGAACATCAACCTGTTCAACGGCAACCCGACCGGCAACCAGTATACGTTCCGCTTCAACAGCACGGCCAAGCCCTTCGATAACCCCAAGATCCGCCATGCCGTGTTCGTGGCCTTTGCCCAGGAGGACTTCCTCAAGGCCACCATCGGCGATCCGCAGTGGTTCAAGGTCTGCAAGGCGCCGTTCGTGTGCGGCACGCCGCTCGCCACCGACGCCGGCATGGCCGACGTCCTGAACGGCAATGCCGCCAAGGCCAAGCAGCTCCTCACCGAGGCGGGCTACGACGGCACGCCGATCGTGCTGATGCAGTCGACCGACCTGCAGGTGCTGACCAATTTGGCGCCGGTCGCCAAGCAGCAGATGGAGCGAGCCGGCTTCAAGGTCGACATGCAGTCAATGGACTGGCAGACGCTGGTCGGCCGCCGCGTGAAGAAGGATCCGCCGAGCCAGGGCGGCTGGCATGCCTTCCTCACCTCGTGGGTCGCCGCCGACATCCTGAACCCGGTCATGGCCGGCTTCTTCAACGCCTCGTGCGACAAGGCCATGTTCGGCTGGCCGTGCGATGCGACGATCGAGAAATTCCGCGACCAGTTTGCCAAGGAGACCGACCCGGCCAAGCAGAAGCAGATCGTCGAGGATCTGCAGAAGTACTGGGCCAACAACCCGACGCACATCAACGTCGGCCAGTGGTATTCGCCGATTGCGCGCCGCAACAACATTGAGGGCAACATGATCGCCCCGGTGCCGGTGTTCTGGAACATCACTAAGAAATAGTGAGGTTGCGCGCGGGGCTCCTCGCCCCGCGCGCCCATCGACGAAGGTGGGGCGGAGACCTGCCTTTCTCGATGGGGAGAGACACCCGGAGGGACGCTATGAAACAAGCGTTTAGGCGTACACTTGCGGCATTGGCTGCAGGCACCATCGTTGCCGGTGCCTTCGTCTTGAGTACAAGTCCGGCACTGGCGCAGGGCAAGGTCCTGAAATTCGTCCAGAACGGCAATCTGACGATTCTCGATCCGATCTGGACCACGGCCTACGTCACGCGCAACCACGGGTACTTCATCTACGACACGCTGTTTGCGTCGGATGAGAACAATGCGGTCAAGCCGCAGATGGTCGACAAGTATGAAGTCTCGCCGGACAAGACGGTGTGGACCTTCACCTTGCGCGACGGTCTCGAATGGCATGACGGCAAGCCCGTCACTTCCGAGGATTGCATCGCCTCGATCAAGCGCTGGGGCGCCCGCGACGCCATGGGTCAGAAGCTCATGGACTTCGTGAAGGAGCTGAAGCCGGTCAACGACAAGACCTTCCAGATGGTGCTGAAGGAACCGTACGGCCTGGTGCTCGACTCGCTCGGCAAGCCGTCCTCGCAAGTGCCCTTCATGATGCCGAAGAAGGTCGCTGAGACCGATCCGTTCAAGCAGATCGACAGCCAGATCGGCTCCGGCCCCTTCATCTATGTCAATGCCGAGTCCAAGCCCGGCGAAAAGCACGTCTACATCAAGAACCCGAAGTACAAGCCGCGCGCCGAGTCGGCCTCGGGTCTGGCCGGCGGCAAGGTCGTCAAAGTCGACCGTGTCGAGATCATCGAGATGCCGGACACCCAGCAGCAGGTGAACGCCCTCATTGCCGGCGAGATCGACCTGATCGAACAACCGCCGCATGACCTCATCCCGGTGCTGAAGAAGGACAAGGGCGTGAAGCTGGTCGACTGGAACCCGCTCGGCCACCAGTTCATCATCCGCTTCAATCACCTGGTTAAGCCGTTCGACAACCCCAAAATCCGCCAAGCGGCACTTCTGGCGATGCGGCAGGAGGATTATCTCAAGGCGACGGTGGGCGAGCCGGAATATTACAAAGTCTGCTCCGCGGCCTTCGTCTGTGGCACGCCCAATGCATTCGATGCGCCCAATGGTCTTCTCGTGAAACCCGACTTCGAGAAAGCAAAGGCGCTTCTCAAGGAAGCCGGCTACGACGGCACGCCCATCGTGCTGATGCAGTCGACGACCTTGCCGGTGCTGACCAACACGGCGCCCGTGACCAAGGCGCTGCTCGAACAGGCCGGTTTCAAGGTGGACATGCAATCCATGGACTGGCAAACGCTGGTCACGCGACGCACCAAGAAAGAGCCCCCTGCGCAAGGTGGCTGGAACGTGTTCCATACCTTCTCGGTCGCTGCGGACATCCTGAATCCGATCTCGACCTCGTACATGGTGGCGCAGGGCGACAAATCGTGGTTCGGCTGGCCAACCGATCCGGTTATCGAGAAGTTGCGCGATGACTATTCAAAGGAAACCGATCCTGTGAAGAACAAGGCACTGGCCAAGGCCGTGCAGGACCGTGCATTGGAGACCGCGCAGTACGGCTGGATCGGCCAGTGGTACGGCCCGGGTGCGGCGCGTGCCAACGTCACCGGCTGGCTGAAGGCGCCGGTGCCGGTGATGTGGAACGTAGAGAAGAAGTGACGGCAACGTAGCTGCCGTCATCGTGGGCGAAGCGAAAGGACTCCTTTTGCTTCGCTCGGGGTGAGCCATAGAGGGAAAATGCTCGATTTCATTGCCCGTCGTTTGATCTCCATCATCCCCGTTTTGGCGGTGGTGGCGATCTTTGTCTTCCTTATGCTGCGTTTGACGCCCGGTGATCCGGCAGCGGTGATCGCCGGCGACAATGCCACCTCCGACCAGATCGCCGATATCCGCGAGAAGCTCGGCCTCAACGAACCGATATGGACGCAGTTCGCCATCTGGATCGGCGACATCCTCCAGGGCAAGTTCGGCGAAAGCTACTTCTTCAAGAAGACCGTGGCCGAGCTGATCGCCCAGCGCGTCGAGCCGACGCTCGCCCTGGCATTGTGCACGCTGGTCTTCGCGGTCTGCATCTCGGTGCCGATCGGCGTGATGGCGGCCTATCGTCAAGGCTCGCTGTTCGACCGCGTCGTCATGGGCTTCTCGGTCCTGGGCTTCTCCGTGCCGGGTTTCGTCATCGGCTACTGCCTGATCTATATCTTCGCCATCGAGCTCGGCTGGTTGCCGGTGCAGGGCTATGTCCGCATCGGCGTCAATTTCTGGCAGTTCGCAGAGCGCATGGTCCTGCCATCGCTCACCCTGTCGGTCGGCTTCGTGGCGCTGATCTCGCGCATCACGCGCGCTTCCGTACTTGAAGTGCTGAACGAGGATTATATCCGCACGGCGCGCGCCAAGGGCTTGAGCAACCGCGTCGTGCTGATGCGCCATGCGCTGCGCAATGCGGCGGTGCCAATCCTGACCGTCATCGGTCTCGGCATCGCCATCCTGATGGGCGGCGCAGTGGTCACGGAAAGCGTCTTTGGTCTTCCCGGCCTGGGACGGCTCACCGTCGAAGCGGTGCTGAGCCGCGACTTCCCGACCATCCAGACCGTCATTCTTCTCTTCTCCGTAGTCTACGTCGTGATCAACCTCTTGATCGACATCAGCTACACCCTGTTCGACCCGAGGATCCGGTATTGAGCGCGATCACCGAAGAAGTTGTCGATTCTGCCTCCATTGCGGCAGCGTCGACCAAGCGCAAGAGCCTCTGGCTCGTTGCTATTCGCAACCCGAACGTGATCTTCGGCGGCATCATCCTGCTCGGCATGGTGCTGATCGCCCTGCTGGCGCCGTTCCTCGGCACCGTCGATCCGACGCGTATCGACCCGGCGGCGCGCAACAAGAAGCCTGGCACCGAGATCACCATGCGCCTCGACGACGGCACGACCGTCAAGCGCGTGGCGATCATGGGCACCGACAGCCTGGGCCGCGACGTCTATAGCCGCGTGCTCTACGGCACCCGCGTCTCGCTGGCGGTCGGCATCTCCGTGGCTCTGGCGGCCGTCGCCATCGGCGTCGTGATCGGCCTTGTCTCCGGCTATGTGAGGTGGGCCGACGGCATCATCATGCGCATCATGGATGGGCTAATGGCGATCCCGGGCATATTGCTCGCGATCGCCCTGGTCTCGATCTGGCGCGCCGGCCTGATAACCGTGGTTTTCGCCATCGTCGTACCAGACGTACCACGCGTCGTGCGCCTCGTGCGGTCGATCGTGCTGACGGTCCGCGAAGAGCCCTACGTCGAGGGCGCCATCTCGGTCGGCACGCCGACCTGGACGTTGATGTTCCGCCACATCCTGCCCAACACCATCGCGCCGTTGATCGTGCAGGGCACCTTCTTGGCCGCCGCCGCGATCCTCACCGAAGCGGCGCTCTCCTTCCTGGGCATCGGCATCCCGCCGGAGATCCCCAGCTGGGGCAACATCATGGCCGAGGGCCGTACGCTGTTCCGCGTGTTCCCGCACAACATCCTCTATCCCGGCATCTTCCTTGCCTTGACGGTGCTGGCCATCAACATCATGGGCGACGGTCTGCGCGACACGCTCGATCCGAAGATGAGCAAGAAAGTCTGATGTCGACAGCAGCAAAGAAGCCGGTCCTCGAAGTTCGCAACCTGAGTGTCGCCCTGCCGGCCGGCGGCGACCGCGTCCATGCCGTCGAGAAGGTGAACTTCACCGTCAATCCGGGGGAGATCGTCTGCCTCGTCGGTGAATCGGGCTCGGGCAAGTCGGTCATCGCCTTCACGGTGATGGGCCTGCTTGCCAAGGCGCTGAAGCCGACCTCGGGCGAGATCCTGCTCGAGGGCGAGAACATCCTGGCCGCCGACGAGACGCGGCTGCGCGAGCTCAGGTGCACGCGCATGTCCATGATCTTCCAGGAGCCGATGACGGCACTGAATCCGGTCATGACCTGCGGCGAGCAGATCGACGAGGTGTTGCGTACGCACACCAACCTCGACAACGCCCAGCGCAAGGCCAAGATCATCGCCATCCTGGCCCGCGTGAAGCTGCCGGAACCGGAGCGCATCTACGCCTCCTATCCGCATCAGCTCTCCGGCGGCCAGCGCCAGCGCATCATGATCGCCATGGCGCTGGTGCTCGATCCGGTCCTGCTGATCGCCGACGAGCCGACGACGGCGCTCGACGTGACGACACAGGCCGAGATCCTGAAGCTGATCGCCGAGCTGCAAGAGGGCCAGGGCACCGGCGTGCTGTTCATCACCCATGATTTCGGAGTCGTTGCCGAGATCGCCCATCGCGTCGCCGTGCTGCGCTGGGGTGAGTTGGTCGAGATGGGACCGACCGAGCAGATCCTGTCGAAGCCTGTCCAGGCCTACACCAAGATGCTGATCTCCTCGGTGCCATCGATCCATCCGGCCCATCGCGGCGTGCGCAAGGACGGCATCACCGTGCTGCGCACCGAGAAGCTCGGCAAGACCTATTCGGGCTCCGGCTTCTTCCAGAAGGCGCGTGTGGTCAAGGCGGCGGTCGATGTCGACCTCGATATCCGCCGCGGCGAAACGCTGGGCATCGTGGGCGAGTCCGGCTCGGGCAAGTCGACGGTGGCGCGTTGCATCGCCCGACTGATCGACCCGACCGAAGGCAAGGTGTTCCTGGGCGATACCGAAATCGGCAAGATTTCGGCCGGCAAGCTGCGTCCGCACCGCCGGCGCGTGCAGATCGTGTTCCAGGACCCGTATCGTTCTCTCAATCCCCGCATCACTGTCGGCGATTCGATCATCGAAGGTCCGATGAATTTCGGATTGAGCCGCAGTGAGGCGATGGCGCGCGCCCGCAAGCTGATGGAAACCGTGCGCCTCGATCCCAACGCGCTCGATCGTTTCCCGCATCAGTTCTCGGGCGGCCAGCGCCAGCGCATCTGCATCGCCCGGGCGCTCGCCATGGAACCCGAGCTGCTGATCGCCGACGAGGCGGTGTCAGCGCTCGATGTGTCGGTGCAGAAGCAGGTGCTGGAATTGCTCGACGAGATCCGCAAGCGGCTGAACCTTGCGGTGCTGTTCATCACTCACGATCTGCGCGTCGCGGCCCAGATCTGCGACTATGTCGCCGTGATGAGCCAGGGCCGTGTCGTCGAGTACGGCGCCGCCGAGCAGGTCTTCGAGAAGCCCAAGCACGACTACACCAAGTCCCTGTTCGCGGCCGCGCCCGGCCGCAACTGGGAATTTGGCAAGTTCGCCGCGGCCTGAAACGGCACAGGCCCGAAACGACAAGGGGGAAGCCGAAAGGCTTCCCCCGTTCGTTTCAAGGACGCTGCAGCGCGGGTGATCTACGCCAGCGCGAAGCCTTCGTAGCCGTTCTTCACCACCGTCTCGCAGGCCTGGATGTAGGCCGGCAGTCCGCCGATATAGGGCATGAAGACGCGCGGCTTGCCCGGAATATTGGCGCCGACGTACCAGGAGCTGCAGGTCGAACGCAGCGTGATGTTCGACACGTCGCCGACATGGCCGACCCAGGCTTCCTGCGCCTGGGGTTCGGGCTCGATCACGGTCTTGCCCTGGGCGCGCACGGCCTCGAGGCAGTCGGCGATGAAGTCGACATGCTGCTCGATCGACGGAAGCATGTTGGTCAGCACCGAGGGGCTGCCCGGTCCGGTGATCATGAAGAGATTGGGGAAGCCGACGACCGTGAGCCCGAGATAGGTCTTCGGCCCCTCGTTCCACTTCTCCTTCAGAGTGACGCCGCCGCGCCCGCGGAAGTCGACCTTGAGCAGCGCGCCGGTCATGGCATCGAAGCCCGTCGCCAGCACGAGACAATCGAAGGCGTAGTCCTGCCCCTTGGCCCGCAGGCCGGTAGCCGTGATACGTTCGATGGGCTCGTCGCTGATGTCGACCAGGGTGACATTCGGCCGGTTGAAAGTCGCCCAATAGCCCGTGTCGACGCACAGCCGCTTGCAGCCGATGATGTTCTTGGGCACCAGCGCCTCGGCCGTCTTCGGATCCTTGACGACTTCGTGGACCTTGGCGCGCACGAAGTCGGCCGCCAGCTTGTTGGAATCGTCGTTCAGCAGCAGGTCGCCGAAGGATGCCATGAAGCCCAGTCCGCCATAGTCCCAGCGGGCCTGGAACTCGCGATTGCGCTCGGCCTCGGGCGTCTCGACGGCAGATGCGGTGTTGATGGTGAAATCGATGCCAGCGGGCTTGGTCTTGGCGCGCTTGCGCATCTCGGGATAGCTCGCCTTGACCTGCTTCACATAGGCCGGATCGAGCGGCTTGTTGTGCGCCGGCACCGTGTAGTTGGCGGTGCGCTGGAACACCGTGAGATGCTTGGCCTGCTCGGCCATGATCGGGATCGACTGGATCGCCGAGGAACCCGTGCCGATCACGCCCACCGTCTTGCCCGTGAAGTCGACGCCTTCGTGCGGCCAGTTGCCGGTGTGATAGGTCGGTCCCTTGAAGTCCTCGAGGCCCGGGATCTTGGGCGTATTGGGCGAGGAGAGGCAGCCCATCGCTGTGATGACAAAGCGCGCCGTGACCTTGTCGCTCTTGTCCGTCTCGACCCGCCAGAGATTCGCCGCTTCGTCGAAAACAGCCTTGGTGATGCGCGTCTCGAACGTCATGTCGCGACGCAGGTCGAAGCGGTCGGCGACATGATTGGCGTAGCGCAGGATTTCGGGCTGGGTGGCGTAGCGCTCCGACCACTCCCATTCCTGCTCCAGCTCGGGCGAGAACTGATAGGAATACTGGACGCTTTCGACGTCGCAACGCGCGCCTGGATAGCGGTTCCAATACCAGGTGCCGCCGACACCCTTGCCGGCCTCGAAGACGTGTGCCGTGAAGCCCTTCTGACGCAGCCGGTGCAGCATATACATGCCGCCAAAACCTGCGCCGATGATCACCGCATCGAAATCGACCGACATGAGTCCTCCGGGAACAGTGAAGCTGAGGACAACTTTAGTGCGACAGGGGGCGTGACCGCGCAAGCCTTCCTGTGTCACGACTTCGACTGAGGAATTGAAGGGAGAAACGGGTTCGATGGCCGACGGCGCCTACCCGGCAAGCTGGTATGCCGCCACGCGAGACGCGGCGCCCGAACGGCCGCCCCTCGCCGCGCAGGGCGAAGCCGATGTCGCGGTCGTCGGTGGCGGCTTTGCGGGTCTGCATACCGCACGGCTGCTTGCCTTGCAGGGCAAGCGCGTGGTGCTGGCCGAACGCCGTCGCATTGGCTGGGGTGCCTCGGGACGCAACGGCGGTTTCGTCGGACCGGGCTACGCCGCCCGCTCGGGCGTGCTGATCGACAAGCTCGGCATCGACCATACGCGACGTCTCTATGCCCAGTCGCGGCGCGGCGTCGAAATTGTCCGCGAGACGATCCAGGCTATCGGCCGCCCCGACATCCTCATGGGGGCCGGCAAGCTCAGTGTTTCCCGGACGGATCAGGGGCCCGATTTCGCCGACCGCACCCGCCGCCTCGCCGAACAGCTCGGCGCCAGCTTCGAGCCGTGGAGTGTGGCCGAGGCCCGCGCAAAGCTCGATACGACGCGCTACTATCAGGCGATCCACGATCCCACGTCGTTCCATATCCATCCGTTGAATTTCGCATTGGCGCTGGCTGCCGACATCGAACGTCTCGGCGGCGTCCTCCATGAGGGCACCGACGCCACCGGCCTCGAACACAAGGGCGACCGCTGGCTGCTCCGTTCGGCACATGGTTCGGTGACGGCTCGACACGTCGTGCTGGCCGGCAGCGCCGATCTCGGCCGCGTCCAGCCGCGCATAGCCAACGCCGTGCTTCCCGTGGCCACCTATGTCGCGGTGACGGAGAAGCTCGGTCCGAAGCTCGGCGAGGCGATCCACTGGGCCGGCGCGATCTCCGACACGCGCCGCGCCGGCGACTACTACCGGGTCGTCGACGGCGACCGGCTGCTGTGGGGCGGTCGCATCACCACCGATACGCGCGAGCCGCCGCGGCTGCGCGAGATGATGCGCGGCGACATTCTCTCCGTCTATCCGCAGCTCGGCGACCTCCGCATCGCCTATGCCTGGCCAGGCACCATGGGCTACGCGCCGCACAAGATGCCCCAGGTCGGGGAGATCGAGCCCGGCCTCTGGGTCTGTTCCGCCTTCGGCGGCCATGGACTGGCCCAGACGGCGGCCGGCGCGGACGCAGTAGCATCAGGCATTCTGGGAGATGCCTCCAAGTGGCGGCTGTTCGCTCCCTTCGGCACCAACTGGGCCGGCGGCCCGATCGGCCGGATCGCTACCCAGCTTGCCTACTGGCATCTTCAGGCGAGCGACTGGTGGGACGAGAAGCGACAGGCCCGGAACGCGGAGACGCTGCGGACATGACCGACCATGCTGCAACGGTCGACCCGATCGGCCAGTCGCCGAGACGTCGCGAGGATCGGCGCTTCGTGACCGGCCAGGGCGCCTATCTCGACGATCTTCGCTTCGACCGGCTCGCGCAGGCGGTGGTGCTGCGCTCGCCGCACGCCCATGCACGGATCCGCTCCATAGACGTCGAAGCGGCGCGGCGCGCACCCGGCGTGCTGGCGGTGCTGACCGCAACCGAGGCATCAGCCGACGGGCTGAAGCCGTTCCGGCCCTATGCCGAGACCAACACCCAGACGGGAGAGCCTTTCGCCTTCGCGCCTCAACCTCTGCTCGCCTACGATAAAGTCCGGTTCGTCGGCGAGCCGGTCGCCCTGGTCGTCGCCGAGACCAGGACGCAGGCGCTCGACGCAGCCGAGCTGATCGACGTCGATTACGAAGCGCTGCCTGCGATTACTACGGCTGCAGCCGCCCGGGCCGCCGGCGCGCCGCAACTCTCCGCCGAGATCCCTGCCAACACTTGCCTCGACTGGCAGACCGGCGACATTGCCGGCGCAAATGCCGCCTTCGCGCGTGCCGTCCACGTCGTCTCGCTCGCCCTCGACAATCATCGCGTCGTCACGAATCCGATGGAGCCACGCGGTGCGGTGGGATCGTTCGATGATGCGACGGGGCGCTACACGCTCCACGTTTCCAGCCAGAACATCCATATCAACCGCACCTTCGTGGCACGCTCGCTCGGCGTCGACGCAAAGAGCGTACGCTTCGTGGCGCACGATGTCGGCGGCGGCTTCGGCGCCAAGAACTTCGCCTATGTCGAACATGCGCTGATGCTGTGGGCCGCCCGGCGCACCGGCCGCGCGGTCAAATGGATCGCAAGCCGCAACGACGTGTTCCTGTCCGATCATGCAGCCCGCGACATGCAGGCGGACGCCTCGTTGGCGCTCGATGCCGAAGGCCGCTTCCTGGCGCTCAGGATCGCCAGCGTCGCCAACCTCGGCGCCTACATGATCGGCGTCGGCGGCGGCGTGCTCACGAACCAGTACATTCACCTGCAGGGTTCGGTGTATCGCATTCCGTCGATCGCGCTGCACGTCATGGCGGTCGTGACGAACACCGCGCCGATCGGCGTGACGCGTGGGCCGGGTTTTGCCGAGGCCATCAACGTCGTCGAGCGACTGATCGACGAAGCGGCGCGACGCACCGGCATCGACCGCGCCGAACTCCGCCGCCGCAACATGGTGCCGCCACAGGCGATGCCCATGACCAACGCCTTCGGCTTCCAGGTCGACAGCGGCCACTTCGCCGAATCTCTCGATGCCGCCCTATCTCGCGCCGACCGCGCGGGCTTCATCGAGAGGCGGGCGCAAAGCGAGGCACGTGGCCGTCTCCGCGGCCTGGGCTTCGCCTATCACATCAAGGGAACCGGCGGCCCGCCGGACGAGAATGTCGATGTCCGCTTCGAGGCCGACGGTACGGTGTCCCTGATCACCGGCACACAGCATATCGGCCAGGGGCACGAAACCACATTCCCGCAAATGCTGGCCACGCGGCTCGGCGTGGCGAACGAGCGCGTCCGCCTGATCCAGGGCGACACCGATCTCATTCCGGCGGGTGGCGGTCATGGCAGTTCGCGCGCCACCTACATGGGCGGCACGGCGATCTGGCGCGCCTGCGATGAGATCATCGCCAAGGGAACGGCACTTGCGGCGGAGGCGCTGGAGGCGGCCGAAGCCGATATTCGGCTCGAGGGAGAACGCTTCGTCGTCTCCGGTACCGACCGTGCCATCGGCCTGTTCGAGGTGGCGGCACTGGGGCGCGAGAAGGGCAAACCGCTCGACACCTTTCACGCTTGGACGCGCGAGCACATGACCTTTCCCAACGGCGCCCATGTCGTGGAAGTTGAAATCGACCGCGACACCGGCTGCGTCGATCTCGTGCGCTACACCGCCGTCGACGACTATGGCGTGCTGGTCAATCCCATGGTGGCGACCGGCCAGGCGCATGGCGCCATGGCACAGGGCATCGGCCAGGCTCTGCTGGAACAGGCGGTCTACGACCCCGCATCCGGCCAGATGGTGACGGGCTCGTTCATGGACTATGCCCTGCCCCGTGCCGACGACCTGCCGTCCTTCGACCTCGGCTTCAACGGAATACCGTGCACCACCAACCCGTTGGGCGTGAAAGGCTGTGGCGAAGCCGGCGCCATCGCGGCCTTTCCGGCCATCGCCAACGCCATCCTCGATGCGCTCGCGCCGCTCGGCGTGCGCAACTTCGAGGGGCCAGCAACCCCTGCCCGGATCTGGCAAACAATCGAGGCTGTCAAATGAGACGAGAAGCCCCCGCCGCCCAGCGCAACCGCCAGCCCATTCTCGACGTGCTGAAGCATCATCTCCCTGCCGAAGGCCTAGTACTGGAGATTGCCAGCGGCACCGGCGAGCACGTCGTGCACTTTGCGACCGCAGCCCCCCACCTCACTTTCCAGCCCAGCGACCCCGACGACGGCGCGCGGGCCAGCATCGACGACTGGGTGGCGACGCTCCGGCTCCCCAACGTCCGGCCGGCGCTGGCCCTCGACGTCACCTCGCCCTCCTGGCCGGTCGATCACGCTTCCGCGATCTTGTGCAGCAATATGATCCATATCGCCCCCTGGGAGGCGGCCCTCGGACTGATGGCTGGCGCCGGGCGCATCCTGCCGCCGGGCGGGTTGCTCTTTCTTTACGGACCGTATCGGCGCGGCGGCCGGCACACGGCCCCCAGCAACGAGGCATTCGACCTCGATCTACGGCGCCGCAATCCGGCCTGGGGGGTGCGCGACCTCGAAGCCGTCGCCGACCTCGCCGCCGCCCAGGGCTTTGACCCGCCGGTCATTACCGAAATGCCGGCAAACAACCTGACGCTGGCGTTTAGGCGCTCCTGAACCGCCTCACGGTGGCATTCCTGCAAGGGATGCGCTAACGATTTTCGACACCGCGGGGAGCATCGTCGGGCCTATGTCGAATCGCAGTGGCGTAGCTAAACAAATTGCATTCAATCGTATTCTCCTGAGCGCCGCTGCCGTTCCGGCGCTGGCCCTCACGCTGGCCGGCTGCAAGCCGGAGAACAAGTTCCAGCCCCCGCCGCCCGCCGAGATCAGCGTTGGCGTCCCCGTGAAGCAGGAGGTGGCCCCCTTCGAGGTCCTGACCGGCAATACGGTGGCCTTCGCGACCGTCGATCTCGTCGCCCGCGTCGAGGGCTTCCTGACCTCGCAGAACTACGTCGACGGCTCCGAAGCCAAGAAGGGCCAGCAGCTCTTCGGCATCGAGCAGACGATGTACAAGGCCAAGGTCAAGGAGGCCGAGGCCCAGCTCGACGGCGCCAAGGCGACACTGGTCCAGGCCGAAGCCGAGTTCACCCGCCAGGAGACCCTGCTGCGCCAGAACGTCTCCGCCCAGAACACCTTCGACCAGGCCAAGGCTAAGCGCGACAATGCCCGGGCCAACGTCGAGAACGCCGAGGGCAACCTCACGGTTGCCCAGACGAACCTCGACTATACGACGGTCCTTGCGCCGTTCGACGGCATCGTCAGCAAGCACTTGATCTCGGTCGGCGAACTGGTCGGCGCTTCGACCGCCACCAAGCTCGCCACGATCGTCCAGCTCGACCCGATATACGTCACGTTCAACATGAGCGAGCAGGACGTGCTGCAGATCCGCCAGAACCTGAAAGAGCGTCGCATCGACGTCGAGGAGCTGAGCAAGGTCCCGGTCGAGATCGGCCTGATGAACGAGGAGGGCTTCCCCCACAAGGGATTCCTCAACTACGTCTCGCCGGAGCTCGACGCGACGACCGGCACGATCCTGGTCCGCGCCCTGTTCAACAATCCGAATCGCACTCTGATTCCCGGCTTCTTCGTGCGCGTGAAGATGCCGAAAGGCCTGGCTCCCGCGGCCTCGCTGCTGGTGCCCAACCGGGTCATCGCCGAGGATCAGGCCGGCAAGTATCTCCTGACGGTTAACAAGGACAATGTCGTCACCCAGACCCGGGTCACTACCGGGCAGCTGCTCCCCAACGGCCTGCGCGTCATCTCGACAGGCCTGAAGCCCGACGATCAGGTCGTCCTCAACCTGAACGGTGCCGCAATCCCCGGCGCCAAGATCGTGCCCAAACTGACGACCATCCCCGTTACGACCGACGGCGCCCCCGCCGCCCCGAAGTGACCGGCCGGGAAACGCAACCATGATCTCCGCGTTCTTCATCAACCGGCCGGTTCTGGCCAACGTTCTCGCCATCGTCATCGTGCTGATCGGCGGCGTGGCGCTGGCGACCCTGCCGGTCGCTCAGTATCCCAACGTCGTGCCGCCCACGGTCCAGGTCACCACGACCTATCCGGGCGCGAGCGCTGCGGTCGTCGTCAACGACGTGGCCCTGCCGGTCGAGCTGCAGGTCAACGGCGTCGAAAAGATGATCTACATGCAGTCCTACAGCACGGACGCAGGCACCTATACGCTCACCGTGACGTTCGAAATCGGTACCGATCTCGATTTCGCGCAGGTGCTGGTGCAGAACAAGGTCAGCGCTGCACTCGCCTCGCTGCCCATGCCGGTACAGGCGCAGGGCCTCGTCGTCGAAAAGAAATCCACTTCGATCCTTCAGATCGTATCGCTGACGTCGCCCGACAATCGCTACGACAGCCTGTATCTCAGCAACTATGCGACCATCAACCTGGTCAACGAGCTGTCGCGTCTGCCGGGTGTCGGCAACGTCAACGTGCTGGGCGTCGGCCAGTATTCGATGCGCATCTGGCTCGATCCGCAGAAGCTCTATACCTTCGGCCTCACTCCCTCCGACGTGAGCCGCGTCATCCAGCAGCAGAGTCAGGACGTGACGGCAGGCCAGGTCGGCCAGCCGCCGGCGCCCAAGGGGCTCGATTTCCAGTACACGATCGACGTCGTCGGGCGCCTGAGCACGCCCGAAGAGTTCGGCAACATCATCGTCAAGGCCGACCAGGGGAATGGCGGTCGGATCGTGCGGGTACGCGACGTCGGCCGGGTCGAACTCGGCGCCCAGGTCTACTCTCAGACCTCGCACATCAACGGCAAGCCCAACTCGGGTCTTGCGATCTATCAGCTCCCCGACGCCAACGCCCTCGACGTCGCCAAGCGCGTCAACGCCAAGATGGCCGAGCTTTCCAAGGCCTTCCCGCCCGGCCTTGCCTACAGCGTGCCGTTCGACACCACGCGCTTCGTGAATGCCTCGATCAACGAGGTCTTCATGACCCTGATCGAGGCCGGCATCCTGGTCCTGATCGTGATCGTGATCTTCCTGCAGGACTGGCGCGCGATGCTGGTCCCGGCGACCACCATCCCCGTGACGATCATCGGCGCCTTCGCCGCCATGGCCGCACTCGGATTCACCATCAACACCACGACGATGTTCGGCATCGTGCTGGCAATCGGCATCGTGGTCGACGATGCGATCGTGATCGTCGAGGGCGTCGCCCACCACATCGAACGCGGAATGACGCCGCACGATGCCTCGATCAAGGCGATGGACGAGCTATTCGGGCCGGTCATCGGCATCACCCTGGTGCTGATGTCGGTGTTCCTGCCGGCCGCCTTCCTGCCCGGCCTCACCGGCCAGATGTTCGCCCAGTTCGCCCTGGTGATCGCAGCCACGGCACTGATCAGCGCCATCAACGCCGCCACCCTGAAGCCCACCCAGTGCGCCATGTGGCTGCGCTCCGCAACGCCGCCGGAGAAGCGCAACATCTTCTTTCGCGGCTTCAACAAGGTCTACGGCAAGCTCGAGGACGCCTATGCGGCCCTGGTCGGTGCCATGGTCCGCCGGGCGGGCTTCATGGTGGTGGTCGCCCTGATCGCAGCCGGCATCGGCGCCTGGGGCGTCGCCCGCCTGCCGACGGCGTTCATTCCCAACGAAGATCAGGGTTACCTGATGATCGGCGTGCAGTTGCCGGACGGCGCCTCGCTCGAGCGCACGTCGGCGACGCTGAGTCAGGCCGCCGAGATCGCCATGGCGGCGCCGGGCGTCGAGAACGTCGTTGCGCTGGGCGGTATGTCTATCCTCGACAGCAACTCGGCCCTGGCGAACGCCGCGGTCTCCTACGTCATCCTCAAGGACTGGGACACACGCCTGAAACAGCCCGGTCAGGACCTTCGCTCGATCGCGCTCGGTCTGATGGAGAAGCTGAAGGTCCTGCAGGATGGCCGCGCCTTCGTCATCGTCCCGCCTGCCATCCAGGGCATCGGCAATGCCGGCGGCTTCCAGATGCAGGTCGAGCAGAAGGACGGCAGCTTCGACTACACCAAGCTGCAGGCCGTGACCGACACGATGATTCAGAATGCGAGCTCGCAGTCGGCGCTCTCCAACCTCGTCACGTCGTTCCGTGCCGGGGCGCCGCATGTCCGGGTCGAGGTCGATCGCGTCAAGGCCGAGTCGCTCAGGGTTCCGGTCGGCGACGTCTTCACGACCCTGTCGAGCTACATGGGTTCGTCCTACGTCAATCGCTTCAACAAGTTCGGCCTCAGCCTGCAGGTCTACATCCAGGCCGACTCGCAGTACCGCACGCGGCCCGAGGACATCCTGAAGCTGCAGGTGAAGAATCTCGACGGCCAGATGGTGCCGATCGGCGCCATCGCCGAGCTGAAGCCGGCGCTCGGCCCGCCGCTGATCAGCCTCTACAATCTCTACCCGTCGGCCGCGATTGTGGGTTCGCCTGCGGCGGGCTTCAGCTCGGGCGAGGGCATCGAGCTGATGGACCAGATCGCCAAGGCCATCCTGCCGCCCGGCACCGGCTACGAATGGACCGGCATGGCCTACCAGGAGAACATCGTCGGCAACCAGCTGATGTACGTGTTCGCGCTGGCCATCCTGTTGGTCTATCTCTGCCTCGCCGGCCAGTACGAGAGCTGGATCGCGCCGCTGGGCGTCATCCTGGCCGTGCCGCTGGCGCTGAGTGGGCCGGCCATCGCGCTCACTTCGGTCGGCCTCGCCAACAACATCTATACCCAGATCGGCCTGATGCTGCTGATCGCGCTCGGCGCCAAGAATGCCATCCTGATCGTCGAGGTGGCGCGCGAGCGCCGCCTGGTCGACGGCAAGGACATCGTCGAGTCCGCCATCGAGGCGGCCCGTACCCGTTTCCGTCCGATCCTGATGACCTCGTTCGCCTTCATCCTGGGGGTCGTGCCACTGGTGACGGCGACGGGCGCGGGGGCGAACTCGCGCATCTCGCTCGGCCTTTGCGTGTTCAGCGGCATGATCGCTTCGACCTGCCTGGCCGTGTTGTTCGTACCGTCGTTCTTCACGGTGCTGCAGCGCTACGAGGAGTGGAGCAAGGGCCGCAAGGCCGCCAAGACGCGCAAGCCGGCCGAACCGGCGGCAGGCACGGCCGGCTGATCATCACAGCGACATACGACGTGCGGGGGCACCTTCCCGTTCGCCGGCAGGCGAATCGCCGCGGTGCAGCGCCTTGCCATGACGGGGAGGCTTGGCCTATCTCCGAAGCCGCCAAGAGCCCGGGATCCTGAAGCTGTTCGTCGAGTGAGTGGAATGAAGGGAAAGTTTTTTGCCAATGTCCTGCTGGTCATCGGCGTCACGGTGGCCTGCCTCGCTGCAGTAGAAGGCTTTACACGACTCTATCTCGACGACGGGCTGCTCTACGAACTCGAGATGTGGAAGTACGCACGCGAGGTGAAGGAGCGCGACTACCGGCCAGATATCGGCCACCGCCACCGCCCCAACGCGCACGCACAGCTCATGAACGTCGATGTGCGGACCGACGAGAACGGCTTCCGCACGCCGCCGATCCCGCTCCAGGCGCCGCCGGGTGTGGCCCGGATCGCCTTCGTCGGCGATTCCGTTACCATGGGGTGGGGCGTCGCCGAGCAGGAAACCTTTGCCCGGCAGGTCCTCGACACGCTGAAGGCGCAGGGCCGCAAGGTCGACGGCTTCAACTTGGGCGTCGGCAACTGGAACACGACGCAGGAGCTGGCCGCCTACAAGGCTATGGGCGCCAAGTTCAAACCCGATATCATCGCCCTCGTCTACTTCATCAACGACGGCGAGCCGATGCCGACCTATACCGACACGAGCTGGCTGTCGCTGCATTCGGCCGCCTGGGTGGTGTTGAACTACCGGATCGATACGCTTCTCCGCTCGTTCGGCGAGGCGCCCGACTGGAAGCAGTATTACCGCGGTCTCTACAACGCCGATGCCGATGGCTGGCGGCGGACACGCGAATCGCTGGCCGGCTTCGCCCAGGTGGCGAAGGAAAGCGGCGCCAAGCTCATCGTCTTCCATGTGCCGGAGTTGCGCGAGCTCAAGCCCTATCCCTTTCAGGACGTGACGGACAAGGTGCGCGCGGAGGTGGAGCGTACCGGGACGCCCTTCATCGACCTGCTGCCGGTGATTGAAAACCTCGATCCGTCGAGCCTCTGGGTCACGGTTCCCGACCCGCATCCCAACGGCAAGGCCGAGATCGCCCTCGCCAAGGGTATGATGCCGTCGATCGTCGAAGCGCTCGACGGCCTGTGCAAGGCCGAGCAGAAGGGCTGCTAGGTAAAGAGCCGGCAAAACGAGGGCTGCAGGAGCTTCGCTGTGGTTCTGCGCAACGCCTTACTGGTTCTCGGTTCGATCCTCGTCACGACCATCATGGCCGAGGCGACCGTGCGCGTGATCGACGGCTATCGTTTCCTCGCCTTCCCGCTCGACGGTACGGCCGAACCGACCGAGGTGCCCGCCCAATGGCTCGACAAGGTGGCGCTTGCACCAGGCGTCGATCGGGCTTGGTTCGCCGACGACCCGCCCCCATTGCCCAATCGCAAGCCGGTTCCCGAGGATTGGCTCCGACTCTTCCGACAGATCGAAAACAATCCTCCGAGCGACGGCTCCTTTCGAGCCATCGACGCCTTTCGCGCCTGGAACGCGAAGTATGCCGGCGATCCATGCCAGAACCGCGTTCTGCGCCACGCGCCGGGGCAGCTCTATTTCTATGATCCAGTCGACGGCGGTGCCCTGCCGCCCTACCGCTTTCCGCCCAATGCCGCCTTGCCCAACCTGCTGGTGACCAACCAGATCGGCTGGCGGGGCGCGCCGATCGAAGTTCCACGCCAGCCGCGAACAGTGCGTATCGTGTTCGTCGGTTCCTCGGTCGCAATGGATGCGCCGCATCTGCCTTTCGGCTTCACTGAGCGTGCAGGCTACTGGCTCAACCGATGGGCCGCGTCGAAGAAGCTGGATATCCGTTTCGAGGTCCTGAACGCCGGTCGGGAAAGCATCGGCTCCCGTGAGATCGCCGCCGTCGTGGCAACGGAAGTGCTGCCGCTCAGGCCCGATCTGGTCGTCTATCATGAAGGCGGCAATCAGTTTCGCCTGGAGTCGATCGTCGAGAAGATGCCGGCCGACGAAGCAGCCCGCCCGCCCCAACCACAGGCTTCCATTCCTGACTGGCTACAGACGGCCGCGCGTTATTCCGCGCTCGCCACACGCTTCAGCACCGCCCTCAGGATAGCAGGCATCGAAGCGGCCAATGCCGCGGCGTCGGGGGCAAGCTCCGCGAACAGCGGCGCCGAATGGCCGAAACCCGACTATCGCATCGCCTGGCCAGCCGGCCTCGACGAAGCCGACCCCGATCTCGACTATCCCAACCTGCCCGTCAGCCTGTCGATCATCCAGCGCGACCTCGATCGTATTCGCGGCAATCTCGACGAGATCGGCGCGCAATTCACCCTGACCTCGTTCATCTGGATGGTGAAAGACGGGCTCGTGCTCGACCCGGTCCGCCACCGCTACATCATCGACCAGCTCAATATCGCCAACTATCCGTTCCACTATCGCGACATCGAGCGCCTGGCGGCGTTTCAGAATCGCCTTCTGGCAAAGTACGCCAGGATTCACGGCCTTGCCTTCATCGACTTCGCGCGCGACATGCCGCGGGAACCGGATCTGTTCATCGATGCTGTCCACACCAACAAGGCGGGCAGCCGCCTCAAGGGCTGGGTGGCCTTCAACCAGCTCGTGCCTATCGTCGAGAAGCATCTCGCCGCCGGCGATTGGCCCAAGCTCCCGCCAGAGCCGCCACCTGCGTTGCCGACCTTCTCACCGCGGCAGGTGAGCGTCAGTTGCCAATGATCGCAGCGGGCAGCAGACACGCCCAGCGCTAAGGCGTGAACTCCTTGGGCAGTGCGAAGCCGCTCTGCCGCAGTTTCCTTTCAAGTACGGGAATGGCAGCGGCCGTGTTGCCTTTCTTGCAGTCTTCCATCGCTACGTTCGCTTCGACATCGAAGCGTCGGCCGCGCGCATCCTCGATGTAACGACGATAGAGTACCGAAAGCTCCTCGCAGTACGCCTTGTCGCGATCCGAGGCGGCGAAGAGCACGACGGGAATTGCCAAAACGAGAGCCATAGAGAGCAGTATGAGTCGCTGCATGGCGCCCTGCTCCGGTCAAAAGTCGTTCAGTCCCTCACCTTCACCGCATCGGCGATGAACTGCGCTTCGTTGCTCGAGAGCGGTGCAGCCGATTCCCGGCAGAACGCAGCCCCCAGGATCCAGTTCACCTGTCCATTGGTGATCGGACCGTTTCGCACGAAGGCAATGCATTGCCGCTGCGGCTTCTGATACGTCACGTAGCGATCGCCAGCGGCGTTCTGGCTCGATGCCCAATTGCTGGCGCCTGTCGTGACGTTCTTGAGCGCATCCGCCGTTCGTACCCAGTCGGCTGTCGCCGAAGCGGAGACCGGGCTCATCCCGCCCACGCCATGGGCATCCACGATCCTGTAGAAGCCGATGGAGAACTCGCTCTTGGAATCGGTGTAGGCCAACCGCCACCCCTGCACGGTGCCAATTCGAAAGGTGCGCGTGTTCGAGATCCAGCATTGAGAGAAAGGCACGCCATAGACAGGGGCGCTTTCACATGGAATCTCGGCAGAGAATACCCACGAGTCCTGCGCCGAGGCGGTCTTCGACGGTCCCGCGCCGGCCACCAACGCCACGACACCGGCCAGAAGCAGGGCCAGTCTCGAGAACGGAAACGGGCCTCCGGTGCGCGGCGGCGCCCCTCGTGATTCGCCAGATCCAGGCTCTTGTCGGCAACAAGGTTCCATCTGCCTCACCTGTCACAAAGGACTCAACGCACCGCCCTCAATCCGTAAGGGCAAGAAGATTCATTCGGAAAATCGATCCGGCGGCCGGAGGAATCCTGACACGAAACGCCGTAGGTGTTGTTCGACCTTGTGGATGTCGCCGGCGCTTGAGTGACCGTCGGCGCCGGGTTCGCTGCAGCCCGCGCCCTGGCAGCCGCTTCGGCTTTCTTCTGCTCTTCGTCGTACTTCGCGACGGCCGGTGCGGCCTCGCCGAGCAGCGACTGTTGCTGGGCGGCCGTAAGATAGCCCGTCGCCGGCTGGCTGCGGGCACGTTGCCAGTTGGAGATCATCTCGCGCGAACGTGGGCCGAAAATGCCGTCGTTACCAAGCGTGTCAAAGCCCAGGGACGTCAACGCCACTTGAATGCGCTGGCGGTCCGCCAGCGTGAACTTCAAGGCGGCCTCGGTCGTCTCCGCAAGCTTCTGGGCCGCCGCTTCGGCGTCGGCCTTCTGCTTGGCCTCGGCTGCCTTCTGCTGAGCTTCCGCCGCAGCCTTCTGACGGGCTTCGGCGTCGGCTTTCTGCCGTGCATCGGCCTCGGCCTTTAGTCGGGCCTCTGCTTCGGCTTTCTGTTGGGCTTCGACGGCCGCCTTCTGGCGGGCTTCCGCCTCGGTCTTCTGCCGGGCTTCCGCTGCAGCCTTTTGACGGGCCTCGGCCTCCGCCTTTTGCTGGGCTTCGAGCGCCGCTTTCTGGCGCGCCTCGTCCTCGGCCTTCTGGCGGGCCTCCGCTTCGGCTTTCTGCCTGGCTTCCGCTGCCGCTTTCTGGCGAGCTTCGGCGTCTGCCTTCTGCTGGGCTTCGGCCGCGGCTTTCTGCCGAGCCTCCGCATCGGCCTTCTGGCGGGCCTCGGCTTCGGCTTTCTGCCTGGCTTCCGCCGCTGCCCTCTGGCGAGCGTCTTCCTCGGCTTTCTGCTGAGCCGCCGCGGCTGCTTTTTGGCGAGCCTCGGCATCGGCCTTTTGCTGCGCTTCCGCCGCTGCCTTCTGACGCGCTTCCGCCTCGGCCTTCTGCTGGGCTTCGGCCGCGGCTTTCTGGCGGGCCTCGGCTTCCGCCTTCTGTTGCGCTTCCGCCGCCGCCTTCTGGCGCGCCTCGGCCTCGGCCTTCTGTTGCGCTTCGGCGGCGGCCTTCTGGCGGGCCTCGGCTTCCTGTCGTGCTTTGGCTGCCTGTTCCTCGGCGGTCAGGACCGGCGGAGTACCCGGCGCAAAGATCAGGTATCCGCCCACGCCCAGGACGAAAACCGCCGCAACGGCGGCAATCAACCCAAGGCGCTTCCTATCAGTAAAGACCGTTTTGCGAGCAGCGCTTGCCCCGGTGATGGGGCCGTCAGCATTGCCACTCGCAGGCCGTGTCGGCTTGACGGGAGGCGGCGGGGGCGGCGGCGCGGCAGCTTTGGATGCCGGTGGCCGTTTCGGCCTCGCTGCAAAGATGGTCGAGTCGCCCTCGCCCTCACTTTCGGCTGGGAAGAGCACCTCGCGCCAGGATGCAATTGATTGCGGGCGATCCTTGGCGCGCACCATCAGGCCGACGTCGATGCCCTCCAGGGTTGCGGGGGCATAACCTTCGAGTTCGAGTGCGGCCAGCGGCTCGTAGGCATCGTTCAGCGCCCGCTCCAGGGAACTAGGGGGCGGCTTGCCGGTGATGGCGTGATAGAGCGTCGCCGACACGCCGTAGATGTCGGTCCATGGCCCCTGCTTGTCCGACGTAAGCTGCTCGGCAGCAGCATAGCGGGGCGTGAAGATGGCCGTCAGCGCGGCGGTGCGGTCGGCCATCGACGCCCGCGACGCGCCGAAGTCGATCAGCGTAGGATTGTTCTGGGTATCGAGGATGATGTTGGCCGGCTTGACGTCGCGATGAAGGAAGCCGGTCTTGTGCACGGCTTCCAGCCCATCGAGCAGGCGGCCCAGAACATATTCCGCGACGGCCGGCGGCAGCTTGCCTTCCCGCTTCAGGCGCTGCTCCAGCGTATCGCCACGCGCCAGCCCCATGATCATGTAGGCGGTGCCATTGGCTTCCAGGAAATCATGGACGCGGACGACGGCTGGCGCGCCGTCGAGGGTTGCGAGGATGCGGGCCTCTTCCAGGAAGCGCTCGCGCCCCCAGACGAAATCTTCCGCTAGCTGCGTCGACCGCGGGACGACCATCGTCCCGTCCTCGCGAAGGGCCAGGGAGGTCGGAAGATACTCTTTGACGGCGACTTCTCGACCGAGCGTCGTATCCTTGGCGTAGTAGGTGATCCCGAAGCCGCCGTGCCCGAGAACGGAAATCAGCTCATAGTTGCGCAGCCGCGTTCCTGCGGGCAGCGTGCCCCGTAACTCTTCCTGCTTGGCGCCAGCCTTGGTCTCGGCCGCCATCACCGTCCTTGCCATCGAGGTTTGGGCTGGCGGCAATTCTAGCCCAAGCGCCGGCGCTACAAAGCGCAAAAAAAGCGAGCTTCGCCGTGAAATTGCCGCCATGGCCGCGGGAGCCGACCGCACCCGTTTGACCTGCGATACGCAATCAGACGCCTGGGCTCCCAATCTCCCCTTGTCGAAGCGACCGGCGTTGCGGATATTTCGATGGTGGTCGGTGCACTACCCGCTTGCCGGGAAGTGACGTCCCAGGAGGAAGCGAGAATCACGTGCGCGCGATTGAGCTGAAACCTCTCATCGGACGTCTAAACGATGTCTGTCGCCGAGCCCTCGAAGCTGCCGCCGGCGCGACGGCCCTACGGACCCACTACAACGTCGAAATCGAGCACATGCTGATCGGCCTGCTCGACCGCACCGACACCGATATCGCCGCAATCCTGCGCCGATGGGAGATCGATCCGGCGAGAGTGCTGACCGACGTCAATCGATCGCTCGATCGGATGAAGACCGGCAATGCGCGCGCGCCGTCCTTGTCGCCCGACATCGTGGATATGGTGAAGGATGCTTGGCTGCTCGCGTCGGTGGAGCATGGCGCTACCCGCGTGCGGTCCGGCCATCTTCTCTGGGCATTGCTCGCCGACGAGACACTGGCGTTGCGGGCTCGAGAAGCTTCGCCTCGACTCACCGAGATTCCTGCCGATGTCCTGAAGCGCGAGCTGCTGACGATCTGCAAAGACACGGCGGAAGCCGCGCAGGCGACAAAGCAGGCCGATGGTTCCGAGGCCGCTGCGACGGGCGCCGGTGAAACCCGGCCGGGCGGCTCGGCAGCTCTCGATCAATTCACCATCGATCTCACGGCGCAAGCCAAGGCCGGCAAGATCGATCCGATCCTCGGCCGCGATCTCGAAATCCGCCAGATGATCGATATTCTCACGCGCCGCCGGCAGAACAATCCGATCCTCACCGGCGAAGCAGGCGTTGGCAAAACGGCCGTCGTGGAAGGGCTTGCCCTGCGCATCGCGTCCGGCGATGTCCCGCCGGCGTTGCGAGACGTTACGTTGAGGACATTGGATCTGGGCCTGCTGCAGGCCGGGGCGGGTGTGAAGGGCGAGTTCGAGAATCGCCTGAAGTCGGTGATCGAAGAGACGAAAGCCAGCCCCAAGCCGATCATCCTGTTCATCGACGAAGCGCATACGTTGATCGGCGCCGGCGGCGCCGCCGGACAGAACGATGCGGCCAACCTGCTGAAGCCTGCCCTCGCGCGTGGCGAACTGCGCACCGTCGCGGCGACCACTTGGGCCGAGTACAAGAAATACTTCGAGAAGGACGCCGCCCTGACCCGCCGGTTCCAGCCCGTGAAGGTCGAGGAGCCCAGCGAGAAGATGGCGACGGCCATGATCCGCGGTCTGGTCGACACCCTCGAACACCACCACAAGGTCAGGATCGTCGACGAGGCCGTGAGCGAAGCGGTGCGCCTGTCGGCCCGCTACATCCCGGCTCGCCAGTTGCCCGACAAGGCCGTCAGCCTGATCGACACGGCCTGCGCGCGCGTGGCGATGAGCCAGAACGCCATTCCGGCGCCGATCGACGATCGCCGCCGGCGCGTCGACCTGATCGACACCGAACTCAGGATCATCGAGCGGGAGATGGCATCGGGGCTCGACCACACCGCGCGCCGCGACGAACTGACGGCCGAGCGCGTTCGGGTCGGCGAGGAACTCGCGGACCTGGAAAAACGCTGGGAAGCCGAGCGGGCGATTGTCGCCGAAATCGACGAAGTCCGTGGCCGGATCGAATCTCCCGCCCCCGACGCGGATGCCACCGCCGATCGCACCAAGCTGGCAGAGCTCTCGACGAAGCTACGCGCGCTGCAGGGCGAGCAACCGCTGATCTTTCCGATCGTCGACGGCCAGGCGGTCGCCGAGATTGTCGAGAGCTGGACCGGCATCCCCGCCGGACGGATGCAATCGGACGAGATCCGTACTGTTCTCAATCTGCGCGAGGCCATGGAGCGCCGGGTCGTCGGACAAAGCCATGCCATGGCCGCAGTCGCCAAGGCCATCCATACGAGCCGCGCCGGACTGACCGACCCGCGTCGCCCCATCGGCGTCTTCCTGTTCGTCGGCACGTCCGGCGTCGGCAAGACCGAGACGGCACTCAGCCTGGCCCAGCTTCTCTACGGCGGAGAACAAAACGTAACCACCATCAACATGGCCGAGTTCAAGGAAGAGCACAAAGTCAGCCTGCTGATGGGCAGCCCGCCGGGCTATGTCGGCTACGGCGAAGGCGGCGTGCTGACCGAAGCGGTGCGGCGGCGTCCCTACAGCGTCGTCCTTCTCGACGAGATGGAGAAGGCGCATGCCGGCGTGCAGGACGTATTCTACTCAGTGTTCGACAAGGGCAACATGAAGGACGGCGAAGGCCGCGACATCGATTTCAAGAACACAGTCATCATCATGACCAGCAATGCTGGTACGGATCTGATCACGAAACTGTTCGCCGATCCCGACACCGCACCGGACGCCGCCGGCCTTGCAGAAGCTCTGCGACCAGAGCTGGCAAAGGTCTTCAAACCGGCCTTCCTCGGCCGCCTGACGCTGGTGCCGTATTTCCCGCTTTCGGATTCGGTAATCCGCCAGATCGTCGTCATGCAGCTCGAGAAGATTCGAGCCCGCGTGCGCGATACCTATCGCGCGACGATCGACTGGGCTCCTGAGCTGGTAGAGGCAATTGCGGCGCGCTGCACGGAGAGCAGTTCCGGCGCGAGAAACGTGGAAAACATCCTCACTCGAACTCTACTGCCCGATCTGTCTGCCGAAATATTGGCACGGCTTGCCGACGGCGAGACCATTCAGAACGTCCAGGTTGGTCTCAAACCGGATGGGTTGTTCTTCTTTGCCATTAACAAACCCTAATCGGATTGCTATTGTTTTTGCAGTTGAGTGCTTGTGGACGCCTGCTTTTGGAAGTGGAGGCTGACCGTGGCAATCTACATGAAGTTCGGCTCGGTTAACGGCGCAGTTACGACCGAAGGATACAAGAACTGGATTGAACTCCATTCGTTTCAGTTCGGAACGAGCCGGCAGATGACGACCGGGGCTCGCGGTGGCAAGCGCGAAGGGTCGGATCCTTCCATCAGCGAAATCGTCGTCACCAAGGAGAACGACGCTTCGTCCACCAAGCTCTTCCAGGACTCGGTCAGCGGAAACATGGACACCAAGGTCGAGATCAAGATGACGACGACCGTGAAGAACAAAGTCGAAACCTATCTCACCTACGAGCTGGTCGATTGCGGAGTCAGCAGCTACTCGGTGAGCTCGGGCGGCGACAAGCCAATGGAAAGCCTGTCGCTGAACTTCACGAAGATCACAGTCACACCGACGCCACTCGACGCAGCAGGCCAGATCAAGAAGGGCGACGTCGTGACCTACGATCTCCAGAAAATGAAGGCGAACTAAGGAAGATCGGCAGTCGCCGTCGGCTGGACGCGCTCGGTGAAGCGACACCCCAGGAAGAGTTGCTTTACTGAGCGGTATCGGGCCGCTTCATACCCACGCTGACCAGCAACGCGCCACGCGTAGCGTCATCCTGGATAAGCTCGGCCACCAGTTCCGGCCAAAGCATTCGTCCGCGCCGGGCCGCTTCTTCCAACGTGTAGCCGAGCGGCGAATTGGGTTCGTTCTGTTTGAACCAGGCAGAAATCTCCTCGAGCTGACGCAGCGCCTGTTCGCGCCCGGCAATCGGTCCCGTCGCCATGGTGCCTGCGGCGGGTCCTGAAGACTGACCGTCGGCGGGTGCTTGTTCCTGATCGGCGGCAGGTTCGGCGGCCGCAGGAACGAAGCGGCCACAAACTTCGAGCATGAGTTGCAAGGCATCGCGCACCCTGTTGCCGGATGGACTTGCATCGCCTGCCTTTTCGTCGAGTTGCAGCCCCATCTTTTCCCAAGCATCTGCGGTCTGAACGATTGCGTCGCGCAGGGCCTGCCAGTGAGCGCGTCCCGCGGCGCGGGCTTCATTCTCGAAGTCGTCGAACGGCACCACACCGGCTGCAATCCGCTGCTCACGCCGCTCTGGGTCGGTGATGCCGGACAGATCCAGCGTTGCCTGGTACTGCCACAGGCCAAACGGAGTACCGTCCGGCCGGCTAAAAAGGGGGGTCTTTCGCAAGGGCTGCATCAGGGTGCCGTCAGCCCCCTGTCCGGAAAGGCCGGCGACAGCCGCCACACGCGTTTCCAGGCCGCTCTCGTCGGGCATCGGATAGAGGCCGTCCCAATGCTGCTCCACGAGACCGGCGATGATCGACGCCCCCACCGTCAGGCCCGACAATCCGGCAATCCGGACCAGTGCCTCGGTAAGCCAGGTTGCGACCTCGAGGTCCTTGGTGCTCGTCTTCAGCGCGTCGATCGCCAGCGTGGCCACCGGACGCCAGAGCGTCGCCACGCCCTCGACGCTGCCATCGCCGTCCGCCCGCCGCTCGGCATCCCGCGCTTCGGCGCGGGCATCGCGCAATCGGAAATACAGGGAAGTCGGCGAATAATCCTGCCGAAGATCGACACCCGTTGCCTGGTCACCGGGAATCGGCGCCAGAATTGCCTCGATATCGGCCGCTTCAAGTTCCGAGATCATTGCAAAGCCACCCGCTCCTGAACCTGCCGATGATACAGGCAGCGTCGCATCGTTGAAGGGTCAAACACAGCGGAAGGTTGTTTTTGTTCGAGGCCAGTCACCGGGACCGCACGACCCGTTCGCCGCGCCTTCCGGTCGAGCCTCTAAGGCTTTGTTCTACTATGTAAAATCCGCAGGCGCAGCGCATGGACGAGGCACACCGTCCAGAGTATTCTTGCCTGAGGGAGGGTCTATGCGATGAGCTCCAGTATCCACGACAAGCTAAATCGTGTGCGCAAACCCAGGGTCCACATTACCTACGAAGTCGAAACCGAAGGCGCTCAGATTCTGCGAGAGCTTCCATTCGTCGTCGGGATCATGGGCGATTTCTCGGGAGATCCGACGACCCCCTTGCGGCCCCTTACCGATCGCAAGTTCACTCAGATCGACCGGGACAATTTCAACGATGTCATGGCCAACATGGCGCCCGGGCTGAAGCTGAAGGTCGACAACAAACTCGCCGACGACGGCACGCAGATGGCGGTCGATCTCAAGTTCAGTTCGCTGGACGATTTCGAACCCGCGCGCGTCGCCAATCAGGTCCCTGCGCTCGCGGCGCTTCTTCAGACGCGCGAGAAACTGCGCGACCTCATGAGCAAGGTCGATCGTTCGCAGGAATTGGAGACACTGCTGGAGCAGGTGTTGCGATCCGAGGACGAGCTCAAGTCCCTGTCCGGCGAATTGGGTATCAAGAAGGCGGAGGGCTAGCATATGGCTGAGAGCGCACGCCAGGGAGAAGCGGCCACCACGACCGAGGCGGCCCCCGGTCTACTCGATCAGATCATCACCAACACCAAGCAGACCCAGCCCGACCGCGCCCAGGACCTGGTCAAGACCCTCGTCGAACAGGCGCTGGCCGGCACGGTCACGTTCGATCGCAACCTGACCCGCACCTTCGACAAGGCGATCGCGGCGATCGACGCCAAGCTGTCGGCGCAGCTCAACGCCATCATGCACGATCCGAAGTTCCTCAAGCTCGAAGGCACCTGGCGGGGACTGCATTACCTGGTCCAGAACTCCGAAACCGGCACGGCGCTGAAGCTGCGCGTGCTGAACATGAGCAAGCGGGAACTCAACCGCGATCTCACCAGGGCGATCGAGTTCGACCAGAGCGAACTCTTCAAGAAGATCTACGAGAACGAATTCGGCACGCCGGGCGGCGAGCCCTACGGCGCCCTGATTGGCGACTATGAATGGTCGAACCATCCCGACGACATCGAGACGTTGCGTCTGATGTCCAATGTCGCGGCGGGCGCGTTCGCGCCGTTCATTTCGGCGGCATCAGCCAGCATGTTCGGCTTCGATTCATGGACGGAACTGTCCAAGCCGCGCGACCTCGCGAAAATCTTCGACACCGTGGAATACGCGAAGTGGCGAAGCTTCCGCGACAGCGAGGATTCGCGTTTCGTGAACCTCGTGATGCCGCGCGTCATCGCGCGACTGCCTTATGGCAAGGCGACCAAGCCGATCGACGAGTTCGCCTACGAGGAAGCGCCGCTGGCGCCCGGCGGCAAGACACGCGTAATGGATCACGACTCCTATTGCTGGTCCAATGCCGCCTATGTCATGGGCGCAAGGCTGACCGATGCCTTCGCGCGCTATGGCTTCTGCACCGCCATTCGCGGCGCCGAGGGCGGCGGCAAGGTCGAGAACCTGCCGACCCACGTGTTCACCTCGGACGATGGCGACATCGACACCAAGTGCCCGACCGAGATCGGCATCACCGACCGGCGCGAATTCGAGCTGTCGAATCAGGGCTTCCTGCCGCTCAGCCATTACAAGAACACCGACTACGCCGTGTTCTTCGGCGGGCAGACGACGCAAAAGCCGAAGAAATACGACCGTCCGGAAGCGACATCCAACGCCGCGATCTCCGCACGGCTTCCCTACATCATGGCGACCAGCCGGTTCGCCCATTACCTGAAGGTGATGGCGCGCGACAAGATCGGCAGCTTCATGGAAGCCAGCAATGTCGAGAGCTGGCTCAACCGCTGGATTCAGAACTATGTGAATCCCAACGAAGATGCCGGACAGGAGATGAAGGCGCGTTTCCCGCTGCGCGAGGCAAAGGTCGAGGTGAAGGAAATTCCGGGCAAGCCGGGATCTTACAACGCCGTCGCCTATCTGCGTCCCTGGCTGCAGATGGAGGAGCTGACCACGAGCCTGCGCATGGTGGCGAGCATTCCGAAGATGTCCTGACCGCGTCGGCGGTTCCCGCCGGCGCCAATCGGCCTGACAGGGTGGGATCGGCGATATCATGGGCAGTGATGCGACGATATCGGCGGCCACGGCGACGCCCGTGGCGCCCGCCGTACAAGGGACCGCGCTGCAGGACCAGTCGCTGCGAGAACGCGTTCTGGCCGGACACTATTTTGCCGACCGCCATGCCGCCACGGCAGGCGACCTGAGCACCTTCCTGCATGGGGGACTAGACACTCTCGGTGCATTGCGGGCGTGGTTCGGGGATGGCCTGACCAGCCTTCTCGCGACAGGGACGCTGCGGGGGGCTATCGACCGCGACATCGCCGATATCGATACGGCGCTGGGCCAACAGCTCGACGCGGTGCTTCACGCTCCACGCCTCCAGCAGCTCGAGGGGCGCTGGCGCGGCCTGGCCTGGCTGGTCGCCGGCGTCGAACCGGGGCGGCGCATCAAGGTGCGGCTGCTTCCCGTTAAATGGGCGGAGGTTTGCCGGGACCTCGAGCGGGCCCTGGAATTCGACCAGAGCCAGATGTTCCGGAGGATCTACGAAGACGAGTTCGGCATGCCGGGTGGCGAACCCTATGGCCTGATGGTGATAGACCATGCCGTCCGACATCACGTAGGTCCCGGTGCGTCGACGGACGATGTCGGGGCCCTCATGAGGTTTTCCGCGGTCGCCGCGGCTGCCTTCATGCCGACTGTGCTGTCGCTCGATCCGAACGTGCTCGAAGTCGGGCAGTTTGCCGACCTCGAAGGCGTGCGGGACATCACCGCCCCGCTGCGCAGCACGGAGCATATGCGCTGGCGCAGCCTGGCGGGACGCGCCGACATGCGCTTCATCGCGATCACGTTTCCGCGACTGCTGGCGCGCCATCCGTGGACGGACGACCCCAGCCGCGTCGATGGCTTTCGCTACAGCGAGTATGCCCCCGACACGGCATCGCGCGTCTGGATGAGTGCCGGCTATGCCTTCGCCGCGTGCGCGGTGCGTGCCTTCGCTGACAACAACTGGCCGGCCGACGTCAGAGGGGTCGAAATCGATCGGGTCGGCGGCGGTCTGATCACCGATCTGCCGTCCGAGCCTTTTGCCAGCGGCCCGCCCCTCGCCTGGCCGCGTCGCGGTATCGAGTATCAGTTCAGCAGCCGGCAGGAGCAGGCGCTGGTCGAGGTCGGCATGATGCCGGTGGGTGTACTGCCGTTCGGCCCCGATATGGTGTTCGGCGCCTCGCGCAGCCTGCAGGCGCCGGCGAGCTATTCGGGCGCGACCGCGGCGGCAGCCGAGGCCAACGCTCGACTCTCCGCCCAGATCAATTCCATGCTGTGCGCCGCGCGCTTCGCGCATCTGCTCAAGGTCATGGGCCGGGACATGGTGGGCTCTTTCCGAACGGCCGACGAAATCGAGCGTCAGCTCAATCGCTGGCTCCAGGACTACGTCAACACCAACATCGACGGCACGACGGACTCGCGGGCCCGCTATCCCCTGGTCGAAGGCAATGTCGAGGTGCGCGAACTCCCGGGGAAGCCGGGCGTCTTCGGCTGTACCATTCACCTGCGTCCGCATTATCAGCTCGACGACGTGACGACCGCATTCCACCTTGTCACCGAGCTGGCCGCGCCGCGCACCTGACGTTTCCCGCGTCGGGTCACTCTGCCAGGAGGATCGATGTCAAATTCTCCCCCGATGACTTCCGGCCGCAGCGAGGCGGGCCGCCTCTTTCACGAAGGCAATCTCGCCGACGCGGTGACCGCCGCAACAGCTGCGGTGCGCAAGGCGCCGACCGACATCGGAGCGCGCGTTCTCCTCGCCGAACTCCTGCTCTTCTCCGGCAACATCGACCGCGTCGACGTGGTTCTCGATGCCTGTGCCGAGCTCGACCCGACCGCGGCCGTAGTGGTGGCAGAGTTCCGCCAGTTGCTGCGCGGGGAGACGGCGCGGCGGCAGCTCTTCAAGGAGGGTCGTGTCCCCGAGTTCCTCGGCGAGCCGACCGAGGCCCAGCGCCTGTCGCTAGCGGCTGTCGTGGCCTTGCGCAACGATGCGTTCGAGGAGGCGGGCAAGCTCGCTGCGCAAGCCGAGGAGGCGCGCCCGCATCCCCGTGGCAGCCTCCGCGGCACGCCGTTCGACGATATGCGCGACGCCGACGACCTGCTGGCCACCTGCTTCGAAGTCATCACCACGACCGGCAAGTATTTCTGGATCTCGCCCGACAGGGTCGCCCTGCTGGAACTGCACCCGATGAAGCGGCCGCGCGACCTCTTCTGGCGTCGCGCCACCATGCAGGTGACCGGCGGCCCCGATGGCGATGTCTATCTGCCGACCCTCTATCCACCGGCGCCCGATACGGCCGCGAATCTGTCGGATGCCCTGAAGCTCGGCCGAGCCACCGATTGGCAGCAGGCCGGCGAGAACGGCCCGATGCGTGGCGTAGGCGCCGTGACGCTGCTGGTGGGCGAGGAGGCCCAGACCTGGCTGGAAATGGAAGACCTCAAGTTCCAGGCCGCTGCATGAGCGACGCCAGGGGACGCGCCGTATCGGAGAGCAAAGGCACCGCACGAGCGCGGCGGGCGCAGCTTCCGCTGCTCGACCGGCTCATCGACGCCGAGCCGACGGAGCAGACGGACCGCGCGCTTTCGACGTCGGCCGCAATGGCCGTCCTGCGCGCCAGCGTCTGCAGCGACCTCGAGGAACTGCTGAACACCCGCAGGCGCTGGCGCTCCTGGGATCCCGATCTCGCCGAACTGAAACATTCCCTCGTCGCGTTCGGGTTGCCTGACTTTGCATCGGGCGCCTTCAACGATCCGCGTCGCCGGGAAGAGCTGCGCCTGCACGTCGAGGAATGCATCCGCAACTTCGAGCCGCGCATCACCAACCTCCGGGTCTCGCTGGTCGAAGCCACCGACAGGACGAGTGGCACCCTGCGGCTGCGGATCGACGCGATGCTCCGGGCCGAGCCGGCGCCCGAGCCCATCATCTTCGACACCGTCGTCGATCTCGTCGCCAAGACCGTGACTGTTTCCGAAGAGGAGAGCTGACGGGTGTCGGACGCGTTGCTTGCCTATTTCAATCGAGAGCTCCAGGCATTGCGCGGACTGGCCGGGGAGTTCGCGGAGCGTCATCCGAAGATCGCCGGCCGCCTCCGCCTGACGAAGGACACTGTCGACGACCCGCACGTCGGCCGCCTGCTCGAGGGCGTGGCCTTCCTGGGCGCCCGTGTTCAACATCGACTCGACGACGAGTTTCCCGAGCTGACCGACGGTCTGCTCTCGGTGCTCTACCCGCACTATCTCGCCCCCATGCCGTCGGTCGCGATCACCCGGTTCGCTGCCGATCCGGGCATGCCGGGGCCCGCCCACCTGCCGTCCGGCCTCGCCATCGAAAGCGAGCCGGTCGGTGGCGAGCCCTGCCAGTTCCGCACCGCCTATCCGTTGACGCTTTGGCCCATCGAGATCGAAGCGGTTCGTCTTTCGGGCATGCCCCTGCCCGCCCCACCCAATCCGGCGGCGGAAGAGGCCGTGTCGTGCCTGCGGATCACCCTGCGGTGCGTCGACCCTGCCGTGACCTTCACGCAGCTCGGGCTCGACAGGCTGCGCTTCTTTCTGGGAGGCGAGCAGGGATCGTTGCTCCTCGAGCTATTGCTGGCGCACACTGTGTCGATCGCCCTTGCCGACGATCACACGGACGCGCGGCCGGTGATCCTGCCGCCCGATGCACTGCAGGCGGTAGGGTTCGCGCCGGAAGAAGCGCTCTTCCCTTGGCCCGCGCGCTCCTTCTCGGGCTTTCGCCTCTTGAGCGAGTACTTCGCCGCCCGGGAAAAGTTCCTGTTCATCGACATCACCCGCCTCGACGCCAAGACCATGGTGTCGGCCGGCAATCGCATGGACATCTTCGTCTATCTCGACCGCGCGATACCGGATCTCGAAAGGTCGGTTCAGGCATCCAGCCTCACGCTCGGCTGCACGCCGATCGTCAATCTGTTCGAGCAGAAGTGCGACCCCGTTCAGCTCGACCACACGAGCATCGAGTATCGCATCGAACCGGATGTCCGCCGGCCCGCGAGCCTGGAAATCTGGTCGGTCGAACGTGTCCGTGAAAGTCTTCCAGGGGGCGAGTTCCGCACCTGGCAGCCTTTTCATCGGCTGACGCGTCGCCACACAGGCGACGCCGCCGATGTCGGCCGGTTCTTCGGTACAGCGCGTCGGGAAACGACCGGCGGCATCCGTGGCACCGACGTCTTCCTGCTGCCGCACGACGCCGGCTTCGATCCCCAGGACGAGACGACCGGCGTTCTGTCGATCGACGCCCTTTGCTGCAATCGCGATCTGCCGGCGTCACTGCCGTTCGGTGGTGGGCGGCCGACGCTGCGACTGGTGGAGGGCGCTGCGGTCGTCACCGGGCTGACCTGTCTTACCGCGCCGACGCCGACTTTGCGTATGCCGCTCCAGGAGCGCGGCTTCTGGCGCTTGATCTCCCATCTTTCCCTTGGTCATCTCAGCGTTGTCGGAGGCGAAGCTGCGGCCGACGCGCTGCGCGAGGTCCTGCGCCTCTATGATTGCCGCGAGTCGACCGAGTCGCGCGCGGCGATCCGCGCGCTGCTCGATGTGTCGTCGCGCCCGGGGACCGCGCGCATTCCGGGCCTCAGCGGTCCTGGCAAGCGTGCCGGCGGGTTCTGCCGCGGGCTGGACGTAACCCTGACCTTCGACGGCCAGGCCTGGACGACCAACGGCCTCTATGTGCTCGCCTCCGTACTGGACCGCTTCCTCGCCCTGCATGCGACCGTGAACTCGTTTGTCCGGACCGAGGTACGCCTGCGCGGTCGCCCCGAAGCCGTCGCCAAGTGGCCGCCGCGCGCCGGCAGCCAGGTGCTGCTGTGACCGAGCTGCCCCGGGGCCGACGCCCGCGCAGCGCCTGGGCGCGTCTGCAGGCGGAACCAAGGCGCTTCACTTTCGATGCGGCGGTGCGCCTGCTCACCTTCCATCGCCGGCAGCCCGATCCCGCCGAGGCGACGAGGTTCACGGCCGTCGCCGGATCGGCCTATTCCGGCGCCGAGGTGACCGAGGTGAGATCCGACGCCAAGGACTCTGCGCCGCGCGTCACGGTCGGTCTCATCGGTCTCACCGGCCCGGTCGGCGTACTGCCGCGGCAATATTCCGATGCGGTCGTCGCCGATCAGAGGACGCGCTCCTTCTCGCTCACTGACTTCCTCGACGTCGTCTCGCATCGCATGATCGCGGCTTTCGCCGCCGCCGGCGCAAAATACCGTCCGCATCGCGCGGCCGACTCCGGCCTTCTGGCATCGCCGCAGAAGCCGGCCGATCCTGTCGCCGATGCGCTTCTGGCATTGACCGGCTACGCGACGCCGCATCTCGCCAACCGCCTGCTGGCGGGCCCGGCGGCACTGCGCCACTACGCGGGCTTCTTTTCCGCCCATCCCCGCTCGACGGATCGCCTCGAGGCCCTTGCCTCCGATTGGCTGGGCCGGCCGGTCAAGGTCAACCAGTTTGCCGGCGCCTGGATGGCGCTGCCCGTGGATCAACGCACCCGCTTGCCGACCGGCGTTTCCCTCGGCGCTTTCAGTCGGTTGGGCATCGACGCCGCCGCCGGGGTGCGTTCCTGGGACCAGCAGGCCCGGATCGTTCTGAAGATCGGCCCGCTCGACCTGCCCTACTTCGAGCGGCTGCTGCCGAACAGCCCGTTGCTGCGCGAGCTGGTCTCGCTGGTGCGCGCCTTCGTGGGCTTCGAGGTGGGCTTCGCGATCAATCCGGTGCTTGCTCGCACCGCCGTTCCGCCGCTTGCTCTCTCGCCTCCGGACGCGACCGGCGCCGCCGGCGTGGGGCCGCTTCTGGGCTGGAATACTTGGCTGCCAGCATCCGCGGCCCTCCCTCGACGGACGGATGCTGACGACGCTGTATTCGAGGGTGAAGTTGTCGAAGGACATCCATGAGCCGACCGTGGAGCAACGGCTACGTCGCCGACGTCGCATATATCGAGGGTTACTACGTCCAGCAGTCGCCGATGCGACTGGCCTTGGCCTGCCATATCGGCGGCGTGGCGATGGACCTTCCCGAACCCGACGACCAGGTCAGCTATCTCGAACTGGGGTGCGGCCTGGGCATCGGTGCGCTGCTGACCGCCGCCGCCAATCCGGGATGGCGGGTGACCGCGGTCGACTACAACCCTGCCCATATTGCCGCCGGCGCCAGCCTCGCCCGGGCCGCCCGTCTCGACAACATCCATTTCGTTGAGGCCGACCTCTCGCAGTTCGCCGAGAGCGCGGAAGGACGGGCGATGCCGGCGGCCGACTTCGTCAGCATGCACGGTTTGTGGTCCTGGGTGAGCCGCGACGTACGAGCCGGGATCGTCCGGCTCCTCGCCGCCAAAACACGGCCCGGCGGAGCCGTGCACGTGAGCTACAATGCCCTGCCTGCCTGGCAGGGCGCCATCGGCATGCAACGCATCGTCTACGAGGCCGGCATCCGGTCAGCCGGCCGCAGCGACGCGCAGGCACAGACGGGCCTCGCCCTTGCGCGCGACATCAAGGCTGCCGGGGGCAAGTACCTGGTCGAGAGCCCGCTCGCGAGCGACCTTATCGACACGACAAGCGCCATGGCGGCAGAGTATCTATCGCACGAATTCATGAGCGCCCATTGGGCACCGGCCTTCCATGCCGACGTCGCCGCAGCAATGGCGGAAGCCAAGCTGGACTGGATCGCTTCGGCCAATCCGCTGGAGAACTTCAACGAGTTGATGCTGACGGAGGAGCAGCGCGCGCTGCTGGATCGCTACGACGATCCGATCATGCGCGAACTGGTCAAGGACACCTGCTTTCCGCGTCAGCTACGCCACGACGTCTTCATGCGCGGCGCCCGGCGGCTACGCAATGACGAGCGTGACGCCAAGCTCGCCCGCCTGACCGTCGTCCCCGTGGTCAGCCCGGCGGAACTTCAGACGACACTGCATGTCCCGGCGGGCAAGGCGGAAATGTCCGCACCACTGAAGACCATGATGGCCGCGGCGATGCGAGGTCCGGCGACGATCGCCGAGCTGCTCGCCCTCGAACCCGGCCACAGTACGCCGCCGGAGCTGATCGGCGTGCTGGTGGGTTCCAATCAATGCCAGGTTGCCTTGCGTCCCGATGGACCGCAGCCCGATTCTGCCGACCGACTGAATCGCGCCCTCGCCGCGCGCGTAGTGTCGATTGCCGAAGCCAAGACGTCGAGCGGCCTTGCGTCATCGCGGTTGGGCGGCGGCCTCTCGGCGCCTCCTCTCGTGCAGTTCATCGCCGGCCGGCTCCTGAGTGGAGAACGCGAGGATCAGATCGACACATGGATCGAAAGGCTCAGCGCCGACATCCTGCCGGAAAAGCGCGACAAGGTTCGGGAAGTGGTGGGCATCGCCGTCGAACAGCGCGTTCCGATCCTTCGCCAGCTTCGGATCGTGCCAGAATAGAGAGACGCCATCGAAATGAGCGAATTCAATGAAATGCTCTCGAAGACGGATCGACGACACCGAGGGTAACCGGGTGCGCAATGCCATGCTTGTTCCTTTTCCGGTCGAGCTGGGCTACCGTGCCGGCTTGGGAGAGTCGACCGTGATGTGGCTTCTACCCACTGGGATGCCGTAGCAGATGCCGCCCGACAGGAAACCGCTACTGTCACTCACGAGCACGGCGGAATCGCCGCTGCATCCCATTCGGATGGTGGCGCACGAGATCATTTGCGATCTGTTTCGCTTCGAAATCGAGGTGGTGCCGACGACAGACGACAAGATCGACATGAAGGCCATGCTGAACAAGCCGGCCTGCCTCGCCGTCAACCATGGCAACGAGACGACGCGCTACTTCCACGGAATCGTCAGCCGCTTCAGCCTCATCGAGCGGCAAGGCCACACCGACTCGCTCTATCTCATGGTTCTCGAACCGCAGCTCGCCCACGCCGACATTCGCAGCGACTGCCGCCTGTTCTTCAACAAGACCGCCGAAGACATCATCAAGACGATCCTGGACGAAATGGGTGTGACGAAAACGGCGTTCCGTCTCTACTCCCAGCCGCCGCAGCGCAAGGTGACGACGCAGTACAACGAGACGTCGCTGGATTTCATGACCCGGCTGATGGAAGAAGAAGGCTGGTACTATTTCTTCGAGCACGCGTCCGACGGTCACACGCTCGTTGTGACCAACGACAACAACGGCTTCGCCACCATTGCCGACGCTACCGTCAGGCTCGGCGTGGGCGATGCAACGGACATGCTGAGCGAGCATCGAAGGATCGAAGAGTTTGCCGAAGGCAAGATAGCCCTGCGCGACTACGACGACGAAGCGCCCAGCAAGAATCTCAAGGTCGAGCAGAGCACGATCCTCAAGCATGGCGGAACAAGCCATCGCCCTGTCTTTCAGTGGCCTGCCCTGACCTACGACACTTCGCAGGCCAAGGAGCGGGCCAAGCGACGGATGGAAGCAGCCGAAGCGTCGGTTTCCCTGATCGAGGCGAATGGCGCACTGGCCAGCCTCTTCGCCGGCGGCAAGTACAAGTTCCGCGACAAGAGCGGCACGGAGACCGTCTACGTCGTCCGGGAGATCACTCACACGGCCGAAGACACAGCCGCCATGGCCAACGAGGGAACGGCGAGCTACCTGAACAGCTTCTCAGCCTTTCCGAATACGGTACCCTGGCGCGAACCGATGGAAACGCCGCGCCCCCGCATGGAGGGGCTGCATACCGCCATCGTCGTCGGCCCCAGCGGCGAGGAGATCCATACCGACGATCATGGGCGCGTAAAGATCCGGTTTCCCTGGGATTGGCGCGAGGACGCAACCGCCGACAGTGCCAACTGGGCCCGCGTGGTGCAGCCCTGGGCCGGCGATCAATGGGGCGCTCAGTTCATCCCACGCGTGGGCACGGAAGTCGCCGTCGCCTTCATGGACTCCGACCCGGACCGGCCGATCGTCGTGGGAGGCCTCTACAACGGCAACGACAAGCCGATTTTTCCCGTCGGCGAGAAGACGAAGCTCGGCTTCCGTTCGCGCTCCACGACCAAGGGCGGTTCGGACGATTTCAACGAGATTTCGGTCGACGACAAGAAGGGCAAGGAGGTGCTCTTTCTGCATGCGCAGAAGGACATGAAGGTCGAGGTCGAGAACGACCAGAAGCTCACGGTCGACAACAACCGCACGGTCGTGATCACCGGCAACGAGGACGTAACGCTCAAGAGAGGCAATCAGACCACGAAACTAGATTTGGGCGATGTCTCGGTGACCGCCAGTCTCGGCAAGATTTCCATGGAGGCCCTGCAATCCATCACGCTGAAGGTCGGAGCGAGCTCCATCACGGTGGATCAGATGGGCGTTACGGTTAAAGGCATGATGGTGAAAATCGACGGATCGGTAATGACGGACGTGAAAGGCACGATGACGACCGTCAACGGCACGGCGATGCTGACGCTCAAGGGCGCCATCCTTTCGATCAACTGATAGACCTCCAAGATGCCTGCTCAACCTCCTTCCCGAAACAAGATCAGCGGAGAGCTCTCGCGTTTGCTGCCCCATCTGCAGCTCGACGCCAAGGCAACCGCAGCACTCGATGGATGCGATGAAGCGGCTGGCGCTTTGAACCGACTCGAAGAGGCGGGCCTCCTGGCCGAAGCGACCCGACTAGTTGCTCACGCCCTTCCGGCACGCGAGGCCGTTTGGTGGGCCTGCGCCTGTGCACGCCATACCGCTTCGTCCAGTACCAATCCCGAGTCCGAATCTGCACCTCGCGACGCCGCGGAAGAATGGGTGCGCCGGCAATCCGACGAACAGCGCCGGACGGCAATGAAGGAAGCCGAGAAATCCGGCTTCGGGAGCCCCGAGGCCTGGGCGGCCGTTGCCGCTTTCTGGAGCGGCGACTCGATGGCGCCACCCGACGTGCCGAAGGTACCGCCGCAGCCGCACTTCACCGGGCTTGCCGTCGCCGGCGCGGTCGCCATGTCGGCCGTCCGTGGCTCCGCAGTACGGCGCGAAGAGCGGCTTCGTGCCTTTCTCGCTTCGGCAAAGGATATTGCGGCCGGCGGCGCCGGCCGCATCGACGTGGAGAAAGTCTGATGGGCATGCCGGCGGCCCGCCTGAACGACATGCATGTTTGCCCCATGGTGACGGTGCTCGTCCCGCATGTCGGCGGCCCGATTGTCGGGCCCGGTTGTCCCACCGTGCTGATCGGCGGCATGCCCGCGGCTTGTGTCGGTGACATCGTCACCTGCGCCGGACCACCCGATGCCATCGTCATGGGATCCTTCACGGTGATGTTCGGCGGCCGTCCGGCTGCTCAGCTCGGCAGCTTGACCGCGCATGGCGGCACGGTCGTCATGGGCTACCCGATGGTCCTCGTCGGCTGACGGGTCGGCGGACCTTACGCATCCTTCGGCATTGTCGGAATCGACGCATTCACCGTCGTGACGTCTATTGCCGCCCCTTCATCGGCGCCGAAGGCGATGGTGATTGCCGTGACATTGTCGTTCACCTTGGCTGTCAGAGCAGCCGCCACCAGGCGTTCCGCTCCGGAGTCGCCATCGCCGGAAAGCAGCTCCAGCAACCGCTCTTCCGGCAAGGTCTTGCACAGGCCATCGGTGCACAGGAGAAGCCGGTCTCCCACCTGGAGCTGGCCGGTGCGCTTCTCGAGTTCGAGGGGATCGCTGTCGGCTCCTACGGCGCGGGTGATGACGTTGGCATGTGGGTGACCGACTGCCTCCTTTTCCGTGATCGTCCCGCTCTCGACCAGCGCCTGAACCAGGCTGTGATCGCGCGTGATCCTGGTGAGGGAATGGCCGCGCAACAGATAGGCGCGCGAATCGCCTGCCCACAGGCAGGCGAAATGGTCGTCGCGCGCCAGGAGAACGACGACCGTCGTGGCCATCAGCACGTCGGCGCCGCGTTGCGAGGCCGCCTCGCGCAGGCGGGAATGCGCTTGTTCGAGGCGGGAGCGCACCTCGACGAGCATCTCGGCGGCCGAGAGTCCCGGCTCGATCGTCTGCAGGCTGCTGACGACCTCGGCCGAGGCAACCTCTCCCGACTCGTGGCCTCCCGCGCCATCTGCCACTGCCCAGAGACCGAGATCCGGCCGGTTGACGAAACCGTCCTCGTTCAGCCGATTCGCCGTACCGGCATGCGTGACTGCCGACGAAGAGAAGCTGCCGAACCGGGCCACGTCCTGATCGATCCTGGTGTCGGCCATTACGGAGCCCCCCAACCGTCATCCATGAGCGCGGCGAATCGGGCTCCCACGGGAAGCGCGGCGCCGGTTTCCAAACGAGCCGCGACGCGCGGGCCGCCCTCGGTCCACCAGGCTGCATACCCCGGAGCGAGGTCGACCGTCGGCGTCGATGAGTCCTCGGCGACAAGGGCGGCCTGGACACGCTGCCACAGCTCCGCCGGCTCGAGGTCGACTTCGAGCGCGTCCCGGCCAGCTTCTTCCGCTGCCGTCAGGAATGCCGTCATCACCCCCACGTACGGTGCCCAGTCACTGCGCGCCGTGGCGGCGATCGTGAGGGGATAGTAGCGGCCGACCTTGTCGACGCTGGGCAGCCAGAGACCAAGGATACCCTCTCCGCCGAGCAAGCCAGGCGGCAGGACGAAACGCCAGACCGGCGCCTCCAGCCACGCCGCGAGCCATTCCTCGCGAGGCCGGAGCTGCGTGGCCGCCAGGCCGCGCTGCCACCAGGCATCCCAGCCGTCCGTGAAATCGCGAGACAGCCCCTCGCGCACGAAGTCGCCACGCGACGGCAGCTTGCCGAAGAGGCCTGCACTCGCTTGGAGAGGCAGTGCCGCCACGGTGCACCTATTCTCGGACCGACGGGCAGCGGAAGTCCTGCAGGACGCCCGGCGCGAAGGGATTGAGGACCGAGGCAGCTCGGATCTCGAATGTCGCCTCCCGGTTGCCGAGCGTGAACGTCAGCGTGTAGCGCTCCGGTGAATCGGCCTGGCGCAGCGTGCCGCGACCGAACAAACGGAACATCGCCCAAGGCCCCGTCTCCGCCAACACGCCCGTGCCGCCGGGCGGCGGCGGATCGAAGACGAGCCGCACGTTCTGGATGCGGTTCGGCCCCGGCCAGGTGATCTGAGTCGAGCGCGACGGTCCATGGGCATAAGTGACCGATGTGCCGTCGAACTCCAGACTGACCCGGGATGCGCCGGGATCGAGCTGCAGGGGCGTCATGTCGAAGCGCACGGCGATGGTCGTGCTGCCCGGAGCGAAGAAGAGGTCGCGAATGACGGCCGCCCGCTGGAACTGCGCAATGTCCGCCGCCGAAACCGGCGCGGCCACGCCATCGGCCGATTGAGCCTTCCAGACCTTGCCCGTGGTATCGACATAGGGGCGCAGCTGCGTGTTGAAGAAGCCGTCGATCAGCCCGCCCGGTGCGAACAGCTTGGCGAAATCATCGAGCGGCGTTTCGAGAGAGCTGCCGGGCACGAACGGGAAGCGCCCGTTCACGGCCAACGGGCAGAGCGCTGCCGGCCCGCCGGCGCCGTTGTAGGCGGCAATCACCTGCTGACGGGCGCCGCCGCCGCGCAGGGCGGTACTCGAATCCGCCATCGCCTGAAGCCAGCGCGCCAATGGCGGCGGCTGGCGTTGTGCCTCGGCCCGCAGCGCCAGCGACGGATCGCCCAGGGTGGCGCCGGCAGGCGCCGCGCTACCGACGGGCGCCGCGGCGAGCTTGGCCAGTTGCTGTTGCAGGTCGTTGAGGAGCTTCAGGACCTGATCGATCGGCGCCCCGCCCGTGGACGCCACGAGCTCGCGCAGCTGCCGGTAACGTTCGTCGATCTCGTGGCCCGGCGGCAGCGGCGGCGCGGCGGCGCCTGATTGACCCGTCAAAAGCGAAGACAATGTCGACGACTTGCTCGTCGTCGTAGCAGCCGTCGCCGCCGACTGGACCTTGTTGGCGGCATCTGTCGCCGCCGCCGCCACGGCATTGGCAGGCTTAGGTGGTTCGGAGAGCGTGAGCTGGCGGGCAATGGAGGTCAGCACCTCCTTCATGGGCGACTGCGGCGAGGCCAGGATGTAAAGATCCTGGGCCGCTTGCGGCAGGCTGCGCAGCGGCACGATCTCCAGATCCTGCAGCAGCGCATCCCATGTCTTGGCGTAGTCGGCGAGGTAGAGCGCGACCACGGCGTTGGCGAGTTCCTTCTGCTGGGGTTCGTCCAGGGCCACCGGAGCGCCACGCCCCATCACCCAGTTCTCCGAGGCCACTTCGCGGGTCGCCGACGCCAGCGCCGGCAGCAGCACCTTGTGGAAGCCATCGACAGTAAAGAAGCCGGGGACACCATCGCTGAGCTTGCGCCCGGAGGCGCGCATGAACACGCGCCCTCCCGCCGTTCCCAGGGCGTCGCTGGGCTTCCAGGGCGGCAATGCCTGCGCCGCGGCGGACGGCTTGATGCGGGAGTAGACGCGCGCCGCCAGCGACACGCGGCTGAAGGCCGTGCGGGCCTGCGCGATCAGAGCATCGTCGAGCGGCACGGCCGGCAACGGCCTCGCCAGCAGAGCGTCGAGATGACCAATGAGGCCAGTCAGGACGGCGGCGTTATAGGCGCCGGCATAAGCCGCCTGCCAATCGTAGGTCATCCATTCCTTGACCAGCGCACGGTCGAGCGGCCCCTGCCCGCCCAGCATCAGGTAGACGCGGGTCGCCTCGTAGAGGAAATCGGGATGGGTGAAGTTACCGCGCATCTGGGCTTCCAGACGCCAGATCAGACGCGGCAGCAGTGCATAGCCCAGAGCATGCCGGTAGACCGTCTCGGCACCGGCGCGCAGCTTGGCCGCCTGCGACAGGTCGAAGCTCGCCAGGATGCCGCTGTTGCTGCCGGCTGCCTTCTCGAGGTTGCGGGCGGCATCCAGCAACGGAAGCAGCCGGGGCAGGTCGGAATCGTTGACCGGGCTGAACGTCGTTTCCTTGGCGATGCTCTCGTAGGAAGCCAAAGCTTGCGACATCGCGGCGATCTGGTTCTCGCCGTCCGAGCGATTGGCGATCAGCCATCCCGTGGCGCCCAGGGTTGCCAAGGCGATCAACGCATAGGAGGCGACGCGCATGGCGAGCCGCCGGGTGCGGGCGGCCGGCGGTTCGCTGACCAGCATCGCCTCGCCCAGGATGACCCTGGAGACGAGGCGCCCGAGGAAGTAGCCGCGCCCATGCTCGGGCTTCAGGCTGGCCGCGCGCCGCTGGTCGAGACCGAAGGCGCGGGCCATCAGCCCGGTCAGCCGGTCGATCGGCGTGCCTTCCTGGGTGCCCGAGGTGAAATACACGCCGCGCAGGAACGGCGCGGGATCGAGACGCGACCCGCCGAACGCTTCGGTCAGGAAAGCTTGCAGAGGCTGGGCGAGGCTGGCGACCTGCGCCGGGAAGCCCGCGATCAGAGCGCGGCGGTCCGGGCTCTGCTCGGCTTGAAGGCGGTCGAACAAGCGCTCGTTGAGACGGTCGACGAGGAGCTGAAGTTCCTCGGAGAACTGTCCGACCGGCCCCTGGTCGGTCTTCGTCAGCGGCAGCGTGGCGCCCCAGACTTGGCTGCGTTCGTCGCGATCGAGGTCGTCGAAGAACTCGGTGAAGCCTGCAATCAGGTCCGCCTTGGTGAAAAGTGCGTAGACCGGAATGCGGATGTGCAGCCGGCTCTCGAGTTCCTTGATCCGGAGACGGATCGCCCGGGCATGGGCAATACGTTCGTCGGCAGGCGCATTGGCGATCTCACCCAGCCCGATGCCCACGATCACGCCGTTCAACGGCTGACGCGGCCGCGTCCGGCGCAGCATGTCGAGGAACGCATCCCAGCCCGCGCGATCGACGGCGGCATTCGAGTCCTGGGTGGTATAGCGGCCGGCCGTGTCGATCAGCACGGCATTGTCTGTGAACCACCAGTCGCAGAGCCTCGTTCCGCCGATACCCGCCATCGGCCCCTGGCCCATCTCGGCGGCCAGCGGGAACTTCAGGCCGCTGTTCAGCAACGCCGTCGTCTTGCCCGCGCCGGGAGGCCCGATGATGACGTACCAGGGCTGCTCGTAGAGATAGCCGCGCGTGCCCCGCGCCTTCTTGAGCAGGGTGAGCGCCGTGGACATCCGCTCGCGCAGCGCCGCGGCCTCCTCGCTGGTGCCGTCGTCCACGGCCGCCGATGTCTGCTCGGCGACACTGCTTTCGAGCTTTCGCTCGCGTTGGCGGCGATAGAGGTCGATCAGCAGGTTCGACAAGCCCCAGACGAGGAGCAGGGCGAGTACGACGACCAGCCGTGGCAGCCAGCCTTCCAGCATCCCGAGCAGGGGGCCGAAGAACCAGACCAGCAGCGCAAGGACTGCGACGCCGACGAAGCTCAGCGACCATCGAGAGAAAATGACTCGGAGAAACGCTTGCATGGCTAGGTGCCTTGCCGGTTGAGCACGATTTCGATTCGCCTGTTGCGTTCACGCCCCTCGGGGGTTGCGTTCGACGCGATCGGATCGGCATCGGCGCGGCCTTCGGCCGTCAGGCGGGACTTGTCGCCGACGGTGGTGGCAATGATCGCACTGGCGGCCTGGGCACGCGCCGTGGAAAGCTGAAAGTTCGACGGGAAGGTAATCGTGCGGATGGGCTGGTCGTCGGTGTAACCGATCACCTGCACCGAGCCCGGCTCTTCCTTCAGGGCAAGCCCAATGCGATCCAGCAGCGGCTTGAAGCTGGGCTGCACAGCGGCGGCGCCCGACGCGAACATGCCGCGACCAGTGATCCGGATGAGCGGTTGACCGACCGTGCCGGTCACCTCGACGAGGCCCTGCTCAATCTCGGGCTGGAGGAATTTGCGCAGGCGATCCATCACCGTCGGTTCCGGCGGCGGCAAGGGCGTCGGCACCGGCTTTACCTCGACAATCGGCGTTCTGGTGATCGTCGGCATCTGCGTCGGCGGAGCATCGCGCAGACGCGCATAGATGCCATCGGACGCCGCGTTGAGGTCGATCGAGAACCAGGTGAACAAGGCCGCGACGATGCCCAGCCCCAGGCAGGCGGCCACCCAGACCGGCAGCCGCACCCGCGCCGGCCGGTAAGGCGCATCTATGCCCTTGGTATGAGGAGCGAGGTCGGGATCGGCGGACTTCTGCTGCCGGGAGATGACTGCGTAGGTTTCCTCGCGAATTCGATTGATGTCACCGATGCCGCGGCGCGAGAGGCGGTACTGGCCGACGAAGCCCAGCGACATGCACAGGTACATCAGCTTGATGACCGGCAGGAACTTGCCGGGGTTGTCGCACATCTGCTTCAGCACATCGAAGAAGCGCTCGCCGCTTCTAACTTCCTGGTGGAACGTCGAAACCAGGGAGCGTTCGTGCCAGCTCCCGCTATTGCCCCAGGGGGTATTCAGCACGACGTCGTCCAAGCTGGCGCACAGCGCATAGTGCGCCGGACGAAGCTGCTCCAGCGGCACGCCCTTGTCGCGGCACTCCTGCTCGAAGCGCTTGATCTGGCGCACGGTCCGCTCGCGCAGATCGCCGGACTCCGGCGGATTCGCCGTGTTGCGCAGCCGAGCCATGAGCTGAAGCAACGGCGCGGCGGCGGCAGCCAGCGCATCGTTGCCGACAAAGAGATTCTCCGTTCCCTCGGCCAGCAGCGGGGCTGCGGCCGCAGCAGGACGAGCAGCGCCCGGACGTTGCGGTGGTTCTCCGGCTGGCGATTCCGCAGCAGGCTGAGCCGGCGACGCGCGACGCTTGCCGGGGCTAGGACGAATCACCGTCCTATTGTCGTCATCTGGCTCGGCGAAGGGATTGTCGCTCATTTTCGCCTCACATCACCGCTGTCAGCCGCGGATCGCCCAGAGCTCGATGTTCAGGTTTGGGAAATCGCCGGAGACATGCACGGCGAAGCCGCCGGACGATTGCAGTTCCTTCCAGTGCGTCGAATTGCGGTCGAGCTCGAAGTAGGTCGCCCCCGCGTAAAATGGCAGTTGGCGCGGCGCCACCGGCAGCGGTCGCACGGCAATGCCGGGCAAAGCGACATTCACCAGTTCACGAATATGCTCGACCGCTCCGATCTTGACCTGCGAGGGGAACAGACGCCGCATGGTTTCCGTGGGGACATCGGCCTGTACCGCCAACACAAAGCTCGAGGACCGCAGAATGCCCCGGTCGACGATGGGGCCGACCTGGATGCCATAGGCCCGCTTCTGCAACGGAATCTGGATGGCCGTCTGCTCGATGACCGCGGAGAGCGAACGCCGGAGGTCCGCGACTACCGGCGCGAAACTGCGCTGCAGGTCGGCATGCCGATACGGCGGATACTCCGAGGGACGGCGAGTGGCCTCGGTGAAGGTGGCAAAGTCGCCGGCCATCTGGACCAGAGCGGCATAGAGGTCGACCGGATGCACGTTGCGGTCGCTGGCCCAGTGAGCCAGCAGCTTCTGCGCACGATTGACGGACTGCAGCAGGAGGAAGTCCGAAACATCGGCCACGCCGCGCGAGCCCGGCGCCGTGAGGCGCGCCGCCAGAGCCTCGCCGCGCTGGTTGAGCATTCCGGAAAGCTCGGCAAGCAGGCCCATCAAGGGCGGCGCGGCCGCGCAGGCCAGCGCCGGCGGTATCCATTGATCGTCCAGAATCACGCGACGGTCGGCGCCGACCTCGATCACGCGCGCCAGGCCAATGCCGTGATAACCGGCGCGATTGTCGGTCTCGAGCATGTAGCGAAGGCGCAGCCTGCCGACCTGAACCTCGGCCGGCTGCGGCGAGCCCGAGTGCGTATCGTAGGCCTCGAAAGGCCGCTGCTCGTAGCGGCCTTCGGTCGAACCGTCGCCGGAAACCTCGACTGCGCCGGCCTGGCGGATCGGCAATACGAGATAGACGATGGCGTTGCGCGTCGATTCGGGAAGGTCGAGAGGCGCGGGCTGGTCGGCGTCGCCCGGCAGCGCGAAAGGCGTGCCGTCCTCGAACACACCGCTGCCGCTGGCCAAGGCGAACTGGCCGGTAGTCAGGAGGTTCCGATTGATCGCACCATCCGTCAGCCCCCAGGCATGCGAACGCAGCGATGCCGTCCGGTCGCGCAGCATGGCCTCCAGCCAGCGATCCTGCTGCTGGAAGTGCTGCGCCCGAAGGAACATGCCTTCCAACCAGACAACACGATTCGACCAGGTCATGCCGTCTCCAGTTCGGACCTGTTGCTGCCGATGTTGAGCACCAGCCGGGTGAGACCGCTCGTGGCAATCGGCGCGATCGACCGCCATCGCGAGCGGTCGATGTCCTGAAACAGTACAGCAGCACCGATGAATCGCACATCGGCTTTGGGCGCCATGAGCACCTTGCGCACTTCGCCCGGCTTGACGACGATCTCCTCGACCCGCGAACCCTCGTCGCCGAGCGTCGCGCTTTCCTTGTCCATCAGGGCATAGGCATCGGCATTCAAGAACCGCGACCTTGCGTTCAAGGCATAGATGCGGACGGCGACAGACAGCGGCACCCCGGAGGAATTGCGATTGAGATCCGCGCCGGCCCTGATGGTGAGGTCCACGGCCGAAGGCGCCGGGGGGCCGCAATTGGCGACCAGCAGGAAGGCCGGGGTCGCGAGCAGCAATCGGCGGTTCATCAGGTTGATCCTTTCTCGGAGTCGAGCTTGTCGATCGCCTGCTCGTAGGCACGGGCGAAAGCTTTTCCGAACACGCTGTCGAAATCGTCCGAGAGAGCCTGAGTCACGCTTTTATGCTGCTGCACGAAGGCCTCCCATGCAGCGGCCTTCCTTTGCGCGGGATGGATGTGCAGCGGGCTGCTCGTGACCTTGCGCTCGACCGATTCGGGATCGAACTGGGCCAGCAGGACGCGCACGGCCGTCTGCATCGCCGAAATCGTTGCCAGTTCATGGATGCGAAGGTCGGCAAAAGCTTCGGCAATGGCGGCTTCCGGCGCCATGCTGCCGCGCCGCCCTTCGCCCAGAAGTGTGGCCAGCGCATCGTCGTCGTCGAGCGAGAACTTGAGCGGGTTGTTGCCCGTCGGACGGATCATCGTCTGTTCGATGCGGAACTCGTCCTTGATGCTGGCACGTGCGATCAGCGTGTGCCGCAGTCCGGTCACGGTCGCCCGTAGGGCCGCCCCGATGCGCTCCAGCGTCTTCTCAGGGTCGGTCAGGCTTCCTTCGGGGAGACCGACACCGCGCAGGAAGGCCGCCGCCAGCCGCGCATCGTCGGTCGGTCGGGCCACCGGTGGTTCGGGCCTGGGCGGAGGCGGCGGGGCCTCGTCCTTCGGCCGTCGCTCCTTTGGTGCCGGCGCGGGAGCATTCGAGACGGCGGATTGCGGACGCCTGGTGGCGGGTGCCTCGACATCCCAGTCGTCGGGGATGATCGCGACCGGCGGCATCCGAAAGGCACTTTCCAGGGCCGGGGCGTGATCCGGCTGCGTCGGCACCCCCGAGAATGGCTCTGCGCCGTCGCGCAGAGGATCGAAATCCGGCGGCAGAAGGGGGGAAACAGGAGCATCCAGGAAGGAGTCGGAGCTGGCCGGCCGAACGTCGTCGTCTTCCTCATGGAACGAACGGTCGGCGGGCGGCCTCAGGGGGCCGCTGGCGGCCTCTTCCTCCTCATCGATCGTGATCTCGATCTCGTACAGGCCGAACTTGATCCGGTCGCCGCTGCGCAGCTTCTGAACAGCACCTCGTCCTACGGGTTCGCTGGCCTGATTGAGGAAGGTACCGTTGGTGCTGAGGTCATGGAGCGACCACTCGCCACCGCCATAGACCAGCAGGCAATGCTTCTTCGACAAATGCCGGTCAGGATCGGCGATGACCCATTCGTTGTCCTGGCCTCTGCCAATGGAGAATTCGCCGCCGCGGACCTCGCGTCGCTGAGGCGCCACGTTGTCGGGACACCGGATCATGGCAAGCTTCAGGGTCACGTGCGCGCGTACTCCTGACGTCACTGCAAAATACTAGTCGTGGAACCTGCACGCGGGCAATCGTAATTGGCCCGAATGGCCGTTCCGCCATGCTTCTCCGACTTCGGCCTCCCACCTCTGCAAGCTGTATACTTCACATGCGAAACTACCGCGCGGACAAGCCGCCGACACGCGAAGAGGATGCCCCCTCTCTGCCGTTCACGATTCGGATTGAGAGTTGACGACCTATGCCGGCGCCGCCAAGCTTGTGCGAAGTCACCCGACGTTCGAAAGAATTTGTCGCCATGTGCCTTGTCCCGTCGCAGACCATCTTGAGCACGGACGAGGTGGGAAGCGTCGCTCCCCCCATCTTCACATCCGTGGGGTTGGACGCCGTAAACGGTCCGGGTGATGTTTTCGTCATCCAATCGCTGCTCAACAAACGACTGCCCAAGCCGCATACCGAGGTTCCCGTCACCGGCAACATGGACCCGGGCACGATCCTGGCGATCAAAGCCTTCCAGGCGGTCATGATGAACATGAACCCGCCGACCGGACATGTGGCGCCCGGCAGCCCGACCTACTACGCCCTGGCTGCCCGCCCCCTGGTGACGAAGGAGAAGCCGCCGCAGACCCGCTATGGGCACGTCGGAATCGTGCCGCCAGATGTGATCGAGGCCGCCAAGCTGTCGCAGCGTCGGTTCGGGATCCCGGCCTCGATCACTCTGGCGCAATGGATCGTCGAGAGCGCCTGGGGTTCGGCCATGCCGCCCGACAGCAACAACCCGTTCGGCATCAAGGCGCTCGACAACCAGCCAGCGGTCGAAAGCGAGACGCGGGAAGTGATCGACGGCAAGGTCGTGACGATCATCGCCAAGTTCCGGCGTTTCGCGAACCTGTCGGAAGCCTTTGAATTACATGGAAAATTGCTGTCGACCGGCTCTCCCTATCGGTCGGCGATGCAGGTCGTCGCCAACCCTGAGGCCTTCGCGGATGCGCTCACGGGCGTTTACGCAACCGACCCGCAATACGGAACCACCCTCAAGTGGGTGATGGAGAACTACAAGCTGAGACAACACGATAGTTGAGCTGCAATTCACTACGCCTGCTACAGATAATAAGCCCTGCATGTGGCCTTTTGGTCACACCAGAAAGGAGCTCGAATGAGGGGCCGGGAGAGAGGGAAGCCAAACTCTCGCGGCCCGTGTAGAGTGTTTCTAGACAGCGTCGCAGGGGGAGCTTGGCCGATGAAGAAGGCAGTATCCATCATAGCAGCAGCTATCCTGTTGCCCTCCGTTGGGCAGGCCCAAGAAATCAATCCATTGCCCGGCTTGTATGTCGGTGCCGGCGGCGGTCTCGCCTGGTTCCTCAACACATCGACCAGCATCGGCGGATCCATCACCAGTTCGACCGGCTGGGGCGTCGGCGGCTTGATCGGCTACGACTTCGTCGGTCCGCGCATCGAACTAGAGGTGGCTTACGGCCGAGTGCCGATTACCGCCAGCACCCCGCTCGCCAATTTCACCGGCACCGCCGGTCAGCTGCAGATCATGGGCAAGGTGCTCTACGACTTCTTCCCCGCTTCGGCCTTCACACCGTATGTCGGCGCCGGCGCCGGTATTGGCTTCGTCGACAGCAACACGGCGCTCGGCTCGACGGTGTTCGCCTATCAGGGCATTGTCGGCCTCGGCTGGAACGTCGACAGCCAGTGGCGTATCGCGCTCGAAGGCCGCTACATCGGCACGACGAATCCATCGGTCAGTATCGGCGGCACGAACGTGACCTACAGCAACAACAACTTCGCCACCATCCTCGGCGCGCAGTACAAGTTCGCCCCTCCGGCCGCTGCTCCGCCGCCGCCGTCGGCGGCCCCTGTCGCGCCGCCCTCCTTCATGGTGTTCTTCGACTGGGACAGCTCGCGCCTGTCGCAAGCCTCGTTGAACGTCGTCAAGCAGGCGGCCGATGCCTACAGAGCCAAGGGCAATGCGCGCATCACGGCAACGGGCCACACCGATACGTCGGGCTCGGATCAGTACAACATGGCGCTGTCGCTGCGCCGCGCCAACGCAGTGAAGGACGCTCTCATCCGCAACGGCGTGCCGGCAACGGCGATCGCGGTGATCGGCCGTGGCGAACAGGGCCTGCTGGTCCAGACCGGCGACAATGTCCGCGAGCCGCAGAACCGAAGGGTCGAGATCGTCGTTCAGTAAAGCTGACGACAGAATCAAAGAAGAAGGGCGGCCTCTCGCGGGCCGCTTTTTCTTTGCCCGCTAGGCTATCTTGACGATGTACATGCGGCCGATATTGGATTTCTCGTTGGCGCGGATGTGGGCCTGGATATCCTTGATGAGCTGCGGCTCGAACATGCTGAGCGCTGCCTTGTTGGAATAGGCCGGTGTGTTCGGATCGACGATGAAGATGCAGCCGTTCGTCGCCTCCTGCTTGTGCAGGTCCACCCTCACCGACCCTTTGGCATACCAGCCGAGACTGTCGTCGATCCTGAGGCCGTAATAAGCGATGCCGAAGTTCGTGTTGCGATAGATTGACACCGGCCGGTCGTCCCACGCGTCGTAGACCTTGTTGGCCGTGGGCTCGGTCCACATGTGCGGATGCCTGCGGCTCGGATCGACGATGGAAATCGGGCGCTGCAGCAGAGCGGAGCCGATCAGCTTGCCGGTCCGGTCGAACACCGCCAGCAGGTCATTATTGTCGAAGACCATGGTCGTGCCGGCCGAGCCGCTGGTCGTCGTGCCGCCGCCGACCATCAGCCGGCTGGCATCCTTTCCGAAGTAGTAGGGATCGAGGAATCCTTCGCCGCCACCCTTGATCATATAGAACTGCAGGCCCTTCGCGCCGCTCTGGACCGTGCGCCGGCCCATCGAAGCCTTGGCGATGAGCTCCTTGAGGTAGGCTTCGTTCTTCATGTCGATCTTGGCGAGGTTCGCAAGGTCGCCGTCGACGATCTCCTCGTCGATCCGGAACTTCGCACTCGCTTCGGCAGCGGTCGAATAGGTGTGGGTCGTTATCAGTGCGCCCTTTGCGAGAACCGTATTGGGTCCAGCCATGTCGGTTATCCTTTCGGCCGACGTATTGACAGACGATACGCTGACGCCACGCGCGGCCTGCAGGTGAAGGCCGCCTCTCCGACTACTCGGCCGCCTGCGCCTTGGACGTGGCCGGCGAGATGTTCTTCATGGTGCCGCCATACCTGTCGGCAAAGGCGGAAGTGTCGATCTCGTCGAGCGCTATCTCCCGGTTCAATACCCGCTCCTTCCACTTCAGGAGCTGTGGATGCGCGGCATGGAACTCCGGCATCACTTCCGTCGCGAAGAGTTCGAGCGATTCGCAGATATGTTCGTGCGTGTTGCGGCCGGCCTGGTTGAGCAGCACGACCTGGTCGATGTTCGAGGCCTGGAACTTGCGCAGCTTGCGCCGGATGGTCTCGGGCGAGCCGATCAGGCCGCCGCGCAGCGCCGCGGCATGCGCTTCGGGATTGGCCTTCTTCCACTTGTTGTACTCGTCCCACATGTTGACCGTACCGGCCGGCGGCCGGGCCCGGCCAGCCGACTGGCCGTAGAAGCGCAGGGCGAACTGGAAGAAAGTGCACCCGTCGGCACGCTCGCGTGCTTCTTCATCCGTCTTGGCGCACATGAAAAATGAGACAAGAGCAATATTGGGGTTCGTCCGGTAGTCGGCGAGCTTCTTCTGACGCTTCACGAAGGCGTTGTAATAGGCGTGGACCCAGGCATGCGCGGCATCGGCCGACACGAACTGAAAGCCCAGCGCGCCGAACCCCCATTCGCCGCACTTGGCCAGGGTTTCAAGCTGGGAGCAGGCGACCCAGAGCGGCGGGTGCGGCTTCTGCAGCGGCTTGGGCATCACATGGCGCAGCGGCATGTTGAAGTACTTGCCGCGATGCTCGCTCGGGCCGTCCTTGAACATGGGGATGATCGCGCGCACCGCTTCCTCGAAGACTTCGCGCTTGTTCTCCATGGTGACGCCGAACGGCTCCAGTTCGGTGATGGAGGCGCTTTCGCCCATGCCGAACTCGCAGCGGCCGCTGGACAGCAGGTCGAGCGTGGCGACTCTTTCGGCGACGCGGGCGGGATGGTTGGTCGTCAGCTGGTAGATGCCGTGGCCGAGGCGGATCTTCTTGGTGCGCTGGCTGGCGGCCGCGAGAAAGGACTCGGGCGACGGCGAGTGGGAATATTCCTCGAGGAAGTGGTGCTCGACCTGCCAGGCATGGTCGTAGCCCAGGCGGTCGGCCAGTTCGAGCTGCTCCAGGGCGTTGAGGTAGAGCCTGTGCTCGTCGCCGTCGTTCCAGGGCCGCGGCAACTGCAGTTCATAGAAGATACCGAACTTCATGAAAGCGTTCCTCCGGTTTGACTGACAGCATGAGGCCTGAGCGCGCCGGAGCAAGGGGGCCGGCCGCCTGCCTTTCGCAGCCAGAAATTGCCGGGGCGCGTCCCGGCGGCGCGAGGATTGACCTGTCAAAGGAGGTCTATAGGGATGGTTGGGCAACACAGTGAACAGAGGAAGTCCCCATGCAACCGAAGCCCGCCCCGGCTCCCCGCCCCGATCTCGATGCCGAGCTGAACAACCTCGCGATGTCTAAGGCGGCCAAGCCGCTGTTCGACGCCGTGAAGAAGCACATCGACGAGAACGTGGCCCCGATGTCCGAAGAGTTCTTCCGGCTGGGTGAAGGCCGCAAGGATCCGTGGAGCTGGGCGCCGGGCCAGCTCGAACTGCTGGAGGTCGCCAAGAACAAGGCAAAGGCCTCGGGCCTGTGGAACTTCTTCCTGCCCAACTCGGAGATCGGGCAGGGCCTGACCAACCTCGACTATGCCTATATCGCCGCGGAACTCGGCAAGCAGCCGCTGGCCTCGGAAACGCTGAACTGCTCCGCACCGGACACCGGCAACATGGAGGTCCTCGAGCGGGTCGGCACGGCCGAGCAGAAAGAGAAGTGGCTGAAGCCGCTGCTGAACGGCGAGATCCGCTCGGCCTATGCGATGACCGAGCCGGGCGTCGCCTCTTCCGATGCCAAGAACGTCGCCACGCGCGCCGAGCTGGTCGGCGGCGAATGGGTGATCAACGGCGAGAAGTACTACATCTCCGGCGCCGGCGATCCGCGCTGCAAGATCATGATCGTCATGGTCAAGACCAGCCCCGATGCCTCGCCGCAGTTCCAGCAGTCGCAGATCCTGGTGCCCATGGACACGCCGGGCGTGCGCATCCTGGGACCGATGCAGGTCTTCGGACACGATCACGCGCCACGCGGCCACATGCATCTCAAGTTCGAGAACGTCCGCGTGCCTGAGTCGAACATCCTGCTGGGCGAGGGCCGCGGTTTCGAGATCTCGCAGGTGCGCCTCGGCCCGGGCCGCATCCATCACTGCATGCGCTCGATCGGCCAGGCCGAGAAGGCGCTCGATCTGCTGGTCAAGCGCGGCTCCAACCGCACGGCATTCGGAAAGCAGCTCATCCAACTCGGCAAGAATCTCGAAACGGTGTCACGCGCCCGCATCGAAATCGAGGCGATGCGCTTGATGGTGCTGAAGGCCGCCAAGGCGATGGACGTGCTGGGCAACCGCGAAGCGCGCGTGTGGGTCAGCATGGTCAAGGCGATGGTGCCAGAGCGGGTGTGCCAGATCATCGACCAGGCTATCCAGATCCACGGCGCGACCGGCATCTCGCAATGGACGCCGCTCGCCGACATGTACACCAACCAGCGGCATCTCCGCTTCGCCGACGGCCCCGACGAGGTGCATCACATGGTGGTGGGACGCGCCGAGCTGAGCCGCCACTGAGCAATCAGAGCCGAAGGCAATGGGCGCGACGGCATCTGCCGTCGCGCGACGAACCACCGGCCGCCATTGCCTGACACCTCGAAGCGGGTGTCATGAACTGACATCCGAACATTCGCCGGGCGGTGTCGCGGGAAACGTCTCCGGTCCCGAACGACCCATCGTGCCTGGAATCGGACTTCCGGGGCGGCATGACAGCCCGTATGGCGACCCGCCGTCGCGATCGCGCTGGCATCTCTGCAAAATGCAAATCCCGCCAAGGGAGGCGCATCGGACATTTGCATTTTGCAACGGATCGCGCCGGCATACCCCAACATCTGGGAACGACACGAACTATGGCCCAGATATAGGGCCCTTTCGTGTGGCGTCGGATTTGCAGACCGGGAGTATGATCTCCCTGCTGAGAGGCCTCATCGTGACGGACCCATCCTCCCATTCCACGACTCCGCCGGCTCGACTGAAGCTGAGCCGGCGCGGCTGGTCGGTGATTCTGGCCGGGCTGTTGATGGTCGTGTTCGCGACGGTCGGATCGATCCTGATGCCGTGGCAGGCGCGCGAGACGGTGCTCGAGGAATGGAAGGTCAACCTCTCCAACATGTCGATTACGCTGGCCGAGTCGACCAACCAGACGATGAAAGCCGCCGACCTGGTGCTGAAGAGCATCACCGACCGGGTCGAGGAAGCCGATATCGCCAACGACGACGAGCTGCGCCGCGAGATGGGGACCCACGAGATCTACGACATGCTGCGCAACAAGGCGAGCAGCGTGCCGCAGATCGATGTCGCCACCATCGTCGCGCGCAATGGCGACATCATCAACTTCACGCGCTCCTATCCGCCCCCCCAAGATCAACCTCGCCGACCGCGACTACTTCAAGGCCCACATGGCCGACCCGGCACTCGACGTCTTCCTGAGCGTCCCGGTCAGAAACCGTGGCACCAGGACCTGGACCTTCTACCTGGCGCGCAAGATCAAAGGCCGGTCCGGCGAGACGCTGGGCCTGGTGCTGACCGGCATCGAAAGCACCTTCTTCCAGGATTTCTTCAAGGCGGTGAACATCGGCGACAACAGCGCGATATCGCTGTTCCGCAAGGACGGCGTTCTGCTCGCCCGTTACCCCATCCGTGATCAGCTCATCGGCACCTCCTTCCACGAGCAAGCAGTATTCCGCGACATTATCGGGCGCGGCAGCGACGCCGGCGCCGTCGTCACGACCAGCCCGCGGCTGGCCGACAGCTGGACAAACGAGATGCGCATCGTCGCACCGCGTGCTCTCAAAGACTATCCACTGGTCGTCAACGTCACCGCAACCGAAGGGCTGATCCTCGAGCTGTGGTACGGCACGGCATGGTTCGTCGGCTCGGGTACCGTGGTACTCGCCCTGCTGCTGATCGGCCTGACGGCCTGGATCGCTACTCTGCTAACGCGGCAGGAATCCACCATGGCCGATCTGCGGCGTGCGCGTGCCGATGCCGAGAGCGCCACGCACGCCAAGACCGAGTTTCTGGCGATGATGAGCCACGAGATCCGCACGCCGATGAACGCCGTGATCGGCATGTCGAGCCTGCTGGCCGAGACCCGGCTCGAACCAGTGCGGCGGCGCTACGTGCGCATCATCGAGGACTCGGCTGGGCACCTGCTCGGGATCATCAACGACATCCTCGACCTGTCGCAGATCGAAGCCGGTCGCATGACCGTCGAAAGAGCCGACTTCGACCTTCGAGCCGTGGCCGAGAGCGCCATCGACATCGCCCGCGGCCTGCCCGATGCAGACCGGCTGGAGATCGCCATGGCGATCGCCGGCAACATACCGTCAGTCGTATCGGGTGCTCCCGATCGGCTGAACCAGCTCCTGCTCAACCTGCTCAGCAACGCGGTCAAGTACCCTGAGCGCGGCGCCGTTACCTTGTCGGCCACCATCCTGCTCGCTTCCGAGCGCCACCTGTTCGAGTCCCGGCGCGACGCGCGCGCCGGCCAGAAGGCGCAGCTCGAAGAACGTATCGCGCAGCTTGAGCAGGAGATCGGCGGTCTTGGCCAGCAGAAGGAGGCGAAAGCGCGCGAGCTGGGCTTCGTCGGCCGCGAGCTCGAAGGCTCCAAGGTGCTGTGGGAGAAGAATCTCTATCCGGTGACGAAGTTCACGGCGATCCAGCGCGACGCGGCGCGCCTGGCCGGTGAGGAAGGCCAGCTTGTCGCCCAGGCCGCACAGGCACGAGGCCGCATCGCCGAGATCCGCTTGCAGGTCGACCAGATCGACCAGGACCTGAGGGCCGAGACCATGCGCGAGCTGCGCGAGTTGCAGGCCAAGCTGGCCGAGCTCACCGAGCGGCGCATCGCCGCCGACGACCAGCTCCGTCGTGTCGAGCTGCGTGCGCCGCAGTCCGGTGTCGTGAACCAGCTCACCGCCCATACCGTGGGCGGCGTGATCGCGGCCGGCGAGACCCTGATGGAGATCGTGCCGCAGGACGACGAGCTGGTGATCGAGGCACGACTGGCGGCGAACGACATCGATGCGGTACATGCCGGGCAGACGGCCCTCGTACGTTTTCCCGCCTTCAACCAGCGTACTACGCCCGAGGTCGAAGGCACGGTGCAGCGCGTCTCTGCGGACGTTGTGCGCGATTCCCAACCACGCTCGCAAGCATCGCCGCCTGCCCAGGATTACTACGTCGTGCGCATCACGCTGTCCGGCGAGAGCCGGGCCAAGCTCGGCAAACTCGCACTGCTGCCCGACATGCCGGCCGAGGTCCATCTCGGAACCGGCGACCGCACGATCCTGTCCTATCTGGTCAAGCCGTTGCGCGACCAACTCGCGATGACATTCAAGGAGCGGTGACGGAAACAGTTTCCCTCGAAAGGCTCGGTCCGGCGATCGCACTGTGACGGGAGCGCGCGTAGACTTGGCGCTTCTCGGCGTTCGATGTCCTGAATTGAAATGGCGTCCCCGAGAGGATTCGAACCTCCGACCTCCGGTTTAGGAAACCGCTGCTCTATCCAGCTGAGCTACGGGGACGTGGACGGCCCTATAGCAGAACGTCTGGATGCTGTCTGCAATTGGCATTTGCCGGCGAACAGAGGGTCGCTGCGGAAAATTGCACGCTTGACGACCGAACAGAGGTCCGGCACGGCAGTGCCAGAACGGCTCAAGGACTTGGCGGATCGATCCTGATAGATGGATCGAACCTGTAGACCATCTCCGCATGCATTCTCGTGCCCGTGACATCAGCCAGGCTTTGCCCGCCAATGGGCAGGCGGGTCACGGGATCGAAGTAGGCCGTGATCCGCGTCGTTTGCGGCCCTCTCGGGTTGGTGGCCGCGCCAATGCTGTAGACGAAAGTCAGATAGGGCATGCCGTCGATAGTCCGCACGCCCTGGCATTGCAGGTCGCTCTGGCCTTTGACGGCGAAGTAGCCGCTGAGCGGCGCATCCTCCAGCAGGTCCGCCATCTTCTCCTTGGTCACCTCGACCCAGGGTCCTCCGGCATTCGCCCACCCCTTGCCGTTGCCGATCACGACCACTTCGGCCGAGCGTGTCCGGATGCGGAAGGACTGAGGAGGCACGACCTGGATGGCATGGACGGCCTGTGCCGCCTGGCCGCCTCGATGCGTGTCGCCCGGATACGTGATCGACAGCGTCGTCGCGATCTCGTAGGGGCCGGCCGTCTCCTTGATTCGGTTGACGTCGCCGAACTCAGCAGCGCAGTCGGCCCGAGCAATGGCAGTACTCGCCAGAACCATGCTGCCGGCCAGGACCAGTTCAATACCTGTGCGAAGCATCGGTCCTCCTCACTCGATCGTGCGGATCTCCCGTGACGCCCCTATTCCATCGATGAATACAAGCAGCCCGCCCTTTCAAGAGAGACCATGAAATTCAGGTCCCCAGCGCGGCTCGCTTCAACGCCAACCGTGACTCTCTTCGCCGGCGAAGTCGAGCCGCATGATCAGGGTGTCTCAGTCGCGCTGATTGTCGCCAAGGATTGCGAATGCAAGGATTGCGAAGGCAGGGCGAAACATGCCGATCCTCCCTGATCAAAAGCGATACGAGATCGCCACCTGGCCCCAGTCGCCGTTCAGTCTATTGGTGTTGCTTATGTCGTGCAGCCATTTCAACACGATGGCCGCACGTCCCTTCAGCGCCTCCGGCGTCCACAGGATTGCCGGACCCAGGCCGAAAGACTCGCCCATGAATGGTCCCAATACCGCACCGGTGCCACTGTCAGCGTCGATCTGCTTGTACCAGTAGCCCTGCATACCGATTGCAAAGGTGGGAGACAGAAACTGGTTGACCATGAAATCGAGGTGAAACTCGTTGCCTGACTTGTAGTCGGTCGCCGGGTTGGTGGTGTTGATCATGATGCCCGGCAGCACCGTCAGCTCGGTGCCGGTCGCCTTGTGAAACCAAGTGATGCCGAGTTGGGTGTCGAAGGCCCAATAGTTACGCCCGACATTGATCAGCGAATCGACATTGTAGCGGCCCGTCGGCGCGACCACGAATTGCGCCAGCTTCACGTGGATTTCACCGAAGCTCCAATAGAACGCAAACGGCGTCAGTAACATGTCGCCAAAGCCCGTGTCAGACGCTGTATTGGAAAGAGAGCCGAACAGGCGTGTGTCGAGCGAGACGTTCATGCTCGCCGTAGCGACCACGGGGGCCGCGGTAGCGATCTGCAGGCGACCACCGAGAATTTTCGGCTCGAAGGCATAGGAGCCGGCGACAAATTCATAAAGCGCAAAGGCTGAGAGCCCGAAAGTGGCACGACCGCGGAGGACCGCACGCTGGGCCTGCCCGCCGAACATCAAGGTCTGGCTGGCAACCGAGAAGCCCGGTTCTGGCGGCACCGCGGTCAGGAACGAACCGAAGCCACCGGCAAAGTAGTAACTCGCCGCCCCCTCGGTCGCCTTTGCATCAGACGCGGACAAGCCGGCCGCGCCGGCTGCGAAGCAAGCTAGTGCACGGGCGAAAGGACGGCATATCGTCATACCGAGCCTCCAGGAATGAAATCTGCACTGCCCTTACGCTACGCCTCCCCCCTGAGCCCGACACCCTTCCCCCTGCACATCTGAAAGCGCTCACCCTTAGGTGAAGAACTAGAGGCTCGACATCTGGAAGCAGTTCGAGCCGCTGTCGCGACGCGGTACGGTGGCCTGCGGATCGTCGACGATCGTGAAGTTCTGTTCGGCGAGCAGACGTCCACGTTGGAAGAGCTGGAAGGTCCAGATGCCCCGCATGAGTTCCCAGGGTTCGTCGAAGCCGTAGCCGATGTAGCCGACCACGCCGATTCGCGCCGAGAAGACCTCGGCGTAGGATTTCAACGGCTTGGGCGCGCCCGGCGGCGTCACTTCGGTGGGAAAGGTCACCACCTTGGTCAGCCGCTCGATACCGTCGGTCGATGGTCCCCACACACGATAGCGGAAGCCGAAGGTCAGGGTGGGCTTCATCGGGATCATAGTCGTGGTCGAGACGTGGCAGATGTTCGACACCTGATTCTGTCCGATGCCGTTGGCATCGTGCGTCGTCGCATCGATATCGAGCGTATAGATGCCATGTTCGACGATCTCGACACGCGTCGGCTCCACCGCCCGGGCCGACACGATGGCCAGACCCAGGACCAGAGCGAAAGCAGCAACCATCCGGATCGGCGTCACGGCACCAGCCTGTGCAAACTTGGTCCGCATGAATACGCCATCTCGGACCGGAAACACAGTCGGCGCACTCCCTCCTCGACCTCGATGATCTGGTCCGTTGCCGCCCCGATCCGATGGCCTGGCTGACCACGCGGCTCAACAACCTACGGCGCGCGCGGCGTCAGCAGCACGCTGTGCGACGGGACACCTCCGAGCGACAGCCACCCTTTGGCCGCCGCGAAGGCGATCGCGGCATCGATGGCATCCGGGCTCTCGCTGTCGAGGTGGTCGGCGATCTGCGCCACGGCGATCCAGGCTCGATGCTCGCCGCGCACGTCGCGCACGGCATGACAGACGCGGACGGCCAAACGGTCGATGGTCGGCCGATCGATTGTGACTCCCGTCGCCATGGTGCACTCCTCGTCAGACGCCGGTCGCCCGCCTCACCAATCGCCACCGAGGCCGAGCAGGCCCAGTATCTCGCGGCGCAGGCGCAGCAGTTCGGGGTGGTCGCGGTGGCGCGGATACGGCAGGTCAACCGCGAGATCGGCGCGCAGCCGCGCCGGCCTATCGCTGAACACGATGACGCGGTTGGAAAGAAGCAACGCCTCTTCCACGTCGTGTGTCACCATCAGCACGGTAAAGCCGCGTGCCTGCCACAGCCGCGTCAGTTCGCTCTGCATGGCAAGCCGCGTCAGGCTGTCGAGCTTGCCCAGGGGCTCGTCGAGGATCAGCAGTTTGGGATCGTTGACCAGCGCCCGCGCCAGCGACGCGCGCTGCGCCATGCCGCCGGAGAGCTGGTGCGGATAGACATGGGCGAAACGATCGAGCCCGACCAGCGCCAGCGCTTCGTCGACCCGGCTGCGTTGTTGCTTCAGGAGACCGCGCGCCTCCAGCCCCAGCGACGCGTTGCGCCACACCGTCCGCCAGGGATAGAGCGTCGGATCCTGGAAGACCACGACGCGCGACGGATCGGGTTGCGTCACCTCCTCACCATCGACGACGAGGTGACCGTGGCGCGGCCGGTCGAGCCCCGCCACCAGCCGCAGCAGAGTGGACTTGCCGCAGCCGCTGGGCCCCAGCAGCGCCACGAACTCGCCGGGCGCGACGCTGAAGGAAACATCCTCCAGCACCGGCAGGTCCTCGCCGTTCAGGACGAAGCCGTGATCGACTTCGCGGACATCGAGTCGGGCCCCGGCGATCGGCGAAGCAGATGCCGCCGTCGGGCGTTCAGCGAGCGTTACCATTGGACGAGTCCCTTCTGCCAAGCGAGGAGGCGATCACGTACGCGGAAGAGAAGCGTGATCAGCGCCGAGCACATCAACGCCATGACGAGCAGGGCGCCGTACATATTGGCGTAGGCCGCCCATCCCTGCGCCCATTGCAGGTACCAGCCGAGGCCGGACTTCACGCCCAGCATCTCTGCCACCACCAGCACGGCGAAGGACGAGCCTAGCCCCATGAACAGGCCGACGAAGACGTGCGGCAGTGCTGCCGGAATGGCGACCCTCAACACCAGGAAGCGGCTGTTGGCACCGAGCGTACGTGCCACGTCGTAATAGGCGCTCTGCACGCCAGCCACACCCGACCAGGTGAGGACGGTGAGCGGGAACGCCGTCGCCAGGGCGATCAGGAAGGTGCTGGCTGCAGCACTTGTCGGAAAAATGAAGAACGCGAGCGGAAGCCACGCCGTCGCGGGCAACGGGCCGACAAGGCGCATCAACGGGTGGATCCAGTAGCCTGCGCGCTTCGACCAGCCCAGGGCGACGCCCGCCACAAAGCCTAACGCCGCACCAATAGCGAAGCCACGGAACAGCAGCATCAGCGACGCCAACAGCGATTCGCCCAACCGCCGCCAATCGTCGGTGTAAACCTCGACGAAGGCCTGCGGCGATGGGAAGAACGGCAGCGGCAGCAGGTCGAGCTTGGCCGTCACGATCTCCCAGGCCGTCAGCCATAGTGCCAGCACGATCAGCCAGGGCGCGAAGCGTCCGAGCCGAGCCAGCCGCGCAAACAGCCAGCCGCCGGCATAGGCGGCAAGCTGCAAGGTACCGAACGCGAGCGACAGTGCCCCCAGCAGCCGGGTGCGCTCCAGTTCCTGGGCGTCGGGCCAGGAGAGGACAAGCGCCCCCGTTCCCAGCCAGGCGATACCAGCGGCCGCGAGCACCAGAGTAGGACGCGGCAAGGGGTCGTCGAGCGCAGCCAATCGGAGACGCCGAGGACTTTCTTCAGCAATGGATGTCATGGTTGATCCTCAGGGCAGGACGTCGACGGTGACCCGCGCGGCATACTTCTGGATGTCGGTGCTCTGCTTGAACACGGCGACCTGCTTCAGTTCCTCACCATAGGCCGCGATCTGGCTCCGCAGATCCGCTGCCAGCGGGTTGTGGTGATGCGTATGGCTCTTCAGCATTTCGGCGAGCTTGTCGGCCGGCGCCTTGGCGTGCGTCGCAAAGATCGCGGCCGCCGCGTCGGGGTTGACCGTCACCCATTCCTGCGCCGCGAGAAGGGCCTGCACCAGCGCGGCGGCAACCGGCTTCTCCTGACGGATCAGGCTGCCGCGGACGCCCAGCACGCAGCAGGTGCGATGGGCGAACTCGCCGCTGAGATTGTTGGCGACCTCCGTGAGCCCGTCGCGCTCACGCGCCAGCCAGCCCAGCGGATCGCCCTGGCAGAAGGCCTGTACTTCACCCTTCTTCAGCGCCACGGGAAGGATGTCGCCGGGGAACACCTTCCACTCGACCTCCTTGTTGGGATCGACGCCGGCCTGATGCAGCATGATCGAGAAGAAGTTGCGGTCGGGCGCGGCGAGGTCGGTCACGCCGATCGACTTGCCCTTCAGATCGGCGATCTTGGCGATGCCGCTGGCAGGCGTCGCGAACAGGCGCATGCAGCCGCCATGGATGCCCGCGGCAATCTTGACGTCGAAGCCGCCTTCCAGCGGCTTCAGCCAGCGCAGCGCCATGCCGACGCCGGCATCGGCCTTGGCCGTCGCAATGGCTTCGAGGAGCTGGTCGGTCGAACCGGCGAAGTTGATCAGCTCGACGTCGAGATTGTGACGCTGGAAGTAGCCCTTCTCCTGCGCCACGGCGACGCCCACCGTGCAGATCGCCGTGGCATTCCAGGTGAGCTTCAGCGCGCGCTTCTGCGGGAGCACGACCGGCTCGCCGAACGACGCGCGGCAGATCGCGGGATCGAGCAGATCGGCCGGCAGACCGCCGCCGACAAGGCCGCGCTGGGCGACGACGCCAGCGGGCAGAAGAGTGCCAGTGACGGCGGCGGCGCGAAGGAACGTACGCCGAGTGGGCAGACGGAACATCGGTTACTCCAGTTACACGCAGAATCGAGGGAAACATGAGGACGTGCGTCGGGGACGACGCAGTGCGGGCGGCCTTCAGCCGCTACAGCAACGACAACAGACCGTCGTAGGGAGCAGGGTGCTCATCATGGCCTCTAGGATCGGACGAGAGGCCTGCTGCGTAAATAATCTGGAAAACCAAAGAAGCCCTCGAAGAGAAAATCTTCTGCTTCATCGATCGAAGAAATCGACGCATAGGTTTCTTCGACCGACGCCACGCTGCGCCCCGCCTTCGGGGTGGCCCGATCAGAACGGCAGCCTGCAACAGTCGCGGCAACGCCGAGGACGCGTACGGCGGTGGCGACTACGATTTCAACGACCTCATGGTTCAACCCGATCAGTGCCTCGGGGCGCGGCCGGCTGGCATAGCGTGCAACAACGACCGAACAGGTCGGCATAGTCGGGGAACTCGCGCAGCCGCCGGGTGTGGGCGGCACGGTACCATTCGGTCATGCGCACGGATCGATTCAACACCGCGTCGACCGCGCGGGCCGGGACGTTCGGCAGGAGTTCCTGCGCCAGGACCGCGACGCAGGCGCGGGCATGGGTGAGCGTGCCGTGCCGGTGGCGGCCACGTAGCGACGCCACCGTCACGCCGCAGGCGGCAGCGACCCGTTCCGCGAGTTCGCAGAGTGCGGGGGGCAGTGGCGTCGGGCTGGGGAGCTGCCGGCCACGATGCTGGCGATTACGCCGCTTGCGTTTGCGGCCGCCGATATAGCCCTCCCCGGCCAGCACGGGTCTGGGGAGCGGTAGATCGAGATCACGATCCGGGGACGGCGCCCCCAGGATCTTCAAGGCGAAATGCGGGTTGGCGGCCACGATGCGCGCCTTGCGCTGCTGCAGCCACGCGAAGTGGCCGGTGTCGTCTTGTCTTGGAAAGTACATGCCCGAAAGTTAATTGACAGTTTACCGTATGTCAATTAACAATAGGCTAATGATTAACCTCGGGTTAAGTCAAAATGCCCACATGTCGATATTGGGCAATGCCATCAGAGCCAGTCGTCAGGCCAGGGGCATGACGCAGGCGGAGCTGGGTGAGCGCTTCGGAATCTCGAAAGCGGCGGTGGCGATGTGGGAGTCGGGCAAGAACATCCCCGACCAGCGCAAGATGGCCGAGCTGACGCGTGTATTGGACCTCGATCCGGCCGTGGCGATCGGCCTTCACGAAGAGGAGCCGCTGCCGCCGGCAAATGTTCGCGAAGCGCCCGGCGTGCCGCGGCCGCCGGCGCGCCAGGAGATGCCCAAGGACGTTCCCGTGCTGGGCACCGTTTCCGGTGGAGATGCCTCGAACCCCGCCGATTTCGAGCTGAACGGGCAGATCGTCGACTATGTGCGCCGGCCGCCGCGTCTGATCGGCCGCACCGACGTCTTTGCCGCCTATGTCCAGGGCAACTCGGTGTCGCCGTGGCGCGAGCCCGGCCAGCTCATCTACCTGGAAGGGGCCCGGCCGCCGAAGGCCATGGACTACGTGCTGGTCGAGCTCAAGCCGCACAATGGCGACGATGTGCGCCCCGCCCTGGTGAAGCGCCTGCTGGCCGTCACCCCAACGCGCGTCCGCCTCCGCCAGTACACGCCGGCCAAGGATTTCGAGGTCGACCGCCGCCGCATCCTGCGCATTTTCCGCGTGCTCGACTGGGACGAGCTGATGGGCGTTTAGCCTCGCCGGGGCCGCCTCTCTGTTAATCCGGAATTGATCGGCAGAGCCCTGCGCAAACCCTATCGCCTTTCCCACGCGACTGGCTGCATCACACCGTCGACCTCGACATGACGGAAGCCGATGCCATAGGCGGCGTCGATCACACCGCTGCCCAGCGCCTCACCAGGCGGCCCGTCGGCGACGATACCCGCATTGGCCAACACCACGATGCGGTCGGCAAAGCGGGCGGCGAGACCGAGATCATGCAGCACCACGATCACCACCACACCGCGCGCAGCCTCGGCGCGCAGCACGTCCATGGCCTGCAACGCATAGGCGGGATCGAGGCTGGCCACCGGCTCGTCGGCCACCAGGATCGCCGCTCCCGTGGCCAGAGTACGCGCCAGCATCAGCCGCGCGCGTTCGCCCTGGCTCAACGTGTCGATGGCACGGCCGGCCAGCCCCGCGCCGTCGACCCGTTCGAGGGCACGGCGCACCGCCTCCTGGTCGGCAGTTTTCAACGGACGGCTCAAGTCGGCGCCATGCGGCAAGCGACCCAACGCCACGAGATCGTGTCCGGTGAGCGGCCAGTAGGCGGACGCGGCCTGCGGCAGGTAGGCGACGCGCCAGGCACGCACTGCTGGCGGCAGCGCCGTGAGCGGCTGTCCGTTCAGCTCGACCGTACCGGCTTCCGGGACTTCGAGACCGACGAGATGACGAAGAAGCGTCGTCTTGCCCGCGCCGTTGGGCCCGACGATCGCCGTCAGCTGGCCCTCGGCAAAGGCGACATCGATCCTGTCGAGGATCACCTTGCCGTCGCGGCGGCAGAGCAGTTGTCGGGCGGCGATCGCCGTCATGCCGCCAACCATGCAGCGCGCGCCTTGCGTATGGCGCGTACCAGGAAAGGCGCGCCGACCAGCGAGGTGAAGACGCCGAGCTGCAGTTCGTAGGCCGTGGGCAGCAGGCGCACGACAATGTCAGCCGCCAGCACCAGCGCCGCCCCCATCAGCATCGACGGCACGAGCGTCGCACCCGGTCGATAACCGACCTTGGCGCGCACGAGATGCGGCGCCACCAGCCCCACGAAGCCGATCACGCCTGCGACCGAGGTCGCCGCCCCCACCATCAGCCCGACGCCCAAGGTGAGACGCAATCCAAGCGACCTCGTGTCTGCACCGAGGCTTCTGGCGGTATCCTCCCCCAGGGACAGCGCATCGAGCCAGCGACCGGCGCCCAGCACCAGCACGCCCCCCATCAAGAGGAAGGGGGTGGCGATGGCGAGATAGGAAAGGTCGCGATCGACAATCGACCCCGCCAGCCAAAGCGAGATTTCCTGATAGGCGAACGGATTGGGCGACAGCGCCAGGACCAATGCGATGGCCGCTGCGGCGATGGCGTTGATGGCCACCCCCATCAGCAACAGCGAGACCGTTCCAGTGCCCGACCTCACCGCGCTCATCAACAGCGCCACGGCAATCGACGCGCCCAGGATACCGGCCAGCGGCAAGGCCAGGGAGAAGGCGGCGGCGAGGCCCGAGTAGAAGGCACAGACGGCAGCAAAGCCTGCGCAGGAAGAAACACCGATCACGCCGGGTTCGGCCAGAGGATTGCGAAGCCAACCCTGCAGCACCGCGCCGCTGAGGCCCAGTGCACCGCCGATCAGGAGGCCCAGCGTCGCGCGCGGGACACGCAGCTCCCACACGATCGCCCAGCCAACCTCGTTGCCCAGCTGCCACGGCCACCAGGCCGGACCGATGGCGAGCGACAGCCCATAGAGGGCGATCACTAACCCGATCAGCGACGGCAGCAGCGTCCGCTTCATGGCCGTGCCTCGGCCAGCAGACGCAGGACCTCGAAATTCTCCGGTCCGGCGCAGATCTGGGTCCGCATCGGCACCGAGACGATGCGGGCCCGGCCTGCCAGCGCTTTCAGGGCTTGATGCTCAACCAGCTCCGTCGCACGCGCCGGATCGGCGTTGGACTCGCCGTCGACCACCAGCATGTCGGGCTGGCCAGCCAGGATCGTTTCCAGCGACAGACGGCCAAAGGCCGGCATACCCCACTCGGCGGCGAGGTTGCGCAGGCCCGCCAGGCGCAGCAGTTCGTCCATCAGGCTGCCGCGTCCTGCCGTGCCGCGGTTGGCCTGCAGCGCGATGGCGGTCGCGACCGGCGATTTGTTCCAAACGAGTGCCTGCCGCGCCGTCCGCATCTCGTCGATCAGGCGGCGGCCTTCGTCTTCGCGGCCAAGGGCAGTGGCCATACGTTCGATCAGCGGTTCGGTCTCTTCCAGCGAGGTCGCAAAGGGCACCTCGAGGATCGGCACCCCCGCCTGGCGCAGCAACCGTTTTACGCCGGCGTGAGTGCCCTGGTCGAAAATGACGAGATCGGGCCGCAGATCGAGGATCGATTCCGCGGCCGGCCGCACCGCCGCAACGGTTCGCGCCTGGTCTGCCAGTACGGACAGGCCGGGCTGGTGCGACAGCGAGCTCACCCCCACGAGCTGGCCGGGCGCGGCCAGTCTGAGCGCCATCAGGTCAAGACAGAGGTTGACCGTAACGACCCGTTGCGGCGCCTGCGCCATCGTGGGCGACACCGGCGCCAGGCCGAGCAGCATCGTCACGAGAACAAGAACAGCGCGCAGCGGCCACTCCCTTCAGAACTTCGCTTTCACACCGAAGAAGGCCTGGAAGTACGGTGCCTGAAAGCCTTCCGGCTCTTCGTATACCCGATTGAGCAGGTTCTCGGCGCGGGCGAACAGCTCGACGCCGGGCGTTACATCGTAGGAGGCGGTCAACCGGACCAGCGAATAGGGCGATGGCTGCATCAGCGCGCCGGTGACGGCATTGTAGTCGTTGCGTTCGTTGACCTGCAGCAGGCCGGCGCCCAACCGTACGTTGCTCCACGGCCGCGCGACGGCGCGCACGTTGAAGACGCTGACAGGGCGGCGCACCAGCGGCTCGTCGGCATCGACGTCGCGCGCCAGCGTGTAGGTGTAGTCGAAGTGGAAGTCGAGCCAGCTGGTGATCGCCGCATCGAGCACGAACTCGAAGCCCTGGCTCTGGGCGTTAGCGACGTTCTGCAGCGACACGAACGGCGGCGGACACTCGATCAGGTTGCTGAAGGTGTTGAAGAAGTAGGTGACGCTGACATTCACCTTCTTGTTGAACAGGCTCTGCTCGATGCCGGCTTCCCAGCCGCGGCTGTATTCCGGCTGTATGTTGCGGTTACCGCCACAGAAGAAGCCCGTCCCATAGAGTTCGAACAGCGACGGCGCCTTGAAGGCCGTGCCGTAGGACGCCTTGAGCCGGGTCTCGGTCTGCCGGAACAGATAGGTTGCGCCGGCGCGCCAGGTCGAGACCGTGCCGAAAGTATCGTTGAGGTCGATCCGGCCTCCCAGCGACAGGGTGAGATCTTCGAATACCGTCGCCTTCACCTGGGCGTAGAGGCCGGTCTGCGCCATGGTGCCCCAGCCCTGGACGCCGTCGACGTTGTTGTAGGCCCAGGTCCGTTCGTAATCGACGCCGGCCAGCACCATCACATTGTCGGTGACGTTGATCTGGTTCTTGAAGTCCGCCGCCAGCCGCCTGCCGTTGTAGTAGGCATCCTGCGTGAAGGGGAACGGGTTCTGCAGGCTCGGGAAATCCTGATCGTGGCGGTAGACGGTCGAGTAGTTGATGCCGACCGTCGGCTTCCAGCGGCCGTCGAGATAGTTTCCTTCGAATTCGAGGCGATTGAAGAACTGCTGCGTGAAGCCGCCGGCATTCGGATCTTCCAGCCCGACCTGATCGTATTTCACCTGCGTGTCGATGAAGCGGCCGAAGTAGTTGACCCGGGTATTGTCGTCGATCTGGAAGCCCAGCCGTCCCGCCACGGTGACGTTGCGGTAGGGATCGGTGTCGACATAGCCGTTGGCCGGCCAGAAGCGTGCCGGCACGATCGTATTGTTGGGCGAGTAGGTGAAGGCACCCGTAAGATTGTAGTCGAAGCGGCCGATGCTGCCGCGGACATAGCCGCCGCTGTTGGTCTGCAGGCGCGTGCCGAGTTCGGTGAAGGCGGCGCCGTTCATCGGGCCCTTGCCAGCCTTTGTCACCATGTTGATGACGCCGCCGATCGCCTGGCTGCCATAGAGCGTGCTCATCGGCCCGCGCACCACCTCGATGCGGTCGAGGTTTTCGGTAAGGAAATGCGCGAAATCGACCGCGCCGCCGGACGAGGACGGATCGTTGACGTTGACGCCGTCGATCAGCACCAGCACGTGATTGGCGTTCGAGCCGCGCACGAACACCGAGGACTGCGTGCCCGGCCCGCCCGACTGCTGCACCGAGACGCCCGGAATCGTGCTCAACACATCGGTCGCCGTGCGCAGCTGGCGGTCCTGCATTTCCTTGTTGGTGATCACCGTCACGGTGCCAGTCACCTTGTCAGCATCGGTCGGCACGCGATCGGGCGTCACGACGAGCGACGGCAGCATGATATCGGGCTCGGTCTGCGCCTGCACGGCAACGGACGGCAACGCAGCCAGCGACGAAACAAGCAAGGCATATAAGGAACGACGGATCGACGTCATCGGACGATCTCCCAAACAGAACACGCACAAGGCGCGTCACCGCTCGGTTGACCGTCCCAATGGATCGTCCCGTCCATCGGAAGAGCGACGCTATCGCCGGCAGGTCTTCTGGCTCGCGGGTCCTAGCTCCTGCCCGTCTTCCCGAATGCTTGGCACCCAGTGACTGGTGGACAGTTGCTCGCCGCTTACAGCTGCGGGTACAGCCGCCGATTGGTCCCGAAGGACTGCACGGCGTTCCCTTTTCACCTCCAGTTAAGGAGGACCGTCGATGTTCGATCGATAGGCGGGCGAAGTGATTGCGTCAAGCTGGAGACATGGCGTCGCTTGACGCGCCTCCCTTGCCCGCTTAACGAGGACCGTATCGACGGTCCCCTTTAACCGGGGGCGAACAGGGAATGCCGTGCCGCTCCCTTCCTTGGGAGCCAATCGGCAGCTGTACCCGCAGCTGTAAGCGGCGAGCGAATGCCCAGATGTCACTGGACCTCACGGTCTGGGAAGACGGGCAGGAGCTAGGACCCGCGAGCCAGAAGACCTGCCGGCGATAGCGTCGCTCTTCCGATGGACGGGACAATCCATTGGGACGGTCAACCGAGCGGTGACGCGCTTAGTGCGAACCGTTTGGGAGATCGTCCGATGACGTCGATCCGTGAAGTCCTGCCTGCGCGTTTTCCGGAAACCCTCGCTTCGGACAGCGAGGCCAGCCGGCTGCAACGCTACGCCTCGACCCTGCCTTCCGCCCTGTCGCCGGAAGCTCTGGTGCCGACGCCGACACTGAACACGTCCCTGCCCTTCCGCCGTGGTGGCTTCTCCAGCCTCTGCGAAGCGCTCGACTACGCCGCTCGCGGCGAGACTGGTCTCAACTTCTTCGACGCGCGCGGCAAACTCCTGAGCCGTCTGTCCTATGCCGATCTCGGCGTGCAGGCGCGGCGCTTCGCACGCCGCCTGATCGGCGCCGGTATCGGCCGCGGCGAACGGCTGGTGATCGTGGCCGATACCTGGCCGGGTTTCTGCGTCGCCTTCTTCGGGGCGCAGTATGCCGGCGTGCTGCCCGTTCCCGTTGCGGTGCCCGTCGGCTTCGGCGCCAAGGAAAGCTACATCACCCAGCTCCGCCGCCAGATCGTGGCGGCAGGCGCCATCGGGGTCGTGGCGCCCGACGATCTCGTAGGCTTCGCCGAAGCGGCCGCCACCGGCACCTGGGCGCGCCTCGTTGGCCCCATGGCGCTCTTCGAAGCCCTTCCCGAAGCGCCCGCGGAGTTGCAACCGCTATTGGCCGGCGAACGCTGCTACATCCAGTTTTCCTCGGGCAGCACACGAGCTCCTTTGGGTGTCGACATTCGCCAGAGCCAGCTCATGGCCAACATCGATGGCGCGATCGCGCGGCAAGAACTCGACGAGCACGACGCCGGCGTAAGCTGGCTGCCGCTCTATCACGACATGGGTCTGATCGGCTTCGTCCTGGCGCCGATGTGCGCACAGCGCAGCGTCGACCTGCTGGCACCGCGCGACTTTGCGCGCCGGCCGATGCAATGGCTGTCGCTGATCTCGCGCCGGCGCGCCACCATCACATATAGCCCCAGCTTCGGCTACGAACTGGTCGCCCGCCGCGCAAATGGGCAGATACCGGGCGAAATCGACCTTTCCTGCCTGAAGCTGGCCGGCATCGGCGCCGACATGATCCAACCCTCCGTGCTGCGCCGCTTCGCCGACGCCTTCGCCTCGCGCGGCTTCGACACGCGCGCTTTCATGCCGAGTTACGGCATGGCCGAAGTCTGCGTCGGCCTGACATTCGGCGGACGCTTCACCGGCTTTCGCACCGACAGACTGAATGGCCGCGAGTTCGTGGCGTGTGGCCGGCCGATGGATGGTCACCTCGTGCAGATTCGCGGCGCGAGCGGCATGCCATTGGCAGAACGCCATGTCGGCCGCATCTTCGCCCAGGGTCCCAGCGTCATGCCCGGTTACTATCTGAAGACCGAGGAGAGCCGCGAGGTGCTCGACGATGGCTGGCTCGACACCGGCGATCTCGGCTACTGGTGCGATGACGAGCTGGTGATTACAGGCCGCGCCAAGGACCTGATGATCGTCAACGGCCGCAATATCTGGCCGCAGGACATCGAATGGGCCATCGAGGCGCTGCCGCGCCTGCGCCGCGGCGATGCCTGTGCCTTCTCGCTCGACGCCGTCGACGGAGGCGCCGAGGAAGTCGTCGTCCTGGTCCAGGGCTTTCCCGCCGAACCCGACGAGATCGAGGTCCTGCTCGGCAACATTCGCCAGGTCGTGAAGGAAGCTGCCGGTATCGACTGCCGAATCGAACTGGTCTCGCGCCAGATCGGGTTGCCCCTTACGTCATCCGGTAAACTCAGCCGCACGCACGCGAAGGCGCAGTTTCTGAACGGCGCCTTCACACGTCCACTCGCTTCCTAAGGCACGAGCGAAACGGGGGATAGCTAAAGGGTCGACCTCTCGACAGAGCACGTTACTATGCAGCGGGGGACTACGTGCGACTGTCGCCAGGAGACCGTTTGTCGTCCCGCCGTTTCAAATTCGTTACCGTCACCGTCTTCGTAGCCGCAGCCGTCACCGCTCTCGCGCTGGGCGGCGCGAGCGTTTGGACATGGAACGAACCCGGCACCCATCCCTTTTTTCGCTTCGGCTTTCCTGCGCTTCTTCTCTGGCTGCTCGCCGCAACGGCAAGGCTCGCGATCGGCCTGCGGCGAATGCGGAAGGAAAGTATCGCTGCGCTCGATCCGCTCGCCGCGCTCGCCGCATCGCCCAAGATCAAGGCGGATGCGGCTCTGCGCGCAGCCTATCCCGGCGCTGAATTCTGCCAGCAGATCGTGCTGCCGCCCGAGCCTGGTCGCCGCCGGCGCCGCATAGCACAGCGCATCGGCCTCCCGGACGGCCACTACCGCTACATCGTAAAGGCGCACGTTCGGGGGCGTGCCAGTATTTCGTCGGCTTCCGTGTTATCGTCCCCACCAGCTCGACAGACAGGCAACCCAGGGCGGCAGGATGATTCGGTGCGTGCGGATATGGACGGGTGAGGACCAGAACTCCCATTTCGAAGAAGGCTCGATCGAACTGACGCCGGGGACCCATGGCGACTTGCTGAGCGGCAAGATCGGCACGGCGACGGCTTCCTTTCAGGAAACACGCGCAGGCGGCACGCTCGCCTGGCACACCGCTCCGGTCCGCCAGCTCGTGATCACCCTGAGCGGTACGCTCGAATTCATGACCCGGTCCGGCGAGCGCTTCGTCCTGACGCCGGGCGATGTCCTGCTGGCCGAGGATACGGCCGGCGGCGGCCACACCTGGAAGCTGGTCGACGACCAGCCGTGGCGCCGGCTCTACGTCATCCTGGCCAAGGACGCGGCCGTACCCTTCAAACGAAACCAACAGAAATAAGGTCGGGAGATTTCGATGGCAGAGAAAGAACCTGACGACGCCGATGTCGTTCTGGTCGGCGCCGGCATCATGAGCATGACGCTGGCGACCTTCCTGAAGGAGCTTCAGCCGCACCTCCGGCTCGAGATCGTCGAACGTCTGCCGGGCGAAGCACAGGAAAGCTCGGCTGCCTGGAACAATGCCGGCACGGGCCACGCCGCCAACTGCGAGCTGAACTACACGCCACAGCGGCCCGACGGCAGCGTCGACATCGCCAAGGCGCTTGAGGTCAATGTCGAGTTCGACATGTCGCGCCAATTCTGGTCGTACCTCATCCGCAAGGGTGCCATCTCGTCGGCCGACGCCTTCATCCATCCCGTCCCGCACATGAGCTTCATCACCGGCGCCGACCGCGTCGCGTTCCTGAAGAAGCGTCACGCCACGATGAGCGCCCATCACTGCTATCGCGGCATGGAATATTCCGAGGACCACAGGCAGATCGCCGAGTGGGCGCCCCTGATCATGGAGGGTCGCGATCCCGCACAGCCGGTCGCGGCCACCCGCATGGTGACCGGCGCCGACGTGAACTATGGCGCCCTCACCTCCGCCCTGCTCGCCTATCTTCGCCGCCAGGACGGCTTCGACATCCACTTCAATCACGAGGTCACCGATCTGCATCGCCGGTCGGATGGCGGCTGGCAGGTCGACGTCACCGACGAGAAGACCGGCGAGAAACGCCGCATCGGCGCCAAGTATGTCTTCCTCGGCGCCGGCGGCGCAGCCATTTCGCTCCTGCAGAAGTCGGACATCCCCGAGGCTCACGGTTTCGCGGGCTTCCCCGTGAGCGGCATCTGGCTGCGCTGCGGCAAGCCCGAGATCGCCGACCGCCACAACGCCAAGGTCTACGGCATGGCAGCGACCGGCACGCCGCCGATGTCGGTGCCGCATCTCGACACCCGCATCATCGACGGCAAGCGCTGGCTGCTGTTCGGACCCTATGCCGGCTTCTCGACCAAGTTCCTGAAACACGGTTCGGCGCTTGATTTGCTGAAGTCGGTGCGGCCGGACAATCTGCTGCCTCTGCTGGCGGTGGGGCGCGACAACTTTCCGCTGGAAGAGTATCTCGTCGGTCAGGTGCTGCAGAGCGACAGCCATCGCTTCAAGGCGCTGCGCGAGTTCTATCCCAGCCTCGACGAGAAGGACTGGGAGTTTGACGTTGCCGGCCAGCGGGTGCAGATCATCCGCAAGGACGCGCTGCACACCGGCAAGCTCGAGTTCGGCACCGACATCGTGCACTCCGCCGATTCGAGCATCGTGGCGCTGCTCGGCGCGTCGCCCGGCGCCTCGACCGCCGTCTGGATCATGGTCCACATGCTGGAGAACTGCTTCCACAAGGAGCTCGTCGGCCACTGGGTGCCCAAGCTCAAGGAGATGATCCCTTCCTACGGCCACGACCTGAAGACCGATGCCGCCCTCGTCGAGCGCGTGCGCAAGGAAACCGCCGAGGTGCTGGGCCTGCGCACCGTCTGATGTCCGCGGCCCGGCTGGTCCCATGACCGACGCCCTGCCCGTCCTCCTGCGGTTCGGTGCGATGATGATGCGCGCCGGCGACACCGCCTTCCGCGTGCGCCAGGCCATGGACCTGCTGGCCACGCGGCTCGGCGTCGAGCGGCTGGCCCTGCACATCACGCTGGGCGGCATGACCGCGACGGCCTGGCAGCAGGGCCGCGCCACGACACTCGCGACGGAGATCGCGCCGCCCGGCATCGATGCCGCGCGCATCCACGCCCTCGAAACCCTGGCCCGCGATGATCGCGGCGCTCTTACTGCCCAAAAGCTCGCCAACGACCTCGACCGCATCGAGGCCGAGGGACCGCTGCATTCCATCGCGACCGTGGCCGCGGCGATCGGCCTTGCCTCGGCGGCCTTCTCCTATCTCAACGGCGGCGACCTGCTGGGCACTGGCGCGGCAATGGTGGCTGGTGCGGTCGGTCAGGCGTCGCGTGCCCTGCTCTTCCGCCGACGGCTCAATCAATATGCCGTCAGCGCCTTCGCCGCCCTGCTGGCGTCGGGCCTCTACTGCCTGATCGTGTTCGCCATCGCAGGGCGCGGCTTCTCGAGCGCCCTTGCCGTGGGCTTCATCTCGTCCGCTCTCTTCCTGGTGCCCGGCTTCCCGCTGGTCGCCGCCCTGCTCGATCTGGTGCAGCACCAGATCACGGCCGGCATGGCGCGCCTCTTCTATGCACTGATGATCCTGCTGGCCGCCGCCTTCGGCCTGTCCGTGGTGGCCGACGTTGCGAACCTGCCCTCGGTCCCTCCACCTGCACCCGGCCATGGCATAGAGCCCATGACCCTGTTTTGGCGCGCGCTGGCGAGCTTCGCCGGCGGCTGCGGCTTCGCGCTGCTCTACAACAGCCGGCTTCGCACCGTGCTGGCAGTGGGGCTGCTCTCGCTCGCCGGCAACGAACTGCGGCTGGCACTGCACGATCTCGGCATGAGCCTGCCGCCCGCTACCTTCCTGGGGGCCCTGGCGGTGGGGCTGCTGGCCTCGGTCGCACGGGCCGAGCTGCACGTGCCCCGGATCGCCCTCACCGTGCCCGGCATCATCATCATGACGCCCGGCATCTATGCTTTCCGCACCATTGTGCTGCTGAATCAGGGCGAGGTGCTGGCGGCCGTCGAGGCCGGCGCCATCTGTTGCTTCGTCATCGGAGCGATGGCCCTGGGCCTTGCCGCCGCACGCTTTGCGACGGAAAGGCACTGGATCGTGGAACGATAAAGCGCGTCGTCACCCCTTCGCCACGTAGGGATGCACCATCTTCGAGGGATCGACGACGCGATCGAACTCGGCCTCGCTCACGAAGCCCAGCTTCAGCGCGGCCTGCTTCAAGGTGAGGTCGTGGTCGGTGGCGTAGTGGGCGATCTGCGAAGCCTTGTCGTAGCCGATCACCGGCGCCAGCGCCGTCACCAGCATCAGCGAGCGCTCGACATATTCCTTGATCTTCTTGAGGTTGGGCCTGGTGCCCTCGATCAGGTACTTGCGGAAGTTGTCGCAGCCATCGGTCATCAGCGTGATCGAGTGGGCGATGTTGTAGATCATCAGCGGCTTGTAGACGTTCATCTCTAGATAGCCGCCGGCGCCGCCGAAGCCCACCGCCACGTCGTTGGCCATGACCTGGACGGCGATCATGGTGAGGGCCTCGGCCTGGGTCGGATTGACCTTGCCCGGCATGATCGACGAGCCCGGCTCGTTCTCGGGAATCTCGAGTTCGGCAAAGCCGGCACGCGGGCCGCAGGACATCAGCCTTATGTCGTTGGCGATCTTGTAGAGCGAGACCGCGAGCGTGCGGAACGAGCCGGAGAGCTGCACCAGCGCGTCATGCGCGCCCTGCACGGTGAACTTGTTGGGGGCGCTGACGAAGGGCAGTCCGGTGAGCTTGGCGATCTCCGCCGCCCCTGCCTCGGCAAAGCCGGGAGCCGCATTGATGCCGGTGCCGACCGCCGTGCCGCCCAGCGCCAGGTGATAGACGTCCTTCAGCGCATCTTCGATCCGCCCGACATTGTCCGACAGCATGCCGGCATAGCCCGACCACTCCTGGCCGAGCGTGATCGGCGTCGCGTCCTGCATGTGGGTGCGGCCGATCTTGACGATACCGTCCCATTCCTTGGCCTTGGCGGCGATGGCATCGCGCATCGCCTTGACCGCCGGCAGCAGCCGCTCCGCCGTGTTCACGGCCGCGGCGACGTACATGGCGGAAGGGAACGTGTCGTTCGAGGATTGTGACATGTTCACGTGATCGTTGGGATGCACCGGCTTCTTGGAGCCGAGCGGCGTTCCCGCGATCTGGCAGCAGCGATTGGAGATCACCTCGTTCACGTTCATGTTGAACTGCGTGCCGCTGCCGGTCATCCAGACGTGCAGCGGGAACATGTCGTGATGCTGGCCGGCCAGGATCTCGTCGCAGGCCTGCACGATCAGCTTGTGCGCCGTGTCGTCCAGGCGCTTGCCGGCATGGTTGGCGTTGGCGCAGGCCTTCTTGAGCGTCGCATAGGCGGTGATCATCTCGCGCGGGATTAGGTCCTTGCCGATGCTGAAATGCTCCAGCGAGCGCTGCGTCTGTGCGCCCCAGAGCTTGTCAGCCGGAACGCTCACCTCACCCAGGCTGTCGGTTTCCTTGCGAACATCAGCCATCCGGCCACCTCCTGATTAGGATAGCGACCCTAGCATGACCGGCGCGGCCGGAAGCTAATCCTCCGGCCCTTTGCGCCGCAGGGACTTGATCGCGCCATGGTGCTTCTTGTCGTCGACCCGGCGGCGCTTGCTGGCCTTGGTGGGCTTGGTCTTCTTGCGGGGAACCGGCGGGCGGGCCGCCTCGCGGATCAGCTCGATCAGGCGGGCCAGGGCTTCTTCGCGATTGCGCAGCTGGCTGCGCTGGCCCTGCGCCACCAGCACGATCACGCCGTCCCGCGTCAGCCGCCGGCCGGCCAGCCGCTCCAGCCGCTGCCGCACCGCTTCGGGCAGCGATGGCGAGCGGCGCACGTCGAAGCGCAGCTGCACCGCCGTCGAGGTCGTGTTGACGTGCTGCCCGCCCGGACCGGCGGCGCGGACGAAGCTCTCCTGAATTTCGGCCGGATCGATGCTGAGGCCGCCGGTGATCCGCAGCGGCGCGGTCCCGACGGCAGCCGTCATTCCTTGGCGCCGGCGCGGCGCAGCATCGCTTCGACGGAGCCGCGATTGTTCTGCTTGGCATAGCTCAAGGCCGAACGGCCCGTGAAGTCGCGCATGTTGGGGTCGGCCTTCTTGTCGAGCAGCAGCTTGACGATCTCGGTGTAGCCCCGCCCCGACGCGATCATCAGGGCCGTCTGCCCCTGCCGGTTCTGCGGCCGCGTGCTGGCGTTCCGCCGCAGCAGGATCTCGGCGATGTCGACATCGTTCTTCTCGGTAGCCCGCATCAACGCCGTGTAGCTTTCGCGATCGGCGATATCGACGATCGCCCCACCCTTCAGCAGGGTCTCGACGACGGGAATGGAGCCGGACTGCACCGCCACGATCAACAAGGGTGTGCCGTTGTTGGCAGTCTGGTTCGGGTTCTCGTTCCTGAGCAGCGCTTGGCGTACCTTTTCCTCGTCGCCCTCGAGTACGGCCTTCGCAATCGGCTTCATGGCGAAGATGTCGGTTTGAGCTGTCGCAGCGCCGGCAGACAGGACTGCAAGCGACGCCGCGAAACCACAAACGAACATACGTCGAATCATTACTTCTTCTCCCTCTGCGGGTCGCGGGTTTCCTGGTAGCGGACCTCGATGCGGTCCCAGATCTGGGCCTCCAGAGAAACGCCATCGAAACGGTTGATCTGTTGCAGGCCCGTCGGCGACGTGACGTTGATCTCGGTGAGATAGTCACCGATGACGTCGATTCCAACGAAGATCAGTCCGCGCCTGGCAAGCTCGGGCCCGATCGTCTCGCAAAGCTCGATGTCGCGCTTGGTGAGCGACGCCTTCACCGCCTTGCCGCCGACATGCATGTTGGAACGCGCCTCGCCGGCTGCCGGTACACGATCAATAGCGCCGACCGCCTTGCCGTCGATCAGGATGATCCGCTTGTCGCCCTTGCGGACCTCCGGCAGGTAACGTTGGGCGATCACCGGCTCGCGGCTCTTCTGCGAGAACATCTCGAGCAGCGACGCGAAGTTCTCATCGTCGGGCCGGACCCGAAAGACACCGGCGCCGCCATTGCCGAACAGCGGCTTCAGGATGATGTCCTTGTGTTCGTCACGGAACTCACGAATGGCGCGAACGTCGGAGGTGATCAGGGTCGGCGGCATCACGCCGTCGAAGTGCGTGACGTAGAGCTTTTCCGGTGCGTTCCGAACGCTCGCCGGATCGTTCACCACCAGCGTCTTGGGATGTACATGCTCCAGGAGATGCGTCGTCGTGATGTAGGACATGTCGAAGGGCGGGTCCTGACGCAGCAGCACGACGTCGACCTTGGAAAGGTCGAGCATTTCGGGCGCTCCCAGCGTGAAATGATTGCCCTTCTCGCGCCGGAGCTTCATCGGCTGGGCGCGTGCCAGCACCTTGCGGTCGCGGAAGATCAGGTCCGGCGGCGTATAGTGCCAAACCTCGTAGCCACGCCGTTCCGCCTCCAGTCCCAACACAAAGGTCGAGTCGCCGTCGATGTCGATCGTCGACACATGGTCCATCTGAATGGCGACCTTGAGCTTCATGAGATTTCCTTGCGCAATCGATAAGGAAGGAGGTGGTGACGACGCCAAACGCGCCGCAGGCTTCAGTTAAGGCCGCGACGCAGTTCCTGCAACAGGATCGCGGCGCGACGGCGCAGTTCGGGATCGCTTGTCCCCTCCCCGAGACCGAGCAGGCGCTCGTAGGCGGCAATGGCGGCCCGGCGCTTGTCGAGCCGGGCATTGAGCTGGCCCGCCTCGAACAGCAGATCGGCACGGTCCGGCGCAATCGCCAGCATACGGTCGAGCGAGCGCGCTGCCTGCGCCCAGTCTTCGCGCTTGGCCAGCCGCAGCCGCACATTGTTCTCCAGACGGAGCAGCACGTCGCGATCGGATACGGGATCGAAATGGCTGGGTTGCAGCTCGGCGTCGGGGCCCAGCACCTGTTGCAGCAAGGAGCGAAGCTCCGCCGCATCGCGCACGCTGCCTTCATGGAAGGGATCGATGACATGCCGCGCGCCATCGATGCCGATGCGGATCAGGAAATGGCCCGGAAAGGCCAGCCCTTCCGCCTGCCATGCCTGAGCGCGCGCGACGTGCAGGTAGAGGATCGACAACGCCACCGGCAGACCCTTGCGCCGCTCGATGACCCGCACGAGATCGGCATTCTGCAGATCGTCGTAAGTTTCACTGTCGCCACGATAGGCATAGGCGCGCGCGATGACCTCGGCCAACATCTCCGGCGCCGGGCCACGCCGGCGCACCAGATCGGCGACGGCATCGGCCATCGACGCGACATGCTGGCGGAACGGCACGAGATCGAGGCTCTCCGCTGCATGCAGTGTACTCAGCGCAAAGCCCGCCTCGAGCAGATCCAGCCGGTCGCCGTCGCCGGCGCAGAGATCGCGCAGCCGCGAAAGGCCTTGTTGATTATGATGCTCGGAGTCCGCCACATGTCACTCCGGCGGTTGCCAGACGTCCGGCAGATGGCGCGGCCACAGACCGCCCACCAGCACGGCGTCGAAACGTACGGCGCAGGCCGCATGGCGCGGATGCTCTGCCAGGAACAGGCTGGCGGAACGCGCCACCCGGCCGAACTGCCGCTGTCCCAGCGCCTCGGCGGCGGCCGTCGTCTGCCGACGCGCCTTCACCTCGACGAAAGCCAGCACGTTGCCGCGCCGCGCCACGATATCGATCTCGCCCAGGCGCGTCTTGTAGCGTCGCGCCAGGATCGTATAACCCGCGATCCGGAGCCGCCACACCGCGCGCCATTCCGCGGCATGGCCCAGCCGATGGGCCCGCTGGCGCGCCTCCACAGTCATCCGACAATACTCATGCGGCACCCCGCTTCAGTTCCAGCGCCCGGGCATAGACGTCACGGCGCTTGAGTCCATAACGCGCCGCCACTTCGGCTGCGGCGTCCTTTACTGAAGCGCCTTCCATCGCCGTGCGCAATGCAGCGTCGATCGTTTCGCCACTCCGCGCCGTCTCTTCGGAAGGCGGGCCGATCACGATCACGATCTCGCCTCTCACATCGGGATGGCGGGCATAGTACGCCGCCAACTCGTGCAACGGAGCGCGGCGCACTTCCTCGAACAGTTTCGTGAGTTCACGCGCCACCGCAGCCGGTCGGTCGCCCAGCAGTTCGGCGAGATCCTGCAGCGACTCGGCAAGCCGGTGCGGGGCTTCGAAGAAGACCAGGGTCGACGGCACTGAACCGGCTTCGCCGATCGCCCGGCGGCGCTCCGTCGGTTTGGCCGGCAGGAACCCGGCGAAGAAGAAGCGATCCGTCGGCAGGCCGGAAAGCGCCAGCGCCATCGGCACGGCCGAGGCCCCCGGCGCGGAACTCACCGTGTAGCCACCCGCCAGCGCGGCGCGGACCAGCCGATATCCGGGATCGGAGATCAACGGCATGCCGGCGTCGGAAACCAGCGCCACGCGCTTGCCGGACGCCAGCGCCCGCACGATCCGCGGCTCGGCGGCGTCCTGCGTGGCATCGCTATAGGCCACGGTCGGAACGGCGATGCCATAGTGGCTGGCGAGCTTGGCGAACACGCGGGTATCCTCGCAAGCGATCAGGTCGGCGGCGCGCAGAACATCGAGTGCACGCAGCGTGATGTCGCCCATGTTACCGATCGGCGTGGCAACAATATGCAGCCCCGCCTCCAGCGGCGGTTTACGCGGGGCCTGCCCCCCGGTAGCTTGGCCTTCAGCTTGCCCTTGTTCGTTCACGCTGTCCGTTTCCGTCCTTCCGCAGCCATTTGCCGGAGTTTCGCACCGATGATGCGCAGGTCTCTTTTCGCGATCACCGCCTCTGCCTTCCTGCTGGGCGCCTGCGGCGGCTCGCCAAAGACTAGCACGCCTGCTTCGATCACGACGACTGCGCCGCAGATCGGCTCATCGACCACGGCATCCGGTAAGGCCCGCATCGCCTTGCTGCTGCCGCTCAGCGGCCGGGCCGCGCCGATTGGCCAACAGATGCAACAGGCTGCAGAGATGGCGCTGTTCGACACCGGCGCCAAGGATCTGGCGCTTTCCGCCTACGATAGCGGAGATAGCGCCGACTCCGCGGTCGAGGCCTATCGCAAAGCCCGCACCGACGGAGCTGCCCTGGTTCTGGGACCGCTCTACGGCACATCGGCAACCGCGCTGGTGCCGCTGGTCAGCCAGGGCGGCGCCAATGTCATCTCTTTCTCCAACGACGAGCAGGTCGCGCAGCGCGGCGTCTGGATCATGGGCATCGCGGCGCCGCCGCAGGTTCGCCGCGTCGTCGACAAGGCCATCGAGTCGGGTATCCGGCGGTTCGCCACCTTCGCGCCGCAGACTTCGTACGGCGAGCAGATGGTGCGCACCCTTGAGAGCCACGTCGCGGTGCGCGGTGGCTCGGTGGTCGGCGTCGAGTTTTTCGACGCAAACGCACACGACCTTGCCACACCGGCGCGTCGCCTTGCCGAGGGAACCAAAGGCGAGGGCAAGCTCGCCATCCTGGTGCCGGTGGCGCCGCCACGCGTGTCGGCCGTGCTGGCTGCGCTCGCAACCGCGGGCATCGACGGCCGCGCCGTGCAGTTCATCGGCACCGGCGTGTGGGATACGCCGAGCATCGGCAACGAAAGCATGCTGCGCGGCGCCTGGTATGCCGCCCCCGATCCGGCGCGACGCGCCGACTTCGAGCGCAAGTTCGCCTCGACCTACGGCCGCCCGCCCCATCGGCTCGCCACGCTCGCCTATGACGGTGTCGCGCTGGCCGGACACCTCGCGCGCCTGAAGCCCGGCGGAGACTTCTCGGCCGAGGCCATCACCAATCCCAGCGGCTGGTCGGGCGTCGACGGCATTTTCCGATTCTTCCCCGACGGCCGCTCCGAGCGCGCGCTGGCGGTCATCGAAATCCAGGGCGACCGCGGCGTGGTCGTGAGCCCAGCCGCCACGAGCTTCGCGGACCGGCCGACCAACTGACGATTGCGAACCAACGATGTCTGCCCTGCCCCGTGCGATCCTGTTCGACCTCGACGACACGCTGATCCGCGCCTACGCCCAGCCCGAAGAGGCGTGGACACGGTTGCTCAATGTCTTCGCCGCTCATCTCGACGCCCACGACCCCGCCGCCATCGAGCGCGTGCGGGCCGCCGTGATGGAGGAAGCGCGCGCCTTCTGGAGCGACTCTCTCGCGGCCGCAAAGTGGCGGCTCGATATTCCCGGCGCCCGCCGACTCTCGGTACGTCGCGGTCTCGCCCGGCTGGGCCGGCCCGACGATGCGCTGGCCGACCGCATCGCCGATTCCTTCACCGAACTGCGCCGCCAGGAATACCGGCTCTATCCCGACGCCCACGCGACGGTCGACGCGTTGCGCGATGCCGGCGTTCGGCTGGCGCTGGTAACCAACGGCGCGGCGGCCACGCAGCGCGCCAAGATCGAGCGCTTCGAGCTGGCCCATCGCTTCCATCACATCCAGATCGAGGGTGAGTTCGGCCAGGGCAAGCCCGAGCTTGCCGTCTATCGTCACGCCCTGGAGCGGCTGGGTGTCGACGCTGCCGACGCCTGGATGGTCGGCGACAACTACGAATGGGAAGTCGTGGCGCCGCAGGCTCTGGGCATGTGCGGCATCTGGTACGACCCGTTCGAGGCGGGCGTGCCCTCACAGGCGGCGGCTACGCCGTCGCGCATCATCAAGCGCCTCGCCGAGCTGGTCGAATAGCACTCCATCGTTCTCGATGAAGAACATCCTGCTGCTGGCCCGCTCGGCCACGTCGGGCGCTGCCTTGCGCGAGATGGAAGGGCTGCGCGATCAGACCGCCTCCTTGCCAGGCGTCGCCCGCGTGCTCTTCGCCTTCGCCGAGGAAGGCACCCCCTCGCTCCGATCAGCGATGGACGAGCTGGCGCAGACGCCGGAGCCCGTGCTGATCCTGCCGATCCTCGTGCCCGTCGAGCCGAGCTTCGTCACCGGCGTGAAGCGTTCCCTGCAACGCTGGCAGGGCGTCGATAAGCGGCCCTGGCCGGAGATCCGGATCGCGCCCGCACTCAGTCGGCAGGCAGCGATGCGCGAACTGCTGGCCGCCACCGTCGGCACCACGGACGCGGACGCGTCGATGGTCGAGAAAGTGGCGACGCCGCCAGCGCTCGAAGGATCAGTCGTGCCGGTCCAACGCCGTCGCGTGCTGGTCTGTCAGGGTGGCCCTTGCATCCGCGCCGGGGCAGAGACGATCTGGGGTCATCTGCGCAACGAGCAGAAGCGGCTCTCGCTGCGCACGACCGGCGAGGGCACGATGAGCGCCAAGACGAGCTGCCTCGGCCCCTGCTCGCTCGCCCCCGTCCTGCAGGTCTGGCCCGAAGGCACCTACTATGGTGGCATCGACGAGTCGGGCGTCGACCGCATCGTCGAACGTCATCTGCTGCACGGCGAGGTCGTCGAGGACCTCGCCTATCTGCCCACCGGCACCAAGCAGCGATTGCGCGGCTGACGGAGCAGCAGTTACCCGACCGTTGTCGGTACCTTGCGATCCGAGGGCAGCTTTTCGTTGGGCTGCAGCATCAACCGCTCGACCCGGCCGCCCTTCACGAGATGCGTTTCCAGCACCTCGTCGATGTCTTCCTTGGTCGGCACCGTGTACCAGACGCCTTCGGGATAGATGACCAGCGTCGGCCCCAGTTCGCAGCGGTCGAGGCAGCCGGCATTGTTGATGCGCACGTTCTTGAGACCGAGCGCCTTGGCGCGGCTCTTCATGTGATCCCGCAGCGCCTCGCCGCCCTTCTCGGCGCAGCAGCCCCGCGGATGGCCGGCAGGACGACGGTTGGTGCAGCAGAAGACGTGGGCTTCGTAATAGGGCTTGGGATCGGCTGGCTTGTCGCGCTGGCTCATGGTCACGCTATTCCTTCTTGCCGCCCGTGCCGGTCGCAATGTTGGCCAGCTGGCTCCAGAACGCCTGCTGCATCTGCTGCATCTGGTCGATGCCCTGCATGGACGCGGGCAGCCAGGTCTTGAACACCGTCTCCGGATTCATCGCGCCCAGGCTGGAACGCAGGCGTTCCTCGATCTCGCCCATGATGCGGTCCTGCATCGGCTTGATGTCGGGCAGGCCGAAAAAGGCGCGGGCCTCTTCGGGTGTGCAGGTCACTTCGACATTCACTTTCATGGTCTGCTCTCCGTTTCCCAGACCATAGCATGCTATGACCCCTGCATGACGACCCCTCCCTGGCTGGCCCCCAACCCCCGCGCCAAGCGCAACCTCGAATTCGGCAGCGAGCAGCAGCGGGTGATCAATCCCAACGGCATTCCCGAGCTCTGCGAGGATCTCAGGAAATGCCCTGCACACAAGCCGACGCCGCTGTACGAGCTGCCGGCGCTGGCCGAACGGCTGGGCGTGGGCGAGATCAGGGTCAAGGACGAGAGCCAGCGTTTTGGCTTCGGCGCCTTCAAGGCGCTGGGCGGCGTGCTCGCCGTCTACAACGAGCTCTCCGGCGCGATCGGCGAGGCCCATCACCGCTCCGCGAGCTTCGAGCAGGTGATGCAGGGCCAAGACCGCGACATTACCAGCCAGTACGTCTTCGCTACGGCCAGCTCGGGCAACCACGGCCGCTCGGTCGCCGCCGGCGCCAAGCTGTTCGGCAACCGCTGCGTCGTCTTCCTGCCGAAATTCACCAGCGCGGCGAAGGAGGCCGCGATCCGTGCCCGCGGCGCCGAGGTGATCCGGGTCGACGGCGACTACGATACCGCCGTCGCCGAATGCCGCCGGCAATCCGAGAGGAACGGCTGGACAATCATCTCCGACACCTCGTGGGAAGACTACGAGCGGGTGCCGAAGAGTGTCATGCGCGGCTACACCGTGCTGGCCCACGAGGCGGCTGTCGATCAATGGGGCGTGGCGCCCAGCCATGTCTTCGTCCAGGCCGGCGTCGGCGGGCTGGCCGCTGCGGTAATCGGCTATCTCTGGGCGGTCTGCGACAGGCGGCCAATCTTCGTCGTCGTCGAGCCGGCGAGCGCAGATTGCTGGTTCCAGAGCAACCTCGCCGGCAAGCCGATGCTCGCCAGCGGCAATGCCGACACGGTCATGGGCGGCCTCGCCTGTCGCGAAATCTCGCCCCTCACCTGGCCGGTCGTCGGCGAGGCGACCGACTGGTTCATGACCATCGAGGAAGACGATGTGATGCCGGCGCGCCACCTCTTCGCCAATCCCCTGGAGAACGATCCCGCCATTGAGTCCGGCCCGTCGGGATGCGCCGGCCTCGCCGGGCTCGTCCGCGCCTGCACCGACGAAGCGGCCTTCAAAGCGCTAGGACTCGACAGGCAATCGCGCGTGCTGCTGATCAACAGCGAAGGCAACCTGGGCGAGACACCAGCGCAATCATAAGTCGTACTTGATTCGTTCCATATCGTTAAAGTAGTGTTCCTCCAGGCCGGCTTAGCGGCCAGGGAGGAAAGCAAAGTGAGTGGTGGGACGTTGGCGGCAATGGGCCGCCTGATGGCTGTTGTCGCCATGGGATTTGCCGCGTCGGCTTGTGCAACCGTGGTCGGCGGCACGACCCAGGACGTGCTGGTCGAATCCCAGCCGTCGGGGGCCGAATGCAAAATCGACCGGCTGGGCGCCAACATCGGCGTCGTCAAGCCGACGCCGGGTCGGGTCAATATTGCCCGCTCGAAGGACAATGTCATCGTGAGCTGCACGCAGGAGGGCTACGAACAATCGAACGAGGTTCTGGTATCGAGCTTCACCGGCGCCACAGTGGGCAATCTCCTGCTGGGCGGCCTGGTCGGCGTGGTTGTCGACGCGGCCTCCGGCGCCAACAACAAGTACCCGGACCGGGTCCTGATCGTACTCACGCCGGCAAGCTTTCCAAGCGACGAAGCGCGCGATGCCCATTATGCCGGGATCAGGTCGCGGATCGAGGAAGGTGCCAACGCCGAGATCAAGACAATCGAAACGCGCTGCAATTCCGGCAATCGCGAGCTGTGCACGATCGAGGTCAAGAAGCTCACCGACGCACGCGACAAGGCCTTGGCCGACCTCGACCGCCGGCGCCTCGGCGCGAAGGTCGTGCCGGCAAGCTGAGCGCCTTGCCTGATCATCACGGGCGAAGCATCCTGTGGGCAAATTCCACAGGAGTTTCGTTTCGTGCAGCTTCAGCTCAAGACTTGGCAGTTCGTCGACGATTACCTCAAGACCAAGACCGGCATCATCATCCCGATCGGCTCGACCGAGCAGCATGGGCCGACCGGCCTGATCGGGACCGATGCGCTGACCGCCGAGATGATCGCCCGCGGCGCTGGCGAAAAGGCGGGCGCGCTGGTCGCACCGACCATCTCGGTCGGCATGGCCCAACATCACTTGGCTTTCGCCGGCTCCGTGACGCTCCGGCCCACGACCCTGATCGCCGTCGTGCGCGATACGGTCGTGTCGCTGGCACGGCACGGCTTCACCCGCTTCTTCTTCGTGAACGGGCATGGCGGTAACATCGCCACGGTGACGGCAGCCTTCTCCGAAATCTACGCCGAGCGCTCGATGGAGAAGCTCAGCAACCAGCCCTCCATCAAGTGTGCCCTGCGCAACTGGTGGGACGGTCCCGGCATCAAGCGCCTCAGCCAGGAACTGTATCCGGTCGGCGAAGGCAGCCACGCCACGGCCTCGGAAGTGGCGCTCACCTGGTACAAGTATCCCGAGACAATGCAGCAGAAGCAGATGGAGCCGCGCATCGCACCCAACGGCTCGTTTGCCGACGCCGAGGATTATCGCCGCACCTTCCCCGACGGCCGCATCGGCTCGGACCCCAACCAGGCGACGCCCGAACACGGCAAGCGCTTCTACGACACCGCCGTCGAAGAAGTCGCGCGCGACTACGAAGCGTGGATCGCGCGCTAAGCGTCGGGCTTCAGCGAAGCCGGACGTAAACCGGCCGCGCGGCGGACGCCATCGACCCGATCAAGGCGTTCAGTTGCGCGCGCCGAGGCCGGCCCGCCGCAAGGCGTCCGCCATCGCGCCGCCGGGAGAGCTTGCCTTGCCGGCCTGCTGGCCGCCGTGACTACGCCCCGCGGCGCCCGAATGGGCGCCTCGACCGGGTCCGCGGTCGGCGCCGGCCGTGCGCGCCGGCTGGCTTCCCGGCTGGTCGTCGAGCCGCAGGGTCAGACTGATGCGCTTGCGCGGCTTGTCGACCTCCAGCACCTTCACGCGCACCACGTCGCCCGACTTCACTACCGCGCGGGGATCCTTCACGAAGGTCTTGGACATCGCCGACACATGCACCAGGCCGTCCTGGTGCACGCCGATATCGACGAAGGCCCCGAACGCCGCAACGTTCGTGACGACGCCTTCCAGCACCATGCCGGGCTCAAGATCGTTCAGCGTCTCGACCCCGGCCTTGAACTCCGCCGTCTTGAAGGCCGGCCGCGGATCGCGTCCCGGCTTTTCAAGCTCGCGCAGGATGTCGGTGACGGTCGGCAGGCCGAACTTGTCGTCGACGAACGACGCCGGCGAGAGCCCGCGCAGGACGGACGCATTGCCGATCAGACTGCCGATGTCGCTCTTGGTGGTGTCGATGATCCGGCGCACCACCGGATAGGATTCGGGATGCACCGCCGAAGCGTCGAGCGGATCCTCGCCGCCGGTGATCCGCAGGAAGCCGGCGCATTGCTCGAACGCCTTGGGACCGAGTCGCGGCACGTCCTTCAGCATCTTGCGCGACTTGAACCGGCCATGTGTATCGCGATGGGACACGATGCTCTGCGCCAGCCCCTGGCCGATGCCCGACACGCGTGCCAGCAGCGGTGCGGATGCCGTGTTAAGGTCCACGCCCACGCCGTTCACGCAGTCCTCGACCACGGCATCGAGCGAGCGCGACAGCTTGAATTCGCTGAGATCGTGCTGGTACTGGCCGACGCCGATCGACTTCGGATCGATCTTCACCAGTTCCGCCAGCGGGTCCTGCAGTCGGCGCGCGATCGACACCGCACCGCGCAAGGTCACGTCGAGGCCGGGCAGTTCCTCCGACGCATAGGCCGACGCCGAATAGACCGAGGCGCCGGCCTCCGACACCACGATCTTGTGCAGCTTGAGATCCGACAGCCCCTTCACCAGCTCGATGGCGAGCTTGTCGGTTTCGCGCGAGGCAGTGCCGTTGCCGATGGCGATCAGCTCCACCTTATGCTCGCGCACGAGCCTCGCCAGGATGGCCAGCGCCTCGTCCCAACGCCGCTGCGGTTCGTGCGGGAAGATCGTGCTGGTCGCCACCACCTTGCCGGTAGCGTCGACAACCGCGACCTTCACGCCGGTGCGGAAGCCGGGATCCAGCCCCAAGGTCGGCCGGGCGCCGGCCGGCGCAGCAAGCAGCAGGTCGCGCAGGTTGGCCGCGAATACGCGCACGGCTTCTTCCTCAGCCCCGTTCCACAGGCGCAGCCTGAGATCGATCGAGAGCGTAACGAAGATCTTCGTGCGCCATGCCCAGCGCACGGTGTCGGCAAGCCATTTGTCGCCCGGCCGTCCCTGATCGGCGATGCCGTAGGTGCGCATGATGCGCTGTTCGTAAAGGCTGACGGGAGGGCGCGTCGCGGGATCGTCCGGCTCGACCGTCAGGCCGAGAATGTCTTCCCGCTCGCCACGGAACAGCGCCAGCACGCGATGCGACGGCATCTTGCCGAAGGCTTCCGAGAAATCGAAATAGTCGCTGAACTTGGCGCCGGCTTCCTTCTTGCCCTCGCGCACCTCGGACTTGAGGCGCGCATTGGCCCAGAATTCCTCGCGCAGGGCGCCGATCAGGTCGGCATTCTCGGCAAAACGTTCGGTGAGAATGGCACGCGCGCCGTCCAGCGCCGCCGCGACGTCGGCGACGTTCTTCTCGGCCGAAACAAAAGGCTCCGCGCTGGTCTGCGGCACATGCTGCGGCTCCTTCAGCAGCAGGTCCGCCAGCGGTTCGAGGCCCGCCTCCTTGGCAATCTCGGCTTTGGTGCGGCGCTTAGGCTTGTAGGGAAGATAAATGTCTTCAAGGCGACCCTTGCTGTCGGCCGCCAGGATCGCCGCTTCGAGCTTGGCGTCGAGCTTGCCCTGTTCGCGCACGGAATCGAGGATGACCTTGCGCCGCGCTTCCAGCTCGCGCAGGTACCGCAGCCGCTCCTCGAGCGTGCGCAGCTGCACATCGTCCAGCGATCCGGTGACTTCCTTACGGTAGCGCGCGATGAAAGGGACCGTTGCCCCGCCATCCAGCAGATCGGCCGCGGCCTGGACCTGCTGTTCCTTGACCCCGAGCTCTTCGGCAATACGCGCCTGAATGGAAGCCACCAAAAAACACCTCCTCGTGACACCGACTGGTATGGACGGCGCGCCTGTGACTCTTCAAGTCGCTCGAAGAAGCTGCGCGCTCAGCGCGGCTTCCAGACCGGCGACCGCTTGGCCGCAAAGGCATTGACACCTTCCTGGCTGTCGGACGTCGAAGCGATGGTGCAGAAGGCCTCGACGATCTCCGCGACGTTCTTGCGATAATCCATGTCGCAGGCACGACCGAAGGCCGCTCGCGCCAGGCGCATCACCTGCGGCGACTTGGCGGCGAAGGTGCGCGCCAGCTTGTGCGCCTCGGCGAGGACATCGGCATCCGGCACGATCTTGCTTACCAACCCCAGCGATGCCGCCTCGGCCGCATCGAAGGAGCGACCGCTGAACAACAGCTCGAAGGCCCGGTGCTTGCCGATGATGCGTGGCAAGTGGACGAAATGGATGCCGGGGATGAGGCCGACATCGATCTCGGGATAGCCGAAGGTTGCCTTCTCGCCAGCAACGATCACGTCGCAGGAAATCGAGAGGGTCATCCCCGCGCCACGTGCCGCCCCGGCCACCGCCGCAATCGAGGGTTTGCCGAGCGCGAGCTGGACGTCGTGCAATTCGACGTAGAGCGCCGACAGGAGCGTATGCATCTCTGCCACCGACTTGCCCTGCACCTGATCGAGGTCGAGACCCGCGCAGAAGCGGCGCGGCGTGCCGCTCGAGATCACGACGGCGCCCACCGCCGTATCGGCGGTCGCCCGGCGCAGCGCCGCGATGATCTCGCGCACCGTCACGAGGTCGAGCGCATTCACCGGCGGGCGGGTCAGCACGATATCGGCAATGCCTTCGGACACGGAATAGGTGACGGCGTTCGTCATCGAGATACCTTTGCTTTGATTTTGATCAACTCAGTGCCGCACCCGCTCGCGATGCAGGATGTACAAGCCGGAGCCCACGATCACGACGATACCGGCGATGGCGAGCGCGTTGGGCACCTCGCCCCAGACGACATAGCCGATGCCCAGCGCCCACAGGATCGAGGAATAGCGAAACGACGCCATGACCGAGATCTCGCCGCCCGAACGCAGCGCGACCACAAGGAACTGGTAGCCGGCGGCGAGCAGCAACGAGGAGGCAATTATGAAGCCGAGGCCGCGCCAGTCCATCGGCTGCCAGCCTTCGAACAAAGCCCAGATGCAACCGACGAAAGCGACACCCAGGGCCGTCGTGAAGGAGACGACCAGGGTCGGCACGGCGGGCGGCAGATAGCGGGCGATGATGTCGCGGAAGGCGCCGATCAACGTCGCCAGCAGCACCAGCCAGGTCCAGGCATTGATGTCGCCGGGCCGCGGCTGGATCACCAGCAGGACGCCCAGGAAGCCGACCGTTACCGCCGTCCACCGTCGCCAGCGCACATCCTCCTTGAGGATCAGCACGGCCAGCACCGTCAGCACCAGCGGTGTCGAGAGGTTGATGGCCGTGGCGATGGCGAAGGGGATCTGGAACAGCGCGATCAGGTAGAAGATCGCCGCCCCAGACTCAAGTCCGCCGCGCAGCATCACCAGCGGATGCACGGCCAGCCTGAGGTGGCGCCAGGCGCCGCTGACCATCAGGGCGAGGCTGCACCAGAGAGTGGCAAACAGGCCGCGGACGCCGATCGCCTGGACGGACGGGATGGACTCGGCGGCGAGCTTGATCAGCGCATCGTTGAAGATGAAGACCACCACCGACGCCGCCATCGCCAGGATGCCGCGCGTGTTGTCGACCATGTTTGATCGCTAGGCGGCAGCCATCTTCATGATCATCTTCCACTGCTCGTCGCTCACCGGCACGACGGAGAGGCGCGATTGGCGGACCAGACCGAAATCCTTGAGCCGGGGATCGGCCTTGATGGCGGCGAGCGTCACCGGCGTCTTCACCGGCTCGACCGCCTTCACGTCGACGGTGACGGCCTTGCCTGCCTTGTCCGTGGGATCGGGATAGGCCGTCTTCACCACCTCGGCGATGCCCACGATCTCCTTGCCTTCGTTGGAATGATAGAAGAAGCAGCGATCGCCGACCTTCATGGCCTTCAGGTTGATTGCAGCCTGGGCATTGCGCACGCCGGTCCAGGAGGTCTTCTTCTCCTTCACGAACTGCGCCCAACCATACACAGACGGCTCCGACTTGATGAGCCAATGCGCCATTGTTTCCCCCTACTCGCCTTCGCGGCGCAACGGACGCGCCAGCAAGGCGCGGATCGCTTCGTCGAGGCCCGCGCCGTGATGCAGGATAGCATCGACGGCCGTGCAAATCGGCATTTCGATATCGAGCCTGGCGGCACGCGCCAGGACTGCCGGCGCCGTCGCCGCTCCCTCGACGACCTGGCGGCGGCCCTCCATATAGGCAGCGAGGCTCGCTCCCTTGCCGAGGGCCACGCCCAGGGAGCGATTGCGCGACAGCGGGCCGTGACAGGTCAGCACCAGATCGCCGAGGCCGCTGAGGCCGCTCAGCGTCTCCAGACTGGCGCCCATGGCGAGACCGAGCCGCGCCATCTCCGCAAAGCCGCGCGTGATCAGCGCGGCGGCGGCGTTGTGACCAAGGCCACGGCCCTCGACGATGCCGGCGGCGATTGCCAGGACATTCTTCACCGCACCGCCCACCGACACGCCGGTGACATCGTCCGTCCAGTAGGGCCGGAACATGCCGGCCGCCAGCGCACCGGCGAGGTCGCGGCCGAGCGCCGCGTCGTGGGTGGCGATGCTGACCGCGGTCGGCAGGCCTTGTACCGCTTCCTCGGCGAAGCTCGGCCCCGAGAGCATGGCCATCGCCCGCCCCGGCAAGGTCTCCGCCAGGACTTCCGGCATGAGCAGGCCGGTCGAGGCTTCGATGCCTTTGGCGCAGATCACCACGGGCGAAGCGCCGGGCAGCTCGCGTGCAACGACACGCAGCGCCTGCGCGGGACAGACGAGCAGGATTGCATCGCAGGCCGCGAGCGCACCGAGGTTCGCGGCGGCCTCGATGCCGGCGTCGAGCGATTGTCCGGGCAAGTAGATCTCGTTGCGCCGCTCGCGTGCAATCGCTTGCGAGACAGAAGGGTCACGCGACCACAGGGTCACCTTGCGGTCCGCGCGACGGGCCAGACAGGCGAGCGCAGTGCCCCAGGCGCCGCCGCCCACGACGCCGATATGGTCGAACGTCCTCACAGGCTGAGATTGAGGGCGATGGAGATGCGCCGCTCGGTGCCGAGATAGGGCCGCACCTGATGCAGCAGCCAGGAGGGGAACATCACCAGCCGGCCGGCCTTGGGCACGAATGTCTGGTTGGTTCCGGCCGCGAGGCCGCCCGGCAAGGCGAAGGCAAGGTGCGGCGCATACATGGCCGGCGCCGCCCCGCGCGGATCCATGAACTCCAGCTCGCCGCCCAGCGCCGGATTGGCCGAGATGCCGCCGTCATCGACGTAGTAGACGCCCGACCAGAAGCTGCCGGGATGGGAATGAAATTCGTTGCCGTGGCCGCTGCGGTTGATGTTCGCCCACATATTGGCCTGCCACAGGATGGCGACCGGCTTGCCGGTGCGGTCCGTGGTGATGCGGTTGGCGATGTTGCGCGCAATCGCCAGCAGCTTGATCGCGGATGCGCCAGCCCATTTGTCGAGATCGAGCGTCGACTGCCAGCCGCCGAGCGTGCTGCGCGATTCGCTGGGCTGCTCGGCTTCGCGCTTCAGCAGCACTGGCCGCAACGCGGCGTTGAGCTGCGCGCCGTCCGGCAGGTCGACCACGATGATCGGCGTGGCGAAGGCCGCGACTGTCTCGAAGGAAAGCGATGCGCTGCTCATGCGGCCATCCTACACGCGTTTGGCCGTCGTCGCGGTCGGATCGAGCGGCCAGCGCGGACGCGGGCGGAAGTCGAGAGCGTCGACACGGCCGAGCCGCAGCCGCTCGACGCCGGCCCAGGCGATCATGGCGCCGTTGTCGGTGCAGAGCCGGACCGGCGGCGCCACCAGCGTCGCGCCATGGGCCGCCGCGACCTCTTCGAGCCGGCTCCGCAGATAGACATTGGCCGCGACACCGCCCGCCACCACCAGCGTGGGCATCGGCGCCAGCGCCAGGGCGTTGGTGCAGCGGTCGGCAAAGACATCGCCCACGGTGCGCTGGAAAGAAGCACAGAGATCGGCCACCGCGGTCGCATCGTTCGGGTCGAGCTTCTCCGCCGCCTGGCGTACCGCGGTCTTGAGACCCGAGAAGGAAAAATCGCAGCCGGGCTTGCGCCACATCGGCCGCGGTAGGGCGAAACGCTTGGGGTCGCCACCTGCCGCCGCCTTCTCGACCGCCGGCCCGCCGGGAAAGCCGAGCCCCAGCAGCTTGGCCGTCTTGTCGAAGCACTCGCCCGCGGCATCGTCGATGGTCGTGCCGAGCCGCGTGAAATCGCCGGGGCCGCGCACAGTAAGGAGCTGACAATGGCCGCCCGAGGCCAGCAGGAGGAGATAAGGAAACTCGACCGGCTCGGTCAGGCGCACGGACAGCGCATGTCCTTCGAGATGGTTGACCGCCAGGAAGGGTTTGTCGTGCGCGAAGGCCAGCGCCTTGCCGGTCATGACGCCAACCATGACGCCGCCGATCAGCCCCGGACCGCCGGTCGCGGCGATGCCATCGAGATCGGCGAGGCCAACGCCCGCTTCGGCGAGCGCCTGCTCGATCAGGCCGTCGATCCGCTCCAGATGGGCGCGCGCAGCGATCTCCGGCACGACTCCGCCAAACCGGCGATGCTCGGTGAGCTGGCTGTAGACCGTGTTCGACAGGATCCTGCCGACCGGTTGCGGCCCGGCCGGCCCCTCGACCACGGCAACGGCCGTTTCGTCGCAGCTCGTTTCGATGCCCAGCACCAACATGCGGGTCTTCTGGCATGATGCGACTGCTTACGCTAGAGCAGCGCCATGACGGCTCCCCTTCTCCGGCTCGGCACGCGCGGCAGCCGGCTCGCGCTCACCCAGACCGGCCTGGTCCGCGACGCCCTGGCCCGGGCGGTACCGGCCCTCGCCGCACCCGACGCCATCGAGATCGTGGCCATCAAGACCACCGGCGATGCCATCCAGGACCGCCCGCTTTCCGAGGCCGGCGGCAAGGGCCTGTTCGTCAAGGAGATCGAGGAAGCCATGTTCTCCGGTCGCATCGATGCGGCCGTGCACAGCATGAAGGACATGCCGACGGAACAGCCGCCCGGCCTCGTCATTTCTGCCTTCCTGCCGCGCGAAGATACGCGCGACGTGCTGATCGCGGGCGAGGTGAGGCGTATCGCCGACCTGCCCAGGGGCGCGATCGTCGGCACCTCCGCACTGCGCCGCCGTGCGCTGCTGCTGCACCGGCGCCCCGACCTCGAGATCGTGACCCTGCGCGGCAATGTCGAAACGCGATTGACCAAGCGCGAGGCCGGCGTCGTGCAGGCGACGATCCTGGCGCTGGCCGGCTTGAATCGCCTTGGCATGGCGCATGTCGGCACGCCGATCCCGGAAGACGAGATGCTGCCGGCCGTCGGCCAGGGCGCGGTCTGCATCGAAGCGCGCGCCGACGATGCCCGGACGCGCGGCTGGCTGGCCGCCATCGATCACGCCGCGACGTCGGTCTGCGTCAGCGCCGAACACGCGATGCTGGCGGTGCTCGACGGCTCCTGCCGCACGCCGATTGCGGGACACGCGGTGCTGACCGGCGACGCCCTGCATCTGCGCGGCCTGATCGCCCGGCCCGACGGGTCGGAGGTGATCTTCACCGAGCGTCGCGGCAGTGCCGCGGATGCCCAGGCCATGGGCCGCGACGCCGGTCACGAACTGAAACGCAAAGGCGGACCGGACTTCTTCGCGACCTGAACCGACGCAGGTCTGTCGCGCACCGCGGCATCGTCCGCCCGCGCATATTCGCCGAGCCATGCGAGCCCGGCGAGCGCTTCGTCGAAGCGGCCAGCCGTAAACAGCTCTTCGCCGTTCGGGCCTACCGCAGGATGCTCACAAGCTGAGGTTGAATGCGATCGAGATGCGCTCGGCGTTACCGCGATACGCCCGCACTTGATGCGCCAGCCACGACGGAAACATCACCAGCCGGCCGGCCTTGGGCAGGACGGATTCATTGGCGCCGCCCGACAGGCCGCCCTGCATGGCGAAGCCGAGGTGAGGCGCATACATCACCGGCCCGGCGCCGCGCGGGTCCATGAACTCGAGCGCACCGCCCAGCGACGGATTCTCGAAGATGCCGCCATCGTCGACATAGTAGACGCCCGACCAGAAAGAGCCGGGATGAGAATGCATCAGGTTGGCGTTGCCGCTGCGGTTGATGTTCGCCCACATGTTGGCGCGCCAAGTCACGGCGAAGTAACCCGGATGCGGTCCGACACCCGCCGTTCCCTTGCGGTCCGTCGTCAACTTGTTGGCCGTGTTGCGACCGATGGCCAGGAGCTTCAGCGCAGGCGCACCGCCCCAGCGATCCATGTCCCAAGTCGATTGCCAGCCGCCTTCATTGGAATGCTCTGTCGTCGGATGCGACTTCTCACGCGTCTCGATGACGCTGCGCAGCTCCACGTTGAGCGCCATCGCATCCGGCACGTCGTAGACGACCAGCGGCGTGGCAAATAAGGGGATGATGTCGGCCACGGCGCTCATGCGGACGACCATTCCGCTAAAGGCGATACCCCGCGAACCAGATACACTGCGGCGACCATTCACTGTGTATTTTGTGCGGAAACATCGCTTCACGCATCCCTCAGAGCAATGCAGCGTTGCATGGCAGACTTCTCGGGATAGAGACTGCAAATACGGGGTTTTGGCGCGTGTTCACGCATTCGTTATTTTGGCCGCCTTCGAGAGCCGACCGAGAGGACGGCATTGCTGCGATGTTCAAGGGGATTTGCATGTTCTTCGCTCTGCGCCTGCTGCTGACATTATGCGGTCTCACCGTCGTGCTGACGGCATGTGAAACGGCACCGGTCTCCGGTCGCTCGCAGATCATGCTGGTGAGCGAGAGCGAGGAGCGCGACATGGGGCTCAAGGCCTATCGCGAAGTGCTGAGCAAGGAACCGCTTTCCGGTAACACGCAGGCGAGCGCGCTGGTCGAGAAGGTCGGTCGCCGCATTGCTGCAGCTGCCGAACGGCCGCCGGAAGACATGTGGCGCGCACCGCACTTCCGATGGGAGTTCAAGACCATCGACAAGAGCGAGCCTAACGCCTTCTGCCTGCCGGGCGGCAAGATCGCGGTCTACACGGGTCTGCTGCCAATCACGCGAACCGAGACGGGCCTCGCGGTGGTCGTCGCCCACGAGGTGGCACATGCGCTGGCACGCCATGGCGCCGAGCGCATGAGCGACCAGATGGTGGCCGCAGTCGGCACCACCGCCGCCGCGGTCGCCCTCTCGGCGACGGTGAGCGGCCGCAGCCGCACCTATCTGCCAGCGATGATGGCGGCCGTCGGCGCCGGCGCGACAGTCGGATTCATTCTGCCCATGTCGCGCGCGCAGGAATCCGAAGCCGACCGCATCGGCCTCGTGCTGATGGCCATGGCCGGGTACGACCCTCGCGAGGCCGTGGGTTTGTGGGAACGCATGCGCGCGGCAAACTCAGGCAAGCAGCAGGCGGAGTGGCTCAGCACACATCCGGCCGATACGACGCGCATCACCAATATTCAGCGCTGGCTTCCGGAAGCGATGAAGTATTATCGCCCACGATGAACCATACACCCGCCACGCTGGAGTACGACGCAACGGGGCTGCTTTGCCCACTGCCCGTGCTGCGCGCCAACCGCAAGCTGCGCGAGCTGCCGCCGGGCGGATTGCTCACGGTGCGCGCGACCGATCCGGCCGCCGAGGCCGACTTTCCGGCCTATTGCCGCCAGACCGGCCATGAGCTTGTCTCGACGGACCGCGAGGGTGAGGTGCTGGTCTTCATCATCCGGAAACGCTAGGCAGACGGCGTAATTCGACGAAATCGCAGAGAGACTCATGCCCCAGGCGACGTTCAAGACGATCGACTCCATCGACATGGCCGGCAAACGCGTACTGGTGCGCGTCGACCTCAACGTGCCGATGAAGAACGGCAAGGTGACCGACGCCACGCGCATCGAGCGGGCCGCGCCGACGATTTCCGAACTGGCGGCCAAGGGCGCGAAGGTGATCGTGCTCAGCCACTTCGGCCGGCCGGACGGCAAGCGGGTGCCGGAGATGTCCTTGCGCCCGCTGGTCGAACCGCTGGAGAAAGCGCTCGGAAAGCCGGTCGGCTTCGCCGAGGATTGCATCGGACCGCTGGCCGAAGATGCCGTGCGCAACATGAAGGCCGGCGACGTCCTGCTGCTGGAGAACCTCCGCTTTCACAAGGAAGAGGAGAAGAACGATGCGGCCTTCATCGACAAGCTCTCGCTGTTGGGCGACGTCTACGTGAACGACGCGTTCTCGGCGGCCCATCGCGCACATGCCTCAACCGAGGGCCTCGCCAACCGGCTGCCCGCCGTTGCCGGGCGGCTGATGCAGGGCGAACTGGAAGCGCTCGACAAGGCGCTGGGCAATCCCAAGCGTCCGGTCTGCGCCATCGTCGGCGGCGCCAAGGTCTCGACCAAGCTGGACCTGCTCGGCAATCTCGTGGGCAAGGTCGACAAGCTGATCATCGGCGGCGGCATGGCCAACACCTTCCTGCATGCGCAGGGGATCAAGATCGGCAAGTCGTTGGCGGAGAAGGATCTCGCGGCCACCGCGCTCGAGATCCTGGAGAAAGCCAAGGCCGCCAAGTGCCAAGTGCTGCTGCCGGTCGACGTCGTGGTTGCCGCAGAGTTCAAGGCAGGCGCCGCGAACAAGACAGTGGAAGCAAATGCCTGCCCGGACGATCAGATGATCCTCGACGTCGGCCCGAAGTCGGTCGACCTCTACCGGCAGGAACTTGCAGCGTGCTCGACGGTGGTATGGAACGGTCCGGTCGGCGCCTTCGAGATGAAGCCCTTCGACACCGGCACGGTGGCGTTGGCCCAGGAAGTGGCGCGGCTCACCACAGACGGCAAGCTGCTCTCTGTGGCCGGCGGCGGCGACACGGTCGCGGCGCTGGCGGCGGCGGGCGTCGAGGAGAAGTTCTCCTACGTCTCCACGGCAGGCGGAGCCTTCCTCGAATGGATGGAAGGCAAGACTCTGCCCGGCGTTGCAGCCCTGATACGAGCGGCGTAGGACTGGGCGCCATGAGTGCGCCCCCATCGTCCGACCGCCCCCTTCCCGACCGCCCTCGGCTGCCCTGGGATCCGCCCGAGCATTTCGAGAAGCGTATTCCCGACGGCGACAACCGCGAGCGGCTGGTCTGCGGCCGCTGCGAGTTCATCCACTACCAGAACCCCAAGATCGTCGCGGGCGCCGTCTGCACCTGGGGCGACGGGGCAAACGAGAAGATCCTTCTCGCCAGACGCGCCATCGAACCGCGCAGGGGATTCTGGACCATGCCCGCCGGTTACATGGAGCTGGGGGAGACGACCGAGCAGGCGGCGCAGCGCGAAGCCCGGGAAGAGGCTTGCGCCACCATCGAGATCGATCGGCTGCTTGCCATGTACAGCGTGGCGCGCATCGGCCAGGTGCAGATCATGTACCGCGCCAGGCTCGTCAGCGCCGACGTGGCGCCGGGCATCGAGAGCGAGGAAGTGGCACTGGTCGACTGGGCCGACATTCCGTGGGACCAGCTCGCCTTCCCCACCGTGGTCTGGGCGCTGGCCCACTTCCACGACTCGCGCGGCAAGGCCGACTTCGCGACCTATTCCAACCCTACGGGCGATCTCGCCCGCATGTGGCCGCCGCGCAAGCCGAACGGCGTCTAAGGAGAAGCCTCAGCTTCCGCGGGCGAAGGGATTGTCGTCGCCGTCCCAGTAGCGCTTGAGCAGTGGGATCTGGAAGAAGGCGAAAGCGAGCGTGAGCGGGAAGCTCAGGAACATCTTGCTGGCGATCCAGGTCTCGGTCGGGAAGTTGCGCCACATCACTTCGTTGACCGCGGCCAGCACGAAGAAGAACACCGTCCAGCGCAGGGTAAGCTGATACCAGCCTTCGTTGGTCAACTTGAAGGCGGCACCGAACAGCGGCTTCAGCAGCGGCTTCTTGAACAGCAATAATCCGCCACCCAGGATGACGCCGAACAGGCAGTTCACGATGGTGGGCTTCAGCTTGATGAAGGTGTCGTCCTGCAGCCAGATCGTGAGGCCGCCGAACACCAGCACGAAGAAGCCGCCGACCAGCGGCATGATCGGCCAGCGCTTCTCGAGCATGCGGTAGCAGGGCAGCGCGATCGCGGTCGCGACGATGAAGACGCCGGTGCCCCAGTAGATGCCCCAGCGGCTGTTGGCGACGAAGAACAGGATCAGCGGCCCCAGCTCCAAAGCCGTGGCGTAGAGCTTGCGTGCGCCGTTTTCCTCACCTGCCCGTTCGTTGCTCATGCACGCTGCCTCATGCCTGTTGCCTTAAGCCGGCAGTCCCATCAATCCGCGGGCAAAGGCCCGCGCCTCGAACGGCCGCAGATCGTCGATGCCTTCGCCGACGCCGATGGCGACGACGGGCAGTTTGAATTTCTCGGCCAACGCCACCAGGACGCCGCCCTTGGCGCTGCCGTCGAGCTTGGTCAGTACCAGCGCATCGACCGGCGACATGGTCTTGAAGGTCTCGACCTGAGCATGGGCATTCTGGCCGGTGGTGGCATCGAGCACCAGCAGGCAGGAATGCGGCGCGTCGGGATCGAGCTTGCGGATCACGCGCACGATCTTGGCCAGCTCTTCCATCAGATTGGCCTTGTTGTGCAGGCGTCCGGCCGTGTCGATCAGCAGCACGTCCGTCTTCTCGGCACGCGCGCGCTCCAGCGCCTCGTAGGCCAGGCCCGCGGCATCGGCGCCGGTAGGCTTCGAGATGACAGGCACACCCGCGCGATCGCCCCAGACCTTGAGCTGCTCGACCGCGGCGGCGCGGAACGTATCGCCCGCGGCCAGCATCACCGAACGGCCCTCGCCCCTGTAGAGACTGGCGAGCTTGGCGATGGTCGTGGTCTTGCCGCTGCCGTTCACACCGACCACCAGGACGACATGCGGCTTGCGGGCCGCGTCGATGGCCAGCGGCACCGCGACCGGCTGGAGGATTTCGGCGATATCGTCGGCGAAGGCGGCGCGCACCTCCTCGTCGGTGACTTCCTTGCCGAAGCGCTCCTTGCCCAGCTTCTCGACCAGCCGCGCCGCGACCGTCACACCGAGATCGGCCTGGATCAACGCATCTTCGAGTTCGTTCAGCGTCTCCTGGTCGAGCTTCTTCTTGGTGAAGAGGCCGGTGATGCTCTCGGTGACGCGCTTGGTCGACTTGGCGAGCCCGTCGCGCAGCCGCGACAGCCAGCCCTTCTTCTCGACCTCGGGTTCCTTCTCGACCTCGGGCTTCTCGACCTCGGGCTTCTCAACCTCGGGTTCCTTCTCGGCCACCGCTTCGACAGGGGCCGTCTCGGGCTGCGGCGCCGTCCGCACCGGCTCGCTCGGCGACGGAGCGACCTGTGTCTCGGGCTCGGCCGCGACGGCCGGCTCTACCGGCTCGGTTTTCTCGATCTCAGGCTCGGCCGGCTTGGGCGTCTCGACGGCCGGGGTCCCCCGGGAGCGAAACCGCGCAAACCAGCCCTTCTTCTCGGGTTCCGTCTCGCTCATGCCAACAGCCCCGGCGAAAGCTCGCCCGTGTAGGCGACTGCGATGCCGCCGGTCATCATCACATGTCCGTCGCGCAGCCACTCGATACCGAGCGTGCCGTGTTCCATCACGACATCGACCGCGCGGCCGGTGAGGCCACGCCGCGCCGCGGCGACGCCGGCGGCACAGGCGCCTGACCCGCAGGCCAGCGTCAATCCCGCACCACGCTCCCAGACCCGCAGCCGGAGCCGGTTCTCGCCGATCACCTGCGCGACGCCGATATTGGCGCGCTCGGGAAAGAAGCGGTCATGCTCCAGCTTCGGCCCCAGTTCGGTGATTGCGATCGCGTCGAGATCGTCGACGAAGAAGGTGGCGTGCGGATTGCCCATGCTGGTGCCGACGGGATCCTGCAGAGGGCCGAGCCCCACCGGCATGTGGTTGGTGTCGCATGCGGTGGCGACCGGGATCTCGCGCCAGTCGAGGCGCGCCAGACCCATGTCGACCGAGATCACCGGCAGGCCGTTGCTGCCCTTGCCGGTCTTCTGCGACTCGAGCAGGCCGGAGATCGTTTGCACCGTCACCTGGTCGGTCTTGTGCTCGTCCATCACGACGGAGGCGACGCAGCGCGTGGCGTTTCCGCAAGCGCCGGCCTCGCTGCCGTCGGGATTGTAGATGCGCATGAAGACATCGGCGTCGCTGTCGGTCGGCGGCTCCAGCACGATGAGCTGATCGCAGCCCACGCCCAGCCGCCGGTCGGCGATGGCGCGCCGACGCGCCGGCGTCAGATCGAGCGGCGTGGCACGCGCATCGAGCACAACGAAGTCGTTGCCCAGTCCGTGCATCTTGAGGAACGGTGTCCCGGTCATTTGCGCGCTATATGGCGGTTCGTCCCGGCCAGCGCAACGCGCGCGGCCGGACCTGGCCGGCGTGCGGCCCGCCGATTTCGCGCACATCGAGCGTCGCCAGGCGCTTGGTGTAGATCGTGAGATGCAGGATACCCAACGCCTCGTAGGGCATCGCAGGCTCCACGAACAGGCCGCGTGCCGCGTCCCAGGCTGGCGTGGCGTGATGGACCGGCCAGTTGCAGCGGCTGGGCAGCGGCTCGTGACGGAGGCCCTTGTCGTAGACCAGCACGTTGAGCGCGAGCTGGTCCGTGAGATCGGTCGAGCGCTGCAGGGCTGCGTCGTAGACGTCGGCCCAGCCCGCCCAGTGCGGCGCATCGGCGGCAAGCGCGAAGACGCCGGCATTGATCATCGGATAGCGGATCAGCCGTTCCGCCGTCTCCTTGTCGAAGCAGGCCTCGTAGGCCGCCCCGCAGACCGCGGAGAATTCACCCCACGCATGATGATAGTGACGCATCGAGCGATGGATCTCCGGCGCGACGGCCAATGCGCCGGTACGCGCTGCGGTCAGGAACAGGTCGATCGCATCCCCCTGCTGCACCCAGCAATCGGCGTCGATCCAGAAATAGAGATCGAAGCCCGGGAAGTAGCGCGGCAGGAAGGGCCGCGCCGTCAACGCCTTGTAGCCATCCTTGAGTGCGGCACGGCCCGGGAACGCGAAATCCCATTGCGGCACGACCAGTTCGGCGCCCTGCTCTCGACACCAGGCGCGCTGCTCGTCCGTGAGACCGCAATCCAGCACGCCCAGCGCCAGGGCACGGCCTCCCGGCGTCGCCCGCAGCGAGGCGATGCAGTCGTGCATCAAGTCGAAGTAGGCGGCGTCGCCGCCCGTCAGGGCAATCGCTCTTTCGCTCACCGGAGGGACCTTGGCCGAACAGGGCTTTGCTGTCGCCTGCCATTCCGCCACAGTCGCGGCAACGTCGAATCGATGGGAAGAAACCGATGGCCAAGCATGTCGACTACTATGTCTCGCTGAACTCGCCCTGGACCTATCTCGGAGCCAAGCGCTTCGAGGCGATGACCAAGAAGTACGGCGCCGAAGTCACCATCTGGCCGGTCGATTTCGGTTCGGTGTTTGCGGTTTCGGGTGGCCTGCCGCTGCCCAAGCGCGCGCCGCAGCGTCAGGCCTATCGCATGATGGAGCTGAAGCGCTGGCGCGATCATCTCGGCGTGAAGACGACGCTGGAGCCCAAGTACTTTCCCGCCAACGAAGTCCCGGCCGCCAAGTGCGTGATCGCCCTGCGCGAACAGGGGCGCATGGCCGATGCCATCAAGCTGGCGCATGCCGTGCTGACCGGCCTGTGGGCGGAGGAGAAGAATACCGGCGATCCCGCGACACTGAAGGAAATCATCGCGGGCTGCGGCCTCGATGCCGACGCCGTCGTCGCGGCGAGCGAAGCGCCGGCGCTTGCCGACAAGCGCGAAGCCTATACCAAGCACGCCATTTCCCAGGGTGTGTTCGGCGCGCCGTCCTTCGTGATCGACGGCGAGATCTTCTGGGGCCAGGACCGTCTCGACTTCGTCGACCGCAAGCTGGCGTCTTAGGTTCTAGGTTCCCGCGAGGTACGCCGCGCCCAGCACCGCGAAGGCATTGTTGATCATGTGCGTGATCAACGTCGGCCACAGCGAGTTGGTGCGCCAGCGCAGCCAGCCGAACCAGAAGCCCAGGGGAAGAACGAGGACGATGTGGGCGGGTTCGGCATGGGCCGCGGCGAAGGCCAGCGAGCTCACGAGGAAGGCCGGCAGCGGCCCCCATCGTCCGGCGACCCAGCCGTAGAGCAGGCCGCGGAAGACCAGCTCTTCGACCGCAGGCGCCAGCACGGCCAGCACGAGAAGCGTCGGGATCAATACCGAAGGATCCCGCACGGAGTCGGTAACTTGTCTGACCCCTTCGGGCTGGACGCCGGTCTGGCTGACGGCAAAGGACAGGACCGTCGTACCGACCACGCCCAGCACGACGGGCCGCCAGCCCACCGGGCGCAGCCCCAGCGCCCGGGCGCCGTCTGCAAGGCCGAGCGGGGATACCGAAATCAGGACAGCCGCCAAGCCTGTTCCGAAGAAGACCGTCAGCAGCGGCAGCAGGGAACGATCCGGCAACAGCCAGATCGCCGCCGTCCCAATCAGGGCCCCGACCCCCAGAAAGGTCAGGATCGACCATCCGGGGACCGGATATAAATCCTTCTGGAACAAAGAGTTAGAAGAGCCGCTCAAGCGTTTTGACTCCTTCCGCGGCAGGCCTTATACCCCGCCCGCTCAATCGGTCGTGCCGATTTACAAGGTTCCCCCTCCGGGGAGCTCCGCTGATCCGCGAAGGTTCGCGCATCGGCGCGATACGTCTTTGAGCGAACAGGAGCGCGATGTTCGAGGGTCTGAGTAAACGCTTGGGCGATGTGTTCGACCGGCTGCGGGGGCGTGGAGCGCTCACCGAGGCCGATGTCGACGCGGCCCTGCGCGAAGTCCGCACCGCCCTGCTCGAAGCCGACGTGGCCCTGCCCGTTGTCCGCCAGTTCATCGACGAAGTCCGTCCCAAGGCCATCGGCGCCGATGTGATCCGCTCGGTCACGCCCGGTCAGATGGTGATCAAGATCGTCAACGACCACCTGGTCGAGATGCTGGGCGGCACCGTCTCCGACCTCGATCTCGGCGCCGTGCCGCCGGTCGTGATCCTGATGGTCGGCCTGCAGGGCTCGGGCAAGACCACCTCCTCCGCCAAGATCGCCTACCGCCTGAGCCAGGGCCCGCAGGGCATGGCCGCCGAAATGTTCGGTGGCACCTTCGCCACGCGCCGCAAGGTGATGATGGCCTCGCTCGACACGCGCCGCCCGGCCGCGCAGCAGCAGCTCAAGATCCTGGGCGAGCAGACCGGCGTGCCGACGCTGCCCATCGTGCCGCTCGAAATGCCGCTCGCCATCACGCGGCGCGCGCTCGAGACCGCCAAGCGCGAAGGCTTCGACGTCCTGATCCTCGACACGGCGGGCCGGCTCTCGATCGACGAGGAGCTGATGAAGGAGGTCGCCGACATCAGCGACCTTTCCAAGCCCAAGGAAACGCTGCTCGTCGCCGACGCCATGACCGGCCAGGATGCGGTGAACGTCGCCAAGGCCTTCAACGAGCGCCTGGCCGTCACCGGCATCGTGCTGACCCGGGTCGATGGCGACGCCCGCGGCGGTGCGGCGCTCTCGATGCGCGCCGTCACCGGCCGTCCGGTCAAGCTGATCGGCGTCGGCGAGAAGTTCGACGCGCTGGAGCCGTTCCATCCCGACCGTATCGCCAGCCGCATCCTCGGCATGGGCGACATCGTCTCGCTGGTCGAGCGCGCCGCCGAGACGATCGACAAGGAAGACGCCGAGAAGCTCGCCGCCAAGGTCCGCAAGGGTCAGTTCGACATGGACGACCTGCTGAACCAGCTCCGCCAGCTGCGCAAGATGGGCGGCCTGTCAGGCCTGATGGGCATGCTGCCGGGCGCCATGCAGGCCAAGGCCGCCATGTCCAAGGCCAAGATCGACGAAGGCCAGCTCAAGCGCCAGGAAGCGATCATCCTGTCGATGACGCCCAAGGAACGGCGCAACCCCGACGTCATCCACGCCTCGCGCAAGAAGCGCATCGCCAAGGGCTCGGGCGTGCAGGTGCAGGACGTCAACAAGCTGCTCAAGCAGCACGCCGACATGCTGAAGATGATGAAGCGCGTCAACAAGCTCGGCGACAAGGGATTCATGCGCAGCCTCGGAGGCATGGGAATGCCGCCGGGTTTCCCGCGCTGAAGAATTAGTGAACGCAACGTATCCGACGAATCGAAAGACAAAGAGAGGATTTGAAGAATGCTAGCAATCCGCATGACCCGGCACGGCACCAAGAAGCGGCCCTACTTCCACATCGTCGTGGCCGACTCGCGCAGCCCGCGCGACGGCCGCTTCATCGAGAAGGTCGGGACCTACAATCCGCTGCTGCCGCGCGAGCATGCCCAGCGCATCACGCTCGTCACCGAGCGGATCGCCCATTGGCTGAAGGTCGGCGCGCAGCCGTCCGACCGCGTCGCGAAGTTCCTGTCGCAGGCCGAGCTGATGCCGCCGCGCGAGCGCCGCGAGCAGACCAAGAAGAACCAGCCCCGCGCCAAGGCGCAGGAGCGCATGAAGGCCGAAGCCGCCGCCAAGGCAGCGCCGGCGGCCGAGGGTGAAGCCGCCGCGAGCTGATGAGCGCGTGCTCCGATGAGTGAGGGGCGCGTCCTGCTGGGCGTCGTCGCGGCACCACACGGTGTACGCGGCCTGGTGCGCATCAGGAGCTTCACCGAGGACCCGATGGCCATCGCCTCCTATGGCGAGCTGTCGGACGAGACGGGGAAGAAGCGGTACCGGGTCGAGGCTCTCAGCGCCGTCAAAGGCGCGGTGCTCGCCCGGATCGAGGGCGTAGCCGATCGAACGGCGGCCGAGGCAGTGCGGGGTTTGCGGCTCTATGTGGAGCGCGAGCGGCTGCCGGCGACGGGCGAGCGGGAGTGGTACGAGGCGGACCTGATCGGTCTCGCCGCGGTCGGCCGGGACGGCCGGGATTGGGGGAAGGTCATGGCCTTCCACGATTTCGGCGCCGGGCTGACGATGGAAGTGTCGGGAGGCAGCGCATCGAGGCAATCGGTGATGCTGCCCTTCACCGACGAGGCGGTGCCCGAGATCGACGTCCCGGGCGGCAAGATTGTGGTCGATCCACCGGCGGGAGTGCTGCCGGGCGGGTCAACGAAGGAGGCGTAAGGCAACGTGTGGCGCGCAACGGCGCTGACGCTCTTTCCGGAGATGTTCCCGGGGCCATTGGGCGAGAGCCTGGCCGGACGGGCACTGAAGGAAGGCGTATGGTCGTTGCAAGCGGTCGATATCCGGCGGTTCGCCAAGGATCGCCACGGCACGGTCGACGATGCGCCCTTCGGGGGCGGCGCCGGCATGGTGATGAAACCGGACGTGCTGTCGGCGGCGATCGAGGCGGTCGCCGAGCCGGGAGTGCCGAAGATCCTGCTTTCGCCAAGAGGCGCGCCGTTCAGTCAGGCGCGCGGGCGGAAGCTGGCGGCGGGGCCGGGCGTGTTGATGGTGTGCGGGAGATTCGAGGGCGTGGACGAACGCGTCATCGAGGCTCATGCGCTGGAGGAGATTTCGGTCGGGGATTTCGTGCTTTCGGGCGGCGAGATCGCGGCCATGGCGGTGATGGATTGCTGCGTGCGGCTGCTGCCCGGGGTGATGGGCGCGCCGGACTCGGCGAGCGAGGAGAGTTTCGAGGACGGATTGTTGGAGTACCCGCACTACACCCGGCCCGCGACCTGGGCGGGGCCCGATGGAACCGAACGGCGCGTGCCGGAGGTTCTGGTCTCGGGGCACCACGGCAAGGTCGCCGACTGGCGGATGAAGCAGCGGGAAGAGATCACGCGGCGGCGCCGGCCCGATCTATGGGCAGCGCGCCGGACCGCGGCGGGAAACGAAGAGAAGTGACGAAAGGATGGATGCGATGAACATTCTCGATACGCTGGGCCAGGCCCAGATGGAAAAGGTGATCGCCGAACGGCCGGTGCCGCGCTTCGAGCCGGGCGACACCCTCAAGGTGCACGTGAAGGTGCAGGAAGGTAACCGCGAGCGCATTCAGGTCTACGAAGGCCTGTGCATCGGCCGCAAGAACGACGGGATCAACTCCTCGTTCACCGTGCGGAAGATCAGCTTCGGCGAAGGCGTGGAGCGCGTGTTCCCGCTCTACAGCCCGGGCATCTGGGAAATCGAAGTCGTCCGCAAGGGCATCGTGCGCCGCGCCAAGCTCTACTACCTGCGCGATCTGCGCGGCAAGGCCAGCCGCATCGCCGAAGACGTCGAGGCCCAGCGCGAGCTGGCCGAGCTGAAGACGCCGCGCCGCGAGAAGCTCAAGAAGGAAAAGCCCAAGGAAGAGAAGAACGTCCGCGCCGCCAAGGGCGGCGGCAAGAGGTAGGTGCACCATGGCGTCCCGCAAGAAGGCGGCTACGCCGCCTGTTGAGCCCCCCAAGCCGCGCACTCTTTTCGAGAAGATCTGGGATGCCCATGTCGTCGATCGTCAGGACGACGGCACCTGCGTGATCTATATCGACCGTCACCTCGTGCACGAGGTGACGAGCCCGCAGGCCTTCGAGGGCCTGCGCATGGCCGGCCGTCCCGTCCGCCGGCCCGACGCCACCATCGCCGTGGCCGACCACAACACGCCGACCACCGACTTCAGCCAGGGCATCGAAGACGAGGAGTCGCGCATCCAGGTCGAGACGCTCGAGAAGAACGTCGCCGAGTTCCATGTGCCCTACTTCGGCCTGAACGATGCCCGTCGCGGCATCGTGCATGTGATCGGTCCGGAGCAGGGCCTGACCCTGCCCGGCATGACGATCGTGTGCGGCGACAGCCATACCTCTACGCACGGGGCCTTCGGCGCGCTGGCGTTCGGCATCGGTACGTCCGAGGTCGAGCATGTGCTGGCGACGCAGACGCTGATCCAGAAGCCGGCCAAGAACATGCGCGTGTCGGTCGAGGGCAGCCTGCCGCTGGGCGTCACGCCGAAGGACGTGATCCTCGCCATTATCGGCAAGCTCGGCACGGCCGGCGGCACCGGCTACGTGATCGAATATGCCGGCCGCGCCATCCGCGAGATGACGATGGAAGGCCGCATGACGGTCTGCAACATGTCGATCGAAGCTGGCGCTCGTGCCGGCCTGATCGCGCCGGACGATACGACCTTCAAGTATCTCGCCGGCCGGCCCTTCTCGCCCAAGGGCGGCGCCTGGGATCTGGCTCTCAGCCAGTGGCGTCGCCTGCCGAGCGACAAGGGTGCGCACTTCGACATGCAGCTCGACCTCAACGCCGCGGACATTCCGCCGATGGTGACCTGGGGCACCAGCCCGCAGGACGCGCTGCCGATCACCGACGTGGTGCCGGACCCGGCTAATGCGCCGGACGAAAACCGTCGCGAAGCCTGGGCCCGCTCGCTCGCCTACATGGGCCTGACGCCCGGCATGAAGCTGGTCGACGTTCCGATCGATCGCGTCTTCATCGGCTCGTGCACCAACGGCCGCATCGAGGATCTACGCGCCGCGGCGGCAATCGCCAAGGGCCGCAAGGTCGCCTCGAACGTTTCGGCGATGGTCGTGCCGGGCTCGGGCCTGGTGAAGGCCGAAGCCGAGAAGGAAGGTCTCGACAAGATCTTCATCGAGGCCGGTTTCGAGTGGCGCCTGCAGGGCTGCTCGATGTGCCTCGCCATGAACGCCGACCGTCTCGATCCCGGCCAGCGCTGCGCCTCGACCTCGAACCGCAACTTCGAGGGCCGTCAGGGCCGCGGAGGCCGCACCCATTTGGTGAGTCCGGCCATGGCCGCGGCCGCCGCGATCAGGGGCACGCTCGCCGACGTCCGCGACTTCCAGTAAGTCGCGCAACGGGAGACAGAGTATTTCGTGGGCGGTGCAGCGATGCACCGCCCATTTTCTTTGTTCACGGGCAGCGCTTCCTTCGCTGTGGTAAGATGATGCCGCAAAACCAAGGGGAGACTGCCATGGCAAGCGTTCCTGACTCAGGTCCTGCCGCACCGCCGCCGCCACCCGTATGGAATGCCCAGCCCGCGGGACAGGGCCAGGTTGCCTATGGCGGCTTCTGGGTGCGTTTTCTAGCCTACATCATCGACAGCATCCTGCTTAACATCGTGATTGGCATCATTGCCGCGATCATGGGCGTGAACATCTTCGATATGAATCCCGAGGATGCCGCCGACTTCAATCCAATGTTTTCTGTAGTCGTGGTGGTTATCGTCTGGCTCTACTTCGCTCTCATGGAAAGCTCCGAACGCGGCGCAACGCTCGGCAAGATGGCGCTCGGCCTGCGGGTGGTCTCCAACAGCGGTCAGCGCCTCAGCTTCCTGAATGCCACCGGCCGCTACTTCGCCAAGATCCTGTCGGCCATCATCCTGTGTATCGGCTTCCTGATGATCGCCTTCACCGATCGCAAGCGCGGCCTGCACGACATGATCGCCGGGACTCTGGTCGTCAAATACCCCTAAGTACCGCGTCCTGAAGGTCGATATGGCAAGCGTTCCGAATTCGGGTCCCACGGCGCCACCGCCGCCAGTCTGGGACGCCCGGCCGGTCGACCTGCAGGTCCACTATGCGGGATTCTGGATCAGGACGGCCGCCGCCATCGTCGACGGCCTCATCCTGGGCGTCATCGCCCAGGTCTTCGGCTACTTCGCCGTCGAGCCGAAGGCACTCCCCGCTCTCCCCAGCGCCCAGAATACCCAAGCCTTCTACAATTACATTCAGGCCACCGTGCAGGCGGCCGCCCCCGTCCAGCAGATCGTCTTCTCCGCGGTCCTGTGCTGGGCCTATTTCGCCTTCCAGGAGAGTTCCACCGCGCAGGCGACCCTCGGAAAGCGGGCCCTGGGGCTTCGCGTTTCGACAGTCGAGGGCGGGAGACTGAATCTCGCCAAGGCAAGCCTGCGCGCCTGGCCGATCTACCTTCCAGGTGCGGCCCTCCTGCTCGGCACCGGTATCGCCTCCCTCGTTTATCTGGTGGCCATCGTAGCCTGCCTGGTGGTCGCGTTTTCGAGCCGCAAACAGGGCATCCACGACCGGATGGCCGGAACGATCGTCACCCGCATCTGAGCTTTCCGGGCGTTCGCGGCCCGCGACCCGCAAGCGCTTGACCCAGCGGGCGAAAGACCGTTAATTCCGGCCTTTCGCGAGGGAAACTCATGGAAAAGTTCACGACGCTGCGCGGCGTGGCAGCGCCGCTGCCGATGGTCAATGTCGACACCGACATGATCATTCCCAAGCAGTTCCTGAAGACCATCAAGCGCACCGGCCTGAAGGAAGGGCTGTTCTACGAAATGCGCTGGACGGCCGACGGCCAGAAGAAGGACTTCGTCCTCGACCAGCCGGCCTACCAGAACGCCAAGATTCTTGTGGCCGGCCCGAATTTCGGCTGCGGCTCGAGCCGCGAGCACGCGCCCTGGGCACTGCTAGACTTCGGCATCCGCTGCATCATCTCCGAAGATTTCGCCGACATTTTCTATAACAACTGCTTCAAGAACGGCATCCTGCCGATCAAGGTCTCCAAGGAGATCATCGCCAAGCTGATGGACGATGCGAGCCGCGGCTCCAACGCCGTCATCGAGGTCGATCTCGAGAAGCAGGAAATCAAGGGTCCCGACGGCGGCACCGTCCGCTTCGAGATCGACGCCTTCCGCAAGCATTGCCTGCTGAACGGCCTCGACGACATCGGACTGACGATGGAGAAGAAGTCGGAGATCGACGATTTCGAGCGCCGTCAGCGCGAAGACCAACCCTGGTTGCACGGCGCCGCCTAAGTCGCGCCGCACCTCCGACCACGACGAAAAGAGAAACAGGACAATGGCGTCAAATCGCAATCTGCTCGTGCTGCCCGGTGATGGCATCGGCCCCGAGGTGATGAACGAAGTCCGCAAGATCATCGCCTGGATGGGCAAGAAGCGCGCGGTAGGTTTCGACATTACGGAAGATCTGGTCGGCGGCGCCGCCCTCGACAAGCACGGCGTGCCGCTCACCGACGACGCCATGAAGACCGCGCTGGAGGCCGATGCCGTGCTGTTCGGCTCGGTCGGCGGCCCGAAGTGGGACAATGTCGAGTTCGACAAGAAGCCCGAGCGCGGCCTGCTGCGCCTGCGCAAGGAAATGGACCTCTTCGCCAACCTGCGCCCGGCCAAGGTGTTCGATCCGCTGGTCGATGCCAGCTCGCTGAAGCCCGAGATCGTCAAGGGTCTCGACATCATGATCATCCGCGAGCTGACGAGTGGCGTCTATTTCGGCGAGCCGCGCGGCCGCACCAAGCTCGCCAACGGCGACTTCGAAGCCTTCGACACCCAGCGCTACAATTCGAGCGAGATCCGCCGCGTCTGCGCCGTCGCCTTTGAGCTGGCGCGCAAGCGCAGCAACAAGGTCTGCTCTTCGGAGAAGGCCAACGTCATGCACACCGGCGTGCTGTGGCGCGAGGAAGCGACCAAGCTGCACAAGGAGAAGTATGCCGACGTGCAGTTGAGCCACATGTATGCCGACGCGCTCGCCATGCAGCTCCTGCGTTCGCCCAACCAGTTCGATGTGATCGTGACCGACAACCTGTTCGGCGACATCCTGTCCGACGAAGCCTCGATGCTGACCGGCTCGCTGGGCCTTCTCCCGTCGGCTTCGCTCGGCGCTGCCGACGCGACCGGCCGGCGCAAGGCAATGTACGAGCCGATCCACGGCAGCGCCCCCGACATCGCGGGCAAGGGCCTGGCCAATCCGATCGCACAGGCGCTCTCCTACGCCATGATGCTGCGCTACTCGTTCGACCTCGACAAGGATGCGGACCTCGTCGAGAAGGCGATCGAGAACGTGCTGGCCGCAGGCTACCGTACCGGCGACCTGCTCGTGGGCAACACGGACGGCGTGAAGAAGGTCGGCACCCAGGAAATGGGCGACGCGATCATCAAGGAACTCGACCGGCTGGCCTAAAGGCCTACCGGCCGCCGTCGATCGCCTGATCGACGGCCGATGCGAACAGACTCATATCCTTCGGCGCGAGATCGGCCACGGCGCGCATCTCGAAGCCGGCATGGCGCCAGCGGGCGATGGCAAAGCCATCGCGCTCGCCGATCTGGGGCGCAGCGTCGCCCGGCGTCGAGGCCGGCCACAAAGACAGCGCCACACGATGCTGGTTGCGGCGATAGACCAGCACGGCGATCCGGCGACCGCCCAGAACGTCGACTCTGCCGCCCAGCAGTGGAAAGCCCGATGCTGTAAGGTCGTAGACTGGCGGCGCATAGTCGATGCGGCCGGCAAACCACGGCTTCACCGTGTGCTGATCCGACGAGGCAACCTCGACCGGGCGATCGCCCAGGCCGACGCGAAGATAGCCGGCGATCAGTTCGTCGGTCTCTCGACTGCCTTCCCGCCCGATGAACCGGCCGCCCATCCAGCCCACGCCCACCGCCAGCAGAAGGCTGGCCGCGAGCGCCATGCGGCGCGGCCAGACGCGCGGAACCGGAACGGGGACCGGGACCGGCGTATCGACGCGGAGTTCGCGCTCGATGCGGGCGCGCAGCAGGTCCGGTGCGCGGGCCGTCGGCAGGTCGCGGATCAGCGCCCGCTGCGTTTGAAGGCGTTCGAGTTTGGCACGACACTCCGGGCACTCCGCAAGCGCCGCCTCGAAACGCGCGCTCTCGCCGGCCGGCAGTTCGCCATCCAGGTAGGATTCGACCATCGCCTCGCAGGTCGGGCAATCCATGGTCACTCCTTTCCCAACCGGCCGCCGAGTTCGACGGCCAGCTTTTCGCGCGCCCGCGACAGGCGCGACATGATCGTGCCGATCGGCAGATCGAGGATCGCAGCGATGTGCTTGTAGGAAAGCTCCTCGATCTCGCGCAGTACCAGCACTTCACGTGACTCCTCGGGCAGCGCCGCCAGCGCCGCCGCGATCTGACGCCGCCGATCACCGGCCAGCGCGCTTTGCTCGGGATCAGGGCCGGCATCGACGACGCTCTCGGCTTCATCGAGCGGCACTCTCTCGCCGCGACGGGCGAGCCGCATGTCGCTCCAGGTGTTGCGTACGATGCGCAGCAGCCAGGGCCGCGCCTCCTCGCCGCGAAAGGCGTGGAAGTAGCGCAGCGCCCGCAGCATCGCTTCCTGCGCCACGTCCTGCGCCTCGACCGGATCGCGTGTCAGCCAGCGCGCAAAGCCGTAGGCAGCATCGAGATGCGGCAGCATGACGATGCGGAACCGCTCCAGGGCTTTGCCGTCCGGTTTCGGCGCCTCCGACATGCGACCCATAGGACATCAATACCGGCGTACCGTCGATTTTATTCCCGCGGGAATAGCGCCCCTCCCCGTCCGGTAGGTCGGGTATGGCCCTTCGAGATCCAGCCGAGCCGGGAGGTCCTCCATGCAGCCGCAAGATCGTCGCGCATTCCTGAAACTTTCCGGCCTCGCCGGTGTCGCCTTTGCCTCGGCGCTGTTCCCCGGACATCCGGCGTCGGCGCAGGCCGCCGACTTTCACTTCATCCAGTTCTCCGACACCCATTGGGGCTACAAGGGCCCGGCCAATCTCGACGCCGAGCACACGCTCGAGAAGGCCGTCGCCACGGCGAACGCACTGCCCAACCAGCCGGACTTCATCGTCTTCACCGGCGACCTCACCCATACGACGGACGACCCGGTGGAACGGCGTGCGCGCATGAAGCGGTTTCGCGAGATCGTCTCGGCGCTCCGGGTCAAGGACGTGCGCTTCATGCCGGGCGAACACGATGCGTCGCTCGACAAGGGCGAGGCCTACAAGGAGTTCTTTGGCGCCCCCTACTACACGTTCGACCACAAGGGCGTGCATTTCGTCGCCCTCGACAATGTCTCGGACCCGGCCGCGAAGCTCGGCGACGAGCAACTCGCCTGGCTGGCGGCCGATCTGAAGCAGCGCCATGCGGACGACCGGATCGTCGTGCTGACGCATCGTCCGCTGTTCGACCTGATGCCGTCGTGGGACTGGACGACAGCCGACGGCGCCAAGGCCATCGACCTACTGATGCCCTACCAGAACGTCGTAGTGTTCTATGGCCACATCCATCAGGAGCACCACCAGAACACCGGCCATATCGCCCATCACGCGGCGAAGTCGTTGATCTTCGCACTGCCCGCACCCGGCTCGCAGCCCCGGCGCGCGCCGCTGCCCTACGATGCGGCGAGCCCCGGCAAGGGACTCGGGGTGCGCGATGTCGCCATGGCACAGACCGCCAAGCTCACCGAAGTCGGCATCAGCGGAGCGTGAGATGATGGGGCGTCGCGTATTCCTGCTGGCCGCGGTGGCAACTGCGGCCAGCACGGCAAGACTCGTCCAGGCCGGAACGAACGAAGTCCGCATCTCGGCCAAGAAGTTCGAGTTCAATCCTGCGGAAGTCCGGCTCAAGCTCGGACAGCCGGTAGTCCTGATCCTCACCTCGGAGGACCGCATTCACGGCTTCAAGGTGCCCGACCTTGGCCTGCGTGCCGAGATCGTACCCGGCCAGGAGACCAGGGTTGCTCTAACTCCGGACAAGCCGGGTCCTATCGTATTCTTCTGCGACGTCTTCTGCGGCGAGGGTCACGAAGAGATGGGCGGCACGCTCATCGTCGAGGCGTAACGCACCCCGACCTCATTTCAGGAGCGATCCGAGCACGCCACGCAGCACGGCGCCCCCGACACTGGCGCCGATGGTCGCTGCCTTGCCTTTGCCGAACACGGCCTTCGCGGCCTCGCGTGCCACCACGGTCGTGACGCTGCGGCCGGCGGCCTTGGCGATCGTGACACCGACCGAATCGCGCGGCCGACCGACCGGCCCCCGCGGCTTCGGCTCGGGCGCCGACGCTTCCGTCTGGGCCTTCTTCAGGCGTGGCTCTGGTCGCGGAGCCGGTGAGGACTCCGCCGGAGGTGGCGGCGGCGGCGGCGGCTGTGGCGACTGCGAACGCGGCCCCCACGGACCTGTAGTTGCTGGCACAGTAGGCGGCACCGACCCATATTGCCCGCGCCGCTTCAACACCTCGCCGCTCGCCGGTGCGGACGGAGCGGCCGTTTCATCGGCAGGGGCCGTCTGCGCACCCGCCGTGACGCGGCCCGTCAGCACCTCGTAGGCCGACGCACGGTCGACCACCTTGTCATACTTGCCGGCAATCGGGCTGGCCGCGATTACGGCCGCGCGTTCGGCGTCCGTCGCCGGGCCGATGCGACCGCGCGGCGGTGCAACGAAGCAGCGCTCCACCGGCGTCGGCACACCCTTGGCATCGAGGAAGGAAACCAGCGCCTCGCCGACGCCCAGCTCGGTGATCGTCTGCGCCGCGTTGAATTTCTTGTTGGGGCGGAAGGTCTCGGCTGCAACCTTCACGGCCTTCTGGTCCTTGGGCGTGAAGGCGCGCAGCGCGTGCTGCACCCGGTTGCCGAGCTGGCCGAGGACCGATTCCGGAATATCGAGCGGGTTCTGGGTGATGAAGTAGACGCCCACGCCCTTGGAACGGATCAGGCGCACCACCTGCTCGATGCGGCTGAGCAGCGCCTTGGGCGCATCGTCGAACAGGAGGTGCGCTTCGTCGAAGAAGAAGACGAACTTCGGCTTGTCGAGGTCGCCGACCTCGGGAAGCGTCTCGAACAGTTCCGACAGCAGCCAGAGCAGGAAAGTGGCGTAGAGGCGCGGGCTCTGCATCAGCCGATCCGCTGCCAGCACGTTGATCGCGCCGAAGCCCGACGGGTCGCAGCGCATCATGTCGGCCAGCGTCAGGGCCGGCTCGCCGAAGAAGCCGTTCCCGCCCTGCTGATCGAGGGTCAGAAGCTGGCGCTGGATGGTACCGACCGTCTGCTTGCTCACATTGCCGAATTCGGTGGTGAGGCTGCCGGCATTCTCGGCGACCCATTGCAGCATCGCCTGCAGGTCCTTGAAGTCGAGCAGCAGCAGGCCCTGTTCGTCGGCCACCTTGAAGACGATGTTGAGTACGCCTTCCTGCGTGTCGTTGAGCTGCAGCAGGCGTGCCATCAGCACGGGGCCGACCTCGCTCACGGTCGTACGGATGGGATGGCCCTTCTGGCCGAACAAATCCCAGAAGATCGTGGGAAAGGCGTGCCCGGTATAGCCGTCGATCTTGAGCTGTTGGGCGCGCTCCACGGCCTTCGGATTGTCGCCTCCCTTTTGGGACACGCCCGACAGATCGCCTTTGACGTCGGCCATGAAGACGGGCACGCCGAAGGCGGAGAACCCCTCGGCGATTGTCTGCAGGGTCACGGTCTTGCCCGTGCCGGTCGCGCCGGCGATCAGGCCGTGCCGGTTGGCGTACTTCAGCAGGAGATATTGATCGGCATCGCTTTCGCCTACGAAGATCGCCGCATTCTCACTCATGCCGTCTCCCTCGCTTGTAGACGCGACTTTAGCTAAACAGCGCGCTCCATTGTAGGTTAGTCCGCATGTCCCTGCCCCGTCTCGCCCTGGCCGTCATCGGTGATGAAATCGGCCCCTCGCTCGATGAAATGATCTCCTTCTGCCAGGAGCACGAGGTTCGCCGCCTCGATATGCGCACGGTGGGTGGCCGCAATCTGCTGAGCATGACCCTCGAAGAGGCGAGCAGCATCGCCCGCGCCATCGAGAAGGCCGGGCTCCAGGTCCCGACTTTCGTTTCGCCGCTGCTCAAGTGGCCGGCCCAGGGCAAAGGGACAGAGGACGGTGGCAAAGTCGACTTCGCCTTCGATCCGACGGATTGCCCGGCCGACGATCCGCTGGTCCATGCTTTCGATCTCGCGATCATGCTGGGCGCCAGTCGCATCCGGGTTTTCAGCCATCTGCGCTATCCCGGCTACAAGCCGCAGGACCTGTTCGGCCGCTTCGAACGGTTGATCGATCTCGCCGCGACCTACTCCGTCACTGTCGAGCTCGAGAACGAACCTGTGTGCAACATCGCCACCGTGACGGATCTGGCCGAGCTGTTCGCGTCCATGGCCGACGCGATAGCGCCCAATCCCATGCCCCTGGCGTTTCGCCCCTTGGTCGATATCGGCAATGCCTGGGCAGCGGGCAAGCCGCCAACCGATGCCGAGATCGCCGCACTCGCGCCGCGCACCGATCTCATCCATCTCAAGGACCGGGACTCGGCGGCCAAACGCACCGTGCCGCTGGGCGACGGCGACATTCCCTGGGCCCGCGAACTCCAACGCCTTCTCACGGCAGCGTCGGAGGGGCCCACGCGCGAGATCGTGGCCAGCATCGAGACGCATTGTCCGCAGGATGGCCGCAATGCCACCGCCCGCTCGGTCGCGGCCCTGCGCCGGATTGCGAGCGAGATCGGCGTCGAAATCGTCTAAGCCGGCGTCACGATGAAGCCGGCGCGCGGGAAATGGACGACGACGTCGCCTGCGCGTTCGTCGTTGCGGCCGATCGAAATGCGGTCCGGCGTCAGGCCTACCAGCGTTCCCGTCACCGGCACCTTGCCGGTATCGTCCGGCGTGACGCTGATCGTCTGACCAGCCTTCAGGCCGCTGGGATCGCCAGCATCGACACTACAGGCTGCGGGCTTTGCCGCTTTGGCAACGGCCAGCGCATCGGCCGAGCTCATCTCAGTCGGGTTGCCGCTGCCGATTGCTTTCATCCGCTCCGACCAGGCCGTAAGGCGCGGCAGGCGGTCGAGCGGCGGTACGACCTTGCCGCCGCCCAAGCGCTCTTTGATGAACCACACCGGATTGTAGAGCGCACAGTCCGCCAGGCTCGGCGCCGCTCCCAACAGATAGGCGCGGCCATCGCCCAGCATTTCCTCGGCCAGCACGAGCTGGGCATAAGTCTGTTGCGCCGCGAACGGCGCCGCGGCCTTGAGCTTTGCCGGCTCGAAGGAGCGGCCGGAGAATTCGCTACGATCCCTATGGAAGGCCTCTGGCAGCTTGTCGCCGATCGCGCCCATGACGACGCCGACTGCGGCCCAGAAGATGTTGCGGTCGATCCACATGGCGAGCGCCCGCGCTTCGCCTTCCTTGCCGGGCGGCAGCAACGGCGGCGTGGGCACGCGCTTCTCGATTTCCAGCATGATGAGCTGCGTATCGCAGTAGATATCGGCGCCGACCTGCAGGACCGGCGTCTTGCGATAGCCGCCGGTAAGCGGCATCAGGTCCGGCTTCGGCATGATGTTGGGGATGGTGACCGACTTCCATCCCAGCTTCTTGAGGCCGAAGGCGACCCTGACCTTCTCCGAGAAGGGCGAGGTCGGATAGTGATGCAGGATCAGGTCGGCCATGTCATCTCCCTAGGAACGCAGCGCCTTTATGTTGGCGGCGTACTTGTCCGGCCCGCCGCCGAATACCGCGGTGCCGGCCACCAGCACATCGGCGCCGGCCTTGATGCAACGCTTGGCCGTCTCGACATTGACGCCACCATCGACTTCGAGATCGATCGACTTGCCCAGCGCATCGATCGCCTTGCGCAGGGCGGCAATCTTGGCGAGCTGGCTTTCGATGAAGGCCTGGCCACCGAAGCCCGGATTGACGCTCATCACCAGCACGAGGTCGAGATCGCCCAGCACATGCTCGATGGCCGACAGCGGCGTCGCCGGATTGAGGACGGCGCCCGCCTTCTTGCCCAGGCTCTTGATGAGCTGGATCGTGCGATGGATGTGCGGCCCCGCCTCGGGATGGAAGGAGATCACGTCGGCGCCGGCCTCGACAAAGGCTGGCACCAGCGGGTCGACCGGCGAGATCATGAGATGCACGTCGAACGGCTGCTTGCTGTGCTTGCGCAGCGCCTTCACCACCATCGGCCCGATCGTCAGATTGGGCACGAAGTGGCCGTCCATCACGTCGACATGGATCCAGTCGGCGCCGGCGGCGGTGATCGCCTCGATCTCGCGACCCAGGGCCGCGAAGTCGGCGGAGAGGATCGACGGAGCGATGCGGACAGGCTGTTGCGGCATTGAGGCCTCGAAGTCGCGCTCAGGTGCCGGGACGCGTCGGCGCGTCCCAGCCCTTACGGCGGAAGGGGTTGGTCGGGAAGGTGCCGAGCAGCTTCAGTTCCTCGGAGAAGAAACCCAGCTCCTCGAGCGCGAGATGGACGCTGCGCTGCTCCGGATGGCCTTCGACCTCGGCATAGAACTGCGCCTGCTCGAAGCGTGCGCCGGAGAGATAACTCTCGAGCTTCACGATGTTGACGCCGTTGGTCGCAAAGCCGCCGAGCGCCTTGTAGAGCGCCGCGGGCCGGCTCTTCACCCGAAAGAGGAACGCCGTCATGCACTGCACGGTGCGCCAGTCGAGCGTGGCGTGGTCGCGCGAGAACACCAGCATGCGCGTGGTGTTGTGATCGGCATCCTCGATGTTCTTGGCCAGAACCTTGAGATTGTAGATCCGGGCGGCCAGCGACGAGGCGATGGCGCCGACGGTCGGATCGCCGATCTCGGCAATCTCGCGCGCCGCACCCGCCGTGTCGGCATGCACCAGCGGCTCGAAACGATGCTTCTTCAGGAAGTTGCGGCACTGCGCCAGCGCCTGGACGTGGCTCTTGACGGTCTTGATCGACTTCAGCGAGGCGCCGGGCAGCGCCACCAGGCAGTGCTCGACCCGCTGGAAGTGCTCGGCCACGATCTTGAGCTTGGTGTGGGGCAGCAGGCTGTGCAGGTCGGCGACACGGCCGGCGATCGAATTCTCGACCGGGATGATGGCCAGCTCCGCCTTGCCGGCCTGGACCGCCCCCATGGCCGTTTCGAAGGTCGGGCAGGGCAGCGTGGTCATGTAGGGAAAGGCCGCTCGGCAGGCCATGTCCGAGTTGGCGCCGGGTTCGCCCTGGAAGGCGATGATGTTGCTGGCGGCGGCTTTGCCGCCGCGCGTTTTGGCTGTCTGCCGGGCCATATGCCGAAATTCTCCCCGCGTTCTGAGGCTCCTCGATAGGCGAAAAACCTTGTAGTTTCCGGTACTTGCGACGTTCCGCCGCGCGAGCCTGCCGGTGCGATGGGATACTACTGGCGGCGTCGCGGGCGTGCTACAGCAGCGTCCGAAGAATTTGCCGTTTCGGGATTTGATTATGGCCAGTTTCAATACGATTGCGGGCTGCGTTTTGGCCTCGGCCCTCTTCGCAATGGTGGTGGGCAAGGTTTCCAATGCCGTCGTCCATCCGCACAAGCTGGACAAGCCGGCCCTCGCCGTCTCCAACGACGCACCGACGCAGACCGCCGCGGCGCCGGCAGCCATCGAGATCCCGCCGATCGGCCCCAAGCTCGCCAGCGCCAATGTCGACGCCGGCAAGGCTATCTTCATGAAGCAGTGCTTCACCTGCCACACGGTCGACAAGGGCGGCGCCAACAAGGTTGGCCCGAACCTGTGGGACGTCGTCGACCGCAAGAAGGCGAGCCACGCCGGCTTCAGCTACTCGTCGGCCCTCACCGCCAAGGGCGGGGAGTGGACCTACGAGGATATCGATCACCTGATCTTCAAGCCGAGCGCCTATGCACGCGGCACGAAGATGGCCTTCGCCGGTCTGCCCAAGGAGCAGGAGCGCGCCGACGTGATCGCCTATCTGCGCACGATGGCCGATACCCCCAAGCCGCTGCCGTAAGCAGGAATAGGACGTGGCCGGGTCGGTTCCCGCCGAGCTGGTCGCGCTCGCCAACAGCCTCGCCGACGCCGCGCGCCCGATTGCGGCACGCTATTTTCGCACCCCCGTTACGGTCGACGACAAGTCCGACCAGAGCCCCGTCACCATCGCCGACCGCGAGGCGGAGACCGCCATGCGCGAGCTGCTGGCACGCCATGTGCCGGAACATGGCGTGTTCGGCGAAGAACACGGCGCGGTTCGGACCGACGCCGAGTATGTGTGGGTGCTCGATCCGATCGACGGCACCAAGGCCTTCATCACCGGCCTGCCGATCTTCGGCACGCTGATCGCCCTCTTCCATCGCGGCAGGCCCGTGCTCGGCATCATCGATCAGCCGATCCTGCAAGAACGCTGGCTTGGCGTGAGCGGCGAGCGCTCGACCTTCAACGGCAAGCCGATCTCCGTTCGCCCCTGCCCGAAGCTCGCCGACGCCTACATGTATTCGACGGCGCCCGGCATGTTTCCGGCGGGCTATGCCGGACCGCACCGCACCCTGACCGAGAAGGTGAAGTACTTCCGCTGGGGCGGGGACTGCTACGCCTATGGCCTGCTGGCATTGGGCCATGTCGACCTGGTCGTCGAAGCGAGCCTCAAGCTCTACGATTTCGCAGCCCTCATTCCGGTCATCCAGGGCGCCGGCGGCCTGATCACCGACTGGAAAGGCGGCGAGCTTGGCATGCGTTCCGACGGCGCCGTGGTGGCGGCGGGCGATGCCGCGCTTCACCGCGCCGCCATCGAGGTCCTCTCGGCATAGGTTGCGCGATCGATATCGAACCACGCGATATCGGTGAAGCCCTTGTAATCGACCCTCTTGCGATAGGTGAGGCCGATGCGCCTCATCACGGCTTGCGACGCCGCATTGCTTTCGAGCGTGATGGCGAAGATCGAACCGAGGTCGAGCGCGCCGAAGCCATAGTTGAGCGCCGCCTCGGCGACTTCCGTTGCATAGCCCTTGCCCCAAGCCTCGGGGTGGAGCGCCCACAGCACCTCGACGGCGTCGAATTCGGGAACGTAATTCAGCCCCCCGTGGCCGATCAGCTTCGCGTCGAGGAAGACCCCCCAGGGCGCCAGCCGCCGCTCCTGCCAGGAGGCGGCGAACCGGTCGATCGTGGCGCGCGCCGCGGCGAGGAGAGCGCTTTCATCCTGCTTGCCCGGTGCAGATGGCAGCCATTTCGCCACCTCGGGGTGAAAGCGCATGGCGGCGTAGTCTTCGGCGTCGTCGGGTAGCAATGGGCGCAAAGCGAGACGGTCGGTTCTGAGAATCGTCATGATGGCTGACTTTACACAACTTTACCGCTGCGCCACGCGGCCGATACGGCCGCCCTCCATATCGGTGGCACGGGGAACCCCCCGAACCGAAGGAGACAGACATGACGACCCTTTCCCTCAAGACCGTGATGGCCGCCCTCCTCGCCGGCAGCCTCGCCGTCACCGCCGGCGCTCCGGCCTTTGCGCGTGGCGACGGCATGTCGTCCGATCCCGCCAAGTTTCAGGAGCGCATCGAGAAGCGCGTCGACAAGGCGCTGAACGGTACCGATGCCACGCAGGACCAGAAGAAGCAGATCACCGGCATCCTGCAGGCTGCCTTCAAGGACATGAAGTCCCTGCACGAGAAGCGCGCCGAAAACCGCAAGGCGATGCGCGCGGCGATGGAAGCCGCCACCATCGATCCGGCCAAGATCGAACAGATCCGCCAGGACCAGATGAAGGTGGCCGACGAAAGCTCCAAGCGCTTCACCAAGGCACTGATCGACGCCGGCAATGTGCTCAACGCCCAGCAGCGTCAGGCCTTCTTCAAGACCTGGGGCGATCATCACTGGGGCGACCATCGCGGCCACAAGAAGGGCTAACGCGCGATGATGACATCAGGGTCGCGCCGGCCCGATACTGAAGCGATGGCCGCGCGAATCCTGATGATCGACGACGACGACCGCCTCGCCGGGATGGTTCAGGACTATCTCGGCGGGGCGGGCTTTCGTGTGACGGTCGCCGGCACGGCGAGCAACGGCGAAGCGTTGCTGAAGCGCGAAGCCTTCGACGCATTGATCCTCGACCTGATGCTGCCCGATGCCGACGGCCTCGATTTCTGCCGCCGGCTGCGCCAGTCGAACGACGTACCGATCCTGATGCTGACGGCGCGCGGCGAGCCGATGGATCGCGTGGTCGGCCTCGAACTCGGCGCCGACGACTATCTCGCGAAGCCGTTCGAGCCGCGAGAGCTGCAGGCACGACTACGCGCCATCCTGCGTCGCAGGGGCACGACCGTGGCCGCGGATGTGCTGCGTTTCGGTCGACTCGAGATCGACAAGGGCTCGCGTGTCGTGAGGATCGACGGCGAGGAGCGGCCGATCACCTCGTATCAGTTCGCGCTTCTGCTGGCGTTGGCCGAACGCGCCGGCCGCGTGTTGTCGCGCGATGCGCTGATGGATCTGTTGAAGGGCGAGAAGCTCGAAGCCTTCGACCGTTCCGTCGACGTCCACATCTCGCGCATCCGCGCCGCCATCGAAGACGATCCCAAGAAGCCGCGCCGCATCCTGACGTTGCGCGGCACCGGCTATGTCTTCGCCAAGGACCAGGACCGTTAGTCCGTGCAGCGCCTCTATCTCCAGTTCTACGTCACCATCCTCGTCGTGCTGGCGGTGTTCGTGGGAGCGGCGGTGCTGCTGTGGCGCTTGGCCGACGACGACAATCGCACGCCGCAGTATCTCGATGTCGCCGCCGAGCTGACCGGCGCGCTGCTGCCCGACATCGCCGCGCCCAAGCAGGATCAGCAGCGCGCCATCGAGGTACTGCAGCGCAAGCTGCGCTTCGACATCGCCCTCTACGAACCCGATGGCGATATGATCGCGATGGCCGGCAAGCCGCCGCCGCGCTTCAATCCCATGCACGCGCGCACCGGCTGGCGGCGTGGCCCGGGCGGCCCCAACTTCACCTTACAGCTTCCCGACGGACGCTGGCTGGTCGCCCGCCAAGTCCGTGAACGGCCCAACCCGGCGCTCTGGATCGCCGCGGCGCTCGGCTTGGTGGCCATTGCTGTCGCAATCGCCGCCTATCCTGTCGTGCGTGGCCTGGGCCGCCGCCTCGAACGCCTCAAAGCGGGTGTCGAACAGTTGGGAGGCGGCGATCTTTCGGCGCGCGTGCGAGTGGAAGGCCGCGACGAAGTCGCCGCATTGGCAGCGAGCTTCAATCGGTCGGCCCAGCGTATCGAAGAGCTGGTGGCCGCCCATCGCCTGTTGCTCGCCAATGCCAGCCATGAATTGCGCACGCCGTTGGCGCGCATCGCCGTCGCAGCCTCTCTCCTGGGCGAGAATGCCGACGCCAAGACGCGCGATTCCCTGAAACAGGACGTCGCCGAACTCGATCAGCTCATCGAACAGATCCTGCTGGCGAGCCGTCTGGAGGCGCTGCCCAACTTGGAGCGGCGTGAATCCGTGGACCTGTTGGCGCTCGCGGCCGAAGAAGCCTCGCATTACGACCTCGAAGTCGACGGGGAGCCGGTGACGGTGTCGGGCGATCGCCTGCTGCTGCGTCGGTTGATCCGTAATCTGGTCGAGAATGCCCTACGCTATGGTGGCAGCGGTCCGGTCACCGTCACCGTCACGCGAGAAGGCCACCGCGCCGTGCTCGATGTCTCCGACCATGGCCCCGGCGTGCCGGAAGCCGAGCGCCAGCGCATCTTCGAACCTTTCTATCGACTGGCCGGCGGGGCCGAGACGGGCCGCGGCAGCGGGCTGGGTCTTGCCCTGGTCCTCGACATTGCCCGCCGTCATGGCGGCGACGCCGTATGCCTCGCCGCAGAGGGTGGCGGCAGCCGCTTCAGGGTCGACCTGCCAGCAACTGGTGAGGAAGAATAAGAGTTTCCGTCGCGCTACACAGGACGTCCGGCCGTTGTCGTTGCAGGTGACCGAGTATTTTCATTGGCGAAGCCGCAGGTCGAAAGCGGCCTTCATGGCACCGCCGTCAAAGACGCCCTAAGATCGCCGGTGAACGATCGTTTACCGGAGGAGCGGCCCTATGGATTTCAACATTCCCGCCGATATCGCGGCGTACCTGACCGAACTCGACGCCTTCATCGAGCGCGAAATCCGGCCCCTGGAGCGCGAGAACGACAATATCCGCTTCTTCGACCATCGCCGCGAGCACGCGCGCACCGACTGGGACAATGACGGCCAGCCGCGCCACGAGTGGGAGGAGCTTCTGGCCGAGATGAAGCGCCGCGCCGACAAGGCAGGCCATCTGCGTTTCGGCTTGCCGAAGGCGCTGGGCGGCAAGGACGGTTCCAACCTCGCCATGGCGATCATCCGCGAGCATCTCGCGCACAAGGGGCTCGGCCTGCACAACGACCTGCAGAACGAGAGCTCGATCGTCGGCAACTTCCCGGTGGCCCTGCTGCTGCACCGCTTCGGCACGCAGGAACAGAAGGACCGCTACATCGAAGGCATGTTCAAGGGGACGGAGCGTATCGGCTTCGGCCTTACCGAGCCGTTGCACGGCTCCGACGCCACGTTCATGGAAACCACCGCCGTCAAGCAGGGCAGCGACTGGGTGATCAACGGCATGAAACGGTTCAACACCGGCATGCACACCGCGACCGTCGATCTCGTGTTCGCCCGGACCTCGGGCAAGGCAGGCGATGCGCGCGGCATCTCGGCATTCCTCGTGCCCGTGAAGTCGCCCGGCTTCAAGATCGAGCACATGTGGTGGACCTTCAACATGCCGAGCGACCATGCCGAGGTGTCTCTGACCAACGTGACGGTGCCGAATTCGACCATGCTGGGCGATGAAGGTCGCGGCCTCGACGTGGCGCAGACCTTCGTGCACGAGAACCGCATCCGCCAGGCCGCCTCCAGCCTCGGTGCCGCGCAGTACTGCATCGACATGTCGGTGGCCTATGCCAAGAACCGAAAAGTTTTCGGCAAGGCGCTGGCCACCAACCAGGCGATCCAGTTCCCGCTGGCCGAGCTGCACACCGAAGCCGAGATGACGCGCGGACTGGTGCGCAAGACCGCCTGGCATCTCGACCGCGAGCACCACATGAACGTGAGCGAGTGGGTGGCAATGTCGAACTACCGCGCCAACCGGCTGGTATGCGACGCCGCCGATCGTGCCATCCAGGTTCACGGCGGCATCGGCTATTCGCGCCACACGCCGTTCGAACACATCTATCGCCACCACCGCCGCTACCGCATCACCGAAGGCTCGGAGGAGATCCAGATCCGCCGCGTCGCCGGCGCGCTGTTCGGCTTCTGGGGCGCACAGAAGGCTTCGACGGCGCCGCGCTCGTAGGTGACGTCCGTCACTAGAGGCGTCGGATGAAGGGACATCGCTACACCGGCGATGCCCTGATGCTTGGCACGGCGCTGCTCATGGGCTCGAGCTATCCCTTCGCCAAGGATGTGCTCGCGGTCATGAGCCCGCTGCTCTACAGCGCCTCACGCTACCTGATCGCGGCTGTCTTCCTGTTCGCTGTACTGGCGCTGCGGCGCCGGCCCATGGCCCTGTCCCGGCGCGACTGGGTGCCGATGATCCTGCTGTCGATCATCGGCGTCACGATTTTCCAGGCCTGCTGGGGGCTCGCCATGGCGCGCAGCGCGCCGTCGGTCGGTTCGATCGTCATGACCACCACCACGGCCTTCTCGGCCATCCTTGCCTGGTTCGCCGGCCGGCGGCTTTCCGTGCTCGGCTGGGCCGGCATCGCCGTGGCGTTTGCGGGCGTCGTGCTGGTGGTGAACAACAGCCTGACCCGCTTCACCCTCTCTTTCGGCAGCCTCGACGGCACCCTGCTCTGGATGGTCTCGGCCTTCGCCTGGGCGCTCTATGTCGAGCGCGGGGCGCCCTATAGCCAGCGGCTGGGAGCCCTTCAGGTCATGGCCTGGACGACCCTGATCGGTTCCCTGATCCTGATGCCCTTCGCCCTCGCCTTCGACTCCCTCCGTGAATTCGCACGGCTCGACGACCGGCTCCTGGGATTCTGGCTCTATACGGCGATCTTTCCCGTGGGCGTCGCCTTCCTCGGCCTCACCGCCGGGCTGGAGCGGCTGGGGGTCAGCCGGGTCATGGTCTACATGTACCTGATCCCCGTGGCGGGTGTGGGCTTGTCGGCCGCCTTCTTCGGCGATCCCCTCACCGCAGCCCGCGTGATCGGCGGCCTGATCGTGTTGCTGGGCGTCATTCTGACGCGCGTCGCGCTCGACCGTGCCGCTCGCGTTCCTGTATGAACGGGGCGCAACCGAGAGGACTCACGATGGCCCCCAAGGCCGCAAAGAAAGCGCCTGCCAAGGCTCCGGCCAAGACCACGCCGCCGTCCCAGCCCCTCACGACACCGGGCACCGGCGGGCGGCGGGCCTATGTCGCGCGGGCCACGAAGGAAACGAGCATTGCTGCCGCCATCAATCTCGACGGCACTGGCAAGTACGACATCAAGACCGGCATCGGCTTCCTCGACCATATGCTGGAGCAGCTCTCGCGCCACAGCCTGATCGACATCACGCTGCGCGCCGAAGGCGACCTGCACATCGACTACCACCACACCACCGAAGACGCCGGCATCGTGCTGGGCGAGTGCCTGAGCAAGGCGCTGGGCGACCGTGCCGGCATCCGCCGCTACGGTTCGGCACACATCCCGATGGACGAGACCCTGACCGAGGTAGCGCTCGACGCCTCGAACCGGCCGTACCTGATCTGGAAGGTGAACTTCTCCAAGCCCAAGCTCGGCACCATGGACACCGAGCTGTTTAAGGAGTGGTTCCAGGCCTTCGCCCAGCTCGGCGGGCTGACCCTGCACGTGTGGAACCATTACGGCGACAACAACCACCATATCGTCGAAAGCTGCTTCAAGGGCCTCGCCCGGGCGTTGCGGGTCGCGGTCGAACTCGACCCGCGCCAGCTCACCGCCGTGCCCAGCACCAAGGGCGTACTTTAAGCCTCATGACCGTCGCCATCGTCGACTACGGCTCCGGCAACCTGCGGTCCGCTGCCAAGGCCTTCGAACGCGCCGCCCGCGAAGCCGGGACGCACGAACGCATCCTTGTGACCGCCTCGACGCGCGACGTGATCGAGGCCGCTCGCATCGTGCTTCCAGGCGTCGGTGCTTTCGCCGACTGCCGAGCTGGCCTCTACGGCGTGCCGGGCATGGTCGAGACGTTGCAGCGCGAGGTCATCGAGCGCGGCAAGCCCTTCCTCGGCATCTGCGTCGGCATGCAGCTCATGGCCACGCGCGGCGTCGAGTACGGTGTACATCCCGGACTGGACTGGATCGCGGGCGACGTGGTGCGCATCGAAGCCAAGGGACAGACGGGCAAGGACCATCTCAAGATCCCCCATATGGGCTGGAACGAGCTGGACGCCCTCAAGCCGCACGCCCTGCTCGAAGGCATCGCCCCTCGCGACCATGCCTATTTCGTGCACTCCTTCCAGCTCGCCGCCAGCAGACCCGAGACAGTCCTTGGCCAGACCGACTATGGCGGACCGATCACGGCCATCGTCGGTCGCGACAATCTCGCGGGCACGCAGTTCCACCCCGAGAAGAGCCAGGCTACCGGCTTGCGCCTGATTGCCAACTTTCTGCGCTGGCAGCCCTGAGCCGGTAACCGATCACCCGCGGCGGCATTAGTCTTCTGCATTCCGGAAAAGCAGGAGAAGCCGATGCATGTCCGCGCGATGTTCCTGAGCCACCCGCATCCCAGCCGCAGCCCTGCCGGCGACGCGCTGATCAGTTGCATCGAAGCCTGCTTCGATTGCGCCCAGACCTGCATCTCCTGTGCAGACGCCTGCCTCGGCGAGAAAGGGGTAGCAGGATTGAGCCAGTGCATCCGGCTCAACCTCGACTGCGCCGATGCCTGCACTGCCACCGGGTCGGTTCTCACCCGCCGCACTCACACCAATCCCGCCCTGATCCGTCGCATGATCGAGACCTGCGCCGAGCTTTGCCGGGCCTGTGCCGATGAATGCGAGCGGCATGCCGAGGAACACGGGCATTGCCGCCTCTGTGCAGAGGCCTGTCGCGACTGCGAGCGCGCCTGTGCTGCGACGGCCACGTCGCTCGGCGCTACGGGCCCCTAGTTCGAGGGAAGCCGAGCTTCGATTGCTCTACCCCGGCACGGTCGATATCGTCGGCCTGTGTCGAAGTCGGTCTTCTCTTCTACCGCCCTGCTGGTAGCTCTTTGCCTCTTCTCGATCCCCGCCGAAGCGCAACGGCAACAGCAGCAGGCCGCGACACCGAACTTCCAGAACGGTGCCGTTTGGCTGACGCCGGCTATTGGTCTGCGTTATCGCATCGACGATCGCTGGTCGTTCCAGATGGACACCCAGTTGCGCTTCGACAGTGCAAACGGCGTGTTGCGCGACGTCCAGGTGCGGCCGGGCTTCGAATACACTCTGTCCCCCAACTGGGCGGTTGCTGCGGGCTATGTCCAGTTCCAGCGCTATCTCACGGGCCAAACCGCGTCGCGCGGCCCCTTTCAGGACATCCTCTATCGGGCGCGCATCGACAATCTGCCCATCGCCGGCCGCTGGCGCTGGGAGGAGCTGTTCTTCGACAACGGCACCTACCTGATCCGCACCCGGCTGCTCGCTGGCGTGCGCATTCCGATCAAGGACACGCCGTGGGAGCTGGCCTTTTCCGATGAGGTCTTCATCAATGTCGGCAACAACGGGCCAGGCCGGGTGCAGGGCTTTGCTCAGAACCGTGCCTATGCAGGCTTTGGTCGCCAGCTCACGCGCGGGAGCAAGGCCTCACTGGGCTACGAGCTCGACACGTTCAACGCGCCGGGCATCGTCCGCAACGTGCACAATATCAAGCTGAACGTGGTCTTTGACCTGAACTGAGACCGAGCGCAAGAGCCCGCTCGGCGGCCCGGGGCCGAGCCGGACGATGCGCATTTTGTGCAGCAGCATCCCACATCAGGCGCGGATCGAAAGCCTCGGCAGCAAAGATGGTGACGATCACGACGGCGCAGAAGGCCAGGGCGCCGGCACCCGGATCGATGGTGACGGCGCTGCCGAACTGCACCAAAGCCCCCAGCAGGGACTCCATGAAAATGTCGACCATCGACCATCGGCCGATCCAGGCAACGATGAAATAGAGACGCGTGCGCTGACGCAGCAGGACTCCGGCCGCCTCGGCAGTGCCCGTCAGCTTGGTCGCCGAGATCATCGCGGCCAGTCCGAGCAGCTTGAAAAGAGGCACCAGTACGCTGGCAAAGAACACAAGCAGCGCCAGCGGATACATCTTCGAGGAGACCAGTTCCTCGACGCCGCCCATGATGGTGCTGGGCGATCCGGAACCGAGCTGGATGACCGTCAGCACCGGATAGACGTTGGCGGGCACGTAGAGGATGGCCCCCGCGACGACGAGGGCGATGGTACGGCCGATGGCGTCGGGCTTGCGCTCGTGCACGATGGAACCGCAGCGCGGACACCGGCCGCCATACTCGGCCGGCATGCATACCAGGTGACAGTTCTCGCACCCTGCGGCGCCCGGGCGATGCTCCATGGGTGCAACGGCCGGCATCGGGGCATGGGTCTGGCCGCGCCGCTCGATTTCTTCCCAGACCGCCTGCGGATCGAGAGCCAGTTCGGCCCAGACGATGACGACGGTAAGGATGCCAAGCGCATAGACGGCCGGCCCGAGGTCGATCGTCACCATATCGCCGAGCTTGGTGTAGGCCACGAACACGCCCAGCAGCAGCACCTCGAGCATCGACCAGGTGCCGAGCTTGCGCGAGATCAGAAAGACGCCGCGCAGGTTGGGCGGCAGCGTCTTCATGCGCAACCCGACCAGCACGTAGAGCGTGCCGGCGAACTTGCCGAACGGCGCCAACGCCGTCGTGAAGGCAACCGCGATGGCCAGCGGCCACAGCCCATGACGTACCAGTTCGCCTGGCCCCGAAAGCAGGGTGGTCTCGTGCACGATGCCGGCGGTCGAGACCTTCATCAGCATCGCAAGCCAGAGCACAGCGAACAGAACCAGCGACGCGAAGGTCAGCGCCAGGCAGTGGCCCGTCGGATCTGCACGCGTGGCCCTGAGCGGCGTGCCGCAGCGCTCGCAATCGGAGCGCATGTTGGCTTCCATCGCCGGCACGATCTGGAACAGCCCGCAGCCATGGCACTCGCGCAGCTGCGGTCCGGTGACCAGGGCCGTCGGGCCGGAGGGGACCATCTACTGGAGCATCGCCGCAATGCCGTCCGCGAGCTCGCCCAGGGCGTCGCTCATGGCGGCGACATGGCCCGCGGTGTCGGGAGTCGGCACGGGCTTGCTGATCGAGAAGCTGCGCACCGCCGAGCGGGTCGGCCGGTTGAACTGCACGGCGACCTGGGCCAGCAGGATCACCGAGCCGGCCTTGTCGGCATCAAGGCGCTGGAGATCGACCCCGACGGTGGCATTGGGGTCCAGCGTGATCGAGCCCGCCTCGCCATAGACCTTCGAGTTGGGCAGACGCTGTGAAAGGTCGAGCACCAGGATACGGCCCAGCATGCCGCCGAGCGGCTCTCCCCACCAGGAATTGGCCCGGACATCGAGCTTGAAGTCCTCCGTCGACCGCACGATTTCCTTGCGGTCGAGATAGCCCGGCAATCCGATGTCGCGCACCTGCACGATAGCGGGGCCTCGCGACAGGGTCGAACCTGGCCGCACGGCCAGGGTATAGAGCCCCGGTTCCGGCGAGGCGCCGCAGGCCGCAAGCACGGGTGTCGCGAGAACGGGCACGACAAGAGCGCCGAGGCGGCGGCGGCCGAGGTAGTGGGTGGTCATTCCTTGCCCGTGTTGGTGCGGCCCTGGATCAGGGCTTCAGGGTGGCGCGTCAGCAGATCGCTCAAGGCCCTGATCGAGCGGGCCGCGTCGGTGAGCTGCGGGATCAGCCGGTCGAGATCGCGGTGGAACTTGGACTGGTCGCCATAGCCCTTGTCCACCGACCCGATCAGGCGATTGGCCTTGGTGACGGCGTCCTGCAACTGCTGGGCGATTTCGGGCAAGCGCCTCAGGGCGGGCGTGGCGTCCTTGTCGAGCTTGCGGGCGATGTCCTGCACGTCGAGCATCGCCTTTTCCAGCGCCGCCAGGGTCGCCTTGATCTGCGGTCCGTTCACCGTGTTGTCGATGCCAGTGGCCGCGTTGACCAAGCTGTTGCCGATGCGGTCGAAGTCGATCCGGTTGATCTTGGACAGCAGCTCGGATGCCGCCCGCGTGATGCTGTCGAAGCCGCCGACCTCGGCGCTCGGGATCACATAGTGATCGCCGACCTTGCGCAATTCGCCGGGCTTGGCGTCGGGCACCACCTGGAAGGCCACGATCTTCGCCCCGGTGATCAGGCTCGGCGACTCCAGCGTGGCGCGCAGGCCGCGCTGGATCATCTGCTCGGCAATCTTCTCGGGTTCCATTCCCTGCGCCTTGGCGAGATTGGCCACGCGGCCGGCCTCGACACGGTAGCGGACAGGAGCCAGGACGCGGTCGGTCTGCTGATCGAAGACCAGCCCGACATCGGTCACCTCACCGATCTTGAGACCATGGAACGTGACATCGGCACCCGGCGTTAGGCCGGCCACAGATCCGGGGAAATAGGACACCAGCTTGATCTGCTCACCGAAGCCGGCCGCTTTGGCCTGATCGAGATTCTTGAAGAGCTCGAAGGCCTGATCGGCCTTGGCGATCGGCTGTGTCGAGCCCTGCGGCGTATCGAAGGCGATGCCACCCAGCAGCACGGCGCGCAGCGATTCGAGCTGGACGTCGATACCGTCCGACCCGAACTTGATCGAGACGCCCGAAGCATCCCAGAAACTCGAATCGTTGCGTACGTACTGGTCAAACGGTGCACGGACGAAGGCATGGATGGTCACGCTGTTGGCGAGATCATGCAGGTCCCAGCCCAGGACCGTGCCGACGTCGATATCGCGGAAGAAGACCGGCGCGCCGAGGCTGATCGAGCCGAGCCGCTTGGTGTTGAGCCGAAAGGTCGTACCCTTGGCCGACGCCTGCAGAACCGGCGGGTCCTGCTGACCTACGAAATCGTGCTGCGGGTTGCCGCCTCTAGCGTCTGGCCGCATGCCGATATAGGAGCCGGAGAGGATCGTATCCAGGCCCGACACGTTGCCGGCGAAGAGCTGCGGTTTCACCACCCAGAAGATCGTCTTGTCGGTGAGCAACGACTCGGCCTCGCGCACCGTCTCGATGGTGACCAGCACATTCGCCAGGTCGGGCGCTATGGCGATGCTCTTGACGGTACCCATCACGACATTGCGGTACTTGAGCTGCGATTGGCCCGGCGTCAGGCCCGCCGCCGTATCGAACGAAATGGTGATCGTGGGGCCACGCTTGGAAAAGGTGTCCCAAGCGAGATAGAGCGCAATCAGTGCCGTCAGGAACGGCACGATCCAGACTAGAGGTATGCGGCGGCGGTGGCGGACCGGGGCGGCTGGAAGGACTTGGCTACCGCCAGAGGCGGTCGATGATGGTCCGGACGGGGCTTGCTCGCTCATCGTTCCTCGACTGCCCCCTGATCGTTCGAGCGGGCCTTTCAGCGCTCGCGATCGTCAATATCACGAGCCAGGACCTCGCGCTTGCCGACATGGTTGGCGGGGCTGACGACCCCCTCGCGTTCCATGCGTTCGACAATGCGGGCGGCCCTGTTATAGCCGATCTGGAGGTAACGCTGGATAAAGCTTGTGCTGCACTTGCGCTCGCGGGCGACCAGGGCAATAGCCTGATCGTAGAGCTGGTCGCTCTCGCCTTCCTCGCCGCCACCGGGCAGTCCGGCCGCCTCGGCCTCGCCTTCGGGGTCGTCGGTAACGGCGTCGATATAGGCCGGCGCGCCCTGCGCCCTGAGATGGCGCACCACCTCCTCGACTTCACCGTCACTGACAAACGGGCCGTGCACGCGGGCGATCTTGCCGCCGCCGGCCATGTACAGCATGTCGCCCTGGCCCAGCAGCTGCTCGCCGCCCTGCTCGCCCAGGATGGTGCGGCTGTCGATCTTCGACGTCACCTGGAATGAAATGCGGGTCGGGAAGTTGGCCTTGATGGTGCCGGTGATGACGTCGACCGAGGGGCGCTGGGTGGCCATGACGACGTGGATGCCGGCGGCGCGCGCCATCTGCGCCAGGCGCTGGACGGCCGCCTCGATCTCCTTGCCGGCGACCAGCATCAGGTCGGCCATCTCGTCGATGATGACCACGATGAAGGGCAGCGGCGTGAGGTCGATCTCCTCGTCCTCGAAGGTCGGGCGACGGGTCTCGGGATCGATGCCGGTCTGGACCTTGCGCGTCAGCGCGCCGCCCTTGCGGGCCGTCTCGACGAGCTTCTCGTTGTAGCCCGCGATGTTGCGCACACCGACCGAGCTCATGGCGCGATAGCGGTCTTCCATCTCGCGCACCACCCACTTCAGCGCCACGATCGCCTTGCGCGGCTCGGTGACGACGGGCGTGAGCAGATGCGGGATGTCCTGATAGACGCTGAGTTCCAGCATCTTGGGATCGATCATGATGAAGCGGCAGCGATCCGGCGGCAGCCTGTAGAGCAGCGACAGGATCATGGTGTTGACCGCCACCGACTTGCCCGAGCCGGTGGTGCCGCCAATCAGCAGATGCGGCATGCGGGCCAGGTCGGCAATGACCGGATCGCCGCCGATATCCTTGCCCAGCGCCAGCGGCAGGCCGAGACGGTTGTCCTCGTAGTTGCGCGTCGAGAACAACTCGCGCAGGAACACCGTCTCGCGCTTGGCGTTGGGCAGCTCGATGCCGATTACGTTGCGGCCCGGCACGGTGGCGACACGCGCCGACACCGCGCTCATCGAGCGGGCGATATCATCGGCGAGGCCGATAACCCGGCTCGACTTTGTGCCCGGCGCCGGCTCCAGTTCGTAGAGCGTCACGACCGGGCCCGGCCGTACTTTCACGATCTGGCCCTTGACGCCGAAATCCTCGAGCACGGTCTCGAGCAGGCGGGCGTTCTGCTCCAGCGCTCCCTCGTCGATCTTGGGCTCGTTGGTGACGCGCGAGGGCAGCGACAGGATATCGAGCGGCGGCAGCTTGTATTCGTTGCCGAGATCGAGCTCGCGCTGGCCGGCCTTGGCGGCGCGCTTGCCCTGAGCGGCAGCCGACTTGCGCGGCACGATCTTCACGCCGCTGGGGGCTGCCGGTCCTGCCTGGACGGGCTGCTCGGCTTCGAGCGCATCGGGAGCGAAGGGATTTTCTTCGTCGGCTTCGGAGGGCGCTTCGTTAGCTGGAGCAGCCGTGCCCTCGTACGCCTGCTGCTGTGGCTGGGCTGCAGGAGCAACGGGTATGGCCGTGGGCTGCACAGGCTGCGCAGGTGCCTCGAACGCCGCCATCACCGGCTCGACACGCTCCGCCCCCTGCGGCGCCACTGTCGTGGAACGGCGCATGAACGGCTCGATGCGCAGGCCCGAAAGCCGGCTGAACAGGGTCCGCTCCTTGACCGACTCCACCACGGGTTCCACCGGGGCTTCGTGCGGCGCAGTCGCATACGCCTCCGGCGACACCGGCGTCTGCGGGATATCCGGCGTAGGCCGTTCGATCGGTGCATAGGGCGCATCGACCATCAGCGATTCGCGCGACGGGATCGGCGCACCATCCTCGGGAATCTGCTCGTAGCGGGTGTCGAAATCGCCGGGCTTGTAGTGGCTGGCGTCGATCTCGCCGGGAATCTCGGCATAGCCGATAGACGGCGACGGCAGATCGGCCTCTTCGTCGAGCGGCTGCGGCTTGCCGCGCCACAGGCCGACCGCGGCCCGCACGCCCCAGACGCCCCACAGGAAGGGCGCGCGCAGGATGCGGAAGATCAGCGGCAGGTCGGTGCGGTTCATGCCCAGCGCCGGCGCCATGGCAATGAAGGCGAGCGCCGCGCAGGCCGGCTCGATCAGGGTGAGCGTACCGCCGCTCGAATGGGTCAGCACCAGCTCGCGGAAGCGGCCGACCAGCGCCAGGCCCACGAGCCCCCCGGGGCCGGCATGGGTGGCTGCACTCCCGACGTCGCCCAGGCCGACGCAGGCCACGCTCATCATCAGGAGAGCCAGCAACAGCAGCGACAGTCTCAGGCCGAAGAAGCCGAGATGGTGGGTACGCACCATGCGCACGCCCCACGTGATGAAAGCGACCGGCGCCAGGATGATGGCGAGGCCGAAAGTCTGCAGCAGCAGATCGGAAATGTAGGCGCCGGGCAGGCCGAGCAGATTGTTGGGGGGGCGCGCCGTGGCGTGGTTCAGCGAGGGGTCGCCGGGGCTATAGGTGAACAGCGCGATCATCAACGCCAGGCCGAAAGCCGCAGTGGCCACGCCGACGATCTCCATCATGCGGCGACGCAGGAAGTCGCGCCCGCCTTCCGGCAGGATCGACGTTCTGGGCTGCAACGCTGACGACAGACTCAGCATGGCCATACGCGAAAGCGCTCCCTAGAGAACGGCCGCGAGGCGCGACAGGCCCTCGCGGGTGGTCTTTTCGTCGTGCACCAGCGCCACGCGGATGTAGCGCTGCGCGGTATTGATCCCGTTAGTCTCGCGGCAGGCATAGGCGCCCGGCAGCACTTTGACGTGTGCCTCGCCCCACAGCTTGCGCGTCGCGGCCTCGCCGTCACCGACGTCCAGCCACAGGAAAAAGCCGCCGCCCGGCGTGTAGTAGGCGAAGCGGTTGTGCAGAATCTGCTCGGCGACTTTGAAGTTCTTGCGATACCACTCGCGCGTCTCGACCGGATGCGCCTCGTCGCGCCACAGAGCGGCCGATGCCTTCTGTACGGCAAAGGGAATCTGCGGTCCGCCATAGCTGCGCCAGCGCAGCACCATCGCCACCAGCTTCGGGTCGCCCGCCAGGAAGCCGGAGCGCAGGCCTGCCGCGTTCGAGCGCTTGGAGAGCGAATGGAAGACCGCGAGATTGCGGAACGGATCCTTGCCGCCGGTTTCGTCGATCTGCACCGCAACTTCGAGGGCGCCCGGCGGAGCATCGCCCGTGTAGATTTCGGCATAGCACTCGTCGACCGCCAGCACGGTGTCGTACTTGCGGCAGAGACGCAGCAGCTTCTTCAGATAATCTTTGCTCGCGATCGCGCCCTGCGGATTGGCCGGCGAGCAGAGATAGACGACCGACAGGCGCTGCCACGTCGCTTCGTCGAGGCTCTCATAGTCTGGCAGGAAGCCGTTGGATTCCTCGGCGTTGACCAGCAGCGGCTCGCCGCCCGACAGGACCGCACCGCCGAGATAGGCCTGATAGAACGGGTTGGGCAGCGCCACGATCGGCTTGCCTCCGCCCTTCTGCTGCGGCGTCGCCACCGTCGAGATGATGTAGACGCCTTCCTTGCTGCCGGCCGTCGGATGAACATGCACGTCGGGATTGAGCAGGCCCTTGGGCAGGCGATAACGGCGGGTCAGCCATTCGCAGATGGCGAGATTCAAGTCGGGCAGGCCCTGATTGGGCGGATAGCGGTTCCAGCCGTCGATCTCGTCGTTGACGATCTGGCGCGCGAAAGCGGGCATCGCGCCCTGGGGCTCGCCCACCGACATGTTGATGAGAGACAGGTGCGCCGGCGGCGCGATCGGGGCGATGAGGCTATTCAATCGCGCAAACGGAAAATCGGTCAGCGTCTCAGTCAGGCGCGGATTGAACATCTTGCCATCCAATGGGGCCGGGGCCCGGCCAAACAAACCAATAGCGCCGCCGGGAGGGGACCCGGACAGCTTAAACAGCCCCTATTCTATGAAACAAATTACCCAATAACAACAAGGGAATAGGTCATTTTCTTGAGATGATGGAAGGGGTTGGGTGGGAGACCCGCTCCCACCCACCATCTCTAGGTCGGTCCTCTCACCTACCTTGCTCAGATCCCGGCCGGCATGGTGCCGAAGCGGCCCTTGTTGAAGTCTTCGACGGCCTGCCTGATCTCGGCTTCGCTGTTCATCACGAACGGACCGTAACCCACGACGGGCTCGTCGATCGGCTCGCCGCTGAGCAGCAGCACCGTGGTGTCGCTCTCGGCCTCGAGCGTGAGGCTGGTGCCCTTAGGGTCGAGCACGACCAGCTTGGACTCCCCGACGGGCTGTCCGTCGTTGACCCTGAGGCTCCCCGTCAGCACGGCGAGAGCCGCCGTATGGCCGTCGGCAAGGTCGAGCGTCACGCGCCCACCCCTCGCCAACCGCACGTCCCAGACGTCGATCGGCGTGAATGTACGCGCCGGTCCGCTCTTGCCGGCGTAGCTGCCGGCGATCACGCGGACCCGACCGGCCCCCTCGGGCAGCGGCACCGACGGGATGTCGGCATCGACGATCGCCTGATAGCTGGGCGGGGTCATTTTGTCCTTGGCCGGCAGATTGACCCAGAGCTGGACCATCCGCAGCGTGCCGCCCTTTTCGCTAAAGGTGGGCGAGTGAAACTCCTCGTGCAGGATGCCGCTGCCCGCGGTCATCCACTGCACGTCGCCCGGACCGATGACGCCGCCCTGGCCGGTCGAATCCCTATGCGCGACCTCGCCTTCGTAGACGACCGTCACGGTCTCGAAGCCACGATGCGGATGCTGGCCGACGCCGCGCGGGAGCAAAACCGGCTCGAAGTGCGTCGGCCCGGCATAGTCGAGCAGCAGGAACGGGCTCAGCCGCGCGCCAAGGCCATCGTACGAGAACAGCGAGCGTACCGGGAAGCCATCGCCCACCCAGTGCTGATTCGGGTTGCCATAAACACCCAGAACTTTCTTCATGATCCTCTTCCTTGCAGGTCGGCGCCTGCGGTCTGTGTGGACTGAAGATGGGTCCGCCCCCTAAGCGCCAGTAGATTGCCTGGCGGCACGCAGCGTCCTACGAATCGGACGATGGAAGACCTCAACGACCTCTACTACTTCGCCCAGGTGGTCGAGCATGCGGGCTTCGCGCCGGCCGCGCGGGCGCTGGGCATGCAGAAGTCGAAACTCAGCCGCCGCATCGGCCTGCTCGAGGATCGGTTGGGGGTTCGCCTGATCCAGCGGTCCAGCCGCAGTTTCTCCGTCACGGAGATCGGCCAGGAATACTATCGTCAATGCCGCGCCATGCTGGTCGAGGCCGAAGCGGCACAGGCCGTGATCGATTCCGTACGCTCCGAGCCGCAGGGCGTGATCCGGATGAGCTGCCCGCCCGAATTGCTCGACTACCATTTCGGCGATCTGATCGCGCGCTTCATGGCTGGGCATCCAAAGGTCCAGGTCCACCTCAAGGCGTTAAACCGCAAGGTCGACCTGATCGCCGAGGGTTACGATCTCGCCATCCGGGTCGGCGCCGAGGCACAGGACCAGTCCGACCTCGTGATGCGCAAGCTCGGCGAGAATGGGCAGGGGCTGGTGGGCAGCCCCGCGCTGCTGAAGGGCTGCCCGCCCACGGTGGCCCCGACCGACCTCAGCACCATTCCCAGCCTCGATCTCGGGCTGCCGCAGGATGCGCACATCTGGCACCTCGAACATACGGACGGCCGCACCGTGGAGGTCCACCATCAGCCGCGCCTCATCACCGACGACCTGGCCACGCTGCGCGCCGCCGCCCTGGAAGGCGTCGGCGTGGCGCAGATACCGACCCTGATGGTCGAGGGCGATATCGCCGCGGGCCGGCTGATCGACGTGCTGCCGCACTGGCGGCCGCGCAACGAGATCGTCTATGCTGTCTTCCCGTCGCGGCGCGGCCTGCTGCCCTCGATCCGCGCCCTGCTCGACTTCCTTTCCGACGAATGCCGGCCTCACCGTCCGTAGCCGGGCGCGACCGTCTTGCTACTGCACGCGCTCGCCGTGCAGCGCAGTGTCGAGGCCCTCGACCTCTTCGTCGCGGGTAACGCGCAGGCCGATCGTGGCGTCGATGACCTTGAGGATGATCCAGGTCGCCACGCCGCAGAAGATCCCGATGGCCACGACGCCATAGATCTGAATGAGGATCTGTCCGCCGTGGCCATCGACCAACCCGACCGGCTGGCCCTTGGCGACATCGTTGATCGCCCTGGTGGCAAACACGCCGACCAGGATCGAACCCAGGATGCCGCCGACGCCGTGGACGCCGAACACATCGAGCGAATCGTCGTAGCCCAGGCGGGTTTTCAGCACGACGGAAGCCCAGTAGCAAACCGCGGCCGCCGCAACGCCGATCACCATGGCCGCCCACGGTTCGACATAGCCGGCGGCTGGCGTGATGGTGCCGAGGCCGGCGACAGCGCCTGTGAGGATGCCGAGAACCGACGGCTTGCCGCGCGCCACCCATTCGATCGCCATCCAGACCAGCGCCGCCGAGGCCGCCGCGACATGAGTGTTCAGCATGGCGCTGCCCGCCAGCTCGCCCGAGGCCAGCGCAGAACCGGCATTGAAGCCGAACCAGCCGACCCACAGCAGCGACGTGCCGATTAGGGTGAGCACCAGATTGTGCGGCGCCATGTATTCCTGGCCGTAGCCCACGCGCTTTCCGATCACCAGGCAGCAGACGAGTGCGGCGATGCCGGCGTTGAGATGGACGACGAGGCCGCCCGCGAAGTCGAGCACGCCCGCAGCGCCGAGGAAGCCGCCACCCCATACCCAGTGCGCTACCGGCACATAGACGAACAGCAGCCACAGGCCCATGAACCACATCATCGCCGAGAACTTCATGCGCTCGGCGAAGGCACCGGCGATGATGGCCGGCGTGATGACGGCGAAGGTCGCCTGATACATCAGGAAGACGTTTTCGGGCACGGTCTTGGCGAGATCGTGGACGCTGCCCAGCAAGCCCTTGCCGAAGGCGCGCGACAGGGAGCCGATGATGCCGTTCAGCCCCCCGCCGTCGGTGAAGGCCAGCGAATAGCCGACCACGAACCACAGCACCGTTACCAGGGCCGCGACGGCGACAGCCTGCACCGCCGTCGCCAGCACGTTCTTCTTGCGCACCATGCCGGCATAGAAGAGCGCCAGGCCGGGGATGTTCATCATCAGCACCAGCACCGTGGCCACCAGCAGCCAGGCGGTGTCGCCCGTGTCAATCTGGGGCTTGTCCGCCGCCGACACCGTGGGGGCGGCCGCCAGCACGCACACCAATGGCGCGCCGATGCGCAGGACAATCTTGTGCATGCGTCCCCCCCCGTGTCTTCGATCTTTGTTGTCTTTGTCTTGCCTGTCCTTGTCCTGCGCGACGTTCGGGCCTTCTGTCTCCGCCTAGAGTGCGTTCGAGCCCGATTCACCCGTGCGGATGCGCACGGCCTGTTCGACAGGAGTGACGAAGATTTTGCCGTCGCCGATCTTGCCGGTATGGGCGGCCTTCTGGATGGCCTCGATGGCGCGCTCGACCTGACTGTCGTCGACCACGATCTCGATCTTCACCTTGGGCAGGAAGCTCACGAGATACTCGGCGCCGCGATAGATCTCGGTCTGCCCTTTCTGGCGGCCGAATCCCTTCACCTCGCTCACGGTGAGGCCCGAAACCCCCACGCCGGTCAGCGCGTCGCGCACTTCGTCGAGCTTGAACGGCTTGATGATGGCGGACACGAGTTTCATCTGCTTCCCCTTTGGATTTTCCGGCTGTCGGGCACAGACTGGCGTGGGACGTCGGCGGCGTCAATTTCACGTAAAAATAGGCCCGGCGAGGGACTCGCCGGGCCCAGGGCGCCGCCGCGACACGGAAGCGGCGGAGGATGGGGAATCAGGAGGAAAGGTGGTTCCCTATCACTGAGAGTGAGAGGACTAGTGGATCGTCTCCCCGTGTTCGTTGATGTCGAGACCTTCGATCTCTTCCTCGGTCGTGACGCGCAGACCGATCAGGGCATCGACGATCTTGAGGATCACGAACGTTGCCACGGCACACCAGGCGATGCAGACCAGCGTACCCCAGAGCTGCGTCAGCACCTGCCCCGCATTGCCGTCGATCAGGCCCTTCTTGCCGTCGCCGCCGATCGCCTCGAGGGCGAACACGCCGGTCAGGATGGCGCCGACGAATCCACCGACGCCGTGTACGCCGAAGGCGTCGAGCGAGTCGTCGTAGCCCATCGCCTTCTTGAGCCCCGTAGCGCCCCAGAAACAGACCAGGCCGGCGACGATGCCGATCGCCAGTGCGCCCATAGGATTGACGAAGCCCGAAGCCGGCGTGATGGCCACCAGGCCGGCAACCGCGCCGGAGATGATGCCGAGAACCGACGGCTTGCCGCGCGTTACCCACTCCGCAAAAATCCAGGCGAGTGCCGCAGCGGCGGAGGCGAACTGCGTAACCGCCATCGCCATGCCGGCATTGACGTTGGCGCCGACGGCGGAGCCGGCGTTGAAGCCGAACCAGCCGACCCACAGCAGCGAAGCGCCGATCACCGAGTAGACCAGGTTGTGCGGCGCCATGTTGTCGGTGCCGTAACCCTTGCGCTTGCCGAGCACGAGCGCGCAGACGAGGCCCGCGACGCCCGCATTGACGTGCACGACGGTGCCGCCGGCGAAGTCGAGGACACCCCAGTCGCCGAGGAAGCCGCCACCCCACACCCAATGGGCGATCGGCGCATAGACGATCAAAGACCACAGCGCCATGAACCACATCATCGCGGAAAACTTCATGCGCTCGGCGAAGGCACCGGCGATCAGTGCCGGCGTGATGATGGCGAAGGTGAGCTGGAAGCAGAGGAAGACCGTCTCGGGGATCGTCTTGGCGAGGTCATGAACGCTGTCGAGGCCGAGACCTGCCATGAAGACGCGGCCGAGGCCGCCGACGATCGTGCTGCCCGGCGTGAAGGCGAGGCTGTAGCCCACGATCAACCAAAGGACCGAGATCAGACAGGTGATGGCGAAGCTCTGCATCACAGTCGACAGCACGTTCTTCTTGCGCACCATGCCGCCGTAGAACAGCGCCAGACCCGGAATCGTCATCATCAGAACGAGTGCCGTCGAAGTAAGCATCCATGCCGTGTCGCCCGTATCCAGCTTCGGCTTCTCGTCGGCCGCCAGTGCCAGCACCGGCAGAAGGAGCGCAGCCGTCGCCCCCAGGCCGGCAAGCACTGAATTGGTCTTGAACTTCATCTTTGTCCCCTAGGCTTTTTCCGTTGGATTTCGAGTTGTCGATGTCGGCGTGCGGATCACAGCGCTTCGGTGCCGGCCTCTCCGGTGCGGATGCGAACCGCCTGCTCGACCGGCAGGACGAACACTTTGCCGTCGCCAATCTTTCCCGTGCCGGCAGCCTTGCAGATCGTCTCGACGGCGCGCTCGATCATGGCATCGTCGATCACGACCTCGATCTTCACCTTGGGCAGGAAGCTCACGGCGTATTCGGCGCCGCGATAGATTTCGGTCTGGCCCTTTTGCCGCCCGAAACCTTTCACTTCGCTCACCGTCAGGCCCTGGATGCCGAGGGATGTCAGTGCATCGCGGACTTCGTCCAGTTTGAACGGCTTGAAGATTGCCATGACCATTTTCATCTGAATCTGTCCTCCACTGGGAGTCCGCCCCAAAGCTCGAGAGATGGGCAGCAAGAGTCGTGCCAACCTCGCAGACGGTCCAAATGGCGCGTGGCATGGTGTTTGCGACACACGATTCGAAATGGGTCTTTCAGCTTTTGGGGATGGTCGTGTTGCTTAAAAAGATTGCTGTCGTCGGCGTGGCACTGTTCACAATCTGCGCATCGGCCGCCGCCTATGCCCAAGGCACGCCGGATCCGGCGGCGCCGGCGGCACCGGATACGCCGCCCGAGAAGGAAGTCTGGAAGGGCCCGTTCGGCGGAACCTTCACCGCAGGCTTCGCCTTCCTCAACGACTATTCCTATCGCGGCATCTCACAGACCCAGCGGCAGGTCGCCGTCCAGGCCTCCTTCGGATACGAAACCGCCCCCGTCTCCGAAAAGGTCCCGCTGTCCGCCTATGTCAGCGCCTGGGGGTCCAACATCAACTTCCCAAACACCGGCGCCTCCGTCGAAATCGACCTCAATGCCGGCCTCCGCCTAAAAGCCCTCGACGACAAGCTCACCTTCGACCTCGGCTATATCCGCTACAACTATCTCGGCGCCCCCGCCGACCTCTACTTCGACTTCAACGAGTTCGGCCTCGTCGCCGGGTACGATTTCGGCGTCGCCCAGCTCCAGGCCGCCGTCCGATACAGCCCCAACTTCTTCGCCAACTCCGGCAACGCCTGGTACAAGTGGGCCCAGCTCACCGTTCCCCTGCCCTTCATCCGCGTCAACGAGAACGTCGCCTTCAAAATCGTCGGCAGCATCGGCAACCAGTATGTCGAGCGCTACGCCAACTACGGCATTCCCAACGACAACTACTGGGACTGGCAGGCCGGCATCGTCGTCAACGTCTACGGCTTCGACCTCTCCGCCATCTACACCGGCACAAACCTCTCCGTTCAGGACTGCCTCGGCACCCAGAACTGCGCCTCCCGCGTCATCGTCGGCATCTCAAAGTCATTCTAAGGAACGTCGATCTCCGCCCTAGAGGGTTGCCGCCCCAGCGGGCGGCTGCCATCTATGGTGGATGAATAAGGATCGGTTCGATCTTGCGATAGTGGGCGCCGGCCTCAACGGTAGCCTGCTGGCGCTGGCCGCCGCCGAAGCGGGGCTCTCCACCGCCCTGATTGATCGCGTGGCGCTCACCACCATGAGCCAGGCCGCGTTCGATGGCCGCACCACGGCCGTGGCGTATACCAGCCAGCGCCTGTTCGCCGCACTGGACGCATGGGAGGAGGTCGCGCCCGAAGCCGAGCCAATCCTCGATATCCGCATCTCCGATGCAGGCCACGACGGCCGTGCCAGTCCGCTGTTCCTGCATTTCGATCATCGCGAGGCGGCAACCGGAGGATCCGAACCGGCCCCGATGGGCTGGATCGTCGAGAACCGCTTCCTGCGCGCCGCTCTGCTGCGGCGGCTGGCTGCCTGCCCGCAGGTCGAGCTGATTGCTCCCGACGAAGTCATCGACAGCAAGCGCGACCTCGACACGGCCGAACTTACGCTGAAGAGCGGGCGTCGCATCGCCGCACGGCTGATCGCCTCTGCCGAAGGCCGCTTCGGCTCGATGCGCGAAGATGCAGGCATCGGCGCGCGCGCCTGGTCGTACAATCAGATCGCCATCGTGCTCGTGGCCAAGCACGAACGGCCGCATCGCGGTGTGGCGCAGGAGAAGTTTCTACCCGGCGGCCCGTTCGCCATCCTGCCGATGACCGATGGCCCTTCGAGCGACGGATCGACCGTCGAACATCGCTCGTCGATCGTCTGGACCGAACGCGCCGATCTCGCGCGCCGCCTGCTCGAACTCGACGCACCGCGCTTCCAGGCCGAGTTCGCCCGCCGCTTCGGCGATCATCTCGGCGCCGTCGCGCCCATTGGTCCGCGCTGGTCGTATCCGCTGAGCCTCGTGCATGCCGAGCGTTATGTCGACACGCGGCTGGTGCTGGTGGGCGATGCTGCCCACGGCATCCATCCCATCGCGGGCCAGGGCTACAATCTCGGCGTCCGCGATATCGCGGCCCTCGTCGAAGTCCTGGTCGACGCCAAGCGGCTCGGCCTCGATGTCGGCGGTGCGGACACACTGGAGCGCTACGCGCAGTGGCGCCGCGCCGACAACTTCGCCATGGTCGCCGCCACCGATCTCCTGAACCGGCTGTTCTCCAACGACATCAAACCGCTGCGCTTCGCGCGCGACCTCGGCCTTGCCGCCGTGAACCGCGTGCCGTCGTTGCGCCGCTTTTTCGTTCGCCATGCGATGGGTCTGGTCGGCGACCTGCCCAAGCTGATCCGGGGCGAGCGGCCCTAGACTTAACGGGTTCACAGCCCTATCTCAGGGGCCACTTTCGAGGATTTCGCATGGCCAATCCCCAATCATCGGCGCAGGTGCCCGTCACCGTACTCACCGGCTATCTCGGTGCCGGCAAGACCACCCTTCTCAACCGCATCCTGAGCGAGCAGCACGGCAAGAAATACGCCGTCATCGTGAACGAATTCGGCGAGCTTGGCGTCGACAACGACCTCGTGGTGAACGCCGACGAGGAAGTGTTCGAGATGAACAACGGCTGCATCTGCTGCACCGTGCGCGGCGACCTGATCCGCATCATCGAAGGCCTGATGAAGCGCAAGGACAAGTTCGACGGCATCCTGGTCGAGACGACCGGCCTCGCCGATCCGGGCCCTGTGGCGCAGACTTTCTTCACCGACGACGACGTGAAGGCCCGCACCCGGCTCGACGCCATCGTGACAGTGATCGACGCCAAGCACTTCTTTGGCCAGCTCGAACAGGGCTCCGAGGCCGAGCAGCAGGTGGCGTTCGCCGACGTCATCCTGCTCAACAAGACCGATCTCGTGAGCGCCGACGAACTCAAGAAGGTCGAAGACAAGATCCGCGGCATCAACCGCTATGCTCACATCTTCCGCACGCAGAAGAGCCAGATCGAGCTCGACGCCATCCTCGACAAGGGCGCGTTCGATCTCGGCCGCATCCTCGAATTCGAACCGGACTTCCTGCACGCCGGCCACGACCACAATCACGGCGACGAGGTGGCCAGCCTCTCTATCTCTGCTGACCGGCCTGTCGATCCCGACAAGTTCCAGAAGTGGATGGGCGCGCTGCTGCAGATCAAGGGCCCCGACATCTTCCGCAGCAAGGGCATCCTGGCGATCGACGGCGCACCGCGACGCTACGTCTATCAGGGCGTCCACATGATGATGGACAGCGACTGGGGTTCGCCCTGGAAGGACGGCGAGGTGCGTTCGAGCAAGCTGGTCTTCATCGGCCGCAACCTCGACGGCGACAACCTGAAGCGCGGCTTCGAAGACTGTCTGAAGTAGTTTGATTCCGTGAAGCTCGATCTCGCCAATCCGGCCTGGCAGCAGACGCTGCCACCGGCCCGTTCGCTTGCGACCGACGCGCCAGTCGCCGCCTGCGCCTTCAGCCGCGACGGCAACACGGTGGCCTTTGCCTTGGGCGATGGCCAGGTCCGCCAGATGCCGGCCGACATCAAGGCCTCCGTGCCCGATGCCACGCCGGCGCTGCACAGCGGCGTGGTGATGGCGCTGATCGGCGATCCGACCGGCGACGGCTTTATCAGCGGCGGCGACGATGGCCGCGTTCTGCGCGTGGCGCTCGACGGCACGGCGACCGAACTGCTGGCCCAGAAGGGAAAATGGGTCGAGCACCTCGCCGCCCATCGCAACGGCGCGGTCGCCGCCGGCGTCGGCCGCGCGATGTTCGTGGTCAGGGACGGCGAAGTCCGCGAGTTCGGTCCGCACCAGAGCACGGTGGCCGGCCTCGATTTCAGCAAGGACGGCGGCCGCGTCGCCTGTGCCCACTATGACGGCATCACCGTGTGGAGCATCGGCCAGGTGGTCCTGCCGCCGCGCCGCTTCGCCTGGCGTGGCAGCCACGTCGCGTTGAAGTGGAGCACCGACGGCAAGTTCATTGCCACGGGCACGCAGGAGAACGACATCCATGTCTGGCGCGTGGCACAGGCCACCGACATGCGCATGCAGGGCTACCCTGCCAAGGTAAAGTCGCTTTCCTGGACTGCCGACGCGCGCTTTCTCTACACCTCGGCGCAGCCGGTCTTCACGGCCTGGCCGTTCTCCGGCAAGGGACCCGAGGGCAAGCCGCCGCTGCAGTTCGGCGACGAAGGCGCGGGCTTGATGACCGTCGTCGCGGCCCATCCCACGGCTGAATTCGTGGCGGGCGGCTACGACTCCGGCGAGCTGCAGCTCGGCGACATCAAGGCCAAGCGCTCGGTCGTGCTCAAGATGGCCGATGGTTCGGCAATCACCTGCCTCGCCTGGGCGCCCGACGGCTTCCGTCTCGCGGTCGGCAACGACCGCGGCGATCTTCTGGTGATCGACCTCAGGCGTTAGCTAGCCGCGCCGCACCAATACACGGTGCGACAGGAAGCAGAGCACACCCGCGACACCCATCGCCGTCGTCATGGGCGCAATAGTGCCGTCGAAGGTCTGGCCGACGGCGGCGCCGAACGCCGCTCCGATGCCGAAGGTCAATACGCCCATCAAAGACGATGCCGTGCCGGCCATGTGCGGATACCGCTGCAGCGCGAGCGCCGTGGCGTTGGGACCGATCAAACTAAGCGTCGCGATCTGGGCAACGAAGCACACCAGAAACGGAATCAGGCCGATCGTGCCGTAGGAGGCTTCGATCCACCCCAGCACGGCGGCGGTCACGCCGGCGAAAGCGGGCGCAAGCACGCCGTAATGCAGGATGCGGCTGGCCCCGACCTTGGGCACGAAGCGGGCATTCAATAGACTGCCGACGGTCATGAAGACGACCATGCCGCCGAACACCAGGCCGAAGTCGCGCGGCGCGATGCCATAGCGCTCGATGAACACGAACGGCGAGCCCGAGATGAACGAGAACAGAGCGGCGAACATGAAGGCGCCGGTGAAGGCGTAGCCCATGAAGGCGCGATGGCGCAGCAGCTCGCCAAAGCGCTTGACCACCAGCAACGGTTTGAGCGGCTGACGGTATTCCGGCTTCAGGGTCTCGGGCAGGCGCCACCAGGCGATCAGGAACCCGAAGACGCCGACGCCCGCCAACGCCCAGAAGATCGCGCGCCAGCCGGCGAACCACAGGATCTGGCCGCCGATCAGCGGCGCCAGCATCGGTGCAATCGACGTTGCTGCCAGCATCAACGACATGGCGCGCGCCGCCTCGTCGCGTTCGGCCATATCGCGCACCATGGTGCGCGCCAGCACGACGCCGCCACAGGCCGCCAGCCCCTGCAGGAAACGCAATGCGATCAACTGCCCGGCAGAGGCGGCGAAGGCGCACCCGATGCTCGCCAGTACATAGACGACCAATCCCGACAGGATGACCGGCCGCCGCCCGAAGCGATCGCCGGCCGGACCGTAGAAGATCTGGCCGAAGCCGAAGGCCACCATGAACATCGACAGGGTGAGCTGGATGTCGCCAACGCTGCCTCGCAGGTCGACGGCAATCACCGGCAGCGCCGGCAGATACATGTCGATCGAAAGCGGCGTGAAGGCCGACAACAGCGCCAGTACCGCCAACAGCAACGGGGTGAGGGTCGGGCGGGTGGTCGTGGTCATTTTGAGGAGATCATGTGCGCGGTGGCTCTAACGGCAATTCCCGCCCGACACCATGCTATAAGCGGACCATGTCTTCGCTGCCTGACCTGTCAGAAACGCAGATCCGCCGATATGCCCGTCATATCGTGCTGGCGGAAGTCGGCGGCATCGGACAGTCGCGGCTGATTGCCGCCAAGGTTCTGGTGATCGGCGCCGGCGGCCTTGGCACACCCCTCCTGCAGTATCTCGCGGCGGCCGGTATCGGCACGCTGGGTGTGATCGACCATGACACGGTCGATCTTTCCAACCTGCAGCGACAGGTGATTCACCGCACCAGCGACGTGGGCATCTCGAAGGTCGAGAGCGCCCGGCGTGCGCTGGGCGACATCAACCCCGAGGTCCGGGTGCAGGTCCACGACGAACGCCTCACCGCCCAGAACGCCGAGCGCATCATCGCGGGCTACGACGTCGTGGCCGACGGCAGCGACAACTTCGCCACGCGTTATCTCCTGAACGACACCTGCTATCGCCTGAAGAAGACTCTGGTCTCGGCGGCGATCCTGCGCTTCGACGGCCAGGTTTCGACCTACAAGGCCTGGCAGGGCGCAGGCCATCCCTGCCTGCGTTGCCTCTTTCCGGTGGCGCCGTCGGAAGATGCCGTCCCGAGCTGCGCCCAGGCCGGCGTGCTGGGGGCACTGGCCGGCACGCTGGGCACGCTGCAGGCGACAGAGGTCGTAAAGGAAATCCTCGGCGTCGGCCGTTCGCTCTCGGGCCGGCTGCTGATGTACGACGCGCTCGGGGCGTCCTTCGACGAAATGACGATCGCCAAGCGTCCGGACTGCCCGACCTGCAGCATCGAGACGGGCGGTGCCGCATGAGCGACGGCGGCATCTCGGTCATCCTGCGCACCGGCGACTATGAAAGCGCCCACTATGCGCTCGCGCTGGCTGCGGCTGCGCTGGCCGTGAACAAGCCGGCCGTACTTTTCTTCACCATGGCCGGCATCCGTGCCCTGCAGAGCCCGCCCCCTCCCCTCGACGACTGGGATCGCGATGCCCGTAACCGCGCGCGCGGCGTCGGCGACTTCGAGACCCTGCTGCAGGCCTGCGTCGAGCTTGGCGCGCGCTTTATCGTATGCGAAATGGGTTTGCGGTCGCTCGACATCGACCGTGCGAGCCTCAGGGCCGACGTGCCGTTCACGGTCGCCGGTATCGTGACCTTGCTGGAACAGACCAAGCCGGGCATGCACCTCGTTTCACTGTGACGTATCGGGAGAGTTCATGACATCCGCCGCCTTCGACGTGCTGGGAATCGGTAACGCCATCGTCGACGTCCTGAGCAGAGCCGACGATTCCTTCCTCGGCCAGCATGGCCTGGTGAAGGGCAGCATGATGCTGATCGACGAGGCACGAGCCGAGACGCTCTATGCGGCCATGGGTCCGGGCGTCGAGATTTCCGGCGGCTCCTGCGGCAACACCATGGCAGGCGTCGCCTCGTTCGGCGGCAAGGGCGCCTATATCGGCAAGGTCCGCGACGACCAGCTCGGCGCCGTGTTCGGCCACGACCTCAAGGCGACCGGCGTCTCCTTCGAGACGGCTGCCGCCACCTCGGGTCCCGCGACCGCGCGCTGCCTGATCCTGGTGACGCCCGACGCGCAGCGCACCATGAACACCTATCTCGGCGCCTGCACCGGCCTCGGCCCCGCCGATATCGACGTCGCGCGCGTGGGGTCGGCGCAGGTGACCTATGTCGAGGGCTATCTGTGGGATGCGCCGGCTGCCAAGCAAGCCGTGCTCAAGGCGTTCGACGCCGCCCACGCGGCCGGCCGCAAGGTCTCGATCACGCTCTCGGATTCCTTCTGCGTCCATCGCTATCGCGAGGAGTTCCGCGACCTGATCCGCACCAAGGTCGACATCCTGTTCGGCAACGAAGCCGAGATCAAAGCGCTCTACGAGGTCGAGACGTTCGAGGAGGCCCTCGAAGCCACCCGCAAGGAAGCCAAGATCGCCGCCCTGACGCGCAGCGAGAAGGGGTCGGTCGTGATCAAGGGCAGCGAGACCTACGCCGTACCGGCGGCTCCCGTCGCCAAGGTCGTCGATACGACGGGCGCAGGCGACCTCTACGCCTCCGGCTTCCTGTTCGGCTTCACCCAGAACAAGCCGCTCGCCGAGTGCGCCCGGCTGGGCGGCATCGCCGCCGCCGAAGTGATTTCCCATGTCGGCGCCCGGCCCGAGCAGGCGCTGAGAAGCCTCATTTGAGCGGTCCCGCCGCCGCCGACACTCGCGCCGACAAGGGTTGGCGCGAGTCGCTCGCGACCTACACGCATCCGCGTGTCGTCACGTTCCTGTTCCTCGGCTTCTCGGCCGGGCTACCGTTCCTGCTGGTCTTCGCCACGCTGTCGGCCTGGCTGCGCGAGTACGGCATCAGCCGTACCGCCATCGGCTTCATCAGCTGGATCGGCATCACCTACTCCTTCAAGTTCGTATGGTCGCCGGTGGTCGATCGCGTCCCGCTGCCGCTGCTCACGCGCTGGCTGGGACGCCGCCGCTCCTGGATGCTGCTGGCACAGGCGGGTATCGCCGGCGGCCTCCTCGGCATGTCCTTCTGCGACCCGCGCACAGATCTCTGGGGTCTGGTCGTGCTGGCGCTGGTCGTGGCTTTCTCCTCGGCCACACAGGATATCGCCCTGGACGCCTTTCGCATCGAGGCGACTGACGCCAGCCTGCAGGGCGCCACGGCCGCCACCTACCAGCTCGGCTACCGTATCGCTGTGCTCGCCGCCGGCGCCGGCGCGCTCTACATCGCCGAGTTCGGCTCCTGGCCCATCGCCTACCAGTCCATGGCGGCGCTCGGCCTCGTTGGCATCATCACCACCCTGATCGTCAGCGAGCCGGAAAGGCAGGTCGCCGCCGGTACCTCGGAACTCGAAGGCAAGGTCGCGACCTTCGCTGCCGGTCTCGGCACGATGCCCATGTGGGTGCGCAAGGCGCTGATCTTCGTCTACGGCGCCATCGTCTGCCCGTTCGTCGATTTTTTCGCACGCTACGGCTGGATGGCGGTCGTGCTCCTGTTGTTCATCGGCCTTTTCCGCCTTTCCGACATCGCCATGGGCGTGATGGCGAACCCATTCTACATCGACATGGGTTTCTCGCTGTCGCAGATCGCCAACGTCTCCAAGATCTACGGCTTTGTGATGTCGATCCTGGGCGCGCTGCTGGGGGGCGTGCTGGTCTTCCGCATGGGCGCAGCGCGGCTGCTTGCGCCCGCCGTCTTCCTGATCGCGGTGAGCAACCTGACCTTTTCGTGGCTCGCGCTGGTCGGCCAGCCCGACACCCTGATCCTCACGGTTGCGATCAGCGTCGACAATCTGGTCGGCGGCATGTCGGGCTCGATCTTCATCGCTTTCCTGTCGGGCCTCACCAACACAGCCTACACCGCGACGCAGTACGCGCTCTTCACTTCCATCATGACCCTGCCGGGCAAGCTGATGGGCGGTTCGTCGGGCTGGATCGTCGACAAGCTGCAGGCGGAGTTCTCGTCGGCCCACAAGTTCGGCGGCTACGCGATCTTCTTCCTCTACACCGCGCTGCTCGGCCTGCCCGCGCTCGTGCTGGCGATGATCGTCCGGCGTCGCTTCGAAAAAGAAACCCCTCCTTCCTGAAGAAGGAGGGGCTAGTCGTTCGGCCTCGGGTGTCGTCCGAGCCGGGGGAACCGACCCATTCCGAAGCGGAGGCGTGGGGCGCCGGACTTGGAACGGGCGAGCCTCGTGTAAGGCGTGGACGCTACAAAACCGTTACCGCCCATGTGGAAAACCCTTGCTCGAAGGGTCACCCGGCGGGTCAGCCCGGCGTGGCGTCCAACGCGTAGCCGGCGGCGCGAACGGTACGGATCACGTCGACCTGGCTCTCGCCGTTCAAGGCAATGCGTAACCGGCGAATATGCACGTCGACCGTGCGGGCCTCGACATAGACGTCCTTGCCCCAAACCGCGTCGAGAAGCTGCTCGCGCGAGAAGACGCGACCGGGATGCTCCATGAAGTGGCGCAACAGGCGGAACTCCGTCGGCCCGAGATGGATCGGCTTGCCCCCCCGTGTCACGCGATGCGCCACGAGATCCATGACGATATCGGCATAGGACAAGGCCTCATCCGCCAACGCGGGCCGGATGCGCCGCAACACGGCACGAATGCGCGCCACCAGTTCGGTCGGCGAGAAGGGCTTGGGCACATAGTCGTCGGCGCCGGCATCGAGGCCGCGCACGCGATCGCCCTCTTCGCCGCGCGCCGTCAGCATGATGATCGGCACGTTGGCGGTCGCGGTCTGGCGGCGCAGCTGACGGCAGACTTCGATGCCCGACATCAACGGCAACATCCAGTCGAGCAGGATGAGGTCGGGCACGTCTTCCTGGACCGCCCGGAGCGCTTCCTCGCCATCGAAAGCAACATCGACCTTGAAGCCCGACTGTTCGAGATTGTACCGCAGCAACTCGACCAGCGCGGTCTCATCTTCGACGATCAGCACGCGCGGCCTCATCGTGGCGGCCTGAGCGTCGCGGCGGGCAGGAGTCACGGCGGTCATGCTCACGATGCGTTACTCGTCGTGTAAAGGGAGGCACTGCCCTTCGGCCGCGCCTCGTCGAAGCCGTGGCCGGTGGCACGGAAGCTCACCAGCTCGGCAATATTGGTCACGTGATCGCCGGCGCGTTCGATGTTCTTGGCCATGAACAGAAGATGCGTGCAGGCGGTGATCGTACGCGGATCTTCCATCATGTAGGTCAGCAGGTGGCGAAACAGGCCGGTGTAGACCTGGTCGATCTCCTCGTCGCGCTGCCAGACATCGTAGGCCTTGGCGACATCGCCATGCGCAAAGGCGTCGAGCACATCCTTCAGCGCCGTGCGGACAAGGCGACCCAGTCGCTCGATGCCGGTCACGGCCGAAGGCGGCGCAACGCCCTGGCTCAGCACGATGCTGCGCTTGGCGGTGTTCTTGGCATAGTCGGCGATACGCTCCAGCGCTGCCGCGATCTTGATCGAGGACAGGATGACGCGCAGGTCGACCGCCATGGGTTGACGCAGCGCGAGAAGCTGGACCGTCTGCTCCTGCACCGCCACGTCGAGGGCGTCGACGCGGGCGTCCTCGGCGATCACCCTTTCGGCAATCTCGGTATCGCGGTCGCGTAGCGCCACGAGAGATTGAGCAAGCTGATTTTCGGCAAGACCACCCATCTCGCTGATGGTGGCGCTCAACCGCTCCAGCTCTTCGTCGAAGCGCTTCAGAGTATGTGCGGGCATGTTCTATCCCCTCTTCTGGTCTTGTCCGATCCGCCGGCCCAACTCAGCCGAAACGCCCGGTGATATAGGCTTGGGTGCGCTTGTCCTTCGGTGTCGTGAATAGCGTCGCCGTGGCGCCGAATTCGATCAGCTCGCCGAGATACATGAAGGCGGTGAAGTCCGAGACGCGCGCCGCCTGCTGCATGTTGTGGGTGACGATGACGATCGTGTAGTCCTGCTTCAGCTCGTCGATCAGCTCCTCGATCTTGGCCGTCGAGATCGGATCGAGCGCCGAACAGGGCTCGTCGAACAGGATGACCTCGGGCTTCACCGCAACGGTGCGCGCGATGCACAGGCGCTGCTGCTGACCACCCGACAGGCTCTGACCGTTGGCTCCGAGCTTGTCCTTTACTTCGTCCCACAGCGCGGCACGGCGCAGCGCCTGCTCGACACGGCCGTCGAGCTCCGAGCGCGGCAGGCTTTCATAGAGCCGGATACCGAAAGCGATGTTCTCGTAGATCGACATGGGAAAGGGCGTCGGCTTCTGGAACACCATGCCGATACGGGCGCGCAGCAAGTTGATGTCCTGGTCGGCGCGCAACAGGTTGTCGCCGTCGAACTGCACTTCGCCGGCGGCGCGCTGGCCCGGATAGAGGTCGTACATGCGGTTGAGCACACGCAGCAGGGTCGACTTGCCGCAGCCCGACGGACCAATGAAAGCGGTCGTCTTATTGGCATAGAGCGACAGCGTGATGCCCTTCAGGGCGCGGCTGTCGCCGTAGAAGAACTCGAGGTTGTTGATCGAGATCTTGGGCGTGAGCTTCGACGTGTCGAGGCTTGCATGGCTGGCGACGGGAGCGGCAAGGCTCGGCCCGCCGGAAGAAGCAATGCTCATTACTGTTTCCTCGTGGAGGTGAGGGATCGGGCAAAGATGGAGAGGGCGAGAACGGTGGCGGTGATCAGGAGAGCGCCAGTCCAGGCGAGCTTCTGCCATTCTTCATAGGGTGACAGGGCAAACTGGAAGATGACCACCGGCAGGCTGGGCATCGGCGCGTTCATGTTCATGCTCCAGAACTGGTTGTTCAGAGCGGTGAACAGGAGCGGCGCCGTCTCGCCGCTGATGCGGGCGATTGCCAGCAGGATACCCGTCACAATGCCGGCTTGAGCAGCGCGGTAGGCGATCCGCATGATCATGAGCGAGCGCGGCAGCCCGATCGAGGCGGCCGCCTCGCGCAGCGTGTCGGGCACCAGGCTCAGCATGTCCTCGGTGGTGCGCACCACGACGGGGATCACGATGACGGCCAGGGCCACGGCGCCGGCATAGCCGGAGAAGTGGCCCATCGGCGCCACCATCACCTCGTAGATGAACAGGCCGATCACGATGGAAGGGGCGCTGAGCAGGATGTCGTTGATGAAGCGCACGACGTTCGAGAGCTTGTCGTGGCGCCCATATTCGGCAAGGTAGGTGCCGGCCAGAATGCCGATCGGCGTGCCGATGATGACCGCCAGCACCGTCATGATCACACTGCCGACAATGGCGTTCGCCAGGCCGCCGGCAGCGCCGGGCGGCGGCGTGTTCTCGGTGAAGACGGAAAGCGACAGGCCCGACAGGCCGTGCACCAGCAGCACGCCCAGGATCAGAACGAGCCAGCCGAGGCCGAAGATCGTCGCAGCCACCGCCAGGCCTTTGGCGATGGCGTTGCGGCGGCGACGGCCGGCGTAGAGCGAATTCGCAGTAGCGGACATGGCGTTACCCCACCCTGTTCAGGCGCGCCAGCAGGTAGCGGGCAATGGCGAGCACGATGAAGGTGATGAAGAACAGGATCAGGCCGAGGGCAATCAGCGACGAGGTGTAGAGATCGCCGACCGCTTCGGTGAATTCGTTGGCGATCGAGGCCGAGATCGTCGTGCCCGGCGCCAGGATCGAGGCGGAGACCTTGTGGGCGTTGCCGATCACGAAGGTCACGGCCATGGTTTCGCCGAGCGCGCGACCCAGGCCCAGCATGAAGCCGCCGATCACGCCGACCCTCGTGTAGGGAAGGATGACGTTGCGGAACACTTCCCAGGTCGTGCAGCCGACACCATAGGCCGCTTCCTTGAGCACAGGCGGTACGGCGGAGAAGACGTCACGCGAGATCGAGGTCACGAAGGGCAGCACCATGATCGCGAGAATGAGGCCCGCCGTCAGCACGCCGATACCGTAAGGAGGCCCTTCGAACAGCGTACCGAGGACGGGAACGCTGCCGAAGGTGTCGATCAGGAAGGGCTGGACGTACTTCTGTAGAAAGGGCGCGAAGACGAACAGACCCCAGATGCCGTAGATGATGCTGGGAATGCCGGCCAGCAGCTCGATGGCGATGCCGATCGGGCGGCGCAGGACCATCGGGCAAAGCTCGGTCAGGAAGAAGGCCACCATCAGACCGACCGGCACGGCGATCAGCATGGCGATGAAGGACGTGACCAGGGTGCCGTAGATCGGCGCCAGTGCCCCGAATTTCTCTGTGACGGGGTTCCAGGATTGGCTGGTGAAGAAGGAGAAGCCGAAAGTGCCGAGCGCAGGCGCGGCACCGATGATCAGGGCGATGATGACCCCGCTCAGCAGCGCCAACACTGTGAGGGCCGCGCCACGCGTCAGGCCATGGAAAATCCGGTCGTTCAGTCTCAACCGTCGCAAGACGGCGGCACGCGACGACGACGCTCGGGTCGTCATGCTCGTGTCTGCCAGAGCCACTTCGCTCACGTCACGCCCCTTCGAATCCATGCCCCTCCCCCTGCCGCTCCGTCCGGGCACGCTCGGATGGAGAGGACGAATGGAGGGCGGATGGGAACCACCCGCCCCCCGCGAGCCTCAGTTGGTCGGCGAGAACAACGGCTTGCCGCCAGCGTCCTTGATCTCTGCAGACCACATCTTCTGAATATCGGCGACGACGTTGGCCGGCATCGGCACGTAGTCGAGCTCTTCGGCCGACTTGTCGCCCTTGGCGTAGGCCCAAGCAAAGAACTTCAGCGCCTCGCCCGTGGTCGCCGCGTCAACCGGCTTCTTGTAGATCAGGATCCAAGTCGCCGCGGTCATCGGCCAGGACTGATCGCCGGGCTGGTTGGCCAGGATCACGCCATAGCCGGGCTGCGACTTCCAATCGGCGTTGGCAGCGGCCGCCTGGAAGGTGGCCGACGTCGGCGCAACCGTCTTGCCCGCCTTGTTCACCATATTGGTGTGGGTGAGCTTGTTTTGCTTGGCATAGGCATACTCGACGTAGCCGATCGAGCCCTTCGTGTTGGCCACGTTGTTGGCGACGCCTTCGTTACCCTTGGCGCCGATGCCGACCGGCCATTCGAGCGCGGTGGCGACGCCGACTTTCGACTTCCACTCCGGGCTGATGTCGGCGAGGTAGTAGGCAAAGTTGAAGGTCGTGCCCGAGCCGTCCGAGCGGCGCACCGGCACGATCGCCTGCTTGGGCAGCTTGGTGTTCGGGTTGAGCTTGGCGATGGCAGCATCGTCCCAGCTCTTGATCTGGCCCATGTAGATCTTGGCGAGCGTCGCACCGTCGAGGGTGAGTTCGCCCGGCTTGATGCCGTCGAGGTTCACGACCGGCACGATGGCGCCCATCACCATCGGGAACTGGGCGAGGCCCGACGCATCGAGGTCCTTGCCCGGCAGCGGCGCGTCGGTGGCGCCGAAGGTCACGGTCTTGGCCTTGATCTGCTTGATGCCGCCGCCCGAGCCGATCGACTGGTAGTTGAGACCGACGCCGGTCTCCTTCTTGTAGGTATCGGCCCACTTGGCATAGATCGGGTACGGGAAGGTCGCGCCGGCACCGGAAATGTCGGCGGCGTACGCGGCAACCGACGAGAACGCGAGCGCCGCGGTCGTCAGGGCAATTTTGGCGAAGTGCACAGGGTTCTCCTTCGATGAATTCCGAAGCGCCTTTCCCCTAGGAGCCGCACGTCACTGTCATATGACTCTTATATGACACTTCAATGACACCGCCGGCCACGAACTGGGGGTGAATGCTGCAGACACCCGACAACACACTGATAAATAACGATATTCCATTCTGTCGGCGACGCCACGCTTTGTGACAGAAAGACGACTGGCCGAAACGCTTGCCATCGTTAGCGTCGCGCTTCTGCTGCTAGCGGGCCGGCCGTTGGGGACAAACCAGCACCCGTCACAGGATCTTAATCCCATTCCCTCGGAACGGTAACGTACCCTGCCGATGGTGCAGCTCGTTTCAAGAGCACACCATGTCTTGCAGAGAATCCGACACCGAGGCCGTCGATCGCCGCCGCCGGTGGCTTTCCATTTTGGCAAAAGCCCCCGAGGCCCGTCTCGACACGCTATGGCAGGCGCTGGGCCCTGTCCCTGCCTACACCATCCTTCGACGACCCGAGACCGGGCTCGTCATGCTGCACGGCCGTATCTCGGGCAATGGCGCCCCTTTCTGCGCCGGCGAGATGACGGTGACGCGCGCCGCCGTCCGGTTGGAAACAGGTGAAGTCGGCTTCGGCTATGTGGGCGGCCGCCATGTCCGTCAGGCCGAGATCGTGGCCGCCATCGATGCGTTGGGCCAGCGCGAAGCGTGGCGCGACAGGCTCGAGACCGGGATCGTGTCGCCGCTCACCGACGAAGTCCAAGCACGGCATCGCCTGATCGCGGCACGCGCCGCGGCGACCAAGGTCGAATTCTTTACCGTCGCGCGCGAGGCCGGCACATGAGCGGCACGCTGAGCTCCCTTTCGCCGGGCCTCGCCGATCCTTCGCACGACGCCCAGCAATTCTTTCGCGGCGTGCTCGACGCTTTCAGCCATCCCGGCCGCATCGTGACCCTGGCTGATGCGCCGCAAGGTCCCGGCATGATCTCGCCCGCCGTCGTGGCCTATCTGCTGACCCTGGCCGATCGCGATACGCCGCTCTGGCTGATGCCTGCGTTCGACACGGCAGAGGTCCGCGACTACCTGCGCTTCCATACCGGCGCGCCGATTGTCGAAGATCGTGCAGCCGCGACCCTGGCCGTTCTACCTTGCGACGATGCCGATCCCTTCGAGGGCTTCGCGATCGGCACCGACACCTATCCGGATCGTTCGGCCACCTTGTTGATCGAGGTGCCGGCTCTCGGTGCCGGCCCGCGCCGCACGGCGCGCGGTCCGGGCATCGATGGCGAGACCGAACTCGTCATTGCCGGACTGGATGACTGGTTCTGGCGGCAATGCGCCACCAATCACGCGCTCTTCCCCTGCGGCGTCGACCTGGTCTTCACCTCAGGGTCCCAGCTTCTCGCGCTGCCGCGCAGCATCTCCGTGGAGGTCTCGCCATGTACGTCGCGGTGAAGGGTGGCGAGACCGCCATCGCCCATTCGCTCGACCTGATTGCCGACCGGCGCCGCGGCGACCGCGACCTCGCCGAGCTTTCCCTGGAGCAGATCGACCAGCAACTTGGTCTCGCCGTCGACCGCGTGATGACCGAGGGCTCGTGCTACGACCGGCGCCTGGCGGCGCTGGCCATCAAGCAAGCGCGCGGCGATCTGATTGAAGCGATCTTCCTGCTGCGCGCCTACCGCACGACCTTGCCGCGCTTTGGTGATTCCGAGCCGCTCGACACGGCGCGCATGGTGGCGGAGCGGCGTATCTCGGCCGCCTTCAAGGATGTGCCCGGTGGCCAGGTGCTGGGGCCGACTTACGACTACACGCACCGCCTCCTCGACTTCTCGCTGGCTGTTGCCGCAGACCGTCCAGCGGCACCGACCGCGCCTGCCGATACCGCGCACGCGCTACCGCATGTTGGCGACATCCTGGCCCGCGAAGGCCTGCTCGAACCGCCCCCGGAAGCCTCGGGCAAACGGCCCGATGATCTCACGCGCCAGCCTCTCAGCCTGCCGGCGGACCGGCCGCTGCGCCTGCAGAACCTGGCGCGCGGCGACGAAGGCTTCCTGCTGTCGCTCGGCTATTCCACCCAGCGCGGCTACGGCAACAATCATCCGTTCGTCGGCGAGATCCGCTACGGCCATGTGCCGGTCTCTTTCGTGCCCGAGGAGCTGGGCTTCGCCATCGAGATTGCCGAGATCGACGTCACCGAGTGCGACATGGTCAACCAGTTCGCCGGCTCGCACGACGTGCCGCCGCAGTTCACCCGCGGCTATGGCCTCGCCTTCGGTCACGCCGAGCGCAAGGCGATCGCCATGGCCCTGGTCGACCGCGCGCTGAGGGCTCGCGAACTTGCGGAAAGCGCTGACTCGCCGGCCCAGGACGAAGAATTTGTTCTGGCCCACTCCGACAATGTCGAGGCTTCGGGCTTCGTGCAGCACCTCAAGCTTCCGCACTATGTCGACTTCCAGTCGGAACTCGTAGTGGTGCGGGCTCTGCGCGCCGAGGTCGAAGCGCGCAAGCAGCGCGCGGCCGAGGATCGCGCGGCTCTCAGCCAGGCGGCGGAGTAGGCCATGCCCGACATCAACATGACCGAGGGCGCGTACAACTACGCCTATCTCGACGAGCAGACCAAGCGGATGATCCGCCGCGCCATCCTGAAGGCGGTGGCCGTGCCGGGCTATCAGGTGCCGTTCGGCGGGCGCGAGATGCCCCTCCCTTACGGTTGGGGCACCGGCGGGATCCAGGTGACGGCCGCCATCATCGGTCGCGACGACACGCTGAAGGTGATCGACCAGGGCGCCGACGACACGACCAATGCCGTGTCGATCCGGCGTTTCTTCGCGCATGTGGCTGACGTCGCTACGACGACTCGCACGGAAGAAGCCACCATCATCCAGACGCGCCATCGCGTGCCGGAGACGCCGCTCAAGGACGGCCAGATCCTGGTCTTCCAGGTGCCGATCCCCGAGCCGTTGCGCATGCTGGAGCCGCGCGAGACCGAGACGCGGACGCTACACGCCCTGTCCGAATACGGCGTCATGCAGGTGAGCCTTTACGAAAGCATCGCCCGGCACGGCCGGATCGCGAAGTCCTACAGTTATCCGGTGATGGTGAACGGGCGCTACATCATGAGCCCTTCACCCATCCCGAAGTTCGACAATCCCAAGCTCGACCGCAGCCCCGCCCTTCAGCTCTACGGCGCCGGCCGCGAGAAGCGCATCTACGCCGTGCCGCCCTACACGCCGGTGAAGAGCCTCGACTTCGACGATCATCCCTTCGAGATCGAGCGCTGGAGTGAGTGCTGCGCCTTCTGCGGCTCCACCGAGAGCTTTCTCGACGAGATGATCGTCGACGATGCCGGCAAGCGTCTGTTCGTCTGTTCCGACACCGACTATTGCGAGGGACGGCGATGAACACGCCGGCGCTTTCGCCTCCCCTCCTCTCGGCCCGCAACATCACCAAGCGCTTCGGCGGCCGCATCGCCTGTCACGATGTGAGCTTCGACCTGTGGCCAGGCGAGGTTCTGGGCATCGTGGGCGAATCGGGGTCGGGCAAGACGACCCTGCTGAACTGCCTGGCTGGCCGCCTCTCGCCCGACGAAGGCTCGGTCACCTACGAGACAGCATCGGCCGGCACCGTCGATGTCCATCGCCTCTCCGAAGCGCGCCGCCGCCTGCTCACGCGCACGGAATGGGGCTTCGTGAACCAGGATGCGCGCGAGGGATTGCGCATGGGCGTGAGCGCCGGTGCCAATATCGGCGAGCGGCTGATGGCCGTGGGCGCGCGCCACTATGGCGAAATCCGCGGCACCGCCGCTGATTGGCTGGGGCGCGTCGAAATCGACGCCGACCGGCTCGACGACCGGCCGACCACTTTCTCCGGCGGCATGCGCCAGCGTCTGCAGATCGCCCGCAACCTCGTGAGCGGGCCACGGCTCGTGTTCATGGACGAGCCGACGGGCGGCCTCGACGTCTCCGTACAGGCGCGCATCCTCGATCTTCTGCGCGGCCTCGTCGAACGGCTGCATCTGTCCGCCGTACTGGTGACCCATGATCTCGGCGTGGCCCGGCTGCTGACCCATCGGCTGATGGTGATGCAGGGCGGTGCCGTCATCGAGGAGGGCCTGACCGATCAGGTCCTCGACGATCCGCAGCACGCCTACACGCAGATGCTCGTCGCCTCGATCCTGCCCGTATGAGCCACCCCGAAAAGAGTTGCGAAGACCCAACCATGCCACCCGCTCTGCGCGTCTCCGGTCTCGCCAAGTCCTTCGTCGTCCACGCGCACGGCGACCTCGCCCTTCCCGTGCTGCACGACGTATCGCTTGCCGTGTCGCCGGGCGAATGCCTGGCTCTCGTCGGCCCCTCCGGAGCTGGCAAGAGCACCCTGTTGCGCTCGCTCTACGGCAACTATCGCGCTGATGCCGGCTCCATCCGCGTTCGACAGGACGATGCCTGGACCGAACTGGTAGGCGCCGAACCGCGCACGGTACTCGACGTGCGCCACCGCACCATGGGCTTCGTCAGCCAGTTCCTGCGCGTGATCCCGCGCGTTGCCGCCGTCGACGTCGTGGCCGAACCGCTGTTGCGTCGGGGCGTCGACGCGACCGAGGCGCGTCACCGCGCCGAGTTCCTTTTAGGCATGCTGGGCATTCCCGCCCGCCTGTGGGCGCTGCCGCCTGCCACCTTCTCGGGTGGTGAGCAGCAGCGCATCAACATCGCGCGGTCGCTGATCGTCGACTATCCGATCCTGCTGCTCGACGAGCCTACGGCTTCGCTCGATGCCGCCAATCGCGACGGGGTGGTCGAGCTGATCTGCCAGCGCCGCGATGCCGGCGCGGCCGTCGTCGGCATCTTTCACGACACCGGCGTGCGCGATGCCGTGGCTACCCGCATCCACGAAGTCCTTCCCCCTGCGTCCCCGGCTGGAGCACCGCCATGCGTAGCGAAACCGTCCTGACCAACGCCCGTGTCGTCACCGCCGACGCCGAGTTCGACGGCACTGTCGTGCTGCACGACGGGCGCATCACCGAAGTCGCGGCAGGCCGCAGCCATATCGCCAGTGCCATCGACCTGGAGGGCGACTATCTCCTGCCCGGCCTGGTCGAGCTGCACACCGACAACATGGAAAAGCACTTCGCGCCGCGGCCTGGCGTGAAGTGGCCGAGTGTCTCGGCCGTCATGGCGCACGACACACAGATCAGCGCCGCTGGCATCACCACCGTCTATGATTCGCTGGCGCTGGGCGACGTGCACGGTAACTCGGACCGGGTGCAGAATCGCGAACGCATGATCGAGGCGGTCTGCGTCGCGGCCGACCGGCAGATGACTCGCGCCGAGCATCGCATCCACCTGCGCTGCGAGATCTCCGCCGACGACGCCGTCGAGGCCGTCGACAAGTGGATCGACCTGCCTCTGGTCGGCCTCGTCTCGATCAACGATCACACGCCCGGGCAGCGTCAGTTCCTCGATCCCGAGAAGCTGAAGCAGTATTACAAGGGCAAGCACGCGATGACCGACGACCAGTTCGAGGAATTCGCGATCCGCGTCACCGAGCTGCATCACCGCAATGCCGCCCGGCACCGCGGCGAGATCGTGAGCCGCGCCCACGCACGTGCCCTGCCGATCGCCAGTCACGACGACGCCACCGAAGCCCACGTCAAGGAAGCCGTCGCGAACGGCATGACCATTGCGGAGTTCCCGACCACGCGAGAGGCGGCCCAGGCGTCGCGCGATGCGGGCCTCGCCGTACTGGTCGGCGCACCCAACCTCGTGCTGGGCGGTTCGCACTCCGGCAACATCGCCGCCATCGACCTGGTGCGCGCCGGCCATGCCGAGATCCTGTCCTCCGACTATGTGCCGGCGAGCCTGATGGAAAGCGTCTTCAAGCTGCCTGCCGCCGGCGTCGGCATCTCGCTGCCGCAGGCGGTGCGGTTGGCATCGCTCAATCCCGCCAAGGCCGTCGGTCTCGGCGACCGCGGCGAGATAGCCGCCGACCGCCGCGCCGACCTTGTGCGTGTCCGCGCCGTCGACGGTGCTGCCGTGGTCCGTGCCGTCTGGCGCGAAGGCGACCGCGTCGTCTGAGGGTGCCCGACATGGATGGCACCCTCGTCTACGTCATGGGCCCCTCGGGCGCCGGCAAGGACTCCGTGCTGGGGCGCGCCCGCGCGCTGCTGCCGGCGGACGCGCCGGTCGTCTTCGCCCATCGCTACATCACGCGGCCGTCGGACATGGGCGGCGAGAACCATGTCTCGTTGAGCCGTGCCGAGTTCGCGACACGCCTCGCCCACGGCCTCTTCGCCTATCACTGGCATGCGCATGGCAACGACTATGGTGTCGGCCGCGAGATCCACGACTGGCGGCGCGCCGGCATGGCCGTGGTGGTGAGCGGCTCGCGCGATCACTTTCAGAAGACCGGCGGCCTTGATTCGCTGGCCCGCCCGGTACTGATCACCGCCTCGCAGAGGCGTCTTGAGCAGCGTCTGGCCATCCGGGGTCGCGAGACCGCAACTCAGGCGGCGGCCCGGCTCGACCGCGCCGACGCCTACAGGATCGACGATCCGCGACTGACGACGATCGTCAACGATGGCCCTCTGGACGAAGCGGCAACCCGCTTCGTCACGCTGCTTGCCACACTTGCGTACTCAGGCGACGTCCTCCGCCGAGCCTGAAGCGCGCCAGCACCGAGAAGGGCCGGCCCTGGCCAGACTGGCGGAAGACACAAAGGTCGCGCACCGCCAGCGGCCGGTCGATTTCACCACCAAAGCGGCGGCGCAGCTCCGCGAGAACCATCTGGCGTTCTCGCTCGTCGGGCAGACGGCCGCTCAAGGTGAGGTGGAAGCGCCAATGCTCCAGCACATAGGGATAACCCCAGCGCACCAGTAGATCGTCCTGGCGCTGCGACAGGCCCGAGCTGCGCCGGCGCGCCAGTTCGGCCTCGTCGGCCGGCCGGCGGAGCTCGTCGAACTCGACGACGCATTGGTCGGCAAGATCGTGAAGCTCGGTACAGCGCGCGCCCGGAACCAGGGCAAGGAAACCCGATAGCTCGGCCAGCTCCATCGTCGGCACGGTGATTGGCCGCTGGCCCACGGCGAAACGCCCAACGGCGTCGAGCAGGTCGCGCTCCGTGGCGCCGTCAGCGAGCGCGATCGGGGCTTTCAGGGTGCCGTGAAACCCGTAGAGCCGGGGTTCGGCAACGATGGCGGCCAGCCGCTCGTAGGCGATGCCGGCCACCGGAACGAGAGCGCGGCTCTGGCCCGTTTCGGCATTGCGGCCCAGCCATTGAGTTGCGGCGCGGGCCAGCGGTTCGTCGGCTCGCGGCGCGTAATAGAGGGCGTATCGGGGCGTTTCGGCCGGATCGGAAGGCAGATCGGTCAAACGGCTCCTCCTCCACGCCGGCCGATCATGGCAAAGCGCAGCTTGCTCGAAAGGAAGTCGATAGCGGCCACAGCCACCAGGATCATCAGGACGATGAAGGAGGTCTGTTGCAGCTCGAGGGTTCGGATTGCTTCGGCGAGATGCAGGCCGATGCCGCCTGCTCCGACGATGCCGATGATCGAAGCCGACCGCGTGTTGGACTCGAAGTAGTAGAGGATCTGGCTCATCAGCACCGGAAAGACTTCGGGCAAGATGCCGAAGCGAATGCCGAGGATATGGCTGCCGCCAGTCGAGGTGATGCCTTCGACAGGCTTGCGGTCCGCAGCCTCGATCGCCTCGGAGAAGAGCTTGCCGAAGCTGCCGATGTCGGCGGTCATGATGGCGAGCGCTCCGGCGAAGGGTCCGAGGCCGACGACGTTGATCCAGATCAGCGCCCACACAAGGATATCGACGCTGCGGATCGTATCGAGAGAGCGGCGCGACAGGAAACGCACGACACGTTGAGCCGTCACGTTGCGCGCCGCCAGCAGGGCGACCGGCAGGGCCACCACGGCCGCCGACAAGGTGCCGAGCAGGGCAATGGCCACCGTCTCCAATAGCGAGATCGAGTAGGTTTTGACGTGAGCCCACGAACCTGGGTCGGGCGGCAGCATGAGGCTCACGATCTCGAACAGCCGTCCCAGGCCGGAAAGCAGGGTGCCATCGAAGAAGCCGAGACGCCCCATGGCGTAGATCAGCAGAGCGAACAGGCCCAGGCCAATCGCTGCCATGGTGAAACGGTTGCGGTCGAAGCGCTGGAAATGTTCGGGATAGCGCTGGCGCATGGGCGGCGTCGGGGACGACATCAGGACTTCCCTTCCAGACCAATCAGGCGATGCCGGGCCTTGGACGTAAGCATGTCGATCACCGCCACCGTCAGCAGGATCAGCACCAGAATGGCGGAGACGTCCGAGTAGTAGAACTTGCGGATGGCCTCGACGAGGTCCTGGCCGATGCCGCCGGCGCCGACGAACCCCATGACGGCCGCCTCGCGCACGTTGATCTCGAACCGCAGCAGCGTGTAGCTGGTGAAGTTCGACATGACCTGCGGCAGCGCGCCGAAACGCATGGCGACATGCCAGGACGAGCCGGTCGACGACACACCCTCGACCGGCTTCATGTCGATATTCTCGATGACCTCGGCAAAGAGTTTGGTGAGCACGCCGAATGTGTGGACGATGACGGCCAGCACACCCGCCATCGGGCCGAGCCCGAAGGAAATGACGAAGATCAGCGCCAGCACCAGGGTCGGCACGGTACGGCAAACTTCACCGAAGCGGCGCACGACGACGCGCAGCCAGCGCGACGGCGCCACGTTGGCCGCAGCCAGAAAGGCCAGGACAAGGGCCACGCCCGCCCCCAGCACGGTGCCGACATAGGCCATGAGCAGGGTTTCGCCGAGCAGCCTCAGCCAGCGCGGCAGACCCCAGAACCACTCGCCGAGGTCGGTCCAGACCGGCTGTCCACTTTCGAGAAAGAACAGCCGTACGATGTAGCTCGGGAAGCGATGAATGTTCGCCGCGAGCTTGGAGAGCGAAACCTCGGCCGAGACCGAGGCCAGCAGAATTGCCACCACGACACACGCCAGGATCAGCAGCGTGTGCCGGCGACGGCTGCGAACCGACGCATTGTAGGCTGCCAGCAAGGGCTGGAGCTGCGCCTCGGGCAGCCGGACGACGTGCGTACTCACTCGAGCGATGCGCCCGGGACGACGAACGCTTGGTTCAGCTCTTCTGCTTGCGCAGCTGGTCGACGAACTTGATCAGCTCGACCACCGGCTCATAGGTCTTGGCGTCAACCTTGGCGAAGCCGCGGTCCTTGCCGTCGGACAGCTTGTCGAAGGCGGCCTTGGCCTTGGTCGGCGCCTCGTCGAACGCCTTGACGATGGCCGCCTTGAGATCGGGCGGCAGGCTGGCGAGGTAGGCGAAGGGCGAGTTGGGGATCAGGTCCGACTTCGAGATGATGCGGAAGTCGTCCAGTTTCGCGAGGCCCTTGGATACCATGCGCGTCAGGTTCGAGTCGTTCTCCGCATTCCACCAGTTGGCGGCGGCATCGACCGTCTTCTGCTGCAGCGCGATGATCGCATTTTCGTGGCTGCCCGTATACGTGACGCGCGCGAAGAACGTGTCCGGGTTGATCTTGAGCTTGTTCAGGGTGAAACGCGGCACGTTGTTGCCTGAGGTCGAGTTGGGATCGACCAGGCCCAGGTTCTTGCCCTTGAGGTCTTCGATCGTCCTGTAGGGGCTGTCGGCGCGCACATAGAAGACCGAGTGGTAACCCATCGTGCCGTCGTTGTTCACGGTCGTGACGAAGGGCTCGACCTTCACGCCGGTGACGATGGCGCGAGCGTAGGAGGCGGGGCCGTAGCCGGCGAGATGGATGCTGCCGTTGCGCTGGCCTTCGATCACCGCGGCATAGTCGTTGGCGATACGAAGAGTCACCTTCGTGCCGAGTTCCTTCGACAGATACTCGATGAACGGGCCATAGCGCTCGGTGACGCCCGACGCGTTCTCGGCCGGAATGACGGCGAACACCAGTTCGGGATAGGCGCTGCGCCAGCTTTGGGCATGGGCGGCACCGGCAAACGAAACAGCGGCGAGGGCAGCGCCTAGCGCGAGACGACGGGTAAGCATGATTGTTCTCCTTGGAAAGACGCAGCAACGCGAGAGAGATCAGGAGCCCGCGAGGGCAAAGCCCGGCCGGATGCCAGCCGGCAACATCGGGGGCGGAGCGGCATGGCCGACCACATCGCCCGCCTCGAGCCCATAGAGATCGCGGGCCGTGGCATCGGTGAGGGCGGCCGGAGCACCGTCGAACACCACCCGGCCGCCGGACATGCCGACCAGCCGGTCGCAGTAGCTGCGCGCTAGATCGAGGCTGTGGAGGTTGCAGATCACGGTGATGCCGAGATGGCGGTTGATGTGCTGCAGCGCATCCATCACCACCTGCGTGTTGCGCGGATCAAGCGAGGCGATCGGCTCGTCGGCCAGCACGATGTCGGGTTCCTGGACCAACGCGCGGGCGATGGCGACCCGCTGCTGCTGGCCACCGGACAGGGTCTCGGCGCGCTGGCCGGCCAGCCGCGCCATGTCGAGGCTCTCGAGTGCCGACAGCGCCTGCGCCTTCTCGTCGTCGGTCCACATCTTCAGAAGCGCGCGCGAGGGTGGCATATGGAAGGCGCGACCCATCAACACGTTGGTCAGCACATCGAGCCGGCCCGCAAGGTTGAACTGCTGGAAGATCATGGCGCATCGCGCCCGCCAGGCCCGCAGCGGGCGACCACGCAGGGCTGTGATATCAGTGTCGCCGAACAGGATGCGGCCGGACGTCGGCTCGCCCAGGCGATTGATCATGCGCAGCAAGGTCGACTTGCCGGCGCCGGACCGGCCGATCACGCCGACAAGCTGACCAACGGGCACGGTGAGAGACACGCCGTCGACGGCATGCTTGCCGCCAAAGCTCTTGGTAATCCCTTCCAGTCGCAGCACCGTACCCCCAACCTGCCCAAGGCGTTGCCCAGTCGGTGGGTAGCGGCCACAGGCTGCGATGGCGCTACGGTTCGATTACAAAGAAAAGACGATCGGTGGAGAAGAGCTATCGCACGGCGGGCAAAGTCACCGTAAACGTCGAGCCCTTGCCGGGACTGCTCTGGATGTCGAGCCGGCCGCGATGGCGGTTGACCACATGCTTCACGATGGCCAAACCGAGACCCGTTCCGCCGAGCTGGCGCGAGCGCGCGGTATCGACCCGATAGAAGCGCTCGGTGAGGCGCGGCAGATGGGTAGCGGGAATGCCATCGCCCTCGTCGCTCACGGCGACAGCCACCCGATCCGGGCCAACCGGACGCACCGCAATCCGTACGGCCGTGGCCGGCCGTGCATACTTCACGGCGTTGTCGATCAGGTTCTGAAACACGATCGTGAGCTCGTCGAAATCGCCGACGGCCGGCGGCAGTGCTGGGTCGAGGTCGAGCTCGATCTTCACGTTGCGCGAGGAGGCCTTGAGCTGCAGCAGATCCATTACCGAATGCAACACACGGCCGAGATCGACGGCGGCATCCGGCCGCGCGTGCTCGTGCTGCTCGATGCGCGACAGCATCAGGAGATCGTCGACCAGCCGGCGCATCCGGTCAGCCTGCTCGGCCATGATGCCGAGGAAGCGCTCGCGCGCCGCGGCATCGTCGCGCGCCGGCCCGCGCAGGGTTTCGATGAAGCCCGCGAGGCCCGCGATCGGCGTCTTGAGCTCGTGACTGGCATTGGCCACGAAATCGGCGCGCATGCGCTCGGCGCGGCGCAACGCCGTCGTATCGTGCAGCACGATCAGCGCCAGCGAGCCGTCAGCCGCGGCGCGCGGTAAGCGGCGCAGATGGGCGATGAGGTCGAGTTCGGGCGGTCCAGCCAGCGCCAGCTCCACCGCGATCTGGTCGGCCCTGGAGAAGTTGCCGTCGGCGCCCGTTTCGAGCAAGGCATCGACGGCCGCAAGAAGTTGCGGCTGGCGCAACACCGTCGATAGATCGCGTTCGGGGCCAACAGCGCCGAGCAGCGAAGCAGCCGCAAGATTGGTGCGCACGATTCGGCGCTGGCGATCGACCGAAATCAGCGGATCGGGCAGGCCGTCGACGATCGCCTGGGCGGAAGCCGCCAGATTGTCGATAGAAGCGCGTTGGCGGCGCCAGCCGACCGCCAGGGTCGCCGCCGCCGTTGCCAGTTCCTCGGTGGCCGGCGCGAACGAGAGCCGCGGCATGACCGGCTCGCGCTCGTCGGAGAGTTCGCCGACGAAGCGGGCAAAGCGCGCCAGCGTGCCGAGATAGCGCTGCACCAGCAGCCCGGTGAGGAGGGCGATGCCTGCCATGGCAATCAGCGTGGCGCGACCATTGAGCTCGCCCACGCCGTAGAGAATGACGAGCGCGCCCCAGGATGGGGCCAGCACCACCGCGTTGGCGAGGAGCGTGCGGCGCAAGGGAATCGCCTGTTCGGCCATGCCCCGACTATAGCCCGGTTTGTTAACCGGCTAAGTCGGTCCGTTCGTTAGGCGAGGTGCAAAGAAGCGGATGGCCAGGAGGCCAAAGACAAAACCAGCGATATGCGCCACCCAGGCAATCGACTCGCCGCCAGCTCCGGGCGCACCACCGAACAGGCCAAAGAAGACGTTGAGACCAATCCAGATGGCGGCAACCGGCAACAGCGAGGTCAGGCTGCCGACGTAGCGCATCAACATGAGCACGGCGCCGAAGACACCGCTGATCGATCCCGAAGCGCCGACCACGGGATCGGGCGAGCCCGGATAGACCAGGATGTGCACGAAGCCCGACACCACACCGCACACCAAGTAGAACAGGACAAACCGCTTCACGCCCAGCAGCCGCTCGACCGGCGCGCCGAAGGCCGCCAAGGTCAGCATATTGATGCCGAGATGCATCCAGCCGCCATGCAGGAACTGATAGGTGATGGGCGCCACGATGAGCGAAAGGAGATCGTGGTTCGGGTCCGACGTATAGGCGGCGGGGACCAGCCCGAACCGCAGGATGATCTCCTGGTCGGCCTGTTCACCCAGCAGTTGGCGCAACAGCTGGACGGCGACGTTGATGCCGATCAGCCAGAGTACGGCCGGCGGCAGGTTTATCGCCCGCTCGCTCGTGCCGCGCCCCCGTCCCGGACGGTCGCCGTCATCGAAAGGCATCAGAGACTCCGTAAGAAACAACGTCGTGCAACGGCTTGCTTAGCGGTTTAGCCGGCGTGAGCCCAGCCCAAGAAAAGGACCGCCCGGTGTCAAAGCTGGCAAGCCGCACAGGGTTGCCGCACTCCTCATTTCACAGAATGGATTACCCGCCGCCGCCGCGGTCCGACCGAAAAACAGCAAGATTTCGTCCGGAACGGCGAAAAACCGGGCATGCTCGGTGTTTTTCGGCCCCCGGAGGAGAGGGCGGATAGTCAGCCGGAACGCTGCCATCGATGTCACCCAGGCGATGACATCGAAGGACGAATTGACCTAGGGGAGCCCGAAGATCAGGTCTTCGGTCCGCCCTGGCCCAGGGCCCGCAGCCTGAGGCGCAGTGCGTTCAGCTTGATGAACCCTTCGGCGTCGCGCTGATCGTAGGCGCCCTGGTCTTCCTCGAAGGTCACGTGCTGCATCGAGTAGAGAGACTTGGGCGACTTGCGGCCGACGACCGTGGTGTTGCCCTTGTAGAGCTTGAGCCGCACCGTGCCGGTGACGTTCTCCTGGCTCTTGTCGATCAGGGCCTGGAGCATCTCGCGCTCCGGCGAGTACCAGAAGCCGAAATAGACCAGCTCGGCATACTTCGGCATCAGCTCGTCCTTGAGGTGCCCCGCACCGCGGTCGAGGGTGATCGATTCGATGCCGCGATGCGCCGCGTAGAGGATCGTACCGCCCGGCGTCTCGTAGATGCCGCGGCTCTTCATGCCGACGAAGCGGTTCTCGACCAGGTCGAGGCGGCCGATGCCGTTGGCCTTGCCCAGCTCGTTCAGCTTGGTGAGCAGGGTCGCGGGCGACATCTTCACGCCGTCGATGGCGACAGGATCGCCCTTCTCGAAGTCGATGGTGATGTAGGTCGCCTTGTCGGGCGCGGCCTCGGGCGAGATGGTGCGCTGATAGACGATCTCGTCGGCCTCCTCCCAGGGATCTTCCAGGATCTTGCCCTCGCTGGAGGAGTGCAGGAGGTTGGCGTCGACCGAGAACGGCGCCTCGCCGCGCTTGTCCTTGGCGATGGGAATCTGATGCGTCTCGGCGAACTCGAGCAGCTTGGTGCGCGAGGTGAGTTCCCACTCGCGCCAAGGCGCGATCACCTTGATGTCGGGCTTCAGCGCATAGTAGCTGAGCTCGAAGCGGACCTGGTCGTTGCCCTTGCCGGTGGCGCCGTGACAGACGGCATCGGCGCCGACCTCGCGCGCGATCTCGATCTGGCGCTTGGCGATCAGCGGCCGGGCGATCGAGGTGCCGAGCAGGTACTGGCCCTCGTAGAGGGCGTTGGCACGGAACATCGGAAAGACGAAGTCCTTCACGAACTCTTCGCGCACATCGTCGATGAAGATGTTCTGCGGCTTGATACCCAGCAGTTCCGCCTTCTGACGTGCCGGCCCGAGCTCCTCGCCCTGGCCAAGGTCGGCGGTGTAGGTCACCACCTCGCAGGCATAGGTGGTCTGCAGCCACTTCAGGATCACCGAAGTGTCGAGGCCGCCGGAATAGGCCAGGACGACCTTCTTGATGTCGCCCTTCCTGTGGGGGCCGGTATAAGAAACGCTCATGCTGGCGGCTTTCGTGTCCGTTCGGTGAAGGCGCGCGAATATAGCGGCCGACCCCGTTGGGGCAAGGGTGCCGCAAAGTCGCTATAATGGGCAGAACAGTTCCGTCGCACATGGTTTCCGCCCTCGACCGCCTGAGCTACGCCGCCCGCCAGACCGCGCGGGTCGCTTGGTATGCCGGCCACTATGCGGCCGGCCGCCGCCTGCTGAAGCCCCTGCCGAAGCCTGATTTTCCCATAGGGCCGACCCCGACCCGGGCCGAGCTGACGGCCGACCTGCGTGGCCTGTTCGAGCGGGAATGGCAGGATATCGCGGCCGGACTGTTTGCCGCCCCCACCCTGCCCGGCCCCGATCCGGCCGAGCTGTTGCGCCGCAGCGCGCTCTATTTCCGCGACCTACCCAAGGTCGACGCCCGCCGCCACGGCCGCATCAACGACGAGCCGAACCACCACGAAGCCAATGCGCACCTGCCGCGCTACTACCGGCAGAATTTCCACTTCCAGAGCGGCGGCTGGCTCACTGAGGAGTCCGCGACGATCTACGACACGCAGGTCGAGGTGCTGTTCACCGGCGCCGCCGACGCCATGCGCCGACGCATGCTGCGGCCGATCGCCGAATGGATGAAGGGACGCCGCCAGCGCGAGGTGCTGGGTCTCGATATCGGCTGCGGCACCGGTCGGCTGCTCGCCTTCCTGCATGGCGCCTGGCCGGGCATGAGGCTTACCGGCATCGACCTCAGCGCGCCTTACCTGGAGGAAGCCCGCCGTCTCATCGGCCGCACCGCGCGCGTAAAGCTTCTCGAGGCCGCGGCCGAAGCGTTGCCCTTCGACGATGCCAGCCTCGACCTCGTGGTCTCCTCGTTCCTGCTGCACGAGCTGCCGAAGAAGGTTCGCGCCGAGGCCCTGGCAGAGATGGCGCGCGTCGTGAAGCACGGCGGGCTGGTCGTGATCGTCGAGTCGATCCAGAAGGGCGACAAGCCGGACTGGGACGGCCTGCTCGACCTCTTCCCCTACTACTTCCACGAGCCGTATTACGCGGAGTATGCGAACGGCAGCATCGACGCCTGGTGTAATGCGGCAGGGCTGAAGCCGGTCGCCAGCGAGCGGGCCTTCCTCGCGTGCGTCAACGCTTACACGAAGGGCTGAGGCCCGATTAGAGAACGACCTTTTCGCGCCGGCCGCGCTGGCTCGCGCTCTTGAGCTGGCCGCAGGCAGCGAAGATGTCGCGGCCACGCGGCGTGCGCACCGGCGCGCTGAGGCCGCCGTCGTTCACGATCTCGGCGAAGCGATGGATGCGATTGTTGGAGCTGCACTCGTAAGGAGCGCCCGGCCACGGGTTGAACGGGATCAGGTTCACCTTGGCGTGGATCGGCTTCAGGATACGCACCAGCTCTCGGGCATCGGCGTCGCTGTCGTTGACGCCTTTCAGCATGGCGTATTCGAAGGTGATGCGCCGGCTGTTCCGGGCGCCGGGATAGGCGGCGCAGGCGGCCAGCAGCTCGGCGATCGGCCACTTCTTGTTGATCGGCACCAGCGTGTCGCGCACCTCGTCGTTCACGGCATGCAGCGATACCGCGAGGTTGACGTCGAGCACGTCGCCCACCTTGGGAATCATCGGCACGACGCCTGAGGTCGAGAGCGTGATGCGACGACGACTGAGCGCGATGCCCTGCTCGTCCATGACGATCTTCAGCGCGGTCGCCACATTGTCGAAATTGTACAGCGGCTCGCCCATGCCCATCATGACGATGTTGGAGAGCATGCGCGTCGTCTCGGTCGGCGTCGGCCATTCGCCGTAGCTGTCGCGCGCCACCATAAACTGACCGACGATCTCGTCCGGCGCCAGGTTGCGCACCAGCGGCTGGGTGCCGGTGTGGCAGAAAGTGCAGGTGAGCGTGCAGCCGACCTGGCTGGAGACGCAGACCGACCCGCGATCCTGCTCCGGAATGTTGACCGTCTCGGCCTCGTTGCCGTCGGGGAATCGCAGCAGCCATTTGCGCGTGCCGTCGACCGAACGCTGCTCGGTCACGATCTCGGGGCGCGCGATGACGAAGAGCTCGGCCAGCCGGTCGCGCGTCTTCTTGGCGATGTTGGTCATGCGCTCGAAATCGGTGACGCCATGCCAGTAGATCCACTGCCAGACCTGACGCGCGCGGAACGGCTCGAGCCCCGCCTCGACGAGCGTCGTCTTCAGATCGTCGCGCGACAGGCCGATCAGGTTGCGGCGCAGGTCGTTGCGGCCGTGCGCGGGGCGCGGCTCGACGATTTGCAGCGGTTCGGAGGGCAGAATGGCCATGGAGCGCGTGAGATAGTCGCGCCGCCCCTCCGGCGCAACTACGCGAGAGCATTTCTCAGCCAGCCAAGCTCGGCAGGCTGAAAAATGCTTGGGCCAATCTATTGTTTTGCCTCGGCTTTTTGCCGCAGGCGCTGGCGGCGCTTGTACATCGGCTCGCCGAATACCGGCAGCTCGACCGCCTCCGTGGGCGCCCCCTCGGCAACCGGGCGCGGGGCGTGGCGGCCAAGGCTCACCAGCCGGTCGTACATGACCAAGGCCCCGGCGACGCCGAGATTGACCGAAAAACGCATCGGAATCTTCACGATGTAGTCGCAGAGAGACTGCACATCCTTCGACAGCCCCTCCCGCTCGGCGCCCAGGATATAGGCGGCCTGGCGCGGGTGCCGGAAGGTCGGCAGTTCGATCGCATCGTCGGTGATCTCGATGCCGATCAGCCGGCAGCCCACAGGCAGGCGGAAGCTTTCGAGGTCGCCGAAATGGTAGGTCGGCACCGAGCGTGGCGTGTCGGAGGTATCGCTATGGCCGCCTTCCCGCCGGTTGTACTGGGCGCGAAGCGTGAACACGAAGGCTGCATCGAAGGCATGGGCGGTCCGGAACAAGGTCCCCACGTTCACAGCCTTGCTGATGCCTTCCACACCGATACCGAAATAGCCTTTCATGGCCCCCTGATTTGTTGCACTAATGATTCGCTGGCGCCGCCGCCCTCCCGGTAGCGCCCCGCCCGTCGTCAAACAAGGCCCGAATGACCGTACCGTCGCCGTTGGATGAAGTCCGCGCCCAATACGAAGCGTTGCCCTATCCGGCGCGCGACCCGCGCGACGAGGCAATCAGGCTGGTCACGGGCACACCGAGCCACATCCTCGAAATCAACCACTACCTGTTCTCGGGCCGGCTGAATTTCATCCGGCCCTTTCGGGCGCTCGTGGCCGGCGGCGGCACCGGCGATGCCTGCATCATGCTGGCCCAGCAACTCGTCGACAGGCGCTGTCCTGGCGAGGTGGTCTATCTTGACCTTTCTACGGCGTCGCGGCAGGTCTGCGAGGCCCGCGCCAAGGCCCGCGGCCTGCGCAACATCCAGTTCCTGACCGGCTCCCTGCTCGACCTGCCGTCGATGAAGATCGGGCAGTTCGACTACATCGATTGCACCGGTGTGCTGCATCACCTGCCCGACCCGACAGCCGGCATGCAGGCACTGGCGAGCGTCCTGCACCCCGAGGGCGGCATCGGCGTCATGCTCTATGGCGAATACGGCCGCAGCGGCGTCTATCCCTTGCAGCAGATGCTGCAAACCCTGGCGCCGCTGTCGATGGCGCTGGAAGACCGGCTGGCGATGGCCAAGCGGCTCATCCGCTTCCTGCCCACCACCAACCTGTTCCGCCGCAATCCCTACCTCAACGATCACGTGACCGGCGGCGACGCGGGCCTCTACGACCTGCTGCTGCACAGCTGCGACCGGGCGTTCACGGTGCCGGAGATCAGCGCGATGACCGCCGCATCCGGCCTGCGCGTTGTCGCCTTCCTGGAGCCGGTGCGCTACGAGCCGGCCACCTACATGAGCGATCCGGTGATCGCCCGGCAGACCAGTTCCCTGCCGTTGATCGAACGCGCCGCCTTCGCCGAACGGCTGGCCGGCAACCTGCGCACCCATATTTTCTATGCTACGCGCGCCGGCTTCGACACGGTGGCACGGCCCGAAGACACGTCGGCGATCCCGGTCCTGCGCGAAATGGATGCGCAGAAGCTCGCCGCCGGCCTGCAGCCGGGCGCCCCCTTGATCGCCAACCTCGATGGCTTCCCCTGGCGGGCCCAGCTTCCGTCGCTGGCGCCGCGCATCGTCTCGCAGATCGACGGCCGTCGTACTGTTGCCGAGATCTACACGTCGCTCGGCGCCCAAGGCGGGCTGCCGCAGTGGGAGGATTTCTACACACAGTTCGAAGACCTCTACGTCAAGCTGAACGGCGTCAACCACCTGCTGCTGCGCTTCCGCACCTAGGCGCCCATCATGACCGGCCCGATGAGCGGCAATGTCCTCGCCATCGCGCTGGGCAACTCGTTCCTCTGGTCTACCTATCTCCTGTTCACACGCCATGTCGTCAGCGGCGCCCATCTCGACGCCTGGGCCTATACGCTGGTGCAGCTCCTGAGCGCCGGCCTTGCCATGCTCTGGGTCGGACGCCGGACGCCCGGAAGCTGGCGCGACCTGCTGGCGCCGTGGACGATCAGCTACGCCTTCATGCGCGTCGTCATCAACGGCGCCACGTCGGCCGCCATCGTCTGGCTCGCCGTCACGCAGAGCACCCTGATATCGACCATGAGCGTGCTGATCGGCGCCGCCGCCGGCTGGCTCCTGACCCGCCAAGCCCCCGCGAGGCGCGACTGGCCGGGCCTGCTGCTGCTCGCCGCCGGTATCGTGTCGTTCGTGCTGGCGCTGGCTTCGGACACGGCTTGGCGGGGCGTCGCCTGGCTGGTCCTTTCCGAGACCGTCGCCGTCGCGGCCTCGTGGATGATTGCCTACCACCCCCGCAATCGCGAGACCGACCCGGCCGCGCGCAGCCGTTTCACCGGCGAGATCCTGGTCGCCGCATCGCTGGCGTTGATCTTCGTCTGGTCGCTGGCCGGTCTGCTGGGCGTAATCGCCTCGCCCTGGGCCGGTGGCGGCGACGCCTTCGGGCGCGTCGAACTCTGGGTCTATGCCATCATCGCCGGCGTGGTGTTCCGCGCCCCTGGAACCTGGCTCGGCTTCTGGACCATCAACCGCTCGGGCGTTCAGACCTATCTGATTGCGCTGACCGCCATGCCCTTCTTCGCCATCGTGCTGGAAGCCGCCGCCGCCCAGGTCGGCTGGCTATCGCCCCCGAACCTGTCGAAGGGCGAATGGCTCTCCGCCGCCGTAATTCTCGGCGGCGCCGTATGGCTGATCGCAGCCCGCCTGCGCGCACCTACTTCTTGAGGGCATCCGGATTGAGGACGTTGATCGGCTTGCCGTCCAACCAGGCTTCGATGTCCTCGATCGTGCCCTTGTAGAAGTAGCGATAGCTGTCCTCGACCACGTAGCCCAGGTGCGGCACCAGGGTGACGTTCTCCAGCTTGGTCAGCGGGTGCCCGGCCGGCAGCGGCTCCTTGTCGTAAACGTCGAGGCCGGCGTGGGCGATCGTGCCGTTCCTGAGGGCCGCGATCAGCGCCGCCTCGTCGACGATCGGGCCGCGCGACGTGTTGATCAGGATCGCCGTCTTTTTCATCTTCGCCAGCTCGGCCGCGCCGATCAGCCCGCGCGTGCGATCCGACAAAGCAAGGTGGATCGAAATGAAGTCCGAGGTCGAAAGCAGCTCGTCTTTGCCGACGTACTTGACCCCGATGGCGCCGGCTTTCTCCGCCGTGAGATTCTGGCTCCAGGCCACGACCTCCATGCCGAAGGCCTTGGCATAGCCCGCGACGCGACTGCCAAGCTTGCCGAGGCCCAGAATGCCGAGCCGCTTGCCCTCCAGCACATTCATCTGCTGGATGCCGTCATGCCAGCCACCACTGCGCATCAGCCGCTCGGCCTTGGCAAGGTCGCGCGCGCAGGACATCAGAAGCGCCCAGCCCAGCTCCGCCGTGGGCGCATTCGAGCCGCCGCCCGGCGTCGTGGAAATCGGAATGCCGCGCTCGGTCGCGGCCTTGTCGTCGAGGCTTGCCGCCCGGGCGCCGGTCAACACCATGAACTTAAGGTTGGGCAGCTTCTCGATCAGCGCCCGCGGAAACGCCGTGCGCTCGCGCAGCAAGCCGAGAATTTCGAAGGGCGCCAGCTTTTGCGCCGCGTCATCGACCGACGCGAAAGGTTCGTTGAAGACGGTGATCTCGATGCCGCGCTTGCGCAGGCGGTCCCAGTCGCCCAATCGCAGAGCGACCCTCTGATAGTCGTCGAGCAGGGCGAGCTTCATCGTTTGCGGCATGGCGTTTCCTGGGAGAGAATATCGTTGCTGGCACTATAGCCGCAGGAGGCGGTTGTGAGCATCACGGTTACGCCAACGCATCCCGAGTTCGTTGCCGAGATTGCCGGCGTCGATCTCGGTGCCCCGCTGGGGCCGGCCGATCGCGACGCTATCGAAGCTGCCATAAACCGCTACGCTGTCGTCATCTTTCACGACCAGAAACTGGACGACGAACGGCAGGTCGCCTTCGCGCGCCACTTCGGCCCCGTCGAGGCCTCTGCCGCGAAGCTCCGGCAACGCGACATCAAACACCGCCTGTTAGCGGACGAGATCGCCGACATTTCCAACCTCGACAGCAACGGCAAGGTGCTCGAAGCCGATTCGCGCCGCCGCCTCGACGGGCTGGGCAACCGGCTCTGGCACACCGACGCCTCATTCCGCCGCGTGCCGGGCGCCCTTTCCATGCTCTATGCCCATGTCATTCCGGACGAAGGTGGCGACACGGAATTCGCGGACATGCGCGCCGCCTATGACGCGCTGCCCGACCGGACCAAGCAGGAGCTGGAAGGTCTCGTCGCGGAGCATTCGATCTGGCGTTCGCGCGAACAGCTCGGCGTCGTGAAGTACAGCGCGGAAGAACTTGCCTCCCTGCCGCCGGTGCCACAGCGCGTCGTACGCACCCATCCCGGCTCGCATCGCAAGACGCTCTACCTCGCGTCGCACGCCTCGCACATTCTCGGCCGGCCCGTCGCCGACGGTCGTCTGCTCCTGATGGACCTGATCGAGCACGCAACCCAATCCAGGTTCACGTACTCGCACGCCTGGAAGCAGGGCGATCTGGTGATCTGGGACAATCGCTGCACCATGCATCGCGCCCGGCCGTTCGACACGAGCAAAGTGCGCGACCTGCGGCGGGTCACGACGCGCGACGTCGCTTCGACACTCGAACAAGCCGCTTAGGCTTTCCCGATGAAATGCCCGACCGGCGTCCGGTTAGCGGCGAGTGGGATGCGGTCAGTCTGCTGAAAACGGTCTAAGCCGCGATGTTGTCGATCAGGCGGGTGCGGCCGAGCCGCACCGCGGCGATGACACGAGCCGGCCCTGAAACCTTCTCCAGTGGCTCCAGGCTTTCGGCATCGACGACCGTCAGATACTCGATCTTGTCGAAGCCGCCGGCCAGCAATGCCTTGGAAGCCTCAGCCGTGGCTGCCGTACAGGACGCCCCCGCACGAACTGCCTTCGCGACCGCATTGAGCTCGCGATAAAGGCCGGTGGCGACAGCGCGTTCCGTCGGATTCATGTAACGGTTGCGCGACGACATCGCGAGGCCGTCCGCTTCGCGCACGGTCGGCATGCCCACGATCTCGAACGGCATGGAAAGATCGCGCACCATGCGCTTGATCACCTGGAGCTGCTGGTAGTCCTTCTCACCGAAGAAGGCCCGATCGGGCATCGCCATCAGCAGCAGCTTGGAAACGACGGTCGCGACACCTTGGAAATGACCGGGACGCAACGGACCGCAAAGCCCGTCCGTAATACCTGTCACCGTGACGGTCGTGAGCTGTTGCCCAGGATACATCTCGTCCTTGGACGGCGCGAAGACGATGCGGCAGCCAGCGTCGCGCAACTTGTCGAAATCACCCTGCTCGTCGCGGGGATACGCTGCGAAATCCTCGTTGGGGCCGAACTGCGTCGGATTGACGAAGATGCTGGTCACGGGAATGTCGCCGCGCTCGAGCGCGCCCTTCACCAGGCTGATATGGCCTTCGTGCAGGGCACCCATCGTCGGAACCAGACCAACCGTGCGGCCAGCCTTGCGGAAGGCGGCAACGGTGCGACGCAGATCCGCCACCGTACGGACGACGGCGAGGCCCTGTTCCAAAGTAGGATCGTTCGAGCTTTTCACGCTCGTGGTTAAGCACACCGTGCCGAGACCGCGCAACCTGCGCCGTCAGTCGAGTTTCGCCTTCAGGGTATTCCCGACCTGCTCGGCAATGCGATCCGCCGCCAGACTCTGGCCATACTCGGTCCAATGCGCATCGGACTTGCGATAAGTATCGACCCGGCCGGCGAAGGCCGGCCGCAGATCGACAAACGGTACATCAGTGCCACGAAGGGCCTGCACGAGCCGCTCATGCATCGCGTCGCAATGCAGATACCAACTGTAGTAATGCGGCCAGGGTGACCAGAAATCGACGAAGGCCGGATCGACTCCGCCCGTTGGGATGACGAAGAGTGAAAACGGGACACCGCGCTCGCGCGCCAGACGATGCATGGCCACCAGCCACGACAGAGTCCCGTCGATAACGCTCTCGTGGAGGGCGGCATCGGCTTGCTGAATTGTCGTGATGCTGTTGAACGATGTCGGCTTAAGTTCGGCACGCAGAATGAGATTGGGCAACCAGCCAGCGAGATATTCCTGATCGTCCAATCTGGCTGCAAACAGATCAAACAGCCGCCCATCGCCCCGCGCCAGAATCTCTCTAAGTTTCTGCTCCGGCACATTCGGGTAGTAGTGCCGCTTCATGTGCTGCGCGAGCTTCGTCAGCCCCTGTTCCTTGGGTTCCTTGACGATCTGCTGCAGGGTCGCGAACTCACCTTCAATCGGCTCGTTGCTGTTCAGCACCTCGGACAGGCGCAACCGATTGACCAGCAGCCAGTTGGTATGCGGCATCACGCGGCCGACAATCGAACGGCCAGGCGATTCGTCGAGCAGCGGCGGCAGCCATTCCCACCGGAAGTTGCTGTCGAACAGGAAATCGTTGCCCGAGAAGAAGAACACCGACACGGCGTCCGGCGACAGCGGAAGCGCCACGTCGCGCAGGCGATAGTAGTAGCTTTTCGGATTCGTCCCGCTGATCCCGAAATTGACCGCTTCGACGGTCTTCTTGCTTTGCCTCAGAAGACGCTCTTCCACGGCCTCCGGCAGGCTTTGCCGCAGCGACTGGAATTCCACAAAGCTGTCGCCGACGAAGACGGTCCGCACCGTTCCGGCCGGCGCCGGGCCAAAGACATGCTCGCGGTCCCGCATGCCCCACGAGTTGAACGGCGCCACCATCCACGCCGGCAGATCGGCGCCCGGCGGAAAGCTGTTGACCGGCGGTATCGACCGGAGCGCATAGGCCGGCCAGGACGGGCTAAAGAAAGTGGCGATAACCTCGATGCCCACCAGGGTCACGGCGGCCAGGATTGCGAAGTAGATCGAGCCGAAGACCAGCGTCTTGGTTCTCATGCCCATCGCCATCTAGCGGCCGTTACCGAAGAACTTGCCCAGCCGGACCAGCACGCCACGGTTGTCGTCCTGGTTTTCCTCGCCGATCGTATCCTTGTCCTCGCTGCGGTTCATGTCGGCGATGCCGGCCTCGAACAGGGCGAGTGAGTGATTGAAATGCCCTGTGCCTATGGCGGTGCAGAGCTCGTCCTGCCGGGTCAGCATCTCCTTGTGAATGAGCTGCAGGATATCGCGGTTGATCGCCTTCCAGTCGTTACGCGACGTCGCGAAGGTGCCGCCGACGACCGATCCCGTGGAGTGATTGTTCTTGCCATGCATCCGATACGCATAAAGCGACTCGTGAATGGCGATGCCGCCGGCGATGAGCACACCGAATGTCGAAAGATAGTGATCGAGGTAGAGCCGCAGGGCTTCGTCGGTTTCCGGGTAAATCAGGTCGATCAGGCCGCGCCGAAACATCATGGAGGCCATGCTGTTGCAAGACCAGGTCGGCGACCATTCAGCATGGAGCGTCAGGCTGGACTTGAGCGGAAAGCTGGCCGCCCCCTTCGCTGCGTCGATCGCCGGCGCAGCCCCCGGCTCGATCGGACGATGGGGCGGATCGCCCACCGGCCGCTCGAACCACCAGGCCGTTCCGGCCAGCAGCTCGCCGTCGCCATTGATGACATGGGAATCGCAGTAGGTGAACCCGACAGGGAAGTCGGTGTTGAGGTGGGCGGCCAGATGTCGTTCGACGAATGTCTCGTGCCAAACATCGTCGCCGTCGAGAAAGCAGATGAAGGGCGTGCCGAGTTCGCCGAGACCGCGTCGAGCGGCTCCGGTCTGCCCGAGATTCAAAGCCAGCGGCACGAAACGAAACCGCCGGTCCTTCAACCTCGCCAACGTTTCCTGGATCGCGTCGACAGTGCGGTCTTGCGACGCGTCGTCGACGATGACGATATCGAGATTGTGGACTGTCTGCCGCGCCACCGATTCGATGGCTTGGGCGATATAGGCCGCACAATTGTAGCTCGTGACGACGACGCCGACCGGCGGCAGTTTCACTTCGGGCATGATGACGGGCGCAATCAGGCGGCCTTGGCGAGAACATCCGGCGTCCGCTCACGGGGGACGGCCACGATGTTGGGCGAGACGGCCGCTCCCTCTTTCATGATCTCGACACCACCCGTATGCGCCGAGAAGACGAGAATGTCGTAGCCGAATTCGGAACGGAGCAGAGAGAGAAGCTCTTGCACGCTGGTGCCCTGCGCCTGCAGCGCCGGTTCGTTGGCTTCGAGGAGAAGAAGCGGCCGCGACGACATCAACACCTGCCGGGCGCCCTGCAGAACGCCCACTTCGGCACCTTCGACATCGACCTTGATGAAGTCGACACGCGGCAGGGCGCGACGCTGCACGACGTCGTCCAAGGTTTCGACGGCGACCAGTTCGGAATCGACGGCCAGCACGTCGTCATAGGCGAAAGTGCCGAAGGTATTGTGACCGGCATGCAATCCATGGGCGATCTTGAGGTTTGCCTGGCCTGCAACGGCACCGAGCGCCGACGGCCATACCGTGACATTCGACAGTTTGTTGCGCTCGATGTTGCGCGTGAGATTTGTGCGCTCGCGCGAACTCGGCTCGACGGACAGCACACGCCCCGACGGGCCAACGCGGCGAGCGGCGAAGACGGTGTAGAGACCGTCATTCGCCCCGACATCGACGACCGTCATGCCCGGCGCAAGCACGCGGTCGATGAAGGCAAACTCGTTGGGCTCGAAAGATCCGCTGACATAGAGGCAAAGGCTCTGGTCGTTGCCCAAGGTGACGTCAACAGTCGTGCCGGCGTACCACGGCACACGCAGCGGCACGCGGAGCTTTCGCTCCAGCGCGAAGTCCCACAGCGCCGCGCGGCGCAGCGCCGTCCAGCGGCGCTCGATGAAATATTCGGCGGCGAAGGTCCACCCTGGATACCGTTCGAGCCGCGGCCGGCCACGCGACCACAGGCCCGCGTAGAGCTTCCCCACCGTGGGCGCATTGACGAGAAGCCAGCACCCCAGCCTGTCGAGGGAATTGCCGACTTTCCACCGATAGTCGGACCAGACTTTGGCAAAGCCCCGAGGGGGATCGGCAAGCATCATCACTTCAACAACCAACGGGCAGAGCGGCGCGAATGCGCAATGATATTGGTTCGGGCACGGCGGCAAAAGCGGTCTCGGCCCGACAATACGCAGCCCATCGAGCAAACCCAGAAATTCTTTTGCAGCGCACAGCTACTGCGGCCACGTCAGGGAACGCTTGAAACACGATTGTGGGAAAATTCGGATGATTCGCGCCCAATGCGCCAGCGGGGGGCTTCGATCAAGACCCCTGGTACCCTTAGATCAATGGAGCGGGCGAAGGGATTCGAACCCTCGACCCCGACCTTGGCAAGGTCGTGCTCTACCCCTGAGCTACGCCCGCGCTCCGATCCGGCTGGGTAGGTCGCCGGAAGGCGGCGTTGATAGGGCTTTTCCACCGTCTTGGCAAGAGCCCGACACGACCTCAGCCGCGTGCCAGCAGCCGCTGCAGATATTTGCCGTATTCGCTTTCGCGGATCGGCTGGATCAGCTTCTCGAAGGCACCATCGTCGATATAGCCCCTGCGCCAGGCGATTTCCTCGGGGCTACCGATCTGCAGGCCTTGCCGATCTTCAACCGTCTCGACGAACTGGGCGGCGCGCAACAGGCTCGACGGCGTCCCGGTATCGAGCCAGGCATAGCCGCGGCCCAGCTTCTCGACCGTGAGCCGGCCTTCCTTCAGGTAATGTGCGTTGATGTCGCTGATCTCGAGTTCGCCACGCGCCGATCGCGGAATCTGGCCGGCGACATCGCAGACGTCCGAATCATAGAAATAGAGGCCCGTGACCGCCCAGTTCGACTTGGGCTGCTTGGGCTTTTCGACGATGTTGAGGGGCCGGCCTTGAGCGTCGAACTCCACGACGCCATAGGCCGAAGGATCGGCCACCCAATAGGCATAGACCACTGCCCCCTTTCCTTGGGCGCCACGCTCCGCGACCGCCGGCAGTGAATCGCCGTAGAAGAGATTGTCGCCCAGGATCAGGCCGACGCGCGAGCTGCCGATAAATTGGCGGCCGATCAGGAACGCCTCGGCGATGCCGCCAGGCTTGGGCTGCGGCTCGTAGCTGATATCGATGCCCCATTGACGGCCGTCGCCGAACAGCCGGCGATAGGCCTCGACGTCGCCCGGGTTGACGATCAGCAGAATGTCGCGGCACCCCGCCAGCATCAGCGTGGTCAGCGGGTAGTAGACCATCGGCTTGTTGTAGACCGGCAGGAGCTGCTTGTTGGCCGCCCGCGTCATGGGGTAGAGCCGCGTGCCGCTGCCGCCCGAGAGAATGATTCCCTTCATTCGAGCCATGTAAGACGAGCCCATGCACACCCCGCAACAGTTATTCGACCGCCTCGAAGCGCTGGGCATCGCCCACCGTACCGTCGAACATCCCCCCGTCTTCACCGTGGAGGAGGCAAAGGCACTGCGCGGCAACCTGCCCGGCCATCACATCAAGAACCTCTTCTTGCGCAACAAAAAGGAGGAGATGTGGCTGGTCGTGGCCCTCGAAGACCGTGCCGTCGACCTCAAGCGGCTGGGCGAAGTGCTGGGCGCCGGCCGCCTCTCCTTCGGCAGCCCCGACCGGCTGCGCCGCCAGCTTGGCGTCGAACCGGGTTCGGTGACGCCTTTGGCCCTGATCAACGACGGTTCGCGGAGCGTGCGCCTGGCGCTGGACCGCGGACTGGTCGAAGGTGGGCCGGTGAACGCCCATCCGCTGGTCAACACCATGACCACGGCGATCGCGACCGAGGATCTGCAGCGGTTCTTCGCGGCCACCGGCCACGTGCCGCTGTGGCTCGACTTTCCGCCGTAGTGTTATATCATAACATAATGCTGATCCGTGCTCTTTCCCTGGCTCTCTGCCTGGGCGCTCTCCTGTCCGGTGGACCACCGGCCTCCGCCCAAACCAAGATCAAGGCCGTCGCGACCTTCTCGATCCTGAACGACCTCGTGGCCGAAGTGGCGGGAGACCTCGCCGAAATATCCACTCTCGTCGGCGCCGATGTCGATGCCCACACCTACCAGCCCCGTCCCGCCGATGCGCGCGCCCTCGCCGAAGCCCGCGTTCTGGTGAGCAACGGCCTGGGTTTCGAAGGCTGGATCGACCGGCTGGCCAAGGCAGCTCCCTTCAAGGGACGGGCCATCGTCGCAACAGTCGGCGTCCCGACGCTCGAAGCGGCGCCGACGCCGGGCCATAGCCACGCCCACGGTCCCGATCCGCACTGCTGGCAGGATGTGGGCCGTGTCCGCGTCTATGTCGCGAACATCGCCAAGGGCCTCTCCGAAGCCGATCCCGCGAATGCAGCCCGCTATCGCGAGCGCGCGGAACTCTACGACAAGCGGCTGGCCGAGCTCGATGCCTGGGTGAAGCAGGAGATCGCCAAAGTACCGGCCGAGAAACGCAAGGCGATCACCGGCCATGATTCATTTCGTTACTTCGCCGCGGCCTATGGCGTGCAGTTCAGGTCGCCGCGCGGCTACAACACCGGCAGCGAGCCCTCCGCCAAGGATGTCGCGGTACTCATCCGCCAGGTGCGCGACCAGGGCATCAAGGCGCTGTTCGTCGAGAACATGACCAACCCCGGCCTGATCGACCAGGTCGCGCGCGAATCAGGCGGCGTCGTGGGCCCGCGCCTCTACAGCGACGCGCTATCGGGCCCCAATGGGCCGGCGCCGACCTACGAGAAGATGATCCGGCACAATGTGACGGCGCTGGTCGCCGGCATGCTGAAGAACTGAGAACGGTGGTTCAGACCGCCACGTAAGGCAGGCCGGCGACACGACGCGCGGCTTGCAGCGTATTGTACATCAGGCAGGCCACGGTCATCGGCCCGACGCCGCCCGGCACCGGCGTGAGATAGCCGGCCACCTTCTGCGCTTCGGCAAAGGCGACGTCGCCGACCAGGCGGCTCTTGCCGTCGGCGGTCGGGATGCGGTTGATGCCGACGTCGATCACAGCGGCGCCCGGCTTGATCCAGTCGCCGCGTACGAACTCCGTCCTGCCGATGGCCACCACGAGAATGTCGGCCTGTCGGCAGAGCGCCGGCAGGTCGCGCGTGCGCGAATGGGTGATCGTCACCGTACAATCGAGGCGCAACAGAAGCTGCGCCACCGGCCGGCCGACCAGATTCGAGCGGCCGACGACGACGGCGTTAGAGCCAGCCAGGTGCCCTAGCGCATCCTGCAGCAGCATCGTGACGCCGAGCGGTGTGCAGGGAACGGGGAAGTCCAGCGGTGCGCCCGGCGCGATGGAGCCCAGCCGTCCGACATTGACCGGGTGGAAGCCGTCGACATCCTTGGCAGGATCGATGGCCAGCAGCACCTTGGCCGTGTCGATATGCTTGGGCAGCGGAAGCTGGACCAGGATGCCATTGACCGCCGGATCGGCGTTGAGCTCGGCGATCACCGCCAGCAGCTCTTGCTCCGTGGTCTCCGCCGGCAGCTTGCGGTCGAAACTCGCCATCCCCAGTTCGACGGCCAGTTTGCCCTTGCTGCGCACGTAGACCTGGCTGGCCGGATCGGCGCCGACCAGCACTGTCGCCAGCCCAGGCTTGGGACCGCCCCCGCCAACGTAATCTGCCACGCCAGCCCCTACGCGCTGGCGCAGGCCCATAGCGAACGCCTTGCCGTCGATCAACTTTGCATCAGCCATGCTTGCGCACCCATTCGGCTATCCGGTCGGCGAGCACGGCGACATCGCCTGCCACACTCACGGTCTTGTCTCGCGCCGTCACCCCGCGCACCACATCGAAGCTGGACTTCGGCAGACGCCATGCTTCGGCGAGCAGCGCGATCACGGCGGCGTTGGCTTTGCCATCCTCGGGGGGAGCCGTCACTGCGGCCTTGAGCGCACCCTCGGCAGTCAGCTGAAGCGCAGAGCGGCGGGCGCCCGGCTGGGCGCGCAGCTGGATCGTGACGCCGTCCCTGGCACGCCGCAGGAAGGTCGGATCGCTCAGCGGATCAGGGCCGGCCAGACATACTCCCACAGCAGGCTGCGCAGGAAGAACAGGCCGAGCAGCAGGATCACCGGCGAAATGTCGACGCCGCCGAGATTGGGGAGCATCCGCCGAATCGGACGCAACACCGGCTCGGTCAGCCGAAACAGCATGTCGACGACCACCCGGATGAACTGATTGCGGACATTCACCACGCCGAAGGCCACCAGCCAGCTCATGATGGCGCTCGCGATTACGACCCAGGTGTAGATGTCGATTACGCTATCGATCAGCTTCGCCAGCGAGATCATCGGCTCCCCGTCTGTCAAAACCGGCGAGCCGCCGGCCGCGCGCACCCTACTCGGGTGAGATTGTCGATCACAAGCCTATTTCAGGCTCGCGTCAGGGCGAGTTCGACGCTGCCGAGGCGGATGGTGCGGGCTGCGCTGATGTCGCGCGGACCGTGCTCGGGCAGCAATCGGGCGCCGTCGATGAAAGTGCCGCCGGGACTGCCGAGATCCTCCAGGCCGAGCCGCTGACCCGCCGTCATGAGGCGGGCATGCGGTTGCCCGACCGAGGGGTCGGGCACGCTGAGATCAGTCGGCGCCGCGGCAAGCGCGCCCGTCAGGGCGTAGGTCGCGGGGCCGCCGTAGACGGCCAGCGAGACCGTGCTGCCGTTGGCGAGCACGCCGGTAAGTTTCCAGCCGCGGCCGTCGGGCAAGGCGGCCAGCGGCGGCGCCAGGGCAGCCGGCCCGGCCGGCGGCGACGATCCGCGCGGCGGAGACGGTGCATAGCCCTGCGAGGCGGACGCAGGTTCGTCGCGCGGCCAGCGCATATAGGCGAACACCCAGAGAAGGATGAGGGGGATGATGGCCCCGACGGCGGTCAGGCTGAGCAGGATGGAGCCCAGCCCGGTCCAGCCCGGCAGGCCGGCCTTCTCGACGATCCGCCACGCCATCCAGCCGGCCAGCACGGTGCCGATCAGGGCAAAGGCGCCCGTGATTCCGAAAAAGCCCATCAGGGCCGCAATCTCGGCGCCCATCTATCGACCTAGCGGAAACACTTGCCGCCGTGCTTCGCCGTTCGGCCAGTCGCTGAAGGCCAGCACGCCCATGACGATGAACGAGCCGATCAACGGCACCAGATGGAACAGCGCCAGCGCGCCGGAGAAGCCCGCGCGCTGGCAGATGCGCCAGGTCGGGATGATCAACAGCAACGCCACCAGAATGTGGCCGATCACGACCGAGAACAGCAGTACCGCGCTCAATCCCAGCAGCCAGCTCACGGGATCACCCATGTTCGTCCATCAATCTTCTTGGTTCACAGGCAGCGGCCGATCAAGCCAGCGCCACGACTTCGATCTCGACCATGACGTCGCGCGGCAGGCGCGCCACTTCGACGGTCGAGCGTGCGGGCGCCGCGCCGCCGAAATATTCCGGCCGGCCGTAAACCTCGTTCATGGCGACGAAGCTGTCCATGCTCTTCAGGAACACGGTGGTCTTCACGGCGCGGTCGAGCCCGCTGCCCGCCTCCTTCAGCACCGCCTGCAGGTTCTTCAGCACCTGATGCGTCTGCTCCGCAATGCCGCCCTCGACGATGTCGCCGGTCTTGGGGTCGAGCGGGATCTGGCCAGCGCAGAACACCAGGCCGTTGGCGACGATGGCCTGCGAATAGGGGCCGAGCGCCTTGGGCGCCGCTGCCGTCTGTACTACTTTCTTGGCGTTGGCCACGGGTCTACCTTTCGATTCGATACGCGGGAAGATGTCCGGGCCGGACGCTAACACACGCCGGTTTGCTTGACAGGTGGCCCCGCAAGCCTTATCCGCGCGGTTCTCCGGGTCGGAGGGGGCTGTAGCTCAGCTGGGAGAGCGCCTCGTTCGCAATGAGGAGGTCAGGGGTTCGATCCCCCTCAGCTCCACCAACCGCCTTGACCCGCGTCGCTGGCCACATTTTCTGGCCTGCCGCACCCCGCCGCGGCACTATTGCAGTAGATGCGCAGACGCAAACGTCCCACTCCTGCCGATCTCGGCCTTACCGCTGATGAAGGCCGAATCCTCGGAGCCTTGAAGACGCCGCAGCGCATTCAGGAATTCGTCGTGGGTCTGCATGCCAATTTCGAGCACAACGGCGACACGCTGCGTTCCGTGCGCGGTGCGCTGCGCCATCGCGAAGCCCATTGCCTCGAAGCGGCCTTCGTGGCGGCCTGCGCGCTCTGGCTGCAGGGCGAACCGCCGTTGGTCATGGATCTGACGGCAGCCAAGGACGATTCAGACCACGTCGTCACCCTGTTCCGGCGCAACGGCTGCTGGGGCGCCATCTCCAAGAGCAACCATGCCTGGCTGCGTTGGCGCGACCCAGTCTATCGCAACCTGCGCGAACTCGCGATGTCGTACTTTCACGAGTATTTCAACAATGGCCGCAAGACGCTGCGCACTTATTCGGTCGCGTTCGACCTGCGCCGCTTCGTGCCGGAGACCTGGATCACCGGCGAGGAGAATTGCTGGGACGTCGGCGCCGCCCTGGACGATGCACGCCACTATCGCCTGATCAAACCGGCCCAGATGCGTTGGCTGATGCCGCCCGACGCCACCGTGCTGCGGGCCGACGACCTCGTTCAATACGAAAGCCGCGATCGCAAGACGGCCCGCAAGTACTAGGGAGCGCCACCATGAGACGAACCATCCTGATATTGTTGCTGGTCCTGTGCGGCGTCACACCGGCGGCCGCGCAGATTCCCCCTGAATGGCAGGCTGGCGCGCAGGCGGTGATCGGCGAACTGGAACGCGATCAACCGCAGATCGCCGCCAAGCCGTGGGGATCGGAACTGACGCAGGGCTGGCACCTGGCGCGCGCCTGGCGCAAGCACAACAATGGCAATGTCGAGATCATTTTGGCGGAGTATCTGACATTCGTTGCGCTTTGCCGCCGCGGCTGCGCCGGCAGCACGGTCGAAGGCCAAGGCTATATCGGCGTCGCCGAGCAGGTGAAGGGCCTGCGCAGCCAGAATGGCGGCCCCTATGCGCTGGCGAGCAACGCCCATGCCTGGCTCGCCGCCCTGCCCGATCCCACGGGTGCCGCGAAGAAGAATGCCGCGATGTGGGACAAGGACCCCGACGTGGCAGCGGCGGATTTCGCGACCGGCAACATCTATGCGCTGGCCTGGTTGCTCGCGCGCAACCGTCCGACCCCCGCGGAACAGGCCGACACCTTCGCGCGCTTTGCCCTCTTCGTGCAGGGCAAGGCCTGGATCGGCGAGCGTTGCCTCGACATTTCTAAGGTGGCGACCGTGCTCGACGCACCGCCACGCATCGATACGTGCAAGTGAACCAGGGCCAATAAGAAAGGGGCGCCAATGGCGCCCCTTTCAAATTCCACGGATCGCGCCGCTATTCGGCGGCGATCGCGTCCTTCACGAACTTCTTGGCGTCGAAGTCTTCGGCGACCTTCATGTCGTTGCCGATCAGCTTCTCGACGTCGATCTTGGCGTATTCCATCACACCCATGTCGCCCAGTGCCTTCTGCACCTTCGGTCCGAACAGGCCGATCTCCTTCAGGATCGGCACGATACGGGTGAAGAGACGCGAGCGGAACGCCTGCATGGAGCCCGAGTTGTAGGCGTATTCCATGAGCTTATCGACCGGCAGGCCGGAGCGCATCCAGACCTCGGCCTGGTTGAAGCGATCGCGCATGAAGTAGAGCGCCTCGACGGTGAACTCCTCGCGCTCCGCCCGTTCGTGGTCGGAGAGGTGCGGGTAGTATTCGCGCAGCGCCATGCGGCCGAAAGTGACGTGCCGCGCTTCGTCCTGCATGACATAGGCATTCACCGCACCGGCCAGATTGTTCTTGGCGGTGTCGCGAATGCGCTGGAAGGCGGCGAGCGCCAGACCTTCGATCAGCACCTGCATGCCGAGATAGGTCATATCCCAGCGGCGATCGGTCAGCGTCTGCTCGAGCAGGTTCTTCAGCGAATCGGTGATCGGATAGGCCGCCTTGAACTTCTCATGGATCAGTCGCTTGTAGCTCTCGACGTGGCGCGCCTCGTCCATCACCTGCGTAGCCGCATAGAACTTGGCGTTCATGTCCGGCACGGTGTTCACGATCTTGGCGGTCGCGATCAAAGCGCCCTGCTCGCCGTGCATGAACTGGCAGATCGAATGGCACTGCAGGTTGAAGCGCAACCAGTTCTTTTCCTTCTCGGTCATCTTCTCCCAGAAGGGAGAGCCGTAGATCGGAATCGACTCGTCGGCCATGCCCATCGGGTTGTCTTCGAACAGCTCCTGACTCCAGTCGATACGCGTGCTGGTGTCCCACTGCTGCTGCTTGCCCTTTTCGTAAAGATTCAGGAGGTCGGCCGAACCGTCTTCGTATTCCCAGTTGAAGGCGATCTCGGTAGCGCCATCGAACTTCCAATTCGTGACTTCGACCGGCAGCTGATAAATCTTTTGCGTCGTCATGGGCTCTTGACCTCCTGGCGCTGAACCTAGTCCCATCCCCTGACGGAGCAGTAAACATGACGCTCCGTTCATTTTTCTGAGCGGAACCTATCACAGTCTGCTAGGAGAGTCCCGCACGGAAATCGGGGTTTTTGAGAACGGATTTATCGATGTCCTACAACAGCCTGCGCATCGCCAAGATCATCCAGGAAACGCCCGATGCGCGCTCCTTCGTCTTCGAAATTCCGGCCGATCTGGCCGAAAAGTACCGCTACAAAGCCGGCCAGTTCCTGACCTTCCGGGTGCCCCACGCGGACGGCGCCTTCAACCGCTGCTACTCGCTGTCGAGTGCCCCTGAGACCGACGGCCTGCCCAAGGTGACGGTGAAACGCGTCAAGGGAGGCAAAGGCTCCAACTGGTTTCATGATTCGCTGAAGGAGGGCGGCACGCTCGACGTGCTGCCGCCGGCCGGCCGCTTCGTGCTGGGCCAAGGCGAAGCCCCCCTGCTGCTGTTGGGCGGCGGCAGCGGCATCACGCCGATGATGTCGCTGATCAAAAGCGCCCTGAAGTCGGGCAAGCGCCGTATTCGCCTCTTCTATGCCAATCGCGACAAGCCGTCGGTGATCTTCGACGCCGAGTTCGAGGCGCTGGCCCAGGCTCACCCCGGGCGGCTCGAAGTCATCCATCACCTCGATGCGGTTCAGGGCCTGACCAAGCCCGAGGAAGTCGTCGCCGCCGTCAAGGGCTTCGAGAACGCCGAGGCCTATCTCTGCGGTCCCGGCCCCTTCATGAACATGGTCGAGGCGTCGCTCCTTGCTGCCGGCATGCCGCGCGAGCGGGTGCTGATCGAGCGCTTCGAGGCATCGGGCAACGACGCCGTTCCGGTCGAGCCGCCGGCAGAAGGCGACGTGATCCCGAGCGAGATCGTCATCCATTTCGAGGGCAAGGTGCACAAGGTGCCCTACCGCAAGGGTCTCACCATTCTCGAAGCGGCGCGCGGCGCAGGCCTCAATCCGCTCTCCTCCTGCGAGGAGGGGTTCTGCGCCTCGTGCGCGGCCAAGCGCATCAAGGGCAAGGTCGTGCTGGCCAAGAACGACATCTACACACCCGACGATCTCGCCAACAACTGGATCCTGACCTGCCAGGGCCATTGCTTCGGGCCCGAGGTCGAGATCACCTACGACGTGGTGTAGCGATTCGCATCGAACCCGTTACCCAGGCGGCTCTGCTGACGGTCGTCGCCGGCATCGCCGACGCCGTTGGCTACATCACCATGGGTGGCGTGTTCGCCGCCAACATGACCGGCAACACGGTCCTGGCCGGCATCGATCTCGCCCGGACCGACTATGTCGGCGCCTGGCATCACCTGACGCCGTTGGCCGCTTTCCTTGTCGGCGCGATGATGGCGCGCGCGCTGCTTCGCCTGCGGCGATCGCCGGTAGCTGGCCTATTGATCGAGGCGGCCATCATCGCAGGCGTAGGCTTCTTCGATATCGGCGAGGAGGCTGCCGTGATGATCGTCGCGCTTGCCATGGGTATCCAGGCCTCGACGATCACCAGCTTTGCCGGCAGTGCCATCAGCACCGTCGTGGTGACCAGCACGCTCGCCCGAACCGCCGATGCCATCGTCGACTGGATGTGGCCGGGCGCCGACGTCAAGCCGCCGTCGGCGATCAACGCCGTGCTGATGACGCTCACCTGGAGCGGCTATCTCGTGGGCGCCGTGATCGGCGCAATGCTGGTCGCGCACGTGGCCTATCCGCTGCTGGTGCCCGCCGGATTGCTGCTGATTGTCCTGCTGTTCGACCTGACGAAGCCGCGACCTACATCGGCGGCATGAGGCCGTTCTTGCCGTAGGCGATGCGCGAAGCTGCCAAGGTGCCATCGGTCCGCATCTCGGCAGCGCCGATGAAGATGCCTGTGCCGGGCTTCAGGTCAGCCTTGTCGCCCGGTGCGTAGACGACCACGACGGTCTCGGGCGTCACCACCACCTTCTTCTCGCCGTCCTTGTACTTGACGGTGAGCGTGTCGCCGTCGGTGCCAGTCACCATCTGCTCGACATTGGCGTTGGTCATGGTGGCTTGTGGCTGCAGATCCCACGGCCGATGGCCTTCGCCCGCACCACGCATCGACTCGGGAAAGATGTGCACCTCGATTGCGTGCAGGCTGCCGTCAGCCTGCGGCAACGCACTCGCCCCCACATAGGTGCCCGGCTTGATGTCGGTGACGTCGGCCTTGACCATCGCAACGACCGAGAGCGCGTCGCCTGTCACGATCTTCAGATCTGCCCCGTCGCGCGACTTTACGAGGAGCAGCGGCCCCTCGACCTTCTCGATCGTGCCACGCACGCGCATGGTCTCCTGCGCCTGAAGCGGCAGGGCGAAAGTGCAGACGGAGAGAAGCGAAATCAGGAAAGGACGGCGCGATACACTGGACACGGCGGCCTCCTGAAAGGAAGCCGCACGCTAACGCATCGCCCGCGTCGCGGGAGATCAACAGGCGGTGACTGGATAGTTACTCCGCCGCGATTGCCCGCTCGACAAACATCTTCTTGTCGAACTCCTCGGCGACCTTGCCGTCGTTGGCGAGCTGCTCGGCGACGTCGACCTTGGCGTATTCCATCACGCCCATCTCGGCAAAGGCCTTCTGCACCCGCGGCCCCCACAGGCCGATATCCTTGACCGTGGGCACGACGCGGCTGAACAGCCGGCCGCGGAAGGAATTCATCTGCTTGGAATTGTAGTGGATTTCGTCCAGCACCTTGGCCGGCAGGCCGAGTCGCTCCCATACTTCGGACTGATTGAAGCGATCGCGCATGAAATACAGCGCTTCGACCACGAACTCCTCGCGCTCGTCGCGTTCGGCCTCGGAGAGGTGCGGATAGTACTCGCGCAGGGCAAGACGGCCGAACGAGACATGGCGCGCCTCGTCCTGCATCACATAGGCGTTCACCGCGCCGGCCAGCGTATTGCCCGACTTGTCGCGGATCGACTGGAAGGCCGCGAGGGCTAGCCCTTCGATCAGCACCTGCATGCCGAGATAGGTCATGTCCCAGCGGCGGTCGGTCAGCGTCTGCTCCAGGAGCTTCTGCAGCGCCTTGTTGATCGGATAGGCGAGTTGGAACTTCTCGTGCAGCAGGCGCTTGTAGGCCTCGACGTGGCGGGCCTCGTCCATCACCTGCGTGGCGGCATAGAACTTGGCGTTCATGTCCGGCACGGTGCCGACGATCTTGGCGGTCGCGATCAGCGCGCCCTGCTCGCCATGCATGAACTGCGAGATCGAATTGGCCTGGAGATGCTGGCGCAGCCAGCCCTTCTCCTTGTCGTTCATCTTGTTCCAGTAGTCGGTGCCGTAGATCGAGATCGCCTCGTCCTTGAGCTCCATCGGATTGTCCGGATTGAGTTCCAGCGACCAGTCGAGCCGCGTGCTGGCATCCCACTGCTGCTGCTTGCCCTTCTCGTAAAGCTCGAGCAGCGGCGCGGACCCGTCGTCGTATTCCCAATTGAATTGGAGATCCGTCGCGCCATCGAACGTCCACTGGGTCACGTCGACGGGCAAGGCGTAGATCCGTTGCGTGGTCATGGCGCTGTCCCTCCCGGGCTCATTCTTGGGTTCCTGTCTCCCAGAAAGATGACGCCTTGTTCAATTTGTGGCAAGTCCCCTCTCGCATTAGGCAAATAGCGGCCGATCAGGGCTGGAGGCGGTAGCCGCCACGGTCGGTGATCAGGATGGCCGCACTGGCCGGATCCTTCTCGATCTTCTGCCGCAGGCGATAGATATGGGTTTCCAGCGTGTGGGTGGTGACGCCAGCGTTGTAGCCCCAGACCTCGTTCAACAGGATGTCGCGCGCCACCGGCCGATCGCCAGCGCGGAAGAGGTATTTCAGGATCGAGGCTTCCTTGTCAGTCAGCCGGACCTTCTTCTTGCCGCCCTTCTCCATCAGCATCTTGGCCGCTGGGTGGAATTCGTAGGGGCCGATGGTCATCACGGCATCTTCGCTGCGCTCGTGCTGGCGCAGATGGGCGCGCAGCCGGGCGAGCAGGACGTTGATGCGAAACGGCTTGGTCACATAGTCGTTGGCGCCCGATTCGAGGCCAAGAATGGTGTCGGCATCGCTGTCGGCGGCCGTGAGCATGATGACCGGGGCCCGCACACCCTGCCGGCGCATCAGCTTGCAGAGTTCCCGCCCGTCCATGTCGGGCAGGCCGATGTCGAGCAGGATCGCGTCGAAATGCGCGAGCTTGGCCTTTTCCAGCCCTTCCGCCGCCGTGCTGACCTGGATGGTCGTGAAACCATCATAGAGGTCGAGTTGCTCCGCCAGCACCGTGCGCAGCGACTGGTCGTCGTCGACCAGGAGAATCTTCTTGCCGCGATTGTTTACGGACATGCTTGTGCCACCTGCCAGCCATCCCAAAGTCACTCTATCCGGTACGATTTGGACACAAAAGCGGCCCGCTTCAGTAAAATCCCGCCGGCATGGTAGATAGAAGCATGAGTCCCGGTTCCGTTCACTCTCGCACCGCATCTGCAGTCGCCGCCGTCGAGCGCTCCATGGCCGAGCTGCGCCGCGGCGGCATCGTCGTGCTGCGCGGCGAGGACGGCAGCGGCGGCCTTGTCATTGCCGCCGAATCCTGCGGCCCGCGCGCCCTGCAGCGCCTGCAGGGCCTGGCCCAGAACGCGCCCGTACTGGTCACCACGCGCCGCCGCGCCGAAGCGATCGGCATGGATATCCCGCCGCATATCGCCGGCGGCATGGGCGAAACCAACAAGCCGATCACGCTCGACCTGCCCGAAGGCGTGCCGGTCGACATCATCCTGCGGCCGCACGAGACCGAGAATGCCGGCCGCCATGTCGCGCTGCGCCACCTGTCGCGGCCGGTCGCCAGCCACGCGCCGCAAATTGCCGAGACGGCGATCGAACTCGCCAAGCTCTCTCGTCTGCTGCCCGCCGTCGTGCTGGGACCGCTCAGCCGCGATCCCGGCAACAAACGGCGCGAGTGGGCGCGCGAACAGGACATCGTCTATGTGGATGCCACCGATGTCGCCGCCTACGAAGAGACGGCGTCTCGCAACCTGCAGCAGGTGGCGCAGGCGCATGTGCCGCTGGAAGGCGCCGAGAATGCCCGCATTCTGGCGTGGCGGCCGAGCGACGGCGGCAAGGAACATCTCGCCATCGTAGTGGGCGAGATCGACCCCACCGAGCCGGTGCTGATCCGCCTGCATTCGGAATGTTTTACCGGCGATCTTCTGGGATCGCTGCGCTGCGACTGCGGCGTGCAACTGCGCGGGGCCATCGCCCAGATCGCCCAGCATGGTTCGGGCGTCCTTCTCTATCTCGCGCAGGAGGGGCGCGGCATCGGCCTCGTCAACAAGCTGCGCGCCTACGAATTGCAGGACGACGGCTTCGACACGATCGACGCCAACGAGCAGCTGGGCTTCGATGCCGACGAGCGTATCTACGCACCGGCCGCCACCATGCTCACCCGCATGGGCATCAAGCGCGTCCGGCTGATGACGAACAATCCCGAGAAGATCGCACAGCTCGAACGCTACGGCATCGAGGTCGTCGCGCGTGTGCAGCACTCATTCCCATCGAACGGCCATAACGAGAATTACCTTCGCACCAAGGCTGAGCGAGCAGGCCATCTGCTCTAAACAAGCGACTGGAGGAAACGGTAATGGTCAAGATGCGTCGCCGCGATTTCGCGGCCGTCAGTGCTGCCCTCGTTTTCGCGCCATCTATCGTACGTGCGCAGAAGAAGTACGATCCGGGCGTCAGTGACACCGAAATCAAGCTCGGCCACACCAATCCCTATAGCGGGCCGCTTTCCGCCTACGGCGTCATCGGCAAGGCCGAAGCGGCTTACTGGCAGATGGTGAACGACAAAGGCGGCATCAACGGCCGCAAGGTCAACTTCATCACCTACGACGACGGCTACTCGCCGCCCAAGACCGTCGAGATGGTGCGCAAGCTCGTCGAGGACGACAAGGTCTTCGCGATCTTCCAGCTCCTGGGTACGCCTACCAACACGGTGGTGCACAAGTATCTGAACCAGAAGAAGGTCCCGCAGCTCTTCGTCGCCACGGGTGCTTCGAAGTGGGGCGATCCGAAGAACTTCCCGTGGACCATGGGCTGGCAACCCGACTACGCGACCGAGGGCGGCATTTACGCCAAGCACATGCTCAGCCAGCACAAGGGCGAGAAGATCGCCGTCCTCTGGCAGAACGACGACTCGGGCAAGGACTATGTCGCTGGCTTCATGAAGGGCCTGGGCAAGGAGAACGAGAAGATGGTGGTCGCTTCGGTGAGCTACGAGGTCACCGACCCCACCGTGGACAGCCAGATCATCCAGCTCAAGAATTCCGGCGCCACCGTGTTCTTCAACGATGCAGCGCCCAAGGCGGCCGCGCAGGCGATTCGCAAGGTAGCCGAACTCGGCTGGAAGCCGGCGCATTATCTCACCAACGTCTCGGCTTCGGTTACGTCGGTGTTGAAGCCTGCAGGCTTCGACGCCAGCCAAGGCATCATCACGGCAGCCTACCTCAAGGATCCGACCGATCCACAATGGGCCAGCTCCCCCGATTTCATCGAATGGAAGGCCTGGATGGCCAAGTACCACCCGACGGGCAATCCGTTGGACTCCTTCAATGCCTACGGCTACGCCGTTAGCGCCACCATGCACGACTGCCTGAAGCGCTGCGGCGACGAGCTGACGCGCGCCAACCTGATGAAACAGGCGGCCAGCATGAAGCGCCTCGTCGTGCCGATGCTACTACCAGGCATCACCATCAACACCAGCCCCACCGACTACTATCCCATCCAGTCCGTGCGGCTGCAGCGCTTCAAGAGCGAGACGTGGGAGCTGTTCGGTAATGTGCTGAGCAACGAGAGCGTCTGACCGGCGGGTACGATCCCGCCACGAGATTGAATGCACGGACTGTGCGTCGGACTGACGCGCGCACGATTATTTTATGATGAGAATGGCATGGCGGATGCTTAGTTCGGTCCATGACTGAACGAGATGTCCGGGCTCAATGCCATTCCGCCTGACTCGCCGAGCCTGGATGACGGGCGCCGGCGCCGCCGCCCTTGCAGCAACGGCGTATGGAACGGCGCACACGACGGTCCGGACATCGCCGCCCACTCGCCGAGCCGCAACGGGTTTCCCGGATGGCTTTCGCTGGGGAACGGCGACGTCGTCCTACCAGGTCGAGGGTGCCACCCAGGTCGACGGCCGCGGTCCTTCGATCTGGGACACGTTCGCTCGGGAGCCCGGCCGCATTCGCGACGGCTCGAGCGGCGAGACCAGCGTCGATCACTATCACCGCTACAAGGAAGACGTCGCGCTGATGAAGTGGATGGGGGCGCAAACCTATCGCTTCTCGATCGCCTGGCCGCGCGTGTTTCCCGACGGCCGGGGCAAGGCCAATCCCAAGGGCTTTGACTTCTACGACCGCCTGGTCGACGAGCTGCTTGCCGCGGGCATCGAACCCTTCGCGACGCTCTATCACTGGGACCTGCCGCAGACCCTGCAGGAGCGCGGCGGTTGGGAGTCGCGCGACACCGCCGAGGCCTTCGGCGACTACGCGTCCCGTGTCGCCAGCAAGTTGACGGATCGCGTGCGTCAGGTTTTCACGATCAACGAGATGCAGACCTTCGTAGAGCAAGGTCATCGCAGCGGTGTGTTCGCCCCAGGCCTCAAGCTCGACGGCGCCCGGCTCAACCAGGTCCGCCATCACGCCGTACTGGCGCACGGCCTCGCCGTCCAGGCGGTGCGCGCCAGCGGCCGGCGCGGCACCAGGGTCGGGCCGGCGGAGAACATCGCTACGGCGGTCCCCGCGATCGAAACGGTCGAGAACATCCGCGCGGCCGAACTGGCAACACGCGAACTGAACGCGCCCTACCTCACGGTGATGATGGAGGGCCGCTACACCGATGCCTATCTCGCCGCAGCCGGCGCCGACGCGCCCCGCTTCACGCCGCAGGACCTGAAGACGATCTCCAGCAAGGTCGATTTCGTCGGCCTGAATGTCTACGCCCCCAGCAAGTACGTTTTGGCCAGCGAGGCGGCGCCCGGCTTCGTCGAGGTGCCGCTCCAGGCGTCGCATCCACACATGGCGTCGCCCTGGCTGACCCTCGGACCGGAGGTGCTCTACTGGGCGCCGCGGCATGCCGCCAACCTTTGGAAGGTGAAGGACATCTTCATCACCGAGAACGGTGCATCGGCCACCGACGAGCCTGCCACCGATGGTACGGTCTACGACGTCGATCGCGTGATGTACCTGCGCAACTGCCTGATGCATTTGCAGCGCGCTACCGACGCAGGCGTCCCGGTGCGGGGCTATTTTCTATGGAGCCTGCTCGACAACTTCGAGTGGGCCGACGGTTACGCAACGCGCTTCGGCATCGTCCATGTCGACTATGCGACCCAGAAGCGGACGCCGAAACTCAGCGCTTCGTTCTATCGCGAGGTCATCGCCCGCAACGCACCCGCGTAGGAACCGGGAAAATCAGCTCCGCCGCGGGACCGCGGTGGCACCGCTCAGCAGGGCATCCATCATGAGCCGCCGCGAGTTCTCCAGATGCCGGCGCGCGACGCGCTCGGCGGCCGCCCCATCGCCGCTGCCCAGCGCCTCGATCAGGTCGCGATGATCGCCGCCGATCGACTTGACGCGTTCGATGACGAAGGTGAGCAGATGCATTGTTCTCTGGCTCTCCTCGAGCAGCGTCGCCACGATCTGGGTGAGCCGTTCGTTGCCGGCCGCCCGTGTGATCTCGATATGAAAGGCGTTGTTCACCTCGATCCAGCGGCGTTCGCTGCGGCGGTCGCCGGCCCGGATCCCGGCGGTGATGCGGTCCTGCAGCTGGTTCAGAAGGGTGATGTCGGCACGACCGGCCGCCAACCGCGCCGCCACCGGCTCCAGGATCAGGCGCACGCCGAAGACTTCGTTTAGCGATTCGATGGAGAGCGGCGCCACCGTATGGCCCTGACGCGGCCGGGCGATCACCAGTCGCTCGCGCGACAAGGCCGCCAGCGCCCAGCGAACTGGCGCCTTGCCAACGCCATACAAGTCGGCAAGCTGGCTTTCGCTGCAGGATTCACCCGGCACGAAGACGCAACCGATGATGTCCCGCCGGATACGCCGGTAGATTTCCTCGCCGAGCGAACTGGCTGCGGCGGTCATCTTGCGCTTGCCGCGCAGCTTCGACGCCATAGACACCATCCTTGCCCGGAAATCTCGCCTTGAGGAACGACCGGCCCGTGACATGTCACAGGTCGGTCGTTCCATCAACTATAATACCCATTAGACAACCATCTTGGACCGGCGAAACGAGTGCTACCAACCTTTCCTTGACTCGTGACATGTCACGATGCTTTCGTTCGCGACAAGCAACTTCTGGTGCGAAACGGTGATACCGTCATGCAAGGAGCCTGCCGACGGATATCACTCTCGCCTGGAGGCGGGAATTTGGACATTCATTCTACGAACATGATGAAGGTTGGAAAACGTTTCCTCTCATGAGCCAAACGACCGGGAATATAAAAAAAACTGACGTGAGCGGCGTGCCAAGATACGCCACATCAGTCGGCAAAAGGGGTTCTGCATGACATTGCCAGCGGCGACGCTCGATCACGTGGTCATCAATGCGCGCGACGATATGGATCGCGCGGCCGACATCTATCGCCGGCTGGGTTTCACCCTTACCGAGCGCGGTTACCATTCGCTGGGTTCGATGAACCATCTCGCGATGTTCGGCACGGATTATCTCGAGCTGATCGCGATCCCCAAGGGCGCCACTGGCGGCCGCCTGGACCTGCTCGACTTCTCCTATGGCTTGAATGGCCTGGTTTTCGGCTCCGAGGACTCCGCCATCACCTACGGCGCCCTGGCCAAGGCCGGCGTGCCGGTCGAACCGCCGGTCGAGTTCACGCGCCCGGTCAAGGTCGACGGCGCCATGCGCGACGCACGCTTTCGCACGGTGCGCATGAAGGCAGGTGTCGTACCCTACGGCCGCGTCTACTACTGCCATCACTTCACCCGCGATCTCGTCTGGCGCGATGAGTGGCGCCACCACGCCAACGGCACGGTGGCGATCGCGCGTGCGTTGATCGTCGAGGCCGACCCGGCAGCGGGCGCCCAGCTCTATGCTGACATGTTCGGAAAAGAGTCGGTGCGCGACATCGAGGGCGGCAAGACGGTCGTCGTCGGCAATTCACGCTTCGACATCGTCACAGAGGCCCGTCTCAAGGCGGAATTCGGCGATGCGGTTCCCGAGTCCGATGGCCGCAAGGCTTACATGGCCGGCCTCACCTTCCGCACGACGTCGGTCGCCAAGGCGGCACGTGCCTTGCAGGAAGGAAAGATCGGCGGCGTGACCGAGAGTGCCGGCCGGCTCGTCGTACCGGCAAAGCAGGCGCTGAATGCCGTGCTGGAGTTCATCGAATAGCCGGAAAGCGCGATCAACAAAGCCGCGCCGAGCCGTTGAACGGGTCGGTCGGCGGCCGAGAAAGGGCACATGGAATACTACGATTGCTTCGCGGCGAGCTATGCCAACGCGCGCGCGAAATTCCTGAAGGCGGCGACGGCGGCGAAGGCCGACGTCCGCTCCTATATCCATCCCGCGAAGAAAGCCCCGGACGGCGGACCGCTGGCGATCGACGTTGCCTGCCTCGGCGATCGCAAAGCGCCGCGGCAAGCCCTGTTCGTGAGCGGCACGCACGGCCAGGAAGGCTTCTCCGGCTCGGCAGTGCAGATCGGCTGGTTGATGAACGGCGGCGCCGAGCGCCTGCCCGACGGCGTCGGCGTCGTGCTGGTGCATGGCCTCAACCCCTACGGCTTCGCCCACTTCACGCGCACTACCGAGAACAACGTCGACCTCAACCGCAACTTCGTCGATCGCGATGCGGGGGCCACGCCCGACAATCCCCACTACGAGACGCTGCATGACGGCCTACTGATCCGCGACTGGACCGATGCCGAGAATGCCAGGGTCAACAGTGTCCTCGAAGGATTCGCGAAGGCCAACGGCCAGGACACGTTGTTCGACACTCTGGCGCGCGGTCAGTACCGGCACCAGGACGGGCTGATGTTCGGTGGCAAGGACCGGGAATGGTCCAACCGCACGCTGGAAACGATCGTCCAGGAGACCTTGTCGGCCGCCGAGCGCGTGGCCTTCATCGACTGGCACACCGGCATCGGCGACTACGGCAAGCCGTTCTTCCTCTGCTTCAACGAGGCCGGCGGTCCGTTGTTCGCCCGTGCTTGCGACTGGTGGGGCAAGGAGAATGTCGACGGCGTGCGGCCGCACGGCATGGCGCGGCCGAACTATACCGGGCTGGTCTTCCACGGCGTGCAGCGCTTCCTCGGCAATCGCCCGATGTGTGGCGCCGTGATCGAATTCGGCACGCGTGGCGTCAACATGCGCCGCGTGCTGCGGCTCGACCAGTGGCTGCGCCGCCAGCACGGCCTGGATCCCGACACGCGCGCGACCCTGCAGGCCGACATGATGGACGCCTTCTGTCCGTTCGACGGTCAGTGGCGCCAGGACACGCTCGATACCGGCCTCGAACTCACCGACCAAGCGATTGCGGGACTTGCGAAATGGTAACGATCAAGTGGGACAATCAGGGTGATGCGATCTCGCGCGACGTGCCGCCGAGCGGCGTGGCGCTGATCGATGTCGGCGGTAACAACGCCGAACGCACCTATACCTATGCCGATCTGCTGCGGCTGAGCGGCGCCGTCGCCCGCGGGCTCCTGAAGCGCGGTCTGCAGCGCGGCGACCGCGTGGCCATCCTGTCCGCCAACCGCGCCGAGTTCCTGTTTACCTTCCTGGGCACCATGCAGGCCGGCCTGGTCTCGGTGCCGGTGAACTACAAGCTGCCGGCCGAGACCGTCGCCTACATCGTGGGCGACTGCGACGCCAAGCTGGTGATCGGCGACGACCAGCGCCTGGCCCTTGCACCCGATAGCGTACCCAAGATTTCGTTCGACCGGGATTTCGCCGACCTTCTGGACGAAGGCCCCTTCACGCCGCTGGCAATGAAGGGCGAGGAACCGGCGATGTTCCTCTACACCTCGGGCTCGACGGGCCGCCCCAAGGGGGTGGTGCTGTCGCACTACTCGCACCTCTGGGCGATCAGCCAACGCCAGCGCCGCGGGGGCGCGTTCGGCCAGCGCTCCATCGTGGCGGCACCGCTCTATCACATGAACGGTCTCGCCATGTGCCAGACCACCTTCTCCCACGGCGACACCGTGGTCCTGCTGCCGCAGTTCACCGCCAAGGGCTACATCGAGGCAGCCGCCGCGCATCGCGTCGCCTTCCTCACTTCGGTCCCGACCATGATCGCCATGATGCTGCGCGAGCGCGAGCTGCTGGCGAAGAACGACCTGTCGGCCGTCGAGGCCGTCCGCATGGGCTCCGCGCCGATCACGCAATCGCTGATCGACCAGGTCCGCAAGGTTTTCCCGACGGCGCAGATCAGCAATGGCTACGGCACCACCGAGGCCGGTCCCGTGGTTTTCGGCCCGCATCCCGACGGCATCCCGCAGCCCGAACTCTCGACCGGCTATCCGCATCCCACCGTCCAGCTCCGTCTGGTGCGCGACGGCAAGGAAGTGAACGACGAAGGCGTGCTCGAGATGAAGTGCGGCGCCCTGATGACGCACTATCACAAGCTGCCCGAAGTCACGGCCAAGGCGATGACGCCGGACGGCTACTACCGGACCGGTGACGTCTTCCGCCGTGACGAGAACGGCTTCTTCTTCTTCGTGGGCCGCGCCGACGACATGTTCGTCTGCGGCGGCGAAAACATCTATCCGGGCGAGGTCGAGAAGATGCTGGAGCGCCACCCCGGCATCCATCAGGCCGCGGTGATCCCGATTCCCGACGAACTCAAGGGCCACAAGCCGATCGCCTTCGTCGTCAGGACGCCCGACGCCACGCTCGACGAACAGGCCGTGAAAACCTACGCGCTCGCAAATGCGCCGGCCTACCAGCATCCGCGGCGCGTGATCTTCGTCGAGGAGATGCCGCTTGCCGGCACCAACAAGATCGACAAGCGCGCGCTTGCCCAACGAATCCCAACTGGAGAGATATGAAATGAAAGCAGCAGTTGTCCGTGAGCATGGCGGGCCGGACCGCCTGGTCTACGAGACCGGCTTCCCCGACCCGACGCCGGGCGAAGGCGACGTGATCGTCGCGGTCAAGGCGTCGTCCCTCAACTACCACGATGTCTTCACCCGCCGCGGCATGCCCGGCATCAAGGTGCCGATGCCGGCGATCATGGGCCTCGACGTGGCCGGCGAGATTGCCGAAGTGGGCCCCGGCGTCACCGGCTGGAAGAAGGGCGACCGTGTGCTGGTCGATCCGATCAACCGGGTCGAAGGCGGCCTGATGGGCGAGACAGTGCATGGCGGCCTGGCCGAGCTCTGCAAGGCGCGCGCCCACCAGCTCATCCGGATCCCCGACGGCGTGAGCTTCACCGATGCGGCGGCCCTGCCCGTGGCCTACGGCACGGCGCTGCGCATGATGGTGACCAACGGCCAGGTGGCCAAGGGCGAGAAGGTGCTGATCCTGGGCGCCTCGGGCGGCGTCGGCGTCTGCTGCCTGCAGCTCGCCAAGCTCGCAGGCGCCGAGGTCATCGCCTGCGCCGGCACCGATGCCAAGGCCAAGCGCCTCGCCGAACTCGGCGCCGACAAGACGATCAACTACATCGAGAAAGATTTCATGAAGGAAGTCTTCGCGATGTACGGCAAGCCGACGCGCCGCGGCTCGGGCACCGACCAGGGCCTCGACGTGGTGGTGAACTATACCGGCGGCGACACCTGGGTGAACTCGCTCAAGTGCCTGAAGGTCGGCGGCCGCTTGCTGACCTGCGGCGCCACGGCCGGCTACGATCCGAAGGAAGATATCCGCTTCATCTGGACCTTCGAGCTGAAGGTTCTGGGGTCCAACGGCTGGGTCCGCTCGGACATCGAGAAGCTTCTCGAGCTTGTTCAGAGCGGCAAGCTCAAGGTACTGGTCGACAAGGTCTTCCCGCTCGCCGAGGCTCGCGAGGCACTGCGCGTCATCGAGGATCGCGAGGTGTTCGGCAAGATCGTGGTGACACCATGAGCAAGGACAACGGCGAAAAGCTACAGCCGCTCACCGCCCAGGAAATGCAGGCGCAGCTCGACCGCTCGCCCTTCATCGCCTTTCTCGGCCTCAAGGTGACGGCAACGGATCCGGCGCGCGAGGAGGTCACCATGACCTGCACGATGAAGCCGGAGTTCGAGCGCGGTGCCGGCTCCGGCCAATGGCATGGCGGCCCGATCGCGGCGATCATCGACACGGTCGGCGATTATGCACTGGTGATGGCACTGCGCCGCGGCCTGCCGACGATCAATTTCCGCGTCGACTATCTGCGACCCGCGATCAAGACCGCGCTCACCACGACAGCGCGGGTGCGCCGCGCCGGCAAGAGCGTCGGCGTCGTCGATGTCGATGTCTACAACGACCAGAAAGCGTTGGTGGCCGTCGGCCGCGCAACCTACTCGACGTTACCGGCCTAGCACCGCCCTTCTCGACCTCCCCCGCCCGCCGGGGGAGGTGGCTGAGGGTGGCGGACGGCCGGCAGGTATGAAGATTGCTTCGTCATCGGACAACGAAACATGAAAGACAACGCGGAAGGCACCGCGGACGACAACGGGGAAGACTAGGGGAAACGGAGGGGTTCATGAGCAACAACGACTACATTACACGGCGCATCTTCAGTGTCGGCGCCATGGCAACCGGAATTGCGGCGGTAACGCCGGCCTTTGCACAAGGAACGCCGGCGCAAGGCACCCCCAAACGGGGCGGCACGCTGGTGGCAACCTGGGGCGGCGGCGAGCCGCAGGCCTGCTACGTACCGGCGGGCGGCGGGTCCAGCCCGACCTTCTCCTCGTCGAAACTCTTCGAACGTCTGGCCAATCGCAACATGGACGGTGTCTTCGAAGGCGCCCTGGCGGAGAGCTGGAAACCGTCGGCCGACTTCAAGTCCTACACCATCAAGATCCGCAAGGGCGTCAAGTTCCACGACGGCAAGGAGATGACCGTCGACGATGTCGTCTATTCGATCGGCGAGATCTGGAAGAAGTACGCAGCCGCGTCGGCGATGACCGACTTCGTGAGTGTCGAGGCGCCGGACGCCGATACCGTGGTCATGACCTATTCCAAGCCGACGCCGGAATTCTTCTTTGCGTCGACCTTGTCGGCCAACGTCAACTACATCCTGCCCAAACACATCTACGCCGGCAGTGACCCAATCACCAATCCGGCGAACAACGCACCGATCGGCACGGGTCCGTGGAAGTTCAAGGAATGGGTGCGCGGCAGCCATTTTGAGTACGTCAAGAACGAGAATTACTGGCAGAAGGACCTGCCCTATCTCGACCGCCTGATCATCCGCTACGTGCGTGATCCGGCCGGCCGGGCCGCGGCCATGGAGGCGGGCGATATCCATATCGGCGTCTTCAACCCGATCGCTCCGCCGGACATCAAGCGTCTGACCGCCACGGGCAAGTTTGTGGCCACGTCCAAAGGTTACGAGGAGGCAGTGTGGTCGACCACGCTGGAGTGCAACATGCGCAACCCGGTCTTCGCCAAGCGCGAGGTCCGGCAGGCCATCTTCCACGCCATCAACCGCGAATTCATCGCCAAGACTGTCTACTACGGTTACGCCCGGCCGGGCACGAGCCCGATCTATTCGCCAAACAAGGAATTCTTCACGGCCGATACCTACAAGACCGGCTTTGATCCGAAGAAGGCGGCGGCGCTCCTCGACGCGGCGGGCTTTCCGAAGAAAGCCGACGGCAAGCGCTTCACCGTGAACCTACTGGCGGCGGGCTGGTTTTCCGACAACGGCAAGGTCGGCGCCTACGTCAAACAGGCGCTCGAGGATGTCGGGGTCGGCGTCACGCTTTCGGTGCCCGACCGCCCGACCTCGATCAAGCGCATCTACACCGACTACGACTTCGACCTGGCAATCTCCAACCAGGCCAATCCGTCGGAGCCGATTCCGACCACGACCCAGTATTTCACCACCGACGGCATCAAGAAGGGCGTGCCCTTCCGCAATGCCAACGGCTACTCCAACCCCGATCTCGACGCCCTGGTCGACAAGATCAAGGTCGAGACCGATCCGGTGAAGCGCAAGGCTCTGGTGGTCGAGTTCCAGAAGATCACCACCCAGGAGGCGTCGCTACTGCCACTGACCGAGCTGGAATCGATCACGGTCGCCAGCACCAAGGTGCAGAACCACTCCAACGACCCCAACTACCTCGCAGCCGGCTGGGCGGACATATGGCTGGCGAGCTAAAGGAGGCGGGCTCGGCTGCCGCTCCCGCCGTTCCTCCCGCTCCCGCCGCCGTCCTCCATCCGTCGAGCGCCCTTCCTCGCTCGGCGGCAGCTCGGACGAAGGGCGGGTCCTCCCGCCGGATGGCGGCGCTCAAGCTCCTGCGGCGACGGCTGATCCAGGCCGTGCCGCTGATGCTGGGTGTCGTGATCATCAACTTCGGCCTGATCCAGCTCGCGCCCGGCAGCTTTCTCGAGCTGATGACGGCCGAGAACCAGGTGAGCGACCCTGCCACCATCGAGCTCCTGCGCAAGACGTACGGGCTCGAGGATCCGGTCTGGATGCAGCTCCTGAAATATATCTGGGCGCTGCTGCAGTTCGATTTCGGCTTCTCCTACCGACAGAACATGCCGGTGATCCAGGCGATCTGGATGCATCTGCCGGCAACTCTGCTGCTGATGGTGTCGAGCATTACCCTCGCCGTCTCGGTCGGCGTCGCCGCCGGCGTCGTCGCCTCGATGAAGGTCCGCACTTTCTGGGACAGCCTGGTTTCAGTCGCGGCCATGTTCTTCTACGCTGCACCGAGCTTCTGGCTCGGCATCATGCTGATCGTGCTGTTCTCCGTGAAGCTCGGCTGGTTGCCGGTCGGCGGCATGATGAAGATCGGCGGCGGCGGCGGGATACTCGACATCCTGCACCACCTCATCCTGCCGACTCTGGCGCTCGGCCTGTTCTATGCCGCGACCTACACCCGCGTCATGCGATCCTCGATGCTGGAGGTGGCACAGGCCGACTTCGTGCGCACCGCGCGCGCCAAGGGGCTCAGCCGCAACAAGGTGACGATCAACCACGTCCTGCGCAACGCACTGCTGCCCGTCGTCACCATTCTCGGCGTACAGATGGGCACCGTGCTGGCCGGCAGCGTGGTGATCGAGAGCGTGTTCAGCTGGCCCGGCATCGGCTCGCTGCTGTTCGACAGCGTGAGCTCGCGCAACTACCCCGTGGTGCTCGGCATCATGGTGCTGGGTTCGCTGGTCGTCATCGCCGCCAATATCACCGTCGACCTCATCTACATGTGGCTCGACCCACGCATCGAGATCCGCTGATGGCCAGCCTTGCCTCCCCGCGCTTCGAGTTCTTCGGTCGCTTCGCGCGCAATCGCGGCGCGCTGGCCGGCGCCTGCCTGATCCTGGTGGTCGCCCTCATGGCCATCTTTGCTTCGGTCCTCTTTCCCGGCGATCCGCTGCGCATCGTGGGCATGCCGGAACTATGGCCGGGCGAGGATCCCGAGTTTCCACTCGGCACCGACTCGCTCGGGCGCGACATCCTCGCCATGATCGTACATGGCGCCCGGGCGACCCTGCTGATCGGCCTGTTCGCCTCGGCCGTCGCCACCTTCATCGGCGTCGGCGTCGGCGCCACTGCCGGTTACTTCGGCGGCTGGATCGACGAAATCGTCATGCGCCTCGCCGAGCTGTTCCAGACCATTCCCAACCTGATCTTCGTGCTCACCATCGTGGTGATCCTGGGCTCGACGCTCGACAACATCGTCGTCGCCATCGGCGTGGTGACCTGGACGCCGATTGCACGCATGACGCGGGCGGAGTTTCTGGCGCTGCGCGACCGCGAATTCGTACAAGCCTGTCGGTCGATGGGCATGGGCGACTTCAAGATCATCGCCACCGAGATCCTGCCCAACGCCCTGCCGCCGGTCATCGTACTGTCTTCGCTGGTCGTGGCTGGCGCCATCCTGTTCGAATCGGCGGTGTCCTTCCTCGGCCTCGGCGACCCCAACATCGCGAGCTGGGGGCGGCTGGTCGGCGACGGCCGGCTGCTCATCCGCAGCTCCTGGTACATCTGCGCCATTCCCGGCGTGGCCATCATGCTCACCGTGCTCTGCCTCAACCTGGTCGGCGACGGGCTGAACGATGCGCTGAACCCCAAGCTCAGGGATCGCTGAGATGGCATCGCCTCTCGAAGTGCGCGATCTGCGCACCACGCTGTTCACGCGCCGCGGCGAGATGAAGGCCGTCGACGGACTGAGCCTCACCGTCGGCGCCGGCGAAACCGTGGCCCTGGTCGGCGAATCCGGCTGCGGCAAGTCGCTGTCGGCGCTGTCGATCATGCGTCTGCTGCCCGATCCGCCCGCGCGCATCATCGGTGGCGAAGTGCGGCTGAACGGACGCGACATCGTCGCCTTGTCCGAAGACGACATGCTCGATGTCAGGGGCAAGGAGATCGGCATGATCTTCCAGGACCCGATGAGTTCGCTGAACCCGGTCGCCACGATCGAAAAGCAGATCGTCGAGGTGCTGACGGCCCATGCCGACCTCAGCCGCAGGGCGGCGCGGGCGCGGGCTCTCGAACTGCTCGAACTGGTCGGCATGCCCGACGCCGCCCGCCGCCTCGACGCCTATCCACACCAACTCTCCGGCGGCATGTGCCAGCGGGTCGTGATCGCCATGGCGATCGCCTGCAGCCCGTCGGTGTTGATTGCCGACGAACCGACGACGGCGCTCGACGTCACGGTGCAGGCGCAGGTGCTGGCGCTGCTGAAGAAACTGCAGACCGACGCCGGGATGGCGATGATCTTCATCACCCACGATCTCGGCGTGGTAGCGGAGACCGCCGACAGGGTCGTGGTGATGTATGCCGGCCGCAAGGTCGAGGAGGCGAGCGTCGACGATCTCTTCGAGGCCCCCCTGCATCCCTATACGGTCGGACTGATCGGCGCGACGCCGACGCCGGGGGCGGAACGTGCCGAACGCCTGGCCGACATTCCGGGCATGGTGCCCCCGCTCAATGCCCTGCCGCAGGGCTGTGCCTTCGCCCCGCGCTGCAAGCGCGTGATGGAACGATGCCTCGGCGAACGGCCGACGCTGCGCGAAGCCGCGCCCGGCCGGCTGGTCGCCTGCTTCGCCGTCGAAGGAGGCTGAAAGTCATGTCACCTTCAACGTCAACGTCCCCCTCACCCTCGACATCGCTTCTGTCCTTGCGCGACGTCCATGTCCGCTTCAACACCGCCGCCGGCGTCGTACGCGCCGTAAGCGGCGTCAGCCTCGATCTCGCAGTCGGGGAGACCCTGGGGCTGGTGGGCGAGTCGGGCTGCGGCAAGTCCACCCTAGGCAAGGCGATCATGAAGCTCGTTCCCGCAGCGGCCGGAGAAATCCGCGTCGAGGGGATCGATATCGCACCGCTGGCACGCGCCGAGCTCACCGACATGCGCCGCAAGGTGCAGATGATCTTCCAGGACCCCTATGGCTCGCTCAATCCACGGTCGACCGTGGGCCGCTCCGTCGCCCAGCCCATGGTGCTGGCCGGCTGGAAGCCGGACGCCATCGCCGCACGGCTGGAGACGCTGCTCGGCTGGGTCGGCCTGCCGTCGGAAGCCAAGCAGCGTTTCCCGCATGAATTCTCCGGCGGCCAGCGGCAGCGGATCGGAATCGCCCGGGCGCTGGCACTCGGCCCCAAACTGATCATCTGCGACGAGCCGGTCTCCGCCCTCGACGTCTCGGTACGCGCCCAGGTGATCAACCTGCTCGAGGATCTGAAGACCGAGTTCGGTGTCTCCTATCTGTTCATCAGCCATGATCTCAGCGTGGTCGAGCATATCGCCGACCGCGTGGCCGTGATGTATCTCGGCACCCTGGTCGAAATCGGCGGCCGCGATCAAATCTGGCGCACCCCGCAGCATCCCTACACCAAGGCCCTGCTGGCAGCTGCGCCCATTGCCAATCCCAAGATCGCGCGGACGCGCCAGCGCACGGTCTTGCAAGGCGAGCTGCCGAGCCCGCTCAACCCACCGGCCGGCTGCCCGTTTCATTCGCGCTGTCCGATCGCTCAGGATCGCTGCCGGACCGAGCGGCCGGCACTCAGACCTGTGAGCAACGGTGCGCAGGCGGCGTGCCATTTCGTCTGACAGCTCTGTATGATCGGCGCATGAAACGATGCGCCTTGTCGGCTGGCCTTGCCGCGCTCCTGCTCTCGCCCCTCGTGGCGACGGCACAGACCATGGAGTTCGCTTGTCCCGAGCCGGGCACGACGTTCACCTACGACAGCGGCGTCAAAGTCGTGGCGCGGGGCCGCGAGGGCATGACCTGCACCATGGAACGGGTCGGCGGCGCGCCTTTCAAGCTCAGCGCCCTGCTGTTCGACAATCCTTCGCCGGACGGCGCGAACCTGTCTGCCTATATCGAGGCACTCCGCCCGGAACGGCTCTGGCCGCTCGAAGTTGGCAAGAAAGTCGAGGCGCAATACTCGGCGGGCGGCGCCACCTGGAACTATCTGTTCACGGTCGTGCGCTACGAGCGCCGTACCGGTCCGGCCGACAAGATGATCGACACCTTCCTGATCGAGATGACCGAACAGGGCAGCAAAGGGCAACGCTCGGTCTCGCGCTGGTGGATCTCGCCTGCCGACAAATTCGCAATCCGCTATGACTTCAGCGACGGTACCGGCAAAGCCAACCGAGCGGTGGTGACCGAAGTCACACGGTAACAGCGTCGAGCATCTCTACGAGGTTCTCCGGCCAGACCGTCGCCTTCGCCTCCAGAAGGTCCTGCCGCGACCACCAGCGATGCTCGACCATGACCTCGCGCTCGAAGTCGGTCCAGCTTTCCCATGACAGGGCGTCGGCGGCGACCCGAACCACGAAGTATCGCTCGTCCGATATCGCGTGCTCGCCGTCGGGCAACTGCAGGGCGACTTCGCGGCGAGCGATTTCCATTCCCAGATCGTTCCGCCGCAGGCCGGTTTCCTCCATCAGTTCGCGAACGGCGGCCTGCTCCAGGGTTTCGCCCTCCTCGACCCCGCCTCCTGGCGTCGCCCAGAAATCCTGGCCGGCCAGCGGGCCCTTCCTGTGCACGAATCGGAACAGCAGAACGTGCCCGGCCTCGTTCAGGATCAGGAACCGGGCCGACAAACGCCTGCGCATCACGCCTCTCCGATGGCGGCCTAGGTGACCGATGCCGGATCGGTGTTGGCGCCGCAGATCAGCGTCGCGACGCGCTCGCCCGCCGCCGGCCGATAGGCGCCGGATATCAGCGCCGCGAGGCCCGTGGCACCGGCAGGCTCCGCCACGAGGCGCAGGGCTTCCCACAAGGCCCGCTGTGTCGTGCGCACGGCATCGTCGCTCACGAGGACGGACTCGCGCACGAGCTTCTGGGCGATCTCGAAATTGGGCGTGCCGATGCGGCTCGCACCCAGCGCATCGGCCGCGATACCGGAGATGGCGACATCGACCGGTTTGCCGGCCTTCAGTGCCTCGTGCAGCGTGGGCGTGCCTTCCGTTTCGACGGCCACGATCTTGATCCGATCGCCGATCGCCGCCGCGCAACCTGCGATCAAACCGCCGCCGCCGACTGCCACCAGCAAAGTGTCGAACGTCGCCTGTTCGGCAAACTCCAGCGCCACGCTGCCGGCGCCGGCGAAGACTACGGGATCTTCATAGGCCGGCGCGATCAGGGCGCCCGTTTCCGCCGCACGCTTCTCCGATGCGGCCCGAGCTTCGGCATAGACGGCACCGATCTGGTGGACGACCGCGCCATAGCTTTGTAAGCGCGCCACCTTGGCCGGGGCGGCGATGGTGGGCACGAAAATCTCGGCCTTGTGGCCCAGCGCCCGCGCCGCATAGGCCGCCGCGGCACCGTGATTGCCGCCCGACGCCGCGACGATGCCGGCTGCCGGCACCGTCGAGGCGAGCAGCTTGTGGAACGCGCCTCGGCCTTTGAAAGAGCCGCTGACCTGCAAAGCCTCCAGCTTCAGCGCCAGCGGCGCGGCGACGCCGAACGAACCGGACTCCAGTTCAAGAACAGGCGTGCGGCGAACATGCGGCCGGATGAGACCCCAGGCGGCCTCGACCTCTTTGCGGGAAATCATGGGAACCTCAGGGGCGCCGACAGGCCGGTACGTGGCGCAGATAATGGTCGAAGTCCGGCGTGCAAGCGTGCGGGTCCTTCGCCTCTTCGTCGTAGCGGCGCAGCCGCACCGCCTCGGCGTGATGAGGGTTGGCGCGGAAAGCCTCGACTTCGTCCGGCGACATCAGGCCGCCCTGCAGCTTGAGGCTGCGCACCGAATCGGGGGCGAGCTTGCCGAAATAGTCGGACTCGACCGTGCAGAGATAGCGCTTGGCCGTGACGTGCAGGCGGACTGGCTCGCTGACGTCCGGTCCGAATCGCTTGGCCAGCCAATCGGCGCCCAGCGCTTCGTGCACGTCGTCGACGCCGCGCGACGCCGGGTCTTCGCCCAGCTCGTGGATCATGTGGCCGACATCGTGCAACAGCGCGGCCAACACCGTTGCCGGTGGTGCATTGTCGGCTTCGGCAAGTGCCGCCGACTGCAGCGCATGCTGGAGCTGGTTGATCTCGCTCAGGCCGTACCGGCGGGTCGCCCGACCGACGAAGATATCGAGAAGTTCCTGGCGCAGAGGATCGCTCATACGCCTCTCTTATCACGAACCGGGCCGTAGCCGGGAATCAGGGAGAGGGCCTGCTTCAGGGGATCGGCCTGCCAGGCGCGCGTAACAAAATCGCCATGCATGTCGAGGCCACCCGTGGCCACGAACGCCACAGTTCCCGCCGACAGGCTCCGGGGCATGCCGCGCGAGACCCGAATGCGGCGCTTGGCCAGCAACCCCTCAAGGGCAGCATTCTCGGACCGGGTGGATTCCGTATAGGCACTGAGCAGGAAGGCCTGGCGGCGGCGGGCGGCGAACCAGGCGGCGAACTTGTCCTCGTCGCCATAGAGTGCGTCCATCAGCAGCACGCCATGCACGCGATGATTGGCGCCGCCGCGTTCCAGCGCATAGGCGGCCGGCAGGTAGCCGCCGCTATAGGCGACGATCGTCACCGGCGCCGTGTTGAACGCGCGACCGGCCAGGCGCTTGCCGTAGAGCCGCATCAACCGTTCCGCCGCTTCGTCGAGATAGGTCGCGAAGTGCCCGCCGCGCCAGAAATTGCCGGCACTCGAATCGGCCGCATCGACAGCGAGCTGGGGCGCTACCAGCGCGATGTTCTGGCCCGACTCGGCGACCTGTCGCGGTACTCCCTGCCGGGCAATGACATCGCGCTCGAGGGTGGCACCGTTGCCGTGAAGATAGAGGACGATCATCACCGGCCGCGCCGGATCGAAACCTTGCGGCAGGTAGAGCAACGAGCGCCGGTCGCTGTAGACCGTTTCCTCCCAATAGACGTCGCCGCGGCCGGTCGTGTGGCCGCGCCGCTTGCCGTCGCGCGCATCGAGGAAGGGCTTGGTCGACCCCGGCATGAAGCCGCGATAGGGGAAGGCCGAGGCGTTGAAGGCGACGAGCTCGATCTTCGCTTCCTTGAGCGACGGCGTGGGCGATGGCGGCGGCGCTTTGGGTGCAGCCTTGGGAGCGGCCACCTTGGCGGCGGCCGGCTTCACCGCCTGCTTCTTGGCAGGCTTCTTCTTCTGGGCGTGCGCGGCGGTTGGCATCAGCAGTGCCCCCAGTACCAGCAGCGCCCGCCGCTTCACGCCGCGGCGGGCCGCCCGCTTTGGAGCGGCATCAGCACGGAGAAGAACGTCGGCAGCGCAATCAGATAGGCGACCGCCCCCACCAGCACGACAGCCGGCAGGCCGAAACTTGTCGCCACGATCGGCACCAGGGCGGCACCGATCACCGAGAAGCAGCCGTTGATGCCCCAGGCCCACAGGAACATGTGGTCCTTGCCCAGGCGGCCGAGCATCGTCATCGCCGTCGGCATGGGGAAGCCCATGAGGAATGCCGGCGGGAAGATGATCGCAAGGCACAGCACGATGCGCAGCGCATAGGGCAGCGTGCCGATCCAGTCGAGCGCGTAGTCGATCGTGAAGGCATAGACCGCCAGGATCACGAAGATCGCCAGGAAGACCTTCGGCATGAAAGTGCGCGTCCGGTCGAGGAAACGCTCGGCGTAGAAGCTGCCGATGCCGGAGAAGACCAGCATGCCGGTGATCAGCACCGACGCCGACACGGTCGCGTTGGAGAGCGCCAGGATGAAGTGGGAAATCATGCCCACCTCGACGATGATGTAGCCCAGCCCCAGGCAGAGGAAATAGATCATCGTGCCGAACTTGCCGGGATAGCGGCTGAAGATGGTGCGCCAGCCGAAGATCACCGGGAACAGGACCAGGGTGAGCGCAAAGACGGTCGCGATGCCGAGCGTCGCCCACACCAGCAAGTAGCCCCATTCGTCCTGCACTAGCTCGAGCCGGTCGGAGAACTTCAGCAGGTCCGGCACCTTGATATAGGCCGCGAAGTAAGGCTGGTGGTTGGTGAGCATGCGGGTGTCGAAGACGTATTCGTTGGCAACTTTCTGCCAGCCGCCGTCGATCAGGTAGTGCCAGGCCAGCCGGCCGAGCACCGTGGCGGGAATCTTGGGAACCGGCGGTGCGCCGTCGGCCTGTGTTTCCGCGGTGCCCGGAGCAGCCTCTGTCACTCCAGGCGGCGGCTTGTCGTTCGGCTCGCTCTCCGACGGCGCGGTCGGATCGGGCGGCTGGCCGGTGAAGAAGAACTGGTTGCGATAGTCGGCGAGGATCTGCGGCAGCGCGGCCGTATCGACCTTGATGCCGGGATAGTAGATCTCGTCGAAGGACAATGCCTTGGTCTGGGCGTTGAGCTTGGCGATCTCCTCGGGCGTGAAACCGTTGCGCTTGTAGAGCACGGTCGTTGTCGAGAGGTAGGCCGAGACGACGTAGAATTCGTTGGCGATGTCCTTGCCGCCATCGACGTCGCGCGCCGCCGCCACCATCGTGGCGTAGAGCTTCAGCACCGACTTCGGCGGCTCTTCCTTGTTCCACAAAGTGACCGACAGGACGCCGTCGGGCTTCAACGCGCGCATGTAGGCGCTCATTGCCTCGCGCGTGTAGGAGTATTTCTCGACGATCGAGAAGCCACCGGGGCTCGACAGGCCGGCCGAGTCGGCGAGCGACAGATCGACCACGTCGTAGCGATTCTTGGTGTGCGCGACATAGAGCCGGCCGTCATAGTCGATGACGTTGATCTTGGGATTGTTCAGGATGTCGCCGGTGAAGTCGCGCAGATGCTTGTCCTCGCGGAACGCCGACAGCACCGCGGGATTGCCCTCGGCGACCGTCACCTTCTCCGACCCGGACTTCAGCGCCACCGCCGTGGAGATGCCGCCGCCGAACTGGACCACGAACGTCGTGGGGTCCTTCTTCAGCAGGTACGGATAGTACATCGGCAGATACTTGAAATAGGCCGTCTCGTCCGCCGGCAGGTCCTTGATGATGCCGGAGGGACCTTCCGAATCGATGTAGAGGCCGAGATAGGCGTTCGACGGCATCTTGGGCAGGTTGAACGCGGCGTTGTCCGACAGGCCCGGCGCGAAATGCAGGTAGGAGCTCGAATAGACCTCAAGGTAGCCGAACGGCGAGGTCCGCTCGTAGGTGCGCTTGTTGTCGGGGAACTTGCGGACGTAGGAGACGCCCTTGTAGTCCGACACCGCGAGCTTGGGGATGCCGAGCACCTGCGGCGCGACGTAGTGTGCGCCAGCCGCCAGGATCGCCACGCCGACGATGGCGGCGATGCCGCGACGATCGCCCATGGCCACGAACCACAGGATGCCACCGGCCAACCAGAGCAGCAGCGGCGCCATGATGAGATCGCTGGGCCGCCACCAATACATCGCAAGCAGGACGGCGAGGCCGCACAGGCCCGAACCGACAAGATCGGCGAAGTAGACGCGGTTGAAGGTCTTCTGTGCCTTCAGGAAGACCACGCCGAGATAGAGTGCGCCCGCCAGGAACGGCAGGAAGTAGAGCACGAAGTTGGCGAACAGCCGCCACTTCTGCATCGGGTCGGAGATCAGAAAGATGGCGTTGAACGGCACCTGCTGGGCAGCGAGGTTGCACACCACCATCAGCGGACCGAAGGCCAGCAGCGCGCCCTTGATCGCGCCGACCCAGTGGCGCTCGAACCAGCTCTTGCCCACGCACATGACCGCGCTTGTAAGGCCGAAGCCGAACATGGCGAGGCTCACCACCAGTGAACCGAAATGCGCCCAGCTTCCCACCGAGAAGACGCGCATGATGCCGATCTGCAGCGCGATGATGCTGCCGGCGACCAGGCCTACAGACAGATAGAAGGCAAGCGAGGGGCGATGGTCGAGATCGACCGCGACGGTCAAGGGGGCTCTCCGTTGTTGTTGGATCGCTTTGTGCGATCTTCAGAGGGGGCTCGTTGGGGGCCCGAAGTCCATGTCACCCGGTGCAGACCGAAGCGAGGAACCTGTGTCGGTCCCTCGCTCCGTCCGGACGACAATATTGCCTGCTAGCGGTTGTGCGTACCGACGATCTTGTCGCCTTCGAGCTTGGTGAAGGGCACGAAGGGCACGATCTTGCCGCCGTAGATGTCTTCGCGGCTCGTGGTGATCGAACCGTCGGCACCCTGGGTCTTGGTCACCTTGAGCACGCGCTGTGCGCCCGGCGGACCGACCGGGATGACCATCACGCCGCCCGACTTGAGCTGCTTCAACAGCGGCGGCGGCACGTGGTCGATGCCGGTGGTCACGATGATCTTGTCGAACGGCGCAGCCTCTTCCCAGCCGTAGTAGCCGTCGGCGTGCTTGGTCTTGATGTGCTTGAACTCGGTGTAGCCCTTGTCGATCAACTTGTCGTAGAGGGCGCGCGTGCGCTGGGCGAGCGGCGCGATGATTTCAATCGTGTAGGTGTTCTCGGTCAGGTTGGCGAGGTAGGCCGACTGGACGCCCGAGCCGGTGCCGATCTCCAGCACCTTCTCGCCGCGATTCACGTCGATGACGTTGGTCATGCGGCCCTGGATGTGCGGGCCAGACATGGTGACGCCATAGCCGATGTCGAGAAAGTTGTGCTCGTAGGCCCGCTTGTGGATCGCCGGGTTGATCGAGGCGAACTCTTCGCGTGGCGTGAGCAGGAAGGCGCGGCTGGTCTTGGCGTCCCAGATGTCCTTGTTGCGCAGGAGGGCCTGGAAGCGGTCCCAGCGCTGACCGAGAAACACCGGATCTTCTCCGCGGGCCTTGCCCCAGGCGATGAAATTGTCGCGGGTGTCGGTCGGCGGGTTGAGATCCCAGCTATACGGCTTGATCGTTGCGGCAATGGCCGGGGCGGCCAGCACACTGGCGGCGGCAACGGCCACCGAACCGGAGACAAAAGTGCGCCTCTTCAAGATATCCTCCTTGGCACGGACCCCAGGCGTGAGGGGGACGAACCGCCGGAAGAGCCCGGCGAATCGGGGGCAGCCGCACAGCCGACTAGATACGGGAATTGTGGCAGATTTGCCAGCGCGGCCGCACCAGCGAACGGCCAACTCCCTGAAATCACAAGGAAGAATTCGGGAAGGTCAGGCGAGACGCTCCAGTTAACGACGCCGTCATCCACCGTGCCGCGGCCGTCAATCACCACACCGACTCCTTCGGCCACCGACTCACGCGCAATCGCAAAGCCGATGCGGCGACGTCACGTGTACTTTCTGACGTCGTCGATCACCTTGCCGTCGTTCGGCAGGCTGCCCGGCTTGGCGAACTCGACCTTGCCGCCGACCTTGCAGACGGTGCGAATGGTGCCTTCCAGCGCCTTCTCGAGATCGACCGAAGACTGGGCAGTTTCGACCTTGAGCGTCATGGTATCGGCTTGGTTGACCCAGTCGACCACCAGCCGCAGGCGGCCGAGACCGGGATGTTTCCTAGCGATCTCGGCGATCTGCTCGGGGTCGACGAACATGCCGCGCACCTTGGTGCGCTGGTCGGCGCGGCCCATCCAACCCTTGATGCGCATGTTGGTGCGCCCGCAGGGGCTCGTACCCGCCAGCACGGCAGACATGTCGCCAGTGCCGAAGCGGATCAGCGGATAGGCGCGGTTGAACGAGGTCACCACGACCTCGCCGACTTCACCCTCGGGCACGGGATCGCCGGTGCCGGGGCGCACGATCTCCACGATCACGCCTTCGTCGACGACCATCCCTTCGACCGCACCGCCGGGGCCGGCGGACTCGTAGGCGATGGTGCCGAGATCGGCCGTGCCGTAGCTCTGCAGGCAGGTCATGCTCTTGTCCCGGAACATCTGGCGCAGGGACGGCGGCAGCGCCTCGGCGCCGACGAAGGCGTGCTTCAGGGAGGAGATGTCCTTGCCCAGCTCAACTGCCTTCTCGATCAGGATCTTGAGGAACGACGGCGTGCCGACATAGCCGGTGGGCCGGATCGCCGCGATGGCGTCGAGTTGCAGCTCGGTATTGCCGACGCCGCCCGGTACGACGGCGCAGCCTAATGCCCGCGCCGCCGACTCCATCATCATGCCGGCCGGCGTCAGGTGATAGGCGAAGGTGTTGTAGACAATGTCGCCCGGCCGGAAGCCGCAGGCATACATCGCTCGCGCGCCGCGGAAATAGTCGGGCTCGTCGGTGTCGATCTCGAAGATCGGACCAGGTGACATGAAGACATGGCGCACCTTGCTCATGGGCACGGTGATCAGGCCGCCCATCGGCGGGGTCTTCTTCTGCACCTCACCCAGCATCGACTTGCGCAGGACGGGCAGCTTGGCGAGCGCGGCACGAGAGGTCACTGCTTCGGGATCGACGTCCTTCAGCCACTCCGCGAAGAAGGGGGCGTTGGCCTTGGCATGGGCAATCTGCTGCGGCAGGGCCTGCATCAATGCCTTCTCGCGTGCCTCGGGGGTCCTGGTCTCCAACGTGTCGTAGTGCGGCGACATGCGTTTCTCCCGTTGCCATGCTGGCTTGGAGCGAACGGTAGAGCCCCCCTCCCGACCTTGCAACGCCGGGCCCATCGCATAATATCAGAGCTCGAATATTATGGAGCCACCATGTCGTCCGTCCGCATCGCCTACGAGACCTTCCAGAAGACCGCACCGTCGGCCCAGGCCGCCCTGCTCGCCATGGGCAAGGCCGCCGACGAGGCAGGGCTCGACAAGACGATCGTCGAACTCGTGAAACTGCGCGTCTCGCAGATCAACAACTGCGCTTTCTGCCTGCAGATCCATCTCAACGTCTCGCGCCGGCTGGGCCTGCCGCAGGAGAAGCTCGACCTGGTCGCGACCTGGCACGAGGCCGGCATCTTCTCGGAGCGCGAGTGCGCGGCGCTGGCCTGGGCGGAAACCCTGACGCGGCTTTCCGACAAGACAGTATCCGACGGGGCCTACGATGCCGTGCGCCGCCACTTCAGCGAAAGCGAGACCATCTTCCTCAGCACGGCGGTCGCCACCATCAATGCCTGGAACCGGCTGGGTGCCGCTTTCCGCTTCGCCCCGCCGATCCTGAAGGCCTCGGCAGCGACCAAGGCAGCTTAAGTCTTCATCGCCCGCCGCCGAAGCGCGACAACGCCATTTCCCTTGGCATCGGCTATAGTGGACTAGGCGCACGTGTCGTCACGCCAGAACGCAAGAGGGGGAGAATCCATTGTCTACCGATACCGCTGCCGCTATCGCGCACCTCCGTCAGGCCTTCACGGAAAAGCCGGCAGCGGCCCGCAAGCCCAACGCCTTCGCCACGGCGACCTGGACAGGGGGCCTGCGCTGCGAGATTGCCGGCCCGGCAAGCGAGCGTACTGTTACGGACATGCCCCCGGCGCTCGGCGGCCAGGGCGAAGGCGCCAATCCAGGCTGGCTGATGCGTGCGTCGCTGGCGTCGTGCGCGGCAACGGTCATCGCCATGAAGTCGGCGATGCGCGGCATCACCTTGGACACGCTGCAAGTCCGCGTCGATAGCGAGAGCGATTCGCGTGGACTGGTCGGCATCGACGGCGTGTCGATGGCGATGGATAATCTGCGCATAAACGTGCGCATTGCCGCAAAAGGCGTCGACCCGGCGATCCTGCGAGAGCTGGCGACAGCGGCAGCGACCACCTCGCCGGTCAGCGCAACCCTCTGCGCTTCTCCCGCGATCGCGCTGGATGTGACGGTCGAATAACGGTCTCGGCCCTTACCGGCCAAGTAATTGCCGGCAGTAGCCGGAACCGGCGATGGTCGAAACATGTGGACCACCATCGCCGTTCCCCTGGCCTTTGCCGTCGTCGCCATCATTCACCTGCTGCCGATCGCGCCAGTCTTCGCGCCGGAGATGCTGTCGCGCCTCTATAGCGTCGCGCCGACCGACACCACGCTGGTGTTGCTGATGCGCCATCGCGCGCTTCTGCTGGCGCTGGTCGGCATCCTCTGCCTCTGGGCGAGTTGGTCGCCGTCAGTGCGGCCCGCCGCGCTTGTGGCAGCCGCGATCAATGTCGCAGGATTCTTGGGCTTCTACGCCCTCTACGGCATGCCGAGCGGCGCCTTGCGCACCATCGCCCTCGCCGATCTCGTGGCGATCCCGCCGCTCGTCTACGCCGCCTGGAAGACTTTCACGCGCGCCTAAAGCCAGCGCTTGCGGCGACGATAGTGTTTGACGTCGCGGAAGGAGCGACGCCCCTCGCCGCCGATGCCGAGGTAGAACTCCTTTACGTCCTCGTTCTCGCGCAAGGACGCGGCGTCGCCGTCGAGCACGACCCGGCCGTTTTCCAGGATGTAGCCATAATGGGCGAAGCGTAGGGCCACGTTCGTGTTCTGCTCGGCCAGCAGGATCGAGACCTTTTCCTTCTCGTTGAGGTTCTTCACGATCTCGAAGATCTCCTCCACGAGCTGCGGCGCCAGCCCCATCGACGGTTCATCGAGCAGGATGGTGTTGGGCCGGCTCATCAGGGCACGCCCAATGGCCGTCATCTGTTGCTCGCCGCCCGACGTGTAGCCGGCAAGGCTCGAGCGACGGACCTTCAATCGCGGGAAATAGTGGTAGACCTTTTCGAGGTCGTCGGCGATCTGCCGCCGCTTGCTGCCGTGAATGAACGCGCCGGTCAGCAGGTTCTCCTCGACGGTAAGGTGGCCGAAGCAATGACGGCCCTCCATCACCTGAATGACGCCACGACGCACCAGATCGTTGGGCGAGAGCCCGTCCACCCGCTCGCCGCGGCAACGAACCTGCCCCTTCGTGACCTCGCCACGCTCGGTCAACAGCAGGTTCGAGATCGCCTTGAGCGTTGTCGACTTGCCGGCGCCATTGCCGCCGAGCAGCGCCACGATGCCGCCTTCCGGCACCGACAGCGACACACCCTTCAGCACCAGGATCACGTGATTGTAGATGACCTCGATATTGGCCACGTCGATGACGTTGGCCGGCGCGACCATTGCCCCTTCCTCCCCCGCCGAGCGGGGGAGGGGGTTCGATGTGCCGGAAGAGGCCGACGTCGACAGCTCAGTTCTCCTTCGAGCAGTCGCGGATCGGCAGCTTCTTCTCTTCCGCGTACTTCTTCGCCGCCGCCTCGACCATCGGCTTGATAACCTTGTCGTCGGATTCGTACCACTCGCTCACCACGTTCCACTTGGTGCCGTCCCATTGCTGGATACGGCCCGCGCGTGTGCCCTCGTGATCCGAGCAGCTCACCTTTATGGGCTTCATCACCCCCTCGAAGCCCAGTTCCTTGACGCGATCGGCGGAGATTTCGAGATTCTCGATGCCCCAGCGGACCTGCTCGCCGGTGAGCGGCTTGTTGCCGAACTTGGTCTGCGCCTTGCGGATCGACTCGACGCCCAGCATGCCGTTCACGAGACCGCGGATGTAGAGCACCTCGCCGGTCTCGTCCCACTTCGCCGAGCCGAGGCCCTTGTCGTAGAGGTACTTCTTCAAGTCTTTGTGCACGGCGAACTGGCCGGCACCGTGCTGAAGCATGGCGGCATTGTAGCCCTTGGCGCCGCCTTCGGCCGGACGCACATCGGGTTCGGCGCCCGACCACCACACGCCGTACATCTTGTCGCGCGGGAAGCCGACGGCAGCCGCTTCCTTGATCGCCGTCGAGTTCATGACACCCCAGCCCCACAGCAGGACATAGTCCGGCCGGTTCTGGCGGATCTGCAGCCAGGTCGCCTTCTGTTCGACGCCAGGATGCGTGACCGGCATCGGCGTGAAGGAGAAGCCATGCATCTTGGCGCGCTCTTCGAGGAGCGCGATCGGCTCCTTGCCATAGGGCGAGTCGTGATAGACCAGCACGATCTTCTTGCCCTTGAGCTTGTCGAAGCCGCCTTCTTTCTTGGCGATGTGTTGCATGATGATGTCGGCGGCCGACCAGTAGGTGCCGAGCAGCGGGAAGTTCCACTGGAACACGCTGCCGTCGCGGCTTTCAGAGCGGCCGTAACCCATCGAGATGATCGGGATCTTGTCGATCGGCGCCTTCTCGGTGAGTGCGAAGGTGATGCCGGTGCTGAGCGGCGCGACGTAGGCCGTTCCGGTCGGGCCCTTGTTCTTCAGGCGCTCGTAGCACTCCACGCCGCGATCGGTGGCGTAGGCGGTATCGCATTCCTCGTAGTTCAGCTTGACGCCGTTGATGCCACCGTCACGTGCATTGATCAACGCGTAGTAGTCGGCGATGCCGTTTGCGAACGGAATGCCGTTCGGGGCATAGGCGCCCGTGCGGTAGATCAATCCGGCGAGATACTGTTCGTTCTGCGCCCATGCGGCGTTGGGGATGGACGCTGTTGCGACGAAACCTGCCGCAACCGCGACCGCACCCAGAAGCGCTGCCTTTCCTAGCCTCATCGTTTCCTCCTTTGATTGTTGGGTCGATCCTTCCCCGGGCAACCCTTGGTTTAAAGCCTAGTTGATCAGTGCGGAAACGGCCAGAGCCGCAGCTTCTCCTTGGCCACCGCCCAGAGCCGGGCCAGGCCGTGCGGTTCGACGATCAGGAAGAAGACGATCATCGCACCGAACACCATGAACTCCAGATGACCGATCAGGGCGACCGACATCTTGATGCCGAGCCAGCCCGGGAGCTGATTGAGCACGATCGGGACCAGAATGATGAAGGCCGCCCCCAGGAAACTGCCGAGCAGCGAGCCCAGACCACCGATGATGACCATGAACAGGAGCTGGAAGGAGCGGTTGATGTCGAACGCCAACGGCTCCCAGGCGCCGAGCCGCAGGAAGGCCCACATGGCGCCCGCAATGCCGATGAAGAACGAGCTGACCGCAAAGGCCGAGAGCTTGGTGCGCAGGGGCCGGAAGCCGATGATTTCGGCCGCAATATCCATGTCGCGGATCGCCATCCACGACCGGCCGATATGGCCGCGCACCAGGTTCTTGGCGACCAGGGTCGCCACGACCACGAAGGCCAGGACGAAGAGATAGCGTTCGACCGGCGTGTCGATCTTCCAGCCGAACACGCTGGTCTCGCCGACCGCCACCGAGCCGGACGGCGTGTAGTTGGTCAGCCACTTCACGCGCGCGAACAGCCAGTCGAGGAAGAACTGGGAGGCGAGAGTGGCTACCGCGAGATAGAAGCCCTTGATGCGAAGCGACGGGATGCCGAACAGGATGCCGACGGCCGCCGCCATCAGGCCGCCGAACAGAAAGACGACGATGAGATTGTTGGCCTCCGGCACGCGGAGCCAGAGGTTGTAGGCGGCATAGGCGCCGACGGCCATGAAGCCGCCCGTTCCCAGGGACACCTGGCCACAATAACCGACCAGGATGTTCAGGCCGACTGCCGCCAGCGACAGGATCAGGAACGGGATCAGGATTTCGGTGTAGAGGTACTGGCTCGCAAACAGCGGCACGACCAGGAAAGCCGCCAGCACGACGGCAATCACGAAAATCCGATCCTGCACGATCGGGAAGATCTGCTGATCGGCGTCGTAGCTGGTTTTGAACTGGCCGGCCTCGCGGTAAAGCATCTCGGACCTGCTCTCCTAAACGCGCTCGATGATGCGCTCGCCGAACAGGCCCTGGGGCCGGAACAGCAGGAAGACCAGGGCGAGCACGTAAGCGAACCAGTTCTCGATGCCGCCGCCGGCAAGGTCGAAGGTCCTCACCAGGATCGGCGCCAGGAAGACTTCCGAGAGCTTTTCCCCGGCCCCGATGATCAGGCCGCCGACAATGGCGCCCGGCACCGAGGTGAAGCCACCCAGGATCAACACGGGCAACGCCTTGAGCGCGATCAGCGAGATCGAGAACTGCACGCCGAGCTTGGCTCCCCAGATCAGGCCGGCGGCAAGCGCCACCAGACCCGATACCGTCCAGACAATCAGCCAGATCGTGTTCAACGGGATGCCGACCGACTGAGCGGCGGCATGGTCGTCGGCGACGGCACGCAGAGCGCGGCCGACGCGCGTCTTCTGGAAGAAGATCGCCAGCACGAGGACCAGGGCCGCGGCTATGCCGGCCGCCACGAGGTCGCCGGGATCGATCAGCAGGCCACCCTCGAAGATGCCCTCGAACAGGAAGATGGGATCCTTCGGCAGGCCGAGATGGATGGAATAGACATCACTGCCCCATAGCGTCTGGCCGAACCCATCCAGAAAGTAGGTAATGCCGAGCGTCGCCATGAACAGGATGATGCCTTCCTGGTTCACCAGATGGCGCAGCACCAGCCGCTCGATGGCATAGGCCAGCAAGCCCATGATCGCCGCCGTCGCGGCGATGGCCAGCCACAGCGGCCAGGCGCCCTGGCCATAGACATAGGCCGCGCCACCGCCGACCAGCGCGCCGAACAACGCCAGAAGCTGCAGCTTGCGCCGCTCGGTTGGCCCACTGCCTCGTGCGACGTATTCACGCCAGGCCCACCAGCCGATCAGAGCCAGCGCGACACCCAGGACGGCCGCAGCGGCCACGAACTGACCGAGGAAGACTTCCTTGTTGTCGATGGCGCCGGCCAGCCGTGCGATGGTCAGCGCCGCGAACAGCACCATGGCGCCCTGGGCGAAGTTGAAGACGCCGGAAGCCTTGAAGATCAGCACGAAGCCCAACGCGACCAGCGAATAGAGCACGCCGGTCAGGAGGCCGCCGATCAGGGTTTCGAGGAAGGGGCCCAGCATGCTCGCTCCGCTCAGTGGCTGACGCCGAGATAGGCGTCGACGACGGCCTGGTCGTTCTTCACCGCGTCGGGCACGCCGTCGCCGATCTTCTTGCCGTAGTCGAGCACGACGACACGGTCCGAAATGTCCATGACCACACCCATGTCGTGCTCGATCAGGCAGATCGTCGTGCCGAACTCGTCGTTCACGTCGAGGATGAAGCGGCACATGTCCTGCTTCTCCTCGATGTTCATGCCGGCCATCGGCTCGTCGAGCAGCAGCAGCTCGGGCTGGGCGGCAAGCGCCCGGCCGAGTTCGACGCGCTTCTGCAGGCCATAGGGCAACCGGCCGACCGGCACCTTGCGGATATGCTGGATCTCGAGGAAGTCGATGATTTCCTCGACGGCCTTGCGGTGCTCGATCTCTTCGCGCCGCGCCGGACCGAAGTGAAGCGCCTGCCAGAACAGGCCGGTCTTCATGCGCAGGTTGCGGCCGGTCATGATGTTGTCGAGCGTCGACATGCCCTTGAACAGAGCGATGTTCTGGAAGGTTCGCGCGATACCCTGCTCCGCCGCCTCGTGTGGCCGCATCCGGCTGCGCCGCACGCCCTTGTAGGTGATGGCGCCCTGCTGCGGATGATAGAAGCCGTTGATGCAGTTCAGCATCGACGACTTGCCGGCACCGTTGGGGCCGATGATGGCGCGTATCTCGCCCTTCCTGATGTCGAAGCTGATGTCGGTCAGCGCCTTCACGCCACCGAACGACAGGCTGATATTCTCGACCGACAGCAGCACCTCGGTGAAGGAACGCATGCGCTCGGCCATCGGCGTCAGCCTGCCTTCCTGAGTGCCGGATGCGGGGCGAGGTCGCGGATCGCGACATCGCCTTCGATCCTGCCCTTGCGGCCGTCCTCGAAGGTGACGTCGACGGCGATATGGGCGGAGCTGGCCGTGCCGTAGAGGGCATCGACCAGCGTCCTGTAGCGTTCGCCGATGAAGCCGCGCCGCACCTTGTTGGTGCGCGTCAGTTCCCCGTCGTCGGCTTCGAGCGCCTTGTGCAGGATCAGGAAGCGGCGGATCTGCGCGCCGGCCATCCGCGGATCGGCGGCGAGGTCGCGGTTCACCTGTTCGATTTCGCCCTGGATCAGGTCGTAGACCTCGGGCCTTGCCGCCAGCTCCTGGTAGCTCGCATAGGCGATATTGCGCCGCTCCGCCCAGTCGCCGACGGCGATCATGTCGATATTGACGAAGGCGGCGACAAAGTCGCGGCCGTCGCCGAACGCCACCGCCTCGTTGATGTGCGCAAAGAACTTCAGCTTGTTCTCGATGTATTTCGGCGCGAACAGCGTGCCGTCGTTGAGCTTCCCGACGTCCTTGGCACGATCGATGATGCGCAGATGGCCGCGTTCGTCGAGGTAACCGGCATCGCCGGTATGCACCCAGCCGTCTGCGGTCTTGGTGTCGTTGGTCGCCTCGGGATTCTTGAAATATTCCTTGAACACACCGGGGCTGCGGTAGAGCACCTCGCCCGACTCGGCGATCCTGAGCTCGACCTTGGAAACCGGCTTGCCGACCGTTTCGGGGAAGACCTCGCCGTTGGGGTGGATGGTGACGAACACCGAGGCTTCGGTCTGGCCGTAGAGCTGCTTCATGTTCACGCCGAGCGCGCGATAGAAGTTGAAGATCTCCGGTCCGACGGCTTCGCCCGCGGTATAGGCCACGCGTACGCGGCTCATGCCCAGCGTATTCTTGAGCGGACCGTAGATCAGCAGGTTGCCCAGCCCATAGAGCAGCCGGTCGCCGATCGAGACCGACCGGCCATCGAGCAACGCCGGACCGACGCGGCGTGCCACGCCCATGAAGAACTGGAACAGGCGGCGCTTGATCAAGCCCGCATCTTCCATGCGGATCGTGACCTGGGTGATCAGGTTCTCCAGCACGCGGGGCGGGGCAAAGTAATAGGTCGGCCCGATCTCCCGCAGGTCGGTCATCACCGTCGAGGCCGATTCGGGGCAATTCACGACCAGCCCGACCACATAGCCCTGCGCATAGGAGAAGATGTGATCGCCGACCCAGGCCATCGGCAGATAGGAGAGCAGCTCGTCGCCGGCCTTGAGACCGTCGAAGGCAGCCCCCGCCTCGGCTGCCCAGACGAGATTGTCGTAGCTCAGCACCGCGCCCTTCGGCCGGCCCGTGGTGCCCGAGGTGTAGAGCATGATGGCATCGTCGCTGCCCTTGCCCTGGGCAACCTCGGCCGAAACCGTGTCGGGGGTAGCCGCCAACCGCTTCTCGCCGCGCGCCTGCACGTCGGCATAGGACAGCAGCCCCTCGTAGTGCCGCATGCCGCGCGGATCGTTGTAGAGAATGGTCTGTAACGACGGCACTTTCTTCTGGATCTCCAGAAGCTTGTCGACCTGCTCCTGGTTCTCGGCCAGGGCATAACGGGCACCGGCATGCTCGACGACGTAGGCCAGTTCGTCGGCGACCGAGTCCTGGTAGACCGGCACCGGCACGCCGCCCAGCGACTGCGCCGCGCACATCGACCAGTAGAGGCTCGGCCGGTTGTCGCCGGCCACGATCAGCCGATCCCCCCGCCGGAAGCCCAGGTCGGCGAGGCCGGCGGCCAGCAGGCGCACCTGGGCTGCGACATGGGCCCAGTCATAGGTCTGCCAGATGCCGTATTCCTTTTCCCGGTAGGCGGGCCGGTTGCCGCGCGTCTTTGCAAGCTCCGCCAGCAGTTTGGGGAACGTGTCTCGAGGCTCGGTCCGGGCAATGGCCCTTTCGGCGGTCATTCCCTGCAGCACTCCCACACGGCCTGCCGTTCGTCTCGTTGTGCGGCAGTTCCGTCAGGCAGATAGCCACAGGCAATTCGTGCTGGTCAAGCCAGCCTGAGCTTCAAGGTGAAGACGGCGCCCCCGCCGGGCCGGTCGTCCACCGAGATGCTGCCTTCGTGGGCCGCCGCCACGCGCGCGACGATGGCGAGGCCCAGCCCGCGGCTGTCGGCCTTGGCGCGATCGCGGCGCCAGAAACGTGCAAAGATCGACTGCCGCTCCGCCTGCGGCACGCCCGGGCCAGTGTCCAGCACGCGCACCGTGCCATCGGCGGCCACATCGACCTCGATCGAGCCGCCGCGCGGCGTATGGCGGATGGCATTTTCGACAAGGTTGCGCACGGCCCGGAACAAGGCCTCGGCGTGGCCGCGCACCCAAACCGGCTCCTCGATGCCGGTCAGCGCGATCGTCTTGTCGCTGCCGACCGCGAGCGGTGCCATGAAGCCCACGGCATCGGCACAAACGGCGTGAATGTCCGCCGTCGAGTCGGCGCGTACGACGAAGCTTTCGAGTTCGGCGATGTCGAGAACCTGGTTCACGGTGCGCGTCATGTTGACGATATCGGTCTGCAACGACTGCCGCAGCGGTCCTTCGTCCATGGAGTCGACCCGGGCGCGCATGATGGCAAGCGGCGTTCTGAGCTCGTGCGCCATATCGGCGGTGAACTCCCGCTGTGCGCGGAAGCCCGCTTCCAGCCGCTCCAGCGCCTGATTGACGGCATGGACCAGCGGCACGATCTCGGCCGGCATGGAAGCTTCCGACAAGCGGACATCTGTGCTGGTCGGTCCGATCGCCGCTGCTGTCGTCGAGGCTTGACGCACCGGCTCGAGCGCCCGCCGAAAGATCAGAATGTCGATCAAGAGAAGCAGCAGCAGGATCGGAAAGGTAATCCAGGCGACGCGCGGAATGAACGAGTGGACGATGTCGTCGATGATGACATCGCGATGCGTGAGGTCCTGGCCGACTTGAATCCAGTAGAGTCGCTCGCCGACCGCGCGAGGAACGCTGACGCCGAACAGTACGGCGCCGCTGCTGCGCCGCCGGCTGAACCATTCGCTCGACGAAGGATCGATCGAGGCGAATAGCGGCTGGTCGTCGCCCCTGGAGGAAAAGAGCACCTTTCCGTCGGCATCGAGCACTGCGTAGGAATAGAGCGCATACTCGCCGGAATAGAGCGGCATCGCCTCGGCCGGGATTTCGAGCTGCGTGGCGCCGCTCGGCGTCGGCCGCAGGAAACTGCCGATGGTGAGTGCCTGGCTGCGCAGCGCGTCGCGGTGAAGGTTGTTGGCGGCCTGGTTCAGAAGCCAGTAGAGCGCCAGCGGCATCAGGATCGAGGTCAAGCCGACCGTGACGACATGCAGCGCGACGACACGGGAGATGATCGAGCGGAAGCGATTCACCCGGTCTTGTCCTCGGTGAGCAGGTAGCCGACGCCTCTTACCGTATGGACCCGCACGTTGGCGCCGCAATCCGCCAGCATCTTGCGCAGCCGATGGACATAGACCTCGACGGCATTGGACCCGACATCGCCCGACAGGCCAAAGAGCTGATCCTCGAACAGGCGCTTGGGCGCCACGTTGCCGCCCCGCCGCAGCAGGATCTCCAGCACTGCCGTCTCTCGCGCCGGAAAGGATCGCACGGTGCCGTCGACCAGGATCTGCCGCCCTTCGGTATCGAGGGAGACATTGCCGAAGGTGAGTCTGCGCCCCAGCATGTTGCCGGGGCGGCGCAACAGCGCCTGCAGCCGGGCTACAAGCTCCTCCATGGCAAAGGGCTTTACGAGATAGTCGTCTGCCCCAGCCCTCAGTCCGTTGACCCGGTCGGAAACGCCGTCGCGTGCCGTCAGCACAAGGACTGGTGTCGAATCGCCGCGGCCACGCATGCCGCGCAACAGAGAGAGCCCGTCTTCGTCCGGCAGGCCGAGGTCGAGTACGACCGCCGCGTAGCGCATGGCAGCGAGTGCATGCGCCGCATCGCCGGCATTATCTACGGTATCGGCCGAGAAACCGTTGCGCGCCAGCCCCTTGACCAGCAGCGCAACCAGTTCGGCATTGTCCTCGACAAGAAGGACTCTCACGGCAACGCCCTCCCGGAGCGGGGATTACATTAGTTTGACTTTAGCACGACGGCTGCCGGTGGCGCTTCGACCTTGTCGACAACCGTCAGGTGCACGTAATGCGCACTGGTTAGGGTCGCTCATCATGACCGCTCCGACCGACCTTTCCCTGATCGCCCGTCTGCGCCGCAACCGTCTCTGGTTTGCCGGTGCCGGTGCCGGTATCGCCGGGCTGACGTTGGCCGCAGTCGGGACATTCGACACGCAGCCGAGCAATGCCCTGGCACGCCCCGCAACGGTCGTCGAGGCCGATGGCGCGTTCCGCCCGAGCGAGACACAGTGGTCCGGCCTCCGCTTCGAGACGGTAAAGCAGGTGGCCTTCCGAGAGGAGCGTGCGACCGACGGCAAGATCGGCATCAATGAGGACACCACGACGCCGGTCTTCTCGCCCTACTCCGGTCGCGTCACGCGCCTGATCGCCAAGCCCGGCGACCACGTCGAACGTGGCGCTCCGCTGTTCGCCATCGAGGCGAGCGAGTTCGTACAAGGCCAGAACGATCTCGTGACCGCCGTCGCCGGCGTCGAAAAGGCGCGTTCGAAGCTCGCTCTCGCCCAGATGGCCGAAAAGCGCCAGAAGGAACTCCTGTCGATCCGCGGCGGCGCGCTGAAGGACCTCGAACAGGCCCAGTCCGACCTCGTCGCCGCACAGGGCGATCTCAGGTCGGCCGATATCGCGCTCGCCGCCGTGCGCAACCGTCTGCGCATCCTCGGCCGCTCCGACGCCGAGATCGAGCAGCTCGAAAAGGTCGACCGCATCGGCGCCGAGACCATCGTGTCCGCCCCGATCGACGGCACCGTGATCCAGCGCAAGATCGGCCTCGGCCAGTACATCAATGCCGGCGCGACCGATCCTGTGTTCAACATCGGCGACCTCTCGAAAGTCTGGCTAATCGCCAATGTCCGCGAATCCGACGCGCCGCGGATGAAGGTCGGCGCGCCGGTCGAGGTATCCGTGCTGGCTTATCCAGGCCGGACCTTCAATGCGAAGCTGAGCTACGTCGCGCCGGCGCTCGACCCCAACACGCGCCGCCTTCCGGTACGCGCCGAGATCGCCAATGCGGATCGCGAGCTGATGCCCGAGATGTTCGCCAGCTTCCGCATCGTCACCGGCGTGCCGCAGACCATGCCGGCGGTGCGGCAGGAAGCCATCGTCTACGAAGGGGCCGATGCCCGCGTCTGGGTCGCTCGCCCCGAAGACAAATCCATCGTCTCCCGTCCCATCGAGGTCGGTACGACCGCCAACGGCTTCGTCGAAGTGCGCAAGGGGGTGCAGACCGGCGAAACCGTGGTGACGAGCGGTACACTATTCATCGATCGCGCGGCCAAGCGCGACTGACGGCCTGCCGGGCGCCGCCAGCCCCGGCACTTTCTCCAGCACGGCGATCATCCCATGCAATCCCTCATCGCCGCCGCCCTCAGGCAACGCATCCTGGTTGTCATCCTGAGCGGAGTGCTCCTAGTCGCCGGCCTGTTCGCCTATGCGCGGCTAAACATCGAGGCCTATCCCGACCCGGTGCCGCCGCTGGTGGACATCATCACGCAGAATCCCGGCCAGTCGTCGGAAGAGATCGAGCGCTACATCACGATCCCCATCGAGATCCAGATGGCGGGCCTTCCGTATATCCAGGCAATCCGCACCGTCTCCCTCTTTGGCCTCAGCGACGTCAAGGTGCAGTTCACCTACGATGTGACCTACCAGCAGGCCTCGCAGATGGTGATCAACCGTCTGTCGCAGCTCGGCCCATTGCCCAACGGCGCACAGCCTGTTCTCTCGCCGACCAGCCCGATCGGTGAAGTCTTCCGCTACCGTGTGGCCGGTCCGCCCGGCTATTCGTCGGCCGACCTCAAGACCGTACAGGACTGGATCCTGCAGCGCCGCTTCAAGGCGATCCCCGGCGTCATCGACGTTACCGGCTGGGGCGGCAGGACCAAGACCTACGACATCACCGTCGATCTCGACCGGCTGATGGCCTACGGCCTCACGCTGAAGCAGGTGCTCGACGGGCTGAACAACGCCAACATCAATGTCGGCGCGAACACCGTGAATATCGGTTCGCAGTCGGCGATCGTGCGCAGCGTCGGCCAGATCCGCTCGATGGACGATATCCGCAACACCATGTTGACGGTGCGCGATGGCGCGCCCGTGCTGGTTTCCGATGTCGCCACCGTCACGGTGGGCAACCAGCCACGGCTCGGCATCGCCGGCCAGAACGACGACAACGACATCATCCAGGGCATCGTGCTGATGCGGCGCGGCGCGGAAACCATGCCGACGCTGACCGGCGTGCTGGACGAGGTCGACAAGATCAACAACGGCAACATCCTGCCGCCAGGCGTCCGCATCGAACGCATCTACGACCGCAGCGCCCTGGTCGAGGTCACCACCCATACCGTGCTGCACAACATGGTGATGGGCGTTGTGCTCATCTTCCTGATCCAGTGGTTGTTCCTCGGCGACCTGCGCAGCGCCCTGATCGTCTCGGCCACCATTCCCTTCGCCCTGCTGTTCGCCGTGGTCATCCTCGTGCTGAGTGGCGAATCGGCCAACCTGCTGTCCATGGGCGCGATCGACTTCGGCATCATCGTCGATGCCACCGTGATCATGGTCGAGAACATCTTCCGCCACCTCGCCCAGGCAAGCCATGGCCCGGCGGTAAGTTACCGGCGCCCGACACCGGAAGGCCTCACCGGCAAGCTCGCAACGATCTTCCACGCCTCGAGCGAGGTAACGCAGGCGATCTTCTTCTCGGCTACGATCATCATCGCGGGCTTCCTGCCGCTGTTCACTCTGTCCGGCGTCGAGGGCCACATCTTTGGACCGATGGCACGCACCTATGCCTACGCGCTGCTGGGCGGTTTGATCGCCACCTTCACGGTCTCGCCCGCCCTTGCAGCACTCTTGCTGCCGGACAAGGTCGCTCACGCCGAGACGCGCGCCGTGCGTATGCTCAGCCATGGATATGCGAGACTGCGCGACGTCGCGCTGGCCAGCCGCCGCGTCACGCTGGCGGCCGGCCTCGGCGCCGGCGCGCTGGCCGTGCTGGCCGGCAGCACCATCGGGCTCGAATTCCTGCCCAAGCTCGAAGAAGGCAACATGTGGATTCGCGCCGTCATGCCGGCGTCGATCTCGCTCGAAGCCGGCAACGACTACGCCAACCGCATGCGCAAGCTGATCAAGAGCTTCCCCGAGGCGGAAACCGTCATCTCCCAGCACGGTCGCCCCGACGACGGCACCGACTCGACCGGCTTCTTCAATGCCGAGTTCTTCGTGCCGCTGAAGCCTCTCGACCGCTGGCGCAAGGGTGTCGACAAGGATGCCCTGATCGCCGAGATCAACGACGCCTTGCAGAAGGCCTTCCCCGGCGTGGAATTCACCTTTTCCCAGTACATCCAGGACAATGTCCAGGAAGCCGCGTCCGGCGTGAAGGGCGAGAACTCGGTCAAGATTTCCGGCAATGATCTCGAAACGCTGGCTAAGCTCGGAACCGAGATCAAGAACGTGCTGGCAACGGTGCCGGGCATCACCGACCTCGCCGTGTCGGCCTCGCTCGGCCAGCCAACGATCCGCATCGACATCGACCGCACCCGGGCCGCGCGCTACGGCCTCGCGCCCGGCGACATCAACGCAACCGTCCAGGCCGCCATCGGAGGCCAGACGGCCGGCGATGTCTACGAAGGCGGCAGCGACCGGCACTTCCCCATGGTCGTCCGCCTGGCGCCGAAATACCGGCAAAACCTCGAAGCGATCAAAAGCATCCAGATCGGCGTCCAGATCGGTAACGGCGTGACCCAGGTGCCGCTCAGCGAAGTTGCCAAAGTCGAGCTCGTTTCCGGCGCCTACTACATCTACCGCGAGCAGCAGGAACGCTACGTCCCGGTGAAGTTCAGCGTGCGCGGCCGCGACCTCGGCAGCGCGATCCTCGAGGCCCAGCAGAAGGTGGCCGAGCAGGTGAAGATCCTCGGCGGCTATCGCATCGAGTGGGTCGGCGAGTTCGGCAACCTCAAGAACGCACTGCAGCGACTGGCCGTCGCCGTGCCGATCGCCATCGGCCTGATCGGCCTGCTGCTCTATATGAGCTTCGGCTCGTTCCGCGACACGCTGCTGGCGGCCAGCGCGATCCCCATGGCGCTGATCGGCGGGGTTCTCGGCCTCTTCGTGGTCGGCATGCCCTTCAGTATCTCCGCGGCCATCGGCTTCGTCGCGCTGTTCGGCATCGCCGCCATGAACGGCATCATGGTGCTGTCCTGCTTCAACCGCCTGATCGACGCGGGCCGCGACCGCGAGGCCGCGCTGCGCGAGACCTGCAGCGTGCAGCTGCGGCCGGTGCTGATGACGTGCGCCGCGGCGGCGGTCGGCTTGCTGCCCGCCGCCTTCTCGACGGCGATCGGCAGCCAGGTCCAGCGCCCGCTGGCGACCGTCGTCGTCGGCGGCACGCTGCTGGCGCCTCTGCTCTTCCTCACTGTCCTGCCGGCAGCCATCGGCCTCTTCTCGCGCCGACACCTGCCCGCCCCCAGCGAGGCCCCCCAAGCATCGGCCGCGGAGGCATCATGATGCGACGTCTCTTTCTCAAGGCATTTCCGGCCCTGGCCGTAACAACGGCGCTGGTCGCCTGCTCGGTCGGGCCCGATTTCATGACGCCCGAAGGCCCGGGAACCCGCACCTATCTGCCCGACCAGAAGGCGGACCTGATCGCCGCCGGCATTCCGGGCGGCGAGGCGCAGCGCATCGTGCAGGGCATGGACATTCCCGGCCAGTGGTGGGGCGTGTTCCAGTCGCCACAGCTCAACAGCCTGATCGAACGTTCGCTGAGGGCAAATCCCGACATCCGGGCCGCCGCCGCATCGCTCAAGGTGGCGCAGTCGAATGCGCGGGCACAGCGGGCGACGCTGTTTCCGACGATCTCGGCGGGCTTCACCGGGTCACAAAATCAGACGGCGACCACTCTGCAATCGCCGCTCTCGGACCAGTCGTTGAATATTTTCGGTCTCTTCACGGCCGGACTGCAGATCACCTATGCCCTCGATATCTGGGGCGGCAACCGTCGCCAGATCGAGTCGCTCGATGCGCTTGCCGAAGCGCAGTGCTTCCAGCTCGAAGGCGCCTATCTGTCGCTCGCGTCCAATGTTGTTGCGGGTGCCATCCTCGAAGCCTCGTTGCGCGCCCAGGTCGAGGCGACCAAACGGATCATCGCCGCCCAACGCGAAACGCTGGGCATCCTGACGCAGCAATCCGGGCTCGGTGCCATTCCCGGCGCGGACGTCGCGACACAGCAGGCCGCCATGGCGCAATCGGAGGCCATCCTGCCGCCGCTACAGAAGGCGTTGGCGCAGCAGCGCAACCTGATGGCCAATCTCACCGGCCGGCTGCCCAGCAATCCAGTCGCGGAACGCTTCGAGCTCGGCGATCTCAAGCTGCCCGGCGAGTTGCCTCTCAGTCTACCGTCCAAACTGGTGGAGCAGCGTCCCGACGTGCGCGCCGCCGAAGCCAACCTGCACTCTGCCAGCGCACTGGTCGGCGTGGCGATCGCCAACCAGTTGCCGCAGGTCACGTTGAGCGCAGGCATCACCGCCAACTCCGTCAGCCTCGACACGCTGTTCGGGGCGGGCATCCCCGGAACGATAGCCGGGTTCAACATCGCGCAGACCGTGCTCGACGGCGGCGCGCTCTACGCCAAGAAGAAGGGCGCCAAGGCCGCACTGGAGCAGGCCGATGCGCAATACCAGTCGACCGTGCTGGCCGCCTTTCGCAACGTCGCCGACACGCTGAACGCGCTCGAATATGACGCCACAACGTTGAAGGCCGCCGTCGAGGCCGAACGCGCCGCCGCCACCAGCCTCAACATCGCCCGCAAGCGCCTGGAACTCGGCGATACGACCTACATCTTCGTGCTGATCGCCGAACTCACCTATCAGCAGGCCATCCTGACACGCATCCAGGCGCAGGCGGCGCGGCTCACCAACACGGCTGCCCTGTTCCAGGCACTGGGCGGCGGCTGGTGGAACCGCGATACGGCCCTCGCCAACGAGCGCTCGAAGTGCCGCCCGCCGTCGGCGATACCGGCCAAGGCTCCATTGCAGGCTGCGCGCTAACCCGGCGCCTTCTCTCGGCGCCGCGTCCCGGCTACATCTGAGGTGTGAACCTCGACGACGAACTGATCGACCTTGGCGACCGCCGCCTGCGCGTGCGCCGCCTCTCGCCCGCCCAGGATGACGGGTTGGAACGCACCACGCTCGTCTTTCTGCACGAAGGCTTGGGCTGCATCGAGATGTGGCGCGACTTTCCGCAGAAACTCTGCGACGCCACGCGTTGCCGGGGCATCGTCTACGACCGCACCAGCTACGGCCGGTCGAGTCCCTGGCCGTCCGATCCGGGCGTCCGCTACATGGAGATCGAGGCCGACGACATTCTGCCGCGCCTGCTCGCGGCCCTGGCCGTCGACGACTGCGTGCTGGTCGGCCACAGCGACGGCGGCACGATTGCCTTGAACTACGCCGCCCGCGATCCCGAGCCGCTGCGCGCCGTCGTGACCCTGGCCGCACATGCGATCAACGAGCCGGTCTGCGTCGCGGCAATCCGGAAGGCGCGCGAGGCCTTTGCCGCAGGCGACCTGCGTCAGCGGCTTTCCAAGTATCATGGAGACAACGTCGACCGCGCCTTCCATCTGTGGTCCGACGCCTGGGTGGCGCCGGGCTTCGAGCCGATGGACGCCAACGGCAGGCTGCCCGGCGTGCTGGTGCCCCTGCAGGCGGTCCAGGGCGAAGACGACGAGTATGGCAGCGAGCTGCAGCTCGGCATCATTGCCGGCAAGGTCGGCGGCTATTGCGAAACCAGGCTGGTCGCCGATTGCGGCCACAGCCCGCACCTGCAGCAGCCCAGCTACGTTCTTTCCGAAGTCGCCCGCTTCATCGCGCCCCTGGCGCTGGCGGGCTGATCCTCACAGTCGCTTCAGCTCGCTGGAGGCGGCCCAGTTCATCTCCGAGGTCGTGGGACAACGCGCCTGGGCAAGCTGGAACTGTTCGCGCGCCCTCTGCTTGTCGCCGCGACGCACCGCATCCATGCCGATGAAGAAGGCTGACGGACATTTGCCATTGCTGCGCTTGGCGGTTTCGTCGGACTCGGCGGCAACCTCGAGTTCGCCCGATGAGCCCTTGCCCAACAGGAAGCGCACGATCTGGCCGGGCCATTCGTTCAGGCTCTCGGCACCGACATCCCTCGCCAGCGCCGCCCGTGCGTCGCGCCGCGCGCGCACCTGCGCGGCGTAGCGCCAGAGAAGCGGCGAAATCTTCGACTTGAGGGTCGGACGGCCCTCCAGCGAGCCGTTGAAGTCGTCGGCAGCCTGCGCGTAGTTGCCGAGATTGAAGTTGGCATGGCCGCGGAAAAACAAGGCAGCGCGTCGCTCGCTGTCGCTCTTCGCATTGGCCAGGGCGGAGTCGAGCAGCCCCAAAGCGCGCGGAAAATCGGCGATCTGCATATAGACCTGGGCCTGGGCGACCATCAGCGAGGGATCGCCGGGCTTACGCGCCAGGGCACTGTCGAGCGTGCGCAGTGCCGCTGCACGGTCGCCGCCGCCTGCGAGACTCGGCATGGCCAGCGACATTACGACCTGCCAGTCCGAGGGCAGGACCCGGCCCATCTCGGCAATGTCCTTCTGGCTGTCCGCGTCGCGTCCGAGCCGGCTGAGCTGAAAGGCACGGATGCTCAGATACATCGAACGATCCAGGGCCGAGAGCTGCGAGGCCGACAGGATCTTGTTCAGCGAATCGAGCGTCGCATTCCGGCCCGCCGCAGCTGCCCCCGAACCCGACGAGCTGTCCGAAGGACCGCTGGAGGGAAACTCCCGCGACGACGGATCCCACGATTCAGTGGCATTGCGCTGCGCCACGGCCTCGCCAGATAGAGCGAGGACGATGGCGACGAGCCCGAACAGCTGCACCATTCGACGTTGCATGGCACCAATCTGGCACAAGGACCACCAGGCTGCATCCGCCGATTGCCTGTGCCGTTCCGTGCCCCTATTTTGCCATCCGTCCGCATAAAAACCGACCTCGCAGGAGTACGATATGGCCGCCGCCCATCCCAACAGCTTCAAGGCCCGCAAGACGCTGAAGGTCGGTAGTCGCAGCTACACCTATTTCAGCCTCAAGGCGGTCGAGAAGGAGGTCGGCGACCTCTCCCGCCTGCCCTTCTCGCTCCGCGTCCTGATGGAAAACCTGCTGCGCCATGAGGACGGCACGACGGTCAAGAAGGCCGACATCGCGGCATTCGCAGGCTGGCTGAAGAATGGTGGCAAGTCGACGAAGGAGATCAACTTCCGCCCCGCCCGCGTCCTGATGCAGGACTTCACCGGCGTGCCGGCCGTCGTCGATCTCGCAGCCATGCGCGATGCCATGGGCAAGCTGGGCGGCGATCCGACCAAGATCAACCCGCTGGTGCCGGTCGACCTCGTGATCGACCACTCGGTGATCGTCGACAATTTCGGCAACAGCTCGGCCTTCGGCGCCAACGTGAAGCTGGAATACGAACGTAACCTGGAGCGCTACCAGTTCCTGCGCTGGGGTGCGATGGCGTTCGACAACTTCCGCGTCGTGCCGCCGGGCACCGGCATCTGCCATCAGGTGAACCTGGAGTATCTGGCGCAGGTCGTGTGGACCAAGAAGGAAGGCAAGGAAACGATCGCCTATCCCGACACGCTGGTCGGCACCGACAGCCACACCACGATGGTGAACGGCCTCGCCGTGCTGGGATGGGGCGTCGGCGGCATCGAGGCCGAAGCCGCCATGCTCGGCCAGGCGCAGCCGATGGTCATCCCCGACGTCGTGGGCTTCAAGCTCACCGGCAAGCTGAAGGAAGGCGCGACCGCGACCGATCTCGTGCTGACCGTCACGCAGATGCTGCGCAAGAAGGGCGTGGTCAACAAGTTCGTCGAATTCTACGGCGAGGGCCTCGAAGACCTTCCGCTCGCCAACCGCGCGACCATCGCCAACATGGCGCCGGAGTACGGCGCGACCTGCGGCTTCTTCCCGGTCGACGAGATCACGCTCGGCTACCTCCGGACGACCAACCGCGGCCAGGCTGCCAAGCTCGTCGAGGCCTATGCCAAGAAGCAGGGCCTGTGGCGTTCCAAGAAGTCGCCCGAGCCGATCTTCACCGACACGCTGTCGCTCGACCTCGGCGACGTGGTGCCGAGCCTCGCCGGCCCGAAGCGCCCGCAGGACCGCGTGGCGCTGACCGATGCCGCCTCGCAGTTCGTCGCGAACATGGAGAAGGAATTCGACCGCAAGGACGACGGCAAGCGCGTCAAGTGCAAGGGTACCGACTACGACCTCGGCCACGGCGACGTGGTGATCGCGGCCATCACCTCCTGCACCAACACGTCGAACCCTTACGTCATGCTGGGTGCCGGCCTGATCGCGCGCAACGCGGTCAAGCTCGGCCTCAAGGTCAAGCCGTGGGTCAAGACCTCGCTGGCGCCGGGCTCGCAGGTCGTCACCGAATATCTCGATGCGTCGGGCCTGACGAAGGATCTGAACAAGATCGGCTTCAACCTGGTGGGCTACGGCTGCACGAGCTGCATCGGCAACTCCGGTCCGCTGCCCGATCCGGTCACCAAGGCGATCGGCGACGGCGATCTCGTGGTCAGCTCGGTGCTGTCGGGTAACCGCAACTTCGAGGGCCGCGTCAATCCGCTGACCCGCGCCAACTATCTCGCCTCGCCGATGCTGGTGGTGGTCTACGCGCTCGCCGGCTCGATGAAGATCGACATCACCAAGGATCCGATCGGCGTCGGCAAGGGCGGCAAGCCGGTCTACCTCCGGGACATCTGGCCCTCGAACATGGAAGTCTCCAAGACCGTCGACAAGTTCGTCACGGCCAAGGCTTTCAAGAAGCGCTATGCCGACGTCTTCAAGGGCGACAAGTTCTGGCGCAGCATCAAGACCAAGCCGAGCCTGACCTATTCGTGGGACGACAAGTCGACCTACGTGCGCAACCCGCCCTATTTCGACGGCATGGGCAAGACGCCGCCGGCGCTCGCCAACATCACGGGCGCGCGCCCGCTTGGCCAGTTCGGCGACTCGATCACGACCGACCACATCTCGCCCGCCGGTTCGATCAAGAAGGACAGCCCGGCCGGCAAGTACCTGATGGAGCACAAAGTCGCTCCGAAGGACTTCAACCAGTACGGCACGCGCCGCGGCAACCACGAGGTGATGATGCGCGGCACCTTCGCCAACATCCGCCTCAAGAACGAGATGGTGCCGGGCATCGAGGGCGGCTTCACGCACCACTTCACGACCGACCAGCCCGAACCGATCTACGACGTGGCGATGCGCTACAAGAAGGAGCACACGCCGCAGGTCCTGATCGCCGGCAAGGAATACGGCACCGGAAGCTCGCGCGACTGGGCGGCCAAGGGCGTCAATCTGCTCGGCGTGAAGGCGGTGGTCTGCGAGACCTTCGAGCGTATCCATCGCTCGAACCTGGTCGGCATGGGCGTGCTGCCGCTGCAGTTCAAGGACGGCATGACGCGCAAGACGCTGAACCTGACCGGCCGCGAGACCTTCGACGTCGCCGGCATCGACGGCGAGCTGAAGCCCGGCATGGACATGTCGCTCACCATCCATCGGCCCGACGGCGCCAAGGAGACGGTGAAGGTGACCTGCCGCATCGATACCGCCGAAGAGGTCGGCTACTTCAAGAACGGCGGTGTGCTGCACTACGTGCTGCGCAACCTGGCCCAAGCAGCCTGACGCCGGCAGAAACGGGAGCCATGGCACCAGCTTCTCAACGCGGGGGGCTGGGTGACCACACCGTCGCCATGGCTCGCAACAACATCTGGGCGAACCACCGCCTGCTCAGCGCCTGCAAGGCACTGTCGCCGGCGGAGTTCGCTGCCCCGCGCACGAGCTTCTTTCCCACGCTGCGCGCCACGCTGAACCACATTCTGTGGGTCGATACCTATTACATCGACGCCCTAGAGCGCGATCCGACAGTGCTGCAGCGCTACAACGATCCGCCGCCCGACTTTCCCGACGCGGCCTCACTCCACACGGCCCAGATCGCGAGCGACCGTCGGCTGCTCGCCTTCTGCGAACGCCAGACCGAAGCGAGCCTCCTCGAAGGTCTGGTGTTGCCGCGGCCCAACCGCACGCCGCCGCCGTCGAGCGTACTGTCGATCCTCGAACATCTTTTCCAACACCAGACCCATCATCGCGGGCAGGCCCACGCCATGCTGGCCGGTACTGCCGTGAAGCCACCGCAACTCGACGAGTTCTTTCTCGCCGGCGAGCAGCATCTTCGCCGCGACGAGCTGCTGGCGCTCGGGCTCGAACCGAGTTGATGCGCCCTCGTCCCTCCTTCGCCGGTGCCGCGATCGAGGTGAGCGACCTCGGGCGCTCCGTGGCCTTCCATCGCCTGTGGTTGCCGATGCTGGGCTTCCGCCGTGTCTGGGCACATCCCGATCGCGTGATGTGGTCGCGCGGCTACGACCACTTCGTCATGCGCCAGGCCAAGGACGGCGTGTCCTACGGGCCGGGCGCGCTGTGGCTTGCCGTCTCGGCCGAGAGCCGCGCCCAGGTCGATCAGGTGTTCGCCGAGCTGCGCGACGCCGGCGCGGAGATCCTGCAGCCGCCCAAGGAACTCGAATACTTCGCCCCCGGCTACTACTCGGTGGGCTTTCGCGATCCCGACGGCGTGCCGATCGAGGTCGTGCACCGTTGGGATGAGCTGCCCGACCTCGCCGACGCCGAGCAGGTGCGCGTGCCCGGTCATGGCGTCACCTTGGGCGGTTACTTCTTCAAGCCCCAGGCGGGACAGCCGCCCTATCCGGCATTGATCCTGCTGCACGGCTTCGCCGGCCATGCCCACAATCTCGTCGGCCTGGCGCGGCGGGCTTCCGCCAACGGCTACGCCACGCTCGCGCTGTCGCTGCGCGGCTGGCTGGGCTCGGAGGGCGAAAGCGATCAGGGGCTGCGCCAGCCGCTCGACGTTCTGGCGGCCATCGACTGGCTGACCAAGCGGCCATCGGTCGATCGCGACCGTATCGGCCTGGTCGGCGCTTCGATGGGCGGCCAGGTAGCGCTGCTGACGGCAGCGCACAAGCCGCCGATCAAGGCGGTCGCCTCCTATTTTGCGCCGACCGATCTCGCACGCTGGCGCGCGGCAAATCCGTTCATTCGCGATTATCTCGACGATCTCTGCGGCCCCGAAGGGTTGCCTGTTCGCTCTCCGATATTCCGCGTTGCGCAGATCGACATTCCGGTGCTGCTGATCCATGGCGATAGCGACGAGAACGTGCCGGTCGATCAGACGACGACCATGGCGGAGGCGTTGCGAAATCACGGAAAGGACGTCGAAGCCTTTATCATTCCCGGCGCGACGCACTATTTTAACGACAAGGAGTATGGCATTGCCCTGCGCACCTTGTTCGACTTCATGCGTCGCCACCTGACTCGGAGCTAACTGTCCATGCGCGTGTCCGAAGCCATCAATTCCCGCCGCTCGATGCGGGTCTTCAAGTCCGAGCCCGTGGCCAAGGCCGACATCGAATGGATCATCACCAATGCCAACCGCGCAGCATCGAACGGTAATCTTCAGCCCTGGAAGCTCTACGTCACCATGGGCAAGGCCCGGCAACGCCTGTCGGCCGCAATCCTGAAGGCGATGGACGAGGGCGATCACGGGCCGGGCGGCGAATACGACGTCTATCCCAAGGAATTCACGCCGGTCTACGACACGCGCCGCAAGCTTGTCGGCAAGCAGCTCTACACGCTCCTTGGCGTGCCGCGCGGCGACGCCGCCGGCATGATGAAGCAGTTCCGCAAGAACTACGAATTTTTCGATGCCCCGGTCGGAATGATTCTCTGCGTCGAAAAGCGCATGGGTAACGGCCAGTGGATCGACTGTGGCATCTTTCTCGATCAGCTTATGCTGCTGGCCCGCGAGAAGGGACTGCACACCTGTCCGCAGGCGGCGTTCAGCCGCTATCAGCATGTCGTGCGGCGCGAGCTCAAGATTCCCGAGGACCAGGTCGTCATCTGCGGCCTGGCGCTGGGTCATGCCGATCCTGATGTGGTCCCTAACAGCCTGATCACCGAACGTGCGCCGATCCAGGACTTCACGACCTGGTTCACCGAGTGAAACTGCTGCCGCAGGGCGCGGCCAAAGTCGAATTGCCGAGCGCGATCACGGCGCGCTAGAACGCAGCTAATTGCCGGCTTAAGCCTAGCGATACGGGAGGAATGCCATGGCCGATGAGGTGATCGCCGTCAGCTCCGATTGGGCGAAGCGCGCCTATGTCGACGAAGCGAAGTACAAGGCGATGTATGACGCGTCGGTCAAGGATCCTGCCGGATTCTGGGGCGAGCACGGCAAGCGTATCGACTGGATCAAGCCGTACAGCCCCGGTGCCGTGCGCGACGTCGATTACACCGGCAATGTCAGTATCCGCTGGTATCACGACGGCGTGCTGAACGTGTCGGCCAACTGCGTCGATCGTCACCTCGCCAAGCGCGCCGACCAGACGGCGATCATCTGGGAAGGCGACGATCCCGCGAAGTCGAAGAAGATCACCTATCGCGAGCTGCACGCCGAAGTGTGCCGCATGGCCAACGTGCTGAAGGAGCTTGGCGTCAAGAAGGGCGACAGGGTCACGATCTACCTGCCGATGATCCCCGAAGCGGCCTACGCCATGCTCGCCTGCACGCGCATCGGCGCCATCCATTCGGTCGTGTTCGGCGGCTTCTCACCCGACAGTCTCGCCAACCGCATCATCGATTGCGAAAGCGACGTCGTCATCACCGCCGACGAAGGCCTGCGCGGCGGCAAGCCGGTGCCGCTCAAGGCCAACACCGACGAAGCGCTGACGAAGTGCCCGGGCGTGAAGAAGGTGCTGGTCGTGAAGCACACCGGCGGCAAGATCGGCTGGGATGCCGGCCGCGACGTGTGGTGGCACGAGATCGCCGCCAAGGTGCCGGCCGAGTGCGCGCCCGAGCCGATGAACGCCGAGGATCCGCTGTTCATCCTCTACACCTCGGGTTCGACGGGCAAGCCCAAGGGCGTGCTGCACACGACCGGCGGCTACATCGTCTTCACCGCGATGACGCACCAGTACGTGTTCGACTATCACGACGGCGACATCTACTGGTGCACCGCCGACGTGGGCTGGGTCACCGGCCACAGCTACATCGTCTACGGGCCGCTCGCCAACGGCGCCACGACCCTGATGTTCGAGGGTGTGCCCAACTATCCCGACTCCAGCCGCTTCTGGCAGGTGATCGACAAGCATCAGGTCAACATCTTCTACACCGCGCCCACCGCGATCCGCGCCCTGATGCGCGAAGGCGAGGCGCCGGTGAAGAAGGCGACGCGCAAGAGCCTGCGCCTGCTCGGTTCGGTCGGCGAGCCGATCAATCCGGAAGCCTGGCTGTGGTACCACCGCGTGGTCGGCGATGGCCGTTGCCCGATCGTCGATACCTGGTGGCAGACCGAGACCGGCGGCATCCTGATCACCCCGTTGCCGGGCGCGACGGCGCTCAAGCCGGGCTCCGCCACCAAGCCGTTCTTCGGCGTGCAGCCGGTGATGGTCGATGCCGACGGCAAGGAGCTGCAGGGCGCCGCGACCGGCAATCTCTGCCTGATCAATTCCTGGCCCGGCCAGATGCGCACGGTCTACGGCGACCATCAGCGCTTCATCGACACCTACTTCAAGACCTACCCCGGCAAATACTTCACCGGCGACGGCGCCCGCCGCGACGAGGACGGCTACTACTGGATCACCGGCCGCGTCGACGACGTGATCAACGTCTCGGGCCACCGCATCGGCACGGCCGAGGTCGAGAGCGCGCTGGTCGGCAACACCAAGGTGGCCGAGGCCGCCGTGGTCGGCTTCCCGCACGACATCAAGGGCCAGGGCATCTACGCCTACGTCACCCTGAAAGCCGGCGAGCACTCTTCCGAGGAGTTGCGCAAGGAGCTGGTCGCCTGGGTGCGCAAGGAAATCGGTCCAATCGCCACGCCCGACGTGATCCAATGGGCGCCGGGCTTGCCCAAGACGCGTTCGGGCAAGATCATGCGCCGCATCCTGCGCAAGATCGCCGAGAACGATTTCAGCAATCTCGGCGATACGTCGACTCTGGCCGATCCGATGGTCGTCGACGATCTGGTGAAGAATCGAGGAAGGTAAGGAGTCCGATGGCCAACCCGACGCAGAATCCCACTATAGGGCAGCTCGCCGCGGATCTGGCCGCCGGCCGTACCACTTCCCGCCAGCTCGCCGAAGAGGCGCTGGCGCGCATCGAGGATCCCAAGGGCGAAGGCAAGCGCGCTTTCGTCAAAGTGTGGAGATCACAGGCCCTCGCCACCGCCGAGGCCAGCGACATCCAGCGCAAGGCGGGGCTCGTTCCTTCGCCGCTCGCCGGCATTCCCGTTTCGATCAAGAACCTCTGCGACGTCGCAGGTGAGACGACGCTCGCTGGCTCGATTGCCCTCGACGATGCCAAGCCGGCTGCTGCAGACGCGCCTGTCGTTGCGCGCCTGCGGGCCGCCGGCGCGGTGATCGTCGGCAGTACCAACATGAGCGAGTTTGCCTTCTCGGGCGTCGGCTTCAACCCGCATTACGGCACGCCCGGCAATCCTGCCGACCGCAAGCGCGTGCCGGGCGGCTCCTCCTCCGGCGCTGCCGTCTCGGTCGCGGACCGCATGGCCGTAGCCGCACTGGGCACCGATACCGGCGGCTCCGTCCGCATCCCCGCCGCGGTCTGCGGCCTCACGGGCTTCAAGCCGACGGCGCGGCGCGTGCCGATCGACGGTGTCGTGCCGCTGTCGACTTCGCTCGACTCGATCGGCCCCCTCGCCAACTCGGTTGAAGACTGTGCCATCGTCGATGCCGTGTTCGCCGGCGAGCCGATCTCGGTGCCGGCCGCCGCCCCGCTTTCCGGCCTCCGCTTCGCGATCCCCAAACAGTTCGTGATGGACGAACTCGACCCTGTCGTCGCCACGGCCTTCGAGCGTGCCTGCAAGGCGCTCTCGGCCAAGGGCGTGAAGATCGAGCAGATCGATCTCGTCGAGCTGAACGAGCTGCCGGCCATCAATGCCAAGGGCGGATTTGCCGCCTCCGAAGCCTATGCCTGGCACAGGGACCTGATCGCCCGCCGGCACAACGACTACGACCAGCTCGTGGCCCCGCGCATCCTGCGGGGCAAGGAGATGAACGCGGCCGACTATATCGAGCTGCTCGGCAAGCGGGCCGACCTGCAGCGCCGCGTTGCGGCGATCACGGCGAACTACGACGCGGTGATCATGCCGACCTGCGCTATCGTGGCGCCGACCCTCGACGAGGTCTCGACGGCCGACGGCTTCACCAGGAAGAACATGCTGCTGCTGCGTAACACCACAGTCGGTAATTTCCTCGACCGTTGCGGCATCAGCCTACCCTGCCATGCCGCCGGCGAACTGCCGGTCGGCTTCATGCTGATGGGCGAGGCGATGGCCGACAGGCGCGTGCTGGCGATGGCGCGCAGCGTGGCGCCAGTCGTTTCAGCTCACTGATATCGGGGATCGTCGGGACGGCGCATCCGCCAGACGTTCTCAGTGGTGGTGTATTCGCTGTAGCCCAGCCGCGCGACCGGCTTGAAGGCCATGATATCGACCCGTCCATCCTTCAGGATGGAGTCGTCGATGTGCACGCCGACCACATGGCCCAGCACGATGGAGCCACGCTTTTCCTCGTGGCCCTTCTCGACCGGCAGCTCGATCGTCTTCCAGTACTTGCACTCCAGCGCCACAGGTGACTCCTTGACCCGCGGCGGCTTCACGAAGCGGCAGGGTTCCGGCGTCAGCCCGGCGAGCTTCATCTCATCGACACCATAGGCCACCATCGCGGTGGTGATGTTCATCTTCTCGCTCAACGTGCCCGCCACCATGTTGACGACGAACTCGCCGGTCTCCTCGGCGTTCATGCGGCTGTGCTTGGTTGGCGTATCGCCGTAGGTGCCGGTGATGGCGAAGTAGACCATCGGCGGAAACTCGCCGACACCGTTGTAGAAGCTGTAGGGTGCCAGATTTACTCGGCCTTGCTTGTCGACCGTCGAAATCCAGCCGATCGGCCGCGGCACGATCACCGCCTTCAACGGGTCCTGCGGCAATCCATGATCGCGCTTGGCGGTATCGTAGAACATCGTTCCCCCTCACTCGTAACGAACTGGTGGTGTCTGCACCGTCGGTGCCGCCGCATCAAGGATCGCCTGCCGGCCGCCGGTCCGCGGCGGATAGATGCGTTCGCGGTTGATCGTTTCCTTGGTGCGCTTGGCCGTCTGGCCCTGCGACATGACCTTGCGGTTCCACCCCTCGGTATAGAGCGCGCCCCAGGGCCCGAGATCGAGGATGGTCGTGTACCAGTCGATCCGCAGCGGCAGCATCGGTTGGCCCAGCAGATCGCAGACGGCATTGTGACCGGCAAAGCGGCCCATCGGCCGGCCATGCTGGCAGGACATCACGCAGGAATGCGTGCCGTCGATCAGGAACGACGCGACGTCGCCCGCGGCGAACTCCGCCGCCAGCCCCTCGATCTTCAGGAACGAATCGACCGGCAGCCGGCCCAATCGATCGCGCGTGACCGGAAAGGCCGCGGTCAGCGGATGAGCCCGCATGCCGGCACACCAGACGACAGTCTCCGCCTCGATACGTTCGCCGCTCGCCAGGGTCGCACCGGCGACATCGATCGACGCCACCGAAACGCCGCCGCGCCTCTCGACACCGAGCGCAGCCAGCGCCTCTTCGATCACCGGCACGGCGCCCTCGCCCATGTCCGAACCGATGCGCGGCGCATGGTCGGCGAGGATGACGCGCGGCGCAGCGACGCCTGCCGCCCGCAGCTTGCCCGGCATCTCCGCGGCAGCCTCGATGCCGGTCAGGCCGCCGCCCACCACCAGCACCGTCGACGCGGTCCGAGGACCCAAGCCGGCAATATGCTTGTTGAGCCGCATTGCGGCGCCGTAGGTATCCACGTCGAAGCCATGTTCCGCCAATCCGGGCAAGTTGGGCCGCGAAAGCTGGCTGCCCAGAGCGAATACCAGCCGGTCGTAACCGAGGGTCTGCGGTCCCCTGGCCTCGTAGGTCACGGTCTTCGTGGCGACGTCGATGCCCGTCACCCTGCCTTCGAGGCGTCGCACGCCGACGGGCATCAACACCTCGTCGAGCGCCACCCGCGTCTGCGAAAGATCGGCCTCGTAGTTGCGCACGCGGATCGAATGCCAGGGCGTGTCGTTCAGCAGCACGACCTCGATCTGCTGCGCACCAAGCGCTTCGCGCGCTCGGGCTGCAGCAAGTGCGCTCCAGAGGCCGGCAAAGCCACCGCCGAGGACGAGGATGCGTCGGGCTGAGGTCACATCCTGTTGTGCGACGAGGCGTCCGGCTTGTCGAGCGACCCGGCTCGGACCATCTTCGGGTCCATGTCAGCCACGATGAAGACGCTGCTGGGCGTGTGGATCGCAGCTCTTGCCGCCGCCGCCGGCTGGATTGCCTGGGACGTCGTCAAGGGCGACGAGCGGCAGACCATCGGCGGCCCCTTCACGCTCACCGACCAGGACGGCCGCACGGTCACCAGCGACAGCCTCAAGGGCAAGCCGACGCTGATCTATTTCGGCTTCACCTTCTGCCCGGACGTCTGCCCGACCTCGCTGCTGCTGATGGAAACGGCCGTCGAGAAGCTCGGCCCCGATGCCGCCAAGAAGGTGAATCTGGTCTTCATTACCGTCGATCCGGAACGCGATACGCCGGAGCTGCTCAAGGGGTATGTCCCCAATTTCGGGCCGACCTTCATCGGCCTTACCGGCACGCCCCAGCAGGTCGCCGACGTGGCGCGCGCCTACCGCGTCTACTATCAGAAGGTCCCGGGCAAGGATGGCGGGCCCTATCTGATGGACCATTCGTCCATCGTCTATCTGCTCGACCGCAATGGCCGGTTCGTCACCCACTTCACGCACGATGCCAAAGCCGAGCAGATCGCCAATACTGTGGGTCGTTTGCTGTAAATTCGACCTAAGTCGTTGAATCTGCCTTATTTGTGCAGTGCACTATTAAAGTGACAAGCCTTCGGCCAGGCGTACAATCCCGGCCGGATGCTCTATCAAGCCTATGAATTCCAGCGGCAGCTCGCGACGCCGGTCCGCCTTTGGGCGAACGTGCTCGAGCAGGCCTATTCAAGCCCCTACAATCCGTGGGCTGATACATGGTTCGGCAAGTCTGTCGCGGCCGGCGCCGAGATTGTGGCCCGCCTCACCCAGACCTATGCCAAGCCTGCCTTCGGGCTGAACACGACGCAGGTCGGCGAGGAAACCGTCGCGGTCAACGAAGAGATCCTGCTGCGCAAGCCGTTCGGGCAGCTCCTGCATTTCCGCCGGGACACGACGCGGCGCGACCCCAAGGTTTTGGTCGTGGCGCCCTTGAGCGGCCATTTCGCCACCCTGCTCCGCGGCACGGTCGAGGCGCTGCTGCCCGACCACGACGTGCACATCACCGACTGGATCGACGCGCGCGAGGTGCCGCTGGCCCAGGGCAATTTCGACCTCGACGACTATATCGACTACGTCATCGAATTCTGCCGCTATCTCGGCCCGGACGTTCACGTGATTGCCGTCTGCCAGCCTTCGGTGCCGGTAATGGGAGCGGCGGCGCTGATGGCCGAGGCGAAGGATCCGCGTCAGCCCAAATCCATCACCCTGATGGGTGGCCCGATCGATACACGCATCAGCCCGACGGTCCCCAACGACCTCGCCATGCGTAATTCGATGATGTGGTTCCGCCAGAACGTCATCTCGACAGTGCCGCTCAACTATCCCGGCGCGCTGCGCCGGGTCTATCCCGGCTTCCTGCAGCTCACCAGCTTCATCAGCATGAACCTCGACCGGCATGTGAACGCCCACATGCGCCAGTTCGAGCATCTGATCAAAGGCGACGGCGATTCATCGGCTGGCCATCGCGCCTTCTACGACGAATATCTCGCGGTGATGGATCTCACCGCCGAGTTCTACCTGCAGACCATTCAGGTCGTGTTCAAGGAGCATCTGCTTCCGCGCGGCGCCTGGGTGAGCCGCGGCCGCAAGATCGACCCGTCGTTCATGGAAACCGCGCTGATGACGGTCGAGGGCGAGCTCGACGACATCTCCGGCGTCGGCCAGACCAAGGCCGCGCATGCGCTGACTCCCAACATTCCCGGCGCCCGCCATGCGCACTGGGAACAGCCGCGGGTCGGCCACTACGGCATCTTCAACGGCCGCAAGTGGCGCGAGCAGATCATGCCGCGCGTACGCACCTTCATCCGCGAGAACGACTCTCGCTAGGCCGGGTTCGCCTCAAAGCAGTCCTCACGCTTTCGCCAGCCCTGCTTTCACCAATGTCGGCTTGATGTCGACATAGTACTTCTCGGCGAAGGTGCGATAACCGGCGGGATCGCGATACCAGGGTTCCTGGATGTACTTGTCCAGAAGCGGCTGATGGCCGGGATCGGCCATCGCTTCCTTGATCGCATCGTGCAGGGCCTGGATGATCTGCGGCGGTAGGTCCCTGGGTCCGACCAGGCCGTAGGGGCTGACGGCCACGGCATTGATACCGCTTTCGATCAGAGTCGGTTTGTCGGGATAGAGGCCGAAGCGCTTCTCCGTCGCCATCGCCAGCACACGCACCTTTCCGCTTTCGACGAAAGGTGCCCATGCCGCGCCGTCGGGCACGAACTGGATATGACCACCCAGCAGCGCCGGCATCCATTCCGCGCCGCCCTTGTAGGGAATATGGGTGAAGCGCGCGCCGGTGGCCTGCTCGGTTTCGAGCATCAGCAAATGGCCCGTACCTCCGACGCCGCTGGTGCCGTAGTTCAGCTTCTCGGGGTCGCGCTTGCCGGCGTCGATCAGTTCACCGATCGTCTTCCAGGGTGCATCGGCGCGGACGACGACGCCGAAGGTGAATTCGGACAGGCCGATGATGTAGGAGAAGTCTCGCAGCGGATGCCAGTTCGCCGCCTGGTAATGCGGGTAGCGCAGGCTGTTGATGGTCATGCAGGCGATCGTGTAGCCGTCCGGCTTGGTGTTCACCATCTGCGCCGCCGCGAGTGTCGCGCCGGCACCCGCCTTCACATCGACGATGATCTGCTGGCCCCACTTGCGGCTCACCCGCTCACCGAGGAAACGCAAGTGCACGTCGCACACGCCGCCGGCCGCCAGCGGGTTGTAGATCGTAATAGGTTTGTCGGGTTTCCAGGATCCTTGGGCGCGGACCAACGCCGGTGCAGCAAGCGCACCCCCCACCACGGACGCCAGAACGCGACGGCGGTTCAAGCCTGTCATCGTCATCCTCCCAGTGCTTCCGATCTGCGTCGGATGCCCCAGCATAGCACGGGATTTGGGTCGGGAATGGAGCTAGCATTCCGGACATGTCCGTCCCTGTTTCCATCTCCGACTGGAAATCCGCCCCGTTCGACGTCAAGGGCGAGACGGTGTTCGCCATTGGCGACGTCCATGGCTGCGCCGATGAGCTGGCGGGGTTGCTGGGCGCAATTGCCGGGCTGGCGCGCGACGCTACTGGAAGGCGGCGCCTGATCTACCTCGGCGACATGATCAATCGCGGGCCGGACAGCATCCGCGTCCTCGAGCTGTGGGCCCAAAATGGTGAGGCGCACGACGTCGACCATGTCGACCGGCTGATGGGCAATCACGAAATCATGATGATGCTCGCGGTCACCGGCGGACCGCACGCCCACAAGGCAGAGACCATGTGGCTGTCCAAGCGCATGGGCGGCCATGTCCTGCTGGACCAAATGGCGGCCAAGGCGGGCCATCCTGCAACGCACGCGAGCCAAGAGCTGCTGGCCGAGGCGCTGGGCGACGCCGTCGTACATCGCCTGCAGGGCATGCGGTCGCACGTCCGGCTGGGCAATACGCTGTTCGTCCATGGCGGCCTCGACCCGCATGCCGACCCGGACGAGTTCCTGACCAGGCCCTGGACCCTCTTCACGGAGGCGCGCTGGGCCTGGATCAACCATGGCTTCCTCGACTGGAAGGGTGGATTTGGGGGTACTCTGGTGGTGCATGGCCACACCCCGCCCGATAAGCACCGCGCGATCAGCGGCCTCGAAGACCCGCACCTGTTCGAGGGCGACCGGCTCGGTCTCGACGGCGGCAGCGCCCGCACCGGCATCGTGACGGCAGCGGAAATCCAGGACGGCCGTTATCGGCTTCTCAAGGCGGGTACGCCTTTCGCGAGTCCCCTCCCCTCCGAGGGATGAATTATTTGTGCCGAACTGTCGGCAGAGCCCCTATCTCTTCGTCCTGGGTAACAAGAGGGCCTTTCTGCATGCTCTACGCCATCCTTTGCTACAATTCCGAGGACGCCGTCGGCTCCTGGTCCAAGGAGTATCACGATCAGACGATGGCCCGGCTGCTCACGGTCCATGACAAGCTGGCCAAACAGGGCCGGATCGGCCCCGTCGCCCGATTGTTGCCGACCACGGCCGCGACCACCCTGCGCAAGGGCCGCGAGGAAATGGTGATCGACGGTCCCTTCGCCGAAACCAAGGAACAGCTTCTCGGCTTCTACATCGTCGACTGCGAGTCGCTGGAGGGCGCCATCGACGTCGCCAGGGATCTCGCCAAGGCCAACCCGGGCACCGGCAGCTACGAAATCCGGCCGGTGGCGCAGATGCATGAAAGCCGCCTGCCCGTAGAAAAGAAGCCAGCGGCATGAGCGATCTCGGCTGGATCGATGCGGTTGTCGGTGCGGCGCGCCCCCAGGTCATGGGGGCCTTGCTGCGCTACTTCCGCAACCTCGATACGGCCGAGGAAGCCTTCCAGGAAGCCTGCCTGCGGGCGCTGAAGACCTGGCCGCAGAACGGTCCGCCCCGCGACGCCGCCGCGTGGCTGATCCTGGTCGGACGCAACGCGGCGATGGACGATGTCCGCAAACGCGCGAAGCAGACCGAACTGCCCGACGAGGCGGAACTCTCCGACCTCGACGACGCCGAAGCCTCGATGGCCGAACGGCTCGACGGCGACCACTACCGCGACGATATCCTGCGGCTGCTTTTCATCTGCTGCCATCCCGGGCTGCCATCGACCCAGCAGATTGCGCTGGCCTTACGCGTCGTCTGCGGCCTCTCCGTGACGCAGATCGCGCGCGCCTTCCTGGTCAGCGAAGCGGCGATGGAGCAGCGCATCACGCGCGCCAAGGCCCGCGTCGGCAACGCCAAGATAGCCTTCGAGACGCCCGGCGCGCCGGAACGGGCCGAACGGCTCGCGACCGTCGCAGCCATGGTTTACCTCACCTTCAACGAAGGCTATTCGGCGAACCAGGCCGAAGCCGACGCGCGCGCACCGCTGGCGCAAGAGGCGATCCGATTGGTGCGCCTCCTCTTGCGCCTCTTTCCGACCGAGCCCGAGATCATGGGCCTGACGGCGTTGATGCAGTTGCAGCAGTCACGCGCGCTAGCGCGTTTCGACAAGGACGGCAACATCGTCCTGCTCGAGGATCAGGACCGCAGCTTGTGGAGCCAGGGCCACATCGCCGAAGGCCTGGCCTTGATCGACAAGGCCATGCGCCATCGCCAACCCGGCCCCTATCAAATCCAGGCCGCGATTGCCGCACTCCATGCCCGGGCCCGCCGCGCCGAAGACACGGACTGGAAACAGATCGACCTGCTCTACGCCAATCTGGAACGCCTGCAGCCCTCGCCCGTGGTGACGCTCAATCGCGCCGTCGCCGTGTCCAAGGTCAGCGGCCCGCAGGCTGCTCTGGAGATGATCGAACCTCTGGGCTCCCGGCTGCAGAGCTATTTCTATTTCCACGGCGTCAAAGGGGCCTTGCTACAGCAGCTCGAACGGGCCGACGAAGCGCGCGAAGCCTTCGGCCGCGCGATCGCATTGGCCAACACGCCGGCCGAAGCAGCGCACATCCGCCAACACCTGGACCGACTTTCCTCGTAGCCGCCCTCGCTGCGCAGCAATTTCTTCTCCGTCGCTACCGCGCAGAGGATTGAGAAAACTTCTTCCGATCACGATGTCGGATTGCGCCAGGCTCGTTCGTCCTTGGCGTATGACAACAGCCAAGGAGACTGTCATGACCAACGCCCATCCTCCGGTTCTCGGTGGCCCCTGCCCGTACCTGTCGGTGAGCAACGCCGCCAAGGCCGCCGAGTTCTACGTCAAGGCGCTCGGCGCCAAGGAAGTCATGCGCATGCCGCCCGACGACAAGGGTCGCTACATGCACATTCATCTCGTGATCAATGGCGGCTCGCTGATGCTGGCCGACGTCTTCCCTGAGCATGGTCATCCGCTGGAGAAGCCGGCGGGCTTCACCCTGCATCTCGCAGTCGACGACGTCGATGCCGCGTTCAATCACGCGGTCAAGGCCGGCGGAGAAGTCGTGTTGCCGGTGCAGGACATGTTCTGGGGCGACCGCTACGGCCAGTTCCGTGACCCGTTTGGCGTCCTGTGGTCAATGGGTGCGCCGATCAAGAAGGCCTGAAATCGGCCTGTAGCCGCACCGCCAACGGATACACCGGATCCTACCGCTTCTGCGGCCAGGCCGAGGCGCTAGCCGAGCAGAGCCTCGATCTGCTCGGCCAGCTCCGTCTGCTGATAGGGCTTGTTGAGTCGCGGCAGGTCGAGGTTGGCGCGTGCCGGCAGGTCGGCATAGCCGGTCGCCAGCAGGATCGGCAATTCGGGCCGCAAGGAGCGTGCCTGCTCGGCAAGCTGCAGGCCGGTCATTCCCGGCATCACATAGTCCGTGATCATCATGTCGATCGGCTTGCCCGTTCGCAGAACATCGAGCGCTTCCCCGCCGGACGACGCCGTCACCACCGTATGGCCGAGGTCCTCCAGAAGCGCCGTCGTCGACAGGCTGATCAGAAAGTCGTCGTCGACGAAGAGCAGGGTCGCATGCTTCTTCGCCGCAGGCGTCACCGATTCCGACCGGGCGACAGCCGCCGCCGGAGCGCCATCCGCAACAGGCAGCCACAGTTCCGCACACGTGCCGCGGCCGGGTGTGCTGAACAGGCGCAGGGCCCCTTTGAGCTGTTGGGCGAGGCCATGGATCATGGACAGGCCAAGGCCGGTGCCTTTGCCCACCTCCTTCGTGGAGAAGAAGGGCTCGATCGCTTTCTGCAGGGTCTGCCCATCCATGCCGACACCTGTGTCCGATACCGTAAGGCGGAGATACCGACCTGCATCCAGGTCTCTCGTGTCTGCGCTCTCGACTTCATCGAGGACGATCGTGAGACTTCCTCCGGCGGGCATGGCGTCGCGGCTGTTCACGGCGAGATTGAGAAGCGCAAGTTCGACCTGGTTGGCGTCGACATAGGCTGCCGAAAGTCCTAGCGGCAGGTCGAACCGTATCTCCACCGAAGGACCGATGGATCGCCGCAGCAGATCTTCCATTCCCCGGACGAGGTCGGCCAGATCGACGGGCATCGGTTCCAGCGACTGGTGGCGCGCGAAGGCCAGGAGCCGTTGTGTCAACGCAGCGCCGCGCTGGGCACCCTGCATGGCGCCGTCGATGAGCTGGTCGCTCGCCGGGTTGGCCGGCAAACGCCTGCGGAGAAGCTCCAGGTTGCCGATCACTGCCGTCAGCAGGTTGTTGAAATCATGCGCCACGCCGCCGGTGAGCTGGCCGATGGCTTCCATCTTCTGCACCTGGCGGAGCTTCGCCTCGGTGTGCTCGCGTTCTGCGATCTGCGACAGGAGTTCGTCGTGGGCATGCTGAAGCTGCGCCGTCCGCTCGGCAACCCGCCGTTCGAGGATGTCGTTGGCCTGCTGCAGCCGGACCTCGCCTTCGCGCAAATCTTCCAGCAGCGACCGCGTCTCGTGTTGCCGGCGACGGCCCTTCACGGCAGCACGTGCGACGCTGACGAGCGTGGTGGGATGGAAGGGCCGCTCGAGGAACGAGACGTTGCCCAGCGTATCCAACCAGTGCGATGCAATCGGATTGCGCTCCGGGCCGCCCCCATGATCCGTCACGAGCAGCACCGGCAGGTCCGACCACGCCGGCTGGCTGGCGAACCAGGCCGCGAGATGCTTCAGGTCGGCGCCGCGGATTGCCTCCTCGGTAATGAGGAAGAAAGCCACGTCGTCGTCGAGAGACTCGACCAGGACACTGAGAGTTGGGCAGACGACACACGACACATGCGTCTGCTCGATGAGCGAACAGGCTACCGCTGCGTCGCGACCGCGGGGGGCCAACACCAGCGCGCGCAGCGATCGTTCGGCGGGCGCAGTCACTCGCCCTTCTCGGCTCGTCGCTGCGGAGCGCTGCTCGGCAACACAGGCGTGCCGCGCAGCACACCATGGAACTGCGTGAGAGGCTCGCCGATATGCAGGCCGCGTTCGATCCAGAATTCCCGAATCGTGTCCTCGTGCTCGCCGCCTCGCTTCTTGATGACCGAGAGAGCGCGTCGGACGGCCCCTTCGGCTTCGAAGTAGCGCAGCAGAATTACCGCATCGGCTAGATACGTAATGTCGACGGGCGATTTCATCTCGCCGACCAGCCCATGCTGCGCCACGGTCAGGAATGTCGAGACTCCGATGCGGTTCAGGTACTGGATAAGCTCGTGTATGTGCAGGATCAGAGAGTTCTCCTGCGGCATCGACGTCTGGTATCCATTGAGACTGTCGATGACGACCGTCTTCACACCCTGGTCGGCTGCTGCCGAACGGACAGCGTGAGCGAATTCACCGGGCGAGAGTTCGGCGGCGTCGAGCTGCGTGATACGCAACCTTCCACTGGCGATCATCGCCTCGAAATCAAAGCCGAGCGGCTTGGCGCGATCGAACAGGAGGCCAAGCTCCTCGTCGAAAATGAACATCGCGGCCTTGTCGCCCTGTCGCACCGCCTCGGCTACGAACTGCCAGGCAAGCGTCGTCTTGCCGGACCCCGAAGGACCCAGGATGAGCGTGCTCGAGCCCTGCTCGATGCCGCCGCCGAGCAACAGGTCGAGGGACTTGATACCGCAGGTGACGCGGCCTCGCTCGAAGTTCAGCCGGTGCTCGCTGGCAACAAGGCGCGGAAAAACCTGCGCACCGCCCCGACGGATGATGAAGTCGTGGTAGCCGCCCCGAAACCCCTGGGCGCGATACTTGACCACGCGCAGGCGGCGACGCTCCGCGCCGTAGTCCGGAGTGAGCTCTTCCAGCCGGATCACGCCATGGGCAACCGAATGGACCGTCTTGTCGAGAGTGTCGGTCGTAAGGTCGTCGAGCATCAGCACCGTTGCGCCATGCCGGGCGAAGTAGTGTTTGAGCGCCAGGATCTGCCGGCGATAGCGCAACGAACTCTGCGCCAGGAGGCGAATCTCCGACAGCGAGTCGAGGACGATGCGCCGAGCGTTGCTCTTTTCAACCGCCTGAAAGATGAGCTTTGTCGTTTCGCCCAACTCGAGGTCGGAGGAGTAGAGGAGGCTCTGTTGTTGATCGGAGTCGAGCAGGCTTTCCGGCGGCACGACCTCGAAGATGTCGATCTTCTCATCGAGCTCCCAGCCATGGGCCGTGGCCGCACCGCGCAGCTCCTGCTCCGTCTCGGATAGCGTGACATAGAGGCCGCGTTCGCCCTCCCGGGCGCCCTCGACCAGGAACCGCAGGGCCATCGTCGTCTTGCCGGTGCCCGGGCTGCCTTCGAGGAGAAAGACCCTTCCGACGGCAAGACCACCCAAGAGAATATCGTCCAGTCCCGGCACCCCGGTCCGGGCTTTTGGCCTTTCCTTCTGGCAGTCCATCGTCCCTCTCCACCTCGCCTATGCTCTCGATGAGCAGCGAAAGGGTCGCAGCGAGGAGAGCGACTGGTTTAACGATGCCGGGAGGCGGAAGTTCCGAAAACCGGCCTTTCTGCTAGGCCTCGGCGCCCTGGATGACCTCCAGAAAGGCGGCGCCGTAGCGCTCCAGCTTGGCGTCGCCGACCCCGTGAATCTCCCGCATGGCTCGCTCGCTGGCCGGTCGATGGGTCGCCAGTTCCGCCAAAGTCCGATCCGAGAACACGACATAGGCTGGAACATTTTGCGCACGCGCGAGTTTGGTACGCAGCGCCTTCAGCGCATCGAGCAGCACCGTGTCGCCGTCTCCGACGATCGTCGCTGCAGCGGCGCGCCGGTCACGGCGCGAGCTCTTGCCGGCCGCGCCGGACGTCAGGTCCTTGCGCAGCTCGATCTTCTGCTCGCCCTTCAGCACGCGCCAGCCGTCGTCTGTCACCCACCACCGGCCGTGCTCCAGCAGGTCCTGCGCAATCAGGCCGACCGCCGAGAGCTGACGGAAGATCGAGCGCCACTCGGCAGCCTTGCGATCCTTGCCGACGCCGAAGGTCGGCAGCTTCTCGTGATTGAACTTCTGAACGTTGTCGGTGAGGTCGCCGATCAGGATGGCGACCAGATGTTCCATGCCGAATCGCTCGCCGGTGCGCACGATGGCCGACATCGCCTTCTGCGCGTCGATCGTGCCGTCGAAGAGCTCGACGCCCTCCTGGCAGAGATCGCAGTTGCCGCACGTCTCCGACGGCTCGCCGAAATAGGCAAGCAGGGTCTGGCGACGGCAGCGCGGCGCTTCGGCGAGAGACAGCAGCGCCCCCAACCGCTGGCGCTCGATACGCTTGCGCTCGTCAGATGATTCACCCTGTTCGATTTGCAGGCGGCGAAGCTGCATGTCGCCCAGGCCATAGAGCGTGAGCGTGTCGGCCGGCAGACCGTCGCGGCCGGCGCGGCCGATCTCCTGATAGTAGGCCTCGACATTGGCCGGCAGGTCGGCATGGCAGACGAAACGCACATCGGGCTTGTCGATGCCCATGCCGAAGGCCACGGTCGCCGTCATCACCACGCCATCGTCCTGCTGGAACGCGTCCTGGTTGGCGTCGCGCACCGCCTTGTCGAGGCCGGCATGATAGGGCAGCGCGCGCACGCCTGCCGCCACCAGGGCGGCCGCCAACTCCTCGACCTTGCGGCGCGAGGCGCAATAGATGATGCCGCTCTCGCCCTGATGGGCCTGCACGAAGGACAGGACTTGCCGCGTCGAACGCTCCTTCGGCTTGAAGGCCAGCTTGAGGTTGGGCCGGTCGAAGCTCCGAACGAAGATACGCGGCGACGTGGCAAACAGCTTTTCGACGATGTCGCCGCGCGTCGGCGCATCGGCCGTCGCGGTGAAGGCCAGCGTCTGCAGGCGACCGCCGATCTGGCGCGCCAGATTGCCCAAGCTCAGATACTCCGGGCGAAAATCGTGGCCCCATTGCGAGACGCAATGCGCTTCGTCGATCGCCATCATCGAGACGTGGGCTTCGGCCAGCATTTCCACCGTATCCGGCCGCGCCAGCCTTTCCGGCGCGACGTAGAGCAGCCGCAGCTCGCCGCGACGCAGCAGCCCCATGACGCGCGCATTCTCTGCAGGTTCGTTGCTCGAATTGAGACTGCCCGCCGCCACACCGGCCGCCGTCAGCGCGCGAACCTGGTCGCGCATCAGCGCGATCAGCGGCGAGATCACCAAGGTGAGGCCGGGCCGTGTGATCGCCGGAAGCTGGTAGCAGAGCGACTTGCCGCTGCCGGTGGGCATGACCGCCAGCACATTCTCGCCCGCCAGCACGGCACGCACGATCTCTTCCTGTCCGGGCCGAAACTCGTTGAACCCGAAAACGGAATGCAGCAGCGCGCACGCGTGAGAGAGGGGATCGTTCATCTTTGTTGGCGGCACTATTGCGCCAGCACCCCGCGCCGTCATGTGGAAGAACGACGCCGCGCGGAAAGGCCGCCGCAGCCTAGTGTCGGGCCGCTTGGCCGCCGTCGAGGGTCATCACCACGCCGCTGATGTAGCTCGCGCGATCGGACGCCAGGAACACCGCGAGGTCGGCCACTTCGTCGGGCTCGGCAGCGCGCCCGAACGGCATATGCTTGGTGAGTTCGGGCCAGCGCTCGGGATCGCCCCACTTCTGCTCGGCCTGGCCGCGCAGCAGGGTCAACATCCGATCCGTACGCGTGGCCGGCGGGTTGATCGCCACGACCCGAACACCCTGGTCGACACTGCGCGAGCCAACGGCGCGGGTGAACGCCATGAGACCGGCATTGCCCATCGTGCCAGCCACATAGTCGTAGTTGTAGCTTTCGCCCGCGAGGCCGATCACGTTCACCACCACGCCCTTCTTGCGGGTATACATCTTCTCCAGCATGGCGCGCGTGGCATTCACGTAGCCGAACACCTTGAGTTCCCAGGCCTCGCGCCACTTCGGTTCGGTCATACCGAAGATGTCGCCGCGCGGGATGGCACCGGCATTGTTCACCAGAATGTCGGCGTGCCCCACGGCCTCGACGACGCCCCGCGCCGTATCGCCCTGGGAAAAATCGGCAGGATGGATCTCCACCGGCACATTGTGCCGAGCCCGGATCTTCTCGCGCGCCGCTTCCAGGGACTCCTTCGACCGCGAGGCGATGTGCACGGTGCAGCCTTCGGCGGCGAATCCCATCGCGCAGGCAAAGCCGATGCCACGGCTGCCGCCGGTGATCAGGACGGTCTTGCCGTTCAACTTCAGGTCCATGGAATCGACTTCCTAGAGTCTGTAGGCCGAGTCGATGTTGGCGCGGCCATCCTCGGTCTTCACGCGGCCGTCCTTCACCATCTGAACGAGATGCGCCAGCATCGACCGGCCGGCTGCCTTATGCAGATGCACGGGCGTATCGGCGTAGTTCTTGGCGACCATCTGGGGAATCGTCTGCGGCCCATCCTTCAGGCGCGCCAAAATCTGCGCCTCGCGGCCCAGGCGATGTTCGATATAGGCCTGCACGAACGGATTGGGATCGCGGATCTCCGCCCCGTGCGTCGGGATATAGAGCGTCTCGTCGCGCGGCAGGAGCTTGCGCAGGCTGGCGAAGTAGTCGGCCATGTTGCCGTCGGGTGGCGAGATCACGGCCGTCGACCAGCCCATGACATGGTCGCCGGAGAGCAGCGCCTTGTCTTCCTTCACGGCGAAACAGAGATGGTTCGAGATATGGCCGGGCGTATAGACGGCCTCGACGTTCCAGCCATCGCCCTGAATCACGTCGCCGTCGTTCAGCTTGACGTCGGGCGCGAAGGAAAGGTCGCCGGGTTCCTCGGCGTGATCGCCTTCCGGCGGCTTGGGATGCGGACCGTAGCTGTAGACCTTGGCGCCCGTCGCCTTGGCAAGCGCCGGCGTTGCCGGCACATGGTCGATGTGGGTGTGGGTGACCAGGATATGCGTCACCGTCTCGCCGCGCAGCGCGCGCAGCACGGCGTCGATATGGTCCTGCTGGTCGGGACCGGGATCGACCACGGCGACCTTGCCATGGCCGATGATGTAGGTGCCCGTGCCCTTGAAGGTGAACGGATTGGGATTGTTGGCGACGACGCGGCGGATCAGCGGCGTCACCTCCATGGCCGTGCCGTAGTCGAACTTGAAATCCTTGATGAAGGGAATGCCGGGCATCGCGTACTCGCTTATGGGCTGGGCGGTGTCAGTTTGTAGAGGGCATTGCGGATGTCGGCGCTGACATAGACCGCACCGGAGCGGCTCACCGCCACGCCGGTCGGCATCAGGGCCGGCGGCCCGCCGGGGAACGGCGCCAAGCCGATATCGAGGTTGGATGCGATCACGACCTTCTGGCCGTTAGCCGGATCGATGGCGACGACTCGCTTCTGGCCGACTTCGGCAACGTAGAGCTTGCCGTCCGGTCCGACGTCGATGCCTTCCGGGCCGGCGAGATTGTCGGCCACGACCTTGCGCGCACCCGACGCCACGTCGATCTGGGTCACGGCACCAGCCGCGATCTCGGTGACGTAGATCTGCGTGCCGGCTCCCTGCGCAAGGGCCACCGGGCCGCGCAGCTCCTTCACGATATTCGTGCGCGTCTTGCCGTCGGGGCTCACCTTCACGAGGTTGCCCGTGGCGAGTTCGGCGACGTAGATCGTGCCGTCGGCGGCCTCCAGTGCATCGACGGGCGCCGCAAACTCGCCGAGCGTGGCCACCAGCTTGCCGGTCTTTCGGTCGATCTTCTGCACGGTGTTCGAGAACCAGCTCGAAAGCAGCGTGTGCTTGGGGCCGACCGAGACGCCCGTCGGATAGGAATGCGTCTCGCCATGCACGCGCAGCATGTCGGTCACCGCCCCGGTCGTGCCGTCGACATTGCGATAGCTGAACACGTCGGCGACATGCACCGTCTCCTTCGCCCCTTCCGTCGTCACGGCGAGGTCGGCCGGAATGGCGAGCTTGCCTTCGACGATGGTGCGCCACGACCCGGTCTGCTTGTCGACCAGATAGATGCCGTTGTCGGTCATCGAGGTCACGAACAGACGGCCGCGCGAATCGAAGGCCAAATTATCAAGGCCAGGCTTCATCGATGCCACCAGCCTCTTCGCCTTGCTGGTCAGGCTGACGCTCCAGATGCCGCCGGTCCCCGTGTCGACGACGTAGATGTTGTCGCGGTTCTGCGGGTCGATGTTGGCCGCCGCCGGGATCTTGAACCCGGAAGCGATCACCTCGGATGCGCCGGTCTCCAGGTTCACCTTGACGATCTCGCCCTTGAACCAGATCGGCCCGTAGAGGAAGCCATCGTCCTTGTGGATCTCGAAACCGTTCAAGCCACCCATCTTCTCGGCGATGCGGCGCAGTTCGTTGCGGGCAAACGGCTTGAAGTCCGGCTTGTCGACGTTCTTGAGATCGATCTCGTAGAGCGCGTCGCCCAGGAAAACTTCGGTGACGAAGAGGCGGCCGTCCTTGCCGAAGGCAAGCGAGTTCGGGCCGCTGAGACCTTGCGCGACTTCGATGGTCTTGCCGTTTGGCTTGCGGATATAGACCTTGCCCAGGAGGAAGGCCGTCCATGCCATCGTGCCGTCGTCGGCGAAAGCGATGTCGTCGGCCATGCCCGTCGGCGGATCGATGACGCGATCGACTTCGCCGGAATCCACCTGCACGCGGTAAATAGTCTGGCCCACCACCGAGCCGGCAAAGAGCTGGTCGTCCTTGTTGAAGGCGAGACCATGCACGCCATGGAACCACGAGCCCGGCACCAGGAACTGCTGATTGTATTCCTTGGCCACTGGGGCTGGCTTCGCCGACGGTGCAGCCTGCTGGGCCAGCGCCGATCCCGCCAGGCCAAATACCAGCGCTGCCGTCGTGACAATGCGGCCCAACTCCATCCCGTATTCCTCCGACCGTCTTTATCGCGGCGCGAACTTTAGACTGGAGGACAGGTTTTGTAACGCCGAACCCTTCGGCTACCATTGGCGCATCAAGAATGGCGCATTCTGCAGGAGGGAATCATGGCGGGGCCGCTTTCGGGACTGACGATCGTCGAGCTGGCCGGCATCGGACCGGGCCCGATGTGCTCGATGATGCTGGGCGACATGGGCGCCGACGTGATCCGCGTCGATCGCACCAAGGCGCATGTGATGGACCGCCTCGCCGATCCCAAGTTCGCGGTGCATAACAGAAGTCGCCGTTCGGTCTCGGTCGATCTGCAGAAGAAAGAAGGCATCGAAGTCGTGCTGCGGCTGATCGAGAAGGCCGACGGCCTGACGGAGCCGTTCCGTCCCGGTGTCGCCGAGCGGCTCGGCCTCGGGCCGGACGTCTGCCTGAAGCGCAATCCGAAACTGGTCTATGGCCGCATGACCGGCTGGGGTCAGGAAGGCCCGCTCGCCAAGGCGGCCGGCCACGACATCAACTACATCGCCCTCACAGGCGCGCTGCATGCAATCGGCGGCAAGGACCGGCCGATGCCGCCGCTCAACCTGGTCGGCGATTTCGGCGGCGGCGGCATGCTGCTGGCCTTCGGCATGGTGTGCGGCCTCCTCGAAGCACAACGTTCGGGCAAGGGGCAGGTGGTCGATGCCGCCATGGTCGACGGCGCGGCCCTTCTGCTGGGCGGCATCTACGGCATGGCCGGTGCCGGTCTCTGGAACGACGCCGAGCGCGAGACCAACATGCTCGACGGCGGCGCGCATTTCTACGGCACCTACGCGACCAAGGACGGCAAGCATGTCTGCATCGGCTCGATCGAGCCGCAGTTCTACGAGCTGCTCCTCGAGAAAACCGGGCTGAAGGGCGAATCGCTGCCGGCGCAGATGGACCGCAAGTCCTGGGGCCAGTTCAGGACCCGCCTCGAAGGCATCTTCAAGACCAAGACGCGCGACGAATGGTGCGCGATCATGGAAGGAACCGACATCTGCTTCGCGCCGGTGCTGACCATGAAGGAAGCACCCAGCCACCCGCACGCCAAGGCCCGCAATGCCTATGTCGACGTCCAGGGCTTCCAGCAGCCCGCGGCAGCGCCGCGCTTCTCGCGCACCAAGGAAGGCGTGCGGGGACCTGCGGCCAAGCGCGGCCAGCACACCGACGAGATCCTGGGCGAACGCGGTTTCTCGGCCAAGGAGATCAGCGAGCTGAAGGCCGCGGGCGTCGTCGGCGCACAGGCCTAACGAAGGCGCATGATCCGCGCCTTCGAACTCGCGGTCCGGCAGCTCAGCGACCCCCGGCTGCGCAGCATCATCTGGCAGTCACTGGCCTTGTCGCTGGTGCTGCAGGTGGGCATCGGCGTCCTGGCCTGGTGGGCGCTGCAGTCCTTCGCGACCTTCCAGTGGAGCTGGCTCAACGAGGGCATCCGTTGGCTGGGCGGCGGCGCGGTGATCGTGCTGGCGCTGATGCTCTTCCCCGCAAGCTTCGGCATCGTGATCTCGATCTTCATGGAGAAGATCGCCGACATCGTGGAGAGCGAGCACTATCCGAAGCTCGGGCCGGCGCGGGGCATCCCGGTCTGGACCGGCATCTGGTCGGGCATCCTGTTCCTGGTGACCCTGATCGTCCTGAACCTGCTGATGCTGCCCTTCTACCTCGTCGCGCTGTTCGTGGCCGGACTGGGCGCCGCCCTGTTCTACGGCGTCAACGGCTGGCTGGCCGGCCGCGAATACTACGAGCAGGTGGCGCTGCGCCGTCGCGACCCGGCCGAGGTGCGCGCCTGGCGCAAGGCCAACAGCGGCACCCTCTGGCTGACCGGCGCGGCCATCGTCTTCCTGGGCACCATCCCGATCCTGAACCTGATCGTGCCGGTCCTCGGGGTCGCGATGATGGTCCACATCGCGCAAATGCTGCGGCCACCCCTTAATTTACCGACAAGCCCGCGCTAAAGTGCGGGCATGAAATGGACGACGGGGGCACTGGCATCGATCCTCTTGCTCGGGGGATGCCAGACAGGCAATCAGCAATATTCTCTTACCGGCGGCGAGAAGGGCGTCTTCAGCTCGCGCAACGCCGGTTCACCGATTTCCCAGGATCGCCTCAAGGGCCTCGACGAGACGCAACTGACGGCGCTTCTGGGGGCGCCGCAGCTCGACCGCAAGGACGGGCAGGCGCGCGTCCTGCGCTACCAGTCGGACGGCTGCACCTTGTTCGTCTCTATGTACCAGCGCGACGGCCAGCCCTGGCGCGCCGAGTTCGCCGACGCCTACGACATGCAGCTGCGTCCGCTGAGCCCGCCCGACCAGTGCGCGGGTTCCGTCGCGGCCCAGAAACGCCGAACCGCCTAGAGGCGCCGGCCGCCTCCCGAGCGGCAGCTCCTTATTTTCCGCCGCGATCCTCGCGCCACAGGTCGAGCTTCTCCTGAACCGGCCGGTCGGAGAAGGAGAACAGCACCGCGTCGCTGTCGGCGCGATGCTCGACCGTGGCCCAGCTCGGCACCACGAAATGGTCGCGCTTCTTCCAGCGCATCACCATGTCGCCGATCCGGCTCTCGCCTTCGCCCTCGACCACCGAGAAGACCATGCCGTCGGTGCTGCGATAGGGCGCGCTGGCGAAGCCCTTGGGCAGGAGCTGCATGAAGGTGCCCATGGTGGCGATCGGCGCCCCGCCGCTCGCCGGATTGACGTAGCGCAGCTTGTAGCCGTGGCAGGCATCGGGGGGACCCGCCTTGGCGAGCCCCTCCAGCGCCTCGCGCGTGCGGGCATAAGGATAGTTGAAGATCGGCGAAGTCTGCCGGGCGGGCTTCCAGTCGACCGGCAGCAGCCCGCTGGCGAACTTCGCATCCGACGTGCCTGCGGGTGCCGTGATGGCCTGCTCGTCCTCGGCGCCGTTCTCGGCAAAGCCTGCGTTGAACATCGCGACCATCGGGATGTCGAGGCCGTCGAGCCAGACCATCGGCTTCGATGAATCGTTGCCATGATCGTGCCAAGTCCAGGTTGGCGTGATGACGAAGTCGCCTTCGTGCATGATCGTGCGTTCGCCGTCGACGGCGGTATAGGCACCCTCGCCCTCGACGATGAAGCGCAGCGCCGACTGGGTGTGGCGGTGCGACGGCGCCACCTCGCCCGGCAGGATGAGCTGCAGGCCGGCATAGAGCGTTGGCGTAATACAGGCGCTGCCCGGCATTGCCGGATTCTCCAGGATCAGCACGCGCCGCACGGCCTCCTTGGCCGTGATCAGCGCCCCCGACTCCATCAGAAAGGGCCGGACCTTGTCGTAGTCCCAGTGCGCGGCCTGATATTTCGGCGCGGGCTGCGGCGGCACGAGCTGATGCAGCGACTCCCAGAGCGGCGCCATCGAAAGCCCGCCAATGCGTTCGTAGAAGTCGCGGCGCGCGTTGTTTCGGGTGGCCGGTCCTGACATCGGGTTCTATTCCGCCGCACGCAGAAGCGATCCGGTGCGCTCCATCATCCGCGTGCGACAGGCTGCGGCAAAGGCGTCGAACAGTTTCATGGAGATCGGATTTTCCAGCGCCTTGTATTCGGGGTGCCACTGCAGCGCGAGGGTGAAGGCCTGCGCGTCGGGAACGCTCAGGGCCTCGACCTGTCCGTCCTCGCAGCAGATCGCCTCGATCTTCGCACGCGGCGACAGCATGTCGACGCCTTGACCGTGCAGCGAGTTCACCTTCACGCGGCGCTCGCCCAGCAGGCGGTGCAACATACCGCCCTCGACGATGTCGATATCGTGCGCCGGCGCATAGTTCACATCCATGTCGGGCGACTTCGGCGAGCGATGGTCGCGGCGGCCCTCGACCTCGTGGACGTGCTGGTGCAGCGAACCGCCCAAGGCCACGTTCACCTCCTGCAGACCGCGACAGATCGCAAACAACGGGACGCCGCGGGCAATCGTGTGCCGGATCAGCGGCAGGGTCGTGGCGTCGCGCGCCGCGTCGTGCAGTGTGCCGTCGCGGCTTTCCTTGCCATAGTGATGCGGTTCGACATTCGACGGGCTGCCCGTCAGCAGCACGCCGTCGAGCGCGTCGAGCAAGCGGTCGAAGGCCGGCAGCAAGCCAGTCGCGTCGTCCAACTCGGGGCCGATGGCCGGGATCAGCACAGGCAGGGCGCCGACGGCGCGGACCGCTGCCTGGACGTATTTCTCGCCCACCGTATGGTGCCAGCCGCCGCGACCGTTCTCCTTGAGACAGGCGGAAATGCCGACCAGGGGTCGCAAAGTCGGGGGACGCGAAGACGAGCGGTTCATAGCCAGCCGGTACGTGCAAATAGTGGGAAAAATATCATCGTCGTTACGGGGGTTCTTGGCAATTGCCCGCCCCCTGATCGTGCCCGCATCTTGTGCAGTGCAGCCCTGCATGGTACCGCCGCGCCGCAGCAAAATATTGGAAAGAGCGCCCAATGACGACCACTCCTCCTCCGTCGAACCCGACTGCCGGCCAGCCGCAGCAGGGCCCCGCCGCGCCGCTCACCATGCACGGCCAGTACATCAAGGATTTCAGCTTCGAGAATCCGCGCGCGCCGCAGAGCCTGATCGAGCAGACACAGCCGCAGCTTACGCTGAACGTGCAGGTCGCCAACCGCCAGTTCGACACCAAGACCTTCGAGGTGTCGCTGACCATCGAGGCTTCGGCGCATACGCCGGAGAAAGAGCCGCTGTTCATGCTCGAGCTGGTCTATGCCGGCACGGTGACCCTGGGCGACCTGCCGCAGGATGCCTTTGGCCCGATGCTCTACATCGAAACGCCGCGGCTGCTCTTCCCCTTCGCGCGCGCCATCGTGGCCAACACCACGCGCGAGGCAGGCTTCCCGCCGCTCAACATCGCTCCGGTCGATTTCGTGGCGCTCTACCGCCAGCAGCTCGAAGCCAATGGCGGCCAGGTCCCGGGCGTTTCGCCCGGTCCGGTCGGCCACGCCTGATCTTCCGCTTTTCAAAGACGCCGGGGGCACACGCCCTCGGCGTTATTCCTTCAGCCAGATCGGGTCGCTGACCTTCTTCAGGAACTCGGCATGCGCGGCGAGTTCGATGGCACTCGCCGCATGCGGGCGCGCCGGACGTACCGGACGCTTCATCGCCAGCATGCCGCTCAGCCCCGTCGCCGCCATCTCGGGCGCAAGACCCAGATCACGCTGCCGGCCACCGCTCAATTCGAGATAGACCTCGGCCAACAGCTCGGAATCGAGCAACGCCCCATGCTTGGTGCGCTTGGTGTTGTCGATGCTGAAGCGGTCGCAGAGGGCGTCGAGGCTGGCGCGCTGGCCGGGGAACTTACGCCGCGCCAACGAAACCGTATCGACATAGTCGTTCGTGAGCTTTGCGCGGCCGACCCGCGCCAGCTCGGCATTGAGAAAGCCCAGGTCGAACTGCGCGTTGTGGATCACCAACTGCGCCTCGCCCAGGAACTCGATGAGTTCCTCGACCTTGTCGGCGAACAGCGGCTTGTCCGCGAGGAACTCGTCGGTGAGGCCGTGCACTTCCTGCGCACCCGCCGGCATCGGCATCTCGGGATTGAGATAGAGCTGCAGCGAACGGCCGGTAGCCACCATGTTCACGAGCTCGATGCAGCCGATCTCGACCACGCGATGGCCGGCAAGGGGGTCGAGGCCCGTGGTTTCGGTATCGAGAACGACTTCGCGCATTGTTCTGTTCTAGCTTACTTGCGGCGCTATTTACGACGGGCGCGGGCAAGCTGGGCTGTGAATTTCTCCCGCCACGGATTGGGCGGCCAGAAGCGTCCCGGCAATGTACGCAGTCTGGCCACGGCCCGAACCAGTGCCGCCCGCGTCGGCGCCAGGCCCATGCCTGTGGGGATCACGATCGTCGCCTTGCGACGCTTCAGCGTATCCGGCACCTGCTGACGCAGGATGCCGGCGAATTTCTCCGCCGTCATGCCGGGGCGGGCCATGACGCGGCGGCGCTGCAGAAAGGCCGGAGCGCTCACGACCAGGGTCGCATCCACGCGACGCTCCCCCAGCCCCTCGAAGAGCAGCGGGATATCGAGCACCACCAGCTTCTCGCCGGCCAGCGCGGCCCGCCGCAGGAAGGCGCGCTGCTTCTTGAAGACCAGCGGATGCACGATCGCTTCGAGCCGGCGCAGTGCCTCCTTGTTACCGAAGACGCGCGCGCCCAGCGCCTGACGGTCGAGTACGCCCGCCTTCACGACGCCGGGAAACGCCGCTTCGATCCCGGGGAGAGCTGCGCCACCCGGCGCCTGCAGCTCGTGAACGGCGGCATCGGCGTCGTACACGGGCACGCCCATCTCCCGCAGCATTTTCGCTGCGGTCGACTTGCCCATGCCGATCGAGCCGGTCAGTCCGACAATGACCATCTACGGCAACGCTACACCAGACCTCAGGAAACAGTTCAGGGAACGAGAACGGTCTGGCCTGTGGTCTTGCGGCTTTCGAGATCGATATGCGCCTGCGCCGCCTCGGCCAGCGGATAGCGCTGGTCGATGGCAATCTTCACCTTGCCGCTCTTCACCATCTTGAACAGCGACTTGGCGCTCGCCTCGAGTTCGGCGCGCGTGGCCGTATAGGCGCCGAGGCTCGGGCGCGTGACATAGAGCGAACCCTTGGTATTCAGGATGCCCAGCGACACCGGCGGCACCGCGCCGGAGGCATTGCCAAACGACACCATGAGGCCGCGCGGCTGCAGGCAATCGAGCGAGGCATTCCACGTGTCCTTGCCGACGCCGTCGAACACGACCGGCACGCCTTTGCCCTTGGTGATCTTCTTCACCTCGGCAACGATATCGTCCTTGGTGTAGTCGATCACCCACTTGTAGCCGTTCTTCTTGGCGAGGGCGGCCTTCTCGGCCGAAGAGGTCGTGCCGATCACCTTGTAGCCGCGGGCCTTGGCCCACTGGCCGAACAGCAGACCGACGCCGCCGGCAGCGGCATGGAACAGGATGGTGTCGCCCTTCTTCAGCCAGCCCTTGGGCGTGTGGTCGACGAGGTATTCCGTCGTCATGCCCTTCAGCATGATCGCCGCGGCCTGCTCGTCGCTCACGCCCTTCGGCACATGCACGAGCTGATCCGTGCCCATCAGGCGCTCTTCGCAGTAAGCGCCGAGCACGCCGCAATAGGCGACGCGGTCGCCCTTCTTGAAGCCCTTCACCCTGGGCCCGACTTCGACGATCACGCCTGCACCTTCGCGGCCGACGGCGTTGGGCAGCGGCGTCTGGTAGAGGCCGGAACGGGTATAGACATCGATGAAGTTGAGGCCGATCGCGGTGTGACGGACCTTCACCTGCCCGGGGCCGGGCGAGCCGACTTCGACGTCCTCGAGCTTCATCTTCTCGGGACCGCCATTTTCATGAATCAGGATGGACTTGGACATCAGAAGCTCCCCAGTGAGGCGGTGGTCACTGAACGTCCCCCCGCTTGGCGGCGTCGAGTATAGTGACCGGCCTTTTTCGCGCCAGTCCGGCGCAGCCCTGTTGCCAGGAGGGTTTATTGCCACGGCGCCGTGACTTTCTGACGACGACCGCCGCCGCTCTGCTGGCGGCGCCGGCGGTTGCCCGCGCACAGATGGTGCTACGGAGTGCCAAGGCATCGTATCGCGTGGTGACGCTTACCCAGGACCTCGAACAACCCTGGGGCATGGCCTTCCTGCCGGATGGCCGCCTCCTGATCACCGAACGGCCGGGCCGGCTGCGCATGTTCGCCAATGGCCGGCTGGAGCGCGCGCCGATCGGCGGCGTGCCCAGGGTCGTGGCCAGCGGTCAGGGCGGCCTTCTCGACATCTGCCTGCATCCGCGCTTCGCCGAGAACCGGACCCTCTACCTCTCCTATTCCGGCCCCGGTGAAGGCGGCTCCGCCACCGTTCTGGCGCGAGCGGAGTTCCGCGACGGCGGCGGCCTGCGGAATGCCCAGCCGATCTTCGAGGCCCTGCCGCGCACTTCAGGCGGGCTGCACTTCGGCTCGCGCATCGTCTTCGACCGCGCCGGGCTGATCTACGTCACGGCGGGCGAGCGCTATCAGATGCAGCGCGCCCAGCGGCTCGACGATCTCGGCGGCAAGGTCGTGCGGCTTCGCGACGACGGCTCGGTGCCCGCCGACAATCCTTTCGTCGGACGTGCTCCCGTCAATGGCGTGACGGCGCGGCCGGAAATCTTCTCGTACGGCCATCGCAATCCGCAGGGCATGGCCATGCATCCCGCCACCGGCCGCATCTGGCTGGTCGAACACGGCCCGCGCGGCGGCGACGAACTCAATGTGCTGAAAGCCGGCGCCAACTATGGCTGGCCGCTGGCCACCCACGGCATCGACTATAGCGGCGCGGCCATCAGCCCCAGCAAGAGCCTGCCCGGCATGGAAGATCCGGTGCGCTTCTGGGTGCCGTCGATCTCGCCCAGCGGTCTTGCCTTCTACACCGGCGACCGCTTTCCCGGCTGGAAAGGCTCGCTGTTCACCGGCGCCCTCTCCAACAATGCGCTGTTTCGCATCGAACTCGACGGCGAGCGGTATGTGGGCGAGGAACGGTTGCTCGTGGACCTGCTTCCGTATATCCGCGACGTCCGGCAGGGCCCCGACGGCCTGATCTATCTCGTGACCCATACCGATTCCGGCGGCCTCTACCGACTGGAACCCGCCTGATCCATGCTTATCCTCGCCTCTGCCAGCCCTTCGCGCCGCCAGCTCCTGGCCAATGCCGGACTCGATTTCACCGTCGAACTCTCGGGCGTCGACGAAGACGAAGTGAAGCTGAGCCTCGTTGCCGAACGGGCCGGACCGCAGGACGTCGCCGAGACCCTGGCCGAACTCAAGGCGCAGCGCGTCTCCAAGCGGCATCCCTCCGCAATGGTGATCGGTTCGGATTCGACCCTCGCCTGCAACGGCCGCCTGTTCGACAAACCGCCGACGCTCGCCGCAGCCCGCCAGCAGCTCCTCGATCTCCGCGGCCAGACTCACGAGCTTTGCTCGTCGGTCGTCGTGGCGCGCGGCGGCGCCCGGCTATGGCACCACAACGAGCGCGCGCGCCTCACGATGCGGCCTTTCACCGAGTCCTTCCTCGACGCCTATCTGGCGCGTGCCGGCGACGGCATCACGGCCTCGGTCGGCGCCTATCATCTCGAAGGTGTCGGCGCACATCTGTTCAGCCGCATCGATGGCGACTACTTCACCATTCTCGGCCTGCCGCTGTTGCCGTTGCTTTTCTTTTTGTCAGGGCATGGAATCGGCCTGGAGACGTCCCCGGAGAAATCCCCGTGAACGCTTACGAACAACTCGTCGCCGAAGCGCAGGGCCGGCCTTTCGCCGCCATCGTGGCCTGGCCGGTCGAACATTCGCGCTCGCCGGCGCTGCACGGCTTCTGGCTAAGACAGCAGCGCATCGACGGCCACTATGGCCGCTTGCCCGTCGAGCCGCGGCGCGCGGCACTCGAGGAGCTGGTGGCCTTTCTCAAGCGCACGCCCAATGCACGGGGCTGCAACCTCACCCTGCCGCACAAGATCGAGATCATGCCGTTGCTCGATCGCATCGATCCCGTGGCCAAGCGCATCGGCGCGGTGAACACGGTGGTGAAGCTGCCCGACGGCACGCTGGAAGGCCGCAATACCGATGGCTTCGGCTTCCTCGAAGCCCTGAAGTACAACGCGCCGCACTGGACCGCGGCCTCGGGACCCGTCCTCGTGCTGGGCGCCGGGGGCGCCGCCCGTGCTGTCGTGGCGAGCCTGATCGACGAAGGCGTGCCCGAACTCCGCCTGGTCAATCGCACGCGCCAGTCTGCCGTCGATCTCGGCGTTGCCTTCACGCCCGCGGACGGCCGCCGCATCGTGGTCGGCTCCTGGCATGAACGAAGTGAATTGCTTGCCGGGGCAGCCCTGCTGGTCAACACGACATCGCTCGGCATGAAAGGCCAGCCCGCGCTCGACATCGATCTCGCACCGCTGCCGCGCCAGGCCGCGGTCTACGACATCGTCTATGTGCCGCTGGAAACCGGGCTGCTCGCCGCCGCCCGCGCCCGCGGCAATCGCTGCGTCGACGGGCTCGGCATGCTGCTGCATCAGGGCCGGCCGGGCTTCGAGGCGTGGTTCGGCAGGAAGGTCGATGTCAGCGTCGAGCAGCGCCGTGTCGTCGCGGCCGATCTCGGCGCGTAAGCGGTAGAGTTCCTGCATGGACAGCAATCCGCCCGACGGCTTCAGGCCTCTGTTCCGCACCAGCCCGTTCCTGGATCACAACGGGCCGTTCTTCTATCGCGAGAACGGCGACGGCACGTTCGTGGTCGGCCTGCGCATCCAGCCCAAGCACGCCAATGCGCGGGGCATTGCCCATGGCGGCTTGCTGATGACGCTTTGCGACATCGCCCTGGGCTATCGCACGACCCACAGCCAGACTCCGTCGCCCCTGCTCACCACGGCGAGCGTGAAGACGGACTTCGCCGGCTCGGCCCGCATCGGCGACTGGGTCGAGGCACATGTCGACGTACAGAAGGTCGGCGGCCGACTGGCCTTCGCCAATTGCTACCTGATGGTCGGCGAGGAACGCATCGTGCATGCCAGCGCCGTGTTCGCCAGGACCGGCGACCGCCCGGCGGAGAAGCCCTCTTGAAACTGGTCCTGACGGCCTTCCTGCCGTTTGCCCTGGGTTACTTCCTGAGCTTCCTGTTCCGCTCGCTGAACGCCGTGGTGGCGCCGGCGTTGCGGAGCGAACTCGGCCTCGGCGAAGCGGCGATCGGCGTCGTGACCTCGATGTATCTCGCGGCCTTCGTGATCGCCCAGCTTCCCGCCGGCGTGGCGTTGGACCGATTCGGGCCCCGCCGCGTGGCGCCGGTGATGCTCCTGGCGACGGCTGTCGGCGCCGTGATCTTCGCCCTCGGCCAGGACGTGGTGACGCTCAGCATCGGCCGCGCCCTGATCGGGCTCGGCCTGTCCGTCGCGCTGATGTGCGGCTTCAAGGCCAATGTCCTCTATTGGCCGATCGGCCGCCTGCCGCTCGCCAATGCCATCATGATGACCTTCGGCGGGCTGGGTGCGGCCATGGCGACGCGGCCGGTGCAGTGGCTGCTGGCGGATTACGACTGGCGCCACATCTTCCTGGGGCTGGCCGTCATCACTGTCGCCGTGGCGCTCTATCAGTTCCTCGCCGCTCCCGCCTACGAACGCGGCGGCAAGGGCCGCGTGAGCGATGAAGTCCGCGGCCTGCTGGGCGTGCTCAGGACACCGCTCTTCTGGCGTGCGGGCCTGGCCCCCACGTTCTCTCTGGGCGTCTGGATCTGTTACGCGAGCTTCTGGGCGGCCGGCTGGCTGCGCGACGTCGCCCATCTCGACGAACCCTCGGTCGGCGTCGCACTGTTCGCCCTCTCGATCGCCATCATCCCGGGCTACTTCTTCAGCGGCATGATCGTCGACCTGCTGCACCGTCGTGGGATCCGCGGCGGGCGCGTGCTGCTGGTCTACGGGCTGCTGTTCCTCGCCATCCACGTGCCGATCGCGCTGAACGTCACGGCGATGCCCAAGCTGCTGTGGTTCCTCTACGTCATGCTGGGCGGCATGCCGGTGGTCTGTTACGCGCTGGTCACACGCGCCTTCGCGCCCGAGCTTGCCGGCCGAGTGAACACCACGCTCAATCTCGTCTGTATGGGGATCGCATTCCTGGTGCAGGCCGCGATCGGCCCGGCACTGGCCTGGATGGAGGCGGCATACGGCCTGCCGCGTCCCCAGGCCCATCAGCTCGTGACCTTCGCCCTGCTGGCGACCCAGGCCGTGGCTTGGGTCTGGTTCGCCGCGAGCCGCGAGGCTCGCGACTTGCCGTAAGGTCGTTGGAGGGCGCGCTCGCGCGCCCTACTGATTCATCGAGCTGAAGAAGTCCTGATTGGTCTTCGCCGTGCGCAGCTTGTCGAGCAGGAACTCGATGGCGTCGACGGCGCCCATCGGCATGAGGATGCGGCGCAGCACCCACATCTTCGAGAGCGTCGCACGGTCGACCAGCAGCTCCTCCTTGCGGGTGCCCGACTTGGTGATGTCGATCGCCGGGAAGGTGCGCTTGTCGGAAACCTTGCGGTCCAGAATGATTTCGGAGTTACCCGTACCCTTGAACTCCTCGAAGATCACCTCGTCCATGCGGCTGCCGGTGTCGATCAGCGCGGTGGCGATGATGGTGAGCGATCCACCTTCCTCGATGTTGCGCGCCGCACCGAAGAAGCGCTTGGGACGCTGCAGGGCGTTGGCGTCGACACCGCCGGTCAGCACCTTGCCGGAGCTGGGCACGACGGTGTTGTAGGCGCGGCCGAGACGGGTGATCGAGTCGAGCAGGATCACCACGTCCTTCTTGTGCTCGACCAGGCGCTTGGCCTTCTCGATCACCATTTCGGCGACGGCGACGTGGCGGCTGGCCGGCTCGTCGAAGGTCGAGCTGACGACCTCGCCCTTAACCGTGCGCTGCATGTCGGTCACTTCCTCGGGCCGCTCGTCGACGAGCAGCACCATGAGGTAGACCTCGGGGTTGTTGGCGGTGATGGCGTGCGCGATGTTCTGCAGCAACACCGTCTTGCCGGTACGCGGCGGCGACACGATCAGCGCGCGCTGGCCCTTGCCGATCGGCGCGATCAGGTCGATCACGCGGGTCGAGATGTCGAGCTGCTGTTGCGGCGTCGTGCCGGCCTTCTTGGTCAGCGTGCCAGTCCGGCGCGTGCCGACGCGGCCCGACGAGGTGGCGCGTGCGCCGCCCACCGATTCCTCGGCAACGGCCGGCGCCATGGCGGCAGCACCGCCTTCGAGTTCGAGCTTCAGCTTCTCGTCGGGATAGAGCGGCGTCAGCGAGTCGAAGTTGATGCGGTGGCGCAGCGCGTCCGGATCGTCGAAGTTGATCTTGTTGATCTGCACCATGGCGAAGTAACGCTCGCCGTCCTTGGGCGCGCGGATCTCGCCTTCGACGGTGTCGCCGGTGCGCAGGCCGAATTTGCGGACCTGGGTGGGGCTGACATAAATGTCGTCGGCGCCGGGCAGGTAGTTGGCTTCCATCGAGCGCAGGTAGCCGAAGCCGTCGGGCAGCACCTCGATGGTGCCGACGCCGAAGATCGCCTGATCGGCGGCGGCGAGCTTCTGCAGGATGGCGAACATCAGCTCCTGGCGGCGCATCATTGCCGCACCCTCCACGCCCTGCTCTTCGGCAAAGGCCAGGAGTTCGGGAGGCTTCTTCTTCTTGAGGTCTTGGAGATTCATTTGTCTTCGGTCTGGTGGGAAATGACGCACGCGCTTGCGTTGGCCGGGACGGCCAAACCTTGAAAACAGCGCTGTGTCGTACTGGTGGGCCCCATCGAGTTACCGCCGGGGAGGCGATGCCAGGGGCCCAAAGGTAACGTTTATATAAGGATGCACCCCAGCCCTGTCAAAGCCCCGCCGTTGCCACCGGCCTATGTTCGGTACCGGCCCCTGGGGTCACGAACAGGAGCTGGCCGGCCTTTTTCACGATGCCGCGATGCCAGGCGCCCTGGGGCACGACAAAGGTCTGCCCGGGGACGAGCGGCGTACGCTGTTCTCCCGAGTCCGTCTCGATCACCATTTCCATCTCGCCCGACAGCAGGGTCAGGATCTCCTCGCCGGCGGGATGGCGCTCCCAATGCGGCCAGTCGCCGGACTGGTCGAAAATGCCCATCAGCCGGCCCTGCTGAAGCTCGCGGCGCTGATCGACCGTCGCCCAGAAAGTTTCGCCGCCTTCGATGACGGACGCCCGCTCGTCCGGCCGCAGATGGATATAGGTCGTGTCGAGTGAAAGGGCCTGGGTCATCACTCCTCCTCTGCCAGCATCTCGGCATAGCGGAAGATTTCGGTATGGTCGGCGCTTTTGCCAAGCTTGCCGTCGGCGGCCGTCCAGTAGGACACGGCCTGCTGGAGGTTCGGCATGTTGAGCTTGAGGTGCTGGGCGACGTCACCCGCGGTGCGCAGGTCCTTGGCCATCAGCGCCGTCGTGAAGCCCGCCGCGAAGGTGCGCGAGACCACGAATTGGCGGCCTTTCACTTCGGTGGCGTTGCTCTTGCCCGTCGAGCTGTTGAAGACGTCGACCATGGTGCCGGGATCGAGCCCGAAGGCTTCGCCCACCACCAGCGCCTCGCACATCGCGACCAGGCCCGCCGCGGAGAGATAGTTGTTCAACGCCTTGAGCGCATGGCCGGCACCGGCCGGGCCGCACAGGGTGATGGTCTTGCCCATGGCGCCGAACACCGGCCGCACGCGCTCCAGATCGGCCGCCGAGCCGCCGACCATGATGCTGAGCGAACCGTCGACCGCGCGCTTCACGCCACCCGACACCGGCGCGTCGAGCAAGGCCACGCCGCGGCCGGCGAGGTCGCGTGCAAGCTTCTGCGTATCGACGGGATTGGACGAACTCATGTCCATGACGAGCGCACCGGCATCGAGGCCCTCGACGGCCGCGTCCCGGCCCTCAAGCACGGCCTGCCGCACGATCTTGCCGTCCGGCAGCATGGTGATCAGCGCTGCCGCGCCCTGGGCCGCCGCCTTCGCCGACGCCGTGGCCAGCGCCGAAGGATGCGCGCCGACGAAATCCGAGACGGCCTTCTGCGAGACGTCGAACACGCGCAGCTTGAAGCCTGCCTCGACGAGACGCGTCGCCATCGGACGCCCCATCATGCCGAGACCGATGAAGGCGATGGTGGCGGGAGGCGCGAGCGTCGTCATGGTTCTACCCCTGAAGTGAGGTCGTATTCATAGAGCGGCAGCAGCCGGCCGGGAATGGCGTCCGACGGCGCGTTTCGCACGAACCGCGCACCCATGCGCTCGTAGAACGATACGGCATTGGGATCGGCGAGGATGGTCATGCGCCGCGCGCCGAGGTCGCGCGCCCTCTTGGTCGCAGCCTGGAACAGCAGCCGGCCGGCGCCCGACCCGATGGCCGGCGGATCGACGAACAACGAGTCGAGATCGATCGTCTCGCCGTCGCCTAGAACCGCCGCCATCCCGAGTGGCGCGCCTTCGCCAGCAGCCGCGACCAGCACACGGCCGGCCGCGATATCCGCCTCGTCGACGGCAAGGGCCGCCGCACTCAGCTTCATGAAGGCTTCGTCGTAAGCCCAATGGGCCTTCGACCGGATGCAGAGCGCAGTGAGTGTCGCCGACTCGCCTGATCGAGCCGGCCTGACGACGACGCTCATCGCTCAGACGCCGCGTTCCTTGAAGACGTCGCGCGCCGTCTTGAAGGCGTCGAGGCTCGCAGGAATGCCGCAATAGATCGCGACCTGGAGGAAGATTTCCTTGATCTCGTCCTTGGTCAGGCCGTTGTTCAGCGCGCCGTTGATGTGGAGCTTGAGCTCGGGCCCGCGATTGAGTGCCGCCAGCATCGCGAGGTTCAGCATCGAGCGCGTCTTCTTCGGCAGGCCCGGCCGCGTCCAGACATAGCCCCAACAATACTCGGTCGTGACATCCTGGAACGACATCATGAAGTCGTCGGCGCCAGCCATCGAATTATCGACGTAGCCCGCGCCCAGCACGGCCTTACGGACCTTCATGCCCTCGTCGTAGAGTTTCTTGTTGCGCGGGCTCGGCCTGGCCTTTGCAGCTTTGCCCTTCGTCTTGGTTCCAGCCTTAGCCCTGGTCGCCTTTGCCCTCGTGGCCTTTGCCATGTCTGTTCCTCCGGATGAGTCCAGAGCGCTGTATATCAGACAGGGGCGTGATCGGCGTGTGCGCCTGGCGAAACGTCCAGACCCTTGGCATGGGCGCGCTGGCAGAGATCGTCGATGGTGATGTTGTCGAGCTGGGACATCATCTCCTCGCGCAGCTTCTCCCACAGCGGCCAGACGACCTCGTGGGCGAGCGGCGAGCCGATCGACGGATCGCTGGGTTCGGTCTCGACTTCGAGGTTGCGCACCACGCGCACCACCTCGCCGAGCGTGATGTTGCCCCTGTCGCGCCCCAACCGATAACCGCCGCGCGGCCCCCTCTTGCCGTTCAGGATGCCGGCCCGCACCAGATGCTGCAGCACCTGCTCGAGATAGCGCTTGGGAATGCGCTGGCGTTCGGTGATATCGCCGCTGCGGACGGGATGCTCGCCGACATGGAACGCCACGTCGAGGACAGCCTCGATCGCGAACATCGTCTTCTTGCTGAGGCGAGGCATTGCCGTTCCCGTCCCTCTCTCAAGCCCGCTTGGCCGACCCGGCCGCTACTCCCGCACCTACGCCCGTAGACCCAAATCCCCCCGCGCCCCGGGCCGTCTCGTCGAGGCTTTCCACCTCTCGCCACGCAGCACGCGCATGGCGCGCAATGACCATCTGAGCAATTCGCATGCCGCGTTCAATCCTGAACGGCTCCTTGCCGAGATTGACCAGGATGACACCGACCTCACCGCGATAGTCCGCGTCGATCGTGCCCGGGGCGTTGGCGACCGTCACGCCGTGCTTGGCGGCCAACCCGGACCGCGGACGGACCTGGGCCTCGAAACCCACCGGCAGGGCAATCGAAATGCCGGTCGGTACGATCCGGCGCTCCAGCGAGCCCAGCTCGATCGGCTGGTCGATGGCAGCGAGCAGATCCGCACCGGCGGCAGCGGAGGTCGCATAGTCGGGAAGCGGCAGGTCGCGCGCGTGGGCGAGACGGACGATCTCGATCTCGATGCTTTCCACGCCCTTCATCCGTTCGTCTCCCCTAGTCCCCGTCATCGTCCCGCCATGAGCGGAGTCACTCCGCCGCCTGCGCCTTGGGCGGCTGCCCGAAATGCAACGCGATCCTTCCGGCCAGCCGGAGGGCCACCTCTTCCTTGGCAAGCGTCGGCCAATCCTCGACACCCTTGGCGCTGATCAGATGCACCGTATTGCGCTCCCCGCCAAAGGTGCCTTTGGCCGGCGACACGTCGTTGGCGACGATCCAATCGCAGCCCTTACGCGTACGCTTCTCGATGGCGTTGGCAACGACCTCCTCGGTTTCGGCGGCAAAGCCCACGACCAGCCCCGGCCGCTTGGCTCCCGGCTTGGAAAGAGTCGCCAGAATATCGGGGTTGGGCGCCAGTTCCAGCGCCGGCGGCTGGGCGCCCGTCTTCTTCTTGATCTTGGCGGTGGCCGGCTTGGCCGCCTTCCAGTCGGCCACGGCGGCGGCGCAGACCGCGACATCGACGGCACCGGCCGCCAGACAGGCCGCCAGCATTTGATCGGCCGAGTCCACGCGCACCACGCGCACGCCGGCCGGATCGGGCACCACGACCGGGCCGCTCACCAGGGTCACGTCGGCACCGAGCCGGGCCAGCGCGTGGGCGATGGCATGGCCCTGCTTGCCCGAGGAATGGTTGGAAATGTAGCGCACGGGATCGAGCGCCTCGCGCGTCGGCCCCGAGGTCACGAGCGCGCGCCGGCCGGCCAGCGGCTTCTCGCTTGTCAGCAGCGCCTCGATGGCCGCCACGATCTCGAGCGGTTCGGACATGCGGCCCGGCCCGAATTCGTTGCACGCCATGGCCCCCTCGTTGGGGCCCACGAAGGTGACGCCGCGCTTCTTCAGCGTCTCGACATTGGCCACAGTCGCTGCGTGGGTCCACATACGCACGTTCATCGCCGGCGCGGCGAGCACGGGCTTGTCGGTGGCGAGCAAGACGGTGGCGGCGAGATCGTCGGCCATGCCGGCGGCCATGCGCGCCAGGATGTTCGCCGTCGCCGGTGCGACGACCAGAAGGTCGGCGTCGCGCGAGAGCTGGATGTGGCCCATCTCGCTCTCGTCGGTCAGCGAGAACATGTCGCTGTAGACCTTTTCCTCGGTCAGGGCCTGCAGGGAGAGGGGTGTCACGAATTTCGCGCCAGCCTCGGTCAGGACGCAGCGCACCGATGCGCCGCGCTCCCGCAGCCGTCTGATCAGGTCCAACGACTTGAACGCCGCGATACCCCCCGTGACGATCAATAGGACGCGCTTGCCATGCAACATGCCGCTAAGATTATCACAAGAGCTGGGTGGCGAAAGTGTAGACGCCTGTCAGAAGGAGCGCCCAGAAGACGGCCAGACGGAACTGCTCGACCGAGAGCCGGGAGCGAATCTGCTGGCCGAGCCACATCCCGGCGACGGCCGGTGCGACCGCGGCCGCGGAAACAAGGGCGCGCGGGCCATCGAGCAGGCCGAAGAACAGCAGCGAGGCCGTCAGCGCGAAAGAAGTGGCGCAGAGGACCACGCCCAGGGTCTGGACCAGCTCCGAAGGCTTGATGTCGAGCCCCTGCAGATAAGGCATCAGCGGCACCACCGGCACGCCGACCAGTCCGGCGATGAAGCCCGAAACGGTGCCTATCACCGGCGCCAACGGCCGTTCGAGATCGGCATGGATGTGAAGCCGGATGCGGAACAGGCCGAGGGTGCTGTAGGCGATGAGCACGGTCCCCAGAACCAGAAAGGCCCAGTTTGGCCCCTTCTGTCCGAGCAGCCAGACAGTCAGGTAGAGGACCACCGCAAGCGGCACGATGAGCGGCCACTGGCGGCGTACGATCACCTTGAACTTGCCGCCCACCGAGGCCTGCCAGATGTTGGTGAAGATGGTCGGCAGCGAGATCAGCGCGATCGCCTCGGGCAGCGGCAGGTAGAGCGACATCAGCGCGATCGAGATCGCCGGCAGGCCAAGCCCGACCAGCCCCTTCACCGTCCCTGCCAGCAGGAAGACGGAAAGACCGACGACGATATCGACGGCAGACATTCCGTCAGCTCTTCGCGAGGCGCACGCTTGGTCTCAATGCCACCAGGCTGCGATGGCGGCGATCAGGGCGAGGATGGCGACGACTTCCGAGAAGCCCGGGCGCCAGCGACTGACCGACGGCGATTCGGAGGCGGCGCGCTCCGCCTTGCGGCGTTCATGCTCGGCGACAAGAAGCAGGCTGTCGATCAGCCGCGGCACGCGACGCAGGCCTTGCGTCAGGTCTTCGACAGCGCGGCCGACGGTGGCGCGCGGCCCGAAATGCGTGACCATCCAATCCTCGATCAACGGCCGCGCCAGCTCCCAGATGTTGACGTGCGGGTTGAGCTTGGTGCCCATCCCCTCGGCCATCAGCATCGTCTTCTGCAGCAGCAGGAGCTGCGGCTGCGCGCTCATCTCGAACTGTTCGGTGACGCGCAGCATCTGCGCCAGCAGGCGGGCGATCGAGATTTCGTGGCTGGGCTTGCCGAAGATCGGCTCGCCGATCGAACGACAGGCCTGGGCAAAAGTCTCGACCGACTGGTCGGGCGGCACATAGCCCGCGCGAAACTGGACCTCGGCCACGGCGCGATAGTCCCGCCGCAGGAAGGCGACAAGCAACTCGGCGAGATAGCCGCGCGTAGCTTCGTCGACCCGGCCCATGATGCCGAAATCGACCGGCACGATGCAGCCCTCGCGATCGACGAAGGCGTTACCGCCGTGCATGTCGGCATGGAAGAAGCCGTCGCGGAACACTTGATAGAAGAAGGCTTCGGCACACTTCTTCATGATGATGTCGGGATCGTGCCCGGCGGCGATGATAGCGTCGCGGTCGCCGATGGGCGTACCGTCGACCCGTTCCTGGGTCATGACGCGCTCGGCGGTACGGTCCCAATCGATCTTCGGGGCGCGGTAGTCGGGATGGTCGGTGAAATTCTCGCCGAGTTCCTCGGCCGCCGCTGCTTCCATGCGCAGGTCCATCTCGACCCGCACCACGTCCGCGAAAGCTCGTACCGAATCGACCGGCTTCAGCCGGCGAAACCGTGGCTGGGTACGCTCGACCAGTTCGGCCATCCAGTAGAAGAGATCGAGGTCGCGCTCGAAGGCCTTCTCGATGCCGGGTCGCAGGACCTTGACCGCGACGTCGCGGCCATCGGTCGTGACGGCGAAATGCACCTGGGCGATCGAGGCGGCGGCTATTGGCACATCGTCGAAGCTCGAGAAGATCGCGTCGATAGGTTGGCCAAGCTCGGCCTCGATGATGCGACGCGCCTCGCCACCGGAGAAAGCCGGCAGATGATCCTGCAATCGCGCGAGATCGGCGGCGACGCCCTCGCTCAGAAGGTCTGCACGCGTCGACAGCGCCTGTCCGAGCTTGATGAAGGACGGCCCCATCTCCTGCAGCGCCTCCGCCAGGCGTTCGCCCGGCCGCCGCGAATCGCGCCTGAGTGCAAAGAGCCGCGCCCACGCGATCAGCGCCGGCGCGATGCCGAGTGTTTCCAGCGGAAACAGCGCATCGTGGCGGGCGAAGCGCAGCGCCATGCGCAGCAGGCGCCAGCCATTGCGAAGAGCACGGAACATCTAGATGCGCCAGCCCTGGTGCAGCGCGACGACACCCAGCGACATGTCGCGCCAGCTGACATTCGCGAAGCCTACCGCACGCATGCGCGCCGCCAGCTCGCGCTGCGGCGGAAAACGACGAATACTCTCATGGAGATAGCGGTAGGACTCGGCGTCCTTGGCAATGACCTTGCCGAAGAACGGCAGGGCACGTTCCGAATAGGCGTCGTAGAGGCGGCCGACCGGCGCCGACGTCACCTTGCTGAACTCCAGGCAGAAGAAGCGCCCGCCCGGTTTCAGCACGCGATAGGCGTCGGCCAGCGCCTTGTCGATGTCGGTCACGTTACGCAGGCCGAAGGCGATCGTGTAGGCGTCGAAGGAGCGGTCCGGAAACGGAAGCTTTTCGGCATCGCCGGTGGTCCAGGTGAGGCCCTGCAGCAGCCCGCGGTCGATGGCGCGATCGCGGCCGACCTCCAGCATGGCGGGGTTGATGTCGCAAACAGTGACGTCTGGGCGCTCGCCCTGCCGGCGCAGCATGCGGAAGGCGATATCGCCGGTGCCGCCCGCCACGTCCAGAATGCGCTCGCCCGGCCGCGGATGGACCACGTCGACCATGGCGTTCTTCCAGAGCCGGTGCACGCCGCCCGACATCAGGTCGTTCATCAGGTCGTAGCGCGGCGCCACGCTCTCGAAGACGCGCGCAACCAGACCCGCCTTTTCGTCCGCCGGAACGTCGCGAAATCCGAAGGACGCGCGGCCGGCCGGGGCCTGTCCCTCGGGGCTGGCTGCGCTAGGATCGGGGTCGTTTGTCATGGGCCGCAACCTAGAGGAATCGCCATGCCGCTGAAAGACCGGGTGATCCTGATCACGAACGTCGAGAAATTCGCAGGCCACGGCACCACACGCGTGGCCCTGGCCCAGGGAGCGACTGTCCTGGCCCACGATCCCTCGTTCGAAGCGCCGAGCGCGCGCCGGAAGTACGAGGCCGAGTTTCCCGGCGCCCATGCCCTCTCGGCGGTCGAGCCTGCCACCCTGGTCGACCTGGCCCTGAAGCGACACGGCCATATAGACGCGCTGGTCAACAACGACGCCTATCCGGCGCTGCGAGCCCCCTTGGGCGAAGCCCGGCTCGAAGACTATCGCGCGGCGCTCGAAGCCATGGCCGTGGCGCCGTTCCGGCTGACGCAGCTCGTGGCGCCCTCGATGCGCAAGCGCAAGTCGGGACGCATCGTTTTCGTCTCGTCGGCGGCGCCCTTGCGCGGCATCGCCAACTACGCGCCCTACGTCTCGGCCCGCGCCGCCGCCAACGGACTTGTTTCTTCTCTTGCGAAAGAACTCGGTCGCGACGGCATCACGGTGAACGCCGTCGGCTCGAACTATGTCGAGAACCCGGATTATTTTCCGCCGGCCCTGCTCGCAAACAGCGAGGCCATGGCGAAAATGACGGCGCAGATTCCGCTTGGACGCCTTGGCAAATCGGACGAACTCGGCGCGACGGTTTGCTTTCTCTGCTCCGACGCGGCGGGTTTCATCACTGGTCACGTTCTTCCGCATGCCGGAGGGTGGGCGTGACATCGCGATAGATCACATGCACACTCCTTTCACAAACAATGTCGCGCACGGCTGACCGAAGCGCGACGGCTAGGGAAGGAACGTCTGAGCGACGCCGGTAAGTCCGGCGCGTTCCCCCATGGCTGAGTTCGGTCCGAGGACGGCGCATGGGAAGACAAATCGTCCACCGCCTGCTGGTCTCGTTCCCCGCATTGCTCGGGGTTCTTTTCCTGTGCTTCTGTCTCCTGCAGGTTGTGCCGGCCGATCCGGCGATGATCATCGCCGGCCCCGACGCCAAGGCCGAGACCATTGCCGCCATTCGCGAAGAACTCGGCCTCGACCGGCCCATCCCCGTTCAGTTCGCCGAGTATATCGGCCGCGTCCTGCGCGGCGATCTCGGCCGCTCGATCATCTCCAACAAGATGGTGAGCGAGGAACTCGCGCTGACCATCGGCCCGACTATCGAGTTGATGCTGGGCGGCATGCTGCTCGCCGTCCCGATCGGACTGGCGCTCGGCACGCTCGCCGCCGTGCGGCGCGGCACCATCATCGACCGCATCATCATGGCCTTCTCGGTCGCCGGCGTTTCCATGCCGATATTCTTCATCGGCCTGATCCTGATCCAGTACATGGGCTTCAAATGGGGCCTGTTCCCATTTACCGGCCGCACCGGCCCCATCTGGGATGGCGGCCTGCCCAGCCTGGTGCTGCCGGCGCTGACATTGGGCAGCGTCCTGATCGGGCCGATCGCGCGGCTGACTCGCACGGCGGTGCTCGAAGTGCTGGGTGCCGACTTCGTGCGCACTGCCCGTGCCAAGGGCCTGCGCGAGACGGTGGTGATCGTGCACCACGCGCTGCGCAATGCGCTGATCCCGGTGGTGACCCTGATCGGCCTGCAGGCGGCGTTCCTGCTGGGCGGCGCGGTCGTGACCGAGACCATGTTCTCCTGGCCGGGCGTCGGTCGTCTGGCGGTCGGCGCCATCGTCTCGAGTGATTTTCCGACGGCACAGGGGGCGATCATGATCCTCGCGATTGCCTTCCTGTCGATCAACCTGCTGGTCGACATCCTCTACGTCTATCTCGATCCTCGGGTACAGCGGACATGAGCGCCGAAACCCTCGACACGGCCGCGCCTGCCGAAGAGACTGGCCTGCTCTCCCGCTCCGGCGTGCTGCGCCGGCTGATGCGGGACAAGGTCGCCGCCCTGGCCGGGATTGCTCTCACGCTCATCGTGCTGGCCGCTGTCTTCGCCCCCGTCGTGGCGCCCTACGATCCCTATCTCACCGATCTCACGAAGGTGATGCAGCCGCCCAGCGCCGAGCACTGGTTCGGCACCGACAACACCGGCCGCGACATCCTGAGCCGCGTCCTCTACGGCACGCGCAACACGCTGATGCTGGGGTTGATCGGGGTGATCATCGGCGGGTTCCTGGGCGGCGTGCTCGGCATCCTCGCCGCCTACTATCCGCGGGCCGATGGCTGGATCATGCGGCTGGTCGACGTGATGCTGGCCTTTCCGGCGATCCTGATCGGTCTCGCGGTCGCCGCGATCTTCGGCGCCGGCCTCACCGCCGTGGTGATTGCGCTGGTGGTGGCCACCGTGCCCGACGTGGCGCGCGTCGCACGCGGCTCGGCCGTCGGCGTGATGGGACAGGAGTTCATGGAAGCCGGCCGCGCCGTCGGCGTCTCCGACCGCACCCTGATCTGGCGCTACCTGACGCTGAACTGCATCTCGACCATCTTCGTCTTCCTCACCTTGCGATTCGGCCAGATCATCCTGATCGGATCGGCGCTCGGCTTTCTCGGCATGGGTGCGCAACCGCCGACCGCCGAACTCGGCATGATGGCCGCCCAAGGCCGAGACTTTCTCTTCATGGCACCGCACATCGCAACGATCCCGAGCTTCGCGATCTTCGTCATCGTGCTGGCCGCCAATCTTCTGGGCGACGCGTTCCGCGACGTCCTCGATCCGAGGCTGCAACAATGATCGGACCCGTTCTGCCTGCGGCATTCGTATTGAACACCTTCGACAAACGGCCGGACGTCAATTTCTGAACAGGACGCACACTGACGAACCAGAAGGCGAGGAAACGACGATGCGTACTCTCTTCAAAAGCGTAGCAGCGTTGCTTGGTATGGTCGGCCTCTCCGCGGCGTCGGAGGCGCAGACCCTCAAGATGATGAAGTCGCTCGATGCCCCGCACTATGATGGCCAGCGCACGACATGGTCGCCGACGTCCGACATCGTCAACATGTTCCAGGACACACTGGTGGCCATGGACTGGGACGGCAAGACGGCGATCCCCTACCTCGCCAAGTCCTGGACCGTCAGCCCCGACGGCAAGCTCTACACCTTCAAGCTGCGCGACGACGTGACCTTCTGCAGCGGCAAGAAGTTCACTGCCGAGGATGTGATCTATTCCTTCAAGCGGTTGACCAGCCCCGAACTCAAGGCGCCGCTCGCCTGGCGCGCCGGCAATATCAAGGAGCTGCGCGCACCCGATCCCTACACGGTCGAATACGAACTGAACGAACCGTTTGCCGACCTGCTGCTGCAGCTCACCATGTTCACGACTGCCATCCACAACAAGGAGAGCGTGGAGGCGCTGGGCAAGGATTACGGCGTCAAGGCAATCGACGGCACCGGCCCATGGTGCTTCGACTCCTGGACGCCACGTACGGAGATCGTGCTGAAGAGGCACGATGCCTACAAGTGGGGCCCCTCGATGTACCAGAACAAGGGGCCGGTGAAGTTCGAGAGGCTCTCGATCAAGATCGTGCCGGAGGATTCGAGCCGGGTCGCCGCCATGATGGGCGGCCAGTTCGACGTCACGCACCAGATCCCGCTGCAGTTCATCCAGCAGGTCAAGGCGTCGCCCAACCTCAATGTCCAGGAGGCGACGCCAAACTTCCAGCTCATGTACTACGGCTACAAGACCACGCGGCCGATGGTGGCGGACAAGCGCGTGCGCGAGGCGATGAACATCGCCATCAACCGCGCCGACATCACCAAGGGCATCATGCTGGGTAACGCAACGCCGGCTTACACCTTCATTGATCCCAAAGCGCTCGACTTCGCCGACTCGACCAAGAACATCATCAAGGAGGATGTCGAGCGGGCGAAGAAGCTGCTCGACGAAGCCGGCTGGAAGGTCGGCAGCGACGGCATCCGCGAAAAGGACGGCGTCAAGCTGGCGCCGCGCGTGCTGTTCACGCAGGTCTCCTACTTCCCGCGCGTTTCCGAAGCGATCCAGGGCTACATGCGCAAGATCGGCATCGACTGGAAGATCGTCGGCTACGATTCGACCATCGCGCCGGCGGAAATGGCCAAGCAGGACTTTGAACTCTGGACGGTGACGTTCCCCTACATCTCCTCCGGCGACCTGCTGAACTTCTACTTCGACTCCAAGAACATGCCGGCGCCGAACCGCATGAACTGGAACGACCCCAAGACGGACGAGTATCTGAAGATGGGCCGCGCTTCGATCACCGACGCCGACCGCGCCAAGTACTATGCGCTCGCCCAGCAGCGCGTGACCGAGGAGCATCTCTGGATGCCGGTGATGAACATCGCGATGTACACCACCAGCTTGAAGAAGTTGAAGGGCGTGCGGCCGCACATGCTCTACCAGAACACCTTCTACAAGGGCCTGGATTACTCCTTCTGATGGACAAGCTCCTGGACGTCCGCGGTCTCCGGACACACTTCCACACGGACCGCGGCCTGTTTCGCGCGGTCGACGGCATCGACTTTTCCGTCGAACGCGGCCGCACCGTCGGGCTGGTCGGCGAGTCGGGCTGCGGCAAGAGCGTGACCTCGCTGTCGGTCATGGGCCTGGTCGCGAGTCCACCCGGCCAGGTCGACGCCGATGCCATCAGCTTCGAGGGCCGCAATGTGCTCGGCCTTTCGGCCGACGAACGCCGCAAGCTGCGCGGCGGCAAGATGTCGATGATCTTCCAGGAGCCGATGACCTCGCTCAACCCGGTACACACGATCGGGCAGCAGATCGTCGAGGCGATTCTGGCTCATACGACGCTGTCGCCGGCGGCCGCCAAGGCACGCGCCATCGAAATGCTCGACCTCGTGCGCATCCCCTCCGCCGCCGAGCGGGTCGATGATTATCCGCACCGCCTGTCGGGCGGCATGCGCCAGCGGGTGATGATCGCCATGGCGCTGGCCTGCGAGCCGGCGCTGCTGATTGCCGACGAACCTACGACGGCGCTCGACGTCACCATTCAGGCGCAGATCCTCGACCTGCTTCAGGACCTGCAGCGCCGCCTTGGCATGGCGATCCTGATCATCACCCACGATCTCGGGGTGATCGCCGAGGTCGCTGACGAGGTACTGGTGATGTACGCCGGCAAGATCGTGGAAAGCGCGCCGGTCGCCGCCCTCTTCGCCGACCCGCAGCATCCCTACACGATCGGTCTGCTGGGCTCGATCCCGCGCATCGAGATCGATCGCGAGCGGCTGTCGACCATCGAAGGCACGGTACCCAGTCCGAACAACCAGCCCAAGGGGTGCCGGTTCGCGCCGCGCTGCCCCTTCGCCGACACGCGCTGTCATGCTGAGCCACCGCCGCTGCGCGGCATCGGAACCGATCATCGCGTGGCCTGCTGGAAGGCGCCCGTCGAACTGGCAGGAGCGACGGCATGAGCAGCGCATCGACGCCCGTGCTTCAGGTAGATGGCCTGGTCAAGCACTTCCCCGTCGCCCGCGGCCTGATCCGCCGTAAGGTGATCGGCATGGTCCGGGCGGTCGAGGGCGTGAGCTTCGAGATCGCGCGCGGCGAGACATTGGCGCTCGTGGGCGAGTCGGGTTGCGGCAAGTCGACGACCGGCCGCCTCGTGCTGCGCCTGATGGACCCGACGGCCGGCTCCGTGCGCTTCAAGGGCGAGGAGATCGCCGGACTCGACAAGCAGTCGCTGCGCCGGCTGCGCCGTCACATGCAGATCATCTTCCAGGACCCCTATGCCTCGCTGAACCCGCGCATGACCGTGGGCGAGATCCTGGCCGAGCCAATGGCGGTGCACGACCTTCACACCGAGGCCGAACGCGGGAAGCGGGTGCGGGACCTGCTCGACGTGGTCGGCCTGCTGCCCGAGCATGCAAGGCGCTACCCGCATCAATTCTCGGGAGGCCAGCGCCAGCGGATCGGCATCGCCCGCGCGCTAGCGGTCAATCCCGACCTGATCATCTGCGACGAGCCGGTGTCGGCGCTCGACGTCTCGATCCAGGCGCAGATCGTCAACCTGCTGCAGAACCTGCAGCAGCGCTTCGGCCTCTCCTATCTGTTCATCGCCCACGACCTTGCCGTGGTGAAGCACATCAGCGACCGCGTGGCGGTGATGTATCTCGGCCAGCTCGTCGAGATCGCGAGCAAGCGCGACCTCTACGACCGGCCCCTGCATCCCTATACGCAAGCCTTGCTGTCGGCGATCCCGCGGCCCGATCCCAGTGTACGCAAGGAGCGCGTCCTGCTGGCAGGCGACGTGCCCTCGCCCTTCGCCCCACCGTCGGGCTGCCGCTTCCACACGCGCTGCCAGCACGCCCAGCCGCGCTGCAAGCAGGAACAGCCCGAGCTAAGGGATGCCGGCGACGGCCACCGCGTCGCCTGCCACTTCTACGAGACGATTCCCAAGCCCGCGATTGCAACCGCCGCCGATACCGCCAACGGCAAGTTCGTCGAACGGCTGGCGGCCTTCGAAGCGGCAAAGGCCAAGCGCCTGCAAGCGTAGACGACAGCACCACTCCTACCGCGAATGCCAACCGACTTTCCCACGAGTAGAAAGCGGTATATAAATACTACCATTGCGGGCACGAGAAAGAACCGCCGCAGGTCTAACGGGAGAGAAGACTAGTGCGAACGCTTGGCAACATCCTCTGGCATTTCCCATTTCTGGGTTTCGTGACCGCGGCTATCTACTGGCTGCTGGGACTGCTATTGACGGCTCTGGTCGTCACGGCGCCGATTGGCCTCGGCCTCATGGAATTCGGCAAGTTCCTCTTCGCCCCCTTCGGGCGAGCGATGGTCGACAACAAGAACCTCAAAGGCGACCGGAACGCAGCCTGGCAGGCCTATTCGACGATCATCATGATCCTCTACATACCCTTTGGACTGGTTTTCGTGGTGATCAACACCATCCAGGTCGTTCTGTTGTGCCTGTCCATCGTCGGCATCCCCGTCGCGTTGGTCATCGCGAAATCCCTTGGAACGGTTCTCAATCCCGTGAACAAGGTCTGCGTGCCCGCCGCGGTCGCGGAGGAACTCGAGCGCCGCAAGGGAAGCGCCGAGGTAGCCAAGTATGTCGGCTGATCAACGTCAATCAGCGGAGTCGTTCGGGAATTGGAGCGGCACCACATCTGTCATCGTTGATGTAGTGCACTGAAGTTCGGCGGGACGGCTTGCGCCGCGTTAGCCGAACGCTTCGTCCCAGGTGCCGCGCGTCGAAGCCTTCGAGTACTCCGTCGCGCGGTTCTCGAAGAAGTTGGTGTGCTCGATGGCGTTCAGCATCTGGTCCATCCAGGGCAGCGGATTCTTCGCATCCTGGCGATAGATCGGCTGCAGGCTGAGCTGGGTCAGGCGTCGGTCGGCGATATAGCGGATGTAGCGCTTCACGTCGATCGCGGTCATGCCCTCGATGCCGCCCATTTCGAAGGCGAGGTCGATAAAGGCGTCCTCGTGGTCGACGATGGTCGAACAGGCGACGTAGATCTCGCGCTGCAGCTCTTCCGTCCAGATCTCGGGATTCTCGTGCACGAACGTGCGAAACAGGCGGACGATCGAATTGCAATGAAGCGTCTCGTCGCGCACCGACCACGACACGATCTGGCCCATGCCCTTCATTTTATTGAAGCGCGGGAAGTTCATGAGCATCGCGAACGAGGCAAAGAGCTGCAGGCCTTCGGTGAAGGCGCCGAACACCGCCAGGGTCTTGGCGATCGCGGGCTTCGAGTCGACGTTGAACTCCTGCATGTAGTCGTACTTGTCCTTCATCTCCTTGACGTGGAGGAAGGCCGAATACTCTGTCTCGGGCATGCCGATCGTGTCGAGCAGATGGCTGTAGGCGGCGACGTGCACAGTCTCCATCGCCGAGAAGGCGGCCAGCATCATCTGCACTTCCGTGGGTTTGAAGACCCGCGAATAGTGCCGCATGTAGCAGTTGTTCACTTCGACGTCGGCCTGGGTGAAGAAGCGGAAGATCTGCGTCAGCAGATGACGTTCGCTGTCGCTGAGCTTGTTGCGCCAGTCCTTGACGTCGTCGGCCAACGGCACTTCCTCGGGCAACCAGTGAATGCGCTGCTGCGTAAGCCAGGCGTCGTAGGCCCAGGGATAGTGGAACGGCTTGTAGATCGGCTTGGCGTCGAGAAGGGACATGGCACGGACCCGCCTGGTCGGAGCGTGAAGACAAAAACGCGGAGACGAAAAAGCTCCCGTAGCGACTTCGGAACGAATCCGGAGACGCTACAGGGGGCGACTCGAGTTTACTGACAGCTAAGGCACTCTTCGTAGTCGTTGCTCTGCGTCGGTGTTCCGATTGGCAGAGGAGAGGGGACGTCAGTTCTGGGGGCTGAGAGAGCGTGGTCGCCAAGCGGCGCGGAGAGGGCTTCGCCCGCGACGGTCTCGGCGCGCTGGATGCTGAGGGAGCGGCAATAGTAGAGACTCTTCACGCCGCGCTTCCAGGCCATCATGTGGATCTGGTGCAGGTCGCGCTTATGCACGTCGGCCGGCAGGAAGAGGTTCAGCGACTGGCTCTGGCAGATATAGGGCGTGCGGTCGGCCGCGTGCTCGACCAGCCAACGCTGATCGATTTCGAAAGCAGTCTTGAACACGGCCTTCTCGTGATCGTCGAGGCAGTCGAGATGCTGCACCGAGCCCTGGTTCGTGGTGACCGAAGTCCAGGTGTCCTCGTCGTTCTTGCCCCTCTGCTCCAGCAGCTTCTCGAGGTAGGGGTTGCGCACTACGAAGGAGCCCGACAGGGTCTTGTGGTTGTAGACGTTGGCTGCCGACGGCTCGATGCCGGGCGACGCGCCGCCGCAGATGATCGAGATCGAGGCGGTCGGCGCGATGGCAAGCTTGTTCGAGAAGCGCTCGGCCACGCCGAAGTCGGCCGCGTCCGGGCAGGCGCCGCGTTCGCTGGCGAGCGTCTTCGACGCCTCGTCGCACTGGCCACGGATGTGCTTGAACATCTTCTTGTTCCACACCTTGGCCATCACGGATTCGAGCGGAATGCCGTTGGCCTGCAGGAAGGAGTGGAAGCCCATGACACCGAGGCCGACCGAACGCTCGCGCATCGCGGCATAGGTCGCGCGCGCAAAGTCAGTGCCGGCATTGTCGATGAAGCCCTGCAGCACGTTGTCGAGGAAACGCATCACGTCCTCGATGAAGTGCGGATGCTCGTGCCACTCGAGGTAGGTCTCGAGATTGAGCGAGGAGAGGCAGCACACGGCGGTGCGCTGCTTGCCGTGGTGGTCGACGCCCGTCGGCAGGGTGATCTCGCTGCACAGGTTCGAGGTCTTGACCTCGAGGCCCGCCAGCTTGTGATGCTCCGGCCGTGCATTATTCACGTGGTCGACGAACACCAGGTACGGCTCGCCGGTCTCGATGCGCGCCGTCAGTATCCGGATCCAGAGATGGCGGGCCGAGACCTTGCGCTGGACGGCACCGTCCTTCGGGCTGACCAGCGCCCACTCCTCGTCGTTCTCCACGGCGCGCATGAAGGCGTCGGAGATCAGCAGGCCGTGATGCAGGTTCAGCGCCTTGCGGTTGGGATCGCCGCCGGTCGGGCGACGGATCTCGATGAACTCCTCGATCTCGGGATGGTTCACCGGCAGATAGACGGCCGCCGAGCCGCGGCGCAGCGAGCCCTGGCTGATGGCGAGCGTCAGCGAATCCATCACGCGGATGAAGGGCACGACGCCCGAGGTCTTGCCGTTCAGGCCGACCTTTTCGCCGATCGAGCGCAGGTTGCCCCAGTAGGAGCCGATGCCGCCGCCACGCGCCGCCAGCCAGACGTTCTCGTTCCACAGGCCGACGATCCCTTCGAGGCTGTCGTTCGCCTCGTTGAGGAAGCAGGAGATCGGCAGACCGCGGCTGGTCCCCCCATTGCTGAGAACGGGCGTGGCCGGCATGAACCACAGATTGCTGATGTAGTCGTAAAGACGCTGCGCGTGGGCATCATCGTCGGCATAGGCCGAGGCGACGCGCGCAAACATCTCCTGGTAATTTTCGCCAGGCAGAAGATACCGGTCGGTCAGAGTTGCCTTGCCGAAGGCCGTCAAGCGGGCGTCCCGAGAGGAGTCGGTAACAACCCGTGCACCGCTGCGAACTTGAACGACATCAAACACTTGCGGTCCCCTTTTTCTTTTTGTCCACAGTTGTGGAAAGAACACTCTGTGGAAGACACCTAGATATTGCGAGGAGCTCGTCACTCCCCACTACCCATTGATAGTACGTTACCTACCCATCCTGTCATTTCCAAATTTTTCCCTCGAATGTGAATCTCAGGAATGGCTTGTTAACGCTCTGATATTTCTTGAAGAAATGGGGTTTGAAATTCTGTTTCCTGGACCGTTTCTGCGCCTTCGCAGGTGCAGCATAAGATGAGAACAAAACGCGCTTTCCCGCGGAATCCGTGGGTCAGAAACAGAAACCGCAGCGAATCGGCTCGCCCTCGAAGGCCCACCTCCCAAAACGCGAGATGCGGTGGGCATTCCCGGGCTCGCCAAGAGTCCGTCGTCAGAATGTCATAGGGCGGCGTAACATCCGCCACAGTCCGAGGAGGAAACACAAGACATGGCCACTGCCCTCGCACCGCGTGTTTACGGGCTCGACGCCATCTGCGCTGCCGCTCTGCAGGCCACCGGCGGCGAGGACGCCGCCCAATTTGCACGCCGGCTGTTCGCCCGCGTCGCCGACAAGGACCTAGCCGCAGCATCTGCCGATCAGCGTGCCGCAGCCTCCAACGCACTCCTTGCCTTCGCCCGCCGCAGGCTGCCCGGCGTCGCCAAGGTTCGCGTCTTCAATCCGACCGCCGGCGTCCACGGCTTCGAGAGCCGCCATACGATCGTTCAGATCGTCAACGACGACATGCCGTTCCTGGTCGATTCGATCGCCAACGAGTTCAATCGCCGCGAGATCGCCGTCCACCTGCTGGCGCATCCGGTCCTGGCGGTTCGGCGCGACCTCGACGGCGACATGATCGGCATCGCCCTGGAGGCCGGCGAGCGGGCCAAGGCGGAGTCGATGATGCACATCGAGATCGACCGTCAGGCCGATCATGCACCGCTCGACGAGCTGGCCGCCGCGCTGACGCGCGTGTTGGCCGAAGTGCGGCTCGCGGTCGAGGACTGGCGCGCCATGCGCCGTGCCTGCCTCGACGCCATCGCCGATCTCGTCCCCGGCCGGGCGGCGAACCTCGCGGAGTACGAGGACTTCCTGCGCTGGCTCGAGGCCAACCACTTCACCTTCTTGGGCCACCGCCGCTACCGCTATGTCGACGATCCCGGCCAGCCCGGCGGCCTCCGCTACGAGCTGATGCCGGGCTCGGCGCTCGGCATCCTGCGGCGCGACGAGGTTCGGCTGTTCGAGGCGGGGCTCGGCGGGGGTGAGGCCATGTCGCGTTTTGCGCGCGGCCCGCACAACGTCCTGATCGTGAAGACCGACCGACCGTCGATGGTCCATCGCAGCGGCACGATGGATTGCGTCATCGTCAAGACCTTCGATGCCGATGGCCGGGTCACGGGCGAACGGCGGCTGGTCGGCCTGTTCACCTCGGCCGCCTACCACGCGATGGTGCGCGACATACCGCTGCTGCGCGGCCGGGTCGACGGTCTGTTGCGTCGTTCGGGCCTGGATCCGAACAGCCACGACGGCAAGGCGCTGATGGCGATCCTAGAAGCCTATCCGCGCGACGAACTGTTCCAGATCGAAGAAGACACGCTCTACGACCACGCCATGGGCATCCTGCAGTTGCAGGAACGACGGCGCGTGGCCCTGTTCGCTCGCCGCGATGCCGTCGGCCGCTTCGCCACCAATCTCGTCTACGCGCCACGCGAACGCTTCGACACGGCGCTGAGCGACCGCTTCGCCGCGATCCTCGAGCAGAGCTGGCATGGCAAGGTGACCTCGACGGCCTCGTCGGCCGACTCGGGCTCCGCCCTCGCCCAATCGCTCTATACACTGAGACTCAACTCACCGACTGCGCCGACGCCCGACCTCGCCGAACTCGAGCGCGCCCTGGCCGAGGCCGCGACGTCATGGAACGACCGGCTGCGCGCCACGCTTCAGACAAACCTCGGCGAAGCCGAAGGCCGAACGGCCGCGCGCCGCTGGCGCCAGTGGTTTCCGTCCACCTATCGCGACAGCTTCGATGCCACCCAGGCAGTGGCCGACATTGTACCGCTGCAGGCCACGCTCGAGGGCCGGCGGAATGCCGTACGACTCGACCGCGAGCCGGGCTCGCCGCTGCATCGCTTCACTCTGCGCCTGTTCCATCCGCGCGAGCCAATTGCGCTCTCCGATATTCTGCCGCCGACCGAGAATTTTGGTCTGCGCATCCTTAGCGAGGCGCCATTCGGCCTGCGCGCGGACGGCGGAGATCCCGTGGCGCTGCAAGTGCTGAGCGTCGAAACATCCGACAAGTCGCCGGTCGACCTCGCGGCCGCCGGCCCCCGGTTCGTCGAGGCGCTCGACCGGCTCTGGGCCGGCGCTTTCGAGAGCGACGGCCTCAACCGGCTGATCCTGGGGGCCGGACTTGCCTGGCGCGAAGTCGCCATCGTCCGCGCCTACACAAAGTATTTGCGCCAGGCCGGCATTCCTTTCAGCCAGGATTACATGGAGCGCGCCCTAGCGGCTTACCCGACGGTCGCGCGCTTGCTAGTCGATCTCTTCGTGGCGCGCTTCGACCCGTCTCTCGGTGATGCGACCTCTACTATACGCAAGGAGAAGGTCGAGGCCGTCGAAGCAGCACTTGAAACCGCGCTCGAAGCCGTGGCGACCCTGGACGAGGATCGCATCCTGCGACGCTTCCACAACGCCGTGCTCTGCACCTTGCGCACCAACTACTGGCAGGCCAGCAGCAACGGCACGCCGAAGGACTGGATCTCCTTCAAGATCGACAGCCGCGCCATCGACGATCTGCCGGCGCCCCGGCCTCTGGTCGAAATCTTCGTCTACAGCCCGCGCATGGAAGGTATTCATCTGCGCGGCGGCCGGGTCGCCCGCGGCGGCATACGCTGGTCCGACCGGCGCGAGGACTTCCGAACCGAAATCCTGGGCCTGATGAAGACGCAGATGGTGAAGAACGCCGTCATCGTACCCGTCGGCTCGAAAGGCGGCTTCTATGTCAAACAGCCGCCGGCCGGCGGGACGCGCGAGCAGATCCAGGCAGAAGGCATTGCCTGCTATCAGACCCTGATCCGCGGCATGCTCGACATCACCGACAACTATGCCGGCGGAACCATCGTCCCGCCGGCTGCCGTGGTCCGCCACGACGGCGACGATCCTTATCTCGTGGTGGCCGCCGACAAGGGCACCGCCACCTTCTCCGACATCGCCAATGCGCTGGCCCGCGACTACGGCTTCTGGCTTGACGACGCGTTCGCCTCTGGTGGCTCGGCGGGATACGACCACAAGAAGATGGGCATTACGGCGCGCGGTGCATGGGAATCGGTGAAGCGCCACTTCCGCGAACTCGACCACGATGTTCAGGCAACTCCTTTCACGGTTGCGGGCGTCGGCGACATGTCGGGAGACGTGTTCGGCAACGGCATGCTGCTGTCGCCGCATATCAAGCTCGTGGTGGCCTTCGACCACCGCCACATCTTCATCGACCCCTCGCCCGATCCGACGACGAGCTTCGCCGAACGCAAACGGCTGTTCGGCCTGCCGCGCTCCTCCTGGATGGACTACGACAAGAGCCTGCTGTCGACCGGCGGCGCCGTCTTCGATCGCACGGCCAAGTCGGTCAGCCTGTCGCCCGAGGCCCGGCAGTTGCTGGGCATCGAGACCGGGACATTGGCGCCGCTCGACTTGATGCGCGCCATCCTGACCGCACCTGTCGACCTGCTCTATTTCGGCGGCATCGGCACCTATGTGAAGGCTTCGAGCGAAAGCAACGCCGATGTCGGCGACCGCACCAACGACGCCTTGCGCGTCGATGGCTCGCAGATCCGGGCAAAGGTGATCGGCGAGGGCGCCAACCTCGGCTTCACGCAGCGCGGGCGAGTCGAGGCCGCACTCGCCGGCCGCAAGATCAACACCGATGCACTCGACAACTCCGCCGGCGTCGATACGTCCGATCACGAGGTCAACATCAAGATCGCTACGGGCGGCGCGATTACCTCGGGCGCCCTCGCCGCGTCGGAGCGCGACGCCCTGCTCTTCTCGATGACCGACGAAGTGGCAGGCCTCGTGCTGCGCCACAATTATCAGCAGAGCCAGGCGATCAGCATGGCCGAAGGACAGGCGGCAGAAGAGCATGACCGCCTCGAACGCTTCATGCGCACCCTGGAACGCAAGGGCCGGCTCGACCGTGCCGTCGAGTTCCTGCCGGACTCGGCTGCCATGCGCGCGCGTGCCGCCAATCGCCAGCCGCTGACCCGCCCCGAACTCTGCGTGCTGCTGGCCTATGCCAAGATCGACCTCAACGAAGAGATCCTGGCCTCCGACCTGCCCGACGATCCAAGGCTGGAGGAAGAGCTGTTGCGTTACTTCCCGGCAGCCTTGCAGGAGAAGTACGAACCGGCGATCCGCGGCCATCGCCTGCGCCGCGAGATCACGGCCCTGCAGGTGGTGAATTCGCTGGTCAACCGCTGCGGCCCGACCTTCGTGCACAATGTCGGCCAGCGCTCCGGCGCATCGGCCGCGACCATTGCACGAGCGTTTACGGTCGTGCGCGATGCCTGGAAGCTGCGCACGCTCTGGGCGGACATCGAGGCCTTGGACCCTGCGCTTAAGGCCGAAGCCCAGGTCCGCATGCTGGTCGCCTCGCAACGGTTCCTGGTACGCACGGTACAGTGGACCTTGCGCCGCCTGCCGCAGCCGCTCGACACGATTGCTGCAACGTCCAAGCTCGGCGCCGCCGTCGGCGCACTGGGCGACTTGCCGGCCGATCTGATCGGCCAGGCCGAAGCGACTGCACTCGGCGAACGGGCCGCCGCATTGGAAGCAATCGGCGCGCCGGCCGCCACTGCACGCCAGGCGGCCGCCCTCGAAACGCTGGCATCGGCAGGCGACCTGGCACTGGCCGCCGAAGCCAACGGCTGCAACATCGAATCGGCGGCGCGGCTCTATTTCCGGATCGGCGAGCGGCTGTCTCTGGCGTCGCTGGCCAATGCCGCACACAAACTGCCACGGGAAGGCCAATGGCCGTCGCAGGCAGCCCTTGCGATCCAGGACGAGCTGGCGGGATTGCACGCCGACTTGCTGAGCTCGGCTCTGCGCGCGGCGGGTGGCGGCAATTGCGATCCCGATGATGCGCTCGCCAAATGGAGCGAGCCGCGGCAGCTTGCGCTGGATCGTGTCGACCGCCTCGTGAAGGAGGATTTCGCCGCCGCCGGTGCGCTCGACCTCGCCATGCTGTCGGTCGCGACGGCCGAGTTGCGAACGCTGGTCTAGTTCACCACATCAGATCCCAGGAGAACACCCATGACCGACAAGACCGTCGAGAAGAGCGAAACGGAGTGGCAGAAGGAACTCGATCCGCTGCAGTACCATGTGCTGCGCAAGCACGGCACCGAGCGCGCCTTCACCAGCCCGTTGAACGACGAGAAGCGCGCCGGCACTTTCCGCTGTGCCGGCTGCGGCGAGCCGCTGTTCGATTCCAAGACCAAGTACGAAAGTGGCTCGGGCTGGCCGTCCTTCTGGGCACCCATGGAAGGCGCGGTCGATACGTCGACCGACCACAGCCATTTCATGACCCGTGTCGAAGTCCACTGCGCCAAGTGCGGCGGCCATCTCGGCCACGTCTTCCCCGACGGGCCGCAACCGACCGGGCAGCGCTACTGCATGAACGGCGCGGCGCTCAAGTTCGACGAGAAGAAGTAACGCCGGGTCGATCGGGGAGCGCATAGAGCTCCTCGATCAGCTGGCGCAGATTGGCGCGGATCGCCCGCTCGTTGGCGATCCTGAGGCGCGCCTGGCCGTCGATGGCATCGTCCATGGTCGCGGTGGCCGGCGTCGTGATCGCCTTGTCGTAAACGACCGCGCCTGTCGCGACCTCCGTCAGCCTGTAGGCGATGGTGGCGCTCACGGTCATGGCAAATCCGGCGAACGGCTGTTCGAGCTTTTGCAGCACGGCGTCGAGACGGAACCGGCCATTGTCCGCCCGGCCTAGCCCCGACTCCATCAACGCGCGAACCAGCGCCTCTCGAAACTCCGGGTTATCGACTTGGGAGGTCCAAAGTGGCGAGGTCTTGCTGCCGCCGCTCACCTCGCCGGCCGTGATGGCGCCGCGATAAGCGGATGCGGGACCGGCCCCGATGCCAGCGACGTCAGGCACCATCGCCGATGGCGAGGCCGGCTTGGCGCAGGCGCCGAGGAGCGCCAGCGCGGCACCCAAGAAGGAAAGCCGGGCGGCACTGGAGATGAAACGATGAGACATCGGCACCTCGAAGTGGAAGACGACCTCTCGGCCAGAACTATAGCCCCTTCAGGAAGTCGATCAGCAGCCTGTTAACGTCGGCCGGGCGCTCCTGTTGCACCCAATGGCCAGCCCCTTCCAGGATATGGCTGCCGCGCAAACCAGGAAGAGTCGTGGGATAGGCCTCGATCTGGCTCTTGGCCGCCGGAAAGCGCAGCACGCCGTCGCGACTGCCCGCAATGAAGAGCGACGGCTGGCGGATCGGCTGGCCGCGCCACGGACCGCTCAGCTCCCAGTTACGTCGAAGATTGCGATACCAGTTGAGGCCGCCGCGAAAGCCGGTGCGCGAGAACTCGCCGGCATAGTAGTCGAGATCGGCGTCGCTCAGCCAGGGCGGCAGCTTGTCGGGGTCGACGGTGTTCGAGAGCAAGGTTCCGCCGGTGAGCCGGGCGAAACCTTTGTCCTTCTCCGTCATCTCGCCGCCGGCTGTGTAGTAGAGGCGCCGCAGCGCGCCGCGAATGTCCTGCTGCAACTCTGCTTCGGGCACGCCCGGCTTCTGGAAGTACTGCAGGTAGAAGTCGTTGATCCCGAGCTTCTCCAGAGCCGACAGGATGTCGACATAGCCCGGTGGCGCGTAGGGAACGCTCATGGCGCAGACGGCGGTGAAGAGATCGGGCCGCCAGAGAGCGGCGTGCCAAGCGACCGGCGCGCCCCAGTCGTGGCCGACAATCACCGCCTTGGTCTCGCCGAGCGCCTTCACCAGCTCGGCCATGTCGCCCACGAGATTGAAGAGCGTGTACTGGTCGATTGGCTCCGGCGCCTGCGTGCCGCCATAGCCGCGCATGTCCGGCGCGACCGCACGGAAGCCTGCCGCGCTCACCGCCTGCAATTGATGCCGCCACGAATACCAGCTCTCCGGCCAGCCGTGACAGAACAACACCAGCGGACCGCTGCCAGCTTCCGCGTAACGCATATGGATGTTGTTGGCGTTGGTCGTCTTGAGCGTGACGCCCGAGACCGGCGATTGGGTCATGCGTGGTTTCCTCCGTTGGAAAGAAACCTAGCCGGAGTCGTCAGCCGCGCAAGTGAACAGGGCGAGACAGGCGTGCCCGTACCGAGGCGCGCGTGCCGAACAGCAGCGAGCCCAGAAAGAACAGGCTTGCGAAAAGCACGATCACCGGACCGGACGGCAGGCCCGCGTGAAAGGACACGAGCAGACCGACCGCGGCCGAGACGAATGCCATGGGGGCGGCAATCGCCGTCATCGACCAGACCTCGCGAGCCCAGAAGGAAGCCGCCACCGCCGGCAACAAAATGAGGCCGAGCGCCATCAGCGTGCCCAGCGCCTGGAAGCCCGCCACCATGTTCAGCACGGCGAGCGACAGGAAGAGATAGTGATAGAGCGAGCCGCGCACGCCCATGGCGGCGAGGAAGCCAGGATTGAAGCATTCCACGACCAGCGGCCGGTAGATGGCCGCGAGGCCGACCAGGGTCAGCGTCGCCGTCGACACGACCAGGATCAGCGCCTGATCGTCGACAGCCAGAATGGCGCCGAACAGGATGTTCATCAGGTCGACAGCCGAACCACGCAACGACACGATGAGCACGCCGAGCGCCATCGCCGTGAGATAGGCGGCGGCAAAGCTCGCATCCTCGCGCATGTTGGAAAAGCGGGCGATGATGCCTGAGAGCAGCGCCGTTGCGACGCCTGCAAGGAAACCGCCGAGACTCATCGCCGGCAGCGACAGGCCACCGATCAGGAAGCCCATTGCAGCGCCGGGCAGCAGCGAGTGAGCCAGGGCATCGCCCATCAGGCTCATGCGGCGCAGGATGAGGAACACGCCGATCGACGAGCCACCCGCGGCAAGAGCGAGGCTCGCGACCAGAGCGCGGCGCATGAAGCCGAAATCGGCGAACGGCGCGATCAGCGTGTCGTAAAGCATGGCGAAGAGAATGAGATCAGGCGCTGAGTCGCATCGGCACGTCGCAGGCGTCGGCCTGCTCGTCCCAGGCTTCGGCCATGGCGCGGGCCCGCAACAAGTTCTCGGCCGACAGCACGCGCGACGTCGGACCGGCGTCGACCAACTCGCGCGCCAGCAGCAGGGAGTTGGGGAAGTCGCGGCGCACTTGATCGAGATCGTGCAGCACGGCGACGACCGTGCGCTTCTCGGCCTGCCAGCGCCGGATCACCACCATGAGATCGGCAACGGTCTTGCTGTCGATTGCAGCGAATGGCTCGTCCAACAGGACGAGATCGGCATCCTGCAGGAGCAGGCGCGCGAACAGGACGCGCTGGAACTGGCCCACCGAGAGCGTGTCGATCGGCCGGCGCTCGAATCCCCCGAGACCGACCGCTTCGATCGCGTGCTGCGCGTCATGGATGTCGGCGTTTTTGGCGGCACCGAAGCCGCCGAAGCGCGACCAGCGTCCCAGCAGGACGGTATCGAGCACGGAGATCGGAAAGGAGCGATCGATCTCTGCCTGCTGCGGCAGATAGGCGATACGGCGCGCCGAGCATTCGATGTGGCCTTCGATCCGCGGCGCCAGACCGAGCATTGCCTTCAGGAGCGTGCTCTTGCCCGCGCCGTTGGGGCCGACGATGGCCGTCATCTCGGCCGCCGGAATCTCCGCCGACACGTGATGCACCGCCGGATGGCGGTCGTAGCTCACGGTCAGGTCGACCAGGCGGAGAGCAGCATTCATCTCTCGAATCTCAGGACAACGCCCACCAGGCGCAGAGCCAAAGCAGGCCCGACACGCCGAGTGCCACCGCGATACGGGCGGGAGCGCTCATGGCGAGCAGGAAAGTGCCGGGCGAAACGGGTCCATGCATGGGAGATAGATTGTTATAATGTTACCCTCAAAGAGTCCAGCGAACGCGAGCGATGCGTTACCGGGGGCTAACCGTTTGTTGATTGGCAGCAAGGGCCGTGCGCGCGCATCTTCCGACCATGACGAAATTCCCAGTTCCGGGCCGGAGATCTCTGCTGATCGGCGCTGCCGCGGCAGCAGGTGCCGCGCTGGTCGTCGGACGCTCGGAGCCAGGCATTGCAAAGCCTGCGCGGAAGGCGGCCGCCGAGGGGCCTTGGGCTGTCGAGCTTTTCACCTCGCAAGGCTGCAATTCCTGCCCGCCCGCCGATGCCTATCTCGGTCGCCTGTCGATGCGACCGGATATCGTCGCGCTCTCCTTCCATGTCGACTACTGGGACTATATTGGCTGGAAGGACCCCTTCGCCTCGCGCGAGACGACGGAACGGCAGCGCGCCTACGCCCGCGTCCTGAAGCAGCGCTACGTCTACACGCCGGAGATGGTCGTCGACGGTATCGGCCACGACACCGGCCGCGATCCCGGCCCGATCGAAGCCTTGCTGGACAAGGCGCAGCGCCGGTCGGTCAAGCGCGCCACGCCCGAACTGTCCCGCGCCTCCAGCGGCCCGCTCAGCATCAAGCTCGCGGCCTTCGACCTTGGAAATAAATCGGCCGACGTCACGCTGGCCGTCTACGATCGCCGTCACACCACACCGATCAACAGCGGCGAAAATCAGGGTCGGTCCCTGCAGAATTTCAACATCGTGCGCCATTTCGAACTGGTGAGCCGGTGGGACGGTGCCGCCGCCGACTGGACGATTCCTGCCGAACGGATCGGCCCGCTGCAGGGTATGGCAGTTCTCGTGCAGCATGCCGACCATGGGCCGGTGATCGGCTGCAACAAACTGGAGCCCGCTTACTCAGGCTGAGCGCCGGCCACTCGCCCTAGTGGCCTTGCTTCCGCCATCCCCGCGCGCGATGGTGCGCGAATGTCGCTCTCCGGCGCCTCCGGCCGCCTGACCGCTGTCCTCGGCCCCACCAATACCGGCAAGACCTACCTCGCAATCGAGCGCATGCTCGGCCACGAGTCGGGCATGATCGGCTTCCCGCTCCGCCTGCTGGCGCGCGAGAATTACGACCGCATCGTAAAGCTGAAAGGTGAGAACCAGGTCGCGCTGATCACCGGCGAAGAGAAAATCACCCCACCTGGCGCGCGGTATTTCGTCTGCACGGTCGAATCCATGCCGCTCGATCGGCCGGTGTCGTTCCTTGCCGTCGACGAAGTGCAAATGGCCGCCGACCCCGAGCGTGGCCATTTCTTCACCGACCGTCTGCTGCATGCGCGCGGCATGGCCGAAACCATGTTGCTGGGTGCGGACACGATCCGTCCGGTGCTGAACAGGCTGCTGCCCGATATCGACGTCGTGGCGCGGCCGCGTTTCTCCAAGCTCAGCTATGTCGGCCCGAAGAAGGCGACCCGCCTGCCGCATCGCTCCGCGGTCGTGGGCTTCTCGGCCAACGAAGTCTACGCCATCGCCGAGCTGATCCGCCGCCAGCGCGGCGGCACGGCGATCGTGATGGGCGCCCTCAGCCCGCGCACGCGCAACGCGCAGGTCGAAATGTTCCAGTCGGGCGAGGTCGATTACCTCGTCGCAACGGACGCGATCGGCATGGGCCTCAACATGGACGTGAATCACGTCTGGTTCGCTTCGCTGCGCAAATACGACGGCCGCACGCTCCGGCCGCTGCGCAACGTCGAGATCGCGCAGATCGCGGGACGCGCCGGCCGCCACATGAACGACGGCACATTCGGCACCACGGCCGAAGTCGGCGGCCTGGAGCCCGAAACGGTCGAAGCCATCGAGAATCACCGTTTCGATCCGCTCCGCGACGTGCAATGGCGCAATTCGGACCTCGATTTCCGCTCCGTGCAGGCATTGATCGCGTCGCTCAACGCCCTTCCGCCACACCCGGCTCTGCAGCGCGTGCGCGAGCAGGACGATCAGCTCGCGCTCCAGGCTTTGGCGGCGCATTCGGAATTCCTGCCGCGCCTGCGCTCGCCCCGTCGGATCAGGTTGCTCTGGGACGTCTGCCAGGTGCCGGATTTCCGCAAGACGATGACGGAGGAGCACACGCGCCTGCTCAGCCAGCTCTTCGAGCACCTGACGCAAGGCGGCGAGCGACTGCCCGAGGATTGGATCGACGGACACGTGAAACGTCTCGAACGCTTCGACGGCGACATCGACACGTTGATGGCACGGATCGCGCACGTTCGGACCTGGACGTATATTTCACATCGTCCCGACTGGATTCAGCGCGCGAATCACTGGCAAGAGCGCGCGAGGGCTATCGAGGATCGACTTTCTGACGTATTGCACCAGCGTTTGACGCAACGGTTTGTCGATAGACGCGCGGCGTTGCTTGTACGAAGATTGCGCGATGAGGGTGAAATGAATTCGTCAGTCGCCGCAGCGGGCGAAGTGACGGTCGAAGGTGAGCACCTCGGCCGCATCGAGGGCTTCCGCTTCGTCGCGGATGCGACCGAAGGACAGACCGACCAGAAGGCCGTGCTGAGTGCCGCATTGCGTGTGTTGCGCCAGGATCTGCCGGCGCGCCTGCAGGCGTTCACGAACAGCCCCGATGGCGAGATCGTGTTCGATGCGCAGCTTCGCGTGTGCTGGGGCGGTGGACCTGTTGCGCGCCTCTTGCCATCGGGCGACGTGCTCGCGCCCAAGGTCGAAGCCATCGCGTCGGACCTTCTCGACGGGCCGGCGCGTGAGGAAGTGCGCAAGCGCGCCGCCGTCTGGGTTGAGACCCGTATCCGGCTCGGCCTAAGCGAGTTGATGGATGCGCGCGCCACGACCGAATTGCCGGCCGGCGCGCGAGGCATCGTCTTCCAGCTTTGCGAGAGCCTCGGTGTACTGCCACGCCGTCCGATCGAAGATCAGCTCGCCCAGCTGGCCGAAGAAGATCGCAAGGCATTGGCGCGGCTTGGTGTCCGCGTCGGCGTCTACTCGATCTACTTCCCGAGCATGCTGAAGCCGGTGCCGATTCGTCTGCGCGCCGGCCTCTGGATGATCGCCAAGAATCGCGACGCGATCCCGCCGCTGCCGGCCGAAGGCCGCACGTCGATGGATCTGCCGCGCGATGCCGAACGCGACTTCTATGCGGCCATCGGCTACCTGCCGCTGGGCGATCATGCGATCCGTGCCGACATGGTCGAGCGACTTGCCGCCATGGCGCGCCACGCCGTGCGCGACAGCCGCGAAGCCGCACGTCGTGCGCAGCAGCAGGAGAAGCAGGAGCGGAAGCCGCGTGGCGAGGCTGCCGCCACGGCTGCGGCATCCTCGGCCTCGACGCCATCGACCGACGAGATCAGCGAGTGGGCGATTGTCGCCGCGGCCTTCGGCGAGATGGAGCCGATAGCCGATGTCGCCGACGCGCCGCCCGAGATGGCAGCGGAGGCGCCGGCAGAGACAGCGGCGGAAACGCCGGCCGAGACAGAAGCTGTGACGGAAACCGCCGCCGAAGCGACGCCGGAAGTTCCGGAGACCACGGCGGAAGCGGCTGCGGACGCAGCGCCAGAGCCCGTGGCCGAGGAAGCCAAGGCCGAAGAGGCGCCGGTTGCCGAAGAGGTGCCGGCTGCCGAAGAGCCAAAGACGCAGCCCGAGGCAAAGAAGGGACCGCGTCCCCTGCCGCCCGGCTGGTTCCGCGCGACGCCGCAGATGATGTCGCTGGTCGGCTGCTCGGAGCCCGAGATGGCCGACGTGTTGAGCGGCCTCGGGTATCGCGTGCATCCGCCGTCGGAGGAAAACGGCCCGTTGCACGCCTTCTCGATCAAGCCGCGCATCGTGCGCGAGCGCGAGGAGCAGCGTGAACGCCAGCGTCAGCATCAACGCCAGCAGCGCGACCAGCGCCGCCGCGAGCGGCCGGAGCGACCGAACGAGCGGCAGTTCTTCACCGATTCGCCACGCCCGCCACGCGGCAAGGACGACCGCCCTCGCAAGGACGGGCCGCGGCAGGATCGCCCGCCGCATCAAAGCAAGGACGGACGTCCGCCACAGGAGAACAGAGGCCGCGACGACAGGCGTGGCCCGCGGCCACCGCGTCGCGACAGCGGCGGGCCGGCGCTGCGCCTCTTCGCCACGACCGAGACGAAGGGCGATGCCGCGGCGGATTCGCCGTTCGCCAAGCTGCTCGAGTTGAAGCTCGGCGGAAAGAAGTAGCCCCCATCGTGGAACGCTGACGCGCGATGCGTCTCGACAAGTGGCTCTGGCACGCCCGCTTCTTCAAGACGCGTTCGCTGGCCACCCGCTATATCGAGAAGTCGCGCTGTCGCATCGACGGCCGGGTCGTCGACAAGGCGCATGCCACGGTGGCGCCCGGCATGATCTTGACCTTCGCCCTCGGTCCGAAAGTCCGCGTGATCAAAGTGGTTGCTTTGGGCGAGCGGCGTGGTCCCGCGCCGGAGGCGCGCTTGTTATATGAAGAGATCGAGCCGCGATGATTCGGCAGTCTTGCGTCGCGGTGTCCGTCGCGTTAAGCACGCGACGCTCGTTTAGGAATTCGTATGACCTATGTCGTGACCGAGGCTTGCATCAAGTGCAAGTACATGGACTGTGTTGAAGTCTGCCCCGTGGACTGTTTCTACGAGGGTGAGAACATGCTGGTCATCAATCCAGACGAGTGTATTGATTGCGGCGTCTGCGAGCCAGAATGCCCGCCCAATGCGATCCTTCCCGATACGGAGTCGGGTCTGGAAAAGTGGCTGGAACTGAATCGCAGCCTTTCGGCCACCTGGCCAAACATCACCCGCAAGGGCGAAGCACCGGCCGACGCCGACGCTTTCAAGGACGAAAAAGACAAGTTCGAAAAGTATTTCATCGACAAGCCCGCTGCGCGATAGAAACGACCGTTCGCAAGTCCTTAATTGCACCTTTTGCAACAGCCATGCGGCAGTTGCATGGGCCTACCGTTGCCTAAATGCAACATAAGCCCTGACTCCGCGCGAATTCTCTGCTATAAGATCTCTGCTGGAAGCGGTCCGGAAGCCGGTCAGTCGCCAGCTCGGTGTCCGTGTCGGTATCCGATAACAACTTACCGATACAGAGGCATCGGGCGAGCACACAGGGGAGTGTGCGCGACGGGTCGCGGTATCGCTGAAAGCGGGGCTAGTTGTGAAGGGACTTGATGAAATGGCCAAGCCGAAGAAGGTAGCGGCGAAGGCGAAGGAATTTGCCTTTGAGAAGGGCGATTTCGTGGTCTACCCGACCCACGGCGTCGGCCAGGTTATTGATATCGAGGCGAAGGAAATCGCCGGACACAAGCTCGACCTGTTCGTGATTTCGTTCGAGCAAGAACGCATGATGCTGCGCGTGCCCGTGGCAAAGGCCAAGATTTCCGGCCTGCGAAAGCTCAGCTCGCGAAAGATCATGGAAAACGCATTGGTGACCCTGAAAGGCCGCAGCCGTATCAGCCGCGCCATGTGGAACCGTCGCGCGCAGGAATACGAAGCCAAGATCAACTCGGGCGATCCGGTGTCAATTGCCGAAGTCGTGCGCGACCTGCACCGCAATGCCGGCCAGCCGGACCAGTCCTACAGCGAACGCCAGATTTACGAGGCGGCGCTGGATCGGCTGGCCCGCGAGCTCGCGGCCGTCGAGCGGATCGACAAGGATCTCGCCACCCAGAAGCTGAACAGCGTCCTGCAGAAGGTCGCCTAGGCCTGGAGCCGGCGGAAACAAGCCGAAAGGCGGCCGACAGTCCCTGTCGCGCCGCCTTTTTCATGTGCAGTGTCCATAAATGAACAAATTCACCCCTTCCATTGCTCGCCTGCGGCACGGTGGCTGCACCTGGGCACTGGGCGGGCTGTCTGGCGACGACATGGCCCTGGAGCGCCTGTCTGCCGCTCTTCTGCCGCGCTGGCAGCCAGGCGACCGGCTTGTCGTCCTGGGCAACATGCTGGGCCCCTCGGGCGATCCGGCACGCGCCCTGGATCTCATACTGCTGTTGCGCCGCCGCCTCCTGGCCCGGCCGGGTGCCGAGGTCGAGGATTTCGTCTTCCTGCGCGGCGCCCAGGAGGAGATGTGGCACAAGGTCCTGCAGCTCCAGTTCGCCATGTCCCCCCTCGACGTCCTCGACTGGATGCTGGCGCGTGGCCTCATGGCGACGATCGAAGCCTACGGACATTCCATCGCCGAGGGCAGGATCGCCAGCCGTAACGGCCCCTCGGCCATCGCCCGCTGGACCGCCGGCCTGCGGGCGCGCCACACCCAGCGGCCAGGCCATCCCGATCTGCTGAATTCGCTCGTGCGGGCGGCCCTCAGTGCCGACGGCCGTATCGTTTTCGCCGCGGCAGGCGCCGATCCGGCGCGGCCGCTCGACGAGCAGGCCGATGCCTTTTGGTGGAGCGGAGCTTCCGACAGTGCGCTTGCCAGTGCTCTCGGCCGGGCCCGCGATGGCGGCTGGCCGGCAATCGAGAGGCTGGTCCGCGGCACGGCCCCGACCAGCAACGTCATCGACCAAAGCGGCCGGGTGCTGACCGTGGCGCGCGATCGGCCGACGCTGGTCGGTCTCGATGCCGACGGCGCCGTGCTGGAGCACATCGAGCCCTGACAGCGAACCCTGGCTACGGCTCGACGAGCTTGATCTCGGACCGGCGCGTGAGATCGGCCGGCGTCTCGGCAGCATTGAGCACCAGCAGCCTTTCCATCCGAAGCCTCTGATAGGGCATGCGGGCGGCGAGTTGAGCTGCCGTCGAGCCTGCTGGCGAAACGATGTGTAATCGATAGGGCCTGAGCGCCGCAGCTTCCGCATCGGAAAGCGAGCGGAAGCTGCGCGCAGCGTTCAGAAGCACTTCGATCTGGCGATCCTGTCCGGCGCCCTCGCTCATCAGATTGAAGTAACAGATGCGCTCGCCGTGGCGGACGATGACGTAACGCACCTGAGCCAGCCCCGTGTCGGAGCCGCGAGGCCGGGCACCGATCGCCGCTTCCGCGCCACCGATCTGGGTGGCCTGGATGTCGGTCGGCGTCGGCTTGAGCTTGTTGCGCATCCAATCGTCGAGCCGGCCCTCGACTTGATCGGTCGTGCACGAGAAGAACATCAACGAGCGGTCGCGGCCGGCTGCCAGCACGCCGTCGCTTTCGTTGAAGACGAAGAAGCCGGCGGGCGCAGTGAAGCCCAACCGCAAGGTCGGATGCAGGAACGAGGTGCCGCGCACGAAGCCCTCGTTCGCGGGATCGTCGACCGACATGCCGTCGATCGCCGCAAAGTACTTTTTCTGATCGGATTCACCCGGCGCCGAAGTCGCCGGCAACGAGGCAAGCGCCTCCAGTCGCTCGATCGGTGCGGGGTGGGTGGAAGACGCACTCGCGCGATCGCTGGCATCCGAGGCTTCCCCCATGATCTGCGCCTCGAGCTGCGACTGCCGACGCAGGCGGTGGATCAGCGCTTCCACGGCGCTGCCGCGATAGCCCGCCTTGGTGATGTAGGTGAGGGCGAGCCGGTCGGCTTCGAGTTCCTGGTCGCGCGAATAGCGCCGCAACGCCAACAGGCCCGCGCTGGCGACCGATCGGCCAACCGTGACAGAACCGCTGGTACTCGCCGCCGCGACGGCTGCATCGAGCATGTCCTTGCGCACACGAGCCCGCTGCGCGGCATGCCGCTCGACGAGATGGCCAAGCTCATGGCCGAGCGCCGCGGCGAGTTCGGCCTCGTCCTCGAGGATCGCCAACAAGCCGCGCGTCACGAACACATAGCCCGGCACGGCATGCGCGTTCGCCAACGGCTGGTCGAGTACGACGAAGCGATAGGTACCGGGAAGCGCAGCGGCGGCAACGACCCGCTGGCCGACACGGTCGACATAGGCTTGCAGCGCGGGATCGTCGTAGGACGGTCCCACCAACCTTTCGACCTCGCGCGGCAACGCCGCCGTACCGCGGCTCGCAGATACAGCGCCTGTCTGCGGCGGAGTGACCTGTGGCGCGCAGCCGACAACGGCCGTCAGGATCGCGATGGACGCCAGAATCCCGCGAAAATTCACGATTCCTCAACACGGCGCATCAGGCGCCCTGTCGACCTTAGACGTTTGGCCGAGGCTGCCGCAATCGCCGCAAGGCTGGAATGATGGCTGCCTCTATGGCAGTGATGACAGAAGGTATTCGCATGCCGCGTTCTGAGACTCCGCTTCGATCCGATCTGTTCCCCGAAATCTCGCCCTACGCCAGCGGCATGCTGGCGGTGGATGGGCGGCACACGATCTATTGGGAGCAGAGCGGCAATCCGGAGGGCGTGCCCGTCGTCTTCCTGCACGGTGGCCCCGGAGCGGGTTCAGCGCCCGTGCACCGCCGGTTCTTCGATCCGCAGTTCTATCGCGTCGTCGTCTTCGACCAGCGCGGCTGCGGGCGCTCCATGCCGCTCGGAGAGCTGCAGGACAACACGACAGCCGACCTCGTCTCCGACATGGAGAAGCTCAGGACGCATCTCGGCATTCAACGCTGGCTCCTGTTCGGCGGCTCGTGGGGCAGTACGCTCGCGCTGGCCTACGGCCTCGCTCATCCCGACCGCACGGCGGGCTTCGTCCTGCGCGGCATCTTTCTCGGTGCGCGGCCGGAGATCGACTGGTTCCTGCACGGCATGCGGACAATCTTTCCGGAAGCCTGGCGCGACTTCGCCGAACATTTGCCGGAAGGCGAGCGTTCCGATCTGCTCGGCAACTACTATCGCCGCTTGATCGATCGCAATCCCGACCGGCACCGCCCCGCGGCGCGCGCCTGGAGCCGCTACGAGGCGGCGTGTTCCACGCTTTATCCGACCGTGCGGGCACCCTTCGAAACCGACCATGGCGGCTTCGCGCTCGCTCTGTCGCGGATCGAGGCGCACTACTTCGCGCACGGCACCTTTCTGCCGGAAGGTTGGCCCTGGGCTCAGCTCGACCGCGTCCGCCACTTGCCCTGCACGATCGTACAGGGCCGCTACGATATCGTCTGCCCGCCCATTACCGCCGATGCGCTGGCGCGTGCCTGGCCCGAAGCCCGTTATGTCGTCGTTCCGGACGCCGGCCACAGTGCGCTCGAACCCGGCATCCGCGCCGCGTTGGTCAACGCCACCGAAAGCTATCGCCTGTCGCTCAACGACGATGAACTCTTCGCTCCACGTTTTCCTTGGGAAGCCTGATGTCCTTTGAACTTCCGCCGGAACAGACCGGCGCCGCCGCCTGGTATGGTCCCGACGTTTCCCGGCGCAGCGACTGGCTGATGCCGCTCGCCGCCGCCGAAGTCGCCGAAGTCGAAGCGGCGACGAGAGCACTGGTCGCGCGGAACGCCGATATCGCCGCCATCACGGCGCGCGACTTCCCGCTGCCGACGCTCGGCGCCAAGCTGCGTGCCCGCGTCGACGACGAAGTGCTGAACGGACGCGGATTCTTGCTCGTGCGCGGTTTGCCGGTCGAGCGCTGGTCGATGGCAGAATCGGCGACGGCCTTCTTCGGATTAGGCGCCCATCTCGGCTCGGCCCGCTCGCAGAACGGCAAGGGCCATGTACTGGGGCACGTCCAGGACCTCGGCCTCGACGTGAAGGATCCCAACGTCCGCATTTATCAGACGCACGAGCGCCAGACCTATCACACCGATTCCTGCGATATCGTCAGCCTGCTCTGCCTCAAGACCGCCAAGTCGGGGGGCCTCTCGGCGCTGGTGAGTTCGACGACGATCTTCAACGAGATGCGCCGCCAGCGGCCCGACCTGTTGCAGCTCCTGTTCCAGCCGCTGGCCACAGACCGGCGCGGCGAGGTGCCGGAGGGCCAGAAGCCCTACTTCGAGATTCCGGTGTTCAACTGGCACAAGGGTTATCTGACAGCGATCTATCAGCGCCAGTACATCGACTCCGCGCAGCGCTTCGCCGATGCGCCACGGCTCTCGCCCCAGCAGGTCGAGGCGCTCGACATGTTCGACCGTCTGGCCAACGATCCGAAGCTGAACCTCTTCATGGAGTTCAAGCCGGGCGACGTACAGCTCGTGCACAATCACACCATGCTGCACGACCGTACCGGCTTCGAGGATTGGCCCGAGCCCGAGCGGCGCCGGCACCTCCTGCGGCTGTGGCTGGCGGCGGACGGCGGACGGCCGCTGCCCGAGATCTTCGCCCAGCGCTATGGCGCGGTGACGGTCGGCGATCGCGGCGGCATCATCGTGCGCGGCACCAAGCTGCACGCGCCGCTCGAGGCCGTTTGAGCGCAGTTGACCTGGCGCAAGGTCATCCCTAAGTGAAGGCCGCTCTAAGAGACCACAAACACTAGGGACAACGTATGGCCAGCGATCCAACCGCGGGCGGCGCCCCGGCGGATATGCCGGTCGAAACGCCCGACAGCACTCTCGATATTCCCGCCAAGCCGGAAAGCGCTGCCGACTGGCAGCGCCTGGTCGAGCAGCTCCAGGCCGAGAAGGCCGACCTGCAGGACAAGCAGCTTCGCGCGCTGGCCGAGGCGCAGAACGTGCGCCGCCGCGCCCAGCAGGATGTCGAGAAGGAGCGCAAGTTCGGCATCGAGCGTTTCGCCCGGGACGTTCTTTCCGTTGCCGACAATCTCGGCCGGGCATTGTCGGCCCTGCCGGCCGACCTCGAATCGGTAGATCCGACCGTGCGGAACGTCGTGACCGGCGTCCAGGCCACCGAACGCGAGCTACTGTCGGTGCTGGAGCGCCACGGAGTCACCCGTATCGAGGCGCTGGGCAAGCCCTTCAACGCCGAATTCCACCAGGCGATGATGGAGATAGAGGACCCGACCGTTCCGTCCGGCACCGTCGTCCAGGAATTGGTCCCGGGCTATCTGATCGCCGGCCGGCTCCTGCGGGCCGCAATGGTCGGGGTGTCCAAGGGCGGGCCCCGGGCCACCCCCCAGGCGAACAACGAAAACTAGCCACCTCTTTCCCGGGGCCCTCCCGCCCTGGGAAAGCCAACTCTCCAAAAATCGTCAGTAGGCGGCAAAACAACGCTTTCAAGCCGCGAATTTGGTCCTTAAGTCCATTGCAGGCGGCCGCTTAGGACCTATATAGCCCCTGTCCTGATCCGGTTTTTCCGGCAGGTAACATTTTTGGGGGTAGATCGGGTGCCTTTGGGGCCGGGTCGACCTGCCTAGGGAAGTGAGCAGAATCATGGCGAAAGTCATTGGCATCGATTTGGGTACGACCAACTCGTGCGTCGCGGTTATGGAAGGCGGCGACACCAAGGTCATCGAGAATTCGGAAGGCGCGCGGACGACCCCGTCCATGGTGGCCTTCACCGACGGCGGCGAGCGACTGGTCGGCCAGTCTGCCAAGCGCCAGGCCGTCACCAACCCGCTGAAGACCCTCTACTCCGTGAAGCGCCTGATCGGGCGCCGCTTCGACGACCCGATGGTCGCGAAGGAAATGTCGCTGGTGCCCTTCAAGATCGTGAAGGCGGCAAGCGGCGATGCGTGGGTCGAGGCCAACGGCCAGCAGTACAGCCCGAGCCAGATCTCGGCCTTCATCCTCGGCAAGATGAAGGAGACCGCCGAGGCCTATCTCGGCGAGAAGGTCGATCAGGCGGTCATCACCGTTCCGGCCTACTTCAACGACGCCCAGCGCCAGGCGACCAAGGACGCCGGCCGCATCGCTGGCCTTGAAGTGCTGCGCATCATCAACGAGCCGACGGCGGCTGCCCTTGCCTACGGCATGGACAAGCGCAAGAGCGGCACCATCGTGGTCTACGACCTGGGTGGCGGCACGTTCGACGTGTCGATCCTCGAGATCGGCGACGGCGTGTTCGAGGTGAAGGCGACCAACGGCGACACCTTCCTGGGCGGCGAGGACTTCGACCAGCGCGTCATCAGCTACCTGGCGGACGAGTTCAAGAAGGAGCAGGGCATCGACCTGCGCAACGACAAGCTCGCCCTGCAGCGCCTGAAGGAAGCGGCCGAGAAGGCCAAGATCGAGCTCTCCACTGCCAAGGAGACCGAGATCAACCTGCCGTTCATCACGGCCGATGCCAGCGGTCCGAAGCATCTCGTGATCAAGCTGTCGCGCGCCAAGCTCGAGACCCTGGTCGAAGACCTGGTGCAGCGCACCCTCGAGCCCTGCAAGGCGGCGCTCAAGGATGCCGGCCTGCAGGCCGGTCAGATCGACGAGGTCATCCTGGTCGGTGGCATGACCCGCATGCCGAAGGTCATCGAGGTCGTGAAGCAGTTCTTCGGCAAGGAGCCGGCCCGTAACGTCAACCCCGACGAAGTCGTCGCGGTCGGCGCGGCGGTCCAGGCGGCCGTGCTGAAGGGTGAGGTCAAGGACGTTTTGCTGCTCGACGTGACGCCGCTGTCGCTCGGCATCGAGACGCTGGGTGGCGTGTTCACGCGCCTGATCGAGCGCAACACGACGATCCCGACCAAGAAGAGCCAGACCTTCTCGACGGCCGACGACAACCAGACCGCGGTCACCATCCGCGTGTTCCAGGGCGAGCGCGAGATCGCGGCCCAGAACAAGATGCTGGGCCAGTTCGACCTGGTGGGCATCCCGCCGGCGCCGCGCGGCGTGCCGCAGGTCGAGGTCACCTTCGACATCGACGCCAACGGCATCGTGCAGGTCTCGGCCAAGGACAAGGCCACCGGCAAGGAGCAGCAGATCCGCATCCAGGCTTCGGGCGGCCTCAGCGAGGCCGACATCCAGAAGATGGTGAAGGACGCCGAGCTGCACGCCGAGGAAGACAAGAAGAAGCGCGAGCTGATCGACGCCCGCAACCAGGGCGAGGCGCTGGTCCACTCGACGACCAAGCACCTGACCGAGTACGGCGACAAGGTGAGCCCCACCGAGAAGGCCGAGATCGAGGGCGCGCTCGAAGGGCTGAAGACGGCGCTCGCGGGCGAAGACGTCGAGGCCATCAAGGGCAAGACTAACGATCTTGCCCAGGCCGCGATGAAGCTGGGCGAGGCCATGTACAAGGCCCAGCAGGCCGAAGCGCAGGCGGGTGCCGCAGCAGGTGCTGCCGGCGCCGCGGGCGGCGCCGCGAACGAGGCGAAGGGCGAGAAGGTCGTCGACGCCGAGTTCGAGGACGTCACCGACAAGAACAAGAAGACCGGCTCCTGATCAGGAGCAACGGACAGGACAAACGGCCTCCCGCGCAAGCGGGAGGCCGACCTGCAAGGGGCATCTTTTGATGTGCATGTTGGGGGCCGCGTAGAGCGCTATGTCGCAGGACTATTACGAGTTGCTGGGAGTCGGCCGCGCGGCCAGTGCCGACGACATCAAGAAGGCATTCCGCAAGCTCGCCATGAAGCATCACCCGGATCGCAACCAGGGTGACAAGGATGCCGAGAAGAAATTCAAGGATATCAATCACGCCTACGACATCCTGAAGGATCCCGAGAAGCGTGCTGCCTATGACCGCTACGGAGCTGCGGCCTTCGAAGGCGGCGCTGGACCGGGTGGCCCGTTCCAGGGTGGCCAGGGTTTCGATTTCGGCTCGGTGTTCGGCGACATTTTCGAAGAAATGTTTGGCGCCGGCGGTGGCCGTGGACGTCCCGGCGGGCGCGGCGACATGCGCGGCCAGGACCTGCGCTTCAATCTCGAGATCACACTGGAGCAGGCTTACGGCGGCACTGAAGCCACGGTGCGCGTGCCGAGCTCCGTTTCCTGCGAAGCCTGCCAGGGCAGCGGCGCCGAGCCGGGCTCCAAGCCGCAGCAATGCCCAACGTGTAATGGCCGCGGCCGCCTCAGGGCCCAGCAGGGCTTCTTTACCGTCGAGCGCACCTGCCATACCTGTCACGGCGCCGGCCAAGTGATCGACAAGCCCTGCCGCACCTGCGCAGGCCAGGGTCGTGTGCGGCGCGAGAAGACGCTCAAGGTCAACATTCCGGCCGGCGTCGAGGACGGAACCCGCATCCGGCTCACGGGTGAGGGCGAAGCCGGGGCGCGCGGCGGACCGGCGGGCGATCTCTACGTGTTCCTGTCGGTGCGTCGCCACCAGCTCTTCGAGCGCGAAGGCGCCGACGTGCATTGCCGCGTGCCGATCTCGATGGTGCAGGCCACGCTCGGCGGCAGCATCGAAGTGCCGACGCTCGACGGAAAGATGGCCCGCATCAACATTCCGGCCGGCGCTCAGGGCGGACACCAGTTCCGCATGCGCGGCAAGGGCATGCCGATCGTGCGTTCCAGCCAGTACGGCGACATGTACATCGAGATCAACGTCGAGACGCCGACCAACCTGACGTCCAGGCAGAAAGAACTGCTCAAGGAGTTCGAGAAGGCCGGCAAGACCAGCCCCGAATCCGAGGGCTTCTTCAGCAAGGTCAAGGAAATGTTCGGCGGCTGACGGTGAGCCTCGCCGCGTCGATCTCGGATGTCGTCGTCTCGGCCTTGCTGCCGGTCGCTTCTGCTTCCCTGATCTTTCTCGCCGAGGCGAAGGGCCCGCTTTCCGGTCCGATTCGAAAAACTCGTGGAATCGTCGCGCCATACTTCGGCTCGGTCGCGATCCTGTTCGGTCTGTTTGCCGCCTTGCTGGCGAGCGACGTGTGGCAGAAGACCAACGAAGCCAAGCGCGCCGTACTGGCGGAAGCGCATGCCGTCGAGACGCTGGGCTACTTTGCGCGCGCCAACGACCTCGAGGAGCTGCTCTTTCCCCGCCTGAAGGCCTACGCCAAGGCGGCAAGCGCCGAGGATCCCTATTCCTCGGCGATCGGCCCCGCCCGCAACGAGACCGACAAGGCCGCCCTCGATATCCTCACCACGATCTCGCAGGCCGATGACGTCGACGGCGCCACCCGGGCAGCCATGCTGTCAACGGCCCGGGAGCTTCTGCGGGCGCATGACAATCGACTGAGCCTGGCCAACGACGTGACGGCGCCCATCAAGTGGGTCGCCATCGTAGTCCTGGGCGCACTGACGCAGATCGCTCTGCTTCTGGTCCACGTCGACAATCAACGCGCCATGCGGGCGGCAGTCGGTCTGTTCACCGTCGCGTTCGCCTTCTGTCTGGTGGTCGTCACAATCTTCGACGCGCCCTTCGACACCATCCTGAGAAACGAACCCGCTGCCAGTCTCAACTTCACTCTGGGCAGTCTCTAGGCTGCCGGCACACGGAGCCGACAGCCGATCCCGCCCCCCCCTAGCAGCCGAGCTTCTTGGCGACCTCGACGATCGAGTTGCCGACGACGTCCCAATCGCCCTCGACCTTGAGGTCGCGCGTCTGCTTGGGACCATGTTCGGTCGGGCGGTGCACGAAGCCTGTAGACAGGCCGCACTTCTGTGCTGCTGCCAGATCGTTGTTGTGGGCGGCGACCAGCATCACCTGATGCGGCTTCAGGTACATGGTGTCGACCACGCCGAGATAGGCTTCGGGATCGGGCTTGTAGTGCCTGAAAGTCTCGCCCGAGAAGCAGTGATCCCAGGGAATGCCGCTGTTCTTGGCCATGTTGATCAGGAGCGCGACGTTGCCGTTGCTGAGCGTGGCGACGACGAACTTCTTCTTCAGCAGGCCGATGCCTTCGACCGAATCGGGCCAGGGCCGGAGCTTGTGCCAGAGGTGCGTGAATTCCCACGCCCCCTCTTCGCCGGGATGCTTCAGGCCGCGCTTCTGCAGCAGCATCTCGAAGGCTTCCTTGTGCAGCTCGTCGATGCGGGTCCAGGGCAGCTCGCCCTTGCGGACGCGACCCATCTGCGGCTGGTAGAGGCCGCGCCAGTCGTCCGCGAAGCTCGTCCAGTCGGTCTCGAGCCCGTACTTCTTGCCGAGCTTGGGCAAGTCCTCGATCAGGCTGCCGCGCCAATCCACCACCGTGCCGAACACATCGAAGATGCAGACCTTGAGGTCCGCGAGATCCTTGGCCATGAACACTCCTCCGTTTGCCGGAGTGTGGCGTCCAGCGGCGCGCTTGGGTAGGGTCCGCGCATGGTCTGGAAGCACGACACGGTAGTTGGCACCGACGGCAAGCCGCGATGCGGCTGGGCCTCGGCCGATCCGCTCTACGAGAAGTATCACGACACCGAATGGGGACGGCCGCTGCGCGACGATCGCGCGTTGTTCGAGCTGCTTACGCTCGAAGGCTGCCAGGCCGGCCTCTCCTGGATCACCGTGCTGCGCAAGCGCGAGCATTATCGCAAGGTCTATGACGGGTTCGATCCGCAGAAGATCGCCCGCTATACGCCGGCCAAGCTCGCCAAGCTGCTGGCCGATCCTGGCATCATCCGTCACCGCGGCAAGATCGACGCCAGTGTAAGCAACGCCCGCGCCTACATCGAGATCGTAGAACGCGAGGGGTCGTTCTCGAAATTCCTGTGGAGCGTGGTCGACGGCAAGCCGCGCAAGAACCGGCCGAAGACGCTGAAGGGCGTGCCGGCCAAGACGGCCGAGAGCGACGCGCTTTCCAAGAAGCTGGCGAAGGCCGGCTTCAAGTTCGTCGGCTCCACCATTTGTTATGCCTTCATGCAAGCTTCGGGCATGGTCGACGACCATGTCGCGGGCTGCCATCGCTGCAAGGAGTGAGTTTTGAGCAAGCGTGTGTTCATCGGTGCCCTCGGCACCGAGACCAATCAGTTCGTCCCCTTTCCGACGGGCCGCCGCGGCTATGAGGAGCACGGAATCTGGCACGGCGACGCCACCAGGCACGAGCCGACCAACTTCACGGCGCCAATGCATGTCTGGCGCAAGGAGACCGAGAAGCGTGGCTGGACGGTGATCGAGGGGCTGGCGACCTTTGCCGCCCCGTCGGGCACCACCGTTCGCAAGGTCTACGAGGAATTCCGCGACGAGATGCTGGCCAACATCAAGGCCGCCCTGCCGCTCGATGCCGTGCTGATCAACGTGCACGGCGCCATGGTGGCCGACGGCTACGACGATTGTGAAGGCGACCTGCTCTCGAAGGTCCGCGCCATCGTCGGCCCCAAGGTCGCCATCGGCGCGGAGTTCGACCTGCACTGCCATTTGAGTGCCTTGATGCTCGACAGCGCCGACGTGCTGGTCGGCTACAAGGAATATCCGCACACCGACACGATGGAGCGCGCGGCGGAGCTGTTCGCCATCATCGCCGACACGATCGAAGGCAAGGTAAAGCCGGTCATGGCACGTTACGACTGCCGCATGATCGCGCAGTACCGCACGTCCGTACCGCCGATCAGCGAATTTGTTGTCCGCATGAAGTCGCTCGAAGGCAAGGACGGCATCCTCTCGGTGTCGCTGAGCCACGGCTTTTCCTTCGCCGATGTCGAGGATGTCGGCACCCGCACGCTGGTCGTGGCCGATGGCGACAAGGCCAAGGCCGAGAAACTTGCCAAGCAGCTCGGCGAAGAGCTGTGGGCCAACCGCGAGCGCTATGCCACCAAGTACCTCACCATCGCCGAGGCGATGGACCGCGCCGCTTCGCATAATCAGGGCCCGCTGGTGCTGGCCGACCGCGCCGATAATCCCGGCTCCGGCGCCCCCGGCGATTCGACCTTCGTGCTGAAGGAGCTGGTAGCCCGCGAGATCGGTCCGGCACTGTTCGGCGTGATGTGGGATCCGATGGCCTTCCAGATCGCCGAAGAGGCGGGCGAGGGCGCGCGCATCCGCATGCGGCTCGGCGGCAAGTCGGGCGTCGTGAGTGGCAATCCGGTCGATCTCGACGTGACGGTGAAGAAGATCGCGCGCAACGTCTTCCAGCCCTACGGGCCGGTGATGTCGCCGCTCGGCGACATGGCGCTGCTGTCGTCGGAGCATGTCGATATCGCGATCTGCACGCGCCGCAACCAGACCTTCCACGCGGATGCCTTCCGCGCGGTCGGCGCCGAGCCTGCCGACTATCGCGTGGTGATCGTGAAGTCGGCGCAGCACTTCTATAACGGCTTCGTGGGCCTCGCGAAGGAGATCCTCTACGTCGCCTCGCCGGGAGCCGCCGACCCCGACGTCACGCGCTGGCCCTACACCAAGCGCAAGACGCCGTTCTGGCCGAAGGTGGCGGATCCCTGGAAATAGCCGCCCGGCTCACGACTGCGGCGGATAGCGGTCGAACGCCGGCAGTTCATGGACGTTCATCATCCATCCGATCCGATCGGCGACCTGGATGTGGACCTGCGCCGGCACCGCGTCCGGATCGTCGTAGGTGGCGCTCTGGATATCGATGAGCCCCGGCAATGTCTTCGCATTGTCGTAGAAGAGCCCGGTGCCGCAGTCGGGGCAGAAATGCCGCCTTCCGTGCTCCGACGAGGCGTAGACCCTGGGCGTGCCCTTGGTCACCTTGACCGCATCGTGCGGGTACATCGTCCAGCCCACCATCGGAGCTCCGGAGTGCCGCCGGCAGTCCGTGCAGTGGCACAGCGCGTGGTGGAGGGCGTCGCCCTCGGCCTGATAGCGAATCGCGCCGCAATGGCAGCCACCTGTAATCATCGTGTGCTCTCCTTCGTTGGGATGTCAGTCTACAGCAGCGGTTCGAGGGCCTCGCGCGTGGTCTTGCCCTCGACGACGGGCACGACCTCGAACTCGACGACCTCCTGCCAATCGGCGATCCAGCGCTGGAAGGTCGTGATGTCGTCGGTTTCCATGAGCTGGAAGCAGCGGCCGAGATCGGCCGTCACGTAGCTTGCTACGAAGGTAAGACCGTCCGGCAGCGCGCGGCCCTTGTCGCGCAGCTTGCGATACACGGCCTTGCCGTCCTGGTTCTTCAGTTTCTCGACCACCATGAAGAGCATCTCTGCCTCCCGTTTTGTCTGATGTAGAGTATTGTCGGACGACATTTACGACAGGAACCACACAAATGAAGATCGCCGTCGTCGGCGCCGCCGGGCGCATGGGCCAGATGCTGATCCGACAGATTGCACGCACCGAGGGCGTGTCGCTGGCTGCCGCCAGCGAAGCGCCGAGCAGCAAGGCGATCGGCAAGGATGCCGGCGAAGTCGCAGGTCTCGAGGCCAACGGCATCAAGATCGGCGGCGACAGCGCCGCCGCCATCGCCGCGGCCCAGGTCGTCATCGACTTCACCGTGCCGGCGGCCACAGTGGCCCATGCGAAGGTCGCCCAGGACAAAGGCGTGGCGATGGTGATCGGCACCACAGGCCTCGACCCGCAGCAGACGGCGCTGATCCACGAGGCAGCGAAGAAGGTGCCGATCATGTGGGCGGCCAACATGGCGCTGGGCGTCAACGTGCTGCTGGCGCTGGTCGAGAAGACCGCCGCGCTGCTCGATCCCAGCTACGACATCGAGGTGCTGGAAATGCACCACCGCCACAAGATCGACGCGCCGTCCGGCACGGCGCTGGCGCTGGGCCGTGCCGCTGCGGCCGGCCGCAAGGTCAAGCTCGAGGATGTCTGGCGCAAGACCCGGGACGGCCATACCGGCGCGCGGCCCGTGGGCGAGATCGGCTTCGCTACCCTGCGCGGCGGCGAAGAAGTGGGCGTGCACACGGTCTATTTCGCGACGGGCGGCGAGCGGCTGGAGCTCAATCACCGTTCCTTCAGCCGCGAAGGCTATGCATCAGGGGCCGTCACCGCCGCCAAGTGGCTGGAGGGCAAGAAGCCCGGTCTCTACGGCATGAAGGACGTGCTGGGGCTTTAGCCTCAGCCCGGCTCCTCGTCCCAGGCGTGGCGGTAGCGCGGCGCGCGCATCTCGACCAGCGCCGCCTTGAGCTGTTCGCCCACATGCAGGCGCTCGACCGGCGACAGGAAACGGCCGATCACGGTCCGGTTGCCGCGCGAGCTGACGACCAGACGTTCCTCGGTCAGGTCGATCTTCAGCCAATAGGCATCGAGGCGCTGCTCCTCGCGCTCGCCGTCGGGCGCGACGCGGGACACGATCAATTCGAGGTCGGTCAGCAGCAGGGTCTCGCTGCGCCGTGCGTCGAGGTAGCTGCGCTTGAACAGCCACCACAGCAGCAGGACATCGAGGCCCATGAAGCCGAACACCGGCCAGGCGCCGATGATCATCATGGGCAGGCCGACCAGGAGATTTGCCGCAACGGCGCCCACGATCAGCCAGCGGAAGGCCTCTGGCGGGAGGCTTCGATGCGGCGTGAGCGAAGTGGCGAAATGAACCGCCGGAAGGGGCGTTTCAACCATGGTATGAGGCTATATGGCCCTGATGAAGTCCGCCGTCATCCCCGAGTTTTTTGCCCGCCTGCGGCAGGCAATCCCGGAGCCAGAGACGGAACTGGAATACGATAACGTCTACCAGCTCCTGGTCGCCGTCGTGCTTTCCGCCCAAGCGACGGACGCCGGCGTCAACCGTGCCACCAAGCCCTTGTTCGAAAAGATCAAAACGCCCGCCCAGATGGTGGCACTGGGCGAGAAGAAACTGATCGACTACATCAAGACCATCGGCCTGTTCCGCACCAAGGCCAAGAACGTGATCGCACTCAGCCAGCTGCTGATCGAGCGGCACGGCGGCGAGGTGCCGCACACCCATGCCGAATTGCAGGACCTGCCGGGCGTCGGCCGCAAGACGGCGAACGTGGTGATGAACGTGGCCTATGGCGAGGCGACCATCGCCGTCGACACCCACATCTTCCGTGTCGGCAACCGTACCGGCCTGGCGCCGGGCAAGAACCCGCTGCAGGTCGAGCTGAAGCTGCTGAAGCGCGTGCCCGAGGAATTCCGCCTGCACGCGCATCACTGGCTGATCCTGCACGGCCGCTACACTTGCAAGGCACGCACGCCAATGTGCCCAACCTGCGTCGTGAACGACCTCTGCACCTTCAAAGGCAAGACGGTCGCGGTCTAGCGAACAAACATCGTCGCGATTCGCGATCGCGGCCGGCGCTTGCGATCGGCGCGCCAACCACCTCGACCGCTAGGCTGCCTCGTCGATCTGGCCACTCGCATTGTCGACGATAACCGCCGTCTCGAAGTAACGGATATCCGGCAGTTCGCCGTAGCGCTCGGCGATGTAAGCCCGCCATTGCGGCGTGTAGACCGCCTCGGCATCGATGCGACTCTCCCAGAGATAGACGCCGCCACCGACCCCCGTCTGCTCGTCGAACAGATAGTATTTGCGGACCAAGCCCTTCACACCGCGGTAGTTCGGCGCCGACATCTTGAAGAGCTCGGTCGCCTGCTTAGCATCGATTCCGGCCGGCAACTTGAAGTTCACGATGGCGGTGATCATGGCGGACCTCCTTCAGTGTTTTGCGCGTTCCTCGCGTACGCTCCAGAGCAGGATGAAGCCTAGCACCAGAAAGGCCAGCACGCAGGCCATGCCGATCCGCGTGGACCCGCTCGCCGCGGTGACGATGCCGATGGCGAGCGGCGCCATCCAGGCCGTCGCGCGGCCGGAGAGGGCGAAGAGGCCGTAGAACTCGCCGGTCATCCCTTCGGGCGCAATCCGGCCGATCATGGTCCGGCTGGCCGCCTGCATTGGCCCCATGCAGAAGCCCAGGATCAATGCGAAGCCCATCAGGGTCTTTTCCTGGAGCGAGCCGAACAGACCACGCGTCGGATCAAGGGGTTCTGCGGGAATGACGTAGAAGACGCGATCGGCCGTGACGCCCACGATACCCAGGGTAGCGACGATGACGCCGGCGATGGCGAGCTGGACCGTGCGCTTGCTGCCGATCATGTCGTCGAGGCGGCCGCCCAGGAACGCGCCGGGGATGGCGAACACCGTCAGGATGATGCCGAAGATGCCGAGCGTCACCGTGCTCCAGCCGAAGGTCGCGGCGGCATAGACACCGCCGAAGGCGATGATGGCCGCGAGCCCGTCATTGTAGAGCATGAAGGCGATCAGATAGGTGAGCGCGTTGCGGAAGTGGCCGAGCTTGCGGACTGTCGTCAGCAGCGATGCGCCGCCCTGCTTGGCGGCGACCCACAGCGACTGGCGCCGCGCGCCAGCGGAATCGGGCGTGAACAGGAACATCGGCAGCACGAAGATCGCGAGCCACAGCGCCGAGGCCGGGCCCACCAGCCGTTCGAGTTCGTGCGTCTTGGGATCGAGACCGAACAGCGGCTGATCGCCCGTGCCGAGGCCGAACATCGACGGCATCGAAACCGCCAGCACGATGAACAGCGAGATGAGGCCGCCACAGTAGCCCAGCCCCCAGCCGAAGCCGCTCAGCCAGCCCATGCGCTGGGGCCGCACGATGTTGGGAAGCTGCGCATTGTTGAACACGATCGACATTTCCGCGCCGACCGTCGCCGCGACCACCGCCCAGCTGATCGGCATGATGAGATCTGGCCGGTCGGGATAGGCCCACCACAGGCCGGCGCATCCTGCCGCCAGCAGGAGCTGGAAGGCGAAGATGTAGGGCTTGCGTCGCCCGCCGGCGTCGGCCATGGCGCCGAGAAAGGGACTCATCAGCGCGATCAGGACGCCCGAGGTCGACTGGGTGAAGGCCCAGGCCGACTGGCCCTTCACCGGATCGCCGACCAGCACGTTGGCGAAGTAGGGCGCAAAGATGAAGGTGGTGATGATGGTGAAGAAGGGCTGGTTGGCCCAGTCGAACAGGGCCCAACTGAATTGGCCGAGCTTCGACGCTTCCTTGTGAGCGACGGTCATGTGTCGCCAGTATGCCTCAGAACCCGCCGTTGCAGTTGCCAGATCGCGTCACGGTTCGTGGGCGAGAAGGTCTTTTCCATCGCCTCCTGCCAGGGCAGCCAGAGCTGGTTCGTATGCTCGCTGGGATCGAGGGTGGCCAGGACCGGTTCCGGCACGGTGAAACCGTAGACATGTTCGACATTGTGCGTGACGCCGGGCGCATAGCGGCTCTGCCATTGCGCCCAGATCTCGTAGCGGTTGATGAGCCGCCAGTCGGCAAGCGTGCCCTGGGAAAGGCCCGTCTCTTCCAGAAGCTCGCGGCGGGCCGTTGCTTCGAGGTCGGGATCGTCCGGTTCGCGCGAGCCGGTCACGGACTGCCACAAATCTTGCCCGGCTCTTTCCAGCAGCAGCACGTCGAGCCGCGGCGTGTGGATCACCACCAGCACGGATTCGGGGATCTTGAAGGCCTTCTCGGACAGCATCCGGCCAGCATAGCCGGAACATTGACACCCCGCCCCCCGCCGCTATGGTCCGGCGGCATTTTTCGAGGGATTTCGATGAGCAAGCAGCTTCAAAGCGCAATCGACGCGGCGTGGGAAAAGCGTGATGGCATCAACAGCGCCACCAAGGGCGAGGTCCGCGATGCGGTCGAGGCAGCAATCGCCGGCCTCGACGACGGCACCTTCCGCACCGCCGAGAAGTTCGGCGAGGAATGGGTCGTGCACCAGTGGCTGAAGAAGGCCGTGCTGCTTTCCTTCCGCCTCTACGATTCGGTGCCGATGGATGGCGGCGCTTCTTTCCCGGGCATGGGCGCGGCCCCGTGGTTCGACAAGGTGCCGCTCAAGACCACGGGCTGGGACGCTGCACGCTTCGCCAAAGCTAACTTCCGCGCCGTGCCGGGTTCTGTCGTGCGCCGCGGCTCATACATTGCGCCGTCGGTCGTGCTGATGCCGTCCTTCGTGAACCTCGGCGCCTATGTCGACACCGGCACCATGGTCGATACCTGGGCTACCGTCGGCTCGTGCGCCCAGATCGGCAAGAACTGCCACCTTTCAGGCGGCGTCGGCATTGGTGGCGTCCTTGAGCCGCTGCAGGCCAACCCGGTCATCATCGAGGACAACTGCTTCATCGGCGCGCGCTCGGAAGTGGTCGAAGGCGTGATCGTCGGCACCGGCGCGGTGCTGTCGATGGGCGTGTTCATCAGCGCCACCACCAAGGTGGTCGATCGCGCCACCGGCCAGATCCACATCGGCAAGGTGCCGCCCTATTCGGTCGTGGTGCCAGGCAATATCGGCGGCGGCCCGGACCGGCCCTCGACCTATTGCGCGGTGATCGTGAAGACCGTCGACGAGCGCACGCGCTCGAAGACGTCGATCAACGAACTGCTGCGGGACTAGGCCAGCCTCAGCCGGCGTGGCGTTTCCACTCCGGCTGTTTCTTCAGGTGCGCCCCTTCCTTGGCCAGGATCTTGGAGGTGCGCTCCGGCGAGAAGCCCAGGTCGACGAAGGCAGGACCGACATTGGCGACCTCGCGATATTCGGCGATCTTGCCGTCGCGCAGGCTCATCATCGACACGCCCTCGAAGCCGACCCGCCGGCCCTCGGCTTCGGGCAGCTTCGAGACGTAGCTGAATGTGTAATAGGCATAGAGCAAGCGGCCGTCGCTGACCGGCCGGTGCATGTCCCAGCGGAATTCGTGCGCCGTGCGATAGAACCAGTCGTCGATCAGCTCGGCGATCTTCTCGCGACCGCGGAAGGCTCCGTAAAACACGTCGTGATAGACGCCGTCCTCGGTGAACAGGTTGGCGAAGCTCCTGCCGTCGCGACGCTCCACAGCCGAGCAGAACGCCTTCAGCAACGCTGACGTTTCCATTGATGACCCTCCCGTAGGGCCGCAATCATGACTAAAGTAGCGGCAGCGGCCAAGACCGCCGCCGGGGAGACTTCCGCATGAGCTTCTGGATCGTCATTGGCATTATCGCCGCCATCGGCCTGTGGCTGATCGCCGTCTACAACGGCCTGGTCGGCGCCCGGAACCAGGGCCAGACCGCTTGGAGCCAGATCGACGTCCAGCTCAAGCGCCGGCACGATCTCATTCCAAATCTCGTGCAGGTGGTGAAGGACGCCATGGGCTACGAGCAGGAGACGCTCACCAAGGTGATCCAGGCGCGTAACGCCGCGGTCGCGGCGAGCGGCAACCCGGCGCAGGCCGGCCCCGCCGAGGCGGCATTGTCGGTGGCGACACGCGGCCTGCTCGGCCTGGTCGAGAACTATCCGCAACTCAAGGCCAACGAGAACGTGATGCAGCTCCAGGAAGAGCTGACCACGACGGAGAACAAGATCGCCTTTGCGCGCCAGTTCTACAACGACTCGGTCAACACCTATAACACCCGCCGCCAGAGCTTCCCGGCCGTGCTCGCCGCCGCATCGCTAGGCTTCGGACCGATGGATCTTTTCACCATGCCCGATACCGAGCGCGAAGTGCCCAAGGTCGCGCTGCGCTGAGCGTTCCGTCCGGAAAGGGCGCGCGGCTTTGACGATCAGCACTGCCACCACCGACTTCGTTGCTGCGCAGAGGGTCAATCGGCGCAACACGTTCCTGCTGCTCGCCATCCTGACTCTGCTGGCCGCATCGATTGGCTACCTGGTCGGTTGGTTTCTCGGCGCCGACGACAGGGGCCCGCGATTGTTGAGCCATGGCGGTGTGATCGGGGCCGCGCTGATGGCATCTGCCAGCATCGGCTGGAGCCTGGTATCCCTCGCCGTCAGCGACAAGATGGTCCTCGGCATGGCGAGCGCCAAGGACATCGACAAGGCGGACGCTCCGCAGCTCTTCAATGTGGTCGAGGAAATGTCGATCGCCGCCGGCGTGCCGATGCCTAGGGTCATGGTTCTCGAAACCGATGCGCTCAACGCGTTCGCCACCGGCGCATCGGTTCAACGCGGCACCATCGTCGTGACACGCGGCCTGCTGAATACGCTCAGCCGCGACGAACTGCAGGGCGTCGTGGCGCACGAAATGGCCCATATCGCCAATCTCGATACGCGCTACATGGTGATGGTGGGCGTCACCGTGGGTCTGATCGCCCTAGTCTGCGACATGGCCTTGCGCACGCTCAACTGGGGCGGTTCGGCGCACAACCGCTCTTCCAGCGGCAACAAGAAAGATTCCGGCGGCGCGGCGATCCTGATCATTCTCCTCCTGGTGATCGCCATCCTGGCGCCGCTGGCCGCCAAAGCCGTGCAATTCGCCGTCTCGCGCCAGCGCGAATATCTCGCCGACGCCACGTCGGTGCAGTTCACACGCAATCCCAACGGGCTGATCTCGGCACTGCAGAAGCTCGCCGACAAGGCCGCGCCCTTTCCCGGAGTGAGCCATGCGACGCAGCATCTCTTCATCGTCAATCCCGTCCAGGACTTCACCAAGGACACGCCCGCGCTCCTGGCAACTCACCCCGATATCGAGGATCGCATCGCTCGCCTGCGCAATCTGGGCAGCTAGCGCTGGGTTCGCCGCCGCTTTCGATCTGCAGGGTCATCGCGGCGCCCGCGGCCTCGCGCCCGAGAACACGCTGGCCGGCTTCAAGGCGGCGCTCGACCTTGGCGTCACTACGCTTGAGACCGATCTCGCGATCACCAAGGCCGACGAGGTGATCATCAGCCACGATCCGCTGCTCAATCCCGACCTGACGCGGCAACCGGATGGGCAATGGCTGGCTCGACCCGGCCCGCCGATCCGTACGCTCACCTATGACGAGCTGAAGCGCTACGACATCGGCCGCATCAATCCAGCCAGCAAGTACGCCCAGCAGTTCCCCGAGCAGAAGCCGGTCGACGGCCAGCGCTTCCCGATGCTGGCCGATCTCTTTGCGATGGCGGGGCCTTCCGTGCGCTTCAACATCGAGATCAAGACGGACCCGAACAAACCCGACCTCACGATCGACCCCGTGCGATTTGCCGGCCTCGCCGTCGAGGCGATCCGCAAGGCCGGAATGACGGCGCGCAGCACGGTGCAGTCGTTCGATTGGCGCAGCCTTCTCGAAGTGAAGAAGCTGGCGCCCGAGATCGCCACGGCCTGCCTCACCATCGAGAGCAACAACTTCGACACGGTCGGCCGGAACGGCAGCCGGCCCTCGCCTTGGCTGGCCGGCCTCGACCTGGCCGCGCATGGCGGCTCGGTACCGCGGTTGGCCAAGGCCGCCGGCTGCGCGACCTGGTCGCCCTTCTGGCGCAACGTCACGGCGGACAATGTGAAGGAGGCCCAGGCACTCGGCCTCAAGGTCGTGCCGTGGACGGTGAACGTGCCGGCCGAAATGGCGCGATTGATCGATCTCGGGGTCGATGGGCTGATTACCGACTATCCCGACCGCGCCTTGCCGGTTATCGCATCAAAAGGGCTGAAATACCGCTAGGCGGTTGACTCGCGCGGTCGCGTGTTCTGTATACAGAGATATGCGCCCGATCATTCCCGAACCGGATCTATCCGAACGTATTCACGACTCCGTCCTCGAAGCGATCTGCTCGGGCGAACTGAAATCCGGCGCGCGCATCACGCAGGAAGAGTTGGCGCAGCAGTTCGGCGTGTCGCGCCAGCCGGTCCTGCAGGCGATGATGCTGCTGCGACGCGAGGGCTTCCTGATCGATGCCGGCCGCAAGGGTGTCTGCGTGGCGCCGCTCGACGTCCAGCAGGCGCGCAACCTCTATGCCGTGCGCGCCGCGCTCGACGGCGCGGCCGCTCGCCATGCCGCCGCCAACTACACGCCGCATCTCGTGCAGCGCGGCCGCCAGCTTCTCGATGTCGGCCGCCGCGCCGTGGCGAGCGGCTACGTGCCCTCTGTGATCGAAGCCGATATCGATTTCCATCTCTTCATCTACGAAGCCTCGGGCAATCCGCTGTTCGGGGAAACGGCGCAGCCGCACTGGCAGCATCTGCGGCGCGTGATGGCCGCCGCGCTGAGCGAAGAAGACTTGCGTATCAGCGTCTGGGACGAACACGAAGGCATCCTGCGCGCGCTCGAAGCCGGCCAGGCCGCGGAGGCCGAAGCGCTCTGCCGCGGCCATGCCGAGCAGATGGCCGATATTCTCACGGGACGACTGAAGGTCGTCATTTCACGCGCCGCCTGACAGCGACGCAAACGACAAGGCAAGGAGGAACCGCCATGAAGCTCACCTCTGAGCAGCTCCGGCAATTCGACGAAGAGGGTTATCTCTTCTTTCCCGACTATTTCTCGCCCGAGGAAACGCAGATCCTGAAGAACTCGGTGCCCGAAGTCTTCGCGCAGCGCCGCGAAGAGAATGTGCGGGAGAAGACCGGCGACGTGGTGCGAACCGCCTTCGCCGTCCACACCTATCATCCGGTGTTCGAGGCGTTGATCCATCATCCGCGCTTCGTGGAGCCTGCCGAGCAGCTCCTGAAGGACAAGACCTACATCCACCAGTTCAAGATCAACGGGAAGGCCGCGTTCGACGGCGACGTCTGGCAATGGCATCAGGACTACGGCACCTGGAAAGCCGACGACGACATGCCCGAGGCCCGCGCCATGAACCTCGCGGTGTTCATGGACGAGGTGACGGAGTTCAACGGCCCGCTGTGGTTCATCCCGAAGAGCCACAAGAAGGGCGCGATCGAGGCCAGTCACGACCTCACCACGACCTCCTATCCACTCTGGGTGATCGACAACGACACGATCTCCAAGCTGGTGAAGCAGGGCGGCATCGTCTCGCCCAAGGGCGGACCGGGCTCGGCGATCTTCTTCCATGGCACTCTTGTCCACGGGAGCCCGCCCAACATGTCCCCCTACGACCGCCAGATCATCTACGTGACCTACAACGCGGTCTCCAACGCCATCCGCCGCTTCAAGCGGCCGGACTATATCGCCCATCGCGACTTCACGCCGATCGACGCCTGGGAAGACGACGCCGTCGCGCGCGCCGCCCGGCGCAAGGCCGCCGCGGAATAATCAGAAAAGCTCGGAGGAAACGATGAGTCTCCATCGCATGCTCATGGCGCGCGCGGCCGAAGCCAAGCCGCTGCGCATCGGCGTGATTGGCGCCGGCAAGTTCGGCTCGATGTATCTGTCGCAGATCCCGACGACGCCGGGCATTCATTTGCTGGGCATCGCCGACCTCTCGCCCGACCGCGCCCGCGAAAACCTGGCGCGGCTGGGCTGGAAGCCCGACGTCACGGCCGCCACCTCGTTCGCAGACGCGCGCAAGCACGGCAGCACCTACCTCACCGACGACTGGCGTGCGCTGGTCAGCCATCCCGAAATCGACATCGTGGTTGAATCCACCGGCGATCCCATCGCCGCCGTCGAGCACGCGCTCGAAGCCTTCCGCAACGGCAAGCATGTGGTCATGGTGACGGTCGAGGCCGATGCCTTCTGCGGCCCGCTGCTCGCGCAACGCGCGGCGCAGGCCGGCGTGATCTACAGCCTCGCCTATGGCGATCAGCCGGCGCTGATCTGCGAACTGGTCGACTGGGCGCGCACCTCGGGCTTCGAAGTCACCGCGGCCGGCCGCGGCCACAAGTGGCTGCCGCACTTCGCGCAGTCGACGCCGGAAACCGTATGGAAGTACTGGGGCCTCAACGAGGAGCAGGCCAAGCGCGGCGGCCTGAACCCCAAGATGTTCAACTCCTTCCTCGACGGCTCCAAGCCCGCCATCGAGAGCACGGCCGTGGCCAACGCGACCGGGCTGACGCCGGCGCCGGACGGCCTCGCTTTCCCGCCCTGCTCGGTCGAGGACCTGCCCTTCGTGATGCGGCCGATCTCCGAAGGCGGCCAGCTCCATCACAAGGGCCAGGTCGAAGTGGCCTCGTCGCTGGAGAAGGACGGCCGCGCGATCCCCTACGAAATCCGCAAGGGCGTGTGGGTCGTGTTCGAGGCGGCGACCGAGTACCAGAAGAACTGCTTCGAGGAGTACATGCTCTGCACCGACCCGTCGGGCCGGTACTCGGTCATGTACAAGCGCTGGCATCTGATCGGCCTCGAGGTCGGCATGTCGGTGGCCTCGATAGGCCTGCGCAAGGAGCCGACCGGCTGCCCGATCGGCTTCCATGCCGACGTGATTGCCACCGCCAAGCGCGACCTCAAGCCGGGCGAGATCCTGGACGGCGAGGGCGGTTACACGGTCTACGGCAAGCTGTTCCCGTCGGAGAAGTCGACGGCGCTGGGCAGCCTGCCGCTCGGCCTCGCGCACAACGTCAAGCTCCTGAAGCCGATCAAGGCCGGCCAGTCGCTGACCTACGCCGACGTCGCCATGGACGAGACGCTGACCGCCGTGAAGCTGCGCCGCGAGATGGAGCAGGCCTTCGCGCCGGCCGCTTCCAAGATCGCCGCCCAGTAGGAGTGCCGCAGTAGGGGCCGGGGCGAGTTCATTTGACGTCACCAAATGTTCATGTGAAAGTCATATGAACAAAATGAAGGCCCTGCAGTGTTCATTTGAACATGCAGACTCAACGGGACGGCAAACGGGCTCAGGAATCGGCAATGCTGGCGGAAGAACGCGCGCGCGCGATTGTGGAGCTCGTCCGGAGGGACGGGTTCCAGGCCATCGACGCCCTGGCACTCCAGTTCAGCGTAACGCCGCAGACGATCCGGCGTGACGTCAATCTGCTCTGCGATCGCGGCCTGCTGCGACGACGCCACGGCGGAGTCGAACTGCCGCCCGAGGGCGAGAACCTTGCCTATCCCGCCCGCCAGGTCCTGAACATCGACGCCAAACGCCGCGTCGCGCAGCTTGTCGCACGCGAAGTGCCGGAGGGCGCTTCGCTTTTCTTCGGGATCGGCACCACGCCCGAGCAGTGCGCATTGGCACTTGCCGACCATTCGGGCCTGCGCGTGATGACCAACAATCTCAACGTTGCCCTGGCGTTCAGCCGCAACACCTCGTGCGAGATCACCGTGGCGGGCGGACGCGTGCGCAATCTCGACCGCGACGTGGTGGCGGGCGACGCCCATGGCTTCTTCAGCCGGTTCGCCGTCGACATCGGCATCTACGGCGTGGGCGGCGTCGCCGAAGATGGCACACTGCTCGACTTCAACACCGACGAGGTGACGATGCGCAGCGAGCTGGCCCGGCATTGTCGGCAGCGCTTCCTCGTGCTTGATCATTCCAAGTTCGGCCGCGGTGCCACGGTGCGCGGCGGCCATGTCACCGAAGCGAGCGTGGTGTTCACCGATCGCCCGGTTCCGACCGCCATCGCCGACCAGTTGCGCGATGCCGGCGTGCGTCTTGTTTCCTGGTCCCACGACGTCGCGTCCACAGACACTTCAAGTCAAACAAGGAGGAGGGGCTGATCCCATGTTGAAACATCTCGCTTTCGCCGCCGCGCTCGGCATCGCCGCATTGGCCAACGTCACGGGCGCCGCCGCCCAGCAGCGCGCCATCTGCTACAATTGCCCGCCCGAATGGGCCGACTGGGGCTCGCAGCTCAAGGCCATCCAGGCCAAGCTCGGCATCCAGGTGCCGCCCGACAACAAGAATTCGGGTCAGGCCATCGCCGCGCTGATTGCCGAAAAGAACAATCCCGTCGCGGACGTGACCTATCTCGGTGGCATCGCCGCCGATCCGGCCAAGGATGCGGGCGTGCTGACGCCGTACAAGCCCAAGAACTGGGAGAAGATCCCGGCCGACCTGAAGGACCCCGACGGCAACTGGTTCACGATCCACTCCGGTACGCTCGGCCTGTTCGTGAACAAGGCGGCGCTCGGCAACAAGCCGGTGCCGCAGAGCTGGGCCGACCTGCTGAAGCCCGAATACAAGGGCCTGGTCGGCTATCTCGACCCGACCTCGGCCGCCGTCGGCCAGCTCGGTGTGATGGCGATCAACCTCGCGCTGGGCGGCACCTACGACAACCTCGATCCGGCGATCAAGTTCTTCAAGGAGCTGGCCAAGAACCAGCCGATCGTGCCGAAGCAGACCTCCTACGCCCGCGTCATCTCGGGCGAGATTCCGATCCTGCTCGACTACGACTTCAACGCCTATCGCGGTCAGTACACCGACAAGGCGCCCGTGCAGTTCGTCATCCCGAAGGAAGGCACCTTGGTGTTTCCCTACGTGATGGGTCTGGTGAACAAGGGCCCCAACCCGGACAACGGCAAGAAGGTGCTCGACTTCGTGCTGTCGGACGAAAGCCAGGGCATGTGGGGCAATGCCTACCTGCGCCCGGTGTTCGCCGACAAGCTCTCGCCCGAGGCCAAGGCCAAGTTCCTGCCGGACGCCGAGTACGCGCGCGCCAAGCCCGTGGACCTCAAGGCTCTGGCCAAGGCCCAGCCCCAGATCGTCGAGCGCTACCGCAAGGAAGTGAACTGACCGACGGCCCGACACCGAAGGCGCGGCGGGGCGGCGATGCCGTCGTCCCGCCGGCGCTCGTTTGAGGAAATGCCGACATGCGGCGCGACGCCCAACGATTGATCTTCCTGCTGCTGCCCGCCGGCATCTTCTTCGCGGCCTTCTTCCTGCTGCCCATGGCGAAGCTGTTCTTCATCGGCGGCAGCGGCAAGACCGGCTGGGCGGCCTATGCCGCGATCCTCGTCGACTCCAACTATTTCGGCAGCCTCGTCTCGACGCTCGCGGTGGCCGCGGCGACGACGGTGGCCACGCTGATCATCAGTGGTATCTCCGGCGTGTTCCTGCAACGCCACAAGTTTCCCGGCAATGCCGCCCTCGTCGCTATGCTGACCTTCCCGCTGGCTTTCCCCGGCGTGGTGATCGGCTTCATGGTGATCATGCTGGCCGGCCGCCAGGGCCTGATCGGCCAGGTGACGGAGGCCCTGACCGGCGACAAGCTGGTCTTCGCCTACACCCTGTCCGGCCTGTTCATGGGCTACGTCTACTTCTCCATCCCGCGCACCATCCTCACCGTGATGGCGGCGGCCGAGAAGCTCGATCCGAAGCTGGAGGAAGCGGCCCGCTCGCTCGGCGCCTCGCCCTGGCGCGTCGTGCTGGATGTCATCATTCCCGGCCTGAAGCCCGCCTTCATCTCCGCCGGCGCGATCTGCTTCGCAACGGCCGTCGGCGCCTTCGGCACCGCCTTCACGCTCGCGGCCAGGATCAACGTGCTGCCGATGGTGATCTACACCGAGTTCACCCTGTCGGCGAACATCGCCATGGCGGCCGCGCTGAGCTTCGTGCTGGGCGCGGTCACCTGGATCGTGCTGGCGCTGGCGCGTACGGCCGCCGGCTCCACCGTCGCGGCGGCGGGCTAGGAAGAGGGCAGCGCCATGAAGCATCGCGGCCTCTTCCTGCTGCAGCTCGGGTTCACCCTGCTGGTCACCGCCTTCCTGATCGTGCCGGTCGTCCTGTCGATCCTGGCAGGGCTTACGGTGAACTACTTCGTCGGCCTGGAGAGCGGCCTCACCCTGCGCTGGGTGATCGAGGTCTGGACCGGCTATCGCGAGACGATCTTCCTCTCCATCGGCCTCTCGCTGGCCTGCCTCGTCGTCACCCTGGTGTTAGGCGTGCCGACGGCCTATGTCCTCGCCAAGCGGCAAACCGCCCTGACCCGCGCCATCGAGGAGCTGTTGGTGATGCCGGTCGCCGTGCCGGGGCTGGCAACCGCGCTGGCGCTGATCGTGACCTATGGCAGCGTCTCGGGCTTTCGCACCTCGTGGCTTTTCATCCTGGTGGGCCACGTCCTGTTCACTCTGCCCTTCATGGTGCGCAGCGTACTGGCCGTCCTCAGCGCCATCGACCTGGAGACGCTCGAAGAAGGTGCCGCTTCGCTGGGAGCAAGCTTCTGGCAGCGTTTCTGCCACGTCGTGCTCCCCAACTGCCGGTCAGGCATCCTCGCCGGCTCGCTGATGGTGGTCACGCTGTCGATGGGCGAGTTCAACATGACCTGGCTGCTGCACACGCCGTTGACCAAGACACTGCCCGTCGGCCTCGCCGATGCCTACGCCTCGCTGCGTCTGGAGGTCGGCAGCGCCTACACCCTGGTATTTTTCCTGATGATCATGCCGCTGCTGCTGGCCCTGCAGGCTTTCGCCAAGCCGCGCACGCCGAAATTCGTGGCGGAGGAAGCCGAATGACCGACACAGCCCAACCGCTCGCCATCGCGCTCGAGAACTGCGCGAAGACCTTTGCCGACGGGACGAAGGCGCTCGAACCGCTCGACATGACCATCCACGCCGGCGAGACCATCGTGTTTCTCGGTCCGTCGGGCTGCGGCAAGACGACGACGCTGCGCATCATCGCCGGACTGGAAACGCCCGACGCCGGCGGCAAGGTACTGTTCGACGGCCTCGACGTGACCCGCCAGCCCATCGAGCAGCGCAACGTCGGCATGGTCTTCCAGTCTTACGCGCTGTTTCCCAACATGACGGTGGCCGGGAACATCGGCTACGGCCTGAAGATCCGCCGGACGCCCGAGGCGCAGATCCGTGCCCGCGTGGCCGAGATGCTGGCGATGATGCGCATCGAAAAGCTCGCCGACCGGCAAATCGACCAGCTATCCGGCGGTCAGCGCCAGCGCGTGGCGCTGGCCCGCGCCATCGCCGTACGGCCGCGCGCGTTGCTGCTGGACGAGCCGTTGACGGCCCTGGATGCCAAGCTGCGCGATACGCTTCGCCTCGAGATCGACTCGCTGCTGCGATCGCTCAAGATCACCGCGATCTACGTGACCCACGATCAGGCCGAAGCGATGGCTCTGGGTGACCGCATCGTCGTGATGGACCACGGCCGCGTCGCCCAGATCGGCAAGCCACGCGAGATCTATCAGCGTCCGGCCACCCGCTTCGTCGCCGAGTTCATCGGCACCATGAACCGGCTGTCCGGCGTCGTGCGCAACGGCGCGTTCACTTGCCGCGCCGGCGAACTTCCGTGGGACGCCGCCCGCGGAAATGCGACCGAAATCCTGTTCCGGCCGGAGGATATCCGTGTCGCCGACAGCCAGGAGGCTTCCGGCCTGCAGGGTACGGTGGCAGCCGCCTTCTTCCTCGGCGACCGCACACGATTGTTCGTCGATGTCGGCGAGGCGCAGCCGCTGGTGATCGAAAGCACGGCGCGACGCGATTTCAGCCACGGTGAGACCGTGCGCCTCGCCATCGATCCGCGCGGGCTGCTGGTGCTGTAGAGGAGTTCGCGATGCTGATCGCCCAGATAACCGACACCCACATCAAGCTTCCCGGCAAGCTGGCCTACAAGAAGGTCGACACGGCGGCAATGCTGAAGCGCTGCGTCGACGAACTGCTGACGCTCGACCCGCAACCCGATCTCATCCTGCTGACCGGCGACCTCGTCGATCTGGGCCGGCCGGCGGAATACGACCACCTGAAATCCATCCTGGCGCCGATCCGTCAGCGCATCATCGCCATCCCCGGCAACCACGACGACCGCGAAGCCATGCGCGGCGCCTTCCATGCCGAAGGCTACCTACCGACGGAGGGCAAATTCCTGCAGTTCGTCGTCGAGGACTACCCTCTGCGTATTGTCGGACTGGATACACTGATCCCCGGCGAGGGCGGTGGCGAGCTTTGCGCCGAAAGACTGGAGTGGCTGGACCGGACCCTTGCGCAGAAGCCCGACGTCCCCACGCTCGTCCTGATGCATCACCCGCCCTTCATCACCGGCATCGGCCATATGGACAAGATCGGCCTGAAAGGCTCGGACGGCTTTGCCGCCGTCATGGAACGGCACCGGCACGTCGAGCTGATCCTCTGCGGCCACCTGCATCGGACCATCCATGCCCAGGTCGGCGGCCGGCCGGCAATGACCTGCCCGAGTCCGGCCCATCAGGTTGCGCTCGACATCGACCCCGAAGCGCCCAGTTGCTTCACGATGGAACCGCCGGGCTTCATGCTGCACTGGTGGAACGGACGAAGGCTCGTCACCCACACGGCCGTCATCGGCAGCTACGACGGACCGCACCCGTTCTTCGATGCCAACGGCAAGCTGATCGACTGACGGTCAGCGGGTGAGCTGCCCCCGGGATGGCGGTGGCAGCGACGCCTACAAGGCGTGTTCGGGGTCCTTGGCTTTGACCGAAGGCCTGCCCTCGGCTTCGTCGCGCTCCTTCTCCTTCCGCGCCTTGAGAAGCTTGCGCAGGATCATGTTCCGCTTGAGTGCCGAGATATGGTCGATGAACAGGATGCCATCGAGATGGTCGATCTCGTGCTGCAGGCAGGTGGCGAGCAGACCCTCCGCGGCGATCTCCTGAGTCTTGCCCTCACGATCGAGGTAGCGAACGGTGACCTTCGCCGGGCGAACGACGTCCGAGTAATGCTCCGGCACCGACAGGCAGCCCTCCTCGTAGGAGGCGTCCTCGTCCGACGCGTCGATGATCTCCGGGTTCGCCATGAACAGCGGCCCGGTCTTGGTGTCCTCGCGCTCGATGTCGAGCACCACCACGCGCTTCAGCACGCCGACCTGCGGCGCCGCCAGACCGATGCCGGGCGCGTCGTACATGGTCGCCAGCATGTCGTCCATGAGCTGGCGCACGCCGTCGTCGACAGCCTCGACCGGCAGGGACTTCTTCTTGAGACGCGGATCGGGCGCCGTGAGGATGGGCAAAAGTGCCATGGTGCTTAGATATGCGGCAGATTTGGCGGTTTCAAGATCAGGTGCGGGTAACCATCGTGCCGACGCCGGCCTCGGTGAAGACCTCCAGCAGCAGGGCATGGGGCACCCGGCCATCCATGATCACGGCCGCCTCGACGCCGCTGTTCACGGCATCGATGCAGTTCTCGACCTTGGGGATCATGCCGCCCGAGATGGTGCCGTCGGCGATCAGGGCCCGCGCCTGCTCGACCGTCATGTCCTGGATGAGCTTGCCGTCCTTGTCGAGCACCCCGGGCACGTCGGTCAGGAACAGGAGGCGCTTGGCCTTCATGGCGCCGGCGATGGCGCCCGCCGAGGTGTCGGCATTGATGTTGTAGGTAAGCTCGTCGTCGACGCCGAAGCCGATCGGCGCCACCACGGGAATGACGTCGGCGCGGCGCAGCTGGTCCAGCACCATGACATTGATCCTGGCCGGCTCGCCGACCTGCTTGAGATCGACCTTCAGGAGTTCGCCGGTCTTGGGGTCGCGCATCTCGGTCACCTTGCGCGCCAGGATCAGGTTGCCGTCCTTGCCACAGATGCCGACGGCGATGCCGCCGCATTCGTTGATGTCCGCCACGATCGCTTTGTTGATCGAACCGGCGAGCACCATTTCGACAATTTCCATGGTCTGCGCGTCGGTCACGCGCAGGCCGTTCACGAACGTGCTCTTGATGCCGACCCGCTCCAGCATCTTGTTGATCTGCGGGCCGCCGCCATGGACCACGATCGGATTCATGCCGACCTGCTTCATCAGCACGACGTCGCGGGCGACCAGGTCGCCGAGCTTGGGATCGGTCATGGCGTGGCCGCCATACTTCACCACGAAGGTGGCGTCGTTGTGCCGGCGCATGAAGGGCAGCGCCTTGGAGATGGTCTCCGCCATGCGGATGAGCCGCTTCTGCTCCTTGTCGGTCTGGACCGGCTCGGCCATTTCTTCGCTTCCCGTAATGTCGGCTCAAGTTGGCAAAAGCCCCCTCCCGGTGTGGGAGGGGGCTAAGACGGCATCATATATCAGGCGGGCCGCGGATAGAAGAAGTGCCCAGTCCGCGGCAGGATGTCCGCATGATGGATTATGACGCTTTGGCGGCGCGCGGCTTTGCCGTCGCGCGAAACCTGATCGGCCCGGCGGAGTGCCGTACGCTCGCGGCTCTCTGGCCGGACCAGGCCCAATTTCGCAAGCACATCGTCATGCAGCGCCATGGCTATGGGCAGGGCGAATACCAGTATTTCACCTATCCTCTGCCCGAGCCGGTCGAGCGCCTGCGGCAGGCGCTCTATCCCGAGCTCGCTCGCGTGGCCAATGCATGGAACGAGCAGCTCGGTCGCCCGCAGCGTTTCCCACCGACCCTGAAAGGCTGGTTGCAGCACTGTCACGAAGGCGGTCAGAAGCGGCCGACGCCGTTGCTGCTGCGCTACGGTCCCGGCGACTACAACTGCCTGCACCGCGACCTCTACGGCGAGCTGGTGTTCCCGCTGCAGGCGACGGTCCTGCTGAGTGCTCCGGAGCGCGACTTCTCGGGCGGCGAATTCATGCTGGTCGAACAGCGGCCGCGCATGCAATCCCGCGGCGAGGTGGTTCCTCTCGCGCAGGGAGATGCCATCATCTTCGCCGTGAACGAACGGCCGGTGAAAGGAACGCGCGGCTGGCACCGCACCGCCATGCGTCACGGCGTGTCGAGCGTGCGCGAAGGTCAGCGCTTTACCTTGGGCATCATCTTCCACGACGCGGCGTGAGGAGCGTCAGACGCCGGCGACCGCCTTGATCTCGGCCCGCAGCTCAGGGATTCCGAAGCCGGTTTCGCTGCTGGTCGGCAGCACCACGGGATGGGCGGCGCCATGCTTGCGGGCGACCGCCTCGGCGGCCGCGACGGCCCGCGGCACGTCGGCGGCCTTGAGCTGGTCGACCTTGGTCAGCACGATCTGATACGAGACAGCGGCCTTGTCGAGGTTTCGCATCGTCTCGCGGTCGCTCTCCTTCACGCCGTGGCGCGAATCGATCAGCAGGCAGACCCGCACCAGGGTCGGACGGCCGCGCAGATAGGCCGAGGCGAGATCCTGCCACGTCTCCTTCATCGACCTGGAGACCTGGGCGAAGCCGTACCCCGGCAGGTCGACCAGGACCAGCCGGTTCGCGAGATCGAAGAAATTGATCTGCCGCGTATGGCCGGGCTTGGCCGAGACACGCGCCAGGGTGCGCCGGCCGGTCAGCGCGTTCACGAGGCTGGACTTGCCGACATTGGAGCGGCCGGCAAAGGCCACCTCCGGCCAGGTCGTCGGCGTCAGCGATTCGAGCGACGCCGCGCCCGAAATGAAATCGCAGGGGCCCGCGAAAAGCTTGCGCGCCGCCTCGATTTCCTCCGGGCTGCGCCCCTCCGACGCGTCTCCCTCTCGCTTGTCCCTGGACATCAGCTCTTCTTGCCGGAGCCCTTGCCGCTCTTCTTGTTGCCGCCGGCATCGGCCACCGGCGCCGGCGTGGCCGCGACCGGCGCCTTGCCGCCGCCGATCGGCGTGCCATGGCGACGCATGATCATGTACTGCTGGGCAATCGACAGGATGTTGCTCCACGCCCAGTAGATCACCAGGCCGGCCGAGAACGGCGCCAGCATGAAGGTGAACAGGATCGGCAGGAACTGGAACACGCGTGCCTGCACCGGGTCGGTCGGCTGCGGGTTCAGCTTCTGCTGCAGGTACATCGTGATGCCCATGATGATGGGCCACAGGCCGATGTTGAAGAAGTGCAGGAAGTCCGGCACGTGCCACGAGAAGAGACCGAAGCCGGTCAGGATGGTGAGCGGATCGGGCGCCGCCAGGTCCTTGATCCAGCCGTAGAACGGCTGATGGCGCATTTCGATGGTGGTGTAGAGCACCTTATAGAGCGCGAAGAACACCGGGATCTGCACCAGGATCGGCAAGCAGCCCGCCGCAGGATTCACCTTCTCGCGGCGATAGAGCTGCATCAGCTCCTGGTTCATACGCTGGCGGTCCTCGCCGTAGCGCTCCTTGAGCTTCTCCATCTCGGGCTGCAGCTTCTTCATCTTGCTCATCGCCGCATAGGACTTGTTGGCCAGCGGGAAGAACACGAGCTTGACGATGACGGTCAGCACCAGGATCGACAGGCCGAAGTTGCCGAGTTGCACGTAGAGCCACTCGAGCAGCCAGAACAGCGGCTTGGTGAAGAACCAGAACCAGCCCCAGTCGATCGTGAGATCGAACTTCTCGATGCCGTACTTCTTTTCGTAGTCGTCGATCACGCGCACGATCTTCGCGCCGGCATAGAGGCGGGAGTCCGTCGTCACGGTCGCGCCCGGCGCGGCGGCAATTCCGGCACCGACATAGTCGATCTGGTATTTGAGGTCCGCGCCCGCGCCGGTTTGCTTGATCGAGGCATCGAGCTTGGACTTCTGGTCAGGCACCAGCGTCGCCATCCAGTATTTGTCGGTGATGCCGAGCCAGCCGCCCGTCGTGGCGATCTTCTGCTGCTTGTTGCCCTTGAAGTCGGAGTAGCTGAACTCCTTCAGCGCGCCGTTGAACACGCCGTAAGGGCCTTCGTGCAGGATGTACATGCCTTCGGCATGCGGCTCGCCGTAGCGCACGACAAGGCTCCACGGGAACAAGGTCACCGGCTTGTCGGTCTTGTTCTCGAAGCTCTGCTGCACGTCGAACATAAAGAATTCGTCGATCGACACGGTGAGGCCGAAGATCAGGCCCTGGCCGTTGTCCCAGGTGAGCTTCGCCGGCTTGCCGGGTGCCACCGTCTGGTTGTCCGTCGTCCAGAGCGAGTCGGGACCCGGCACCTTGATCGCGGGATCCGACGAGGACCAGCCGAACTCGGCGTAGTAGGGGTGGGCGCTGCCGACCGGCGAGAGGACCGGAACGGGCGGGCTCTTGGGATCGATGGTCTCGCGATACTTCACGAGCTGCACGTCGTCGATGCGTGCGCCCTTGAGCGAGATCGAGCCGACCAGCTCGGCGGTGTTGAACGTGACGCGCGGGCTCTGGGCCAGCGCCTCGGGGCGGCTGACCACCGGCTGCTGTGCGGGGCCTGCGCCCGGACCCGGCTGCACGCCGGCTGGGCCCGGCTGGCCGGCCGGTGCCTGCGGCGCGCCGGGCTGGGTCGTCGTCTGCTGGGTACCGTTGACCGGCGGCTTGGCCGGCGGGAAGGCCACCTGCCAGCCCACGATGATCAGCACCGAGAGGACGATGGCGACGATGAAATTCTTCTGATCCATTTCAGACGATCTTTCTCAGGCGATCTTTCCGGGCGCTCAGGAGCGCTCAGCGGGTTGGCAGGAAAGGGTTTGGCGCGGACGCCGTGCAGCAGCGGCCGGTGGAACGGGATCCCAGCCGCCGGCGCCCCAGGGGCCACAGCGACAGAGACGGTGCGCAGCGAGCCAGCTTCCCCGCAACGCGCCATGCGTCGTCACCGCCTCGGCCGCATAGGCCGAGCAGGACGGCTCGTAGCGGCAGGCGCCGACGAAGAAGTAAGCGAGCGTGAGCTGATAGAACCGGATCGCGCCACGCAGGACGGAGGACATCATGCGGCCCGGAAACTGGCGACTTAAGCGCGCGGGCGCAAGCAGTCCGTGCAGGTCATGGCGTCGCGACGACCTGCGCCTTGAGCCGCCTCAATGCTTCCTGCAGCTCCCCGCGCATCGCAGCGAAGTCTCGGACGAGGGCACCCTGCCGGCCGACCAGGACATAGTCGAGGTCCGGCCGGGCCTCCGCCGGGATCACCATGCGGGCAATCTCGCGCAGACGCCGGCGCACGCGGTTACGAACCACGGCATTGCCGACCTTGCGGGTCACGGTGAAGCCCACCCGGATGTCGGGCAGGACGATATCGGCGGGAACAGGCGCCACCTGGAGCACGAATCCAGGCATGGCGCAGCGGCGTCCGGCTTGGACGCGCAGAAAATCGCGGCGATTCGGCAAACGCCCGAGGCGCGCCGCAGCCAAAAGAAACTAGGCCGAGAGGCGCTTGCGGCCCGAGCGGCGGCGATTGGCGATGACCTTGCGGCCACCCACCGTCGCCATGCGGGACCGGAAGCCATGCCGACGCTTGCGCACCAGCTTGCTCGGCTGATAGGTGCGTTTCATGACGCAACTCCTCTAAATACAACGCCCCCGCGCGGTGCGCAGGGGCAAATTCCGTGGGCGAGCGTAATAAGCGCGAGACGGCGGCGAGTCAACGAGGGCTAAGATAGCCCATGACACTCTTCCTGCACGGCTACTACTACAGCGTTTACACGAGGATCGCCCGCCTGGCCCTGGCCGAGAAGGGAGTGACCTACGAGAAGGTCGAAGTGAACCCCTTCGCGACGGACTGCCCGCCCGACTATCTGGAACTCCACCCCTTCCGACGGGTCCCGACCCTCGTCCACGGCGATTTCACCCTTTATGAAACCGGGGCGATCACGCGCTATATCGACCGCGCCTTTGCCGGGCCGCCCCTCCAACCGGCCTCGCCTCGGGCTTTGGCGCGGATGGACCAGATCATCGGCGTGGTCGATGCCTATACCTACTGGCCTCTGGTCCGGCAGGTCTTCGTGCACGACGTCTTTCGCCCCCACACCGGCGGTGAGATCGATCCAGTGGAACGCGACAAGGGTCTGGAGGAAGCCGCCCGCGTCCTCCGGGCGCTCGACGCCTTGGCGTCCGGCGATGCCTGTCTCTGCGGCCCCGATGTCTCGCTGGCCGACTTTCACCTCGGCGCCATGGTCGCCTATTTCGTCCTGTCGCCGCGGGGCGCCGCCCTGCTTGCCGAATATCGGCGGCTCGCCGCGTGGTGGGGACGTTTCGGTGCCCGGCCCAGCCTGGCCGCGACCGACCCTGGCTTGCCGGTAACCCAGCCGTGACAGCATGTGCTTTGAGGTCCGAGACGCGCGAGCGATGATCAGGCCAAGGCGATGCGAAAGACGAGATGAACTTGTTGATACTCCGCCGACTGCTGCCTGTGGCGATTCTCCTCGGCGGCTTGGCGGTCTTCCTGCTGCTCGGGCTCGAGCGCTATTTTTCCTACGACCTGCTGTGTCGCCATCAGGTGACACTGACGCAGTGGGTCGCCCGGCACGCCTTGATCTCGGCGGCCGTCTTCGTCCTGGCCTATGCCCTGGTCGTCGCTTTCTCTCTGCCGGTCGCCATGGTCGTCACGCCGGTGGCGGGCTTCCTGTTCGGTACCTGGATGGGTGCCGGTCTTTCGGTGATCGGCGCAACGCTGGGCTCGATCGCCGTCTTCCTCGCCGCCCGCACGGCCTTCCGCGATCTCTTCCGCGCGCGCGCGGGCCCCGCACTGGCTCGCTTCGAGGCAGGCTTCCAACGCAACGACTTCAGCTATCTTCTGTTCCTGCGGCTGGTGCCGGTGTTTCCCTTCTGGTTGATCAACATCGTGCCGGCACTGTTGGGCATGCGGCTCGACCGCTATGCGTTGGCAACCATGATCGGCATTGTTCCGGCCGCGATTGTCTATGCAAGCGTCGGCGCCGGCCTCGGCATCGTGATCGGACGTGGCGAGCGGCCCGATCTCGGGATCATCTTCGAATGGCGCATCCTGCTGCCGCTGCTGGGGCTGGCGGCCCTGTCTCTGGTGCCCGTCGTCTATACCTACCTGCGCAAGCCCAAAGCCACGCCCTGACATGAGCGAACGCCTCACTCCCGATGTCTGCGTCGTCGGCGGCGGTTCGGCGGGCCTGGTCGTCGCCGCGGGTGCGGCGCAGCTCGGCCTCGAGGTCGTGCTGGTCGAACGCGCATTGATGGGGGGCGACTGCCTGAACTTCGGGTGCGTGCCTTCCAAGGCACTGATCGCGGCGGCGAAGGCCGCGCAGGCGCAGCGCAGCGGCGGCGCGTTCGGCATCGCGCCGGTCGAGCCGCGCGTCGACTTCCCCCGCGTGATGGACCATGTGGCCGAAACGATCGCGGCCATCGCGCCCAACGATTCGGTAGAACGCTTCGAGAAGCTCGGCGTGCGGGTTCTCAAGGAAGAGGCGCGCTTCGTCGGCCGCGCCGAGATCCAGGCCGGCCCGCATCGCATCGCGAGCAAACGCATTGTGCTCGCGACCGGCTCGCGCGCCGCCTTGCCACCGATCCCGGGTCTCGCCGACACGCCACACTTCACCAACGAGACGATCTTCGCCAACCGCACCTTGCCGACGCATCTCCTGATCATCGGCGGCGGTCCCATCGGCATCGAGATGGCGCAGGCGTTCCGGCGCCTTGGGTCCCAGGTCACGGTGCTGGAGGCAGCAACGTTCCTCCCCAAGGACGACCAGGAGCTCGCTGCCATCGTCGTTGCACGGCTACGCAAGGAAGGCGTCGATCTACGCGGCAGCGTGAAGATCGACCGCATCGAACGCTCGTCCGACGGCGTCGTCGCCGTTCTTGGCGACGGAACACGAGTTGCCGGATCGCATCTCCTGGTCGCCGCCGGTCGCTCTCCCGTCACCGAGAGCCTCGATCTCGACAAGGCCGGCATCGCCCACACCAAGCACGGCATCACCGTCGATGCCTCGCTGCGCACCTCCAATCGCAACGTCTGGGCGATCGGTGACTGCAACGGGCTCTACGCCTTCACGCATATGGCCGGCTACGAAGCCTCGCTGTTCATCCGCAGCGCGTTGTTTCGAGTGCCCGCGAAACTCGATGCGGCTATCGTGCCCTGGGCAACCTACAGCGATCCGGAGCTGGCACATGTCGGCCTCAGTGAACTTGCGGCGCGAGAAAAACACGGCGATGGCATCCGGGTGCTGCGCTGGAAATTCGCCGAGAACGACCGGGCGCAGGCCGAGCGGGCGACCGACGGTCTGGTCAAGGTCGTCACCGATGCGCGTGGCCGCATCCTGGGCGCGGCCATCGCCGGGCCGCAGGCAGGCGAACTGATCCAGCCATGGTGTCTGGCGATCTCGAAGCGGCTCAAGATTTCAGCCCTCGCCGGCTTCGTGCCGCCCTATCCCACTCTCGGCGAAGCTGGCAAGCGCGCCGCCGGCAGCTACTTCACCGAGACGCTGTTCGGCCCACGCATGCGAGGGCTGGTGCGCTTCCTGGCGCGATTGCCGGTCTGGTAGCCACGAGCCGCGGTCGTCGGACCCGATCGTCGGAGACAGTGCCGCCGCTGTCCGGCTGATCACCGGACCGGAATCGCATCAGGCGTATTCACACGGCACCGGCAAGCATTCACAAAGAAGTGCCCCTGGACTCCTGCCGTTTTCGCCCACCATCGCCGCCGCCCGCTAGGCCCAATGGGGCGACTTGGCTAGACTCCATCCCAATGACCGCCGACGTCTCCGCACCGGCCCAGTCCGTCCGTCCCGCCCGCCGCAACCTAGCCTTCGGATTGTCGTGGCGGATTCTCGGGCTGGTCGTGGCCGCCGTCATGCTGGCGGAAGTGGCGATCTTTTTGCCGTCGATTGCCCGCTTCCGACTGGTCTATCTCGAGCAGCTCGTCGAGCGCGGCGCCCTGGCGGCGCTCGCGCTCGACGCCACGCCAGACAACATGATCAACGAGGACCTGAAGCGCACGCTGCTCGATCATGCACGCGTCGACGCCGTGGCACTGGTCGAGCCCAACCGAGCCAAACGTGCACTGATGAACGTCGAACCGCGGCCGGAGATGCCGGGGTTCAAACTCAAGGACCGCAGCGCACTTGGCCTGATCTGGGACGCACTGTCGGCCATGTCGCACGACGGCTCACGCTACATAAGGGTGGTTGGCGGCTCGATGCGCCTGCCGAAGGCCAAGGTTTGGATCGTCGTCGACGAAATGCCGATGCGCGCCGCGATGTACGACTACGCCGGTCGCATTCTTGTCCTGTCGATCATCGTCGCCCTCTCGACGGCTGCACTGCTTTATCTGGCGCTACGCTGGATGGTGGTCAGGCCGTTGCAGAGCCTCTCCGCCGACATGACGGCCTTTCGCCGCGCGCCGGAGGATGTCGGCACCGAGCGGCCGCCGACCCAACGCAACGACGAAATCGGCGTGGTCGACCGCGAGTTCCAGAATCTGCAGCGCGAGCTGCGCGCCTCCTTGCGCCAGAAGTCGCGCCTCGCCGAGGTCGGTGCCGCAACCAACAAGATCAACCACGACCTGCGCAACATGCTGTCGACGGCACGGCTGCTGTCGGACCGGCTGGCGCGCAGTGACGACGAGCGCACGCGTTCGCTGGCCCCCACCATCCTCAACACGATCGACCGCGCGGCGCGGCTCGCCAGCGACGCCATCGAATATGTGCGGGAACGACCGACACCCAAGCTCGCCGAGGTCGATCTCGCCGATCTGGTCGCCGAAGTTGGCGTCATCTTGCAGGAGCAGGGCGAGGATCGCGATCCCAACCTGCTGCGCGTGTGGCAGAACGAAATCCACAGTGATCGTGTGATGGCCGATCGCGACCTGCTGTATCGCGTGTTCCTCAATCTCGGACGCAATGCCTTCGAGTGCGGCGCGACCTCCGTCACCGTCCGTTGCCGCGCCGATGGCCGCTTCCTGCTGATCGATGTCGTCGACAATGGCCCGGGCATCCCATCCGCGGTCGCCAGCCAGCTCTTCCAGCCCTTTACCACGGGCGGCCGCGCCGGTGGCGCGGGCCTGGGACTGGCGATCGCCCGCGATCTCGTGCGCCTTCACGGCGGCGAGATCACCCTGGCGGAATCGAGCGATCAGGGTACGACCTTCCGCTTCACCCTGCCCTTGGGTTAGGTCTCGGCCTTCACGCGCACGAGGAAGGCACGGATCCGCTCCGCGTTGCCGCCGAGATCCGACTGGCCGATTCGGCTCTTGGAGCGGATGTCGATGCGACTGCCCGCGCCCTGCGGACGGATGCGGACCACGATATCGTCGCGGAAGCCGAACCATTTGCTGGTCGAGATGGCCTCCAGGCGTCCTTCCGCCGGCGCCCGCGCGACGATGTCCCAGCCGAGCGCTTGTGCGGCCTGATCGACGCGACGGAAGGCTTCGGCCGGCGGTACTGCAAGGACCAGTGGCTCAATGTCGGGGAAAGCTGCCTTCTGCAGGGGTGCATTGGCGGGAGGATACGCCGGAGGGTTGGGCGCACCGCGGCGCAGGGGCAGCGTCGCGACCAGCGGCGGCGGGTTGGTCGTGTCGGTCGTGATGTCGTTGATTGCGGGCAGACTGTGCGCCTGCAGGAACCAGCGCAGCGGCACCCAGGACGTCGCGACACCGATGACGATGGCGAGGAAGGCCGCGACGAAGCCGCGCCGCCTGTCGCCCGGACGTGACGGAATGATCGTGGCGAGCCCCAGGGCCACGCCGGCGACCGCCATGTAGAAGCCGTAACGGAAGACGGCGATGGCCGCCTCGACGTCCAGACCGACGAAGCGATGCAACGGGCCCGGGGCGGCCACGATCACGGCAGCCACGCTGGCCAGAATGAAAGCCACACGGGCCAGCCTGTGGCTTATCGGGTTGGTCGGCCGAACAAACATCCACGCTCCGCTGGTGCTATCGTAGCCGCGAAACGAAACTGACGCATCCGCTCGACAATCTGCACTTCATTCTCTATGCGGCGACGATGACTGCTGCCGACACCATCCGGCGCCGCGCCATGGCGGCAGGACTCATCGCCATCGGCCTGTGGGGCATGCTCGCGGCACTCTCGGTGCTGGCCGGCCCCATCCCGCCGTTCCAGATGGTGGGCATGACCTTCGCCGTCGGCGCGACGATCGGAATCGTGCGCGCCCTGAGGCGCGGTGTCGGCTGGGCCGGGCTGGTCGGCTGGCCGGGACGGGTCTGGCTGCTCGGGATCGGCGGCCTCTTTGGTTATCACGCCCTCTATTTCGCAGCCCTTCAGCTCGCGCCGCCGGCCGAGGCCAATCTGGTCAACTATCTCTGGCCGCTGCTGATCGTCCTGCTCTCCGCGCCGCTGGCGGGCGAGAAGCTGGGCTGGCCGCATCTTCTGGGCGCTCTCCTGGGATTTGCCGGCGTGGCGCTGCTCGCCTTCGGGCGCGGCGTTCACTTCGCCGGCGATCATATGCTGGGTTATGCGCTGGCCCTGGGCTGCGCGCTTACCTGGTCGCTCTACTCCGTTCTGTCGCGCCGCTTCGGCGAGACCCCGACCGATGCGATCGCAGCCTTCTGCGCGGCGTCGGCCGCGCTCTCGCTGGTCTGCCACCTCGTCTTCGAAAGCACGGTCTGGCCAGCTACGCCGACCGCCTGGCTTGCCGTGCTGGCGCTCGGCTGTGGCCCGGCCGGTACCGCCTTCTACTTCTGGGATCATGCGGTGAAGCGCGGCGACATCCGGGCTCTGGGGGCACTCTCCTATGCAACGCCGATCCTCTCGACCGCCATCCTGATCGCCTGCGGCCTCGCCGAGCCGACGGGCACGCTTCTGATTGCCGCCCTGCTGGTCACGGTCGGCGCCGTCCTCGCCTCGCGCGAATTGTGGAAGCGCTAACCCGGCATCCAGTCCGGCGGAGCGAGTTCGAAACCGGCGAAGTCGAAAGCCGGCGCCACCGTGCAGCCGACCAAGGTCCAGTTGCCGAGGGAGCGCGCCGCCTGCCAGACGCCGCGTGGCACGACGATCTGCGGTGTCTCGCCGAGACCGAAGTCGCTGCCGAGCCGTAGATGGCGTGCCGTCTTGCCATCGTCGCTCATCGAGAGTTCGAGCGGTGCGCCGGCATAGTGATGCCAGACTTCGTCGGCATCGACGCGATGCCAATGGGAGCGCTCGCCAGCCTTGAGAAGAAAGAAGATCGCCGTGCTCTCGCCGCGGCCGCCCGGGCCGGTGGCATCGGCCGACCGGAAAGTCTCCCGAAAATGTCCGCCCTCGGGGTGCGGCTGCAGTCCGAGGCGGGCAATGATCTCGTCGGCCGTCACGCGATCAAGCCGGCGGCGGAACGGTTGCCTTCATCGACGGCAGTTTGCCGAAAGCCGTGAACCACTTGGCGAGCTTCGGCCGCTTGGCGCGCCAGTCATGGCTGCCGAAACGGAAGTCGAGATAGCCCAGCGCGCAGGCGATGGTGATCGTGCCGATGGTCGGCTTGCCGCGGAGCGCCTTGGCTTCGGCCTCGAGCTGGTCGAGGACGCCGTCGATCTTCTTCATCTGGCCCTTGGTCCAGTCGGGCCAGCGCCGTTCTTCCGGCCGCAGGAAGTCTTCGTAGCGCGCCAGCAGCGCCGCATCGAGCAGGCCGTCGCCCATCGCCTGCTGGCGCAGCGCGACCCAGCGGTCGCGGCCCTTGCGCGGGAACAGTTTGCGGCCCTTGTGCTGATGGTCGAGGTACTCGCAGATCACCGGCGAGTCGAAGAGGTCCATGTTCTTGATCGACAGGGCCGGGATCTTGCCGATCGGATTGTGCTTGTCGACGTCGGCATTGGGCGCCACCGGCGTCAGCGCCACGTTCACCATGTCGATCTTCTTGTCGAGCCCCGTCTCGAGCGCCAGTACCCGAACCTTGCGGGCGTAAGGCGACGACGGGGAGTAATAGAGCCTCATCTTGGCCATGGTCGGTCTCCTGTCTTCCGGTCGCGTCAGGCGCCGGCCATCCGGGGAATCTCGGTATCGTTCAGCCGCACCAGCCGGGCTGTATCGACGAGCTGCTGCCAGGTGGTGGTGTCGATGGGAACGCCGTTCTTCTCGCGATCGAGCTTGCGCGCACGTTCCGGCTCACCGGGCACCAGCACCTCGTCGACGCCGGGCTGCGGCTTGGCCGACTTCACCCAGCCGATGAAATTGTCGACCTCGTCCTCGTAGAAAGCGGTGCCGCCCATCGCATCGGGATCGATGATGATCGACAGCATGTTGTTGATGATGTCGGTGCCGTCCTTCTTGATCGTCCGCGGGCTGTGGGTGCGGCCGCCGGTGAGCGCACCGGCCAGCAGGTCGCAGATCACCGCGAGGCCACCGCCCTTGTGCAGACCGAATGGCAGGATGGCGCCGTAGGGCGGGTTGTACATGACGCCCGGCTCGGTCGTGGCGTTGCCCGCCGCGTCGATCAGCAGGCCGGGTTCCATCTGGATCTTCTTGTTGTTGGCGACACGCACCTTGCCCATCGCCACCTGGCTCGTGGCGAAGTCGAGCACGATCGGCTCCCGGCCCTTGCGCGGAATGGCCGTGCAGTACGGGTTGGTGGTGAAGCGCGCCTCGGCACCACCGAACGGCGCCACCAGCGACTTGTGGCCATGCACGTTGACCCAGTGCGTGCTCACTAGACCGGCGCGGGCGCATTGCTCGCCCCAATGGCCGATGCGGCCGATATGATGCGAATTCTTCAATCCGACGACGCAGACACCGTGCTTCTTCGCGCGTTCGATGCCGATGTCCATCGCCTCCTTGGCGATCACCTGGCCATAACCGGCGCCGCCGTCGACCACGATCACTGCGCCGTTGTCGCGGTCGATCTTGGCGTGGTGGTTGCGCTTGCAGGCGCCGTTCATGGTGTTCTGGATGTAGTGCGGCATCATGCCGACGCCGTGGCTGTCGTGGCCGAAAAGGTTGGCGAGCACGAGGTGGTCGGCGACCAGCTTCGCTTCTTCCGCCGAGCTGCCGTCCGCGCGGCAGATTGCCATCGTGAAGCCGTGCAGGCGGTCAGGTTCGATCCGGACCTCACCCACAGAGCTCTGCCCTTCGGCCATATCTACTTCTCCCCCGATTCACGCTTTCGGCGCGCAAGGTTCCGCGTCGTCCAGGCCCTGTCAACGACGAAGCGCCACCCCTTGAACACCTTGGAAAAAGACGCCCTGATTTCGCCCATCTGGCCGCCCAAACACCGCCGGATCATCGCCTGGGGTCTCTGCCCGTGGTAGTGAGCAAGAAAATCCTCTCTCGTTCTCCGGGAATCGCGCATCGAATGCGATCTCTAGCCCGCCTCGCCTTGTTCCTGCTGCTGCTGGTCGGTGTTGCGGACACAGCTTCGGCCCAAATGGCGCCGCAGCAGCCCCAGCGCCCGTTCGGCCAACTCACCGACCTGTGGACGCGTCAGCTCGACCGCATTGCCACCCGTACGGAGCAGGCGGGCCTGCTGCCAGTCGAAATCGACGCGCTGCGCGAGCAGGCTACAGACGTGCGGACCGCGGCGATGGCGGCGGCGACGCTGGCGCGCAACGACCTCGCCGATACCAAGAAGCTGCTGGCGCCGCTGGAGATCAAGCCGGGCACCGATGCGCCGCCCGAAACCGACGACCTGAAGGAGGAACGCAGGCGGCTGACCGACCAGGCGACGCTCAACGAAAGCCGGCTCAAACAGTGCGAAGTGGTGATCGCACGCGCCGACCAGCTGCTTGAACGCCTGACCAAGGTGCGCGGCGCGCTGGTATTCCAGAATTTGATGCGACGCGATCTCTCGCCGCTGTCGGGGGAGGTCTGGACGAAGATCGGACCACAGCTCGGCGATGCAATCGAAACGCTGGGCACGGCTATCGCGACCTGGACCCGCAACGGCCTTACCCCTCTCCGCAACCAGGACCTCGTGCCGCTGGCCTTCTGGGCGGCGATCACCATCGGCCTCTGGTGGTTCGGCCGGGCGCTGCGCCAGCGCTTCGGCCGTAGTGGCTCGCACGTCAACCTGCAGCGCTATCGCACCATCGCCACGGCCATCGACGGGCTCGGCCTGGTGCTGGTGCCGATCCTTGCGGTCTGGCTGGTCAGCAAGCTCCTTCTCGCGACAGCGCCGCCGGCGCCTCTCGACAGGCTGGTACCGGAAGTAGCGATCCGCTTGATCTGGCTTCTCCTGGTCTTCGGCATGACGGGTGCCGGCCTGTCGCCGGGCCGGCCGGAATGGCGGTTCATGCCGCTGACAGACGACAGTGCGCAGTATCTGTCGCAGGCGTTGCGCCGCTTGATGACGGTCGGCGTGCTGCTCGATCTCATCTACATCGGGCTTAGCCGTGGCGAAGATCACAGTGCGATTGCTCCCGTCGGGGCCCTGATCCTCACCACGTCGGTGGCGCTGCTGGCACTGCCAGCACTCTCCAACCGTTCCTGGCAGGCCGCACGTCCCGAGGGGTCGGATCTGCCACCGATGATCGGCGGCACCTGGTGGTCGGTCACGCGCCTGGCGTTGACCGTGCTGGTCCTTTCGTCGATCGCCTTCGCCCTGGCAGGCTACGCAACGCTCGCCTCGCATCTTCATGCCGCGATCTCGGCCAGCTGCGCCCTGATCGCGATCGCACTGCTGCTGCATCAGCTGGTCGCCGATCTGCTCGAAGCCGCCGCCGCACCGGATACGCCGCCGGGCGCCTGGGTCCGCCGCCGCTTCGGCCTGCCGGCCGACTCCACCATCCGCGGACAGCACCTGCTGCTGCTGGTGTTCGATACGGCACTGGTGCTGCTGCTGGCGATCGCCATTCCGGCGGCGTGGAACGTCGATATCGACGCCATCCTCGACGGCTTCGGCCAGCTGCTGCGCGGCGTGAAGGTCGGGGGCGTCACCATCTCGCTCGGCAATGTCGGCATGGCGATCATCGCCTTCGCCGTCTGCATGCTGCTCGCCCGCCTGGTACGCAGCATCGTGCGCGACCGCGTGCTGCCGACCGTCGACGCGCCCTTGCCGTTGCGCCAGTCGATCGATGCCGGCCTCAACTATGTCGGCGTCATCGTCGCCATCCTGATCGGCATCGGCGCGCTCGGCGTCGATTTCACCAACCTCGCGATCGTCCTCGGCGCGCTGTCGGTCGGCATCGGCCTCGGCCTGCAGAATATCGCGAACAACGTGATCTCCGGCGTCATCCTGCTGGTCGAACGGCCGATCAAGGCGGGGGACTGGATCATCGTGAACGGCCATGAGGGCTTCGTCCGGCGCATCAACATCCGCGCCACCGAAATCGAAACCTTCCAGCGCACGCATGTCATCGTGCCCAACAGCGCCTTCCTGCAGAATCCGGTCGTCAACCGCACCTATTCGGACACGTCGAGCCGCATCGAGCTCAAGCTCACCGTGCCGCTCAACACCGATGTCGCCGTCATCGAAGGCCTGCTGCGCGAGGCCGCCCTGGAGCATGCCCGCGTGCTGCGTGTGCCGGCGCCGATCGTTCGCTTCGTCAGGATTGCATCGAATGGGCTCGAGTTTGAGCTTTTCGTCTTCGTGGCCCGGCTGGAAGACCGGCAGGTCGTGACCAACGACCTGAACCGCACGTTGCTCGCCAGGTTGATCGAAAAGAAGATCATCGATCCGGCCCCCGCGTCGGAGCTCACGCTGCGTGGTCTCGATCGTATCGGTGTCGCACTGTTGCAGGGCGATGCCGGGGCGGACCCGAAGAGCGGCCACAAGGACGGCCTCCCGGAAAAACCTGCGGAGAAGTCGGGCGATGCCGACGCGCCGCCGAAGGTCTGAGGCGCCACCGCGCCGCTGGCCGCTCTATGCCCTGTTCGCCGCGGGCGTGCTGGCGGGCGTGGCCCTCTGGGCCTATGCGCCATCGTTGCCTGCCGAAACATTGATCGCGCGCTACGCCAACGACCGCTCGCACTTCATCGATGTCGGTGGCGTGCGTGCGCATGTCCGCGACCAGGGCAATCCCGCCGGTGTGCCAATGCTGCTGATCCACGGCTCGAACGGATCGCTGCAGGTATGGGAGAGCTGGGCGCGCGAGCTGGGCGCGGACGCCCGCGTGATCTCCGTCGACCTGCCGGGCCATGGCCTGACCGGCACCTGGCCGCGCGACGAATATACGGTCGAAGCCTACGCCGACTTCATCGAGGTGCTGATCGACAATCTCCACCTCGACAAGGTCGTCCTCGTGGGCCACTCGCTGGGCGGCGCCGTCGCCTGGACCTTTGCCGCGACACGCCCCGATCGCGTCATCCAGCTCGTCCTGGTCGATTCTGCAGGCTATCCGCGGCAGGACAACGAAGTGCCGCTGATGACGCGGCTGGCACGTACGCCAGTGCTGGGCGACATCGGCATTTACTTTAAACCCGAGAGCCTGGTGCGACGCTCGCTGCGCGATGCCTATGCCGATCCGGCGCAGGCGACACCCGAACGGATCAAGCGCATGGCCGAGCTGCAACGCTTCCCCGGCAATCGCGAAGCCACTCTCCAGCGGGCCCGCACGCAGGAGCCGCTCGACCCCACACCGCTGCGCCGCATGGACGTACCGACCCTGATCCTGTGGGGTGGCAAGGATCGCTGGGTGCCGGCCGCCGATGCCTTCCGCTTCCAGAACGACATCAAGGGCGCCACGCTCGAGATCTTCGGAAACCTCGGCCACAACCCGATGGAGGAGGATCCGAAGGCGACCGCTGCCGCCGTCGCCGCGTTCATTGCCGGTGCCCCGCTGCCGCCGCAGCCCACGGAACCCATACCGCCGCCAGAACCGGACCCTGCTGGAGCCGATCACGCGGTGCAGCCTTCGGTGATGCCGGAAAAGGACTAAGCTTCGAGCAGGGCCTCGACCTGAGCATCGACGAACGCGGCATCCGTGGGATTGTCGCGGGGATTGCCGGCGCGATGGCCCCATACCGAAGGGATCTCGACCAGCTTGCCGTACTTGAGATGCGGCAGCTCGGCGCGATTGTCGTCGGTCTGAAAATAGAGATCGGTGGCCGACGGCATCAGCAGCACCTTCGCCTTGATGCCAGCCAGCGCCATCTCGAGGTCGCCGCGGTAGAGATCGTTGGCCGAGATGTCGCCATTCTGCCAGGTCCAGAGCTGGGCCAGCAGGTCGCGCGCGTCGCGCCGCAGGAAGTTCGCCTCCCAGGAACGCACGAGGAAATCCTCCAGGCTGTCGAAGCCCAGCCCGCGCCACATCTCCCGACGATAGAAGGTCTGGCTGAGCGCCCAGCCGGCGTAGATGCGCCCCATGGCGCGCAGCCCGTCCTCGGGTGTGCGGGCCCCCAGCAACGTGGTGCGGATGCCTTCGAGAAAGACGAAGTTGTGCGGCGCCGTGCGTGCCGAGCCGCAGTTCACCACGATGCGCTCGACGGCATCGCCGAACAACGCGGCCCAGTGATAGGCCTGCTGCGCGCCCATCGACCAGCCATAGACCATCTTCAGCCGGTCGACGCCGAACAGCTCGTTCAACAGGCGGCGCTGCTGCAGGACGTTGTCGTAGGTCGTGACCTGTGGGAATTCCCCCGGCGTGTTCGACGGCGACGAGGAGAGGCCATTGGTGAACATGTTGGGAATGACGACGAAATAGCGGCTGGGGTCGAGGCAGTGTTCCGGGTCGACCAGCCATTCGATGTCGGTGTGGTGGGCGCCGTAGCTCGTGGGATAGAGAATGACGTTGTCGCGGCGCGGCGAGAGCGTTCCGAACGTCTTGTAGACGATACGTGCATCGCGCAGCGTGCCGCCGCGTTGCAGCGGAAGGTCGCCGCACTCGAAGACACCCTGGCTGCTTCTCATATGCCTGCGGCCTAGGAGATCGGCGCCCACAGCCCTTCCCTGTAGGCATGCTCTGTGGCGGCTTCGCGCTGCTTCTTCTCTTCCTCCGAAAGGCCGACCTGGTCGCCGACCATGCGGCTGATCGACGGGAAGGTGCCCTTGGGCTGGGCATAGTCGCCGGTCCACAGCCGCGACCGCAGCAGCGCCTTGGCGCAATGGAGGTAGGCCTGCCGCACCGAGACCACGATGGCGCATTTCGGAGCCTTGCCCTGCACCGCCATCGACTCCAGCAGCGCCGGATCGACCGAAAGACGGGCGGTGCCCGCAATCCGTACCGTCTCGCTGACGCCAGGAAGCAGGAAGATCAGGGCGATCTCGGGATTCTCGAGCAGGTTCTTCAACGTATCGAGACGGTTGTTGCCGGGTCGGTCGGCGATCGCGACCGTCTTCTCGTCGAGCACCTTGAAGGCACCGGGCGGATCGCCGCGTGGGGTGACGTCCTGCATGCCCGAAGCGTCGGCCGTGGCGATCAGGCAAATCGGCGACAGCCCGATGAAGCGACCCATATGGACGTCGATCCGGCCGATGTCCTTTACCGCGGCGGTCTTGGAGACCGGCGCATAGGAGCCGACCAGGGCCGCCGCGCCATCGGCATCGAGCAGGGCAGGTTCCCGCGGCGGCGCAGAAAATGGCATCGAATCAGGCATTTGTCAGACCTCCAACCTAGGCAGGGGAAGGCTATCAGCCATGTCATTCCTTGGAAACCATTGCCCCCGACGAGTCGTTGGTCTGACGGACATCCAAGAGAGAGGAGGACCAGATGAGCGACTACAACCCCAACGATCTGGGTCCCAACCGCGGCCGTTATGGTCAGGAACCGGGATACCAGACCGAGAGCGGCAACTCGGGATTCGCGCTTTTGGCCATTCTGGCCGGCGTCGCCTTGGTAGGCGGGTTCCTTTACTTCGCCAATCCGCAGAATGCCAACGAGCAGCAGGCCCAGTCACCGCCAGCTACCGAACGGTCGCTGACCCAGCCACCGGGCGCAAACCCGAACACGGTCCCGGGCATCGACACGCCCAAGCCGCCGGCTTCGGCAGCGCCGATGGTCCCGGCCACGCCGGCCGAGCCGCGCCCGTCGCCGCAGGAGTAGGGTATGGCGAGTGACGATCTCCGTCCGCCCAGCCGAGGCCTCTACCTCGTCTTGGGGGTAGTCGCGGTCCTCGTGATTGTGGTCGGCATGCTGTTCATGTCGGGCACAGTCGACATCCGCAAAGACACGGCCCGCGCTCCGCTCGATCCGGCGCCGACCGTATTGCCTGCCGACGAGCCGCGGACGCCGGCGATTCCCATGCGTCCGGCTCCGACGGAGACCACGCCGACCCCCGACCGACCCGCACAGCAGTAGGCGGGGATACGCAATAGGACAGGTAGGGTGGAACAAAAAAAGAGCCCGATCGCGAGTTCCGCGATCGGGCGCACAGGCCTTAATCTCTGCATGTTCGAGTTAGCAGTTTGTCGGACGACGGACCAGACGGTCCGCCATTTTTTTCGTGCATAGCTTGATTGCATCTTATCGACGCCAAGCGCCCATCATCCGGAAGTGGGTGTCACCGGAGCAGGCGGCACAACGATGGGGCGGGCGACCCGGCCACTGTCGACGGTAAGCCGCCAGGGAATCGGAGCGGAGCGGCCCATGGCCGCTCCCTGGGCGGCCAGGCAGCGCTGGAAGACCGGATCGAACATGTCGTCATTGCCGCCACCGCCGCCGATGCGGCAGGGACCGGGCGGCGGCATGCCGGGCTGCGGGACTTTTGCCCCATAGTCGATCAGCGAAGCGGCATCGATGTAACGCGCAACATTGCCGCGCTGTCGGCCGACGGTGAGCAGCGACTCGACGCTGGAACGCAGGAGCTGGTCGATGGCGATGGAGGCCGTGCGACCGGCGATACTCAAAAGGTCGAGACCGTCCTTGCCGGTGCAATCGCGGCCGACCTTCATGTCGCCGCTGACCACGATGGTGACGTCGAGCCGACGGCCCTGCAGCGCCGCCTGCAGTTCGCGCGTAAAGAAGACATGCAGGCGCACACCGCCGTCGACGTAGAGGTTGTTGTCGATGAACTCCGGCGGAAAGCCGATGGGAAGCGCCGCCGAGGCCATGATCGCGGCCACCATGCGCTGCCGCTTCTGCGCCATCGTCATGTCCTGGCGCGCTGCAATCGCCGTAAGGTCGAAGACTTCCGGCACGCCACTGTCGAGATTGGTCGCCATGACGGCAAGCGTACGCGTCGCATTCTCGGCGGCGATCGCCTCGACCATCTCCTCGTCCAGGATCTCCTCGACCTTCCTCCTCAGTGGCGCGTTGTCGTAGAGCGACGTGGCGGTGAGCAGCGAGAGCGCCCCGCGCGAGGTGAAGACATCTTTGTTGCTGAGATTGGAGTACATCTCGCGCAGCTTGGCCATGCGTTTGGCGTCGCCGAGGAAGATCACGGGCGCGACCATCGAGCCGGTGCTGACGCCGGTGACTACGTCGAACTTGGGCCGCGGCTCCGCGCCGTTTTCGCCCCAGCCTTCGAGGAACCCAGCCGAGAAAGCCCCCCACGCCCCGCCCGCCGAAACCGAAAGAATGCGCGTCGGCGGCGGTGGGGGTGGCGCGGTCAGGCGTGGTGCCACCATGGGCGGCGGGGCCGGCGCCAGTGCCCGCTGGCGTGCATCGGCCTGAGCCGCGATCTTGTCGCGGAAAGCGGCTGTGCGCGGCGTAGCGGGCGGCGGCGGTGGAGGCGGCGCCGGGGCGGCAGCGACAGGACCACCACCAGGCGGCACAGGCGGGAGCTGCGCCTGCGCGTCGATGACACTCTGATAGATATCCGGCCAGGGATAGGGCGAATGCCCTGCCGTGGCGATCGACTTGCAGACTTCGCCCTGCAACGACTCCGGTCGCGGTGAACCGCAGCCAACCAACATCAACGCCATGGCCACGATGGCGATCCGACCTACCGACATGTCCCTCTCCCCAGAGGATTTGAACTTAAGCGTGCGGACTAGGCGGGCCGGGCATTCGATGCCCAGCCCGCACATCTCAACTGTCAGGATTTCTTCTTCTTTGCCGCCGTCTTTCTGGTGGCTTTCCTCTTGGCGGCCTTCTTCTTCGTCACCTTCCTCTTTGCCGCCTTCTTGGCTGCCTTCTTCTTGGCTGTCTTCTTCTTGGCGGCGTAGTTGCCGGCCACAATTCTGGCCCTCGCCATATTCGGCGCGAAAGGATCTTCGTCAGGCGGATCCTCGCCACCCGAGCCCGGATCGTCTTCCTCGGTACCGTCGGTTTCAGGCGTCTGCAGGACGATCAGGGTGATGTACTTGGCGGGGTCCTGCGGCAGAGGGATGGCATTGGCCACCACACGCAGATCCGTTCCCGTCACGGCGGCGAACTTGATCGACTGACAGTCCACTCCCAGCAGCGCGGTCTTGATGTACCTCTTGATGTCTTCGGCGGCATCGGGTCCGCCGCCGGGAGCACTGTTCGCCTTGGTGTGCAGGACTTTGAGGAAGCCCCACCATCGCTTTGATTTGGGCGTGGCGGGCCCACCCGAATCGCCCCAGATACGCATGCGTCGCGCGATCTTGTGCAGTTTGAGTCCCGCGGTGCCCGCGTCGAAGCGCTTCAGGCGCGCGGGCGTCGTTCGAATTTTGTTGATGCCGCTGTTCGGACCCGTGTCGCTGAACTTGAAATCCAGCCTGGAGACAATCCTCTGGATCTGCTTGTCGTTGAGCCAAAGTCCCATCGTCTGATCCCCCGCTCGAACTATGAACGCGCGACTCTCATTGCCTCGCGACGGCCGACGGTCGCGTAGCGACGGCCGAGCGATCTGCCAAAGACGGTCCGCAAGCCGCCGGTCGCGGCCCATTCGTCGGCGCGCTCCTCGGAGCTCAACCAGAAGTAATGAGGATGGGCGGGAGCGCCGCCCAGATGGTGTCCGGTTTCGTGCGCCATCACCCAGGCGATGCCCGCGACCGAGAGACGGCGATGCCGTGCGAGACCGCCGTAGAGGCGAATCCGTTTCCGGCCATCCAGCACGAAGGCCTGCGCGTTGCATGTCGACGACGTCCAGAGGATGTCGAAACGGATGTCGGGGAAGCGCGCGGCGAAGCGCCCGACGATCCCTTCGACCCGGGTGCGATGCCTATAATCCAGTAAAGATCGTAAATTACGCTTCGGCGTTACTGAGCCCAGGATCATGCCAAGGTCTCCACCGATCGATGCCGGACCTTAGGGCGAGGTCAGGAGAGAGTCTACAATCTCGACGATTCTCCAATGAGACTCCCTTCCTGGCGAAAGGCCCGCTAAGCTAGACTTGCGCTGCACCACCGTCGGGGGAAGACGATGCGTTGCACGAGTTGTGAAGCCGACAACACAGCGGACAGCCGTTTCTGCATCTCCTGCGGTGCGGCCCTTGGGCAGTTGTGCCCGGCGTGCAATCACCTCAATGCTGCAACCGCCCGGTACTGCACCCAGTGCGGCACGGCCGTGCAGCGCTCGCCGACGGCCGCTTCCCACAACACCTTCACCATTCGGGGCGAGCTGAAGCAGATCACCGTGCTGTTCGCCGACGTCTTCGGCTCGACGGAATTGATCGAAGCGCTCGACCCCGAGGAAGCCGACCGTCGTCTTGCCCCCTGCATCGAGACGATGAAAGAGGCCGTGCATCGCTTCGACGGTACCGTCGTCAAGATTCAGGGCGATGGCGTCATGGCGCTGTTCGGTGCGCCCAACCCGCAGGAAGATCATGCCGTGCGCGCCTGCTGCGCCGCCCTGGCTATGCAGGCCGCTTTCAGAGCCTTGCCGGCAGAGGCGCCGCCCGTCCGGGTCGGCATACACTCGGGCGAGGTGCTGGCGCGGGTGATCGCCAACGATTTCTCCAACGAGTTCGATGCGACCGGCCTCACGGTGCATATCGCCAATCGCCTGCAGAACCTGGCGCCTCCCGGCGGCATCGCGCTCTCGTCGGCGACTCTGCGCGGCGCCCGTCAGTTCGTATCCGTCGAGTCGCTCGGCACGCAGCCGATTCGCGGCCTTTCGGCGCCACTCGAGATCTTCCTGCTGACCGGCCTGCGGCGCGGCCCCAACAGCCAGCGGTTCAGCAACGAGATCGGCCGCTCGGAATTCGTCGGACGCGACACCGAGATGGCGGTGCTCGAACGTGGCCTGGAACGGGCCGACGAAGGCGACGGATGCGCGGTCGGCCTGGTGGCCGACGCCGGTATCGGCAAGAGCCGGCTCTGTTTCGAATTCACCGAACGCTGCCGCGCACGCGGCATCCGCGTGCTCGAAGGCCTCGCGCTCGCGCACAGTCGCGCGACCCCCTTCGAGCCGGTCATCGACGTGATGAAGGCTCTCTTCGAGATGACGCCGGACGACGAACCGGAACGGGCCCGCGAGAAGATCATCACGGTGCTGCAGTCGCTGGGTGTCGACCTCGGCGCCGACCTGGCACTGCTGTTCGATTTCCTGGGCGTTGCCGATCCGGCCACGAAGCTCTCCCGCGCCGATCCGGTCGTGCGGCGCGAACGGCTGAACGGCCTGTTCCGCCGGCTCATTCGCACCGCCGGCGCAACGACGCCCGCCGTCATCCTGCTCGAGGATTTGCACTTCCTCGATTCCGGCAGCGAATCGCTTCTCGAGGTATTGGCCGAGTCGCTGCCCGGCACGCGCATCCTGCTCGTGGTCAACTTTCGCCCCGGCTATGCCGCGGCCTGGATGCATGGCGACCACTACGACCAGGTCTCGCTGGCGCCGTTGCGGCGAGGAGCGGCAGATCAACTGGCGGCACAACTTCTCGGCGACGACGAATCGGTGGCGCCATTGCTGTCGTTGATGGCCGACCGCGCCCGCGGCAATCCGCTGTTCATCGAGGAACTGGTGCGCAAGTTCGAGGAGAGTGGCGACCTCGTGGGCGAACGTGGCGTCTATCGATTGCGCCGATCGCCCGACATGCGGCTGGTGCCCGACACGGTGCAGGCGATCATTGGCGCGCGCATCGATGGGCAACCGGAGGCCGAGAAGTCGATCCTGCAGACAGCCGCGGTCATCGGCCGCGAATTCGCCCTGCCCGTGCTGGCGCGGCTGGTCGGGGGGCTCGCCTCCCAACTCGGCAATGTGATGCATCGCCTGGCCAGCGCCGGCCTGGTCTACGAGGCCGGCGCCGGCGGCGACGACCTCTACGCCTTCCGGCATCCGATGGTCCAGGACGTCGCCTATCACTCGCTGCTTTCCGAGAAGCGCCGCAACTTGCATGCCGCCGTGGCCGCCGAACTCGAGAAGACCCTGCCCGATCCCAACGGCGCCCAGGCAGGCTTCATCGCCTATCACTGGGAGGAGGCCGGCAACCCGCTGCAGGCCGCCTCGTACAGCATGAAGGCGGGAACCTGGCACGGCACGCGCGACGCCGCCCAAGCCCTGCAGGCCTGGAAGCGCGCGCATCGTCTGTTGAGCGGCCTGTCCCTGCAGGGGCAGCAGCGGTATCCGCTGCTGATGGCCAGCGGTCAGATCGTGAACCTCGCCTGGCGCGAAGGGCTGACGGCCGTCGATATCGAGCCTTACTACACCGAGGCCCTGACGATCGCCCGCGAGCTGGGCGACATGCGGGCCATCACGCTGCTGACGGCGGCATATGGCCGGGTCCTGGCGGCCAGCGGCTCAGCCGAGGACTATGTAGCCACCGTCGACGACGTGCTAGCGACGGTCGACGACAGTGTGCGCAACGCCAGCCTGCGCGTCGTCCTGACGGCGATCCTGTGCCACGCCCTCAGGCTGTCGGGAAGCCTGTCGCGCGCGCTCGAAGCCAACGATCGCGCCTTGGCGCGCGTGAAGGACATCGACGACATCGATCAGCAGACGCTGGGCTTCAGTATCGCCATCTGGATCAACGGCATGCGCGCCCAGATCCTTGCCATGATGGGACGGTTCGACGAGGCGAGGCCGCTGCTCGACGCACTGATCGCAGCCGACGAGACGACGGTGGACGTGTTGCACAGGCTGCTGGCCCACGCGACCCAGTGCGACATCGCGTGGGCGCTGGGCGATCTGGAGTTGCTCGACTTTCACAGCAAGCAGGCGCTGCAGCTCGCGGAGCGCAGCGGCAATCCCTACCTGTTGGTCTACGGCAAGGGCTATGCCGGGCTGGCACAGGCCATACGCGGCGCCCATTCCGACGCGACGACGACGCTCAGCGATGCTCTGGCCTACGCGCGCCGCCGCAATGCCGGGCTGGAGAACGAAGCGCGCCTGCTGGCCGATCTCGCCCATGTCCAGCTCCGCGCCGGCCTCGTCGATCGCGCGCGCGACACCGCCGAGGAAGCAGCCGCGGTGGCACGCCGGCGCGGTGCGAAGGTCTGGCTGGCCTACAGCGAGTGGCTGATCGGCGGCCCGGCGTCGGCGTCTTTCAACAGTCTGGTCGAAGCGACGGGCGCCGAGCTGCTGCGACGTCTCTCGCATCCGCGCGCGTAGAGCGTCCCTCTACAGGAACAGACGAAGCGCCTCGCCCAACCGACGAAAGGTTTCTTTGCGCGCGGAGGTGCGCCGCCAGACAAGTCCGATACGGCGATGCTGAGTGCCGTCTGCCATCGGCCGCACCGTGACGTCGAGGCCTCTAACGATGCCGGCGTCCAGCGCCATCTGCGGCATCAGGGTGACGCCCAACCCGTTGGCGACCATCTGCACAAGCGTGTGCAGGCTGGTCCCGTTGAAGGCGGTGTTGCGCCGCGCGCTTTCGAGTTCGCAGGCCGCCAGCGCCTGGTCGCGCAGGCAGTGGCCATCCTCCAGCAGCAGCAGGTTCTCGCGCGCGATGTCGGCGGGCGTCGCCGCGCCGGTCGCCGGCAGGCGATGATCCGCGGGATAGACGACGGAGAAGCGATCCTCGCCGAGATCCATGACCTCGAGATCGCCCAGCGCATAGGGCAGGGCCAGCAGCACGGCATCGAGTTCGCCGGCATCCAGCCGTTCGAGCAGCCGCGCGGTCTGGTCCTCGCGCAGGTAGAGCTGCAGCTTGGGAAAGGTCTCGCGTAACCGAGGCAGGGCGCGTGGCAGCAGGAAGGGGCCCACGGTCGGGATGACGCCGAGACGCAGCGGCCCGGCCATGGGCTCGCGCGCCGCCTGCGCCACGTCCATCAGTTCCTCGGCACCCTTCAGCAGGTCGCGCGACCGATCCGCCACGTCGCGGCCCAGCGCCGTGGGGACGACCGTACGTTTGGTGCGCTCCAACAGGGGAGCGCCCAACAGGTCTTCCAGCTCCTGGATGCCGGCGCTCAGGGTCGACTGGCTGACGTTGCAGGCCGCCGCCGCCTGGCCGAAATGGCAACGGTCGACCACGGCAACCAGATACCGCAATTGCCGCAAGGTCGGGACGGCCCTCATGGTTAGCATATAATCGCTTTTTCCGATTAATCAATTCGGTATTTTGCGGTTTGATAAATATTAGAACGATCCTAAGTATTAGTCCGACGCCGGGTTCAGCCGTCGCCCTCCCGGCGCGACCGAACACTCAAGGAGTACCGATATGTCTCTGATCAACACCGAAATTAAGCCATTCAAGGCGACCGCCTATCAGAAGGGCAAGTTCGTCGACGTGACCGACGCCAACCTCAAGGGGAAGGGCAAGTGGTCTGTCGTGTTCTTCTACCCGGCCGACTTCACTTTCGTCTGCCCGACCGAACTCGAGGACTTGGCCGACAACTATGCCGAGTTCAAGAAGCTGGGCGTCGAGATCTACAGCGTCTCGACCGACACCCACTTCAGCCACAAGGCCTGGCACGACACCTCGGACGCCATCAAGAAGATCGACTACGTGATGGTCGGTGACCCGACCGGCACGATCACCCGCAACTTCGGCGTGATGATCGAGGAAGCCGGCCTCGCGGACCGCGGCACCTTCGTCGTCGACCCCGAGGGCAAGATCCAGATCGTCGAGATCACCGCAGGCGGCATCGGCCGCGACGCCAAGGAGCTGCTGCGCAAGATCAAGGCCGCCCAGTACGTCGCCGCCCATCCGGGCGAAGTCTGCCCCGCCGCCTGGAAGGAAGGCGAGAAGACCCTGGCCCCGAGCCTCGACCTGGTCGGCAAGATCTAACGACGGCATCTCACCCAACCTCTCCCCCGATGGCGGGGGAGAGGATCGTGACCAGATTTTTTCCGGAGTACCTTCATGTTGGACGCCAACCTCAAGACACAGTTGCAGGGATATCTCGAGCGCCTGACGCAGCCGGTGGAGCTGGTGGCGTCTCTCGACGACAGCGCCAAGTCGCGCGAGCTGCAGGAACTGCTGGAAGAGATCGCCACGCTCTCCGACAAGGTGACTTGCGTGCGCCGCGACGACGACGCGCGCCGACCCTCCTTCGCCATCGTCCGCGCGGGTACCGACATCTCCGTGCGCTTCGCCGGCCTGCCGATGGGCCATGAATTCACGTCTCTTGTGCTGGCGCTGCTGCAGGTCGGCGGTCATCCCAGCAAGGAGACGCAGGAGACGATCGCCCGCATCCAGGGTCTGGAGGGTGAGCGGACGTTCGAGACCTATTTCTCGCTCTCCTGCCAGAACTGCCCCGACGTGGTGCAGGCGCTGAACCTGATGAGCGTACTCAATCCCAAGATCCGCCACACCGCGATCGACGGCGCGCTGTTCCAGGACGAGGTCGAGAAGCGTGGCGTGATGGCCGTGCCCTCTGTGTTCCTGAACGGCGAACCTTTCGCGCAGGGTCGCATGAGCCTGGAGCAGATCCTGGCCAAGCTCGACACCGGAGCAAGCGAGCGCGCCGCCGAAGAGATCGCGGCCAAGGCGGCCTTCGACGTGCTGGTCATCGGCGGCGGCCCGGCGGGCGCCGCGGCGGCGATTTATGCCGCTCGCAAGGGCATCCGTACCGGCGTCGCCTCCGAGCGCTTCGGCGGCCAGGTGCTGGACACGATGGGCATCGAGAACTTCATTTCCGTTTCCCATACCGAGGGTCCGAAGATGGCCGCGGCGCTGGAGAGCCACGTGAAGGACTACGAGGTCGATGTGATGGACCTGCAGACCGCCACGAAGCTGATCCCGGCCTCGCAGCCCGGCGGGCTGGCCGAGGTGCAGCTCAAGAACGGCGCCAGCCTCAAGGCGCGCACCGTGGTGCTCTCGCCCGGCGCACGCTGGAGACAGATGAACGTTCCGGGCGAGGCCGAATATCGCAACAAGGGCGTGGCCTACTGCCCGCACTGCGATGGCCCGCTGTTCAAGGGCAAGCGGGTGGCGGTGATCGGCGGCGGCAACTCCGGCGTCGAGGCGGCAATCGACCTCGCGGGCATCGTGGCGCACGTCACCTTGATCGAGTTCGACAGCCAGCTGCGGGCCGACGCGGTGCTGCAGGCCAAGCTCGCCTCGCTGTCCAACGTCACGACGCTCGTCTCCGCGCAGACGACGGAAGTGCATGGCGACGGCGCCAAGGTGACGGGCCTCTCCTACAAGGACCGGCAAAGCGGCGAGACGAAGCAGGTCGAGCTGGACGGCATCTTCGTGCAGATCGGCCTGGTGCCCAACACCGAATGGCTGAAGGGCGCTATCGCGCTCAGTCCGCGCGGCGAGATCGAGGTCGACGCCCGCGGCGCCACCTCCGCCACCGGCGTGTTCGCTGCCGGCGATGCGACGACCGTGCCCTACAAGCAGATCGTCATCGCCATGGGCGAAGGGGCGAAGGCCGCGCTGTCGGCGTTCGACTACCTGATCCGCAACGAGCCGGTGAACCTCGCCAAGGCCGCCTAGAGGCCGCCGCACCGATCGAAGGAAAGGAAGGCGCGGCCTCGGTCGAGACCGCGCCTCCTACTGTTCGGACGATCAGCCCGGCATCTTGTCGATGAACCCGACCACCGAGGCGAGCCGGCCATCCGGCGCCAGCGTGCAGAAGTCGACACCCTCGACGACCGCCGGCCCCGCCGCCGGCCCCAGCGACCAGGTGAAGCGCAGCGCGCCGTTGTGGTGGTCGACCTTGGACGTCCGCTTCAGCACGAAGCCCGGAAACTTCGCCTGAACCCCCGCCAGCATGGCATCGATCCCGCCGGGACCGTCGCCCGCCATCACCGGATCGCGATAGGTCGCCTTTTCGGCAAAGGACCTGGCAACAGCCGCACCGCGACGGCCGGCATCGGTCTCGTTCCAGGCCGCGACGTAGGTCTCGACGACGGCATCGGGCGACGAAGGGAAGTTCGACATGGCTTGCTCCTTGGGATGGTTTGTCCGCGAAGGAGATAAGCGCGAGACCGGGCCGCCGGCGATTTCCTGGGAGGTAATCGGCAGGACTAGGTCGACACGGGTTGCGCGACGGCCTCGGTCGAGCCGGGCGCCGCCTCCGGCAGCATCACCGTGAACCTGGCCCCGCCTTCCGGCTTGTTCGCGGCGACAATGGAGCCACCCATTTCCTCGACGATGCGCTGGCAGACGGCAAGGCCCAGGCCAGTGCCCTTGGTGCGCGGCTTGGTCGTGACGAACATCTCGAACAGGCGCGGCAGGACGTCGGCGGCGATGCCGGGGCCGTTATCGTCGACAGTTATGCGCACGGCGTTGCCGCGCGGCGTCGGCACAGCGCGCGCGGTAACGGTGATCACCATGTCGCGACGCAGCCCCTCGGGATCGCTCTCGACGAGAGCGTCGCGGGCATTGTTGATCAAATTGATCATCACCTGCTCCAGCCGGCCGACATGACCCAGCACCAATGGCAGGTCGTCTGCCTGGTCCAGGGTGAGCGCGATGCCGGCATGACGTGCAGGCGCAGCCGTGAGATCGACGGCACTGGCCAGCGCCCCACGCACATCGAACGCCGCAGGCTTCTCTGCAGCCGTAGCCCGCGAGAAGGCTCGCAGCTCGCTGGTGATGCGCACCATGCGATCCACCTGCTTCAGGACACGCTCGAACTTGGCGGCAACGGGCGCTGGTTCGACCGAACGGCGGGCAAGCGTTGCGGCTTCCAGATCTTCCAGCGCGGATTCGGCGGCGAGCGTGATCACTTGCAGCGGCTGGTTGACCTCATGGATCACTGTGGCGGCGATGGTGCCGACGCTCTTCAGGCGCTCGGCGTCGAACAAGGCACGCTCGGTCTCGCGGCGCACCGTGTCGTCGACGCCCACGAAAACGATCTGACGCACCAGGCCTTCGGCGTTCAGCACTGGTCTGGCGGTGACTTCGACCACGCGTTCCCGACCCTCGGCATCCACCACCGTGAGCGTGCCGCGCGCGGCCGTCAGCGCCTTCTCGGTCCACGACCGATCGAGCCAGCCCGCCAGGATGAAGGGATCGATCGGTCGGGCGAAGACCGTGTGCAGCGAACGGCCGACGGCCTGCTCGGACGAAAGCCCGCTGAAAACCGAGAATTCGTGGTTCACCATCAGAATGTCGAGGTTGCGGTCGGTCAGCACGACCAGCGCTGCACTCGAGTCGATGATCGAGCGCAGGCGGGCGCGTTCCTGCTCCAGCCGGCGCGCCAACCGCACCTCGCCGTCGACATCGCGAACGACGCCGCTGACGATCGCCGTGCCATCGTCGCGCACGAGCCGGCGATAGCGGGCTTCGACGTAGCGCACCACATTCGCACCCTCGGCGCTCGCCTGCAGGACACGGAAGCCGATCTGGTGCACCTCGCCCTCGCCGCTGTGCAGCTCCCGACGTACGGCGTCGCGCAGCAGCTCGCGATCCTCGGCATGGACATGGTTGAGCAGTACCGTACCCACCATTTCGGCGGCCGGCAGGCCGAACAGGTCGGCGGCGGCGGCACTCACGAAGATCAGCGCGCCACTTGCGATATCGACTTCGAAGACCACATCGGCAAGCGACTCGACGAGACGCTGATACTCCCGGCGAGCCTTGTCGCTTTGCAGCTGCAGCGTCTTGATATGCGTGACGTCGATGCGCAGGCCGACGGTACGGTCGGAAGCCGTCTTCTTCTCCGACCATTCGTACCAACGGCCATTGGGCATCCGCTGCGTCTGCGGCATGCCTTTGGCACGAAAACGTTGCAGCCAGACCTGCACCCTCTCGCGTTGCTGCGCAGGATCTCCACCACGCGCTGCGGCCGCGCGCGCGGCCAGTTCGGTATAGGTCAGACCGATCGCGTCGGGTGCTGTCAGCACCGAGCTGATCTCGCGGGCGGCGGCGTTGAAAAGCATCAGCCGTTCCTCGCTGTCGTACACGGTGAGACCAGCGGGCAGCGCCTCGATGGTTTCCGAAAGGAGCGCCTCGGCCTCCCTCGCCTGGGTGTAGAGGGCATGGCGCTCCAGCGCGGCGCGTCCCACCAGCAGCAGCAGCACCAGACCCGACGCGATGAAGCCGAGCGTGCTGAGCGCCAGCACGGCCAGGGCCGTCTGATAACGTTCGATCACGCGGTCGATGACGGTTTCGAGCTCCGTTGCGACCACTGTGCCGGCCCGGTTCAGCTCGGCGTGGGCCACCAGGACGCGGTGCATTTCGTCGTGGCCGAACAGCGGAGGGTCTTCGGCCAGGATCGGGGCCAGCACTTCGCGCAGTAGCCAGGCATCGGTGCAGACCACGCCGCCGGGCAGAAGGCATTTGCGGTTGAGCTGCGCGTCGAAGCTCCGCCAGGCATCGCGCAGCGCCGGTAAGGCATGCACGGAATGACGGCCGCCGTCGGTATAGGCCTGCACGGCGTAAACGAGCTCCCCGCCGACATGAACGAGTTCGAGCACTTCGGCCGACTTGCGACGTGCCGCCACCGTTTCGTTTTGGTGCAGCGCAAGCCAGAGATACAGGAAGGAGGCGAGGCAGCAGACAAGGAAGAGCAGCGCCGCACCCGTCGCCCAGGCGACACCGATGGTGCCCAGCCCGCGGCGGACCAGCATCGGAAAGGAACGCAGCAACCCCGTCAGCGACAGCGGTCGCGGACGCGACGCCGTCCCTGGACGGGAACCCACATCGGACATGTCGACGAAGCCTTTTACAGCAAACGGCGCTTCGGTGCTGCCCCAACGCGGCCGGCGATATCGGCCAAAGCCATGACATCGCCGTGGGGAGTGCCGTCGCATGCGACACCATCGGCTCCGGTTGGGGGGGGGGATCTGCCCGGTCTGCGCGCCGACGCGACGAGAAGGGCCTATGCCGGCAGGCTCTCGATCCAGCGACGCCCTTTTTCCAGATCGGTGAAGAGGCGCATCGGCCGGTCCGCGGTGGCGAGAATGCCGAGCGTTCGCGAGATCGGCTCCGCGTGTGTTTCGGATACGATGAGCGCCAGCGCGCCGACAGGGCCGCGCCGGTGGTAGCCGCGGAACAGGGTGCCGACGGCCAGCATGTCGTTGTGATCCATGGCGGGCCGGCCGTGACGGGCATCGAACAGCTTGCGCCAGGCCACGGCGCCGCCGCCGTCCACAGCCTTGAGATAGGCTTCGACGTCGGAGCGGGTGCAATCGCCCTCAACCGTCGCCGTGACCAGTCGCGTTCGCGAGTCGATGATCCAATGAAGCGGCATCTCTTCCAGTTCTCGCCCTGTCACGACACGCCCGGGGTGTCCGGGCAGGCCGCCCTTACTTCTCGGTTTCCTTGATCCGCTCTTCGAGCATCGGGCGGATCGGCGCGTCGGCCGGCAGCAGGGCCAGCAACGTCTTCCAGCGGCGCGCCGCCGCCGGCTTGTCGCCCGCGGCAAAGGCAGCCGCACCGAGATAGAACAGCGCCAGCGCATTGCGTGGCTCGACTTTCTCCAACCGCTCCAGCACCTGCACCGCATCGGCCGAAGGCGGCGTGCCCGGCGTGATCTGCCGCACATGCGCCTCGGCCCAGTCGGCCAAAATGCGCGCATCGACCGGCCCCAACGTGTCCGCCTGGCGATAGGCGGCGGCGGCGCGGGGATTGTCGCCCAACACCTTCCAGGCATTGGCCAGCCGCAGCCAGCCCGCACGGTCTTGCGGGTTCTGTTCGAGACGCGCGGCCAGCCCTTCGACCATGGAACGGATCGCCTGTTCGCGATCAGCAGGCGCGAGGGCCGCCATCGCCTCCTGCTGTTCGCGGCTGGGCTGCGGCATGGCCGAGGGAGGTGCGGCCGGCGCCGAGGGCACCTCGATGCCAGCTGCTTTGGCGACCCTTGCGATCTCGGCGCGCAGCAGGCCGAGCCAGGGCGCATCGGGAGGGCTGTTGGCTTCGAGCTTCTGCCAGCGGGTGATCGCGGCGCGGCTGTTGCCGCTCTGCGCCTCGTGCAGGCCGAGATAGTATTGAGCCCGCGGATCGTCGGGCAGCTTCTGCAGTGCTTTGGTGAAGGCTTGCACTGCCGGTTGGGTGACGATGCCCTCGGCTTCGAGAGTGAGCCCTTCGCCCAGCGCGGCCAGCGCCTCGGCGTCCTCGGGATCCTGCGCAAGCTTTGCCCGCGCGTCGGCCAGCAGGCGCAAGACGTCGAGGGGACGGTCGGAGTCCTGACCTGCGATCTGGCTGCGGTCGAAGGGTGCGGACGGCAGACCCGGTCGGCCCATCTGCAAGTAGACGCCCAACGCCAGCAGCGGCACCAGCAGCGAGAGAGCCGGCGGAAGAAACTTGTGCAGCCTCGGAGCGGCAGACGATGCACCGACTTTTTCCGCTGCTGCACCGGCGGCCAGGATGCGCCGCTCGATCTCGACCCGAGCGGCCGTCGCATCGGACTCGCTCACCGCGCCTGCCGCCCGCTCGCGCTCCAGTTCGGCAAGCTGATCGCGATAGATCGCGAGTTCGCCGCTCAGCCGGTCGCGATGATCGACGCGCGTCTTCAGCAGCGGCCCGAGCAGCGCGCCGACAGTCGCCGTGGTGAGGAGAGCGAGCAGGAACTCCAGCAACGCCGCTATCCCTTCAGCAACGAGTCGAGACGGCGCTGCTCCTCGTCGCTCAACGGTTGGGGCGCCACGACCGCCTTGCGCCGGCGTGCCGCAAGCAGCAGGGCGCTGCCGGCAATCAACAGCACCAGCGGGGCGCCGAGCCAGAGAATGAGCGTGCGCGCCTTGAAGGGTGGATTGAGCAGCACGTAGTCGCCATAGCGCGCCACCATGAAGTCGAACACGGCGGCATCGTTGTCGCCGGCGACCAGCCGCTCGCGCACAGCGCGGCGCATGTCGCGCGCGACCTCGGCATTCGAGTCGTCGATCGACTGGTTCTGGCAGACGACGCAGCGCAAGGCCCGGCCGATCTCGCGCGCGCGGGTTTCCAGCGCAGGATCGGGCAGGACCTCCGAGGGATCGACCGCGAAGGCCGGGAAAGCGAACACCAGCAGCAGAAGGGCGAGGACGGCTTTCATTTCGCGCCCTTCAATGCCGGCAGGATGCGCTCGTTGAGATCGCGTTCGGTGATCGGGCCACGGAAATGCAGCCGCACGATGCCCTGGCCATCGACGAGGTAGGTCTCGGGCACGCCGGAAAGACCCCAGTCGAGGCCGGTGCGGCCTTCGAGATCGAGGCCGGCATACTTGAACGGATCGCCCAGGCGCTTCAGCCACTTCAGCGCATCGTCACGCTTGTTCTTCCAGGCAATGCCGATGATGGTCGCGCCGTCGCGCTCGGCAAGCCGCGTGAACAGCGGATGCTCGGCGAGGCAGGGCGTGCACCAGCTCGCAAAGAAATTGACCAGCACGGGCTTGCCGGACTTCAGCAGCGCATCCGTCAGCGCCGGCTCGCCTTCGCGCAAAGCAACAAGGTCGAGCTTGGGTGCCGGCCGGCCCACCATCACCGAACCGATCGACGCAGGATCGCGGCCCGAGGTCAGCGACCAGGCGAAGAACCCGGCCATCAGGGCCAAAGTCAGCAACGGCAGGATAAAGATTGCGCGGCGCATCGCTATTCGGCGGGCTGCGCGGCCGGGCGGCGTGTCTTGCTGCTGCGCGGCGCGCCGATCCTCAGTCGCCGATCCGACAACGAAACGAAGCCGCCGAACGCCATGAAGGCCGCGCCCAGCCAGATCCACGGCGCGAGCGGGTTGAGATAGAGGCGGATCACCCAGCCCTGGCTGGGATCGCCCTCACCCAGGGTCGCATAGAAGTCGCGCAGGAAGTTGGTCTGGATGGCCGTCTCGGCGACCTGGCGGCGCTGCACCGTAAACAGCCGGCGCTCTGGTTGGAGCACGGTGTAGGGCTTGCCGCCGACGGTGACGTTGAGCGTGGCCCGCTCGGCGACGTAGTTGGGGCCCTGCACCTGGTCGATCCTGTCGAGCTGGACGGCATAGCCTGCAAAGGAAAGGCGGTCGCCAGGCTTCATGGTCTGCATCACCTCGGTGTGCCAGGCGGACGTCGCGACCGACCCCAGCACCACGATGCCCAGCGAAGCGTGCGCGATGACCATGCCGAGCGTCGCCCGCGGCGTGGTGCGCAAGGTGCCCTGCTTGAGGCGATCCGCCAGCGCCCACAGGCTGCCGACGATCAGCCAGACGCCGAAGCCGAAGGCCAGTGCGGCGAGCGTGCTGCGGCTGTCGATCATCGTCATGGCGATCAACGCGGCCGCCAGAGCCACGACAAAGGCCACGCGGAGCCTCATCAAGGCCGGCCAGAGTTCGGCGCGCTTCCAGCCCAGGAACGGGCCGACACAGAGGGCCGCGAACAACGGCGCGCAGATCGGTACGAAGGTGGCGTTGAAGAAGGGCGGACCGACCGAGACCTTGTCTCCGGTCAACAGGTCGAGGAACAGCGGATAGAGCGTCCCCAGCAGCACGGTGACCGTCAGGGTGCAGAGCAGCAGGTTGTTCAGGATCAGCCCGCCTTCGCGACTGATCGGCTGGAACAGGCCGCCGCCCTGAAGCTGAGGCGCGCGCCAGGCGTAGAGCGCGAGACCGCCGCCCGTCACCGTCAGCAGGAAGCCGAGGATGTAGAGGCCGCGCGCCGGGTCCTGTGCGAAGGCATGCACCGACGTCAGCACGCCGGAACGCACCAGGAAGGTGCCCAGCAGCGACAGCGAGAAGGCGAGGATCGCCAGCAGCACCGTCCAGCTCTTCAGCGCATCGCGCTTCTCCACGACGATGGCGGAGTGCAGCAACGCCGTACCGGCAAGCCAGGGCATCAGCGACGCATTCTCGACCGGATCCCAGAACCAGAAGCCGCCCCAGCCGAGGATGTAATAGGCCCACCAGCTTCCCAGCGCGATGCCGAGGGTCAGGAAGCACCAGGCCGCAAGCGTCCACGGCCGCACCCAGCGCGCCCAGGCCGCATCGACACGGCCCTCGAGGAGCGCGGCGACGGCGAAGGCATAGGTAACGGAGAAGCCGACATAGCCCAGGTAGAGCAGCGGCGGATGGAAAGCGAGACCGGGGTCCTGCAGCAGCGGATTGAGGCCATTGCCGTCGGCCGGCGCGGGAAAGACGCGCTCGAAGGGGTTCGAGGTGAACAGCAGGAACGCGAGGAAGCCGACTCCGATCAACGCCTGGATGGCCAGCACGCGGCTGCGCAGGGTGTCGGGCAGGCCTGCGCCGAAGACCGCGACCGCCGCACCGAACAGCGCGAGGATCAGCGCCCACAGGAGCATCGAGCCCTCGTGGTTCCCCCACACGCCGGAGATCTTGTAGAGCAGCGGCTTGGCGGAGTGCGAATTGGCGACGACGTTGGCCACGGAGAAGTCGGACGTCACATAGGCCTGCGTCAGCGCGCCGAATGCCAGGACGACCAGGAACGCCTGTGTCAGCGCCGCCGTCCGACCCAGCGCCATCAGCCGGTCGTCGTTCCGCGACGCGCCGATCAGCGGCACGGTTCCCTGAACCAATGCCACGGCCAGCGCCAGGATCAGCGCGAAGTGGCCGAGCTCCGCTACCACGAGGCACCAACGTAAATGATGCGGAGCATCATTTACGTTCCTTCCACTGTCCCGCTTCCTTGATCGCCTTCGCGACTTCGGGAGGCATGTAGTTCTCGTCGTGCTTGGCCAGGACCTCGCGCGCGGTGAAGACGCCGTCGCTGCCGAGGGCGCCTTCGGCAATCACGCCCTGCCCCTCGCGAAACAGATCGGGAAGGATGCCGCGATAGACGACGGCGATCGTCTTGTTCGTGTCGGTGACCGTGAAACGCACGACCTGGCCGTCCTTCTGGACGCTGCCCGCTTCGACCAGGCCACCCAGACGGAAGCGACGGTCCGGCCCGAGGCTCTTCTCGGCAACCTGCGTCGGCGAATAGAAGAAGACGAGATTGTCGTTCAGCGCCGACAGCACGAGAGCGGCCGCGACGCCCAGCGTCCCGAGCGACCCGATCAACAACCAGAGGCGGCGGCGTTTGGGTGTCATCGCTTTCTGTCCAATCCGCGCGCCGCCAACTCACGACGCACTTTGCTTCGCGCGCTCAACGAGGCGATGACCAGCCCGCCCAGAATAGCGAAAGCCGCCAGATAGGAGGCGAGGATGAAGGCCGCGTGGTTGCTCATGCCGCTGCTTCCTCTTCCTGCACGGCGGCATTCTCAAGGCGGCGCCGGTCGATCTCCGTCTCTGTCCGCACCAGCACCAGGAAGATGAACAGAAAGAGCAGCGACACCGCCATCCAGATGAGCGGAATCAGGATCGAATTGTGGATCGCGGGCGCATCGAGACGCGTCACCGACGCCGGCTGGTGCAGGGTGTTCCACCAATCGACGGAGAACTTGATGATCGGCAGGTTGATGACGCCGACCAGCGCCAGGATGGCGGCGGAACGATCGCCGCGCTCCGGCTCGTCGTAGGCGCGGCTCAAGGCGATATGGCCGAGATAGAGGAAGAAGAGCAGGAGCATCGACGTCAGCCGCGCATCCCACACCCAGTAAGTGCCCCACATCGGCCGTCCCCACAGGGAGCCGGTGAGCAGGCACACGGCCGCAAAGCTCGCCCCCACGGGTGCGGCCGCCCGCGCCATCAGGGCGGCGAGCGGATGACGCCACACCAGCAGCGAAGCGCCGAGGCCGGCCAGCAGCGCATAGCCTCCCATCGACAGCCAGGCGGAGGGCACGTGCAGGAACATGATGCGCACGGTCTGGCCCTGCTGGTAGTCCACCGGGGCCACGAAGAACGCCATGTAGAGGCCAAAGGCCAGCATCAGCACCGTGGCGAAGCCGAGGCCCGGCAGCACGCGCTGGCTGAAGCGGCGGAAGCGCGCGGGGTTGGCGAGGAAATGCAGGTCGGCCATGGCTTTGTCCCGCCCTTGTTTCTGGCTTGGCTGGTCTTTTGTCTATTCCCCGGCTTGCCGCAAGGCCGCGGCAATCGCCCACGGGGTCGTCGCCAGCGCGACCAGCGCCAGCGCCCCCAGGATCGCAAGATGGGTCCAAAGTCCCTCGCCCGCCGCCAGGGTTTCGACGGCGCCGGCGCCGAAAATCAGGGTTGGCACGCAGAGCGGCAACGCCAGGAGGGCCAATAGAGCGCCGGATTTGCGCGCCCCGAGCGTCAGGGCCGCCGCCAGCCCGCCAATCAACGACAGGGTCGGCGTGCCGATCAGCAGGGTTCCAAACAGGGCCAGCAGACTGTCGCCATCGAGCCCGAAGGCGACGCCCAGCACTGGCGCCAGGAGGCTGAGGGGCAGGCCGGTCACGATCCAGTGAGAGGTGCATTTCGCGAGCGCCGCCAGCTCGAGCGGCCACGGCGCCAGCAGCAGGAGATCGAGCGTGCCGTCCTCATAGTCGGCCGCGAACAGCCGTTCGAGCGACAGCAGCGCCGCGAACAGCGCCGCGCACCAGAGCACGCCTGCCGCAATGCGCTGCAGGGTGTTGGTCTCCGGTCCGATGCCCAGAGGAAAGAGCACGACCGCCACGACGAAGAAGGCCAGCACGACGCCGACATCGCCGGGACGCCGCCAGACGAGGCGCAAGTCTCGCGCCAGCAAGGCCGTGAAACCGTTCATGCGCGCCCCAGCTCCAAGGTTCGGGCGCCGTTCACACCCAGCTCCGCATGGGTAGCGGCAATGGCAAGCCCGCCGGCGGCGAGATGTCTTTGCAGAGCGGCGCGAAAAGCCTGCTGCGCCGGCACGTCCAGCGCGTTCAGCGGCTCGTCGAGCAGCCAGAGCGGGGCCGCGGACAGGACGATCCGCGCCAGCGCCGTACGGCGGCGCTGGCCGGCCGACAACGTCCGCACCGCCCGGCCTGCGAGTGCGCCGAGATCGAAGGCAAGCAGGGCCCCATCGAGATTGTCCGCCGAGCCGCCGCGCAACCGCTCGGCGACGAGCAGGTTCTCGGCCACCGACAGATCGCCCTTCAGTCCGTCGAGGTGGCCGAGCCATGCGAGCCTGCCGCGCCAGGCCTCGGGATCGTCGGCCACATCGGCGCCACACCATCGCACCGTGCCGGCATCGGGCCGGACCAGGCCCGCCAGGGCCCGCAGCAGAGTGGTCTTGCCGCTGCCGTTGCGACCGGTCAGCGCCAGTAGTTCGCCTTCGCCCAGTCCGAAGGACAGGCGATCGAACACGCGCCTGCCGCCGCGCCGGCAGGCCAGACCATCGATTTCGAGGGAGGGAGGCGCCATGACGCGCCGTGGTAGCACGGGGAAAAGAAAAAGGCCGTCATCTCGGGGGAGAGTGAGATGACGGCCTAAGCGCCTCCGAAGAGGCTAGAACGTGGCTTTGGGGGGACCACGTTCGGGGGAGATACAAGAGGAAGATGGAACCCCCCCATGGCGGTCGCTAGACCCAAATGGGGCAAGACTGTGATTTTTTAATCACACTCGCTGCGATGGGAAATGTAGGGAAAAAGACAGGAATCTCAAGGCATTGAGGATTCGGCTCGCCCCAACCTGCATCCATTCGGCAGTGCGGGCCCTCCGGGACCGATTGCGGCCCCCAGCCGTCCGCCACGCCTGCGTGCACCGCACTCAGGCGTAAGGATCCGCAGCGTCCCTCATGCCGTCGCCCATGAACTGATAGGCCAGGATCACCAGAATCACCGGCACCACCGGCAGCATCAGCCACCAGTTTACCGCAACGACGTTGATGTCGGTCGCCTCGTTCAACAGCACGCCCCACGACGTGATGGGCGGTCGCAGGCCGAGGCCCAGGAAGGAGAGCGCCGTTTCCGCCAGGATCATCGAGGGGATCGACAGCGTGGCCGAAGCGATGAGATGGCTCATGAAGCCCGGCAGCAGATGACGGCCGATGATGCGGGCCGGCTTGGCGCCCATCATCTGGGCGGCCGCCGCATAGTCCTCCTCGCGCAGGGACAGGAGCTTGGAGCGTACCGCGCGGCCGAGGCCCGGCCAGTCGAGCAGCGCCAGGATCAGCGTGATGCCAAAATAGATCAGCAGCGGCGACCAGGTGACGGGCAATGCCGCCGACAGCGCCAGCCACAGCGGCAGATGCGGGAAGCTCTTGATGATCTCGGTGATGCGCTGCACGACGCTGTCGACCCAACCGCCATAGTAACCGGCGAGCCCTCCCAGTATGAGCGCAAGAGCAAAGGAGAGCGAAATGCCGATGATGCCGATGGTGAGGGAGATTCGCGCCGCGTAGACGATGCGACTGAACATGTCGCGCCCCAGCCGGTCGGTCCCCAGCCAGAAGAACGTCCCGTCCTCCGGCGGACAGACGAGGTGGAAGCGGCCTTCGATCAGGCCCCAGAATTCGTAGCGCTCGCCGAGACAGAAGAAGCGCAGCTGCTGCGGCTTGGTCGTATCGGGCGAATAGACCCGCTGCAGGGTCGCCGGATCGCGTTCCATCTTCAGGCCGTAGACGAACGGCCCCATGAACCTGCCCTCGTGGAAGAGATGCACGGATTGGGGGGCTGCGAAGATGTAGCGCGAATTGCGCGTGTGCAGGTCGTAGGGCGCGATCCACTCGCTGATGAGCGTGGAAAAGTACATCAGCGCCAGGAAAATCGCGGAGACGACGGCCGGCCGGTGGCGGCGGAAGCGCCACCACATCAGCTTCCACTGGCCCGCCATGTAGTAGCGTTCCTGCTCCTTGGTCAGGCGCTCGGAGACGTAGGGATCCCACGGCTCCTGGCTGACGAAGTGCGGCGTGCGGCGCGGCGGGTTGGAATTGGGGGTGATATCGGTCATGTCCGGCTCACTTCTCCGAAGTCGCGCCGAAGCGGATACGCGGGTCGAGAGCGGCCAGCGCCAGGTCCGAAATCAGCATGCCGATCACGGTGAGAGCCGCCACGAACAGCAGGAAGGTGGCCGCGAGGTTGACGTCCTGGGTCTTGAGCGCGCCCAGCAGCATCGGGCCGGTCGTGGGAAGCGACAGCACGACCGAGACGATGACCGACCCCGAAATGACGTCGGGCAACAGGCCGCCGATGTCGGCCACGAACGGGTTCAGCGAATGGCGCAGCGGGTATTTCACCAGGAGCTTCATGGGAGGCAGGCCCTTGGCGCGGCCGGTGACGACATATTGCTTCTGCAGTTCGTCGAGCAGATTGGCGCGCAGGCGGCGGATCATGCCGGCGGTCCCCGACATGCCGATCACGATCACCGGAATGATCAGATGCTGCATGACCGACACGACCTTGCCCCAGCTCAGCGGCTTGTCGATGTACTCGGGATCCATCAGGCCGCCGATCGACAGTCCGAAATAGACCTTGCCGACGTAGAGCAGCACCAGCGCCAGCAGGAAGTTCGGGATGGCGAGCCCGATGAAGCCGATGAAGGAGGCGACATAGTCGCCGAGCTTGTACTGGTGCGTGGCGGCATAGGTGCCGATCAGGAAGGACACGATCCAGATGAAGGCGATCGTGCTGGTTTCCATGATGATGGTGAGCGTCAGCCGCTCGCCGATCAGGTCGGCCACCGGCACGGTATCCTGGCAGGACAGGCCGAAATCCCAGCGGAAGATGCCGCTGACCCAGCTCAGATAGCGCTGCCAGAGTGGCATATTGAGGCCGTAAAGCTCGCGCAGCTCGTCGGCGCGCTGATGCGCATCGGCGTCGCCGCGCGCCAGCAACTCGTCGATCTGCGAGGAAACGCAGTCGCCCGGCGGCAGGTCGATGATGAAGTAGACGAGCGCGCTGATCACGAACAGGGTCGGGATCATCAGCAGCACGCGGCGGACGATGAAGCGCAACATGCTCAGGCTCCTCCGCGCGCCATGCGGACATAATGGCCGGGCTCGGCCTCGGTCCAGAAGAGGGGCGCCTTGCCGTCGTCGCGGAATGGCGCCGGCCAGACGGTGGGATCGGAGGCCTTGCCTTCCATCAGGGCGCCGAGATCGAGGCGCGCGTCGGGATCGGGCATCGGCACTGCCGTAAGTAGGGCCTTGGTGTAGGGATGCATGGGATTGCGGAACAGCTCGCCGGCCGGCGCCAGTTCGACCAGGCGGCCGGCGCACATCACCGCGATCCGGTCGGCGATATAGTCGACGACGGCGAGGTTGTGGCTGATGAAAAGATAAGTGAGGCCGAGCTGCTTCTGCAGGTCCTTGAGGAGATTGAGAATCTGGGCCTGGATCGAGACGTCGAGCGCCGACACCGGCTCGTCGCAGATCACCATGTCGGGCCTGAGCGCCAGTGCACGGGCAATGCCGATGCGCTGGCGCTGGCCGCCGGAGAAGGAATGCGGATAGCGGCTGAGATGCCGGCGATCGAGCCCCACCATCTCCATCAGTTCGGACACCATCTCGCGACGATAGGCATCGTCGCCGATGCCGTGGATGACCAGCGGCTCGACCAGGATGTCGTAGACGGTCATACGCGGGTTCAGCGAGCCGAACGGATCCTGGAAGATGAACTGCAGCTTGGTGCGGAAGCGGTTCAGCTCCTCGCCCTCGAGCTTCAGCACGTCGGTCTTGCGGCCCCAATCGTCGAACACGACGCGGCCGACCTCGCCCCTTCCGTCTGGCGTCGAATCTGCCGAGATGCCGCGCATCAGCATCTTGCTGAGCGTGGTCTTGCCGCAGCCCGATTCGCCCACCAGCCCCAGACATTCGCCGCGTTTGACGTCGAAGCTGACATCGTTGACGGCATGGACCGTGCGCGTGGTGCCGCCGCCCATCATCGATTCGAGAAAGGTATCGGCCTTGCGGATGCGGAAGGTCTTGGAGACGTGCCGCACCTTGAGAACAGGCGCCTCGGGATTGAAGGTCGCGGTCGGCGCCTGGGCGGGCTTCTCCTTCAGGAGATGGCCGGTCGTGCCCTTGATCTCGCGGATCGGCACCAGCCGCTCGCCCGGCGCCATGTCGAAGCGCGGCACGGCATGCAGCAGGGCTTTGAGATAGGGATGCTGCGGATCGCGGAAGATGTCGTGCAGGTCGCCCGATTCGACGACCTTGCCGCGATACATGACGACGACATCGTCGGCGACGTTGGCGACCACCCCGAGATCGTGGGTGATCATCAGCAGCGCCATGCCGAGTTCCTTCTGCAGGTCCTTGATGAGCTGCAGGATCTGGGCCTGGATGGTGACGTCGAGCGCCGTCGTGGGTTCGTCGGCGATCAGCAGCGCCGGCCGGCAGACCAGCGCCATGGCGATCATCGCGCGCTGGCGCAGGCCGCCCGACAGTTCGAAAGGATAGGTCCTGAGCGCGCGCTTGGGATCGGGGAAGCCGACCATACGCAACATGGCGAGCGTCAGTTCGTCGACCTCGGAACGGCTGAGCTTGCGGCCGTTCGCGTCGGCGCCATTCTGGCTGCCAATCGGCACACCGTGCAGTTCGACGGCCTCGCCGATCTGGTCGCCCACCGTATGCAGCGCCGACAACGAGGTCATCGGCTCCTGGAAGATGATCGAGATCTGTCCGCCGCGGATGCGCCGCATGGCCGGGCCGGCGCGGTCGAGCTTGGCGATGTCGACGATACCTTCCTTTACGCGCGGATCCTGGAACAGGATCGAACCGGATGGAATCCTCGCGGTACGCGGCAGCAGGCCCATGATCGCCTGGCTGCAGACCGACTTGCCGGAACCGGATTCACCGACCAGCGCCACGGTACCGCCAGGCGGGATGGCGAAGGAAACCTTGTCGACCGCCCGCAAGATGCCTTCGTGGACGCCGAATTCGACGGTCAGGTCCTCGACGCGCAGCAGATCTTTCATACCGATTCTTCCTGACCCGCCACCACGATCCCCATCGCCCGCAAATTCGCGCGTGTCGCGTCACTCAACGTCACCCCCGTCGCCTCGGCTGCACGTGCCGCCCGCTCGACAATATCGTGAAAGCCGTCGAGGGAGGAATCGACCTTTATCAGCCGCCCGTTCGTCGAGCCGATGGCGAGCTGCATCCAGCCGTCCGACCGATCGCGTTTGGTCGAGAAATAACTGAGCTTCATCCGGTCGAGACGGCTCCATTCGACCAGCGTGCCGGCAGGGCCATCGGCACAGAGCGTGTCGGGCCCCAACACATAGCGGGTGCGATGTCGAAGCGCCGTGCGCAGGAGAAACAATGCGAAGAGCGCGAAACCGGCGCCCAGGATCGCGGCCAGCCAATAGTTGACTTCGAGCAGCAGAAGCGGCGCACCGCACAGCAGCACGCCGATGCCGGCGCGCGCATAGTCCGCCATGATTGTCGGGCGCGGATAGCGCAGATCGGCAGAACTCACCCGCGCTCCTCCCCTGATTGAACGCTCACGACGCGAAAAGCTCGCGCGCCGCGCGAACACACAGCCCTTGCGTCGTTTTTGTTGCTTCCAAAACCGACCTTAGGAAATCCCAAGCCCGGCCGTCCATCGCAAGATGATGACTGAGCAGACCTATCGGCTCGCCATCGCCGCGGCGCGAGCGCCCAAGCGCTTCGACCAGGATAGCGAGAGCGGCATCCTCGCCGACGAAGCCGCCGCCGGCCTTCCAGTCGATCAGGTCGATATGGGTGTTAACCTGAAGAAACCCGCGCACCGGCTGGGCGCGCTTGCGGGGGCCGAAGGTCGACAGACCGCGATAGCCGATCTCCGGCAGGGTCGGCACCAGGATGTCGGCGATGCGGTTCCATGGCGGGACCATGACCGGCAGGGCCTGCGCCGCGAACAGCCGCTCCAGGGCCATCCAGCCGGTGCCGAGTTCGCCCAGCACGATCATCGCGGGTCGCTGCAGCCCGAGTTCGATCTTCTTGTCGGGCGGCGCGGCATGATTCAGGTGGGCATAGCCGTGCTGCAGCACATCGATGCCCGGCTCACCGGCCAGCCGTTGCGCCAGTGCCGCCGTGGCACGCGCCGGCACGACGGCCAGGGCGAGCGGGGCGGCCGTGTCGCGCTGGATGGCCAGCAGACGATCCAAGGCAGGATCGACATCCGCCGCGTCGTCGTCGCGCCACCAGAGGTCGGCCGTGCGCCCCGCATCGCGCCAGCGCGCCGCCTCGTCGGCCAGAGCCTGCCAGGAGGTCATGGCGACAGCATCTGCTTCAAGGCGGCGACCGTCGCCGGGCCGCCATTTGCATCGACGGCCGGAAAGCTGCGGATCGACGGGCCGGCCCAGGCACGCGCAACGGCCGCCGCCAGGCTCTGTGGCGAGAGCGTATCCGGCGGCACCGACGCCACCATGCCGCGTTCGACCAGTACGCGCGCGCGGTCGGCCTGCTCCGTCTCGCGCGCCGTGCCGAACGGCACCAGGACAGCCCGGTCGGCAAGGCAGAGCGTCTCGACCACAGTGTTGTAGCCGGCCTGCGAGATCGAGAGCGCCGCATTGCGCAGCAGGCTCGGAAAGTCGGCCCGCGCGGGCTCGACGACGATGCCCTCGCTGGCTGCAGCGCGCAGCGTCTCCTCCTCCGCCCCAGACACGTTTGGCCCCAGCAACAGGCGCCACCTGCGGTCGGCCAGCCCGGTCATCGGGCGCGCCGCGATGGCGGCCTGCAACAGCGGCATGCCGACCGCGCCGCCACCGGCCGAGACGATCACCTCGCCCGCGCCAACCGACCCTTGCAGGGCGCGCGCCGGATCGACCTCGGCGACGTAGCCGGTGTAGAGCGCGCGATCCTGGATGTCGGGCCAGGCCGGAAAGCTCTCGTCGAGGCGCACCAGCGCCGGATCGGCATGGATCAGCACCGCGTCGAAAGCCTCGAAGGTCACGACCATCTCGTCGACCCGGGCCGGCGAGGCCGAGCGCCGCAGCACGTCGCGTACCGAAGAAACGATCCACGGGGCGGAGGCGCGGTTCTGCGCCGCTTCGAGCAGCGGCAGCAGCTCGAAGCGAAGCTGCGTGCGGCCGAAGGGAAACTGTTCCGTCAACAGTATGTCGGGCTGTTCCGCATCGAACAGCTCAAGCAATTGGCGCGTGCGCGCTGCACGGAAAGCCTCGTCGATCGGCGTGCCGTCGAGCTGCGCCAGCTCCTTCAGCCGCGCGTCGGCCGCACGCAACGGCGGTAGTTGATGGAAACGTGCGCCCCCGAGATCGATTCCCGCGACCGGCGCGCCGCCCGAAACCAGCAGCACGTCGAAACCGCCCGACACCAGCGCCCGCGCCAGAGTGGCCGCCCGGCGCAGATGGCCGATGCCCAGCAGATGCTGCACGTAAAGGAAGACACGCTCCGTCATGGCGCGCTCTCGAACGGCACATTGAGACGGTCGATCGCGACTCTGCCGTCGCCCGACACCACGAAGAAATGCACCGAACGCCAATCGAGCTTGTGGGGTGGACGTCCCAGCATGTCCCAGCCGGTGGCCAGCGCCAGCAGCGCCCGGATCGCCGCCTTGTGCGATACGGCAACGACGGGCTCGCGCAACGACGAGGCCCAGCCGGCAAGGCGAACCATGGTCGCGCGCGGCGACTCGCCACCCGGCGGCTGAAAATCGAGGCCGGCGGCTTCCGCAGCAGCAAAGCTCTCGCCGCCGTCGGCCCGCAGGTCGGCCAGCGTCCGGCCCTCCCAGACGCCGAAGCTCATCTCGCGCAGGGCCGAATCGGTGCCGGCCGGCATCGCCGGCCGCAGCAGCTCCGCCGTGCGGCGGGCACGCCGCAGCGGGCTGCACACCCGTTTCCAGCCATCGGCCGGCGGCGGCAATCGCCAGCGCCGCACCAACGCCTCACCATCGGGGCTGAGATCGGTATCGGTCAGGCCCTGCAGGCGGCCCGTCGCGTTCCAGTCGGTCGGCCCATGCCGCAGGATGGCGAAAGGAATACCCGTCATCGCAAGGTCCGGAGCGCCATCGCCAGGGCACGCGCCGCAGCACGCTCGTCGTGATGGGCCGCCACACGGGCCGCAGCAGCGGCGGCGAGACGCGCACGCTCCTGCGGCGCGTCGAGCAGATGCGCCACGGCAGCGGCAAAGGCATCGGCGTCGCCGATCGGCGTCAACAGGCCGGTGACGCCGTCGGCCACAACAGCCGGTACGCCGCCGGTCCGGCCAGCAACCACGGGAAGGCCCGACGCCTGCGCTTCGAGGAAAGCCATGCCATAGGCTTCGTTGATCGCCGGCCAAAGGTAAAGGTCCGCCGACCGATAGATCGCCGGCAGTTCCGCATGCGATCGTGCGCCAGCGAACACGACGCGGTCGCCCAGCGGCGCCATCAGCGATTCGATTTCGGGCCGCGCCGGCCCATCGCCCACCAGCAGCGCCCGCCAGGAACGGTCCTTCAACTTGCCGAGGGCGCGCGCCAGCACGCGGTAGGAGTCCGCCTTGTCGCGCGTGCGCATCATGCCGACGCTCAGGAGCAGCGGCGGAAGATTCGGGTCGCGGCGCGACGAGCAACGGAACGGTGCGGTATCGATGAACGGCGGCAGCCAGACCTGACGCGCGCCGGGCCGTAGCCGGGTCTTCACGCCGGGCACATCGCGCGGATTCAGGGTCAGCACGAGATCGGCAGCGGCCAGTGCCCGCTCGACGGCGCGATGGCCGAGCCGGGTCGGCCCCTGGGCGCGGCGCGGCGCGTGGCTGGCTTCGGCGATCACATAGGGAATGCCCAGCGCATCGGTGACCGCAGGCCCCAGCCAGTCGGGCTTGCGGTAGTAGCAATGGTAAGTGAACCAGAGATCGAAGCGTTGCGGATGATGGGCCGGCAGCGCCTTCCAGTGCGCGATCAGCCGCGCCGCCTGGGCCCGCGCGCGCCGCTCCAAGTCGATATGGGCGTCGGCGGCCGGCACGCCCGGCGCGACCCGGCTCGCGGCCGGCATCAGGACTTCATGACCGAGACGTCGCAGCAGGCGCGACAGGCCGCGCGCCATTTCGCGATCGCCCGACGGCACGGGACTGTCGGGGGGCTTCAACGGCGTGTGCAGGAGCACGCGCATGGCGCTACGCCGCAGCGCGTGCGGCAGCGGATTGCTGTGACGAACGCGGCTCACCGAGCGACGAGGCGATCCAGTCGACACCGGCCTCGAAAGAAAAACGTGTGCGTACGATCTCGCCCGCGGACTCGGCGAGGCGCTGGCGCAGATCGGGATCGCCGATCATGCGAGCCAACGCTGCACTCAGCGCGTCGGGAGCGCCCGGCGGAACGAGCAAGCCGTTCTCGCCATCTTCGATGAACTCGCCGATCGCCGCCGCCGAGGTCGAAACCAGCGGCAGGCCCTGGTAGGCCGCTTCCATCAATACGTTGGGCAGACCGTCCTGGTCGCCATCGGCCGCCTTCTTGGCGGCCAGCACGAAGAGATCGGCGCGCGCGAGCGCTGCGAAGACCTCCTTTTGCGGCTGGGCACCGCGCCAGATGCAGCGCTCCGCAATGCCAAGTACAGCTGCCTCCGCCTTCAACGCATCGGAGAGGCCGCCGGCCCCGATATGCTCGAACCGCCAATGCAGGGAGCGCGGCAGGCGGGCGAGCGCATCGAGGAGATCGCCGTAGCCCTTCTTCTCGACCTTGCGGCCGACCGACAGCACAGTGACGGGATCCTGCGGATCCGTGCCGTCGCGGCGCGGGCGCGCCAGAGGCGGCGGCGGCAGATGCGCAAAGTCGAGCCCGTGATAGACGAGACGCAGCCGCTCCGGATGCGGCGCCAACTCCTTCAGGCGCTGCAGGCCGAGATTCGTGCAGGTCACCAGCCAGGCGCAATCCTCCAGCTTCTCGCTCACGTCCCAGGATTCGCTGGTCCAGATGTCCTTGGCGTGGGCCGACACGCTCCACGGCAAACCGCGCATGGTGGCGGCATAGCGGGTCACCGACGCAGGCGTGTGCAGGAAATGCGCGTAGAGCCTTTCGATCGAGGGCGGCAGCTCGGCCGCCAGCACCAAGGCCTGCCCCCAGCGGCGCACCCGGTTCGGCGTGAAGTCGCGCCGCAGATCGGCGAGGAATTTCCGCCTAGCCGCGCCGTAGCCGGGAAACCGGCGCGCCTTCAGCCAGCCGGCGAAGACACGGCGCGGATCGTCCTTGAGGTATTCCGGCAGATAGACGACGCGACCCCGGACCCTGTCGTGCACCGGATGGCGTTCCTTGTCGGTCGGATGGCGCATCGACCAGAGTTCGAGCGCCACGCCGCGCGCCTCCAGACCCGCCAGCTCCTGAGCGATGAAGGTTTCCGACAGGCGCGGCCACCCCTTGAGGACGACCGCGACGCGCGCGGTCCCTGTTTTCTGACCGGAACTCTGAGACATGAAAGACCGGCTATCAGGTCCTGGCGCGCGACGGCAGCGAGGCCGTGTCCGTCGCTACCGGGCTGGCCGGCACCTCGGGAGGGTCGAGCGAGGCCGGGCCGCGATGCGGATTCGCGAGCTGCTTGGAGACGAGGCGCCAGACGTTGCCGAGGCCGTCGAGCAGGCCGGGCACCACGACTTCGCTCGGCAGGCCCTGCTGCGGCAACTGGCGCAGCGCGGTTGCCATATGCTGCGGATCGCAGCCGCGATCGGCATCGAGCATTTCGAGCAGGCCGACGTTGCGCGCCGCGCGCGCGCGAATGAACTGCTCCAGCCGTGGCCGCGTGCGCGGCACGATAATGGCCTTCTTGTCGAAGGACAGGATTTCGCAGAACGTGTTGTAGCCGCCCATCGCGACGACACCCGCTGCGCGCTGCATCAGCGCGCCGAGATTGTTGGTGAAGGTGAGCGTCCGGATGTTGCGGAACTTGGCCGCGCGTTCCTTGAAGGCCTCGCGCGCCGCGGCCGACATGAACGGACCGAACACGATCACCGCCCCGTAGGGGATGTTCGAATCGGTCTCGTAAGCGGACAGAACCCAGTCGACCAGCTCGACGCCATCGCCGCCGCCACCCGGCGTGACCAGGATGAACGGCCCGTCGATGTCCTCGCCCTCGTGCGGCACGTCGGTGTGCAACGGCAGCTCGCGGCGCAGGTAGCCGGTGTAGATCATCTTGTGGCGCACCGACGGCGGCACCTCGATGCCGGTCAGCGGCTTGTTGATCTGCGGCAGGCCATAGACCCAGATCTCGTCGTAGAGGTCGCGCAGCGCCGGCACGACATTCTTGCGCTCCCACTCCTTGGCGAGCTGGGCGGGGTCGTCCATGACGTCGCGCAGGCCCAACACCAGCGGGGTGCCACGCTGTTTCAGCAAGTGCAGCGCTGGGCCGACCTCGCCACGCAGGCCGAGCGGCTCCTTGTCGACGATGAAAAGGTCCGGCCGATAGATGTCGGCCGTATCGCGGATAATGCGGGTGCGCATCTCGAGTGTATGCTCGACGTTCACCCGCAGATTGGCCGAATCGTACTCGCCGGTGTCGATCTGCTTCACCACGCCGGGAATACGCACGAAGTCGATGCCCGAACGGAATTCGTAGGAACCGATGATCGGCGAGCCCGAAACGATCAGGACGGAGACCGTGTGGTCGGCCTCGACGATCGCATTGGCGATGGTACGGCACCGGCTCACATGGCCGAGACCGAAGGAGTCGTGGCTGTACAGCAGCACACGCTTGGACCGGCCGCTTAACGACATGCAGTGCGTCTCCCGTTGCCGAAGCGCTTCCTGCCCCGACCGGTGAAGTCTCGACAAATTATGCCATAAGGCAGGGTCGCCGCGCACCCCCACCAACTTTCCGGCCACTTCTTGCCCGAAAAAACCGAATGTAATCAAGGGCCTGATCGCCTATACGGGAGACGAGATCGCCGTAGTGCGGGAATCAATGGAACGCAGTCTCTTCGCTTACATCTGGCGCTACAGCCGACCTGAGCAGGTCGTGATCCTGGCGCTCGTCGTATTGGCCCAGGTCTTCTACTTCCTGTCGCTGACTGTCCCGAAGGATGTCATCAACAATGGCATCCAGGGCAACGCCTTCAAGAACCAGCACACCATCCCGTTCCTGGTCTGGGAGTTCGACCTCTCGGCCTTCCTGCCCGGCAAGGTGATTCGCCTCTTCGACGGCTTTCAGGTCGACCAGCTTCAATACCTCGTGGCGATGAGCTTCGTCTTTCTTGGAGCCGTCATCGTCAACGGCCTCTTCAAGAAGACGATCAATACCCAGAAGGGCCGCATGGGCGAGCGCATGCTGCGCCGCCTGCGCTACGAGCTTTATGACCGCATCCTGCGCTTTCCGCCGGCTCACTTCCGGAAGGTGAAACAGGCCGAACTCGCGACCATGATCAAGGACGAGGTCGAGCCGCTCGGCGGTTTCATCGGCGATGCCTTCGTGCAGCCGATGTTCCTGGGCGGCCAGGCGTTGACGGCCATCATCTTCATCATGCTGCAGAGCTGGGCCCTCGGAATCATCGTGATCGTGCTGCTGGCGGCGCAGATGATGATCATCCCGCGGCTCCGCAAGCCCGTGCTGGTGCTCGGTAGGGAACGTCAGATCACGGCCCGCCAGCTCGCCGGCCGGATCGCCGAGACCGCCGACGGCATCACCGAAATCCACATCCACGGCGCCGCCAACTACGAGCGCGCCGACATCACGGAGCGCCTGGGCCGGATCTTCAAGATCCGCTTCGATCTCTACCAGAAGAAGTTCCTGGCCAAGTTCTGGAACAACATCCTCTCCCAGGCCACGCCGTTCGCGATCTACCTGGTGGGTGGCTACTTCGCCATCACCGGCCGCATGGACGTGGGCGCCGTGGTCGGCGTTCTGCTCGCCTACAAAGACCTGCCCTCGCCGATCAAGGAGCTGATCGACTGGGACCAGCAGCGCCAGGACGTCCAGATCAAGTACGAGCAGGTGATCGACCAGTTCCAGCCCGAGGGCATGATGCCGCCGGAGCTGCAGGCAATCCCCGACGGTCCGCCGCCGGCTCTCGGCAAGGAACTCGCTCTGGCCGGCGTCGTGGTTTCGGAAGACGGGCGCGTGAAGCAGCTCGACAGCGTATCGCTCACCCTGTCGACGGCGGCGCGCTGTGCCATTATCGGCGCCGCCAGCTCGGGCAAGGACGTGCTGGGCCAGGTGCTGGCGCGTCAGGCGCTGCCGAGCAGCGGCTCGATCAAGATCGACGGCAAGGATTTCTTCCAGCTTCCCGAATACGTGCTCGGTGCACGCGTGGCCTATATCGGCCAGGACACCTACCTGTTTCCACTAACGGTCCGCGAGAACCTGCTGTTCGGCCTGAAGCTCCGGCCGATTGCGCCGGCCACCTACGACGAGGCCGCCAAGGCCCTGCGCGAGACCTTCTGGAAGGAATCGGAACGCGCCGGCAATCCGTCGCTCGATCCAAATGCCGATTGGGTGGACTACGAGCTGGCCGGCGCCACCGGCCCGGAGGACCTGCTGCCGTGCATCGTCAAGGTGTTGAAGCAGGTCGAGCTCGATGAAGACGTCTATTCGCTGGGCCTGCGTGGCACCGTCGATGCCGCGGCGCGGCCCGACCTCGCGGAGAAGATTTTGAAGGCGCGCCATGCGCTGCACGAGAGATTGAAGGACGGCACCTACGCCGGCCTCGTCGAGCGGTTCGACAAGGACCACTACATCCGCAACCTCTCGGTCGCGGAGAACCTGCTGTTCGGCACGGCGGTCGGCAAGCAGTTCGACGGCGACAATATCGCGGCGGACCCCTACGTCCGGTCGGTCCTGCAGGCCACCGGCCTCGATCTCGACCTGCAGCGCATGGGCCTGTCGATCGCCGAGACCATGGTCGAACTCTTCTCCGGCCTGTCGCCGGACAATCCGTTGTTCGAGCAGTACAGCTTCATCTCGGCCGACGAGCTGCCCAATGTGCGGCTGTTGTTGCAGCGGTTGGGCGGCAAGGGCATCGAAGCCGTGCCCGAGGCCGACCGCACGCGCCTGATGACCCTGCCGTTCCGGTACATCGAGGCACGCCATCGCCTCGGCCTGATCGACGCGGCGATGGAAGAGCGCATCCTGCAAGCCCGGCGCAGCTTCGCCGACGGCCTGCCGGAGAGCCTGCACGACGCCGTCGAGTTCTATGATTTCGGCCGCTACAACAGCGCAGCCACCCTGCAGGACAACATCCTGTTCGGCCGCCTGGTCTACGGCCAGGCGCAGGCGGGCGAGCGTATCGGCACGCTCATCGCCGAAGTGCTGGACAAGCTCGGCCTGCGCGATTCGGTGATCGAAGTCGGCCTGGAGTACAATGTCGGCGTCGGAGGCAAGCGCCTGCCGGCAACGCAGCGCCAGAAGCTCGGCATCGCCCGTGCACTGATCAAGCGGCCGCAGCTCCTGGTGGTGAACGAAGCGGTGGCCATGTTCGACGGCCGCACGCAGGATCGCATTCGCGACAACATCCTGGCCGCGGCGGCCGAAGAAGGGCGCGGCGTCGTGTGGATTGCCAACCGGGCGAGCCAGGCCGAGCCGTTCGAGCAGGTCGTCGTCATGCAGGGCGGGCGGGTTGCCGTACAGGGCGCACCGGCGGACCTGGCGGCAAAGGGTGGGCTCTATGCTGAGCTGATGGCGTCGGCGTAGCGGATCGAGGAGGACACGATGAACCTCAACGAGGAAGTCGAGCTGTTGAAGGGCGTTCCTATCTTTTCCAAGGTCGAGCAGGCGAAGCTGAAGCTGCTGGCCTTCACTAGCGAGCGCGTGAATTTCGCCGCAGGCCAGGAGGTCTGCCACCAGGGCGACCCCGGCGATACGATGTACGTCATCCTGGGCGGCGTCGCCGACGTGCTGATCGACACCGACAAGGGCCAGATCGTGGTCGCCGAGATGCAGCCCAACAGCTTCTTCGGCGAGATCGCCATCCTGTGCGATGTGCCGCGTACCGCCACCATCAAGGCGCGCGAACCGCTCAGCACGCTCAAAATCACCAAGGACATGTTCTACCGCCTGGTCGCGGAGTTCCCGCAGATGGCGGTCGAGATCATGCGCGAGCTGGCGCATCGTCTGGAAGACACCAACGAGAAGCTGCGTGCGGCGACAAGGGCAGCGGCCTGAGCATCACGCATGAGTCGTCTCGACAGTTTCATTGCGCGCATGAAGGCGCAGCGCGATTGCCTCAATTTTCTGAAGCCCGCCATCGACGCCCTGCCCGGACCGATCCTCGAAGTCGGGCTGGGCAACGGCCGTACCTACGACCATTTGCGCGATCTCTTTCCCGGTCGGGACATCTTCGTGTTCGAGCGCAAGGTGGCGGCCCATCCCGACTGCATCCCGCCCGACAACCGGCTGTTTCTCGGCGAAGCGAGCGAATCGATCCCGCGTGCCGCCGCCTCGCTCGGCGCGACGGCGGCGCTGATCCATACCGACCTCGGCACCGGCGATCATCAGGCCAACGTCGCTATGGGGAAATGGCTCGGCCCCGCGCTCGACGCCCTGGCCGCCAAAGGAAGCTATGTTCTCGCCAATCAGGCGCTCGACGTCGCACGCTGGCAGCGCCAGCCCGATCCCCCCGGCGTGCCGGAGGGCCGGTATTTCCTCTACCGGGTCGGCTAGCGCTGCCGGTCAGTTAACGCTGAATAAGGCGCAGGATCACCAGCAGTACGACCGCGCCGATCACGGAGCCGAAGAAGCCGGCGGGCTCACCGGGCTGGTAGAGGTTGAGCGCCTGGCCGCCGTAGGTCGCGATCACCGCGCCGACGATGCCGATCACGATCGTGACGATGATGCCGTGCGGATTGGGGCCCGGGGTGAGGAAGCGCGCGAGCAGGCCGACGATCAGGCCAATGATCAGAGTAATGACGATCGACATGTGATCTCCCTCAGATCCTGTTTCAAACCTCGAAGGTGGCCGACACCGGGACATGATCCGATGCAAGCTCCCAGTCTCTCAAATCTACATCGATATGATGACTGGAAATCGCGCCCGCCAGCGCCGGGCTGGCGAGAATATGATCGAGGCGTCGGCCGCGATTGGAGGCGCGCCAATCGTTATTGCGATAGCTCCACCAGGAATAGAGCTTCTTGTCGGGCGGCACGAACTGGCGCGGCACGTCGATCCAGTCGAGCGAAGCCTGCAGGCGGCCGAACAGTTCGACCTCGACCGGCGTGTGCGAGACGATCTTCAGGAGCTGCTTGTGGCTCCACACATCGTGCTCCAGCGGGGCGACGTTGAGGTCGCCGACGGTGATGCGGCGCAAGCCTTTGCGTGCACGTGGCCGCGGCTTGCGATCGGCGTACCAACCGGCCATCTCGCGATAGAAGTCGAGCTTGTGCGCGAACTTGATGTTGAGATCGGGATCGGGAATGTCGCCGCCGGCCGGGATGTAGAGATTGTCGAGCAGGATCGGATCGCCGCCGATATCGAGAGCGGCTTCGACGTGCCGGCAATCCTCTTTGCCGCAGCGGTGGTGAATATTGGTGCCGGAGAACGGCACCTTGGAGAGGATCGCCACGCCGTTATAGGCCTTCATGCCCTGCACGAGGCGATGGACGTAGCCCAGCCGCTCGAAGGCCGCGTGGGGAAAGAACTCGTCGGGACACTTGGTTTCCTGCAGGCAAAGCACATCGGGCTTGCGCAACTTCAGGTAACGTTCGACGTTGGCGATCCGCAGCCGGACCGAATTAATGTTCCAAGTAGCAATGGTGAGACTCATTGCCCGGCACTATAGACGATCCGGAGACGATCTCGACGCTACGATCTCGGTGAGGGAGACCGGCCATGCAGATGGATGGCGACCAGAGCAGCAACATCGAGGATCGCCGCAGCGACGACAGCATGGGCGGCGGCATGGGCGGCGGCATGGGTGGCGGCTTTCCCATCCCGATGGGCGGCGGCGGCGGCGGCCTGTTCAAGGGCGGCTTCGGCCTGGTGGCCTTCGTCGTCATCGCCATGATCATGGGCGCCGATCCTGGCGCGATCCTGAACGACATTGCCGGCGGCGGCGCGAGCTATTCGCCGGCCCCTTCCCCGCCGCCGCGCTCGGCACCGTCGCAAAGCGGGCCGTCAGCCTCGGCGCCCACGACAGATGCCGAATCGCAGTTCGTCTCGCGCGTGCTCAAGAGCACCGAAGACGTATGGGGTGATATCTTCCGCGAGATGGGCAGACAGTATCGCGAGCCCAAGCTCGTGCTGTTCCGCGACGCCACGCGGACCGAGTGCGGCGTCGGCCAGGCCGCGATGGGTCCCTTCTATTGCCCGGCCGATCAGCGCGTCTATCTCGACCTCGGCTTCTTCGACGAACTGGCCCGCCGCTTCCGCGCGCCCGGCCAGTTCCCGCAAGCCTATGTAATTTCCCACGAAATCGGCCATCACGTACAGAAGCTGCTCGGTATCTCCGACAAGGTACAGCAGATGCGCCAGAGCATGAGCCGGCGCGACGGCAACGCGCTTTCCGTACGCACGGAATTGCAGGCCGACTGCTTTGCCGGCGTTTGGGCCAACCGCGCCGACAAGCAGCGCGGCGGCAGGATGATCGACGACAAGGACGTGGACCAGGCGTTGGCCGCTGCGTCGGCGATCGGCGACGACGCGCTACAGCGTCAGGCGCAGGGCCGCGTCGTTCCCGACAGCTTCACCCATGGCACCAGCGCGCAACGCGCCCGCTGGTTCCGCAAGGGGTTGGACACGGGCGATCCTCGCCAGTGCGATACCTTCAGGGCGCAGCAACTCTGAGGCTGGGAGTGCGCCACTCCAGAGGTGCATTCTTGCCTTTTCTGCTCGGTGCGGGCTCTCGCGCCTCAGAAGGCGCTGCCGCCCGCCAGCGCATGTGAATGCGCTACACGAGCGTGCAGGTGACAGTGCCGCAGCCGTCGACGAAGCCCGAGAGCGTGTCGCCCCTGACGACGGCGGCCACGCCGTCGGGCGTGCCGGTGTAGATGAGGTCGCCGGCGGCCAGCGCCACGAGGCCCGAGAGGTAGGAAATCGTCTCCGGCACGCTCCAGATCAGCGCGTTGAGGTCCGACTTCTGGCGGGTCTTGCCGTTGACGTCGAGCTGGATGGTGCCCTTGGACGGATGCCCGATCTTGGCGGCCGGATAGATCTCGCCGATCGGTGCAGACTGGTCGAAGCCCTTGCCCATGTCCCACGGGCGGCCCATGTCCTTGGCTTGGTTCTGCAGGTCGCGGCGCGTCATGTCGAGGCCGACGCCGTAGCCGAACACATGCTCCAGCGCCTTCTCAACGGGGATGTCCGAGCCGCCAGACTTCATCGCCACCACCAATTCCATCTCGTGGTGCAGGTTCTTGGTGGCCGGCGGATAGGCAACCTTGGTCGGGTTCCTCGGGTCGGCGCAGATGACGATGGCATCGGCCGGCTTGGTGAAGAAGAAGGGCGGCTCGCGGTCGGGATCGTGGCCCATCTCGCGCGCATGGGCAGCGTAGTTGCGGCCGACGCAGAAGATGCGGCGCACAGGGAACAGATCGCCGGTTCCGTTGACCGGCACGCCGACCGTGGCCGGCGGCGTCACGACATAAGCCATCGCTTCCTCCCTCAAGAGCGTGCCTTTATGAAGGGCACCGGAGTACCAGGCAATGACCGACGAAAATGTCCTGATCGTGCAGGCCGATTCGGCCGAAACCTCGCTGGCGAGCGCCCGCCTGGGCGAGCGCCGGTGGCGTTGCACGCTGGGTGCAGGCGGCATACGCGAGGACAAGGTCGAGGGCGATGCCGCCACGCCCGTCGGCGAATTTCCGCTGCGCCGAATCTATTTCCGCAACGATCGGGTGGTCCTGCCCAAGACCGGCCTGCCGGCGCGACCGATCAACGAGCATGACGGCTGGTGCGACGACCCGCGTGCGCCCACCTATAATCACCTCGTCCATATTCCCAACGAGTGGAGCCACGAGAAGATGTGGCGCGAGGACGGGCTCTACGACGTCGTGGTCGTGGTCGGCTACAACGACGATCCACCCGAAGGCGAATGGGGCAGCGCCATCTTCCTCCACATTGCCCGCGAGGATTACAGCCCGACCCAGGGCTGCGTTGCTTTCGCCCGCGACGATCTTCTCGAACTGCTGCCATTGCTCAATCGCGACACGCGGCTGCGCGTGCTGTCACATCCTGCCGACGAAGAAGCGCGCCCGGCGTCTACTGCCGACGACGAGATGAAGCAGTTCGAGGACTTCGACGAGAAGGACTGGTAGCCAGCCCACCAGGTCAGCCCACCACGCGGCCGATGGCGCGGGCGGTGTAGTCGACCAGCGGGATGATGCGCGCGTAGTTGAGCCGCGTCGGACCGATGACGCCGATGGCGCCGAGAATGCGCTCCTGCGAATCGCGGAACGGCGCCACCACCATCGAGCAGCCGGTGTTGGCAAACAGCGGATTGTCGGCACCGATGAAGATCTGCACACCCGATGCGCCGTTGGCGAGTTCGAGCAGGCGCACGAAGCTCTCGCCGCGTTCCAGCGCATCGAACAGCAGGCGCACCCGCTCCAGATCCTCGATCGCGGTGATGTCTTCGAGAAGCCGCGCCTGGCCGCGCACGATCAGCGCACCGCCGGCGCCCGGCTCGCCGGCCCAGGTGGCCAGCCCCGATTCGATCACGCGCGCCGTCAGGTCGTTCAGTTCGGCGCGCTTCAGCTTCAGGTCTTCGAGGATCAGCCGGCGCGCTTCGTCGAACGTGCGGCCGCTCAGCCGTGCATTCAGGTAGTTGCTGGCTTCCGTCAGCGCGGACGGCGGCATGCCGATCGGCGTGTCGATCACGCGATTCTCGACATGGCCCGACTGCGTGACCGTGACGACCAGCGCCCGGCCGGGGCCGAGATTGACGAACTCGATATGCTTCAGCGGGTGCTCGGACTTGGGCGCCATCACCAGCCCGGCGCAGCGCGACAGGCCCGACAGCATGGTGGTCGCCTGTTCCAGCGCCTCGGTGACGCTGCGGCCGACCGTGGCGCAGCGTGCTTCGATCGATTCGCGCTCCTCCTCGGAGATATTGCCGATTTCGAGCAGGCCGTTCACGAACAGCTTGAGGCCCGCATCGGTCGGCAGACGGCCGGCCGAGGTATGCGGCGCGTAAAGCAAGCCGGCATCCTGCAGGTCCGCCATGATGTTGCGGATCGTGGCGGGCGAGAGCGTCTCGGTCAGCTTGCGGGTCAGCGCGCGCGAACCGACCGGCTCGCCGGTCTCGACATAGCTCTCGACGACGTGGCGCAGCACTTCGCGCGCCCGGTCGTTCAGCTCCGTGACCGAAGCCGCCTGCCGCTGCGCCGACGGAGTCTCGGCGAGGCCGCCTCCTTGAATACCGATACGGTGGATCGCCATGGCAAAAAATGTAGGTAGTGCAGGCATTGCGGTCAATGAAGGCCGGCGTTACACCCGGCGGCCTCACCCCCGTCAGGAGACCCTTCATGCGCCCTTCCGGCCGCGCCCCCGACCAGCTTCGCCCGGTTTCGCTGGAACCAGGGTTCTCGCGCCACGCCGAAGGCTCCTGCCTGGTGAAGTTCGGCGACACCCATGTGATCTGCACGGCGTCGATCGACGAGAAGGTGCCGCCGTGGATGCGCAATTCCGGTAAGGGCTGGGTAACGGCCGAGTACGGCATGCTGCCGCGCTCCACCCACACACGCACGGACCGTGAAGCCGCGCGCGGCAAGCAATCGGGCCGCACCCAGGAAATCCAGCGCCTGATCGGCCGTTCGCTGCGCGCCGTGGTGAACCTGCAGGCGATGGGCGAGCGCCAGATCAACATCGACTGCGACGTCCTGCAGGCCGATGGCGGCACCCGCACCGCCAGCATCACCGGCTCCTGGGTGGCGCTGCACTTCGCCTTCGAGCGCCTGATCAAGGAGGGCAAGCTCGCGGCCAACCCGATCACCGGCCAGGTCGCCGCCGTCTCCTGCGGTCTCTGGGAAGGCAAGGCCGTGCTCGACCTCGACTACCCCGAGGATTCCAAGGCCGAGGCCGACGCCAATTTCGTGCTGACCGGCAACGGTGGCATCGTCGAAGTCCAGGGCACTGCCGAGCAGGACCCGTTCAGCGAAGCGCAGTTCCTGGAGCTGCTGAGCCTTGCCAAGAAAGGCATCGGCGAACTCACGGTGTTGCAGCGCACGGCGGTCGGCAAGACCTGATGGCGCGCCGCTTCGTCCTGCCGAAACTGGTCGTGGCGACCCACAACCGCGGCAAGGCGGGCGAGATCCGCACCATGCTGTCGCCCTACGGCATCGAGATCGTCTCGGCCGGCGACCTCGGTCTGCCTGCACCGGACGAGACCGGCAGCACCTTCGAGGAGAACGCCACGATCAAGGCACTGGCCGCGACGCGCGCCAGCGGCCTGCCGGTCCTGGCCGACGATTCGGGCCTCAGCGTGCACGCGCTCGACAATCAGCCCGGTCTCTACACCGCCGACTGGGAAGGCCCGACGCGCGACGCGATGGTGGGCATGCGCCGCATCCAGGACGAGCTGGCCGCGCGCGGCGTGCCCCAGACCGACGAGGCCCGCACCGCGACGTTCCATTGCGTGCTGGTGCTGGCGTGGCCCGACGAGCATCTCGAACTCTTCCACGGCACGCTCGACGGCTCGATCATCTGGCCGCCCCGGGGAACCGGCGGCCATGGCTACGACCCCTGCTTCCAGCCGAAAGGCGACACGCGCACGACCGCCGAGATGTCCGACGCCGAGAAGAATGCCATCAGCCATCGCGGGCGAGCCTTCCGGATGATGGTCGAGGCCTGCTTCGGATGAGCGCGACGCCGCCCATTGCTCCCTTGGGCGTTTATGTTCACTGGCCCTTCTGCAAATCGAAGTGCCCCTACTGCGATTTCAACAGTCACGTTCGCGACGGCGTCGAGCAGGCGCGTTGGCGCCAGGCGCTGCTCACCGAGCTGGAACATGCCGCACGCGAAGCGCCGGGTCGCCGCGTCGAAACGATGTTCTTCGGCGGCGGCACGCCATCGTTAATGGAGCCGGATACCGTTGCGGCCTTGATCGCGCGCACGCGGTCGCTCTGGGATACCGCCGACGACATCGAGATCACGCTCGAAGCCAATCCGACCTCGGTCGAAGCCAGCCGCTTCGCCGCCCTGGCTCAGGCTGGCGTCAATCGGGTGTCGCTCGGCATCCAGGCGCTCGATCCCGAAGCGCTGAAGTTTCTGGGCCGCGAGCATTCTGTCGACGAGGCGCTCGCCGCCTTCGAGACCGCGCGCCGTCATTTCGCGCGCCATTCCTTCGACCTGATCTATGCCCGCCCCGGCCAGACGCTAGAGACGTGGGCCGCCGAGCTGGATCGGGCGCTCGGCCTCGCCGGCGAGCACCTGTCGCTCTATCAGCTCACCATCGAACGCGGCACGAAGTTCTTCACCCAGCACGCCCGCGGCGCCTTCGTTCTGCCGGTCGAGGACGAAGCGGCCGCGATGTACGAACATACCCAGGCGCGGCTCGCCGCGGCCGGGCTGCCCGCCTACGAGATTTCCAATCATGCGCGCCCTGGGGCTGCCTGCCGCCATAATTTGATCTATTGGCGATATCAGGATTACGTCGGCATCGGGCCGGGCGCCCATGGCCGCTTCGCCGAGGCCGCCGCCAAGAAGGCAACCCGACGCGCCAGTGGTCCGGAAGCCTGGCTGGAGGCCGTGGAGCGCGATGGTCACGGCACGGCGGAAACGTCGTCGGTCGAGGGCCGGGATCTGGTGGAGGAGGCGTTGATGATGGGATTGCGGCTGGCCGACGGCATCGACCGCGTCACCTTTGCCGCCGCCACCGGCGCCGATCCCGTCGAAGCCATCGGTGAAAAGCGCCTGGCTCCGCTGCTCGCCGCCGGGTTCCTCGAGGTCGACGCCACGCATCTGCGCGCCACGCCGGCCGGACAGCAGCGGCTGAACGCGCTTCTGGAGCGGCTGGTCGCATGAAGTTTCTGGCGCCCCTCCTTGCCCTGCTGGCAATGGTCGCCAGCGCCTCGGCCCAGCAGCAACAACCGCCTCAACAGCCGCAGCGCCCGCCCGCCAAGCAAGCGCCGGGGGCCAAGCCGGCGCCGCAGCCTGCCGCCAAGCCCGGTCCCAAGTCGCCGTTCACGCCGCCTGCGTTCAAGATCACCATCGCGACCGAAGGGGCCTTCCCGCCCTTCAACTATCTCGACCGCAAGGGCATGCCGGCGGGCTTCGAGATCGAGCTGGCGCAGGACGCCTGTCAGCGCATCAAGGCGGAGTGCGAGTTCATCGCACTCAAGTGGGACGAACTGATTCCGGGCCTGCTCGACAAGAAGTTCGACGTCATCATGTCGTCGCTGGAAGTGACGCGCGAGCGGCGCCAGCGGCTCGGCCTGTCGCGGCGCTATTATCTCTCGCCCGGCGCCTTCATCGCCGCCAAGGGTGCGCTGTTCGACGGGCCGCCGTCCCTCCTGCGCAACAAGCGGATCGGCATCCAGAAGGATTCGATGCATGCCGACTGGGCCGACAAGAGCTTCCGCCGCTCGGCGCAGCTCAAGCGCTACGGCACCGTCGACGAAGCCCTGAACGCCCTGGCGAACGACGAGGTCGACGCAGTGTTCGGCGACAAGGCGCAGCTGTGGCTGTGGAGCCAGAAGCCGGAGGGCAAATGCTGCGAGCTGGTCGGGCAGGACATCAAGGACACCCAGACCCTGGGCGTCGGCGTCTCCGCCGGCCTGCGCAAGGAAGACGTCAAGCTGCGCGACGCGCTCAACAAGGCCTTCGCCGACATGATCAGCGACGGCACCTACAAGAAGATAAACGAGAAATACTTCCCGTTCCCGCTGAATTGAACGTTCGCGTCAGGCGGCGGCGACGGTCGACCAGGTCTCTGCGGCGCTCTGCCGATCAGTGAAGCGAGCGGTCGCGCGAGACGTAGTGGCCGCGCTTCAATTCCTTGAAGAACTGCGGGACCTGCGGGTGCGACACCGGCTTGCCGGTCTCGTCGGCCAGCAGGTTCTGTTCGGACACGTAGGCGACGTAGGTCGTCTGCGCGTTCTCGGCCAGCAGATGGTAGAACGGCTGGTCGCGACGCGGCCGGACCTCTTCGGGAATCGAGGCGAGCCACTCCTCGGTGTTGGCGAACACCGGGTCGACGTCGAAGATGACGCCGCGGAACGGGTAGATCCTGTGCTTTACCACCTGGCCGATGGCGAACTTGGCGCGACGGGAGATGCCAAGTGCCGCCCCGGGGGCAGGGCCAGAGGCTTGGTTATTGGGTTCCATACACAAAGTATTGCTCCGAAGCTGCCGAGAGGCAACGCAGTAGGTCCGCGGATTCGACTTCGGACTGCAACAATGCGTGAAAAATGGCCGCATGGCCCACTCCGCCGGATTCCGGCCAATACGCCCGCGATCATGGGCCGGCTGGTCGGCGCAGGGTCTGCACGGGTGGCTCGGTTGACGGGAACCGCCAGCCTGTGGACTCTGGCGTCGAAAGGCTGCACGGGAAGGTATCGTTGGCCGAGGGCTTGAAAGTACGGTTCTGGGGTGTGCGGGGTTCGATTTCCTGCCCTGGGGCTGAATATGCGCGCTACGGCGGAAATACCTCATGTCTGGAGGTCACCGCTGGCGGCCGTCGCCTGATTTTCGATGCGGGCACGGGTATTCGCACGCTGGGCGTAGAGCTTGCGCGCCAGACGCCGCTCGACCTCGACATCTACTTCACGCATACGCACCTCGATCACATTTCCGGCCTCACTTTCTTTGCGCCGCTGTTCGAACGTCGCAATTCGGTGCGCATGTGGGCCGGCCATCTCGAGGCGCCCTACACGTTGAAGAAGGTCGTGGGCCACCTGATGCAGGCGCCGCTCTACCCGGTGTCGCTCGACGTCTTCCAGGCCAGCGTCGAGTTCCGCGAATTCCGCGCCGGCGAGATGCTGTCCTGCGGCACGGTCGGCCTCCGCACGGCGCCGCTCAACCATCCCAATGGCGCCACCGGCTACCGCATCGATTATCGCGACAAGTCGATCTGCTACATCACCGATACCGAGCATCGCGAGGGCCGGCGCGACCAGACCATCGTCGACCTGTGCCGCGGCGCCGACGTGATGATCTACGATTCGAGCTACACCGACGACGAATATGAGCGCTATCGCGGCTGGGGCCATTCGACCTGGCAGGAAGGCGTGCGGCTTGCCGATGCAGCCGGCGTCGGCACGCTGGCGATCTTCCATCACGACCCCAGCCACGATGACGCCTTCATGGACGGCGTGGCACGCGAGGCGGCGGCGCTGCGTCCTGGCACCGCCACAAACGGCCTGCCGCGTGTGATCGTCGCCCACGAAGGTCTTACTCTTAGCCCGTGAGCATATTGTCATGACTGCCAGGCTCAGCCTGCGCGGCCGCTGGCGGCGGTTCGCGCTCGGATTGCCGACCGTTCTCGGCATGAAGCCGCGCGGCTGGTTCATCCCGCACCGCTATGCGCCGCTTCTGCCGCCGCCCGGCGCGCAGCCGCCCTATCCCGCGATCGAGCAGATCTTCGAAAGCAGGCTGGCCGACTTCACCGCCGTGATCGATGCCGTCGACGCCCAAGCGACCGCGCTCGAAGGGCTCAAGAGCCTGCTCGACCAAGCGTGGTTTCCCTCGCTCGACGCGGCCGTTGCCTATGCACTGGTGCGCGATCGCAAGCCGCGCCGCATCGTCGAGGTCGGTTCCGGCCATTCGACCCGCCTGCTGTCGAAGGCGCTGGGGGGTCTCGGCGAGATCCTGGCCATCGATCCCGCGCCGCGAGCCGACATCGCCGACCTGCCGGGCGTGCGCGTCGTGCCCTCGACCTTGCAGGCCGCGCCACCGGAAATCCTCGATGGATTGCAGCCCGGCGATGCGCTGTTCATCGATTCCAGCCACATCCTGATGCCCGGCAGCGACGTCGACATCCTGCTCAACCGCGTGCTGCCGAAGCTTCCGGCCGGGGTCTTGGTCCATATCCACGACGTTTTCCTGCCCTATGACTATCCGGCCATCTGGGGCTGGCGGGCCTACAACGAGCAGCAAGGGGTGATGCCCCTGCTGGCGACCGGCGCCTATACACCCCTGTTTGCCAGCGTCTGGGCCGAGCGGCGGCTGGCAGATCGGTTGGCCTCGTCGGTCGTGGCAAGGCTGCCCAGGCTGCCCGATGCCCTGCCGGCGAGCCTCTGGCTCGAGAAGCGCTAGGTATCGACGAATGCTTGGCCGCCTGCGCGCATGGTTGTTCGATGGCGCAGGCGACGGGCAACTGCCGGAGCGCGTGCTGGCGGCGATCCGCCGCCAGCAGGAGCAAAGCGAAATCCTGATCGGTTGGGTCCAGCTCGCGATCGTCGTGCTGGTCACCACGGTCTACGAGTCGACCGCCATGCCTACAGGGGTGGTGCAGGAGGACTACTCCTTCGAGGTCGAGGTGCTCGCGATCTATGGCCTCTTCTGCCTGCTGCGGCTCGGCCTCGCCTATGCCCGCCTGCTCAAGCCCTGGATGCTCTACCTGTCGGTGATCGCGGACATGGCCCTGCTGATGGGCCTGATCTACTCGTTCCACTACAAGTATGCGCAGCCGGCCGTCTTCTATCTGAAGGTGCCGACGCTTCTCTACGTATTCCTGTTCATCGCCCTGCGCGCGTTGCGCTTCGAGGCGCGCTTCGTCCTGTTTACCGGCCTGGTCGCCATTCTGGGCTGGATCGGTCTCGTCCTTTACGCCATCGGCGGCCGCGGCGGCCCGCCCAACCCGACTGACGACTTCGTCGAATACATGACCGGCAATGCGCTGCTGCTCTACGCCGAGATCGACAAGATGGTCGCCATCCTGCTGACGACCATTGTGCTGGCTCTTGCCATTGCCCGCGCACGCTATCTGCTGGTGCGTGCGGTGAGCGAGGGCGTCGCCGCCCGCGATCTCTCGCGCTTCTTCGATCCCGGCGTCGCGGCACGTATCCGGGGCGCCTCGATGTCGATCAGGGCCGGCGAAGGCGAGCTGCGCGACGTCGCCATCCTGACGGTCGACCTGCGCGGCTTCACGCGGCTGTCGACCGAACTCGCCCCCGACGCGGTGATGAAACTCCTGCAGGAGTATCAGGGTCGCATCTGCCCGCTGATCGCCGCGCACGGCGGTAGTATCGACAAATTCCTGGGCGACGGCATCCTCGCGTCGTTTGGCGCAGTTGCGCCATCGCCGACGGCCGCGGCCGATGCGCTGCGCGCCGCCGACGCCGTGATGGCGGCCGCCACGCAATGGTCACGCGAGCGTCAGGCTGCGGCCATGGCGCCTCTCCAGGTCGGGCTGGCCGTATCCTCCGGGCGGGTCGTCTTTGGCGCGGTGGGCGACGGCGAACGGCTGGAGTTCACCGTGATCGGCGACGCCGTGAATTTCGCGGCGAAACTGGAGAAGCACAACAAGGAGGAACATACGTGTGCCCTGACAGATGTTGCGACCTACCGATTGGCCGAGCATCAGGGTTACGTACCCGCCGAACCTCGGGAACGACGGATGAATCGGACGGTCAGCGGTGTCGCGGAGCCCGTCGACATCGTGATTCTCGCCATTTGAGGTCGGCCGGGCCCCAAAAGGGCGGCATCTCGTTGCCTTGCCCTTTCCCAATTCGGGGCCTATGTAATTTGGGGACAGGGTAAGGACGCTTGAGTAGCGAGCTGGCGGAGCGCCATCGTGGGTAACAACTACGACATCATCCTTATTGGACTGGTCGCAGTCTTTCTGATTTTGCGACTGAGGTCCGTGCTTGGAAAGCGTACCGGCAACGAACGGCCGCCGGCGCGCGATCCGTTCGCACCGCCGACGCCACCTCCGGCAACGCCGCGCAGCGGTGGCGACGCCGCACAGGGCAACGACAATGTCGTGCCGCTGCCCACAGCCAATCAGCCCGCACCGCGGCCCTCGAGCGCGACGAGCGGTCCAGGCGGCATTCGCGCGACGGTGATGCCGACGGCAACAGCGGGTGTCGCCGCGATCCGCGCCGCCGATCCGTCCTTCGATCCGCTGGGCTTTGCCGCTGGCGCCCGCGCCGCCTTCACCGCCATCGTCGAAGCTTTCGCACGCGGCGATACGGGAACGCTGAAGCCGCTGCTCGACGGCCCCACGTTTGCAAGCTTCGAGGCCGCCATCCGCGGCCGCGCCGAGCGCAACGAAAAGGCCGAAGGCACGTTGATCGGCTTCGAGGCTTCCGACATCGCGGGCGCCGAGATGCAGGGCACGCATGCCGCAGTGACCGTGCGCTTCGTCAGCGAACAGATTAACGTCGTGCGCAATGCCGAAGGCCAGATCGTCGACGGCAATCCGAACGAAGTGCAGAAGGTCGTGGACCTCTGGACCTTCCGACGCGACACCAAGTCCAGCGATCCCAATTGGCAGCTCATCAAGACCGAAAGCGAAGGCTGAAGGAGGCGTTGCCGATAATGCGTTGGAGCGTCCTCGCCAGCGGCGCGGCATGGCTGGCCGTTGCAGGTCTTCTTTCTGCTTGCGCAAGCACACCGGGTGCCGCGCCCGAGGCGCGTGTCGCGATGGCGCCGATCTCCTACAACGAAATTCCCGGCTGGGCGGACGATCGGCACGGCGAAGCCTTGGTCACGTTCCGCCGCTCCTGCCCTAAGCTGACGACGGGCCCCGACACCAAGATCGCCACTGACGGCGGCGAAAAGACGATTACCTCGGCCGAATGGAGAAACATCTGCGCTTCGGCGGCCGCCGTGAAATCCGGCGACGCGCGTGCCGCACGCCTCTTCTTCGAAGACAATTTCCGCCCGCTGGTCGTCCAGTCTCCGGGCAAGTTTACCGGCTACTTCGAACCGGAACTGCGGGGCAGCAAGGCGCCGTCGCGTCTTTTCACCGTGCCGGTCTATCGCAAGCCGCCCGACCTTACCGACAAGCCCTACTACACGCGCGCCGAGATCGAGAGCGGCGTGCTGAAAGGCAAGGGCCTCGAGATCGCCTGGGTGCAGGATCCGGTCGGGCTGTTCGAGGTGCAGGTCCAGGGCAGCGGCCGCATCCAGCTCGCCGAGGGCGGGACCATGACCCTGGGCTTCGACGGCTCCAACAATCGCCCCTATACGGCGATGGCCGCGGTGCTGGCCGAGATGGGCGTGATGAAGAGGGAAGATGCGACCTGGCCCGCCATCCGCGACTGGCTGAAGCACAATCCGCAGCAGGCGCGGGATGTGATGCGCCGCAACGAGCGCTACATCTTCTTCAAGGACACCCGGACCTCCGCGCCGATCGGCGCCGAAGGCGTCGTGTTGACGGCGCAGCGCAGCATGGCGATCGACCCGACGATCACGCCCTATGGCACGCCGATCTGGATCGACACCAAGCGCCCGGTAGCGCGCAAGCCCGGCGTAACGGAGCCCTATCGCCGGCTGATGATCTCTCAGGATACAGGTGCGGCCATCAAGGGCCCGGCGCGCGGCGACGTTTATTTCGGCCCCGGCAAACAAGCGGCCGATTGGGCCGGCCGCATGGTCGGTGACGGCCGCGCCATCGTTCTCGTCCCCAATAAGACCTGATACCGCGTCGGCTTGCCGATCGCGATCAATCGCGCCTTTGCGGATCGCGAATGACGAAGATCGGCGCGCCGTTGCCCACCAGATCTTAGTAGCCCTCCTCGGTATGGAACTTGAGCGGAAAGCCGCGCCAGCTTTTCGATCGAGGCGATGATCCTGCAACAGTGGCGGGCCGTTCGGGCCGGCGAGAATGATTCTAAAAAAGGGGCCATTGCACCCTATTTTCGCCGCTGCCATGGTGGCCGGCGTGTCCACTTCGATTGAAAACCACCGCCCCCCGCCGCGCCGTGTTGCGCTCTTCGTCACCTGTCTGGTCGACCTCTTCCGGCCCACGGTAGGCTTCGCCGCCGTCAAGCTGCTCGAGGAGGCAGGCTGTACTGTCGAGGTCCCACCGTTGCAGGTCTGCTGCGGTCAGCCCGCCTACAATACCGGCGATCGCGCCACGACCCGGGCCATCGCGATACAGGTCATGGACGCCTTCGACGGGTACGACGCCGTGGTGGCGCCCTCGGGTTCCTGCGGTGGAATGCTGTCGCACCACTACCCTGCTTTGTTCGACGACGATCCAGCCCTCAAGGCTCGGGCGGAGGATCTCGCCGCGCGCAGCCACGAGCTGATCTCTTTCCTGGTCGACGTCCTGCACGTCGACAAGGTCGCCGCCCGCTACGACGGCACGGTCACCTATCATGATTCATGCTCCGGCCTGCGCGAACTTGGCGTGAAGCAGCAGCCGCGGCAGTTGCTCGGGTCGGTGAAGGGTCTTGCCCTTCGCGAGATGAAGACGCCTGAAGTCTGCTGCGGCTTCGGCGGGACGTTCTGCGTGAAGTATCCGGAGATCTCCAATGCCATGGTCGGCGAGAAGTCGGCCGACATCGCGGCAACGGGCGCAGATACTCTGCTGGCGGGCGACCTTGGCTGTCTGATGAACATGGCCGGCAAGCTGCAGCGTGAAGGCAGCGCAGTGCGCGTACGTCACGTCGCCGAGGTTCTGGCCGGCATGGGCAACCTGCCTGCAATCGGCGAGCCCGATACGGGAGCCCGCTGATGCAATCCACCGCCCACGCTTTCAAGGACAATGTCGGCGCAGCCCTGGCCGATCCCAACCTGCAGGATTCGCTTTCCAAGCTGAAGGTCGGCTTTTCCGAGCGCCGACGCCAGGCGGCCGAACGGCTGCCCGAATTCGAGGCGCTGCGCGACCGCGCGCGCGACATCAAGAACCACACGCTGGCCAATCTCGATTTCTATCTCGAGGAGTTCGAGCGCAAGGTCATCGCCCTCGGCGGCCACGTCCATTGGGCGCCGACGGCCGCCGATGCGCGGCGCATTATCGCCGATCTCTGCCGCAGCGTCGGCGCACGCACCGTCGCCAAGTCGAAATCGATGGTGGCGGAAGAGATCGCCCTCAACGAGCATCTCGAAGAACTGGGCATCGCGCCGATCGAGACCGATCTCGGCGAGTACATCATCCAGCTCCGCCACGAGCCGCCCAGCCACATCATCGCGCCTGCCGTTCATCTCACCAAGGATCAGGTGGCCGACACGTTCCTCGAGCATCACCGTAAGTTGGGGTTCGACAAGCGGCTGACCGAGCGCAACGATCTCGTCGCCGAAGCGCGCTATGTCCTGCGCCAGAAATTCCTCGATGCCGATGTGGGACTGACGGGCGCCAACTTCCTGGTGGCCGAAACCGGCTCGTCGATGCTGGTGACCAACGAGGGCAATGCCGATCTCTCGAACACGCTGCCCAAGATGCACATCGTGCTGGCCAGCATCGAGAAGGTGATCCCGACGCTCGAAGACGCCGCCGTGCTGCTGCGCGTGCTGGCACGTTCGGCTACGGGCCAGGAATCGTCGGCCTACACGACACTCAATACCGGACCGAAGCGGTCCGGCGATCTCGACGGACCGGAGCAGTATCACGTGGTGCTGCTCGACAACGGCCGCTCCGGCGTCCTGGGCACCGAGATGCAGGAGATTCTACGCTGCATCCGCTGCGGCGCCTGCATGAATCACTGCCCGGTCTATGGCGCCGTCGGCGGCCACGCCTATGGCTGGGTCTATCCCGGTCCGATGGGCGCGGTGCTGACCCCCCAGCTCGTGGGCGTCGAGGAAGCGAGCAACCTGCCCAACGCGTCGACCTTCTGCGGCCGCTGCGAGAGCGTCTGTCCGGTACGCATCCCCCTGCCAAAGCTGATGCGACACTGGCGCGAACGCGAGTTCGAGCGACACCTGACACCCAAGGCCGTTCGTCAGGGCCTCGCGCTCTGGAGCTTCGTGGCCCGACGGCCCGGTCTCTATCGTAGCCTGACGGCCATCGCCAACCGCGTGCTCTCCCTGTTCGGGCGCGCCGAGGGTCGCTACCGCAGCCTGCCGCTGGCCGGCGGCTGGACGCGTTTCCGCGACTTACCCGCACCGCCGCCTGGCGGCACCTTCCACGCGCAATGGAAGGCTGCGAGGAGGCAGTCATGAGCGCCGACCGCGCGCAGATTCTGAACGGCATCCGCCGCTCATTGCAGCGGGGCGAGCTTGCCGGCGATGGATTGAAGAACGTTCAGGGCCGGCTGGCCCAGCCGCCCCGCGGTCCCACCATCGCGCGCGCGCAGGTCGCACCGGCCGACAAGGTGGCACTGTTCTGCCAGTGGGCGGAGTTCAACAACGCCACCATTGCACGCATCGGCACAGCCGACGTGCCGGGCGAAGTGACGGCCTTTCTCGCACGCAGCAACCTGCCCGCCACCGTCGCCATGGCACCCTCGCCGCTTCTCGAGGGCTACAACTGGGCAAGCGAGAAGATGCTGTCGATCCGGCGCGGGCGTGGCGAGGGCGGCGACCAGGTCTCGATCACAGGAGCTTTCGCCGGCATCGCCGAAACCGGAACCGTGGTGATGGCCTCTGGGCCCGACCATCCTGTGTCGCTCAATCTGCTGCCGGACACGCACATCGTCGTCTTGCGGGAAGGCGATATCGTCAGCGGCTACGAAGATGTCTGGACGCGGCTGCGCGAGCGCTACGGGAAGGACCGCATGCCGCGGACCGTCAACACCATCACCGGCCCGTCGCGGACCGGCGATATCGAGCAGACCATCGAGCTGGGTGCGCATGGGCCGCGGCGCATGCACATCCTGGTCGTACGTGAATGAGATCGCAGCCATGAAGTCCGCCGGCGACGCACCTGCTTCAGAGCCAGCAGGCTCCGGCCCGAGGAGCGAGCTCCGCGTCGTCGGCACGAGCGTCAGCCGGGAGATCGAGTTGCTGTTCGATCGCGTCGCCCAGTCGGTCGGGCGACGCGCGCCCCGCGTGCTGCAGGTAGGCTCGCGCAGCCTCCTCTCCGATCGCAACGAACGCAACTGGCGGAGTCTGGTCGCCAAGCGCTTCGGCCCGCGGGCGCATTTCGTCGGCCTCGACGCCTTCGATGGCACCAATGTCGATTGCGTTGCCGACATCTGCAGCGATCCCCGCACGCTCGGCGGCAAGCTCGACGAGAAGCAGTTCGATCTCGTGATCAGTCGCCACGTGCTGGAACGGACGCGCCATCCCGCGCGGGCTGCCCGCAACATCGAACGGCTGCTGCGGCCGGGCGGTATCGCCTATGTCTCGACGGCCTGGTCGCAGGCCTTCCATGCCACGCCCGACGATTACTGGCGCTTCTCGTTAAGCGGGTTGCGACTGCTGTTCGGCCGGTTGGAAGTCGCCCGCACCTTCTACTGCGGCGGTGATGTTGGGCTCGACGTTGCCTATCGCGTGGAAAGAGACGGCAAACCCGATCTCGATCCTCGGGCCGGCGCCGTCGAGCAAGGTCTCTTCCAGCTCGTGCTCGACCACGAGGACAACAAGGCGGTTCTGGCGCGCCAGGCCACCGAACGCTTGCCTGTCTCGCGGACCTACCTGCCGACACTGTTCGTCAACATGGTGGCCTGCAAGTCCTGAGCCGGCCTGTTCCATCGGACGGACTGGACGCAAAAGAAAAGAGCGGGCTTTCGCCCGCTCCTTCCAATTTTATCCGTAGGACTTGCGACTAGAAGCGCAGGTCCATACCGACCAGGATGCCCCAGGAATTGCCGGAGACGGCATTCGAGGGACCCGAGGCGGCGTAGTACAGACCACCGCCGGTCAGCTTCACGCCCGGTCCGAGCGCGTAGTTGACACCAACTTCGAACTTCTGGACCGACTCTTGACCGAAGCGGAGAACGCCGAGCGAGTTCGCGTTGAAGGCATTGGCATTGATGCCCGGGACACCCGTGGAGGCAACAGTCGACTGAGCGCCCGTGCCCGTTGCGATGTTCGAGACCGAAGCCGAGCCGTTACCGTTGGTGTTGAACGAGCCAACCCACACGAACGACATCTGCCACGGACCCGTCTCGTACATCACGCCCGCGGTGTAGAAGCGGGTGTCGTTGTCGACGTTGGTGTAGTAGTTCGAGCCGAGGCCGTTGTTGTCGTAGCCGATGGCGCCACCGATGGTGAAGCCGGCGTAGCCCAGCTGAGCACCAACGACCCACTGCTTCCACGACGTCAGGTTCGCACCGTTCGAGTAGTTCTGGGTGCCGAAGGGCTGATTGCCGGGGATGAACGAAGCGTACATGAACGCGCCGTAGAGGGCGACGGTCACATCACCGAACTTGTTCAGGTAGTTGACGCCGACGTCGAACACGTCCTGCCACGAGTAGTCAGCCGACGGGCAGTTCGGGGAGGTCGTCGGATCGTTGTAACCGCAAACGCCTGCGACGCCTGCCGGACCCGGGCTGCCGAGGCCGGAGAGGGCACCCGCCTGCTGGCCAAGGTTGGCCTTCGGGCGATAGCCGACACCGATCTGCAGACCCTGGAAGCGGGGCGTGAAGTAGTTGATGCCCTGACCGTCCTGGAACTGACCGGCGTTGGTTGTCGTCGTGGCGTGGAACCACGCCTTGTTGTTCGACATGACCGACTGGTTGGCCCAGGCGAACGACGTGTTGTGCTGGATGGCGCCGAAGCCGATCAGAGCGGACGGCGTGCCGTAGTACATACGGTACGAAGCCGGATCGCGGCCACCGAACTCGAGACGACCCCAGTCGCCGAAGGCGAAGAGGAACGCTTCGTCGATCGTACGGGCCTGGGTACCACTCGGATTCCAGCCTTCGAGCTCCACATGCAGACCGACCGACGTGCCGTTGTCGAGCTTCGTCTGGCCGATGAAGTGGATTTCACCTTCCTGCTGGAAGTTGAGGCCCTTGTACTGGGTCCAGGTTCCGTCCATGGCGACGGTGGAATCGATGCCGCCGGCGATCGCGTAGAAGGTGTAGTAACCACCCACGCCGATCTTGATCGGATCGGCTGCCATGGCCGGGGCGGCCATCAGCCCGCCGACGACCAAAGCGGTCGAGCCGAGTAGAAGCTTTTTCATCATTCTCCCTCTCTCATTGATCAGAGACTGGTACGTACCAAAAGGCCTGTCCGACCGGCGGAAAGTGGAAGCCTGAACGCAGCGACTCACGGCTCCCGCCAATGCGGCCGGCCTATAAAACACTTCGCCAAAAAGGGGGTCAAGAAATGGACGCGCCGTTGCACCATTCTGTCCGCACCTGTGGCGTCTTTGTCACATTTTCCAGAGGCTTCCGTGCATCTCCTGAGCTACAAAATCAAATTAGTTTCGAGATAGAACTCACCTGAGGAGTTGTTATAGTTTTTATTGAAAACTTATTGTGATGCGCTGTCTCGCGCGCTTGCAGTCCACCACCGCTTGGGCCTATGGTCCGGCCGCCGCCGTGCCGTCCACGGCCAGAGAAGATAAGGGCGTCAAAATCATGCCGGGCTCGTCTAGATCGCCGATCGTTATCGCGTGCAGCATCGTGCTTGCTCTGGCCGCTCCTTTGGCCATGGGAGCCTGCGCCGACGGCAGCAGCTCGCTGGAGAAGAGGACCGGACCGTCCGGTGATCGTTCGACGCGTGACGTCCGAGAGGGCCTCGGCGGCCGTAACCGTGATGAGGGCAGTCTTTTCGGTCCCGGCGGCCTGTTCGGCTCCAAGCAGCAGAAGAAGGACGATACAGGAACGGGCGTGGCCGTGAACGCCTATCTGTGGCGCGCTTCCCTCGACACCATCAATTTCATCCCGCTGGTTTCGGCCGATCCGTTCGGCGGGGTCATCATCACCGACTGGTACACGCCTTCCGAGACGCCCAACGAGCGCATGAAGGTCCAGGTCACCATCCTCGACCGCGACCTGCGCGCCGACGGCGTCCGCGTTTCGGTGTTCAAGCAGCAAACCTCGCCGCGTGGTGGCAACTGGGTCGATGCCCAGGTGGATCCGCGGACCAATATCGATATCGAGAACGCGATCCTGACGCGTGCGCGCCAGCTTCGTATCGCAGGCGGGTCCTGAGCCCATCCTGAGAGACCAACCGTTGTCATCGCACGGGGCTAACGCCCCGCGCCCCGCCGGCGGCTCCTGACGCATTCCAGGCCTGTCGCCAAAAGCTTGACGTGAGAGGCCGCAGCGGGCATCCGCTGCGGCCTCAGTCTTTTTCGGGAACAAGTCCGTGTCGTCGACGCCCACAGCACCCGCGCGCTACAATTTCCACGAAACCGAAGCCAAGTGGCAGAAGGTCTGGGAGGATCGTCAGACCTTCAAGGCCGTCATGGATAAGGCGCGGCCCAAGTACTACGTGCTCGAAATGTTCCCCTATCCGTCGGGGCGCATCCATATGGGCCACGTGCGCAACTACACGCAGGGTGACGTGATCGCCCGCTACAAGCGCGCCAAGGGCTTCAACGTCCTGCATCCCATGGGCTGGGACGCTTTCGGCCTGCCGGCCGAGAACGCCGCCATGGAAAAGAAGGTCCATCCGAAGAAATGGACCTACGAGAACATCGCCACCATGAAGGCGCAGCTCAAGTCGATGGGCCTGTCGCTCGACTGGAGCCGCGAACTCGCGACCTGCGATCCGACCTACTACCGTCACCAGCAGAAGATGTTCCTCGACTTCTGGAAGGCGGGGCTCGCCTACCGCAAGGAAGCCTGGGTCAACTGGGATCCCGTCGACAACACCGTGCTGGCGAACGAGCAGGTGATCGAAGGCAAGGGTTGGCGTACCGGGGCGCCGGTGGAGCGCCGCAAGCTCACGCAGTGGAACCTCAAGATCACGCATTTCGCCGACGAGCTGCTGAGCCGCCTCGACACGCTCGAGCGCTGGCCGGAGAAGGTGCGCCTGATGCAGGCGAACTGGATCGGCAAGAGCCGCGGCGCGCGTGTCTTCTGGAAGCTCACCGACACGTCCGGGAAGGATCACGGCAAGCTCGAAATCTTCACCACGCGTCCTGACACGCTCTACGGCGCTTCGTTCATGGCGCTGTCGGCCGAGCATCCGCTGGTCGCAGGCCTCGCGGCCGACGATCCCGGCCTGCAGCGCTTCGTTGCCGAATGCCGCAAGACCGGAACGGCGGCGGCCGAGGTCGAGACCGCGGAGAAGCAGGGCTACAAGCTGCCGCTGCTTGCGCAGCATCCGTTGATGCCGGGCAAGACGGTGGCGGTCTATGCCGCCAACTTCGTGCTGATGGAATACGGCACCGGCGCGATCTTCGGCTGCCCCGGCCACGATGAGCGCGACCATGAATTCGCGACCAAGTACGGCCTGCCGATCCTGCAGGTGGTGGCGCCGGCCGACGGCGCGAAGATCGACATCGCGGCGGCGCCGTTCATCGAGGACGGCGTCATCGTGAACTCCGACTTCCTGAACGGACTCGACGTCGAGGAAGCCAAGAGCCGGGTCATCGCGCGGCTGGAGGAGATGGGTGTCGGCAAGGGCACCACCCAGTATCGCCTGCGCGACTGGCTGGTCTCGCGCCAGCGCTACTGGGGTTGCCCGATCCCGGCGATCCACTGCGAGAGCTGTGGCGTCGTGCCGGTGCCGGACAAGGACCTGCCCGTCGAACTGCCGGAAGACGTCACCTTCGACCGGCCGGGCAATCCGCTCGACCGTCATCCGACATGGAAACACGTCGCGTGCCCGAGTTGCGGCAAGCCGGCGCGGCGCGAGACCGACACGTTCGACACCTTCATCGATTCGAGCTGGTACTTCGACCGATTCACCTCGCCGCAGCTGGCGACGGCGCCCTTCGATCGCGACGAGAATCACTACTGGATGCCGGTCGATCAGTATATCGGCGGCGTCGAGCACGCGATCCTGCATCTGCTCTACTCGCGCTTCTGGACGCGCGCCATGCGCGAAGTCCAGCTGACCAGCCGCGACGAGCCGTTCGACGGGTTGTTCACGCAAGGCATGGTCTGCCACGAGACCTATCGCGCAAGTGACGGCACCTGGCTGACGCCCGAAGAGATCGAGCGGGTGGAGGGCGGCAAGGTCGTGCGCCTCTCGGACAAGAGCCCTGTCGAGGTCGGCCGTTCGGAGAAGATGTCCAAGTCGAAGAAGAACGTCGTCGACCCGGACCAGATCATCCGCGACTACGGCGCCGATACCGCGCGCTGGTTCATGCTCTCCGACAGCCCGCCGGAGCGCGACCTTGAATGGACCGAAGCCGGCGTCACCGGCGCCTGGCGCTTCCAGCAGCGGCTGTTCCGCATTGCCACGGCCGCCATCGAGAAGCTGCCGCCTGCCGGCACACCCAAGCCCGGCGTTTTCTCCGATGCCGCCATGGCCCTGCGTCGCGCGGCGCACAAGTCGATCGCCGGCATTTCGACCGACATCGAGGCCTTCCACTTCAACAAGGCCGTGGCGCGCCTCTACGAGTTCGCCAACATCATCGACTCGGCCAAGGCTGAGGAGGAGTCGGCCAAGTGGGCGTTGCGCGAGGCGCTGGAGATCTTCGTGCGCCTGATCGGGCCGATGACGCCGCATCTCGCCGAAGAGCTTTGGGGGGCGCTCGGCCACAAGAGCCTGCTGGCCGACTCGCCCTGGCCGTTGCCCGACGACGCCCTGTTGGTCGACGACACCGTCACCGTGGCGGTCCAGTTGAACGGCAAGCTGCGCGGCACGATTGCGCTAGCCAAGGACGCGCCCAAAGAGGTTGCCGAGAAGACCGCCCTTGCTCTGCCGGAGCTGGCGCGCGGCCTCGACGGCAAGACGCCCAAGCGCGTCATCGTCGTGCCCAACCGCATCGTCAACGTCGTGGTATGAAGACGGCGTGAAGATCGAGCCGCGCAACGCCGAAGCTTTTCTCCGGAAGCCGGATCCCAAGATCCGGGGCGTGGTGATCTACGGCAATGACGACGGGCTGATCGCCGAGCGGGCGGCCCAGCTCGCCAAGACCGTCTGCGAAGACCTCAAGGACCCGTTCCGTGTCGTCGACATTGCCGGCGACGTGCTGAAGGGCGATCCGGCGCGGCTGGCCGACGAGTTCGGCGCCATGTCGCTGATGGGCGGCAGGCGCGTGATCCGCGTGCGGCCAGCCGGCGAGGAGTCCGCGACCGCGCTCCAGAATCTGGTGGAAGCAACGGCAGGCGATGCGTTGATCATCGTCGAGGGTGGCAATCTCACGCCGCGCTCGACCCTGCGCACGCTGGCCGAAACCGAGCCCACTTTGGCAGCCCTGCCTTGCTACATGGACAACGAAGCCGCTCTCGAAGGGCTGGTCGAGAGCTCGGCCCGCGCGCTCGGCCTGGCGGTCGAGCCCGAAGCGCTGGAATGGATCGTCGAGCGGCTGGGCGGCGATCGCGGCCAGACGCGCAGCGAGATCGACAAGCTCCTGCTCTACAAGGGCACCGACGCCGGCAAGACCGTCACGCTCGAGGATGCGATGGCAGTGCTGGGCGACACGGCCTCAATCGGCATCGACGACGTGATCGCGGCGACCTTCGACGGTGAGCCGGTGGCCCTTGACCGTGCGCTGGACCGCGTGTTCGCCGAAGGCGGCAATCCGGTGCAGCTCGTACGCTCCCTGCAGCGCCACGCCGACCAGCTTCATCTCGTGTCGGGACACGCCGCCAAGGGCGGCAACCTCGAAGCCGCGATGTTCAAGGCGCGCGGATTGCCGCGCGGCGGCCCGGTGCGCCAGCGGTTCGAGCGTCACCTGCGCAACTGGCCGCTGCCGCGACTTTCCGCAGCGCTGACGACGATCCTGGAGGCCGAGATCGAGTGCAAGCGGACCGGCCTGCCCGACGAGGCGATCGCCCGCCGGCTCTGCCTCAGATTATCCCAGGCTGCACGCGCGGGACGGGCGCGGCGTTAGCCGGTCTTCCCGGCGGTGGGATCCCAGAGCGGCGAGGCCATGGTTTCGCTGAAGTTCTTGAACATCAGGTTGAACGAAATGCTTACACGATCGCTCTGCCCATCGTTGGGCGGCACCGTGTGCTTCAGCCATGACGGGAAGATCAACAGGCGCCCTTCCTTGCTCTCGGCATTGGCGCCGTTGGCGGTCATTCGCGTGTACTGACGCGGCTTGGGCATGATCATCGACGCCTGTCCGCGCGGATCCTGGAACAGGATCAGCGAGCCCGGCGGCGGCACCGCCACGTAGTAAACGCCGCTCAGGTAGTTGTTCGGATGGTGGTGCATCGGATGATAGGCACCCGGCGGATTGATGTTGGCCCAGCAGCCGGTGATGGCCATGGGATACTGATCGACCTGCAGGAAGCGCGCGACGCCGCGCGCTGCCGTCTCGACCAGCTTGATGAATTCGGCAAACGCCGGGCGCGTATGCAGGTCCTGCGGAGTCTGCCAATTGCTGCCCACCGGGACAGCCGGACGTGGCGTGATCAGCCGCTCGATCTCGGCGTTCAGCCGAGCATTCAGCGCCACCGCCGCGGCGGGCTGGAGATCCACGATCCACAAAGGGGTCGGGAAGAGTTCCTGGACGTCCTGCTTCTCGATCATGCCGGACGATCATATCCGGCAATGTCCACGAAGTCGCCGCCGAGGGAAGGGACTAGCGTTTCCCCTTCGTCGCACCACCGGCACTGAGCGGAATGGCCGCCTGGGCGGACAGAACCAGGAAGGTAAAGCTTTCCTCGATATAGAGCCGCACGCGCTCTGCATCGTGGTCGAGGTAGCCGATGGAGAAATCCTGGCCTACGGTCAGCTCGAAATCGCCGCCGCGCAGCGAGATCACCAGGCCGCCCTCGAGACCGGGGGCGGCATGGACATCGCCGTCGATCAGCCGCTGCACATGGCTCAGGATCGGATAGCCGCCGTCGGTGCGCGCAGTGAGGTCCTTGTAGAGCTGTTCGCTCAGCACCACGGCGAAAGGCCCATCGACGCCTTCGTCGCGCAGCGCCTTCAGCGCCGCGGCCACCGCATCGGGATAGTCGGCATGGCTGCCGCCCAAGGGCACGGCATTGGCCGCCTGCGCCTCGCAGATACCGGAAATCTGCGCCGCCTCGTAGCCGTGAAAGATCGCGCGGTCCTCCGCAATGGCGATCTCGCGTGCGGCCGCCGTCACCGGATCGAGGTCGGGATCGCGGGCACCGCGATCGATCGCATCGAGCTCGCTGCGGCTCATCTCGAAGGGAATGCGCAGTTCGACCAGAGGCTGGATGCGACGCAGCCGCGCCTGCACCCTGTCGGCCGACGGCGGCGAGGCAATGGCATCGGCTCGGCCAAGCTCGACATCGGAGGCACCCCATCCCAGAGGCCCCTTGAAGTCGACGACACGGCGGGCGGCGAGAAGCGCGTGCAAGGTGCGCTTCGCCTCCTTCTCGATCTCTTCCCAGCCGGCTTCGGTGATCGGCGCGCGATCGCGAAAAAGATGGTTCTTCATGGCGTCACTTCCCCCGCCGCTGGCGCAGGCTGCCGATGCCGAGGCTTCCCGCAGGGGCGGCCTCTTCGGCTTTGCTCTCCGTACTGCTTTCCATGTTCGCTTCGATCTCGGTGATCGGCCCTTCCTTGAACAGGAACGTCCGCAGATGCTTGTCGAGCACAGGATCGGACCGGCGCAACCATTCCAGCGCCATGGCCGCGTGCTCCTTCTCCTCGTCGCGATTGTGCTCGAGGATGGCGCGCAACTCGGGATTCGCAGTGGCCTTGGCTCTCTGGTCGTACCAGTCGACGGCCTCGAGCTCTTCCATGAGAGAGACGATCGCGCGGTGACGATCGATGACCTCCGGACCGAGAGCGGCCGGATCCTCGTGAAGTGTTTCGCTTGCCATGATCTGGCAAACGCGTGATGCCGCGGCTGGTTCCTTCCACGTGTCCGCTGGCGCGGCTGTTTCAGTGTTTTGCCAACGTATTGAAACGCCAGCGCGCCAACAGGAAGACGCCGCCCCCGAACAACGCGAAGGCCGCGGCACTGGCGAGCGCAATGCCGATCAATCCGCCGCCAAGCTGCAGCGCCGCCCAGCCGCCAACGACGACCACGCCGACACGCGCGACGGCCAGCAGGAACGGCCCCGTCACATAGCCGATGGCGAGGCAGGCGAAGTAGCAGGCGAGCCCGACCCCGGTCAGCGGGAACACCGCGGCGAGACCCAGGAGATAGAGCGAGCCAGCCGCCCGGATGGAAGGATCGGCGGTGAACAGGCTCATCCAGCCTCCGCCGACCAAGGCGATGCCGGAGAAGATCAGGCCGATGACGCCGGCCACAGCGGCCCCGGTATAGGCGGCCCGCCGCGCCCGCGCGAAATCCCGCGCGCCCGCCGCCGTCGCGACCATCGTGATGACAGCCGCACCGAAGGCGAAGGTGATGGGATACTGCAGCAACTCCAGCCGGTTGGCCGCGCCGTACGCGGCGATCGCGGTGCTGCCCAGTCCGGCGATCAGCCCCGCGACCAGGAACGTCGTGATCTGGAAAGCAAGCGCACTTGCCGCCGACAGCGCGCCGACGCTCAGGATCTCCTTCGCTTCGCCGCCACGCCACCTCCAGTTGCGGCGCTCCAGTCGGACGAGCGCGTGCCGCGAGACGAGGTGGAGCACGAGAACCATCGTGCCGACGGCGTAGGCTGCAATGGCCGCGATGCCGGCACCGACGATGCCCATCGCCGGCACCGGCCCCCAGCCGAGGATCAGCAGGGGCGACAGCGCGAGGTGGAAGAGTTCGCCGATAGCGATGGCGAAGGCCGGCACCAGCATATTGCCGGCGCCGCGCGAGACATTGGCCAGCAGGTTCATCGCCCAGACGAAGCCCGAACCACCGAACATCACGGCGCTGTAAAGCGCGGCCATCTCGAGGGCGCCCGACGCCAGACCCATGGCTGCATAGAGGCGGGGGCCCACCAGGAGCATCAGCGCCGTGGTGAGGGCTGCACCGACCAGCGCGATGGCGACGGCGACACCGGCGAGCGATCGCGCACGTTCGGCATTCCCGGCCCCCAACGCGCGACCGATGGAGGAGGAGACGCCGGAGCCGATGCCCGAAGCGGTCGCGGTCTGCAGGATCAGGAACAGGGGAAAGACGACCGCGGCGGCCGCCAGGGCATCGCTGCCCAGCCAGGAGACGAAAAGCGCATCGGCCGTGAGGAAGGTGATGCGTGCGGCGGCCTCGCCGATATTGGGCAAGGCCAGGGTCAGCAGCAACGGCAGGACCGGCGCTTCGAGAATGCGTTGGGTGCGGGCGGACAGGCCAGAGGTAGACGACGCGGACATGGAACTCTCCCAAGCTTGTCCTGGAGAGGTGCGCCCCTGCGGCGGTCGCGTCGATTACCTGGCTGATAATTCGGCCAGGCCGGCCAGCCGCCCTTTGACTGTAAGGGAGCCGTCAGGTGCCGCGCGCAGCATGGCCCGGACGGCGACAAGGAAGTTCGGAGGTGGAGCGCGTCGATGCGGATTCTCGTTGTCGAGGACAATGTCGCCTTCTGCCGGCTGGTCGCAGAGGGCTTGGTGCGCGTGGGCTTCAGCACCGACGAAGTGAATACGGTCGGAGCCGCGCGAAAGGCGGTTGCGGCAATCGAGTATTCCGCCGTCGTGCTGGATCTCGGCCTGCCGGACGGCGAGGGCGTCGATTTGCTGCGAACGCTCAGGTCGTCGGCGCGCGCGCTGCCGATCATTGTCACGACCGCACGCGATGGTCTCGACGACAGGATGGTCGGCCTCCAGAGCGGGGCCGACGACTATCTCGTGAAGCCTTTCGCCATGGACGAACTCGTCGCACGGTTGCATGCAGTGCTTCGCCGGGTCGATGCGCCCACGGAACAGGTTCTGCGTACCGGCAACGTGACGCTGGACGTCGCCAATCGTCTCCTCAAGGTCGACGGCGAAGTACAGTCTTTGCCGGCACGCGAACTCGAGGTGCTGGAGCTGCTGATGCGCAACCAGGGCCACGTCATCAAGCGCGAGGCCCTGGCCAACCAGATATTCGGCAAGCATGGACATCAGAGCGACGGCGCGCTCGACGTCTATTTATGCCGGTTGCGCAAGCTCTTTGGCGATGCGAACGCGACGGCGAGGATCGACACCATTCATGGCCTTGGATTCCTGTTGTCGGAGACCTGCCAGGCGATCAGCTCCGGGGCGGTAGGTCGTAGCCTGCGTTCCTGAGCGCCTTTTCGAGGCCGGCGATGCCGATAGGGTCTCCCGCCTTGCACTGCTCGAACGAGCTGCGGGCTTCGAGGCTCTGCGACTGGATGCCTCGATGCACGTTCTGGTTGAGGTACTTTTCATACTTGGCAGCCAGCGCGCTGCAGTAGGCGGCGTCGCTCGACTGCGCAAACGCGGCTGCCGGCGCCAGCAGCGCCACCGCAACCACGATCCACGCGGAAATCGTCTTCATCATCGTGTCCTCCATTGCTCTGTTTGGAGCGAGGACATTTCACTGCCGGAAGGGGGCTGCTTTCCGGCGTTTCTCTTTCGGAGTTCTTACGCGTTCCCGCCAAACCGGGGCGTCGACTAGCGCCGCGTGAGCTTGTCCACGACCGTGTCGAGCTGGTCGAAGTCGCGGATCTCCAGGGTGAGCAGGCTCTGCTCGCCAAGGCCGCGCAATTTCAGGTCGGCCTTGAGGCCGAGCGCCTCTTCGATGCGCCGTTCGAGCGCGCGCGTGTCGGCGCTCTTGGCAGAGTCCGTCGATGGCGACTTGCCGTTCGGCTTGCCACCCTTGCGTTGCGGCGTCTGCTTTTCCTCGCCGCCGAGCTTTTCGAGGTCGCGCACCGAAAGCTTTTCGTCGATGGCGCGGCGGGCCAACGCCAGCGGGTCGGGCAGGCCGATCAGGGCGCGGCCATGGCCGGCCGTCAGATCGCCGTCCTTGATCATCTCCTGGATCGTCGGGGGCAGGTCGAGCAGGCGCAGCGTGTTGGCGACATGCGGCCGGCTCTTGCCCATGGTGCGGGCGATTTCTTCCTGGGTCTGCTTGAAGTCGGTAATCAGGCGCTGGTAGCCCTTGGCCTCGTCGATGGCCGTCAGATCTGAGCGCTGCAGGTTCTCGATCAGGCCGATCTGCAGGGCATCCTGGTCGGTGATGGTGCGCAGGACGACCGGCACGTCGTGCAGTTGGGCGAGCTGAGCCGCCCGCCAGCGCCGTTCGCCGGCAACGATTTCGTAGGCGTCGGCCGAATCGCCCAGCGGCCTTACAAGGATCGGTTGTAGAAGTCCGAATTCCTTGATCGATTCGACGAGCTGCTGAATGCCCTCGAAGCTGGTACGCGGCTGCATCTTGCCGGGCTTGAGCTGGCCGATCGGCAAGGTGAAGGGCGTCCGGCTGGGGGCCGCGCTCGCGGTTTCCTTGACCGCGGGTTCGGGCGGCGCGGCAGGTGGCGGCGACGAGGGGGGCGGGGCGACGGCAGCGGCGACTTCATCGTCGCCGAGGAGCGCGCTGAGGCCGCGGCCGAGGCCGCGCGACTTAGGAGGCTGGCTCATGCGGGGCCTTTTGTTCTGCCTTTTCTGCGATGGTGCGGCGACGGCGAATGAACTCGCTCGCCAGCAGGATATAGGCCTGCGATCCGGCGCAGGCATTGTCGTAGATCAGCACCGGCATGCCGTGCGAGGGCGCTTCGGCGATGCGGACGTTGCGCGGGATGGTCGTTCCGAAGACCAGCTCGCCATAGTGCCCGCGCACGTCGGCCTCGACCTGCTGGCTGAGCGTCATGCGACGGTCGACCATGGTCAGGACGACACCGGCGATGTGCAACTTAGGGTTGAGTCTCTTCTTCACGCGCTCGATCGTGTTGCCCAGCGCGCCGATGCCTTCGAGCGCCAGGAACTCCGCCTGCAGCGGAACGAGGACGGCGTCGACGGAAACCAAGGCATTCAGGGTGACCAGACCGAGGGACGGTGGGCAGTCGATCAGGATGATATTCCAGCGCTGGCGCGCTTCGCCGCCCGGGCTGTTCAGCGCCTGATCGAGACGATGCTCACGGTCGTCCATGTCGATCAGCTCGATCTCTGCACCCGCCAGCTGGACGGAAGCGGGCATCACCTCCAGACCGGGGATCTGCGAGCTTCGCACGCATTCGCCGAGCGGGTTCAGCCCCAGCAGGAATTCATAAGATCCGGGTGAGCGCTCATTTCGGCCTACCCCTAGTCCCGTGGAGGCATTTCCCTGGGGATCTAAGTCTATCAAAAGGACTTTCTCGCCGACAGCGGCCAAAGCCGTGGCAAGGTTGATCGCAGTCGTCGTTTTCCCGACGCCGCCCTTTTGATTGGCGATCGCGAAGATCTGGGGAGCCGCCAACGCCTTTGGAGGCGTTTCAGGAGCCTGAGGGGGCGCCGGAGGCGGTGGCTCGGTAGGAGCCGATTCGAAGGATGACGGCGTCACGGTCTGTTACGCTGGCGATAGGCTCGGGCGAAAAATCCCATTCCTTCTTGGCCTCCTCGACTTCCGTCTGCCAGTCCTTCCCCTTGTGGAAAAGGCAAATAGCGGTATCCTTTCGGTGACGCTGCGCCCAATGGAGTAATTGTTTCATTGGTGCCAATGCACGCGCCGTTACGATATCCGCTGCGGCCGGCGGAGCCACCTCTATACGAGAAATGGCGATTTTCGGTTGGTTTTCCAACCCCATACGCCTGCCAACTTCACCTAGAAACGCGGCCTTGCGCGCATCCGATTCGATCAGCGTCACCCGAAGGTCGGGGCGCATCGCCGCAATGACCAGGCCCGGAAACCCGCCGCCGCTTCCCAGATCGGCCAGCGTTTCGGCGGTCGCGGGAATCAGGGGCACGACCTGGGCGGAATCCAGAATATGGCGCTTCCAAACGCCATCCAGTGTGTTCCGGCTGACCAGATTGATGGCCTTTTGCCAGCGCTCCAGTGTTTCGACGAAAACTTCCAGGCGGCGGCGTGTTTCACGTGAAACATCCGCCAGGGGATCCTGTTTGGGCGCCATGGCCTAGGCGGCCCGGCGACGGACGTGCTTCAGGAGGGCAACGAGAGCCGCAGGCGTCACGCCGGAAATCCGGGCGGCCTGACCCAGGGTCGCCGGCTTCCCATCCTGGAGCTTCTGCCGAACCTCGTTGGACAGACTGCCGATGGCGCCATAGTCCAGGTTCGGAGGAAGTTCCAACGCCTCGTCCCGACGATAGGCGGCGATGTCCTGGCGCTGCCGGGCAAGGTAGCCCTCGTAGCGCGCATCGATGGTGAGCTGTTCGGCGATCTCCGGCGCCACGCCCGCCAGCTCCGGCCACAGGCTCCCCAGCCGCGCCCAGTCGATATCCGGATAGGCAAGCAGGTCCAGCGCCGAGCGGGCCACGCCATCTTGATTGATGGAAACGCCCTTCTTTGCCAGGACGGACGGGCTGAACCGCAGGCTACCGGCCAAAGCGCGCGCCGTCTCCAGGTCCCGTTGTTTCACGTGAAACATCTCGGCCCGGCGGGAACCGACGCATCCGATTTCCAGCCCCCGCGGCGTCAGGCGCTGGTCGGCATTGTCCGCCCGCAGCCAGAGCCGATACTCGGCGCGCGACGTGAACATCCGATAAGGCTCGGTCACCCCCAACGACACCAGGTCGTCGATCAGGACGCCGAGATAGCCATCGGCACGGTCGACAGTGAAAGGCTTGTCGAGGGCGGCGTTCAGCCCGGCTATCAGCCCCTGGGCGGCGGCCTCCTCGTACCCCGTGGTGCCGTTGATCTGGCCCGCCATGTAGAGGCCCGGAACCCGCCGCGTCTCCAGGGTTGGGTGAAGCTCCCTCGGGTCGATATGGTCGTATTCGATGGCATATCCCGGGCGCAGCATCGTCGCGCGTTCCAACCCCGGAATGGTCTGCAGCATCGCGAGCTGCACCTCCTGAGGAAGCGAGGTCGAAATGCCGTTGGGATAGACCGTGTCGTCGTCCAGCCCCTCGGGTTCGAGGAAGATCTGGTGGCGCTCGCGATGGCCGAACCGCACGACCTTGTCCTCGATGGACGGACAGTAGCGCGGACCGACACTCTCGATCTGGCCCGAATACATCGGCGCGCGGTGCAGGTTGGCGCGGATGATCTCGTGCGTCGCCGGCGTGGTCGTCGTGATGTGGCAGGCAATCTGCGGCGTGGTGATGCGATCGGTCAGGTAGGAAAATGGCTGCGGCGGGTCATCGCCGTCCTGCTGGTCCAGCGACGCGTAATCTATTGTCCGCCCATCCAGCCGTGCCGGCGTGCCGGTCTTCAAGCGTCCCAACGCGAAGCCGAGGCGATGCAACGTCTGCGCAAGCGCCGTCGACGGTTGCTCGATCACATCGTCCCGACCGTTGCCGCGCACGCGGCCGGCGGGAATCTTAGTCTCGCCCATATGGATCAGGCCGCGGAGGAACGTGCCCGTCGTCAGGATCACACGCCCGGCACTGATCTCATCACCGGATTCGGTGACAACGCCGGCACACGCACCAGTTGCATCCAGAACTATATCTGCAACGGCTTCGCCCCGGATATCGAGGTTGGCTTGCTCGGCCAGCAAGTCCTGCACCGCCGCCCGATAGAGCTTGCGGTCGGCCTGGGCGCGGGGCCCGCGCACGGCTGGCCCCTTAGACAGGTTCAGCGTGCGGAACTGGATGCCCGCCCGGTCGATGGCCCGGCCCATGATGCCGTCCAGGGCGTCGATCTCGCGGACCAGGTGGCCCTTGCCCAGGCCGCCGATGGCCGGATTGCACGACATCTCGCCGATGGTCTCGACCCGATGGGTCAGGAGCAGGGTGCGGGCGCCCAGGCGCGCGGCTGCCGCCGCGGCTTCGCAGCCGGCATGGCCGCCACCCACTACGATCACGTCATATGAAGAAAAGGCCCGCATGGCGGTGCCTTTTACGCCCCTCGATCCCACGCGGTCCAGATGGCCTTCGAGATGGCCGATGGTCGGCGACCGCGCATCAGGACCGTGGCCTACATTACACCGACCTGTGTAACAAAACCCGCCAAGCCCGGACAGCCAAGACGTGGCGACGATCTAGGCCGCGCGTTTGCGGGCGGCCGACTTGCGACGGCTCCTGCCCTTGGGCTTCGTTTTCGCGCGGCGGCCATGGGCTTCGAGGAAGCGCTCGGTCTTCTCGCGCGAAGGCCCGCCACCGCCCTTCAGGCTCTTTCTCAATGCTTCCATAAGGTCGACGACCTTCTCCTCGTCTTCCTCCGGCGCTGCCGTCGTCACGGTCTCGCCCTTCTTCTTGCGGGCGATCAGGTCGCGCAAGGCATCCTCATAACGATCCTTGAAGCGTCCCGGTTGAAACTCCGCTTCCTGCTGCTCGATGATCTTCTCGGCGATCTGCAGCATGCGCGGTTCGGGCTTGGGCAGGCTGCGATCGAAGACCTCGGAAGCATCGCGAATCTCGTCGTGCGTGCGCAGCGTCGTGAGCAGGATGCCCTTGCCCCTTGGCTCCAGCGCGCAGATGCGCTCGCGTTGATGCATCACGACACGACCCAGCGCGACCTTCTTCTGCCGCACCATCGCCGCCAAGATCACGGAGAAGGCCTCGATGCCTGTCTTGCCGGACGGCGCGAGGTAATAGGGCTGATCCCAATAGATGCGATCGATGCCGGCAGCATCGACGAACTCCTCGATGTCGAGGGTCCGCGTCGATTCCAGGCGCACCGCGTCCAGTTCCTCCTTGTCGAGCAATACGTATTTGTTCTTCGACACCTCGAAGCCGCGCACCAGGTCGGCACGATCGACGGCCTTGCCCGTGCCGGCATCAACCGTCTGCATGCGGATGCGGTTGTTGGTCTTCGGATTGATCAGGTTGAAATGAATGTCCGCGCTGCGCTCCGTCGCCGTATACAGCGCAACCGGACACGTAACGAGCGACAGACGCAGACGGCCTTCCCAGGTCGGCCTCAGTCCCTTCTGTCTGGCCATGGCGCTTATCCTTTCATCTTCAGGAGACGTTCGATCGCCGCGCGGAGCGGCTTCGCCGATTTCGCGTAGGTGCGCCATGGCTTGCTGCGTTTCAGCAGCGCCGGCGCCGTGCGCACGGTGTACTTCGCAGGATCGAGTCCTGCCTTCACCTGGCTCCATTCGAGCGGCATGGAGACCGTGGCGCCCGGCCGCGCCCGCGACGACAGCGGCGCCACCGCGGTCGAGGTCCGATCGTTGCGTAAGTAGTCGAGGAAGATGCGGCCCTTCCGCTCCTTCTTCGCCATGTTGATCACATAACGCTCCGGTTCGTCCTCGGCGATGCGGCGGCAGATCTCCTTGGCGAAGGTCTTGGCCGTATCCCAGTCGGGGCTCTTGGAATCAGAGGTGAGCGGCACCACGACATGCAGCCCCTTGCCGCCCGTCGTCTTGCAGAAGGGCACCAGCCCGAGCGGCTCCAGCCGATCCGCCACTTCCCGCGCACCCGCGATCACCGCGGAGAATGCCACGTCGGGACCGGGATCGAGATCGAAGACCAGCCGTCCCGGCAGCTCGGGATTGCCGGGCTGGCAGTTCCAGGGATGCAGCTCCGTGCCGCCCATCTGCGCCACCGCAATCAAACCTTCGACCCGGTCGATCTGCAGGTAAGGCTTCTTGTCGCCTTTGACCTTCACTTCCTCGAGCAGGTGCGAGGAACCAGCCATGGCATGACGTTGAAAGAACGTCTGTCCGTCGATGCCGTCCGGCGTCCGCACGATGGAGCAGGGGCGACCTTGCAGATGATCGATCATCCAGTCGCCCACGGTCTCGTAATACCGGGCGAGCTCGAGCTTGGTGACGGGCGGCTTTTCGTCCGGCCACATCGGCTTGTCGGGATGAGAGATCGACACCCCCCTCACGATGGCGCGTCCCGACGCGCTCGATGATTTCACGGTCGTGCGCGACTTGCGTTTGGTCGACGTTGGCTTGGCCATTCGGGTCTTCCCCGGCTTGGCGGGCTTCTCCGCCTCGACCTCGTCAGCCGGTTTGTCGGCGCGCAGCCCCTTGAAGGCAGCCTGACGCACATTCCCTCCGCCGGTCCAGCCGGCGAACTCGATTTCGGCCACCAGCTCGGGCCGCGCCCAATGCATGTTGGCTTCCTTGGGTGGGCTTGCGCCTGCCGCGAAGGGGCTGGTGTCGCTTTCCAGGTCGCGCAGCTTGGGCAGCAGCGAGCCCATGACGGCCGCGCCAAATCCTGTGCCGACGCGTCCGACATAGACGAGCTTCTTCCCCCTATGCACGCCCGCCAGCAGCGAGCGCAGCCTCCTGCCTTCGCTGGTCCAGCCACCGATCACCACCTCGTGGCCGGCCCGGCACTTGGCTTTGGTCCAGCTGCCGACGCGGCCGGAGCGATATGGCGCCGCGAGCTCCTTGGAAATGATCCCCTCGAAATGCATGCGGCAGGCCGACTGAAGCACAGCATCTCCGCCGGTCTCGAAATGGTCGACATAGCGAATGCCCGGATGCTTGGTCTTCAGCCCCGTCAGCACGTCCTGCAACCGCGCCTTGCGCTCCACCAAGGGCAGGGCCCGCAAATCCTCGCCTTCGACGAACAGCAAGTCGAAGGCATAGTAGATCAGGTTCTTGGAGTCGCTCTCGGAAAGAGCGACCTGAAGTGCAGAGAAATCGGGCGCGCCGTGACGGTCGAGCGCCACCACTTCGCCGTCCATGATGCAGTCCGGAAGCTTCTCGGCCTGCCGCGCGATAGTCGTAAATTTCCCCGTCCAATCCAGCCCTTTGCGAGTACGCAGTACAGCTTCGCCATCCTCTACTCTGAGTTGCAATCGGTAACCATCGAACTTCACCTCATGCGCCCAGCCAGCTCCCGACGGCGCCCGCTTCACCAGCTTGGCAAGCTGCGGTTCGACGAAGCGCGGCATCGACGCGGCCTTGCGGACTTTCGCCGCCTGCTTCCCTGCGGCCTTCGCGTTCTTGTTCCTTGCCGTTATGAACGGTGTCGGAGGTTTGCCGGTACCGAGTGCGATCTGCTTAAGCGTCCGGCCTGACGCAATCGATTTTGGGTCGTCTAGAATCGCGTCGTCGTCGCCCTCGTGGGCCGCGGCATCGCGATGCTTGATCAGCAGCCAGTTGATCCGCTTGCGGCTGCCCTTGCCGGCCTTGCGGTCCCAGCGCATGCGCACCAGCACCCAGCTCCCTTCCAGCCGGCTGCCGACCAGCGTGAACTTGAGATCGCCGCGCTTCAGCCCTTCGTGGGGATCGCCTTCGGGGATCCAGTAGCCGCGATCCCAAAGCTGCACGGTCCCACCGCCATACTGCCCCTTGGGGATCGTGCCTTCGAAATCCCCATAATCTAGAGGATGGTCCTCGACTTCCACGGCGAGGCGCTTGACCGTGGGATCGAGCGACGGCCCCTTGGTCACCGCCCACGACTTGAACGTGCCGTCGAGCTCCAGGCGGAAATCGTAATGCAGCCGCGTCGCATCGTGCCGCTGGACGACGAAGCGGAGCTGCTTCGCTGCGCCGACGGTGCCCTTCCCGGACGGCTCGTCCGTCCGACTGAAGTCACGCATCGCGCGGTAGGAAGCGAGCCGGTCTTTACGCATGGTGACACGAGGAACGAGCCGGCACGCGACTCGTTGCCGACACCTGTGACGATCGCCACGGCATGCAACGAACCCCGACGCCGGGTCGTTCGCCTTCCATGATCAATCTTCCCTCCGCGATCGGCCGCCGAGTGCTGGGTGTCGCCGCTGTCGTCACCGCCGTATTCGGGCGCGAACTCGCCGCCCAGACGGGCGCCCCTCAGACTAGCGCCCCGCCGCCGCGGCAGGAAAGCGGCGACGACGGCGCTCTCGCAAAAGTGCGCCTGACCGTCAACGATCAGCCACGCGACATCGCCGTCGACCCGCGCACGACTTTGCTCGATGCGCTGCGCGATCACCTCAATCTCACCGGCACGAAGAAGGGCTGCGACCACGGCCAATGTGGCGCCTGCACCGTGCTGGTGAACGGCGTCCGCATGAACTCCTGCCTGTCGCTTGCCGTCATGCGCGACGGCGATCGCGTCGTCACCATTGAGGGCCTGGCCGACGGGGAGGAGCTGCATCCGATGCAGGATGCGTTCGTCAGGCACGACGGCTTCCAATGTGGCTTCTGCACGCCGGGCCAGATCTGCTCGGCAGTCGGAATGCTGGCCGAGGTGCAGAAGGGCGTGCCGTCAATGGTCAGCGCGGACATGGTCGGCGTTCCTCGCGTCACGCCGGAAGAGATTCGTGAACGCATGAGCGGGAACATCTGTCGCTGTTCCGCCTACCCCAACATCGTTGCGGCCATTATCGACGCCAAAGAGAGTGCAACATGAGGCCATTCAGCTATGAGCGCCCCGACGATCTCGCAAGCGCCGTCCAGGCCGGCAGCCAGCAGGGGGCCTACTTCATCGCCGGCGGGACGAACCTGCTGGATCTGATGAAGGTCGACGTCGAGCGTCCTCGGCATCTCGTCGATGTCTCTCGTCTACCTCTGAGGGAGATGGAGGAAACGCCCGGAGGCGGCCTCAGGATCGGCGCGCTCGTCAGCAACGCCGATCTTGCGACCAACGAACATGTGCGACGGCGCTATCCCATGCTGGCGTTGGCCTTGCTCAATGGCGCGTCGGCCCAGCTTCGCAACCAGGCGACGACGGCAGGCAACCTGCTGCAACGCACCCGCTGTTCGTATTTCTACGACGTGTCCAAGCCCTGCAACAAACGCGCGCCCGGCAGCGGTTGTTCTGCCCTGGAGGGATACAATCGCATGCACGCGGTTCTGGGCGGCAGCGACGCCTGCATTGCCGTGCATCCCTCGGACATGGCCGTTGCAATGACTGCGTTGCGCGCGGAGGTGGAGGTGCAGGGCGCCGAAGGGGCGACGCGCAAGCTGGCGGTCTCCGAGCTGCATCGTCTGCCCGGCACGACCCCGGAACGCGATACGACGCTGTTGCCGGGCGACCTCATCACAGGTGTCGTCCTGCCGCCACCCCCGGCGGGCAGGCAGACCTATCGCAAGGTGCGAGACCGAGCCTCCTATGCCTTCGCCTTGGTCTCGGTCGCGGCCGTCCTCGATACCGTCGACGGGCGGGTGCGCGAGGCGCGTCTTGCCTTGGGCGGCGTCGCCCACAAGCCCTGGCAAGCAGCCGACGCCGAAGCAATGATGGCTGGTGTCGTGCCCGACAAGGACGCTTTTGAGGCGGCCGGCGCCATCGCGATGAAGGACGCTGCCGCCGGGAAGCACAACAGGTTCAAGGTCGAGCTCTCGCGACGAACCATCGTCAGCACGCTTGGCGAACTCGCAGGAACGGGAGGCTAGGCATGCCCGACAGCATCATCGGCCAGCCGCTCGACCGCATCGACGGCCACGCCAAGGTCATGGGGCGCGCGCTCTACAGCGCCGATCACAGCGTCGACGATCTGGCCTACGGCCACATCGTCACTGCCGCCATCGCCCATGGGCAGATCAAGGCCATCAACACGGCCGCCGTTAGAAAGATGCCGGGTGTCCTGCTCGTCATGACACACGAGAACGCGCCGAAGCAGACGCCGGCCCCGGCGAAGGCGGAGAATCGCCATGCACGGCCCAAGCCGCAGCTCGCTAGCGCCCAGGTTCAATACTTCGGTCAGGCGGTCGCACTGGTCGTCGCGCAGACACCGGAAGATGCGCGCGCCGCCGCCGATGCCCTGGAGGTCACCTACGCGCGCCAGCCCGGCGCCTACGATCTCGAGGCCGAGCGTCCCAGGGCCTACGATCCCGAAGGAGGCGACAGCAAGGTAGGCGATGTGGAAACCGCTCTGTCGCGGTCGCCGGTGCGGGTCGACGCGACCTACACGACGCCCTACCAGTCGCACAACATGATGGAGCCGCCTGCCAGCGTTGCTCGCTGGAACGGCGACAAGCTCACCGTCCATTGCGCCGTCCAGCTCGTGGAGGCTGCACACAAATCGATAGCCGACACCCTCAAGATGCCGCCGGAAAAGGTGGAGGTGATCTCCGAGTACATTGGCGGCGGCTTCGGCGGCAAGCTGCCCGTCTATGCCGATGCCATCCTGGCCGCCCTTGCGGCCCGCGAATTACGGCGACCTGTGAAAGTCGTGCTGACGCGACAGCAGCTTTTCCATCTCACGACACACCGTCCCGCGTCGATCCAGCGCGTGCGGCTGGGCGCCGAACACGATGGTACCCTGATTGCGCTCGCCCATGAATCCTACGCGCAAAGCGCGCGCGCAGATGAATTCTCCGAACCCGTCGTCAGTTCGACGCGCTCGCTCTACGCCGCGCCCCATCGCCTGACCACCGAGCGCATTTCCGCACTCGACCTGCCGGTGGCCGATTCGATGCGCGCACCCGGCGAAGCGATCGGCCTCCTGTCGCTCGAACAGGCTATGGACGAGCTCGCCGAGCGCTTGCGCATAGACCCGGTCGAATTGCGCCTCAAGAACGAACCCAAGGAAGATCCCGAGAAGAAGGTGCCCTATTCGACTCGCGCGCTGGTGTCCTGTCTGCAGGAAGGCGCCAAGCGGTTCGGCTGGGACAGGCGCCAGGCGCAACCGGGGCAGGTACGGGACGGTCGCTGGCTGGTGGGTCTCGGCATGGCCGCCGCCATTCGCGGAAACTTCCTGCGGCCCGCCGAAGCGCTGGTGCGCCTCGACAGCGCGGAGCGGGCCGTGGTCGAGATGGACATGACCGACATCGGCACCGGCTCCTACACGATCTTTGCGCAGATCGCGGCGGAAACGCTGGGCTTCAAGGTCGAGAACATCGACGTGCGTCTCGGCCACAGCTCCTTCGCCAACACACCGGGCTCCGGTGGCTCCTTCGGCGCGTCGAGCTGTGGCGCCGCCCTCCACGATGCATGCCGCAAGCTCAAGGCGAGGCTCGATGCCGGCGAGGGCGCACAGGGCTTGAGCGAGATCGGCCGCGTCGAACCGGGCGACGACTACAAGAAATACTCTCAGTACGCCTACGGCGCGCATTTCGCCGAGGTCGGCGTAGATGTCGCGACGGGCGAGGTTCGCCTGCGTCGGATGCTCGGCGTGTTCGAGGCAGGCCGCATCCTGAACGCCAAGACCGCGCGTTCACAGCTCATCGGCGGCATGATCTGGGGGGTGAGTTCGGCGTTGCATGAAGAGTCCGTCCTCGATACGCGCTTCGGCTCGTTCGTGAACAACGACCTCGCCAACTATCACGTGCCCGTACACGCCGATGTGCCGGACGTCGATGCCGTGCTGCTGGACGCCTTCGACAGCCATGCCAACGTGCTGGGTTCCAAGGGCGTGGGCGAGCTTGGCATCTGTGGCGCCGGCGCTGCGGTCGCCAATGCCGTCTACAATGCCTGCGGCGTTCGCGTGCGCGAGTATCCCATCACGCTCGACAAGATCCTCCCGGGCCTGACGAAGCAGAGCGGCTAGAAAGCCTCGTCACTTCCCGATGCAGAAGTCGCGGAAGATCACGTCCAGCAGCTCGTCGATGCGCACCGTGCCGGTGATACGGCCGATGGCCCGCACGGCAAGCCTCAAATCTTCGGCTGCGAGAGCCACTTCCGGCGCGAGCAGCGCGCGGCCCAGCGCGGCCTGGCACTCGACCAGCGCCTCCCGGTGGCGCGCGCGGGTGAGCGGCACGACGCCGGCACCTTCCTGCATAAGCTCGCCGGCAGACCGTTCCAGGCGCGTCAGCAATGCCGGCAGGCCATTGCCGCTGTTGGCCGAAAGCGCCACCACATCGGCATCTTCCGCGGGGGCCAGATCGCTCTTGTTGGCGACCACGATGTCGAAGGCGGGGTTCCAGTTTTCCGTCGCCGCGATCAGCGTATCCCTCTCGGTGCGCCAGTCTCCGGAAGCATCGAGCACCAGCAGCCGCAGGTCGGCGGCTGCCGCGCGCGCCTTTGCCCGACGTACCCCTTCCTGTTCGATGGCATCCGGCGAGGCACGCAGGCCGGCGGTATCGGCCAGCACGACCGGCCAGCCGCCGAGGTCGAGATGCACTTCGATCACATCGCGCGTCGTGCCCGCCGTCTCGGACACGATCGCCGCATCGCGCCGTGCCAGCAGATTGAGCAGCGAAGACTTGCCGGCGTTGGGTGGACCGATGATGGCAATGGACAGGCCCTCGCGCAGCCGCTCGCCGCGTCTGTCTTCAAGATGCGCCGAGACATCTTTCCGCAGCGCCGCGATGGCAATCCGCACCTCGTCGGCAAGCCCGCCCGGCAAATCCTCGTCGGGAAAATCGATGGCGGCTTCGAGATGGGCCAGCGCTCGCAGGCCTGCGCTGCGCCACGACTCGTAAAGCCGGTGAAGCGCGCCATCCATCTGCTGCAGTGCCTGCCGCCGCTGCGCCGCCGTCTCGGCTGCGACCAGGTCGGCAATGCCCTCAGCCTCGGTGAGATCGAGCTTGCCGTGCTCGAAGGCCCGCCGCGTGAATTCTCCGGGCTCGGCCAGGCGGCAGAAACCCAGTCGGGCGATGGCGTCGAGCGCGGCGCCGACGACGGCGCGACCGCCGTGCAGATGCAGCTCCGCCATCGGCTCGCCGGTTTCGCTGTTGGGCGCCTCGAACCGGACGACCAGGCCGCGATCGATGGCCTCGCCAGTCGACGGATCTCGCAGGGTTCGCAGCACCATGCGGCGCGGCTCGGGCAAGGCGTCCTTGCCGGTAAGGGCGATCAAGGCGTCGGCCGCGCACGGACCGCTCAGCCGGATGACCGAAATCGCACCGGGATGCGCACGCGAGGGCGTCGGCGTGCCCAGCGCATAGATCGTGGCCTCGGTCACGAGCGTTTGGGCGGGGCGGGCTGTCCCGGCCGGGCGGGCGGCTGTGCCGGCTGGCCGGGGACGGGACGCGCCATCACCTTGTCGGAAATCTTCTCGTAGAGGGATTCGGGGATCAGCCGGCGCTCGACCAGCTCGGTCTTGGCCCTGAACGGCCGCGCCCGGATGATCGCATTGGCCCGCACTTCGCCGATCCCGTCCAGGCTCATGAGATCGTCGCGGCTCGCGCTGTTCAGGTCGATCAGGCTGGATGCGGGAGCCGCCGGCGCCGGCCGGCCGGCACCCTGCGCAACCGCGCCACCAACTGCACCCACCGCGCCAAAAACCAGCGCTGCGGCGGCAAGGAAAGGCTTGAACCTCATGGCATGCCTTTATGACACGAAAACCGCCCGGGCTGGCAGGGGGCAGGGTCGGACCTGTAGTATCGGCCGCACATGGCCACACCCTACGACCAGATTCCCGATCGGCGTGCCATCGTCCGCCGGCGCGCCTTGGAAGAGGCCCTTGCCGCGCTGGTCGAAGACATGCCGGCCGGCGGCGAGCCGCCGCGTACGGCAATTCTCGCCCTGCTGCGCGAAGCCCTGACCAAAGGCCGTGCGGAAATCCGCTGCCGGTTCGAGGAACCGGGCCCGCTGCGCAACGACGGTCCGGCGGTCCTCATCGCGACTTCCTATCTGATGGACCAGATCATCCGGGTCCTGTTCGACTTTGCCGATCAGCATGCCTACCCCGCGGCCAATCCAAGTACCGCCGAACGGCTGGGTGTGGTTGCCACGGGTGGTTACGGCCGCGGCGAGCTGGCGCCGCTGTCCGATATCGACCTCCTGTTCCTGCGTCCCTACAAGCAGACGCCGCGCGGCGAGCAGATCGTCGAGTTCATGCTCTATCTGCTGTGGGATCTCGGCCTGAAGGTCGGGCATGCCACGCGCACCGTGGACGAGAGCCTTCGCTATGCCGAACGCGACCAGACGATCCGCACGGCGCTGCTGGAAGCGCGCTATCTCTGGGGTGACCGCGAGCTGTTCGACGAGTTGACTCGCGGCTTCGCGCAGAAGTTCTATGTCGGAGATGGCCACGACTTCGTCGAGGCCAAGCTCGAGGAGCGCGACCAGCGGCATCATCGCATGGGCGACTCGCGCTATGTCGTCGAACCCAACGTCAAGGAAGGCAAGGGCGGGCTGCGCGACCTGCACCTGCTCTTCTGGATCGCCAAATATCTCTATCGCGTCAGCGAGCCCGGCGAACTGGTGGCCAAGGGTGTGCTGACGAGGGGCGAAGCGCGCCACTTCGAACGGGCCGAGCGCTTCTTTGCCACCGTGCGCTGTCACATTCATTATCTGACCGGCCGTGCCGACGATCGCCTGTCCTTCGACCTTCAGCGCGAAATCGCGGTGCGCCTCGGCTATCAGGATCGTCCGGGCAGCCGTGGCGTCGAGCGTTTCACCAAGCACTATTATCTTCACGCCAAGACGGTCGGCGATCTCACGCGCATCTTCGTTGCCGCGCTGGAGGACAGCCGCCGGCGCAAACCCAAACTCGCGGCACTGTGGCAGACGCTGCGGCCGCGCCAGCTCGAAGGCTTCCGGCTCGATGGCGAGCGGCTGGCGGTCGCAAGCTCCGATGCCTTCACCAAAGATCCGGTGGCGATCCTGCGGCTCTTCCATGTGGCGCAGGAGAACGGCCTCGACATTCATCCGGCAACGCTCAGGCTCATCACCCAGAGCATCCGTCTGATCGATCGGCTCAGGAACGATCCCGAAGCCAATCGTCTCTTCATGGCGATGATGACGTCGCGACACGATCCGGAGACGACGCTGCGGCGTCTCAACGAAGCCGGCGTGTTCGGCCGCTTCATTCCCGATTTCGGCCGCGTCGTCGCGCAGACGCAGCACGACATGTATCACACCTATACGGTCGACGAGCACACGATCCGCGCCATCGGCATCCTCTCGCGCATCGAGTCGGGGGCACTCAAGGAAGATCATCCGCTGTCGGCCGACATGGTACACAAGATCCTGTCGCGGCCGGTGCTCTATCTCGCGGTGCTCTTGCACGACATCGCCAAGGGCCGCGGCGGCGACCACTCCGTCCTGGGCGCCGATGTGGCGATGCAGCTCGGGCCGCGCCTGGGGTTGAGCGCCGCCGAAACGGAAACCGTCGCGTGGCTGGTGCGCCATCACCTCGCCATGTCGGCGACAGCGTTTCAGCGCGACCTGATGGACCCCAAGACCATCGACACCTTCGCCGCGCTGGTGCAATCGCCGGAACGCCTGCGCCTGCTGCTGGTCCTGACGGTCTGCGATATCCGCGCGGTCGGGCCCAATGTCTGGAACAACTGGAAGGCGGCCCTGCTGCGCCAGCTCTACGGCGCCACGGAGCAGGTCCTGTCCGGCGGCACGCTGGCCGGTGGCCGCGCCGAACGCATCAAGCACATCCAGGCCGACGTCGCAGGCCGTCTCGTCGGCTGGTCGGACGCCGACAAGGAGGCGCATTTCGCGCGCGGCTACTCGCCTTACTGGCTCTCGTTCCCGCCCGAGACCCTGGCCCGCCAGGCCGAGCTGGTACGCAGCGCCGAGCGCGACAAGCAACCGCTCGCCTTCGAGCATCGCGTCGACATCGAACGGTCCGTCACCGAGATCACGATCTACACGCTCGACACGCACGGCCTGTTCGCGCGCCTTGCCGGCGCCATGGCGATCAGCGGCGCCAACATCGTCGACGCCAAGATCTTCACCCTCGCCAACGGCATGGCGCTCGATGCATTCTGGATTCAGGATCTCGAAGGCAAGCCATTCGAGGGCCCGCAGCGGCTGGCGCGACTGGCGGCCCGGGTCGAGCTGGCGCTGTCGAACCGCCTCGACATCCAGCGTGAACTCGACGGCCAGCGTGCATCCTGGCCCAAGCGCGATCGCGTCTTCACGGTCGAGCCGCGCGTGCTGATCGACAACAATGCCTCGGACACGTTCACGGTGATCGAAGTCAACGGTCGTGACCGTCCGGGCTTCCTGCATGTCGTGACGCGCGCGCTGACCCGCCTCAACCTGCAGATCGCCTCGGCACATGTCACGACGTACGGCGAACGCGCCGTCGACGTTTTCTACGTGAAGGACCTGTTCGGCCTGAAAGTCGTAAACCAGGAAAAGCTCAAGCAGATCGCGACCGCCGTCGAAGCCTCCATCCAGGACTTCGATGCCCGCTTCGATCCCCTGCCGAAGGCGGCTGCGTAATCGGCTGGATCCCTTTCAGCGCTTTCGGACGAATTCAGCACGCAGCACGAGGCCCTTGATGCCTTCGTAACGGCAATCGATTTCCTGAGAATCTCCGGTCAGACGGATCGATCGAATGGTCGTGCCGCGCCGCAGCGTCTGGTTTGCGCCTTTGACTTTCAGGTCCTTGATCAGAACGACGCTGTCGCCATCGGCGAGGACATTGCCGACAGCATCACGTACTTCGACAGCATCCGCTGCCGGCTTCTTTGCGGCTTCGGCAGCGGGTATCCATTCGCCCGTGGCTTCGTCGTACACATACTCGTCGTCGGGATCGGCCATTCTCGTCTCGCTCCTTGCAACGGCTCCACTGGAGAGCCGCGAAGGCAGCGCTCTACGCGCCGGTGATCGTCGCCGCAAGGCGACGAAGTTGCCGTCCGGGAACAGGCCGCAAACTACTCCGGCTTGAACCCTGCGTCCTTCAGGAGAGCGGTGTTGGTTTCGACTTCCTGCTTGATAAAGGCCGCGAACTCCTTGGGACCGCGCGCCGTCGGCACGATGCCGAGCGACGTGGTCTTGTCGACGAAGCCCTTGTCCTTGGAGACTTCGGCCATCGCGCCCGCGAGCTTGTTTACGACGGCATCGGGCGTGTCTTTGGGCGCCCAGATGCCGTACCAGGAACTCAGATGGAAGTCCTTCAGGCCGACCTCGTCGGTCGTCGGGATGTTGGGCGCCAGCGACGTACGCTGCTTGGAGGTGACGAACAGGCCCTTGGCGCGGCCCGAGGTGGCCAGCGGCAACAGCGCCGTCCAGGGGTCCATGAAGAACTGCACCGCCCCCGACATCAGGTCGGTGTTCGCAGGCGCCGTACCCTTGTACATGATCGTGTCGAGCGGCAGCCCGGTTTTCTTCAGGAAGGCCAAGGTCGCGATATGGCCGGCCGAACCGCCGGAGGAGAGGGCAAAGAAGTACTTCTTCGGCTCTTTCTTCACGGCGGCCATGACCGCCGCATAGTCGTTGCCCGGCACGTTGTTGTTGGCCAATAGCACCAGCGGCGCCTCGCCCGCCTGGGCAATGGCGCGGAAGTCCGTCTGCGGATCGTAGGGACAGGACGGCACGACGGTCTTGCCCAGGACGAAGAGGCTGGCGTTGAACAGCAGGGTATAGCCGTCGGGGTCAGCGCGCCGAACCGTATCGGACCCGATGGTGCTGGAAGCGCCGCCGATGTTCTGGATCACGATTTGCTGGCCGAGCTTTTCGCCCAGGAACTGAGCCGTGATGCGCCCCAGCCCGTCCGTGCCGCCGCCGGGCGGGTAGGGGACGATCATCTTCAGCGGTCTGTTGGGAAAATCGCTCTGCGCCCGTGCCGGCCCGATCGCCGGAGCAGCCAGAAGGGAGACGCCGGCGGCGCCGAATAGAGTCCTGCGACGGAGAGTCATGGAAAGTGCCTCAGGGTTTCACGGAGACTGACGATGCACAGGCTGTGCCACGCGCTGTCTCGCAGATCGTCCGAGAGACCTTGCGTTCCTTGACCTCGCCGCAGGGCACGCCGAGCGCCCGCGACAGGTCGAGATGCTGCTTCAGGGTCGCCGTTGCCCCGGGAGCGATGGGAAACGGCGCACCGTCGCGATAGGCCGATGCCAGTTCGACCGTCCGCTCGCGCCCGTCGTTCAGCGCCAGCACGACGTCGACTTGGAGATAGCCGATCGTCTCGCCCGACTTGTTCTCGACGACGAGGCTCGGCACGCAGTTGCCGTAGATGTTGGCGTCGCCGCCGCGCTTTACGTCGATACCGTTCGCGGCGACCGCCGCTGTACTCAAAAAACCCAGACCCAACGCTACAAAGGCTGCCTTCATGGTCGCCTCCTGCTTCGTTATCCGGCCTGCAACCTCTGCTCGCGACGGGTCGCCAACATTTGCAGGATCGACGCTGCCGTCTCTTCGATGGAACGGCGCGTGACATCGATGGTCGCCCACTTGCGGCGGGCATAGAGACGGCGCGCTTCCTGGATCTCGCGCTGCACTCTTTCCATGTCGGTATAGTCCGTCTCGGTCTCCTGGTGCAGGAGACGCAGACGATTGACCCGGATCTGCACCAGCCGCTCCGGATCGGTAATCAAACCGACCACCAAAGGTCGCTTGGCTTCTTCGAGCTCGACAGGCGGCGGTACGGCCGGCACCAGCGGCACATTGGCCGCACGCACGCCGCGGTTGGCGAGATAGACACAGGTCGGTGTCTTGGAGGTACGCGACGGTCCCACCAGGATCACGTCGGCATCCTCGAGATCGTGCGTCGACTGGCCGTCGTCGTGCGCCAGCGTGTAGTGCATGGCATCGATGCGATCGAAATAGCCCTCGTCGAGCTGATGCTGGCGGCCCGGCCACTGCTCGCTCTTGGAGTGGAAGTGGACAGCCAGCACGCTCATCGCCTGGTCGAGCACGCCGACGCAGGGCAGTTGCAGGCGCCGGCAATGGTCGCGCACGACGTCGCGCAGCTCCGGGTCGACCAGTGTATAGAGGACAGGGCCGCGGTCGCGCTCGACCGCCTGCATCACCTTCTCCATCTGGCCGGGCGTGCGCACCAGCGACCAGACATGCTCCTGCACGAAGATGCCCTCATATTGCACGAGGCAGGCACGCGCCACGCTCGACACGGTCTCGCCGGTCGAGTCGGAAACGAGGTGCACATGGAAATTTCGATTCGCCACGGCTCGTTTTACCCCACAGGGCCCTCGGGAGAAACGTGGGATTGGCCATTGGAACACGGGGACAGGTTGGCCCGTTGCCCACGAGTGCCGGATTCGAGACCCGACTCGCCCGGCCGCTCCCAAGAATGGTCCCTTGCGGACAAGCCTGAATGAATGTTCTGGGAATCGTGAATTAGGTGATCGGATCGCGTGGAATCGGCGTTTTCTGGTCCACAGGCGTCTGGGGAAAGCTGGCCAATAAGGCGCATCCCCACATGCCACAGGCCCTACTACTGCTACTACCTATTATGAATAGAGTAAGAGGGAAGGCATGAGGATGACGCGTGAACGGCAGTAAATTCCTGGAGACGTTGGCCGGGCGGCGCTTTGCGACGCCACCGATCTGGTTGATGCGACAGGCGGGTCGGTACCTGCCGGAGTATCGTGCCGTGCGCGCGACGACCAAATCGTTCCTCGAATTCTGCTACACGCCGGACAAGGCCGTCGAGGTCACCCTGCAGCCGATCCGGCGCTTCGGGTTCGACGCCGCCATCATCTTCTCCGACATCCTCGTGGTTCCCGATGCCCTCGGCCAGAAAGTCTGGTTCGAGGAGGGCGAGGGGCCGAAGCTGGAGGCCCTGACCGATCCGGCGCAGTTCGGGAAGCTCTCGCGGGCCCGGCTCGGCGATTTTCTGGCGCCGGTCTATGAGGCTATCAGGCAGACACGCGCAGCGCTGCCCAGGGAGACGGCCCTGCTGGGCTTCGCCGGCGCGCCCTTCACGCTCGCCTGCTACATGATCGAAGGAAGCGGCAGCAAGGATTTCGCCAAGGTCAAGAAGTGGGCCTATGCCCATCCCGAATCCTTCGGCCTGCTGATCGACCTGCTGGTCGATTCCGTGGTCGACCATCTTTCCAACCAGGTCGAGGCCGGCGCCGATGCCGTGCAGCTTTTCGATTCGTGGGCCGGCGTGCTGCCGGAGGAACAGCTCTTCCGCTGGTCGCTCGATCCATTGGTCCGGATCGCCAAGGGGCTGCGCGAGCGTCATCCCTCGGTCCCCATCATTGCCTTTCCGCGCGCGGTAGGCCCGGCGGCACTGATGTATCGGCGGCCCGACAGTTTCAGCGCGCTCTCGATCGATACCGGCATCGGCGCGCACTGGGCGGCCAAGGAACTGCAGCCGCATATCTGCGTGCAGGGCAATCTCGACCCCATCATGCTGGTGGCGGGCGGCGCGGCGCTGGAGCGGGAGGCCAGGCGCATCCTCGACAAGCTCGGCCACGGTTCCTTTGTGTTCAATCTCGGCCACGGCGTAGTGCCGCAGACTCCGCCCGAGCATGTCGCGCAACTGGTCGAGATCGTGCGCAACTGGAAGCCGAACGACTCTTGAGGATCGACCGGATGAAGTTCGCGTCATGAAGATTGCCCCATGAAGATCGCCATCGTCCTGTTCAATCTCGGCGGCCCGGATTCACCCGAGGCCGTGCAGCCTTTCCTGCGCAACCTGTTCAGCGATCCCGCCATCCTACGCCTGCCGTCGCTGCTGCGCGGTCCGTTGGCGAACTTCATCGCCAGCCGCCGCGCGCCGAAAGCACGGGACATCTACGCGAAGATCGGCGGCAGCTCGCCGATCCTCGGCCAGACCGAAGCGCAGGCCCGTGCGCTCGAAGAGGCGCTGGGCACGGAACACGAATGGCGCGGCTATGTCTGCATGCGCTACTGGCATCCGATGACGGAGGCCGTCGTGCGGTCGGTGAAGCGCTTTGCGCCGGACCGCGTCGTGCTGCTGCCGCTCTATCCGCAGTTCTCGACCACGACGACGGATTCTTCGGTCAAGGCGTGGAAGGAAGCCGCCGCCAAGGCGAAGCTCTCGGTGCCGACGCAGACCGTCTGCTGCTATCCCGACGAGGAAGGCTTCATTTCGGCGTCGGTCGAACTCTTGAAACAAGGGCTGCGCGAAGCCGGAAACCAGCCGTCCCGTGTGCTCTTTTCAGCGCATGGTCTGCCCGAGCGGGTGATCAAGGCCGGCGATCCCTATCAGGCGCAGGTCGAACGCACGGCACAGGCGATTGCCGACCGGATCGGCGGTCTCGACTGGTCCGTCTGCTACCAGAGCCGTGTCGGCCCGCTGAAATGGATCGGCCCATCGACGGATGCCGAGATCGCACGCGCCGGCGCGGACAAGAAGGCAGTCGTGCTCTATCCGCTGAGCTTCGTGTCAGAACACTCGGAAACGCTGGTCGAGCTCGACATGGAATATCGCCATCTTGCCGAGAAGAGCGCCGTCCCGACCTATGTCCGAGTGCCGACAGCAGGGACTCACCCCGCCTTCATCGCAGGCCTGGCGGGTCGTGTGCGTGCGGTGCTCGCCGAGCCGCAAATCGCTGTCTGCCACGGCGCGAAGTCGATGCCCTGCAGTCAGGTCCATGTCGGCTGCCCGTTGATCGCCAGAGGCGTGTGATGCTCTACGAGGTTCTGAAGGCGCTGCACATCGTGGCCGTGATCGCCTGGATGGCGGGGCTTCTCTATCTGCCGCGCCTGTTCGTCTATCACGCCGATGCGCCGCCAGGTTCGCCACAAAGCGAGACCTTCAAGGTGATGGAGCGCCGCCTGCTGCGCGGTATCATGAATCCGGCGATGATCCTCGTCTGGATCTTCGGCCTGCTGCTCGCTTGGCAGGGCGAGTGGTGGCATGCCGGCTGGTGGCACCTGAAGTTCGCCCTCGTCTGCATACTCACTTACGTGCACCACCTTTACGGCCGCTGGCGCAAGACGTTCGAAGCCGATCGCAACACGCGAACCGCCACCTACTATCGCTGGTGGAACGAAGTACCGACCCTGCTGATGATCGGGATCGTGTTCCTGGTGGTGCTCAAGCCACTCTAAGCCGACGCCTTCTGACCCAGCAACTGGCCGGGCCAGATTCCTCGTTCGACATGATCGGTCACGATGCCAGAAATCGTATCGCCGGCAAATCGCGCGAGGCGCAGGACGGGCCGGTCCGCAGGGTAGGACAGGACTAGGCGTCTGACCGGCACGGGATCGATCAAGGGGGCGGCTGCCAGACGATTGGCCGCGATGTCGTCGTGAATGGGCGGCAGGGGCAGGATCGTCCAGCCATGGCCGTGGCGCACCAGGTCCTTCAGCGTCGCATAGGAATCGGCTTCGACCGCGACGTTGAGAGAAATGCCGGCTTCGGTGGCGCATTGTTCGACAATCGTCCGCAATCCATGGCGCGTGCTGGGCAGCAAGACGCGCCTGCCGTCGAGGTCCTTGAACGGAATCGCGCGGGTGGCTGACAGGCCCGAGTCGGGTGGCCCGATCAGGAACAGGTTTTCGAGCAGCAGCGGTTGCGAGCGCAGCGACCGTGCCGAGTGCGGATCGTAGAGGACGGCGAGGTCGATCTCTCCGCGATGCAGCCAGTCGAGCAGGTAGCCGGTGTAGGCGCCGACCAGACGCAGCTCGACCTGCGGATGCGCCTTGCCGAAGGCCGCGACCAGGGGAACCGAGACGATGTCGGCAACCGTCGGCGGAAAGCCGATACCGATCCGGCCGCGCAAGGGCGTGTCGAGGTCGGCCGCCGCGGCGCGGATTTCTTCCAGCTCGACCATGACCCGCGTGGCGTGTTCCAGGATTTCGCGACCCTTGTCCGTCAGGATCATGCCGCGACCGTGACGCGCGAATAGGGGCACCGCGAGTTCGTCTTCCAGCATCCGGATCTGGCGGCTGAGGGCCGGTTGGGCGATGCCCAGGCGCTCGGCCGCTTTGCTCAGGCTGCCGAGCTCGGCGACGTGGATCAGCGTGCGGAGTTGGGAAAGCTCCATGGAGCTATACAATATCGCTATAGCTGATCACAGAGAATGGTCTTCGATGGCGATCTAGGTGATAGCTAGTATCTGCCCTTCGTTATCGCCTTCCTTGAAGCAGCCCGAGACGGGAGAGACATGAACGCCAGCGTGACGCCTGATTGGCGCGACCAGATTTTCGAGGTCCTGCAGGATCACGACGTGAAGCAGGTCTATCACGTGCCCGACGCCGGGCATGGCAAGCTGATCGAGGCCTGCCAACGCTCCAACTCCATGCGCACCCTGGCGCTCACGACCGAGGAGGAGGGCATTCCGCTTGCCGCCGGGGCATGGCTGGGCGGCCAGCGTTCGGTGCTGCTGATGCAGAGCTCGGGCGTCGGCAACACCATCAACCTGATGGGCATGCCCAAGACCCTGCGCTTTCCGTTCCTCACCCTGATCACGATGCGCGGCGACTGGGGCGAGTTCAATTCCTGGCAGTATCCTATGGGGCAGGCGACGCCCAAGGTGCTCGAAGCGATGGGCGTGCTGCTCTACTCGGTCGAGACCGCGGCCGAGGTGAAGGCGACCGTCGACGCGGCCGCCCGCTCGGCGTTCAACGGCGGCCAGGCCGTCGCCGTGCTGCTGCGCCAGAAGCTGATCGGCATCAAGAATTTCGGGAAGAAGTAGCATGAGCACGCAGAAGGCAACGCTCCAGCGCCGCCCGCTGGTGAAGAAGATTCTCGAAGGCGCCGACGACAACCTGCTGGTGATCGCGGGCCTCGGTTCGTCCAACTGGGACATCACCGAAGCCGGCGACCGTCCGCTCAACATGCCGCTCTGGGGCTCGATGGGCGCGCCGGTCGGCATGGGCCTCGGGCTCGCCTTGGCGCAGCCCAAGAAGCGCGTGCTGGTCATCACCGGCGACGGCGACATGCTGATGAGCCTGGGCTCGCTGGCGACCGTCGCGGCTCAGCAGCCGGACAATCTGGCCATCGTCGTGCTCGACAACGAAAAGTTCGGCGAGACCGGCAATCAGGCCACGCACACCAGCCCGCTCAACAATGGCCCGACCGATTCGGGCGCCGGCACCGATCTCGCCATGATCGCCAAGGGCTGTGGCATCGCCGATACCGGCACGGTCCGCGATGCCTCCGAAGTCGCGGCGCTTGTGAAGGACGTCCGCACCAAGAAAGGGCCGGTGTTTCGGCTCGTAAAGGTGATGGTCGAGAAGCTAGAGTTCGTGATGCCACCGCAGGACGGCGCGCATCTCAAGGATCGCTTCCGCCAGACCCTGCTCGGACATCCATAGGCGACAGCGCCCGGAGGCTTCATGACCGACTACGCTCCCTTCCCGCTGATCGACCTTTCGGGCAGCCCGCGGGAGCGGGGTCGGACACATGGCAAGGCCGCCGCCGACCGGCTGCGGCGCGGTGCCAAGATGTACGCCGAGTCGCTGCTGAAAAGTGGCGTCGACTGGAAGGAGCTGGAGCGGCGCGCCGAGGCGATGGTGCCGCTGATCGAGAAGTTCGATCCAGCCTATGTCGAGGAAATGCGCGGCATCGCCGAAGGCGCCAACGAGCCCTTCGCGGCGGTGGTGCTGATGAACGCCCGCACCGAGATGGTGGTGGCGGCTCGCAAACAGCAGGCGGCTAAGCACTTTCCCGACGGCTGCACGGCGGCGCTGGCGCTGCCCGAGGCCAGCGCGGACGGCGTGCTGCTGCATGGCCAGAACTGGGACTGGCGGGCGGAGTGCGCGGAGACCGGCGTCGTGCTGCGCATCCGTCGCGACGATGGGCCCGACATCCTGACCTTCACCGAAGCCGGCGGCCTTGCCCGCTCGGGCCTGAACTCGGCCGGCATCGGCCTGACGGCCAATGCGCTGGAATGCGACCGCGACTATCAACGTGGCCCCGGCGTGCCGCTGCCCTTCATCCGCCGCAAGGTACTGGAGGCCACGCATTTGGCGCTTGCCGTCCACACGGTCGTCGCGACACCCAAGCCCGGCTCCAATCACATGGCCATCAGCCATTGCGGCGGCGAGGCTTTCGGCTTCGAATGCGCGCCCGACGATACGTTCTGGATCGCGCCGGACCGCGGCCTCTACGTGCACGCCAATCACTGGATCGCCGAATCGGCACGCGCCAAGGTGAAGGATACCGGCCTCGCCGAGACGCCGGATTCGATCTACCGCGACAAGCGCGTGCGCGACCGGCTTTCACCGAAGCTTGGCAAGCTCACGCTCGAAGATTTCCGCCAGGCCTTCTTCGACGATTGGGGAACGCCGCATTCGGTGTGCCGCCCACCACGGCTCAGCAATCGCGGCGTCATGGTCGCGACCACGGCGATGATCCTGATGCGGCCGGCGGAAGGCCATCTCGAAGCCTGTCCGATGCCGGCCCTCAATCGTCAGTTCACGACCTATTCGCTGACGCCTGACCGCCTCGCCCAGAAGCAGGCCGCCGAGTAGCAATCAGCCCGGATACCAGGACGGCTTGCGCTTCTCGCGGAAGCTCGCGAGGCCCTCGCGGGCTTCGTCCTGCTGGCGGGTGCGGGCATGTTCTTCGATCAGGTCGCGCAGCTGGCCATCGTCGACGAAGGCACGGGCCGAGGCCAGCGAGCGCAGCTTGGTCGCTGTCGTCGCGCGCGGCGCGTTCATCAACACGGCGTCGACGATCCTGTCGCCGGCCGCGTCGAGGCCGCCGGTCGGGCAGACTTCGTGCACCAGGCCGAGGCGGCAGGCTTCGGCCGCGCCGAAGCGTTCGCCGGTCAGCGCATAGCGGCGGACCTGGCGGAAGCTCATCGACTGGCAGAGCTGCGGCAGGATGATGCCGGCCATCAGTCCCCAGCGCGTCTCGCTGATCGAGAAGATTGCATCCTCGGACGCGACGACGACATCGCAGGCCGCGGCAATGCCGGTGCCGCCGCCGAAGCAGCCGCCCTGGATCAAGGCGAGGGTCGGCACCGGGCAGGTGTCGAGCCGGCGGATCGCCTCGGCGGTGAGGCGACTCACTTTGTCGTTCTCCGCAGGCGACTGGCTGGCGACGCTGGTAATCCAGGAGAGATCGGCGCCGGCCTGGAAGTGCTTGCCGTTGCCGCGCAGCACTACGATGCGCAGATGCGCCTCGCGGCCGAGCGCATCCATGGCGTCGTGCAGGCCCTGGATCAGATCGCCGTTGTAGGCGTTGTTCACCTTCGGCCGGTTCAGCGTGACGGTGGCCACGCCGCGCCGGTCGATTTCCCAAAGAACAGTGTCGTTTGCCATTTTCTCAGTCGACCTTTGCGTAGCTGTCTTTGAGGGAGATCTTGCCGTCTCTCACTTCGTAGAGATCGATGCCGTAGCGGTCGAACGGCTTGCCGGCATGGTCGATGCCGGTGACGCGGAACGTGCCGAACAGCTTGTCGCCGGCGCGATGGATGCGCGCTTCGGAGTAGCGCGCCTCGCGAGGAGCCTTGCTCTTGTCGGCGAAGTGGGCCCGCAGGTCCTCCTTGCCCTTGAGCACGCGGCCGGACGGCGCACCGCCGGCGCTGAGGCGCCATTCGAAATCGTCGGTGACGCAGGCAGCAATCTCCTCGACGTCGGCCTTGTTGAAGGCCTTGCCGAAACGGCGGAACAGGTCGTCGATGGCGTCGGCCATGGTGTCCTCCTCGGGTTACTCTGGTGGAAGCAGTGTGGCGAAGGCTGCCGCCAGCTCGCGCTTTACGACGGCGAGGTCGATCTGGGCCAGATCGTATCGACGCGGCGTTTCGAGAGCCGATACGAAGAGGGCATCCTTGGCGACGACATCGCCGCGCACGAGCAGTGACGCCGTGTAGGATCCCTTGGGGTGAACCGTCAGCACCATTGCGGGCGCTGCATCGGCGTTGCCGGCCTCGTCCGGCGAGAATTCGAGCGTCGCCACATTGGCCTCATGGCCGGCACCGCGCAGCACATCGACGGCCTCGTCGAATTCCGGGCGGATGATGTCGCGGCACTTCACCCAGAAGGCCTGCACGAACAGATCGGTCTCGGTGTCCATCTCCCCTCCTGCCATAGGTTGTAGCAACCCTAGCACCTAAACCTCCCAGGGCGGGGGCGAGAACTTTTCGAGGATGAAGTCGATGAAGGCCGCGACCTTGGGCGCGAGATGGCGGCGGTGCGGATAGACTGCATGGATCGGCACCGGCTGCTCGGCGCGGAACTCTTCGAGCAGGGAAACCAGTTCGCCGCTTTTGACTGCCGCGGCGACCGTAAGGCGGGTCAGGCGGACGATCCCCAGCCCCTGCAGCGCCAGCCGCATCTGCGCCTCCCCTTCGGTGACGGCGAGGCGGCCGCCGACTTCGATCTCCCGCACCTCGCCGTCGATGCGGAAGGGCCAGCGATTGAGGTAACTGTGCTCGCGCGAGACGATGCAGGCGTGGCGCGTCAGATCCTCCGGCCGCAGCGGCGCGCGGCGATGTTCGAGATAGGCGGGCGAGGCGCAGACCAGGCGCACGTCCTCGCCGATCTTGCGCGCGATGAAGCTGGTATCGGCCAGCCGGCCGATACGGATCGCGACATCGACGCCCTCCTCGATCATGTCGACGACCCTGTCGGTCGGCATCAGTTCGAGCTGGAGCTGCGGATAACGTTGCAGGAACTCGCCGATGACCGGCGCGAGCTGGTGGGTCGAGAAGGCGAGCGAGGTCGTGACCTTGAGCAGCCCGTAGGGCGTGCTGCTGTGCCGGCCGATCTGGTCCTCGAGCGCTTCGATCTCGCCCACGATGCGCCGCGCCGTCGCGTAGAAGGTCTCGCCCTCCTCGGTGAGGTGCAGGGCCCGGGTCGTACGCTGCAGCAGCCGCACGCCCAGCTGTGTTTCCAGCCGCGTCACCAGCTTGCTGACGGCCGACGGGCTGAGGCCGAGCGCCGGCGCCGCGGCGGAAAAGCCCTTGGCCTCAACGACCCGCACAAAGGCGGCCATCTCGCTGGCATGATCGATCATGTCGCGATTAATGAAAATCGTTCACAGGTAATAGTCAATCACACTCTATTAACCAACTTCCGGGATGGAATTAGGTTCGTTTCTATCCTTTGGAGATTCTCATGTTCACGACTGCCTATCCCACCATTGCCGAACGCCAGGCCTATGAGGTCCGCGCGCTGCGGCTGCGTGGGGAGGTCGTGGCCAGCCTCGCCCGCGCTGTCGCCCGCTGGCTTTCCGCTGCCACGCGCTGAGCGCCCGCTCACGCCGATCTGAGCTTTTTCGGTACCTTCACCCCGGCCGCCTGCAGCAATACGGCGGCCGCCTGGCGTGCCGCCGTTGCGACCTTGGGGTCGCCGCGCACGATTGCCGCAGCAATGGCGCCGTCGATCAGCAGCAGGAGCTGCATCGACAGCGTTTCCGGATCGGCGACGCCCAGCTGCACCAGCAGGGCCCGAAACCATTTGCGCCGCTGCTCCTTGAAGGCCAGTGCGATCTTGTTGGCGGCGTGCGTCGGTTCCTTGAGTTCGGCCACGGCATTGACGAAGGGGCAGCCGCGAAAGACGCCCGTGCCGCCCCCGGTTCCTATTGTGCGCTCCAGCCGCTCGAAACTGCCCAGGATCTGCTCGACTGGCGGCCGTTCCGACGGTGGTGCGGGCTTCAGGCGCCGCGACAGGTAGGCCACGATCAGGTCGTCCTTCGACGCGAAGTGGTTATAGAGCGTGCGCTTGCTGATGCCGATCTCGGCGGCGATCGTGTCGACGCCGACGGCGCGGATGCCCTGCCCATAGAACAGCCGGTCTGCCGTCTCGAGGATGCGTTCCTGCATGGCAGCTCTGTCTTCGGATCGCGTCATATTACACAGACCTGTTTACTTAATTATTGACCAGCCCGCCCTCGAAACTAAGGTGCACCGACCTGTGTAATCAAGGTGGAGCGTCGCGATGACCGTCCTCAAGGAACTGCGGCCGGTCATGCCGATCCTGATCGGCGCCTCGCTCATGTTGAGCCTCGGCATGGGCGTGCGCCAGAGCTTCGGCCTGGTCATGCCGTCGCTGACCCGCGACATCGCGCTCACCGTTTCCGACTTCGCGCTGGCCATGTCGGTCCAGAACCTCGCCTGGGGCTTCCTGCAGCCGGTGGCCGGCGCCGTGGCGGTCCGGATGGGCTTCCGGCCGGTGATGATGGCGGGCTCGGCGCTCTACATCGCCGGTCTCGCCTTGTTTTCGATGGCCGACGGCATGATGGGCGTGATGCTGGGCGGCGGCATACTCGTCGGCATGGCGCTCGCCTGCACGGCCTCGGCCATTTCGCTCGCCGTCGGCTCGCGCGCCGTGTCCGGTCCGTTGCGCAGTTTCGTGCTGGGCGCCATTACCGCCACCGGCTCGCTGGGCGCCCTGCTCGCCGCGCCGCTCGGCCAGACGCTGACCGCCGATATCGGCTGGCGCGCCGGCATCGTGGGGTTCCTCGTGCTCGTGGTCGGCATGCTGCCGGCGGCATGGATCGCCGGCCGGGTCGACAAGCTCCCCTTGCCGCCCACGACCGCCACCCAGATCGGCAACGTCTCGGCGCGAACGGCGCTCGCCGCTGCATCGCGCAGCCTGCCGTTCCTCGTCATGACCACGGCTTACTTCGTCTGCGGCATGCAGCTCCTGTTCATCACCACCCACCTGCCGTCCTATCTTGCGATCTGCGGCATGGATCCGTCGCTCGGCGCCGAAGCGCTGGGCGCGATCGCGCTGTTCAACGTGTTCGGCAGTCTGTTCTTTGGCTGGGCCGGTGGCCGCTGGTCCAGGCTCGCCCTGCTGGGCGGCATCTACATCGCCCGCTCGATCGTGCTGGCGGCCTATTTCTTCTTCCCGCCGACGCCGCTCTCCACCCTGGTCTTCGCCTCGATCATGGGCTTCCTGTGGCTGGGCGTCGGCCCGCTGGTCGCGGGCTCCGTCGCCGAGATGTTCGGCGTACGCTGGCAGGCGATGATCCAAGGCGTCGCCTTCATGAGCCATCAGGTCGGCAGCTTCCTCGGCGCCTTTGGCGGCGGGCTGATCTTCGACGCGATGGGCTCCTACGACCTTGCCTGGCGCCTGGGCGTCGCCATGGGGCTGGTGGCCGGGATCGTGCAGGTGAGCTTTGCGCTGCTCGGGCCGCCGCCGAAACCGGCGACGGCCTGAGAGTCGAGGGTCAAGGCCGGAGGGCTCAGCTCTCCGGCTTGAACTCGTGCTTGATCTCCTGCTTGCGCCACTTGAAGCGCAGCTCGGCCAGGCCGACGCTCAGCACGTAGAAGACCGGCGTGAAGATCAGGCCGAAGATCGTGACGCCCAGCATGCCGGAGAACACGGCGGTACCCAGCGACTGCCGCATCTCCGCACCTGCGCCGGTGCTGAACACCAGCGGCACGACGCCCAGGATGAAGGCGAGCGAAGTCATCAGGATGGGCCGCAACCGGGTACGCGCCGCCGTGACCGCGGCGTCGAAGCGGTTCATGCCCTGCTCGTGGGCCTGCTTGGCGAACTCCACGATCAGGATGGCATTCTTGGCCGCGAGGCCCACCAGCACGATCAGGCCGACTTCGACCAGCACGTTGCGGTCGAGCCCGCGGATGTTGACGCCGATCATGGCTGCAAGAATGCACATCGGCACGATCAGGATGACCGCGAGCGGCAACAGCCAGCTCTCGTAGAGCGCCGCCAGCAGCAGAAACACGAACAGCACGGCGAGGCCGAAGGCCAGGACCGCGGTGTTGCCCGCGAGCTTCTCCTGCAGCGCGATCTCGGTCCATTCGAGGTCGAAGCCCGAGGGCAGAACCTTCTGCGCCAGGCCTTCCATGGTGGCGATGCCCTGGCCCGACGAATAGCCACGCTGCAACGCCACCTGCACTTCAGCCGCCGGATAGAGATTGTAGCGCGCCACGCGATAGGGGCCAGTGATGTCGCGGAAGGTCGCGACGGCGCCGATCGGCACCATCTCGCCGCTGACGCTGCGGGTCTTGAGGTTCTCCACGTCGCGCAGGGTCAGGCGGTAGGGATTGTCGGCCTGCACGGTCACGCGATAGGTGCGGCCGAGGATGTTGAAGTCGTTGATGTAGGCCGAGCCCATGTAGGCCGACAGTGTTTCGAACACGCGGGTAATCGGCACGCCGAGCTGCTCGGCCTTGGTGCGGTCGATGTCGGCAAAGATCTGCGGTGTGCGCGTGTTGTAGAGCGTGAAGGCCTGGGTCAGGCCGGGCGCCTGTCCTGCAGCACCAGCCAGGGCCCAGGTCGCGCCTTCGAGCGCCGTGAGGCCGCGCGACGCACGATCCTGCACATAGCCCTTAAGGCCGCCGCCGGTGCCGATGCCGGGCACGGCCGGCGGCTCGAGCACGAACACGAACGCCTCACGCAGGCCGAACATGCGGCCGCGCAGGTCGGCCAGGATCGCGTCCTTGCTAATGTTCTGCCGCTCCTTGAACGGCTTCAGGGTGACGAAGATGACGCCCGTGTTGGGCGCGTTGGTGAAGGTGGCGCCGTCGAAGCCGACGAACGCCACCGCATGTTCCACGCCCGGCCGCGACATGATGATCTCGCTCGCTTGCCGCACCAGCGCATCGGACCGTTCCAGGGTCGATCCCGCCGGAAGCTGCATGGCGGCGATCAGGTAGGAGCGGTCGAGCTGCGGCACGAGGCCGGTCGGCGTGACGGCCAGCCGGTTCCAGGTAAGCCCGACCAGGCCGGCATAAATCACCAGCATGATGAAGCCCATGCGGATCAGGCGCGACGTCGTGCGGCCATAGGCGTTCGACAGCCAGTCGAAGCCGCGGTTGAAGTGCCGGAAGAACCAGTGCATCGGCCAGGCGATGCGATCCATCAGGCTGGGGTTCGACTTCTCGACATGGGAGAGCGCATGGGTCTTGAGCAGCAACGCCGCCATGGCTGGAGAGAGCGTCAGCGACACGAAGGCCGAGATCGCGGTTGAAGCGGCGATGGTGATGGCGAACTGCTTGTAGAAGGTACCCTGCAGGCCGGTGATGAAGGCCGTCGGCAGGAACACCGCGATCAGCACCAGCGAGATCGCGATCAACGCGCTGCCGACTTCGTCCATGGTCTTGTGCGCCGCCTCCTTGGGCGACATGCCCTGGGTGAGGTAGCGCTCGACGTTCTCGACCACGACGATGGCGTCGTCGACCACGATGCCGATGGCCAGCACCAGGCCGAACAGCGAGAGTGTGTTGAACGAAACGCCGACCGCGGCCATCACCGCGAAGGCGCCGATCAGCGACACCGGAATGGCGAGGATGGGGATGATCGCTGCCCGCCATGTCTGCAGGAACAGGATCACGACGATGACGACCAGGATCACCGCTTCGAACAGCGTCGTGATAACGGCGTCGATCGAGGCCTGGATGAAGGTGGTCGGATTATAGACGATCGAATAGTCGATGCCGGCCGGGAAGCTCTTCTTGAGCCGGTCCATCTCGGCGATGATTGCGTCCGAGGTCTTGAGCGCATTGGAGCCGGGGCGCTGGAAGATGCCGAGCGCCACGGCCGGCTTGTTGTCGAGATAGGAATTCTGCGTGTAGTCCTGCGCGCCCAGCTCGACGCGGGCGATGTCGCGCAGGCGGGTCACCGAACCGTCGGGCTCGGCGCGGATCACGATGTTCTCGAACTGGTCCGGCGAACTCAGGCGGCCCAGGGTACGGACCGAGAGGGTGAAGGCGCCCGGCGATACCGCCGGCGCCTGGTTCACCGCGCCGGCGGCGACCTGAAGGTTGGCTGCCCGCAGCGCCAGGATCACTTCGCCCGCCGTCAGGTTGCGTGCGGCGACGCGGGCCGGATCCAGCCAGACGCGCATCGAGTAGTCGCGGCCGCCGAACACAAGCACGTTGCCCACGCCGTCGACGCGGGTCAGCACGTCCTTCACGTAGAGCGTGGCGTAGTTGGAGATGTACTGCTGGTCGCGGCTGCCGTCGGGCGACGACATATGGACGACCATCATCAGGTCGGGCGAAGCCTTGCGCACGACGATGCCGAGCCGCTGCACGTCCTCGGGGAGGCGCGGCTGGGCGACGGCGACGCGGTTCTGCACCAGCACCTGGGCCTGGTCGATGTTGACGCCGGGCTTGAACACGACATTGATCGAAAGGCGTCCGTCGCCGGTCGACTGCGACTCGATGTAGAGCATGTCGTCGACGCCGTTGACTTCGAGCTCGATCGGCGTGGCGACGGTTTCCGCGATGACCTCGGCCGAGGCGCCGGGATAGGTCGCGGTGATGTTCACCGTGGGGGGCGCGATGTCGGGGTATTCCGCCACCGGCAGTCCGCGCTGGGCGATGAAGCCCACGATCACGATGATGACCGACAGCACCGAGGCAAAGATCGGCCGGTCGATGAAGAAGTGCGAAAAACGCATGGGCTGACTCTGAAGGAGGAGGTCTTAACCGGCTTTGGCGACGATCTCTGACTTCTGCGGGACGACCTTCGCGCCGGGCCGCACAAACGGATTGGCGAGGCCGTCGAGTACGACCCGGTCAGTCGGCGCCAAACCACTGCGGATCACGCGCAGCCCGTCGACGATGGGGCCCAGGGTCACAGGCTTCGCCTGCACGACGTCGTCCTTGCCGACGGTGAACACGATCTTGCGCGACTGATCGGAGACGATCGCGGAGTCAGGGATCAGGAGCGCGTCGTACTCGCCGCCAAAGAGCTGCAGACGGCCGAAGATGCCGGGCGTGAGAAGCTGGTCCTTGTTGTCGACCAGGGCGCGGCCGCGGATCGTACCCGAGCGCGCGGTCATCGTATTGTCGACGAAGTCCATCTTGCCCTTGCGGGTCCACTCGGTTTCGTCGGCGAGCCGAATGCGTACCGGATTGTCGCCGTCGCGCGAGGAGGCGAGCGCACCCGACAGGACGAGGCGCGAGTAGCGCAGGTGATCGGCTTCGGAAATATCGAACACGAAGCGGATCGGATCGAGGGTGACGATGGTGGCGAGCAGGGTGGCGCCGCTCTGGCCGCCGGCGATCAGGTTACCGGCATCGACCTTGCGGTCCGAGATGCGACCGCTGATCGGCGCCCGTACCTCGGTCCATTCGAGGTTGAGTTCCGCGGTCTTGAGCCCCGCTTCCGCGGACTTCAGCTGGGCGTTCGCGACGCTCAGATTGGCCTTGCGGGTGTCGAACTCCTGGTCGGTGATGGTCCTGGACTTGATCAAGGACGCACCGCGATCGACCTGCAGGTCGGCCAGATCGACCTGCGCCTTGGTGCGAGCGACCTCGGCCTGCGCACTTTCGACGGCGATCCGGAAGGGGCGCTGGTCGATGGTGAACAGCAGGTCGCCGGCTTTCACCAGCTGACCGTCGCGGAAGTGCAGCTTGTCGATGAAGCCCGAGACACGGGCCCGCACCTCGACCGAGGCCAAGGCCTCGAAGCGGCCGGAGAATTCGTCCCACTGGGTGACACGCTTCGCCACGGGTTCGGCGACGCCCACCGGCATGGCCGGCGGTCCGCCCTGGGCGAAGGCTATCGACGAAGCAACGAAGAGTAGGCCGGCGGCAGCCAGCAAACGGCGATGAAGTGACAAGCTGGACTCCCCCGCGAAAAATTCAGCGGCGCGAGGGCGAGATGTGGTTGCCCATCAGCCCTCTGTCAATTGCGGCGCAGGTTTGACGGCGCGCTATGTCGTGCTGGTCACACTCGCAAAAGATGTGCCGTCAATGCAGGCATTTTCACCTTAGTTTTCCTAAGGGAAAATGATCCAAACGGATTATCTAGATCATAAAAGATTCAACCGTTGCGAATGGCCGCGGCAAGCGGTACCCGTGGCGATCTTTACTTTCCGTGGGGGAATTGATGCTCGACCTCAAACGACTCCTTGTGGCCGGTGTCGCAGCCGGCGTCTCGCTCGTCGTCGCGTCGACGGCCTTTGCTCAGTCGACTCTGGAGACGGTGAAGAAGCGCGGCCACATCATTTGTGGCGTCAATGTCGGCCTGGGCGGCTTCTCTTTGCCGGACAGCCAGGGCAAGTGGGCCGGTCTCGATGTCGACATGTGCAATGCTGTGGCGGCTGCCGTGCTGGGCGACGCCACCAAGGCCAAGTACGTGCCGCTCTCGGCGCAGCAGCGCTTCCTTGCCCTGCAGTCCGGCGAGATCGACGTCCTGTTGCGCAACTCGACGATCACGCTCCAGCGCGATGCCGGACTCGGTATTCAGTATTCGGGAGTCAATTTCTACGACGGCCAGGCGTTCATGGTGCCGAAGAAGCTGGGCGTGAAAGGCCTCGCGGAATTGGCCGGCGCCACGATCTGCGTGGCCCAGGGCACGACGCACGAGTTCAACATGGCGAGCTGGTTCCGGGCCCGTAACCTCCAGATCAAGACGGTCGTCTTCGAAAGCCAGGACGTCATGTACGAGGCGTTCTTCAGCGGCCGTTGCGATGCCATGACCCAGGATTCGTCCGCGCTCGCCTCGGCGCTGGCCACCCGCGGCAAGCAGGCCGATTACATGACCCTGCCGGAGCTCATCTCGAAAGAGCCGTTGGGGCCGTTCGTCCGTCGCGGCGACGATGTCTGGAACGCGGTTGTGCGCTGGTCGCTGTTCGCCATGCTCGAAGCCGAGGAGCGCGGCATCACCAAGGCCAATGTCGACGAGCAGCTCAAGTCGACCGATGCCACGGTGCAGCGCCTGCTGGGCGTCACGCCGGGCAATGGCAAGGCCCTGCAGCTCGAAGAGAACTGGGCCTACAACATCATCAAGCAGATCGGGAACTACGGCGAAAGCTTCGAGCGCAATGTCGGTCAGGGCAGCCCGCTCAAGCTCGACCGCGGCGCCAATGCGCTGTGGACCAAGGGTGGGTTGATGTACCCGCTGCCGCTGCGTTGATTTGACAGGCCGGCAATGACTGCGGGGCCCCTCAACGCGACCATCGTGGAGGCCTTCGAGACCATGCCGCCGCAGCTCCAGGCTGCGGCGCGCTACGTCCTCGACAAGCCTGACGACGTGGCCCTGCTGTCGATGCGTGAACAGGCCCGCCGGGCGGGCGTGCCGGCCGCGACCATGACGCGGCTGGCCAAGCGTCTCGGCCTCGAAGGCTATGACGAGGTGCGGGCGCTCTATGCCGGTGCCGTCCGCGCCGGGACGCTGGGCTTCGCCGGCAAGGCCGGCGTCCAGGTCCAGCAGCAGCATCTGCGCGGCGAGCGGGCGCTGGCGGCCGACATGGCCCTTTCCCTGTCGCGCCAGATCGCGCGGCTGGCCGAGCCCGAAGCTCTGGAGCGTCTGGCCGACGCCGCGGGCCGGCTCCATCGCGCACGTCGCGTCTATTGCCTCGGCTTGCGCGCCTGTCACGCGGCGGCCTGGCACTTCCACTACATGCTGTCGCTGCTGGGCGACAAGACGGTGATGCTGGACGATGCCGGCGGCACCGGCCTCGATGCCATCCGCGACGCCGGCCGCGACGACGTCGTGTTGGCCGCCAGCGTCGAACCCTACGCGCGCGCCACCGTCGAGGCGGCGCGCTACGCGGCGACCGAAGGCGTGCCGCTGGTGGCGGTGACCGACAGCGCGGTCTCGCCGCTCGCCCGGCTCGCCAGCACGGTCATCTTGGTGCCGACCGAAAGCCCGTCCTTCTTTCATACGGTGACGCCGCTGCTCGCGGTCGCGGAGATCCTCGCGGCGCTGGTGGCGGGTCGCAGCGGCCACAAGGCGCTGGAGGCGCTGCAGCGCACCGAGACGCAACTCACCGCGTTCGGGGTCCACCTGCCGCGTCGGGCGCCAAAGGAGCCTAGATCATGACGCATATCCTTCATCGCCAAATCGGCGGCACTCTGCCGGTCGCGGCCGGCGGATCGGGCATCGAGATCGTCGACAGCACCGGCAAGCGCTACCTCGATGCCTCGGGCGGCGCGGCCGTCTCCTGTCTCGGACATGGCCATCCTGCCGTCACGGCGGCGCTGCACGAGCAGCTCGACAAGCTGGCTTATGCCCATACCGGCTTCTTCACTACCGAGGTGGCCGAGAAACTCGGTGACCGGCTGATCGCGGACGCCCCCAAGGGCATGAGCCACGTCTATCTGGTGAGCGGCGGATCCGAAGCGGTCGAGGCCGCGCTTAAGATGGCGCGGCAGTACTTCACCGAGCGCGGCGAGAAACAGCGCCGCCACGTCATCGCACGGCGGCAGAGCTATCACGGCAATACGCTGGGCGCGCTGGCGGCGGGCGGCAACGCATGGCGGCGCGCGCCTTTCTCGCCGCTCCTGATCGAAACGCACCACATAGATCCCTGCTTCGCCTACCGTTTCCAGCGGACTGGCGAGTCGGAGGAGGAGTATGGCCGGCGCGCCGCCGATGCGCTGGAGGCCAAGATCCTGGAACTCGGCGCCAGGACGGTGATGGCTTTCGTCGCCGAGACGGTGGTCGGTGCCACGGCCGGCGCGGTCCCGCCGGTGGCCGGCTACTTCAAGCGCATTCGCGAGATCTGCGACCGCCACGGCGTGCTGTTGATTCTCGACGAGGTGATGTGCGGCATGGGCCGCACCGGCACCCTGCATGCCTGCGAGCAGGAGGGCATTGCCCCCGACCTGATGACGATCGCCAAGGGCCTGGGCGGCGGCTACGAGCCAATTGGCGCCGTGCTGCTCGGCAGGCACATCTACGACGCCTTCGCGGGCGGCAGCGGCTTCTTCCAGCATGGCCATACCTACATGGCCCATCCGTTGGCTTGCGCCGCGGGCCTTGCCGTGCAGGAGACGATCCGGTGCGACAATCTCCTGGCCAACGTGCGCACGATGGGCGCGCTGCTGCAGCGACGGCTCGGCGAGCGCTTCGGTAACCATCCGCATGTCGGTGACATTCGCGGCCGTGGCCTGTTCCAGGCCGTCGAGCTGGTCGAGGACCGCTCGACCAAGGAGCCGTTCGATCCGGCACGCAAGCTCCATGCGAAGGTCAAGAAGGCGGCGATGGCGCGCGGGCTGATGGTCTATCCCATGGGCGGCACGATCGACGGCCAGCGCGGCGATCATGTGCTGCTGGCGCCGCCCTTCATCGTCACGTCCGATCAGATCGGCGAGATCGTGGACCGCCTGGGGAGTGCGATCGACGACGCGTTGGCCTAGTCTTTCGGAATGAAGACAGCGGTTATCGTCAACCGCATGGCCAACAAGGGCAGCGCCGGCAGGCGCTGGCCCGCGATCAAGGTCGAACTCGAGAAGCGTCTGGGTCCGCTCGAGCCGTCCTTCACCGAAGCCCCAGGCCACGCGACATCGCTCGCCCGCGCCGCGCTGGCCCGAGGCGCGCGCCGCTTCGTGGCCGTTGGCGGCGACGGCACCGTGAACGAGACCCTGAACGGCCTGCTCGATTCCTCGGGCAAGCTCGACGTGCCCGACGCGGTGCTGTGTCCGGTGCCGGCGGGTACGGCCAATGAGCTTTGCCGGGCGCTCGGCCACCTTGCCCGTCCCGAGCTTGCCTATGATTCCGCCGCCGCCAGCGGCCGCCGGACGATCGATCTGCTGCGCGTCCGTTGCACGGGCCTCGATGGCCGGCCGATGGAGCGCTTTGGCTATCTGATCGTCTCGCTGGGCGCCGCCGCGTCGATCAGCCATCGCACGTCGCAGTCGCGCTGGGTGAAGAAGCTCGGCGAGATTGCCTACCTTCTGATGACGCCCGTGGTCACTCTGGGTTATCGCAACAGGGAGGTCGCGGTTGTCGTGGATGGTGTCGCTATGGGCAAAAGGCGTCTGTTCACGGCGATGGTGGCCAACACCGAGAATGGCGGGGGCGGCATGAAGCTGGCGCCGGGCGCGGCGTTCGACGATGGTGTGCTGGATCTCGTGGAACTGGGTGACGTGTCGAAATCTACCGTCCTCTTCAGCATCCTGCCCAAGACCTACAGCGGCGGGCACATTCACCATCCCCTGGTGAGAATGAGCCGCGGCCGGTCCTTCAGCTTCGAGGCTGACGGCGACACCCTGGTCGATCTCGACGGCGAGACCATCGGGCGCCTGCCGCTCGACGTCAGCGTGTTGCCGCAAGCCTTCTCCGTCGGATCGGTGCAATGAAGAGTGGTGCTTTTGCCGGCCGCATGGTGGCGGTCCTCCTGCTGCTCGCGATTGCAGCCGGCGCGGTCTACTGGTTCGCTTTCCGCGAAACCAAGGCGCCACCGGTTGCCGCCGCGCCGCCCCCGCCCGAAGTCGGCGTCGTTCAGGTTAAGACGGCCGAGGTGCCGTTGCCGCTGCACTATGCCGGCCGGGTGGCCGGCTTCCGCGTCGTCGAAATCCGCTCCCAGGTCGGCGGCTTCCTCCAGAAACGCGAGTTCGTCGACGGCGAGCCGGTGAAGGCGGGGGACGTATTGTTCCGCATCGATCCGCGCAGCTTCGAGGCAGCCCTGGCGCGCGCCAAGGCGCAGGTCGCGCAGGCGCAGGCCACGCTCACCCAGGCGACGGAGAACTATCAGCGCATCCAAGGCCTGGCGGCGCAGAAAGTCTCGACACAAAAGGCTCTGGAAGATGCGACGGCGGCCCGCGAGCAGGCGACGGCGGCGCTGGCATCGGCCAAGGCCGATGTGCAGACCGCCGAACTCAACCTCGAATACACGGTGATCCGCGCGCCGATCTCGGGCCTCACCAGCATCGAAGCCTCGCCGCCGGAGGGCACGCTGATCCAGCCGCAGCAGACACTGCTGACCCGGATCACGCAGCTCGATCCGGCCTACGTCTATTTCACCACCACCGACAGCGAGCAGCGCGAGCTGCGCGAGGTGAACGAGAAGCGGGCCCAGCCGCTGAAGCCCGAAGACGTTACGGTGCAGCTCCAGTTCGGCAACGGCGACCGCCACCCGATCGACGGCAAGATCGACAGCAGCTCGGGCATCGTCGATCCGCGCACCGGCACGGTTCAGGTCCGCGCCGTGTTCCCCAACGAGAAGAGCGACCTGCTGCCGGGTCAGTTCGTCCGGGTCAACCTTGTCGGCGTCACGATGCCCAACGCCATCGTGGTGCCGCAGACGGCCATCGTGCAGGGCCCGCAGGGTGCCATTGTCTACGTCGTCGGTGCCGACGACGTGGCGACGGCCCGTCCGGTCACGCTCGATCGCGAGGTCGGACGCGGCTGGATCGTGAAGAGCGGCCTCCAGCCCGGGGAACGAGTTGTTTCCGATGGCGTGATCCGCGTCCGCACGGGGATCAAGGTCCGGCCGGTTCCTATGGCCGTGCCGCCGGCGGGTGGGGCGTCAAGCGGGACGAAGAAGTGATCTCCAAGTTCTTCATCGACCGGCCCGTTTTTGCGAGCGTCCTGTCGATCGTCATCGTGCTGGCGGGGCTGGTGGCCATGCGGGCGCTGCCGATCTCGCAGTATCCGCAGATCGTGCCGCCGGATGTCGTGGTCACGGCCAACTATCCCGGAGCCACCGCCGAGACAATTGCCTCGACCGTGGCGGCACCGCTCGAACAGCAGATCAACGGCGTAGAGCGCATGATCTACATGCGCTCGACCTCGACCGGCTCGGGCACGATGAGCCTCACCGTCAGCTTCGAGATCGGCACCAACCCCGACCAGAACGCCATCAACGTCAACAATCGCGTGCAGCGCGCGTTGCCGCTGCTGCCGGCCGAGGTGACGCGCCAGGGCGTCGTGGTGCAGAAGCGGTCGACCTCGATCCTGATGGTGATGACCATGTCGTCGCCCGAGCGGCGCTACGACACGGTGTTCATCAGCAACTACGCGCTGGTCAACGTGATCGACGAGCTGCGCCGTCTGCCGGGCGTCGGCGACGCGGCGCTGTTCGGCGCCTCGGACTATTCCATGCGCATCTGGCTTCGGCCCGACAAGCTCGCGCAGTTCAACCTGACGCCCGGCGACGTCGCCGCCGTGATCCGCGAGCAGAACTCCCAGTTTGCAGCCGGCCGCTTCGGCGACGAGCCGATGAAGAACCCGCAGACCTTCACCTACTCGGCAACGACGCCCGCGAGGCTGGTCGATCCCTCGCAGTTCGAGGACATCATCATCCGGTCCGACGAAATCGGTGGCGCGCTCAGGCTGAAGGATGTGGCGCGGGTCGAGCTGGGCGCGCTCACTTACGGCTTCTCGGCGATCTTCAACGGCGCGCCGGCCGTGCCGATCGGCGTCTACCTGCAGCCCGGTGCCAATGCGCTGGAAGTGGCGCAGTCGGTCAAGGATGCCATGCAGCGCATCTCCAAGCGCTTCCCCGAAGGGCTGCGCTACGATATCCCTTTCAACACCACGCGCTTCGTCGAGGTGTCGATCGAGGAGGTGGTGATCACCTTCGTCGAGGCGATCGCGCTCGTGGTCCTGGTGGTGTTTCTCTTCCTGCAGAGCGTGCGGGCGATGATCATTCCGGTCATCGCCATTCCGGTGTCGATCATCGGCACCTTCGCCGGCATGTACATGCTTGGCTTCTCGATCAACATGCTCACCTTGTTCGGTCTCGTGCTGGCCATCGGCATCGTGGTCGACGATGCGATCGTCGTGCTGGAGAACGTCGAACGCATCATGGCGACCGAAGGTCTGTCGCCGCGCGCCGCCGCCATCAAGGCCATGCAGCAGGTGACGGGCCCGGTCATCGCCATCGTGCTGGTGCTCTGCGCGGTCTTCGTCCCGGTCTCCTTCCTGGGCGGCCTGGCGGGCGAACTCTATCGCCAGTTCGCCGTCACCATCGCGGTCTCGGTGGTGATTTCGGGTATTGTCGCCCTGACGCTCACACCTGCGCTCGCCGCGCTGATCCTGAAGCCGGGCCATAGCGAACCCTGGTGGCCCTTCGCCAAGTTCAACGCGGGCTTCCAGTGGCTGAGCGACCGCTATGCCGGCGGCGTCTCCTTTCTGCTGAAGCGCGCGGTGGTCGGCATCGCCGGATCGTTGATCATCGTCGGGCTGGCGGTCGCGCTCTATCAGCGCGTGCCGGGCGGACTCGTACCCAACGAGGATCAGGGCTACGTCTTTCTGGTGACGGCCCTGCCACCGGCGGCCTCGCTGTCACGCACGCGCGAGGTGACCGCGAAGGCGAGCGAGGCGCTCATTCAAAATCCGGCGGTCGCCAATGTCGTCACCTTCTCGGGCTTCGACCTCCTGTCGCTGGCGCAGAAGACCAACTCGGGCATTTCCTTCGTTACCCTGAAGGATTGGTCGGAACGCAAGGATCCGACGCAGGACGCGCGCAACCTGGCGCCGTCGCTGTCGGCGCTGAATGCCAATTTCAAGGATGGCGTGGTGATCGGCTTCAACCCGCCGCCGATCCTGGGCATGAGCACGACGGGCGGCTTCGAGTTCTACTTGCAGGATCGCTCCGGCGGGACGCTCGCAAGCCTCTCGGATGCCGCCAACAAGGTCGTGCAGGCGGCCGCCCAGCGGCCGGAGCTGCGGGGCGTTTCGACTACCTTCACGACGGCGGTGCCGCAATACCGGATCGACGTCGACCGCGAGAAGGCCAAGGCGCTCGGCATTCCGATCAATACGATCTTCGACACGATGCAGGCCTCGTTCGGCAGCTTCTACGTCAACGACTTCACCTTGTTCGGCCGCACCTATCGCGTCAGCCTGTCCTCGGAACCCGACTTTCGCGAGAAGCCGGACGATCTGCGGCAGGTCTTCGTGCGTTCCGACCGCAATCTCATGGTGCCGTTGAACGAGCTGGTCTCAGTGACGCGTGTCGTCGGCCCCGATACCGTCGATCGGTTCAATATCTTTCCATCGGCCAAGATTCTGGGCGGGCCGGCGCCGGGTTACTCCTCGGGTCAGGCGATCGCCGCCATGCAGCAGGTCGTGGCCGCGACCTTGCCCAACGACTACACGATTGGCTGGACGGGCTCGGCCTATCAGGAGCTGGCGACCCAGGGCTCGGGTCGGCTGGGCTTCGTGTTCGGCCTCGTCATGGTGTTCCTGATCCTGGCGGCTCAGTACGAACGCTGGTCGCTGCCACTCGCGGTCATCACGGCGGTGCCCTTCGCGGTGTTCGGCGCCCTGCTCGCCGTGTGGCTGCGCGGCCTGGAGAACGACGTCTATTTCCAGATCGGGCTGGTGACCCTGATCGGCCTTGCCGCCAAGAACGCCATCCTGATCGTCGAGTTCGCCTCGCAGCGCTATCAGGACGGGCTCTCGGCCTACGATGCGGCGATGGAGGCGGCGCGGCTGCGCTTCCGGCCGATCGTGATGACCTCGCTGGCTTTCATCCTGGGCGTGCTGCCGCTGGCCACCAGCACCGGCGCCGGATCGGCCAGCCGGCATTCCATCGGCACGGGCGTGATCGGCGGCATGCTGGCTGCGACTTTCATCGCCATCCTGTTCGTGCCTTTGTTCTTCCGGCTGCTGACCCGTCGCCGCAAGGCGGAGCCGCCTGCTAATATGGAGTCATGAAAAAGACATTCGGCACGCCGCTCAAACCCTCCTCGATCAAGATCATGCTTCTGGGCTCCGGCGAGCTCGGGAAGGAAGTCGCCATCGAGGCGATGCGGTTCGGCGTCGAGGTCATCGCCTGCGACCGCTATGCCGCCGCGCCGGCGATGCTGGTGGCCAACAGCGCCCATGTCTTCAACATGCGGGACGGCAGGCAGGTCCGGCGCATCGTCGAGAAGGTCCAGCCCGACTTCATCGTGCCCGAGATCGAGGCCATTGCTACCGACACGCTGGTCGAGCTGGAGAAGGAGGGATGGACGGTCATCCCGACGGCCCGTGCCGCGCAGCTCACCATGGATCGCCGCGGCATCCGCAAGCTCGCCGCCGAAAAGCTCAAGCTGCCGACCTCGCCCTATCGCTTCGCCGCCAGCCTCGAAGAGCTGCAGGCCGGCGCCGAGGCCGTGGGCTTCCCCTGCTTCATCAAGCCCACCATGTCGTCGTCGGGCCACGGCCAGAGCGTGGCGCGCAAGCCGGCGGACATCGCCAGGAGCTGGAAGTACGCGATGGAAGGCACACGTGCGGTCACCGGCCTGGTGATCGTCGAGGGCGCCATCGACTTCGACTACGAGATCACCCAGCTCACCGTGCGCCACGAGGGCGGCTTCGCCTTCTGTGACCCGATCGGCCATGTCCAGGTCGATGGCGACTATCGCGAGAGCTGGCAGCCGCACGCCATGTCCAAGGCGGCGCTGAAGAAGTCCCGCGACATCGCCAAGAAGGTCGTGAACGAGCTGTGCGGCGCCAAGGGCCGCGGCCTGTTCGGCGTCGAGCTGTTCGTGAAGGGCGACAAGGTCTGGTTCTCGGAGCTGTCCCCCCGGCCGCACGACACCGGCATGGTGACGATGGTGTCGCAGAACATGAGCGAGATGGAGCTGCATGTCCGCGCCATCCTCGGTCTGCCGATCCCGCAGATCACATGTATGCCCGGCGCGTCGGTGCCCGTGCTGGCCGACGGCAATATTGCCGATCCAACCTACACCGGCCTTGCCAAGGCGCTGGCCCAGCCCGGTACGTCGGTGCGCATCTTCGGCAAGCCGGAGGTCAAAGGCCATCGCCGCATGGCCGTGGCGCTGGCGACCGGCCGTAGTGTCGCCGAAGCCCGCCGCAAAGCGATGGCGTCGGCCAGGCAGTTGAAGGTGCGCTGACCCGAAAGCGTCAGTGGCGGAAGTGGCGCATGCCGGTGAAGACCATGGCGAGGCCCTTTTCGTCGGCGGCGTCGATCACTTCCTGGTCGCGCATTGAGCCGCCGGGCTGAATGATCGCCGTGGCGCCGGCTTCGGCGGCGGCCAGCAGGCCGTCGGCGAAGGGGAAGAAGGCGTCGGAGGCGACCACGCTGCCGATCGCCGGGCTTTGCGCCAGCTTGGCCATCTCGCCCGATTCGGCGGCGCGGATGGCGGCGATGCGCGAGGAGTCGCGACGGTTCATTTGGCCCGCGCCGACGCCCACGGTGGCGCCGTCCTTGGCGTAGACGATGGCGTTCGACTTCACATGCTTGCAGACGGTGAAGGCGAACAGGAGATCATCGAGTTCCTGTGCCGTCGGCGACCGCTTGGTCACGACCTTGAGGTCGCTCTTCTTCACATGGCCGTTGTCGCGGGTCTGGAAGAGATAGCCGCCGGCCACGCTCTTCAGGGTCATGCCGGCGGTGGTCGGGTCGGGCAGGGTGCCGGCCAGCAGCACGCGCACGTTCTTCTTCTTCTCGAGGATCGCCAGCGCCTCGGGCGTCGCGTCGGGGGCAATCACGACTTCGAGGAAGAGCTTGGACAGGTCCTCGGCCGTCTTCGCTTCGAGCGTGGTGTTGACCGCGACGATGCCGCCGAAGATAGAGACCGGATCGCACGCATAGGCCTTGAGGTAGGCGTCGTACTGATTCTTGGCGACGGCGACGCCGCAGGGATTGGCGTGCTTTACCACGACGACCGCCGGTTCCTTGAACTCGGCCACGCATTCGTAGGCCGCTTCCGTGTCGCCGATGTTGTTGTAGGAGAGTTCCTTGCCCTGGACGATGCGCGCCGTGGCGACACCCGGCCGGTTGCTGCCGTCGCTGTAGAAGGCGGCCTTCTGGTGGGGGTTCTCGCCATAGCGCAAGGTCTGCACGCGCGCCGCCGACAAGGTCAGCCGCTCGGGGAAGGTCTCGCCTTCCTGCTGCGCGAACCAGTTGGCAATGGCCGAATCGTAGGAAGCGGTGCGGGCATACGCCTTGGCCGCAAGCTTGCGGCGCAGGCCGAGCGTCGTGGCGCCCTTGTGCGCCTGCAGCTCGTCGAGCACGGACTTGTAGTCGGCCGGATCGATGACGACCGTGACGAAGTCGTGGTTCTTGGCCGAGGCGCGGATCAGGGCGGGGCCGCCGATGTCGATGTTCTCGACGCAGGTCGGGAAGTCCGCCCCGCGCGCCACCGTGGCCTCGAACGGGTAGAGGTTCACCACCACGAGGTCGATGCCGGCGATCTTGTGATCGCTCATCGCCTTCTTGTGCCCGGCGTCGGTGCGGCGGGCCAGGATGCCGCCATGGATCGAGGGCTGCAGCGTCTTCACGCGGCCGTCCATGATCTCGGGGAAGCCGGTGTGGTCGCTGACCTCGATGACCTTGAGGCCGGCGTCGCGCAGCGACTTGGCCGAGCCGCCGGTCGAGAGGATCTCGACCCCCTGGGCGGCCAGCGCCTTGCCCAATTCGACCAGGCCCTCCTTGTCGGAAACGGAGATCAGAGCGCGCTCGATCCTGGCGAGGTCGGGCGTGGGCGAGGGGACGTATTGGGTGGCGGCGGACATGGCCGGTCTTTTAGCCCGCGCCCCAGTGGGGGCAAAGCGGCGGATTTACGCGTCCGCGCCTTCGAGCACCCGCACCTTGAAACCTTCCGTCTCCAGGGCCTGGACCAGCTCGCGGGCATGGCCGCGGTCGCGGGTTTCGACGGTGACGTCGAGCTCGGTGGCCTTGGCGACGACGCTGCCGAACAGGCGCTGATGCTGCACTTCCACGATGTTGCCGCCGGCGCCGCCGATCAGGCCGGCGACCCTGGCGAGCTGGCCCGGCAGGTCGCCGATCATCAGCCGCAGCCGCACGATGCGGCCGTCGCGCACCAGGCCGCGCAGCAGCACGGAGGCGAGCAGGCGGGTGTCGATATTGCCGCCGCACAGCACGAGGCCGACCTTGCGGCCGGTGAAGTGTTCCGGATGGGCCAGCAGCGCGGCCAGGCCGGCCGCGCCCGCCCCCTCCGCCACCGTCTTCTCGACTTCGAGGAGCAGGGCGATGGCGCGCTCGATGGCCACCTCGTCGACCGCCAGCACGCGATCGACCAGGGCGCGGGCGATGGCCAGCGGCGCCTTGCCGATGTCGCGGACGGCGATGCCCTCGGCGATGGTGTCGCCGCCCACCGTGACTTCCTCGCCGGCCAGGAGCTGGCGCATCGCCGAATAGCCCGCCGATTCGACACCGATCACCTTCACGTCGGGCCTGAGGCCGCGCGCTGCGACGGCGCAGCCGGCGATCATGCCGCCGCCGCCCACCGGCACCACCAGGGTGTCGAGCTGGGGCACGTCCTCGAGCATTTCCAGCGCGATCGTGCCCTGGCCTGCGATGATGCGCGGGTCGTCGTAGGGATGGACGAAGACCAGCTTCTCGGCCTCGGCGAGACGATGAGCCTCCGCCGCCGATTCCGACAGCGTGTCGCCCTTCAGCACGACGCGCGCGCCGTGATCGCGCGTATGCTTCACCTTGTTGTTGGGCGTGAAGGACGGCATCACGATGGTAGCGGGAATTCCCAGCCGCCCCGCATGATAGGCGACGCCCTGCGCGTGGTTGCCGGCCGACATGGCGATGACGCCGCGTTTGCGTTCATCGTCGGTGAGCTGCAGCAGCGTGTTGAGCGCGCCACGTTCCTTGAACGATGCGGTGAACTGCAGGTTCTCGAACTTCACCCAGACATCGGCCTTGGCGATGCGCGACAGCGTCTCGCTGCGCAGGCAGGGCGTGTGGACGACCGCGCCGGCAATGCGGGAGGCCGCGGCGCGGATATCGGCTAGGGAGACGGGGAGAGCTTGGGTCACGCGACTAGTCTTGCCCCGGCCCCGCTCGCCCCGCAAGCAGGTGCGCTAGGCGGCCATCCGCCGATCGAGCCAGTCGCGCGTGCGGTACCAGGCGCCGACGATCGGCAGGAACCATGAAGGATCGCCGTTGTAGAGCGCGTGTTCGGGGAAGTCGCGGCCATCCAGCGGATTGACCGGCACGTTGCGCCCACCGGCGATCTTCCGCGCCGTCTCGGTGCCGAGATAGGTCATCATCGCAACGCCGTTGCCATTGCAGGCCAGCAGGTAGTGGACGCCCTGGTCGGTGCCCATATGCGGCATGTAGTCGAGCGCGAAGGCGACGTTGCCGGTCCAGACATGGGTGATGCGGATGCCGTCGAGCTGCGGGAAACGGTCGATCATGTACTGATAGAGCGCCGGAGCGCTCACTTCTGGCGGTGCCGCCGTGAAGCGTGCGCGACCGCCGAAGATCAGCCGCGTGCCGTCGGGCGAGGGCCGGTAATAGGTCAGCACCCGCTTGGTGTCGCCGATTGCCCGCATCTCGGGGATCAGCTTGCTGGCGGGCTCGGGCAGCTCTTCGGTGGCGATGATATGGCTCGCCACCGGCACGACGCGGCGTTTCAGGCGCGGCGTCAGATCGCCAGTATAGCCGTTGGTCGCGACCACGACCTCGCGGCATTCGATTGGCCCCTTAGGGGTCAGAACGCGCCAGCCGTTCGCGATCTTCTCCAGCCGCTCCGCCTCGACCTGGGCGCACAGGATCGCGCCGGCGCGATGCGCGGCTTCAAGCAAGCCCTTGTAATAGAGTGCGGGGTGCAGATGGCCGGCGCGCGTCGCATGCATGCCGCCGAAATAATAGTCGGACGCGATCATCTCACGCTGGCGCTCGCGCGGGATCATCTCGGCGCCGGCGTTGGCGTATTTGTTGTAGGTCTCGACCTTGGTCGCGAGGTCGTCGTAGTGGCGCGGCGTCCAGGCGCCGACAAAGCGGCCGTTGCGGTGCAGGCCGCATTCGATCTTCTCGCGGGCGATGATGTCTTCCAACACGCTGAGCGAGTCGGCACCGGCCCCCATCAGCTCGGCTTTCATCCGCTCGAACTCTTCGGCGATAGGGCTCTTGCCGCCCAGTCCTTTGCCGAGATTGGTGCCGCCCGAGATCATCCCGCCGTTGCGCGTCGAGGCGCCGATCCCGAAATCGCCGCGCTCCAGCACGACGGCGCCGACGCCGTTGCGCCGCAGCTCCAGCGCCGTAGAGAGGCCGCCATAGCCTGCGCCCACGATCACAACGTCGGTGCGTGCCGGCGGGTCCTGCGACAGGGCGTTGTTCGGCGTCCACGCCTCCCACCACCAGGGTTGTGCCTTGAAATCGGGGTGGAAGATGTCGGTGCGCATTTTAGAAGTCGGTCACTTTGCCGTTGAACTGCCAGTCGCCGTAGCGCGTCGGTTCGGGACCGGGCGGGCCGCCGATCTCCTCGACCTTCTTCGGCTTCTCGGGCGGGACGGGCGCGGCCGGCTCGGCCTTGGCAGGCTCGGGTGGCGCGGGCTGCGACGCAGCTTTCTGAGGCTCGGTCATACTGTCATGATGCCTGCGCACGCCTTGTTTCGCCACAGTTTGAAACCATCTATCCGGCCATGAACTATTTCAAGACTGCCCTTCTCCTGGCCGGCCTGACAGGCTTTTTCCTGGTCGCGGGCTATCTGTTGGGTGGCCAATCCGGCCTTGTCCTGGCGCTCGTCGTGGCGCTGGGCATGAACCTGTTCGCGTACTGGAACAGCGACAAGATGGTGCTGCGCATGAGCAACGCGCAGGAGGTCGGGCCGGAAACCGCGCCCGAACTCTTCGGCATCGTCCAGCAGCTCGCCCAGCGTGCCAACCTGCCGATGCCCAAGGTCTACCTGATCGACGAGGACCAGCCGAACGCGTTTGCGACCGGCCGCGACCCCGAACACGCCGCCGTTGCCGCCACGACCGGCCTGCTGCGCAACCTCTCGCGCGAGGAGATCGCGGGCGTGATGGCGCACGAGTTGGCCCATGTCCGCCATCGCGACACGCTGATCATGACAGTCGCCGCGACGCTTTCGGGTGCCATCGGCATGCTGGCGAGCTTCGGCGGCTTGATGGGCGGCGGCCGCGATTCGGAAGGCCGGCCTCTGGTAAACCCGATCGTGGCCATTGCCGCGATGATCCTGGCGCCGATGGCCGCCATGCTGGTCCAGATGGCGATCAGCCGTGGCCGCGAATACGAAGCCGACCGCATGGGCGCCGAGATCTGCGGCCAGCCGCATTGGCTTGCCTCGGCGCTGGCCAAGCTTCACGCCGGCACGCAGCAGATCCACAACCAGGCGGCGGAGCGCAATCCGGCGACGGCGCACATGTATATCGCCAACCCGCTGGCGGCCGCCGGCGGCATGTCGAGCCTGTTCTCGACCCATCCGCCGATGGAGGAGCGCATTGCGCGCCTGCAGGCGATGGCAGGGGCCGGCGGCTACAGCCCGCGGCCGGCCGGCGCCTCGCGTCCGGCCCGGTCGAGCATCCCGCAGACGGGCGGTAGCCCGTGGGGCTCTGCCCAGCAGGACTCGCGCCGCGGCCCCTGGGGCTAACCCTTACTTGGGCTTGGGGAGCGCCGTCGGCTCCTCGCCGAGATCGACGTCGAGGATGCGCTGACCGCGCTTGGTGATGCGGTCGGCCGAGATGTCGACGTCGCGCAGGTCCTTTTCCGTCATCGCGAAGTGTGACTTGAGCTTGTCGACGCGCTCATCGAGACGCTTCACGTCGTCCAGAAGCAGGCCGACCGTCTTCTGGATCTCGCCGGCCTGCTCGCGCATGCGCACGTCCTTCAGGACGGCGCGCACCGTATTGAGCGTGGCCATCATGGTGGTCGGCGACACGATCCACACACGCGCCTTGTAGGATTCCTCGACGATTGCCGTGAAATTGGCGTGCAGCTCGGCATAGACCGCTTCCGAGGGCAGGAACATCAATGCCGATTCGGCGGTCTCGCCGGGCACACCGACATATTTCTCGCGGATGTCGCCGATATGCTTGCGGATCGCCTGCTGGAAGGCCCGTTGCGCGACCTGCAGAGCTGCGGTGTCGCCCGGTGCCACTGCACGCAGCGCGCGGTAGCTCTCCAGCGGGAATTTGGCGTCGATGGCGATCGGGCCCGGCGGATGCGGCAGCTTCAGCAGGCAGTCGGCGCGCACGCCCGAGGAGAGCGTCACCTGGAAGGCGTAGGCCGAAGGCGGCAGGGCGCTCGATACGAGGTCGTTCAACTGCACTTCGCCGAAGGCGCCACGCGCCTGCTTGTTGGAAAGCACTTCCTGCAGGCTCACGACCTGCGTAGACAGCTCGCCGATCTTCTTCTGTGCCTCGTCGATACGGACCAGCCGCTCGCGCAGGTCGGTGACGATCTGGCCGGTGGCCTTCTCGGTGCGGTCCAGCCGTTCGTGGACGACCTTGCTCAGCGCCTGTTCCTGCTCGCGCAGCGAACGTTCGACCCGCTGCACGGTTTCGGCCTGCTGGCTGAGGGCCAGGCCGAGCTGATGGCGCATCTGCTCTGCCTCGCGGCTGCTGCCGCCCTGGCGCAGCAGGATCGCGAGCAGAAGCAGCACCAGCAGCCCGACGGCGGCGAGGAGGACGATCGTCAGCGTATCCATTGCTTTCCTTATAATCCGCCGCCTCGACAAGCGCACGGCTGGCGGCTAAGCCAGCCGTGCCATGCCTCTCCAATATGATCCCCCAAGGCACGATCCTGACGTCTGGCTGTTCGACCTCGACAACACGCTCTATCCGGCGCGCTGTAACCTGTTCGCCCAGATCGACGTGCGCATCGGGCGGTATATCTCGGACTGGCTGAAGGTCGACGCCGAGGAAGCGCGTCGGGTCCAGAAGCAGTACTGGCGGGATCACGGCACGTCGATGCGCGGCATGATGAGCCTGCATGGCGTCGACCCGAAGCACTATCTCGATTACGTCCACGACATCGACTATTCGCCGGTCGAGGCCAATCCCGCGCTCGAAGCGTCGCTGCGCGCGCTGCCGGGCCGCAAGATCATCTTCACGGCCGGCGACGTGCCGCACGCCGAGAGGGTCATGGAACGGCTGGGCGTGGCGCACCATTTCGAGGCGATCTTCGACATCGCCGCCGGCGACTATTGGCCGAAGCCGCACAAGCAGATCTACGAGAAGCTCGTAAAGCAGCACAACGTCGACCCGACGCGTGCCGCCTTTGCCGACGACATCTCGGTCAATCTCAAGCCCGCCGCCGACATGGGCATGCGCACCGTGTGGATCCGCACCGACGAAAGCGTGAAGCGCGCGGCCGACACCGATCTCAGCCACATCCACCACCAGACCGACGACCTTGCGACATGGCTCGCGGACTGGCTGGCCGAAAGGAGTTCCAAGTCGTGAAGATCCTGATTCTCGGTGCCGGCGCGGTCGGCGGCTATTTCGGCGCGCGTCTCCATCAGGCCGGTGCCGACGTGACGTTCCTGCTGCGCGAGAAGCGTGCGGCAAAGGTCAAGGCCGAGGGCCTGGTCATCAAGAGCCCCAAGGGTGATGCGGTGCTGCCCGTGAAGGTCGTCACCAAGGGCAGCGACGGCGGGCCGTACGATGTCGTGATCCTCGCCTGCAAGGCCTACGACCTCGACTCGGCAATCGACTCGATCGCGCCGGCGGTCGGCGCCAACACCACCATCGTGCCGATGTTGAACGGCCACGCGCATTTCGGCGTGCTCGATGCCAAGTTCGGCGCCGACAAGGTTGCGGGTGGCCTGGCCCGCATCGGCGGCATGCTGGGTCCCAACGGCGAGGTGCTGCACACCAGCCCGTTCGCCGGCGTTTCCTTCGGCGAACGTTCCGGCCAGTCGGCGCGCCAGTCGCTGAAGGATCTCGACGCGGCCTGCAAGAAGGCCGGCATCGACGGCGGCCTGAACGACAAGATCAACCAGGATCTCTGGGACAAGTGGATCATGCTGACCTCGCTCGCCGCGATGTGTTGCACGCTGCGCGGCACGACCGGCGACATCATGACGGCCGATGAAGGCGAAGCGCTGATGGTCGAGACGGTCGAGGAATGCCGCAAGGTGGCCGCTGCTGAAGGGTTCGATCCGGGCGACAAGGGCATCGCCAATCTCAAGACCTACCTCACGCAGCGCGGTTCGGGCTTCGCGGCGTCGATGCTGGGCGACCTGGAGAAGGGCGGCCAGATCGAAGGCCGGCACGTGATCGGTGACATGCTGGGCCGGGCGCGCAAGTACGGCATTGCGGCACCGCATCTGCGCACGGCCTATGCGGTGGTCCAGGCCTACGAGGCACGGCGCGAGCGGGGCGGGCTGGGCAAGCCGACGAAGTAGCTCCCCCTGCCGGGGTGAAAGCGCGATCGGGCTTGAAAGCCCGCGCGCGCGGGCTTACCTCTTAGGGTATGAACTTCTCGGCAGTCCTTTCCCTGGTGCCGCGGCGGAACCATCCGATCGCGGAAGCGTAGTCCCCGAGCCGGCTCATCGTGTCCCGGTATCGGGGCACTCAATCGCCGTGCGCGATTGCTGACAGTTCTTTCACATTCAATCGTTTTCTAAGAGCAGGAGCATCAGCGATGCCCGCAGTCGTGCGGAACCGATCGGTTCCCAACATCGTCGTAAGCGCCGCAGACTATGAGCGGCTGACCGATCTTGCCACCGCCTCGCTCGAGCGCCTTCCCGAAGTCGCCGAGGAGCTGTTGAACGAGATGGAACGCGCCAAGATCGTGAAGGATGGCAGCGTGCCGGATGACGTGGTGCGCATGGGCTCGACGGTGACGTTCCGGTCCCACGACGGGCGCGAGCGGACGGAAACGCTGGTCTATCCGGTCGACGAGGACAGCAACGCACACAAGATTTCGGTGATGACGCCGGTCGGTGCCGCGCTGATCGGGCTTGCCGAGGGCCAGTCGATCTCCTGGACGGCGCGCGACGGCCGCAAGCATGAGCTTACTGTCGTGACGGTGAAGCCGTAGCGGTCTGTCAGGGCTTGTAGCGGAGCAGGGCGGCGCCAAATCCGATGAAGACCAGGCCGCTGGCCCGGTTCATCCGGCGCCGCCAGAGTCCGTGCATCAGCCGGTCCGCGAGCTTGCGGCCGGAGAGCGCGTAAATCCAATAGAAGAAAAGCTCGACGCCTACGAAGGTTGCGACCATCAGGGCGAATTGCGGCATCCACGCTGTCGAGGGCTCTATGAATTGCGGGAAGAAGGCTGCCGCGAAGATCAGCAGCTTGGGATTGCTGATGCCCACGAGGAAGCCATCGCGAAACAGCGCTGTCTTCGACGTGCCAGTCGGCAATGGCGCCGAGGCGGGTTCGACCGGCTCGCGCCAGAGCTGAATGCCGAGATAGACCAGATAGGCGGCGCCCGCGATCTTCAGGACGTCGAAGGCCGTCGGCAGCGCCAGTAGAAGCGCACTCAGCCCGGCGACCGAACCCGTGAGCATCAGCACGAGCGCCACGAGACATCCCGTCATGCCGATTGAAGCCGGCCCCAGCCCGAAGCGGATGCTTCGGGTGGTGACGTAGAGCACGTTCGGCCCCGGCGTGCAGGCGATCAGTACGACGGCGCCGAGATAGAGGCACCAGGTCTGCAGCGCCATTGCCGGGCGCGTCTAACGACCGTTGCTGAGCGCGCCGTAGGCGGCGAGGGCAGCATGGTTCACCAGGTCGCTCACCGTGGCGCCCATTTGCACGATCTGCACCGGCTTCTGCAGCCCGTCGATCACCGGGCCGATCACCGTCACGCCGCCCAGCGACTGCATCAGTCGCGAGGAGATGTGGGCGGAGTGCAGGCCCGGCATCACCAGCACGTTGGCCGGGCCGGTGAGGCGGCAGAACGGATAGGTCGAGCGCAGCAGCTCGTAGTCGAGCGCCATGTCGGCCTGCATCTCGCCGTCGTACTCGAAGTCGACTTCCTCGGCGTCGAGCAGACGGATTGCCTTGCGGATGCGGTCGATCCGCTCGATCTCGCGGCTGCCGAAGTTGGAGAAGGAGAGGAAGGCGACGCGCGGGTCGTGGCCCATAGTGCGCGCATTCTTCGCCATCTGCTTGGCGATGGTCGCAAGCTGCTCGGGGCTGGGCGTCTCGTTGATCGAAGTGTCGGCCAAGAACACCGTGCCCTGGCGCGACACGATGATCGAATAGCCGATCGGCACCTTGTTGGGCTCCATGTCGATCACGCGCTTGACGTCGCCGTAGCACTCCGGGAAACGCCGCGTGATGCCGGTCACCATGCCGTCGGCGTCGCCCATCGCCACCATGCAGGCGCCGAACACGTTGCGGCCCTGGTTGACCATGCGCTGCACGTCGCGATGCAGGAAGCCGTCGCGTTGCAGGCGTTTGTAGACCATGTCGGTGTAGGGCGCGTTGCGGGTCGAGAGCCGCGCATTGTGGATTTCGAGGCCCGACTCGTCGTTGATGCCGAGCGCCTTCATGGTCTCGCGCACTTGCTCTTCACGACCGATCAGGATGGGCGTGCCGTAACCGTTGTCGCGGAACATGACGGCCGCACGGATGGTGCGTTCCTCCTCGCCCTCGGCGAAGACGATGCGGCGCGGATTGGCCTTCACCTGCTCGAACAGGCTCTGCAGCCAGTGGCTGGTCGGGTCGAGGCGGCCCGACAGGGAGCGGCGGTATTCCGCCATGTCGGGGATCGGCTTGCGGGCCACGCCGGAATCCATGGCGGCCTGCGCCACCGCACAGGAGACGAAGGAAATCAGGCGCGGATCGAACGGCACCGGCACGACATAGTCGGGCCCGTAGCGCAGGCGGCGGCCGGAATAGGCGCGGTCGACCTCGTCCGGCACGTCCTCGCGGGCGAGCTTGGCCAGTGCCTCGGCGGCAGCGATCTTCATTTCCTCGTTGATGGTCCGCGCCCGCACGTCGAGCGCGCCGCGGAAGATGTAGGGGAAGCCCAGGACGTTGTTGATCTGGTTGGCGTAGTCGCTGCGGCCGGTGGCGATGATGGCGTCGGCGCGCACCGACTTCACGTCCTCGGGCGTAATCTCGGGATCGGGATTGGCCATGGCGAAGATGATCGGCTTGGCCGCCATCGACTGGACCATCTCCTTGGTCACCGCGCCCTTGACCGAGAGGCCGAAGAAGACGTCGGCGCCCTTCATGGCCTCTTCCAGCGTGCGCGCCTTGGTCTTCACTGCGTGGGCGCTCTTCCACTGGTTCATGCCCTCGGTGCGGCCCTGGTAGATGACGCCCTTGGTGTCGCACAGGATGGCGTTGTCGTGCGGCAGGCCCATGGCCTTGACCAGCTCGATGCAGGCGATGGAGGCGGCGCCGGCGCCGTTCACCACCATCTTGACGTCCTTGATGTTGCGGCCGGTGAGGTGCAACGCATTGATCAGGCCGGCCGCCGAGACGATCGCGGTCCCGTGCTGGTCGTCGTGGAAGATCGGGATGTCCATCAGCTCGCGCAGGCGCTGCTCGATGATGAAGCATTCCGGCGCCTTGATGTCCTCGAGGTTGATGCCGCCGAAGGTCGGTCCGAGGTAGCGCACGCAGTTCACGAACTGGTCGACATCCTTGGTGTCGACTTCGAGGTCGATGCAGTCGACGTCGGCGAAGCGCTTGAAGAGGACGGCCTTGCCCTCCATCACCGGCTTGCCGCCCAGCGCGCCGAGATCGCCCAGGCCCAGCACCGCCGTACCGTTGGAGATCACCGCGACCAGATTGCCCTTGGCCGTGTAGTCGTAGGCCGTGTCCGGGTTCTTCGCGATCTCCAGGCAGGGAGCGGCGACGCCCGGGGAATAGGCCAGAGCCAGGTCGCGCTGCGTGACCAAGGGCTTGGTGGCAATGATTTCGATCTTCCCGGGCCGCCCTTCGCGGTGCATGCGCAGCGAATCGCCGTCGAGATCGCCCATTTCATTGACCATTGCTTCCGAGCTGCTGCTCGCCATACGTTTCTCTCCCGGTTGAGGTGGCATATTGGCGGCAATCCAAGGTCTGTGCCAGCAGGCCATGCCGCGCTGCAACGCCACCTTTCATATCGGCATCCGGCCCCCGGATATCGTCCACCTGTCGTCCACATGGCCCGCCCGGTCGCCTGTGCTAGACCGGGCGCGGAGGAGTTTCGTGCCGGACAGTTCCGCCATTCCCGCCGACGCCACGCCGATGATGCGCCAGTATCTGGCGATCAAGGCCGCGCATCCGGACCATCTGGTTTTCTACCGGATGGGCGATTTCTACGAGCTGTTCTTCGACGACGCGGTGAAGGCTTCGGCGGCGCTCGATATTGCACTGACTAAGCGCGGTCAGCATCTTGGCGAAGACATCAAGATGTGCGGCGTGCCGGTGCACAGCCACGAGGCCTATCTGTCGCGTCTGATCCGCCGCGGCTTCAAAGTTGCAGTATGCGAGCAGGTCGAGGACCCGGCCGAGGCCAAGAAGCGCGGCGCCAAGTCGGTGGTCGAGCGCGCCGTGGTGCGCGTCATCACGCCGGGCACCCTGACCGAGGACGCGCTGCTCGATGCGCGCAGCCACAACTATCTCGCCGCCCTTGCCGAAGCGCAGGGCGAACTGGCGCTGGGCTGGCTCGACCTGTCGACGGCCGATTTCGCCGCCCAACCGCTGCAGCTGGGGCAGGTCGCGGCCGCGCTGGCGCGGCTGGCGCCGGGCGAGTTGCTGGTGCCCGACCGGCTGCTGGCACGCGAACCCCTGAAGACGGTGCTGGAGGAATGGAATTCCGTCCTGACGCCGCTGCCGTCGGCGCGGTTCGACAGCGACAATGCCCGCAAGCGCCTGCAGACGGCGTTCAATGTCGCCGCCCTCGACAGCTTCGGCAGCTTCTCGCGGGCCGAGATCGCGGCCTGCGGCGCGCTGCTCGACTATGTCGAACTGACCCAGGCCGGCAAGCGGCCGGCGCTCTCGCCGCCGCGCCGCGAACGTGCCGACGGCACGATGGAGATCGACCCGGCGACGCGGCGTAACCTTGAACTGGTGCGCAGCCTCGACGGACGGCGCGACGGCAGCCTGCTCGCCACCATCGATCGCACGTTGACCGGACCGGGCGCGCGCCTGCTGGCCGAACGTATCGCAGCACCTCTGACCGAACGGCCCGAAATCGAGCGGCGCCTCGACCTGGTGCAGCTGTTCGTCGAGCGGCCGGCGGTGCGCGAGCGTGTCCGCGAGGCGCTGCGCCGTACGCCGGACATCGAGCGGGCGCTGCAGCGGTTGAGCGTCGGCCGCGGTGGTCCGCGCGATCTCGCAGCATTGCGCGATGGGCTTGAGTCGGGAGAGACGCTCGCAGAATCGTTGAAGGCCGAGCCCGAAGCGCTGGCGCCCCCGCCCGCACCGCTCGCCGGCATCGTGGCGGATTGCTCGGGGCACAAGGCCACGGTCGCGGCTCTCGCCGAAGCGCTGGCGGACGAACCGCCCCTGCTGACGCGCGACGGCGGCTTCGTGCGTCTGGGCTATCGCAGCGAACTCGACGAACAACGCACCCTGCGCGACGACAGCCGCAAGACCGTCGCGGCCCTGGAAGCCAAATATAGGACCTCGACCGGCGTCCCCTCGCTGAAGATCCGTCACAACAACATGATCGGCTATCATATCGAGGTGACGGCGACGCACGCCGACAAGCTCGATATCGCAGCCCTCGGTTTCACGCGGCGGCAGTCGATGTCGAATGCGACACGCTACAGCACCGCCGAGCTTGCCGATCTGGAGACCCGCATCGGCCGCGCTGCTGATCAGGCGCTGGCGCTGGAACTGGCGATCTTTGAGCAACTCGTCGCCGGGGTGATGGCCGTGTCGACGGCCATCGCCGCCGCCGGCCGCGCGCTCGCTGCCCTCGACGTTGCTGCCGCGATGGCGGAGCTGGCGGTCTCCAGCAACTACGTGCGGCCGATGCTTACCGACGAGCCGTCCTTCGCCATCGAAGGCGGACGCCATCCCGTGGTCGAGGCAGCCTTGTCCAAGCAGGGCGGCGCAGGCTTCGTGCCCAACGATTGCGATCTCGGCACCGAGCGGCGGCTCTGGCTGCTGACCGGCCCCAACATGGCCGGCAAGTCGACCTTCCTGCGCCAGAACGCGCTGATCGTCGTGCTGGCGCAGGCCGGCTCCTTCGTGCCGGCCCGGACGGCGACCATCGGCATCGTCGACCGCTTGTTCAGCCGCGTCGGCGCTGCCGACGACCTGGCGCGCGGCCGCTCGACCTTCATGGTCGAGATGGTGGAGACCGCCGCGATCTTGAACCAGGCGACGGCGCGCAGCCTCGTCATCCTCGACGAGATCGGCCGCGGCACGGCGACCTTCGACGGTCTCTCGATCGCCTGGGCAACGCTCGAACATCTGCACGACGTCAACAAGAGCCGCGCTTTGTTTGCCACCCATTATCACGAGCTGGGCGCGCTCAAGGAACGGCTGACTGCGCTGGCGCCCTACACGATGCGTGTGAAGGAGTGGCAGAACGAAGTCGTGTTCCTGCACGAAGTGGCGCCGGGTGCCGCCGACCGCTCCTATGGCATCCATGTCGCCCAGCTCGCGGGCTTGCCGGCGGCTGTCGTCACGCGGGCCGAGGAAGTGCTGGCGGTGCTGGAGAAGGGCGAGCAGTCGGGCGCGGTGACCAAGCTTGCCGACGACCTGCCGCTGTTTGCCGCTGCTCCGGCCCGGCCAGCCAGTGGTTCGGGCAAGACGAAGGAATCCGAAGTCGAGAAGGCGCTGGCCGAGGTCAATCCCGACGAGCTGTCGCCGCGCGAGGCGCTGGACGTGCTCTATGCGCTCCGCCAGCGGCTTCCGCGGACGCCTTAGCTAGAAAGCCTTTCGCGCCAGCGCAGCGCCTTCGGCGAGGGCGCGCAGCTTGCCGTAGGCGACGCCCAGCGTCATCGGCGCCATGCCGCAGTTGGTGCAGGCCTGGATGCGTTCGGGATCGACGAACTTCGTCGCGAGCTTCAGCGTTTCGGCGACCTGCTCGGGCGTCTCGACTGTCTCCGAGGCGACATCGATGGCGCCGACCAGAACCGTTTTGGTCTTGAGCAGCTTCATCAGTTCCGGCGGCACGTGGCTCTCGCGGCACTCCAGCGACACCTGCTGGATCGAGCTGCGGTCCAGAGCCGGGAAGGTCTCTTCGTACTGACGCCAGCTTTCGCCCAGCGTTTCCTTCCACTTGATGTTGGCTTCGATGCCGTAGCCGTAGCAGATGTGGACGGCGGTGGTGCATTTCAGGCCCTCGGCCGCCTTCTCGAGCGCCGGCACACCCCAGTCCACAGTCTCCTTCAGGTAGACGTTGAAAGCGGGCTCGTCGAACTGAATGACGTCGACGCCGATATTCTCCAGCTCCTTCGCTTCCTGATTCAGCAGTTCGGCGAAGGCGAAGGCCATCTTCACGCGGTCGCCGTAGTAACCGTCGGCCAGCGTGTCGATCAGCGTCATCGGGCCGGGCAGGGTGAACTTGAGCTTGCGCGACGTCGCGGCGCGGGCGACGCGCGCCTCGCGCTCGTGCACGAACCGGCGACGCTTGAGCGGTGCCGTCACGGTCGGGCAATCGGCATCGTAGCGATTGTTGCGGATGCCCATGCGGACCTTCTTGCCGAAGTCGACGCCGTCGACCTCGGCCAGGAAGCCGTGCACGAAATGCTGCCGCGCCTGCTCGCCGTCGCTCACGATGTCGAGCCCGGCTTCTTCCTGGCGGCGGATCGCGAGGAACGTCGCGTCGTCCTTCGCTTCGAAGAGCGGTGCACCGGAGAGAGTCCAAGGTGCCCACAGCACGTTCGGCGTGGCGAGCCAGGCCGGCTTGGGCAGGCTGCCGGCAAGAGTGGTCTCGAACATCTAGGCCCCCGCAGAAGGAGGTGGCGGCGCCGGAGCCGGCGCCGGAGCGGAAAGTGCGGGTGCAGCCTGCACCTCCGGCGGCAGGATATGGCCATAGGTACCCGGTGCGCGCCACTGCAGGGTGCCGAAGGCGCCGCAGCTCTCGCAGACCGGCCGCCAGGTTTCGTGATGAGCGCCGCACGCGGTGCAGCGCCAGCTGCGGTCGGCCGGTGCATCGGCGACCTTCGCCAGCCAGTCGTGGACCTTCGCCGGATCGGATTGCGCGCGCTCCTCGACTTCGGCCATGAGGCGGCAGACGCGCACCGGCGGATTGGTGCCGGCGGCGATTTCGAGCTGGCGCCGCGCCTCGCCCCACAGACCCGCGTCGAGCGACGCCTGCGCCAAGGCAATGTGACTTTCGATATCGTCCGGGTTCTGGTCGGCCAGCTTTCGCACCACGCCGATCCGTCTCAGCGCTTCGCTTTCGTCCGAGGCTTCGAGGTAGAGCGGCACCAGATCGGGATGCGGCGCCACGGCCCAGCCGCGCTCGATCGTGCGCATCGCCTTCTTCTTGTCGCCGGTCTTGATCTGCAGCTCGGCCAGTCGCTGCGTGGCGGCAATGCGTTCCGGCGCCAGGCCGAAGGCTTCGCGCGCCAGGGTGAGTGCGTCGGTCATGCGGCCTTCGCGTTCGGCTTCTCGGCTGCGCTCGACTTCGAGCAGCGCCTTCAGCGTCCGGCCCTTGTCCTGCGTCACCACCTTGCGACGGATGCCCGACTCCAGCGTCGCCTGCGCTTCCCGCCAATGGCCAGTCTGGGCCTGCATGTCGAACAGCGAATGCACCACCCACGGCGTCTGCGGGCGCAGCTTGAAGGCGCGCTCGGCGAGCGCCAGCGCCTTGGACTGGTCGCCGTCGCGCAGTGCCTGGCCGATCAGGCCGCGCAGGCCGAGGAACGCCATCTGCTCGTCCTCGAGCATGGCGTTGAAGGCGCGCTGCGCTCCGTCGCGATCGCCGGTGAGTTGCGCGGCCTGCGCCGACAGCAGCAACGTCAACGCCGGCTCCGAGAGAAGCTGTTCGGCCTTGCGCGCGTGCTTCTGTGCTTCCGCGCCGTCGCCCGCGGCGACGGCTGCGAGGCCCTGGGTCAATTCGCGATAGCCGCGGCGGCGGCGGCTTTCGCCCCAGCCTTCCAGCAAGGCGCCGGGCGCGCCGACGATCGAGCGATAGAGCAGCCACCCGCCGATGCTGACCAGGATCAGCACGACGACCGTGACCAGCAAGGCGCCGACGCTGGTATCGAGACGCCAGCCCTGCCATTCGGCCGTTACGTTGCCAGGGCGTTCGGCTAGCCACACCGCGCCCAGCATGGCGACCGCGGCAACGACGAACCAGATGAGCGTGCGCAGGGTGGTCATGGTCCGCCTACCGAGTCGCGCCGAGAAGGGCGACCGCCTGTGCCGCGAGCTGATCGATCGCGCGTTTGGCCGCGAGGTAGTCCTCGGCACGCGATAGCCATCCCGCCGTTGCTCGCGCGGTCTGCGGCGGCATCGATTTCACCAATTCCACCGCCTTGCCGAGGTCGCCAGCTTCGACAGCCGCTTCGGCGCGCGCGAGCTTGGCCTCGACGCTGTCGCCCTGAACGTCGGCGCCGACACGGCGCAGCGAGACGAGATTGCGGATCTTGCCCATCAGCCGTTCGCCGAACGAATCGTCGGCGACATCGTCGGCCAGGGCCGCCTTGGCCATCGCCGGAAAGGTGGCCGCGAGTGTCGCGCGCGAGCTGACGCCGGATTGGGCGTAGGGCTGCAGGGCCGCGACGATCTCGCCGAGCCTGGCGTCGTTCTGCGCCAGCGGCGCCAACAGTTTGAGGTCGGCAGCGAAGGGCAGATCCGAGTCGAGCGCGGCGTTCAGGCGGGCCGCGATGCCGATCACGGCCGAGGCGTTGGCGGCAGCGAGGGCTTTCTGTTCGCCGGCACCGCGTGCGCTCACTTCGCTGCGCGCCTTGTCGACGGCATCGGCCAGCACCTTGGCCTGATCGCGTTGACCGGACACCGCCTGGTCGAGCGACTGCAAGGCATTGCGCAGGGTGGCAATCTCGAGCTTCAGCGACGAGATTTCCCTTTCCTGGTCCGGGTTCGGTGCGGCCACGGTGGGGGCCGGCGGAGCGGGATCGGCCGCTGGTGCGGATGTGGGGCGGCTTTCCAGTGCCTCGACCTTGCGACGCAGCTCGGCAATGGCGGGATCCGGCGTCGATGGCGGAGCGGGAGCCGCGCCGTGCCGCTCCGCTGCCGTCGCCGACAGGGCGCGCAGACGCTTCTCCAGGTCGTCGAGCCTGACCGTCATTTCGGCACGGGCGGCCGTGACCGTTGCCGTCGCGGCGGCAGCGGCATCCTGACGGACGGCCTGAAGATCCAGTGCCGGCGTCGGTGCCGGCACGGCAGCCTCGCCGCGCCACAGGGTGCGGATTTCGGCGGGCCAGTAGGGCAACGACACCAGCGCGCCGGCCAGCACGACGCAGGACGACACGATGCCGGTGAGAAATGCACCCGCCACGCCGATACCGCGGCGCACCTCGACGCGTGGAGGAGCCGTGGGCGCGATGGGCGGCGCAGGATCGGCGGCGGCGCGATCAGGGGACGAAGGTGTGTCGCTCATGGTGCTCGGTCCTTCCATGCCGGTGGCGGCAAGTCGGTCGATTTCGTCAAGAACGGCCTGACGGGTCGGCCGTGTCGCCGCGACCACTGCCTTGAACGGCAATGTCTTCAGGGGGGCGGCCGCGGCCGGGCTGATGGCGATGGCGGTAACATTGCCGAGCGCGCTCGACACGCCGGCCTCCTGTACCAGCCGCACGAACAGGGCGGCGGCGCGCGGCGAGAAGAAGGTCGCCGCATCGAGGGCGCGGCCTTCGATCGCGGCGCGAGCCGAATCGGGAAGGGTAGTTTCCTCGCGCGCTTCGTAGAGGGCGAAGCGCTGGACCTCGAAGCCGTCGGCCTTCAACGCTTCGGCAAAATCGAGCGCGATATCGGCGCCGGACACATGCAGCAGCGGCCCCGCTTTGGGATCGAGTTCTCTGCGCACCATTTCGGCGAGTGCCAGACCATCGCCCGATGCCGAGGCGACGGCGCTGAAGCCCAGCCCTTCGGCCGTCGAGGCCGTCGTGTCGCCGACCGCCAGGATCGGCCGTCCGCGCTGGTCGCTCGCGTCGGCGAGGGCGCGTGCGCCATTGGCGCTGGTCAGCAGGATTGCCTGGGCAGCCGCAAGGGCGGCAGAAAAATCTGCAGGTGGCCGCAGGAGCTGCAGATGGAACAGTGGCGCGATCACCGGCACATGGCCGCGCTCGCTCAGCGCTGCCGCCAGCGTTGTCGCCTCGCGTTCCGGCCGGGTGATCAGCACGCGCATGACGTCTCCGTAGCCGGGGCTTCCCGTCGACGCAACGACAGAGAAGCTACAGAAGGACGACGCCTTCCAGTGCCAGCAATTTGCGTTTGGTCGGCAGGCCCTGTCCGCCGGAGAAGCCGCCTTCCTTGCCACCGCTGCCCAGGACGCGATGACAGGGCACGATGACGGGGATGGGATTGCGCCCGCACGCCATGCCGACCGCCCGTGGTCCGGAGCCTAGAGCCGTCGCCATGCCGCCATAGGTCGCAGTCTCCCCGTAGGGGATCTCGCTCATCATCTTCCAGACGCTCTTCTGGAAGTCGGTACCGCGTGCAGCGAGCGGCAGCTCAAAGCGTTTGAGCTTGCGGGCAAAGTAACGTTCGAGCTGGTGCATGGCCTCTTTCAGTACGGGGCTCATGCTCTGGTCGTGCGCCCGCTCGCCGTCGCTCGCCCAGCGTAAGCCGGTCAGGGCGTCGTGGTCGGCCTCGATCGCCAGCCGACCAACGGGGCTCGTGACGTAACAAATTGACATGTCGCGAGCGTAGCGTCGGACGCCAGCATTTGCCAACATAGGGACAATGTCAGGGGGAGTGATGAGCAAGGGCCTGAGATCCTCGTTTGGGGGCCCCAATCGACGCGCATTCTTGGGCGGCGCAAGCTTGCTGTTGCCTTCGGTGGCGCTCGCCCAGACGCAGGGCACACCGCGCCGCCAAGCGCCGGCCGAAGCCGGACCGCCGCCGGTCGTGTTCGTGCACGGCAACGGCGATTCGAGCGCGCTCTGGATCAACAATATCTGGCGCTTCGAGGCCAACGGCTACAAGCGCAACCAGCTCTTCGCCATCGACTTTGCCTATCCCAATGCACGTAGCGACGATTCCAAGCCGCAGCCATTCCGGTCTTCATCCGAGGATCAGATGAAGGAGCTGACGGCTTTCGTGGCGCAGGTGCTGAAGGCCACGCGCCGGCGCAAGGTGGCGCTGGTCGGTTCGTCGCGTGGCGGCAACGCGATCCGCAGCTTCCTGAAGAACGGTGGCGGCGCGGAGCAGGTGAGCCACGCCGTGCTCTGCGGCACGCCGAACAAGGGCATCGTGATCTCCGACACGATATTGCCCGGCAGCGAGTTCAACGGCGCCTTCCCGTTCCTGAAGGGGCTGAATGCCGGTGCCGACGACCTCATCCCCGGCGTCGAACTGATGGCGATCCGCTCCGACAAGAACGACAAATACTCCCAGCCCGACGGCCGCTTTGTCGGCGCACCCGGCAAGCCGACCGGCGTCAGCTACGACGCGTCGGAGCTGCGCGGCGCCAAGAACGTGATCCTCGACGGACTCGACCATCGCGAGGTCGCGTTCCACAAACTCGCCTTTGCGGCGATGTACGAACACATCACGGGCAAGGCGCCTGGCAGCATGTTCATCGCCCAGGAGCCGCGGCCGGTGCTGAACGGCAGGGTCACCGGCATCGCCGAAGGCGTCTATACCAACGTCGCCGCGAGCGGCGCCGAGGTCGAGATCTTCGAGGTCGATTCCCGCACCGGCGATCGTCTGAGCGCAGTGGCGCTGCATCGCAAGACCACTGGCGAAGACGGCGTGTGGGGTCCCTTCATCGGCCGCTCCGATGCCTACTACGAGTTCGTGCTCCACATGCCGGGCCAGCCGACGACGCACACCTATCGTTCGCCCTTCCTGCGCTCGAGCGATGTCGTGCATCTCCGGCCGCAGCCCTTCGTCAAAGTGGATGAAGGCGCCGGCGCCGTCACGATCATGAGCCGGCCGCGCGGCTATTTCGGCGTCGGCCGCGACAAGTTCACGCTCGACGGCAAGGTGCCGCCCGGCATCAACGATGGTGTGCCGGGGACATCGATGGGCAGGCTCGCCTTCGAAGCTTCGCCTGCGCGCACGGTCGTCGCGGTGTTCAACAACGAGACCGTGCCGACCCGCACCTGGCCCGCCAAGGACGGCCACATCGTGGTGGCCGAGTTCCTGAACTGACTACTTCTCGTACGTGTAGTGGAAGTTGCAGTGGCTGGCGCCCTGCATGATCGTCTGCGTGCGTTCGAGTTTGAGCTTGGGATCGTAGCCCTCGCAGAAGGCGCCGTCGCGATTGCAGGAGAGGAGATGGCCGATCTCGCCCAGGCCCATCGCCTTGTAGGTCTCGGCATAGCGGCAGCGTACGACGTTGAAGGTGAAACTGTTGTCGCCCTGTTCCTTGACCTCGATCTCGAGGGCCCCGCCCTTGGTCCAGAGCGGCATCACATCCTGAAAGGCCTTGAGCGAGGTGCCGCCCGGCGTCGCCGCGGCGAACTGGCGGGCCTGCTCGATGGCCGAGCGGCGCACCGATTCCTCGATGGTCTTCTTGGCGACGGCCTCCCCGTGGCTCGCCTTCAGGGTTTCGTAGACTTCTTTCAGGATCTCGGCCTCGATCGTTCGCTTCTCGAGCATCGACAGGCCGTCGGGGTGAGGGGCGGAACGCAGGGACTGATTCATGGTTGCCTCCAATGGGAAGAATCGAACCTACTCGGTCTCGACCGTCTTGACAGGGGGGCTCCCCGATGAAATATCCGGCCCACCATGATCCAGCCGTCCGCTCCTTTCCGGTCGCGACGTCGCCGCTTTTCCGAGCGGCGTGAAGACGCGCGCGCGTAACAGGCGCGCCGTATCGTGAAGCCGCTGGAGAGGATCAGGCGGCTTCCCATCACCTTCTTCTCCAGTTGGCCGAGTTCCCAGAGGCCCTGAAGCCGAGAGAAAGAAGCCCAGCATGAGCACGAACAAGACCAAGATCTTCATCGACGGCCAGCACGGCACGACCGGGCTCAAGATCCACGAGCGCCTGAAGGACCGGCCGGACGTGGAGCTGCTCGAACTGCCGATGGCCGACCGCAAGGATCTGGCCAAGCGGGTCGAGATCACCAAGGCGGCGGACATCGCCGTGCTCTGCCTGCCCGACGCGGCTGTGAAGGAGCTGATGGTGGCCGTCGGCGATGCCGACACCTGCGTGATCGACGCCAGCACGGCGCATCGCGTGGCTGATGGCTGGACCTTCGGCTTTCCCGAAATGACCAAGACCCAGCGCCAGAAGCTGCTGGACTCGAACCGGATCAGCAACCCGGGCTGCTATTCGACGGGCGGCATCGCACTGATGCATCCCCTCGTCGAGGCCGGCATCATCCGCAAGGAGGCGACTCCGGCCGTGTTCGGTGTCTCGGGGTACACCGGCGGCGGCAAGGAGCTGATCGCCGTCCATGAAGGCACGCCCGACGTCGAGCCGTTCGGCATCTACGGCGTCGAGCTCGCGCACAAGCACGTGCCGGAGATGAAGAAGTATTCCGGCCTGACGCACGCGCCGCTGTTCGTGCCGTCGGTCGGTCACTATGCCCAGGGCATGCTGGTCATGGTGCCGATCACGCGCGACATCGTGGGCAGGAAGGCGACGGCGAAGGACGTGCACAAGGTGCTGGCCGATCACTATGCCGGCGAGACCTTCGTCACCGTTCGGCCGCTCGCCGACCGCAAGTGGCTGGAGCGCGATCGCTTCCTGCGCGCCGACCGGCTGACCGACACCAACTCGATGGAGCTCGCGGTTTACGGCAACGACGCCGAGGAGAACATTCTGGTCGTGGCGTCGCTCGACAATCTCGGCAAGGGTGCCTCGGGCGCCGCCGTGCAGGTGATCAACCTCAAGACCGGCGTCGACGAAACCACGGGCCTCGCCGTCGCGGCCTGACGCTACCGGCAATCCGACAAGACAAACGCCCGGTCGCGAAGGACCGGGCGTTTTCGTTTGGACGGAAGAGTTTTTCTCCTCGTTCCTCGATCAGCGCCTGACTTCCGATGACGCGACAGGCTGGCGGATTAAGTCCAGCGCTTGGCATCGGTGCCATCCGCTGTCTCACAGGCGATGATCTTGGTCGCCATGGGCGGAAACTCCTACGCCGAAACGCTCGCTCCCAACGTCTCATTCGAATTTCTGCATATACTCTGGCTCGGGGGGAGAGGAGGATACGTCCTCGATCGGTGCGGTCCGTCCGAGGGCTCCGGACTGGCGTGCAAAGCGAAATCGGCACGCAGTGCATTCTGCAATCATATGCGTGCCATTCAGTTCAGCGTCCTTTGCCTAAGGAGGAAGTCAGCCATGACGACTATCAATAGGCGATCGTTCATCAGCGTTGGCGTTGCCGGTTCGTCGCTGGCTTTTCCGTTCGCGCGCGCCATCGCGCAAACCCAATCGCTGTCCGATGTCGGACGAGGCATGTTCTCGGCTCCCCTACCGAAGATTTTCCGGGCGCGCGAGATTGTGACGCTCGACCCAAAACGGCCGGCGGCCAAGGCTATAGCCGTTGCCAATGGCCGTATACTGTCGGTGGGTGAATTCGATGAGGTCCGGAAGGCGCTAGGTGACCAGCCTTTCACGATCGACGAGATCTTTGCCAATCAGGTGATCGTTCCAGGCTTTATCGCACAGCACGACCATCCCGTGCTCTCTGCGCTGACCATGTCGTCGGAGATTCTGTCGATTGAGGACTGGGTTCTGCCGCGAGGCGCGATTCCGGCCGTCAAGAACAAGCCGGATTTCATGACTCGCCTCGCCGAGGCGGTCAAAGCCCGGACGGATCCCAATGAGCTGGTGTTGACGTGGGGCTACCATCCGCAGTTCTTTGGCCCGATAACGGGCGCTGATCTCGACAGCATCAGCAAGACCCAACCGATTATTTCCTGGGCCCGGTCTTGCCATGAAATGGTGCTGAACAGTGCAGCACTGGAGCGCGCCGGCATAACGCCCAAGGTCTTTGACGGGTTTTCAGCCTCGGCCAAGGAGCAGACTGTTCTGAAGGAGGGCCGTTTCTGGGAACAGGGCTTCTTCGCGCTTTTGCCGCATGTTGCGCCAATGGTCGCCAATCGCGACCGCTTCCGCGCAGGTCTGGAACTGACCCGCGATTTCATGCACGCCAAGGGTGTCACGATAGGATGTGAGCCGGGCGGAATTCTGTCAAAGCCTGTCCAGGATGCGGTTAACGAGGTATTCGCAAGCTCCGATATGCCCTTCCGCTGGATTATTCGTCGCAGACGGCAAAAGCATTGTCGGGGCGAATAAAGATGACGCGAAAGTCGTTTCCGCGACGGAGCAATTGGCTAGCTGGTATGGCGGCATGACCAGCCTTGCATCGAAGCAGATAAAGCTTTTCGCTGACGGGGCGATATATTCGCAGCTCATGCAGGTGCGCGAACCTTATCTGGACGGCCATAAGGGCGCCTGGATGATGGACGAGGAGGTTTTCACCCGCGCCTTCCGCATCTATTGGGACGCAGGCTATCAGATCCACATCCATGTAAATGGCGATGCGGGGCTCGACCGCGTGCTGGACACGTTAGAGGCGAACTTGAAGCGTAACCCGCGTTCGGGCCATCGCACGGTTCTGATCCATTTCGCAGTCAGCGCACCGGATCAGGTCGCTCGCATTAAGAAGCTTGACGCTATTGTCAGCGCCAACCCCTACTACGTGACAGCGCTGGCCGATCAGTACGGCAAGGTCGGGTTGGGGCCCGAGCGAGCCGACGAAATGGTCCGTCTGGGCGATGTTTCGCGGGCTGGCATTTCATGGTCGTTGCATGCCGATATGCCGATGGCGCCGATCGATCCTCTGTTCCTGATGTGGTGTGCGGTGAACCGCCTCACCTTCTCGGGCCGCGTTGCCGACCCTGACCAGAGGGTTTCGGCTGAGGAGGCCTTGCGCGGAGTAACCATTGCGGCAGCCTATTCGCTGCAACTTGAGAAGGAGATCGGTACGCTCGAAGAGGGCAAGCTCGCCAACATGACGGTGCTGGCGGAAAACCCGTTGAAGGTGGATCCAGTGAAGATCCGGGATATCGCCGTATGGGGAACAGTCGTGGAAGGGCGTGTCTTGCCGGTAGGCGCTGTGGCCAAGAAGAAGGCGTTCAACTCCATCGGCACCGGAGTTTCTGAGCGGGAGTTCGCGATTGAGGCACTGAGCCATGCGGCGCTGGTATCGCACCCAGGATAAGTCCGCGCCGAATTTCATCGCTAGATCGGGATTCGCATCGGCATAGCGACCGGAGCGCCGGGTGGACAACGTGTTCACTTGGCGTCGTCGGGACACTCTGCGGCATGATCGGATGACCGGAATGGCGGCGCAAACGACAGCGGGAAGTGGAGCGCTTTTTGAGCAATCTTTTCAGGAATGCCGAACCTCGCTTCATCCCACGCGATCGACACGCCACGGCCGCATCGCCGCGCCGACGATGCGGATGCCGCCATCTCGGCGGCAGCGAAGGCAGTGCGCTCGCCGAGGCGGCCTGATCGTCAGCCGATCGCGCGGCTGCTGCGCAGCCTGTCGATCTCGTCGTGGGCGTACCCCAATTCGGCCAGCACTTCGTCGGTATGCACGCCGTAGTCGGGTCCTGGCCCCGGCGCCACCGGCTCGGGCGCAAAGGAAAGGCGAATGGGCGCGGAGATAGTGCGCGGCATATCGGCCTGCGTGCTCGCCACGACGGCGCCATTGGCCACGGCCTGCTCGTCGTCCGGCACATCGCGCAGGATCCCGAGTAACCCGAAGGTGATCTCGTGACGGCGCAGCCGGTCGCGCCAGTCGAGCCATGGCCGGCTGGCGAATACCGGATCGAGGAGCGCGGCCAGTTCGTGCGCATGCGCGCGCCGGCTTTCCAGGGTTTTGAATCTCGGATCGTCCAGGAGATCGGTGCGTTCCATCGCCTTGCAAAGCTCGGGCCAGAGCTTGTCTTCACGCACGATAGTGAGCTGGATCCAGCGACCGTCCGACGTGCGGTATTGATTGGCGAGAGCGCTTCTCGGTTTGTTGCGCGGTGGACGCGGCGCCACGAATGAGCCGAGGAGCGCACCCTGCGCAAGAATGGCATTCGACCAAAGACCGCTCGCATGCAGCGAGGTGCCGACTTCGCTGCCCTCGCCGGTGCGCTCCCGGTGCAGCAAGGCCATGGTGACGGCGGCGAAGAGGTTCATGCCGGTCATCTGGTCGCCCTGCGCGGGCAGGGAGAAGGCCGGTGGGCCGCCTTCGTAGGTCAGGCCATCGAGTAGTCCGGATCGTGCAAAGAATGCCGTCGAGTCGAAGCCCGGTTGCTCGGCGTCGGGGCCGCTCTCGCCATAACCCGTCATCGACGCATAGATCAGCCGCGGATTGACATGCTTCACGTCGGCATAGCGCATGCGCAATCGCTCGCGGACCTTCAAAGGAAAGTTCACGACCATGATATCGGCGGTCGCGAGCAGCCGGTCGAAGGCTGCACGGCCGTCGGGGTGCTTGAGGTCGAGCACGACCGAGCGCTTGTTGCGATTGACGAGGTGCCAACAGAAATTGACCGGATGCTGGGGAACCGAATGGGCCTGCCCGAGCTTGCGTTGAGGGTCGCCCTCGCCAGGCGGCTCGATCTTGATGACCTCCGCGCCGTAATCCCCCATCACTGTTGTGGCCACTGGGCCGGCGATGAAACTCGCCAGATCCAATACCCGAAGACCTTGCAGCGGCAACTGCCCGCTCATTGATGTTTTCCTTTCGAACGCCTACACCCCAGCCTACCCCCGCGGAGCGCCTTCACGTCAATGGCTGGCACGTATCGTAATATTTGGCTGAGCGGCGCCTTTCTCCTGGCGGTCGGTCTGGTTGCCGTCGCGCTGAAGTCGGCGGTGTGGGCGTGCGTTGTGGCTACGCTCCTCGCCCTCGCGGGTGTCGTCGTGCTCCAGGGCAATCGCTGGCGCACGGGCGCACTTCTGGTGGCGGCCTTGGCCGTCAGCCTTGCTGCCCTCGACATCTTCGCCGGTTTTCTCTCGCCGACACCGATGGGCCGCGGCCTGGTCCGCGTCACCGATCCGAAATGGTGGCCGCCGCCCGATCCGATCCTCGGCTTCCGACCTCAGCCCGATTCGACGGTCATCGCCACCGCGACCTTCGGCGACGAGCCGGTCTATCGCGTCAGCTACCATTTCGACGCGACGGCGGCACGCGTTACGCCGACCGCGGAAGCGAATGCCGATACCTATCTCTTCCTGGGTGATTCGTTCATCTTCGGCCAGGGATTGGCCGACGATCAGACGCTTGCCGCGCAGTTCACGAAGGCAAGCGGGCTCAAGGCACAGGGCATCAATCTCGGCGTACCGGGCTATGCGCCGAACCATCTGATCCGCCTCTTCGAAGCAGGTCTGCTCGATCGCTACAAGGACAGGAAGGTCAAGGCGGTCGTGACCTGGATCATCCCGGCGCAGCTTGCACGCACCACCGGCGACGGTGAGTGGCTAGGCACTTCGCCACGCTACGTCCTTGAGAACGGCGTGCTGCGCTGGACCGGCACCTTCAACGAGTATCGCTGGCGCAATCCCATTGCCGGCGCGAAGTACCTGCTGGATGAGCAGTTCGCTTTCATCGCCGCCATTGGCATGCGCCAGCGTCAAGAGGAGCAGAGCGAGCTGTTCGTCGCCATGATGGCGCGACTGCAAGTGCTGGCGCGCGAGAAGTTCGATGCACCGCTCGTGATCGTCTATTCCTGGCCCGACGAGAAATCGCGCGCAGAAGACGGCGATACCCTCGTTGCTCATTCGCTCCTGCTGTCGACGCTCCAGCGGGTGCGCGATCTCCGCGCGCCGATGGTCCGGGTCGACACGCTGACGGATGGAATGGAATCGGCGAAGATCATGATCCCGCACGATGGCCATCCCAACGCCTTCACCAATGAAATGGTCGCCCGCGCCGTCAGTCGAAATTTCAACTTGCCCTGAGTTCGCCTGTTCTAATTGACAGTCGAAGTGCAATCCCCGAGCTTGTTCCCAACAAGAACGCTCGCTGAAGCGGGCGATTGAGGAAGCGACTTTGCGGGAGGGTACAGCGGGTGAGCCATGTGGCGCCCATGCGTGCGCTCGATCGGCCGAAGCCGATGGTCAGCGTGGAACGCCGAGCGGATGGCACGCTCGTGCTTTGTTCCGGCCAGGCGCTCGCCGAAAAATTGCCGTTGATGATCGATTGGCTGGAGCGCGCGGCACTGCTCCGGCCCGATGTTACTTTCCTCGCTGAACGCCGCGGGCCAGCCCGTACCTGGCAGCACCTTTCCTATGCCGAGGCTTGGGCGAAGACGGGCGCCATCGCATCCTGGCTGATCGCGCAGGGCTTGGGCCCTGATTCTGCGCCCGTCGCGATCCTGTCGGACAATAGCCTCGAGAATGCGCTCTTTCTCTTCGGCGCCCTGCGGGCGGGCACCACCGTCGCGTCGATCTCGCCCGGCTATTCGCAAACCGCCGACCTCGCGCGCCTCGACCATGCGCTCGGCATCGTCGAACCGGCGCTGGTCTTCGCTCAAGATTCGGACGCCTATGCCGCGGCCCTCGATCGTGCCGAGCTAAGGGGTGCGCGGCCGGTTACGGTCGATGGCAGGCGAGGAATTGCCTTTGCGGCGCTTGCCGCATGTTCGGTCGATGCCGCTGTCGCCGAGCGCCGGCAGCACATTACGGCGGCCACTCCTGCCAAGATCCTGTTGACCTCGGGCTCGACCGGGGCGCCCAAGGGCGTGCTGAACACGCACGGCAATCTGGCGGCCTCGGCCGAGATGATCCATGCGGTCAGTGCGCCGCTCGACAGCCAACATGTTGCGGTCGCTTTGGACTGGTTGCCCTGGCATCACACCTGGGGCGGCAATGCGGTTCTCGGCAGCATCGTGCGCATCGCGGGATCGCTCTTCATTGACGGCGGCCGTCCCGTCGAGGGCCGGTTTCAGGAGACGCTCGAAAACCTGCGCGAGCTTTCGCCGACGAGCTTTGCAAGCGTGCCGGCAGCCTTTCCGCTATTGCTCGACGCCCTCGAAAGAGATGCGGACCTGTGCGCCAAGTTCTTCAAGAACATGCAAAGCGCCGGCTATGGCGGCGCGCTCCTGCCTCAGGAAAACCTCGACCGGCTGCAAGGCATCGCCCTGCGCCACCGCGGCGCCCCACTGTCCTTCGACTGCGGCTGGGGCATGACGGAAACAACCAGCACCGGACTGATGGCCTACTGGAACGTCGATCGCACAGGCGTGCTCGGCCTGCCGCAGCCCGGCATGCTGGTGAAGCTGGTGCCGGCCGGCGCTTCTGCAGAGGGGCGTTACGAATTGCGCGTAAAGGGCCCGAACGTCACGCCCGGCTACTATCGCGATGCCGCGGCAACCGCCGCGGCTTTCGACGAGGAAGGCTTCTTCCGTACCGGCGATGCCGCGCGCTGGGTCGATGAAAGCCGCCCCGAAGCGGGCATCGCCTTTGCCGGCCGCCTCTCGGAGGAGTTCAAGCTCGCGTCGGGGACCTGGGTGCAGGCCACCACCTTGCGCAGCCAGCTCATCGATGCGCTGCAACCCTATGTGCGCGACCTGGCGATCGCTGCACCCGACCGGCCCTGGCTTGGCGCCCTGATCTGGCTCGACGAGACGGCCTGTCGCGAGGCGGGCGGTCCCGACCAGTGGCGGCCAGCGCTGGCGCACCGTCTTGCGACGTTCAACGGTCGGGCCGGCGGGTCGAGTGCACGCGTGCTGCGTCTGCTGCCGCTCCTGGCGCCACCGTCCTCGGCCGACGGCGAGGTGACGGACAAGCGCTCGATCAACGGCCGTCGCGTTCTCGAAGTCCGGGCGGCGGACGTGGCGCGGCTCTATGCCGAGCCGGCCGATCCCGCGGCGATCACGTCGGAGATCCAAGCAGGAGGAAGCGCCTGATGCAGGCCTACATCATCCGCCGCGTGCTGGCGCTGATCCCGACCCTGATCTTCGCCAGCCTGATCGTCTTCATCACCGTGCGCCTGATCCCCGGCGACATCATCGACCTGATGCTGTCGAGCAACGATATCGGCGCCGACAAGAAGAGCCGAGAGCAGCTCGAAGCCGCACTCGGCCTCGACCAGCCTGTCGTCACGCAGTACTTCCGATGGGTGGGGGCCATCCTGTTCGAGGGCAGCCTCGGCAAGTCGCTATGGCAGAACACGCCGGTGATGGAGGAAATCCTGCATCGCCTGCCGGTCACGTTCGAGCTCGGCATCATGGCGCTGGTCGTGGCGCTGGTGGTCGGCATCCCGATCGGCGTCTACTCGGCCGTCGCGCAGGACACGATCGGCGACTACGTCACGCGCTCCTTCGCCATCCTGGCGCTGGCTCTGCCCGGCTTCTGGATTGGCACTCTGGTGATGGTCTTTCCCTCGATCTGGTGGGGCTGGTCGCCCGAGGTGAGTTTCACGCCGTTCAGGCAGGACCCGCTGAAGAACCTCGCCCAGATGGCGATCCCGGCCCTGATCCTCGGCAAGGCCTTTTCGGCGGTCACCATGCGCCTCACGCGCACGATGATGCTGGAGGTGATGCGTCAAGACTATATCCGCACCGCGCTCGCCAAGGGGCTGGCGCCGCGCACCACCATCATCCGCCATGCGTTGCGCAATGCGCTGATCCCGGTGGTCACCCTGGTCGGGCTGCAGGCGCCGGTGCTGTTCGGCGGTGCGGTCATCATGGAACAGATCTTCGTCATTCCCGGCATGGGCCTGCTGCTGCTCGAAGCAGTCAGCCAGCGCGACTATCCGGTCATCACCGGCGTCTTCCTGATCGTGGGCGTCGCCGTCGTCTTCATCAACCTGCTGGTCGACCTCAGCTACGGGCTGCTCGATCCCAAGGTGAGGTACCGTTGATGGTCGCCGTCGCCGAAACCACCGCCCAGCCGCCGCGCCGCAAGCCAGCGGGCGGAACGCTCCACTTCATCGGCCGCCTGTTCCGCGACAAGCCGCTCGGCGCCTTCGGCTTCGTCATCTGCGTCATCTTCCTGTTCTGCGGGATCTTCGCCGATGTGCTGGCGCCCTACGGTTTCAACCAGATCAGCCCGATCAATCGCCTGAAGCCGCCCAGCGAGAAGTTCTGGCTGGGTACCGACAATCTCGGCCGCGACATGCTCTCGCGCTGCCTCTACGGCGCGCAGCTCTCGGTGATCATCGGTCTGTCGGCGGCGGCGCTGGCCACCGTGGTCTCGGTCTTCATCGGCATCGTCTCGGGCTACCTCGGCGGCAAGTTCGACATGGTGATGCAGCGCTTCGTCGACGCCTGGATGAGCTTCCCCGATCTGATCATCCTGATCGTCGTCGTCTCGGTCGTCGGACCGGGCATGGGGCCGGTCATCGTCATCCTGGGCCTTCTCTACGGCATCGCCGGCAGCCGCATCATTCGCGGCGCGGTGCTGTCGGTGCGCGAGAATGCCTATGTCCATGCCGCGCAATCGACCGGCGCGTCGTTGCCGCGCATCCTGTGGCGGCACATCCTGCCCAACGTCATGGCGCCGGTGATCGTGCTCTTCACCACACGCGTCGGCGCGGTGATCCTGGCCGAATCGGGCCTCGCATTCCTCGGTCTCGGCGTGCCGCCACCGGCACCGACCTGGGGCGGCATGCTGTCGGGATCGGGCCGGTCGTTCATGTATCTCGCGCCGTGGCTCGCGCTGGCACCTGGCCTCTGCATCACCATCGTAGTCTACGCCATCAACGTGTTCGGCGACGCGCTGCGCGATCTCCTGGATCCGCGCATGCGGGGCAGCCGCTGAAAGAAAAGCGGAAGCGGAGACCGGGACTGGGAGGAAGAAGAATGAGAATGAAGACACTGAAAGGCGCACTTATGGCAGGCGCGATGGTGCTGGCGGGAATGACCATCGCAGGTGGCGCGGCGCATGCCGAGAACGGCCAGAAGCCGCAATATGGCGGAGCGCTTGAAATCGGCACTGTCTACGTGACTCTGTCGGCGCTGTCGTTCGATCCGAACGACTGGAACTGGAAGCTGAACCACGACACCGGCCAGTACCTCGAGCAGCTCTTCCAGGGCGATCTGTCGAAAGCCCGCAGCCGCGGCGGCCCGCATTCCTTCGTGGCGGACGGATACCTGCCGCAGGACGCGATCAGAGGCGAACTGGCCGAAAGCTGGGAGTGGAAGGACAATCCGCTGCGCGTCGAGATCAAGCTGCGCAAGGGTGTCATGTTCCCCGAGAAGGCAGGCGTGATGAAGAGCCGCGAACTCACTTCGGGGGACGTGGCCTACAGCTTCAATCGTCTGATCAGCAGCCCCAAGCAGCAGAAGGGCTACTTCAATCACGTCGAGAAGGTCGAGACGCCCGACCCGCACACGGTCGTTTTCTACATGAAGCACTTCCACGCCGAATGGGACTACCGATTCGGCTGGGGCTACTACTCGCCGATCTACGCCAAGGAGATGGTCGACGCCGGCGCGACCAACTGGAAGAATGCGGTCGGGACCGGGCCCTTCCAGCTCACTGACTACGTCTCGGGCAATTCCAGCACCTACACGAAGAACCCGATCTACTGGGGCACCGAGAAGATCAGCGGTCAGGACTACAAGCTGCCGTTCGTCGACAAGATCACCTACCGCACGATCAAGGACGAGGCGACGTACATCACCGCGCTGCGCACCGCCAAGCTCGACATCCTCGAGTCGATCCGTTGGCAGAACGTCGAATCGCTGAAAAAGAGCGCACCGCAGCTCAAGTGGAACCGTTGGCTCAACATGAGCGGCACGTTCATGGCGATGCGCATGGACGTCGACGGACCTTTCAAGGACGTGCGGGTCCGCCGGGCTCTCAACATGGCGGTGAACAAGGACGAGATCGTCAAGGCCTACTACAACGGCAATGCCGAGCTCTTCGCCTATCCGCAGCATCCCGACTACGGTCCCTACTTCCAGCCGCTGAAGGAGATGCCGGCCTCGGTGCAGGAGCTGTTCAAGTACGATCCGGCCAAGGCGAAAAAGCTGCTGGCGGAGGCGGGCTATCCGAAGGGCTTCACCACCAAGGTCCAGGTCTGCTCGTGCAATCCCGACCATATGGACCTGCTGCCGTTAGTTGCCGCCTATCTCGAGCAGGTCGGCGTCAAGCTCGAGATCCAGCCGATGGAATATGGCGCGTTCCTGAGTGCCATGAGTTCGCGCACCCATGCGCCGGCCTATTTCATGAATTCCGGCCACGTCAATCCGACGCGCACCATCCACAAGAGCTTCATAACGGGAGAGCTGTGGAATCCGGCAGGCTACAGCAACCCCAAATACGACGCGAAGATGGAAGAGGTCTTCCGGACGAAGGACGAGGCCGCGCGCATCAAGATGCTGCGTGAGCTGACGGTCGAGATTCTAGAAGCGGCTCCCTATGTCTGGATGCCGATCCCTTACATCTATTCGGCATGGTGGCCGTGGGTGAAGAACTACGGCGGTGAGCTGCGCGTAGGTGCCGTTCGCCCCGGCCCGATCTATGCGCGTATCTGGATCGACGAAGAACTCAAGAAGAAGATGGGCCACTGACCGCCCACGCTATCTCAGGGAGGAAGCGATGAAGATACTCGGGAGCGCGCTGTTCGGCGGTGCGATGGCGTTGGCCGCGGCGGGTGGCGCCCTCGCCAATGACGAGAAGCCGAAGTACGGCGGCAGCGTCGAGATCGGCACCGTCTACGTGACCTTGTCGGCGCTGTCGTGGGACGCCCAGGATTTCAACTGGAAGCACAACCACGACACCGGCCTCGTCTACGAGCAGCTGTTCGCTGCCGACCTCAGCAAGAGCGTGAAGGCGGGTGGCAAGCATCCGTTCATCGCCGATGCCTGGCTGCCGTCCGACGCGATACGCGGTGAGCTGGCGGAGAGCTGGGAGTGGAAGGAAAACCCGCTCCGGATCGAGATCAAGCTGCGCAAAGGCATCATGTGGCCGGACAAGCCCGGCGTCATGAAGAGCCGCGAGTTCGTGGCTGACGACGTACTCTTCGCCTACACCCGCCTCGACGAGAGCCCGCGCAAGATCAAGGGCTACTTCGACCACATCGCCAAGGCCCATGCGCCGGACAAGCACACGGTCGTCTTCGAGTTCAAGGACTACTTTGCCGAATGGGACTACCGCTTCGGTTACGGCTATTTCTCGGGCATCTATCCCAAGGAGGTCGTCGAGGCCGGCGCCAGCAATTGGAAGAACGTGAACGGTACCGGGCCGTACATGCTGACCGACTTCGTCTCGGGCAATTCCAACGTCTATAGCAAGAACGAAGGCTATTGGGACAAGGACAAGATCGGCGGCCAGGACTACAAGCTGCCGTTCATCGACAAGATCACATACCGCACGATCAAGGACGAGGCGACGTTCATCACCGCGCTGCGCACCGGCAAGCTCGACATCCTCGAGTCGATCCGCTGGCAGAACGTCGAATCGCTGAAGAAGAGTGCACCGCAGCTCAAGTGGAACCGTTGGCTCAACATGAGCGGCACGTTCCTCGCTTTCCGTGTCGACGTCGACAGCCCGCTCAAGGACGTGCGAGTCCGGCGCGCCCTCAACATGGCGGTGAACAAGGACGAGATCGTCAAGGCCTACTACAACGGCAATGCCGAGCTCTTCGCCTATCCGATGCATCCCGACTATGTCGGTTATTTCCAGCCGCTGAAGGAGATGCCGGCCTCGGTGCAGGAACTGTTCAAGTACGACCCGGCCAAGGCCAAGAAGCTGTTGGCCGAGGCGGGCTATGCCAAGGGCTTCACCTTCAAGACCCAGGTCTGTTCGTGCAGTGCCGACCATATGGACCTGCTGCCGTTGGTTGCCGCCTATCTCGAGCAGGTCGGCGTTAAGATGGAAATCCAGCCAATGGAGTACGGCGCATTCCTGAGCGCCATGACCTCGCGCACGCTGTCGGTCGGCTACATGATGAACAACGGTCACACCAATCCGACGACGACCATCCGCAAGAGCTTCACGACCGGCCAGCAGTGGAACCCGTCGGGCTGGTCCGATCCGAAGTACGATGCCAAGATGGATGAGGTCTATCGCACCAAGGACGAGGCCACGCGCATCAAGATGCTGCGCGAGATGACGATCGAGATCCTCGATCTCGCCCCCTACATCTGGCTGCCGACGCCCTACATCTATACGGCATGGTGGCCGTGGGTGAGGAACTACGCTGGCGAGCTGCGCTCCGGTGCGGTGCGTCCCGGGCCGATCTATGCCCGCATGTGGCTGGATCAGGAGCTCAAGAAGAAGATGGGGTACTAACAACCGGCCGCGGCGGCGGGCGGACCATGAGAGGAGGACGCGTATGACGACCTTCAGACGGGCGCTGCTGGGCGGCGCGGCAGCAGCGTTGCTTTGCGTCGGCGGAGTGCAGGCTCAGGACGGGGCCAAGCCGCAATATGGCGGCACCCTCGAAGTCGGCACGATGTTCGTGACCCTGTCGGCTCTCTCGTGGGACCCGCACGACTGGAACTGGAAACTGAACCACGACACCGGCCAGTTCTACGAACAGCTCATCGCCGGCGATCTCGACAAGAGTGTCCGCAAGGGCGGCAAGCATCCCTTCGTCGCCGACGCCTATCTCGCGACCGAGGCTCAACGCGGCGAGCTGGCCGAGAAGTGGGAGCTGGTCGAGAACCCGCTCTCCGTCGTCTTCACCCTGCGCAAGGGCATCATGTTCCCGGAAAAGCCGGGCGTGATGCCGTCGCGCGAGCTTACCGCCGAAGACGTGGCCTACGCCTTCAACCGGCTGCGCTCGAGCCCCAAGCATATCGGTGGCTACTACGACTTCGTCGGCTCCGTCGTGGCGCGCGACAAGTACACCGTCGTGTTCAACTTCAAGGAATACAACGCCGAGTGGGACTACCGGCTCGCCTGGGGCTTCTACACCACGATCACGCCCAAGGAGGTGGTCGATGCCGGGCCGAACAACTGGAAGAACGTGAACGGCACCGGACCGTTCATGCTGACCGACTTCGTCGCCGGCAACTCCAACACCTACACCAAGAACCCGATCTACTGGGACAAGGAGAAGCTCGGGGGCCAGGAATACAAGCTGCCGTTCGTCGACAAGCTGATCTATCGCACCATCAAGGACGAGGCGACGCAGCTCGCGGCCATCCGCACCGCCAAGCTCGACCTGCTGGAGACGATCAACGCCCGTTATGTTCCCGAGCTGAAGAAGAGTGCGCCGCAGCTCCAGTTCGCCAAGCGCCTGTCGATCCTGGGCTCCTTCATGGCCTTCAGAACCGACACCAAACCGTTCGACGACGTGCGCGTACGGCGCGCCATCAACATGGCGGTCAACAAGAAAGAGATCATCGAGGCCCACTACACCGGCGAGGCCGAGATGCATGCCTATCCGATGTATCCCGACTGGGAAGGCTACTACGATTCGCTCGACAAGATGCCGGCCTCGGTTAAGGAGCTCTACACCTACAATCCGAAGAAGGCGAAGGAGCTGCTGAAGGAGGCGGGCTATCCCAACGGCTTCACCTTCAAGATGCAGTTCTGCTCCTGCTCGCCCGATCACTCCGAGCTGGCGCCGCTGATCGCCGCCTATCTCGAGCAGGTCGGCATCAAGGTCGAGCTGAAGCCCACCGAGTACGGCGCGTTCCTGTCGGCGATGACGACGCGCAAGCACGAGGCGGGCTATCTGATGAACAGCAGCCACACCAACCCGACGACCTCGATCCGCAAGAGCTTCGTCAGCGGCCAGACCTGGAACCCGTCAATGTATGCGGACCCCAAGTTCGACGCCAAGATGGACGAGGTCTACAGGACTCGCGACGAGACCAAGCGCAAGCAGCTGCTGCGCGAAATGACCGTCGAGATCATGGACGCTGCGCCCTACCTCTGGCTGCCCACGCCCTATGTCTATGCAGCGTGGTGGCCCTGGGTGAAGAACTATGGCGGCGAGATGAGCGTGGGCTCGATCCGGCCGGGCCCGATCTATGCCCGCATCTGGATCGACCAGGAACTCAAGAAGAAGTTGGGTCACTGAGTATGGTGTATCGCACAGGGAGGCGTGCCTGATGGGGACGCCTTTGTTGAGCGTCAAGAACCTGTCGACCGAGTTCCGCACCGAGCGCGGAACGGTCAAGGCGGTCGACGACGTGTCCTTCGACCTGGCGGCCGGCGAGACCCTGGCCATCGTGGGCGAATCGGGATCCGGCAAGAGCATCACGGCGATGTCGATCCTGCGGCTGATCCCTCAGCCGCCGGGACGCATCACGTCGGGCGAGGTCGTGTTCGACGGCCAGGACCTGCTCAAGGTCGACGAGAGCGAGATCCGGGCGATCCGCGGCAATCGCATCGCCATGATCTTCCAGGAGCCGATGAGCTCCTTGAATCCCTCGCTCACGGTCGGCCTGCAGATCGCCGAGCCGATCAACCTGCATCGCAAGACGCCGTGGGCGGCCGCGATGGACAAGGCGGCCGAGCTGCTGGCCCGCGTCCGCCTGCCCGATGCCAAGAGCCGCGTGAAGTCCTATCCGCACCAGTTCTCCGGCGGCATGCGCCAGCGCGCCATGATCGCCATGGCGCTGGCCTGCCAGCCGCAGCTCATCATCGCCGACGAGCCGACGACGGCGCTCGATGTCACGGTGCAGGCGCAGATCCTGGCGCTGCTCAAGGAAGTGACACGGGCGGCCAACTCGGCTCTGATCCTGATCACTCACGATCTCGGTGTCGTCGCGCGCTACGCTGATCGCGTCTGCGTCATGTATGGCGGCCGCATCGTCGAGGCAGGGCCGGCGCGCGAGATCTATGCGCGGCCGCGCCATCCCTACACGATCGGCCTGATGGCCTCGATCCCGCGTCTCGACCAGGAAGCGGGCCAGCGCCTGGTGCCGATCGAGGGCCAGCCGCCTAACCTGGCCAATCTGCCGCCCGGTTGCGCCTTTGCGCCGCGCTGCCAGCGCGCCGCCGACATCTGCCGCCGCGAACGCCCGCCGCTCGTCCAGACGACCCCCGAACATCTTTCAGCCTGTCATTTCCATGCCCAGCTCAGCGCCTGACGCCTCCTCCGAGACCGTGCTCGAGGTCCGCGACCTCAAGGTCCATTTCCCGGTCATGGCCGGCGCCGTGATGCGCAAGCAGGTCGGCAGCGTGAAGGCCGTCGATGGCGTTTCCTTCACGGTGCGCCGCGGCGAGACGTTGGGGCTGGTGGGCGAGTCCGGCTGCGGCAAGAGCACGACTGGCCTGGCTGTCCTCAAGATGCTCGACATCACCTCGGGCCAGGTCGTCTTCGAGGGCGAGGACATTACCGGGCACGACCGCGCCCGCATGCGGCCGATCCGGCGGCGCATGCAGATGGTCTACCAGGACCCGTTCGGGTCGCTGAATCCGCGCATGACGGTCTCTGACATCGTGAGCGAGCCGTTCGAGGTCCATGGGCTTCCCGGCGGTCGCGCCGCCTATCGCGAGAAGGTCGCGAAGCTGCTCGACATGGTGGGGCTGCTGCCCGACATGGCCGACCGCTACCCGCACGAATTCTCGGGCGGACAGCGCCAGCGCATCGGCATCGCCCGCGCGCTCGCCCTGGAGCCGTCGCTGATTCTCTGCGACGAGCCGGTATCGGCGCTGGACGTGTCGATCCAGGCGCAGGTCGTGAACCTGTTTCAGGAGCTCCAGGAGCGGCTGGGTCTCACCTACGTCTTCATCGCCCACGACCTCGCCGTGGTGCGCCACATCAGCCATCGCATCGCGGTGATGTATCTCGGCCGCATCGTCGAGATCGCCTCGCGTGCGGAGCTCTATGCCCGGCCGCTACATCCCTATACGCAGGCGCTGCTGGCCGCGATTCCGATCCCCGATCCGGAAATCGAGGCGGGCCGCCCGCAGCAGATCATCACCGGGGAGGTGCCGTCGGCGATGCGTCCGCCGCCGGGCTGTCGTTTCCATACGCGCTGCCCGCAGGCGATGGATGTTTGCAAGACCGTCGATCCGCCGATGCGCGAGATGGAAGGCGGCCGCGCGGTCGCCTGCCATCTGCACCAGTGAGTGCGGGGATCAGAGCGCTCCCTTGACGATCCGCTCGCCCAGCACGGCGCGGTGGACTTCCGACGGACCGTCGTAGATGCGGAAGGCGCGGGTGTCGCGGAAGATGCGTTCGACCACCGTGTCGCGCGTGATGCCCATGCCGCCCAGGATCTGCACGCAGCGGTCGGCCACGCGGGCGATCGCCTCCGAGCAGACGACTTTGGAGAGCGAGCTTTCGTTGGAGGCGCGCTCACCCTGATCGAGCAGCCAGGCGGTGTGCCAGATGGCGAGCCGCGCCATGTGGATGTCCATCATGTTGTCGGCCAGCATGAAGGACACGCCTTGGTGTTCGCCGAGCCTCTTGCCGAATGCCATGCGGTGGCGCGCGTACTCGGTCGCGATCTCCTGGGCGCGTCCCGCCGAGCCCAGCCAGCGCATGCAGTGGCTGAGCCGCGCCGGCGCCAGCCGCACCTGGGCGTAGCGGAAACCCTTGCCGATCTCGCCCAGCACGGCATCGGCCGGCAGACGGAGATTGTCGAAGTCGATCACCGCATGGCCGCCGGTGAAACTCGAATCCATCGTGTCGAGCGTGCGCGCGTGCTTGATGGCGGGGTTGGGCATGTCGACCAGGAACATGGTTGCCTTGCCGTCATGCTCGCCGCCCTCGATCTTGGCCATGACGATGGCGAAGCCGGCACCGCCTGCACCCGTGATCAGCCACTTGCGGCCGTTGATCACCCATTCGTTGCCGTCGAGCCGCGCCGTGGTCTTCATCAGGCTGGGATCGGAGCCGGCGCCGCCGCCCGGTTCGGTCATGCAGAAGCAGGAGCGCAGCTTGCCGGTCGCCAGCGGCTTCAGGAAGTGCTCGCGCTGGTCGGGGCGGGCGACGACGTCGAGCAGGTGGATGTTGCCCTCGTCGGGGGAGGCGCAGTGGATCGCCGTCGGTCCCAGGATCGAGTAGCCCGCCGCCTCGAAGACATAGGCGCGGCCGACCTGGCCGAGGCCGACGCCGCCATATTCCTTGGGCACATGCGGGGCGAAGACGCCGGCGGCGCGCGCCAAGTCGTTCAGCTCGATGCGGAGTTCGTCGCTCGGCCCGTGCGCGCCCCAGCGTGGGTCCGTCTCATAGGGCACGACCTTCTCCTTCACGAAGGCTTTCACCTTGGCGGCAAGCTCGGTCACCGCGGCCGGCGGCGTGAAGTTGAGATCGTTGATCTTGGCTGCTGTCACAAATGTCTCCCACAATGCGGCGCGGACTTTATCACGCGGCGCTGTGAAGGCTCGGCGTGCACAAACGCAGAGCTGATCTCCCGTCTGTCAAACGGAATACAACTGTAGCGTGCTTTACTTATATTGTATTCGTTCTTTAATTGTTCCCGGCGAGGCGTTGGGAGCAATACATGCAGGCGAAAGTGCGAACGGTGGCTTTCCAGGGCGTCGATGTCCTGCCGGTCGATGTCCAGGTGCTGATTGCGCCCGGAAATGTCGCCTTCGCCATGGTGGGGCTGGCCGACAAGGCGGTGGGCGAAAGCCGTGAGCGCGTGCGCGCCACCTTGCGGGCGATGGGTCTGGTGCTGCCGCCCCAGAGGGTCACCGTCAATCTCTCGCCGGCCGATCTCGCCAAGGAGGGCAGCCACTACGATCTGCCCATTGCGCTGGGCCTGCTGGCCGCCATGGGTGTGATCGAAGCGGGCAGTCTCGCCGACTATGTCGTGCTGGGCGAACTGGCACTCGACGGGACCTTGAGCCGGGTGCCCGGCGTACTGCCGGCTGCGATTGCCGCTCGGGCGGCGGGGCGCGGCGTGATCTGCCCCGCCGTGTGTGGGGGAGAAGCGGCGTGGAGCGGCGGGGGAGGCGGACTCAGGGAGGGCCTCGACACTGATAGTACCGACCAGCCGCCGATCATCGCCGCGCCTTCGCTGCTCGCCCTGATCAACCATCTGCGCGGCAAGCAGGCTTTGTCGCCGCCCGAGGCGCTGATGGCCGACGATCGAGCCCTGTATCCCGACCTTGCCGAGATCAAGGGACAGGAGAGCGCCAAGCGTGTGCTCGAAGTGGCGGCCGCCGGTGGCCACAATCTGCTGATGATCGGCCCGCCCGGTTCGGGCAAATCGATGCTGGCAGCGCGCCTGCCCGGGCTGTTGCCGCCGCTGGAACCAGAGGAAGCGCTGGAAGCCTCGATGGTGCGTTCCCTGGCCGGCGATCTCGGTGAAGGCCGGCTCAGTCGCCGTCGCACTTTTCGCGATCCGCACCATTCGGCGACCCTGCAGGCACTGGTCGGCGGTGGGCGCTACGCCAAGCCCGGCGAAGTCTCGCTCGCGCATCATGGCGTCCTGTTCCTCGACGAGCTGCCGGAGTTCAGCCGTGCCACTCTGGAGGCGCTGCGCCAGCCGCTCGAAACCGGCCGCGTGACGGTGGCGCGCGCCGCTGCCCACGTGACCTATCCGGCGCGCTTCCAGCTCGTGGCGGCGATGAACCCCTGCCGCTGCGGCCACTTGATGGAGCCGTCGCGGGCCTGCGGCCGGTCTCCGCGTTGCGGCGCCGACTACCAGGGCAAGCTTTCGGGGCCGCTGCTCGATCGCATCGATCTCGCGATCGACGTTCCGGCCGTCGCTGCTGCGGACCTTGCCTTGCCGCCGCCAGCCGAAAGTTCGGTCGATATCGCTGCCCGCGTGGCCGCCGCGCGCGTCGTGCAGCGCGACCGCCTTGTCGAACTCGATCGCAAGGGCAAGCTGGTTGCCGTCGAAGCCGACCTCGCCGCGGGCCTGTTCAGCGAGCGGGCGCGCAACTGGTCCAAGCCGCGCTGCAACGCCGACACAGATGGGGCGCTTTTGGCAACCATTGCCGAACCCGATGCCGAGGGGCGCGCACTGCTCAGCCGCGCCGCAGAACGCCTCGGTCTTTCCGCTCGTGCCTGGCATCGCACTCTCAAGGTCGCGCGCACCCTGGCCGACCTCGACGGCTCCAATGCCGTGCGCCGCCTGCACATCGCCGAGGCGCTGAGTTACCGCCGCCCGCAACCACGCGCAGCGCTGGCAGCGTAACCATGCCCATAAGTTGCATGAACGAGGTCAGTCACCCTTTCGGTATTTCTATTCCATGTAGTTGCACTGCTGAATGCCGTGCATGCGCACTTCTTCCGCAAGCTTTCTTTTAAGGACAGCGTACGAAAACAGTTGTCAGGTCCTGACCAAAATTGCCGTGCGCAAACTCGTCGGATCGATCGTGTTCGATTGTAATCGTTCGATAGTATGCATCTGCGCATCACATCGAATTGATCGTGAGTTTCATGCGATATGGGCTCGATCACGAACATAGAATATTGCCCCACACCTCATGGTTGTGATACGTGAGCGCGTCGTGCTGGATCTGCGCGACCTACCAAATTCGTTTTGGGAAGGAGGTTTCAGCCACCTCATGAGATCTACGCCCCTCTAAATCCCAGTCAATGAACGGAGTTCTGGTGCCTGCGTGATACTCGTCACGCGGGAAGGAGTTTTTCGCGTCGCTTTTGTTTCTTCTGCCTTGTTCACACACAGGAGGGATACAATGGCTAAGCCGAGCAAACCCACGCCACGATCAGGCTCTTCTCGTTCTTCTTCCGACGATGAGTTCGGAAACCCTGGAAGCGACGCTGGCCCCGAAGAGCAGGGCGGCGAAGGTGATGAAACGTTTGAAGCGCCATCCGGAGATGAACTGGGTGCTGCTGTCGTGGACCACGAAGCCGCTGCGATCGAAGCAGAGGTGGACGACGACATCGTCTCCTTGAAGGGCGAGATCGAGAAAAAGCTCGCCGGTGACGCAAGGGCGATGGCCGCCGCCGCATCCGTCCAGGAGGTCGAAGGCAACAACATCGTTGGCGTGGGCTTCGGCTATGGCGATCCGGACGCGCCTGGTGGTGAAGAGATGCCGCCTCCCGGCGAGATGAGCCTTGTCGTCTTCACCATCGAACGACAGGAAAACAGTCAGGTAATGAGCGAGATAAGCGCGGTTGCCGGAACCCGCGCGCTCTCCGAGGTGCCGATTGTGCAAGTGCCTGTCGGAGTAGTCGATGCGCTCAGTCACCGCTTCAGGGCCCGCCCTGCACCTGGCGGCGTTTCCGTCGGCCACCGACTGATCACGGCGGGCACATTGGGCTGTCTATCCGTCGGCCTTCATGCTCCCCGCACGAGCCGACTGATGGTGTTGAGCAACAACCACGTCCTTGCCAACAGCAACGTTGCAAGTCTTGGCGACTGCATCTGCCAGCCGGGACCCTTCGACGGCGGCAAGTGTCCGCAGGATCAGATCGCGATCCTCGAAAGGTTTGTGCCCATCAATTTCAGCGGAGGCATAAACTATGTGGACGCCGCGACAGGCTGGGCTTGGCCTGACCGCGTTCGACGCGAACTCGTCTACCTCTCGGGTGGAACTCTCCGTTACTTCAGGGCGGGAGCTACACCTGTCGCGCCGACTGTCGGCATGCTGGTCGGAAAGACAGGTCGCACGACGCAACTGAAATCGGGTCGCGTAACGGCGATCAATGTTTCGGTGAACGTGAACTATGGCGGCGGTCGCGTCGGCCATTTCAGGGACCAGATCGCGATACGTGGAACCTCCGGCGATTTCAGCGCCGGCGGCGATTCAGGGTCTCTCGTGTGGCATTGGGCGACCGGGCTGGGTGCAGTGGGCTTGCTTTACGCAGGCGGCGGGGGCACTACTTTTGCGAATCGTATTACGAGGGTTCTGAGTGCCCTTGATATTCGCCTCTATACTTAGTGCTCTGTGCTGGGTGGGGACGATTGTCCCCACCCACCTCATGGGAGGCTGGAACATGGCCCAATCGCCAAAGCAGGAATTCGCACTCCCGGATCCGGAGGCCCTCCAACGTGACGATGCCCGGCGTAAGGAGCCTGCGGAACAATCCGCGGAGGGTTCCGTCACGGACGTTCTCGCGCGCAATCACGACCAGCTGATGAAAGGCGACGGCGTCGTGATGGTTGGCGAGGGCGAGGATGAAATCGGTCGCCCCGCGATCGTGGTCGGCGTGAAGAGCCGGCAGCAGCTTACCGGGGTACCCCGGCAAGTCGAGGGTGTTCGCGTCATGGGCTGGGTCGTCGGCGAAGTGGACGCCCTGGGCAATCCGCCACGCCGCTGACGACCTTACGCGATCAGTGACGTCATCAAGGATCGATCGGCACGCCGGTTCCCTTGTTGTCGAGTTCGCGCCTGGTGCCGCGCAATGTCGCGGCCTCTCATGCGTTTGATCGTGTTTTCGCGACCGTATGTCCTCTGCTTCTGCTGGCTCAAGCCGCAAAAGCGATCGGCCTGGTCGTCCCCTTGATCTGGGTGCGATGCATGACGCGCCTTGCCTCGCCGTCGAACGGATCGCGGCGGTGCATGGTGGAGCGATTGTCCCACATCACGAGATCGCCCAGCTTCCAGTGATGCTCGTAGACGAACTGTGGCTGCGTGACATGCGCCCACAGCGCTTCGAGAACGGTGTCTGACTCCTCGCGGGCATAGCCCTCGACATAAGAGTTTCGCCGGCGGCCGAGATAGAGCGTGGCGCGACCGTTGGCCGGGTGGCGCAGGATCGCCGGATGCCAGGCGCCCGGTGCCGCCATCGGATCGTCGGTCGGCGTCACGCCTTTGCGCAGGTAGCCGCCGGAATTGTAGGTGCCGTCATGCTTGATGCGGCGACCCTCGATCTTCTTCCTGAGATCGGCCGGCAGGGCGTCGCAGGCTGCCTGCATGCCGCAGAACCAAGTGTTGCCTCCGCTCGGCGGAATCTCGAGCGAGAAGAGCATCGAGGCGTCGGGTGGCGTGTCGAGATAGCTCATGTCGGTGTGCCAGACCGCTTCGCCGGCGCCGAGGGCACCAATCGGCTCACCCTTCTTGTCGAGCACATTCGAGACGACGTAGATGTCGGGATAGCCGGGCGGGCTGATTCGGCCGCGCTCCTGGTTGGGCGGCGGATCGAGTTCCCCGAAGCGGCGGCTGAAGGCCAGCAGGTCGTCGTCGCTGAGCTGCTGGTCGCGCAGCAGGATCATCGAGTGGGCGTACCAGGCCTGCTCGATGGCCTTGAAATCCTGGTCGCTGAGCTCCCTGAGATCGACTCCGAGAATCTCCGCCCCGACCGCCGAGGTCACCGGACGCACCGTCACGCTCATAATTCTTCCTCCGTCTTCGCCGCGATGATCGGGCCGCCGCGCCACGCGATCAAGCGCCTAGCGCCGGCGCCAGCCACTTCACGAGCGCGTCTGCCGCGGCCGGCGCCAGCGGACCCGCAAGGCCCGGATCGCCGGGGGTGGTGACGAGCTTGAGATTATGACTGACCTGCGGGAGGACGATGGCTTCGCCCGGCGCGCCGCGCGTGCGCAACGCATCGATCAGCGGCTGGACATCGCCCATGGGCACGACCTGCCGGTCCGCTCCCCCCTGCAGGAGCAGGCAGGCCGTCGGGATTGCCGCCAGCACCGCGGCAGGATCGAAGGAGAGAAGCTTCTGCAGGAACGGGCCGGCGTAGGGCGGAAACAGGAGATCAAGCTCGCGCGGCAGGCCGGCCGGCACGCGCCCCTTGGCCAGGATGGCGGCAATGGCGCTGTCCACGGGTCCGCGCATGGCCGGCGCATTGCGCTCTACCTGTGCGCGCACGATCTCGTCGAGCTTGCGGCCGGGCGTTGCCGCCAGCACCAGCGCATGCACCCTTTTGCCCAATGACCTGGCGGCAGCCAGCGCCAGCAACCCGCCTTCGCTGTGTCCCAGCAGCGCCGTTGCGTAAGGCTTGATCTCGTTGTGCCGCAACAGTTCGGTGTGAGCGGCCTCGACATCGGCCACGAAATTGTCCCAGGCGAAGAAGGCTTCCTCGGCCGCCAGCGAATTGCGTGGTCTTAGCGTCGATTGCCCGATGCCGCGCTTGTCGTAGCGCAGCGAGGCGATGCCATGACGCGCCAGCAGCTCGGCGACCTCCTTCAGAAGATCGATGCGCTCCAGCACCAGCGCGTTGTTGCCGTTGCGGTCGGTCGGGCCGCTGCCGGCGACCAGCACGACGCCCGGCACATATTGCAGTTCGCTGATCAGCGGCAGCAGCAGCGTGCCGGAGAGCGACACGTCACCGCTTGCGAACTGCACCGCCCGTTCCTTGATCCGTCCGCCTTCGTAGAATCCCGGCGGCTTCCGGCGGTTCTGGGCGTGTGCGGCGACAGGCGCGCATAGGCCCGCCGCCAGCACCGCGCGGCGTCGGATCATCCCTGGCTATCCGCCTTCGGCATGCTTCGCATGGCGTGGCTCATCTGCCGGCCGCCGAAAATGTGAACATGAAAATGGAACACGAGCTGCCCGCCGTTCGGCCCGTGGTTGGCCACGATGCGGTAGCCTTCGGTGTCGAGGCCGAGATCGCGCGCCACCTTCGACACGGCACGCCAGAATCCGGTCGCCAGCTCGGGGGGAGCGGTCGCGCCGAAATCCGCCTGGCTGACATACTCGCCCTTGGGAATCACCAGCACATGAACCGGCGCCAGCGGGTTGATGTCGTGAAAGGCCAGCGCGAACTCGTCCTCGTAGACCTTCTTGCACGGCAGCTCGCCGCGCAGGATCTTGGCGAAGACGTTGTTGCGGTCGTAGGCGGACATGATGAACTCCAGAGCAAGTCACTTACGGCGATGTCGCTTGCCTTGCTCGCGCCGCAGGAAGCTCCTTACACTCCGGCGCGGGGACAAACGCTTTGGATGAGGTTGTTAGCATGGCTGAGTTCGAGAAACGTCTCGCATGCGTCATCGCGGCCGATGGCTCGATCGCGCGTGGCTACATGATCGACAAATGCGAGCTCGTAGGCACCAACGAGTATGTCATCACCTGGAAGGTACCGCTGCAGAAAGAGGCAAAGACCAACTTCTCGTGCGTTATCGGCAGCGCTGAACAAGAGCCGGTGGAACCGGGCTTCTGCACGGTCGGACTGATGGCCGACCCGATGAAGATGCACGTCCATACCTATGACGTTACCGGCAAGCCGGCAAAGCGCCCCTTCCATCTGGCCTGCTTTCGGGACTGATGGCCAGTTCCGGGGGGTGCTAGTTTTTCGGCAGCCGTTTAGGGGCTGCCGAGCTGATGGCGGCGGGCTTTGAACGCCGCCGTAAAACATCAATCAATAGATCTCGCGCCTGATCGATCTTCGCGGCGAGATAGGGTGAGCCGCCTTCGTCGGGATCGGCCATCCGCATGAGGCGTCGATGGGCGGTGTGGACGTCGACGATCACGGCGCCGTCCGGCAGCCCGAGAACCTCCAGCGCTTCCTTCACCGTCATGTTGCTGACGTTGTCTTCGTCTTCGTCGTCATCGCGCACGACATGCGTGAGGCGACGCATCTCGGCAGGCAAGGCATTCGGCGCTGTCTGCCGGACATAGGCTTCGAGGATCTCGGCGGCGCGCGCCACGGCCTTCGGATCGGTGGCCGTTTCTTCTTCTTCCCAAACGGGCGGCATCTCGAAGGGCCGAGGCTTTGGCCGGAAATGACTGAACAGTGCGTTCAGTGGACCAAGGATCGCGCGCCACTTGAGAAACGTGCCGACGATCAGCATGCCCGCGCCCAGCAGCATCGCGCCGACCCATTGCTCGCGAAGAAGCATCATGACAAGCAGCGGCACGCCAATAACGATCAAGAGCAGCAGCATCCAACGGACGGTGCGCACCATCGTCTTGGGATCGGAATGGAGAAACCAATCGAGGAACTTGGCTGCCGTGGCCAGCACGGAGAGTCCGAGCACGATGGCGCTGATGACGACGGCGTAGTCCATCCGTCAAGTTGAGCATGGCATGGGGTGGCCGGTCCACCGCCGTATTGAGATGTGCAGAGTAGCATTCAAGTTCCGATATGAATCTGCGCGAGGCGTCTCTAGTATTTCGCGCCGTATCGCGGGGGACGTTGATCAGGGGGAGTCGACAGATGGCAAAGAAGTCCAAGTCATCGAAGACCAAACAGCCGTCGCGAGGCGGCCCTGGCGTCAAGATGACCAGCGAGGACGCGAGCAAGGTTCCCGCCCGGCAGGGTGCGGTCGATGCGTTCGTGAAACGGCGCGAGGAAGTCGCCGTCAAGGATCGCGAAGAATTCCAGACCTATCTCACCGCCAAGCAGGAAGCGGACGCTAAGAAGAAGGCTGCGATGCCTGCGGTGGCGGAGAAGAAGCGCGGCTTCAGCCGGCGCACGATCATCGGTGCCGCGGCGGGTACTGCCGTTGTCGCCGAGGCCGGCGTGCTCGGTTACAACATGCTGGGCGGCGGATCGGTGTCGGATCACGGCGCTCGCCATGGCGGCGCCAACTACACGGAAGCCCAGCGGCATAACATCGTTCGCGAAGTCGTCGACACCCGCGCCGACGTCCGCGGCCAGAGCCTCGGCAACTGGGTCGCCCTGCTGCCGACCAAGATGGGCGGCGGCACCTATGCGATCGACCTCAACTCCAACCGGGTGATGGCGTCGATCTGGTACTGGAACTACGGCGACTACAGCCCGATCAGCCACCATCTCTGCGCCTTCCCGAGCGCCGACCCCTATCACGGGTTCGAGTTCGTCAACAGCACGCAGGGCGGCAAGAACTCGCTGATCTACGGCATTCCCACCAACATCACCGAGCCTGCGCCGGGCACCAACATCTATCGCGTGCGCTACGACGGCACGCAGATGCAGTTGATCGAGAACGTCTCCGAGAGTACTGGCCTCGGCCTCGGCGTCCATGTCACGGTGAACCCGAAGGATGCGCAGTCCTATTTCGTGACCGACGGCCAGAAGGACATCGCGGCCTGTTTCGACCGCACCACCTCCAAGGTTAAGGCCGCGCTCAAGTTCGACTGGACACCCAACGTTCCCGAGCTGCGCAATGCCTGGATCAAGGGCGGTACGCTCACGATCAAGAAGATCTATCCCGACAAGCGCACCGGCCTCTACGACTACAAGGGCACCAAGGGCAACAAGATCGACTGGGAAATGGTGCCGATGGGCGAGCTCTTCGTCGAAGAAGGGTCGTTGCCCGGCGATGCACCGCTGACGCTGACCGGCGCCGACGGCACGATCTGGCATCCCGAGGGTCGCTGGGCGGCCACTGTAGTCCGCCTCTGCGGCGGCATCTGCATCCTCGATCCCGAGAAGAACTTCGAGCCAGCGGCCTTCCTGCAGTTCAACAAGGACTCGCAGGATCAGTATCCTGTCGAACAGATCGACAAGGACACCTGGCAGGTCGTGTTCGACAAGATCCATTCGCCGGGCCATGAGATCGGCTTCTCCCCCGACGGCAAGTTCCTGGTGATGATGAACAATCTCCGGGAGAACAACTGCTCGGTCTTCAGTTGTCGGGATCCGGATCCCAGGAACTGGCGCAAGGTTGCGCATGTCGAGGATCCGCTGTGGCGCGGCAAGTATCCCAATCCGTTCCACATGGTCTTCTCGATGGACAGCTCGAAGCTCTATCTGTCCATCCTGCATCCCTCGCCGGCCTTCAGCGGCATCATGGTGGTCGACACCAAGACCTGGACCATCATCAAGGAAATCCAGGGCATCGGGCCCGACCTGCAGACGCCAGCCATCACCTACGATGGCAAGTATGTGCTGACGCCGTTCAGCGGATTCCAGCGCCAGTCGAGCGGCATCGCCGTCATCGATACCTCGACAGACACGTTGATCGGCATCCTGCCCAGCAACGGCGGCCACCACGATTGCGTGATCATCCCGACCAAGCTCGAGCATATGAAGCATACTCGCTCGTGCACGCTTTGATCCTGGACGACGTGATCGTACTTCGTGGCAATGACGGCTGATCGGCATGGCCTGCGCTGGCTGCTGGCCAGTCTGGCGCTGCAGAACCTCGGTCGTCGCAAGGCCCGCAGCTTCCTGCTGATCGCCGCGGTCGCCGTGGCGAGCGGAGTCGTCTTCACCGGCGCGACCCTGATGCGCAGCATCGACCGCAGCATGGCTGTCGGCTTCAGCCGCATGGGCGCCGACATGATGGTGGTGCCGGAAGGAGCGTTGACCAACATCACCGCCGCGCTCCTGACCGTTGAGCCCACAGACCTCGTGCTCGACGCGGACCTCTTCGCCAAGGCGCGGTTGGCGAGCGTGAGCCGCGCCGCGCCGCAGAAGATCGCGCGGGTCGAGCATTCCGGCATCGGCAGCCATCACGAGTCGGCCGACCTGATCGGCTTCGATCCCGTGCTCGACTTCACCATCCAGCCCTGGCTGGTCGAGAAGTTGAACCGGGAGCTGCAGCCGGGCGATGTGATCCTGGGCGCTGGCCGCGAGGCGCCGCTGGGCTCGCAGCTCCTGATCTTCGGCAAGCCGCACACCGTCTATGGCCGGCTGGGGAAGACGGGTGTCGGCACCCATGAGCGCGGCGTCTTCATGAGCTTCGGCACCCTCGAGGCGCTGGCAATGTCCATGGGCGGCGGTCATGGCAGCGGCTCGCCACCGGCGGTCCTGCAGCCGGGCAAGGTGAGCGGCTTTCTCCTCGAACTCGCGCCGGGGACGGCGCCCTTGCAGGCGCGCTTCGCAATCCTCTCGACCCTGAAGGGCGTGAAGGTCGTCACCGGCGATTCGACCATGAGCGGCATCCGGCAGGGGCTGGCGGCGCTGCTCGACGGCATCCTCGCTTTGATGGTCCTGATGTTCGCCAGCACGGCGCTCATGGTCTGCGTGCTGTTCTCCGCCATCGTGACGGAGCGGCGGAGCGAGCTGGGACTTCTCAAGGCGATCGGCGCGCGACGGTCCCAGATCGTCGGCATGATGGTCATCGAGGCTGTGATCGCGACCGGCGTCGGCGGCGCGCTGGGTGTCGTGCTGGGCATCCTGGTGATGCGGCTCTACGAGCGGTCGCTGGTCTACTATCTCGAGAATGTCGGCGTTCCGTTCGTCTGGCTCGACACGCCCCAGATGGTCGCTGTCGCCGTCGCGGCGATCATCCTGGCGAGCGTCATCGGCGCATTGGGCGCGCTCTATCCGGCGTGGCGCGCAAGCCGTAGCGACCCCTACGATCTCGTGCGCGGCGAGGGCTGAGCCATGCTGTCCTGCCTCGGCTTGCGAAAGGACTATGTGACCGAGCGCGGCGCCGTTGCGGCGGTGGCCGGCATCGACCTTCAGGTCGCTGCGGGTCGCTTTGCCGCAATCATCGGCCGGTCCGGCTCGGGCAAGTCGTCGCTGATGGCGATGATCGGCGGCCTTAGCCGGCCGTCGGCGGGGCGTGTCGTGGTCAACGGCACGGATATCTGGGACCTGACGGAGAACGAACTCGCGGCCTTCCGCAATCGCCGGATCGGCTACGTCTTCCAGTTCGCGAGCCTCCTGCCGACGCTTCGCCTGATCGACAATGTTGCTCTGCCGGCGATGCTGAATCGTGGCGGTCGTGCCGACGATACCTATGCGCGTGCCTCGGCCCTGCTGGGGCAGATGGGCTTGGGCGATCATCTCGACGCCTATCCGTCGGAAGTCTCGGCCGGCGAGCAGCGCCGTGCGGTGATCGCGCGGGCGCTGATCAACGATCCCGCGATGATCCTGGCCGACGAGCCGACCTCCGACCTCGACGAGCAGACCGAGATCGAGATCATGGACGAGCTGCTCGCGGTCAATCGTGAACGCGGCACGACCCTGATCCTGGTGACGCACAATCTCGCTCTGGCCGAGCAGGCCGAACAGATCGTCCACATCGCCGCCGGCGAGATCGTCGAATGAGTAAGCGGCCGGCCAATCCTGCGAAGCCCGGAGAGGCGAACAAGGATGCGCTGATCGCCGACCTGCGCCGCCAGCTTGCCGCCGCCCAGTCCGAGGCGCGGGTGTTGAAGCGCCGGCTGGAGACGGCGCGCCCTGCGGGTCAGCCCTCGGGCAGCGATCAGCCGCGCGAGTTGCTTGACGAGCTGCGGGCCGCTGCGCCGCGCAAGATCGCGGCTCCCACGGCAAACGTCGCCGTGAAGCTCGGCCGGCGGCTGGGTTTCTGGCGCTCGCCAGTGGTGATCGGTGTCGTCGCGGTCGTGCTGGCGGCCTTCGCCGTCGACGCCGGGGTCGGCTGGTACCAGGCACGCGCCCTGAAGGAAGCCCGCCAAGCGCGATTGCTGCTCGAGAACACCGCCATGCGGTCGCTCTATGTCGAGCTGAAGCGCATCGCCTACGAGCCCGACGGCAAGTCGTTCCGCATGACCCTCTCCCTGCAGAACACCAGTCCCGCAGGCCCGCTTTACGTCATGCTGAACGCGGTCGGGGTCTATGTTCAGTCGGGCATGAGCTGGCTGCAGGTGCCCTCACGGCCGGCCGAGGGCGTGACCTGGGGCGTCGTGAAGCTGGTCGACGGCTATTCCTACGACGTCCTCTTCACGCCGGACGTCGCCAACTGGGCGGAACTGATCCCGGGCTACATGCATGTGCGCATCCAGTCGGACCTGCTGGTCAGCGAGAAAGCGCAGCCGGGCAATGACGTGGTCGAGCGCCGGACGCCCTTCTACGTCTACCTGAAACCGCATGGCGCCGACGACGAAGCCATCAAGGCCAGGTCGCGCATGTCCGGCGTTCCGCCGATCTTCATTCCGATGCCGCCGCACTGACCGCGAGCGGCACGGAGGCTATTTCTTCCGGCTGGCCTTCTCGGCGATGCCTGACAGGCCCTCGCGGCGCGCCAGCTCGGCCCATACGGCCGCGGGCTTCACGCCGGTCGCCGCCCACAGGGTCAGCAAGTGGTAGAGCATGTCGGCGCTTTCGCCGACCAGCTTCGGCTTGTCGCCGCGGATGCCCTCGATCAACGCTTCGACCGCTTCTTCGCCGAGCTTCTTGGCGATCTGCTGGCGGCCGCGGCTGAACAGGCGGGCGGTGTAGGACGTCTCGGGGTCGGCGCCCTTGCGGCTGTCGATCACGACATAGAGGCGGTCGAGCACATGCTCGTCGACGCTCGCGATACCGTCTTGGCGCTTGGTCTTGGGCGCCTTCTTCGCTTTTTTCTTCTTGGCCATCCGGGGGAGAACTCCGCCGCCCGTGGGGGACGGGCGCTCGATTTTTCAGACGCCTCTTTGACGAGCGTCCTTGAAACACTAAGACAACAATTCTACGCCAAAATCAGGTCGGGCGCGAGATTTGTCGTACTGGAACGCCCGCTTGCGCGAGATGTTCCTTCGCTTGAGCGATGGTGAACTCGCCGAAGTGGAAGATCGACGCGGCGAGCACTGCCGAAGCGCCGCCGCGCGTGACGCCCTCGACAAGATGATCGAGCGTGCCCACTCCCCCCGACGCCACGACCGGCACGGGCACGGCATCCGAGACGGCGCGCGTCAGTTCGAGATCGAAGCCGGACTTGGTGCCGTCGCGATCCATCGACGTGAGCAGGATCTCGCCGGCGCCGTGCTCGGCCATGCGCCGCGCCCAGTCGACCGCATCGAGGCCGGTGCCCTTGCGGCCGCCATGGGTGAAGACCTCCCACTTTCCGGGGCCGACATTGCGGGCGTCGATGGCCACGACGATGCACTGGTCGCCGTACTTCTTGGCGGCCTCGCGCACGAACTCGGGCCGCGACACGGCCGCCGAATTGATCGAGACCTTGTCGGCGCCGGCCAGCAGCAGGCGGCGGATGTCCTCGACCTGGCGCACGCCGCCGCCCACCGTCAGGGGCATGAAGCATTCTTCCGCGGTGCGACCGACGACGTCGAGGATGGTGTCGCGGTTCTCGTGGCTGGCCGTGATGTCGAGGAAGGTGAGTTCGTCGGCGCCGGCGGCATCGTAGATGCGGGCCTGTTCGACCGGATCGCCGGCATCGCGCAAGCCGACGAACTGCACGCCCTTCACGACGCGGCCGTCCTTGACGTCGAGGCAGGGGATGATGCGGACCTTCAGCACGACGCTATTCGCCCTTCAGCACGCGGATGGCGTCGGGCACCGTCACGCGGCCGTCATAGAGCGCGCGGCCGACGATGGCGCCGACAATGCCGAACTCCTCGTTGGGCCGGAGTTCGCGCAGATCGTCCAGCGAGCTGACGCCGCCCGAGGCGATCACCGGCGTGGTGAGATGCTGGGCCAGCGTCACCGTGGCGTCGACATTGACGCCGCCCATGGCGCCGTCGCGGTCGATGTCGGTGTAGATGATGGTGGCGACGCCGGCGTCCTCGAAGCGCAGCGCGAGGTCGAGGGCGCGCACCGTGCTCTGCCGGGTCCAGCCATCGACCGCCACGATGCCGTCGCGGGCATCGATGCCGACGGCGATCTTGCCGGGCCACTGCTTGCACGCCGCCTTGACGAGGCCGGGCTCCTTCACCGCGATCGTGCCCAGGATCACCCGCTGCACGCCGGCCTCGATCCATTGCGCGATGCTCTCGATGGTGCGGATACCGCCGCCGAGCTGGGTCGGCACCGTGACCTCCTTCAGGATGTCCTCGACCGCGGCGCGGTTCACCGGATGGCCTTCGACGGCGCCGTTCAGATCGACCAGATGCAGCCATTCGCAGCCGGCATTGGCGAAGACCTTGGCCTGGGCCGCCGGGCTGTCGTTGAACACCGTGGCTCGTGCCATGTCGCCGCGCAGCAGGCGCACACACTTGCCGTCCTTGAGGTCGATAGCAGGAAACAGAATCATGGCGGCCGGGGTTTACCGCGGCGGGCAGGGCGGCGCCACCCCTGCGCCCATCCGGCGCGCGGCCGAGGGGTGGGTGTTCATTTCGGCCGAACTCCGGCTAATCTCATCACGCGAAAGGATCCTGCACATGACCCGCTTCACCGCCGAGATGCTGGCTGCCCATGCCGCCGAGCTGACCACCATCCGACGCGACATCCATCGTCATCCCGAGACAGCCTTCGAGGAGGTCCGGACCGCCGAGATCGTCGCCGAGAAACTCAAATCCTGGGGCCTCGACGTTCATCGCGGCCTGGCCACGACCGGCGTCGTGGGGACCCTCAAGGGCAACCGGCCGGGCCAGAAGACGATCGGCCTGCGCGCCGACATGGATGCGCTGCACCTGCAGGAGAAGAACGAGTTCGATCACGCCTCCTCGATCCCCAACAAGATGCATGCCTGCGGCCATGACGGCCACACGACCATGCTGCTGGGTGCGGCCAGGCATCTTGCGGCAGCGCCCGATTTCGCCGGCACGGTCCATTTCATCTTCCAGCCCGCCGAAGAGGGCGAGGGCGGGGCACGGGTGATGATCGAGGAGGGGCTGTTCGAGAAGTTCCCCTGCGACACGGTCTACGGCATGCACAACATGCCGGGCTTTCCGGTCGGCCATTTCGCCATCCGCTCCGGCCCGATGATGGCGGCGAGCGACACCTGGGAGACGACATTCAAGGGGACCGGCGGCCATGGCGCGCTGCCTCATCGCGGCACCGACCCGACGATGGTCGCCGCGCAGTTCATCACCGCGGTGCAGGGCATCATCGGCCGCAACGTGCCGGCGACGCAGACGGCGGTGCTGAGTGTCGGTCACATCGCTGCCGGCACGTTCGGCTCGCCCAACGTCATTCCCTCCGACGTGTTGATCCGCGGCACGGCCCGCAGCTATTCGCCGGACGTGCGGGCGCTTCTCGAACGTCGTCTGGGTGAGGTGGCGCAGGGCATCGCGCAGGCCGGCGGCTGCACCGTCGAGTACAAGTATTTCCGGCGCTATCCGCCGCTCATCAACTCGGCCGAACAGACCACGCTCGCCGTCGAGGCGGCTGCGCTGACGGTGGGGCGCGACAAGGTGGATCCCAACACGCCGCCGATCACCGGGGCGGAGGACTTTGCCTTCATGCTGGAAAAGAAGCCCGGCGCCTACATCATGATCGGCAACGGCGGCGACGAGGAGCCGCGCGGCTGCCATCACGTGCACACGCCGCTCTACGACTTCAACGACAAGATCCTGACGACCGGCGCGGCCTACTGGCTCAACCTCGTCCAGCTCGAACTGGGCGACGCCGCCTAGACTTCAGCCCCAGAGCCTCAGCCGTGGTGGTCGTACGACCACTCCGCCGCGCTCTGCTCCCAGCTCCAGCCGTCGTGCAGATGGACGACGGCGTGGCTGTCGGCGCCGAAATCGTAGACCGCGGCAATGTCGTGAGCCGTGCCGGTTGGCTCGTCGGCGGCCGGCAACAACAGCGTGTCGGAAAGATCGCTCAACGTGACCAGCGTGTCCGCGCCGATTGGCGGCAGGGGCGCGCCGGCAGGCGAGCCTGCCACACCGTCGATGAAGACGGGATCGCGTTCGCCGAACAGCCGGTCGAACGGGGCACCGTAGGGCGTGTCGTCGATACAGGCTTCCGCCCAGCGCGACTCGAGCGTCTGGTAGATCGGCAGTTCGCGGCGATCGAATTCGACGAGGTCGGGGCCGACGACGAACGGTGCATCGATGGCCGAGCTCTCGGAGAGGACCGATTGGCTCATGGGTCAAAAAAACTTTTGTTCTTAAGAGTTCAAATGAATGCTCAGGTAATCATTCAAGTTTACTGAATAAATCGTTGAGAATAAAGAAAGAACATCTGAAGCCTAAATTTCGCAAGTGATTGCAAGCACTTGGGTTCGGCCCGGCTCTGGCCTAGGGTGCCGCCTCTTTGTGATTTTCCAGTCGGTTGAGCTTTCGGGGGACGTGATGAACGGAGCGGAGAGTCTGGTTCGGACCTTGGTGAAGGGCGGCGTCGAGGTCTGCTTCGCCAATCCTGGCACCTCGGAAATGCACTTCGTCGGCGCGCTGGATCGCGTCGAGGGCATGCGCTGCGTGCTCGGCCTGTTCGAAGGTGTCTGCAGCGGTGCCGCCGACGGCTATTACCGCATGACCGACAAGCCGGCATCGACCTTGCTGCACCTCGGTCCCGGCCTCGCCAATGCGGCAGCCAACCTGCACAACGCCAAGAAGGCGGGCTCCGGCATCGTCAACATCGTGGGCGAGCATGCGCTCTATCACATCAAGTACGACACGCCGCTCACGGCCGACATCGAGGGCATCGCGCGGCCCTTTTCCCATTGGGTGAAAACTTCGCCGACGTCCAAGACCGTGGCGGCCGACGGTGCGGCGGCGATCCAGGCCGCGCGTGTGGCGCCGGGCCAGATCGCGACCCTGATCCTGCCGGCCGACACGGCATGGACCGAAGCCGATGGCGTCGCCGAGACTCCAGCGACGCCGGCCCCGCCGGCGCCGTCCAGCGAGACGGTCGTGGCCGCCGCCAAGGCACTGAAGCAGCCCAACGCAATGCTCTTCATTGGCGGCCGGGCACTGCGCGCCCGCGGTCTCGAACTCGCCGGCAAGATCGCGGCGAAGACGGGCTGCAAGGTGCAGGGTGCGGGCGGCACGGCACGCATCGAGCGCGGCGCGGGCCGCATTCCGGTCCTGCGTCTGCACTTCGTGGTCGAGAACGCGCTGGCGCAGCTCAAGGGCACGAAGCAGATGGTGCTGTGCGGCGCCAAGGCGCCGTTCGCCTTCTTCGCCTATCCCGGCAAGCCGTCGGTGCTGTCGCCCGACGATTGCGAGATCAGCACGCTTTGCCCCGTCGAGGGCGATCCCATTGCCTCGCTGGAAGCGCTGGCCGCCGAACTCGGCGCATTGAACGAGAAGCCCGCAGGCATTGCCCAGCCGAGCCGTCCGGACCGGCCGACCGGCAAGTTCACGCTCGACGGTCTCGGCCAGGCGCTTGGTGCCACGATGCCGGAGGGCGCCATCGTCGTCGACGAATCGGTCACGACGGGGCGCGGCTTCTTCCCGTTCAGCGCCGGCGCGCCGCCGCACGACTGGCTGAACAACATGGGCGGCTCGATCGGCTTCGGCGCGCCCGTGGCCGTCGGCGCCGCCGTCGCCTGCCCCGATCGCAAGGTCATCTGCATGATTGGCGACGGCAGCTCGATGTATACGATCCAGTCGCTGTGGACGATGGCGCGCGAGAATCTCGACGTCTGCGTGATGATCTTCTCGAACCGCTCCTACAACATCCTCTACAGCCAGCTCGCCGATGTCGGCGCCGCCAACCCCGGCCCGCGTGCCATCGACATGCTGACCCTCGATCGGCCGACGCTCGATTTCGCCATGATGTCCAAGAGCATGGGCGTGCCGAGCGGTCAGGCGACCAACCTCGACGAGCTCACCAAGCAGCTCACCTACGCCATGTCGCAGAAGGGCCCGTACCTGATCGACGTGATCATGTAAGGACGGCTCGGAAGATCCCATGGAAGAAACCCGCCGACGCACGCTGCATGGTCGTCGCCGGGGCAAGAAGCTGCGTGCCGGGCAACAATCGTTGCTCGACACGCTGCTGCCGCGCCTCGCCCTCGACTTGCCCGCAGAACCGATCGTCACGCCCGAGGCCGATGTTGCCGAGAGCGCGGCGAAGATCGACCTCGCACGCCTCTTTGGTGGCACCTTGCCGGCCGACGGCGTGTGGCTCGAAGTGGGCTTCGGGGCCGGTGAACATCTGGTGTGGCAAGCCGAGCATCATCCGACGGTGGGGCTGATCGGCTGCGAGCCCTATATCAATGGCGTTGCGAAGTGCCTGGCGCATATCGAGCGGGCCGGCGTCGGCAACGTGCGGCTGTTCACCGACGATGCCCGCTTCGTGATGGCGGCCTTGCCGGCGCAATCCCTGTCGCGGGCCTTCGTCCTCTTTCCCGACCCCTGGCCCAAGACGCGCCATCACAAGCGTCGCTTCGTGCAGCGTGACAATCTCGATGTGCTGGCCCGGCTGATGCGACCAGGGGCGGAGCTGCGTCTGGCCACCGACGATCCCAGCTACCTGCCCTGGATGGTCGAACATGCCTGCCTGCATCCGGCCTTCGAGTGGCTGGCCCAAGGGCCGGCGGACTGGCGCGGCCGGCCGGCGGATTGGCCGGGAACACGCTACGAGCAAAAAATGCTAGCCGGTCACAAACCCGTGTTCTTGCGGCTGCGACGGCGCTGAACGCCAGGCCACTACATATAGAGGGAAGTGGCCATTTTCCCATAGGAAACGCCGGATTTTCTTGCCAGTTGGCAGGGGGGAGACTATATCCGCGCCATCCTCATCGGGTTCGCGGGACGAACCAAACAAAAAGAGTGGGCCAAAAACCCGCTCTTTTCATTTGGCACAACTCCAGCGACCCAAACTGTCGAGAAGCCCAACCGCGTGACCGATCTGCTGCGTCGCATCGAAGACATCGTTGCCCCGACCATCGTCGGCATGGGCTTCGAGCTGGTTCGCGTCGCCATGAGCCGCGGCGGCACCCTGCAGATCATGATCGAGCCCGCCGATGGCCGGCCGATGGACGTCGAGGACTGTGCCACGCTCTCGCGCGCCCTGTCGGCGGTGCTCGACGTCGAGGATCCGATTTCCGACGCCTACACGCTGGAAGTGAGCTCGCCCGGCATCGACCGGCCACTCACCCGCCCCAAGGACTATGCCCGCTGGTCCGGCCACCTCGCGCGGATCGAGACAACGGTGCCGGTCGAAGGCCGTCGACGCTTCAAGGGTACGCTGGTGGGACTGGACGACGGCGTCGTTCGGCTGCGCCTCGACGATGGCAAGGAAGCCGCGGTGCCGCTCGACGCGATATCGAAGGCCAAGCTCGAGCTGACCGACCGGCTGATCGAAGAACACCGCCAGGCCCTCGAAGGGGCCGGGCAGACTCACTGAACGGACTGGGTAGAAGAGGGACACAGACATGGCAACGACTGCCGACATCCCGCGCCTTGAAATGCTGCAGGTGGCCGACATGGTCGCCCGCGAAAAGGGCATCGAGCGCGAGGAAGTGCTCGAAGCGATGGAGCAGGCCATTCAGAAGGCCGGTCGTGCCAAGTACGGGCTCGAACACGACATTCGCGCCGAGATCGACCGCAAGACCGGCGAGATCAAGCTGCTGCGCTACATGCAGGTCGCCGACCCGATCGAGAACGAGAGCGTGCAGGTCGCGCTCGTGGAAGCCCAGCGTCGCAACCCCGAGGCGCAGGTCGGCGACTTCCTGACCGACGAACTGCCGCCGATCGACTTCGGCCGCGTCGCCGCGCAGACCGCCAAGCAGGTCATCACCCAGCGGATGCGCGAGAGCGAGCGCAAGCGCCAGTACGAGGAATTCAAGGATCGCGTCGGCGAGATCGTGTCGGGCGTGGTCAAGCGCGTGGACTACGGCAACATCACCGTCGACCTGCAGCGCGCCGAAGGCGTGATCCGCCGCGACGAGACGATCCCGCGCGAGTCGCTGCGCGTGAACGATCGCGTGCGCGCCTACATCTTCGACGTGCGCGAGGAGCCGCGCGGCCCGCAGATCTTCCTGTCGCGCAGCCATCCTCAGTTCATGGCCAAGCTGTTTACCCAGGAAGTGCCGGAAATCTACGATGGCATCATCGAGATCAAGGCCGTCGCCCGGGATCCCGGCAGCCGCGCCAAGATCGCCGTGCTCTCCCACGACAGCTCGATCGACCCGATCGGCGCCTGCGTCGGCATGCGCGGCAGCCGCGTCCAGGCCGTGGTGCAGGAGCTGCAGGGCGAGAAGGTCGACATCATTCCGTGGTCGGCCGATACCGCCAACTTCATCGTCAACGCGCTGGCGCCGGCCGAGGTCAGCAAGGTGCTGATGGACGAGGAGAAGAACAAGACCGAGGTCGTCGTTCCCGACGACCAGCTGAGCCTGGCGATCGGCCGCCGCGGCCAGAACGTCAAGCTCGCCTCGCAGCTGACCGGCTGGGAGATCGACATCATGACCGAGGCCGAGGAGAGCGAGCGCCGCCAAAAGGAAACGCGCGAGCGCACCGAACTCTTCAAGGCAACGCTCGACGTCGACGACGTCATTGCCCATCTGCTGGTGGCCGAGGGTTATGCGTCGGTCGAAGAAGTGTCTGAGGCCGCGGTCGAGGACCTGGCCGGCGTCGAGGGCTTCGACGAGGAGATCGCCACCGAGCTGCAGCGCCGCGGCCGCGAATATATCGAGAAGCGCGACGCCGAACTGGCAGAGCGCCTCGAGAATCTGGGTGTTTCCGAGGAGGTACGGTCGGCCGAGGGGCTCACCTTGCCGATGTTGGTCGCTCTGGGCGATGCCGGCGTGAAGACGCTCGACGACCTGGGCGACCTCGCCTCCGACGAGCTGCGCGAGATCGTGGGCGAGAGCGCCATGGACTCCGATATGGCGAACACCATCATCATGAGGGCGCGCGAGCATTGGTTCCCGGCCGACGAGACGGGCCAGGCCGACGCCGCGAAGGCCTGAACGTAGGAGACCGACACTCTTGGCACTTGCCCTCACTATGCCCGAACCCCATCTCTCGGTCCGCACCTGCATCGCGACCGGCGAGGAGGCTGCGCCGGAGCGGATGATCCGTTTCGTCGTCGGTCCTGAGGGCGATGCCGTGCCTGATCTTGCGCGGCGCCTGCCGGGACGTGGTATGTGGGTGCGGGCGGAGCGTTCGGCACTCGAACGGGTCCTCGAGAAGAACTTGTTCTCGAAGGCCGCACGGGCGTCGGTGAAGGCAGCACCGGATCTGGCCGATCGGGTCGAACGGCTGCTGCTGGAGCGGGCGCTCGACGATCTCGGCCGGGCACGTCGTGCCGGCCGTGCCGTCGCAGGCTTCGTGAAGGTCGAACAGATGGTGGGGCAGCGTCGCGCTGGCCTTCTCATTGTCGCCAGCGAGGCCGACGGCGACGGGCTTGCCAAGCTGCAGGCAACGGGCCTGCCGATCGAGAAACTGGGCGACGCTGCGTCGCTCGGCGGGATTTTCGGCCGCGAACAGGCGGTCTACGTGGCGGTCGCCCGCGATGATGCGGGCGGTGCGTTCATTCAACGAATTGCGGTCGGGGCGGCGCGTTGGCGCGGCTTCCGATTGAACGGCGCCGGTTGACGCGCCGAGGCGGACCAAGGACAACAGCCGACATGACGGAACAGAAAGAAGAGACCAAGTCGACCAAGCCGCTTACGCTTTCGACCACGGCGCGTTCAGGCGCTGCAACGAAGGCTGACGCGACCCAGGTGCGCCAGAAATTCTCGCACGGTCGCACGCGCGCGGTGACGGTTGAGGTCAAGAAGCCGGTAAAGCGCCCCGGTGGCGCTTCTGCACCGGCGACTGCCGCTCCGACTCCGCCGCCGGCTGCGGCTCCTACGCCCGCCCCCGAGGCGCCGAAGCCCGCTCCTGCCGCTGCTGCGCCCGCCGGCCGCACCCTGAAACTCGGCGGTGCTCCGGCGCCGACGAGCGCGCCCTCTCGTTCGCAGCCGCCCAGCCGCTCCACCATGCCGTCGCGTTCGAGCGGTCGCGATGGTGGCCGTGGCATCGTGCTGCGCACGCTGACCGAGGAAGAGAAGGAAGCGCGCGCCCGCGCCCTTGTCGACGCCAACCGCGACGCGGAAATCGCGCGCAAGCGTGCCGCCGAAGAGGCGGTGCGTCGTGCCGCCGAGGAAGAGGCGCGCAAGAAGGCCGAGGAAGAGCACAAGAAGCGCCTCGCCGAAGAGGAAGCGCGCAAGAAGGCCGAGGAAGAGGTCAAGCGCAAGGCCGACGCTCTGGTCCAGAAGCGCCTCGACCAGGCCGCCACGGCCCCGCCGCAGGCGCCGATTGCGCGCCAGGCGCAAGAGATCAGGCCGCCGGCTCCGGCGCCCGCTCCGGCAGCGCCCGCTGCGCCGATTCGCCGTCCCGTCGGGGCCGCCCCCGCGTCGACCGGCGATGCGCTGCGTCGTCCGCCGCCGCGACTGCCCATCGTCAACAAGCGTCTGCCGCCGCCGTCGGGTGCCCGTCGAGAAGCGCCGAAGCGCCGCAACGACAAGGTCGATGTCGGCCGTGCGGTCGCAGGCGAGAACGACTTCCGCAGCCGGTCGGTGGCGCAGCAGCGCCGCCGCCTGGAGCGCGAGCGCCGCCAGCAATTCGGCAGCGAGCCGCAGCAGAAGGTCTATCGCGAGGTCACGATTCCCGAGACGATCACCGTCCAGGAACTCGCCTCCCGCATGACCGAGCGCGGCGCCGACGTCATCAAGACGCTGATGCGCATGGGCGTGATGGCGACGATCAACCAGGCGATCGATGCCGATACCGCCGAGCTGGTCGTCACCGAAATGGGCCACCGCTCCAAGCGCGTTGCCGAGGGTGACGTCGAAACCGGCCTGGCCGACCTGGTCGATGCCGAGGAGCACCTGCTGCCGCGGCCTCCGGTCGTGACGATCATGGGTCACGTCGACCACGGCAAGACCTCGCTGCTCGACGCGCTGCGCGCGACCGACGTGGCGGCGCACGAAGCCGGTGGCATCACCCAGCATATCGGCGCCTATCAGGTCACTCTGCCGTCGCAGCAGAAGATCACCTTCCTCGATACGCCGGGCCACGAAGCCTTCACTGCCATGCGTGCCCGTGGCGCCAAGGTGACGGACATCGTCGTGCTGGTCGTGGCTGGCGACGACGGCGTCATGCCGCAGACCAAGGAGGCGATCGCCCACGCCAAGGCGGCGGGCGTGCCGATCATCGTGGCCATCAACAAGATGGACAAGCCGGGCGCCGATCCGAACCGTGTCCGCACCGAACTGCTGCAGGACGAGATCCAGGTCGAGCAGCTGGGCGGCGACGTCCAGTCGATCGAAGTCTCGGCGACCAAGCGGATCAACCTCGACAAGCTCGAAGAGGCGATCCTCCTGCAGTCGGAAGTGCTCGAACTCAAGGCCAACCCCGATCGTCCGGCCGATGGCGTCGTGGTCGAAGCCAAGCTCGATCCGGGCCGCGGCTCGGTGGCGACTGTACTGGTGCAGCGTGGCACGCTGAAGGTCGGCGACATCCTCGTTGCCGGCTCGGTGTGGGGCCGCGTCCGTCGTCTCGTCGACGATCGCGCCAATGCGATCGAAAGTGCGGGTCCGGCCTTCCCGGTCGAGATCCTGGGTCTCGACGGCACGCCGCAGGCGGGCGACGAGTTCCACGTCATGGAGAGCGAGGCGCGTGCGCGAGAAATCGCCGACTTCCGTGCTCGCCGTGATCGCCAGGCCCAGCTTGCCCGTGCTGCGGGTGGCCGCGGCACCCTTGAGGAGATGATCAAGGGCATCCGCGAGGGCACGGCCAAGGAGCTGCCGGTGCTGATCAAGGCCGACGTGCAGGGTTCGGCGGAAGCGCTGGCCGGCGCGCTGGCGCGGTTGTCGACCGACAAGGTCGCGACCCGCGTGGTCTACAGCGGCGTCGGCGGCATCAGCGAAGCCGACATTACGCTCGCCAAGGCGTCGGGTGCGTTGCTCATCGGCTTCAACGTGCGTGCGAATCCGCAGGCCCGTGAGATCGCCAAGCGGGACAAGATCGACATCCGCTACTACAGCATCATCTACAAGGTCACCGAGGACATTCAGGCTCTGATGGTCGGTCTGCTCGACCCGACCTACAAGGAGACCTTCCTCGGCAACGCCCAGATCCGCGAAGTCTTCCGCATCACCAAGGTCGGCAACGTCGCCGGCTGCATGGTCACGGAAGGGCAGGTCAAGCGCGGCGCCAAGGTTCGCCTGCTGCGCGACAACGTCGTGATCCACGAAGGCACGCTGAAGACGCTGCGCCGCTTCAAGGAGGAAGTCCGCGAAGTGCAGCACGGCTTCGAATGCGGCATGGCGTTCGAAAACTACGACGACATCAAGGTCGGCGACGTGATCGAATGCTTCGACGTCGTGGAAGTTACGCCGACGCTCTAACGTTTCGCCTCCCCCGTCATCGGGGGAGGTGCCTCGTCATGCGAGGCGGAGGGATCGCGATCCCTCCGGCCAAAGGCGCTGTAGACAGTGCCGAAATGGGCCACCTCCCCATTTGAATGGAGAGGAAGAGAGGGAGAAACGCCATGTCCCGGCGTCGTTCATCCGACAAAGACAATCGTGCTCCCGGCCAGCGTCAGCTCCGCGTCGGCGAGGAACTTCGCCACCTGCTGGCGGAGCTGTTCGAGCGCGGCGACATGCGCGATCCCGATCTGCGTGACGCCTCGATCACCGTGACGGCCGTCGATATTAGCCCCGACCTGCGCAATGCCACGGCCTTCGTCATGCCGCTCGGCGGCCAAGACGAGAAGCGGCTGCTTGCAGCCATGCGCCGGGCGGCGCCCTGGTTCCGTGCCCGGGTCGGTGAGCGCGCCGGACTGCGCTACGCGCCGGAGATCCGTTTCGAGATCGACCGCACCTTCGACGAGGCTGACAAGATCGGCGCCTTGCTGCGCCGGCCGGACGTCGCGCGCGACATCAAGGACGATTGAGATAGTACTCGTCGCGCGGGAAGAAATCGGTATTGGGTGAGGCCGCAGCGACCACCTGGCCGTTGTTCAGGGGCTCGACCTTCTTGTCCTCGAACCATTTCTGCAGCTCGTCGCGATTGATCCGCGCCGCCTTGAGGTGGGCCACGATCTCCGGTCGCGTCAGCAGCGTCAGCACCTTCTCGCGCGCGTAGGGGATGGGCCGGTCGCTGCCAATCAGCGCCGGATGCACCATCGTCACGTAGGGAAAGACCGAGCGGAAGGTCTCGATCGAACGTTCGGTCGGTGCCCACTGCACGTAGATGCCGCCCGGTGCCAGCTTGGCGCGCACCTGACGGAAGAATTCCTGCGAGTTCAGGAGTCCCGAGAGGGCCGTCTTGGGCAGGATGGCATCGGCCTCGATCACGTCGTAGCGCGCCGCGTCGTGGGCGAGTGCGTGACGGCCGTCGGCGACGACCACCTCGAACTTGGCGTTTGCGAGCAGTTGGTCGATGCCCGACCGCCCGCCCTCGTTGACATAGTCGTGCAGGGTCTCGATGACCGGCGCCACGATCTCGATGACACGGACCTTCTCGGTCGCAGGATTCAGGCCGGCGGCATAGGGCGTGCCGCCGGTACCCGAGCCGATCACCAGCACGCGCTTGGGCTCATCGTGCGTCAGCGGCCCGATAGCGCCGAGAAACGCATGTACCGTCGTGAACGGCAACTGGCTCTGAGAATGGCCCTGGATGTAGAGCCTGCCATTGTCCGCGCCGGACATCTTCAGGAGGCTGAGCCCGGTCTTGTCCTCCGCGATGATGGCCTTCTCTTCCTTGAGCCCGTGCAGGCGTCGCCAGAAGGCGTCGCCGCCCGGGAAGAACAGCAGGCCGGCTACCAGCACGGCCGCCGGCAGATAGGCCCAGCGCGTCGCCCGGGGACCGGCGAGCTGGAGGAGGGCGAAGGCGAGCCCGATCGCCACCAGGAGCTTCAGGGTGCCGGCCGTGCCGACCATATCGAGCAGCAGGAGGCCGGCGACCAGACTGCCCATGCTGTTGCCGACGATGTTGGCGAGTTGTACCAGGCCGACGCGGCTGCCCAGCAGGTCGAGATCGCGCTGCACGGCCTTCTGCACCACTGGAAATGAGAACCCCATGATGAAGGAGGCCGGCAGCACCACGATCAGCAGCAGGAAGACGATGACCGCCATGTCGGCCGGCTTGCCGCTCATGAGGTCGCGGTCGACGAACGAGGAGGGCAGCAGTCCGGCGCCGATCGCGAAATAGACATACCAGGCGCCGCACAGCGCGAGCATCGTGGCCACGCCCTGCATCAGGAAGAAGAAGCGTCGGGGATCGGCGATGCGGTCGATGACCCTGGCGCCGACCAGCAGCCCGGCGGCATCGCCGAGCAGGAACACTGCAAGCACCAGCGAGAAGCTGTAGCCATTGGATTGCAGCAGCACCCCGACCAGCCGGTACCAGACGATCTGCAGGGCCACGATCAGGAAGCCGCTGATGAACACCAGCAGCGACCAGCGCCAGACGACGTCGTCGCCCGCGGCAACGGCTATGGCAGCCCTCGGTCCCGGCGAGGCCACGGTCAGGTCGAGGCCGCGCGCCAGCAGGAGGCCGCCCGCCGCGACCACCAGATTGAGGGCGGCCCCGACATAGACCGCCTTGTCGAAGCCGAAAGTCCCGATCAGGAACCAGCCGCCAACGAAGGCACCGACGCCGGCGCCCAGCGTGTTCAATCCGTAGAGCCAGCCGATCAGCTTCGCCGAGCCCGAGATCTGGCTGACCACGGCCTTGGACAGGAAGGGCAGCGAGCAGCCCATCAGGAACGTTGGCCACAGCAGGCTGGCGAAGACGATGGCGAAGATGACCGCGCGCGAGGACGAAAGCGGCAGCAGCTCGCGATAGATGACATCGTAGTAGAGCCAGGGGCTTATCAGCGCGAATGCCGCGATGCCGACTTCGCAGATCGCGAAGGCCACCAGAGAGGCGCGTCGCGACAGGCGGTCTGCGTAGAAGCCGGCGACAAGGCTGCCGATCCCGAGACCGAGCAGGAAGGCGCCGACGATCAGCGCGGCCGCAATTGTGTCGGCGCCCGCGAAAAGACCGAGCAACCGATGCCAGGCTGTCTGGTAGATCAGCGCCGCGGCGCCCGAGAGAAAAAACAGTACAAAGAGGGCCGGGCGTCGCAGCGCGTCGGATTGTGGTTCGGATGTCATGTCTGCAGCCTGCCTGAAGCAACTAATGGCGCGCAACCAAGTGTCTGTGTAGAGGCTGTGTCATGTCACGAACGAGGAAGGGCGAGAAGATCGACGGTTGGGTGATCCTCGACAAGCCGGAGGGCCTGGGCTCGACGCCGGCAGTCGGTCGGGTGCGCCGGCTGTTCGGTGCGCAGAAGGCAGGGCACGGCGGCACGCTCGATCCGCTGGCCAGTGGCGTGCTGCCCATCGCGCTGGGCGAGGCGACGAAGACCGTGCCGTTCGTGATGGATGGCCGCAAGGAGTACCGCTTTACGCTCCGCTTCGGCGAAGCGCGCTCGACCGAAGACCGCGAAGGCGAGGTCACGGCCACGAGCGAGGCCCGACCCAAGGATAGCGCGATCGCTGCGGTGATTCCGGCCTTTCTGGGTGAGATCGAGCAGATGCCGCCGGTCTTCTCGGCGCTCAAGGTCGACGGGCGGCGGGCCTATGATCTGGCCCGGGCCGGCGAGGCGGTCGAGCTCAAGCCGCGTCGCGTCCTGATCGAACGCCTGGAGTTCCTCGGCCGCCCAGACAGGGACCATGCAGATTTTGTGGTGGGCTGCGGTAAGGGCACCTATATCCGGTCCCTCGGACGCGACCTCGCCGTCGCCCTGGGCACCGTCGGCCACCTGTCGATGCTGCGTCGGACCGTCGCCGGACCCTTCAGGGAGGCCGCGGCCATTTCGCTTCCCAAACTAGAGGCCCTCGGGCATATTCCCGCGCTCTTCGGGGCCTTGGCGCCCGTTGCAACCGCGCTGGACGACATCCCGGCGCTGGCTGTGACGGAAGCCCAAGCGGATCGGCTGCGCCAAGGCCAGCCGGTGCTCTTGACCCGGGACGCACCGCCGTCCGGCGCTCTGGTTCGCGCCGAGCTCGGCGACAGGCTCGTGGCACTGGTCCGTTCGGACGGCGCCGCTCTTCAGCCGGTGCGCGTGTTCAACCTTTAAGTTTATGGAGATGACCGATGTCGATTACAGCCGTGCGCAAGGCGGAGCTGATCAAGAATTATGCTCAGGCCGAGGGTGACACCGGTTCGCCGGAAGTCCAGGTCGCGATCCTTAGCGAGCGCATTTCCAATCTTACCGAGCACTTCAAGGGCCATGCGAAGGATCACCATTCGCGTCGTGGTCTGCTGAAGCTCGTCGGCCAGCGCCGGCGTCTGCTCGACTACCTCAAGGCCAAGGACAACAAGCGCTACGACACGTTGATCGAGCGCCTGGGTCTCCGGCGTTGAACCTCAGGCCCCGCTCCCTTCTTTCAAAGATGGGGCGGGGCCTTTTCGCGTTGCGTCGTCCGGTCCCCGTGAGTTCGGCCGGCTGACGCAACATTGCAGTAACCGGGAAGGCAGGGGCGAGAGCAAAGGCCTGTCTCGGTCCTGCCGGCGCAAGGGCGTCGGCGGGCGGTCGTTGCCAAACGGGGGCGAACGGCCGTGATGGAAAGGATGAATGAGATGTTCGAAGTTTTCCGCAAAGAGATTGACTGGGCCGGGCGCAAGCTCGTGCTCGAGACCGGCAAGATCGCGCGTCAGGCCGATGGGGCCGTGATGGCGACCTACGGCGGCACCACTGTGCTGGCCGCCGTCGTGTTCGAGAAGAAGCCGAAGCCCGGCCTCGACTTCTTCCCGCTGACCGTGAACTACCAGGAGAAGGCTTTCGCGGCGGGCAAGATCCCCGGCGGCTTCTTCAAGCGTGAGGGCCGTCCCAGCGAGAAGGAGATCCTGACCTCGCGCCTGATCGACCGCCCGATCCGTCCGCTGTTCCACGAGAGCTACCGCAACGAGACGCTGGTCGTCGTGACGACGCTCGCGCACGACATGGAGAACGATCCCGACATTCTGGCGATGGTCGCCACGTCGGCGGCGCTCACCATCTCGGGCGTGCCCTTCATGGGCCCGATCGGCGCGGCGCGGGTCGGCTATCTCGACGGCAAGTTCGTCGTGAACCCGACCCTGGAGCAGACCGAGGCGAGCTCGCTCGACCTCGTCGTCGCCGGCACCAAGGAAGGCGTGCTGATGGTCGAGTCGGAAGCCAAGGAGCTTTCCGAAGAGGTCATGCTGGGCGCCGTCATGGAGGCCCATCGCTCGTTCCAGCCGGTGATCGACGCGATCATCCAGCTCGCCGAGCATTGCGCCAAGGAGCCGCTGCCGCTCACCGATCCGTCGGAAGCGTCCAAGACCGTGGCCGACAAGCTCAAGGCCGAGATGCGCGGCAAGCTGGTCGAGGCTTTCGCCGAGACCCAGAAGCAGGCTCGTCAGGCCAAGATCAGCGCCGTGAAGACCGAGGCCAAGAAGCTGTTCGAAGGCAACGACGAGGCGCTCGCCGCCTTCGGCGAGCAGTTCGGCAACCTCGAGGCCGACGTCGTGCGTACCGCCATCCTCGATACCGGCAAGCGCATCGACGGCCGCGACACCAAGACCGTCCGTCCGATCGTGGCGGAAGTCGGCGTGCTGCCGCGCGCTCACGGTTCGTCGCTGTTCACCCGCGGCGAGACGCAGGCGCTGGTCGTGGCTACGCTCGGCACCGGGCAGGACGAGCAGATCATCGACGCGCTCGAAGGCGAGTACCGCGAAAACTTCATGCTGCACTACAACTTCCCGCCGTACTCGGTCGGTGAAGTGCGCCGCATGGGGTCGCCCGGCCGCCGCGAGATCGGCCACGGCAAGCTCGCCTGGCGCGCGATCCGTCCGATGCTGCCCGGCAAGGACAAGTTCCCGTACACGATCCGCATCGTGTCGGAGATCACCGAGAGCAACGGCTCTTCGTCGATGGCCTCGGTGTGCGGCGGCTCGCTGTCGCTGATGGACGCCGGCGTTCCGATGGAGCGTCCGGTGGCCGGCATCGCCATGGGCCTGATCAAGGAAGGCGAGCGCTTCGCCGTCCTGACGGACATCCTGGGCGACGAGGATCACCTCGGCGACATGGACTTCAAGGTGGCCGGCACCGAGAAGGGCATCACCTCGCTGCAGATGGACATCAAGATCACCTCGATCACCGAGGAGATCATGAAGGTCGCGCTGGGCCAGGCGAAGGACGGCCGCATCCACATCCTGGGCGAAATGGCCAAGGGTCTGGGCGGCGCCCGCGAGAGCGTCAGCCAGAACGCGCCGCGCATCACGCAGTTCACCATTCCGAAGGACAAGATCCGCGAAGTGATCGGCACCGGCGGCAAGGTGATCCGCGAGATCACCGAGACGACCGGCACCAAGATCGACATCGAGGACGACGGCACGATCAAGGTCGCTGCGGTCGACGCCAAGCAGGGCCAGGCCGCGATCGACTGGATCAAGGGCATCGTGGCCGAGCCGGAAGTCGGCGTGATCTACAATGGCAAGGTCGTGAAGACCGTCGAGTTCGGCGCCTTCGTGAACTTCCTGGGTGCGCGCGACGGCCTCGTGCACATCTCGGAGCTGGCGCCGCGCCGCGTCGCCAAGGTCACGGACGTCATCAAGGAAGGCGACCAGGTCAAGGTCAAGGTCCTGGGCGTCGATGATCGCGGCAAGGTCCGCCTCAGCATGAAGGTCGTCGACCAGGAGACGGGCGAGGACATCACGAACAAGCCGCGCGAAGAGGCTCCGGCTCCGGCCGCGCCTGCCGCCGGCGAGTAAGCCCTTTCGACTAAACGGAAACGGCGGCCTTTCGGCCGCCGTTTTCATTTGAGGAACATGCTGTTGCGCGGCACTGGCGGCGGCGGCTCGCTGCCTGCTATTCGCCGCCGGGTGTCACGCTGCCGTCGTGCGGCAGGCCAATCACGTGGTAGCCGGCATCGACGAAATGCACCGTGCCGGTGACGCCCGCGCTCAGGTCCGAAAGCAGGTAGAGCGCCGCGCCGCCCACGTCGGTGAGCTCGACATTGCGGCGCAGCGGCGAGGCCTCGCGCGAGACGCGATAGACGTAGCGGGCACCGCCGATCACCGCGCCCGCGAGCGTACGCATCGGCCCAGCGGAAAGGGCATTCACCCGCACGCCCTGCGGGCCGAGATCGGCCGCGAGATAGCGCACGCTGGCTTCGAGGGCGGCCTTGGCCACGCCCATCACGTTGTAGGACGGCATCACGCGTGTGGCGCCCTCGTAGGTCAACGTGATCAGGCTGCCGCCTTCGTTCATCAGCGGCAGCGCGCGCCGCGCGATCTCGGTGAAGGAGTAGCAGGAGATGGTGAGGCTGCGCTGGAAGTTGGCCTTGGTCGTATCGACGTAGCGGCCCTTCAGCTCCTCCTTGTCGGAGAAGGCGATGGCATGGACCACGAAGTCGAGCCGGCCCCATTCCTTCTTCAGCGTCTCGAACAGCTTGTCGAGGCTCGCCTCGTCCTCGACATCGGCCTCGACGACGACGGTCGAGCCGAGCTTCTGCACCATGGGCAGCACGCGCTTGCCGAAAGCCGCGCCCTGGTAGGTAAAGGCAAGCTCGGCGCCGGCGGCGTGAAGCGACTGCGCGATGCCCCAGGCGATCGAACGGTCGTTGGCAACGCCCATGATCAGGCCGCGCTTGCCGGCCATCAGCTTGGGAACGTCGGGCAGCGCCGCCGGCTTGGCGCCAGCGGGAGGCGCCGCCGTACCGCTGCCCGAGGCATCGGGTGCTGCGGAAAGGGTCCTTTCAGTGGACATCGATCCTTCTCAGTGATCGTAGCGGGAGAAGAGGAGGCAGGCGTTGGTGCCGCCGAAGCCGAAGCTGTTCGACAGGACGGTTTGCAGGCCGGCATTGTCGATGCGCTCGCGGGCGATCGGATAGCCTTCCGCGCCGGGGTCGAGGTTCTCGATGTTGGCCGAAGCGGCGATGAAGTCTTCCTTCATCATCAGCAACGAGTAGATCGCCTCGTGCGCGCCGGTGGCGCCCTGGCTGTGCCCGGTCAGCGACTTGGTCGAGCTGACAGTGGGAAGCTTGTCGCCGAACACCTTGCGGATCGCGTCGAGCTCGGTGATGTCGCCGACCGGCGTCGAGGTGCCGTGCGTGTTGATGTAGTTGACCGGCATGTTGCGCCGGGCCCCATCGCCGAAGCCTTCGAGCGCCAGACGCATGCAGCGCAGGGCACCCTCACCCGAGGGCGCGACCATGTCGGCACCGTCCGACGTGGCGCCGTAGCCGACCACCTCGGCATAGATCTTGGCGCCGCGCGCCTTGGCGACTTCGAGTTCTTCCAGCACGAGAATGCCGCCGCCGCCGGCAATGACGAAACCGTCACGGTCCTTGTCGTAAGCGCGGCTCGCCCGCTGCGGCGTGTCGTTGTACTTCCCCGACATGGCGCCCATGGCGTCGAACAAGACCGACAGAGTCCATTCGAGTTCCTCGCCGCCGCCTGCGAACATACGGTCGGCCTTACCGAGCTGGATGCACTCCACGGCGTTGCCGATGCAATGCGCCGAGGTCGAGCAGGCGGAGCTGATCGAGTAACTCAGCCCTTTGATCTTGTAAGCCGTCGCAAGGTTCGCTGAGACGGTGCTCGACATGGCGCGCGGCACCTGGAAGGGGCCCACCCGCTTGGGGCCTTTTTCCTTGGCGATGATCGCCGACTGCACGATGGCGCCCGTCGTCGGACCCCCCGAGCCCGCGACCAGGCCGGTGCGCTCGTTGGAAATCTCGGCCTCGCCGAGGCCGGCATCCGCGATGGCTTCCTTCATGGCGAGATAGGCATAAGCGCCGCCGTTGCCCATGAAGCGCATGAGACGACGGTCGACCAGCTCCTCGACATTGAGCTTGAGGGTGCCGGCGACCTGGCTGCGGAAGCCCAGTTCCTTGTACTGCGGGACGAACTCGATGCCCGACGTGCCATTCCTCAGCGATTTCGTCACCTCGGCGGCATTGTTGCCGATCGGGGAGACGATACCGAGGCCGGTAACGACAACGCGCTTCATCAGCCGGCCGCTGCGGCCGGCGCCGCGTCCTGAAACAGCCCAACCTTAAGGCCGCTTACCTCAAAAACCTGCTCGCCGTCGGCATGAACAAAGCCGTCGCCGATGCCCAGGACCAGCTTGCGCAGGATCACGCGCTTGAGGTGCACGTGGTAGGTGAGTTTGCGAACGGTCGGCACGATCATGCCCGTGAACTTAACCTCGCCGACGCCCAGCGCCCGGCCGCGCCCAGGCGCCTTCATCCAGCCGAGGAAGAAACCCAGCATCTGCCACAGCGCATCGAGGCCGAGGCAGCCCGGCATCACCGGGTCGCCCTTGAAATGGCAGGCGAAGAACCAGAGGTCGGGCTTCACGTCGAGTTCGGCCACGATCTCGCCCTTGCCATACAGGCCGCCGTTATCGTTGATGGTGACGATGCGGTCGAACATCAGCATCGGCGGCAGTGGCAGCTGGGCATTGCCCGGGCCGAAGAGGTTCCCCTTGGCGCATTCGATCAGGTCTTCGAAGGTATAACTGTTCTTCTGCTCGCTCACTTTTACCGTCCTGCGGCCACCCCACGCGGGCGTCGGGCGGCAGAATAAGGATGCCGGACGCCCGGCGCAAACCACCCCAAAACGCCCCTCTCATCTTGTCTTAGGGGCAAAAGGGGCAAACGACAGCCCTTTTCTTGTCCTTTTCTCCTGCTTACATATGATTGTAACGATGCCCGGCAATAGTCCCGATTTTCCTACCCGCCTCCGGGCGGCCGGTCTGCGGCCCACCAAGCAGCGCGTCGCGCTGGCGCGCGTGCTCTTCGAGGCCGGCCATCGTCATGTTACCGCAGAGAGTCTGCACGCTGAGGTCAAGGCGACCCGCATGCCGGTATCTCTGGCCACTGTTTATAATACGCTGAACCAGTTTCGCGATGCCGGCTTGCTGCGCGAGGTGGTGGTGGCGCCCGGGCGGTCCTATTTCGATACCAACACCGGCCATCACCATCACTTCTTCGTCGAGCCGGATGGTGAGCTGCACGATTTTCCGTCGGAGAAGGTGACCATCGCCGGTCTGCCGACGCCGCCCAAAGGCACGCGCCTCTCGCGCGTCGACGTGATCGTCCGCGTCCGCCGCTGAGCGCGCATTCGCGCCGAGAGGCTTGCGAATCGTTTGCATCTTTTAGAACGGTTCTAATCTGCTTGACGTTGTTGCTCTTGGAATCCTAAATCCCGAATGAGATTGGCGGATGGGCCGATCACATAGGAGGAAGACTATGGCGAACCTCAAGGGATCCAAGACCGAAGATAATCTGAAGGCCGCGTTTGCGGGCGAGAGCCAGGCGAACCGCCGCTATCTCTACTTCGCACAAAAGGCCGACGTCGAAGGCTACAACGATGTCGCGGCCGTCTTCCGTTCGACGGCTGAAGGCGAGACCGGCCATGCGCACGGCCATCTCGAATTCCTCGAAGTGAGCGGCGACCCGGCGACCGGCCTGCCGATCGGCGAGACCTCGGCCAACCTCAAGGCCGCGATCGCGGGTGAGACGCACGAGTACACCGACATGTACCCGGGCATGGCGCGCACCGCGCGCGAAGAGGGCTTCGGTGAAATCGCCGACTGGTTCGAGACGCTGGCGAAGGCCGAAAAGAGCCACGCCGGTCGCTTCCAGAAGGCGCTGGACACGATGGCCTGAGCCCCTCGGGCTCCTGCGACGACCTCTCACAAGGGGGGACCCCGCGCGGGTCCCCTTTTTCTTCCCGCTTTACGACACGTCCCGCTACCCGCCGGCAGAGCTCTACACCATGCGCGAAGGCAGTCTCGAAGCCCCGATCCGACACGCTCTCGATTGGCAGAACCCCTGGTTCTGGGACGAGAAGGCGCTCGAAAAGGAAATGGAGCGCGTCTTCGACATCTGTCACGGCTGCCGCCGCTGTTTCAATCTCTGCGATTCCTTCCCGCGCCTCTTCGACCTGATCGATAACGGCCCGACCGGCGAGCTCGATGGCGTGAAGAAGGAGGATTACGCGCAGGTCGAGGAAGCCTGCACGCTCTGCGACATGTGTTTCATGACGAAGTGCCCCTACGTGCCGCCGCACGAATGGGCGCTCGACTTTCCGCACCTCATGCTGCGCCATCGCGCCGTGCAGGCGCGGAAGAAAGGCGTGGACTTCGTGGCGCAGCAGCTCGCCGACACCGATCGCATGGGCCGCCTCGGTAACTTCGCTGCCGCGGCGGCGAACTGGACGACCGACGAGCACAACACGACCACCCGCAAGGCTCTCGAGAAGTTTGCGGGCATTCATCACGGGGCGCGGCTGCCGCGCTATGCCGGCGAAACCTTCGAAATCCGCGCGCGGCGCGAAGGCGCTGAACTGAACGAGGCCGCGCCTGCGTTCGGCAAGCGCAAGGCCGTGCTCTACGCCACCTGCTTCGTGAACTTCAACAACACCGATATCGGCGCCGCCGCGCGTGCGGTGCTGGCCCGGAACGGCGTCGAAACCGAGGTCGTGCATCCCGCCTGCTGCGGCATGCCCAAGCTCGAACTGGGCGACATCGAATCGGTCGCCGCGGCGGCGCACAAGGTCTCGGCCGAGCTGCTGCCGTGGGTCGACAGGGGCTACGACATCGTGGCGCTGACGCCCTCCTGCGCGCTGATGCTGAAGTTCGAATGGCCGCTGATCTGTCCCAAGGATCCCGCCATCGAACGCCTGAGCAACGCGACCTTCGACCTCTCCGAATACGTCGTCGACATCGCCAAGACGAACGGTTTGGCGCCGGGGCTCGAGCCGCTGGAGGGCGGTGTCAGCGTCCATCTTGCCTGCCATGCGCGGGCGCAGAACATGGGCGCCAAGGCCGCGGAGATGCTACGCCTCATTCCCAAGACGCGGGTGGCGGTGATCGAACGCTGCAGTGGCCATGGCGGTATCTGGGGTGCGCGCACCGAGAACTTCGAGACGGCGGTGAAGGTCGGCAAGCCCGCGGCACAGGCCGCGCTGAAGAACGACACCAACTTCGTCGCCTCGGAATGTCCGCTGGCCGCCGATCATCTGATGCAGGTGATGGAAATGACGGCGGGCGAGCAGAAGCCTAAGCCCTCGCGCGCCGATCATCCGATCGAGCTGCTGGCGCGCGCCTACGGTATCGGAAGGCAGGAAGCATGACCGCGCGCAAGATCGATGCCTCGATGATCATCCCGCTGGCGGAGTATGTCGGTCAGCGTGCCGAGCGCCGTAAGCGGATCGCCGAGATCAAGAAGAACCGCCGGCTCGAAGTCGGACCGTTCGCGACTTTCTATTTCGAGTCCTTCGACACGATGCTGCATCAGGTGCACGAGATGCTCTTCATCGAGAAGGGCGGCGCCGAACAGCTTGTCGACGAACTCGCGGCCTACAATCCGCTGATCCCGCAGGGCAGCGAGCTGGTCGCAACTGTTATGTTCGAGATCGACGACCCGCTGCGTCGGGCGCGCGTCCTCGCCACCTTGGGCGGCGTCGAGCAGCGTGCGTTCATCCGCATCAATGGCGCGACGGTGCGCGGTGTGGCGGAAGACGATCAGGAGCGCTCGCGCGAGGACGGCAAGGCTTCGGCCGTGCAGTTCATCCGCTTTCCCTTCACCGCTGCCGAGATCGCGGCCTTCAAGAGCGGTGAGGGCGACGTCGTGGTCGGCTTCGATCATCCCAGCTACGGCCACATGGCGGTCATGCCGGCGGCCGTTCGTCAGACCCTCTCCGCCGACTTCGCCTGATCGCGGGCGCTCACCGCATCCCGTAGTTCATCGGCAGGATCAGCACGATCGGGTCGCCGGGCATGCCGTTCGGCACCGGCGGCAGCGGCATGGCGCGGCGGATGGCGGCCAGTTCGGCGGCATCGATGACGGGCCAGCCGCTCGACCGCTCGATCCGGGCGTCGACGAGCTGGCCGCTGCGATTGATCGTGACCCGCGTCACCACGCGGCCGGACTGACGATTTTCGCGAGCGCTGGCGGGATAGACGCGATACGGCTCGATGTGTCGGAACACTCGCGAAAGATAGTCGTTGCGAAGTCCGCCGTGTCCGGCCGCGAGGTCCGAATTCGAGGCTCCCGGTGCCGACGATGACAACAGGCTGGCGGTCGATTGCTGCTCGCCAAGCGATGACGAGGAAGACGCTGCAGGTGGCGGTGCTGCCGGCCGCGGCGGTGGCGTCGTCTGCGCGCGCTGCACGGTCCGTGGCGGCGGCGCGGCGCGCTGCGGCTTTGGAATGTCGCGCGAGGTCGGCGGCGGCGGCGCCTCCGGCGGCGGCAATGTCTCCTCGAAAGTGACCTCCGGCTTCCACGCCGACGCGTCGGTCTGCCAGGTCGTCTGCGGATCGGCTTCGGCCGGGGGCGACGGCTCCGCCGCTTGTGCGGCGGCCTGCTGCGGAGACTGCTGAGGTGGGGGCGGCTCTCGTTGCGGTTCGGCCGGGGCCGGCTGAGGGGGCGTCGGCGTCGTTTCCTGCGGCGCAGGCGCGGTGGCCGCTTCCGTCGCAGGGGGCGACGTCGGGGCATTGGCCGCCGGCGCGCAGCCTGCCGAGGCTGCGCCTTCCTGCGGTCCGGCGCTCGACCCGCCAAGCGGTTCCGGTTCGACCGAAACCATGATGGGCGTCTCGGCGTGATCGTCCGAATGCAGTGGCGAGATCCACCACAACGCTGCCGCCACCGCGATATGCAGCCCGATCGCCAGAGCGAGCGCGGCCGGGGACATGCGCCCGGATTGCGACGCGCCACTGGTCAACGCCCCGCCGGGCGCAGGAAGGTTGCTGTCGTGGGTCACGGCACCGCTTGTTCTACGACCCGTGCGGATCGGGGGCCAGCCGGAACGGCAGCCCGTCGTGCGGCCGGCTCAGCGCTGCTCGTTGTATCGAAAGCTTACGGGCAGCAAGAATGTGTGGCTGGCGCCGGGAATGTCATTCGGCAGCGGCGGATATGGGGACGCCTTCCGGATCGTCTCCATCACGCCGGCGTCGAGCGAGGCCAGGCCGCTCGACTTTTCCATGACGGCATTCATGAGCCGTCCGTCCCGCGCGATGGTCACGCGCGTCAGTACCGTTCCTTCTTCACGGATCGTGTTTGTATTCTTGGGAACGTAGGGGAACTGCGCGATGCGGCGCATGACCGACCACAGATACTGCTCCTGTGCGCGCTTGATACCGTAATTGTCGGCGGGATTGCGGAAAGTGGGCGCCGGTTCGGCCGCCGCCTGGCGATCAGCCGGCGCGCGCGGCTGCGGCATCGGGTTGAGGGGCGACGCCCGCAGGGCCTGCTGCTGTTGCGGCGGGGGCGCTGCTGCGGCTGATGCTGGGGAGGCGGCGGCGCAGGCGCGGGTCGTGTCGCCT
>NZ_HE997181.1:4845994-4883326 GCF_000312425.1 Reyranella massiliensis 521 | reverse complement strand
CTTCGGCGCGGGCGCCGGGCGTGGAATCTCCCGCTCGGTGACGGGCGGAGGTGGCGCTTCGAGCGGCGGCAGGGCCGCTTCCAGGGTCGGCGGTGGGGGCTGCGGCGCCGGTGGTTCCGGCCGCGGTTGAGCGGCCGCCTGCTGCTGGGCCTCCTGGGGCTTGTCCAGCGGCTTGGGCGGTTCTTCCGGCTGCGGCTCGGGTTTTGCCGCCTCCTGCGGCTGAGGCGGAGGGTCTTCCTTTGCCGGTGGCGGATTCTCCTCCGGCTTGTCGGCTGTCGTCTCGGTACCCGGTTTGTCCTTGGGATCGGTCGTCGTGCCCACCGGCGGCAGGCCGAGCCGTTGAGCCGGCGCCTTTTGCTGCTGGGGTTGCTGCTGAGGTTGCTGCTGGGGCTGTTGTTGCGGTGGCTGCGGGGGCGGTGGCTGGACGGCCGCCGTCTGGGTCGGGGCCGCAGGCGGCGGCGTCGGTGCAGGCGGCGGGGGCGGTTCGGGCGCGGGTACGATCTGGGGCTGCGGCTCCGGCGGCGCATCCATCGTGATCTCGATGGCGTCCTCGAAGGGGTCCTCCAGCCGAAGCGGCGAGATCCAGTAGAGCGCGACAGCCACCAGCACATGCAGCGCCGTCGTCAGCAGGATCGCCGACGGTGGCATGCGGTCGAAGTGGTGGGCGCGGGTGAAGCTTACGTCGTGAGCCACGGCGATGCTCGTTCTACGGTCCGATACGCCTGGCCGCCAGCGCCGTTGCAGTCGCGCGGCAAGCTAGTTGATGGGTTCCGACTTGTAGACGCCCCACATGCCCGTCCGTTCGATCCAGCCACTGACACCAGACACTTTGACGCGGCACCAGTCGCCGGTGCAGGAGCGGATTTCGCCCATCACCTCGGGCTCCAGCTTGGCAACGACCTCGGCCGACGAGGCCGGTGTCTTGTGCAGGCTGGCGGCCTTGTTGGCGATAATGAAGCTGCGCTTGCCGGACAGAAGGCTCTGGTGGACCCAGCCGCTGGCGCCCTGCCAATCGCGGATTTTCCGCCAGTTTTCGAATTCTGCCACGATTTCGACCGGCATCGCCTTGCGCTTGAACACCCAATCGACCGGGTAACGCGTGCCGGGGCCGGTCCGGACATTGACCTCGTCGGATCTGAGCGAGGCGAAGCGCGGGATGGGCAGACCCGAGCCCTTTCGCTGCAGGGCCAGCGGCTTGCTGGAGGCCTGGGCCGAGGCCGTCGCGGTGGGAAGGAGAGGTGTGCCCGCCCCTGCCAAGGCAACGGATAGCAGGCAAAGCAGGAGTGGCGATCGACTTCCCATCGGGGTCTGTATACCTGAAATCTTCATATTGAGCGACAAGTACCTGAAAAAGCGCGCTTTTCCGCCGCGTGCGCCAAGAAAGTCGATTGCTGGACAAAATGCGCGAGGAATTGTTAATCGGGCAGTACCTTCATCCCGCGCAAGCCTTCGGTCCCCCATCTGCCTATGCCGTCCAGTTCCAAGAAGAAGCCACTGGTGATTGTCACCCGGAAGCTGCCCGACGCCATCGAGACCCGGCTGATGGAGCTCTTCGAGACGCGACTGAATGCCGACGACAAGCCGCTCACGGCCGCCCAGCTCGTCGAGGCGGTGAAGGCGGCGGACGTTCTGGTGCCGACGGTGACCGACCGCATCGACAGCCGCGTGCTTTCTCAAGCCGGTCCGAAACTGAAGCTGATCGCTTCGTTCGGCACCGGCGTCGATCACATCGATCTCGATACGGCTCGGCAGCGCGGCATCGTCATCACCAACACGCCGGGCGTGCTGACGGAGGACACCGCCGACATGTCGATGGCGCTGGTGCTGGCCACCGCGCGACGCATGGGCGAGGGCGAGCGTCTGGTGCGTGACGGCAAGTGGACCGGCTGGAGTCCGACCTCGATGCTGGGCGCGCGGCTCCAGGGCAAGCGCATGGGCATCGTCGGTATGGGCCGTATCGGACAGGCGCTGGCGCGCCGCGCGCGCGGCTTCGGGCTCGCCATCCACTATCACAACCGCAAGCGCGTCCACGGCGAGATCGAGCGCGAACTCGAGGCGACCTACTGGGAGAGCCTCGACCAGATGCTGGCGCGCATGGACATCGTCTCGGTGAATTGCCCGCATACGCCGGCGACTTTTCACCTCCTGTCGGCGCGCCGCCTCAAGCTGATGAAGCCCTCGGCCATCATCGTGAACACCGCGCGCGGCGAAGTGATCGACGAGAACGCCATGGTGCGCATGCTGAAGGCGGGCGAGCTGGCGGGCGCCGGTCTCGACGTCTACGAGCACGAGCCGCAGGTGAACCCGAAGCTGCTGGAGCTCGACCGTGTCGTGCTGCTGCCGCACATGGGCTCGGCGACGCTCGAAGGCCGCATCGACATGGGCGAGAAGGTACTGATCAACATCAAGACCTTCGTCGATGGCCACAAGCCGCCGGATCGCGTGCTGGCGACGATGTTCTGATGTCCGGCTGCCGCCCTGGCCGTCAGCCTCGCGTCGACTTTTTCTGGGTGGATTCGCGCGCGAAGTCACGACCTGCCGCTGCCGCAGAGTAGTCTAACTCTCTGAAATACGATCCCTTTGGCGGTATTTCGCGATGCCGTGCGGCCGCTGGCGCCCGGTCGTCGGCTTTCCCGGGTCCCTTGACAGGCATCATCCCCGACTCGCAACTATCGGCTCTTCGGCCGCTGCCGGTTCGCGACCCGCGCGCGAGCCCGATCCGTTCGAGCACCCATCATTCCGAGCCCGCGAGGACCGATGACCACCGCCGCTTCCCAGACTGCCGCTGCCGCAGGGCTGCCGCTCTTCTACCGCACGCCCGTCGTGCTGCGCTTCGAGGATCATCGTCGCGCGGGTCTCGGCCATGCCCTGGATTTTAACTTCACGCGCGAAGCGACGGCCGTGCCGCTGATGATCAGCGAGTTCATGCCGGCGCTGCGTCATTATCCCATCGTCTTCTCCGATTCCGAGCGGCCCGTTCCGCTGGCGGTGTTGGGTCTCAAGCAGGGGCGCAATCTGTTCTTGGAAGACAATGGCTCTTGGCGTGCGGATACCTACGTGCCGGCCTATGTGCGCCGCTATCCCTTCATCATTACCGAGACGCCCGATCCCAACACGCGCCTGCTCAGCATCGACGCCGCCTCCGAGCGGTTCGTCGAGACGCTGGGCGAGGGTGTCGCGGGCGACCTGCTGTTCGAAAGCGGCGGCGGCCCGACCCAGGCCACTCGTGCGGCGATGGAGTTCTGCCAGGCCATGCACGAGGACCATCTGCGCACCGTCGCCTTCTCCGACGCCTTGCGCGGGGCGGAGCTGCTGACGTCCAACCGGGCCGACATCACCTTCCCGAACGGCGATCGCTACACGCTCGATGGCTTCCGGACCATCGACGAGAAGGCCTATCGCGCCCTGGCAACCGACAAGGTTGAGGAATGGCACAAGTCGGGCGCGCTCGACCTCGTGGCGATGCATCTCGCCTCCCAGCGCAACTGGCAGATCCTTCTCGACCTCAACGCCGCGCAAGCCGAGCCGCAGAGCGCCGCCGCCTGAGGTGGCCCAGCGACGCTAAAGATCCCCCTCGACCATTTCGCGGGCGCGGTTGTCGATCAGGACATCGCGCGTCGCGCGTCCGACCTGGGCACCGATCAGGATGGTGAGCGAGGTCCAGTACATCCAGACCATGATCGCGGCAAAGCCTGCGGTGGCGCCGAAGGCCGAGGTGAGCTGCGTCACCTCGAAATAATAGACCAAGGCGCGGTTGCCGGCGGCAAACAGCAAGGCGTTCACGGCACCGCCGATCAGTGCGTATCGCCACGGGATATTGCCGGTTGGCAGCCACTTGTAGATCAGGGTGAAGAAACCGGCGAGCAGGCCGTAATGCACCGAGGTCGAGAAAGCGGGGCCGATCCATTCCCCCAGGATCGGAAAGCGTTCGAGGGCGCCGGCATAGGCTGACATCAGGACACTGGCCAGGATGACGACGATCAACAGTACCCCCAGGAGGACCATCAGCGCCAACGCCAGCAGACGCGACTTCAGGCTGGCCAGCACCGGATGCAATGCCCTGGTTTTGGTGTCGCGCCAGATGGCGTCGATGCCGTCATCCAGCTCCACGAAGACGCGCGTGCCCGTGTAGAGCAGCACCACGGCGCCGACGATGGCGGCGATGCCGCCGCCCTTGAACAGGTTCTCCGACGCGAAGCGGCGGATGCTCTGGAGTTGATCGGGCGCGACAACCGTACTCAGTGCGTTGAAGATCGCCTCCTGCGCCATCAGCCGGCCGACGATCGGCTCGGCGATGGCGATGACGAAGATCATGATCGGACCCAGGGCGAACATGGTGTAGAACGCCATCGCCGCAGCCGAAGTCGAGAGCCGGTTGGCGAAGTAACCTTCGCCCGCCTCGTAGGCGATGCGCCAGATCGTGTTGAGCATGGTGGGTATTGTCGCTGCCGTCGCGCCGCGTCGCCTTTAGCGGCTCAGTATTGCTTCAAGCCGAGCCCCGCCAGAACGAGCAGAACCGACGCGACTACGAGCGTCGCGGTGGTCCCCATCGCCCCCACGAAGCGGCCATACGGGATGAAACCCAGCATGCCGCCGGCATGCAGCACGCGCGCTGCCAGCAGGACGACCGAGAGGATGGCCACAGTCCGGAAACCGTAGAAGTCGCTGGCCATATAAATGACGAGCAGGGTCAACGGCACGAACTCGATCAGGTTGCCGTGGGCACGGATGGCCGTCTCCAGCTCCTTGTCGCCGCCATCGCCGAGGTAGATCTTCTTGCGGCCGCGCATCAGGCCGACATTCGCTGTGAGGACCGCCGCCAGGAGGCCGAGCAGACCGGCGCAGACGAAAAACACAGGCATTTGCGGTCTCTCCCACTCGATTCGGCGGCATTGTATGGCCATATTGACGGCAGGCAAATTGAGTGGCTGACAGCAAGAGGAGCCGCGCCATGTGGCAGATTCTGCGCAAGAAAACCGAAATGCCGACGTCCGACCGGGCGCTGCCGGGTCGCGCTTCGCGTCCGTTCGAGGTGCCGGCTGCACACTATGTCAACGGCAACCGCATCCAGCCGCCGTTCCCCGCCGGCCTCCAGCAGGCGATGTTCGGCTTGGGCTGCTTCTGGGGGGCAGAGCGGAAATTCTGGGAGGCGCCGGGCGTCTACGCCACGGCCGTCGGTTACGCCGCGGGTCTGACGCCCAATCCGACCTACGAGGAAGTCTGCTCGGGTTATACCGGCCACAACGAGGTGGTGATGGTCTGGTTCGATCCGACCAAGACCTCCTACGACGCGCTGCTGCGCGTCTTCTGGGAGAGCCACGACCCGACCCAGGGCATGCGTCAGGGCAACGATGTCGGCACGCAGTACCGTTCGGGCATTTATACCTATTCGCCCGAGCAGAAAGCCCAGGCCGAGGCCTCACGCGCGCTGTTCCAGAAGGAGCTGGCCAAGAAGGGCTACGGCGCCATTACGACCGAGATCCTCGATGCGCCGGCCTTCTACTATGCCGAGGATTATCACCAGCAGTATCTCGCCAAGAATCCGGGCGGCTACTGCGGTCTCGGCGGCACCGGCGTTTCCTGCCCCATCGGCCTCGGTGTCGCGGCGGAATAGCCGCCGCGCTCGCTCCGGTTAGACGGGCGGCGCGGCCGTCTCGTAGCCGAACTCCCTGTCGAGGGCGGCGATCTCCTTGCGGAAGGCCATGCGCAGCGTGGCCTTGCTGCTTTCGTCGAGCCACGAGCCTTCGACCGAGTTCAGGCTGAACCTGCGCGCCATCTCCGGTCCCCAGCCGACCGACTCGAACAGCGTCGTGAAGCCATGGCCGAGATTGGTTCCGAACATCGCCGGGTCATCGGTGTTGATCGTGACGTTAAGGCCGGCCTCGGCCATGCGCCGGATGCGCTGCGGTCGATGCGGGCGATTGTGCAGCAGGCTGGTCCAGGCGCAGGGCGTGAAGTAGAGCCCGTCCTTGCGCGCCTCGCTCATCACGAAGTCCGACGCCAGCATGTTGTAGCCGTGATCGATACGGTCGCACTTCAACACGTCGCGGCAGATCAGGTAGTTGGTGGGCGGTGCCTGCAGCGGCGTCAGATAGTCTTCGCAGCAGTGCGCCGTGCATTTCAGGCCGCCCTTCCTGGCGAGCGCATAGGCCTCGGCATAGAGGGCGGGAGGGCCGACGCTTTCGTTGCCGTCGAGCCCGATGCCCACCACGAGCTCGTGGGGGTGCGCGAGCGCCGTCTCGACGATCTCGACCGCCTGGGCGCCGTTGTTGAGCGAGCGGTCGATGCAGCAGATGAGCAGGCCGCTGACGCCGAAGCGCTCCTTGGCCTGACGGAGGCCTTCCACCATGCCTGCGACCTGGGAGGGATAGTCGATGCCGTTGGGGTAGAAGTAGTCCGGGTTGAAGAAGAACTCGACGTGCTTGAGGTTGCCGTCGCGCACGGCATCCTCGATGTATTCATAGACCGCCCGCGTGAAATCGGCCGGCGTGCGCAAGACCGCGGCCGCGATGCGCAGGATTTCCAGGAACCCGTCGAAGTCGGGCCATTGGTAGAGTGTTTCCGCCGGCCGCGGCAGGGCCATGCCATACCGCTTCGCCAGCTCGGCTACCGTGGTGGCGCGCAGCGTGCCGGCCAGATGGCAGTGCAGCTCGGCCTTGGGAATGCGCCGCAGATAGTCGTCGGCAACGGCTTTCGCCATGGCAGGAATCCTTACTTCTTCTCGATGTTGTAGAGCAGCATCACCGGCGACTTCAGCACGCCGTCGAGGTTGTCGCGCCAGGCCGACGGCGTCGTGAACTGCGACAGCGGCAGATAGAGCACCTGTTCGTAGGCGCGGACCTGGATCTCCGTAGCGATGGCCTTGCGCGAGGCTTCGTCGGCCGCCGTCGCGAACTTCAGGCGCAGCTCGTCGGTCTTAGGATCGGTCGGCCAACCCCAGGCGGCGGCCGGGGGGCCGGACGCCACCAGGAAGGGATTGCTGAGCGGATTGCCCTGGTCGGGCACCGAGTTGGTGGTGTGCGCGAGGTTCCAGCCGCCCTGCGCCACCGGGCCGGTGTTGAGCCGGCGCGTGGCGAACGTCTGGAAATCCATCGAGACCATGTCGACCTTGAAGCCGAGATCGACCAGCACCTGACGTGTCACGTTGCCCAGTGCGGCGATACCCGGCGCGTTGGCGACGTGCAGCATCACCAGCGGCTTGGACATGTCGACATTGGCTTCCTTGAGGAGCGCCTTGGCGCCAGCCACGTCGCGCGCCGGAATGCCGTCCTTGCTTTCGTAGGGCATGCCGCAGCCGAAGATTGCCGCGCAATCCGTGGCGAACTGCGGATCGCCCGCCACCACGGCGGCATACATGGTCCGGTCGATCGCCTTGGCGATGGCCTGCCGCACCTTCACGTTGTCGAACGGCGGCTGCAGGTGGTTCATCCGCATGATGGCCTGGAAGCCATACTTGCTCACCACTTCTGCCTTGGCCCCCGCCTTGGCGGTGAACAGCGGCAGCAGGTCGGCCGGCACGCGCTCGAGATAGTCGACCTCGCCGTTGATGAGGGCGCTCACCTGGGTCTGCGCGTCCGGCAAACCCAGCATTTCGACCTTGTCCATCTTGGCGATCTTGCCGCCGGAGGCCCAGCTGGGCGACTCGCTGCGCGGCTTGTAGTCGGTGAACTTCTCCAGGACGATCTTCACGCCCGGCTCATGCTGGTCGGCGCGGAACCTGTAGGGGCCGGAGCCGACGATCTCCTTCACCTGCTCGCTGCCCGGCGTCTTGGCGATACGCTCCGGCATCATGAAAGGCACCGGCGCACCGATCTTGCCAAGACTGTCCAACACCAGACCGTAGGGCTCGCGCAGCACCATCTTGATCGTGCCGGCATCCGTGGCTTCCAGCGATGTCATGAACTTCGCCATGGTCTGGCCCATGCTGTCGCGCGATGCCCAGCGCCGGATAGAGGCCACGCAATCCGCCGCCGTCACAGGCTGGCCGTCGTGCCATTTGAGCCCGGGCCGCAGCACGAACGTGTAGGTGAGCTTGTCGGGGCTGACCGTATAGCGGTCGACCATCTGCGGCTGCGGCTCGAACTTGTCGTTCATCGCGAACAGCGTGTCGTAGATCAGGTAGCCGAGGTCGCGCGTGGTGAACGACGTCGTGAAGTGCGGGTCGAGCACGCGGCTGAGGGTTTCGGGCACCACCCGCAGGGTCGATTGCGTCTGGCCGGCAGCGCCGAACGGCACGGCAATCGACAACGCCATGGCGGCTGCCGCCGCCAGCGTCCATGAACGACGAACAGTCATTTTAGTCCCTCTCCCCAGAATCGCCACCGGCGCAGCAAACCCCATGCCACGCTAGCGACGGATCAAAGAGTCGAGCGCGGCGGCGAACCGGTCAAGCTCGTCTTCCGTATTGTAGACATGCACCGAGGCCCGCATGACGTCGCGCAGGCCGCGTCCCTGGAGATCGAGGCGCGAGGAAAATTGCGTGGAGACCGACACGTTGATGCCCTGTTCGCGCAGCGCCATCTTGAGCGCCGCATGATCGGCGTCCTTGACCGCGAAGGTCACGATGGCGCCCTTCACCATGCCCAGGTCCGTCAGCGTCACGCCGCCCAGCTTCGCCAGGCGCGCGCGCAAGCCGTCGGCCAACTGGCGCAGGCGGACCCACACGGCCTCCATGCCGAGTTCGTTGGCCTGGTCGGCGGCGACCTTGAGGCCGATGACGCCAGCGAAATAGCGCTCCCAGTTCTCGAAGCGCTTGGCATCGCCAAGCACGGTGTACTCCTGATCGCCAGTCCAGCGCGCGGCGTGGTTGTCGAGGAAGATCGGTTCGATCCGAGAGGTGCTGCGCGTGCGGGCGTAAAGGAAGCCGGTGCCGCGTGGTCCGCGCATGTACTTGCGGCCGGTGGCGGAAAGGAAGTCACAACCGATCTTCTTGACGTCGATGGGCATCATGCCGACCGACTGGCAGGCATCCAGAAGGTAGAGCACGCCGGCATCGTTCACGATTTTGCCGACCGCTTCGGCGGGCTGCACGAGCCCGCCCTGTGTCGGGATATGCGAGATGGAAACGAGCTTGGCTCGCTTGTCGATGGCGCGCTCCAGCGCAGCGAGGTCGATCTGGCCGTGCTTGTCGTCGGGCACGACGACGATCTCGGCGCCGGTCTTCTTCGCCACCTGCAGGTAGGAGATGTAGTTCGAGGAATACTCGCTGACGCAGGTCAGGATGCGGTCGCCCGGCTTGAAGTCGAGCGAATAGAAGGCGAGGTCCCAGGCGCGCGTCGCGTTCTCGACGAAGCCGATCTCGCTTTCCTCGGCGCCGATGAGACGTGCCACGGATGGATAAAAGCCGTCCAGCGTATCCCGCGCCTGGTCTGCCGCTTCGTAACCGCCGATCTCGGCTTCGAGTTTCAGGTGGTCGAGCGTCGCCTCGAGCGTGCGCCGGCTGGGCAGCGACGAACCGGCGGCATTGAGGTGCAGGACACGGGCGCAGCCCGGCGTCTCGGCACGGATGCGGGCAAGGTCGAGGCTCATGTCAGAATTTCCCCTGTTCCTTCAGCACGTCCTCGGCGACCCGCAGCGCGTCGATGGCCGCGGGGAACCCGCAATAGGCGATGGCGTGGGTGAAGATCTCGCGCAGCTCGGTCTTGCTGCAGCCGTTGTTCAAGGCGCCGACGAGATGGATCTTGAGTTCGTGCGGACGGTTGAGGGCGCAAAGCATCGCCACGGTGATCATGCTGCGCTGCTTCCTGTCGAGGCCGTCGCGGGTCCAGAGCGAGGCGTAGGCGAACTCTTCGGAGAAGGCGCGAACCGGGCCCCAGAAATCGTTGTTGGTCGCATCGCGCCGCGCGAGATAGGATTCGCCCAGCACCTCGGCCAGTACCTTGCGTCCGGCGTCGCTCAGTGTTTTGTGCGCCTGTTGTTCGCTCATTCCATTCTCCCCTTCGATGTCGTCCTGGTTCAGCCGCCTCCTGCCTAAAACGCTGCCCGAGCCCGAGCAACTGACCATTGCTCATGCCGGAGATACGCTGCCCGTGACCTTCGTGCGCAACGCTCGGGCGCGCCGCGCGTCGCTGCGTGTCGATCCCGCCAACCGACGCATCGTCCTGACGGCGCCGCTACGCATGGCCCGCGGCACAGCGGTGAATTTCGCCGAGGCACAGGCGGGCTGGATCGCCGCAAGGCTCGATCGCCTGCCCGAGCGGCGGCCGTTCTGCGACGGCGCCGAAGTGCCGCTGTTCGGCGTGCCGCACGTGATCCGCCACCGCGCCGGCCAGCGCGGCACCGTCTGGCGGGAAGGCGCAGAGATCCATGTGGCGGGCCAGCCGGAGCATCTGCCGCGCCGCGTGCGCGACTGGCTGACGGTCGAACTCAAGGCGCGGCTGGTGCCGCTGGTCCATGCCAAGGCGGCCCAGGTCGAGCGGCCGGTGAAGCGCATCACCCTGCGCGACAGCCGTTCACGCTGGGGGAGCTGCGGGCCGAATGCCGCGATGTCCTTCTCCTGGCGGCTGGTCTTCGCGCCGCCGGAAGTGCTCGACTATTTGGCGGCGCACGAGGTTGCCCATCTCGTGCATCTGAACCACAGCTCGCGTTTCTGGGCCTTGGCACGTACGCTATGCGATGTCCCGATCGAAGGGCCGCAGACCTGGCTCAAGAAGAACGGCGAGACCTTGCTCCAGTACGGCAACTAGTCGGTGACGTGTTCCCGATACTGCGGCAGGTCGTCGGTGATAGCGAACCACGGCGCCTTGGAGCCGACGAAGATGTGCGCGGTCGGCCGGATAGTTGGCGTGTCGACGAGCGTACCCATGGCGACATGGACGTATACGCCGTCGCGAACCACCGAATAGAGGAGCGAGCCGCAGACGCTGCAGTGGGCGTCGTGGGTCTTTTCCTCGCCGTGGATCAGGAGGTTGTCGCGGCCTGAAGTAACCGCGAACTGGATGCGCGTGATGCCGGCGAAAGGCTTGAAAGCCGAGCCCGTGGTGCGCCGACAGTTGGAGCAGTGGCAGTTCAGCGCGTAGGTGAAGGCATCCGCCACCGCATATTGCACGGCGCCGCAGAAGCATTTCCCGGTCAGCGTGCGCGCCGTCATCCAAAGCGCCCCGGATCGCAGGCCTTGAGCGCCTCGGGCAATTCCTCGCCTTCCATCTGACGAGCGATCAGGCGGCCTGTCACGGTCGCCAGCGTCAGGCCGAGATGCTGATGGCCATAGCCGCAATAGACGTTGGCCAGCCGCGGCGCGCGGCCGATGGCGGGGCGATAGTCGGGCAGCGTCGGGCGCTCGCCGATCCAGCGGCTGCGCTCCTCGCCGCCGACGCCCGGGAAGATCGCCTTGAGATGTTTGACCAGCAGATCGGCGCGATGCCAGGAGGGCGGCTGATGCGGCGCCGCCAGCTCGACCGTGCCTGCGAGACGCAGGCCCTCGGCCATGGGCGTGAAGAAGAGGCCGCGGTCGGGCGGGCTGACCGGCAGATCGAAGCGCACATTGTCGGGCGCCAGCATCACGTGATAGCCGCGCTCGGCCACCAGCGGCGCATTAAAGCCCAGGAGCCGTGTCAGTTCGCCGGAGGCGCGGCCGGCCGAGATCATGACGGCCTTGGCGGGTAGTTCGGAATCGGTGAGCTGGACGGCCGTCACGCGGTTGCCGTCGCGGCGAAAGCCGCGGACGCGACCGCGCACGACAGTGCCGCCTTCGGCCGTGAAGCGTTCCGCCAGGGTCGCCACGACCTGGTAGGGATTCACCGTATGACTGCCGCGCGGATAATAGATACCGCGCACGATGTGCGGACTGAGGCCCGGCGCCAGCTCGCGCGCGCGATTGCCGTCGACGATCTCGAATTCGGTGCCCTTGCCGGCCTGCAGACCGCGCATCTCGTCCGTGCCCTGGAACGAGGCTTCGCTTTCGTAGACGTAGAGCGCGCCCTTGGTCTGGAAAAGCTCGCCGAGGCCCGAAGCCTGGATCTCCGCCTTCCAGGCGAGATCGGCCTCCAGCATCAGCGGCTTGAAGGCGGCCTTGCCCTTGTCGACCTCTGCCGGGCTCATCGCCGCCAAGGCGAAACGCGCCATCCAGGGCAGCAAGGACGGAATGCTCGGCCGATGCAAAGTGAGGGGGCCGTCACGATCCATCAGCATCTGCGGCACCTTCTTCAGGGTCGCAGGTCTGGCCAGCGGAATAAGGCTGTCGAGCGACAGGAAGCCCGCATTGCCGAAGGACGTCGCCTTGCCGGGCTCGGCGCTGTCCAGAAGGGTGACGCTGTGGCCGGCGCGTTGCAGGGCGCGGGCGGTGGCGGTGCCGACGATGCCGGCGCCAATGACGATGACTGAGTCGCTCATGACCCGACGTTAGCACGGCCTCTGCGGGCATAGATGCGCGATTGATTTGTGCCCCCAAATCCCTATTTAGGGCGCATGTCTTCCGCACAATCAGACAGTTCCGCCGGTCCGGGCTGGCATGCCACGACTATCCTTTCGGTGCGCAAGGGCGACCAGGTCGTCATGGCGGGCGATGGCCAGGTGTCGATGGGCCAGACCATCGTCAAGGGCAATGCCCGCAAGGTCCGCCGTATCGGCAATGGCCAGATCGTGGCGGGCTTCGCCGGCGCTACCGCAGACGCCTTCACCCTGTTCGAGCGGCTGGAAACCAAGCTGGAGCGCCATCCTGGCCAGCTCCTGCGCGCCTGCATCGAACTCGCCAAGGACTGGCGCACCGACCGTTACCTGCGCCGCCTCGAAGCGATGATGGCCGTGGCCGACAAGGACGTGTCGCTGCTGCTGTCGGGCACGGGTGACGTGCTGGAGCCGGAGGGTGGCATCATCGCCATCGGCTCGGGCGGCAACTACGCACTCTCCGCCGCGCGCGCCCTGATCGACGTCGACGGCATGGACGCCGAGGCGATCGCCCGCAAGTCGATGAAGATCGCCGCCGATATCTGCGTCTACACCAACCACAACCTCGTCATCGAGAAGCTCTAGTAAATCATGAGCAACGACTTTTCCCCCCGCGAGATCGTCTCCGAACTCGACAAGCACATCGTCGGCCAGCAGGACGCCAAGCGCGCGGTCGCCATCGCGCTGCGCAACCGTTGGCGTCGCCTGCAGCTTCCCGAAGGGCTGCGCGAGGAAGTGCTGCCCAAGAACATTCTGATGATCGGGCCGACCGGCTGCGGCAAGACCGAGATCGCGCGGCGCCTCGCCAAGCTCGCCAATGCGCCGTTCCTCAAGGTCGAAGCCACCAAGTTCACCGAGGTCGGCTATGTCGGCCGCGACGTCGAGCAGATCGCGCGCGACCTGATGGAAGTGGCCCTCGAGATGGCGAAGGAGCGTTTGCGCAAGGACGTGCGCGCCAAGGCCGAATTGGCGGCTGAGGATCGCGTCATCGATGCGCTGTGCGGCCCCAATGCCAGCGAGGAGACGCGGCAGCGCTTCCGCCACAAGTTGCGCGACGGCGAACTCAACGATCGCGAGATCGAAGTCGAGGTGGCCGATTCCGGTTCGCCCATGCAGTTCGAGGTGCCCGGCCAGCCGGGCGCGTCGGTCGGCATGATCAATATCGGCGACATGCTGGGCAAGGCGTTCGGCGGCCGCACTAAGAAGCGCAAGATGACCGTGGCCGAAAGCCACGAGACGCTGATGCGCGAGGAGAGCGACAAGCTCCTCGATCAGGAGCGTGTGGTGCGCGAAGCGCGCGATCTGGTCGAGCAGAACGGCATCGTCTTCATCGACGAGATCGACAAGATCACCGCGCGCAGCGAATTCCGCGGCGGCGGCGACGTGAGCCGCGAAGGCGTGCAGCGCGACCTGCTGCCCCTGATCGAAGGTACGACGGTGAACACCAAGCACGGGCCGCTGAAGACCGACCATGTGCTGTTCATCTGCTCCGGCGCCTTCCACCTCGCCAAGCCCTCGGACATGCTGCCGGAGCTGCAGGGCCGCCTGCCGATCCGCGTCAGCCTGGCCTCGCTCAACCAGGAGGATTTCCGCCGCATCCTGACCGAGCCGGAGGCGAGCCTGGTGAAGCAATACAAGGCGCTGCTCGGCACCGAGAAGGTCGATCTCGAATTCAAGTCCGACGCCATCGACGAGCTGGCGCGCCTATCGGCCGAGATCAACGAGACGGTCGAGAATATCGGCGCGCGCCGGCTGCATACCGTGATGGAGAAGCTCCTCGAAGAGATCAGCTTCACCGCCTCGGACAAGCCCGGCGAGAAGGTCGAGATCGACGCCGCCTATGTCCGCGAGCGGGTCAGCTCGCTTGCCAAGAACGCCGACCTCTCGAAGTTCGTTCTCTGAGCTACAGGCAATAGGCCGCGATCAGGTCGACCAGATAGGCCGGCCCGTTCATCCCCCACAGGACGAACGAGACGGCGGTCGCGGCCACGACGAGGCTGGCAGAAACCCAGAGCAGCAGGGCTTGCCAGCTCATGCTCATGCCGGCTGCAGTGCGGGCTGGGCAGGCCGCGTCAGCCGTTCCTCGACGATCGGATAGTGCAGGGCGGCCGAAACCAGGCCGAGCGCAATCGAGATCCACCACATCAGGTCGTAGTTGCCCTGCAGGTCGAAGATGCGGCCGCCGCCCCAGCCGCCGAAGAAGCTGCCGACCTGATGGCCGAAGAAGACGATGCCGTTCAGCATGGTGAGATGCACCGGCCCGAAAATGTAGCCGACCAGCGACGTGGTGAGCGGTACGGTGCCCAGCCACAGGAAGCCCAGCGCCGCGGCGAAGGTCAGCACCGATGCCGCCGACAGCGGTGCCAGCACGAAACCCAGGAAGACCAGCGAACGCAGCAGGTAGAGCAGCGACAACAGGTTCTTGCGCTTGTACTTGGCGCCCATCGAGCTCCAGATGATGGCGCCGGCGATATTGAACAGGCCAACCATGCCGATCGCCCAGCCGCCCAGCTCCGCCGGCGAGAGCTTCATGCCGAACAGCGACAGCCCGATCCCCTTGTCGGAGATGTAGGCCGGCAGATGGCCGCCCACGAAGGCGACGTGGAAGCCGCAGACGAAGTAGCCGATCACCAGCAGGATGTAGCTCTTCTGCGCGAAGGCCTCTGAGAGCGCCGCGCCCGCGGTCTGGTTGCCGCCGCCGGCCTTCTTGCTGGCTGCGATCTCCTTGCTGTCGTTCAGGCCGGCGGCCAGCAGGATCATCAGCACGGCGATGCCGGTCAGCGCCCACATGGTGGGGCGCCAGTCGCCGAAATAGTTCTGCAGCACGGCTGCGAGCGGCACGATGAAAAACTGGCCGAACGAGCCGCCGGCGGAGCAGATGCCCACCGCGAGCGCCGCCTTGGCCGGCGGCGCCACGCGCAGGATCACGCCCAGCACCGGCCCGAAGCTCGCCGCCGAGAGGCCGACGCCGACCAGGATATTGCCGAGGATCAGCATGAACCCGTCATGCATGACCGCCGTTACCACCATGCCCGCCACATAGAGGACGCCGCCGCCGGCGATTGTCGGCGCCGACCCGAAGCGGTCGCAGAGCCGGCCGGCGAAGGGTGCCACCGCTCCCATCAGCAGCATGGAAAACGCAGTGCCGAAGGAGAAGAGTTCGCGGCCGACATTCAGTTCGGCCGAGACGGGCTTGAGGAAGATGCCGAAGCTCTGGCGGACGCCGAGCCCGATGGTGAGGACGAGGAAGCCGCACCAGACGGCGGTCCAATAGGAGCGGGAGGTCATGGCCGGCAAAGTGAGACGGGGCGGTCGGGCTGGCAAGACGTTCGCCGGCATCCCTTCCATAGAATTACTTCATGCCGTCACAAGCTACGATGTGGCAGAACATAGCCATGGCGCGAGTGTGGTTCCTGTGCGGACTGGCAGCATTTCTGCTCGTTTTGGCAGAGAGTGCCGTCGCGGCACCACGCCTGGAGCGCGAACGCTGCACGTTCAAGCCGCCGCGCGGCGACAGGGTCCAATGCTTCGTGCTGATCGTCCCTGAGAATCGCGACCAGCCGCAGGGCCGCGAGGTCAAGTTGAAGGTCGCCGTCCTCAAGGCCAAGCGCACGGCCGGCGCGGAGCCGCTGGTCTATCTCTCGGGCGGCCCAGGCGATGCGCCGCTGGTGGCCTCGACCCCCGGCGCCGACGCGCTGGCCGAAGGCGACTGGTGGAACGAGACCGCCGTGATCCGCCGCAAGCGCGACGTGATCATCCTGAGTCAGCGCGGCGCGGGTGGGTCGACGCCCAATCTCGACTGCTTCGACAACCGCATGACCGAACCGGCCAAGGCGCGCCGCCGCGCCGTCACCGAACAGCAGGAGAGGGAAATACTGGCGCGCTGCCGGGCCAATATCGACCGCCGCAAGATCGACCTCAGCATGTACAACACGCCGGTGCTGGCCGACGACGTGGCCGATCTGGCCACGGCGATGGGCCTCAGCCGCATCAACATCTACGGCGTATCCTACGGCACGCGCTGGGGCCTCGAAGTGATGCGCCGGCATCCCGGCCTGGTGCGGGCCGCCGTGCTCGACGGTGTCTATCCGCCTCAGATCAACGGCGAGCAGAACGAGCCCGCGATCGTCCGCCGCGCCTTCGAGCAGCTCTATGCCGATTGTGCTGCCGATGCGCCCTGCCGCGAGCGGCATCCCGATTTACGCGCCACGGTCGAGGGCGTGATCGAGGCCGCCGATCGCGAGCCCATAGACCTCACTCTCGCCTTGGAGGACGGGTCGCAATCCGTGAAGCTCGACGGCACCAAGCTCCTGTCGGTGCTGCTGAATATGATGCGTGAAGGCGAGGCCGCCTCCATCCCCGAAACAATGGGGGCCGTGAAGCGGGGCGATCTCCGTCTGGTGCGCCTCTTTGCCGAGGATCTCGAGAGCAACGATGGCGGGCTGCTCGAGCAGAACGCTCAGCAGTTCGACGGGCTCTACAACAGTATCGAATGTCGGGAGACCTGGCCGATGGTCGATCGTGCGGCGCGCCGCAATGCGATCGAAGAGAACGGGGTCTACGGCCTGAACGCCAAGGCCAGCAAGTCGCCGACCTTCTGCCCGGCGTGGCGGGTCGCGGCCGCGCCGGCAGCCGATCGTCAGCCGGTGAAGTCCGCCGTGCCGACCTTGCTGCTGAGCGGCACCTTCGACTGGCTGACGCCGCCCCTTTGGGCGCGCGAGGCAGCGCGGACGCTCTCGGCAGCGCGCAACGTCGTGTTCCGTGCCCAGGGCCATGGCGTGGTCGTGCAGGATCCGTGCGCCGCGCGCCTGCGAGACAGCTTCATCGAGGATCCCGACCCGAAGAAGGCGTTGCCCTGTCGCTCCGACACACCGCCCAATTTTGCCGCCGCGTGGGAACGCGCGCGCCACATGCCATGAGACAACAGGAAGGAAGCAGATGAACCGAGTGCTTGCCCATACCGGCGTCAAGTATCCCATCGTGCAGGCGCCGATGGGCTGGATCGCGCGCAGTCAACTCGCGTCGGCGGTCTCCAATGCCGGCGGTCTCGGCATCATCGAGACCTCCAGCGGCGAGGTCGATGCCTGCCTCGCCGAGATCGAGAAGATGAAGCAGCTCACCGACAAGCCGTTCGGTGTGAACCTGCCGCTGCTCTTTATCCGCGAGCCGCGGATCGTCGATCTCGTGGCCAGGTCGGGCGTGAAGTTCGTCAGCACCTCGGCCGGCTCGCCCGCCAAGCTGCTGCCGACACTGAAGGCCGCCGGCCTCACCGTCTATCACGTGGTGCCCAATCTCTCCTCGGCCCTGAAGGCCGTCGAAGCGGGCGTCGACGGGCTGATCGTCGAAGGCGGCGAGGGCGGCGGTTTCAAGAATCCCGACGACGTCTCGACCTTGGTTCTGCTGCAGGCGGTGCGGGAGAAGACCGACGTGCCGATGATCGCCGCCGGCGGCATCTGCGACGGCCGCGGCATGGCGGCGGCCTTTGCGTTGGGCGCCGAAGGCATCCAGATGGGGACGCGGTTCGTGAGCGCGGCCGAGAGCCCGGTGCACCACAACTACAAGCAGGCCATCGTCGACGCCGACGATACCGGCACGGTGATGTTGAACCGCAAGTCGACGCCGTGCGTGCGCGCCCTGAAAACCGAGCGTGCCAAGGAGATCGACCGCGCCGGCTCGTTCGATCGGGCGATCTTCGGCAATGTGAAGGACGTCTATTTCGGCGGCGACATGGAAGCTTCGCTGGCACTCGCGGGTCAGACGGTCGGCCTGATCCACGAGGTGCTGCCGGTGGCCGAGATCATCGGCCGCACGGTCGATGGCTTCCACGCCATCCGCCGCCAGCAGGGCGAACGCTCGCTGGCGGGCGGGTTCTGACGACTACTTCATCAGCTCCGGTGCGATCAGGCGGGGCAGGAAGAGGGCGATATCGGGCCAGACGATCATTGCCGCCAGCACCACGATCATCGGCACCAGCATGATGATCGTATCCTTCAGCGCGAAGCGCAGCGGCACGCCGGCAACGGCGCAGGAGATCATGAGGCAGAGTCCGTAAGGGGGCGTCACCAGGCCGAAGGCCAGCGATACGATCGAGACGATCGCGAAGTGGACGGGGTCCATTGCGACCGACTTGGCGAGAGGCTGCAGCACCGTGCCGACAATGATGATGGCCGGGATGGCGTCGAGGAAGCAGCCCACGACCAGGAACACGAAGGCGATGAAGAAGCCGACGCCGATCGGTCCCAGACCCCAGCTCGTGACGTTGGCCAACAGCTCCTGCGGGATGCGGTAGTAAGCCAGCAGCCAGCCGAAGGCCGAGGCCGTGCCGATACAGAACAGCGCCACGGAGGCGAGCTTGCCGGTGTCGACCAGCGCCTTGTAGAGCTCTTTCGCCCCCATCTCGCGATAGACGACGATCGACAGCACCGCTGAGTACAGCACGGCGACGCAGGCCGATTCGGTCGCCGTGAACCAGCCCAGCAGGATGCCACCCACGATGATGACCGGAGTCATCAGCGCCGGGATCGACACCCAGATTGCGCAGAAGAGTTGCCGAATGGACGAACGCGGATAGGTCGGATAGCCCCGCTTCACGGCATAGACGTGCACAGTGGCCATCTGGGCGCCGGCGATCAGCAGGCCGGGAACGACGCCGGCAAGATAGAGCGCGCCGATCGATGTCGAGATCAGACCGCCCCAGACAATCATCAGGATCGACGGTGGAATGACCACGGCCAGCACCGCCGAGACGGCGGTGATGGCGATCGAGAAGGAGAGGTCGTAGCCTTCCTTGGTCTGCGCATCGATGAAGATCTTGCTTTGGCTCGCCGCATCTGCGGTCGAGGAGCCTGAAATGCCGGCGAAGAACACCGAGAGCACGACGTTGATCTGCGCCAGCGACCCAGGCCAGCTTCCGACGATGGAACGCGACAGCGCCACCAGCCTGTCGGTGATGCCGCCGACGCTCATCAGGTTGGCCGTCAACAGGAAGAACGGCACGGCGAGCAGGATGAAGGAGTTGTAGGCGTTGAAGGTTTCCTGCGCGAGCATCATCGTCCCGAGCCGAGGCTCCAGGTAGAAGAGTGGCAGGCAGGCGAGCCCAAGGGCGAAGGCCACGGGCACGCGCAAGATCAGCAAGACAAAGAAGACGCCGAACAGGATTGACGCGGCCTCGCCGGCCGAGAACAGGGCGCTGCTCACGGAACGCTCCGGCCGAGCAGGATGCGCATTTCGTCGTAGAACTGCTCGCCGAGGAAGATGAGCCAGGTAATGCCGGCGACCGGCCAGGCGATGTGGATCATCCAGAGCGGCAGCTCTGCCAGCTCGGAGGTGCGATGCCAGGCGAAGCGCGTGAACTCGATACCGCCCACCACGAAGACCAGCGCCAGCGCCAGGATGCCGAGCCGCGCGGCAATGCGCACCGCAGCCTCGCTGCGTCTCGAGAGCCTCGGCCAGACGTCGACTTCGAAGTGCGAGGCTTCACGTACGCCGATCATGGCGCCGATCATGATCATCCAGATGAACAGGAAGCGCGCCATCTCTTCTGTCCAGATATAGGGCGGGATCAGATCGGTGTAGCGCGACACCATCTGCAAGGTGACGGGGACGACGATGACGGCGACGGAGAAGGCGAGGAGGCCGGTCAGGAACTGGGCATAGCCGGCCGTGAACCGGCGCCAGAGGCTGCGCGGTTGAGCTTCAGGAGAGGGCATCGGAAATCCGTTCAGGAAAAAGCGCCCGGTAGGCCGCCGGGAAAGAGCGCAGCGGAGGCGTTGCTCCGCTGCGCTTACGCATCAATTGGTCGCCACGATTTTGTTGAAGATGCCGTCGGCGCCGATCTCCTTGGCGTAGGCCGCCATCACCGGATCGACCAGCTTCTTCATTTCGGCGCGGTCCTTGAACGGGATGCGCTTCAGCTTGCCAGCCTTCTCGAGCGCGACCAGCTTCTGCTCGTCTTCCGAGCTTTCGACCTGGCGGCCATAGGCGCCGGCTTCCTTGCCGGCCTTGATGATCGCGTCCTGCAGATCCTTCGGCAGGGTCTTGAAGGTCTTGGACGAGAAGCAGATCGGCCGGATCGTGATGGCGTGCTCGGTCATCGCGAGATTGGGCGCTACTTCGTAGAACTTCATGGTCTCGACACCGGCCGCTTCGTTCTCGCCGGCCGAGATCACGTTGTTCTGGATGGCGTTGTAGACCTCGTTGTAGGCGATGACGGTCGGCGACATGCCTGCTGCGGCGAAGGTCTTGGACCAGATCGGCGCGCCCTGGACGCGGACCTTCAAGCCCCGGATCTCCGCCAGGTTCGAGACCGGCTTGTTGACGAAGATGTTGCGCACGCCGCCGCCGGCATAGCCGATCAGCATCACGTCGGCCTTCTGGGCGATCTCGTCGGCCACCGGCTTCAGCAGGTCGGCTTCGAGCACCTTGTTCCATTGCGCGAGGTCGCGGAACAGGAAGGGTGCGTCGATGAAGGGCGCAGCCTTGGAGAAGGTCGACATGTGGGCCGGCGAGACGATGCCGTAGTCCACCGCCTTGCCCTGCGCCATGTACTCGAAATACTGCTTCTCGAGGCCCAGCGAAGAATTGCGGTGCAAGGTGAAGTTGATCGGCTTGCCGTAATACTTCTTCACCAGCTCCTCGAACTTGAGCAGCGTCTTGTTGAACGCGTGATCGTCGTTGAACTGCACCGCACCGTTCAGGGTCAGTGGCGCCTGTGCGCCTGCAGACCGGATGAAGGGGGCGGCGATTGTCGCGGCAGCAAGGCCGCCGACCAGGTGTCTGCGCTTCATATCTTCCTCCACGGGCCCTGTTGTATGGTTCTGCGACCGGGACCTGCGCGGACTATGCATGGGATTGCCCGCGGATGCGACAAAGTTGTCAGACAACATGAGGGTGCATGGGTGAGACCTGGAAACTGGTCCTTGCTCCCAACCGCGCACAGGCGTTACCCTGAAGCAGTTAATACACAGATTTTTAGTTAAATGTCTGCCGACGTTCCCTCCTCAGCGCTGTTTGCGCCCAAGCTGGTCACCGTGCTGCGGGAAGGCTACGGGCTCGCGGCGTTTCGGGCCGACGCCATCGCGGGACTGACCGTCGCCATCGTGGCGCTGCCGCTCTCCATGGCGATTGCCATCGCGTCGGGCACGGGACCGGAACGTGGGCTTTTCACGGCGATCGTCGGTGGTTTTCTGATCTCGGCGCTAGGGGGCAGCCGCTTCCAGGTCGGGGGGCCGGCGGGGGCATTCATCGTTCTGGTCGCCGCCTGCGTCGAACGGAACGGCGTCGACGGCATGCTGCTGGCGACCTTTCTGGCCGGGATCTTCCTGACGGCGGCGGGGGCCCTGCGCCTCGGCACCTTCATCAAGTTCATCCCCTATCCGGTCACGGTCGGTTTCACCTCGGGCATCGCGGTCATCATCTTCGCGAGCCAGCTCAAGGACCTCCTGGGCCTCACGCTCGACGGCAAGGAGCCTGGCCCGTTCGTCGCCAAGCTCGAAGCGCTGGCGCCGGCCCTCGATACGATCAATCCGGCTGCCGTTGCCCTTGCGGCCGGGGTCATCGGCCTGATCCTGGGGTTGAAGCGGCTGCGTCCGCACTGGCCCGGCATGTTGATCGCCGTTGCCGTGGCCTCGGTCGCGGCGGGGCTGTTCGCCTTGCCGGTCGAGACGATCGGCAGCCGCTTCGGCGGCATTCCCTCCATGCTGCCGGCGCCGCGTCTGCCCGACATATCCTGGACCAAGATCCAGGCCATCCTGCCCGATGCGGTCGCCTTCGCCTTGCTGGGCGCCATCGAATCGCTGCTCTCGGCGGTCGTCGCCGACGGCATGACGGGCCGCCGCCATCGGTCCAACTGCGAACTGGTCGCCCAGGGCATCGCCAATATCGGTGCCGCTCTGTTCGGGGGCGTCTGTGCCACAGGCACCATCGCGCGCACGGCCACCAACGTCCGCGCCGGCGCGCGCAGCCCGGTTGCCGGCATGCTGCACTCGGCCTTCCTGCTCGGCTTCATGCTGCTGGCTGCACCGCTGGCGGCCTATATACCGCTCGCTGCTCTGGCCGGCGTGCTGGCCATGGTCGCGTGGAACATGGCCGAGAAGCACGAGTTCGCCACTCTGCTGCGTTCCTCGCGCGGCGATGCGACGGTGCTGCTGGCGACCTTCCTTCTCACCGTGTTCCGCGATCTGACCGAAGGCATCGTCGTGGGCTTTGCCTTGGGCGCGGCGCTGTTCATCTATCGCATGTCGACGGCCTCGGGCGTGGAAGAGCGCGTGCCGCTGGTGCCGGGCGATCGGCCCGACACCGCGGATCCGCGCACTCCTTACGACCCGGCACTGGCGACCGACCGCCATGTCGTTGTCTATCGTCTCTCCGGCGCTTTCTTTTTCGGCACGGCATCGACCGTCGGCGCCGTGCTCGACCGTATTGCCGACGAGCGCAAAGCCTTCGTGATCGATGTTTCGGCCGTTCCGTTCGTGGATTCGACGGCCGCCACCGTCATCGCCGGCATTGGCCGCAAGGCAGCCCGGCACGGCGTACGCGTCTTCGTCACGGGAGCTGTGCCCGCCGTGCGGCACGCGCTGTTGCGGGCGGGGGCCCGTCGGCCGCATGTCCGCTACATGCCGCACATCGAGGATGCGGTCCGCGTCGCGCACGCTCTTGCCGGGCAGTCAGATCGCGACAGTACCGCCTGATACTGCGCTGCGGCACGTCATCTCTTCACGGCGCGCGTCAGGCCGACCAGAATGCGACATGGCTGACCTCGTTTCGATATCTGACTCCGCGCTCAGCGCGCAGATCGCCGCCGCAGGTGCGGAGCTTCAAAGGCTGCAGGACCGTGACGGCTCCGACCTGTTGTGGAACGGCGATCCCGCCGTGTGGGCGGGCCGGGCACCCCTGTTGTTCCCGCTGGTCGGCGAGACGAAGGACAAGAAGATCAAGGTCGACGGCCAGATCTTCGATATCCCGCGCCACGGCTTTGCCCGCACGTCGCGCTTCACGCTGGTGACGGCGGAGAAGGCGCATTGCATCTGGCGGCTTGAGGCCAGTGAGCCGACGCGCCGGCAGTATCCGTTCGAGTTTCGCCTCGATATCATCTACCGGATCGAAGGCGGCGCCCTGCACGTGACGGCCGAGGTGACGAACCGGGGCGACAGGGCCATGCCGGCCTCGTTCGGCTTCCATCCGGCCTTGCGCTGGCCATTGCCGTCAGGAGCGCCGCGCAAGGCGCACGAAATCGTCTTCGAGCGCGACGAGCCCGCGCAGGTGCGCCGGCTCGCCAACAATCTGCTGAGTCCCGTCCTGCATCCAACACCCGTCCAGGGTCGCTGGCTCGCCTTGCACGATGAGTTGTTTCGCGAAGATGCACTGATCTTCGACAGGCTGGAAAGCCGCAGCCTGGTCTACGGCGCGCCGGGCCACCGTTCTCTCCGCGTGAGCTTTCCGGGCATGCCTCATCTCGGCATCTGGACCAAGCCGGGCGCAGGCTATGTCTGCATCGAACCCTGGCAGGGCCATGCCAGTCCCGACTCGTTCGACGGTGAGCTCAAGGACAAGCCGGGCATGGTTTCGATCGGACCGGGGGCGACGAAGCGATTCGAGATGTCGATCGCGCCGGAGGGTTGACAGCAGTCCGACAATAGTTGAACAGATATTCAAATGTATGAGTATCCGGACCGCGCCATCGGACGTGCGACAATTCAGGTCTCCTGTCGTGTTGACGACGCGCTGCTCCTCGCGTTCACTCCGCGCCGTGACCAATAGCGTCTCCTCGTTCGCCCTCGTGACGCAGCCCGCAGCCTTGCTGCGGCTTGTCTGCGCTTTGATGGTGGCGCTGGTTACTGTGTTCCATGTTTGCGGTGTCGCCTCGGCCCGCGAGATCGGGCCCGTCGCGGTCGTTCTCGACGTTGCGAGCGATGATGGTTCAGCCGGCGATGTCGGCATGACCGTCGAGAAGTGTCATTTCTGCTCTGTCGTCCCGCTGCTGGCGATGACAGCACCGAGCATGCCGCTGCACGCGCCGCATGTCGTGCCGGTGCCCGTCATGGCCGGCATTCTGCCTTTCTCTCCCCACGCGGACTCTCCACCCCCTCGAACCCTGACCTAGTCGTTCTTTTTCCTTGTCGCCTGCCGAGCAGGCGGCGCGCCGAACACTGGTCTTTGGGTTTCGTCGATGACAATTCGTGCCGTCTGGGCGCTTCTCGCGGCGTGCGCCGTCGCATGGTCGTGGCCTGCGTTGGGTCAAAATCGAGGGCAGGGCCAAAAGACCACTGGTCCGCTGACCCTGCAGCAAGCCCTGCAACGCGCCGCCAACGCCAATCCACGCATCGCCGTTGCCGACCGCAATATCGGCATGGCCGATGGGCGGCGCGAGCAGGCCAATGCCCTGCCGAATCCCACGGTCGGCGTGGAGGTCGACAATTTCGGCCAGGGCCAGAGCAGTTTCACCGGCACGCCCGAGATGACCCTGATGCTGAGCCAGCTCATAGAGCTTGGGGGCAAGCGTGGCGCACGCGTCCAGGCGGCGCTGGGCGATTACGATGCCGCCCGCTGGGAGCGCGAAGCGGCGCGTCTCGAACTCCTTTCGGAGACGACGATTGCCTTCGTGGAGGCCTTGTCGGTGCAGCGCCGTATCCAGCTCCTCGAACGGCAGGCCGGCGCCCTGGAGAAACTGGTGCCGCTGATGCAGCGGCGGGTCGAGGCGGGCGCCTCCTCGCCTTCCGAAGTCTCGCGCACACAGGCGGCCGTCGGCCTCGTGCGGTTCGAGCGCGAGCGTGCGCGAACCGCGCTGGCCGTAGCGCGGCGCGACCTCGCCGCCCTCATGAGCCTGGACCAGCCGACTTTTGCCACCGTCGCCGGCGACTATGGTCGCCTCGTCAAGCCCGCATCCCTCGACAGCCTCATCAAGGCCATCGAGGACAATCCGCAGCTCATGCGATGGTCGGCGGTTCGTGCCCAGCGTGATGGCGAATTACTGTCGGCGCGCCTGAAGCCGCTGCCCGACATCACGGCCAGCGTGGCGTGGCGGCATTACACCGAGACCAACGACAATGGCGTCCGCTTCGGTGTCTCGATCCCGATCAACGTGATCGACCGCAATCGAGGCGCCATTCGCGAAGCCCAGGAATCGGTGCAGAAGACCGGCGCCGAACGCGCCGTCAACCGCCTCTTGCTGATCGCGATCATCGGCAAGGCGCACGACACCGCCAACGGCACGCTGCAGCAGCTCGACCTGCTGCGGAAGACCATCCTTCCGGCGGCGCGCGCCTCGCTGAAGACGATCGAGGAAGGCTACGGCCAGGGCCGCTTCACCCTGCTCGAAATTCTCGATGCCTACCGCACCGTCGCCGATGCCGAGCTGCTGGAACACGAGGCACTGGCGAGCTTCCACACATCAATCGCGACCATCGAAGGGTTGATCGGCAGCCCGGCAAACCAGGGGAGGCCGCGATGATGAAGGCCCTGAGAGTTCTTCTAGTTGCTGTGGTTTGCGTCGCGGCCCTAGGGGCGTCGGCCTACTATGTCTTCGGTGCGAAGTTCGGCCAGGCCGCCAAACCTCTCACGGCCAAGGGCCACGGTGAGAAGGGCCATGGGCAGGACGAGAAAGGTCACGGGCACGACGAGGATGGCGTGAAGCTCACCGACGCGCAGGTCGCGGCCGCCGGCATCGAGCTTCTCCAGGCGGGTCCGCGCGAGCTGCGCGAGGTCCTGCGGCTGAACGGCATCATCCAGCCCAACCAGGAGGCGCTGGTGAAGGTGACGCCGCGTTTCCCCGGCGTCGTGCGCAGCATGCGCAAGCGACTGGGCGACAAGGTGAAGAAGGACGAGGTGTTGGCCACTGTCGAAAGCAACCAGAGCCTCACGACCTACGAACTGAAAGCTCCGATCGACGGCACGATCATCGACCGCGATGGCACGCTGGGCGAGTTCGCCTCGGAAGCCCGACCGCTCTTCACCATCGCCGATCTCTCGACCATGTGGATCGACTTCGCCGTCTATCGCCGCGACTTCTCGCGCGTGCGGGTAGGCGATCCCGTCGCCATCGACGTCGAGGATGGTGGTTCGACGATCGAGTCCAAAATCGACTACGTCTCGCCGCTAGGTACCAGCGATACGCAGTCGTCGGTCGCGCGAGCGGTCGTGTCCAACGACGGCCGGCTGCGGCCGGGCATGTTCGTCGATGGCCGTGTCGTGCTTTCCGCCAAGCCGGTCGACGTCGCCATCAAGTCGAGTGCGATCCAGACGCTCGAAGGCAAGACCGTGGTCTTCGTGCGCGAGGGCGACACGTTCGCTGCTCGCGAAGTCGAGCTGGGAGGGCGCGACGCCGACTGGATCGAGGTCAAGTTCGGCCTGATGGCGGGCGACACCTACGCCGCAAAGAACAGCTTCGTGATCAAGGCCGAGATCGGCAAGGGCAGCGCGTCTCATGAGCACTGAGCCCCTGAATACTGAGCCCGCGAGCCTGGGAGCAGGGCGATGATCGACCGTATCCTTGCCTTCTCGATTCATAACCGCTGGCTGGTGATCATCGCAGCCATCGTGGTTGGTGCGCTCGGCGCCTGGAACTTCACGCGCCTGCCGATCGACGCCGTGCCGGACATCACCAACGTCCAGGTGCAGGTCAATTCGCTGGCGCCGGGCTACTCGCCGCTCGAAGTCGAGCAGCGCATCACCTTTCCGCTGGAAACGGCGATGGGCGGCCTGCCGAAGCTCGAATACACGCGCTCCCTGTCGCGTTATGGCCTCAGCCAGGTGACGGTCGTCTTCAAGGACGGCACCGATATCTACTTCGCCCGACAGCTCGTGAACGAGCGTATCCAGCAGGCCAAGGAGCAGTTGCCGCCTGGCACTGAGACCTCGATGGGTCCGGTCTCGACCGGCCTGGGCGAGATCTACATGTACGCCGTCGAATCCAAGCCTGATGCGAAGAAGCCCGACGGCGAGCCCTATACGGCGACCGACCTGCGCACGATCCAGGACTGGATCATCAAGCCCCAGCTCCGCACCGTGCCGGGCATCGTCGAGGTCAATACCATCGGCGGTTACGAGAAGCAGTTTCACGTCCTGCCCGATCCCGCGAAGCTGATGGCCTACAAGCTCACCTTCCGCGACATGATGGCGGCGTTGGTGACGCACAATGCCAATGTCGGTGCGGGCTACATCGAGCGTAACGGCGAGCAGTATCTGGTGCGCACGCCGGGGCAGGTGAGCAACCTCGAGGAAATCCGAAACATCGTCGTCGGCTCACGCGGTGGCGTGCCGATCCGCGTCGGCGATATCGCCGAGGTCAAGGAGGGTACGGACCTCCGGACCGGCGCGGCCACGCTCGACGGCAGGGAAGCGGTGATCGGCACGACGATGCTGCTGATCGGCGACAACAGCCGCACGGCTGCGCAGCGCGTGGCCGCAAAGCTCGAGGAGATTGGCCGGTCGTTGCCCGATGGAGTGGTGGCACGTGCACTCTACGACCGCACCAAGCTCGTCGACGCGACTATCTGGACGGTCGAGAAGAACCTGCTCGAAGGCGCCCTGCTGGTCGTCGTCGTGCTGTTCCTGATCCTGGGCAACTTCCGCGCCGCTTTCGTGACGGCCTGCGTCATTCCCCTGTCGATGCTCTTCACCATCACCGGCATGGTCGAGAACAAGATCAGCGCCAATCTGATGAGTCTCGGCGCGATCGACTTCGGTATCATCGTCGACGGCGCGGTGATCGTGGTCGAAAACTGCCTGCGCCTTCTGGCCGATGAGCAACACCGCCGAGGTCGCATCCTCACGCGAACGGAACGGTTCGCCACGATCCTGGCCGGCGCAAAGGAAGTCATCCGGCCGAGCCTGTTCGGAACGCTGATCATCGGCGTCGTCTATCTGCCCATCCTCACCCTGACCGGCGTGGAGGGGAAGATGTTCACGCCGATGGCGATCACGGTGCTGATGGCGCTGCTGGGCGCGGCGATCCTCTCCATGACCCTGGTCCCGGCCGCCGTCGCGCTGCTGGTGACCGGTCGCGTCTCGGAGAAGGAGAACTTCTTCATGCGCGGTGCGCTCCGGCTGTACGCGCCGGTGCTCGAACAGGCGATCCGCCTGCGCTACGTGATCGTGGGCCTCGCCGCCCTGCTGGTGGTGGTGAGTGGCGTTGCGGCCTCGCGCATGGGCGGCGAGTTCATTCCCTCGCTCGACGAGGGCGATATCGCCATGCATGCGATGCGCATTCCCGGCACCAGTCTCAGCCAGTCGGTGCAGATGCAGGAAGCACTGGAGAAGGCGATCCTGGAGTTTCCGGAGGTCAAGGAAGTGGCGGCCAAGATCGGCACGGCCGAGGTCGCCACCGATCCGATGCCGCCCAACGTGGCGGACAATTTCATCCTGTTGAAGCCCCGCGATCAGTGGCCGGATCCCAAGCGCTCCAAGGCTGACCTTGTGACCGCCATCGAGAGGCGGGTCGAGCAGATCCCCGGCAACAACTACGAGTTCACGCAGCCGATCCAGATGCGCTTCAACGAGCTGATCTCGGGCGTGCGTAGCGATCTCGGCGTCAAGATCTTCGGCGACGATCTCGACACGCTCCTGTCCATCGCCAACAAGGTGCAGGCTGTCGTGCAGAGTGTGCCAGGCGCGGCCGACACGAAGACCGAGCAGGTCACCGGCCTGCCGGTGCTGACGGTGAAGCCCAATCGCGCGGCCCTGGCGCGGTACGGCATCAGCCTTGCCGAGCTGCAGGAGGTCGTCGAGATCGCGGTTGGCGGCAAGGACGCCGGCCTGATCTTCGAGGGCGACCGTCGCTTCAACATCGTGATGCGCCTGCCCGAGCATATGCGCGTCGATATGGATGCGCTGGCATCGCTACCCATTCCCGTGCCGCCGCAGCCGGCGGGCACGACGGGCGATCCCGGCCGCCGGCCGATTACCCAGACCGGGCTGGTCGCGGCAGCGCCTTACGTGCCGCTGTCAGCCGTGGCCGAGATCGAGACCGCGCCCGGTCCCAACCAGATCAGCCGCGAGAACGGCAAGCGCCGCGTCGTCGTCTCGGCCAATGTACGCGACCGCGATCTCGGCTCCTTCGTGGCCGAGGTGCAGCGGCAGGTCGCGGAGCAGGTGAAGATGCCGGCCGGCTACTGGATCGGCTGGGGTGGTCAGTTCGAGCAGCTCGTCGCGGCCTCGCAACGGCTGGCGATCGTGGTGCCGGTGGCCCTGCTTCTGATCTTCGTGCTGCTCTGCATGAGCCTGAACTCGATCGGCGATGCCGCCCTGGTCTTCACTGGCGTGCCGCTGGCGCTGACCGGCGGTGTCGCGGCCCTCGCCCTGCGCGACATCCCGCTCTCGATCAGCGCCGGTGTCGGCTTCATCGCCTTGAGCGGCGTTGCCGTGCTGAACGGGCTGGTGATCATTTCCTTCATCCAGCGGCTGCGCGCCGACGGCCTGTCGGTCGGCGACGCGATACGCCAGGGCGCCATGAAGCGCCTGCGCCCGGTGCTGATGACGGCTTTGGTCGCCTCGCTCGGCTTCGTACCCATGGCGATCGCCACGGGACCGGGAGCGGAGGTACAGCGGCCGCTCGCCACCGTGGTCATCGGCGGCATCATCTCGTCCACGATCCTGACGCTCGTGGTCCTGCCCGCGCTCTATGCGCTCTTCAACCGTGACAAGAAAACCCAACGAGGAGAGAAGAATGAGGAGACTTTTGCTGACGGTACCGTTCCTGCTGTGGACGGGCCTGGCGTTCGCCCAACATCAGCATAACCATGCCAACACGAAGGGCCCCAATGGCGGCAAGATGCAGGACGTGGCCGGCATTCATGCCGAACTGGTCGTCGACGACCGCACGATCACGATCTATGCCTTCGGCGAGGACAGCAAGCCGCTCAACACCAAAGGCTATACGGGCTCGGTGTTGATCGTCTCCGGCGGCAGTCGCGAGACGGTGCAGCTTACCCCGACGGGCGAGACAGCATTGAAGGGCGAGGCCAAGAGCCGCCTGGCGCCCGATGCCGCCATCACGCTCGTTATCAAGACGGCTACCGGAAAGTCGGGCCAGGTGAGGTTCTAGCCGCCTCCGGGCAGGTCTCAACGCTTCGCGGCAAGGCTCCTGAACAGCGCATCGCTGCGGTCGTCGGCCGGGAAGAAGCATTCGATGCGCACTTCCTGGAGGGTGACGTCCTGCGGCGTGCCGAGTGTCGCGATGGTCGTGAAGACCGACAGGGACTTGCCGCCGACGATGAAGTCGAGCGTCAGGACCGGCGGCGGCCGATCCTCGAAGCGCAGCTTGCGGAACGATGCCGGCACGTCGGGATAGGCCATGACCTCCTCGATGAAGGCGAGCGCCTTGGGCTCGCCGCCATCGGCCAGGATCTCGGCGTAGGTCGTCGAGACAAGATAGCGTGCGACCTCTTCCCAGTTGGCGAGCTTGGGGCGCAGCCCCTTGGGATCGAGCAGGTTGCGCAGCAGGTTGGGCTGCTTGCCGGACGGTGGTGGCGGCGGCGGACCTTCGCTCAGGAAGACGGTGAAGGCGTTGGCGGCTTCGTTGGCGTCGAGCAGGTTCCACAGCCGGTCGATGACGACGGCCGGATAGGGCTCCTGCTGCTTCAGCATGCGATCGATTGCCTGGCGCACTGGTGCTAGTTCGGGGGCAGTGAGATTGCTCTCGCGATAGGCTGGCGCGAAGCCCGCTGCCAACAACATGGCGTTGCGTTGGCGAAGCGGCACGTCGAGGGCGGTCGAGAGCTGGACCACCATCTCGCGGCTGGGTCGTGCGCGGCCGGATTCGAGGAAGCTGACATGGCGCTGCGAGACGCCGGACTGCAGGGCGAGCGAGAGCTGGCTGGCCCCTCGGCGGCGGCGCCAGGCGCGCAGCATCGGGCCGAACATATCGGGCTGGGAAGCCGACCCGGCGGTGCCGCCGGTGGCAGGGCTGGAAGCGGAAAGGGTGCGCATCATGGGGCGGAACTTATCACCCGGCTGCCGCCCCGCCGATTACCTCCTGGATAATTGAGAGAAGGTTGGTCCGGTGCGATCTCCAGGGTGTCCGAAACCCAAAGGAGGACAACGTGAACGTTTCATCCGACCGCCTTCTGCGTCGCACCCTGTGGGGCAACGCCGCCTTCTCCGTGATCTCGGGGGTGGTGCTTGCAGCTTTCGCCGGTCCGTTCGCCAAGATCGCCACCCATGGGCCGGTCGAGGTCCTGGGCCTCGATCTCGCGATGGTGCTCGAGCTACTCGGCCTCGGCATCGTGGCCTTCGGAGCGCTCTGCGGCTGGGCCGCGTCGCGGCCGACCCTGCCGCTGGGGCTGATCCGGTTCATCTTTGCGGCGGACATCGTCTGGGTCGTCGCGAGCGCCCTGGTGCTGGCCCTGCCGGCGACGTGGACCACGGCCGGCATCGCGGGCATCGTCGTCGTGGCGTTGATCGTGGCCGATCTCGCCATCCTGGAATATCTCGGCCTGCGCCGCGTCGGTTCGGCTGCCCACTAACGGAGTAGACAATGGACAAGCTTCAGCTCCTGAACGATCACCAACTGCCCTTCGCCAAGGTTCTTGGGCTGAAGTTCACGGCCGCGAGCGAGACGGGCGTGAAGGCCGAGATGGTCGTCAGGCCCGAGCTCTGCACGCGGCCGGACATCCTGCACGGTGGCGCGGTGATGGCCTTCGCCGACACGCTGGGCGCCGCCGCCACCGTGCTGAACCTGCCGGAGGGCAAGGGCACCACGACCATCGAGAGCAAGACCAACTTCGTGGGGCCGGCTCCCGTCGGCACCACCGTGGTCGGCGAGACGACGCCGATCCATCGCGGCCGCCGCACCATGGTCTGGCAGACGCGCATCACCACCGCAGAAGGCAAGCTGGTCGCCGTCGTGACGCAAACACAGATGGTGTTGTAAACTCCGTGCATGGCACGGATTCACATCGTCGGCGCCTCCGGGTCGGGCACGACGACTCTCGGGGCGGCTCTCGCGGCACGCCTCGACCATCCCCACATCGACTCTGACACGATCTTCTGGAAACCGACCGATCCGCCTTTCACGACGCGGCGGTCGGTCGAAGGTCGTGCGGCTTTGGTGGCGGAGCTGCTGCCCGCGTCGGGTCAGTGGGTGTTCTCGGGTTCGGCCGTGGGTTGGGCTGGCCCGGTCGAGCCTTTCTACGATCTCATCGTCTTCCTGAAGCTCGATCCGTCCGTCCGTATGGAACGCATAAGGCGGCGCGAAGGGACGCGGTATGGCGCGCGCATTCAACCGGGCGGCGACATGGCAGAGGCCAGCGCCGCCTTCCTTGACTGGGCCGCGGCCTACGACACCGCAGGGCTGGAACAGCGCAGCCTCGCGAAGCACGAGGAGTGGCTTGCAACCCAGACGGCGCCCGTGTTGCGGCTCGATTCGGCGAGGCCGCTCGACGAGCTGACATCAGACGTGCTGGTGCGGCACGAGCTGTCAGCACGGGAATGAAGGCCTGTAGGGCAGCAAAGCCATAGCTTCGCCGTGTCGGCGCCGCGAAGACTTCCGTTTCCTAGGGATTCACTGTAACAGTCCGTTTCGAAGAGCATTGGCGCATCGAGATAGACTTTGCCTAAGTAAATACCGGTCTCAGTTCTGCTTTACCCGTATGCCCGAGAGCGAAAGCCGCGGGCGTATGACCATGTCCATGGGGTGGCGGCAAGAGACCGGTTTGGCATTGTTCCAATGTGCCCCGCGCAGCGTCGCTGCGTCAGCTCTTCAGCCACCCGAAACACCGCCACGCCGCGCCCGAAAGGGATTTCTCACGCTCCATCTTGGTGGACTTCCGACCGGAAGACCAAGACGGTATGTGCGCAACACTTCGAGTTCGATGGACGATCACTCCTAAGATCGCTCCTCAGCCTTGGCTCACCTGCAGCAGATGCGGGAAGCTGAGGGCCTTTCAAACCAGTTGCAAAATCAGGCTCAACGCCAATGGTCGCAAGCTCGACGCGTGGCTGATCTACAAATGTGTTGTCTGCGAAAAGACCTGGAACCGGCCGATCTTTGAACGCCGGAACGTTGGCGAGATCGATTCTGCGGAACTCGAAGCGCTGCAGTCCAATGATCCGCAGTGGATTCGGGCAGAGGCTTTCAATCTCGACGCGTTGAGGCGCAGGTCGCAACGCATCGACGAATTCCCGGAGTTCGAGATCCGCAAACACGTGCTCGCCGAATCGCCTGCTTGGCCAAGAGTGGAAATCGAAGTGATGGTTCCCTTGCCTACCAATGTGCGCCTTGATCGACTATTGGCGCTGGAGCTCGGGCTTCCGCGACCCAAACTGCGGGCGCTCCACGATGCCGGCATCATTCAAGTAAGTGGAAATCGATCCGATGTTCTTGGTCGCCGCGTCAAGAGCGGCGTCGTGATCGCCGTCGATCTCGCAACTTTATCAGGTAGCATCGAGGCTTGGCGGCAGGCCATGACGGGATTGATGCAATAGTCGTGGCGGCGGCGAGAATGCGTCCGCTTCTTCCGCCCGCGACAGTGCCGCCACCTCCCTCGCTGTGTGGGGGAGGTGGGCTACTTCATCAACGCCGGCACAAAGGCCTGCAGCGCCGCATCGGCATCGGCGGAGGTCTGCTGATGAGCCTGGGACCAGTCGACCCTGATCTTGACGAAGTTCTCGCGGAAGCCGGTCAGCAGCAGCTTGCTGAAGACCCGCTGGTTGCCTTGCGTGACGCCACTATAGGTCACGCACCGGAAGGAGATCGCTCCGTAGGTGCATGTCGACGGCACCGAAGGTTTCTGAAACTGGGTGTAGCCGGCAAACTTGAATTGCTGCTCGGCGGAGGTGACTTCGTTGTTGAACTGGCCGGTTACCGTCGGATTCTCGCTGCCGGCTGGGATGCGCCGGCCGAGATCGAATACCTGCACACTGATGATCAGGCGTTTGGGCGTGGAATAGTAGTAGGCAATGCCCTGCCCGGGGCTGTTGGCAGGCGGTGCCGCATAGTTGACCGAGCGGTCGAACGTGGCGCCTCCCAGGGTCGCGGGAAATGCGAGCTTGGTGCCGCCATGCGTCGAAGGGGCGGTGGATTGCGTCTGCGCCCATGCGAGCCCTGCCGTCGCGACGAGCAGCGCCACGACAGCGAGAGACGTCACCCCGAGCCTAGACATCGAGATTTGCCACCTTGAGTGCGTTCTCCTGGATGAACTCGCGGCGCGGTTCGACGACATCGCCCATCAGGGTCGAGAAGATCTCGTCCGCTTCGTCGGCGTGGTTGATCTTGACCTGCAGCAACGTGCGCGCCTCGGGGTCGAGCGTGGTCTCCCAGAGCTGGTCGGGGTTCATCTCGCCCAGTCCCTTGTAGCGCTGGATCGTGACACCTTTGCGGCCGGCTTCCAGAACGGCGGCAAACAGTTCGGTGGGCGAGGAGATGGTGGTCTCCTTGTCCTTCATGATGAAGGTTCCGGGCCGCACATAGACGGCCTGTAACTCGTCGGCCAGCGCATCGAGCTTGCGCGCTTCCGCGCTCCGGGTCAGCGGCCCGTCGATCACGTGGCGTTCGGTGACGCCGCGCAGGCGACGCGTGAAGGCAAGGCCGCCATCGGGCATCGGCTCCCCGGTCCAGCCGCGTTCCAGCGGCGGGCTTACGACGTCGAGGCGACGGGCGATGTAATCGGCGGCCTGCTTGGCGAGCGTTGCGTCGGCCAGCACATCGGGCTTCAGGGCGCCAGCGATGGCCGCCTGCTCGATCACGGACTGGCTGGTGACGCGGCGCGACAGCGCCAGCGGCTTCACGAGGTTGGTGACCGAGCGGGCGATGTCGACGGTGCGGTGCAGATCGTCGCCGGCCTGGACGCTGCCGCTGCCCAGCTTCAGCGTCGCGCCCTCGAGGCCGGTCCGGATCAGATGGTCGTCGAGCGCGCGCTCGTCCTTGAGATAGATCGCCGACTTGCCCTTGGCTGCTTTGAACAGCGGCGGCTGGGCGATGTAGAGATGGCCGGCATCGATCATGGCCCGCATCTGGCGATAGAAGAACGTCATCAGCAGCGTGCGGATATGGGACCCGTCCACGTCGGCGTCCGTCATGATGATGATCTTGTGGTAGCGCAGCTTCGACAGGTCGAAATCGTCGTGGCCGATGCCGGTGCCCAGCGCTGTGATCAACGTGCCGATTTCGGCCGAGGACAGCATCTTGTCGAAGCGCGCGCGCTCGACGTTCAGGATCTTGCCGCGCAACGGCAGAATCGCCTGGTTGGCGCGATTGCGGCCCTGCTTGGCCGAGCCGCCGGCAGAATCGCCCTCGACGATGAACAGTTCGGAGAGCGCGGGGTCGCGCTCTTGGCAATCTGCCAGCTTGCCGGGCAACGAGCTGACATCGAGCGCGCCCTTGCGTCGCGTGAGCTCGCGGGCCTTGCGCGCGGCTTCGCGTGCCGCAGCAGCTTCCACCACCTTGGTGACGATCTTCTTGGCTTCCGACGGATGCTCCTCGAACCACTGGCTGAGCTTGTCGCCGACCACCGATTCGACCACCGGCCGCACTTCGGAGGAGACCAGCTTGTCCTTGGTCTGCGAGGAGAATTTCGGATCGGGAACCTTGACCGACAGCACGCAGGTCAGGCCCTCGCGCATGTCGTCGCCGGTCAGGTTCACCTTCTCCTTCTTGGAAACGCCACTCTCGTCGGCATACTTGTTCAGCGTGCGTGTCAGCGCACCGCGGAAGCCCGCGAGATGCGTGCCGCCGTCGCGCTGCGGGATGTTGTTGGTGAAGCACAGCATCGTCTCGTGATAGCTGTCGTTCCACTGCATCGCGACTTCGACGACAATGCCGTCCTTCTCGCCGCGGATCGACACCGGCGGGTCGTGCAGCACCGACTTGTTGCGGTCGAGATATTTGGCGAAGGCCTCGACGCCGCCCTCGAAGAACAGCTCCGAAACCTTGGGCTCGGCGCCGCGCTCGTCGGTCAGGACAATCCGTACACCGGAGTTCAGGAAGGCGAGTTCGCGCAGCCGGTGTTCCAGGGTGGCGAAGTCGAAATCGGTCTTGGTGAAGATCTTGGTCGAGGGCAGGAAGGTCACCTCGGTGCCGCGCTTGCCCTCCGGCGCGTCGCCCATGAGCTGCAGGTCCTTCTCGGCGTCGCCGCCGCGGAACCGCATGTAGTAGGCCTTGCCGGCGCGCCAGATGCGCAGGTCGAGATACTCCGACAGGGCGTTGACGACGGCGGCGCCGACGCCATGCAGGCCGCCCGAAACCTTGTAGCTGTTGCTGTTGAACTTTCCGCCCGCATGGAGTTGGGTGAAGATGACACTGGCGGCCGACGTGCCCTCTTCCTTGTGGATGTCGACGGGCACGCCGCGGCCATTGTCGCTCACCGTCACCGAGCCGTCGCCGTGCAGGGTGACGCCGACCTTGTCGCAATAGCCCGCCAGCGCCTCGTCGATCGCATTGTCGACGATCTCGTAGACCATGTGGTGCAGGCCGCTGCCGTCGTCGGTGTCGCCGATATACATGCCCGGCCGCTTGCGCACCGCCTCGAGGCCGCGCAGCACCGTGATGGAATCAGCGTCGTAGGTTTCCGACTTCGGCGTTGCTACGTCTTTGTCACTCATGGTCCTGGCTTTCGCGAAAGAGGATCAGACCGCCGCAATCGATCCGCCGGCGACGCGCAAGATCTGCGCGCGGCCGGCGAGCGGCGCAAAAAGTTCGGCATCGGTGCCTGTCATCCAGCTTTGGACGCCGAGCGCCACCACCTCGTCGAACAGCGCCACCCGGCGCTCCGCATCGAGATGGGCCGCGATTTCGTCGAGCAGCAGCAGCGGCGGCCGGCTGCGCGACAGCGCCACCAGCCGCGCATGCGCCAGCGCGATCGAGACGAGGACCGCCTTCTGCTGGCCGGTCGAGCCTTCGGCAGCCGGCAAATCAAGGTCGAGATGGCGCACCGCGAGATCGCTGCGATGAGGTCCACAGGATGTGGTGCCGGCGTCGGCATCGCGCAAGCGCGAGGCGGCCAGTTCGCCGCGCAGACG
>NZ_HE997181.1:4158044-4845733 GCF_000312425.1 Reyranella massiliensis 521 | reverse complement strand
GGATGTGGTGCCGGCGTCGGCATCGCGCAAGCGCGAGGCGGCCAGTTCGCCGCGCAGACGGTCTTCGGCGTCGAGGGCGGCCATCGTGGCCAGCCAGCCATCGACCTCGCCAGCCATGGCAAGCGAGGCCCGCGGGAAGGGGCCGACTCCCAGCCGGGCGGCGGCATCCAGGCGCTGGACCGTGTCGGCTCGGGCAGCCGCCAGAGCCACGCCGTGGCGGGCCATTGTGTCTTCCAGGGCGGTGAACCAATGCGGATCGCGATTGCCCTCGCCCAGCAGACGGGCGCGTTGGCGCAGCGCATTCTCGTAGGCTGCCACATCGCCGGCATGTTCGGGATGCAGCGCCGTCACCAGCCGGTCGAGGAAGCGCCGGCGTTCGCTGGCGCCGTCGAGGAACAGACGGTCGAGCTGCGGCGTCAGCCAGACGGCGGCGACATGCCGGCCAAGCGCGGTCTGGCTCGGCGCCGTTCGGCCGTCGATGCGCACCACGCGGCGCGGCAGACCGCCTTCGTTACGGGCAGGCTCCAGGCCGGTGCCGATGGCGACCCGTCCGTCCGGCGTATCGAGCGTGGCGGCGACCGCCCACGAGGTGGCAGGGGCATCGTCGTTGCCGGCCGAGCGCGGGCGATGGCAGACCTCGTCGAGCCGGGCGCGGCGCAGGCCGCGGCCGGGGGCCAGGAAGGACAAGGCCTCGAGCAGGTTCGTCTTGCCGGCACCATTGGCGCCGACCAGAACGACAGGCTCCAGCCCGCAGTCGAGGCGGAGCTGGCGGTAGTTGCGGAAGTCGCTGAGGCGGAGCTGGCGCACGGCGAGGAGTGCCGGCGCAGCGCCAGATACGGCGTCGGAGGCGTAGGCGAGTGCGCTGATGGCCCCTGCCGTCATACCCGCATCGGCATGAGCACGTAGAGCGCGCTCTCGTCCGCGCCGTCCCGCACCAGTGTGGGCGAACCGGCATCGGCCATGAGGAAGCGGGCCTCGGTGCCTGCAATCTGTTCGGTGATGTCGAGCAGGTAGCGCGAGTTGAAGCCGATCTCGAGCGCGGTGTCCTGGTACTCGACCTCGATTTCCTCGGTCGCGCTACCGGCATCAGGGCTGGTGGCCGAGAGCGTGACGACGCCCTTGGCGACGGCGAGCTTGATAGCGCGCGACTTCTCGGTGGAGATGGTCGAGACGCGGTCGACGGCGTGCGCGAATTCCTTGCACGGCACGTTCAGGACCTTGTCGTTGCCGGCCGGGATGACCCGCTCGTAGTCCGGGAAGGTGCCGTCGATCAATTTGCTGACCAGGGTGACATTGCCGCTGGCGAAGCGGATGCGGGTGTCGGACAGTTCGACATCGACGGACCCATCGCTCTCGTCGAGGAGCTTGCGCACTTCGCCCACGGTCTTGCGCGGCACGATCACGCCCGGAATCTCACCGGCACCCTTAGGCAGCGGCACCTCGACCCGGGCCAGCCGATGGCCGTCGGTCGCCACGCCGCGCAGCACCTCGGTGCCGCCGGCGGTCGCGGCATGGAAGTAGATGCCGTTCAGGTAGTAGCGGGTCTCCTCGTTGGAGATCGCGAACCGCGTGCGGTCGATGATGCCCTTGAGGTCGGTCGCCGGAAGCTGGAAGCGGTGCGGCAGGTCGCCTTCGGTCATCGCCGGGAAGTCGGCCGGCGGCAGGCACTGCAGGGTGAAGCGCGACCGGCCGGCGCGGATCGTCAGGCTGCCGCCGTCGGAGGCGGTCTCGAGTTCGACCTGGGCGCCGTCGGGGAGCTTGCGGACGATTTCGTAGAGCGTATGGGCCGGCGCCGTGGTCGAGCCGGTCTTGGAAGCATTGGCCTCGACCGTTTCGGTGATGGCGAGGTCCATGTCGGTCGCCGCGAGGCTCAGACGGCCCTTCTGCGCCGTGATCAGCACATTGGAGAGAATGGGGATCGTGTTCCGACGCTCGACGACACTTTGCACATGGGCCAGTGCCTTCAGGAGGGCTGCCCGTTCGATCGTCAGTTTCATGTTTTGGTCGCCGTTTTCTGGGCCGGATTGGTTCGCTTTTGGGCCCGTTCTGCCGGCCGCGAAACGCAACGGTGGAACGGGAACGAAGTATACCACGCGCCCGATTGGCGGGAAGCAATTTCGCTCGTTATTTGAGGCGTTTAGAGGCCGCCGGCGGACGCAAAAAGGGGCCCCGGAGGGCCCCTTTTCACACCTAATGAGAGGGATTTGTCAGCCTTGCAGCTGACGCTTGAGCAACTCGACATCCTCTGCAATCGAAAGGTCGGAAATCTTGAGTTCCTCGATCTTGCGTACGGCGTGCATGACCGTCGTGTGGTCGCGATTGCCAAAGCGCTTGCCGATCTGCGGCAGGCTGAGGGTGGTGAGTTGCTTGGCGAGATACATCGCCACCTGGCGCGGCCGGGCGACCGAGCGCGCACGACGCGGTGAGCTCATTTCGGCGAGCTTGATGTTGTAGTGCGCCGCCACCCGCTGCTGGATCTCGTCGACCGTGACCTTTCGGTCGGCCTGGCGCAGCAGGTCGTGCAGCACGTCCTGCGCCATCTCGACGGTGATTTCGCGGCCGATGAGCTGGCCGTGCGCCACGACCCGGTTCAGCGCGCCTTCGAGTTCGCGGATGTTGGTGCTGATCTTGTGCGCGAGAAACTCGAGCACGGCCATCGGCACCGGCACGCGCGCCGTCTCCGCCTTGGTCTGCAGGATCGAAAGCCTGAGCTCATAGGTCGAGGAATGGATATCGGCGACGAGGCCGCTGCCCAGCCGCGAGCGCATGCGCTCTTCGATGTCCTGAAGCTCGCTCGGCGGCTTCTCCGAGGAGAGAATGATCTGCTTGTTCTGCTCGACCAGCGAGTTGAACGTGAAGAAGAACTCGTCCTGGCTGGCTTCCTTGCCGCAGATGAACTGCACATCGTCGACCATCAATACGTCAACGTTGCGGAACAGCTCCTTGAACTGGCCCGTGTTCTTCGTACGCAGCGCCTGGATGAAGCGGTTCACGAAGCTCTCGGCCGTGAGGTAGAGCACGCGCGTCTTGGGATCGCGCTCGCGGATGGCGTGCCAGATCGCGTGCATCAGATGCGTCTTGCCGAGCCCGACGCCGCCGAAGATGTAGAGCGGGTTGCGCTCCGGCAACGGCAGGTCCTGTTCGGAGATGTTGCGCGCTGCGGCATAGGCGAACTCGTTCGGCTTGCCGACCACGAAGTTGGCGAAGGTGTAGCGCGCCTCGGGACCCTGCGTTAGTTCCTCATTGCCCCGGCCGATCGCCGGACCCATCCGCGGCATCGGCGGCTGGTAGCTCTGCGAAGAGGGGACCGGCGGCACGGCGATGATGTCGTTCGGCCGACGCGGTGCCGGCGGAGGCACCAGGTTGACCTCGACGTTCTTCACCTCGGTGTTCACCGACTGCCAGTAGGCGAGCACGCGGTCGCCATAGTGGCGGCCAACCCAGTCGCGCACGAATCGAGTCGGCGCATAGAGGCGCAGCTTGCCGGCCTTCAGTTCGCCCAGTTCGACCTCGCCGAACCACGTCTTGAAGGCCTTGTCGCCGATTTCCTTGCGTAGCCGGTCGCAGACGCGCACCCAATGCGCTTCGAGCTCCTTCCGGCCCGCTCCTTCATCCATATTTGCCCCCGCCACACTGTTGTCTTCGTATGTATTCTTGTTGCCTTGAATCGGCGCTTGGATTCGGTTCACGTTTGTCTCCACGGAAGTCCCGCTGCCTTCCATCCCCCTGCCACGCCGCGTTTGGCCTGCGCATTCAGGGGCCCCTCGAAGCCGTCTGCCACATTGAGACACGTACTGTAGCCGGCCGCGGTCATGGCTTTCGCCGCCGCGGCCGATCGAGCCCCACTCCTGCAAAGAAAGAGCAGCGGGGCCGATTTGTCCGTCAACGCGCTCGAGAGCGCGGCAACGAATTCCGGGTTTGGCTGCATGCTTGGAAAGATCTGCCATTCGACCAGCGCCGGCTTCTTGTCGAGCGCAGTGAGATCGGGCAGGCCGACGAAGTTCCATTCGGGACGAGTGCGAACATCGATCAGTACGGCGTTCTTGTGTTCGCTGAGTATCTTCCAGGCCACCATCGGCGCCACATCGCCGGCATAGCCGGCGACGGCGGAGATCTCATAAGTGCCAGCGATCTTGTTGTCTGTCGGCATGGCCCCCCGCTCGTCGTTCACCGAAACGAGGCGCAGCCAAACGAGCCAGCGATCAAAGGCGACACACACACACACAACGCGACAAGGACGATGAAGGAATTTTCAGCGAGCGTCACTCGAGGGACGCTTCATCTTTCTATCGTCGAGCCAGCGAAGCGTTGTGGTTTGTCTCCCTCGTTCGTCTCAATCGATGGAGAGGAATCCCCTCTTCTCCATCTGGCTCGCGTCGCAGCGCCCCACGCCCCTTCGCGATGGGCCGACTCATATCCAGACTCCCTCGTGTGCGCAAACGATTCACATGCTGAAGCTCGCACGCTATTCAGACACTTCGCGAGGTGAGTCGATTGACAAGCGTTATGATTCGATTCTCCTCGACGTTCGACGCGACGTAGCGCTCAACATCTAGCGCCAACGAGCGCACCTCATCCGATAAATCCGAATCGTATGTCGTTCGGCCAATCGACGACCAAACATTCATCGTCGCAAATCGATAAAAAATTTTTCGACGAAAACCGTTCGAGGATGTTCGGAAAAAGAAAACGCCGCTCGTATGAGCGGCGTTCACGTTCTCTTTCTCAGAGTTCCGAGTATGGAGAAGATCAGGCCATTGCCTTGATGCGCGCGGTGAGACGAGACACGCGGCGAGCGGCAGCATTCTTCGTAACGATGCGCTTGAGAGCGCCACGCTGGATCTCCGGCTGCGCGGCGCGCAACGCTTCCTGAGCGGCCTTCTGGTCACCCGACTTGATCGCTTCTTCGACCTTCTTGATCGAGCCGCGCACGCGGCTGCGGCGGGCCGTATTCACGGCGGTGCGGCGCTTGGTCTGGCGGGCGCGCTTCTCGGCCGACTTGTGATTCGCCATTTAATCCTCTTTCCCTCGGAAGGGCGCGCTTATACGGGCCGTGGCAAGGCGGGTCAAGCGGGCCAAAACCGCGCAATCAGCGGTGTTTCCAGGCCGGTTTGCGCTTGTCGGCGAAGGCGGCCATGCCTTCGGACCTGTCGTCGAAGGCAAAGGTCGCATGGAAGGTGCGACGTTCGAAGCGAATGCCCTCCGCCAGAGTGGTCTCGAAGGCCCGGTTGACGGCCTCTTTGGCGACCATTGTGGCCGGCAGCGACATGCCGGCGATCTTCTCGGCCGCGGCCACGGCCTCGTCCATGAGCTGGGCGAGCGGGACGACCCGGCTCACCAGGCCGCAGCGCTCGGCCTCGGCTGCATCCATCATGCGGCCAGTAAGGACGAGATCCATGGCCTTGGATTTGCCGACGAAGCGCGGCAGGCGCTGGGTGCCGCCGGCGCCCGGGATCGTGCCCAGGGTGATCTCCGGCTGGCCGAACTTGGCGTTGTCGGCCGCGATGATGAAGTCGCACATCATGGCCATCTCGCAGCCGCCGCCCAAGGCGTAGCCGGCGACAGCAGCGACCACAGGCTTGCGGACGTGGCTTACCTTCTCCCAGCCGACGGTAATGAAGTCCTGAAGGAAAACGTCCTGATAAGACTTGTCCTTCATCTCCTTGATGTCGGCGCCGGCGGCGAAAGCCTTCTCGCTGCCCGTCAGCACGATGCAGCCAATGCCGGGGTCGGCCTCGAAGGCATCAAGGGCCAGACCGAGTTCGCGCACGAGGTCGGCGCAGAGCGCGTTCAGCGCCTTCGGGCGGTTCAGCCGGATGATGCCGACCCGGCCCTTGGTTTCGGTTTGGACGTTCTCGTATGCAGCCGCCACTGGATCTCCTCCTCGCGTGTCGACCGCACTTAAGCTAGCGCTGGCAGTGGGCGCAATAGAAGGTCGAGCGGCCCGCCTGCACGAGCCGCTTGACGGTCCGACCGCAGCCGCGTGTCGGACAGGCAATGCCGGCACGGTCGTAGACATTGAAGCGGGTCTGGAAGTAGCCGAGTTCGCCGCCGGGCTGGATATGATCGCGTAGCGTCGAGCCACCGTCCTCGATCGAACGGATGAGCACGCGCTTGATCGCCTCGACAAGGCGGTCGGCGCGTGTGCCTTGCACAGTGTGTGCAGACCGGCGCGGCGAGATACCTGCCAGGAACAAAGCTTCGCAGGCATAGATGTTGCCCACGCCGACCAGTGTCTTCTGGTCGAGCAAGGCGGCCTTGATCGGCGTCTTGCGACCGGCGAGGCGGATCGCGAGGGCGGCGCCGTCGAACGTATCGTCTAACGGCTCCGGGCCCAGTCCCTTGAAGAGCTTGTGCTGGAGGACGGCATCGTCGGCGACCAGCAGCATCAGGCCGAAGCGGCGCGCATCGTTGAAACGAACCTGCCAGCCGTCGTCGACGTCGAACACGACATGGTCATGCCGGTCGAGCGGATGGCTGGCAGCACTTGCCGCGTCGTGCAGGGTCATGCGGCCGGACATGCCGAGATGGGCGATCAGCGTCTGGCCGTCGTCGAGACGAATCAGCAGATACTTGGCCCGCCGGTCGATGGCCCGCACGGTGCGGCCTTCGACTCGGCTGGCGAACTTCGCCGGCAACGGCACCCGGAGGTCATGCCGGCGCTGCTGCAGCCGGACGATGCGCCGCCCGACCAGCCGCGGCAGCAAGCCTCGTCGGACGGTTTCGACCTCGGGAAGCTCAGGCATGCACGGGCAAGGGAGGCCGAGCGCCGAAAAGCGCACTGCCGACGCGGACATGGGTGGCGCCCAGCCGTACCGCCGTTTCGTAGTCGGCGCTCATGCCCATGCTGAGCTTGGCGAGGCCGTTGCGGGCCGCCATCTTGGCCAACAGGGCGAAATGCAGCGCCGGCTCTTCATCGACCGGCGGAATGCACATCAGCCCGACGACCGGCAGCTGGTACTGGTTCCGGCAGGCTGCAACGAAGGCGTCGAGATCCTTGGGCAGGATTCCGGCCTTCTGCGGTTCTTCGCCGGTATTGACCTGGATGAAGCAGGCCGGCCGACGATCCAGCCGGTCCATTTCCTTCACCAACGCCGCAGCCAACTTCTCGCGGTCGACCGACTGTACGACATCGAACAATGCGACGGCGTCGCGCGCCTTGTTGGTCTGCAGCGGGCCGATCAGATGCAGTTCGAGATCGGGCCAGGCGGCCTTGAGGTCGGGAAACTTGCCCTGCGCTTCCTGAACGCGGTTCTCGCCGAAAACGCGATGGCCGGCCTCGAGCAGTTCGCGCACGCGGTCGGCGCCATGTGTCTTGGAGACCGCCACCAGGGTGACGTCGGCCGGATTGCGGTTGGCGGCCCGGGCCGCCTCGGCGATGTGGCGGGACACTTCCGCCAAACGGTCAGCTCCTGCACTCATCGTCCTGCACTCACCACGCTGTGCTTACTGGTTCTGGTCGAGCGCGGCGCGCGCCAGCAGCGCCTCCTCGTTGTCCGGATTCGCGGCCAACGCGGCATCCAGCGTCTCGCGCGCCTTGTCGCGCTCGCCGAGGGCCGCGAGGCAGAGGCCGTAATTGACCAGCAAGCGGGCATCGCCCGGCAGGGCGCGCAGGGCATGCTCGTGCTGTGGCTTCGCTTCGGCCGCGCGGCCCAGGGCGACCAGCGCCCGACCGAAGTTGGTGAGCGCGAAGGGATCGTCCGGCACCGTCTTGAGGGCCCGCTTCAGCGCCCGCCGCGCCTCGTCGAAACGGTCCAGGCCAAGCAGGGCCAGACCTTCGTTGTTGAGGGCGCGCGGATCGCGCGGCGCGATCTTCAGGTAGGGCGTCAGGACAGCCAGCGCCTCTTCGAAGCGTTTGGCGTCGATATGGATGATCGAGAGCTGCAGCACGGCGTGGCGGTCCGCCGGGTTGCGCGCAATGAGCTGTTTCAGCAGCTCCATGGCCTGATCGGCCTTGCCTGCAGCGGCCTGCGCCAAGGCCAGGGTGCGGTAGCCGGGGCCGAAAGTCGGGTCGAGATCCAACGCCTTCTGGATCGGCGGGATCGCATCGCTCGGACGGCCTGCAAAATGCAGGATGTAGCCCAGCGCATGGTTGATCGTGGGGCTGGAGGGCGCCAGTTCGAGAGCCCGGCCGGCCTCGGCGATGGCTTCGTCGTGATGGCCGAGGGCAGACAGCGCCAGCGCCCGGTCGCCGAGGATCTGACCGCGGCGGGCGGCATCCTCGCCGGCATCGGCCAGCGCCATGTCCAGAACCTCGATCGCGGCGGAGGGCTGGTTCAGACGATAGAGCGCATAGCCCAGCATATTGCGGGCGCGTGCCTGCGATGGCTTCAGGGCGTCGCCCTGATGCTCGTTGATGGCGCGGTCGACGTTGCTCACGAATTCCGAGAGTTCGCGCTCTGCTGCAGCGTAGCGCTCCTGGTCCATATGGACCGAAGCCAGCGCCAGGCGCGCTTCGACATGGGTCGGCGCCTGGCGGATGGTGTCGCGGAAACGACGCGCTGCTTCGTCGAGATTGCCCAGCCGGCGCGACGCCAGGCCGAGATTGTAGAGCAGCATCGGCTCCCGTGGATCCTTCGCCACGGCCTTGCGCCACAGACCTTCCGCTTCCTGCAGCGCGCCGCGTTGCGACAGGCAGACCGCAAGATAGTGGAGAATGTCGGGCCGTTCGCCATGCCGACCGAGCGCCTTCCGAAACAGTGGCTCGGCGCGATCGAACCAGCCGGCACGCAAAAACTGCAAGCCGGTCTTCAGATCGGGATCGGGTTGAGGTTGGGCGTTGGGCCGAGGAGGGGGAGCGATGGCCATGATGGGCTGTGTAGACCTGCCCCACCGGCAAGGCTACACGAAAACCCCCATGGTCAGAAATACGGTCAAGGACGCCGATCTGTTCGCCGCGGCGATGGCCGACGTGAAGCCGCTCGACAAGAAGCGGCGGACCGCAAGCCTCGTTGCGCGCGTCGTTCCGAAGCCGAAAGCCGAGGTACCGGCAAAGCCCAAGGCCAGGATTCTCCCATCGGTGCCATCCCGGGCGGCAAAGGTGCCGGAGCTGAGCACCGATGACCGGACGTTCGATCGGGATGTTTCACGCGCCCTGTCCCGCCGCCGGCTGTCGCCCGAGGCTTCGCTCGACCTGCACGGCATGACGCTCGCGGCGGCAGAGCAGGCGGTCGGCCGATTCCTCTCGCGAGCGGCCGACCGCGACCTCAGGGTGGTGTTGATCGTGACGGGGAAAGGACTGCGCAAGGAAAGCGGCCGCCTGATCGGCGGCCGCATCCGGTCGGAATTCGTGGGCTGGCTCAATCGCGCCGACAATCGTGCCTATGTGCGAGCGGTCCGATCGGCCCACGCCCATCATGGCGGCAGCGGCGCGTTCTATCTGTTGTTGCGCCGCCGCTCCTCGGCCAGGAGCCGCTCCTTGCGGGCCACGCCCCAGCGATAGCCGGTCAGGGCGCCGCTGGCGCCGACCGCACGATGACAGGGGATGACGACGGCCGCCTGGTTGGTCGCGCAGGCACGGCCGACGGCGCGGGCCGACTTGGGTTCGCCGATTTGGCGGGCAATCTCGCCGTAGGTCCGGGTTTCGCCGGCCGGGATCTCGGTCAAGGCCTTCCACACCTTCCATTGAAAAGCCGTGCCCACGATGTCGAGCGGCACGTCGGGGGCGTCGAGCGCCGACGGCTTGCGGCCATAGAGCCGCGACAGGACGCCTTTGACCCTCGCGCTCAAGCCCTTGTCGTCCCGTTCGATCTCGGCGGCCGGGAAGTCCCGCTTCAGGCTTTTCTCCAGCGCTTGGTCGTCGTCGCCCAGGAAGACCGCGGCGATGCCCTTCTGCGTCGCCGCGACAAGGACACGGCCGTAGTCGGAGTCGACGGTGGTGTAGTCGATGTGCGCACCTGCGCCGCCCTTGGCGTAGGTCGCGGGCGTCATGCCGAGTGCCCGGTCGCTGCTTTCGTAGACCCGGCTGGGCGAACCGTAGCCCGCGCCATAGATCGCGTCGGCGACGCTGGAGCCATCGCGCAGGGCGCGGCGGAAACGCTCGCGCTTGCGGGCGATCAGCCAGTCGCGCGGATTGACGCCCAGCTCGGCCAGGAAGCGCTTGCTCAGCGCGCCGCTGGACAGGCCGACCTTGCGGGCGACCTCGGCCAGCGACGGCGGACTGTCGGTGTCGCCCTCGTCGAACCCGGCATCGAACAGCTCGCAGGCGCGTGCCACCGGCCGGCTGAGGCCAAGATCGGCTCGCCACTCGCGCGGCTTGCAGCGCTTGCAGGGGCGGAAGCCTGCCGCCTCCGCCGCCTCGGGCGAGGCATGGAAGGCGACGTTGGCGCGCAGCGGCGGGCGAGCCGCACACGAGGGCAGGCAGAAGACCCCGGTCGTCTTCACCGAGAACCAGAACCGGCCGTTGTAGGCCCGGTCGCGTCGCTGGACGGCCTGCCAGCAAGTGTCCGGGTCTGGGAGAGTTGAGGTGGCGAGGGCCACGGCGGGGAACGAAAGAGGATGCTGGGTCATGGCGCCTAGAAAACACCATGACCCCAACCTGCTCTATCCGGCGCCGGCCGGCAATTCCCTTGCCGGAGACCGTCAGGACTCCAGGAACGGCACGATGATCGGCAGCAGAAGGTCGGTGCGGTAAAGGATGCCGAAATGGGTTGCCCCCGGCAGAATGGCAAGCTGGGAGGCCGGCAGGCCCGCCATGCCGCCGTCCGGTCGGGCGCCGCCTAGCAACCGGAACAGGTCGACCATGGATTCCGGTCGAAACAGGTCGGCATCGCCGGCGATCAGCAGGGTGGGTGCCTTGATCGACTGGATCTTGGCGTCGGGCCAGTCGGTCGAAGACAGCATCATCTGCTTCATCTTTTCGACGAACACCGGCCAGCGCTTGGGATCGGGCGCGGTCTCGAGATAGGCCTTCTCCATCGGCGTGCCGCTGAAGCCCTGGACCGTCATACCCGGCCACATGGCCCGGATCGACGGGTAATAGGCATCCATCCTGTGGTGCGAGGAGATCACCACCAGCTTGGCGACAAGTTGAGGCTCTGCGGCCGCAATGCGCAGGGCGACGCCACCGCCCATGCTGAAGCCCAGCACATCGGCTTTCTCGACTCCGAGCTGCTTCAGGAGGACCGTGACGTCGGTGGCCATCTGGTCGAGGCTGAGCGGGCGGTCGAGATCGACAGTGCGGCCGTGGCCCTCCAGGTCAACCGCGATCACCTGCCGGCCCTTGGCCAATGCCGGCAGGATCGGGCCCATGGCCTCGATCGTCATGAAGCCGCCATGCAGCACCAGCAGGGGCCGGCTCTTGGATTGAGGCTGGGCCTGCCCGTGAAGCTGATAGTAGAGCTTGAGGCTTCCGATATCGGCGTATTTGCCATTGCCGGGCTTGCTCTGGGCAAGCGCAGCCACAGGCGCGAGCAGAGCCGCGGCCAGGAAGAGGACGTGTTTCAGCATCTCGGCACTCCGGAATTGTGATCGAATGCCCTTAGGACGAACGACCGATCCGGAAGCCGACAGGCTTGCCCGATTTATTGAAGGGCCCGGCAACACGCAAAGATCACCGGAGAAAAGGGGTTATTCCTCCGACGATCGATGGCGTGTTTTCCAGGGACGCCTGGGCGGCGCGCTAGCTCCAGTAACCCTTGTTGGCTTCGAAGCGTGCGGTGGCTCGGTCGATGCCGATATCCCGCAAGAGCCTCTCATCCAACTGAGAGAGTTGGCGTCGCGACCGGGCGAGCTCGGTTCGAGTCATGGCTTTCTCGATCCCGGCCGCAACCACACCCGCCAGCAGCGACACGGCGCGGCCGACAGAGAAGGAGGGGGCTTCCGCACGAGCAAATGCCCGTACGCTGGACAGGGTCGACATGACTTAGCTCCGTTTGAGGCGACCAATGCCGGGAGTGGCGGTTCCGCCTCGTTTACAGGCTGTATTTGCGGTATGCTGAGCTTTATTTCAAAGGATCAAACCTCGGGGGAGGGATAGAATTTCTATGAACGGGTGCCCTAAATGAGCCGTTCTCAATTGCCTCTGAACGCGCTCCGGGCCTTCGAGGCCGCCGCCCGCCACGCAAGCTTCACTCATGCCGCCGAAGAGCTTCACGTTACCCAGGCTGCCGTCAGCCATCAGGTAAAGGCGCTCGAGGAAAGGCTCGGCGTGGCGCTGTTCGTGCGCCGCCCGCGTGGGTTGGAAATCACCAGCGAAGGCGAGGCGTTGCTGCCGGATCTGCGCGACGCTTTCGACCGCATGACCAATGCGTTGGAGCGGGTCGGGCGCAAGGCCAATTCGGGCACACTGAATGTCAGCCTGGTCACCACGTTTGCGCTCGGCTGGCTGGTGCCGCGGTTGCATCGCTTTCAGGCCAAGCACCCCGAGATCGAAGTGCGCATGACGACGAGCCAGAAGCGCGTCGACTTCGCGCGCGAGGATGTCGATTGCGCCATCCGCTTCACGGTGCAGCCGGAGGCCGATATCCATGCCACGCGGCTTTTCAGCGATGTGCTGACGCCGCTTTGCGGCAAGCGTTATCGCGACAAGCTGAAGTCGCTCGACGATCTCAAGCGCGTGCCGTTCATCGATATGACCTACGATCCCGAGTGGCCGATCTGGCTGCGTGCGGTCGGCATGGGCGACTTCAAGCCCAAGCGCGTGCTCACGTTCGACTCGACGATGATCGCCGTCGAAGCGGCGATGGAAGGCGCGGGTGTGGCCGTTGGTCCGCCACAGCTCTTTCGCGAAGAGCTGGCGGAGGGCCGGCTGTTCCAGCCGTTCGACCAGATCGTCGATAGCGGCAAGGCATGGTGGTTCGTCTGTCCGCCGGCATCGGTCAATCGTCCGAAGACCAAGGCGTTCGAGGAATGGCTGGTCGAGGAGCTGGCCGCCCCCCAGGCCCGGTCAAGCCGGCCCGCCCTCGCGGCGGGCGGTCGCCGATAGGAGGGCTCTGAGAAAAACTAGGGCTCGACGCCTCGTTCGGAGGCGTCAGCGCGGCGGATAGGAATGGCTGCCGCCGAACGCATCCTGGACGGTGAGCGCGTCCGGGTCGTCGCCGAGATAGGACGGTCCCACCGGGACCTTGCCGTGGCCGCCCGGTACGTCGAGCACATAAGTCGGCTGCGCCAGGCCGGAAAGCCGGCCACGCAGGGCTTTCATCAGCGCCTGGCCCTCGGCGATCGACACGCGGAAATGGCCGGTGCCGCGCACCAGATCGGGATGATGGAGGTAGTAGGGTTTCACGCGTGCGGCGATGAGCGCGCGCATGAGCTGCTCTAAGGTTTCGACATCGTCGTTCACGCCTTTCAGCAGCACCGTCTGGGCCATCAGGGGCAGGCCTGCATTCGCGAGCCGCGCGAGGGCGGTGCGCGCCTCGGTCGTGAGTTCGCGGGCATGGTTGCAGTGCACACCCAGCCAGACGCCGGTACGGCGCGGCCGGAGGGCGGCAACCAGTTCCTCGGTAATCCGGCCGGGATCGGCCACCGGCACGCGGCTATGGATACGGATCACCGCGACATGCGGGATGGCGTCGAGGGCGGCGAGCAGGCGGCCGAGACGGCGCGGCGCCAGCATCAGCGGATCGCCGCCGGTCAGGATCACTTCCCAGATCTCCGGCCGTGCCCGGATATAGGCAAGAGCGGCGTCCAGCTCGTCGGCCGACAGCGCCTCGCCGCCTGGCCCCACCTTTTCGCGGCGAAAGCAGAAGCGGCAGTAGACCGGGCAGACATGCAGCGGCTTCAGCAGCACGCGGTCGGGATAGCGATGGACGATACCCTTCACCGGCGAGCGGAACTCGTCGCCGATTGGATCGGCCAGCTCTTCGGGCGCCACCTCGGTTTCGGCCACGCTCGGCACGAACTGGCGGGCGATGGGATCTCGCGTGAGGTCCGTGCGATCAATCAGGGCCGCCATCTCGGGCGTGACGGCAATCGCCATGGATTGCGCGGCAGCCTCCAGCCGCGGGTCGGGCGACAGGAGCCCCTCGCGTTCCAGAGCGTCCAGGGAGCGCAGCGTCGGCATGGCGGCGGTGAGATAGGCGTCGCGCCGGCTCAAGTCCAGCGGGCGGTATCCTGACGGTCGGCAGCTGTCAGAAGGGTCGCAGTGGAAACCACCGTCCAGTCGCAGAGGTCGTAGCGGCGGCTGAGCTTGTCGCGAACCTGCGCCTCCGCAGCACCTTCGGGGAGCTTGGACCGCTCCCACATGGCGAGGTTGGGCCGGCGGGTCAGGAGCAGGCTGCGCACACCGCCGAACCGGCCGGCGCCGCTGGCTTCGTCGGCCGCCTTGCCCGTTCGGTCGCCGGTGGCCTGCCAGAGTCCGATGACCTGCGAGTCGTAGGCGCTCTCGAAGCCGGGCCACGCGGCCGCGCAGAGGTCGAGAAACTCCGGCCAATGCGGCTCGGGCGTCGCGAACCAGCGGAAGGCGTAGTTGCCCTGCCGCGTCGGTGGTGTTTCGTCGGTGGGACGGAGGGTGGCCATCATCGCTTCGCTGTGGGCGGCGCGGAGGTCAGGTTCCTGATCGAGCAGCGCCTGTTCGGCGGTGGCGGCTGTGACCGCCTTCGGCCAAACGCTGATCGCCTGCAGTTCGTCGCGCGGCCGGCCGATCTGGCTGCGCCAGACGCCGTAGAGCGTACCGCCCGCGTCGGCGAGGCGCCGCGCGCCGTCGGCCGCCAGCCGGTCGGCCAGCGCCTGCCATGTGCGAGGCGCTGCGTCGATGCGATGATGGACGAAGATCGCGGGCGTCACGCGAGGACGGACTCGTGCCGCGACAGCGTAAAGCCCGGATAGCCGTCGGCTGCGACTTCGTCGCAACGCTTCTTGTAGCGGTCGAAGCCGCCGACATAGGGCATGAAGACGCGTGGCTTGCCGGGAATGTTGGCACCCACGTACCAGGAATTGGCCAGCGGGTAGAGCGTCGAGTCGGCCACGGCATTGACGTGGCTCACCCATTCGCTCTCGGCATCGGCATTGGGTGCGATGCGGTCGAGCTGGTGCTTGTGCAGATGGTCGATGGCATCGGCGATCCAGTCGACATGCTGTTCGATGGACGCGATCATCTGCGTCTTCACGCCGGGGCTGCCGGGGCCGGTGATCACGAACATGTTGGGAAAGCCCGAGATCATCAGGCCGAGATAGGTGAGCGGTCCGCCGGCCCAATGATCGGCCAGCACCGCACCGTCGGTCGTGCGGATGTCGATCTCGCGCAGGGCGCCGGTCATGGCGTCGAAGCCCGTGGCGAAGACGATGGCGTCGAGTTCGTAGTCGCCCGCCGCGGTGCGCACGCCGGTCTCGGTGATCTCCTGGATCGGTGCGCTCCGCACGTCGACCAGGGTGACGTTGTCGCGATTGTAGGTCTCGTAATAGTTCGTATCGAGGCAGAGCCGCTTGGTGCCGATGGGGTGGTCCTTGGGCGCCAGCAGCTCGGCGGTCTTCTGGTCCTTCACCGTGTCGCGGATCTTGTTGCGCACGAATTCCGAAGCCGTGTCGTTCGACTCCTTGTTCACCAGCAGGTCGGTATAGGAATAGAGGTAGCTGATGCTGCCACCCTCCTGCCACTTGGACTCGTAGGCCCTGTTGCGTTCGTCGGCCGGCACGTCGAGCGCCGACTTGGTGGGCTTGGGATGGCCGGCGATGGCGAAGGGTGTTTCCGCGGCCGCGGCGCGGCGGGCCGGATACTCGGCCTTGTGGCGGCGTTCGCGTTCCGGTTCCATCGGTCCGTTGCGCGCCGGCAGGCTGAAATTGGCGGTGCGTTGGAATACGTGCAAGTGCTTGGCCTGGCTGGCGATGATCGGGATCATCTGCACACCCGATGAACCCGTGCCGATCACGCCGACGCGCAAGCCGGTGAAGTCGACGCCTTCGTGAGGCCACAGGCCCGAATGGTACCACTTGCCCTTGAATCTCTGGATACCCTTGAAGTCCGGCACTCGCGGCGTCGAGAGGTTGCCCGCGGCCATCACGCAATAACGTGCGCGGATCTCCTCACCACTTTCGGTACGCAGGGTCCATTCGTTGGCCTTGCTGTCGAAGGTCGCCGCCTTGATGCGCGTGTTGAGTTGTACGTCGCGGCGCAGGTCGAAACGGTCGGCGACATGGTTGATGTACTTTAGGATCTCGGGCTGGGTTCCATAGCGCTCCGGCCACTTCCACTCCTGCTGCAGCTCGTTGGAGAAGCTGTAGGAGTATTCCAGGCTTTCGACGTCGCAGCGGGCGCCGGGATAACGGTTCCAGAACCAGGTTCCGCCAATCCCTGAGCCCGCCTCGTAGGCCCGGACCTTCAGGCCGAGGCCGCGCAGGCGATGGATGGCATAGAGACCGGCCAGTCCGCCGCCGACGATGGCGACGTCGAGCTGCCGGGCAGGGCGGGCAGGACTCTGGGAGGCATCAGGCATGGTGGCATCCCCGGGTTGAATTTTTGCTGTGCGAGCGGCGTATCGGTGGCCTCGGAAGAAAGGTCAGTCGGGCCGGCCGATTTGGCAAGCGGCCGTGGCCAGAGAGCGAAACGGCGGCATGGATGCGCGGCTTGGCATGCAATCGGCGCGGTGCTGCAAGGCGGCTTTCAGGTTGAAGAACGATGGCCCGCCGAATGTTTCAGCCTTATTCTTTTTTTATGACAAAGGCTGACAGCGCATCTCGATTGGGGACGGCGGAGTAGCGTCGTGGATCAATCGGTATCGCCGCCCGACGCCAAGTCGACGCCTCAGCCCGCTTCGCAAGTTCCCCGTGCCGTGCCCCCGGTCGGCATCCTGCCACGCGTCAGTGCAGGGAGACGCGCAGGCATCGTGCGCGCCCTGCTGCGGCCCCGCTCGCTGGGCATTGCCGCGCTGCTCGGTATTGCTCTCGTCTATGGCGGCCGCGAACTGCATCTGCGGCTGACCCACGTCTACGAGTACGACGCGCGCGTCACGGCCGACGTGGTGACGATATCGAGCCGCGCCGACGGCTGGGTGACCGATCTTGCGGTGCGCGAGGGCATGATGGTCGAAGCCGGTCAGGTCCTGGTCAAGATCGACGACAGGGTCGCCAAGCTTCGGGTCGGCGCGCTGCAGTCGCAGGTTCAGGAGGTTCAGGCCGAACGCGCCAAGCTGCGGGCCGAATGGCGCCTGAGCGAGAGCCAGATGGATGCCCTCACCCGCACGCGCACGTCGGCTGTGGTGGTGCGCGAGAAGGCTCTGGCGGCGCTGCGGTCGGATCTCGACCTGGCCCGCCTGGAGCTGGAGCGCAGCACCACCCTGTTCAGCAGCCGCGTCATCAACGAGCGCCAGCTTCAAGTGTCGCAGGCGGCGGTGTCGAAGCTCGAAAGCCAGATCCAGCAGCTCCAGGCCGAGCACGAGCAGGCGACGGGCAGCCTCGAGGAAGCCAAGAGCGAGAGCTACAAGCTCGGCGTCATCGACGCCCAGATCGCCGCGCTTGCCCATCAGGAGGCCAACCTCGAAGCGCAGCTTTCCCAGCAGCTCGTCGATGTCGAGGATCGCACCATCAAGAGCCCGGTGCCGGCCGTGATCGACCGCACCTTCGTGCTGCCGGGCGAATACGTCGCCTCGGGCCAGCGCATTCTGCTGCTGCACAATCCCGACGAGGTCTGGGTCGAGGCCAACATCAAGGAGACGCAGGTCGGCAAATTGAAGCTCGGCCAGTATGTACGCGTCTCGGTCGACGCCTATCCCAGCGACACTTTCGAGGGCAAGGTCGCGCGCATCGGCAGCGCCACGACGGCCCGCTTCGCCCTGCTGCCGACGCCCAATCCCTCGGGCAATTTCACCAAGATCACCCAGCGTGTCCCGGTCAAGGTCGACATGGTCAAGATGCCGAAGCCACTGACGCCCGGCATGATGGTCGAAGTCGAAATTGACATCCGATAGCCCCCTCCAGACGGCGGCGGCGCTCTCGGAACGTTACGGGCCGGCCTATCGCTGGCTGGTCACCGTCACCGGCATGGTCGGCGTCGTCTCGATGGTGCTGGCGATGACCACGGTCAACGTGGCGGTGCCCGACGTCATGGGCGCCTTCGGCATCGGCCAGGACAAGGCGCAGTGGATGTCGTCGGCCTACATGGCGACGATGACCGCCGGCATGCTGATCAACGCCTGGCTGACCGGCGTGCTGGGCGAACGCCGCACTTTTGTCGGTGCGCTCTTCTTTTTTTCGCTGGGCGCCGTGATGGGCGGCAGCGCGCCGACCGAGGATGCGCTGATCTTCGCCCGTGTTCTCCAAGGCTTCAGCGCCGGGGTGGCGCAGCCTCTGGTCATGGCCACGATCTTCACGGTCTTTCCCGCGGACCGCCGTGGCATGGCGATGGGCGTGTTCGGCCTCGGCGTCGTCTTCGCACCGGCCATCGGCCCGACCCTGGGCGGCCTGATGATCGAATACTTTTCCTGGCGCTACGTCTTCTTCATCTCGCTGCCCTTCTGCGTGATCGCCGCCGTCATGGGGCTGGTCTTCATGCCGACGCGACCGATCCCGCGGGTCATCCCGCCGTTCGACTGGCTGGGCTTCGTTCTGCTGTGCCTGGCGCTGTTCGGGCTGATGACCGGCATTGCCGACGGCCAGCGCGAGGGCTGGGCTTCCGACGCGATCGTCCTGCGTCTGGTCGGCGGCGCCGTGGCGACGGTGGCCTTCGTCGCCTGGGAGCTCTACACGCCGCGCGCGCTGCTCGACGTGCGAATCTTTGGCAACGTCGAGTTCTCGGCGGCGGCGCTGATCGCCTTCATCTTCGGCGCCGGCATGATGGGCTCGACCTACATCGTGCCGGTGTTCGTCCAGACCATCATCGGCTTCACGCCCCTGCTGGCGGGCCTGATGATGATGCCGGCCGGCATCATGCTGGCCTTCATCTTTCCGCTGGCCGGCCGCCTGTCGGACGCCATGCCCGCCTCGACCATGATCATCGGTGGGCTGCTGCTCTTCTCCCTGGGCTTCGTCTGGATGGCAGCGGCCGACATCGACACCACCTTCTGGACGCTGGTCGCCATGGTGATGGTCTCGCGCCTGGGGCTGGGCTTCATCAACCCCAGCCTCAACGCCTCCTCGCTGAAGGCGCTGCCGGCCGACAAGGTGCGGCAGGGTGCCGGCGTCGCCAACTTCATGCGGCAGCTCGGCGGCGCCTTCGGCATCAACCTGATGGTGGCCTTCTTCGAGGTCCGCACCCGCTTCCACGCCGACGCGCTGACCGGCACGCAGGATTGGGGCAACCGCACCACCGAACATCTCCTTACCCAGCTTGAGAAGCTGATGCAGAAGAGCGGCCTGCCCTTCCAACAGCAGAAGGCCGGTGCGCTGGAATATCTTGGCGCCATCGTGCACGGCAAAGCCCAGATGTTGGCATTCTCCGATACCTTCATCATTGTAGGTGTCGTGGCCCTCGTCGCTCTCGTCCCGGCGGCCATGCTGTCGCGCTCGCAACGGCGTGCGCGCAAGCTGGCTTGGAACTGAGGGCTCGTTTCTGGAGTTGAGTGATGCTCGATGCTGCCGTGAAGACGAAGATCATGAACGAGGTCGATCGTCGGTTCGACGATCAGACCAAAGTGCTGGCCGATCTGGTGAAGATCCCGTCGACGCGGTTTCGCGAGGCGCCGGCGCAGGACATGATGGCGCGCCTGTTTAAGGAAGACGGGCTCGGCATAGACCGCTGGCAGATCAAGATCGATGATCTCAAGCACCTGCCGGGCTACTCGCCGCACAGCCAGGATTACGACGATGCGTGGAACGTGGTCGGCGCCTGGCGGCCGTCTTCGCCCAAGGGCCGCTCGCTGATCCTCAACGGCCATATCGACGTGGTGCCCGAGGGGCCGCACGAGATGTGGAGCCGCAATCCCTTCGAGCCCGCGGTGAAGGACGGCTGGCTGTACGGCCGCGGTTCGGGCGACATGAAGGCGGGCCTGATCCTCAACGTCTTTGCTTTGCGCGCGCTGAAGGCTCTGGGCTGGCAGCCGGCGGCCGACGTCTACCAGCAGTCGGTGGTCGAGGAGGAATGCACCGGCAACGGCGCACTGGCCTGCCTGCAGCGCGGCTACCGCGCCGACGCCGCGTTGATCCCCGAACCCTCGTCGGGCGTGCTCACCATCGCGCAGGTTGGCGTGATGTGGTTCCAGGTCAAGGTCACCGGCCATCCGGTGCACGTCTACAAGGCCGATGCCGGTTCCAACGCCATCGAATCGGCGTTCCGCCTGATCCAGCAGCTGCGCGAGCTGGAGAAGAAGTGGAACGCCAGGAAGGCGCATGACAAGCACTTCTGCGACCACCATCACCCGGTCAACTTCAACGTCGGCAAGATCGCGGGTGGCGACTGGGCGAGCTCGGTGCCGGCCTGGTGCACCTTCGACATGCGCGTGGGCGTGCTGCCGTCCCAGAACCTCAAGGAGTGCCGGCAGGAGATCGAGGACCTGATCCGCCATGCCGCGGCCAACGATCCGTTCCTCGGCAACAACCCGCCGAGCGTGACCTGGGAGGGCTTCCAGGCCGAGCCTTTCGTGCTGAAGGGCCACGAGCAGGTGCGCGACGTGCTGGCAGAGGCGCACAAGACGGTGTTCGGCGCGGCACTGGAGGACAAGACCTCGACCGGCACGGCCGACAACCGCTTCTTCGGCCTCTATGCCGGCATCCCCGCCCTGGTCTACGGCCCGCAGTCCGACGACATCCACGGCTTCGACGAACGCGTGAATCTGGAATCGGTGCGCAAGATCACCCAGGCGACGGCCCTGTTCATCGCCGAGTGGTGCGGCCTGCAGAAGGCTTAGCGGAGGGCCTTTTCTGTCATTCTGAGCGCAGCGAAGGATCTCATGCCGGTGGCAAGCGGCGATGAGGTCCTTCGCTTACGCTCAGGACGACAGGGATTGCTGCCCTGATATAGAGCCTCCTCCCTCTCGCGAAGCGCGGGGGAGGAAGAGGACTACGCCGCGATTGCTTCGTCCGCCGGCGAGAAGGGCAGGCCGAGACTCTCGGCCGCCGCCCTGTGCGTGAAGCGGCCGCGATGGATGTTGAGGCCGGCGCGGAGATGCGGATTCTCGGCGACCGCAGCGAGGCCCTTGCGTGCCAGGGCGAGGCCGAAGGGCAGCGTGGCGTTGTTCAGCGCCTCGCTCGACGTCAGAGGTACGGCGCCGGGCATGTTGGCGACGCAGTAGTGGATCACGCCATCGACCTCGAACGTCGGAGCGGCGTGGGTCGTCGGATGCGAGGTCTCGAAGCAGCCGCCCTGGTCGATGGCCACGTCGACGATCACCGCGCCGCGCTTCATCGACTTCAGCATCGCCCGCGTCACCAGCTTCGGCGCGCTGGCGCCGGCGATCAGCACGGCGCCGATCACGACATCGGCCGAGAACACTTCGGCCTCGACGGCTTCGAGAGTCGAATAGCGGGTGCGCACGCGGCCCTCGAACAGCTCGTCCAGCTCGCGCAGGCGCGGCAGCGAGCGGTCGAGGACGGAAACATCGGCGCCGAGGCCCGCGGCCATGCGGGCGGCATGGGTGCCGACCACGCCGCCGCCCAGTACCACGACCTTGGCTGGCGCCACGCCGGGCACGCCGCCCAGCAAGAGCCCGCGTCCGCCTCGGTGACGTTGCAGCGCATTGCCGGCGGCTTCGATGGAGAGTCGGCCGGCGACCTCGCTCATCGGCGCCAGCAGTGGCAGGCCGCCATGGGCGTCGGTCACGGTTTCATAGGCGATAGCCGTGCAGCCCGACGCAAGAAGGCCGCGTGCCTGTTCAGGGTCCGCGGCCAAATGCAGGTAGGTGAACAGGATCTGGCCCGGCCGCAGGCGGACCCATTCGTTGGGTTGCGGTTCCTTCACCTTCACGATCATGTCGGCGGCGGCGAAGACCTCAGCGGCCGTGCCGGCGATCGTGGCGCCGGCCCTGCGGTAGACTTCGTCGTCGGCGCCGATGCCGGAACCGGCCGTCGTCTCCACGACCACCTCGTGGCCCGCATGGACATATTCTCTGACCGCGCCGGGCGTCAGCCCGACGCGATATTCATGCGTTTTGATCTCCTTCGGCACTCCGACGCGCATCGAATGGGTCCTTCTGTGTCAGTGTGCCAATTTATCAAGGGCTCTGGTTTGAGTTTCTGCAATCTGGCGGTGAAATGATAGGATTACACCAGATATCCGCGGCCAGGAGGCAAATGGCGCAGAATTCAAAACGAGTCGACATGGACCGGGTCGACGGCCTCATCCTGTCGGAACTGACGGCCAACGCGCGCGTAAGCCAAGTCGATCTTTCCGCCCGCATCGGTCTGTCGAGCACGGCGATCGCCCGTCGACAGCGGGCGCTGGAAGAGGATGGGATCATTCGGGGCTATCAGGCGGTGCTCGACCTTGGTCGGTTTGGTCTTGCGGTCACGGTGATTGTCAGGATCACGCTGGAAAGCCAGAGCGACGACGCCCTCAAGGCATTCGAGGCGGGCGTCATCGATTGCCCGTCGGTCGTGCGCTGTTTCCTGATGTCGGGCAGCGACGACTACATCGTTACCGTGCTGGCGCGCGACATCGAGGATTTCGAACATATCCATCGCACCGAGCTGTCGCGGCTGCCGCGCGTTGCCCGCATCGAATCGAGCTTTGCCTTGCGCGAGGTGGTCAGCCGCGCGGTGCCGCCGGTGGTCTTCAGCGCATCCGCCGCGCCGAAGCATAAACCCCCGTCGCCACGCCGCCCAACACGACGATAATGCCCAGCAGACGCACGCCTCCCACCGGCTCGCCGACCAGCAGGGCGGCGAAGGTCAGCGCGGCACAGGGCACGAGGAGCGATACGGGGCCGATCTTCGCGGCGGGATAAGTGCGCAGCAGCGTGCCCCAGATCAGGTAACCCAGCCACATCGCCGGCACGACCGTATAGAAAAGCACGAACCAGCCGCGCCAGGTCGGCGCCAGCAGCGGCGAGAGCAGCGCCGTCGGCCCGTCGATCACCAGGGCGGCAATACCGAGTGGCAGGGGCGGCAGGACGCTTGCCCAGACCGTCACCGCGAACATCGACACGCCGCGGGCCGAGCGAAAGAAAAGATTGCCGGTTGCCCAGGTGAGCGCCGACAGCAGCGCAAGCCCGATGGCGAAGAGACTGGCCGAACCCTCGACCGTCCGGGCGATCAGCGCGATGCCCGCGACCGCGATGGCAAGCCCCAGCCACTGGCCGCGCGTCGCGTGCTCGCGCAGGAAGAGGGCAGCCAGCACGACCGTGAGCGGTCCCTGCATCTGCACCAGCACGGAGGCGAGGCCGGGCGGCAGACCTGCTTCCATGGCGAAGAACAGGAAGACGAACTGGCCGGTGAACATGAAGCCGCCGATCCCGGCCAGGGTGCCCCAGGAGATCGCGGGCTTCGGGACGAACAGGATCGGCAGCGCGCCCAGCACGAAGCGCCAGGTCGCGAACGTAAAGGGTGTGAACTCGTCGAGGCCGAAGCGGATGACCGTGAAGTTCAGCCCCCACATCGCCACGATGAGGAGGGCCGCAGCGACGTGGAGAGGCGTCAAGCGACTAGAGCCAAACCCAGGGCCGTACCGTCTTGTCCTGCGCCTGCCACGCAGCGATCTCGTCCTTGCGCGCCATGGTCTGGGCGATGTCGTCCAGACCGTTCAGCATCGCATGCTGGCGCCGCGCGTCGATCTGGAAGGGAATGACGCGCCCGGTGGGCGAGACGACCTGGCAGTTCTCGAGATCGATCGTCACGCGGGCATTGCCGGGCGAGGCCTTCATCTCGTCGGCGAGCTGCTCGATCTCGTGGATCGGTAACGCCACCGGCAGCAGGCCGTTCTGGAAGCAGTTGTTGTTGAAGATGTCGCCGAAGTAGGGCGCGATCACCGCGCGGATGCCCATACCCTTCAGCGCCCATACCGCACCCTCGCGGCTCGATCCACAGCCGAAATTCTCGCGGCTCAGGATGATGGGCGCGTCTCGATAGGGTTGCTGGTTGAAGATGCAGTCGGGGTCTTCGCTGCCGTCCGGCTTGAAGCGAAGCTGCTCGAAGCAATACGGCCCGAGACCGTCGCGGGTCACATTGTCTACCAGCCGTTCGATGCGGATGATCAGGTCGGTATCGACGTTCTGGCGCATCAACGGCGTCGCGACGCCGGTCACCTTGGTGAATTTGTCCATGATCAGATCTTCCTGACGTCGGCGATGGTGCCCTTGATGGCGGCCGCCGCCGCCATGGCCGGGCTCGCGAGATGGGTGCGCGCGCCGGGGCCCTGACGGCCGACGAAGTTGCGGTTGGACGTCGAGACGCTGCGCTTCCCGGGCGGCACGCGTTCGCCGTTGGAGGCAAGGCACATCGAGCAACCGGGCTCGCGCCATTCGAAGCCGGCGTCGAGGAACACGCGGTCCAGCCCTTCGGCCTCGGCCTCCTGCTTGATGCGGACGGACCCGGGCACGACCCAGGCCGTAACGTGATCCGCCTTGTGTCGTCCTTTCACGATGGAGGCCGCAGCGCGCAGGTCGGAGATGCGGGAGTTGGTGCACGAGCCGATGAACACCCAGTCGACCTTGGTGCCCTCGATGGGCTTGCCGGGTTCGAGGCCCTGATACTTGAGCGCCGCTTCCCAGGCCCCGCGCTTTTCCTCAGGGCCGGTCCTGGGATCGGGAATGGCGCGGTCGACGACGATGACATGTTCGGGGCTGGTGCCCCAGGTGATCTGTGGCGCGACATGCTGCATGTCGACCGTGTGCTCGCGATCGAACTCGGCGTCGGGATCGGATGGCAGCGTGCGCCAGTGCGCCACGGCGCGCTCCCACATCGCGCCCTTCGGCGCATAGTCGCGGCCGTTCAGGTATTCGTAGGTCGTGTCGTCCGGCGCCACCATGCCGGTGCGTGCGCCCATCTCGATGGTGAGGTTGCAGAGCGTGAGGCGCGCCTCGACCGGCAGGGCGCGTACGGCCGAGCCGGCATACTCGACCGAGTAGCCCGTGCCGGCGGCGGTGCCGAGTTCGCCGATCAGGTGGAGGATCATGTCCTTGGCGGTGACGCCGGGCATCAGCTGGCCCTCGAAGCTGGCGCGCATGCGCTTGGGCTTCCGCTGCACCATCGTTTGCGTGGCGATCACATGCACCAGTTCGGAAGAACCGATACCGAAGGCGAGCGAGCCCATGCCGCCATGGGTGGAAGTGTGGCTGTCGCCGCAGACGAGCGTGGTGCCGGGCAGGGTCAGCCCTTGCTCGGGCCCCATGACATGTACGATGCCCTGTCCGTCCTGGCCGAGATCGAACAGCTTGATGCCGTAGGCGCGGGTGGTCTCGCGCATCGACAGGATCAGCGGCTCGCCCGGCGGATGCGTCTTCTCGGTCCGGCCCGGCTGCGTCGACATGGTGTGGTCGGGCGTGCCGTAGGCCAGGCGCGGCTGTGCCGGCGGATAGCCCTTGTCGATCGCTTCCTTCAGCGCCTTGCCGCCGGACATGTCGTGAAGCAATAGCCGGTCGATGTGCAACAGCACGAAGCCGTTGCCGAGGTCGGTGATGACGTGGCTGTCCCAGATCTTGTCGAACAGGGTCTTGCCCATGGGGTTGGCCTTTGGGTTGAGTTTCCGCCGCAGGAGGCGGATATCAGCACCCGGCGAGCCGCGCCGCCAGTCCCTCGCTGTCCTCGTCATGCAGCAGTTCGGCAGACGCATACCAGGATGTTGTTCCGAGCCTCGGTCCCCAGAGCCAGTCTGCGATACGCGGCACAAGAAACAGCGTCCTGATTCCGAGCGATGCCGCAAGATGCGTGGGCCAGGTGTCGTCTCCGACCACGAGGCGACAGCTCGCCACGCGCGCCGCATCACGCTCCACGTGAAGGCCGGCCGGTGGCTCGTGGTGGCTGAACCAGCCGATGCGCGACGACGGGTCGGCCTGCCTCTTCAACGCGACGGGCGGCGGTAACGTGTCGAGCGACCAGCCCAGCAGATGCGGCAGGCTGCGCAACGGCGCTGCGGCGGCAAAGCTGTCCAGCGGCTCGCCGCGCGAGATCGTCGGCGCGGCGACAAATCCGGTGAGGGCGGGCGCACATTGAACGACGCCCTCGACGCGCGCGAGCATCAGCACGTCACGCAGCGCCCCCTCGCTCTCGATATCGGCCTGTTCGGGATAGATCAGGAGGCGGCCATCGAGCGGTTCGCCCTGCCAACTTGGCAATTCGGGGGTGTAGCGTTCGCCAGGAATTTCCAGCCGGGCTTCGTGATCGGCAAGGCCGCGCCACCAGTCGCCCTGGCGCAACAGCAGTTCGCCGCGCCGCAGCCGCAATTGCGGATCGCTCGGCCGGCTGACCAGTGCGGTATCGAGATCTGCCAGGGCGCCAGCCCATTCGCCGCGCGCCGCCAGCAGGGCCGCGCGGGCGCTGAGGCTCGGCAACAGGCGGTTATCGAGGGAAAGCGCGAGATCGTAGGCGCGCTCGGCCTCCTCGGCACGGCCCAGCGCTTCGAGTGCGCGGCCGGTATTGTGGGCGATCGCGGGATCGTTCGGCTTCAGCCGCGCGGCCCGCGCCAATGCCTCCAGCGCCGGCTCGTACTGGCCAAGCTGCATCAGGCAGCCGGCGAGATTGGTCTGCGCCGTCGCTTCGCGCGGCAGGAACTTGGCGGCACGCTCCAGCGGCTCGCGCGCATCGGCGAAGCGGCCGAGCTTCAGCCGGATCTGCCCCAGGAGATGGAGGGCCTGGCCGCCATTGGGCCGTTCGTCGACGATGCGGGCAAAGCCTGCTTCGGCGCCGGCAAAGTCGCCCGCCGCGGCTCGTTGCAGGGCCTCGCGGCCCAGGGTCTGTATTTGTTGTTCGGAAAGCGCCACGCGCGGGCTCTAGCAGAGGCCGGGGCGCGGTCAAAGAGAAAGCGGCGGTAAAGAAAAAGCCGGCGGTCGACAGGGAGGCAGAAGATCGACCGCCGGCCAGTGTCCGGAGAGGGAGGGCCCGCGCAGGGTAAAGACGGGCCCGCTCCGGATTTCGATATCAGCCGCGCCAGAAAGGCTTGTTCACCTCGAACTGGATTTCCGTCGGGCTGATCCCCAGATCACGCGCGATGCGCGGGTCGATCTGCGCGAGTTCGCGGCGCTCCTTGGTGCGCTGGCGCCAGGTGGCGAGGATCATGCCAAAGGCCGCGAAGGTGCCGGCAAGCGGGGCGTTCGAACTGTAGTGAAGCGAGATGTTGGCCATGGGACTTCTCCCAAAAATGTTGTCGTGTGCTGGGCGTGATGTGCGCTTCGTGGCCCCCCTTTACAAATGACCCTTTGTCCTGTTTTGATTAAAATACCTCATGCGATAGGAACCCCATGAAGCGAAGCCTTCCGCCGCTCAACGGCTTGCGTGCTTTCGAAGCCGCTGCCCGTCACATGAGTTTCACAGATGCCGCTCACGAATTGAGCGTTACCCAGGCGGCTATCAGCCACCAGGTGAGGGGCCTCGAGCAGCGTCTCGGATTAAAATTATTCGTGCGGCGCAATCGCTCGCTTCTACTGTCGGAAGCGGGCCAAGCCTATCTGCCGGCCGTGCGGTCGGCATTCGACCAGCTCAACGAGGCCACCGAGAAGCTTCTGCAGAAGGATCGCGGCGGTCACCTCACGGTAACGACTACCTCCTCCTTCGCCATGAAGTGGCTGGTCCCGAGGCTGGGCGGCTTCCAGCGCGCCAATCCGGAGATCGACGTCCGGATCTCCACCGGAACGTCGCTGGTCGAGTTTTCTCGCGAGGATGTCGATATCGGCATCCGCTACGGCCGCGGGCAGTGGCCGAATCTGGTGGCGGAACGGCTGGTCGACGAAGACGTGATGCCGGTCTGCGCGCCGTCGCTGGTCAAGGGACCGAACGGGCTCAAGAAGCCTGCCGACCTCAAGCGCTTCACGCTCCTGCACAGCATCAACTTCCCCGACGACTGGCAGGTCTGGTTGACTGCGGCCGGTGTGAAGGGCGTCGATGCCTCGCGCGGCCTCTCCTTCGACTTTGCGCTCGCGACCTATCAGGCCGCCATGGACGGGCTGGGCGTCGCGCTCGGCCGAAACCCGCTGGTCGAGCCCGATCTCAAGGCCGGCCGCCTCGTCGTGCCGTTCGAGTTCAAGCGGTCTTCCGACTTCGCCTACTATCTCGTCTACCCGCCCGAGGCGATCCGGCGTCGCAAGATCAAGGCTTTCCGCGACTGGGTCGTGTCGCTCTCGGAGGTCGCGTCGCCGGTCGCCGGGTCCTGATCACTTAAATGAGAACAAGTTATTTGCATTTGCAAGTAACATGAGAGGAGTGGATGATCGCCGAAAAGGGAGGCGATCATGCAATTCGGCTACTTCACGCTGAGTGACAACCGCTATCCGGGAAATACGCGCTCGGCCGAGGACTTCCTCAAGGACATCTTTGCCGAGGCGCTGTGGGCGGAGAAGGTCGGGCTGAACTCGGCCTGGATCGGCGAACATCACTTCAACCTGCTGGGCGTCAACGCCTCGCCGCTGGCCATGCTGGCGCAGCTCGCCGGCGCCACCACGAAACTGCGCCTGGCGCCGGCCGTTACGCTCCTGCCGGTCCACCATCCGCTGCACGTCGCCGAGGAATGGGCGACGCTCGATCTTCTTTCCGGCGGGCGCGTCGATTTCGCCGCCGGCCGCGGCTACGACCGCAAGGAGTACGAGCCGTTCCAGGCGCCGTTTGAAGAATCCGCCGAGCTGTTCGCCGAGGGGCTCGAGATCGTGTGGCGGGCCTGGACCGAAACCGGCAAGTGGTCGCACAAGGGCAAGTTCTACGAATTCAAGGATGTCGAGGTGCGGCCGAAGCCGGCGCAAAATCCGCTTCGGCCCTACGTCGCCTGCTTCTCGCGGCCTTCGATGGAACTGGCGGCAAAGAACGACTGGAACGTGATCTATGCGCCCTTCGCCGCGGCCATGGTCTACGGCTCGCTGGCGGACGCCGTACGCGTCTATCGCGAGACCTGTGAGACGAGATTCAAGCGGCCGATGCGGCGAGCCATGTGCTCCTACTTCGTGCACATCGCCGCGACCCCGGAAGAGGAGCAGTACGGCAAGGAAGCGCTGGTGCGCTATTTTCAGGACGCGCTGATTGCAGCCTTCCCCTCGTCGTCGGGCGAGAAGGTGCCGCCGACCTACAAGTACTTCGTCGATATCGTGAACATCCTGCGCGACATGCGGCCGGAGAAGCTGACCGACAAGTCGATCCTGTGCGGCAGCCCGCAGCACATCGTCGACACTCTTAAACAGGTCGAGGCGGCCGGCGTCGCCGAGGTGATCCTTTATTTCAACTACGGGCAGAAGCCGCACGCGCTGGTGAAGGAGCAGATGGAGCGCTTCATGCTCGAGATCGCGCCGCATTTTGCGAGCTGAGCCGATGGGGCCGCTCGATTCCTATCTGCCCTATTTGCTCAATCGCGCCGGCGCGCGGATTGCGACTGCTTTCGGCGAGGAGGTTCGCCCGCTGGGCGGCACCTTGCAGATCTGGCGCGTTCTGGCCGCTCTGCGTGAAAGCGATGGCCGGCGCATGGGCGATCTCTCGGCGACGACGTCGATCGATGTATCGACGCTGACGCGGCTGGTCGACAGCATGGAGAAGAAGAGGCTGGTGGCCCGCCGCCGCGATTCCGCCGACGCTCGCGTCGTCGTCCTGCATGTCACGGCAGAGGGCCGCCGCCTGACCCGGCGCCTCCTGCCCATCGCCGAACGCTACGAGAAGGTGGCGCTGCAAGGTTTCGCGGCCGCGGAAGCGGCGCAGCTCAAGGAGGCGCTGCGCCGCCTCTACGCCAACATGGATGCGCTGGAGAGGCCCCATAAGGCGCGCGGTTGAAACCCGGCGCCTTGTAGTCGATTGTGCTGCAAACGATTCTTAAAGGGAGCCCTGCCTCATGGCGCGCCTGAGTTCTACGGACGATCTTCGCCGCATCATTGCCGAGCCGCGACCCGCGACGCGCAGCAAGATTCTCGATGCGCTGGACGAGCAGTCGATCGACTTCCTGAAACGGTGCCCGTTCGCCCTGGTCGGCACGACGGCGGCCGACGGTACGATCGAGGTCTCGCCCAAGGGCGACGAGCCGGGCTTCATCCGCATCGAGGACTCGCGGACCCTGCTGATCCCAGAGCGGGTCGGCAACAATCTGGCCTTCGGCCTCAGCAACATCCTGGCGACCGGCAAGGTCGGCATCATTGCGCTGGTTCCGGCGACCGGCGAGACGCTGCGCATCTCCGGGACGGCCGAACTCTACGACGATGCCGACCTGCTGGCGTCGCTGAGCTCGCTCGGCAAACCGGCGCTGCTGGCGACCCGCGTGCACATCAAGCACTGCTATTTCCACTGTGCCCGCTCGATCGTGCGCGCCAAGCTCTGGGATCCCAAGGCGTGGCCGGCGCCGGGCCGCATCTCCTTCGGAAAGATCATCGCCCCGCGCATCGGCGAAAGCGCCGAGGTGGCCGCCCAGATCGACGCCAACGTCGAGAGCGCCTATACGACGAGGCTCTGGCAGAATAGCTAGAAGCGCTAAAGGAGGCGCGCTCGCGTCGGGATGAAGCGCAAGGCCGGTTTGTTCCTGCTCGCGGTGCTGGTGATCGCGAGCTTCGCGACGATGATCGTGGCGTCGCTGGCCATGTACCGGCTGGTCGCGGACGCGCAGGCCGAAGAACTGCGCAAGATCGAAGCGAGCCTCAGCGAGCGGTTCGCCGTGTTCGAGCGCATGCTCCAGAGCGAGAACCGGCGCAATCATCGGCATATGGAGACGGTGCTGCCGCAGATTGCAGCGGACGTCGAACGGGCCGGCCGCGATCCGCGCACTTTGTCGTCGGCCGAGATGGACGCGCTGGCGACCCGATACGGCATCGGCCACCTCTACTTCATCGACCGCGACCACCGGGTGTTCCAGACCAACCTGCCCTCGGATCTCGGCATGGTTTTTCCCAAGGGGCGGCTCACGGACTTTCTCGACAGGGTGATGGGCAGTGGCAGGGTATGGAGCGCCGGTATCGATCTGTCGGCGTTGACCCACACGCTCAAGACTTACAGCTACTTCGGTCCGGCCGACCGCGACTACATTATCGAAGCCTCGACCGATGTCCGCGAGACGCTGCAGCAGAGCGATTTCGCCTGGATGGCCCGGTACTTCTTCGAGGAACTCTTCGCCGACGCCATGGACTCCAATCCCTATGTCCGAGACGTCGATGTCTACCTGGTCAGCAGCACAGGCGCCTGGTCTCTGATCCATATCGGCGAGCAACTCGATCCCGTCATCGCCGAGAGGGTCCTTGATGCCGGCCACTACCTGCCATCCGATGCGCCCACTCGGCTGGCAACCCGGTACAGTGTCTTCAAGGCCGCCGGGCCGGATGGCAAAGGCGATGGGCCTGGGGCGATGGTGATGATCCGCAAGGTGGTCTTCGATCTCGGCCTTGCGCGCCAGGCAGTCGTCCACGTGTTCGTGAGCTCCATGGTCGTGCTGGCCCTGATGCTGCCGCTCATCTATTGGCTCGCCGCGCGGCTGCTGCAGCGGCAGGTTCTCGATCCGCTGTTCACCTTGCGGCGCGAAGCCGGCGCCATTGCGGAGGGCGATCTCGAGCAGCAGATCGCCAATGTCGCGCGGCGCGACGAGATCGGGCAGCTGGCGCGCAGCTTCACGTCCATGCGCGACGCCGTGCGGACAACCATCACGGATCTCAAGGAAACCAATCTGTCGATCGAGCGATTCGTGCCGCGCGCCTTTCTCGCCAAGATCGGCCGGCCGAACATCCGGTCGGTCGTGCTGGGCGACAACAAACGTCAGGACATGACCATCCTGTTCGCCGACATCCGCAACTTCACTGCCCTGTCCGAGCGGATGTCGCCGGACGACAACTTCGCCTTCATCAATGCCTATCTGGCGGAGATGGGGCCGGTGATCGCCCGGCATGGCGGCTTCATCGACAAGTATATCGGCGACGGCATCATGGCGCTGTTCGAGAAAGCCGATGACGGCGTGCACGCGGGCCTCGCGATGCTGGAGACCCTCGAGCGTTTCAACGCGGCGCGGCGGGCGGCCGGCGCCGAGCCGGTCGCCGTCGGGATCGGCCTCAATTCCGGCTCCCTGATGATGGGCACGATCGGCGAGCAGCACCGCATGGACGGCACGGTGATCTCGGATGCCGTCAATCTTGCAGCAAGGCTGGAGAGCCTGACCAAGGACTATCGTGTGCCCTTGCTGGTCTCGCAGTTCGCTGTGGACCGGCTGGACGACGCCCGGGCCTATGCCTTGCGCCCTGTCGACACTGTGGTGGTGAGGGGCAGGACGCAGCCGGTGGCGATCTTCGAAGTGCAGGCCCGCCGGCCTTCTGTTCGTCAGCCGCCCACTGACCTGGCGTAGATCGCGTCGACATGGATGTCGGCGCAGTCGATGATGGGAAAGCCGGGGTCATGACCGGCGAAGGCCAGGAAGAGGTCGGTGCCGCCCAGCACGATTGCCTCGGCACCATGGTTGCGGCAAAGCTCCGCACCGATCTCGAAGAACAGGCTGCGCTGCGCCTCCGTCACATGGCCGGGAACTGCCATGGCCACGTAGGCATCGTGAACCTGTCCCAGCTTCTCGCCCTCGGGACGGATGACCTCGACCGAGGTAATGCCGCCATAGAGGCCGCTTTCCATGACGTTGCGCGTACCGATGATGCCGATCCGCTTGAGGCCACGCGCGCGCAGCGCCTCGTTCACCACGGGAATGGCGTTGACGAGAGGCAGCGGCGAGATCGCTTCCAGGTCCTTGACGCAAAAGTGCCCGCCCATCGAGGTTACCGCGGCCGCTTCGGCGCCGGCCGCGGCCATTCGGTGAACGAGCCGCGCGAAGATGTCGGCCTGGGTCTTGGTGTCGTTGATCGCCAGATTGCCCGTCATCTGGCGTGCATCGGCATGCGCGATGGTGAGGTCGAGTGTGGTGCCGGCTTTGGTGTGCCGGTCGATCAGGCCGCGATAGTAGAAATCCGTTGCGGCGGGACCGATGCCGCCGATCAAGCCGATGTGCATTTCTGGCGACTTTCCTCGATGGGGAGGGACGGCAATCCTACCGCAACATTGCGAAGCGTGGCGAAAAGCGTTCCTACGGGTGGACAGTTGCAGGCGCAGCCGGTCCATCTTGGTGATGGCGCACTTTCCAGCACCTCGATGGCCATGCCTGCGGCAACGCAGTGCGTCTGGTGACGGGCGGATGACTTCTGTCGACGACCGGCACCCATTCGCTCACAGGGTCCAGGTCAACCGGCGCGTCATGCCCCTCCCCATATGAATGGAGAGGCGGCAATCAGTCCGCGGCCTTCACGGTCGGCGCGGGAGCACGCACACCACCGCGCGCCAGCATGGCGTCGACGTCGCCGGCGCTGTAGCCCAGCTCGCGCAGGATATCGGGGCCGTCCTCGCCGATATGCGGCGCGTGCTGCTGCGGCGCATGCTGCGAGGCCGGCGGCAGGCCCGCTATGTTGGCGACCGGCATACGGCCGAAGCCGTCCTGGTCGATCCAGTCGAGCGCGCCCGACTCCTTGACGTGCGGATGGTCGAGGTAATCCTGGTAGTTGTTCACCCGCTCGCAGAACACGTCCTTGGGCTGCAGGATCGCGATCCACTCCTCGGTGGTCTTGCTGGGCATCGTCTCGTTCAGCGCCTTGATGATCTTGGGCGCGTTCTTGATGCGATCCTCGTGGCTCTGCAGGTCGGGATCGTTGGCGATGTCGTCGCGGCCGATCAGCTCGAACAGCAGGCGGAAATGGTGCGGCCGCATGGCGCTTACCATGATGTAGCCGTTGCTGGTCTTGTAGCTGCCGGCCGGCATGTAGAGCACCGGCGGCGCGCCTTTGGAGAACACCCATTCCATCAGCTTGGCGCCCTGGAAGGCGGCGGCAGCCTTCATCAGGCTGGAATCGATGTAGGAGCCCTCGTTGTAGCGGAACTGGCGCATCAGGGCGGTCGACAGGGCCTGGAAGGTATAGAGGCCGGTGGTCACGTCGACGGCGATCATGCCCTGACGCCACGGCGTGCCGTCGGGCATCTTGTTCATCACCATCATGCCGCTGAAGGCCTGGATCAGCCCGTCGACCGTGGGACGCTTGCTGTAGGGGCCGGTCTGGCCGAAGCCCGATACCGAGCAGTAGATCACGCTCGGGTTCAGCTTCTTCATCTGTTCGTAGCCGAAGCCCAGCCGCGAGATCACGCCGGGCCGGAAGCTTTCCATGACCACATGGGCCTTGGCAGCAATCTTCTGCACGACGGCCGCACCATCCGGCGACTTGAGGTCGAGGGCGATCGAGCGCTTGCCGCGGTTGAACGCGACGGAATGGGCGCAGTGGTCGCCCTTCAACTCGCCCAGAGCGCGACCCCAGTCGCCTTCCGGCGGTTCGATCTTGATGACGTCCGCGCCATGCAAGGCGAGCAGCATGGAGGCGTGCGGTCCCGCAATGCCCTGCGTGAAGTCGAGTACGGTAATGCCGTCGAAAGCGCCCTTGATCGTCACTGAATCCTCCCGAGGGCGCTGAACGTACGTTTACCAGTGCCGATCGTGCAAGGCCGCGTCTGCAGACAAGCCATGCATGAAGAAAAGTTACGTAAATTCGCAGGCAAGTTCGTTTGAGACGTGCGGCGCGGGAGCGCAGATAAGTGCAGTTGCACTTATCGGGAGTTTGCCATGGCGACGCTTCCCCTGCCCATCGCGGCCCTGGCTGCCGCAAGCTATGTCGTACCCGGCCTGGTCGCGCCGTTCTTCCGGCGGATGATGCTGACGCCGCGGCGCCATGTGCGGCCGCCGCCGGTGCTGGCCGTCCCCGACGCTGACGAGCGCATCGATCTCGGCGACGGGCTGGTGGCGTGGCGCTGGGGCGACAATGATCCGGCAATCTCCCCTGTCCTGCTGGTCCATGGCTTCGAGGGCAATCGCGCCCAGTTCGGCGCAATTCTCGAGGCGTTGCGGGCGCGCGGCCTGTCCGTCGTGGCGCTCGACGTGCCGGCTCACGGTGACTCGCTGGGCGACGAGCTGACAGCCGTGAAGTTCATCGCCGCCATCGAACGCACGCTCGACCGGATCGGGCCGGTCCATGCGGTCGTCGGCCACTCGATGGGAGGCGCCATGAGCCTGTTCTCCATCGCCCGTCGCGGCGGGGCGCGTCGCGTGGCTCTGGTCTCGGCGCCGTCGTCGCTGAAGCGCGAGCTGCAGCGGTTCGCCAAGGCCGTCGGCCTGTCGAAGCGCGGGGCGCGGGCCTTCATCGCTTCCGTCGAGAAGCATGTCGGCCGGCCCGCTGCCGATTTCGACGTTCGCCACGTCGCTGGCAAAGTGAAGATGCCCGTGTTGATGATCCACGATCAGACCGACCGGCAGGTGCCGGTGGCCGAAGCGGCGCGGTCGGCGCACATGCTGCCGGCTGCGCAGCTGATCGTGACACGCGGGCTCGGACACAATCGGCTTCTGGCCGACCCCGCGGTCGTGGCAGCCATCGTCGACTTCGTCTCCGATCAGGAGATGACCGGCAGCGCCTCGATCTCGTAGGCGTGGCTGATCTTGCGGCCGAGGACGGGGTCGTCGAGTTCCATCTCGAAGCGCGGCGAGGGCCGGATGGCGCCGATGGCCGGCATGGTGCCGCAGAACATTACGGCGCCCATCGGTAGGCGCTTTTCGTCCTTCCAGCCGAAGATCAGCTCGCGAGGATCGCGGATCTTGGCGAGCGTACCTTCCTGGTAGAGGACTTTCCTGCCGTCTTCCTGGATGAAGCTGCGCAGCATCAACCTGTCCCAGTGTGGCTCGACTTCCTCGAAACGCCAGGCGGTACGGCCAATCGGCTTGGCGCACATCTGCTTTGAGACGGCGATGCCGTAGCTCTCGACCTTGCGGTCCGTATGATCGGCGCCGACCGTGACCCAGAGGCGATTGTCGGCGCCCACCAGCACGGGCTCGACCTCGCCGGAGCTGTCGTCGCCCAGCACCTGGATGCGGTCGGCCTGCGTCAGCATCTGCGCGGAGGCCCGATAGTAGATCGGCACGCGCGACGGCGGCTGCACGCCGATCGCTTTCAGCTCTTCGATATGATGATTGAGCGCCGTCACGTCGCGGCCAGTCCAGCCGGCGATCACCAGATCCTTGATGTCGACCGCGACCTTCTCGATCGCACCCTTGGCGTAGCCGTCGAATTCCAGCCGCGCCATCGTCAGAGAACGGCGAGGCGCGAGTTCAGCAGGTCGGTCACCAGCATGTGGCCTGGGGCGTGGGTGATGCAGAACTCTGGCTTCACCGTCGCCACGACCGACTGCGGAGTGACACCGCAGGCCCAGAAGACCGGCAGCTCGTCGTCGTGCACCGGCACGCCGTCGCCGTAGTCGGGCTTGGCGATGTCCTTGATGCCGATCATCTCGGGCTTGCCGAGATGCACGGGCGCGCCGTGTACCGAGGGAAAGCGCGTCGTCACTTGCACCGCGCGGATCGCATCCGCCGGCTTGAAGGGCCGCATGGAGACGACCATCGGCCCGTGGAACGGTCCGGCCGGCGCGCATTCGATGTTGGTGCGGAACATCGGGACGTTGCTGTTGCAGGACTGGTGCCGCAGCTCCAGCCCGTTCTCGATCAGCGCTTCCTCGAAGGAGAAGGAGCAGCCCAGCACGAAGGAGACGAGATCGTCGCGCCACACCTTCTTGAGATCGGTCACTTCCTCGATCAGCTCGCCCTTCTTCCAGACGCGGTAGAGCGGGATGTCGGTACGGATGTCGAGATCTTCGCCGAGCATCGGCAGGCGCCAGTCGCCGGGCTCGGACTGGCCGAGCAGGGGACAGGGCTTGGGGTTGAGCATGCAGAAGCGCGTAAAATCCGCGGCAAGCTCCTTCGGGAGAATTGCGAGGTTGCCCTGCACGTAGCCCGGCGCCATGCCCGATGTCGGCAGTCGGTGACCGCCAGCGCGGATGCGGCGCCGTGCGTCGCGGCCGGTTTCGCCTTTGAGAGTGGTCATCGTGTCCATGGCGAACTCCTAAACGTGCTGGCCGCCGTTGATCTGGATCTCGGCGCCGGAAACGTAGCTCGATCCCTTTTCGCAGAGGAAGTGGATCACGTCGGCGACTTCGTCCGGTGTGCCGAGGCGGCGCATCGGGATCTGCTCCTCGACGATCTTCTCGGTGCCTGGCGACAGGATCGCCGTGTCGATCTCGCCCGGCGCGATCGCATTCACGCGAATGCCGCGCGGCCCGAAATCGTGGCTCATCTCGCGGGTGAGTGCCGCAAGCGCCGCCTTCGACGTGGCATAAGCCGAACCCGCGAAGGGATGCACGCGGCTGCCGGCAATCGACGTGACGTTGACCACGCAGCCCTTTGCGGCCGACAGCTCGTTCATCAGGCCGCGCGCCAGAGCGACGGGCGCGAAGAAATTGACGTTGAAGACCTGGCGCCAGAGATCGAACGGCGTGTCGATGGCGCCGAGCCGCGAGCCGCCCGGCCCCTTGGGCGAGATCGCTGCATTGTTCACGAGCGCATCGAGCTTTCCACCGGCAAGCCGCGTGCGGATCTGCTCGATGCCGCGGCCGATATCGACCGGATCGGCGAGATCGAGCTGGACATGGTTCTCGCCGCCGCTCGGCCAGGGGCAGAGCGCGCTGAAGGGCTGGCGCGAAATGGTGATGACCCGCCAGCCGTTGGCGCTGAACTTCTTCACCGTTGCGTGGCCGATGCCGCGGCTCGCGCCGGTCAGTACCAGGGTCCGAACATTGTCGCGAGAAAGAGGTGCATTCATGCCGGCGATCCTACTCTGCCTTGCGCGTCAGTTCGCGGTCGATGTTTCGACCTCGCGGTTTCGCTGCGAGCCACGATCTATGGTGTGTTCGTCTGAAATCATCACATGATCTATTAAGTTATTGTGATTAAAAGATTTTTATTGAGATTTCGCCATATTTAAGCCTATATTTCCGCAGGTTTGGTCCAATTTTCGGGCCGCCCGGTCATCCGGGTTCCAACCGCGCTGTTTTGTTGAAGCAATAATGGAGTGGTCCGCCATGCCGGACGAACGTCGGGCGCCTGCGCCTAGCCCCTTTCTACACACCAGACCCGCGACCATGCTGACGGCGATCTGCCTCTGTTTGCTGGTCATGATCATGCAATTCGTGCCGGAAACCCGCGATTCGGTCATGCGTGTGTCCGCGGTTGGATCGGTCAGCACACAGTAGTCGCAGCCGCACCTGCTGAGGGCGCTTGTGTATGAGCTCGGGAACGCGCATCTAGAGGCTAAGGTTGCGCGTGCCCATGACAGCAGAACATGAACAAGCCCTGCCGGTCGGCACGCGACTTGGTGATTATCGCCTGGATGCGGTGATCGGCCACGGCGGCTTCGGCATTACTTATCGTGCGTTCGACACGCAGCTCGCGAAGTTCGTCGCCATCAAGGAATACCTGCCGGTCGAGTTCGCCACGCGCCGCCCCGACGGGCAGGTCGTGCCGCGTGGGTCACGTTTCGCCGACGACTTTGCCTGGGGCCGCGAGCGCTTCCTCGACGAGGCGCGAGCATTGGCGCGCTTCCGTCATGTCCATATCGTGCCGGTGCTGCGCTACTTCGAAGCCAACGGCACGGCCTATACCGTCATGGAGTTCGAGGACGGCAGCAGCGTCGCGCAGCTCCTGCGCCAGCCGAACCGCCGGATGCAGCCCGACGAAGTTCGCCGCTTGGCAGACGGCTTGCTGGCGGGCCTCGGTGCCGTCCATGCTCAGGGTTTTCTCCATCGCGACATCAAGCCGTCGAACATCATCGTGCGGCGCGACGGCGTGCCGATCCTGATCGACTTCGGCGCGGCCCGGCATGCAATCGGCGGCCGTACGCGTACCCTCACGGGAATTCTGACGCCGCAATACGCACCGATCGAGCAGTATGCGCTCGACGGCAAGCAGGGCGCGTGGAGCGACATCTATTCGGCAGCCGCCGTGCTGCATCACGCTATTGCGGGCTTCCCGCCACCCGATGCGGCGAGCCGGGTCGGCACAGATCCGTACCGGCCGCTCGCCGTGACCCAGGCTGACCGCTTCGATTCGTCTCTTCTGGCGGCGGTTGATCGCGGACTGGCCTTCGCACCGGACCAGCGGCCGCAGACGATCGAAGCCTGGCGTGTTCTGTTCGGCACCGCGCTGCCCATCGTCGAAGATGCACCGACCGAGCGCTTGCCTGGCGCCGTTCAAGCGGCCCAATCGAATGGACCCCGCCTCGGCGGCGTCAGCCGCAACAACGATGAACTTCTTCCTCTTCCGAGCGCAGGCACTGTGAGCACGGAGCCGCCGGCGCGACGGTCGCGTGTCGGCATGGGGCTCACCCTGGCCTTCCTTGCGATTGCTGCGGTGGGATTGTGGAACTTCCAGCCTCAGATTCGCGAGCTGGTTGCCGGCGCCCCCAAGGTCGAGCCGCAAGCCGAGCAGCCGGCTCCAATTCCCATCGGCCAGTCGAGCGAAGCGGCTCAACCCGTTATGCCGGCACCGGCGCCAACACCCACTCCCACACCTACACCGACGCCAGCGACTCCGCAGACCAACCCTGCCAGTTCGGCGCAGAAGGCGCTGACCGACCAGGCGCAGCGGGCAGCTACCGAGGCTCGGGCGCAGTTCGAGCGTGCCGACGAAGCCGCCAAGGCTGCCCGTGCAATGGCCGGCGAAGCGCGCATCGCGGCTGCTCGTGCGGCGCGGCCCGATCTCGAGAACAGCGAGCGCCTGACCTACGATGGCGGGGCGAGTTATGTCGGCCAGGTCGCGAACGGCAAGCGCCAGGGGTTGGGTGTCGCCGAACTCGGCAACGGCGAACGGCAGGCCGGCGAATGGGCCGACGACCGCCTGAACGGTCTCGGCACCGTGCGACTTGCCGACGACACGCGTTACTCCGGCCAATGGCGCGATGGCCAGTCGACGGGCCTTGGCTTGCGCGAAAAGCCGGGCACCGAACGTGCGGAGGGCAACTTCGTCGCGGGCCGCCTCGAAGGGCTGGCCATCCGTCGCACACTTACCGATCCGAACACTGTCCAGGGCGGCGAGTTTCATGCCGACCTGCTCGAAGGTCCGGGCGTCGAGCGTGTCGGCGAGCGCGAGCGCTATGAAGGCGGCTTCAAGGGCGGCAAGCGCAACGGCTACGGCCAGGTTACCGATGCAGCCGGCAAGATGCAGTCGGGCCGGTGGACCGACGGAAAGCTCGTCGAATCGGCGCCTTAGTCGCGAGGACAATCACACCCGCAACTCGTCGAGGCGGGACGCGTCGTGCGCCTGAAAGGCGGCGACCCCCCTTGTGCTCGGCCACGGCAGACGGTCGTCATTTACACGGGCGTAAATACGCTTAGTATGATTCCAAGCCAGCTTGTCGCACGTGGCCTGTCGTTTTCGGCGCCGGTTGCCTCGCTCGAGAAGGGGACCATGATCGGCAGCATCGCATGGTCGGTGCGTTGGCGAACATAGAACGCCAGGCAAATAAGGCAGACTGCAACGGTCCCACACTTTGCGTGATAGGTGAGGTTGTTGGTCTAGCCCTTTCCAGAAACCGAGAAATTCGCTTTGAGTCGGGAATGAGTCTCTGATATCTATGTCTGTGACATAAATGCAACAACTTCGGGGCAGGGATGCGCAGCGTAGTGTTGAGCTTGGCGGCGTTACTGGCATTTGCCGGAACCGCCGCCGCCCAGACCAAGCCCGCAGACACACATCGCGGGACTACAGCCACCTCTAAGAAGACGCCCGTCGGCGCCAAGGCGCCGGCTCCTACCAGGGCGACCAGTACGAACGTGCAGAGGGCCGCGGCGCAGCAGAAGCCGGCTGCCCAGCAGAAACGCACGGTCACGCCACAACAGCTTCGGGCGTCCCGATACGGCGGCTTCGCGCCGCAACAGGAGCTGCCGCCGCCGGAACTCGACCTTGCAAGCCCGCGCAGTCTCAGCCTGGTAAACTACAACACCAAGGAAGAGATTTCGGTCACCTATTGGTCGAACGGTGCCTATCACCGCGACGCGCTGAACCAACTCAATCACTTCCTGCGCGACAGCCGCGAAGGCGCAGAAACCGAGATGGACCCGCTGCTGTTCGACGTGCTGTGGCACACGACGCGAATCGTGGGCTTCGGCGGCTCGATCGAGGTTCTGTCGGCCTATCGCTCGCCCACGAGCAATGCCTGGCTGGCCAGCGTCAGCCGCGGCGTGGCGCGCGACAGCCAGCACATGAACGGCAATGCCATGGATATCCGCTTCCCCGGCGTCCCCGTCTTCCAGATCCGCCAGGCCGCGCGTTCGCTGAACATGGGCGGCGTCGGCTTCTATCCGCGCTCCGGCTTCGTCCATCTCGATACCGGCCCCGTTCGCTACTGGTAAGAAATGAGCGGCATCGAAATCATCGAGGGCGACATCACGCGCCTCGATGTCGATGCCATCGTGAACGCCGCCAACGAGAGCCTGCTGGGCGGCGGTGGCGTCGATGGCGCGATTCACCGCGCCGCCGGGCCCGAGCTTCTCGCCGAATGCCGTACGCTGGGTGGCTGCCCTACGGGCGAAGCCAAGATCACGAGCGGCTATCGGCTGAAGGCGCGGCACGTGATCCACACGGTCGGTCCGATCTGGCGCGGCGGCACCGCTGCCGAAGCCGACCTGTTGGCGCGTTGCTATCGCAACAGCCTCGCTCTCGCGATGACGCACGGACTCGCGAGCATTGCCTTTCCCGCCATTTCCACGGGCGTCTATGGCTACCCAAAGGAAGCGGCGACGGCGATCGCCGTTCGCGAGGTGATGGCGGTGGCGGCGCCGGAGCGCGTGATCTTCTGCTGTTTCGGCGCGGAGATGGCGGAGATCTACCGCGCCGTCATTGCCCGAATCGATCGGCTGTCTTGAGATAGTCCAGCTCGTACTCCGTGCACGCGCGGCCCAACACCTCGTTGCGGTGCGGGAAGCGACCGAAGCGGACAATGATGTCGCGGTGGGAGATCGCGTACTTGTCGTAGTCCTCCCGGCCCAGGGTCGCGAAAAGGGCGCAGCTCAGCTCCTGGTCGGCCAGTTGTTCACTGTGCTCGAACGGCACGTAGAAGAAGACGCGCATCGGGATCGGGTAGGCCGCGGGATAGCAGCGAGCCAGCGCGATCCGCGCCGTTTCGATCGCCTTGGCATCGCCTGAAAAAGCGCGGGCCGAGCGCCGGAACATGTTCCGTGGGAACTGATCGCAGAGCAGGGCAAGCGCCAGTGCGCCGTCCGGCGACTCGCGCCAGTGATCGAGGGCGCCGGCGCATGCCGGTTCCAGGAGGCTGCTGAAACGCTCGGCGATCTCGGCGTCGAAGGCGGGCGTGCTGTCGAACCAGATGTCGCGTTCCTTGCCATGGTCGGGATGGCCAAGGGGCAGAAACCAGAAATCGAGGATGTCGCGGATGGAGGAGATTGCAGTCATGTCCTCCAGTCTAGCACGCACTTTCTGCTAAGCTTGGCGAAACGGCGGGAGGAACTGGTCGCGTGGGCAAAGTCCGTAACGTTCTCTTCATCATGTGCGACCAGTTGCGCGCGGATCATCTCTCCTGCGCCGGCCATCCGCATCTGAAGACGCCGGCCATCGATTCGCTGGCCAGGCGCGGCGTCCGTTTCCCGCGGGCCTATGTTCAGTCCGGCGTCTGCGGCCCCTCGCGCATGAGCTACTACACCGGCCGCTACGTGACGAGCCACGGCGCCACCTGGAACCGCGTGCCGCTCTCCCTGCGCGAGAAGACCCTGGGCGACTATCTTGCGCCCGCCGGCGTCAAGGTCGCGCTGGCCGGCAAGACCCATGTGCTGCCCGACCTCGAAGCGTTGGAACGCTACGGCATCGAAGGTGGTTCCGCGCTCGACGCACTGCTGCGCGCCGGCCGCTTCGAGGAGGTCGACCGCTATGACGGCCATTCGCCGCCGGGCAAAGAGAGCGGCTATGGCGATTATCTTCGCCAGCAAGGTTACAACTCCGACGATCCCTGGACGGATTACGTCATCGCCGCCGACGGCCCCGACGGCACCACGCTCTCGGGCTGGCACATGCGCAATGTCCATCTGCCGGCCAAGGTTGCCGAGGAGCATTCCGAGACCGCCTACATGACGCGCGAAGCCATGCGCTTCATGGACGATATGGGCGACAAGCCCTGGTGCCTGCATCTGAGCTACGTGAAGCCGCATTGGCCCTACATGGCGCCCGCGCCCTATCACAATATGTACGGTGCCAAGGATTGCCTGCCGCTGAATCGCGACGAGCAGGAGCGGGTCGGCGAACATCCCGTGCTGGCCGCCTATCGCGAGCACGAAGAGTCGGTTTCCTTCAGCCGCCCCGACGCGCCCGGCATCGTGCGGCCGGCCTATATGGGCCTGATCCGGCAGCTCGACGATTGGCTGGGTCGCCTGTTTGCACACATGAAGACCTCGGGCCGGCTCGACGATACCTTGATCATATTCACGTCGGATCACGGCGATTTCCTGGGCGACCACTGGCTGGGCGAGAAAGAGATGTTCTACGAGGAGGCGCTGCGCGTGCCCTTCATCGTGGTCGACCCCGATCCTGCCGCCGATGCGACGCGCGGCACGGTCGACGAGCGCTTTGTCGAGGCCATCGACGTCGTGCCCACCATTCTCGCCGCGCTCGACCAGCCGCCCAACGACCATCTCGTCGAGGGCCGCTCGCTTCTGCCCCTGCTGCGTGGCGTGAAGACCGAGACGTGGCGCGACGCCGTCTTCTCGGAACTCGACTATTCCTTCCGCGAGGCGCGCAAGATCCTGAACCGGCGGCCTTCCGAGTGCCGCGCCATCATGGTCCGCACCGACCGCTGGAAGTATGTCTGGTGGCAGGATTTCCGGCCCATGCTGTTCGACCTGGCGAACGATCCGAAGGAGCGCCGCGACCTCGGCGCCAACGGCAACTATGCCCATGTCTTTGCCGAGATGGAGGCGCGGCTGGCGGCCTGGCTGAAGGCCCGCAAGACACGGGTGACGGTCGACGATGCCTATGTCGATGCCCGCACGGCCAAGCATCGCCAGCACGGCATCTTCTTCGGCCAGTGGTGAGCTGGGGCGTGATCACGCTCTATTCCTATCCCGGGCTGTTCGGCGTTGCCGACAACAACGGCTACGGTCTCAAGGTCTATGCCTGGCTCAGGCTGGCCGGCATCGCCTTCACCCACCGGCATCTGTTCGACGCGTCCGCCGCGCCGCGCGGCCAGCTCCCCTACATCGTCGACGGGGACGAGACGATCGGCGACAGCGACGCCATCATCGCCCATCTCGCGCACAAGTATCGTCCCGCGATCGACGAGGGCCTGACGGCACAGCAGCGCGACACCAACCTCCTGGTCTCCCGTCTGCTCGACGATCTCTATTGGGTGATGTCCTATTCGCGCTGGAAGGACGAGCGCTGCTGGCCGGCCTTCCTCGCCGCCTTTCGCCGCGAGCACCCGCAGATGACCGAAGCGGCCCTCCTCAAGGCGAAGGAGTTCAACGCTCAGCGTTATCATTTCCAGGGTATCGGCCGCTACACGCCGGAGGCAGCCTATGCCCGCGGCCTTGACGACCTGCGGGTGCTGGCCGACCTTGTTCCCGCCGACGGGTTTGTGCATGGCGCGAAAGCCGGCAGCGTCGATTGCGCGATCTATGGCTTCGTCGCCAACATCTGGTTCTACGACATCGACACGCCGCTGAAGCGGTTCGTCGCCGCGCATCCCACCTTGGTGCAGCATTGCACGGTCCTGCATGCCATGGCGATGGGACGGGGCTAGCGGCGGCAAGGGAGGCTGACCATGAGCAGGACTTACGACCGCACCGCCGAGGATGTCGGCAACATCGTCGCCCTCGAGCACGTCAATCTCCGGGTCGAGGATCAGGGGCTGGCGACGCTGTTCTATATCAGCGGGCTTGGCCTCACGCGCGACCCCTACATGATGACCAGCACCGACAATATGTGGGTCAATGTCGGGCGCAGCCAGTTCCACCTGCCGACGGGCGGGCCGGCGCAACGCCTGCGCGGCCGCGTCGGCCTGGTGATCGACGATCGCGAGTCGCTGGTGCGGCGCCTCGGCAATATGCGCAAGGCGCTGGGCGACACGCGCTTCGACTTCGTCGAGCAGGCCGATCATGTCGAGACGACCTGTCCCTGGGGCAACACGATCCTCTGTCACGATCCGAAGCCCGGCGACGCGATGGTCCTCGGCATGGCCTATGTCGAGTTCGACGTGCCGGTGGGGGCCGCCGGACCCATCGCCGAATTCTACCGCCGCACCTTCGGCACCATGGCGCGCGTCGACGAAGCAGGTGCCGCGCCGGCGGCCCGAGTCTCGGTCGGCATGGGGCAGGAGCTGGTCTTCCGCGAGACCGAAGCCGAAGTGCCGGCCTACGACGGCCATCACATCCAGGTCTATGTCGCGAATTTCTCGGGTCCGCACCGTGCGTTGCTGGAGCGCGGTCTGATCACCGAGGAAAGCAACCAGCACCAGTATCGCTTCGAGCAGATCGTCGACCTCGACGGCAACCGCCCGCTGTTCCAGATCGAGCACGAGGTCCGCAGCCTGCGCAACCCGATGTATGCGCGGCCGCTGGTCAACCGCAATCCGCGCCAGAACAACCGCGCCTACGTACCGGGCCGCGACGCCTGGGTGCCCGAACACATCGCCGTCGAGATGGACAATCCGCGACAGGCCGAGCGCGAGCGGCGCTACGGCACCTTGCGATAGATCGGCGTGCGCTTCTTTACGGGATCGAGCAGCGACCAGTCGCCCTGCTCGACGACATGGCCTTTCGGGAACGGTGAACGCGGTTCCTGGCCCAGCGAGCGCATGACCCTGTCGTCGCGGTAGTAGCAGAGCAGCACCACGCGATTGAGCGCGAACAGCGGCGCACCGCCCTGGTCCTTAAAAGTGGCTGCGACCTCGGCGCGGCGGTCGGCGGAAAGGCCGGCGAAGGAGCCGCCGCTCATCGTGGCGAGTTGCTTCAGCGACGTGCGCACATCGTCGGTGTCGCGTTCGAGGCTCCTGAGGATGTCGGCAAAGATCAGGTCGTCGTCGGCGCCGGGCACCTTGTAGGTCGTGCTGGCGGGGATCATCAGGCCGACGAGCGCGCGCAGGTCGCGGCTTTCGGCGTCGGTGAGGGTGGTCTGCGGCGTGGCTATCATGGCGTGGCTCACTCGAACAGGGTCGCGTTGGCGAGGCGCTGCTTGATCGCGTCGGCAATGTAGAGCGCCAGCGCCTGGATGGTCGATGTCGGGTTCACGCCGCCGCTCGTGACCCAGATGCTGCCGTCGACGATGAACAGGTTCTTCACGTCGTGGCAGCGGCCCCATTCGTTCACCACCGAGCGTTCGGGATCGGTGCCCATGCGCGCGGTGCCGAGCAGGTGCCAGCCGCTGTTGGGCACATGTTCTCGGAAGACGGTGTGGGCGCCGGCTTCCTTCAGGATCTCCTCGGCGCGGGAGTGGGCGTGTTCCAGCATCTTCCGGCTGTTTTCGCCCAGCGTGTAGTCGATCTTCGGAGCGGGAATGCCGTCGGAGTCCTTCAGTGCGGGATCGAGCGTGACGCGGTTGTGCTCTTCCGGCAGGTCCTCGCAGATGCCCGCGAGATAGATTCGGTGGTTGAGCAGGCTGCGATAGACCTTGTGATGGTCCTCGCCCCAGGGCAGGCGGCCGGCGGCTGTGCTGCTGATGGCCTCGACGATCGAGCCCATGCCGCGGCCGAACTGAAAGATGTAGCCGCGCACGAAATCGCGCGCCTTGTCGGTCTCGTAGAACTCGTGGCTCCACAGGCAGAGCGGTGGGCCGTGGTTGCCGTCCAGCGGCTCGTCGACATAGCCGTAGGTGAAGGCATAGGGGTGGAACATCAGGTTCTTGCCGACGAGCCCGCTCGAATTGGCGATGCCGTTGGGAAACTTGCCCGACTGCGAGTTGAGCATCAGCCGCGGCGTGCCGACGCCGTTGCAGGCGACGATCACCATCTCGGCCGCCTGGAACTGCTCCTTGCCCTCGGCATCGTAGTAGACGACGCCGGTCGCCATGCCGTTGTTGTCGACGGTGATCTCGCGCACGCGGGCGCGGGTGCGCAGCTCGACGCCGGCGCGCAGGGCCAACGGCCAGTAGGTGATGTCGGTGCTGGCCTTGGCGCCTTGCGCACAGCCCGGCGTGCAGTGGCCGAGGTTGAGGCAGCGGCCGCGGCCTTCGTAGTCGACCGTGGCGATCGAGGTGTCCGACGGCCACCAGTGCCAGCCGAGCTCGTTCATCGCCTTGCCGAAGCGCTGGCCCGACTTGCCGAGGGGAATCGGCGGCATGGGCGGCTGCTTGGCCGGATAGGCGGGATCGCCGGCGAGGCCGGAGACGCCGGTCATGCGGTCGTTCTCGGCGAAGAACGGTTCCAGCGTCTGGTAGTCGATCGGCCAGTCGTCGGCGACGCCGTCGAGCGTCTTCACCTTGAAGTCGCTGGGATGCAGGCGCGGATAGTGCGCCGTATACATGATCGTGCTGCCGCCGACGCCGTTGAAGTTCACCACCTTGATCGGCGAGTTGGCATCGTTGATCGGATAGTCGGTCTCCCGGGCGCGCCGGTTGGGATTGATGGCGAAGTCGCCGAACAGGCGCGCCTCCCAATCGCGGCCGTTGCTGGGATAGTCGGTCGGCTTCACCCAGTCGCCCTGCTCCAGGCAGAGGATGCGCATCCTGGTATCGGCGAGGCTCCACGCCACCGCGGCTCCCGACGCCCCGGAACCGATGATCAGGACGTCGACTTTCTCGTTCATGGCGCTTTTCTCCCGTGCGGCGGCGGCAGAGACTAAGCCGCGTGGCGAGCGGACGGCAAGCGATTGGCGTGACGCTCTGGCGAGCGGCTGTTAGCCTTTGCGTCAACGGGGATTGGGAGGAAACATGTTCAACAAATCTGTTCATCGTCGCCGTTTGCTCGCCGGTGCGGGTGCCGCACTTCTCGCGCCGTCGCTGGTGCGCGCGCAGGACGCGTATCCGAACAAGCCGATCAAGTTCGTCGTGCCGTGGACGCCGGGTGGCGCGACCGACAATATCTCACGCATCATCACCGCCCGGATGTCGGAGCTGCTGGGACAACAGGTCATGATCGACAACAAGCCCGGCGGCGGCGGCACGATCGGCACCGATGCCATCGCCAAGTCGGCTTCCGACGGCTACACGGTCGGCCTCATCACGGTGTCCATGTTCACCATGGCGCCGGCGCTCTATTCGAAGCTGCCCTATGATCCGGTGAAGGATTTCTCGCCGATGGCGGGCATGGCGATGTGGCCCAACATGCTGGTCGTGCATCCCAGCCTGCCGGCGAAGACAGTGCCGGAGCTGATCGCCCTCCTGAAGGCCAACCCCGGCAAGTACAACATGGCCTCGTCCGGCTCGGGCACGACGATCCATCTCGCGGGTGAGATGTTCAAGCAGAGGACCGGCACCGACATGGTGCATGTCCCTTACAAGGGCAGCGCCGGTGCGATGCAGGACCTGATCGCGGGCCAGACCCAAATCATGTTCGACAACATGCCGAGCTGCTGGCCGCATGTGCAGGCGGGCAAGCTGCGGGCGCTGGGTGTCACCAGCCGCCAGCGCAGCAAGGCGGCCCCCGACGTGCCGGCCATCGTCGAGTTCGTGCCGAACTATGTCGTCGAGGTCTGGATGGGCTTCGGTGGGCCGGCCGGCGTGCCTCAGCCGATTGTCGACAAGCTGGCCGCTGCCGGAACCAAGGCTCTGGAGGCTCCCGAAGTGAAGGAGAAGCTCGCGGCTCTCGGCAGCGATCCCTGGCCGATGGCTCCCAAGGGGCTGCATGACCGCATCGTCAGCGAAATCGCGGTCTGGGCGCCGATCGTCAAGGCGTCGGGCGCCAAGGTCGACGGCTGAAGACGGCCCGCGATCCGATCGTGAGGCCGATCCTTCTCGCCGCATCGGTCCTGCTCGCGATGGCTGCGCCGGCTGCCCTGCCGGCGCAGGATCTCGACGCGATCCTGGAGCGCTTCAACGCCGCGCGGAAAACGGCGCCGGCGGAAATCGCGGCCTACATGGATCGCGCCGAAGGCTGCTGGCATTTCGCGGGCGAGGAACCGTACGACGCCGCCCGTCGCGCCGAGATCAATCGGGCCCTGAGCGAGCTCAAATGCACGACGCTCAAGGCCGATGGACAGGCGCTGCGCCGGAAATATGCACGATCAGCGCCGGCGCTTGCAGCCCTCGATGCCGCAGCTGCACTGGAATGAGCCGATAAAGATCGTATTCGCGCCGCGACTCCCTATATAGAAGGCCATGGCAAGCGACACATTGGGCAAGCATATGGTGTGGACGGTAGATCCGCGCACCAACAACGAAATCGGCATCGGCTATTCGACCCTTGCGGAAGCAGAGGCGGAAGCTGTGAAGCTGGCGGACGTGGGCTATAAGATCCTGCGGATCGTTCCCACGGCGCTGCCCAAGCCCAACTCCTGAGGCTTGCAGGGCCCCGGAGGGCCCTCCTACAGCTCGTAGGCGTCGATCAGCCACGGTTCGTGCGCGGCGGCGTCGGCCCATTCCTTCATCGCAGGATGGGCCAACACGGCGGCGCAGTAGGCGTCTGCATCCGAATCGAGTGTGACGCTGTAGGTTTTGAAGCGTGTCACGACGGGTGCGAACATCGCGTCGGCGGCGCCGAAGGTGCCGAACAGGAAGCCGTCGTCCTTCGGGAAGGCACCGGCGAAGCGCTTGCGGCAGTCGCGCCACAGGCCGGTGATGCGTTCGATGTCGGCGCGCACGCCAGGCGTCATGCCTTTGCCGGGGAACGATGCGCGGATGTTCATCGGCATGTTGTTCCGAAGATCCATGAAACCTGCATGCATCTCGCAGGAGATGGCGCGGGCATGCGCGCGTGCCGCCGCCGAAGGCGGCCAGAGGCCCGCTTCGGGTTTGAGGTCGTTGAGGTATTCGGCGATCGCCAGCGATTCCCACACGGCCAACCCGCGATGAAGCAGCACCGGCACTCGACCCGAAGGTGAGTGCTTTCGGATGGCCGCCTGCGTTTCGGGCCGGTCGAGCGGCACCACGATCTCGTCGAACTCGATACCTGCGATCTTGGCCATCAGCCAGCCGCGCAGCGACCATGACGAATAGTTCTTGTTGCCGATCACGAGGGTGAAGTCGGCCATACGCCCTCCATCTCACTGAGCTTGCCAGTGCGAGAGTTTCGCCGGCAATCTTAACCGTTGCACTAAAGGATTGTGAGCATGGCTATGTCGTTGCCGTTCGTCGACCGTTCTTCTTCTTCTTTGCCCCTGCAGTTTGTGGGTCAATCGACATGGCAAGGATGGCTGAAAGAGCAAAGTGTTGCACGGCGCGGTTGGATCGAATCCCTTGGCATTGCCGGTGCGCCGGGCGACCTCGTCGTGTTGCCGGGCGGTGACGGCAAGGCGGCCGGCGCAGTCCTTGTGCTTTCCGCCAAACCGACTCTCTGGGACTTCGGTGCATTGGCGACCAAACTGCCGCCCGGCACGTGGAAATTCGCCGGCAGGTTCGCTGCCGACATGGCGCCGGTCTCGCCGACCGATGCCGCCGTTGCGATCGGGCTCGGCGCCTGGCGGTTCGAACGCTACCGCAGCAAGAAGGGCAAGGCGGGACCGCGTCTCGTGTGGCCCGAGGGCGTCGACAAGGCGCGCGTGACGGCGATGGTCGAGGCCATCTCGCTGGCCCGCGATCTCATCACCACGCCGTCGTCCGACATGGGACCGGCCGAACTGGCCGCCGCCGTGCAACAGGTGGGCAAGAAGAACAAGGCCAAGGTGAAGGTGATCGCCGGCGATGCCCTCCTGAAGCAGAACTTTCCCATGGTGCATGCGGTGGGGCGGGCATCGGCGCGTGCGCCGCGCCTGATCGACCTCGTTTGGGGGCACGCGCGCGATCCCAAGGTCACCCTGGTCGGAAAGGGCGTGTGTTTCGATACCGGCGGCCTCGATCTCAAGCCCTCGACCGGCATGCTCATGATGAAGAAGGACATGGGCGGCGCGGCGACCATGCTCGCTGTCGCGTCCATGGTGATGGCGGCCAAGTTGCGGGTACGGCTGCGGCTCTTGATCCCCGCGGTCGAGAACTCGGTGTCGGGCAATGCCTTCCGGCCGATGGACGTCGTGCCGACGCGCAAGGGCATCACGGTCGAGATCGGCAATACCGATGCCGAAGGCCGCCTGATCCTGTGCGACGCCTTGTACGAGGGCGCTTCGGAAAAGCCCGCGATGATGATCGATTGCGCCACCCTGACCGGCGCGGCGCGCGTGGCGCTGGGCACCGATCTGCCGGCGCTGTTCTGCAACGACGATGCGTTGGCGGGCGACCTGCTCGAGCAGGGAGAGGCTGTGACCGATCCGATGTGGCGCCTGCCCCTGTTCGCAGGCTATCGCCGTCTGCTCGACAGCAAGGTGGCCGACATCAACAATGTGTCGGCCGGCGGCTTCGGCGGCGCCATCACGGCCGCGCTCTATCTCAAGGAGTTCGTGCCCGACGACGTACCGTGGGCGCATTTCGACATGATGGCCTGGAACAACACCAGCCGCCCAGGCCGCCCCGAAGGTGGCGAAGCCCAGGCCGCCCGCGCGATCTTCGCCACCATCGAGAAGAAGTTCGGCTAGCCGATCAGTATCCGGTCTTGGGATCGACGCTGTGGATGAGCGCCTGGCCGGCGCGCATCCGCTTGATGTTCTCGATCACGCCCGGCGAGGCGGTGCGTGGATTGGTGGCGCCGGCGATGTGCGGCGTCACATGCACTTTGGGGTGTGTCCAGTAGGGATGGTCCTGTGGCAGCGGCTCGACGTTGAAGACGTCGAGTGCCGCGCCGCTGATCTGGCCCGATTCGAGTGCTGCCAGCAGCGCGTCGTCCACGACATGGCCGCCGCGCGCCATGTTGATGAAGTAGGCGCCCCTGGGCAGGGCGGCGAACGCCTTGGCGTCGAGCAGACCATGCGTGTCGCGCGTCAGTGGCAGGACGTCGATCAGGATGTCGGTGCGTGCGAGGAAACGCTGGAGTCCGTCGGCGCCATGAAAGGTCTCGATCCCGGGCAGGTTCTTGGCCGTGCGGCTCCAGCCTGCGGTGGGAAAGCCGAGGGCGGCGAACTTGCCGGCCGTGTCCTGGCCGATCGACCCCAGGCCCATGACACCGATGCGGCGGTCGATGGTGTCGACGAAGTCCTCGGGCTTCCATTGCCGGGCGCGCTGGCTGGCGGCGTACTTGTCGATGTCGCGGTGGTGCCGCAGCGCCCAGTAGATGGCATATTCGCTCATCTGGCCGACCAGCCCGTCGTCCATGATGCGTACGATCGGCACACCGGCGGGCAGCCGGTCGTCGGCCAGCAGATGGTCGACGCCCATGCCGAGCGACACGATCAGTTTGACGTTGGGAAAAGAGGCGATCAGCCCGGCCGGCGGCTTCCAGGCCAGCGCGACCTCGATGTCCTCCTTGTTGCCGAGGCTGTCGAGGGGGCGGAAGTCGACGGGTCCGAGCCCCGCCTCGAGCACCTTCTTCCAGTGAACGCCGTCGGTATCGCGGCTGATGTAGGCGATAGCGCCGGCCATGAAATCCTCTCTATTGGATAGGTCTATTGGGGAATGGTCGCGGGATCTAGCTTGATCCCCTTCTCCTTGTAATAGCGCACGGCACCGGGATGGAAGGGCAGGAATGTGTTGCGCGTGGCGTTGGCGGCGATCGTGTCTTTTGCGGCGGCATGGGCCCGCAGCATCGCCGCGTTGTTCTCCAGCACGGTCTTGGTGACCAGATAGGCAAGGTCGTCGGTCATGTCCTTGCTGGCGATCGCGAAGTTATAGAGGCCGACCGTCTTCTGGTCCGTTGTCTGCTGCTTGTAGGTTCCCTTGGGGATTGTCGAGTCGGTGAATTCCACCATCGCCTTGCGGATGCGGGCGATCTCGTCGGGTGTCCAGGTGTAGAAGACAACCTGCTGCTCGGCATCGAGTTCGGAGAAAGCGGGAACGGGCGCGCCGGCGCCGAAGCAGAAGGCATCGAGCAGCCCGTCCTTGAGCTGGTTGCTCATGTCCACGCTCTGACCGTTACGCACGGAGACTTTCATCGCCAGCGCGTCGAAGATCATCGGGAAATAGGTGCCGGCGGTGCCGGCCTTGGGCCCGATACCGACGGTTTTGCCTTCGAGCTGCTTGAAATTCGTGATGCCCGACTTGGCGAGCGACACGCATTGCATCGGCGTGTCGTACATCGGGAAGAGGGCGCGGATGCCCTCGTACTTTTTGCCCTTGGTCCAGGCTCCCGATCCTCGCATCGCCTGCAGGGCGACACCCATCGTCGTCATGCCGAGGCCCATCTTGCCGTCGTTGACCAGGATGACGTTCTGGTTCGGCCCTTGCGTCTGTTGCGGGGTGATCTGCAACTTGGCCTTGTCGCTCAGGATCTGTGCGACGACGCCTCCATAGACGTAGTAAGTGCCGCCGACCGACGCCGTTCCCAGAACCAGGCTCGTTTGTGCGGATGCGCCTGACACGCTCCCCATCACTGCAGTGAGCGCCAGCGCAGCGGCGTACAGGCCGCGGCGGAAACCGGTCATCTTGGCTCTCCCCTTCTTTCAGTGATTGCGCAAGCTTTTGGACGTGCGACAGCCTTCTCATAGGTTCGTCGCAGGCACCCCGCAAGCCCGTCGGTGCGTCTATTCAATCCGTTCAGGTAGCGACGGCGCGATTGTCGGCGCCAATGGCTTCCAGATTGAAAGCGGCGGCGATCAACGCCTGGGTATAGGGCGTCTGCGGCGCCTGAAAGACCTGGCTGGCGGAGCCGCGTTCGACGACCTTGCCGTGGCGCAGCACGACGACTTCGTCGGCCAGTGCCCGCACGACCTTGAGGTCGTGGCTGATGAAGAGATAGGCGAGCCTGTAGCGGGCCTGCAGGTCGCGCAGCAGGTCGACGATCTGCGCCTGCACACTCATGTCGAGCGCCGATGTCGGTTCGTCGAGCACGATCAGGCGCGGCTTCAGCACCAGCGCGCGGGCGATGGCGATGCGCTGCCGCTGGCCGCCGGAGAATTCGTGCGGATAGCGATCGCGCGCCGCGGCGTCGAGCCCGACCTCGCCCAGCGCACGCACGATCATCTCCTGGCGCTCCTGGTGCGTGCCGATGCGATGGACCTCCAGTCCCTCGCCGATGATTTCGCCGACCGACATGCGCGGCGAGAGCGAACTGAACGGGTCCTGGAACACGATCTGCATCTGCCGGCGCAGCGGCCGGAGATCGCGCTGGCTGAGCGCCTGCAGATCCTGCCCGTCGAAGTGGATACCGCCCTCGCTGCGTTCGAGCCGCAGCAGGGCGAGGCCGAGCGTCGTCTTGCCCGACCCCGATTCGCCGACCAGCCCGATCGTGTGGCCTTCGCGCAGCGCGATGCTCACGCCATCGACCGCCTTCACGTGGCCCACCGTGCGACGCAGCACGCCACGCTTGATCGGGAAGTGCACCTTGAGATCGTCGAGGCGCAGGATTTCCGGCGCCGCCGGATCGACGTCGGCCGGCCGGCCCTTGGGTTCGGCCGACAGGAGATGCTGCGTGTAGCTGTGCTGCGGATGATCGAAGACGTCGGCGACCGGCCCATGCTCGACGATCCGGCCCTTGGTCATGACGCAGACCCGGTCGGCCATCTTGCGCACGATGCCGAGGTCGTGGGTAATGAAGAGCAGCGCCATGCCGTAGCGCGCCTGCAAGCTCTTCAGCAGCTTCAGGATCTGCGCCTGGATGGTGACGTCGAGCGCCGTCGTCGGCTCGTCGGCGATCAGCAGGTCGGGCTCGTTGGCGAGCGCCATGGCGATCATCACGCGCTGGCGCTGGCCACCGGAGAGCTGATGCGGATACGCGTCGAGGCGCTTGGCGGCTTCGGGAATGCCGACCTGGTCGAGCAGTTCCAGGGTGCGCTTGCGGGCGGCGTCGCGCGACAGGCCCTTGTGCAGGATCAGGACCTCGTTCACCTGCCGCTCGATCGTGTGCAGCGGGTTGAGCGAGGTCATCGGCTCCTGGAAGATCATGGAGATGCGATTGCCGCGCACCTGCAGGAGCTCCCGGGTCGAGGCGCCGACCAGCTCCTGGCCCTGGAAGCGGATGCTCCCCGTGGGGTGGCTGGCTGATGGGTAGGGCAGAAGTTGCAGCACCGAGAGCGCCGTTACTGACTTGCCCGAGCCGGATTCGCCGACCAGCGCCAGGGTCTCGCCGCGGTTGATGTCGAAGCTGACGCCACGGACGGCCTGCACGGCCTGTTCGCCGGCGCCGAAGGTGACGGCGAGGTTGCGTACCGCGAGGAGAGGGGCGCCGCTCACGCCAGCACCTTGCGCGGATTGAAGGCATCGCGCACCGCCTCGCCGACAAAGACCAGCAGCGACAGCATCAGCGCGATGATGAAGAAACCCGTGAAGGCGAGCCACGGGGCGTTGAGGTTGTTCTTGCCCTGCAGCAGCAGTTCGCCCAGCGAAGGCGAGCCGACGGGCAGGCCGAAGCCGAGGAAGTCGAGCGACGTCAGGGTCGTGACCGAGCCGGCCAGGATGAAGGGCAGGAAGGTGAGGCTCGCGGTCATGGCATTGGGCAGAATATGCCGGAACATGATGCGCGCATCCATCATGCCCAGCGCCCGGGCCGCCCGCACATAGTCGAAGTTGCGCCCCCGCAGGAATTCCGCCCGGACGAGGCCCACCAGCGCCATCCAGCTGAACAGCAGCATGATCCCGAGCAGCACCCAGAAGCCGGGCTGGATGAAGCTCGCCAGGATGATCAGCAGGTAGAGCGTCGGCATGCTCGACCAGATTTCGAGGAAGCGCTGCATCAAGAGATCGACCATACCGCCGAAATAGCCCTGGACCGCACCGGCGGCGATGCCGATCACCGTGCTCAGGATGGTGAGGGCGAGGCCGAACAGGACCGAGATCCTGAACCCGTAGATCAGGCGGGCCAGCACGTCGCGGGCCTGGTCGTCGGTACCCAGCGGATGGGCCCAGGACGGCGGTAGCAGCGCCATGCGTCCTTCGCCCTTCAGCACCGTGTCGTAGCTGTAGCGGATCGGCGGCCACAGAATCCAGCCCTTCGCCTCGATCGACTTCTTCAGCTCCTCGTCGGTGTAGACCGCATTGGTTGGGAATTCGCCACCGAAGGTCGTTTCGGGATAGTCGCGGATCATCGGCGAGTAGAGCGCGCCGTCGTAGCTGATGAGGATCGGCTTGTTGTTGGCCAGCAGCTCGGCGAACAGCGAGACGAAGAACAACACGCCGAACACGACCAGCGAGATCATGCCCCGCTTGCTCGACTTGAAGGCTGCGAGACGGCGTCGGTTGAGCGGGTTCATCAGCCGCGCGCCTCGAAGTCGATCCGAGGATCGACGAACGTGTACATCAGGTCGCCCAGGATACCCATGACGAGACCGATCAGGCCGAAGAAGAAGAGCGTGCCGAACATGATCGGATAGTCGCGGTTGAGTGCCGCCTCGAAGCCCAGCAGACCGATGCCGTCGAGCGAGAAGATCACCTCGATCAGCAGCGATCCGGTGAACAGCACGCCGATGAAGGCTGCCGGAAAGCCCGCGATCACGATCAGCATGGCGTTGCGGAAGACGTGGCCGTAGAGCACGCGGCGCTCGACCAGCCCCTTGGCGCGGGCCGTCAGCACATACTGCTTATGGATCTCTTCGAGGAAGGAGTTCTTGGTGAGGAAAGTGAGCGTGGCGAAGCCGCCAATCACCATGGCGCCGATCGGCAACGCCATGTGCCAGAAATAGTCGAGCACCTTGTCGATCAGGCCGAGCGTACTCCAGTCGTCGGAGACGAGGCCGCGCAGCGGAAACCATTTGAAGTAGCTGCCGCCGGCGAACAGCACGACGAGCAGCAGTGCAAACAGGAAGCCCGGAATGGCGTTCAGCACGATGAGTGCAGTAGAGGTCGAGACGTCGAACCGCGACCCGTCGCGCACGGCCTTGGCGATGCCGAGGGGGATCGACACGAGATAGATCAGCAGCGTGGTCCACAGGCCGAGCGAAATCGACACCGGCATCTTCTCGATGACGAGATCGACCACGCGCTTGTTGCGAAAGAAGCTCTCGCCGAAATCGAAGGTAAGATAGTTCCCCATCATCAGGAAGAAGCGCTCGTGCATCGGCTTGTCGAAGCCGTACATCTTCTCGATGCGTTCGATCAGCTCGCGCGGCATGCCGCGGGCACCGCGATAGGTGCCGGAACTGTCGCTCGATCCGCGATTGACCGTCTCGCCGCCGCTGGAACTGCCGGAGAAACGTTCCGTCGCGCTGACCGCCGTGCCCTGGATCTGGGCCAGCATCTGCTCCACCGGACCGCCGGGAGCGGCCTGGATGATGAAGAAGTTGACCACCATGATGCCGAACAGGGTCGGCACCACCAGCATCAAACGGCGTAGAATATAGGCGAGCATCTCAGCGTGACTTCGCGATGACGCGCGTCACTTCTTCTCCCCGCGCTGCAGGGCGCGATCCTTGGCCTCGTCGATCCACCAGGTGTCGAAGGCCACGGGCGCATACTTCGCACTCTTGGCCGGTCGCCCGAAGCGGTTCCAGTAGGCGACATAGGCGGTGTTGCTGTGCCAGTTCGGCACGACGAAGTGGCTCCACAGCAGGACGCGATCGAGCGCCCGCGTGACGTTGATCAGGCTCTCCCGGTCGGGCGCGGCGATCAGGGTTTCGATGAGCTGGTCGATCGCGGCATCCTTGATGCCGATCGTGTTGCGGCCGCCCTTGTTGTCGGCCGCCTTGGAGCCCCAGAAGTCGCGCTGCTCGTTGCCCGGCGACAGCGACTGGGCGAAGCCTTCGACCATCATGTCGAAGTCGTACTCGTCTTCGCGACGCTTGAACTGTGCCGTGTCGACCGTGCGCACGCTCATGTCGATGCCGATGCGCTCCAGGTTCTGCTTGTAGGGCAACGAGACGCGTTCGAAGCTGGCGTCGTTCAGCAGCATCTCGAAGGCGAGCTTCTTGCCCGTCTTCACTTCCGTCATCTTGCCGTCCTTGATCTCCCAGCCCGCTTCCTTCAGGAGCGCCAACGCACGGCGTGCGAGGTCGCGGACATTGCCGGTGCCGTCGGACTCCGGCAGCTTGAATTCCTTGGTGAAGACTTCTTCGGGGATCTTGCCGCGGAACGGTTCGAGATACTTGAGCTCGGCGGGCGTCGGCAGACCCGACGAGGCGAGCTCGGAGTTGCCGAAGAACGAGATGTTGCGCTTGTACATCCCGTAGAACAGGTTCTTGTTGGACCAGGCGAAGTCGAACATCGTGGCAATCGCTTCGCGCACGCGCCGGTCCTTGAAGAAATCGCGCCGGATGTTGAAGGCGAAGCACTGCATGCCGGTCGGCAGTTCGTGCGGGATTTCGGCGCGCTGGATACGCCCGTCGCGCACCGCGGGAATGTCGTAGGCCGTCGCCCAGTTGCGCGCGATGTTCTCCTGACGGAGGTCGAGGTCGCCGGCCTTGAAGGCTTCAAATTGCACCGTGACGTCGCGGTAATACTCGTAGCGGATGACCTCGAAGTTGTTGCGACCCTTGTTCATCCAGAGGTCCTTGGCCCACCAGTCGGGGACGCGGCGATAGGCGATCGAACGGCCGACATCGAAGGAGTCGACCTTGTAGGGGCCGCTGCCCAGCGGAACCTCCAGCGAGACCTTCTCGAAGTCGCGGCTGGCCCACCATTTCGAGGGAAGGATCGGAAGCTGGCCGAGGATCAGCGGCAGCTCCTTGTTGGTGCTGTCGCGGAAGGTGAACAGCACCTTGCGGTCGCCGACTTTCTCCGCCTTGACCACGTCGTGATAGTAGAGGCCGTAGATCGGTGTGCCCTTGGTCTTCAGGATATCGAGGGAGAAAATCACGTCCTCGACGGTGATCGGGCTGCCGTCGTGGAAGCGGGCTTGCGGCCGCAGAGTGAAGGCCACCCAGGAACGATCCTCGGGCCATTCGATGGTCTCGGCGATCAGCCCGTATTCGGTCGAGGCTTCGTCGCGAGAGTTCCAGCACAACGTATCCCAGATCGCCGTGATGCCGGCGGCAGGAACGCTCTTTACGATGAAGGGATGCAGGGAATCGAAAGTGCCGCGGGCGCCGAGCCGGACGCTGCCGCCTGCGGGCGCGTTCGGGTTGAGATAGTCCGGCGGCCCGGCGTCGGCCTTGTACTTCGGTTCGCCATGCATGGCGAAACCGTGACTGACGTGGATCTTGCCCGAGGCTTGGGGTGACGTCTGAGCCCGCAGAATGGCCGGCGCGCCGACCCAGAGGGCCGCGCTGCCCAACAGTACGCTGCGCCGTTTGATCGCCATGCGGTGAGCTCCCCGTAACGAGCCTTGTTTCACTTCATATATAGCGTGCCCGAGTTGGGCGGCACTATGGCCGGCGGGTTACATCGCTGTCAGCCATCGGCCTTGATGCCCGCATCCTTCACCAGCTGGCCGTAGCGGGCATAGTCTGCCCGCCACATGGTCAGAATATCCGCCGGTGAACGCGGTGTAGGCACTTCGCAGCCGGCGCGGGTCAGGCGGCCCTGGGTGTCTTCGTTCTGCAGGGCCTTCATCGCCGACGCATGCAGGCGATCGACGATGGGAGCCGGCGTGCCGGTCCGCACCGAGATCACGTACCAGCTCATCACCTGGGCATTGGCGAAACCTGCTTCGGCGAAAGTCGGTACGTCGGGCAGCGTCGGCAGGCGCTTGTCGGCCAGGACCGCGAGCGCCCGCAGCTTGCCCGACATGACATGCTGGATGGCGAGCGGACCGGGCAGCAGGCCGACCTGGAGACGGCCTTCGAGCAGATCGGTCATTCCCGGCGGGATGCCGCGATAGGGCACCGAGATCATGTCGAACTTATACTGGTTCTTCAGCAGCTCGGCCGAGAGATGGATCGACGAGCCGTTGCCTGGATTGAGATAGTTCAGCTTGCCGGGGTTGGCCTTGCCGTACTCGACCAGCTCTTTCAGCGTTCTGATCGGCAGCTCTGGATTGACCACCGCGACCGACGTGGCGATCGCGACCAGGGCGACGGGCTGGAAGTCGGTGAGCGCGTCGTAGGGAACGGGCTGCAGATGCGGCACGACGACGTGGGAGAGTGTCGTCATCAACCAGGTGTAACCATCGGCCGGCGCCTGCGGGATCATGGCCGTCGCAAGCGTGGAGTTGCCGCCGGGCTTGGGTTCCACGATCACCGGCTGACCAAGATCGGCCTGCATCGGATCGGCCAGGGCCCTGCTCACGATATCGACGATGCCGCCCACGGGATAAGGCACGAGCAAACGGCTGGGCTTGCTTGGCCAGGCCTGCGCTCCAGCACGAGGTGCTGCCGCAAGGGCCATGCCGGCGGCCAGCGCCGTGCGTCGAGTCAGTTGCTTCATGGGAACTCCCTGTCTTCTCGTTGATTGGGCTGACGGCGCACCCGGCGCCTTGTCATCCGCTACGCGAATTTGACTTCACGCTATTGCAGCGCCAATTTTAAGGCATGTCTGACACGATGGATTTCGCACCGGCCTACGACGTGCCGCTTGAGTACATGAGGCGCACGCGTGAGTACTACCTCGCGCTGGGTTACGACAACCCCTACCGTTGGGCGCATTATGTCGATGCCCCCTTTCAACCGCTGAAGAAGCCGCTGAAGGACAGCACTCTGGCGCTGATCACGACGGCCGCTCCCTACCAACCCGACAAGGGCGATCAGGGACCGGGCGCGCTCTACAATGCCGGTGCCAAGTTCTACAGCGTCTACTCCGGCGACACGTCGGTCGATCACGACACGCGCATCTCCCACATCGGTTACGATCGCAAGCACACCACGGCTGCGGACAGCAACACCTGGTTCCCGCTGCCTGTGATGCGCGAGTTTGCAAATCAGGGACGCTTCAAGCTGGCCGCTCGCTTCCATGGCGCGCCGACCAATCGCAGCCAGCGTGTCACGCTCGAAACGGATGCGCCGGAGATCCTGGCACGTTGCCGGCAGGACGCGGTCGACGCCGCGCTGCTTGTTCCTACTTGACCCGTCTGCCACCAGACCGTGAGTCTGGTCGCCCGATACCTCGAAAGGAACGGCATCCCCACGATCGTGATGGGGGCGGCGAAGGATATCGTCGAGTATGCCGGTGTGCCGCGCTTTCTGTTCAGCGACTTTCCGCTGGGCAATTCCTGCGGCAAGCCGCACGAGCCCGACACGCAGCGTTTCACGCTGGACCTCGCCCTGAGGGTGCTCGAAAGCGCCGTAGGTCCTCGCACCACGGTACAGTCGCCGCTGCGCTGGACCGACGACGGAGACTGGAAGAACGACTACAACAACATCGAGCGCATGAGCCCCGAGGAAGTCGCCAAGCGACGTGCGGAGTTCGACAAGGTAAAGCAGGTCGCGCTCGGCCAGCGTCAGAAGGCCGGTGTCGCCTGAGGGTCCTTTCGTCATGAGTAAGCCGTTCGCGGGCATCAAGGTTCTCGACTTCACGCGCGTGCTGGCGGGGCCTTACAGCTCCTACCAGCTCGCCCTGCTCGGTGCCGACGTGATCAAGGTCGAGTCGCTCGAAGGCGACGACATGCGCTTCGGCAGCCGCGCCAACGACTGGGAGAAGCGCGGACTCGCTGCTCCTTGGGTGGCGGTGAACGCCGGCAAGCGTTCGATCACGCTCGATCTCAAGAAGCCCAAGGCGATCGAGATCATCAAGCGGCTCGTGGCCACGTCCGACGTGGTGGTCGAGAATTTCCGGCCGGGCGTGATGGACAAGCTCGGCATCGGCTACGAGACCTTGAAGGCGATCAACCCGAAGCTGATCTATTGCGCGGTGTCTGGGTTCGGCCAGGTCGGACCCGACGCCAAGACGGCAGCCTTCGACGGCATGATCCAGGCCATGTCGGGCCTGATGTCGATCACCGGCTTCGAGAACAATGGCCCGACACGCGTGGGCTTCGCCGGCGCCGACGTCATGTCGGGGGCCACTGCGGCGCTGGGCATTGCCTCGGCGCTCTTTCAGCGCACCCACACGGGCAAGGGCCAGCTTGTCGACGTCGCGATGATCGACGCGGTGATGGGCTATCTCGCCCAGCAATTCACCGAGCATCTGATGACCGGCCGCGTCCATGGCCAGGCCGCCAATCTCTCGGTGACACGCAAGCCCACAGGCAATCTCTTCAAGACCAAGGACGGCTGGATCGTGCTGGCTGTCATGACCGATCCGCAGTTCCAGCGGCTGATGAAAGTGCTGGGCCGCGAGGATGCGCTGGCCGATCCGCGCTTCGTCGACTGGCCGACGCGCATCCAGAACAACACGGCGCTGCACGAGATCGTCGAGGCGGCGATGAAGACCGAGACCTCGGCAACCTGGGGCGAACGCTTCGCCAAGAACGACATCCCGGCCGGCCGTGTGCTCAGCATTCCCGAAACCGCGCAGCTCGATCTCTTCAAGCATCGCACCGTGCTGCAGACGGTCGAGACCGAACACGGCCCCATCAAGGTCGTGGGCTCCGGCTTCCGCCTCGAACACGGCGGCGGTTCCGTCGAGCGGCCACCGGCCACGCTCGGCCAGCACACCGACGAAGTGTTGAAGGAAGCCGGCTATTCGCCGGCCGAGATCGCGGAAATTCGCAACAGCAAGGTCGCCTGAACTACCGCCTGAACCCCTTGAAGTTGACCTCGTAGTTCAGGATCACGCGGTAGTCGTTGATTTGCGCGTAAGCGCCGTTGAACCACTGGTCGACATGGGCCATGCGCCCGCGCAACCGCAGCGGCTTCAACCATTCGGGCGCGGATTTTGCCGCCACCTGATACATCAGGTCGAAATCGTACTCGTTGTTCTGTGGGAGCGGGAGACCCGTCACTGCGTCGAGCGCACCGCTGCCGAAGGTTCCCGACGCCAGAAAGGTGAGGCCGGGAATGCCGATGCCGATGAAGTCGTAGGTGATGCCGACCTGGAACGCGCGCTCGTTGGCGCGATCGAAATCCAGCACGATCTGCTTGGTGTAGCCGATCCACTGGCCGTAAGGCGTGCGGTAGGCGGCGGCGCTGCCGGTCTGGGTATAGGCGCCCCACAGCGAGAACTCCTTCCAGAGGAGATCGGTACGCACGCCTGCCGACCAGGTGCTGAAGGGCCGGCCGGTCAGCAGATTGAGCCCGTTGCTTCCCTGCACCATCACGTTGCTGGCGAAGCGGAACTTGAGGTCGTCGACGATCGTAAACGTCTTGACGATGTCGCCGTAGGTCGAGGTGAGAATGTCCGGCACGTAATAGACGGAGGCGCGCAGCCTGAGATCGTCGACCGCGCCGTATTTGAGGCTGAAGAGGCCCATGCCGGCATTGTGGTTCGGCGCGCCGGCGCGCTCGGCCATGTTGATGAAGGTCCAGTAGTCTTTCGGCTTGATCGCCGCGACATAGCCCGCGAAGTAGTCGATGGGCCCCAGTCTTCCACGTAGCGCGTAGGCTTCGAAGGTGATGGGGATCATGCGGTCGTCGTTGGGGTTCACCTCGAGCTCGTCGATGAGTTGACGATAGGCGGTGAAGGTCTGGCCCTTTGCGCGGACCGAGGCATAGCCCTGACCGAGGATGAAGAAGCCGTACTGCCCCGTCTTCAGGAGCTGGGTGCCGCTGGTGCTGGGTGGCGCCCAGAGCGGTTGCGTCGTGTAGCCGACGGCGCCGATCTGAAGCGTGTCGTAGAGCCAGCCGGACTGGTAGCCGATCCAGCCGCCGCCGGCCCAGGCCACGTAGTTCGGCAGCGTAGCGTTGGTGCGGTCCATGTAGAAGCTGCGCAGGTGCACGGTCGCTGTCGCGTCATCGTGTATGAAGCTCTTCAGTGCCTCGCCCAGCGATTGCGCCACGGCCGGCGTCGTCATCGCGAATGACGACAACGCCGTCAGGATCCAGAGCCGAACGCTCAGGCGCCGTGCATGGGCTGCGCGAGGGATACCATCCGAACATGGCCGATTTGCCGGGCTGGCGTTCATCTTCGCTTCCTCTCAGCGAGCCCGTATCCTATCCTTTTCTTGTCCAAGGGGGGTCCCGCAAGGGGCTGAGATACCGATGACCGTCTGACGGCGGTGGCGCGGTGACCCTTTGAACCTGATCCGGGTCATGCCGGCGAAGGGACTGGATATGCCTCCTTTGCACGACTGCGCCGGATCTCCGTCTGCCTACCAGCCACGGGAGATCCATCATGGACACGATCGTTACCAGCACAAACCCGCAAGCCACCCCGCCGAAGGTAACCACGGGGCCGCTGCCCTCTTCCCGCAAAGTCTATTCGGTACCCGACGCCGCGCCCGATCTCCGCGTACCCTTGCGCGAGATCGCGCTTTCGACCGACGCCGAACCGCCGGTGCGCGTCTACGACACGACCGGGCCCTACACAGATCCCGAGGTCGCGATTGACGTTCGCAAGGGCCTGGCGCGCCCGCGCCGTACCTGGATTCTCGAACGCGGCGGTGTCGAGGAGTATCAAGGCCGCGCCATCCAGCCGATCGACAATGGCAATGTGAAGGGCACGGCGCTGCGGCCGTTTCCCAACACGCCGCGACCGCTGCGCGGCCTCGACGGCAGGCCGATCACGCAGTTCGAATGGGCACGCGCCGGCGTCGTCACCAAGGAGATGGTCTATGTGGCTGAGCGCGAGAATATCGGCCGCAAGAAGATCCTGGCCGAAGCGGAAGCGCGGCTGGCCGATGGCGAGAGCTTCGGCGCCGCCCTGCCGGCCTTCATCACGCCGGAGTTCGTGCGGCAGGAAGTGGCGGCCGGCCGCGCCATCATCCCGGCCAACATCAACCACACCGAACTCGAGCCGATGGCCATCGGCCGGAACTTCCTGGTGAAGATCAATGCCAACATCGGCAACTCGGCCGTCTCTTCCTCGATGGAGGAAGAAGTCGAGAAGATGGTGTGGGCGATCCGCTGGGGTGCCGACACGGTCATGGACCTGTCGACCGGCCGCAACATTCACGATACGCGCGAGTGGATCGTGCGCAACGCGCCGGTGCCGATCGGCACGGTGCCGATCTACCAGGCGCTGGAGAAGGTTGGCGGCGACCCGACCAAGCTGTCGTGGGAGGTCTTCCGCGACACGCTGATCGAGCAGGCCGAGCAGGGCGTCGATTATTTCACCATCCATGCCGGCGTGCGGCTGGCGCATGTGCCGCTGACGGCAAGCCGTGTCACCGGCATCGTGAGCCGCGGCGGTTCGATGATGGCCCAGTGGTGTCTCACCGAGCATCGCGAGAGCTTCCTCTACGAACACTTCGGCGACATTTGCGACATCATGCGCAAATACGACGTGTCGTTCTCGCTGGGCGACGGGCTGCGGCCGGGCTGTAACGCCGACGCCAACGATGCCGCCCAGTTCGCCGAACTGGAGACCCTGGGCGAACTCACCAAGATCGCCTGGGACAAGGGCTGCCAGGTCATGATCGAGGGGCCGGGCCATGTGCCCATGCACAAGATCAAGGCCAACATGGACAAGCAGCTGCGCGAGTGCGGCGAGGCGCCGTTCTATACGTTGGGACCGCTCGTCACCGACATTGCGCCGGGCTACGACCACATCACCTCGGGCATCGGGGCCGCCATGATCGGCTGGTTCGGCACGGCGATGCTCTGCTACGTGACGCCCAAGGAGCATCTCGGCTTGCCCGACCGCGACGACGTGAAGGTGGGTGTCATCACCTACAAGATCGCCGCCCACGCCGCCGATCTCGCCAAGGGCCATCCGGCCGCCCGGCTGCGCGACGACGCCTTGTCGCGGGCGCGCTTCGACTTCCGTTGGCGGGATCAGTTCAACCTGTCGCTGGACCCGGCCACGGCCGAGAAATTCCACGACGAGACCATGCCTAAGGAAGCGCACAAGACCGCCCATTTCTGCTCGATGTGTGGGCCCAAGTTCTGCTCCATGCGCATCACCCAGGACATCCGCGATTACGCCAGGAAGGGCATGGACGAAATGAGCGCCAAGTTCCGGGAAGGAGGCAATTCTCTCTATGTCCCGGAAAAGGCCGCCGACTGAACGTCTACAAAGCGTAGACGAGCCCGATGAGGCGGGTTGCCTTGCGCCCGCCTTATCGGTGGGGGAGACTCGGGCGGTTCGGTTCGTAGTATATGTAACTGACCGCTTTCTAGGGTGTAACTAAGCGATGAAACGGCTGCGAACCCTGCTCGGGATCGGCCTCGGGCTGGCCATTGTTGCTGGCGCAGGCTGGTATATGTCGCAGCCCGGCTCGGCCCCGCCGGCCCGTCAGGGCGGTAGCCGTTTTGCCGCTGGGGCTGCCGTTCCGGTCGGCCTGGCAACCGCGGCCAAGGGCAATATCCCCATTACGATCAGGGCGTTGGGCACGGTGACGCCGCTGGCGACGGTCAACGTCAAGACCCAGATCACCGGCCAGCTCATGGACGTCTACTTCAAGGAAGGCCAGACGGTGAAGCAGGGGGATCTGCTCGCTCTGGTCGACCCGCGGCCCTATGACGTCGCCCTGCAACAGGCAATCGGCCAGCAGCAGAAGGACGAGGCGCTGCTCAAGAACGCCCAGGCCGACCTCGAACGCTACAAGAAGCTGGTGGCGCAGGATTCGATTGCCCGCCAGCAGTACGACACGCAGGTCGCCCTGGTGCGGCAGTACGAGGCCGCGCTGGTGATCGACCAGGCGCTGGTCGATGCCGCAAAGCTCAACGTCACCTACACGCGCATCGTGGCGCCGCTCACCGGCAAGATCGGCCTGCGCATGGTCGACAAGGGCAATTACGTGACGATGGGCGACGCGACCAGCATATGCGTCATCATCCAGGTCCAGCCGATCTCGGTGATCTTCACTATCCCCGAAGATACACTGCCGTCGGTGCGCAAGCGCCTGGCGGCTGGCGCCAATCTTGAAGTGCGCGTGTTCGACCGTTCGCAGAAGAACGAACTGGCGCTCGGCCGGCTCGATACGACGGACAATGTGATCGATACGACCACCGGCACGGTGCGCCTGCGCGCAGTGTTCGAGAACGCCGACGAAAGTCTGTTCCCCAACCAGTTCGTGAACGTCCGTCTCCTGGTCGACACGGTGACGGATGCGACGGTCGTGCCGATTGCCGCCATCCAGCGCGGCCAGCCCGGAACGTTCGTCTACCTGGTGAAGCCCGACGATACGGTGACGATCCGCGTCGTCGAGCTGGGCGCTTCGGATGGCGACAAGGTTGCCATCACGAAGGGCCTGCAGGTCGGCGACAATGTCGTGGTCGACGGCGTTGACCGCCTGCGTGACGGCGCCAAGATCCGCCGGCCCGGAACGACGCCGCGTACCGCCGGCGGGCCGCCCGTCGCCACGGCCGTGCCGGAGGGCAAGGCGCAGGAGCAGCAAGGTCAGGGACAACACGATCAGGGGCAGCAGGGCCAGAGGCAGCGCCAGCAGGCCAATGGCGGCGGCGGCGCTGCTGCGGCACAGCCGACGCCACCCCGCCAGTAATCAGGCCGCGACATGAATCCGTCGCGGATTTTCATCGAACGGCCGGTTGCCACCTCGCTGTTTATGGTGGCGATCATGCTGGTGGGCATCATTGCCTACCGCTTCCTGCCACTCTCCGCGCTGCCTCAGGTCGACTATCCGACCATTCGCGTGCTGACGCTCTATCCCGGCGCCAGCCCGGAGGTGATGACGACGTCGGTCACGGCGCCGCTCGAACGTCAGTTCGGGCAGATGCCCGGCCTCAATCAGATGACCTCGACCAGTTCGGCGGGCGCATCGGCCATCACCCTGCAGTTCGACTTGAAGCTCGGTCTCGATATCGCCGAGCAGCAGGTGCAGGCCGCCATCAATGCCGCGGGCAACCTGCTGCCGGGCGATCTGCCGGCGCCACCGATCTACGCCAAGGTCAATCCGGCCGACGCGCCTGTACTGACGCTCGCCGTCACGTCGCGCTCCGAGCCGCTGACCAAGATCCATGATCTGGTCGATACACGACTGGCACAGAAGATCTCGCAGATTCCGGGCGTCGGCCTTGTCAGCCTGGAAGGCGGGCAGAAGCCCGGCGTGCGCATCCGCGCCAATCCGACGGCGCTTGCCGCTTACGGTCTCAACATCGACGATCTGCGCACCGTCATCGCCAACGCCAACGTGAACACGCCCAAAGGCAACTTCGACGGGCCGGCGCGGGCGCTCACCATCAACGCCAACGACCAGATCACCGATCCCGACACGTTCCGCGACATCGTCGTGGCCTACCGCAACGGTGCGCCGGTGCGCATCCGCGACGTGGCGACGGTCGAGGAGGGGCAGGAGAACAACCGCATCGCGGCGTGGGCCGACAGCGTCCAGGCCGTGATCGTTAACGTCCAGCGCCAGCCCGGCGCCAACGTCATCGACGTCGTCGACCGCATCAAGGCGTTGATGCCGCAGCTTCGAGAGACCCTGCCGAACTCGCTCGACGTCGCCGTGCTGACCGACCGCACCGTGACGATCCGCGCCTCGGTACGCGACGTGCAGATCGAGCTCACCTTCGCGGTCATCCTGGTCGTGGCGGTGATCTTCGCCTTCTTAGGGGACGCCCGCGCCACGCTGATCCCGAGCTTGTCGGTGCCGCTGTCGCTGGTCGGCACGCTGGCGGTCATGTATCTCGCGGGCTTCAGCCTGAACAACCTGTCGATCATGGCCTTGACCATCGCCACCGGCTTCGTGGTCGACGATGCGATCGTCATGATCGAGAACATCGCCCGCTACATCGAGCGCGGCGAGGATCCCCTGGCGGCGTCCCTCAAGGGGTCACGGCAGATCGCCTTCACGGTGGTGTCGCTTACCGTTTCGCTGATCGCCGTGTTGATCCCGTTGCTGTTCATGAGCGACGTCGTGGGGCGCCTGTTCAGCGAATTCGCCGTCACCCTCTCCGTGACCATCCTGATCTCGGCCGTGGTGTCGCTGACCCTGGTGCCGATGCTGTGCGCGCAGCTTCTTCGCCGGCGGCCGCATGCGGCGGCCGGCCCCGAGACGACGACGGAAACCCGCACCCATGCCGGCGGCGAGGAGCAGGCGATGGGCGCGCGCTGGTTCGCCCGCCTGATCGATTTCTACGATCGTTGCCTGGTTGTGGTGTTCCGTCATCAGACGCTGACCCTGCTGGTCGCGGTCGGCACCGTGGCGTTGACGGTGCTCCTCTACGTCGTCGTGCCTAAAGGCTTCTTCCCGGTTCAGGATACCGGGTTGATCCAGGCCGTTACGGAGGCGCCGCAGAGCGTTTCCTTCGACGCCATGAGCAAGCGCCAGCAGGCGTTGGCCGAGGTCATTCTCAAGGATCCCGATGTCGCGAGCCTTGCGTCCTTTATCGGCGTCGACGGGACCAACCCGACGCTGAACTCGGGCCGCATGCTGATCAACCTCAAGCCGCGCGGCGAACGTTCGCTGTCGGCGACCCAGATCATCCGCCGGCTGCAGCGCGAAGCGGCCTCGGTCGTGGGCATTTCGCTCTACATGCAGCCGGTGCAGGACCTCACGATCGATTCGACGGTGAGCCGCACCCAGTATCAGTTCGTCCTGGAGAGCGCGAAGGCCGACGAATTCGACATCTGGGTGCCGCGTCTGATGGAGCGGCTTGGCCGCCTGCCCGAAATCGTCGACGTGACGAGCGATCTTCAAAACAAGGGCCTGTCGATGTTTATCAAGATCGACAGGGATGCTGCGGCCCGGTTCGGCATCACCGCCGCGACCGTCAACAACGTGCTCTACGACATCTTCGGCCAGCGCATCGTCTCGACCGTCTACACGCAGTCGAACCAGTATCGCGTCATCTACGAGGTTGAGCCGGCGCTGGGGCGTTCGCTGGAGGCGTTGAACAGCCTCTACCTTCCCGGCTCCCAGGCCGGCAAGCAGGTGCCGCTGTCGGCCATCGCGACGTTCGAGGAACGGGCAGCGCCACTGCGGCTCGACCGTTTCGGCCAGTTTCCGGCCACCACCATCTCCTTCAACCTGGCGCCGGGCTATGCGCTGGGCGCCGCGGTCAACGCCATCGTCGCGGCGCAGCAGGAGATCGGCATGCCGCGGTCGATCACCACGCACTTCCAGGGCGCGGCACTCGCCTTCCAGAAGTCGCTCGACAGCCAGCTCCTGCTGATCCTGGCGGCCATCGTCACCGTCTACATTGTGCTGGGCGTGCTCTACGAGAGCTACATCCATCCCATCACGATCCTCTCGACCCTGCCGTCGGCCGGCATCGGCGCGCTGTGGGCGTTGATGCTGGCGGGGAGCGAACTCAGCGTGGTCGCCATCATCGGCATCGTGCTGCTGATCGGCATCGTGAAGAAGAATGCGATCATGATGATCGACTTCGCCCTCGACGCCGAACGCAACGAGGGCAAGTCGCCGCGCGAAGCGATCCACCAGGCCTGCCTGCTGCGCTTCCGGCCGATCCTGATGACCACCGTCGCCGCCCTTGTCGGCGCACTGCCCCTGATGCTGGGCACCGGCACCGGCTCAGAGCTGCGCCAGCCGCTCGGCCTCACCATCGTGGGCGGCCTGATCGTGAGCCAGGTGCTGACGCTCTTCACGACGCCGGTGATTTATCTCGCCTTCGACCGGCTGGGCCGCCGCCTGCGCGGCCTGCCGCCCGATGCGCCGCTTTACCCGGTTCGCGGCGAGGTGGGCGAGGGGGCGCCGTGAATCTGTCCGCACCCTTCATCGCGCGGCCGGTCGCCACGACCTTGCTGACGATCGGCCTGGCATTGGCGGGCCTGGTGGCTTTCTTCAAGCTGCCGGTGTCGCCGCTGCCCAAGATCGATTTCCCGACCATTCTCGTCACCGCCAATCTGCCGGGCGCCTCGCCGGAGACGGTGGCGACCAGCGTGACCACGCCGCTGGAACGGCGGCTCGGCGCCATCGCCGGCATCAGCGAGATCACGTCGTCGAGCACGGTCGGCAATTCGCGCATCATCCTGCAGTTCGATCTGTCGCGCAGTATCGACGGAGCGGCGCGCGACGTGCAGGGCGCGATCAATGCGGCGCGCGCCGACATGCCCACCGATCTGCGCAACAACCCGCAGTATCGCAAGATCAACCCCGCCGATGCCCCGGTCATGGTGATCGCGCTGACGTCGAACACGCTGGGCCAGGGCCGCCTGTACGACGCCGCCTCCAACATCCTGCAGCAGAAGATCAGCCAGGTGAGCGGGGTAGGACAGGTCCAGCTGGGCGGCAGCTCTCTGCCGGCGGTGCGGGTGGAGATCAACCCGACGGCGCTGAACAAGTATGCCATCGGCCTGGAGAGCGTGCGCGCGGCCATTGCTGCGGCCAACGCCAACTCGCCCAAGGGCGCGATCGAGCACGGCGATCGCCGCTACCAGATCTATTCCAACGATCAGGCGACCACAGCCGACCAGTACCGCTCGCTGATCATCGCCTGGCGCAATGGCGCGCCTGTCCGGCTGTCGGATGTGGCGGAGGTGATCGACTCGACCGAAGACATCCGCAACGAAGGGCAAGCCAACGGCAAGCGCTCGGTGCTGGTGATCATCTACAAGCAGCCCAACGCCAACATCATCGAGACGGTCGACGCGATCAAGGAACTGCTGCCGGAACTCCAGGCGGCGATGCCCAACGATGTCGACGTCGAGGTGGTGGCCGATCGCACCACCACGATTCGCGCCGCACTCAAGGAAGTGGGTTCGGCGCTGGTGATCAGCGTCATCCTGGTGGTGCTGGTCACCTTCGCCTTCCTGCGCTCGGCGCGGGCCGGGTTCGTCGCGGCCGTGACCGTGCCGGTGTCGTTGATCGCCACCTTTGGCGGCATGTACCTGCTGGGCTACAGCCTCAACAACCTGTCGCTGATGGCGATGACCATCGCGGCGGGCTTCGTGGTCGACGATGCGATCATCGTGCTGGAAAACGTCTCGCGGCACATTGAAGAGGGAATGTCGCGAATCGAGGCCGCGCTCAAGGGCGCCCGCGAGGTCGGCTTCACCGTCGTGTCGATGAGTCTGTCGCTGATCGCCGTGTTCATCCCGATCCTGCTGATGGGCGGAATCGTCGGCCGCCTGTTCCGCGAATTTGCCGTCACCCTGTCGGTGGCAATCGTCGTTTCCATGGTCGTGTCGCTCACCGCGACGCCGATGATGTGCGCCTACGTGCTGCGCCAGCCGCAGGATCGGCCGCCGGGCTGGTTCTTCCGGGCGAGCGAGCGGGCCTTCGCGCTGCTGCAGGCCCTGTACGGCCGCAGCCTGGGCCTGGTGCTGCGCCATCCGCTGATCACCATCCTGGTCTTCCTGGGAACCGTGCTGCTCAACATCCATCTCTATGTCAGCATCCCCAAGGGCTTCTTCCCGCAGCAGGATACCGGACGCATCGTCGGCGGCATTCGCGCCGATCAGAGCATTTCCTTCCAGGCGATGCGGCGGAAGTTCCGTCAGTTCATCGAGATCGTGCGGTCCGATCCGGCGATTGCGAGCGTCGCGGGTTTCACCGGCGGCTTCCAGACCAACTCGGGCTTCATGTTCGCGACCCTGAAGCCGCTCGGCGAGCGCGACGTCTCGGCCGATCAGGTGATCGCGCGGCTGCGGCCCAGGCTCGCGCAGGTGCCGGGTGCAATGCTGTTCCTGCAGTCGGTGCAGGATATCCGGGTCGGCGGCCGGCAGAGCAATGCGCAATACCAGTTCTCCCTGCAGGCCGATTCGTTGCCCGACCTCTATGCCTGGGGACCGAAGCTGACCGAGGCGCTGCAGAAAGACACGTCCGTCATCACCGACGTCGACTCCGACCAGCAGCAACGCGGCCTGCAGATCAACCTCACCATCGATCGGGACGCGGCGAGCCGCCTCGGCGTGTCCACGCGCGCCATCTCGGCGACGCTCTACGACGCCTTCGGCCAGCGCCAGGTTTCGACAATCTACAATGCCCTCAACCAGTACCACGTCGTCATGGAGGTGGCGCCGCAATGGTGGGCGAGCCCGGAGACGTTGAAGGACATCTATGTCAGCACGTCGGGCGGGGCGCTGAGCGGGACGCAGACCTCCGGCGGCATCGCCGGTGCGCTGGCGTCGCCGGCCATCGGCGCCAAGGCGGCGATCGCCGCCGATCCCGCCCAGGCGCTGCGCAACGCCCGGACCAATCAGATCGCCATCGGTGGCCGCGGCGGGGCGTCGACCGGCGCCGCGGTCAGTACGGCCGCCGAGACGTTGATCCCGCTGACGCAGTTGACCCGCTACGAATACGGCACCACGCCGTTGGCGGTTAATCACCAGAGCATGTTCGTGGCCAGCACGATCTCCTTCAACCTGGCGCCGGGCAAGACCTTGAGCGATGCGGTCGCCTACGTGAACGAGACGATGCGCGAGATCGGCGTGCCGACCACGCTGCACGGATCGTTCCAGGGCACGGCGCGCGCCTTCCAGCAATCGCTGAACAACCAACTGCTGCTCGTGCTGGCGGCGCTCGCCGCGGTCTATATCGTGCTCGGCATCCTCTACGAGAGTTACATCCATCCGATCACCATCCTCTCGACCTTGCCGTCGGCCGGTGTCGGCGCCCTGCTGGCACTGCAGTTCTCGGGCGTGGAGTTCAGCATCATCGCCATGATCGGCGTTCTGCTGCTGATCGGTATCGTGAAGAAGAACGCCATCATGATGATCGACGTCGCCCTGGAACGAGAACGTCGCGAAGGTCTGGAGCCGGCGGTGGCCATCCACGAGGCGGCCGTGCTGCGCTTCCGTCCGATCCTGATGACGACCATGGCCGCGATCCTCGGCGCGCTTCCGCTGGCGCTGGGATATGGCGACGGCGCGGAGTTGCGCCGGCCGCTTGGCATATCGATTATCGGCGGCCTTATCGTGAGCCAGATCCTGACCCTCTACACCACGCCCGTCATCTATCTTTACCTCGACCGCTTCCGCCGTCGCGACCGCGACCAGCCAAGCCGTGTCGCCCGCGCCCTGGGCTCCTCCGGCGGCCCGACGGGAGTGCCGGCATGAAGCGCATCGCGGCGCTTCTTCCGGCCGTTCTTGTATCGGGCTGTCTTGTCGGGCCGAACTATGTCCGTCCACCGCCCGCGACCTTGCCGACGCAGGCCTACAAGGAGGCCGAGCCCGTCACGGGGGCCGCTGCCGTCTTCCAACCCGCACAGCCGCGCGATGGCGTCGACCGCGGGCCGTGGTGGCAAAGCTATGGCGATCCGGTTCTGGATAGCCTGGCGGCGCAGATCGATGTGTCGAACCAGAACCTGAAAGTGTTCGAAGCCGGCTACCGGCGGGCGCGGGCGCTGATCCGGCAGGACCAGTCGGCGCTTTTCCCGACAATCAGCGGAACCGGCGCGGCACAGCAGGCCGGCACTGGAGGGTTGCGCGGGACGACCGGCACGACCACGACCATCACGCGCGGCGACTCTTCGCAGGGTCAGTACACGACAGGCGCAACGCTTGCCTGGGAGATCGACATCTGGGGCAGGCTGCGGCGTCAGATCGAAGGCGATTCGGCTGCCGCGCAGGCTAGTGACGCCGATCTCGCCAATGCCCGGCTGTCGGCGCAGACCGATCTTGCGACGAGCTACTTCGGGCTGCGCATCTCCGACGATCGCAAGCGGCTCTATGAAGAGACCGTTGCCGCCTACGCCCGTTCCATGCAGATCGTGCAGAATCAGGTCGATGCCGGCATCGTCTCGCGTGTCGACCTGGCGCAGGCACAGGCGCAGTACGAGCAGACGCGTGCGCAGCTCGTCGGCGAAGCCATCAACCGGGCCTTGTTCGAACACGCGATCGCGCTGCTGGTCGGCAAGGCGCCGGCCGAAATCGGCATTGAGCCCTCCCGCACGCAACTCACCGTGCCCACCGTCGAGGCCGGCGTGCCATCGACCTTGCTCGAACGACGGCCCGACATTGCCGGCGCGGAGCGCCGCATGGCTTCGGCCAACGCGCAGATCGGCGTCGCGATCGGCGCCTTCTATCCGCAGATCTCGCTGGGTGCTTCCATTGGCTTCCTGGCCGGCGGCCTGGGCTCGCTGCTGCAGATCGGCAATGCAGTGTGGTCGGTGGGGCCACAGCTTGCCGGGACCTTGCTCGATGGCGGCGCGCTTTCCGCACAGGTCGAAGGCGCACGGGCCAACTACGACGCCACGGTGGCGACCTATCGCCTGACTATCCTGACCGCTTTCCAGCAAGTCGAGGATGCGCTCGCCCAGCAGCGCATCCTGGTGCAGCAGGAGAAGGTCCAGCGCGCCGCCGTCGCTGCCTCCCGCGAGGCTGAACGGCTGTCGCTCAATCAATATCGCGTCGGCACCGTACCCTATACGACCGTGGTGCAGACGCAGGCCACGGCACTGGCGGCCGAGCAGACTTTGCTGACCATTCGCCTCAATCGGCTTATCGCCAGTGCGAACCTGGTGAAGGCATTGGGCGGCGGCTGGCAGCAGGCCGATCTGCCGGCCGTGACGCCGATCGGCGGCCTCAAGCGGGCGAACCCTGCGCCGCCGGCCCTGCCGACGCCTCCGCCTCAGCCGGCGCCGTCGCCGGCCGTGCCGACCGTTTCGGCGACACGCTAGGACTCGACAACCCTCGGGGAGGAGGATTTTCTTCTCCCGTCGCGGCCGGCAGGCCGGACTTGCCGATCGCGCGTACTGCTTTGGCAGTCATTGCCGTTGACCACGACACGGGCGGCAACGACGCTCGCCTTTCGTTGCAAACAGCGAGGCCATACAATGACTAACTCCCGCCATCCTGAGACCCTGTCGCTGCATGCCGGCTGGCGCGCCGACCCCGTGACCGGCTCGGTCGCGGTGCCGATCCACCAGACCACCTCGTATCAGTTTCGCGACACCGAGCACGCCTCGAACCTGTTCGCCCTGAAGGAACTGGGCAACATCTACACGCGCATCGGCAATCCGACGGTCGACGTGCTCGAACAGCGCATCGCAGCCCTCGAAGGCGGCGCCGCGGCGCTGGCGGTAGGGTCGGGTCAGGCCGCATCGGCCTTTGCGCTGCAGAACCTGGCGCGGGCCGGCGACAATGTCGTGAGCTCGACCGATCTCTATGGCGGCACGTGGAATCTCTTTGCCCACACGCTCAAGGATCAGGGCATCGAAGTGCGCTTTGTCGATCCGGCCGATCCGCAGGCCTTTGCCCGAGCCACCGACGATCGCACGCGGGCTTACTATGCCGAGACGTTGCCCAATCCCAAGCTTACAGTCTTCCCGATCAAGGAAGTGGCGGATATTGGCCGGCCTCTGGGCATCCCGCTGATCGTCGACAATACGGCGGCGCCGATCCTTACGCGCCCGCTCGATCACGGCGCCGCGGTCGTCGTCTATTCCGGTACCAAGTATATCGGCGGACATGGTAACTCGATTGCCGGCCTGATCGTCGATGGCGGTACCTTCGACTGGGCCGCTCATCCCAAGCGTCAGCCGGCACTCAATACGCCCGATCCCAGCTATCACGGTGCCGTCTGGGTCGAGGCGGTGAAGCCGATCGGGCCGGTCGCCTACATCATCAAGGCACGCACGACCTTGCTGCGCGATCTCGGCGCGCCGCTGGCGCCGTTCAATGCCTTCCTGATCCTGCAGGGCATCGAGACCGTTACGTTGCGCATGGAGCGTCACGTCAAGAACGCGCAGGCTGTGGCCGATTTTCTGGTCAAGCGTCCGGAGGTCGCGAAGGTCATTCATCCCTCGCAACAGAAGGGCGAGGCGCGGCGCCGCGCCGACACCTATCTGAAGGGCGGCTATGGCGGTCTCGTCGGCTTCGAGCTGGCGGCGGGTCGCGAAGCCGGCCGGCGCTTCATCGATTCGCTGAAGCTGCTCTATCACGTCGCCAATATCGGCGATTCGCGCAGCCTCGCCATCCACCCGGCCTCGACGACGCACTCGCAGCTTTCCGCCGAGGAGCAGCTCGCGACCGGCGTTTCGGATGGCTACGTGCGGCTGTCGATCGGCATTGAGCATATCGACGATATCCTCGCCGATCTTGCGCAGGCGCTCGATGCGGCCGGCAAGCTGAAGCAGGCGGCTTAACGCGAGATTCGGGCTCAGGTCCTCGCGACCAGAAACTGCTCTGCGCTCGACGGACGGAGGCCGTCCGTCCTGCCGGCGAAGTAACGCTCGGCAAGATCGGCGGCCGACACGTGCTGGACTTCCCGGAAGCCCGCTTCGCGGGCCAGGTCCAGCATCTCCGTCGGGCTGAAGAAACTGACGAAAGGTGTCCCGGCGGCCTCCGCACCCTTTGCCGCTGCCTGACGCAGGGCGCGCTCTTCTGAATCGACAAACTCCAGTGGCGGCATGAAGGTCATGGCCAGCGTAGAGCCTCGAACGAGGGCCGCGGCACGGCGCAGTGTCGTCATCACCGCATCCTTGCTGAGGTACATGGTGACACCGCTGGAGGCCGCCACTGCCGGCCGATCCGAATCGAATCCCGCAGATGCAAGCTTCTCCCACCACGACCAGCCCGTCTCGAAGTCGACCGGGACGAGCCGCAGATAGTCGGGAATGCCGAAGCCGGTTTCGATCAAGCGTTTCTGCTTCCAGGCCTGGGCAGCGGGTTGATCGACTTCGAAGGTGCGAAGGCGGGTGGCGATCTCCGGTCGGCGCTGAACGAAGGTATCCAGGCCGGCGCCGAGGATGAGGTACTGGCTGATACCTTGGTTTGCCTGCTCGACGACCAGATCCTCGATGAAGCGGGCGCGGGCAACGACCGACGCGCGGGCGCGGCTGGTGGCCTTGGCGTCCATGTCCGGACGCTGACGCCAGTCGTCGGTCGGCGCGGCGAGCAGCAGGCCGATCTCGTCTCGGAGCACGTGCGGCGGTGAGTCGATCTGGGCATGCAGGGCCCGCCACAGGGCGACCCTGAGGGCTGCCCCGTCTGGAGCTGCGGTTTGCTCGGCCGGCATGACGCACTCCCCATTCACTTCGATCAGGGAGTGGAACCAATACCGCGTCGCGGCCGGCTTGGAAAAGCCTGCCGCTTCGGTCGTGCCGTGGCGCCCTAGCTGGGGGCGGCCCACTCCACGACATGGTCGGCGCGATCGGGGCGCGCCATCGGCGGCAATGTTGTGGCCGGTGTGCCGACGGTGATGAAGCCGATCAGATGCGACGGCGCCTCGAAGCCCAGCAGGGCATTCACGGCGGGATCGTAGACATTCGCGCCGGTCACCCACATGCCGCCATAGCCCAACAGGTGGATGGTGTTCAGCATGTTCATGGCGGCCGCGCCGGCGGAAAGCACCTGCTCGATCTCGGGAATGTTGCCGTCCTTCACGACGGCGCCGACGGCGATCAACATCGGGATGCGCCGCACCCAGGCGCGGTAGCGTTCGCCGAGGGCGGCACCGTTCGCTGGATCGCGTTTGGCGGCGGCTTCGGCCAGGCGCTCACCGAAGGCGAGGCGGGCGTCGCCGCGGATGATGACGAAACGCCAGGGTCGCAGCTTTCCGTGGTCGGGCGCACGCAAGCCGGCATCAAGGATCAGGTCGAGGTCGGCGCCTTCTGGCGCCGGTTCCTGCAGCGGTCCCACCGAGCGGCGGGTCAGCAATTGGTCGAGGGCGAGCCGTTGCACATCGCGGCTCTCGGGGAAGGCGGGAGCAGTATCGGGCATGGTCAGACTGTATCCGTGTTGCAAACGATTGTCATTTGCATATCGGCGATACCCAGGGCTCATACCTCTATAATCAGACCATGGCGGAAACCCCGACCCGCAAGATCATCCATGTCGACATGGACGCTTTCTATGCGTCCGTGGAGCAGCGTGACGACCCGGCGTTGCGCGGCCTGCCGGTCGCGGTCGGTGGCCGCCAGCGCGGCGTCGTCATGGCCGCGAGCTACGAGGCGCGGAAGTTCGGCGTGCGCTCGGCCATGCCCTCGGTCACCGCGAAGCGGATGTGTCCCGAACTGGTCTTCGTGAAGCCGCGCTTCGACGTCTACAAGGAAGTGTCGTGTCAGATCCGCGAGATCTTCCTCGACTACACGCCGCTGGTGGAACCGCTGTCGCTCGACGAGGCCTATCTCGACGTGACGACGAACCTCAAGGGCATGCCGCTCGCTTCGGATATCGCCCGCGAGATCCGTGCCCGTATTCTGGAGCGCACCGGCCTCACGGCTTCGGCCGGCATCTCCTACAACAAGTTCCTGGCCAAGCTCGCCTCGGACCATCGCAAGCCCAACGGCCAGACGACAATCCCACCCGAGAAAGGTCCGGCCTTCGTCGAGAGTCTGCCGGTCGCGAGGTTCCATGGCGTAGGACCGAAGACGGCGGAGAAGATGAACCGGCTCGGCATCCATACCGGCGCCGATCTCAAGGCGCAGTCGCTCGAATTCCTCGAACAGTATTTCGGACGCTCCGGCACCTACTACTACGCCATCGCGCGTGGCCATGACGAACGCCGGGTCGTACCCAACCGGCCGCGCAAGTCGGTGGGCTCGGAAACGACGTTCATGGAGGATCTCGACCGGCCGCAGGCGGTGGAAGAGGGAGTGGCCTCGGTGTTGGGCGATGTTTGGTCCTATTGCGAGCGGACCGGCATCGTTGGCCGCACGGTGACGGTGAAGATCAAGTATGCCGACTTCCAGATCGTGACGCGCAGCCGCACGCTCTCCGAATCGGTCGGCACGCGCGACATGCTGGAGCGCACGAGCCGCGAATTGGTCCGCACGATCTTTCCGCTGGAGAAGAAGGTGCGCTTGCTCGGCGTCTCGCTCTCTAACCTGCACGAGCGGGAGGAACCTAAAGTGCCCCCGCAGATGACGCTCGCGCTCTAGCGATAGAGAGGGGCGAGCGTGTCGATGGCGGTTTCGGCCTCGCGGCGATCGGGTGCCTCGTCGGCGTTGCCATAGCCATACATGTCGTTACGTCCCGTTTCCTGGATGACGATCCCCTCGGGGTGCGGCAGCATGAGGACGTGTCGATAGAAGAGGCCATAGCGGACTTCCGGCTGCGGCAAGAGCCAGGCGATCTGGCCGCGCACGGGCACCACCGACTCGTCCCTCCATAACGCCCGCGCGCCGTAACCCGTGCAGTTGACGATCACGGGCTCGCGCAGCCGCGCGAGATCGGCCGGCGTGTCGAAGGTCATGTCGACGATCCGGCCGCCTTCGCGCAGGAAGTCGTCGGTCAACCGTTGCCCCAGTGCCGCAATGTTGAACTGCATGGATGTTCCCACTCGCGCGTGAGCGACGGGGAAGGGATTCTCGTTGGTCGGCAAGGAACGGTAAGGTGACGTTAGGCCGGCCAGGCGCTGGCCGTAGCTGGCGAAATGAACCTCCTCGGCCGATAGGTCCGGTTCGGCGGGCGCTGGCTGCGCCACATCGTCGAACAGCACATAGCGTTCGCTCATGGCGACCGGCTCGCCCGGCTGACCGATATAGCTCTGGTAGGTGGCGTAGGAGGTACGCGCCATTTCCTCCCATTGGGCAGGAAAGGTCGGTGCCACGCTGCCGGTGGCGGCGATGCGCGAGTCGGGCGACCAGGTACCCGTCGCGCGCGCCGACTGGCTCTGCGGCAGGCGTTCCTTCGCGTAGATCGTCACATGGGCGCCGGCGCGGCGCAGCAGCAGGGCCGAGGTAAGGCCGAGCGCCCCGCAACCGATCACCGCGACATCGCGCGTGCCGCCCTCCAGCGCCATGCCGGCGGCGATGCTGCTCGACCCCCAGGCCAGCGACCAGCCGCTGCCGCCATGGCCGTAATTGTGGACCACGCGCTTATTGCCGACCGTCTCGACTTCGAGCCGTGGGCCGGCCGCCCGAAAGGGGCGCAGGCATACGGTGATGCGGGCGACGCGGCTCATCTGCAGGCGTGGCGGTGGCAGAGGCTGCGCGCCCGATCGGGTGCCGGTCGCGCATCCCGCAAGGCCGAGTGCGCCCAAGCTGCCGAGGCCCATGATGACAGTCCGCCGACTGCGTCTCGCTGCCTCGGTCATGCGTGCCTCGCTGGGGACCCTATAGAGGATGATTCTAACGGCTACGCCGCGGCCATACCACGCGATATGCTGGCGCGATGATCGACAAGCTCGAGTTCCTGCTGGCGCTGGCGCGGGAGCGGAATTTCAGCCGGGCCGCGGAGCAATGCGGCGTCACACAGCCGACATTCTCGGCGGCGATCAAGCAGCTCGAAGATACGTTGGGCGTGATGCTGGTGCAGCGCACCTCGCGCTTCATCGGCTTTACGACCGAAGGCGAGCATGTGCTCGACTGGGCCCGCGGCATCGTTGCCGACGCGCGCGCCATGCGTCAGGACCTGCAGGCCTTGAAGAAGGGGCTGACCGGCCGGCTGCGGATCGCGGCGATCCCCACGGCGCTGGCAATGGTCTCGGCCCTCACGACGCCGTTTCGCGCCCGGCACCCGAACGTGACGTTCACCATCTTGTCGCGCACCTCCATCGAGATCCTGTCGATGGTCGAGAACCTCGAAGTCGATGCCGGTCTCACCTACATCGACAACGAGCCGCTGGGGCGCATGCGCACCGTGCCGCTCTATCTCGAACAGTACCGCTTGCTGACGTCGGAGAGCAGCCCGCTCGGCGATCGCGATCAGGTGACGTGGGCGGAGGTGGCCGGCATCCCGCTCTGCCTGCTGACGCCGGACATGCAGAACCGGCGCATCATCGACCGCCTGCTCGGCAATCCGAGCGGCCGTGCCGAACCGACCCTGGAATCGAATTCGATGATCGTTCTGTTCTCGCACGTGCGGACCGGCCGTTGGGCGACCGTGATGCCGGAGAAGCTGGCTGATACGCTGGGCCTCACCGACCATTTGCGCGCTATCCCCATCACCGAGCCGACCGCCGTGCACCAAGTCGGCCTGGTCGTCCCGCCGCGGGAGCCGATGACGCCGCTTTCGGCCGCCCTGGTGGCTGAAGCAACCCAGCTCGCCCGGGTTTTGACGCCAACGTCATAGTCTTTCGCTCGCCAATACAGGCTGATTGATAGGAATGTTCTATTGCAGCACTGGGAAGCCTTATTGAGAGTACGGCGACGAAGACGGATCATTCCTTATGAAAAAGTCGGCGCCAAGCCGCTCAAGACAGGGATGGGAGTCGATCGATGCCGATGGCATGGAGCGAAAGTCGGACCAGCGAGATCATCCGGCGGCATGTAGACCGGGAAGGTCCGTTGCTGCCCATCCTGCACGAGGTGCAGGCCGAATACGGCTGCATCCCTGCGCCGGCCATTCCCCAGATTGCGGCGGCGCTCAACCTGACGCGGGCCGAGGTTCACGGCGTCGTCTCCTTCTATCACGACTTTCGCGGAGCGCCGGGCGGGCGGCATGTGCTGAAGCTCTGCCGCGCCGAGGCCTGTCAGTCGATGCAGGGCGAGGCTCTGGCCGAACAGGTGCTGCGCCACTTCGGCGTGGCCTGGGGCGGCACGACGCCTGACGGCCATCTCACCGTGGAAGCCACCTATTGCCTGGGCCTATGCGCCTGCGCGCCGTCGGCGCTGCTCGATGGCGAACCGCGCGGCCGGCTGACGGCGGAGTCGATTGCGGCGCTCGCCGCGGAGATCGGGCGATGAGCGCATTGCGCATCTTCGTCCCTTGCGATGCCGCGGCGCGCGCTGTCGGCGCCGACAAAGTCGCCGTGGCGATTCGCACCGAAGCCGCTCGCCACGGTGTGGATGTCGAGATCGTCCGTACCGGCTCGCGCGGCCTCTTCTGGCTGGAACCGATGGTCGAGATCGCGACGCCCTCCGGCCGCATCGCGTTTGGCCGCGTGACGCCTGGCGACGTGCCGGGCCTGTTTGCGGGCTACAGCCGGTTCGCGGCCAGCCATCCGCTCTGCGTGGGACGCCCGGAAGAGATCCCCTTCCTGAAGCGCCAGACCCGCATCACTTTCGCGCGCTGCGGCATCGTCGATCCCTTGTCGCTCGACGATTATCGTGCGCACGGTGGCCTGCGTGGGCTGGAGCGGGCGCGCAGTCTCGGTGCTGCGGGCACCGTGGCCGAAGTGACCAAGTCCGGCCTGCGCGGCCGCGGCGGCGCGGGTTTCCCGACCGGCCTCAAGTGGAAGACCGTCGCCGACACATCGGCCGACCAGAAATACATCGTCTGCAACGCCGACGAGGGCGACTCGGGGACCTATGCCGACCGCATGCTCCTGGAAGGCGACCCGTTCGTGTTGATCGAAGGCATGATCATCGCCGGGCTCGCGGTCGGTGCGGCCAAGGGCTACGTCTACATCCGCTCCGAATATCCCGACGCCATCAGGACCTTCTCGAAGGCTGTCGCCGTCGCCGAATCCTCTGGCCTTCTCGGCGCGGCGGCGGGTTTCGAGATCGACGTGAGGGCCGGCGCCGGCGCCTATGTCTGTGGCGAAGAAACTTCGATGCTGGAAAGCCTCGAAGGCAAGCGCGGGCAGGTGCGCGCCAAGCCGCCGCTGCCCGCGCACAAGGGTCTGTTCGGCAAGCCTACCGTCATCAACAACCTTGTCTCGCTTGCGACCGTGCCGGCGATCCTGGCCGATGGTGCCGAGGCCTATGCGGCGCTGGGCATGGGCCGGTCGCGTGGCACCATGCCGATCCAGCTCGCCGGCAACGTGAAGCAGGGCGGCCTCTTCGAGACAGCTTTCGGCCTCACCCTGGGCGAGATCGTCGACGAGATCGGCGGCGGCACGGCGAGTGGCCGGCCGGTGCGTGCGGTGCAGGTGGGCGGGCCGCTCGGTGCCTATTTCCCAAGGTCTCTGTTCGATACGGCGTTCGATTACGAAGCCTTTGCCGCGCTCGACGGATTGGTCGGCCACGGCGGCGTCGTGGTGTTCGACGACACGGTCGACATGGCTCGCCAGGCGCGCTTCGCGCTCGAATTCTGCTCCATCGAATCCTGCGGCAAGTGCACGCCCTGCCGCATCGGTTCGATACGCGGCGCGGAAACCATGGACAAGATTATTCGCGGCGAGCGGATCGCCGCCAATCTCGCGCTGATCACCGATCTTTGCCAGACCTTGAAGTTCGGCTCGCTCTGCGCGTTGGGCGGGCTCACGCCTTATCCGGTGATGAGCGCCCTCAAGTATTTCCCCGAAGATTTCGACCGGCCGCGCCTTGTCGCGGCGGCCGATTAAGAGGCCGTCATGTCCCTCGTTCACGAAATCGACTACGGCACGCCGCCGAGTCGAGCGGAAGAAAAGGTAAATCTCACCATCGACGGCCACGCCGTCACCGTGCCGGCCGGCACGTCGATCATGCGCGCTGCCGTCGAGGCGGGCATCCAGGTGCCCAAGCTCTGCGCCACCGACTCCGTTGAAGCGTTTGGCTCCTGCCGCCTCTGTCTCGTGGAGATCGTCGGCCGCGCCGGCACGCCCGCCTCGTGCACCACGCCGGTGGCGGCAGGCATGGTCGTGTCGACCCAGACCGAGCGCCTGAAGCAGGTCCGGCGCGGGGTGATGGAACTCTATATCTCCGATCATCCGCTCGACTGCCTGACTTGCGCCGCCAACGGCGATTGCGAACTGCAGGACATGGCGGGTGCCGTCGGCCTGCGCGAGGTGCGTTACGGCTACGATGGCGAGAACCACATCCAACAGACGAAGGACGAATCGAACCCGTATTTCACGTTCGATCCGTCCAAGTGCATCGTCTGCTCCCGCTGCGTGCGCGCCTGCGAAGAGGTGCAGGGCACCTTTGCACTGACCATCGAAGGCCGCGGCTTTGACTCCAAGGTTTCGCCCGGCGCGGCAACCGACAATTTCCTGAGTTCCGAGTGTGTCTCCTGCGGGGCCTGCGTCCAGGCTTGCCCGACCGCGACGCTGTCGGAAAAGAGCGTGATCGACATCGGCCTGCCGGAGCATTCGGTCGTCACGACCTGTGCCTATTGCGGTGTCGGCTGCAGCTTCAAGGCCGAGATGCGCGGCGCGGAGCTGGTGCGCATGGTTCCCTACAAGGACGGCAAGGCCAATCGCGGCCACTCCTGCGTCAAAGGCCGCTTCGCCTGGGGCTATGCTAATCACCGCGAGCGCATCCTGAAGCCGATGGTGCGCGAGAGCATCGATCAGCCGTGGCGCGAAGTGAGCTGGGACGAGGCGATCGGCCGGGTCGCATCGGAGTTCAAGCGCCTGCAGGACAAGCATGGACGCCTGGCGGTCGGCGGCATCACCTCCTCGCGCTGCACGAACGAGGAAACCTACCTGGTGCAGAAGCTGGTGCGCGGCGGCTTCGGCAACAACAATGTCGATACCTGTGCCCGTGTCTGTCACTCACCGACCGGCTTCGGTCTCAGGACCGCTTTCGGCACGTCCGCCGGCACGCAGGACTTCGATTCCGTCGAGCAGGCCGACGTGATCCTGGTGATCGGGGCCAACCCGACCGATGCGCACCCGGTCTTCGCCTCCCGCATGAAGAAGCGCCTGCGCCAGGGCGCGCGGCTGATCGTGATCGATCCGCGCCGCATCGATCTCGTGCGCATGCCGCATGTCGAGGCGGATTATCATCTGCCGCTGCGGCCGGGCACCAATGCCGCGATCCTGAATGCGCTGGCCCATGTCATCGTCACCGAAGGTCTGGTCGACGAAGCCTTCGTGCATTCCTTCTGCGATCGCGATGCCTTCGAGTATTGGGCGGCCTTCGTGGCCGAGAAGCGCAACAGCCCCGAGGCAGTCGGCCTGATGGCCGGCGTCTCGCCCGAGGAGATCCGCGGCGCTGCGCGGCTTTACGCTGCCGGCCCCAACAGCGCGATCTATTATGGCCTCGGCGTTACCGAGCACAGCCAAGGCACGACCGCGGTCATGGCCATCGCCAACCTGGCGATGGTGACCGGCAATCTCGGCCGGCCGGGCGTCGGCGTGAACCCGCTGCGCGGCCAGAACAACGTCCAGGGCTCCTGCGACATGGGCTCGTTCCCGCATGAGCTCAGCGGCTATCGCCACATTTCGGACGATGCGACCCGTGCCATGTTCGAGGAGATGTGGGGCCGCTCGCTCGATGCCGAGCCCGGGCTGCGCATTCCCAACATGTTCGATGCGGCGATCGAGGGCAGCTTCAAGGGCCTCTACGTGCAGGGCGAGGACATCCTGCAGTCCGATCCCAACACGACCCACGTCGCGGCCGCGCTCAGAGCGATGGAATGCGTCGTGGTCCAGGATCTGTTCCTGAACGAGACGGCGAACTATGCCCATGTCTTCCTGCCGGGCTCGACCTTCCTCGAAAAGGATGGAACCTTCACCAACGCCGAGCGCCGTATCAACCGCGTGCGCCGCGTGATGACGCCCAGGAACGGCCTGGCCGACTGGGAAATCACCCTGGCCATCTCCAAGGCCATGGGCTTCGAGATGCCCTACGCGCACCCGTCGGAGATCATGGACGAGATCGCGCGCCTGACGCCGAGCTTCGCCGGTGTCTCCTATGCCCTGCTCGACGAAGTGGGCTCGGTCCAGTGGCCGTGCAACGAGAAGGCGCCGCTCGGCACGCCGGTGATGCATATCGGCGGCTTCGTCCGCGGCAAGGGTAACTTCATGATCACCGAGTATGTGCCGACGGACGAGCGCACCGGCCCACGCTTCCCGCTGCTGCTCACCACGGGCCGCATCCTTTCGCAATACAATGTCGGTGCCCAGACGCGGCGCACCGACAATACGGTCTGGCATGGCGAGGATGTGCTGGAGATCCATCCGCACGATGCCGAACAGCGCGGCGTCCGCGACGGCGACTGGGTGAAGCTCGACAGTCGCGTCGGCGGTACGACCTTGCGCGCCCATCTCACCGATCGCGTGGCGCCGGGCGTCGTCTACACGACCTTCCATCATCCCGACACGCAGACCAATGTCGTGACCACGGAGTTCTCCGACTGGGCGACCAATTGTCCGGAGTACAAGGTCACGGCCGTGCAGGTCTCGCCTTCCAACGGCCCCAGCGAGTGGCAGCGCGACTACGCGGCGCAGACAGGTCGCAGCCGGCGGATCTCCAAGGTCGCGGCGGAGTAGAAGCGATGTCGGCCACGAGCACGAACGAGCGGCTGGTGACCATGGCCAACCAGATCGGCCAGTTCTTCGTGCCGCAGCGTCGGGGCGACCCGGCCGCGGCCATTGCCGATCATTTGCGGAAGTTCTGGGACCCGCGCATGCGGGCGGCTATCGTCGCGCACCTGGAGGCTGGTGGCGAAGGGCTCGACGGTCCGGTTCGCGAAGCCGTGGGACGGTTGAAGGAAATGGGCTGCCCGTGAACATCTTCCTCACCGGCGCCACCGGCTATATCGGCGGCACAGTGGCCCATCGTCTCCTGCGGGAGGGCCACAAGCTGCGCGGTCTGGTGCGCGATGCGGAGAAGGGCAGGCGCCTTGCTGCGCTGGGCATCGAGCCGGTGGCGGGAGGTCTCGACGATGCGGCGACCCTCACGGCCGAGGCGCGCCGCGCCGACGCCGTGGTCAATACCGCGAACAGTGACCATCGCGGCGCCATCGAGGCCCTGATCGAAGGGCTCGCCGGGTCGAACAAGCCGTTCCTGCACACCAGCGGCTCCAGCATCGTGGCCGACGAGGCGCATGGCGACAGGGCGTCGGATCGTATCTACGACGAGGAGTCGCCGCTCGATCCCGTGCCGGGCAAGGCGGCGCGCGTCGCCATCGACCGGGCGATCCGCGAGGCGAGCCAGCGCGGCGTGCGCTCGGTCGTGCTGTGCAACACCATGATCTACGGCAACGGCCTTGGCCTGGCGCGCGACAGTGCGCAGATCCCCGGCCTTGCCGCGCGGGCGCGCAAGACGGGCATCGTGCGCCATGTCGGCCAGGGCCTGAACATCTGGTCGAATGTCCATGTCGAGGACATGGCGGACCTCTACAGCCTCGCACTCGCCAAGGCGCCGGCCGGTGCTTTCTACTTCGTGGAGAATGGCGAGGCGTCCTATCGCGACATCTGCGTCTCGATCGCTAGGCGTCTCGGTCTCGCCGCCCCGCAGGTCTGGCCTTTCGCCGACGCTGTCAAGGAACTGGGCGAAAGCAGCGCCGCCTACACCTTCGGTTCCAACAGCCGTGTCCGTGGCAAGCGCGCGCGCAGCGAACTGGGCTGGCAGCCGACGCACAAGTCGGCGACGGCGTGGATCGAAGCAGAGCTACCGTTCTAGATCGCGATCTCCGCCGCCATGCGCTTCAGCAGGGCTGCATCGGGATAGGTGCCGAAGCCGGCCTGCAAGTTGTCCTTCATGTGTTCGGGCTTGCCGGTGCCCGGAATCACGCAGGTCACCGCCCGGTTGGCCAGCACGAACTTGAGCAGGAGCTGGGCCCAGCTCGTGACGCCGATCTCGGCCGCCCAGTCCGGAAGCTTGCGCGAGGAGAGCTTGCGCAGGAGGCCGCCGCCGCCAAAGGGCTGGTTGACGATCACCGCGATGCCGCGCTCCGCAGCCAGCGGCAGCAGGCGCTGCTCCACTGCCCGGTCGTCGAGCGCGTAGTTCAACTGCACGAAGTCCCATTTCTCGGCGCGCATCACGCGCTCCAACTCGTCGTGTGCACTTTGCGTATAGTGCGTGATGCCGAGATAGCGGATGCGGCCGTCCGCTTTCCAGGCCTGCAACGTCGGCAGGTGGGCGCGCCAGTCCACGAGGTTGTGGACTTGCATCAGATCGATGCGGTCGGTGCGCAGCAGACGCATCGAGGCCTGCATCTGGGCGATGCCGTTGTCGCGGCCGTTGGTCCAGACCTTGGTGGCAATGAAAGCTTTGCTGCGGGAGCCGGAGGCGGCCAGCAAGCTGCCGACCACGGCCTCGGCCGAGCCGTACATCGGCGATGTATCGATCACCGAACCGCCGGCCTCGAACAGGAGGCGCAGCACGTCGGCGACCGGCGCGCGATCCTCGGGTTTGCCGCCGACGTCGAAAGTGCGCCAGGTGCCGACGCCGACGACGGGCAGCAGTTCACCTGAAGAGAGAATCTTGCGTCGATTCATCTGGACGGATGGTTGGGCCGCAACGTGACGGCCGGCAAGCACGCTGGTCCCAGCGAGGCTCAGTAGCGCAGAACGTGTCAGCTTCATGGTCCCCCTGGCACGACGACGCACGTCATCGATCTGTCATTGTCTTCTTCGTTTGGCCGTATCGCCAGCATGGAAAAGAGCATCGCCATATTGATGCCGTACGCGAAGGGTCTGCTGTCTCTCACCGCAGGTTTGGCAGCATCGGCCATTGCCATGGCGCGCTGTCGACACCATGTGGGAGTGGCCACAGATACTTCAGCCCCGACTGAAACCCCAAGGGAGACCGTGCCATGCCCGAACCCTTCGTCGTCGAAATCTGGGGTCAACCTGCGGGCATCGTCCTGAAGGAAGGAAACGCTTTCCGCTTCCATGCTTACGCGCGTCCTTTCTTCGAGATGGACGGTGCGCAGTTCAGCACTCCAGGTCAGGCTAAGCTTGCCGCAGCGCGGTTGAAGCCGCCGCGCGAAAGTCCGCGCGCCGAGTAACGTCTTTCGCCTTGTCGGTCGAACGGCGTGGCGTTAGTCCGGAACGCTAGCCAAGCCGAGACCTGCAAGGAGAATGACACGGTGATCAAGCGCAAGCAGCGAATCCCTCTGCGTGACCTCGCGACCATGAAGCCGGAGGAACGCGAGGCCGTCGAAAAGAACGCCATGAACGGGCAGGTGTTCAACATCTTCAAGGTGTTGGCGCACCACCCCAACCTCACCAAGCGCTGGACGCCGTTCGCGGGCCACATCCTCTCCAAGCAGACACTGCCGTTCCGCGACCGCGAGCTGCTGATCCTGCGCATCGGCTGGCTGAACCAGGCCGAGTACGAATTCGCCCAGCACGAGCTGATCGCCAAGCGCGGCGGCCTGAGTGACGCCGATGTTGCGAACATCAAAGAAGGCCCGAAGGCCAAGGGCTGGAACGAGCACGAGGCGACACTGATGCAGCTCGCCGACGATCTCTACGAAAACTCCGTCGCCTCCGATGCGACCTGGGCCACGCTCTCGAAGACCTATTCGACGGAGCAGCTCATGGATGCCGTCTTCACCGTCGGACAGTACAATCTCGTCTCCTGGGCGCTGAACAGCTTCGGTGTGCCGCTCGACGATTTCCTGCCGGGCGCCCAGAAGAAATGAGGAACTAGAGCCGTTCCCCTCAGACGAGGGGAACGCCGTCCAGCGTAATGCGGTGCATCAGGCGCCGCTCGCCCTGATAGTCGTTGATGGCGAGATGCCAGGTGGCTCGATTGTCCCAGAAGGCAATCGAGCCTTCGCGCCACTGGAAGCGCGTCTGGAACTGAGGCTGCGAGGCGTGCGTGTAGAGATAGTCGAGCAGCGGCTTGCTCTCCTGCGCCGTCCAGCCCTCGAAATGCGTCGTGAACCCCGGATTGACGTAGAGGGTCTTGCGCTTGCTCAAGGGGTGCTGGATCACGACGGGGTGGACGGCATCCTGTGTCGCGAGTTCGGCATTGCCGATGCGGCCCACCGTGTCGCGTGCATATTGGGCGGTCGCGCCGAACACATGCCGGCTCGAATGCACGGCGCGCAGCCCCTCCAGCGTGCGCTTCAGACCGTCCGACAGCGCCTCGTAGGCCAGCGACATGCTGGCGAACATGGTATCGCCGCCGCGCGGCGGCACTTCGCGCGCCAGCAGGATCGACCCCAGCGCCGGTACCTCGTCGTAGCTGTGGTCGGTGTGCCAGCCGCCGCCGATGTTCCGGGTCTGGTCGGGCTCCTTGCGGACCTCGGCGATCTCGGGATGGTCCGGCACCGCCTTGAAGAAGCGGTTGATATTGATCGGCGCGATGCTTCCGGCGAAGGCGATGTGCTGCTCGGGGGTCAGCTTCTGGTCGCGGAAGAAGATCACGCCATGCTCGGCGAGGGCGCCGCGGATTTCGTCGGCCTGCGACGATGACAAAGGCTGGGCGAGATCGACGCCCAGGATCTCCGCACCCAGTGCGCCGGATGTCGGACGCACGTCGAAATGGGAATTGCGCATTTGCTTTCCTCCGAAGGAATTCTTATAATTAGAATTATAATTCTAGTTTTGATTGTCTGGCAAGTGCGTCCAACGCAAGGGTGGGGTTCCGGGGATGCTGGACGAGCAGCTCATTGCTGAAGCAAACGTGCCGGGTCTGAAGCCGACGCAGCAGCAGCGCAGCCGCGCGCTGGTCGTCAGGCTGATGAACGAGGGCTTGGCGCTCCTGGAGGAGCACGACTTCGACGGTCTGTCGATCGAGGCACTGTGCGCCCGCTGCGACACGACGGTCGGCTCCTTCTATGCCCGCTTCGACAGCAAGGACGCTTTCGTCGATACGCTGCAGCGGCTGGTGGTCGAGGATCGCCGGCGCGAACTGGCGGCGCGCTACAGCTCGGACCGGGTACCGCGGAGCGACCTGGCGCAGCTCCTGAACTGGATCAGCCGGGGCGGCGTCGTCTGGCTGAAGCGCCATCACGGTCTCGTCCGCGCGTCGCTGCGCCGGGCCGGCAGCGACCTCGGAAGCTGGACGCCGATGCGGGAGCTTGGCCAGATACAGGTCGACTATGCCCTGCCTCTCATCGTGGATTTGCTCGGCGGTCGGTCGACGGCTGACCTCGAGCAGCGGATCCGGTTCGCCTTCCAGATCATGTACGGCACCCTGAACAATATGATCCTGATCGATCCGGGGCCGTTCACGCTGCAGGACGCCGCCACGCCGCGCCTGCTGGCGACCGCCATGCACCGTCTGATCGACCCGACAATGGCCTAGTCTTCCGCCGGTTGCGCGGCCTCGATCGGCGAGCACATGCGCATCGAGGCGATGGTCCTGGCGGTGGGACATGAGGGCGCGGGCCCCGGCTCGCTGCCCTGGGCTACGATGCGTTGGGCTACGATGCCTGGCATTGGTGCCGTAGCCGTGGTCTGTATGCTCGCACGGCGTGCCCGGTGGCTGCGTCCGTTGGCGCACCTCTTCCATCATCTCCGAGGCTGGCTTCATCACATGCGCGTTTCTCGTTTGCTTGCCTTTCTGGCCTTCCTGCCGGCGCTCGCCCTGGCCCAAACGGCTATGTCGCCCGCGGCTGCTCCCGGTCCTGCCGCCGCGGCGGTGCTGCCGCGCGACCTTTCGGTTCTGGGCATGTTCCTCGCGGCCGACTGGGTGGTGCAGGCGGTGATGGTCGGTCTGGTTGTGGCCTCGGTGCTGACCTGGACGGTGTTCCTCGCCAAGAGCCTCGAGCTTGCGGCCGCGCAACGGCGACAGACGCAGGCTCTTGCCGCGATCGACAATGCGCCGTCGCTCGATGCCGCGCCTGCCAACGATCTCGTTGCCGCGGCACTGGCGGAGCGCCAGCTCAGCGTCGACAACGACAACGACCGCGACGGCCTGAAGGAACGAATCGCGTCGCGGCTGGAACGGCTCGAAGCGGCGACGGGCCGCCGCATGCTCAAAGGGACCGGCGTTTTGGCCACCATCGGCGCGACCGCGCCCTTCGTGGGTCTGTTCGGTACGGTCTGGGGAATCATGAACTCCTTCATCGGCATCTCGAAATCGCAGACGACGAATCTCGCCGTCGTGGCGCCCGGCATCGCGGAAGCACTGCTGGCGACGGCGCTGGGGCTGGCGGCCGCCATTCCGGCGGTCGTGATCTACAACCACTTTTCCCGGCGCATCGCGGCGTACCGCGCCCTGGTGGGTGACACGTCGGCGGCCGTTCTCCGTCTCGTGTCGCGGGACCTTGGCAAGTCGGGGGCGAAGTAGATGTCGGTCAAGCTGGATCACGGGTCCGACGACCTCGCCGAGAACCACGAGATCAACGTCACGCCCTTCATCGACGTCATGCTGGTGCTGCTGATCATCTTCATGGTGGCGGCGCCGCTCGCCACGGTCGACGTGCCGGTCGATCTGCCGGTCTCGACGGCCGAGCGTCAGCCGAAGCCGGACACGCCGCTCTATCTCACCTTGAAAGCCGATCTCTCCTTCGTGCTGAAGGAACAGCCGGCGACCCGGGAGACGCTGGCCCAGGCGCTGGACGAAGCGACCGGCGGAAAGAAGGACGAGCGCATCTTTCTGCGCGCCGACAAGACCGTGCCCTACGGCGAGCTGATGCAGGCGATGAACATCCTGCGCGGGGCCGGCTATCTCAAGGTGGCCCTGGTCGGGCTGGAGCAATGAGGGAAGGCCTGCGCTGGGGGTGCTCGTTTGCCGTTGTGCTGACCCTGCATGCCGGCGCAGTCGGCATTGCGCTCGGCTGGTCGCATCCGGAAGCGCCGTTCGCCCCGCCGTCGGCAGCCGTGATGGTGGAGATGGCGCCGCTGCCCGCGGCGCCGGGAGTCGTGCCCAAGGAGGCGCCGCCGGGCCCCGATCTCAGCGAAATGCTGCCCGATCCCGAGCCGCCGCCGCCGGTCGAGATGCCGCCGCCGGTGATGGCCGAGGTGACGCTGCCCGATCCCGAGCCGCCGCCGCCGCTCGACTTGAAGCCGCCACCGCCACCAAAGCCCAAGCCGCCGGAAAAGAAGGTTGAGAAGAAGCCGCCGCAGCCCAAGGCCGCGGCATCGCCAGCCGCGCCCCAGCAGGCGGCGGTCGCTGCGGCACCGCAGGCCGGCGCTACTCCGGCGCCTCCTTCGGCTGCATTGCCGACCTGGCAGGGGCTGCTGCTGCGCCACCTTGAGCGCCACAAGCGTTATCCCTCCGAGGCGCAACGCGCGCGTCAGGAAGGCGTCACCTACGTGCGCTTCACCATGAGCCGCGACGGTCGCGTGCTCGCCGCCCGGATCGAACGCGCTTCCGGAATCGGCGCGCTCGACCGCGAAGGGCTGGAGCTGTTGCAACGGGCGCAGCCCCTGCCGCCATTGCCCTCCGATCAACCGGGCGAAAGCCTGGAGATCGTCGTGCCGATCCAGTTCTTCCTGCGGCGCTGACGCTCAGCGCTTCGCTACTTCCACGTTCCAGAAGGCCGTGGTCGACGGCGGGCGAAGCCAACCCTTGGTGCGCGAGCTGACGGCCGAGGCGCTGTACCATTCCCCCAGCGGGTAGTGCGTGCCGAGTTCCATAGCACGCGCCTGGATCTGCTCGGCGATGGCCTTGCGCTTGGCAGCATCGGGTTCGAGAGCAAAGGCGTTGCGCAATTCCTCGATCTTGGCGTCGCATGACCAACCGGCCGATGCCTTGTCGCACGCCGAGTTGAGGAACAGAGACGTGACCGGGTTCACCACGTCGAGTACGCCGGTGCTGGAAAGCGTGACGTTCCAGCCACGATCCTCAGGCGGCTCCTTGCGCATCACGCGGGCGAGATGGGTCTGCCAATCGGCCGGCCGCATGTCGACCTTGAAGCCAACCCGCTCGAGCTGCGCCTTGGCGACGGGTGCGAGGTTGGCGAGCGAGGCGAGATCGCTCACCTGCAGCAGCACGATCGGGCGTCCGTCGTAGCCCGCTTCCTTGAGCAACGCCTTGGCCTTGCCGACATTGCCTTCGAGCAGGCCATTGGTGCCGGCCTCGGATGCGAGGGGCGTGCCGCAGCCGAAGTAGGTCTTGCAGAGGCGCCAATACTTCGGGTCACCGACGGCCGCTTCCAGATAGCCTTTCTGGTCGATCGCATAGCCCAGCGCGAGGCGCATCCGCGGATCGTTGAACGGGGGATGGAGCCAGTTGGGCCGGAGCGCATACTGGCTGGCATAGGCGCCGCGCTGGACGTCGATGCCCTTGCGCTTCTCGATCAGCGGCAGCAGGTCGTGTGCCACCGATTCGAGCGCATCGACTTCGCCATTCTCCAGGGCATTCACCGCAGTCTGCGGATCGGCAATCGACGTCCATTCGATCCGGTCGAGCTTGACGACCTTGCCGCCAGCGAAGTTCGCAGGCGGCTCGGTCCGCGGGACATACTTCGGATTCTTCACATAGACGACCTTGTCGCCAGGCCGCCATTCGTCGGCCTTAAAGATGAAGGGGCCCGAGCCGGTGGGGTCCTTGATCTGTTGCGTGGCAGGCGCTTCGGCGATGCGCTTGGGCATCATGAACGGCACGATGCCGGCGGGCTTGGCGAGCGAGTCGAGCACCAGCCCATAGGGCTGGCTCAGTTCCATCCGGATCGTCTTGGCGTCCGGTGCGGAAAGCTCCTTTACATGCGCCATCAGCTTGATGCCCATCACGTCCCGGCTGCCCCAGCGCTTCAGCGAGGCGACGCAGTCCTCGGCCGTCACCGGCGCGCCGTCGTGCCAGGCAAGGCCATCGCGCAAGGTGAAGCTGTAGACCAGACCCGCAGGATCGACGGTCCAGGCGCCGACCATCTGTGGCTGCGGCTTGAGATCGCCATCGAGGCCGAACAGCGTATCGTAGACCATGTAGCCGTGCGTGCGGCTGATCTGCGCCGACGCCCAGATCGGATCGAGGACCTTGAGGTCGGAGTGCATCACGATCTTGAGCGTCGATTGCGCGGCCACGGGCGCGGCAAGCAGCAGGCCGGCAAGTGCACCAAGCAGAGAGCGTAGCTTCATTGTATTTCCCCTCGTTATTGTTCGGCCGCGAGGCCGTTGATCGTTTGCAGGGCAAAGGCGCGAAACTGGCCGAGGATCATCCCCTTCCAGTCGTCGGCATCGACGTAGAAGGCATCGCGTACGGCGCGGCGGATTTCTGCTGAGACCGCGGCCGGCGCATCGGGGTGGCCGGCGAGCCAGGCTTCGCCACGCAACGCGCGCCGCACCTGCGGCGAGGGCAGGGTGCCGTATTCGAGAGTCGAGGGGGTGATCGCGACGCCGGGGCATTCTTCGGGCGCGCAACCTGTGATGTGACCCGTGGTGCGCGGCGAGACCGACTCGGTGGCCGTGCTGACGATCAGGTCGCTGCCCCACCAGGCAAGCGCACGGGCGAGTGTCGCGTCGGAATGGTGGCCAAAGATCTTCTCGCCATGGCCGTAAGGGCCGAGCCCGGTATGCACGTCGATCCAGGCAATGTGTCGGCAGTTGGCGCCGTGCTTGCGTACGATCCTGCGGATGGTGCGGTTGCTCCAGGCTGGCCCCGTGCCGCTGTAGAAAAGGCCGTCAGGATGCCTGGCCTGCCCGCTGGAAATTCCCGGTGCGCGTCGACCGACGAGACGTGCCATGGCGGCGGCGAGCTGGTTCTCGTTCTCCGCACTCGGTGGCCAGGCGGCGGGGACCAGCAGATCGTGGATCTCCTCGTAGACCGGATTGTCGGGATAGGGTGTCGAGAAGTCGTTGAAATTACGGTTGAGATCGATGTTGTCTTCGTTGGTCCGCTTCAGATGCGAGAAGCCGAACGGATTGACCGCATGGATCAAGAGCAGAGCGATGCCGCGATCGGTGGCACGGCAGGCAAGCTCGTCGTTCAGCAGCGCGAGCTGGCAGGCCGATCCCGAGAAGCCTTCGGGTCCGTGCGTGCCGGAACTCACGATGAACAGCTTGTCGGCGTCGGCGGCGCCCAGCAACGCGGTGTCGGTGCCGATCTCCTCGCCCTCGGCGCCCGTCAGTGGATGTACGTGCGCATCGACGGCGGCGCCTGCCTTGCGGGCCGCCTCGAGAAAGCGTTGTCGCGCTTCGCGGTAGGTGGCTGAGAAGAAGGTGGCGCTCATCTGATTTTCTCGTCGAAATAATCCATTGCCCGGAAGGCGCCGCCGATCACCGGCAGGAACCAGGGCTTGCCGGAGTAGAGCGGAATCGGCGGCAACGCAGCATCGGCGAAGGGCAGTTTCCCGCGCAGACGGCCGGCGATCGACCTGCCGATGGCGTCGCCCAGGAACGGCATCATCGACACGCCCGAGCCGTTGCAGCCCACCACGAAGTGCAGCCCGTCGAGTTCGCCCGCATGGGGCAGGGCGTCGTAGGTGAAGGCGACATTGCCCTGCCAGGTGTGCGTCACCTTGGTGCCTGCGAGTTCGGGTAGGCGCTCGACCAGGGCCCGATGCAGGAGCTGAGCTCGGAGTTCGCCGGGAATCTCGGTGAAGCGGGCGCGGCCACCGAAGATCACGCGCTTGCCGTCGGGCGAGAGCCGGTAATAGTGCAGCACGCGGCGCGTCTCAGAGAAGGTCCGTCCCTTGGGGCAGATCTTCGCGGCGAGCCCCGGCGGCAGTTCCTCGGTGGCGATGATGTGGCTGGCGATTGGAACGAGCCGGCGCTGCAAGGTCGGCGTCAGGCCGCCCGTATAGCCGTTGGTCGCGACCACGACATGGCGTGCGCGGACTTCGCCCGCCTCGGTCTTGACCCGCCAGCCCTCGCCGTCGCGGCTGAGGCCGGTGGCGCGGCAGCCTCCGGCCAGGGTGATCGAATTGCGCCGCCGCGCCGCCGCGAGCAGCCCGCCATAGAACAAGGCGGGATGCAGCTTGCCCGCAGTCTCGAAGACCATGCCGCCGTGATAGAAGTCGCTGCCGATCTCCTGGCGCTGCTCCTCGCGACTGATCAGCTTGCAGTCCGTGGCGCCGCCCGAGCGCAGCTTCTCGAAGCGCGTGCGCAGACCTTCATAGTGCGAGGCGGCGCAGGCGCCGAGGAAGCGGCCGCGCTGTTCCAGATAGCAGTCGATCTTCTCCTGCTCGACGAGATCGATCAGTCCGCGATAGGCATCGATCGCCCAGCCCACGACGTCGCGCACCAGCTCGGGGGCATAGTCGAGCGTTCGGCCAGTAAAGCTCTTGCCGATCGAAAGGCCGGCGCTCAACGCGCCGCCGCTGCGCGTCGACGCGCCCGCGCCGAATTCATCGGCTTCCAGCACCAGGCTCTGCACGCCGCCATCGGCCAAGGCGCGTGCCGTGGCAAGCCCCGCGTAGCCGCCACCGACGACCACGACATCGGTTTTCGCCGGCAGCGCCGACGTCGGTATGGCCTGCGGACGGAACGCCCCCCACCAGTAGGGCTCCTCCTTGAAGTCGCTGCTGAAGATTGACTGATCAATGGAAGGCATGAATACGCCCTTGTCTGAAATGTCGATGCAGTGGACTTTTGGCTTGTCGCCCTACAGGGTCAAAGTCATTGTCGGCGGACTCAAATTCCCTGGAGTTATGATGATCACGTCGCGCCAGCTCGAAGCCTTCCGGGCGATCATGTCCCACGGCACGGTGACGGCGGCGGCCGAACGGCTGGGCGTATCGCAGCCCGCAGTGAGCAAGATCCTCGCCGGGCTGGAGCATGAGATCGGCTATCCGCTGTTCACGCGCATCAAGCGGCGGCTGGCGCCGACCAGCGAGGCACGCCTGCTCGAAGCCGAGGTGACGCGCCTCTATCACAGCCTCGAACGGGTGACCGAGGTGGCGCGCGAGATCCGCGAGCGCCAGGTCGGCGACCTCCTGATCTATTCGACGCCGGCGTTCGGCCGCTCCGTCCTGCCCGACGTTCTGGCGACCTTCATGAAGCGTCATGCCAAGGCGCATATCGGCTTTCACGTTCGCAGTTCGACCTACATCAACCAGAAGATGATCGACCAGCAGATCGACCTGGGCTTCTCCATGATGCCGTTCGAGCATCCTTCGATGGTCACCGAAGAACTGAGCCGCGCCACCGCGGTCTGCGTGCTGCCGGGCGACCATCGGTTGGCGCGACGTAAGGTGATCCGGCCGGCCGACCTGCGCGGCGAGCGCTTCCTGTCCTTTCCGCTCGATGGCCGCATGCGCCATCTGATCGACGCGGTGTTCGAGCAGGAACGGATCGAACGGCGTTTGCAGATCGACGTCTATTCCTCGGCTGATGCCTGTGCGCTGGCGGCCCGTGGGCTCGGCGTCTCTATCGTCGAGCCCTTCACGGCGCGCGATTATCTCAACGAAGGCATTGCCGTCGTGCCTTTCGAGCCCAGGATCCGCTACCTGTTCCGCGCCATGCGGCCGCGCTACCGAAAGCCGTCGCGCCTGGCCGACGCTTTTCTCGACACCATGCGGGCACATCTGAAGGCGAAAGGGTGGGCCTGATCGCTTAGGCCGGATCATGCGCCACGAAGAATTCGAGCCCGATCAGCCGTTCCAGCAGCATCACGACCAGCAGCGTCACCGCGACCGTCACCGTCGAGATCGCCGCCAGCAGCGGCGACGCGTTCTCCTGGATGAAGGCGTAGATCTGCACCGGCAGGGTCGTGACCTGCGGCCCGGTGAGGAACATCGTCACCGTCACCTCGTCGAACGAGATGATGAAGGAGAAGAGCAGCGCCGTGACGATGCCTGACCGGGCCAGCGGCAGGGCGATGCCAAGCGCGATGCGGCGCTCGTCGGCGCCCAGCAGCGAGGCGGCCTCGACGATCTCGCTGTCGATCCGCTGCAGGGCGACCATGATCGGCCGCCAGGCAAAGGGGAGCGTACAGACGACATGGGCGACGACGATGCCGCCTGCCGTGCCGAGATGGCCGCTGAGCGCCAGCACGTTCACCAGCGCGACACCCAGCGCGGCATGCGGGAAGAACAGCGGCGACATGACGATGAGCTCGAAGGTTGCCAGCCAGCGCGGCTTCAGCCGGTGGCAGGCATAGGCGCCGGCGAACGCGATGGCCGTCACTGTCACGGCGACGATGGCGGCAATGCCAAGGCTGGTGAGGAAGGAATCGATCCAGCGTGGATCGGTGGCGGCTTCGGCGTACCAGCGCAAGCTGAGCTCGCCCGGCGGGAAGCGCAGGTAGCCGGCCGCAGCGAAAGAGGTCGCGCCGATCACCACAATGGGCGCCGGCAGGAAGAACAGCAGCGCCAGGGAGCCCGCCCGGCCGAGCTTGATCAAAGGCGCATTCATTTGTCGGCTTTCGGTACGAGCGCGGCTTCCACGGTGCGCAGCAGCACCAGGCCGAGCGCGCTCAGGATCAGCAGGCAGAGCGCCCACGCAGACGCCTTGCTCATGTTGAAGTTGTAGACGACCTCTTGATAGATCTGCGTGCCGGCCATTTTCTGGCGGATGCCGCCCAGCAGGATCGGCGTCACGATGGCGCCCATCGAGGTCAGGAAGGTGATGCCGATGCCGGTGAAGACACCGGGGAGCGACAGCGGCAGCACGACCCGGCGCCAGGTTTCGAACGCGCCGGCGCCCAGCGATTCGCTGGCCTCCTCCAGCCGGTTGTCGATCTGCAGCAGCACCGACAAAGTGGCGATCACGGAGAACGGCATCAGTACATGGGTGAGGCCGATCACCACGCCGAGATCGTTGAAGATCAGCGGCAGCGGTGACTCGATGACACCGGCCCAGCGCAGCGCCTCGTTGAGGAAGCCCTTGGGTCCGAGGATGACCAGCCAGCCATAAGTGCGCACGACCAGGCTGACCAGCCACGGCACCAGCACCACGACCAGCAGAAGGTTGCGCCACTTGGGAAGACGCCAGAGCAGCCAGGCGATGGGATAGGCCAGCAATGCCGAGGCGAGCGACACGATGGCCGCGATCGACACGGTGCGCAGGAAGACTTCGTGATAGTCGGCGCGATCGAGGATCTGCTTGAAGTAGGCGAGAGAGAACCCGTCCTTGGTCCAGAAGGCGTGCAGGAAGAGGAGCGCCACCGCTCCCAGGAAGAGGGCGAGGACCAGCACCGCCGGCAGCAGCAGCCAGCCCAGGCCCTTGGGCGTTGCCGTGGCGCCACGCATCTTCAGGCGCCCGTGGCGAAGCCCGGCGGGAACTCCGCCGACGCGCCGGTCTCGGCGTCGAAAGCCTCGGCGAGCCGGATGAGATGCGCTTCCTCGTACCACGGCGCCACGAAGTGGATGCCAATGGGCAGGCCCGCCTTGGAGCGGCCGAACGGGATCGAAATCGCCGGATGGCCCGTCATGTTGAAGGGGATCGTGTAGGTGTACCAGGCGGCACGCAGGTCGCCGAGCGGCTTGCCGTCGACAATAAGCGGCTTGAACTGATCCTGCGTGGCCAGCGGCGCCGGCGTCGCGACGGTCGGCGTCAGCAGAAGGTCGGCATCGGCAAACAGACGCTGCACGGACTTGTAGGCCGTGGTGCGGTCGGCCAGTGCGCGACGCAGCATCACCGCATCGACCGCGTCGCCTTCGTCCAGCGTCTTGGCAAAGGAGGGATCGAGCTCGTCACGCCTGGTCTTCAGGATCTCGCCGAAACGCTCGATCTGGTTGGCACGCAGGACGACGCGCGCCACGTCGAGCTTCCAGTCGATCTCGCGCCCGTCCATTTCCTTGATGTGGGCGCCTTGCTTGTCGAGGAAGGCGAGGGCTGCGTCGAGGCGCGCTTCGGTGTCCGGATCGAGATAGCCGCCGGTCATGCGGCGGATCACGGTGATGCGCTTGCCGGCAATCGGATGCTCGCCCGTGTTCTCGGGCCAGGCGAAAGGCGTGCGTCCGATGGCGGCGGTCCAGGGATCGTCGCGATGGCCACGCGACATCGACGCCAGGCCGGCGCCGAGATCGGTCGGATGGCGCGCCATCACGCCGAGATAGGTGAGCTGGCCGAACTGGTCGGGCGCGATTTCGTGCGGCACGCGGCCGAGCGTGGCCTTGAGACCATAGATGCCGCAGCAGGCGGCCGGGATGCGGCCCGAGCCTGCACCATCGGTCGACATGGCGATGGGGCCGAGGCCGAGTGCCACGGAAACCGCCGCGCCGCCGCTCGACCCGCCCGACGTGTGCTCGCGGTTCCACGGGTTGCGCGTGACGCCGTGCAGGCGGCTGTCGGTCAGGACCTTGTGGCCGAACTCCGGCGTCGTGGTCTTGGCGAACAGCACGGCATCGGCCGCGCGCCACTGGGCGATCGCGTCGGCGTCGATGGCGGGCACGTTATCTTTCATGGTGAGCGAGGCGAAGGCCGTCCGCAGGCCCTTGGTCAGGATCAGGTCCTTGGCCGAGACGGGCACGCCCGCCAGCTTGCCGAAGCCGGTGCCGCGCTTGCGTCGGGCATCGAGCGCATCGGCCGCGGCGCGCGCACCGTCGACATCGAGCGTTGCAATGGGATTGAAGGGTTCGGCCTTCTTGACGCGCTCCAGCACACCCTCGATGAGGTCGCGCGCCGAGACTTTGCCCGAGGTGAAGGCCTCGACATGCTGGGCGACGGTACGGCCGGCGAAATCCTTGGCGGACATGATTGTTCTTTCAGGTTGGGACGAAGACGGTGAGCGTGTCGGAAGGCACGACGACACGCACCGTCTTTCCCTCCGCGAGTTCCGCAGCCTGCGGGGCGCCGGCCATCATCAGCGCCGTGAGCGGCCCCAACGGCGTATCGAGCATTGCCTTCACCGTGGGGCCGAGGCGATGGAGCGCATCGATGCGCCCATCGAGGGCGAGCGCATTGGCACTATCGTCGGCAAGAGTGACGGCTTCCGGTCGGCAAGCGATCTGGCAGGCAGCGCCGGCCGCCGGCTGTCCAACAATCGCCGACGGCGGCAGGTCGAAGCGATGCTGGCCGAGATCGACCGATACCGACGAGCCGTTCACTGTCGCGATGCGGCCTTCGAGCATGTTGATGTCGCCCACGAAGCGCGCGACGAAAGGCGATGCCGGCCGGCGATAGATTTCGCCCGGGCTTCCGACCTGACGCACGCGGCCGCCTTCCATGACGACGATCGTGTCGGACAGCAACGTCGCTTCTTCCTGGTCGTGCGTAACGAAGACGAAAGTGGTTGCGAGCTGGCGCTGGATCGCCTTCAGCTCGACCTGCAACTGACGGCGGAGCTGCAGGTCGAGGGCCGAGAGCGGCTCGTCGAGCAGCAGGATCGCAGGCTCGAGGGCCAGCGACCGCGCCAGCGCCACGCGCTGCTTCTGGCCGCCGGAGAGCTGGCCGATGCGACGGCGCTCGAAGCCCGCCAGTCCGACCAGACCCAGGAAGCGCGCGACCTTGGCCGCGATCTCGGCCGCCGGCGTCCCACGGATTTTGAGGCCGTAGGCGACGTTCTCGAAGACATCGAGGTGCGGGAACAAGGCAAGGTTCTGGAAGACCATGCCAATCGGCCGGCGCCGCGGCGTCACGCCCTGCATCGGTGCTCCGTCGATGGCGATGGTGCCGCGGCTCGCCTCGAGGAAGCCCGCGATCAGACGCAGCAACGTCGTCTTGCCGCAACCCGAAGGGCCGAGCAGGGTCACGAAGCTGCCGCCCTCGATCACGAGGTCGACGTCGCTGAGGACCGTCGTGGCGCCGAAATCCTTTCCGACGCCCGCGACCGTGATTGTGCCTCGCCTCACTTCTGGACGCCGGACAGCAGCTTCTCGGCGCGGTCGACGCGCGCCTCGTTATGGTCGACGACGACGCTCCAGTCCGGTGAATAAAGGCTCTTCACGATGTCCTCGTAGGGCCGGCCCAGCGTCTTCTGCAGCTCTTCGGGCAGCTTGACCTTGGAGTTCATCGGCAGCCAGCCGTCGAGCAAGGCGGCGCGCAATTGCGGCTCGGCGCCGGCGATGTAGTTCATCCAGAGCAGCGCCTTGTCCTGGTGCTTGGCACCCTTCGGCACCACTACGACATAGGGCAGCATCAGGACGCCTTCCTTGGGCATCACGATGTCGACATTGGCGGCGCCCTGGCGGCGCAGGGCCCAGACACGCGAGGCATAGAAGGGAACGGCCGCGACTTCGCCGCGCGTCAGCAGCGTGTTCATGTGCGCCAGCGAGGTATAGGTCGCCAGCACGTTGGGCACGATGCGCTCCAGCAGCTTGAAGCCCGGATCGATATCCTTCTCGCTACCACCCATGGCCTTGGCCATGATCACCGCGTCATAGGGCGCGAGATAGACCGGCCGCGTCACGGAGAGCTTGCCCTTCCACTTGGCATCGGTCAGCCCCTGCCACGAGGCGAAGTCCTCGGCTTTGGCCAGGTCGGTGTTGTAGGCGATGCCGTAGTAGGTGAAGTAGACCGGCAGGCCGACGTGGCGCCCCTTCTTGTCCTTGGTGAGGAACTTGGGGTCGACGTCGCCGATACCCGGGAGCTGCTTGTCGTCGAAGGATTCGATCAAGCCTGCGTTGGAAAGGGCAATCGCCTCGAAGTAGGTGACCAGCGCCAGATTGTACTGGCTGGCCGCGGCCGGCGAGCGTAGGCCGCCGGCCGGATTCGGCACTTCGACCATCTTGATGGTGAACTTTTCCGCTGGCGAGAACTGCTTGATGAACGCCTCGCGCCAGGTGTTGGCGCCGCCGCCGCCCCACACCGCCATGGTGAGTTCCTGGGCGGCCGCGGTGCTGGCAACGCATGCCATGGCTGCGGCGCACGCCAGCGCCTTCAATCGGTTCATCATCGTTTGCCCCCTTCACAACCCCTGTTGTTTCGACGTTAGGCGTGTCGGGCGATGACGGAGAAATTCATTCGTCCTTTATGGTCATTCCAGAAAGTTATGGGCATGGAAGTTGCTCGTCGTGGAATGCACTCCTACAGTCGTGGGGAGAAAACGAAACAGGGGGTCTGTCATGGACATCAAGCGTCCGCACCGCCGTCACGTTCTTTCACTTCTCGGAGGCGCCGCTGCCGTCGGCGTATCGGGCCGGGCATTCGCCCAGGCGGAGCCTCCCAAACCGGCTCAGATCGTGGTCAATCATTCTGGCGGGTCGATGGGCACCGCCATGCGCAAGGCCTTCTTCAACGGCTTCGAGAAGAAGTACGGAATCAGGGTCGTCGAAACGAGCCCGGTCGATTTCGGCAAGCTGCGTGCCATGGTCGATTCTGGCAATGTCGAATGGGACCTGACGGAGATCGGTGGCCAGGACGCCATCCGCGCTTCCAAGCTGAACCTGCTCGACAAGGTCGATCCCAAAGTGGTCGACCGTTCCAAGTATCCACCGACGGCGCAGAACCCCAATGTCTTCGCCTCGTCGGTCTATACGACGATCATCGGCTACCGCACCGATGTCTTCAAAGGCGGGACGCATCCCAAGAGCTGGGCGGAGTGGTGGGACGTCAAGAAGTTCCCCGGCGCGCGCTCCATGCGCAACCATCCGACGGACAATCTCGAATTCGCGCTGATCGCCGATGGTGTCCCCAAGGACAAGGTCTATCCGATCGACTTCGACCGAGCGTTCAAGAAGCTCGACCAGATCAAGCCGTATGTGACGGCCTGGTGGTCGACCGGCCAGCAACCGGCCCAGCTCCTGCTCGACAAGGAGGTCGTGCTGGCGACCGGCTGGAACGGGCGCTTCTACGACGTCATCAAGAAGGGCGGACCAATCGAGATCGAATGGAACGAGGGCGCCCTGAAGCAGGGCAGCTTCGCCATCCCGCGCGGCGCCAAGAATCCGTACTGGGCCAACAAGATGCTGGCCGAGCTGGCGATCCCGCAGCAGCAGGCGGTCTACGCCTCGGAGCTGGGCTATCCCGGCCTCAACCTCGAGTCGCTGAACTTCGTCGACGCCAAGGTGAAGCCCTATCTGCCGACCGCGTATCTCGACAAGCAATTCTGGATCAGTGACGAATGGTATGCCGAGAACGGCGCCAAGGCGCAGGAACTATGGAACGCGTGGATGCTGAAGAAGGCGTAACCGGCATTGCGTACAGGTAAGGGGTCCGGTGAAGGATCGGCCGAACTCCTGATCGAAGGGGTGGCCAAGCGATTCGGCGATGTCGTGGCGCTCGACCATGTTTCTCTCCAAGTGGCGCAGGGCGAACTTCTGACCATCCTGGGCCCCAGTGGCTCCGGCAAAACGACCTTGCTGAAGGTCGTGGCCGGCTTCGAGACACCCGATGCCGGGCGGGTCACGGTCGGCGGGGCGGACATCACTTCCTTGCCACCGGCCAGGCGCGACATCGGCATGGTGTTCCAGAATTACGCGCTCTTTCCGCATCTGTCGGTGAAGGCCAACGTGGCCTTTCCGCTGGAGATGCGGAACGTCGGCAAGGCCGAGATCGACCGCAGGGTCGGCGAGGCCTTGGCCATGGTCGAGCTTGCGGGCTACGAGGCGCGGCTGCCCAAGCAGCTTTCCGGCGGCCAGCAGCAGCGCGTCGCCCTTGCCCGCGCCATCGTCTTCAATCCGCGGCTGCTGCTGCTTGACGAGCCGTTCGGCGCCCTCGACCGCAAGCTGCGCGAGACCATGCAGCTCGAGGTGCGCCGGCTGCAACGCAGGCTCGGCCTCACCACCATCTTCATCACCCACGACCAGGAAGAGGCGCTGGTCCTTTCCGACCGAATCGCGGTGATGAACAAGGGCGCGATCCAGCAGATCGCTACGACCACGGAAATCTACGAGCGACCGGCCAACGATTTCGTCGCCGACTTCGTGGGCGAGAGCAACATCCTGCATGGCACGATGAGCGCGCCGGGTCTCGTCGCGTTGCCCGACGGCCGCAAGCTCATGGTCGACAGCGAAGCCGCGCCCGGCGCCAGGGTCGGTGTGCTGATGCGGCCGGAGCGGTTCGCGCCAGGCGGCATTAACGAGTTCACCGGCGAGATCGTCGAGGCAGTCTATCTCGGCACCTCCTTCAAGCTGCGGCTCGCCTGCGAAGGCGGGCAGGAGCTGCTGGTCCGCCAGCCGGCGCGTGGTCCGCTGCCCGCCGCCGGTACGACGATCACCGTCGGCATCGACCCGGAAGCGATCCATGTTTTCTGACCGGCTGCGCGGTTCGGCCTGGCCGGCGCTGCCGGCGCTGATCCTGCTGCTGGTGTTCTTCCTGTTTCCGGTCGTGCGCATGCTGGGCTTCAGCGTCGAAGCGGGCACGCTCGACTGGTACGCCAAGGCGCTGGGCGAGGGGCTCTACCTGCGCGTCTTCTGGAACACCTTCGAGATCGCGCTGCTGGTGACGCTCGTCTGCCTGCTCCTGGGCTATCCGCTGGGCTACCTGATGGCGACCACGACGCCGGGCTGGGCGACTTTCGGTTTCATCTGTGTTCTGCTGCCGCTCTGGACGTCGGTGCTGGTGCGTACCTATGCCTGGATGGTGCTGCTCGGCCGCAACGGCGTGCTGAACCGTACGCTGATGGAGTCCGGACTTACGACGGATCCGCTGCCGCTTCTGCACAATTTCACCGGCGTGCTGATCGGCATGGTGCATGTGCTGCTGCCTTACATGGTGCTGCCGGTCTATGGCGCCGTGCGCCGCGTCGATCCGGCGATCCCAGCGGCGGCTGCCGGCCTCGGTGCTTCGAATGCACGCATCTTCTGGCGCATCTACCTGCCGCTCACCTTGAACGGTATCTTCGCCGGCAGCGTCCTGGTGTTCGTGCTGTCGCTGGGCTTCTTCATCACCCCCGCTCTGCTGGGCGGCGGCCGGGTGATGATGATTGCGGTCCTGATCGAACAGCAGGTGCGCGAGACGCTGAACTGGCCCTTTGCCGCGGCGCTCTCGGCGGTGTTGCTGGTCTTCACCTTCGCTGTTTACGCGGTGGCGCAGCGCTTCACGCAGCCGGAGGCGACACGATGAGAAATGGAGGAGGGAGCCGCCGTCTCCTCGTCGCGGTCTGCGCGCTGATCTACTTCTTCCTGATGCTGCCGCTGCTGGTGGTATTCCCGATCTCGCTTTCTTCGGCGCCCTACATGCAGTTCCCGCCGCCGGGCTTTTCCTGGCAATGGTACGAGCGCTATCTCGACGATCCGCAATGGATCGACGCCACATGGCGCTCGCTCTACATCGGCGGCGCGACCGCGGTGCTGGCATTGCTGTTGGGCGTGCCGCTGGCCTTCAGCCTGGTGCGCGCCCGCTTTCGCGGCCGTGCGCTCCTCGACCGTCTGGCGCTGGCGCCCATCATCGTGCCGACCATCATTCTCTCGGTCTCGATCTATGGCCTGTTCGCCAAGCTGAAGCTGATCGGCACCTGGTACGGGCTGGTCGTTGCGCACACGGTGCTGGCGCTTCCCTTCGTGGTGCTGGTGATCGCCGCAGGCCTGCGCGATTTCGACCGTTCGCTGGAGCAGGCGGCCGAAGGGCTGGGCGCCTCGCGCTGGAAGACGCTGACGCGCATCACCCTGCCGCTGCTGCGACCGAGCCTCGTCTCGGCTGGATTGCTCGCCTTCATCTCCTCCTTCGACGAAGTGGTGGTGGCACTGTTCCTGGCGGGCGCGAACATGACGCTGCCCAAGAAGATGTTCGACAACATCATGATGGAGATCGATCCGACCATCGCCGCCGTTTCGGTGATGCAGATCCTGCTGGTGTCGGTGGTGCTGGTCCTGATCGGCCGCTTCGGCCGGGGCCTCAGGGACAGCACGCGTTAGCGGCGTGCGCGAGGGGAGGGAGTGATGGCCGAGTCCGTGTTCCACAAGGATTTCAAGCCGATGCCCTGGTGGTGGGAATGGTGGCACCCCTCCAACGAGCTGAGCCAGGACCCGCCGCTCAAGACCGACGTGCTGGTGGTCGGCGCGGGCTATGGCGGCCTGTCGACAGGATTGGAACTGGCGCGCTCCGGCGTCGAGGTCACGGTTCTGGAGCGTGGCGACTTCGGCGTCGGCGCCTCGACGCGCAACGGTGGCGGCGTCAGCGGCGGCACCACCATGGGCAAGGGCTTCTCCGGCAAGGGTGTCGGCGGCAATGCCGAGGCCTGGAAGAAGGTGATGGCCCGCATGCTGGCCGACGCCGCCGATTCGCTGGCGCAGGTCGAAACGGTGATCCAGCGCGAGGGCATCGAGTGCTACTGGCGCATGAACGGCCGCTTCAGTGGCGCCTACACGCCGCGCCATTACGCCGAGCAGGCGGCCAAGGTCGGCACCTACAACGCCAAGGCGGGGCTCGGCACCTACATGGTGCCGCGCGAGCAGCAGCGCGAGGAAATCGCGTCGGATTACTACTATGGTGGCATGGTGGTCGAGCGCACCGGCCAGCTCCATCCCGCGCTCTACTACGGCGGTCTCCTGAAGGCGGCCCATCGCGCCGGCGCCACGCTCTGCGCCAATTGCGACGCCGAGAAGATCGAGCGCAAGCCGGGTGGCTTCCGCGTGCTGACCAGCAAAGGCCCAATCGAAGCGCGCGAGGTCGTGATTGCGACCAACGGCTACACGACCGAGCTGACGCCGACGCTCCGCCGCAAGCTCGTGCCGGTGGCCAGCCATATCATCGCGACGGAGGAGCTGCCGGAGGATCTGGTGCAGAGCCTCATTCCGAAGAACCGCGTCGTCAGCGATACCAAGCGCGTGCTCTGCTACTACCGCCAGTCACCCGACAACAAGCGGGTGATCTTCGGCGGCCGCGCGCGCTTCACGCAGGTCACGCCCGAAGTCAGCGCGCCGGTGCTGCACGGCTACATGCTGGAGCGCTGGCCGCAGCTCAAGGGCGTGAAGGTCACGCACGCCTGGACCGGCAACGTCGCCTTCGCCTTCGATTTCCTGCCGCACATGGGCAGGGAGCAGGGCATGCACTATCTCATGGCCTGCAACGGCTCGGGCGTCGCGATGATGAGCTATCTCGGCTACCAGACAGCCCGCAAGATCGCGGGCGGCTCGAACGCGCCGGTGAATGCCTTCGACGGCCAGGATTTCCCGACCGTGCCCTTCTACAACGGCAATCCCGAATGGGTGCTGCCCTTCGTCGGCGCGTGGTACCGCACGCGCGACTGGTGGGATCGGGTGCGGGCCTAGGGGCGGCTCGACCGCAACGTTGCGATGAAGGCCCGGACGGCCGGTGAAGGAAGGGATTGCCGTTTCGTCGCCATGAGGAGCTTCCGGCGCTGCCGCGGCTTCAGTTCGAGGATGCGCAGGCCCGGCCTTTCCTTTGGCAGCGACAGCGCCGGCACGATCGTCACACCGAGACCCTGACGCACCATTTCGAGCAAAGCCGTCATGTCGCGCACCTTGAAGGCGACAGTGGGTTCGCGGGCGGCGCCGGCGAACAGCACGCGGATCGCCGGTTCGCAGCCGGCCGCCGACATGATGAAGGGGTGCGCGGAAACCTCGCGCATCGAGGGCGTGGGGGCGAGCGCGCGGTGGTGACGGCTGGAGGCAACCACGAGAAAGTCGTCCTCTGCGATCACCTCGCCTTCCAGGTCGGGCGCGAGTTCGGCGGTGAAGCCGACGTCGACGATGTCGCCCGCGGTCCAGTCGCGGACTTCAGGGTCCGACCCTTCGAGCAGGGTGACGGCGATGTTCGGATAGCGCGTCCGGAAGAGACGCAGGGCCTCGGGAAGCACATGCGCGGCCGCGCTCGCGACGCTGCCGAGCCGCAGGGTGCCCCGATCGAGGCCAGCCCAGCTCGCACAGTTTTCATGGATACGTTCGACGGACCGAAGCGCTGCCCGGGCGTCGACAAGAACCCGCCCGCCGATTTCCGTCGGTTCGACCCTTTCGCGCCGGCGGACCAGGAGAACCGCGCCCAGGGCATCCTCCATGGTCTGGATGGCCTGGCTGACGCCGGACTGCGTCAATCCCAGATGCTTCGCCGCGGCGGTAAACCCGCCTTCATCGACGATGGCTACGAGCACGCGCAGGTGGGCGAGGGTGAGATTAGTCCGGCTAATTCTCATGATCTTCGGAATGAATTGCACTTATATGACTGCCGTTGCTCCAATGGCGCAAGTATTCCCGCTTTGAAGGACAGATCAGGTGACATCACGCGGACCCCGGCTTGCGATTGTGGGCGACTTCAATCCCGACTTCGCTCCTCATCCCAAGACCAACGAAGCCATCGCCCACGCCTGCAACCATCTCGGCCTGCCTGTTAGGGCCGACTGGATCCCGTCGGCAGAGCTGGCCGGCCGGGCCAGCGCGCGGCTTTCGGGTTACGACGGCGTGTGGGTCGCACCCGGCAGTCCCTACCGAAGCATGGACGGCGCTCTCGACGCCATCCGCTTTGGCCGCGAGGCGGCCCTGCCGCTGCTGGGAACCTGCGGCGGCTGCCAGTACGCCCTGATCGAGTATGCGCGCAACGTTCTGGGCATCGTCGATGCGCAGCATGCCGAGCACGATCCCTATGCGTCGGTTCTCGTGATCACGCCGCTCTCTTGTTCGCTGGTCGGCCAGCGGATGGACGTTTTCATCGAGGAGGGGTCGCTTGCCGCAAGAGCCTATTCGGGCACAAGGGCGACCGAGGAGTATTACTGCAACTTCGGTCTCAATCCCGATTACGAGGCGCGACTGCACGAGGGCGGGCTGCAGGTCATCGGCCGGGATGCCAACCGCGAGCCGCGAATCCTGACGGTCCCGGCGCATCCGTTCTTCCTGGTGACGGTCTTCGTCCCGCAGCTGAGATCGTCGGTGGGGCGGCCGCACCCGTTGATCCTCGCCTTCCTGAAGGCGATCGCGTCTCGCGCCTCCGCCTGAGTAAAAAAGGGGGGCCTCGGTCGAAGCGGCGCCTAGTGTCAGGACATCATGGGACGTATCATCTCCGCCGCGACTGAGAGTATGGATCCATGGCTGACAAGGTGGCGAGCCACTATGCTGGTGGCGACAGCATCGTTGGTGCACTTGCCGAGAGCCTGCGCAAGGCTGGGAAAGATATCGGCAAGCTGACGACTGCCGATCTTGGGACAGTTGACGAGTTCCATATTCGCGGCCGTCGGGCCACGTTGGAGCTTGCCCGATCACTGAACTTGAGCGCCGACTCCCATGTGCTCGACATCGGGAGCGGCCTGGGCGGGCCGGCCCGTACGCTTGTTGAGACCTACGGATGCCGCGTAACAGGCATCGATCTGACACAAGCCTTTTGCGAGGCCGCGACCACTCTGAGCGATTGGGTGGGCCTGAGTGATCGCGTTTCCTTCCGGCAAGGCGATGCGACGAGCCTGCCATTCACCAGCGATCAGTTCGATGCGGCCATGACCATTCACGTGTCGATGAACATTGCTCGCAAAGACAAAGTGTATGCGGAGACCAAGCGGGTGCTTAGACCGGGCGCTCGATTTGCGGTTTACGACATCTTGCAAGGTGAAGGGGGCGATGTGTTGTTCCCGGTGCCTTGGGCCCGCGAGCCGTCGATCAGCCACTTAGCTACCCCCGATGCGATGCAGTCGCTATTGACGAATGCCGGCTTCAGGGTGGTGGATGTGCAGGACTCCACAGAGGAGGGGCAGCGCTGGTTTGAGGCGATGGCGGCGCGGATGGCAAAGGCTGCTGTGCCCGCCGCGACGTTCCAGGCATTCCTCGGCAATGACTTTCCCGAGATGGCCCGTAGTCAGGTGGCCAACCTGCGGGACCGTCGCATACGCACCGTAACCTACGTTTGCGAAGCCTGAGGCCTCTGCCGCCAGTCCTCGAACGTACGTCCTGCCCTCCTGGGCTTGGCCCTCCTGGGATTGGCCTTCGCGTGCGTCCTAGTTCGCCGGCGCCGGCAGTCGCGTCGCCTGGCTGACGGCCAGTTCCCAGCCGTCCTTTGCCGTGACGTACACGCAGACCCAGCGGAAGTCGTAGGTCTTCTGTTCCTTCACGTTCAGGATCGGGCTCTTGCCGGTCACGATCACCGTGGGGCCGGCGTAGACTTGGAAGCTGAGTTCGGTAGCGGGAGCCGCCTCGATCAACGGCTCGCCGGCCATGGCCGAGACGATACGCGCATCTTTGTTGTCGAGTTTCCCCGAGCCGTGGGTGTGCGTGTAGTTGTAGGCATAGGCAGCGCGCAATGCCTTGAAGTCCTTGTCCTTCACGGCCTTGGCGAGCTTCTCGCGGAAGGCCGTCACTTCCTGGATGATCCTCTGCGCTTCAGCCGAATCGGGCTGGCGCGGCGGGTGGGCAAGAGCCGGCAACAGCGGCAGGGCGAGGAGCGGCAGGGACGCCGCAATCAAGGCGCGTCTACGCATCCTTTGAGGATACGCCGGCCTCCGCGAAAGTCGCCATCCCGTTGTGACAGGCCGCGGCCGCTTTCAGGATCGGCACGGCAACGGCCGCCGCAGAGGCTTCGCCCAGCCGCATGCCGAGGTCGAACAGCGGCTGCTTGTCGATCGCCTTGAGGAGGCGGTCGTGACCGGGTTCGGCCGAGCGATGCGCCACCAGGCAATGGTCCAGAGCATGCCGGTCGACGGCCCACAACACGGCGGCGGCGGCGGTGCAGGCAAAGCCGTCGAGCAGCACCGGAATGCGGCCCATGCGGGCGGCGACTATGGCGCCGGTAATGGCGGCAAACTCCTCGCCGCCGACGGCGGCCAGCAGCTCCAGCGGATCGCGGCGCGCGATGGCGTCCTTATGGTGCGTCAGCGCCTCGTCGATGACGGCGATCTTGTAGTCCAGCGCCTTGCCGGCGACGCCGGTGCCCGGTCCTGCCCAGTCCGCGGCCTTGCCGCCGAACAGCGCGGCGCAGAGCGCGGCGGCCGTGGTCGTGTTGGCGATCCCCATCTCGCCCAGGCACAGCACGTCGATGCCGGGCTCCGCCGCCATCATGCCGTAGGCCATGGCGTTGGCGGCGCGTGTCTCGTTCATCGCCGGGCCTTGTGTGAAGTCGGCGGTGGGATGGTCGAGGTCGAGTTCGTAGATGCGCAGATCGGCGTCGATGGCGGCGGCGAGCTGGTTGATCGCCGCGCCGCCGTTCAGGAAGTTCTTCACCATCTGCTGCGTCACTTCCGGCGGATAGGCCGAAACGCCGCGCGCGGCGACGCCGTGGGTTCCGGCAAACACCGCAATGCGCGGCCGTTCGACCCGCGGCTGGGCGCGGCCCTGCCAGCAGGCCAGCCATTCGGCGAGCTCTTCCAGCCGGCCGAGCGAGCCCGGCGGCTTGGTGAGTTCGGTCTGGCGGCGGACCACCTCGGTCTGCGCGGTCAGGTCCGGACCCGGCAGGTCGCGCAGGATGCGGCGCATTTCGTCGAAAGAAGCAGCAGGCATGACGGAAATCGGACTCTTCGGCGCTGAGGGGGACGGCGAGGGCGCGGACCATCCTACATTTGCCGGGACGAGACCAGCCCCGGATGGGACTCGACTATTGGTAAGTATTAACTTACCAATTGGCTGTGACCCGATCCGCCCTCGCCAAGGTCGACAAGACATTCGATGCCTTCGGAGATCCGACGCGCCGTCAGGTCTTCGAGCGCCTGCGCGGCGGTACGCGCTCGGTGCGCGAGATCGCCGATGGCATGGGCGTCAGCCGGCCGGCCGTGTCGCAGCATCTCAAGGTGTTGCGCGAAGCCGGGCTGGTGAGCGTGCGCGCCGAGGGCACGCGGCGATTCTACGTCGTCGATACGCAAGGGCTCGAAGCCTTGCGGCGATGGCTGGACGGGCTGTGGGACGAAACCCTGGCAGCCTTCAAGGTGGCGGTTGAAGAAGAAGCGGCGAAGGAAGGACGGCAATCGTGAAGCAACCTGCTGACTTCGATCCCAACTGCGTGCGCAAGACCGTGACGGTGCGGGCCCCCGTCGCGACCGCCTGGCGTGTCTTTACGGGGAGCATCGGCCGCTGGTGGCCGCTCGGTACGCACAAGATCGGCAAGGCGCCGGCCGTCGATGCCGTGATCGAACCGTACGTCGGCGGCCGCTGGTACGAGCGGGGCGACGACGGCAGCACCTGCGACTGGGGCGGCGTGCTGGTTTGGGAGCCGCCGGTGCGCCTGGTGCTGAGTTGGCAGGTCAACGCCGACTGGCAGCACGATCCTTCGCTCAACACCGAAGTCGAAGTACGCTTCGTGCCGGAAGGCGCCGATGCGACCCGTCTCGAACTGGAGCATCGCCTGCTCGCCGGTTATGGCGCGCGGCGCGACGAGATGCGCGGCATTTTCGATTCCGATCGCGGCTGGATGCTGCTGCTCCAATCTTTCGTCGTGCTGGCCGCGAAGGAGAACGACCAATGAGCGATGTAGCGTCGGGCCGCCTCAAGCTTTTCCAGTTTCCGCGAACCTTCGCGATCCCCAATCTCAGCCCGTTCTGCTGCAAGATGGAGACATGGCTCCGGATCGCGGGGGTCCCCTACGACGTGGTCGACACGCCCAACCCGCGCAAGGGGCCCAAGGGCAAACTGCCGTTCATCGAGGATAACGGCCTCCGCGTTGCCGACTCCGACCGCATCATCGACCATTTGCGCAGGACCCGCGGCATCGATCTCGATGCGCATCTCGACGAGCGGCAGCGGGCGACGGCGACCCTGGTGCAACGCACCCTGGAGGAGCACTACGCTTACATCCTGGTCTACAATCACGTCTATCGCGACGACGGCTTTCGCCATACCGGCGTGCAATTCAACGGCATCCCGGCAGCGATCCGGCCGATGGTCACGGGCATGATCCGCCGGAGCATCCGCAAGCTGTTGTGGACGCAGGGCCTGCTCCGTTTCTCCCACGAGGAAATCATCGAGGCGGGAATCCGGGACTGGCGCGCCGTACTGGCCTTCATGTCGACGGGCCCGTTCTTCTTCGGTGATCAGCCAAGCACCACCGACGCCGTCATCTTCGGCGCTCTGGCCTCCACAGTGTTGACGCCGACGGAGACCCCGATCCGCGCCTTCCTGCGCGGCCAGCCGGGTTGCCTCGCTTATGCTGAACGCATGCGAGAACGGTTCTTTCCCGAACTGCATCGCTCCGGCGAAAGCCGTTCATGACCGGGCCGGTTCCTCCTATATTGGAGGACCATGACCAGCCCCAATGATCCCTCCTTTGGCTCCAGCAGCCGTCGTCCGACCTCATTCGACGAGTGGCTGCAGGCTGCGAAGGAACAGGCGACCTTCTTCACGGGCCTCAAGCTCGATGTCGGCCTGCCGCGCTGGCAGCTCGCCGATGTCCTGCCGGTGCTGCCCTTCATCGGCGCCGGCATCGGCCTGGCGGCCGGGCTGGTCTTCGCCATCGTACGCGGCATCGCGGGGCCGGGCTGGCTGGCGGCGGTCCTGGCCGTCGGCGCGGCCGTATTGATCACGCGCGCCCTGCATGAAGACGGTCTTGCCGATACCGCCGACGGGCTCGGTCCGCATGCGCTGGAGCCGGCGCGCCGCCTCGAAATCATGCGCGACAGCCGCAATGGCACCTTCGGCGTGCTGGCGCTGGCGCTCTCGGTTTTGATCAAGGTCGCCTGCCTTGCGCAGTTTGGCGGCGCCACCGGCCTCGTTGTCCTGATTTCTGCACACGCCGTGTCGCGCGCGGTGCTGGCCTATCCGCTGCTGGCCTATTCGCCGGTCCATACCGACGGTCTCGGCGCGCAGGCCGGAAAACCCACCGATAACGACGTTTGGTTGACGATTGCGCTCGGCGCCGTGCTGGCCTTCCTCCTGCTGTTGGGCAAGGGTTTTTTCGTGGCGCTGCTGACGCCGCTGATCGCCATCGGTGCCGGCATTTGCGCGGCGCGCTGGATTGCCAAGCGGCTGGGGGGCTACACCGGCGACACGCTCGGAGCCGTCCAGCAGAAGGCCGAGATCGCGTTCCTCGTGGTGGCGGCGCTCCTCATCGGTCGCTAAGAAGACTGCCGTTCGAAAGACAGCGGAGGGCAGCATGGCGACGGGCGCCAAGATCACCGGATCGGTCACACGTTGGTGGTGGGTGCGGCATGCGCCGGTTCCCAATCCGGAACGCCGCTGCTACGGCCAGTCCGACAAGGATTGCGATGTCAGCAACGAGGAACTGTTCCGCCACCAGGCGAAGCTGCTGCCCAGGGGCGCGGTCTGGTACGCCTCGAACCTCCTGAGGGCACGCAAGACGGCCGAGCAGCTCGCCAAAGCCGGCGCGGAGATGGACCGGCTCAATATCGATCCCGATCTCGCCGAGCAGCATTTCGGCGACTGGCAGGGCCTCACCTATATCGAGATCGCCGAGAACCACGCCAACAACCATCTCTTCTGGCTGGGGCCGCCGGAGTATCGGCCGCCGGGCGGCGAGAGCTTTGTCGACCTGCGGGATCGCACCGTGCGCAGCATCGATCGACTGACCGCCGAACATAAGGGGCGCGACATCGTGGCGACGGCCCATGGCGGCACGATCCGCGCGGCGCTGGCGCATGCGTTCAACCTGCATCCCGAGGCAGCGGTTCGCTTCGAGATCGACAATGTCTCGCTGACCCTGATCGAGCATTTCGAGCAGGCCGATCCGGCGCATGCCTGGCGGGTTTCGTTCGTGAATTACATGCCGCGCGAGCTGGCCAATGGCCCCGCGGGTGGTCCGGCGTGAAGAGCGTCGCCGAGCTTGCGGCTGAACAGGCGGCCTTCTGGAACGGGCCTGGCGGACAGGGTTGGCTTGCCGCCTACCGGCGCATCCAGCGGTCGCTGGTCGACATCAATCAGGCTGTCCTGACGCTGGCCGATGCGCGGCCAAGTGAACGGCTGATCGACGTCGGCTGCGGCACGGGTGACACGACCGCGGCGCTCGCTGCTGCGGTGGGAGAGTCCGGCCACGTCCTGGGTCTCGACATTTCCGAACCGTTGATCGAGGCGGCGCGTGCCAACGCGGCCGCCAACAGCAGCTTCGTGGTGGGCGATGCGACGACGCATCCTTTCGAGGCCGGTGCATTCGATCTCGTCTTCTCGCGCTTTGGCGTGATGTTCTTCGGCGAGCCCGTTGTGGCCTTTCGCAACCTGCATCGGGCGTTGAAACCCTCGGGACGTCTGGCTTTTGTCTGCTGGCGCACGCCGCAGGAAAATCCCTGGGGGCTGGCGCCTGTGCGCGCCGCCGCGCCCTTCCTGCCGCCCTTGCCGAGGCCCGGTCCGGAAGATCCCGGCCAGTATTCTTTCGGCGATCGCGCCAGGGTCGAGCGCATCCTTGGGGAAGCTGGATTCGCGGCACTTTCTTTGAAGTCGCTCGATGTGCCGATCTTCATGGGCAAGGACGTGGCCGAGGTCGTGGCCAATGCCGATCGCTTCGGTCCGCTGGCCCGCGCCTTTGCCGAAGCGACGCCCGAGGCGGCCGACAAGGCGCGCGCGGCCATCGCCGAAGCCCTCGCGCCGCATGCGAAACCCAAGGGAGTCACATTGCCGGGCGCCTGCTGGCTGGTGAGCGCAAAGCCATCCTGATGGAGCATATCGGGACGTTTCCGTTGCCGCCGGTGACCCTGGTGCTGGGCGGCGCACGATCGGGCAAGAGTACGCATGCCGAAAGGCTCGTGGCCGGCACGCTGCATGGCGCGTCGCCGCATCCGGCGGTCTACATCGCCACGGCCGAAGCGGGCGATGTCGAGATGGCGACCCGCATCATGGCCCATCGCGCCCGTCGTGGCGTCGGCTGGACCACGATCGAGGAGCCGTTGAAGCTCGCCGAAGCGCTGGAAACGGCCAATGCCCATGGCCAGCCAGTGCTGGTCGATTGCCTGACCCTATGGCTGTCCAACCTCATGCATGCGGGCGCCGACGTCGACGAAGCGACGGACGAGCTGCTGCGGTCACTGGATGGTCACAAGTCGCCGGTGGTGTTCGTCAGCAACGAGCTGGGCCTCGGCCTGGTGCCGGAAACGCCGCTCGGGCGGTCGTTCCGTGATGCTATGGGGCGCATGAATATGCGCGTTGCCGAGCGGGCGCACCGGGTGATCTTCATGGCGGCCGGCCTGCCTCTGGTCATGAAGGACCGCCCGGCCGGCTGACGGCCGGCAGCAGGGGTGAAGGGTCACGGCGCCCCATTTTCGCCCCGAAACATGCTATCATTGACACTGTAGGGACCACCAAGGCGCTCCCCGGCGTCGGTCTCCAGCCAAGGAGCAGAGAATAATGAAGCTCGACCGCCGAACCGTCCTTTCGGGGACTGCGGCCGCCTTTGCCGTGCCCTTCCTCGGAACCCAGCCCGCCCGTGCCGACGCCAAGCGTCAGTCGCTGGTTGATGCCTGTCTCGCCACTGCGCAGAAGATCCTGAGTGGCCCGGATTTCCCGGACGCCGCCAAGCAGATGACGACGGCGCGCGGCGTATTGATCATTCCCGAACTGGTGCAGGGCGGATTCATCTTCGGCGCGGCCGGCGGGCGGGGCGTCCTGATGGGCCGCCAGTCGCCCAACAACTGGAGCTATCCGGCCTTCTACGGCATGGGTTCCGGCAGCGTCGGCCTGCAGGTCGGCGGCAAGGTGTCGGAGATCGTGTTCATCATCCGCACCGAAAAGGGCTTGCAGGCAATCCTCGATCACAAGTTCAAGGTCGGTGCGGAAGCCGGTGTCACGCTGGTGGCGGTCGGTGCCGGCCTCGAAGGTGCCTCGACGGCCGCCGGTGGCGCCGACATCGTGGCCTTTGCCAACTCGCAGGGCCTGTTCGCCGGTGTCTCGCTCGAAGGCTCCTACATCGACGCCGACAACGACTGGAACGCGCTCTATTACGGCGGTGGCGCCAACGCCAAGACCATCATTTCGGAGCAGCGCTTCACCAATCCGGGCGCCGAACCGATCCGGCAGTATCTCGCCAAGTGGTGAGACAGGTCGCGCTCACCGCGACATGCCCGCGATAGATAGATTCAGTCCGGCCGCGCCAAGCACGGCGACGGAAACCGGCCCGTGTCCGAAGCGACGCTTCAGGTGGAAGGCAAGATCACGCACCTGATCTATCGCGCGCCGGCCGACCGGTCGTCGCTCAAAGTGTTTCGCAACTACGAGGATGCCCTCAAGAGCGCCGGCTTCTGCACAATCTATCGCTGTTTCGACTTCGACAAGGCCGACATCAAGGCGGAGTCCAGGCCGCAGATCGACCAGCTCGGCGAGCTGCTGAAGAAGAATCCGAAGCTCGACGTGCTGATCGTCGGCCATACCGACGGGCAGGGCGCATTCGACTACAATCTCTCGCTGTCGCAGCGCCGCGCCCAGGCCATCGCCTCGGCGCTGAACGGTGCTCAGACCGCGATCTTGAGCTTCGCCTTGGTCTTGGCCTTGACTTCGTCGACGGTGACGCCGTCGGCGAGCTGAACCAAGGTCACGCCGCCGTCGCCCTTCTTGTCGACGGTGAAGACGCCCAGTTCCGAGATCACCATGTCGACGACGCGGCGGCCGGTCAGCGGCAAGGTGCATTCGCTCAGGAGCTTGGAGGCGCCGTCCTTGGAGACGTGCTCCATGGTGACGATGACGCGCTTCACGCCGGCGACGAGATCCATCGCGCCGCCCATGCCCTTCACCATCTTGCCCGGGATCATCCAGTTGGCGAGGTCGCCGTTCTCCGCCACTTCCATGGCGCCCAGGATGGAAAGGTCGATATGGCCGCCGCGGATCATGGCGAAGCTGTCGGCCGAGCTGAAATAGGACGTGCCCTTTACTTCGGTCACAGTCTGCTTGCCGGCGTTGATGATGTCGGCATCGACTTCATTGTCGAGCGGGAAAGGGCCGACGCCCAGCATGCCGTTCTCGCTCTGCAGCGTGATGTCGACATCCTCGGGCACGTAGTTCGACACCAGGGTCGGGATGCCGATGCCGAGATTGACGTAGAAGCCGTCCTTCAGTTCCTTGGCGGCGCGCGCCGCCATCTGATCGCGGGTCCAGGCCATCGTTCTCTCCTCAAGCCTTGCGGATGGTGCGTTGCTCGATCTGCTTGTCGTACGGCGCGCCGCAGAAGATGCGCTTCACGAACACGGCGGGCGTATGGATATGGTCGGGGTCGAGCTGGCCGACCGGCACCAGCTCCTCGACCTCCGCGACGCAGACCTTTGCCGCGGTCGCCATCATCGGATTGAAGTTCCGCGCGGCCTTCCGGTAGATCAGGTTGCCGGCGGTGTCGCCCTTCCACGCCTTTACCAGCGCGATGTCGCCGAACAGGCCGCGCTCCATCACATATTCCTCGCCGTCGAAGACCTTGGTCTCCTTGCCTTCGGCCACCAAGGTGCCGACGCCGGTCTTGGTGTAGAAGGCCGGGATGCCCGCACCGCCGGCGCGGCAGCGCTCCGCGAGCGTGCCCTGCGGGTTGAATTCGAGCTCGAGCTTGCCCTCGAGATAGAGCTTGGCGAAGGTCTTGTTCTCGCCGACGTAGGAGCTGATCATCTTCCTGACCTGCCCGGTCTCGAGCAGCAGGCCGAGGCCCGCGCCGTCGATGCCGGCATTGTTCGAGACGCAGGTGAGGCCCTTCACGCCGGAGTCGCGCACCGCGTGGATCAGCTTGTCGGGAATGCCGACCAGACCGAAGCCGCCGCACATCAGCATCAGATCGTCGCGCAGCAGGCCGTCGAGCGCCGACTTCGCATCCTTGTAGACCTTGTTCGCCATCGCTCCGCAGCTCCGTTCCGTTCGCGTCCCGGGGGTGTCTGCATATGGTAGGCCAGCCGCCGGCCTGTCAATCAGTCGCGAATCGTGCGCTTGCCGGCGACAAATTCGCCCATCAACCGGTGTCCGTCGTCGCTGACGGCGAGGTCGAGGAACAAGGTGCGTTCGTTGGCCAGCCCTTTTGACAGCGGTGTTTCAACCGCCGACCGGACTAGCCGCTTGATGTGCGCCACCGCCTTGGGCGGCTGCCCGGCGAGCCGCTTGGCCATCGCCAGCGCATGATCGAGCACCGGCCCGTCGACAGCCGCATGAACCATGCCGAGCGCCGCCGCTTCGTCCGGCGACACGGTGCGGCCCATCAGCGACAGTTCCAGCGCGCGTGCTTCGCCAACCAGCCGCACCAGGCGCTGGGTGCCGCCGGCGCCGGCCAGGATGCCGATGTTGATCTCGGGTTGGCCCAGCCAGTAGGGCCCGCGCTCGGCCAGGCGGATGTCGCAGGCCATGCAGAATTCGAAGCCGCCGCCCATGGCGGTGCCGTTGATGGCCGCGATAACCGGCTTGGGCGCCGCTTCAAGCTTCGTAAGGATCTTGTGGTAGGCGCTTTCGGGCGAGGGCCGGTCGAGCGAGAAGCTCGCCCCCTTGGCGCGCAGCTTCTCGGACAGGGCCACGAGTTCCGAGACGTCGTAATGCTCGACGAACACACCCTTCAACGCGCCGGTGAAGACCAGCACGCGCACACTGTTGTCGGCGAGCAGAGCATCGACGGCAGTGTCGAGCTCGCCCACCATCGCGGCATTCATGTAGCCCTTGGGCGGGTTGTTGAAACGAATGATGGCAACGGCGTCGCGCCGTTCGATTTCGATCCGGGACATGCCCCAATTGTTTCGCTCCCGGATCGCGATGGCAATTCCCACGACCGCCTACGGCAAGCGGCGGCCACGCGATCCCGGCGGCGATTCCTACGCGCGCTTTTTCTTCACGACGGTCAGCGGCTGCGGTAGTCGCGAGAGCATTTCCTTCGGCACGACCTGCCAGAAACGCTCGACCTCGCGGTTCCAGTCGTTCAACAGGCGTGCACCGAGCGGCGACTTGGTCTCCGCGACATGCTCCTGCAGACGCGCCTTCAGGTCGGCATCCCAGTGCGGATGGTCGATGCGCTGCCACACGACCGTCTCGGGATTGACCTTGAGCTTGAAGTTGTCGTCCGGGTCGTAGACGTAGGCCATGCCGCCGGTCATGCCGGCGCCGAAGTTGATGCCGGTCGGTCCCAGGATCACGGCCGTGCCGCCGGTCATGTACTCGCAGCCGTTCGAGCCCACGCCCTCGACGACAGCGTCGGCGCCGGAGTTGCGCACGGCGAAGCGCTCGCCGGCGAGACCTGAGGCGAACAGCTTGCCGGCCGTCGCGCCGTAGAGGACGGTGTTGCCGATGATGGCGTTGGCTTCGGGGACCAGCGGACTGGAAACCGTAGGCTTCACAACGATGGTGCCGCCGCTCAGGCCCTTGCCGACATAGTCGTTGGCGTCGCCGAACACTTCGAGCTTCATGCCCTGGACGGCGAAGGCGCCCAGCGACTGGCCGGCCGTACCGCGCAGGCGCACGGTCACGGTGTCGGGTTGGAGGCCGGCCATGCCGTACTTGCGCGTGATCATGGCGGCCAGCCGCGTGCCCACCGCGCGATGGGTATTCCGCACGCTGTACTGAAGCTGCATCTTCTCGCGGTGCGTGAACAGCGGCTGCACGTCGCGCAGCATCTGGGCATCGAGCGTGTCGGGCACCTCGTTACGGCCCTCGACCGTACAGTGCGCGACCTCGCGGCCACCGTCGGCGCGCGACAGCAGCGGATTGAGGTCAAGATCGTCGAGATAACGCGCGCCGCGGCTCACCTGCTTCAGCAGGTCGGAGCGGCCGACGATCTCCAGCAGCGAGCGGTAACCGAGCTGCGCCAGGATCTCGCGCACTTCCTCGGCGATGAAGCTGAAGAGGTTGACGACCTTTTCCGGCGAGCCCTCGAACTTGGCGCGCAGCTTCGGATCCTGCGTGCAGACGCCGACCGGGCAGGTGTTGGAATGGCACTGCCGCACCATGATGCAGCCCATGGCGATCAGCGACGCGGTGCCGATGCCATATTCCTCGGCGCCCAGCATGGCGGCGATGACCACGTCGCGGCCGGTCTTGATGCCGCCGTCGGTACGCAGCAGCACCTTTTCGCGGAGCCGGTTCAGGGTCAGTACCTGATGCGTCTCCGACAGGCCCATTTCCCAGGGAATGCCGGCATACTTGATGCTGGTCTGCGGGCTGGCGCCCGTGCCGCCACTATGACCCGACACCAGGATCACGTCGGCCTTGGCCTTGGCCACGCCCGCCGCGATCGTGCCGATGCCGGAGCGCGCGACCAGCTTCACGGTCACGCGCGCCTCGGGGTTGATCTGCTTCAGGTCGTAGATGAGCTGAGCCAGGTCCTCGATCGAGTAGATGTCGTGATGCGGCGGTGGGCTGATCAGCGTGACGCCCGGCGTCGAGTGACGCAGCTTGGCGATCATCTCGCTCACCTTGAGGCCCGGAAGCTGGCCGCCTTCGCCGGGCTTGGCGCCCTGCGCGACCTTGATCTCCAGTTCGCGGCAGTTGTTCAGATATTCCGCCGTGACGCCGAAGCGGCCCGACGCCACCTGCTTGATGGCCGAAGACGCGTTGTCGCCGTTCGGCCGCGGGCGGTAGCGCGCAGGGTCCTCGCCGCCTTCGCCGGAATCCGACTTGGCGCCGATGCGGTTCATGGCGATCGACAATGTCTCGTGCGCCTCGGGGCCCAGCGCCCCCAGCGAGATGCCCGGTGCTACCAGCCGCTTGCGTAGCTCGGTGATCGACTCCACCTCGTCGAGCCTGATCGGCGCGCGGTCGGTCTTGAAGTCGAGCAGGTCGCGCAGGTTGATCGGCGGCAGGCGGCGCACCGCCTCGCTGTACTTGCGGTACTTGGCGTAGGCCTCGGTGTTCACCGCGTCCTGCAGCATGTGGATCAGCGTGCCGTCGAAATTGTGCCGGTCGCCGCCGCGGCGGGCTTTGTAGAAGCCGCCGATCGGCAGCGCGATCACGTCTTCGTCGAAGGCGCGGGCATGCTGCTCGGCAATCTTCTCCTGCACGCCGCGCAAGCCGATGCCCGAGATGCGCGAGGGCATGCCGGGAAAGAATTCGTTGACCAGCGAGCGCGAGAGGCCGACCGCCTCGAAGTTGCAGCCGCCGCGATACGACGACAGCACCGAAATGCCCATCTTGGACATGACCTTCAGCAGGCCGTCGTCCAGCGCCTTCTTGTAGTTGGCAAGGCACTGGCTGAGCGACTGCTTGCCGAACAGGCCGCGCGCGTGGCGGGCCGCAATCGTCTCCTCGGCGAGGTAGGGGTTCACGGTCGTCGCGCCGACGCCGATGATGACGGCGACATAGTGCACATCTAGGCATTCGCCGGACCGCACGTTCAGCGACGTGAAGGTGCGCAGCGACTGGCGCACCAGATAGGAGTGGACGGCGCCCGCTGCCAGGATCATCGGCAGCGCGGCCCGGTTCTCGTCGATGTTGGCATCGGTCAGCACGACATGCAGGCAGCCGCTGCGGACGGCCTCCTCGGCCTCCTTGCAGATGCGTTCAAAGGCCTGGCGCATGGCGTCGAGCCCCCCCTTCGGATCGAAGGTGCAGTCGATGCGCACGGCCGTGTCGCCCATATACTTGCGCATCGCCTCGAATTCGGCGTTGAGCACGATCGGCGACTGCAGCGACAGCATCTCGCTCTGGTCGGGCGATTCGTCGAGGATATTGCCCAGGTTTCCCAGCCGCGTGCGGATCGTCATCACATTGCGCTCGCGCAGGGAGTCGATCGGCGGGTTGGTCACCTGGCTGAAGTTCTGCCGGAAGTAATGGTGCATTCCGCGATAGGTGTCGGACAGCACGGCCAGCGGCGCGTCGTCGCCCATCGAGCCGACGGCCTCCTTGCCGTCCTCGACCATGGGATGGAGGATCGCTTCGAGATCCTCGATCGACCAGCCGGCGGCGAACTGCCGGCGACGCAGTTCGTCGGCCGGGAAGTGCTCGGTGGCCGGCGCGTCCTGCTTGATCAGCGAGTCGAGTTCGACCGTACGCTGCGTCCAGCTTGCATAGTCGTGCGTGGCGGCGAGCATGTCCTTCAGCTCGCGATCCTTGTAGAGGCGCGGCTGGTCCATATCGACGGCCAGCATCTCGCCGGGGCCGAGCCGGCCCTTTTCGACGATCCTGCTCTCCTCCTGCGGGACCATGCCGGCCTCGGAACCGGCGATCAGCAGATCGTCCGAGGTGCAGACATAGCGCAGCGGGCGCAGGCCATTGCGGTCGAGCCCGACCAACGCCCACTTGCCGGCGACGGCGGCGATGGCCGCCGGCCCGTCCCACGGCTCCATGACGCCGTTCACGTAGTTGTACATCGCCCGGTGCTCGGCCGGCACGTTGGGGTTCGTGCCCGAGGCTTCGGGAATCATCATCGTCTTGACCATCGGCAGGTTGCGATGGCCGCGCACCAGCAGCTCGAACACATTGTCGAGTGCCGAGGAGTCGGAGGCTCCGGGCTGGATGATCGGCTTCAGATCTTCGATGGCGCGGCCGAAGCCATCATGCTCCAGCCGTGCCTCGTGGCTCTTCATCCAGTTGACGTTGCCCAGGATGGTGTTGATCTCGCCGTTGTGGGCGAGCACGCGGAAGGGCTGCGCCAGCTTCCATTGCGGGAAGGTGTTGGTCGAATAGCGCTGATGGAAGATCGCGAAGCGCGAGACGAAGCGCTCGTCGAGCAGGTCGGGATAGAAGGCCGACAGATGCTCGGCGAGGAACATGCCCTTGTAGACGACCGAGCGGCAGGACAGCGAGCAGACGTAGAACTCGGCGATGTTCTCGGCGATCGCCGCCTTCTCGATGCGCCGGCGCAGGATGTAGAGCTGCTTCTCGAACTCGCGATTGTCGAGCCTGGCGTCGCCGCGGCCGATCAGGATCTGTTCGATCTCCGGTCGCGTCTCGTTGGCCTTGGCGCCGATCGAGGAAATGTCGACCGGCACCTGGCGCCAACCCAGGATCGTATGGCCGAAGCGCAGGATCTCGGTCTCGACGATGGTACGGCAGCGCTCCTGCGCGCCGAGGTCGGTGCGCGGCAGGAACACCATGCCGACAGCGAGACGTCCGACCTGCGGGAGCTCGCCGCCGACGTCGCGGACATGATCCCGGAAGAAGTCCTGGGGGATTTCGACATGGATGCCCGCGCCGTCGCCTGTTTTGCCGTCGGCGTCGACGGCGCCGCGGTGCCACACGGCCTTCAGTGCATCGATGCCTGCCACGACCACGTCGCGCCGTCGCTTGCCGTCCAGCGCCACGATCAGACCGACGCCGCAGGAGTCGATCTCCTGGGCGGGGTTGTAGCCGTAGGCGTTGGTCAGCCTGGCGGTTTCGTCCTGGTAGTCACGGACGAACTGCTTTGCATCGAAGGGACGTGCGGACATGACGTCGTATCCTGAAAAAGAGATCTAATCCGAGAACAGCTTGCCGGCTTCGGCCCAGTTCTCTTTCTTGATGTCGGTGAGGATGATCTGCACGGCGTCGGGGGTGCAGCCGAGCGCGCGGCAGGTGCCGTCGGTCAGTTCTTTCACAAGTTTTCGGCGCTGCTCGATCGTGCGGCCCTCGAACATCTGGACGTTGATCATCGGCATTGTCTTCTCCCTCGGTTCAGTTCTTGTGGCTGATGGTAACGTGCTTGGGCTGGCCGGCGACCCGCGCCATCCAGGCGTTGATGTTCGCATACTTCGACAGGTCGAACTCGCCTTCGTGTGCGACGTGCGTGTAGGCGTAGAGCGCGATGTCGGCGAGGCCGTAGCGATCGTCGACGAAGAAGCGTCGCGTCGCGAGATGCTTTTCCATCACGTCGAGCGCGGCGTAGCCTCCCTTCATGCGGTTCGGCAGGTCCATCTCCTGCAGCGGCGAGAGCTTGGGTAGGTAGTGCTTCCAGAACCGCGCCACGGCGATATTGGGCTCGTGGCTGTACTGCTCGAAGAACATCCATTGCAGCGTCTCGGCGCGAGCCTTGCGGTCCTTGGGGGCGAGTGGCGTGCCGTCGGCCAGGTACCAGATGATGGCGCCCGACTCGGCGAGGAACGATCCGTCTTCGAGCTGCAGGGTCGGGATGCGGCCGTTGGGATTGCGTGCCAGGAACTCCGGCGTGCGCGTCTCGCCCTTGAGGATGTCGCACTCGACGAGCTTGTAGGGAATGTCGAGCGCGGCCAGCACGAGCCGCACTTTGTAGCCGTTGCCGGAGTCCATGAAGTCGTAGAGCGTCAGCATCCTGCTCACTCCGCGGCGATGCGTTGCGCCGTTTGCGTCTTGGCCGTCAGGTAGGAATGGATGCGCTCGGCGGCGTCGCGGCCGTCGCGCACGGCCCACACCACCAGCGAAGCGCCGCGCACGATGTCGCCGGCGGCGAACACGCCGTCGAGGCTGGTCATCATGCTGCGCCAGTCGATCTTCAGCGTGCCCCAGCCGGTTACGCCGAGGTCGGGCGCGGCCAGCATCGCCGGCAGGTCTTCGGGGTCGAAGCCCAGCGCCATCAGCACGAGGTCGGCTTCGATGTTGAAGTGGCTGTTGGGAATCTCCTGCGGCGTCTGGCGGCCCGAAGCGTCGGGCATGCCGAGATGGATGCGCACGGTGCGGACGTGGCTCACCGCGTCGTCACCGAGGAAGGCCTGCGGAGCTGAGAGCCAGACGAACTCCACGCCTTCTTCCTCCGCGTGCTTCACTTCGCGCTGCGAGCCCGGCATGTTGGCGCGGTCGCGGCGATAGAGACACTTCACGGACTTGGCATCTTGGCGCACCGCGGTGCGCACGCAATCCATCGCCGTGTCGCCGCCGCCGATCACCACGACGTTCTTGTCCTTGGCATCGAGCAGGCCCGATTCGAACGCGGCGGTCATTTCGCCGAGGCCGTGCCGGTTGGAGGTGGTGAGGTAGTCGAGGGCGGCGGCGATGCCGGTGAGGCCGACACCGGGCGCGGCAATGTCGCGTGCCTTGTAGACGCCGGTCGCGATCAGCACCGCCTGATGGCGGTCGCGCAGCTCCTCGAGCGTGACGTCGCGGCCGACTTCGCAGTTCAGGTGGAAGGTGACCTTGGAGTCGCGCAGGAGCTTCTCGCGGCGCTGCACGATCTCCTTTTCGAGCTTGAAGTTCGGGATCCCGTAGATCAGCAAGCCGCCGACCCTGTCGTAGCGATCGTAGACCGAGACCTGGTAGCCCTTGCGGCGCAGCTGCTCGGCGGCGGCCAGGCCCGCGGGGCCGGCGCCGACGATGCCGATGCTCTCCAGCCGCTCGCGCCGCGGCTGGATCGGCTTCACCCAGCCGCGATCCCAGGCCGTGTCGGTGATGTACTTCTCGACCGAGCCGATGGTGACGGACTCGAAGCCCTTCTCGATGACGCAATTGCCTTCGCAGAGGCGGTCCTGCGGGCAGATGCGGCCGCAGATCTCCGGGAAGTTGTTGGTCGCCGAGGAGAGTTCGTAGGCTTCGTCGAGCCGGCCTTCGGCAGTGAGCTTCAGCCAGTCGGGGATGTTGTTGTGCAGTGGGCAGTGGACCTGACAGAAGGGCACGCCGCATTGCGAGCAGCGCGCGGCCTGTTCGGCGGCCTTGTCACGGGCATAGCGCTCGTAGATCTCATCGAAGTCGCGACGACGCTCGGCAGCCGGCCGCTTGTCGGGCATGGCTTGCGGCGTTCCGACGAACTTCAGCATCCTTTCGGCCATCCCGGCCTCCGCGAACAGATTGTGAAATTTTATTACAAAAGAGGCGTGCCGATCGCGCCTTTGCTGCACTGCCGATCTGCTTAGACCATGTCACTCGACAATAGTCAATAATACTGACCTATTATGAATCCGGAGGCACCGACGAAGAAATTTTATCCCATCGCGGGATTCGACCAAGAAGATTATAATTCCAAAATGGGACTATAGAATCTGGCCAACCTGCGGCTCCGTCGGAAAAGCGCAGAAATGCGGGCGATTAAGCGGGGGCGTGCTGGTTGTAGCGGCCGCCGAGCCGATAGCGGTCGAGGTACATCGGCAGAATGGCTTCGGCCGCCGTGGGCTCGATCCCGAGTGCCGCCAGTCCCGGCGCTCCCGGGCGTGCGACATTATCGACCGTGAGCAGACTCACCTGATCACGGGTGAGCGGCGGTACCGGCAGAAACTCGGCAAAGAAGCCGGCGAACTTCATCAGGCCGGCCGGCACGCCGATGATCGGCTTCTGACGGTCAATTACCCGCAACGTGAGCGCCGCGACTTCGCGATAGGTATAGACGCGCGGACCTCCCAGCTCGAACACGGTCTTGGCCGTGTCGGGCCGCGCCAGGACCGCCGCCACGGCGCTGCCGACGTCGCCTACGAAGACCGGCTGCACCTTCGCCGAGCCGTCGCCGACGACCGGCAGGAACGGCGCCTTGGCGGCAATCTGCGCGAGGCGGTTGAACATCACGTCTTCCGGGCCGAACACGACGCTCGGCCGCAGGATCGTGGCGCTTTCGAAGCCCGAAACTATGGCATCCTCGGCTTCGATCTTGGAGAGCACGTACTTGTTCGTCGAATTACGATGTTCGGCGCCAATGCCGGAAATATGCACCAGGCGCTGTGCACCCGCGGCGCGCGACGCCTCGGCAATCGCGCGGGCGCCGGCCACGTGGACCGTCTGATACCGCTGTCGGCCGCGCTGGAAGGGGATGCCGGCGGCATTGACCACGGCCTGGCTGCCGGCGACGGCGGCGGCCACGGACGACGGAACGCGCAGGTTGGCGCGCATCACCGTGATCTGCCCGACATCGCCTGCGGTCTTGGTGCGCTCCGCCAGCTCGATGCGGCGGCAGGCCACACGGACCTGCAGCCCCTCCTGCGCCAGTGCCCGCACGATGGCCCGGCCAACGAAGCCGCTGCCGCCAAAAACCGTGACCTGCTTGATGCTCATGGTGCTGCCTATAGCCCAATGAACAGAAGGCGCAAAGGCACTGTAGTTGACATCTGCGCGGCCTCGCCCTAACTCAGCGCCCGCACTAGCCCGCATGCCGTGCCCAGGTGGCGGAATTGGTAGACGCACTAGTTTCAGGTACTAGCGCCGAGAGGCGTGGAAGTTCGAGTCTTCTCCTGGGCACCATGCAGGGCAGTCGGGACACCCTATAGATGGCCATCAGTCTTCACCGTGGCGACCTTCCTGCGGATGTTTCGTTTGGATCGGTCGTGGCCATCGACACCGAGACGATGGGCCTCAATCCACATCGCGACCGGCTCTGCCTGGTCCAGCTCTCGGGTGGCGACGGCAATGCCCACCTGGTCCAGATCCCGCGCGGGCCTCAAGGGGTGCCTCATAAGGCGCCGCGGCTTGCGGCTCTGCTGGCCGATCCGAAGGTGCTGAAGCTCTTTCATTTCGGCCGTTTCGACATCGCCGTCCTGGAGTACTCACTCGGCGTGCGGTGCGAGCCGGTCTATTGCACCAAGATCGCAGCGCGGCTGGTGCGGACGTTCACCGACCGCTTCGGTCTCAAGGACCTCTGCCGCGAACTGCTGGGCATCGACCTGTCCAAGCAGCAGCAGACGTCCGATTGGGGGGCGGCAACCCTAACGGACGAGCAGCTCGCCTATGCTGCGTCGGACGTCTTGCATCTGCATGCCCTCAAGGCAAAGCTGGATGTGCTCCTGGAGCGCGAGGGGCGGCGGGAGCTGGCGGAGGCGGCATTCAAATTCCTGCCCACCCGTGCGCGGCTGGACGTGGCGGGCTGGCCTGAGACGGATATTTTCGCACACTGAAATGGAGATCGTGCTGATCTTGGCACGATTCTTGCATTAGACTGGCCGTCGGAGGTCCGGTGACCTCCGGGTGGGGGTCATATGCGTATCGGTCCGAGTCTCATCCTCACGTCACGCCAGGCCCTGGCGATGACTCCGCAGCTGCAGCAGGCGATCAAGCTGCTGCAATTTTCGCACCTGGAACTGGCCGCCTTCATTCAGCAGGAGCTCGAAAAGAACCCTCTGCTTTCCGAAGGGACGACCGAGGAAGGCCCGGTTGCCGAAATCGAAAGGCCCGCTCCCGAGCCGGCGGGCGACACGGCGGAAGCGCTGTCGGCCGCAGCGCCGGCGCTGGCCGATGCCGATGAGCGCTGGACGCGCGAGTATGCCGATCGCGGCGGCGACGGTACTGCAAGCCGCACGGGTTCCCGCGAAGACGCACCCGATGCCCTGGACTTCGTTGCCGAGCGCCAGCCTTCACTCGCCGTCCATGTGCTCGAGCAGCTCGAACTCATGTTCAAGAACCCTGTGGAGCGGCGGATCGCCCTGAAGCTTGCCGAAGGTCTCGACGAAGCTGGTTACTGCCGCCTCGACGCCGCGGCTGTCGCCGAGGCCGTCGCGACCGACATTGGCGTCGTCGAGGCGATCTGGACGCGGCTGCGTCAGATGGAGCCGGCCGGGCTCTTTGCGCGGACCGTCGCGGAGTGCCTCGGCGCCCAGCTCGCGGAGCGCAACCGTCTCGATCCTGCGATGCAGGCGCTGCTCGACAATCTCGACCTCGTCGCGGCCGGCGAACTCGGCCAGCTGCGGCGGCGCTGCGGCGTCGACGACGAGGATCTGCGCGACATGCTGGCCGAGCTGCGCACGCTCGATCCGCGTCCCGGCCAGGCCTTTGTTTACGAACCGATCCAACCGGTAGCGCCCGATCTCTACTTGACCGCCGCGAAGGATCCCGAGACCGGCGAAGAAGGCTGGCACATCGAACTCAACACCGACGCCTTGCCCAAGGTCCTGGTCGATCGCAACTACCACGCAACCCTGATGAAGGGCGTCCGGGCCAAGACCGATCGCGATTTCGTCGCCGAGCGTTTCCAATCGGCCAACTGGCTGGTGAAGACGTTGGAGCAGCGCGCCACGACCATCCTCAAAGTCGCGCGCGAGATCGTACGTCAGCAGGACGGCTTCTTCCGTCATGGCGTCAGCGCACTGAAGCCGCTGGTGCTGCGCGACATCGCCGTCGCCACCGAACTGCACGAAAGCACGGTGAGCCGTGTCACCTCCAACAAGTACATCTCCACGCCGCGCGGCATCTTTGAGCTGAAGTACTTCTTCACGTCGGCATTGCCGGCACGCACGCCCGGCGTCGTCGTCTCATCCGAAGCGGTACGCTCGCGCATCCGCCATCTCGTGGGCAGCGAGAATGCGCGTCAGCCTCTCAGCGACGATCGCATCGTCGATCTGCTGAAGGGTGAGGGCATCGAGATCGCGCGTCGTACGGTCGCCAAGTATCGCGAGGCGATGCGCATTCCCTCTTCGTCCGAGCGTCGCCGGTTGGGCCGGCTGGGCATGAGTCGGCCGACACCCTCGGTAGTGCCGAGTGCTGCCGTCGCCGCCCAAGCGTTGACCGGCCCGGCTGATTGATCCGGCTGGCGGTACCGCGAACCCTCCCTTGACCCGCTCGGGGGACGCGCCTATAGGGGCGCACCCCTCGCGGGGCGAATCGAGTTCGAGCCCGCTAACCCATTGGTGATGTTGTGGAAATTGTCGATTTGCTGTCCGGCCCGGATGCCGTTCTGGCAAGCGTCAAGGCATCCGGCAAGAAAGCGCTCCTGGCCGAACTGGCCGCCCGCGCTGCCAATGTCTTCAAGATCGACGAACGCAAATTGTTCGACCGCCTGCTAGAGCGCGAGCGTCTAGGCTCGACCGGCATCGGTGGCGGCATCGCCATTCCCCATGGTCGGCTCGCTTCGGTTCCCAAGCCGGTCGGCTTGTTTGCCCGTCTGGCCCATCCTGTCGATTTCGACGCCATTGACGAGCGTCCGGTAGATATCGTTTTTCTGCTCGTGACCCCCGAGGGCGCGGGTGCAGACCATCTCAAGGCATTGGCCCGCGTTTCGCGGTTGCTGCGCGACCGCAGCCTCGTCGAGAAGCTCAGGGCAACCGACAAGGCCGACGCGCTCTACGCACTGCTCGTCGAGTCAATCCAAGCGCAGAGCGCTGCCTGAGGCAGCCCGCGCTTCATCCGATTTTAGTGAACCAGCGCAGGTTCCAGTTCGTGCTGGCGGATCAGCGCCTGGGCGATTTCCACCGAGGGCGCGGCCGCCATCGGCTTGCCGTCGGCGGAGAAGATGCCGATGGCGTGTGCGCCGTCCGGAAGGTTGATCGCCTTCACGTAAGCGATCTGCTCCGAACCGAGGCTGAGAAAAGCCTCTTCCGCGAGGGGAGTGAAAGCAGCTTCGTTGTTTTCCATGGCTACCTCCTTGGCAGCGGTCAACGCGTGTCCGCCGTTCAACGGCTACGGCGCGCGGTGATGTCGATCGTATTGTCGGGAGCGCCAACCTTGGCGCTGCCACCGTCGATACGAATGGTGCGGATGCGCGGCTCCAAAACGGGGCGCACCAGGTCGATCGACAACAGACCATTGTCGAGACGGGCGCCCGTCACTTCGATGCCGTCGGCGAGCATGAAAGCCCGCTGAAACTGACGCGCGGCAATGCCGCGGTGGAGATAGACTCGGTCGCCCTCGTCGGCCTGCTTGCCGCGGACCATCAGCTGGTTTTCGACCAGTTCGATTACCAGATCGTCGTCTGTGAAGCCGGCGACGGCTAAGGTAATGCGCAGGCCATTCTCGCCGATTCGCTCGATATTGTAGGGAGGATAGCCTTCGGCATTTTTCGCCAGGCGATCCAATGTACGCTCAAGCTGGTCGAAACCCAGCAGCAGCGGTGAATTGAACATCGGCATACGACTCATATTGACCCTCCTCCGAGGAGCGAGCGGCAGGGAATCCCATAAGGCCTTCCCATTGTATGAATCTGGTGTGCCAAATGGCCGGTTCAAGGGCCGGTCAAGGGGTCCGTTTCGGAGCTGGACCTGGGTTTCGCACCCCATCGCCATAGCCTCCTTCGTAGGGTAAAATATCCAGAACCCCTCCACCGTCCGGGCAGACGCGTCCGGGCCAAAGAACGAAACGAATGACGCTGGTCGCCTCAGAAAGACGGCCCGGGGAGCCTTTAGTTCCCGGCGCCCGCCCAATCCGTTCGGTTCAGGCCCGTCCGACAGCCAAGTCGGCAGCCAAATCGACCGCCAAGCAAAGCCGCCGGTTCGGCCGCTGGTTCCTGGGTTCGTCCCTTTATTCCCTGACGCTCGGTTACAATTCGCCCCAAAGCTTCTTCGCCGTGGCCCCCGATGGCTGGCCTGGCGACCCGGTCCTGGGTCAAAGGCTGCTCATGGCCGGCGAATTGGCCGCCTGCGGCAGCTCCGGCGCCGTTCTGCCGGATTCGGACGATCCGCCCTGGCAGAGAAAGGGCATGTCGCCGCTCTGGCTCGATGCCCTGAACGGCTTCGGCTGGCTGCGCGATCTGCGCGACAGCGGCGATCCCGCAGCCGGCCTGCTGGCGGCCCGGCTGGTCGACGACTGGACCAACAAGGAATGGCGCTGGTCGCCGGTGACGTGGAAGCGCGACGTGGTTGCCGCGCGCATCGTCGCCTGGATTCGCCACTACGAATGGATGGCCGCGGCGGCCGATCCGGGCTTCGCCGCGCGCTTCGTCTTCTCGATTGCCCGCCAGCGCGTCCACCTGCGGCGCGTCGCGCGCCGCGGCATGGTCGGCCACGAGGCCATCGCCGTCCTGAAGGCGCTGATCTACGCCGATCTCGCCTTCATCCGCGACGGCAAGCATTTCGAGAAGGGCCTGGACCAGTCGCTGACCCGGCTGGCGAAGTTCGTGAAGCGCTATGTGCTGCACGACGGCATCGTTGCCGAGCGCGCGCCGCACCTGCAGCTCACCGTGATGCGTCATCTGCTCGATGTCCGCGCCGCGCTGGCCTCGGCGGAGCGCCGGGCGCCCGCCGAGCTGGTGGCCGCCATCGACCGCATGGCGCCGATGCTGCGCTTCTTCCGCCATGGCGATGGCGGCCTCGCGCTGTTCAACGGCACCTGGGAGGGCGACCGTCGCATGATCGATCTCGTGCTGGCCCGTTCGGGTTCGGGCGAGGCGGCACCGACCATGGCGCTGGTCAGCGGATTTCAACGGCTCGTGGCCGGCACGTCGCTGGTGATCGCGGATGCCGGCAGTCCGCCGGGTCGCGGGATGGACGGCATCGCCCATGCCGGCACGCTCTCCTTCGAGATGAGCGCGGCGCACGAACGCCTGATCGTGAACTGCGGCACCTATCCGGGCGCCCCGCGCGACTGGCAGCACTTCATGCGCTATACGGCCGCGCACAGCACGGCGGTTGTCGACGACACCAACTCGACCGAGATCACCGATCACGGCGCGCTTGAATACCGCGCCGGCAACGTGTTGATCGACCGGGCCGACGATGCCGGCGCGCAGTGGCTCGACATGTGTCACGACGGCTATCGCTCGCTTTACGGCATCATCCATCGCCGCAGGCTATGGCTGTCGCCCGATGGCGGAGACCTCCGCGGCGAGGATGCCTTCCTGGGCTACGAAGGTCGGCCGATCACGGTGCCAGACCAGCGCTTCATCGTGCGCTTCCACCTGCACCCCACGGTGAAGGCGACCCTCGCGCAGAGTGGTCAGGCGGTGCTGATGCGGTTGCCGAGCGGCCGTGGCTGGCGGCTGCGTGCTTCAAACGCCGGCATCGGCCTCGCCGAAAGCATCTATCTCGGCGAAGAGGGCCGCGTGCGCCGCACCGAGCAGATCGTCCTGGTCGGCCAGGTGCCGGTCGAGGGCGCCACCGTGAAGTGGGCCCTGACGCGGATGGAAGGGTAACGCCGAGCCGCCTCAGCCTTAGGGCCTGAGGAAGCCGACCGTCCTGTAGACGTCGTCGAGGATCGGCGCTGCCAGCGCGCGGGCGCGTTCGGCGCCGTTGCGCAGAATGCCGTCGACATGGCCGGGATCCTTCATCAGGCGCTGCATCTCCGCACCGATCGGGCCGAGCTTGGTCACGGCCAGCTCGGTGAGCGCCGCCTTGAACTCCGAGAACTGCTTGCCGGCGAAGGCGGCAACGACGGCCTCCTTCTTCTGGTCGGCGAGGGCGGCATAGATGCCCAGCAGATTGTCGGCATCGGGCCGCTTCTCGGCATCGGCCAGGGTCTCCGGCATCGGCAGCGGATCGGTCTTGGCGCGGCGGATCTTCTGCGCGATGGCGTCGGCATCGTCGGTCAGGTTGATGCGCGAGTAGTCCGACGGATCGGACTTGCTCATCTTCTTGGTGCCGTCGCGCAGGCTCATCACGCGCGTGGTTGCGCCGAAAATCAGGGGCTCCGTCACCGGGAAGAAGTCGGGCACCCCGAAGTCGTTGTTGAACTTGATCGCGATGTCGCGCGTCAGTTCCAGATGCTGCTTCTGGTCCTCGCCCACCGGCACATGCGTGGCCTTGTAGAGCAGGATGTCGGCGGCCATCAGGGCGGGATAGGCGAACAGGCCCAGCGAGACATTCTCGCGGTCCTTGCCGGCCTTTTCCTTGAACTGCGTCATTCGGCTCATCCAGCCCATGCGGGCGACGCAGTTGAAGACCCAGGCAAGCTGCGCATGCCCGGGCACCATCGACTGGTTGAAGATGATGTGCTTGGCGCCGTCGACGCCGGCCGCCAGGAAGGCGGAGGCGATCTCGCGGGTCTGGGCCGACAGTTCCTTGGGGTCCTGCCACAGCGTGATCGCATGCTGGTCGACCACGCAATAGATGCAGTCGTAGTCGTTCTGCAGGCGCGCGAAGTTGCGGATCGCGCCGAGATAGTTGCCGAGATGGAGATTTCCGGTGGGCTGCACGCCGGAGAAGATCCGGCCTTTCAGTCCGCGGGCGGCATAGGGCGGGAGGTGCGGATTGGCGGCGGCGGGCGCGGCAGCGCCGGGATTCGGACTCGTGGTCGCGTCAGGCATGGGTGTGGACTCCGCTCAAGGTCGAAAGCGCGGGGTTTGGACCGCCGCGCGCCCCGCCGGTGGAAGGCTGGGGGCGGGCGGGTATCGCGCAGGCCGGCCGCGTAATCAAGCGAACTCCCGTCGTTTTTCAGTTCGACTGACGTTGACGGCAGCAGCCTGCGCTGGTCCCATCTTTGTCGCACGTATCTTGCAGAATAGCGGGAGCGTCGGGGACGGATTCGACAGCTTGGACGGAGGTATCCGATGGACGAGCGTGGCTTGCGTAGTCTGATCGACAAGGTGAAGGCGGGCGGGATGTCCCGCCGCGCCTTCGTGCGGCGCATGGCGGCAGTAGGTCTTACGGCACCGATGGCGGCGCAGCTCCTGGCCTTTTCAGGCGTCGCGATGGCGGATACCAAACCGATCTACAAGCCGACCAAGCGCGGCGGCGGCGGCCTGCTGAAGGTGCTGTGGTGGCAGGGGCCGACACTGCTCAATCCGCACTTCGCGGTCGGCACCAAGGATCAGGACGGCTCGCGCCTCTTCTACGAGCCGCTGGCAGCCTGGGACCGCGCCGGCAATCTCCGGGCAAAGCTCGCGGCCACTATCCCGAGCCGGGATAACGGCCAGCTCGCCGCCGACGGCCGGTCGGTGATCTGGAAGGTGAAGCAAGGCGTCACCTGGCACGACGGCAAGCCGCTCACCGCCGACGATGTCGTTTTCACTTGGGAATATTCCAGCAATCCCGCGACGGCGACCGTCAGCAGCGGCTCCTACAAGGACGTCGCGGTCGAGAAGATCGACCAGTACACGGTGCTCGTGAAATTCCAGAAGCCGACGCCGTTCTGGGCCGACACCTTCGTCGGCTGGGCGGGTTGCATCATCCCCAAGCACTTGTTCAGCGACTATATCGGCGCCAAGTCGCGCGACGCGCCGACCAACCTGAAGCCGGTCGGCACCGGCCCCTACCTGTTCAAGGATTTCAAGCCGGGCGATCTCATCACCGGCGAGATCAATCCCAACTATCACGAGCCCAACCGGCCCTACTTCGACGCAATCGAACTGAAAGGCGGCGGCGATGCCGTCTCGGCGGCACGCGCGGTGCTGCAGACCGGCGAGTATCACTTCGCCTGGAACCTGCAGGTCGAGGACGAGATCCTCACCCGTCTCGAGAAGGGGGGCCGGGGTCGCGTACAGGTGACTCCCGGCGGTGCCATCGAGCATATGCAGCTCAACAACACCGACCCCTGGACCGAGGTCGACGGCGAGCGATCCAGCCTCAAGACCAAGCACCCGCTTTTGTCCGATCCGGCGGTGCGCCAGGCGCTTTCCTTGCTGATCGACAAGAAGTCGATCCAGGATCACATCTATGGCCGCATCGGGATTGCGACTCCGAACTACATCAACAACCCCGAGCGGTTCCGCTCCAAGACGACCAAGTTCGAGTTCGATGTCGGCAAGGCCAATGCCATTCTCGACAACGCGGGCTGGGCGCGCGGGCCCGACGGCATCCGCGCCAAGGACGGCAAGAGGCTGAAGTTCGTCTACCAGACCTCGATCAACCAGCCGCGCCAGAAGACACAGGCGATCGTGAAGCAGGCCGCGCAAAAGGCCGGCATCGAGATGGAGTTGAAGTCGGTGACGGCGTCGGTGTTCTTCTCCTCCGACGTGGCCAATCCCGACACCTATACGAAGTTCTATGCCGACCTTCAGGAGTACAGCAACGGCATGAACGCGCCCGATCCCGAGGTGTTCCTGCGCCAGTTTTGTTCGTGGGAGGCGGCCACCAAGGAGAACAAGTGGCAAGGCCGCAACATCACGCGCTGGCGGAACCAGGAATACGACGACATCCACAAGGCCGCGCAGGTCGAGCTCGATCCCATCAAGCGCGCGGCGATGCTGATCAAGCTGAACGAGCTTGTGATCAACAAGGTGGTGGTCATCCCCATCGTGGCCCGGCCTCAAACGGTGGGGATGAACAACCAGCTCGTCGCCGAAATGAGCGGCTGGGACAACAACACCTGGGATATCGCCAATTGGTATCGTGACGGCTGATCGCTCAGGCCGTCCGGGGCACGTTCTGCCGGTCCCGGTCGGGATGATGGAACAGCAGCACGACCAGGACGGATGACAAAGCGAGGCCTGCCATCAGGAAGAAGCCATCGGCGAAGGAGCCGCGCAGGCCTAACACCCAGCCGGTGATCGCGGGCGCAAGAAAGCCCGCGACGGCGAAGCCGAAGTCCATGAGGCCGAGCGCCGTCGCCGCGCGCTGCGGCACGATGTCGACATTCACCGCATAGTAGGCGGCGTTGGCGCCCATCGACGCGGCGACCGCCACCGTGATGCCCGCGATGGCGACGGTGAGGTCGCTGGTGAGTGCCACAGGGATCACCGCAAGGGCCGCCACGAACTGGCTGCCAGCGATGAGATAGGAACGTGAAACGCGTAGGCTCCCGGTGGTCTTCAGGAGATGGTCGGACCAGCGGCCGAACAGCCACAGCAGGAAGGCGGCGGAAAGCCAGGGCAGCACGGAGAAGAGGCCGACGGCCGCGAGATTCAGCCCATACTTCTTTTCCAGGTAACTCGGCAGCCAGGTCATGAAGAAGAACAGGAAGTAGCCAAAGACGAAGAAGGCCCAGTAGTTGGCCAGCAGCGTCTTGTTGGTGAACATGAGCTTCAACACCGCAGTGCTTGGCCAGGATTTCAGGGGCGTATGCGGCGCGGCGGGGACGCCGGGATCGCTCGTGCGGATGTGGGCGAGCTCGGTCTTGTCGACGAAGCGTGAGTCGGCCGGATCGTCACGGAAGAAGAAATACCAGAGCGGCACCCAGGCGATGGACAGCGCGAACAGCAGGAGAAAGGTGAGCCGCCAGTCGAGCCAGTCCAGGAGCTGCGTGACGACGGGGCCGCCGACGGCCAGCGCCAGCGGCACCGCCAGCAGCGCATTGCTCAATGCCGTTGCCCGCTCGTGCGGCGACAGCCAGTGGCTGACAGCGCCGGTGAGGGCGGGAAAGTTGGGCCCCTCCGATATGCCGAGCAGTACGCGCGCGGTGTAGAGGATGGCGACGCTGGTCGCGAGCCCGGTCATGCCGATCGACAGGCTCCACAGGATCGCGGCGATCGTGAGCACCGCCCGCGCGCCGTAGCGGTCCACGGCGAAGCCGCCCAGCAGGGTGGTCACGGCATAGCCCAGGCCGAAGGCGCCCAGTACGGCGCCGGTGGCCGCTGGCGACAGGCCGAGATCGCGCTGGATCATCGGGATTGCATAGGCGATGGCGGCGCGGTCGATGTAGTTCACGACGGTGATCGCAAACAGCAGGAAGACGATGAACCACCGGAACCGCGTACGCGCCATCTGCTTCTCCTTGTTCGACGCAAGGTAGCATGCGAAGGAACGACGTGTTCCTAGGGATGGTCTGACGCCGATGTCCGAGTTGCCGCCGATCGAGTACGCCTTTCCCGAACTTCGCCGCTGGGAGAAGGGCGCCGCGCCCTATGTCCATGTCCTCGAGAGCGGCAAGCCGGGGCCGACCGTCATGGTGGCGTCGCTGACGCACGGCAACGAAGTATCGGGCGCGATCGTGGTCGATGCGCTGCTCGCGGCAGGGGTGAAGCCGCGCCAGGGTACGTTGATCCTGTCGTTCAACAATATCGACGCCTATCACGCGTTCGATCCCGAGGCGCCGTTCAAGTCCAGGCTGGTCGACGAGGATTTCAATCGGGTGTGGGGTCGCCTCGACCAGCCGGCGACGACGGTCGAGACGAAGCGGGCGCAGGTCGTGAGGCCGTTCGTCGAACGCGCCGACATGCTGCTCGACCTGCACTCCATGCACGACGATTGCGTGCCGCTGATGCTCTCGGGCCCGCTCGACAAGGGCGTGGCTTTCGCCAGGAAGATCGGCACGCCGGTCGACATCGTGCGCGATGCAGGACATGCCGCCGGCATGCGCATGCGCGACTATGGCGGCTTCGGCGATCCCAAGAGTCCGAAGAACGCCTTGCTGATCGAGACCGGCCAGCACTGGCGCGCCTCGTCGGTCGTCGTCGCCAAGGATGTGGCGGCGCGGTTCCTGGTCGAGACCGGAGCCGTCGACGCAAACGACCTGCCCGCCGACTGGCGCCAACCGACGCCCGCCCGGCAGCGTGTCGTCGAAGTGACGCACGCCATCGCGACCCGGCGCGGCAACTTCGAGCCGGTCCGCGTCTTCGAAGGCCAGGAACTGATCGCCAAGGCCGGCACCGTGCTGGGCCACGACGATGGCGAGCCGGTGACGACGCCTTACGACGATTGCGTGCTGGTGATGCCCTCGTCGAGCCGGCCGCTCAGGCCCGGTGTCACTGTGGTTCGCCTGGGTCGGCTGACTTGAGGCCGGGCTGTCGGCGCAAGGCGTAACGCAGCTCCGACATCCGCACGATTCCCAGCACGATGCCCAGCAAGGCATAGGCCGCGACACCCGCAGCGCAGGTGGCGGCGAGTGCTACGCCGCCCGAAATGTCGGGGCGCGCGAGCGGGGCGGCCAGCCAGATCATCATTCCCGACAGCGCCGCAGCCATGCCGAGCGTCGCGCCGACCACACGAACGGCGCGCGAGACCAGGCGCGTGTCCGGCACCCAGTGATGGCGTTTCAGCAGCACGGCCGCCAGCAACGCGGCGTTCAGCCATCCCGAGAGCGAGGAGGCGAGTGCAATGCCGACATGGGCGAGTGTCGTGGCAAACAGGAAGAACAGGTTCAGTGCGATGTTGGTGGTGATCGCGGCGATCGCGACATAGAGCGGCGTGCGCGTGTCCTCGCGGGCGAAGAAGCCGGGCGTCAGCGCCTTCACCAGCACGAAGGCCGGCAGGCCGACCGCGAAGGCCGCCAGCGCGCCTGCAGTGCGCCAGGTATCTTCGGAGCCGAAGCGGCCGCGCTCGAACAGGGTGCGAATGATCGGATCGGCCAGCAGCCATAGGGCAACGGCGGCCGGCAGGCTGAACAGCAGGCCGAATTCGATGGCGCGATTCTGGTTGGCCATCGCTGCCTGGGCGTTGCCGGCCCGCAGTTCGCGCGCCAGCAGCGGCAGCAAGGCGGTGCCGACGGCGATGCCGACCACGCCCAGCGGAAGCTGCGCGATGCGGTCGGCGTAGTAGAGCGCGGAGATCGTGCCGACGGGCAGCAGCGACGCCCAGACGACATCGAGCATGACGCTGATCTGCTGGACGCCGCCGCCGATGGCCACCGGGGTCGCGAGCTTCACCAGCCGCGCCACCCGTTCGGTCCAGCGCGGCCGCACCAGCTTCATGCTGACGCCGTCGCGATGGCAGGCGATCAGCAGCCACAGCCATTGCAGGAGCCCCGCGATCGCCACGCCAATCGAGGCGGCATAGCCGGAGTTGGGCAGCAGCGGCGTCAGCCCCAGCACCGCGCCGATCAGCGCGAGATTAAGAAGGATTGGCGTGGCCGCGACATGGGCGAAGCGGTCGATGCTGTTCAGCACGCCGCCGTAGAGCGACGCCAGCGAGATGAAGAGAAGATAGGGAAAGGTGATGCGGCCGAACTCGACGGCCAGCGCGAAGGAAACCGGATCGTCGCGCATGCCGGGCGCCAGCAGCGACATGACCCATGGCATGCTTGGAATCAGCAACAGCGTGAAGGGAATCAGGACGAGGAGCAGCGCGGCCTGCGCCTGACGCGCGAAGGTCAACGCTTCCTCGCGTCCCTTGCCCTGCAGTTCGCGCGCGAACAGAGGCACGAAGGCTGCCGAGAAGGCACCTTCGGCAAACAGGCGGCGAAAGAAGTTCGGCAGCTTGAAGGCAACGAAGAAGGCGTCAGCCACCGCGCCCGAGCCCAGCACGGCCGACAGCACGATATCGCGCACGAAACCGACGAGACGGCTGAGCAGCGTGAAGCCGCCGACCGTCGCGATGGCGCGGGCGAGGCTCATCGGTCAGTGCCGTACGCCGGGCTGTACGGATTCGTCACAGGTGCCACAATCCTGTCATCGTCGAGTGCCATAGTCTCAATCGGTGGTGGCCGGCGATGTGATGGCCGGTTTAAACCGCCACCGCGGCCGGTCCCGAAAGGGGCCGGTTTCATTTTGTGGCCGTCACGCCGGACGCCCGGCCAGCTTGAGCAAGGTCTCGCGGTCCTGGGCGACGAGCTTCTTGTAGTCGCCGACGATCTTTTCGAGTTCGTCCGACGGCAGCACGCTTTCGAGATTGGTGAAGCCCTGCGGCGCGCGCTGCTCGACGATGTCGAGCATCACATCGATGCCCTTGCGACGATTGCTCTCGACGATGCGCGCGGTCGGCGGCAGTCGCCGTTCTTCGTAGCGCTTCAGCGCCGCTTCGGGATCGTCGCCGACGCTGAGTTCCTGCGTGATCGCCTCGCCGTCGAGGATCGCCTGCGACGCGCCGTTCGATCCGATGGGGTACATCGGATGTGCCGCGTCGCCCAGCAGCGTAATGCGGCCCTGGCTCCAGCGCGGCAGCGGATCGCGATCGACCATCGGGAATTCCAGGATCGTGTGCGCGGTGCGGATCACTTCCGGCACGTCGAGCCAGTCGAACTTCCAGTCGGCGAAGCGCGGCAGGAAATCCTCGAGCTTGCCGGGCTTGTTCCAGTCCTCGCGCGACGGCAAGGCGCCATCGCCCATGTGCAGGTCGCAGATCCAGTTGATCAGCGCTTCGCCGCGTTCGGCATGCGCGCGACTGATCGGATAGCAGACGAACTTCTGCGTGTGATGGCCGGCCTGCACCATCGTCGCGCCGCCGAGATAGGGTTTGCCCACGGTGACGCCGCGCCACATCAGGATACCCTGCCACTTGGGCGGCCCCTCGTTCGGATAGAAACGTGCCCGCACCGCCGAATGGATGCCGTCGGCGGCGACGAGAAGGTCGGCGGTCATTTCCTCGACGATTCGGCCGTCGCGGTCGGCAAAACGCGCCGTCACTTTTGCCTGCTCTTGCGCGAAGTCAGCGATGCGCCGGCCGAACTTGATGCGATCCGCGCCCAGCATCTCCTGCGCGGCGCGAAACAGGATCATCTGCAACTCGCCGCGATGGATCGAGAATTGCGGCCACGGCAGTCCAGCATGCCGCCCGCGTGGATCGGCCCAGATCGTCTGACCATGGCGGTTGGCATAGCGCAGCTCGCGCGTCTCGATGGCCGTGGCCGCCAACGCGGGCTCCAGGCCAAGGCCCGAGAGAATGCGCACGGCGCCCGCCTGGATGTTGATGCCGACGCCGAGCGGCCGCATCTCGTTCACGGCCTCGAAGACATGGACGTCGAAACCGGCGCGATGCAGGCACATCGCTGCCGTCAGACCACCGATCCCGGCGCCGGCGATGATGATCTTCATGTAATCAAGGATCTCGGCTGAGGCCGCGCTGGAGCAGGGCGGCCTGATAGGCGGCCCAGCGTTCGGCATGGGTTTCGCTGAGTTCGCGCAAGTAGGCCCAGCTGTAGATGCCGCTGTCGTGCTTGTCGTCGAAGACGATGCGAATGGCGTAGTGGCCGACCGCTTCGACGGCCGCGATCTTCACGTGACGACGACCGGACACGATCTTCTTCTGGCTGGGACCGTGGCCCTGCACTTCCGCCGACGGGCTTTCGACGCGCAGATACTCGGCCGTCAGCGCGCAGGCATGGCCATCCGAAAAATCGATTTCGAGCCGCCCTTCTTCCTTGAAGACGCGCAGCTCGACCGGCCAGGGCGCTGTTGTCGACTCGTAGCTGCCGCCATCGGGCACGGCCTTGGGAAAATGGTCGGCTGTCATGGTCGGGCGCTCACGGCACGTCGCGAATCTGGCGGGCTTCGCTCACCAGCATGATGGGAATGCCGTCGCGGATCGGATAGGCGAGACCTGCCTTGCGGCTGATCAGCTCGCCGGCCGCCGCGTCGTACTCCAGCGGTCCGTGGGTCGCGGGACAAACGAGAATCTCCAGCAGCTTGGGGTCCACGCCGCCGCGGCGCGGGGCTGCAGGTTCGTCCGATGGAGGGCTCATCGTGCGCTGCTTTCCTTGGTCTCTATGGCGGCCTTTATAGCATGCCCGGGGGCATGCCGCTTTCAATTGGTCCGGCGTGGCGGCGTGTCGGACGGCTCGCCGAACGCGTTCATTTCCAGGAAGGCGAGCAACAGCTTGGCGCGTGCCGAACTGTCGGCGGCTTCGAGCAGCGCCTGCTTCTCGGCCGGGCCGAACGGTAGCACCATCGACAGCGACGTCACCAGATTGGCATCGGCGGCCTGTTTGACCGCATCCCAGTCCGTGGAGAGGTTGCGCGAGCGGAAGAAGGCGGCGAGAGCCGCCATCAGGCGCTCGCGATCCAGCTCGACCAGCTCGTCGGCATGGTCGAGATCGGCGCGATAGGGCGAGAAGACCGACGAGACCCGGCGATAACCGCCGTGAGCGGGCTCGAGCTCGCGCACGATCTCGAAACGGCAGATGCCGGCCAGCGCCAGCAGCAGCCGGCCGTCCTCGGTTTCGTTGAAACTGACGATGCGGCCGGCGCAGCCCACCTTGTGCACCTTGGGTGCGCCATTGTCGGTCGGCAGCCCGTCGCCGGCGAAACCGCCGGGTTGCTGGGGCTGCACCATGCCGATCATGCGGTGGCCTGCCAGCGCATCGAAGACCATCGCGAGATAGCGCGGCTCGAAGACGTTGAGCGGTAGCCGGCCGCCGGGCAGCAACAGCACGCCCGACAGCGGGAAGATCGGCAGCGTCTCGGGCAGCTGCTCGAAGGTCGGATCGAAAGGGTTACGTACCGGCGCGTTGTCGCTCATCGACTCCGTTCGTCCCTCAGGAGAACAGGATGGTCGAAAGCCGCTTGCGGCCGTCGACGGAAATCGGGTCGGTGAAGCCCAGCGCCTCGAAGAACTTCAGCAGCTGCTGGCGCGCGGCGGCTTCGTTCCAGTTGCGGTCGGCCTTGATCATCGCAAGCAGCTCGTCGACCGCTTCCTGCTTCTGGTTGCCGGCCCAGTAGGCCATGGCGAGATCGAGCCGGGTCTGGAAATCCTTGGGGTTGGCGTCAGCCTTGGCCTTGAGCTCGCCGATGGGGCCCGCTTCCTTGGCCTTCTCCGCAAGATCGATGGCGGCCTGCACGGCCACGACGTCGGCACCGGTACGTTCCTTGGCGGGAATCTGGTTGAGCAGTTCCTTTGCCTGCTCGAGATCGCCGAGCGAGACCTGGTAACGGGCAAGACCGGCCAGCGCGACCACGTTGGTGGGCTCCACGCCCAGGATCTCGCTGTAGATCTGCGCCGCGGTTTCCATGTCGTTCTGCGCGACGGCGGCTTTAGCGTGTTCGAGCAGCTCGGCAATTTCGTTGGCGTTGCCATCGGCGCCCGGCGCACCGCCGGCAGCCTGCACGAGGCGATCGACGAATTGCTTCACCTGGCTTTCCGGCACGGCGCCCATGAAGCCATCGACCGGGCGGCCACCGAAGAAGGCATAGACTGCCGGGATCGACTGGATGCGGAGCTGCTGGGCCAGCATCTGGTTCTTGTCGATGTCGATCTTGACCAGCTTCACCGCGCCTTTGGCTTCCTTGACCACCTTTTCGATGATCGGCTGCAGCGTCTTGCACGGCCCGCACCACGGCGCCCAGAAGTCGACGATGACCGGAACTGTGCGCGAGGCTTCGAGCACGTCCTTGGCGAACTTGGTCTGGTCGCTGTCCTTGATGAGATCGGCGGGGGCAGCCTGCGGCGCGGCGCCCTTCAGCATCGTTTCCATAGGTCCTCGGACGGGGGAATTTGTATTGAGCGCAATGTGGCCTCGGCTCCCCATCGGCGCAAGGGCCTCGGGCGAGGCCAATCGGGGGCAGCAATCAGCCGCGAATCTGATACTTCATCAGCTCATCACCCAGCCGGCCGGTCAGGAATAGGCCGCACATGCGATAGTCGCTGATCAGCGACCAGAACGGTGCCTGGAAGGTCGCGGGCTTGTTCTTCTCGATGAAGAAGTGACCGAACCAGGCCGGGCCGTAGCCCAGCAATGGAACCGCGATCAGCCACCACCAATTCTGGCTGGCGGTCGCCCAGATCAGGACGGCCGCCGAGAGGATGGTGCCGAAATAATGCACGACGCGCGTCGCCGGCTTGGCGTGTTCCCGAAGGTAGAACGGCCAGAACTCGGCATAGGTCTGGAAGCGCGCAGCCATGGGCCCAGTCTAGCGCAAAGTCCTAGCCCAGGGCGCCCGCCTTTTTGAAGGCCGCGATCTCGGCCTCGCTGAATCCTGTTTCGTGCAGGATCTCGTCGTTGTGCTGGCCCACCGCGGGCGGCGGGCCGGCCGGCCGCGGCTTCGCAAAGCCCAGACGGATCGGATTGTTCACCGTGCGCGGGATCTCGGGATTGGTCGTGTCGGCGAAGATGCCGGCATGCTCGGCCTGCTCATCGTCGATCACGTCGACCAGTCGTCCGATGACGCCAAACGGAATGCCGGTGCCGGCCAGTGCCTGTTCCCATTCGGCGTAGGTCCGGGCGGCGAAGATCGGAACCAGCTCGGCCCCCAGCTCCAGGGCATGGGCGCGGCGCTCGGGACGTCCGGCGTAGCGCGGGTCGGCCAGCAGATCCGGCCGCTCGATGACAGTGCAGAATTTCTCCCAGAGACGGTCGTCGCGCACCATGAGGAGCTGCAGCCAGCGATCGTCCTTGGTGCGGTAGAGATTGGTCAGGGCATTGCGTGGCTTGTCGGGGGGATGGCGCGGCGGCAGCCTGGCGCCGATCACCGCGCCGGCAGCGGAGGTGCCGTTGGCCCACACGCCGTTGGCATAGAGCGACGTGCCGACCCAGCCACCCTTGCCGGTCTGGTCGCGACGACGCAGCCCCAGCAGGATCGCGGCTACCAGGGTCATCGCCGTCGCCCGATCGCCCTGGGCGGGCAGCGACAGGCCGGGCGGACCGTCTTCGTAACGCGCCGAATCGAGGATGCCGGAGCGACCGAAATAGGCGGTAATGTCGAAGCCGGGCCGGTCGCGGTCGGGGCCGCTTTCGCCGTAGCCCGTCAGCGAACAATAGACGAGACGCGGGTTGATCGGTTCGATGTCTTCCCAGCGCAGTCGCAGCCGTTCGCGCGCCGGTGGCGGAAAGTTGACGATCAGCACATCGGCCTTCTGCAGCAGGCGGTCGAGGATCGTGCGGGCATCCGCGTTCTTGAGATCGAGCGCGATCGAGCGCTTGTGGCGGCCGTCGAGCTGCCAGGGGAAATTCCGGTCGTCTGGCGGATCGCTTTGCGGGTAGCTCGCGTTGCGGAAGCTGTTGCGGTGCGGGTCGCCCTCGACGGGCGGCTCGATCTTGATGACGTCGGCGCCGAAATCGGCCAGCGCAACGGCTGCGGCGGGCGCGGCGATGAACGAACTGATGTCGAGGACGCGCAGGCCGGCGAGCGGCAAAGGCTCCTCGTTGCTCAGGGCTTCACTCATTTCACTGCACCCGTCGAGCGCAGACCGGCTATCTCGTCCGTCGTGAGGCCGACCTCGCCCAAAATTTCGTCGGTGTGCTGGCCGAGTGTCGGGGCGGGATGGGCGATGCGCTGTTCGGCGAAGCTCACGCGGATCGGGTTGGCCAGCGTGCGCGGCATTTCCGGGATCGCCGTTTCGACCACGGCGCCGGCATGGACGGCCTGCTCGTCGTCGGGAACGTCCTGCGGCCGGCTGATGACGCCGAAGGTGATCTCGTGCGCCGCCAGCGCCTTGCGCCAGTGTTCGTAGGGCTGCGTGGCGAAGGTTTCGCTGAAAATCGCCGCGAGTTCGGCCGAACGTTGCCGCCGCTCGCCGATCTCGACGAAGCGTGGATCGTCGAGCAGCTCCGGCCTGCCCAATGCACGGCAGAGCGGCGCCCAGAGCTTGTCTTCGCGCACGATGGTGAGCTGGATCCAGCGATCGTCCTGGGTGCGGTAGATGTTGCCCAGCGCCGTGCGCGGACGTTCCGGTGGCGGCCGCGGCGGCAGGAAAGCCCCGACCAGCGCGGCCTGGGCGATTACGCCGCACGACCACAAGCCATTGCCCAGCAGCGAGGTGCCGACCCACGAGCCTTCGCCGGTCTTCATGCGGTGGACCAGCGCCAGCAGGATCGAGGAGACCAAGGTCATCGCTGTCGCGCGGTCGCCCTGCGCCGGCACGGGCACGCCCGGGGGGCCGCCTTCGTAGCGTTGCGCATCGAGCAGGCCGGAGCGGGCGAAGTAGGCGGTGACGTCGAAGCCCGGCCGGTCGCGGTCGGGGCCGGTCTCGCCATAGCCGGTCAGCGACGCATAGATCAGCTTCGGGTTGACCTTCTTCATGTCCTCGTAGGTGAGCCGGAGCTTGTCGCGCACCGGCGGCGGGAAGTTGCAGATGACGATGTCGGAGACGGCGATCAGCCGGTCGAGTGCGGCACGCGCGGCCGGTTGCTTGAGATCGAGCGTCAGGGAGCGCTTGTTGCGCGAATCCATGTGCCAGGGATAGTTGACCTCGGCCTTCGGGTAGTTGGCCGAGTCGTGCATGATCTTGCGGTTGGCGTCGCCGTCGGGCCCCTCGATCTTGATCACGTCGGCGCCCCAGTCGCCCAGCACTACAGCGGCCGCGGGGGCGGCGATGAACGAGCTGATATCCAGGACGCGCAATCCTGCGAGCGGCAGGCCTGTCTCGGTCATTGAATCTCCCTTTCGCGCCGATATGGGGGCGGGGCCTCGGTTGCCGTCAAGACCGTGTGTCGGCGGGGTTTCGTAGATCGGCCAGATGCCGCAACAATCCGCTGTTTCCGGCGGTTTCCTTGCAAAAGGGGGACCCGGCGCGTATCTCCCTCTGTCCGTCAATCAGAGGAGCGCGCACACAAGGCGCATATAGTCATGGGCTACAGAGTCGCCGTCGTCGGCGCGACCGGAAATGTCGGTCGCGAAATGTTGCAGATCCTGGCCGAGAGAAACTTCCCGGCCGATGACGTTGTTGCGTTGGCGTCCGCCCGTTCGGTCGGCGCGCAGGCCTCGTTCGGCGACAAATCGATCCTGAAAGTCCAGGACCTCGCGAAATTCGACTTCAAGGGCATCGACATCGTGTTGAGCTCGCCGGGCGCCAAGGTGTCGGCCGAGCACAGCCCGCGCGCGGCCAAGGCCGGCGCCGTGGTGATCGACAACACGTCCTTCTGGCGCATGGATCCCGACGTGCCGCTGGTCGTGCCCGAGGTCAACGCGCAGGCGATCGCCGGCTACAAGGGCCGCGGCATCATCGCCAACCCGAACTGCTCGACCATCCAGATGGTCGTGGCGTTGAAGCCGATCCACGAAGCGGCCGGCATCAAGCGCGTCGTCGTGTCGACCTATCAGTCGACGTCTGGCGCCGGCAAGGAAGCGATGGACGAGCTGGTCAGCCAGACCAAGAGCTTCTTCGTCAACCAGACGCTCGACCCGGTGAAGTTCACGAAGAACATCGCCTTCAACGTCATTCCCCAGATCGACGTCTTCATGGAAGACGGTTCGACCAAGGAAGAGTGGAAGATGGTGGCCGAGACCAAGAAGATCCTCGACCCCAAGATCAAGGTCCACGCGACCTGCGTGCGCGTGCCGACCTTCATCGGCCATGCCGAGGCGATCAACGTCGAGCTCGACAAGCCGCTCGACGAGGTCGAGGCGCGGCGCCTGCTTGCGGCCGCGCCCGGCGTGCTCGTCGTCGACCGGCGCGAGCCCGGCGGCTATGTGACGCCGAAGGAGATCACCGGACAGGACGGCGTCTTCGTCAGCCGCGTGCGCGTCGATCCCACGGTCGACAACGGCCTGTCGATGTGGGTGGTCAGCGACAATCTGCGCAAGGGCGCGGCGCTGAATGCGATCCAGATCGCAGAAGAGCTGATCAAAGGCTATATCTAGCTGCGATCGTCCGCTTTTCCGGACATTGAAACGGCGCGGAACCTTCGGGACCGCGCCGTTTTTCTATGCGCCCGCAGATGTTTAAGATGACGGGCTGATGTAGGATACACTGCTCCCGTACGAGCGAGTGCCGTGAACGACACGCCGACGCTGCATCCCACGAGGCCGGAGTCCACGGCCACCGACGCGCCGACGCCTTTGTTCGGCAGCGATGCTGACAGCTTTGTGCAGCAGCTCCGGCTGGCCTCGCAGGCGCATCGTGCCGGCCGTCTCGACGAGGCGATCTCTTCTTATCTCCGGCTGCTTGCCGTGCGGCCCTATCACGCCGAGCTGCACAACAATCTCGGCGTGGCGCTGCGGCTGGCCGGCAAGCTCGAAGCGTCGGTCGCGCATCATCGCCTGTCGCTGGCGGCCGATCCGCAGAACCCTGCGCTGCATTCCAATCTCGGCAATGCGCTGCGTGCCGCCAATCGGCCCGACGAAGCGGTGAAGCATCACTTCCAGTCGATCGCGCTCAATCGCGACTATGCCGAGGGCTTCTTCAATCTGGCGCTCTGCCTGCGCGATCTCGGTCGTCTCGACGAAGCCGTCGGCTGCTTCAGTCGCGCCCTGACGCTCACCCCCGACAACCGTCGCGCCCGCGTCGAACTCGCGATCGCGCTGTTGATGCGTGGCGAGCTGGCGTCGGGCTTCGCGGCTTACGAAGCCCGCAAGCGTCTGCCGGAAACGCCGGCGCCGGAATTCGGGCAACCCGCCTGGGACGGCGGACCGATTGAAGGCAAACGCATCCTGCTCTATCCCGAGCAGGGCTTGAGCGACGCGCTGCTGTTCGTGCGTTTCGCGCGCGAATTAAAGCGCCGCGGGGCGACGGTGATCGTGCTCTGCCAGGCGCTTCTCAAGGAGCTGCTGTGCGCCGTCGACTATGTCGACGAGGTGGTGGCCGAAGGTGAAGGGCTGCCCGAATTTGATCTGCATGCGTCGATGGTGTCGCTGCCGCATCTTTGCGGTACGGACTTCATCGCGCTCGCCGCCGAGTCCGCCTATCTGCGCGCGCCGGACGACAGCCGCATCAAGCTCGGCACGCTGGAGCAAGCGAAGCTCAGGGTTGGCATCTACTGGGCGGCAATGCCCGGCCAGGCGCAGGATCGACAGCGCTCGGTGCCGTTCTCGCATTTCCTGCCGCTTGCCGGCGATCCCGAACTTCTGGTGTTCAGCCTGCAGGGTGGCGTGCACCAGAAGGATATCCAGCAGTTCGGCGCCGGCGGCCTGGTGCACGATGTCGGCCGTGGCATCTTCGACTTTGCCGAAGCTGCGACCGCGCTGTCGCAGCTCGATTTGCTGATCTCGATCGACGCGCCGGTGGCGCATTTGGCCGCGGCGATGGGCATGAAGACCTGGGTGCTGCTGCCGTCGGCGGCCGACTGGCGCTGGCAGCTCGGTGGCGACAGCGCGCCCTGGTACCGCTCGACCCGCCTGTTCCGGCAGTCCATGCCCGGGGACTGGACGTCGGTGTTCGCCGCGGTCCGCGCCGAGCTTCACGCCCTCAAGAGCCGGTAGCTGCTTCTAGAGCCGCCGGTACGTCTCGGCGTCGTCGACATCGTCCAGCGTGTCCGCCAAGGCCGTCGTCACATGCTTCGGCAAGCCGGCCAGCGTCTCGGCCAGCGCGGTCGATGTCGACCAGCGCACGCCGGCGAACAATGTTTGCGGAAGCGGTTTCGTCCTCTTGGCGCCGATCAGCCAGAAACCGCCGTCGCGTGCCGGACCGAAGACGAGGTCGTGTTGTCCTAGCAAAGCGAAGGCGTGGGCGATGTGATGCGCGCGCAAATGCGGAATATCGCTGCCGACCAGGACGACCGGCCCCGGCGGCAACGACAGAAAGGGCAGCTTCATGCGCCGGCCGAGGTCGCCCTGCCGCTGCGGCCGGCGGTGTACTGTCGGCACGAGGCGGCGCCAGACAACATGATCGAGCGCATTGTCCGGCGTGACGAACAGCCAGACTGTCCAGCGACGATCCCGGACCAGTCGAGCGATCTGCCGGGCCAGCAACGACCTGTAGAAGCGGGCCGCTTCCAGAATGCCGATCTCGGCGCCGAGCCGTCGCTTGATGCGGCCAGCCTGCGGCGCGCGGGCGAAGATCACGAGATGGCGGGTCATCGTCCGTAGAGCCGCTGCAGGGTGCGCGGCGACATGCCGAGAAAGTAGAGGCTAAGGCAGCCGAGATTTCGCAACGGGCGCCTGAGCCAGCCGTCGCGCTCGTAGCGCACCGCCGACGTAACGGCCTCGGCGTCGAGTGCGACCAGGTTCCTGGCGCCGATGCGGCGCACGAACTCGACATCCTCCATCAGAGGCAGGGGCTTGAACCCGTCGAGATATTCGTAGAGCGCGCGCGAGATCAGCAGCCCCTGATCGCCATAGGGGAGGCCGAGCAGGCGACATCGCAGGGTGGCGAGCCTTTCGACGCGGCGCGCGCGGGGATCTGACGTGTCGAAGCGCAGGCGGAAGTAACCGGCCCTTCCGGCATTCGTCTTGCGGGACGTGAAGCTGCGGACGACGGCATTCCAGCCCGTTCCGAGCACCGTGTCGGCATGCAGGAAGAGAATCCACGGCGCGCTGCCATCGGTCGCGCCGGCCGCGAGCTGTGGGCCGCGGCCGGCCGTACTCACCGTCACGACCGTGGCGCCGGCCTGTTGCGCAATGGCGACGGTATCGTCGGTCGATCCGCCATCGCAGACCGTGATCCGCAGACCGAGGTCGCTGTCGCGAAGTGCATCGAGCGTGCGGGCCAGGGTGCTGCCCGCATTCAAAGTCGGGATGACGACGTCGAGGTCCGTCGCTACTGGCTGCAGGCGGCACCGCCCAGGACGCAGAACTTTGCACAATGCGGATGATTGAGCGGCACCGCGCCAATACTGTCGGCCAGGGTCCCGCCCAGTTCGAACTGCGGATCGTAGGGCAGGAGCGTGCAGGCGACGACGGCCGGCCGCGCTGCGCCCTTGCGCTTCACGATCATGCGGGAGGAGGCGCACATCACGCTGTCGGGTGACTTCTTCAGGATGCCCCAGCAGGCCGTCGTGATCTCCGGCACGTCCACCGTGGGGTCCATCTCGGGGAACAGCACGAGCGTTCCGGGATCCCACGCGTCGATGGACAGGCCGAGCCCGTCGAACAACCGGCCATAGCCGGCGCGTACTTCCTCTTCGGTCTCCGTCGAGAAATGTCGCCCCGCAACATGGACGTCGAAGCCCGAGTCGCAGAGCCATTTCAGCCCGTCGAGGGTCGGCTTCCAGCTTCCTGCGCCGCGCTCCTCTTCGTGCAGTTCGCGGCCATGGTGATCGACCGAGACACGAATAGTGAGGTTGCGACCGTGCTTCTGCAGCAAGGCGAGCAACGCCGGCTTCATCTTGTGCATGGGCTTCATGGCGTTGGTCAGCACCATCGCCTTGAGCCCGCGCGACAGCACGTCGTCGAGCATCGCCGGCAGTTCGGGATTCATGAAAGGCTCGCCGCCGGTGAAGCCGATCAGGCGGGTGGCGTGGCCGTCGCGTTCGATCTCGTCGAGGTAGTCGCCGACTTCGGCGGCCGTCAGATAGACCAGCCGGTCGTTGCGCGGCGAGGATTCGATATAGCAGTTGCGGCACGTAAGATTGCAGAGCGTGCCGGTGTTGAACCACAGCGTGTCGAGCGCCTTCAGCACAACATGGGCGCGCTGCTCGCCCTTGGCGGTGGTGAACGCATCCTTGAACTTCGCAGGATCGAGCGGAACGAGCAGCATCGACTAAAACCCTGTGTGCGGCTGGCGACGAACCTAGCACAATCCGCGTAGCGGGAAGGGGTTGCGACCTCGTAACCCGATCACAGCTGCGTGCCTCGACCGACACGGTGGGCTTGGTTAGGGTTCATCAACTTCAAAGAGGAATTCGATGCTCGACGACAAGGCGCTGGACAGTATTTTCCGCTCGGCCCGCACTCACAATGGCTGGCTGCCAAAGCCGGTAACGGACGATCAACTTCGCGCCATCTACGACCTCATGAAATGGGGTCCGACATCGGCCAACTGCCAGCCGGCGCGAATCGTCTTCGTGCGCACCAAGGAAGGTAAGGAGAAGCTCCGGCCCGCTCTCAGCGCCGGCAATACGGAGAAAACCATGGCGGCGCCGGTGACGGCGATCGTGGCTTACGATCCCGAATTCTACGAGCATCTGCCGCGAATGTTCCCGCACGACCAGACGGCGATCACCTGGTTCAAGGGCAAGCCGTCGGCCGAACCGACGGCGTTCCGCAACGGCAGCCTGCAGGGCGCCTATCTGATCGTCGCCGCACGCGCGCTCGGCCTCGATTGCGGGGCCATGAGCGGCTTCGACAATGCCAAGGTCGACCAGGCCTTCTTTCCCGACGGCAAGGTGAAGTCGAACTTCTTGTGCAACATCGGCTACGGCGATCCGGCGAAGCTCTTTGCCCGCAGCCCGCGCTTCACCTTCGAGGAAAGCTGCACGCTGGCTTGAGGTCTTGGGCGCGAGGTGCTGCGGCGTCTTGGGCTGGAAATCGCTGATCGAAAATTGTGGTTCGCTCTGCGCTGGCTGGAGCGGGCAACCAAGCTGGTGGCGATGAGGGCGATGCTCTAACAGTCTTGGTTGGACCCCGTTACGGGGCGATCATTTGAGAGTGACCACAATGCAACTCGACAAGACAGTATCGGCGGTCGTCACGGGCGGCGCTTCCGGCCTCGGCGCGGCCACCTCGCGCATGCTCGCCTCGCACGGCGTGAAGGTCGCGATCTTCGACCTCAACGAAGAACAGGGCGAGAAGCTGGCCAAGGAAATCGGCGGCGTCTTCTGCAAGGTCAACGTGACCTCGACCGAAGAGGTCGAGGCCGGGTTCGCGAAGGCGCGGGCGGCCCACGGGCAGGAGCGCATTCTGGTGAACTGCGCCGGCGTCGGCGGCGGTGCCCAGAAGACAGCCTCGCTCGACCGGACGACCGGCAAGCCGAAGGAGTATCCGCTCGAGAACTTCGAGCGCATCATCAACGTCAATCTCATCGGCACGTTCCGCTGCATCACCAAGTCGGCGGCGGGCATGTTGACGCTCGCGCCGCAGTCCGACGGCGATCGCGGCGTGATCCTCAACACCGCGTCGGTCGCGGCCGAGGACGGTCAGATCGGCCAGGTGGCGTATACCGCCTCGAAGGCCGGCGTCGTCGGAATCACGCTCGTCGTGGCGCGCGACCTCTCGAACGAGGGCATCCGCTGCAATACCATCCTGCCCGGCATCTTCGACACGCCGCTGCTCGCGCGCGCGCCGGAGAACGTCAAGGCTGCCCTGGCCGCCTCGGTGCCGTTCCCCAAGCGCCTTGGACGCCCGGAGGAATACGCGCAGGTCGCCCACACGATGATCACTTGCGGCTACTTCAACGGCGAAGACGTCCGCATCGACGGCGCCATTCGTATGGCGCCGCGCTGAGCTGAGACCCGAGGAAGGAGAAAGCAATGACCGAAGCATGGATCATCGACGCCTGCCGCACGCCGCGCGGCGTCGGCAAGGCCGGCAAGGGCGCGCTGTGGGAGGTTCATCCGCAGCAGCTCGGCGCGACCGTCCTCAAGGCGCTCGCCGAACGCAACAAGATCGACACCAAGGAAGTCGGCGACGTGATCTGGGGGACTGCCGCCCAGGTCTCGAAGCAGAGCGGCGATCTCGGCCGCATGTCGGCGCTGGATGCCGGCTACGACGTCAAGGCGAGCGGCATCACGATCGACCGCTTCTGCGGTTCGGGCATCAGTGCGGTGAGCCTCGCCGCCGCCTGCATCAAGTCGGGCATGGAAGACCTGGTGGTCGCCGGCGGTACGGAAATGATGTCGATGGACCGTAGCCGCGGCAGCGGCCCGCCGGTCATGGACAACGGCAATCTGCGCCTGCGCCTGCATCATCCGCAGACACATCAGGGCGTCTGCGCCGACGCCATCGCCACGCTCGAGAAGATCCCGCGCCAGGCGCTGGACGAGGCGGGCTACATCAGCCAGCAGCGCGCCGCCGTCGCCATCGCCGAGGGCCGCTTCAACAAGTCCCTGATCCCCGTCTACAAGGAAGATGGCACGCTTGCCTTGGACCGCGAGGAATATCCGCGTCCGCAGACGACGCGCGAGGGGCTGGCGAACCTGAAGGCCGCCTTTGCGGCCATGGCCGATGCCCCGCTCGACGACAAGGGCATGACCTACCGTTCGCTCATCCTGCAGGCCTATCCCGACCTCAAGATCGAGCATGTCCATCACGCCGGTAACTCCTCCGGCGTCGTCGACGGCTCGGCGGCCGTCCTGCTCGCGTCACCCGACTACGCCAAGGCCCACGGTCTCAAGCCGCGCGCCCGCGTCGTCGCCATGGCGAACATGGGCGACAGCCCCGAGCTGATGCTCAACGCGCCGGTGCCGGCCGCCAAAAAGGTCCTGGAAAAGGCCGGCCTGAAGAAGTCCGACATCGATCTCTGGGAGATCAACGAGGCCTTCGCCGTCGTCTCGGAGAAGTTCGTACGCGATCTCGATCTCGATCGCGACAAGGTCAACGTCAACGGCGGCTCGATCGCGCTCGGCCATCCCATCGGGGCGACCGGCGCCATCCTGATCGGCACCGTGCTCGACGAGCTTGAGCGGCAGAACAAGCAGTTCGGTCTGGTCACCATGTGCGCCGCAGGCGGCATGGCGCCGGCGATCATCATCGAGCGGATCTGATGCGCGTCGCCCCTTCCGCAGTCGCGGGAGGGGCGATTTCGCGACCGCCGATCCAATAGCTCGGCGTCAGATGCCGAGCGTCCGGCCGATCTGCTTCCACGGCAGCGGCAGCAGCGAAATCAGGGCGGCGACGCCGAAGCCCAGGATCACCGCGCCTGAGCAGCGGTTGAGCCACAGCATGCCGGTGCCGGTGAAGCGCGCCCGAAGCGCCACCGATGCCGTGCAGATGATCGTCCACCAGGCGAGCGCGCCGCAGAACACGGCGGCGACCAGCAGCGACGCGTCGGGCAGGCTGCCGCCGACGCCGGCGAGATTGCGGCCGGCGAAAGCCGCGCCGAAGGCCATCACCGTCAGCGGATTGAACACGGTGATGAAGAAGCTCGACGTCGCATAATGGAAATGCGTCGAGAGCCGATGCTCACGGTCGTCGGCCACGGGATCGCCGACATTGCGCGGCCGGTGTCGCATCGTCGTCCATCCCATGATCACCAGAACGATGCCGCCGAGGCCGAGCAGCCACGCTTCGTGTTCGGCGACGAACGTCTGAACGAACGACAGGCCGAACGCCGCGACGGCACCGAACACGGCATCGCCCAGGGCGGCACCGATCCCGGTCATATAGCCTGCCATGGCGCCGACGGTGATGGAGCGGCGAATGCAGAGGGCAGCGGCCGGTCCCACAGGCACGGCGATCAGAAAGCCGATCACCGCCCCCTCGATGGCGATCCCGATTGGATTGAACACGAAGCCCGGAACCTGCATCGCGGCGCTACAGTTTTTCTGCCGTGAAGGAACGCGGCGGCGCCACCAGCTGTTCCTGCGCGGCCACGAGCTGGAGCTCGCGCTCACCCATCGCCTGCGTTACTTCGAGGACCGCGAAGATCGACGAAGCGGCCTTGCCCAGGGCATGGGCCACGTCGCTGCCGGCAATCCAGTGGGCAGTGAAGAGCGCTGCGACGGCATCGCCGGTGCCGTTGGGCGCAATCTCGAACCCGATCAGGGGCGTAGCCACACGCCAGGCGGCGTCCGGCGTCACGGCGACCATCTCGATGATGTTCGCCGGCGCGTCGGCGCGTCGCAGGCTGGTGACGAGAGCGAGCCTTGGGCCGCCGAGAGGACCGCCGAGCAGTGTCCGCGCTGCGGACAGCGCTTCTTCAAGGGTCGAGATCCGGCGCCCGGTCAGATGCTCCAGCTCGAAATGGTTCGGCGTCACGAGGTCGGCGGCGGGAATAGCCTGTTCGCGAAAAAAAGTATCGATCCCGGGTTTCACGTAGATGCCGGTGTCGATGTCTCCCAGCACCGGATCGCAGCACCACAGGGCACGCGGATTGGCGGCTCGCACACGCCGTGCGGTATCGAGGATCACGTTGGCGAGGGCGGCATCCCCGACATAGCCGGTGAGCAATCCGTCGCAGCGGGCAAACTGGCCCAGCGCCTCGATGCCCCGCACGATTTCGCCGACCTGCTCGGCCGATGCGGCGCGGCCACGCCAGGCGCCATAGCCCGTGTGGTTGGAAAACTCGACCGTGTTCACCGCCCAGACCTCGTGGCCCAATCGTTGCAGCGGAAAGGTTGCTGCCCGATTGCCGACGTAGCCGTAGGCAACATGGCTCTGGAGCGAGAGGAAGCGCATGGCCGAGAGCCACCTTGCCACAAGGAAGCTCGGCATTATAGTCCGCCGCGTTTTCGCCAAGGACCGTTGGGGAGCCCAGACATGTCCGCATCCGTTCGTCCGCGCCGCAGCGTCCTTTACATGCCGGGTGCCAATACGCGCGCGCTGGAGAAGGCGCGGTCGCTGCCGGCCGATGCGCTGATCTTCGATCTCGAGGATGCGGTGGCGCCCGACGCCAAGGAAGCTGCGCGCGCCAACGTCGTGGCCGCGGCGCAGAGCAAGGGCTATGGCAAGCGCGAGATTGCGATCCGCTGCAACGGTCTGTCCACGCCGTGGGGCAAGGCCGACATCGCTGCCATCGCCAAGTCCGGCGCCGACGCAGTGCTGGTGCCGAAGGTCGAAACTGCGGCGGAGGTGGCCAGCGTGGTTGCCCAGCTCGATGCCGCAGGCGCGCCCAAGTCGATGGCGGTGTGGGCGATGATGGAGACGCCGAAGGGCATCCTGCGCGCCGACGAAGTGGCGGGCTCGCATCCGCGGCTCACTCTGTTCGTCATGGGCACCAACGACCTGGTGAAGGACATGCGCGCGCGCCACACGCCCATGCGCCTGCCGATGGTGACGGCGCTGGGGCTCGGCATGCTGGCCGCCCGCGCACATGGGCTCACCATCCTCGACGGTGTCTACAACGACATCCAGGACGCCGAAGGCTTCCGCGCCGTCTGCCAGCAGGGGCTGGAGATGGGCTTCGACGGCAAGACCTTGATCCATCCCAGCCAGGTCGAACCCTGCAACGAGGTGTTTGCGCCGTCGGCCGCCGAGCTCGAGATGGCCGGCAAGATCGTTACCGCCTTCAAGGCCGCACAGGCCGAAGGCAAGGGTGTGGTCACCGTCGATGGACGCATGATCGAAAACCTCCATGTCGAGCAGGCCGAGCGCGCGTTGGCGCTGGCCACGGCGATCAAGGAGCTGCAGGCGGCATGAGCAAGGCAAAGACCAAGAGCGAAGCGGTCGCCGGAAACTTCTTCGAGGATTTCCGCGTCGGCCAGGAGATCCGCCACGCCACGCCGCGCACCATGACGGAAGCGGACGCGGCGCTGAACGTCGCGCTCTACGGCTCGCGCTTCGCGATCAACTCGTCCGATGAGTTCGCCCGCGCGCTGGGATTGCCGCGTGCGCCGCTCGACGATCTGGCTGTGTTCCATGTCGTGATCGGCAAGACCGTGCCCGACATCTCGCTGAATGCCGTCGCCAACCTGGGCTATGCCGAATTCCGCTGGGGCGTGCCGGTCTACCCGGGCGACACGCTGTCGGCGCATTCGATTGTGCTGGGCCTGCGCGAAAACTCCAACCGTGCCAGTGGCGTCGTCTGGGTGCGCTCGACTGGCGTCAATCAGCGTGGCGAGATGGTGCTCGACTATGTGCGCTGGGTGATGGTGCACAAGCGCGATCCGGCCGCCGCCGTGCCCGAGACCGTGGTCCCGAAGACTGCGCCGTCGGTCGCGCCGGCCGATCTCATCGTGCCGGCGGGCTTGAAGCTCGCGGGCTACGACGACGTTGCCGCCGGCTCGTCCTATCGCTGGGAAGACTACGAGGTCGGCGAACGAATCGACCATGTGAGCGGCATCACCCTCGAAGACTCCGACCATATGTTCTCGACGCGGCTCTATCAGAACACCGCGCGGGTGCATTTCGACGCCTTCGCCGGCAAGAGCACGCGCTTTGGCCGGCGGCTTGCCTATGGCGGCCATGTGATCTCGCTGGCGCGGGCGCTGTCGTTCAACGGCTTGGCCAACGGCTTCCGCGTCGCCGCCATCAATGCCGGCAGCCATGTCGCGCCGACCTTCGGCGGCGACACGATCTATGCCTGGTCGGAAGTGCTGGAGAAGGTGCCCCTGCCGGGCCGCACCGATCTCGGTGCATTGCGAATGAGAAGCATTGCGGCCAAGGATTGCCCATGCAGTTCGTGGCCGGGCAAGGGGGCGGACGGCAAGTATCATCCTGCCGTCGTGCTCGATCTCGACTATTGGCTGCTGATGCCGCGGCGTGCTGCGTGAATGCCGTTCGGCTGACGGTTTTTCATTGCAGAATCCAAGACTTAACCAGCCCGCAAAGCCGACATTCGTTGACTTGAAGCGGTTGAGCGGTACAAAAGTACAGCCGCTTCAAGGCATTTGAGGTTTCGACGCGATGAGCGCTGCCAATCGGCCGACCAGTCGGCCGCTTTCTCCCCATTTGCAAGTCTATCGACTGCCGTTCCTGGCGAACCTGTCGATCCTGCATCGCGCAACCGGCATCGCCCTGTCGGTGGGTGCGCTCTACCTCGCGACCTGGGTCGTATTCGCTTCGGCCAGTCCCCAGACCTACGCGATGTTCCAGGGCTTCAACGGCTCGATCGTCGGCCGCATCGTGCTGGGCGGTTGGTTGTTCAGCCTCTTCTTCCATCTGTTCAACGGCATCCGCCATCTCTTCTGGGATGCCGGCTACGGTTTCGAATTGAAGGATGCCGATCGCAGCGGCTGGATCGTGGTGGTGGTTGCCGTTGTGGCGACGGCCGCCTCGTGGATCGTCGGCCTGCGGCTGGTCTGAGGAGATCGAATATGAGCGACCTCAGAACCCCCCTGTCCCGCGCCCGGGGCCTCGGCTCCGCCAAGGACGGCCTGCATCACTGGTGGGTGCAGCGCCTCACCGCCGTCGCGCTCATCCCGCTCGTCGTCTGGTTTGCCGTCTCGCTCGTGATGTTGAGCGGCGCCGACTACGACGCGGCCCGTGCCTGGATCGGCTCGCCGGTCGTCATGGTGCTGCTGATCCTGACGGTCGTCATCGGCCTGCACCATGCCCAGCTCGGCATGCAGGTCGTGATCGAGGACTATGTCCATAGCGAGGGGCTGAAGCTGGCGTCGATCATCGCCATCAGGTTCATTGCAGTGTTCTTCGGGCTGGCGGCGACGGTGGCCATCCTGCGTATCGGATTCGGAGGCTGAACATGGCCGAGGCAAGCAGCGGCAAGAGCAACGGCGCGGCGGCAGGTACGTTCAGCATCGGCGGCAACGCCTACAAGATCATCGATCACGAATACGACGTGGTCGTGGTCGGTGCTGGCGGGTCCGGCCTGCGCGCCACCTTCGGCATGGCCAACAAGGGCTTCAAGACGGCCTGCATCACCAAGGTATTCCCGACCCGCAGCCATACCGTGGCGGCGCAGGGCGGCATCTCGGCGGCGCTCGGCAACATGGGCCCGGACGACTGGCGCTGGCACATGTACGACACGGTCAAGGGCTCCGACTGGCTCGGCGACCAGGACTCCATCGAATATATGTGCCGCGATGGCATCCCGGCGATCATCGAGCTCGAGCATTTCGGCGTGCCGTTCAGCCGTACGCCCGAGGGCAAGATCTACCAGCGCCCGTTCGGCGGCATGACCACGGAGTTCGGCAAGGGCATCGCCCACCGCACCTGCGCCGCCGCCGACCGTACCGGCCACGCGATCCTGCACACGCTCTACCAGCAGTCGCTGCGGAATCACGCCGAGTTCTTCATTGAGTATTTTGCGCTCGACCTGATCATGGACGACGGCGTCTGCCGCGGCGTCATGGCGTGGAACCTCGACGACGGCACGATCCATCGCTTCCGCGCCCATCGCGTCGTGCTGGCGACCGGCGGCTACGGCCGCGTCTACTCGACCGCCACGTCGGCCCACACCTGCACCGGCGACGGCGGCGCCATGGTGCTGCGTGCCGGCCTGCCGCTGCAGGACCTGGAATTCGTTCAGTTCCATCCGACCGGCATTTACGGTGCGGGCTGCCTGATCACCGAAGGCGTCCGCGGCGAGGGCGGCTACGTCACCAACGCCAGCGGCGAGCGCTTCATGGAACGCTATGCGCCGTCGGCCAAGGATCTCGCGTCGCGCGACGTCGTCAGCCGATCGATGACCATCGAGATTCGCGAAGGCCGCGGCTGCGGCCCCAACAAGGATTACATCGAGCTGCACGTCGAGCATCTCGATCCGAAGATCATCCACGAGCGCCTGCCGGGCATCGCCGAGACCGCGCGCATCTTCGCCGGCGTCGACGTCACCCGCCAGCCGATCCCGATTTTGCCGACCTGCCACTACAACATGGGCGGCATCCCGGCGAACTATCACTGCGAAGTCATGACCGTGAAGAACGGCGATCCGAACACCGTCGTGCAGGGCCTGATGGCGCTGGGCGAGGCGGCTTCGATCGGCGTGCACGGCGCCAACCGCCTCGGCTCCAACTCGCTGTTGGAACTGGTCGTGTTCGGTCGCTCCGCCGCCAACCGCGTGGCCGAGCTGATGAAGCCCGGCGAGCCGCACAAGGACATGCGCAATGCCGGCGAGGAGGCGATCGCCCGTCTCGACAAGGCGCGCTACGCGTCCGGCGGCACCGGCACGGCGCAGCTCCGCGCCAACATGCAGAAGACCATGCAGAACGACTGCGCGGTGTTCCGCACGACCAAGAGCCTGGCCGAAGGTTGCCAGAACATGGACAAGGTGTACGCCGGCAAGGACGACATCCGGGTCAAGGATCGCTCGATGATCTGGAACTCCGACCTCATGGAGACGCTGGAGTTCGAGAACCTGATCCTCCAGGCTCAGGGCACCATCTATTCCGCCGCCAACCGGCAGGAGAGCCGCGGCGCGCACGCGCACGAGGATTTCCCCGAGCGCGACGACAAGAACTGGCTGAAGCATACGGTCGTGTGGGTCGACGAGAAGACGGGCAAGACCCGGATCGACTATCGCCCGGTCAACCTGCAGCCGATGACCAACGACGTCCAGTCGTTCCCACCCAAAGCGCGCGTCTACTGAGTTCGAGAGGAAGAAATGGCTGAGTTCGCTCTTCCCGCCAATTCCAAGATCGGAACCGGCGAGACGTACAAGGCGGCTGCGGGCGTCAAGAACATCAAGACGTTCAAGATCTACCGCTGGACGCCCGACGACGGAAAGAACCCGTCGGTCGACACTTACGAAGTCGACATGGACACCTGCGGTCCGATGGTCCTGGACGCGCTGATCAAGATCAAGAACGAGATGGACAGCTCGCTCACCTTCCGGCGCTCCTGCCGCGAAGGCGTCTGCGGTTCGTGCGCGATGAATATCGACGGCACCAACACGCTGGCCTGCACCAAGTACATTTCCGAGGTGAAGGGCGACATCAAGATCTACCCGCTGCCGCACATGCCGGTGGTGCGCGATCTGGTGCCCGACCTCAACGTGCCCTACGCGCAGCTCGCCTCGATCGAGCCGTGGCTGAAGTCGACGACCCAGCCGCCGACGCGCGAGCGTCTGCAGTCGCCGGAGGAGCGCGCCAAGCTCGACGGCCTGTGGGAGTGCATCCTGTGCTTCTGCTGCTCGACCTCGTGCCCCAGCTACTGGTGGAACGGCGAGCGCTATCTCGGCCCGGCCATCCTGCTGCAGGCCTATCGCTGGATCGCCGACAGCCGCGACGAAGCCAAGGGCGAGCGCCTCGACCAGCTCGAGGACCCGTTCCGGCTCTATCGCTGCCATACGATCATGAACTGCACCAAGACCTGCCCGAAGCACTTGAACCCGGCAAAGGCCATCGCCGAGATCAAGAAGCTGATGGTCGAACGGACGGTCTAAAAGCACCGTCTCTTGCCGCCGCTGGGGGACTGACCCCAGCGATGCGGCCATGGCTCTTAATCAATCCTCACTGATTTGAGCGTAGACGTCCCGCCCAATGCATTAGGTGAACCTTGACTCGGTCGGTCGACCGAACTATATCGCATAAATGTCGGTCGGTCGACCGAATTGAACCAGGAGGCAACCATGGGCGGTATTGCTTCGGCTCTCTACGGCGCGGTCGTTTACGTCTTCTTCCTCGGCACTTTCCTTTACGCCATCGCCTTCGTCGGCAACCTGCCGGTCCCCAAGAGCATCGACAGCGGATCGGTGCGGCCTCTCGGCGAGGCCCTGATCGTCAACGTCCTGCTGCTGGGTCTCTTCGCCGGCCAGCACAGCGTGATGGCCCGGCCCGGCTTCAAGCGCTGGTGGACCCGGTTCGTGGCACCTCCCGTCGAGCGCACGACCTATGTGCTGCTGGCGAGCCTCGCCCTGGCGCTGCTCTGCTGGCAGTGGCGGCCGATGCCCGAAATGGTGTGGTCGGTGACGCAGCCGCTCGGTGTGATCGTTCTGTCCATCCTGTTCTGGCTGGGCTGGGGGCTGGTGCTGCTCAGCACCTTCCTCATCAATCACTTCGAACTGTTCGGCTTGCGGCAGGTCTACGCCCGCTTGCGCGGGACGCGCGTGCCGGAACCCGTCTTCAGGACGCCGTTCCTCTACAAGAACGTGCGACATCCGATCTATCTCGGCTTCCTGCTGGCCTTCTGGTCGACGCCAACGATGACGCAAGGCCATCTGCTGTTTGCCGTCGCGACGACGGGCTACATCCTGATCGGTATCTATCTCGAAGAGCGCGACCTAATCGCCTTGTTTGGCGATCAGTACCGCCGCTACCGTGAGCAGGTATCGATGCTCCTCCCTCTGCCGCGCAAGAGAGGCCTTGATGAAGCTGAAGCAGACAACGGCGAAAAAGGCCGAGACGGACATCTCGCTGCTCGAAGCCGCCAGAAAGATGCTGCATGACAAAGGTTACGCCGGCCTGTCGACGCGGGACGTCGCTGCAGCGGCCGGCGTTCCGCTCAGCCAGATCCATTATCACTTTGGATCGAAGCAGGGCCTCGTACTGGCGCTGTTCGAGTATCTCAACACGCAACTGCTCGATCGCCAGAACGCCCTGTTCGGCGATCCCTCGCTCAAACTGTCGGAGCAATGGGACCGGGCCTGCGACTATCTCGAAGACGATATTGCCTCTGGCTATGTGCGCGTCCTGCAGGAGATGATTGCGGCGAGTTGGGCCGATCCGACGGTCGCCGAGATCGTCCGTACCGGTTTGATGGGCTGGATAGAACTGATCGGCAACGCCGCACGCAGGGCCGAAGTCGAGTTCGGAACGCTTGGCCCGTTTTCGCCCGAGGAATTCGCAGCTCTCGTTGCCAACGCGTTCATCGGCGCCGAAAGCCTCTATCTGCTCGGCGTCGAAAAGAAGGGTTCGCCAGCCCGTTTGGGCCTTCGCCGTGTCGGCGATCTGATTCGGATCCTGGAAGCCCGCACTTCATGAGGTGATGCAATGCGCGCCAGGCTGCCCGACGAGACCGGAGTCGTCGTGCGAGACGGCGTACGGATCGCTTACGAAGTTTACGGAGGGGGGGCGGAAACCCTGCTCTTCGTGCCGCCCTGGAGCATCGTCCATTCCCGCGTCTACAAAGCGCAGCTTCCCTACTTCAGTACGCGCTACCGCTGCATCACCTACGACGGTCGCGGCAATGGAAAGTCCGACCGGCCGCAGGACGTTGCGGCCTACAGTCTGGAGAATTACGCCGCCGACACGCTTGCCGTCATGGATGCCACCGCTACAGCCAGCGCGATTCTGGTCGGGCTTTCCTTCGGCGGCATGCTCGCTTGCGTCCTTGCGGCTTATCATCCCGAACGGGTGAGGGCGGCAGTGCTGGTGGGCACATCGGCCAGCATCGGGCCGAGTCATCCCGACACGACGATCGAGAATTTCCTGAGCAAGAGGGAAGCCGTCGACGGCTGGGGCAAGTTCAACCGCGATTACTGGATGGCTTCCTATCCGGACTTTGCCGAGTTTTTCGTCCGCAACATCTTTTCCGAACCTCACTCGACCAAGCAGATCGAGGATGCTGTGGGTTGGGCCTGCGAGACCACTGGCGACGTGCTCGCCAAAACGGTGGAAGCCCGCCCGATGATGCCGTCCTTCGACATCAGCGAAGCGATGTATCGCAACATCCGCTGTCCCGTCCTGATGATCCATGGCGACGACGATCGGATCCAACCCTACGCCCGCGCGCAGGCCGTGGCTTCGGTCACGGGCGCAGAGCTCGTGACCATCCCGCGTGGCGGCCACAATCCGCTCGGCCGCATTCCCGCGAAAGCCAACGTCCTCATTGCCGATTTTCTGAACCGCCGGCTTCCTGCCGCCACGTCGACGTGGAAGGTGGCACCGCCTCGTCGCGGCAAGAAGGTGCTCTATCTCTCCTCACCAATCGGCCTGGGGCATGGAAGGCGCGACATCGCCATCGCACGGCAGTTGCGGTTGTTGCATCCTGGCCTGCAGGTCGACTGGCTGGCGCAGGATCCTGTCTCGCGCCTGCTCGACGCCGCGGGCGAACGGCTCCATCCCTCGAGCTCCCGACTGGTCAGTGAATCGCAGCACATCGAGCTGGAGGCGGGCGAGCATGACCTGCACTGCTTCCAGGCGTTGCGCCGCATGGATGAGGTCTTGATCGCCAACTTCATGACCTTCCAGGAGGCAATCGACGAGGGCGGCTACGATCTGGTAATCGCCGACGAAGCTTGGGACGTCGACCACTACTGGCACGAACACCCGGAACTCAAGAAGGCGAAGCTTGCCTGGCTCACCGATTTCGTGGGCTTCGTGCCGATGCCGTCAGGCGGCGCGGCGGAAGAATTCCTCACGACCGACTACAACGCCGAGATGATCGCCCATGTCGAAAACTGTCCCGGCGTGCGCGACCGCGCGATCTTCGTCGGCGGCCCCCTCGACATCCTGCCGCGATCCTTCGGCAAGGACCTGCCCGGGATGGGTGACTGGATCTCCCGCCACTTCGATTTCTCCGGCTACATCATGGGCGAACATCCCCAGACTTGGGGCAGCCGTGCGGAGCTGCGCCAGAAGCTTGGCTACCGATCCGACGAACGGGTCTGCATTGTCACCGTCGGCGGTTCGAGCGTCGGCCTCCCCTTGATCCGCCGGATCCTGCAGAGCTATCCGATCGTCCGGCGCAGGCTGCCGGAGTTGCGCATGGTCGTGGTGACGGGGCCTCGCATCGATCCGCGCTCGCTCGTCGCGCCGCTGGGCGTCGAAGTGCGTGCGTTTGTGTCCGATCTCGATCGCCATCTCGCAGCCTGCGATCTGGCACTCGTACAGGGTGGCCTCACGACCTGCATGGAATTGACCGCGGCAGGAACTCCGTTCGTCTACTTTCCGCTCAAGAATCACTTTGAACAGAACTTCCATGTCGCCCATCGCCTCGACCGCTATGGCGCCGGCGGGCGCATGGACTATGAAACCGCGACGCCCGACATCATCGCCGATGCGATGATTGCCGCGTTGCGATCATCGGCGGCCTTCGCGCCCGTGGAGGCCGATGGTGCCCAGCAGGCGGCCCGTATGATCGCCGAACTCCTCTAGAGGCAAGAATGGCCGGTGATGAATCGGCTCTGCTTTTGCTAGAGTGAGCGCGACATGAATAGGGTAGGGGCTCAGCAAATGTTTCTTAAACGTCTCACCGCGGTGGCGGTCCTTTCGGTCGCTGCGGCGATGCCGGCGTCGGCCGGCCAGACCTTCGATGCCGTCAAGGCCAAGGGCTTCGTCCAGTGCGCGGTCAATACCGGCCTGGCGGGCTTCTCCTTCGCCGACAGCCAGGGCAAGTGGACCGGCCTCGACGTCGATCTCTGCAAGGCAATTGCGGCGGCCATGTTCGGCGACGCCGAGAAGGTGAAGTTCACGCCGACCACCGCCCAGCAGCGCTTCGTCGCCCTGCAGTCGGGCGAGGTCGACGTCATCACCCGCAACGCGACGCAAACCCTGCTGCGCGACACGTCGCTCGGCTTCAACATCGCGGGCGTCAATTTCTACGACGGCCAGGGCTTTATCGTGCCGGCCAAGAGCGGCATCAAGATCGCCAAGGAACTGAACGGCGCCACGATCTGCGTCCAGCCGGGCACGACGACCGAGCTCAATCTCGCGGACTATTTTCGCAAGAGCAAGATGACCTTCAAGCCGGTGCTGATCGAGAAGCTCGACGAGCTGTTGCAGGCCTATGCCGCCGGCCGCTGCGACGCCTACACGACCGACGCCTCGGGCCTCGCCGCCGTTCGCGCCGGCCAGCTTGCCGGTAAGGGCGAACATACGATCCTGCCGGAGCGCATCTCCAAGGAGCCGCTGGGTCCGATCGTGCGCCAGGGCGACGACCAGTGGTTCGACCTCGTGAAGTGGGTCCTGATGGGCATGATCGAGGCCGAGGAGATGGGCATCACCTCCAAGAACGTCGACGAAATGCTGAAGAGCGACGATCCCTCGATCAAGCGCTTCCTCGGCGTCACGCCAGGCTTCGGCAAGGCCGTCGGCGTCGACGAGAAGTGGATGTACAACGTCATCAAGCAGGTCGGGAACTACGGCGAGAGCTACGACCGCCATGTCGGTCCGGCCACGCCGCTGAAGCTGGAGCGTGGCCAGAACGCGCTGTGGACCAACGGCGGCCTGTTGTACGCGATCCCGTTTCGCTGAAATCAGTCCTGTCGGTCGAACCGCATCTTCTTGATGCGGCCGGTCGAGACTTCCAGCGCCGTGATCTTGCCTTTGCGATCACGGACGATGTGGGCGAGCTGGGTGACATTGATCCAGCTCCCGGCCGGGCTCGCGACTTCGACCGTCTCGTCGTCGATCCCCTGGACCGTCCACGGCGCGCCGCCTGCGATCAGCGGGCCGCCGACGAACATCTCCCAGGTGTCGCCCTTGCGTTCGATCCGCCAGACGGCGCCGCTGTCGGCTGACACATAGGTGCCGGCGAGCGCTGCGGGGGCGGCCTTGCGCCGTCCCAGCTTGGCGAAGGTCATCACGCGGCCAGCGCCGAGATCGACCCGCACCGTACCCTTGGCGCCGGGCTTCAGGGCGAATTCGAACGAGCCGCGTTCGGCCGCCAGCCATCCGTCGGCACGCCGGCCGAGGACGAAGGGCAGGCCATTCTGCGTGACCGTGGCTTCGCCGTTCTGCCAGGCCAGGTCGAACATCGACGGTTCCTGGGCGTTGAACCAGGTGCCGGCCAACGGCTTGATCTCGGCCTCCGTGACGGGCGCGGGCGCCGGCTTCAGCTTCTTATTGCCCTCCAGTGCGAGGGTCGCGATGGCACGCGCCTGCCGCCACGGGTCGATGCTGCCGAGATTGGCGATCACCACGACGGTGAGCCCGGCATCGGGCACGCGCAGGAACTCGGTGCGGAAGCCCGGCCACAGGCCGCCATGGCCGATCGTGGCGAGGCCGCGCAGGTCGTCGGCCTGCACGCCGCGGCGATACCTGTTGGTGTGCTTGCCGGTGAGCGGCGACACCGCCGTAAGCTGCGAGGGCAGAGTCTTGGGGGAAAGCGTCGGCTGGTCGAAATGCCGGCTCCAGATCAGCAGGTCCTCGACGGTGGAGGTGAGGCCGCCTTCGCCACCCTGCGGATAGGCATGCGCGGCACGGCGAAAGCCGTTCGCGGCATCGCCCAGATAGCCGGTGGCGAGACCCGGGATCACGGTGTCGATGCCGGCGGCGAGCTGGGTCGAGTTCATGCCCAGCGGCTTGAAAATGCGCTCCGCCAGGAAATCGCCCAGCTTCATCTTCGACAGCCGCTCGACGATCAGCCCAAGCAACAGGAAGTTGGTGTTGCTGTAGAGGAAGCGGCTGTTCGGCGTGAAGTTGAGATGCCGGTTGCGCCCGCAGGCAGCGTAGAGATCTTCGGGCCGCGCCGGCTTGTCGAGGCCATGGCCGCCCAGCCGCAGCAGTTCGAGGAAGTCCGGCAGGCCGCTGCAGTTGCGCATCATCTGGTCGATCGTCACCGGCAGCGGCGCCAGCTCGCGCAAATACTTGTGCGGCGGGGCCTTGAGGTCGAGCTTGCCCTCGGCCGCCAGCATCAACGCCGCGGATACCGTGAACTGCTTGCTGACCGAAGCGATGCGGAAGCGGGTCGCGGGTGTGATCGGCACGCCGAGTTCGATGCTCGCCAGGCCATAGCCTTTGCTGAGCACGACTTCGCCGCCCTGCATGACGGCAACGACGGCGCCGGGTGAACCGGGCGCGGTGTAACGGGCGAACAGCGCGTCGACGCGGCGTTCGAGAGCAATGGAACCAATCGATTTCGACATGAGACGCAGTCAATCGAAGCAACTCGCACTTGTAAAGGCGAGGCGGTACGTTCGGCGGAACACCGGAGGAACGACCGTGACGATTCGCCAGTTCGTGAAGATCGAGAAGGGGTTGGGGCCGCAGGGCCGCATAGCGGTCGTGCGGTTTGACCGTGGCGACAACATCAATGCCATGAGCCAGCAGGCGATGCGCGAGCTGCGCGACGTGCCGCGCGACTTCGAGGACGATCTCGAAACGTCGGTCGTCATCCTCACCGGCACCGCCAAGGCTTTCTGTGCCGGCTTCGATCTCAAGGATCCCGAGGGACGCGCGCGCGATGCATTGTCTGTCGGCGAGCGCCTACACAAGCAGCGGCTCGGCCCCAAAATGTGCCGGGCCTGGCAGGACATGGACCAGGTCACCATCGCGGCCATCGAGGGCCATTGCGTCGGCGGCGGCGCCGCGCTGGTCGTGTCGCTCGACTTTCGTACCTGCGGCCGCTCTGCCCATTTCCGCATCCCGGAGATCGAGCTCGGCATGAACATGAGCTGGGGCTCGATCCCGCGCATGTTGGCGCTGATGGGCCCGGCCCGTACCAAGCAGGCGGTGATCCTGGCCTCCGACCGCATCGGTGCCGCGGAGGCGCTGGACTGGGGGCTGGTCGAGAAGGTCGTCGACGATGGCCAGGCGCTCGCCGCCTCGATGGAATTCGCCGAGCGCATCGCCCGTCAGCCACCGATTCCCGTCCGGATGACCAAGAGCACGGTCAACCGCCTTGCCCATGCGCTCGACGATCTCGGCGCCCATATGGATGCCGATCAGAATGTGCTGACCGGCCTGACCGAAGACTATGTCGAGGGCACCTCGGCCTTCCGCGAGAAACGCAAGCCAGTCTTCAAGGGACGGTAGCGCCAGCCGCTCGACCTCAGAGCTGGCGCAGCGACACCTGGCCGATCGAATGGTCGGCCCTTTTGCGCAGGATCACGTCGGCGCGTTCGCGCGTCGGCAGGATGTTCTCGCGCAGGTTCACTTCGTTGATCTCCGCCCAGAGGCGGCGGCCGACTTCGCGCGTCTCTTCCGGCGAAAGGTCCTTGTAGTGATGGAAGTAGGAGGCCGGCTTCTGAAACGCCGTGCGCTGCAGGAACTGGAAGCGGGCGAGGTACCAGGACTGAAGGTCCGCGATTTCGGCGTCGAGATAGATCGAGAAATCGAAGAAGTCCGACAGGATGACCGAAGCCGGTCGGCCACCGGCGAGGCCGGGCTGCAGGACGTTCAGGCCCTCGAAGATCAGCACGTCGGGCCGCCGCACGGTCTGCCACTCGCCCGGCACGATGTCGTAGGTCTGGAACGAATAGACAGGCGCGCGCACTTCCGCGTGGCCGGCCTTCACGTCGGCCAGGAACTGTACCATCTCGCGGGTGTTGTAGCTTTCCGGGAAGCCCTTGCGCCGCATCAGCTTCTCTTCTTCGAGCTGGCGGTTGGGGTGCAGGAAGCCGTCGGTCGTGACGAGATCGACCCTCGGATGATCGGGCCACTGCGCCATCAGCGCCCGCAGGACGCGCGCGAAGGTGCTCTTGCCCACGGCCACGCTGCCGGCGATGGCAATCACATAGGTCCGCGCGCCGACCGGCTTGCCGAGGAAGGTGTCGGCGACGCTGTTGAGGTTGCGCGCCGCCCGGACATGCAGGTTGAGCAGGCGAGTCAGCGGCAGGTAGACGTCGGCAATCTCCTCGAGCGAGACGCTGTCGTTGATGCCGCGCAGCGCAATCAGCTCGTCGAGGGAGAGCGTGAGGGGCGTGTGGGCGCGCAGCGACGCCCATTCGTCGCGAGCGAATTCCCGATAGGTATCTGAACGCATGATCTAGAGTTTACGGCCCGGAATCTTGTCGAGGATGGCTTGGCGCTCGGGATCCTGGAGCATGGCCCAACGGCCGATCTCCTCGATCGTGCGCTTGCAGCCGATGCAGAAGCCGCTCTTCTGATCCAGTTTGCAGATGCCGATACAGGGCGACATCACGCGCCGGGCCATCGATGAGGTCGCCACAGCCATGGTGTCGTCAGGACTTCTTGCCGAGCTCCGAGAGCTGGGCCTGCAACTCGTCGAGCTTGCGCTTCAGGTCGTCGATCGCCGTGTCGTTGGACGGCGCTGCCGCATCTGGCTTCGCGGGCTCCTGCCCGTTGGCGGCTGCTGGCGGCTTCGGCATCGCCTGGCCGTTGGGGGCTGTGCCGAACGGGTTGAACATGCGCATGGCTTGCTCGAACATCGCCATGTTCTGCTTGCCCATCGATTCGAACTGCTGGAACGGGTTGAAGCCGAAGGCGTTCTGCATGTAGTGCCGCATCTGTTCCTGATTGCGGGCGAACTGCGTCATCGACATTTCGAGATACTGCGGCACGACGCCTTGCAGGCTGTCGCCGTAGAAGGAGATGAGCTGGCGCAGGAAGGGGATCGGCAGCAGCGTCTGCCCACCCTTGTTCTCTTCTTCGAAGATGATCTGGGTCAGGACCGAGCGCGTGATGTCGTCGCCGGTCTTGGCGTCGTAGACCACGAAGTCGGTCTTGTCCTTCACCATCTGCGACAGGTGATCGAGCGTCACGTATGCCGATGTCGCCGTATTGTAGAGGCGCCGGTTCGCGTACTTCTTGATGACCACAGGCGCCGGCTTCGGTCCGCCCTCGGGTATTGCCTGATCGGCCATTACGCTTCGCTCCTCTAGCCCCCGCGCGCCGTGAACGCCCGTTTACTTCGGATCGGCCACCTTAACGCCGATGCCGCAGTGCGACAAGGCGAGCTTTGCGTCTGCGAATACAGCCTTCACGCGACGTTCGGGTGCGATCGGCTATAGTGCGGCCATGGCCTCTGAGAACGACGAAAAGACTGCTGGTCGCGCCGCGGATACCAGTGCCGAACTGGACAAGCTGGCCCGCCGCTACCTCGATCTTTGGCAGACCCAGCTTGCCGGATTGTCTTCCGACCAGGCGGTGACGGAGCAGATCGCCCGCCTGTTCGCGGCCGCGAACACGCAGGTCGCCTCGGCAATGCAAGCGGCCCAGGGAGCAACTCATGCAGGGACATCAGGTTGGCAGCCGCCCTCAACCCCGACTGGGACCCCGACCGCTGCCGCTGCATCTGGGAACGGCGCTGATGACGTGGGCGAGCTCCGAAAGCGCCTTGAGGCTCTGGAAGCCCGGGTCGCCGAGCTCGAATCCCGGCTCGCCCGCGCCTGAAGCCATCGCGAGGTTGCTGCCGGAGATCGCGGCCCTCGAAGCGCGCGCCGGCGCAGGCAAATTCGAAGAGGCGCTGAAACGCGAAATCGGCCGGCGCATGGAGCGGCTGGCCGACGGCGTGCTGGCTTATCGACGTCACCACGTTCATCGCACTCTGGAGAATCCGCCGGCCGCATGGAGCGAGGGCAACACGCGTCTGCTCGACTATGGCGCCACGCATCGCGCGGCACGGGTCCGGGGGGCACGGGCGGTTCTGGTCGTGCCGTCGCTGATCAACCGCTGGGAAGTGCTCGACCTCACGGCGGAGAAGAGCCTGTTGCGCGCTATGGCCGCGAGGGGGCTGCGGCCATACCTCGTCGATTGGGGTACGCCCAATGCCGAGGAGCGCTGCTTCGACACGGCGGCCTACGTCGCGCGCCTGGAGCGGGCGATCGCCTTTCTCGCTAAACGGGCGCGTCGGGCGCCGGCGGTGATGGGCTACTGCATGGGTGGCACGCTCGCGGTGGCACTTGCCGCGCGCCAGCCACGGCGTGTCGCAGGCCTCGCCTTGCTCGCGGCGCCCTGGGACTTCCATGCCGACCGCACCGGGCAGGCCTTTCTGGTGGCCAGCGGCCCGCTGCTGGCCCAGGTGGCCGACAAGGTCGGCGAACTGCCGGTCGACATCCTGCAGACGCTGTTCTGGTCGCTCGATCCCTGGCTGGCGGTGAAGAAGTTCGGCCGCTTCCTCGGCATGGACCAGCAGGGCGATTCGGCACGGGAATTCGTGCTGCTAGAGGACTGGTTGAACGACGGCGCCCCGCTTGCCGGGCCGACGGCGCGCGAATGCCTGATCGGCTGGTATGGCGAGAACACGCCGGGCGCCGGCAAGTGGGTCGTCAACGGCCGGCGCATCGTGCCGTCGAAGATCAACGTGCCGTCGCTGGTCATGATTCCGTCGGGAGACCGAATCGTGCCGCCTCTGTCGGCGGCGGCGCTGGCTGATCCGGTGAAAGGGCTTCGCAACGCCACGCGGCTCGACCTGCCACTGGGCCATATCGGCATGGTTGTCAGCAGCCGAGCGCGCGATCTCTGCTGGACGCCGTTGCTGGAGTGGCTGAGCAACATCCCCGCAAAGCAGCGTAGATGACGGCGGAGGAAAGACCCTTCGACTGGCGTGTACCGGCGGTCTGGACGGCCATCTTCGTCGTATCGATCGTCACCCGCACCTATGTCGGGGGCGCCGATATGGCGTGGCGCGGCCACCCTGTCGCCTTCGACCACGTCTTTGCCATCGAAGTAGCCAGCCACATTGTCGTCGGCGCCCTGGTGCCCGTCCTCTATTGGCTGCATCGGCGGTGGCCGATCATGGGCGGGCTGCGCAACGTCGCAATCCACGTTCTGGCCGTCGTCCCCTTCAGCATCGTGCATACGCTCGGGATGGCGGCGCTTCGCCTCCTGTGGTTCAGCGGCATCCTGGGCGAGGCCTATAGCTTCCCGCTGACCTTCGAGCGGCTCGCCTACGAATTCGCCAAGGATGTGTTTTCCTACGGCATGCTGAGCGGCGGCGTTCTCGGGCTTCGCTATCTGTTCGGACGGCGGCCGGCCCCCGCCCCGACGGAAGCCCAGCCGGCTGCTGCCGTGCCGCCCCATGCCGATGCGCGTCTACCCGAGCGCTTCGCCGTGCGTCGTCGCGGCAAGGAGATCATGGTCGATGTGGCGGACATCGACTGGGTCGAGGCCGCCGGCAACTACGCCGTCCTCCATGTCGGCGGCGAGACCCTGGAGATCCGGTCGTCGCTTACCAAGCTCGAAAGCGAGCTCGATCCGAAACGGTTCGTGCGGGTGCACAAATCTCACCTGGTCAATGTCGCGCGCATCGTCGAGGTGACCCCCTGGGTCAGCGGCGACTGGCGGATCCGCCTGCAGGACGGGGCCGAGGTGAACCTCAGCCGCCGCTATCGCCAGCGCTTCGAGGCGCTAGTGCCGGTTCGCACCTGACCGATCGTCCCGGTGCCGTCGCCGGTCGTCCCACTTGGCTCGCCGCTTGTCACAATTTCAAGCAATATCAAGAGGTTGATGAGTAGAAGGCCAGCGTCCGCTCTGATCTTCCCGGAGGCCCGTCATGAACCGACGCCACCTGTTCAAGCTCGCTGGAGGGCTGCCGCTGATGTCGACCGCCTATGCTCAAGGAACCCCTTTCCGGCGCAACCGCCCCGGCGACCCCGCTTGGCCGTCATCGGCGCAATGGGAAGAACTCAACGGCCGGGTGGGTGGCCAGCTCTCCCGGGTGCAGTCGCCTCTCGAGGTCTGCCGCGCCACGCCGGCGAGCCCCGAATGCGAAACCCTGTTCAAGCGCCTGAAGAACCCCTGGTACATCGGGGATACGCCGGGGCTGACCCAGACCAGCGGCTGGGCCGATGCGTGGACGTCCTCGCCCAGCGCCTACTGCGTCGCTGCCCGCAATGCCCAGGATGTCGCCGCAGCCGTGAACTTCGCCCGCGAGCATCGCCTGCGCCTCGTCGTGAAGGGCGGCGGTCACAGCTATCAGGGCACCTCCTGCGCGCCCGACTCGCTGCTCGTCTGGACGCGTCATCTGAACGGCGTCGCGTTTCAGGACTCCTTCGTGCCCCAGGGCTGCAACACGCCGCCCCAGCCGGCCCTGTCGATCGGGGCAGGGGCGGTATGGCTGCGTGCCTACAGCGCCGCCGCCAGGGCCGGCCACTACGTGCAAGGCGGCGGCTGTCTCACGGTCGGCGTCGCGGGTCTCATCCAGAGCGGCGGCTTCGGCAGCTTCTCCAAGCGCTTTGGTCTGGCCGCGGCGGGCCTGCTCGAAGCCGAGATCGTGACCGCCGACGGCTCGGTGCGCATCGCCAACGCCTGCACCAATCCCGATCTCTTCTGGGGCCTGAAGGGCGGCGGCGGCGGAAGTCTGGGCATCGTCACGCGGCTCACCCTGCGCGCACGTTCGCTGCCGCAGGTTGTCGGCGCCACCTTCGGCAGCGTGAAGGCCAGTTCCGACGCCGCATTCCGGCGGCTGATCGATCGCTTCATGGGCTTCTATCGCGAAAGCCTGTTCAATCCGCACTGGGGCGAGCAGGTCCGCTTCCGTCGCGACAATACGATGGCCATCAGCATGGTCTTCGAGGGTCTCGACCAAGATGCCGCGACGGCGGTGTGGCACCCGTTCCTGTCCTGGATCGCGGCTCAAGGCGGCGACTATGCGTGGAGCGAACCATCCGTCATCGTGGCGCTTCCCGCGAAGTACCTGTGGGATCCGGCATTCCTGAAGAACAACGCACCGCATCTGGTGCTGAACGACGATCGCCCCGGCGCGTCGGCCGACAACATCTTCTGGAGCAGTAATCTCGGCGAGGCCGGCTGGTTCCTGCACGCCTATCAGTCGACCTGGATGCCGGCATCGCTGCTCGACGACCAGCATCGCGGCCAGCTCGTCGATGCGCTGTTCGCAAGCTCGCGGCATTGGCAGATGTCGCTGCACTTCAACAAGGGCCTGGCGGGCGCGCCGCCCGAAGAGATTGCCGCGGCGCGTGATACGGCAACCAATCCGGCCGCCGTCGAGGCCTTTGCGCTGGCCATCTCTGCTGCCGAAGGGCCGCCGGCCTTTCCGGGCATTGCCGGTCATGAACCCGATCTTGCCAAGGCGCATGCAGCTGCTCGCAACGTAGCCGCCGCCATGGGCGAGTTGCGCAGGCTGGTGCCCGAACCTGGAGCCTATGTCTCGGAGTCCAACTACTTCGAGGAGAACTGGCAGCAGGCCTTCTGGGGCGCCAACTATGCGCGGCTGCGTGCGGTGAAGCAGAAGTACGATCCCGAGGGTCTCTTCTTCGTGCATCACGGCGTGGGCAGCGAAGAGTGGAGCGCCGACGGTTTCAGCCGCCGTATCTGATGCGGGAGAGGCCATCATGCCCAACGCGGTCTTTGCGGCACGGCGCGCCGATCTCGACTGGCTGCGCGTCCTCGCCTTCAGTCTCCTCATTTTCTACCACGCCGGCATGGCGTGGTCGGGATGGAGCTGGCACGTCACCAGTGCCGACAGCCTCACCTGGCTGCGCGAGGCGATGCGCTTTCTCAATCGCTGGCGCATGCCCCTGATCTTCATGGTCTCGGGCGCGGCCATCGTGCTGGCGCTGGGCACGCGGACGCCGAACGCCTTCGTCAGGGATCGCCTGAAGCGCCTGTTGCTACCTCTCGTCTTCGGCATGCTCGTCCTCGTGCCGCCGCAGGTCTATCTGGAGCGGCTTTATCGCGGGCAGTTCACCGGATCGTTCCTGGAGTGGCTGCCGCATGCGTTCGAGGGCGTCTATCCGGGCGGCAACACCAGTTGGCATCATCTCTGGTTCGTGGCCTATGTGCTGGTGCTCGCGATCGTCCTGCTGCCGTACTTCCTGTGGGCACGTAGCGCCTCGGGGCAGGCGATGCAGGACGCGGCTGGCCGCTTTGTTGCGCGTACGGGTCTGCAATGGGCGATGGTGCTTCCGCTCGCGGCGGCGACCCTGTGGCTGGCACCGATCTCGTACAATACGAACGGACTGATCGGCGACTGGTATGGACTTGCTTACTACGGCACGTTGCTTCTCTACGGTGCGTTCCTGTTCGCGTCGCCGCCCCTGCTCATGGCGCTGCAACGTCAGCGCTATCTCTCGCTCGCGGTTGGCGTCGCCGCTTATGCCTGCCTGTACCTGGTGTTCATCAAGGGCGAGGTTCGGCCTGTCATCGCAGCTGAAGTGAGATCCGCCTACGCGCTTCTGTCGGCGCTCAACACCATGGCCTGGCTGTTCGCCATCCTGGGGTTTGGCCATCGCTATCTCACGCGACGGCCCGCCTTCCTCGCCGAGGCGACCGAGGCCGTCTATCCATTCTATCTGATCCATCAGACAGTTGCGGTGATCGCCGTCTACTGGCTGCTGACCGCAGGCGTTCCTTCGCTGGCTGCGTTCATCCTGACCGTGCTGGCGACTTTCCTGGGGACCGGGCTTGTTTATGCAGGGCTAGTGCGTCCGTGGAGCTGGGTGAGGCCGCTGTTCGGTATGAAGCCTCTGCCGGTGGCGGGGCAGGGGGCTTTGCCCGGTCGCACGGCAAGCCTATAAATATCGCCAGGGCGGCCCCAAGGAGGACTCTATGAGCACTGAAATTGTCATCGCGAGCGCTGCGCGCACGCCCGTCGGATCGTTCAACGGAGCCTTCGGCGCCGTACCTGCGCACGATCTCGGCAAGGTCGCCATCAAGGGGGCGCTTGAGCGCGCCAAGGTGAAGCCCGAGGAAGTCGACGAAGTCATCATGGGCCAGATTCTGGGCGCTGGTCAGGGCCAGAACCCGGCGCGTCAGGCGGCAGTCAACGCCGGCATCCCGGTCGACAAGACCGCGCTCGGCATCAACCAGCTCTGCGGCTCGGGTCTGCGCGCCGTCGCCTTCGGCTGGCAGGCGATCCGTAACGGCGATGCCAACATCATGGTGGTCGGCGGCCAGGAGAGCATGAGCCAGGCGCCGCACGCCGCGCATATGCGCGACGGCACCAAGATGGGTGAGCTGAAGCTGGTCGACACAATGCTGAAGGACGGCCTGTGGGATGCCTTCCATGGCTATCACATGGGCAACACTGCCGAGAACGTCGCGCAGAAGTTCCAGATCACCCGCGCCGAGCAGGATGCGTTCGCTGCTTCGTCGCAGAACAAGGCCGAGGCGGCGCAGAAGGCCGGCCGCTTCAAGGACGAGATCGTTCCGGTCACCGTGAAGACCCGCAAGGGCGAAGTGGTGGTGGATACGGACGAGTTCCCCCGTCATGGCACGACGGTCGAGGCGCTGGCCAAGCTACGCCCGGCCTTCACCAAGGAAGGCGGCTCGGTCACGGCCGGCAATGCCTCGGGCATCAACGATGGTGCGGCCGCGCTGGTGCTGATGAGCGCCGACGAAGCCAAGAAGCGCGGCGTCAAGCCGCTCGCCAAGATCGTGTCCTGGGCGACCACCGGCGTCGATCCGGCGATCATGGGCATCGGGCCGGTCACCGCGTCGCAGGAAGCGCTGAAGAAGGCCGGATGGACGGTGAAGGACCTCGACCTCGTCGAAGCCAACGAAGCCTTCGCGGCGCAGGCCGTCGCGGTCGGCAAGCAGCTCGGCCTCGATCCGGAGAAGCTGAACGTCAACGGCGGCGCCATCGCGCTCGGCCATCCGATCGGCGCGTCCGGCGCCCGCGTGCTCACCACGCTGCTCTACGAGATGCAGAAGCGCGACGCCAAGAAGGGCCTCGCCACGCTCTGCATCGGTGGCGGCATGGGCATCGCCATGTGCGTCCAGCGCGACTGAAACAGGGCCCTTGGTCCATAGAAAAACGCCCGAAGGTTTCCCTTCGGGCGTTTTCATTTGGTGAACCGGTTCAGTTGTAGTTGGCCGGGGCGTAGTTGCTGGGAACCTGCTGGCCCTGGCGGACGAGGCGACGACCTTCGTCCCACGAGATCGTCATGAGCTTCGCGTTGGTGGTGCCCACGGGCTCCGCGACCAGGAAATAGGTCTCGCCGGCGACGACGGTGATGATGAGTTCTGTGCTGTCCTGGCTGCCGTAAGCCCTGAGGTCGAGTGGGTTCGGCACTGCATCGAGGCGCATCCAGCTCGAACCCGTCAGGCTGCCAACGGCTTGCCGCCCTTCCGAGATCGGAATTGGCGGGGCGTCGGGCGGCGCAGCGCCGCGCACGAGATAGACCGCGGCCATGCCGTCCTTCGGTCCGGGAAAGTTCGTCCCGTAGGCCTGCTGGTATGAAGTCAAACCGCCCTGCTCGCAGGCGGCCACCGACAGAGCCACGACAATGGCGCACAACAACGTCTTCATGCAACGACCTCCGGCCGCAAGGTCCGACGGCCGCGGCTTCGGGTCAAGCGGCAGCCGGCATGGTTCTCAAACGGGCAAGCGGTGACAGCACGATGACGAGGGTGGAAAGCGCAAAGGCCGCGGCAATCAGGATCAGGGCGCTCTGCAAGCCGGCCTGGGCCGCCACCAGGCCGCCTGCCAGGGCACCCAGAGGGCGCACGCCGTAGATGGCGGTTTGCACCGTCGCGTTGACTCGGCCCATCAGCGGGGCCGGCGTCACGAGCTGGCGCACCGTAGTCTGGCAGATCAACCACAGGATGGGGCCGAACCCGACCAGGAAATGGCCAATCGCCGACATCACGAAGCCGCCGCCTGACGGGGCCATCAGGAAGCATATTGCCGCGATCACCGAGACGGCCGGTCCGAAGATCAGCGTGGCGAAGGGCGGTAACTGGCGCGACGAGACCGGCGCGACCAGGGCACCCAGGATCAAGCCCGCGCCGTAAGCCGACTGCGCCAGGCCCATATGGGCGGGGTCGAGATGCAGGGGGCCCAGCGCCAGCGGCGCCCAGATGGCGAGCAGGGCGAAGAAGGCGAAGTTCCAGCAGATGGCGCAGAGGCTGATGCCGCGCAGCAGCTCGTGGCGCGCGACGAACTCGGCGCCGGCCCGGATGGACTGGATGAACGAGGGGCGGTTGGCCGGGTTGTTCGGTGCGACGCCTTTCGGCAGGGCGAGGGCGCAGACAAGGGCAAGGGCGGCGCCGAAAGCGGCCAATACATACCCCCAGGTCGGCGTCAGATGCTGGGCCAGCAGGCCCGCCACGAACGGCGCGGCCAGGCTCACCACGGCGCGCGTCAATTCCAGCCGCGCGTTCGAGCGGGGCAGGTCGCCCGAAGGCACGAGACTCGGCAGCAAGGAGACCGACGTCAGGACGAAGACGACCGTCCCCGATGCACCGGCAAAGGCGGCCATGCCGAGCAGGGCGGCAACGCCGGTCGCGGCGGCGACTACTGCAGTGATAGAGGCCAGAAGCCCCAGACCCAATGCGACGATCAGCAATCGGCGGCGCGGCAGGCGATCGATCCAGGCGCCCGCCGGCAGCGAGACCAGTAACCACGCAGCACTTTGGGCAGCCACGAGCAGACCGAGAACATCCGGTCCCGCACCCAGGATGAGAGTAGCCGTAAGAGGCAGCGTCGCCAACGCAAGTTGATCTGCTGCGTGGGTTCCGGCGGAGACGCCGAGCAGGGCAGTGAAAGGCTTCATGGTTGCCGTTTTATGGTCGGCAGCGCGTGGCCCTCTATCCGCCTTCGGACATCAATTCAATCGTCGAGGATATATCGCGACCTGCCGCTTGCCCGGGACGGGGGAGAACCGGCTAGAGTGTGTTTGCCAACAGCAAGGGAGGAAACAATGGCTGAGCGTGTAGCGGTCGTGACGGGCGGAACGCGTGGCATAGGCGCCGCCATCTCCCGAATGCTCAAGGACAAGGGCTATAAGGTCGCCGCCACCTATGCGGGCAACGACGAGGCGGCCAACAAGTTCAAGGCCGAAACCGGCATCAACGTCTACAAGTTCGACGTCGGCGACTTTGCGGCCTGCCAGTCCGTCGTCGGCCAGATCGAGAAGGATCTCGGGCCGGTCGACGTTCTCGTCAACAATGCCGGCATCACGCGCGACTCCACGATGCGCCGCCTGACGCGCGACATGTGGGATGCGGTGATCGACACCAACCTCGGCTCCTGCTTCAACATGTGCAAGGCGGTGTGGGAAGGCATGAACACGCGCGGCTTCGGGCGCATCGTCAACATCGGCTCGATCAACGGCCAGGGCGGCCAGTACGGCCAGGTGAACTATGCCGCGGCGAAGTCCGGCATCCACGGCTTCACCAAGGCGCTGGCCCAGGAAGGCGCCTCCAAGGGCATCACCGTGAATGCAATCGCACCGGGCTACACCGACACCGACATGGTCTCTGCAGTTCCGGCCAACGTGCTGGAGAAGATCGTGGCCAAGATCCCGGTGGGGCGTCTCGGCAAGGCCGAGGAGATCGGCCGCGGCGTGATGTTCCTGATCGCCGACGATGCCGGTTTCATCACCGGCTCGACGCTCTCGATCAACGGCGGCCAGCATATGTACTGACAATCGGTGCGAAAGCGCCATGATGGGGGCCGGCGTCATGCCGGCCCTTTTCATTTGTGGTGGAGCGATCCGTGGCGAAGTTGACCGAGTACAAGGACATGAACCCTCGGGCCAAGGCCGTCGTCGAGGAGATCGCGAAGGCACGCGGCAGCGATCCGGCGAACATCAACAATGTCTGGAAGGCGCTGGCGCGCCATCCCGATACGATGGAACGCTTCGCCAGGGAAATGCGCGAGGTGATGGCGCCGGGCAAGCTCGATGCGCTGACCAAGGAGATGATCTATCTCGCCGTCAGCATCGCCAACCAGTGCGACTACTGCATCAACTCGCATGGCTACATGGCGCGGCAGAAGGGCATGACCGACGAGATGTTCGGCGAGTTCATGGCGGTCGTGCTGGCGGCGCAGAAGGGCAACAAGATCGCGACGGCCTACCGCGTGCCGGTCGATGCGGCGTTCGAGGAGAAGTGACGTGAACGACGCAAAGTCCATCGACCAGTCGACCAAGTGGGATGCCAATCTCTATCTGAAGTTCGCCGACCATCGAACGCGACCGGCCCTCGACCTGATGGGGCGGCTCGATCCCGCGAACGGCGCACGGCCGGGACACGCGATCTACGATCTGGGCTGCGGCGCAGGCAATATCTCGCGCATCCTGGCGGAACGCTTCCCCGGAGCGCCCATCGTCGGCATCGATTCGTCGGAGGACATGCTCGCCAAGGCGCGAACACAGACGGCGGATCCGCGCATCACTTTCGCCAAGGGCGATCTCGCCGCCTTCAAGCCCGACCGGCGGCCGGGCATCCTCTACAGCAACGCGGCCTATCAATGGCTCGACAGCCATATCGATATGTTTCCGGGCCTCATGAAGCTGCTGCCGTCGGGCGGCCAGCTTGCGATCCAGATGCCGCGCAACCATGAAGCCCCCTCGCACGCGCTGATGAAGACGGCGGCCGAAGCGGGTCCCTGGCGCGACAAGCTTGCCAAGGTCCGCCCCATTGCGCGGGTGCGCGAGCCGGCGGACTACTACGACGTCCTGAAGCCGCTCAGCGCCGAACTGGAGGTCTGGGAGACGATCTATCAGCAGCCGCTCACGGGCAAGGATCCGGTGGCGCAATACACGTCGTCGACGGGACTGCGGCCCTATCTCGAATTGCTGCAGGAGCCGGAGCGTACGGCCTTCTACGAGACCTATGCCAACCTGACCGCCAAGGCGTATCCGACGCGGCCCGACGGCATCACGATCTTTCCGTTCCGCCGGCTCTTCATCGTGGCGCGCCGCGCGTGAAGGCCGTTCGTCTGCTGGGCGCCGCCCTGCTTCTGCTGCTGGCGGCCTGTCGCGCGTCGGTGAGCTTTGCGGCACCGCAGACGATGGTCGCGGCGGCCCATCCGCTGGCGGTCGAGGCCGGGCTGGAAGTGCTGCGGCGCGGCGGCTCTGCCGTCGATGCCGCGATTGCCGTCCAGATGGTTCTGGGCGTCGTCGAGCCGCAGGCCTCGGGCATCGGTGGCGGCGGGTTCCTGCTGCACTACGACGCCGGCACGCAGGCCATCACGGTCTACGACGGCCGTGAGACGGCGCCGGCAGGCGCCACCCCGTCGATGTTCCTCGATACCGAGGGCAAGCCGCTGGGCTTCCGCGAAGCCATCGCTTCCGGAATCTCGGTGGGTGTTCCCGGCCTGCTGGCGATGCTGGAGCTTGCTCACAAGGAGCGCGGCAAGCTCGCCTGGTCCGACCTGTTCGTGCCGGCGATTGCCGTGGCACGTGATGGGTTCGCGATCCCGCCGCGGCTCGCCGCCTGGCTCGCCCGCATTTCGTCGCTGCGCGAAGAGCCGGCCATTCGTACACTCTACTATAATGCCGACGGCTCGCCCAAGAAGCTCGGCGAGCGCATCGCCAATCCCGAGCTTGCCGAAACGATGCGCCTGATCGCCGAGCAGGGGCCGCGCGCGTTCTATCAGGGGGCGATGGCGGCCGAGATGGTCGAGCGGGTGCAGCGCCATCGCCGGCCCGGCACGCTCTCCGTGACCGATCTCGCGGACTACCGGCCGATCAAGCGCGAGGCCGTGTGCGGTCCCTATCGCGTCTGGAAAATCTGCAGCATGCCGCCCCCCTCCTCGGGCGGCATCGCGATCCTGCAGATCCTGGGTCTGCTCGAGCCGTTCGAGATCTGGCATGACAAGCCCACCGACCTGCGCGCCATCCATCTCATCGCCGAGGCGAGCCGGCTCGCCTTCGCCGACCGCGACCGCTATGTCGGCGATCCGGCCTTCGTCGACGTGCCGGTGGCCGGCATGCTGTCGCCTGTCTATCTCTCGGAGCGCCGCAAGCTGATGTCGCCGGACCGCAGCATGGGCAAGGTCTCGCCGGGCGTGCCCCCGGGCTATGTCGAGCGCGGCACCAGCCACATCAGCATCGTCGACCGCTGGGGCAATGCCGTCAGCTTTACGACCACCATCGAGGCGCCGTTCGGGGCGCAGATCATGGTACGCGGCGTCCTGCTGAACAACGAACTTACCGATTTCTCGCCGCGGCCGGAGCTGAACGGCAAGCCGGTCGCCAACCGCGTGCAACCCGGCAAGCGGCCGCGTTCGTCGATGTCGCCGACCTTCGTTCTCGACCGGGACGGCAAGCTGGTCGCGGCGCTGGGCTCGGCCGGCGGTTCGCGCATCATCGGTGACACTTTGCAGGCCACGATCGGATTGCTCGACTGGAACCTGTCGCCCCAGGCGGCCCTGGCCTTGCCGCGGGTGCTCAACCTCAATGGCGCGACCGAGCTGGAGGAGGGAACGGCAGTGCCGGCGCAGGCGGACGCCTTGCGCGCGCTGGGCCATGAAGTACAAGTCCGCCCTCACGAAGGTGGACTCTCCGCCATCCGCCGCACGGCGGAGGGCTGGGAAGGCGCCGCGGACCCGCGGCGCGATGGCGTCGCCAAAGGCGAATAGGCGGAGAACAGTCAAAGTGGCCAAGAAGCTTCCTACCGTACTGCTCCGGTCCGGCGAGGATCGCCGCGTCCGCGCCGGCCATCCCTGGGCCTTCTCGAACGAGATCTTCATGGATGCCGAGACCAAGGCGCTGCCGCCGGGCTCGCTCGCCACCTTACGGGCGCCGGGTGGTGAGGCGCTGGGGCTGGTCACCTTCAATCCGCATTCGCTGATCGCTGCCCGCGTGCTCAGCGCCAATCCCGAGGCCACGGTCGATGCGCTGTTCATCGGCCGCCGGCTGGCGCAGGCCGCGGCGCTGCGCGACCGGCTGGTGGGCGTTCCCTACTACCGGCTGATCCACGCCGAGGCCGATGGCCTGCCCGGGCTGATCGTCGACCGCTTCGGCGACGCCTTCGTCGTGCAGGTGAACAGCGCCGGCATGGAGGCGCTGACGCCGATCCTCCTCGAAGCGCTGGAAGCAGAATTCTCGCCCAAGACGATCGTGCTCAAGAACGATTCGCCGGTGCGTGAACTCGAAGGCCTGAAGCGCGAGGTCGTGGTGGCCAAGGGCGAGGCCGGCAGCGTCGAACTCATCGAGAACGACGCGCGGTTCGTCGCCGACCTGTCGGGCGGCCAGAAGACCGGCTGGTTCTACGACCAGCGCGACAACAGGCGGTTCATGGCGGGTCTCGCCAAGGATGCCAAGGTCATCGACGTCTACAGCTATTCCGGCGGCTTCGGTGTGTTGGCGGCGCATCGCGGCGCCAAGTCGGTGATCTGCCTGGACCGCTCGCAACCTGCGCTGGATGCGGCGCGACAGGCCGCAGTGCTGAACGGCGTCGACAAGATCGTGGGCTTCGAGAAGGCGGAGGCCTTCGAGGCGCTGGAGAAGCAGAAGAGCCGCGGCTTCGACGTCGTGATCTGCGATCCGCCGGCCTTCGTGAAAAGCCGCAAGGACCTCAAGACCGGGGCCCAAGGATATCGAAAGCTGGTGCGGCTGGCCGCGCCGCTGGTCGCCAAGGGTGGCTTCTTCTTCGTGGCTTCCTGCTCGCATCTCGTCGACCCGCCGCTGTTTGCCGAACAGGTGCGTCGCGGCCTGCGCGATGCCGAGCGCAGCGGGCGTATCCTGCGCAGCTCGGGCGCGGCGCTCGACCATCCGGTGCATCCCAGCCTGCCCGAGACGGCCTATCTCAAGGCGATGGTTCTGCAACTGGACTGATCCGATGTTGCGCCACGGCCCTCGCAACCTGATCACCGACGTCGACGGCATCCTGGTCGGCAACGCCGAAGATCACAGGCTTCGCTCGGGCGTCAGCGTCGTTCTCTGCGAGACGCCGGCGATGGCGTCGGTCGATGTTCGGGGTGGCGCGCCGGGTACCCGCGAAACCGACCTGCTCGATCCTTCTTGCATGGTCGACCGGGTCGATGCGGTCTGTCTTTCCGGCGGCTCCGCCTATGGGCTCTCCTCGGCCGACGGTGTGATGCGCTGGCTGCGCGAGCGTGGCCGCGGTCTGGCCGTAGCCGACGTCGTGGTTCCCATCGTGCCGACGGCAATTCTGTTCGATCTGCTGAACGGCGGCGACAAGCGCTGGGACTGGCCGCCCTATCGCGAGCTTGCCTATGACGCGACCGGCCGCGCGGCGCGGGACTTCGCGCTCGGCAATGCCGGTGCCGGGCTTGGTGCCAAGGCCGGAAATCTCAAGGGCGGCCTCGGTAGCGCCTCGGCGGTCGACCCGGCGAGCGGCCTCCAGGTCGGCGCCCTCGTGGCCGTCAATGCCCGGGGCTACACGACCATGGGCGACATGGCGCAGTTCTGGGCGTGGCCGCTGGAGCAGGGCAAGGAGTTCGGCGGTCTGCCGCCACCGGGGCGTGGCCTCGGTCTGGCGGTGCCGCACGACCGTGCCGATCTCATCTGCGATCCCGCCGATGTCGCCCGCCGCGATCCTCGCGCCAATACGACCATCGCCGTCGTCGCGACCAACGCGCGCCTGGACAAGGCGTCGGCCAGGCGGCTGGCGGTCATGGCGCAGGACGGGCTGGTCCGCGCGATCCGTCCCGTCCATACGCCACAAGACGGCGACACGGTCTTTGCTGTCGCGACTGGCCGGCATGATCTCGGCCACGATGCACTGGCCTTGTCCGAACTCGGCACGCTGGCGGCCGACTGCCTCGCCCGGGCGGTGGCACGTGGTGTTTACAATGCCGAGACACTCGGCGCTGCGCCGAGCTGGCGAGAAAAGTTTGGGCGCTGATCTGTTGGCGTCGGTAATCGCGGGCTCTACCATGTCGGACGGGGAGCGCCGGTTGTGCGTCTGTTGGCTTGCCAGTGTTCCCGATTTTCAGCCCCGGAGAACCGCCGCCATGTCGACCCGCCGCTCGCTCTTTGCCGTTACTGCACTTGCGGCCGTCGGGTCCGGCGGCGCGATGGCCCAGGGACCTGCCGATCCGGCGCAACTCGTGGTGGTCATGGACCGCTACGCCGCCGCGCTACGGTCGGGCAATGTCGACGCGCTGGTCGCGCTCTATACGCCCAACGGTGTCTTCATGCGCGAGGACATGCCGGCGGCTGTAGGTCGCGAGGCCTTGAAGGCGGCCTATGGAGAGATCTTCGCGGCTCTCAAGGTAGACCTTGCCTTCTCGATCCAGGAAACTGAAGTTGTAGGCGACATGGCTTGGCTGCGCTCGACCTCGAAAGGCCGGGTCAAGATACTGTCTTCGGGTACCGAGACGACCAACTCCTTCGATGAGCTTGTCGTGTTCCGCCGCGATCAGGCGGGCTGGAAGATCCGCAGCTACATGTACGGGTCAAACCAGCCCGGCGCGCAGTCCTCGAAGTAGCTCACGGAGATCCAGCTATGATGCGCTATCTGCCACTATTGGCCGTGATGACAGGCGTCTTCGTCGCCGGCTGCTCGATTCCCTCACGCGATCCGGCCGTACCTCGCGTCGACACTACGCGCGCCCAGCCTCTCGGCATTCCAAACGCGCGTTTCTACGCCGATGCCGATCCCAAACCGATGATCGAAGAGGGCACAGCCGCGGTGCAGCGCGAGGTCGCGACGCTGCAGGCCGAGGGCAGGCCGATCCGGCCCTTGCCGCCAGCATACTTCCTGGCGGTTTCGGGCGGCGGCGACAACGGTGCCTTCGGGGCCGGTCTGATCAATGGCTGGACCGAGCTCGGCAACCGGCCGCAGTTCAAGATGGTGACCGGCGTGAGCACCGGTGCGCTGATCGCTCCTTTCGCCTTTCTCGGATCGGCCTACGATGCCCAGTTGCGCGAGGTCTATACGACCATGACGCCGGAGCGAGTCTATATCGCCCGCGGCCTGTCGGCGGCCCTGTTCAACGACGCCATGGCCGACACTTCGCCGCTGGCCTCCGTCATCGCCAAATATGCCGACCAGTCGCTCCTGGATGCCATTGCCGCGGAGTATCGAAAGGGCCGGCTGCTGATGATCGGCACGACCGATCTGGATGCGCAGCGTCCGGTGATCTGGAACATCGGTGCCATCGCTGCGAGCGGGAAGCCCGGGGCACTGGAACTCGTGCGCAAGATCCTGCGTGCGTCAGCGGCAATCCCCGGCGCCTTCGAGCCGGTGATGCTCGACGTCGAGCTGGATGGCAAGAGATACCAGGAGATGCACGTCGATGGCGGCGCCATCGCGCAGCTCTTCCTCTATCCGCCATCCATAGACATCGTGGGCTCGGGATTGAAGCGCGAGCGGCATGCCTATGTCATCCGCAACGCCCGTCTCGATCCCGACTATGCAATGGCCGAGCGCCGCACCATCTCTATTGCCGGCCGTGCCATCAACACAATGCTGGCCGCGAGCGGCTACAACGATGTGATCCGCACCTATTTCGTCACGAAGCGGGACGGCGTCGATTACAGCCTGGCCTATATGGGCTCGGACTTCACGTATCCCAAGAAGGGCGAGTTCGACCAGGCCTATATGCAGGCGCTCTATGCCTACGGCGTTCAGCAAATGCTGTCCGGCCGTGCCTGGCACAAGGTGCCGCCGGGCCTCGGTCAGCCCGCCGGCGTGCCGCCTCGCGCGATGTGATCGTCAGCGGGCAACGAGCAGCACGGGGCTGCGCAGGGCCTCGATCAAAGCGACGCTGCGGGCACTCAGGAATCTGGTGTTGCCCGTTCGCAGGGAGGTGCCGAGGACGACGAGATCGTGGCGCCCCCGGCGAGCGGCCCGGCGGATCTCGGCGTCCGGATGGCTGTTCGTCTCGGTCAGGCCCTTGACCGGCACGCCGCTGCGTTTGCCCAGCCGCCGCGCGTCCACCAACAGGGAGAGGCCCAGTCGCCGGGCGCGGCCGCGCAACAGCATCGTGTCGTCGTTCGGATCGAAGACGTGCAGCACGGTCAGCGTGCCCCCGCTGCCACCGGCGAGCGCCAAGGCAACTTCGGTGGCGAGGCGGGCCTCCGGGCTGCCTCCCGTGGGCACCAGAATGTCGAGCGGTTTGCCGACGTTCGAGAAGGCCCGATTGCCATTCACCAGAATCGCCATCGGCCCGTCGAAGGTGGAGACCAGCCGCTGAAGCTGATCCTGGAATTTCGGCGCCTGCGAGGAGATGGGCTCCTCGATGCCGACGAAGGCGATGCTGTAGCCCTTGGCGACTTCCTTTTCGAGACTGTCTTCGGCCGTAAGCGGGCGTGTCTGGACGAACTGTTCGGGGACTGGCTTCGGCGCAGCGGGCGCACCCGGAGGGGCCGCGGGCTGGCCATTGTCCAGTGTCGATTTTATCGCAGCGACCAGCCGGTCCTTGGCCGAGGGTATCGTTGTCGCCGCAGCCTCGCGCGATGTTTCGAGAACCGTCGTCAGAACCTTCTGGCGGCCCGCGAAGACCCCGGCCAGCGTCGTCGCCCATTGACCGTTGGCGCCGTCGTCGGCCAGGACCAGGGCGCGCTCCATCTTCGGAACGGCCTGGTTCGCTTCGGCGTCTTCCTTGTCGAGCCGTTTCGCCTCTTCGTCGCGCAGCGGCACGCGGGCCATTACCCAGCGCAAGGTCGGCGGCATGATCATGGTCGTGACCACGGCCATCGCGACGATCATCGTATAGAGCTGGTTGCTGAGCACGCCCATCGACAGGCCGATGGTCGCGATGATGACCTCGGTCGAGCCGCGAGCGTTGAGGCCGGTAGCCAGCGCCAGCGACTCGAAGGCGGTCAGCCCGCCCAGCTTGCCGCCGGCCAGGGCGCCCAGGAACTTGCCGACACTCGCCACGGCAATGATGGCCAGGGTGAACAGCAGCAGGGTCGGGTCGAGCAGGGTGCGGAGGTCCATGCCGAGGCCGGCGACGGCGAAGAATACCGGGCTGAAGAAGGCGATGATGAAGCCGCGCAGCTCGCCCTCGATATGTTCCGTCAGGATCGGCGACTGGCCGATCAGCATGCCGGCCATGAAGGCGCCGAGTGCCGTATGCACGCCGATGAGCTCGGTCGTCAGTGCCATGGAGAGCGTGATCACCAGGATGGCGCTGATGACCGGCATTTCGATCCGGAGATTGTCGTTGCACCACAGGATGATGTAGGCGACGGCACGCCGTCCGATCGTCAGGCTGGCCGCCAGGAAGAGCGCAGTCAGGGCCAGGCTGGTCCCGACATCGGCCAGGCTCACGGTTCCCGAGGCGGCAATGCCCGAGATGACGGCGATGATCACCCAGGCCAGCGTGTCGTCGAGGATGGCCGTGGCGAGGATGAGCTGTCCGAGGTCGCGCCGTATGGCGCCGACCTCCATCAGGACCATGGCGACGATCTTCACCGAGGAGATCGAGAGCGCCGTGCCGAGAAAGAGCGCGGTGACCAGCCGTGCCGCGGGATTGGGGATCAGTTCGGTCGGCAACGCATAGGCCAGCGCCGCCCCGCAAGCGAAGGGGATCGCGATGCCCATCAACGACGTTGAGATCACGGCGCGTCGTTTGCGGTTCACCAGCGCCAGGTTGGTTTCCATGCCGGTCAGGAGAAGCAAAAGCAGAATGCCGATCTGCGATACGGCATCGATCATGCTTTTCAGGGCAGGCGTGTTGGGGAAGATGACCTGGCGTACTTCCGGCAGCAGAGCGCCGAATACCGAGGGACCGAGCAGCACGCCCGCCAGGAGCTGGCCGAAAATGGCAGGCTGGCCGATCCGGGTCATGCCTTCGCCGATCATACGCCCGAAGAACAATAACAGGATCAGCTCGGCCACGAAGATTGCTGTCGTGTGTTCTACCGCCAAGCTGTTCCCCTTAAGCTGCTGATCGGCCGTTGTATGGCATGGATGGACGGCCGGCACGACTCATGCTGACCTCGCGCCATTGGGAGGAGTGATCAGGTGGACAAGGAAACGATCGAGTTGCTGGCACGCCGTGCCGGCCTTGCTAAGGCACTGGCGCAATTTCCCGACGACGTCGCCGCTTCGGCGAAGCAGGCGGCGGATGTCGCGCAGAAGATCAAGCGACCGGCCGATCCGAAAGCGGAACCGTGGCCGCCGATGCGGGCGGGGATCGGCCTGTGAGCGAGCTCCACTGGATGACGGCAGGCGCGGCCGCGCGCGCCATTGCGACTCGCGAGCTTTCGCCTGTCGATCTCACCAAGGCACTGCTCGATCGCATCGAACGGCTCGATCCCAAACTCAATGCGTTCATCCGCGTCGACGGCGAGGCGGCGCTGCAGGCGGCCAAGGCCGCCGAGGCCGAAGCCATCTCCGGTCGCCTGCGCGGGCCGCTGCACGGCGTGCCGGTCGGCATCAAGGACATCATCGACGTCGCCGGCCTGCCGACCACCTGCCATTCGAAGATCCTCGAAGACAACGTCGCGGCGGCCGATGCCGTCTGCGTCGAGAAGCTGCGCGGCGCGGGCGCCATCGTGCTGGGCAAGCTGTCCACGCACGAATTCGCCATCGGCGGACCGAGCTTTGACCTGCCTTGGCCGCCGGCGCGCAATCCCTGGAATACCGATCATCATCCCGGCGGCTCGTCTTCCGGCTCGGGATCGGGCGTCGCTGCGGGCCTCTTTCCCATGGCGCTGGGCACAGACACCGGCGGCAGCGTGCGCAATCCGGCAAGTTGCTGCGGCATCGTCGGTCTGAAGCCGACCTACGGCCTGGTCTCGCGCCGGGGCGTCTTTCCGCTCTCCTTCACGCTCGACCATGTCGGGCCGATGACGCGGACCGTCGCCGACAACGCGTTGATGCTGGAAGCGATCGCAGGTCACGATCCGCTCGATCCCGGCAGCGCCGCGCCGCCGCGCGGCCACTATGCGGCGGGTCTCGAACGCAGCCTGCGCGGCCTGCGCGTGGGTTTCGTGCGGCACTTCCACGAGATCGACACGCCGGCCGATCCCGAGGTCACGGCAGGGCTGGAACATGTTGCGCGCACCCTGGAGATGGAAGGGGCAGAGCTTCATACGGTCAAGCTGCCGACGCTTGGCGAGTTCGGCGCCGTCAATCGCGTGATCCTGCAAAGCGAGGCCTGGTCGATCCATGCGCCCTGGCTCGGCGAGCGGCCGGAGGATTACGGCATGCTGTCGCGCCGCCGCCTGATGGCCGGCGCCTTCATGAGTTCCGGCGACTATGTGCTGGCGAGCCGGCGGCGGCTGGAGATGATCGCCGAGGTCGAGGCAGCCTTGCGCGAGGTCGATGTGCTGCTCTGTGCCAGCTCGATGGATCCAGCCTGCCGCATCGACCAGCCGGCCGAGGTCGACCGCACCTATCCACGGCAGGCACGCACGCCGTTCAACGTCACGGGCCATCCGGCGCTGGCGATGATGGCCGGCCTGTCGGCGGGCGGCCTGCCGGTTTCCGTGCAGTTCGTCGGTCGCTACTTCGACGAGGCTACCGTGTTCGCGGTGGCGCGGGCCTGGGAGCGGGCAGCCGGAACGGACAAAAAGCACCCGGCCATCATTTGAGGCGAGAAATTACTCGTTGGATGAGTTCTTGTCGTCCGAGCGGGCCTTGTCGGTCCGTGGGCCGAGGGCAAGATTAGGCGCCATGACCCAGAAACGTCAGCTCCGCCTCGGCGCCTTCATGCGCCCCGTCAGCATCCACACCGCCGCCTGGCGCTATCCCGGCGGCACGCCGGACGCCAACTTCAACCTCAAGGCCTTGGTGCAGTACGCCCAGACCCTGGAGCGCGGCAAGTTCGACGCCTTCTTCATGGCCGATCATCTGGCTGTGCTGAACATGCCGATGGAAGCGCTGAAGAGGAGTGCCACAGTCACGTCCTTCGATCCGCTGACTTTGCTGCCGGCGCTGGCCATGGCGACTAGGCATCTCGGTCTGATCGCCACGGCTTCCACCACCTTCGAGCCTGCCTATACGATTGCGCGGCGCTTCGCCTCGCTCGACCATATCAGCGAAGGCCGGGCGGGCTGGAACCTCGTCACGACCTCCAACCCCGATGCGGCGCTCAACTTCGGCATGGACGACCAGATGCCCCATGCCGAGCGTTACGCCCGCGCGCGTGAATATTTCGACGTGGTGACGGGGCTGTGGGATTCCTGGGCCGACGATGCCTTCATCCGGGACGTGGAGAGCGGCATCTATTTCGATCCCGCACGCCTGCATGTCCTGGATCACAAGGGCAAATATCTGAAGGTGCGTGGCCCCCTCAACATCGCCCGGCCTGTCCAGGGCTGGCCGGTCGTGGTGCAGGCCGGCGCCTCCGATGCCGGCCGCCAGCTCGCAGCCGAAACCGCCGAAGTCGTGTTTGCTGCCGGCGGACCGCTGAAGGGCGCTCAGGAATTCTATGCCGACGTGAAGGCGCGCACGGCGCGGGTCGGACGCAACCCCGACCATATCAAGATCCTGCCCGGTGCTTTCGTGGTCGTGGGCGATTCGCTCGACGAGGCGAAGGAGAAGCGCGCTCGGCTCGACAGCCTCGTGAACTACGACAGCGGCATTGCCGCCGTCTCGATCGCGCTTGGCATCGACGCCCGGAAATTCGACCCCGACAAGCCCTTGCCAGACGACATTCCCGAAACGCAGGCCAGCAAGAGCGGCCGCGACAGGGTCATCGAGCTGGGCAAGCGCGAGAACCTCACGGTGCGCCAGATCGCGGGCCGCCTTGGCGGCTATGGCGGGCTGGGTATGGTGGGCACGCCGCAGATGATCGCGGACCAGATGGAGGAATGGCTGGTCGGGGAAGCCTGCGACGGCTTCAACGTGATGTTCCCCTATCTGCCGGGCGGCCTCGACGACTTCGTCGACAAGGTCGTGCCGGAACTGCAGCGCCGTGGCCTGTTCCGCAAGGAATACGAGGGCAAGACCTTGCGCGAAAATCTCGGCCTGCCGCGGCCCGATAACCGTTTTTTCGCAGCCACGGCGAAGGCAGCGGAGTAATCTCGTACGCATGAGCTTCGAGATCGCGGTCGGCAGCGCCGACGATGTTCAGCGTATGGCCCTGTGGGCCGACGCTGAAGGGTGGAACCCTGGCAAGACCGACGCGCACGCCTTCTTTGCCGCCGATCCCGGCGGTTTTCTGATCGGCCGTCTCGACGGCGAACCACAGGCCTGTATCTCGGTCGTGAAGTACGGTCAGGGCTTCGGCTTCCTGGGTTTCTACATTGCGCGACCGACGATCCGTGGAAAGGGCTATGGCATCCAAATCTGGCGGGCCGGCATGGCGCGGCTCGCCGGGCGCAATGTCGGCCTCGACGGTGTGGTGGCCCAGCAGGGGAACTACAAGAAGTCGGGCTTTCGGCCGGCCTGGAACAACATCCGCCATGAGGGGGCTGCGCCTGCGATTCCCGCACCGGCCGGCGTCACCCTCGCCGATGCGCGCAGCATCGCCTTCGACAGGCTCGCTGCCTACGACCGCACCTTCTTTCCCGAAGCGCGGGACGCGTTTCTGGCCTCGTGGATTTCGCTCCCGGAGCGGGCTGCCATGGTCGCGCTGCGCGATGGCGAGCTGGCGGGCTTTGCCGTGATGCGTCGTTCAGCAGCGGCGTCGCGCGTGGGACCGCTGTTCGCGGCCACGCCGGAAATAGCCGGCGGTCTCGTCTCGGCCCTGGCACGGAAGACCGCCGCCGCGGCGGTCGCGATCGACGTGCCCGATCGCAACAAGGCGGCGGTGACGCTCGCCGAGGGGATGGGGCTCAAGCCGTCGTTCGAGACGGCGCGCATGTACACCGGAGCCGACCCCGAAGTGAACTATGCCGGCCTGTACGGCGTGACCAGCCTGGAGCTGGGCTGACGTCAATCTGCCTTCGGCGACAGGGCCTGTTCGACCGCATCCTCGACCTTCTCGAGCCAGATGAACTCGAGCGTCTTGCGGACTTCCTCGGGGATGTCGTCGAAATCGCGCCTGTTGCGGGCGGGCAGCATCACGCGCGTGATGCCGGCTGCGGCGGCAGCCACGACCTTCTCCTTGATGCCGCCAACCGGCAGCACCAGCCCGCGCAGGCTGATCTCGCCTGTCATCGCCGTGTCGCTGCGGATCGTACGGCCGGTCATCAGCGAGGTCAGGGCCATGAACATCGCCACGCCGGCACTCGGCCCGTCCTTGGGCGTGGCGCCGGCCGGCACGTGCACATGGATGTCGGTCTTCTCGAACGATGCCGGGTCGATGCCGATGGCAGCGGCTTTGTTCTTGATCAGGCTGAGCGCGGCCTGGGCGCTCTCGCGCATGACCTCGCCGAGCTGGCCGGTCAGGATCAGCCGGCCGCTGCCAGGCGAGCGCGTCGCCTCGATGAACAGGATGTCGCCGCCGACCGGCGTCCAGGCAAGCCCCGTCGCCACGCCCGGCACGCTGGTGCGCATCGCGACTTCGTTCTCGAAGCGAACGGGTCCCAGCAGCTTCTCGATGTCGGCCGTGCCGATCTGCGCCTTGGTCGTTTTGCCTTCGGCCACTTCGACCGCGACATGGCGCAACGCACGGCCGATCTCGCGTTCGAGCCAGCGTACACCAGCCTCGCGGGTGTAGCTGTCGATGATCAGCCGCAGCGCCGCGTCGTCGATGCCGGCCTGTTCGGCCGTCAGGCCGTTGGCTTCGAGCTGGCGGCGCACGAGGTAGCGCTTGGCGATCTCGAGCTTCTCGCCCGCGGTGTAGCCGGTGAGCGAGATAATCTCCATGCGGTCACGCAACGGGCCGGGGATCGTCTCCAGCATGTTGGCGGTCGCGATGAAGACGACGCGGCTGAGATCGAACGGCACGTCGAGATAGTTGTCGCGAAACGTGCCGTTCTGCTCGGGATCGAGGACCTCGAGCATCGCCGCGGAGGGATCGCCGTGCACGCCGCTGCCCATCTTGTCGATCTCGTCCAGCATCATCACGCAGTCGCGCGAGCCCGCCTTGCGCACGGCCTGAATGATCGTGCCGGGCAGGGCCCCGATGTAGGTGCGGCGATGGCCGCGGATTTCGGCCTCGTCGTGCACGCCGCCCAGGCTCACGCGCGAGAACTTGCGGCCCATGGCGCGGGCGATCGACTGGCCAAGCGAAGTCTTGCCGACCCCGGGCGGGCCGACGAAGCACAGGATCGGCGCCTTGCCCTCGGGAGCCAGCTTGCGTACGGCGAGGTATTCGACGATCCGCTTCTTGATCTTCTCCAGACCGTAATGGTCGTGGTCGAGTACGCGTCGTGCCTCGGCAATGTCGATCGGCTGCGGCTCGGGCAGGGCCCAGGGCAACTCGATCAAGGTGTCGAGGTAGGTGCGGATCATGCCGTGTTCCGCCGATGCCTCGGGCGTGCGTTGCAGGCGGCGCAGCTCTTTGCGCGCGGCCGTCTCCGCTTCCGGCGGCATCTTGGCGTCGGTGATCGCCTTGTCGAGATCGGCGATGGCCTGTTTGCCTGAATCGTCCTCGCCCAGTTCGCGCTGGATCGCCGCCATCTGCTCGCGCAACACGATCTCGCGCTGGCGGGCATCGAGCGAACTCTTGGTCTGGCGTCCGATCTCGCTCGAGATGCGCATCACCTCGAGCCGCTTGGCGAGAAGCTGCGTGACCTTGTCGAGACGCGGCACGAGGTCGACCGCCTCCAACACTTCCTGCTTCTCGGCCGGCTTGGAGTCGAGATAGGAGGCGGCAAGATCGGCCAGGGTGCCGGCCGACGTCGTGGCCTCGACCGTCTGGCGCAGCTCCTGCGGCACCTGCGGCAGCAGGTCGAGCACTTCGTTGAGCTGTTGCTTCAGGACGAGGAAGCGCGCCTCCACTTCCGGCCCGGTCGTGGTCGGTTCGGCAAGATGCAGGCCGCGCGCCATCAGGAAGGGATGGCCGTCGACGAAATCGGTGATCCGGAAGCGCTGCACGCCCTGGCAGACGATGTGATGGTTGCCGTCGGGCGTGGTCACATAGCGCAGGACATTGGCCACCGTGCCGACCTGGTGCAGATCGGCGGGCACGATCTCTTCCTTCTGGGCCTCGCGCTGCAGCACCAGCAGGATCTGGCGCTGTTCGCGAACGGCCTGCTGGATCGCGGCGACCGACGAAGGCCTGCCGACGCTCACGGGGAACACGAGTTCGGGGAACAGCACGAGGTCGCGCACCGGCACGACGATCATGGCGTCGGCAGGCAGCGGCGTGGCCGCGGGTTTGTTTGCCGCGGTCAGAATTTCGGTGCGTGCTGCATCATCTTGCGGAGTCATGGCCGCACCCTCCGTCCGCCGGCCTTGGCCAGAGTAACCACCAGGCAACCGTTGATCGCAAATCGCTTCACGTCGCCGTAGACGCCGGCCGGCAGCTCGATGTGGCGCTCGAAGCGGCCCTGCGGCAGCTCCAGGCGATGGATAGTGGCGGTTCTCAGTTCTTCCGGGACCTTCCGTTCACCGGCAATGACGAGCGTGCCGTTCTGGATCACGGCTTCGACCTGGGCGACGTCGACGCCGGGCAGGGCAGCAAGGACCAACACCTGCTGCTCCGTCTCGAGCATGTCGATCGGCGGCTCCCATGTCGCAACGCGCGTCGCGGCACGCTGCGGCCGGAACACCTGGCCATGCAGCCGTTCGGCCTGCGCCAGCATCTGCAGCGCTTCCGACCACATCCAGTCTCTGGAATTCCCTCTATTCATTTGCTTGGGCCTCCAAGCCCCTTGCCAATGTAGGAATTATCCGACGCGAGACAACCTAGCGTTCCTTGCCGGGGGTCAGGGCAAGCCAAAGCGAGATCACCGTCGAGGCGATGGCCACGGCCTGCAGAGTGGAAAGCGGTTCATTCAGAATCAGGATGCCGCTCACGATCGCCACGATGGGAATGGCGATGGAGGAGAGGGCGGCGACCTGCGCCGGCAGCAGCTTCACCAGAGCAAACCAGGTGGCGGTGCCCAGCGCCATGGGAATCGAGCCGGTGTAGAGCGTGGCGACCAGCGCCTTGGTGGAGGGCCAGTGCGTCGGCAGGCCGTCGATGAAGAGGGCGCCCAGCGCGATCGGCGGGAAGGTCAGCAGGACCTGCCAGAAGGTGAGCGACAGGCCCATGCCTGGCCATGTCGTGCGCTTCACCACGAAGGTGCCGATGGCCCAGCAGAATCCCGCGAACAGCCCCCAGAAGAGGCCGAGCGGCGCCTGGGCGTAGCTCTGGAAGTTGGGCAGCATCAGCGCCACGACCGCGGCGGCGCCGATCAGGATGGCCGCCAGCAGACGGCCGGTGAGCTTCTGGCGGAAGACCACGAAGCCGATCACCGCCACCCAGAGCGGCATGGTGTAGGCCAGCACCGATGCATGTCCGGACGGGATGTAGAGCACAGCGAACGATGTCGCGATGTTCCAGACGAAGATGTTCATCGCCGCCGCCACGATCAGCGGCAGCCACTTCCCTTTCGGAACCGCAAAGCTCTCGCCGCGGATCAGGAGGATCAGAGTGAGCATGACCACGGCGGCGGCGAGCACGATCGTCCGGAACGTCAAGACCGGCAGCTCGTCGAGCGCAATCTTGAAGAGCGGCCAGTTGGTGCCCCACACAAGGGTAAGGGCGCCGAGCAGGCCCAGCACCTTGGGCGAAACGCGGGTCACGATAGATCAGGCCTGATGTTCGTCCGGTGCCTGCAGATAGCAGCCTTCGATGCGCCAGCTTCCGTCGGGCAGGCGCGACATCGGATAGTAGGCGGTCACGGGCCGCCCGTCCGGTCCGACGACGTGGACCTTCTGCGTGACGAGACCATGCAGGGTGACGATCTCGCGGAACTCGAAGACCTGTGGCCGATAGACCGGCCGGTAGCCTTGCCGGACCATGTCCATGAACGTGACCGCCGTGCCGAACAGGCTGCGGATGGTGGGCGAGGCGAAGCCGAACGCCGCCTCGCCATCGTCGCGGCGGAAGGCGTCGACCTGAGCCTGAATCGTCTCGCGGATGGCGGCTTCGTCGGACAACGAAACCTGCGCCATGGCAGGCATGGCAAGGCCGAAGACCAGGCCGAGGAGAGCGAGGAGGCGAAAGGCCATGCGGCAACTCTACGCGAAACGCCGCACTCTGGGGAGCGGGCTCCTTCGGCGGCAATTCTCCTGTTGCCAGAATGGCTTGGGGGCCGCCGGCAGCGATTCCCGGGCGTGATTTTCGCCTGTACGGAGTGGCTTGCAACGAAGGGGCAGTTTCATTAGGGTGCGCCCTCTTCGCCGGGGGCCCTCATCGGGGCGTCCGGATGTGTGCGCCCGTAGCTCAACTGGATAGAGCATCTGACTACGAATCAGAAGGCTGGAGGTTCGACTCCTTCCGGGCGCGCCATTCACCCAAGCTCGCGTAGCTTCGAGGGGCTAGTGGCTGGGGAACGAGAGCTGACGCGGAACGGGTGATGGTCCCGATGCGAGCAGCGCCTCGATAGAGGCACGACGGACCTGCGCTGTTCCGGTGCCTTGGACCGCGGACGCGCCGCATGCCAGACCCAGCCGTAACGCTTCGTTGAGAGATCGTCGTTCCACAAGGCCGAATACCAGGCCGGCGAGGAAGCTGTCGCCGGCCCCGACACCTGTTCTTTCGGAGACCGCAGCAGCGGGCAAGCGGATGACACAGTCCTTCGTTGCCAATATGGCGCCGGCTGCCCCCAGGGTAAGCGCGATCATTTCGGCGGCGCCATCCTCGGCCAAGCGTTTGGCTTCCGCCATTTGGGCGGGAAGACTCCGTACTTCCTTGCCGACGATCATCTCAAGTTCCGACAGGCTGGGCTTCAGCAAGGAAATGCCCTGGCCAAGCGTGCTCACGAGCGCGGCGCCGGACGTGTCCAGTGCAAAGTTCATCCCACGCGCTCTGACGATCCTGGCCGCCTGCCCATAAAAGTCGGTTGGCACGCCTGGCGGCAGGCTGCCGCTCGCCACCACCCAATCGGCTTCGATCTCTTCGAGGGTGCCGAGGATGTCAGCGCATTCGGCCGCTGTGAGTTCGGGGCCTCGCGGTACGAACCGATACTCCTGTTCCTTCGACTGGTCGCGTACCGTGACGCTGACCCGACAGGCGCCCGCGATCCGAACCGATTGCCAGGGCACGTTGGCTGTCGTCAGCATCTCTTCGACGTATCGTCCCGTAACACCGCCGGACGCAAAGAGAGCCAGCGTTTCGCCGCCCAGTTCGCAGACGACCTTTGCGACGTTGATGCCGCCTCCACCCGCGTCGTAACGCTCGCCGAAGGTCCGAATCTTGTGGCCAGGTTTTACAGACGCCGCCTGGGACGCCAGGTCGACAGCGGGGTTGATGGTGAGTGTTACGATGCGCCCAGGCATCATGTCTCCCTGATCCATTGCCTCCGAGCGCTCTCAGCTCGTGCGCGGGCTTCCAAATATGGACGAGAATCGACGCAGGCGCGCTTCATCGCAAAGCAATGAATGGCGCGCCTTGGACAGCCGAGCCTATCGATCAGCTGCGCAGGATGGCGGGTGCGACGTGCACGACGCGAAAGGGTCGCGCTATGCCATCATGCTCGGTCACGGTCACGTACTCGCCTTCTACGAACAGGTGCCGATCAAATCGAAAGATCGGCTCGTCGTCCTCTTCTCCGACTTCGTAGGAGAAGGCCCAGCTGCCGTTTTTGCGATGGATCAGCGTGCCGTGCTCGTCGGGATTTCCGTTCCAGAAACGCCGGACGGTACAAGCCGCCTTCGCCTTGGGCCAACTGGCAGAGTCGAGATGACCCTTCGCGTCGAGTGGCGCGATGAATTCATAGCCGTGTTGGGAGCTGCCATTGGGAAACTCCGCATTTCGGGCTAGTTCGAGGCGAATTCGTTTCAGGCTCATTGGCTGATCCTCTGTGGCGTTTGTCCGATGAGGATAGTCTGACGGCAAGCCGATGGAGGACCTTGATTCAGGTCAAGTCGCTCGACCGGCATGCAGGATGCCGACCACACCGCAGGAGCTAGCTTGGCAAGTAGAGGCTGGCTTCCACGATGGCATTGTTCACGACGCGCTGGACGCCGCCGACATTCTCGGCGGTCACGCGGACGGCATCCTTCACGTCGGTGGAGGCGACGCTCCCCCAGAGGTGAACCACGCCGTTGTCGACAACGACGTTCGTGATTCCAGACCCCCATGGCTGCTTTGCCAGTTCGGCGTACACGTTCTTTCGAATGCTGGCATCTTCCGCCGAACTCCTCGCAGGGTTCGGCTGGCAGGCGAGAAGCCCCTGCAGCAGGTTGGCCCGGCTGACGATGCCGATGACCCTGCCATCGCGTACGACCGGCACGCGCTTGACGCGATGACGAAGAAAGAGAGCGGCAATCTCTGCGAGCGGCGTGTGCTCCCCGACCGTGACGACCTCCCTGGTCATGACGTCGGTCACGCGATGCGAATGAGAGCGGATGTAATCCCGCGCCAAGCGGCTCTCGTCGGCAAGCAGGCGTTGGAGCCATGATTTGGCCGGAACGGTTCCGACTTCCGGTCGGTTCATTAAGTCCGCTTCGCTCACGATGCCGATCAGTTTGCCATCGGCATCGACCACCGGGGCGGCGCTGATCCGAGATCCCAGCAAAATATCGGCAGCTGCAAATACGGTTGCGTCGGCAGGCACCGTTACGGCCGGATGAGTCATTGCTTGCGAGGCATGCATTGGCTTTCCCCTGCGAAGGTAGCGCATGGCTTTCGTCTCACGCCTGAGCGGGCCGTGCTTTGCTGCAGATCAATCGGGCGGCGGAAGGGCTGTTTGACCTGCATCAAGGATGTAAAGGTGAACTTCCGTAGCTTCGTGGCTCGTCACGGTTGAAGAGCCGAGGAGGACCACCAATGCCCAAGATGAAGGCGGCGATCTTCGCGGAGCCCGGCAGGATCGTTCTCGATTCGCGGCCGATCCCGGATGTCGGACCGTCAGATGCTCTGTTGCGCGTCAGCACGACGACGATCTGCGGCACCGACGTCCATATCCTGCGCGGCGAGTATCCCGTTCGCAAGGGCCTCATCGTCGGCCATGAGCCCGTGGGTATCATCGAGAAGCTGGGCTCGCAGGTCGTGGGCTATCGCGAAGGGCAGCGCGTGATCGCCGGGGCGATCACGCCGAGCGGTCACAGCTATGCCTGCTTGTGCGGACAGCATTCACAGGATGGCGGCGCCGAGGCTCATGGCTTCAAGGCCGCTGGCGGCTGGCGATTCGGCAACACGATCGATGGGTGTCAGGCCGAGTTCGTGCTGGTGCCCGACGCGATGGTCAACCTTTCGCCCGTGCCGTCGAACCTGACGGATGAGCAGGTATTGATGTGTCCCGACATCATGTCGACGGGCTTCGCCGGCGCCGAGAGTGGCGGTGTGCGCATCGGCGACACGGTCGCGGTGTTCGCTCTGGGTCCGATTGGACTTTGCGCTGCGATGGGTGCTCGCCTGATGGGGGCGGCTACCGTGATAGGCGTGGATTCGGTGCCCGAGCGTCTGGCCATGGGCCGGAAGCTCGGCGTCGATCGCGTGGTCGACTACAAGAAAGGCGATCCGGTGGCGGCGATCCGCGAGATCACCCAGGGCCGCGGTGTCGACGTTGCAATCGAGGCCTTGGGGCAGCAACAGACCTTCGAGAACGCGCTGCGCGTGCTGCGACCGGGCGGAACCCTGTCGAGCCTGGGAGTCTATTCGTCCGACCTGCGCATCCCCCTCGATGCGGTCACCGCCGGGCTCGGCGACAACAAGATCGTCACCTCGCTCTGCCCGGGCGGCAAGGAGCGAATGCGGCGCCTCATGAACGTCGTGGCCTCGGGGCGTGTCGACCTCCGGGGCCTGGTGACGCACAGGTTTAAGCTCGATCAGATCGAAGAGGCTTATGAACTCTTCAGCCATCAGCGAGACGGCGTCCTGAAGGTCGCCATTACGCCCTAACTCAATTTGTCGGAGAGACGCGATGGTCAGCCCGCCACCAGTCGAGAAATTGCAAGCCGCTGAGGCGCCGCTGGTTGCCAAGGTGCTTGGACCGGATTTCGTTTGGGGTGTGTCCACGTCTGCCTACCAGATAGAGGGAGCTGTACAGGCAGACGGTCGTGGCGCCAGCGTATGGGACGGCTTCTGTCGAGTCGCCGGCCGAATTGCCAACGGCGATACCGGCGACGAAGCCTGCGATCACTATCACCGCTACGCCGAGGACATTGCACTGATGCAGCAGATCGGCGTTTCGGCGTATCGGTTCTCGATCGCGTGGCCACGGGTGTTGCCGCTGGGACGGGGTGCCGCGAACGAGGCCGGTCTTGCCTTCTACGACCGGCTGGTCGATCGCCTGTTGGCCGCGGACATCGAGCCTTGGATCTGTCTCTACCACTGGGATCTTCCCCAGGCCCTTCAGGAGGCCGGCGGCTGGGTGAACCGGGATGTCGTCTCATGGTTCGCCGACTATGCCAGGCTCGTCGCCGACCGGCTGGGCGATCGGGTGAAGCGCTTTGCCACCTTCAACGAGCCGTCCGTGTTCACGCTGTTCGGCTATTCCTTCGGCTGGCACCCGCCTGCGATCGACGATCGGCGGTCGCTCTACGCGGCGGTGCACCACGTCAATCTGGCCCATGGCGCCGCCGTCGATGTATTGCGGGCGCGTGTCGCCAAGGCATCGATTGGCGCGATCCACAATGTGCAGCCGAGCCGTCCGGTTCGTCCGACTGCGCCGGATCGCGCCGCTGCAGCGATGCTGGACGACTTCTGGAATCGCGCTTTCCCCGATCCCCAGATCCTGGGCGACTACCCGACTTCGATACAGCGCGGTATCGAGCCGCATCGCCAGGCAGGCGACATGGAACGAATTCGCCGCCCGGTCGACTGGCTTGGCATCAACCACTATTCGCCCATCTACGCCAAGGCCGACCCGGCAGCGCCATTGGGTTTTGCCTGGGCCGATGCGCCGCCGGACGTCCCGCGCTCGCCGATCGGCTGGCAAGTCGATCCAGCTGCATTCCGCGACACGCTGTTGGATGCCCAGGAGCGCTACGGCTTGCCGATCTATGTACTCGAGAATGGCGCCGGCGCCGTCGAGAAGCCGGATGCAGCCGGCGAAATCGACGATCGGGAACGCATCGACTACCTGGCGCAGTATACCGGGGCCTTGCGCGATGCCGTCGTGCTGGGCGCGGATGTCCGCGGCTACTTCGTCTGGTCGCTGCTCGACAATTTCGAATGGGGCGCAGGCTATGCCAATCGCTTCGGCCTGGTCTATGTCGACTATCCCACCCAGCGGCGCATCCCGAAGGCCTCGGCGCGCTGGTATGCGGCTTTGATTCGGTCGGAAGCCATGAAGGTGGCGTCATGAACAATTGCCTTCTCGCCGACATTGGCGGCACTCGCGCCCGATTCGCGCTCCTTTCGGGATCGCAGATCGGCCCGATCGAATCGATGATGACGGGGGCTTATGCCAATGCCGGCGACGCCATCAGGCACTTCCTGAATAGGCAGGACAACGTCGGTAACGTCGACAGTGCCGTGCTGGCCTGCGCCGGCCCGGTCGAGGGGGGCCGATGTGCTCTCACCAATGCCTCCTGGGTGTTGGAGAGCGACGAACTGAAGCGGACGTTCCGTTGGCGCACCGTCGACATCGTGAACGATCTCGAGGCGCTTGCCTGGGCCGTCCCGGGTTTCGGTCCGGAAGACGTCCGAAGCATCGGCCATCACAACGCTGTCGCCGGCCAGCCTGTCGCAGTGATCGCTCCCGGGACAGGCCTGGGCATGGCCTGTTTTGTTCCCGGAAGCGGGCGGGCAAGCGTGATGGCCAGCGAGGGCGGCCACGCCACTCTCGCCGCATCCGACGAGCACGAGGCGGCGATCATCGAAATACTGCGCCGACGCTTCGGTCATGTGTCGGCGGAGCGCGTCATCTCGGGCGGTGGTTTGCTGAACCTCTATGCCGCCTTGGGCGATGGGCACGGCGGCAGCGACGGACCACTGCATACGCCCGAACAGGTCACCCGCGCCGCCCTGGACGGGCGGTCGCCGCGCGCGCGTGCCGCCCTGGATCTTTTCTGCGCCTTCCTCGGCTCCGTGGCAGGCAATGCGGCATTGATGTTCCGGGCAAGGGGCGGAGTCCTCATTGGCGGCGGCATCGTTCCCAGGATCGCCGATCATCTGCCGCAGACCAGTTTCCGGGCGCGTTTTGAAAGCAAAGGCCGGTTCGGCCACTATCTCGCCGGCATTCCCACGGGGGTGATCGTCCGGTCCGAACCGACGTTCGTTGGATTGCAAGTGCTGGCGCGGGCTTGTGGCGGGGCTCCGCCGGCCGATGGCACAGTCGATGAACGGTGACGAGACAACTGCGGTAGGTGTCAAACCGCTGCGTCGCTTCTGGCGCAGCGCCTTGGGCTTCTGGGTTGGTCCCAATAGCTGGACGCCCTGGATGCTGATGGGCCTGCTCTTCGTTTGCGTCGTCTCGCAGCTGGTTGTGCAGTATCGCCTCAACCTGTGGAACCGCGACTTCTTCAATGCTTTGGAGCAACGCGATGCTCTGCGCATTCGCCAGCAGGCCTACCTGCTGCCAGCGCTCGCGGCCGCGAGCATCCTTCTCGCCGTCACCGCGGTGTGGGGGCGAATGACTTTTCAAAGGCGGTGGCGTGATTGGCTGACCTCGCATCTGCTCGGCCTCTGGCTCGACAATGACAATTATCGCCGGATCGAGGCGCGTGCCGCGGAACCACAGCTTGCCGAATACCGCATTGCCGAGGATGCGCGCGTTGCGACGGATGCTCCGATCGACCTTCTTGTCGGACTGCTGGCCTCGGCGCTCACCGCGGCGACATTCATCGCAGTCCTGTGGACGGTTGGAGGGGCTTTGGCTGTCGGCGGGTCGGAGCTGCCGGGCTATCTCGTCTTCGCGAGCATTCTCTATGCGATGACGACCACGGCTGCCATGGTGTTGGTTGGGCGAAACATGGCCCCCGTCATCGAAAGAAAGAACCAGGCTGAATCGGAACTCAAATTCGCGGTCGCGCGGCTGCGTACGGCACCCTCCCTGGTCGAGGAGCTGCCCGCCCGGCCGAGCGCGCCGGTGGGCTTCGCGCTTGCCGAAGTCATCCGGCAGTGGCGGCGCCTTTGCTGGCAGCATGTCCGCACGACCCTGGTGTCTCATGGCAATACGCTGCTCGCTCCCCTCATCGGCCTGATCCTTTGCGTGCCCAAGTACTTGGACGGTTCCATGCTGCTGGGAGAGGTGACGCAAGCTGCGGCGGCCTTTGCCGCGGTCCAGGGGGCCTTCAATTGGCTGGTCGACAACTATCCGCGGCTGGCGGAGTGGGCATCGTCGGCAAGCCGGGTTGGCACCCTTCTGATTGACCTGGACCTTGCACCGCGTCGCGGACAGGCAGAAGGTGTGGATGCGGCAACCTGAGTATGGGCGGCTTTTCATAGCATCCACTGCCGGCGTGCCGCGCTAAAGGCGGGGATTGATGGATCAGCCTGCAGCCCAAGTGTTGGGATCCCCTGACGCTGCCCAGCTGCTTGCGGCATCGCAAGCTGCTGAACTCGCCTTGGCGCCCGATCTCACCATTGTCGCCTGCAGCACGGCCTATGTCGCGATCCAGGGAGTCTCCCGCGATGCTCTGATCGGTCGATCCATTCGTGACGCATTTGCAGCCGGACCGGCTCTCGATCGCCTGATTGATTCCCTCGAAGCGGTTTGCCGGACCCGCCGGCCGAATCATCTACCGCTGGGGATGTTGCCTTCGGCTTGCGGCTCAGTCGCTACCGGGCTTGAGTCCCATCGCGCTGCGGCGGTCAACATGCCCGTCCTCGACGCCGCCGGCGACGTGAAATGGATTCTTCACAGCCTTGAGCCAACGGGCAGTGCGCTTTCCAATGGAGGTCGCCAGTATTCGGCGATGGCGCTGGCCTTGGATGCAGCCGAGGCGAGGCTGCGCTCTATTCTGCAAACCGTGCCGGACGCCATGATCATCATTGATGAGCAGGGACGTATTGAATCGCTCAGCTCGACGGCAGAGCATCTGTTCGGTTACGCTCTCGATGAGGTGCAAGGCCGCAACGTCAGCCAGCTCATGCCGTCGCCGGACCGCGAGCAGCATGATTCCTATCTCAAGCGATATCTGACCACCGGGGAGCGCCGGATCATCGGCATCGGCCGCATCGTCGTGGGACAGCGCAAGGATGGGACAACCTTCCCGATGCATCTGACTGTCGGAGAGCTACGCTCCGCGGAACGGCACTATTTTACGGGCTTCATTCGCGACCTTACCGATCAGCAGCTGACCGAAACCCGGCTGAAAGAGCTGCAGTCGGAGGTGACCCACATGTCGCGCTTCACTGCGCTGGGTGAGATGGCCTCGACGTTGGCCCACGAGATCAACCAGCCCCTGACGGCCATTGCCAACTATCTGAGGGGATGCCAGCGACTGCTCGATCGGGCGGAGTACGAGTCCGCTCCGACGCTTCGTGAAGCAGTTCGAAAGGCGGCCGACCAGGCTCTGCGGGCCGGGCACATCATTCGTCGTCTGCGCGAGTTCGTGGCGCGCGGAGAAAGCGACCGCCGGGTCGAGAGCCTGGCCAAGCTGCTCGAGGATGCCAGTACGCTTGCCCTGATGGGGGCTCGGGAGAACGCCGTCACAGTGTCCTTCCGGCTCGACCCTGAAGCCGATCTCGTGCTCGCCGACCGTATCCAGATCCAGCAGGTCCTGGTCAATCTGATCCGCAATGCCATCGAGGTCCTTACAGAAACGGCGAACGATCGGCGATTGGAGATTTCCAGCGTCGCTCAGTCGGACGAAATGGTCGAAGTGAGCGTCTCGGACACCGGCGCCGGCCTCGCACCGGAAGTCGCCCGTTACCTGTTTCAGCCGTTCGTGACGACCAAACGCAAGGGCATGGGATTAGGGCTTTCGATTTGTCGGACCATCATCGAAGCCCATGGCGGCAAGATCTGGGTAGAAGACCGAGGAGGCGGCGGGACGGTCTTCCGCTTCACCTTGCGTACTGCCGGCGTCGGGGAGGCGGACCATGCCGACTGATCGGGTGGTTCACGTCATTGACGACGATGAGGTGGTGCGGCAATCGCTGGCCTTCCTGTTGAGCTCGGCCGGCTTTGCCGTCCGGGTTCACGAATCGGCCGTTGCCTTCCTGAACGTTCTTCCAGAGGTTCAGGAAGGCTGTGTGGTAACCGACATCCGGATGCCGCAGATGGATGGACTGGAACTGCAGCGGCGTCTCCACGAGATGAGGACTGCGCTGCCGGTCATCGTCATGACCGGGCATGGCGATGTGCCTCTTGCCGTGGAAGCGATGAAGGCAGGTGCCATCGACTTTATCGAGAAGCCGTTCGACGATGAGATTCTGCTGTCGGCGATCCGATCGGCCCTGGCTCGCCGTGCCAGGGACAGCGAGCGCGACGCCCGGAGGACGGCAATCAGGGACCGCATCCAGCGGCTCTCGGAACGCGAACGTGAGGTTCTGGAGCGGCTGGCGGCGGGCAAGGTCAACAAGGTGATCGCCTACGACCTCGGCATCAGTCCGCGCACGGTGGAGATCTACCGTGCCAACGTGATGACCAAGATGCAGGCAGACAGCCTGTCCGATCTCATACGCATGGTCCTGGTCGAGGGCGCCGAGCGCTAATCCGACCAAATCAAGGGTGCATTTGCGCCAGATCAACGCTCATCCGGCACGTCCGGCCAAAGTGGCAACAGTTGGGGGGCGCTTTTGTCGGGGTCAGGTGATGCCAGCCGTCAAGGAAACAGTAGTTGTCGTCGATGATGACGCCGCCGTGCGCGCGGCTCTCAAGTTCGCTCTGGAGGTCGAGGGCTTCAACGTCCTGCTCTATGACGGTCCTCGGGCCGTGCTGGCCGCCGCCGACCTGCCGGAACGGGGCTGCCTGGTCGTCGATTACCGGATGCCGGCCATCGATGGCATCGAACTCATCGTCGAACTTCGCCGCCGACGGGTGATCTTGCCGGCTATCCTGATCAGCGCCCGGGTTACCAAGGGGCTGCGCGATCTCGCGCGCAGCTCGGGCCTGACGCGCGTGCTCGAGAAGCCCTTGTCGGATTCTGCTCTGGTCGAGAACATCCGTGACGCGCTGGCTTCACCTGTTTGAGTGCAGGGCGGATGTCATGCCCCGTACCATCATCGGCTACGCGTTCTGCAGAACTGGCAAACATCAGGCCGGATTGGCCGTATTGTCGATTGCGGTCTTTCTGCTGAGCGCTGTACCGCTCGAGCTGCAGCGACGTATCGTTAACACCATCGTCGACCATGGCGCTTTCGCCACCATCCTCTGGCTTGCGGCGACCTATGCCGGAGTGGCCCTCACCGAACAAAGTCTCAAGCTCGCGCTCAATGTCTATCGCGGATGGGTGGCGGAGGCCTCGGTCCGTACGCTGCGGACCACAGCGGGCGACACTGCTGAAGCCGTCCGCGAAACGACCGCTGCCGATGCCGGCGTGGAGATCGCGGTCATCCTCGAAGAAGTCGAGCCGATCGGCGGCTTCACCGGCATCAGCGTTTCCGAGCCGCTGCTCCAGGGAGGGATCCTCGTCAGCGTGCTGGGATACATGCTCTATCTCGATCTCGGTTTGACGCTGCTGGCGCTCGTTTTCTTCCTGCCGCAGCTGGTCTTTGTTCCCTTGATCCAAGCGGCCATCAATCGCCGCGCGCGCGCGCGCATCCTCACCAAGCGCAGCCTCAGCGGCGACATCGTCAAAGCCGCAGGGGGAGCGAATGGAAGATGGGAATGGGCAACGGCGCCGATCGCACGCGTCTTCGCCCTGAACATGGGCATCTACAAGCTGAAGTATACGATGAACCTGCTGATGAATGTGATGCATCACTCGGCGGTGGCGGTGGCATTCGGGGTCGGCGGTTGGTTGGCGCTCGAAGGCCGTATCGAAGTCGGTACGGTGGTGGCGATCGTCGGCGGCATTGCAAAGTTGAACGATCCCTGGGGAGATCTGGTGAACTGGGGGCGAGAGCTGGCGGTCGTCGAAGTCAAGTACCGGCTGTTCGTCGATGCGTTGAGACGGCTCTCGGACGACGCCGAGGAAGCCGTGCCGCGGCCGGGTTGACTTAGGTCAATCCATCCCCGGTTGACCCATGGTCGGTTGGCCCATCTCTGAGCTCCGCGGGTGCTGGCCATGGTCTATAGGGCGATTCGCGCCGAACGTGGAAGAAGCACTGAGGGGACCGCGATGAGTTCGGCCAAGGCGAGTGGTGACACTTCCGATCCGGTCGGGTTGACGGAAGAAGAGGCGAAGCGGCGTCTGCGGGCGGAGGGGTTCAACGACTTGCCGTCGGCGGATCGCAGAAACGTTCTGCGAATCGTCGGAGACGTGCTGCGCGAGCCGATGTTCGCTCTGCTATTGGGAGCCGGTGCTGTCTACCTCGTCCTCGGCGACCTGACCGAGGCGGTAATGCTGCTCGCCTTTGCCACCATCTCGGTGTCCATCACGATCATCCAGGAAACACGCAGCGAACGCGTGCTCGATGCCTTGCGGGACGTCGCGAGCCCGCGCGCCCTCGTCGTCAGGAGCGGCAACCGAAGGCGTATCCCGGGTCGCGAAGTCGTCCGCGGCGACGCGATCGTGCTGCTCGAAGGCGATCGAGTGCCTGCCGACGCGGTCATTGCCCGGGCGAATGGCCTCATGGTCGATGAGTCGTTGTTGACGGGCGAATCGGTGGCCGTTCACAAGGTCGAGGCGTCTGGTCGACCGACCTTGGAGCGACCGGGCGGCGACCGTACGCCGTTCGTGTATTCCGGGACCCTGGTCATCCGCGGCGACGGGCTGGCTGTCGTTCAGGCAACGGGTTCGCGCAGTGAGCTCGGGCGCATCGGGCAGGCGCTCCGTACGATCACGACCGAGCCGCCCCACCTGCAGACCGAGACTCGTCAACTTGTGCGCGTCTTCGCTGCTTTCGGCGTTGCTGCGAGCGTCTTCGTCATCCTGCTCTACGGCCTGGTGCACGGCGACTGGCTGCAGGCGGTGCTCGGCGGCATCGCGCTCGGCATGTCCATGCTGCCCGAGGAATTTCCACTCGTCTTGACTGCTTTTATGGTCATGGGTGCCTGGCGTCTGTCACGGGCCCGTGTGCTGACGCGTCGGGCCGCGGCCATCGAGATGCTCGGCGCCGCTACGGTCCTGTGCACCGACAAGACGGGAACCCTCACGGAAAACCGCATGACGGTCGTCGAGCTTCGTTCGCTGGAGGCTCACTGGCGCCGTGCCGAGGGCAGTGCCGTGCCGGACGCGCTGGCGTCGTTGGTGGAGATCGCCATGCTTGCGAGCGCACCGCAGCCGTCGGAGCCCATGGAACTGGCTCTGGCCGAACTGGTCGCGCGGCGCCCGGGCGGGCTGGCAGGCCTCCAGGCCGGCAGGACGTTGGTGCGCTGCTATGGCCTGAAGCCCGATCTTCTCGCCATGACCAACGTCTGGCTGCGGCAGGACAATGGAAAGCGGCGTGCCGTGGCAAAGGGCGCCCCGGAGGCGATTGCTGGTCTTTGCCGCCTGGGCGAAGACACGTTCACGTGGTTACGCCGTACGACCGATGACATGGCCCGCGACGGTATGCGGATTCTCGGCGTCGCCGAGGCATGTCTGCCGGCCGGTGAATTGCCCGAGTCGCAAGCATCCATCGCCTTCCGTTTCGTCGGACTACTGGGCTTTGCCGATCCCCTGCGCGCAAACGTTCCGGCTGCCATTGCCGAGTGCCAGTCGGCCAATGTGCGCGTCATCATGCTCACAGGCGATTATCGGGCAACGGCTCATGCCATCGCGGAGCGCGCGGGACTCAAGGCCGGACATGTGATGGAGGGGGCCGATCTCGCACGGCTCGATCAGGCCGGACTGCGGTGGAGTCTGCAGTCCACCAATGTGTGCGCCCGCATCATGCCGGAGCAGAAGCTGCGCATCGTCGAAGCGCTGAAGGCCAATGGCGAGGTCGTCGCAATGACCGGCGACGGCGTGAACGACGCGCCGGCTCTCAAGGCCGCCCATATCGGCGTGGCCATGGGCGGCCGCGGCACGGATGTCGCCCGCGAGGCATCGTCCATCGTACTTCTGGACGACGACTTCGGCTCGATCGTCCGGACGATTCGCCTGGGCCGGCGCATCTACGACAATCTGCGCAAGGCCAGCGTCTACATCGTGGCAGTACATGTACCAATCGCCGGGCTGGCGCTGCTGCCGCTGCTCTTCGGGTTGCCGTTCATGTTGATGCCCGTGCATATCGCCTTTCTGGAGATGGTGATCGATCCTGCCTGCTCGATCGTCTTCGAGGCGGAATCGGCGGAACGCGACGTGATGAAACGTCCGCCGCGGTCGACAGAAAGCCGGCTGCTGTCGCCGGCTTTGGTCGGCTGGAGCCTTCTGCAGGGAGGGCTTGCGCTCGCAGCGCTGGCGGCCGTCTTCTTTGCTGGTCTTGGGCGCGGGGCTCCGGAAGAAGAACTGCGCGCGGTGATGTTCACGTCCCTGGTATTGATCAACATCAGCCTTATCCTGGTGAACAGATCGTTCTCTTCGTCTTTGATCGTGGCCCTGCAGCGGCCAAATACCTTTCTGTGGCTGCTGCTGGCAGCTGCTGCCGTTGTCCTGACGGTTGCGCTTACCTGGCCGCCAGCCATGGCGCTCTTTCGCTTCGGTCCATTTCACATCCATGATTTGGCCGTTTCGGCCGCGGCAGGGCTCTCCATCTTGTTGCTGATGGAACTGATCAAGCCGTTCTGGCGGAAGGCGTTCCGTTCCTGACGAAGAGTTGTTGCTCACTTGATGCAGGTCAACACGCTGCGCTTCGTCTGCCGCCACGCTGTCGGTGTCTTTCCAGGGAGGCTGGCATGGAGAAGGGCGTGAAGGACACGTACGGTTACCTCGGTACCGAGCCCATGAAGCTGCGCGAGCAGCTGGAGCAATTGGCCGCGGCATTCGAAGAAATGGCGAAGGCGGAGAGCAGCGAAGCGGCGAAGGGCGCACGCGACGCGGCGCGACGAATTGCCAAGCACGCCGGCGCGTTGGCCGAGCAGCTGGCCAACAGTTCAGAGGAAGTCGAGGCAGCCGTGGCGCAAGGTCGACGGCAGGTCGAAGAAGCGATCCGCGTCCGCCCTTGGGCTGCCGTCGCCATGGCGGCAGCAACGGGCTTCCTGCTGGCCATGCTGGTGCGCCGATGAGCGCCTCGGGGTCTGAAGGTGCTTCGCTGATTGCAGCCGTCGCGAAGTCGATCGCCCTTTTCGGCGCCGTTGCCGCCGGCAACGCCGTTCGGCGGACCGGCTCGATGGTCGCCGCCTACGGGCTTATTGCCGGATTGTTCGCCATCAGCCTCTGCTTCCTGACATTTGCCGGCTATCAAGCGCTTGCGCTCGCTTTGGGAAACATCTACGCCGCGCTGATCGTCGGAACCGGCTTCTTGGTTGCCGGCCTGTTGGCGACCGTTGCCATTCAGGCTCGGCGTCGCTGAAGACCTTACGGGTGGCTGCGTCCGCCGGGCCTGGTTACGTAGAATCCCTTAAGTTCAAGACCTGAATGGCGGACTTGCGGTCGAAGGGCTACTCGATGAGCATCAATTGCCTTCGAGGGAGAGAGCCATGCAGCTTCATACTGCAGCGAACGCTTCGAGGTATCCAGCCACCTTCGGTCTGCGGGCGCCGACGCGATTTGGGCCCCCGGAGGGTACGCAGATGGCGTTGTCCAAGGATGAGGAACTCTTCGCCGAAGGCGACGACACCGAGTATTTCTACCAAGTCGTGTCCGGCGCGATCCGTTCATACAAGCTGCTGAAGGACGGTCGCCGACAGATCGACGCCTTCCACTTGTCGGGCGATATCTTCGGCCTGGAGGTCGGCGCCGAGCATCGTTTCTCCGCTGAGGCTTTGGGCAACGCCTCCGTGATCGCCTACCGGCGCAGCCGGCTGACCGCGCTGATCCAGGATGACCCGGCTTTCCGAGACAAGATCATGTCGTCGACATTGCGGAACCTCGAACGCGCCCAGGAGCATATGCTGCTGCTCGGGCGCAAGACGGCCCAGGAGAAACTGGCGACGTTTCTACTCGACCTGGCGCATCGCATCTGCGGAGAGGACGAGCAGCTGGACTTGCCGATGCAACGTTCGGATATCGCCGATCACCTCGGCCTCACCATCGAAACCGTTTCGCGCACGCTCACCCAGTTCGCCCGCAGCGGCCTGATCCGTCTGCAGCCTGCGAGCCGCTCCATCGGCCTGTGCAACAGATCTGCCCTGCAGGGTCTTAATCACTAGATCGTTCAACAAGTCGTAAGCGGAGGACGCCATGACTCAGGCATCTTCAGACAATGCGTTGCTCGGCGCTCCATGGCCTGCAGCGGCCGCGGCGATGATGTCGACGGGCGGCGACTGCTTCGAGGCCTGCGCCTCGGCGGGGGTTGCCTGGCAAAGCGAGCTCGCGAAGTTCGCAAATCGGCGCATCGCAGAGAACCATCGCAGCTGGTCCGCCCTGCTGTCGGCGCGGGATCTCGAAAGCGTGCTCACGATTCAGCAGCAATGGGGCTTGCGGGCCGCTAACGACTACACCGAAGAAGCGACACGAATTGCCCGGCTCATCACCAGCCTCACCCTAACCGGGACGACGCCTCAAGTTCAGGGCACCACGATGCTTCTTGGATGAGCTGCTCCCCAGAGAGGGGCGTCGGTGTCCAATTTGAATTTGGCTCAAAGCGGGATCGCCCGTGGGCCGCATACTGGTTCGCAAATACACGCCGAAGTCGGAGGAGCAGATCATGCAAGCCAAGGACATCATGACCAAAGGTGTTGTTTGCCTTAACGTGAAGGACACGATCTTCGACGCGGCCGAACTCATGCTCGGCGCCAACGTCAGCGCCGTCCCGGTTATCAACGACAAGGACGAGCTTGTTGGTATTCTAAGCGAGGCCGACCTCGTTCGGCGCGTCGAAATCGGCACGTCGCCCAGGAAGTCCTGGTTGTCGCGCCTGCTGGAGAGCGAAGCCGGCGCGGCGCATGACTTCGTGGCGACACATGCGCGACATATCTCCGATGTCATGACAAAAGACGTCGTGACGGCCAAGGAAGAGGCGACCTTGGCGGAACTGGTGGATCTGATCGAAAGGCACAGCATCAAGCGCATCCCGGTCGTACGGGCCGGGAAGCTCGTGGGCGTCGTGAGCCGGGCCGATCTTCTCGAAGCGCTGCTCTCGAGAGAGCCGGAAGGTCCTGTGGTGCGGCCAACAGACAAGGAGCTGCGCCAGACCGTCATCGAAGCGCTCGCCCATCGTCCGTGGGTGTCGAAGTGGCCGACCAATGTCTTCGCCAACGACGGCGTCGTCCATCTGTGGGGCTTTGTGCAGGACGACGAAGTACGAAACGCCTATCGCGTGGCTGCCGAGAACGTGCCCGGCGTCAGGCGTGTGAAGAATCATCTGCGATCGATTCCCGCCGCCGTAACCATGGGCGTCTAGCGTTCCGCGGCCTCGGCCGGCGGACCAAGGAGGGATTGCCATGACCGCGCAAGAGGTGCGCTGGTTTAAGGAAATCAGGGCCGCCGATATCTCTTCGGTCGGCGGCAAAAACGCCTCGCTGGGGGAGATGTACTCCGCCTTGTCCCAACAGGGCGTCCGCGTACCCAATGGCTTCGCGCTGACGGCAGACGTCTACCGCTCCGCTCTCACTGCCGCCAATGCCTGGCCGCGTCTCCAGGCGCTGCTCGAGGGAGTCGGCGGCCACGACGTGGTCAAGCTTGCTCATGCGGCCGCCGAGGCACGGTCGATCGTTTACGAGGCCGCCGGCACCGAGACCATACGGGCGCTTCTCGCCGAGCATTACCGCCGGCTCGAGGCCGAATACGGCGCTGGCCTGTCTGTCGCCGTGCGCAGTTCAGCGACGGCCGAGGATCTGCCCACGGCGAGCTTTGCCGGCCAGCACGAGAGCTTTCTCAACGTGCGTGGTCTCGAAGAACTGGTCGAGGCCTGCCGTAACTGCTTTGCTTCGGTATTCACCGACCGCGCCATCGTTTATCGCAACGCCAACGGCTTCGATCATCTCAAGATCGGCTTGTCCGTCGGCGTCATGAAGATGGTCCGGTCGGACCAGGCGTCGAGCGGCGTCATCTTCACCCTCGATACAGAATCGGGATTTCGGGAGGTCGTGTTTGTCACGGGCGCCTGGGGCCTGGGCGAGAGCATCGTGCAAGGCCGCGTTGACCCCGACGAATTCTACGTCCACAAGCCGACCTTCCGTGCAGGCCGCCGCTGCGTATTGCGTCGCGCGCTGGGGGGCAAGCAGCGCAAGCTTGTCTATGGCGAGGGGGCGGCGGGTGCCACAGCCTATGTCCACACACCGGCCGACGAGCAGGCCCGTTACTGTCTGAGCGATGCAGAGGTGTTCGAGCTGGCCGACTATGCGATCCGCATCGAAGAGCACTACTCGCAGCTTGCCGGCCAGGATCGGCCGATGGATATCGAATGGGCGAAGGACGGCCCCGACGGCGAACTGTATGTCGTCCAGGCCCGACCCGAGACGGTGGTGTCCCGCAGGGATGCGGCCACCTTCGAAACCTTCGCGCTGCGCGGTGGCGGGAAGGTCCTCCTCGAAGGCCGCGCCGTCGGCGAAAGGGCGGCCGGTGGCATAGTGCGGGTGGTGAACGCTGCAGCCGATCTGGCGGCTTTCCGGCCTGGCGACGTGCTGGTCGCGGCCACGACCAGTCCCGACTGGGAACCTGTGATGAAGAAGGCGGCTGCCATCGTCACCGATCGCGGTGGCCGTACCTGCCACGCCGCGATTGTCGCGCGCGAGCACGGCATTGCCGCCATCGTCGGCGCAGCCGGCGCAACGCAAACGCTGAAGGACGGCGCGGAGGTGACCGTTTCCTGCGCCGAGGGGGAGACCGGCCGGGTCTATGCCGGCCTCATTCCGATCGAGGTTTCGAAAGTCGACGTCACGGCCCTGGCCCAGCCGCGCACGCCGGTCATGGTCAATCTCGGCAACCCGGATCTTGCGTTCAAGACGGCAATGCGCCCCAACGAGGGCGTAGGCCTTGCGCGCATGGAGTTCATCATCAGCGATCACATCGGCATTCATCCGATGGCGCTCGCGTGCCCCGACCAGGTCTCTTCGCCAGCCGATCGCACGCGCATTGCAGAGCTGACGCGTCACCATGCAACGCCCTCGGCGTTCTTTGTCGAACGCCTCTCCGAGGGTATCGGCACGATCGCGGCGGCATTCTATCCCAAGCCGGTGATCGTCCGGCTGTCCGACTTCAAGACCAACGAGTATGCCAAGCTAATCGGCGGCACCGATTTCGAGCCCAAGGAGGAGAATCCCATGTTGGGGTTCCGCGGCGCCGCACGCTATGCCCATCCGGCCTACGCGCCGGGCTTTGCGCTGGAGTGCGCCGCGCTGCGTCGGGTGCGGGCCGACATGGGGCTCGTGAATGTCCGTGTCATGGTGCCGTTCTGCCGGCGCGTCGACGAGGCTGCACGGGTCATCGATGCGCTGGCGCGCAACGGGTTGAAGCGCGGAGAGAACGGCCTCGAAATCTATGTCATGTGCGAGATACCCAACAACGTCATCCAAATCGATGCGTTTGCCGAGCTGTTCGATGGCTTCTCGATCGGCTCGAACGACCTGACGCAGCTCGTTCTCGGCGTCGATCGAGATTCCGACCTCGTTGCCTTCGACTTCGACGAACGCGACCCGGGAGTCATGGAAATGCTGCGCCAGGCGGTTGCCGGCGCACGGCGCAACGGTCGGCATGTCGGCATCTGCGGCGAAGCGCCTGCGAACTATCCCGACATCGCGGCCTTTCTGACGCAACTCGACATCGATTCAATCAGCGTCAATCCCGAAAGCGTCGCCAGGACAATGGAAGCGGTCGCGGCAGCCGAGCGGGTTGCCACCTTGAGAAAGATCGTCTGAGCACGCCGGGACGGCTACCAGGGACATCGCCGGTCGGCGCCGAACATCTCCGCGAAGCCCTGCTTCGTGCATGTGAGGGGCCGGTTCGTCGTACCTGAGGCGACCGGGCCGGCGAACTCGATTTCCCAACCCGAGAATCCCGCCATGAAGAAGCGTCCGGCCGTGACCACCTCGGTGTCGCCGCAGCCCTCCTCGAGGCCGACCGCCTGAGGATACCAAGCGCCGCCCCGGACGATCCGCAACGGCGTGGTCCACTTGCCGGGATCGTCGATCGCGTCGTTCATGCTGGCATAAATGCCTTCCTGCAACAGATCGCCGTCGCCGCCGGCAGTGCGGTTGAGCAGCATTACGTAGGCCTTGAGGGCATGGTTGTAGTGAACGGCCGGCCCCCAGAAGCAGTCCGGGTCGCGGTGTCGAAAGCCGCGAACGGCTGGCCAGATCGGTTTCGGGCGAAGCTCGCCCACGGTCCGCCAGCCTGAGGCCGTCCACCATGAGGGCGCCGCCGAAGATGTGTCCGCAGGCAGCCGGAGCGCCGCCACGCCTTGGGCGTCTTCGGCGGGGTGATAACTCGAGAAGAAGAGATAGAGCATTTGTCCGCTGCGATCGGGCACGACGCTCAGGTCGCCATAACCTCCGGCAAAGAAGCCGTTCCGCCATCCACAATCCGCTTGATCGGCCGGGAGCCGCAGGAGCTCGCGCACGCATCGCCATGTCAAGCCGTCGTCGTCCGATTGGGCTTCGCCGATAAATGGTACGTGGAGTTGCGCTTCGGCGCAGGAAGCTGGTTCTTCGGCATGGTACCAGCCGCGCAAGGGCCCACTCGGCGGTTGCCAGATGGCCTCAATCCACTTGCCGACGCGCGGATCGCTATCGTTGATCAGTCTGACGGGAACGGGTTGGTCGGTGAAGGCCAGGTCGCGGGGGCCGCATCGACGCAAGGTATGGCCATGCGGTTGATAGCGGGAGAAATACACGGTGGCGCGGTCATGAAGGATCCTCACCGGGCTGTTGCCGTCGGTCCGCCAGCACGAGCTGCCATGCAGGGTGAGGGGAGGTGCTTCGCGAATGGCAACGTGGAAGTGCTCGTCGCCCGCTTCGGCCAGTATGCGGACCATCGAATGCCTTGTGTTCCTAGTGGGGCGTGAGCGCGGCAAGCGCCGGGATTGCCGGTGTCGACACGAGGCGATGTGCGGGAAGGCATTCGCAAACCCAGGCGATCTCGATGAATTTCAAGGATGCCTCCGCCCCAGACGGCTAGCCTCTCCCGTGATCTCGTCGTGCATGGTCTTTGCTCCGCCGTGGTGCCGACCCGATCGACTTGCGATCAGTCGTTGGGCGCGGCGGAACGCCTCCGACACGGCAAATCTGGGATCGCAGAAGCGGTCATCGAGAGGGCCGTGACAATCGACGCAGACCTCCACGTCATCGGGCATGGTGAGAAAAAGGCTTGCTCCGTAACGACCGTCCCTGACCTCCGGCGCCTCGACGATGACGTGGCAGTAGGTGAACGCGCCATGGAGGCGCTCCAGTGCCTCCGCCTGTTCGACGATGAAGCGATGCACCTGCTCGTCGGCGTCGCCTTGAAAGCTTACTCTGAGCGGTGACTGCGTATCGGTACGTTCTTTCATGGCTGCAGTTCCCGCACCGATCGGTATCAGAAAAGCTGAAGCGTGCCGGCGACGAAACGGTCGACCAGGCCTGCGATGCCGCGTGTCTGCCGCGTGACGATCTCGCCTACGGCCGATTCCAGCCGATCGGCGGGGCTGCCATCGTGTGTGGCGAGCCGGACGTGCGTCAAAGCAGGTGCCTCTACAGGCTTGCCGATTTCGCTCACAAGGCAGCACTCCGCACTGGCGACGGCCGCAATCTCGCTGACCAGCGCTTCGGCGATGTCCCGCGCAATCACGTTGTAGATCTTGCCGACATGACTGACAGGGTTCTTTCCAGCCGCAGCCTCCAGGCTCATAGGGCGACCTGGCGTGATCAAACCGTTCACCCTGTTGCCCCGGCCGACCTCGCCATCGTCGCCGGCTTCGGCCGAAGTGCCGGTCACCGTCAGGTAGAGCGATCCGCCTTCAAGATCGTCCGCTGCATTGACATGCACCCGGCACTGGTCGAAGCCGTGCTCGGCGGCCAGATCCTGCACCTTGCGCCGGATCGCCGTCGTCTCGGCAAAGTATTCCTCGATGCTGTAGAGCCAGCGGTCGATCATGGCGCAGGCAATCGTCAGCGAGACGGCCGTTCCGTGCCGGACTCCCATGACCTTGATGTCTTCGCCCCAAGCGGGATGGTGCGAAGCGCGCTGCCGACCATTCAGCAGGCTCTCGGTGCGAAGGACCAGGAATTCGAGTGCACTGAGCGGTGCGTAGCCCACGCCGATCGAAGTGTCGTTTGCCAAGACTCTCGCGCCGGCAATCCGGTTCCGCTGGTACAGTTCCGAAAGTGCTTTGGAACCTGGCCGCAATACGCTGTGCACACGCACATGGCGGTCGACGTCGAAGGCGTGGAGATTGTCGCGCAGCCATGCGCGCGAGCCCTCGATGGCAATCTCGTCGAGCGGCACGCGATCGTTGCCTGCGGTGCCGGCAGCGCGGCCAGCCAGGTAGATCTCGACCGGCGCCAGTACCTGCCCGCCCCCGAAAGCCGGCGCCGCGTCCCCGCCGCATAACAGCGCCTTGTCGACATTGTGATGGAGGATCTCGCCAGTCCGATCGAGATAATGCCGGCAAAGGTTGCGCGACAGCGTCTCTGCAAGGGCATCACAGATCGAGTCGGGATGACCGAGCCCCTTGCGTTCGACGACCTCGACCGCTTCGTGCCGCGGCGGTCGTACAGATACGACGAGGGTCACCGATGGCCCCCGAATGGCCGGTGCAGGCCCTCACCCTCGCGCGTCTGGCCTGACGAGGTCCGATCGTCCGGCCAACCCTCGATACCGATGAGAGGCACGAAGCGTACGGGCAGGATGCTTTCCACCCTGTCGTGCCCATTGTCGCCGCGGATCATGCGCACCAGTGCCTGTCCGCAACTGGGATCGGCCACCGGCATTACCAGCCTGCCACCCGGCCTGAGCTGGGCGCGCAGGGATGGGGGGATGCGTGGCGCCTCGGCCGTGGCGACGATGGCGTCGTAGGGCGCAGCTGGCCTCCAGCCTACGCTGCCGTCTCCCTCGATCACCTCGACGCTTTCATAGCCCAGTCGCCGCAGCGTCTCGCGGGCACGTCTGGCGAGCGACGGGATGCGCTCGATCGTGTGCACTGCACGCGCGATGTGGGCCAGGACGGCGGCGTCGTAGCCGGAGCCCGTTCCGATTTCCAGGATGTTCTCGTCCCCCCGCAGACCCAGCGCCTCCGCCATGGCGGCGACGATGTAGGGCTGCGATATCGTCTGGCCCTCGCCGATCGGCAGCGGCTGGTCGGAATAGGCGGCCTGGCGTAACTCCTCCGGCACAAAGGCCTCGCGGGCCACATGGCGCATGGCATCGAGGACGCGCGGGTCGCTCACCCCCCTGGCGGCAAGTTGCTCGAGCACCATCCGGTCGCGCGGGCCGACGTACGGGTTGATCGATTTCATGGCGCGATCCTTTCGAATAGCGCACCTTCCTACCGCTTCGAAGCAACACGGCGATTGATCCGGATCAAACAGGGTGCAGGGCAAAGCCTGTAGATGACCGTTGGATCACAGGCGATCCGCTACGGAGGACATCATGACGGAAGCCAAATCGCTGACCTCATCGCGTAACCTCGGGCCCTTTTCCGGGGACTTCGACCAGATGTTCAACCGCATGATGCGGGGCTGGCCTTTCAGCTGGGCTGACTTCGCGCCGAGCAGCGAGCCGCGTGCTCTGCGCGCCTTCGATCACATGCCCAAAGTCGAGGTGAAGGAGAACGGCAAGACCTATAGCGTTGCCGTCGAGCTGCCGGGGCTGGACGAGAAGGACGTGAAGGTCGAGATCGAGAACGACGTCCTAACCATCTCGGGTGAAAAGAAGGTCGAACAGACCGACGACAAGACCCACTACTCGGAGCGCAGTTACGGCAGCTTCACGCGCGCCTTTACGCTGCCAGCCGACGCCGATCGAAACGGCATCACGGCGCAGTTCGCCAAGGGCGTGCTGACGCTCGAAATCGCCAAGACGGCCAACCCTCCTGCACAAGTCAAGCAGGTCGCCATCAAGGCGGCGTGATGCGCAAGGCCCCGCCTGTGCGGACGACGACGATGACCGTCGCGTCCGCGCAGGCGTCGCCTGTCATCGCTCGTGCGGTCGACCGTAGAGTCACTGCCCCCTGATCGCAAAGACGATCCGAGGCGCGCTTCCGCCGACCACTCGACAGTGACGGCGCATGGCTTTGCCGTGGATCTGGCCTTGTTGAAAGAACGGTTCGTAGCTTGATCTAGATCAGCCCCTTCTTCCCGGTATCGCCCTTAGTAGAGGCTCGCATTGTTTGCGCGGAGGCACTTATGACCTACAAGCACGTCATGTTCGGGTCGGCAGCGCGCGAAAAAGTACTGCGCGGTGCGACCCAGCTCGCCGATGCCATCCGGGTGACGCTCGGCCCCAAGTCGAAGTCGGTGCTGATCCAGAAGAAGTGGGGGCCGCCGTTGGTTTGCAACGATGGCGTCACGATCGCCAAGGAATTCGAGCTGAAGGATGCCGAGGAGAATCTCGGGGGCCAGATGCTGCGACAGGCGGCGGAACGCACGGGCGACCTGGTGGGCGATGGAACCTCCGGCTCGACGGTCCTGGCTCATGCCATGCTCGCCGAAGGCGTTCGCAATGTGGTGGCGGGGGCCAGCGCCATCGATCTCAAACGTGGTCTGGATCGCGCGGCCAAGGCCACCATCGCCGCTCTGAAGGAGATGTCGCGGCCGGTGTCGACGCGCCTCGAGAAAGTGCAGGTGGCAACCATTTCCGCTCACAACGACCAGACGATCGGAGAGCTGGTGGCCGATGCCATGGAGAAGGTCGGCAATGACGGGGTCATCACCGTCGAGGAATCGAAGACGACCGAGACCGTACTCGAGGTCGTGGAGGGCATGCAGTTCGACCGCGGGTTCATCTCACCCTATTTCATTACAAATTCCGAACGCATGGAGTCGGTACTGGAAGATGCGCATGTTCTTCTGTGCGACCGCAAGCTGGCGGTCCTGAAGGATATGCTCCCGGTTCTCGACGAGATCGTGAAGTCCGGGCGGCCTCTGCTGTTGATCGCCGAGGACGTCGAAGGCGACGCCCTGGCGACGCTCATCATCAACCAGCTGCGCGGCGCGCTCAGGAGCTGTGCCGTGAAGGCGCCCGGCTTCGGTGACCGGCGCAAGGCCATGTTGCAGGATATGGCGGTGCTGACGGGTTGCGAGGTCGTTTCCGAAGAGCTTGGCCTCAAGTTGGCCAATGTCAGCATCGCGAGCCTTGGCAGGGCCAAACGGGTCGTCGTCAATAAGGACACCACCACCATTATCGGCGGTGGTGGCGACAAGCCCGCCATTGATGGCCGCATCGCCGCCATTCGTCGAGAAATCGAAAGTGCCACCAGCGACTACGACAAGGAGAAGCTGCGCGAGCGTTTGGCCAAGCTTTCGGGCGGTGTCGCGGTGATCAAGGTCGGTGCGCCTGCCGAATCCGAGATGAAGGCGAAGAAGGAGGCCCTGGACGATGCCATCAGCGCCACCAAGGCTGCGGTTGCAGAAGGCATCGTGCCTGGCGGGGGCTTGGCCCTGCTGCGCTGCACCGAGGCGGTGGCCCGTGAAGAGGCTCAGGCGGAAGGCGACGAACGGACCGGCATCCAGCTGCTGAAGCGGGCGCTTGAGGCGCCGGCCCGCCAGATCGCCGAGAATTCGTCGACTGACGGAGGCGTGGCGGTGGCTCGCATGCTCGACGGCAAAGGCAATTACGGATTCGACGCCGCACGCAAGCAGTATGTCGACCTGGTCGAGGCGGGAATAATCGATCCGACCAAGGTCGTCCGCATCGCGCTGGAGAATGCCGTTTCAGTGGCCAGCGTGCTGCTCCTGAGCGAAGCAACGATGACGGAGGTCGAGGAGCCGGCCAAGGGCTCGCCGGTGCGTGAGCCCGAACTGGCCCTCTGAAGAACCAGTTTCGCGGCCTTCGAGACTGGCGAAGCGCGGACATCTTGTTCCGGCGGCCGGAGAACGAAGCAGGAGAAAACCCATGCGGGCGATGGTCCTTTCCGCGCCGGGTCGGCCACTTGCTCTCGAGGAGCGGCCCGACCCCCATCCCGCGCCGGGTGAAATCCGCGTTCGGGTCGAAGCCTGCGGTGTGTGCCGGACCGATCTCCATATTGTCGATGGCGAACTGCCGAATGTCGTTCGGCCTGTCGTGCCGGGGCACGAGATCGTAGGTATCGTCGACGAGGTCGGACAGAACGTCACCTCGCATCGTGTCGGCCAGCGGGTCGGCATCCCGTGGCTCGGCCATACGTGTGGCAATTGCCCCTACTGCGCCGCTCACCAGGAAAACCTTTGCGACCGGCCGGTTTTCACCGGGCATAGCCGCGATGGCGGCTTTGCCACGCATGCCGTCGCCGATGCCGCTTACGCCTTCCCTCTGGACGGTTTTGACGATCCCGTTGCGGCGGCGCCTCTTCTCTGCGCGGGATTGATCGGTTGGCGTTCCTTGAAAATGGCTGGCAAAGCGTCTCGCGTCGGTCTCTACGGTTTCGGCGCCGCCGCCCATATCATCGCGCAGGTCTGCCGCTGGCAGGGACGGCAAGTGTACGCATTCACGCAGAAGGGCGACACGGCGGCGCAAGCTCATGCCCTGTCTCTCGGAGCCTGCTGGGCGGGCGACTCCTCGCAATCTCCGCCGCAATCGCTCGATGCGGCCATTCTGTTTGCGCCGGTGGGAGCGCTGGTGCCGGCGGCGTTGCGCGCGGTCTGCAAGGGCGGCCGGGTCGTCTGCGGCGGCATCCACATGAGCGACATTCCGCAATTTCCCTACAACCTCTTGTGGGGCGAGCGGCAGGTTGTTTCGGTTGCCAACTTGACCCGACAGGACGCCCTCGAGTTCCTCGAGATCGCACCACGTGCGGCCGTCCATACGACGACGCACGTCTATCCGCTGGTTCGTGCCAACGATGCCCTTGCGGACCTGCGGGCCGGCAGGTTCCAGGGTGCCGCCGTGCTCGTGCCAGGCTGAGCGGCGAGCACCCCGCTCGACATCTCGATGATGAGTTTGCGTCAGATCAAGGCTGGCAGCTTCGGAGCAAACGATGTTGCAAGGATTGGAACGTGTGGGATTCCCTCATGCCTTATCCATCGAACGCTGCCTTGCCCCCTTCGGTTCGTCATCACCTGCCGCCACGGGCGCAAGACCTCTATCGCGAAGCCTTCAACGATGCCTGGGCGAACCACACGCACGACCAAAGGCGTGAGGAGATCGCCCATCGGACGGCTTGGGCGGCGGTAAAGCGACACTTCCACAAGGGCGCCGGCGGTCAATGGATGCCCAATTCCCACGAGGGCCCGTCGACGTGATGAACACCCTGATGGCGATTCTGGTTCTCGGGCGACCGAATGATCGCGTGTTGGACGCCACCGTTCGGATTGCGACGAGGTTCGACGCCGGCATCATCGGCTTGGCCGCCTGCCGGCCGATCCAGACGGTTTGCCACGACTATGCGGTTCCCGCAGCTTTGTTCGACGAAGACCGCAAGGAGATCGCGCGCCACATCAAGGAGGGCGAGCTGGAGTTTCGGCGCGCCGTCGCACAGCTCAAGGGCCGGATCGAATGGCGGGCGCAGACCACCGTTTTGCCCCTGGCAGAGCATCTTTCGCGGCAGGCGCGGAATGCAGACCTGATCGTGCTTGGCGCCGAGGCCAGCGGTGCGCAGTGCGACGCGACCCGCCGGCCGGACATATGTGATCTCGTGATGTCTGCCGGTCGCCCCGTTTTGCTGGTGCCGCCGGGGGTGGCGACCATTGGTCTGGACCGGGTCGTGGTGGCCTGGAAGGATACGCGCGAAGCGCGGCGCGCGATTGTCGATGCCTTGCCGTTTCTCAAGGCTGCCACGACGACGACGATCGTTGAAATTGCCGACGATGAAGGCGTCGCCGAGGCCCACAGCGGTGTCGCTGAAGTTGTCGCCTGGCTGGGCCACCATGGCGTCAGAGCCGATTCGAAGGTGGAGCTGCCGGTTAGGTCGAACGCCTCGCAGCTCGACGAAATCGCCAGCGAGCTGCAGGCCGATTTGGTCATTGCTGGGGCCTATGGTCATGCCCGTCAGGGCCAATGGGTCTTGGGCGGCATCACCACCCAGCTTCTCGCCGGCGATCGTTGTGCGCTCGTCGCCCACTAGGCGTTCTCGCATCGCCGTGCCCCGACGGGTGCTGCTGGCCCTGGTTTGCGCCGCCATCGGGGCGGGTTGCGGTCCTACGGAGGGACAGGCACCGCGAAGTCAGGCGACGGCCGGCTCACATGCGGATTCCGCGGCCGAAGCGGACGCAAGTCTCCTCTTTCCGTCGCGAGGCAAAGCGATTGTAGTCGATATCCGCTCCTTCGAGCTGGTCGCGCTGGAGGACGGAGCGCCCGTGCTGCGCAGTCGAGTGATCGTCGGGCGACCGGCTACGCCGACTCCGGAACTGCTGTCCTCCATGCGCTCCGTCAGGTTCAATCCAGCCTGGACTCCGACCCCACAAATGATGCGCGACGAAGGCGCACGCTACGTTCCGCCGGGCCCCAACAACCCGCTGGGGCAGATCCTGTTCGAACTCGACAACGACCTTCTGATCTTCCTCCACGATACGAACGACAAGGCACTGTTCAATCGTACACAGAGGGCGCTCAGTCATGGTTGCATACGGGTCGAGCAGGCGCGTCCGCTCGCTGCCTGGGTGCTTGGTCTCTCGCTCGCCGATATCGAAGGGCGCGTCGCGCGCAGGGACACCTACTCGGTTCCCCTGCCTGCACCCATCCCTGTCTACCTCAGCCATACCCGCTTGCCCGCGGCGTTGGACAACTAGGCGCGAGGGGGCAGGCGGGCAGTCAGGCGCATGTCGGGCCAGCGCGTTCGCTCGGCCAAAACGAGGCCTACGACCTCGACATCATGGTTTCCCGCTTCGAGCCGTTGCCGACGCCGACTCGATGAGAGTCGATCAGGCGGCGCACTTCATTCAGCAGTTGTTGCCGCCGGCGATCGTCGCTCTCTTGCTGCAGCGCACTGCGTAGATCGAGCAACGCCGCGGCGTAATCGTTGTGCCAATCGCGCTGTGCGCTCGCCTGCGCCGCCGGCATACGCGGCACGGCAGCGGTCTGCGACGGAACGGCGTGCCATCGGTCGTCGTGGAATTCGATGTCGAATGCCTGATCGAGTTCCGGCATCGTCATGAATGAACGATCCAGCCCGGCCGCAAAAAGGGCTTCTGAAAGGCCCTGCGCGGCATCGGGCTCGCCATGCACCAGCAGCGCCGAGCCGAGTGTCGGGAGGAGCGGGCGGGCCCATTCGACCAGCTCGTCGCGGTCGGCGTGCCCGGAGTAGGTGTCGATGGCACGGATACGCGCCTTCACGTTGATTTCTTCACCGTGGATACGTACGCGCGCCGCGCCGTCACGGATGAGCGCGCCCAGCGTGCCAGGCGCCTGGTATCCGACAAAGAGCACCGTCGAGTCGGGCCGCCATAGATGGTCCTTGAGATGATGCTTCACGCGACCAGCCTCGCACATGCCGGAGCCGGCAAGGATGACGGCGCCGCCGTGGATGCGCCCGATCGCCTTGCTCTGCTCGACCGTTTCGATCAGGCGGAAGTCGCCGCCCGTAAAGGCCGGCCTGTCTGGGCCGCGGTCCAAGGCGCGGCGATGGCGGCGAAACACCTCGGTTGTACGGCCGGCGAGCGGAGAATCCAGGAAAACCGGGACGGCTCCGATCTCGCCGTCGCGTTTCAGGCGGGCAATGTCGTCGAGTATCTCCTGGGTGCGCTCCACGGCAAACACGGGAACGATGACATTGCCGCCCGCCTTAAGCGCGTCGCTCAGTTCGCGTCCAAGCAGGGTCCGGCGTTCGGCTTCGGTTGGTCGCGGCCGCGGGCGGTTGCCGTAGGTCGACTCCAGCAGAACGATGTCGCAGGGCGCCGGGATCGACGGATCGGGCTGGAGAGCCTTCTCCCGGGGGCCGATATCGCCGGAGAAGACGAAACGCACGGGTCGCGGCCTGGCGTCGACCTCCATTTCGATGAAGGCGCTACCCAGGATGTGACCGGCGTTGCGCAAGCGCGCGCGTACGCCTTTCAAAGGCTCGAACCACGTGTCGTAGCGCTGCCCGGCAAGCAGCGAGAGCGAGGCCTCGGCATCGACGCGGGTATAGATGGGGGCGACCGGGGGCTCTCCGCGGCGGCTGTTGCGCCGGTTCAGCCGATCGACGTCGCCCTCCTGGATGGCGCCGGCGTCGGGCAACAGCCAGTGCAGAAGATCGCGGCTGGCTTCCGTCGTCCATGCTTTGCCGCGGAACCCTGCCACGGCAAGCTTGGGAAACAGGCCAGTATGATCGATGTGGGCGTGAGTCAGCAGCACAGCCTCGATGGTCGAGGCCTCGAAGGGAAAGTGACGATAATTAAGGCTGCGCAGCGACTTCGGCCCCTGAAACATGCCGCAGTCGACCAGCAGATCGCCGCCCGGGGTCACCAGCCGGTAGCAAGAGCCCGTCACCGTACCGGCGGCGCCGTGGATGTGCAGGGAGATATGCATGTTCAACCGTACCCCCGACGGTCCCAGGAGACTTGATGCAGGTCAAGGCATGGTCCGGCATGCACGTAGACCTTGAGGCCTGCATTGAACGGACTTCGCCATGCATCCGAAACACACACTTTGGATTTTGCTGGCGGCGCTCATGGTGTGCGCCGCCCCGGTGCAGGCGCAGACCGACGCCCAGAAGGCCCGGCGTTGCGCCACGCTCGCTGGGACGGCGGACTACTACCTGACCCGGCGCGGGGAGGGTTCCGGCGGTCCGAACATGATCGCGCTGGGCGCCCGTCTGGATTGCGAAAAAGGCGCTTACGATCGTGGCATCTCGACCCTGGAAAAGCTCTTGCTCGACAAGCGCATTCCGCTTCCGCCCGACCCCTAGTCAGGTCCGGCCTTTGACCTGTCTCAAGTTCGCGCGCGGTCACCTCTCGCAGACTGTCGCTTTCCAAGAGGAGCGTGCAATGCCGTCCTGGCTTCAGATCACTTTTCGCAACATCGATGCCTCTCCCGCGGTCGAGACGAAGATTCGCGAGCGTGCCCGTGAGCTCGAGCAGTTCTTTGATCGCATCGTGAGCTGCCGCGTTGTCATCGAGGCGCCGAACCGGCGCCGGCATGGCGATCTGTTCCACATCCGCGTCGACCTCAAGGTGCCCGGCAAGGAGATCGTGGTGAAACGCGATCCTTCCGAGCATCATGCCCACGAGGATATCTACGTCGCGGTACGCGATTGCTTCGACGCCGTGCGTCGCCAGCTCGAGGATCATGTTCGCCACCGGCGCGGTGACGTGAAGGCGCATGCGGTTCCCGCCCATGGCAAAGTGGCAAGCCTCATGGCCGAGCGCGACTACGGCTTCATCGATGCCAGCGATGGCGCCGAGGTCTATTTCCACCGCAATGCCGTTGCCGATGGCGGCTTCGAGAAGCTCGCCGTCGGTGACGAAGTCCGGTTCTCTCTTCATTCCGGAGAAGGCGAGAAGGGACCGCAGGCAAGCAATGTGGTTGCCATCGGCAAGCATCATTTACCGCCTGCATGATGTGCCCGAAGGCGCGGGTTGACGCAGATCAAGTACATCGGTCCGTCCAACCTGCAGTCTCTCGGCGTCCATGCCACAGGAGCCACCGATGAGCATGACGGGTCTCGACACCTTCGACACCACGGTCCAGGAGACCAATCACTGGCTGAAGATCATGATGGGCGAACTCGGCACCGACGATCGCCGGATCGCCTTCAACGCGTTGCGCGCTGCCCTGCATGCGCTGCGCGACCGCGTGGGCCTGGAGAATGCCGTGCACCTGGGCGCCCAGCTGCCGATGCTGCTGCGCGGAGCGTACTACGAGGGCTGGCATCCGGCAGGGACGCCGACACGCGAACGCCGTCTCGCCGACTTCATCGACCATGTTGCCGAGCAGCTGCCACCGAAAACCACGATCAACCCGGGTGAGGCGGCACGTGCCAGCTTTGTCGTGATGGAACGCTGCCTGGATCGGGGCGAGCTCATGAAGCTGCGAGGCAGCCTGCCGCACGAGGTGCTCAACCTCTTCCCCGATTCACTCGTGAGGAAATGATCATGGCCAAGCGTCCCACCAAGACCTGGATTGTCGTCGCTGACGGCGCCCGGGCGCGCTTTTTCAGCCCGGACAGGGAAACGACGAAGCTGGTGCCGACAGGCCCCAACAACCTCGTGGCGCCTGCGAGCCGGCAACGGCCGCGCGATCTCAAGAGCGACAAGCCCGGCCGCAGCTTCAGCGCCTCACGCAGCGGCGTGCGTCACGCGTTCGAGCCGCCACACGATTATCACAAGCTCGAGAAGCATCGCTTCATGGCCACGCTGGCAGACGCACTAGACGATGCCTGCGGCCGACGCGCTTTCGATGATCTCATCCTGGTGGCGCCCCGCCGCAGCCTGGGTGAATTGCGCGGTCTCCTGTCCAAGCGCGTGCAGGGAAGCGTACGTCAGGAAGTCGCCAAGGATTTGACCAACGAGCCGCCCAGCCTGTTGCGCCGCCGGCTGCAGTCTTTGCTGGTCGTAAAGACCGAGTCTCCTCCCCGCAGGTTGCCGCGCGCGACGTAGCGCGACGGCTCCTTCGAATGTTGCCTCTTACTTGGCGCGAAGACTGTAGATGTAGGCGACGAGATCGTCTTGCTGCCGCTTGCTAAGAGAAAAATCCGGCATACGGCTGTGCTGCTGGCTCATCGCTGCCCGCAGCATGTCGGCTGTCAGGCCGGGCTTGGCGGCGATGGCGGGGAAGGTGGGCAGGCCGTTCGCCGGTGCCTCGGTCGCCGCCCGGTCGACCACATGACAGGAAGAACACCATCGCAGGGCGATCTCGCGCCCCTGCTGCGCGTCCTGCGCGGCGGCGATTGATGGAATGAACGCAATGACGCAAGCAAAATAGCGAAACATGGGCTGCTCCCAATGTCGAACGCGTCGCTGGCCGCATCGAGGCGGTGCCCTGAAGCAATATGCCGTCCTTGCTAGGCGGACGTTGATCTTGATCAAGCCGTCGACGGCGGATGGCGCGCACCATGCCCGCGGTTGACTGATTCGTGGAGGGCATCATGCGGAAATTCTCCGTCGTAACCCTGCAACACCACCCAATCACGATGAACGAAGCGGCCAGCGTCACGGAAGCTTGCGATCAGATGCGTGCCCGCGGGCCCGGATCGGTCCTGGTGACCGGACAGGCCGGCCAACTGGTGGGCATCTTTACCGGCCGGGACGCAGTGTGCCGGGTCCTGGCGCAACGGTTGGACCCGTCCCGCACCTGCCTTGCCGACGTCATGACACGGGATCCCAAGACAATCTTGCCCGACCAGACCGCATTTGAAGTCTTGCGCCTGATGGCGGAAGGCGGCTTCCGCCACATGCCGATGCTCAAGAACGGCAAGATTGTCGGTTTGGTTTCCCGTGGCGACTTCAAGGGTGTCGAGCTCAATCCCGATCATGAGGAATGCGATCTATGGGAGCATCTGCATTGAGGCCGCCGACGCCTCTCAGTGCGACACCAGGATCGGGACCGTCATGCTGCCGAGCAGTGTGCGGCTCGCCCCGCCCAGCACCATCTCGCGCAGCCGGGAATGGCCGTAGAGCCCCATTACAATCAGGTCGACATCGTGGTCCGCGGCACGCGACAGAATTACGCTGCCGACATCGGCATCGGCCGCCACGTCGCGCTGCACCGTCACGGTGACGCCTTGGCGTGCCAGCCACGCTGCGGCGTCGGCGCCCGGCTCGGCGCCGTGTCCATATGTCGACGAGTGGGCATCGACGCAGAGGACGATGACGTTGGAGGCGGCGCGTAGCATGGGCAGCGCATCCGAGGCCGCACGGGCGCTCTCACGGCTCGCATTCCAGCACAGCATGACGGTCTTGGCAGTCTCTGCCGGCGCGCCGACATACGGCACAACCAATATCGGCCGGCCGGTCGACAATGCCATGGTTTCGGGCAGATCCAGCGGCGTGAAAGACGGCGTATCGGGATCGGCTTGCCCAAGCACCATGAGGTCGGCGTAGCGTGCATGGACGGCCAGGCGTGAGTCCACGTAGCCCTCCTCGGACCGCCATTCCGTCGTGATTTCGACCCCTTTCACAGCCTTGGCAAAGGCTGCTTTCGCGGCCGCCAAGTTTGCCTTCGTCGTCTCTTCAAAGACAGCGTAGAAGTTGCCCATTACCGAGGTTCCGTTGAACATGGCCGGAGCTTCGAACGGTTCCTGGATGTGCACGCCGACGAGGTGGGCTTGGTGGCGCTTGGCCAGCTCCACTGCGATGGCAAGTCTGTACGCGACCTTCGGATCGGCGTCGCAATGAACCAGGATGGTCTTGTAGCCCATGTTCTTCTCCTGCCGTCGTGAGGCACGAAGGATGACGCGGTCGGCGCAGGCGACCTTGACTCAGGTCAAGCAGCCTGGCCACTAAACATGGGAGCGAGCTTAGCGGCGGCCGCTTGCCATGTTGGCCGCGCGCATCGTTCCGCCCAGCGATCAGGAGATGTATCGGCACTGCGTCGCCAACCTCTCCTCGCGCCTTGACATAGTCCGCCAGCCGCCGCCCTCGATGGGCTTGCCGGTGGCCTGATGGGACTCTACTCCTGTCGCCATGACTGCTTCTCCTCGAGTGATTCTCATCACGGGCGCTTCTTCCGGCATCGGCGCCGCGACGGCGCGCACGCTTGCCGCTCCCGATACCGCGCTGGCGCTTCACGCCCGCAAGAACCGCGCAGGGCTCGAACGGGTCGCGAACTTCGTGACGGGTGCCGGTGGCCAGGCGTTGATCCTGGAAGGCGATCTCGCCGAGTCCGGCACGGCGGCCCGCCTGATCGAAGAGACGGTCGCCAAGTTCGGTCACCTAGAGATCGTGGTGAGCAACGCAGGCTTTGCCGACCGTCGCCAGGTGGGGGATATCGACCGGGCCGGCTGGGATGCCAGCCAGGCGTCGATGACGGCGGCTTTTTTCGAGCTTGCGACGGCTGCCAAGCCCTGGCTTCTCAAGGCCGGCGCGGCCGGCCGTTTGATCGGTGTCTCCTCCTTCGTGGCGCATGCCTTTGCCCGTGGGCTCGTGACCTTCCCGGCGTCTGCCGCCGCCAAGGCCGGCCTCGAAGCCTTCGCCAAGGTCTTTGCCGTCGACCTCGCCGCCTCGGGCGCGACGGTGAACTGCGTGGCGCCGGGCTTCATCGAGAAGGACCCCGACGCCCATGTCGCCGTGCCTCGCGCCGGCATGGAGAAGATCAGCGAGTCGATACCGATGCGCCGCTACGGCAAGCCGGCCGAAGTGGCCGCCCTGATCGCCTTCCTCTGCTCGCCGGCGTCGAGCTACATCACCGGCCAGACGATCCACGTGAACGGCGGCGTGACGCTGTAGCCGGCCGGCTCCTTCGCTTCAGCCGATGGAGCGGACCAGGCGAACGATGTCGATGCCTTTGGTGTCGATGCCGAACCAGTCGAGATAGAGCGGCACCTGATGATCGAGCATGTGCCGGCCGTGATGGATGCGCCGGCCGTGGGTCCGGGCGCGCTGCAGCAAGGGCGTCTCGGCCGGGCTCATGATGACATCGGCCACGACCGTTTCGGGATCGAGGGTCATCGGGTCGAAGGATTGCGGGTCGCCGGGCTTGAGGCCGAGTGGCGTCGCGTTGATCGCGATATTGATGCCTTTGGGTGGCGAACTGACCTCGGCCACGGGTACGTCCGGGTAGTGGTGCAGCAAGCGGTCGATCCCCTTGCTCGCCCGCGAGTCCTGGATTTCCGTCACCAGCAGGCGGCCGATGCCGGCTTCGCAGAGCGCCGCCGCGATTGCGCCGCCGGCTCCGCCGAGGCCGACCAGCCAGATGCTGGCGTCGCGCACGCGATGTCCCTGCGCCTCCAACCCGCGCACGAAGCTCACGCCATCGACATTGTCGCCGATCAACGTGCCGTCGCCGTCGCGCCGCACCAGGTTGACGCTGCCGGCTGCCAGTGCGCGCGGGGTCGCGCGGCCCAGCAGGTCGAGCATGGCCGTCTTGTGTGGGATGGTGACGGTGAAGCCGCCGAGATTGCGCATCTTGGCCAGCGCTTCGAGCATCAGCGGCAGGAGGTCGGACCCGCCCTCGAACGGTAGCCAGACGGCATTGGCGCCGACGGCGGCGAAAACCTGCGGCATGATCGCGGTCATGCGGAGCTGGCGGATCGGGTCGCCGATCGTGCCGTAGAGGCGTGTGGCGCCGTTTACCTGGAAGAGGCCGGTGAAGAGAGGCGGTTGTTCTGCCGGAGTCATGTTGCCCCAAACGAAAACGGCGGAGCTTGCGCTCCGCCGTCGATTTTGGCCGTGGATGGTCCCAGGCGCTAGAGGTTCTTCAGCACGTGCTCGGCCGAAGACACTTCGAACGCACCGGGCTTCTCGACGAAGAGGTTCTTGATGACGCCGTCCTCGACGACCATGGCGTAGCGCTGGCTGCGCGTGCCGAGGCCGAACTTGGAGCCGTCCATGGTCAGGCCCATTGCCTGTGTGAATTCGCCATTGCCGTCACCCAGCATCAGGACGGCATCGCCGGCCTTCTGGTCCTTGCCCCAGGCGCCCATGACGAACGCATCGTTGACGGAAATGCAGGCGATCGTATCGACACCCTTCGCCTTCAGGGCAGCTGCTTCGGCCACGAACCCGGGCACGTGCTTTGCTGAACAAGTGGGGGTGAACGCCCCCGGCAGCGCGAAGGCAACAACCTTCTTGCCGGGCGCGAAAAGTTCTTCGGTGGTGACCGCCTTGGGGCCTTCCGGACCCATGGTGCGCAACGTGGCGCTGGGCACCTTGTCGCCGACTTTCGCCATTCTCTGCTCCTCCAATGCCGCCCAACCGCGGCCTTTTGCGAACCGGCGGACCCTAGGCCGGGCTCCGGCCTTTGTCTATGCGGGCGCTGTGACCCTTGATCTTTGACCGGACAATCCCCATGGATTTGGAGGATTATAGAATCATGTCCGGGTCAGGCTCCCCCGCCGCTACGCTGGTCGGCCGCTTCCTGGTCGCCGCACCGTCCATGCCGGACGAGCGTTTCCAGAAGAGCGTCGTGTTTCTCTGTAAACACGATGACGATGGTGCTTTGGGCATCATCGTGAACAACAAGGTCGACGACCTCCCCTTGGGCCAGGTCTACAAACAGCTCGGGATCGAAGTATCGCCGGCGGCGGCCGAACGGCCGGTGCTGTTTGGCGGCCCGGTCGAAACCGCGCGCGGCCTGGTTTTGCATTCAGCCGATTACAAGCGCGAGGAGACCCTGCTGATCGAGGGCGGCATGGCGCTCACCGCCTCGCTCGAAATTCTGAGGGACATGGCCGGCGGCAGCGGCCCCAAGCATGCGTGGCTGGCGCTGGGTCATTCCGGCTGGGCACCCGGCCAGCTCGATCGCGAAATGCAGGACAATGCCTGGCTGGTCGTCGACGGCGACGCCGAGCTGGTATTCGATGTCGACTTCGCCGCGAAGTGGCAGCGCGCCCTCGATCGCCTCGGCGGCAAAGGTGGGCCCGGCGGCCGGTTCGATCCGGCATCCTTCTCGCACCAGAGCGGTCGCGCCTGACGCGCCAACGCGTTCAAGATCGCTCGCGATTGCAGTTGGGGTGCGATACTCGTCCGCAGATTGTGATTACCTTCCCCAGGCGAACGGGCTTATAGCGACAAATACGCTGGCTGCATTCCTCCCTTCGCAGACAGCGCGCGTACCCGGGACGTCTGCGCTCCTTCCCCAACCCCTTAGGGGAGCGCAGGCGTCCCGTCCTCGTTTCGGAGGCGTTGTTATTCGGCCGCGACGGACTGTGTGGCCGGGCTCTTGTAGGCAGCGAGCAGGGTTGCTTCGCGTTCCTTCGCGGCCTTCACGTTCTTCTCCTTGATGTGGCCGAAGCCGCGCATCGTCTCGGGCAACGCGGCGATCTGCACCGCCATCGCGTGATTGTCCTGGCCGAGCGTGGCGAGCAGCGTCTCGACGGTGGCCTCGTACTCGCCGATCAACCGGCGCTCCATGCGCCGCTCCTCGGTGTAGCCGAAGATGTCGAGCTTGCTGCCGCGCAGGCGCTTCAGCGAGGCGAGCAGGCGGAAGGCCGGCATCATCCAGCTTCCGAACTCGCTCTTCTTGAGTTGGCCTGTCGTCGGATCGCGATCGGCGAACAGCGGCGGCGCAAGATGGAAAGTGAGCTTGTAGTCGCCTTCGAATTGCGTGCCGAGCTTCTTCAGGAACTCGCCGTCGGTGTAGAGGCGGGCGACCTCGTACTCGTCCTTGTAGGCCATCAGCTTGTAGAGCGACTTGGCAACAGCCTCCGCAAGGCCTCGACGGCCGGGCGCCTTGTCCTTCTCGGCCTTTGAGACCTTGTCGACAAACGCGCGATAGCGTTCGGCATAGGCCTTGTCTTGGTAGGCGGTCAGCAGCTCGACTCGCTTGGCCACGATCTCAGGCAAAGTGCGGGCAACCGGCTTCTCGACGCGAAGCGTCGGCTTGGCCGCGGCCTGCACGGCGGCGAGATTGTGGGCGGCCAGACGGCCCCAGGCGAAGGTGCGCTTGCTGGTCTCGACGGCAACGCCGTTCAGCTCGATGGCGCGCTCGATCGCTTCCAGCGACAGCGGGATCAGGCCCTTCTGCCAGGCATGGCCCAGCATGAAGAGGTTGGTCGCAATCGAGTCTCCCAGGATCGCCGTAGCGAGGCCGGTGCCGTCGATGAACGATGTCGCCTCGTCGCCCGCGGCGTCGCGGATGGATTTCATCATTGCTTCGGCGCCGAGATCCATATCGCCGTTCATCACGAAGGCCGCGACCGGCTGGACGTAGCCGTTGATCACCGCCTTGGTGACGCCCTGCTCGATGCGCGAGAGGGCGGCGGGTGACGCAGCCACGACCATGTCGCAGCCCAACACCAGGTTGGCGCCGCCGGCGGCGATGCGCACGGCATGCAGGTCCTCGGGCTTGGGCGCGAGCCGGACATGGCTCATCACCGCGCCGTTCTTCTGGGCAAGACCCGTGAAGTCGAGCACGGTGCAGCCCTTGCCTTCAAGATGGGCGGCCATGCCGATCAGGGCGCCGACGGTGATCACGCCGGTGCCGCCGATGCCGGTTACCAGGATGCCGTAGGCCTCGCTCAGAGGCCGCAGCGTCGGCATCGGCAGAGACGCAAAGGGATCGTCCTGCACGACCTTGAGCTGCGGCCTCCGTGCCTTGCGGACGGCGCCGCCGTGTACCGATACGAAGCTCGGGCAGAAGCCGTTCAGGCAGGAGAAATCCTTGTTGCAATTGCTCTGGTCGATCTGACGCTTGCGGCCGAGTTCGGTCTCCAGCGGCTTGACCGATACGCAGTTGCTCTTGTCGGAACAGTCGCCGCAGCCTTCGCAGACGGCATCGTTGATGAACACGCGCTTGGCGGGATCGGGGAAGGTGCCGCGCTTGCGGCGGCGGCGCTTTTCGGCCGCGCAGGTCTGGTCGTAGACGATGACGGTGAGGCCCGGAATATCGCGCAGCTCGCGCTGCACGGCATCGAGTTCGTCGCGGTGACGGATGGTGACGCCATGTGCGAAGCCGGCATTCATCGGGTACTTGTCCGGCTCGTCGGTGACGACGACCACTTTCTTCGCACCCTCGGCTTCGACCTGGCGCGTGATCTCCGGCACGGTCAGCGGCCCGTCGTGCGGCTGGCCGCCGGTCATGGCGACGGCGTCGTTGAACAGGATCTTGTAGGTGATGTTGACGCCGGCGGCAGCGGACTGGCGGATCGCCATCAGGCCGGAATGGTAGTAGGTGCCATCACCCAGATTCTGGAAGATATGCTTGTCGGAATGGAACGGCGCCTGGCCGACCCAGCCCACGCCTTCGCCGCCCATGTGGGAGATGAGCGACGTGCGGCGCTCCGGCATCCAGATCGCCATGCCGTGACAGCCGATGCCGGCCATGGCGCGGCTGCCCTCGGGCACGCGCGTCGAGGTGTTGTGCGGGCAGCCTGAGCAGAAGAACGGCGTGCGCGCCACCTTGGGCGGCGGGGCGGCGAGGAGCTTCTCCTTGGCTTCGAGACGGGCCAGCCGCTGGCGCAGCTCGGGCGACTCGCCTTGATGTTTCATTAGCCGGTTGGCGATCACCATGGCGACGCCAGTCGGTGTCAGTTCACCTTCGCTCGGCAGGATGATGCGGCCGGTTTCGTCGGCCTTGCCGATCACCAGCGGGCGACGATCGGCCGGCGAGTTGTAGAGCAGGCGGATGAGCTGGTCTTCGAGGTTCGAGCGCTTCTCCTCGACGACGATCACTTCCTGGAGGCCTTCGGCGAAACGCCGCGCCCCTTCGGGTTCCAGCGGCCAGGTCACGCCGACCTTGTAGAGGCGGATGCCCAGCGCTTTGGCGCGCTCGTCGTCGATGCCGAGATCTTCCAGCGCCTGGCGCGTATCGAGATAGGCCTTGCCGGTCGTCATGATGCCGATGCGCGGGCGCGGCGGATCGATCACCATCCTGTCGAAGCCGTTGACGCGCACGAAGGCACGCACGGCGTCCATCTTTGGCCCGTGCAGACGCTTCTCCGCTTCGAGCGGCGGATCGGGGTTGCGGATACCGAGGCCGCCCGGCGGGAGCTGGAAGTCGGTCGGCATCACGATCTGGATGCGTTCGGGATCGACCCAGACCGAGGCGCCGCTCTCGACGGTCTCGGAGATCGCCTTGAAGCCCACCCAGCATCCCGAGTAGCGCGACAATGCGAAGCCCAGGATGCCGAAATCGAGATACTCCTGAACCGTCGCCGGATTGACGACGGGGATCATCGCGGCCGAGAAGACCTGCTCGCTCTGATGCGGCAAGGTCGAGGACTGGCAGCCATGGTCGTCGCCCGCTAGCGCGATGACGCCGCCGTGCGGCGAGGTGCCGGCGGCATTGCCATGCTTCAGCACGTCCATCGAACGATCGACGCCCGGGCCCTTGCCGTACCAGATCGAGAACACGCCATCGACCGTGGCGCCGGGGAACAGGTTGGTCTGCTGGCTGCCCCACACCGCCGTCGCCGCCAGGTCCTCGTTGAGCCCGGGCTGGAAGTGGATGTTGTTTTCCTTGAGGTAGCGCTTCGCGCCCCACAGCGCGTTGTCGTACATGCCGAGCGGCGAGCCGCGATAGCCGGAGATGAAGCCCCCGGTATTGAGGCCGGCCGCGAGGTCGCGCTGGCGTTGCATCATCGGCAGGCGCACCAGCGCCTGGATGCCGGTCATGTACACGCGGCCTTTGTTGAGCCGATAGCGGTCCTCCAGCGCATAGTCGCCAAAAACAAGAGGAACAGGTGCGGCGGTGCTCATTGCGGGAGGCCCTCCGAATGCGGCGGCGTAAACGGGCGTTTATTCCGGGCCAGCATAGCGGGCGAAAGGACGGTCGGGAAAGGCTGCAAGTGCCGATGCGAGAGAGAGTTTCGCAACCCTGCACAAGCAATTGCGTTGTATTGTAAGGTGGCCGGGCAACCTCTGGAGGACCTTCATGGGCTACAAGACCATCCTCGTGCACTGCGATGCGACGCGCGGCGCGGAGGGGCGGCTTAGGATCGCCGTCGATATTGCACGGCAGCATGGAGCGCATCTCATTGGGCTGCATGTCCGTCAGCCCTTCCAGGCACCCATGTTCACCGATGCCAGCGTGGCCATGGATGCGCTCTACGCCAGCTATGAAGAGACGGCCCGAAGCGACGAGGCGGCCTCTTCCGCGACTTTCCAGAAGGTGACCGGCGGCGCCGGCGGTTCCAGCGAATGGCGGACGGTGTCCGGCATGACCGACGAGTGTCTGATCGAGGCCGGGCGATATGCCGATTTGGTCGTGCTGGGCCAGTACGATCCTGAGGCCGTGCCGGCGACGCCTTCGGACCTGGTCGAGCGTGTGGCGATGGCGACCGAACGGCCCGCCCTGATCGTGCCGTATATCGGCGCCGCGAAGATGCCGGGTGGCAATGTCATGGTCTGCTGGAACGGCAGCCGCGAGTCGGTGCGGGCGGTGACGGCCGCCCTGCCGATTCTGAAGACTGCTCTCAAGGTGACCCTGCTGATGATCGACCCGCAGAAGACGTCGTCGGGTAGCGAGCCGGGGGTGGAGATCGCCAAATGGCTGTCCCGCCACGGTGTAAATTCTGTTCTCCAGCACGACAGCGCCGACGGCTCCGACGTCGGCGGCGTGATCCTGTCACGTGCCGCCGATCGCGATGTCGACCTGATCGTGATGGGGATCTACGGCCACTCGCGCGTGCGCGAGATGGTGCTGGGCGGTGCCAGCCGCACCCTGCTTGCGACCATGACGGTGCCGCTGCTCGTCGCGCACTGAGCCCACGCCACGCCTAGTTCGTCGGCCGCTTGCCGGCTTTGAAGTCGGCTATTGCGGCCTTGAGCATGCGATACTCGGTACAGCCGAAAGTGCAGAGCGAATCGAGGCGCGCCAGCTGCTGCTCGGCCTCGGGCAGCCGGCCCATCATCAGATAGGCTTCGCCAAGATATTCGTAGGCGCCGATGTGGCGGGGGTCGATGGCGAGCGCCTGCTGATAGTATTGCAGCGAACCCGCCGCATCGCCCGACTTGCGCGTGGCGAAGCCCATGAGGTTGTAGGCGTCGGCATTCCTGGGATCCTTGGCCACGACCTGCTGCAGCAGGGGAACCGCGTTCTTGTAGTCCTTGGCCTCGATCATCGCCTTGGCGCGCGTGTAGTTGGCGTCGACGGGCTTGGTCTGCTGTTGCTCCATGCTGCCGCCGCCACCTGCACCAAAGGCAGGCATCGACACAGCAATCGCTACCGACGTCATGGCCGCAACGAAAATGGGGCGCATCATTTCCTCCTGGAGACAGTCGCGATTCTTGCCGGCGGCGTCCGCCGGGCAACGAAAATCTTATGACATTGGCGTGAGATCGCTTGCCCGTTCGACGGCGCGCACCGCCAAGCGTCCCTGGCGGCCGCGAATCTCGACATTGTGAAGTGCGGCTCCCTCGAGGCTGATGCCGGCGCGGTCCAGCAGTTCCTGCGAGACGACCAGCTCTACGCCGAATTCCTTGGTGAGTGTTTCCAGCCGGCTCGCCGTGTTGACCGTGTCGCCGATAGCGGTGATCTGGGCGGCGCGTTCGTAACCCATCTCGCCGACGATGGCGGGGCCGGCATGCAGGCCGATGCCGATGCGCAAGGGTTGGTCGAGATCGCCCGACAGAGCTTCGTTGAGATCGGTCAGCGCCTCCGACATGCGTCGGGCGGCATCGAGCGCCTGGCGGCAGGCGACTTCCGGCGTGCGATTCAATCCGAAGAGCGCCATCACGCCGTCGCCGATGAACTTGTCGAGCCGTCCGCCGGCGGACTCGATGGCCTGGCCGGTGGCACGGAAATAGCGATTGAGCAGGAAGACGACGTCGTACGGCAGCTTGCCCTCTGAGATCGAGGTGAAGCCTCTGATATCGGCAAAGAGGATGGCGATGTACTGCTCGCCGCCATGGGCTTGCGGCTGGCGGCGGTAGGCTTCGACCGGCCCTGCGGAGGCCGGCAGGAGCGGGGTGACACTGTAGTGGCCCGGCGGCGGCCTGACCTGGCAGGCGAGGCGCACGTTGGGCGGCGCGCCGACGCGTGCCAGAACCTTCGCTTCCTCGGGCTCGGCGGGTGGAAGCTTGTCCCGATCGACGCCGCCGATTCGGACCCGGCAAGTCGAGCACCGTCCGCGACCGCCACATACCGAAGCGTGCGGAATGCCGGCAATGCGACTCATCTCCAGGATCGTGAAGCCGGTCGGCTGCGTCACGCTCTTGCGTTCGCCGTAGTCGAGGCGGACCACGCCGGCGCGCCGTTCCCAGAGGTCGCGCAACGGTCGTGCGGCGAACATCGCCACCAACAGCGCCAGCGCCACGCTCTGCAGGGTGTAGGAGATCATGTACAGGTTCGCGACCTGCGCGGCGGTTGGCGCGCGAACGCGGTCGAACAGGTTTTCGAGGAAGCCCGGTCGTTGGGCGAGATCGGCGACATCACGCAGGGCGATGGCGGCGCCGGCGATACCTGCCACCGGCACAAGCAGGGCGCCGGCATAGAGATAGGGCAGTGCGTCGCGATACCAGGGCTTCAGGCGCCAGGCGAAGTGCATCCCAATGCAGGCATGCACCCAGACCACCATCGGCAGCGAGAACTGGCGGGCGATGCTTTCCCATCCGCCGACCAACAGAGACCCCAGCACCCAGGGATAGCCAGGTTCGACGCCGTAGAATTCGTGGGCCAGCCGCGTGCCGACGACATGGATCATGCCCAGCGGCACGACCAGGATGCCGAGGCTCCATTGCAGCCACTCCCAGTGCGACAGTTTCAGCGCGCGGCGGTGGTAGAGCGACCACAGGGCGAGAGAGAAGTGGATCAACAGGGCGCCGTAGAGAACGGTCTGGCCGGCGGGATTGTGCCAGATGAAGACGAACCAGCGGCGGCCCGCTTCGAGGACGCGCAGCGAGATCAGGCCAAGGGCGTGATTAAGGAGATGCGTAACGACATAGAAGAAGAGGACGTAGCCCGACCAGAGGCGTAGCCGTCCGATCATGGCGTCATTTCAGGAGTGAAAGAACGGCCTCCGGCGGCCGGCCGATCGCCGCACGCGACCCGGACACCACGATGGGACGTTGCAGCAGAATCGGATGGGCCGCGACCGCCTTGGCGATCTCGGCCTTGCCGAGTTTGGTCTTGTCGAGTTTCAGCGACTTGAACTCGGCCTCGCCGTCGCGGATCAGCTCGGCCGGATCGCCGCCGACGAGGCCGATCAGCTTTTCGACCTCGGCTTTGCTCGGCGGCTCCTTGAGATACTCGCGTATCTTGGGCTCGACGCCTTTGCTGCGGAGAAGGTCGAGCGTCTGCCGGGACTTGCTGCAGCGCGGGTTGTGCCAGATCGTGACGGTCATAGGAGCCTCTTCCTTTGAAACCATGGCGAGCCGGTCAGGCTTCGTCCAGCGTGCCGGCGAGAGTGTCGGGATCGGCGGCATCGATCACCTTGCGGGCGAGGTCGTAGGCGAAACCTGCCCGCGCCAGCGCCGCCAGATCGCGCAGGCGATTGGGCTCACGATCCGTTGTCCGGTAAGGCCCGAGCCGCCGCCGTCGTGCGAACGCCGCTGCCGCCTTCAGCTCCCGGCTCGCAGGATCGGCCCCCAGCTCGTCGTCGAGCGAAGCCATGGCATGGTTGACCGTATCCTGGTCGACGCCGGCGGCCTGCAGGCGCTGTCGGGTCAGACGGTTCGACGCGCCGCGACGATGGAGAGAGCGCGCCTTCGTCTGGGCGAAGGCCTTGTCATCGAGCAGGCCCGCTCTGACGAACTTTTGGACAACGACTTCGATCGCCTGTTCGACATTCTCCATCACGGGTGCATCGAGCATCTCGGCCTTGCGCACGCGCCGCCGCAGCACGCGCCGCAATCCCTCTGCCGAACTCGCGTATCGTTCGAGATAGAACGCTGCCGCATTCTGCAGATAGGTCGCCGTGATCGGGCGCGCGACTCGCTTCACCAGGGTCAGCCTCGCAGGGGAATTCCCACCATCGCCTGCAGCTCGTCGATCGCGACGTCGGGATCCACCACCTTGATGGTACGCATGCCCATCTCCCGCGCCGGCTTCAGGTTGATGCCGAGGTCGTCGAGGTAGATGCATCGCTCCGGCGGCACACCGAGCAGATCGCAGGCATGCCGATAGATCTTGGGATCCGGCTTGCGCAGGCCGAGTTTGCTCGATTCAACGACATGCTCGAAAAGGGTCATGATCTCGGCGACGGCCCTGGCTTTCTCCGGACCGCGCGCCATGCCCGGGCCTTCCCCCGACTTCATGTTGTTGGTGATGCAGGCAATGCGAAAGGCAGCCTTGCAGCGGCGCAGCGCCTCGACCATCTGCGGCCGAATGTCGCCGCTCAGTGCCTGCAATATTTTCCAACCTTCTACTGCGTGACCCTGCTGACGCGCTTCCTCCTCGAAGAGCGCGACAAAACCGTCGAGGGAAACCTCGCTTCGTTCCATCTTTGCCCATGCGTTCGTATTCGGATTGCGCGCATTCAGGCCGCGAATGAAATCTTTGGGAAGACCAGTCTCCAATTCGTAACGATTAAACGCTTCGAACGGACTCGAGAGAATCACGCCGCCGAAATCCCAGAGGACGGCGAGCGGGGTTTTTGCATGGCTCGTATTCATGGTGGTGCGACGGAGTTTACCTTGTTCCTGCCTTACTCGGCCCTTATCTCACGCCCTCCAGGCGACGGACAGGTCGTTGACCATCGTTGGCCTCCAACTTCGGATAGGAATGAGTACATGAGCGAAGCAGCGGTGATGCCGCGCGGCAACGCAGTGGCAGCGACAGCAGCGGATGTGAGCGGGACGGCTGGCCGTACCGATGGGCGCAATCGGCGTGCGGCCGAGACCCGTCGCAAGGTCATCGAAGCGGCGAAGGCAATGATTGCCGAAACCAGCACCGCCCCTACCGTGGTTGCGGTTGCCAAGCGCGCGGACGTCTCGGTGCGTTCGGTATTCCAGCATTTCGGCGACGTCGAGTCACTTTTCGTTACTGTAATGGATGCCATCCGTAAGGATGTGGCGGCTCCGGCGCCCACGGCTGCCAACGAGCCGCAGGTCATCCGCATCGCCTCGCTGGTGCAGAACTTCGCTGAGTTGTTTGACAAGACTGTCCCTCTGCGCGTTGCGGCCGGCCAGTTCGTCGGCCATCCGGCCCTGATCGAGCGTGGTCTGGCGTCCAAGCGCGAGCTTCGGGCGGCCACTTTCGAGACGTTTGCGCCGGAATTCGCGGCTCTGGACGAACAGGCCCGCGAGGAACTGGCCGATGCGATCGGCGCGGCCCTGTCGCTCGACGCCTGGATCGTGCTCCGCCGCCGGGACGGGCTCAGCTTCGAGCGCGCCACGGCCGTGTGGCGCCGAACCCTGTCGGCACTGCTGGGCTACAATCAGGCCACGGCGGCCGCGGCGGAATAACCGCTCACGAGGTCGCCAATTGACTTGGCGTTTGGGATCAGGGAGTTAAGGGCCCCCAAAAGGAATCGCGAACGTTAAGAAAATGGCGACCAGCCAGCTTCATGAAGACTTTTCGCGAGAGGAGCACGTCCAGGCGGGCTCCGATCGCGGCTTCGGTCTCGTATTTGCCGGATTTTTCGGCATCCTTACGGCCTTCTCGCTGTGGCACCACAGCTGGGCGTGGCACTGGACGCTACCCGTTGCGGTAGCGTTTCTTGTCGTCGCGCTCACCGTCCCCAAGATCCTCGCTCCGTTGAACCGGCTTTGGCTGAAGTTCGGGCTTCTCCTTTACAAGGTGATGAACCCGCTCATCCTCGGTCTGCTGTTCTTCGTGACGATCATGCCGATCGGGCTCGTGATGCGGGCCTTCGGCAAGGATTTCCTGCGGCTCAAGCTCGACCGGAACGCCAAGACGTACTGGATCGACCGCGACCCGCCGGGGCCGCCGCCGCAATCGATGCGTAACCAGTTCTGATCGCGAAAGGACCGAGCCATGGGCTCCATTGTTGCCGAACTCTGGCAGTTTATGCGAGAGCGCAAGAAATTCTGGCTGCTGCCGATTCTCATCATGATGGTGATCTTCGGTGGCCTGATCGTGCTGACCAAGGGGTCGGCGATCGCGCCCTTCATCTACACGCTCTTCTAATCGGGTAGGACCAGTCCCATGCGGGTGCTCGGCATCTCGGCCTTCTATCACGACAGCGCCGCGGCGCTCATTGAAGACGGCCGCCTTGTGAGTGCTGCGCAAGAGGAGCGCTTCACCCGCAAGAAACACGATGCGGGTTTCCCGCAGAATGCGGTCCAGTTCTGTCTGGACCGCGCCGGCATCAAGCTGCCGGACGTCGACTATGTCGCCTTCTACGACAAGCCGTTCCTGAAGTTCGAGCGGCTGCTCGAGACCTACCTCGCCTACGCGCCGCGTGGCTTCACGTCCTTCCGCATGGCCATGCCGCTGTGGCTGAAGGAGAAGCTCTTCCAGAAGACGCTGCTGCGCGATGAGATGAAGCACTGGGAGCCGGACTTCGACTGGCAGAAGCGTCTGCTGTTCGGCGAGCACCACCAGAGCCATGCCGCGTCGGCCTTCTTCCCGTCGCCCTACGAAGAAGCCGCCGTGCTGTGCATGGACGGCGTCGGCGAATGGGCCACGACGTCGCTGGCCTGGGGCCAGGGCAACAAGCTCGAGATGCTGCGCGAGATCCACTTCCCGCACTCGCTCGGCCTGCTCTACTCGGCCTTCACCTATTATACGGGCTTCAAGGTCAACTCGGGCGAGTACAAGGTCATGGGCCTCGCGCCCTATGGCGAACCCAAGTTCAAGAACCTGATCCTCGACAAGATCGTCGACCTCAAGGAAGACGGCTCGTTCCGCCTGGATCAGCAGTATTTCGACTATTGCACCGGCCTGCGCATGACGAACGACAAGTTCGGCGCGCTGTTCGGCGGCAAGGCGCGTACGCCCGAGCAGCAGCTCACGCAGCATCACATGGACCTCGCGGCGTCGGTGCAGGCCGTGACCGAGGAGATCGTGATCCGGCTCGGCAAGTCGGTGAAGAAGGAAACCGGCGCCAAGAATATCTGCCTTGCCGGCGGCGTGGCGCTGAACTGCGTCGCCAACGGCAAGCTGCTGCGCGAGAACATATTCGACGGCATCTGGGTGCAGCCCGCAGCCGGCGATGCTGGCGGCGCGGTCGGTGCGGCCTACGCCGCCTATCACGGGTTCCTCGGCCAGGCGCGCAAGCTCAATGGCCACATGGACAGCATGGCGGGCTCCTATCTCGGCCCCGAGTTCAAGGACGACGAGATCGCCGAGCGCCTCACGGCGGCGGGCGCCAAGTTCACCCGTCTCACGCACGCCGAGATGATCGATCAGACCGCGCAGGCGCTGGCCGACTCCAAGGCGGTGGGCTGGATGCAGGGTCGCATGGAATTCGGTCCGCGCTCGCTTGGCGCCCGGTCGATCCTGGGCGATGCGCGCTCGCCCTCGATGCAGAAGACGCTCAATCTCAAGGTCAAGTATCGTGAATCGTTCCGTCCCTTCGCCCCCGCGGTGCTGAGCGAGGACGTGTCGAAGTACTTCGACATCAAGACCGAGAGCCCCTACATGCTGATGGTCGCGCCGGTGAACGAAGACCGCCGCCGCGCCATGACCGAAGCGGAGCAGGCGCTGTTCGGCATCGACAAGCTGAACGTGCCGCGGTCCGACATTCCGGCGGTCACCCATGTCGATTACTCTGCGCGCATCCAGACGGTGCACGCGGAAACCAACCCGGACTTCCACAAGCTCCTCGAGGCCTTCAGGGCCAAGACCGGCAGCTCGGTCCTGGTGAACACTTCGTTCAACGTCCGCGGTGAGCCGATCGTCTGCACGCCCGAGGACGCGTTCCGTTGCTTCATGGGCAGCGAGATCGAAGTGCTGGTGGTCGGCAACTGCTTCCTCAAGAAGGAAGATCAGGATCCGGCGCTGAAACTCGACTACAAGAACGCCTTCGAGCTCGACTAGCCCGATGCGGGCGGTCGTCTGCGATCGCCTCGGCGATCCCTCGGTCCTTCGTATCGAACAACGCCCGATCCCCGAAGCGGGGCCGGGCGACATCGTGGTCCGGGTTGGCGCGGCCTCGGTCAATTTCCCCGATGTCCTGATGGTGGCGGGTGGCTACCAGCACAAGCCGGAGCTGCCTTTCGTGCCGGGCATGGAAGGCGCGGGCGTCGTCCATGCCGTCGGTTCGGACGTAACCACCTGGAAGCCGGACGACCGGGTGATCTTCGGCGTCCGCCCGGGTGCCTTTGCCGAATATGTCCGCGTGCCGGCCAAGGGCCAGCTCCTGCGGCTGCCGGCCGACTGGTCGTATGCCGAGGGTGCGGGCTTCAGGGTCGCCGCCCAGACCGCCTTCCATTCGCTGGTTCATCGCGCCCAACTCAAGAAGGGCGAGATGCTGCTGGTTCACGGCGCCTCGGGCGGCGTCGGCCTGGCGGCGGTTCAGCTCGGCAAGCATCTCGGCGCCACGGTGATCGCCACCGGCAGCGACGATGCCCGGCTGGCGATCGTGCGCCAGAACGGCGCCGACCATGTCGTGAATTATCGCACCGACGATTTCGTCGCGGCGGCCAAGCGCCTGACCGACGGGCGTGGCGTCGACGTCGTCTACGATCCGGTCGGCGGCGAGGTGCTGGAGAAATCCGTGCGGGCCGCCGCCTATGGCGCGCGGCTACTGGTCGTGGGCTTCACCTCGGGCGGGCCGAGCAAGCTCATGTCCAACCACATCCTGATCAAGGGGCTGACGGTACTGGGCGTGCGGGCCGGCGAGACGATCCTGCGCCACTCGCCGGAGCTCGGCCGCGACTATGTCGAGGAACTGCCGCGGCTCGCGGGCCTCGGCGTCATGCGGCCGCACATCTCGCATCGGTTCCCGATGGAGCGCGCGGCCGATGCCTTCCGTGCCCTGATCGACCGCAAGGTGGTCGGCAAGGTCGCAATCGAGATGAACGCCGCCGACTGACGTCTAGCGCGCGTAAAAGATCGTCACCTTGCGATCGATTTCCGAGGCGTTCTCCTTGCCCAGGCTCATGTTCCCGAAGGCTTCCGCGTCGGCGACGATCGTGATGTTCTTGCCCGGATAACCGGCATGCACCATCGCGGCGGCGACGGCCTGCGCCCGCGCCCGCGCGAGCTTTTCGTTGTAGGCCTTGTCGCCCAGCTTGTCGGTATGGCCGATCAGGCAGATGGCCGAAACCTGCCGGTCCTTGGCAGTTTTGACGGCCTGCGCGATGACGGGCTTCTCGGCCGGCCGGACCTGCGAACTGCCGAGATCGAACAGGATACGCACGGGCTGCGGTTGGGTGCTGCCACCGCCGCGCGGGCAGGTGCCGACGGTCTGTGCGAACGAGGGCAGGGCGGCGAGGAGGGTACCGGCCGCGACGAGCGCCCCAAGTCTTTTCATTTAAGCTCTCCGTTGAGGGCCATTTCCACGAATGGCAGGCGATCGTTGCCGAAGAACATCGTGCTGTCCACGAAGCAGGTCGGTGCGCCGAACACGCCGCGCGCCACGGCCTCGTCGGTCGTGGCCTTGAGGCGATCCTTGACGTCCTGATCCTGGATCCGCTGGCCGAAGGCTGCGGCGTCGAGGCCGGCGGCGGTGAGCACGGCGGCAACTTCTTTCATGTCGTTGAGGTTGCGCCCGTCGACCCACATCGCCTTGTAGATCGCCGGATGGTAGCGCTCGAACAGGCCGTCGATTTCGGCTGCAGCGGCACCGCGCATCAGGGCGAGCGTATTCACCGGGAAATGCGGATTGGGCTGGAACGGCACGCCATAGTGCTTCGCCCACATCGGCATGTCGGCCGAGGCCCATTTCGACTTCGCCGGCACCGTCATCGGCGAGGCATTGCCCGTGGCCTTGAACACGCCGCCCAGCAGCATCGGCTTCCTGACCAGGGTGGCGCCGGTGCGCGCGGCGATGGCGGCGACCTGCGTGTCGGCCAGGTAGCTGTAGGGGCTGCCATAGTCGAAGTAGAATTCCAGCGTGCGAGCCATCGTTTTCTCCCCTGCTTGTCGCCAACCTGCGCTGCTTCTAGCGTCGCGACAAGGAAATCGAGGGAAGGAAGAACATGAGCCGCGTTGCAGACAAGGTCGTGCTCGTCACGGGCGCAGGATCGGGCATTGGCCGCGCCACCGCAAAGCTCCTGGCGGCCGAAGGTGCCACCGTGATCGTCACCGACGTCAACCGGCCGGGTGGCCTCGAGACGGTGCAGCAGATCGGCGGCAGGGCGCGCTTCGAGGAACAGGACACGTCGAAAGAAGCGGATTGGAAACGCATCATCGACGACATCCTGGCGCGCGAGGGCCGGCTGAATGGGCTGGTCAACAATGCGGGCATCGCCGGTCCGTTTCCCTCGACTTTCGAAAGCGAGAGCCTGGAGCAGTGGCGCCGCATTCTGTCGATCAATGTCGAGGGTGTTTTCCTCGGCTGTAAATATGGCGTGCCTGCGCTGCGTTCGTCCGGTGGCGGGTCGATCGTCAACTTGTCGTCGCTCGCGGCCTTCCTAGGCACACCCGACCTTTCGGCCTACGGCGCGAGCAAGGGCGCGGTGCGCCAGTTCACCAAGACAGTTGCAATCGATTGCGCGCGCAAGGGCTACAAGGTGCGCTGCAATTCCGTGCATCCCGGCATCATCATCACGCCGATGGGGGAGAGCATCCTGCCGAACGAGAAGGCACGCGAGCGCACGCGTCAGCGCGTGCCGGTCGGCGAATTCGGCACGCCGGAGGACATTGCCTACGGCGTGCTCTACCTGATTTCAGACGAGTCCCGCTTCATGACCGGCGCCGAGCTGGTGATCGACGGCGGCATGAACGCGATATAAGACGGCTTACTTGATGCTGACCTGATGGGTGACCTTGTCGCCGTCGGTGATGGTGATCTGCTGGAAGCCGAGCAGCTTCAGCAGGTCGAAGAAGTTGGCGTCCTCCGCCACCGTGCGCTCCTGGAAGAACGGCGAGAGGCGCGACATGGTCGTCATGTTCGCGAGGATCGCGCGCATGCGGTAGACCGTGCCCAGTTCGCCGGGCTGCAGCCCGACGATGATCATCTTGTCGGCCTTCTCGCCCTTCACGAAGACCGCGTAGGGAACCCGGTAGGCGGACTGGATCGTGCCCTGGGAAACGACCGTGGCGAACTGCACGCGCTGGGCGCGGTCGGTGCCGGCAATCGTCTGCATCGGCGAGGTGTAGTGCTCCGTCGAGCTGGGCTTCGGATAGTAGTAGCCGATGTAGCGATCTTCCCCGGCCGGTGCCGCTGCCGCGGGCTTACCCGGCGCCGCGACGGGCTTGGGTTGCGGCTGGGCGACAGCCGGCAGGGCGCCAAGCGCGACGACGACGGCGAGGCAAGCGGCAAACCGATTCATCATTTTTGATCCCCCGAGGGTGCGGATTTTGATGCAGACGTGAACGTAGCTAGGGCTAGAACAACGTATAACCGCCATCAATAACGAAGTCGCGTCCCGTCGTGTAGTTGGAGGCACTGCTCGCCAGATAGACGGCGATGGGGCCGAAATCGGCGCCCGTACCCCAGCGACGGCTCGGAATGCGCGGCAGCACGTTGCCGGCGAACTTCGGATTGGCCACGGCATTTGCCGTCATCTCGGTCTCGATCCAGCCCGGCAGGATCGAATTCACGGTGATCTTGTAGCGCGCCAGTTCGACAGCCAACGCTCGTACCATGGCGGTGACGCCGCCCTTGCTGGCACCGTAGTGGCTCGAACGCGCTGCGCCTTCGATGGCGGCCGTGCTGGCCATGGCGACCAGCGAGCCGCCCTGCCCACGCTCGACCATGTGCTTGGCAGCCGCCCGGAAGGTGAAGAACACGCCGTCGAGGTTGACGCGCAGCACGCGCCGCCATTCCTCGTAGTCCATCTCGAGGAGCGAGCCCTTGCCGCGGCCCGAGACGCCGGCGTTGGCGACGCAATTGTCGACATGGCCCATCACCTTGATCGTTTCGGCGAAGGCATCCTGGACCTGCTTCTCGTCCCCGACATCGACGGTCAGGGCATGGACCTTGCGGCCATGCTTCTTGAGCTGAGCGACGGCCGCGTCGTTCTTTTCCTTGCGGGTGCCCCAGATGCAGATGTCGGCGCCGGCTTCTGCCATTGCGTCGGCCATGCCGAGGCCGATGCCACCATTGCCGCCGGTCACCAGCGCCACCTTGCCCGTCAGATCGAAGCCCTTGTAGGCCATGCGTCTCTCCCAAACGAAAACCGGGCGGATCAAAGCCCGCCCGGTCTCTAGCGTCAATTGTACCGACGCTCAGTTCAACCTGTCGGTTTCGACCAGCACAATCTCGGCATCCTCGAGCGCCGTGAGCTCGATTTCGTCCTGGTCGACGACAGCGACGCCATCGCGTGCATTGGCCGTCACGGGCTTTCCGTCGCTGCCCCGTACCTCGATCTTGCCCTTGGCCGGTACGAGGTAGGCGGGCTTGCCGCCGAGCTTCTGACGGATCGACTGGCCTGCCTTCAGGGTGCCTGCGAGCAACGAGCCATCGGCATAGAGCGGGATCGCTCCATCGTCGCCGCGCCCCGATGCCAGAGGCACCAGCCTGCCGTCGCGCCCGTCGGCCGGGAACTGTACGGTCTCCCAGCGTGCCGGTACGCCCTGCTTGTTAGGCAGGATCCAGATCTGGAACAGCTCGGTTTCGGCCTGCTCCATGTTGTACTCGGCGTGCTGAATGCCGTTGCCCGCGCTCATCACCTGGATCTGACCGGCTTCGGTCCGGCCCTCGTTGCCGAGGTGATCCTTGTGCGTGATCGCGCCTTTGATGACGTAGGTCACGATCTCCATGTCGCGATGCGGGTGCGGCGGAAAACCGGACTGCGGGGCAATGCGATCGTTGTTCCACACGCGCAGGGCGCCCCAATGGATACGCTCCGGGTTGCGGTATTCGGCAAAGCTGAAATGGAAGTTGGCGTTGAGCCAGCCGTGGTTCGACTTGCCGAGCTTCTCGAAAGGTCTGAGTTCGATCATGGTATTTACCTCTTGGGCCCAAAATGGCGCCACGAGGCAGGCGATCAAGTTTCGGGTTGGTAACGGCAGCTTCCGCCGTTCTCAGCGGCCTTCGCGCCACCAGGCGCTGCCGATGGCCAACAGGAAGGCCAGCGCCACGAGGATGCCGGGCAGCAGCGGCAGCTGGTTGATGCCGGCGACCGTGTAGCCTTCGTTGCGGCGCACGCCGATCCAGTCGGAACCGCCGGCGGCACGGCCGGGACGGACGGCGCGGATGTCGGGTTCGTTCTGGTCGCTGAGCCACATCAGGCCGCCATTGGTCGCCTCGACCAGCGGCTTGAGCTTGGCGTCGGTCGCCCGCACGTCGGAGAATTCCAGCGGGTCGGGGCTGCCCACGGCCGCGACGGTGCGCAACGTGCCGTCGTCGAAGCGATAGAGGCCAGGCTTGTCGACATCGACGACGGCAACGCCCAGACCCGGTGCGGCCTGGCGCAGATCCAGGGTCCGCGTCTCGCCGCCGTTCGGCGGCGTGCCGGGCATCGTCATCGCGACCTGCGGGAAGCTGTTGGCGAGCGTGCGGCGCGTCACTTCGATGCGACCGCCGACGGCCGTGGCGCGCAGGGCTTCTTCTTCGAGGTCGGGCTCCTTCATCAGCCAGTGGGCGACGCGGCGCACCAGCTCGGGCTGCGGCCCGCCGCCGTCGATGCCGCGATTCCACAGCCACAGGTGATCGGACATGAGCTGAGCCACGCGGCCTTCGCCGACGCGGTCTAGGATGACCAGCGGCCGGTCTTCGGCGCCTGCCAGTACGGCATTGCCGCGTTCGGTGCGGGACGTCACGAGACGGAACCAGCGGCCCCACTCGGGTTCCTTGTCGGGGGCGCCGGCCTGCGGCAGGTTCGCCGTTACCGGATGGCGCTGGCCGATATCGGTGACCTTCGGCTTGAACGGCGTTTCCAGCACGTCGCCCAACGGCGCCGCAGGCAGCACGGCGCCGAGCGGCGTGCGATAGAGCGAGCGCTGGGTGGCGAAGACCGGGCCGACCGACACCAGCAGCGCGCCGCCGCCCTTCACGTATTCGGCGATGTTGCGGAAGTAGTCGCGCGTGATCAGGTTCCCCGACTCGTAGCGGTCGAAGATGATCAGGTCGAATTCCTTCAGCTTCTGCTCGAACAGCTCGCGCATCGGGAAGACGATCAGCGAGAGTTCGCGCACCGGCGTGAAGTCATCCTTCTGCGGCGTGCGCAGAATGGTGAAATGCACGAGGTCGACGGCCGGATCGCTCTTCAGCAGGTTCCGCCATGCCCGCTCGCCCTGATAGGGCTCGCCCGACACTAGCAGCACGCGCAGGCGGTCGCGCACGCCGCTGATGGTGAAGAGGGCGCGGTTGTTGTCGAGCGTGAGCTCGTTCTGGCCTGCGCCGACTTCCAGCTCGACGACATTGGCGCCGGGATTGCCGACGGTGATCGGCAGCTCGACCGAGCGGCCGACCGGCACGTCGATGCGACGGACGACATCGCCGCCGACGGACAGCGTGACCGGCGCGGTGCCGCCGGCAGGATCCTCGATTCGGAACTTTGCGGTCACCTGGCGACCGACGACACCGAACCGCGGCGACTGTTCGAGCACGATCAACCGGTCGCGCTCGTTCTTCTTGCCGGCGATCAGCGCGTGCAGGGGCGCGCCGCCCAGCTCCGGCGGCACGCCGACCGGGACGTCGTGGACCTGGCCATCGCTCAACAGCACGACCGCCGCCAGCCGCTCCGGCGGAACCTCGACCAGCGCCGAGCGCATCGCCTCGATCAGGCGCGTACCGCCCGGCCGTTCGCTGCCGAGCTGGATGTGCGACGGCTGCAGCACCGTCTCGCGAATCTCGAGACCGTCCTGCTCGCCGAGTTTGCGCTTCAGGCTCTCGCGCGCCGCCTGGACCTGCTGGCGGCGTTCGCCAATGGTCATGGAGTCGCTGTCGTCGACCACGATCAGCGCCACGTCGGCGATCGGCTTGCGCTTTTCTTCGATCAACGACGGGTTTGCGAGCGCGGCCAGCACGACGACGAGCGAACCCAGCCGCCACAGGGTGCCACGCGCACCGGCCCGCAGGCCGAGCAGCAGCAGGACAAGGCCGATGCCGCCCAGAACGGCAAGCACCGTCCACGGCAGCAACGGATCGAAAGCGACGGAAACGGCCGAGGTCATGTTCATCGCCTTAACCTCTGCATGATGTCGGGCAGATGGACCTGATCGTCTTTGTAGTTGCCGGTGAGGGCGTGCATTACGAGGTTCACGCCGAAGCGGAAGGCCATCTCGCGCTGAGTCTCACCGCCCGGCGAGACAGGCATGACGCCGCGGCCACGCTGGTCGACCGCCCAGGCACCGGCATAGTCGTTGGAGCCGATCACGATCGTCGTGACGCCGTCGTTGACGCGACCGCTGCCGGCTTCGATCCAGAGCTTTCCGCCCTGCCAGCGGCCGGGCATGTCGGACAGAAGGTAGAAGGCCTTGGTCAGCACATGGTCCGGCGGCATTGCTTGCAATGGTGGCGTCTCGATGCCGGCCAGCAGGCGCTTGAGGTCGGGGTTGCCACCGGCGGGACGATCGAAGCTCAGGTGCTGGTCGCGCGTGTCGATGAAGATGATGCCGCCGGTCCGCAGGTAGCGGTCGAGGGCAGCCTGGGCGCGCGGCGACAGAGCGGGCTGCGTCGACGTCACGGGCCAGTAGATCAGCGGATAGAGTCGCGGCTCGTCGCGCTCCAGGTCGAGGCCGACCGGATCGGCCGGCTCGACGGACGTGCGGTTGCGCAGGATCTCGCTCAGACCTTCGAGCCCCGCCTTGCTGATGTCGTCGACTTCCTTGTCGCCCGTAACGATGTAGGCGAGCCGCATGTCGAGCGAGCCCTTGAGCGCCTGCTCCTCTGTGAGCGGCGGCGGGCCGGGCTTGTCCTGAGGCGTGGCCTGTGTCGCAGCCGGCCGCGGCGGTTGCGGCTGCTGCGCCTGGACGTCCGGCGCGCCGGCGAGCGTGGCCGCCAGCAACAGCGCTGCCGGAGCGGCACGGCCGATGCGGAGCGCGCGCGGCAGCAGGCCACGCAGCCACAATGAGATCAAAAGGTCGGCCAGCAGCAGAAGAAGCGCGCCCAGCAGGAACCAGCGCGACAGGTCCGTCTCTCCGCCTTCCGACAGCGTGTCGCTCGAGATGCCGCTCGGCAGCATGAGCGGCGTGGGTGCCGGGATGCGGCCGCCGATATTGAAGGCGACCTGTGCGTTCTCGTCGCCATACAGACCCGGCGGCGAGGTGGGCTTGGGCACGAACGTCTCGCCGGCGTCGGCGGGCAGCATCTGGATACCGGCCGGCGGCGCGCCGAGACGGCCGAAGCCATCGAGCGTACGCCACGGCTTCAGCGCCTTGTTCACGCCGTCGCCTGCAACGCCGCGCGACAAGGTCACCAGCCGCTGCAGCATGTTCACGAACAGGCCGGAGAGCGACATGTTGCTCCAGCCCGTATTCGCCGTGGTGTGGATCAGCACCAGATACCCCTGGCCACGCTTTTCGGCGGTGACCAGCGGCGTGCCGTCCGCCAGCCGCGCCCAGGTCTTGTCGGCGAGGTCGGGCGTCGGCTCGGCCAGCACCTGCTGGGAGATGCGCACGTCCTTCGGGATCGGGATGCCGAGGAAGGGGCTGTTGGCCGGGAATTCGGCGAGCGCACTCGGCTCGCCCCAGCTCATCACGCCGCCCAGCGCCCGATCGCCGAGGCGCAACGGCGTCGGCACGAGATTGTCGTTGCCCTGGGCGAGATTGGGGCCGGCGAAGCGTACGGCGACGCCGCCGCGTTCGATCCATTTGGCGATCTCTTCGCGGTCGTTGGCCGACGGCGCGGCACCATCGGGAATCAGCAGCACGGCCGTGTTGCGCGTCAGGACCGATTCGCGATCGCCGATGCTCAGGCTGACATAGGGATCGAGGGCGCGCTCGAGGAAGTAGATCTCCTGCAGGAGCGGCTGCCCGCCCGCTGTGGCCCGTTCGCCGAGAATGGCGACGGGTCGGCGGCGGTGACGTTCATCGAGCAGGATGGCACTGCCCGCGCCGCCCTGGGTCTCGATGTCGAGGCGCGCCATGCGGTTGCGCAACTCGGCCGGCGCGACCAGCACGCCTTCGCCTTCCGTCGCAGAGGCGGCGAAGTCGAGCTCGATGCGGGCGACGACGCGGCCATGCTCGTCCGAAGCCTGGATCGCCGTCTTGCGCGGCCCGTCGGCCACCGGGCGCAGTGCCTTCACCTTGAGGTCACGGCCTTCGGCAGCCGGCGGCAGGAGCAGCAGCGGCGTCGTGGCCTGATCGGGCAGCAACACCTGCAGGCCGTCGAAGCGGCGGAGCCGTTCGGTCAGGCGCGCCGTGCCTTTGTCTTCCAGCCCGTCGCTCAGCCAGACGACATAGGCGCCGGGATCGACCTGCTGCTGGTCGATGGCGGTGACGGCTGCCGCACGGTCGGTCGGCCAGGGCTTGGGGCGGAAGGCGCGCAGCAGGGTACGGGCCTCGTCCGGCCGCATCGCGCCGCGACGCAGCACCGGAGCATCGAGAGGGGCCGGCGCGGTTCCGATCAGCACGACGGGTCGGTTGGCGCGCTCGGCGCGCTGGATCAGGCGCTCGGCATGGGCGATGCGCGTCGCCCAACCCGGCGCCGATGACCAGCCGTCGTCGATCACCAGCATCAAGGGCCCACGGCCCGGCAACTCGGCCTGCGGGTTCAGAAGCGGCCGGGCGACCGCCAGGATCAGCGCGGCGGCGAGCAGAAGGCGCAGCAGCAGCAGCCACCATGGCATCTTCATCGGCGTCTGTTCGGCAGGCTCCAGACCGATCAGCAGGCGGATGGCCGGAAAGCGCACCAGCTTGGGCAGTGGCGGGATCAGCCGCAGCAGCCAGTAGATCACCGGCAGCGCCAGCAGCAGGGCCAGCATGCCGGGGGCGGCAAACGCGAAAGCGCCGAAGCTCAGCATGGTTCAGGTCGTCGTCAGCCGACGCAGGTCGGCCATGGCGAGGTAGAGGGAGAGCAGGACGGTCTGGGCCGGCCGGTCGGTGCGGTGCAGGTGCACCGTCCAGTTGGCGGGGCGGGCGAGGCGCTGCAGGCCCTCCCGTTGGGCGGCGAGGCGTGCACCGTAGGCCGTGCGCACCGTTTCGACGCGACGGATCGTGTGCTGGCCTTCGGCTTCCAGGCCCTCGAACTTCACGTGGCCATCGAAGGGCAGATCTTCCTCGGCGGGGTCGAGCACCTGCACGAGATGACCGCGCACGCCGGCGCTCGCATAGTAGCGAACGATGTCCTCGATCTTTTCCAGTGGGTCGAGCCAGTCGGAAACCAGCACGACAGTGCCATGCGCCGGAAGCGGCACCATCGGCGGCAGGCTGGGCGGCTGGCGATTGCCCTCGCGTGTCTCGTCGAACAGGGTTTCGGCGACGCGTCGGACGGCGATGCGGCCGGTGATCGGGCGCATACCAGTTCCCAGCACGGCGACCCGCTCGGCAGCGTCGGTCAGCAGGCTTGCGAGCGCGAGCGTGATCACCTCGGCGCGGACTGCCTTGGTGTCGAGGCCGCGCAGCGAGGCGTACTGCATGGACGGCGACCCATCGCGCCACAGCCACACGCTGGCGGCAGCCTCCCATTCGGTCTCGCGCACGAAGAGGTTGCGGCTGCGCGCGCTCTGGCGCCAGTCGATCTGGCTGGCGCTGTCGCCGTCGCGATACGGCCTGTACTGCCAGAAGGCATCGCCCTGGCCGACGCGACGCCGGCCGTGCACGCCCTGGATGACCGTCGCGGCGACGCGATCGGCCGCCACCATCAAGGCAGGCAGCGTTCCGGCGAGTTCCAGCGATCGGTTGAGGGTTGAAGGTGAGGCCATCGGCTCCCGCGGGGCAATGCTCAAGCCGGCATCAGGCCAGGCGGGCGCACATCTGGGCGATCACGGACTCCACGGTCACGCCTTCGGCGCGTGCGGAGAAATTCACGGCCATGCGATGACGCAGGATCGGGCCGGCCAGCGCCACCACGTCGTCGACCGACGGTGCGAGACGGCCCTGGATGATGGCGCGCGCGCGGCAGGCCAGCATGAAGGCCTGGCTGGCGCGGGGGCCGGGCCCCCAGGCAACGCGCTGGCGGACAATGTCGAGGTCGGTGTGCTCGGGCCGGCCGGCACGGACCAGCTTCAGGATGGCGTCGACGACGCTCTCGCCGATCGGCAGGCGGCGGACCAGCGATTGCGCGGCCATCAGGTCGGCCGGCGTCAATGCCTGCACCGGCGTCGCTTGGACCGCGCCGGTCGTGCCGATCATGATCTGGCGTTCCGCCGCCTCGTCGGGGTAGCCGACGTCGATCTGCAGCAGGAAGCGGTCGAGCTGCGCTTCGGGCAGCGGATAGGTGCCTTCCTGTTCGAGCGGGTTCTGTGTCGCCAGCACATGGAACGGCGCCGGCAGGTCGTAGCGCTTGCCGGCCACGGTGACGTGCTTCTCCTGCATGCTCTGCAGCAGGGCCGACTGTGTGCGCGGGCTGGCGCGGTTGATCTCGTCCGCCATCAGGAGCTGGGCGAAGACCGGGCCTTGCACAAAGCGGAAGGAGCGGCGGCCGGCATCGGTCTCTTCGAGTACTTCCGAGCCCAGAATGTCGGCCGGCATCAGGTCGGGCGTGAACTGGATGCGTTTGGCATCCATGCCGAGCACGACGCCCAGCGTGTCGACCAGCTTCGTCTTGGCGAGGCCCGGGACACCGATCAGCAACAGGTGGCCGCCCGAGAGCAGCGCAACCAGCGTTTGATCGATGACGTCCTGCTGGCCATATATGACCTGACCGATGGCGGCGCGGGCGGCACGGAGTTGTCCGCCCAACCGCTCGATATCGGCGAGGGCGGCCTGGGCGTCAGCGTCGGTAGCAGTGGATGTGTCGGGGGCCACCAGGGCGCTCCTGTCGTCGAAGGAATATAGTTGAGGGAAGCCCAGAATTGAGGCCGGAACAAGGGCATGACAGTTGACGAAATTGTGCGGCGGGTCGGTGAGCGCAGCCGACGCTTGGCATCTGGATTGCCCGTCCTCCAACCACCGCTCGGCAGCGACTTCTCCCTAAGTGGCGTAGTGCCATTGCCGGAGGTCTGGCGGCCGGCGGCCGTCCTGGTGCCGCTGGTGCGCCGCGATGCGGGACTGACGGTACTGCTGACCCAGCGCACCGAAGACATGCCGAGCCATGCCGGCCAAATCGCCTTTCCCGGCGGCCGCCGTCAGGCTGAAGATCCCGACGAGATTGCGACCGCCCTGCGGGAAACCGAGGAGGAAGTAGGACTCACCCGCGATTTCATCGAGGTGATCGGGTCCATGGACCACTATCGCACCGGGACGGGGTACGAGATCACGCCGATCGTCGGCATCGTCACGCCGGGATTCACGGCCCGTGCAGATCCGCGCGAGGTCGCCGACGTCTTCGAGGTGCCGCTCGACCATTTCCTCGACGAGCGCAATCACCGCATCGACAGCCGGGTCTGGCAGGGGCGAGAACGACGCTACTACGCCATGCCGTACGGCGAACGCTACATCTGGGGCGCGACGGCCGGTATGCTGAAGAACCTGCAATTCGTGCTGACTGCTGCGGATTGACGTAGGACTGGAGCCGTCATGCGCATCGTTCTCCTGGTCCTGGGCCTCGTGCTGGCGCCGACCATTGCCTTCTTTCTTTGGGCATGGGGCGTGAAGATCAAGCAGGAGCGGCGACTCGCCGGCACCCTGCCGTCCTGGCAGGACCTGCCGATGACCTGGCTCGGCATCGTGGGCTTCATCTGCGCGATCATCGGCTTCATCGTCATGTTCTTCACCCAGAACCAGGGTTACGGCGGGCTCTTCGCGCCATGAAGCCGTCCGGTCGTCTCGAGGCTGCGCCGTGGATGAACGACCCGGCTGTGCGGACCCTGTTTGCCGCGCTCGATCAGGCGAGCATCGTCGCCCGCTTCGTCGGGGGCTGCGTGCGCAACAGCGTGCTTGGCCGCGCCATCGACGACTACGATCTGGCGGTTTCGCACAAGCCGGACGTCGTGATGCGCGCCCTGGAAGCGGCGAAGGTCAAGGTCGTGCCGACCGGCATCAAGCACGGGACGGTGACGGCAGTGATCGATGGCCGGCCGTTCGAGCTCACGACCCTGCGGCGCGATGTCGAGACCGATGGTCGCCGCGCCGTCGTCGCCTTCACCGACGACTGGCTGGAAGATGCCGGCCGTCGCGACTTTACCTTCAATGCGCTTTACGCCGACCGCGACGGCACGCTCTACGATCCGTTCGACGGTCGTCGCGATCTCGCCCAAGCGCGCGTGCGTTTCATCGGTGATGCCGAAATCCGCATTGCCGAGGACCGGCTGCGCGTGCTGCGCTTCTTTCGTTTCCATGCCTGGTACGGCAAGCCGCCCTTCGACGCGGCGAGCTTCGATGCCTGCCGTCGCAATGCCGGTTCTCTGCGCGGCCTCTCGGCAGAGCGCGTGTCCAAGGAATTGCTGCGTCTCCTCAAGGCGCCGGATCCAGCAGATACGATTGCCGCGATGGTCGAAGCGGCCATCCTCGATCAATGGCTGCCGGAATGTGTGGGAGCCGCCCGCCTGCGCGTCTTGATCGCGCGCGAGGACAAGCCCGATCCGTTGCGCCGGCTGGCCGCGATCCTGCCTCCGGGCGCCGATGCGACAGCCATCGGCAAGCGACTGAAACTCTCGACACAGGAATCGTTACGGCTCGACGTGATGCTCGCTTCCGAACCCGCAATCGACATCACGGGCGGTCCCAAGGCCTGGCGCGCCGGGATCTACCGCCTGGGCGGCGGCCTCTACGCCGACCGCTTGCTCCTGGCGACAGAGGCGCCGGGCGACTGGCAAGCAGCACTTGCGATGGCGCGTACTTGGACGCCGCCGGAACTGCCGGTAAGCGGCGGCGATGCGCTGAAGCTCGGTCTGAAACCCGGCCCTCGTGTCGGTGCGCTGATCGAAGCGGTGGAGCAGTGGTGGATCGCAGGCGACTTCACCGCAGACCGCGCAGCCTGCCTCGCTGAACTTGAGCGCCTTGTCCGGGCATTGTCGTGATTCGTCCCGGCCTGACCTTCGTGCTGTGGCTCGCGATCGCGGCCGTCGTCGTGTTGAACGATCTGGTCGGCGACACCTGGATCGCGGCGGCGCTCTCGGTGCGTGCGGTCGAGTGGTACAAGGTGCTGATACCGGCGCCTTACGTTCTGATGATGGCCATCATCCACGCGCGGCGTACCGCGGGACCGAACTGGTTCGAGGCGGCATGCCTTGCGGCGCTGTTGTGGCCGACCTCGACGGTGCTGGTCGACTTTCTCTATGCACGCCTGACCTACGATGAAGAGCCTGCGGTCTTCCTCGATCGCTTCGCTTTCTGGTGGGGTGCGCCCTATCTTCTGCTGGTGCTCCTGCTGTGCGCCGCACCCTTGATCGCCGGCAAGGTCTTCGCGCGCCGTCGATGAACAGCATCGCGCGGCTCTGCATCTCGGGCTACCGCTCCCTGCGCGATGTGCGCCTGGAGCTGGGGCCGCTCACGGTCGTCAGTGGCGCGAACGGCAGCGGAAAATCCAGCCTCTATCGCGCGCTTCGGCTGCTGGCCGATGTTGCGCAGGGGCGGATCATCCAGTCGCTCGCCATCGAAGGCGGTCTGCCATCGGCGCTGTGGGCCGGACCCGAGGCTTTCTCCCGCGCCATGAAAGCGGGCAATCAGCCAGTCCAAGGTCTGGTGCGCAAAGCTCCGGTCAGCCTGAAGCTGGGTTTCGCTTCTGAAGAGTACGGCTATGCCATCGATCTCGGCGTTCCAATCCCGGTGCCGAGATCGCGCTTTGGCCGCGATCCCGAGATCAAGTCGGAGGCCCTGTGGACCGGACTTGTTCTCGGCCGCGCCAACGTCTTTGCGCAGCGCAAGGGTCCGTATGTGAGCCTGCGTGACCAGGAGGGAAGCTGGCGGGCGGCCTACGACAAGCTTGCGCCCTACGACAGCATGCTGACCCATTGCAGCAATCCCGACGATGGCGCGGAACTGCTGCTGTTGCGCGAGCATATGCGCGCCTGGCGGTTCTACGATCACTTCCGCACCGACAGCGAGGCACCGGCGCGGCGGCCTCAGATCGGCACGCGCACGCCGGTGCTGGCGGCCGACGGCGCCGACCTTGCGGCCGCCATCGCGACGATTCAGGAAGTTGGCGCGAACGACGAACTCGATGCAGCGATCGCGGACGCCTTTCCCGGCGGCTCGATCGACGTTCGCGATGCCGGCGGGCTCTTCGAGATCGAGATGAACCAGCACGGGCTGCTGCGCTCGCTCCGGACCTCCGAACTCTCGGATGGGACCTTGCGCTATCTTCTGCTGGTCGCGGCTCTACTGTCGCCGCGGCCGTCGCCGTTGATGATTCTCAACGAGCCGGAGACCAGCCTGCATCCCGATCTGCTGGCACCGCTCGCTCGCCTGATCGCCAAGGCGTCTAAGCATTCCCAGGTTATCGTCGTCTCGCACGCGGCCGCTCTGGTCACTGCCTTGCACAAGGCGGGCGCGCACCAGATCGTCCTTACGAAGAAACTGGGCGAGACGGTCGTTTCCGAGGATGAACGACCGGCCTGGAACTGGCCGGCGCGCTGACCGCTATTGGCGGACGGCCTCGCCATGGCGGCCGACGCCCTGCACGAAGCGTCCTGCACCGGCTTGGAAGCCCTGCGCGAAGGCGGCCTTGCTGCCTTCGATCTCGAGGCGAATGGCAGCGTCTTCTGGCAGGTCCCACTGTTTGATCAGCGACTCGCGGTCAGAAAGCATGGCGATCTGCGGCAGGCCGGCGAGCTCGTGCGCCAGTCGTTCGGCTTCCTGACGCGCTTCGCCTGCCTTCACGAGGCGATTCACCAAGCCGATAGCGTGCGCTTCCTTGGCGTCGACGGCGCGGCCCGTCAGCATCATGTCGAGCGCGCGGCTCTGGCCGATCAGGCGGGGCAGGCGCACCGTGCAGCCGTTGGGCATCGGCCCGCCATAGCGACGGCAGAACACGCCGAAGACTGCCGTCTCGTCGGCAACGCGCAGGTCGCACCAGACGGCCAATGCGAGGCCCGCGGCGACCGCGTGACCCGACACGCCGGCGATGACCGGCTTCTTCAGCATGCGTTGGGTGACGCCCTTGTCGTCGCCCGCCCAGCAGAAGCCGAGCGCCGCGCCGCTTGCCAGCTCCTTGAGATCGGCGCCGGCGCAGAAGTAGTCGCCCTGGCCGGTGAGAACGGCCACCTTGGCTTCGTTGTCCGCCTCGAAAGCCATGAAGGCGTCATGCAACGCCTTCACCGTCGCGACCGTGCAAGCATTTCGTGCCGCCGGCCGGTTGATGATCACCGTCGTCACCGGGCCGTTGCGCTCGACCAGAACGTCATTGCTTGTCATGTCGCGGTTCCTCGTAAGGGCTGTCAGTTCACGTCGAGCTTCAGCCCTTCCTTGTCGATCACGCCTTTCCACTGCGCGATCTGGGCGGTGACGAACTGGGCGAACTGCTCGGGTGTGCCGTAGGCCGGCGTGCTTGCCATCAACGCGATGCGCTCCTTGGTCTTCGGGCTGTCCAGCCAGACCTTCATCTGGGCATTGAGCGAATCGACGATCGGCTTCGGTGTGCCGGCCGGCAGAAAGACACCGAACCAGGTCGAGACGTCGAACGGCTTCAGCTCCGGCATGGTCTCGCAAATCGGCACCAGCTCAGGCGCCACAGGATTGCGCTGCGCCGAGGTCAGGCCCAACGCCCTGAGCTTGCCTGCGCGGATGAACTCGATGGATGTGGTGAGATTGTCGAAGAAGAACTGGGTGACGCCCGCCGTCAGATCGGCGAGCGCCGGCGCGGCGCCACGGTAGGGGATGTGTTCGGCCTTGGTGCCGGTGAGCTGGAGGAACCAGGCAGCGCTGAGATGCGGCGACTGGCCGGTGCCGGACGAGGCATAGGAGGCTTTGCCATTCTGCGCTTTGAGCCAGGCGACGAACTCGGGAATGGTCTTGGCCGGCACCGATGGGTGAAGGACCAGCACGTTTGGGGCGGTGATGGCGTTCGACACCGGGATCAGGCTCGCCGGCGTATAGGGCATGTTGCGGTAGAGCGAATAGGCGATCGCCTGCGGGCCGATATTGCCCATCAGGATCGTGGTGCCGTCGGGCTTCGACTTCACCACTTCGGTCGAGCCGATCACGCCACCGGCGCCCGACTTGTTGTCGACGACACAGGACTGGCCCCAGGCTTCCTGGAGATGGGCGGCCAGCAGGCGGCCCATGATGTCCGTGCCGCCGCCCGGCGCTGCAGGAACGACGACGCGCACACTTTGAGTCGGCGTCCAGGCAGCCTGCGCACGCGAACTGGTGGGCAACAACGCGGCAGCCGGCAAAGCGCTGGCTGCGACCAAGGCCGCACGACGTGTAAGGTGACGAGTCATTGATATCCTCCCTTTGTCATCTTTTCGTTTTCGTTGCTCTTCTCATGCGCCGGTCAAGGCGACATGGCACGTGCGAAGCGTAAAACGTTCCGCCTTGTGGCAGTTTCAGGTCGAGAGGTCGCGATTACGGCCAGCGCACTTCCGGCGGCAGCGACATCAGGATCGCCTCGACATTGCCGCCGGTCATCAGGCCGAACTTGGTGCCGCGATCGTGGAGCAGGTTGAATTCGACGTAGCGTCCGCGCCGCGCGAGCTGGTGGGCGCGCTCGGCCTCGGTCCAGGGCTCGTTCATGTGGCGACGCACCAGTTTGGGATAGATGTCGAGGAAGGCCGTGCCGACATCGCGCGTGAAGGCGAGGTCGCGCGCATGATCGCCGCTATCCAGGTAGTCGTAGAAGATGCCGCCGACGCCGCGCGGCTCGTTGCGATGCGGCAGGAAGAAGTACTCGTCGCACCATTCCTTGAAGCGCTGATAGTAGGTGGGATCATGCGCATCGCAGGCGGCGCGTAAGGTGGTGTGGAAGTCCCGCGTGTCGGGATCGTGCGGCGTCATCGGCGTCAGGTCGGCGCCGCCGCCGAACCAGCTTCGCGTCGTCACGATGAAGCGCGTGTTCATATGCACCGCCGGCACCTTGGGTGACTGCATGTGGGCGACCAGCGAGATGCCGGAGGCGAAGAAGCGCGGATCCTGGTTGGCGCCGGGGATCTGATTGCGGAACTCGGGGCTGAACTCGCCGAACACGGTCGAGACGTTGACGCCCACCTTCTCGAAGACCCGGCCGCGCATCAGCGCCATCGTGCCGCCGCCGCGATCCTCGCCGTTCGGCCCCTTGTCGCGCCGCCAGGGCTTGCGCTCGAACCGGCCGGCCGGCTTGTCGCGATGCGTGCCGTCGAGGTCGTCCTCGATCTTCTCGAAGGCGGCGCAGATCTTGTCGCGCAGCCCTTCGAACCAGGTGCGCGCCTCGGCCTTGCGCCGCGCAATGGTCGCGTCGTCGGGCAGCGGCGAAGGGCCTTGGGGGCCGGTGGCGTGGCGGGCGGGCTGGGTCATACGAGGTCCTGGAATCCCGAGGTCTGGCGAAGCGCCTCGCTCAATACCATCGCGCCTGCGAGCGCGACATTGAGCGAACGTGCGCCCTTTTTGAGCGGTACCCGTACCCGGAGCCCGGCCGCCTCGTGCACCTCGGCGGGGACCCCGGCGCTCTCGCGGCCGAGCAGCAGGATGTCGCTGGCCTCGAAGCGGGCCTGGGGCAGGGGAACGGCGCCCGCCGTGGTCAGGAGGACGAGCCGGCCCTCCGGCCGGTCTCGCCGGAAGGCCGCCCAGGAAGGGTGCCGGATCAGGGTCGCCAGGTCGTAGTAGTCCAGGGAGGCCCGCCGCATCCGCTTGTCGTCCACCGGGAAGCCGCAGGGCTCGATGATGTGCAGGGGGATGTCCAGGCAGGCCGCGAGGCGGATGAAGGCGCCGAGGTTTTGCGGGATGTCGGGCTCGAACAGGGCCAATTGCATGGGCCTTGTATCCTCGTCCGCGCCGCGGAAGCCCGATGCGGCACGCTGTCACAGAAAGCCGCGTTTTGGGACTGCGACCAACAGAGCCTTGAAACATAAGGGGCTTTCGCGGTTTAAAGGCCCATCTCCTCGGGGGGACGGAAGAGAGAAATCATGGCGTCTTCAAGCATTCCAGCTGGCGGGCACAGCGACCCGACCCGGCGCGACTTCCTCATGGTCGCAACGGGCGCCCTTGCCGGCGTCGGTGCGGCGGCCACCGCATGGCCCTTCATCAACAATCTCAATCCCGCCGCGGACACGCTCGCGCTGTCGACCATCGAGGTGAACGTCACCCCGATCCAGGTCGGCCAGGCCGTCACCGTGAAATGGCGCGGCAAGCCGGTGTTCATCCGGCATCGCACACCGGAAGAGATCAAGGAAGCCGAGGCGGTGCCGCTGTCGGCTCTGCCCGATCCGCAGACCGACAATGCGCGTGTCACCGACACGGCGAAGAAGGTTCGCCCGGAGTGGCTGATCATGATCGGTGTCTGCACCCATCTCGGCTGCGTGCCGCTCGGCAACAAGCCGGGTGACCCGAAGGGCGAGTACGGTGGCTGGTTCTGCCCCTGCCACGGCTCGAGCTACGACACCTCTGGACGTATCCGCAAAGGACCGGCACCGAAGAACCTCGTGGTTCCGGAGTACCTGTTCACGTCCGATAGCCTCGTTCGCATCGGCTGATCGACGTCGATCGCCCGCCACTGATCTCGCTGGAGTTCACAGCAATGGCTTCGTCACACGGCACGCCGCCGGTCTTCAATAACAAGGTGATCGCCTGGATCGATCACCGCCTGCCGATCTTCTCGTATATCGAGAAGGAGTATCACACCTTCCCGACGCCCCGGAATTTCAACTACTTCTGGAATTTCGGCGCGATCGCCACGGTGATGCTGGTCCTCATGATCGCGACGGGCGTGGTGCTGGCGACGAACTACACGCCGCATGTGCTGATGGCCTTCGACTCGGTGGAGCGTATCGACCGTGACGTGCCGCAGGGCTGGCTGATCCGCGACCTGCATATGAACGGCGCGTCGTTCTTCTTCATTGCCGTCTACATCCATATCTTCCGCGGCATGTACTACGGCTCCTACAAGGCGCCGCGCGAACTGCTGTGGATCCTGGGCGTCGTCATCTTCCTGCTGATGATGGCAACGGCATTCATGGGCTACGTGCTGCCGTGGGGCCAGATGAGCTTCTGGGGCGCCACCGTCATCACCAACCTGTTCTCGGCCATCCCGGTGGTCGGCGACGCGATCGTGACCTGGCTGTGGGGCGGCTTCGCCGTCGACAACCCGACGCTCAACCGCTTCTTCGCCCTGCACTACCTGCTGCCGTTCATCATCGTGGCCGTCGTGGCGCTGCACGTCGTGGCGCTGCACATCCACGGTTCGAACAACCCGACCGGCATCGACCCGAAGGGCCCGCAGGACACCGTGCCCTTCCATCCGTACTACACGATGAAGGACGGCTTCGGCGTCGTGGTCTTCCTGATCGTCTATGCCGGCTTCGTCTTCTTCGCGCCCGACTACATGGGCCATCCGGACAACTATATCGCGGCCGACCCGCTGGTGACGCCGGCGCACATCGTGCCCGAATGGTACTTCCTGCCGTTCTACGCGATCCTGCGCGCCATTCCGGACAAGCTCGGCGGCGTGCTGGCCATGTTCGGCGCCATCGCCGTGCTGTTCATCCTGCCCTGGCTCGATACCTCGCGCGTCCGGTCGGCCACGTTCCGGCCGATCTACAAGTGGTTCATGATGCTGCTGGTGGTCGACGTGATCGTGCTGGGCTTCTGTGGTGCCAATCCGCCGGAAGGCTTCTGGGTGCCGCTGTCGCAGCTCGCCACGCTCTACTACTTCTTCCACTTCCTCATCCTGCTGCCGGTCTTGGGCAAGATCGAACGGCCATTGCCATTGCCTCCCAGCATTGCCGACGCAGTGCTCAAGAAGAAGGCGGTGTAAGAGCCATGCGTAAGCTACTCGCCACGGGTGCCATCGCCCTCGCAGCCCTCGCCACCGGCGCGGTCGCCATCGCGGCCGGCACGACGGAGCCGCCACCGCAAAGGAAGTGGCACTTCCAGGGACCGTTCGGCACCTACGACCGTGCCGCCGCCCAGCGCGGATATCAGGTCTATCACGACGTCTGCGCGGCCTGTCATTCGTTGCAGCTCCTGGCCTATCGCAACCTGATGGAACTCGGCCTCACCGAGAATCAGGTGAAGGACCTGATCAAGGACATCACCGTCCCCGATCTCAACGACGACGGCCAGCCGATCGATCGGCCCGCGCGTCTGTCGGATCGCTTCAAGAAGCCGTTCCCGAACCAGGCTGCTGCCGCCGCCGCCAACAACGGCAAGGCGCCGCCCGACCTCAGCGTCATCGTCAAGGCGCGCGCGGATGGTCCGAACTACCTCCACGGCCTGCTCACCGGCTATGTCCCCTACGACAAGCTGACGCCTGAGCAGATCAAGGAGTTCGCGGTCACCAAGGACGACAACTTCAACAAGTACTTCCCGGGCCACAAGATCGCCATGGCGCCGCCGCTGGCGGACGACAAGGTGGCCTATACCGACGGCACCAAGTCGACGCTCGACCAGCAATCGTCCGACGTCGTCGAGTTCCTGGCCTGGGCGTCCGAGCCGCATATGGAGGATCGCAAGCGCACCGGCGTGCGGGTCGTCCTGTTCCTGCTGGCGCTGGCGGGCTTCATGTACGCCGTGAAGCGCATGGTGTGGTCGGACAAGCACTAGGCTCCACGCCCAAAAGACATCAAAGCCCCATACCTCAGGTATGGGGCTTTTTCTTTGGTGGGTCGGTCCTTATCGAAGGATGAGGAAACCGTACGAACCGATAGTTCCTCGATTGTACACGTGCGCTCTTGACCATGAGGGCGCCCGTCCTACGTCCAGAAGACGTCCACTACCCCAGGAGGGCGTCATGTGTGACTATTCACTGGAGCTTTATCGTTCACGTCCTGCGACTGAAGAAGAGCAATACACGCTTCGCCGCTTCCCCAGCGGCACCATGGGCTTCACGGCCGCCCGCGACTGCGAGACCGCAGTGTGCATCCCGGCCGATGCCCGGTTGAGGCTGACAGGCATCGGCGAGGCCGTGCAGCAAGCCTACTCTGTGAAGCCAATCGAAGAAGTGGTGATGACGCGCATCGAAGGCGGTGCCTACGCGCACAAGGATGCCGTGAGGTTCTCGAACGGCCGGGAAGTTCTGCTTCAGAGCTTCAACGCCGGCATGACTGCCGAGGTCGTCGCGTTCACGTCCGATCTCACGGGTATCGGTGAAATGCGTCGTTGGCGTTCGCCGGCCGAGCTGGTCGATGCCTGACCAAGCGCCGGCATGAGCTCAGGAGGGCTCAGGCCTTCCTGAGCCGGCGGTGTTCGATGGCTTCGTAGCGCTGGATCAGACGACGGGCCCGGTCGATCACCGGGATGTCGATCATTTTGCCATCGACCGAGAAGGAGCCACGGCCTGCGGCTGCGGCTTTCTCGTCCGCGGCGATCAGTTTCCGCGCATAGGCCACGTCTTCATCGGGTGGCGTGAACGCCTCGTTGAGGGCCTGGACCAGGCCCGGGTGAATGCAGGTGCCACCGGAGAAGCCGAAGCGGCGCGCCCGGATGGCGCTCTTCCGGTAGGCTTCGGGATCGGAATAGTCGGCGACCGTACCCAGGATGCCGATCATGGCAACGCCATGGGCCTGTGCGGCGAAAGCCACCATGCGCTTGGGCAGTTCCAGCGTCTCGTCGCCCGGCACCGAGCCGGTTTCCAGCGCGAAGTCCTCGCCGCCCAGCATCATGGCAATGACGCGCGGCCCCCGTTCGGCGATATCGTTCAACTCGGTGAGGGCGCGCGGATGTTCGATCATGGCGCCGAAACCCACGCTGCCGACGGGCATGCCGCGCTCGCGCTCCAGCTCCGTCACCAGCTCGTCGAGCAGCCGGAGATGCTGTACGCCCTCGGTCTTGGTGATGAACAGCGCCGACAGGCCCGGTCGCACCGCCGCCTCGATGTCGGGAATGGCAAGGCGCAGCGGCCGGTTGATGCGTACCGCGACGTCGGCGCCGCGGCGCGCCACCTTCGTCATCGTCTCGGCCAGCATGGCGCGGGCTTCGGGTTTCTGCGCCGCCTGCACGCTATCTTCGAGATCGACCAGCACACAGTCCGCACCGCGCTCGTGGGCCTTGTCGATGAACTTCGGCACGTTGCCCGGCACGTAGAGGATCGACCGCCAGACGGGCGGAGCAGGGCGGTGGACGGTCACTTGTTCTTTCCTTTGGAGATGGCACCGGACGCACAAAGCCGATCGTATTCGGCTGCCCCCAGCAGCGGCTTCAGCAGCTCTTCGTTGTGTTGACCGACCTTGGGCGCCGCGCTCTTCAGGGCGCCGGGCGTGCCCGACAGCCGCGGCACGACGGGATGGGTCGGCAGCTCGCCCATGTCCTCGTCGGGTATCTCGATCAACGCCTCGCGTTCCAGCACATAGGGATCCTGAACAATCTGCGAGATGTCGTTGACCGGGCCGATCGTGACGCCCGCCTCGTCGAAGTACTTCAGGTTCTCCTCGAGATCGCGGGCAGCGATGAAGCCGCCGATGATATCGTCGAGCTCGAGGCCGTTTTTCACGCGCTCGATGTTGGTGGCGAAGCGCGGATCCTTCACCAGCTCGGGCCGTCCGATCTTCACCAGCACGCGCTCGGCCATGCCCTGCGTCGAGGCCGAGAGGCAAACCCAGTGGCCGTCCTTGGTCTGATAGACATTGCGCGGCGCCGCATTGGTCGAGCGGCTGCCGGTCCTCACCTTCACTTCGCCGGTGAGCTTGTGGTTGGCGGCCTGCGGGCCGAGCATCGAAAACAACGGGTCGAACAGCGGCAGGTCGAGTGTCTGGCCCTTGCCGCCATTCATCTCGACTTCGCGCAACGCCACCATCACCGCGCCATAGCCGTTGAGGGCGGCCATGCAGTCCGCAAGGTACATCGGTGGCAGCACGGGCTCGCGATCGGCGAAACCGTTCATCGACGCAAAACCGCTATAGCCTTCGATCAGGGTGCCGAAACCCGGCTTGTGGCGATAGCGACCGTCTTGGCCCCAGCCGGAAATGCGCACGATCACCAGCTTGGGATTGATCGCATGCAGCTCGGCGGGCGAGAGGCCCATATCCTCCATGACGCCCGGTCGGAAGCTTTCGACGAGGATAGCTGCCGATTTCGCTAGCTCGCGCACGATGATACGGCCGGCATCGGAACGCAGGTCCAAGGCAACACTCTTCTTGTTGCGGCTATAGACCTTCCAGGCCGTTTCGACGTCCTTGACCCGCCAGGAGCGCAGGGTGTCGCCTTCCGGCGGCTCGATCTTGACGACCTCGGCGCCGAAGTCGGCGAGCTGCAAGGTCAGCACATTGCCCGCGACCAGCCGAGACAGGTCGACGACGCGGACCCCGTTCAGGGGGCCGCGCGCGCCGGGCTCGAAGGTCTTTTGGGAAGGTTTCCTAGCCAACGTGCTTGGCCATGAACGCGAGCGTGCGCTCATAGGCTTGCTTGGAAGCCGCGGCATCGTAGCTGCCGCGTTCGTCGCAATGGAAACCGTGGTCGGCGGGGTAGTCGAAGATCTGCACGCCGGGATGGAGCTTACGCAGCTCGTTCACATGCTCCATCGGGATGTGCATGTCCTTGTCGCCGAAATGCATCATCGTCGGCACGGTGGGCTTCTCGTTCCGCGTGCCATAGATGCCGCCGCCATAATAGGCGATTGCCGCGTCGGGCTTGAGCCGCGTCGCCGACAGCCAGGTGATGGTGCCGCCCCAGCAGAAGCCGGTGACGCCGACTTTCTTGGCGCCGCGCTTCTTCAGTTCGGCAATGGCGGCATCGACATCCTGCACGGGCTTGTCGAGGCCGAGCTCGGTCACGTACTTGCGGCCTTCGGCGATGGTGTCGGGCGTGTAGCCCAGTTCGACGCCGGTCTTGATATGGTCGAAGAAACGCGGCGCCAACGCGATATAGCCGTCGGCCGCGAACTTGTCGGTCACAGCGCGGATGTGATGGTTGACCCCGAAAATTTCCTGGATGACGACGATGCCGCCTTTGACGGTGCCGGTCGGAGTCGCGAGATAGGCGCCGATTTCGCCGGCGGCTGACTTAAGTCGAATATCCTCGCCCATGAAAATTCCTCCTCGTTGCGGGCGGCATTGGACATGGTAATGCGACCGGGTTCAACCATTCAGCCGAGCCCGTCGGAGAGGCGCGCCATGTACATTCCGAAGCACTTCGAAGGTGACGAAGCCATCGGCCGTGAGATCATGCTGGCCCATAGCTGGGCGCTGCTGATGACCGCTGGCGAAGACGGTGCGCCGGTCGCCACGCATTTGTCGTTGCTCTGGCAGGACGATGGCACGCCGCATGGATCGCTGGTCGGACATATGGCGCGCGCCAACACTCACTGGAAGCTGTTCGAGCGCAACGTCGATTCGCTGGCATTGTTCTGGGGGCCGCACGCCTATGTTTCGCCCACCTGGTACGCGCCGGGCGCCAAGGTGCCGACCTGGAACTACGTTACGGTCCACGCTTATGGCCGGCCGCAGGTGATCGAGGATACGCAGGGCGCCATCGGCGTGCTGACCAGGCTCGCCTCTGCCTACGAAGGGACGAGCGATGATTCTTGGAGCCTGCGCCAGTTGCCGCCGGGCAATGCCGAGGCACAGACCAAAGGCATCGTCGCGTTTCGCATGGCGCTGTCACGCATCGAGACCAAGATCAAGCTCAGCCAGAATCGCGACCTCGAAGATCGTCGACGCGTCATCGACAAACTCGAAGCGAGCGAAAACCAGGATGCGCAGGCGACCGCGGCCTGGATGAAGCGCGTCTTACCGTAGCAGCGGAACTGCAACGCCTTTACTTAGGCCGAACCATCGTACAGGTTGCCGAAAGATTTCAGTCGGAGGGAAACTAAAATGGCTATGCGTCGTCGTGGTATTGTCAAAGGTGGCTTGGGCACGGTGATCGCTGCCGGTGTCGGAATGCCGCTTTACCTGCCGGCGGCGCGTGCGCAGACCTATCCCAGCAAGCCCATCACCTTCATCGTGCCGTGGCCGGCCGGTGGTTCGAGCGACATTACCCTGCGTGCCATGTGCGAATCGGCAAGCAAGGTGCTGGGCCAGCCCTTCCAGGTCGACAACAAGAGCGGCGCAGCGGGCACGCTCGGCCCGGCAACGATGGCGGCTACCGCCAAGCCCGACGGCTACACGATTGCCCAGCTTCCGATCTCGGTGTTCCGCCTGCCGGTAATGCAGAAGACCGCCTTCGATCCGATGAAGGACTTCACCTACATCTCACATCTCAGCGGCTACACTTTCGGCGTCACCACGGCAGCCGACCAGCCGTTCAAGACCTTCAAGGACGTCATCGAGTTCGCCAAGGCCAACCCGGGCAAGGTGACCTACGGCACGCCGGGTGCTGGCAGCTCGCTGCACATCGGCATGGAGCGGATCGCAGCCCAGGCCGGTATCAAGTGGACGCAGGTGCCCTTCAAGGGCGGCGCGGAAACCAATGCCGCCGTGCTGGGCAAGCACACGACCCTGCAGGCCGACTCGACGGGCTGGAAGCCGCTGGTCGATGGCGGCCAGCTCCGCCTGCTCTGCGTCTGGACGGAGAAGCGCACCAAGAACTGGCCGGATGCCCCGACCTTGAAGGAACTCGGCTTCGACATGGTGTTCGACTCGCCGTTCGGTGTCGGCGGCCCGAAGAACATGGACCCGGCGGTGGTCAAGAAGATCGACGATGCCTTCAAGATCGCGCTCGAGGACAAGGCCGTGATCGCCACCCTCGAGAAGTACGATATGACGCCGCGTTACATGACGACGGCGGCCTACGACAAGTTCGCGCGCCAGCTCTATCTCGAGGAGAAGGCGGTCATCGAGAAGCTCGGCCTCGCAGCCAAAGGCTGATCCTCGAGGGCGAACAACGACAACGAACAACGATAAAAATCGTCTGAATCACGAAAAGGCCCAGGGAGGAGCCACTCATCATGCGTCGTCGTTCACTTATGGTCTCATCGGGCGCAGCCGCCGTCGGCGTCTTTGCCCCGTCCATCCTTCGCGCTCAGGGCGCGAAGGATTTCCCCAGCAAGCCGATCACCTTGATCATGCCGTGGCCGGCCGGCAGCGGCGTCGATCTCTGGCATCGCGCCATGGCGGATGCGGCCGCCAAGATCCTTGGGCAGCCGGTGATCGTCGACAACCGCACCGGCGGTTCCGGCACGAGCGGCCCTGCCAGCATGGCGGCCGGCGCCAAGCCCGACGGCTACACGATTTCGCAGATGCCGGTGACGATCTTCCGCCTGCCGCACATGCAGAAGACGCCGTACGATCCGATGAAGGATTTCACTTGGATCCTTCATACCTCGGCCTACACGTTCGGCGTCGTGGTACGGGCGGATTCGCCGATGAAGACCTTCGCCGACGTGATCGAGTTCGCGAAGGCCAATCCCGGCAAGTTCACCTACGCCACGCCGGGCGCGGGCAGCTCGCTGCACATCGGCATGGAGCAGATCGCGCAGAAGGCCGGCGTGAAGTTCACGCATGTGCCGTTCAAGGGTGGTCCCGAGGGCTGGGCCGCCCTCGAAGGCGGGCATGTCATGGCCGATGCCGATGCCACCGGCTGGGCGCCGATGGTCGATTCGGGCAAGTTCCGCCTGCTTTGCATCTGGACCCAGGAGCGCAACGCGCGCTGGCCCAATGTACCGACGCTGAAGGAAGTCGGGTTCGACCTCACGCTCGATTCGCCGTTCGGCATTGCAGGTCCCAAGGGCATGGATCCGGCCGTGGTGCAGAAGCTGCACGACGCGTTCAAGGCGGCGCTCGACGATCCCAAGGTGGCCGAGCTGCGCGCTAAATACGACTATCCCAAGCGCTACATGAACACGGCCGACTATGCCAAGTTCGCCAAGCAGCAGTATGACGAGCAGCGCGTCGTGGTCGACCAGCTCGGGCTCGCCAAGAAGAACTAGATCGAGACGAGAGAGGAAGACGTCCTGACGATGGTGCGGCGTGCTGAGTTCTGGGGGGGCCTGTTCTGGCTGGCCTTCGGCGTCTTCATCACCTGGCAAGGCTGGCTGCTCGATCTCGGCAGCCTGCGCGAGCCGGGATCGGGCTTCGTCTTCTTCTGGCTCGGCCTGCTGATTTCGGTCTTCGCGATCTCGGTTGCGTTCAACGGCGTGCGCGGCCGCGGGCCCCTGCTGGGCGAGCTGTGGCAGGGCGCACGCTGGCGCAACGTGCTCCTCGTGATCCTGGCGCTCATCGCCTTTGGCTTCCTGTTCGAGCGGCTGGGCTTCGTCTTGTGCAGCTTGGCCCTGCTGCTCTTCCTGATGACATTCGTCGACCCCGTGAAGCCTACGCTTTCCATCCCGATCTCGATCGTGGCTGCGGTCGGCGTCTGGTACATCCTCGAAAAGGTCCTGCTGGTCCAGCTTCCCAAGGGAAGCTGGCTCGAAGGCCTGCCGCTGGTGGGCTGATCGCATGGACGTTCTTGCCGGTCTGGGTCAGGGCTTCGCCGTCGCCTTCGACCCCATAAACCTTCTCTACTGCTTCATCGGCGTCTTTATCGGCACGCTGGTCGGCGTGCTGCCCGGGATCGGGCCGATTTCGGCCATGTCGCTGCTGCTGCCGGTGACGCTCTCCGGCACGCCCGAGTCCGGCATCATCATGATGGCCGGCATCTACTACGGCTCCATGTATGGCGGCTCGACCACGGCGGTGCTGGTCAATATCCCGGGCGAGGCGGCCTCGGTCGTCACCTGTATCGACGGCCACGAAATGGCCAAGCGCGGTCGTGCCGGTCCGGCGCTGGGCATCGCTGCTCTGGGCTCGTTCGTTGCCGGCACCTTCGCCATCGTCGCCCTGATGCTGGTGGCGCCGCTGCTGGCCAAGGTCGCGGTGGCCTTCGGGCCGCCGGAATATTTCAGCCTGATGGTGCTCGGCCTCACAATCCTGTCGTTCCTGACGCAGGGGTCGATGGCCAAGGCGCTGCTGATGGCGGCGGTCGGCGTGGTGGTGGGCCTGGTCGGGCTGGACCAGATCAACGCCATGCCGCGATTGACTTTCGACCGCCTGGAGCTGGTCGATGGCATCGGCCTCGTGCCGGTGGTGATGGGCCTGTTCGGCGTCGCCGAGATTCTGACCAACATCGAGCAGAAAATCCGTCGCGACATCGTACAGTCGCGCATCGGCAGCCTCTGGCCCTCGCCGCAGGATCTGAAGGCGAGCGCCGGTCCCATCGGGCGCGGCACGATCCTCGGCTTCCTGCTGGGCGTGTTGCCGGGCGGTGGCGCGGTGATCTCCTCCTTCGCCTCCTACGCCATCGAGAAGAAGCTTTCGCGCACGCCCGAACGGTTCGGCAAGGGCGCCATCGAAGGCGTGGCGGGACCGGAGGCAGCCAACAATGCTGCAGCTGGCGGTGCCTTCATTCCGCTGATGACGCTCGGCATCCCGCCCAACGTCATCATGGCGCTGTTGCTCGGTGCTTTCATCATCCACGGCCTGCAGCCGGGGCCGCTGATGATGAGCCAGAACCCGGGTATCTTCTGGGGCATCATCGCGAGCATGTATGTCGGCAACATCATGTTGCTGGTGCTGAACATGCCGTTGATCGGCATGTGGGTGCAGGTGCTGAAGGCGCCCTACAAGATCCTGTTCCCGCTGATCCTGATGTTCTGCATCGTCGGCGTCTTCGCCTCAGGCAACGCGGTGTTCGACGTGTTCGTGATGATCGCCACCGGCGTGCTGGGCTATCTGATGCGGAAGTTCGGCTACGAGGCGGCGCCGCTGGTGCTGGCTTTCGTGTTGGGCCCGATGCTGGAGAACAACCTGCGCAAGGGGTTGATCCTGAGCGAGGGCAACTTCGACATCTTCGTCACCCGGCCGATCTCGCTGGCCTGTCTGGTCGTGGCGGCCCTGCTGCTCGTGGCGCCGCTCCTTCCCGCGCTTCGCAAGAAGCGCGAGAAGGTGGCACTCGACGTGACCGAGTAGTTACTTCGCCTTCAGGAGGTCGGTGACCTTCAGGAGGATCAGCTCGTTGTCGTCGGACTTGCCGAGCGCGCGGCCCGACGAGAAGGGCAGGTTGTTGTCGTTGCCGACGATGATGTGGTCGGCGTCGACCAGATCCACGTTCTCGATGGTGAAGAACGGAAAGGTGAGCTTGCCGTCCTTGCCGCCCTGGCGAGCGAGCTTCTTCGGGTCCTGGATGTCCATCAGGTCGATGTAGCCCACCTTCTTCACGAAGCCGTCGGCATCGGCCTGGCCGAGATCGACCTTGTAGATGCGCTTGAACCTGGCCGGCACGTTGAAGCAATCGGCCTTCGGAGCGCCGGCTGCGCAGGCCTGCGCGGCATCGCCTTCGGTGTCGTCGCGCTCGATGATCAGACCACTAGTGGCGTCGATCATGTTGAAGTCGCCAATCGAATTGGTCGGCGCGTCGAGGGCGTACTTGTAGCTCTTGCCGGTGTATTCGCCCTTCGCGGTGTCGAACTCGAGAATGCGCAGGAAGCGCTTGCCGTCCTTCGCTTCGAGTTCGCCGGACTCGGTCACCAGCGGACCTTCGAGGAGGGGGTAGAGGAACTTGCCGTCGGGGGAGGCGGCCATGCCCTCGAATCCCTTGCTGCGCCGGACCTCGAACTTCACCGGGCCGGGTGCGCCCGGCATGACGAGCGCAGGATGGTCAGGCGAGCGGACGACCTTGCCGTCGACCTTGGTCTCCACGACCTGCAGGACCTTGCCGTTGCGATCCGTCTTGATCAGGAACGGGCCGAACTCCTCACCGAACCACAGCGCATCGCCGATCGGCTGGATCGACTCGAGGTCGAAGTCCGAGCCGGTCAAGTATCGCTTGGGCGTGTTCTCGTTGACGATGCGGAACGGCACCTTGCGGTCGGGATCGTGTAGGAAGGTCGTCGACACGCGCTCGACGGCGCCGCTCTTCCAGTCCGGCTTCAGCACATGGAACGTCAGCATCGCGTCGGGCGAGTTGGCCTTGGAGCCGAAGCCGTTGTCGGTCACCGTGAGAAAGCTGCCATCCTTCAGGTTCTTGATACCGGACAGGCCCTGCACCGGCTGGCCCTTGAGCGGCAGCTTGAGGCCGGTGGGCCGGGGCGCAGCCTTGTCCGACAGGGCGGAGAAGGCCTGGACACTCTCGGGCGTGTCCACACGCTGGCCCGGCGGCCCGGCATAGCGGCCGGAAATCTGCAGCTCCTGTGGCGCATCGGCCGGCGCCGGCACCAAAGTCATGGCCGGCAGCACGGCGTGGCCTTCCAGCGTCGCCGGGAACTTGGTCTGGGCCGATGCGGGAAAAGCAGCCAGCAGGAGAGCGGCGAAGGAGGCGCCAAGAAGCAGATGTGTTCGCATGTTTTTCTCTTCAGAGGATGTGACGTCTGCCTGCTACAGACTTCGCGCTACAGTTTGCTGACGGTCCTTGTGGATCGTGCCGGGGCGCGGCAAAGATCGTAATGGAAACGCCATCTTTGGCCGTTAGCCAGATGGGCTGCTTTCCAGGAGACTTCATGGCTGCTCGCAACGACGACTTCATCGACCCCGACGATATTGGTGTGAATGTCAGCAGCGAGCCTTCGATCGGGGAGTTGATCGAACGACGCCTCAACCGGCGCGAAGCATTGCGCGGGCTGGCTGGCCTCGGTGCTGTTGCGGCGTTCAGCAATCCGTTCAGCGCGTCGACCGCGAAGGCACAGCCGGCCGGCCCTTCCTCGCTTGGCTTCAAGGAGCTGGCCCATACGCTCGATGCGACGCATCACGTGTCCGAAGGCTACGACATGCAGGTGCTGATCCGCTGGGGCGATCCGGTCCTCGCCGGTGCGCCAGCCTTCGATCCTGCCGCGCTCACGGCGGCGGCTCAGGAAAAGCAGTTCGGCTACAACAACGACTATCTCGGTCTCTATCCGTTGCCGGCCGGCAGTGGCAGCGGCGACCGCTTCCTGATGGTCGCCAATCACGAATACACTAATGCCAACCTGATGTTCGCAGGCCTTGGCAGTGGCAGGGATGCTGCCCTGAAAGCCTCGACGGAACAGGTCGCCGTCGAGATGGCATCCGTTGGCGGCGCGATCATCGAGATCGTGCGCGAGGATGGCCGCTGGAAGGTCGTGCCGGAGAGCAAGTTCGCGCGCCGCATCACCGCCACGACGGCGATGGTATTTTCCGGTCCGGCCGCCGGCCACGCCAAACTCAAGACCTCGGCCGACCCGGCCGGCACCAAGGTTTTCGGCACGTTCGGCAACTGTGCCGGCGGCAGCACGCCGTGGGGGACGTGGCTGACTTGCGAGGAAAACTTCAATTTCTACTTCGGTGGCGACCCGGCGAAGCTGGCGGACGCCGAACTCGCCAAGCGCTACGGCATTGGTCGGGCGGCCAATGCCTGGAGCAAGCATGTCGATCGCTTCGACTTCGACAAGGAGCCGAACGAGCCCAACCGCTTTGGCTGGGTGGTCGAAATCGATCCTTACGATCCGGCCTCGACGCCGGTCAAACGCACCGCGCTCGGCCGCTTCAAGCACGAAGGCTGTACCTATACCCTCGCCAAGGACGGTCGGGTGGTCTTTTACAGCGGCGACGACGAGCGCTTCGAGTATGTCTACCGATTCGTCACTTCAAGGCCGTGGACTCCCAACGACCGTGCTGCGAACAAGAACCTGCTGGACGAGGGCACGCTCTCGGTCGCGCGCTTCAATGCCGACGGGAAGATCGAATGGCTTCCGCTGGTCCAGGGGCAGGGGCCGCTGACGGCGGAGAATGGCTTTGCCAACCAGGGCGACGTGTTGGTGAAGACGCGGCTCGCCGCCGATCTCCTGAAGCCCACCCCCATGGACCGGCCGGAAGACATCGAAACCAATCCCGTGAATGGCCGGGTCTACGTCGCGCTGTCCAACAACAGTCGGCGCAAAGCCGAGCAGGTCGACAAGGCCAATCCGCGGGCGGCCAACGACCACGGCCATATCCTGGAAATCGCCCCCAAGGACGGTGACCACGCGTCTGCCGAAGGGACATGGTCGATCTTCCTGTTGGCCGGCAAGCCCGGCCAGGATGCCGGCGCCCGCTATCATCGTGCGACGTCTGAAAACGGCTGGTTGAGCTGTCCCGACAACATCGCCTTCGACAGCAAGGGACATATCTGGATCGTGACCGACGGTGCTCCGAGCGCCGCCGGCGTGGCCGACGGGGTCTATGGCGCCGATACGACTGGCTTCGGCCGTGCCCTCACACGTTGCTTCTATCAGGCTCCGACGGGCGCCGAGGTGTGCGGGCCGATCTTCACGCCGGACGACAGCACGCTCTTCCTCGCCATCCAGCATCCCGGCGAGGACAGGGGATCGACATTTGAAAAGCCTTCGACGCGTTGGCCCGACTTCAAGGGCAACACGCCGCCTCGCCCTTCGGTGATCGCCATCACAAGGAAGGGCGGCGGGCCGATCGGCACCTAGTGCTTCCTCCCTGAACAAAGGGGGCAGCGCGTCAGCCGTCGATCACCGCCGTCGCGTCGATCTCGAACAACCAGCCCGGCCGGACCAGGCGGCTGACATAGATGAACGTGCTGGTCGGCGGGTGCGCGAGATCGACGTAGCGATCGCGCACATCGCGGAAGGCTGAGATCTCCTCGGGCGGGACGCTCGCCACGCAGTAGTTGTTGATCTTCACGATGTCTTTGAAGGTGCCGCCGGCGGCGCGGACGGCGGCGTCGAGATTCTTGAAGATCTGCTCGACCTGGGCACGGAAGTCGCCCTCGCCGACGAGTTTGCCGTCGACATCGTGCGCGACCTGGCCTGCGATCAGGACGATCTTGCCTTTGGTCACCTCGGCGATCTGAGAGTAGCCGGTGGGCGGCGGCAGGGTCTTGGGACTGGAAAGAACGACGGTCATGACACGCCTCCCGGCGCAGGTTGCAGGGGAAACTGGATCTCGGTGAGGTCGAAGCGGTTATTGCCCACGCTCGAGAAGTAACGTTCGCGCATCGGGCCGCCAATCTCGAAGCGCTGGCGCGACGAGGCCATGCGCGCGGCGTTGCAGGCCGGCGCGAAGGCATCTTCGTCGCTGGGGTGCACCACGCAGGCCGCCCGACAGGCCGGCAGCTGATAGACCTTGATGCTGCGCGGTGCCCGCGTCGGCCGTTCCAGCATGACGACGGCTTCGCAGTCGATCTCCCGGCGCTCGGGCGCGCAGTGGTGCCAGACGGCGCCATGGCCCGCGATTCGCGCCGTTCCCGGCAAGGCGCCGGCGATCTCGGCGAACAGATGGTCGATGGCGGCGTAGTCCGGCACGACGCGACGCAGGCTCGCCACGATTGCCGCCGGCACGTCGCGCACGACGACGTCGTATTCGGGGCCGTGCGCGTCTTCCAGATGGCGGATGCGTGCCTCGACGGCCGCGAGCTGGGCGCGCTCGGCATCGATCCGGCGGGCGAGGACCGCCTTGCGTTCGTCGAGCAGGGCACGCATGACCGCCGGCGACGGGGCCTCCTCCAGGAAGGTGCGAATTTGCTCCAGCGGCAGGCCGAGCGCGCGCAGCACCATCAGCCGGTGAAGCACGCCAAGCTGGGAGGGTTCGTAGAAGCGGTAGCCGGTGACGGGATCGACCCGAGCCGGCTTGAGGAGGCCCATTGCCTCGTAGTGGTGCAGCGCTTTGACCGACACGCGGCCACGGCGCGCGAAATCGCCGATCCGAAGCATCATGTCCGCGACGGTAGCGTCTCCCCTTAGGGGAGAGTCAAGGCGAGCCCGGCGCCTGACTACACGTTAAAGCGGAAGTGGAAGACGTCGCCGTCCTTGACCGCGTAGTCCTTGCCTTCGAGGCGGAGCTTGCCGGCGTCGCGTGCGCCCGCTTCGCCGTTCAGGGTCACGTAGTCGTCGTAGGCGATGGTCTCGGCGCGGATGAAGCCCTTCTCGAAGTCGGTGTGGATGACGCCGGCCGCCTCAGGCGCCTTGGCGTCGCGGTGGACGGTCCAGGCGCGGGCTTCCTTGGGGCCGACGGTGAAGAAAGTTACCAGGTCGAGCAGCCCATAGCCCGCGCGCACCACGCGGGCGAGACCTGTCTCCTCAAGGCCGAGCGAGGCCAGATAGTCGCTCTGGTCCTCGGCTGGCAGCTGTGCCACTTCGGCTTCGATGGCCGCCGAGATCACGACCGACGGCATGCCGCGCGACTTGGCGAAGGCCTCGGCCTTGGCGCTGTGGGCGTTGCCGGTGGCGGCCGAAGCTTCCTCGACGTTCAGCACGTACATCATCGGCTTGGCGGTAATGAGCTGCAGCCGCGCGAAAGCCGGCCGCTCGTCGTCGCTGATCTCGGTCTCGCGGGCGGCCTTGCCGTCGCGCAGGGAGACCAGGACCTTCTTCACCACCGGCGCTTCGGCGGCGGCCTCCTTGTCGCCGCCCTTGGCGCGCTTCTCGAGGGCGGGCAGGCGCTTTTCGAGGCTGTCGAGGTCGGCCAGCATCAACTCGGTCTCGACAATCTCGGCGTCGCGCACCGGATCGACGGTGCCCGAGACGTGCGTCACGTCACCATCTTCGAAGCAGCGTAGCACATGCGCGATGGCGTCGACCTCGCGGATGTTGCCGAGGAACTGGTTGCCCAGCCCTTCGCCGCGCGAGGCGCCCTTCACCAGGCCGGCAATGTCCACGAATTCGAGCTGCGTGTTGATGATCTTGGCCGAGCCCGCGATGCCGGCGAGCTTGTCCAGCCGCGGATCGGGCACGGCGACGCGGCCGACGTTCGGCTCGATGGTGCAGAACGGATAGTTGGCTGCCTGCGCCGCCTGCGTGGCGGTAAGCGCATTGAACAGAGTCGATTTGCCGACATTGGGCAGTCCGACGATTCCGCAGTTGAAACCCATGATCTACTCTTTGATGTTCAGCCGGGCCGGAAGATCCGGCGGCGGCGCCAGGCTGGCGACCCGGCTCATATACTTCTCGTCGGCCTTGGCGCCACCTTCGACCAGCAGCACCGATTCCTCGGCCAGCGCGTTCAGCACCTTCGGCAGCCATCCGGTCTTGGCATCGCGCTCGTCCGGCTCGAAATCGCGCAGCACCCAGTGCAGCACGAGATCCTTGTGGCCGGGGTGGCCGATGCCGATGCGCACGCGGCGATAGTCCTTGCCGACATGGGCGTCGATGTCGCGCAGGCCGTTATGGCCTCCGGCGCCGCCGCCCTTCTTCATACGCACCCGGCCGGGCGCAATATCGAGTTCGTCGTGGAACACCACGACGCGGTCGAGCGGGACCTTGAGGAAGCGCACGGCTTCGCCCACCGCCTTGCTCGATTCGTTCATGAAGGTCATCGGTTTCAGCGCGATGACGCGCTCGCCGCCGAGATGTCCCTCGGCGACCTCGCCGTGAAAACGTGTGCGCCAGGGCGAGAAGACACGGCGGCGGACGATTTCGTCCACCGCCATGAATCCAACATTGTGCCGGTGCCCGGCATAGCGTGGCCCGGGATTGCCGAGCCCGACCAGCAGGAGCATCGACCGAGCGGTACCTTCGCCCGCTGCTTACTTCTTGGCCGGAGCCGGTGCCTTGGCACCCGCCGCCGGAGCCGCTGCTGCACCCGCCGCCGGAGCCGCTGCGGCACCTTCGGCCGGCGCTGCCGCGCCTGCATCCACCGTCGTTTCGCGCACCACGGTCGGTGCGGCAATCGACGCCACGGTGGCATTGTTGTCGCGGGTCACCACGCGCACGTCCTCGGGAATGTTGAGGGTCGACATGTGGATCGAGTGGCCGATTTCGAGGCCGGTCAGATCGACTTCGAAGAATTCCGGAATCTTGTCGGCCTTGGTGCGCACGGTGATTTCGTGCAACACGACGTTCAGCACGCCGCCGCGCTTGATGCCGGGAGATGCCGTTTCATTGCGGAAGTGAACGGGCACCTGCACGGTGATGATCGAGTCGGGCCCGATCCGCAGGAAGTCGAGATGGAGGGGTCTGTCCGTCACCGGATCGACCTGAACGTCGCGCGGCAGGACGTCGAAGTCCTTACCGTCGACGGCGATCTTGAGCCGATGGTTGAAGTAGCCTTCCTTGTGCAGCTCGCGTTCGATCGTCTTCGGCTCGACCGCAATCATGACGGGGGGCTGCTTGTCGCCGTAGATCACGGCCGGAATCAGTCCTTCGCGACGGCTGGAGCGGGCGCCCCCTTTACCGGCCCGATCTCGCATCTTCGCGACGACCTTTGTCGTCTCTGCCATCTCACTTCTCCTTGGGTTGCTCTCTTATCGCGGCGTAGCCTCCAGGGGTGCCCATCGCCGGATCTCTCGAAACTCCTGAAATTCCTAGTCGAACAGGCTCGAAACCGACGCCTCGTCGGCAATGCGCTTCATCGCCTCGGCCATCAGCGTGGCGATGCTGAGCGGCCGGATGTTGGGCGACACGCGCACCGCCTCGGTCGGCATGATCGAGTCGGTAATGACCATCTTCTCCATCGGCGAGGCGGCGACACGGGCGACCGCGCCGCCCGACAGCACACCATGCGTGACATAGGCCGAGACCGATTTGGCGCCCTGATCCATCAGCGCCACCGCGGCGTTGCACAGCGTACCGGCCGAATCGACGATGTCGTCGATCAGGATGCAGTCGCGGCTCTTCACATCGCCGATCACGTTCATGACCTCGCTGACGCCCGCGGCTTCGCGGCGCTTGTCGATGATGGCGAGGTCGGCGTCGATCCGCTTGGCGATGGCGCGGGCGCGCACCACGCCGCCGGTGTCGGGCGACACGACCGTGAGCTTGCGATTGCTCAGCGTGTCCTTGATGTCCTTTGAGAAGACCGGCCCGGCATAGAGATTGTCGAGCGGAATGTCGAAGAAGCCCTGGATCTGGCCGGCATGCAGGTCGAGCGTGAGCACGCGATGGGCGCCGGCGTTGGTGATCAGGTTGGCGACCAGCTTGGCCGAGATCGGCGTGCGCGACCCGGTCTTGCGGTCCTGCCGGGCGTAGCCGTAGTAGGGCATCACCGCGGTGATGCGGCGGGCCGAGCTGCGACGCAGGGCGTCGATGATGATCAGCAGCTCCATGAGATGGTCGTTGGCCGGAAAGCTCGTGGACTGGATGACGAAGACGTCCTCGCCACGCACGTTTTCCAGGATTTCGACGAAGATCTCGTTGTCCGAGAACCGTCGGATGTTGGCCTTGACCAATGGCAAAGCGAGCTTCGCGGAAATGGCCTCCGCCAGCGGTTTATTGCTGTTGCCGGTGAGAATCTTCATATCGCGCCCCTTGCGCCGGGACGGGATCTCGTTAAGTCGTTGATATAAAACGACAAAACGGCCATCCCCGGCCGCGACGGGGCGGAACATACCAATGAGTCCCGCCGCTGTAAACGCCCTGAAATACGGGCCTTTTAGCGCGCCCGATTCACTTTGTTCTGCGGGGCGTAGAAGACGCTGTCGATCTCGATCAGGTCGTCGTCGAACAATCGGCGGACCTCGACCATGGTCCGCGGCGGATAGGGTGGCTTGCCCCAGAGTTCGGCCTGCACCTTGTCGACCAAGGGGGCCACCTGCTTGAGATCGCTGACATAGACCGTAAGCCTCACGCAGTCCTGCAGGCTGGCACCTTCCGACTGGGCGATCGTCCTGATGTTGAGGAACGCCTGCCGGACCCGTGCCTCGGGATCCGCTACCTGTTTATTGGTCGCTGGATCGACGCCCTGCATGCCGGCGACGAAGACGAAATCGCCTGCCCTCGCGCCCACGCTCCAGGTGCCTTCCGCCTTGATGGCGCCGGGCGGGGCGAGCGTCCCGACCCCGTTCGGCGATTGCGCCGCGGCGATGCCCGTGGACATCGCCGCTATCGTTGCGACCAGGCCGTAGCAGGCGAGACGGCTCATGCCGTATGCGGCTGGGCGACGAACGGCCACTGCGCCTTGTCGGCCTTCTTGTAGGGCAGCAGCGACCAGTCCGGCACCAGCGCGCCGGGGGCGGCGACATAGACCACTTCGCTGGCGATCGGCGCATAGGCGGCGTGGAAGTGCTGCATCGACTTCACCACGACCACCTTCTTGGCCGAAGGATCGACGCCGAGCTTGGTGAAGCAGTCACGGCTGAGGCACTGCGTGCGCCGCGAATTGACGATCACCGTCACGCCCTCGATCTCGAATGCAGCGGCATCACCGATCGAGCCGACGCTCTTGCGCTCGCCGCCGAACTCGATGGTGACGTCCTTCGCGACCTTCAACACCCTGGCGCGCGCATCGACCGGCTGGCCAGATTGTGGCCCGAGCTTGCCGCCGAGGCGGATGTCGAGCTCGGCTCCTTCGCCGACCTCGAAGGCGAGTTTCACGGCGCCAGGATCCCAGATCATGGCCAGCGCGGCGTCCTTCACCTTGCGGTCGAGCAGCTCCTTCAGGATGAAGGTCGAATCCGAAGCCGCTCCGCCGCCGGCATTGTCGGATACGTCGGCCAGCACCATGGGCTTGGGCAGGTTGTGCGAACTGACGCGCGCCATGGCGGCATCGAGCGTCACATAGGGCGGCTGCGTCTGTTCGCGCATGGCGAAGAATTCCATACCGAGCTCGCGCGCGAGCTTCTCGGCCTTCGCCTTGTCGTTGTCGGTGATGGCGATCAGGCGCGTGCCCATCTCCTTCACGTCGGCCCAGGGAAAGCCGTGACCGATCGACAGCGAGAGCACGCCGTCCTTGCCTTCCATCGCCTGCAGCTTGTCGACGAAGCCGCGCATCGGCTCGCGCGTGGTGTGGAACACGCCGATCATACGGCAATCGAAGGCCGCCATGACGGGCTTGGTGCGGCCCTCGATGGCGCCCTCGATGACGGTGAAGAGATCGTCGGCACGCTCCGGCACGTCGACGTGCGGATACTCCTTGAACAGCACCAGCGCCGTCGCGTCGCGCAGCAGGCTCTCGCCGATGTTGCAGTGGAGGTCGAGCTCGGCGCCGACCGGCACATCCGGCCCGACGATCTTGCGCACATGGGCGACGAGGTCGCTCTCGCAGTCGTCGTAACCTTCGGCCACCATCGCCCCGTGCATGGAGAGCAGGACACCGTCGACCGGCAGGGCTGCCTTGAGATCCGTCAGGATCTCGTCGCGGAAGGCCTCGTAGACCTTCTTCACCGTCTTGCCGGCCGGCTGGGCGAAGGCGCAGAGGCTTTCCACCACCTCCCAGCCCTTGGCTTCGGCGCGGCCACGCCACACCGCCAACGGCGCGCCGAACATCGGCACGTTCTTGCCGTAGCTCGCCTTTCGGTAGAGGCAGGTTTCCTCGAAAAGCTGATGGCCGGTCGGGATGGCGGCGAAGGTATTGGTCTCGGTGCCGAGGCACGCCGTGAAGATCTTTTTCATCAGGAAAGTATACTCGCTGCGACTGCTCCGGAACGTCAGGCTCCGGCAATGAGGCGAAAGTCTAGTGGCGCGCCCGGCGGCCGCAAGCACCTTCCATCAATGTGGGCATCAAGCCGCCAGCGCGCGGTCCATCAATCGGGTCTCGGCATCGCCCAGGTCCGCCGCGCCGTACTGCGCGAAACGGGCGCTGCCCAGCCGCGAGTCGGCGTAGACGGCGGCGAAGGGCGAGCCTGCTTCGGCGAGCGCTGACACCGCGGCGATCTTGGCGAGGCCCTCGCAGAGGAAGCGGGCGCGGCGCTCGGCATCGCCTGACTTCAAGGTCCGCTCCAGCGATTGCGCCAGCGGGCCGATATTGAAGGTCTGTGAGGCGGAGCGGACGAGACGCGAGAGCGTGTCGGTCGCCGCGTCGGGGTGGCGGCTCGCAGCGCGCAGAACGTCGAGCGCCATGACATTGCCCGAGCCTTCCCAGATCGCGTTCAGCGGCGATTCGCGGAAGTAGCGCGCCATCGGCAGGTCCTCGGTGTAGCCGTTGCCGCCCAGGCATTCGAGCGCTTCGTAGACCAGCTGCGGCGTGCTCTTGCACACCAGGAACTTGATGGCCGGGGTCAGGAGGCGTGCATAGGCCGCCTCGCGCGGGTCGGACTCGGCATGTTCGACGGCGCGACAGAGGCGGAACACCAGAGCGACCTGTGCTTCGAGTTCCAGCGCCATGTCGGCCACGACCGCGCGCATCGAAGGCTGGTCGGCCAGGCGACGCTGGAAGACCGAACGGTTGCGGATGTGATGGATCGCCTGCGTCAGCGCGATGCGCGACTGGCCGGCCGAGGCGATGGCGCAGTCGAGCCGCGTCAGGTTCACCATCTCGATGATGGTGCGCACGCCCGCGCCTTCGGCGCCAACCCGCTCCGCATAGGCGCCGTGAAACTCGACTTCGGAAGAAGCGTTCGATTTGTTGCCGAGCTTGTCCTTCAGCCGCTGGAAGCGGATGGCGTTCTGCGAGCCATCGGGCCGATGACGCGGCATCAGATAGCAGGTGAGGCCGCCCTCGGCCTGTGCGAGCACCAGGAACGCATCGCACATCGGCGCGGACATGAACCACTTGTGACCGCTGATCTCGACATGGTCACCATGGGGCGCCGCGCGGGTGATGTTGGCGCGAACATCGGTGCCGCCCTGACGTTCGGTCATGCCCATGCCCAGGGTCACGCCCTTCTTTTCCCACCATGGCAGCGGGCGCGGATCGTAGGTCCGCGTCCGGATGTGAGACAGCCACTTTGCCAGCAGTGCAGGCTCCGAGCGCAACGCGCCGATGCAGGCGTGGGTCATCGTGATCGGGCACATGTGGCCGCTCTCGGCCTGCGTCGCGAGGTAGAGCCGTACTGCCCGGGCGGACACGGGCGACGTGCTGTCGCTGCCGTCATGTGTCGATGCGTGAATGCCGTGGCCGATGCTCTTTGCCATCAGTGCGTGATAGGCGGGATGAAACTCGACGAAATCGAGCCGATTGCCCTTGCCGTCCATGATCCGCAGCTTCGGCGGGTTTTCGTTGGCGACCCTGCCGAGATCGAGCGTCTCGGCGGCGCCATAGTCGCGGCCGCACACGGAGAGCGCGGCGAGATCGAGGCCTGCGCGCTGCGCGGCATCGGCCAGGGCGCGGTCGGCGCCGAAGAGATCGACGTCGCCGAAGGCCGGCGACTGGTTGAAGGAGGCATCTTCGAGAAAGGACGTCGTCATGATTTGCGAATCTACTCTTCTGCGGTGCGGAGGCAATTGACGGCTGCGATCTTCTTGCCTAAATGTTTAACTCTTCGGTTAACTAAACCGACAAGGCGAGGTTCGCATGCGGAAGGCCCTGGGAATCCTGGGTATTATTGTCGTGGTGGCAGTCGCGGCAATCCTGATCTACGCCTCGACCAAACCTGATTCCTTTCGCGTACAGCGAACGGCGAGCATGAATGCGCCGCCGGAAAAGATCTTTCCCTATCTCAACGAACTCGAGCGCTGGCGCGAATGGTCGCCCTACGAGACCCGCGATCCCGATATGAAACGTGCCTATGCAGGGCCGAAGGGCGGCAAGGGCGCCGCCTATGAATGGGACGGCAACAGCAATGTCGGCAAGGGCCGCATGGAGATCACCGATGTGGCCACGCCCAACAAGATTGTGATCAAGCTCGATTTCATCAAGCCGTTTGAAGGCCATAACACAGCCGAGCTTACCCTGCAGCCAAAGGACGGTCAGACGATTGTCACATGGGCGATGTATGGGCCCAGCCCGTTCATGTCTAAACTGATCGGTACATTCATAGACATGGACGACATGATCGGCCGCGACTTCGCCGCCGGCCTCGCGAAGCTTAAGACGATCGTCGAGAAATAATCGTTAGCGCAACGAGGAGAAGAACCATGAAGAATGGAATGCGGCTGCTCGCCGTCGCATTGGCGATGTCTTCGCCGGCTGCCTTTGCCCAGACGCCTCCCGCGGCCCCGATGGCACTGCCTCCCGGCGTCTTTGCGGCAGAACGCGACATCGCCCTGGCGACGGCTGGCATTTATTCGCTCGACGAATCACACACGGCGGTCATCGCGCGTGTTTCCCATCTCGGCTACTCGCACAGCATCTTCCGCTTCGATCGCGCGAAGGGAACGCTCACCTGGGATCCGTCTGCGATCGAGAAGTCCAAAATCGAGGCTTCGGTCGAGACCGCCTCCATCACCACCAATGTGAAGGGCTTTGCCGAGGAGCTGGTCGGCGACAAATTCCTCAAGTCCAAGGAGTTTCCGCAGGCAACTTTCGTTTCGACGGCTTTCAAGCCGACGGACAAGATGCGCGGCAAGGTCGAAGGCCAGTTCACATTGATGGGCAAGACCAAGCCCGTGACGTTTGATGTCTCGCTGGTCGGCGCCGGCAAGGGGTTCGGCGGCAAGCCGCGGATCGGCGTGACCGCCGTCGCCACCATCAATCCGCAGGACTACGGCCTGCCGCCGTTCTTCACCGATCCCATTCAGGTCGTGATCGATACCGAATTCGAGAAGGCTGAATGAAGAGCGGTCTTTCCAAGCCGCGGCTCGGGCATCTGCGCGATCTGCTGGACGCAAGCGTCGAACACGGCGACCTGCCGGGCTATGTCGCCATCGTCCATCGGCGCGGCGAGACGTACGTTGCGGTCGGTGGCGCTTTGGCGGCGGGCGGCAGGGAGAAGATGCGGCGGGACACGATCTTCCGTATCTCCTCGCTCACCAAGCCGGTGCTTGCGGCGGCGGCGATGTCGATGGTCGAAGAGGGAAGCCTCCGCCTCGACGATCCGGTGGAAGAGCTGTTGCCCGAACTTGCCGATCGCCGGGTGCTGAAATGTGTATCGAGCCCGCTCGATGACACCGTGCCGGCGGCGCGGTCGATCACCTTGCGCGATCTGCTGACGTTCCGTCTCGGCATCGGTGCGGTGATGGACGTGTCGTCGAGACATCCGATCCAGGAAGCGATGGAGCAGGCGGGTGTCGCGCCAAGCCCTTTCATGCCGACCGTCACGCCCGATCGATATATGGCGCGTCTGGGCGAGCTGCCGCTGATCCATCAGCCCGGCGAGCGCTGGCTGTACCACACCGGCTCGGATGTGCTGGGCATCCTGCTGGCGCGGGCCGCGGATCGGTCGCTGGCCGAGGTGCTGCAGGAGCGTCTCTTCGAGCCGCTCGGCATGAAGGATACGGGTTTCCATGTGCCTGCCGACAAGCTGAAGCGATTGGCCGGCGCTTACGGCTACGATCCGGCGGCGGGCAAACTCGTCTGCGTCGACGAAGGCAAGGACGGGCGCTGGAGCCAGCCGCCGATCTTCGAGGCTGGCAGCAGCGGGCTCGTCTCGACGGCCGACGACTATCTTTCCTTCTGCTGCATGATGCTCGCGAAAGGGCGGCACGGCCGCAAGTCCCTGCTGTCGCGGCCGACCGTGGAACTGATGACGACAGACCAGCTCCTGCCTTCGCAGAAGGAAGGTGCCGAGCTATTCCTCGGCGACGCCAAGAGCTGGGGGCTCGGGCTTGCCGTCACGGTGCGCCGTACCGATCTCTGGGAAACGCCCGGCCGTTTCGGCTGGGATGGCGGCCTCGGGACATCGGCCTACACCGACCCGCAGGAAGGGCTGATCGGCATCCTATTGACGCAGCGCATGATGGATTCGCCTCAGCCGCCGCGTGCCTACACGGATTTCTGGAGTGGTGCGTACCAGGCAATCGACGATTGACCGAAGGAGGAAGCGATGACGATCCAGCCGTATCTGTTCTTCAATGGCCGTTGCGAGGAAGCTCTCGATTTCTACAAGAAGACGCTTGGCGCCAACATCGACATGGTGATGCGTTTCAGCGAGAACCCCGACGCCTGTGCCGCGGGGATGATGCCGAAGGACACCAGCAAGATCATGCACGCCTCCTTCAGGATCGGCGATGCCATGGTGATGTGTTCCGACGGCTTGCAGGACGACAAGCCCAATTTCCTGGGTTTCTCGCTCTCGCTTACCGTCGCCAACGAGGCCGAAGCGGACAAGGCCTTCAACGCCCTGGCCAAGGAAGGCCAGATCCAGATGCCGATCGGCAAGACGTTCTTCTCGCCGCGCTTCGGCTGCGTCGCCGACAAGTTCGGCGTCTCCTGGATGGTGATCGTCCCCGGCGAGGCCTGAGGCTGTTCGACCGAGAAGGGCGGCTAGGCGCCCTTCTCCACATTGGCGCTGCGCAGCGGCACGCCGAACTCGCGGCGGCAGACCTCGGCTAGCACCTCGACCCCCTTCTTGATGCTCTCGGGCTCGGGGTTGGCGAAGCACAGGCGCAGCCGCGAACGGGCATAGTCCTTGTTGGTCGACCATTCCTGGCCAGGATTCAACGATACTCCAGCCGCCAGCGCTGCCTGCGCGAGCTTGGTCGTGTCGACCTGGTCGGGCAACTTGATCCAGAGATAGATGCCGCCTTCGGGGTCGCCGAACTCGGCCGCCGTGCCGAACTGCTCGGCCAGCGCTTCGCGCAGCGTCTGCAGCTTGGCGGCCAGCGCCTTGTTGAGCTTGGGCACATGGTCGGCAAAGTGCTGCTTGCAGAACTCGGCCAGCACCATCTGCTCCAGTGCGCCCGACCCGGCATCCTGCTTGAGCCCGAGGATGCGCGCGAGGACCTCCCACTTGGCGACGATGTAGCCGACGCGAAGCGCCGGTGCGATCGACTTGGAGAAGGAGCCGATATGGATCACGCCCTCGCCATTCGCCATGGCAAAGAGCGACTTCGGTCGCTTGCCGCTCCAGATCAGGTCGGAATAGCACTCGTCCTCGAAGATCATGACGCCGTAGCGGGCGGCGAGAGCGATCAGATCGGCGCGACGCTTCTCGCCCATGATGGCGCCGGTCGGATTCTGCACCGTCGGGATGGTATAGATGTACTTGGGCGTCACGCCCTTCTTCTTCAGCTCCGCCAGCTTCTCTTCCAGCACATCGAGCCGCAGTCCCTCGTCGTCGAGCGGGATGCCGATCACGTTGGCGCCGAGCTTGTTCAGCTTGGTCAGCGCACCACCATAGGTCTCCTGCTCGATCAGCACCGTATCGCCCTTGGCGACCAGCAGGCTGTTGATCAGGTCGAGGCCCTGCATGGACCCGGAGGTGATCAGGATTTCGTCCGGCGAGCACTCGATGCCGGCATGCCCCTTGAGCTTGCCGGCCAGGAACTCGCGCAGCGGCCGGTAGCCCAGCGGGCCGCTGTTCAGGCCGTAGGTGGCGAGCGTGGCGCCTTCGCGCTTGAGCACGGCCGTCGCCGCGTCGATCAGCGCGTCGACCGGAACGTTCTTGGCGTCGTTGTGGCCGCCGATGAAATTGTACTTCGGGAATCCGTTCCACTTGGCGGCGGGCGCCGGGGTGCCGGGCGCCAGCAGGGGCACAAAATCGAACGGAGCAGTCATGGCGTTTCCTTTCGTGGTCGGCCCATTGCTGGGCCAACCGGCGTGTTGCTGCAACAGATTTGGTTGAATCAGGCCGTCGCGCGGAACGAATGCGGGTTGGCCATGTCCCAGGGCCGGCGCCAGCGCGGGTTGCCGGAGCCTGCGATCAGCTCGCCCTCGGACAGGGAGGGGTAGACGTCGGCGTAGGTCAGGACTTCGCTGGAAGAGACCCGCCGCGAGATGTGGATGGGCTTGAATTCCTGCGGATGGTCGAGGCCGGCCGCCGCCGTCAGCTCGGCCAGCTCACGCAGGGTGGCGCGATGAAAATTGACCACGCGCTCGATCTTGTCGGGCACGACCAGGGCCTTCTGGCGGCTGGGGTTCTGCGTCGCCACGCCGACCGGGCAGCGGTCGGTATGGCAGGACTGCGACTGGATGCAGCCGACGGCGAACATGAAACCGCGCGCCGAGTTGCACCAGTCGGCGCCCAGCGCCATGGCGCGCACGATATCGAAGGCGGTGATGATCTTGCCGGCGACTCCGATCTTGATGCGGTGGCGCGCGCCGATGCCGATCAGGGCGTTGTTCACGAAGTAGAGGCCCTGGCGCATCGGCTTGCCGATATGGTCGATGAATTCCATGGGCGCGGCGCCGGTGCCGCCTTCCTTGCCGTCGACGACGATGAAGTCGGGATAGATGCCTGTTTCGAGCATCGCCTTGCAGATGGCCAGGAACTCCCATTCATGGCCGATGCAGAGCTTGAAGCCGGCAGGCTTGCCGCCGGACAGGCGGCGCATCTCGGCGATGAAATGCATCATCTCGATCGGCGTCGAAAAGGCCGAGTGCTGCGAGGGTGAGACGCAATCCTCGCCCACCGGCACGCCACGGGTTAGGGCGATCTCCTGGCTTACCTTGGGAGCCGGCAGAACGCCGCCATGGCCGGGCTTGGCGCCCTGGCTGAGCTTCAATTCAACCATCTTGACCTGGTCGGAGGCGGCGACCTCGGCGAACTTCTCGGGGCTGAAGGTGCCGTCGGGGTTACGGGCGCCGAAATAGCCGGACCCGATTTCCCAGATGATGTCGCCGCCATTTTCGCGATGGTAGGGGCTGAAGCCGCCTTCCCCGGTATCGTGGGCGAAGCCGCCGCGCTTGGCGCCGCCGTTCAGGGCGCGGATGGCGTTGGCACTGAGGGCGCCGAAGCTCATGGCCGAGATGTTGAACACCGATGCCGAGTAGGGCTTCGTGCATTCGGTGTCGCCGACCATGATCCGGAAGGGATCCTTGGTGAGAGGCCTCGGTGCAATCGAGTGGGCCATCCACTCGTAGCCGACGCTGTAGACGTCGAATGTCGTGCCGAAGGGCCGGACGTCGAGCACCTTCTTGGCGCGCTGATAGACCACGGCGCGCCGGTCGCGGCTGAACGGCATGCCGTCCTTGTCGCCCTCGAAGAAATACTGCCGCATCTCCGGGCGGATCTCCTCGAAGATGAAGCGGATATGGGCGGCAACCGGGTAGTTGCGCAGGATCGAGTGGTTCGTCTGGTTGAGGTCGTGGATGCCGACCGCCGTCAGGAAGGCCGCGACGATGAAACAGATCGCCAGGACCGGATGCGGATCGGCGATCCAGGCGATCCCGAAGACAGGGACCGCGATAATGCACAGCGTAAAAGTGATGAAACGGGGCGTAAAAGGCATCAGCAGGCGTGACATCGCGTTCTCCTCGCGACGCCACCATAGCGCACTCAGGTGCGCTCGAACGATACACTCTTGATGACGGCGTAAACCGGCCGGCCCGGTGCGAGTGCAAGCCGCTCGACGGACTTCAGCGTAAGCCGGGCCATCAACAGTGCGCCGCTGCAGTCGAGCCGCACGTCGGCTTGCGCGCAGGAAATGGGCGTCACGGCAGCGACACGACCCGCCAGTACGTTGAGGGCGCTGATCTCTTCGGGCGGCCGCAGGCTCAGCATCACGTCGCGTGAGCGGATATAGGCGCGAACGTGGGCGCCGACAGGCGCATCGAGTCGCGGCACCTGCAACTCGCCCGCCGCTGTCGTCAGCACGGAAAGCTCGAAAGCTTCGTCGTGGCGGCTGACCGTAGCATCCAGGACCGAGCCGCCGTCGTTGGCGTCGGCCAGCGGTAGGGTGTCGAGCACGGGTCCGACGGCGGTCACCTTGCCCTCGGCCATGATCACGACCGTCGTCGCAAGCCGCGCGACCTCGGCCACGGAATGGCTGACATAGAGGATTGGCACGCCGGCCTCGTCGCGCAGCCGTTCGATGTAGGGGAGGATTTCCAACCGACGCGCTTCGTCGAGCGAGGCCAGCGGTTCGTCCATCAGCACCAGCAGCGGCTTGGCGAGCAGAGCGCGGCCGATGGCGACACGCTGCTTCTCGCCCCCCGAGAGTGAATCCGGCTGGCGGTTGAGCAGATGGCCGATGCCCAGGAGATCGACCACGGCACCGAGATCGGCCGCGGCACCTCCGTTGCCGCGTGCGAACCACCGTCCGTAGAGCAGGTTGTGGCGAACGCTGAGATGCGGAAAGAGCCGGCTGTCCTGGAAGACATAGCCGATACGCCGGCGATGGGCGGGGACGAACACCCGGCGCTCGGTGTCGACCAGCACCTGGCCATCGACGATGACCTTGCCGCGGGCCGGCCGGATGAGGCCGCCCACGATATCGACGACGCTGGTCTTGCCCGAGCCCGACCGGCCGAACAGCGCCGTCAGGCCGGGTGCTGCGGTAAAGCGCGCCCGGAGCTGGAAACTGCCGCGGGTGTGCTCGACGTCGATCTCCAGGCTCATGCGGTTTGCCGCCGCGAGCCGATGCGGCGCGCCAGCAACTCCGAGCCGAGCAGCGCCACCATGGAAATCGCGATCGACACGAGGGTGAGTCGCATGGCCGCCGCATCGCCGCCCGGGACCTGGGTCAAGGTGTAGATCAGCGAGGGCAGGGTCTGCGTCTCGCCGGGAATGTTCGAGACGAAGGTGATGGTCGCACCGAACTCGCCCATCGACTTGGCAAAGCCCAGGATCGCGCCGGCGATGATGCCCGGCAGGCAAAGCGGCAGGGTCACGGTGGCGAACACCCAGAGCGGATTGGCCCCCAGCGTGCCAGCGGCGGCCTCGAGCCGGCGATCGACCGCCTCGATGGAGAGCCGGATCGCGCGCACCATCAGCGGAAAACCCATGATCGCGCAGGCCAGCGCCGCGCCGGTCCAGCGGAAGGAGAAGACGATGCCGAATTCGTCGGCGAGGAAAGAGCCGATGGGGCCGCGGCGCCCGAAAGAAAGCAGCAGCAGGTAGCCGGTCACGACCGGCGGCAGGATCAGCGGCAGGTGCACCACCGTGTCGAGTAGGCTCTTGCCCCAGAACTTGCCACGCGCCAGCAGCCAGGCGATGGCGATGCCGAAGGGCAGGCTGGCCAGCGTCGCCGTCGTGGCGACCAACAGGCTGAGCCGCACCGCCGTCCATTCTTCCGCTGTCATATCCTCTTCCGGTCAGGAAGTCGGTATAGTCCGTCGGATATAGCGCTCCGTCCAGAGCCTGTTCGCCGCGGCAATGCCGCGGCGCAGTGCCACCAGCACGATGACCAGCAACGAAACGGCCAGAACCTTGTGGGCCGGACGCGGCAGCAGATCGAGATCGATGTTGGCCGTCAGCACGCGCATGGGGTCGATCTTGTTCACGAGCCCGTACCAGGTGGCCTCGATCGCGACGGTGCCGAGTGTAGCGGCGATAGCGAGCAGGAGCAGGCCCGCGAAACTCGTACGCAGCTTCGCCGGCAAGACACGCCACAGCATCAGCCAGAGGAACAGGCCCGCCGCGAAAGCCGCCTCGCCGATCTTGACCTTGGACTGGATAAAGAAATGGACCAGCGCCACCGCGACGGCCGGATAGACCAGCCAGTGCAGGCGTTTCCAGTTGCGCTTCAGCCGCCGCTGCCAGCCGTTGGTCGAGGTCACGGCGAGCGCGACCAGGGCCAGCAAGGCCACGAAACCGATCGTGAGATAGAAGCGCTTGGCGATCTCGGTGGCGACGACGATCAGGTTCCATTTCTGGTCGAGCACGTAGATCAATAGGTGCGCCAGCGCATAGAGCGCGGCAGCGACGCCGATTCGCCGACGGATGTGAATCAATGGCGACCAGTCGAAGAGAGTGCGGGCTGGCGTAAGCGCCAGTGACACCAGCAGGAGAACGACGGCCCAGTCGCCCGTTGCATGCGTGGCAAGCGTGACGGGGCGTGGATCGAGATCGCCGGCATACCAGCGCCAGGCGAGGTTCGCCGCCGGCACGCAGAGTGCGAACAACGTCGCGAGCCTGAGCCAGAAGATGGTTTGCTGAGTGGACAGTGCCTTGGACACGGGCCGGACCCTAGGCGATCTCGCGATCAACAGGCGGTCAAAGAAACGTCATCGCTGGTTGCCGAACAGCAGCCGGTAGGTGCCGACGGTGGGTGCGGTTTCAACACCGAATGGCCGCAGTTTGGTCGTCGTGAACATCAGGCGCGCGGCCGCGCTGACCGCCGGGACATCGGCCCCTTCCAGCAGCACCGCCCACTCGGCTTCCTCGGCCCGGGGATGGTCCATGCTCTTGTCGTGCAGCGGTGCGTGCGCGACTTCGAGATCGTTCTCGCCGGCGCTGGCGCCCAGCATGCCTGGCCGCTGTATCACTTTGGGAAAGGCGGTGGTGATCAGCCACTCGACCAGCGCCTTGCGCCGCCGCGGATCCGGCACGAAGCGCACGCAGGCCAAGGCACCGCCGACGCCATGCGTCTGGTCGACGAGCATGCGCAAGGTCAGGCGCTGGAAGTGGGTGAAGCGGGCCATGACGGCCTGGCTCCATGGCGTCTGATTGGCCAGCAGCTTCAGATAGTCCGGCGTGGCGAGATCGGCGACGCTGTCGCATTCATAGGTCGCGAGATACTTGGGTGTTGCACGGACGGCGACATAACGGCGGGCGCGATGGAAGCCCGGCAGGTTCACGCGCTCGTCGATGTGCTCACGATTGTACCACTCGTTGAAGTCCCGCTCGTCGCGCGCTGACACCTGCGTCAGCGTAATCAGCATTCCCTTGCCGTAGAGGGGCATTGTTTCGTCCCGCGCTGGTCAGCCTCTAGTCTATGCTGCCGGGCTCGCGGGAGGAAACAGCATGAAAATCGCCAAGATCGAGGATTTGCACTGCGACGCCGGATGGCGCGACTTCTCCTTTCTCAAGATCACCACGGACGACGGGCTGGTTGGCTGGTCCGAGTACAACGAAGGCTATGGCAGTGCAGGCCTGACGGCGGTGATCCGCCGCATGGCCCAGGGCCTGATCGGTCAGGACCCACGCCCCATCGAACGCATCATGACGACGATCTATGCCATCACGCGCCAGGCGCCGGGCGGCGTGAACCAGCAGGCGATGGCTGCCATCGAGAACGCCCTGCTCGACGTCAAGGCCAAGGCGCTTGGCATTCCGGTCTATGCGTTGTTCGGCGGGCCGGTGCGCGACCGCCTGCCGCTCTACTGGTCGCATTGCGGCAGCTACCGGTTCCGCAACGCCGAGGTGATGGGCGTCGAGCCCGTGCGCTCGCTCGACGATCTGGTGAAGCTCGGCAAGCATGTGAAGGAACGCGGCTTCAAGGCGCTCAAGACCAATATTTTTCGCTTCGATCTCAGCCCGGCGAACATGTACCAGCCCGGTTTTGGCCGGAGTCCGGGAGGGCCGGAGCTGAATGCCGATGACGCCGTTATTGCCGCCATCTGCGACGGGCTCGCGGCCTTCCGCCAGGGCGCGGGCCACGACATGGGTATCCTTCTCGACACCAACTTCAACTTCAAGACCGAGGGCTATATCAAGGTCGCGCGCGCCTGCGAGCCCTTCAATCTCTTCTGGCTGGAAATCGATTCCTACGATCCCGAAGGGCTGCGTCTGATCCGCGACCGTGCGTCGATGCCGATCGCTTCCTGCGAATCCCTGTTCGGCCGCCGCCAGTTCCGCCCTTATTTCGAGAATCGCTCGATCGACGTTTCCATCATCGACGTGCCGTGGAACGGTCTTGCGGAGTCGCTGAAGATCGCCGCCATGGCCGAGGCTTACGAGATCAACTGCGCGCCGCACAATTTCTACGGCCATATGTCGACCCTGATGAGCGCGCATCTCTGCGCCGCGATGCCGAATTTCCGTATCATGGAAATCGATATCGACGACGTGCCCTGGAAGGACGATCTGGTCACTCATCCGCCGGTCATCCAGAATGGCGAACTGATCGTACCGACCCGGCCCGGCTGGGGCGCCGACATCAACGAGGAGGCGGTGAAGGCTCACCCGCCCAAGAATCCGCATCCCTGAGAGGAACGAAATGGTCTACGAATTTCGCTGCTACACGCTGAAGCCCGGCAAGATGCCGGAATATCTCAAGGCCGCCGAGACGATCGGCCGGCCCGCCCGCGGTCAGAACTTCGGCGAAAACCACGGCTACTGGACGGCCGAATTCGGCGCCTTGAACCAGATTTGGCACCTCTGGAAGTACGAGAGCCTCGACGAGCGCACGCGCCTGCGCGGTGAGCTGGCCAAGCACAAGCCGTGGACCGAAGGCTATGTGCCGGTGATCCGGCCGCTGATCGAGCGTCAGGACCTGCGCATCATGAATGCCGTCGTCGACATCAAGCCCAGCGACGGCACAACCGGCAATGTCTACGAGCTGCGCATCTACCGCACGCAGATGGGCGGCGCGCAGGCCTACGCCAAGGACTTCAAGGAGGTTCAGGAGGCGCGGGAGAAGTATTCGCCGATCTGGGGGGCCTGGACTGGCGAGGTTCCGGAGCCCAACGAGTGGATCCATCTCTGGCGCTACAAGAACCTGCAGGAGCGCTTCGAGGCCCGGGCGGCAGCGATGAAGGATCCGGCGTGGCAGGCCTATCTCGCCAAGGGGCCGGCGAAACTCGCGGCGATGCATTCGACCCTGCTGCTGCCGACGAACTATTCGCCGCTGAAGTAGGCGTCCAAGTACAGGCGTTGAGGACAGGTTGATGGATTCTTTCGACGATACCGGCCTTGCGTTCGTGAAGTTCGGGGTTGGCCAGTCGGTGGCGCGCACCGAAGACCCAACCTTGCTGCGGGGCGAGGGACGCTACACCGACGACATCAACCTGGCCGGCCAGGCCTATGCGGTCATGGTGCGCAGCCGCATCGCGCACGGTCGTCTGAAAGGGATCGACACGGCGGCGGCGTTCGCCATGCCGGGCGTGCTGGCGATCCTGACCAGCGACGATCTCGATGCGGCAGGCTTCAACCCGCTGAAGTGCCCGATGAACATCCCGCAGCGCGACGGCTCGCCGATGAAGACGCCGGTCCGGCCGTCGCTCGCCAAGGGCAAGGTGCGCTTCGTCGGCGAGGCCGTGGCCTGTGTCGTGGCCGAGACGGCGCTGCAGGCCAAGGACGCTGCCGAAGCGGTCGAACTCGACATAGACGAATTGCCGGCGGTCACCACGCCGGCTGCGGCCCTGGCCGAAGGCGCGCCGCAGATCCACGACGATGCGCCGGGCAACCTGGTGCTCGACTTCCACTACGGCAATGCCGAGGCGGTGGCGAAAGCCTTCGCTGAAGCAGCCCATGTGACCCGGCTGGAGATCGAATCCAATCGCGTCGTGGTCAATGCGATGGAGCCGCGCTCGGCGATCGGGTCCTGGGATGCGGTCAACGAGCGCTGGGTGCTGAATGTCGGCTGTCAGGGCGTGTTTGGCTTGCGTGGCGGCCTGGCCGGGGTGCTGAACGTGAAGCCCGACCGGCTTCATGTGCTGACAGGCAATGTCGGCGGCTCGTTCGGCATGAAGGCGCCGCCTTACCCAGAATACGCGCCGTTGCTGCTGGCGGCAAAGAAGCTCGGTCGGCCGGTGAAGTGGACCGACGAGCGGTCGGAAAGTTTCCTCTCCGACCATCATGGCCGCGATCACCAGCGCATCGCCGAGCTGGCGCTGGACAAGGAGGGCCATTTTCTCGCCGTCCGGCTCTCCGGTACCGGCAATGCCGGCGCCTACATCTATCCGCCTATGCCGGTCACGACCAACGCGGTGAAGAATGTCATCGACGTCTACAAGACGCCGGCGATGGAAGTGAATTCCAAGGTCGCCTTCACCAACACGACGCCGATCGCAGCCTATCGCGGCGCCGGTCGTCCCGAGGGCAACTATTACATGGAGCGGCTGATTGATACGGCCGCCCGTGAGATGGGGATCGATCGGGTCGAATTGCGCCGCCGCAACCACATTTCGCCCGAAGCGATGCCTTACAAGGCGCCGTCCGGCATGGCCTACGATTCGGGCGAGTTCACCGCCGTTCTCGACAAGGCGCTGCAGGCTTCCGACTGGGACGGCTTCGAGGCGCGCAAGGCCGAGAGCAGGGCGCGCGGCAAGTTGCGTGGCCGCGGCATCGGCAGTTATCTGGAAGTGACGGCTCCCGCCGGTAAGGAATATGGCGGCATCCGTTTCGAGGACGACGGCACCGTCACCATGCTGAGCGGCACGCTCGACTATGGTCAGGGCCATGCCTCGCCCTTCGCCCAGGTGCTGACCGAAAAGCTCGGCATCCCCTTCGACCGCTTCCGCCTGCTGCAGGGCGATAGCGACCAGCTCCTGGCCGGCGGCGGCACAGGCGGATCGCGCTCGGCCATCGTCGGCAGCGAAGCCTTCCTCGAAGCCGGCGCGAAGGTGATCGAACAGGGCAGGGCGATCGCCGCCCATGTGCTGGAGGCCGCGACCGTCGATATCGAGTTCGACCGCGGGCGTTTCCGGATTGCCGGCACCGACCGCAGTATCGGCCTGCTCGATCTTGCGTCGAAGCTGCGCGACGGCATGACCTTGCCCGAGGATGTGCCGCAGACCCTCGATGTCCGTCACATCTCCGATACGCCGCCGTCCGCCTTCCCGAACGGCTGCCATGTCGCCGAGGTCGAGATCGATCCCGATACCGGCCAGATCGAGGTCGTGCGTTATTTCATGGTCAACGACTTCGGCACGCTCATCAATCCGATGCTGGTCGAGGGCCAGGCGCATGGCGGCGTGGTGCAGGGCATCGGACAGGCGATTTTCGAGCGCACGGTCTACGACGAGCTGGGCCAGCCCGTCGCCGGCACCTATATGGATTACGCCCTGCCGCGCGCCTCGGACGCGCCGTTATTCTCCATCATCAGCCACCCCGTGCCCTGCAAGACCAACTCGCTGGGCGTGAAAGGCTGTGGCGAGGCCGGCTGTGCCGGCGCGCTGCCCTCGGTGATGAACGCCGTTGTCGATGCGCTCTCGGAGGCAGGCATCACCCACATAGACATGCCAGTGACGCCGGAAAAGGTCTGGCGCGCGCTGAACCGCGGATGATCAGGCCGCCGGCAGGCTGTGCCCGGCGACCTTGCTCTCGATCTCGATGGTCTTGATTACCGCCGGCCGCGCCATCATGCGGGCATAGTGGGCTTCGACCGCCGGCAAGGTACCGGCCGGCAGGTCGAGAAAGCTGCGGACCCGCCAGTAGAGCCGGAACAGGTGGATGTCGGCGATGGAATAGCGGTCGCCCACCACCCAGTCGCGGCCGCCCAGGCGCTTCTCGACGGTCGTCCAGGCTGCGCGACAAGGGTCGAGCCCCTGTCCTCGCGACGGATGGACGGCCGACGCGAGATGGGACATCCAGGAGACAACCTGCGCCTCGGCCTCGATGTCGCCCGTGGGCAACAGCCCGGCCTCGGGATGACGGCGTGCCAGGTAGAAGAGGATGCCCGCAACTTCGGTCAGAACCCGACCGTCGATGAGCAGCACCGGCACCTTGCCGACGGGATTGATCGCCAGGAACTCGGGGGTGCGCGTGTCCTTGGTGGCAAGCGACAGCGACCGTGTGTCGAAGGCCGCGCCGATTTCGTGCAACGCGATATGCGGCGCCATCGAGCTGGAACCGGGGGCGAAGTAGAGGGTCAGCATTGGGGGCTCCTGTTTGTCTATGTCTTACGAAGCGCGTTGGTGATTGCGTTGCGGTCGAGGTGGCCGCGCAATCCGATCACAACCAGTTTCGTCGGCGCCGCACCGGACGGCGCCGGATCGACGGCGAAGCGCCTTCCGACGACGTGCAGCGCGGCGATCCTGCCGCCTGCATCGCGTGCCATGCCCTTCGCCCGCAGAACTCCGGTGCCGGGGGTGGCGAGCAGGGCGCCTAACTGCTGTAGGCCGATGTTCGGCGGCATGTCGAGTTCCAGCGCGTCATAGAGTGAAGCCGCGTCGGGGGCTCCCGGTGCCTGCAGTGGCGCGTGACGGCGCGGCGTCGAGCCGTCGCGCAGGCCGATCAGCAGTTCCGGAGCGATCCTTGCGTGCGTCGCCGGAAGGACGCGTGCGTCGGGCGCCTGATGCCCAAGCCAGTCGATCGTCCGTTCGCGTGCGGCATCGTCCACCAGGTCGCAGCGATTGAGGATGATCAGATCGGCTGCCGTGAGCTGGCGCAGGATCGTGTCGCCGAGATAGGCGTCATCTGCTTGTGCCTGCACCGTCTCGGCGTCGGCCATCACCACGACCGCATCTATGCGATAGGGTTCAAGCAGGGTCACGGCATTCGCCACCATGCCAGGCAGGGCGACGCCGCTCGCTTCCAGCACGACGCGCTCCACGTCCGGTCGCTGCTCCGGCAGCGTCATCAACCGTTCCATCAGGTCGGAGCCGTAGCTGCAGCACACGCAGCCGCCGGAAATCTCCAGCGTATCGCCGTCGGTCGCCACGATCAGGTCGCGGTCGATGGGCGTGGTACCGAAGTCGTTGACCAGGACGGCGATCCGCCGGCCGGCGGCGGCCCGCAGGAGATTGTTCACCAACGTGGTCTTGCCGGTGCCGAGATAACCGCCGACCACCGTCACCGGCAGGATGCTGTTTTTCATGCTCCAGCGGCAGGGAACAGGCGGCCGGCCTGGACCGTGCCCCAGATGCGGACGTCCTTCAGCTTCTCGGGCGCGATCTCCAGCGGGTCGTCCTCCAGAACCGCAAAGTCGGCGCGCTTGCCGACCTCGATCGAGCCCAGCTCGCCGTCGAGCTTCAGGGTCCAGGCGGCGCCGAGGGTGATGGTGCGCAGCGCGTCGGCCACGGAGATCCGTTCGCTGGTGCCGAGAACGCGACCGCTGGCGGTGAGCCGGTTGACGGCGCACCAGGCGGTGAACAGGGGGCCGAGCGGCGTCACCGGCGCGTCGGAATGAATGGCGAGCGGCACGCCGCTGGCGAGTGCCGTGGCGCAGGCATTCATGCGCGTGGCCCGCTCCGGGCCCACGGTGGTCTCGTAGTGCTGATCGCCCCAATAGAAGTGATGGTTGGGAAAGAGGTTGGCGCACATGCCGAGGCGGCTCATCCGCCGGAACTGCGCTGCATCGGCGAGCTGGCAATGTTGAAGGGTGAATCTGTGGTCGGGTGCCGGCTGGTCACGCAGCGCGCCGTCCAGGCAATCCAGCGCCATCTCGGTCGCCTGATCGCCGTTGGTATGGCTGTGCACCAGCACGTCCTTCTGCAACGCGAGCCTATAGAGCTGGGCGATTGCCTCCGGCGGCGTATACCAGAGGCCGTTCGGCGCGCCGTTGTAGTAGCCCGGCCAGCGCAGCCGTGCCGAGAAGCCCTGGATCGAACCGTCGACGAACAGCTTGATGGCGCCGAGCCGCAGCCGGTCGGTCGCCTGCTTCTTGAGCCCCACGGCGATCTCGACGGCCTGTTCGGGTGTCAGGGCCTGGAAACGCCGAAACGACACGATGCGAACGGGGAACTGCGCCTCGCCGGTCACGCGCTGCATCATCGAGACCGCATCGTCGGGCAGGAGATTGGCGAGGTCGGTGGCGGTGGTCACGCCCTGGCGGACGCAGAGCCTGGCGAAGCGGCGCAGACCGGCTTCGTCGTTGGCCAGCACCTCGCGGTCGAAGCCGACATGCTTGCCGACCAGGGTCATCGCTTCCGGGCCCTTGAGTTCGCCGGTCGGCAGGCCGTCGCTGCCGAGAGTCACACCGGGATGGTTGAGGCCGGTGCGCAGCAGGCCCGCCAGCTCGAGGGCGCGGCTGTTCACGTTGAGGATATGGCCGCTCGCATGCATTACGCCGATGGTGCGCTGGGTCGAAATGCGGTCGAAATCCGCGCGAACGACGCGACGGTCGCCGTAGTAGATCGGATCCAGTCCCCAGCCGGACAGGGGCTCGTCGGCCGAGGCGAGCTTGCGTTCCTTTTCCTGCAGTCGCGCCACCACTTCGTCGATCGACTTCACACCCGGCCAGACCTTGCCGTCGGGATCCATGCGGTCGAACCGGCCGAGATAGGTGTAGCGCCAGAACGTGCCTTCGGAGGTGTGACTATGGCCTTCGACGAAGCCAGGCATCAGCACTTTGTCGGCAAAGCGATCGTCGAGGTCGTGGGCGCCCCAGCCCTGGAGTTCCTCCAGAGATCCTGCTCCCAGGATGCGGCCGTCGCGCACCGCAACGTGCGTTGCTTCAGGCCGGGCAGGATTCATGGTGAGAATGCGACGGGCGCGGAAGATCGTGATCTTGCTGGTGCTCATGTGCCTAGAAATACCTGCTGATGCCGACGATAAGGCGGCCCTGGCAGTTTGTTGCAGCCGCAGCCCGCATAGTCGATGGTTGTGTCGGCATAGGCAATCGTGACGACAAAGCCCCAGGTCGAGTTCACGAGTCCCGTCTACGAGTACCAGTGGTCATTGCTGGGAAGGCGGTGGCGGCGCGTGCGGCCTGGCCCTGGCACATCATCCATGTCGACATGCAGGACGAAAGGCCGGCGGAGGAGCTGGACGCCGGTCTGCATCCTCGGCGCTCAACGCCCGAACAGCATTTTTCTGGCCCGGCGCAACCCGCCGCGTCCGACGATAGCTGTCCGGTGCAGCGCTTTCTGTGTCCTGGTTCGGGGTGTAGTGCGCTTCACAAAGCAGAATTTGCCGGTATCGGTCTTCAGATCGAGATTCTTCTCCGCACAGAATCTGTCGACGGCGCGGATGACGCCCGGCCAGCCCTCGCTGTAGTCGTCGCCGAAGACCGCGCCGCCTTCGGCGACCGAGTCGTAGAACAGAGCCAGGTCGAAATAGACCTCTTCCTCCTCGTGTCCGGCATCGATGTAGAGAGCGTCGATCTCAATCCCGAGCTTGCGAAAGACTCGTGCGGCGGCCGTCGAGGTGATCGGAAACGGCGAGATATGGTCCTGGGCGCCTGCAGCCCGGACATTGTGAACAAACTGTCGGAACATGTTCGGGTAGCCTCGGTCGAGGCGCAGGTGCTGACGCAGATCGTCGATGAGCCACAGCGTATCGTTCGAGCCCAGCCAGGTGTCGATGCAGATGAAATGCGTGTCGAGATTGAGCGACCGGGCGATCCGATGCATGTGCAGCACCGAAGCGCCCTTCCAGGTGCCGATTTCGGTGACCAGTTTGGGACGGTGCCGCTTGAAGACTTCCTCGAAGACCGGATGATCCGAATGCCAGCCCTGCAGGTCTACCGAGAGATCGGGATCGCTATGCGTGTAGCAACTTCCGTCAATGCCAATGCGGGCGAGCGGCCAATTGGTTGCTTGCGAGACGGCAGTCTGAGCGTCGGCCATTGAACGATCTCTGGTGAATGCAGCGGGGCGAGCCTAGAAGAGGGTCGCCCTGCCGGTCCGGTGGCCGCCTGGCCTTGTTTGCCTTCCGCTGCCGTCAGCCGACGGTATTGCGCGGCACGTCGCGGAACGGCTTGGTCGTGTCGATGCTCGGCTCCTTGGGCATCTTGAGCACGCGCTCGGAGATGATGTTGCGCTGGATCTCGTCGGTGCCGCCGGCGATCGAAGTCGCCGGCACGGAGACGAGAATTTCCGCAATGACGCCGCCCATCGGGCTGTCGGCGCCGCTGAGGAGCGCGTCGGCGCCGGAGAGCTGTGTGTGGACGCGGGCGGCGGCGCGGGCGACATGGCTCGACACCAGCTTGCCCAGCGATCCTTCCGGACCCTGAGGCCGGCCGAGCGCCTGGGCGGCTCGGGCACGACGGGCCGTCCATTCCGCCGCCTTGGACATGGTCAGGAGCTTGGCGATCTCCTGGCGCACCACGGGATCGCCAAGGTGCCCGGTTTCCTTGGCGCGCTGCAGGATCAGGTCGACGCGGCCGGCGCGCTGCGGATACCACTTGTAGGGCTCCATCGTCGTCGCGACTTCCGCCCGCTCTTCCTCGTAGATGCGCCCCTTGCGATCGGAGCCCATCGCCCAGGTGCGCAGGCCGTCGGCGCCGCGGCGTTCGTGCATCAGGGTCGTGGTGGTCACAGCCCAGCCGTCGCCGACATTGGCGACCAGGAACTCCGGCTGCACCTCGGCGTCGGTCATGAACACCTGGTTGAACGAGGCATGGCCGTTCATCTGCTTCAGCGGCTGTACCTTCACGCCGGGCTGGTGCATGTCGAGGATGAAGTAGGAGAGGCCTTTGTGCTTGGTCTGGTCCCAGTCGGTGCGGGCCAGCAGCAGGCCCCAATGGGCGTGATGCGCACTGGTGGTCCAGACCTTCTGGCCGTTCACCACCCACTTGTTGCCGCGCATCTCCGCGCGCGTCACCGCACCGGCCACGTCCGATCCCGAGCCCGGCTCGCTGAAGAGCTGGCACCAGGTGTCTTCGCCCGTGAGGATGCGGCGCAGGAATTTCTCCTTATGGAGATCCGTGCCGTGCGCCAGGATCGTTGCGGCAGCGAGCGTGCGGATGCCGGCCTTGGCGACGCCGACGGCACCGATGCGGGCAAATTCCTCGTCGACTACGGGCTGCAGAGCCTGCGGCAGGTCGCGGCCGTACCATTGCTTGGGCCAGGTCGGCACGCCCCAGCCGGAATCGGCCAACTTGTTGCGCCATTCGACGAGGCCGAGTTCGGGATTCCAGTTCGCTTCGAGCCAGGCGCGGACTTCGGCGCGGACGTTCTCTTCGTTCAGTTCGCTCATGTCCCGTCCTCCCTCAGGCCGCCCAGCGCTGCATCATCAGCTCGCGATGATGATGGGCATCGCCCAGCAGCACCTCCGAACTCTTGGCGCGCTTGAACCAGAGATGGGTGTCGTTGTCCCAAGTGAAGCCGATGCCGCCATGGATCTGGATGGCATGGATCGCCGTTTGCAGGCAGGCCTCGCTGGCCGCGGCCTTGGCGAGGGAGGCGACCGCGGGAACATCGTCGTCGCCGTCGTCGAGAGCGGCTGCAGCGTAATAGGCGGCCGACTTGGCGAGCTCGACGTCGATCAGCATGTCGGCCTGCTTGTGCTTCATCGACTGGAAGGAGGCGATGGGGCGGCCGAACTGCATGCGCATCTTGGCATAGTCCAGCGCATCCTCGCGCAACCGCTCGGCGACACCTGCCATTTCGTTGGCCAGGCAGATCGCGGCTTCGATCATGGTGCGGGCAAAAGGTGCCGCGGCCGTACCGGCGTCTCCGAGCAAGGTCGCTTTGACGCTCTTGAATTCGAGGCGCGCCAGCTTGCGTGTCGTGTCCATGGTCTTGAGCGCGTGACGCGAGAGGCCCTCGGCATTCCCGGCGACGGTGAATAGCGACAGGCCATTCTCGCCCTTGCTGCCAGGCTTGCGCGCCAGCACGACGATGAGGTCGGCGGTGTGGCCGTCGATCACATAGCTCTTGAAGCCGTCGAGTTTGTAGCTCTTGCCTGACCGTCTCGCCGTCGTGGTCGTGGCGGCGGCGTCCCAGTGTGCGGGATCCTCGACCCAGGCCAGCGTCGCATTCGTATCGCCGGCGGCGATACCCGGCAGCAGCGCCTGCTTCTCGGCTTCCGTGCCGACATTCAGGATGGCGCCCGTGGCCAGCACGGCGGTCGAGAAGAGCGGCGCGCAGAGCAGGGCGCGGCCCGCTTCTTCCAGCACGATGCCCAGTTCTCCAAAGCCGAAGCCTTGGCCACCATAGGCCTCGGGAATCCGCACGGCGGTAAGACCCAGTTCCGCATTGAGCTTGCGCCAGGCATCGCGCTCCCAACCGGCGTCGGTCTCCATCAATCGCCGCACCTCCTTGGTCGGCGACCGCTCCGCGAGGAAACGGCGGAGATTGGACCTGAACTCTTCCTGCTCGCTGGAGAAGCTGAACTTCATCGACCTTCCTTTCGGCGCCGATTTTAGGCGCAAGAAGGAAGGGCTGGAAGCTCAGGGGATTGCAGGGCGAGACATGCTCAGGCGTAGAGATCGACGTGCACGGCGAGAGGATTCATCGAGCCTGCGGTGACGAAGCCGAAGTTCGCCTCGCCGTCGTGAGCAATCGTGCCGTTCCACGCGGCATTCTTGACCACGTAGCCGTTGGCGTCGTGCAACACGATCTCGGCATTCCAGATGTCCGTGATCTGGTTCGTCATGTCGATCCTGACCTGCCAGCCGGACGTTGCGCTGGCGCCGTCATTGTCGAGCGTGACACCGCCCTGGAAGCCGCCGCTCCACGAATTGACGACGGCGAACAGCGCTTCGAGGTCGCCGTCCCCAGACGCAGGAGGCGGCGGGGGTGGGGGCGTTGCCGCCGCGTCGTCGTCGACGATGGTGGCGGTCGCGGTGGCCCGCGCGATCGTGGCGCCCTGCGCGTTGGTCAGCACGAGGCTGAACTGCTCGTTGGCTTCGTCGAGCGTGTCGGGCGTGATCGGGATCGAGATCGTCTTGCTCTGTTCGCCGATGGCGAAGGTGACGGAGCCGCTCGATCCGGTGAAATCCGCTGCGCCCGCGTCGCCGATCTCGGTGTGATAGTCGACCGTCACGGCATGTGTCGCGGGCTCCGACAGGCTCACCAGGAAGGACGCCTGATTGGTCGTTGCCGGTCCACCATCGCCGCCTGCCTCGCCATCGTGGAATTCGAACTGGATCGGCGTCAGATAGGCGAGCTTCGCCTGGTTCGGTGTCGTCCAATCGTTGTTCAGGATGCCGCCGGTGTCGCCGGAGTTGGGATTCCACGACCAGAAGGTCCAGCTCGCCCCTTTTTGTCCGGGGGCGAGGTCGGATGTCCCGTTATTGTCAAGGTCGCCACTGAGATAGGAGGTGATCGCCTCGAACCAGGGAGCGTCCTTGGGATCGGTGAGGCCGGTGCCGAACTCGCCGATGTAGATGGGGGCGATGCCTTCCTTGAAGATGTAGCCCCACATCTGGTCGAACTTGGCCGGCAGGTTGGCCGGGAAGTCCGGTCCCTGGAACCAGGGCTGCGCATAGACCGAGTTGGGATAATCGTGCGGCGAGTAGACCAGCTTGTTGGCGACGTCGAGTTCGACCGGCCGGTCGCGGACGCCCATCAGGTTGCCGCCCCACCAGTAGGGCTGGCCCTGGTAGCTGCCGACACCCTCGACGAAGATCAGCCAGTTAGGATTGACGTCGCCGATGGCATTGCCGGCGCGCTCGGCGGCCGCGGCCCAGTCGTTGGCGCCGCCGCCGCCCCAGACACCGTTATAGGGCTCGTTGTGCAGGTCGGCGCCGATCACGGTCGGATCGTCGCCGTAGCGGGCTGCCAGCATCTGCCAGTCGGCGATCCAGTTCGCCTCGCTGTGCTGCGCGTCGTACCAGAGGCCGTTGGACGAAGGGCCGTCGCCCGGCGTGCTGCGGTGATGGTCGAGGATGATCTTGAGGCCGATCTGGCCGGCGTAGTCGACGATCTTGTCCATGATCTGCAGCGCGGTGAGGTCCTGCAGGTCCGGGCTCTTGCTGTAGTTGATGTTGTAGGACGTTGCCGTCGAATGCAGCATGTCGCTGGAATAGGGCAGGCGGATGGTGTTGAAGCCGAGGTCCGCCATCTGGTTCATCATGTCCTGATAGCCGCGCGTATAGAGACCGTGCGGCACGCCCAGGGCGGTCTCGAAGCCGAACCAGTTGACGCCCGCGATCTGTACCGAGTGACCGGCCGAATCGATGATCTGGTTGCCTGACGTGCTGAGCCAGCCGGCCCCACCGGCACTGTGGCCCGGATCGCCTTCGATCACCGAGGTGTCCGCGACGCTGAGCGTCGGCAGCGTCGGGCTGACGACATCGTCGTTGACGATGGTGCCGATGGCCGAACCGTCGGCGATGGTGGCGCCTGTCGGCGAAGACAGGGTGAGCGTCAGCGTTTCGTTGGCTTCGACGGCGGTGTCGCCTGTGACCTGCACATGGACCACCTTCGAGGTCTCGCCGACGGCAAAGGTGAGCGTGCCGGTAAGAGCGGCATAGTCGCTCCCGCCTGTCGCCGTGCCGTTGCCCGTCGCGTAGGCAACGGTGACAGCGCCCGTTGCCGGTGCCGACAGGGTTACGGTGAACGCGAGATCCTGCAGGCCATTATTGCCTTCGGCGACACTGGCGTCGCCCACGGAGAGCGTCGGGAGAACCGGCGCGACGTCGTCGTTGGTGACGGTGCCGACGGCCGAGCCATCGGCAATGGTGGCGCCGTTGGGCGACGAAAGAGCGAGCGTAAACTGCTCGTTGGCCTCGATGGTATTGTCACCGGAGACCTGCACATGGATGATCTTCGAGGTCTCACCGGCGGCAAACGTGAGCGTGCCGGAGACGGCGGCGTAGTCGCTGCCCGCCGTGGCCGTACCGTTGGCCGTCGCATAGGCCACCGTGACCGGCCCGGTCGCTGCCGCCGAGAGAGAGACGATGAAGGCGAGGTCGCGAACCCCGCTGTTGCCTTCGATCACCGTTGCGTCGCTCACTGAAAGCGTCGGGAGCACCGGCGTCGGTTCACCCGTTGCGACGCCGTTGATCGCGAAGCCGGTGGCCGTGGTGCCGGCGCTGCCGGGTGCCGCCTGGAAGCCGAACGACACGTCGTCCCCGGCGCCGACCTTCCCGTTCCAACCGGCGTTGCGGATCACATAGTGATCGCCGACATGGCTCACGATCTCGGCGTTCCAGATATTGGTGATGGTGAAGGAAGCGTTGAATTCGGCGGTCCAACCATTGAGCGCAGTCGAGCCGGCCTCGATAGTCATGGTGCCGGTGAAGCCCGAGCCCCAGTTGCTGGTGACATCGTAGTCGAGCGACACGCTGCCCGGCGTCGGCGTCGTGATATCATCATTGACGATCGTGCCGATGGCCGAGCCGTCGGCGATGGTCGCGCCCGTTGCACCCGAAAGCGTGAGCGTCAGGGTTTCGTTGGCCTCGACGGCCATGTCGCCGCTAATCGCAACTTGGATCGTCTTGGTCGTCTCGCCGGCAGCGAAGGTGATCGTTCCGGTATTCGCGGTGTAGTCCTGGCCCGCCGTCGCGGTGCCGTTGGCGGTGGCGTAGTTGACCGTCACCGGGCCGGTGGTCGCCTGCGAGAGGCTCACCGTGAAGGAGAGTTGTGCCGTGCCCGCTTGACCCTCGGTAACCGTGGCGTCCCCGACCGACAGGGTGGGAACGATCGGTCCGGTGCCACCGCCGTACAGGCTGAGGCCGGTCGCTGTCGTCCCGCCGCTGCTGCCCGGCGTGGCCTGGAAGCCGAATGCGACGGTCCCACCGGCCGGCACATCGGCGTTCCAGGCAGCATTGCGCACCACATAGTGGTTTCCGACGCGACTCACGATCTCCGCACCCCACAGATTGGAGATATCGAAAGCCGCGTCGAACTCGACGGTCCAGCCGCTCAGGCCGGTCGCGCCAGCCGCAACGGTCATGTTGCCGACGAAACCCGAGCCCCAATCGTCCTTCACGTCGTAGTCAACGGCGGCCATGGCGCTCTCCCACTCGGTTTGCGTCTTGCGTGCGCCAAGAATTGCCATCGGCATCGCCACGGCGCATCGAGGGGGCCCTGGTTAGTCGGTGAGCATGGCCGGAAAGTCGACGAATGCGGTATCTACACGTGGGTCAGACCTTCTGCCCGGTGCTTGCAAATTTCTCCGCTTCTGCGAAAGAGTGAGCCGCCCAACCCGACGAAGTCCCCGGAATCAGCCCTTTGTCCGCTCTGTTGTTCGATCGGTTGAATGGCCTGCCTGTCTTCTGGAGGATCCAGCTGGCCGGCTGGGGCCTTTTTGCCATTGCCGACGTGATCGGCCAGCGTCTGCTCTACCAGAGCCTCCAGATCGCCTGCGCGCGCACGGCCCTAGTCACGGTCTGCCTGCTGATGATGTCGACGGCGATGCGCTCCTTTTACGATGCGCATCTGCCGACCAACCGTGTGACGGCAAAGGCGGTGGTGCTGATCTTTCTGCTGTCGCTGGTCGGCTCTACGGTCATCGCAACGGCCATCGTTCTCGTCCATCAGCTCGTGCCGTGGATGGTGCCGGCCGATCATCGCGGTCTCGAAGAGTTCCTGCTTCCGCAGGTTCACTATTTCTTCGCACTGGCGGGCTGGAGCCTGGCCTATTTCTGGATTCAGGCCGCGGTCGCGGAGCAGAGCGAACATCGGCGCGCCGTCGTTGCGGAGGCGGAAGCCTTGCGCGCCGAACTGGAGGAACTGCGCCTCCAGCTCGATCCACACTTCCTCTTCAATGCCCTGAACGGCGTGGCCGAGGAAATTCCCGAGCATCCCAAGGCAGCACTCGCGATGCTCCGCGATCTCACGGCCTATCTGCGGCATTCGCTCGACGGCATCGACCACACGGTGGTGACGGTCGAAGCGGAGGTCGGTGGACTTACTTCCTACCTCGGCGTTCAGAAGGCGCGCTTCGGCGATCGCCTGCGCACGCAGATTGCGCTGGAGCCCGCGGCGGCCCCGCGTCGTATCGCGAGCTTCCTGTTGCAGCCGCTGGTCGAGAATGCCGTCAAGCACGGCCGGCGGGAGCATGGGCTCGATCTCTTCGTCCGCATTCGCGTTGCGGGCGATGCGCTCTATGTGACTGTCGAGAACAATGGCACGCTGGTGTCGACCGGCAAGGGCGCGCACCGGCGCCGGCCCGGTATTGGACTACAGAACGTGCGGCGACGGCTGGCTCTCCACTATCCCGACCGTCACAGCTTCGATTTGCGCGAAGTGAGCGAGACGCCGGATCGGAAGAAGGTCGTTGCCACTCTGATTCTGGAAGGCGAGCCGTGCGGGTCCTGATCGTCGACGATGAGCCGCTGGCGCGCAGTGCGCTGCGCCGCCTGCTTGCCGGACATCCCGAAGTCGAAATCGCGGGCGAGGCGGATGGCCTTGCGGATGCGCGGCGGGCCGTGGAGACGCTGCGGCCGGATCTGATCTTTCTCGACATCGAGCTGGATGGCAGTGCCGGCGACGGCTTCGACCTGCTCGAAGGGTTGCCGAGGCCGCCGGTCGTGATCTTCGTCACCGCCTTCGCGCAGTATGCCGTGGATGCCTTTGCCGTCGATGCAGCCGACTATCTCCTGAAGCCGGTCGATCCGACGCGGCTGGCCGAGGCGCTGGCCCGCGCCGGGCGGCAACTGGCGCTGGCGGCCCTGCCGCCGGGGCCGGAGGTGGTGGAGCTGCGGACGCCCAAGCGCACCGTCCTCACAGCGTCTACAGACATCGTGGCGCTCCGAGCGGAAGGCGATTTCACGCGCGTCTTCGTGGCGGGCCAGCCGGCGTTGATGATCCTGCGGTCGCTCGGCCAGTTCGAGACGTCGTTGCCGGCGCCGCCTTTCGTGCGACTCGGCCGGTCGGTGATGATCAATCGCGACCGGCTGCGTGGGATCGAAGCGCCGTCACGTGCGGCCGGCCGCCTCACCTTGGAGGGGCTGGCCGAACCGCTGTCCATCAGCCGCGCGGCAGCCACCCGTCTGCGCGAGGTGCTGGCGGGGAGGTGATCGCCTACTTGTCCAGCCACGCATCCTCGAAGCGCCAGCCGTTGTAGATGCTGTTGCTGTGGAAGGTCACGCCCTTGACGTAGGGCTGCCAGCATCCGGCGGCGCGTCCGTGGCTGATGATCGGCCGCGCGATGTCTTCCTGCAAACGACGGTCGATTTCCCACACCAGCTCGTGGCGCTTCTTGCGGTCGGTCTCGCGCGACTGCTCCTCGAAAAGCTTGGTCATCTCGGCGTCGCAGTAGTTGTTGTAGTTGCGCAGCGACCCGCAGGCGTAGCCCTCGAACAGGGTAACGTCCGGGTCGTCGACGGCCGACCCCGTAAGGTTCAGCGCCACGACATAATCCTTCTTGAAGACGCGATTGTAATACACTGCCGTGTCGATGACCTCGAGCTCGGCGTCGATCCAGATGTGTTTGAGCTGGTCGATCAGGATAACCGCGGGGTCCTTGAAGGTCGCGATGTTGCGTGTGCTGACTTTGAGTTGCAGCCGGTTATCGGGCCCGTAGCCCGCTTCCTTCATCAGCTTGCGCGCCTCGGCACGGCTCTTCTCGACGTCACCGTAGCCGATGATGGTCTTGAGCTTGTCCGGCGGCAGGCCCCACACGCCGTCGGGCGGCGGCAGCAGGGCGCCGCCCATCTTGCCTTCGCCTTCGCTCAGGATGGTGATGAACGACTGCCGATCGAGGGTTAGCGCCATCGCGCGGCGGATCTTGGGGTTGTCGAACGGCGTCACTTCGCGATTGACGATAAGGTTGGTGCTGACGCCGGTCTCGCGCATGGTGCATTGCGCCTGAGGGGCATCGTTCTTGACGTTCTTGAGCAGAGGCACCGAGACATCGGTGGGAAAGGTCATGTCGAACTTCCCGGCGACAAAGGAGAGCATGCGCGTCGAGCGATCGGGAATGATCGTGTACTCGATGCCGTCGAGATAGGGCCGGCCCTTCTTCCAGTAGGCCGGATTCTTCACGAGCTTGATGCTTTCGTTCATCTTGAACTCGGCCAGCTTGAAGGGGCCGGTGCCGATCGGCTTGCGGCGCATGTCGGCGGCCGGCACGTGACAGGGATAGATCGGCGAGTATCCCGAGGCGAGCAGCGCCAGCAGCGAAGGTTGCGGGTGCTTGAGATGGAAGGTCGCCTCGAACGGCGCATCCGCCGTCACCTTCTCGACATTGCTGTACCAGGCCGAGCGCGGATTGCGCCTGAGCTTGTCGGGGCTCAGCAGCAGGTCGAAGGTGCAGGCGACGTCCTTGGCCGTGAACGGCTTGCCGTCGTGCCATTTCACGCCTTCTCGCAGCTCGAAGACCAGCTTGCGTCCACCCTCCTTCGTCGACCAGCTCGTCGCGAGGTCGGGAACGATCGAATCGAGGCTGTTCTTCGGCACATGCTGATCGAAGATCACCAGATTGTTGTAGAGAGCCATGAACGGGACGGCGACGGAGACCGTCGCTTCTTCATGGATCGAGGCACTGGGTGGGGTATCCATGTGCTGGATCTTCAGCACACCGCCGGATTTCTGGGCCCACGCGGCACTTGTTGTCGTAACGCTCGCCGCCGTCACGCAAATCAACGCCAGACACATGTTGCGAACCATGTCGTCCTCCCAGTGATGCCTATGTATTTTGTTGTTCGTCTTCTTTCGTTCTTCCCTCGTAGATGCAGTCGGTGCGAAGCCTAGCGCCGATTCACTCGATGTGTCGACTGCGATAGGCGATCTGCTATCGTCGCGACCGAAAGATTCATTCGGAGGAGATTCCCGTGACCACTGCCCCGCAACGCTTGCGCGCCCTGTTGGCCGATCCGGCTTTTGTCGTCATGCCGGCGGTCTGGGACGGGCTCAGCGCCAAGCTGACCTATGGGGCTGGCTTCAAGACGGCATTCCTGTCCGGTTCCTGCGTCGCGGCCAGCCGGCTGGGTGGCCCCGATCTCGATCTGGTCTCGTTCGGCGAGATGTTCGACTCCTTCAACATGGTCCATGCTGCGGCGCCCGAACTGCTGGTGCTGGCCGATGGCGACCATGGCTACGGCAATGCCATGAACGTGCAGCGCACCGTGCGGGCCTATGGCCGTGCCGGCGCGGCTGCCGTGCTGATCGAGGACAAGATCACCCCGCGGGCACTGACATCGGCCGGCAAGCCCTGCCTGCCGCGCGAGGAGGCGCGCATGAAGGTCCGCGCTGCCGTCACTGCCGCGAAGGACTCCGGCATCCTCGTGCTGGCGCGCACCGATTGCCGCCCGACTCAAGGCATCGACGAAGCGGTGGCGCGCATCGAGATGTATGTCGAGGAAGGGGCCGACATTCTCTTTCTCGATTCGCCGGCCGATGACGGGGAGATCAAGCGTGCCGTTGCCGCCGCCAAGGGTCGGCCGAGCTTTGCCGTGCTTTCGCCCGGAGCGCCGCGCGCAACGCCGTCGCAGACCGAAGCCGCCAAGCTCGGCTTCAAGATCGGCACCTATCCCACGGGGCTGCTCTCGCCCGTCGCTGCCGGCATGAAGGCGGGTCTCGCAGCGCTCAAGGCCGGCGAGGCGGAAAGCAAGATGGCGCTGTCCCCGGCCGACCTGCGCGCCGCGCTGGGCTATGCAGACTACGATACAGAAGCGAAGCCTTATCTGCTGAAGGCGTGATCTCTTCGTTGCCTCTCCACAGCGCGACACGTTAAGCCAACAGCGGTGCGTGCATTTCCGCGAGTATGAAGCTTTCATGAAGCGCAAGGTCAGTAAGGCGTTCGTCTATCTCGGCCCTTCCGACATCGAAGGCATCGGCTGTTTTGCCGATCGCGCCATCCGGAAGGGAGAAACCGTTCGCGTGTGGGACGGCAAAGATAGCCGCTGGGTTACGACCCAGCAGGCGCATGCCTCGCCGCAGCGCCATCTCTTCAAGCGTTTCGGCATCCGCACGACCGGCGGCTACCACGCGCCGATCGATTTCCTGCGCATCTCGACCGGCTGGTACATGAACCATGACGCCGATCCGAACATCTCATCCGACGACGAGGATGTGACCTATTACGCGGTGCGCGACATTCCCGCCGGCGAAGAACTTACCATGGACTATCGTCGCATGGACGAGCGACACGACAATCTCGCGCGTGACGTCCAGGTGCCCGCGACCTCCAAGAGGAAAAAGCGCCCGACCCCACGGCGCTGACGGCCGGCCAGGCTACTTTTCGCCCAGCCAGACCGGCCACAGGCCGCGCTTGGCCTTGCGCGCATCTGCCTCCGCGCCGGCGTAGCGCTGGCTGGCGCGCGGTTCCCAGGGTAGGGCTTCGTCGAGATTGAACCCATAGGCCATGCCGCTTGCCAGCATGTAGCCACCGAGGTCGATCGGCGCCGGTGCGGTCTCGACCATGCATTGTGCGACGAGGCGGCACTCGCGGTCCCATCGGGCCGGCCGGCACTTCACTTTGTGCTCGCTCTTTTCCAGCATGTCTTCCAGCGCCGCCCGCGCTTGCATGCCGCTCACCGTCTCGAGGCCGGTGTGCCTGTCGCGGAGTTCGCCGGCCTGCAGACCCCAGAGCCTGATCTGCGGCTTCAGGCCGACGCCGCCCAGGGTTATCCCGTCCCGCGCATAGGCTTCACCGTTCCATTCCTTTGGCAACGCACCGCATTCGCCCGGCTTTTCAGCCTTGTCCGCTTTCTCGGGCTCAGGCGGTGACGGTGGCCGGCGCTGCTGCGCGGAGGCCGTGCCTGCGGCGGCGAGCAGAAGGAGCGTCAGGAGAAGAGCGTGTTTCATGCGCAACGAAACCGGGTCATGAAGTTAACATTGTCTATCAGGTTGTGCTCTAGCACCTGAGGGCGACCACCCTTGCAGACTACCTGAATAGCTTTCCACGCGATGGCTGAGTCCCGCTCGCGCTCGCGTTCCGGATCGGGATTGATCACCAGCGTGGCCCGGACCACCAGCAAGCGGTATTCGTTCGGCGTTCCCGTCGGGGCGACGCGCACCTCGAACTTGCGCCCTTCGTAGGTGACGTAATGCACCCGCGAATTGTCAAGTGTGGCCTTGTCGTTGCATGCGGCAAGGCCGAGTATGGCCAGCAGGATTGGAAGAACTCTCTTCATGGCAGCACGAAGCCCAGGCGGATGATCCTGTGGCGGCCATCGCGTCTGGTGCCGGCCGTCGAGTGCAGATCGGATCGCAAGGCAAATTCAATCCAATCCGGCGTCGATTTGTGTCCCCCACGAAGGTCCTGAAGTCGCGTCATAGCGGGTGATCCCGTAGAAAGGGCGAGACGATGAGCGAGCCCCAATCCCAGGAACAATCTATCACAGACGATCGGTCGAAAGGCCGCCGTTTCGACGGCCGTCATCTGCGCAGCGAGCGCACCCGTCAACTCATGATCGAGGCCTACCTTCAACTCGTGAGGGAGCATGGCCGCTTGCCGACCGCAAACGAGATTGCCCATGCCGCCGGCTATTCGGTGCGGTCGATCTTCGAACGCTTCCCCGACCTCGATGCGCTGAGCCTCGCGACGGCGGATTACGCCATCGCGGCCGGCCAGGCCCAGGCACCGGCGCAGAATGTCGATGGCGACCGGCCGACGCGCATCGCGTCCCATGTTCGTATCCGGGCTCAGTCCTGCGAGAGATGGTCGCCGCTATGGCGCATCCTGACTTCGCCGGCGACCCAGGGGCAGCTCGCGGCGCTGGCAATGCGCGCCAAAGCGGTGCGCCGCGCCAATGTCGAACGGCTGGAGCTGATGTACCGGCCGGAGCTTGCGGCCTTGGGCGCCCTGCAGCGCGAGCAGCTCCTGATCACACTGGCGACGCTCACCAGCTTCGAAAGCTGGGACCAAATGCGGGGCGGCTTCGGCTTGTCGCCTGAAGCCGCCGAAAGTGTCTGGCGCTCGGCCATCGACCGGCTGCTGCCAAGCGAGTAAAGAACGCTGATGTTCTCCTTGCTGCGCCGCCCCAAGAAGGCGGAAACGGCCGCGAGCGTCGGCCAGATCGAAATCCAGGAACCCTGGGCACGCACGCTGCCGGACAAGCCCCAGACCGCCGGTGCCTTCATGACCGTCGTGAATGGCGGTTCGGCGCCGGACCGTCTGCTGGGCGCGACGGGCCCTGAGGGAAGCACCTGCGAACTCCAGGGCATCCGGGTTACCGGACCCGGCATCTCGATGGTCCGGCTCGAGGGCGGCCTTTATCTGCACCACGGAACTGCCATCGTGTTCAAGCCGCGCGGTTATCATTTGATACTGCAGCTCCCGGCGCCGCTGATGGTCGGCGAGCGGCTGCCGATCACGCTTGCCTTCGAACGGGCGGGTCGCGTCGAGGTCTCATTCGAAGTGAGGCCGCCAGGTACGATTGGCGAACAGGTCTTGCACGCCCCCTGATCGTTCTCTCGCCCCATCGCGGGTGATAGCCTTCGGACAGACCCCGCAGGTTGGTTCGCCAACCCGGGCAACAACCGGAGGAAACGATGATCATCAGCCGCCGCCATCTGGCCGCCGTCGCGCTTCTGGCTACGGGCATGCCGGCATTCGTTCTTTCTTCTGCGCAGGCCAACGAGGCGGACGTTGCCGCCGTCACGCAGGCCGTGGCCGCTCTGACCAAGGCCATGCTGACGGCCGACAAGGCGCAACTCGAAGCGCTTACGGCCGACCAGCTCAGCTATGGGCATTCCAGCGGCGCGATCCAGGACAAGGCCGACTTCGTCAACGTCATCACCGCGAAGAAGACCGTCTATAAATCGATCGAACTGTCGAAGCAGACCGTCGCCATTGCCGGCAACGATGCAATCGTCCGCCACGCCTGGGAGAGCGAGAGCGGCGCGGGTGACGGCAAGTGGAACGTGTCGAAGATCGGCGTATTGCAGGTCTGGCAGAAGCAGGGCGCAAGCTGGCGGCTGCTCGCGCGTCAGGCCTTCAAGGTCTAGACTCGCGGCTGGCGCTGGAGCCACTCCTGCGCCGGCTGGAGCGTACTGAAGACTCGCATCGGCCGCTTGGCCGCGGCCAGCATGCCCAATACGCGGCTGACCAGCTCGACTTTGTCGTCGGGTACGACCGCGGCCAGCGCCCCGAGCGTTCTGTCCTGGGTATGGGCGGCGCGCATGCGAACGCCGAGTGCCAGTATCTCGTCCGGCGACATCTTGGTATCGGCGGTCGTGCCGTCGAATAGCTTGCGGTAGCTGAAGCCTTCGATCCCTTCCAACACGTCGAGGAAGGCGTCGACCTCGGCACGCGTCACGTCACCCTCAGCTACGACAGTGATGAGCTTTTCCTGCGAATCGATTTTCCAGTGGAATGCCATTGTGGGGCGCACACTGCCAGCGCGCCCTGCAAAGGACCAGTGCGACCATCGTATAAGGCCGGGATTTTGCGCATTCAGGCGGAGATTCCGGCCAGATAGGACTCGGCGTGTTCCTGATCCGCACCAGACCCCACGAAGCCGACATAGCCGTCGGGCCGGATTAGGCGCAGCGCGCCGGCATGCGCAGGATCGTCTGCCGACACGGGCATCACCAGTTTGGGGAACTTCTCGGCCAGTGCTGTCACGACGTCTTTCGGTCCCAGCGCCGTGAAGGTCCGGCCGGCGGCATCGCCAGGAAGCCGGTCGGGCCAGCGCATGCCGGGCTTCGGCCCATGGCCGGCATGGCTTGCATGGTCGTTCTTGGCCGTAAGCGGGCTCATGGGATAGGCGAGCTTGAGTTCGGAGAGCTGGTCGGCAACGGCGTGTTGCAGGATGGGAAAGCCTGCCGCGAACTTGACGACGGCGTTGCGCAATCCTTGGGCGATCGGGTTGCGCAGGATCGCCGCGTCGGTCATGCGTCCGGCGTTGCGCAGTACGATCTCGCCGATGGCGCTGCGTTCGACCGAGTAGCTGTCGAGCAACGACGACTTGGCGGTGCCCGCGATGACCATCTTGAGTTTCCAGGCAAGATTGAAGGCATCTTGCATGCCGGTGTTCATGCCCTGTCCGCCGGCGGGACTGTGGATGTGCGCGGCATCGCCGGCCAGGAAGACGCGGCCCCGGCGATAGTCCTTCACCTTGCGTTCGTTGATGCGGAAGGCGGCGAGCCAGACCGGATCTGACATCGTGATTCCCGGCGAGCCGCGCTGCGTCAACAGAGCCTGGACTTCTGCCAGGGTCTGGTCTGTATGCCGGGCTTCGCTGGTCACCGGGCCAAGATCGGCGACCACGCGCCAACGCTCGCTGCCGATCGGAAAGAAGGCCAGGATCCCGTCGCGGTGCCAGAAGATGTGTATCCGGTCCTTGGGTTCCAGCCCGGAGAGATAGCCGTCGGCCAGGACCCAGTCGCTTTGCTGGGTCGAGCCCTCGAAAGCAAAGCCAAGCCCGTGGCGCACCGTCGAATGCGCGCCATCGCAGCCGATCAGCCAGTCGGCGCTCACCGTTTCGGTTTCGCCGTTCGCCTTCTTGATCGCGGCGTCGACCTTGTCGCCTTCTTCGTCGAAGCCCGACAGTTCGACCAGTCGCTCGACCGTCACGCCGCGGGCCGCAAGCTGTTCTTCGAGAACCCGTTCGGTCTCGCTTTGTGGGATCATCAAGGCGTAGGGATAGCGGCTGTCGAGCGAATCGAACGAAATGCGGGCTACAACTTCCTTGCCCGTCGAAATCTGGGCTCCATGCGCGACCATGCCCGCGGGGAGGAATTTGTCGACGTATCCGGCATCGTCGAACAGTTCGAGCGTACGGCTCCACATGACCAGTGCCTTCGACTTGTCTGTGCGCTCTCCCGCCTTGTCGACGATGCGCACCGACACGCCGTGCCGTGCAAGTTCGTTGGCGAGCGTGAGGCCGACCGGGCCGGCGCCCGCAATCAGGACTTTCGGACTGGTAGTCACCTGTCTGCATTCTCCCCGTCTGTTCCGGGGCAAACCCTACTTGTCGGGCTGCCTGTGTCCATACGGGAGGGTCGAATTTTGCCGTTATCTAAGGAACATAATCAGGTCGTGTTGCTTAGTTCACGGGCGGGAGGGCATGGCCTCGCGCATTTCAGGGAGCCACGATGTTTTTGCGTTCGATGCTCGTTCATGCAGCGCTCTTTGCCGGGACCAGCACCTTGCTGATTGCGGTCGCCCAGGCAGACGACCTGAAAACGCGCTGCGATCAGCTCATTGCCTACTTCGACCGCTACGGCTCCGGCCGCGGCGAGCATTCCGACGGCGCCCGAAACATGACCCGCCTATCGGCAAGGATCGATTGCGACCGCGGTCAGTATGAGGAGGGTATCAAAGCGATGGAGGACCTCCTGCGGCGCAAGAAGCTCGCCGTGCCGTCAGCCCAGACCTAGGTCGGCGGCTTGCCCGACGGTTGCTTCAGAAGCCACACCATCGCGGCCGTAAGCGCCAGGCCAATCACGGCCATCACGATCACCGCGCTGCGCGGGCCGATCTGATCGGAGATCGCGCCGGCGGCGAGCTGGCCGAGCGGGCCAGTGCCGATGCAGACCGTGACGACTCCCATCAGGCGCGAGCGCACCTCGGGCGGTGCTTCGGTCAGCATCAGCGTCGATTGCATGTTGCCGAAGCCCGCCGTGCCGAAGCCGCCCAGGACGAGAATCGCGAAGGCGAACCAGAAGGAGGGGCTGAGCGCCATCAGGATCAGCGCCACCATGAAGAGCGCCGCGCCGCCGGCGAAGGCCAGGCGCCGGTCCATGCGCACGACACCCATCGCAATCAGGGCGCCGCCGATCAAGGCACCCAGCGGCTCACCAGCGGCCAGCAGGCCGACCAGCGCGGGTGAGACGTTGAACGCCGCGAGGCCCAGGGGGGCCACCAGGCCGGAATAGGCGAAGGCGAAGGCGTTGGTGACGATGGTGACGCCGAACACCAGCAGGATGGTGGGCTTGGTCCAGGCAAAGCGCAGGCCTTCCACGATCTCGTGCGGAATCCGCATCAGGTTGAGCCGGCGCGTGACCTGCGCGTAGACGAGGCCCGACATGGCAAAGGCGCCGAGAAACTGCACCAGGGCCGTCAGCGTATAGGCGCCCCTCATGTGCAGCCATTCGAAGGCCATGCCGCCCAGCAGCGGACCTACCATGCGGGTGGCGGCCGAGGTCGCGCTGTCGAGTGCGATGGCGTTGACGATACGATGCGGTCCGGCAGCTTCGCCGACCATGCGGCGGCGTGTCGACATCTCGGAGGCCCACATCGTGCCGCTGAGGAGATTGCCGATGGCGACATGCCAGAGCTGGAGCTCTCCCATGGTGGCAAGCGTCGCCAGGGCGGCCGATACGATGGCAGGACCGAGGAGCGAGGCCATCACGATCAGCTTGCGGTTCAGCGCCTCGGAAATCGCTCCGGCGAAAGCGCCGAACAGGAGCTGCGGGATCTGGCGCAACGCCACCACGACGGTGACGGCGAGGGCCGAGTGCGTCATCTCCCAAGCGAACAGGCCAGAGACGAGCAGCTCCAGCCAGCGCATCGCGTTGGCAAAAGCGCCGACCAACCACAGCCGCAGGAAATCGGGCGAACGCAGCAGCTCCCGAATAGGCGAGTCCATTGCGGCGACCATACATCAGCCAAAGGCATATCCCATCCCGTTGATCTCGGTTGGGCGGGATATGCCGGGAGAGCGAGGCAGCTAAGGCGACACGCTTCCGATCAGTGGAACCGTATGTGGTTCCACTGATCGTAAGCACGCTAGCGCCCGATCTCTTCGAGGTTCACGCCTCTTGTCTCAATGCGAAACCGCCAAGTCACGAACGCCCCGAGCAGCGACGTGAAGATCAATCCGGTAAGCAAGAAATTCGTCCCGGCTGCGTCGAGCACCAGGGGAAACACGAATGCCGTCAGCACGGCGCCGATCTTGGCGAAGGCCGCGGCGAAGCCTGCGCCCTTGCCGCGGATGTTGGTGGGGAAGACTTCGCCAGCCAGCAGGTAGGTCTGGGCGTTCGGGCCGAGGTTGGTCATGAAGTTGAAGATCATGAATCCGCCGAACAGCAGCAACGTTCGCAATGGTTCCTCGGCGTGGGTCTGCAGGAGGGCGAGCGCCAGACCGACGGCGCAGCCGACGAACCCCAAGATCTGCAGCTTGATGCGCCCCGCCCTGTCGGCCAGCAGGACGGCTGCGAGGATACCCGCGATCAACAGCGTATCGACCAGCGCTGCTCCTTTCGCGCCTGCGATGTCGCGGGCGATGACGCCCGCCACGTTCTGCGCATTCGTGATTTCGTGCCCGATCGTGTGCGAGAGGATCGTCGGCGTGAAGATGCCGATGCCGTAGGTGCCGAGGTCCTGCAGAAACCACGGTACCGAGGCCAGGATCGTGGCGCGCCGGTTCTTCTTGTTGAAGAGATCGCGCCACCGGCCCCGCCGTGCTTCCTGGCTATACAATGCCGACTCCGGATCGATCTCGGCGAGACGGACTTTCTTGGGGTAGGGCGGTTCGCGCGCCAGCAGGCGCTGCAACTCGTGCTCGGCCTCGGCGCGGCGGCCGCGGGACATCAGCCATTGGCCGCTGTCGGTGACGAAGAGGCGCGCGACCACGATGAAGACCGCCGGCGCAATCGCCACGGCGTACATCAGGCGCCAGGCGCCGAGTTCGGGGATACTGGCCAGGATCATGTAGCCGATCACCGTGCCGACCAGGGCGCCCACCGCCTGGAAGGCGAAGGCACCCAGCACCAGCTTGCCGCGGTCGCGGCTCGGGATGCTCTCGGAGATCACGAGATGCGCGGTGGGGTAGTCACAACCCAGTGCGACGCCCATGCCGAACAGGAAGAGAACCAGCCAACCGAAGCCCGGTGCGACGGCGAGCCCCACCAAGAAGATGGCGAAGACCAGCATCTCGACCACGAACATGCGGCGGCGGCCATAGATGTCGGCAAGCCCGCCGAGGGCGATGGCGCCCACCATGATGCCGGCCAGCGGCGCCGCGGTCACAATGCCCTTCTCGACCGGGGACAGGCCGAACTCCTTGACGATCAGTGGCAGGGCGACGCCGGTCATGAATACGACCAGGCCTTCGAAGAACTTGCCGGCGGTAGCCAGGAGCCAGATGCGCCATTGCATGCGCGTCATGGGAACCGTGGGCGTCGGCGTTCCATCCGGCCATGACGGCGTCTGGTCGATATAGCTCTGGACGCTCGACGGTTCGTTCATCTGGACAGATTAGCGGACGCCGCTACGCTCGGGTGTCCACAATACGAAGAAACATCGAGGAAACGCCCTTCAGGAGGCATTTATGCAAAGACGTATGCTGCTCGCCGCAGCCTTGGCCGCTCCAGCCGTTGCCGCGCCGGCCCTCCTGCGGGCGCAGACGGCGGGTTGGCCCAACAAGACCGTGCGCTTCATCTGCCCCTTCGCACCGGGCGGCGGCACGGACACGGTGAGCCGGCTGATCTGCGACCAGCTCACCAAGCTGCTCGGTCAGCAGTTCATCGTCGAGAACAGGGGCGGGGCCGGCGGCAATATCGGCACCACGGAACTCGCCCGCGCTGCACCCGATGGCTACACGCTGGGGCTGATCTCGGTGGCCAGCCACACGCTCAATCCCATGCTCTACAGCAAGCTGCCTTACAACCCGGACAAGGACATCGTCGGCGTCTCGCGGGTCGCCACACTCGCCAACCTGCTGGGCGTAACGCCGTCGTTGCCGGCCAATTCCGTCGCAGAGCTGATCGCGCTCTGCAAGGCATCGCCGGGCAAGTATTCCTTCGCCTCGTCCGGCCCCGGCACGTCGCTGCACCTGAGCGGCGAGCTCTTCAAGAAGATGGCCGATGTCGACATCATCCATGTGCCTTACAAGGGCGCAGGCCCGGTCTATACCGACCTGATGGCCGGCATCGTGAACATGATGTTCGCCAACATGCCTTCGATGCTGCCTCAGGTCCGCGGCAGCAAGTTGAAGGGGCTGGGCGTCACCTCGGCCGTACGCTCCAAGGCGGCGCCCGATATTCCAGCCATCGCCGAAACGGTGCCGGGCTATGTTGCGACCTCGTGGTATGGCGTCGGCGCCCCGGCCGGCACACCGGAACCTATTCTGGCCCGACTGGAGACCGCGCTGGCGGATGCGTTGAAGAGTCCGGACATCCAGAAGCGGTGGAACGACGATCTCGGCCTCGACATGCCGCCCACCGGCCGCAAGGGATTCGGCGAATTCCTGGCTCAGGACCGCAAGCTCTGGGAGCCCGCGGTCAAGGCGTCCGGCGTGAAGCTCGATTGATCAGACGAACTGCCGGATCGCGGCGATCACGATCAGGGCGCCGATCGCCATGACGGCGCTGCCGAGCGAGATCACATAGAGCGCTCGGCCCGGCGAGAGGCGGCCCATGTGAGCGGCGATCCAGAAGAGCGGATCGTTGACATGACAGACCGCCATCGAGCCGGCGCCGACTGCCGCCGTGGCGATGGCGCGGCCGGAGGCGCTGTCGAGCCCGAGCGCGGGCAGCAACGGCTCGACCATGCCCGAGGCGGTCAGCACGGCCGTCAGGGAATTGCCCTGCATGGTCTTCACGATGGCGGCAGCCAGGAACGGCGTCAGCACGCCGTAGCGCGGGTGAAGGACGTATTCGGCCAGAAGCTCGGCCATGCCGGTCTCGTCGAACACGCGCGCCAAGCCGCCGGACGCGCCGACCGCGAGCAGCAGCGGCGCCCAGGAACGGCCAGCGAGCGCCGACGGCTCCCAGCGCCGCGCCAGCACGATCGCCAGGGTAATGGCGATCGCCGCCAGCATCAGCGGCCTGGAGATGCCGATGTAGAATTCGCGCGAGCCGCCCTTGCCCAAGGGCTCGCTGGGCATCTGTGCAATCGATTGCACGACCAACAGCACCAGCGGGATCGCAACGCAGAGCCATGCCCAACTGAGCTGGCCCGGCTCGTCGGTCGAAGGGATCTGCCGTGCGACGTGCCACCATCCCAGCATGATCGCTACGGCGGCGACCGGCACGGCAATCAACAGCGCGGTGCTGAGGTCGGCCTTCATCACCGAGCCCGCCGCGACGGCGAGCGGCGAGGGTGCCAGCAGGGCGGAGACGACGAGGAGGGTGAGGGCCAGGCCCAGCGCCCGCCGCGGCGCGTCCTGGCCGGCCGGTTGCAGCAGTGCGAGGCCGCCGGAAGCCGAAGCGCCCAATCCGGCCAGCACGCCTGCGGCTGCCGAGGTGCCGGTGCCCAGCGGCGCGCGCAGTACGACCGCGCCTGCGAGGGCGCCCGCAACCACCAGCAGGCCCGCTTGTTCCATCGCCGTCGCGAAACCCAGCCCGAACGCCTTGCCGACCGACTGGAAGGTCATGTCGGCCGCGATGCCGTAGACCACGACCGTCGCCATCACGGCGAGAAAGACGGGCAGACGAACCTTCTGGACCAGGAACACGATCGCTGCGACCGCGATCGGCAAGAGGAGCGAAGCGAGAATCATGGCGGCGAGACATTAGACCGCCAGGGGTGCGCGACTCCAGTGCTGCGGCTCCGGCTTGTGATACGCTGGGCCGATGCGCTTCCTCGTCGCTTTACTCGTGCTGCTCGGTCTTGCCGTTCCCGCCACCGCCGATCCCTTGGTGCGTATCCAAGGCAAGAACTTCATCGCCCCCGACGGCAGCGTGTTGCGGCTGAAGGGGATCAGCCTCGGCAACTGGCTGATGCCCGAGGGCTACATGTTCAAGTTCGAGGTCGCCAAGGCGCCGCGCCAGATCTATGGCGCCTTCGAGCGGTTACTGGGCAAGGACGGCGCCGAGACCTTCTGGCGTCGGTACCGCGACACCTATGTGACCGAAGCCGATATCCGGTTCATCAAGTCGGTCGGCTTCAACATGGTGCGCGTGCCGCTGCACTGGCGGCTGTTCATGGGCGCCAATGGCGAGATTGATGGCGAAGGCTGGGCGCTGCTCGACCGTGTGGTGGGGTGGGCTCAGGCATCGGGCCTCTATGTCATTCCCGACCTTCATGCCGCGCCCGGTGGCCAGACAGGCATCAACCACGATGACGGGCCGGGCTATCCGCTGATGTTCTACGTGCCGCGCGACCGCGATCTCACGATCAAGCTGTGGCGCGCCATCGCCCAGCGTTATCGCGGCAACCCGACGATGCTGGGCTACGACATCCTGAACGAGCCCGCCGCCCCGTATCACGACGTGGCGACGCTCAATGCGCGCCTCGAACCCTTCTACAAGCGCGCGACGGCGGCGATCCGCGAAGTCGATCCCGAGCGCATCGTGATCCTGGCCGGCGGGCAGTGGAGTTCGAGCTTCGCCATGCTCGGTCCGCCCTTTGCCGCGAACCTGGCCTACACCTATCACTCGTTCTGGGCCTCGACGAACCGCGATTCGATCCAGCGGCATCTCAACTTCGCCAACCTCTACAATGTGCCGCTGTTTCTCGGCGAGACCGGCGAACTCACCGACGAATGGAACGAAGAGTTCCGTCGCCTGCATGAGTTCCACGATATCGGCTGGTCGTTCTGGACCTACAAGAATCTCGACACGCCTTCGACGATCGTCTCGATCCCGCGGCCGGAGGGCTGGGCCCAGATTGTGGCGTTCGCGGACGGCAAGCAGAAAGAGAAGCCGCCGCAGGAGCTGATCGACCGTGCGATGGCGCAGTACCTCGACGGAATCCAGCTCAGGAACGGCACGGTTCGCTGGAGCTATCTCGCCTCGCTGGGCCTGAAGAGTGCGCCTTGAGCTTCAGGCGAACGATTTGGCGTAGTGATCCGCAAGCCCGTTCAATGCCGCAGCCCCATCGCCTTTGAACGTCGGGCCGTGCATCAGGGCGATCGTCGTCGGCTTGAGGGCGGCCAGCCGGCGCATGGTCGCTTCGGTCATGGGTGTCGGCGGCATGAAGGGCAGCCGGTCGCTGACGGCGATGGCCGGCGCCACGATGTCGCTCTCCGTCGTCGGCTCGGCCGGACCGACCTGGGTGAAGAGGTCGCTCGAGAACAGCGTACCCGTCGTCTCCTCGTAGATCAGGCCGGCATCCCAGTTGTGCGGGACGTGCGGCGTGTCGAGCCAGCGCACTTTTTTGCCGCCGAGGTCCAGCACCTCGTCGTCCTTCAACGCCCGGGGCGGACGGTTGGCCATGTCGGTCAGCCAGATGTTGCAGCCGAGCTGGCCGTGCGCCGGCGTGGCGTTGGGGGCGGCGGCAAGCCATTCGTTCAGCGCGCCCGATTCATCGCCCTCGACGTGGCTGCACGTCGTCCAGCGCAGCTTCTCCAGCGGGATGACGCGCTTCACCGCCTCGGAAATCAACGGAAACAGCGAGCGCTGCCCGTAATGGAAGAGCAGCGGTTCGTCGGCGTCGATCAGGAACTGGTTGAACGTGAAGCCGGTCGGCCCGACTGCGGGTACGAACGTGGAGAGGCGATAGATCTTGTCCGCGATCTCGGAGACTTCGGTTTTCATGATTGATTCTGCCCGGTGAAGCGTTGCTGGTGGCGATTGCGCACCCTGTCGACATTCCTTGTCAACCGGGCAAAGGCCCGACTGGCTATCGCAGAAACTGCCTGAACCGACGCAGTGACAGATAGAACAGTGCCGATCCGATCGCCAGCAGGGTGAGGAGCTGCGGCCACACGATATCGAGACCGGCCCCGCGAAACAGGACCGACTGGGCAAGGATAACGAAATGGGTGTTGGGCGCGGCGAGCATGATGGTCTGGATGATTTCCGGCATGCTTTCGCGCGGCGTGATCGCGCCGGACAGCATCTGCAGCGGCAGCAGGACCAGCATCAGCAAGAGACCGAACTGCGGCATCGATCCGGCGACCGTCGCCAGGAAAATGCCCATGCAAGTTGTCGCGAAGATCTGCAGGACGGCGCCCAGCACGAACAGGGTGATCGACCCCTGGATCGGAACCCCCAGCAACGCCTGTACGACGCAGACCAGAGAGAAGGTCGAAGCCAGGAGAACGACGACGCCCATCGACCAGACCTTGCTGAGCATGATCTCGAACGGCGTGACGGGCATGACAAGCAAATGTTCGATGGTGCCATGCTCCCGCTCGCGGATGAGGGCAGCGCCGGTCAGGATGATCGACAGCATGGTGATGGCAGAAATGACGTTGTTGATGGAGCCGAACCACTCCTTGTTGAGCTCCTGGTTGAAGCGGGCGCGCAGCACGAGATCGACCGGCGGCGCGGAAACGCCGCGGTAGCGATCCAGGAACTTCGCGACCTCGCCGGAGACGATGGACTGGATGTAGCCGGCGCCATTGAATGCCTGCGTCATCCGGGTGGCGTCGACATTCAACTGGATCGTCGGGGTCCGGCCGGCCAGAAGGTCGCGCTGGAAGTTCGGCGGGATGTCGAGGGCGAACGTGTCGAGCCCGGCATCCATCCGGTCGTCCATCTCTTGGAGAGAGATAAGGCGGGGTACCACGAAGTAAGGCGGGTAGAATGCGGTGATGATGCGTGACGATATCGGCGATTGATCCTCGTCGACCACGGAGATCACCGCCTTGTTCAGCGTCTCCGGCATCGCCTTCGATGCCGTATAGATCGAGAGCGTGAAAGAATAGACGATAAGCACCAGCATCAGCGGGTCTCGAGCAAGGCCCCACAGTTCCTTGATGCCCAGTCGCAGGATGTTGGCGGCGTGCATGCTTACGTCGCCTGCTTGCGCAACAGGACGATTCCCAAACCAAGCAGAATGGGAATGGTAATCAGCAGAGGCAGGAAGGCACCCGTCAGGTCGGCGAAGTCGAGCGCTTTGGAGAAGGTGCCCCGCGAGATCGTCACGAAATAAGTCGTGGGGTAGATCCGGCCGATGAAGGCGCCGAAGCCCTGCAACGAGGAGACCGGATCGGTTATCCCGGAATACTGGCTGGCCGGCAGAAGCGTGATGAGCGCCGTCCCGAAAATGGCGGCGATCTGGCTCTTCATGAAGGAGGAGATGACGAGGCCCAGAGCCGTCGCGATGACGACATAGAGGAACGCCGCACAGAAGAAGGCCAGGAAGCTGCCGGTGAAGGGCACGCGGAAGATGAAGACCGCGAACGCCGCCAGTATCAGAAAGTTCAGCACACCCAGGATGACGTAAGGCAGTTGCTTGCCGACCAGGAATTCGAGCTGCGTGACCGGCGTCACGTAGAAATTGATGATCGAGCCCAGCTCTTTCTCGCGCACGACGCTGAGCGCTGCGAGCATTGCCGGTATCATCATCAGAAGGAGCGGTATGACGGCCGGAACCATCGCCACCAGACTCTCGATACCGGGGTTGTAGCGAAAGCGGACGGCGAGATCGAAGCTCCCGGAGAGTGTCGTTCCGCCATAGAGTTGGCGGGCCTTCTGGGTCAGCCAGTTGAGGTGCATGCCCTGTACGTAACTGCGCACGGTCTCGGCGCGGGCCGGCTGGGCACCGTCGATCCAGGCACCGATCTCGACATTGCGGCCGCGCGCGACGTCGCGTGCGAAGCCGGGCGGAATCTCGATCGCGAGGCTGAGCTCGCCGTTGCGCATGCGCCGGTCGAGATCGGCATAGTTGGTGATCGGCGCCTTTTCCGTGAAGTAACGCGATCCCGCGAGCTGCAAGGCATAGTCCCGGCTGACGGTCGTATCGTCGCGGTCGAGAACGGCGAAAGTCAGGTTCTCGATGTCCATGTTCATGCCGTAGCCGATGACGAACATTAGGATGACGCTGCCGATCAGCGCGAGGGTGGCCCGGATCGGATCGCGCCGCAGTTCCAGGGCCTCCCGGTGCGAGTAGGCGAACATGCGCCGGAAATCGAAGAACTGCCGCCCGCTGCCGTGAGGTTCGCCGGTCTTCTCGATGGCGGCGACCGCTGCCGGTAGTTGCGCCGCGGGCGTCTTGTCGCTGCCCTGTCTGATCGCATCCTCCAGGTAGGCGACGAACGCCTCCTCGAGGGTAGTGGCCGAACGCCTTTCGACGATGGCCGCCGGCGTGTCGCTGACCAGAACCTTGCCGGCATGCATCAACGAGATGCGGTCGCAGAGCCCGGCTTCGTTCATGAAGTGCGTGGAAACGAAGATCGTTACCTTCTCCTGGCGGGAGAGATCCGACAGGATCTGCCAGAAGGCATCGCGAGCGATGGGGTCCACGCCCGATGTCGGCTCGTCGAGAATCAGGATGTCGGGAGAGTGGATCAACGCCACCGCCAGGGACAGGCGCTGGCGAATGCCGAGGGGAAGCGCCTCGGGCAGCATGTCCATCACCTCGACGAGGCCGAAACGGTCGGCCAGACCGTCGATGCGGACTGGAATTGTCGCCGGCGGCATGGCGAAGAGGCGGGCGTGCAGGTCAAGATTCTGCCGGACCGTCAGCTCGGAATAGAGCGAGAAGGCTTGGGACATGTAGCCCACCCGGCGTCGCACCTCGATGTCGTTGGGGTCGACTTCCCGGCCGAACAGGCGAGCCGATCCCTCGCTGGCAGCCAGCAGGCCGGTCAGCATCTTCATGGTCGTCGTCTTGCCGCAGCCGTTGGAGCCGAGAAATCCGAAGATCTCGCCTCGTTCGATGCGGAAGCTCACATCGTCGACGGCCGTGAAGTCGCCGAAGCGCATGGTGAGGTGCTGGGCTTCGATGGCGAACGTGTCCCCGGCGTCGGTCGACTGTCGAGGCGGGATGACGACGGCCCGGTGGTCGCGACGGCGCTCCTCCGGCAGCAAGGCGATGAAAGCGGCGTCGAGCGTCGAGGTGCCTGTTCGCTGCAGCAGTTCATCGGGGGTACCCGTGTCGAGCAAGCGGCCGGCATCCATTGCAACCAGCCAGTCGAAGCGGGCAGCTTCTTCCATATAGGCCGTTGCCACGATGACGCTCATGCCGGCGCGGCTGGAGCGGATTCCTTCGACCAGCTCCCAGAATTGGCGGCGCGAGAGCGGATCGACGCCGGTCGTCGGCTCGTCCAGGATCAGGAGTTCCGGATCATGGATGAGCGCGCAGCACAGCCCGAGTTTCTGCTTCATGCCGCCGGAGAGTTTGCCGGCCGGCCGGTCGGCAAACGGCCCCAGGCCCGTGCCTTCCAGAAGCTCTGCGATGCGGCGGCGCCGATCATGTGGCGCCAGGCCGAACAGGCGGCCGAAGAAATCGACATTCTCGGCGACGGAAAGCGTCGGATAGAGGTTCTTGCCGAGCCCCTGGGGCATGTAGGCGATCCGCGAACATGTCGCCCGACGGTGAGCGGCATCGGCAATATCGCCGCCGAGCACGTCGACGCTGCCGGTCTGGACCCGGCGTGCACCTGCAATCAGCGAGAGAAGGCTGGACTTGCCGACGCCATCCGGTCCGATGAGGCCGACCATGCGGCCCGATGGTACGTCGAGCGTGATGCGATCGAGCGCCCGGGTCTTGCCGTAGGCCAGTCCCACCAACTCGAGCCGCGCGACGGGCGCGCTCATTCGAGCAGCGTGCCTGTCAGGCTCGGCGGCCACTCGACTTTCGGATCGAGGCGGACATAGGCCATGCCCGGCAAGCCTGTCTTGACGTGCTGGATGTATTTCTTGAGCAGCTCCGGCGATATCCGCGCTTTGACCCGGAACATGAGCTTCTGGCGCTCCTTCTCGGTCTCGACGGACTTCGGCGTGAACTGCGCCACGTCGGAGACGAACGTGACCTTGGCGGGGATCGGGTATTGGGGCACCGCGTCGAGGACAAGGCGCACGTCGCTGCCGATCGGGACAAGCCCGACGTCTGCAGTGGGCAGGAAGAAGGTCATGTAGACGTCGCCCAGGTCGACGAGATTGAGCACCCGTCCTCCCGCTGCCAGTACCTCTCCCGGCTGGGCGACGCGATACTGTACGCGTCCGTCTCGCGGCGACCGGAGCGTGCTGTCGTCGATGTCCGCCGTAATGCTGTCGACGGCTGCCCGGGCGACGTCGACGGCGGCGTCGGCGTCGATCAGCTGTGCCTTGGCGGCATTGATCGCCGCTTCCGTAGCGGCGAGCTGTGCCTTGGCTGCGCCTACCGCGGCCTTTGCCCCCTGTTCGACCGCCCGATCGTCGTCGAGAACCTGCTGCGATGCCGTGTTGGTCTTGGCCAGTTGCTCCGTCCGAATCAGCCTTCTTTCCGCGGCGTTGAACTGGGCCTCGCGTTGGGCGACGACGGCTATGGCGGCGGTTCTTTCAGCCTCTCGTTGCGTGACGAAGCTCTTGGCCGTGTCGACATTGATGATTGCGCGCTTCAACTGGGCCTCGGCCTGGCGGCGCTGCGCTTGCAACTGCTCGGTATCCATGCGGGCGAGCACTTGCCCTGCCGTGACGAAGTCTCCTTCGTTGACGAGGATTTCCTTGATGCGCCCCGGGATCTTGGTCGAGATGTCGATCTCGACCGCCTCGATGCGGCCGTTTCCGCCGGCGATCCCGGGGGGCAAGCCATGGTCTCCGAATTTGTCCCAGACGTAGTAGGTGGCGGCGAGGGCTGCGATGAGGATGATGAGAAGCCAACGTTTCCAGGTCGGAGTCATCGCTGTGCCGCCTCTTCGGTTGGGCCGAGCGCGCGGCAGCGAGGCCTGCGCTAAACGACCGTGAAGCCGTCGCCATTTGCGCGCGTGCGACGGGGTGCTGTCAACGGCGCAGGATGTCCATCAGCTTGGCGTTGAAAACATCGGCGGCTTCATAGGCCACCCAGTGGCCGGCCTCCGGAATGACGTTCATCTCGAAGTCGGGCTGCAGGGAGCGAAAGAGATCGATTCGCTCCTGGATGTGCGGATAGGTCGTCGAATCGTACTCGCCCCAGATGCCGGTGAGCGGCGTCTTCACGCGCGGCAGCACTTCGCTCAGCCGGAAGGCCTGGCCCATCTCGCGGCTGCGCGTCTTGGCGCGCGTGGTGTTCAGGATCTGCATGTGAACGGCCACGCCGTCGACGTTGGCGGGATCGTGGATCATCAGGATTTCGAGATTGCGCCGTGCTTCCGTAGCCAGCACCTCCGGCGTCATTTCGGGAAGCAGCTTGCGCAGTTTGGGGCCCGCTTTGCGTGTCGCCTTCAAGCCGCCGGCGCCGACCAGAACAATGCGGCGCAGCCGGTCGCCGACCAGAGTGGCGACGTGGCCTGATACCATGCCGCCGAAGGAGAAGCCGGTGATGGCGAAGTCGCGGTCCCCGGGGATCAGCGCGTCCATCGCCGTCTTCACGCAATGAGTGACCGACCAGATGTCGCGCACGTCGTCGGGCGGGTCGCTGTCGCCGAGGCCGGGCAGGTCGGCGGCGTAGACAGCGAAGTGCTGCGACAAGGGCACGACATTGCGAATCCAGTGGATCCACGAGCCCGAGCCGCCATGGAACAGCAGCAGGATCGGCTTGTTGCCCTGGTCGGCGCCGAACACGTGCCACATCATCGTGCCGCCATTGCCCATCGGCACGCGGACGGCTTGGGAGAGAGCGGCGACGGAGTCGATGTGTTCGGCGGCGGTGCGGCCGTCCGGCATACGCGGGACGGCGGAGAAGTCGAGACTCATTTCTTGATTGCACCCAACAGCCGTTCGACGAAGCCTGGCGCCTGCTTGCGATCGATCCAGCGCAGCACCGTCACGAGATCGTGCTCGGGGTCGATCCAGACGATATGGCTGCCCCAGCCCAGCGCGAAGTAGCTCTTCTCCGAGGCCGCCGCGAACTGCCGCCGGTCGGTGTTGAGCCACCACATCAATCCGTAGAACGGCGCGACGGGGCAGGGCTTCACCAGCTCCTCGGTCCAGCCCTTGGGCAGGATCTGCTTGCCTTCCCAAGTGCCGCCTTGGGCCACCAGCAGGCCCATCAAGGCGAGATCGCGCGCGGAAATCACGATGCCGCCACCCCAGTGGCCGCCGCCTGGCACGGAGATCATCTCCTTACCGTCGATGGTCACGGTCGAGGTCCTGTAGCCGTCCCACTTCCAGCCCTGCGAGCCGCCGATCGGGTCCATGATGCGCCGCTTCAGGACCGACGGCAGCGGCTCCTTGAAGACCTGCAGCAGCGAGTAGCCGAGGCGGTTCACGCGCACGTCGTTGTATTCGTAGAAGGTGCCGGGCTTTTTCATCGCCCGGCGCGTGCCCTTGGGCGCATCGGCGACGGCGAGGCCGACCACGCGATTATGGTCGATGCGGTCTTCCTTGCCGAACACGCTGCCCGACCATTCGCTGGTCTGGGTCAGCAGATGACGCCAGGTGATGTCGCGGTTCTGCTCGCTTTGGAAGCCGTCATCCAGGGCATAGTCGCCGGCCCTGTCGTCGAGGCTCTTGATGAGCCCGTCGCCCAGCGCTAGGCCGGCGAGCAGGGCGAGATAGCTCTTGGCGACGCTGAAGGTCATGTCGGGACGGTCGACCTCGCCCCATTCCGCGAGCTTGTGGCCGCCGCGATAGACGATGCCCGAATGTCCGCCGCGCGGCGTGACCGGCCCCAGCACCTCGTTGTCCGGGGCCTTCTCGCCGGAATCGTAGGTCATGACGAACTGCCCGTCCGGCATGTGCATGCTGGCGGGCCATTTGGATTCGGCGGCCTGGGCGAAGGCGATGGCGTCTTTCAGATCGGTCATGCACGCAATCAACATTGGAGCCTGCCCGGGAGCAAGCGTAGAAAGCGCAATGCCTTTGCCCGCTACGATCACGATCCGCCGCCCCGACGACTGGCACGTTCATCTGCGTGACGGGCCGCTGCTCGCTGCCTGCGCCGTGCACACGGCCCGCCAGTTCGGCCGCGCCATCATCATGCCGAACCTGGTGCCGCCGGTGACGAAGGTGGCGGAGGCCAGCGCCTATCGCGAGCGCATCCGCGCCGCCGTGCCGAAGGATCTGCGGTTCGAGCCGCTGATGACCTGCTACCTGACCGACGGCGCCGATCCAGCCGAACTGACGCGCGGCAAGACTGAAGGCGTGTGGGTCGCGGCCAAACTCTATCCCGCGCATGCCACGACCAACTCCGCCCACGGCGTCACCTCGATGGATCGCGTTGCGAAAGGGCTGGAGGCCATGGAGAAGGCCGGCATGCCGCTTCTCGTTCATGGCGAGGTGACCGATCCCGACGTCGACATCTTCGACCGCGAGGCGGTGTTCCTCGAGAAGGTCCTGGCGCCGCTCTTGAAGCGCCATCAGGGCCTCAAGATCGTGCTGGAGCACATCACGACGCGCGAAGGCGTGGCTTTCGTCGAGGCGCATCCCGGCCGGCTGGGCGGGACGATCACGCCGCATCATCTCAGCTACAACCGCAATGCGATCTTCAAGGGTGGCATTCGTCCGCACTTCTATTGCCTGCCGATCGCCAAGCGCGAGGAGCATCGTCTCGCTCTGCGAAGGGCGGCAACGTCGGACAGCGCGCAGTTCTTTCTGGGCACCGATACGGCACCACACACCACGGATACGAAGGAATGTGCCTGCGGCTGCGCCGGCGTGTTCAATGCGCCGGTGGCGATGCAGGTCTATGCGCAGGTCTTCGCCGAAGAGGGCAAGCTCGACCGGCTCGAAGCCTTTGCTTCGCTGAACGGCCCAGCCTTCTATGGCCTGCCGCCCAACGAGGAACGTGTGACGTTGCGCGCTGCGGCCCTCGACGCGCCCGATCACATCGAGGTGCCGGCGCTCGCCAAGACCATCACCGTCTTTCGTCCGGACACGCCGGTGGACTGGTCTTTCTGAGCTGAATTTTGTGCTGCCCTTCGCGAATTGCTCTATCCTAGGTGTATGAGCAAAAGAGGCATTCCCGCCGGTGCCGTCGTGCGCGGCACCGACAAAGGTTACGACGATCCGGTCAAAACTACTTTGAAGCCCGGCAGTGAACGGCCGGTCGAAAAGGTCGACCAGAAGTACCCCTACATGCGGCCACGCGATGCCGCGACGCTGATCCTCGTGCGCCAGAAGGGCAAGGTGCCTGAGGTGTTGCTGGGCTGCCGCGACGCCAAGCACGCGTTCATGCCCAATCGCTATGTGTTTCCCGGTGGACGGGTCGATCTTGCCGATGCGCGCGTGCCGGTGGCGACGCCGCTCGATCGCTTCGTCGACGAACGCCTGCAGCGTGCCGCGTCACCCCAGCGCGCACGGGCGCTTGCCGTCGCGGCGGTACGCGAGACCTTCGAGGAGACGGGCCTGATGCTGGCCAAGCCGTTGAAGGGCGGTGCGCCGCGGCAGGACTACGGCGAGCACTGGCACGGCTTTCTCGATCAGGGCTTTGCGCCGGCACTGGATTGCCTCGACCTGATCGCCCGAGCGGTGACGCCGCCCGGTCGGCCGCGCCGCTTCAATGCACGCTTCTTCATGGCGCGCGCCGAAGATGCGACCGGCGAGATCCGTCATTCGAGCGAGCTGGGCGATGTCCGGTGGGTGCGTCTCGACGAGGCACGCGAACTGCCGCTGCCTACCATCACAGGACTGATCCTGGGCGAGATCGGCCGGCTGGTGAAGGAACCGCCGAACCGCAAGAAGCAGCGCAAGATCCCGCTTTTCACGACGGTGCATCGCAAGCACCTGATGATCGAGGAGTAGCGACGTGGCGGCGCGCGCCGAGAACGCTTCGCCGCCTGCTGCCCCTCCGGCTGTCACCCGGCTGTCCACCGGGCCGTCGAGCGACGTGAGTGGATTGCCTCGCGGCGGCGTCCGTCTGCGGGCGCTGGTGCTGATTCGCTGGGCGGCGGTCGCCGGCCAAGCTTTCACCGCCGCGGTGGTCCATTGGGGGTTGGGCTTCGGCATGCCGGTGCTGGCCGTCGGTGGCGCGATTGCGCTGTCCGCACTTCTCAACCTCACCGTCAGCATCGGCCGTCCGGCATCGGCGCGCATCGACGACCGCGAAGCCGCGATCTTCCTCGCCTTCGACATCCTGCAGCTTGCGGTGCTGCTCTATCTCACCGGCGGCCTGATCAATCCTTTTTCGCTGCTGCTCCTGGCGCCCGTCGCGATCGGCGCCACGATCCTGTCGCTCGCGAGCAACATCGCACTCACCCTGCTGACCATCGTGAGCATTGCCGTGGTCGCGCTGTTCAATCAGCCGCTGCCCTGGAGTGGGCCGCCGCCAAATCTGCCGGAGATCTATCAGGTCGGTGTCTGGGTCGGCCTTTCGCTCACCACCCTGCTGATCACCCTTTACGGTTGGCGGCTTGCCGAGGAAGCGCGCCAGATGGCCGATGCGCTGGCCGCGGCCCAGGCCGCACTCGCGCGCGAACAGCGGCTCTCGGCGCTGGGTGCATTGGCTGCAGCGGCCGCGCACGAGCTTGGCTCGCCGCTCTCGACCATTGCCGTCGTAGCCAAGGAGATGCAGCGCGAAATCGACAGCGACGATCCATTGCGCGAAGACATCGAGCTTCTCGCTGCCGAGTCCGATCGCTGCCGGTCGATCCTGGCCCGTCTCTCGGTCGATCCGGCCGGCGACGTCTCCGATGCCTATACGCTGGTGCCGCTCCCGGCACTGATCGAGGCGGCAGCTCAGAATTATCAGCGCGAGGGGATAAAGATCACCTTCGAATCGGGGCCATCCGGTGAAGGATTGCCCACTACGGCACCAATTCAGGTGCGCAGCCCGGAAATTATGCAGGGAATTGGAAACATCGTGCAGAACGCCGTGTCGTTCGCCCGGCACGAGGTGCTAATTTCCACGCGCTGGACGACCGAATGGGCCGAAGTCGAGGTCAGCGACGACGGGCCGGGCTTCTCCGAGGCGCTGCTGGACGAGCTCGGCACTCCTTTCATTTCGACCCGTCAGGGTGAGGAAGGCCACATGGGATTGGGCGTTTTCATTGCCAAAACGCTGCTGGAGCGCACCGGCGCCAGCGTCGCCTTCGGAAATCGCAGGGCTGGTGCGGTTGGCGCCGCAGTCTCCGTGCGCTGGTCAAACCCCGTCTTCAAGGCTACATAGCGGCCGATGTCGAAGGAGTCCCCATGACCCAGGACACCGGTGGCAACCGCCCCGTGTCGCCCGTCATCGCCGGCGCGACGAGCAACAAGGACCGTACCTTGCTGATCGCGGACGACGATGCGGCGTTCCGCAACCGCATTGCCCGGGCCCTCGAGCAGCGCGGTTTTATCGTGACTGCCGTCGGCTCGGTTGCCGAGGCGCTGGCACAGACGGCCCGCCCGCCTGCTTTCGCCGTGCTCGATCTGCGTCTCGGCGACGGCAACGGGCTCGAGCTGGTCGGCCCGTTGCGTCAGGCACGGCCCGATATCCGCATCGTCGTGCTGACAGGTTACGGCAACATTGCCACCGCCGTCGCCGCCGTGAAGGAAGGCGCGGTCGACTATCTCGCCAAGCCCGCCGATGCCGATGCGATCGAGCAGGCGTTGACGGCGCATGGCCGCAAGCTGCCGCCGCCACCCAGCAATCCCATGTCGGCCGACCGCGTTCGCTGGGAGCATATCCAGCGCGTGTTCGAGCAGTGCGATCGCAACGTCTCGGAGACGGCGCGCCGTCTCAACATGCATCGGCGTACGCTGCAGCGGATCCTGGGCAAGCACGCCCCCCGCGAACACTGATCACCGCCCAGCTTCTGCTCAACGCCCTGGCGTTGGGCATGGCCTACGCTCTGATTGCGCTGGGCTTCGTCCTTGCTCTCAACGCCGTCGGCGCCGTCAACTTCGCTCATGGCGATCTGGTTGTGCTGGGCGGCGCGGCGGCCGTCGTCGCGGGCTTGTGGACCGGGCTGCCTGGGGTGTTGCTGCTGCCGCTCGTGGCGCTGGCGCTCGGTGTCGCCGGCATTGCTGCGGCACGGATCGCGATCCTGCCGCTGGCCGCTCGCCCACCTGAAGCGACGTTCGTCGCCACCATCGCGCTTGCCGCGATGATCGAACAGGGTCTCACCGTCACCATGGGGGCTGCGCCGCGCACCGCGCCGCCATTGCTCGGCGCCGGTGCTGTCGAGATCGGCGGTGTCGTCCTCGGCCGGCAACCGCTCGCCATCGTCGTTGTCGGCATGATTCTGGTCGCCGCGGTGTGGTTCCTGCTGGAGCGTACGCAGACCGGGCGGCGCATGCGTGCCGTGTCCGCCGATCGACACATGGCGCGGGCCGTGGGCATTCCCGTCGCGCGCTATGTCGTCCTGTCGTTGGCGCTGGCCGGCGCCTTGGCCGGCATCGCGGGTTTTCTGCTCGGCCACCAGTTCCTCGTGGCGCCGACCCAGGGTGCCGGCCACATGCTCAAGGCCTATATCGCCGTCGCAATCGGTGGCTGGGGCAGTGTGCCGGGAGCGCTGCTCGGCGCGCTGGGCATCGGCCTGTTCGAGACTTTCGTATCCGCGGCCGTGGGCGATGCCTGGGCGTCAGCGGCGCTCTATCTTGCCGTGCTCGCGGTGCTGGTCCTGCGTCCGCAGGGCTTGTTCGGCGAGCCGGTTGGCCGACGTGCCTGAGGCAGGTCTCTGAGATGCGACCGCTGGGCAGGTTCTGGCTCGCCATCCTTGTCCTGGTGCCGACAATGGCGCTGCTCCTGTTGCCGCCGTTCGGCCAGCGCATGGCGATCCTGGTTGGTATCTACGGCTTGATGGGCGTCGGCTATCAGCTCGTCTTTGGACAGCTCGGTGCGCTCAATCTGGCGCAGGGCGCGCTGTTCGGCGTTGGTGCCTACGCTGTTGCCTTGACCGCGCCGGCTCTGGGGCTCCTGTCGTTGCCTCTGGCGATGCTGGCGGCCGCGCTGCCGGCAGCGATCGTCGCGGGGCCGATGTTGCGCCTGCAGTCGCACTACTTCGCGCTGGCGACGCTTGCGCTTGCGTCGTTGATCCATCTGGCGGCGGTTCATGCCGAGAGCCTGACCGGCGGCGCCAACGGGCTGGTTGGGTTCACGGCGTCGCTGCCGCGCGGGCCGGTCCTCCTCGTTGCCGTTTGGCTTTGCCTGATCGCCGTCATCCTCGTGCAGGCCCGCCTTTTCTCCGGGCCGATCGGCGAACAGGCCCGGCTGTTGCGTGAAGCACCGATGGTGGCTGCCACCAGTGGCATCGACGGTGGCCGCTGGCGTCTCAAGGCGTTTGTGGCGGGTAGTGCCCTGGCAGGACTGGCTGGCGCCTTCTCGGCAACCCTGAGCGGCGTCGTGTCGCCGGATGTAACCGGCTTCTCCGTCATGGTCCTCTGTCTTACCTCCGTGGTTCTAGGCGGGGCGCGTCATGCGATGGGCGCCGTCCTGGGGGCCGCGATCGCCGTTTGCCTGCCCGAACTTCTGCGCGACCTGCAGGGGGCGTGGCTGCTTGCCTACGCTGCGGCGACGCTGCTGGTCGTGTTGTGGGCGCCCGAAGGGTTGGCGGCTCTGATCGATCGCTGGCGTGGCGTCCGGGCCCTGCTGCCGGCGTCGGCAGTCCTTCCCGTGGCTCTGGAGGCTGTCGACGGACCGCGGCGGCTCGTCCTCGACGGCGTTTCCAAGCACTTCGGCGGTGTTGCCGCCTTGCAAGGTGTTTCCTTCGCGCTGGAGCGCGGCGAGGTCGTCGGCCTGATCGGCGCCAACGGATCGGGCAAGACGACGCTCCTGAACGTGATCGGAGGGCTCGAACGTGCCGACGGCGGCACGATCACGCTCGACGCGCGCCGCATCGACCATCTGCCGCCGCACGCCATCGCGCGTTCAGGCGTCGGTCGCAGCTTCCAGAGCCTCGCATTGGCCGACGATACGCGTACCACCGATATCGCGCGTGCCATCGCCACCGGCGCATCGTTTCTGTTGTTCGACGAGCCGGCCGCAGGCGCTACGGACCGTGACCGGGCCGAGCTTGCGAGCTTGATCGCGCGGCTGCGCGCGGCGGATCGCGGCGTGCTGATCGTCGATCACGACATCGAGCTGTTGTCGCGGACTTGCGATCGCTTGATCTGCCTCGACCGGGGAGCCGTGATTGCAATCGGCCGTCCGGCCGAGGTCCGCGCCGATCCCACGGTACGCGCCAGCTTCCTCGGTGTCGAAGAGGCCGCGGCATGAGCAGGCCGGTCCTGCAGGTCGGCGGCCTTGCGCTTGCCGCCGGCGATATCGTGGCGCTGCTGGGCGGCAACGGCGCCGGCAAGACCAGCCTGTTCGAATCGATCCTGGGCTTCCGCCCGTCGACGAGGCCCGTTCATTTGTTCGGACGAGACGTGACGCGCTGGCCGGTCGAGCGGCGCGTGCTGGCAGGCGTTGGCTATGTGCCCGAGGGGCGCCGCGTCTTTGCGGGCCTCACGGTGCGCGAGAACCTCGAAGCCTCTTCGTCGCTGGTGCCCGCCGAGCGACGGCGTCGCGTCGAGGAAATGCTGGCAATGTTTCCCATGCTCGGCGAGCGGCCAGAGGCGCGGGCCTGGCTGCTGTCGGGTGGCCAGCAACAGATGCTGGCCTTGGCGCGGGCGCTGATGCACCGGCCGCGGCTTCTCTTGCTGGACGAGCCTACTCTCGGTCTCGCGCCGATGGTGGTCGGCGATCTGCTCGGCCGGCTTGGTCCCATGGCCGCGGAGGGCATGGCGATCCTGGTGGCGGAGCAGCGGGCGGGGCTCGTGCTTCGTGTCGCCCAGCGCGGACTCGTCTTGAGCCGCGGTCGCATCGTGCGCTCCGGAACGGCGTCCGAACTCGCCGCCGATCCAACTCTTGCCGACCTGATGGCCGGAGGTTGATCGGCTCCGGAGTCAGGCCCGTCTGCTCTGGGCGTTCCAGTACTGTTCGAGGTTCGAGATCAGCGCCGGGCTGAAATGGCAGTAGGCCTGCTCGCGGGCATAGAGCGCGGCGTAGCGGCGGAAGAGATCGAGCGGTTCCGCCGAGAGACGCAGGGCGCGGCGGTTGCCGATGGCGCCGACGGCACCCGATCCGGTCAGCCGATCGATGACTTTGATGATCGTGGCATCGATATCGGCCGGGGCCACGACCTCGTCGCAGATCATTCGGCCGACATCGGAATCGCAGTCGATGCGACGCTCGTACATGATCGCCTGGCGGGTGAGGCGATCGCCGACGAAACGCGCCATCCGTAGGTTTGCCATTGCCGGGATGATGCCTTCCTTGCGCGCGGGCAGGGTCATGTAGGCATCGCGGCCGGCGATGTTGAAATCGGTCGCCAGCAGAATCTGGCAGCCGCCGCCGATGGCGAAGGTCTCGACCGCCGATATCCATAGCTTCTCGATCGAATCGCCGGCGACTTCGTCGGGCGAGACGTCGGGCCGGGCGAGGCCGCGGAACATCTTGTTCACGAAGCCCAGATCGCGGACCAGGAACCAGAGGAACGGAATCTTGCCGTAGTAGAGGTGCGTGAGGTTGATGCCGGCATTGTAGACCCGGCGGCCGGCGTACTTGCCTTCCGGTACGACGTCGCCGCGCAGGACCGCGACCTCGCTCTGCCGGTCGAGAATGCAGACATCGGCGCCGATCTCGGTCGCAGTCTGGGTCGAATTGTCCTCGGAATTGAGGAAGCGGCGGTTGGCCAGCAGCAGCACGGCCGCCTTGCCCTGGCGTTCGACCTTCGCAAAGCCGAGGTCGAGCCGGCCGTCGCGCTGGAACTTGGCGAGGGCGTCCGCCGATTCCTCGCGTGGCAGCAGCATGGCGTGGCAGAGGTGCATGCCGCAGCCGGGATCCGCCAGGAACTGATTGCAGAGGATGCCCTGGTCGATCTCGACGCCTTCCTTTTCGGACTGGCGCAGCTCGGCTTCGGCGGCGACCTCGGTGCGGGTCGGGGCGAGGCCCGGCACCAGATCGGCCGCGTCGTAGACCAGCCGCTCGATGCGCACGAACTTGGTCCGGTTGGCGGTCAGTCTGTCGTAGATCGAAACGGCATAGCGGCGCAGGAAGGCGAACCGGGCGTCGCGCGCCGCCTGCTTTAGCGCCTCCGCCTCGGCATAGGCCTTGTCGTCGCGTTGCGGCTTGGGCGGGAGCTGGGCGAGTTTGCCGGCGAGCTGCCGCCAGTAGGCGGTAAAGCGCGGGCCGTCGAATTCGACGTCACCGCCGTCGGGAACTGGAATCGACTCGTCTGGTGGCGAAATTACCGACCCCATGATGCCGACGCTTCCTGCCTTGAGAATCTTTGGCGAAGTTTTTTTGGAGCGGGCGACGGGATTTGAACCCGCGACCTACGGCTTGGGAAGCCGACGCTCTACCCCTGAGCTACACCCGCGCTGACGGCATTCTAGCCTGCGGTTGCGCTCAAGGTCCAATCGTGTATCTCAAGCCGATGCTGGACGAGATCCTGACTGTCGAAGAGCGCGCCGTCGTGGCGCGCGCCCGGGCCTTTGCCGAAGAGCAGGTCGCCCCGAACGCCGCCCGCTGGGAGTGGGACCGGCACTATCCGCTGGAGACGATCAAGGCGGGCTGTGCGCAGGGCTTCAACACCATCGAGCTGGCCAAGAAGCATGGCGGGCAGGGACTGTCCTTCTCCTGCAAGCTGCGGGCCTTCGAGGAGATCGCCAAGGCCGACTTCGCCTTCGCCTTCGCGATGATCAATCATCACAATGCCTGCGCGCGTTTCGCGCGCGATGGCCAGCCGGCGCATGTCGCGCGCCTGCTGCCGAGCATGCTGACCGGCGACCTGATTGGTTGCGCCGGCCTCAGCGAACCCGGCGTCGGCAGCGATTTCGGCGGGCTGGAAATGGAAGCCGTCCGCGTGGACGGCGGCTGGAAGCTGAACGGCGCCAAGGCCTGGATCACCAACGCGGCGGTCGCGGGCCTCTCGGTCGCCTACGCGCAGACAGACAAGGCGAAGGGCTATCGCGGCATCGCCTGCTTCGCCATCGAAGCGGAACGGCCGGGCTTCCATCGCGAAAAGCCGTTCGAGCTGCACGGCGGCCACGCCATCGGCGTCGGCGGTTTCCGGCTGGTCGATTACATCGCACCGGACGAGGCGGTGCTGCATCCGCCGGGTCAGGCCTTCAAGGCCGCCCTTGCCGGCATCAACGGTGCGCGCGCCTACGTCGCCGCCATGTGCTGCGGCATGCTGCAGGCCTCGCTCGAAACGGCGGTGCGCTACACGCAGCAGCGCAAGACCTTTGGCCAGCCGGTGCTGGAGCATCAGGGCGTGCGCTGGAAGCTCGTGGATGCGGCGACCGATCTCGAAGCCGCCCGGCTTCTCACCTATCGCGCTGCCCGCCTGATCGACGAGGGCGCCGATGCCGTTCTGCCGGCGGCCTATGCCAAGAAGTTCGCCACCGACATGGCGGTCCAGCGTATTGCCGATTGTATCCAGGCGATGGGTGCCAATGGCCTGCGTGCCGACTATCCGCTGGCGCGCCATCTCGCGGGCGCCAAGATCGCGGCCTACACCGACGGCTCGATCGAGATGATGAACGAGCGCATCGGCGCTGGCCTCGGCCCGGTGTTCGGAGCCGCCAAAGAGGCGGGCGCTTGATCCTCTCGACCGTCGAGATGCACACGGGTGGCGAGCCCACGCGCATCATCGTCGGCGGTTGGCCGGTCTTTTCCGGCAAGACATTGCTCGACAAGCGGCGCGAGGCGAAGGAGTGCTTCGATCATCTGCGGCGCGGCCTGATGCTGGAGCCGCGTGGTCACGACGGCATGTACGGCGCCCTGCTCGTCGAGCCCGATCATCCGGAGGCCGATCTCGCCGTGCTGTTCATGCACAACGAGGGCTACAGCACCATGTGCGGGCACGCGACGATCGCTTTGGCGCGTTGGTCGGTCGAAAGCGGCCGCGTGGCGCGCACCGAGCCCGAGACCATCGTGCGCCTGCAATGTCCCTGTGGCCTGGTTACGGCGCGCGTCGCGGCCGACGGCACGGTTCGCTTCGAGAGCGTGCCGGCCTTCGCCTATGCGCTGGACCGCATCGCGCCCACCGCGACCTGGGGACCGGTGACGGTCGATATCGCCTATGGCGGCGCTTTCTACGCGATCTTGGCCGCGGACTCGATCGGGCTCAATCTCAAGACGTCGCCGATGCGGGCCATCGTCGATGCTGGCGAGGAGATAGCTTTGGCGGCGGCCAAGGCCATTCCGATCGAGCATCCGTCGGAGCCCGACCTCGCTTTTCTCTACGGCACGATCCTGACCGATGGCGGCGATGGCGCGAGCGGACAGGCGAGCCGCAACGTCTGCATCTTCGCCGGCCGCCAGATCGACCGCAGCCCGACCGGCAGTGGTGTCACCGCGCGCATGGCGTTGATGGCGGCGCGGCGGCAGGTTCGTGCCGGCGAGGAACGGCTGTTCGAGAGCTGCACCGGCGCCCATTTCAGCGGCCGCATCGTGCGCGACGCGCCAGCCGTTGGCCCGCGCAAGGCCGTGATCGTCGAGGTCGGTGGCCAGGCTCACATCACCGGCGAGAGCCGGTTTCGCTTCGACGCCAACGATCCATTGCGCGAGGGATTCTCTCTCGGCGCCTAGGCGTTGTGCGCGCGCTTCAATGCCTGGTCGAGATCGTCGAACAGGTCGCTCGCCTCCTCGACGCCGACGGAAAGGCGCAGCAGGTCGGGCGGGCAAGGGGTGCCGGGGCCTTCGATGCTGGCACGGTGTTCGATCAGGCTTTCGACACCGCCCAGCGATGTCGCCCGCTTCCACAATTCGACCCGTGCCGCCGTCGCGATGGCCGCGCGCTCACCACCCTTCACGCGCACCGACAGCATGCCGCCGAAGCCACCGGTCATTTGACGAGCGGCAGCCTGGTGGCCAGCAAAGGAGGGCAGGCCGGGATAGAGCACCTCGGCCACCATCGGATGGGCGGCAAACTTTTCGGCGAGCGTCTGGGCCGAGCGACAGGCCCAGGCGACACGCGGAAACAGAGTCCGCATGCCGCGCATCAGCAGCCACGCCTCGGTTTGGCCGAGGATCGTACCGAGCTGCGCGCGGATGGTGCGGAGCTTCGCCCAATAGGCGTCGTCGCGCGCGCCGACCAGCGCACCGGCGATGATGTCGGAATGTCCGTTCAGGTACTTCGTTGCCGAGTGCATGACGATGTCGGCGCCATGCTCGATCGGCCGTGTCAGCACCGGCGTTGCCACGGTCGAGTCGACACCCAGCAGTGCGCCGGCCTTGTGCGCGATGTCGGCTATTGCCGCGATGTCGGCCACGCACCAGGTCGGGTTGGCCGGCGTCTCGATCCAGACCAGTTTGGTGACGCCGGGCTTCACAGCGGCGGCCACGTCATCGGTGCGGTCGGCGTCGACGAAGTCGATTTTCAGGCCCCAATGGGTGGCAAAGGTCATCAGCCAGTTGCGCAACGCCCAGTACATGACCTTCGAGGCCACGACATGGTCACCCGGCGCGAGCGCGAGGAAGCAGGCCGTGGCGGCGCTCATGCCCGAGGAGAAGATCAGGGCCTTGGCCCCGCCTTCGAGAGCCGCCAGGGTTGTCTCGGCCTGATCGAACGTGGGATTGTCGGCGCGGGCGTAGATGCGGCCGGAGCGATAGCCGTTGTCCTCGTCCCGTAAGTACGTGCTCGCCATGTGAATGGGGGGTACGATGGCTTTGGTAACCGGATCGATCCAGCCCATGGCTTGCGCTGCGAGCGATGCGGGAGCAAAGGTCTTTTTAGACATCCGGACACCATGTTTGACGAGCCTGGCTCGATGGCCAGCTTACAAGTTGCTTACGGCAATCGCGCCGTTATGGCGCATCGTCGCATCGGCAACGGAGATGCACTAGTATCTTCATTCGTGCTGCGTTGCGTACACGCTAAAGATGTATCGACGGAAGGTTGTCGGAGAGGCCGCAACCCACTTGCCTTGGGGGACAGTGCATGGAAGTTCAAGCCCTGACTCAATCGAAGCCGCTACAGACTGTCGGCCGTGGCGATCGCGTGGCACGTACGCGCGAAGCCATCGTCGCCTCCGCTCTTGCCCTCGCCGCTGCGGGGCAAGTCGCACCGATCGTACGTGACATCGCGCAGATGGCCGGTGTGTCGGCACGCACGGTGTTCCAGCATTTCGCGGACACCGCGGAACTCTATGTTGCCGTTCTCGGTCGTGTGCTCGCCGCCCTTGTCGGCGAGGCGCCCGAGCTGGCCGGCGGCTTCGCCTTCGAGGAGCGCATCAACTATCTGGTCAGCCAGTGCGCCGATCGCTACGAGCAGCTCCGTCCGATGTGGACTTTCGTGGAGACCTTGCAGCGCCGCTCGACCGAGGCGGCGGACATGATCTCCCAGATCTACAGTGCGAACACCGCACTCCTGTCGCAGGCCTTCGCCACCGAATTGGCGGAGATGCCGGCCGAATCGCGCGAGCGGACGTTGACGGCGCTGGCTCTGGCCGTCGCGCCGGAGAGCTGGGTCGTGCTGCGCCAGCGGCTCGGCCTGTCGGTCGAGCAGTCGCGCGAAGAACTCAAGTTCGTCGTGAAGTCCGTGTTCGCGAACGAGACGGCGCGCCGCTAACTGCGGCCCGCTTCGCCAGCGCTTCGAGCGCTGGATCGTGCAAGCCGAGGTCGCCCATATGGGCGACCGTATTCAGCACATAGTCGAGGTTGGTCCCGGTGGCACCGCGTCCGCGGCGTACCAGGGCCGCAGCCGTAGCAAGCGGCAGCCTGCCGGCAAACTGCCGGTGCTTGCGATCGGCGAGATAGACCAGCGCCGGTACCGTCCGCCCGTCGTCGAGATGGATCGGCCGTATCGTCTCCTCGTAGACGCCGTCATTGTCGATCTCGCGATGGATCAGGTAGCGCCGCACCTCGTCGTAGGCCGCCGCCGGAAGGCGATGAGCTAGGCCACGACAAGCGCCGCCTGGGAGCAGTCCCAGGATCAGCCCCGGTTGTTTGGGCGTTCCGCGATAGTGCTCGGAATAGATGCAAAAGGCGCGGTGCCAGCCCTGCAGGCGGGCGGGCTGCGTTTCGGGCGTTGCAAAGCCCGGATTCCACATCAGCGAGCCGTAGCCGAAGACCCAGCGAGGCTTGGCTGCACTCACGCCTGATGGAGATGAATCAGGGCGCGGCGAATTTCGCGCGTGCGCGTGAACAGGTCGAACAGCTTGTCGCCTTCGCCCCAGCGGATGGCGCGTTGCAGGTAGAAGAGATCTTCTTGGAAGCGCTGCAGCACTTCGAGAACGGCTTCGCGATTGTTCATGAAAACGTCGCGCCACATCGTGGGATCGGAGGCGGCAATGCGCGTGAAATCACGAAAGCCACCGGCGGCGAACTTCAGCACTTCGCTGTTGAGGTGGCCGCCGAGATCGTCGGCCGTGCCCACAATCGTGTAGGCGATCAGGTGGGGCAGGTGCGAGGTAATGGCCAGGATGCGGTCGTGGTCCTTGGCATCGATCCGCTCGACCTGGCTGCCCAGTCCCTTCCAGAAGGCTTCGAGCTTGGAAACCGCCTCGGCGTTGCTGTCGGGCAGCGGTGTCAGGATGCACCAGCGGCCCTCGAACAGGTCGAGCAGCGCAGCCTCGGGGCCGGAATTCTCCGTGCCGGCCACGGGATGGGCCGGTACGAAATGCACGCCCTTCGGAATATGCGGTGCCATGTCGGCGATAACGGTCTGCTTGACCGAGCCGACATCCGACACGATGCAGCCTGGCTTCAGGCTCGATGCGATCGCCTGGGTGGCCGGCCCGCAGGCGCCGACCGGCGTGCAGATGATGACCAGGTCGGCATCCTTGCAGGCTGCCGCAAGGTCGGTGCCGCAGTGGTCGGCGAGCTTCAGCTTGTTGGCGACAGCCGCGGTTTCCGGGCTGCGCGTGGCGGCAACGATGCTCCTGGCCAGACCACGCTTGCGCGCTTCCAGAGCGATGGAGCCGCCGATCAGGCCAATGCCGATCAGCGCGATCTTGTCGAATATCGGCGCCACGGTTGCTGGCGTCGTCATTTGGCGGCGACGAAGCGGGTGAGCGAGGCGGCGACGGCTTTCACTTCGGTCTCGTTGCCGATGGTGATGCGCAGATGTTCGGGCAGACCGTAGCCCGCGACCATGCGCGGGATCAGCCCGTCGTTCATCAGCCAGTCGTTGGCCGCGGCGGCGCGCTCCTTGGAGCCGAAGCCGACCAGCAGGAAGTTGCCGACGCTGGGAAGCGGCTTGAGGCCGAGCTTCGTCAGTTCAGCGCTGAGCCAGGGTAGCCAGATATCGTTGTTGGTGCGGCTGGCGTCGGTGTGGGCGATGTCTTCCATCGCCGCGACACCCGCGGCCTGTGCCGCCAGGTTGACGTTGAACGGCTGACGCAGCCGGCTCATCACGTCGACGATGCCGGCGGGCCCGTACATCCAGCCGAGGCGCAGTCCGCCCAGTCCGTAAATCTTGGAGAAGGTGCGCGTCATCACGACGTTCTCGGCCTGGTCGACCAGTTCGACGCCCGACTCATAGTCGTTGCGGCTGACATACTCGGCATAGGCCGCGTCGATCACCAGCAGCACATTCTTCGGCAGGCCGGCATACAGACGGCGAACATCGTCCTTGGTGATGTAAGTGCCAGTCGGGTTGTTCGGGTTGGCGAGGCAGACGATGCGCGTGTTGTTCGTCACCTTGGCCAACATCGCATCGACATCGGCGCGATAGTCCTTCTCCGGCGCGGCTACCGGCGTCGCCCCGACGCCCAGCGCGTTGATGGGATACATCAGGAAGCCGTACTGACTGTAAAGAAGCTCGTCGCCCGGCCCACAGTAGGCACGCACCAGCAGGTTCAGAAGCTCGTCGGAGCCGGCGCCGCAGACGATGCGCGCAGCATCCAGCCCGTAGTGACGGCCGATCGCGGTACGCAGCTTCTCCGTGTTTCCGTCGGGATAGCGGTGCAGTTCGCTTGCCATCTTGGCGTAGGCCGCCATCGCCTTCGGCGACGGGCCCAGCGCGCCCTCGTTGGACGAGAGCTTGGCGATGGTCTCTTTGCCCTCGACAGAGTCCTTGCCCGGCACATAGGGCGCAATCTTCATGATGCCCGGACGCGGGGTGAGCGCGCTCATGGCAGTCTCCCGTAATGGTTCAGGTTACAGCCGGATATCGGCCGGAACGGCGTAGGCGCCGAGCACCGCAACGAGACCGTTTTCGAGGCCCAATGCCGCTCCGAGATCGCGCAGGCGCTGGTCGTCGTCGGCGATCACGCCCGGCAGTTCGACGAGATAGTGATGCACGCCGGCGACAACCTGGTCCAGCGCCGAAGTGAAAGGCGGCAGCCCGACCTTGGCCACGGCGCCCGCAATACGATCACGGCTGAGGCCGTTCTTGGCTTCGATCGAGATCAGGGCGCGGTCGTCGCCGCTGGGTTCCGGCTCGATGCGGGCCAGCACGAAAGCGGAGATGCCGCGCGCCCGTGCATTGGGCATGGCAAGGAAAGGCAGCCGTGCCACCACGTTGGGCAACGTCGCCTCACCGCTGGCGAGCAGCGGCCACCACGGTGCGGTATCGGCTTCGATCGGGGCCGGCACGACGCCAAGCGTCGTCGGGCTGGCACGTACCGCGGCCAGCACCTGGGCAGGCGTGTCGTGGGCGACGAACGGGATCTGACAGCCGAAATGATCGCGCGCGAGGTCCCAATAGCCCGGCTGGTTTGCAGGCCGGCAGATGGCAATCTTCAGTCCCGGTGTCTGCATCAGGGTGAAGGAGCTCACCATTTCGCGCCACATGCGATAGACCGCCGTCGGCGGGAACCCGCCTTCGTGCGCGGCCAGTCGCTGGCGCATGACCTGGGCTTCGCGCCCGGGCCGCAGGGCCAGGCCACCGGCCGGCTTGGCGGCCGAGATTTCTCCGACGAGGGCCGCACGGCGGCGAATCAGGCCGTGCAATTCACCATCGATGGCGTCGATTTCCAGTCGCAGATTGTCGAGGGTGGAGGCGTCCATACTGTCGGTTGTTCCTGTGCGCAGCGGCGATACTACGTTCCGGCTGCCGGCGTAAAGCCAAACAAATGCAAGGCGCTTGCGCGAAGCCGTCAGGGTACGTATAGGCTTCTGCCGTGGAATTTGAGCCGACCGGCTTGCGGCCACGTTAAACACCGCTAAAAGGTCGGAGTGCTCGAAAAAGCCCCCGTCCTTCCGGTCGGGGGCTTTTTCGTGGGCCTTTCCGTATATGCGGGCCGGTAGAGAGGGCATGTGCTGGACGATCTGACCGATGCCGAGCGCAAGGCGCTCGCCCAGTGCCGCCACGCGGTTCTGGGTGTGGAGCATCCGCTTCGGCTCGACTGCGGAGTCGATCTCGGTCCCTACCGGGTCGCCTACCAGACCTACGGCACCCTGAATGCAGCCAAGAGCAATGCCGTTCTGATCTGCCACCCGCTGACGTGCGACCAGTTCGTGGCCGAGCGGCATCCCGTGACCGGCAAGGAAGGCTGGTGGGACAGTCTGGTCGGGCCGGGCAAGGTGCTCGATCCGGCGCGCTACTACATCATTTGCGTCAACGTGCTGGGCCATTGCATGGGCACCACCGGGCCGCTGGCGCGCGACCCGGCGACCGGCGAGCCCTGGAACTTGCGCTTTCCGGTCGTGACCATTGGCGACATGGTGCGGGCGCAGGCGGCATTGCTCGATCATCTCGGCATTCCGGACCTGTTCTGCGTCATCGGCGGCTCGATGGGCGGCATGCAGGTCCTCGAATGGGCCGCGAGCTATCCCAAGCGGGTCTTCTCGGCGGTGCCGATTGCCTGCGCCGCGCATCATTCGGCGCAGAACATCGCCTTTCACGAGGTCGGCCGCCAGGCGATCATGGCCGATCCGGAATGGAAGGGCGGCGATTATCGCCTACATCAGACCGTGCCGGCGCGCGGCCTCGCGGTGGCGCGCATGACCGCGCACATCACCTATCTTTCGGAGCAGGCGTTGCAGCGCAAGTTCGGACGCGCACTGCAGAACCGCAACGTGCTGGGCTTCAGCTTCGATGCCGACTTCCAGGTGGAGAGCTATCTGCGCCACCAGGGGTCGACCTTCGTCGACCGCTTCGACGCCAACTCCTACCTCTACATCACGCGCGCCATGGACTATTTCGATCTCGCGGGCGCGCACGGCGGTGTGCTGGCCAATGCCTTCAAGGGCACGCCGACGCGCTTCTGCCTGATGTCATTCACCAGCGACTGGCTGTTCCCGACGCGCGAGAGCCGGGAAGTCGTGCATGCGTTGAATGCGGCCGCGGCCAACGTGTCGTTCGTCGAGGTCGAGAGCGACAAGGGCCATGACGCTTTCCTGCTCGACGAGCCGGAGATGTTCCGCACCCTGTCGGGCTTTCTCAAGGGCGCGGCCGCCGTGCGCGGCCTCGGTGCCGTGTCGTGACCGCCACCATTCGCGTCGACCTCCAGCTCATTGCCGACATGGTCGAGCCGGGCACGCGTGCGCTCGACGTCGGCTGTGGCGACGGTTCGCTGCTGGCCTACCTGGTGAACTTCAAGCGCGTCGATGCGCGTGGCATGGAATTGAGCCAGGCAGGTGTGAACGCCTGCGTCGCCAACGGCCTATCGGTAATTCAGGGCGACGCCGACGCCGCCCTGCGCGACTATCCCGACGATGCCTTCGACTACGTGATCCTGAGCCAGACCCTGCAGGCCACACGCGAGCCGCGCGAAGTGCTGCGCCAGATGCTGCGGGTCGGCAAGCGTGCCATCGTGTCGTTTCCCAACTTCGCCCACTGGCAGGTCCGCCTGCGGATGGTGTTCGGCGGGCGCATGCCCGAGACGCCGTCGCTGCCCTACAAGTGGTACGACACGCCCAACATCCATCTCTGCAGCATCGACGACTTCCGTGCGCTCTGCCGAGACATGGGCGTGCGCATCGAACGGGCGATCGTGCTGAACAGCAAGAGCCGCCCCGTCCAGATGCCGCCGTTGCTCGCCAACCTGATCGGCGAGCAGGCGGTGTTCATGCTGCGCCGGGACTAGGTCTTCTTCGCCTCGATCCGTGCGATCAGGGCATCCCGATCGGACAGACGGATGCCGAATTCCGTCTCCAGCGTGTCGCAGATTTCGGCGGCATCCTTCAGCGTTCGCCGTTGCGGGGCCTTGCCGGTCGGGTAGATCGTGAAGCTGTGGTTGCCCAGCGCCATGCGCTGCCCCGCCACGTGACGCGCCGCGATGACACCCTGGGTAAAGAAGGAATCGCCGCTGTTGGCGAGATAGTAGTTGCTGGCCTTGTAGTCGATCGGGATCTGCGGATTGAGATCGAACCGATAGACATCACTCCAGGTGCCGGCGACCTCGGCCTGCAGCAGCCAGTCGCTGCCGTCCCGCAACAGCCGGAATGGCTCGTGCGGCGTTTCCTGAACGATATCGGCCTCGAATTTCAACGGACCTGTCGGCGTCATGCCGCCGAAGCCTGCATCGGTGAGGTAGGGGCCGTCGGGCAAGGTCACATGGATCATCATGTGGCTGCGCGGCGCGACGGTGTCGGCAGGGGCGCCCCAACGCACCCGTCCCATCAGCCCATGCGCCGCGAAGCCGATTTGCTGCAGCATGCCGAGATAGAGCCCGTTCTGTTCGTAGCAATAGCCGCCGCGCCCACCATGAACGAGCTTTGCCATCAGCCCGCGCGCCGACAGGTCGGGGGTGCGGCGAACCATCGGATCGATATTCTCGAAGGCGATCGCGGCCACATGATGCGCGTGCAGGGCGCGCAGCGTCGGAAGGTCGGGAGCCACTGGCCCCGAGTAGCCGATGCGGTCGAGATAGGCCGCGAGATCGGTGGCGTCGAAATGGAGACGAGACGGGTCGGCCATGGTCACTCATCCGCAACAATGCAGCGCTGCTTTACAGGATGGTGCCTCTGCCCAGGCCCGTCCAGCCTACGACCTGGTTACCGAGTTGCCTTGGGCGCCGGCCGTTCGTAGGTGCACTCGATCTCGTCTTCCTTGATCTTCCGGAAGCCGTGGCGTTCGTAGAAGCGGTCGGCGGGGCTGTCCTGCAACACGTCGAGACGCACCGGCATGGCCAGCGCATCGGCTTCGGCCAGCAACACCCTGAGAATTTCGGCGCCCAGGCCGCGATTCTGGAAGCGACGGTCGAGGTAGAAGGAGTCGATTACGATGGCGTCGTTGCCGGGCCGGAAAGCGACGCAACCGGCCAGCGTGTCGCCGATCAGGATCAGGCGCAGGCCCGGCTCATCGAAATGCCTGCGGAAGATCCGCCGGGCGCGCGAGGGCTCGTAACGGAAGACGCGCTCCAGATGCTCGCGCATGACGTCGATGCGGATCGCCAGCAGCGGCTCGAAATCGGCCTCCTTTGCCGGGGCGAAGCGCCACTCCGCCCCTGTGCCGTCAGCCACGCGCGGCGATCCGCGCGATGCGCGGCTGGGCCGCCGCGATCCAGTCCTTGGTGTCGAGCTCCATCGAGCGGTCGAGCCGGCCGGCGTTGAAGAACAGCGTCTCGTTGGCAAGCAGGTCTTCCTCGACCACGACTGCGAGGTCCGGGTTCAGTCCAAAAGGCGGCACTGCGCCCATCACGCAGCCCGTCAGCTCCTGCGCCGTGTCGGGCGAGGCGAAGCCGCATTTGCGCGCCTCGAAGAGCGTCGCCACGGCGTTGAAGTCGAGCTTGCGATTGCCCGGCAGGATCGCCAGCACGTGACGCCGGCCGCCGCCGCCGCCGCGCACATCGAGGACCATCGCCTTGGCGGCCTGGTCGGGACGGTTGCCGCGGATGGCGCTGATCAGCTCGGATTTTCCTTCCGCTTCGTGCTCGATGACGCGGAACTTGGCCTTGGCCTCGCTCAGGAGCGCGACGAGCCGGTCGAAGACATCAGACGCCACGGATCACCTTCTCGGAAAGAATGGTCAGCGCATCGTCGAGGCTCGGCACCTGGCCATTGGCGGGTGCGATCCCGGCATCGACCGTGCGCCGGTGGCTGCGTTCGATGGCTTCGGTCATCAGCGGATCGACGCCGGTCTCGCGCAGGGTCTTCGCCACGAGGCCCATCTCTTCCCAGCGGCGATGGGCATGCACTATGTGCGTCTGCACCAGCATGGCGATGTAGTCGCGGAACGGCATCTGGTCGGCATCGGAGAGGCAGCCCAGCACTTCTTCCAAGATGCCCTGGCGCTTGGCCGTCACCAGCGCTTCGACGCCCAGCGCCTCGACCCCCTTGATCAGCGTGCTGCGCAGCATCTTCACCGAGGAGGCGCTACCGGGCTTGAGGCCCAGCAGCTTCGTCTCGAAGCCATTGGCGTTCATCCACGCGACGGCCTGCTCGGCATCTTCGCCTGCGACCAGCATCGGCGCCTTGATGCCCTGTTTGAAGAAGCCGCCCATCACGGCGACGTCGATGTAGTGTCCTGCACCCTTTTCGATCTCGGCGCGATCCTCGTCGGACATCTTGCCGGTGACGGTGCAGAGATCGAGGAAGTGCGCGCCCTTCTTGAGGAGTGGGGCAGCAGCGGCGGCGGCTTCGAGCGCATGCTCGCCCTGTACGGCGCAGATCACGAGGTCGGCTTCGCTCAGCGCCTCGGTGTAGCTGTCGGAGATTGCGACATCGAGGGCATGGGCCGCCTTGCCCAGCGTCGTGCCGCGCGCATCCTTGTCGAGAGCGGTATCGATTGCGATCAGGCGGCGCGGGGCATTGTCGCCCGGCTTGGCCGTACCGCGCCAGCCGCCTTCGGCACAAAGGCCCTGGGCAATAGCCGAACCCGCCTCGCCAAACCCGAGCAGCGCGATGACGCGCGGAGAGAAAGTCATGCTGTCGATCCGGAGATGAAGAGGTGGGGTCAGGAGGCGGGGGCTTCGCCGTCCTTGGAGTTGCGCGCGGCTTGCGTATCGCGCGAGCTGGCGATCCGCAGCTTCGGCCGGACGACGGCGAGCTCGGGCGAATGTGCCCGCTCCGCAATACCGGCATAGAGCTGCTTGCCGGATTCGATGACGCTCACCCCGGCAAAGCGGCCGAGCCAGCGCTGGCCGAAGCGCTCGACGGCCGGCGCCATGCGCATGAGCAGTCGCGAATTGGTGGGCGGCATATAGAGCGCGCGCGCCTGGCGCAGCGGGGCGAACATGTTGGCGCGCAGGAGGGCGGCGAGCTGACCTGTCGAATAGGGGTGGCCCTGATAGAAGGGCGAGCGGTCGACCTGAGACCAGAAGCCGGCGCGCGTCGGGGCCACGACGATCATGCGGCCGCCGTCGGACATGACGCGCCAGATCTCGCGCAGCATCGGGCGGAGCTGCTCGGTGCATTCGACGGCGTGGACCAGCAGTACGCGGTCTACGGAGCGGTCGGGCAAAGGCAGGTCGAGTTCGTCGACCAGGGTGGCGTGGTTGCGGCCCTCGCGCGGCCAGCGCGCGACACCCTGCTGGGCCGGCATGAAGGCCATGGTGCGGCTGGCTTCTTCGACGAACGGACGCAGCAGCGGCGTGGCGTAGCCCAGTCCCAGGACCGCCTCGCCGCGCACGTTTGGCCATACGTCACGCAGCCGCGCGCGCAGCAGCCGGGCCGTCATCTGGCCCAGGGTGCTGCTGTAGAATTCCTCAAGGTCGAGGACGTCGTTCCACATGTGACAATCTTAGCAGAATTCGCGCCCCTGCTGCCATGGCCCGGCGATGGCCGGCGCATCACAGCTCTGCTAGCGTTGCACACCATGAGCACCACCCTAGACATCGTCCGTATCCCGGTCCTGAGCGACAATTACGTGTGGTTGATGCGCGAGCCGCAGAGCGGGGCGGTCGGCGTCGTCGACCCTGCCGTGGCCGGGCCGATCCTGGCCGAGGCCGAAAAGCGCCGCTGGAAGATCACCCATATCCTGAACACGCACCATCATGGCGACCATGTTGGCGGCAACCTGGAGATCAAGAAGGCGACGGGCTGCACCATTGTCGGTCCGCGGCAGGACCGCGCACGCATTCCGGGCATCGACGTCGAGGTCGACGACGGCGACCGCTATCGTTTCGGCGAGGCCGAGGCGGAGATCTTCTTCGTGCCCGGCCATACCAGCGGCCACATCGCCTATGCCTTCCGGGAGCAGAAAGCCCTGTTTTGCGGGGATACGCTGTTTGCGCTGGGTTGCGGACGCATGTTCGAAGGCACGCCCCAGCAGTTCTGGACGTCGCTCAGCCGCCTGCGTGCGCTGCCTGACGACATGCGCGTCTACTGCGCCCACGAGTATACGCAGTCGAATGCGCGTTTCGCCGTGACGGTCGAACGCGACAATAGGAAGCTGATCGAGCGGTCCGCCGCCATTGACGCGGCGCGGGCCAAGGGTGAGGCCACCGTGCCGTCGCTGCTCGGCGAGGAGAAGGCCACAAACCCGTTCCTGCGGGCCGATGTGCCGGCGGTGCAGGCGGCGGTCGGCATGGCCGGCGGCGATCCGGTCGCGGTGTTCGCCGAAGTGCGTCAGCGCAAGGATACGTTCCGCTAACGCCTGACCAGGCAGAAGTAGGCGGCGGTTCCGAGAGCCAGGGAGAGCGCCGCATAGAGCGGCGTCTGCGGCACGTTGAGGAACAGCCAGGGCGCCGTGAGCGGGCCGACGGCCGCGCCGAAGTCGCGCCAGGTCGAATAGCTCGCCTGACTGGAGAGCACACTGCCCTGGCCGCGCTCGATCACCAGCACGGGGATCAGCGTGTTGAACATGCCGCGCGTCATGACGATCAGCAGGGCGCCCAGCAGTTCGTGATCGGCGGCGATCAGCACGAAGCCACCGACAAGAAGAGCGGCATTGGCGATCGAGATGCGCTGCGCTCCGAAGCGGTCGCCGATCCAGCCGCCGATCGGTCCCGTCGTGACCTCGACCAGCCAGCGCAGTGCCAGCAGCATTGCCGTCGCCATGATGGCCGCCACCGATGTGATCGAGTCCTTCATCAGGAAGGCGAGGGTGAGGAGGAACACACCATCGCCTGAGAAACCCATCACGAAGCCCCAGACTTCCAGCCGGTGCGGGACGGGCAGCCTGAAGCCCCGCTTGGCGACGGGTTCGGGCGGCAGGCGCGGCAGCATCAGCGCAGCCGCGAGCGAGATCAAAGTCAGCCCACCGTAGATCACGAAGACCGAACGGGCATCGAGTTGCAGCACGATCCAGGCGCCGCCGACCAGCGAAGCTGCCTGCACGAGGCCGATGGCGGCGCGGCTGGCACCGACCCGCTTGCCGGCGTTGGCGCGGTCGCTCACCGCATAGGCCAGGGTGGCGAGATTGAGCGAGGCATAGGAGATGCCCCAGAGGATGCGGGCGAAAATCTGGGCGGTCGCGTCCTCGACCAGACCGTAGGTCGCCGTCGAGACGGCTGAGCCGACCGCGGCGGCGATCATCAAGGCGTGCGGGCCGATGCGTTCGCCGAGATGCGCGACGGTGGAGTTGGCGAACAGGCGAATCCAGCGATTGAGCGACAGCAGCACGCCGACCATCGCCAGGCTCAGCCCGAACTGGTCGTGGTAGAGCGGCAACACGGCATAGAGCAGCGTGTCGCCGATCATGCCGATGGCGATCACCAGCCCCGGCAGCGCCATGCCGACAGGGGCGGCGCCAGGTGTAGGGTTCGGCGCGGCGGTTGCGCTCACGCCGGGATCCTCACTGGTCGCGCAGCACCAGGGCTTCGCGCAACGCCGCCGCACAGAGCGTCGTTCCGCGACGTGCGCCGTGCAGCAGCATGGGTGAGCTCAGGAAGCCGTGCAGCATGCCGCCGAACTCCACGAGGTCGGCCTGCGTGCCTTCCTGATGCAGGCGGAACGCATAGGCCCGGCCTTCGTCGCGCAGCGGGTCGTAGCCCGCCGTGACCACCAGCGCCGGCGGCAGCCCGGCGAGCGAGGCGGCTCGGATCGGCGAAACGCGCCAGTCGCTGCGGGTCGCCTTGTCGGGGGTGTAGTGGTCGAAGAACCATTCCATGGTCACGGCATTGAGGCCGTAGCCGTCCTCGTATCGGCGGTAGGATTCGGAGCGGGCGACCGCGTCGGTCACGGGATAGGCGAGGAGCTGCAGGCGCAGCTTCGGTCTGCCATTGTCGCGTGCCCAGATCGACACTGCGGCAGCGAGGTTGCCACCGGCGCTATCACCGCCGATCGCGAGGCGCGAGGTGTCGATGCCGACCGACTCGCCATTGGCTCCCACCCACTTCAGTCCAGCCACGACGTCCTCGAACGCGCCGGGGAAACGCGCTTCGGGCGCCAGGCGATAGTCGATATGGAAGACCACAATGCCGGCTTCGATCGCGAGCTGGGCGCAAAGCACGTCGTGGCTGTCGAGGTTGCCGAACACCCAGCCGCCTCCGTGGGCGTAGACCAGGGCCGGCAGCTTGGCGTCGGCGGGCGCCGAAGTCGGCCGATAGATGCGCACGGGCAGCTCGCCCGCGGGTCCAGGAATGGTGCTGTCGACCACTTTCACCTCGGCCGGACGCGGTCCCTGCGCGGCGGGGCGCAGGGCGAGATATTGCGCGCGTGCGTCCTGCGGGCTCAGCGTGTTCCACGCCGGACGGTTCGCCGCCACCATCAGATCGATCAGCCGCTGTGATTCCGGATCGAGCGCCATGTCGCAAAACTCCCTGCAAACTTCCATCAGCAGACAAACATGCACTCTAGCAGGCAGCGCCCCTGTTTCGTCACGAGTCGAATGGTAAGGTGGGCCATGACATTCGAACCGGACTACGGCGCACCGCAACCGGCAGCGCCTTCCTGGCGGCAGCGGACCTGGGAACGCGTGAAGTCATGGCGTCCGGGACGGTCTGCGACTTCGGCGGCGGCGGCACCTGCAGGCCGCAGATCGATATGGGGCTGGACCTGGCGCGTTCTGGTCGTCCTGGTCCTGCTCTACTATCCGATCGGCGCTATCGTGACTGAGGATATCGACGACGATCCGCAGTTTGCGGCGCGCGGGGTTGCGCCTGGCGAAAGCCGCGCCGTGGCGACCGCGGCGGATCTCGTGACGCGCGAGGTCGATGTTCACACGTGGACGCCGATGATGCCGTTCTTCACGCCGGCCGGCCTGCTCGACAACATGCCGAACTTCCAACGTGGCATCATGTCGGCACTGGGCCGCTTCAGCACCGAGCTGATGGACCAGCTCGGCCGTACGCGTGGCTCCAGCCAGACCGATCGCGACCTCGAGCAGGCGCGTGGCTTCCTGAACGAACAGCCCAATATCTGGCTGTGGCAGCCCAGCGTCTCGCTGCTACCGTCGACGACGTCGGCGCAGAAGTATCGTGCCGGCCGCGACAAGCTCATGGCCTACAACAAGCGCCTCGGGTCGGGGCAGGCCATCTTCGAGCGCCGTGCCGACAATCTCCAGGCCCTCCTCGACAGGATCGCCAACGACATAGGCTCGGACTCTGCGACGATCGACCAGCACGTCATCGAAAGGGCCGGCGATCTGTTCGATGCGAACTGCGACGACATCTTCTATTTCAACAAGGGCCGCATCTACGCCTACTATCTGCTGCTGCGCGATCTTGGCGTCGACTTCCAGAACGTCATTCGCGACCGTGAGCTCACCAACGCGTGGAACGGCACGGTGGAAACCTTCCGGGTGGCGGCTCAGCTCGACCCTTGGGTCGTCTGGAACGGCTACCCCGACGCGCTCCTGATCCCCAACCATCTCCTCGCGCAGGGCTTCTATCTGCTGCGGGCACGCACGCAATTGCGTGAAATCAGCAACATCCTTCTGAAGTAGGCGCCAGAGTGGAGATCTATCTGCCCATTGCCGAGCAGTCGATGAACGTGTTCATCCTGCTCGGCCTGGGGGCTGCGGCTGGGCTGCTGGCCGGCATGTTCGGCGTCGGCGGCGGATTTCTTGCGACGCCGCTGCTGATCTTCGTCGGAATCCCGCCGGCGGTTGCCGTCGCCAGCCAGGCCAACCAGGTGATCGCCAACTCGGTTTCCTCGCTGCAGGTGCAGTGGCGGCGCGGCAACGTCGACCTGCGCATGGGGCTGGTGCTGTTGCTGGGGGGTATGATCGGTTCATCGGCCGGCGTATCGCTGTTCACTTACTTGAAGCGGATCGGCCAGATCGATTTCGTCATCGCGGTTCTCTACGTCGTGATGCTGTCGTCGATCGGTCTCCTGATGCTCGCCGAGAGCCTGCGGACCTATCTCAGGCGTCGGCGCAATCCCGAGGCGCCGCGCGGCAAGCTGCACACCCACTATCTCGTGCATCGCTTGCCGCTGAAGCTGCGCTTCTACAAGTCGAAGCTCTACATCAGCGCGCTGCTGCCTCTCGGTCTGGGCTTCTTGATCGGCATCCTGTCGGCGATTCTGGGCGTGGGTGGCGGCTTCGTGCTGGTCCCGGCCATGATCTACCTGCTCGGCATGCCGACCTCGGTCGTGATCGGCACATCCAACTTCCAGATCCTGTTCGTGGCAGCCAACGTCACCTTCCTGCAGGCGGCGACCAACGGCACCGTCGACGTGGTGCTGGCGCTGCTGCTGATCCTGGGCGGCGTTGTCGGCGCGCCGGTCGGCTCGCGGCTCGCGGCCAAGCTGCCGGGCGTGGCGCTGCGCGGGCTCATGGCGGTCCTGATCCTGGCGGTGGCTGCCGAACTGCTGACCGAGCTTCTGCAGACGCCGAGCTCGATCTATTCGCTCAGCGCGCGCGAGGTGTTGCCGTGACCGGCCGACGGCTCGCCCTTTGGGCTTTGCTGATAGCCCTGCCGGCAGCTCTTGCGGCGCCGGTATTTGCTCAGCGCGTCGAGTCGCCGCCGGCCGCTCTGCCGCCGATGGGCGGACCGCCGGACGGCAGTGCGCCGCCATCTGTGCCGACCGAGCCCACGACGCCGGAGCTGATCGTCGATCTTTCGCTCGCCCGCGTGTCGATCACGTCGGCCTTCCAGGGCGAGAGCATCCTGATGTTCGGCATGTTCGATCCGCCGGGTGAGATCGTGGTGGTTGTGCAGGGGCCGGCGGCGCGCGAGACGGTGATGCGCAAGCAGCGCGTGCTGGGTCTGTGGCTGAACACCGGCCGGCAGTCTTTCGATGACGTTCCGGCCTATTACGCCATCGCTGCCAGCCAGCCGCTGCAGCGCCTTCTGGCACGTGGGGCCGGCGGCGAGATCCTGTCGCTGGAAGATCGGCTCTCGACCATCAAGCCGGCGACTCCGCGCGACGCTGCCGAACTGGCGAAGTTCCGGTCCGGCCTGGTCGAGGTGAAGCGGCAGGAGGGGCTCTATCCCGCGGCGATTGGTCAGGTGACAGTGCAGGCCGGACGGCTGTTTCGTGTCGACCTGCCGTTTCCATCGCGGCTGCCGGAGGGCATTTACGAGGTAAAGGCGTATCTGCTGCGCGAGGGCAAGATCGTGGCCGCCGTGTCGCGACCCTTGCCGGTGGGCAAGGTCGGCTTCAGCGCCCAGCTTGCCGGCTGGTCGGCCCACGAGGGGCCGCTCTACGGTCTCGGCGCGATTCTGATGGCGCTGCTCGCCGGATGGATCGGCGGGGCCATCGTGCGGCGCCTCTGATCGTACGACGTCTTAACTAGGGGGAAGCGGATCATGAGCGTGCAGGCCAGGACCGACGAGCGCGTCTTCCTCGTCGTCGTCGACGAAAGCCCGGAAATGCGCAATGCGCTGCGCTACGCCTGCCGTCGCGCCAAGCGCACGGGTGGCCGCGTCGCCATGCTTTACGTCATGGATCCGCCGGAGGCCCAACAGTGGGGAGCCGTGGTCGAACTGATGCGCGAGGAAGCGCGTCAGCAGGCCGAACTCGTGGTGGCGAAGCATGCCGATATCGCCGTCTCGCTCACCGGGCAGCCGCCGTCGATCTACATCCGCGAAGGCAAGAGCCGCGACGAGCTCGCTAAACTTTTGGCCGAGGACAAGTCGATCTCCGTCCTGGTGCTGGGCAGCGCTTCCGGCGTCGAAGGTCCGGGACCGCTCGTCACCGCGTTCACCGGCAAGCTCGGCGGGCAGCTCCGCATCCCGCTCACCATCGTTCCCGGTGCGCTCACCGAAGCGGAGATCGACGCCATTTCTTGATGCATTCATGACTCATGCGTCATGTTTGGCTGCGAAATCTGCGGCGATCTGCGCCTCGCTCGCTTTTGTATTCGTTTGGCGGCTTATGGTTGCATCCAGATTTAAAACGTCTAAGTAATTGTTAAATATTAATAATAAGTGTATATTCCATAATATTTATACAATTGTTTCGAAGAATCGTCTTGATCGACTTGTTGGCGGTTCCTACGTCCAACGACATCGAATGGGGAGCGGAGACGTCCTGCTCCCAGCCAGAGCGACGCGAAGCGGATCCCCGCGAGCGCTCGATACGGAGGTAGGTTTGTTCATCCAGACCGAGCAGACGCCAAACCCGTCGACCCTGAAGTTTCTCCCGGGCCGGGTGGTCATGGAGAAGGGTACGGCAGACTTTGCCAATGCCGACGCTGCTGCGCCGTCGCCGCTCGCCAAGCGGTTGTTCGCGGTGGAAGGCGTCGAGCGCGTATTTTTCGGTTCCGATTTCGTGACCGTCACCAAGACGGCCGACCAGGACTGGCAGATTCTCAAGCCGTCGATCCTCGGCGGCATCATGGAGCATTACACTTCGGGCGATCCGGTGATCGCCGAAGAACGGGCAGAGTCCATCTCCGCTGACGACGACGAAGTCGTCGCCCAGATCAAGGAGCTGCTCGATACCCGCGTCCGGCCCGCCGTGGCTCAGGATGGCGGCGATATCGTCTTTCACGACTTCCGCGATGGCATTGTCTACCTGCACATGCAGGGTTCCTGCTCGGGCTGCCCGAGCTCGACGGCCACGCTGAAGATGGGGATCGAGAATCTTCTGAAGCACTACGTGCCAGAAGTTGTGGAAGTGCAGGCGGCCCAGTAGCGGGTCGCCTTCCAATCTAAGCGTAAGCGTAGGAGGGGTTCGCGGCCGGGTGGGCGGCCGCGCGATCTGTCGTTCGTTCGAAAACGAAACGAAGAGTGTGGCAATGCGATTGACTGTTCGGCCTGCACTGCAATGCGGGCGCAAATATGCTTTTCCTGCCGCTTGGGCGGCGATGTTTACGGCAGGCGTGGGTTTCTACGAACCCGCTCCGTCGATCGATGTGGCGTCTTACCTCTCCTTTGTGACCGTGAATTCTGCACATGCGCAGCCTCTCGGCGAGCCGGCGTTTCTGGCCGTGAATGCCGAGCCGGGTTCGCTGATGTTCGTGCGCCATGAAATAAGCGAAGCCGATGAGACGACGGCGCGCTCCCCGCGTGATTCCGCGATCGGCACCTCCGGCGGCCACGGCCGCTTTGCGGCGCCCGGCAACGCCGTTCGCCGGCAGGTTCAGGTCCGTGCGATCAGCCCGCGCTCGGCCGACGAGCTGGCCGGCTTCTTCCGCGACGTCGCCTATACGTTGACGGACATTCGCCAGGGCGAGCCTGTGCCGCCGCTCAAGGTGGACCGTGTTCCAGGCGACCTCAGCGCTAAGGACGGTGTCGAGCGCAAGATGCTGTTCATCACGGCGTTGCTGCCGGTCATCCTCGAAGCCAATCAGCGTGTGCTCGCCGACCGCGAGCAACTCCTCTACCTGCGCAACAAGCTCGCCAGCGACCCGCGCATGCTGACTGCCATTGAGCGCATCTGGCTCGACGACCTGGCCGACCGTTACGATACGACGATCGACAGGATCGACGAGCTGGTGCGCCGCGTCGACATCGTGCCGCCGTCGATGGCAATCGCGCAGGCCGGCGTCGAATCGGGCTGGGGCACCTCCTTTGCCGCTCGCAACGGCAACGCGCTGTACGGCCAGATCCAGGTCAACGGCCGTCACAGCGTCGATGTTCCGTGGAAGCCGGGGGCAGGCATGCCTCAGCCGTTCGCCGATGTCGGCGAGGCAACCGATGCCTATGTCATCAATCTCAATACGCATCCGGCCTATGCTAGCTTCCGCGCCGAACGCGCGGCCATGCGCGAGCGTGCCGAGCATCCGGACGGCTTTCGCCTGATCGGCACCTTGCTGCGTTACTCCGAGCGCGGTCAGGGCTACGTGCAGTTCGTGCGCCAGATCATGCGCGAGAACGAACTCAGCGACTTCGACCGGGCGAAGCTGTCGAGCTTCTAGGCCGAGCGCGGGCGCATCACATCATCGGTCGCGGCAGGTCGGCATCGCTGACCAGGGGATACCGTCGCGCATCGAAGAGCTGATAGTGCCACCATTCATTGCGGTAGAAATCCCATCCTGCCGAGGTCATGAGACCCATCAGCAGGAGACGGTTGCGCTGCGCTTCGACCGGCACGTCGGTGCGTGCATGGTGCGAGAGCGGCGTGAAGGCGTCGAAGGCGGTGCCCATGTCGAGTTCCTTGCCCTCCGCATCGAGCAGGGTGAGATCGACGGCGACGCCGCGTGAATGAGGCGAGCCGCGGCGCGGATCGGCCAGGAATTCCGGATCGGGACGGGCATTCCACAGGGCCCATTGCGCCTCTGTCGGCCTCAGCGCGTCGAAAATGCGCAGCCGAAGTCCCAGGGCGCGGGCCAACGCAACTGCCGTGGCAAGCTTCTCGGCAGCTTCCCGATGCAGCCAGCATTCGGCATTCCGGTAGACCGGACGTCCCGTTAGATTTGCATCCGTCGCATAGGCCAGTGTCACGTCGACATCGAAGTCGGGCGGGGCGATCGCAACCAAGTCGAGTTTCATGACCCCAGATTGCCCAGCCGCTCGGGGCGGCGCCAGCACCGTCCTTGCTTTCGATTGCGCCGTCAGCGGCCAGAGCGTGGCGATCGTGCGCGACGGAGTCGGCGTGGCCGCGGCACGCGAGGAGGGCCGCGACCAGGCGGCACGGCTTCTGCCGGCAATCGGCGAAATTCTGGAGCGTGCCGGCGTCGCGCGGCAGGAAATCGACCTGATTGCTGTGACGACAGGGCCTGGCAGCTTTACGGGTGTGAGGGTGGGCCTCGCGGCTGCGCGCGGTCTTGCCGTCGGGCTTGGTGTTCCGCTGGCGGGCGTGCCCACGACATCGGTTCTGCTCGCCCAGGCTCCGTCGGCTGGACGGCTGGCGGTCGCAGCGGTGGATACGCATCTCGGAGATTGGTTCTGTGCCCTCGGAGAGGGCGAGGCGTTGCCCTTCGCGACGTCGACGGCGGATCTGGTCGCCCGCCTCTCCGGCCGCGCCTGCACGATCGTCGGCTGCGACGTGGCCCCACTGGTCGCCGCCCTCACGGCGAACGGCACCGATGCAATCGGGGAAGACGCTGCCCCGGATCCCGTCGTGCTGGCTCGTCTGGCCTTGCACGAGGGTGTCGAGGCATGGCGCGTAAGAAATAGCCAGGAAGGCATGCCGCGACCTCTCTATCTGCGAGGAGTCAACATCACCTTGCCCGACGGCGCCCGCCGCACGGTCGAATGAACGACGACGAGCCGGTCCAGCGGCCTTTAGGGGCTCTCGATCTCGATCGTGCCGCCCGCCTCCATCGCGAGGCGTTCGAACCGATGGGAGAGCGCGGCTGGACGCGCCAGGACATTGCCGGCCTTCTCGCCTCGCCGGGAACGGCCGGATTCCTGCTCGCGGCGAAGAGTGGCGATGTCGGCATGGCAATCTGCCGGATTGCCGCCGATGAGGCAGAGTTGCTGACCGTAGCCGTAGACCCACGCCATCGCCGTCAGGGGGCAGGCCGCCGGTTGCTCGAGGCCGTGATCGACAAGGTGCGGCTTGCGGGTGCCCGAACCCTATTCCTTGAGGTCGGCATGGATAATCCGGCAGCACGGGCCCTTTACGATTCCGTGGGCTTCGTCGCCGTTGGCCATCGCAAGGGCTATTACGCGCGTGCCGCCGGTCCGCCGGCCGATGCCGTTGTCATGCGACTCACTCTCAAATGATCAAAGGCGCCGGATCGTCACGATATGGACGTCACCTTCGGCCACGATCCCGAGGATTGTATGGCCTTCGTCGCGCGCAGCGCGGGGAACGTTGCGCAACGGCTCTTCGCCGCGCAGCCGGACGTTCAGGGTTTCGCCGGATTTCAGGCGTTCCAGGCGCAGTTTGGTGCGCACGAAGGTCATGGGGCAGACCTCGCCGGTAATGTCGATGTCATGGTCTGCCTGTACGGGCTTGTCGGACATGTCCCCAACTATACCGCGAACTCAGGTCAGTGTAGGGTAGATCGTCATGTCTGACCGGAAATCCAAACTCGAAGTTCTCTGCGCGGAGCGCGGCTTGAAGATGACCGACCAGCGCCGCATCATCGCGCGCGTGTTGTCGGAATCATCGGATCACCCCGATGTGGAGGCAGTGCACCGTCGGGCGACGGCGATCGATCCCAACATTTCGATCGCCACGGTCTACCGGACGGTGCGGCTCTTCGAGGAAGCGGGCATTCTTGCCAAGCATGATTTCGGCGACGGTCGCGCGCGCTATGAAGAAACACCGGACGAGCACCACGACCATCTGATCGACATCCAGAGCGGCAAGGTCGTGGAATTCCACAATGACGAGATCGAGGAGCTGCAGCGCAAGATCGCCGAAAAGGCAGGCTATCGTTTGGTCGGCCACCGCCTCGAGCTTTACGGCGTCCCGCTGGACAGCAAGTCCGACCGCCAAAAATGAGTGGACGGAGCCCGCGACACCTCGATAATGGGCTCATGATCGGGGCGGCTCCCTTGCGGATGACACATGCGCATTGACCGCGTTGACAGTGAAGCCGAGCTTCTCGGCCCGCCTGTCTCCAATGCGGAGATAGTAAAGGTCGTCGCTGGCGACTTTGAAGTCCGCTTGGCGCAGAGCGCTGCTGAAATCGATGCAGCGCAGGCGCTGCGCTATCGCATTTTCTACGAGGAGATGGCGGCGCGGCCGACGCCGGAGATGGCGTCGAGACAGCGCGACTTCGACAAGTTCGACATCGCTTGCGATCACCTGCTGGTGCTCGATCGCCGTCGCGGCGAGGGGCCTGAGGGAATCGTCGGCACCTACCGCCTGATCCGCCGTTCCGCCGCCGCGCAAATCGGTACTTTCTATTCCGCGTCGGAGTACGACATTCGCCCGATGGTCGACTATCCGGGCGAGGTTCTGGAGCTCGGTCGCTCGTGCATCGCCAAGGACGCGCGCAACACGGCGACCATGCAGATGCTGTGGCGGGGCATCGCCCTTTACGCCTATCACTATAACATCCAGGTGATGTTCGGCTGCGCCAGCCTGCCGGGAACCGATCCGACCCAGCATGCTATGGCGTTGAGCTACCTGTATCACCATCATCTGGCGCCGCCGGAGGTCCGCGTGCGCGCCGTCGACAGCCGCTATATCAACATGAATATGCTGGAGCCCGGCTCCTACGATCCGCGCAAGGCAATGGCGCGGGTCCCGCCGCTCATCAAGGGTTACCTGCGGCTCGGTGGTTTCGTCGGCGATGGCGCGGTGATCGACCACGAATTCAACAGCACCGACGTCTTCATCATCGTGAAGACCGAGCTGGTGACGGAGAAATACATCCGCCACTACGAACGCGGGATGCGTGACCAGCACAACTGACGCACCGCTCGCTGCGATGTGGATTGGTTCCCCTTTGCGAGGCGTGTTCCGGCTCGTGAGCTATCTCCTGCTCACCATCGTCGCATTGCCGTTTCATTTGGTCGCGCTCGCGTTGCGCATAAGGCCGGTCGTACGCTGGCTGCCGGTGCTCTATCACCGCATGGTCTGCGTACTTCTCGGCATCAAGGTGAAGGTAAACGGTCAGCGCTCGACCGTGATGCCGACACTCTTCGTCTGCAATCACGTTTCCTATCTCGACATCGAAGTTCTGGGTGGCCGTATTCCCGGCTGCTTCGTCGCCAAGGCGGAAGTCGCGACCTGGCCCTTCTTCAGCACGCTGGCCAAGGCGCAGCGCACGATCTTCGTGGACCGGCGTTCCAGCAAGACCAGCAACAGCCGCGACGAGATGCTGAAGCGCCTGGATACCGGCGACAATCTCATGCTGTTTCCTGAAGGGACCAGCAGCGACGGCACGCGCGTCCTGCCTTTCCGTAGTGCGCTCTTCGCGGTGGCCCAGCTCCGCCGCGACGACAAGCCGATCGTCGTGCAGCCCGTGGCGATTTCCTACACGCGCCTGGACGGCATTCCGCTTGGCCGCTACTGGCGGCCGCTCTTCGCCTGGTTTGGCGACCTCGACCTGGTGCCGCACCTCTGGCAGATGGTCTGCCTCGGAGAAACCGAGGCGGTCGTGACCTTTTTCCCGCCCGTCGACATAGACAGGCTCGGCGACCGCAAGAAGCTTGCCGAATATTGCTTCCAGCAGGTGTCCGCCGGCGTCCAGGCGGCAAATTCCGGCCGGCCGGACCTGCTGCCATCCCTGGATCTGCCGTCCCTCGATCCGGCGGCGGCCGCCCCTCGACCCTGAGGGGCGGTGGTGTTAGAACCGCGCCGTTCCAGCAACGGAGACCGATGAAAGACGTCCGCGCAGGCTCCGAAGGCCAGTGTCAGCGCAAGCGCGTGTTTATCCGCACCTACGGGTGTCAGATGAACGTGTACGATTCCGACCGCATGGCCGATGTCCTGCGGCCGCTCGGCTATGCGCTCGCGGATACGCCGGAGCAGGCCGATCTCGTCGTGCTGAACACCTGCCACATCCGCGAACATGCTTCCGAGAAGGTCTACTCGGAACTGGGCCGGCTGCGTGACACCAAGGCCGAGCGCCGCGCCGCGGGGGGCGACCTCACCATCGCCGTCGCCGGCTGCGTGGCTCAGGCCGAGGGCGAGGAAATCGCCAGGCGCCAGCCCGCCGTCGACATCGTGGTCGGTCCGCAGGCTTACCATCGCCTGCCCGAGCTGTTGGCCGAGGCCGAACGCAAGTTGGCGATCCTGCGCGCGGGCAAGCGTCTGCCGGGCGCGGGAGTGCTCGACACCGAGTTTCCGGCCGAGAGCAAGTTCGACCACCTGCCGTCGCCGCAGGGTGTGCGGGCCGGTTCCGCCTTCCTGTCGATCCAGGAAGGGTGCGACAAGTTCTGCACCTTCTGCGTGGTGCCCTATACACGCGGGGCCGAATATTCGCGGCCTGTCTCGGCCGTGCTTGCCGAAGCCAGGCAGCTGGTCGCGGCGGGCGCCATCGAACTCACGCTGCTCGGCCAGAACGTCAATGCCTATCACGGCGAAGCACCCGATGGGGCGACCTGGTCGCTGGCGCGACTGATCCGCGAGCTGGCCGAGATCGAGGGGGTGGCGAGGTTGCGCTACACGACCTCGCATCCGCGCGACATGGATGACGATCTCATCCGGGCGCACGGTGAAGTGCCTCAGCTCATGCCCTACCTGCACCTGCCGGTGCAGTCGGGTTCCGATCGCATCCTCGAGGCGATGAACCGCCGCCACGGGCGCGCACTCTTTCTGGATATTGTCGACCGCCTGCGCAGCGTGCGGCCCGATCTTGCCCTCTCGTCGGATTTCATCGTCGGCTTCCCGGGTGAAAGCGATGCCGATTTCGACGATACGATGCGCTTGATCGACCAGGTGGGTTTCGCGTCGGCCTTCTCCTTCAAGTACAGCCGCCGCCCCGGCACGCCGGGCGCCACTCTGCAGGATCAGGTGCCCGAAAGCGTGAAGTCCGCGCGGCTCGCCGCTCTCCAGGCCCTGCTCGGCCGTCAGGCGCGGGAGTTCAATGCCTCGAAGGTCGGTGCCACGGTGCCGGTGCTGTTCGCCGAGAGCGGCCGCAAGCCCGGCCAGATCATCGGCAAGACGCCGTGGCTGCAATCGGTCTATGCCGAGGGCAACCCCCGCCTGATCGGCCATGTCGTCGATGTGCGTTTGATCGAAGGGCATCCCAACAGCCTGGCCGGCGAGATCGTGACCGGCTCCTACGGGGTGGCCGCGTGAGCGATCCATCGACGAACGCTCCCGCCCGCGCGGCCGACGTGCGCCGCATGACCTTCGACGACAATGCGCTGCTGGCCGTACTCTACGGCAATCACGACCGCAATCTTGTACGCATCGAGCAGCTCACGAACGCGCAGCTCAGCGCCCGCGGCAACCAGCTCGCCATTGCCGGCACTCCCGACGATGCGTCCGTGGCGCAGAAGGCGATCGCCGGCCTCTACGAGCGGCTGAAGCGTGGCCTGTCCATCGAGTCTGCCGACGTCGATGCCGCCGTGCGCTTTGCCCGTACCGGCATTGAAGGGGGCGACGGCGAAGGTATCCGTACGCGCCGCCGTACCGTGCAGGCGCGCTCGCCCGGCCAGCGCACCTACCTCGCCGCCCTGCGCGAGCGCGACATGGTCTTTGCACTGGGACCGGCCGGTTCGGGAAAGACCTATCTTGCGGTGGCGATGGGCGTGTCGCTGCTGCTGGCCGGAAAGGTCGAACGCATCGTTCTGTCGCGGCCGGCTGTCGAAGCCGGCGAACGGCTGGGTTTCCTGCCCGGCGACATGAAGGAAAAGATCGATCCCTACCTCCGGCCGCTCTACGACGCGTTGCACGACATGATCCCGGCGGAGCAGATCGCTCACCGCATGGAGTCCGGCGAGATCGAGATCGCGCCGCTGGCCTTCATGCGCGGCCGCACGCTCGCGCATTGCTACGTCATCCTCGACGAAGCGCAGAACACCACGCCGATGCAGATGCGCATGTTCCTGACGCGTCTCGGCGAGGGCTCGCGCATGGTGATCACCGGCGACCCCAGCCAGACCGACCTGCCGGGCGGGCAGAAGTCGGGTCTCAACGATGCGATCGATACGTTGAAGGACGTCGATGGCGTGCGCTTCGTGCGACTCACCTCCAAGGACGTCGTGCGCCACGACCTCGTGACCCGCATCGTCGAGGCCTATGACGCGCGCGACAAGAAAACCAAAGGCTGAGCCGTCCCTCGCCTGCACCGTGGTCGAGCTCGACCACGGCTGGGTGAAGGCACTGCCCGATGCCGCGAGGTTGGCACGGCGCGCGGCACGTGCGGCTTTTGCCGGAACGCGGCACCGTGGCCGTCGCTCGCTGAATGTTGCCCTCGCCGACGACAAGGCGGTGCGCAAATTGAATGCGCGCGACCGCAAGAAAGACAAGCCGACCAACGTGCTTTCCTATCCGTCGGGCGAGCGCGACTTCCTGGGCGACATCGTGCTGGCGCGGCAGACCGTGTGGCGCGAGGCGCGCGAGCAGCGCAAGTCGCCGGCCGACCACTATACGCATCTGGTCGTGCATGGCGTTCTGCATCTGCTGGGCTACGATCATGAGACCGGCGATGCCGATGCCGAACGCATGGAAGCGCTGGAGCGTCGCGTGCTGGCGAAGCTTGGGATCGCCGATCCTTACCTCGAACGCTGAGCGTCAGAGCATTTCGAGAGGCTGCTTGCCCTTGGGCGGCGGAAAGGCGCGATCCAGCTCCGCGAGGAGCTGCGGCGAGAGCTTGACGTCGAGGGCGCCGAAATTCTCCTTCACGCGGTCGCGGCTTGCCGATTTCGGAATGGTGACGACGCCGGGCTGGGCGAGCAGCCAGGCAAGCGCAAGCTGCGCCGGTGTGCAGCCCACTTCGTCGGCCAGCTTCTGGAGTGACGCCTTGCGCAGCAGTCCGCCTTGGTCGAGCGGGGAATAGGCCATCAGCGGAATCGAACGCTTGCGCATCCACGGCAGCAGGTCGAACTCGGGCCCGCGGCGCGACAGGCAGTAGAGCACCTGGTTGCTGCCGTTCAGGCCCTTGTCGAGACGGGCAGCATCTTCCATGTCGTCTACGTCGAAATTGCTGACGCCGAAGTCAGCGATCTTGCCGGCGTCGCGCAGGCGATGAAACGCCTCGAAAGTCTCCTCGATGCGTGCGCCGCCGCGCCAGTGCAGCAGGTAGAGATCGATTCGGTCGATCCGCATCCGTTTCAGGCTGCGTTCGCAGGCGGCGATCGTGCCGCTGCGCGTCGCGTTGTGCGGATAGACCTTGCTTACGATGTACGGTCGCGAGGTGCGGCCAGAGAGCGCGTCGCCGACGATTTCCTCGGCACCACCTTCGCCGTACATCTCCGCCGTGTCGATCATCGGATAGCCGAGATCGAGGCCATACTTCAGCGCATCAAGCTCCACGGCACGCCGCTTGCCATTCTCGCCCATGCGCCAGGTGCCGAGGCCGAAAACCGGAATTGCCGAGCCGGAAGGCAAATTGCAGGAACGCATCAGGAACTTCCATGATTGCAACGCGGGAGCGATAGCCTATCTTAGCGATCATGCCGGACTCCACAGCGCACAGTACACGGCCGGGCTTACATGGCCCGGCGTCTACAGGCGAGCCCGCGGTTTCGACCTCATCATCGATCCCCGAGGCGCCCTCCAATGGCGGGTTGCTGCGTGCAATCCTGCGTCGCCTCAGGCGGCGCGAAAAGAATGAAGCCGTCCGCGAAGCCATCGAAGAGCTGATCGAGGAAACGCCCGAGAGCGATACGCCGATCAGCGAAGACCAGCGCGTCCTCCTCGCCAACATCCTGAAGCTGCGCGACAAGACCGTGGCCGACGTGATGGTGCCGCGGGTCGATATTTCCGCCATCGCCGCCGACACGCCGCTCGACGAAGTCGTGCGGCTGATCCAAGCCGAGGCGCATTCGCGCTACCCGATCTATCGCGAGTCGCTCGACGACGTGATCGGCATGATCCACATCAAGGACGTGCTGGCCTACTGGGGCACGGCCAAGAAGTTCAATCTGCGCGACATACTTCGCCGCGTCGTCTTCGTGGCGCCGACCCTGCCGGTGCTCGACATGCTGCTCGACATGCGCCGCTCGCGTACGCACATGGCGCTGGTGGTCGACGAGTTCGGCGGCACCGACGGGCTTCTCACCATCGAGGATCTGGTCGAGGAGATCGTGGGCGAGATCGAGGACGAACACGACGTCGCGCAGACACCGACGGTCGCGCGTCGCGTCGATGGCACGATCGACGTCAACGGCCGCACGCCTATCGAGCTGCTCGAGGAGGAGATCGGCCGCGTCCTGTCCGACGACGAGCGGCGCGAAATCGATACGGTCGGCGGCCTGATCTTCTCGCTGCTCGGGCGCATTCCCGAACGCGGTGAGGTCGTGCGTCATCCCTCCGGTGTGGAGTTCGAAATTCTCGACGTCGATCCCAGGCGCATTCGCCGCCTGCGAGTCCGGCCGCCGACCCAGTCGGCGCCGGTCGCCTGACCACAGCTCCATCGTGAAGAACCTTACAGGCTGGCGCGCCGCAGGCGTCGCCTTTGTCGCCGGCGCTTTGGCTGCGCTCGCCATGCCGCCGTTGCAGTGGCTGCCCCTGGCCGTGCTGGGGGTGGTCGTGTTCGTCTGGCAGTGGGATGCGGCGCCAGGGCCCAGAAGTGCGCTTTGGCGGGGATGGGCCTGGGGCCTCGGCCACTTTGCGGTCGGCTCCTACTGGATCCTCGACGCCTTCTTCGTGCCGCCCGCGGATTTTGCCTTTGCCGGGCCTCCCATCGTGATCGGGCTGGCCGCGATTCTGGGGTTCTTTCCCGGGCTCGCAGGCATGGCGGCAAAGTGGGCTGCGTTGCGCTGGCCGCGGCTCGGTGGGCGTCATTGCCGGCTGCTGCTGTTGGCCCTCGCCTGGACGGCTGCGGAATGGCTGCGCGGGCATGTCTTCACCGGCTATCCGTGGAATCCGCTCGGTCATGTCTGGGCTTTCGCCACGCCGTTGCTTCAGAGCGCGTCGCTGTTCGGCGTCTACGGTCTTGGCCTGCTGAGCTTCCTCGTGCTTGCCGCGCCGGCAGCAGGTTGGCGGGCATCGGTCGCAGCCTTGGTGCTGGTCGGCGGTGCAGGCTTCGGCGGACAGTTGGCAATGGCGCCGGTGAACGCCGCCGAAGGTCCTCTGGTGCGCATCGTACAGCCCAATACGCCTCAGGCGGAAAAGTGGATCCCGGAGAATCGGGTGCGGCATTTGGCCAAGCTTGTGGAGATGAGCCGGCGCGAGGGTTTCGACCGGCTGAGCGCCGTAGTCTGGCCGGAAACCGCACCGCCGTTCATCGTCGAACCGGGTTCACCGGCACTGAAGGTGATGGGCACGGCAGCCCCGTCGGGCGGCTACCTGCTGACCGGCGCTGCGCGCGGTACCGGCGTGCGGGGCGATGGCGTCTGGAACTCGTTGCTGGTCATTGATCCTGCGGGCGCGATCGTCGCTCACTACGACAAGGTTCATCTCGTTCCGCTCGGAGAATATATCCCCTTTCACCGCCAGCTCGCGCCGATCGCCGGCTTCATCGGTCGCGGCTCGTTCGAGGAAGGCGAGGCGCGGATGACGATGGATTTGCCGGGCCTGCCATCGGTGTCGCCGGTGATCTGCTACGAGGTCATCTTTCCTGCCGCCGTCACCGGCCCTGGCGCGCGGCCGCGCTGGCTGCTGAACGTCACCAACGACGCCTGGTTTGGCCTCTCAAGCGGGCCGTACCAGCACCTCGCCAGTGCCCGCATGCGATCGATCGAAGAGGGGCTGCCGATGATCCGCGCCGCCAACACCGGCGTATCGGCCATAATAGATGCTTATGGCCGAGTGCTTGCTTCGCTCGATATGCAGCAGGAAGGGATCATCGATCACCCACTGCCCATGGCCCGCGCTATCACACCTTATGGACGGTGGGGCGACTGGGTTCTGCTCGGGCTTTTTGCAGTCGTTACGATTTTGCTGATTGTCTCATCTCGTTTCGGTGACGCTGAAAATGCATAGGAATTCAGACGTTTAACGAACAAGGTTCGGCTTGCATTGTACTCGGAAGGAGGTAAAGTGATATGCGGCCTGCTCGCGTAGATATGCATTTATGCACATAAGAGATTAGGACGGTGTAACAGCGCCCGGTCGGCACTCCCGGTCGGCACTTTTGTGCCGAAGCGGCGTTTTACCTCGTGATTGTATTCGGAAAGATGGGGACCCCATGGCGAGATCGCATCCCGTTGACGTTCACGTCGGAGCGCGTATGCGCCAACGACGCACTCTCCTTGGCATGAGCCAGGAAAAGCTCGGGACGGCGGTCGGACTTACCTTTCAGCAGATTCAGAAGTACGAGCGCGGCTCCAACCGCATTGGCTCGAGCCGGCTCTTCGAATTCGCGAAGGTGCTGGATGTTCCTGTCTCCTATTTCTTCGATGAAATGCCGTCGAACGCTTTGGCCGGCCGGCCGATGTCGGGCCGCGGTCGCAAGAGCGGCTTCGGCGAGGCGGCCACGCCCTTCGAACAGGAGAAGGATCCGTTGATCAAGCGCGAGACGCTGGAGTTGGTTCGCGCCTACTACAAGATTCGCGAAGGCCGCGTGCGCAAGCGCATCTTCGAGATGGTGAAGGCGATCGGAGCCGCCAGCCACGCCGAAGTTCTCGGTGGCCGTAAGGGTCGCAGCAAGGACTAGTCGCCGAAAGGCCACCGCCTGAGGTGTCCGACCCTCTTGATTTCTCCTGTCAGTTGGAGTTCTTAACGGCGCGGCTTCGATGGTCGAAGTCGCCGCGGACGGATTTGGACGACTTGCCACCGCGCAAATAAAGGCTAAGCCGGACGATGGCGGTCTTTCCGCCCTGCCCGGGAGTCCAGCGACAACCGTGGAGGGCTTAAAGTGGCGCTCAAAGACTATATTTTCACCAGCGAATCGGTTTCCGAAGGTCATCCGGACAAGGTCTGCGACCAGATCTCGGACGCGATCCTCGATGCGTTCATCGCCAACGACGTGAAGCTCGGCCATGCCGATGACAGCCACGCCAACACCCGCCTGGGCTGCGAGACGCTGGCGACGACCAACAAGATCGTGATCGCCGGCGAAGGCCGCGCTTCCGAGCCGTACATGAAGAAGTATGGCAAGCACACCATCGTGAACCGCGAAGCCATCTCCGAGATCGCCCGCGAGGTGGTGCGCGACATCGGCTACGATCAGGACGGCTTCTCCTTCCATGGCGCCGACATCGAGGTGCTCCTGCATGGCCAGTCGCCGGACATCGCCATGGGCGTCGATGCCAAGAAGAAGGGCGGCAACCTCGGCGACCAGGAAGGCGCGGGCGATCAGGGCCTGATGTTCGGCTTCGCTTGCCGCGACAGCGAGGAATACGAGAAGGGCTCGTTCATGCCGGCCCCGATCTACTTCTCGCACAAGATTCTCGAAGTGCTGAGCAAGGCGCGTCGCTCCGGCGAGCTGCCCGACCTGCAGCCCGATGCCAAGAGCCAGGTGACGGTGCGCTATATCGACGGCAAGGCCGTCGGTGCCACCAAGGTCGTGGTTTCCACGCAGCACCGCGAAGCCAACAAGAAGGGCAAGAAGTACAACTCCGGCATGATTCGCGAGATGATCGCCAAGCATGTCGAGAAGTCGCTGCCCAAAGGCTGGATGCCCAAGAAGGCGGCCGATTTCTTCGTCAATCCGACGGGTAACTTCGTCGTCGGCGGTCCCGATGGCGATTGCGGGCTCACGGGCCGCAAGATCATCGTCGACACCTACGGCGGCTACGCCCCGCACGGCGGCGGTGCCTTCTCGGGCAAGGACCCGACCAAGGTCGATCGTTCGGCCGCCTATGCAGCGCGCTATCTCGCCAAGAACGTCGTTGCTGCAGGCTTGGCTGACCGCTGCCTGATTCAGGTAGCCTATGCGATCGGCGTCGCCGATCCGATGTCGCTCTATGTCGACACACAGGGCACCGGCAAGGTCGACGAGCGTAAGCTCGAGAAGGTCCTCTCGGATCTCTTCCCGCTGCGGCCGACCAACATCCGCCGTTCTCTCGAACTCAACAAGCCGATCTACCGGCGCACCGCGGCCTACGGCCATTTCGGGCGCAAGCCGGAGAGGGATGGCGGCTTCTCCTGGGAGCGCACCGATCTGGTGCCCGAGCTGAAGCGCGCTTTCGGCGCCCGCTAACGCGGCAGGCATTTTCATTGAAAGGCGCGCGGGCCCCAGCTCGCGCGCCTTTTGCTTGAGGATTCGCCTGCACTAAATTGAGTCGCAAGGGCTTTCCGGGTAGGCTTCCGAGATGGCTCCGCTCGAGAATGGCGGCTTCCAGCAGTCCTTGTGGGACAGCGCGAGCCGTCCCCCCGTCGATTCGCTCATGAGGGCTCTGCTGTACATCACCCAGCAGATCGGCCGGCCGGTGAGCGAAGCCGATGTGCGCCGCCTAGCCGTGGTGCCGGCCTCGGGCCTCGATGAAACGGCCTTTCTGACGGCCGGCAAGCGGCTTGGTTTAGTTGCCGAGGCCATCGAGCTCAATACAGCCGCGCTCGATGAACTGCCGTTACCCTTCGCGTTGTTGGCGCCCGATCGGACGGTGCATGTGGTCGTCTCCGGGCGGGCCCATCGCTGGACTGTCCTCGATGTCGTCGAAGGACGTGCCTGGCACCTCGGCGACGAGGCCGTGATGGCGCTCGGCTCGCGTGCTCTTGTGCTACGCGAGCCCGTTCTGCATCAGGCATCTGAGCAATGGTACGCACCGTTCTGGACGCGCGTGCGGCCTGTCGTGCTGAGACTCGCGGCGGCCTCGTTCCTCATCAACGTGCTGGGCCTCCTGACGCCGCTCTTCATGATGCTGGCGGTCAACACGGTGATCGGCCAGCATCCGCCGGGCGGTCTGTCGTCGGTCATGACCGTTCTCTGCATCGGCATGCTGGTGGCTTACGCTGCGGATTTCGGCCTGCGCGTGTCGCGCGGCTGGTTGTCGGCCCGGACCGGCGCTCGTCTCGACGCGCTGATGAGCGCGGAGGTACTGCATCACCTCGTGGCCCTGCCTTACCGGCATTTCGAGCGCACGCCATCGGGTGTCATCGCCGAGCGGCTGCGCCAGCTCGACGTGCTGCGTTCTTTCCTCACCGGCCAGATGCCGGTGCTGGCGATAGATCTGTTGTTCGTTGCGCTGTTCCTGATCGCCACCTTCGCCATCAGCACGATTCTGGGCCTGGTCGCCGCGCTCGCCATTCCCGTGCTGATCGGCGTGTCGCTTGCCATGCACCGTGCGCAGCGCCGGCTGGCGGATGAGAGCTTCCAGGCGCTGGCGGCCAAGAGCTCCACGCTGACGGAAACGGTCGCCAATGCCGCCACCATCAAGGCGTTGGGCCTCGAAGCCGAGGTCGAGAAGCGCTGGCAGGCGCGGGTCGAGCAATCGGCCCATACCAGCCTGCGCGCAAACAACCTTGCCAACATCGCCGCCAGCGCCTCGGGAACCCTGCAGCTCGTGGCGTCGCTCATCATCGTCGTGATCGGCATCGGCGAGGTCGCCGACCATCAGTTGACGATCGGCGGCCTGATCGCGGCCAACATGCTGGCGACGCGCGCATTGCAGCCGATGCGGCAACTGGTCGGCGCCTGGCACCAACTCCAGGCTGTGGGGGCTGCGTTCAAGCGCGTCGACGAATTGATGAACGAGCCGGTGGAGAGCTCCCCAGGAGAGTTTGCTCCCATGCCCGCCCTGGCTGGCGACATTGCCCTCGACCGCGTGACCTATCGTGCCGATGAACGCGCCCCGCCCGTCTTGCGTGAAGCCGATCTCAGCATCGTCGCCGGCGAGATTCTGGGCATCGTCGGACCGTCCGGATCGGGCAAGAGCACGATCGCCAATCTGATCCAGGGACTTGTGCAGCCGGCCGACGGCCGTGTGCTGGTCGACGGCACCGACATTGCCCACCTATCGCCGGCGCAGCTGCGCGCGCAGATCGGCGCCGTGCCGCAGGATGTCCAGCTCTTCACGGGGTCGGTGCGCGAGAACATCGCGATGGGCGTGGTCGACAAGGATCCGGGGCGTGTCGTGGCGGTCGCAAAGTTCGTCGGCGCGCACGAGTTCATCCAGCGTCTGCCACAGGGCTACAACACCGTACTGGGAGAGCGCGGGCAGGGCCTGTCGACGGGGCAGCGCCAGCTCCTCTGCATCGCGCGCGCGTTGATCCGCAACCCGCGCATCCTGATCCTCGACGAGGCGACCAGTGCGCTCGATCCGGCCACTGAGGAACAGCTCCTGCGCCAGCTCAAGGGCAACACGCGGGGCCGCACGGTCATCATGATCACTCATCGGCTCGCACCGCTGGCGATCGCCGATCGAGTCGCCCTGGTGATGGGGGGCCGTATCGAGCGCGTCGGGCCGCCGACGGAAGTCATGGCCTATGCTCGCATCCGCATGGCGGAGGCCAGTCGCGGACGGGACGCGAACGCATCTAGGTAAAGTCGGCGAAATCCGGATCGTTGAGCCGGGCGAGGCGCTCCGACGCGAGCCGCGCGCAGTCGATCAGCAGCGACTTGCGCCGGGCTGCGGCCAAGGGTTGCCGTCCCGGTCGGCGCAGGATTTCGGCACCGTAGGCGTCGGCCACGATCAACCCGACCTCTTGGACAATCAGCTCCTGCGGGAAGTCGACCGGCACGGCGAAGAAGAGCTGGTCGCACCAGGCAAGATAGTCCGGCCATTTCTGGTCGACACGCCAGTCCTCGATCGACGACTTCACCTCGATGATTGTCAGTTCGCCGCCGGCGGTGATCGCCATGATGTCGGCGCGGCGGCCGTCGGGCAGCGGCAGTTCGAGCAGGACGGAGTAGCCGGCCTGACGCAGCAGCCGACAGGTGCCGCGGCAAACGGCGAGGGTGACTTCGGGGCGCGTCGATCGCGCGGCGCTGGGCGGCGTTTCCACCGGCGCAAACCTCTAGCGGCGCGGCGCCATGAGGCGGGGCTGGCCGTCGTCGCGCGGCAGCTCGGACGTCGGCTTGAAGGCCTGGGCGAGTGCTTCCGCGCGCCTGCGATCGCGGTCGGAGGCTTTGTCGGCGAGTTTTTCGCGCGCCGCACTTGCATCCGGACGGCCGCTGCGTTCGGCGAGCAGCAGCCACTTGTAGCCTTCGGCGGGATCGGTAGCGCCGCCCGCACCACTCAACAGCAGGACGCCCAGCGCCTGCTGCGCTTCGGCGAGGCCCTGTTGGGCGGCTCGGGTGTACCAGAGCTGCGCCTGGGCCGGATCGCGCGGAACGCCGACGCCGCCGAGATAGGCGTTGGCGAGCTTGAACTGCGCCGACGGTACGCCGCCGTTGGCGGCTGTCTCGTACCAGGCGATGGCGATCTTCAGCGCCTTGTCGTTGGCGGCCTTGTCGCGTTGCAGGGGCATGCGCACGGCGATGTCGCCGAGTGCAAGTGCGGCTTCCGGGACGCCATTCTCCTGCGCCTGCACGAGCCAGCGATGCGACGCGGGAAGGTCCTTCTTGACGCCGGCACCTTCGGACAAAGCAAGACCGTAACGCAGGGCGGCCAGGGGATGGCCCTTCTCGGCGGCTCGGCGAAACAGATCGGCCGCGCGGGCCGCGTCGGCCGCAACCGGCGGCGCGCTGTCGTCCATGGCGCGGCCAAGCGCGTACATCGCATAGGGATCGCCGTCGGAGGCTGCCTTCTCGAGCCAGGCTCGCGCCTGCACGAGGTCGCGCGGCACGCCTTGGCCCCGGAGATAGAGGAGGCCGAGATTGGTCTGGGCGCGGCGATGGCCTTGTTCGGCTGCCTTGGTGAAGAGTTCCGCGGCGCGCGCATCGTTGCGCGGCTGGCCGGCCTCGCCCTGGGCATAGATCAAGCCCAGTCGATGCTGGCCCTCGCTGGAGCCGGCATCCGCCGCGCGCTGGATCAGCCGGAGTCCTTCGGCCGTGGCGCCGCGTTCAATCAGGATGGCGCCGAGCCAGGCATCGGCATCGGCGTTGGGCGTACGCAGGGAGCGCAGGGCTTGTTCGGCCGCAGCCACATTGCCCTGGCGATAGGCCAGGACCGCCGGGCGTAACGGTGCCGCGACGTCCGACGCATCGCCTTGTTGAGAATGAGCGGCCGCACTCGCGACGAGCAGCGCCGCAATCAGCGCCGCTCGCGCGGCAATCATTTCGTCTTGAACTGGAAAGCCATCGCCGCGGCCTTGGCTTTTTCGACTTCGTCGGGCTTCAGCTCACGAGCCGCCTGATCGAGGGCGAGCTGGGCATTGGGCACGTTCCACTTCTCGGCGATGGCGCACCACTTGTAGGCCTCGAACAGGCTCTTCGGCACGCCTTTGCCCTCGGCATAGGCGCCGGCCAGCGGGATCATTGCCGGGAGATAGCCGCGCTCGGATGCGTCGAGCAGGAGCGGCGCTGCCTTGCTGAGATCGAAGAGCTTGGATTCGGCGTTGCCGTAGATGTAGAGGCCAAGCAGGAACTGGGCGCGCGGATCGCGTTCCTTGACCAGGACCTGCAGCCCCTTCTCGGCCGCGACGACATCACCGGCCTGCAATGCCTTCACGGCTTCTTCCATGTTGGCAGCGGCGGGATGGGCCAGGGCGCCCAGCATCAGGGCGGCGCCGGCCAAGGGAAGAAGAGCGCGGTAGGAACGGACAAAGCGCACGGAAAAGCTCCCGGTGTCTGTGGCCGATCATGCCGGCCAGAATTGCCATGACGCGGCGTCGTCTAGCATGGAATTGGGGCCGAAACACGAAGTGCGGCCCGTTCGATGTTCGGTGATCCCCTTATTGCATCGATTTTTGCGCACTCATGGTGACGGTGTCTTTCTAATTGATTGTAATATAACGAGTTTTCGGAAGAGGGGAGACAATGCGCGCGCGGTCTGCATTCCCTTTCCTGACTATCTGATGAGCGGAATGTGCAGGATTTCCTAGGATTTTGTTGATCTCTCCAAATCCAGATATGCAATTTTGCAACTAACGGGGGTGGCCCTCCATTTGTTAGGTTGCGGCCATAGAAGACGTTCGACTGTCGCTGCAATTCATATCCGAAAGGATTTTCGCCCAGAGCTGGCTGCGCTTTCTACAGCGCGCCGTAACGACCCGAAATTCTCATACCCGCCGGCGGCCTCCCAAGCCGCTCGTTGAAGCCCCCTTCCCACACACCCCAAGGCTTCGACAACCCCACACCCAGGCGGGTTTCTAAGGAAGGCCGGTCGTTCCCCAAGCGGCCGGCCTTTCGTATTTCTGGCTCTGGTCCGCGAACCTTGCCGTCCCCCTCTTTGACCTCGCGAAATGTCGGAGCTGCTCCCGGCTGGGAAGGGGGGGCTCCTGCGTGCCTGATGCAATGTCAGACCCCCCAAAAATGCCTATCTCAGAAAAAAAAGACAGCAAAATCAGGCCTCGACTTGGGCTAGATATGCATTTTTGCAGATTACAGCCCGGAGGCGAGCTGTTTATCGTTTGGACATTAAAGTCGTTTTTATTCTATTGGTTTCCCCATGAAAATTATCGGATTCCCAGTCGACGTATCGCGCTCGCAGGATGGCCGCATCGTCCGTGGCCTGCGAACCCGCAAGGCGCTGATCCAAGCCACGCTGGACCTTATCCAAGCCGGCGATGTGGAGCCGACGTCTGCTGCCATCGCCACCATCGCTGGCGTTTCGAGCCGGGCGCTCTTTCAACATTTCACGAGTCTGGCCGATCTCTATGCGGCTGCCTTCGATCTTGCGGTCAGCCGCGCATTCGACGGGAACCGTCCGATCGATGCCGCAGCGCCGTTGGCCAGCCGCATCGAGCTGCTGGTCGCCGATCGCGCTCAACTCTTCGAGGAATGGCTGCCGGTATGGCACTTCGCCGAGCGCGTGCGCAGCGTGGCGCCGGCGGTCGGTTCCGGCGTCGTGCAACTTAGGCGGCTTCTGCGGGAGCGGCTTGCCGGGTGGTTCGAGGCCGAGCTCAGCAATCTGGATGCAGGCGCGCACGATCTCGTGCTCGACTCGCTCGACCTGGCGTTCGGTCTCGATAGCTGGATGAACATGCGCGAACAGCTTCGCCTGTCACCCGTCCACGCGTCGCGAACCTGGCGTTTCACCGCGCAGGCGATCGTTCTGCAGGCGCTTACCGCTCCTCATCAGCCCGTGGCGGCGGCCTAGTCAGCCGCCGAAGCGAGGACTCCCAACACCCCAAGGCTTCGCTTCAAACCTCCCACACCAGTCACGGGCCACTGCGGAGGCCGGCCGTTCCCCAAGCGGCCGGCCTCTTCCGTTTCGGCAAAGAAAAAAGCGACGGCATTGCCGTCGCCTTCGTCTCGAAAGCGCCGATATCGGCTGGGGCTAGTTCGCCTTGGCGCGGAACTTATCGTGGCAGGCGCCACACGCCTTGCCGGTCTCGGCGAAGGCTGCCGTCAGCGCCTCGAGATTGCCCGAGCCGGCGGCGACGGCGAGTTTGTCGTAGGCGGCATCGGCGACCTTGTTGGCGGCCTGGAAGCCCGCCATGTCGGTCCAAATCGCGGGGAGGGCCTTGGTGTCGCCCTTGTCGGAGCCCGCAGGGAACTGCTTTGCGAACGCGACCTCCAACGTCTTGAGCTTGGCGGCCTGTTCGACCGCGCCGCTGGTCGGGCCCTTGGCGTCGATGATGCCCTTGATCGCGCGCATCGCGGCGGCGGCCTGCTTGCGGTTCTCTTTGCGCTCGGCAATCACGTCGCCTTGGGCCATGGCGATCGTCGCGCCGCCTACCATTCCACCGGCGGCAAGCGCGCCGATCAGTGCCACAACCAGAGTCTTCCTCATTGGCCATCCCCTATCTATTCAACGGATCGACGGGCAATTTACGCCTAGTCGATGGGATATTTGTTGCAGAGGTTGAGGCGGAAGCGAACAGGACTTCTGCGGAACGCTTCATCACGACTGCGTGTGCTGGCACTTGCACGAAGGAACATCGGCCTGACAATAGTCACCAAAAGGAGATGACGAGCGCATGGCCGGCAAGACTTCGACACGGATCCTCGTCTGGGATGTTCCCGTCCGCCTTTTTCATTGGACACTCGCTGTACTGCTGGCGGTTTCCTACTTCACCGCCCGCGCCGGCGGCGACTGGATGAATCTGCACTTCTGGTCGGGCTACGCGATTCTCACGTTGCTGTTCTTCCGTATCGCCTGGGGCTTTCTCGGCAGTACGACGGCGCGCTTCTCGAGCTTCCTCAAGGGGCCTTCGGCAGCGCTCGCCCATCTCGGTCATCTGCTGGGCCGCGGCCGGCCCCGCGACGCCGGGCATAATCCGTTGGGCGGCGCGATGGTCGTCGTCCTGATTCTCGCCGTGCTGGCACAGGCTGCCACCGGCCTCTTCGCGGCGGACACCGACATGGGCATGGTGAATGGTCCCTTGGCCTTGAAGGTCGCCGACAAATGGGTCGAGCGTGCCACCGATTTCCATTCGTTCTGGATCAACGTGCTGCTGATCCTGGTGGGGCTGCACGTACTCGCCGTTGTCTTCTATCTCGCTTGGAAGCGGCAGAACCTGATCGGCGCCATGTTCACCGGACGCAAGCCGGCCGACGACGTGGTCGAGCCGGGCGCTGCCATGCCGAAGCTCGTCTTCGTTTCGAACCGCCTCGCGATATCGCTACTGCTGGTATCGGCGGCATTGGTCTATTTCATCGTCCGCGTCGGTGGTTGATCTGCGAGTACGGGCGGCTGACCTGCGCGCGTGGCCTTGCTGGCCCCAAATCACCCCTCTAGGGTGATCTTCACTGATCTCGTGAAATCTGGATTTTGCACCATGAAATTTACAGGTACCGACTCGTATGTTGCCAGCGACGACCTGCGCGTGGCCGTGAATGCGTCCATCGCGTTGCAGCGTCCGCTGCTCATCAAGGGTGAGCCGGGCACCGGCAAGACGGTGCTGGCGCACGAAGTCGCCAAGGCGCTGAACGCACCGATCATCGAGTGGCACATCAAGTCGACCACCAAGGCGCAGCAGGGTCTGTATGAGTACGACGCCGTCTCGCGTCTGCGCGACAGTCAGCTGGGCGACGAGCGCGTGAAGGACATCTCGAACTACATCAAGCGCGGCAAGATGTGGGAGGCTTTCACCGCCGAGACCCGGCCGATCCTGCTGATCGACGAGATCGACAAGGCCGACATCGAGTTCCCGAACGACCTGCTGCTCGAACTCGATCGCATGCAGTTCTACGTCTACGAGACGCAGCAGACGATCAAGGCAGAGCAGCGCCCGATCGTGATGATCACCTCGAACAACGAGAAGGAACTGCCGGACGCCTTCCTGCGCCGCTGCTTCTTCCACTACATCCGCTTCCCCGATCGCGAGACGATGACGCAGATCGTCGACGTCCATTTCCCCGATCTGCAGCGTAACCTGCTGCGCGAGGCGCTGAACGTCTTCTACGACATCCGCGAAGTGCCGGGCCTCAAGAAGAAGCCCTCGACCTCGGAGCTGCTCGACTGGCTGAAGCTTCTCATGGTCGAGGACATGTCGCCCGAGTCGCTGCGCTCCAAGGATTCCAAGCAGCTCATTCCGCCGCTGCACGGCGCGCTGCTCAAGAACGAACAGGACGTCCACCTGTTCGAGCGTCTGGCCTTCATGGCGCGCCGGGAGCAGCGCCAATAACCCCATAGGAGTCACGCCATGTTCGTGAACTTCTTCCTCGAGCTCCGGCAGGCCAAGCTGCCGGTCTCCATCAAGGAATACCTCTCCCTGATGGACGCGATGGACAAGGGCGTCGCCGAGTACAGCGTCGACGACTTCTACTATCTGTCGCGCGCCGCCCTGGTGAAGGACGAGCGCAACCTCGACAAGTTCGACCGCGTGTTCGGCCATGTCTTCAAGGGGCTGGAGGCGCTGCCCGCCGAAGGCATCACCGCCGAGATCCCCGAGGAGTGGCTGCGCAAGCTCGCCGAGAAGCTTCTGACCGAAGAGGAGAAGAAGCAGATCGAGGCGATGGGCGGCTGGGAAAAGCTCATGGAGACGCTGAAGAAGCGTCTTGAGGAGCAGCAGAAGCGCCATCAGGGCGGCAGCAAGTGGATCGGCACGGCCGGCACCTCGCCGTTCGGCGCCTATGGCTTCAATCCCGAAGGCGTGCGCATCGGCCAGGACAAGAACCGCGAGGGCCGTGCGGTCAAGGTGTGGGACAAGCGCGAGTACAAGAACCTCGACGACACGGTCGAGATCGGCACGCGCAACATCAAGATCGCGCTACGCCGATTGCGCAAGTTCGCGCGCGAGGGCGCCGAGGTCGAGCTCGACATGCCCGACACGATCCGCTCGACGGCGCGCAACGCAGGCTATCTCGACATCAAGATGGTGCCGGAGCGGCGCAACAAGGTGAAGCTGCTGTTGCTGTTCGACATCGGCGGTTCGATGGACGCGCATATCCGCGTCTGCGAGGAGTTGTTCTCGGCGGCGCGCTCGGAATTCAAGCACCTCGAATTCTTCTACTTCCACAACTGCCTCTACGAGAAGCTGTGGAAGGACAACCGCCGTCGTCACGTCGACACCTTCTCGACGGCGCAGCTCCTGCACACCTATCCGCCCGACTACAAGGTGATCTTCGTCGGCGACGCCTCGATGAGCCCCTACGAGATCGCCTATCCCGGCGGCTCGGTGGAGCACTGGAACGAGGAGGCGGGTCAGGTCTGGATCCAGCGCATGGCCGACACCTATCGCAGCATGGTGTGGCTGAACCCGGTGCCCGAGCGGCACTGGAGCTACACGCCGTCCATTCAGCTGCTGCAGCAACTCAGCAGCAATCGCATGTACCCGCTGACTCTGGGCGGTCTCGACAGCGCGATGAAGGAACTCAACAAGTAGTCTTAGGGGAACGCAGATGAAGACCGGGCCGGCGATCGCCGAAATCCTGAAGAAAGAGGGCGTGGAATATCTCTTCGCCTACCCGGTCAACCATCTGATCGAGGCCTGCGCGGCAATCGACATCCGTCCGATCATCGTGCGCCAGGAACGCATCGGCCTGCACATGGCCGATGCCATGTCGCGCCTGACCAAGGGCCGCAAGATGGGTGTGTTCTGCATGCAGAGCGGTCCCGGCTCGGAGAACGCCTATGGCGGCGTAGCCCAGGCCTACGGCGAATCTATCCCGCTGCTGGTGATCCCGCAGGGCTATCCGCGCCGCATCGCGCATGTGCCGCCGAACTTCAATTCGACCATTGCCATGGCGCATGTCGCCAAGCATTGCGAGCCGGTGACCAACGGCAAGGACATTGCCAACATCATGCGCCGGGCCTTCAGCCTGCTGCGCAATGGTCGCGGTTCGCCCGTCATCGTCGAGCTGCCGGCCGACGCCTACGCCGAAGATGCACCCGATCCGCTGAACTACGAGCCGGTCGTCGTCACCAAGTACGGTCCCGACCCTGCCGCTGTGACGGAAGCGGCCAAGGTTCTGATGGCGGCCAAGCGGCCGGTGATATACGCCGGCCAGGGCGTGCATTGGGCCGAGGCCTACGACGAGTTGAAGGAACTGGCCGAACTGCTGGCCATTCCTGTCTGCACCAGCCTCGAAGGCAAGAGCAGCTTCGACGAGACGCATCCGCTGGCGCTGGGCTCGGGCGGACGCGCCTATCCGAAGGCTGTGCGTTCCTTCCTCGATCGCTCCGACGTGATCCTGGGGATCGGCTGCTCCTTCACCGAAACCAACTTCGGCATCTCCATGCCGACGGGCAAGACGATCATCCATGCAACGCTCGATCCGGCGCACCTCAACAAGGACGTGCTGATCAAGCATGGGCTGGTGGGCGATGCCAAGCTGACGCTCGCGGCTCTTGTGGCGGCCTGCAAGGCAGCCGGCGCCACCAAGCGCGACGCGAGTGTGGTCGCGGCAGAGATCAAATCGGTCGAGGCGGAGTGGCTGAAGGAGTGGATGCCGAAGCTCACCAGCAATGAGGAGCCGCTCAGCCCCTACCGCGTGCTGTGGGATCTTCAGCATACGGTCGATGTCGCCAACACCATCATCACCCATGATGCCGGAAGCCCGCGCGACCAGCTTTCGCCGTTCTGGAAAACGACCGCACCGCACACCTACATCGGCTGGGGCAAGACCACGCAGCTGGGCTACGGCCTCGGCCTGGCCATGGGCGCCAAGCTCGCCTGCTCGGACAAGCTCTGCATCAACGTATGGGGCGATGCCGCCATCGGCTTCACCGGCATGGATTTCGAGACGGCAGTGCGCGAGCGCATTCCGATCATGTCGATCCTGCTCAACAACTTCTCGATGGCTATCGAACTGCACATCATGAAGGTCTCGACCGAGAAGTACCGCTCGACCGACATCTCCGGCGACTACGCCGCCATGGCGCGCGCCTTCGGCGGCTACGGGGAGCGCGTCACCAAGGTCGAGGACATCGTGCCGGCCATCAAGCGCGGCATCGAGCAGACCAAGAAGGGCGTACCGGTGCTCCTGGAATTCATCACTTCCAAGGAAGTGACGATTTCGGTTCCGAAGTAACTTCATCCGGGCATGGTGAAGGACCTTTCCAGAGCCGCGGAAAGGTGCTTCGCTGTGTCCGACATGACAGTCGTTCTCACGCCCGCCGCCGAGCATCAGGTCGCCGTTCACGACGGCCTTTGGATGAGCCCCGCCGATGCCGAGAAGGTCACCGGCTGGACCTTGAAGCCCGAAGGCATGTGCCGTGCGGATATCTGCGTGCCGCTGCCGGCCTCGGCATTGCGGGTCAACGACGTCGACGTCGCCGCTTTCTGGACGAAGCTGGGCGGCCCGGTGATCGCGAGCGTACAACGCGATGTTTGGGCATTGGGCGCGCCGGCCGAAGAGCGCAATACGGCCCTTGAGGGTCTGGAGGCACCCGACTTCGCGCTGCCGGATATCGACGGCGTGCCGCGCCGTCTCTCCGAGCTCCGAGGCAAGAAGGTCTTCCTCGCCACCTGGGCCAGTTGGTGAGGCTGCCGTTTCGACTTGCCCGTGTGGCAGACCCTCTACGATGAACTGAAGGACAAGGGGTTCATGGTCGTAGCCGTGGCAGAGGAGAGCCGCGGTGCCGAGCATGCTCGCCCTTGGGTCGACCAGGCAAAGTCTTCCTACTGGCAGCTCATCGACACCGAACACCGACTGAGCGACCTCTACAATCTCGTCAACGTGCCGCAGGCGATCTGGATCGACGAACAAGGTCGGATCGTGCGGCCGCCCGAGACGGCCGGTTCGACCGATCATTTCCGCCGCATGGATCTCAAGACGCGTACGATGAGCCCGCAGGATCAGGCGAAACGCCTGGCAGCACGGCAGGCTTATCTCGACGCTATCCGTGCCTGGGTGATGACCGGCGCTCATGCGCTGCCCGCCGCTTCGGTGCGGGCGAACCTGCCGAAGGTGACACCGGAAATTGCCGAGGCACATGCCCGCTTCCGTCTGGGCGTCTGGTTGCGCACGCATGGCCGTGCCGTCGAGGGCGACCTGCAGATGGCCGAAGCAAGCCGTCTGCATCCCGATTCGTGGAGCATGTGGCGGCAGGCTGCCGATCTCGACGAAGTGGGCAAGGCATCGGGGCCGGACTTCTGGAAACGCGTACAGGCCTTGGGCGACCGGCCCTACTATCCGCCTCCCAAACTCTGAGCAGAGCGTTGTTCGGCGACAGTTGCCGGTGAAGCAGCCGAGGCGTTGTCATGCCCGACAGGCTCACGGCACCGTGAAGCGTCACGGCTAGGCGGGATTTCCGCCGCGCGCTAGGCTTGCTCCCATAATTCCTGAACAACGGAGAATGGGATGGCTGTTCTCAACGTCAACGGCAAGGCACTCGATCACAACGCCGAGCCGGACACCCCCCTGCTTTGGGTGCTGCGAGAGCAGCTCGGCCTGACCGGTACCAAGTACGGCTGTGGTATTTCCCAGTGCGGATCCTGCACGGTGCATATCGACGGTGTGGCCACGCGGTCGTGCGGTGTGCCGGTGAGTACCGTCGCCGACAAGAAGATCGTCACCATCGAGGCGCTGGCAACGAACGGCGCCCTGAACAAGATCCAGCAGGCCTGGGTTGCGCTCGACGTGCCCCAGTGCGGCTACTGCCAGAGCGGCATGGTCATGGCGGCCACGGCGCTTCTCGCATCCAACCCCAAGCCGACCGATGCCGACATCGACGCCGCTATGACCAACATCTGTCGCTGCGGCACCTATCAGCAGGTGCGCGAGGCGATCCACGCAGCAGCCAAGGCCTGAAGGAGGAGGACGCATCATGACGATCCAGACATCCCTCGGCCGGCGCAACTTCCTGGTAAGCACCGCGGCCGTCGCCGGCGGTTTCTCGCTGGGCTTCCATGTTCCTTTCCTCGATGAGGGCGAGGCGAATGCCCAGGCCGTGAAGGAACTCAACGCCTGGGTGGTGATCCATCCCGACGACAAGGTGGTGATTCGCATTGCCCGTTCCGAGATGGGGCAGGGCACGTTGACCGGCCTCTGTCAGCTCGTGGCCGAAGAGCTCGAATGCGACTGGAACAAGGTGACCTGGGAATATCCGACCCCCGGAGAGAACCTGGCGCGCAACCGCGTCTGGAAGAACTTCTCGACCGGCGGCAGCCGCGGCATTCGCGAGAGCAACCAGTATGTCCGAGAAGGCGGCGCCATGGCGCGCGAGATGCTGATCGCCGCCGCCGCCGCACAGTGGAAGGTGCCGGCGAGCGAATGCAGCGTCGACAAGGGCGTGATCACCCACAAGGACAAGAAGCTCACCTACGGCGCGGTCGCCGCGGCGGCGGCCCAGGTCGAGCCGCCCAAGGAAGTGAAGCTCAAGGACCCCAAGGACTGGAAGATCGCCGGCAAGCCGCTGAAGCGGCTCGACACGGTCGACAAGGTCACCGGCAAGCAGATCTACGGCATGGACTACACCATGCCCGGCATGCTGGTCGCCACGGTGCGGGCCTGCCCGGTGATCGGCGGCAAGCTCAAGAGCTTCGATGCCGCCAAGGCCGAAAAGATGCCGGGCGTGAAGAAGATCCTCGCGATCGACGGCAATGCCGTCGTCGTGGTGGCCGACACCTACTGGCATGCCCAGTCGGCGCTCGCGGCCGTGACCAGCGAATGGGATGTCGGCGAGCTGGGCAAGGTCCAGCAGTCCACGATCGACGCCATGCTGAAGGAAGGCCTCGACGCCAACGAAGCCTTCGTCGGCAACAAGGCGGGCGACGCTAAGGCCGCGATTGCCGGTGCGGCGAAGAAGGTCGAGGCGACGTACAGCTTCCCCTACCAGCATCACGTCACGATGGAGCCGATGAACGCCACGGCGCGCTACACCGCCGACAGGTGCGAGGTCTGGTGCGGCACGCAGAACGGCGAAGCAGCCCTCGCGGCAGCTTCCGAAGCTTCGGGTCTGCCCATCGGCAAGTGCGAGGTCTACAAGCTGCTGCTGGGCGGCGGCTTCGGCCGTCGTGGCCGCTCGGACTATGTCCGTCAGGCTGTGCTGGTCGCCAAGGAGATGCCCGGCACGCCGATCAAGCTGATCTGGTCGCGCGAAGAGGATATGACGCACTGCCAGTATCACCCGATCACGATGGCCAAGCTGACCGGCGGTCTCGATGCGCAAGGCAATCTGGTCGGGCTGCAGATTCGCATCTCGGGCCAGTCGATCCTGGCCTCGTTGCTGCCGCAGAACCTCGTGAACGGCATGGATCCGGTCGCCTTCCAGGGCCTCATGCAGACGGGTGTCGAGGCGGCCTACGGCTACGACATCCCGAACCTCATGATCGATCACGCCATGCGCAACCCGCACATCACCGCGGGTTTCTGGCGCGGCGTGAACGTGAACCAGAACGCCGTGTACATGGAATGCTTCATGGACGAGCTGGCGGCGGCTGCAGGGCAGGACCCGCTGGCCTTCCGCCTGAAGTACCTCAAGCCCAAATGGGCGGCGGTGCTGAAGGCGGCTTGCGACAAGGCGGGCTACGGCAAGCCGCTGCCCGAGGGCCATTTTCACGGCATCTCGCAGGTCATGGGCTATGGCAGCTACGTCGCCGGCGTCGCCGAGGTCTCGGTGAGCCCCGACGGTACGCTCAAGATCCACAAGATCACGGCGGCGACCAACCCAGGCCATGTCGTGAACCCGGCGCAGATCGAGCGCCAGGTCGCAGGCTCGTTCGTCTATGGCCTCTCGGCGGCTCTCTACGGCGAGATCACCGTCAAGGACGGCGTCGTCGAACAGACCAACTTCGACAGCTACAACGTGATGCGCATCGACGAGATGCCGCAGGTGGAGACCGTGCTGGTGCCGACGCATGATTTCTGGGGCGGCGTCGGCGAACCGACGATTGCGGTGGCGGCACCGGCGGTGCTGAACGCGATCGCCAAGGCGACGGGCAAGCGCGTGCGCAACCTGCCGCTGATGAATCAAGACCTCAAGAAGGGCGCTTGATGCATCGTCTGCTGCTGCCGGGCCTGGCTGCGGCATTATTGATGGCGGGCGGACCCGTTCGGGCGGCAGATGGGCCGCCCGGCGGTCCACCGGGGGCGAGTTCGTGCACCGGCTGCCACGCGAGCATGAAGATCGCCGACTCGGTGATCCCGCGCATCGCCGGGCGCAAGGCGGCGGACATCGTCACCTTCATGCGCGAGTATCGGAGCGGCGCCTGGCCGTCGAGCGTGATGGGCCGCATCGCCAAGGGCTTCGACGACCAGCAGATCGAGGCCATCGCGGCCTGGTTCGCCGCGCAGCCGGAGTAGTGCTGCATGTCGACGCGTCGCCATTTCCTGAAGCTCAGCGCCGCGGCCGGCATGGCGCCGTCCGTCGTCTCGGCCCAGAGCGCCGGCGCCGGCCGAGTCGTCGTGATCGGCGGCGGCTTTGCCGGCGCCACGGCGGCGCGTACCTTGAAGGCATTGGAGCCAAGGCTCACCGTCACGCTGGTCGAGCCCAATCCCGTCTACACCTCGTGTCCCTTCAGCAACTCGGTGCTCGCCGATCTGCGCGAGATCGGGCAGCAACAGTTTCGCTACGATGGCGTCAAACGGGCGGGCGTCACGGTCGCGGAAACCAGCGCAACGGCCGTCGATGTCGATGCCAAAGCCGTGACCCTGGCCGACGGCAACCGGCTTTCCTACGACCGGCTCGTGATGTCACCGGGTATCGACTTCAACTGGACCGCCATTCCCGGCTACGACGAGGCGGCGGCGCAGAAGATGCCGCATGCCTGGAAGGCTGGAGCGCAGACGGTGCTGCTGCGCCAGCAGCTTCAATCCATGCCGGACGGCGGTCTCGTGGTCATGTCGGCGCCGGCCAATCCCTTCCGCTGTCCGCCGGGTCCTTACGAGCGCGCCAGCCTGATCGCCTACTGGCTCAACATCTGGAAGCCGAAGTCGAAGCTGCTGTTGCTCGATGCCAAGGACGCCTTTTCCAAACAACGCCTGTTCCAGAACGGCTGGGCGGAACTCTATCCCGGCCTGATCGAATGGGTGCCGCTGAGCCAGGGCGGCAAGGTGACGTCGGTCGATCCCGCGACGTTGACCCTGGTTACCGAGTTCGGCAGCCACAAGGCCGCCGTCGCCAACGTCATCCCGCCGCAGCGCGCCGGCGCCATCGCTGCACAGGCTGGCGTGGCGGACCGCACGGGCTGGTGTCCGGTCGAGCCGGTTACTTTCGAATCGACTCTGCGGCCGGGCATCCATGTGCTGGGCGATGCGGCAATCATGGGCGGGATGCCCAAATCGGCCTTCGCGGCAAACGCCCAGGCCAAGGTCTGCGCCGTCGCGATCGTCGAGCTGCTGGCCGGCCGCACGCCGCCCGATCCGATCCTGATCAATACCTGCTACAGCCTTGTCGCCGCCGACTACGGGATCTCCATTGCCGGCGTCTATCGGCCGACCAACGGCCAGCTTGCCGACATTCCGGGGGCGGGCGGCGTCAGCCCGCTCGAGGCCGTGGGTGGCCTGCGCGGCCAGGAGGCGCTCTACGCGTCGAGCTGGTTCCGCACGATCACGACCGAGGTCTACGGCTGACGCCATGCGGTGCCGGTACCTGCTCGCCCTTGCGTTGGTCGTGATGGCGCCGGTCGCTATGGCGCAGCAGGTCGTGGGCGATGCCATTCCCAAGTCGTTGACCGGCCAGTCCGGCGATGCCGCGCGCGGACGCGCCATCGTGGCCAATCGCAGCGTCGGCCTCTGTCTGCTTTGCCACAGCGGACCGATCGCCGAGGAGCGCTTCCAGGGCGATCTGGCGCCCAGTCTGGCCGGTGCGGGGACACGGTGGTCGGCGGGGCAGTTGCGCTTGCGCATCGTCGACGGTTCGCGTCTCAATGCCGACACGATCATGCCGCCCTACTATCGGACGACCGGGCTACAACGTGTCGCCCGTAATTTCGAAGGCAAGACCATTCTGACGGCCGCCCAGGTCGAGGATGTCGTGGCCTATCTCGTGACCCTGAAGGACTGAATGGATCGACGTCGTTTCCTTGCCGGCACTGCTGTTCTTGCTCTCCTGCCGTTCGACCGCGCAGCGGCAACGCCCGACTCGATGGCCGAGGCGATCCGCAAGGTCGTCGGTGGTTCAGCCGTGCGTGAAGAGCGGGTCAAGCTCGACATGCCGCCTCTGATCGAGAACGGCAACACCGTACCGCTCACCGTCTCGGTGGAGAGCCCGATGACGGACGGCGACTATGTGAAGGCCATCCATGTCTTCAACGAGAAGAACCCGCAGCCAAACGTCCTTACGGCGAAGCTTTCGGCGCGTAACGGCAAGGCGATCATCGGTACGCGGATCAAGCTCGGCGACAGTCAGAAGATCGTAGCCATCGCCGAGACCAGCGACGGCAGATTCTGGAGCGCCAGCGCCGACGTGATCGTGACCCTGGCCGCCTGCCTCGAGGAGGCGACCTGATGGCCAATATCCTCGTCAACGCACCGAAGACGGCCAGGCGCGGCGACGTGATCGAGATCAAGGCGCTGATCATGCACCTCATGGAGACCGGCTTCCGGCCCGGTCCCAACGGCCAGATCATTCCGCGCAACATCATCGAGCATTTCACTGCGACCTGGAATGACGTGGAAGTCTTCGCCCTGGAGATGTCGCCCGCTATCTCGGCCAACCCCTTTGTCTCGTTCTTCGTCGTCGCGGCCGAGAGCGGCACGATCCGCCTGCGTTGGACCGGCGACCAGGGCTTTGCCGTCGAGGAGCAGGTCGCGATCGCCGTCGAATGACTGGGCTGCGCTTCGGTATCGCGCTTGCCGTCGTGTTCGGTGCGTCGCTCGCCCTCGCGCAGGGCGGTGGAGATAAGCGTCGCTCCGGCTATCAGGATATGGGGGCGGCCCTGCAGCAGATGCAGGACGACGATACGGCCAACCCCGGCATGTTGTTCGTGCAGCAAGGCGCGAAGATCTGGGAACAACGTACCGGATCGGCCGACAAATCCTGCGCCGATTGCCACGCCGCAGCGAACGTCAGTATGAAGGGCGTGGCGGCGCGCTATCCGGCGATACCGTCCGGTGCCGACATGCCCGTCGATCTCGAGGGGCGCATCAACCTCTGTCGCGTCGACAACCAGAAAGCCGCACCGCTGCCGCTGGAAAGCCAGGACATGCTTGCACTCCTTGCATTCGTGTCGCGGCAATCGCGAGGACTGCCGATCACGCCGCCCGACGATCCAAGACTGGCGGTCTGGCGCGAGCAGGGCGCGGAGATTTATGGGCGCCGGCAGGGGCAGCTCAACCTGTCCTGCGTCATCTGCCATGACGACAATGCCGGCAAGAAGCTCGCTGGCGTGACCATCCCGCAGGCCCATCCCACAGGCTATCCGATCTACCGCCTCGAATGGCAGGGGCCGGGCTCGCTGCGCCGGCGCCTGCGCAACTGCCTGATCGGTATCCGCGCCGAGCCCTATCCTATGGGGGCGCCGGAATATGTCGCTCTGGAGCTTTACCTCATGGACCGCGCCAAGGGCATGATCCTGGAGTCGCCAGGCGTCAGACCTTGAGAGTTTTGTCATGCAGTGCAGCGGGGTAGGTCGCACTTAGGGACGTTCCTGATTGCCGGTATCATGGCGCATGGCTTCTGTTGCTCGCCGTTCGATGCTCGCGTCGCTGCCAGGATTGATATTGCTGCGTGATGCGGCAGCAGCACCCATGAAAGTAAGTGTTGGTACGGCCGCGGAGGGAGGGGCCTTCGTCCTCTATGGCGGCGCCTTTGTCGATGCTCTCAAGTCGGTGGAGCCGTCGCTGGAGATGCGGGAGCGCACGACGCGCGGTACCCTCGACAATGTGCCGATGCTGGAGCGAGGCGAACTCGACATCGGATTCGCCTTCGGCGAGGTGGTGCACGAGCTGTTCACGGGCAAGCCAGCGACGAAAGTCACCGTCATCTCCGTCATGTATGCGACTCCCGGCATGTTTGCGGTACGCGCCGACAGCCGCTACCGCTCGATCACCGATCTCCGGGGCCGGCCGGTCGTCTGGAATACACGCAGTTCGGGGCTTGCCGTCCAGGGGCGCTACGTGATGGACGGCATGGGGCTCGACGTCGACACGTATTTCGAGTCGATCTACACGGAACGGCTTTCTGATGGCCCGGCCATGGTGATCGACGGTACGGCATCGGCGCTCTGGGGCGGCGGCCTGCGCTGGCCGGGCTTTGTCACCATCGCCAACAATCCCAACGGCGTGCGCTTCGTCGTGCCGACGGCCGAGGAAACGGATCGCATCGTGGCGAAGTACGACTTTCTGCACCGCTTCACCGTTCAGGCCGGTCTCTATGCTGGCCAATCCGAACCGATCCACAGCGTAGGCTCCTGGAGCTTCATTCTAGGGCGGCCCGATCTCGACGAGACCGTTGGCTATCGGCTTGCGGCGGGCTTGCATCGCGTCGAACGCGGCGGCCTCAGCCCGCGCCAACTCGGCCAGAGCACTGCGAAGAACACGCTGGCAGCCGTGCCGTCGCTCGATGTGCTGCATCCAGGCGTCAGGCGTTTCTACGAGGAGCAGGGGCTGATCAAGTAAGCAATGCCTGCCAGGAGAGGAAAATTCTCTCCTGGCGCATTGGCGGAGGTGTTTCTGCCGCCGGCTGCCGGCATTTCGACGGCGCGTTTCATTGCTGCTGCTGTCGGTCGGCTTCTAGACTCCGGCTCATGTTGAGCCTTGCGACCAATCTCATTGCGCATGCTGCCCGCCTGATCCAGGCGGCTCAGGACGAGCCCTCCCTTTGGACCATTTCCGTGCACGGCCACGTGGTCGGCTCGGTGGTCTGTGAGGGCGGAATCTGGCGGCTGTCCTGGTTCAACGGCGCCGATCCGCGGCTGGCGAGCCATGCCGGTCCGGTGGACGGCGACATCGACGGGTTGGCCGAGACACTCAGCCTCCGGCTCGGCGCCCCCGTGCGTCTGGAGTCGCTTCCGGTCTAGACTGGCCGCAGGCCGACCACAGGTATTTCAATCATGGATGCGATCGACAGGAAGATCGTGGCTCTCCTCCAGGAGGATGCGAGCCTTTCACTGGCGCAGATTGCGCATCGGGTCGGGCTGTCGCAAAGCCCGTGCTGGAAGCGAATCCAGCGCCTCGAGAAGGCCGGCATCATCCTGAAGAGGGTGGCGCTGATCTCGCCGGAGTCCATCGGCATGGGGCTGACCGTGTTCGTCTCTATCGAGACCGGCGACCATTCCTCGGCGTGGCTGTCGAAGTTCGCCCAGACCGTCACCGCCATGCCCGAGGTGATGGAGTTTCACCGCATGGCCGGCGACATCGACTACATGCTGCGGGTCGCCGTGACCGACATGCAGGCCTACGACGCCTTCTACAAGAAGCTGATCGACACCATGCCGCTGAAGAACGTCACTTCGCGGTTCTCGATGGAGCGGGTGAAGTCGACCACGGCTTATCCGATCGCCACCGACTTGAAGCCGACACGCAAGCGCTAGGCGCTCCTTCTGAGGGCGTCCAAGAGCCGCCGCGCCGGTCGTGACAGGTGACGGGAATCACGGACGCAGAGCGTGAGCTGGCGGGTGGCCCAGGGCTCGGCGATACGCACCATGGCGAGCGGCAGGGCACGCCGCTGACGGCGTGCTGTCGCCTCCGGCACGATGCCCACGCCGACGCCGGCCGCCACCATGGCGCAGACCGCGTCGAGACTGTTCGCCCTGACCCGGAGCCGCATCGGCCGCCCGAGCCGGGTAGCATGCCGTGTCACATGCTCGTCGAGCGCCGTGCCGCGTGTCAGGCCAACGAAATCGAGATCCAGCAGTTCGGCGAATCCGACCTGACGTCGACCGGCGAGCCGATGGCCCGCCGCAACGGCCAGTACCAGCCGGTCAGGGCGAAAAGGATGGCTTTCGAGGCCCGGCACAAGCGAGACCTCGGTCGCGATGCCGATATCGGCGTCGCCTGCGGCGATGGCGGCAGCGATTGCCGGGCTCTCGCGATCTTCGAGGTCGAGGTCGATGCTTGGATTGGCTGCCAGGAAGTCCGCCAGCAACGCGGGCAAATGCTCGGACATGGCTGCGGTGTTGGCGAGCAGCCGCACGTGGCCCTTGAGACCGCGCGAATAGGCGCCCAGCTCGCCGCGCATGGTCTCGATCTGCTGCAGTACGATACGCGCATGGTCGAGCAGGGCACGTCCGGCATCGGTCGGCTGGACGCCGCGCCGGCCCCGCTTGAGGAGCGGGACACCCAGTACCTCTTCCATGCCCCGGATGCGCGCACTCGCGGACGCCAGCGCCAGGTGTGTCCGTTCGGCGCCGCGCGTGATGCTTTCCGTCTCGACGACATGGCGGAAAAGGCGGAGGTCGGTGAGATCGAAGCGCATATGCTCCTTCTCTGAAACAAGCCTTCGTCAAAGACGAAGGCACACTCCGTATTCTCCACATTGCCGATGATGCCGTCTCCCGCCATGTGTGGGGCCATGACGGCGACCGTTCTCGTGTTCGTTCTGGCGGTGTTCGTCTTGGCCGGCTTTGCCAAGGGCGTCATCGGCCTCGGCTTGCCGACGATCTCCATGGGCCTGCTGGCCGTCGTCCTGCCGCCGGCCGAGGCTGCAGCCTTGCTGATCCTGCCGTCGCTGGTCACCAACGTCTGGCAGATGATGGATGGTCCCCACCTCCGTGCCGTGCTGCGCCGCCTCTGGCCCCTCAATCTCGGGGTGTGCGTCGGCACCTGGGGCGGTGCGGCCTTCCTGTCGGGGCTGGGCGGGCCCTACGGCGCTCTGGCCTTGGGGGTGGCTCTCATGGCCTACGCTGTTTCGGGCCTGGCAGCCCTGAAGCTGACCGTGCCGCGGAGGGCCGAACCCTGGCTCGGTCCGCTGACCGGGGCCGTAACGGGCGCCATCACGGCGGCAACCGGCGTCTTCGTGATCCCGGCTGTGCCCTATATGCAGGCGATCGGGCTGCAAAAGGACGCGCTGGTTCAGGCGCTCGGCCTCTCCTTCACGGTGTCGACCTTGGCCCTGGCGGTGACCCTGGCCGGCGAACGGGCCTTCACCTGGGAGCTGGCCTGGCCCTCGCTGGTGGCGGTCGTCATTGCGCTTCTGGGCATGCGGCTTGGGCAGGCCGTCCGGGCCCGCCTGTCGCCGCAGACCTTCCGGTTGTGTTTCTTCGCCGGGTTGCTGGCCCTCGGCGCCTATCTCGCAGCGCGCGGGCTGACCTGACCGGCCGATGGACGGTCGGGCCGTGGCGGGTTTACGGTCTGGGATCAAATTCCACCCTGGAGCGTTTCCATGGCCGTGCATGCCCTCAAGACAGCAAAAGTCGCCAGCCTCCGGTCGCAGGTCTCGCCCGAGGAATGGCAGGCCCGTGTCGACCTAGCCGCCTGCTACCGCTTGATGGACCTCTACGGCATGTCCGACCTGATCGCGAACCACATCTCGGTCCGCGTGCCGGGCGAAGACAATGCCTTCCTGATCAACGCCTACGGCCTTCTCTATGAAGAAATCACGGCGTCGAGCCTGCTGAAGATCGATCACGAGGGTAACATCCTCGCCAAGCCGGAGTTCAGTGGCGGCCTGGAGTATGGCGTCAACCGTGCAGGCTTCGTGATCCACAGTGCCATCCATATGGCCAAGCACGATGTGGCCTGTGTGATCCATACGCATACCTGGCCGGGCATGGCGGTCTCGACCATGGAATGCGGCCTGCTGGCGAATACGCAGACCTCGATGCGCTTCGCCAAGATCAGCTACCACGACTTCGACGGTGTCGTGCTCGATACCGCGGCGCGCGAAGCTTTGGTGAAGAGCCTCGGCGACAACAACGCCATGATCCTGCGCAACCACGGGCTGCTGACGACCGGCGCTACGATCCCGGAAGCGTTCAACGCCATGCATCGGCTGGAACTCTCCTGCAAGACGCAGATCGCGGCCATGTCGTGCAATACGAAGCTGATCGAGGTTCCGGCCGAGGTGGTCGAGGCGACCTACATGAACTACCAGCCCCATGTCCGCCGGCCGTTCGGCCTGCTCGACTGGCCGGCGCTTCTGCGCAAGCTCGACCGCATCGACTCTAGCTTCCGCGACTGAGTGGACACACCCCACAGCTCCTTGCGCGCGTTCGGCGCCGTCGCCTGCGGTTACTGGACGGCGCCCGGATACCGCGGCGTCGCTTGGCTGTTGACCGCCGGGATGACGGCGTTTGGCATCATCAACGTCGCCATCGCGCTGTGGCTCAACATCTGGAACCGCGACTTCTTCAACGCGCTGGAGAAGCGCGACACCTCGCTGCTCGTCGAGCAGCTCTACATTCTGGCCGCCATCGTGGCTTCGGCCGGCGTCGCCGTCGCCGTACAGCTCCATATCCGCCGCCGCTTGCAGTTCAATTGGCGGGCCTGGCTGACGCATGTGACGGCCCAGCGCTGGTTGAATGCGGGGCGGCAGTACCAGCTCAGCCTGCTGGCCGAGGAATGCGACAACCCGGATGGCCGTATCGCCGAGGATATCCGCATTGCCACGGAGCTCGCGGTGGAGTTCGCCCAGAGCATCCTCCAGTGCGTTCTGCAGCTCATCACCTTCCTGGGCGTGCTCTGGGTCTTGTCGGGGGACCTGCCCGTCACCATCGGCGGCGTTGCGTTCAGCCTGCCGGGCTACATGGTCTGGGCCGCCGTTCTCTATGCGCTGTTCGGCTCGATCCTTACCTATGCGCTCGGCCGCGGCCTGATCGAGGCCGGCAACGTACGGCAGGGACGCGAGGCCGACATGCGGTCGGTGCTGATCCGCGCTCGCGAAAATGCCGAGGGCATCGCGCTGATGCGTGGCGAGCAGGACGAACGCGACCGGCTCAAAGAGTCCGTCGGAGACCTGCGTAAAGCCTGGCATGTTCAGACACGGGGTCAGGGCAGCCTGGCACTGCTCACCAGTTCGCTCGCCTACCTCGCCCCCGTCGTGCCGCTGGTCGTCGCCCTGCCGCGCTATCTCGGCGGCGAACTCCAGCTCGGCGGCCTCATGCAGACCGCTCAGGCCTTCTCCAGTGTGCAATGGGCGCTGTCCTGGCTGATCGACAATTTCTCGCGCTTCGCCGACTGGCGCGCTTCGACCGACCGTGTGGTCCATCTTCATGTGGCACTCCACGATCTCGAGGAGACGGTGGAAGCGCCGGCTGGCGCGCGCATCGAAGTAACACCGGGCGAAGGCGACAGGTTGATCCTTCGCGACGTCGGCTTGTCGCGGCCCGATGGCGAAGCCCTGGTAGCGGAGGCCGAAGTCGAGATTGGCCGTGGCGAGCGCGTTCTCATCCGGGGCAAATCGGGCAGCGGCAAGAGCACCATCATGCGCGCCGTTGCCGGCGTCTGGCCGTGGGGCAGCGGTTCGGTTGAGCTGCCGCGCGGCGAGATCGCCTTCATGCCGCAGAAGCCCTATTTCCCGCTCGGTACCCTGCGCGAGGCCATGCTCTATCCCAAGGAGCCCAATGGCGTTACCGACGACGACCTGCGCGAGGCGCTGCACGACGTCGGGCTCGACCATCTGCGCGGGCGTCTCGACGAGGAGGAGCGCTGGGATCATATCCTGTCCGGTGGGGAGCAGCAGCGCGTCGCTTTTGCCCGCACCCTGATCCACAAGCCGGACTGGATCTTCATGGACGAGGCGACATCGGCCCTCGACGAAGCCGGGCAGGAGAACGTGATGAACCTCCTGCTGGAAAAGCTGCCCGATACGGCGGTGGTCAGCATCGGCCATCGCCCCGGCCTCGAGCTTTTCCATACAAGGGAGCTCGAACTGGAACCCGGCAAGGCGGGCGCCGAACTGAAGCCGCACGGCAGGCGCCGGTCGCTGAGCGACCTCTACCGCCGCATGGCCGCGCACAGCCGCGCAACCCCGAGGGATCCGGGCTTCTGGGCCAATGTCAGGGCAAACCTGATCGGCCGTTGAGCCTGATTGCCTGCGGCAGAAAATCGTCGGCGGAAGGGAACTCCGGAGCTAGTCGGCGATTATCGCTGCAGCTGCTTGCGAATTCTCCTGCAAGCGGGGGAGGCTCCATGAACCTGTCCAGGACCGGATACTGGGGGCTGCTGACGGCCAGTGCTGCACTGGCGACCTTCACCATTGCATACGCACAGCAATCGCCAGCGCCGCCATCGACTGCGCCGGCGCCGCGCGGCGCGTCGAGCTATGCGCCGGTCGATATCAAGGAGCCGTTTGCCACCACGTTGGCCCGCATGAAGGCCGCGCAGCCCGAAATTCAGAAGCGGCAGGCAGACCTTTTGGCCGAGCGGTACGACCTTGCCAATCGACCTGCAACCGGCGTGACGATGTCCCGGGGGAAGGCCGTGCAGGAAGGCGCGCGCGCCAAGCTGGCCGCGGGAGTGACCTGGGACCAGCTCGCCGGCATGACCCCGACGGAGATTCGCGACCGGAATCTGTTTCCCAAGGGCTTCTATCCGCTGCCCCATCCCAACCATGCCGAAGGCGGCATGGTGTTTCCCAAGTTCGAGATCGAGGAGATCAAGAAGCAGGAGGCGCGAGACCTCACGCGCTTCGATCTCGAGTTCGACTTGCCCGACCAGTTCCTGCCCGAGTTTCCGCCGCCGATCTATCTGACCACGCGGCCCGATCTCGGTGACGTGTCCCAGGGCAAGCTGCTCACCATCGACAACTACTACGAACTGTTCAACGGCATCCTGAATCCCAAGCAGATCGAGGGGTTGCGGCTCCTCCTGACGCCATTCCCGCAGCAGCAGTTCAATCAGACCGAGGATCGCCGGTCGGAGAAGGCGAGCCGCGGCGTTGCGTGCTTCGACTGCCACGCCAATGGCCATACCAACGGGGCGACCCATCTTGTCGGCGATATCCGCCCGCAGGAGTTCCGTCATCGCATCGACACGCCGCCCTTGCGCGGCGTCAACATCCAGCGGCTTTTCGGGTCGCAGCGCGCGCTGAAGACGGTCGAGGACTTCACCGAGTTCGAGCAGCGCGCCGCCTACTTCGATGGCGACCCGGTGATCGCCACCAAAAAGGGTGTCAACGTGCTGGCGCGCGGCAGCCAGGTCCATTTCATGGGCGAATTCCAGGCGCTACTGGATTTCCCGCCGGCGCCGAAACTGAACGTGCTCGGCAAGCTCGATCCCGCGAAAGCCAGCGCCGCCGAGCTTCGTGGGCAGGACATCTTCTTCGGCAAGGGCCAGTGCGGCACCTGCCATGTCGCGCCGTTCTACACCGACAACCTGATGCACAATCTCCAGGCCGAACGCTTCTACAAGCCGGTAATGATCAACGGCCGATATGCCAGTGCCGATGGCCCGATCAAGACGTTCCCGCTGCGCGGCATCAAGGAATCGCCGCCCTATCTGCATGATGGGCGGCTGCTCACCCTCGAAGACACGGTGGAGTTCTTCAATCTCGTGCTGGGTACGAAGCTGACCGCGCAAGAGAAGCAAGACCTCGTGCTGTTCTTGCGGACGCTTTAAAGCACTTCGTGGAAGCCGATGGCGATGCGGTCCGGCGTGCGTGCCGCGACGCCGACGAAGGTTGCTCGCTCCAGCCACTTGAGACTGGGTTCGGCCGTTTCGAAACGAGGGGCCGTGCGGAAGTGGTAACTGTCGAAGGGGACCAGCTCGCCCTTGGACATGCGCGCCAGGATCTCGATCGTGCCGTCGGGGCGCACGATCTGCCAATCGGCGCCACCGGGCAGGATTTCGCCGTCGAGGCGAGGTCCTGCGACTTCGCCACCCACGATGTCGATGATGCGCCGATGGCCGCGTGCGGTCTGGCCGAGATCCTGGACAGGGCCGACCTTGGCCTTGATGGCGAATGCGAAGCGCAGGCCGGGCGCGGTCGCGATGAAGGCGTCGACTTTCTTGCTCATGACGACCTCACGATCCGGAGTGGTCGTCGGTCCGTTGCACGACGCGGACCAGCAGCGCGGTCGACCAGCCGAACATCAGCATGCCGATCGCCGATTCGACGGCGCCGGCAATGCGATGAGGTGGCGACAGGTCGAGTTCGCTCGCGCCCAACGTGGTAAAGCAGGCAAGAGAGAAATAGAACGACCGGCCGAAACTGCCGAGCTCTCCCCAATAGTAGTAGAGCAACGCCCAGAGCGTGACCTGCAGGAAGTGCCCGCCCATCAACACCAGCACTGCCAACACGCTGTGCAGCAACATGTAGGAGGTGGGGTGCAGGCTGAGTCGGGGAGTCGGAAATATGTCCATCATCCGGCTCAAGGTGAGCTGTGCCATGACCTGCACCATGCCGGTGGCGCCGACCAGGACGACACCGCCCAGGATCCGTTCCAGAGGCGTCAGCTCTTCCATTACGCGGCCTTTGGCTTGCCCAGCAGGTGGTCGGAGATGATGCGCTGCTGGATTTCCGACGTGCCCTCGAAGATCTTGGTGAGGCGGGCGTCGCGCCAGTAGCGCTCCACGGCGTGCAGGGTCGTGTAGCCCGCGCCGCCGAAGATCTGCAGCGCTTCCGAGGTGACGCGCTCGGCCATCTCGGACGCGAAGAGCTTCACCATGGCCGCTTCCTTGTCGCAGCGGCGCTTCTGGTCGATCTCGTCGCAGACGAAGTACATGAGCTGCCGCGCCGCTTCGATTTCGGTCGCCATGCGCGCGAGGCGAAAGCGCGTGTTCTGGAAATCGCCGATGGCCTGGCCGAACTGGCGACGCTCCTGGGCGTAGGCAGTGGCATCCTCCAGTGCGCCGCGGGCGAGCCCGATGGAACGCGCAGCGGTATGGGCGCGGGCGCGCTCCAGGCCGGCGGAGATGTAGTAGAAGGCGCGACCTTCCTCGCCGATGAGTGCGGACCCAGGCAGGCGGCAATCGTCGAAAGCCAGTTCCCAGGTCTTCCAGCCGAAGTAGCCGATCTTGGGTATGGGCGAGCCTTTGACGCCCTTGGGCAGGGTGCCGCGCGGCTTCTCGATCAGGAAGGAGGAGAGGCCGACATGCTTGCGCTTGGGATCGGGCGCGTCGGAGGTGCGGGCGACCAGCATGATGTAGTCGGCGCCGTCGGCGAAGGTGCACCAGTATTTGTTGCCATTGATCACCCAGTCGTCGCCATCCTTGCGGGCCCGGCAGGAGATGCTGCCGAGGTCGGAGCCGACATTGGGCTCCGACATGGCAGCGGCACCCAGGAATTCACCGCGGGCGGCCCGCGGCAGGAAGACGGCCCGCTGCGCATCGGTCATGCCGCGGCCGGCGCTGAGGCCATTGCCGCGAGCAATGATGGAGGCGACGCTCATCCAGGCGCGCGCCAGTTCCTCGGCGATCAGGCAGTATTCGAAGACGCCCAGCCCCATGCCGCCATATTCTTCCGGGATCACGATGCCGAAATAGCCCATGTCGGCCAGCTTCTGGATCAGTTCGGGCGGGATGTCGCCCTTCTCCGGATCGAGCTTGTTGGCGACCGGCAAGACCTCCTTCATGGCGAAGGCGCGGGCCGTCTCCTGGATCAGGCGGCGCTCTTCGGTCATGTACCCCATGGCATTTCTCCTAACATTGCCGCAGCATAGTAGCCAATTCGCTCTGCGTGAGGAGACGCGCATGCTGAGATCGTTGCTGGGAGCGTTTGCGGCTTTCCTCACTGCGACATCGGTTCCGGCGCAAAGCCAGACAGCGGAATGGCCCAGCAAGCCAATCACCGTGCTGATGGGCTTCCCGGCGGGTTCGGGCGTCGATGTCATCGCGCGCATGCTGCAGCCCTCCCTCGAGAAGTCTCTGGGGCAGCGCCTGATCATCGACTACAAGCCGGGCGCCGGCGGCAATGTCGCGTCGGAAGCCGTGGCTCACGCCAAGCCCGATGGCTACACGTTCCTTTTGGGGACGGCAGCCACACACGGCGTCAACCCCGCGCTTTATCCCCGGCTGTCGTTCGACGTCGAGGCCGACTTCACGCCGATCTCGACCCTGGTCGACGTTTCCAACGTGCTGACGATCAACCCGGCCGTGATCGATGCCACGTCGGTGAAGGATTTCATCGCCAAGGTGAAGGCCGCTCCCGGCAAGTACAACTATGCCTCGACGGGCAACGGCACCGGCACACATCTCGCCTTCGCGGAGTTCGTGCACAAGGCCGGTCTCGACATGGTGCATGTCCCCTACAAGGGCGGACCCGATGCCATCCAGGCGGTGCTGAAGGGCGACGTCTGCTGCATCTTCAATCAGGTGCAGACGGTGTTGCAGCACGCCAAGGCCGGCAAGGTGAGGCTGCTCGGTGTCACCACGAAGAAACGCGTTGCGGCGATTCCCGATGTGCCGACGATCGACGAGGCCGGCGTGCCGGGCTACGAGAGCTACACGTGGTTCGCGATCTTCGGACCCAAGGGCCTCGACCGCGCCATCGCCGAGAAGATGAATCTCGCCATCAAGACGGCGCTCGACGATCCCGAGACGCAGAAGAAGCTCGCCGAACTCGGCAATACACCGCGCTACGAGACCCTGGACCAGTTCAAGGCGACGGTGAAAGCCGATCGCGCCAAGTGGGCCGAAGTCGTGAAGCAGGTCGGCGCCAAGGTCGACTAACGGCGCGGCTTTACCGGCTGTCTCAGAATGGTCTTGAGCTTGGCGGGCTCGGTCCTGCGGGCGTCGCTGAGATAGATTTCGTGATGATGGCCAGCGAAGGTCAGGCCTTGCGACGGCATCACCTCGTCATGCAGGCTGGCGAGTGTCGGTGCTTCGTCGTCGTAGCTGCCGATGTGCAGGATCTGAAGGCACCGACCCTCGTCAAAGCGTTCGAATCGCAGGCTTGAAGGCGGTACGCCGAGCTTCTTCTTCGCCTTTTCGACGGCAGCCTCGAAAAGCGGCCGGTCGATGAAATCGGGCACCATGATCATCATCGTCCAACGCCAGCGGTCCTTGCGGCGCGCGACGAAATCCGCCGGATCGTCGGCCCACCACAACCCTTCGAGCGGCGGCACGATATGGTCCTTCTTCAGGGCCGCCTTGGCCGCGAACTTCATGGCGTAGCTCGTCGAATAGAGCCACTCGATCGCCTGTTTGTAGGCGGGTGCCGTATTGGGATCGCTTGCGCCATCGACCATGACGAACTGCATCGTAGGCACGTCGACCGAGACGAAGCGGTCGCGCGGCGCCGCGTAGAGACCAGGTAGCGCTTTCTTGAAGTCGATCTTCGCCAGCGGCGTCACGCCCGGGCGTCCTCCCGGATCATCGCCGCGCCCTTCTCGCCGATCATGATGGTGGGGGCGTTGGTGTTGCCGGTGGTGAGCGTGGGCATCACCGACGCATCGATCACGCGCAGGCCCTGCAGGCCATGCACGCGCAGACGCGAGTCGACGACGGCGCGCGGATCCTCGCCCATCTTGCAGGTGCCGACCGGGTGATAGAGCGTGTTGCCGGCACGGCGCGCATAGGCCAGCAGGTCGGCCTCGCTGGTGAGATCGGGGCCGGGCTGGATCTCGGCGGTGCTGTGCTGGGAGAGAGCGGGGCTCGCGAAGATGCGGCGCACCTTCTCGATGCCGCTCAGCAGGGCCAGTTCGTCTGTACGCGTGGAGAGATAGTTGGGGTGGATGGCCGGCCGCGCGAAGGGATCGGCCGAGCTCGCCATGATGGTGCCGCGACTGTCGGGCTTTACCACGCAGACCACGCAGCTCATGCCCGGCAGCTCGTCGAGCTCGCCGAACTTCACGGGATGGCTGCTGCCCGGCGTGAACAGGAGCTGCAGGTCGGGCGAGGCGAGGCCTTCGCGGCTGTCGCAGAAGACCTGGGCCGAGGTTACGCCGAAGGTCAGCGCGCCGCGGCCGGTGAGGGCGAAACGCAGGATCTCGGGCAGCACCCGCGGGAAGCGGGCGATCTGGTTCATCGTCTCCGCGCCGTGCACGCGATGAACAACGCGCACGACATAGTGGTCGATCAGGTTGGCGCCGACACCGGGCAGGTCGTGGACGACCGGGATGCCGAGAGACTGCAGGTGTGCCGCCGGACCGATGCCGGAAATCTGCAGGATGTGCGGCGAGTTCACCGCACCGCCGGCCACGATTACCTCGCGGTTGGCGCGCACTTCGGTCAGCGTGCCGCCGCGCTGGAAAGTGGCGCCGATACAGCGCTTGCCCTCGAACAGCAGCTTGCCGGCCTGCGCGTCGGTCTCGACCTTGAGGTTCGGGTAGCGACGGGCCTCGCGCAGATAGGTCTGCGCCGTCGAGCCGCGCCAGCGGCCGCGCCGCGTCATCTGCGAGTAGCCGACGCCGTAGCGCTGGCGGCCGTTGAGATCGGGATTGAAGGGAAAGCCAGCCTGTTGCGCGCCTTCGACGAAGCGATGGGTAAGCGGCAGGATGGTGCGATAGTCCTCGACCTTGAGCGGTCCGCTCTGGCCGCGCACGCTCGCATCGCCACCCTGCGCATACTGTTCGGACTTCATGAAGAAGGGCAGCACTTCGTCCCAGCTCCAGCCGCGGCACCCCATCTGCGCCCAGCCGTCGAAGTCGGCCGGTGCGCCGCGCACATAGAGCATGCCGTTGATCGAGCTCGAGCCGCCCAGGGTGCGGCCGCGCGGCCAGTCGATGCGGCGCTCGCCCGAGCTCTTTTCCGGCTCGGTGGTGAAGTTCCAGTTCACGACCGGATGGCGGATCAGCGAGCGCACCCCGGCCGGGATATGGATCATGGGGTGGCTGTCGCGCGGGCCGGCTTCGAGGAGGATCACTGATGCGCCGGTCTCGGCCAGCCGCGCGGCGACGGTGCAGCCGGCCGATCCGGCACCTACGACGACATAATCCGCCTGCATGTCGTTTCCTCTTTCAGAGCGTGCCCGAGCGCTTCTCGCGCGCGACGAAGTAGTCGGTCGGCGCGAGTTCCGGGTCTTCTATATCCATCATGTTTTGGACGTGGCGCGCGACGTCGGCGCTGAAGAGATCGTGCGAGATCGTCTGCACGACCCGGGTGGCGCCGACGAACAATCCCGGGATGTCGCCGGCCAGTGCGCCGTGGCTCTGGATGCTGCCCCAGTTGAAGAGATGGATGCTGGCGAGCAGCGGCGCACGGCCCGGCTCCTTCTCGACCAGCTCGAACCCGCGACCGAGGTAGGGATAGCGGGCGGCTTCGGCATTTGCCCTGACTTCCTCCGGCGTCCGCACGTCGGCCCACAGCTTGGCGTCGGGGGTAAAGGCCGCCAGTTCCGCAACGCGCGAGATATCGACGTCGAAGCCGGTGCCCATCAGCACGACGTCGAAACGTTCCGTGCCCTTGGTCGTCTTCACCGTGACGCCGTCGGCATCGATCGCGAGATCGAGCCAGGGCTCGCCGAAGCGGAAGGAAAATCCCGCGAGCTTCTGCGCTCGCAGGACCGATTCGTGCGGTGGCGGCGAGCCGGCCGCCAGCATGTAGGTGTAGATCTTCCAGCGCCAGTCGTCGTCCAGCATGCCCTGGCCACGCTGGAATCCCGGAAACGACACGCCCTTGGCCTTGTTGACCTGCGGCAGGTGCGGCCGGCGCGCGAAGCAGATTGCCTCGCGGGCGCCGGCTTCGAGTGCGGTGCAGGCATTGTCGATCGCCGTGGCGAGCACACCCAGCACGCCGATGCGCTTGCCGACGAGCTTGGCGAAATCGATGTCTTCCAAGGTGTGGAACACGCGGCCGTGGCGCGCCGGGTCCGCGGGATCGAACGACGGGAAGGATGGCCAGCGAAATCCGCCGGCGCCGTCGCGGCCGTTGGCCATCACCAGCTTGCGGACATGGATCGTTTCGCCGGTCGAGAGCGTCGCCTTCAGGAGATCGCCGGCCGGCTCGACCTTTTGCAGACCGACTCCATTTTCGACCTGCAGGCCGACAACGCGGCGAACCCATAGGAGGTAACGCAGCCAGTCGAGCCGGTCGATCTTGTAGAGCTTGTCCCAGCCGTCACGCCCGTGTTGCGCTTCATACCAGGCGCGAAAGGTGAGGGAGGGCACGCCGAGATCGGGGCCGGTGAGATGCTTGGGCGAACGCAGGATCGGCATGCGCGCCGTGGTGTTCCACGGGCCCTCATGGCCGTGTCCATTGCGTTCGATCACGCGGATGTTGCGGATGCCTTCGCGCAACAGGCCGTAGCCCGCGGTCTGACCACACATGCCGGCGCCCACCACCAGCACGTCGAGGACGCGCTTGCCTTCGGGCCCGGTACGCTCGGGCACCCAGTTGGCCGGCGGGTAGTTCAACCTGAGAAGATCGTGGCGCGCCGTTTCTTCCAGCGCGTCCAGGCCTAGCGATTGCGGCTCGACAAGAGCGACCATACCGTGTTTCTCACCCTATTCTGATTCCATAGCAGGGACGCAGAGCGGAAGGGAGAAGAGTCTATGCGCGGTCGTCAGGTTTTCTTCGAGACGCTGGCCAATCATGGTGTCGATCGAATCTTCGGCAATCCTGGCACGACCGAGAGCCCGTTGCTCGACTCGCTGCTCGATCATCCGCAGATCAAGTACATCGTTCACTTGCACGAGGGCGTCGCGACCGGCGCCGCGAACTTCTATGCCCAGGCGAGCGGCAAGACTGCGTTCGTGAACCTGCATGTGGCGCCGGGTCTCGGCAATGCGGTCGGCGCCATCTACAGCGCGTGGAAGAACAACTCGCCGATGGTCGTGACGGCGGGCCAGCAGGACACGCGGCTGCGACTGCGCGATCCTGTGCTCGGCCATGACCTTGCAGCAATCGCAGCGCCCGTCACCAAGTGGAGCGTGCAGGTCGAGCGTGCAGACGAGCTGGGTCCGATCCTGCAGCGCGCCTTCAAGATCGCCAACGAAGCGCCGGCCGGTCCGGTCTTCGTGGCGTTGCCCATCGACGTGATGGAACAGGAGACCAACGTGCCCGCCGGCCGGCCCGGCCATTCCTTTACGGCAACCCGCCCCGATCCAGCGGGCATTGCCGCGATGGCCAAGCTGCTGGCGGCAGCCAAGGCGCCGGCCATCGTCGCGGGCGACGACATTGCCCGTGCCGGCGCGCACCAGACCCTGGTGAAGCTCACCGAGAAGGTCGGCGCTTCGGTCTGGTTCGAAGGGTTGCGCGGCCAGAACTCCTTTCCGACGGATCATCCGGCGGCGCGGGGCACCCTGGCTTTCGATGCAACGGGCATTGCCAAGCAGCTCGCCGGCAACGACCTCGTGCTGATGGTCGGCGGTCCTTTCTTCGAGGAAGTGTGGTACGCGCCGGGCTCGCCGTTCGCTGCCGGCACCAAGGTGCTGCAAATCGAAGCCGCGCCGTCGCGACTTGCCTACAATTTTGCGCTCGATGCCGGCGTGGTGTCGGATGTCGGCGCGGGTCTTGAAGCGCTGATAGGGGCGCTGGGTTCCCGGGAAGTTGCCGGTGCAAAGCAGCGCAGCGACGCGCTCAGGGCCCAGAAGGAAGCCGACGATGCGGCGCAGAAGGCCCGCGTCGAAAAGGCCTGGGCACGCACGCCGACGTCCATGGCGCGCGCCATGGCGGAGATCCGCGCGGGCTCCCCGAAGGATGTGGTCGTGGTCGACGAGACCATCACGGCCAATCTCGACCTGTTCAAGACCTTCACCTTTGCTGGCCCCGGTGACTATTACAGCGGCCGTGGTGGTGGCATCGGACAGGGATTGTCGGGGGCCATCGGTGTTGCGGTGGCCGAGAGCAAGCGGCCGGTCCTTTGCATCTCGGGCGACGGCTCGTCGATGTATTCCATCCAGGCCTTGTGGACCGCGGCGCATCATGACCTGCCGATCGTGTTCGTGATCCTGGCGAACCGCGAGTACCGCGTGCTGAAGCACAATATCGACGCCTACCGCGCCCGCTTCGATGTGAAGTCGAACAAGCCCTACATGCATATGGATCTGTCGGGGCCGACCATGGGCTTCGTCGATATGGCGAAGGGCATGGGCGTTGCCGGCACCTATGTCGCCAAGTCCGACGACATCAAGGCGGCGGTCGCGGCCGCCTTTAAGTCGGGCAAGCCGCACCTGATCGAAATCGAGATCGAAGGCAAACGCTAAGAAGGTAGGGCGCGCGGCTTCCGTCGCGCGCCCTTCTCGCTATTATTTCTGGAATGCCCTGACCTTCGCCTGGTGCGCGCGTGCGGCGGCCGTGAGCATGGGCAGGTCGTTGCCGGAGAGCAGGAAGCGCATGCCCTTCTCGGTATAGAGCTTAAGCAGTTCTTCGGTATAGGCGCCGCCCATGCCCGGCCACTTGCCGTGCTTCTTGCAGGCGGCCACGACCTTGTCGACGGCGGCCTGGATCTTCGGGTTTCCGGTGTCGCCGGGGATACCCATTTCCATCGAGAGATCGCTCGACCCCATCAACAGACAGTCGATGCCGGGCACGGCGGCGATGGCCTCGGCATTCTCGACGGCCTTGGGTGTCTCGATCATCACGGTGATCAATGTGTTGTCGTCGATCTTGGCGGTCATCTCGCCGAGCGGCATGGGCGCATAGTCGAACTGCGCCTGGCCGCCGCCGACCGAGCGATGACCGCGGGGCGGATAGCGCAGCTTGTCGGCGATCTCCTTTGCTTCCTCCGGTGTGTCGACGTGAGGGATCACGACGCCAAGGGCGCCGCCATCGAGCACGCGCGTTGCCATGGTGAGTTCGCCATAGGGTACGCGCACGATCGGCGCGATGCCCGAATCCTGGGCGGCCACGGAAATCTCGCAGGCGGTTTCGATCGACATCGAGCCATGCTCGAGGTCGATGAACAGCCAGTCGAAGCCCGCCGCCTTCATCACCTTAATGATGTCGACATTGCGGACCAGCCGGATACCGATGCCGATCGACAGCTCGTTCTTCTTGAGCCGCGCCTTGGCGGCATTGACTGCGATAGCCATATCTCCTCCCGATGCGATTTCTGGACATTGGTCCTTTGGAGGATAGGCTAGTCACCATGAGCTTCCGTGTCGAACGAATCGACCATGTCGTGCTGCGCGTGCGCGATCTCGAAGCGATGGTCCGCTTCTACGAGCGTGCCCTGGGTTTCAAGGAAGAGCGTCGGCTGGAAAGGCTGGGCCTGGTGCAGATGCGCGCCGGCGCCTCGCTGCTGGATCTGATCGCTGCCGAGCGGGCAAGCGGCGCGTCGAACATGGATCACCTATGCTTTCGCGTAGAGCCATTCGATCGTGACGCTATCGTCATGCGGCTGGCCCCATTGGGGGTATCGGTCGGCGAAACCGTCGAGCGCTACGGTGCGGAAGGCAGCGGCCCCTCCGTCTATTTCGACGATCCCGAAGGCAATCAGATCGAGTTGAAAGGTCCGTCGAGCGAGCCGGGCGCGCTTTAAGGCTTGGCCGCTGCATACGATGTGATAGCCTCCTGGCGACGGGGAAAAAACAACACGCCCGCACGTGTCCGAGTCTGGGAGGATTTTCATGCATACTCGTCTGGCAGTCGTTGCCAGCGGCTTGGCCGCTTTTGTTATTGCGTCGCCTGCGTTCGCACAGAAGCAGGGAGGGACGCTTCGCATCTCTCATCGCGATAACCCGCCATCGGCTTCGATCCACGAAGAGTCGACGGTCTCCGTCGTGCAACCCTTCATGGCGGTGTTCAACAATCTCGTGGTCTTCGATCCGAAGGAGAAGATCAACAGCCCCGACAAGATCGTGCCCGACCTTGCCGAGAGCTGGTCGTGGAACTCCGATCAGACCAAGCTCACGTTCAAGCTGCGCTCGGGTGTGAAGTGGCACGACGGCAAGCCGTTCACCGCCAAGGACGTGAAGTGCACCTGGGACGCAGTCAGCGGCAAGGGCGACGAGAAGTCGGACCTGATCCGCAAGAATCCCCGCAAAGTCTGGTACAATAATTTGAAGGAGGTGACGGTCGGTTCGGACACCGAGGTTACCTTCACGCTCAATCGGCCGCAGCCTTCGTTCCTGTCGATGTTGGCCGCCGGTTACTCGCCCGTCTACGCCTGCCATGTATCGGGCCGGGACATGCGTTCCAAGCCGATCGGCACCGGCCCCTTCAAGGTCGTCGATTTCAAGCGCAACGAAGCGATCAAGCTGGTGCGCAATCCCGACTATTGGAAGAAGGGACAGCCTTATCTCGATGCCATCGACTGGAAGATCGTGCCCAACCGCAGCACTCGCATGCTGGGCTTCGCTGCGGGCGAATTCGACATGACATTCGATTCCGATGTCACCTTCCCGCTGTTGAACGACATCAAGAATCAGAAGCCCGACGCCGTCTGCGAAGGCAGGCCAAGCAACGTCAACCAGAACATCCTGATCAATCCGGAAGCGCCGCCCTTCGACAAGCCCGAGGTGCGTCGTGCAATCGCCCTGTCGATCGACCAGAAGCCGTTCAACGATATCCTGTTCCAGGGGCATGCGTTGAGCGGTGCGGCCATGCTGCCGCCTCCGGCCGGCGTCTGGGGGATGCCCAAGGAGATGCTGCAGACGCTGCCCGGCTTTGCCACCGACGTCGAGAAGAGCCGTGCGGAAGCCCGCAAGATCATGGAGGGGCTTGGATACACCAAGGACAAGCCGCTCAAGGTCAAGGTGTCGACCCGCAATATCGCGATCTACCGTGATCCGGCCGTCATCCTGATCGACCAGCTCAAGCACGTGAATATCGAGGCCGAACTCGACCCGATCGACACGACGGTCTGGTACACCAAGATCCAGCGCAAGGACTACCAGCTCGGCATGAATTTGACGGGCTTGGGCGTCGACGATCCGGACACGAACTTCTACGAGAACTTCTATTCGACGTCGGACCGTAACTACACCTCCTACAAGAATCCCGAGATCGACAAGCTGATCGAGCAGCAGTCGGGCGAGGTGGATCGCGAGAAGCGCAAGAAGATCGTCTGGGAGATCGAGAAGAAGCTCGCCGAGGATGGCGCGCGGCCGGTCATCGTGCACAACGTCGCCAATACTTGCTGGACACCGCAATTGAAAGGCGTCGTGCTGCAGCACAACAGCATCTACAACGGCTGGCGCTTCGAAGACATGTGGTTAGAGCGTTGAGCGGCTCTTACAGCCGCCGCTAGGGAAAGGAAAAGATGGGGGCCTATCTAACTCGCCGCTTTCTGCTGATGGTGCTGACACTCTTCGGAATGTCGGTGCTGATCTTCGTGATGCTGCGTCTCGTGCCGGGCAACGTCGCCGATATCCTCGTGGATTCAGCGGGCATTGCCGACCCGAAGGAGAAGGCCAAGATCATCGCCGAGCTCGGCCTCGACCGGCCGATCTTCGATCAATACCTGCAGTGGATCGGTGGCCTGTCGCGCGGTGACCTGGGCTTCGCCTATGTCTCCGAGCGGCCGGCGATCGAGGAGATCGCGCCACGTATCCCGATCAGCGCCAAGCTGGCGGGACTGGCGTTGTTCTTCTCGGTGATCCTCGGCGTGCCGCTCGGCGTCATCAGCGCGGTGCGCCAGAATACGGGCCTCGACTATATGCTGCGCGTCGTCAGCCTGAGCGGCCTGTCGCTGCCGTCGTTCTGGCTGGGGCTGCTGATCCTGATGGCCTCGGTGCAGTGGTTCGGCATGATTCCGATCTACACCAACGAGCCACGAAGTTTCATAGACGAGGTGCTGCTGCTCAGCATCCCCGCTGCGGCGGTCGGCTTCCGCAGCTCGGCCCTGATCATGCGATTGACCCGCTCCTCGATGCTCGAGGTCCTGCGCCAGGACTATATCCGCACCGCGCGGTCCAAGGGCGCGTCGCAGACCTCGGTCAACTACGAGCATGCGCTGCGCAACGCTCTTCTGCCGGTCGTCACCATCATCGGCATCGAGGCGGCCTTCCTAGTCGGCGGCCTGATCGTCACTGAAACCGTGTTCAATATTCCCGGAGTCGCGCGGTTCCTCGTCGAGGCGATCCTGTGGCGCGACTATCCCATCGTGCAAAACCTGGTGATGCTGATCGCCTTCATCGTGGTGGTGGTGAATTTCCTGGTCGATATGGCCTACATGGCCCTCGACCCGCGCATCAAGTTCGCGGACTGAGGGGGCTTCGATGGCTATTATCAACCACGACGCCGAACTGGCCCGCGCTGGCGCCAACGTCTCGTCGACGGGCGGTCAGATCCTATTCCTGGCGCGCCGCTATCCGCTGGGCGCCGTCGGAGCGCTGATCGTTCTGCTGTTCATCTTCACGGCGGCGTTCGCCAACGTCATCGCGCCGATGGATCCCACGGCGACCAATGCCAAATTCTCGCTGGCCAAGCCCGGCGCCGAGTATTGGCTGGGCGCGGACTTCATGGGCCGCGACATGTTCAGCCGCATCGTCTACGGCGCGCGCATCTCGCTGGCGGTCGGCGCCGGTGCCACTCTGCTGGGTGGTGTATTGGGCGTCTCGATCGGGTTGATGTCCGGCTATCTCGGCGGCTGGTTCGATCTCGCCACGCAGCGCGTGATGGACATCATGCAGTCCCTGCCGCTGCTTGTCATGGCGCTGGTCATGGCCGCGTCGCTGGGGCCGTCGCTGGAGAACACCATCTTTGCGATCGCCATCCCGCTGGTACCGAGCGTGGCCCGTGTCGTGCGGTCGAGCACCTTGTCGCTCCGCGAGCAGCCCTTCGTCGAGGCGGCGCGCGCCGTCGGCATGGGCGAGGTGCGCATCGCGGTGCGTCATGTGCTGCCGAACACCCTGGCGCCGTTGATCGTGCTGGCCACGGCACAGCTCGGCTCGGCCATCCTGACCGAAGCCTCGCTATCCTTCCTGGGCCTCGGCATTCCCGAGCCCTATCCGTCATGGGGCCGCATGCTGTCGGAATCGGCTGCGGAGTATGTTCGTACGGCTCCGTGGCTGGTTATCTTCCCGGGCGTCGCCATCAGCCTCACCGTGTTCGGCACGAACCTGCTGGGCGATGCTTTGCGCGACATCCTCGACCCCCGCCAGCGTACCTGAGGGCAGCGTAGATGAGTTCTCTTCTGGAGGTCGAAGGCCTCGGTACTTGGTTCTATACGCGACAGGGCATCGTCAAGGCAGTCGACGGCGTCGACTTCCAGGTCGATGCCGGCGAGACCCTGGCAATCGTCGGCGAATCGGGGTGCGGCAAGAGCATGACGGCGCTGTCGTTGATGCGCCTGATCCCGAGCCCGCCGGGCCGTATCGTTTCGGGCGCGATCAAGCTCGGCGGCCGCGATCTCTTGAAGATCAGCGAAGAAGAGATGCGCGCCGTGCGCGGCAACGAGATCTCGATGATCTTCCAGGAGCCGATGACGTCGCTCAATCCGGTGATGACCATCGGCAAGCAGATTTCCGAGGCGCTGATCCTGCACCGGGACATGGACCGCAAGGCGGCGCTGAAGCGCGCCGTCGAGATGCTCGATCTGGTACGCATCCCCGAGCCGGCGCAGCGCGCCAAGGAATATCCGCATCAGCTCTCGGGCGGCATGCGCCAGCGCGCCATGATCGCCATGGCGCTCGCCTGCAATCCCAAGGTGCTGATCGCCGACGAACCGACAACTGCCCTCGACGTCACCATCCAGGCCCAGATCCTGGAGCTGATCGTCGATCTGCAGCGCGAGTTCAGCGCCGCCGTGATCCTGATCACCCACGATCTCGGGGTCGTCGCCGAGACGGCACGACGGGTCATCGTCATGTATGCCGGCCGCAAGGTCGAAGAGGGGACGGTGGGCGAGCTGTTCAGCAATCCGCTGCATCCCTACACGGTGGGCCTGCTGGCCTCGATCCCGCGTCTCGACTTGATGCGCGGCCAAACCGATCGCAGCCAGGAGCGGCTGCAGGAGATTCCCGGAATCGTTCCGCCGCTGTTCGACCTGCCGGCTGGCTGCGCCTTCGCACCGCGTTGTCAGCGCGCCGACGATCTTTGCCGCCGCGAGCGGCCCGCTTATGAGGAGAAGCAGTCCGGTCATTGGGCCGCCTGCTGGCACACCAATGGTTAGCGCAAACGCCCCCGTCATCGAGGTCAAGGACCTCAAGAAGCACTTCCCGATAAAGAAGGGACTGCTTCGTCGTACCGTCGGCCACGTCTATGCGGTCGATGGTGTCAGCTTCTCCGTCAAGTCCGGCGAGACGCTGGGACTGGTCGGCGAGTCGGGCTGCGGCAAGACCACGGCCGGCCGCGCCGTGCTGCGGCTTACGGAGCCCACGTCGGGCTCCATCCAGGTCGATGGCACGGAGATCACCGGCCTCTCGAAGGCGGAGCTCAGGCCCTACCGCCGGCAGATGCAGATCATCTTCCAGGACCCGTTCTCCTCGCTCAATCCCCGCCAGACGGCAGGCGACATCGTGGGCGAACCGCTGCTGGTCCATGGCGTGGCGAACGCCAAGGAGAGGCAGGAACAGGTCTCGGCGCTGTTTGCGCGCGTGGGCCTGCGGCCGGCGCAGATGAGCAACTACCCGCATCAGTTCTCGGGTGGTCAACGCCAGCGTATCGGCATCGCCCGCGCGCTGGCGCTGGGGCCGAAGCTGATCGTGGGCGACGAGCCGGTCTCGGCGCTCGACGTGTCGATCCAGGCGCAGGTCATCAACCTGCTGATGGACCTGCAGCGGGAGCGCCAGCTCTCCTATCTCTTCATCTCGCACAACCTCGCGGTAGTGGAGCATATCAGCCACCAGATCGCGGTCATGTATCTCGGCCGCATCGTCGAATATGCCGACACGCGCTCGATCTTCACGCGTGCCCAGCATCCCTATACCGAGGCATTGCTGTCGGCGGTGCCGGTGCCGGATCCTGCCGTCAAGCGCCAGAAGCGCGTGCTGCAGGGCGACGTGCCGAGCCCCGTAAAACCGCCGTCGGGCTGCCACTTCCACACGCGTTGCCCCTATGCCGAGGCGCGCTGCAAGGTAGAATCACCACCGCTACGCGAAATCGCGCCGGGGCATCACGTTTCCTGTCATCTGCGCTAGACTGCACCCGCCAAACAAATAAGGGCGGGAGCGGACGTATCATGGCTGATTGGGATTACATCGTCGTAGGCGGTGGCTCGGCTGGGTGTGTGCTGGCGGCGCGGCTGAGCGAAGACCCCAACGTCAAGGTGCTGCTGCTCGAGGCCGGTCCGCGCGACAAGTCTATCTGGATCGACGTGCCGGTCGGCTTCTCGCAGCTCATGCGCGGCACCAAGTTCAACTGGGCCTTCGAGATGGAGCCCGAGGACAATGTCGCCGGTCGCGCCATTCCCTGTCCGCGCGGCCGCACGCTGGGCGGTTCGAGCTCGATCAACGGCATGCTCTACGTACGCGGCCAGCCGCTCGACTACGATACCTGGGCACAGCAGGGCAATCGCGGCTGGTCCTACGATCAGGTGCTGCCGTACTTCAAGAAGTCGGAACATTACGAAGGCAAGGGCGACGAGAGCCGCGGCAAGAACGGCCCGCTGAACGTCGCCGACATGATCGAGCGTCACGAACTCTGCGACGCCTTTATCGATGCGGCCGCGGGCCTGGGGTATCCGCGCAACCCCGACTACAACAACGGCAAGCAGGAAGGGTTCGGCTACTATCAGACGACGATGAAGGGCGGGAAGCGCTGGTCGACGGCGCGTGCCTTCATCGATCCGATTCGCCATCGTCCCAACCTCGACATCGAGACCGATGCGCTCGCGAGCCGCCTTCTGCTCGAGGGCAAGCGCTGTGTCGGCGTCGCCTATACCGTGCACGGTCGCGAGAAGCAGGCCAGGGCCAACCGCGAGGTCATCGTTTCCTGCGGCGCCGTCCAGTCGCCGCAGCTACTGGAGCTGTCCGGCATCGGCCAGCCGGAACTGCTCAAGACCCACGGCATCGAGGTGCGCCACGAGCTGAAAGGCGTCGGCGAAAATTATGGTGATCACTTCGCGCCACGCATGAACTGGCGGGTGAAGAACAAGTTCACCCTGAACGAGCAGTCGCGCGGCCTCAATTTGGTGAAGGAGGTCGTGAAGTACTACACGACCCGTCGCGGCATCCTCACCTGGACCGCCGGCATTGTATACGGCTTCGTGCGCACACGGCCGGGCCTCGAAGGCCCGGACATGCAGTTCCACATGGCCCATGCCAGCTACGGTACGGCGGCGACCCGCCTGCTCGAGGCCGAACCCGGCATGACGGTGGTCATCGGTCAGTGCCGGCCGGAGTCGCGCGGCTCGATCCATATCAAGTCGGCTACGCCTGGCGCGCCGCCCGCTATCCGGCCGAACTTCCTGTCGAGCCAGACCGACCGCGACTGCACGGTCGCCGGCATGCAGATCGCCCGCAAGATCCTGCAGCATCCGGCAGTCGCCAAGTACATCGCCTACGAGAACAACCCTGGCGACAAGGTCCAGAGCTACGACGAATGGCTCGACTTCGCCCGCCGCACCGGCCAGACGACTTATCACGTGGTCGGCACCTGCAAGATGGGCTCCGACCCGATGGCCGTGGTCGACGATCGCCTCCGGGTGCATGGCCTGGCCGGTTTGCGCGTGATCGACGCCTCGATCATGCCGACCGTGACCTCCGGCAACACCAACGCGCCCACGATCATGATTGCCGAGAAGGGGGCGGACATGATCAAAGAGGACGCCAAGGCGGGGCTCAAGGTCGCCGCCTAACAGGGGCAACAGAGGGGGACGAGATGAAGCCGATCAGGACAATCCTTGCCATCCTGGCGGTGGGCGCCGCCGCCGCGGCCTGCTCGTCCAAGCCGGAATCCAAGCAGGACATGCTGGCGGATTCGGGCTTCAAGATCGTTTCCCTCAAGACGCCGGGTCAGGCGGCTTCATTCAAGAAGCTGCCGCCGCACAAGCTCACGCGCAAGACCTACCAGGGCAAGACGGTCTGGCTGTATGCCGACCCGACCATGTGCGGCTGCCTCTACATGGGCACGCAGGACGCCTACAACGCCTATATCAAGGAAGCGTCCCGCCAGATGATCGCCCAGGCCATGAAGGCCAACTACCAGGACGATCCCTACAGCCCCACGGCGATGGACGCTCAGGTCGACAGCGACTGGGACTGGGGCGAGTGGGGCAATCCGGGCTATTACGGCCTGCCGTACTAAGGGCCGCCCGGAGCAGGCCGACGGAGGCGTCTAGCCCGCCCCGTTGAGCCTGTAGAAGCCGTAGTTGAGGGCGGTCGCAAAGCCTACCCACAAGACGTAAGGTACGAATAGGCTGGCCGATATCCGATCGTTGCTGCGCAGAGCGGCGACGATAAAGGCCACTATGGTGGCCAGCAGGAGTACGATAACCGCCAGCGCCAGGTCGATGCGATGGGCGGCAAAGAAGATCGGGCTCCACAGGAAGTTGAGGGCGAGCTGCGCTCCCCACAACATCAATAGGCCACTCCAGGGTGCTTCGGGCGATCGCTTCCAGGTTCGCCATCCGGCGACGGCGATCATGATGTAGAGCACAGTCCAGACCGGGGCGAACACCCAGGCGGGTGGATTGAACGACGGCTTGAGAAGCTGATCGAACCAGGGTCCCGGCGCGGTGAAGGCGCCAATCAGGAGGCCGCCACCGACAACCAAAATCAAGAAGGCAACGAGACTCAAATTCGGATCCTATCGGCAAGGGGCCAAGTTTGCATTCTACGAAGCCGTTCGACAATCGGATCACCGGAATTGTCGCCCCCATAACGTCCTGCGCAGTGGAACGTTGCCCGGAATGCGCTTTCGCCAATATCGGCTTGTCCTCTCGGGGATAGTTGGAGTTTCATAGACGGCAGTCCGCGGGGTAGAGGGCCACGAGAGAGGACCGGGCGATGCCGTTGCGCTGGGAAATCCTTCATGCGGAAAAGCTCGTGCACGTCATCGCGGAAGGGCCGGTCACCCTCAAGCACATGGAGGAGCATTTCGACGCCATCGTCACGGCAAACGCTCTGTCCTACTCGAAGTTGTTCGACGCCACGCGTCTGGAGCCTGTCTACGACGACCACGACGTCATGATGCTGGGCGCACGTTTGAGCGCCTATACGTCCAACTTCGACAGTGGGCCGCTGGCAGTCGTCGGCGAGAGCGAAGATGCACGGACGGCCTTCAAACGGTTCGTCAATATCTCGCCGTCCAAACGGCCGGCCAAGATGTTCAAGAGGGAGGCCGATGCCCGCGCCTGGCTCGCGACGAAGCCTGAGCCAAAGTTCCCCTGACCTGCGCGGATCGGCGCTCACGCAGCTTCCAGCCCGGCTTGCAAGAGTCAGGGTGGGTGCGCCAGAGTCGAGCTAACGGGGGGGTAGTACGAAGACTATGGCTCGCAACAAGCAATTGATGACGCGGCGCACCGCGCTTGCCGCCGGCATGTCTGTTCTCGCGGCAGGTGCTTCGCCGTTATCTCCGAGGGCTCAGGGACGTTTTCCCGACAGGCCCATCAAGCTGATCATTCCTTGGGCCGCCGGCGGGCCGGCGGATGGTGGCTTTCGCATCCTCGCGGAGTCGGCGGCGAAGAAACTCGGCCAGCCGGTCGTCGTCGAGAACAAGGGTGGTGCTGCAGGCGTGCTGGGCGTGTTGGCGCTGCAGGACGCAAAGCCCGACGGCTATACGATCTCCCAGATGCATATGGGAGTGCTGCGCCAACCCCTGCTCAATGCGCAGCTTCGCTACGATCCGATCAAGGATCTCACTTACATCCTGCAGATCACCGGCTTCGTCATGGGCGTCGTGGTGCGGGCCGATGCGCCCTGGCACACGCTGCCGGAACTGCTGGCCTATGCCAAAGCCAACCCCGGCAAGCTGAACTGGGGCACCTTGGGCATCGGCTCGACCCAGCATCTCGCGATGGAGCGGCTCGGCATGACGCAGGGTCTGTCCTGGACACATGCACCCTATCGCGGCACGGCCGATACGATGCGCGCCTTGCTGGGCGGCGAAATCGACTTTGCCTCGGAATCCTCCGGCTGGGCGCCCATGGTCATGGCGGGCAAGCTGCGGCTTCTGGCGGTTTTCACCGCCGAGCGGGCGAAGCGCTTTCCCGATGCCCCGACGGTACGCGAGCTCGGCTTCGACGTGGTTGTCGACAGTCCCGGCGGCCTGATCGGCCCTCGCGGCATGGATCCCGCCGTGGTGAAGACCTTGGCCGATGCCTTCCGCGCGGCCGCCGAGGAGCCGCAACATCTGCAGTTCCTCGACAATATGGATCAACCCCTGATCCTGCTCGACGGGTCCGCCTATCGCGACGAGATGGCCCGTACACTCGAAGAGGAGCGCGAGCTGTTGCGGCGGCTGAAGCTGCTGCCGGCGTAACCTCGCCCTTACCCCTGAGTCGCGGGAACGCCCAGCGACAGCATAAGCCGGTTGGCCCAGTTGAAGAACGAGGCGGCGCCGATCAGGTCGGCGATGGCGGCATCGTCGAGGCCGACCTGGCGCAGGCGCTCGACATGCTCCTTGCCGAAGGTCATCGGGATGGTGGTGAGGGCCACCGAGGCGGCCACGATCGCGTCCCATCGCTCGTCGAGCCTGGCGTCGACGCCTTCGTCGAGCAGGCGCTGTACGTCGTCGACGCGCTTGGAATAGGTCGCCGCGAAACGGGCATGGACCGAGGCGCAGTAGATGCAGCCGTTCAGCCGCGACGTTGCGGCGGCAGCCAGTTCGCGCTCGGCGCGCGGCAGGCCGGCTTCGGGATTGTAGAAAATGTCCTTGTCGGTGCGGGTCCGCGCTTCCAGCACGTCGGGATCACGCGCCAGCAGCCTGAAGTAGGGCGACTTCACGCGCGCCGCGTCGACCAGGCTGGCCAGGTGCCGCTCGGTCATGTCGGCCTCTGCCATCGGCTCCAGCCAGGGCAGCCAGTCGAGCATGTCGCGGGTGAAGACCACCGGCTCGGTGTGCGGCGGCGGCGTCAGCGTCTTCTCTGTCGTCTTGGTGCTCATAGCGTGCTCGCAAGCGTGCTCAGGCCGGCAACGACCCGGATCTGATAGGAGAGGAAGGAGACGAGCTGGGAGATCGTCACGATGTCGGTGGTCGACCAGCCGGCATCCAGCAGCGATTGCAGCGACGGCGCCGATGCATCGCGCGGATGGAAGACCAGCATGTGGGTGTGCTCGAAGGCGGCCGTCAGGCGAGGCCCCAGCACCTTTCGGCTGGCGTCGCTCGCCTTCCAGGTCGGACCCGGCGCATCCTCTGTCGAAAGCGGCCCCTTGGGAAAATGGCCGTAGGGCCCTTTGCTCTTGGCGGCCGCGACTTCGGCGGCAATGGCGGCGCCGAGGCCCGCCGGCAGCTTGGCGGCATAGAAGGCGCCCGTCTTCGGCTCGCCGTGCAGGCCTGCCACGAACGCCGCGACGGCGTGGCGCTCGTCGGCGGTGACGCCGCCCAGGTCCTTCGGCTCGAACAGGGACGCATAGCTTGCCTGGGCGTGCTTGCGCGCTTCGGAGCGCTGGGCGCGGATCGCGTCCAGCTTCGAGCCGGGCGTGATGCCGACCAGCGTATCGATCACATCGGTCATGCGACTTGTCGTGCTCCCGCTTCCTTGTGAGGCGTCCAGCCCAGAGCCGGCGCAACCTTGCCGGCGAAGAGTTCGATCGAGCGCAGGATATAGGGATGCGGCGGATCGATCGAGTGAACCTGCATGGTGAGATCGGTGGCACGCTGCAGGGTAGAGTCGGTCCGCAGCGAGGCGATCACCTCGTCGGGCGTGCCGATATGCACATCCATGGCGGCGATCAGGTCGCCCACCAGATTTCCCGACGTGAGATTGCCCGTGGCCGCCAGCCGGTGGCGCATGCGCGACAGGCCGACTTCGGCGAGCCGCATGGCGTCGTCGTGGTCGTCGGCCACGAAGACGGTGCGGGAGGCCAGGATGCGCGGCTCGCGCCCCTTGGGCAGCGCTTCGAGATAGGCGTCGAGCATGGGGTTCTGGATATCGGCCAGCGATGCCTGGGGCGCTTCCGGTGGCCGCGGCTGGGTGCGCGACAGCATCAACCCGTCGCCGGCGGCGCCGGCGCGGCGCGCGCCCGACACGGTAAAGGTCGCCTGCCAGATGCGGTCGACCAAGCCTGCGCTGGACGGGTAGAGCTTGTCGCCGCCCTCCAGCTCGCGGCCGGCCCAGGCCGTCTTGAGCGTTTCGAGATGGCTGTCGAAGAGCCTGTGGCGGTCGTTGCTGTCGAGGCCGAAAGCGGTGAAGGCGGTCAGGTTGCCGCCCGGGCCGACGCCCACTTCGAGGCGGCCATTGCTCATCAAGTCGGTGACGACGGCATCCTCGGCTACGCGGATTGGCAGTTCCAGCGGCAGGGTGACGATGCCGGTGCCGAGCCGGATGCGCGACGTGTGGGCCGCGGCATGCGCCAGAAAGACGAAGGGCGCCGGCAGGCCGCCTTCGCCTTCGTGGAAATGATGCTGGGCGATCCAGGCCGAATCGAAGCCGTTCTTCTCGGCATGCACGATCTGCTCGGTGGCGAGCCGGTACCGTTCGGCAGCGGTCGTCTGGTCGAGCAGGCGCGTAAAGAAGCCGAGGCGCTTGATCGGGAACATCGTCATGGGCTCAACCTTGCGTGAGGATCGGTCTGGGAGGCAAGTGCCGCGATCGCAGGCACGATGCGGCCGGGAATGGCGTCGATCAGCTCGCACGTACAGGTGATGTCGGGCCGGCCGAAGACCGTCCCGAGGAGACCGCCGCCATCTCCGGGGTCGACAGAACCTCGTCCAAGATCATGCTGGCGAGGGTCCGCTAGAGCTACGCCGCGCGGGCGAACTTCGCTAGCCGTTCGCCGATGATGGCGTTGGCTTCCGCCATGATCCGGTCGATGAGCTGCTTCACCGTCGGAACATCGCGGATGAGGCCGGCGACCATGCCGCAGGACCAGGCGCCGGCATCCATCTCGCCCTTTTGCATGATCCGCGGATAGACGCCGGCGACCTCGGGCAGGATGTCCTCGAACTTGATCTTCGAGCCCAGCTCCTTCTCCTTCTCGATGAGGCGGTCGACGGCGGCGTTCCTCAACACGCGCTCGGTATTGCGCAGAGGCCGCATGACCAGCCGCGTGTCGAGTTCGCTGGCGGCCACCAGCGCCTGCTTCACATGCTCGTGGATCGGCGCTTCCTTGGTCGCCATGAAACGCGTGCCCATGTTCATGCCGTCGGCACCCAGCGACAGGGCGGCGACCAGCGAGCGGCCGTCGGCCATGCCCCCCGAGGCGACGAAGGGAATCTTGAGCTCCTCGGCGGCGCGCGGCAGGAGGATGAAGTTCGGCACATCGTCCTCGCCGGGATGGCCGCCGCATTCGAAGCCGTCGACGCTGACGGCGTCGCAGCCGATCTGCTCGGCCTTCAGCGAATGGCGCACCGACGTGCACTTGTGGATCACCTTGATGCCGGCTTCCTTCAGTGCCGGCATCCATTTCTGCGGATTGTTGCCGGCCGTCTCGACGATCTTGACGCCGCCCTCGACGATGGCGCGGATGTAGCCCGGATAGTCGGGCGGCGTGACCGACGGCAGGAAGGTCAGGTTGACGCCGAACGGCTTGCTGGTCATCTCTCGGCAGCGCTTGATCTCGTTGGCCAGTGCCTCCGGCGTGCGTTGCGTCAGGCCGGTGATGATGCCGAGACCGCCGGCTTCGGAGACGGCCCCCGCCAGCTCGGCGAAGCCGACATAATGCATGCCGCCCTGGATGATCGGGTGCTCGATCCCAAACAGCTCGGTGATCCTGGTCTTCATCGGCTTCTCTCCCTTGAACGTATGGCTGGTTTTTTGGCGCCGGGCGCCGGTGGCAAATGCTGCGGATTGCGTGCCCCGGGGCCGCGATGGGCATGCACCCGCTTGGGATCGAGCGGCTCACCGCATTGCGAGCAGATCATGACAGGGTCGAAGTCCTTGCCACAACTGAGATGCTGATGCAGCAGCGGCCGGCCTTTCCGGCCGGACATATGGACGTCGCCCCAGTGAACGATCGACATGACGATGGGGTAGAGGTCGAGGCCCTTCTGCGTCAGCCGGTATTCGTAGCGCAGGGGCCGTTCCTGGTAAGGCACCTTGGCCAGGACGAAATCGTCGACCAGCTTGCGCAGCCGGTTGGCCAGGATGGGACGCGTCACGCCGAGCCGGGTCTGGAAATCCTCGAAGCGTCGGATGCGCAGGAAGCAGTCCCGCAGGATCAAGAGGGTCCAGCGGTCGCCGATGACCGAGACGGTCCGTGCCAGCGAACAGGCCTCGTCTTCGAGGTTATTCCACTGCATGGCGGTTTCGGCGTTCGCGCATTCTCACTCTATCGTTTGGCGACGATCGCCTCTTCGACGTCGCGCAGCTTGTCCTTGCCGAAATAGATGTCGTCGTCGACGAAGAAGGTCGGCGAACCGAAGGTGCCGCGGTCGACGGCACGCTGCGTTTCGGCCATCAGAGCTTCCTTTACCGGCGCCGTCTGTACAAGCTCGAACAGGCGGTCCGCCGGCAGGTCCGATTCGAGCAGTGCCGCGCGCAGCACGGCCGGGTCGTCGAGCTTCTTGGGTTCGGCCCACATGTGCCGGTAAACCTCGTCGACATAGCGCCCGAAGATGCCGAGCTGCCGTGCCGCCACGGCGCCGCGCATGATCATGAGTGTGTTCACCGGGAAGAACGGATTGTGCTTGTAGCGCGCGATGCCGTGCTGGCGGACAAAGCGTTCGGTTTCGAGGCGATGGTACTCCGGCTTGTTCTTGACGCCAGCGAAGGCCTCGGCCGGTGAGCGGTTGTTGGTCAGCTTGAAGACGCCGCCCAGCAGCACCGGCAGATAGACGAACGTCGCGCCCGTGCGCTTCTCGATCTCGGGAATGACAAGATGGCTGAGATAGGCGTTGGGGCTGCCGAAATCGAAGAGGAATTCTACTTTTGGCATGGGTCACCACTTCTCGCCGAAAGGACGGATCTCGAGTTCAGAGCTCCAGGCGTCGCGCGGCTGCTGGTAGAGAGACCAGTAAGCTTCCGCGACGGCTTCGGGGCGCATCAGCCGGTCGGGCGGCAGGGCCGCAAGAGCATCTTCGCCTTCGCGCTGCTTGATGCGCTCGCGCACCCAGGCCGTGTCGACGCCGGAATCGATCACCAGGTGGGCGACGTGGATATTCTTGGGGCCGAGCTCGCGGGCGGCGGATTGGGCGACGGCGCGCAGGCCCGCCTTGGCGGCGGCGAAGGCGGCATAGCCAACGCCGCCCCGCAAGCTCGCGGTCGCGCCGGTGAAGAAGATCGCGCCCTTGGCCCGCGGCAGCATCAGCCGGGCCGCTTCGCGTCCTGCCAGGAAGCCTGAATAGCAGGCCATCTCCCAGACCTTGCGGAAGACGCGCTCCGTCGTGTCGAGCAGGGGGAAGTTCACGTTGGCGCCGACGTTGAAGATGCAGACTTCGAGCGGCGCCAGGGCCTCCGCCTCCTGCAGGAAGGAGGTGATGTCGGCCTCGTTGCGGGCGTCCAGCGACCGGCCCTTGGCCGTGCCGCCAGCCTTGGCAATGTCGGTGAGCAGGGGGCTGAGCTTGTTGCCGTTACGCCGTCCCGCGAGAACCGAAAACCCTTCGGCCGCGAACTTGCGCGCGATGGCGGCGCCGATGAAGTCGCCGGCACCGATAATTGCCGCCGATGCGTTGCGTGCTGTCATGTTCCCTCCTGACGACTGCGACTGTCAGTTCTGTTTCAACACTTGTCAATTTCACTCAGGAACGAAGAATTCGTGGCGATATGAGTTTTTGGAATTTGAACAGTGCTATTTTCACACTGACTATCGAGAGCGATGAAGATCACCGGGGCGAGCCGTCCCAAGAGGCTGGGCGTCGTTCCGGCAAGTTCGATGGAAGGGAGAAACAACGCATGTCGACCAGCGCAACCCCCAGCCAGGGTCGAGTCTTCCACGAACGCCACGACCATATCCTCAAGATCGTGATCGACAATCCGGCCAAGAAGAATGCCTTCAGCCCGGAGATGATGGCGGAGCTGTCCGACGCGCTCACCCTGCTCGACAAGGACGACGATCTCTGGGTCGGTGTGCTCTGTGCCGAGGGCAAAGACTTCACGGCCGGTCTCGATATGCCCAAGTTCTTTGGGCCTACGGCGACGCGCAAGCCGCGGCCGGAGGGCAACACCGATCCCTTTGGATTGGCGAACCAGTGCCGCAAGCCGATCGTCACGGCCGTGCAGGGCATCGTCTTCACGGTCGGTATTGAGCTCATGCTGGCGGGCGATATCGTCGTTGCCGCCGACGATTGCCGCTTCTGTCAGATGGAGGCCAAGCGCGGCATTGCTCCGCTGGGTGGCGCCCACTTCCGCTTCATCACGCGCGCCGGCTGGGGCGACGCCATGTACCACCTGCTGCTGTGCGACGAGTTCTCGTCGGCCGAAGCGCATCGCATCGGGCTCGTTCAGGAGGTCGTGCCGGCGGGCCGTCAGGTCGAACGGGCGATGGAGCTGGCGCGGATCATCGCGCGCAATGCACCGCTCGGCATCCAGGTCACCAAGGAAGCCGGCCGCAAGTTCATCGAGGCCGGCGAGAAGGCCGCCATCGACGCGATCCCGGCCATCCGCGAGCGGGTGATGGGCTCGGCCGACGCCGCCGAAGGCATCAAATCCTTCGTCGAACGCCGCGCCGCGGTCTTCACGGGCCGATGATCGGCGTCAGCCGCCCAGCAGGGCGGCGGCGGGCTTCAGCTCCTTGCGCTCGACCTTCTTCACGATCTCGGTGAGCTTGGTGTGGGCGGGCGCCGGCACGCCGATATAGGTGCCGCGCTCGGCGACGTAGCCGTTCATGAACTCGATCTCGGTGCGGCGGCCTTTCAGGATGTCCTGCGCCATCGAGGGGCGCTGGATGTCCGCACGCGGGTTGGGATTGGTGTTGGAGCCGGGCCTCAGGATCGCCTCGACTTGGTCGAGGGCGGCCTTATCGTTCTCCGACGCCTTGGCCAGGGTCTCGGGCTCGAGCTTGCCGATCTTCTCGATGTGATAGCCCAGCGCCTGGCCGACCCGCACAGCCTCGCCGCCGAGCTGGATCGAGAAGCGGCGCACCGCGTCGTTGCGGTCGCAGTCGGTGCCGGTCATGCCGGTGGCCGCCGAAACGCCGTTCTTCATGCCGTTCTGGCAGAGCTTGGCCCAGCGCTCGCCCCACAGGTTGGTCGTGGTTTTGGCGCTGTCGATCATGGCGACCATCTCGCGCAGCTCCTCGACCCGCTTGGTGATGCGGCCATGGACTTCGCCGACACGGAACACCGTGTGCTTGTCGCCGCCCTTGGCGACGGTACGGCGGATGCGGCCCGCCTCGTACATGTCGACGGAGATCAGCGAGGCCACCATGCCCACGGTCTTGCCCCAGCCGACGACGCCCGCGATGCGCTCCTCGTTCAGGCAGTTCTGCAGCGACACGATGTAGCCGTCCGGCGACAGATACTGCTTGATCAACGCCGTCGCCCATTCGGTGTCGTAGGACTTCATCGCGACGAAGGCGATGTCGATTGGCTTCTGGCGCGACAGATCCTGCATCTCGGTGAGGTGCATGGTCTTGGCGTTCTTGACCGTGAACTTTTCTTCGGGTGTCACGCCGTCGAGCTCCAGCCCACGGCTGCGGATGGTCTCGATGTTCTCCGGCCAGAAGTCGATCAGGGTGACGTCGAGGCCGGCGTTGGCGAGATAGCCGCCGACGTAACCACCCAGGGCGCCGGTGCCGACGACCGCAATCCGCTTGCTCATTGTCTTCTCCTGTTAAGCCCGAGGCAGCGTGGCGAGGAACGCCTCGACGGCCTGATTGAAGAGGGCGGGCTGGTGCAGATTGGCTGCGTGGCCCGCATCGGGAATGACCGCCTTGGTCGATCCCTTGATCTTGGCCGCCATGTAGTCGGTAGCGGCGAGAAAGCCGGTATCGTTGGCGCCGACCAGAACCAGGGTGGGTACGGCAACTTTGTCGAGCGACTGGATCACGCGGTCGTTCTGCTGGGCCAGCATGCCGCGTGCGGCGCCGGCGAGGCCCGACGCATCGCGATGGCGCACGATCTTGACCTCGTCGCTGCTGTTGAGCGCGGCCAGTCCCTCGGCGTCGAGACGGGCGGCGCGCTGATGCGCCGTCTCGTTCCACTTGGCGCGGGCTTCGTCCTTCTTGAAGCCGGGGCCGGTGTCGAACAGCATCAGCGCGTCTACGCGCTCGGGATGCGTGGCATGGAAGGCGAGCGACATGTAGCCGCCGAGCGACAGGCCGGCGACGATCGCTTTCTTCGCGCCGACCGCATCCAGCAGCGCAGCCATGTCGCCGACGGTAAGGGCTTCGGAATAGCGGCTCGGGTCCTTGGGATAATCGCTGTCGCCATGGCCGCGCATGTCCCAGACCACGACCTGGTAACGGTCCTTCAGGGCGGCGACCTGGCCATCCCACATGCGCGACGTCGAGCTGTAGCCGTGGCTCAACAGAATCATCGGTCCCTTGCCATTGCCGGGGCCGTGCACTTCGTAGTGGATCTTCACACCGTCGCGATCGAGCTTGGCCATTGCGATCTCCTTCAGGGTGCGACGCGTGGCTCGCGACGGGCACGTTCGATGTAGCGCGCGGCGTCTTCGGGCAGGATCAGCCGCTCGGCCAGCAACTGGTCGACGACGGCCTGAACCTTGGCGATGTAGTCGGCGCCGCTCTTATAGCGCTCGGCAATCGAGGGGCGGGGGTCGCCCGAGCTTTCGCGGGCCGCCTTGTCGACAGGGAAGGGCAGGCAACTCCCATCACGGTCGGCGATCTCACCCTTCGGATAGGGCGGCTTGTACTCGTTCCAGCCGGTGTAGGTGGCGAGCGGAACCGCGATGTCGGGCAGGCGCACACCCGCGACTTCGTTGCCGTCGGCGTCGACCTTGGAGACCAGCGTGCGATAGGTCTTGCCGGCAGGCTTCGGGTCCGTCCAGTCGCCGGGCGGCGACACGCTGTTGGTGACACGCACCACGGCCGCGCCGGGCACCGAGGGGAATCCGGTCTTGCCCGCATCGACGAGGGTGCCGGCCGCGAGCGTCGGCACCTTGCTGGGCGGCGGCGCCTTGCCGGAGATGACCCATTCGTCCAGCGCGACGAGCAGGGCGCGCACGGCCGGCATCGGATTGTGTGGGTTGCGCGGATTGATGTTGGGACCGGGATCGGTCGTGGCACCGGCGCGGCCACCATGCTGGGTGCCGGCGATCATGTAGACGCGCGAGTTGGCCGGCAGTTCGATGTCGCGAGTACCGAGCGGGTCGGTGTGCAGCAACGAGGCACCCTTTTGCCAATACTCGGTCGAGGTGTTGGTTTCGATCAGCAGCGGATCGCAGCCGTCGCCGCGGAACAGCGCGCCCGTCTTGCCGGTCAGGGGATCGTCGAGGCGTGCCGTCGAGAAGGGAAACTCGTTCTCGGGAAAGCCGTGATCCTCGTGCTGGGTGTTGGTCCGCGCCGGCTGGGCGAACGGCGTGTTGAAGAAGATGCGGCCGACGCCGGCGATATGGCTGTGCACGCCGTCAAAGACCCGCCGGCCCTGCTCGTCGCGATTGAAGCCTTCGGAGATGTGGTTGCGCAGATAGCGGCCGGCCTGTGAGAAGCCGATGGCAAGCGCATGCGAGATCGGTGCGCCGGTTGCCTTGGTCGCCGCAGGGTCGTGGCGCAACCAGCTGACAAGGTCGCGCGTGGCGGCGAAGCCCAGCCCCTGCACCTTGGGGTTCTTGGCGTCGTAGTGGAATTCGTAGAGATAGCCGGGCTGCGCCTTGGTGCCGTCGCGCAGCTTGATCGAACGGCCATCGACGAAGGACCATTGATTGAGCGGCAGTTCCCGCGGCTCGTCGTTGGCGCGTTCGCGCACCGTGAGGCGGGCACGGTTCTGCTCCAGGGTGGCGGCTTCATGCGAGAGCTTGAAGGTTTCCAGCACGCCGAGCCGCGTGCCCGACACCCACTCCTCGCGCACGGTCTGGACGATGGGCTGGCCGTTGTCCGTGGCGATGGGCGCTGTAAGGGCGAGACCCATGTTGGCGCGCGGTGCATCGGGATCCCAGCCCGACCAGACAATCGTGTAACCCTGCCGCAGTGGAAAGGCATTGCCGAGATCGGCCAGGGTCTTGGGATCGTTCACACCCTGCGGTCCGTCGGCGATGTTGCCGAACAGCATCTTGCGGCCACGATTGTTGACCTCGTAGAGGATCCGGCCGTTGCCGCGCGCCGGATCCCTGGGCCGCAGGATGAAGACGTCGGTCTTGTATTCGACCTTGCCGGCGGCATTGCGTGGCGCCTTGTCGATCAAGGCGATGCCGCTATTGTCGGGATGCGCGGGATCGACTTCGCCTCGCGCCGTCGCGATCACGCGCTCATAGGCACCGGCCTCGCCGAACGGGGCGCCGTCGGCGAGGGGCTCTACTCTCTCGATGTCGAGGGCGAGGAGCACTTACGCCTTGGCTTCCGCTTTGGCTTCGTCCGGTGGGAAGTTGAGTTCCACGCCGACACCGTCGGGGTCGTAGAGGAAGATCTGCGCGGCGCCGGTGCGGGGCACGATCTGCTCGCGGAACTTGACGTTCTTCGACTGCAGCCGCTTGCGCACCCCCGGAAGGTCACTGGCGGCGAAGGCGATATGGTCGAAGCGGCCGGTGTCGTCGAATTTCTTCTCGGTGCCGCGGACCACGATGCCTTCGCGTGGCTTGCGCTCTCCCAGCAGGTGCACCGTCGCCACGCCGCCCGAATAGAGCCAGTAGCCGGGGAAACCCAAAGGGGGCCGGTCGCCGTTCTCGAGGCCGAGCACGTCGCAGTAGAAATCCTTGGTGGCTTCGAGGTCGGAAGGTTCGATCGTGTAGTGCTGAAGAACGCCCAACGGCATGGTCCGTCTCCGTGGTTCTGATCAGACGAAAGTGAGGTCGGCGTCGACGCCCATCATCCAGGCGCCGACGGTCTCGAAATGGGACAGCCGGCCCTGCAACTGCTGGGTCACGGTGTGGATGTCGCGGAAGCGGCGCTCCAGCGGATGGTTCTCGAAGATCGCCGTGGCGCCGGCGGCGTTATAGGCGAAGTCGACGGCGTCCTTGGCCTTGTGGATGGCGTGGGTCGCAGCCATTCGGACGGTGATGCGCTGTTCGATGCTGATCGTGGCGCCGGCCGAGAGATCTTTCCAGATTCCGGCCATCGTCTGCAGCACGTAGGCGCGCGCCGAGCGCAGCCCGACCTCGGCCTGCGCGAGGCCGGATTGCACGACGGCATTGTCGCGGATCGGGCTCTTCATGCCGCGCGGCACCTTGTTGCGCGCCACGTCGACGAAGCTGTCGAGTGCGCCGCGGGCAATGCCGCAGGCGACGCCCGCGAAGCCCACCTGGTAACAAGTTCCGGCGCCCATGCGGTAGAGCGGGCCGGGTTCGCGACACTCCTTCTCGAAGTCGCGGGTAATCGAATGGTCGGCGCGGACGAAGAAATCGGTCAGGGCGAACTGGTCGCTGGCGGTACCGCGCAACCCGACCGTGTTCCAGATGTCGGTCCACTGCACGTCTTCGGTCCGCACCAGCATGGTGCGCTCCTGCTGTACGCCATTCGGGTCGAGTCGCGGCGAGCCGTCGGCCTGATAGATCGGGCAATGGGCGCCGAGCCAGGTCGCGTGCCGGCCGCCCGAAGCGAAGGCCCAGACGCCCGTGACCTTGTAGCCGCCCTCGCATTCGATGGCCTTGACCCGGGGGCCGGGACCCCAGGCCAGCACGGCGCGCGGATCCTTGCCGAAGATCGATTGCGCGACCGGCAGGTCGAGATAGGCCGCCGACATGGCGCAGCCGCCCGCCTGACTGAGGCACCACGCCGTCGAGGCATCGCCGCGGGCGATGGTCTCGATGACGTGGAAGAAGGTGACGGGATCGGTTTCGATCCCGTTCGACGAGCGCGGCAGCAGCAGGCGGAAAAGCTTCGCCTCATGCAGCTTGTCCAGCAGCGCCGGCGGTAGCCGCCGCTTGTCCTCGATCTCGTTCGAGGCGGCCTCGACGGCCGGCCGGACGGCCTCGGCGCGGGAGATTACGGTCTGATCGCCGGCAAGGTCGGCGGAAGTCGGGATCAACGTATCCACGGCAAATCCTCGTCGAACACGGTTGGTGTCAGGTGGTCGCCAGTTCCTTGTCGATCTGTTCGATCGACTTGCCCTTCGTTTCCAATCCAAGGAAATAATAGACCAGGCCGGCCATCAGGAACCAGCAGCCGAGATAGAGAAAGGCCGTCGGAATCTGCGGCAGCGGCACGTCGGGCTTCAGGTAGTTGTTCGAGCCGACGATCAGCGCCAGGCCGAGCGGCCCGATGATCTTGCCGATGCCGCCAAAGCCGTAGGCCGAGCCCATGCCGGTGGTGCGAAGATGCGAGGGCCAGACTTCCGCGGCGTACGGCCCGACGATGGCGAAGCCGCCGTCGGCGAAGAAGAAGGTCAGCGCCAGGAGCAGCCAGAAGGCGGATACGCCCAGCAGCACAGTGTCGTAGTTGTAGCCGGCGACGATGGTGAGGATGCCTGCACCGATACCCAACAGGCCGCCGCCCGAGCGCCGTCCGATCTTGTCGGAAAGGTAGGAGAAGGAAAGCCGGCCGATGAAGCCCATGACGGTGAGAAGGATCATCATCTTGGCGGCTTCCTGCGGCGTCACCTTCAGCAGCAGCACGAACAGCGACGGTGCCCAGAGCGTGATGCCGTAGACGCCAGTCTGGGCGCCGGCGTTGCCGAGCCAGGAAACCAGCAGGCTGCGAGGATACTTGAAGAGCTCGAACCAGCTCACCTTGGGCGGCTCTGCCGGCGGCGCCTTAGGCAGCGGCAGGTCGCTGGGCTTCATCTGAAGCGCCCAGGCGAGCGACTTGCGGGCCTCTTCGTAGCGACCCTGGCGGACCAGCCACACCGGCGACTCCGGCACCCAGAGGCGGACCAGCAGGACGAGCAGCGACGGCAGCACGCCGATGGCGAACAGCAGACGCCATTGATCGGCGCCCATGAAGGCACCCAGCACGGCTCCGAGACCGACGCCCAGCGGGATGACGCAGGTGACGAGACCGCCGACCCAGCCACGCTTGCGGGCCGGCACGAACTCCTGCACCAGCGGCAGGTCTACGCAATAGAGGCCGCCGACACCGAAGCCGACGAAGAAGCGCATGATGGTAATGTAGATCCAGCCGTTCTCCGGCGTGAAGTAGAGCAGGCCGGTGGCGATCGAGAAATTCAGCACCGTGCCGATGAACACCTTGCGGCGACCGATGCGGTCAGCCAGCCAGCCCCAGATATAGGCGCCCAGGATTGCGCCGACGCCGGATGACAGCAGCACGATCGCCGACTGACCGAAGGTGAGCTTCCAGGGCCCGATCAGGAAGGCGAGCACGAAGCCGATCAGGAAGTAGTCGAAGAACTCGAGAGCGTCGCCGATCACCGCCGCGGCAATGATTTTCTTCTGATTGCCCGTCAGCCGCGTCTGCCGGTCGAGAACGTCGAACATGGACATTTCCCCAGTGCGCATTGTCTTGAGCCGGACGAGCGCACGATTCATCACGACCCTGGACGACAACGCTACGCTCTCGTCGTCGCGAGCGACAAGCGCCGTAAGTCGTTGGCGTTTGCGCGTCGAAACATGCCGCTGCATCGCGGCACGAGGCTTTGCTAGAAGACAGGGGAAGAGGGGGGAGTTTGTCATGCATTGGACCGATCGCCGGAAGCGCTTTCGCGCGCTGCTCGCTGGACAGCGCTGCGTTCATCCAGGGTCGGTGTTCGATCCGATCTCCGCGCGCATCGCGGAGGATCTCGGCTTCGAGATCGGCATGTTCGCGGGCTCCGTCGCCTCGATGACGGTGCTGGGCGCACCCGATCTGATCGTGTTGACCCTGAGCGAGTTCGCGGATCAGGCCTATCGCATCAACCGCGCCGGCAACCTGGCGCTGATGGTCGATGCGGATCACGGCTATGGCAACGCACTCAACGCGCGCCGTACGGTGGAGGAGCTGGAAACCGCTGGCGTGGCGGGCCTGAGCCTCGAAGACACCGATCTGCCGACGCCTTATGGAACGGCCAAGCCACGGCTGATCTCGATCGAGGAGGGCGTGGGCAAGATGAAGGCCGCACTGGGCGGTCGCCAGGATCCCGATCTGTGCATCGCGGGCCGCACCAGCGCTGTGGCGATCACCGGCCTCGAGGATGCGGTTGCCCGCGGCAAGGCCTATGAGGTGGCGGGCGTCGATGCGCTGTTCTTCGTCGGCGTGCGCACACGTGCTGAACTCGATGCCATCTCGGAAGCGACCACGCTGCCGCTGATCCTGGGCGGCGTTTCCGGCGACCTGACCGATCTCTCCTACCTCGGCGCGCGACGGGTCCGTATCGCCCTGCAGGGCCACCAGCCCTTCGCGGCTGCTGTGAAGGCCGTCTATGAGACCCTGAAAGCTTTGCGCGACGGCACGCAGCCCTCGAAGCTCGCGGGTATCGCCAGTGCAGACCTGATGAAGCGCGTCACGCGCGACGACGACTATGCGCGCTGGACGAAGGACTTTCTGGGCGGCTGAGCGTCAGCCCGTCGGCACCAGGGTGACGGCGACGCCATAGGAGTGCGAATCGCCGCCCAGGATGACGCCGCGCAACGGGCTCACGTCGGAGAAGTCGCGCCCCCAGGCGACGGCGACGTGATCCTCCTGCGCCACGAGATCGTTGGTCGGATCGAGATGGACCCAGCCCGCCTGTTCGCCGCACCAGACGGCGACCCAGGCGTGACTGGCATCGGCGCCGCGCAAGGCGATCTCGTCCTTGGAATGAACGGTGCGGATGTAGCCCGAGACATAGCCGGCCGCGAGGCCGTGCGCGCGCAGGGCGGCGATCTCGACATGGGCGAAGTCCTGGCAGACACCGGCTTTGCCGGCGAAGACCTCGGCCAGGGGCGTGCTGATGTCGGTGGCGCCGGGGTGATACTCGAAGTCGGCCTTGATGCGCGATGTGAGTTCGCGCGCCGCTTCGAGGATCGGCCGGCCTGCCGTGAACGATGGAGCGCCGTAAGTACGCAAGGCCGCGACGGAAGGAACGAGCGGCGAGTCGTAGATGAATTCGCTCGCCTCGACCGGAACCGGAAAGCCGTCGCCGCTCAACGCCGCGCGGATTTCCTCCCAGGGCGGCGTCGACGCCATGGGCGGCGGCTCCGGAAAGCACACATCGACTTCGGCGCGCACCTCGATGTCGAAGCGGGTATGCGGCGTGTCGATACGATAGATGTCGATCAGGTTGCCGAAGTGATCGACATGCTGCGCGGCCAAGGCCGGCACCGGATCGGTCGAGATGCCGATCGAGCTCACCTTCTGGCCGGGGAAGTCGCGGGCCCGCAGATGGGCGATGTGGTGCGCAGAATCGACCGTGCTGGCGTAGGTGTAGGTCGTGCGGTGCGAAAGCAGGTAGCGCATGGCCGTCTCCGATTCAGCCGCCGAACGAGCCGACGGCCTGCGCGGCCGGCACATGGCTGAAGTAGGCGCGCGTGATGGCTTTGGAGAGCTGGTCGAGCCGCCGGTCGGCATCGGCCACCACGTCGCGCAGCATGGCGAGGGCCAGCCCCTCGTGGTGCCAGGCCTGCTCGTCGTCGGTGAACCGTCGGACAATGGCCTCGAAGTCCTTCTCGAGGGACGATGGCAGCAAGGGCACGCGCACATGGGAGGCGCGCGCCAGATAGGCGAGGTGCCCGTCGATGGCATGAAGCTGGAACATCAACGCGCGCGGATTGCTGTCGTCCAAGGCGACGAGGTCGAGCACCGGCGCGGGCTGGAGCTGGCCGAGGTAACGCGTCCGGTAGGTGATGGTACTGTCGCAGAGTTCGAGCGCCAGGCGCATCGCGGCGTCCCAGTCGATCGGCGACTCGGCGAAAGGGCTGAGAGCGCTGTTCAGCACATGCTGCGCGCGCTCGAGCCGGCGTCCCAGATCGAGAAAGCGCCAGCCGGTGCCACGGGTCATGTTCTCCTGCGCGAGGCCCGACAGCGTGGCGACGAAGCGCACGATCTCGTCGAGCGCGTCGAGCAGCGGATCGAGATTGCCCCGCGCCGCCAGCAGGCGGTGGCGCACTTCGCTCATCAGCGGGCCGGCGGCCGTCGTCATGTCGGCCGAAAAGCGATCGCGCATGGTGGCGGCGAGGCGCTGGATGGCGTCGAGGACCGTGGCGAGGCCGCGATCGTCGGCCGCGACCGCCGCCAGACCCTGCTGGAAGGCTGCGCTGTCGGGCGATGCCAGGGCGGTCGTGCGGTCCATCAGGTTGGCCCGCGCGAGCAGACGGCCGAGCAGGCGCAGCTCGACGATGTCGCGTGGGCCCATTGTACCCTGCGCGACGCGTATCGCCGTGGTGCGCAGCAGGCGGGCGTCGTTGTCGAGCCGCTCGATGTATCGGCCAAGCCAGAAGAGATTGTCGGCGACGCGACTTTGCAGATCGGCGCTGCCGCGCTCGACGGCAAGCTGGTGGAAGCGCCGCGTCGGCGGTACCTGGACGTCGGCTGCGTCCTCGGTCAGCACCCAGACGTCCTTCAGCGTACCGTTCAGCCGCCCCAGCGAGCGCAGCGCCGTATCGCCGACGGGTTCGCGGACCAGCCCACCCGGCAGCACGCGGTAGCTGTCGCCGTCGGCGACCACGAAGGCGCGCAGGACGGCGGCCGATGGCGCCAGAGTCCGGCCGTTCCATTTGGGCGTCAGCGACGGCGTCATCGGATACTGCGCCACGAACTGGCCGGGCTGGGCGCGAATGCGCTCTTCCAATGCCTTGCGGTCGGCGGGTTCGAGCATGCCGACGACGATCGGTTCGCGGTCGGCGCCGAGGCAGGGCCGCACGATCATGAGGTCGAGATTGGCCAGCGCGTAGGCCAGCGCCGCCGGCTCGCCCAGCCACCAGACGTCGAGCGACGGCAGGTCGAGACCGCGCCCGAGCAGGCGCTGGCTCACGCGCTCCAGAAAAGGGATCAGAGCCGGCGTCTCGGCCAGGCCCGAGCCCAGGGCATTGGCAAGCGCGATGCGGCCGCTTCGTGTCGCCTCGACCATGCCGGTGACACCGAGCGCCGAATCTGCCCGCAACTCCAGGGGATCGGCGAAGGTGCTGTTCAGCCGGCGCAGCAGCACATGGACGGGCCTGAGGCCGGCAAGGGTCTTGATCGAGACCTGACCGTCGCGGGCCACGAGATCGCCGCCCTCGACCAGGGATACGCCGAGCAGCCGCGAGAGATAGACATGCTCGAAATAGGTCGCCGACAGCGAGCCGGGCGTCAGGACCGCCATGCTGGGCTGCGCGATATCGGCCGGCGCCATCGCCTGCAAGGCGTCGTGCCAGCGGTCGACGAACGGTCGCAGATGGCGGATCGGCACGGAGCGAAAGGCTTCCGGCAGGCTCCGTGCCAGCACCCGACGCATCTCCAGGGCATAGCCGATGCCCGACGGGACTTCCGTGTGGTCCGCGAGAACGTACCAGCGTCCGTCGCCCAGTCGCACGAGATCTACGGCGTAGTTGGCAAGGTGACGGTGGGGCGCCGTGCCGTCGGTGACCTGCACGGGACGCAGGAAATGCTGGTTGGCATGCACCAGCATGGGCGGGAGCAGCTGCTCCTTCAGCAGGATCTGAGAGCCGTAGAGATCGGCCAGCGTCGCGTCGAGCAAATGCGCGCGCTGGATGAGACCGGCTTCCAGCGTTGCCCATTCGTGGGGGGCAATCACGAAGGGCAGCGGGTCGAACGCCCAACGCGGTGCGCCGCGATCGTCGAGCAGGTTGACGGTGGCGCCCGATTCCTCGAGCTGCCGACGTGCGCTCTCGACGCGTTCGCTCAGCCCGCCCGGAAGCGAGCGGATGACGCTCAGAATGCCTTGCCAGTGGTAGCGGATCGACTTCTGGCCGGTGACCAGTTCGTCATACGCGCTTGCCGGCGAAGAGGTGAGGCCGCGCAACGACTCCATGGGTCCGCGAAAGGAAGATCGACGAGAAGGATCAAAATCGCACGGGCGACGGTCGAGGTCTACCGCATCGGGCGCGACCGGATCGAGGGCCAATGAATGTTCCGGATTCTCCAGCGGGCGTGGTGCAGACATGGTGCTGCCGGTGCAGCCAGTCGGGAAGAGGTGTGCCCGGACGGGGCGCCACGGCACGGCGGAAGTAAAGTGCGATGCGCAGAAGACATTGGTCGAAACCAGCCCGTCGGTCGTTTCGGACCGCGGATCAAAGGCGCGGTGGCGTATGGGCCTCTACTGCCAAGGTCCGATAAGCTCCGACCCATGAGCAGCAATTACTTCGATCTCACGGGCAAGGTTGCCCTCGTCACCGGCGGCAGCCGTGGCCTCGGATATCAGATGGTGAAGGCCTTTGCGCAGCACGGCGCCGACGTCTTCATCACCAGTCGCAAGCTCGACACTTGCGAGAAGGTCGCGGCCGAAGTGCGCGCCATGGGCCGCAAGGCGGCGACCTATGCCTGCAACGTCGCCAACTGGCAGGAACTCGACGGGCTGGCCGATGCGGCCTACGCGGCCTTCGGCAAGGTCGACATCCTGGTGAACAATGCCGGCTCCTCGCCGCTGGCGCCGTCGTCGCTGGAGACGCCGGAGCAGCTCTTCGACCGTATCGTCTCGCTGAACTTCAAGGGCCCGTTCCGCCTTATGTCGCTGATTGGCAGCCGCATGGCGGCAGGCGAGGGTGGCTCGATCATCAACATTTCGAGCGCCGGTGCGCTTCGGCCGCGGCCGCAGATCGCGCCCTATGCCGGCGCCAAGGCGGCGCTCAACGCGCTCACCGAGGCTTTCGCCTTCGAGTACGGGCCGAAGGTGCGTGTAAACACCATCTCGCCCGGCCGCTTCCTCACCGACGTTTCCAAGGCATGGAGCGACGAGCATAAGCTCAATCCGACGGCGGCGCTGAAGCGCAGCGGCCTGCCGGAGGAGATCGTGACCGCGGCGCTCTATCTCGCGTCGAGCAAGTCGAGCTTCACCACCGGATCGCTGGTCCGGGTCGACGGAGGAATTGCCTAGCGCCGCGCGAAACGCACGGCGTCAACGATCGAAACCTGTCTTGGGAGAAACGCCATGAAGATGAAAGCCGGTGTCCTGACGGTCTGCGGCGCGCCGCGGCCGTTCGCCAAGAGCAAGCCTATTCATGTCATGGAGGTCGATCTCGATCCGCCCGGCGAGGGCGAGGTTCTGGTCAAGGTCGGCGGCGGCGGGCTCTGCCACTCCGACCTGTCGTTGATCAACGGCGACCGGCCGCGGCCGGTGCCGATCGTGTTGGGCCACGAGGGTTCGGGCGAGATCGTCGAGGTCGGCGCGGGCGTCCACGACGTCAAGAAGGGCGACCATGTCTGCTTCACCTTCAACGTGAGCTGCGGCCGCTGCCGGCGCTGCCTCGAAGGGCGGCCCTATATCTGCGAGCGTTCGATCAGTCCGCGCGCGGCGGGTCAGCTCCTGTCCGGCCATCACCGCCTGCACCATGACGGCAAGCCGGTGCACCATCACTCCGGCGTCTCCTGCTACGCCGAATACGCCGTGGTCGATCGCGGCTCGGTCGTGGTGATCGACAAGAGCCTGCCGCTCGACGTGGCGGCGCTCTTCGGGTGCGCCGTCGTGACCGGTGTCGGTGCAGTGATCAACACCGCCCAGATCCAGCCCGGCAGCACGGTCGCCATCGTCGGTCTGGGCGGCGTGGGCCTGAGTGGTCTGATGGGGGCAGTGCTTGCAGGCGCCGGTCGGATCGTCGCCATCGATCTGTCCGACGACAAGCTCGGCCTGGCGCGGCAGCTCGGCGCTACCGACACGGTGAACGCCAAGGATGCCGATCACGTCCAGCAGGTGCGTGACCTTACCAATGGCGGCGTCGACTATGCCTTCGATCTCGCCGGCACGATCAAGGCGATGGAGACGGCCTATCTCGTGACGCGCTGGGGCGGCACGACCGTAACGGCGGGCCTCTCGCCGATTGCGGCCGACTTCTCCTTCAAGCAGAGCATGCTGGTCAGCGAGGAGAAGACCATCAAGGGCTCCTACATGGGAAGCTGCGTGCCGGTGCGCGACATCCCGCGTTTCATCGCGCTCTACCAGCAGGGCAAGCTGCCGGTGGACCGCATGGTCAGCCAGCGGATCGGCTTCGACCAGCTCAACGAAGGCTTCGATCGCCTGCAGGATGTCGCGACGGTGCGTCAGGTGCTGGTGCCGCACGGATGAGCATGGCCGAGGCCGGCGGCAAGGCTGCCGGCTACGGCCCGGTGCTCGACTACCCCGCTTCCAAGCGGTCGGTGTTCTACGAAAAGGCGCTCTAGCGAATCTCGAAGCCGAGCTTGGCCAGGGAGGCGCGGATCGTCTCGCGGCCGTTCATCGACTTGAGAGGCGCCAGGCGGTTCAGCACGCGCTGGGTCCACGTTGCCGCCTGAAGTTCGTGACGCGCGGAAAACCGGCTCATTTCGGCATCGTACACCTTGCGCTGGGCCGCCTCGTTCGCGGCGTCGTAGCGCTCATGGTGCAATACGGTGCTCTGCGGCAGGCGTGGCTTGACCTCGCCGTCGCCCTTCTCCGTCGCGTAGCCGACACAGAGGCCGAACACCACGAACGATTGGTGCGGCAGGTCGAGCAGCTTCGCGACCCCGATCGGGTCGTTGCGCATGGCGCCGATATAGACCGTCCGCAGGCCGATCGACTGCGCAGCCACCACGGCGTTCTGCGCGGCAAGCGCTGCGTCGATGCAGGCGACCATGAAGGTTTCGAGCCAGGGCATCGTCTCGAAGGCGGTCTTCTCGGCATCCGAGATACGCTGGTTGCGCGACATGTCGGCGACCCAGGCGATGAAGAGTGGGCACTGCTCGATATGCTTCTGGCCGCCAGCGATCTCCGCCAGCACCTTCTTCTTCTCGGGGTCGGTGATCGCGACCGCCGACCACCATTGCATGTTCGAGCTGGTGGCGGCCGACTGGGCGGCGGCGATCAACGTCTCGAGCGTGCCTGGGGGCAACGGGTCGGGCTTGTAGCTGCGCACCGAACGGTGGTCGAGCATGACCGCGATGGTCTCGTTCCACGGTCCTGCCGGCGGGACGGCATCGGCGCCGTAGCGGCGGGTCAGGGCCTCGGTCGTATCAACGGGAGGAGGTGTCAGCGAATCCATGGGGCGTGCTCTGTGGTTTGGTGCGGGTGATGGCGGTCACCAAGGCCAGCAGGATGAAGCCCGCCACGATCATGAAGATGGCGCGCGGCTCATGCTGGTCCATCAGGAAGCCGAACAGCAGCGGCGCTACCATGCCGCCGAGGTTGAAGCCGGTGCTGACGAAACCGAAGACCTTGCCGAAGGAGCCAGGCGGCGTCACGGCGCGTACCATCATGTCGCGCGACGGCTGGATGATGCCGTTCAGCAGGCCGCCCACCGACATCAGGACGATCAGCGCAGCGGCCGGCATGTTCACCCAGGCCATCAGGACCGCCATGGTCGAGGTGCAGGCAAAGCCCACGGCGGCCACGCGCTCGTGGTGAGGTGTCCGGTCGGCGATGATGCCGCCCACCAGTACGCCGAAGGCGCTGCACAGCAGGAAGCCGGAGAGCGCCACGTTGGCGACCGAGAAGGGCGTGCCGTGGATTTCGCCCATGCCGACAACAGTGAAGGTCTGGATGCCGCCATTGGCCATGGCGAGGCAGAAGAAGAAGAGGAGGTTGCGCAGGACCGGCCCGCTCAGCAGCAGATCGAGGCCGACCTTGGCGCCGCCGCCTGCCGCCTGCTGGCCGGGCTTGTGCGAGATCCGCGGCAGGACGCTGCCAGCCACGATTAGCAGCATCGCCGTCGCAAAGGAGAGGCCCGCCGCGACCAAGAAGCCACCGCGCCAGCCCCAGATCGCGGCGCAAGCCAGCACCAGCGCCGGGGTGATGCCCGAACCAAGGTAGCCCGCGAACGTATGGATCGAGAAGGCTTTGCCGATCCGCCGGTGATCGATGGTGGCGGAGAGGATGGAGTAGTCGGCCGGGTGATAGACGGTGTTGGCCAGGCCCAAGAAGCCGTAGGCGATGACGAAGGTCCAGTAGCCCGGCAGCATGGCCGCCGCCGTAATGGCTGCCGTGCCCAGCAGCAGGCCGCCGGTCAGCATGGCGCGCGGGCCGATGCGGTCGACCATGAAGCCGGCCGGCGTCTGCAGGAGCGCCGACACGACATTGAAGGCCGTCAGCGCCAGGCCAATTTGGATGTAGCTGACGCCGAAGGCCTCGCGCACTTCGCCGAACAGCGGCGGCAGCAGCATGATGTGCACGTGGCTCACGAAATGCGCGATGGCGATCAGGGCGATGACCTTGATCTCGCGGCCACGCTCGCGGTCGGTGCCGACGCTCAACGGCACATCGAAAGGGTCACTCGTCGACGACATTGACGCTCAAAGTCCCGATGCCGGAAATTTCGACGTCGACCTTGTCGCCGGGCTTCATCCAGAGCGGCGGCTTGCGGCCGGTCCCGACACCGTCGGGGGTGCCGGTGGCGATGATGTCGCCCGGCTCCAGCCAGGTCACGGTCGAAAGATATTCGATGATGGTGGCGACATCGAAGATCATGTGATCGGTCGTGTCGTGCTGCACCACGGTGTCGTTGAGCCGCGTCGTGAGTTCCAGCCGCTGCGGATCGGTGATCACGTCGGTCGTGACCATCCAGGGGCCGAGAGGGCCGGTCGCGGGGAAGTTCTTGCCGGCCGTCACGGAATGCTTCTGGAAGTCGCGCACGCTGCCGTCGAGGAAGCAGGTGTAGCCCGCGATCACCGAAAGGGCGCTGGCGCGCGAGACATGGCGGCAGCGCTCGCCGATCACGATCGCCAGCTCGCCTTCGAAATCGAAGTCGATCGAGGCGCGCGGCCGCACGATGGCGCCGCCATGCGCCACGAGCGTACTGTGCAGGCGCGAGAAGACGCTGGGTTGGGCCGGCACTTGCCGGCCGACTTCGCCGACATGGCTTGCATAGTTGAGGCCGATGCAGAGGATCTTGTCGGGATCGGGAATGACCGGCAGCAGGTCCACCTCGCCGAAAGGCAGATCGGCCTTGGCATCCTTGGCCGCCGCCGCAAGCTCATCGAGTCCTTTGGCGGCAATGGCCGCGCGCAGGCTCGGCCAGCGTGCGCCGGTACGCTCGGAGAGATCGACAATGCCGCTATCGACGGCCGCGCCAAACTTGGATGTGCCTGCATGGCGAAAGCTGACCAGACGCATCAGATGACCCTAAGGCGATCCGAGCAGCTTCGAAAGACCTTTGGAAAGATTGACGCTCGGTACGGGGGCGGGAGCGGCAAGAATGCCGGCCGCTGCCTTAGTGGGTTTCTGCTGTGCGAGGCCTTCCGCCATGGAGATTGCACAAGCAACCCCATCGAGCAGAGGGGCATCGACCATGCCCATCAGCTTCGCGGCAAGGCCCGCCAGCCCGGCGCCTCCCAGGATCACGACGTCGGCGCCATCTTCGCGTACGCACGCCTTACAGCCTTTAGCTAACAATGCCATTGCGGCCTTCGGGTTGCGTGCGATGTCGGCGCCGGTCGGGGCGACGGTTCGTACCGATGCCAACCGCGAAGTGAGGCCGCGGCTCGCCACGAACTCTTCCAGCATCGACTTCCACCGTTCGCCTCCGGTCACGATGGAGAAGCGGCCGCCGAGCGCGCAGGCCTGCAAGACCGATGCGTCTGCCATGCCCACGACCGGGACCTTGCTCACTTCCTTGAGGGCGGCCAGACCGGGATCGCCGAAGCAGGCCAGCACGACGGCGTCCTTGCGCCCCTTGTCGTTGGCGAATGCGTCGAGCGCGGCGTGCCCCGCGATGGCGTAGGCGGCGCGGGACGCGATGTAGCGCGGCCCGAACGCGCCCGTGGCCGCGCGCAGGAGGGTATCCTTCGAGGCAAATTGCTGCGCCGTTTTCAGAACCAGATCGGTGATCGAGGCCGTGGTGTTGGGATTGATCAGCAATATCTCGACCACGGGCTACTCCTGCATCGCCTGCTTCAGACGCGCGGCGTCATGGTTCTCACCGATCGACATGGCGCAGATGCGGGAGATGTGGGTGAGCGGCAGGCCGGTTTCCTCGGCCCATTCGTTGATCTGCGCTTGGGCGAGCCTGAGATCCTTCTTGGAGGTGCCCTTGGCGCTGAGCGGCACGCCGCTGTCGCGCAGGCAGAGGATCAGGTCGTTGGTCAGGATGAAGGAATCGCGACCGAGAAAGCGCAGCAGGTACTGGCCGGAGAAGCCGCCCAGCCGCGAGCCGCGCTTGTCGAGGACTTCGAGCAGGCCGATCTGATCGTCCGCAGGCCAAGTCGCCAGGAATTTGCCGAAACTGCCATGCTCGGCCGCGATGTCGCTCACGAACTTCGCGTTCTCGCGCACCGACCTGATCTTTTGCGGATTGCGCACGATGCGCTTGTCCGACGCCAGCTTTTCCCAGAACTCAGCCGGCTGAAACAGCAGCCGCTTGCGGTTGAAGCCGAGGAAGGCCTCTTCGAAGCCCGGCCATTTCTTGTCGATGACGCTCCACACGAACCCCGCGGAGAAGACGCGGCGCGCCATTTCCGAGAGCACGCGATCGTCGCCGAGCTTGGCCAGGGCCTTGTTGTCTCGTGTCTTCGGCAAAAGCGTCGTCAGCACCTTCTCGCCGCCCTTGCGCTTGGCGGCACGTTCGCGAATGCGCTTGAACGGAACCTTTGCCATGGCGGCTACTCCAGCCAGCCGTCGAAGAAGTCGAAGACGCTGGCCTTGAACAGCGGATGGCCGATGCAAGAGAAATGATCGCATCCCGGCAGGGTGACCGCCCTGGCGCCGGGGATGGCATCGGCCAGAGCCTGCGGCGGGCCGGCGAGTTGGTCGCGCGCGCCGGCGACGACGAGAGTGGGGCGCCGGATTGCCATCAGAGTGTCACGTGTAATCGGCGTGCGATCGCCCCGCGAACAGGCGGCGAGGGCCAGACGATCCTCCTTCTGCTCATCCGCGAACTGGCGGAAGCTTCTCAGCATCGGATCGGCGATCTGATCCGGTGTTGCGGCTTCCATGGCAGCAGCCATCGCACCTTCCTCGCGCGGCGGATCGAATATCTTGCCGCCCACGCCTGCCACCACGAGATGGTCGATGCGGCCGGAGTCGGTGAGCGCTGCGGTCAAGGCGATGTGCGACCCCATGGAGAAACCGAGCAGGTGGGCGCGCTCGACGCCAGCATGGTCCATCAATGCAAATACATCGCGTGCCATCGCCTCGCGGCTGTACTGCGCAGGATCGTGCGGCTTGGCGCTCTCGCCATGGCCACGATTGTCCAGTGCAAAACCGCGCAGGCCCTTGGCGGCGATGGCGTCGTACCAGCCCATGCGCTTCCAGTTCTCGTAGCGATTCGCAGAGAAGCCGTGCACCAGCACGATCGCCCTGCGCGCGTCGGCTGGACCGAATTCGTCATAAGCGAGGGCAAGCCCGTCGGACGTGAAGTGAGCCATGACTTTCCCTAACCCGGGCCATGAATTGCGACAAGGTTGATCGCCGGATGTAAGTATCGGACAACCGATGAAACAAAGGGAAGCGCATGACGGGCGAAGGACAAGGCAAGATCGGCAAGACTGTTCAGGACTCCCAGCCCTATTGGCCGGAAGCACCCAAGCGGCCACTTGGCATTGGAGGCGATGGTGCCCCCAATATCCTGGTGATCCTGTTCGACGATGTCGGCTTCTCCGACTTCGGCTGCTATGGCTCGCCGATCGCCACGCCGGCCATCGACGCCATCGCCAAGCGCGGCCTGCGCTACACCGGCTTCCACACGACGGCGATGTGCTCGACCACGCGGGCGGCGCTGCTGACCGGACGCAACCATCACTCCGTCGGCGTCGGCTGCCTCGCCAACTTCGATTCGGGCTATCCCGGCTATCGCGGCAAGATCAGCCGCGAGGCCGGCACGATCGCCGAAATGCTGCGCCCGCACGGCTATCGCAACTACATGCTGGGCAAGTGGCACGTGACGCCGCTCACGGAATCGGGCGCGACTGGCCCGTTCGACGGCTGGCCGCTGGGGCGCGGCTTCGACCGCTTCTATGGCTTCATGGACGCCGAAACGGATCAGTACGCGCCGGAGCTGGTGCGCGACAACACGCCGGTCGATCCGCCGGGCACCTTCGCCACGGGCTACCACCTGACATCCGATCTCGTGGACCAGGCGATCCGCTACCTCGCCGACCATGTCGGCGACAATCCGGAAACGCCTTGGCTTACCTGGGTCGCCTTCGGCGCCTGTCATGCGCCGCACCAGGCGCCGTTCAACATGATCTCGAAGTACGACTCGGTTTTTGCCGAAGGCTGGGATGTCGAGCGTGAGAAGCGTCTCGCGCGACAGATCGAGATGGGTATCGTCCCCAAGACGACGCAACTGCCGCCGCGCAACGATTCGGTGCGTCCGTGGGCCGAGATTGCGGAACCCGAACGGCGCATGTTCACGCGCCTGCAGTCCGCTTATGCTGCCATGCTGGAACATGCCGACCAGCATATCGGCCGGCTGATGCAGTTCCTCGAGACCGCAGGCCAGCTCGAAAACACGCTGGTGATCGTCATGTCGGACAACGGTGCCAGCCAGGAAGGCGGCCCGTTCGGCATGATCAATGCCATGGGTCCCTACAATCTCCGGCGCGAGTCGCTGGACGAAAAGATCGCCCGCATCGACGATATCGGCGGTCCCGATACGCATTCCAACTTCCCCTGGGGCTGGGCGATGGCGGCCAACACGCCGTTGCGTCGCTACAAACAGAATACCCACGGCGGTGGTATCCGCGATCCGCTGGTCATGGCCTGGGACAAGGGTGTCGCCGCGCGGGGCGAACTGCGGCACCAGTTCTGCCACGCCAGCGACCTCGTGCCGACCTTGCTCGACGTCGTGGGCATCAAGCCGCCGAAGGTGATCAACGGTGTGAAGCAGATGCCGCTCGAAGGTACCTCGTTTGCGCCGAGCCTGGCCAATGCCAAGGCGCGCTCCAAGTCCAAGGCGCAGTATTTCGAGATGTTCGGCCATCGCGGCCTGGTCCAAGGCGGCTGGAAGGCGGTGTCCTACCATCCGCCGGGCTCGGACTTCGCCAACGACAAGTGGGAGCTCTACAACCTCGTGCGCGACTTCAACGAGGTCGACGATCTTGCCGAGAAGGAGCCGGAGCGGCTCAAGGCGATGATCGAGGAATGGTGGCGGCAGGCCGAGCGCAGCAAGGTGTTGCCGCTCGACGACCGCTTTGCGCCGCGCTTCGCCGACAATGCCAAGCGCTTCCACGGACCACGCAACCGCTTCGTCTTCCATGCCGGCATGGGGCATGTGCCGACGGATGTGGCGCCCGACGTGCGCAACCGCACCTACACGATCGAGGCCGACGCCCATGTCGATGGCCCGACCACCGAGGGCGTGCTGATCGCACACGGCGACGCCACGACCGGCTATTCGCTCTACATGAAGGATGGCCGGCTCACCTACGACATGAACATCGGCGGCGAGCACCACCTGATCGTTTCCGACCGGCCGGTGCCGGCGGGCAACCGGCGGCTCGGCGTGCGCATGCGGCGCAATCAGGGCCGCAACCTCGCGACCCTGCTGATCGACGGCGAACCGGCCGGCGGCTTCGATACCCAGAACGGCTTCGTGAGCTTCATCTCCTGGTCGGGGCTCGATATCGGCCGCGACCGCTCCAGCCCGGTGTCGCACTACGAAGCGCCATTCGCCTTCACCGGCAAGCTGCGCAAGGTGACCGTGTTGATGGACGACGACCAGGCGCTCGACCCGGTCGCAGCGGCAACGGCGGCGCTGGCGCGCGAGTGAGCACTACGCCCAATCGGTCGGGCATCGACGGGCCATACGCCTGGCGTCTGGCGCTGGTGTCGATGCTCTGCATCGCGTTGGGCGGTGGCGGCATCTATCTGCCGATGGTCGGGTTGAAGGAGATGGCGGCCGATTTCGGCGACCAGCGGGCCGTGCCGTCCTTCGCCTACATGGTCGGCTTCTTCGGCATGGGCGTGGGCGGCGTCTTCATGGGCTGGCTGGCGGATCGCACCAGCCCGCGCGTGCCGCTGGTGATCGCCGGCATCTCGATTGCCATCGGCGGTTTTGCCGCCTCGCGCGGCGGCGAGATCGCGCTCTATGCCGGCTATGCGGTCCTGCTGGGCTTCTTCGGCAATGCCGGCACCTTCACACCGGCGATGAACAATGTGCAGGGCTGGTTCGATAAGCGCCGCAACATCGCCGTCGCCATCATCTCCGTCGGCCCCGCCATTGCGGGGTCGGTGTGGCCGCAGATCTACCGCTTGCTGCTGCCCGAGATCGGCTGGCGCGACACGCTGGTCGTCTACGGCCTGTCGGCGGGGATCCTGCTACTGCTGGGCGCGCTCTACGTGCGGCCGGCGCCGATCCTGCGCGGGCCCGGTGGCCGCCGGCGCGAGGAAAAGGTTCCCCTGCCGTTGCCCTCGTCGGCGATCATGACCTTGCTGTCGGCGGCCGGCTTCTGCTGCTGCGCGGCCATGGCTATTCCTTTCGTGCATATGGTGGCCTTCTGTGGCGACCTCGGCTATCCGGCGGCGCGCGGCACGGAGGCGGTATCGCTGGTTCTGCTCTCGGCCATCGTCGCCACCTTCGTGATGGCGCGCCTTGCAGACCGCATCGGGCCGCTGCCCGTCAGCCTGCTCTGTTCGGTAATCCAGATCGGCTCGCTGGTCGGCTTCCTCTATGCCCGCGACATCACGAGTATTTACGCCTTGTCGCTGCTGCACGGCATTCCGTTCATCGCCATCGTGCAGGGTTACGCGCTGAACCTGCGCTTCCTCTACGGGCCGACCATCGCCGGCTGGCGGTTGGGCGTGGTGATGCTGTTCGCCATGGCCGGCATGGCGGCAGGCGGCTGGCTGGGCGGTACGATCTTCGATGCCACGCTTTCCTATCAGTCTGCCTTCCAGGCAGCACTCGCCTTCAATCTGCTGAATCTGATGCTGCTGGGCATTCTGTATTTCGCCCAGCGCCGGCGGACAGGCGCGGCGATCCCGGTGTAGGCTTCCGCGTCGCGAGGAGTTGCCATGAGCCACGATCACGAACATGACCACGATCACAGCCATGATCACAGGCACGATCATGGGCAGGATGTTCCGTCGGATACGGCACTCAGAGTAAAGGCGCTGGAATCGCTCCTGATCGAGAAAGGCCTTGTCGATCCCGCCGCACTGGATGCGATCGTCGACACCTACGAGAACAAGATCGGCCCGCGCAATGGCGCCCGTATCGTCGCCCGCGCCTGGACCGACCCCGACTACAAGGCCCGCTTGATGGGCGACGCGACTGCCGCCATCGCCGAGATGGGCTATACCGGCGCGCAAGGCGAGCACATGGTGGTCGTCGAGAACACGCCAGAAGTGCACAACCTCGTCGTCTGTACCCTGTGCTCCTGCTATCCGTGGCCGGTGCTCGGGCTGCCGCCGGTCTGGTACAAATCTTCGGCCTATCGTTCGCGCGCGGTGATCGAACCCCGCCGCGTCCTGAGTGAATTCGGCGTGACCGTGGCAGACGATGTTGCGGTCCGAGTCTGGGATTCGACCGCCGAAATTCGTTATCTGGTTTTGCCCGAGCGGCCTGCCGGCACCGACGGCATGGATGCCGAGGCGCTGGCCGCGCTGGTGACACGCGACGCGATGGTCGGCGTCGCCAAAGTGGCAAGCCCGGCCGCGAAGGAGGGCGCATGAACGGCGTTCACGACATGGGCGGCATGCACGGCTTTGGCCCCGTCAAGGCCGAAGCTGGCGAGCCCGTCTTCCACGCACCATGGGAAGGCCGCGTATTGGCATTGCGGCGTGCCGCCGGCGCCTGGCGACGGTGGAACATCGATGCGGGCCGTCACAGCATCGAACAGCTGCCGCCGGCCGACTATCTGCGCATGACCTATTACGAGAAGTGGTTTGCATCTTGCATCAGGCTGCTGCTCGATGCGGGCCTCGTTACCCCGCAGGAATTGGCAACGGGAAAGCGCGATCCGACATCGCCTGTCGCCACGCCACCCCTGACGGCGGACAAGGTGCCGGTGGCAATCGCCGCCGGTGGTCCGACCTTGCGGCAGACCTCGGCCAAGCCGCGCTTTGCCGACGGCGCGACCGTCCGCCCCCGCAACATCAATCCGACCGGCCACACGCGGCTGCCGCGCTATGTGCGTGGGCGGGAAGGGGTGATCGAGTGTCACCACGGCGCTCACGTCTTTCCCGATTCCAATGCCCGCTTCGAAGGCGAAAACCCGCAATATCTCTACACGGTGCGCTTCGCCGCCCGCGAACTGTGGGGCGACAGTGCCCATGCGTCGGACACCGTCCATCTCGATCTGTGGGAAGACTATCTCGATGCAGCATGAGCGTGTCACGGCGCTGCCCGGCCTTCCTGTTGACGCGGACGGGCCGGTCTTTGCCGAGCCCTGGCAGGCACAGGCCTTCGCGCTGACCTTGAAGCTTTGCGACGCTGGCCATTTCACCTGGGCGGAGTGGGTAGAGACCCTATCGGCCGTATTGCAAGAGGCGCCACCCGATGACGGTTCGGGCTACTACGCCCGCTGGCTCGCGGCTCTCGAACGCCTGTGCGTTAGGAGATCGCTGACCGAACCGCGGGAGCTCGACGAGCGGGCTCATGCCTGGGCAGAAGCCTATCGTACGACACCGCATGGCCAGTCGGTGGAGTTGAAGCAAGGTTAGATGTGGGCGTCGGTCAGCGTTCGGTCGGTGCTGGCACACGCCGCAGCCGAGGAGGAACACGATGAGTAGCGAACTGTGGCGTCTGAGCGCCGTTGAGGCCGTGCACCGGCTGAAGAAGAAGGAGATCACGCCGCTCGATCTGATCGATGCCTCGGCGCAGCGCATTTCCGAGGTCGAGCCGGCGCTGAATGCGCTGCCGACGCTCTGCCTCGATCGCGCCCGCGATCACGCTAAGCGGATCATGGCCGGTAAGGCCAACGAGGCCGAAGGCGAAGCGGGATGGCTGGCCGGCCTGCCGGTCTCGATCAAGGACCTGACGGATGTCGCCGGCGTGCGGACCACCTACGGCTCGCCGATCTTCGCCAATCACGTACCTGCCAAGTCCCATCCGCTGGTCGAGCGGATCGAGCGCAAAGGCGGCATCGTCGTCGCCAAGTCGAATACCCCGGAATTCGGCGCGGGTGGCAGCACCTTCAACGAAGTTTTCGGCCGCACGCGCAATCCCTGGAACACGTCGCTGACCTGCGGCGGCTCGACGGGCGGCGGGTCGGTTTCGGTCGCGGCCGGCGAGGTCTGGCTGGCACACGGTTCCGACCATGGCGGATCGCTGCGGCGTCCCGGAACCTACTGCTCGACGGTGGGGCTGCGGCCTTCGGCCGGCCGTGTGACGCGCGGCACCTCGAACAATCTCTATTCGCCGCAGTCGGTGCAGGGGCCGATGGCCCGCAACGTACCTGACCTCGCTCTGTTTCTCGACACAATGGCCGGCTTCTGTCCGCACGATGCCATGACCTTCGATGCGCCGGCCGTTTCGTTCAGCGCCGCGGTCGCCAAGCCCGTGATGCCGAAGCGAGTCGCCTTCAGTGCCGACTTCGGTGGCCGGTTCGAGCTCGATCACGAGATTCGCGAGATCTGCACCAGGATGGCCCGCCGCTTCGAGGAGCTTGGCTGCATCGTCGAGGAAGTATCTCCCGACTTCGGGCCGGTCGACGACGTGTTCATGGCGCTGCGTAGCCAGCAGTTCGTCGTCGATCGCGAGCAACAGATCGAGCAGCATCGCGACCTGATCAAGCCGGATATCATCTGGAACACCGAGCTTGGCCTGAAGCAGACGGCGAGCCGGCTGGCCTGGGCGGAACGCGAACGCGCGGCTCTGTATCGGCGCATGAATGCGTTCTTCCAGACATACGACCTGTTCGTGACGCCCGGGGCGCCGACTGCGGCTTTCGACGTCAATCTGCGGGCGCCCGAAACCATCGCCGGCAAGAAGCTCGAGAACTACATGGCGGGCTCGACGTTGAACTCGGCCATCACCGTGACCGGCAGCCCGGCTTTGGCCGTGCCGTGCGGCTTCGATCAGTTCGGCCGGCCGGTCGGCCTGCAACTCGTGGGCAAGCCACGGGGAGAGGCGGCATTGCTGCAGGCTGGAGCTCTCTACGAAAAGCTCGTGGGTCTCGACCGTCTGCTGCCCATCGATCCCAAGCCCGGTACCGTGCCGCCTCCGCAAAGTTGAGATAGGCTCGCGTCGGACGCCAGCTCTTCCCTGTAGCTTCGAGGATTGCCATGGGTCTGTTGAGCGACGAGGAACGCAGCCGACTTGCGCCCGCCAGCCTGGCGGGTGGTACGACACCGGTGCCGACCCAGGTCGTGTCGAGTGACGAATTTCTGCCGATCGCTCGAACCGAGCGGCAGAAGCAGGTCGAAGCGCGCATGAACGCACTGGGCGACGACTATGGCCGTCGTAACGGCCTGTCGCGTCGGCGTTTCTTTCAGACCGCCGCCGGCATGGCGACAGCTTTCGTCGCGATGAACGAGGTCTACGGGCCGCTCTATGGCGCCGCACCGGCGGAAGCCAAAAGCGTCGATCTCGCGCAGGCGCGCGCTGACGGCCTGAAAGACCAGTTCGTCATGGACGTGCATACGCACTTCCTGCGCGACGATACGCGGCTCGAAGGATTCGTGCGCGGGCGCGAGGCGGTCGGCAAGGCCGGCTGGAATCCGAGACTGGTCGGCAAGCCGCAGACCATCGACGACCTCAAGTATCCCAACTGGTTCAAGGAAATCTATCTCGACAGCGACACCAAGGTCGCCCTGATCAGCGGCTCGGCATCGGAAGATCCACGCGACTGGTTCCTGACCAACGAGATGAAGGCCGACGCCCGTGAGAAGGTGAATCGTGAAGCCGGCTCCAGGCGTCTCCTGTCGCATGCCATCTTTACGCCGGGGTACGACGGCTGGATGGATGAGGTGGACAAGTGCATCGCCACGCTCAAGCCGGACTCGTGGAAGGGCTATACGGTCGGCGACAACACCAACAAGGATCTGGCGCGTCATCCTTGGCGCATGGACGACGAGAAACTCGTCTATCCCTTCTACGAGAAGATCGTGAAGGCGGGTTACGACATCGTCTGCGTGCACAAAGGCCTCTATCCACCCTCGGTCGCGCAACGCTGGCCGCATCTGACGCCCTACGCGACTGTCGACGATGTCGGCAAGGCGGCAAAGGACTGGCCGCAGATCCGCTTCGTCGTTTATCACTCGGCCTTCCGCTGGACGGGTGCGCCGGGTGCTGCGGCGGGTGGTTACGACCAGTTCGAGAAGACCGGCCGGGTCGAGTGGACCAGCGACCTTGCCGAGATTCCGGCCAAGTACGGCGTCAGCAACGTCTATGCCGATCTCGGCCAGATATTTGCGCAGACCACGGTGACTGAGCCGCGTCTTTGTGCGGCACTGATGGGTATGCTGGTGAAGGGCCTGGGGGCCGATCACATCGTATGGGGCACCGATGCGGTGTGGACAGGGGCGCCACAGTGGCAGATCGAGGCCCTGCGCCGACTCGAAATCCCCGAGGACATGCAAAAGAAGTTCGGCTATGCGCCGCTCGGACCGGCCGACGGGCCGGTGAAGCGGGCCATCTTCGGGGAGAACTCGGCGAAGATGTATCGCTACGACATCAAGAAGGCGGCGTGGCGGGACGATCGCTTTGCGGCTGTCAAGTCGCACTACGAGCGCGTAGGCCGCGATCCTTCGAACCTAAGGTACGGGTTCGTCGTTCCAGGCTGATTGTACTGCGGAGCCGTGCCTAGACCCGGCGCGCGCCGCAGTCCAAGATTGGCCGAGAACAAGGGAGCCGTCATGAAACGCTGGGTCGGACCGCTAATTGCGGTCTTTGCAGTCGTTTGCCTGGGATTATTGGCGCCTGCACAGGCGCAGACCCGGGCCACGATCAAGCCCGCTATCGTCTTCAGCACCGGAGGGAAATTCGACAAGTCTTTCAATGAAGGGGTCTGGCAGGGTGCCGAGCGTTTCAAGAAGGATACCGGCATCGCCGTCGCCGAGTTCGAGCCCAGCAACGAAACGCAATTCGAGCAGGCGCTGCGCCGCTTCGCCCAGCGGGGCCAGGACCCGATCATCGCCGTCGGGTTTGCCCAGGCCGTAGCGCTGCAGAAGGTCGCCAAGGAGTTTCCCAACATCCACTTCACGATCATCGACAGCGTGGTGAACCTGCCCAACGTGCAGTCCGTCGTGTTTCGCGAACAGGAAGGCTCGTTTCTGGTCGGCGTGCTGGCGGCGCTCGCCTCCAAGACCGGCAAGATCGGCTTTGTCGGCGGCATGGACATTCCGCTTGTGCGGCGTTTCCAGTGCGGCTTCGAGCAGGGCATCAAATATGCCAATCCCAACGCCGAACTGATCACGAACATGACGGGCACGACGCCCGCCGCGTGGAACGATCCCGGCCGTGGTGCCGAGCTCGCCCGCGGCCAGATCGACCGCGGCGTCGACGTCGTCTATGCCGCGGCCGGCAGCACCGGGCTCGGCATCCTCCAGGCGACCAAGGATCGCGGCAAGCTCGGCATCGGCGTCGATTCCAACCAGAACCATCTGCATCCCGGCAACATGCTGACCTCGATGCTGAAGCGCGTCGATGTAGCAACCTATGAGAGCTTCAAGGCGGCCCAGGACCATCAATGGAAGGGCGGTACGCAGGTGTTGGGCCTCAAGGAAGGCGGGGTCGATTGGGCGCTCGACAAGGACAACGAGAGCCTCGTGACACCGGAAATGAAGGCCAAGGTCGAAGCCGCCAAGGCCGATATCATCTCGGGCAAGATCGTCGTGCACGATTATATGAGCAACAATTCGTGCAATCGCTGACGGCTGCCGCTGCAGCCATCGAACTCAGAGGCATAGACAAGTCGTTCGGCGCCGTGCACGCCGTGCGCAGTGTTTCGCTTGCCGTCCCACAGGGCAGCATCACCGGGATTGTCGGCGAAAACGGCGCCGGCAAGTCGACCCTGATGAGCATTCTCTATGGGCTCTATCGCGCCGATGCCGGTCAGATTCTGATCGATGGCCACCCCGTCGACATGGCCAGCCCGCGCGATGCCATCGCCCATGGCATCGGCATGGTTCACCAGCACTTCATGCTGGTCGACACCTTCACCGTGCTGGAGAACCTGGTGCTGGGGGCCGAAGGCGGCCCCTTGCTGGCCGGGGGCTTCGCGGCAGCGCGTGCCGAGCTGGCGAGGCTGGGTCGGGAATATGGCCTCACCGTCGATCCCGATGCGCGCGTGGCCGATCTTTCGGTGGGCGAGCAACAGCGGGTCGAGATTCTGAAAGTCCTCTTCCGCGGCGCACGCACGCTGATCCTGGACGAGCCCAGCGCCGTGCTGACGCCACAGGAGACCGACCGGCTGTTCGAGATCCTGAAGAGCCTGCGTGCCCGCGGTGTCACGGTGCTTCTGATCACCCACAAGCTGCGCGAGATCATGGCCGTCGCCGACCGGGTGATCGTCATGCGCCAGGGCGAGGTCGTGGCCGAGCGGCGGACGGGCGAAACCAGTACCGGCGAACTCGCGGAGCTGATGGTTGGTCGCAAGATCCGGCTGGATCTCGACAAGGCGCCGGCCGTGCGTGGGCAGACGATGCTGGCGGCGCGCGACCTCTCGCTGGTCGACCGTCGCGGTGTGCGCCTGCTCGATGGCATCGACCTCGATCTGCGCGCCGGCGAGATCGTCGGCATCGCCGGTGTCTCGGGAAATGGCCAGACGGAGCTGCTGCAGGTCCTGTCCGGCATCCGGCCACTGACGGCAGGTCACCTCGAAGTCTGCGGTCGGATAATCGATGCGGCGCATCCCATCGATCCGGCAGAGATGCGCGCGCTCGGCCTCGCCCATGTTCCGGAGGATCGCCTGCGGCAGGGGCTGGTCGCTGCATTCGAGGCATCGGAGAGCGCGATCCTGGGGTATCAGGACCAGCCACCCTATTGTCACAACCATTTGCTCGACGTGCCGGCCGTGGACAAGCACTGCGCCGAGTTGATGCGGCGCTTCGATGTGCGGCCACAGACGCCGGGGTTGCGTTCGTCGCACTTCTCCGGCGGCAATCAGCAGAAGCTGATCCTGGCGCGCGAGATGTCGCGAATGCCCAAGGTGCTGCTGGTGGGCCAGCCGACGCGCGGCGTCGATATCGGCGCCATCGAGTTCATCCATCGCGAATTGGTGAAAAGCCGCGACGCAGGCTGCGCGATTCTGGTCGTGTCGGTCGAACTCGAAGAAATCCTGTCGCTGGCCGATCGCATCCTGGTGATGTCGGGAGGCCGGATTGTCGGCGGAGTCGCGGCGGATCAGGCCGATGAACGGACGCTCGGCCGCATGATGGCCGACGCATGAGCCTCGTCGTCCCGAGGTCCGCTCGTCGGCCGTTGCCGCGCTGGGTCGAAATCGCCGTATTGCCGCTGGTCAATGTCGCGCTGGCCTTTTTTGTCGTCGGCATCATCGCGCGTATCATCGGCGTCGAACCCTTCGATGCGCTGAAGCTCTTGCTGGTTGGCGCCTTTGGCTCTTCGGAGTCGATCGGCTACACGCTCTACTACGCCACCAATTTCATCTTCACCGGCCTTGCCGTGGCGATCGCCTTCCACGCCGGCTTGTTCAACATCGGCGGCGAGGGCCAAGCCTACATCGGAGGTCTGGGCTGCGGTCTTGCCGTGCTGGCGCTCGACAGCTACCTGCCGGGCCCGCTGTTGATCCTCCTCGCCATCGTGGCTGCAGCGGCTTTCGGTGCGGCCTGGGCGGCGGTGCCGGCCTGGATGCAGGCCTGGCGTGGCAGCCACATCGTCATTACCACCATCATGTTCAACTTCGTTGCGTCGGCGCTGATGGTCTACCTGCTGGTAAACGTCTTGATCGCGCCGGGCTCGATGACCGCGCAGAGTCGCGGCTTCGCCGACTCGGCATCGTTGCCGTCGATGCAGGCGGTGCTGGAGTCGATTAGTATCGCGGTGGCGCCGTCCGCGCTCAATCTCGCCTTCGTCCTGGCCCTGCTCAGCAGCATTGCCGTCTGGGTTTTTCTGTGGCGCACGAGCTGGGGCTACGCCTTGCGAACCATGGGCCACAATGCCGAGGCGGCGATCTATGCCGGCACCAGCATCCGGCGCATGACCATGCTGGCCATGTGCCTGTCCGGCGCCCTGGCGGGCGGTGTCGCAGTCAACGAGCTGCTGGGCGTGCACCACCGCATCGTGCTCGACTTTCCGGCGGGTTACGGCTTCGCCGGCATCGCCGTGGCGTTGATGGGGCGCAGCCACCCCTTGGGCATCGTGCTGGCCGCCCTCCTGTTCGGCGCCCTGCAACAGGGCGGTGCAGAGCTTTCCTTCGAGATTCCCGCCATGACCCGCGAGATGGTCGTGGTGATACAGGGACTGGTCATCCTGTTCTGCGGCGCCCTGGCCCATCTGCCGCGGCCCTGGCTGCAGGCGCTGTTCGGGCGCCGGGGCTGAGTGATGGAGGAAGTACTCACCTTCGTCACCCTGACCCTCGCGGCGACCTTGCGCGTGGCGACGCCCCTGGTGCTCTGCGCCATGGGTGGTTTGTTCTCGGAGAAGAGCGGCGTCATCGATGTCGGGCTCGAAGGCAAGATGCTGATGGCGGCCTTCTTCGCGGCCGCGACGGCATCGCTCACCGGCTCGGCCTGGGCGGGCGTCGCTGCCGCCATCGTTGCGGCGGAGGCGCTGGCTTTACTGCATGGCTTTGCCTGCATCACCCATCGCGGCAACCAGGTCGTGAGCGGCATCGCCCTCAACATATTGGCGGCGGGTCTGACCGTGGTGCTGGGAACGGCCTGGTTCGCGCGTGGCGGCCAGACGCCGCCGTTGAACGACGGCGAGCGTCTAAAGCCGATCTTCTTCCCCGTGGCTGGCGACAATGTACTGGTCTACGCGGCGCTATTGTCGGTGCCGTTCACCTGGTGGCTGATCGCTCGCACACGGTTTGGACTTCGGCTTCGGGCCGTCGGCGAGATGCCCCTGGCAGTCGATGCGGCCGGCGTTTCGGTCACCTGGCTGCGGTATCGCGCCGTCCTCCTGTGCGGCCTGTTTGCGGGTCTTGCCGGGGCCTATCTCTCGATTGCACAGAATGCCGGCTTCAGCCGCGACATGACGGCAGGGCAGGGCTTCATCGCGCTGGCCGCCATCATCTTCGGCAAATGGCGGCCGTTCCCGGCCTTCGGCGCCTGTCTGGTCTTTGGCCTGCTCGATGCCGTCGCCATCCGCCTGCAGGGCGTGAAGGCGCCTGGCATCGGCGAAGTTCCTGTGCAACTGATCCAGGCCTTGCCCTATCTTCTCACCCTGTTCTTGTTAGCCGGCTTCATCGGCAATGCCGTGGCGCCCAAGGCGGCCGGCGTGCCCTACGAGAAGGAGCATTGAGGTGGACGATCTGCTCCATGTCGCGCAACGCATGATGCTTCACGCCCATGCGCCCTACTCGAAGTTCCACGTAGGGGCTGCGCTGCGTGCCGAGGACGGCTCGATCCACGGCGGCTGCAATGTCGAGAATGCCGCCTACCCACAAGGGATCTGCGCCGAGGCCGGCGCCATCGCCGCCCTCGTCGCGGCAGGCCACAAGCGCATCCTGGAATGTGTCGTGGTGGGCCCGGGCCCCGAGACCATCACGCCCTGTGGGGGCTGCCGCCAGAAGCTGCGCGAGTTTGCAGCCGACGATACGCCGATCCACCTCTGTGGTCCCGATGGGCTGCATCGCACGGTAACCTTGGGACAGCTCTTGCCGATGTCGTTCGGTCCACATCACGTCGGTCGGCCATGATCGACGCCATTACGCGGGTTGCGCCCGGCTTCAAACCGAAAGTCGCTGTGATCCTGGGTTCCGGCCTGGGCAGCTTCGTCGAGGACGTGAAGCAGGTCGCTGCCCTTCCTTATGCCGATCTGCCGGGATTTCCGCTGACCACGGTCGGCAGCCATGCCGGCCGTCTGGTCCTGGGACATGTCGGGCCGACCCCGATCGCCGTTTTGCAGGGGCGCGCGCATTATTACGAGCGTGGCAGAGCCGATGAAATGGGGGGCGCGATTCGTGCCATTGCCGATCTCGGCTGCGAAACGCTGGTGCAGACCAATGCCGCGGGCAGTCTGCGGCTCGACATGCCCCCCGGATCGGTAATGGCGATCAGCGATCACATCAACTTCGCCGGCGTCAATCCGCTGTTCGGCGTCGGGCCGGGCGACAGCCGCTTCGTCGATATGGTCGATGCTTACGATCCGGCCCTGCTCAAGAAACTGCTGGCAGCGGCTCGCCAAGCCAACGTGACCTGCCACGACGGCGTCTACATCTTCTTCAGCGGGCCGAGCTTCGAGACGCCTGCGGAAATTCGCGCCGCCCGCGTGCTGGGCGCCGACGCTGTCGGCATGTCGACGGCACCCGAGACGATCCTGGCGCGCCATGCCGGCCTCAAGGTCGTGGCCCTGTCGCTGATGACCAACTATGCCGCCGGCCTCGTGCCCGGTGTGCTGGGTCACGAGCAGACGCTTGCCGTGGCGGGTGCGGCGTCCGGTAATGTGCGCCGGCTACTACGCACCTTCCTGGAGCATTACGGCTAGGCGCCATGCTGCCGCAGGAGATCATTCGTCGTAAGCGCGACGGCCACGAACTCTCCGCCGAGGAAATCGGCTTCATCGTGCGTGGAATCCACGATGGCACTCTGAGCGAAGGCCAGGTGGCGGCGTTTGCGATGACCGTTTTCTTTCGTGGCATGACGACGCCCGAGCGGGTCGCGCTCACCTTGGGGTTGGCGCGGTCCGGACTCGTGCTCGATTGGGCGGATCTCGACTTGCCGGGGCCGGTGCTGGACAAGCATTCGAGCGGCGGTGTCGGCGACAAGGTGAGCCTGATGCTGGCGCCCATCGTGGCGGCCTGCGGCGCCTTCGTGCCCATGATCTCCGGGCGCGGTCTCGGCCATACCGGCGGTACCCTGGACAAGCTCGCGTCGATCTCCGGCTACGACGTGCAGCCCGACATTGCCACCTTCCGCAAGGTTGTGTGCGAGGTCGGCTGCGCCGTGATCGGCCAGACCGACGATCTGGCACCGGCCGACCGGCGGCTCTACGCCACGCGCGATGTCACGGGCAGCGTCGAGTCGATCCCGTTGCTGGTGAGTTCGATCCTCTCGAAGAAGATCGCCGAAGGGCTCGACGGGCTGGTGATGGATGTGAAGTGCGGCTCCGGCGCCTTCTGCGACACCGAGGAGATGGCGCGCGACCTCGCCGAAAGCCTCGTCGCGGTGGCCAACCAGGCCGGCCTGCCGACGGTGGCACTGATCACCGACATGGATCGCGTGCTTGGCCGCGATGTCGGCAATGCCCTCGAAGTCGCCGAAACGGTGGCCTATCTCACGGGCAATGGCGCACGCGAGCCGCGGTTGCATGAGGTGACGATGGCGCTGGCGGCCGAGATGCTAGTGCTCGGCAAGTTGGTGCCCAATGTCGCCGCCGGCCGAGCCCAAGCGGAAGCGGTCCTCGCCGATGGACGGGCAGCCGAGACGTTCGGCCGGATGGTCGCAGCGCTGGGAGGGCCGACCGATTTCCTCGACCATCCCGGTCGGTACCTGTCGTCGGCGCCGGTCATTCGGCCCTGCTCGGCCGAGCACACGGGCTACGTCACCGGCATGAATGCCCGCGATATCGGTATTGCCGTTGTAAGCCTGGGTGGCGGCCGTACCCATGCCGACGACGCCATCGATCCGTCGGTCGGCCTAACCGAGGTGGTGGACGTCGGTACGCACGTCCAGGCAGGCAGTCCGCTGTGCCTTGTCCACGCCGCGACCGACGCGGACGCCGATCAGGCAATTGCCGAGGTGCGACGGGCGATCCGGATCGGCGAGGCGGCACCTGCGTCCAAGCCTGTCCTGATGGAGCGGGTGGCGTGAACGCGGTCAATCTCGAAGCCTATGCACGGGACGGCTTTCTCGTGATCGAGGATTTCCTGCCGCAGGCGGATTGCGATGCCTTGCAGGCGCGCGCGGCGGAGTTGGTGGCGGAATTTGATCCGGGGTCCGTGCGGACCGTCTTCTCGACGCGCGACCAGGGGCATGCGCGAGACCGCTACTTCCAGGAATCCGGGCAGGCCATCCATTTCTTCTTCGAGGAGGGGGCGACCGATCAGCCCGTATCGCTGGCCCTGAACAAGATCGGCCATGCTCTGCACGACCTCGATCCGGTGTTCGACCATATCTCCCGCCGGCCGCAATTCGCCGCCTTAGCCCATTCGCTGGGCTTGGAAGAGCCACTGCTGTTGCAGTCCATGTACCTCTTCAAGCAGCCGCGGATTGGCGCCGAAGTCGGCTGGCACCAGGACGCGACCTATCTCTGCACTCAGCCGTCGACCGTCACCGGCTTCTGGATCGCGCTCGACGATGCCGACAAGGAGAATGGCTGCCTGATGGCCCTGCCGGGCGCCCATCGTGGTCCGCTGCGGGAGCGCTTCAGGCAAGTCGGGAGCGAAATGGCGACAGAAATCCTCGACACGACGCCCTGGCCCGATATCGAACCCGTAGCCTTGGACGCAAAGCGCGGCGCGCTGGTGGTGCTGCATGGGTTGCTGCCACATGCCAGCGCCCCTAACCGTTCGCCGCGGCAACGCCACGCCTACGCCTTGCACCTGATCGATGCTCGTGCCGATTATCTGCCCGACAACTGGCTGCAACGGCCTGGACTGCCGCTTCGAGGCTTCGCGTGACGCTCAAGACCCAAATCCCCAAGGCCGAAATCCACTGCCATCTCGAAGGGTCGATCCCGCCGGCGCTGGCGCGTGAACTGGCCGAACGCAACGGGCTTTCGCTGCCGGCCAAGCTGTTCGACGCGAAGGGTCACTACGCCTGGCAAGACTTTCTGAGCTTTCTCGACTCCTACGATCGCGTCTGTACGGCGCTCAAGACTCCCCGCGACTTCGGCGACGTAATCTACTCGTACCTTGCCTCGGCGGCCCGCGATGGCGCGGTCTATGTCGAGATGTTCTGCTCGCCCGAGCGGCCGGCGGCGCTGGGCATCTCCTATGCCGCCTGGCTCGAGGCGCTTGCCGACGGGATCGACCGGGCTGGCCGCGAGTTCGGTATCGTCGGCCGCATCATCATCATCTGCATTCGCCACCTCGGACCGGATCGCGCTCTCGCCATGGCAAGGGCGATGGTCGCCGAGCCGCATCCCTATGTCGTCGGGTTTGGCATGGGCGGCGACGAGGCGCGCTTCAGCCCGATCGACTTTGCGCCGGCCTATCGGCTGGCCCACGAGAAGGGTTATGGCTGCACTGTTCATGCCGGCGAGGTCGTGGGGCCGGAAAGCGTCTGGGCGGCGATCCGCGATCTGCCCGTGACGCGCATCGGCCACGGCGTGCGCTCGGCCGAGGATCCGGCCCTGATGGCGGAGCTGGTGCGGCGCGGAATCGTCCTCGAAGTCTGCCCGGGCAGCAATGTGGCGCTGGGACTCTATCCCAGTCGGGAGGCGCATCCGTTGCATCGGTTGATCGATGCCGGCGTTCCGGTCACGCTGAATTCCGACGATCCGCCATTCTTTCACACGACGCTCGGAACTGAATACGCCGAGGCCGGGCTCAGCGAGAAGGACTTGCGCGGGATTGCACGCCGGACCGTCGAGGCATCCTTCGTCGATGCCGATACCAAGCGCCGGCTATTGGAGAAGGTGCCGCCATGATTGCAAGAACGAGTCTGGCGCTCGGCGCCGTCCTTGTGGCCTTGTCCGGTATCGCCGCGCGTGCCCAGGACGCCAGCGATCTGCTGCTGGCGACGCTCTGGACGCAACGGTCTGTGGAATACAAGGCCAACGCGTTGACGGTCTTTGCCTTGGCGCGCATCCGTCTCGGCGAGGCGCTGGTCGACAGAAGCTGGACGGCAGCGCCAGCGGAACAGACCGGCGACTATCAAACGCTGCCGCCGGCGATCATTCTGGATATCGACGAGACGCTGCTCGACAACTCGAAGTACCAAGTCTGGATGATGAAGAACGACAAGACGTTCAGCACCAAGACCTGGAACGAATTCTGCGCCGCCCAGATATCGACCGCGATTCCGGGCGCGCTGGAGTTCGTGAAGTATGCCGACTCCAAGAACGTAAAGATCTTCTACATCACCAATCGCGCTGCGGAGACCGAGAAGGACACGCGCGAGAACATGCAGAAGCTCGGCTTCCCGTTGGGTGGCAATGTCGACACGTTCCTGATGCAGAACGAGAAACCGGAATGGGGAAGTGCCAAGAGCACGCGCCGAGCCGTGGTGACCAAGGACTACCGCGTGTTGCTGAACATCGGCGATAATTTCGGCGATTTCGACGACCGTTACCGCAGCAGCGAGGCCGACCGTCTGAAGGCCTTCGACAGCGACATGGCCTATTGGGGCAAGCAATGGCTGATGATCGCCAATCCGACCTACGGTTCGTTCGACACGGCACCCTATGGGCACGACTTCAAGAAGTCGCGCGAGGAGCAGCGCAAGGCCAAGCGGGATGTCCTTGAAAGCTGGGGCGGGCCGGCAAAATAGTTTAGATCGCGGCCTCCGACCCTGCGTCGAACAAATGAAGGCGGGCCGGGTTCATGGCGAGCTTCAGCCGGTCGTGCACCTTCATGCGCAAGGTCGGATCGACGCTCGCCACGAATGCCGAGCTGCCGACCCTCGTATCGAGGACGATCTCCGAGCCGAGCTGTTCGATCACCTCGACCTCGGCCTCGAAGCAGAGTTCGGCAGGATCGGCCGGCCCTGCAAGATGGATGTCTTCGGGCCGGATGCCCAAAGTGGCGTGGGCGCCGTTGCGGCCGTTGGCGCGACGGGCGATCTCCCCAGGGATGCCTATCCTGAGGCCCTGGGCCTCCGCCCATAGCTTGCCGCCGCTCTCCATCAGGGTGACATCGGCGAAGTTCATCGCCGGCGATCCGATGAAGCCCGCTACGAACTTGTTGGCCGGCGTATTGTAGAGTTCGAGCGGTTCGCCGACCTGTTGCACGACGCCATCCTTCATGACGACCACGCGATCGCCCAGCGTCATCGCCTCGACCTGGTCGTGGGTGACGTAGACGGCGGTGGTGCCCAGCCGCTCGTGCAGCTTCTTGAGTTCCACCCGCATCTGCACGCGCAGCTTGGCATCGAGATTGGAAAGCGGCTCGTCGAACAGGAAGACCTGCGGATGTCGCACGATGGCGCGGCCCAGCGCCACTCGCTGGCGTTGACCGCCCGACAGTTGGCGCGGTTTGCGGTCGAGCAGGGTCTCGATGCCGAGAATGGCGGCGGCGTCGCGCACGCGCCTGTCGATCTCGGGCTTCTCGAACTTCCGCATCTTCAGGCCGAAGGCCATGTTGTGGAACACGCTCATGTGCGGATAGAGCGCATAGTTCTGGAACACCATCGCGATGTCGCGGTCCATCGGCGGCAACTGATTCACCACGGTGTCGCCGATCACGATGTCGCCGGAGGTGATCGATTCGAGTCCGGCCACCATGCGCAGCGTAGTGGTCTTGCCACAGCCCGAGGGGCCGACGAAGACCATGAACTCCTTGTCGCGGATCTCGAGGCTGACGTCCTTCACGGCATGGACGTTGCCATCGTAGACCTTGTTGACGCTACGGATGCTGACCAGTGCCATGGTTCTAACCCTTCACGGAGCCGGTGAGGCCCGAAACGTAGTGTTCGACGAAGAAGGAATAGACGATCGCCACCGGGATCGAGCCCAGCAGCGCGCCGGCCATCAGCGGGCCCCAGAAGAAGACGTCGCCACGGATCAGTTCCGAGGTGACGCCGACCGGCACGGTCTTCTGGTCGGGCGAGGACAGGAAGACGAGGGCGTAGATGAACTCGTTCCAGGAGAGGGTGAAGGCGAAGATGCCGGCCGACAGGATTCCCGGCACCGCCACCGGCAGGATGATGTAGACCATCGCCTTCCAGCGCGATGCGCCGTCGATGCGCGCGCATTCCTCCAGCTCCTTCGGGATGGCCTTGAAGTAGCCCATCATCAGCCAGGTACAGAAGGGGATCAGGAAGGTCGGATAGGTGAGGATCAGCGACCAAGGCGTGTCGCCGAGCTGGAAGTTGCGGATGATCTCGGCGAGCGGGATGAAGAGCAGCGTCTGCGGCACCAGATAGGTGACGAAGATCACCGTGCCGAGGCCGCCGGCGAAGGGAAAGTTGAGGCGAGCCAGCGCATAGCCCGCGAGCACGCCGCAGAACAGCGAGATCACCGTCGATACCGCGGCGATGAACATGGTGTTCAGCATCCACCGCCCGAACGACGTCTCCTCGAACAGATAGAGGATGTGATCCAAGGTCGGATTGTTGGTCCAGAACGGCTGGTAGTTTGCCGCATTCCACGGTCGGTACAGCTCACCGTCCGGCCGGAAGGTCGTGATGATCATCCAGTAGAAGGGGAAGAGCAGGACGAACACGAAGAGGATGAGCGGGATGTTGTAGAAGACCCACTTACGCCAGGCTGCACCTTCGATCATCACCGGGTCTCCCAGCTCATCGGGTTTCAACGCGACGGATGTAGAGGAGCTGCACCACCACGATCAGGAACAGGAAGGGGAACATGGCGAGCGATACCGCCGCGCCCTCCGAGAGCAGGCCGGTGCCGATACCGAGCTGGTAGGCGTAGGTGGCGAAGAGATGGGTGGCATTAGCCGGGCCGCCGCCGGTCATCACATAGACGAGCTGGAAGTCGGCGAAGGTCTGGATCACCGAGAACAGCACCACCACCATGGTGACGGGCAGCAGCAGGGGCCAGGTGACGTGCCAGAAGCGTTGCCAGGGCCGGGCGCCGTCGATGGCGGCAGCTTCTTGCAGTTCGGGGCTGATCGTCTGCAGGCCGGCCAACAGACTGATGGCGAAGAACGGCACGCCGCGCCAGACATTGACGATGATGATCGAAGTCATCGCGAGATCGGGGTCGCCCAGCCAGTTGATGCGCTGGGTGATGAAGCCGAGTTGGAATAGTGTCCAGTTGATGACGCTGAAAGTGGGGTCGAACATCCACTTCCAGGCGAAGGTCGACAGCACTGTGGGAATGATGAAGGGCAGCAGGATGAAGGCGCGGACCAGCGCCTTGCCCCTGAAGTGGCGATTGAGCAGGATCGCCAGCCACAGGCCCAGCGCCAGCTTGAACACGGTCGTGACGCCCGTGTACCAGAAGGTGTTCCAGACAGCGGTCCGGAAGATGCTGTCGTTCCAGACCTTGTCGAAGTTCTTGAGGCCGACGAACTCGCCCTTGATGCCGACACGCGTGCTGTTGAGCGACAAAAGCACCCCCTCGACGAAGGGGTAGGCGATGAACAGGCCGAGCAGCACGGCTGTCGGCACGAGCAGCGCGAAGGCGAGCCAGCGCTCGTCCTCCATGCGCCGCAGTCGCGGGGTTGGTCGGGCCACCGAGCCCGAAACTGCGGTCACCGCCATGATCCACTCACAGGTTGGACTACGCGAACGTCGTTGCGAACCTCACTTGGGGCCTCACGCCGAGTAGATCTTCTTGAGTTCGGCTTCGGCCCACTTCACGGCCTCCTCGGCCGGCATGCCCTGCACCGCCTTGGCATACATGTCGGTGATGATGTACTTCGACAGGCCTTCCGCCGCCTTGGCATTGGGTGGGCCGCTGAAGCCCGGGGCCTGGCCGAGACGGGCCGCCACCTTGTAGGGCGTCATCACGGGATCTTCATCCCACAGCTTGTCGGATTCCCACTTCACCGTACACGGCGTGGCGAAGCCCTTCTGCGAATTGAAGAACTTCGCATAGTTGGCTTCGGTATGAAGCCACTTCAGGAACTCCTTCGCCGCATCCTGGTTCTTCGAGTACTTCATCAGCATGTTCGACTGCAGAAGATGGAAGCCGAATTGGCCTGCCGGTCCCTTGGGCAGAGGCGCGTGCAGGATGTCCTTGTTCATCGGCGTGCCCTTCTCGGTCTTGTACTGGTCGGGCTTGCGCAGTGTTTCGATGTAGATCGAGGCGCCGTTCAAGGTCGCGGAGATGGTCTGTGACAGGAACGCGCGATTGTTGTTGGTGTCGTCCCAGGCAAGGCCGCCTTCGTCCATGCCGTCCTTCCACAGACCTTGCATGAACTTGACCGAATCGATCGTACCCTTGGAGTTGATGACGACGGTCTTGCCATCGGCCTCGACTTCCTTGCCGCCCCACGACCACATGTAGGGATAGGTGAAACCCGGCGCGTCGCCGAACGTGTGGCCGAGCGTCTGGCCCATCGGCCGTCCCTTGGCCTTCAGCTTCTTCGCGGCATCGCGATAAGTTTCCCAAGTGTCGGGGAATTTGGTGTAACCCGCCTCTTCGAGCCACGACTTGCGATAGGCGATCATGCCGCCGATCACGGCCCAAGGCATGCCCATGAACATCTTGCCGTCGCTGCAGATCGAACGGGCGTAGGGGAACAGACCGCCTTCCCGCTTGGCGACCGCCTCGGCGATCTCGGTGAGATCGACGACACTGTTGGCATAGAGGTAGGTCTGGTTGTTGAACGACATGATCAGGTCCGGTCCGGCGCCGGACTGAATGCCCGCCGTCACGCGCGGCTGTAGGTCGTTGCCGTTCACCGTCTCCAGGTTGATCTTGATTCCCAGCGCCTTCTCGGCTTCCGGCATCATTTCCTTGCGGAATAGCTGGTCGGTGGCCGGAACGAAATCGACCCACTTCAGCCAGTGGACCGTCTTCTGCTGCGCATATGCTGGAGTGCGACCAGTGGCGAGAATTCCTGCCAGGCCGCCCAACGACACGGCGGCCGTGCCGCCGGCAAGCTTAAGCACGCTACGACGCTTGGTCTTGGCCATGTTGTCCTCCCAGGACTGCCGCCTCGTTGGACGGCTTCGTTGTTGCCATCATCGTAGGCACCTGGGAGGAGGTGATGCAAGCCGGGATACGGAATTTTTACCAGCGAGAGTTGGATTCGCTATGCAATATCTATTGCCTTCGCGATGCTAGATCAGCTCCGGATCGAGCGTGAAGAGTTCCTGCGCGCGGCCGACACCGCGCAACGCGAAGCGGCCGACTGAAACGAGCCCGGCCCGTTGGCGCGCCGACAGGGAGGCGGCGAAGGCCGAGGAGACCAACACCGGCCGGTCGACCGAGCGGCACATCGAGGCGATGCGGCTGGTCTCGTTGACGGCAGGCCCTACGACGGTGAAGTCGAGCCGGTCGACACTGCCGATATTGCCGTAGAACACGGCGCCGACATGCAGGCCGATATAGACGGACGTTATGGGTCGTTCTTCCGCCCGGCGCTTTTCGTTCAGTTCCTTGATACGCGCCCGGAGAATCTCTTCGGCCAGCAGTGCGTGTCGGCACGCCTCGGCGGGGTCGTCGGCGCGGAAAAGTGCGAGCGTGCCGTCGCCGATCAGCTTCAGCACGTCGCCGCCCGCTTCGTGGATCGCGGTGATGACCGCTTCGGCGTAGTCGTTCAGCAGCGGGATGATCTCGCCGGGCGGTGCGGTGTCGGTGATGGTCGTATAGCCACGCAGATCGGAGAACCAGAGCGCGGCCTCGATACGGTCGGCGACACCGCGTTGGGTGCGGCCGGCCAGCACGCGTCTTCCCGCGTCGCGGCCGAGATAGGTCTCGACCAGCGTGTGGGCGACGTTTGTCAGTGTCGCGCTCTTGATGGCAAGTCCCAGGACCGGCACGAGCTGGCGAAGTGCCGCAATGCACTCGTCGCTGAAGCCGCCCGGATTGCGCGTCGACCAGCCGGAATAGACGCAATCCATCTCGCCGATCGTGGCATCGGTCGCAAAGCGGTACACAAAGACGATGTAGTCCGTGTGACCCAGCTCCTTCACCTCTTCGATGATGGAAAAATCGGCAGGTTCACCAAAGCCGATGCGGCGGCGCAGTTCCTCGCCGCCAGTCTGCAGCAGGTGATAGAAGGGACTGCGGTGCCAGGAGTCGGCGGCGGCCCCTTCGGTTGTCCGGCCGTAAGTCGTGGCTGCCTTCTCTTCTATGTCGTCATTGCGCCAACGGAAGACGGTGCCTTCGTGCACCGGATGGAGCGTGTCGATGACGACGAGGGCCCGCGTAATCGGCAGGTCCGCCTCGTTGCACTTCTCGCAGAACTCGCGCAGCAGATCGGATTCCTGCGCACCTTCGAGGCCGCGGCGTACGATCCAGTTGGTGATGCGGTCGACGTCTGTGGCTTTCATGGGGCTACTGCCCCATCAACTCACGCGATCCCTGAAATGGCAAGCCGCGCGATGGCCCTCGGCGACCGCGGCAAGGACGGGATCCTGTGATACGCAGATGTCGGCCTTGAGCGGGCAGCGCGGATGGAAGTGGCAGCCCGGTGGCGGGTTGAGCGCGCTGGCGATCTCGCCCCGCGCCTTGGCCTTGGCACTGATGGCAGCACGATGGAAGGGATCGGGGATCGCGGCGATCAATGCACGGGTATAGGGATGGCGCGGATTCTCGAAGATTTCCTGCCAGCCGCCCTGCTCGACGATGCGGCCAAGATACATCACCGCCACGCGGTCGCTGACATGTTCAACCACACCGAGATCGTGGCTGATCATGATGTAGGCAAGCCCCAGCTCGTCCTTGAGCTCAAGCAGCAGGTTGATGATCTGGGCGCGGATCGACACGTCGAGCGCCGACACCGGCTCGTCGCAGAGCACGAGCTTGGGCTTCAGGATCAGGGCACGGGCGATACCGATGCGCTGACGCTGGCCGCCGGAAAATTCGTGAGGATAGCGATCGGCCTGCTCGGGCCGGAGGCCGACCTTGGCCATCATGTCCATGACGCGAGCCTCGACCTCGGCCTTGTCGGTGATGCCATGCAGGCGCAACGGGTCGGCCAGGGTACGACGCACTGTCTGGCGTGGATTGAGCGAGGCGTAGGGGTCCTGGAAGACCATCTGCACCGTGCGCGCCATCCTCATGCGGTCCGGTGCCTTGCTGCCGGAAATCTCCTGTCCGTCGACGCTGATCGTGCCGCGCGTCGGTGGGAGCAGACCCATGATGGCGAGCGCCAGGGTGGACTTGCCGCAGCCCGATTCACCCACCAGGCCCAGGCATTCGCCGGGCTTCACATCGAGGGTGACGCCGTCCACGGCCTTCAGCGTCTTGATGCCGCCCCCCAGCGCATTGCCGATCTTGAAATGGACCGCGAGGTCGTCGAGAGAAAGCAGCGGCTCAGCCATGATGATGGCACCTGACAAGACCCTCGGCCGGCAGCGGCGTCGCCTCGGGCGCCACTTCACGGCAGACCTCGGTAACGGACGGGCAGCGCGGGTTGAAGCGGCAGCCTGCCGGATAGGCGGCGATCGAGGGCACCACGCCCGAAATTTCGCGCAGTCGCTGGCGTCCGCGCTTGGAGCGCTCGCCGAGTCGCGGCAGGGAATCGACCAGACCGCGCGTGTAGGGATGGCTCGGCGTGGCGAAAATGGCCTCCGCCGCCTGGCTCTCGACGATGCGGCCGGCGTACATCACGGCCACACGCTTGCACATGTTGGCGACCAGCCCGAGATCGTGGCTGATCATCAGGATCGCCGTGCCCTTGGCGGCACAAAGCTCGGCCATCAGGTCGATGATCTCGGCCTGCACCGTGACATCGAGCGCCGTGGTCGGTTCGTCGGCGACCAGCAAGTCAGGGCCGCAGGCCAAGGCAATGGCGATCATCACCCGCTGGCGCATGCCGCCCGAGAGCTGGTGCGGATAGTCTTTGATGCGTCGCTCCGGCGAGGGCACGCGCACCTGACGCAGCGCATCTTCGGCACGGTCCATGGCCTCGCTCCAGCCCATGCCTTCGTGCAGCACGAACATCTCGGCGATCTGCTTTCCGACCGGCGACAGCGGATTGAGCGCCGTCATCGGTTCCTGGAAGATCATGGCGATGCGTTTGCCGCGCAGGCGTCGCATCTCGGCGGCCGAGGCGTCCTGGATTTCCTTGCCGTCGAGTACAATGCGGCCTCCTGCCAGCGACAAGGGGCGCCGCAACAGGCCCATGACGGCCAGGGCCGAGATGCTCTTGCCGCAGCCCGACTCGCCGACGAGGCCGAAGGCCTCGCCGCGGCCGATCTCGAACGACACGTTCTCGACGGCGTTGTAGGTCGTGCCGTCGCCGGCAAGGGCGATGCGCAGATTGTCGACCTTGAGAAGAGGGACGGTCATGCCCGCCTCGTGGTCGACTGCGGATCGAGGATATCGCGCAGGCCGTCGCCCAGCAGGTTGAGGCCGAGGACGGTGAAGAAGATCGCTAGGCCCGGGAAGACCGACAGCCAGGGCGCCGTCGTGATCTGGTCGCGCGCTTCGGAGAGCATGCTGCCCCAGCTCGGAAAAGGCGGACGGATGCCGAGGCCGAGGAACGACAGCGCCGCCTCAGACAGGATGGCGCCGCCCATGCCGAGCGTGGCGATCACGATCAGCGGTCCCAGGATGTTGGGCAGAACCTGCGTGAACATGATGCGCAGGTCGCCGTAGCCGAGAATACGGGCCGCCTGGACATAGCCTTGGCTCTTCAAGGACAGGACCTGGGCGCGGGCGATGCGACAGGAATAGGACCAGCTCGTGAGGCCGAGCGCGATCACCAGACTCACCAGGCCCGGCCCGAGGATCGCCATGATGGCGAGCGCGAAGACCAGCGAGGGAATCGCCAGCATCAGGTTGGTGAGGCCGCTCACCAGATCGTCCCACCAGCCGCCCCAGTACCCGGCCGTGAGGCCCAGGGTGACGCCGATGAGGCTGTTGCAGATTTGGCTGATGATGCCGACGCTCAGCGAGATGCGCGCGCCGTAGACGATGCGCGAATAGATGTCGCGACCTTGCGCATCGGTGCCGAAAGGATATTCGAGGCCCGGCGGGATCTCGGCGTTCATCAGATTGGCGTCCATCACCGGGTCGGTGAGGGCAATCCACGGCGCCAGGACCGCGGCCATGACGGCCGTCGCGACCAGGCCGCCACCGATCCAGAGGGACGTTCCGCCTTTCAGCCTGAGGCGGGGCAGCTTGATGGCAGTGCTCATTGATAGCGAATCCGGGGATCGATCACGACGTAGGCGAGATCGACCAGTGTGTTGATGGCGAGGAAGAACAGCACGATCATCAGGATGCAGCCTTGAACGGTCGGCATGTCGCGCTGGAACACCGAGTCGACCATCAGCGAACCAACCCCCGGCCAGGCGAACAGCTTTTCGACGACGACGGCCTGGCCCATCAGCGAGCCGAACTGTAGGCCGACGATGGTGATGACCAGGACGAGGGCATTGCGCAGCACGTGCCATTCGACGACGCGGCGCTCGCTCATGCCCTTGCTGCGCGCGGTCCGGACAAAGTCGGCGTTCAGCACGTCGAGCACGGCGGCGCGCGTCGTGCGCGCTAGCAGGGCCATCGGCCCTACGCCCAGCGCGATCGCCGGCAGGATAAGGTGGCGCAGTCCGCCGTCGCCGTAGCCGAAGCTCGGAAGCCATTGGAGCTTCAGGGCGAACAGATACATCAGCATCAAGCCGAACCAGAACTGCGACAGCGACAGGCCCGAAATGGCTCCGACCATCGAGGCCGTGTCGATCCAGCTTCCGGGCCGGAGGGCGGCCAGGAACCCCAGCGTGACGCCGACCGCGATGGCGAAGGTCATGGCGGCCAGAACCAGCTTCAGCGACGGCCAGATGCGATTGCTCAGCATCTTGGTCACGGGTTCGCGTGTGCGGAAAGACGTGCCGAGATCGCCCGTGACGGTAGCGGCAACGTATTTGCCGAAACGCTCGAGCAGAGGATCGTCGAGACCCATCTCCTTGCGCATGCGTTCCATCACGGCTGGGTCGATGGTCGAGCGGCCGTCCTCGTTCATGCCGGAGATGAAGCTGCCCGGCAGGACGGAGAACAGCAGGAAGACGAGGGCGATGACGGCAAGCAGCGTCGGGATGACGTTGGCGAGGCGGCGGCCGAGAACGAGTAACATTACCGACTATTCAAATAGAGAGAATAAAGGTCCCTCCCCAAGGCTCGTAGTGACATCGATGCTGTCATCACGAGCGGCGGGAGGGGCCTTTGCTAACTCATGTCGCTACTTGGCGGGCGACTTGGCATCGACCCAGATGTCTTCAGGATACTGATGCGTGATCTCGGTCGGGTTGGCCTGCAGGCCATGCACCCACGGCTGATAGGCCAGCACGGCCTTGTTGTAGTTGAAGAACCAAACCGGCGCTTCTTCGTAGAGCAGGTTGTTGGCCTTCTTCAGCAGTTCCTCGCGCTTGGCCATGTCGCCTTCCTGAGCGGCATCGTCGAGCAGCTTGTCGAACGCCGGATTGTTGAAGCCGGTGTAGTTGCAAGCCGTGCGCGGCGTCTTGGAGTAGTAGCAGCGCAGCGTCGCCAGCGAGTCGGGGCCGGTAAGGCTCGACGCGATCAGCGACTGGTGCTCGCCCTTCATGAGCAGCTCGGTCAATACCGTGACCTCGACCAGCTTGGGCTTGGCCTTGATGCCGACCTTGGCCAGCATCGGGATCACCGCTTCGACGATCGGCAGACCCCAGCTTTCGTTCTGGCTGGTCGTCCACTCGAACTCGAAGCCGTTGGGATAACCCGCTTCGGCCAGCAGCTTCTTGGCCTTCTCGGGGTCGAACGGATAGGCCTTCATCGTCTTGTCGAAGGCGCCAGCCGAGGGCGGCAGCCAGCTCGTCGCGCGATAGGCCTTGTCCTTGACCAGGCGCGAGATGATCAGGTTGGAGTCGATCGCGTAGTTGATCGCCTGACGCACGCGCTTGTCCTGGAACGGCTTGATCGAAGACAGGTTGATGTGCATCGAGCGCGTGAACATCTCCGCCACTTCGAGGATGCCCTTGGAGAGCTGCGGATCGGCGCGATAGGCGACGTACTGCGCAGGCCCCAGGATCGACGTATCGATCTCCTTGTTGCGGAAGGCGACGTCGCGCGCGGCGGCTTCGGCCATGATCATGACGTCGACCCGGTCGAGGTAGGGCTTGCCGGCCTTGTAGAACTTATCGAAGCGCTCGGTGCTGACGCGCGAGCCGGGAATGTGTTCCTTGAACTTGAAGGGGCCGAGGCCGACTGGATTGGAGGCAAAATTGCCCTTCTCAACCTCTTCCTTGGGCAGGATGGCCGTTGAACCGGCGAAGAAATAGTAACCGGGATCGACGCGATCGGTGATCGTCATTTCGAGGGTGAAGTCGTCGATCTTCTTCAGGCCGGAGATTTCCTTGGCCTGGCCCTTTTCGACGTCGACGGCGCCCTTGATCACGCGGACGTAGCGTGCGGCCGGATAGCCCTTGCTGCCGTCCATGATGCGCGTGAACGACCAGATGATATCGTCGGCCGTCATCTTGCGGCCGTTATGGAAGAAGGCGTCGTCGCGCAGCTTGTAAGTGTAGGTGAGGCCATCGGCCGACACCGATACCGACTTCGCCAGTTCGAGAACCAGCTTTCCTTCCTTGGTGTCCCAATTGTAGAGCGTGCGATGGATCGCCTTGTTGACGATGTCGTCCTGGGCGCGCGGCGTTACATGGGGATCGAGACTGCCAAAGCTCGCGGCGTAGGGGGCCGTCATCCGGAGCACGCCACCCTTGCGCGGCGTTTCCTGCGCCTCCGCGGTTCCAAACGCGAGGACGGCCAGCGCCGCTCCTGCCAGCCAACTCCAAGATCTCATAGTTCCATCCCTTCGGTTCTCATTGGGGCAATCTGAACACCGCACGCCCCGTGCTGCAAGAGGCGAACGCGTCGATCCACGTTGGGGACGCCGATCGCGGGCCAGCCATGCTAGAATGGAAGCTTGCAAAGGGGAGGCCAAGGCGTGATCCAGCGTTCGACCAAGTGGGTGAAGGCGGGGCTGAGCGCCATCGCCTTGGGCGCTGCAGCATTGCCGGGCGATGGGCGGGCCGAAAGCACACTTCGGATTGTCATGTCTTCGGATCTCAAGATCGTCGATCCGGTCTGGTCGTCGATCCAGATCAGCCGTACGCATGGCTATCTCGTCTATGACACGCTGTTTAGCGTCGACGCCGATCTGAAGCCCCAGCCGCAGATGGTCGAACGCCACACGGTCAGCCCGGACGGCCTGGAATATACCTTCACGCTGCGCGAGGGCCTCGCCTGGCACGATGGCACGCCGGTGACGGCGGTCGATTGCGTGGCGTCGCTACAGCGCTGGATGCCGCGCGACACGATGGGCCAGAAGCTTCTGGCCAATCTCAAGGAACTGGTCGCCGTCGATTCTCGCACCATCCGGCTGACGCTGTCGGGCCCTTATGCCTTCGTCCTGGAGTCGCTGGCCAAGCCCGGCGGCGTCGTGCCTTTCATGATGCCCGAGCGACTGGCCAAGACGCCCGGCAACCAGCAGATCACCGAAGCGGTGGGCTCCGGACCCTTCAAATTCAAGGCCAACGAGTGGAAGCCCGGCGAGAAGACCGTCTACGTCAGGAACGAAGCCTACAAGCCACGGCCGGAACCGCCCAGCAACTTCGCGGGCGGCAAGGTCGCCAAGCTGGATCGGGTCGAGTGGGTGGCGATTCCCGATCCGCAGACGGCCGTGAGCGCCCTGCAGGCCGGCGAGATCGATGCCGTCGAGTTGATTTCGGTCGACCTTCTGCCGTTGGTCGAGGGCGACAAGTCGCTGGCCATCGTGCGCAGCACCTTTCCCAATCAGTTCAGCTTGAGGCCGAACTGGCTGCATCCACCCTTCGACAATCCCAAGGTGCGCGAGGCGTTGGGCTACCTCGTGAACCAGCCCGACTTTGTCGTCGCTGCCATGGGCGATCCGCGCTTCTATCGGCTCTGTAAGTCCTACTTCGTCTGCGGCACGCCGCTCGCGAGCGACGTCGGGATGGAAGGACGCCTCGAAGGCAACGTCGCCAAGGCCCGAGAACTCCTGGCCGAGGCCGGCTACAAGGGCGAGCCCATCGTACTGCTGCATGCCACCGACGTTCCTGCCATCGCCCGGTTGGCACCCGTTGCGAAGGCCCAGCTCGAACGGGCTGGGTTCAAGGTCGACATGCAGTCGATGGATTGGCAGACGCAGATCAGCCGCTTCGTGCGCCGCGATCCACCCGATCAGCGCGGCTGGAACCTGGTGACGGCGAGCTGGGGCGCCCTCGACGTGGTCGATCCCGTAGTTTCCGCCTTCCTGAATTCTGCTTGCGACAAGGCCACGGGTGGCTGGCCCTGCGACAAGATGATGGAAGAACTTCGCGACCGCTTTGCGCGCGAGCAGGATCCGGCCAAGCGCAAGGAGATCGCCGCTGAAATCCAGACGCTCGCCGTGAGGGCGGGAATGTATTTCCCGCTGGGTGAGTGGTTCAACATTGGCGCCTACAGCACCAAGGTCCACGGCATCCTCGCGACGCCCGCCGCGACCGTCTTCTGGAACATGGAGAAGACGGCGCGCTGAGGACGGGCGTCAAGCTGGTACGCAGTAGCCGTCGCGCCGCGGGTCGCAGCCGCCGGTGAACATGCCGGTCTCGGGATCGACCGCCACGCCCTGCATGCCGCCGACCTTCATGGTCCAGTCCGGGCCGGTCGTGACGTTGTGGCCGAGCTTGCGCAAGTCGGCATGCACGTCGGACGGAAGCCGCGCTTCCAGCAGCACCTCGGCGCCGTCGGTCAGGCGGCCGCGCGGGGCTTCGATCGCCTGCTGCAGCGGCAAGCCGAAATCGACGTATTGAACCATCGCCTGCGCCTGGGTCTGCAGGATGCCGTAGCTGCCCGGCGTGCCCAGGGCCAGGACGGGGTTCCCGTCCTTGATCGAGATCGAAGGCGCCATGCACATCGGCAGCTGTTCGCCCGGCTTCACGCGGTTCGGGCTCTTAGGATTGACGTCCGCCCAGTAGAGGAAGTTGTTGAGGCAGAGGCCGGTGCCGGGCACCACGACACCCGAGCCGAAGACGCTACCGAGGCTCTGCGTCAGGCAGATCAGGTTGCCTTCGTTGTCGGCTACCGAGAACGACGTCGTATGGCTTTCGTCGACGGCCGACACGGGTTCGTTGGTCGGCGTCCACTGTTCGGTCGGCCCGATGACCGGCTTGCCGTCGCGTACGCGGGCCCGCAGGCTTTCGACGTGGTTGTCTGAGAGGATTTCCGCGAGCTTCTGCGGCGCCGGAACGCCGGTCGCGATGCGCACGCCGGCGGCCAGGCGGATGGCGCGCAGCACGGTGTCGAGATGCTCCGTCGAGTTGCGCTTCATCTTGGCGAGGTCGAAGCCATCGAGGATGCGCAGGGTCAGCAGGAACTGGAAGCCCTCGCAGGGTGGCGGCGGCACATGCACGGTGCGGCCGCGATAGGTGACCGCCACGGGATCGCGCCACGTCGCCTTGGCCGACAGGATGTCGTCCATGACCATGCAGCCGCCGAGTTCGGTCAGCCGGTCGAGGATCTTCTGGCCGAGCGCGCCGCCGTAGAGCAGGCCGGGGCCTTCGGCGGCCAGCGCCTCCAGGGTGCGGGCAAGGTCGGGCTGCTTCAGGACGAAGCCCGGCTTCACCGTGCCGGTGCCGGCGGTGTAAACGCGCGACCACTCGGGATGTAGCGCCTTGTAGCCCGCAAGCTCGCCGGCTACGCCCTGGATTTCTTCGAGGTTGAATTCGATGAGCTGGAAGCCATCGCGCGCGATGGCAATCGCGGGGGCAAACAATTCCGGCAGCTTCTTCTTGCCGTGCGCCTTGTTGAGTTCGCACCAGCCCGCGAGATTGCCCGGCGCACCCACCGCCACGGCGCCGCGTTGGAGCTGGCTGCGGTCGCTGAGCTTGTCGATCGGGAAGTTCTTGGAGATCTGTCCGACGAAGTCGAGCGTGCGGACGCGCTTCTCCTTGGCGATGTAGCAGGTCGCCACGCCGCGGCCGGCCAGTCCGGACATGTAGGGTTCCACGACATTCAACGCTGCCGCCGTGGCGACCGCCGCGTCGAAGGCATTGCCGCCGTTCGACAGGATGCGCGCTCCGGCGGCGGCGGCCAGCGGATGGGCCGCAGCAACCATGCCGTGCCGCGATGCGATTGTCGGACGTTTGCCGTGTTGCAGCATCCCTCTATTTCTCCCCCGTTTGAGCACAAGGGATGGATCGTGCCGATTTCGGAACGCCGTCACCAGAGCGAATTGCACATTCTGTCCCGCGCTTGTTTAAATGCAGCCATGTCACTCACTCGCCGCACTGCTCTCGCTGGGCTCGGCCTCGCATCGGCCGGCTTTGCCGCGCGCGCCCAAGCGTGGCCCGCCAAACCACTGACGATCGTCGTGCCCTATACGGCCGGCAGCGCGACCGACACGCTCACGCGCATCCTTGCGGAGCGACTGTCGCCACGGCTCGGCCAGCCGGTGATCGTCGACAACAAGGCCGGTGCCAGTGGTTCCATCGCCGGTGGTTTCGTCGCCCGCGCTCCCGCAGACGGCTACACGCTGATGATGGCGACTGCGGCGACACACGCCGGCAATCCCAATCTGATGAAGGCAGTGCCCTATGATTCGCTGGCCGACTTCGCGCCGACGGGCTTTTGCGGCTCGATCCCGTTTACCCTGGCAGTGCGGGCGGACTCCGGCATTGCCAGCCTCGCGGACTTCGTGGCGCGGGCAAAGGCGGCCAAGCCGCCACTAACCTCCGGGGCCGGCACGCCGTCGGCGCGCGTCATCTCGACGACGCTTGCTCAACGCAGCGGGACGGAACTCGTACATGTGCCCTACAAGGCAGCGCCGCTGGCGATGGCCGATGTGCTCTCGGGCCAGATCGATATGACCTTCATCGATGTCGGCACCGGTCTGCCGCAGTTCAAGGCGGGCAAACTGAAAGCGCTGGTCGTGGCTTCCGGCAAGCGCTCGCCGCTGATACCGGATGTGCCGACCTTCGCGGAAGCCGGGCTTGGCGCCTTCGCGCTCGATGCCTGGTTCGTGGTCGTGGCGCCGGCGCGCACGCCGACCGATGTGGTGAGCAAGATCGGCCATCATGTGTCGGAGATCGTCGCCGAACCGGAAACGGCGGCGCGGCTGCGGGCGATCTCGATCGAACCCGAGCCGATGGCGCCGGATCAGATCCGCGCTTTCATGAAGGCGGAGAAGGAAAAATGGGCGATGCTGGTCAAGGCAGCCGGGATCGATCCGGAGTGATGGGAGAGTAGAGATGAGTAAAGAAAAGCGTCTGGAGTTCGGCTGGTTCTTGCCGACCGCAGGCGACACCACGGCCTATGGGCTGGCGAGCGCCCAGGTGGCGCCGTCGATGCCGCTGTTCGACAAGATCGTCGATGCCGCCGAGGCGGCCGGCTTCGAATACATGCTGGTGCCGGTGCAGACCGCCTGCTGGGAGGCCTGGATCGCCAGCGCCATGATGGTGGCGCGCTCCAAGTCGATGCGCATGCTGGTGGCGGCGCGGCCGAGCTACATCAATCCGGTGCTGCTGGCCAAGATGATCACGACCTTCGATCAGCTCTCGGGCGGCCGCATCTGCATCAACCTGATCGCGGGCCAGAGCGAAACCGAGAATGCCGCCGAGGGCATCAAGTGGGGCAAGGAAGAGCGCTACGAGATCATGGACGAGGAGGTCTCGATCCTGAAGGCGCTGTGGACCACGCGCGGCCCGGTGCATTTCGATGGCAAGTTCTATCAGTTGAAGGGGGCACAGATCCGGCCTTATCCGCTGCAGAAGCCCTATCCGAAGTTCTATCTCGGCGGCGGCTCCAAGCAGGCCTGGGAAATCTCGGCCAAGCATTCGGATGTGCACCTCTTCTGGGGCGACACCTACGATCGCATCCGCGCCAACATGGCCGAGATCAAGTCGATGGCGGCGCAGCACGGCCGCGAGAACGAGATCGGCTTCGGCATGCGCCTGCAGATCGTCTGCCGGCCGACCGAGAAAGAGGCCTGGGAGTTTGCCCATGGGCTGGTCGAACATGCCAGCGAAGGCCAGAAGCAGTTCGTGAAGCAGCATTTCGCGACGTCGGAGGCCAACCGCCGCGTGCGCGAACTGGCCGCGATCGGCGAGACGATCGAGCCGCATCTGTGGACCGGCATCACCCAGGTCCGGCCCGGCGCAGGCATTGCCATCGTCGGCGACCCCGAGCAGTGCGCCGATACGCTGCAGAAGTTCATCGACCTCGGCTGCCACTCCTTCTGCCTGTCGGGCTACCTGCACGACGAGGAAGCGGAGCGCTTCGGCAAATGGGTCATGCCGATCCTGCGAGAGCGTAATCGCGAGCGCATGCTGGCGGCCTGAGGCTGATGCAGCGGGCAACTCTACCAGACATCAGTGCCCGCCAGCTCGAGGCCGTCCTGGCTCTTGCCGAGTATGGCAGCTTCGTCGCCGCGGCAGCGCGGCTGCGCCTGTCGCAACCCACGCTGACGCGGGCGATCAAGCGGCTCGAGACGGCCCTCGGCGTGCGCTTGTTCGACCGCAGTACGCGGCGGGTCCAGATCACGGCCGCAGGCCGCGAGTTTGCGGCGGTCGCCGAGCGCATGCTGAACGATCTCGGCATTACGGTGCAGAGCGTCCGTGAGGTTGCCGAGGAGAGGCGCGGTCTCGTCGTCTTGTCGACGATCATGTCGGTCGCCGGTGGGCGGCTGCCGTCGATTGTCGCGGCCTATCGCGCCGACCGTCCAGGCGTCGAGATCCATATCCGCGAAGGCGTGCACGCGACGGTGCTCGAAGATGTCCGGAGCGGCGTCTCCGATTTTGGGATCGGCTATGTCGACGAACTGCCTGACTTCGTCGTCGGCACTGCACTCGGGCGTGAAACGTTCTGCGCGGTCATGCCGGCGCGTCACAGGCTGGCGGGACGGCGAAAGGTCAGTCTGGCCGATCTCGCCAGCGAGACGATCGTGGCCCTGCCGACCGGCTCGCGCACCCGCCGCACCATCGATGCCGCGGCGGCGACGGTTGGCGTGCCGCTGCGCCAGATGGTCGTCGTTACCCAGCTTGCCACCATGCTTGCCTTCGTCGGGGCAGGCGTGGGCGTCGGTCTCGTGCCAAGAGGCACCACGCGCGGACCGCTGGCGCGTGGCCTGCGCGCGGTGCCGCTCAGCGAACCGCGCCTTGTCCATCGCCTTGGCCTGATCGCCCTGCGCGAGCGGGAGCCGACACCGGCGGCATCCGGCCTGCTGGCCTTCCTGCGGCGCGAATGGGCGCGTGCCGATTGATGCGCCGGGCGCAACAATCCTGTCTATCAGCTTGATCTTGGCATAGCGCCCACGATGGCTATGCTGGCCATGGAGGATCATTGTGCAACTCGCTTCGCGCACCTACGACGTCGACAGCATCTCTGCCGTTCAGGAGCTTTACCACTCCAACGGCTGGACCGATGGACTGCCGGTCGTGCCGCCGACGAAAGAGGCGGTCGAAGCCTGCCTCGAATGGGTGATGATGCCGCCCGACCAGCTCATCGGCATCGAGCCGGTGCGCGGGCTTGCCATCACCGCCGAGAAGCTTGCGATCAATGCCGTGATGGCAGGCTGCCTGCCGATGCATTTCCCGGTCGTCGTGACGGCCTGGACGGCCATGATGCAGGAAGAGTTCCTGATGCACGGCGCCACGGCGAGCACTGGCGGATGTGCCGTGCTGGTCGTGCTGAACGGTCCGATCCGGCTCGAACTGGGGGCGGGCGGCACGTTCAATGCGCTGGGCAATTCCGATCGCGCTACGGCGGTGATCGGACGGGCCATCCGGCTCTGCCTGATCAACCTGATGGACGTGCGGCCGGGCGTGATCGATCGGTCGACCTTGGGGCATCCCGGCAAGTTCAGCTACTGCGTTGCCGAGGACGAAGAGGACACGACGTGGCTGCCGCTCGCCGAGCAGCGCGGCGTTCCCAAGGGCGCGTCCTCCGTGACAGTGATGGCCGCCGGCGCGCCGCGTCAGCTCATGAACGAGTGGACGACCAAGCCCGAGGAGATTCTCGAAACCTTTGCGGCCGAGATGCGCGCCAACCTGCGGCACTATTCGATCCACCCGGGCAACTACGCGCTGATCATTCCCAAGCAGTTGCGGGAACATCTGCAGGCCGGAGGGTGGACCAAGAGCGATATCGCAGGCTTTATCCATGAGCGGGCACGCATTCATCGCCGCGAATGGGCCGACGTGGGCAAGGGCGCCGTCGTGCGCGACCGTGGCGACAGCGTCTATCCGGCCATGGAATCGGCCGACCAGCTTTTGGTCGTGGCGGCCGGCGGCCCGGCGGGCGGCTTCGGTGCCGTCATTCCACCTTGGCTCGGCAACAAGAGTCATGCCGTGACCCTGCCGATCGGCGTCTGCGTCGATTGCGAACCGCCGAAGAAGTGACAGAGACATCTAGGAGTAGAGGATTGCCATGACCTTCCGTGTTCTCGACCCCACGCCCGGAACGGCTGCTCCACTTGGCCAGCTCGCGCCACGTCTCGACACGCTCCAAGGCAAGACCGTGGGCTTCATCTCCAACGGCAAGGAAGGCACCAAGGGCTTCTTCACGCACCTCGATCAGATCCTGCGTGAAGAGTACGGCGTCGCCAGGGTCGTAAGCCGCACCAAGTCGAATTATAGCGCGCCGGCCGATGCCCATATCGTAGCGGAGATCAAAGGCTGGGATGCCGTCGTCTCAGGCCTGGGGGATTGAGGAAGCTGTTCATCGTGCAGTCTGCACGACTCCGTAACGGCTGAAAGACTTCAGGTTCCCGCCTTCAGCGTGATGACGACCCGGTTCGCCAGCGCGGCCGAGATGATGAGCCGCGTGCTGGGGATGCCGGATTATCGCTTCGCCCAGATCGGCCATCCGGTCAGCAGCGCCACCGACGACGAACTGCGCGCGATGGCGCGCACAGCGATCGAGCAGGGCAGAAGCATGCTGCTCAGGGCCTGAACGACCGTCCTTGTACGCAACCTTAGGCAGCAACCTACGTTGCCTTGGTCAGCCGCAAGGAAAGGGAGTTCAGGGCATGAAGCCGCTGACAATCTTCGGAGTTCTGCTGATTGCGATCGGTGTCGCCGGTCTGGCGATCGACAACATCTCGTTCACAGAGCGCAAGACCATCGTCGACGCTGGCCCGCTCAAGGTCACGGCCGACGAGCAGCGCAGCATCCCGGTTCCGACCATTGCCGGCGTGATCGCCGTGGTGGCCGGTGCCGGGCTCCTCTTCATGGGGCGTCGGGCCCAGAACTAATTCGCGAGACCGCCCCGGGCGCTAGTCCCCGAGGGGCCAGGTGAAGCGGATGTTGTTCCTGGCGAGACCGTCGAGGATGACTTGCATGCCGCCGGACTTCATCATCCATTCCAGACGATGGTCGCGATACTCGCGCCGCATTGCGCCCGATGCGAGCCGCTCGGCGGCGCTGCCCATGCCCAGGGTGGCCGCCTCGAATTCCTTGAATGTCGCTGCCACGGAAGGGCGCTCGCACAGCCGGTCGCGCCAGCGCGCGAGAGGCGAGCCCGTCGACGTGCCGAGGCCGTAGAAGAAGGAGCGGTTCACGTAGGGCGCAACGCTGAGATCGGCCCAGCCGAAAGTGTCGCCATTGAACCACGGCGACTTGCCAAGCCTCTCCGTCAGCCAGGCCTGCAATTCGGCCGTCTGGCGCGCCGCCGTCGCCTTCATCTTCTCCGCCAGCTCGCCTTCGGCCCGCTTGAACCAGCGGATTTCGCTCAACCCCCAGTTCACGGCTTCGTAGAGCGTGTCGCAGACATCTTCGATCATGCGTGCGTTCGCGCGGGCGACGGGATCGCGCGGCAGGAGCGGGGGAGACGGGTATTTGTCTTCGAGATATTCGAGGATGATCGTCGAATCGAAGATGCGTGCCTCGCCGTCGACGAGGGCGGGCACTTCGTTGCGCGGGCTGGCGGCGGCGAACGCGCCGCCGGCATTGCCGCTGCCGAGCGCCGTGGGTGTCTCGACCTTGAAGTCGAGGCCCTTCTCGCGCAGAGCGATCTTCACTTTCTGGGCGTAGGAGGAAAGCGGATGCTCGTAGAGCAGCATGGCACCGTCTCCTAGATGTTCAGGGCAACTCCAGCCTGACGGCGACCGCGGCGCTGGCGATCACGGCAGGATCGTTGTGGTCGGGATCGGCAATGTCGAGGCCGCCCTTCACCACCTTCACCGTGACGATGCCGTGCGGTAGCGAAGCACGGACCTTTTCGGCATCGACCTTGTCCGGCTGCTGCACGCCGATCGTGACATCGACGAACATGTCGGTCTTGGGATTGATCTTGAGCGTCCGGATCATCGCCAGCGAGGAATGGTGCAGGGCATCCTGCACCGCGCGCAGGGCCGCCTTGGTGTAGTCGCCGCCGTGCAGATCGTTGCCGGTGCCGAGTTCGAGGATAACGCGTTTCGCCGCCATGGTGCCGCCTCCGCCTACAGGTCGAGCCGGACGATGGCCGCTGCCTGGGCGATCACCGTCTTGTCCGTGCCGGCTTCGTTGGGAATCTCGAGGCCGCCTTCGACGACCTTCACCGTGCCGGCGCCGTGCGGCAGCACGGCGAGCACCTGTTTGGTGTCGACCTGATCGGGCTTCGGCACGCCGATCAGGACTTCGACCTGCATGTCGTCGCTCGACTTTCCCAGTGCCGTGGCGACTGTGAGCGAGTTGTGCCACAGCGCATCGCGCAGCGCCCGCACGGCAGCCTTCGTGTAGTCGCCGCCGCGTATGTCGGTGCCCATGCCGATCTCGAGAGCCATCTTCTTCGGCGCCATGGCATTCTCCTTACGACTTGTCGTCTCTTAGGACTTGGCGAGGCCCGCCTTGATCAGCAACGGCTTCACGTCGACGTAATACTTCTCGGCGAAGGCGCGGTATTCGGCCGGGTTCTTGTCCCAGGGAACCTGGATGAACTTGGCGAGATACTCCGTCACCTTCGGTTCGGCCGACGCCTGCTTGAAGGCCTGATAGATCGAATCGACGATCTCCGGCGGCATGCCCTTGGGGCCGACAAGGCCGTACGGGCTCTGGCCCACGACGTTGATGCCGCGCTCGATCAGCGTCGGCGTATCCTTGTAGCGCGGGATGCGCTTCTCGGTCGCCATGGCGAGGATGCGGCACTTGCCGTCGTCGACGAATGGCGCCCATTGCGCGGCGTCGGCCAGGAAGTGCACCTGGTCGCTCAGCAACGCCTGCATCCACTCCGCGCCACCCTTGTAGGGGACAGTCGTGTACTTGGTGCCGGTTGCCTGCTCGACTTCGATCATCATGAGCTGGCCAGTGCCACCGATGCCACTGGTGCCGTAGTTGTACTTCTCCGGTTCCTTCTTGCCGGCAGCGATCATGTCCTCGAGTGTCTGCCAGGGCGACGTGGACTTCACGACAATGCCCATCGTGTAGCCCGACAGGCCGGTGATGTAGGTGAAATCCTTCAGCGGGTCCCAGTTGGTCTGCTGGTAGTGCGGATAGCGCAGGCTGTTGATGGACATGATGGCCAGCGTCTGGCCGTCGGGCTTGGCGTTGAGGAGCATCGCCGGCGCCAGCGTGCCGGCCGCACCGGCCTTGATGTCGACGACGACCTGCTGCCCCAGGATCTTGGTGACCGTCTCGCCCAGCAGGCGGACATGCACGTCGGTCACCCCACCGGCGGCAAAGGGGTTGTAGACCGTGATGGGCTTCTCGGGCTTCCAGCGTGTCTGGCCGCGAGCGATCCCGGGGGCGACCATCGGCGCGGCCAGCGTGGCGGCACCCGCAAGAGCGGCAAAACGACGACGATTGACGATCATTGGCTTGGACACGGCGCTTCCTCCCACACGGTACGCATTTGTGCACAGCGAAACGGCTGCCGCGAGGCAGCCGTCCGACGTTCCATACAGGCTTGGTGAAAGCGCGTTAAGCGCTACTTCTTGCGAGCCGCGTCGATGCTCCAAGGGCCGGGGCCGGCCGCTGCGATATAGAGGAACACGAAGCAATAGAGCGCGGCCAGCTCGCCGCCGTTCAGGATCGGGTAGAAGCCTCTCGGGGCATGCGCGATGAAGTAGGCAAACGCCGTCATGCCCGACAGGATGAAGGCCGTCGAACGGGTGAACAGGCCGAGGATAATCAGCACGCCGCCCACCAGTTCCAGGATGCCGGCAAGGCCTGGCAGCGAGGTGATGCTGAGATTGGCGAACGTCGGAACGACCGGGATCTTGAACAGCTTGGCCGTGCCGTGCTGCAGGAGCAGCAAGCCCGTCACAATGCGCATGATGCTGAGCAGGCGTGGTGCCCAGGAAGTGGCAAAGCGCTACAATCCGTTCCTGATCGACAGCCCGACGCTCGACCATATCTACAAGCTCCTGTTCGAGACGGCCTATCCGCGGTGGCTGATGACCACGATGCTGGTGGCGGTCTGCGCGACCTTCCTGTCGTTGCTGTCGAGCGTGCTGGATGAACAGGATCGACGGTGGCACGAGATAGGCGAGATAGCTCGGCCTGTTCGACACGCCGTTCGCGCTGATCTTGACCTATCCGACCTTCCTGGTGCCGTTCTGCACCTGGCTGCTGATCGGCTACTTCAAGTCGATTCCCTACGAGCTGGAGGAGTGTGCGCTGATCGATGGCGCGACGCGCCTGCAGATCCTGCGACGCATCACCTTGCCGCTGGCGGTGCCCGGCCTGATTTCGGCCGGCATCTTCTCCTTCACGCTCTCCTGGAACGAGTTCATCTACTCGCTGGCTTTCATCCAGAGCGGCGAGAAGAAAACCGTTCCGGTGGCGATCCTGACGGAGCTGGTGTCGGGCGACGTGTATCAATGGGGGGCGCTGATGGCCGGCTCTCTGCTAGGTTCGCTGCCGGTCGCGATCTTCTATTCGTTCTTCGTCGACTATTACGTCTCCTCCCTCACCGGCGCGGTGAAGGAGTAAAAAAAAGTCCGCCAGGCCGCCGGCGACGGCGGACCTGGCGGATGGGGTACCGGTGGAGGTGCATCCTCCGGCTCCGGCACGCCGGGCACCGGCATTTCGGGGGGAATGGGATCCCCCTTGCCGGGCACCGGCGGCGCGGGCGGGACCTCCCGTGGCGGCGTTGGGTTACTGCTCCTTGTCATCCGGACGCTGCTGCGGCTGGCCCGGCTTCTGATTGGGCTTCTGGGTCTGCCGCTGCTGCTGCTCGCGCTGGACCTGTTCGCGCTGCTGGCGTTCGCGATCCTGCTGCTGGGAGGGATTGTGCTTATTGGGGTCGTTCATGGCGTTTTCTCCATGTTCGCCGCGGCGGCCAGAATGGCGCCGCTATGGAGAAAACGCCCCGCGTTCGAGCGCGGTTGCGCACTCAGCCTTTTCTACTTTTCCGGTACTTTTCCGATGCGTTCGACAGCGACCCGAAGTCTTTGAGAATCATGGTCCAGGAAAATTTTGAACTCTGGTGCGTCGAGATAGGCGATCGGCGTTTCGACCTTGGCCATCGCCTCCTTGAATTCGGGATCCCCGGCGGTGCGACGGGCCGCGTCGCGCAGCTTGGTCATGGCGGATTGCGGCGTGGCTGCCGGAGCGAATAGGCCGGACCAGATGTAGAAGGTGGCATCGTAGCCCAGCTCCTTCATGCTGGGCACGTCGGGCAGCGACGCAAGCCGCTTGTCGCCCCAGACGGCGAGGGCGCGCATCTTACCCGCCTTGATCTGGCCGATTGCCGCCGACGGTCCCGAGGCCAGCGCATCGATCTGGCCTCCGAGAAGTGCTGCCACGGCAGGGCCGCCACCTTGGTAGGGAATGTGGAAAAGCTTGATGCCGGCGGCGCTCGCGAAGATCTCCATCGCAACATGCAGAGTGCCGTAGACGCCTGAGGAGCCGTAGTTGATGGTGCCGGGCCGCGCCTTCGCGGCGTCGACGAGCTCCTTCAACGTCTTGTAGGGCCCGTCCTCGCGCACCACGAGGACCGTGGGGTCGGCGCTGATCAGGGCGATCGGCGCAAACTGGTCGAGTTCGTAGGCTGGCGTGCGGCCCTGCAGGCGATCCGCCGCCGGCAACACCGAGATCGACGAGAGTGCCATCAGGATGGTGTAACCGTCCGGCGCGGCCCGTGCGGCCTGCGCCGCGCCCACCGAGCCACCGGCGCCGGGCTTGTTCTGCACCACGACAGACTGTTTGAGGAGCTTGCCCATCACATGCGCTGTCGGCCGGCCGGTGATGTCGGCGACGCCGCCGGGTGGAAAAGGCACGATCATCTGTATCGGCCGGGAGGGAAAGGTGTCCTGCGCCGCCGCACTGAAAGCCAGCGGCAACAGGGCCGTACCGGCAATCAGGGCGCGGCGTCGCACGTTACTTCTCCTTCGAGCCGGCTTTAGCCACGCCAGCCCGCGTCGCGGGATAGGTCGCGGTGAAGCCGAAAATGGTGCTGAGCGCGTCCGGCACGGCGATCTTGTCGAGATCGTCGAGGCCTGCCGTCTTGGTTGGCTTCAGTCCCAGGACCAGCGGTCCCTTCGGCGCCTTCCAGTCGTGCAGGAAAGAGGAGACGGCGTCGAGCGCCTTCAGCGTCTCGCCAGTCTGCATCTGGGCGAAGCCGGCCAGTGCATCGAGCGCCCCGCCGACCAGCTCCGCTGCCGTCACGCCTTCTTCCTTGGCGAAAGCAGGCACCAGCTTGCCCAGCAGCTCCTTGTCGTCGAGCGTAAGCGACGCCGAGCGCAGGCGGCCATCGTCCTTGGCGCTGTCCATGTCGCTCTTGTCGCTGATGCCATCCATGACCAACGCCAGGTTGATCTTGGCCTGACCGCGCAGGTTGATTTCCAGCGCATTCACCGTCAGTACCTTGGCCGCCGGATCGATGCGATAGTCCAGGGCGAGGTCGACCGGCACTTTAGGCACGCCGTAAGGCTCGAGCGCGGAGAACAACTCGTCGTCGCCCGTCATGCCTTCGATCTTGAGCTTGGCGAAGCGCGGCGACGCGTCGTCCTTGGAGCTCTTCTTCAGGCGCTCGAAGTCGAGTTCGTCGACCGTGAGCTTCTCGATCTTGACCGTCGTTTCCTTGTCGTTGGTCGCCTCGCTTGCCGGAACGACCGCCACGACGTTGTTCAGGACGAAGCCCGAGGTGCCGAGCGGGCGCGCGTCGGCATAGGTGAATTTCTTGAGTTCGAGTTGAGGTTTGATGTCCTTCTCGAAGCGCTCCAGCCCGTTCTGCGCCGACGCCGTTGCCGCCAGACAAACCACGAGCAGCGCTCCCAGGAACGCCCGCCAAACCGTACGCATGAAATTCTCCCCGCTTTGAAGCGCGGACCCTAGCATCGACCAAAGAACGAATCGACGCTCTCACAAAGCCGGTGCAGGGTGGCCCCGGAACGGCCAGCCAAGGAGACCGATCATGATTCGCAAGGCGCATGCCGAATGGCGCGGAACCGGGAAGGACGGAAATGGCGACCTCTCCACTGACTCCGGCGTACTCTCCAAGACGGCTTATTCCTTCAGGACCCGCTTCCAGGGAGAAAAGGGCACCAATCCTGAGGAACTGATCGCCGCTGCCCATGCCGGCTGCTTCACCATGGCGCTCGCCTTCCAGCTCCAGACGGCCGGCTTCACGCCGACGTCGCTGTCGACGGAGGCCGCCGTCTCGCTCGACCAGGAAGGCGCCGGCTTCAAGATCAGCAAGTCTGCGCTCACGCTGGTGGCCGACGTTCCAGGCCTCGATCAGGCGACCTTCGACAAACTGGCCGAAGCGGCCGAAAAGGGCTGCCCCGTCTCCAAGGTGCTGAACGCCGAGATCACGCTCACCAAGACGCTGAAGAAATAGGCTGTCGGTACCCGCTGCTCTGCCGCCTGCTCGATACGTTGCGGTCGCGGCGCGTCGATGCGGCCGACAGCATGCCGGCACCTTATTCCCGATTGTGGCCGCAAGGGCGCGCCCTCACAGGCTGCAAAGATCAGTCCTCGGGGAGCGGCTGGGCGTCGAGCCAGTGCCGTGCTGCGTGCAGCTCGCGGAAAATGGCGAGCGGCCGGCGCGCCGTTGCGGCGGCGGCGAAGATCTGCGCCTGCGCAAAGCTCTCGTCCGAGGCGGCGACGATCGCCACCGGGCCGATCTGGCCGTGCTGGGCATAGAGGACGATCCGTTCGCCCAGGGCTTTGAGATTCTCCTCGCTCAGTGCCATCGGGGTGTGGGTGACCTCGAATATCTTGCGGTAGGCCATCGCACCGTCGGCGGTGATCGCGGCGAAATACTTCTCGATGTCGGACACCGTCACCCGGTCTTTGGCGACGGCGACGACCAGCCGGTTGGCATGCGAGATCGTCCAGTGCACGGGCATGGGCGGGCTCCCCTTTCCGTCACTCTATCCTCCCGTGGTAGGCAACGGAATGCGTGGCGGCTGGCCGCGAGGGACGGCATATTTGCGGTCCTCGGGGGAGAGCTTCATGAATGTCCGTGTATTTCTTGCCACCGTCGTCGCTTCGCTGTTGGCGGGCTTGATGCCGGCGGCAGCGCAGCTCGAACCGACGCCGCCGGGCTGGCAGATCGAGCGCGCCATCCTGCTCAGCCGTCACGGCGTTCGGTCGCCGACACAGACGAATGCCGAACTCGACAGGCTCGCCGCGACGGCCTGGCCGAGCTGGCCGGTGGCGCCGGGCTTCCTGTCGCCGCGTGGCGAGGAGCTGATGCGCCTGATGGGCGGTTACTACCGGCTGCTCTACGGTGCACGCGGCCTCATCCAGGCCGACAATTGCCCGGCCCCCGGCACGGTCGCCGCCTGGACCGATACGGATCAGCGCACGCGCGCCAGCGGGGCTGCGCTGCTGGCCGGCATGTATCCGCGCTGCGGCAACCTCACCTTGCGCAATCAGGCCAACTTCGACGTCCCCGACCCGCTGTTTCACCCGCAGCCTTCGGCCTCCTGTCCCATGGACCCGGCGGCAACGCGCAAGGCGATTCTGGCGCGCATCGGCGGCAGCTTCGCGTCGGTGGAGCGCGACAATGCCGGGCCGCTCCGCATGATGCAGTCGGTGCTCTGCCCCAACGGCACGACGGGGACGGCGGCTGGCGAGGGGACTTGCGGCGAGGCCGGCAAGCCCACCACCATCGAGACCAATGCGAGCGGCCGGACCTGGTTCAAGGGGCCGTTAGGCGTGGGTTCGCGGGCTTCGGAAGCCTTCCTCATGCAGGCGGCGGAAGGCCTGCCGAAGGATCAGGTCGCCTGGGGCCGGCTGGCAAGCGATGCATCGCTGCAGGAATTGCTGACGCTGCACCTGCTCGAGATGGACCTTACCGAGAAGACGCCGGAGATCGCACGCCAGCATGGCTCGAACATGCTGAACCAGATCGCGGTCACTCTGGAAAGCGGGCACAAATTTCCCGGGGCGCTGCCGGTCGGCCAGCCCGTCCGCTTCGGGCTGTTCGTCGGTCACGAGACCAACATCTACAACGTGGCCAGCCTGCTCGACCTCACCTGGCAGGTGCAGGGTTTTCTTCCGGGCGAGGCATCTCCCGGCGGCGCGCTGGCCTTCGAGCTGTTCAGTGCCGGCAGCCAGCGCTATGTCCGCATCGCCTACTACGCCCAGACGCTCGACGAGATGCGCAACCGCAAGCGGCTCGACTATCGCGATCCGCCGGGCATGAAGACCGTCGAACTGCCGGGCTGCAAGGCGCAGTCGCATCTGCACGCTTGTCCGCTCGAGCGGTTCCTCGAAATCGCCAAGGCGGCAATCAGCGCGCAGTGCCTGACGCCCGGCATTCCCTAGCCGAACTTCCCTTGGACGAGCGGTTGCCAGCGGCCAAGAGGCTTGTCTAGAGTGGTCAGACCACGGACTGACCAAGGTGCAGATGCTCGATATCGTCCGCCAGGATACCGAGGAGAACCCCAGCGGGGCTGATCGTGTCTTCACGTTCTTCCGCGACCGGCTGCTGTCGGGGGAACTGAAGGCCGGCGACCGGCTCCTGGGCGAGCGCGAGCTGGCTCTGGCGTTGGGCGTCAGCCGCCCGGTCCTGCGTGAGGCGCTGCGTTCGCTGGCCATGCTGGGCCTGCTCGATATTCGCCATGGACGCGGCGCCTATGTGCGGTCGGCCGACGCCTCCGTGCTGGGCCAGGCCCTGACCCTCTGCCTCGCACCCGAGCCCAACATTCTCGACGACGTGCTGCAGGCTCGCATCGCCATCGAATGCCAGGCCATCCGGCTTGCCTGTTTGAGAGCCAGCGAGCGGGACCTGCAGGCCATTGCCGCGACTCTCGATACTTTGGTCGATTCGCTCGACGATCCCGAAACCGGCGGCGGTGCGGACTACGCCTTCCACCTGGCCATCGTGCGCGCAAGCGCCAGCAGCGCGCTGATGAAGATCTACGAAGCGATCTCGCCGCTCCTGATGCGCAGCCATGTCGAGCGCCGTCGCGACACGTTCCGCGAGCCGGCGATCACCTCAGGCCTGGTCGAAGCGCACCGGCAGGTCTTCCTCGCACTGGCGCAGCGCGACCCCGACGAGGCCGAGCGCCGATTGCGCGCGCATTTCGAGATCGGCGACGACCTGCGCCGCAAGAACCTGATCTCCACGTACCAAGGACAAGGACAGGCTTCATGAAAATCGTCGTCGGATCGGATCACGCAGGCTTCCCGATGAAGGCGGAACTGCTCGCCTTCCTGCGCGAGCGCGGCCACGAGGTCGAGGATGTCGGCTCCTACGATCCCAACCCGGTCGATTTTCCGGATATCGCCCGCAAGGTCGCCGAGGCAATCACCTCCGGCCGGGCCGAGCGCGGCCTGATGGTGTGCGGCACCGGCGTCGGCGCCTCGATCGGTGCCAACAAGATGAAGGGCATTCGCGCGGCAGTTTGCCACGATGTGCATTCGGCGCATCAATGCGTCGAGCACGACGACGTCAACGTCATGTGCATCGGGGCGCAGATCGTCGGCCCCTGGCTCGCCAAGGACCTGATCGCGGCCTACCTCGATGCGAAGTTCTCGACGGCGGAGGAGTTCCGGCGTCGTGTGGCCAAGCTCGCCGACATGGATGCCGGCCGGTAAGGAGCAAGAAAACAAGCAACGAAATCAAAACGGAGGAAGCGATGAAGAGAATGTTGGTGGCCGTGGCGCTTGCTGCGGTGGCAGTGATGGGGATGAACACGGCGGCGCATGCCGATGCGCTTGACGATATTCGCAAAGCCAAGAAGATCCGCATCGCCGTCGATCTCGGCGTGCCACCCTATGGCATGACCGACGACAAGATGCAGCCGACCGGCTCCGACATCGAGACGGCGAAGCTGCTGGCCAAGGATTGGGGACTGGAGTTCGAGCATGTGCCGACCACCGGCGCCTCGCGCATTCCGTCGCTGCAGACCGGCAAGGCCGACCTCGTGATCTCGACGCTCTCGATCACGCCGGAGCGCGCCAAGGTCATCGACTTCTCGAAGGGCTATGCCGTGTTGCGCACGGTCATCGCCGCGCCCAAGAACGTGAACGTGAAGAGCATGGCCGATCTCGACGGCAAGACCGTCGGGACCGTGCGCGGCACCACCCACGACACGCAGCTCACCAAGGAAGGGCCCAAGGGCATGAAGCTGGTGCGCTACGAGGACGATGCGACCGAGGCACAGGCCTTCCTTTCGGGCCAGGTCGATATCTTCTCGACAGCCGAGCTGCTGGTCGCGCCGATCGACAAGAAGAACCCGGCCCGTCAGGTCGAGGTGAAGTTCGTGCTCGACACCTTCAAGCTCGCCGTCGGCGTCAAGAAGGACGAGAAGCGGCTGCTCGAAGAAGTGAACAAGTGGATCGAGACCAACCTCAAGAACGGCAAGCTGGACGCGATCTACAAGAAGTACCACGGCAACGGCCTGCCTGACGTCATCCTGAAGCAGTAGCCGCGGGGGCAGCCATGAAGACCGGAACGGTGCTGCGCTCGCTCCTGGGCGCAGTCTTTGCGGCGGTCCTGTTCGCCCTGCCGGCGCAAGCCGATACGCTCGACGACATCAAGAAGGCGGGCAAGGTGCGGATCGCGATCGACCTTGCGATCCCGCCCTTTGGCATGGCCGACGACAAAATGCAGCCGACGGGATCCGACGTCGACCTGGCGCGGTTGCTGGCCAAGGATCTCGGCGTCGAACTCGAAATCGTGACCACGACGGGACCGACGCGCATCCCGTTTCTGCAGACCAACAAGGCCGACCTCGTGGTCTCGACCCTGTCGATCACGCCGGAGCGCGCCAAGGTGGTCGACTTCTCGGTCCCCTATGCCGACCATCCCTCGGTCGTGGCCGGCATGAAGTCGGACGCGATCAAGCAGATGTCCGATCTCGACGGCAAGAAAGTCGCGGTCGTCCGCGGCACGACGCAGGACACCGACCTGACGCGGCAGGCCAAGGGTGCGCAACTGGTGCGCTACGAGGACGACGCCACCATGGCGTTGGCCTTCGCCTCAGGGCAGGTCGACGTTCTCGCGACGGCGCGCTCGCTGTTGCCGGCCATCAGCAAGAAGAACCCGGCGCGCACGCTCGAACCCAAGATCACCATGCAGACCAACTATCTCGCCATCGGCATGCGCAAGGGCGAGCCGCGGCTGCTCGACTGGGTGAACAACTGGGTGCGAACCAACCTGCAGAACGGCAAGCTGGTGGCCATCTACAAGACATATCACGGGATCGACATCGACCCGGCGATGCTCCTCAAGGCCGGTGGCTGACCGCTGATGCGGCTGAGCCATGTCGTATAAGTTCGATTTCGAGTTCCTGGCCGAGCGCTGGCCCGATTTCGTGGCCGGCGCCTGGTTGACGATCCAGCTCACCGTGGCGGCGATTGCGCTCGGCTTCCTGGTGGGGACGGTCTGCGCCCTGGCCCGCGTCTATGGCGGGCCGGTGTTGCGCCGGATCGTCGGCGTCTATGTCGAGGCGATCCGCAACACGCCGCTGCTGATTCAGATCTTCATCGTCTATTTCGGCCTCTCCAGCCTCGGACTGAAGCTCAGCGCCGAGGTCTCGGCCATCGTGGCGCTGACCGTGAACATGGGCGCCTACACGACCGAGATCATGCGGGCGGGCATCCAGTCGATCCAGCGCACGCAGCTCGAAGCCGCTGACTGTCTCGGCCTGACCCGGCTGCAGACCATCCTGCATGTCGTGCTGCTGCCGGCGATGGAGCGCGTCTATCCGGCGCTGTCGAGCCAGTTCGTGCTGCTGATGCTGGCTTCCTCGATCACCTCGCAGATCTCGGCCGAAGAGCTGACGGCGACCGCCAACCTCGTGCAATCCGACACTTACCGCAGCTTCGAGGTCTATGTGATCGTGGCGGTGGTCTATCTCGCCCTTTCGGCGCTTTATCGCTTCGCTTTGTGGGGCATCGGCCTGGTGCTGTTCGAGCGCCGGCGCAAGCTCGGGACGCCGCTGTGATCCAGCTCAGCGCCACCCACATCCTCTACCTCATCGAGGCGGCACGCTGGACCATACTGCTGTCGCTGATCGCGTTCGCTGGTGGAGCCTTGGTCGGCCTGCCGCTCGCCCTGATGCGCGTCTCGCGGTCGAAGCTGCTGCGCGGCCTGGCCAGCGTCTATATCCAGGTCGTGCAGGGCACGCCGCTCCTGATCGTTCTGTTCCTCTCTTATTTCGGCCTGGGCATCCTGGGCTACAAGCTCGATCCGCTGGTCGCTGCCGGCGTCTCTTTCACGATCTACGCCGCGGCCTTCCTCGGCGAAATCTGGCGTGGCTGCATCGAGGCAGTACCCAAGACACAATGGGAGGCGTCCGACTGTCTGGGCCTCAACTCCGTCCAGCAATATGCCTATGTGATCCTGCCGCAGGCCGTGCGCATCGCCACGCCGCCGACCGTGGGCTTCATGGTCCAGATCGTGAAGAACACGTCGCTCGCCTCGGTGATCGGCTTCGTCGAACTCGCGCGCGCCGGCCAGATCGTCAACAACTCGACCTTCGAGCCGTTTGCGATCTTCGCCGTGGTCGGCGCCATTTACTTTGCCATTTGCTACCCGCTGTCGGTGGCGAGCCGCCATCTCGAGAGGAAGGCCAATGCCGGAAGGTGAGGCAGTCGTCCGCGTCCGTGACGTCATCAAGGAGTTCGGCCCCCTGCGCGTGCTCGATGGCGTGGGTTTCGAGGTCACGCGCGGCCAGACGGTGGCGATCGTGGGCCGCAGCGGCTCAGGCAAGAGCACCCTGCTGCGCTGCGTGGCCGGCCTCGAAACCATCCAGGGTGGCAGCATCGAGGTCTGCGGCCATTCAGTCGGCCGCCCCGGCAGCGCCGCGCGCGCCCAGCTCCGGCGCGACGTCGGCATGGTGTTCCAGAGCTACAATCTCTTTCCGCACCTGACAGTCGAGCGGAACATCACCCTGGCGCTCACCTTGGTGAAGAAGCAGTCTCGCGACGACGCCAGAAAGCGGGCGGCCGAGGTGCTGGGCCTCGTCGGCCTCACCGACAAGCTCGGCGCCTATCCCGAACAGCTTTCCGGCGGCCAGCAGCAGCGCGTGGCGATCGCGCGGTCGCTGGCTCTGCAGCCGCAGGTCATGCTGTTCGACGAAGTTACCTCGGCGCTCGATCCGGAACTGACCGCCGAGGTGCTGGGCGTGATGGAGGACCTGGCGCAGCGCGGTATGACCATGATCACGGTGACCCACGAAATGGGCTTCGCGCGCCGGGTCGCCGACCTGGTTGTCTTCATGCACCAAGGCAAAGTGTGGGAGATCGGTCCAACGGCGGAGCTGTTTGCCAATCCCCGGACGGCAGAGTTCCGCCAGTTCGTCGGCAGCGAACTCTAGCGGTCGGCGAAGAGCTCGGCGTCGCGCCGGACGGCGCTTTCGTTGGCCATCAGGACAAGCCCGTACGTGGTCGCCAGCACGAACACGATGGTGGCGTAGAGCGTATAGGGATGGAACTCGGCCACCTGGCCCGGGGGCAGCCATTCTGCTGACTGCAGGGCAAGCGTTGCGGCGCGAACGAGACGTGCTAGGCCAAGTCCGGCCAGGGCCAAAGCCGTCGGGAGGCGGGTCGTGAGGCTATCACGGTGTCGGCCCTGCCAGACTTCATAGGCTGCGCCACTGGAGAGCAGGCCGAGAAACAGGGAGAAGGGCATCGACGCGGCATTGCGGCCGGCATCGACCGATTGGGCAATGCCACAGATCGCGAGATAGGCGACAACGACCGCTGCAACGAGAAGCAGGGAGCGGCGAACGCTAAGGCTGTCTTCGTTGAATTGACGAACGCCGACCCACAGTATGGCGAAGCCCGCGACGATCACGGCGTTGGCGGCCAGCACGATCCAGGCCGAGGACGCCGCGTCGGGAAAGCGAAGGACCAGCGCGCCGAAGCTGCTCAACAGGAGTGCGGCTGCCCAGGCTCGCAATCCCGGCGCGTCGCGGTGATGGTACCAGGTGAGAAGGGCCGCCCCGGCGCCACAGGTCATGACGATGCCGCCGACCAGGTAGAGCGCCTTGACGTTGAGGTCCATGGGAAGGCCGGGGCTCCTCAGGCGGGCGGGGCTACCGAGAGGCCCTTGACCTTGTGTCGCTCGATCAGGCTCGCGACCAGGCCGGACTTCTTCGCCGTCTCGACGAACTCTGCAAGGAAGGCGGCACCTGCTGCGTTCGGCTTCGCTGTGCCGACGGCCTGCTGCACCGCCGTGAACTTGCCGTCGAGGATCTTGAGGCCCGGCGCCTTCTCGACGTCCTTGAGGAGGCCAGGCCGCAAACCTGCCAGGACGTCCAGCTTATCATTCATGAATGTCTGATAGGCCGCGTCGAGGCCGCTCACGCGGACCAGGGTGGCGTTGCGGATATTGTTCTCGAGCCAGAGATCGTAGGCCGAGCGCGCCGACACGGCGATACGCACACCTTTCTTGTCGACGTCGGCGATGGAGGCGATCGGCGATCCCGCCGGCACCATGTAGGTCGCTTCGATCTCGACATAGGCGGCGGTAAAGCTGATCCTCTCGGCGCGCTGCGGTTCGGCGCCGATCAGGCCGATGTCCCACACGTTCTTGCCGGCCTGGTCGGCAAGTTCGCCGGGCGACTTGAAGAGAACGTAGGTCACAGGGACGCCGAGCTTGTCGGCGATCGCGCGCGCCATGTCAGGCGCGACGCCGACCGGCTCGGATTTTTCCGTGCGGCCCGTGACCAGCAGGAAGTTGGAGAGGTTGATGCCGGCGCGCAGGACGCCGGTCGGGGCGAGTTCGTTTCGGGCTTTGTCGGACATGGCGCCAGTCTATGGTCAACCGCTGCCGGATGATAGGCTCGACCGCATGTCCTCTCAGCTGACAGCCCGCCTGCGATCCATTTGTCTTGCCTTGCCCGAGGTCGTCGAGAAGGAGGCTTGGGGCGATCCGACGTTTCGTGTGCGGGACAAGATTTTCGCTATGGAAAAACGGGGTGACGGCCGCATTTCGATCTGGTGCAAGGCGGCGCCTGGTAGCCAGGCGACCCTGGTCGGCGCCGATCCCGAGACTTTCTTTGTTCCACCCTATGTTGGGCACAAGGGCTGGATCGGCATGCGGCTCGACCGCAAGCGCGATTGGGACGAGGTGGCAGAGGTGGTACGGCACAGCTATCGGCTGACCGCACCCAAGAAGCTCGCGGCACTTGTCGGCGATGAGACCGCGCCACGCGCCCGTTCCTCGCGCTAGACTGCGGCCATGAGCGCTGAAATCATCATTGAGACAACGGCCGGTCGCGTTCGCGGCACCGCCGAACGTGGTGTCGACATCTTCAAGGGAATTCCCTACGCCGCGCCACCGCTCGCCGACCGACGCTTCCGGCCACCCGAGAAGCCCGAGCCCTGGGCCGGCGTACGCGATGCCCAGGCCTACGGCAACATGGCGGTGCAGAGCCTCAACGTGTTCGCCCTGCCGGACGACCTGCTGCGGATCTTCACGCTCGCGGGCCGCCAGAAGCTCGACGAGGATTGCCTCTATCTCAATGTCTGGACATCGGGACGGCGGGGTTCCCACCGGCCTGTCCTGTTCTGGTGCCATGGCGGTGCCTTCATCACCGGATCCGGCTCCTCGCCCTGGTCCGACGGTGCCAATCTCTGCCGCCTCGACGATGTCGTCGTGGTTTCGTTCAACCACCGCTTGGGAGCTTTGGGCTATCTCCACCTCGAGGATATTGCCGGCGACGACTTCGCCGGTGGCGGCCTTGCCGGCGTACTCGACATCGTGGCGGCCCTGGAGTGGGTGCGGGACAATATCGCCCGGTTTGGCGGCGATCCGCGCAACGTCACCATCTTCGGCGAATCGGGTGGGGGCGCGAAGGTGAGCGTGCTGATGGCCATGCCATCGGCCAAAGGGCTCTTCCACAAGGCGATCGTCCAGAGCGGGCCGGCCGTGCAGATGGCTGACCGTGACGACGGCACGAAGACGGCCCGGCAGATGCTCGACCATCTCGGTCTCGATATCGCACACGCGGGCGAGCTGAGGAACATGCCCGTGGCGAAGCTCCTCGAGGCGCAGGTCAAGGTGCTGGCGGGCGTCAGCCGCGCGGCCTTCGCTGACCGCCGGCGGCTTGGCTTCAATCCGGTAATCGACGGCCGTCTCTTTCCGGGTGGACCCTTCGCGCCGCATGCGCCGCTCGCCTCGGCGCACGTGCCGTTGATGATCGGCAGCAACAAGGACGAGATGACGTTGTTCCTGGGCCACATGCCCTGGATCACCGAAGCGACCTTCGGCAACCTGCCCGAAGCGCTGACGCCCTATCTCGGCGCGCGGGCGGCCGAAATCGTCGACATCTATCGCAAGGCTCAGCCGCGGCTGCGGCCGGACGAAATCGCCATCGCCATCGTTTCCGACCAGGGGATTCGCGCGCCGTCGTTGTTGATGGCCGAGCGCAAGCTCGCCCAGGGCGGTGCGCCGGTGTTCGTCTACCTCTTCGCCTGGGAGACGCCGGTGCTGAACGGCCGGCTGCGTTCCTGTCACACGCTCGAAATTCCCTTCGTCTTCGGCAATCTCGAGACGGCGGAGTTGACCGGCAGCGATCCGGCGCGTCTGCCTCTCGCCGAAACGATGGGTCGCGCCTGGATCGCCTTCGCGCGCAACGGCGATCCTGGTCACAGTGGCCTGCCGACATGGCCGGCTTATTCCGCGAGCATGCGCACCACGATGATTTTCGACACAGTCTGCCACCTCGATATCGACCCCTTCGCGGCAGAGCGACGGGTTTGGGAGAGCAAGCGATGAAGATCACCGATGTAGCGCTCACTCTATTCGCCTGGGACGACATTCCGCCCACGACCTATGGTGCCCATACCGGCCGCTTCTCCGGCAAGAGCGCGCTCGGCCTGTTGCGCCTCATGACCGACGAGGGAATCGAGGGGCATGCCTTCCTCGGTTCCGCCATGAATCCGGCGACGACGGACGGGCAGGGACTGATCACCCACCTGAAGCCGGTGCTGATCGGCAAGGACCCCTTGCGGCGCGAACACCTCAACCAGGAGATCTGGAAACGCCAAAGATCGGCCGGCGTGCGGGCGATCGGCGCTGTGGACGTAGCGCTATGGGATCTGGTCGGCAAGGCGATGGGCCAGCCGATCCACCGATTGCTCGGAACCTACCGCGAATCGGTGCCGGCCTATGCCAGCTCCGCCGTGCTGCCGTCGCCCGCTGCTTATGCCGAGGAGGCCATGCAGTTCAAGGAGAATGGCTGGGCCGCCTACAAGATCCATCCGCCGACCCGCTGGAAGGAGGACATCGAGGTCTGCGAGGCCGTACGCAATGCCGTCGGCGACTATACGATCATGCTCGATTCGACGTGGAGCTACGACTATCCGGCGGCTGTGCGCGTCGGCCTCGCCGCGCAGGAGCTGGGGTTTCACTGGTACGAGGATCCGCTCGCGGATCAGGACATCTACAATTACGTGAAATTGAAGCAGAAACTGTCGATCCCGATTCTGGCGACGGAATATCCGATCACCGGCCTCGATTCCTACCAGCCATGGATCATGCAGCAGGCGACCGATTATCTGCGCGGCGATGTGGCGGTGAAAGGCGGCATCACCACTCTGGTGAAGACGGCACATCTCGCCGAAGCCTTCCGCATGAACTACGAGGTTCATCACGGCGGCAACTCGCTGAACAATGTGGCGAACCTTCATGTCATCGCGTCGATCCGGAACACCGAATTCTTCGAGGTGCTGTTGCCCGACGCGGCGCAAAAATATGGGCTGGAACAGGACATCGTGGTGGGACGCGACGGCCAGGTGCATGTCCCGAACGGACCCGGGCTGGGGGCGGTGATCGATTTCGCCCTGATTGAACGAAAGAAAATTGCCGTATTGAGCTGAACGAGGTTGCTTGCGGGCGCAACCCCGCAACATCGGCGTGCGTTGCTGGGGTATCCAAGTTTCAGGAGGCCCATCCATGATGCACCGCACGCTGCTTGCCATGGCGCTGATAGCTTCGGCCGGCGCGGTTCATGCGCAGACCGCAAATCCCGTGGATCCTTACGGCCGCCCGCTGCTCGGCCGCAACGACTGGGTTCGCCAGCCCGGCGACCAACCCGGCCCGGCGACGGGCGTTGGCGCCGGCATGGCCACCACGACGACCACCATTCCGGGCGACATGGCTGCCATGCCGCCGGCGACCACGGCGATGCCGATGCAGACCTCGGCACCGGCTGCTGGCGAGCCGCTCGATCCGTACGGCCGGCCGCTGCTCGGCCGCAACGATTGGGTCCGTCAGCCCGGCGACCAGAGGGGAGCTGTGGGCGCTGGCGTGCCCGGCGCGGCAGGCGTCAGTCCCTCCCGGAGTTCTTCGATGCCGATGACCTCGTCTGCAGACATCGGCGCGTCCTCACAGATTGGCTCCGGCCCCCATCCCGTCGCCTTCAAGGACGAGTTCGGCTTCCGTTACGACGCCCAGGGCAATCGTCTTGACGCGCGCGGCTACGTGATCTCGCCCCAGACGAAGTAAGGGCACCTCATCTCGCTCGTGTCGGGATCATCCAGGTCTCGACATGAGCGAGCGGGGTAGACGATGCGGGCCGGTCGCGGCAAAACCGGCCTATGAACCTTGCGATTGCGATCTATGTCGATGCCGATGCCTGCCCGGTGAAGGCCGAAGTGTATCGGGTGGCCGAACGCTACGGGCTCAAGGTCTATGTCGTCGCGAATTCCTACATCAACGTTCCGCGCGACCTGCGCATCGAGCGGGTCGTGGTTGGCGACAGTTTCGACGCCGCCGACGACTGGATCGCCGAGCGTGTCGGTCCCGACGATATCGTCATCACATCGGACATTCCGCTCGCCGACCGCAGCCTGAAGAAGGGCGCGGCGGTCATCGGTTCGACGGGGGTGCCTTTCACCACGTCGTCCATCGGCATGGCGATGGCCAGCCGCGACCTGATGTCGAACCTGCGTGCCATGGGCGAGACGACAGGTGGGCCGAAGCCGATGTCAGCGCGGGATCGATCCCGCTTCCTGTCGGCCCTCGACGAGGCAATTCAAAGGTTGAAGCGACGTGGGGCCGTCCTCAGCTAACGCCGATCGATCCAGACGTCCTCGAAACGGAAGCCGTTATAGGAGCTGTTGATCTGCGGCACGTAGCCTTTGACGTAGGGCTGCCAGCAGGTCGCGGCGCGATTCCATATGATCGGCGGCCGCGCCGCGTCGGCCAGGAGCTTCGCATCGATCTCCTGGGCGAGGTGACGGCGCTTGTCGACATCGAGCTCTGCCGATTGCGCCTCGAACAGGCGCTCGATTTCGGGATTGCAGTAGTGGTTGTAGTTGCGTTCCGATCGGCAGGAGAAATTCTCGTAGAAAACCTGGTCGGGATCGTCGACGGCATTGCCGGTCGTTTCGAGTGCCAGCGTGTAGTCGCGGCGCTCGAGGCGCGTGAACCAGTGCGAGGTCTCCACGACATCGAGCGAGGCGTCGATATGGATTTCCTGGAGCTGGTTGGCGAGCACGGCCGCCGGGCTGCGGTAGAGCGAAATGGCCCGCGTGAAGATCTTCACCGGCAGCGTGCGGTCCGGGCCGTACCCCGCCTTGCGCATGAGGGCGCGGGCGGCTTCGCGGTTCTGCGCGATGTCCGTCCCGAATCCCGGCGCGTTGGCCAGAGATTCGGCCGACATGCCCCACTGACCATCGGGCGGCGGTTGCAGGTGTCCGCCAATCGCGCCGCTGGCATCGGTAAGCGCCTCCATGAAGGCATTGCGGTCGAGGGCCAGGGCAAGTGCGCGCCTGATATCCGGATTGTTGAACGGCGGAACATCGCGGTTCAGCATCAGGTTGGTGTTGTTGTTCAGGCTCGTCGCTTCGCATTGGACACGGGGCGACTGGCGCCGCACGTCGCGCAATTGCGCCATCGTCACGTCGTTGGGGAAAGTCATGTCGTAGCGGCCGGCGACGAAGCTCAACAGAGCTGTCGAGCGGCTGGTGACGACGGAGAATTCTATGGAGTCGAGGTAGGGCCGCCCTTCCTTCCAGTAGCGAGGGTTGCGCACCAGTCGGATGCGGTCGAACTGGCTGAAGGAGTCGAGCTTGAAGGGGCCCGTGCCGATCGGCTTGGTGCGCATCTGGGCGAGGGGGACGTGGCAGGGGTAGATCGGCGAAAAGCCCGACGCCAGCATGCTGAGCAGCGCCGGTTGGGGCCGGTTGAGATGGATCGTCACCTCATAGTCGTTGGGCGCATGGACGAAGTTGATGTTGCCGAACCAGGCCCCTCGCGGATTGCTGCGCAGCTTGTTGCGCGCCCGGCCGGTCCACAGATTGAACGTGCATTCGACGTCGCTGGACGTGAAGGGAAAGCCGTCGTGCCACGTCACGTTCTTGCGCAGCTTGAATGTCAGTTCGGTCTTGTCGTCGTTCCAGCGCCAGGACTCGGCTAGATCGGGAATGATCGACTCCGGCGTATTCTGCGCGTTCGCCGGGTCGAACATTACAAGGTTGTTGAATACCGGCATGAAGGCGACGACCGTCGACGCCGCAGTCTCTTCGAGGATCGATGCGCTGGCCGGATTGTCGCGATGAAAGATGCGGAGTGCGCCGCCACTTTTCTGCGCGAGTGCCGCGTCGCACCAGCCGAGGACGGCCACTGCCAAACACCAGATTGCGACCCTCGAACGCATTCCCACGACCTTTGCGCGCGTTGCCGGGCCCGGCGCCGCAGCTTCGCGGGAAGCTTACAGCGCCGATGAGCCATCGGTAGGTTCATTCATGCATATCCAATCGATTCGTTTCCACTTTGGATGCAATCAGAGAAGCTGAAGAAACAATACATACAAATGACTCGTCGGCCGTCCCGGGAGCGTCGCTGCCGATCCGGCGATGTCTTCCTGTGTCGTTTGCTGTTGCCGACACGGTCGAAGATTTGGAAGGAGAGGTGGAGGACGGTCGTGGCACGTGCGTCCGCCGTATCTGGCTTGATCCCGACGGTCCTGCTCCTTGGCGTTGCCGCGGCGCAAAAGAAGATCGTGATCTACGGGCCGACCGACAGCACGCTGGACGATCTCGTATTCGGCGCCTTCGTCAAGGGAGGGGCATCTGCTGGCGGAAAAGGATGCGCTTGGGTGACATCGTCTGCGGCGCGAGCGTTCGCCGTTGCAAACTTTTGGCCGCATTCTGGTGTCATTGATGCCTGGAGGCATCCCGAACGGCTTCGGGTCCGATGATCGTGACGCCTTGCCGATCGTGCTGCTCTGTCGATTGGCGTGTCGCTACGGACCTTCGGCCTGATGGCGTGCCAAAGGTTGCGGTTCAGGGCATCCTGACGATCCTAGAAGCGTTCTGACGGGGCCATGGCCAGAAAAGTGCGAATCCGGATCGTGATGGCGGTCGCTGCAGTACTCGGCGTACTGGCTCTTGCCGTTGCGGCCGTGCCCCATGTGGTGGATGTCGATGTCTACCGGCCGGCCATTGTCCAGGCGGTCAAGGAGGCGACCGGCCGCGAGCTGGTGATCGAAGGGCCGTTGAAGCTCTCGATGTTCCCGCGGCCACGCATCAGCGCGCGTAAGGTCCGCTTCGCCAATGCGCTGGGTGCCAAGGGCGCGCAGATGGTCGACGTGGAGTGGATCGGCGCATCGCCCGCATGGTGGCCGCTGCTGCGTGGCCAATTCGAGGTGGGGCGTCTCACGCTCTACAAGCCGGCCATCATCCTGGAAGCCGACGCGGAAGGCCGTCCCAATTGGCAGTTCGACCCCGGTGCCGGTGCTGCCCAGCCCGCGGGGGCGCCCAGTGCCGGGTTTCACCTTGCGGTGGGCCGCCTGCGCATCGTGCAGGGAACGCTGACCTATATCGTCCCGGCGACGGGCACCACGCTGACCGCGCAAAAAGTCGATGTGACCGCGTCGGCGGGTTCGCTCGAGGGGCCCTTCACACTGATCGGTACGGCCACCGTGAACGGTGTGCCGCTCAGTCTCGACGCGATCGTCGGCGGGCCGACCGACAAGGGCCATCTCGCCGCGCTGAAGCTCAAGGTCGAGAGCGGCACCCTGGATTTCGATGGCCGCATCAGTCGCATCGCTGCCGATGCCGAGGTGAGCGGCAAACTGTCGGTGGCGACAGGCGGATTGGCCGACTTCGTCACCTCGGTGTGGCGCGCGATAGGCCAGGCTCCGCCGGCCATCGCTGCGTCGCTGGTCGGCCAGTTTGCATTCGACGGCGGCGTCGATCTCAAGGCGGATCGTCTCGCCCTCGCCGACTTCAGGATGTCGATGGGGGGCGACGCCGCTTCCGGCAACCTGGCTCTTACAGGTGGCGCCGCGCCGTCTATTCAGGGGCGCCTGTCGATGCCGAAGGTCAATGTCGACCGCTGGCTGGAGGTGATGTCCAAGCCGGCGGCGTCTCAGCCGCAGGCCACAGCCCCACCATCGCCGCCACCCGCGACGTCGTTGTCGCTGTTCCCGCCGCAAGTGACCGTCTCCGTGGCGCTGGAGGCGAAGGAGATCATCTACCGCAAGGCCGCCGTGCGCGACCTCGATATGGTCGTCGCCATCAACAAGGGTGTCGTCGAGATCCCGCGGCTGAGCGCTGTCCTGCCGGGCGAGGCTGTCCTGAAAGCCGATGCGGCAGCCACACCGGCCAAGCCCGGCGCTCCCGCCGCCAAGCCCGCGGCCGACGCTGTGCAGTCCGCCGGCACCATCAGTCTCGCGAGCGCGAAGCCGCGCGACACTCTTGCCTGGCTCGGGATCGACACGTCGGGCGTGCCGGCCGGCATGCTTCAGACACTGCGCTTCGACGGCAAGATCGCGTCGACGTCCAATGCCGTGAAGATCGACGAGCTGGTGCTCGACCTGGATGGCCAGCGCGCGACGGGCAGCGGCAGCATCACGTTCGGCCTGCCTCTCACTGTCGTGTCCACGGTGCAGCTCGATCGCTTCGATCTCGATGCCTATGTGCCGAAGTCCACTACGACTGCGGCGGCGATCGCGCCGCCCGTCGTGCCGGCCGCGGCGGCTCCCGCCGTGCCGACCGTACCCGACAAGGGCGCTCCTGTTCTCGGGATGAAGGCCAGGGTGGCGAAGCTCGTCTATCGCGGCGAGACCCTGAACGGTGTCGATGCCGATGTGAGCCTCCAGGGCAACCTCCTGAAGCTGAACGGTCTCAAGGTCGCCGACCTGCTGGGCGCCAAGCTCGATCTCAAGGGACAGATCGCGGATTTCGGGACGGATCCGCGTTTCGACCTCACCTTCACGACAAGCATGCCCGACACTGACAAGCTGCTGGTCTATGCCGGTCTGCCGAAGTTCATCAACGGCAAGATCGGCGCGGCGACGGCGACCGGCGGCGTGGTCGGGACGATGGGGGCGGTCACCGTGCGCAACGTCGCCGTCACCATGGCGGGCGCCACGGCCCGCGCCACCGGCTCGCTGGTGCTGGGAGACAATTTCGCCTTCGATTTCCCGAGCTTCGGCCTGCAGGCGCGAGACGCCAGCCAGTTGGTGTCGGTCGCCACGGGGCGTGCGCAATCGGGGATCGGCGGGGTCGAGGCGGCAGGCGCCTTCAAGGGCAACGAGAAGAACATCTCGTTCGAGGGCAATCTGACGGCGATGCGCACGCCGATGATCGGCCGCATCGAGGCCGGCCTGGCGGATCGGCCGAACATCAGGGCGAACCTCCGCATTCCGGGAACGCTGGATTTCGACAGCTGGCTGGGTGTCGCCGATGGCGCCGTTGTCCCGCCGCTGCCGGCTGCGCCCGGCAATAGCGGCGACGCCGCGCCGGCCCCGGTGCGCGCTGCGCCGGCCCGCGTGGCGACCGGCAAGGCAATCGACCTCTCGGCATTGCGCGCCTTCGATGCGACGCTCAATCTCGAGACCAGCGCCCTCGAACTCTCCTCGCTCAAGGTCCTCTATGGCGACATGACCGCGAGCCTGCGCAACGGCGTGTTCAAGATCTCCAAGCTCACGGGCCAGTTCTACGGCGGCGCCGTCGACTTCGTCGGCACTGTCGATGCGTCTAAGGCGTCGATATCGATCGACCTCACCGGCTCGCTGCAGGGTATCTATCTCGGCGAGCTGCTGCGCGGCGCCGCGACGACCAGCACCTTCGGAAACGACCATCTGATGGTGGCGGTCGACGGCAAGATCAACGTCATGCAGATCGAAGTGCGTGGCCAGGGCAATTCGCCCGAGCAGATCCGGGATTCGCTGACGGGGCGCGGCAAGGTGAGCGGCTACCTCTACCCGTCGGTCGCCGCGGGGTCCCTGGGGCTCGCATCCTTTGCGACCGGCGTCGGCAGTATCTTCAGCACCGAAATGGGATTCGGTTCGGCCGTCCTGTCGGGCTTCATCAATGTTCAGAGCAGCGTCGCGGGCGACCTCGACATTTCCAACGGCGTGCTCTCCTTGCAGAATCATACGGTGCAGGGGCGGGGCGCCGTGGCCATGATCGACAGCCGCACCAGTCTGACGGCGGCCACGACCGAGACGACGATCTCCCTGGACACCGGGTCGCGCGGGTCGATCGACTATGTGATGACCGTGAAGGGGCCCGTTTCCTCGCCGACGATGAACGTGGGCGGCCGCTAGGCCGCGCGGTTCTTCAGGATATCCCAGGCCCGACGGAAGCTGTTGGCCATCTCTTCGGCCGGCACGGCGCCCGAGAACAGCACGTGGCCCTGCAATGCAAAGCTCGGCACGCCCTGGATGCCGGCATTGCGCGCCATCTGGTCGCCGGCCAGCACTTCCTTGCGACCCTCGTCGCTTTCCAGCATGGCCAGCACCTCGGCGCGATCGAGTCCGCCTTCGGCGCCGATGTCGGCCAGGATCCTGGAGTCGCCGATATCGGCGCCCTTGCAGAAATAGCCCTCGAACAGCTCCTCGACGATTGCGTCCTGAACGCCCTTCTTGCCGGCAAACCGAATCAGCCGGTGGGCATTCACCGTGTTGGGCGTGCGGGTGATCCTGTCGAGGTGGAATTCCAGGCCGACATTCGCCGCCGCCTCGGTGAGGCGCTGGTCGATCTGCCGGGAGCGTTCGAGGCCGCCGAACTTGGCGATGCGATATTTCAACCGATCCACGCCTTCGGCCGGCATGTCGGGATTGAGCTGGAACGGATGCCAGGCGACGGTGATCTTGCAATGGTGTTCGGCCAGGATATCGAGAGCGCGCTCAAGGTGGCGCTTGCCGATGTAGCACCAGGGACAGATCGCGTCGGAGATGACGTCGATGCGGCCGATCGGATGGGCCTGATCCATGGTCTGCTTCCTTCCCTATTGCGTCGAAACGTATACCCGCGTCGAATCGGGAGCAATGACCCGAACCCTTCGGAGACCTCCATGGACAAGCCGAAATACCGCTCTGCGCTGATCGTGGGCACCGGCCCCGGCCTCAGCGCCTCGCTGGCCCGCCTCTTTGCCAAAAACGGGCTCACCGTCGACCTGGCGGCCCGCCAGACGGACAAGCTTTCCGCACTTGCGAACGAAACGGGCGCGGCCGTCCATACCTGTAACGCCGCCGACCCGGGCGATGTTGCCGCCCTGTTCGGCGCGCTCGACGCTGCCGGCCGGACGCCGGATGTCGTGGTCTACAACGCCAGCAACCGCGTGCGCGCACCGCTCGTCGACCTTGTCCCCGACGATGTGAAACGGGCGATAGAGATCAGCGCCTTCGGCGCCTTCCTCGTCTCCCAGCAGGCGGTAAAGCGCATGTTGCCCAAGCAGCACGGCGCGGTGCTGCTGTCGGGCGCGACTGCCGGCGTGAAGGGCTTCGCTCTTTCAGCGACCTTCGCCATGGGCAAGTTCGCGCTGCGTGGCCTCGCGCAATCCATGGCACGCGAGCTCAGTCCGAAGGGCATCCATGTCGCCCACTTCGTCATAGATGGCGGCATCCGCAGCGCCGCGCGACCCGTGCCGGCCGATCGTCCGGACAGCCTGCTCGATCCCGACGCTATCGCCGAAACCTATTGGGCGGTGCTGCAACAGCATCGCAGCGCCTGGAGCTGGGAGGTCGAGGTACGGCCGTGGGTCGAAAACTTCTGAGCGCTCAAGCCGCTGCGACGATTTCCAGTTCGACAAGCCAGTCGGCAGCGAGAGTTTGGACGACGATGGCGGTCGTCGGGACGACGCGGCCTTTGAGGGCAGCGACTCGCGCGTTCTGATTGGCCTCTGCGTAGGAAGGGTCGCGCAGGTAGCTGGTGACCCGAACGATGTTGTCGACTGACATGTCGGCGCTGGCCAAGATGGCCCGCAGGTTCGACCAGATCAACTCGAGCTGATCCGACAGTGTCTTTCCGGCGATGCCGCGCTCGTCGAGGCCCATGGTGCCGCTGACGTAGAGGAAGCGGCTCGGGTTGCGTACCTCAAGCGCGTGCAGATAGTCGGGCGTCGCCGGATAGATGCCCGACACGGGGCTGTGCGAGATCATCTTCATGCGGATGCTCCGATCTCTTTCTAGAGGGCGGCTTCGAACAGCCGGCGTGCTTCGCGCAGGCTGCCCAGCACGGTGATGCACTTGTCGCGAACCTCGGGAAGCGGCGGCAGGATGTCGGGCACCATGATCGGCATGGTCCCGGCGGCATGCGCAGCCGTTAGGCCGACGTTCGAATCCTCGAAGGCGACGCAGCGCTCCGGCGCGATGCCAAGACGGCGAGCGGCCTCCAGATAGACATCCGGCGCGGGCTTCGCGTGCACGACATCGTCGCGCGTCGCGACGGCGCGGAAGCGGTCGAGCAGGCCGGCGCGGCCGAGATGGCGCTCCGCCGTGGCCCGGCCTGCTGAGGTGGCGACAGCCAAGGGCAGGCCGCGGGCGGCCAGGAAGTCGAGCAGTTCGACCACACCCGGCTTAACGGGGATGTTGGCCTCCAGCAGGCTTTGTGCATGGCTGGAGAAGCGCATCCGGAACTCTTCGATGCGGAAGCCGGCCCCATAGAAGTTCTGGATCATGACGTCGCATTCCTTGCCCGGAATGCCGACCATCGAATGGCAGAAGGTCAGCGGCATTTCGAGGTCGAGGCTTTGCGCCGCCGCCTGCAGCGCCTCGACATAGACCGCTTCGGTGTCGATCAGCAGACCGTCCATGTCGAAAAGGGCGGCCTCAATAGGTTTTCTCAGCATGGTTTCGTTCTAAGCTGGATCTTTGGCAGGGCAAGGCGGAGAAAAATTCATGCGGATCCATAACCTATATGTCGACGCCGAGGGCGAGACGCACTTCCGCGATATCGAGGTCGAATGGAAGAACGAAGGGCGTGGCGGCAAGACCTCGGCCACCTTGCCGGCCACCGGCATCATCTTTCGCCAGACGCCGGGCACCTACGATTACGAATGGCATCCGGCCCCGCGTCGGCAGTACATCATCAACCTCGATGCCGGCGTTTCCATTCAGGCGAGCGACGGTGAAACACGCATCATTGGTCCGGGCGAAGTCATCCTGGTGGAGGACACGCACGGCAAGGGCCATTTTTCCAAAGCGGTCGCAGGCAAGATGCGCCATTCCATTTTCGTCCCGATCGAGTAGCGCGTAGAGGAAGCCATGAACATCCAGACCCAGATCGATCCGACCAACGAACTCGTCGAACAGGCCAAGCGCGTGTTGCCGGGTGGCAGCTTCGGCAATATGCCGGCCGAGGTGATTCTCAAGGAAGGCAAGGGCGGCCGCATCTACGACGAAGCCGGCAGGGAGTATGTCGATTTTCTCCTGGGCTCGGGGCCGATGTTCATCGGCCACGCCCATCCCGAGGTCACGGCCGCCGTGCAGGCACAGGTCCCCCTGGGCACGACCTTCTTCGGCAACAACCGGCATGGCATTGCGCTGGCCGAAGCGATCGTCGACGCCGTGCCCTGCGCCGAGCAGGTGCGCTTTGTCTGCTCCGGCACCGAAGCCGATCTCTACGCGATGCGTGCGGCGCGGGCGTTCCGCAAGCGCGACAAGATCCTGAAGTTCGAGGGCGGCTACCACGGCATGAGCGACTATGCGCTCGTTTCTCTGGCGCCCAAGAACCCCGGCAACTTTCCGCGCGGCACCTTGGACTCGGCAGGTATTCCCAAGTCGGTGGTCGACGAAATGGTGATCGCTGCCTTCAACGACATCGAAATGGTCGAGAGCCTGATCGAAGAGCAGAAGGACGAACTGGCCGGTGTCATTGTCGAGCCGTTCCAGCGGTTGATCCCGCCCAAGCCCGGCTTCCTGCAGGCGCTGCGCGCCGTGACCGCCAAGCATGGCATTCCGCTGATCTTCGACGAGGTCGTGACCGGCTTCCGCTTCGCCTATGGCGGCGCGCAGGAATATTACGGCGTCACGCCCGACCTCTGCACCCTGGGCAAGATCGTGGGCGGCGGCTTTGCGCTGGCGGCCATCGCCGGCCGTGCCGACATCATGAAGCATTTCGACCGGCTCGCCATGACCGACGAGGATTTCATCTTCCAGGTCGGCACGCTGTCCGGCAATCCCGTGGCCGCCGTCGCCGGCCTTGCGACGCTGCAGGTGCTGAAGCAGCCCGGCACCTACGACAAGGTCTTCGAGGCGGGCCGGGAGCTGATGGGCGCGCTGAACGAGCTCATCCGGAAGGCCGGTCTGAAAGCGCAGGTGGTCGGTGAGCCGCCGCTGTTCGACATCGTCTTCACCGACCAGCCGATCAAGGATTATCGCGACACGCTGAAGGGCGATGCCGCCATGCTGAAGCGCTTCAACCAGCATCTGCGCGCCCGTGGCATCATGAAGGGCGAGAGCAAGTACTATGTCAGTGTGGCGCATACCCGCGCCGACCTCGATCACACGATCAATGCGTGGAAAGAGGCGTTCGACGAGCTCAAGGCCGGGCGCTGAGCAGGCTGCCCAGAACGAGGCCGAGGACGAGATCGTCCTCGGCGCCGAAAGTGTGGCGCGTGATATGTCCCTCGCGGTCGATGACGACCGTCGAGGGTGTTCCCTTGAAGCCGTAGGCCGCCATCGTCCGCGGGATCGGGCCGTCCGACGAGGGCCGGTCCACGGCGACCGGGAAGGCCAGGCGGTATTCGTGCAGGAAGGCTTCGAGCGATACCGGCGTCATCGCCGCGTGATGCTCGAACACCGTATGGATGCCCAGCACCACGAGATCGTCGAGATTCTTGGCGATCTCGTACAGGCGCCGCGCCTGCGGCACGGCCTGCGAAACGCAGCCGGGGCAGAGCATCTGAAAAGCGTGTAGCACCACGACCTTGCCGCGGAACATCTCGAGGCTGAGGGGCTGATCGGTGTTGAACCAGCGCTCCGCCTCGATGGGCGGCGCGGAAACTTGCGTCTCGGTCATGGTCACGGACTATCCAGGCCCTTCTTCTTCAGGACTGGTCCGTTGCCGGGATCGGACAGCGCCAGCAGAAGAGCGTCGGCCGCGGCGCGATTGCGCGAAGCCACGGAGACGCCGCCGGAATAGATCGTGTAGTGCTGCACATCGAGGGGGATCGGGCCGACGTACTGGACGCCGGGCACGCCCATGAGTTCGCTGCTCTGCTGCAGGGCAATGTCGGCCTTGCCGTCGACGATGCGGTCGGCGACCAGCCCGCCCGGAACCAGCACGGCCTTCGCCTTGATCTGGTCGGCGATGCCCAGCTTCTCGAACAGCCTCGCGAGATAGATGCCACTCGAACCGCCGGCCGCAGGATCGATGTAGGCCACGGCGCGGGCGGCCAGCAGCGCCTTCTTGAAGCCGTCGACATTGGAAAGGTCGGGCGCAGGCGCTCCCTGCTTGATGCCGACGCCGATGCCGGCGCGCGCCAGCTCCTTGGCGCTGCTCTCGTCGACGCGGTTGCCGAGAAGCGATGCCATGGGGATCGGCGGGATCACCAGCACATCGAAATACTCGCCCTCGGCGACGCGCTTCTGCAACGCGCCCGCCGTGCCGTTGTCGATCGTAACCTTGTGCCCGGTCTTCTTCTCGAATGCCGCAACGAGTTCCAGCGCTGCCGGCTTGTAGGCGCCGGCCGTCAGGAGCTTGAGATCGGCAGCCGAGACGCTGCCGCCAGCGACAAGAATGGAAAGGAGAACGAGAAGAAGGCGCATTTTTCCCTCAGGCCGGCCTGCCCATGATGTAGGGCTTGAGCGCAGCATACATCACCGTGTGTGTCGGTGTCGGGACATTGTGTCTGGCGCCGAGTTCGATGAGCTTGCCGGAAAGCCAGGGCAGTTCGATGCGATTGCCGCGCAGCAGATCGGTCGCCATCGACGGCATGAGATGAGGCGGCGCATTGCGGGTGAACGACACCGCCCGGTCCACGGCATCCGCCGGAAGGGCGATGCCGGCCGCGCGGGCGACATCGACGACTTCGCGATAGGCGGCATGGAACAGGGCGTCGATATCCTTGTCGCCGCGGATCTCGCCGAGCGGCAGGCGGGTCAACGCCGATACGCTGGCATTGGCGGCAAGCATCAGGAACTTAAGCCACAGGTCGGTCAGGATCGACTCGCTCAACACACCGTCGATGCCGGCCTTCTTGCACATTTCGGCGAAGCCCACCGCACGCGGGCTGCGGCTGCCGTCGGGCTCGCCGAAGGTCATGCGCATGGCCTTCCCGGTCTGGCGGATCAGGCCCGGCTCGGCGATGGTCGCGCTGATGCCGGCGACGCCCGGCATCACCGATTGCGGACCGAGGATCGGGATCAGTCGCTCGTGAGCATCGACGCCGTTCTGCAGGGTAATCACCGCCGTCGACGGTCCGACCATCGGCTTGATGGCCTCGCCCGCGCTTTCGACGTCCCACAGCTTGACGCAGAACAGCACATAGTCGACCCGGCCGACGGTAGCAGGATCGTCGGTGGCCTGGGTCGGCTTCAGGTGGGTGTTGCCACGCTCGCTCTCGATCCTGAGGCCATGATTTTTCATGGCGGCAAGATGGGCGCCACGTGCGATGAACGTGACGTCCGCGCCAGCATGGGCAAGGGCAGCGCCAAAACCACCTCCGACGCCGCCGGCGCCGACTACTGCAATCCGCATCGAAACTCCTCCTGGTGATCGGGCTCGGTCACGGTCGGGCCATATTCTCCGCCAAGGCTTGATCCTCGGTGAAGTAGTTTAAGGAGCCCGCGATGAAAGCCAGTCTTTTGTCCTTCATGCCGGCTTTGTTGATCCTGGCGTCGGCAGCAAGTGTATTGGCCGACAGCCGGTCACAGAAATATCGCAGCAACGGCTGCGAGATCGAACGCAAGTTCGATGACGATGGAGAATCCGAAACCAAGGTCGACTGCAAGCCCGGCTATGGCCGCGCGTACGTCGGTGAGGGCAAGGAAGAGTTCCGCCAGGGCGGCTGCAAGATCAAGCGCGAGTGGAAGCCCAACGGCGAATACAAGGAAGAAGTGAAGTGCAAGTGAGCCGGTTCCTCAAGTGATGCTGGCGACCAGCAGGCAACCTGTGAGGCCGGTGAGGCGCAGTGGCCCCGTGAGCTGTAACCTCAGCGCATAGTCTGCGCCCAAGGGGCGTTCGTTGCCCTGTACGGCAACGGCCGCCTCGCCGCGAGGATTGTAGGCGATGTGAGTGCCGGGCTGGAGATTGAGTGTGTGGCCTTCGTCGAGGACGACCATGTCGATTGACACCTCGGCCCGCGCGCCGATCAGGTTCACGACCTCGACCGGGCCTGCTTCCAGCCGGCTGACGATTGGTGTCTCGCCGGCAAAGCGCACGGGGCGAAAGGGCTGGCGTACGTCGATCTCGCCCTGTGGCGTTTCCAGCACGAGGCCGCTGCCGGCCACCAGCACCTGAACGCGATCGTGGCCGGTGTAGTCGGAGAAGGGGCCAGGCTCGACGATCGGGGTGCGGCCGAACCGCCAGCTCTCGCCCGAATAGGCGATGTCGACGGTCGTTCCGCCGCCATTCTTCCAGGGTGTACGCCGATAGCTGACCGGATCGAGCAGGGTAATCACGGAACAATTCTCTCCTTACGGAAGCGCGTCAGCAGGCGCTCGAACATGGCCTCGCTGTCGACCACCTCCTGGAAACCATGCAGGCGGCTCTTGGTGACATCGGACATTACGTCCCAGTCCGAGCCAAATACATAGTCGGCGAACGGCCAGGCGACGAGCTGGCCGAAGTCGAATTGCCTGAGGCCGTGCTTCCTGGTCATGACCGTCCAGAGGTCGGCCTTGTCGGCCATCTGCTGGGTGAGGCTGATCGTCTGGACGTCGCCCACCTTCATGTCGAAGACCTCGGCGATGCGCGGCCAGACGTTGCGCCAGCGGAAGTAGTCGCCGTTGGTGATGTTATAGGCTTGGTTGGCTGCCTGCTTCTCCGTCGCCGCCCAGAGGGCCGCGTTGGCGAAGTGCGAGGACTCCGTCACCTGATAGATCGTGCCATAGGCGCCGGGCTTGCCAGGAAAGCGCAGCGGCAGGCCGAGTTCCCTGGAGATGGCGGCATAGACGGCAATCGCGGGGAGAATGCTCATCGCCGTGCCCGGCGCGAAGCCACAAAGCGTTTGCGGGCGGAGTTCCGCCCAGCTCCACTTCTTGCCGCGCTGGAAGGCGGTCAGCCAGTCGATCTGGTCGAAATAGAAATCCGGCGGCATGTGCCGCGGGTCGGTCTCGCGCATCGGCGTCTTCAGCGGGCCGAGATGTGTGCCGTAATACTTCGTGCCCGTCACCAGCACGACCCGCTGCAGCGAGCGCGAGGCCTTGGCGATGGCGCTCACCGAATTCACCAGCATGTCGCGGTTGGGGGCGATCACCGCCGCATAGTTCGCGGCGTTGCCGGTGCCGGGCTGGAAGGCGGCGTAGAAGATGTGCGTGACGTCGCGAAGCTTTCCGAGTTTGCCCGCGACATCGTCGAGATCGAGCAGGTCGACGGCGACGTGGCTGTAGCGCGGACCGTTCCTCGCAGGGCGGCGAGACAGGCCGACCACCTGCCAGTCGCCTTCGGCGACGAGCTTCTCGACGATGTAGCGGCCGATCACACCCAGCGCACCGACGACAACGGCCTTCTTCTTCATGGCGCCACTCTACCTCGCCGCAGCGACCGTGCCATTGTCCAGCAGGGAGGCGATTTCAGCGGGCGTGTAGCCGTGCTCTGCCAGGATCGCGGCACTGTGCTGGCCCGGCACGGGAGCCTCTGCACGGAGCGTACCTGGCATGGGTGGCTGCAGGCCGGGAAGCGCCGGCACCGGAACCTTCTGCGGCAGGCCGGCTTGCTCGAGCCAGTGGATCAGGCCGGTCTCGCGCACCTGCGGCTGGTCGAGAAAGTCGGCGTAGCTGTTCAGGCGCTCGTGCATCAGACGTGCTTCGGTGAGACGCGCGCTCCAATGCGCCGATGGTTTGGCGGCAATCGCCGGGCGGACGATTGCGTATACGGCGGCTTCGTTGGCAAGCCGCAGAGCCGGCGTGGCAAAGCGTGCTTCCTGGGCCAGTGCAGGCATGTCCATCGCCGCGCACAGGCTTGCCCAGTCGCGGTCGTTGATGGCAACGATCGACATCCAGCCATCGGCCGTCTTGAACACGCCGCCTGGCACACCGCCCGGCTTCATCGTGCCGCCTTCGAGGTGGCAGGCCATCAGCCGGATCGACTGCAGCGCCGTTGCGGCCTGCATGAGGCTGACGTCGATGTAACGTCCGCGCGGTTCGTCGCGTCGCGCATAGAGGGCCGTGCTCAAGGCCTGATAGGCATAGAGCGCGGTCGACATGTCGACGACGATGACCGGCACACGGTGAGGGATTCCGTCCTCGCCGCGATTCTCGATCATCATGCCGGTGTAGGCTTGCAGCACGGGATCCATCGCCGGCCGCTCGGCGAGCGGGCCGGTCTGGCCGAAGCCCGAGATCGAGACGTAGAGAATGCGCGGCTCGCGGGCCGATACCGCCTCGTAGTCGAAGCCCAGGCGCTTGATCACGCCGGGGCGGAAACCTTCGAGGAAGATGTCGGCGCCCTCGAGCAGCCGCCATAGCACCTGCTTGCCGGCCTCTGTCTTGAGATCGACCGAGATGCTGCGCTTGCCCATGTTGCCGATGATCGAGAAAGCAGTGTGACTTTCGTAGCGCACGCCGAGCGCGCGGGCCCAATCGCCCTCGCCGATGCTCTCGACCTTGATCACTTCCGCGCCATGCTGGGCGAGCAGCATGGCGCAATAGGGGCCAGCGATACCCTGGCTGAGATCGACGACCTTGAGGCCGGCGAGGGGGGCGTCGTAGCTCATGGCAAAACTCAGACGAGCTTGATCAGCATTTTGCCGAAGTTCTCGCCCCGCAGCATGCCGATGAAGGCGCGCGGCGCCTTGTCGATGCCGCTGACGACATCCTCGCGGTACTTCACCTTGCCGGCGCGGACCCATTCGCCCATCTGGCGCATCGCCGGCCCATACTGTTGGGCGAAGTCGGTGACGATGAAGCCGCGAGCGGTCACGCGCTTGCCGACGAAGGTGCCCATCAGGCGCGGGCCCAGTTCGGCGGCGGTGGCATTATACTGCGAGATCGAGCCGCAGAGCGCCACGCGGGCGAAGAAGTTGAGGTTGCGCAGCACGGCGTCGGAGATCGCGCCGCCGACATTGTCGAAATAGACGTCGATGCCGTTGGGGCAGGCGGCGCGCAGGGCCGCATCGAGATCCTTCTCGGCCTTGTAGTCGATGCAGGCATCGAAGCCGAGCTCATCCTTCACGAAGGCGCACTTCTTGGCGCCGCCCGCGATGCCGACGGTGCGGCAGCCCATGAGCTTGGCGATCTGGCCGACCACCTGGCCGACGGCGCCAGAGGCCGCCGAAACCACGACGGTCTCGCCGGGCTTCGGTTGGCCGACATGCAGCAGGCCGAAATAGGCGGTCATGCCCGGCATGCCCAGCACGCCGTTGGCGGTCGAGATCGGCGCGATGGTGGGATCGACCTTGCGCAGGGTGGGGCCGCCGCCGATCGCATATTCCTGCCAGCCGAGACGATCCTCGACGATGTCGCCGACCTTGAAGCCCGCATGCTCGGACTTCACCACTTCGCCCACCGTGCCGCCTGTCATCACCTCGTTGAGGCCGACCGGAGCCGCATAGGAGGCGGCATCGCGCATGCGGCCGCGCTGATAGGGATCGAGCGAGAGATAGTGCACCTTCACCAGCACCTCGCCGTGCCGCGGCTCGGGCACGGGCGCTTCCTCGACGCGGAAATCGGTTTCGGCAGGCTCGCCCGGCGGCCGGCGGACGAGGACGACACGGCGATGGGTCTTGGGAATGTTCATGGACATTGTCTCCAATTCGATTTGGCGTGCACCATAGACCGACAGGAGAGGAAGCATCCATGCCCACCATCAAGCATCTGTCGTTCACAGGTCTGGAGTATGTCTTTGCGCCGGAGAAAGCCTACGGAATGTCGCGTGGCGGTGGCTTCCGCCGCCAGGGTGGCTTCATCGAGGTCGAAACCGAACAGGGTGTGAAGGGGATCGGCGAGGTCTTCGGCAATCCGTTGGTCTCGCGCGAGTATTTCCGCATGGTCGAGCCGATGTTTATCGGTCGCAGCGTCTTCGACTTCGATCATGTCGAGGCGCGAGTCCGCAACGCGATGTATCACCTGGGCGTCGGCAACCAGCTCACCGCCTGCCTCGCCGGCATCAACGTGGCGCTATGGGATGCCATTGCACGAGGCTTCGACGTGCGCGTCTGCGACCTGATCGGCGGCTGCGGCACGACGCGGATTCCCGCCTATGCCTCGACCGGCTTCTTCTCCGACGATCCCGACCGTCAGCTCGACCATATGCTGGCCGAGGCGGCGGACCATCCCTATGCCGGGGCCAAGATCAAGATCGGCCGTGGCATCCGCGACGATGTCGCTCGCGTGCGTCGCAGCCGCGAAGCGCTGGGACCGGACAAGCTTCTGATGGTCGATATCAACGGTGCCTATACGGCTGACGTGGCGTTGGAATGCGCCCGCGCCATCGAACCCTTCGGCATCCACTGGATCGAGGAACCGTTGCCGCCGGGCGACCTGCGGGGCTATGCCGAACTGCGGGCACGTTCGCCGATCCCGCTGGCGGCCGGCGAGGCGCATCATACGATTCGCGACTTTCGCGCCCTGATCGACGGGCGCTGCATCGACATCGTGCAGCCCTCGGTTCCCGGCGTCGGCGGGCTCACCGAGGCCAAGCGTATCGCCACGCTGGCGCTAGCACAGAACCTGCGACTGGCACCGCATGTCTGGGGTGGTGGCGTCGGGCTGGCAACAGCCTGCCACTTCATCGCCTCGTTGCCGGCCTCGCCGCATACTGAGCATCCGCCTTACCCGCAGATGCTGGAATACGACATGAGCGACAATGCACTCCGTACGCAATTGCTGAAGACGCCACCCAGGCTAGAGGCCGGACATGTCCTGCTACCCGACGGGCCGGGGTTGGGTATCGAACTCGATCCTGCGGCCGTGGAACGCTACCGGATTTGCTGATGGCCTGAGGCCGTGCCAGACTTTCGCGGTGCGGGCACGTCTGATCTGGGGGACATCAATGATCAAGGCTATGCGTCGGACTGTGGCGGCGGCTGCCGCACTTGCTCTTCTGGGACTTGGCGGGACCGCCGGCGCCCAGCAGGTCGTCAAAATCGGTGCCGTCTATCCCTTGAGTGGCAACTCCGCGAGCACCGGCAACTACGCCAAGATGGCCTTCGAGATGGGGGCCGATATCATTAACAACGGCAATGCCGAACTCGCCAAGGTGATGCCGCTGGCGAAAGGTGGTGGGTTGCCGGGCCTCAAGGGCGCCAAGATCCAGATGGTGATCGCCGACAATCAGGGCACGCCGGCGGCCGGACAGAACCAGACGCTGCGCCTGATCACCGAGGAAAAAGTCGCCGCTGTCATCTGCTGCTATCAATCCGGCATCACGCTTACCGCGTCGGCTGTCGCGGAGCGCTACGGCATTCCCTTCCTCAATGCCGAGTCGGTGGCCGCCAATCTGACGGAGCGCGGCTTCAAGTGGTTCTTCCGTACCACGCCGGTCGCCGCGGATTTTGCCAAGGCCTACTCGACCTTCCTCAACGAGCAGAAGGCGGCGGGCCGCAAGGTCGATTCGATTGCGATCGTCCACGAGAACACCGAGTACGGCAACTCGGTCTCCAGCGTGCTGGCGGACGCCTTCGGCAAGGCGGGTCTGCCGGTCACGCAGAAGATCGCCTACTCGGCCAACTCGACCGACGTGCAGCCGCAGGTACTGCAGCTCAAGGAGAAGAACCCCGACGTCGTCATCTTCATCTCCTATACGTCGGACGCGATCCTCTATGCCAAGACGATGAAGGAACTGAACTGGAAGCCGTCGATCCTGATCGCCGACGATGGCGGCTTCAACGACCCGGCCTTCGTGAAGGCCATGGGCTCGGTCACGGAGGGCTTGATCAGCCGTTCGGTCTTCGCCTCGGGCAAGCCGGGCAGCGTCGCGGCGATCCTCGACGAGCTCTACAAGAAGAAGACCGGCGGCGATGGCCTCGACGACGTCTCGGCGCGTGTGCTGCAGGCCTTCTTCGTGATGGCCGAGGCCATCAACAAGGCCGGCTCGACCGATCCGGCAAAGATCCGCGATGCGTTGCGCGCCGTCGAGATGAAGCCGGAACAGCTCGTGGCAGGCTACGATGGCGTGAAGTTCGACGACAAAGGCCAGAACGTTCAGGCCTCGACGTTGATCACGCAGATGCGCAACGGCAACTACGTATCGGTCTGGCCGAAATCGCGCGCCACTCACGAGCTGATCCTGCCGTACAAGGGCTGGTAGGCACGGTCGCAGCGGGAAGAGTCCCGCAATGTCGACGATCCTCGTGCAGGTCGTGGTCAGCGGCCTGCTGCTGGGCGCAGTCTACGCGCTCTTCTCGTCCGGCCTCACCCTGATCTGGGGCATGATGAACGTCGTGAACTTCGCTCACGGCGACTTCGTCATGCTGGGCATGTACACCGCCGTCATGATCTGGACGGCGCTGGGCGGCGGACCCTGGGCCTCGGTGCCGGCCGCCGCCATGCTGATCGCGACCTTGGGCATTGCGAGCTACTTCCTGCTGGTCCGCCACATCATGCGCGGCCCGATGCTGGCCCAGATTCTGGGAACATTCGGCCTCGCGCTGTTCCTGCGCTATGGCGCGCTCTGGACCTTCGGCGCCAACTTCAAGACTTTGCCCGACGATCTGGTCGGCCATTCGTTCATTCTGGCGGGTATCCGCTTCGAGGGTGCGAGGGTCCTGGCTGGAATTGTCGGCCTCGTGGTCACTTTGGCGCTGCACCTGCTGCTGACGCGTACGGCCATCGGCAGTCGCATGCTGGCCGTCTCGGAGGATGCGACGGCTGCCCAGCTCATGGGCATCCGGCCGCAGCGCATGCAGGCCCTGGCCTGGGGCATGGCCGGCGCTGCGACGGGCATCGCCGGCGCGCTGATCGCGACCTTCTTCTACACCTCGCCGACGGTGGGCGAGACGCTCGCCATCGTGGCCTTCGTCACCGTGTCGTTCGGCGGCTTCGGCAGCGTGCTGGGCGCGCTGGTGGCCGGCCTTGTCATCGGCGTTGTGGAATCGCTCTCCGCCTACCTGATCGGTCCCGTCTACAAGGACGTCATCGTCTACATCCTGTTCGTGCTGGTCCTGTGGTTCCGGCCACAGGGCCTGATGGGGAAGGCATGACGCGTCACCGCCTGCTCCAGATCGTGCTCGTGGCGCTCGTGCTCGCCTATCCACTGATCGTCGCGGGCTCGCCGGTCTGGGCGCGGCTCGGAGCGCTGGTCCTGCTGGCGGCAATCGGCGCCTCCGCCTGGAATATTGTCGGGGGTTATGCCGGCCAGGTTTCGGTCGGCCACTCCGTCTTCTTCGGCATCGGCGCCTATTCGGCTGTCGTGACCTATACCTATCTCGGCCTGCCGCCGATTGCTGGGGCACCGATCGGCATGGCGTTGAGCGTTCTCGTTGCCGCCGTGATCGGCGTACCGACGCTGAAGCTCTCCGGTCATTATTTCAGCATGGCGACCATCGCGGTTGCCGAGCTGGTGCGCGTGCTCAGTTCGACATCGGAGTTCCTGGGCGGCGCGCAAGGCCTCGGTGGGCCGCCGGTGCCAAGAGGCGTGCTCGACCTCTCCTTCATCTCGGCGACGCCCTACTACTACATTTTCCTTGCCGTCCTCGCGGGTCTGCTCTGGCTGACGCACATGATCGAACGCGGCCGCATGGGCTTCTATCTGCGCGCAATCAAGGACAGCGAACGCGCCGCGCGCTCGCTGGGCGTGTCGGCCGGTCGCTACAAGCTTTATGCCTACATGCTGAGCGCGGCCTTCACTGCGCTTGCGGGCTCGCTCTACCTCACCATGTTCGGCTTCGTGGATCCCGAGTCGGGCTTCGGCATCCTGATCTCCGTCAAGATGGTGGTGATGGCGGCGCTGGGCGGTGCCGGGCAGCTCTTCGGTCCCTTGGTCGGCGCGCTGATCCTGGTGCCGCTGGAGGAACTGTCGAACAGCTATCTCGGCGGGCAGGGCGCGGGCCTCACTTTCGTGGTCTACGGCGCGATCATCGTGATCATCGCGCGCTTCCTGCCGAGCGGCCTGCTGTCGCTGCTCGACCGGCGTCGGCCGACGGCGCCTCGTGCCTCGAAGACGGTGGACGGCCATGCTGATTGAGGCGCGCGGCATCACCAAGGCGTTCGGCGCCTTCAAGGCGGTCGACAATGCCTCGGTGACGGTCGAGGAGGGCGATATCCTGGGCCTGATCGGGCCGAACGGCGCCGGCAAGTCGACCTTCTTCAATTGCCTGACCGGCGATCTGCCGCCGACCTCGGGCAGCGTGCATTTCGCCGGCGCCGACGTGACCAAGGAACCGCCGGAAGCGCGGGCGCGGCTGGGCCTTGCGCGCAGCTTCCAGGTGCCGCTCACCTTCGAATCCATGACGGTTCTCGACAATGCGATGATCGGCGCGCTCCTGCGTCATCCCAATGCCAGGGACGCACGGACGAAGGCGCGGGCGGTGCTGGACAGGGTCGGGCTCGGTCAGTTCGCCGATGCGCCGGCGCGCAGCCTGGGGACGCCCGGCCGCAAGCGTCTGGAAATCGCCCGCGCGCTTGCGTCGGAGCCCAAGGTGCTGCTGCTCGACGAGGCGATGGCCGGTCTGACGCCGACCGAGGTGCGCGAGGCCATCGAACTGGTGCGGCGCATTCATGGCGGCGGCATCACCATCGTGATCGTCGAACACATCATGGAAGTGATCGTGTCGCTGGCGAAGAGGGTCGTGGTGTTCCACCAGGGCCGCGAAATCGCGCGTGGTACGCCGCGCGAGGTGACGAGCGATCCGGTCGTGATCGAAGCCTATCTCGGCCGTCGCAAGGTACGGTACGGATGAGCCAGCCGCTGCTCAAGATCAGCCACCTCGAGGTGCGCTACGGCGACCTGATCGGCGTGGCCGAAGTGTCGCTCGAAGTGCCGCAGGGCTCGGTCGTGGCATTGCTGGGCTCCAACGGCGCCGGCAAGACCACGACCTTGAATGCCATTGCCGGCATCGTGCCCGTCTCGAAGGGCGAGGTGAGCTTCGCGGGCGAGAACATCGCCGGCCAGCCGGCCTATGCCATCGTGCGCAAGGGGCTGGCGCTCTCGCCGGAAGGCTGGCGGCTGTTCACGCAGCAGAGCGTTGAAAACAACCTGCTGCTGGGCGCCACCCCGCTCGCCGACCGCAAGCGCATTCCCGACCTGCTCGACCGCGTTTACAGCGTCTTCCCGCGGCTCAAGGAGCGGCGCCTGCAACAGGCCGGCACCATGTCGGGCGGCGAACGCCAGATGCTGGCGGTTGGCCGGGCGCTGATGAGCGAGCCGCGGCTGCTGCTTCTCGACGAGCCCAGCCTCGGGCTGGCCCCTGCCATCGTCGACGCGATGTACGACAGCTTTGCCGCCCTTCACAAAGCCGGCCAGACCATCCTGCTAGCCGAGCAGTCGGTCGATGTCGCGCTGGAAGCCGCCGACCATGCCTATGTCCTGCAGGTCGGGCGCACGGTGCTCGAGGGGCCGGCCAAGGCGATGCTCGACAATCCCGACGTCCAGCGGATCTATCTCGGCGTCGAATAGAAGATCAGCGCAGGGTCGGATCGAGCCGGTCGCGCAGCCAGTCGCCCAGCAGGCTGATCGAAAGCGTCGTCACCACGATGGCGCCGGCGGGTGCCAGCATGATCCAGGGCGCGCGCGTGATGTATTCGCGGCCATAACCCACCATGTTGCCGAGCGAAGTCAGCGGCGGCTGCACGCCGAGGCCGAGGAACGAGAGCCCGCTCTCCAGCAGGATGATCTCGGGAAAGGTGAGCGTCATGGAGACGATCAGGGTCGAAGCGATGTTGGGCAGGATGTGCAGGCCATAGATGCGGCCCGGCCCGGCCCCGAGCTGGCGTACCGCCGCGGCATAGCCCTGCTCGTTCGCCGCCAGGGTGAGGCCGCGTGCGATGCGGGCATAGCGCTCCCAGGAATGGAAGCCCATCAGGGCGATGAACAGGACGAGGTTGTTGCCAAAGAAGGCGAGCACCGACAGGGCGATGATCATGAACGGCATGCTGGCCTGGAAGTCGATGGCCATCAGCACGAGCTGCTCGACCTTGCCGCGGAAGTGAGCGGCCAGGAAGCCAAGGGCCGTACCGAGGCTGGCCGCGATGATGGTGCCGAACAGGGCGATCAGCAGGCTCATGCGGATCGACACGATCAACCGCGAGAGCACGTCGCGGCCAAGCTCATCAGTGCCCAAAGGATGCGCGAAGCTGCCGCCCATCAACAAGGGCGGCGACAGGCGCGCCTTGAGATCGAGCGCCGTGAAGGAATAGGGCGTCAATAGCTCGGCCCCGAGCGCGACCACGATCATCAGCCCGAGCCACCCCAATGCCAGCGAGACGCCGAACGGCAGCTTGAAGAAGCGACGGCGGGAGATCGCGACGGAGGCAGTGGACGTGTGCTCTGCAATGGCCATGACAGTCCTCAATGCGCCGCAGCGTTGCGCACGCGCGGATCGAGCCAGCCATAGGCGAGGTCGACGGTGAAGTTGGCGGCCACCATCCAGGTCGCGATCACCATCAGGATGGCCTGCACCACCGCAAGGTCGCGGTTGGCGACGGCGGAGACCAGCAGCCGTCCGATTCCCGGCCAGGCGAAGACGCTTTCGACCACCACAGCGCCGGCCACGAGGCTGCCCACCATGAAGCCGACGATGGTCACGGTCGGGATGGCGGCATTGGGCAGGGCATGGCGCGACACGACACGGCGCCAGTTCACGCCCTTGGCCGATGCGGCGCGGATGTACGGCTGGCCCAGCACTTCGAGCATGGCCGAGCGCGTGAAGCGCGCCATGATCGCGGCGCCGCCGGTGCCAAGGGTGATGATCGGCAGGATGGCATGGTCGAGCGAGCCGCTGCCGCTCGCCGGCAGCCAGCCGAGCTGGACGGCGAAGACCAGGACCAGCAGCAGGGCCAGCACGAAGCTCGGCATGGTGAAGCCCGCCACGGAGGCCGCCATGGTCAGCCGGTCCGCCATCGAGTTGCGATGGAGGGCGGCGTAGATGCCGGCGGGAATCCCGAGGCCGATCTTGAGGGCGAGCGCCGGCATCGTGATGGCGAGGGTCGCGGGCACGCGCTCCATCACCAGGTCGATGGCGGGCCGGCCGTCGCGCATCGACTTGCCAAAGTCGCCGGTGAAGGCATGGCCGATGTAGGAGAAATATTGCTCCCAGATCGGGCGATTGAGGCCCCAGGCCTCGCGGAAGGCCGCCACGGCTTCGGGAGGAGCATCGACCGACATGATGAGCAGCGCCGGATCACCCGACAGCCGAAGGACGATGAAGGCGAAGGTCATCACGAACAGGATGGTCAGGCCAGCACGCAGCAGGCGCGAAATGACGAACGTCAGCATCAGGCAGCGACCTGCAGGGCGGGTTCGTGAACGCGGTGGCAGGCAACCAGCCGGCCGCTTGCCATCGGCTGCAAGGTCGGGGTCTCGGCGCGGCACTGCGCGGTCGCGAAGGGGCAGCGCGTATGGAAGGCGCAGCCCGATGGCACGTTCACCGGATTGGGCGGATCGCCCTGGAGCAACAGGCGCTCGCGGCGGGGACCGATGGTGGGGATCGCCGAGACCAGGGCGCGCGTATAGGGATGTGCCGGTGCGGCGAACAGGCTCTCGGCTTCGCCCTGTTCGACGATGCGACCGAGATACATCACAGCCACGTCGTGGCTTACCTGCCGCACGACCTTGAGGTCGTGGCTGATGAAGAGATAGGCGATGCCGAGCTGTTCCTGCAGGTCGAGCAAGAGGTTCACGACCTGCGCCTGAATGGAAACATCGAGTGCGGAAATCGGCTCGTCGCACACCAGCAGGTCGGGGCCGGTCATCAGGGCGCGCGCCAGGACGACGCGCTGGCGCTGGCCACCGGACAGTTCGTGCGGATAGCGGTCGTACTGGTGCGGTTGCAGGCCGACATTGTTCATGGCGGCCTGGGCGCGGTCGCGGCGTTCGGCGGGTGTGGCTTGTCCGTGGATGGCGAGCGGTTCTTCGATCTGCCAGCCGACCGGCAGGCGGCGATCGAGGGCGCCCAGCGGATCCTGGTAGACCATCTGGATGTGGCGGCGCAGCCTCCGCCAGGTCGGTGTCCCGACAGCAGGAAGCGGTTCACCGCGATAGCGCACCGTGCCCGCGCTCGGTGGCACCAGACCCAGCACGAGCTTGCCGGTGGTCGACTTGCCGCAACCCGACTCGCCCACGAGGCCCAGAGTTCGTCCCGGCGCGAGTGTCAGCGAAACGCCATCGACGGCACGCAACGTTGCTTTGGTGGTGAAGAGGCCGTTTCCGGCACGAACCTGATAGTGGCGGCGAAGGCCGGTCGCTTCGAGCAGCGCGGTCATTCCGCCGCCTGCGGCAAGGACCAGGCCGAGTAACCGGCCGCAACCTGCCGGTGGCAGGTCGCGAGGTGGCGGAAGCCCACGGAGCGGGCCGGTGGCGGTGCGCTGGAACAGCGGGTCTCGGCGACCGGGCAGCGCGGCGCGAAGCGACAACCGGCCGGCACGCTCCACGGATCGGGTACCGTGCCGGGGATTGCCGCGAGCCGTCGGCGTGGACCCGTAAGAGAGGGAAGGGCCGCGAGCAGACCTTGCGTGTAGGGATGACGCGCCGCGCCGAACAGATCGTCGCCCGGCGCTTCCTCGACCAGGCGGCCGGCATACATCACGGCGACCCGGTCGACATTCTCGGCGACGACGCCGAGATCGTGGCTGATCAACACCAGCGCCATGCCGGTGTCGCGGCGAATGCTGCTCAGCAGGGCCAGGATCTGTGCCTGAATGGTGGCGTCGAGCGCCGTGGTGGGCTCGTCGGCCACCAGAAGGTCGGGTTGGCCGGCCAGCGCCATGGCGATCATCACGCGCTGGTTAAGACCACCGGAGAGAAGGTGCGGATAGTCCTGCAGTCGGCGGCGGGCATCGGCGATACCCACTTGGTCGAGCAGCCGCAACGCCTCGGCCTCGGCCGCCTTGCCATGGAGGCCGCGGTGAAGCCGCAGGGCCTCGACGAGCTGCCAGCCGATGCGATGCACGGGGTTCAGGCAGCTCGACGGATCCTGGAAGATCATGGCGATGCGTTTGCCGCGCACGTCCTCGAGCACGCGCGCCGATACGCCGATCAACTCCTGCTTTTCGAGCCGCACCGAACCCGCGACGCATGCCTTGGCCGGCAGCAGGCCGAGCGCGGCCAGCCAGGTCACGCTCTTGCCCGAGCCCGATTCGCCCACGATGCCCAGGGCTTCTCCGGGCGCGATCTCGAGGTCGACACCGTCGACGGCGCGCGAGAGGTGTCCGTCCTTCTCGAAATCGACGGTGAGGCCGCGCAGGGCAACAAGGGGAGCGCTCATCGTCCGTACCTAGTTGCTGGCGAAGTTGGTGTTACGGAACTCCATCGCGAAGGACGGCGAAGCCTTCCACTTGATGTCCTTGCGCTTGGCGGTGAAGGTCGCGTTCTGGTGCAGTACCGTAAAGGCGGGATCTTCGCGTTCGCAGATCTCGAGCATGCGCTTGAACATCGCCCGGCGCTTCTGCATGTCGGTCTCGACTTCGAGAGCCGCGGAGAGCTTGTTCATCTCCTCGTTGGTCCATTCGCCGACCTGTTGCTGCTGGCCCTGCGGGCCATGCTGCGCCACGATCGAGGAGATAGGGTCGTTGAAACCGGCGCTGTTCGACCAGTCGCGCACGGCGCGCGGGCTGTTGGTGTCGAAGATCTGCTGCCAGTTCTCCTTCATCTCGATCTGCACGTTGAGGCCGGCCTGACGCCACATCTCGATCAGGACCTGCGCCGTCGAGACCTGGTTGGTGTAGTAGTTGTTCAGGAGGCGATAGGGGATCGGATCGCCCTTGTAGTTGGCCTCCTTCAGGAGCGCCTTGGCCTTGGCCAGGTCGTAGGACGGCACCGTCCAGTTCTCGACGAACATCGGCCCGTAGAATTCCCACTGCAGGCCGGCCGGCACGCGCGTGCGGCCCGACCACAGCGCCTCGACGATCGCCTGACGGTCGATCGCGTGGGTGAAGGCCCGGCGGATGCGCGGATCGGCAAGACGCGGATGGTTCTTGTCGAACACCGTAAGGCGGTGGTTGACGATCGTGCTGCCCAGTACCTCGAACTTCGGGTTCTTTTCGATGCCGGGGATCTGGTCTGGCGGAACGTCGCATATGAAGTCGAACTGGCCGGCCAGCAGGCCGTTGATGCGGGTCGCGACTTCCGGCACGACCACCATGCGCACGCTCCTGATCGGCGGGCGGCCACCCCAATAGTCGTCATGCGCGTCCATCACCAGCACCTGGTCGGGTTGGAACTCGCGCACCTTGTAGGGGCCGGTCGAAACCGGCGCGCGCGCCCAGTCGAGCCAGCTCTTGGCTTCCTCGTAGGCGCGGCGGGAGATGATGTCGCTGCCCAGCCGGCCGATGCGGCCCTCCAGGGTGACGTCGGGCGTGCGGTTGGTGAAGCGCACCGTGTACTTGTCGACCGCTTCGACCTTCTCCAGTGCCGGGAACAGGCGCTTGGCCACAGCCGGCACTTCCGGCGGCAGGTTCTTGCCCTGGTTCGAGTCGCGGATCAGCACCGAGGTGAACAGCGTCTTGGTCGAGGAGATGTCGTAGTCGGGACCGAACATGCGGTCGCGGCTGAAGGTGAAGACCACGTCGTCGGCCGTGAGCTCGTCGCCATTGTGGAACTTCACGCCCTTGCGGAGGCTGAACTCTACGGTGCGGTCGTCGATCCGCTTCCAGCTTTCGGCAAGGCCCGGCACCGGCTCCAGCTTGCCGAGCAGGTTCGACATGATCAGCGTCTCGAAGAGGAATGAGAAGGCGCGCTGGCCGACATTCGACTGCTCGCGCAGGGGCTCCAGCGCCGCGCTGTTGGCGATCTGCTGCACGGCGATGGTGATGCTCGGCCGCTGGTCGGCCTGGCCGATGGCGACCCGGGGCAGGGCGAAACTCGTGGCGGCGAGGCCCGAGGCAGCAATCAAACGGCGGCGGCGCAGGAACATGGCGCAAACTCCTTCGATGAGGAGCGGACGCTAGGACGCTTTCATGACCACTGAATTTCGATTTGGTGACGCTTCGCTTGTGCAGCGCGGCAAGTCATCCACACGATTGAAGAAATTGGCGGTAAACAATGCTAAGCTGCAAACGGGGATGGGGTGTCTGGTGCTGACAACTGTTCGGGGGAACTGAAGATGCCCATCGCCAATCGCCTTTATGCCGAATTTCTGGGAACCGCCTGGCTTGTGCTTGGCGGCTGCGGCAGTGCTGTTCTCGCAGCGACCTTTCCTCAGCTCGGGGTCGGCTTCGTCGGCGTCGCGCTCGCCTTTGGCCTCACCGTTCTCACCATGGTCTACGCCGTTGGCGGCGTGTCGGGCGGCCACTTCAATCCAGCCGTAACGGTAGGCCTTGCCGCCGGCGGTCGCTTTCCCTGGAGCGAGGTCATCCAGTATGTGATCGCGCAGGTCCTGGGCGGCATCGCGGGCGCAGCCATCCTCTATGTGGTTGCAACCGGCAAAGCCGGCGCCGACATCGGCGGCTTTGCGACCAACGGCTACGGCGACCATTCGCCCGGTAAGTACAGTATGACCGCGGCTCTTGTGATCGAGATCGCCCTGTCTTTCGGATTCGTGACGGTGATCCTCGGCGCCACCGACAAGAAGGCGCATCCGGCGGCGGCGGGTCTGGCGATCGGTCTTGCGCTGACCTTGATCCACTTGATCAGCATTCCCGTCACCAATACGTCGGTCAATCCGGCACGCAGCACGGCGCCGGCGCTGTTTGTCGGCGGCGCGGCAATTTCGCAGCTTTGGCTCTTCTGGGTGGCGCCGATCGTCGGCGGCCTGATCGCGGGCTTTGCCTACGGGTTGCTCGGCCGTAAAGACTGACGGCCCGATCCCGCCGCTGTAGAGTGGGAACGGGATCGGAGGGACCGAATGATGAAGATGATCAAAATTGCCGCTCTCGTTCTTGCGGGAGTGGCTCCTGTTGCGGCTTCAGCGCAGGATGCCGATGTGAAGTTCTGGCTGAAGGCCGACCCCAAGAACATCCAGGGCTGCATCTCTGCCGACCCTTCCTTCACCCGTGAGCACACGTTCCTGATGGTGAACGGCCAGGCGGAGATCAAGTCGGCCGGCGGCATCAACGTCAAGCTGAAGCAGCGGGCCAATGGCATCTACACGGGCGACTTCGATCTGGGGCGTATGAACCTCAACATCGTGGCCAATATTGCGTCCCAACCAAAGATGCTCACCGTCACCACGCAGAATCTCGGCTGCAAGTGGGCGGCTGTAAGGGAATAGCCGGGCTGGCCTTCAGCCTCGACTGAAATGAAGCAAAGTCGTCGGTCTATTTCGTTCAGCGTCACCATCCTGACGCTGATGGCGCTTATTGTGTTGCCGCTTGCGGTGGCGCTGCTCTGGCTCGGCTGGCGGTCGGTCAGTTCACTGGAGCGGCGCGGGACCGACCAGCGCGTTGCCGCGCTCGAAGTGGCGGTCGAGCGCTTCATGACGGAGGGGCTGCGTACCGTCGTCTCGGTCGGCCAGACATTGGCCGATGGTCCGAGCTTCAACGCCACGGAGAATCCGCTGATCGACGAGGAGCGGCGGCGGCAGCTGATCGCGATGCTCGACCGTCACTCGGTCGTGCAGGCCGGCTTCGTCGGCTATGGCGACGGCAGCTTCATCTATGCCGGTCGGTTGGGCTCCTACTCGATTGCCCAGCGTCTCGAATTCGATGCTCCCGATGGCGAAGCGATCATCGTGCGTATCATCGCCGAGGGGCGGGAGAGCTGGTGGTTCTATGCACCCGACGGCAGCCACGGTCCCGCCAAAGAGCGGCTGACCGACTTCGATCCGCGGACGCGGCCCTGGTACATCGATGCGATGAAGGCGCAGGGGCCGATCCTGACCCAGCCCTATCGCTTCGCCCAGACGGAAGATGCTGGGATATCGGCCGGCGTTCCCCTGCGCGACGGCCACGGGGTCGTCGGCTTCGACTTCACCTTGTCGACACTGTCCCAGCTTTTGACAGCCTACAAGATTACCAGCAACTCGGTGATCATGATCGGGTCCGGCCAAGGCGAAGTCGATATCCAGTCCGAGCCCTGTGCGGCCGATGCGCCGGATTGTCTGCCGGGCGACGCTGCAGTGCGCGATCTGCTGCGTCAGTCGATTGTCGATGCGCTGGCGACCGACAAGAAGATCGATCGCGAAGTGCAGGTGTCGGGTCGCACCTACCGCATCATCACCCATCGCATGCAGGAGACCCTCGGCCAGAGATTCACGATCGCTGTGGCCGTGCCATTGTCGGAGCTCAATGCCGATTCTCGCATCTTGCTGGAGCGCGCAGCCGGTGCGGCGGCAGTGGCGGTCCTGCTCGCCATTCTGGCGGCGTTTATCGCGTCGATCCTGGTGTCGCGGTCGATTGCGCGCATCGCGGTCAAGACCGATCAGATCCGTCAGCTCGACTTCTCCGATCAGACACCCGTTCAGAGCCGCATCACCGAGATCGTCCGTTTGTCCGATGCCGTCGAGCGCATGCGCGAGGGGTTGGAGATCTTCGGCCGCTATGTCTCGAAGGATCTTGTCCATCAGATCATGCGTTCACCGTCGACGTCGGGCGTCGGGGGTATACGGCGCGAGATCACCGTGATGTTCACCGACATCGAGGGCTTCTCGTTGCTGAGCGAGACGATGGAGCCGGAACTGCTGACCAGCCGCCTGTCGCGCTATTTCGAGGCGCTGGGTTCGGCTATCTCGGCCAATCGCGGCATGATCGACAAGTATATCGGCGACAGCATCATGGCGTTCTGGAATGCACCGGAGCCCGATCCCGATCACATCGCCAACGCTTGCCGCGGCGCCCTGCAGGCTGCCGCCGCTGGCCGCGAGCTTTCCGAGAAGTGGCGCGACCGCGGGCGGCCGGGTTTTCGCACGCGCTTCGGTCTGCATACCGGCCCCGCCGTGGTCGGTAACGTCGGTGCCCGGGAGCGGATCAACTACACGCTGGTCGGCCAGGTCGCCAATCAGGCCTCACGGCTCGAAGGGATGAACAAGGTCTACGGCACGGAGATCCTGGCCAGCGGCGAGGTCGCCCAGCCGACCGCCGGGCTTTTCGTGTGGCGTCACATCGACCGCGTCGTGGCCGTGGGAACGACCGAGGTGCACGATGTGCATGAGCCGCTGGGTGAGATTGCAAGCGCGCCCGAGCACGCGGCGTTCCTCGCCCGATGGAATGCCGCGCGTGACGCCTATGTCGCGGGTCGCTTCGACGAAGCCCTGGCGGCGTTCCGCTCGGCTGCCGCCTTGCGCGAGGAGGATGCGCCCTGCCGTGTCTTCATCGACCGCTGCCAAGCCCTGTTGCGGGACGGCGCGCCGGCCGGCTGGGATGGCACCTGGCATATGGACCGGAAGTAGGTTCTGCGAGACACGGACGGCCCCGCCCGCCGCCGTACGCCGGCATCAGAAGCGTGCGGACAGCCTGCCACTGAAGACATGCACCGGGCCGCGCACGGCGTTGTAGGCCGGGTTGACCAGGAGCTGGTAGTCGGCGGTGGCGACGATGCCCTTGGCGATTTGAAAGGCATAGTACGCCTCGACCACTCCTTCGGAGCCGTAGCTGAGGGCGCCATCGCCCACCAGGACGCCGAGGCCGCCGGCGCCCAGGAAACTGCTGTGATCGCCCGAGATCGAATTCAGCGCCCCGGCGATGCCGATGCGATCCTGTTCGCGGCCCCAGCGCGTGCCCTTGATCGACAGGCCGAGCGACAGGCTGGCGTCGATATCGGTGAAGGCCACGATCTCCGACTTGCCGTTGTTCCAGCTGAAGCGGCTGAAGAGGCCGATGTCGTCGGTCAGCTCCTGCTCGAGGTTGACGTAGAAGCCGAACTTGGTTCGGCCGCGTCGTGTCTGGCCAATCGTTTCGTCGGCGGTCACGCCATTTGCGACGGCCAATGCTACGGCTTCGTTGTAGGAGCCGGAGAAGACGCTGTTCATCCAGGTTCCGAAACGAATGGCTCCGGGACGGTCGTAGGGCCGGAAGCGCAGTTCGAGTTCGCCGACATAGCCGCCGCGCGAGAAGAGCGCGAGGTCGAAGGTGTTGGCGTTGGGCTCGTTGCCCACCAGGAAGTAGCCGGCGCGTAGCGCCCAGTTGGCCTGATTGAGTTCGGCCATGAAGCCCCAGGTGAGGCCGAGGCGATCGGCGGGATAGTCGAAGGCGCCCGAGGCCCAGATCGACCAGTTGAGGAAATCCATGCGGGGATCTTCGGCATAGATATTGCCGTCGAAGGCGTCCTTCACCGAGAACTTGCCGATTTGCAGCGTGACCCTCGACACGTCCCGCTCGCCCGAGAGCTGGCCGTAGTCGCTCTCGACCTTCTCGCGTTCGCCGCCGAGGCCGATCTCCTGGCGCAGGAAGAGCCGCGAGGTGTTGTAGCGCGGGTAGGGGAAGTTGGACTTCTGCGCCTCGCCATTGGGATAGCCGCCGGCGCCGGTCGTGTTGGCAACGCCGAAACCCTGCAGCAGCTCGGGATTGTAGTAGAGCTCCGCGCCCCGCCAGAGCCGAAGGCCGAGGAAGGCCGAGGTTGTCCAGGTCTCGCGGCTCTGGCCCTCGGGGGGCAGACTGTTGGCGCCGGAGTAGGGGGCGTTGAACGGCGGATAGCCCTGAAAGATGAAGGTCGTCTGGCCGTGGATCTCCCACGAACCGAATCCACGATCGGGGCGCTCGGCCTTGGTTTCTTCCTTTGTGCCGAACTTGTAGTTCAGGCCGAGGCGAATGCGATGCAGGTCGTAGAGTGAATCGTAGCGGGCCGGCGTGGCGAAGACGAAGCCGTTGAGCGGCAGGCTGGTATAGAGATATTCGGCGCGCGCGGACCAGTTCGAGTCGAGCCTGTAGTCGACGCCGGCCCCCAGAATGTAACCCGCCCGGACATTGCCGGGGCTTGCATCCTCGTTGCCGGTGGTGAGGTCCGTACGGCTGGACCGGGTACTTGCCCAGGCGATGCCGCCGGTGACGAAGGGCGTCCAGGGGCCGATGCCGTAGCCAATGCGACCGCGCAGGCTCGCGAGATATTCGAGCTGCTGGTTGGCCGTTCCCGCGGCCGTCGCGCGGTAGGACAGGACTTGCGCCAGATCCTCCGCGCTAGGGAAGGACATGTCGACTTCGAGGCCGAGCATCCAGTGCGACGGGAAGTAGTGTTCGTAGCCCGCCTGTACGCCGCCGAAAAAGGTGCCGTAGGGCGATGCACCGCCCGAGGTCTCGACGCCGATCGGATCGGCGAAGGTCGCCGTCGCGTTGCCGAACAGGTAGCCGACATGACCGCCGACATAGAAGCCGGACCGTGCAGGTTCCGGATCGGCCGCCCGGGCGGACAGGGCACCGAACGCCGTCGCGGCTGCCGCGAGGCCTCCCAGAACCCTGTGTGTCGACCAGACTGCCTTCTTCATTGTCCTTGCCGCATCATGCACGTCGCGCCCGGGTTCTGCATCCGCACGTTGCGGCGATCTTCGCCGGGCGGCGTTACGCTGCCGTGTAACCTCCCGGGACCACGATGGTCGTCGAGGCGTATCACGTCGCTGTTCGTCTTTGGCAGCTGTTTCCAGACGCACTCCAGGCGGCCGTCGGCACGCACCCGCCAGTGGCAGGCGAGAGGGGGATGCCCGGAAATGCGAGTGGGCTGATCTTGCGGACGTTGGTCATCCGCGCCTCCTTCAATCAGATCGGTTGCACCGACCGGCAGGGGCGCGGATCAGGAGGAGGTCAGGCCGGCCCTCGCAAACCCACGCCGCCGCTCATGCCGGCGTCGACATCGGAAACAGTCGCGCGACGACTGTGTCCTTCTATCGAGTTGCTGCTAGATCGCGGGTTCATCGGGACCTTTGCGGGTGGGTGGATCCGGCGTGACGTCCGGCAATTGGACAGGCCGCGCCGACGTCGCGTATATACCCCCCTCCAGGATAGGATCAAGCGAAATGTCGGACACCCTGCGGGAAAAGGAAAAGCGAAAACTCCTGATGCGTGTGCGGCGCATTAGGGGGCAGCTCGATGCCGTCGAAAGGCGCCTCGAGGAAGACGCGAGCTGTTCATCCGTGCTGCAGCAGGCGGCGGCGTGCCGCGGCGCATTGGACGGCTTCATCGCTGAGGTGATCGAGGACCATATCCTGGAGAACTTCGTCGATCGCACGTCCAAGCGCGACGACACGCGCGTGCAGGCGGCAGAGGAACTCGTCGAGATCGTTCATTCGTACTTCAAGTGACGCTGCTGCGCTTGACCGCTCGTTGGTCCGGGCGTATTGGGCCGCGCGAAAGCAACCGTAAGGGATTCGATGAACCCGCGATCTAGCAACACCTCGTCCGATTGCCACAGTCGCTCTGCGACCGTGACGACGGCCGGGATTCTTGCCCGGGAGATCGAGATCCCGAGGACTAGCCTGCCGCTCTAGGCTCTCCTCCGGTCGCGCCTCCCGGGTCGAACCAACGACCCGATCTGAAGGAGGCGCGGATGAAGGCTATCCGCAACATCTGTCCTCTAGTTTGCCGCGCGGCGGCGAGCTGAGGGGGCAAACATGGACAACCGCAGGGAAAAGAGCCGACTTCCGGCGCCGCTCGGTTTGGGCGGAGCGCGGGTGTGGCCCAATTTCCACGATCTCGCGATCTTCATCCTGATCGCCGGAGTCTTCGTCGCCATCGCGCATGGCGCGCGGGGGATGGTCGCGCCGGCAGCATGGCTCGCCAGCGATCCCGTGACGCTCGATCCGGCCAATCTGCCTGACTATGCGCTGCGCACGACCCTGCGCATGTTCGCCGCCATCCTGGCGTCTCTCGTATTCACCTTCGTCGTCGCGACGCTTGCAGCCAAGAGCCGCCGTGCCGAGCTGGTGATCCTGCCGGCCCTCGACATCCTGCAGTCCGTGCCGGTGCTGGGGTTTCTTTCCTTCACTGTCGTGTTCTTCATCGGCCTGTTTCCGCAAAGCCAGCTCGGCGCGGAGTGCGCGGCGATCTTTGCCATCTTCACCAGCCAGGCCTGGAACATGGCCTTCAGCTTCTACCAATCCCTGCGCACCGTGCCGGGCGATCTCGACGAGGCGGTGCGTCATTTCCGCCTCTCGCCGTGGCTGCGCTTCTGGCGCCTCGAAGTGCCGTTCGCCGCGCCCGGCCTGATCTGGAACACCATGATGTCGATGTCGGGCGGCTGGTTCTTCGTCGTCGCCTCGGAGGCGATCACGGTGGGCGATACCACGATCAAGCTGCCGGGCATCGGCTCCTGGCTGGCGCTTGCCATTGCGCAACGAGATGTCGCGGCCGTGCTGATGGCCGTCGGCACCATGGCGGCCGTCATCCTGGTCTACGACCAGCTCCTGTTTCGCCCCATCGTGGCCTGGGCAGACAAGTTCCGCTTCGAGCAGACCGCCGCACAGCAACGGCCGCGCTCGTGGGTTTATGACCTCTGGCGCCGCGGCCGCCTGATCCGTCGTATCTCTGCTCTGATCGGCACCCTGTCGGCGTGCGTCGCAGCCGTCGCACCGCGTCGTGCGCCGGCGGCGCAGCGGGTGGCGCCGGCCGGAGCGGGGCGGCGTGCCGATGTCCTGTGGCTGGCTGTGGTGCTGATCGCCGTCGCCTGGGCGTTGTGGCGGATCGTGATGTTCGCCGATCAGACGCTGACGCTCGACGACGTTGCGGAGGCGGTAGGCCTCGGCTTCCTCACGTTGCTGCGCGTGGCGGTGCTGATCGCGCTTGCCAGCCTCGTCTGGGTCCCGGTCGGCGTCTGGATCGGCCTGCGCTTGGGGATCGCAACGCGCGTGCAACCGATTGCACAGTTCCTGGCGGCCTTCCCGGCCAACGTGTTGTTTCCGATTGCCGTCGTCGCCATCGTGTCGTGGAAGCTCGATCCGGACATCTGGCTCAGCCCGCTCATGATCCTGGGCACGCAGTGGTACATCCTGTTCAACGTCATTGCGGGCGCCAGTGCCTTTCCAACGGACATGCGCGAAGTGGCGGTGCTGTTTCGGCTGCGCTCCTGGCAATGGTGGCGGAAGGTCATCGTGCCGGGGATCCTGCCTTACTACGTGACGGGGGCGCTGACGGCGTCGGGCGGTTCGTGGAACGCCAGCATCGTGGCCGAGGTCGCGAGCTGGGGCGATACCAAGCTGGAGGCGACCGGGCTCGGTGCCTACATCGCGCAGGCGACGGAGGCGGGGGACTATCCGCGCGTCGTCCTCGGTATCGCCGTCATGTCGATCATGGTCGTCGCCTGCAACCGTCTGGTCTGGCGACCGCTCTATCGCCTCGCCGAACGACGCTTCCGCCTGACCTGAAGGAGACGACAATGGACACCAACCTCCTCACGCGTCCGTTGGCGCCGTTCTCGCCGCCTCTGGTCGTCGTCGACAAGGTGCGGCAGCTCTACCCCAAGGGCAGCGGCGAGAACCTGCTGGTCCTCGACGGTATCTCGTTGACACTCGGCAACAACGAGATCGTCTCGCTGCTCGGCCGCTCCGGCTGCGGCAAGTCCTCGCTGTTGCGCATCATCGCGGGCCTCCTGCCGGCCAGCGAAGGCCGGGTGTCGATCGCCGGCCGGCCGGTGGCGGGACCGGCCGGGGACGTCGCGATGGTGTTCCAGACCTTCGCGCTCTTCCCGTGGCTCACCGTGCAGGAGAATGTCGAGATCGGCCTGGAGGCGCAGGGCATTGCGCCGGCCGAACGCCACCGGCGTGCACTGGCGGCCATCGATCTGATCGGCCTCGACGGCTACGAGAGCGCCTATCCGAAGGAACTGTCGGGCGGCATGCGCCAGCGTGTCGGACTGGCGCGCGCGCTGGTCGTTCATCCCAAGCTGCTGCTGATGGATGAGCCTTTCTCCGCGCTCGACGTGCTGACGGCGGAAACCCTACGCACCGACCTGCTCGATCTCTGGGGCGAGGGCCGGATGCCGATCTCGTCGATTCTGCTGGTCACGCACAATATCGAGGAGGCGGTGCTGATGTCGGACCGCATCCTGGTCTTCTCGTCCAATCCTGGGCGCCTCGTCGCCGAGATTCCGGTGACTCTGCCGCAGCCGCGCAATCGCCTCGACCCGACTTTCCGTCAGCTCGTCGACGACATCTATGCGTTGATGACGGCGCGGCCCGCTGGAAAGGCGCCGGGCGCCTTTGCCGGTAGCGGCATTTCGATGCTGTTGCCGCATCTCTCCCCCAACCTGTTGGCGGGCTTCCTCGAAGCCATGGCGGGTGAACCCTATCGCGGTCACGCCGATCTGCCGGCGCTGGCGGGAACCTTGCAGATGGAGATCGACGATCTGTTTCCGATTGCCGAGACCCTGCAGCTCCTGCGCTTCGCCGAACTGGTCGAGGGCGACATCAAGCTGACCGAGGCGGGCCGTCGCTTCGTCGATCTCGATCCTGACGACCGCAAGCGGCTGTTCGCCCAGCATCTCCTGGCTTATGTACCGCTTGCCGGCCACATCAAGCGGGTGCTCGACGAGCGCGGTGCGCATCGTGCTCCTGCCAGCCGCTTCCGCGACGAACTTGAAGACCACATGTCCGAGCAGTTCGCCGAGCAGACCCTGCGGGCCGCCATTACCTGGGGCCGCTTTGCCGAGGCGTTTGCCTACGACGAAGCAACCGGCGTCTTTAGCCTCGACAATCCGGCCTGAACACGGGCCGTCATCAAATTGCAACCAGCCCCGATCATGGAGGGGCGATGTCCTTCGATTTTGTGGCCCTGGGCGATCCCGCCCTGCGTCTTACCCTTGCCCTGGTGCTGGGCTCTGCGATCGGTTTCGAGCGGCAGTGGCATCAGAAGATGGCCGGCCTGCGCACCAACGCCCTCGTGGCGCTGGGCGCGGCGGGCTTCGTCGTGTTTTCCGGTCTGGTCGGCCAGGGCGATCCGACGCGCGTCGCCGCCCAGGTTGTGACCGGCATCGGCTTCCTGGGCGCGGGCGTGATCCTGCGCGAGGGCGTCAATGTCCATGGGCTGAATACCGCAGCGACGCTCTGGTGTTCGGCCATGGTCGGCACCCTGGCCGGCGCGGGCCATGGCGGGCCGAGCATCCTCGCCGCGGTCTTCGTGATCGGCACCAACCTCTTCCTGCGGCCGCTGGTGCGGCGCATGAACTTCAGGCTGCTGACCTCGACGGACTCGGAGACCTACTACACGGTCGAGATCGCCTGTCGCGGCGCCGAGGAAGCGCATATGCGGTCCCTGCTCCTGCATGCGCTGTCGCAAGCGGGCCTCGGTCTGCGACGCCTCGATAGCGAGGACATCCCCGATACGTCGAAGGTGACGGTGACGGCGCAGGCGGTGGCGGCGAAGCGCAACGATGCGGCGCTGGAGCAGATCGTGGGCCGACTCAGCCTCGAGCCGCATGTCAGCGCGGCGACTTGGCAGATCGACCGCGCGATCCCTGAGTCCTGAAGCGTCAGGCGGCGTCGGCCGCCATCAGTGTCCGCACATGGGTGGCGACCGATTCGGCGAGCGCGGCGAGGTCGTAGCCGCCTTCGAGCACCGAGACGAGGCGGCCGCCAGCATGGCGTCCGGCGATGGCCAGCAGCTCTTCGGTCAGCCAGACGAAGTCCTCGGTCTCGATATTGAGCTGCGCCAGCGGATCGCGGCGATGCCCGTCGAACCCGGCGGAAACGATCACCAGCTCGGGGGCGAAGCCGTCGAGCGCGGGCAGGATACGCTCGCTCCAGGCCGTACGAAACTCGGCACTGCCGCTGCCGGCGGCCAGCGGCACGTTCACCACGTTGCCCGCAATGCCGCGCTCGCGCGGGAAGCCGGTGCCGGGATAGAGCGGATACTGATGCGTCGAGGCGTAGAAGAGCGTCGGCTCCGGCTCGACAACGGCCTGCGTTCCCTGGCCATGATGGACGTCGAAGTCGATGATCGCCACACGCTCGACGCCGAATGCCGCCTGCGCATGCCGCGCGCCGATTGCGACATTATTGAAGAGGCAGAAGCCGCCGGGAACGTCCGGCGTCGCGTGATGGCCCGGCGGTCTGACAGCGGCAAAGGCCGTCCGGGCTGCACCACCGAGAACGCCGTCGACCGCGGCCACGACGGCGCCTGCCGCGTGACGCGCGGCGTTGGCGCTGCCGGCACTCATCACGGTGTCGGCGTCGATGTGGACCAGCTCGCCAGGCGGCGGGCGAATGCCCAGGATAGCGTCGACATAGCCCGGCGGATGGACGCGCGTGAGTTGTTCAATAGTGGCTTCGGGGGCCACGAGGCGTTTCAGGCCGGCGAATTCCTCGTCGGCCAGGATGGCCGTGACCGCACGCAGCCGGTCCGCTCGTTCGGGGTGATAGTCGCCAGTATCGTGTTCGAGAAACGACGGATGGCTGATCAGCAGCGTCATAGGGCCCCTCTAGCGCGGTTCGACGATCTGCGACAAAGTCGACCGCAACGCTTCTTCCCTGGTGAGGTTCATTGTTCATGTTGCGCAGTCTGGCTGTTGCCGCCCTGGTCTTCTGTTCGGGGGAGGCGTTTGCCCAAGAAACCATGTTCCGGCTGAAGAATGCCACGGGTTATCCGATTAGCCAGCTTTCCGTGTCGCCGACCCAGCTCAATTTCTGGGGACCCAACTTCCTGCGGCCCCCGGTCATCAAGCCGGGCGAGGTCCGGGAGGTCTCCTATCGTGCGCCCACCGACTATTGCATGGGTGATCTGAAGGTGGGTTTTGCCGACGATGGCGCGCCCGCCGTGTGGCAGTATCTGAACCTCTGCACCCTGCAGAAGATTTCGCTGCACTACGACCGAGCCAGCGGCATCACGTCCGCCCGTTACGACGAGTAAACCCAGCGCGAGTAAACCATGGCGAATCCGGCCGGCCTGCCTTTCGACAACAGCTACATCAAGCTTCCGGAGCGCTTCTATGCGCGGCTGGCGCCGACCCCGGTTGCGGCACCCCGGCTGGTGAAGCTCAATCGGGCGCTGGCCTTCCAGCTCGGCCTCGATCCCGAGGTGCTGGCCTCGCCGGAGGGCGTCGAGATGCTGGCCGGCAACCTCGTCGCGCCGGGCTCCGAGCCGATCGCGCTGGCCTATGCCGGTCATCAGTTCGGCAACTTCGTGCCGCAGCTTGGCGATGGCCGCGCCATCCTGTTGGGCGAAGTCATCGACCGTGGCGGACAGCGCCGGGACATTCAGCTCAAGGGATCGGGCCGCACGCCGTTCTCGCGCGGCGGCGATGGCCGGGCCGCGGTAGGGCCGGTACTGCGCGAGTACATCGTCAGCGAAGCGATGGCGGCGCTGAACATTCCGACCACGCGCTCGCTGGCGGCCGTCACGACCGGCGAGCCGATCTGGCGCGACGGCGAACTGCCCGGCGCCGTGCTGACCCGCGTCGCATCGAGCCATATCCGGGTCGGTACCTTCCAGTTCTTTGCCGCGCGCGGCGACTCGGAAGCCCTGCGCCTGCTGGCCGACCATGTGATTGCACGCCACTATCCCGAGGCACGCGATTCGGATCAGCCCTATCGCGTCCTGTTCGAGCGGGTCATCGCCCGCCAGGCATCGCTGGTCGCCAAATGGCTGCTGGTCGGTTTCATCCACGGCGTCATGAACACCGACAATTGTTCGATTGCCGGCGAGACCATCGATTACGGCCCCTGCGCCTTCATGGACGCCTACAATCCCGAGACGGTGTTCAGCTCGATCGACCAGCAGGGCCGCTATGCCTATGCTCATCAGCCGAGCATCGCGCACTGGAACCTGGCGCGGTTCGGCGAAACCTTGCTGCCGTTGCTGGCCGAGGACAGCGACGCTGCCCTCGCAATCGCCAATGAAGTGCTGCCGTCGTTCCGCGGCCACTATGTCGAGGCGCTGATCGGCGGACTCCGCGCCAAACTCGGACTGACGACCGAACAGGAGGAGGATGCCGAGCTCGCACAGGCCTTCCTGAATGCACTGACCGACGGCCAGGCCGATTTCACCCTCGCCTTCCGCCGTCTGGGCGATGCGGCGGTCGATCCTGCTGCCGATGCAACAGTGCGCAGCCTGTTCGAGAGCAAGCCGGAAGCCTTCGACGCGTGGGCGGTGCGCTGGCGGCAGCGGCTGGAAGCCGAGCCGATGGACGGTGCCGCCCGCAAGGCGGCGATGGATGCGGTAAACCCGGTCTACATCCCGCGCAATCACCGCGTCGAGGCAGCCCTTACGGCCGCCGCGGAGCGCGAGGACTACGCTCCCTTCGAGGAACTGCTGACCGTTCTGGCCAAGCCCTACGAGGCGCGGCCGGAGTTTGCGGCCTACGAGGAACCGCCGCCGCCGGACCAGCGCGTCTATCGGACGTTCTGCGGCACGTGAGAGCCAGCCGCCGCCTCAGATGTTGATGGCGGATTCCGGTCGGGCCTCGTTCCAGTTGATCCAGTCCTTGAGCGGCAGGAAGCTGCCGTCGTCGACGCCGATCTCGCGGGCGATCAACGCATTAAGCTTGGCGTTCATCGTGGCGATGAGGTCGCGGTTGCGGTCGAAGTCGTAGGCGAGGTTCAGGGTCTCGTCGGGATCGTTGCGCAGGTCGTAGAGTTCGAGGTCGTTCTTCGCGCGCAATTCTTCCAAGGTCGCCGGCGTGTTGAATTCGCGGAACGAGAAGTAGCGGCTGAACTTGTAGCGCTCGTCGACGATCGACCGGATGCAGACGCGCAGCGGCCAGTTGACCGGGAAGGATTCGATGGTGCGGAACAGCGCCGACCGCGCGATCGATTTGTTCTGCAAGGTCTCGTAGAGCGTCTTGGTGAACTGCGGATCGTGCACCATGAGCTGGCTGTAGCAGAACAGCACACCGCCGCGGCGTCGCGTAAATTCCGGATTCTCCGGCTGGCGCAGCAACGGCGAGAAGTCCTGGCCTTTCATGCGCGTCATGACGTCGGCCACTGGCGCCGTCGACTTGCCGGCCAACGAAACGATGGTGGGCACGAAGTCGAGATGCGATGTCGTCTCGAGGCAGCGCTGCCCGCCCTTGATCGCGGGATGGACCACCAGCATCGGCACATGGTTCTGCTGGCGATACGTCGTCGTCCCCTTGCCCGACAGGCCGCCGTGGCAGCCCAGCAGCTCGCCATGGTCCGACGTGAAGATGACGATGGTGTTGTCGGTGAGGCTGAGGCGATCGAGCTGGTCGAGCAACTGCACGATCTGTTGATCGACATCGCGGATGGCGTTGAAATAGTAGTTCTGGCGCATCCGCACCCGGCTTTCCTCCTGCGGGATCAGGCCCGTCAGGATCCCGTTGGCGGCATGGTAGATGCGGTGGGCCGGCACGCGGTCGGGCGTGTCGAGCGATTGCTGCCAGGTCTTCTGCAGCGGGATCTCGTTCCATTGCCGCTTGTAAAGCGAATCGTTGGGCGGGTAGGCCATGCTCAGCTTCGCCTCCACTGCCTGCTGCGGCGGCTGGCCCGGCGTGTCGGTATTCACCCACATCACGTCGTGCGGATTGACGAGGTTGACCGCGAGATACCAGGGCTGGCGCTTGTCGGCCATCGGCCGGCCCTTGGCCTTCAGCCACTGTACCGCCTGCGCCGTCGTGATCTGGTCGTACTGGTAGCCGCCCCGGGCACCCTCGATGAAATCGCCGACGCCGGTATAGTCGTAGAAACCGTAGTCGCGATCCATCATGGTCTCGAACAGTGCCTTGATGTCGTCGGGATGGTTCTCCATGGCCATCGCGCCGTTGAGGTGCCATTTGCCCTTGTAGGCCGTGTAGTAGCCGAGCTTGCGCAGGACCTTACCGATGGTCGGCAGCTTGGGGTCCAGGCTCTTCATGTAGGGCACGCCGGCATTGTCGAAGATGCCGTTATGCGGCATGTGCAGGCCGGTATAGATCACCGCCCGCGAGGCCGAGCACATGTCGGCGGCGATCTGGTGGTTCTCGAAGAAGGTGCCGGTGCGGCGCAGGCGCTCGTGGCCGGGCAGCGGCACCGGCCAGCGCGGACCCATATAGTGTTCCTGGTCCGTGAGGATGAAGAGAATGTTGTAACCGCCATCGTTCGAGCCCGGCGCCTCGGCAGATGGAAACTTGGACTCCGTGCCGCCGGTGATGCGCACACCTTGTGCTGTATTGCTTGCCGGGGCATCGCAGGCCGCGACCGTCGACGCGGCGGCCGCGGCCGAGGCGGCTTTGATGAAGGTTCTGCGCGAAGAGCGGGCCACGGGATCCTCAATCGTTGAAGCAGGCGCCAAGGCGCTCGAAGGCATCGCCGCTGCCCGGCAGACCGAAGCGCAACCATGTCGGTTGTTGCCGGAAGCTCCTGACATGGATGCCGCGACGGCCAAGCCGCTCGACCATGGCCGGCGCTTCGGGATGCCTGGCAAGGCAGAAGAGGGGCGTGCCGCCCAGAATGACAAAACCGGCTTCGATGAGAATCTCATCGAGCCGCTGGCGATCCACCGTCAGGCGCTCTGCCGTCGCGCTCAACCAGGCATCGTCGTCGAGCGCCGCCCGGCCGATCTCCAGCGCCGGGCCCGAAACCGCCCAGGGGCCGAACTCGCCGCGCAGCTTCTCGGCGAGTTCGTGGCCGGCGATGGCGAAGCCCAGGCGCAGGCCGGCCAGGCCGTAGGTCTTGCCGAAGGACCGCAGCACGACCGTGCGCGGCGGCAGAGCCCCGGCGAGGCTGCAGGCGGGCGCCAGGAGATCGATGAACGCCTCGTCGACCACCAGCAGCTTGGATGGAGACGGTAATTCGTCGGGGGCCAGGAGGCGGCCCCTTGGATTGTCGGGATTGACGACGACCGCGACCTCGGCGTTCGCCGCTTGATCGGGATCGGTGACGGTAGAGACTTCATGGCCTTGCCGGCGCCAGCAGACTTCGTGCTCTTCGTAGGTTGGGCCGAGGATGGCGACCCGGCTGGGCGGCAGGAGGCGCGGCAACGTCTGGATCAGCGCCTGTGTGCCGGGGGCGGCGACGATCGTGGCCGGGTCCGGCACGCCATAGCGGCGTGCAGCCGCGGCAATCAGCGCTTCCTCCTGCGCCGGCGTCGGCAGCCGCGTCCATGCCTCTGCGGATAGCATCGGCATCGGATAGGGCACGGGGTTGATGCCGGTCGACAGGTCGATCCAGGGCTCCGGTGCGTCGGGAAAACGGGCACGGATCGCGGACAGGTCGCCGCCATGTTCGACCCTTTGGCTTGGCCGTTTTCCGGGTGCGGGCGTCATGTTAGGCAGAGCATTCATGTTCGCCAGTCTCGCCCTTGTCGCCGTCGCCATCGAAGCGGCCGTTGGATATCCCGAGCCGCTCTATCGTGCGATCGGCCATCCAGTGACCTGGATCGGGCGGCTCATAGCATGGGCCGACGACGTGTGGAATTCACCCACGGCCTCGTTCGAGCAGCGCCGCGGGATGGGCGTCGTCCTCCTTCTCGTGCTCCTGGGGGCGAGCATCGCCGCGGGCGTCTTCGTGGCGGACCTGCTGGAGGACATCTTCGACGATCTCTTCGCTACGCTGTTCTGCGGTCTGTTGGCGAGTTCGCTGCTCGCGCAACGGAGCCTCGCTGCGCATGTCGGGGATGTCGCGAGCGGACTCGACGAGCATGGGCTCGCCGGTGGGCGCAACATGGTCTCGCGCATCGTTGGGCGCGACACCGAGGCGCTCGACGAAGCCGGCATCTGCCGTGCAGCGATCGAGAGCCTTGCCGAGAATTTTTCCGACGGCGTCGTGGCGCCGCTCTTCTGGCTTGTCGTGGCCGGCTTGCCGGGGGCGCTGGCCTACAAGGCAGTCAACACGGCCGATTCCATGGTCGGCCACAAGTCCGATCGTTATCGCGCCTTCGGCTGGGCCTCCGCCCGCTTCGACGATCTGGTGAACCTGCCGGCTTCGCGGCTGGCAGCGCTCTGGCTGATCGTGGCGGCGTCGTTGCTGCCGGGCTGTTCGCCCGCGAATGCTATGGCAGCCGTGCGTCGCGATTCACGTCATCACCGATCGCCCAATGCCGGATGGCCGGAAGCCGCGATGGCGGGCGCCCTAGGCATCCGGCTCGCCGGGCCGCGTGTCTATGGCGGCGTGACGGTCGACGATCGTTGGATGGGCGACGGTCGGGCCGAGCTGACCGCCAGCGACATCCGCGCCGCGTTGCAGCTCTATCGCACGGCCTGTGGCGTCCAGATTGGGGTCATCGCTCTGCTGGCGGCGATCATCGTGTTGATGTGAGGTCCGGCACTCTCGCCAGCGCATAGAGCCGGTCGAGATCCATGTGCTGCTCGATGTGCTCGGCCAGGCGGTCGAGCGTGGTTTCGATACCGGCATCGTAGTCGAAGTCGGTGCTGGCCGCGCCGATGCGGTGCAGCCAGTGGCGACGCTGCCGGTCGTCCGCCAGCAGACCGTGGATATAGCATCCGGCAATCCGTCCGCTCACGTCGACGGCGCCGTCGCGGCCACCGCCGTCCAACGCCAGAAGTGGCCGCGCAGCGCCGGTCGTGCGGCCGATATGCATCTCGTAGCCTTTGAAGGGCGCACTCTCCGCTTCTGTGTGCCCTGTGACTTCGACCAGGACCTTGTCGCCGCCCAGCACGGTCTCGACATCGAGCAGGCCAAGCCCGTCGACGCTGCCCGGCGGCCCTTCGATGCCCTCAGGGTCGGCGATATGGCGGCCGAGCATCTGGTAGCCGCCACAGATGCCCAGCACGTGCCCGCCGCGGCGCAGGTGAGCGCGCAGATCGATGTCCCAACCGGCGGCACGGAGCGCCGCGAGATCGGCGATGGTCGCCTTCGAGCCCGGCAGGATGACAAGTGCGGCATCGCCGGGGATCGCTTCGCCCGGACGGACGAACACCACGTCCGTTCCGGACTCCTGCCGCAGCGGATCGAAGTCGTCGAAATTGGCGATGCGTGGGTAGGCGAGCACGGCGATGCGAACTGCGCCATCGGCAGCGCGGAGGTTGTTCGGCAAGCCAAGCGCATCCTCGGCCGGCAGCCGGTGGGCGTCCTGAAAGAAGGGGACCAGTCCCAGCGCCTGCCATCCCGTGTGCCGTTCGATCAGCGTCATGCCGTCAGCGAAGAGTGCCGGATCACCGCGAAAGCGATTGACGACAAAGCCCACGATCATTGCGGCATCGGCAGGATCGATGACCGTCTTGGTGCCGACCAGGCTCGCGATCACGCCACCACGGTCGATGTCGCCGACCAGCACGACGGGCACGTTGGCGGCGCGGGCAAATCCCATGTTGGCAATGTCGGCGGCGCGCAGGTTTACTTCCGACGCCGAGCCGGCGCCCTCGACCAGGAGGAGATCGGCTTCGGCGGCGAGCTTGTCGAAGCTTTGCAGCACGGCGCCCAGCAGCGCCGGCTTCATTGTCTGGAATTCGCGTGCCTTGGCATTGCCGACAACCCGGCCCTGCACCACTACCTGCGCGCCGACATCGCTCTGGGGTTTCAGGAGGACCGGGTTCATGTGGACACTGGGCGCGACGCCAGCGGCGCGCGCCTGCAATGCCTGTGCCCGTCCGATCTCGCCGCCGTCGGCCGTGACAGCGGCGTTGTTCGACATGTTCTGCGGCTTGAACGGCCGCACCTTGAGGCCGCGCCGCGTATAGGCGCGGGCAAGGGCCGCGACCAGCAGCGACTTGCCGACATCGGAGCCCGTGCCCTGGATCATCAAGGCACGCGCAGCAGGCCGATCCTTCATCAGAACTCGATGCCTTCCTGCGCCTTCACGCCGGCCGCGAAGTGATGTTTCACCAAGGTCATTTCGGTCACTAGGTCGGCGGCTTCGATGAGCTCGGGTTTGGCGTTGCGGCCGGTAACAACGACATGCTGATCGGCACGTCGCGCCCTCAGGGCGGTCACGACCTCGGCGATGTCGAGGTGGTCGTAACGCAGAGAAATGTTGAGTTCGTCGAGCACGATGAAGCGGATCGACGGATCGGCCATCAGCTCCAGCGCCTTCGCCCAGGCACGCCGGGCAGCCGCCACGTCGCGTTCGCGGTCCTGCGTTTCCCAGGTGAAGCCTTCGCCCAAGGTATACCACTGCACCTGATCGCCGAATCGTTCGACCGCGAACCGCTCGCCGGTTTGCCAGGCGCCTTTTCCGAACTGCACGACACCGCAGCGCAGGCCGCGGCCAAGGGCACGCAGCAGTAAGCCGAATGCCGCCGTCGATTTACCTTTGCCCTTGCCGGTGTGAACGACGAGGAGGCCCTTCTCGACCGTCTTGAGTGCAACTTCTTTGTCTTGAATGGCCTTGCGATTGGCCATCTTGGCTTTGTGACGAGCTTCTTCATCTTGTTCGATGGTCATGATGGCCTGCTGTGCGATGGGAGCGCAGAATGATCGGGAGGACCCGCGACAGCAAGGTGGGCCAAAGATTGTTGACGGCCCTTGGCTATCGCCCTTATCAAAATGGACGACAGTGGGTTTGGGAAGACTCGCTGCAAAAAGCGGGGAGGTCATGTCGGCATCGGTCCGTTGGGTGGGCGTGCTGTCGGCCGTGTTCATGGTCGCATTTCAAGGCAACGCCCTCGGCCAATCGGCCGGCGACGAAGAGCTGCCGCGCACCTTTGTCGAGGGGTTGGCTTCGGGCGTCGGCGATCCGATTTTCGAGTATTATCATTTGGCCGCAATTGTCGGCATTGGCGTCCTGGCGGGTATCGCTGCGCGAGGACTCATTCCGCTGCTGGCCTTCAGTGCGGCATCGATCATTGGCGTCGCCATCCAGATCAGCCCCGTTACGCTTCCCTTCGATGAGGCCATCGTTGCCCTGACGACCATCGGTATCGGTGCGCTGGTCGTGCGGCGGCAAACGATGCATCCGCAGATTGCATCCATTCTTTTCGCCATTGCCGGGCTCTTCCACGGTTACTCGCTGAGTGAATCGATCTCTCAGGCGCCGACGGCGCCGCTATTGGCCTATATCGGCGGCATGCTCCTGGTGCAGATTGGCGTTGGCACCATTGCCTGCGCTCTCGCAATCAAGATCTCCGGTCAGCCGACGCAGCTCAAGAAGCTGACCGTTATCGGCGCCGTCGTGACCGTGGCAGGTGCGGTCGCTGCCGCCAACTCGCTCGGCCTCTTTGGCTGACGGTTGTTGCGGCTCGATTCCCGTTGACGACGCTTCACCGCGGCCCGTATCAAGCGCGGGACGGTGCCCCGCAAGGGGATCAAAAGGGAACACGGTGAAGGGCATTTCGCCCTAATCCGAGGCTGCCCCCGCAACTGTAATCGGCAAGCCGAAGGCCTTGATACCACTGGGAAACCGGGAAGGTGGCCTGAGGCGGAGAGCCGAGAGCCAGGAAACCTGCCGTCGAAAGTGCCGCATCCGAGTCCTGGCGCGGGGAGCCGCCGGGAGCGAGGTCCACCCGACATCCGGTCCTGACCGGAGGCGGGCTCCGTCGGAGACGGCAGCGAGACGAGTCCCGTTGGGCTCGCGACGACGGAGGCAGGCGATGACGACCCCGATTCGGCGAACGACCATTCTGGCGGTGCTTGCCGTGCTCGTTTGGCAGGCGCCTGCCTACGCACACCATCCGATGGGTGGAGAAATGCCGCAGACCTTCCTGCAGGGCCTGTTGTCGGGCCTTGGCCATCCCATCATTGGTCTCGATCATCTTGCAGCCATCGTCGGTGTTGGCGCGTTGGCGGGGATCGCACGCCGCGGCGTTGTCCCTGTTCTGATCTTCAGCGCCGCCATGATGGCGGGCGTTGCGCTGCATCTCGCCCGGGTCGATCTGCCGGGCGGCGAACTCCTGGTTGGTCTGGCAACACTGGCGATCGGCGCGCTCCTGATCTTGCGTGTCGCGATCTCGCCGGCCCTTGCTGTGCCTCTGTTTGGCGTTGCGGGCTTGGTACACGGCCATGCGCTTGGCGAATCGGTCGTCGGTGCGGAACCTACGCCGATCGTCGCCTATCTCGTGGGGCTCTTCATCGTGCAATCCGCGATCGGACTCGGCGCCTGCGCCCTGGCTCAGCACCTCACCATCGATCGGATCCGTACATCGGCGCTTTCAGCGATTGGCATTGTCGTCGCACTGATCGGCGGTGCGGTCGCTGCCCAGGCGGCTGGTCTTACCGTCTGATCGGAATCACGCCATGACGATTTTATCCACGCTCTATGTCTGCGTGACCTGTCGCGGTGGCGGCGAAGCATCTGCCGGCGAACCGCGGTCCGGGGCGCGTCTTTTGGCGGCGGTGGAACGGGGATCGGCCCAGGCGGGAACGAACCTCTCCGTTGTCGGCGTCGAGTGCCTGTCGAATTGCTCGCGGAGCTGCAGCGCGGCCGTCGCTGCTCCCGGTAAATGGACCTATGTGATCGGCAATCTCGATCCCGAGCAGCACGCCTCGGACATTCTTGCGTTCGCCCGCCAGCATAGCGCCCATGAATTCGGACTGCCGGTGTGGCGCGAGCGGCCCGAGCACATCCGCAAGAACACGATTGCGCGCGTTCCACCGATGCCCCTGAAGGAGTCTCCATGAGTACGCTTGCCAAGGTGCCATGCACCATCGTCACCGGCTTCCTCGGGGCCGGAAAGACGACATTGGTCCGGCACGTGCTGGAGAATGCCGGCGGCCGCCGCCTGGCGGTGATCGTCAATGAGTTCGGCGATGTCGGAATCGATGGCGAGATCCTGAAGGGCTGTGGTGTTGAAAGTTGCCCGGAAGATGCGATCGTCGAACTGGCGAACGGCTGCCTCTGCTGCACTGTTGCCGACGATTTCGTGCCGACGCTCAAGGGGCTGCTCGACCGTCCTCAGCCGCCCGAGCATATCGTGATCGAGACGTCGGGACTGGCGCTGCCCAAGCCATTGTTAAAGGCGTTCAACTGGCCCGAGATCGCTTCGCGCGTCACCGTCGATGGCGTCGTGGCGGTGGTCGACGGCGCTGCCGTGGCCGCCGGCCGCTTTGCCGACGATCCGGAGGCGATTGCCCGCCAGCGCGCGGCCGACGACTCGCTCGATCACGACAATCCCCTGGAGGAAGTGTTCGAGGACCAGCTTCTCTGCGCCGATCTCGTCATCCTGAACAAGGCCGACCTCATCGATGCCGGCGAGAAGAAGTCCGTCATCGACCAGATCGGCAAGACCTTGCCGCGCGCCGTCGCGCTCGTCGAAGCGCATAACGGCAAGGTGCCGGTCAGCGTGCTGCTGGGGCTCGGCGCCGCGGCGGAAGCCGATCTCGAGGCGCGGCCGTCGCATCACGATCTCGAAGGCGAGCACGACCACGAGGATTTCGACACCTTCATCGTCGACCTGCCGGCCTTCGCGTCGCCGCAGCAGCTCGTCGACCGCATGGTGAAGGCGGCCGAAACCCACGATGTGCTGCGCATGAAGGGATTCGTCGAGATCGACGGCAAGCCGATGCGGCTTCTCGTACAGGGCGTCGGCGCGCGCATTCAGCATCAGTTCGACCGCCGCTGGCCGGATGGCAAGCCGCGCCAGGGCCGCCTCGTCGTCATTGGCGAAAAGGGTTTCGATCAGGCGGCGATCCGGGCACTTCTCGCAGGCTAGCAAGATGCATGTCCTGGCGACCGAGCTGGCGGGTCTCGAAGAGGTCGAGACTGCCATCGACCTCGGCCAGTCGCCGGCAGAGATCGTCGTTCTGTCCTTTTCCGACAGCGACCTCTCGGCCCTGGCGGCGGCGTGGCGCCATGACGCCGATCTGCTGCCGACGCTGCGGCTCGCCAGCCTGAAGAAGCTCAGGCATCCGATGTCGGTCGATCTCTATGTCGATCGCGTCTTGTCCGATGCCCGGCTCGTCATCGTACGCGGCCTGGGTGGTCTCGATTACTGGCGCTACGGGTTCGAGCATATCGGCGACCTGGCGCGCGACAGAGGCATGCTGTTCGCAGCGCTGCCGGGCGACGACCGGCCAGATCCGCGCCTTGCCGCCGTCTCTACCTTGACCTCGGACAAGCTGGCCGACCTCGACGCCTACTTTCGCGCGGGTGGCACGGAAAACCTGCGCCAGGCGCTGCGTTTTGCCGCCAAGCTGCTGGGCCGCAACGTCGAGCCACAGCCGCCCAGGCCGGTCGGCCCGCTTTCCGTCATCGGGTCGCCGACCGATGGCCGACCGGCGGCGATGGTCGTGTTCTATCGCGCCAATCTGATGGCGGCGGATATGGCGCCCATCGAAGCGCTGTTACAGGCCCTCGACCGAGAGGGGCTCTCGGCCTTCGGCGTCGCTGTCGGCAGTCTCAAGGATCCCGCGATCCAGCGCGACCTCGCGCGGCTCATCGGAGAACGCAAGCCGAGGGTGATCCTCAACACCACGGCCTTCTCGGCGCTGCGCCAGGACGAGACGACCGTGCTCGATGCCGCCGATGCGCCGGTGCTGCAAGTCGTGCTGTCGGGCAGCACGCGCGAAGCATGGGAAGGCTCGCCGCGTGGTCTTTCGCCTTCGGACCTGGCGATGAACGTCGTCCTGCCCGAGCTCGACGGCCGGTTGCTGGCGCGCGCCATTTCGTTCAAGGCCGAAACGGCAGTCGATCCACGCCTCGAATTTGCAAGTGTGCATCACGCACCTGATGCCGATCGCGTCGATTATGTCGCGCGGCTTGCTGCGGCCTGGGCCAGACTCGGCACCAAGCCGCGCCGCGACCGCCGGCTGGCGCTGATACTCTCCGACTATCCCGCCCGGGGCGGTCGTACCGGCTATGCCGTTGGCCTCGACACGGCCGCCAGCGTGATCGAGATCCTCACGCTGTTGCGCGATGAGGGCTACGATGTCGGCGTCGGGCAGTGGCAGCCGGCCGATGTCGAGCGGCTGCTGGCAGGCGCCGTAGATCACATCGAGATTCCGCTGGTGCGCTACAGGGAGTGGCTCGCCGATCTGCCGCCGAGCCTGCAGCGCGATCTGGCGGAGACATGGAGCGAGCCGGCGCAGGATTTCCGACTGCCGGTGCTGCGCTGTGGCAAGGTGCTGGTTCTGCTGCAGCCCGACCGCGGCACGAATCTTGATCGCAAGTCGGGCTATCACGACACGAGCTGTCCGCCGAACCATGCCTACGTCGCGCTCTATGCCTGGCTGCGCGAGCAAGAGCGCATCGACGCGCTGGTTCATCTCGGCACCCACGGCACCCTGGAATGGTTGCCCGGAAAGGCGCTGGCGCTATCGGCCGAGTGCTGGCCCGAGGCGGTACTGGGAGCGTTGCCGGTCATCTATCCCTTCATCGTCAACAATCCCGGCGAGGCGGTGCAGGCGAAGCGCCGCCTGGGCGCCGTCACCATCGGCCATCTAACCCCACCGCTCAGCGCCGCCGGCCTGCACGGCGCGCTGGCCGAGATGGAAAGCATCATCGAGGAATATGCCGCGGCCGACGGACTCGATCGCCGTCGTCTGCGCTTCCTCGAAGAGGAGATCGTGGAGTGTGCCTGGAGCAACGGGCTCGCCGGCGAATGCGGCTTGGTGAAGGACGAGCCAAACCGCCAAGCCATCGCCAAGCTCGATGCGCAGCTTTGCGACATCAAGGAGCTCAGCATCCGCGACGGTCTGCATGTGTTTGGCCGTACGCCGGACGAAGCAAGGGTGAACGCGCTTGCCCAGGCGACAGGGCAGGAGGCGGCGGTGCGTGCGTCCGCCGGGCGGGAGCGCAGCGCGTTGATCGCGGCCCTCGACGGCCGGCGTGTTGCGCCGGGGCCTGCCGGCGCCCCGACGCGTGGCCGCGCCGACGTGCTGCCCACGGGGCGCAATCTCACCTCGATCGATCCGCGCGCCATCCCCACCCGGACGGCCGCTGCCATTGGCACGCGCGCGGCGGCGGAAGTGGTGCGGCGCTACCTGCAGGACCACGGCGACCATCCGCGCGCGCTGGTGATCGATCTCTGGGCCTCGGCGTCGCTACGGACGGGCGGCGACGATCTCGCGCAGGCGCTGGCCTATCTCGGCGTAAAGCCCGCCTGGGATGCGGTGTCCGGCAGGGTCACGGGCATCGAGGTGATGCCGCTCGCCACCCTCGACCGGCCCCGCATCGACGTGACCCTGCGCATTTCCGGCCTGTTCCGCGACATCTTCGAAGCGCAGATCGCGCTGTTCGATATGGCTGTGCGCAAGGTGGCGGCGCTGGACGAGCCGGCCGAAGACAATCCGCTCGCCGAAGCTCATCGCAAAGGCGAGGACCTGGCGCGGGTCTTTGGCTCTGCGCCCGGAAGCTACAGTGCGCAGGTAGCCGACCTGGCGCTCGATGGCGACTGGCGCACGCGGGCCGACCTGGGCGAGGCCTATCTTGCCACCGTGACGCACGCCTATGGCGGTGCTGAAAGCGTGCGCGACGCCGGCGAAGGATTCCGCAGCCGCGTCTCGGAGGCGGAGATCCTGGTGCATCCGCAGGATGATCGGGAGCGCGATATTCTGGACGGCGATGGAGTCGCCGATTTCGCCGGTGGCTTTGCCGCGGCCGCGGCCCTGCTGGGGAATGAACCCGAGCTTTATCATCTCGATACCAGCCGGTCCGAGCAGCCCAAGGCGCGGCGTCTGGCCGAGGAAATCGCGCGCATCGTGCGGGGGCGGCTCACCAATCCGCGCTGGATCGGCGGCATGCTGGAGCATGGCCATCGCGGCGTGGCGGAGATCGCCCAGTCGGTCGATGCGCTCTACGCCTTCGCCGCCACCGCCGACGCCGTGCCGGCACCGCTCTTCGATGCGACCCATGCGGCCCTGATCGCGGACGAGGCGGTTCTGGACGCCATGATGGCGCGCAATCCGGCCGCGGCCGCCGCCATTGCAGGGCGGCTGCGCGATGCGCTGAGGCGTGGTCTCTGGGTAACGCGGCGCAATGCCGTGGAGCGCGAGCTGGTGCGGGCAATCGGGCTTGCGGACCCCGCGCAGGCGGTTGAATAAGACCGGACAATGAACATGGCAGCGGCCATAGAAGCCAGAAGCGACGTAAAGGGATGGTGTCCCGGCGTTCTGCGACCGATGCAGAGCGGCGACGGGCTGATCGTGCGCGTGCGTCCGCGCGTCGGTGCCTTTTCGCTCGACGAGGCACGGGCCCTGGCCGATCTCGCGGGGCGGTTGGGCAACGGCCACATCGACCTGACGCGCCGCGCCAATCTGCAGATCCGCGGCGTCGAAGCAGATGCCTTGTGTGAGCTGCAGGCCGCCCTCGGCCAATTGGGGCTCGTAGACAGGGACGCCGAAACGGAGGCGGTGCGCAATGTCATGGTGGCGCCGCTTGCCGCGGCAGGATCGGACGTGCGCCGGATCGCGATGGCGGTGGAAGCGCTGCTTGCCAGCGATCGACGCTTGCTCGACCTGCCGACGAAGTTCGGTCTTTCCATCGACGAAGGTGGCCCGGTTTCCATTGCCAGCGAGCGCGCCGACATCTGCCTGCGCGCCGTTGGCGATGAATTCGCGGTCGGTCTCGATGGGCGCGAGGGCATGCGGTGGCTCGGGACCTGTGCACCCGATGCTGCACTGAACGTTGTCTCGACGGCAATGCACGCCTTTCTCGATTGCGCGCCGCACCGCCGGCTGCGTGATCTGCCGGGAGCGGATTTAGCCAGAGTGCAGGCGGCCGTGTCGCCGTTGCTCTCCAAGCTGCCGTCCTTCGAGACGATCGGAGGTCGCGTTCTTGGCCTCGTCCAGAATGCTGTCGGCATTGCTGCGCCATTTGGCCGTCTCGAAGCAACCCAGCTCTGCCGTCTCGCCGATCTCGCGACAATGGCGGATGCGCGCGAACTCCACTTGTCGCCATGGCGTACGATCTATGTGACGGTTCGCGATGCCGCGGCAGGCCGTGCGCTGCTCGATGGCGCCGAGGCCATTGGCCTGATCGTGCGCGACGACGATCCCGTGCTGCGGATCGAAGCCTGCCCTGGTGCGCCGGACTGCACGTCGAGCAGCGTCGATGCGCGCGGCGATGCCCGGCGCCTGGCCGGGCTTGCCTCGGCAAAGGGTTTCACCGGCTCCCTCCATGTCTCGGGCTGCGCCAAAGGATGCGCGCGGTCGGCGCCGTCGGACCTCGTGCTGGTGGGCGATGGCGGTCGATACCACTTGATCCGTCATGCAACGACGCGGGGGCCAGCCGAACGGTCGGTCGATGCCGACGATCTTGCTTCTGTGTTCCCGGAGAACGCCTATGGTTGAGCCGCGCGACTACATTCGCGACGGTGCGGAGATCTACCGGCGCTCTTTCGCGATCATTCGTGCAGAGGCCGACCTCAGCCGCTTCGATGCCGTCGAGGAACGCGTCGCGGTTCGCATCATCCATGCCTGTGGCATGCCCGAGATTGTGCGCGACATCGTCATGTCCGAAACCTTCGCCCGTGATGCGCGACAGGCCCTGCGCAACGGTGCCCCCATCCTGTGCGACGCCAAGATGGTGGCCAACGGCATCACGCGGTCGCGCCTGCCTGCCCGGAACGATGTCATCTGCACCCTCGACGATCCCGCGGTGCCGGAGCTTGCGCGGAAGATCGGCAACACGCGCTCGGCGGCGGCGATGGACTTGTGGCGCGACCGCCTGGCCGGCGCCGTCGTGGCCATCGGCAATGCGCCGACGTCGTTGTTCCGCCTGCTCGAAATGCTCGACGCCGGCGCGCCCCGGCCCGCGGCCGTGATCGGTCTGCCCGTCGGCTTCGTGGGAGCAATGGAATCCAAGGAAGCGCTGGCGGCCGATGCTCGCGTGCCGTTCCTGGTCGTGCGCGGCCGCAAGGGCGGCAGCGCCATGGCCGTGGCAGCCGTCAACGCGCTCGCCAGCGATATCGAATGACAAGCCTCGACAGTCTCGCCGGCACGGCCAGCGCCGGCACGCTCTACGGCATCGGCGTCGGGCCGGGCGACGTGCGCTATCTCACCCTGCGCGCTGCCGGATTGGTGCGCGCCGTCGATGTCGTCGCCTTCTTCGCCAAGAAAGGTGCGCAAGGTAACGCCCGGCGCATCGTGGCGCCCTTGATGGGCGAGGGCCGGACGGAACTGAGGCTCGAATATCCGGTCACCGACGAAATCCCGGCCAGGCATCCCGACTACCAGAGTCAGATTGCGGGCTTCTATCGCGAGTCGGCGGAGCGACTGGCTTCGCTTTTGAAGCAGGGGCGGTCGATTGGATTGATCGCCGAGGGCGATCCCTTCTTCTACGGCTCCTTCATGCATATGTGGCGGCGGCTGGCGACGGATTTCCCGGTCGAGGTCGTGCCGGGCGTCACCGGCATGTCGGGCTGCTGGACACGCGCCAACCTGCCGATCACCTGGGGCGACGACACGCTTGCGGTACTGCCGGGCACGCTCGACGAGACACAGCTTGTCGATCGCTTGCGCCTGACAGACGCCGCGGTGATCATGAAAGTGGGCCGCAACCTCGGAAAGGTGCGACGCGCCGTCGAGGCAGCCGGCCTGCTGTCGCGTGCCGTCTATGTCGAGCGCGGCACCATGCAGGATGAGCGCATCCTGCCGTTGGCCGAGTGCGGCGAACCCGCAGGTGCCTATTTTGCGATGATCCTGATCCCCGGGCAGGGGAGGGCGCTGTGACCGGCTCGCTCGTCGTGGTCGGCACGGGGCCGGGCAAGGTCGACCTCATGACGCCGGCAACACGCGCCGCTCTCGACCGGGCCACCGATCTCGTGGGTTACGGTCCCTATCTCGATCGAGTTCCGGTGGGCCGCGCCGATCAATGCCGCCATGCTTCGGACAACCGCGTCGAACTCGACCGCGCGCGCCACGCGCTGGAGCTGGCGGCGGCGGGCCGGCACGTCGCCGTTGTCTCGGGCGGCGATCCCGGCGTCTTCGCGATGGCGGCGGCGGTATTCGAGGCCGTCGAGGCCGGCGATCCGGTGTGGCGCACGCTCGACATCAAGGTCGAGCCCGGCGTGACGGCCATGCTGGCGGCCGCGGCAGAAGTCGGAGCGCCTCTCGGTGGTGATTTCTGCGCGATCTCGCTGTCCGACAATCTTAAGGGATGGGCGACCATCGAGCGGCGTCTGGCGGCGGCGGCGGAAGGCGACTTCGTGATCGCGCTCTACAATCCCGCCTCCAAGGCACGGCCGCATCAACTCGGTCAGGCCTTCGACCTGCTGCGCAAACTGAAGGATGCCGCCACGCCGGTGCTGTTCGTGCGGGCGGCGGGAACGGCTGAGGCCAGGGTCGTGGCGACGACGCTTGGCGACGCCGATGCCTCCGTGGCCGATATGCGGACGCTGGTGATCGTCGGTGCCAGCACCACACGACAGGTCGGCCGCTGGGTCTACACGCCGCGCAGCGAGCGCCGCACATGATCGAGCCACTGAACGGTCTCGTTCGGGCTGTTCACGACATGGCCGGCAGGCTTGTCGGGCCGGGCGATCATGACCACCGGCAGGCCGAGGGCGCGGGCGGCCGCGATCTTGGCGTAGGTCGGATCGCCGCCGGCATTCTTGGAGACAACCACGTCGATTCGCTCGTCGCGCATCAGCGTCGTTTCGGCCGCGAGGTCGAAGGGACCGCGCGCCTGGAGCAACACCAGGTCGGGCGGCAGCCGCTTGCCTTTGGGCGCATCGATCAGGCGCGCCAGATAGTGGTGCTGCGGCGCGACCGCGAAGACGGGCAGCTCCTGGCGACCGATGGTGAGGAACACGCGGCGCGGCGTATCCCCCAGCACCATCGCAGCGCTTTCGGCGCTCGAGACGTGTTGCCAGCGGTCGCCAGCCTGTTCGGTCCACGGCGCACGAGTGAGCGACGCAAGCGGCAGGCCGGTCTGGCGGCAGGCGGCAACGGCATGCGCCGACATCTGCGCGGCATAGGGATGCGTGGCGTCGACGACCGCCTCGACCTTTTCGGCAGTGAGAGTGCGCACCAGACCCTCGATGCCGCCGAAGCCGCCGATCCGCGTCGGCAAGGACTGTGTCGCAGGCGCAGACGTGCGGCCGGCGAGCGACAGGGTCGCCTCGAAGCGGGTGTCGTTGGCCAGCAGCCGGGCCAGCGCCGCCGCTTCCGTGGTGCCACCGAGAACGAGAATGCGCATTGCAGGATCAATCAATGACGGCCGAGCGCGCAAACTGCCCGGCGACGCGCTGGCTGTCCATTGTCGGGATCGGCGAGGATGGCACGGCCGGTCTCTCGTCGGTCGCGCGGGAGCTCATCTCCTCGGCCGAGCTTGTGCTCGGAGGCAAGCGCCACCTTGCGCTGGCCAGCGAGCTGATCCGTGGCCGGCAGATGTCCTGGCCAAGCCCTATCGGCAATGTGCTGCCCGAGATCGAGAAGCATCGCGGCCGGCCGGTGGCCGTGCTGGCCAGCGGCGATCCGTTTCACTACGGCGTCGGCGACATGCTGATGCGCTCCATCGCCGTCGAGGAAACGATCTGCCTGCCGCAGCCTTCCTCCTTTAGTCTCGCTGCCTCTCGGCTTGGCTGGTCGCTGCAGGACGTGACGCCGGTCAGCCTGCACGGCCGGGCCCTTGAGCATGTCGTGCGTCATCTCCAGCCCAAGGCGCGTCTCCTGGCGCTGTCGTGGGATGGTGGAACGCCGGCAAAGCTCGCGGCACTCCTGGTGGCGCGCGGCATGGGGTCCTCGACGCTGACGGTGCTGGAGTCGCTTGGCGGACCCAACGAGCGCGTGCGGACGACCACCGCCGACGCCTTCGCCTTCACCGATATTGTGTCGCTCAACATCATTGCGCTCGACGTTGTCGCTGCAGCCGAGGCACAGGTCGTCACCTTGGCGCCCGGTCTCGACGATGCACTGTTCGAGCATGATGGCCAGCTCACCAAGCGCGACATTCGCGCCGTGACACTCTCGTCGCTGGCGCCGCGACAGGGCGAGCTTCTGTGGGATGTCGGGCTGGGCGCGGGCTCCATCGCTATCGAATGGTTGCTGCGTCATCCTTCCATGCGGGCGATTGGCATCGAGGAGGGCGCGGAACGCGCGGCCCGCGCCGCCCGAAACGCTGCGGCACTCGGTACGCCCGACCTGCAGATCGTGCAGGGCGTTGCACCGGCGGCCTTTGCGGGTCTGCCGCCCCCCGATGCGATCTTCGTTGGTGGCGGTCTTTCCGATGCCGGGCTGCTCGACGCGGCCTGGGCTGCCCTGAAGCCCGGCGGACGTCTCGTGGCCAATGCCGTGTCGCTGCAATCCGAAGCGCGGTTGATCGACTGCTTCCAGAAGCATGGCGGCGAGATCACGCGGCTGCAGGTCGCCAAGGCGGGCCGTGCCGGCACCGGCAATGTCTTCGTCTGGCGTCACGCCGCTCCCGTCACCCAGTGGCGGGCGAGGAAGCCATGATTGTCGCGGGAGTGGGCTGCCGACGAGACACGTCGGCCGACGAAATCGAGCGGGTCGTGCGCATGGCGCTCGGCATGTTCGACCTCGCCGTCGAGCGGCTGGACGCCATCGCCACCGAGTCGGAAAAGGCGACGGAACCTGCGTTTCCCGAAGCGGCCCGGCGGCTCTCGGTGAAGCTGATCGCCTGTACGGCGCACGATCTCGACAAGGTTGCGGGCCGCGTGCTCACGCGATCCAAGCTCGTGCTGGAAGCCAAGGGGCTGCCGTCGATTGCCGAGGCGTCGGCGCTCGTGGTGGCGGGCCGCGAAGGCCGGCTGCTCGGCACGCGCGTCGCCACCGAACGCGCGACCTGCGCCATTGCCATTGGAGAAGGACGTTGACTGTACATTTCATCGGGGCGGGCCCAGGTGCGCCCGACCTGATCACGGTACGCGGCCGCGATCTGATCGCGCGCTGCCCGGTCTGCCTCTACGCCGGTTCGCTGGTGCCGCGGGCGTTGCTCGATCATTGCCCGCCGGGAGCGGAGATCGTCGATACTGCACCGATGTCGCTCGACGAGATCGTAGCGGCCTGCCGTGCAGCGACCGACCAGGGGCGTGACGTGGCGCGGCTTCATTCGGGCGATCTTTCGGTCTGGAGCGCGCTCGGCGAGCAGCTCCGTCGACTGGACGAAGAGGGCATTCCTTACACGATCACGCCGGGCGTACCCTCCTTTGCCGCCGCGGCCGCAGCGCTTGGCCAGGAACTCACTCTGCCGGAGCTTGCGCAGTCGGTGGTCCTGACGCGCACGTCGGGTCGCGCGTCGGCCATGCCGCCGCGTGAGACGCTGCAGGCGTTCGGCGCGACGGGCGCGACCTTGGCGATCCATCTTTCGATCCATGTGCTCGACAAGGTCGTCGCCGAGCTGGTGCCGTACTATGGTGCGGACTGTCCGGCTGCCGTGATCTATCGCGCGAGCTGGCCGGACGAGCGCGTCATTCGCGCCACTCTGGGCACCATCGCCACGGAGGTCGCCAAGAGCCCGATCGAACGCACGGCGTTGATCTTGGTCGGCAAGGTCCTGGGCGCGCGCGATTTTCGCAACAGCGCGCTCTACGACGCCGCCTATCAACGCCGGTTCCGCGGCCGCGACGCATGATCCTCGACGGTTTCCCCGACCTTCCCGATTTCCCGGCAGGCGAAGTGTGGTTGGCTGGCGCCGGTCCCGGCGATCCGCGCCTGCTGACCGTGCTGGCGCTGTATGCGGTGTCGAAAGCCGACGACATCGTTCATGACGCGCTGGTCGATCCGCGGGTTCTGAAGCTCGCACGAGCAGGTGCGGAGTTCATCAAGGTCGGCAAGCGTGGCGGGCGGCCATCGCCGCATCAGCGAGACATCAACGAAATCCTGATCGAGCGGGCGCGTTTCGGACGCCGCGTGCTGCGCCTGAAGGGCGGCGATCCGTTCGTCTTCGGGCGTGGCTGGGATGAGGCCATGGCGCTCCATGTCGCCGGCATTCGCTTCCGGGTGATTCCCGGCCTTACCTCCGGCCTCGCCGGCACGGCGCTTGTCGGCATTCCTGCGACGTCGCGCGACACCAACCATGCCGTGGTGCTGGCGGCCGGCCATCGCGCGGAGGACGGCCGCTCTGCTGCCGACTGGGAGGCGCTGGCGCGGCTTGGCCAGCCGCTCATCCTCTATATGCCGATGGCGCAGCTGCCCGAGATCGCCGCCGCCCTGGCGCGGGGCGGCCTTTCCGCCGACACGCCGGCTGCGCTCATTCAATCCGCGACGACCGACGCCGAGCGAGTGGTCGAAAGCACGTTGGGCACCCTTGCTGCCGATGCGTCACGCGAAGGCATCGGCTCGCCCTCGATTGTCGTCATCGGCGCCATCGCGGGCCTGCGCAAGGAACTCCTGTCGTCGATGGTCGGATGGCAATGAGCGGCGGCCCGCGCGGCTTCATCGTTGCCGCCGCCCGCTCCGGCGCGGGCAAGACCGTCATCGCACTGGGCCTGATGCGCGCGCTCGCCCGCCGCGGCCATGTCGTGCAGACCTTCAAATGTGGGCCGGACTATATCGACCCCGCCTTCCATGGCGTGGCGGCGGGCAAGCCGAGCTTCAACCTCGACACCTGGTCGATGGCGCCGCCGACGCTCGCGGGTCTGGTGCAGCGCCACGCTGCCGATCTGATTGTGGTCGAAGGCGTGATGGGCCTGTTCGATGGCGTCGCGTCCGTCGGCCAGACGGCGCGCGGCGCGACGGCAGATCTTGCCGCGCTGACGGGCTGGCCGATCGTGCTGGTCCTCGACGTGTCGGGCCAGGCAGAGACCGCCGCGGCGGTCGCCACGGGCTTGGCGCGCTATCGCGCCGACATCGCCGTGGCCGGGATCATCCTCAATCGCGTCGCCAGTCCACGCCATCTCGCTACGATTGCGCCGTCGCTGGAGCGCGAGGGTTTGAAGCTCTTCGGCGCCATCGCAACCAACAATCGGTTCGCTCTGCCGGAGCGCCACCTCGGTCTGGTGCAGGCCGTCGAGATGGCCGATGTTCCCCAACGCCTCGACCTGCTTGCCGATACTGTCGAGGCATCGCTCGATCTTCCAGCCATCGAGGCTGCCGCCCGGCCGACAGCATTGCTGGCAACGGGGAGCATCGCGGGGCTAAGGCCTCCAGGCCAGCGGATCGCATTGGCGCAGGATCGCGTCTTCACCTTCATGTATCCGCACCTGCTGGAGAGCTGGCGCCTGGCCGGCGCCGAGATCGTGCCTTTCTCACCATTGGCCGACGAGGCGCCCGATCCCGGCGCCGATGCCGTCTGGTTGCCCGGAGGCTATCCCGAACTTCACGCCGGCACGTTGTCGGCGGCCGCTCGCTTTATGAACGGCCTGCGCGCCCATGCGGCCAGGTCGGTGCCAATCCATGGTGAATGCGGCGGCTACATGGTGCTGGGGCAGGGGCTCGAAGATGCCAGTGGCGCGCACCATGCGATGGTGGGGTTGCTGCGGCTCGAATCATCCTTTGCCAAGAGGCGGCTCCATCTTGGCTATCGCCGTGCGAAGCTTCTGGCCGACAATGTGTTGGGAAACGCCGGAACCGAGATCGCGGGCCACGAGTTCCACTATGCCAGCATTCAGTCGACGGGCGACGAGCCGTTGGTCGACTGTCGCGACGCAACGGGGGCTGCCGTTGCCGAAGCGGGGGCCCGTCGCGGTTCGGTGAGTGGCACGTTCTTTCATGCAATCGATCGATGGCAGACATGACACCCGACTTCGACGCCGCCTTTCGCAAGGAGTTTCGCGATCTCGTTTTGTGGCGGCGCGATGTGCGGCGTTTCCGCACCGATCCCGTAGCGCGCGAGCGTATCGACGATCTGCTCGAAATCGCAAGCCATGCGCCGTCGGTTGGACTCAGCCAGCCTTGGCGGTTCGTTCATGTCGAATCGCCCGAGCGTCGTCGCGCCGTGGTCGAGAGCTTCACGCAGGCCAACAAGAAGGCACTGGCCGGCTATGTCGGCGAGAAGCAGGAGATCTATGCCGGGCTGAAACTCGCCGGGCTGAAGGAAGCTCCGGTGCATCTCGCGGTCTTCTCCGACGATGGCACGCACAGCGGTAGCGGGCTCGGCCAGCAGACCATGCCGGAAACCTTGCACTACTCCGTGGTTGCTGCGATCCAGACGTTGTGGCTCGCTGCTCGTGCCGATGGCATCGGCATGGGGTGGGTTTCGATTCTCGATCCCAAGGCAGTGACACGCGTGCTCGACGTTCCGGCCGGCTGGAGTCTCGTCGCCTATCTCTGTCTCGGCTTACCGGCCGAAGAGCATCTCGATCCCGAACTCGAACGACACCACTGGGAAGTGCGCAGCGACCTCAAGGACGTCGTGTTCATCCGCTGACGTCTTGACGCGTTTCATCTCCACTGCCAAAACGATGAGCGGTGGTTCCCCTTCGGGGGATCAATAGGGAACGCGGTGCGTTCGCTTTGGCGAGCAATTCCGTGGCTGCCCCCGCAACTGTGAGCGGCGAGCTTTCGACCAAGATGCCACTGGGCACCGTGAGGTTCCTGGGAAGGCGGGCGAAGGCTGGGACCCGCAAGCCAGGAGACCTGCCACCAGCCGCGGTCACGCGCGAACGCATTGGGCGGGGTGTTCCAATGTAGCAACCGACTTGTTGTCGGCCGCTCGCAGCGGCATGGCGCGGGAAGGCTACTGTTCGCGGTGACGTCGAGACGTGTGCCGCGAGTCTGACGTGAAGAATCTATGGATCACCACAAGCACTTACCCATCGCCATTTGAGATTATGAATGGTAGTTATGTTATAACATAACATACAGAAATTCTGAAGATGAGCCCAAAGAACACTCTCGATCCGCTCGAGCTCTATGCCTCGGCGATCGACACATCAGACTATGTGCCCAGCATCGCGCCGCTGGTGCGACGCATGGTGCCGGCGGTCGGCGAACTGCTCGATGTCGGTGCTGGTGGTGGTCAGCTTGGAGCGGCACTGCGCGATCCGGCGCTGCCGTGGACGGCCATCGAACCTTCGCCGACCATGCGCCGTCGCCTGGCTCGGCTCGACAATCCGCCACGCATCGTCGAAGCCGGCTGGGCGGAGGCGGATGTCGCGGCGGGGATGCACGACACGGTGCTGGCGGCGACCATGCCGGCCTTGTTCGATCAACCTGAGGCTTTTCTCGCGCGTTGCCGGACCTGGGCTCGCAACGCCGTCGTCTGGGTCGTGCCGGCGCATGCCGGCCCCAAGGGGCTGTGCTTTGCGGGATGCCTGCCATCGGAATGGCATCGTGAAGACGAAACGCCCGGCATCGACATCGTGATGCGGGGACTGTCCTCGGCGTCGCGGCCGCAGGAGGCAGCCTTCGTCGATTGGACGTTCACGGGCATCGTATCCGATCTCGACCAGCTTGCGCATTGGATGGCTGGCCGGCTCGGTTGGTCCGACGCAGATGAGCGTCGCGCTCATCTGCATGCGCATCTCGCCGGCAACGCGAAACGCATCGACCAGGGTTTTCGTCTCGATATTCTCAGAAGAACTGCCGTTCTCGTTTGGGGGAATAAATGAACCGGCTCTATGCTTCGCTCGTTTGGGGGAGCATTGCCTTCGCCTCGGTCCCGTCCATCGCGCAGGATCAGTCGCAAGGCCAGGCGCCGACGCCAGCACCGGCGAAGGACGCCATGCATACGCTGCCCGAAGGCTTCATCACCGCGACCGGCCGCTACGAGCCGATCAATCGCATTGCCGGTACGGTGCAGATCATCCATCAAGATCGCATCGAGAAGTCGACGGCGCGTTCGGTCGCCGAGCTGCTGTCGGAAAATGCCGTGGGCTTCATGAGCGAATGGACGCCCGGCCAGACCTCGATCAACATTCGTGGTGCGCAGACCGAGGGCCAGGGCCGCGATTTCCGCAGCCAGGTGCTGGTGCTGATCAACGGCCATCGCGCCGGCACCGCCAATGTCTCCAAACTGTCGAATGCCGATATCCAGCGCATCGAGATCGTGCGCGGGCCTAGCTCTGTGGTCTACGGCAGCCAGAACATGGGCGGTGTCATCAACATCATTCTGAAGAATGGTCGCACGGCGCCCGGTGGCTTCATCGAGGGCTCGGCCGGATCATGGGATCTCTTCGAGGGGCAGGCCCAGTATGGCGGCGTCACGAAGGGGGGCTTCGACTACTACGGCGGTGTTGCTTCCAGCACACGTGGCAACTACGCCATCCCCGGCGGCAAGTCCGAAGAGAACACGGCCTGGACCCGCTTCAGCGCCACCGGGGCGTTCGGCTACCAGTTCAACGAAAACAACCGCATCGATATGACGGCGCGCACGGACGGCATCTACAACGCCGGCTTCCGTGGCTCGGCCGCCAACATCTTCGCCTTCGATACCCGCACCAACGCGTCTTTCGACATCAGCATCACCGGCAACACGCCCGACAAGGTGATGAACTATTTCTTCCAGGCCTATTACGTCAACGATGTCGATGCGCTGAACAATCCCTCGCCGCTCAGCGCCCTCAACACCATCCCGAACCGGACCTTCACCGACTACAACCGGCGCCAGCTCGACGTTCTCGGCACACGCTTCCAGCCGAGCTTCAATGTCTGGAAAGGCAACCAGCTCCTGGTCGGTATCGACTGGGAAAGGAGCTGGCTGCGGTCCGACCGCAACCGGGTCGGCGGTGCGGCAGTGACGCAGGCCTCGCCGCAGGACAACAACCAGACCGACAACGTCTTCGCCTTCTACCTCGAAGACTCGCAAAGTCTGATCGATGATCGTCTCGTCGTGCGCGGCGGCATCCGCCAAACCTTCGGCACGACGGCACTCGACTGGACGCCCTATTCGCCGACCCTGATCACCGGCAGCACCAACTACCAGGTCACGACCTGGATGGCCGGTGCCACCTTCCAGGCGACCGACTGGCTGGGCTTCCGTGCCGGAGCATCGACCGGCTTCCGCGCGCCGACGGCGACCGAACTCGGCGCCAATTTCACGGTTACGCCGATCGGCACGACGATCTTCGGCAATCCGGGGCTGTATGCGGAGACGGCCCAGCAGATGGAGGCGGGCACGACGCTCACCTGGGATGGTGGCCGTTTCGACGCCGTGGTGTTCCAGAACACGATCGCCAACCGCATCTCGGCGGTCACGGCCTCTTCGGTCGGCGGCCGCACGATTCAAGTCTACCAGAACAATCCGGCCAACATCGTGGTCCAGGGTCTCGAATTTCAGGCCGAGGCCGACCTGGTGAGGAGCTTCAAGCTGCCTTTCGAGGAGAGCTGGAACTGGAAAGTCTTCGGCAACGGCTACTACAACTTCAAGATGGTCGACTATGGGGCGCCGGCCGCGGCGGGTACCGGCATGGCCACGCGGATCAACCAGTACGGCATGGATATCGGCACGCAGTTCGGCCAGACCGGCACCAGGATACCCTGGAGCTTCCAGCTTCTCGGCATCCTGCGCGGTCCGATGTGGTACAATACTGAAGAAAGCCTCTCGCCGGTTTTCTTCCCGGGCCAGATCCGCAGCACGACGGTCTATCAGAAGGATCCGTTCTGGATCTGGAAGATGCGTGGTGAGGTCGAGGTGTACAGGGGCATCAAGGTCTTCGCCGCAGTGAACAACATCTTCAACGTGAACGCCCATCCGATCTTCATTGCTCAGGATCAGGTTCCGTGCGTGGCCATTCAGGCCAACCAGAACGGCGCCTGCGGTACTTCGATGGCCGGCCGCGAGTTCATCATGGGCTTCCAGTTCCGGTTCTGATGCTGAGGGCAGGGCTTGCGCTTCTGATGGCGGCGTTCGCACTGTCGAGTGCGAACGTAGTGGCGCAACCTGCGACGGTCCGTGATGCGTTCGGGCGCGAAGTCACCGTGCCAGTGCCGCCGCAACGCATCGTGACGATCTTCGCGTCCAACACCGAAATGGTGGCGGCTCTGGGCCTCGCCAATCGAATCGTCGGCATCGAGGCCTTCACGCGGTTCCCGCCCGAGGTGCTGGGCAAGCCGCTGGTCGGCGGTCGGCTCGGCTTCTCGGTGGATGCCGTGGTCGACCGCAAGCCAGATCTCGTGGTGGTGACGCCGGCACGCCAGGCAGCCAACCAGCTCGTCGAACCGATGGAGCGGCTCGGTATTCCGGTGCTGGTGCTGCTGCATCGTCGCGTGCCGGAGATCCTCGATAACATCCGGCTGCTTGGGAAGATATGCGGTGTGCCGGAGCGCGGCGAAGCGCTGGCAGCGGAACTGCAAGCGAGGCTCGACAAGGTCGAGAAGCAGGTCGAAGGCTTGCCGCGGCCGAGCGTGGTGATGATCACCGGCCGGCTGGGCAACGGCCTGCTGCTGATTGCCCGCCCCGGCACTTATACGGGGGATGCCGTGCTGATGGCCGGTGGCCGGTTCGCGTTGGACAGTGGCGCCATTGCGCAGATCTCGCCCGAGGCGGTGCTGAAGTCCGATCCCGACGTGCTCTTGTTCGCCGGCGGTGACAAGGATTTGAAAGAGCTGGTTGCGCGGCCGGGCTGGGCCGATATGCGCGCGGTTCGCGGCGGGCGGGCCTTCACTGTCGTCCGTGCCGAGTTGCTGATCCCCGGACCGCGCACGATTGCCGGCGTGGAGAAGCTGGCGGTGGTGCTGCATCCATCGGCGACGGCCAGGCAATGAGGGTTTGGGCGTCTCTCGCTCTGGCGCTTCTGCTGGCGATCATCGTCGCGGCTTGCGCCGGTCATGATTGGGCCTCGCCGGAAGACGTGTTGCGGGCCATCGCCGGCGATCCGTCGCTCGGCGCGCGCCTGCTGGTCGAATGGCGCATTCCGCGCGTGCTGGCCGCCGCTTTGGTCGGGGCACTGCTGGGGCTGGGCGGCACGGTCTTTCAGGGTGTCTTTCGCAACCCGTTGGCTGAGCCCTATCTGTTGGGTTCGGCTGGTGGTGCGGCGCTGGGCGCCACGGTGGCGTTGCTGGTGCCGCTCGCCGTGCCGCAGTCGCTGCTCCTGCCGGTGCTCGCCTTCGCCGGCGCCTGGGGCGCCACGATCCTGGTCATCGGCATTTCGCGTGTTTCGGGTGCGGTCGATGCGGCCGGCATGCTGCTGGCAGGCGTCGCCATGGCTGCGATCCTGGGCGCGCTGCGTTCTTTCCTGATGCTGGCGCTCTCGGACGAAACGGTAAGCCTGCAGATCGTGCTGAGTTGGGTGCTGGGAGGCGTGCAGACGCCGAGCTGGCCCGTACTGGGCCTGATGGCGGCAATCTCGGCGGCCTGTCTCGGCCTTACTCTCGTGCTGGCCCGCAACCTCGACATACTGGGGCTCGGCGAGACGATGGCAACGTCGTTCGGGCTCAACGTGACCCGTTTTGTCATGCTGGCGGTGCTGGCAGGGTCGGTCGTGGTTGCTGCCGCCGTGGCATTCGGGGGCCTCGTGGCTTTCGTGGGCCTCGCCTCGCCGCATATCGCGCGGTGGCTGGTGGGGCCGCTGCATCGGCCCTTGTTGCCCGCTTCGGCTCTGGTGGGAGCCATCGTCGTCACGGTGGCCGATGCTATTGCAAGATCGGCCCTGCCGCCGGCGGAGATTCCGCTCGGCCTCGTGACTGCGGTTGCAGGGGGGCCGTTCTTCATTCTGCTGCTGGCCCGCAGGTTGCGCACATGACCGCGCTAATCGCCGACAAGCTCACGGTGAAGCGCGGCAATGCCACTTTGCTTGATGGCCTGTCGCTGGCCTTGGGGCCGACCGGCTCCGTTGCTGTTATCGGCCCCAATGGTGCTGGCAAGTCGACCCTGTTGAAGGTTCTGGCGGGCATCGAGGCGCCAACCTCTGGCCGGATTCTGCTGGGCGACTGTGATCTCGCCTCGCTGTCCCATGCCGCGCGCGCCCATGCACTGGGTTTCGTGCCGCAGCATTTCGACCCGCATTGGGATCTGAGCGTCGGTGAGCTGGTGCAGCTCGGGGCGGAACGTGGTGAACACGTGGCGCAAGAGGCCGTCGACAAGACCATCGCCGCCTTCGAACTCGCGGAGCTGGGGCATCGGCGCTGGTCGACGCTGTCCGGCGGCGAGCGGGCGCGGGTACTGCTGGCAACGGTGCTGGTCGTCGATCCGCCGGTGCTGCTGGCCGACGAGCCCGCCGCCAGTCTCGACATCCGCCATCGGCTGGACGTGATCCAGGCCCTGGCTGCGCGCGGCCGCAATCGTCTTTCGATCGTGGTCGTGCACGATCTCGATCTCGCCTTCAGCTTCTTCGACCGGATCGTGCTGGTCGATCGCGGAACGGTGGTGGCCGATGCGCCGGCGCCTGCGCTGCTCGACGACCTGCGGCTCGACGCCGTATTCGGCGTTCGGTTCGAGCGACTACGGACCGACGACGGCTGGTTGCTGCGCGCCCGCCTTTGACAGAACGAGATCGACGGGCATTATTGCCGGCCATCATCGGGGGGCGCGTGTGACAGCAGGAGATCGACCAGAAAGGGCGCCGATCTCCGACGGCTTGTTCTACCTTCTTGCAGCGCTTTGCGGTGCGCTCACCGGCGTGGTCGGGGCAGCCTTCCATCTTGTGGTCGACACGCTGATGGTCTGGCCATCGTGGATAGTGGCGCGCTTCGGTCACGGTATTGGCGCTATTCTGCTGGCGGCGGCCATTGCCTCGGCAATCCTGGTCATTTCCTTCTTCCTCACGAGGCGGATTGCACCGGAGGCGGCAGGCAGTGGCGTCCAGGAGATCGAAGGCGCCATGGAAGGCCTGCGCGAGGTCCGCTGGCGCCGCATTCTGCCGGTGAAGTTCGTCGCCGGTGTCCTGTCCCTGTCGTCAGGCCTCGTCGCTGGCCGCGAGGGACCGACCATCCATATGGGCGCTTCCATTGCCGCAGCGATTGCCGAACGCTTGAAGTTTCAGACAAGCGAGCTGCGCGGCCTTCTCGCCGCCGGCGCGGCGGCAGGACTTGCGGCGGCCTTCAACGCACCGCTGGCGGCCATCCTGTTCATCATCGAGGAAACCCGAAAGCAGTTCGCCTACACGTTTCGTGCCTACACCGCCGTGATTATCGCATCGGTGTCGAGTGCCGTCGCGATGGAACTGGTCGGAGGAACGGCGCCTCAGCTGAAGCTCGACAGTGCCGAGATGCCCCTGTCCATGCTGCCGGCCTTCCTCGCGCTCGGGGTGCTGTTGGGGGGCGTAGGCCTGCTGTTCAATCAAACCATCCTCTTCATGCTGGACTGGACGGCAAAGACCTTCCGCAAGGTGCCGTTCGTGCCGGCGCTGGTCGTCGGCGCCGTGGTGGGGGCGCTCGCGCTCATCCTGCCGCAGGCGGTCGGCGGCGGGGAGTTGCTGATCCCCGGACTGGTCACCGGCCATCTGCCGCTGGCAACCCTGGCTGTGCTCGTCGTCCTCCGATTCATCGGTGCAATGGTGAGCTATCCGGTGGGTGTGCCGGGCGGCATCTTCTCGCCGATGCTCACTCTTGCGACGGCGCTGGGCCTGATCATTGGTCTGCTGGTGGAAGCCACATTGCCGACGCCGCCGCTTACCAGTGCGGCCTTCGCCATTGCGGCCATGGGCGGTTTGTTCGCCGCGACTGTCCGCGCGCCGCTGGTTGGTGTCGTGTTGGCGGCGGAGCTGACGGGTGGCTATGCGCTCATCTTGCCGCTGATCGTGACCTGCATGACCTCCAATGCCACGGCGCAGGCGTTGGGTGGGCGGCCGATCTACGAGCTTCTGCTGGAGCGCACGCTGCGACTTTCCGGCCAGACGGCGCCGCCGTCCCGGACCGGCGTCTCCGCCCCGATCGGTGCCGACGACTCGCCACGGTCTTAGGTTCTCTCGGCCAGGAACCAGTCGAGGATCCGCGCATTCTCGTCGCGCGGATAAGTGTGGGAAAGGTCGACGATCTCGCGATACACCACCGCCGCCCCAGCCTCTTTCAAGGTGCGTTCAGCTCCCTGCGCCATTTCCGGTGGAAACATCCAGTCCTGTGCACCGTGCACGATATGGATCGGCAGACCCTTGAGGCGCGTCGCATCCGCAAACGTCATCAGCAGGGGATGAAAGCTCGCGGCGATGGGGGCGAGGTGTGTGAACCGGCAACCTTCGCGTAGACCCAGCACGTAGCTGAAAGTGCCGCCGTCACTCATGCCGGTCAGCAGCTTGTGCGAGGTGTCGATATTCCATTCGTTGGCAACATCCTCGACCATGCGGTCGATGCGCGGGCCGTCGACTTCGGGCTCCATCAGCGACCAGGTCGAGCCGGCCGCCGTCGGGGCAATCAGGATGAAGCCGCGCGTGCGCGCCTCTCGCAGCCAACTCCAGAGGAAGGCGCCGCCATTGCCGCTGCCGCCATGCAAGGCCACGACGAGCGGCCAGCTACGGGTCGAATCGTAGTATTCAGGCACATAGAGCGAGAAGGCGCCGCGCGTCCCAGCCGGGCCGCCGATATGCATGAAGCCCACGCCTTCGCGCGTCGGATCGGCGGCGCCCAGGCGGTCTACTAGTGCAGTGTCGGCGCGTGCAGGCTGTTCGAGAAAGAAATGGCTGATCGGCTGCAGATGCACCGCCATCGGATAGAGCGCTTCGCAGGCCCGCGCATAGCCGCGCAGGCTGCGGTAGGCCGCGACAATCGGCTGCGATGCATCGGGGGCTGCCTGTATGCCGGCCAGGGCATCGGCTGCGGCTTCGCCGGCACGTTCAAGATGATCGCGCACGGGCGCGAGCCGGCTGGGCCATTCCAGTGCGCGCGATGCGGCGAGAGCCGGGGCGAGGTCGTCGTTGCGGCCGGCAAGGGCGTCGATGATCCGCGGCAGGGAGGTCGGCGAGAGGTGGCGGCCCGCGAACTCGATCGCATGCAGTGCACGCAACGTCGCCGGCACCAGCGCGGAGATCGTGTCGATCGCAGGTTCGGTGCTGGCGTCGGCCATCAGTCTTTCAGAAGCACGGCGTCGAGGGCCGGCTTACCGCGGATCATGTCGGCGGCCTTCTCGGCGATCATCAGCACCGACGCGTTGAGGTTGGCCGACGGCATGGTCGGCATGATCGAGGCATCGACCACACGCAGCCCGTCGAGGCCGCGCACCCGCAGTTGATCGTCGACGACGGCCGTGGGATCGCTGTCCGGCGCCATGCGGCAGGTGCCCATGAGATGGAAGGTCGTGGTGCCGCGTTCCTTGGCGGCCGCCATCAATTCCTCGTCCGACTGGGCCTGCGGGCCGGGGAACTCCTCGCGATCGTAATATTTGCTGAGCGGCCGGGAGCCCAGCAGGCGGCGTGCCAGCTTCATGCCGGCCAGCAGCACCTGGCGGTCGCTTTCCGCTCCCAGATAGTTCGGCTGGATGATGGGGTGCTCGAACGGATCGGCCGACCGGGCCCGAACAAAGCCGATGCTGTCGGGGCGCTGCTGCCAGGACGCGATGGTCATGCCGGGAAAGTCGTCGAGGGTCGACTGCACGCCTTCCTTGTAGCTCGCCGGCGTGAAGGTGAGTTGCAGGTCGTAGTTGTCGACCCGCTCGTCGGACTTCCAGAAGACGTAGATCAAGGTCGGGTTGAGCGAGAGGATGCCACGACGTGTCGCGGCGTATTTCAGCACTTCGCCGACCAGTCGCAGGCCCTTGGAGCGCTCGTTGATGCTGATGGCATTCTTGACACGTGCGACGAAGCGCGGCGCATAGTGGTCGCGCAGATTCTCGCCGACGCCGGCCAGTTCGTGCTTCACGTCGATCCCCAGGGACCGCAACAGAGATGCCGGACCGATGCCCGAAAGCTGCAGGAGCTGCGGGGAATTTATCGTCCCGCCCGACAGGACGACTTCCTTGTTCGCCCGTATCTCGACCGGCGCACCGCCGCGGCCGCCTTTCAGATAGCGAACGCCGACAGCGCGCTTGCCGTCGAGCAGGATCGAGGTGGCGTGCGCTTTGGTGCGCACCGTGAGATTGCGCCGCTTCATCGCGGGATGGAGAAATCCGCGGGCGGCGCTGACGCGGCGGCCATTGTTCACGATGCGCTGCACGTAGCTGACGCCCGCCTGCGTCGTGCCGTTGTAATCGCGGTTGCGCGGGATCCCCATTTCGACCGCGCCTTCGATGAAGGCCTCGCACAGGGGGTCGCGCCATTCGAGATCGGTGATCGGTAGATTGCCGTCGTTGCCACGGAAGGCGGCATCGGCCTCGCCCATACGCCGTTCGCTGCGGCGGAAATAGGGGAGAACGTCGGCGTAGCCCCAGCCGCGATTGCCGCGTTGGGCCCAGCCGTCGAAGTCCAGGCGCTGGCCGCGATTGTAGATGTGGCCATTGATCGAACTTGAGCCGCCCAGGGTCTTGCCACGAGGCGCGGAGATGGCGCGGCCGCCGGTCCATTCGCTCGGTTCGGACTTGTAGAGCCAGTTCACCTTGGGGTCGACCAGCGTGTACATGAAGCCGGCCGGGATATGGATGAAGGGATGCCAATCCCGGGGGCCGGCTTCGAGGACGCAAACCGTGACGTTCGGATCCTCGCTCAAGCGGCTCGCCAATACGCTGCCGGCGGAGCCGGCGCCTATGATCACATAGTCAAAGCTGTCCATTCCCGCTCTTTTCCGCCCTGGTCGGCTCTCGCCCGTTTCTTATGAGCGTGATTGACCACCGGATTTGGGCAGGAAGCAATGCTCCATCGCGGGAAATCGACGGGCCCGCACATCGGCTGCATAGCTGGCGGCCGCTTCGGAGATCTGATTTCCGATCTCGGCATAGCGCTTCACGAATTTCGGCGTGAACTCGCTGTACAGACCCAGGACGTCGTCGATAACCAGGACCTGGCCATCGCAGGCCGGCGAGGCGCCGATGCCGATCGTGGGGATCGGCAGCGTCTCGGTAATGGCCCTGGCCACGGGCTCCAGCGTGCCCTCAAGGACGATGGCGAAAGCGCCGGCCTCGGCCATCGCCTCGGCATCGTGGGTAATCTGCCGGGCCTCCTCGTCGGATCGCCCGGTGGCCTTGAATCCACCGGCCACGTTCACGGCCTGCGGCATCAAGCCGACATGGGCACAGACCGGCACGCCACGCTGGGTCAGGAACCGCACCGTTTCGGCGAGCGCTTCACCGCCTTCGATCTTCACGCCGCTGGCGCCGGTTTCGGCCATCACGCGCGCCGCACTGTGGAAAGCCTGCTCCGGGCTCGCCTGATAGCTGCCGAACGGCAGGTCGACGATCACGCAGGCGCGCGAAGCACCGCGCACTACGGCGGCACCATGGGCGATCATCATGTCGAGGGTGACCGGCAGGGTGCTGTCGAAACCGTAGATCACCATACCGAGCGAATCGCCGACCAGCAGCAGGTCGACATGAGGGTCGAGCCGGCGGGCCATCTCGGTCGTATAGGCCGTGAGGCAGACGATGGGCTCCTGGCCCTTGCGGGCCCGGATCTGTGGCGTGCTGATTCGTTTGGCGGCTTTGACGGCGCTCATTTTGACCTGCGGGCTGGTGAAACCCTCGTTTCCCACGTTCGATCCGTCGTAAAAAGACAAAATCGCGCCGAATGCCGCCAGTCGAAGCCTTGGATCGCCGAGCGGGCGCTCAGCGCATCAATGCACGGCGCCAGCGCAAAGCATCCTCGATCTGCGTTTCGAGGCCGCGCTGGGGGATCCAGCCAAGTTGTTCCTGCGCCTTGGAGATGGCGCCGACGAGGCGCGGCGAATCACCCGGCCGACGGGCGCCGAACACGTGGGGCACGGGTTGGCCGGCGAGCTTGCCGACGCAATCGACTACCTGCTTGACGCTATACCCGATGCCGGAGCCGAGATTGAAGGCGTCGTGCCGACCCGACTTGCCCTGAAGCAACAACCAGCGTACGGCGCGCAAATGGGCATCGGCCAGGTCGGTCACGTGCACATAGTCGCGCACGCACGATCCATCCTCGGTCGGATAGTCCGAGCCGTGCACGACGAGGCAGGGCCGCAACCCCAGCGCCGCGTCGATCGCGAGCGGAATGAGGTGCGTTTCGGGATTGTGTGCCTCGCCGATCAAGCCGCTGGCGTCGGCGCCGGAGGCATTGAAGTAGCGCAACGAAGCGGCACGCAGGCCGCGCCAGGCGGCAGCAGCCAGCGCGCGTTCGACACTCGCCTTAGACGAGGCATAGGGGTTGATCGGCGCGAGGCGGTGGGACTCTTCCAGTGCGTCGGTTTGAGGCAAGCCGTAGACGGCGCAGGTGCTGGAGAAGACGAAGGCTTCTACGCTGTGGCGCACGGCGGCACCGATCAGCACATGGCTCTTGCCGGCATTGTTGTGCAGGTAGCGCTGAGGCTGCGATACCGACTCGCCGACCTCAATGTAGCCCGCGAGATGGATCACCACGCGCGGCTTGTGACGGACGAAGACATCCTCGACGAAGCGGCCGTCGCCGATATCGCCACGTTCGAGCGGTCCCCAGCGCACGGCCCAGTCGTGGCCTTTTTCGAGGGTGTCGAGGCATATCGGTTCCACACCAGCTTCGGCCAATGCCTTGCAGACGTGACTACCGATATAGCCGGCGCCGCCGGTCACCAGGACCGGGCCGGGAATAGGGGGCTCGAACACGTTACACAATCCAATCGTTAAAGCTGAGCTGCTGCTACAGACGCGCACCGAGGCGAAGCAAGATGAGGTTCTGGGAATAGCCCAGACCGGACTGGTTCGAAGTCCGGTAGATGTATTGATAGCTCGGTCCGATGAAGAACTGGCGCACGGGCGTGTACATGACGCTGGCGCCTAAGGTGATGTACTGGTCATAACGCGAGTTGGTCGACGAGAAGCTCTGATAGTCGGCAATGGTGTAGTCCGCCAGGGCGCCGAGCTGGATATTGGGTCGCAGCTCGTAGCTCGTATTGAAGCCCATCGACGTATTGAGATAACCCGATTCGCCAACGATAGCAGATTCGTTCACCGTGCGCCGGACATAGGGCCGTATCCAGAGTTCCTTCACGGGATTCCAGTGCGCCAGCAGGCCGAACATCGGCCCCTGAAATGGCGCGGTGCCCTGGTTCACGTAGTTCTGCTGCAGATAGCCGGCGAAGGCTTCGGCCGAAATAAGGCCGCCAAGGTTGAGGGTGATGCCGCCGACCAGGTCCCAGCCGCTGGAGTTGCGGGCGAAGCCCGTAGCGTCGACCGGCGTCACGTACATGCGCTGGTTCAGGCTGCCACGCACCCAGAATTCGTAGCCGTCGAGAAACTCGTAACCGAAACGAAGGGATTCGCGCAGCTCGGTACGATTGCGGTCGGCGTTGGGTACGACGCCCTGGGCAGTGCCGAGGCCGTTGTCGAAGTAGGTGTAATTGTCGACGGTGATCTCGGCGCGGCCGCTGAAGCGATTGACCTTCTGGTAGTAGCCGGCGCTGCCGATCAACTGATTGTAGATCGTTACATTCGAGGGGCCGCTCACGGTATTGGGGAGACCGGGATCCTCATGTTTCCGATTGAACGAGAAGCCGCCATAGACATTCCAGTTACGCTGGATGTCGATACGGCCGTCGGTCCCTACTGCGACGTCCTGATAGTTCTGCGTCGGCGCGCTCGTGTAGAAGCCAATGTTGCCACGGGCATAGACGTTCAGCATGTGGCTCGACCAGGTCGAGCGCAGCTCGACGGTCGGCTTGATCACCTGCAGGAAGCTCGCCGTAGGACCACTGTCCGCCGATTGAGCGAAGACGTTGTCATTGAAGGCTTCGTTCAGCTCGAGGGCGGGAAACAGCAGGAAGCTGCCAACCCGCACGCCCTTGGGGTCGTAATTCGCGCCCTCGCGGGCAGAGACGGTGCGCTCGTCCTGCCGCTCTAGGCGCTGCTGCGGCAAGCCGGGGCTGCCGGGTGCAGACTGTTGCGCTTCTGCGCAGGTTACTCCGATCGATATCAAAGCGGCAGCCCCCCAAAGGGCTCCGGCGCCACGTATTGTGGTCATACCGTCTCCATCGCTCCGCCAAGGCACAACATTCAACCATCAGCGCACCACAGTCTCAATACGATACGCTGTGGTTAAATGGACCGGCCTGACATCGCACTCAATGTGAGGATGTCGCGATCACAGACTGGTCACGGACAATCTGGAGGAAATGCAAGGAGTTAGGCTGACAGTCGGGCCACTGATTGATCACTGTCGTTCGGCAGGGGCTTGGCGAATGTTCACCTTCCCGTTCGCCCGCCCGGAGATCGTCATGCTCAAGATCGTCAAGGATTCGGTGCTCAAGGTCAGCCGGTCATTCGGATACGACATCGTGCCGTTGCGAGAGATGCGTGAGCGTGACTTTGCTCTGCATCTGCGTGAGCTGCTCACTCGCTTGAACATCGACTGCGTGCTCGATGTCGGCGCCAACGTGGGGCAGTACCGGGACTTCCTGCGCGATCGTGTGTTCTACGAAGGCACCATTGTCTCGTTCGAGCCGGTGGCGCGTCATGTCGAATTGCTGCAGGCGCGGGCCCGCGACGACGCCGCCTGGCACATCGAGGGCTACGCGCTGGGCGCGCGCGACGAGCAGATGGCCATCAACGTGATGGTATCGGACCAGTTCAGCTCCTTCCTCGAACCCGATAATCGCCAGGTGCAGGAATTCTCCGAACTCAATGTGCCTTGCGCCAAGGAAGCCGTGACGGTGCGCACGCTCGACGTCGTGCTGCCGGTCCTGCAGGAGCGGCTGGGCTTCGAACGCCCCTATCTCAAGCTCGATACTCAGGGCTTCGATATCGAGGTGCTACGCGGTGCAGGCGACAGTCTGCAATCGGTAAGGGCGTTGCAGACGGAGGCATCGGTCCTCGGCATCTACAAGGGAATGCCGGGTTACATGGACACACTGCGTCATCTCGATGGGTTGGGTTTCGATATCACCGGCATGTATGCGGTGAGCCGCGATACGGCGCTGCGTCTGGTCGAATTCGATTGCGTGATGATCAATCGGCGTGCCGTCGCCTCCTAAAGGGGGGCTTCTAGTCCAGCCTGCCGCAGAGTTGCCGGACATCTTCGCCGGCGACGAACATGCTGCTTGGCGATGCGCCGAGACGGCCGCGGACCCGGTCGTACTCGTCCGGTGTCAGCGTCTCGAAGAAGCGCACCAGCGAATCCTCCAGCGGCATGTCGAAGGTCCATCCGATCTCATGCTGTTCGAGGACCGAGCCGACCTCGAAGCCCCGTACGGCGAGGCAGGGCACGCCAAAGTAGCCGGCCTCGTAGAAGCGGCAAGGCATGAGCCACCGTGAATTGTGGTCGGTGTGCTCCAGGTCGAGTGCCCAGGCAAAGTCGACCTCGTCGTACATGTCCTCGAGATCCTGGTGGGGCAGATAGGGCCCGCCATAGACGATGTTGGGGTGACGCCGGAGAGCTTCGTCGAAACGCGACTGATCGACTGTCGTCAGCACGCCGCGGAATTTGAAGATGACGCGTCCCCGCAGTCGCTCGGCGAGACGCGTCATGAGGTCGAAAGTTTCTTCGCCGCGTATCAGGCCGAAGTAGCCGACGATCCAGGGGCGCTGGCCGCGGTCGTTGTGCGACGGTGCGTTGGTTCGACGTGAGATCGAGGGGTGCAGCTTGTTCTCCAGCAGGAACCACTCGCCGTGATAGCGCTGGATGGCGTCGTAGAAGGCGCGATGAAATCCCGGTGAAGACAAGACCAGAAGCCGGGTGTTGCGCAGACACAGCCGTTCGACGGCGCGGATCAACCGCGATGCCCATCCGTCGTGGATGAGGATCGGCGGGATGTCGAGCACTTCGTAGGTAAGTGGCGCACGAGAGAAGGAGATGAGACGCGCGAGCATGGCCAGCACCAGCTGGTCGATGTTGCGGGCATAGTAGACGGACGCGCGCTTCAGTTGCTGGCGATGTGCGATGATGGTGGGGATGGCGCGCAACAAGGCGCCGAGACGCTGCCCGTAGCGGCCGTCGCTGGTGAGGCCGAGCGGCACATGTGGCCATGTCGGCTGATACGAGCTGTTGTAGCGATGGCGGCGAAAGCCGAACACGGTAACGCGATAGCCGTGGTCGGCGAATTGCTGCACGCGCTTCAGGGTGCTCGCATCCGTTACGTCCGGGCAGAAGAATAGCAGCTCGCGTCCGTCGGCGTTCATGGCGCGCACGCGATTCACGCTGTCGCTCGTGCGATCGACGGTGACGTTCTCATCCTCTATGTCGACCGATCCGTGCATGCTTGCGCCTCCGGCGTGGAGTATCCGGGAAGTGCCGGGGTTTGGAGCGTGACCAATCTGTGTCGTTGGGCGCAGCGCATCCGGACAGTCACAGGTTAATCACTAGCCGCAACGGCGTGCGCGGTGTTTCGATACACGTACATGAACACCGCCGTCACTCATGCTTGCGACACGCATCTCGCCGATCGTTCACCGCGCTTCGAGCGCGTGGCGGTCAGTTGTGTCTTCGGCAATCCGCGCGATCTGCGTTCGTGGTCCGGTGCGCCGGCGAACGTATCGAATGCAATGGAGCGTCTGGGCGTCACCGTCGAAGCCATTCATCCGAAGCTCGGCAAGATGGCCAAGTTGGGTGTCGCGTTGCGCGACATGCTGAGTGGCTATGGGCGGCCGATCTCGAGCGAGCAGGTGCTGCGCAGTCTGCGGGCGCGCCGCCGCATGGCACATGAAGTGGCGCGTCAGGCCGATGCGCTCGGCGTGCGCCACGTCCTGCACACAGGCACGCTCGACCTGCCTGCCTGCGATCTCGTTCGTGGCACGCGGCATTATCTCTACTGCGACCATAGTTGGGCGCTGGCGCGTCGCCATCACGTCCATGCGAGCCGCTTCACCGGCAAGGCCCTTGAGGCTTTCGAGGCGACGGAGCGCGAGGCCTTGGCCGGTCTCAGCCATATCTTCACATTCGGCGCCTATGTCCGGGACAATCTGATCGCCCACTACGGCCTGCCGGCCGATCGCGTGACGGCTGTCGGGTCGGGCATGGGGGCGATCGAACCCTGGTTCGGGCCGAAGGACTTTTCTCGTCCGGCGCTCCTGTTCGTTGCGAAGCATCTCTTCCAGGCCAAAGGCGGCACGCTGTTGCTGCAGGCTTTTGCCGAGGCGCGCCGCCATCGGCCGGACCTCAAGCTCACCATCGTCGGCGACGAGCGCAGCCGGGCGTTCCTAGACGGGCAGCCCGGAGTCGAGCTGCGCGCGCATCTGCCGTGGATGGAGTTGCAGAACCTCTATCGTCAATCGACGCTGCTCGTGCAGCCGATGCTCAACGACCCCTGGGGGCAGGTCTATCTGGAGGCCATGGTCTCGCGCACGCCGGTGATGGGGCTCTATCGCAACGGCCTGCCCGAACTGGTCGACGGCGGCCGTCACGGCTTCCTGGTCGATCGCGCCGAACCCGCAGCCCTCGCCGAGGCCATATTGAGCGCGCTCTCCGAACCCCGACGGTTGGAAAGCATGGCCTCCGCCGCCCAGCGCCACGTCATCGGTTCCTATTCCTGGGACCGCGTCGCCGAACAAATCGTCTTCTCTTGAACGGAAGGTCGCCAGCATGTCGAAGGACAAAATCGCCCTCATCACCGGAATCACCGGGCAGGACGGCGCCTACCTCGCCGACTTCCTATTGGGGCAGGGCTATGTGGTGCACGGCATCAAGCGCCGCTCCTCGTCGCTCAACACCGAACGCATCGACTATCTCTACCGCGACCGCCACGATAGCGACGTTCGTCTGTTCCTGCATTACGGGGACATGACTGATTCGACCAACCTTTTACGGTTGCTGAACGAGATCAAGCCGACCGAGGTCTACAACCTGGCGGCACAGAGCCACGTGCAGGTGAGCTTCGAGACGCCGGAATACACGGCCAACACCGACGCCCTCGGAACGCTGCGCATGCTCGAGGCGATTCGCATTCTGGAGATGCAGGATCACGTGCGCTTCTACCAGGCCTCGACGTCCGAACTGTTCGGCAAGGTGCGTGAGACGCCGCAGCGCGAGCTGACGCCGTTCTATCCGCGCAGTCCCTATGCCGTGGCAAAGCTCTACGCCTACTGGATCACGGTGAACTACCGCGAGGCCTATGGCATGCACGCGTCGAACGGGATCCTGTTCAATCACGAATCGCCGATCCGCGGCGAAACCTTCGTGACCCGCAAGATCACGCGCGCCGTCGCGGCCATCGAGCGCGGCTATCAGGACCGCCTTTATCTCGGCAACCTCGACGCCAAGCGCGACTGGGGTCACGCCCGCGACTATGTCGAGGGCATGTGGCGCATCCTCCAGCAGGAGGAGGCCGACGACTACGTGCTGGCGACCGGCGAGACCCATACGGTACGTGAGTTCGTCGAGCTGGCGTTCGGCCAGATCGGCCGGCCCATCGAGTGGCAGGGGACGGGCGACGAGGAGCAGGGCTACTGCCGGCGCACCGGCAACGTGCTGGTTGCGCTCGATCCGGCCTATCGCCGGCCGACCGAAGTCGATCTGCTCCTCGGCGATCCGGCGAAGGCCCTTACCAAGCTCGGCTGGCGCCATCGTACCAGCTTCCCGCAACTCGTGGCCGAAATGGTCGAGGCCGACCGTGTCATCCTGAAAGGAATGGGAGAGCGTTATGCCCAGTACCCCACGCTACACGCTGCGCAATAAGCGAGTCTGGGTCGCAGGCCATCGCGGCCTGGTGGGCGGCGCGTTGGTGCGCCGCCTGCAGAGCGAGGGCTGCGAGATCGTCGTGGCGCCGCGCGAGTCCGTGGATTTGCGGCACCCCGATCAGGTCGAGCGCTGGATGCGCGAGGCCAAGCCGCAGGCGGTATTCCTGGCGGCGGCACGGGTCGGCGGAATCTACGCCAACGATACGCGGCCGGCCGAGTTCATCTACGACAATCTGATGATCCAGACCAATGTCGTCGAGGCTTCACGCCGCGTCGGCGTCGAGAAGCTGATGCTGCTGGGCTCGTCCTGCATCTACCCGCGTCTGGCGCCGCAGCCGATCCCGGAAGCGGCTCTGCTCACTGGCGCGCTGGAGCCGACGAACCAATGGTACGCCGTCGCCAAGATCGCCGGCATCAAGCTCGGCCAGGCCTACCGGCGGCAGTACGGCTGCGACTTCATCTCGGTCATGCCGACCAATCTCTATGGTCCGGGCGACAACTTCGACCTGATGCAGAGTCACGTCGTGCCGGCTCTGATCGTGAAGGCACATCAGGCCAAGCTTACCCAGGCGCCGACCATGGAGGTTTGGGGGACGGGAGCCGTCCGGCGCGAGTTCCTGTTCGTCGACGATGCCGCCGACGGCATGGTCTATCTGATGCAGCACTTCTCCGACGAGGGGATCGTCAATCTCGGCCAGGGCTCGGATGTGCCGATCCGCGATCTCGTCGAACTGATCTGCAAGGTCGTCGGCTACAAGGGCGGAATCCGCTTCGATACGTCACGGCCGGATGGCACGCCGCGCAAGATGATCGATACTTCTTTGGCCGCCTCGCTCGGCTGGCGGGCGCGTACGCCCCTGCAGGCGGGTCTCGAGGAGACCTACCGCTGGTACGTCGACAATGTCGCTTCCGAGAAACGCCGCGCCGTCGCCTGAGGCGGAGCTCGCGACTGGTCATCTCGATGCTGACCTAAGTCGACGGTCACGGCGCGGTGGCGCTTTGCTCATGGGCGCGCAGGGCGTGCGCGTGCTGGGGCAACTCGCCACGCTCGTCGTGCTGGCGCGCCTTTTGCCGCCGTCGGCTTTCGGCCTTTTGGCGATGGTGGCGGCGGTCGGGTTGGTGCTCGACCTTCTGAAGGAGCTCGGTCTCTCCGCAGCCACCATCCAGAAGACCGACCTCACGCAGGCGCAGGTCTCGGCGCTGTTCTGGATCAATGCCGCGGCCGGAACCTTGCTGGCGCTCGCTCTAGTTCTGGCAGCGCCGTTGCTGGCGGCATTCTATGGACAACCGGAACTCACCTCGGTGGCCCGTTGGCTGGCCCTCGGCTTTGCGATGAGTGGCCTCACGGTCCAGCACTGGGCCTTGCTGCGTCGCCAAATGCGGTTTGCGGCCATCGCCGGCCTGGAGACCATGGCCGACTACGCAGGTTATGTCGCGGCCATCGGCCTTGCTCTGGCGGGCGAAGGCTACTGGGCGCTGGTCGCCCAGCGGCTGATCACGCCAGGCATCCTCATGATCGGAAGCTGGGTCGTCTGCCGCTGGCGGCCGTCCCGACCGGCTGCGGCCCCCGAACTGGGTGGCCTGCTGCGTTTTGGAATATCTGTGACCGCAAGCGGCCTCGCCTCGGCGACGGCGCGCAGCTTCGACCAGATCATGATCGGCTGGCTGTGGGGACCGGCGGCGCTGGGCCTTTACGAGCGCACGACGCGACTCCTGCTTCTGCCGGTGAACACCATTAACGCGCCGGTCTATGCTGCCGGAATGCCGGCGCTGAGCCGGCTCGTCGATCAGCCGGAGCGCTACCGCGCCATGTTCCGGCAGATCGTGCAGAAGCTCGGTCTGCTCACCATGCCGGTCTTTGCGGTCGTCGCATTGACGGCCGACTGGATGGTGGAGATCCTGTTCGGCCCGTCATGGACGGCCGCGGTGCCGCTTGCCGCTCTGTTCAGCGTGTCGGCGATCTTCCTGCCGGTGCTGCTGACGATGGGCCTGCTCTACCTGACGCAGGGCCGAACGGTGGAGCTGCTGCGGGCGACGCTGATCGACGCGGGAATTTGCCTGCTGGCAATTGGAGCCGGCCTGCCCTGGGGAGGTGTGGGCGTCGCCGCCGCCTTGGCAGTCACGGGGCTGGCGCTGCGCACGCCGCTCTCGTTCTGGCTCGCCACCCGGCACGGTCCAGTCCGCAACATCGACGTCTGGCGCGCGATCGCGCCGCCGGCGTCGGCCGCCATTGTTGCGGCAATGACGGTGGCCTTGGTGAGAGCCTGTGTGCCGCGCAACTTATCGGTCGAATCCGTCGCGGCCGTCGGTGCGGCCGCCTCGACCGTCATCTTGCTGGTCTTGCTGCTCTGGCCGGAAACGCGGCGCGAGATACGTTCGGGCGTTCACCGCGCTGCCATCTTCGTCCGACGTCGGCGCGCCGTTCTTGAGCCCTAGGTCCCCTGCGATCGACCCAGAGGCGATACTCGCTACATTTGTCTTGACGCTGTGGCCTTCGCGCGACGCGCTGTTAGGGCCGCTGTGCCGCGGTCACCGTCGCCGCGAGTGAGATCGGCGCCAATGCCCGTCAGTCCGCGGCACTGATGTCGTCGATCGGGTTCATGTTGCAAATCTTGTTGGAACGACGGATTGCCAGTGGGCCGGGTCGTGTCGCTCGCGAACGGTGCGAACGCTGAGGATCGAGGTGCCGGCGGCAATCAGCAGCACGGCCCAGGTCTTCGGGCCAACATAGGAGCCCGATGCCTGTCCCAGGATCAACCACACAGCCCAGCAGTAGAGAATGCTCGGCACGCCCAGCATCCGCAGCCAGACGGACAGGGCCGCGAACATGACCACGCCTCCCACCAGACCGAGATAGATCCAGTGCAGCCAGAAGTAGTTGGTCAGCACGTCGCCGATGCGACTGATGCGCCAGGCGGACTGGAAGGAAGGCGAGTTCATGTAGACGTTCATCACGTTGTCGGTGATGAAAGGCTCGCCGGTAAGGCCTGCGCCGGCTATCGGGAAATGGCGGAAGATGTCGAACGCAACCAGCATGGGGCCGGTGAAGCGATAGAAGAAACTTGCATCCTCGCCGCGCGACAGTTCGGCCAGCCGGGCTGCAAACAGGGTCTGTCCGACGACCACGGTAATGCCCAGCACCACGACGGAAAGTGCGATCATGCCGATGAGCCGGGTCGTCGAGCGCCGGCTGTTCGCGCCCGAGAGCAGGACGAGATAGGGGATCATCAGCAACAGCATCAGGACCAGGGTCGGCCCCGGCAGCACGATCATCGCGAGGCCGACCAAACCGAGATAGATCAGAAGCTTCCAACGCCAGGGGCTGACCACCAGCCAGATCGAACAATAATGCGTATAGGCGAAGGTCACGGCCGACGGCTCGGAGGTGAAGAGCTTCGGCCTGATGCGCCCGTAGAGAAGCTGGTCGCGGAGATCGGCGTCGTAGACGACACCGGAGTCGTAGATCTTCTCGCGTACCTTGTCGCTGATGGCGCGCAGGCCTGTATGGCTCTCCAGAATGCAACCGACGATGATGAACAAGCAGAAGCCTAGCAGGATGTTGGCGAGCTGCCGCCGTTCGGCGCGCAGCAAGGTCAGGAACAGGCCGTATCCGATCACCAGCCCGTAGGTGAGCTGCACGAGCCCGGTGAATCGCTTGCTGAGGAAGGCAAGGTCGGTCGCTATCAGGATCCAGACGAGGTAGAGCGCAATGACGCCGAGAAGGCCGGCGAGATGGCGCGGCTGCATGTCGTCACGACGGCGCCATAGCAGGATCAGCCCGGCAAAGCCCGACGGGGCGCAGGTCAGCGGGATCTTCGACGTGATCTGAAGCGAGACGCCGAGGTAGAGCCCCAGCAGAAAGAGGGCGATCAGCGCCAGGTCGAAGGCGGTCAGGCGCCGGTCGGAGGCGTCGAAATATGTCGCCGCCGCCGTCATGGCTCGGTGATTGCCGACAGGATCTGGCGGCCTCGGCTCGACCAGTCGAACTGATCGCGACAGGCGGCGAAGGCGCGCTCCTGGAGCCGGTTCAGCAGATCGAGGTCGTCGATCGCTTCGAGCACGCCGTGCGCGAGGGCCGCATGGTCGGGAAACAGCATGACACTGTCGTTGTGACGCAGCGGAACACCGGCGAAGGAGCCGGTCAGCGCGAACACCGGCACGCGGTTGAACACGTACTCCAGAACCTTGAGTTTGAAGCCGCCGCCGTTGCGCTCGGGCACGATGGCGATGCGGGCCTGGTCGAGAAAGGGGCCGATCTCGGGAACCGTGCCGGTGAACTCGGTGGCGTTTACCCGCTGGCGAAGCTGGCTCAGGAAGGTTTCTTCGGCGCTGCCGACGGCCTGCAGTTCAGCCTCCGCCTCGGTGAACATCGGATCGGCAATGTCGACGAATTCGGCCAGGTTCATGCGCTTGGCGATCCAGTCGTAGCTGCCGACGATGACGGCGCGACGCGGAAGGTCCTCCGAGAGGCGCCGCTTCTCGATTCGCCGGCCGCAGTAGCCCGGTGTCACGACGCCCATCGGCTTGTCGCAGCGCCTGCGGCGATAGAGCGAGAGGTCCTCCGGCGTGATGGCGGTTACGAAATCGACCGCATCGACCAGGTCACGCTCCAGCCATGATACTTTGAGGGCGTCGAGGCGGACGGCCTGCCGCTTCAGGAACAGTGGCTGGCTCTCGGCGATCTGGGCCCGCACGCTTTCTTCGTGGTTGTGAGAGACATAGATCAGCCGCGGCCTGTTGGGGCGGCCGGCATAGTAGTCGAGCACTCGCGGCAGCGCCCAGCCGACGGAGATTCCGTCGAAGACGACGCCGTCCCATTCCCCATAGTGCAGAAGCTCGTCGAGGGTGCGTCGCATGCCCGAGGTACGGCAGCGATAGGCAATATGCGGCAATGCCGAGGCGAGGCTTCCCCAATGCGAATGAGGCGTGTCGTCCGCCAGCCACCAGACGACATGATCCTCCCGCCAACCGTTGCCTTTGTGCGACTCGGCGCGACGCAGCCCCAGAACCTCGACCTCGCTGCCGGCGGAGCGCATCGCGTCGATCAGTCCGCCGGAATAGACGAACTGGCCGTTGTGACGCGGTTCGGGGTCCGCGAGCGTCAGCCATAGGCAGCGCGGCGGCCGCCCCAGGCGCTCCTCAGAAGGCGTTGCGGCCAGTGAAGCCGCCGAACGCGGTGCGGAGGATGATTTTGAGGTCGAAGCCGATCGACCAATGCTCGATGTAATAGAGGTCATGCTCGACACGCTTTCGTATTTGTTCGACGGTGTCGGTCTCTCCCCGCCATCCATTGACCTGGGCCCAGCCGGTGATGCCCGGTTTCACGCGATGACGTGCGTCGTAGTATTTCACCGCCTCCTGATAGAGAAGGGTGCCGGCCTTCGCGGCCGTAGCGTGCGGACGCGGACCGACGACCGACATGTCGCCGCGTAGCACGTTCAGGAATTGCGGAAGCTCATCGAGGCTCGTACGGCGCAGGAAGGCACCGAAGCGGGTGATGCGAGGGTCGCCGCGCCTCGTAAGCTGTTCGGCATTCGCGTCGCTCTGCTCGTGGTACATGGTGCGGAACTTCCACACCTCGATCAGCTGGTTGTTGAAGCCGTAGCGCTTCTGGCGGAAGAACACCGGCCCCGGGCTGTCGAGCTTGATCAGGACGGCGATGGCCAGCAGAAGCGGCGAAATCAGGGTGACGATGCCGGCCGCGACCAGCCGGTCCTCGATGCTCTTGGCGATCCATCGCCAGTCGCGCAGGGGGCGGTCGATGGCGTTGAGGAACGTGTAGCCGCCGATATGGCTTACGGAAACGGTGCCAAGCTGCAGGCCGAAGGCGTCCGGGCAGAGCCGGACATCGACTGGCGTGAGAGCAAGCTTGTTCAGCGTTTCGACGAGCTGGTGATCGGCGCCGAGGGGCAGTGCGACGATCACCGTGTCGATGCCGTAGCGACGCACGTCGCTGACCAGATCGTCGACACGACCGAGAATGTCGTGCCCCATGCAGCGACGCGGCAGCGTCTCGGCCTCATCGTCGTAAACACCGACGATGCGCAGGTTCGACGTTGCCGATACGCCGTTCAGGCTGCGCAAGAGATGCTGGGCGATCGGCCCCGCACCGACAATGGCAATGCGCTCGCCCAACCGGCCTTCGTCGGCCCAGCGCTGCATCAGCCGGCGTAATGCAACACGGCCTAGGCCCAGCAGGATGACGCTGCCGGTGAACCACGCTGCGATCCACGAGCCGTCGGCTGCGCTGATGGGCTCGATGAGCAGAGCGGCCAGGAACAGCACGGCGAGTGTGCTCAGCCAACCGAAGAGCATGCGCCCCAAGGCGCTGTCGAGATGAGAGAATTGCGCGAAGCGATGCGCACCCGCGAGATGCAGAAGGTTGAGGCCGAGCACGGTGCCGAGCAGCACGACCAACGCTTCGAGATGCCAATCGATGGCCGCGCTGCGCCAATGCATCGCGGCGAATCCGGTTCCGAGAATGCAGGCACCGTCGAACGTCGCCACGAGGCGCGTCACGATCGCTTCGGAGATCGTGCGGCCACCGGCGCCGAGCAGCGGTGCAGGCGCGTTGACGACCTCGGCGACAGCATCGCCGGGAAGAGGAAGAGATTGCGCCATCGGAATTGCTGCCGATTGCGACTTGTCGCGAGAATTCATCAGAGGCTCCGTGCGGGGCGGGTCTCGACGATATTGGGATGATTCTCTACATCGGCTCGCGCCGGTGTTGTGATCAAGCTGGGGCCGCTTCAATCCTCAGGCGGCAAGCACTGCCGCGGCAAAACGCTGTGGTGTTTGCGAGGCGGCGAAGGCTCGTGCCGCAGAGAGATCGACGAACGACGACGGCCCGAGCTGTGCCATTTGTGTGATCGCCGCGGCGACAGCAGCGGGATCGGAAGAATCGACGGAGAGCCCCAGACGATGTTGGCGTGTCAGATGCCCGACGAGGCCATACGCCTGCGCCAGCACAGGCTTGCCCGCGCGCGCCGCCCAGAGCAGCACGCCGCTCGAACCGACAAAGCGTTGATAGGGAGCCAGCACGACATCGCTGCGACGGACCAGGTTTTCGAGCTCGGCTTGATCGAGGCGGCGATCCTCGATGCTGAGCTGAAGGTGCGGGTGAAGAGCGGCGAGGCGCGCGCATCGTTCGTCGAGGCGGCCGCGCAGCGCCGGATCGACGCGACCTGCCAGCACGACGCCGATCTTCGCCACGGTCGAAGGGGCGAGGCGGGCGAGAGCGTCAAGAACGACCAGAGGTCCCTTGCGTTCAGTCAGATAGCCGAACAGCAGGAAGGTGGTGCGGCCGCTGGCTTTCGGGCCGTTGTCATTTCCCGCGGAGGCCGTGCCGGTTTCGGGATGCGCCGGATCCGGCAGATGCTCGACCTTGCAGCCATTGGCGTAATGCTTGCCGGCATGGGCGGGAAAGAACGGATCGAGCGACAATACCCGCCCGAGCGCGGGATTGCGCAGCATCAATCGATAGAGCAGGTCCTTGCGTACGTCGCGCAAACGTTCGCGGCCGTGCGTACGATGTCCGTCGAAGCTGCCATAGTGCACGGAGGGCCGAAACAGGATGCCCGACAAGGTCTTGCCCTGGGCACCGAGGCCGAATGCCAGTGGCAGTGCAAGCAGGTCGAGCGAAAGAAAGAAGCCGCTATCCGCACCGCTCAGACGTAGGTGCTTCCGCATCGTCCACCAGCGGGCAAGGGCTGCAAGCGTGAGCCGCCGGTCGGTGCACCAACGAAGTTCCTTAAGCGAGAGCGACCTCAGCTCCACTCTGCCCATCACGTCAGCGGGCAGCGATCGCGCGAGTGCCAGGCACAACCTCTCGGGCGCTGCCACGGAGATTGCCGGACGGCTGCGGTCGGCGGCCGCAAATTCGATCAGATGCTGCAGCCATTCCTGCGAATGACCTTCAGCGTCCGGCTCGAAGACCAGAACGCGACGCTGCGCAGCCTCACCGATGTGCGGTGAGAGCATCGAGGCGGCTCATGAAGGCACCCAGAACGCGGGGCTTGGCGTAGTTTAATTCGACGAACTCACGGCCACGGCGGCCGAGCTCGCGGCGCAACCAGGCGTCGTCTGCCAAACGCAGCACGGCCTCGGCGAAGCCCAGTGGCTCGTCGGGCGGCACGCAAAGGAAAGCGCCGCTCTCGCGCTGCAATTCCCAAAGCACGCTCCCGGGCAGCGCCGTCGCGACAAAGGGGCGGCCGACGGCCATGATGTTGAAGACCTTGGACGGCACGGCGAATGCCGCCGCCTCTGGATTCTGCGGCACGAGATGGATGTCGCCCGCCGCCAGGGCAGGCCCCAGGGCTTCGTTGGGTTGCAGCTCGGTAAGACGCACGTTCGGAAGGTGCCTGCGCCGAATCTCGGCGGCCAGTTCCTGGCCCTGGCTGCCATTGCCGCGAAGAATGATCTCGATGTCGGGCCGGCTGACGGCGAGCTCGGCGGCCAGATCGACGATCTGGCCCAACCCCTGCTTGCGGCCGAGATTGCCGCTGTAGAGAACCTTCAGCGAGCTGCGCGAGACGGGTTCCACGACCTTGATCTGATCTGTATCGACCCAGAGCGGTACGACTTCGATCGGCACGGTGACACCAATGCCGCGAAGCTGATCTTTCATCTCGGTAGAGAGGACCACGACGAGATCGGTGCGATTGAGAACGAGCCGTTCGCACGCCCGCATCAGGCGCGCGAGGCCGCCACCTCCGGTCATCCCCAGCTTCTCGGCGAGGCCCGACTGGATATCGTGCACCACCGCGACGCAGACGCCGTTGCGTCGCTTGGCGGCGACACCGAGAGCGACGGAGAGGATTGAGGGGCAGAGCGCCAACACGATGGAGTGGCGATCTATGCGGCCGGTCGTCAGGGCGGCGAGACCTCGCAGCAGGAACTCGGCCTCGTTGGCGATGCGCGCACGGGCGCCGCCGCCTTTCGGCGCACCGACAGAGAGCCGCTCGATGGTGCTGCCGCCCACGATCTCGCGCCGGCATTTTCCGTCGCGATAGGCCGGAAACACTGCCGGTTCCGGATAATGCGGCAAGCCGCTCACCACCGTCGTGCGTCGGCCATGTCGGGTCAGCCATTCGGCGATGTCGGTGCTGAACGGGGCCGATCCGATGAGCTCGGGCCAAAAATAGCGCGATACGAACAGTACGTCGGAGGCGGGCGTCATGAGGTGAGGGTCGCGCGGGCCGACCGCGCGGACTCGTAGAAGGGGGCCAGGTAGCCGTACTGCCGATACTGCTTGGCGACGACCCGGGACATCACGACGCCGGCGACGCTGCCCTGCGCGTCGATGATCTGCTTCAGCGCCTCGACCGCGTTTTCCTGCCGCGTATGACCCCAGCGCACGACGAACACGACCTTCTCGACGAGGCGCGACAGGGCGAGCACGTCGGCGGCGACCAGGGTCGGCGGCGTGTCGAGCAGCACGAACTCGTAGTGCGAAGCCAAAGCATCGAGAAGCTGCCGCATGCGATCCGAGCTCAGCAGATGGGCTTGGCGCGGATTCCACGGGCCGGCCGGCATGATGTCGAGGCCGGACAGGGCGTCGTGGTGGATGACCTCGTCGAGATTTGCCGGCTTGTCGGTCAGCAGGTTGGCAAGGCCGGCGCGATTACCGCAGTGGAAGATCTGATGAAGGCGTGGGCTGCGCCAGTCGCAATCGATCAGCAGCACACGCTTGCCGTTGCTGGCCAGCAACCGGCCGAGTGACGACACCATCACCGACTTGCCTTCCGACGGTGTGGCCGAACTGAACATGATGGTGCGCGGCGATTCGGCGGCCTCCGACAGTTCGACGCCGATATGGAGGCGGCGCAACGCCTCGCTGTAGATCGACGTCGGCTGGCGCAGCACCTGCATGGCGGGCGGTGTGCGGCCGCTGATCTGCGGCACCATTGCGATAACTGGCAGGCCGGTCATCGCTTCGATCTGGTCGGCGCGGCGGAAGGTGTGGTCGCCGCTCTCCCGCATCAGGGCGATGGCTGCACCCACCATCAGGCCACCAGCGATGCCCAGCAGAGCGATCAGGCTCTTGGGCGGGTAGCTCGGCGCCTGGGTCGGTGCTGCGGCCGAAACCAGCTTGGCGTTCGCTTCGAGAATGTTCTCCGCGCCTATCGTCTGCTTGGCGCGCACCAGCATCGCTTCGAGCAGGTTACGGTTCACCGTGGCGTCGCGTTCCAGCGCTTCAAGCTGGATGGACTTGTCGTTCACGGCACCCATCTGCTGTTTCAGGCGCTCGAAGTTCTTGGACAGGGCTTCGTAGCGCGCCGTGGTCGTCCGCGCCTCGCGCGCCAGGCCGTCGATGGTCTTGGCGACTTCGGCCTGCACCCGGGCATTGATGTTGCCGACTTCGGCGCGCGCCCTGGCCATCTGGGGATGGCGCTCGCCCATCGACGCCGACATCTCGGCTGCCCGGCGTTCGGAATCGGCGAGTTGCTGCTTGAGCGCGGCAATCAACGGCGACCGCAGGACATCGGGAACGCTCTCGCCACCCAGCCCGCCCTTGCGCATCTCCTGCGCCTCGGCGAGGCGCGAATCGGCCTCGGCCTTGGCGGTCTGGGCCGCGAGGAGCTGGCTGTTGAGTTCATTGAGCTGCTGGGCGGTGACGTTGCTTCCCGTGCTCTTGTAGAGCTCGTTGCTGCGCCGGTAGTCCTCGACAGCCTGGTCGGATTTCTTCACCTGCTCTCGCAGCTCGGCAATGCGACCCATGAGGAACTTGTCGACCCGGTCCATCGAGGCGATCTTCGCGTTGCGCTGATAGTCGAGATAGCGTTCCGCCAACGCATTGGCGAGATCGGCCGCCAATACGGGACTTTGCGCTTCAGCCTTGACGCTCAGCACGTGCGAGCGGCCCAAGGTCGAGACATCGACACGCGACAGCACCGTGTCGATCATGCGGTTGTCGATTTCCTCGGCGGTGGGCGGCGTTACTTCTTTGGCCGGTGCCGTGCGGCCCAGCCAGGCCTTGATTGGTTCCGGCAGGAGATTGTTGAAGTCGGTCAAGCGCGCCCACGTCGATGGCTTGCGCAGGGCCGGATTGAACTCGGGATTGTCGCGAAGCTTGAGCTGGTCGATGACCTGGCGGGCGATAGAGCGCGACTGAAGGATGAAACCTTCATTCTGTACGCGCTCGGCGTCGGGGCTGACGTCGGCCAGGACGGCCTCGACGTTGAGGACGCGTGGGGCCGGCAGGCCGACAAGTACGCGTGCTTCGGACACATAGTAGGACGGCATCGACCAGGCCGCGAAGACGGCGCTGCCACCCAGCACGATCGTGCAGGCGAGGATCAGGCCTCGATGTCGCCACAGCTTGCGCAGGGTCTCGGCCAGGCCATCCGGTTCGGGCGTTGGCGGAAAGCGGAATGACTGCGCCTCCGACAAGTACCTCCCAGGCGCCGGCACGGCGCGCAGGACCGGGCGCCGGCGCGGCAGATGGGAGGGGGTGTCGGAGAGATGATCCATCAGAAATACCGCTCGCGCACTTCGAGCGTGTCGCCGGGACGGATGATGGTTTCAGGCTTGGCGACGACACGAACCATTCTGCCGTCCTTGTCGAGACGCTTGACGTAGAACTCCGTGGTCTTGGCGCGATAGGTGTAACCGCCGGCCATCGCCACCGCATTCAGCGCCGTGATGTCCGTGACGTAGGGATAGTTGCCCGGCTTCTGGACCTCGCCCAGCACATAGAAGGGGCGGCGTGTCAGCACTTCGACGCTGACGCTGGGATTGCGCAGATAGTCGGGGTCGAGCTTGCCGGCGATTGCCTGCTGCAGTTCGCGCGGGGTCATCCCGTTGGCATTGATGTTGCCGATCAGCGGAAAGGCGACCGCGCCGTTGCCGTCGAGCATGAACTCGCCGGTCAGGTTCGGCTGGCCGAAGACGGTGATGCGTGTACGGTCGTTGGGACCCAGACGATAGTCGCCGGACACGGAGCTGAGGCCGCCGCTGCCGCCGGAACGCCCAGTGGGCGCCAGGCTGAGACTCTGCGAGTCCTCGACGATCGGTGTGGGATCGGTTTCGCAGGCAGCAAGAACGCCGAGTGCACAGACGAGGCTGCAGGCACGAAGCGAGGCGGCGACGATGTTGATCGACATGGTTTCACCTCTGTCGAGAATTGAAGGGGCATTCCTCCAAAGGAACAACGCTGGAAATAGCGCCCGCGGCAGCCGGAAGGTGTGACCAATACGGGACATTCCCCGCGTAAGAACTCAGGCCCGGCCGTAATTGTCCGAAAGGCGTACGATATCGTCTTCGCCGAGATAGCCACCGGATTGCACTTCGATCAGCTCCAGCGCGATCTTTCCCGGATTTTCCAGGCGATGCTCCGTGCCGACCGGAATGTAGACGGACTGGTTCTCGTGCAGCAGTTGGCGATCGTCGCCGCATTGGACGATCGCGGTGCCGTGAACCACGATCCAATGCTCGGCGCGGTGATAGTGCTTCTGCAGGCTGAGCTTAGCGCCCGGCTTCACCGTGATGCGCTTCACCTGGAAGCGATCGCCGGCGTCGACAGTGCGATAGTTGCCCCAGGGCCGATGACAGGTCGAATGCCTGAGAGGTTCCGACCTGTTCTCGCGGCGCATTCGTTCGACGACCCGCGAAACGGCACCCGCCGAATCGGCACCCGCGACCAGCACGGCATCGTCGGTCGCAACCACCGTTATATGGTCGACGCCGACGGCTGCCAGCAGGCGGCCTTCGGATCGCAAGTAGGAGTTGCTGACGCCCTCGTGCAATACGTCGCCCTGGATCACGTTGCCATCCGAATCGCCGTCGGCAATGCCGTGCAGGGCCGGCCACGAACCGACATCGTTCCAGGCCATGTCGACGGGAACGACAGCGGCATGGTCGGTGCGTTCCATCACCGCATGATCGATCGAGAGCGAAGGCGCTCGCTCAAAGGCGCCGGCGTCGAGATGCAGACAGCCCGTTCCGTCCTTCGCGGCATCGACGGCGTCGCGGCAGGCGTCGAGCATGGCTGCGTTGATGTTGGCGAGCTCGTCGAGATAGGCGCGGGCACCGAGGAGGAAGATGCCGCTGTTCCAGTAGAAGGTGCCGCTGTCGACGAAGCGCTGCGCCGTATCGCGATCAGGCTTCTCGACGAAGCGTTCCACGTCGAGCACGCCCTCGCTGCCATCGATGGGCGTGCCGCTCTGAATGTAGCCGTAGCCCGTGTCGGGGCGGTCGGGCCTGATGCCGAAAGTGACGAGGCGGCCTGCCCGGGCGGCGGCCATGCCCTGCATTACGGCGTGATGGAACGCCGGCAGCGACGCAATCACATGGTCCGACGGCTGCACCAGCATCACCGCATCGGGATCCTGGCGCAGCAGCCAGAGTGCGGCCGTGGCGATCGCAGGTCCGGTGTTGCGCGCCAGCGGTTCCAGCAGCAGCGCTTGCGGTTTAACGCCGACCTCTTCGAGTTGGTCAGCGACGAGGAACCGATGCTCGGCATTGCACACGACGATCGGCGCAGCGAAGCCGACATCGGCCAAGCCGCGCATCGCCGTCTCCTGCAGGAGCGTGCGATCGGAGACGAGCTTCAGAAGTTGCTTGGGATAGGAGGCGCGCGAGAGCGGCCATAGGCGCGTACCGGCGCCGCCCGACAGGATGACAGGATAGATCTGGGCCGAGCCTTGCTGATGAAAACGGCCGAGGTCGGGAATGGTGTCCATGGAGCTCCGCAGCGAAGCATTCGCTCGCCTGAAGCTAAGCAGCACCTTCAGTATCGACCAGTGATCATGCTGTGTCTCGCAGACCTTCTGCGTGCGTCGTCACTGATGGCCATTGCGTGGCAGCACGATGACGACCGACAGGCCGCCACCGATGCGATTCACGGCGCTCACCTGACCGCCCAGCGCCTCGACACTACGCCGCACGATCCAAAGACCCAATCCCGAATGCTCGACCGCTGCGTCCGATCCGGTTCCGACTTCGGGACGCGAAGAGAAATAGCGCTCGAAGACATGCTCGATCTTGGCGGGATCGATGCCGGGCCCCTGATCGTCGACCTGCAGCTCCACGGTCTCGGCATTTGCGGTGAGGGTCACGATGATAGCGGCGCCCTTGGGCGAGAAGCTGATGGCATTCTCCAGAACGTTCTGCAGGGCCTCTTCAAGCATGCCTTGGCCTGCGCGGACGATCGCATGCTCGTCGAGGCGGCGGATCAACCTGATATCCCGGGCAGCCAAAATTTCGCGGAAATGACGGGCCGCTTCACCAACGAGCTGCGTCAGGTCAGTCGGTACACGTGGTGCATCGATCAGGTCGGCCGTCGCGGTATCGTAATGCTGCGCGGCATTGACCAGGGTGAGCAGGCGGGCCAGCGAGGAGTCGACGATCTCCAGGGCGCGGCGGGCACGCTCGTCTGTTTCGGGCACGGCACGACGCACGGGGCGCAGCGCCGACTGCACGGCGGCCAAGGGCGTCTTGAAGGAATGCGCATTGTCCTCGGCCGATTGCCGGATCTGGCGCGAGACACGGGCCAGTTCATGCACCAGCTTGTCGAAATCTCGGGCCACGCTCGAGAGTTCGGGCACGACATTGCGTCGGGCGAAGGCGGAATCGCCGATACGGCCCTGGCTGATCTCATTGGCGACGGTGCGGAAGCGGCCGAGGCTCACTCGGATGCTGATCGCAATCAGAAGGGCAAGCACGGCGACAACCAGATAAATCACGGCAGCGACACGGATCTCGCGCGTTTCCCAGTAGGGCCGGCCGATCGACGTATTGAGGAATTCCGAGGTAACGTGCGTGGAGGTGAGCACCCAGCAGTTGCCGCGCGCGCGGATCGGGATGATCGAAGTCAGCAGCTCGATCGAGCCATCGGCCTGCTTGTAACGGATTTCGTTGGAAGCATCCCACATGCATGCCTCGGAGAGGCGTTGCAGAATGCCGCGCTGGCGCAGCTCGTCGAGTTCGGCGGCCACCGCCTCCGGCCGGATCGGCGGAGTCGAGCCCACGAGATAAAACCGGCCGGTCGCCCTGTCGGCCGGCGGTTGGAACATCAGCTTGAGGACCGTGCCGTCGCTGCCGTACTTGGCAAGCTCAAGGTTCAGCGCCATGGGCGCCGTAGGATCGGTTTCTTTCAGGGCGGGGGTGAGCGCCTCGGCGATCAGAGCCGAGCGGTCCTGGATGGCGCGCGTCACGAGGGCGCGCATCTGACTGTCGGCGCTTTCGAACTGCCCGTAGAGCACCACAGGCAGGGCCAGGAAGATGCCGACGAGGATGATGAGCTTAAGTGTGAGTGAGGCGGCCAGCCGGCGGAGCGCCGGCTGCCAACCTCGGGTAGTCGGGCTAGGCCTTGCCCCAGCGGTAACCGAAGGACTGGTAGTTGTCGATTTCGGCAAAGTCAGGGTCGACGGCTCGGAACTTGTTTCTGATCCGTTTGATGCAGGAACGGACGTTTGTTCGATAGCCATTCTCGCCGCTCCCCGCGATAAAGCCCACGTAGTGCATGCAATCGTAGACAGCGCGGTACGTAACATAGGTGCCGATGCTCGAAGCGAGCAGGTACACGATCTTGAACTCGGTCAGCGTCAGGTTGACGTCGGCGTCGTCCCAATAGGCGCGGCTGATGCCGGGCTTCAGCAACAGCCGGCCGCAGTGGAAGTTGCCCTCGAACTCCGGCTCGGCAGGCTTTTTGTGCGAATCCGCGATCAAGCGCAAGCGCTGGGCGAGAATCGGCACGCCGCGGGACTTGTCGACGAAATCGAGCGCGCCGCGGTCGAGGGCCAGCTTTTCGTAGGCCGGCTGCGAACGGCCGGTCAGGAAGACCACCGGCAGGACAACGCCTGCCTGCCGGAGCTTGGGCAGCAGGTCAATTCCCGACACGCTGGGCATGCTCCAGTCGAGCAGGATGATCTCCGCGTCGATTCCCTGGGCAAAAGCTTCGAGCAGGAGCTTGCCATCGGCGAACGACGTGACGTCGAAACCGTAGTCGGTCAATTCACCAGACACGGCTTCGCGGAAATCGTCGTCGTCCTCCGCGAAGGCGACGCGAATTTTCCGCTCACTTTCTCCACTATCGACGGGCTTGAACACGGGATTGGAGCTGGGCCACGCAGAGACGTCTTCCTTCATCTGTGTTGTCATCGCTCTTCACCTTGTACGCAAGAGTTCCGAATTGCTTGGTCTCGACATCCGGGTAGAGCTGGATATCGACCGTGCACTTACCGTCCCGATACCGCCATTGCTTGCCTGGCGGATGCTCCTCCTCGCTTGTTGGGGGGCCGAGCATTGCCCGGAGCTCCCGTTCGCTCATGCCGGTCGGCAGGATTGCTCCGCTGTCTGCGCCCACGGTCACCGGCGGCGAACCCGAAGGTGTAGCCGCCGCCGAGGCCTCCACGGACGCTGCCGAGCCGCCGGTCCGAATACTGGCCGCCGGAGCAGGAGGTTGCTGCCTGGGCGGGTTACTCTTCCGCACCTGCGAAGGCGGCGGCGAGGGAGCCATCAGACGTGCAAGGTCATCACGCGCCGAACGCGCCACGTCGCATCCTGACAGGAGCAGCAATCCGACCCCCACGGTCTGCTTCATCAGGCTCGCGATCTTCATCCTGCTTCCAGAAAGTCAAAACATACATCGAATATTGCCGCCATATGGCAGGTTTACGGCATCATGCCCCACGGAACGAGAAACGGCATTGAAATCGTTCCGGTTGCATCGAGGGAGGCCAGTTTGACAAGACGTCGCAGGCCTATGCAATGAACCTTTCGAGACCGGGCTCAGGCCGCGATGTTGCGCCTGCGCAGCGGCAGTGCAAGAGACAGTTGATCGCGTTCCGGCCTGTCACAGATTGACCACCGAATGCGCAATGATCGACCTCTCGAGGCGCCTGACTCGGCACCGATATTTGTAAACGCGCCTGCAGTTCCATTCTCAGGCCGACGCCGCCCACCGTCGGTCAGTGCGCAGATTTTTGTCGTGTGGCACGAACAGTAGGTCGAGCTGCGCCGTGGCATCGTCGAGCGGACGCCGACGCAGACCGATGATATCGGCGAGCACGAAGCCATGATCGCCGAGGAAGCTCACGACGTCGCGGACTTCGGCCCCGCCTTTTACGGTCGCGATGGTGCTGGTCTCAATGACGATTGCATCGATCTCGGGCAATCGGCCCGTCATGCCGTCGAGCACCATGAGTTCGGCACCTTGCACGTCGATCTTGCACAGCGATGGACCTTTGATGGGACCGAAGAGGCTGTCGAAACGACGCAACGGAACGCGGTCGACGCGCCGCACGCGCCGCGGTCCTACTTCCTCAAGCAGTGTCGATTCCTGGATATCGCCTCGTACTTCGAGCGCAGCATCGCCGTCGCGATCGGCCAGAGCGACGGAGTGAAGTTCGCAGCGCAACTGCTTTGCAAGCTTTTGCATGTAGGCATACGACTCTCGTGCCGGATCAACCAGGTGGTAGAACGCGTTCGGAAACGCACGGTAGAGCGGGAACGTGCCGTAGCCGACTCCGATGTCGAACACCGTTTGCGGCTCGAAGCCATGGTGCTGCAGCACGCGCATGGTGCGTGACCAGGATGGCAATCCCGAGAATGAAGGCAGGGACGAAACGAAAGGGCGCAGCACGTCCTTCAGACGGGCTTTCATTGCGGCGCCAATCGGCTGTGCCTTCGCGTCGATCGACGTCAAGGTCATCTCCACGGCTGTTTTGAGCAGGCGAAGATGCTAGCGACCTCAACCGCAATGGCGTGTGATCAATAGGTGGCGGAGAGCAGGCGAAAGCGCCTGCTCTCGCGTACGCTTCATTACTTAGCGGGGCGGCCCAAAACTTCATGCGTATGCTGACCGAGTGTCGGTGCGGGCCGCGCCGACCGCGGACGCTTGCGATCGAAGGAGATCGGCAGACCGACCACACGAGGACCGCCGTCGGGAAGTTGATGCACGAGATCGGCCGCAGCGAGCTGCTCGGTCGCCGCGAGTTCTGCGATGTCGTTTACCGGGCTGCAGGGCACACCTGCTTCTTCGAGAGCCGCCAGCCAGTGAGCGCGGCTCTTGTGGCGCATGACCTCTGCGATCAGCGGGACCAGCTCGGCGCGATTGCGCACGCGCTGGGCGCTCGTGGCGAAGCGCGGATCCGTTCCCCATTCTGGATGGCCCAGCACCTTGGCGCAGCGCGCCCAGAGGCGATCGTTGCCGGCTGCGAGGCAAACCGGAGCGTCGGTCGTTTCGAAGAGCTGGTAGGGGACGATGGCGCCGGATCCGGTGCCGTGCCGCTTGGGCGGCTGATTGTCCGAGAGATAGTTGTTGAGCTGTCCCTCGACCCAATGCACGGCCGAGTCGAACAGCGACGTGTCGACGAGACAGCCCTTGCCAGTACGATCGCGCAGGCGCAATGCCGCCAGCGCGCCGATCGTGCAGAACATGCCCGTCGCCTTGTCGTTGATCGACGCGCCGCAGAAGGTCGGTGGATCCTCGGGGCGGCCCGTGACGCTCATCATGCCGCCATAGGCCTGCAGCAATGGATCGAAGCCCGGCTTCATGCGCATCGGGCCCTGATACCCGAAGGCCCAGATCGAGCAGTAGATCAGTCGCGGATGCCGTTTCAGCATGGTCTCCGGGCCGATGCCGATCTCGTCGACGACGCCCGGCCGGAGATTCTGGATCAGGATGTCGGCATTCTCGCACAGCCGATGCAGCGCATCGACGTCGGCCGCCAGCTTCAGATCGAGGACGACGGAGCGCTTGTTGCGGTTCTGGCTGTGGAAGTAGAGCGATGTCACGCCGTCTGGGCCGAAGGGAGGGCCCCAGATGCGCGCATCGTCGCCGCCATCCGGTTTCTCCACCTTGATGACGTCGGCGCCCATGTCGGCCAGCAGCACGCCGGCGAGAGGGCCGGCCAGCGCCTGGCCCACTTCGATAACGCGAACTCCTTCGAGTGGTAGTGTCACAATCGTTCCTTCTCGGGCTCTGTCTTCCTTGGGCGACATTGCCCTGAGGCCGGTCCGATTGTCATTGCTCGCGCCGTTTCAATGTCGGCCTGCGAGTGGTCGTGTCAGGTCGGTGTGATGGCAGCAAGCCAGATGGTCAGGGCCGTGGCGCCGGCGTCAGCATGGCCGAGTGCACGATCGCCGAGATAGGCCGCACGACCGACACGAGGCGACATGTCGGCCGTCGCCGTCGTCCCCTCGCGCGCAGCGTCGAGGGCTTCCATCCATGCGTCCGCGGCGGGCTTGCCGTCGTCGAGAGCGATGCGGAAAGCCGCAGCGGCCGGCACCAGCGCGTCCAGCATGGTGCGATCGCCGGGCTTCGCACCGCCCAGTTCGGCAATCGCGGCGGCAGCGGCATCGAGCGCCGCCGCCCAATCCCGCGGGCCGGGATCGTCGGGCAGGCCCCGCGCGGCGCGAACCAGAGCTGTCGCATAGAAAGGGCCTGAGCTACCGGCAATGGCGCGTCCGAGAGCTGCAGCCAGATGCTTGAGTGCCGTGGAGGGGGTGGTCCAGTCGGATGCCGGCATGGCGCGGATCGCCGAAGCGGCGCGGCTCATGCTGAAGCCGAGGTCGCCGTCGCCTGCTGCGGCATCCAGCTCGGTGAGCTGCGCCTCCGCGGCAGTCAGCGCCTCGGCGGCCTTCAACGCCGACTGGCGCATGATGCGGCCGGCCCTCGTCGGCGTGAGGATGGGGGCGGTCGTCGGCGGCGCCGGAGACGGCGGTTGAAGGGACAATGCCTCGGCGAGGCGACCATGACCCGGCCAGGCCGGCGCGGCGGAGGCGGCATCCAGCCGTGCCAGCCGCGAGTCGTCGACGATGAGAAGGCTGAGCGAGACGCCCGGCATCTCGAGGGCGGTCATCAAGTTTCCCGACCAGGCGCGCGCGACGTGCAAGCCGGACGCGCGAAGCTGGGCCAGGGCCTTGCGTGCGACGATGGCCAGTTCCATCGGCGGCGTCCCGCCCAGCCCGTTCACCAGCAGCGCCATGCGTGCACCCGGCGGCGGCGCGAGGTCGACGAGGATCGTCGCCAGCAAGTGTTCGACAATCTGGTCCGCCGACATCAGCTTGGTGCGCCGCACGCCCGCTTCGCCATGAATGCCCAGACCCAGTTCCATCTCGTCGGCCGCAAGCGTGAAGCCCGCGCTGCCGCCCGGAACAGTGCAGGCGCCGAGCGCCACGCCCATCGTGCCCACCGCAGAGGCCGCCTGACGCGCCTCGGTGGCGACGGCGGCGAGATCCAGTCCAGCGGCGGAAGCGGCGCCAGCCACCTTGTGAACCAGCACGGTGCCGGCGAGGCCGCGTCGCCGTTCCGACGCCACCCTGTCGCGCAACGCTACATCGTCGGCGACCACGACAGTCTCGACGGGAATGCCTTCGGCCCGCGCCAGTTCGGCAGCCAGACCGAAATTCAGGCGGTCGCCCGTATAGTTCTTCACGATCAGCAGGGCGCCGGCAGGTCCGGAGGCGGCGCGGATGGCAGCCAGGACGGCGTCGGTCGACGGCGAGGTGAAGACATCGCCGGCCACGGCCGCGTGCAGCATGCCGGCGCCGACATAGCCTGCGTGTGCGGGTTCATGTCCGCTGCCGCCACCGGAGATGATGGCGACCTGCCGCGCCGCCGGCAGTCCCAGATCGGCACGCAGTACCACGTTCTCGTCGGCCAGCAACGTCTGCCCGGCATGCAGGCCGACTTGGCCCTCGAGCATTTCGCGAACCACGACGCGCGGATCGTTGATCAGCTTTTTCACGAGACTTGATACCTCTCCGCGGCAATTTTCCCGTTAGGAAGAAGATAAACAGGGAGCTTTGCAAGGCCTTGCGTCGAGTGGAGCGTCGACGACAACCTGTTCATTTTCGCATTCTCCCGCAGCGACGAGCATGAGATGCAGCTTTTGCAAACCCCCGTGAGCCCTTTATATCGACCGCTCGTCAGGGACTGCATGATGGGCCGCCTCCGATCGAAGGGAACCAAACGCACTCGCCGAAGCGTTCTTCGTCGATGATATGCGCGGCTGTAACGACGAGCTGAGAGGACCATGGATGCGCTTCACCATTCATACGCTCGGCACGCGTGGCGACGCGCAGCCTTACCTGGCACTGTCTCGTGGACTTAAGGCCCGTGGCCACGAGGCCCTGCTCGTGGCACCGGCCCAGTTCGCCGATATGGCCGAGGCGGAGGGTGTGCCCTTCTCGCCGCTGCCTGCCGAATTCCTGGCCTTGCTTGACTCACCCGAGACCAAGGCCTTGATCGGGAGGTCCGGCGCCGGCTTCGCAGCCGGCTTCAAGCTGATCAAGCATTACAGGCATCTCATGCGGGCCCTGCTCGATGCCGAATGGGAAGCGGGGCGCGCTTTCCGACCTGATGCGGTTATTTTCCATCCCAAGGCGCTCGGCGCACCTCATATCGCGGCCAGGCTGCGCATCCCCGCCTTTCTTGCTTCGCCTCTGCCAGGCTTCACGCCGACGGCCGCCTTCCCCTCGCCAATCCTGCCCTTTGCCTCGCTCGGTCCGCTCAATCGCATGAGTCATGCGCTGATGATCCACGGCGGCGGCATTATCTTTTCCAGGGCTTTGCGCCAGTGGCGAGCCGATTCGCTCGGGCTTTCAGCGCGTGACAGGCCCGCACCGCTCGCCGGCACGCTCTATGGCTACAGTCAGCTCGTAATTCCAAAGCCGCCCGACTGGGGGCCAGACATCGCCGTCACCGGCTACTGGTTTCTCGATGCGCCGGAATGGCGGCCGGATGCCGATCTCGCCGCTTTCCTGGCAGCCGGCGAACCGCCGATCTATGTCGGCTTCGGCAGCATGCCCGGTGCCGAGCCGGAACGGCTGACCGCGCTGGTGGCCGAAGGCTTGCGTCGAGCCGGCAAGCGCGGCTTGCTTGCGACAGTAGGCGGGGCACTGGGTCGCATCGATGGATCGAGCGACCTCCACGTCATCGCCGGTGCGCCGCACGATCGCCTGTTCTCGCTCGTGCACGCAACCCTGCATCATGGCGGCGCCGGCACGACGGGCGCGGCCCTGCGCGCCGGCAAGCCGACGGCGATCTGCCCGTTTTTGGGCGATCAGCCTTTCTGGGCGCGCCGGGTCATGGCCCTTGGAGTCGCCCCCCGGGCGCTCGACAAGCGCAAGATGACCGCGGCCGATCTGGCCGCCGCATTCCATGCCATGGACGATCCTGCCCTGCGCGCCCGCGCCGCCGCGCTCGGCGCCGCCATCCGATCCGAAGACGGGGTAGGGGGTGCAGTGGCCTTCATCGAAGAGAATCTACGCCGACGCCGTAGCTTTCAGGCTGATTGATGAGAAGCAGCCTCGGCGGATGCATGCTGCTTTTGGCGGACAGGGCGGGATTCGAACCCGCGGTGGCTGTTACACCACGCACGCTTTCCAAGCGTGTGCCTTAAACCGCTCGGCCACCTGTCCGGGAAGCGCGGTCGGCCGCTCTTATAGCGCGGTGGATGGCTTCGGCAACGGCCTTTCCCCGACGCGGCTCCTTGGCTAGGGTGCCGCCCGGTATTTGGGGGAGTAATGGTGGCGTTTCGTGCCCTGGGGTGGCTACTGCTGGCGCTGGCAGTCGCAGTGGTCGTGCATGACCTCCTTACATGGTGGTCGGAGGGCAGCTATCATTTTTCAACCCTGGGGAGCCTTTGGGCGCACCTCGATCCCGGTTCGCTCGGCAGCGCCCAGACCTCGGCGCGGCGGCATCTTCCCGGCTCCCTGTGGAATTGGACGGTCCGGCCGTTCCTGGCCTTGCCGACCCTGCCGGCGTTCCTGGTTCTGGGCTTCTTCCTGCTGTGGCTGGGCAACCGCGACGGCGACCGGCCGGATCCCAGCTTCCTCGGCGGCTCGCGCCCCTCGCGGAAGCGCCGCAGCCGCGGGCTTTCCTGAGCCCGCTCGCCTGACCAGCTAGCGGCTGTCCATCTTCAGCGCGGCGATGAAGGCGGACTGCGGAATTTCCACGTCGCCCACCTGGCGCATGCGCTTCTTGCCCTTCTTCTGCTTCTCCAGCAGTTTCTTCTTGCGGCTGATGTCGCCGCCATAGCACTTGGCCAGCACGTCCTTGCGCAGCGCGCTGATCGTCTCGCGAGCGATGATGCGGCCGCCGATCGCCGCCTGGATGGCGATCTTGAAGAGCTGGCGCGGGATCAGGTCCTTCAACCGCTCGCAGAGCGCCCGGCCGCGATGCTCGGCCTGGCTCTTGTGCACGATGATGGAAAGCGCATCGACTGGTTCGGCGTTGACCAGGATCGAGACCTTCACCAGCTCGCCTTCCTCGTAGCCCACCATTTCGTAGTCGAAGCTGGCATAGCCGCGCGTCACCGACTTCAGCCGGTCGTAGAAGTCGAACACCACTTCGTTCAGCGGCAAGCGATAGACCGCCATGGCGCGCGCGCCGGCATAGGTGAGCTCGATCTGCTGGCCGCGGCGCTCCTGGCAGAGCGTCAGCACCGAGCCGAGATGCTCGTCCGGTGTCATGATTGTGGCCTTGATCCAGGGCTCTTCCATGCTCTCGATGTGCACGGGGTCGGGATAGTCGGCCGGGTTGTGCAGCTCGAGCGCCGTACCGTCGGTCATCTTGAGCTTGTAGACGACCGAGGGCGCGGTGGTGACGAGGTCGAGGTTGAATTCGCGCTCCAGCCGCTCCTGCACGATCTCGAGATGCAGGAGACCCAGGAAGCCGCAGCGGAAACCGAAGCCCAGCGCGGCGCTCGACTCGGGCTCGAAATGGAACGAGGAATCGTTCAGGCGCAGCTTGGCGAGCGATTCGCGCAGCGTCTCGAACTCCGCGGCGTCGGCCGGGAACAGACCGCAGAACACCACCGGCACGGAGGGCTTGAAGCCCGCCAGCATCTCGGTCGCGGGCTTGCGGTCGTCGGTGATGGTGTCGCCGACCTTGCAGTCGGCGATGGCCTTGATGCCGGCGATGATGAAGCCGATTTCGCCGGGACCAAGCTCGGCCACATCGGTGGCCTTGGGCTTGAACACGCCGACCTTGTCCAGGTCGTAGGAGGCGCCGGTCGCCATCATGCGGATGCGCATGCCCTTCTTCAGCACGCCGTCCTGCACGCGCACCAGTGTCACGACGCCGAGGTACGGGTCGTACCAGCTGTCGACCAGCAGGGCCTTCAGCGGCGCGTTGCGCTCGCCCTTGGGCGGCGGCAGGCGTTTCACCATCGCTTCCAGCAGGTCGTCGATGCCGAGGCCGGTCTTGGCCGAGACCTTGATCGACTCCGACGTGTCGATGCCGATCACGTCCTCGATCTCGCGACACACCCGCTCCGGCTCGGCCGAGGGCAGGTCGATCTTGTTCAGGACCGGGATGATCTCGTGGTTGGCGTCGATCGCGTGATAGGCGTTGGCGAGCGTCTGCGCTTCGACGCCCTGGCTGGCATCGACCACCAGCAGCGAGCCTTCGCAAGCGGCGAGCGAGCGGCTCACCTCGTAGGCGAAGTCGACGTGGCCGGGCGTGTCCATCAGGTTCAGGATGTAGGTCTTGCCGTCCTGCGCCGGATACTCCAGCCGAACGGTCTGCGCCTTGATGGTGATGCCGCGCTCGCGCTCGATATCCATGGAGTCGAGCATCTGGTCGTGGAATTCACGCTCCGTCACCGCCCCGCAACGCAGCAGCAGCCGATCGGCCAACGTGCTCTTGCCGTGGTCGATATGAGCAATGATCGAGAAATTGCGGATCAACGACAGGTCGGTCATGTCACTCTACTTCGGGAAGCGCCAGCGGGCGGCGCACTCCAATGAATTTAACCACGCAGGGCGGCGCCCGTCGCTTTGGCTACCGCCGCGACGATCTTGGCGGAAACCGCCTCGATCTCCGCATCGGTCAAGGTACGTTCGACCGGCTGCAGGGTGACGGCAATGGCAAGAGACTTCTTGCCTTCCGGTACACCCTTGCCGGCATAGACGTCGAATACGCGGGCTGCGGTGATCAGCACCTTGTCGGCATTCCGGGCGGCGCGCACCAGCTTCTCGGCCTCGACTGAGGCATCGACCAGGAAGGCGAAGTCGCGTTCGACGGGCTGGAAGGCCGACACCACCAGCTTGGACCGCGCCTTGCTCGCCTTGGCCTTGGGCAGCGGCGGCGCATCGAGAAACACTTCGAAGGCCGCGACCGGACCCTTGAGGTCGGCGGCAGCCGCGATCTCGGGATGCAGTTCGCCGAAATAGGCCATCACGCGGTCGCCGAGCTTGATCGCGCCCGAGCGGCCGGGGTGATACCAGTCCGGCGCGCCGGCCTGGGTCGAGAGATTGTCGGGTGCGCCGATGGCGGCCAGCACGGCCAGTGCATCGGCCTTGGCGTCGAAAGCATCGACGGTGCGTGCGGGACCGGCCCAGTTGCGCGGGACTGCCATGTTGTGGCGGAGGCCGGCGGCCACGGTGCGCTGGCCTTGCGGCGTCGCATCCTTGTACTGCGGACCCACCTCGAACAGCGCCGGATCGACGAGGCCGCGCGCTTCGTTGCGCGCCGCTGCATCGATCAGGTTGGGCAGGATCGAAGGCCGCATGGTGTCGAGCGTGGCGTCGATGGAATTCAGCAGGCACAGGTCGGGCTGGCCGCCGCCGAAACGCTCGGCCTTCTTGCGCGGCAGGAACGACCAGGTGACGGCCTCGTTCATGCCGCGCGCACCCAGCGCCCGGCGTGCCTGCGGCACGCGCCGCTGCATCGGATTGCGCACCGGCTTCGACATTGCCGACAGCCGCGGCAGCGACGTGGTCGGGATATTGTCGAAGCCGTAGACGCGCGTGACCTCCTCGACGAGGTCGGCTTCGCCTACGATGTCGGAGCGCCAGGACGGCACCGCGGCCGTCCACGGGCCGCTGCCGCTCACCGCGAAACCCAGCTTGCCGAGAATGGCCGCCGTTTCCGCCGCCGGCACGTCGATGCCGGTCAGACCCTTCACGCGGTCCGCCCGCAGGTCGTAGCTGCGCTGCCAGGCGGGCATCACGCCGCTCGCGACGAGTTCGCTTGCCTCGCCGCCGCACAGGTCGAGGATCAGGCGGGTCGCGACCTCGGCGCCCCAATGTACGGATTCCGGATCGATGCCGCGCTCGAAGCGATAGCGCGCGTCGGACTGGACGCCGAGCTTGCGGCCGGAGGCTGCAGTGCGGATGGGATCGAAGTAGGCGACTTCGAGGAAGACTTCGGCGGTGTCTTCCTGCACGCCGGTATCCTCACCGCCCATGATGCCGCCGATGCCGTGCACGCCGTTGGCATCGGCGATCACCGCAATCGTGGGATCGAGCGTGTAGGTCTTGCCGTCGAGCGCCAGGACCTGCTCGCCCTCGCGTGCCTGACGCATCACCAGATCGCCGGCGAGCTTCTTCGCATCGAATACGTGCAGCGGCCGGTTGAGGTCGAAGGTGACGAGATTGGTGATGTCGACCAGCGCCGAGATCGGGCGCAGCCCGATCGCCTTGAGGCGGCGCTGCAGCCAGTCGGGCGAGGGGCCGTTCTTGACGCCGCGGAAGTGGCGGCCGACCACGATGGGGCAGGGGCTGTCGGGCTTGGCTTCGTAGCCATGCGTCCACTTGATCGGGCTTTTGTAGCTGCCGGCAACCTTGTCGACCTTCATCGGCTTCAACGTGCCGAGGCCGGAGGCAGCCAGGTCGCGGGCAATGCCATGCACGCCCAGGCAATCGCCGCGGTTGGGCGTCACCTTGATCTCGATCACCGCATCGTCGAGGCCCAGCGCCTCGGCGGCCGGCGCGCCGGTGAGGGCATCGGCCGGCAGGTCGATGATGCCGCTATGGTCGTCGCCGAGCTGCAGCTCGCGCGAGGAGCAGAGCATGCCGTTGCTCTCCTCGCCGCGGATCTTGCCGACCTTCAGGTGAAGATCTGTGCCGGGAATGTAGCTGCCCGGCGGCGCGAAGATGCCTTTCATGCCAGTCCGCGCATTGGGCGCCCCGCACACGACCTGGACCACGCCAGCGCCGGTATCGACCTTGCAGACGCGCAGACGGTCGGCGTTGGGATGCTGCACCGCCTCGACGACATAGCCGACGACGAAGCCCTTCAGGGCCTCGGCCGGATTGCTGATGCCCTCGACTTCGAGGCCGAGCATGGTCAGCGCGTCGCGCACCTCGGTGAGCGTCGCGGTAGTGTCGAGATGTTCCTTCAGCCAGGAAAGCGTGAACTTCATCGCGCGAGCCCTCCGGTCAGCGAGGGCATCTCGAGCGCCGAGAAGCCGTAGTGGCGCAGCCAGCGCAAGTCGGCGTCGAAGAAGGCGCGCAGATCGGGGATGCCGTATTTCAGCATGGCGATGCGATCGATGCCCATGCCGAAGGCGAAGCCTTGATAGACAGCGGGATCGAGCCCGCAGTTCCGGATCACGTTGGGATGGACCATGCCGGAGCCCAGGATCTCCAGCCACGAATCGCCGGCGCCGATCTTGAGTTCGCCGTCCTTCCACGAGCAGCCGATATCGACCTCGGCCGATGGTTCCGTGAAGGGAAAGTAGGACGGGCGGAAGCGCAGCGGCAGGTCGTCGATCTCGAAGAAGGCGCGGCAGAAATCGACCAGGCAGCCCTTGAGGTGGCCCATGTGCGTCGTGCGGTCGATCACCAGGCCCTCGACCTGATGGAACATCGGCGTATGGGTGGCGTCGCTGTCGATGCGGAAGGTGCGGCCCGGCACGATGATGCGCAACGAGCCGCCATCGGCCAGCATCTTCTGCACGTTCTTGTCGAGCATGGTGCGCGCCTGGCCGGGCGACGTGTGCGTGCGCAAGACCATCGGCATGCCGTCGGCACGCGAAGGCAGATAGAACGTGTCCTGCATCTGCCGCGCCGGATGGTCGGGCGGGATGTTGAGGGCGGTGAAGTTGTGCCAGTCGTCCTCGATGTCGGGACCGTCGGCCCAGGTGAAGCCCATTTCGCCGAAGATGGCGCCGAGTTCGTCCATCACCTGGCCGATGGGATGCAGCGTGCCCTGGCTCTCGGGCCGGGTCGGCAGGCTGACGTCGATCCTTTCGGCGGCAAGCTTGGCTTCGAGCGCGGAGGCGCTCAACGCACCCTTGCGGGCGTCGAGAGCGGCTTCGATCTCGCCCTTGAGCTGATTGACGCGCGCGCCGAATTCCTTTCGCTGCTCGGGCGCCAAGCCGCCCAGCGTCTTCATCAGGCCGGTGACGCTGCCCTTCTTGCCCAGCGCGGCAACGCGGGCGGCATCGAGCGCGCCGAGATCGGCGGCGGCCTGCACCGCGTCGAGCGCTTCGCTGCGTATCGTCGAAAGATCGTCCATCTTTCCCACTCTCGAAACCGAACACGAAAAAAGGGAGCCTGTGGTCCAGGCTCCCTCTTTGCGATTGCTATCCGTTGCGCCTGGTGCGGCGGGAGCGGACGTTACTTGAGGGCGGGCCCTACTTGAGAGCCGCTTGTGCCTGATCGACCAGGGCCTTGAACGCCGCCGGCTCCCGCGCCGCGAGATCGGCCATGACCTTGCGGTCGACCTCGATCCCGGACTTCAGGATGCCGTTCATGAACTGCGAGTAGGTCATGCCATGCTCGCGGACAGCGGCGTTGATGCGCTGGATCCAAAGGCCACGGAACGCACGCTTCTTGTTGCGACGGTCGCGGTAGGCGTACTGAAGGCCCTTCTCGACCTTCTCGATGCCGACGCGGAACGCCGCCTTGGCGCGGCCGCGATAGCCCTTGGCGAGCTTCAGAACCTTCTTGTGACGAGCGTGTGCAGCCACGCCCCGCTTGACGCGTGCCATGGTCTACCTCTCGTACGGGAAGAAGTTGCGCTTGATGATCCGGGTATCCGGCTCGGACACGATGGCCATGCCGGTTGCCTGACGGAGGAAGCGGTTGCCCCGCTTGCTCATGCCGTGGCGCTTGCCCACGACCCCATGCTTCACTTTTCCGGAGGCCGTGAAGCGAAAACGCTTCTTGGCTCCGCTCTTGGTCTTCATCTTGGGCATTTTTGTTCCTTTTCAAAGGGTTAGCGCTTTCGCGCCGGCCCGGACCGGAGCCCGGAAAGTCCTTACGAAGCAGCCGAGGCAATGCCCTTATTGGCCAAGCCACTCGAAGGAACGGGGCTTATAGCGATGCGACCGGGCCCGTGCAAGCACGGCGGGATCGGGCAGAATGGCGATTTGACGGGGAATTTTCGCATGAAACTGGCAGGAAAGGTGGCCCTGGTGACGGGCGCCCAGCAGGGGATCGGGGCGGCGATCGCCCGTGCGCTGGCGGGTGAGGGCGCCGACGTGGCGATCACCTGGCTTGACGACCAGGCCAGCGCGGAGACGGTGGCCGGCGACATACGCAAGGCCGGCCGCCGGGCGCACCTCATCAGGGCTGACGTCGCACGGCTGGCCGAGATCGAGGCCATGGTCGCGGAGACGGTCCGGATCCTGGGCACGCCGGACATCCTGGTGAACAATGCCGGCGTCTATCCTCGCGTGCCGCTCCTCGAGATGCGCGAGAGCGACTGGGATCATGTCCTCGACATCAACCTCAAGGCCGGCTGTTTCGCGACCATCGCCGTCGCCAAGGCCTTGATCGCGGCGGGCCGGAAGAGCGGCGCCGTGATCAACCTGTCCTCCTCGGCAATCCGCGGCGCCGTGCGCGGCGTGCACTACAGTGCCAGCAAGGGCGGCGTGGTCTCGATGACACGAGCGCTGGCGCTGGAACTGGCGCCGCACTGCATCCGCGTGAATGCCATCGCGCCCGGCCTCACCGACACGGCGCAGCCGCGTTACGGCAACACCGACGCCGAGCTGACCGAGATCGCGCGCGCCACCATTCCTTTGGGCGGTCGTCTTCTCACGCCGGACCAGATTGCGCGCACGGCCGTCTTTCTCGCGTCGGAAGAGTCGAGCGCGACGACCGGCCAGGTGCTGCATGTGAACGGTGGGTCGTACATGTCCTAATCGTGATCACTTCATTCGGCGTTGACAGTGATCCCGGCGCGTGTCTGAGTCTCTCCATCGACGTCAGACACGGAGGTTTAGATGCTTCCACCGGGTCAACGTTCCGCAATGATTGCTGGTGCAATCTTTCGGGCATCAGCATAGCGGACACACACACGAATGGCGCGCCGGGGCGGTCCCCCGTGGGTCGCATCAGTTAGGCAAGATCCCAACTGGACCGCCCCCGACGTGGCGCTATCGTTTCGTCGATTGATCAATTCGAACGACGTCTAGGGAACGACAAACTGCCTTGTGCGTTGTCGAGCCGTTATGTCGAAGACTGCCGCAATCGCCGTCCTCGCCTGCCTCGTGACTGCCAGCGCCGGGGCTCAGACAAGCTCGCAAAAAGTCCAGGACAATCCCGCCGCGCAATATGTGCTGGTGAAGACCGTGACCGGCCAGTCGCTGGGCATACTCAAGGCGCGTGCCCTGCCCGTCGCAGCGGATGGCTACAATTTGCTGCAATACTGCTGGACGCCCCACAACGTGCTGGGGGACTGGAGCGATCGTGCCGGCCTGACGGGCGAGATGGTCGTGCGTTCCCTGGAAACACTCGCCTGGTCGCGCGATCTTGTCCGCGCGGGCTACCCGGAAAAGCCGACGGCCGAAGCGATCGGGCGCTACGAGGCGGCGCTGGTCGAGGCGAAGTTCGCGAACGCGGCGCGTGTGCGGGCGCTCGATGCCTTACAGGCCGAGCTCGACGGGCTTCGGCGACAGGTGCCGGGGGCGGCGGCGATCCGCGCGCACTATCGTTGCGACCAGCAGGCTACGTCGCTCGGCCTCAACTTCTCGACGGCGCCGGCGGGCGGCGACGTGCGGTTCATTCCCTACGTGCTGCGCCAGATTTGCCAGACCCAGCAGCTCGACGCCGACGACACGGCTCGCTGCGACTACTGGCTGCCGGCGCGGCCGGACGGACCGATGTCGTTTGCCGAGGAAACCGTCTACAGCGTGCGCTGGCTGGACGGCACGGTGGGGGGCGGACGTTTCAATCCCGACGAGCAACGCACGACGGGAACGGTGACCTTGCGCGAACGAACGCCGCAAAAGAAATAGGCTGCCGCCTCTACGCGCCTTCGGCTTCGATGCGCTGCCACAATGTCTTGACCATGGCCTTCAGCGCGAGTGCGTCCTGCCAGCGATCCGAGAGTTCGGCGCCGTCGGGCCCGGTGATGGCATAGGGCGGTGGCCCGAGTTCGCACAGGAACGTCAGCACGGCATCGGGGCCGGCGCGCTTGCGCCAGGAGCGGATAGCGTATTCCCACCATCCCATGAACAGCTCGACCCAGCCCTGATGCTGCGGGAAGCCCAACGAGATCTGCACCTGTTCGCGGCTGGCGATGCGGCCATGGATGCCCCAGGCGTTGTCGAGCACGCGGTGCATCATGCGGTGATTTTCGTCGTCGACCGGCCAGGCGAATTCGCGCCCGACCAGATAGTGCGAGATGTCAGCCGTCAGCCGCAGATCGGGAAAGCAGTCGAGAAGCTGCAGCATGAAGAACAGATCGGTCGTCATGCGGTCGCGATGGGTCTCGACATGGACCGCTACGCCCGACCGTTCGCTGAGACGCCGCCAGCCTTCCAGCAGCGGGATGCAATCCTCCAGTCGCCGTGGCCGCACATTCGGCTGCAGGTTGACGTGATCGGCGCCCAATCGTGCCACCAGGTCGAGGACGGGTTTGAGGTCGTCGACGCTGGTCGGATAGCACTGCGCCTGCCAGATCATGTCGTGCGCGCGCAGGAAGCCGGTGACCTCGGTGGCGAAGTCCGGATCGATGAAGCGGACGCCGGCCCCGTCGAAGCCGGCGTCGCGGATCATTTCGAGCTGCGTCTGCAGCGGCCATTCGTCGGCGTCTGCGCGACGCCGTTCCATGGCCCAGAGTGACTGCAGAACGCGAAGCTGCTGCGCCACCGATCAGGCTCGCGCCGGCTGTGTTGCTCGGGCCGTCTGTGCCGACGGGGGCTGAGCGGTGTCACCGGCGATGTTCTCTTCGTATGTCTCGGGCCCGGCCCAGATGGCCCAGGTCGTGAGCAGCGAGAGCACGATCACGTAGATCGACACCGGCCACCAGGAGCCGCTGGCCCATGCCACCAGCGCCGTCGCGAGGAACGGCGCCGGCCCGCCGGCCAGCAGCGAGCCCAGCTCGCGGGCGAAGGCGAAGCCCGCGAAACGGCGCTGCGGCGGGAAGAGTTCGGCGAAGTACGAGGCCTGCGGCCCGAACATCGCCGCCGTCACCACGGCGCGCGCCAGGACGAAGGCGAGCGTGATGTAGATCCACTCCTTGGTCTCGACCAGCCAGAAGAACGGGAAGGCGAGCGCCACGCCGGCCAGGGCGCCGAACATGTAGACAGGGCGGCGTCCGACCCGGTCCGAGAGGGCCGCGAAGCCCAGGATCGTGAACAGCTCGACGATGAAGGCGACCATGAGAGCACTCAACGCATCGGCGCGGGGAACGCCCAGGCTGATCACGTAGCTCAATCCCCACACCGGGAAGAGATAGCCCAAGCCGTTCTCTGCGAGGCGGGCGCCCAGCACGACCATGAAGTTGCGCGGATGCTTGCGCAGCGCCGCCATCGCCGGGTTGCTTTCGACCTTTTTCCGAGCGACCACGGCCTCGGTGTACACCGGGGTCTCGCTGACCCGCAGGCGGACATAGATACCGACCGCGATCAGCAGGACGCTCGCGAGGAACGGCACGCGCCAGCCCCACGCCATCAGCTCCTCGCGCGGCAGCATGGTCACGAGCGCGAAGGCGCCGGCGGCCATCAGGTTGCCGACCGAAACGCCGAGCGGAGCGAAGCCGCCCCAGAAACCGCGATGCTTCGGCGGTGCATTCTCCACCAGATAGATTACGGCGCCGCCATATTCGGCGCCGGCGCCCAGCCCCTGCACGACGCGCAGCGCCACCAGCAGGATCGGCGCCCAGTAGCCGATCTGCGCATAGGTCGGCAGAAGGCCAATGAGTGTGGTGCCGACGCCGATCATCAGCAGGGTGATCACCAGCACGGGCTTGCGGCCGTATCGGTCGCCCATGATGCCGAAGATGATGCCGCCCAGCGGCCGCACCACGAAGCCGACGCCGAAGGTCAGGAAGGCCAGCAGCGTGCCGACCAGCGGGTCGCTCTTGGGAAAGAAGAGCTCGCCGAACACCAGCGCCGCGGCCGTGCCGTAGAGAAAGAAATCATACCATTCGAGCGCCGAGCCGACGCTGGCGGCAATGATTACGCGCACCGGCATCTTCTTGTTGGGGTCCTTGGTCGTCGTTGTCATGGCGTTTCCTCACGAGCTTGTTCTTCTTGAAGCGGCCGGCATTCCTCGCCGGTCTTGCTCGCCAGCTAGGCGGCGCGATTGAAGTAGGATTTCGTTGCGATGGACTGCGTCTCATAGATCGACCCGCTGCGCAGCGGCGGCGGCAAGGGCATGCGTACCGGCGCGGCCGTCAGGCGTGGCTCGACGACCGAACCGCCGGCCAGCAGACGGCTGTCGAACTCGTCGAAGTCCTTCACGCCCATCAGCGGCCAGGCATCGCTTGCCGCGACTTCGTAGAGCAGCAGGTTGCGCGGACGGTCCGACGTGTTGAGTGCCGATCCGTGAAGCGCGCGCACATGATGGAACGACATGCTGCCGGCGCGGCCCATGCAGGGAATGGCGCGATCGATCTCGGCCCGAATCTCGTCGGGGTCGATCAGGCCGGCGAAGCGGCCGTCGGGTCCATGGTGGTTCCACACCGGGCCGGTGTGCGTGCCAGGCGACACCAGCATGGGGCCGTTGGAAAGGTCGGTGTCGTCGAGCAGAACACCGATCGCCAGTACGTCGTCGTTGGTGTGCGGATAGAACGCCCAGTCCTGGTGCCACTCGACGGGCGATCCGTAGTGCGCCGACTTCATGTTGAGCTTCGACCCATGCAGGCGCAGGCCCGGTCCGAGCAGCGCCTTCAGGATGGCGATCACCTCCGGGCTGCGCACGACTTCGTCGAACACTGCATGCACCTTGTGGGGCGCCTTGATGCGCCGCACGCGCGGATCGGCCGGGGTGTGGCCGGGTTCGAGGTCGTAGACGTCCGTGTGCTCGGTCGTACCGGCGGCTCCGGCCACCAGCTCGGCCACGACCTGGCGCATGCGAGCCAGTGTGCGGCTGTCGAGGACATCGGGCACGACGATGACGCCGTCCTGCTTATAGGCTTGGACTTCCCGCTCACCGATCATTCCGTTTCCCTCCTGGTCTCTTCATCGATTCTGGAAATGATAGCGCTACCATTTTCGGGGAAGCTATCCCTTTCTTGCAGACCACCTGCGCTAGGAGATATGCCGATGGACATGGAAAGCAGGTCGTCGGACCCTTTGAAGTCGCCGGTGCCGACGCTTATGGCAGTCGCCAGGATGGCCGGGGTTTCGCCTATCACGGTCAGCCGGGTCGTGCGTCGCCCGGACATCGTGTCCAGCGCGACGCGTCTGCGCGTCGAAGATGCCATCCGCAAGCTCGGTTATGTTCCGAACATGGTGGCCGGTTCGCTGGCCAGTGCCCGCACCAAGTCGGTCGGCGTGCTCGTCCCGACCATCGCCAATTCGATCTTCGCCGATACGGTGCAGGGTCTGTCGGACGTGCTCGAGCCGCTGGGTTTCTCCGTCATCCTGGCGCAGTCGGGCTACGACGACCAGCGCGAGGCCCGGACGCTGGCCGCGCTCCTGTCTCGCCGGCCGGAGGCGATCATCATGATCGGTGCGCCGGTCACGGCCGAGGGCATCGAGATGCTGAAGCGGGCCGGCATTCCCGTTGTCGAGACCTGGGAACTGCCGGAAGCGCCCGTCGATGCTGCTGTAGGTTTCGACAATCACGATGCCGGTGTCGTTGTTGGACGACATTTCGCCAAGACAGGCCGGCGTCGACTGGTCTTCGTCGGCGGCGATGATCGCCGGGCGACGCAGCGGTGGCATGGTTTTATCGAGGCCGCGCGCAAGGCCGGGCTCGACGAGCCGCGACGTGTGCTGATCGAGTGGCAGTCCGGTGCGGGCGCAGGCGCAGCGGTTCTCGCCAGTACACCCGATGCGGATGCTGTGTTTGCGGCAAACGACGCCTATGCCATCGGGTTGCTGTCGGCTCTTCGTCGCGCCAACCGGCTTGGCCCCGAGCCTGCGGCGGTTCCGGAGGTCGCCGTGGTCGGCCTGGGTGATCTCGAAATGGGCCGGCTCTTCTCGCCGACGGTCAGTACCATACGTATCGACGGTGCCGCGATTGGCCGGGCGGCCGCCGAACTGGCGCTCGATCCCGCCAAGCCACGCCGAATTGATCTCGGCTTCGAGCTTATCCTGAGGGAAAGCGGCTGAAGCGGGCCGACGTCGCGTCGATCCCGCCCAACCGATCAAAGCCGTGGCAGCGAGGCCGCGTCGATCCCGCTGGGCCGATCACTTCGGCGCCAGCACCATGATCATCTGCCGGCCTTCCATGCGCGGCATCGATTCGATCTTGGTCAGCGGATCCATCTCACCACGCACGCGGTTCAGGACCTGCAAGCCGAGTTCGGAATGCACCATCTCGCGGCCACGGAAGCGCAGGGTGACCTTCACCTTGTCGCCTTCTTCGATGAACCGCTTCATCGCGCGCATCTTCACTTCGTAATCGTGGTCGTCGATGTTCGGGCGCATCTTGATCTCTTTGACCTCGATGACCTTCTGATGCTTGCGCGCTTCGTGGGCCTTCTTCTGGGCCTCGTACTTGTACTTGCCGTAGTCAGAGATCTTGGCGACCGGGGGCACCGCGTTGGGCGAAATCTCGATCAGGTCGAGGCTGGCTTCTTCGGCCATTTCAATCGCTTCGCGGGTGTTGAGGACGCCGACCATGTCGCCGTTCTCGTCGATCAGTCGGACTTGCGGCGCTCTGATCTCGCCGTTGACGCGCGGACCCTCGCGGGTCGGAGCAGTCTGTTGAGCAGGTCGTGCTATGGCCTCATTCTCCTTCGTTGAAGCCCCCTTCCACTTCGGAAGTCGGGGCGGGACATCGAGACTGGGCCGCCTAGAAAGGCGGCCGAGCCTCTACTGAAAGTTTAGTGACGGCGGCCCCGAGTTCAAGGACCTCCTGCTTTTCCGAGCCCAGCCGCCGGATGGCGACCGTGCGGTTGTCCATGTCGCGCCGGCCGACGGCGAGGATCAGCGGTACGTGGGCCAGCGAGTGCTCGCGGACCTTGTAGTTGATCTTCTCGTTGCGCAGGTCCGTGTCGACCCGCATACCCGCTGCACGCAGGGTCGAGGCGACTTCCTCGGCATACCCATCGGCGTCGTTCACGATCGTGACTACTACAGCTTGCGTCGGTGCCAGCCAAAGGGGGAAGCGGCCGGCATAGTTCTCGATCAGGATGCCGATCATGCGCTCGAAGCTGCCGAAGATGGCGCGGTGCAGCATGACCGGCCGCTTGCGCGATCCATCCTCGGCCACGTAGCTCGCATCGAGCCGCTCGGGCAGCACGAAATCGACCTGCAGCGTGCCGCACTGCCAGTCGCGACCGATGGCGTCGCGCAGCACGAATTCCAGCTTCGGGCCGTAGAAAGCGCCTTCGCCGGGATTTAGCACGACGTCGAGGCCGGCCGCCTTCGAGGCCGACAGAAGCGCGCCCTCGGCCTGGTCCCACACCGCATCCGAACCGGCGCGGACCGGCGGCCGGTCGGAGAACTTCACGAAGTAATCCGTGAAGCCCAGGTCGCGGTAAACCTCGTCCAGCAGCTTGCAGAAGCGGATCGTCTCGCTCTCGATCTGCTCCTCGCTGCAGAAGATGTGCGCATCGTCCTGCGTGAAGTTACGCACGCGCAGAATGCCGTGCAACGCGCCCGACGGTTCGAAGCGATGGCACGAACCCATCTCGGCCATGCGCAATGGCAACTCGCGGTAGCTGCGCAGACCCTGGTTGAAGATCTCGACGTGGCAGGGGCAGTTCATCGGCTTCAGCGCGAAGATGCGCTTGCTGTCGTCGGCCAAGAACTCGCGCAGGCCTTCCTCGTTCTCGCTCAGATACATGTTCTGGCGGAACTTCTCCCAGTGGCCCGATTCCTCCCACAGCTTGCGGTCGACGAGCTGCGGCGTCTTCACCTCGACATAGCCGCCGGCCTCGAGCTTGCGACGCAGATAGCCTTCGAGCGTGCGCCAGAACGTCCAGCCCTTGGGGTGCCAGAACACCATGCCGGCCGCCTCTTCCTGCTGATGGAAGAGGTTCATCTCGCGGCCGAGCCGGCGATGGTCGCGCTTCTCGGCTTCCTCGATGCGCGTCAGGTACGCCTTGAGGTCCTTGTCGGAGAAGAAGACCGTGCCGTAGACGCGCTGGAGCTGGGCGTTCTTGGCGTCGCCGCGCCAGTAGGCGCCCGACACCTTCGTCAGCTTGAAGGCCTTGCCGAGCTTGCCCGTCGAGGGCAGGTGCGGGCCGAGGCACATGTCGAGCCAGTCGCCCTGCTTGTAGACGGAGATCTCCTCGTCCTTCGGCAGCTCATCGGCCCATTCGGCTTTGAACTTCTCGCCGTGCTGGACGAAGTAGTCCTTGATCTTCGCACGGTCCCACACTTCCCGCGTGATCGGCAGGTCACGGTCGACGATCTCGGCCATGCGCTGCTCGATCTTGGCGAAGTCCTCGGGCGAGAAGGGCTCGGGCCGCACGAAGTCGTAATAGAAGCCGTCCTCCGTGGAGGGGCCGAACGTGATCTGCGTGCCTGGGTAGAGCTCCTGCACCGCCTGGGCCAGAACGTGCGCCGCGTCGTGCCGCAGCAGTTCCAGTGCATCGGGGTCGCGCGCCGTCACGATGCCGATCTTGGCGTCGCGATCGACCACGTAGGCGAGGTCCTTCATCTGCCCGTCGACGCGCAGGGCGAGGGCCGCCTTGGCCAGGCCCGGGCCGATCGAGGCGGCGATTTCGGCGCCGCTGACCGGCTTGTCGAACGATCGGACCGAACTGTCCGGCAAGGAAATGTTGATCATGGTATCCACCAGCTAACGAAATTGCGAACGAGGCACACCCGCCGACGCGAAAGCGCCGGCGACGGCAGGCCGGGAAGCGGCACGAGTGCCTGCGCCCGGCCGAATCAAGTTCGTACGGTGGTGGTGTTGGCTGGAGCGGTTGAAAACCTGCGTTCCATGCGCTTGGAGATAGGCGGGGGTCCGACCCGAGTCAAGCAAAGGTCCTCGGTGTTCTAGGGAACCCGCAGGCGCTCGTAGAGGGCAAGAAGGCGTGCATTCGACTGGGCCAGATTGAACTGGCTGCGCACGTGCTCCTGCGCGGCGCGCGCCAGTTCGGCGCGCCGCTCGATGGACAGCGAAAGCGCGGCCCGCAGGGCGTCGGCCAGCGCCGCCGGGTCGCCGGGAGGCGCCAGCCAGCCGGTGACGCCGACGCGCACGGCCTCGGCCGCGCCGCCGCCATCCTCGGCCACGACCGGCCGCCCCATCGCCTGCGCTTCGATCAAGGTGCGGCTGAAGCCCTGCCGCGCACCGCCCGTCGAGACGACGACGTCGGCCAGCATGTAGGCCGCCGGCATGTCATCGACATAGGGGCCGATCTGTACGCGGCCCTGCATCTCGGCAGCCACGACGGCATTCTCCAGTTCTTTCTCGAAGGGTGTCGGAACGCCGGTCGAGCCCAGCAGGAGACAGAAGACATCGTCGCGGCCCAGCCGCTTGATCGCCTCGATCAGGATCTTCTGGCCGTTATCTTCGGTGAAGCGCGCAGGGCAGAGCACGAGATGACTGCCGTCGGGAATGCGCAGCTCGCCGGCCAGTCGGATCAGTCGGTCGGCACGCACGATGGCCGGATTGAAGCGGTCGATGTTGATGCCCGGCGGGATCGTTTCGAGGCGATCCTCGAGGGTGGGGAAGCGCTCCAGCGCATCGCGCGCGACATGGTCGGACACGGCGATCACCGCATCGGCGCGCGCTTGCCGTCGCTCGATGAAGCGGCCGGCAAGATCATGCGCAAGGAACGGGCGATGCAAGGTCGCGATCCACTTGATGCCGAGCCGTCGTGCCAGGGCGCGTGCAACCCATCCCGTCGCAGGCGAGCGTGCTTGAACGACGTCGACCTTGGCATCGCGCAGGCTCGAGGCCAGCTTGCCGGGCAAGGTCAGCCGGCCCCAGACGGCATGTGTACTGTCCGGCAGTTCGAGGTGGCTGCCGCGCAGGCGCAACAGGTCGGGGACCATGGCGCCGCCTGGCGAGGCGACGATCGCCGAGCCGCCGGCCGCGATCACCGCCTGCGCCGCATCCAGCGTCGCACGGGCCAGGCCGCCGCCGGCCAGCGTGGGAACGATCTGCAGGAGGGTTGGCGCGGACACTGTGTTTGCGTAAGCGTAAAGCGATCAGAGGAACGAGCAGGTAACACGGGAGCCGGAGCGTGGGTAGAGTCGAGCAGTTGCAGCGCGGCGACGGCAACTACGTTGCCTATGCAAGAACGCAAGGGAAGTCGCCGACGGTGGTGTTTCTCGGCGGCTTTCGATCGGACATGACCGGCACCAAGGCCGTCGCGCTCGAAGCCTGGGCCGAGAAATCGGGTCACGCCTTTCTGCGTTTCGACTATCTCGGGCACGGTCAGTCTTCGGGGCGCTTCGAAGACGGGACGATCGGCCGCTGGAAGGAAGACGCCCTGGCCGCCATCGATTCGCTGACCGACGGCAAGCTGGTGCTGGTGGGCTCGAGCATGGGCGGATGGTTGTCGCTGCTGGCAGCGCAGGCACGGCCGGAGCGACTTGCAGGACTAGTCCTCATCGCCGCTGCACCCGACTTCACCGAACGCATGCTGCTCGGTGGTCTTTCGCCCGAGGATCGCGCGATCCTTCAGCGCGACGGCCGCCTCGAACGTCCGTCGCAGTATTCGCCCGAACCGTCGGTCTTCACCTGGAAGCTGATCGAGGAGGGACGCAATCACCTGCTTCTCGACAAGCCGCTGGCGCTGCCCTGTCCGGTGCGTCTGCTGCATGGCCAGAGCGATCCCGACGTGCCCTGGGAATATTCGCTGCAGATCGCCAAGCATCTCGACGCGCCGGAGGTGATCAGCACCTTCGTGAAGGGCGGCGATCACCGTCTCAGCACGCCTGCCGACATCGCCCGCTTGATTGCCACCGTCGAAGAGCTGGCGCGTTAGCCCGCAGCGTCGACGATTGCCTTCAGCCCTTCGCGATAAGTCGGATAGCGCAGCACGACGCCAAGATCGCGCTTCAGCCGGTCGTTCCGCACGCGCCGGCTCTCCATGTAGAACGAGCGTGCCATCGGGCTCATCGCCGGCGCGGCTTGCTCCCACGGAATCGCGGGCGGAACGGGTTTGCCCAACAGCTCGAAGGCATGGGCGATCACCTCGCTGTTGGGGGCCGGCAGGTCGTCGGCGACATTCCACAGTGCTTCACCGTCCGTGCGCGCCATGGCGGCAAGCGCCGCATTGGCGATGTCCTCGACATGGATGCGCGAGAAGAACTGTCCGGGCTTGTCGATGCGCCGTGCCGTGCCCGCCTTCACCTGGTCGATGGCGCTGCGGCCGGGGCCGTAGATTCCCGGCAGGCGCAATATGTCGAGGGCGGCGCCGGTCTCCTGTGCGAGATCGCGCCAGGCCTGCTCGGCCGCCAGCCGCCCGACGCTGCGCGCCTGTCCCGGCTTGGTCGGAGTCGCTTCGTCGACCCAGCCACCGCCGTGATCGCCATAGACGCCTGTGGTGGAGAGATAACCCAGCCAGGTGGCGCGTCCTAGCAGCGCACGGCAACTGCCGAGCGCGGGATCGCCGGTCTCCTTCGGTGCGATGGTGCACAGGACGTGTGAGGTGTCGGCCAGCGCCGAGGCCGGCAGCGCGGCAGTGCCGTCGAACGGATGCGCTTCGATGCCGGCTGCTCGAAGCCGCTCGGCTTTTTCGGCTGTCGTGCAGGTTCCCGCGAGATCCCAGCCTTGCGCACGGGCAAGCTTGGCAATTTCAAGGCCGCTATAGCCCAGACCGAAGATGAAAAGACGCCTTGTCATCTTGTCAGGATCGTCGCGGCGCGGTTCTTTTCAACCATGTTGTTTCGTCGCAAGGCGCTTTGGCTCTCGGCCGCTCTTTTTCTCTCTCCCGCCGCGGGGGCGCAGCCCATTCCCGTGGTTCCAGCCACGCCGCAGGCAACGATCCCCGGTCCCGGCGTCCTCGACATGCCACCGGACCATCAGCGTCGCTACGTCGACTGCATGAAGCTCGCGCGCGGCGAGCCGCTGAAGGCGCTCCCTCTCGCCGAGAAATGGATGGGCGAGGGCGGTGGCATGGGCGCGCGCCACTGCGTGGCCCTCGCCATGTTTCAGTCGGGCAGGTACGCCCAGGCCGCGGCGCAGTTCGAGGCGATCGCGCGCGACATGGGCCACGAGCGACCGGGGCTGCGCGCCGAACTGTGGGCGCAGGCAGGACAGGCCTGGATGGAGGGCGGTGCCGCCGACAAGGCCGCGCAGGCGCAGAGCCGGGCGTTGGAACTCAAGACCGACGATCCCGATCTCTGGGTCGATCGGGGCCTCTCCTACGCTGCCATGCAGTCCTGGCAGCGGGCCATCGCCGATTTCGATCGCGCCATCCGCCTGCGCCAGGACGATGTCGAGGTACTGGTGCTGCGGGCTGCCGCGTGGCGCAATGCGCGCGATCCGGGCCGTGCCCTGACCGACGCCAGCCGGGCGCTTTCGATTGCACCCGACCATACCGAGGCCTTGCTGGAGCGTGGCTTTGCCTATCTGGCGCGCGGCACGCGCGATGCCGCCAACAGGGACTTCGAGCGGGTCCTGAAGCTCGTCCCGCCGAATACGCCGGCCGCGCGGCGCGCCGAAGCGGGCCTCAGCGGCAGTCTTCCGGCAGCTCCACCGCCGGCAACGCCGGGTGCTTCACCGCCGGCCGGCGGGAAGCGATAGTGTCATCCCCCTCCCTCATGTAAGAGCGATACAAATGAAGAAATTCTTCTCGTCGTTCGCCCTCCTCGGCACGTTGGTCACCGTGGCGCCGGCCTTTGCCCAGACACCTGCGGCAGACCCGCCCCAGCCGCCGGCGTCCTACTATCCCGCGCCGCCACCTTTGCAGGCGCCGTCGACCGAACAAGGGATGTCGCCCACCAGCCTCGGCTCGCCGCTGCCGGCCGGGCAGAGCAAGGTCGAGCGCACCGACATTGCCTCCGAAGCCGAGGCGCAGCTTTTCGCCGACGCGCGCAAGATCGTCTGGGGCCGCTACGCCAAGATCAAGGGCGCAAAGGCCGGCGAAGTCACCGTGACGCGCCAGGGCAATCTTTGGGTCGTGAAGGGCCGCATCGACAGCGTTGCCCCCGGCACCGAAGGCGATTGGGCGTCGGTAGACGGTGTTGTCGAGCGCATCTCGCCGGGTGTCGTGCAGATGAAGGGCGAAGTCGCCTTCCGCATCGCCAAGGTCGAGAACGGCACGCCCTGCAAGGTGGCCGGCACGCTCCATTTCCGTCGTTCCGGCAAGTCGAACGCCTGGCGTCTGGCCGAAGGCGACAATCCCTGCGACGGCAAGCGCGAGGGCTTCGACCTCGTGATGGAAAAGCCCGCCGAGAAGAAACCCGCCCCGGCGCAGCCGAAACGCGGCTAGGAGCGGAGCTTCGCGATCTCGTCGCGCGCCAGACGGTCGGCGCGCTCGTTTTCGGGATGGCCGCTATGGCCTTTGACCCAGTGCCATTCGACCTGATGGGAACTTCGCGCCGCATCGAGGCGCTGCCATAGCTCGACGTTCTTCACCGGCTTCTTGTCTGCGGTGCGCCAGCCGTTCCTCTTCCAGCCATGGATCCACTTGGTGACGCCGTCCTTCACGTAGGTGCTGTCGGTGAACAGCCGGACGTGACAGGGGCGCTTCAGCGCCTCGAGTCCCTGGATCGCCGCCATCAGTTCCATGCGATTGTTGGTCGTTGCCGGATCGCCACCGGAAAGTTCACGTTCGCGCTCGCCCATCCGCAAGATGGCACCCCAGCCGCCCGGTCCCGGATTTCCGCTGCAGGCGCCGTCGGTGAAGATTTCGACTTTGACCTCGCTCACAGTCCGTAGTCCGACAGCGAGGCCGTATTGCGATGGAAGCGCAGCTTGGCGAGGTATTCCTGCGGGTCCTTGCGTTTGACGAGCGCATTGGGCGGCGTGTGGACCCAGTCGTACAGCCGGGTCAGCAGAAAGCGTAGCGCCGAGCCGCGCGCCAGCAGCGGCAGCGCCCGCCGTTCCTCGTCGGTGAGCCGACGCACCTTGTCGTAGCCCTGCAGCAGATTGCGCGCCTTGGTGGCGTTGAAGGCGTTGTCGACCTCGAAGCACCAGGCGTTGAGGCAGATGGCGACGTCGTAGGCCAGCAGGTCGTTGCAGGCGAAATAGAAGTCGATCAGGCCCGACAGCCTGTCGTGCAGGAAGAAGACATTGTCGTTGAACAGGTCGGCGTGGATCACGCCCGACGGCAGGTCGTTGGGCCAGTTGGCTTCCAGGAAGTCGAGTTCGGCTTGCAGCTCATGCGCCAGACCATCGTCGATATGGTGCCGCGACCCCTCGAACAGCGGCCGCCAGCCGGCCACCGACAGTGCATTGGGTCGCTTCAGTGCGAAATCCTTGCCGGCAAGATGCAGCCCGGCCAGCGCTTCGCCCACGGGTCCGCAATGGGCGACGGTGATGCGGCGTGGCGAGAGGCCGTGCAGGAAGGTCGTGATGGCCGCGGGCTTGCCGGCCAGGGTGCGTACGGCATTGCCGTCGCGGCCGTGGATCGGCTGGGGGCAATTGATGCCGCGCGCCGATAGATGATCCATGAGGCCGAGGAAGAAGGGCAGGTCCTTCGGGTCGACGCGCTTCTCGTAGAGCGTCAGGAAATACTGCCCTTTGCTCGTGGTCAGCAGGTAGTTCGAGTTCTCGACGCCTTCGGCCACGCCCTTGAGGGCGTCGGCTTCGCCGATGTCGTATTCGGCGAGAAAGGCTTCGAGTTCGGTATCGCCGACTTCCGTATAGACCGCCATCAAACCACCACTACGCCACCAGGGCTCGCGGCAGTTTGAACACCACGCTCTCCTCGGTCGTACGCACCTCTTCGACGGTGACGTCGTAGCGCGCGCGGCAGGCTTCGATCAACTCGTCGACCAGCAGTTCCGGAGCGGAGGCGCCGGCCGTGATGCCGAGTCGCTGGGCGTCGCCGAGCCACGCCCAATCCATGTCGGCCGCACGCTGCACCAGCCGCGAGCGCGCGCAGCCGTAGTTGGCAGCCACTTCGACGAGGCGCATCGAGTTGGACGAGTTGGGCGCACCGATCACCACCAGCGCGTCGCAGCGCCCGGCGATGGCCTTCACCGCCGCCTGACGGTTGGTCGTGGCGTAGCAGATATCCTCGAGCTTCGGCCCCTGGATGGCGGGGAAGCGGCGGCGCAGCGCAGCTACGATCTCGGTCGTGTCGTCGACCGACAAGGTGGTCTGTGTGGCGTAGGCGAGGTTCAGCGGATCGGCGACTTCGATCTGCTCCGCCTGTTCGACATCCTCGACCAGCAGGACCACGCCTGGCGGCAGCTGGCCCATCGTGCCGATGACCTCGGGATGGCCGGCATGGCCGATCAGGATGACGGTGCGGCCCGACGCGGCGTGGCGTTCGGACTCGCGATGGACCTTGGAGACAAGCGGGCAGGTCGCATCGACATAGAGCAGGTTGCGGCGACCGGCCTCGGCCGGGACAGATTTCGGCACGCCGTGCGCAGAGAAGACGACGGGGCGGTCGTCGGGCACTTCGTCGAGTTCGTCGACGAAGATCGCGCCCTTCGCTTCGAGATTCTCGACCACGAAGCGATTGTGCACGATCTCGTGGCGCACGTAGACGGGACGACCATAGCGTTCGATGGCGCGCTCCACGATCTGGATGGCGCGATCGACACCGGCGCAGAAGCCGCGGGGGCTGGCGAGGAGGATCGTGAGCGGCTTCTTTGGGGTCGTCATGAAAAAAACGTTCAGCGGGATGCCGGCCCGTTCGCTTGCGGGCCTGCGGGCCATTGCCTAGAGTCCGTGCACGACGGATTGGCGCGGCACCGTAACAAAGCCGCCGCAACGGGGAAAGCAACATGACCGAGCCGGTTGTCGCGGCGAAAGTGCCAGCGAAGGTGACGCTGGACGCTGGCAAGGACTATTGGTGGTGCGCCTGCGGACGTTCCGCGAACCAGCCCTTCTGCGACGGCAGCCACAAAGGCACCGGGCTTGCTCCCGTCAAATACACCGCGCAAAAGACCGGCGACCACTGGCTCTGCGCCTGCAAGCATACCCACAAGCAACCCCTCTGCGACGGCACTCACAAGACATTGGCATGACCTTGAAGAAGATCGTTTTTGCCGCGCCGGTCGCGCTGGCGCTTGTCCTCACCGGCTGCGGCGGCGGTTCGTCGGCCCCGTCCGCCAACGTCTACTGTCCGGCGCCCTTCACGGTGCAGGATGCTGACCGCATCACCCACTTCAAGCCAGGTGGCGGCCGCGATCCGCGCGACATCGAATACGAGGCGTCGTTGGTCGGCGCCAGGACGCAGTGCGAAATAAAGCGCGGGCAGATGAACGTCACTCTGGTGATGCGCATTGCCGTCCAGGCCGGGCCGTCGGTGACGGGCGCCCCGACGCAGGTGCCGTACTTCGTGCGCGTGCTGACGGGAGCAGGCACCGTCGCCCAGGGCCAGGACTTCATCGCCGGCTTCAAGCTGTCGGCCGCCAATCCGCGCGGTCAGTCGCAGGAAGAGCTGGCGCTCACCTTGCCCTACAGCGAGGTGAGCGACCTCGCCGCCTACCGCATCGCCGTCGGCCTGAAGCCGACGCCGGAAGAGCTCGACTACAACAGGCGGTCGGACAGGCGCCCATGACCGCCTATGCCGACAGACTGGAAGCATTGATCGCCGAGTCGGCGGATCGTTGCACCGGCTGCGGCAAATGCTTCGAAGCCTGCCCGACTGCCCGCGAAAGCGGGCTCGACATGGCGGCAGGCGCTCAACGTGTGGGCGAGCTCGTTGCCCTGACGCGGGACGGCGGGGCCGCGGCACCGGTCCTGCAATCGTGGCTCAACGCCTGCGATGGCAGTGCGCGCTGCAGTGCGGCCTGCCCCGAGGACATCAATGTCCGCCAGTGGGTGACGATCGCCAAGCTGAAGTCGCTGCAGGTCAGCCGGCCGATGACGGAAGGGGCTACTAACGCGGCCAGCCGGTTCCGGCACATGGCGCAGGCGGTGCGGCTGCTGGCCAGCATGCAGCTTCCGTCGGAGACGCTGAAGCGCATCCTGGTGCCGGCCGAGCGGCGGACGGCCGACATCCTCTTCTATACCGGCTGCAACGTGCTGCGGACGCCGCACATCGTGCTGAACGTCATGGACATCCTCGACGCGCTCGACCTCGACTTCGACGTGGTCGGCGGCACCGCCCATTGCTGCGGCGTCTACCAGTTCCAGGAAGCCGATCTTCCGACCTACGAGCGCATGGGTCATCGCACCTTCCAGCGCTTCGGCCAGTCGGGCGCGTCCAAGGTCCTGACCTGGTGCCCGACCTGCACCAAGAATTTCGACGAGCTCGAGAAGGACGTCGAGGCGCCGTCGTTCGGCCTCGACCATGTCAGCGAGTTCCTTGCCGCCAACCTCGATACGTTGAAGGCACGCTTCAAGGCGGACCAGCCCAGGCGCCGCGTCGTGATCCATGAGCATCTGGGCATCGGTGCCACGGTCCAGAGCATTCGCGACCTGCTGTGCGCTGTGCCTAATCTCGAGCTGGTGGAGCTTCCGCAGGATTCGGGCTTCTCCTACGCCTGCGGCGGCCAGGCCGCGAAGTTCAAGGAGCGCGAGCAGGCGATCCATCGCGGGCTGGTCATGGGCGCGGTCGAGGCCGGCGCCGACACGATCGTCACCATGTATCACACCTGTCATCGCGCCCTGTCCGGTGCCGAGGCGATCTACCCGCTGCGCGTCGTCAACTTCACCGACATCCTGGCCGAAGCGCTGGGCCGCGGCGGCCACCCCGATTACTACCAGCTCTACAGGAAGGGCGGCGCCATGGACGAAGCCGTCGCGGCAGCGCGCGGCTTCCTGTTGGGCAACGGCGTGAAGGTCGACGAAAACGCCGTGAAGTCGCTGACGGCGGACATTTTCAACGAAACCGGCCTTGGCGGCCCACGCGAGGCTTTTGCCGACGCCTTCACCGCACTGGCGCGCGAGGGTTAACGACATGGGAGCTTTGCCGCCGGTGCCGCTGCAAGCGGCGGCGCCCTGGTGGCGTCCGTCTCATGGTCACTCGCTCGTTGTTCGCGGTGGACGGCCACTTTCCGGCGTCTATCCGATCAGCGGCGCGAAGAACGCCATCCTGCCGTTGATGATCTCGGCGCTGCTGACGCCTCATCTCGTTACCCTGCGTAACGTGCCGGCGAGTCTCGATGTGGCGGTATTGTCGGCGCTGCTGCGACGCCTCGGCGCGGAGATGCACTGGTCGACGACGGCCGCCGGACTCTCGGTCACGATCTGCGCCGACCGGCTCCATCCCGGCAGCATCGACGGCGACCTGGTGAGCCGCATGCGCGCGTCGGTCCTCGTGCTCGGGGCGATGCTGGGACGTTGCGGCGAAGCGAGCCTGCCGATGCCCGGCGGTGACGCTATCGGCCTGCGCGGCGTCGATTTTCATCTGGCCGGTCTCCGGGCCATGGGCGCCGAAATCGAACTGGCTGCCGGCCTGATCGTGGCCAAGGCGCCGTATGGCCTGAAAGGCGCGGAGATCCTGCTGCCGCTGCCGTCGGTGGGCGCGACGGAGAACCTGATGCTTGCCGCCGTGATGGCCCCGGGCACGACGGTGATCCGCAACGCTGCCCGCGAACCCGAGATCGTCGATCTGGCGCACTGCCTGATCGCCATGGGGGCACGCGTTACCGGCCAGGGCACTCACATCGTCACCATCGAAGGAGGCGTGCGGCTTGCCGGTGCCGTTCACGACGTGATGCCCGACCGCATCGAACTCGGCACGCTGGCCTGCGTGGCGGCCGTCACTGATGGCGAGATCCTGCTGCGCAACGGACGCACGGATCATTTGGGCGCGGCGCTTCCGGTGTTCCAGTCGGCCGGTGTCGATCTGCGCGATGTAGAGGGCGGATTGCTGGCGCGCCGCTCGCCGGATGGCCTTGTCGGCATCGACATCACCACCCAGCCCTATCCGGGTTTTGCGACCGATCTCCAGGCGCCTGCCATGGCGCTGCTATCGGTGGCGAAGGGCGCCAGCGCCATCACCGAAACGCTTTTCGAGCAGCGCTTTCTTCATGTCGGTGAACTGCGCCGGATGGGTGCGGACATTGCGGTCCATGGCAGGACGGCCCTGGTGCGCGGCACGGCCGGACTGCACGGGGCCGCAGTGACCTGCACCGACGTGCGGGCGGCTGCGGCCCTGGTCATCGCAGGATTGGCGGCGAGCGGTGAAACGGTGCTTGCCGGCCTCGACCATCTCGACCGGGGCTACGAACGGATGGCCGAAAAGCTGGCGGCCTGCGGTGCCGATGTCGCGAGGGGCGGGGGAGAATGAGCAGCGCTTCCGAAGCGGGCGTCTGGCTCTTTTCCTAGGGGGCCTTGCAGCAGGAGGGGGCCAGCTCGCGACCTTCTGCTTGACTGGCCAAATCGACAGGACGCCTACGCTTCCTTCACCGACAATACAGCCCAGGCTGCCTCAGCGAAGAAGTTGGCGTGGGCACTGAGTGGGCCTTCGAAGCGCCCATAGAGCTTGTAGGTTGCCGGTTGCATCACCGTGCCGATCGCCGAGGCAGCGGCGAGATCGGCGTCACGCGACGGGATCTCGCCCGTGGCCATTGCCTGGACGATCACCTCGCGCAGGACGTCGACCGGATTGGGCGTGCCCTCGGGCACCATCGCCAGGAACATATGCTGGGTCAGCAGGTGATAGGCGAACAGGGTCCAGTCTTCGTCGGCCCATTTGCAATAGCAGCGGACGATGGCGTCGATCTGGGCGCGCAGGCCCTGCGCCTGCTGTGCGACGCCGGCCAGTGCTTCGGCCAGCGCCCGGTGGTGGCGAAGGAATAGATCGAGGGCGAGCTGCTCCTTGCTCGGGAAGTGCCGGTAAATCGTGCCCTCGGCGATCGACGCCGCCATGGCGATCTCGCGGGTCGTGGTCTCCGTCACGCCCCGCGCCACGAAAAGCGTGAGCGCCGCGCGCTCTACGCGTGCTTTGGTTTCTTCGGCTTTGCCCATGCCGCGCAGTCTATGAGGGAGTGCTCACTCGGAAAAGCTGCGTTGTGGTCCGCGGGCGCAGCGTCACTCTGAAGCTTCAGGAACTCATCGAAAGATCGGCGAATGAACATGCTACCCTCCCTAAAGTGAGTAATCGCTCATAAAATAAGTGAGCAATCACCCAAGCCCAAGGGTCAGCAAAGTCCCTGATTTCTCACATCTTTTCCCGGTGGACGGCGGCAATGGCCCTCCGTATGGTCGTTTTCACCCAGACGATCCCTGTGGGAGAGACCGCCCGGCTCGGGCGGCGCCGAAGGAGCAACCGACCCCGGAAACTCTCAGGCAAAAGGACCGCAGGAGGATGGGTCTCTGGAAAGCGGCGCACGTCCTGGCGGAGGTGCGCCCACCGACGAAGTAAGCCGGCCTAGCCGCCGGCGAATCTTTCAGGTCTCCGGACAGAGGGGGTCGCGACCGGCGCAGTCCTTGCGTTGGCGAACGCGACTCTGAGGAGACCTACTTGAGCGATCCTGCTGCCGGCCCCCTGAAGCGTACACCGCTTTACGACCTCCACCGCGAGCTTGGCGCGCGTCTCGTACCGTTTGCCGGCTACGAGATGCCGGTGCAGTACCCGACCGGCATCCTGGCCGAGCACACGCAGACGCGCACTTCCTGCGGCCTGTTCGATGTCTCGCACATGGGTCAGGTGCGACTGACGGCCAAGGCGGGCCACAGCGCGGCCAAGGCGCTGGAGACGCTGGTGCCGGGCGACATCGTCGGCCTGCAGCCCGGCCAGCAGCGCTACACGCAGTTCACCAACGACCAGGGCGGCATCCTCGACGATCTGATGGTGACCAGCACGGGCGATCACCTGCTCGTGGTCATCAACGCCGCCTGCAAGGACGCCGACCTCGCGCACATGCAGAAGCATCTCTCGGGCATGTGCGAAGTCGAGCCGATGTTCTCGCGGGGCCTCCTCGCGTTGCAGGGACCGCAGGCATCGGCCGTGCTCTCTCGGCTGGCGCCGCAGGTCGCGACCATGAAGTTCATGACCGGCGCCTATGTCGTGATCGACGGTGCGCGCTGCTACGTCACGCGCTCGGGCTACACCGGCGGCGACGGCTACGAGATCTCGACGCCGGCCGACCAGACCGATGCGATCGCTCGCAAGCTGCTGTCGAATCCTGAAGTGAAACCGATCGGGCTGGGCGCGCGCGATTCGCTGCGCCTCGAAGCGGGCCTCTGCCTCTACGGCCACGACATCGATACGACCACCACGCCGGTCGAGGCCGTGCTGCTGTGGAGCGTCGGCAAGGAGCGCCGCGTGCAGGGCGGCTTTCCCGGCGCGTCGGTCATCCAGAAGCAGATCGCCGAAGGCTCGACGCGCAAGCGCGTGGGCCTTCTGCCCGACGGCAAGGCGATCGCGCGCGAAGGCGCGGAAATCGTCATCGGTGGCAAGGTCGTCGGCACGGTGACATCGGGCGGCTTCGCGCCGACCCTCGGCCGCGCCATCGCCATGGGCTACGTCGAGCGTGCCCAGTCAGCCAACGGGACCAAGGTCGATCTCATGGTGCGCGGCAAGCCCGTGCCTGCCGAGATTGTGCCCATGCCTTTCGTCAAACACGCCTACTACCGCGGATAAGGGAGCTAGAGATGGCCGTCACCAAGTACACCGAAGAGCATGAGTGGGTCCGCGTCGAAGGCGATGTCGCCACCGTCGGCATCACGCAATACGCCCAGGAACAGCTGGGCGACGTGGTGTTCGTGGAAGTGCCCGCCGTCGGCCGCAAGGTCGCCAAGGGCGAGGCCTGCGCCGTGGTCGAGTCGGTCAAGGCCGCGTCCGACATCTACGCACCCGTGGCGGGCGAGATCGTCGAAGGCAATGCGGCGCTCGCCGACTCGCCGGGCGACGTCAACGCCGAGCCGACGGGCAAGGGCTGGTTCTTCAAGCTGAAGCTCGCCGACAAGGCCGAGCTCGATGGCTTGATGGACGAGGCGGCCTACGACGCCTTCGTGAAGAGCCTGGGCTAGACGGAGCACCTAATGCGCTATCTCCCCCTCACTGACGCTGATCGCCGGGAGATGCTCTCGGTCATCGGCGCCAAGTCGGTCGACGACCTCTTCAAGGACGTGCCGGCCTCGGCCCGGCTCGGCGCCAAGATCGGCGGCCTGCCCGATCACCAGGGCGAGCTCGAAGTCGAGCGCGCCTTCCAGGCCTTCGCGGCGAAGAACGTCTCGCCGGGCACCGCGCCCTTCTTCATCGGCGCCGGCGCCTATCGCCATCATGTGCCCTCGACCGTGGATTACATGATCCAGCGCGGCGAGTTCCTGACCTCCTACACGCCGTATCAGCCGGAGATCACGCAAGGCACCTTGCAGTATCTCTTCGAGTTCCAGACCCAGGTGACGTTGCTCACCGGCATGGAAGTGGCCAACGCCTCGATGTACGACGGCTCGACCGGCACGACCGAGGCCGTCCTGATGGCCAACCGCATCACCCGCCGCCACAAGGCGCTGATCTCGGGCGGCCTGCATCCGCAGTATCGCAGCATCATCGAGACCACGGCCAAGTGGGAAGGCTTCAAGGCAATCTTCTCCAAGGCCGATGCCGAAGGCCTCGAAGACCTGATCGCCTCGGTCGACAAGGACACGTCCTGCGTCGTCGTCCAGAACCCGAGCTTCTTCGGCCACGTGCGCGACTTCACCAAGCTCGCCGAAGCCTGCCACGCGGCCGGCGCGCTGCTGATCGTCGTCGTGACGGAAGTCGTGTCGCTGGGCCTCCTGAAGCCGCCGGGCGAGATGGGCGCGGACATCGTGGTCTGCGAGGGCCAGTCGATCGGCAATGGGCTGGGCTTCGGCGGCCCGTATGTCGGCCTGTTCGCGACCCGCGACAAATACATGCGCCAGATGCCGGGCCGCCTGGTCGGCGAAACGGTCGATGCCGACGGCAAGCGCGGCTTCGTGCTGACGCTCAGCACGCGCGAGCAGCACATCCGCCGCGAGAAGGCGACCTCCAACATCTGCACCAATGCCGGCCTCTGCGCGCTTGCTTTCACGGTGCATCTCACGCTGCTCGGCGAAGCGGGCTTCACGCGGCTGGCCGAGCTGAACCATGCCAAGGCGTCGCAGCTCGCCGACAAGGTGAGCGCCATCTCCGGCGTGAGGCTGCTGAACGACAGCTTCTTCAACGAGTTCACGGTTAAGCTGCCCAAGCCGGCTGCGCCCGTCGTCGAGGCATTGGCGGCGAAGGGCATCCTGGGTGGCCTGCCGGTCTCGCGTCTCATCCCCAACGATCCCTCGGTCGAGAACCTGCTCCTGCTGGCCGCCACCGAGACCGCGACCGACATGGGCATGGACCCGCTGGTTGCCGTGCTGAAGGAGGTGCTGTGATGGTCCAGTCGCTCGACCGTTCCCAGGGCCGCGCCGGTGGCGTTGCCGCCAGTGCCGCTTCCAATCACGGCACGTTCACGGGCAACCGCGCGCTGCAGATCGAAGAGCCGTTGATCTTCGAGATGGGCCAGCCGGGACGCTGCGGCGTCGACCTGCCGGAACCACCAAAGGTCAAGGATCGCCTGAACGGCCTGCGCCGTGCCGGCACGATCGGCCTGCCGGGTCTTTCGGAACCGCAGGTGGTGCAGCACTACACGCGCCTCAGCCAGAAGAACTACGCCATCGACATGGGCGTCTACCCGCTGGGCTCGTGCACCATGAAGCACAACCCGCGGATCAACGAGAAGGTGGCGCGCCTGCCGGGCATCGGCGATCTCCATCCGCTGCAGCCGGTTTCGACCGTGCAGGGCGCGCTGGAGCTGATCGACCGTCTGGCGCATTGGCTGAAGACGTTGACCGGCATGCCGGCCGTCGCGATGTCGCCGGCAGCGGGCGCCCACGGCGAGATGTGCGGCATGATGGCGATCGCCGCGGCCCTCGAGGCCAAGGGCGAACGGGCCAAGCGCAAGGTCGTGCTGGCGCCGGAATCAGCGCACGGCACCAATCCGGCGACGGCGGCCGCGCTCGGCTTCACCGTGAAGCCGATCCCGGCCAACGATCGCGGTCGCGTCGATCTTGCTGCGTTGAAGGCTGCTCTCGGCCCCGACGTGGCGGCGATCATGCTGACGAACCCTAACACCTGCGGTCTGTTCGAGAGCGAGATCGTCGAGATCTCCAAGGCCGTGCACGACGCGGGCGCCTACTTCTACTGCGACGGCGCCAACTTCAACGCCATCGTCGGCCGCGTGCGGCCGGGAGATCTCGGCATCGATTGCATGCACATCAACCTGCACAAGACCTTCTCGACGCCGCATGGCGGCGGCGGGCCGGGCGCGGGGCCGGTGGTGCTGTCGGCAGCCCTTGCGCCCTATGCGCCCTATCCCTGGATCGTGAAGGATGGCGACAAGTGGCGGGTCGCCGAGGACGGCGCCAAGGTCGATGGCACGCCGCTGGGGCGCCTGAAAGCCTTCCACGGCCAGATGGGCATGTTCACGCGCGCTCTGGCCTACATCATGAGCCACGGCGCCGATGGCTTGAAGCAGGTGGCAGAGGATGCGGTGCTGTCGGCCAACTATGTGATGGCAGCACTCAAGGACGTCATGAGCCCGGCGTTCGAGGGACCGTGCATGCACGAAGCGCTGTTCGACGACAGCTTCCTGAAGGACACCGGCGTGAGCACGCTCGACTTCGCCAAGGCGATGATCGACGAGGGCTATCACCCGATGACCATGTACTTCCCGCTGGTCGTCCATGGCGCGATGCTGATCGAACCGACCGAGAGCCAGGCCAAGGAAGACCTGGATCAGTTCATCGGTGCGCTGCGCTCGCTCACCGAGCGGGCCAAGACCGGCACGGCGGCCGAAGAGTTCAAGGCGGCGCCGCGCTTCTCGCCGCGTCGACGCCTCGACGAGACCCTGGCGGCGCGCAAGCCGATCCTGCGCTGGCGGCCGTCCAACAATCCGCCGGACGGCGGTCCGCTGAAGCAGGCGGCCGAGTAGGCCGCCTCCCTTCCTTTCTTTCCGATAGCTGGGCGAGGGCAGCCATGAGTCTCGACTTTCTACTGACGTCGTTGATCGTGGTCGCCTCGCCCGGAGTCGGAGTCCTGATCACCGTAGCAGCTGGCCTGTCGCGCGGTCCGAAGGCCAGCGTCGTGGCGGCCTTTGGCTGCACGCTCGGCATCGTTCCGCACATGCTGGCCGCGATCCTGGGACTGGCAGCGCTGCTGCACACCAGCGCGCTCGCCTTCCAGATCCTGAAATATCTCGGCGTCGCCTACCTGCTCTACATGGCCTGGGTGACGTTGCGCGACCACGGTGCGCTGACCGTCCAGCCGGATGCGGCGCCGCGCTCCTCGGTGCAGGTCATCGTCTCGGCGATCCTGGCCAACATCCTCAATCCCAAGCTCTCGATCTTCTTCTTCGCCTTCCTGCCGCAGTTCGTCGACGCGACAGAGGCCCATCCCGTGCTGCGCATGTCGGAGCTGAGTGCGGTCTTCATGCTGCTGACCTTCCTGGTCTTCGCGGCCTACGGGCTGTTTGCGGCAGTGGTGCGCGACCATGTGATCTCGCGGCCGCAGGTCATGACCTGGATGCGCCGCGTGTTCGCCGGTGCCTTTGCGGCGCTGGGCGCCAAGCTCGCTTTGTCGGAGCGATAGAAAGTCCAGAAGCGGAGAGTCGAGCCGGGCTTGACGATCGGGCATTCACGTAACATATGAAGTTATATGAAACGAGACAGTCGATTGTCGGGCGTGCTCCACGTCCTGCTGCACATGGCCGAGCACGAGGGTCCCGCAACGTCCGAAGTGCTGGCAAAGGCGATGGACACCAATCCCGTGGTGATCCGACGGACCATGGCGGGCCTGCGGGACCAAGGATATGTGCGCTCGGAGAAGGGGCATGGCGGCGGCTGGACGCTGGCCTGCGATCTATCGAAGGTGACGCTGCGCGACATCTACGCTGCGCTCGGCAGCCCATCGCTTCTCGCGATGGGAAACCGGACGGAAGCGCCCGGCTGCCTTGTCGAACAGGCGGTGAATGCCGCCCTCGATCAGGCCTTCGACGACGCGGAAGCGCTGCTGCTCGCGCGGCTAGGCGAAGTCACCTTGGCCATGCTGAGCGCCGACTTCCATGCCCGCCTCGTGGCGCGGGGCGGACGGCGCGATTTGCACAGCGTCCACGCATCATGAGAGATCTGATGGCACCGTTCTCCGATCCGCAGTCCGTGGCGCGCTACGCCGAAGGGCCGCCGCGATTCGTGCCAGGCTTCTCCGACCTGCATCGCATGACTACCGTCTTGCTCGGCGAGCGCGCGCCGCGGGAGGCTCGGGTGCTCGTCCTCGGGGCGGGCGGCGGGCTGGAGCTGAAGGCGCTTGCCGAGGCTCACCCGGGCTGGACGTTCGATGGCATCGACCCGGCGGCCGAAATGTTGAAGCAGGCCGTACGGACCCTGGGCCCGCTCGCCCCGCGCGCGCGTTTGCACGAGGGCTACATCGACGACGCGCCGGAAGGTCCTTTCGATGCGGCGACCTGTCTGCTGACCCTGCACTTTCTGGCGCCGGAGGAACGGCGGCGCACCGTCAGCGAGATCCGAAAGCGACTCAAGCCCGGTGCTCCCTTCGTGGTTGCCCATTCCAGCTTTCCCCAAGGCGAAGCTGAACGGGCGCTGTGGTTGTCGCGATATGCAGCTTTCGCCGTCGCCTCGGGGGCCGATCCTGCTCTGGCACAGAAGGCGCGCGCGGCGGTCGCGGCACACCTGAACATCTTCACGCCCGAACAGGACGAGGCAATCCTGCGAGGCGCCGGCTTTTCCGACGTGAGCCTGTTCTACGCCGCCTTCACATGGCGCGGCTGGGTGGCCTCGGCCTGAGGCATCCCGTTTTCACAAAGCCCTCCCGCCTTGCGTGGTAACCGCCCCTTTCCGAGGTGGTCTCAATACGTCAGATGGTTGGCTGGCAGACGGCGCCGTGGCCTAGGCCGCTCCGTCCTTGTATCGCTCTGGGATTGGGTTGTTCTTGATGTCGTTGATGGCTTCAAGGAGCTTGATAGTGGCCGCTCCATCGAGGGCATCACCGGTATAGCGTACCTCGTATAAGCCTTGCAGGTTTGACGGAAGTTCCACGCCGCTACGGACAAGCAGAATGAAGCGCCGTCCGTAGAGGGCCATTGCAGCACCAATTTCGATCAGGACATTCGGATTTAGAATCTTTCGTTCATTGGCTTCTTTGTCGATGAAGGTGTCTTCAGCATCGACGTGAATGATGGCCGCGCTGCAACTGCGCATGTCGTCCATAACCTTGTCAGGCACGGGTTTGGATACGGATTGCTTCTCGACCGATACAACCGCGATCATCTCTCCAAACCCCAGTAGCTTCCTTATCGGGTCCAGAAACGACTTGTCCTTGCCATGTGTGATGAAAACTCGCCTGTTGATTACTGGGGTGATCGCCGCGCCAGTTTGGAAAGGCGCAATCGGGGCAGTTGGTGACGGAGGTGCTTCACCGCCCATTGGCTCTAGATCTTCTGCTGCCGAGTCATCGTAGCCCGCCTCGATCTGCATGGGCGCTACGCCGCCTAGCTCGATATACTGCTTGCCCTTGATTTCCCTAATCAGCCCGACGGCTTTCGCCCCCTCAACAATCATAGAAAATACAGCATCCGCTCGGTCGGCCGGTACTCCCATCGACTGCAGGACATTCACTGCGATATCGGCTCGCGGCAGAGGTGAATCAGCATACTTCTTGAGAAACTCTCCGATCACGCGAGGTTTCTGAAGTGCTTCACGCTTAGCGAGTTGATCATCGTTTTCAGTGAGTGGCTTGGTGATGCGCCTTCCAAGCGATTGAAGCTCAATCTGCTGAGCGTTGTAGCCACCGTTGGTCAGGCCATAGGCGATTGCTGCACCACATAGTGATCGAAATGGCCCCGAACTCGGAGACATGTCGAGAGCAGCAGCAAGTTGCAATGGTGTTACCGCGCCGCTGCCATAATTATCCGCGATCGCTTTGGGGACACGAATGGCCGAGTCGAGAGCATACATTGGTACGTCGACCTGAGACAGCCGATCACGCTTCGGCTCACTGATCTTGGGCGGTGTCTTGATCTTCTTCTTCATGACTAATGGCCACTCGTCTTTTAGCTGTATTGCTGCAAATATATACCGTTGCGTGTGACGTGTGACCGATCCGTTATCCACAACCGATCGATTGCGGCGCAATTTGGCCGTCGCGCCCGGGATTTGGTTGAATTGAACTTCGAACTCACTCAATCAAAGAAAAACCCCCCGCCTTGCGGCGGGGGGCGTCAGGTAGCCCGCGATTATTGTTTGCGGGAAATCCTTGGTTTTCTGGAACTTAATGCAGGCGGCGCGGCAGTTCCGCGATCGCTTCTTCGATCAGCGCCGTGCCCTTGGCCGAACCGACCTGCTCGCGGAGCAGCGTACGGGTTGCCGTGAGAGCAACGTCGACCGCCAGGTTACGCACTTCCCGGGTGGCCTGGGCTTCGGCCTGCGCGATGCGATCGCGGGCCTGCTGTTCGCGCCGTGCGATCAGCGCCTCGCGCTCCTCGGCGGCATGCTGCGTCAGGCGCTCGGCTTCCGCCTTGGCCTGCGCCACGATGCCCTCGGCCAGAGCGGCGGACTCGGCGAGGTTCTTCTGTGCCTCGTCGCGTGCCTTCTGAGCCTCGGTGCGGAGCTTCTCGGCCTCGCTGAGCGTGCGCCTGATGAGCGCCGTACGGTCGTCGAGCATCTTGGTGATGCCCTTGACCATCATCTTGCCGGCGAGGGCCACGAAGATGACGAAGGCGACTGCAACCCACAGGCTCGGGTCGGAAAGAAGGCCGCCGCCATGTGCATCGGCAGCCCATGCGGTGCTGATCATCGCTTACCTGCCTTGGCCGCCTCGTCGACGGCACGGGCGACCTGTGCGCCGTCCGCCGCGCCGACCAGCTTGCCGAGGATCGCCGAGGCGATCTCCGCCGCCATGCCGGTCAAGCCGGCCATGGCCTGGTTCTGCTGTTCGCCGATGCGGCGTTCGGCTGCCGTGATATCGGCCGCCAACCGGGTGCCGACAGTGTACATTTGGGCCGAGGTCTCGGCGGCGGCGGCATCGGAGGCGGCCCGGATGACCGCTTCTGCGCGTCCGCGTGCTTCGGCGAGAGCCTTGTCCTGTGCCGCCGCCGTCGTGCGGGCCGCGTCGTTGGCCTGCTGTGCTGCATCCAGGTCAGCCTGGATCTTGCGCTCGCGGGCCTCGACGGTCGAACCGATGCGCGGCAGTACGAGCGTCGCCATGATCGCGTAGAGCACGGCGAAGCACACGACCAGCCAGAAGATCTGGCTGGGGAAGGTGGTGATGTCGAACTGCGGCATGCCGGCCGCCTGCGCGGCTGCCGGCAGGCCGATCAGGGCTGCTGCCCATGCCGAAGTTCGCAGTGCCGAAACGGGCACGATCGAACTCAGGCGAAGAGGGCGATCAGCGCGACGATCAGCGCGAACAGCGCGATGGCCTCGGTGACGGCGAAGCCGATCCAGATGTTCGCGCCGATTTCAGCCTTCGAGGCCGGGTTGCGCGACAGAGCCGTGATGTAGCTGGCCCACACGTTGCCCACGCCGATACCGGCGCCGATCATGCCGATGGCGGCGAGGCCAGCACCGATAAACTTGGCGGCTGAGGCGTCCATTTCTGTCTCCTGTTTAGCAAACGTTGACTGGGTGGATGGTTACGGGCGCGGCGATCAGTGCAGATGCAGCGCGTCGTTCAGGTAAATGCAGCAGAGGATCGTGAAGATGTAGGCCTGCAGCAGCGCAATCAGCAGCTCAAGCGCGGTGATCGCCACGAGGACGGCCAGCGGCACGACGCCAAAGATGCCGAGCGCCACGACGAAGCCGGCCAGCACCTTCAGCAGCACGTGCCCCACGGTCATGTTCGCGAAAAGTCGGACGGACAGGCTGATCGGCCGGCTGAGATAAGAGACGATCTCGATCGGGATCAGGATGGGCGCCGTGAAAAGAGGCGCGCCATGCGGGAAGAACAGCGAGAAGAAATGCAGGCCGTGCTTGAAGATGCCGATCAGCGTCACGGCGATGAACACCACGAACGCCATGAAGAACGTGACAGCGATGTGGCTGGTGAAGGTGAAGCCGTAAGGGATCAGCCCCAGCACGTTGCCGAACAGCGTGAAGATGAAAAGCGTGAAGATGAACGGGAAGAATTTCTTGCCGGCGGTGCCGACATTGTCCCGAACCATATTGGCAATGAACTCGTAGAAGAGCTCCGACATCGCCTGGAAACGGCCGGGGATCATCGCCGCTTTGCCCGCTCCGGCCACCAGCAGGACGGAGGACACGGCCACTGCCGCGAACATGAACACTGCCGAATTGGTGATGGCGATTTCGTGGCCGCCGATGCTGAACAGCGGGGCGCTTAGGTTCTGGATAGCGAACTGCTCAACCGGGCTGGCCACGATAAACTATCCCCAAATCCGTCTACTCTGCACTTGGCGGGCTCTTGCCGCGCCGCTCTTCAGCCTGCGCGACCCGGTAGACATTCAAGAATGCCGCCCCGCACCCGAGCACGAAACCTACGATCAGCAGCCAGGGTTTTGTCCCCAACCACCTGTCCGCCATCAGGCCGAGGAAAGCCCCCGCCACGACGCCGGCTACCAGTTCGACCGCCACCCGCATACCGACGCCGAGCTTTTCGCCCCCGGCGCTTGTTGCAGGCTTCGACGACCGTCCACCAACACCCTTCCGATAGGCCTGGCGTACGCTTTCAAGGCGCTTGTCCAGGTCGTCAGGCGTCGCTTTTCGCTCGTCCTCGGCCATAACCGGATGTTCCGCTCCGGGCTTTCCACCGCACCAGTTCCACGACGGTTCCGTATCAGTGAAAAACGCGCCGGAACCTATTGGCAGGCCCGTTGGGTGTCAAGCACACGCGACGATGTGCCAAGGCCCGGAATTCCAAGCACTTTCGGCCCTCTCTAGCGCTTCAGAACCTGGAACCTCGCATCGCCGTCGCGGACCACCTGCGGCACCAGGTCGACCTCCCAATCGAGATACTGCCGCATGGCAGCTTCGACATCCTCCTTGAAGTCGTACGGGCGGTACCAGACGTCGGTCGGCGGATCCGCCATTCGGACCTGACCTGTCTCGACCGGGAGCTTGGCATCGCGCCAGGCCCGAAAGCCGCCCTGCAGAATGGCGACCGGCAGCCCCTCTGCGGCTTCGGCTGCTTCCGGGGCGGCGAGGGTGGCGATCTCAGCATCGGACGAGACCAGCACGATGCGCGTCACCCCGGCCTGCTTCTTCAGCATTTCCGGGATGGACCGGGCAAGACCGGCGCGGACGGCGAACCAGGCACCCGGGACGTGGCCGTCGCGGTACCGGAGGCTCGTGTCGAGGTCGATGACCAGGGTCGAGGCGAGCTGTTTGTGCAGGTCGGCTGCCGCTACCGTGTCCACCTTCGGCAGGGCGAAGCCCGCGGGAAAGCGCGGCTCGGCCTCGGTCGTGAGTTCGGATGCGGCCGGCTTGTGGTCGAGGACGTAAGTCTCGGCCCAACCCATCTGCATCAGCCAGTGCGCCGTCATGGTGGCGCGCACGCCGTCATTGTCGTGCAGGACGATCGTGGCATTGCGCGCGCCGACATATTGATCCGTTGCCTGTACGAGCTGGCCGCCGGCAGCATGGCGGAAGCCCTTGAGGTGGCCCTGGCCATACTCGGCAGGATCACGCACGTCGAGGCGGTAGAGCGGGCCGCCCCTTGCGATGAGTTTGTCGAGGCCGGCTCTGTCGATCTTCTTCACGCCCATGCGCTGGGCAATGTCGGCGGCCGCGGCCTGGGCAAACTTGGCGGCTTCGGGCCCTTGCGGGCCGAAGCTCTTGGTCTCGCCGCGAGCGACCTTGAGGCCGGCGAGGTGCCAGCCCATCGTGCCGTTCTTGAGCGCGATGACCTTGTTGGGCAGGCCGGCGTTGATCAGCGACTGCGCGCCGATGATCGAGCGGGTGCGGCCCGCGCAGTTGACGACCACCAGGGTCTCGGGGTTCGGCGCGAAGTCCTTCACGCGATAGACCAGTTCGGCGCCGGGGCAGTCGACGCCGCCCGGGATCGACATGTTGTTGAACTCCGGCATCGGCCGCGAATCGAGGATCACCAGGTCGGTCTTGGCGTCGACCAGCTTCTGCAGGTCGGCGGCATCAATGCGCGGCGTGTCGTTCTCGTGCTCCACGACCTCGCCGAACGCCTTGCTGGGCACGTTGACGCCAGTGAAGACCTCGTAGCCCGCGTCGCGCCAGGCTTTCAGCCCGCCTTTCACGACGGAGAGGTTGGTGTAGCCGAGCTGGGAGAGCTTGGCGGCGGCGCGGTTGGCACGGCCGGCCCATTGCGGATCCTGGGCATCGTCGCCGCTGTCCATCAAGACGATGCGGGTGCCGGGATCGGGCAGCAGTGCCAGCGCCCGCGGCTCCAGCCGGGAGAGGGGGAGCGGCGTCGCGAACAGCGGATGGCCCTGGGTCGAGAACTCGCCTTCTTCCCGCACGTCGAAGAAAGCGAAGACTTCACCCGACTGCAGCATCGCCTTGACCTGCTGCACCGTAAGAACCGGCGTCAGGATCTTGGCCTTGGCCATGAAGCGCTTGGAGGTGCCGGCCGCCAGGTCGACCGTCACGCGATCGGGAAGCTGCTCCAGGCTCAACCCGTAGAAGTGGAGATGCAGGGCATCGCCCGATCCGACCGGCGTCTCGATGTGATGGAAGTCGTCCGGCAGGTAGGCGATCACGTCGCCACGGCGCAGGGTCTTTTCCTTGGCTGGCGCCTCGCGGAGCTGCACGAAGCCCTCGCGGTCGCCATTGTCGAGCCGCTCGTAGACCACGTTGCGCTCGGCGCCATGGACGCCGGCGATGATCGCCCAGGTCGTGTGGTTGTGCGGCGGCACCTTCTTGCCGGCCCCGCCGGCCGAGGCGTAGAGGGCGAAACGGTGGTCGGGGTCCTCGCTCAGGCGGTAGATGCCGCCGTCGGCGCCCAGCGGGAACTCCTCCTGCGGGAAGAGGTCGGCCCGGCTGGCCAGTGAGGCCAGCAGCCCGCCGATCTTGTCGAGGTTGGCATAGGTGACGCCGCCCTTTTCGATCTGCCGGGCCTCGTCGATCAAGCGCCGTACCGCCGCGGCGCGCTCCTGATGCAGGGTCATTTGCTCCTCCGTTTGGGTGCAGTATAGCGAGGCGGGCGCTTGTCGCCCTAGGGCAAGTCAAACTACGGTAGGGCATGAAAACGATCGTTTCTGCCGTGATGATCGGTGCGGTCGCCTTGATGGCCGTTTCCGCCTCGGCGCAGCCCACGAAAAAGCCGGCCAAGCTGCAGGCAACCAAGCCTGCGGCGGCCAAGCCTGCTATCGCCCGACCTGCGGCGCGGCAGGCGGTTCGTCCAGCAGCGGCCCGGGCGCCGGTCTTCGTGCCGCCGCCGCCCATCATCGAACTCGACGAGGCGGCGGTCGTTGCCGATCTGCCGACCGTTCTCGACAACGAGAGTCGCGACCGCTACCGGCGCATCTTCCAGGCGCAGGCGAGCGGGAGCTGGTCGCAGGCCGACGCCGAGATCGCCCAGCTCAAGGACAAGCTGTTGATGGGCTATGTCGGCGCCCAGCGCCTGCTCGCGCCCAACTATCAGGCACGCTACGACCAGCTCGCCGCCTGGCTCCAGGAATACAACGACCATCCCGATGCGCCGGCGGTCTACCGCCTCGCTCTTGCTCGCCGCACGCCGGGCGGACCGGAGCTGACGCCTGCGAGCTTCGTCGGCCAAGCCCAGCCGTCGCCCACCTTCGCGGCCGCCCGCACGGTACGCGGCGCTGATGCAAGCCAGGCCGCCGACCTGCGCGCACGCCTGCAGACCATGGCCGACGATGGCGGCTTCAATGCCGCCTTCGTGCTGCTCGACCGCAAGTCGACGGTCGACGTGCTCGGCCCGCAGGAGGTCGAGCTGTGGCGAGGCCGCATGCGCACCCGCCAGCTCGAAGCCGATCCGCAGCGCGGCGTCCAGGTCCCGGTCGAGGTCGGCATGCCGCCCGACGCCAATTGGACGGCCGCTCTCCAGGCCTTTACGCGCGGCAACATGGCCGAAGCCGCACGGCGCTTCGAACTGGTGGCCGATGCCTCGCCCGATCAGGCCTCGTCATGGACCTTGTCGGCCGGCTCGTTCTGGGCGGCGCGCGCCAACCTGCTGGCCGGCAATCCGCAGAAATACGCGCCCTACCTCAAGCGTGCGGCGCTCCACGGCCGGACCTTCTATGGCCTCGTGGCGCAGAAGGCGCTCGGCATGCAGATCCAGCCCGACTGGGACGTGCCGGCGCTCGATCGCAAGAAGGCCGACCTGCTGCGAAACGATCGAGCGGCGCGGCGCGCCCTGGGGTTATTGCAGCTCGGGGCCACGACCGCCGCGGAACGCGAACTCTTCGCCGCCGCCATCGACAACGACCCCGCCTATATCGAGGCGGTGATGGCGCTGGCGCTCAAGGCCGACCTCCCGGCGCTGGCGGTGCGCGTCGGCAACGCCAACTGGGATCAACGCCACAACATCAAGGGCTACGACGGCGCGATGTATCCCATCCCGTCCTGGCAGCCGATGGGCGGCTTCATCGTCGACCGTGCGCTGGTCTACGGCTTCATGCGGCAGGAATCGGCCTTTAATCCGAAAGCGCGCTCCTATGTCGGCGCAATGGGCCTGATGCAGCTCATGCCGGCGACCGCACGCGCGGTCTCGGCGCGCTATGCGCCCGAGACCGCGGGCGCCAACCCCTGGGACCCGTCGACCAACGTGGCGCTGGGCCAAGCCTATATTTCGATGCTGCTCAACGAGGTCGACGGCAATCTGGTTCGCACGGCAGCCGGCTACAACGGCGGACCCGGCAATGTCATGCGTTGGGACAACTCGCTAAACGCCTCGCAGGATCCGCTGCTCTATATTGCCTCGATCCCGCTCCACGAGACGCGCGATTTCGTACAGCGCGTGCTGACCAATTACTGGATGTATCAGATCAGGATGGGGCAGCCGACGCCGTCGCTCGACCAGATCGCCTCGCACGACTGGCCGCGCTACGCGCCGCAGGACGGACGCCACTAAGCTCTCTATAGAGCAAAGGAGCTGGGCGCTGAGTCGGGAGACGTAACAGGAAATGCAGCCGCTGTCGGGCGTGAGAGTTGTCGAGTTCTGCCAGGTTCTGGCAGGTCCCTATTGCGGCATGTTGCTGGCCGATCTTGGCGCCGAGGTGATCAAGGTCGAGCCGCCCGATGGCGACATGATGCGGCAATGGCCGCCCATCACCGAAGGCGCCAACGGCGGCTACAGCGAGAACTTTGCCTCGATCAACCGCAACAAGCGTTCGGTGGTTCTCGATCTCAAGAATCCGGCGCACAAGGCGGCGGCACGCCAACTCGTGCTGTCGGCCGACGTGGTGTTGGAAAACAACCGGCCCGGCGTGATGGATCGCCTGGGGCTGGGCTACGAGTCCTTTCGCGAGGAGAAGCCCGGCCTCGTCTACTGCTCGATCTCGGCGTTCGGCCAGAGCGGGCCGCGCTCGGGCGAGGGTGGCTTCGACGTCACGGTGCAGGCGATGAGCGGCATCATGAGCGTGACCGGAGAGCCCGAGGGCGCCCCCGTGAAATGCGGCGTGCCGGTTTCCGACGTCGGCACCGGCCTCTACGCCGCCTTCACCATCGTCTCGGTCCTGCGTCGCGTCGCCGGAGGCGGGGCGGGCGCGCATATCGATGCCTCGATGTTGGGCTGCAGCCTCGGCATGGCGGCGCTGCAGACCAGCGAATTCTTCGGCACCGGCCGCGATCCCAAGAAGCTGGGCTCGGCGCATCCGCGCAACGCGCCCTATCAGGCCTTCAAGGCGGGCGATGGATATTTCGTCATAGCCGCGGGCAACAACAAGCTCTGGCAGTCGGTGACCGAAGTTGTAGGCCGGCCCGATCTGCTGGCCGACACGCGCTTCGCCACAACGCAGTTACGCGCGGCCAACCAAATCGCGCTGAAGGATTTGCTTGAGGTAGAGTTCGCCAAGAAGGGCGTCGACCATTGGCTTGCTGCCTTCGAGAAGGCGGGCGTGCCGCAGGGCCGCATCAACAGTTACAGTCAGATCCTCGCCGATCCGCAGGTCCAGCACATGGGCTGGATCGAGGAGATGGAGCTGCCGTCCGGCGTGAAGACGCGGACATTCGGCAGCCCGGTTCGCATTTCCGGCACCGATCTCGCCAAGCGGCGCGATCCGCCGGCTCTCGGCGCCGATACCGAATCGGTGTTCGGTTCATCTTTCTTGAGAAAGGTCGCGCAATGACCATCGACCGTTTGCGCCGTTTCATCGGCGACATGACATCGCTTACCGGCGGCGCGTGGCAGGACAAGGACGAGGGCGCGACTGTCGAAGTCGGCGCCAAGCTGCTGGCCGAGCTGGTGAAGCACGACGACTGGCTGCCGGAAAGCGCCGCGAAAGTGCCGGCGCACGGCTATGCGCAGAATCTTCTATGGTGCGATCCGTTCGAGCGCTTCTGTGTCGTGAGCTTCGTCTGGGCGCCGAGTGCCAACACGCCGGTGCACGATCATCAGATGTGGGGGCTGGTCGGCATGCTGCGCGGCTCGGAAACGTCGCTCGCCTTCTCGCGTCATCCCGAGACCGGCGCGTTGGTGCCGGGCAAGCTCACCAAGCTCGAACCGGGCGACGTCGAAGTGCTGGTGCCGGCGGTGGGCGACATCCATCAGGTGACCAACGCCCTCGCCGATCGCGGCTCGATCAGCATCCACGTCTATGGCGGCAATATCGGTGCGGTGCGGCGGCACACGTTCGACGTGAAGACGGGCAATCCCAATCTCTTCGTCTCGGGCTACACCAATCGCGAACAGCCCAACATCTGGGATCGCTCCGCCGAAGTCCGCGCCGCCGGCTGAACCGCGCGAGACGCCGCAGTGCGATAGGCCCTGTAGCACGCAGCACAATCTTCGCGTCGCATAAGGACGCATGCGTTCGCGTGCCGGTACGGCTCCCTTGACCCATCGCGCCGGTGGCACTCACTGTCGCGGGCAACAAAGGGAGGGAAGGTAAGATGTACCGTAGAACCGTGCTGCGTGGCGGCACCGCATTGGCGGCAATGGCAGTGGCTGCGCCTGCTATCGCACAATCGAGCAAGTGGCCGAGCCGCGAGATTTCGCTGATCAATCCCAATGCGCCGGGCGCCTCGACGGACCTCACCGCACGCATCATCGCGCAGGCGCTGGAGAAGCGGCTGAACGCGACCGTCATCGTGAAGAACGTCGTGGGCGGCGCCGGCGCGCTCGGTCCGACGACCCTGGCGCAATCGACTCCCGATGGCCACACGCTCGGCCTGGTGGCGATCTCCAGCCACATCGCCGTGCCCAACATGATGAATGTCAGCTACGAACCGTGGAAGGCGTTCGACATCATCGGTCAGGTCGCCGCCCTTCGTTACGGCATCGGCGCCCGCGCCGACGGTCCGATCAAGTCGATCGAAGACTTGATCGCTCAGGGCAAGCAGAAGCAGCTCACCTACAGCTCCAACAACGTGACCAACGTCGTGGCGATGTTCCAGCTTGCGAAGCTGACGGGCGCCAAGTTCCGCTGGATCGTCTTCCCGGGCGGCGTCGAATCCGTGACGGCAGCCATCGGCGGCCACGTCGATGCCGTCATCCAGACCGTTACCGAGATGAGGCCGCAGATCGAGGCCGGCAAGCTGCGCTTCCTCGCCTCGGCGGCCGAGGCGCGCTGGCCTGACTATCCGGACGTGAAGACCCTGCGCGAGCTGGGTTTCAATGCCGTCACCAACGGTCCGTTCGGCTATGCCTTCCCGAAGGGTGTCGATCCGGCGATCAAGGAGCGCATGGACAAGGCGCTGGCCGACGTGATGCAGGACGAGTCGGTGACCAGCCAGATCACCAAGCTCGGCATTCAGGCGATCTATCGTAACGGCAAGGACTATGGCGCGCTCCTGAAGTCGCTCGAAGAGCAACTCGTGCCGATCCTGAAAGAAACCGGCATGGCAAAGAAGCCGGCATGAGCCGGCTGAGCGGGACGCGGCTCGCCACGCTGGGGTTGCTGGCGGCCGCGCTGGTTGGTCTGTGGCAGTCCCTGCGGCTCGACAGCTGGGGCTTCGACGGGCCGGGGCCGGGTTTCTTCCCGACCCTCGTGGCCGGTGTTTGCGTCGCGCTCGCCGTGATCGTCTTCTTTTTTCCCGGTCGCGCCGGTGCCACCGAAGAGGGTGACACTGACGACGTGCCGAAGGATGCCTCTGCAGGCACCGGCAACACCTTCGCAATCTATGTTGCGTCGTTCGGGCTGCTGGCGCTCGGCACGGCCTTTGCCGGGTTCTTTGTCACGACCATTGCCGTGACGGTGCTGATCATGCGATTCGCCGAGCGGCGATCGTGGGTCGCGGCGGTGACCTATGGCGTCGCCTGTGCGGCCATCGGCCTGGTCTGCTTCGGCTGGCTGTTGCGCGTCGATCTGCCCGAAGGGCCGATCGAGCGTGCCTTCTACACCCTCGTGCGCTGATCGAGGCCGCCCATGGAAGCCTTGCTCCACGGCTTTGCCGTCACCCTGAGCCTCGACAATCTGCTCTACTGCTTCGTCGGCGTGTTTCTGGGAACCGTCGTCGGCATCCTGCCCGGTCTCGGGCCGCTTACGACCATTGCCATCCTGTTGCCCATCACCTTCAAGATGGATGTCACGTCGGCGATCATCATGCTGTCGGGCATCTATTACGGCGTGGCCTACGGCGGCACCGTGACGTCGGTGCTGATGCGCATCCCGGGCGAGGCCTCGTCGGTCGTTACCTGTCTCGACGGCTACGAGATGGCGCGCAAGGGGCGCGCCGGCGCGGCGCTGGGCATCGCGGGCTTTGGTTCCTTCTTTGCCGGTACCGTGGGCGTCATCGGCATCACCTTCCTGTCGCCGCCGCTTGCCAAGCTGGTGCTGGCCTTCGGTCCGGCCGAATACGCGATGCTCATGCTCGCAGGCCTCACCATGGTCACCTACATGTCGAGCGGCTCGCTGCCACGCGCGCTGCTGATGGCGGCCTTCGGCCTGCTGCTCGGCACTGTCGGCAGCGATCCGCTCAATATGACGCCGCGCCTCACTTTCGGGATTCTCGCGCTGGGCGACGGTGTCAACCTGGTGCCGCTGGCGATCGGCCTGTTCGGCCTGTCGGAAGTGCTGTTCATGGCGCGGCAGAGGCCGGAGGACATGAAGATCCTGCCGCCGCCGTCGCGCCTGCTGGGCTTCCTGCCCTCGCGCGACGAAGCCAAACGGTCGGTCGGGCCGGTGGCGCGCGGCACGGTGATGGGCTTCCTCGTGGGATTGTTGCCCGGCGGCGGTGCGGTGCTGGCGTCGTTCCTGTCCTATGGCATCGAACGCAAGCTCTCCAAGCATCCCGAGGAATTCGGCAAGGGGGCCGTCGAGGGCGTGGCTGGGCCGGAGTCCGCCAACAATGCCGGCACGGCCGGTGCCTTCGTGCCGCTCCTCTGCATGGGCATTCCCGCCAACGCCGTCACGGCGTTGCTGTTGGGGGCCTTCATTATTCATGGCGTCGTGCCGGGGCCGACTATCCTTGAACGCCAGCCGGAAGTTTTCTGGGGTGTCGTGGCCAGCATGTATATCGGCAACGTCATGCTGCTGGTGCTGAACCTGCCGCTGATCGGCCTGTTCGTGCGCATCCTCGAGATCCCGCGCGCCTATCTCACGCCGATGATCCTCGCGGTCTGCCTGATCGGTGTCTACTCCTCGAGCGGCAATCCCGCCGATGTGCTGATCGCCGTGATCTTCGGCTTCGTCGGATACGTGCTGCGCCGCTACGGCTTCGACCTCGGCATCGTCATCCTGGCCTATGTACTGGGGCCGATCTTCGAGCGCTCGGTGCGTCAGGCGCTGGCCATCTCCGACGGCGATCCGTCGATCTTCCTGCACAGCTACCTGTCGACCGGCTTCGCCATCGTCGCAGTCGCGCTGTTGATTGCGGGGCTCTGGCCAAAGAAAAAGGCGCGGCCCGCCTGAGCGGCCCGCGCCTTCCTCTTGTTCACCGATCCGCGAAAGCTCAGTGCTTGTGCGGATGGGGATGGGTCGGATCGACCCAGTAGACTTCTTCCGGCTTCTCGACCGGCGCGATGTCGATGTTGATGGCGACCGCCTCGTTGTCGGAGCGGACCAGCACGCATTCCAGCGGCTCGGTCTCGGAGGCGTTGATCTCCTGGTGCGGCACGTAGGGCGGCACATAGATGAAGTCGCCCGGACCGGCCTCGGCGGTGAACTGGAGCTGATCGCCCCAGCGCATGCGGGCGCGGCCCTTCACGACGTAGATCACGCTTTCGAGGTGGCCGTGATGATGCGCGCCCGTCTTGGCGTGGGCGTGGATGGTCACCGTGCCGGCCCACAGCTTCTGAGCACCGACGCGGGCGAAATTGATTGCCGCTGCGCGATTCATGCCCGGGGTCTGGGCCGTGTTGGTGTCGAGGGAGCCTGCGGGGATGACCCGCACGCCGTCATGCTTCCAGTCGGTCATAATTCCCATCTAGGCTCGCCGGCTCGCATCGACAAGCGAGGAAAGATACAATGTTCGCATGAACAGGATTGATGAGACGAAGCCCTTCAAGCCGGTGAACATCGCCGTCCTGACGGTTTCCGATACGAGGACGCTGGAGACCGACAAGTCCGGCGACACCCTGGTCGAGCGCATCGCGCGGGATGGCCATGTCCTGGCCGACCGCGCGATTGTCACGGACGATATCGCCCTGATCCGCGCCCAGGTGAAGAAGTGGATCGACGATCCCAAGATCGAGGTCGTGATCACCACAGGCGGCACCGGGGTCACCGGCCGCGACGTCACGCCCGAGGCGCTGGAAGGCCTGTTCGAGAAGCGCATCGAAGGCTTCGGCGAAACCTTCCGCTGGATCAGCTTCCAGAAGATCGGCACCTCGACCATGCAGTCGCGCGCGGTCGCGGGCGTGGCCAACGCCACCTACATCTTTGCGCTGCCGGGCTCCACCGGCGCCTGCAAGGACGGTTGGGACGACATCCTGCGCCAGCAGCTCGACATCCGCTTCCGGCCCTGCAACTTCGCCGAGCTGATGCCGCGCCTCAACGAAGGCAAGATGCCGCGGAGTGGCTGACCTTCTCGACGCCATCCGCAATGGCGAGACACTGCCGGCGACAGGCACGGCACACGGGCATGTGCGTCTGGCCAACGGATCGTTGGCGCGGATTGCCTATGCGCATGACGGCGATCCTTTGGCGGCGGCGCGCCTCGCGACGCAGGCCGAAGCCTTTCGCCATCTCGCGCCGGCGGGACGTACGCCGAAGCTGCACGCCATCGTCAAGCCGCAACCGGGACTGCCCGGCGGTGCGCTGATCGTCGACTTTGTCGAGGGCCGGGCGCCGCGTTTGCCGGACGATCTGCCGGCATTGGCGGATACGTTGGTGCGTCTTCATTCTCTGCCGTTACCGGCGGCAAGCTCGACGATCCCGCGCCAGAAGAATCCTTTTCTCGAAACGCTCGAAGCCGTCGAGTTGAACGCCATGCGGTTTCTCGACAAGGCCGTGCCCGACTCCGGTTCGCGCGCCGAGATTGCCGAGGAACTGCGCCTGATGCGCGGCATGGCGCTGGCCTTCGCGCAGCGCAAGCAACCGCTGTCGGTCGCGCTCGCCGATACCCATCCCGGGAACTTCATCGTCGACATGGCGGGGCTCGCCTGGTTCGTCGATCTCGAGAAGGTGCATGTCGGTTCGCCGGCGATCGATCTCGCGCACGCGACGCTTGCCACCTCGACCTTGTGGCATCCCGATATCGGCAAGCTGCTGTCGCGCGACGAGGTGCAGCGCTTCTACGATCTCTATCTCGACAAAGTCGGAAAGAAGCGAGCGGCCGAGTTGCAGCCCTGGTTGCTGCCGATGCGGCGTCTCACCTGGTTGCGTACGACGTTGTTCATGGCGCGCTGGCGCGTGCAGACCCGCACTCCGCGCGACCCGTCGGATCCCGGTCAATGGAGCGACGCCGGACTGGAGCCCCGCATGAAGGCGCATATCGATGCCGCCATCGACCGCTGCTTCGACCGCGACTTCGTTCGCGCGGTCAGGGCCGAATGGCTATAGCGGCTTCACCATCCGGATGGTCTCCGGCTTGAAGCCGCCGCTGGCGTAGAAATCGACCGCCCGCTTGTTATCGGCATAGACGTCGAGGCTAAGGAAACGATAGCCGCAGCCACGCGCCCAGGTTTCGGCCTCCGCCATCAGCCGGCGCGCGACGCCGGTCCCTTCGGCTTCCTGCCCCAGGGCCAGCAGCGAGACGTAGCCGCAGGGCTCGTCCGTCACGCCATCCTTGCCGGGCCGCATGTGGACGTAGCCCAGCCGCCGCCCGTCCGCGGACCAGGCGATCAACGTCCTCGATCCTTCCAACGCGGTTGGGGCGAAGGTCGACGACATATAGCGGTCCTGGAAGCCTTCCATGGCCTCTATTGTGTGCCAGGCCGGTCCAGGGACATTTGCCAGACGTGGCGACAGGCTGGTTACGAAATCCATGTCGCTGGGCTCGGCGGGCCTGATCTCGATGCCTGACATTTCTGACGCTCGTCGAACGGGAAAGGGGCGGGAGCTATATCGCGATCTTGTGTCACGACAACGATTGACTCGTTCTCTTTTTGTTCTAATAGTCGGCCCATGAGGCCGAAGGTTCCCCCCGACTATCCGGACGATGCGACCCCTGAGCCTGTCCACAAAGGCCGTGGGGCGCTGTCGAACGAATCCAGCCGCTACGACAGCGAGAAGCGGATTCGAACGACCGATGGATGGGAACAAGAGGCGTCGCCAGATCCGTCGGACGACGACGATCTGCCGCCGCTGCGCACGACGCTGACACGCGATGCCACGCGCACCATCCTGGCGCGCAACACGTCGCCCGACGTGCCGTTCGACCGCTCGATCAATCCCTATCGCGGCTGCGAGCATGGCTGCATCTACTGCTTCGCGCGTCCGACCCATGCCTATCTCGGCCTGTCGCCCGGCCTCGACTTCGAGACCAAGATCCTCTTCAAGCCGGACGCGGCCAAGCTGCTGATGGCGGAGCTGGCCTCACCCAAGTATCGCTGCGACGTCGTGGCGATGGGCACCAACACCGATCCCTACCAGCCGGTCGAACGCGACCTCAAAGTGACGCGCCAGATCCTGCGGGTGCTGAGCGACTTCAACAATCCAGTGGGCATCGTCACCAAGAACCACCTGATCACGCGCGACATCGACATCCTGGCCGACATGGCCAAGCGCAACCTAGCCGAGGTCTTCCTGTCGGTGACGACGCTCGATCGAGACCTTGCACGTGCGATGGAGCCGCGGGCCTCGACGCCGCAGAAGAGGCTGGATGCCATCCGGGCGCTATCGGCCGCCGGCATCCCGACGGGCGTCATGACGGCGCCGATGATCCCCGGCCTCAACGATCATGAGATGGAATCCATTCTCGATGCCGCGCACCAGGCCGGCGCCACGCGTGCCGGCTACACGGTTCTGCGCCTGCCGCTCGAGATCAAGGACCTGTTCGAAGAGTGGCTGCGCCTCAACCGGCCGGATCGTGCTGAGCGCGTGCTGTCGCTGGTCCGCCAGATGCGTGGCGGGGCACTCTATCAGGCCGAGTTCGGCACGCGCATGAGGGGCGAGGGGCCGATTGCCCAGCTCCTCAGCGCCCGCTTCACGGCGGCCGTGAAGCGGCTGGAGCTCAACCGCGTCCGCTACCGCCTCGACACACTGCGCTTCTCCGTGCCGGACTCCGCGCGCACCGCGCTGGTCGACGCCAAACGCGATGCGCGGCAGATGCGGCTTTTCTAGCCAAATCTAGTCGAGGAAGACGACCTTCGGCCAAAGCTCGCGCCAGCGCTTGCTGGCGATGCGCTCGTCGTACTCGTGGCGCTTGGTGCGGCCGAACGGTGTCGGCCGGCAACGCAGGTTGAGCAGATCGTCGGTGCCGAGCGGCGCGATCACGGTGAGCGAATCGTCGGCCTCCAAGCACACGCCGATGTTGGTCACGCTTTCCAGCCAGTAGATCATAGCGTCGGCCGTGTCGCGGTGCTGCGGCAGGTTCTTCCAGATGTGCATGCGTGCCTGGTTGCGGACCTGCCAGGGCAGGCCGGGCAGCAGGCGATCGAGTGCGGCTTCGTAGGCCTGCTCGCTCTCCTTCGAGAGATCGTTCGCGTCATAGTAGATGAGGTCGATATCCGCGGGCGCGCGCGGCGGCACGACGCCGTGGAAATGATCCCACACCCGATTGCGCACAAAGCCTGCGGCGATGCACCAGTCCGGCAGACCGAGCGCGCGGGCCGCACGAAGCTGTTTCATAGCCACAGGGTCTTGAGCGATGATGTCGGCAATCAGGGACATCGTCGCAGGATACGCGCGGCGGCAGGGGATATGCCGAGTTTTCATTTCGAGCTGCGTTGTGAGACCCAGGGCGCCGTGCGAATTGCCGGCGTGGACGAGGTCGGGCGCGGGCCGTTGGCGGGGCCGGTGGTTGCCGCTGTCGCGGTCATCGATCGCGGCCGCGCCACACGCAAGCTCCTGCGCCTGATCGACGATTCCAAGAAGCTGGATCACGCGCAGCGCGAGGAAGCTTACGAGGCGATGATCGTATCGGGCGCCGTCCAGTTCGCCGTGGCCGAAGCCAGCGTCGAGGAAATCGACACCATCAACATCCTGCAGGCGACCTTTCTCGCCATGCGCCGGGCGGTCCAGGCGCTGGCCGAGCCGCCATGTCTGGTGCTCGTCGACGGAAATCGAGTGCCGCCGCAACTCGGCTGTCCGGCTGAGACCATCGTCGGCGGCGACGCGTATTCCTACTCCATCGCGGCGGCATCGATCCTGGCCAAGGTGACCCGCGACCGGCAGATGGCGGCGCTGGCGACGGTCTTTCCCGGCTATGGCTGGGAAACCAATCGCGGCTATGGCAGTGCCGCCCATCTCGAAGCCCTCAAACTTCTCGGGCCGACCCCCCATCACCGTAGGAGCTTTGCGCCGGTCCGCGCGCTAGTCTGAGCAAATGTTGAAGCTCTACTACGCCCCGCGCACCTGTTCGCTCGCCACTCATATCGCCCTGGAAGATGTCGGCGCCGACTACTCCACGGTACGGATCAGCTTTGCCGCCAACCAGCAGCAATCACCCGACTATCTCAAGATCAATCCCAAAGGCCGCGTGCCGGCGCTGGTGACCGATCGCGGCATCCTGACGGAGACGCCGGCGATGCTGGCCTTCGTGGCGCAGAGCTTTCCCGCGGCACAGCTGGCGCCGCTCGACGATCCTTTCGCCTTTGCCGAGGTCCAGGCCTTCAACAGCTATCTCTGCTCCACCCTGCATATCGCGCATGCCCATCGCATGCGGGGGCACCGCTGGGTCGACGCCGAAGACGCGGCGGCAATTGCAGCCATGCAGCGCAAGGTGCCGCAGTCGGTCACGGCCGGTTTCGAGCAGGTCGAACACGACATGTTCAAGGGCCCCTGGGTGATGGGTGAGCGCTACACGATCTGCGATCCTTATCTCTTCACCCTGGCGCAATGGCTGGAGGCCGACGGCGTCGACCTCGCGCGCATTCCGAAGGTCGTCGACCATCGCCGCCGCATGTCGGAGCGGCCAAATGTGAAGAAGGCAATCGCGCAGGAGTTCGCGCCATAGACCGGCAGGACTAAGGGACACAACTGCACGCGGGAGGTCGGAGTGATGCAACGTATCTTTCTGGCATTGGCTGTTTGCGGGGCCATGATTTCTCATGCGGGGCAGGCTCTGGCCGGCAAGGATCTCGATGCGGTCAAGGCGCGGGGCACGCTGATCTGCGGTGTGGCGGTGGGCGGCATCGCCGGTTTCATGGTGGTCGACAGCCAGGGTAAATGGACCGGCATGAACGTCGACATCTGCCGCGCCGTTTCGGCCGCGATCTTCGGCGATTCGGAGAAGGTGAAGTACGTGCCGCTGTCGGGGCAGCAACGCTTCACGGCGTTGCAGTCGGGCGAGGTCGACTTGTTGTCGAACAACTCGACCTGGACGCTGACGCGCGACACCGCGCTCGGTCTCGATTTCGTGGGCATCACCTACTACGACGGCCAGGGCTTCATGGTGAACAAGAAGCTCGGCGTGAAGAGCGCCAAGGAGCTGAACGGCGCTTCGATCTGCGTGCTGTCGGGTAGCACCTCCGAGCTCAACATCGCCGACTATTTCCGCTCCAACAAGATGAGCTTCCGTCCGGTGCTCTTCGAGGATCCTGACCAGAGCCGGGCGGCCTTCTTCGGCGGCAGGTGCGATGCCTATTCCGGCGATCAGGCCCGGCTCTATGCCACGCGCGCGGCCAATGCGCCCAATCCCGAAGACTACGTCGTTCTGCCGGAGATCATTTCAAAGGAGCCGCTGGGCCCCGTCGTGCGCCACGGCGACAACCAGTTCGCCGACATCGTGCGCTGGGCTCAGTACGCGATGCTCGAGGCCGAGGAGTACGGCATCACGTCCAAGAACGTCGACGAGATGTTGAAGTCCGAGAACCCCAGCATCAAGCGTATCCTCGGCGTCACGCCGGGCATGGGCAAGGCGCTCGGCGTCGACGAGAAGTGGGTCTACACCATCGTCAAGCAGGTCGGGAACTACGGCGAGAGCTTCGACCGCAATGTCGGCAAGGACTCGCCGCTCAAGGTCGAGCGCGGCCAGAACGAACTATGGACCAAGGGCGGCCTGCAATACGCCCCGCCGATCCGCTAAGGACCGGCGCCTGCGATCAGGTGTCTGCCCTCCTGATCCCATAGAAGGCCGCGCAGGTGTCGCCGAGGATCAGGTCTTTTTCGCGCGCAGTCAGGAACGGGCAGTATCGCCTCACATAGTCGAGCGACTGCTTGTACGTACAAAACCGTTCCACGTTCGGCATGTCGGAACCCCAGACCAGCCGTTCGGCACCAAGCTGATCGCGCATGTCGGCAATCAGCGTCTGTGCCTCGGGGTAGGGGTAGTCCCAGATCCCGCCATAGGTGATCGGAAAAACCACTTCCAGCACCAACGGCTCGTGGCGGTAGAGGCGTAGGAGTTCCTCGGGGAACTCGTACCGCCCATTCCTGGCGAAGTAGGCAACAGGCGGACTCATCGCCAGATGCACGCGCAGGTCTTTGTGTCGCGCGAGCACCCGGCCGAAGGCGGTGACGTGCGCCATGTAGCCCGCCATGTCGTAGCTCGGCCCAGAGCTGAATTCGAGGCACAGCACGAGTCCCAATTCGGCGACCTTGGCCCAGAACGCCTCCATCTGCGGCGCATCGAGCGGCCAGGGGAAGCCATGGCGGCTCAGCGAATCGACGTTGAAATAGAGTCCGCGAAGCTTCAGCACGTCGAAGGCATGGTCGATCTCGGCGAGTTGCTCGGGGTGCCCGGCCATCGCTTCGTCGACATGCATCAGGCCGGTCATCTTCCCGGGAAACTGCCGCTCGGCGAAAGCGTTCATCTCGGTCATCGCGCCATAGCCGCCGCCTGCCTGCAGCAGGCAGTGATCGACGCCGGCGTTCATCATCTGGGCCAGCATGAGCTCTGGCGGCGCGGTCATCTCCTGCATGCCCACGGGCATGTACTGGATGGCATAGTCTTCACCGTCGTGCGTGAACTCGAGCTGCCCAAAGCGGCCGACGCGGAAATCGACGTTCGCGAGGCCGGTCCATCCTTCCTCTCCGGCGCGGAACAGGGCCTTTGTGTCGGCGTGTGCGCCATCGCGGAGTCGGAAAGTCGATGCGACCGTTCGGGTGACGACCCGCTGCAGGTAGCGCTTGTGAATCTCGCGCGTCGGATGTCCGCAGGCGCCGATCCAATGCGTGAACACATGGGCGTGGCAATCGACGATCATGTTTTCCTCTCCGCCCGAGTGCCGTGCGAGAAGGAGAAGATGTCAGGCGTGATCGCGCATGGGCTATCGCGTCTTCGCTAGGGCTGGTGGGTAGTCGTGTGATTTGAGACTCGATCTAGTGGCTAAATATTTGAATCGATTGACTTCTTGACCCTTTGTTTCTGTGGATTCATTTTCCACAGATGAGCGGGGATAATTTGGATCGAGTGTTGGTGGGCGACTGCATCGAATTGATGCGCAGCCTGCCCGAAGCTTCCGTCGACATGGTTTTCGCGGACCCTCCCTACAATCTTCAGTTGGGCGGGGACCTGCTGCGTCCCGACAACAGCAAGGTCGATGCGGTCGACGACGACTGGGACAAGTTCGAGGATTTCGCGCGCTACGACCAGTTCACGCGCGCCTGGCTCGCCGCGGCGCGACGCGTGCTGAAGCCCGAGGGCACGCTCTGGGTGATCGGCAGTTACCACAACATCTTCCGTATCGGCACGGCGCTGCAGGATCTCGGCTTCTGGCTGCTGAACGACATCGTGTGGCGCAAGTCGAACCCGATGCCGAACTTCCGCGGCAAGCGCTTCACCAACGCGCACGAGACGCTGATCTGGGCGGCGCGCGACAAGCGGGCCAAGCGCTACACCTTCAACTACGAATCGATGAAGGAGCTGAACGAGGGCATCCAGATGCGCTCCGACTGGCTCCTGCCGCTGTGCACCGGCGGTGAGCGGCTGAAGGGCGAGGACGGCAAGAAGGCGCATCCGACGCAGAAGCCCGAGTCGCTGCTGTTCCGTTGCCTGATGTCGGCGTCCAATCCCGGCGACACGATCCTCGATCCGTTTTTCGGCACCGGCACCACGGGCGCTGTGGCGCGGCGCCTCGGCCGGCACTTCATCGGCCTGGAGCGCGATCCCGACTATGCCGCGATTGCCCGCAAGCGCATCGCCCTGATCCAGCCGCTGGCTGGCGAGGATGTGGCGCCCAAGCCCAGCAAGCGCAGCGAACCGCGCATTCCTTTCGGCGTGTTGATCGAGGCGGGGCTGTTGCAGCCTGGCACGGTGCTGAGCGATCAGAGCGGCCGCGTCCACGCACGCGTGCGGGCCGACGGCACTCTGTCGGCGGCCAATGCGCTCGGCGAGCATCGCGGCTCGATCCATCAGGTCGGCGCGGCCGTGCAGGGTGCGCCCGCGTGCAACGGCTGGACCTTCTGGCATATCGATGTTGCCGGCGCGAAACGGCCGATCGATCATCTGCGCCAGCAGGTGAGGGCGGGCCTCTAGTCCCTTACGGCGTGCGCGATCACCTTGCGCATCACCGTCGGCAAGGCACGTTCGGTAAGAGCATCGATCGGGCACCAGACCGAGCCGGGTAGCGCCCGCTCGGCCAGTCGCCCCGTCGTCGACGTGGCACGCGCGATGGTGAGTTCCAGGTGGAAGTGCGTGAAGGTGTGGCGCACCAGTCCCGCCAGCACCTGCCAGCGTGCCGGGACGGGCGCATCCTCCAACGCCTTGCCTTCGTCGAGCATGCCTTCGCGCCACGGGCTCGACGGCACTTCGTCCATGCCACCCAGCAGTCCTTTGGGCGGCCGTTTACGCAGCAGGATCGCGCCGTCCTTGCGCATCAGCACAAAGGCGAGGCCGCGGCGTGTCGGTTTCTCCGCTTTGGGTGCGCGGCGCGGCAGTTCCTCGGCGATGCCGAGCTTGCTCGCCCGACAGCCCGCGATCAGCGGGCAGATGACGCAGCGCGGGCCGCGCGGCACGCAGACCGTGGCGCCGAGATCCATCATCGCCTGGGCATAGTCGCCGGCCCGCTGTGAGGGAACGAGCCTGGCCGCGCGCTCGTGGATCTCGGGCTTGACGTTGGGCAGCGGCGTTTCCAGCGCGTAGAGGCGGGCGATAACGCGCTCGACATTGCCGTCGACGGCGGAGGCGGGATGGTCGAAGGCGATCGCCTGGATCGCCGCGGCCGTGTAGGGGCCGATTCCGGGCAGGGCGCGCAGCCCTGCCTCGTCTTCGGGGAAACGGCCGCCATGCGCTTCGGCGACGACTTGCGCGCAGGCGTGCAGGTTGCGGGCGCGTGCGTAGTAGCCGAGGCCCGCCCAGGCCGACAGGACCTCGTCCAGCGGCGCCGCCGCCAGGGCTTCGACCGTGGGCCAGCGCTCGACGAAGCGGCGGAAATATTCACCCACCGTGGCGACGGTGGTCTGCTGCAGCATGATTTCCGACAGCCAGACGCGGTAAGGCGCCGTACGCTCTCCCGGCGGGGCGCGCCAGGGGAGGGTGCGGCGATGTCGATCATACCAGGCGAGCAGTCGGTCGGCGTGAGTCATGGTCAGGCAACGGGGTGTGGCCTACCATACGGAGTGGAGTTTGAAAGGGTCCATGCGGGAAAACGGCTTCCGTGCGATCGGCGGGCTGGCCCAGAGGCTAACGTCCGGCATGGCGAAAGGCCGGGACGCCTCGGTCGTGCGACTGAAAGCGGAGTGGTCGGCCATCGTCGGTCCCGAGCTGGCGCGCGTCACCCGGCCGGACGCTCTCCTCTCCGCTCGCGGAGCCCGAAGCGCTCGATCCGGCAGCGGCAAGGTGCTGCGCCTCAAAGTGTCCGGCGCGGCCGCGCTCGAGGTCCAGCACAGGAGCAGTCAGGTCGTGGAGCGCGTGAACGCCTATTTCGGGCACCGGCTGATCGACGAACTGCGCCTCGTCCAGGGCGCGATCGCGGCCCCTCCGGCCAAACCCAAGGTGAAGCGCCCCGATGCTGCCGTCGAGCGTGAGATCGCGAACAAGGTTGCTGACGTGAAAGATCCCGAACTGCGGGCCGCCCTGGCGCGGCTCGGTGCGCGCATCTCAACGGGGCGGCGCAGCCTGCTGATCGGCGGCCTTGGGGCGCTCTTCCTCGGCGATAACCTGCAGGCGCAATCGGCGGCGAAGTTCCTCGACCCGCTGCCGGACGACCACGTGCTGGGCAAGCCGGACGCACCGAACGTCCTGATCGACTACGCCTCCTTCACCTGCCCGCACTGCGCCAACTTCAATGCCGCCGTGATGCCGGTATTGCGCCGCGAATGGATCGAGACCGGCAAGATGCGCCTGATCCATCGCCACTTCCCTTCCGATGGCGTGGCGACGCGCGCCAGCGTGCTGGCCGAATGCAGCGGCCCCGACAAATTCTTCGACGCGGTCGACACGCTCTTTCGCACGCAGGTCCAGTGGATGACCGCGCCCGATCCTGCGACGGAACTGCTGACGGTGCTGGCGGATTTCGGGGTGACGCCCGAAGGGGCGGCGGCCTGTATCGCCAACGACCGGCTTTTGGACAAAGTCATCAACGACGTGCAGTCGGGCCAGATGTTGGGGGTTCGGTTCACCCCGACGGTGTTCATCAACGAGCAGAACTACGGCAATCCCGGCGGCGCCGACGCCATCGCAGCAATATTACGCCAGGTGGGGCGGTAAACGTTTGACTCCCCACAGGCGTAATTCCCAAGATGTAGTGGAGAGGAAGACGGAATGCGGAATATCTTGATCGTCGCCGGCGGGGTCGTGGCGGTGGCCGCGATTGCGGCTGGCGCCTATTTCGGCACCCGTCCTGCCACAACGGGCACGGCGCCCGTGGCCGCGGTGGCGACCCCGGATTCGTCCGCTTTGGCGGCCGTTCAGCCCGGCGACCATGTCCTGGGCGACCCCAAGGCCCCGATCACCGTCATCGAATATGCCTCGCTGACCTGCTCGCACTGTGCGCAATTCCACACGCAGGTCCTGCCTGAGATCAAGAAGAAGTGGATCGATACCGGCAAGGTGAAGCTGGTCTATCGCGACTTCCCGCTCGACCAGGTGGCGGCCAAGGCTGCCCAGATCGCCGAATGCGCCGGCAACGACCGTTATTTCGGCGTTCTCGACATCATTTTCCGCGGTCAGCCGCAATGGCTGGCCTCCGCCGATCCGCTGACCGAACTCGCCAAGCCGCTGCGCATCGCCGGCATGGGGGAGAACGAAATCAAGGCCTGTCTCGCCAACGAGGCGATGAGCAACGCCGTGATCAACGACTACAAGGCCGGCGAGCAGATGGGCGTCAACTCGACGCCCACCCTGTTCATCAACGGCCAGCTCTATCGCGGATCGCGCTCGGTCGAGGATCTCGACGGCGTGTTCGGCAAGCTAGCCAAGTAAGTAACAGACAGGCGTGGTGTAGATGGTCCAGTTCGACAAGCTCCGGCTTTCCGGCTTCAAGTCCTTCGTCGATCCGACGGAGCTCGCGATCGAGCCCGGGATGACCGGAATCGTCGGGCCCAACGGCTGCGGAAAGTCGAACCTCGTCGAAGCGCTCAAGTGGGTCATGGGCGAGACCTCGGCCAAGCAGATGCGCGGCAGCGAGATGGAGGACGTCATCTTCGCGGGCGCCGGCACGCGGCCGGCGCGCAACATCGCCGAAGTGATGCTGTCGCTGGACAACAAGACCCGCACCGCGCCGGCGATGGTAAACGATACCGACCAGCTCGACGTCGTGCGCCGCATCGAGCGCGGCCACGGCTCGGCCTATTCGGTGAACGGCCGCGAGATTCGCGCCCGCGACGTGCAGACGCTGTTTGCCGATGCCGCGACGGGCTCGCGCTCGACCGCGCTGGTGAGCCAGGGCCGTATCGGAACCCTGATCAATGCCAAGCCGGCCGACCGCCGTATGGTCATCGACGAGGCCGCCGGCATCACCGGCCTCTATGCCCGCCGCCACGAGGCCGAGCTGCGCCTGCGCGCCGCCGAGCAGAACCTCGCCCGCGTGCAGGACGTGCTGGTGGCCCTTGAGGAGCAGCATAAGGGCCTGAAGCGCCAGGCGCGCCAGGCCAGCCGCTATCGCAACCTCTCCGACCATATCCGCCGTGCCGAAGCCTCCGTGCTGGCACTGAAGCTCGCTAACGCCGAGCGCGAACTGGCCGAATCGGGCGAGCGGTTGAAGGAAGCCGAGGCGCAGGTTGCCGATCTCACCCGCCTGGTCGGCCTTGCCACCACGGCGCAGGCCGAAGCCGCCACGGCGTTACCACCGCTGCGCAACGACGAAGCGGCTGCTGCGGCCGCCTTGCAGCGCCTGCGCGTGGCGCACGATGCGCTGACGGCCGAAGCCGAACGTGTGGCCGCCGCCCAGCTCGAAGCCGAAACCCGTCTGCAGCAGACCGAGCAGGACCTTGCCCGCGAGCAGGGACGCAAGGGCGATGCTGAAAAGGCCATCGCCGAGCTGGACGCTCAACGTACGCGGCTCGAAGAGGATCAGGTCGGCGAGGAAGATCGCGCCGAGGCCGCTCAGGAGGCGCGCGACACGGCTCAGGCCGAGACCGGCACGGCCGAGATCGAACTCGATCAGCTGACCCGCCAGATCGCCGCCGACGAGGCGCTGCGCCAGAGCGTCGGCCGCGAACTGTCCGAGCTGCAGGATCGCCTGCGTCGTCTGACCGTGCGCCGCAATGAGGTCGCCGCGCAGCAGCAGCAGATCGAGAACGAGCTGGCGAGCCTGCCGGCGCTGCCCGAGGTCGAGGAAGCGCTCGAAGCCGCTCGCGTGGCTTTGGAAGAGGCGCGTTACCAGGGCCAGGACGCGATCGAGGCGGCCCGCGAAGCCGAGCGCTACGAGTCCGAGGCGGCCCGCGCCGCAGTTGCCAAAGCCGAGGCCGAGCGTCTCGACATGGAGCGTGCGCGTGCTGCCGAACGGCAGGCTGCCGAAGCCAGCCACACCGCCGCCGTCGAAACGCTGCAGAAGACCAATGCGCGCCTGACCAAGCTGCGCGCCGAGGAAGCGGGCGTTGCCGCTGCGCTCAAGTCGGCCGCCGATTCACTCTGGCCGCCGCTGCTTGATGCGCTGACCGTCGAGCCGGGCTTCGAGAAGGCGCTGGGCGCGGCGTTCGGCGACGAGCTCGAAGCCTCGTCGGATCGCGGTGCGCCGGTGCACTGGCTGCCGCTCGAACCGCTGGCCGATGCGCCGGCGCTGCCAGAAGGCGTGACGCCGCTCGGCGCTCATGTCCAGACCCTGCCGGAACTTGCCCGGAGCCTGGCCTTCATCGGCATCGTGGCGGACGACGCCACGGGTGCCGCGCTGCAAGCCGGCCTCAAGCCCGGTCAGCAGCTCGTCAGCCGCGAAGGCGCGGTCTGGCGCTGGGACGGTTACACGATGCGGGCCGGCGCTCCCTCTACCGCCGCCGTGCGTCTCAGCCAGCGCAACCGCCTAGCCGAGATCCGTCTCCAGATCGACGGGGTGGTCGCCGAGCAGACAGCCGAACAGGCTCGTGTCGATGCGGAAAAGATCTGGCTCGCAGCCGCGCGTGATGCCGAGAAGACCTGCGTCGAGCAGGCACGTGCGCACGAGCGTCAGATCGCCGAGGCCTCGCGCCGCAAGGCGCAGGAAGCCGGCGAGGCCACGCGTGCGGCAGAGCGGGCCTCGCAGTCCGCGATTTCCGCGGCCGAGCGCAATGCTGCGCAGGCACGCGATCGTCATGTCGAGGTGGCGCGCCGCACGGACCAACTGCGGACACGCCTGAACGGCATCGAGCAGCTGCGCGCCGAGGTGACCGGCGACATCGCGGACGTTGAGATGCGCCGCACCTTCCGCGAGGCGCGTCTGTCGTCGATCTCCGACGGCCAGGCCGATCGCGTCGAGGCCGGCCAGCTCCGTGCTCGCATTGCCGAGCTGCGCGCCGCTCTTGTCGAGGCCGAAGCGCAGTGCAGCCGCCTTGCGCGCGAATCGGCGATGCGGGTCGAGCGGCTGGGGCAGATCGAGCGGGATCGCGATGGCTGGGCCAAGCGCCTGGAGGATGCCGACAGCCAGATCGTCGAACTCGACGCCCGCCGCGAACAGACTGCCGCCGCCATTGCCGAGTTGTCCGCCAAGCCGGAGGAAATCGAAGCCAAGCGCGAGACGCTGGCCGACGAGATCGAAAAGGCCGAGGCCAACCGCCAGGAAGCCGCCGACCGGCTGGCCATCGGCGAGACGCGGCTCGGCGAAGCGGACAAGGCGCTGAGGCAGGCCGAGACCGAAATGGGTCAGGCGCGCGAGAGCCGTGTGCGCCGCGAGGGTTTGATGGAGCAGGCGACCAAGGATCGCGAGGCGGTCGTCGAGCGTATCGTCGAGCGCCTGCGCTGCGAGCCCGAGGGCGTGCTGGCGCTGGCCGAGGTGCAGACGCTGGACGAGCTGCCCGAACTCGATAAGGCCGAGCACAAGCTCGAACGTCTGGTGCACGAGCGCGAGACCATGGGCGCGGTGAACCTGCGCGCCGAGGAAGAAGCCAACGAGCTCGAGCAGCAGATCACCGGCATGACGACCGAACGCGACGATCTGGTCGCCGCCATCGGTCGCCTGCGCCAGGGTATCCAGAGCCTGAACCGCGAGGGCCGCGAGCGCTTCCTCGCCGCCTTCGAGCAGGTTAGCGGGCACTTCCAGCAGCTCTTCACCAAGCTGTTCGGCGGCGGCAAGGCCGAACTCAGGCTGACCGAGTCGGAGGACCCGCTGGAGGCCGGCCTGGAGATCCATGCCAGCCCGCCGGGCAAGAAGCTGCAGGTCATGTCGCTGCTCTCGGGCGGCGAGCAGGCCTTGACCGCTCTCTCGCTGCTGTTCGCGGTGTTCATGACCAACCCGGCGCCGATCTGCGTGCTGGACGAGGTGGACGCACCGCTGGACGATCTGAACGTGGAACGCTTCTGTGGCCTGGTGAACGACATTGCCGGTCGCACCGACACGCGCTTCCTGGTCGTCACCCACCATCGCGTCACCATGGCGCGCATGGATCGTCTCTACGGCGTGACCATGGCCGAGCAGGGCGTCTCCCAGCTCGTCTCGGTCAATCTGCAGGAGGCCGACCGCCTGGTGGCCTGAGTCGAATAAGCAAGCAAGACTATCTTCCTCTCAAATGACTGGGCGCCGGCGGGCCTGAGCCGGCGCCCTTCTCTTTTGGGCACCCTTCTCTTTGGAAGGGGGCGGATGTAGTGTCCGGCCATGCCCGATACCCTGGCTCCCAATGTCACCGATGTCGTCGAACTGACGCGCGCCCTGGTCCGCTGCGAAAGCGTGACGCCGAAGGAAGCGGGCGCATTGCAGATTCTCGAGCGCACGCTGGAGCCGCTGGGCTTCCGCTGCGAGCGCATGGATTTCACGCAGGCCGGCACCGACGATGTCGCCAACCTCTATGCCCGAATCGGCACGGGGGGCCGCCATTTCTGCTTTGCCGGCCATTCCGACGTGGTGCCGGTGGGCGATCTTTCCTCCTGGACGATCGGTCCCTTCGCGGCCGAGCTGTCGGGCGGCTATCTGTTCGGCCGTGGTGCCGCCGACATGAAGGGGGCGATCGCGGCCTTCACCGATGCTACGGCCCGATTCCTCAGCCGTCGCGGCCGCGATTTCGGCGGCTCGATCAGCCTCCTGATTACCGGCGACGAGGAAGGGCCTGCGGTCAACGGTACCGTGAAGATGCTGAAGCGCCTCGCCGAGCGCGGCGAGACCATCGATGTCTGCGTGGTCGGCGAACCGACGAGCTCGAAGCGCTTCGGCGACATGATGAAGATCGGTCGGCGCGGCAGCATGACGGTCGACCTGACGGTGCGCGGCGTGCAGGGCCATGTCGCCTATCCCGAGCGCCTCGACAATGCCGTCCATCGCCTGTCGGCCATCATCGAAGCATTGGTGCGCGAGCCGATCGACAAGGGCAGCACGCATTTCCAGCCGACCTCGCTGCAGTTCACCACCGTCGATGTCGGCAACAAGGCGACCAACATCGCGCCGGGTGTCGTGCGCGCCCGCTTCAACACGCGCTTCAACGATCTCTGGACCTCCAAGACCCTGCTGGCTCATCTGCAGGAGCGTATCGAACGTGCCAGCGCCGCGATCGGCGGTAACGGCACGATCGAGTACGAGGTCTCGGTCTCGGGCGAGTCGTTCTACACGCCGCCGGGTTCGCTCAGCGATCTCGTCGCCGGCGCGATCCGCGACGTGGCCGGTGTCGAGGCCGAGCTTTCGACCACCGGCGGTACTTCGGATGCACGCTTTATTCGCAGCTATTGTCCGGTCCTCGAGTTCGGCCTGGTCGGCGAGAGCATGCACAAGGTCGACGAGAAGAGCGCTATCGCCGACCTCAAGACGCTGGCCCGCGTCTACGAAACAGTGCTCGACCGCTACTTCGCGGCCTGAGCGGATCGTGCTGAGCGCCGGGGAAATCGCCCGCGGCATGCAGGGAGCGCTTGGCTTCCTGCAACGCGATCCGGGGGCGCCATCCTATTTCGACAACACGGCCGAGAGCTGCCTGCGTTCGTTCCAGGTGATGATCCTGGTGGCGCCGCTCTACGCCGTGGTTCTGATGATTCTCTACTCGAACGTGACGACGACGGCCGAAGGATGGGAGATCGTCCTCGTCGAGGCGCTGCGCTACACCGTCGATTGGCTGTTGTTTCCGGTCATCTTCTTCGAGATTGCCCGACGTCAGAACTGGGTGGGGCAGTATCCGCGCTATATCTCTGCTCTCAATTGGGTGAACCTGCCGCTCATGATCGTGGCAGTGGTTGCCGTCATCCTGGCGTCGATCCTGCCGACGGCTGCCGCGGTCCTGATTCAGCTCGGCCTCTATGGTCTGCTCTTCTACTGGTTCCTCGCGGTGACACGGTCGGTCCTGAAGGCGAGCTGGCTGCAGTCGTTCATGCTGCTGCTGGTCAACTGGGTGCCGTCGCGCTTCCTCTCAGTGATCGTCGACCGTTTCCTCGGGATCGCTCCGGCGATTAGCACCTAGGTCGTAGCGCACCTCCATGAAGCAAAGGCCCTGAGGCGGCGCCGTCGGGCCGGCGCGCGTGCGGTCGCGGGCCGCCAGCGCCTGTTCGACGTCGCGGCGGCTCCATTGGCCGCGGCCCACGAGCTGGAGCGTACCGGCCAGGATGCGTACCTGATTGTGCAGGAAGGAGCGGGCGCCGACGTCGAGCGTGATCTCGTCGCCGTTTCGACTGACGGTGAGCAAATCCAGGGTCTTCAGGGCCGAGAGCGCCTGACAGGAGGTCGAGCGAAAGCTGTTGAAGTCGTGGTGGCCCAGCAGTACCGACGCCGCATCGGCCATCGCTTCGACGTCGAGCGGCACGGGAACATGCCAGAGCTGGCCGCGATCGAGGGCAGGCGGCGCTCGGCGATTGAGGATGCGATAGCGATAGCGTCGCCAGGTCGCCGAGAAACGTGCATGGAAATCCGCCGTCGCGGGTTCGGCCTGCACGATGGCGACCGGATGGGGTTTCAGATGAAAGTTGAGGGCGGACCGCACGGTCTCGGCGGATTTCTCGCCGGCGAGATCGATATGGGCTACCTGTCCGCGGGCATGGACGCCGGCATCGGTGCGGCCGGCACCGACGACGGCGGCACGTTCGCCGCAGAAGGCAAAGACGGCGTCCTCGAGTGCACCCTGTACAGAAAGACCGTTTTCCTGACGCTGCCAGCCGACGAAGGGCTCGCCGTCATACTCGATGGTGAGCTTGTAGCGCGGCACGGCGTCAAGTCGGCAGGCGTACGACCGCGGGCGACGCCAACACGGTTCCGGCGCCGAGGGCGAAGCCGCGCAAGAAGGCATCGGCGGACTGCGCCGACTTGCCAGGCCGTTGCAGCTTCAGAAGCTTGAGCCCGCCCACGCCGCAGGCCACGACGGGAAAGCCATCGCGCGCGATGCTGACCGTGCCGGGCGTGCCGCCGGCCAGCGTAAGGGTCGCTTCCAGCACCTTGATGCGCTCGACCCCATTGTCCTTGGGGGCTTCGAACGACGTGCCGGGCCAGGGATGGAAGGCGCGTATCTTGCGCTCGATCTCGGCGGCCGGCCGGCGCCAGTCGAGCACGCCTTCCTCCTTGCCGAGCTTATGGGCATAGGTGACGCCCTCCTCGGGCTGTACGACAGCGTTGATGCTCTTGCGCATCAGCCCGTCGAGCGTCGAGACGATCAGGCGTGCGCCCAGCTCGGCCAGACGGTCGTGCACGCTTTCGGCGGTGTCGGCCGCGGAAATCGGCGTGCTTTCCGCCAGCAGCATCGGGCCGGTGTCGAGGCCTTCGTCCATGCGCATGGTGGTGACGCCCGTCTCGGCGTCGCCCGCCAGAATGGCGCGATGGATCGGTGCGGCCCCGCGCCAGCGCGGCAGCAACGAACCGTGGATGTTGATGCAGCCAAGCACCGGCGCGTCGAGGAAGCTCTTGGGCAGGATGTGCCCGTAGGAGACGACGACGGCGGCGTCGAGATCGAGCGCCTTGAACGATGCGGCTTCCTCGTCGCTCCGAAGGCTTCGCGGTGTGTGCACGGTCAGGCCGAGCTGGTCGGCAAGCTCATGAACGGGCGTCTTGCGTTCCTGCTGGCCACGGCCTGCAGGCTTGGGGGCTCTTGTATAGACGACGGCCACGTCGTGTCCGGCCTCGACCAGGGCCCGCAGAGCGGGCACGGCAAATGCGGAAGTGCCAAGGAACGCAATCTTCATCGCCGCACCTTATAGGCAGCGAAGCGTCGGTGAGCTAGGTATGCGGTTCAATGGAATCCGCGACCTCCTCGCCCGGCCCTCTGGTTGAAAAGAAGGGACCTCTCGCCAATCTCACGGCACGCCGCGCCGCCGGCGAGATCCATGCCGATCCTGTGCAGGAGAAGGTCGTCCTGCGCCTGCAGGCAATCTACGACCAGCTCGTCGCGATGGCAGCCCAGCCCGCCAAGCCGGCGGGGCTGCTTGCCCGGTTGGGGTTGGTCAGTGCACCCAAGCCGCCCGATGGCCCGCACGGTCTCTACATCTGGGGGCCGGTCGGTCGCGGCAAGTCGATGTTGATGGATCTCTTCTTTGCCGATGCGCCGGTGGCTAAGAAGCGTCGTGTCCACTTCCACGAATTCATGCTTGAAGTTCAGGCGCGCCTGCACAGCCGCCGCGAGGAGCTGGCGGCCAAGGGCGCGTCTCCGGAGTCCGATACAATCGTGCCGATCGCCAGGCAGATTGCCGCCGAGACGCGGCTGCTATGCTTCGACGAATTCCAGGTGACCAATATCGCCGATGCGATGATCCTCGGCCGCCTGTTCGAGACGCTGTTCGAGGAAGGCATCACCGTGATCGCCACCTCGAACCGAGCGCCCGACGATCTCTACAAGAACGGACTGCAGCGCGACCGTTTCTTGCCGTTCATCGAACTGCTGAAGCAGCGCCTCGAAGTTCTCGAACTGGGCGGTGCGCAGGATTACCGCATGGGCCGCATGCGCGAATTCGACCTCTACCTGACGCCGCTCGGCGCTTGGGCCAACGCCAAGCTCGACGAAGCCTTTCGCGCCCTGAGTGGCGGCTCCGACGGCGCGCCGCGCGTGCTGCGCACGCAGGGGCGCGACGTCGAGGTGCCGCGCGCCGCGCCGGGTGTCGCCATGGCGCACTTCCTCGACTGGTGCGCCAAGCCGATGGGCGCCGCCGACTTCCTCTGCATTGCCGATCACTTCCATACGATCATCGTCGCGGACATCCCGAAGATGGGGCCAGACAGTCGCGACAAGGCCACCCGCTTCGTGACCATGATCGACACCTTCTACGAAAGGAAGGTGAAGCTGATCTGCTCCGCGGCCGGTCCGCCGGCGTCGCTCTATCTCGCGGGCGACGGTTCGTTCGAATTCGAGCGGACCGTATCTCGGCTGATGGAGATGCAGAGCCCGGAGTATCTCGCTTTGGATCACATCGCCTAATTGTGATTGTGGCGGCCTGTGGCTGCAGCCTAGGCTCCGCCCGGCATTTCAGCTTCGGGAGGCATGGGAATGGACGGCGATCGCACGATTTCTCTGGAAAGCTACGGCCTGTCGCGGCGCAACGCGCTCAAGGCGACGGCGAGCGGCGCGGCACTGGGCAGCACCTTCGCGCTGGCGGTTCAGCCCGTCCAGGCGCAGACGATGATCACCACGCCGACCGACGGACTCACCGCCGGCGAGGTCAAGGTCAAGACGTCGGACGGCAAGGAAATGGTTGCCTATCGCGCCATGCCGGCTTCGGGCACGGGCTTCGGCACGATCCTGGTCGTACAGGAGATTTTCGGCGTCCACGCTCACATTGCCGACATGTGCCGCCGCTTCGCCAAGGCGGGCTACTACGCCATTGCGCCAGAACTCTATTTCCGCCAGGGCGACCCCAAGGGCTATACCGAGATCCCGAAGCTGATCAGCGAAGTCGTGGCCAAGGTGCCGGATGCGCAGGTCATGGGCGATCTCGACTCGACGGTCGCCTTCGCCAAGGGCGAGGGCAAGGCCGATACTGCCAAGCTGGGCATCACCGGCTTCTGCTGGGGCGGGCGCATCACCTGGCTCTACGACGCGCACAATCCGGCCGTTAAGGCAGGCGTGGCCTGGTACGGCCGCGTCGTCGGCGACGCCACGCCGCTCACGCCCAAGCATCCGATCGATATCGCGAAGACGCTGAACGGCCCAGTCCTGGGCCTCTATGGCGGCGCCGATACGGGCATCCCGAACGATACGGTCGACAAGATGCGGGCGGCCCTTAAGGACGGCAATGCGGCGGCGAAGAAGTCGGAGATCGTGACCTATCCCGATACCCCGCACGCCTTCAACGCCGACTACCGTCCGAGCTATCGCAAGGAACAGGCCGAAGACGGTTGGAAACGCGCGCTCGCCTGGTTCAAGGCCAATGGCGTAACCTGACGGGATGACCGTCGACACAACAGGTATCAAGACGCGCTCGGGCCTGACATTCACCGCGGATGTTGCGGGCCCGGCCAGTGGTCCACTCGTGCTGATGCTGCACGGGTTTCCCGAATCGCGGCATAGCTGGCGCGCTGCGTTGCCGGCCCTCGCAGCGGCCGGCTACCGTGCCGTCGCCCCCGACCAGCGGGGCTACTCGCCAGGCGCGCGTCCCGATCCGGCCGACCTCGCCAACTACGCCTTCGACAAGCTGATTGGCGATGCGATCGAGATCGTGGCGGCGGCCGGTTACGAAGGTAAGCGCTTCCATTTGGTCGGCCACGATTGGGGCGGGCAAGTTTCGTGGGGCGTTGCGAGCCGGCATCCGGAGCGGCTGGCGTCGCTCACCATCTTGTCGCGGCCGCATCCCTCGTCATTTCGTCGGGCCCTCCAGAAGGAGGATGGCGACCAGAAGCATCGCTCGCGCCACCATCGCGCCTTCCTCGACGCCGATACCGGCAGGCTGCTGCTGGCCGACAATGCGCGGCGTCTGCGGGAAGGTCTGTTCGGACAGGGCGTGCCAGCGGCGGCGCTCGAAGATCATCTCTCGGTCCTCGGAAATCCCGAAGCGCTGGAAGCAGCCCTTGCCTGGTATCGCTCGAACAAGGGACTCGCCGCCGATATCGGCACGATTGCGGCGCCGACGCTCTATATCTGGGGCGATGCCGACGCGACGGTCGGGCCGGATGCCGCCTACGGCACAGCCGAGTTCGTGGCGCCCTCGTTTGCCATGGAAGTGCTGCCGAATGTCGGCCATTTTGTCATGGATCAGGCGCCGGCCAAGGCCACCGATCTTTTGCTGGCGCACCTGAAGAAACATCCGGTCTGAGAAATCGGCCCGGCATCGGCTCGTCTTGCCGCTCCCGGCGAATCGCGCTACCACGCGCCGCCTTTAAGAATCGGGAGTTTTTCGCATGGCTCGCAAGAAGATCGCGCTGATCGGCGCCGGACAGATTGGCGGCACTCTGGCGTTGCTCGCCGGCCAGAAAGAGCTGGGCGACGTCGTCCTGTTCGACATTCCCGATGCCGAGGGCATCGCCAAGGGCAAGGCGCTCGACATCGCGCAGCTCAGCCCGGTCGAGGGCTTCGACGCCGCCTACAGCGGCTCGTCCGACTACAAGGCGATCGAAGGTTCCGACGTGGTCATCGTCACCGCCGGCGTGCCGCGCAAGCCCGGCATGACGCGTGACGACCTGGTCGGCATCAACGCCAAGGTCATCGACGCCGTTGGCAAGGGCATCAAGGCTCATGCGCCCAACGCCTTCGTCATCGTCATCACCAACCCGCTCGACGCCATGGTCGGCCTGATGCAGGAAGTCACGGGCTTCCCGCCGGAGCGCGTCGTCGGCATGGCCGGCGTGCTGGACAGCGCCCGTTTCCGTCTGTTCCTCGCCGAAGAATTCAACGTCTCGGTCGAGGACGTCACCGCCTTCGTGCTGGGCGGCCACGGCGACACGATGGTGCCGTTGCTGCGCTACTCGACTGTCGGCGGCATTTCGCTGCACGATCTGGTCGACATGGGCTGGACCACCAAGGAGCGGCTCGAGAAGATCGTTCAGCGCACCCGCGACGGCGGTGCCGAGATCGTGGCGCTGCTCAAGACCGGCTCGGCTTTCTACGCCCCGGCGGCTTCGGCCATCGCCATGGCGGAGTCCTATCTCAAGGACAAGAAGCGCGTCCTGCCCTGTGCCGTGATGTTGAACGGTCAGTACGGCGTGAAGGGCCTCTACATCGGCGTGCCGGTCGTGATCGGCGCCAAGGGCGTGGAGCGCATCGTCGAAGTCGAGTTCAACGCCGAGGAAAAGGCGATGTTCGACAAGTCGGTCGCGGCGGTGAAGTCGCTGATCGAGGCCACCAACAAGATCGTCGGCCGCGCCTGAGTTTCGGCCTGTGTTGCAGGCGGCCTGCGCAAAGGCTGCCTGCGACTTTGGTCGAACGCCTCAAAAGGGTCATCAGTCCGTCGTTGCCAAGGGCTTGTGGCACTCATAAAGTGCCGCATCCCTTGGTTAGTTGCGTTTAAAAACTGAGGGCTGATAAGCTTCTTGCAAGCAGTCCCGAACGATAGGACTCCATGAACATCCACGAATACCAGGCCAAGGCGCTATTGGCCAAATTCGCCGTCCCGCTGCTCAAGGGCGGCGTCGCGTACACCAAGGACGAGGCGATGGACGTCGCCCGCAAGCTTGGCGGGCCTGTCACCGTCGTGAAGGCCCAGATCCATGCGGGCGGCCGCGGCAAGGGACACTTCAAGAGCGATCCCAAGGGCAAGGGCGGTGTGCGCATCGCCAAGTCGGCCGACGAGGTCGGTGCCGCCGCGGCGGCAATGCTGGGCCAGGATCTGGTGACCAAGCAGACCGGCCCGGCCGGCAAGACCGTCCAGCGTCTCTATATCGAAGACGGCTGCGACATCAAACGCGAGCTCTACCTCTCGATGCTGGTCGACCGTGCGGTCGGCCGGATCTCCGTGGTCGCGTCGACCGAAGGCGGCATGGATATCGAGACCGTGGCGCACGAGACGCCCGAGAAGATCGTCAAGCAGGCGATTGATCCGGCGGCCGGCTATCAGGGCTACCAGGGCCGCAGGATTGCCTTCGCGCTGGGCCTGCAGGGCAAGCAGGTCGGGGCCTTCGCCACGATGCTGGGCAACCTCTATCGTGCTTTCATCGAGCTCGATGCGTCGTTGATCGAGATCAACCCGCTGGTGGTCACCGGCGCGGGCGAGGTGGTCGCGCTCGATGCCAAGATGAACTTCGATGACAACGCGCTCTACCGCCACAAGGAACTAGAAGATCTGCGCGACCTCGACGAAGAGGATCCCGCGGAAACCGAAGCGGCCAAGTACGCGTTGAACTACGTGAAGCTCGATGGCCAGATCGGCTGCATGGTGAATGGCGCAGGCCTCGCCATGGCCACCATGGACATCATCAAGCTCTACGGCTCCTCGCCCGCCAACTTCCTCGATGTCGGCGGCGGCGCCACCAAGGAGCGTGTGACGGCGGCCTTCAAGATCATCCTGAAGGACCCCAACGTCGAAGGCATCCTGGTCAACATCTTCGGCGGCATCATGCGCTGCGACGTCATCGCCGAGGGCGTGGTCGCGGCAGCACGCGAGGTCAATCTGCACGTGCCGCTGGTCGTGCGGCTCGAAGGCACCAATGTTGAGCTCGGCAAGAAGATTCTGAAGGAATCGGGTCTGAAGATCACCTCGGCCGATCATCTGGCCGACGCTGCGGAAAAGATCGTCAAGGCGGTCAAGGAGGCGAACTGATGGCTGTCCTGGTCGATAAGAACACCAAAGTCATCTGCCAGGGCTTCACCGGCTCGCAGGGTACCTTCCATTCCGAACAGGCGATCGCCTACGGCACCAAGATGGTGGGCGGCGTGACGCCGGGCAAAGGCGGCACGAAGCATCTCGACCTGCCGGTGTTCGACACCGTTGCCGAAGCCGTCGAAAAGACCGGCGCCACGGCGAGCGTGATCTACGTGCCGGCGCCCTATGCCGCCGATTCGATTCTCGAAGCGGTCGATGCCGAGATTCCGCTGGTCGTCTGCATCACCGAGGGCATTCCGGTGCTCGACATGGTGAAGGTGAAGCGGGCATTGGTCGGCTCGAAGTCGCGCCTGATCGGGCCGAACTGCCCCGGCGTCATCACCCCGGGCGAATGCAAGATCGGCATCATGCCAGGCCACATCCACAAGCGTGGCAAGATCGGCATCGTCTCGCGGTCCGGCACGCTGACTTACGAAGCGGTGGCGCAGACTACGGCGGCCGGCCTCGGCCAGACGACCTGCATCGGCATTGGCGGCGATCCGGTGAACGGCACCAACTTCGTAGAGTGTCTCGAGATGCTGATGGCCGATGCGGAGACGCAGGGCATCATCGTGATCGGCGAGATCGGCGGCGACGCCGAAGTGAAGGCCGCGGAATACATCAAGGCTTCCAAGGTGAAGAAGCCGGTCGTCGGCTTCATCGCCGGCCGCACCGCGCCGCCGGGCCGTCGCATGGGCCATGCCGGTGCCGTGATCTCGGGTGGCAACGACACCGCCGAGTTCAAGGTCGAAGCCATGCGCGCTGCCGGCATCAGAGTCGCTGAGTCTCCTGCGGCGCTGGGCGAGGAAATGCTTAAAGCCATGAAGGGCTGACAAGTGTAGGTGCCGCCCAGCCTCTGCTAGGCGGCCAGCGACGATAGGCCAGGGAGTAGAGGCCATGAGAGCAGAACAGACATCGTTCCTGTTCGGCGCCAACGCGCCATTCATCGAAGAGCTTCACGCGCGCTATCTTGCCGATCCCAATGCGGTCGATGCGGAGTGGCGCACCTTCTTCGGTGCGCTGGCCGACCAGAGTGGCGACGTGCTGGCTGAAGTGCGTGGCGCGTCCTGGGCTCCCAACAAGGAGCGGGTGATCGGTGTCGTCGATCCCGACACGCTGCCGGCGGCCGCCAACCGCAACGTGAAGGGCGGCAAGGGCGCCGCCGCTCCCGCTGTCCCGTTGGCTGGCAAGACCGAAGCCGAAATCCGCGCCGCGGCGCAGGATACGGCACGCGCGCTGATGCTGGTCCGCGCCTACCGCATCCGAGGCCATCTCGAGGCCGACCTCGATCCGCTGGGCCTCGTGCGCCAGGCACCGCATCCCGAACTCGATCCGGCGACCTATGGTTTTGCCGAGAGCGACTGGGATCGTCCGATCCTGATCTTCGGTTCGCTGGCTCTGGGCGAGTCCGCGACCCTGCGCCAGATCATGGAACGCCTGCGCAAGACCTATTGCGGCAAGATCGGCGTCGAGTTCATGCACATTTCCGATCCGGCGCAGAAGGCGTGGATCCAGGAGCGTATCGAGCACATCGAGAACCAGACCGAATTCACCCTGACGGGCCGCAAGATGATCCTGGAACGGGTCATCGAAGCGGAGGGCCTCGAGCGCTACCTGCATGTGAAGTTCGTCGGCACCAAGCGCTTCGGCCTCGATGGCGGCGAAGCGTTGATCCCCGGTATCGAACAGATCCTGAAGCGCGGCGGCCAGCTCGGCGTGAAGGAAGTGATGCTGGGCATGCCGCATCGCGGCCGTCTCAATACGCTCGTGCACGTCATGCACAAGAGCTACACGGCGCTCTTCTCCGAGTTCCAAGGCCGTTCTTCGCAGCCCGAGGAAATGCGCGGGTCGGGCGACGTGAAATACCATCTCGGCGCCTCGGCCGATCGCGAGTTCGACGGCAACGTCGTGCATCTCTCGCTTTCGCCCAACCCTTCGCATCTCGAAGCGGTGAACCCGGTGGTGCTGGGTAAGGCACGCGCCAAGGAAGACCAGCGCGGCGACACCGACCGCAGTCAGGTCATGTGCGTCCTGATGCACGGCGACGCGGCTTTCGCAGGTCAGGGCCTGGTTGCCGAGAGCCTCGATCTTTCCGACCTCGATGGCTATCGCATCGGCGGCACGATCCATTTCGTGGTCAACAACCAGATCGGCTTTACGACCCTCCCGACGCAGTCGCGCTCCGGTCCGTACTGCACCGAGATCGCCAAGATCGTTCAGGCGCCGATCCTGCACGTGAACGGCGACGATCCGGAAGCCGTGGTGCACGTCGCGCGCATCGCCACCGAATTCCGCCAGCACTTCAAGCGCGACATCGTCATCGACATGTTCTGCTACCGCCGGCACGGCCACAACGAGGGTGACGAGCCGATGTTCACCCAGCCGCTGATGTACAAGCAGATCGGCGGCCACAAGTCGGTGATGGAAATCTACGCCGCTCGGCTGGAGTCCGAGGGCGTGGTGAGCGCCGAGGACGTCGCGGGCATGAATACCGCGTTGCGCGAAAAGCTCGACAAGGCACTGGAAGCGGCGGCCAACTACAAGCCCAACAAGGCCGACTGGCTGGAAGGCAAGTGGTCGGGATTCACCGTTGCGCCGGGCGAGGAAGATCGCAAGGGCATCACAGCTGTCGATCTCGACAAGCTGAGAATGGTCGGCCGCGCAATCTCCGAGCCGCCGAAGAACTTCGAACTCAACCGCAAGATCGCGCGTCAGCTCCAGGACAAGCGCAAGACGATCGAGTCCGGCGCGGATATCGATTGGGCGACCGGCGAAGCGCTGGCCTTCGGCACGCTGCTGTCGGAGGGCACGCCGGTTCGCCTCAGCGGACAGGACTCCGGCCGTGGCACCTTCTCGCAGCGCCATTCGGTGTTGGTCGATCAGGTCAACGAGCAGAAGTACGTTCCGTTGAACCACGTCGCCGATGGCCAGGCGCGTTTCGAGGTGATCGACAGCCCGCTCAACGAGGCGGCCGTGCTGGGCTTCGAATACGGCTACTCGCTGGCCGAGCCCAACGCGCTGGTCCTGTGGGAGGCGCAGTTCGGTGACTTCGCCAATGGCGCGCAGGTCATCATCGACCAGTTCATCTGCTCGGGCGAGAGCAAGTGGCTGCGCATGTCTGGCCTCGTCCTGCTCCTGCCGCACGGCTACGAGGGCCAGGGACCCGAGCACAGCTCGGCGCGCCTTGAGCGCTACCTGCAGCTTTCGGCCGAGGATAATTGGCAGGTCGTCAATCCGACGACGCCGGCCAACTACTTCCACGCACTGCGCCGGCAGATGCGCCGGACCTTCCGCAAGCCGCTGGTGGTGATGACGCCGAAGTCGCTGCTGCGTCACAAGGAGTGCGTGTCGACCCTGGCGGATTTCGGCCCGGGAAGCTCGTTCCGCCGCATTCTCGCCGAGACCGACCAGATCGCGCCCGGTTCCAAGGTGCGCCGCGTCGTGCTCTGCTCGGGCAAGGTCTACTTCGATCTCGTCGCCGAGCGCCGCAAGCGCAAGATCGACGACATCGCAATCCTGCGCATCGAACAGCTCTATCCGTTCCCGTTCACGCGGCTCGGCGTGCGGCTTGCGGAGTATCCGAATGCCGAGGTCGTGTGGTGTCAGGAGGAGCCCGAGAACATGGGCGCCTGGCACTTCGCCGACCGCCGTATCGAACGTGCTTTGGCCGGAATCGACGTCAAGGCTAAGCGGCCGGTCTATGTCGGCCGGGCTGAGGCAGCCTCGCCAGCCACCGGCTCGGCGCGCACGCATCTCAAGGAACAGGCCGATCTGGTCGACCGCGCGCTCACCATCTGAGCGGCGCGGCCTATGGCCGATGGGTAGAGAAGGGGTTTAGTCATGTCTGTCGAGATCAAGGTTCCGGCGCTGGGTGAATCGGTCACCGAGGCGACCGTCGCCAAGTGGCTGGTGAAGGCGGGCGATGCGGTTGCCGTCGACCAGCCCTTGTGCGAACTGGAAACCGACAAGGTGACGGTCGAGGTGAATGCCTCGGTTGCCGGCACGATTGCCGATCTCGTCGTCGAGGAAGGGGCGTCGGTCCAGGTGGGCGGCGTGCTCTGTCACATCGAAGCCGGCGCTGCCGGTGCCGCGGCGCCGAAGCCGGCGGCCGCGCCGGCCGCTGCTCCCGTGCCGAAGCCCGCCGCACCTGCGCCCACACCGG
>NZ_HE997181.1:3906319-4157712 GCF_000312425.1 Reyranella massiliensis 521 | reverse complement strand
CCGCCGCACCTGCGCCCACACCGGCCGCAGCGCCGGCAGGAGCAAACCTCGCCGCGTCGGGGCCTGCCGCACGCAAGCTTGCCGAAGAGAAGGGTGTCTCGGCGGCCGCCATGCAGCCCACTGGCAAGGACGGCCGCGCCACCAAGGAAGACGTGCTGGCCGCGCTCTCGTCGATCCCGTCGCCGGCAGCTCCGGCAGCAGCCAAGCCTGCCGTTCCCGCCGGGCCGCGCCAGCGCGCCGACCGCGAGGAGCGGGTGCGCATGACCCGGCTGCGCCGCACCATCGCCAATCGCCTCAAGGAGGCGCAGAACACGGCGGCCATGCTCACCACCTTCAACGAGGTGGACATGACCAATGTCATGGCATTGCGCGATCGCTTGAAGGACGATTTCGAGAAGAAGCACGGCGCGCGGCTGGGCTTCATGTCGTTCTTCGTCAAGGCCTGCATCGCCGGCCTCAAGGAACTGCCCGCGGTAAATGCCGAGATCGAGGGCGATGAGCTCGTCTACAAGAACTACTACGACATCGGCGTTGCCGTCGGCACGCCGCAGGGTCTGGTCGTGCCGGTGCTGCGCGATGCCGATGCGCTCGACTTCGCCGGCATCGAGAAGGGTATCGGCGACCTCGGCCGCAAGGCGCGCGACGGCAAGCTGACGATCGCCGACCTGACGGGCGGCACCTTCACCATCTCCAACGGCGGCGTCTACGGATCGCTGCTGTCTACGCCGATCCTCAACCCGCCGCAGTCGGGCATCCTCGGCATGCACAAGATCCAGCAGCGGCCCATGGTGGTCGGCGGCGAGATCAAGGCGCGGCCGATGATGTACCTCGCTCTGTCATACGATCATCGCATCATCGATGGCCGCGAGGCGGTGCTGTTCCTGGTGCGGGTCAAGGAGTGCATCGAGGATCCCGAACGTCTCCTCATCGGCGCGTGAGGGCAGTCCCATGGCCAACGAAACATTCGACCTCGTCGTCATCGGCGCCGGACCCGGCGGTTATGTGGCGGCGATCCGCGCCGCCCAGCTCGGCCTCAAGGTCGCGGTGATCGAAAAGCGCGCGACCCTGGGCGGCACCTGTCTCAATGTCGGCTGCATCCCGTCCAAGGCGCTGCTGCAGTCCTCGCACCTGTTCGAGGAAGCGGGGCACGATCTCGCTGTCCATGGCGTGGTGGTCGCTCCGCCGAAGCTCGACTTCGCCCAGCTCATGAAGCGCAAGGGCGACGTGGTCGATGCAACGACCAAGGGCATCGCCTTTCTGTTCAAGAAGAACAAGATCGCTTCCTACACCGGCACGGGCCGGATCGAAGCGGCCGGCTCCGTCGCCGTGCTGGGAGACGATGGTGCGGTCAAGGATACGCTTGCTGCCAAGAACATCCTGATCGCCACCGGGTCGGAAGTGATGCCGCTGCCGGGCGTCACCATCGACGAGACGAAGATCGTCTCCTCGACCGGCGCACTGGAACTCGCCGAAGTGCCCAAGCGGCTGGTCGTCGTGGGCGCCGGCATCATCGGGTTGGAACTGGGCTCGGTGTGGCGGCGTCTGGGGGCCGATGTCACCGTCGTCGAGTTCCTCGATCGCATCACTCCAGGTGTCGACGACGAGATCACCAAGTTCTTCCAGCGTTCGCTGGCCAAGCAGGGGTTGAAGTTCAAGCTCGGCTCCAAGGTGACGAAGGCCGAGACGACCGCAACTGGCGTCACGCTCACCGTCGAGCCTGCGAAGGGTGGCGCGGCGGAGACGCTTGAAGCCGACGTCGTGCTGGTCTCGATCGGTCGCCGGCCCTATGTGCAGGGTCTCGGCCTCGACAAGGCCGGCGTGAAGATGACCGAACGCGGCCGTATCGCGGTCGATGGCCACTTCCAGACTTCCGTGCCGGGCATCTACGCCATCGGCGACGTGATCGACGGGCCGATGCTGGCCCACAAGGCGAGCGAAGATGGTGTCGCCTGCGTCGAGACCATCGCGGGCCAGAAGGGCCATGTGAACTGGGATCTCGTGCCCTCGATCATCTACACCCAGCCCGAGGTGGCATGGGTCGGAAAGACCGAGGAACAGCTCAAGGCCGCTGGCGTTGCCTACAAGATCGGCAAGTATCCATTCACCGCCGATCCGCGCAGCCGCGCGAACGCAGCGACGGAGGGTTTCGTGAAAGTGCTGGCCGACAAGGCAACGGACCGCGTGCTGGGCGTCCATATTTTCGGCGCCGAGGCCGGAACCATGATTGCCGAAGCCGCGCTCGCGATGGAATTCTCGGCGTCGGCCGAGGATATCGGCCGCGTGTGCCATGCCCATCCCACGGTCAACGAGGCAATGAAGGAAGCTGCCCTCGCGGCCTGGGACAAACCGATCCATCTCTAGGCGGAGCGGCGCGGCGCCATGCGCAAGCCGCTGATGGCGCTCGCGGTCGCCGGCTGCTTCGCAATGTCGGTGATCGGCGGCTTGCTGCCGATCCTGCAGGGCTGGATATTCTTCGTGATCGGTCTCTATCTGCTCGCAACCGAGTTCGAGACCGGCCGCCGCTGGGTCAAGTATGCGCGCGGGCGCTTACCGATTCTGAATCGCTGGATCGTGCAGGCCCGCGATCACAGATGGGCGCCGAGCCATCTCAAGGAGTTCGAGGACCTGACGGACCCGTCGAAGTAGCGCCGTCGAATCCGCGATACACTGCCTCGGCGATCGGCAGCAGTTCCTCTCGTGTGGCTGCCGCGGTGACGGCAAAGCCGAAGCCCTGGTCGATCCAGGCAAAGGTCGCGGCCTCGCCCTCCTGCTGGAAGCGGAAAGCCGTCTCGGTACCGTCGGCGGCACGCACATAGATCGTGAGGCGCCGGCCACTTGCATCGTCGTACATGAGCTGCGCCGCGGCGCCGGTGCCGCCGGGCAACAGCCGTCCGCCCATCAATTTGTAGCCAAAGGGCTGCAGGTCGGGCGCGGCAAGCTTGCGCCCGAGGCGCTTGGAGAGCCATTGCAGCAGATGGGCTTCCTGTTGCACGCCGACTTCGACGGGGTGAGCAACCTCGACCACGAAGGTCCGGAAGGCCGCCGTCGCGCTCTGGGCGACGCTGGCTGTCGGCGCTGCCGCGCGCGGGGACAGCGTCAGGCTGTTTGCAAACCATCCGACCCCGCTGCCGACGACGAAGATCGCCAGGGCGGCCGCGATGGAACGGGCCGAACTCGTCCAGCGTTCCCGCCGTGCTGCGCGAAGAGCGGAGATGCGCAGCCGCGCCGGCACCGGCTCGGCAAACTTCGCGCCGAGCTGGCCGCGCAGGAGGGTGCGATCCCGGCGCTCTGCGGCGACTCTGTCGGCGAGCTCGGGACGAGCGGCCAGGTGTGCTTCCACGGCTCTGCGTCGGGGGGCGTCGAGGCGGTCGTCGACGAAAGCCTGCAGATCGTCGTCGCCGATAGGAAGTTCGTTGCCCGTCATTTTACTCTCCGAAGCAGCCGGGCCCGCCCCGTCTCCAGAATCGATCGCAGCCTCTGACGCCCGCGTGATAGCCGCGACATTACCGTGCCCGGCGGCACGCCGAGCACACGCGCGGCATCGTCGTAGGAAAGATCCTCGACACCGACCAGCAGCAGGAGCGACTTCTGTTCCTCCGGGAGCTGGTCCAGGGCAGCCAGGACATCCTGCATCTCGAGGCCGGCCTCCTGTGTCGCGGCAGTGCCAGGCGGCGAGATCGCATCGACGTCGAGATGCGGCCCGCGTCGCTGCCGCTGGCGCTCGGCCGAGAGATGCAGGTTGCGCAGGATGGTGAACAGCCAGGCGCGCAGGTCGCCGTCGGTGCGGCGCAAACTCCAGCGCGACAGGGCACGCTCCAGCGTGTCCTGCACCAGGTCGTCCGCCGCGTCGTGGTTGCGCACCAACGCATAGGCGTAGCGGCGCAACGCCGGGATCAGCGGCTCGAGCAGCGTCTCTGCGTCCGCCATTACTAACCCCCTCCACTGTCATACGGGGTGGAAGGGGAAGGCGACATGATTACTTTGCGGTCGTCTACTTCGCGACGTGCCAGGCGCCGTTCAGGAAACCGTCGCCCGTCTTGTCGCCCGCCTTGGTGTCCTTGGCGAAGGCATAGAGCGGCTTGCCCTTGTAGGCCCATTGCTTTGTCCCGTCGTCGCGCGTGATGATCGTCCAATCACCCGTTGCCTTGGCGCCATCTGCCACCAAGGCTGGCGGCCAGTTGGTTGCGCACGGACCGTTGCACACCGACTTGCCGGCGGTGTCCTTGTCGAAGGTGTAAAGGGTCATGCCCTTGGCGGTGACGAACATGCCGTCCTTCATGGCCGGTGGGGTCGCCGTGGCAGGCTCGGCGGCGAGGGCGCTGCCCGCAACGAATGCTGCGAGGATGGCGGCAGTAGCGAGGAATGACTTCATGGTGAGATTGTCTCCTGTGCAGGCATGGGCTGCACAAGAGAAACGCTGCTGCAGCCGATCTATTCCGATGGACACGAAATTTTTATGGCCTCGCGATTGCATGGCCCGAAACCGCCATTGCACACGTAGTGACACCGGCCTTGGGGCCGCGCTAAATCTGGTCGCTGGCCTGCTCGTGGGCCGCTTCTCATTTCAGACGGGAATCGCAGGTGCATCACGAAGCTACGCTCATCTCCACGATTGCTATCGGCTTCGTGCTCGCATTCACGTTTGGCTACCTGGCAGATCGGATGCGTCTGCCCCCGCTGGTCGGTTACCTATTCGCTGGCGTCTTGATGGGGCCCTACACGCCGGGCTTCGTTGCCGATACCGGACTTTCCGCTCAGCTCGCCGAGATCGGCGTCATCCTGCTGATGTTCGGCGTCGGCCTGCATTTTTCTACCTCCGATCTGCTGGCGGTTAGGGGTATCGCCATACCGGGTGCGATAGGTCAGATCGTCCTGGCCACGCTGCTGGGCATGGGCATGTGCTGGGTGTGGGGCTGGAGCCTCGGAACGGGCCTTGTCGTCGGGTTGAGTCTTTCCGTGGCCAGCACCGTCGTGCTGCTCAAGGCCCTGGAGGAACGCAATCTCGTCAACACGCCCAACGGTCGTGTCGCCGTGGGATGGCTGATCGTCGAGGATCTGGCGATGGTGCTGGCTCTGGTACTGCTGCCGGCTTTCGCCGAAGTCCTGGGCGGCAAGCCGGTCGAAAGCCATGGTGCCGGCGTCGCCCAGATGCCGCTGGCGCTGGAGATCGCCGTCACGCTGGCAAAGGTGGCGGCCTTTGCCGCTCTTGCCATCTTGCTCGGCCCGAAGGTGGTGCCGTGGATCCTGGCCCGCGTCGCGAGGACGGGCTCGCGCGAGCTCTTCACGCTTTCGGTCCTCGCGATCGCACTCGGCATCGCCTACGGTTCGGCCCATATCTTCGGTGTTTCCTTCGCGCTGGGCGCGTTCTTTGCCGGCGTGGTGCTGAGCGAATCGTCCTTCAGCCACAAGGCGGCGGCCGATTCGCTGCCGCTGCAGGATGCCTTCTCGGTGCTGTTCTTCGTATCGGTCGGCATGCTGTTCGATCCGACAATCCTCCTCCGCAAACCTGACGCTGTGCTGGCCGTCCTGGCGCTGATCGTGGTCGGAAAGTCGGTGATTGCGTTCGGCATCATCATGCTGCTGCGCTTTCCGGTCGGCACCGGGTTGATGGTGTCGGCCAGCCTGGCGCAGATCGGAGAGTTCTCGTTCATCCTGATCGCCCTCGGCATCTCGACGGGCCTGGTGCCCGGCGAAGGCCGGGACCTGGTTGTGGCAGGCGCGTTGTTCTCGATCATGCTCAATCCGCTCGTCTTTGCGCTCGTGTCCGAATTGCAGAATCGCTTGCGTGCGGCCCGTCCGGCTGGCGCTGCCTTCTTCGGTCAGCCGCAGTACGAAGCGCTGAGCCACGAACTCGATCGCATCCGGGCCCGCAGCGAGGAGCGTTCGAAGGCGCACGATCTCAAGCTGCATAGTCTGCTGGAGCAGTTTCCCGTTTTGTCGCTCGTCGAGCGGCAGGACCAGGAGGCGCTGCTGTTGATGTTCAGGCCCAAGTCGGCGGCACCCGGCGAGCGCGTTATCCGCACCGGCGACCGTGCGGACGGCATGTACTTCATCTCGTCCGGCGCTGTCGAGGTGATGGTCAATGGCCGCAGCATACGGCTCGACGCCGGCGCCTATTTTGGCGAGATGGCTCTGTTGAGTGGCGAGCGGCGGACCGCCGACGTGATCGCGGTCGACTTCTGCCAGTTCCTTGTTCTCGACAGGCGTGACTTCAATCAGTTCATGTCGCGCCATCCTGCCGTTCGTGCCGCCGTCGCGGCGATCGCCGAGGAACGCCGCGAAATGAACCTCGCCCTCCCACCGGAGACCGAGACGGAAGCGAAAGGTCCATAAGCGAAGGCCCGTCGTCGAGACGGGCCTTTCTCATTTGTCCGAGATATCGGGCGGCTGGTCGTAGAAGTGGACCTGCATGCGCATCGGTCCGATCGGCTCCACGAAGTGCGGTTGCTCGGGCAGAACGAGACCAGGCCGGCCTGGTTCGAGGGTAGTTACGCCGGAATGGCCGGACCGCATGAACTTCACTTTTCCCTCGATCACTTCGATCACGCCCCAAACGCCGGCCTTCGTCCGGTGCTCCTTGCGCAAGGCGGCAGGGATCGTGTTCTCGTCGAACACCGGGCTTGAACGATAGGGTGTCGGCACGTCGCTGTATCCTTCAGGCAGCGAGCCGGATGTCGTCGGCATGTTCGGGATAGGGGGCGACCTTGCGCCCCGCGACGTCCAGGCCTGCCAGTTCGCCGGCAAAGCCATGATTGATGTCGCGGTGATGGGCTTCGTCGGCGCGGACGGCGAGCACGACGTCGCGCAGGGTCGCGTTGTCGGGCAGCTTCCAGTAGTGCCGGGCAATGGCGGGCGCCGGCACGTTGGGAGAACGGCCTTCGTCGAGTTCCTTGAGGTAGTAGGTGTAGCTGATCACCGCCTCCTCTTCGAAATAGCCGACGACGCGGTGGGCGGTCCGCGGGCTCACGAGATAGAGACCGAAGAAGGCGAGATAGAATACCCATTGGGCGCCGAGGATGACGCAGCGTTCGAACACGGTCGGCTTGGCTACCTGGATGAACGTCATGAGGTGCATGCGCTCGTTTTCAGCTTCCTCCATGAGCGTGCGAATCCAGCCATTGTCGTCGGACATGCGCCGCAGGCACTTGAGGTGAGTGAGCGTGGCGCCGACCATGCCGGGCACGGCCGCGACCGTCTCCAGCACCACCGCGCGATGGCCGTAGCGCTTGGCAAAGAACGTGTCGGCACAGAAGCGCAGGAGCTTGGTGAAGCCAAGAGCAATGCGGTCGGACGCGCCGTCGGCCTTATGGTGGACGTCGAGGTCGACGGCCGGAATCTGCGCGGTGCGTAACATGGCGCCTCTCCTTTGGATCAAGCGGCAGGAACGGGGGCCGGATCGAGTTTCAGCATCAACGCCAGCTTGAAACTCTCGGCGATGCGGTTGGCCTTGGCCTGCATGGCAGCGGCGGCCTGCGGCGGCATTTCCTCCGCCGTGGTCTCGCGCCACAGGCCGAGCCAACGCTCGAACATGGCAGGCGTCAGGCGGGCACGATGCTTCAGGTGCGCGGCCATCGGCGTGCCTTTGTAGCGGCCGGTGGTCAGCATCAGGGAGGACCAGAAGGCCGTGAGCTTCTCTAGATGCTCCGGCCAGTCGTCGATGGCGTCGTTGAAGACCGGGCCGATCAGTTCGTCGGCGCGAACCTTGGCGTAGAAGCGCCCGACCAGCCGGGCGAGGCCTTCCTCGTCGATACCTTCGCTGCAGTCCATGCGACGGCTCCAAATCATGTATCTATTTTGCATGTATTCATCCAGGCTAAACATGTCAACGAAATACATGTATTGTCGTTCCCAGTCTGAACAGAAGGTCCCGGAACTCGTATGCGGCTGACGCGCCATACCGACTATGCGATCCGGGTGCTGCTCTATCTCGGCGCGCAGCCCGAAAAGGTCTGTTCCATCTCCGAGATCGCGCGCGCCTATGGCATCTCGCAGAATCACCTGATGAAGGTTGCCCACAATCTCGGAAAGGCCGGATACATCGAAGGCGTGCGTGGCCGCTCCGGTGGTGTTCGGCTGGCGAAGCCCGCCGACCAGATCAATGTCGGCGACGTGGTGCGCCGGACGGAGGAGGGCTTCGAACTGGTGGAGTGCGGCACCTGCGTCATTGCGCCCGCCTGCGGATTGACGGGTGCGCTGGACGAAGCGCTTGCAGCCTTCATGGCGGTCCTCGATCGCTATACGCTGGCCGACCTGTTGAACAAGCGGTCGAAGCTCATGCGTCTATTCGAGATTCAGTTGGCCTCTTGATGCGCGTCGTTGGAGCCGTCCTGTCGGCAGTCCTTTTGCTCGCCGCCGTCGCGGCCGAAGCGCAGCAGAATGTCCGCATTCCCGTGGAGCAGAGCGGCCGGACCGTGCAGCTTGCCGCGCAACTGTTCCGCCCCGCTCATGGCGCGACACCGGCGCCGGCCGTCGCGATCTTCCATGGCTGTGGCGGCCCGGGGCAGAACACGTCGCGCATGGCGGGGCTGCTCGCCTCGTGGGGATATGCAGCGCTCGTGGTCGATAGTTTCTCGGCGCGCGGGCTGAAAGATGTCTGTGGCCGCAACTGGCCGACACAGGCCGATGCGGAGGCGCGGGCACACGATATCGACGCGACGCTCGCCTGGATGGCGAAGCAACCGGGCATCGATGCGAAGCGCCTGGGCTACATGGGCTATTCCTATGGCGGCGGGGTCGCGATGCTGCGTGCGCTGTCGAACGCGCCGAGTGGGTCGGCACCGACACCTGCGGCGCGTGCTGTCGTTCTGGTCTATCCCGACTGTGCCCTGGCCGACACATTGGGACCGCGCCTCTCGGTACGCCAGCCGACACTCTTCGCCATGGGCGCGCTCGACGACTGGACGCCGGTGCCGCGATGCCAGGCCGTCATCGACCGCGTCGCGTCCGGCAAGGAGCTGATCGAGACGAAGGTGTACGAGGGGGCGCATCACAGTTTCGATGCGCTCGGGCTGCCGGTGCGTTATCTGGACGGCGTCGGCAATCGCAGCAAGCCCGGCGGCTGCTGCGGGGCGCACTATGGCGCGCACGAGCCGGCGTGGAAGCAATTCGTGGCCGATGTGCGGGGCTTCCTGGCAAAGCACCTCGTGCCCTGATCTGGAGTTTGGTTGATGGGGAAGACGATCTGGCATTGCCACATCGCGATATCGCTCGACGGCAAGATTGCGCGGGCCGATGGATCGTTCGACTGGCTGGAGCCGTACCCGCCGCAGGAATTCGGTATCGACGCCTTCCTGCAGAAGGTCGACGCCATTCTGATGGGGCGCGACACCTACGATGTCGTGCGCGGCTTCGGCGAGTGGCCCCATCCGGGCAAGCCGACCATCGTCATGACCAATCGTCCATTGGACGATGCGCCTCCCGGAGTCGAAACGCGGTCGGGTGACTTGAGCGTCGTTGCGGCGGAACTGGAAGCGCGCGGCTATGGCCTTGTCTGGGTCGAGGGCGGCGGCCGGTTGATCCGCGACATGATCGCGGCAGGCAAACTCGATGTCCTCGAAATGGCGCTATTGCCGATCATCTTGGGCGAGGGCATCCCGCTGATCCCGCCCGGCACGCCCGAGCTCAAGCTCGACCTGGTGGCGTGCGAACGCCGCAGCGGCGGTGCCCTGCATGTCGTCTACCGACGCGCGTGAACGAGCCAACATGTTGTTCTCGGTCGTGATTGTGTAAGGTCCCGCCGGGGGCACAAACGATGGCCAAGTCGAAGCGTTGCAGGCTGCCGGGGGCAGCCTCGTGACCGATATCGCGACACCTGTCAGGCACGGCACCATGCGCCTGTGGAGCGTCGCGGCGCTCGGCATCGGGTCGATGGTCGGCGCCGGTATCTTCGCTCTGCTCGGCCAGGCTGCCCTGATGGCCGGCAGCGACGTCTACCTGTCGTTTGCCATTGGCGGCGTTATCGCGCTGCTGTCGGGTTACTCCTATGCCCGTCTCGCGGCCCGCTTCCCCAGCTCGGCCGGCATCATGGACTATTTCGATCGGGCCTATCCGTCCCGGATTGTCGCCGGTGGATTGTCGGTCCTCTATCTCGTCACCTCGATCATCGCGATCGCGATGATCGCCAAGACCTTCGGCGCCTATGCCGATCGGTTGTTCCTGGGCGATACCTCGTCGCCCTGGGTGAAGAGCGCCTTCGCCTCGGCCATCGTGATCGCGCTCGTGGCGGCGAACATGGTGGGCTCGGGGGCGGTCGGCCGTCTCGAAGAACTGCTGGTGGTCGCCAAGCTCGTCATTCTGGCGGTCTTGATGATCGCGGGCGTCCCGGCGATCGATCCCGCCCTGCTGGTCGCCGGCCCGACCGTGGGGGCGGGAACGCTGCTGGCCAGTGTCGGCCTCACGTTCTTTGCCTATGCGGGGTACGGCATGATGACGAATGCCGCCGGGCATGTCGCCCACCCCGAAGTGACGATCCCGCGGGCCATCTATCTTGCGATCGGCTTGGTGATCGTCCTCTACATCGGCCTGGCGATCGTCGTTCTGGGCAGCATCTCGCCGGCCGAGCTTGCGCGCTATGCCGACACGGCCGTTGCCCAGGCGGCGCGCCCGGTACTGGGCCAGGCGGGGTTTGTCATTGTCGCGGGCGGCGCGCTGTTTGCAACGGCCTCTGCCATCAATGCCTGCATCTTCTCCGCCCTCGAAGTCTCACGTGGTCTTGCCGCCAGGGGGCAGTTGCCGGCGACCGTCGGCCGCGCAGCCTGGGGGCAGGGGACGCATGGCCTGGTCTGGGGAGCAGGCGCGATTCTGATCTTGGTGAGTCTCTTCGACCTCGGGGCCATCGCGCAGGTCGCCGGTGCCACGTTCCTGATCTCCTATCTCGCGATCTTCCTGGCGCACTGGCGGCTTCATGCCGAGGTCGGGGGACGGCGAAGCCTGATCCTGCTCGGTGCCGCGCTGATGGCGCTTACGCTCGGCGCCTTCACGGTCAGCCTCCTGCAGACCCAGCCGATCGTCGTCGCTCTGGCCCTGGTCGTCATCGCCGGCAGCTTCGGGATAGAGTGGCTGGTGCAACGCCGCCGTTGGCCTTCACCATGATCCGCAAAGCGACAGTTGCGGATCGTCCCCGCATCACTGAAGTGCGTCTTGCCGTTCGAGAGAATAGGCTGAGTGCTGCCTCCCAAGACAAGGTCGATCGTACGGCGGACTGGATTTTCGAGAATGCAGCCTTCTGGGTCTGGGAGGAGGATGGCGCCGTACAGGGCTTCTCCGTCGCCGATCCTCGCGATGGCACGATCTTCGGCCTCTTCATCCATCCCGACTACGAAAGCCGTGGCATTGCCCGCGCCCTGCTGCCGCGGGCCTGCGAAGATCTGCGCGCCGCAGGCTATGCAGTCGCGACGCTGACGACGGGGGCCGGCACGCGGGCCGAGCGTTTCTATCGCACCAACGGATGGGAAGAGATCGGCCGCCAGGAAAACGGCGAGATCATCTTCCGGAAACCGCTCTGACTCTCAGGCCTGCGTCGCGCGCTTCAGGGCGGCCCTTGCCAGAAGGCGGGTCGAATCGAGGGTCGGCAGGGGCGAGTTATCGTCGTTCATGATCAACGGGATCTCCGTGCAGCCGAGAACGATGGCATCGCAGCCTTCTGCCTTCATGCGGCCCATGACCCGCTGATAGGTGGCGACGGCCTGCGGTGTGAAGACGCTGCACACCAGCTCGTCCATGATGATCCGGTTGGTCTCGTCGCGCTCGGCAGCGGTCGGGCGCAGGTAGCCGAGGCCGCGTGCGGCGAGCTTCTCGGGATAGACCTCGCTGTCGACCAGCCAGCGCGTGCCGGTGATGCCCAGCCGCTTGAAGCCCCGCGCCACGGCTTCCTCTGCGACCACTTCGGCGATGTGCAGCCACGGCAGGGGCGAGTGCGGCAGCACATCCGGCATCGCCTGATGGATCGTGTTGTCGGGGCAGATCAGAAAATCGGCGCCGGCTTTGGCGAGCTTGCGCGCCGAGGAGAGCATCAGCTCGGCCACGCCCTTGCGGTCGCCGCGGTCGAGGCACTCGACATAGTCGGCCAGAGAGTGCGTGTGCAGCGAGACTTCGGGGTGGCCATGAGGTCCGAGAAAGCGGGCGCCCTCGACGCAGATCGTCTTGTAGCAAAGCGCGGCGCCTTCCGCCGAGCAGGCGACGATTCCGATATGCTGTGGCATGGTTTTCAGCCCTTGGCGCGTGGATGAGCGTTTCGATAGACCGCGGCGAGGCGGGCGGCGTCGACGTCGGTATAGCGCTGCGTCGTCGAAAGCGAAGCGTGGCCCAGCAGCTCCTGGATCGCGCGCAGGTCGCCGCCGGCGCCCAGCAGATGGGTTGCGAAGGAATGGCGCAGCGCATGTGGCGTCACGCTTTCGGCAAGGCCCAGGCTGCGGCGGATCTCGCGGACACGCTTCTGCACGATGGCAGGATCGAGCGCGCCGCCGCGAGCGCCCACGAAAACCCGGTCGCCGGGTCTTGCCGCGGCGAGCCAGGGGCAGGCATCGCGATAGGCTTTCAGCGCCTTCAGCGCCTGAGGCAGCAGCAGCACCATCCGCGTCTTGTTGCCCTTGCCGGTGATGGCAAGCGTATCGTTGCCGCTCTTCAGCAGTTCGTCGACCTCTGCCTTGGTAAGGGCGAGTGCTTCGCCGATACGCAGGCCGGCGCCATAGAGCAGGATCAATACGGCCGTGTCGCGCAGGTCGAGCCACGGCGCCCGATCACGGTCGGATTCGGCGTCGAGCAGGTCTTCCATGTCGCGTTCGCTGAGCGCCTTGGGGACGGAACGCGGCAGCTTCGGCGTCTGGATCGAGGCAATGCTGGCATTGTGGGCCAGCCCGTTCTTGTCGAGGAAGCGAAAGAACGACCGCACCGAGGCGAAGGCCCGTGCCGTCGAGGTGCGCGCCAGACCCTGCCGGCCGCGTTCGGCCAGCCAGGCGCGAAACTCGGCGGGCTTCAGCTTGCCGAGCGCGTCGAGCGTGGGTTCCGCCCCGAGATAGCTCGTCATGAAGCCGAGGAAGGTCGCGACATCGTGCTGGTAGGCGGTAAGCGTGTGAGCCGAGAAACGGCGTTCGCTTTGCAGCCAGTCGCGCCACGCGCTCTGCGCCTCGGCGACGCTCATGCCGGGACTACTCCGGCAGGTCGAGCCAGGCGCGGATGGTGTTCTCAAGCACCTTGGCGAGGAAGAACAGGAGTTCGGTCGACATCTCCGGGCCGAAGGCTTCCGGATCGCGCGCCCCGAAGCACATGACGCCGTCGGGCGAGCCCGAGGAGACGCGCAGGCGCATCAGCACGTCGGACTTCACGAAGCGCGAGACCTCGCCGAAGAAGGCTTCCTCGCCCACGATGTCGGAGCGCAGGCGGGCATGCTTGTCCGGTCCGATCGCGGCGTCGATGGCGCCTGGCGCCAGCACGTAGACGCCGCGCACGGGAACACGCTTGGGGGCGTCGGCATTGGCTTCGATCGCCATGGTGATGAAGTCGACGTCGAGCAGCTCCGGCAGCTCGTGCGTGACGACATGGATCATCTTCTCGAAAGTCGTCGCCTGGATGATGCTGATCACCGCCGCCTGGATGCGGTTCTGGACGATCTGGTTCTGCTTCGAGTTGGCGATGATCTCGGTGCGCTCGGTCTTCAGTCGGTCGATCTCGCTACGCAGGCGCTTCAGAATCGCCTGCTGCATATCGATGACGCCCGGCCCCTGCGCGCGCGGCGGGACACCCAGCTCGCTGCCGAGTTCGGCATGCTTCTCGAAGAAGTCGGGATGGGCCTTGAGATAGGCCACGACGTCGTCGGCCGTGATCAACTTCACCTGACGGCCTGAACCGTCGGGAGCCGTTACCATGCCGTCTTCCGCCTCGTTTGTCTTCTTATCCATGGGCGCCCGTCTCCGGGTCAGAGGATCGACTGGCCGGTCTTGGCCCAGTCGTCGAGGAAGGCCTTCAGTCCATTGTCGGTCAGCACGTGCTTGAAGAGCTGGCGCAGCACGTTGGGCGGCACGGTCGCGACCTGGGCGCCGAGCTTGGCGGCCTGGACGACATGCTGGGGATGGCGCACCGAGGCGACCAGCACCTCCGTCTTGAAGTGCGGATACTGGCGATAGATCGTCATGATCTCGCCGATGAGATGCATGCCGTCGTGTCCAATATCGTCGAGGCGTCCGACGAAGGGCGAGATGAACGTGGCGCCGGCCTTGGCCGCCAGCAGTGCCTGCGCCGGGGAGAAGCAGAGGGTGACGTTCACCATCGTGCCTTCCGAGGTCAGCGCCTTGCAGGTTTTCAGACCATCCGGCGTCAGCGGCACCTTGACCGCGACATTCTTCGCGAGCTTGGCCAGCTTGCGGCCTTCCTCGAGCATGGTCTTGTGATCGGTCGCCACAGTCTCGGCGCTGACCGGGCCGGGAACGATGGAGCAGATCTCCTTGATCACCTCGAGCATCGGCCGGCCGGCCTTCATGATCAGGGAGGGGTTGGTCGTCACGCCATCGAGCAGACCTGAGGCGGCCAAATCCTTGATCTCGGCGACATCGGCGGTATCGACGAAGAACTTCATATAAAATACCCCAATGGCCAGTAGTTCGAACTCACCTGCTGCCACAATTTCTAGCGATTCCGCCTCGGAGCCACAAGCCGAGGCGGCCGCACGGCTGCGCCCTGAGCCGGTGGAAAACACCGTCAAGGTCCTGCTGCCGCTGCCTTTGGCGGATGCCTACGATTATCGCGTGCCGGCGGAAATGCATCTCGTCCCCGGCCAATTCGTGGTCGTGCCGCTGGGCAAGCGCGAGCTGGTCGGCGTGGTCTGGGGGGCAGGTACCGGCGAAGTGCCGCAGGCGAAGCTGCGCGACGTCATCGGCGTGCTGCCCGCGTTGCCTATGGCTGATGCGACGCGCCGCTTCGTCGACTGGGTGTCGGCCTACACTTTGATGCCGCCGGGTGCCGTCCTGCGTATGGCAATGAGTGCACCGTCGGCGCTGGAAGCGCCCAAGACCGAGCTGGTCTATCGCGCCGCCGAACAGCCGGACGATGTCGCGCTGAAACTCACCGCCGCTCGCCGTCGCGTTCTCGACCAGTTGAAGGACGGACCGGCGATGCCGGCCGCCGAGCTTGCGCATCTTGCTGGCGTCGGCACCTCGGTCGTGAAGACCATGGCATCGGTCGGCCTGCTCGAGACCGTGGAGCGCGTCGTACGTCGCTCCTTTCCGCAGCCCGACGGCATGCGCGACGGGCCGACCCTGTCGCCGGCGCAGAAGATTGCGGCCGACAGGCTGGTCGAAAAGGTAAAGGCGCATGCCTTCTCCGCGATGCTGCTCGACGGCGTGCCGGGTGCGGGCAAGACCGAGGTCTATTTCGAGGCGATCGCGGCGGCTCTCTCGTCGGGGCGGCAGGTGCTGGTGCTGCTGCCCGAGATCGCCCTGACGGCGCAGTGGCTTCGGCGTTTCGAGGATCGTTTCGGTGCACCGCCCGCGCCCTGGCATTCGGGGCTGACCAGCCTGGAACGCCGGGAAACCTGGCGCGCCATCGCCGAGGGCAGGGTGGGTGTCGTGGTCGGTGCACGCTCCGCGCTCTTTCTGCCCTTCGCCAACCTTGGCCTCATCGTGGTCGACGAGGAGCATGACGGCTCCTTCAAGCAGGACGAGGGCGTCGTCTACAACGCGCGCGACATGGCGGTCGTCCGCGCACGCCTCGCCTCCGCGCCCATCGTGCTGGCCTCGGCGACCCCTTCGCTGGAGAGCATCGTCAACGTCAGGACCGGCCGCTATGGCGAGGTGCATCTGCCGGGCCGGCATGGCGGCCATCAGCTCGCGACTCTGTCGGCGGTCGATATGAGGCGTGATCCGCCGGCGCGCGGCCGCTGGCTGTCGCCGCCGGTGGTCGAGGCGATGAAGTCCACGCTGGCGGCTGGCGAGCAGACGCTCCTCTTCCTCAATCGCCGTGGTTATGCGCCGATCACGCTCTGCCGCGCCTGCGGCCACGGGCTCGAATGCCCGCAATGCTCGGCCTGGCTGGTCGAGCATCGCTTTCGGCGCAGTCTTGTCTGTCATCATTGCGGCCACACCGAGCCGCCCGCTCATTCCTGCAAGCATTGCGGCGCGGTCGATCAGTTCGTGGCCTGCGGCCCGGGTGTCGAGCGTCTCGCCGAAGAGGCGCAAGAGCTCTTCCCCGAAGCACGGCTGGAGCTCTTTACGTCGGACAGTCTGATGAGCCGCGACGACGCGGAAGCGGCCGTCGATCGCATGATCAACGGCGAGATCGATATTCTCATCGGCACGCAGATGGCCGCGAAGGGCCATCACTTTCCGAATTTGACTCTCGTTGCAGTAATTGACGCCGATCTCGGATTAAACGGCGGCGATCTGCGTGCGGCCGAGCGAACCTTTCAGCTCCTCTACCAGGTCGCGGGCCGCGCCGGCCGAGAGGGCAGACCGGGGCGGGCGCTGATCCAGACGCACAATCCCGACCATGCCGTCATGCAGGCGCTCGTCTCGGGCGATCGCGATCGTTTCGTCGAAGTCGAGCTGGCAGACCGCGAGCTTGCGGGTATGCCGCCTTATGGCCGCTTGGCCTCGTTGATTGTCTCGGGTCCCGATCCTGCCGCCGTCGACAATGTCTGTGCCGCGCTGGCCCGTCGGGCGCCGCACCGGGACGGAATTACCGTGCTCGGCCCCTCGACGGCGCCGCTCGCCTTGCTGCGCGGTCGGCACCGAAGACGGTTCCTGCTCAAGACATCCCGCGATGTCGCCGTACAGCCGATCCTGCACGCCTGGCTAGAGCAGATCGGGCTTCCGGGTTCAGTTCGTCTGCAGGTCGACGTCGATCCCTATTCCTTCCTGTGACAGATCGCGCCGAAAAACCGCGGTAATACAGCGCCTTGCGAACCTTGCGCCGGGAAAAACCGCATGGTAGCAACGCGCGCTTTTCCGGGGTGGAGCGGGGCGTTCTGCTGGTGAAAAGTGAGTGAATTCAATGGCTTACCAGCCGTGAGATCCACGGCAGGGGAGAGGTTTTCGACGTGTCTACCCCATCCTCCGCCACAACCGGCGTTGCTGGACGCTATGCTAGCGCCCTTTTTGAGCTGGCGGACAATGCCAAGTCGCTCGATCAGGTCGCTCAGGATCTCGCCACGTTTCGCACCATGGTTCGAGAGAGTGCCGATCTCGCTCGCCTGATCGCCAGTCCGGTCATTGGCCGCGACCTTCAGGGCAAGGCGCTGCTGGCTGTGCTCGATGCCGCCGGTGTTTCTGGTCTGACGCGTAAATTTGTCGGCGCTGTGGCTGCCAACGGCCGTGCCCGCGAGCTGCCGGCGATGGCCTCGGCCTTTCTGGCCGAGCTTGCCGCACGTCGCGGCGAGACGACGGCTGACGTCATCTCTGCCGTTCCGCTGACCCCCGCCCAGGTCGAGCAGTTGAGCGCCGCGCTGCGCTCCGTGCTGGGTAGCGCCAAAGTTTCCATCGACGCGCGCGTCGAACCCGACATTCTCGGCGGTCTCGTCGTGAAGGTCGGCTCGCGCCTGTTCGATTCGTCCATCCGAAGCAAGCTGCAGCGCTTGCAGCTTGCCATGAAGGGAGTTGCCTAAATGGATATCCGTGCCGCCGAAATCTCGGCCATTCTGAAGCAGCAGATCGCCAACTTCGGCACCGAGGCCGAAGTGGCCGAGGTCGGCCAGGTTCTTTCCGTCGGTGACGGCATTGCCCGCGTCTACGGCCTCGACAGCGTCAAGGCCGGCGAGATGGTCGAGTTCCCCGGCGGCATCAAGGGCATGGCGCTGAACCTCGAGCGCGACAATGTCGGCGTCGTGATCTTCGGCGAAGACCGCACCATCCGCGAAGGCGACACCGTCAAGCGTACCGGCGCCATCGTCGACGTGCCGGTCGGCAAGGGGCTGCTCGGCCGCGTGGTCGACGGCCTCGGCAACCCGATCGACGGTAAGGGCCCGATCCAGAGCACCGAACGCCGCCTGGTCGAGCTCAAGGCTCCCGGCATCATTCCGCGCAAGTCGGTGAGCGAGCCGATGCAGACCGGCCTCAAGGCCGTCGACGCGCTGGTGCCGATCGGACGTGGCCAGCGCGAGCTGATCATCGGCGACCGCCAGACCGGCAAGACCGCTGTTGCCATCGACACCTTCCTGAACCAGAAGCCGATCAACAAAGGTACCGACGAGAGCCGCAAGCTCTACTGCGTCTATGTCGCCGTCGGCCAGAAGCGCTCGACCGTCGCGCAGATCGTGAAGACGCTCGAAGATAACGGTGCGATGGAATACTCCATCGTCGTCGCCGCCACCGCGTCCGATCCGGCGCCCATGCAGTTCCTCGCGCCCTATACCGGCTGCGCCATGGGCGAATACTTCCGCGACAACGGCATGCACGCCGTGATCGTGTACGACGACCTTTCCAAGCAGGCCGTCGCCTACCGCCAGATGTCGCTGCTGCTGCGCCGCCCGCCGGGCCGCGAAGCCTATCCCGGCGACGTGTTCTATCTCCACTCGCGCCTGCTGGAGCGCGCTGCCAAGCTGAACGAGAAGAACGGCTCGGGCTCGCTGACGGCGCTGCCGGTCATCGAGACGCAGGCTGGCGACGTGTCTGCTTACATTCCGACCAACGTGATCTCGATCACCGATGGTCAGATCTTCCTCGAGACCGAACTCTTCTATCAGGGCATCCGCCCCGCCATTAACGTCGGTCTGTCGGTGAGCCGCGTCGGCTCGGCCGCGCAGATCAAGGCGATGAAGCAGGTCGCCGGCACCATCAAGCTGGAGCTGGCGCAGTATCGCGAAATGGCGGCCTTCGCCCAGTTCGCGTCGGACCTCGACGCCTCGACGCAGCGCCTGCTGGCCCGCGGCCAGCGCCTGACCGAGCTGCTGAAGCAGGGCCAGTTCGTGCCGATGCCGGTCGAGGAGCAGGTCGTGTCGCTCTATGCCGGCACCCGCGGCTTCCTCGACAGCCTGCCGGTCGGCCGCATCAACGACTTCGAGCGTCAGATGCTCGACGCCGTGCGTGCCGAAGGCTCGATCCTGGCGTCGATCCGCGAGAAGCGCGAGATCGTCAAGGAGACCGACGACAAGCTGAAGGCGTTCCTCGGCGATTTCGCCAAGAAGTTCGCCTAACGCCCGAAGGTTTCGATGCCCAGCCTCAAAACCTTCCGCCTGAGGATCCGAAGCGTCCAGTCGACGCAGAAGATCACCAAGGCCATGAAGATGGTCGCAGCCGCCAAGCTGCGGCGTGCTCAGGAGCAGGCCACGGCGGCCCGTCCCTATGCCGAAGCCATGGACAAGATCCTGGCGTCGCTGGGGGCGAGCTTCAAGAGTGGCACCGGCCCGCGCCTGCTGGCCGGCACCGGCTCCGACAAGGTTCATCTGCTGATCGTCGCCACGGGCGATCGCGGCCTGTGCGGCGGCTTCAACAGCACGATCGTGCGCGAGGCGCGTCGCAGGATCCGCACGCTCGTCTCGGAAGGCAAGACGGTCAAGATCTTCTGCGTCGGCCGCAAGGGGCGTGACCAGCTCCGCCGCGATTTCGGTTCGATGATCGTCGAGACGATGACCGATCTCGGACGCCCGCGGCTGTCCTTCGGCGACGCCCAGCAGATCGCGACCCGCGTGATGGAGATGTTTGACGCCGGCGAGTTCGACGTCGCTTCGGTCATCTTCAACCGCTTCAAGTCGGCGATGACGCAGATCGTCACGACGCAGCAGCTCATCCCGCCACCGGCGCCCGAGGCCTCGACGGCCGCGCCTGCCGCTGCGGGTGGTGCCATCTACGAGTTCGAGCCCGACGAGGGCGAGATCCTGGCCGATCTGCTGCCGCGCAATCTGGCCGTCCAGATCTTCCGCGTGCTGCTCGAGAATTCGGCGAGCTTCTACGGCTCGCAGATGACGGCAATGGACAACGCCTCGCGTAACGCAGGCGACGTGATCAAGAAGCTGACGCTGCAGATGAACCGCTCGCGCCAGGCCACGATCACCAAGGAACTCATCGAGATCATCTCGGGCGCCGAGGCCATCTAGGTCGGCTGCCAGGCAATCGAAGGAAAGGGATCCGCAATGGCCTCCAACAACATCGGCACGATCACCCAGATTACGGGCGCGGTCGTCGACGTTCGCTTCGACGGCGAACTGCCGAACATCCTGAATGCGCTGCACGTCGAAGTGCCGGACCGCAAGCTGGTGCTCGAAGTCGCCCAGCATCTCGGCGAGTCGGAAGTCCGCACCATCGCGATGGACACGACCGACGGTCTGGTTCGCGGCGAGAAGGCGGTCGACACCGGCGCCCCGATTGCCATGCCGGTGGGCCCGGAGACGCTCGGCCGCATCCTGAACGTCATCGGCGAGCCGGTGGACGAGCGCGGTGCCGTCAACGCCAAGCAGACGCTGCCGATCCATCGTTCGGCGCCCGAGTTCGTCGAGCAGTCGACGGAAGCGCAGATCCTGGTCACCGGCATCAAGGTCATCGACCTGCTGGCGCCCTACGCCAAGGGCGGCAAGATCGGCCTGTTCGGCGGCGCCGGCGTCGGCAAGACCGTGACGATCATGGAGCTGATCAACAACGTCGCGAAGGCGCACGGCGGCGTGTCGGTGTTCGCCGGCGTCGGCGAGCGTACCCGCGAGGGCAACGACCTCTATCACGAGATGATCGAAGGCGGCGTCATCAAGCTCGACGGACCGGGCTCGAAGGTGGCGCTGGTGTACGGCCAGATGAACGAGCCGCCGGGCGCCCGCGCCCGTGTCGCGCTGTCGGGTCTCACCGTCGCCGAGTACTTCCGCGACGCCGAAGGCCAGGACGTGCTGTTCTTCGTCGACAACATCTTCCGCTTCACGCAGGCCGGTTCGGAAGTGTCGGCGCTGCTGGGCCGTATCCCGTCGGCAGTGGGCTATCAGCCGACGCTCTCGACCGACATGGGCGCGCTGCAGGAGCGCATCACCTCGACCAAGAAGGGCTCGATCACCTCGGTGCAGGCCATCTACGTGCCTGCCGACGACTTGACCGACCCGGCGCCGGCGACCTCGTTCGCCCACTTGGATGCGACGACGGTGCTCAGCCGCTCGATCGCCGAGCAGGCGATCTTCCCGGCCGTCGATCCGCTCGACTCGACGTCGCGCATGCTCGACCCGCGCGTCGTCGGCGAGGAACACTACAATACGGCGCGTTCGGTGCAGCGCGTGCTGCAGCAGTACAAGTCGCTGCAGGACATCATCGCCATTCTGGGCATGGACGAGCTTTCGGAAGAGGACAAGCTGGTCGTCTCGCGCGCCCGCAAGATCCAGCGCTTCCTCAGTCAGCCGTTCCACGTCGCCGAAGTTTTCACCGGCACGCCGGGCGTGTTCGTGAAGCTCGAGGACACGATCAAGGCGTTCAAGGCCATCGTTGCCGGCGAGTACGACGATCTGCCGGAGGCGGCGTTCTACATGGTCGGCACGATCGACGAGGCCGTTGCCAAGGCCAAGAAGCTCGCGGCCGAGGCGGCCTAAGCAGATGGCCAAGGTCTCCTTCCGTCTGGTGATGCCCGAGCGCGAATTGCTCGCGACCGAGGCCGACATGGTTGTCGTCCCGGGCAGCGAAGGCGATTTCGGCGTCCTGCCGGGCCATGCGCCGCTGATCTCGACGGTCCGCCCCGGTGTCCTGGAAGTCTTCCAGGGCAACAAGGTGGATCAGCGCTTCCTCGTGGCCGGCGGCTTCGCCGAGGTGACGCCCGAGCGTTGCACCGTGCTGGCCGACGAAGCCTTGCCGTTCGAGCAGGTGACGTCCGAGCAGCTTGCCGAGCGCGAGCGTGCGGCAGAGCGCGATCTCATGGACGCCGCGACCGACGCCGAAAAGGCGACGGCTGAGAAGAGCCTGCTTGTCGCCAGGGATCTTCGTCGTGCCCAGGCCTATTACGCCGGCCGCTGATTTCAGCGGCGCTGCGTAATTTTCTGTCAAGATCTGTACGGCCTAGCCATTGAAAGCCGCGGCCAACGTCGCTTTATTACGTTAAAGCGACATGATGCCGAGGATTGTCTCCCATGAGTAACTGGACACTCGAGTCGATCGCCTGGGATCGCTTCGATGCGTCGAAGGTCGATCCGGAGATCCTGCGCAACATCAAGGCCGCGGCTCTGGTGGAGCGCAATGGCGGCGACTACCGCATCTACCTTGGCCGTGTGTTTGCCGACGATCCGGCCTTCACGGAAGCGGTGAACAACTGGGCGGTCGAGGAAGTGCAGCACGGCATGGCGCTTGGCCGCTGGGCGCAGCTTGCCGATCCGTCCTGGGACTTCGACGCGGCGTTCGATCGCTTTCGCACCGGCTACAAGCTGCCACTCGACGCCAGCAGTTCGGTGCGCGGCAGCCAGGCCGGCGAAATGATGGCCCGCTGCATCGTCGAGACCGGCACCAGTTCCTATTACAGCGCCCTCAAGGACGCGACCGAGGAGCCGGTGCTGAAGCAGGTCTGCGCGAAGATCGCGGCCGACGAGTTCCGTCACTACAAGCTCTTCTACGAGCATCTGCGGCGTTGTCTGCAGCGTGACAGGCTGAGCCGCTGGGCCCGGCTGCGCATCGGCTGGGGACGTCTGGCCGAGAGCGAGGACGACGAACTCGCTTACGCCTATTTCGCGGCAAACGAGCCGGTTGGCGCGACCTACGATCGCAAGCGCAACATGCAGGCCTATGCGCGTCGGGCCTATCCGCTCTATCGGCCGAGCCATGTGCAACGCGCCATGGCGATGGTGCTGAAGGCCATCGGCCTCGAACCGCAGGGCCGCTTGAACAGCCTGATGACGCGGGCGGGCCTTTGGTTCCTGCGCCGCAACGCCGCCAAACTGGCCGCCCTGGGCGCCTGACGGGTTCGCCGACGGCGACCCTCACGAAATCAGGTCGGAAAATTCCTCGAACACGGCGTCGTAGACGGCGCGCTTGAACGGCACGATCAGCGCGGAGAGTTCGTGCGCGCCGATCCAGCGCCAGGACGCGAATTCCTTGTCGTGGGCATGGATGTCGATGTCGGCGTCGCTGCCGGTGAACGCGAGGGCAAACCACTTTTGCGCCTGGCCTCGCCAACGGCCCTTCCAGTAGCGCGGTCGCCGTTCCTCGGGCACCTCGTAGCAGATCCACCGCGCACTTTCGCGCAGAACCAGCGCCTTCGTCGTGCCGACCTCCTCGTGCAGTTCGCGGCAGGCGGCCTCGATCGCGCTTTCTCCGTCGTCGATGCCGCCTTGGGGCATTTGCCAGGCGTCGGGCTGGTTGGTGCGGCAGCCGACGAACACGCGACGGTCCGGCGCAATCAGCATCAGGCCGACGTTCCTGCGGTACTCTTCGGGACGGCCGGACATCATGGGCGAAGCTGCGCTGGCTGGGCCTGCAGGCGCTCCATACAGGCGTCGCGGCATTCGAAATGTCCGATGAGGGGTACAAACGATATCGCATGCCGCTCGCGCAGGCCTTTGCTCCAGGTCACGATGGCATCGATGGTCTCGTCATCGGGCTGCATGACACCGAAGGCGTGCCGTGGCGGACGACCGGGCGTCGGCTGCGCGACCCAGGCCGTCAATCGATCAAGGTTTGCCATGACGCTTTCGCCCGCCAGCTTGTAGTCGAGCACGTCGGCGCTGCGTGCATAGCCTGCCCCAAGCTCGGCCGTCAGCCGCTGGGTCGTTTCCCGCGTGGGGTTGACCTCTACAAGGGCCAGGCCGCGGTCGACCATTTCCTTCACCAGTGGACGCAAGGTGGTCTCGGATTGGGTGACGGGGCTCGGCGAAGAGACCACCAGGCCGACATAGCCCGAGCCGCGCGCCATGGCGAGCCGCAGGCGGCGAAGGTTCTCGGCTGCATCTGCCGCGCTGTCGATGGGGCGGATGCCGCGCTCGGCCGTTCCCTGATCCTCGACCGGCATCATCAGATAGCTTTCGTGGCCGAAGGCGCGGGCCTGGGCGAGCCAGCGCGGCAGGTCGGGAGTGCCGGGCAGGAAAGCAAGGCTCACTTCGGCGGGAAGCTTTTCGATGGCACGCTTCATCTCGGCTTCGCTGGCACCGAGGTTGATCATCAGGAGGCCGATGCGGGCGGGTGATCCGGAAGGATCGAAGCGACGGGCATGGGCGATCCACGGCATCCAGCCATCCGGGGCGATGCGCGGCAGCTGCAGGCCGTCGCTCGTCGTCTCCGACATCGCGGCAAGCTCGGCGGGCGAGAAGGTGCGGAAGCCCGATGGCGGACGGACCGGCAAAGGCAGGGACTGAACCGCCGCGGTCGCCGCCGGTATCGGGGTCGCTGCGACGGCTGCGTCGACAACCTGAGGCGCGGTGACGGTGACGTTGCCCAGGACCAGCGCAGCCGACCCGGCAATAACGGCGAAGACCAGGAGATAAGCGGCAATCAGGCCGCTACGCAGCGGCCTGATTTCCTGTCCCTTGGCTCGGCCGTTGGCTTTTCGCTGGCCGGGCACGATCTCGTCTCCGGCGGCGGCGCTCTAGTTGGCGCGGCCGCTGTAGAGCGAGATGCCGCGAATCAGATCGGCCGCACGCAGGAGCTGATAGTCGGCAGCCTGCTCCTTCGGCGGCTCGTCGGGATCGGTCGCCTGGTTCGCCGCAGGCTTCTCGTCCTTCTTGTCGCCGGGCTTGTTCGCTTCCGGCTTCGGCGCGGCCTTCGGATCAGGCTTGGCGGCGTCGCCCGGCTTCTCGTTCGGGTTGGTGATCGAGCGGCGCAGGTTCTCCTCGCGGAAGCCGCCGCGCGCCTGGAGATTCTCGATCTTGGCGGGCTCGACCTCGATGTCGGGCTTGATGCCTTCCTTCTGGATCGACCGGCCCGACGGCGTGAAGTAGAGCGCCGTCGTGAGACGGATCGCGCCGCCGCCGGTCACCTGCATGATGGTCTGGACCGAGCCCTTACCGAACGACCGCGTGCCGAGGATGATCGCCCGCCGATGGTCCTGCAGGGCGCCGGCCACGATCTCCGAGGCCGAGGCCGAGCCGCCGTTCAGCAGGACGACGATGGGCAACCCGTTGGTCACGTCGCCGGGCTTGGCGTTCCAGCGCTGGACGTCATCGCTCTTGCGCGCCTTGACCGAGACGATCTCGCCCTTGTCGAGGAAGGCGTCGGACAGGGCGATCGCCTGGTCAAGCAGGCCGCCCGGATTGTTGCGCAGGTCGAGGATGTAGCCCTTGAGCTTGTTGCCCGCCTCCTTCTTGAGCTTCTCGATGGCGTCGAGCACGCCCGAGGTGGTCTGCTCGGTGAAGGAGGTGACGCGGATGTAGCCGATGTCGTTTCCTTCGAGGCGGTAACGTACCGACTTCACCTTGATGATCTCGCGGGTCAGCGAGACGTCGAACGGATCCTTGCCAGCGCGGCGGATCGAGATCTTGATCGGCGTGCCGACCTTGCCGCGCATCTTCTCGACGGCCTCCTGCAGCGAGAGGCCCTGAACCGGCTCGCCGTCGAGTGCGAAGATCAGGTCGCCCGCCTGGATGCCGGCCTTGGCCGCCGGCGTATCGTCGATCGGCGACACGACCTTGATGACACCGTTCTCCATCGTGACTTCAATGCCGAGCCCGCCGAACTCACCCTTGGTCTGGACTTGCATGTCCTTGTAGGCCTTGGGGTTCATGTAGCTCGAGTGCGGATCGAGCGCGGTGAGCATGCCGTTGATCGCGTTCTCGATCAGCGTCTTCTCTTCCACCGGCTCGACATAGTCGCGGCGGATGCGCTCCAGCACGTCGCCGAACAGATTGAGCTGCTGGTAGAGTTCGCTCTTGTCGCCACTGCCGGTCTTCGGGTCGGCCTTGTCCTGCGCGAACGCTGGAGCGAGAGAGGGGCCGGCCAGGAATGCCAGGGTCGCGGCGGCAATGGAAGCGGAGCGCAGAAAGGTCATTTGGGTGCTTTCAGGAAGGCCGCTGCGCCGTCGGCTCAGCGATCCAGTGTTTTCAAGCGTCGGAATCGAGAATACAGGGCGGTGTTTGGCAGGATCAAGGCGGCGGCACGGCCGACAAGGGGCCCCCACCTCACAAATAAATCAGGCAGAAGCTGCCGCTGCGGAGTGCGGCGCCGTGAGGACCGTCGGCCGGGCCACGGTCGACAGCAGCGACCGGCCCGTCATTTCCTGGGGCTGCGGTACGCCCATCAGGGCCAGCATGGTGGGTGCAACATCGGCGAGCTTGCCGTCGCTCAGCGAATGAACGTCGGCCGGACCGTTGAACAGCAATGCCGGCACGCGATTTAACGTGTGCTGAGTGTGCTTCTGGTGCGATTGCTCGTCGAACATCTGCTCGGCATTGCCGTGGTCAGCCGTGACGAACATGACGCCGCCGGCGGCCTTGATCACCTCCATGAGGCGCCCCAGGCTCATATCCACAGCCTCGACGGCCTTGGTTGCCGCCGCGAGGTCGCCGGTATGGCCCACCATGTCGGTGTTGGCGTAGTTGACCACGATCAGGTCGAACTTGCCCGAGCCGATGGCCTCGACGAGCTTGTCGGTGACTTCCGGTGCGCTCATCTCGGGCTTGAGGTCGTAGGTCTTGACCTTGGGAGACGGCACCAGGATGCGCTCCTCGCCGTCGAACACGCGCTCCTCGCCGCCGTTGAAGAAGAAGGTGACGTGCGCGTACTTCTCGGTCTCGGCGATGCGCAGCTGCTTGAGCCCGGCACGCGACACCGTTTCGCCCAGGCCCATCTTGATGGTCTCCGGCGGAAGCAGCGTCTTCAGGAAAGGGCTGAGGGCGGCCGAATACTCCACCATGCCGACCGTCGCGGCGAACTTCACCACGCGTGCCCGATTGAAGCCGTCGAAGCGCGGATCTAGCAGCGCCGTCAGGATCTGGCGTGCACGGTCGGAGCGGTAGTTGAACATCAGGAGGCCGTCGCCGTCGTTCATGCCGACATAGCCGTCGATCACCGTCGGCAGTACGAACTCGTCATCGAGCTTCGCAGCATAGGCCTGTTCGACGGCTGCCGTCGGTGTTGCGGCGCGCTGATCGGCCTTGGCGTCGACCATCGCGTCATAGGCGAGCGTCACACGTTCCCAGCGCTTGTCGCGATCCATCGGATAGAAGCGGCCGGCCACGGTGGCGAACTTGATGGGCAGCCCGGCCTTGAGGCCTGCCTGGATGGGCTCGAGGCACTCCAGCGCACTGCGTGGGGGCATGTCGCGGCCATCGAGGAAGGCGTGGATCCAGACCGGCACACCCTGGCCTGCGATCAGATTGGCGAGGAAGACGAGGTGATCCTGGTGTGCATGCACGCCGCCCGGCGACGCCAGGCCCATCAGATGGAAGGCGCCGCCATTCTTCTTCAGGGCCGCGATGGCGTCGGCCAGGATCGGATTCTTCGCCAGCGAACCGTCCTCGATCGCATTGTCGATGCGTGGCAGATCGGGCACGGCGACCCGGCCGGCGCCGAGGTTCATGTGGCCGACCTCCGAGTTGCCCATCTGGCCCTTGGGCAGGCCGACGAACGTTTCCGACGCGTCGATCAGGCCCTGCGGGCAGGTCGAGATCAGGCGGTCGAAGTTTGGGGTCTTGGCGTCGAGGATGGCGTTGTAGGAACGGTCCGGACGATAGCCCCAGCCGTCGAGGATGCAGAGCAGGGCGGGACGAGGACGGGACACGACAGCCATTACGATGCCTTCCGGCCGTGCGGCTGTGCGCGCTCGACCGCGTTGAACTTGTTGGGGCAGGAGAGCTCGCGCGGATCGGTGTCAGGGTTCTGGTCCGGCACTTCGATGGCGCAGAAGACGAACTCGCCACGCGGCTCGCCGTCGATCGTGATGTCGTAGGTATAGGTGCCCGGCGGATCACCCGGGATGATGCACCAGGAGCGTTGCAGCACGCCGTCCTGCACGGTCTCGAACATCCGTGTGGTGGCCTTCGTCTTGTCGGCGCTCACTTCGGTTTCCGGCCCTGCGATCACCTGCTCGGCAGGCTGCGAGGTCGTCAGCACTTCCTTCAGGGAAACGACGCGGTTGGGACCGCCGAGATACATGCGCCAGCCGAAGCAGGCGCGGTTGAACAGCAGCGGTATGGCGTTGGTCTCGTAGTGCCGCTGTTTGCCGTCGTCGCCGGTGATCGAGACGTAGGGGATCGACCGCACCGGCTTGGCGCCCGGCTTCTGGACCGGCGTCGATTGAGCCATCGCAGAGGTCGCCGCGGCGGCCACGAGCAAAGAGGCGGAGGCGGCCAAAAGCCACCGGGAGAAAGGGTGCATGGGATTCAATGTAGCCCCGGTTTTTCGTCAGAACAGAGGCAAAATCGACGCCCTTCCATGCCTGTTCAGGCGCGATGGTAGGGGTGTCCGGCCAATAGTTGCTGTGCCCGGTAGATCTGCTCCGCCAGCATGCCGCGCGCCAACATGTGGGGCCAAGTCATGGCACCAAATGACAGAACGAGAGCGGATTTTTGCAGGAGCTGTTCGGTATGGCCGTCGGCGCCGCCGATCAGGAAAGCGAGGTCCGACACCGAACTGTCACGCCAGGTGCCCAGCCGGGTCGCGAAGGCCTCGCTGTCGAGCACCTTGCCGCGGCGGTCCAGCGCCACGAGGGTTGCGCCGGTAGGTACCGCCTGCAGTAGCAGTTCACCCTCGCGCTGCATGAGCTGCGGCGGCGGCAGCTTGCGCTTTTCCTCGAGCTCACGAAGCGCCAGCGGCCAGCGGATGCGGCCGGCATAGTGTTCGTAGAGATCGCGCTCCGGTCCGCGCCCGGCACGGCCGATTGCGGCGATCGTCAGCTTCAAGGGAGCTGCCCGTTCACGAGGCTCGCTTACGCCGGGCAGGCGGCTTGGCCGTGGTGGCCCGCTTGGTCGCCACCTTCTTCACGGGCTTGGCCTTGACGGGTTTGGCCGCCGCCTCGTTCTCCAGCGCCCACATCTTCTCCAGTGCGTAGAAGGCGCGGGGCTCCGGGCGGAAGATATGGACGACCACATCGCCGGCATCGACGAGGACCCAGTCGCCGCCCTGCTTGCCTTCGACCGGCGTATAGCCGTAGCCGTTCTGCTTCAGTTTCTCGGCGAGATGGTCGGCAATGGCCACGACCTGGCGGTTCGAGCGGCCCGAGGCGATCACCATATAGTCGGCGAAGGCGGACTTGCCCTTGAGATCGATGACGACGACGTCCTCGGCCTTGTCGTCCTCCAGCGAACGACGCACCAGCGTCAGCAGGGCATCGGTGGCCTTGCGGCGGTCGGGGAGCTGACGGGTCCCCAGAGAGGAATTCTGGTCGGAAATGGTCTTTCCTTTCGTTCTCGTTCGTCGCGGCCGGACGGCACGGATGGCCGTGGCCGAATGGCTGTCCAGACGGCTCGGGATAAAGCACCAGGCCGGCGGCTCGCAAGAGGCGAGCTGCCGGGCATTCTCCCAATCCACACGATAGCGGGCAAAGGTCCTGGGCGCCCTTGCCGCCAGCGCCGCATATCCCCAGCCCGGCCGGGCGAAGGCGGCAAGGGGAATCGTAGCGAAAAGATCGCGCCAGCCAGCCCAATCGACGAGCTGGGGCAGGATGTCGGCGCCCATCAGCCAGACGAAGCGGGCCTTCGGGTAGATCCGGCGCAGCGCCCGTACCGTATCGAGCGTGTAGCGCGTCCCAAGCAGCAGTTCAGGGGCGTCGACGCGGATGCGCGGATGGGCGGCGACCTGCCGGGCGCGGGCGACGCGTGTCGGCAGCGGCTCCATGCCGTCGCCGCTCTTCAGCGGGTTCTGCGGCGAGACCAGCCACCAGATCTCGTCGAGGCCCAGTCGCTTCATCGCCTCGAGGCTGATGTGTCGGTGGCCCGGATGCGCGGGATTGAACGAACCGCCCAGGAGACCGATGCGCCGCGTCGTGTCGCGCGACACACCCGGCATCGGGTGCAGGCTCATGCCAGCACTCTCACGGGCGCAGACTCATGGACGCAGAGTGCCCTTGCCGCGCACGATGTTCTTGTAGGTCGTCAGCTCGACCAGACCGACCGGCCCGCGGGCGTGCATGCGGTTGGTCGAAATGCCGATTTCCGCGCCCAGCCCGAACTCGCCGCCGTCGGCGAACTGCGTGCTGGCATTGTGCATGACGATGGCACTGTCGACTTCGCCCAGGAAGCGCCGCGCCGTCGTTTCGTTGGCCGTGACGATCGACTCGGTGTGCTGGCTGCCGTAGCGCGCAATGTGGTCGATCGCGCCGGCCACGCCATCGACCGTGGCGACGGAGATGATCGGTTCGAGATACTCCGTGCGCCAGTCCTTGTCGGTGGCGGGGACGGCCTTGGGATCGCGCTTCTGCACCTCGGCGTCGCCACGGACTTCGCAGCCGAGCTCGTGCAGGCGCGCCAGCACCGGCATCAGGTGCGTGTTGAGCGCGGCCTTGTCGATCAGCAGCGTCTCAGCGGCGCCGCAGACGCTGACCCGGCGCATCTTGGCGTTGGCCACGAGATCGCGCGCCATGGCGACGTCGGCATCGCGGTCGACATAGACGTGGCAGATGCCGTCATAGTGGCGCAGCACCGGCACGCGGCTTTCCTGCGTCACGCGATCGATCAGCGAACGCCCGCCGCGCGGTACGATCAGGTCGAGCCAGTCCATGGCCCGCAGCATCTCGCCGACGGCGGCGCGGTCCGTGGTCGGCACGAGCTGGACGCAATCCTCGGGCAGACCGGCACCCTTCAGCGCCCGGCGCAGCAGTTCGACGATGGCGCGCGAGGAATGGAAGCTGTCGGAACCGCCGCGCAGCACCACGACGTTGCCCGACTTGATGCAGAGCGCGCCGGCATCCGCCGTCACGTTGGGCCGCGCTTCGTAGATCACGCCGATGATGCCGATGGGCACGCGCACGCGGCTGATGACGAGGCCGTTCGGCCGCTGCCATTCCTCGATCGTGGCGCCGACGGGATCGGGCAGGGCGACGATATCGTCGAGCCCCTTGGCCATGCCCTCGATGCGCGCGTCGTTCAGGAGCAGGCGATCCTGCAAGGCGTTCGACATGCCGGCCGCCTTGGCCGCGTCGATGTCGCGGGCATTGGCGGCCAGAATGGCGGCCTTCTCGCCGCGGATCATGCGGGCAGCATCGGCCAGCGCCTTGTTCTTGGCGTCGGTCGGCGCAGTGCGCAGCGCTGCCGCGGCCGTCTTCGCGCGACGACCCAGTTCGGCGACGATGCTTGCGGCATCTTCTGCGGGTTTGGTCTGAACGTTCATCGGCCGCTCCAGTATAGCTCCTGCTGCGCCTACTCGACCACGAGGTCGTCGCGATGGACCATCTCGTCGCGGCCGCGGAAACCCAGCAGCTTCTCGATCTCAACGCTCTTGCGACCGGCGATGCGGCGCGCATCCTCGGCGGCATAGGCGACCAGTCCACGCGCCAGCACGCGGCCGACGCGATCCTTCACATCGACCACGTCACCACGCTTGAATTCGCCATCGATGGCCGTGACGCCGGCGGGCAGCAGGCTCTTGCCGGCCGAGAGAGCGCGCACCGCGCCATCGTCGACGACCAGGCTGCCCGTGGTCTTGAGGGAGCCCTTGATCCACTTCTTGCGCGCCGACAGGGGCGAGCCTTCGGGCAGGAACCAGCTGCAGCGCGCAGTGCCGTCGATCAACGCGCCCAAGGCGCCGACCTTGCGGCCGTCGGCGATTGCCATACGGCAGCCTGCGGCCATCGCGATGCGGCCCGCCATCAGCTTGGTCACCATGCCGCCGTTGGACAGAACCGAAGCGGCAGCGCCTGCCATCGATTCGATCTCCGGTGTGATCTCGCGAATCTCGGGGATGAACTTCGCGGAAGCGTTGCTGCGCGGGTCGCCGGTGTAGAGACCGTCGATGTCGGAGAGCAGCACCAGCGTGTCTGCCGAGATCATTTCGGCGACACGCGCGCCCAGGCGATCGTTGTCGCCAAAGCGGATCTCATCGGTGGCGACCGTATCGTTCTCGTTGATCACGGGAATGGCGCCGAGGCCGAGCAGGGTCGCCATGGTCTGGCGCGCATTGAGGTAGCGGCGGCGCTCCTCGGAATCGTGCAGGGTAAGCAGGAGCTGGGCCACGGTGATGCCATGCCGCGCCAGCGCTTCCTGATAGGCTTGGGCGAGGCGGATCTGGCCCGTCGCGGCGGCAGCCTGACTTTCTTCGAGCCTGAGCACGCCGGCCGGCAGCTTGAGGTGGGTGCGTCCCAGCCGAATGGCGCCCGACGACACCAGCACGACTTCGCAGCCGCCTTTATGCAGGCGCGCCACGTCGTTGGTCAGGGCTTCAAGCCAGTCGCGCCGGACTTCGCCCTTCGCCTCGTCCACCAGGATGGAGGAACCGATCTTGACGACCAGCCGCCTCGCACTTTGAAGGGGGGCGCTGGCACGGGAGCTCATGCGGCGTCCCTGGTCTTGGCGGTCTGCTTCTCGACGAGCTTCATCAGTTCGTGCAGCAGAGGTTGAACGCCCTGACCCGAGACGGCCGAGATGACGTGCACGGCCTTGCGGCAGGCCTTGGCGAGCGCGGCACGCTTGGCCTCGATATCCTCCGGCGTCATGGCGTCGGTCTTGTTGAGCGCCACCAGCTCCTTCTTGCGCGCGAGATTGCCGCCATAGGCGCGCAACTCGGCGCGCACCGTCTTGTAGGCACCCGCGACATCGTCCTGCGTGCCGTCGACGAGATGGAGCAATGCGCGACAGCGTTCGACGTGGCCAAGAAAGCGCGTGCCGAGACCGGCGCCTTCATGCGCGCCCTCGATCAGGCCTGGAATGTCGGCCATGACGAACTCGCGCTCGCCCACCCGCACCACGCCGAGGCCGGGATGCAGGGTCGTGAACGGATAGTCGGCGATCTTGGGCCGCGCGTTCGTGTTGGACGACAGGAACGTCGACTTGCCGGCATTGGGCAGGCCGACGAGGCCGATGTCGGCGATCAGCTTCAGCCGCAGCCACAGGGCCTTCTCTTCGCCCGGCCAGCCCTTGTCGGCACGCCGCGGCGCGCGGTTGGTCGAGCTCTTGTAGTGCAGGTTGCCGTAGCCGCCGTCGCCGCCCTTGGCGAGCACGACCCTCTGGCCGATCTCGGTGAAGTCGACGAGCAGGGTCTCGTTGTCTTCGGCGAAGACCTGCGTGCCGCGCGGCAGGCGCAGCACGACATCCTTGCCTTTGCCGCCGGTGCGCTGGCTGCCCATGCCGTGATGGCCGGTCTCGGCCTTGAAGTGCTGGGCGTAGCGATAGTCGATCAGCGTATTGAGCCCGTCGACGCACTCGGCGATCACGTCGCCGCCGCGCCCGCCATCGCCACCGTCCGGTCCACCGAACTCGATGAACTTCTCGCGGCGAAAGCCCACGCATCCCGCGCCGCCATTGCCGGAGCGGATGTAGATCTTGGCCTGGTCGAGGAACTTCATGAGGTGGAATCCAAAAACGAAAAGGGGGAACGGCGAGCCGCTCCCCCTTCGCAATCCGATCGGACGGGAACGGCTATTCGGCGGCCAGAGCCGGCGCCGGGAGCACGTTCACTTCGACCTTGCCACCCGAACGGGTGCGGAAAGAAACGACGCCGTCGGCCATGGCGAACAGGGTATGGTCGCGGCCGACGCCGACGTTCTCGCCGGGGCTCATCTTGGTGCCACGCTGGCGAACCAGGATGTTGCCCGAGAGGACCTTCTGGCCGCCGAAGCGCTTCACGCCCAGGCGCTTGCCGTCGGAATCGCGGCCGTTACGCGAGGAGCCGCCTGCTTTTTTGTGTGCCATCGTACTACTCCGGTCGCTCTATCTGGTTAGGCGACGATCTGTTCGATCTTGACCACCGTCAGGTCCTGACGATGACCGTTCTTGCGCCGCGAGTTCTGGCGACGGCGCTTCTTGAAGATGATGACGTGCGGGCCGCGGGCCTGCTTGACGATCGAGCCCACGACCTTGGCGCCGGCCACGGTCGGCGCGCCGACCTTGTCGCCGACCATCAGCACGTCGGTGAACTCGACCTTGGCGCCGGCTTCGCCCTCGATCTTCTCGACCGTGAGCTGGTCGTCAGCGGCGACCGTGTATTGCTTTCCACCCGTGCGGATAACGGCGATCATAATGACACCCGACTTGAAGCTCCCAGTCCGGATCCGACTACCCTACCACCCCTAGGGGATGACGACGGCTCGAACCCAAAATCCTGGGAAGCACGAAAGAGCACGGCGGGCCTGCAAGACCCGCCGGAGGAGGGCGGAATATACGCACGGAACGCCCCGAGTCAACGCCGCAAAAGCCCCGAATTGCGGGCCTGTCACGGATTTCAGGGAGTCAGTAGGTCGAGCCGACGTTCCTGGCGCTGGCGCCGCTGCGGCGGGCTTCACCGACCGCCCAGACCAGGTCCTCCAGATAGTGCCCGACCATGCGCTCATGGCTGGGGTTCAGGTGCATATGGATGCCGGGTGGCTCGACCTGGCGACCGACCAGCCAGCCGCGCGTACCCATGGCATCGGAAACGGCGCCGATATCCAGGGTCGGATCGGCCGAGCGAGTGACGAAGATCGAGAGTTCGTTGGGCTCCAGCACGGCCAGGCCCGGAATCCGGGAAATGCCGTCGATCAAAGCTTTCTTGTTATCCATGATCATGCGCGCACAGCGCATATAACCCTCATCGCCGAGGTGTTGCAGCGTCGCCCAGGCCGCGGCGATGGCGCCGCCAGGCCGCGTGCCCTGCATGGTCCAGGCAACATAGGGGCCGCGCTCCCATTCATGGAAGTTGAAAGTCTGGTGCTTCTCTTTCAGCTCCTTGGAGCGCAGCAGCATCAGCGAGGCGCCCTTGGCCGCCATGCCGTGCTTGTGCAGATCGGCGGAGATGCTGGTGACGCCCGGCACCGCGAAATCCCAGTCGGGCAGGGCATGACCCAGCCGCTTGACATAGGGCGAAAGGAAACCGCCGACGCAGGCGTCGACATGCAGCCAGAGTCCACGAGCTTGCGCCAGCGCACCGAGTTCGCGGATCGGATCGAAGACGCCGAAAGGATAGCAGGGCGCGGAGCCCACGAGGCCGATCGTATTGTCGTCGATCCTGCCTGCCATGGCGCCGATATCGGCCTTGAAGTCGTTGCGGGTGGTGGGCACCCGGCGGATTTCGATGCCTAGAGCATGGCCCGCGCGGCTGAAAGCCGGATGAGATGTGCGCGGGACGACGAAGTTCGGCTTGTCGATGCCTTTTGTCGCGCGGGCCCAGTCGCGAGCGGTCTGGACGGCGAGGAAGATGCTCTCGGAGCCCCCGGAGGTGAAGGTACCGGCGGCATCGTCGGGGGCGTTCATCAGCGATAGGCCGAAATCGACGACGTCGTTCTCCAGTTTCGCCAGGGAGGGAAAGGCGCGCTTGCCGAGGCTGTTTTCGGTCCAGAAGGCCGCGTAGGCGCGCTTCTGCACGTCGGACAGTTCGTCGTCGAGATAGTAGTAGTAGACGGCCATCCGGCCGTCCCGCCACGAATAGTCGTCTTTCTTGGCGTCGTTCAGCTGGGCCTCGATTTCCGGCCAGGCCAGCCCCTTTTCGGGCAACTTCATCGTATTCCTCCCCAACCATCAGGGTGTTGCCCCGAAAGTGCCTGCCGCCTATAACCCGGCGCCCGGAGAGGTGCCAGAGTGGTCGATCGGGACGGTCTCGAAAACCGTTGTGCGTGCAAGCGTACCGTGGGTTCGAATCCCACCCTCTCCGCCATTCTTCCACTCGAGCTGTAGGGGCGCTGCGCAGGTAAACTGCGTCGCCGGCAGCAGAAGCTAGCGCTTCTCGGATAGAAATCCCTCTGCCATGAGGCGAAAGGCATCGATTGCCTTGGGTAAAGCGGACTGCGGATCGTCACTGTCCGCTACCCACAACGCCGCATTCAGTGCAGCACCACAGAGGAGGCGGGCGGCAGCCTCAATGTCTGCGTTCTTCATGATGCCGTCGGCGATCAGTTTTCCAACCGCTTGCTTCGTTGCCTGTAGACACGCGTTTTGGCTTGGCCAATGTGAGGGATCACCGAGAAACGCGGGTCCATCAAGCAGCACGATCCTTCGTACTTCGGGCTCCAGCGCCATCGCTATATAGGCCGCGCCTTCGGCCAGGAGCTGGTCCCAATCATCGCCCGCATCAGCGCTGGCCATTCGGGCACGCGCTGCCATCTCGCCATCGACCTGCGCCACAACGGCCGCGAGCAGCCCCTTCTTGTCCCCAAAATTGTGATAGAGCGCGCCGCGCGTCAGGCCGACGGAAGCAGTCAGTGCATCCATCGACGCCGCCGCGAACCCTTCGGACGCAAACGCCTGTCGTCCGGCGGCAATCAGCTTGCCGCGGTTTTCCTCCATTGTTTCCAAGCGACGCCGCGCAGCCACAAACACCTCTTCGTCGAACATGTGACGCATATCATTTGACATACGGTACGTATATGAATTTAATATACGCTGCGTATGTGAAACGAAGCGGCGCCGGTTCGCCGGCATTGCTCCCCAGCGACCCAACAGGAGAAGTCCATATGGCCCCGCGTGACGCCGTATTCCCGGCCAATCGGCACGAGCTCTACAAATCGCATGCGTATTCGGCAGCGATCAGATCAGGCGATCTCTTGTTCGTGTCCGGCCAGGTCGGCAGTCGCAGCGACGGTTCACCCGAGCCGGACTTCGAGGCTCAGGTCCGTCTGGCATTCGCCAATCTCAAGGCGACCCTGCAAGCGGGTGGATGCGGGCTAGACGATATCGTCGACGTGACGACCTTTCATACCGATCCCGAAAATCAGTTCGGCGCGGTCATGACCGTCAAAAGCGAAGTCTTCCCGGAAGCGCCTTATCCGAATTGGACGGCGATCGGCGTCAACTGGCTTGCGGGATTCGATTTCGAGATCAAGGTCATCGCCCGCATTCCCGATTGAACATCGGAAACGGTGGCGGGTGGCACGCCGTGTCATCGGGCATGGCGGGCCTCGACGCGGGCCGCCACTATCCCGGATCGAGGCCCTTGGCGCGGAAGATCTCGGTCGCTGGCGGGGACCTGAGGAAGTCGATCAGTGCTTTGGCCGGCGCGGCATGCGGGCTCGAGACTTCGACGCCGGCGACGAAGACCGTGACCATGTGCAGGTCGCCCGGCAGCATCCCCAAAATCTCAATGCCGGGGACTTGCAGCAGCTCGGGCTTCTGCTGGATCGCAAGGTCGGCCTCGCCGGTCAGCAGAAAGTCTCCGCTGAGGCCGGCAGGCGGCGGAAACTTCGTCTTGGCGTTGATCTCGTCGGCAATGCCCAGACGGTCCAGCAGCTTGGCGAAGTAGATGCCGCTCGCACCGCCGGCCGCCGGATCGGTGTAGGAGATTGCGCGTGCCGCCAGCAGTGTCTGCTTCAGCGCCTCCGGCGTCGAGATGTCGGGCCGGGCGGCGCCCGCCTTGATCGCGATGGCCGTGGCGGAACTCGCCAGCGTGACTTCGGAGCTGGATCGTATCCGTCCCTCGCGGATCATGGCGTCGATGCCGGCGCGGTTGAGGAGCAGGACGTCCGCGGTTTCGCCGGCCTGCAGACGTTTCACCAGCACAGGCGCGGTGTTCCACGTGATGCGAAGGCGGAAGCCGCTTTCTGCCTCGAACTGCGGCGCAAGCGCCTCCAGGGCGCTCTGCACGGCGATCGTGCTGAAGATCTTGAGGTCGTGGGTCACGCGCGCTCGCGACGGGGCATGCCGCTTCGATAGCCCCTCCTGCCGCGAATGCCAAACGAACCAGGTTCTGGCTGCAGGTTCCCAATCTCGGTGACGGTCGCAGAAACACCTCGGGCGCGCGTTGGCTGCCTTAATAGCTGATCGTCGAGGAACAGACCTGTGACAGACGGCGTTGCCGCCTCGTCCAAGAGAGGTTTGAGAGGAGGTGGCCCATGAAGATCGTTCCGGTTGCGATGTTGGCTCTAGGGGTGCTGGTTGCTGGTTGTTCGGTGAGGCATGAGACGGTTCAGGCCCCGCCAGCCCCGACTACGCAGCGGACCACGACTGTCTACAGCGATCCGTATTCCCCAACGCCAGTCACCACGACCACTGTCACGACGCCGGCCCGTTACTAGTCCGCACCGCCGGAAGAGGAGCCGGGCGAGGAGGGGAGGTTTTAGCCATAACCGCCCCTCCCCCTTGCCTGCTTTCGTTGTGACGAAGATGTGAAAACAAAAAAACTGCGCGACCTTAGGTGGAACCATCCTTCACAGCGCGCATTGAGAGCGTACCTTGATCGGCGCCTTCTCCCCCAGGTCGGCAAGATCGAGGATACGTCCCCAACCCTTGAGGCCCGCACCACGGGCCTCTTTTTTTGAGACGTACCCCAGTTTGGACGTGCGTGTCCTGAAGAAGGATCACGTCGATATCAAGCCTGGCCAGTAATGGCCGTCGGGCGTGGGTCGCTTGCCGAAGATTGCCTGGCCGACGCGCACGACGTCGGCGCCTTCCTCGATCGCTTCCTCGAAGTCCCCCGACATGCCCATCGAGAGTTCGGTGAGGGCGGCATTGCGCTTTACGGCCTCGTCGCGCAGGCGGCGCAAAAGAGCGAAGCAGGGACGTACCTTCTCCATGTCGGTGCTGAGCAGGGCCAAGGTCATCAAGCCTCTCGGCTTGAGGCGCGGGAACTGATCGAGTGAATCGACGAAGGGCAAGAGCGCCTCCGGCGACAGACCGTACTTACTTTCTTCACTTGATGTGTTGACCTGGACGTAGACGTCGAGAAAGCGGCCTTCACGTTCGAGGCGTTTGTTCAGGAGATCGGCAAGACGCAGGCTGTCCAGCGCATGGAACTCGCGGGCAAAGCGGGTGAGGTACTTCACCTTGTTGGTCTGCAAATGGCCGATGATGCTCCAGTCGATGGCCAGGTCGTCGAGTGCTTCCCGCTTGCCCTGCGCTTCCTGGATCTTGTTCTCACCGAAGGACCGGATGCCGGCGGCAAAGGCGAAACGCAGGACATGCGCCGGCACGGTCTTCGTGACAGGTAGCAGCCGGACTGCAGCGCGATCCCGCCCCGCCCGTTCGCAGGCCTTGGCGATGCGTTCCTCGACTCTGGCAAGGTTGACCTTGAACGCGCCGAGCGGGTCGGGACCGAAGCGTTCGATGTCTTCGACGGATAGTTCGGGGGCCGGCTTTTGAACCATGATGGGTCTCGGAAATCCTCTTAGCGTCGGTTCTAATTAGTCCGAGAGTGGATTGTGAGGAACGTCCAGTTTCGAAGATTCGACATGGTCCAGTTTGGAATGCCGGCGAAAGCCTTTGCCGGATAATGCCGTGGCCATCGCGCGGCGGTACTGGCAGCATTCAGCGTCCTGCGCCGCGAGGTTTCCATGGCTCTCCAGTCATCGTTGTTCCGGGGCGATCCGAAGCTCGAAGCCGCTGCCGTCTCCGATGCCGCCCATATTGTGCCAGGTGCGAAAGGGGAGCACGTTCGGAAGATCCAGCTCGCCTTGAACCAGCTCGACAAAGCGGGCCTCGACTCCGACAGCATTTACGGAAACGCAACGGCAGCGGCCGTTCTTGCCTACAAGCGAAAGCGCAACATCATCAACAAGGCCTATCAGAGCCAGGCCGACAACATCGTCGGCAAGATGACGATTGCTTCCCTCGATCAGGAGCTGCTGCAGCAACGTCCTCTCGGGCCGCTCGAGTTCAAGGTTCGAGGCGGCCAACCCGTCAACCGGATTTTGCCGCTGTCACCGTTCATTGTCCGGCAGTCGCTCGTCTCCCGGCGGGAGTCGTTTGCGGTCACGGGGCCACGCGTCGCCGCACCCAATCCGCAGACCATCACGACGACCAGCCGATGGCCGCCCAACAGCGCGGGCATGATCACCTGCCTGAACACCGGCAGCACCGGAACGGCGATCTGTACGAACCATGGAGATATTACGCAGCTGGTGCCCAAGCCCCCGAGCAAGAAGGTCGTATTCCTGTCCGACTTCAGTCTGGGGCCCTCGAATCAGGCGCAGGTCCTGGCGCCTGAGGACGGCGGCAGGGTCTCCCTGACGAAGGATCCCATGGACATGCGTCTGGAAGCCTTCCGTCCCGGCAACGCGACGATCGTCGCCTCGCGCCCCGGCGTGACGAAGATCCATTCGGTCGAGGTTCGCCAGAACCGGAAGGCGGCTGTGCCCGGAGGGCCGCTGACCAAGCTCGCGGCGAATTCGAAGTTCTTTTCGGCGTCGCGGGAAGAGGGCGGTGAATTCGATCCGCATAACGTCTTTACGGGCCGTCCCGTCGGTCCGAAGCGGGGCGGACGGCTGATCAACCTGGCGGGCGATGGCGAAACACCGGAGTTCGAGGACTATCAGGTCGACCTTGATCATTCGTTCGATCCGGTCGGTGGCTTCAGGCCATGGGCCGACGATCCCGATCCCTCAACGTTCATTCCCGACAAGTCGGCCAGCCACATCACCATGCGCGGGACCCCGCTGCTCGACACCTTCATCAGGGTCATCAAGCGTATCGCCCAGCCGGGGTGCCGCTTTACCTACAATGGACAACTTGAGTTCCTAGCCGCGATCAGATCGCAGCTTCCGGGACGGGACCTCGAACCGCCGATCATCGAGAAGGGCAACGGTACCAAGCAGGACCCCGACTTCGTGCTTGTCGCCAGAGAGTTGAGCTGACGGGACGCGCGTGCACCAAGCGGGGATGCATTGCCATTGCCGCGATCGTCGTGGCACGCTGCCGTCTGGCTTCGGTAGCGGGGGAGGCTGCAATGCGCGGAACGATTGCGATGACCGTTGCTCTTCTCGGGATCGCCTCTCCCTTGGCTGCGCAAAGCATCCCGTTCACTCTGACGCCATCGCCCCGAAATCATCCGGCCTGCACATCCGGTAACAATACCTTCCACAACAAGAAATGGTCGGTTGCCGAGGCGCGGACCACGGCCACCGTCTCGGGGGCGACGGCGGTTACTCTCCGGAAGGGCGCCGACGGCGTGTTCGGCGGCACTGCCAAGGTCGGCAACAGCATGATGGTCTTCTCCTTCGTCAACAACGGCCGTGAGCGCGTCCTCAAAGTGACGAGCAACGAGCTGGGCTGCGTGTGGCAGGGCACTAATCTCGATCCACGACGCGCCTGAGCGCGGACGGTCCGGCCACAACGAAGTCACTATTGTTACAGTTTGACGAACATTAAGCTTGGGGGCGGAGGTGCCGCCTGTGGCCATGATCAATCGATGGGACCAGTGGCTGGTGCTGCTGATCAATCAGCCGGCAGGTCGCAACGAGCTGCTGGATCAGTTCGTCCTCGACGTCGCCGACTCGGCGGTCCTCAAGGGCGGCATCTTCCTCGCGGCCTACTGCTGGATATGGTTCGAGAAAGGCGATCGTCGCGAGGATTTGCGGCGCATGATCGTGGCCTCGACGTTGGCGGCCTTGGTCGTGGTCTTGACCGTGCGGTTGATGCAGACGGGTCTACCCTTCCATCCCCGGCCGCTGCATGCGCCCGACTTCGGTCTCAATACACCGCTCAGCGTACATCCGGAGTCCCTTAGGACGTGGAGCTCGTTCCCCAGCGATCATGCGGCTCTCTTCTTTGCGCTCTCAGTGCCTATCTGGACATGGTCGCGCCCGTTCGGAGCCGTGGCCTTCTGCTGGGCGCTTATCGTGATCTGCCTGCCGCGTGCGTATCTCGGCTTCCACTACCCCAGCGACGTGCTGGCAGGCGCTGTCCTCGGCATCGTCCTGATGGTCGTAGCGCGGGGTGCTCTGCTGAGGACGTCTCTGCCCGATCGGATCGTAGGATGGAGTGGCCTGCACCCAGGATCGTTCGGCGCCATCGCGCTTCTCTATGCGCTGGAACTGGCCACCCTGTTCGAGGATGCCCGACACTTTGCTCTCGATGCGCTGAGGCTCGCCGGCAAGCTCGTTGCCTGAGCCCCGGCTTACTCGAAGCGATCCGGCCTGAAGGGCGCCGGATCCAGGCCGGGGGCTTTCCCAGCGATGATATTGGCAAGCATGCGGGCACTGGGTGGTCCGCCGGTCATACCGAAATGGCCGTGTCCGACGGCCAGGAAGTGGCCGGGGCGGGATCTCGCTTCGCCCAGAAATGGTAGGCTGTCGGGCGTGGACGGACGGAAACCCATCCAGAATCGGTGGCCTTCGGCATTCACGTCGGGGCACATGGTGCGGACGCTCGCGACCAGCGCCTTGGCCCGCCGCTCATCCGGCGGTGCCTCCAGGCCCGCAATCTCCACCGCACCGGCGACCCGCAGCCCCTGTTCCATGGGAGTGACGCCAAAGGATCGCGACTTGTTCGAGATCGTCCTCGTCAGCGACAAACCCGGCGTCGGCAGCATTACGTGGTAGCCGCGTTCGGTCTCGAGAGGCACGCGGATACCCAGCGGCTCCAGCAGGCGAATGGCGCGCGCGCCGGCCGCGACGACGATTCGCGAGACGCGATGGAAGCCGACATTTGTCATCACACCGCAGGCCGCACGTCCGTCGCACGGGATGATCTTCATCGCGCAGCGTGCCTTCGGCTTCGAGAAAGAACGCCTGCAAGGTCTGGATCAATCGCCGCGGATTGGCGGTGTATCCGTTTCCCGGAACAGCACGCCTCGCTTCACGGCGGTCGAAACGCCCGGAAACATCTGGCGAAGATCATTGGGGCCGAGCACCTGGCCGGAATGCCCTGTCGTTCCCGCAGACGGCGTTCGAGCGCGGCCCCTTCGGTTTCCTTATCGGTTTCCCATGCATGCACCTGACCGACAGGCCGGATCAGATCGGCGAAATGAGCCGGGCCCAGGAGTTCTTTCCAGCAGGCGAAGGCATCGCAATGCAAGGCCTTGGGGAAGTAGGAGGGGCGTACTGCCAATGGCCCGAGTGGAGCGAAGAGCCAGCCCGGCACGGAGCTGTCGGCGCTGTTCATGCCGGCATAGCCGAGGGAAGCGCCCCCGGGGCGGCGGCAGGGGGGGGGCGAGAAGCACAACCCGCTGCCTGGACCGGACCAGATAGAGTGCAGTCGAGAGACCGCTCACACCTGCCCCGATCACAGCCACTGAAATCGTTTCCGGCGACACTGGGCTTCTCCGACAGGGCTCCCGCGGGCGCCGCAGGAGTGAAGCTCTTCTGTGACGGAAATGGCACACCTATGAAAATCGTGTGCCGCCCGGGGCAACAATGCAACCAAACCTTGGCAGTCCCCGTTCTTCCTGCGGCCTGTTCCTTCCACTGGGGGAGATCCAGATGAAAAAGTTGCTCACACTCGGGGCGCTTGCACTGGCGCCGGTCGTCGTTCCGGTCGCCGCCCAAGCGCAGATCAATGCCCAGCCGGGCTTCTACATCGGGGCCGGTGGCGGACTCGACTGGTTCATCGGTTCGAATGCGAACGCATCGACATGGACAGGTTGGGCTGTCGGCGGCAAGGCGGGTTACGACTTTGTCGGCCCGCGCGTCGAACTCGAAGTGGGCTACGGCCAGGTGCCGACCAGCGCCAACATCCCGGGTACGGCCATCAACGGCAAGGTTGGCCAGCTCAACGCCATGGTCAACCTGCTGTACGACTTCATGCCGACTTCGGTGATCACGCCATACCTCGGTGTCGGTGCCGGTATCGCCTTTGTCGACAGCAACAGCTCGCTGGGCAGCACGCAGTTCGCCTATCAGGCGATGTTGGGTCTTGCCTATAACGTCGACGAGTCGCTGCGCTTCTTTGTCGAAGGCCGCTACTTCGGCACGACGAATCCGAGCGTGAACACCCCGTTCGGCAACGTCAGCTACCAGAACCAGAACATCCTCGCGCTGGCGGGTGTCACCTACAAGTTCGGTGCGCCGGCGCCTGCGCCGATGCCGCCGCCGGCTCCGGCCGTCGCGCCGCCGTCGTACATGGTGTTCTTCGACTGGGACCGCTCGAACCTGTCGGCCCAGGCTCTGAACACGATCAAGCAGGCTGCCGATGCCTACAAGACCAAGGGCAACGCGCGCATCACGGCGACGGGCCACACGGATACGTCGGGCTCGGAGCAGTACAACATGGCGCTGTCGCTGCGCCGTGCGAACGCTGTGAAGGACGCGCTGGTGCGTGAAGGTGTGCCGGCGACGGCCATCGCAGTCATCGGTCGTGGCGAGCAGGGCCTGCTGGTTCAGACCGGCCCGAACGTCCGCGAGCCGCAGAACCGCCGCGTCGAGATCGTCGTACAGTGAGCCATCGATAGCTGACGACAATCGGGCGATACTGGAACAAGAGCGAGGCGACCCCTCCTGGGTCGCCTTTTTCTTTGAAGATCGTAGTCCGGTTATTGCCCCCAACTGAGCATCATCTCGACCACCACCGGCTTCACCTGGCGCAGGGCGGCGTCGGACGACAGGAGGTCGACGTCGCCGTTCACCTTCTCGAGAGCGTCGGGCGGCGCGTCCGCAGCGTGATCGAAACCGAGGAGCAGCGTGCAGCCGCCGATCGGGTGAGCGAGTCTGCCATCATGCCAGCCGGTGGCCCGACCGCCGAGGTCCCAGCCGAATCCGTTGATGCTGAAGGGCTTGCCGTTCATGGCCTCGATCTCTTCCAGGGTGGCGCCAAGGGCAACCGGCCTGTCCGGTAGTCCGGCAATGGCAATGCGCCAGGTCGAACCTTTGCGGAAGATCACGGTGGCAGGCCGCGTGCGTGCCGTAGGATCGCGCCAGACAATGTCTATGCGCTTGGCATCGTCGCCGGCAAAAACCACCGTACCGGGTTCCGTGTAGCCTTCGCCGATCGGGATGTCCGCACGTGTGACGTTGGCGGCGCCAAAGGTTGCGGCGACGGTACTCTCGTTCGCCTCACGGGCGAAAGGTCCTGTGCAATCAAATGCTGGCAATGCTTGCGCACCCGCTGATGTCACGGCAACGACGCAGAGGAAGCCGGCAAGAAACGACGATGATCGGGACATATCTCTTTCCAGAGGCCATATTGCGACCGCCGCAGGGAGGCACAGCATGACTGACGAAATCGTTTTCTATCATAATCCACGCTCGCGGGCGCAGATGGTGCATTGGATGCTCGAAGAAGCCGGCGCACCCTATCGCATTGTGCCCATCGACTTCGAAAAAGGTGAGCACAAGACGCCGTCCTTCCTGGCGCTGAACCCGATGGGCAAGTTGCCGACCATCGTGCATCGCGGCATCGTCGTGACCGAAACGGCTGCGATCATCGCCTACCTCGCGGATATTTTTCCGCAGGCGGCCCTCGCGCCGGCGATCGGCGATCCCTTGCGTGGTGCTTACTATCGCTGGCTGTTCTTCGGCGCCGGTTGCTTCGAGCCTGCCCTGCTCGACGAGATGATGAAGCGTCCGCCGCCGCCGCAGAAGACGGCCGTTGGCTGGGGCAGCTACGGTGAGGTCGTGGCCGCTTTCAAGACGGCCCTTGCCAAGGGACCCTATCTGCTCGGCGACAAGTTCAGTGCCGCCGACGTCTATGTCGGCTCGCAGATTCGCTGGGCGATGATGTTCGGCGCGCCGGGGCTGAAGGGCGAGAAGGTCTTCGACGACTATGTCGCGCGGCTCAACGCCCGGCCCGCCCTGCAGCGCACGAGCGGCTAGCCGGCCTGGGGCGGCGGCGTCTCCGCGGGCTTTCCGCGGGGCCGTTCGAGCATGCGGTGGGCGATCTCGGTCTCGCCCAGCACGACGAGGTTGGCGCCCAACTTGTCGAGATGTTCTACGGCGGCGTCGGTATGGGCCCGCGCCAGGATATCGATCGTCGGGTTGGCGAGGCGAGCCTGCTGGATCACCTGGCCAGCCTCGAACGGTTCGGGGATCGTGACATAGAGCCGTCGGGCGCCGGCCAGATTTGCGGCGGCAAGGACGGCCGGGTCGGCGGCATTGCCGCGGCTGATCTCGGCGCCGTCGTTACGGGCCTTGGTCGACGCCGTTTCGCCGGCCTCGATGACCAGCACCTTTGCGCCATCGCGAACGAGGCCTGCGCCGACCAGGGAGCCGACCCGGCCATAGCCGATAACGACATCATGTCCGGTGAGGCTGGTCATGACCGGCGTGTTGTCAGCCTCGGCCACTTTGGCGGCCGTCGGCGGTTCGGGGGACGTCGAGGTGCCCGCCGCTCCTTTCTTGTCGCGCTCCCACTTCTCCAGCATGGCGAAAACAAGTGGGTTCAACATGATCGAGACGATGGCACCTGCCAGCACAAGGTCGCGCGCTTCCTTGGGCACCATTTTCAAATCGACGCCGAGCCCGATCAGAATGAAGGAGAACTCGCCGATCTGTGCCAGGCTGGCGGACACGGTGAGCGCCGTTGTCTTTGGATAGCGAAAGGCGCGAACGATCAGATAGGCGGCGGCGGATTTGCCGACAATAATGATTGCAACCGTCACCAACATGGCGAACGGCGCATCGAGGAATACGGCCGGATTGAGCAACATGCCGACCGAGACGAAGAACAGGACCGCGAAGGCATCGCGAAGCGGGATTGCCTCTTCGGCGGCCTGCTGGCTGAGGTCGCTCTCTCCCAGCACCACGCCGGCGAAGAAAGCGCCCAGTGCAAAGGAGACGCCGAACAGCTTGGCGGCGCCATAGGCGACGCCGAGCGCGATGGCGTAGACGGCGAGCCGGAACAGCTCGCGCGATCCGGTATGCGCCGTATGGTGCATCAGCCACGGAATGACACGCCGCCCGACGACCAGCATCACGACCACGAAGATCGAGACCTTCGCCAGCGTGACCAGCAGCGAGAAGACGATGCGCGTGGCCGGGACGTCACCGCCTGCCGTGACCACTGCGATCGCCGGCAGCAGGACCAGCGCCAGCACCATGGCGAGGTCTTCGACCACAAGCCATCCGACCGCGATGCGGCCGCGGCTGGTGTCGAGGATGTGACGATCCTGCAGTGCCCGGATCAGGACCACGGTGCTGGCCACCGATAGGCTCAATCCGAAGACGAAGCCGGCTTGCATGCTCCATCCGAGCGCCCAGGAGAGGCCAGCGCCCATCAACGTGGCCACGGCAATCTGCCCCACGGCGCCGGGCACGGCGATGCGCGCCACCGACAGCAGATCCTTGAGCGAGAAATGAAGCCCGACGCCGAACATCAGGAGGATGACGCCGATCTCGGCCAGCTCGGCGGCAAGAGCGGGGTCGGCCGTGAAGCCCGGCGTGTAGGGGCCGACCATGACGCCGGCCAGCAGGTAGCCCACCAGGGGCTGGATGCGCAGCCGCTGGGCAATAAGACCAAGGATGAAGGCGAGCATCAGACCCGCAGCGATAGTGGCGATCAGCGGCGTCTGGTGCTCTGGCATCCCGGTTTCTCTCCTCGATAGGTGGGCCTCATTCCGATGTGGCGCGAGAAAGCGAAAATTGCAATCAGTCTGAAGGGGCGTGCGAAATGGCACGCGAAATCAGGGGAAGGGATCGAGATGATGAGGATGTCCCGGCGCGCGCTTCTCGGCGGCGCAATGGCACTGCCGAGCCTGTCGGCATGGTCCCAGAATTTTCCCAGCAAGCCGATCCGCTGGATCTCGCCGTTCGCCGCCGGCGGCAACTACGACCTCACCTCCCGGCTGGTAGGCGAGGCGATGGGGCGGCGGCTTGGGCAGACCGTAATTGTCGACAATCGTCCAGGGGCAGGCGGCATCGTCGGCGCCGAGGCGGCGGCCAATGCTCCGGCCGACGGCTACACGGTCGTAATGGGTAGCTTCAGCGTGCTCTTCGTTGCACCCTACCTCGCGGGTAAGCCCTCGATGGTGCCGCTGTTCACGCCGATTTCGCTGCTGAGCACCGTACCCATGATCATTGTGGCCAAGCCCGGTGGCCGCTTTGCGAACATTCGTGCCGCACTCGTCGAGGCCAAAGCCAAGCCAGGCACGGTCACCATCGGCCATGCCGGCAACGGCACGACCAACCATATCGCCATCCTGCGCCTGCAGGTGAACGAGGGCGTGCAGTTCAACATCATTCCGTACAAGGGATCGGGACCCGGCCTCAACGACCTGATGGCGGGCCAGATCGACCTCTACATGGACCAGCTCACGACGTCGCTGCCGCACATCAAGTCCGGCAAGCTGATCGGCATGCTGGCGATGAGTCCCGAACGCGTGCCACAGCTCCCCGACATGCCGTCGCTGAAGGACATCGGCAGCAAACCGTTCGATGGCGGCACGACGGCGGGCCTCCTGGCTCGCGCCGGGACGCCGAAGCCGATCCTCGAGACTCTGAATGGCGCGGTCGTCGGTGCGCTCAAGGAAAAGGCAGTGGCCGACAAGCTTGCCGAACTCGGCGGCGTTGCCCGTCCCACCACGATGGACGAATTTGCTGCCTACATGAAGGACCAGGAAGCGAGCGTTAGCGAACTTGTGAAGTCCGGCTTGTTGAAGCCCGAGTAGGCGAGTGCCATCGTCGATGGCATGAGCAGCGTTCGTTCCTTGTTTGTCGTCGCGATCACCTTGTTGGTGCTTGCCGTGAGCGGCTGTAAGACTCTGGATCCCAGTCAGCCCAGCGGTTGGCAGACCGGCGGTGGCTGGGAGAACTTTCGCGCCTGATTCCCTCGGCGCGGCCATGCAATCGATTGCACGTGCGCGCTAGCGAACTTGTGAAGCTGGGTGCGTTGAAACCCGGCCGAGCGGGTGCCATGTCGTCCATATGGCCACTCTCCGATCAAAGGTGTTTATCGTTGCCGCGGTGTTCGCCGCGGCATTGCTTACCGCTTGTGCCAATTCGGGCACGCCGCAGGACGGGCGGTACCAGACTCACGGTACTGGCTGGGACAACTTCCGCGCCTGACGCGGCCTGATCGCTCAGGCGGCGGGCTGCAGTTCCTTCATCACCGACCACAATTCGGCTTTACGCTCGAAGCCGATGCCCGGCGCATCGGGCATCGTCACGCGACCATCGACTACCGGACAATCGTCGGCGAAGCCGCCGAAGGGCGCAAAGACCTGCGGATAGGATTCGTTGCCGCCGCACTGCAGGCCGACTGCGATGTTGAGCGCGAACTGGTGGCCGCCATGGGGCACGCAGCGGCGCGGCGACCAGCCATTGGCCTTCAGCATCTCGATCGTGCGTAGATACTCGACCAGGCCGTAGGAAAGGGCAGGATCGAACTGCAGGATATCGCGGTCGGGCCTCAGTCCGCCGTGGCGGATCAGGTTTCGCGCATCCTGCATCGAGAAGAGGTTTTCGCCGGTCGCCAGCGGCGGCTCGTACTGGGTCGCGAGCGCGGCGTGTGCCAGATAATCGAGCGGGTCGAGGGGCTCCTCGTACCAGCGCAGGCCCATGTCCTGGATGGCGCGGCCGAACTCGATGGCCGCCGGCAGATCGAACTTGCCGTTGACGTCGACCGCCAGCCTGTCGCCGCTGCCGACGAGCTTCAGCACTGCCTCGATGCGCTTCAGGTCCTCGGCGAGCGGCACGCCGCCCACCTTCATCTTCACGCAGGAATAGCCCAGGCCGAGATAGTGCTTCATCTCGTCCCGCAGCCCGTCGAGATCCTTGCCGGGGTAGTAATAGCCACCGGCAGCATAGACCCAGGCTTTCGCGTCGGCCTGACCGCCATTGTAGCGATCGGCCAGCAGCTTCCAGAGCGGCACGCGCTTGGCCTTGGCGACGGCGTCCCACAGCGCCATGTCTAGCACGCCGACCGCGACCGAGCGTTCGCCGTGCCCGCCGGGTTTTTCGTTGGCCATCATCGCGGCCCAGCACTTGGCGGGATCGAGCAGGCCTTCGGCGTCGACCAGCGAGTCGGGCTCGGCTTGGTTCAGCCGCGGGATGAAGCGCTCGCCCAGCAGCCCATGCTGGGCGTAGCGGCCATTGGAATTGAAGCCGAAGCCTACCACCGGCTTGCCGTCGACCTTCACGTCGGTGACCACGGCCACGACCGAGGCCGTCATTTGGCTGAAGTCGATATAGGCGTTGGCGATGTTGGAACGGATCGGCGAGACGATGTCTCGGATGGCGACGATACGCATGACGGCTCCTCAGGCGTAGACGTTGCGGCGATTCTGCCGGAACAGCAGCCACCAGGCGACGACGCCGTTCAGCAGGTTCCAGGCGATCCCATTGATGAAGGCGGCGCGGTAGGAGCCGGTCATGTCGAACAGCACGCCGCCCATCCAGCCACCCAGCGCCATGCCGACCAGCGTCGACGAGACGGCGAGCCCCACTCGGAAGCCAGCCTCCTTGGGTGGGAAATACTCGCGCACGATGATGGCGTAGGAGGGCACGATGCCGCCCTGGAACAGGCCGAACAGGGCGGAGGCGACGTAGAGCGAGTTCAGCGAATCGTCGATCAGGTAGAAGACCAGCGCCACACACTGCAGGGTGGAGCCCAGCAGCAGGGTCTTGATGCCGCCCACCCGGTCGGCGATCCAGCCCGAGGCGATGCGGCTGATGATGCCGAAGCCCAGCATCAGCGACAGCATTTCCGCGCCGCGCGCAACGCCGTAGCCCAGGTCGGCGCAGTAGGCGACGATATGGACCTGCGGCATCGACATGGCGACGCAACAGCCGATGCCGGCGACGATCAATACCGCCTGCAGGGCATTTGGCGAGAGGCCGAGCGAACGCGGCGAATGGGCGGCCGCTCCAGCGCTGCCATCGGCCGCGTGTCCCAGGGGTGGCGGGCGACGCAGCACGAAGGCCAGTGGCACCATTACCAGAAGGCAGATCACCGCGGCCATCCAATAGGCGGCACGCCAGCCATGGTCTCGGATCAGGAATTCGATGATCGGCGGCCAGATCGTGCCGGCCAGATAGTTGCCCGAGGCGGCGATGGCGACGGCCATGCCGCGGCGCTTCTCGAACCAGTGCGAGACGTCGGCGACCAGCGGCGCGAAGGTTGCCGCGCCACTAAAGCCGATGAGTATCTGTGCGGCGGCGAAGAGAGGGAGCGACGTGGCTGCCGGCGCCACGGCGAAGCCCACGGAGAGGCCGATTGCGCTCAGCACGGCCGTGAGGACGATGCCGCGCTTGTCGACGAGCTTGCCCATGACGACGCCGCCGACGAAGAAGCCGAGCGTGTTCAGCGTGTAGGCGAAGGAGATGTCGGCGCGCGACACGCCGAGGTCTTGCTGTACCGAGGGAAGGGCGACGACCAGGCACCACATGCCGATGCCGCCGACCGTGCTCAACGTGACGCTGGCGACGAGACGCCACCAAGCGTAACTCGAATCTACTCCGGACATTGAATCTACCGACGCTCCCGAAAGCGATTAGCCACCCAGCGCGCCCTGGGTGTTGACGTAGAGCGCGTAGAGCGAATGGCTCGCGGCCATGAACAGGCGGTTGCGATAGCGTCCGCCGAAGCAGAGGTTGGCGCAGCGTTCCGGCAGATCGATATGGCCGATCGGCTTGCCGGAAGAATTGAAGACGCGCACGCCGTCGAGCTCGGGCGAGCCCATGCCCCAGCCACACCACAGATTGCCGTCGACATCGACGCGGAACCCGTCGGGCGAACCGCCCGGCCCGGCGTCGATCAGCACCGAGCCCTTGCCGAGCCTGGTGTCGTTGCCGTCGCCCAGCACGTCGTAGCTCAAGATTGTGCGGTGCGGCTCGGCGCGCGAGGCCACGACGTAGAGCTTCTTCTCGTCGGGGGAGAAGGCGAGCCCGTTGGGGCCGGGAACATCGTCGACCATCATGGCAAGCTTGCCGGTCGTGGGATCGAGGCGATAGACGGCCGGCTTGTTCTCGCTCTCGGCCTTGTGGCCTTCGTAGTAACCCAGGATGCCGAACGTCGGATCGGTGAACCAGATCGAGCCGTCGGACTTCACGACGACGTCGTTCGGCGAGTTCAACGGCTTGCCGTTGTAAGAATCGGCCAGCACGGTGATGGCGCCGTCATACTCGAAGCGCACGACGCGGCGGGCATCGTGCTCGCAGGCGATCAACCGGCCGCGGCGGTCGCGCGTATGGCCGTTGGCGTTGTTCGAGGGCTTGCGGAAGATCGAGACGGCGCCCGTTTCCTCGTCCCAGCGCAGCACGCGGTTGTTGGGAATGTCGCTCCACAGGAGGTAGCGCCCGTCACCGAAATAGACCGGCCCCTCGGCCCAGCGACAGCCGGTGTGGAGACGCTCTACCGACGCCAGCACCAGCCGGTACTGATTGAACGACGGATCAAGCACGCGCACCGCCGGATCGGGGTAGCGCTCGCTAGGCTGCCACATCTGGGTTTCCTTTTCCCTCTGGAAGGAAACACTACAGCGTCGGCGACGCGGCGAGGGACAAATTTTTCTGGCAGCGGCCCCTACGTCAGTCGTTTTCGATGCCGTAGGCTGTTTTCGCCTGCTCCCTGCTGACGAGGCCCAGCTTGACGTCGCGCTCGACGGCCTCGCGGTCGCGCGTCTTCGGGTCGCCGAAGCCGCCACCGCCCGGCATCTCGACGACCAGGCGTTCGCCCGCCGGAATGGTCTGGAAGCCCTTGGCCTTGAGTTCCTGACCCGACGCCAGGGAGAGCCGGCCGTTGCCGCCCGGCTGGCCACCATCGCGACCGCGCGCCGGATGCTTGACCCGCTCGAAGGTGGCGAAGATGCCGAAGGGCGCGCCCTCGCGATGCTCGACCTCCATGACCTGGCCGAGGCCACCGCGCTGCCGGCCGGCGCCGCCGGAATCCTGGCGGTACTCCTTCTTCCAGACGACCACCGGCGCGATGGTCTCGGTGATCTCGACCGGCACGTTGCGCACGCCGGACGGAAAGGGCGTTGCCGACAGCCCGTCGAGCGTGGGCCGCGCGCCGGCGCCGCCGGAATGGAAGGTCGTCACCATGAAGGGCCGGCTGTTGCCGATGGTTCCGGTCATGCCGTGGCCGGCGCCGAGCTTCAGGTTCCAGAGATTGCTGGTGCCTTCGGCCGGCACCTGGCCTGGAATCACCTGATGCAGCGCATCGAAGCAGACGTCGGGCAGCATGTGGCCGATCGTGCTGCGGGCGTTGACGGCCGCGGGAAACAGCGCATTGACGATGGTGTTCTCCGGCGCCGTGACCAGGATCGAGTCGAGCGTGCCGGCATTGTTGGGAATGGTCGGCGCCACGACGCATTTGATGCCGAAGGCCGTATAGGCCTCCGTGTAGCACATGGGCGAGTTGATGCCGTAGATCGACGAGCCCGAGGTGCCGGCATAGTCGACCGAAATATAGTCAGCGTGGATGGTGACGGCGGCGTGCAGGTCGATCGGCGCATCGTAGCCATCGATCCGCATATGGCCCTTCCAGGTGCCGCGCGGCAGCTTGGCGATGGCTGCCACCATGCCGGCCCGGCTCCTGTCGATGATGTGCGTGCCGAGTTCGTCGAGATCGGAGATGCCGTGCTCGGCCATCATGTGCGATAGCCGCTGCTCGCCGATGACGTTGCAGCCGATCAGCGCGTGGATGTCGCCCTCGACCTGCACCGGCTCGCGCACGTTGGCGCGCACGATGCGCATCACGCTTTCGTCGATCTTGCCTTCGCGCATCAGCGGCAGCAGCGGCAGGAACAGACCTTCGTGGAATACCTGCCGGCCGTCAGGTGACTGGCCGAGGCCGCCGATATCGACCACGTGCGTGGTGCAGGAGAAGAGGGCCACCAGCTTACCGTTATGGAAGGCGGGCGACGTGACGACGATGTCGTAGAGATGCCCGGTGCCCTTCCATGGATCGTTGGTCACATAGGCGTCGCCCGGCTTCATGGTCTCGACCGGGAATTCGCGAATGAAGTGGATGACGCTGCGTGCCATTGAATTCACATGGCCCGGCGTGCCGGTGACGGCCTGGGCCAGCATGCGGCCTTCCAGATCGAACACGCCGGCCGAGATATCGCCGGCCTCGCGCGCGCTGGTCGAGAAGGCGGTGCGTACCAGCGCACGCGCCTGCTCCTCGACGACAGAAAGCAGGCGGTTCCACATCACCTGCAGGCGGATATCCGATGGAGTGCTCATGCGCGATCCTCCAGTACGATCTGGCTTACAGAATTGAGGCGGGCCGCGAAGCCCCTGGGGACGACGGTGGTCGTGCCATCCTCGACAATCAGCGCCGGCCCGTCGACCACCATGCCGGGCTTCAGCGCGTTCCGCTCATGGATCGCAGCCTGCTCGCGCATACCACTGGCCGGATCCAGTACCTCGCGATGGCCGGCCGGTGCTGGTGCTGCAAGGACGGCGATTGCCTTTGCCGGCGCCGGCAGCGGCCGGTCGGTGGCGAGCGAAAGCGTCCAGGTCAAAGCCTCGACCTCGAGCTTTGGAATGGCACGGCCGAACACCGTTTCGTAGGTCGCCTCGAAGCGGCGGCGCAGGTCACGTGTGGCGTCTGCGCCGAAGGGTTCGTTGGGAAGAGGGACCGCGATCTCGTGTCCCTGTCCGCGATAGCGCATGAACGCCTGCCGGTGCTCGACAAGTTTTTCGCCCGGTGCCGCCGGCTGCACCACGGCCTCGGCTTCAAGGCGCATGGCAGCGAAGAGTTCGTTCAGCATCTTGGCGTCGAACATGTCGAGCCGGACATGGCGGGTGCGCACCACCTCGTAGGCGATTGGCGCGCGCAAGAAGCCGAAGGCTGAGCCGACACCGGCACCGACCGGCACGATCACCCGCTTCATGCCGAGCTTGCGGGCGAGCCGCGCGGCGTGCAGTGGCGCGGCGCCGCCGAAAGCGATCAGGTCACGATCGGCCGTGTCCTTGCCGTTTTCGACGGCGTGCACGCGGGCCGCACTCGCCATCGTCTCGTCGACGATCTCCGCGACGCCGGCTGCTGCACCCTGCGCATCGGTCTTGAGCGGGCCGGCCAGCGACTGCAGCGCTGCCTCGGCCTTGTCGCGATGCAAGGGGATGGCGCCACCCGCGAAGCGCTTGGGATCGAGGCGGCCGAGGGCAGTGTCGGCATCGGTAACGGTGGGTTCGGTGCCGCCGCGACCGTAGCTCGCGGGACCGGGAACGCTGCCGGCGGAGTCGGGGCCGACCTGGAGGCGACCCAGCGCATCCAGCCGCGCGATGGAGCCGCCGCCGGCACCGATCTCGACCAGCTCGATGACGGGGATGCGCACCGGCAGGCCGGAGCCTTGAATAAAGCGGTAGGCGCGCGCGACCTCGAACTGGCGCGACCGCTGCAATTCCAGATCGTCGAGCAGGGTGAGCTTGGCGGTCGTGCCGCCCATGTCGAAGGCAACGGCCCTGCGGGCATCGTTTTCTGCCGCGACGGTGCGCGCCAGGATGGCGCCGCCAGCCGGACCGGATTCGACCAGCCGCACCGGATAGCGTCGGGCCGTCTCGACAGTCGTGATGCCGCCCGACGACATCATGAGCAGCAGCGGCCCGGCGATGCCTTCGCGCTTCAGATCGGCTTCGAGCTGGCCGAGATAGCCCGCCATGCGCGGCAATACATAGGCGTTGGCGATGGTGGTAGAGGTGCGCTCGTATTCGCGGATCTCGGGGCAGACCTCGCAGGACAGCGAGATCGCCACGCCCGGCAGCTCCTCGGCCAGGATCGCGCCGGTACGGCGCTCGTGTGCTTCGTTGGTGAAGCTGTGCAGGAAGCACACGGCGACAGCCTCGACCTTCTCCTTCCGGAGGTCGGCGGCAACAGCGCGTACAGCCTTCTCGTCGAGAGCGAGCAGGACGGCGCCGTCGGCGGCGACACGCTCGGGCACGCCAAAGCGCAGGTCGCGCGAGACCAGCGGCTCGGGCCTTTCCATGTAGATGTCGTACTGCTCGAAGCGGTGTTCCCAGGCCATCTCGACAGAGTCGCGAAAGCCTGCCGTCGTCACCAGTGCCGTACGCGCGCCCTTGCGTTCGATCAGCGCATTGGTGGCGAGCGTCGTGCCGTGCACGACCAGAGTGACGTCGGCAGGCAGGCACTTCGCTTCGGCGAGGATGGTGCGCACCCCTTCCAGCACGGCGCGCTCAGGCGCGTCGGGCGTGGTCAGGATTTTCGTGGCATGGGCTGTTGTGCCGGTTTCCAGCACGACATCGGTGAAAGTGCCGCCGATATCGACGGCCAAACGTGCAGACATTATTCGTCGAGCTTGATGTTGCCCTTGCGCACCACGTCGCCCCAAGTGACGGAGTCGCGCTTCAGGAAGGCCACGTAATCGGCCGGGGAAAGTACGGCTGGGGTGAGGCCGTTCTCGTCATACTTCTTCTTCACGTCGGGCTCGGCCAGCACCTTGGCGACGGCGGCGTTGAGCCGGTCGACGATCGGCTTGGGCGTGCCGGGAGGCGCTGCAAGGCCGTACCAGTTTTCGGCCTGATAGCCCTTCACCGCCTCGGCCATGGCCGGCGTGTCGGGCAGGACGGGCCAGCGTTCGGGCGAGGTGACGGCCATGGCGCGTGCCTTGCCGCTCCTGATCAGGCCCAGGGTCGCAGGATCGCCGAAATAGGCATCGACGATGCCGGCCGCGAGATCGTTCAGCGCTGGGCCCGTGCCGCGATAGGGCACATGCACCATCTTGAGCCCGGACATCTGGGTGAAGAGTTCGCCCGCGAGATGCTGGCTGGTGCCGATGCCGCCGGAGGCCCAGCGCAGCTCCTGGCGTTTTGCGAGCTCCATGAATTCCGGAAGCGTCTTCGCCGGCAGCTCGTTGCGCACGGCTATGATGAAGGGCATTCGTACCAGACGCGTGATCTGCACCAGCGCCTGCGGATCGTAGGGCATCTTCGCCCGCAGATGCGGGCCAGCGGTGAGCGTGCCCGCTCCGGTGAGGGAGAGCGTGTAGCCATCCGGCGGGCTGTGCGACATCGCCTCGACGCCGATGATGCCGCCGGCGCCGCCCTTGTTCTCGATCACGATGGTTTGGCCGAGTTCCTTCGACAGCGGCTCCATCATGAGCCGCGCCGTGAGGTCGACGCCGCCGCCGGGCGGAAAGGGAACGATGATCTTGATCGGGCGCTCGGGATATTTGCCCTGCGCCGCGGCGCTGCGCGCCAGGAAAGGCGCAGCGAATGCCGCGGCCAGAAACTGTCGACGAGAGTTACGCATACGAGCCCCTTCCTGCTCCCGGCCGCGAGCTTGACAGGCGGACATCGCTCCTTCAACACTTTACCAATAGGTTAACTATATATTGAAAGGCGAATACCCATGATGAAAGCACATGCAGGCGGCTGTCATTGCGGTGCCGTGCGTTTCGAATGCAACCTCGATGTTGCTGCCGAGACCAGCCGTTGCAGTTGTTCCATCTGCGCCAAGGGCCGCTTCTGGAAAACAATTGCAAAGAAGGATGCCTTTCGCCTCGTGAAGGGCGCCGACATGGTGACGGAGTACGGCTTCGGCAGCGGCGCCATTCGCCACTGCTTCTGCCGGCAGTGCGGCATCAAGCCGTTCGGTCGCGGCAACATGGAAGAGCTGGGCGGCGTCTTCTATGCCATCAACGTGGCTTGCCTTGATGGCGACGCGCCGCTGCAGTTCGCGGCGCGCGAAATCGTATTCCAGGACGGCGCGAACAACGACTGGTCCAAGCCACCTGCCGAGACGCGCCACCTCTGAGCTAGAGCGCCACCTTCTTGAACACTTCAACGAAGCGGTCGACATCCTGCTCGTCGTTGTAGACGTGCGGGCTGATCCTGAGGCGGCCAAGCCGCGGCGCGGCGTAGACATTCTCGGCCGCGAGCCTCTGAGGCAGGTCCGCGGCCATGCCCTTCGGGAACTGCAGGCTGAGGACATGCGGCGCGCGAAGCTTCTTGTCGATCACGCGCACGCCCGTGTTGGCGAGCCCGTCGGCCAGCCGGTCGGTGAGCATCGAGAGACGCGCCGTAATCGGCTCGTTGCCCCAGCCCGCCATCATCTCCATGCCGAGTGCCGCCATCTCCATGGAAACGAAATGGTCGCGCTCGCCCATGTCGTAGCGCCGTGCACCGTCGGCATAGGCAAGATCGCGGAAGTAGATCGTGTCTTCGGCTGCGACCGCCTTGCGCGCCGGCGCCGTCTGTTCCAACGGCACGCCCTTCTGATGCCGCTTCGCGACGTACATGAACGCGCGGCCATAGGGGCCCAGCACCCATTTGTAGGTCGGGAAGATCAGGAAGTCGGGATCGAGTGCTTGCACATCGATGCGGCGGATGCCGACATCGTGCGTGGCGTCGACCAGCAGTGCCGAACCCTTGGCTTTCGCGGCCTTGGCGATGCGCAGCATGTCGAGGGCGCCGCCATCCGACCAGTGCACCGAGGAGATCGAAACCAGGCCGAGCGGCGCGGCTCCCTTGCGCTCGATCGCTTCCAGCACCGCCGACGTCCAGTCGCCATCGGCCGGTTGCTTGACGGTCTCGACGGTAAAGCCCGCGGCTTCGGCTCGGCTCATCCATTCCAGGACAGGCGAGGTGTGGTCGTCTTGCAGCACCAGCACGCGACTGCCGCGTGGGATCGACATCACCTTGCCGGCTGTCGAAACGCCGTAGCCGACTGAAGGGATGAGCGCGACATCGACGGGATCGGCGCCGATCAGCGCCGCTGCGGCTTTGCGCGCCCGTTCATACTGTTCGCTCTGAAAAGTGCCGGCGAGTTTCCAGGGTTGGCCTTTGCGTCCCACGGCGGCGCGTCCCGCGTCCTGCACGGCAATAGGCAGCGGACTCCAAGAGGCGGCATTGAAGAAGCAAACGTCGCGCGGGATATCGAACAAGGCGCGCTGGCAGGGAAGCATGGACCAAGTCTCCGATGGTTCGCAGAGAGCGAGACTAACGCGGCTTTCTCATTACCCGCCATGTAATTGAGAGCACGACTTGCGGCGCGCATCTTCGCCTCATGAGACCCAAGGAGGGTTCAGATGAGCGTCCAGTCCCGCAACAGTTTCGTCCATCAGCCGCACGGTTTCGCTACACCGGCTGCGCCGCGGTCGACCCTGGCCTCGCGCATGACAGCAATGCTCACATTGTGGCGCGGGCGAATCGAGGCACGGCGCTACCTGGCCGAACTCGACGCCCGCAGCTTGCGTGAAGCCGGCATCTCGCCCGCTGCGGCGGCCTACGAATGTGGCAAGCCGTTCTGGCGGAAGATGGGAACACTTCGCTAACATCTTCGCCGTCTCTGCCACAATCTCGCCACACGAACGCGGCTTTTTCGGGAACTACCCCCGTTCCGAAACGTTGAACCTCTGCGCATAAGGCGCGGCTGCTCATTCGGGACGGCCCGAACGCGGCGCGCAATGGTCAAAGGCCCTTCGCGCCCGAACAAAGACAATCCGGCGCGGAAGGCGTTTTGATGGCACCTGATTTCGACCGTACGACTGCATTGTTTCTCGATCTCGATGGCACACTTCTCGAGATCGCGGCGACGCCTGAGACGGTCGTGGTGCCGCCTTCGCTGCCGGCGCTGCTGGAGCATCTCCGCGCCTTGTTGGGCGGTGCTCTGGCGATCGTCAGCGGCCGCTCGATCGTGACGATCGATCAGCTTCTGAAGCCGTTCAAGAGCGCCGCTGCCGGAGAGCACGGCGTTGGATTGCGTTTCAACGATGGGACAACCGAAGAAATGCCGGCGGGTCTCGCCGTTCCGGACGCTTGGCGCGATTCACTCAAGGAACTGACGGAACGCTGGCCAGGCATCCTCGTCGAACCCAAGCAGCATGGATTTGCGGTCCACTACCGGCTGGCGCCGGAGCGCCATGACGATGTGTGGAAGGCGGTGCGCGCCCTGGTGCCGGACGACCATCCTTTGTTCAGGCTCATTCCGGCACGCGAGGCTGTCGAGATCGGCCCGCGTGCGACCTCGAAGGGCGTCGCAGTCGAGCGACTCATGGCCGACAGCCCCTTCCGTGGCCGCCGGCCGATCTTCGTCGGCGACGACTTCACCGACGAGGCCGGCATGAGTGCGGCCCGCCGTTTCGGCGGCGAGGGCCTGCGCGTCGCCGATGAATTCAAGGGCGACCCTGCGTTGGTGCGCGGCTGGCTCGCGGGCAATGCCGAGCGCCTGAGCGGCGGTCCGCTGCCGGAGCGCCTGCCGGCGGGAGCCTCGGCATGAGCAGTCTCGACCTGGGAGTCATCGGCAACTGCTCCATCGCGAGCCTGATCGACCGAAACGGCCGCCATGTCTGGCACGGGCTGGGGCGACTCGATGGCGATCCGGTGTTCAACGCTCTGCTGGGCGGCAACGATCCGCAAACCGGCTTCATGGACGCCGTCGTCGAAGGCGCCAAGGAGAGCCGTCAGCGTTATGTACCCAACACGGCGATCCTGGAGACGACCATCGACGGGGCCGGCGGCTCGATGCGCATCCTGGACTTCGCGCCACGCTTCCGTCGCTTCGGGCGCATGTTTCGACCGCCCATGCTCATCCGGCGCCTCGAACCGGTGGCGGGGCGGCCGCGCGTCACCCTGCGCCTGCGGCCGAGCTTCGCTTATGGCGCGCAGAAGGCGCAGGTCACGGTCGGCAGCAATCACATTCGCTACTATGGCGACACGGCGGTGCAACGCCTCACGACCGATGCGTCGCTGAACTACGTCCTCCACGAGACGGAGTTCTCGCTCGATCGGCCGATGACCCTGATCGTCGGCGCCGACGAAAGCATCACCGACAATGTCGATGCGTTGTCGCGTTCCTTCCTCAGCGAGACCGAGGTCTACTGGCAGGGCTGGGTGCGCGATCTCAATATTCCGTTCGACTGGCAGGTCGCCGTGATCCGCGCGGCGATCACCCTGAAGCTCTGCAGCTACGAGGATACTGGCGCGGTGCTGGCAGCGCTCACCACCTCGGTGCCCGAGGCGGCCGGCACGGTGCGCAACTGGGACTATCGCTTCACGTGGTTGCGCGACGCCTTCTTCACCGTGACGGCCCTCAACCGGCTTTCGGCGACGCGCACCATGGAAAGTTATGTGCGCTTCATCATCGACGTGGTCGAAGCCGGTAGCACACGCGGCGAGGTGCACAACGTAGCGCCCCTGTTCCCGATCGCGCCCGGCACGGACACTGCGGAGCGGCTGGTCAAGACGTTGCCTGGCTACCGAAACTACGGGCCGGTACGCATCGGCAATGCCGCGGTGGGCCAGAAGCAGAACGACGTCTATGGCTCGATGGTACTGACAGCAGCGCAGATGTTCTGGGACGAGCGCCTGCCCCGTCAGGGCGATGTCGAGCTTTATCGCAAGCTCTGCGCGGTCGGCAACGAGGCCCATCGCGCCGCGCTGACGCCCGATGCGGGCCTTTGGGAGTATCGCGAACGCGAGGAGGTGCACACGTTCTCGGCGGCGATGTGCTGGGCTGCCCAGCATCGCCTCGGCCTGATCGCCCGTCGCGTCGGGCTCGATGCTGAGTCGCGTGAATGGCTCGCCAAGGCGGGGGTGCTGCGCCAGGAGATTCTGCAGCGCGCCACGACACAGGAAGGCTGGTTGTCGGGCGTACTCGATCGCGACATGGCCGATGCTTCGAGCCTGGTATTTCCCGAGATCGGCCTGGTGAGTTCCGACGATCCGCGCTTCCACGCCACGCTCGACATGGTGAGCCGCAAGCTGATGCGGAACGGCTTTTTGATGCGTTACATCGAGGCCGACGATTTCGGTCAACCGTCCAATGCCTTCTTGCTTTGTACCTTCTGGTACATCGATGCGCTGGCAAGCGTTGGCCGACGCGAGGAGGCACTCGAACTGTTCAACAATCTTTTGGCTCGACGCAATCATGTCGGGCTTCTCTCCGAGGATGTCGACCCGCGGACCGGCGAGCTTTGGGGCAACTTCCCGCAGACCTACTCGCAGGTCGGGCTGATACTGTCGGCAATGCGGCTCTCGAGGAGCTGGGAGGAGGGCCTATGGCACGCCTCGTAATCGTCTCCAATCGTGTTCCCATTCCCAAGGCTCGGGGCGCCACGGCTGGCGGCCTCGCCGTCGCCCTGCGCGATCTGCTGACGCCTGGCACGATGTGGTTCGGCTGGAGCGGGCGGCTTTCGACCGATCCATCGCTGCAGCCGGCGATCGTTGAGGCGCGCGGTGTGACCTATGCCACCGTCGACCTCACGGCCGAGGCACATCGCGGCTTCTATGTCGGCTTCGCCAACGGCGCGTTGTGGCCATTACTGCATTTCCGGCTGGGCCTGATGCATTTCCGTCGCGAGGACTATGAGGGTTATCTCGCCGTCAATCGCGCCTTCGCGACGTCACTGGGGTCTGTCCTGCAGCCGGACGATACGGTGTGGGCGCACGACTATCATCTGATTCCCTTCGCCCGCCTGTTGCGCGAGCAGGGCTTCCATGGCCGGCTGGGATTCTTCCTGCATGTACCATTCGTGCCGCCGTCGATGCTGGAGGCGATGCCGGTGGCGCGCGAGCTGGTGGCGGATCTCTGCGCCTACGATCTCGTCGGCTTCCAGACCGAGGAACATGCGCGCGACTTCCGCGACTGTGCGCAGCGCATGCTGGGAGCGGCCGTCGAGGGGGAATGGATCCGGCTCAACGGCCGCCGCTTGCGCGCCTTTGCCGATCCGATCGGTATCGATGCCGCGAGCTTCGCCCAGGATGCCGAACGCGCCGCCGGCGAGAAGCTGGTGCAACGGGTTGCCGGCAGCCTGTCGGGCCGCGCCTTGGCCATCGGCGTCGATCGCATGGACTATTCCAAGGGGCTTCCGCACCGCTTCGAGGCATTCGGACGGCTACTTGAGAAGCATCCGGAGCACAAGCGCCAGATCCACTTCCTGCAAATTTGTCCGCGCTCGCGCGAGGAGGTCGACGAGTATCGCAAGCTGCGCGTCGAACTCGATAGGCTGGCAGGTCGAATCAACGGCCGGCATTCGGATTTCGACTGGACACCGCTGCGCTACTCTACCCGCGCCGCTCCACGTACCACGTTGGCGGGGCTCTATCGCATCGGCCGCATCGGCGTCGTGACGCCATTGCGCGACGGTATGAACCTTGTCGCCAAGGAGTTCGTCGCGGCTCAGTCGGACGACGATCCGGGTGTGTTGGTGCTTTCGCAGTTCGCCGGTGCGGCGCAGGAACTCAGCGAGGCGCTGATCGTCAATCCGTTCGATCCGGATGCCATTGCCGATGCGATGAACATGGCGCTCATCATGCCGCTGCAGGAGCGGAGGGAACGACATCTCGCTCTGAAGGAGAAGGTGATGCGTACGACGGCGGAGGTCTATTGCCGGCGTTTCATTGATGCTCTCGAGGCGAAGCCCATCGCCCGGACTGCCGCTGTCGCGGCGGCCTAGACGGCGACGTCGAAAGCCGGCGGGTAGACGACCCGTCCGCCTGCGCCGGAGAGCGCGCCGGGCACCAGTTCGAGTGCCATGAAGGCCTCGCCGGTGTACGGCGCGGCGAGGGGGTTGGCGAGCGCCGCGGAGAAGCCGAAGCGTGGATAGTAATCGGGATGGCCGAGTACGATCACCGCCCACCATTCGCGCTGACGGGCGAGGGCGAGGCCATGGCGAACGAGGTCGCTGCCAATGCCCTGGCGTTGCCGGCCGGGAAGGACGGCCATCGGTGCCAGCGCGAGCGTGGGCATGATTTCTTCGCCGAAGGTAACCTTGAGTGCACTGAAGAGGATATGACCCACGATCTCGCCCTCTTCGACAGCGACGAGTTCGATGACGGCCAGTCTCGCCTTGCGTAGCTCCCTGACGATCTTCGCTTCGAGCGGGCCGCCGAAGGCCGCGTCGTTCAGTCGACGGATGGCTTCGTCGTCGGCCGGTTGGCGTTCGCGAATCACCACATCGTGGCCGCAGCCCGGCCCGGCCATTCACGATCGTACTTCTCGCCACCGACCCTGTCCTCGCTGAGCGCCGCCAGGATCTGGCCGGCGCTGGGCAGCGACTTGGGGTCGATATGGCGTTCGGGATTCCAGAGCTCGGACCGCACCAGCGCGCGGGCGCATTGGAAATAGATGGCCCCAACTTCGATGACGGTCACGGAACGCGGCGCCTTTTCCTCAACCGCGAAGGATTCGAGCAGGCCGGGCTCGACGCTGAGATGGGCGCGGCCGTTCACACGCAGCGTGTTGCCGATGCCCGGGATCATGAACAGGAGCGCCACCCTGGGGTCCCGCACGATGTTGCGCAGCGAGTCGATGCGATTGTTGCCGCGCCGGTCGGGCAGCATCAGCGTCTTCTCGTCGTGCACGCGCACGAAGCCTGGTTTGTCGCCGCGCGGCGAGCAGTCGAGCCCTTCCGGTCCGGAGGTCGCCAGCGCCGCATAGGGCGCGGCCTCGATATAGGCGCGGTAGTGCGGCGTGATCCAATTCACTTCTTTGACGGTCGCCGCTTCGGCTGGTTTGCCGTAGATCGCTTCGAGTTGGGCTTCCGTCTTGAGAATGTCGGACATGAGCACTTCCACTATCTCGGCGACGCTCGGAACGTCAGAGGTTCGAGCTGCAATACAGACTCGAATGGCGGTTTCAAAGTGAAGAGTCCTGGCCGCCGGGAGAAATAGGGAAGTCGATACAATCGGAATGCGTCCGGGCGTTCCTTGGCAATTTCATTCTCGTTGCGTGTCGGATGGAACGGCACCGTGCCGACGCCCACGGCCGCGGTTAAATTCCTCGCCTGCTTTGCCGAGCGCGCGATTGAGTCGGTCGCGGAGTACGGAGCCGAAATTTCGGGGGATTCCGATTCCGCCGGCTACAGTGTCCTCCGTCGTCCCTGATCTCGGCTACGCCCATTGCGCCGGCGAGGCGCCGAGCGGCTCGGCAGGTCTTGCGAAGTAGGCGGGTGTCGTGCCGAGCCGGACGACCGGCTTCAGGTGGCGCAACCGGCCGAACGGGCCGACGCTTTCGGTGAGGAGCGGCGAGAGCTCGCCCTCGGGAAGTTCGGCGATCCCCTTCGCGGCATCGACGGTGCCGAGGGTCGCGAGCCAATGGGCGACCTGGACCAGCGATACGCGCACCAGCCAAGAGCCGCCCTGCTCGACCCGGCGCGCCAGCGCGATCATGGCGCCCAGGGCGGCGAGATAGCCGGCGATATAGTCGAGCGCCTGCACCGGCATGTTGCGCGGCTTGTCGAGCGAACCCTGCGTGGCGGCGAGGCCCGTGACGTTCTGTACGATCGAGTCGAAGCCGCGCCGCGATGCCCACGGGCCTTGGTGGCCATAGGCGCAGAGGCTGACGCAGACGATGCCGGGCCGGAGCGCGGCGACCTGCTCGGGCGAAAAGCCGCGGCTGGCCAGCGTGCCGGGCCGATAGCCCTGTGTGAAGATGTCGGCCTCGCCGAGGAGCCTCTTCATGGTCTCGACGCCGGCCGGTGTGAGGAGGTCGATCCAGGTGCAGCGCTTGCCGTGGCCGGTATCCATCAGCAGTTCGGACTGGTAGGGCAGGTGAGGCGCCGCTACATGCAGCACATCGGCGCCATTCTCCGCCAGCACGCGACCGCTGGTCGGGCCCGCCAGCACGCGCGTGAGATCGAAGGCGCGCACGCCGGAAAGAGGGCGATCGCCTTTAGGCAAGGGCCGCGCCGGCGCGTCGCCGATCTTCACGATATCGATCAACGGCAGCCTGGAAATCGCGATGCCATGCGGATGGGCGTTCCATTCCTCGCGGCTGCGCGTCAGGCCGCCGACACAGCCGCCCGCGGCTATGGCTTCTTCGATGGCCTGGCCGTCCCAAGTGGCGACGGCTTCGGCCAACGCCTCGCGCGTCTCCGCTTTGGCGCCGGCGATGCGCAGCGCGCCCGCGCGGTGATGCGGATGGTTGGTGTGGATGAACATGTGCCGCCCGTCGCGCGTCGGATAGTGGCCGGTGAGCGGGTCCCACGACACGGGCTTCTCGCCGTTGCGCAGCACATAGGTGTTGGAACGCAGCGACGCCGCAGCGGCGTGCGTGTCGATACTTACCGACTGAGGTACGCCGGTCCGCAGTCTCCAGAGATCGGAGACGGCAAGGCCGACCGCGCCGAGCGCGGCCGATCCCGCCTGGCCGATCCGCCAGGGCGTGACGAATATCGGATCGTCCCTGCCGGTGATCGAGAGCCGATCGTCGCTACGCTTCTCGCGTCCGAGCTGGCGCAGGATCGAGTAGGCGAGATCGGCGCTCATGTAACGGTCTCCTTACGCAGACGCCATGATCTTGGTCAGCAGCGCCATCAGTTCCTGGGGGCAGGTGATGTGCGGATTGTGGCTGGCGTCCATCTCGTCGCAGGTCCAGCCGGCCTCGCTGCGGGCGCGGTCGGCGAACTGGCGGAACGCGTCGCCCGGCATGTTACGCTTGGCATAGATGAAGTGGCGCGGCGGCGGTGCCTCTGTCGATTCGAGCTTGATCCTCTGCTCGAAGGTCTTGATCGGCTGCGGCCGCCGGCGCGGGCTTGCCCAGGCGACATCCTCGGGAGCGGTGTCGGGCGGCATCGGATTGACGGGAAGTTTCCAGCCGTCGCCGTCCTTCTCGGCGCCCTTGCGCATGTTGCCCTCGGCCTTGGGACCGACCAGGTCGAACAGGCTCTGGCCGTCCTTCGGTACGAACGCATCCAGATACACAACGCGTGCAATACGGCTGCGTGCCTTGTCGACGACCCCGGTCGCGACCATGCCGCCATAGGAGTGGCCGATCAGGACCACATCCTTCAGGTCCTCGAATTCGAGGACGCCGACGACGTCCTGGACGTGCGTCGACAGGTCGACCGCAGGCGCAGCGAGGTGGGCACGGGCGCCAAGGCCGGTGTAGGTCGGCGAAAAGAACTCATGCCCGGCGGCGCGGAAAAGAGGGCGCATCTTCTTCCATGCCCATGCTGCCGACCAGGCGCCATGCGCCAGAACGATGTTTGCCATTCTTCTACTACCTCACGCTAGCGAGCCAACTTCTTCGGTGCTATTACGACTTACTCGCAATGAACACCCGTCCAACCATAGCACTTGGCGCGGCCCGCGTGGGCTTTCGCGGCCGCATACATGCAATCGATACAGAACGCGGCGGCGCAGGCCTGCCGGCGGGCGAACTCGAACGTCGTCTGATCGAGCTGGGCTTCGTCGAAGGCGCCAATGTCGAGCTCCTACATCAGGGCTTGTTCGGCGGCGATCCCATCGCCGTGCGTATCGCCAACACGACCATCGGGCTGCGCCGTCGCGAGGCAATGGCGATTCTCGTGAGTACGGAGGCCTAAGCCGTGTCCGATGCTTCGCCTGCGCTTCCGTCGCCCGTCATCGCTCTGGTCGGCAATCCCAATTGCGGCAAGACGGCGCTGTTCAATGCTCTTACGGGCAGTCGCCAGAAGGTCGCCAACTATCCTGGCGTGACGGTCGAGAAGAAGGTCGGGCCGCTCGTGACGCCGGCCGGCCGGACCGTGCGCATCGTCGATCTGCCCGGCACCTATTCGCTGCGTGCCCGCTCGCCGGACGAAGAGATCACGCGCGACGTCGTGCTGGGGCACGCGCAGAAGGACGTGACGCCCGATCTGATCGTCTGCGTCGGTGATGCCTCCAACCTTCGACTGGCGCTCCGGCTGGCGCTCGAGCTGAAGCAGGTCGGCCGTCCCGTCATGCTGTCGCTCAACATGATGGACATCGCGCGCCGCCGCGGCGTCGAGATCGACGTCGACCGCCTGTCGCGCGAGATGGGCGTGCCGGTGGTGAGCTCGGTCGCGGTGCGCCGCGGCGGAACCGATGCCCTCCTGGCAGAGATCGACCGTCAGATTGCAAAGCAGCAAGTCACCGGGATATCCGAGTGGCGGGCGCCGGATGCCGGTGCTCTGCGCGGCGCCCAGCGCGAAGCCGACCGCATCCTCGCGGCGGTCGTGCGCGGACCGGGCGACCCTGACAGTCTTACCAGCCGAGTCGACAAGGTTCTCCTGCATCCGGTCGCCGGGCTGATCATCCTGCTCGCCATCCTTTTCGTGATGTTTCAGGCCGTGTTCGCCTGGGCCGAGCCCGGCATGGAGGCCATCGAGGCGGGCTTCCAGTGGCTCGGCAGCCTTGTCGAGGGACTGCCGCTGCCGGAGTTGGCGCGAAGCTTCCTGAAGGACGGTCTGATCGGCGGCGTCGGCGCGGTGATCGTGTTCCTGCCGCAGATCGTGATCCTCTTCTTCTTCATCCTCGTGCTCGAGGACCTGGGCTACATGGCGCGTGCGGCGTTCCTGATGGATCGCATCATGGGCGGCGCCGGCCTGCATGGGCGCGCCTTCATCCCTCTGCTTTCGTCCTTCGCCTGTGCCATTCCGGGCATCATGTCGACGCGCGTGATCGACGACCGTCGGGACCGGCTGACGACGATCCTGGTGGCGCCGTTGATGACCTGCTCCGCCCGCATTCCGGTCTACACGCTGATCATCGGCGCCTTCATTCCCGCCCGCGAGGTCTGGGGCTTCGTCGGCCTGCAGGGGCTGGTGATGTTCGGGCTCTACGCCATCGGCATTGCGGGCGCGCTCGCCGTGTCGTTCGTGGTCAAGCGCCTGGTCTGGCAGGGACAGCCGGGCGAGCCGTTCATGCTCGAACTGCCCGACTACAAGATGCCGCGGGCGAGGAGTCTCGCCATCGGCTTGTGGACGCGGGCCATGGCCTTTCTCAAGCGCGCCGGCACCACCATCCTCGCGATGATGATCCTGATCTGGCTGCTCGCTTCCTTTCCGCAGCCGCCGGCAGGCGCGACCGATCCCGCCATCGACTACAGCTTCGCCGCGATGATCGGCTCGGCGATTCAGCCGCTCACCGCGCCGCTCGGCTTCAACTGGCAGATCAACGTCGCTCTCATTCCCGGCATGGCGGCACGCGAGGTGGCCGTCGGCTCGCTGGGCACCATCTACGCCATCAGCGGCGGCGAGGAGGCTGCAGCGCAAATCGGCCAGGCATTGAGCAGTCAGTGGAGCCTCGCCACGGCGCTCGCCTTCCTCGCCTGGTACGTGTTCGCGCCACAATGCGCCTCGACCCTGGCCGTGATCCGCCGCGAGACCGGCGGCTGGACGTGGATGTGGGTCACGTTCTTCTACATGCTGGCGCTGGCCTACGTCGCCGCGCTGGTGACTTATCAGGTCTCGCGCGCGCTGGGGGCGGCCTAGGCGATGGCGGCCGGCCCCAAACCGCAGCGCCGTACTGTGCGCTACTGGCTGCTGCAGCTTCACCTCTGGATCGGCCTGATCCTGCTGTTGCCGCTCGTCATGATGGGCGTGACGGGCGCTGTGCTGGTTTACGCGCACGACATCGAACACCTTCTGGGGCAGGGCGAGCCCGACGCCAGGACGGTCGGCGAGTGGCGCTCGCCGGCCGAACTGATCGAAGCGGCGAGGGCCGCGACCACCGATCCCGGCCGCATCCCGATTGCCGTGCGCTGGCCGGCGGAGCTTGGCGAACCGGCGGCCGTTCGGCTGTCGCGTCCCGGCATGGCGAATGAACGTTCGCAGTTCCGTGGTCAACAAGGCGGTCGCCAGCAGCAGGATGGGCAGGCGCAGGGTCGCGTCCCGACGCAGAGCCCGTTCGCGGGCAGCCTCCAGATCCTGATCGATCCGGTGTCGCTGCAGATCGTCGAGACGCAGCAGGCGATGACCGGCTGGGTGCGCTTCTTCCACGACCTGCACGGCCATCTCTTCATTCCCGGTGGGTTGGGCCGTGAGCTGGTCGGCTGGCTGGGCGTGGCGCTGCTCGTGCTGGGCTGCTCCGGCCTCTATCTCTGGTGGCCGAGGCCGGGTCAGTGGAAGGCCGCCTTTGTGGTGCGCCGCAAGGCCAAAGGCCTGCGCCTCAACCGCGAGCTGCACGGTGCCGTCGGCATCTGGAGCCTGGCGATCTTCATGCTGGTGAACTTCACCGGCGTCTATCTCGCTTTCCCGCAGCAGATTTCGGCCGCCGTGAACAGCATCTGGCCGGGCCGCGACATGCGCGCTGCGATGTTCCAGGCGCGGGTCGAGCCGATGCGCGGCACGCCGCCGATGGGCGTCAACGAGGCGGTCGAGCTCGCCAGGACGCGCGTGCCCGATGCACGCTTCCTGAATGCGTTCCTGTCGATTCGGCCCGATCAGGCAATGCGTATCGGCTTCATCCGGCCGGGCCATGAAACAGGTGCGCCAGTCATCACGGTGATCATCGATCCCTATCGCAAGGCCGTGATCGACGTCTTTGATCCGAAGACCATGTCGACGGGCGAGACCATCGTGGCCTGGCAGCGAGGGCTGCACTACGGCATCGGCCTTGGCGGGATCTACAAGTTCCTGGTGTTCGTGTCGGGGGTAATCATCCCGGTTTTCGCCGTTACGGGCTTCCTGATGTGGTGGATCAAGCGCCGCAACCGCCGTGCCGGCGAGACGGCAAAGCAGGCGATCCTGGCGGCGGCAGCCGCGGCGAAGGCGGCCGACTAACGCGGGCGTTGCTGTTGCGGCGGCGCCAGATCGTAAAGCGTTAGCAGACGGCGTGGCTCTGGCGGCAGCGAACGCCATAGGGCCACGTCGACAGGCTTGCCGTTCCCGATCACCCACGCTTCGAAATCGGCGGGCCATCGCGCCGTGCCCAACAGAACGTACCGCACCTCGCCGCGCTGGACGCGGGCCGCGAATGCCTCGACGCTCATGATCGGGTCGTTGCCGAGATAACCGCCGAAGGGGAGTACTGGCTCGCCGGTGCGGATGATGAGAGGCGCTGCCAATAGAGCCGTCGGCGTGGCGGCAAGGAAGCGCGCAGAGCCGCGATGCTCCTTCAGGAAGGTGATCAGTTTGGGATCGTCGGTCAGCGAACGGTAGGTGCGCGACAGAATCGGGCCGCGGCCATCGTCGCTGCCGAGCCAGCGCGGCAGGCTGGCCGAGGGCAAAGCGAGATTGCCCGGCGAGAAGATCGGACTGAGCGCCCAGAAAACCGGGAGGATCGACAGGGCGATGCCGCCGATGACCGCTGGTGGCCGCTTGCCTCGGAAGAGAGTCCCGGCGGCGGCGAGCAGCGCCACGGCGGGAAAGCCCATCCACGGGCTGAGCCAGCCCAACGTTCCGCCGGTGATGTAACCCTGCCAGAGTGCGGTCGCCGCCAGACCCAGGGCGAGAAAGCGTGGTCCACGGCGCCACAGCTCGTAGCAGCCGACACCGGCAAGAGCGGCAAGGGGCGGTGCCAGGGCGATGAGATAGTAGATGTGAAAGATGCCGCCGGCGGCGCTGTAGACGATGCCGTAGGTCAGCGCCCAGACCGACCAGAGCGCAATGGCCGCGGGCCGGCGGCGCCACGCGAGGACGGCGCCCAGGATGGCAAGCGGCAGCGCCCAGGCGAACTGGCCGGCGAGCATAGGCTCCGCAAGGCGCAAGGGCCCGGTCGGGACGGCATCGTAGGCCAAGAAGCGTCGAGGCTGTGCGGCCTCGGGCTTGTCGGGGGCGGTGCGTACAAAGCGTTCGAGCCCATTATGCCGGACGATCAGCTCGAGCATCGAATTGCTCTTGCTGCTGCCGGCGACCGGCCGGTGTTCCGGCGGCGTCAGGTCGAAGATAGCGGCCCACGACAGCGCGACGACGGCGAAAGTGGCGGCGCCGGCTGCCAGCCAGCCCAGCCGCTGTCGCCAATTGAGTTCACTGTCGAGCCACCAACCGACCAGGAGCGCAGGGCCGCAGATCAGTGCCGCCAGCATCTTGACGTTGAAGGCCAGGCCAAGTGCCGCCATGGCGAAGACGAAGGAGAGGCCGCGGCCACGCAAGGCGAGCCATGCCGCCAGCAGCAAAAAGAGTACCAGCCACGAATCGGTATTGTTCGACCGGTCCGTTGCAACGGCGATGGGCGTGAGGGCGAGCAGAAGAGCGGCAAGAAAAGCGGCGGTTCGACCGAAGCGGCGCACCAGCGCATAGAGGAGGGCCACCGAGGCGATTCCAGCCAAGGCTTGCGGCAGGTGGATCGCCCAGCCGCCATAGCCCAGCAGCCGCGCCGAGATGGTCTGAATCCAGAAGGCGAGCGGCGGCTTGTCGAGGGAGACGAGGCCGGCCGGGTCGAAGGTGTTGTAGAAGAAGAGATGCAGCCCCTGCAGCATGCTGCGCACGCCGGCAGCGTAATATTCGTTGCCGCAACCGTTGGTTTCGAGCCGCCACAGCCGGAGGATCGCCGCGAGTACGAGGATGGCAGCCAGCACCGCCATCTCTGTTCGTCGCCCGATCCTCATCATCTCCGCATCATCACCATCGTTGTTGTCCGAAACGGTTTACGCAGGAGGAGGCGCGATCATCCTCTCATGTCGGCAGCGGGCCTTTGAAGACGAAGAAGGCGCCGGCGCAGATCAGCGCGAAGCCCACCATGTGGTTGAGTGTGAATCGTTCGCCGAGATAGAGCACCGAGAAGACGGCGAATACGCTGAGCGTAATCACCTCCTGCATGGTCTTCAGCTCGGCGGCCGAATAGGCCGCGTGCCCCCAGCGATTGGCCGGCACGGCGAAGCAATATTCGACGAAGGCGATGCCCCAGCTCGCCACCACCACCAGCCACAAGGGCCTGTCGGTGAACTTCAGGTGCCCGTACCAGGCAAACGTCATGAAGACGTTGGAGATCAACAACAGGACGACGGGCGCGACGGCAGGGGGGAGCCAGGTCATTGTTTTGGATTACTCCGGTTTGATGCCGAGCTTCTTGATCAGAGGCACGACGGTCTTGTCTTCGGCATCGAACATGGCCGCGGTTTCCTGCGGCGTGGTGGGGTAGGCTTCGGCCGTGAGCTCGGCGAAACGTTGTACGACGGCCGGATCCTTCAGCACCTTGACCATCGCGTTGTTGAGCTTCGCTACGACCTCGGGCGGCATCTTGGCCGGACCGAACAGGCCGGTGAAGGTGGAGAAGGTGAAGTTTTCGAGACCCTTCACGCCGCTTTCCTTCATGGTCGGCACGTCGGGAAGCTGCGGTACGCGCTTATCGGACGACACGGCGATGGCGCGCAGCTTGCCGGCCTTGATATGGCCGATGGCGGCGTTGAGCTGGTCGACCTGGGCCGTGACCTGGCCCGCGATCACGTCCAGCGAGGCCGCGCCGCTGCCCTTGTAGTGCACGATCGTGTACTTGCTGCCGGTCGCCTCGCCGATCAGCTCGATGGCGAGATGGTTGGTCGTGCCGACGCCTGAGTCGGCCACGGCGAACTTGCCGTCGCGGCCCAGGGCGACGAAATCAGCCATGGTCTTGATCGGCGAACTGGGCGTCACCACCAGGACGGCCGGCACGCGCTGGATGTGGCTGATCGGCGTGAAAGCCGTGCGCCAGTCGTAGGGCGCGTTGCCGTAGATCGCAGGCACCGCGACCAGGGAATTTGCCGAGACCAGCAGGGTCGTGCCGTCGGGCGCGGAGCGGGCAACGATGTCGCTGCCGATCATGCCGCTGGCGCCGGCCTTGTTCTCGACGAGCACCGTGACGCCCAGCACGTCGCGCAGCTTGTCGGCGATGATGCGCGCCGTGACGTCGATGTTTCCGCCCGGTGCATAGGGCGCCATGATCTTGATGGGCTTGTCGGAGCCTTGGGCGTGGGCCGGCATGGAGCCGGCGACCAGGCCAAACAGGGCTAAAGCGATTGCGGCCAGACGCATGAGTTTCCTCCCGGTTTCTTTGCGCCGAGCCTAGAAGAAGGCTCACGATGGCGCAAAGACCGATGGAGGTCGCGGCTATCCCACCAGTGACCGGAGATCAGATCGATGGCCTGTGCTGCGCCCAGGGTTGCGCGTCTTCGAGCAGCGCCCCGAGCCGCAGCACATCGGTCTCCGCACCCCACCTGCCGACGATCTGAACCGAGGTCGGCAGCCCGTCGGTGCCGAAGCCCGAAGGCAGGGCCAGCGCAGGATGGCCGGTGAGGTTGAAGGGGTACTGGTAGGAGGTCCAGCCCTGGCGGGTGATGCCGCACTTCACGCCGTCGATGACGACTTCGTCGTTGGCGGCGTCGTGCGTCACATCGAGGGCGGTGCGCGCGTTGGTCGGCGTCACCAGGAAGTCGTAGCGCGCCAGCAGCGACTGGATCTTGCGGAACAGGGCCGTGCGCGCGAACTGGGCGTTGCGGAAGTCGGCCAGGCTAAACTTGGCACCGCGATCCATGAACGCCAGCGTCACCGGGTCCATCTGGTTCTGCCACTTGGGCAGATACTGCGCACAGAACACGGCGAAGTTCGCCTGATAGAGCACGCGGCCTTCGTATTCGATCCAGTCGATCTTTTCGGTGACTTCCTCGACCATCGCGCCCATCGCTTCCCAGGCCGCGAGCGAGGCGCGCGTGTTGGCGCGCACGTCGGCGGCGATCCGCGGATTGGCCGTGAGTTCGATGTAGCCGATGCGGACACTGGAGAGATCGCGGCCGGCGAGTTTGGGCGACAGCGGCTGCTGCGACGGACCGGAGAGCGACCACGGGTCCTTGTCGCTGGGGCCGACCAGCACGGAATGCATGATCGCGGCATCGGTGATCGTGCGCGAAAGCGGCCCGGCAAAGACATTGTTGCCGAATGCATCGCGCGTCGTGTCGGCCGGCACGGCGCCCAGCGTCGGCTTCAGGCCCACGAGGCCGCTGCACGAGGCGGGGCCGCGGATCGAGCCCGCGCCATCGGTGCCGAGCGAGATCGGACCGAGGCCGGCCGCGACGGCCGCCGCGCCGCCGCCGCTGGAGCCGCCCGGCGTGCGGTCGAGGTTCCAGGGGTTGCGCGTGACGCCGAAGGAGGGACCGTCGGTCAAGCCCTTCACGCCGAACTCCGGCGTCGTGGCCTTGCCGACCACGATGGCGCCGGCGGCGCGCAGACGCTGCACCAGCACATCGTCGGCCTGGGCGACATTGTCCTCGAAGATCGCCGAGCCATGGCGGGTGTGCACGCCTTTGACGTCGACCAGGTCCTTGATGCTTACCGGAATGCCGTGCAGCGGTCCGAGCTTCTCGCCGCGCGCGACGGCTTCCTCGGCCTTCTTCGCGTCGCGTCGAGCCTCCTCGGCCATCACCACGCGAAAGCAGTTGAGCTTGGGCTGGGCGCGGTCGATCGCTTTCAGGACGACGTCGACATATTCGACGGGCGAAAGTTTGCGGTCGCGGATGAGGGCGGCGGCTTTCGCGGCCGGGGTGAACAGGAGATCGGTGTCGGACATGGCGTCGACCTTATCCGGTCCTCGACACCTTCTGCCACGTGCGCTACGCCGCACAGCGATGTTCACTCTTCCCGTCCTGGCCGCTCTGGCGGTCGTGGCCGTCGTGACCTCGTTCATTTCCGGGATCTTCGGCATGGCGGGCGGGATGCTGTTGATCGGCTTCCTATTGCTGTTCCTGCCGGTGCCGGTCGCCATGGTGTTCCACGGCGTCATCCAGATTGCGGCCAACAGCTGGCGCGCCTGGCTGTGGCGCCATCATGTGAAGTGGAGTGTCGTCCTGCAGTTCGGCGCCGGCGCCGCGGCGTCGCTGATCGTCTTTTCCTTCTTTGATTTCGTACCCGACAAGGCACTGGTGCTGATGGCCGTCGGTCTGATGCCGTTCATCGCCTTGGCTGTGCCACAGCGCATCGCTCCCAACATCGAGCGGGGCGGCCAGGCTTTCGTGGCGGGCGCCATCGGCGGCGCCATCCAGCTCGTGTCGGGCGTGACCGGTCCGCTGCTCGACATCTTCTATGTACGCACCGGCATGTCTCGGCAGGTCAATGTCGCCACCAAGGCCGCGGCGCAGGTGCTGGGCCATCTCACCAAAGTCACCTATTTTGCCATGGTGATCGAAGGGCCGGCGGGTCGGGACCCCGAGCAGTGGCTGGTGATGGGCTATGCCGCCTGCTTCGCCATCCTGGGCACGACCCTGTCGCGCAGTTTTCTCGATCGCATGTCGGACCGGCAGTTCTATCATTGGACCCGCCGCGTCATCCTGGGGCTCGGGGCGGTTTACGTGGCGCAGGGAGTCTGGCTGATGGCGACGCGATGAGCGAAGAGAAGAAAGTCGATGTGAAGGCAGAGGTGCGGGCGCTGCTCGACCGGCTGCCCGACGATTGCAGCTATGCCGACGTGCAGCGCGGCATCGCCGTGTTGATGTGGCCCAAGCAAGGGGACGGCAGCCTCGCGCCGCCCAAGAGACTCGAACCTGAGGAAGTGAAGCGCCGTCTGCGCGAATGGCTCAAATCGGAGAGTGAAAAATGAAAGACCGCGTCTCGATCGACCTGAAGGACGGTGTCGCCGACGTCCGCCTGATCCGTGCCGACAAGATGAACGCGCTGGATAACGCGATGTTTGAGGGCATCATCGAGGCCGGGGCCAAGCTTGCGACAATGGAGGGGCTACGCTGCGTGGTCTTGTCGGGCGAAGGAAAGGCCTTCTGCGCCGGTCTCGACATGGGCAGCTTCGCCGCTATGAAGCAGGACGGCGTGCCGGGCGTGCGCGACCTCGCCAAGCGCACCCACGGCATCGCCAACCGGCCGCAGCAATGCGCCTGGCTGTGGCGCGAGCTGCCGGTGCCGGTGATCGCGGCGGTGCATGGCGTGGCCTTCGGTGGCGGCTTCCAGATCGCCCTGGGACCGGACATCCGCTACGCCACCCCGGATGCGCGGTTCTCCGTGATGGAAATCAAGTGGGGCCTGGTGCCCGATCTCGCCGGCACGCAGCTCATGCGCCACCTCGCACGCGAGGATGTGGTGCGCGAACTCACCTATACCGGCCGCATCTTCAACGGAGTCGAGGCGCAGCAGATGGGCTTCGTGACGCGCGTCGTGGACGATCCGCGGGCGGCGGCACTGGAGGCCGCAAAGGAGATCGCTTCCAAGAGCCCCGACGCGATCCGGGCCAACAAGCGGCTGTTGAATGCCGCGGTCGCCGTCGATGCTGCGGCGGGTCTGATGATGGAGTCGGTTGAGCAGCAGAAGCTGATCGGCTCGCCCAACCAGGTCGAGGCCATCATGTCCAACCTGCAGAAGCGCGCCGCGAACTACAAGGACTGATGCTCGGGAGAGGAACCCATGAACCGCCAGTGGCTCTACGCCAAGCAGCCGGCCGGCAAGATCGGCAAGGACACCTTCCAGTGGACCGAGACGGCCATTCCCAGCCCGCGCTCGGGCGAAGTGCTGGTGCGCACGCGCATGCTGTCGCTCGATCCCGCCAACCGCGCCTGGATGATGGGCAAGACCTATCGCGACGCGCTGGAACCGGGGCAGGTGATGAACGGCTTCACCATCGGTGAGGTCGTTGAGTCCAATGCCGCGGAGTTCGGCAAGGGCGACATCGTCGAAGGCGACTGGGGCTGGCAGGACTACGCCGTGCGGCCGGCGCGGCGGTTGACCAAGCGCACGGTCAAGGCGCCGCTGGAGATGCTGATCGGGCCGCTCAGCGTCACCGGCCTCACGGCCTATTTCGGCCTTTTAGAAGTGGGCCGGCCCAAGCCGGGCGACACCGTGCTGGTTTCGGCCGCGGCCGGCGCCGTCGGCACGATGGTCGGCCAGATCGCCAAGCTCGTGGGCTGCCGAGTCGTCGGCACCGCGGGTGGCCAAGACAAGTGCGACTGGATCGTGCGCGACCTCGGCTTCGATGCCGCCGTCGATTACAAGGCCGGCGGCGTGCGCCGTGCATTGGCGGCAGCTTGTCCCGACGGCATCGACGTCTACTTCGACAATACCGGCGGGCCGGTGCTCGACGCGGCATTGTCGCTGATGAACCTGCGCGGCCGCATCGCCTGCTGCGGCAACGTCTCGCAGTACGACGTCGAGAAGCCGGGGCCGGGTCCCATGGCCGTGCCAGGCCTGGTCGTAACCAAGCGGCTGCGCATGGAAGGCTTCATCGTGATGGACTTCTACGACCGGCGCGCCGAAGCCGAGACGCGACTCGCCCGCTGGGTCGCCGACGGCAAGATCAAGGCCGTCGTCGATGTCGTCGACGGCCTCGAGAAGGCGCCCGAGGCGCTGATCGGTCTGTTCGAAGGCCGCAACAAGGGCAAGATGGCAGTGCGCGTCTAACGGCGCGTCACTTGCCCTTGAACACCGGCTTCCGCTTCTCCACGAACGCCTGCACCGCTTCCTTGTGATCGGCGGTGCGCGAGGCGGAGACCAGGCGCTCGGCCTCGCGATGGAGCGCGGTCGGGTAGTCGATGTGCAGAGCGTCGTCGAGATTGTCCTTCATGCTGCGCATCGCGACGCCCGGTCCTTCGGCCAGCGACTTCGCGTAGGCGAAGGCTTCGTCCTGCAGCTTGGCGTCGTCGACGACCCGGTTCACCAGGCCGATGCGCTCGCAGCGTTCGGCATCGACGCGCTCGGCGGTGAACATCAGTTCGCGTGCCCGCGAGGAGCCGATGGTCCGAGTGAGCAGCCAGGAAATGCCGTAGTCGCCGGAAAGGCCGATCTTGGCGTAGCCGGTGCTGACGAACGCCGATCGGGCGGCGATGCGGATATCGCAGGCGAGCGCGATGGCGAGGCCCGCACCGGCAGCCGCGCCCGGAAGGGCGGCGATCGTCGGCTTGCGCACGGCGACCAGTGCCCCGGTGAGATGGGCCTGGCGCCAGCGCAGGTCGGCGAGGCGTTCTTCATAGCTCATCTGTCCGCGCGGGCCGCGGCCGCCCATGCCCTTCACGTCGCCGCCGCTGCAGAAGGCCGTGCCGGCGCCGGTGATCAACAGGGCGCCGACGTTGGGATCGTCGCCGCGTTCCTTGATCTGTGTGCGCAGCGCCGGCGTCAGCTTGTCGGACATCGCATTGCGCGCTTCGGGGCGGTTGAGGGTGATCAACGCCACGCCATCGCGCACGCTGCACAGAAGTTCGGTCGTGCCGGTATCGATTTCCATGGGATCCTCTCTTTCCGCGACATTCCGGATCATCGAATACACCGTCAAGGCGGCTTGGCCATTGGCAGCCGCTGCGTGTCGATTGGCAGGCGGAATTGGTTGCCGACACTGCGGCTTCACCGCAGAGTTGCGCCATGACCTTCCCGGTGACCGAACACACTCTCAAGACCGCCCGCCACACGACGGGCTATCTCGCCTGCGGCCGCAAGGATGCACCGCTGCTGATCTTCGTCCACGGCTGGCCGGAGCTGTCGCTGTCGTGGCGGCATCAGCTTCCTGCCTTCGCCGCCCTCGGGTTCCGCTGCATCGCGCCGGACATGCGCGGGTATGGCCGCTCCGACACCTACACCCGCCACGAGGACTTTGCGCAGGAAGAGATCGTGGCCGACATGCTGGAGTTGCTGGCGTCGCTCGGCCGCGACAAGGCGGTGTGGATCGGTCACGACTGGGGCAGCCCGGTCGTGTGGAACCTGGCGGCGCACCATCCCGACAAGACCGTCGGCGTCGCCAGCCTTTGCGTGCCCTATCTCGCCGAGGGCTTCACCCTGGATGCGATGGTGCCGCTGATCGATCGCACCCTCTATCCCGCCGACAAGTTCCCGGCCGGACAGTGGGACTACCAGTTCTTCTACGAGGAGAACTTCGACAAGGCCTGCAAGGGCTTCGAGGCCAATATCGGCAACGTCGTGAAGGCCCTGTTCCGCAAGGGCGATCCCAGCCGCGTCGGCAAGCCGGCGCCGACCTCGATGGTGCGTGCGGCCGGCGGCTGGTTCGGTGGCGGCGCCTGCCCCGACGTGCCGCGCGATGCCGATGTGCTGACCGAGCAGGACATGGCAGCCTACACCGCGGCGCTCACACGCAACGGTTTCTTCGGGCCGGACTCCTGGTACATGAACCACAAAGCCAACGGCGCCTACGCCAAGAAAGCGAAGAACGGCGGCAAGCTGTCGATGCCGGTCCTCTTCCTGCACGGCGCTTACGATACGACCTGCGAGACCATGCAGTCCAAGCTTGCCGATCCGATGCGCCGGGACTGCGCCGATCTCACCGAAGTCGTGGTGCAGTCCGGCCACTGGATGGCGCAGGAGAAGCCGGTCGAGGTGAACGCGGCTCTCGCCAAATGGCTGGCAGCGAAGCTGCCGGACTACTGGAGGAGTTGACCGCCTATTCGGCGGTGATCTTCCCGGTATCGATCACATTCTTCCAGCGGGCGATCTCGTCCGTCAGGAACTTCTTGAACTGCTCGCCGTTCGTGGCGACGACCTCGAAGCCGATCGCTTCGAATTGCGGCTTGATATCCGGCGCCTGGGCCGACGCGGCCAGTTCGGCTTCGAGCTTGGCCCGCACGGCCGGGGGTAGCCCCTTCGGCGCGGCGGCCGCCTGCCACGAATAGACTTCGAGGTCCTTCACGCCGCTTTCGGCCATGGTGGGGACATTGGGCAGCGTCGGGTTGCGCTGGCCGCTGGTCACGCCCAGCGCCTTCAGCTTGCCCGACTTCACATGCGGGGCAATGGCGCCCAGGTTCTGGAACGACACATTGGCGTGGCCCGCGATCAGGTCGTTGATGGCTGGTCCGCCGCCCTTGTACGGCACGTGCGTGCCGGTGGTGCCGGTCTTCTGCAGGAACAGCGCCGCGGTGAGATGATCCGACGAGCCGGTGCCCGACGAGGCAAACGTCACCTTGTTGGGATTCTTCTTCAGGTAGTCGATCAGCTCGGCGACGGTATTGGCGGGGAAGTTCGGGCTGGCGACCAGCACGTTGGGCGTGCGGACGGCGACGCTCAGCAGGTCGAAGTCCTGCATCGGATCGTAGCGGAGATCCTTGAAGAGGGCGGGATTGATCGCAAAGACGCCGATCGAGCCGACAAGGATCGTGTAGCCGTCGGGCTTGGCCTGCTTCAGCGCCGTGGCGCCGATCGAGCCGTTGGCGCCGCCCTTGTTTTCGATGACGACGGACTGGCCCACGCGCTCCGCCATCTTCTTGGAGACGAGCCGCGCCGTCACGTCGGAAGAACCGCCGGGCGGGAAGGGAACGATGACGGTGATGGGCTTGTCGGGAAAGTCGGCAGCCTGCGCCTGCAGGCCAACAAGTGCGGCCAGGACGATGGCCACGATGCTCAGCGATCTCATGTTCATTTTACTCCCTGTATACGTCGTTACTGCTTGTCTTCTGCTAGTCGGCCGTTCGTTCAGCGGTCCTTTGCCTTGCGCCAGGCCGCGAAGTCGCTGAGGGACTTTTCGTCGGTCGCGGGATAGAGGCCGAAGATGCCCTGTCCGTCATTGACCCGCTCGGTGACGAAATCCTCGTAGGCCATCATCTCGAAAGCCTCGTCTGCGATCTCGTCGGCGAGGTGGGCGGGGATCACGATCACGCCGTCGCTGTCGCCCAGGATCACGTCGCCCGGGAAGACTGGGGCATCACCGCAGCCGATCGGCACGTTGATGTCGATGGCCTGATGCAAAGTGAGGTTGGTCGGCGCGCTGGGCCGCTGGTGGTAGGCCGGGAAGCCCAGCTTCCCGATCTCGGCGGCGTCGCGGAAACCGCCGTCCGTCACAACGCCGGCAACGCCGCGTTTCATCAGGCGCGTCACCAGGATCGACCCCGCCGACGCGGCCCGCGCATCCTTGCGGCTGTCCATGACCAGCACGGCGCCGGGCGGGCAGTCCTCGACGGCCTTGCGCTGCGGATGGCTGCGATCGCGAAACACCGAGAGCTGGTTCAGGTCCTCGCGCGCCGGCATGTAGCGCAGAGTGAAGGCTTCGCCGACCAGCACCGGCTGGTCGGGCGAGAGCGGAAACACGTTCTGGATGAACTGGGTGCGGAAGCCACGCTTGAACAAGGCGGTGGCGACCGTCGCCGTGCTGATCGTGCGAAGCTTGTCGCGGGTGGCCGCGGTCAACGCCATGGTGGGCTCCTCAGTAGATCGACGGTTCACTGACGGGCGCGCCGAAGCCAGTTTCGAGGAAGTCGAAGTCGCAGCCCTCGTTGGCCTGCTTGATGTGCCGGGTGAACATCCATCCATAGCCGCGCTCGTAACGCGGCTCGGGCTTCTTCCAGGCGGCGCGGCGCCGGGCGAGCTCCTCGTCGGAGACGTTCATGTTGATGGTGCGCTTGTCGACATCGAGCGAGATCATGTCGCCGGTCTGCACCAGCGCCAGCGGGCCGCCGATATAGGATTCGGGCGAGACGTGCAGGATGCAGGCGCCATAACTGGTGCCGCTCATGCGGGAGTCGGAGAGGCGTACCATGTCGCGCACGCCTTGCTGAACGAGCTTCTTGGGGATCGGCAGCATGCCCCATTCCGGCATGCCGGGGCCGCCCTGGGGGCCGGCGTTGCGCAGGATCAGCACGGTGTCTTCGGTGACGTCGAGATCGTCGCGATCGATCGCCGCCTTCATCGACGGGTAGTCGTCGAACACCAGGGCGGGGCCCGTATGCTTCAGGAATTTCGGGGCGCAGGCCGATGGCTTGATGACGCAACCGTCGGGCGCCAGGTTGCCCTTCAAGACAGCAAGCGCGCCCTCGGCATAGATCGGGTTCTGGACCGTGCGGATCACGTCGTCGTTGTAGATTTCCGCGCCCTGGATGTTTTCGCCCAGCGTCGCGCCGGTCACGGTAAGCGTGTCGGCGTGCAGGTGATCGCGAATCTGCTCCAGCAAGCCAGGCAGGCCGCCGGCATAGAAGAAATCCTCCATCAGATACTTGTCGCCGGAAGGCCGGATGTTGGCGATCACCGGCACCTTGCGGCTGGCGCGCTCGAAATCGTCGAGGCCGATATCCTGGCCAGCACGACGCGCCATCGCGATCAGGTGAATGATGGCATTGGTCGAGCAACCCACCGCCATCGCCACGGTGATGGCGTTGAGGAAGGCTTCGCGAGTCAGGATCTTCCTGGGCGTCAGATCCTCCCACACCATGTCGACGATGCGCCGGCCGCTCTCCGAGGCCATGCGGATATGGTTCGCGTCGGCGGCGGGGATGGAAGATGCGCCGGGCAGGGACATGCCGAGCGTCTCGGCCATCGCCATCATCGTGGCGGCCGTACCCATGGTCATGCAGGTGCCGTAGCTGCGGGCGATGCCCGCCTCGACATCGACCCAGTCTGAGTCGGAAATCTTGCCGGCGCGGCGCTCGTCCCAGTACTTCCAGGCATCGGAGCCGGAGCCCAGTACCTTGCCCTTCCAGTTGCCGCGCAGCATCGGTCCGGCCGGCATGTAGATCGCGGGCAGGTTCACGCTGATGGCGCCTAACAACAGGGCGGGCGTGGTCTTGTCGCAGCCGCCCATGAGTACGACGCCATCCACGGGATGCCCGCGGAGAAGCTCCTCGGCGTCCATCGCCAGCAGGTTACGGTAGAGCATGGTCGTGGGCTTCAGGAAGCTCTCCGACAGGGAGAGGGCGGGCAGCTCCATCGGGAAGCCGCCGGCCTGCAGGATGCCGCGCTTCACGTCGTCGACGCGGCTCTTGAAGTGCATGTGGCAGGGCTGGGCTTCCGACCAGGTGTTGAGGATGGCGATGACCGGCTTGCCCACCCATTCCTCGGGGGCGTAGCCCATCTGCATGGCGCGCGAGCGGTGGCCGAAGGCCCTCAGGTCGTCCGGCGCAAACCAGCGCGCGCTGCGCAGGGAGGCTGGATCCCGGACTTGCTTGCCTGTCTTGTGCTCGGCCATCGTATTTCCTCCTAGGCTGAGCTAATACATTAGTGCATCAATGGTCAAGAAATGCCGAGCATGACCAGTTCCCAGCGTCTCGACCGCGACCGGCAGGCCGCTCCGCAGGTCTTCGAGCGGCTACGCGAAATGATCGTTTCCCTGGTCCTTCCGCCGGGGGAGACGCTGTCGCGCACCAAGCTCGCCAAGGAGTTCGGGTTGAGCTCGACGCCGATTCGCGACGCGCTGATGCGGCTGAACGAGGAGGACCTGGTCGACGTCTTCCCGCAGCACGCCACGGTGGTCAGCAAGATCGACGTCGAGGCCGCGCAGCAGGCGCACTTCCTGCGTCAGTCGCTCGAACTCGAGATCGTGCGCACTCTGGCGCTGGCTCACGATCCGGCGTTGATCGACGAGCTCAACCGCACCATCGCCCTGCAGCAGCATTTCGCCGGATTGGGCGACTTCGCGGCCTTCATGGCCTCCGACAACGATTTCCATTGGCAACTCTATGCGGCCGCGGCCAAGCGCGAGCTCTGGAACTTGGTGCGCAGCCGCAGCGGCCATATCGACCGCCTGCGCCGCCTGCACCTGCCGACGCCCGGCAAGGCGCAGGACATCGTGCTGCATCACCAGATGATCGTGCAGGCGATCGAAACGAAGCAGCCGGAGGAGGCGCAGCAGTCGCTGCGCAAGCACCTCTCCGGCACCCTGGGCTATCTCGCGGAAATCCGCGCCAGCTATCCGGCTTATCTGCGCGACTAGCTGTTGCCAACGGCGGGATCGAAGAAGCCGACGATCAACTGGAACTTGCCGTCGGCCGCGAGCATGCAGAAATCGCCTCCGGCACGCAGGACTTTGCCGTCGGCCAGACGATTGCTCCACGGAAAGCGCAGCACCTCGTGATGGAAGTCGATCGGGCCGGTTCGCGAGATCCGTGCACCGGGATTGCGGGCAACGACGCCGTCGATATGGACGGCGAATGCTTCGAGGCCGACGGCGCGCACCGATGGATCGACGTAGAGGCCGCCATCGGTCAGCACCGACGAGAGGATCGCGCGTCGTTCGGCGCCGTCCGCTGTATTCCACGCTGCGCAATAGCGATCGACCAGCGCCTCCGGGGTTTCCCTGCTCATTCGATGCTACTCTCGTCGCGGCAAGTTTAATCTGTCGGGAGAGAATGATGGCCGGACGGCTGAAGGACAAGGTGGCGGTGGTAACGGGGGCGGCGCCGCGCGGCGAAGGTGTCGGCAACGGCATGGCGACGGCCATCCTGTTCGCGCGCGAGGGCGCCAAGGTCGTGCTGGTGAACCGCAGCGCCGAACGCGCAGAAGTGCTGGCCAAGCAGATCAAGGACGAGGGCGGCGAAGCCTCGGTGTTTGCGGGCGACGTCGCACAGCTCGACGCGGCGGAAGCGATGGCCGACTTCGCGATGAAGAAGTACGGCCGCCTCGACATCCTGCACAACAATGTAGGTATCGGCGGGCCAGGCACGCCGGAGACGGTGACGCTCGAAACCTGGAACAAGGTCCTCGAAGCCAATCTCACGACGACGATGCTTTGTTCCAAGGCCTGCCTGCCGCGCATGAAGCAAGGCGGTGGCGGTTCCATCATCATGGTGTCGTCGATCGCAGGTGCAGTCGGTCTGATGGGCAGCGCCGGCGCGGTCGCCTATGCGACGGCGAAGGCCGGTCTGCACGGCTTCACCATGTCTGTAGCTGCCGACTATGCGACCCAGAACATTCGCGCCAACTGCATTATTGTCGGCTCCGTGCACACGCCGATGGTGGCGCATCTCGGCACCGAAGCGCGCGATCGACGCAAGAAGATGGTGCCGATGCAGGTCGAAGGTACCGCATGGGATATCGCCCATGGTGCGGTGTACCTTGCCTCCGACGAATCGCGCTGGGTGACGGGCGTGATGCTGCCGATCGATGGCGGATTGGTCGCGCTTCGCGCGTGGCCTAGATGAGCCACAAAGACGAGTCACAAACGAGTTGAGTACCAAGTAAAGGAGAGTCTCCTGGTGAAGTCTTCCATTGTTTCGTTCGCCTTTGGCGCAGCCTTGCTCCTGACGAGCATGGCTGCTGCGCAGACCGCTGCTCCAGCCAGCACCGTGGCCCCGGCGGCGCAATCGACTCCTGCTGCGGCAGCGACGGCGATTCCGGACCTCAAGGGAACCTGGATCGGCAAGGGCGAGGCGATCGTCGATGGGCCGGCGGGTCATCATCCGCCGGGCGTGACCGCGAAGCCGGTAAGCACGTACCGTTTGCGTGAGGAGACTTTCACGGTTCGCATCGAAGGCCAGGACGGCAAGCGCGTATGGGGAACCGTCGCGTCGTCGCAGCGCGTGGGCGAGCGCTTGATCGGCTCGATCGCGGCAGACAACAAGACTGTCTACTTCGTGAGCGGCGAAGGCTACATCGACGGCGTCGTGGTCAACGCCAGTACGATGGACATCTGCTACCGCCACGTTCTGCCGGGGTCGGCGGTCGTGGCCTGCAATCAGTGGGTTCGCAAGAAGTAGCGAGCCCGGCTATCGCACCTGGCGCCGCCTCTCGTGGTGCCAGGTGTAGAGGCCGCTGGCCACGATCACGGCGGCGCCGGCCATCGTCCAGCCGTCGGGAATGTCGCCGAACACCACGACCCCCAGGATCGCCACGAAGACCAGCAGCGTGTAGCTGAACGGCTGGACGGCGCTGGCCTCGGCATAGTCCAGCGCCCTGATCAGGGCGTAGTGTGCCAGCGCGCCCAGCAAGGCGATGGCCATCAGCAACGCCCAGCCCTGCGCGTCGGGCCATTTCCACTGCCAGGGACCGACGATGGTCGTGACGCCGAAGGCGACGAAAGCCGACCAGACGAGCGTCGTGTCCGGCGAATCGGTGCGCGAGCAGAGACGGATGAGGATCTGATAGGCGCCCCAGAGAGCGGCGCCCAGCAGCGGCAGCAGCAACGCCCAGTCGAGGTCGCGGAAGCCTGGCCGCACGATCAACAGGACGCCGACGAAACCCGCGGCGACCGCGACCCAGCGTGCGGGGCCGGCGCGCTCGCCGAGGAAAAGCGCACCGAGCGCGATCACGATCAGCGGCGAGGTTGCGGCGACGGCGTGCGTGTCGGCCAGCGGCAGGTAGCGGAAGGCCAGCACGAATACCGCGCTTTCGACCACGGCCAGCACGGCGCGGCCGCCCTGAAGCCAGGGTCGCGTCGTGCGCCACGCCGACCTGAGGCCACGCTTGCGCACGACCAGCCAGGCGAAGACACAGAAGACGGCGTAGCGCGTCCACATCATCTGGCCGATCGGATAGTCGGCCACCATCCATTTGGTGATGGTGTCCATGCTGGCGAAGCCCAGCATGGCGAGCATGATGTAGATCGCGCCGAGCGAGCTGTTGTTGCGCGCCGCCGCCGGCGCGTTGGCGGTCATTCCGCGGCAGCGACGCGTCGCGCCGGGGGACGGAAGGCGGGGATCACGCGTTCGGCAAACAGTTTCAAACTCTTCATCGCTTTCTCGCGCCCGTAGTAGGGCGGGTAGTGCAGCAGCAGCGAGGTCATGCCGGTGCGCGCCTGCATCTCGCGCAGGCGCGCGATCACCGTCTCGGCCGAACCGTGCAGCAGGGTCGTGTTCAGGAGATCGTCGTAGGTGAGCTGGGTACCCTTCTCGGACACAGAACCGAGATAGCCGCCCGTGCCGTTGCCGCCGAAATGCGCGATGTGGCGGACGATCGCCTCTTCGGTATCGGCGCGCGCCTCGGCATCCGTGTCGGCGATGTAGACCCAGCGCGCGATGTCGATCTGGCCCGCGGCAGGATTCTTGCACCGCTCGTCGCTGGCCTTGGCGAGCTCGCGCTTATAGAGCGCCGTTTGCGCCGTCAGCGTCTCTATACCGGGCAGGGTCGAGAGCATCAGTCCGAAGCCGTTGCGGCCGCAATAGCCGATCGAACGATCCGTACCGCCCGCCATGTAGAGCGGCGGATGCGGCATCTGGACGGGTTGCGGCAGCATCTCGTACGGCTCGGCGACGGTGCCGCTGAAGTACTTGCCCTTGTGGGAATAGCGATGGCGGTGGAAGGCGTCGAACATCAGTCCTACGGCTTCCTCGACCATGTCGCGGCGGCCGTCGAAATCCTTGCCCAGCCCCTCGAACTCGTACGGCCGGTAGCCCGAGCCGATGCCCAGCATCACGCGGCCGTTGGAGAGAATGTCGACGAAGTTCGCATTCTCTACGACCCGGATCGGGTCGTAGAGCGGCAGGGTGATCACGCCCGAGGCGAGCTTGATGCGGCTGGTCTTGGCCGCGAGATAGGCTATGTACGCGAAGCAGTCCGGCATGATGCCGTAGCTTGTCGAGAAGTGATGCTCGGCGATCCATGCCGTGTCGTAGCCCAGCCGCTCCGCTTCGACGACCTCGTCAGTCGTGCGTGCATGCACGTCGCGGTGCGGATAGGGCTCTTCCTTCGGGTTGGGATGCGAGGTGAAGAGAACGCCGAATTCCATTTCGGACTCCCTGTAACGCTACTCGAGCTTGATGCCGGTATCCTTCACGACCTTCGCCCAGTTTTCGACCTCCTCGGCGCGCCATGTATCGCTTTGCGCGGGCTTGTAGAGCACCGGATTGGCGCCGAGCTCCCGCAGACGCGCCGCCACTTCGCCGATTTTGGTCGTCTTTTCGATCTCTACGTAAAGCCTCTCCAGGATTTCCGGCGGCGTGCCCTTCGCGGCGAGAAAGCCTTGCCAGGAGCCGGTAACGAAGTCCTTGAGGCCGGCGGCCTCGCTCACCGTCGGAAGGTCGGGGGCGAGAGCGCTGCGCGTCGCACTCGACACGGCGAGGCCGCGCAGCTTGCCGTTGTTGACGTGGGGCAGGGTGGCGATCATGCCGTTGAACAACGCATCGGCGTGACCGCCGGCCACCTGCTGAATGGCCTCCGCGCCGCCCTTCATCGGGATGAAGGCGATCTTGAGGCCGAGCGCGTGGGCGAACCGGGCGCCGGCGAGGTGCGGCGCGCTGCCGATCCCCGCGGTCGCGTAATTGAGCTTGTCGGGGTTGGCCTTGGCATAGGCGATCAGCTCCGCGACGGTCTTGTACGGGCGGTCGGGGTTCACGGCCAGCAGATGCGGCGAGTAGGCGAGCACCGTGACGGCGTTGAAGTCCTTGGCGACGTCGAACGGCAGCTTCATGACGGATGGCGAGATCGTGAGGTTGCCGAGATCGGTAAGGACCAGCGTGTAGCCGTCGGGTGGCGACTTGGCGACCATGTCGACGGCGATGTTGCCGTTGGCGCCGGTGCGGTTCTCGACGACGACCGACTGGCCGAGCGCCGACTGTAGATAGGGCTGCAGCAGGCGGGCCAGGATGTCGGAGGTGCCGCCCGGCGCAAAGGGAATGAGAATACGGACAGGCTTGGCTGGCCAGACTTGGGCGCGCAGCGCCGGCGCTGCGATGCTTGCCGTCAGGGCGGCCGTAGCGGCGCCCAGGAATTGGCGACGACGCATGATTTTCCTCCCGGCTCGTCGACCCGATGTCGTTGCCTGCGATCCTATGGCAGCAGCTATGCAATGGCCAGCAATTGACCGTTCGGAGCGAACGCGTAGGCTCGTTGCAACCACCGGAGGAACGCCATGGCATTCGACCTCGTCGTGAAGAACGGCATGATCGTCGACGGGTCCGGACTGCCGCGCTATCGCGGCGATGTCGGCGTCAAGGATGGCAGGATCGTCGAGGTCGGGCGGTTGAGCGGCACCGCGCACGAGACGGTCGATGCCGAAGGCCATGTCGTGGCGCCGGGCTTCATCGATGGCCACACCCATATGGACGCCCAGATCTTCTGGGATCCGATCGGCACCAGTTCCTGCTTCCAGGGCGTGACCAGCGTCGTCATGGGCAATTGCGGCTTCACCCTGGCGCCCTGCCGCGAGTCCGAGGCCGATCTCGTGTTCCGCAACCTCGAACGCGCCGAGGATATCAGCCGCGCCGCCATGCTGGCCGGCATCAATTGGCGCTGGGAAACCTTCCCGCAGTTCCTCGATGTACTGGAGGCGCTGCCCAAGGGCATCAACTATGCGGGCTATCTCGGACATTGCGCGTTGCGGACCTATGTCATGGGCGCACGCGCCTTCACCGAGGCCGCGAGCGAGGACGATCTCGCCCGGATGTCCCAGCAGGTGAAGGAAGCGATGGCCGCCGGTGCCATCGGCTTCTCGACGACCCGCAGCGTCAATCACCAGACCTCTGACGACAAGCCGGTGGCGAGTCGCCTGGCCACCTGGCAGGAATTCGAAACCCTCGTGAAGGCCATGGGCTCGGGCCTGGTCGAGATTGCTGCTGAGGCGGCTGGCGCCGCGACCCCCAAGGCGCGCAAGTTCTACGAGGAGCTGGCAAAGCTCGCCGTCGAGAGCGGACGGCCGATGACCTTCGGCCTGTTCAACACCCGCGCCATGCCCGGCGGCTGGCGCGCCACCTTCGACATCATGGACCAGGCGACCCGGCAGGGCGGGCGCATGTTCGCCCAGGTCCACAGCCGCGCGCTCAGCGTGCTGCTCTCCTTCGAGACCCAGCTTCCCTTCGACAAGTGGGACGTATGGCGCGAGATGCGCGCGCTGCCACTTGCCGAACAGAAGAAGGCGCTGCTCGATCCCGAGATGCGCCGCCGTCTGGTCGAGGTCGCGTCGCGACCCTACGAGGGGCCGGTCGTGCGCGGCACCGAGGCGCGGCCACCGGAATGGGACTGGATCTTCGTCCTCGACAAGATGCAGGGCCCGCACGTGTCGATGGCGGAGCTGGCGCGACAGCGCAACACGCATCCGGTCGACCTGATGATCGACCTCGCGCTCGAACGCGACATGAAGTTCTTCATGATTCAGCCCATCGCCAACGAGAACCAGTCCGAAGCGCTGGAGCTGATGAAGCATCCGAGGTCGGTCGTGACCTTCTCCGACTCCGGCGCCCACGTCACACAGATCATGGACTCCTCGCTGCAGACGCATCTGCTCAGCCATTGGGTGCGCGAGAAGCAGGCCTTCACCCTGGAAGAGGCGGTGAAGATGATCACCTGCGATATCGCGACCCAGTTCGGCTTCCACGATCGTGGTCTGATCCGCGAGGGCATGGCGGCCGATCTCGTGGTGTTCGATGCCGATACGGTCGGCCCGCGCATGCCCGAGGTGGTGAACGACCTGCCGGCCGGCGCCAAGCGCCTGCGCCAGAAGTGCGACGGCATGCGAGCCACCATCGTCAACGGCCAGGTGCTGCTGCGCGACAACGAACCGACCGGCGCGCTGCCGGGTAAGCTTCTGCGCAAGAAACGCCTGTAGCGGCAGGTTCGCGCGGCCAGCGTGAAAGGGCGTCACATTTTGGCCGCTTGACTTCGCTGCGCTGCAGCATCATATACGCGCCGGCTCGCTTCCTCGCGGGCTTTACAGATTTCTCGCGATCGCGCGACGCGCCCCATCGTTTGTGACGGCGCCTCATCCCGAGACAATCCCCAGGACAAGAGCCGTCCCAGCCGCGCGCGGGAACGGGCCAAAAGCCGCCACAGATGCGCGTGCCCTCAGAAGGCATGCCGGCGGCAAGTTAGGATTTTGAGTGAGTGACGTTACTTTTGCGGACCTCGGACTGGCCGAGCCGCTGCTGCGTGCGTTGAACGCGGCGAACTACACGCATCCCACGCCGATCCAGGCACGCACGATCCCTGCCCTGCTGCAGGGACGCGACGTGCTGGGCATCGCCCAGACGGGTACCGGCAAGACGGCGGCCTTCGCGCTGCCCGTGCTGCAGCATCTCTCCGCGTCGAACGAGCGTGCCCAGCCCCGGAGCCCGCGCGCCCTCGTGCTGGCGCCGACCCGCGAGCTGGCTGTCCAGATCGCGCGCAGCTTCGACACCTACGGTCGCGGCCTCGGCCTCAAGCTCGCCACCGTCGTGGGTGGCCTTGGCTACGGCCGTCAGATCGAGACGCTGGCGCGCGGCGTCGACATCCTCGTCGCCACGCCGGGCCGTCTGCTCGACCTCGTTGACCGCGGCAACGTGAAGCTCGGCCACGTGACGTTCTTCGTCCTCGACGAAGCCGACCGCATGTTCGACATGGGCTTCATTCGCGACGTGCGCCGCATCGCTGGTTCGGTCTCCAAGAACCGCCAAACGCTGCTGTTCTCGGCGACCATGCCGAGCGACATCGCCAAGCTCTCGTCGGAGATCCTGAAGGACCCGGAGAAGGTCGAGATCGCGCCGCAGGGCCGCACGGTCGACCGGATCGACCAGCGCGTCTATTTCGTGAACGCTGCCAACAAGCGTGCGCTGCTCAGCCACCTTCTGTCGGACAGCGCGCTCGAGCGCGTCATCGTCTTCACCCGCACCAAGCGGGGCGCCAACCGCGTCGCCGAGGCGCTGGAGGATCGCGGCGTGCGCTCCGAAGCGATCCACGGCAACAAGTCGCAGAACGCCCGTCAGAAGGCGCTCGAGAACTTCAGCCGCGGCAAGGCGCGCGTGCTGGTCGCCACCGATCTCGCCTCGCGCGGCATCGACGTGACCGGCGTGACCCATGTCATCAACTTCGAGCTGCCGGCGGATGCCGAGAGCTACGTCCATCGCATCGGCCGCACCGCGCGCGCCGGCGCTTCGGGCATCGCGATCTCGTTCTGCGACGGCAGCGAGCGCGGCCAGCTCAAGGGCATCGAGCGGCTGACCAACCAGCGTCTCTCTGTGGTGCCGACGCCTGCCAACGAGGACATGCCGGCGGCACCGCCGCCGCGTGCCCGCGCAGAGGGCGACGACCGCGACGATCGAGGCGACGAGCGTCCGCGCGAACATCGTGGCCCACGTGGTGCCGGCCGTCCTGGCGGCGGCCCCGGCCGGCATCGTTCGTTCGGCGATCGTGCGCACCATGACCGCACGCGCGGCGACCGTCCGCCGATGCATGCCGAGCGCCAGTTCCGCGACAGCGACTATCGCGACGCTCCGCGCGGCGAGCGTTCATACGGCGAGCGCCCGCAGGGCGATCGTCCCCATGGCGATCGCCCCTACGGTGACCGTCATTATGGCGATCGTCCGCGCGGCGACCGTCCGCACCATGGCCGCCCGCAGGGCGAGCGCTCCTTTGGCGACCGCCCGCGTGGCGACCGTCCTCACGGTGATCGCCCCAATGGGGATCGTCCTTACGGCGATCGTCCGCACGGAGATCGTCCTCAGGGTGACCGGCCGCGTTCGTTCGACGACCGTCCCCGCCACAGTGGCGGCGGCCATCATGGCGCGCACGCCCATCGTCCTCACGGGGATCGTCCCCACGGGGATCGCCCGCAGGGCGACCGTCCCTACGGCGACCGCCCCCGTGGCGATCACGCGCACGGTGACCGTCCCCACGGTGATCGCCCGCAAGGCGACCGCCCCTACGGTGACCGTCCGCAGGGCCCGCGTCCCCAGTGGAAGGGGCGTCGCTTCGGCGGTGGAGGCGGTGGTGGTCGCGGCCGGGGCCGCGCCGCCTAGATAATTCCTTCCTCGCGGAAGATCTCCAGGCACTTGGAAAGAGCGCGCTCGTATCGGGCGCGCTCTTTTGCCATCGAGGCCTCGTCCCACGGGAAGAAGCCATGCTTGGTCTTGAAGCCGATGCGGCCCTCGTCGACGTTGCGCTGCAGGACGGGCGGCGGGCCATCGGCGTTCGTGAGATCTGGCCAGATGATCTTGGCGACGGCGCAGGTCGTATCCCAGCCCGAATGTTCCTTCTGGGTGATCGGGCCGGCAGCGGCATAGCGGAAGCCGAAGGAGAGCCGCACGGTCGCGTCGATATCCTCCGGCGAGGCCACGCCCTGCTCGATCAGCCACAGCGCTTCGCGCATCAGCGCACCCTGGATGCGGTTACCCAGGAAGCCGATCACGTCTTTCTTCACCTGCACCGGCCGCTTGCCCAGAGCGCGCACGATCTCGCCGACCTGCTCGGCCAGCGCCACGTCGGTGTGGATGGATCGCACCACCTCGACCAACGGGATGAGATGCGCCGGCATGAAGAAGTGCAGGCCCATCATGCGAGTCTGCGTCTTCAGGCCCTTGCCGATCTCGCTGATCGGAAAGCTCGACGAGTTCGAGGTCAGTGGCACGCCCGGCTTGGAGAACTTCTCCATGTCGGCAAAGAGCTTCTGTTTCAGCGCCAGATCTTCCGTCACCGTTTCGACGACGAGGTCGATCTTGGCCCACGGCGCCTCTTCGAGCGTCGCCCAGGCGGCGAGGCCTGAAACGTCCTCCGGCTTCCCCATCGCTTTCAATGCACGGGCTGTTGCGACCGGCAGGCCCTCGCGGGTCGAGGCCGACCGCGACACGACGTCCACCTTCCAGCCGCCGGCCAGGAACATGGCGATGATTCCAACGCCCATAGTGCCTCCGCCCAGCACCAGAGCATGACGTTCGCTTTGCGGCATTTTGCGTCCTCCCTTATCGACGAAGACCCCGGCGGCGGGGCAATATCCCGGCTCACCTATTAGCCCCTGGGGGAATGATTATGAGCGGCACCTATAACGATATCGGCGTCAGCAGCGAAGGTCATGTCGGTGTCGTCGAGATTCAGCGGCCGCCGCACAACTTCTTCGACAATTCGCTGATCAACCAGATCGCCGATGCCTTCGAGGCGTTCGACCGCGACGTCAACATCCGCTCCTACGTGCTGTGCGCGCAGGGCAAGTCGTTCTGCGCCGGCGCCGATTTCCAGAACCGTCCGAGCACCGGCAGCGCGGCCGAGAGCGGCAAGCACCTCTACAAGGAGGCGACCCGCCTGTTCCGCTCCAAGAAGCCGAGCATCGCCGCCGTGCAGGGCCCGGCGATCGGTGGGGGGCTTGGCCTCGCGGTGATGCCGGACTTCCGCGTCACCTGCCCGGAGGCGCGTTTCTCCGCCAACTTCACGCGGCTCGGCTTCCATCCCGGCTTCTCGCTCACCTTCACCCTGCCGAAGCTGATCGGCCAGCAGCGCGCCAACCTGATGTTCTACACAGGCCGCCGTCTCAGCGGTGAGCAGGCCTACGAATGGGGCCTCGCCGACGTGCTGGTGGCACAGGCCGACGTGCGCAAGGCGGCAATGGATCTCGCCAAGGAGATCGCCGAGGGTGCGCCGCTCGCCGTGCAGTCGACGCGCGAGACCATGCGCCGCGGCTATGCCGATGCGGCCGAAATTGCTACCGAGCGCGAGCTGGTCGAGCAGGACTGGAACCGCAAGACCGAAGACTTCAAGGAAGGTGTGAAGTCCTATGCCGAGAAGCGCGTCGGCAACTTCAAGGGCCGCTGAGTCCATTATGGGACAGGTCTCGGGCAAGGTCGCCGTCGTCACCGGCGGTGCGTCGGGCATTGGCGAGGCCTGTGCCGAAACGCTGGCGCGCGAAGGCGCGTCGGTTCTCATCACCGATATCGACGACGCGCTGGGCAAGGGCGTCGTCGAGCGCATTACGAAGGCGGGTGGCAAGGCGCACTATCAGCGCCACGACGTGCGCGACGAAGCGGCGTGGCCCGGCATCATTGCCGATGCCGAGAAGCGCTTCGGCCGCCTCGACATCATGGTGGCCAATGCCGGCATCGGCGTCATGGCGCCGATCGAGACCATGACGCTTGCCGACTGGCAGCGTCAGCAGGCGATCAACCTCGACGGCGTGTTCCTGTCGATCAAGCATTCGATCCCGGCGATGCGACGCGCGGGCGGCGGTTCGATCGTGCTGATGTCCTCGATTGCCGGTTTGCGCGGCGCACCGGGGCTCGCCGCCTATTCTGCGACCAAGGGCGGCGTGCGCCTGCTCGCCAAGTCGGTGGCGCTCGAATATGCCGCCGACAACATCCGCTGCAACTCGGTGCATCCCGGCATCATCGCCACGCCGATCTGGGGCAAGATCCCGACCGGCGCCGAAGGCAACCGCCGCAATGCCCCGATCGATCCCAAGGAGCGCGCCGCGATCGCCGTGCCGCTCACGCGCGTCGGCGAGGCGCAGGACATCGCCAATGGCGTTCTCTTCCTCTGCGCTGACGCTGCAAACTACATGACCGGCCAGGAACTGGTGATTGACGGTGGCATGACCGCAGGCGGTCGCGCGCCGCCGCGTCAGCAATAGCGCAAGAGCGATCGACCTTGGGTAGTGCGGGGGCCAAAGGCTGGATCGTCGTAGCGGCGTTGAGTGCCGCCACAGCGATTGCCGTTGGCGCCTTCGCCGCCCATGGGCTCGATCTCGGAACCGAAGCCGGCCGCAAAGCGCGGGACTGGCTGCAGACCGGCAGCCAGTACGAGATGATCCATGCGCTGGCGATCCTCGCTGTTGCCTCCCTGTCGGCGAAGTTGAACGGTAAGCTGGCGATCACCGCTCAGGTGCTGTTCCTGCTGGGCAGCATCCTGTTTCCCGGCGCGCTCTACAGCCTCGCCTTCAATGGCCCGCGATGGTTCGGCGCCGTCGCGCCGATTGGCGGCCTGGCCTTCATCGCGGGCTGGGTCTGCCTTGCCCTAGCTGCTCTGACGAAATCAGGGCGCTGATTTCAGGAAAGCTGTTCGTCCATCAGCTTGAGCGCTTCGGCGGCGAAGGCGCGCATGTTGGCGACGCGGTCGCCCGAGCCGGTGCGCAAGGTCCGCGCGACGCTGCCCTTGGGGCCGACGACGGCAACGCAGGTATGGCCCGAGGGATCGCCGTAGGAATTGCCGGTCGGACCGGCCGCGCCTGTTTCGGCGAGACCCCAGGTCGTCTTCAACCGCTCGCGCACATGTTCGGCAGCCAGCAAAGCCCACGGCTCGGAGGAGGAGCGCACACCCGCGCGCTTCTCGCGCGGCACGGCGAGGAAGGCATCGCCTGCCGGTCGCGTGTAGACCACGGCGCCGCCCATGAAGTAGGCCGAAGCCCCCGGCACAGCGAGCAGCGCGGCGGAGACGAGGCCGCCAGCCGACGATTCGGAAATGCCGATCGTCTCTTTGCGCGCCTTCAGTTTCTCGCCCACTTTCTGGGCCAGCGGCAGAAGCGAATCCATGGGGTTCAGTTCCCTTTCGTGAAGATGTCGAGGACGAGCGGCTCCTGCCGGCCCATCCAGATCGCACGATCTCGATGATCCTCGAGATCGTGCCCGGTGTTGGGATGGATGAACACCGTCAGATCGCCGCGGTTGAGCGTCAACCACGAGAGCAACGGCTCGAACTGCTCGTTCTTGAAGGCGACCTGATAGCTGAAACGTGGATGCGGTCCGACCGGCTTCTCGTGGAAGCGCCCCATCTCGACGGTGAATTTCTTCTCGATCTTTTCGCGTAGCGCTCGGGCGGCTTCCGTCGATGCAGCGTCGAAATAGACGTGGGCGTGCCAGTCCTTGATTTGTAAGGTTTCCATGGTTGTTCCTATCTCGCTCTCAACCCGCATGCCGGAACCCTAAGCCGTTCCCCGATGGGAGCAAGCTTGCTAGGCTTAGGCATCATGAACTTCGATTTTTCCGACGACCAGAAGCTGCTCAAGGAGCAGGTTCGCAAGTTCCTCGCCGACAAGTGCCCCACCAAAGTGGTGCGGCGCGTGCTCGACGGCAACGAAACTCATGCCGAAGACGTGTGGAAAGGCCTCGTCGATCTCGGCGTGCCCGCCACCGGCATTCCCGAGGCGTATGGCGGCCTCGGCCTGTCGCCGCTGGAAGTCTGCGTCATCGCCGAGGAGATCGGCCGCGCAGCCGCACCGGTGCCGTTCGACTCCTCGGTCGTGCTGGCGACGGAAGCGCTGAAGCTCGCGGGCTCGGAAGCGCAGAAGAAGAAATGGCTGACGGCGCTGGCCGAGGGCAAGGCGATCGGTACGCTCGCCATCGCCGAAGGCGCGCAGCCGCCCAAGCCGCGCAGCATCCGCACGACCTTCGGCAACGGACGTCTCAACGGCAAGAAGGTGCCGGTGGCGGACGGCGAGGCCGCGACCTTCGCGATCGCGTTGGCCAACACCGGCGGCAGCGGCGACCGTGCCGTGTCGCTGGTGATCGTCGATCTCGGCCAGAAGGCCGTTGCGAAGAAGCGGGTCGAGACGATCGATCCGGCGCGCAAGCATGCCGAACTTACCTTCACGGATGCCAATGCCGAGCTGCTGGGTACCGAAGGCGAGGGCTGGAGCCTGCTCGAACGGCTCTACGACGCCGCGGCAGTCTACTTCGCCTTTGCCCAAGTGGGCGGCGCCGAGGCGGCGATGTGGATGGCACGCGACTATGCGTTGCAGCGTCAGGCCTTCGGTCGCGCCATCGCTTCCTATCAGGCGATCAAGCACAAGCTGGCGGACTGCTACGTCAAGCTCGAACTGGCGCGCTCCAACGCCTACTACGGCGCGATGATGCTGACCGAGGGCGGCGCCGACCTGCCGCTCGCCGCGGCCGCGGCGCGCATTGCCGCGACCGACGCCTACGACTTCGCCGCCAAGGAGAATATCCAGACCCATGGCGGCATCGGCTTCACCTGGGAAGCCGATACGCAGTTCCACTACCGCCGCTCGCGCGTCCTGGCGCTGTCACTCGGCGGCCCGATGGCCTGGAAAGACAAGCTGGTGAGCCGTCTCGAACAGAAGAACGCGGCCTAGGAGCGAACGATGGACTTCAACGATACCCCCGAAGAAGCCGCCTTCCGCAAGGAAGTGCGCACTTGGCTCGAAGCCAATGCCACGCGCAAGAGCGACGACACGCAGAGCTTCCGCGCGCGCAACGACGATCCCGGCCTGCTGGCCAAGGCCAAGGAGTGGCAGGATAAGAAGGCCAAAGCAGGTTATGCACGCATCACCTGGCCGAAGGAATTCGGTGGCCGCGGCGGTTCGCCGATCCTGCAGGTGATCTACCAGCAGGAAGAGGCGAACTTCCTGGTGCCGCTGGGCTTCTTCGACATCGGCCTCGGCATGTGCATTCCGACCATGATGGCCTATGCCAGCCCCGAGCAGCTCAAGCGCTACGTGAAGCCCGCGCTGCATGGCCAGGAAGTGTGGTGCCAGCTCTTCTCCGAGCCGGCCGCCGGGTCCGACGTGGCCGGCATCCGTACCAAGGCCGAGCGCGACGGCGACGACTGGGTGATCAACGGCCAGAAGGTCTGGACCTCGGGCGCGCATTACTCTGATTTCGGCATCGTCATCACCCGCACCGATCCGAACGTGCCCAAGCACTCGGGCCTCACCATGTTCTTCCTCGACATGAAGAGCCCCGGTGTGGAAGTGCGGCCGATCAAGCAGATGTCGGGCGGCGCTAACTTCAACGAGGTGTTCTTCACCAACGTGCGCGTGCCCGACAGCCAGCGGCTGGGCAAGGTGGGCGAGGGCTGGAAGGCTGCTCTCACCACGCTGATGAACGAGCGTCTGGCCGTGGGCTTGCCCTCGGGCGGCCTCGACATCGACGAGTTGATGGAACTGGCGCGCGACACCGACCTCGAGGATGGACCGGCGATCCGCAACCAGACGGTCCGCAGCAAGATCGCCGAATGGTACGTCCAGCAGCAGGGGCTGAAGCTGACGCGCTACCGCACCCTCACTGCGCTCTCCAAGGGCCAGACGCCGGGGCCGGAATCCTCGATCATCAAGATCGTGGCCGCCCCCAAGATGCAGGACATGGGCGCTTTCGCCATGGAGCTGATGGGTCCGGCCGGCATCATGAAGGAGGAGATCCCGCACGCCGGTGGCTTCCAGGCGCAGTGGATCGGCGGTGCTGGCTTCCGCATTGCCGGCGGCACCGACGAGATCCTGCGCAACATCGTGGCCGAGCGCGTGCTTGGCATGCCTGCCGACATCCGCGTCGACAAGGATATCCCCTTCAACCAGCTCGGGAAGAAGTAGGCGCCTTCATAGGTGCCGGGGCTGCTCCCCTTCGCGGAGTCCGCGAAGGGGAGGTGGTCATGAACTCAACGTTGTTTGAGCGCCCACTCGGTGTATTTCTTCGAAAGGGCTTGGGTGTCGGCGTAGTATTTTGCATACGTGGCGCCGACCATCGGCTTCAGCGCCAGGCCGACGGCATCCATCTTCTGCTTCATCTCCGGGCTCTCGATCGCCTTCAGGAAGGCGGTTTCGACGACCTTGATGATGTCGGCCGGCGTGCCCTTGGGGGCGCCGACGCCGCGGGTCGAGGAGGAGATGACCGTCGCCATGCCCAGCTCCTTGGTACAGGGCACGTCGGGCAGGAACTTCGAACGCTCGACATCGGTGACGGCGAGTCCGCGAACTTCGCCCGACAGCACGCGCTTGAAGACGCTGCCGACATTGTCGAAGGCGCAATCGACATGGCCGCCCATCACGCCGGTGAGCTGCTGGGCGCCGCCGTCGAAATGGACGATGCGGAATTCGCACTTGGCCGCCTCTTGCACCATCAGGATAGCGAGATGGTCGTCGCTCAGGATGCCGGTGGTGCAGGCGCTGATCTTGCCGGGAGCCTTCTTCGCCGCGTCGATCAGGTCGGCCAGCGTCTTGTAGGGGCTGTCGCCCTTGACCCAGATCAGCCCAGGATCGAGCACCTGGTTCACGATGGGAATGAAGCTGTCGATGTTGAAGGCAGCCTTGCGCTCGGGATCGAGGATGATGGTATTGAGGCCGGGCAGGTTGAGGAAGCCCAGGGTGTAGCCGTCGGGCCGCGCGCGGGCGATTTCCGTGAAGCCGAGCTGGCCGCCCGCGCCACCTTTGTTGACTACGGTGATCGGCTGTCCGAGGTCCTTCTCGGCGGCGGCGGCGAGAATGCGTGCACCGACGTCGGTGCTGCCTCCCGCCGGAAAGGCCACGATCAACTGCACTGCCCTGCGCGGATAGCTCTGGGCCAGGGCAGGGCTCGCGATGGTGGCTGCGGCTGACGCGGTAAGCAGGGTACGACGACGGATGAGCATGGTTTCCTCCCTTTGTCTGGATTAGCGGCTTTACTCGACATCGCTCTCCCTGAGAGGAGAGAGCGAACGGGGCTTGAAGATGAGAACGCCGATCACGATCACCGGCACCACCAGCATCGCCAACGCCAGTGGCCGGTCGAGGAAGATGGCGAAGCTGCCGCCGGAAATTTCCAGGGTCGTGCGCAGTGACTTCTCCATCATCGGGCCCAGGATCAGTGCCAGGATGGCCGGGGCGATGGGGAAGTCGAGCTTGCGCAGCAGATAGCCCAGGATGCCGAAGCCCAGCATCATCCAGACATCGAACAGGCTCTGCTTCAGCCCATAGGCGCCGATAATGCAGAAGATCAGGATGCCGGTGCACATGTAGCTGAAGGGCACCTTCAGCAGCTTGGCCCACAGTCCGACCAGCGGCAGATTGAGGATCAGCAGCAGGAGGTTGCCGACGAAGAAGCTCGCGATCACCGTCCAGACGAGTGCGGGCTGTTCGGTGAACAGGAACGGGCCCGGTGTGATGCCGTTGATGATGAAGGCGCCCATCAGTACGGCGATGGTGGGGGAGCTGGGAATGCCCAGCGCCAGCAACGGGACCATGGCGGCATTGGCATAGGCGTTGTTGGCCGTCTCGGCGGTCGCGACGCCTTCGATGGCGCCCTTGCCGAAGCGCTCCGGCGTCTTGGATATGCGCTTCTCCAGCACGTAGGCCATGAAGGTCGGCACGATGGCGCCGACGCCCGGAATCAGCCCCAGCACGAACCCGACGACGGTGCCGCGTCCGATTGCACCCGCGGACTGGCGGCATTCCTGACGAGTCGGCAGCCAGGTCTTGAGCTCGGCACTGATCATGTGGGTTTGACGTTTCTCGGCCGCGAGCAGCAACTCGGCGATGCCGAACAGGCCCATGACGACCGGCACGAAGCCGATGCCGTCGTAGAGTTCTTCCGCGCCGAACGTGAACCGGGGGGCGCCGCGCACCGGATCGATGCCGATCATCGCCAGCAGGAGGCCGATCACCGTCATCAGCAGCGCGGCCAGCATGTTGCTGCCGGCGAGGCCGACGACGAGGCAAAGGCCCGCCACCATCAGCGCGAAGAACTCGGCCGGTCCGAACTTCAGGGCAAGCGACGCGAGCGGCATGGCGACGGCAACCAGCGCCACGGTGGCAAGCGTGCCACCGACGAAGGAGCCGATGGCCGCGATCCCCAGCGCAGAGCCGGCCCGGCCTTGTCGCGCCATCTGATGGCCGTCGATACAGGTCACGACCGAGGCGGCTTCCCCCGGCACGTTGATCAGCACCGAAGTGATGGTGCCGCCATACATCGCGCCATAGTAAATCGCGCAGAGCATGATGATGGCGCCGGTGGCGTCGAGGCTGAAGGTGAGCGGAATCAGGATCGCCGTTCCCGCGGCCGGACCCAGGCCGGGCAGCACGCCGATCAAGGTGCCCAGCATGCAGCCGGCAAAGGCAAAGAGCAGATTGTTGAGGGAAAGCGCGGCGGCGAAGCCATGGAGCAGATGTGTCAGTGCCTCCATGGTCTAGAACTCCAGCCAGCCGGTGGGCAGCAGCACGTCGAGCCAGGTGGTGAAGACGTAGTAGACGCCGAAGCTCCCCAGCACGGCGAACAGCGCGATAGCCCACCAGCGGCGTTCTCCCAGTGCGATCACCAGCGCGGCGTTGAATACCAGCATCGAAATCCTGAAGCCCACGACGGCCATCGCGACGGTCGCGGCCGCCAGCAGCGCGACGATGGCGAGCCAACGCAGTGCCCCCGGACCGTGCGGCAGGATGTGGGTTTCACCCTCAGAGGGATCGCGGGGCTCGCGGGCCGTCGTGATCAGCAGCGCGACGGCAAGCACGATGCCGATCAGCGCCAGCCAGAACGGGAAGAAGCCCGGGCCGGGCCCGAGGCGATCCGTCAACGACAAGAGCAGAGATTGCCAGAGCGCGAACAGGCAGAATGCCAGCATCGCACCCGTCGCGATAAGCCGACCCTGGCGCATGCCGGTTGGCCCTCCCTGTTTTCATTCTTCGTTCTGACGTGCAGCATAGCTGCAAACAGGCTGGCGGCAAGTCGCTGTCCGGCGGGAGGAAGATTGGATGAACAGGCTTGATGGCAAGGTAGCGTTTCTGTCAGGAGCCGCACGCGGCATTGGCGGGGCGACAGCGACATTGATGGCAAGCGTCGGCGCCAAGGTCGTGATCGGCGATGTGCTGGAGGAGCGCGGCCGCCAGACCGTGCGCGAGATCGAAGCGGCCGGTGGGCAGGCGACCTTTGTGCCGCTCGATGTCACGCAGGAAGCGAGCTGGACGGCCGCGTTGGATACGACGGTGAAACAGTATGGTGGTCTCGACATTCTGGTGAACAATGCCGGCATCTTTGTCGGCAAGGGCGTCGAGGATGCCTCGATGGACGACTGGCATCGCCTGGTCGCCGTCAATTTGACGGGCGTGGTGCTGGGCACGCGCGTGGCGCTGCCGCATCTCAAGGCACGCGCCAAGGACAGCCCGCACGGTTCGGCGATCGTCAATCTCGCTTCGGTCGCGGGCCTTGTCGGCTCGCAGCTAGACCCGCTCTATTCGCTGACCAAGGGTGGCGTCACCCTGTTCACCAAGTCGACGGCGCTGGAGTTTGGCCGCAAGGGCTATCGCATCCGCGTCAACTCGATCCATCCCGGTGTCATCGATACCGACATGGGTCAGCAGACCTTCGCTATGCGTGCCCAGGCGCTCGGCACCAACGATACCGAGGCGACACGCAAGGTCTCGACCAGCATGCACCCGATTGGCCGTCTCGGCGTTGCCGACGACATCGCCAAGGGGATCGTCTTCCTCGCCTCGGACGATGCCGGCTTCATGACCGGCGCAGGACTCGTTGTCGACGGAGGCTACACGGCGCAGTAGCGACGATCAGAAAATCCCCGCAGCCAACCCGGCTGCCATGGCTGCACCGAGTTCCTCGCACTGCTCGACGAAGGCGGGTTGCCAGGGGCCCTTGCAGATCAGGGGCTCCTGCACAGCGCGCCAGCGCAGGCCCGTCACGATGGTCTCGACACCACGGCGCGTGCCGGTGCCGTCGCTGCCGGCGCGGATGTAGAGCGCGTAGGGGAGGCCCTGCGTGCGTTCCAGGCAGGGATTGTAGCTGCGGTCGAAGAAGTCTTTCAGCGCGCCGCTCATGTAGCCAAGGTTTTCCGTGGTGCCGAGGATCACGGCCTGCGCCGCCAGCACATCCTCCGGCCCGGCCTGTAGCGGCGCCACGACCCGGACGTCGAGGCCCGTTTCGCTCAGCGCGCCGCGTTCCACGGCCTGCCGTAGGGAAAGGGTGTTCTCCGACGGCGCGTGCGCCACAATGAGCAGCCTTTTCGACATGGAGGGGGTTTTACCCCGAGACGCACCGACATGCTCAAGAAACTCCTGATTGCCAATCGCGGCGAAATCGCCATCCGCATCGCCCAGGCCGCCGCCGAACTCGGCATCGCCACCGTTGGTGTCCATTCCGAGGACGACGCCACGTCCCTCCATGTGCGGCGCGTCGATGAGGTGCAGGTCCTGAAAGGACGAGGGGCGGCGGCTTATCTCGATATCGCCGGCGTCATCGCGGCCGCGAAGGCGGCAGGTTGCGATTCGGTGCATCCCGGTTACGGTTTCCTGTCGGAAAATGCGGCATTCGCGAAAGCCTGCGCCGAGGCGGGATTGGTCTTCGTCGGTCCAACGCCCGAGCAGCTCGACCTGTTCGGCGACAAGGCGCAAGCCCGTGCTTACGCGGTCAAGACATCCGTTCCCCTGTTGCCCGGCACGGACGGCGCCGCCAATCTCGCGGGCGTTCGCGCCTTCTTCGAGAGGCACGCGAAGTCCGGCGTGATGATCAAGGCTATCGCCGGCGGCGGCGGGCGTGGCATGCGGCCGGTACGCCAGGCGGCCGAGATTGCCGAGGCTTTCGAGCGCTGCGCGGCCGAAGCGAAGGCCGCCTTCGGCAATCCGGCGCTCTATGCCGAGCGGCTGATCGACCGCGCGCGCCACATCGAGGTCCAGATCGTGGGCGATGGCGAAGGCGGCATCGTGGCGCTGGGCGAACGCGACTGCACGGTGCAGCGTCGCAACCAGAAGATCGTCGAACTGGCGCCCAGCCCGCATCTCGGCGCCGCGTTACGCCTGCGGATCGTCGGCGCAGCCATCGCCATGGCGAAGGCCGTACACTATCGCAGCCTTGGCACGTTCGAATTCCTGGTCGACGATGCGGCGCAGGAATTCTTCTTCATCGAAGCCAACCCGCGCCTGCAGGTGGAACACACCGTCACCGAAGAGGTCTATGGCGTCGACCTGGTGAAGGGGCAGCTTCGTCTTGCTGCCGGGACGACGCTGGCAGAGACAGGCCTCGCGGCGGCGACGCCCCGGGGCCATGCAATCCAGCTTCGCATCAACATGGAGACCATGACGGCCGACGGCTCGGCCAAGCCGGGCGGAGGCACGCTCACCGCCTTCGAGCCGCCATCAGGGCCGGGCGTCCGTGTCGATACCTATGGCTATGCCGGCTACCGTACCAATCCCAACTTCGATTCGCTGCTGGCCAAGGTCATCGTTCATGCGCCGTCGCCCGACTTCGGGGATGCGCTGGCGCGGGCGGAACGGGCGCTGGCGGCGTTCCGGCTGGAGGGTGTGCCCTCCAACATTGCCTTCCTGCGGGCCTTGATCGACCATCCCGATTTCCGCACCGACAAGGTCTACGCGCGCTTCGTCGACGATCATGCCGCTGCGTTGATCGAAGCGGCCGCGAAACAGAAAGGCGGGCTCTATTTCGAGTCCGCAGCAACCAGTGTTGCTCCAGCGGGTCGTCAGGCCGGAGCGCGGGTCGACAGTGTCGATCCGCTGGCCGTGCTGGCGTTCGGCAAGGCCCGTGCCGACACGGCGACGCCAGGCGATGCGGGCAGCGACGCGCCGGAGGGGACGGTTGCCGTGCCGGCACCGATGCAGGGCACGATCGTCAGCATCGCGGTGAAGGAGGGCGACGCCGTGGCGGCCGGTCAGGCGCTGCTGATCATGGACGCCATGAAGATGCAGCACGAGATCAGGAGCCCCGCGCGAGGTTACGTCCGGCGCATCGCGGTCGAAGCGGGCGAGACGATCTACGAGGGCCATTCGCTGCTCTTCGTCGAGGAGGCCGACGTCGAGGTGAAGGGCGCTGCAGCCGAGGAGAAGATCGACCTCGACCATATCCGACCGGATCTCGGCGAATACTTCGAGCGCCGGGCCATGACGCTCGACGAGAAGCGCCCCGATGCCGTGGCGCGCCGGCGCAAGACCAACCAGCGCACCGCGCGGCAGAACCTCGACGATCTGGTCGACCCCAACAGCTTCGTCGAATACGGCGCCTTTGCCATCGCCAGCCAGCGCTCGCGGCGCACGATCGAGGATCTGATCGAGAAGACGCCGGCGGACGGGCTGATCACAGGCATCGGCCGGGTCAACGGCTCGCTGTTCGGGCCGGAGCGCAGCCGGGTCGCCGTGGCGCACTACGATTACACGGTGCTGGCCGGCACGCAGGGCAAGAACAACCACCACAAGAAGGACCGGCTGTTCGAGATCGTCGAAAAGCAGCGCATCCCTCTGGTCTTTTTCACCGAGGGCGGCGGCGGGCGGCCGGGCGACATCGACGTGCAATCGGTTGCAGGCCTCAACACCATGGCCTTCCACATCTTCGGACGACTGAGCGGCGCCGTGCCACTGGTCGGCATCAATTCCGGCCGCTGCTTCGCTGGCAACGCGGCGATCCTGGGCTGTTGCGACGTGGTGATCGCCACCAAGAACTCCTCGATCGGCATGGGCGGGCCGGCGATGATCGAAGGCGGCAATCTCGGCGTCTTTTCCCCCGAGGAAGTGGGGCCGATGTCGGTCCAGGTGCCCAACGGCGTGGTCGATATCGCCGTCGAGGACGAGGCGGAGGCCGTGGCCGTCGCCAAGCAGTATCTTTCCTACTTCCAGGGCGCGCTGCCGGAGTGGCGTGCGGCCGACCAGCGGCTGCTGCGTCGCGCCATCCCCGAGAACCGCCTGCGCGTCTACGACGTGCGCGACGTCATCTCGACGCTCTGCGACGAAGGTTCCGTGCTGGAGCTGCGTCGTGCCTTCGGGCCGGGCATGGTGACGGCCTTTGCCCGCATTGAGGGCAAGCCGCTCGGTATCGTCGCCAACAATCCGGTGCATCTCGCGGGCGCGATCGACAGCGACGGCTCGGACAAGGCGGCGCGTTTCCTGCAGCTCTGCGATGCCTTCGACATCCCGATCCTGTTCCTCTGCGACACGCCCGGCATGATGGTGGGGCCCGAGATCGAGAAGACCGCGCTGGTACGCCATTGCTCGCGTCTGTTCGTGACCGGCGCCAACCTCACCGTGCCCTTCGGCACCATCGTGCTGCGCAAGGCCTATGGGCTGGGTGCCCAGGCGATGGCCGGCGGCTCGTTCCATGCGCCGGCCTTCGCGCTCTCCTGGCCGACCGGCGAGTTCGGCGGCATGGGCCTCGAGGGCGCGGTGAAGCTCGGCTATCGCAAGGAACTCGAGGCGGTGACCGATCCGGGCGAACGCCGCGCCTTGTTCGACGAGATGGTTGCGGCGGCCTATGCCCGCGGCAAGGCGCTGAGCACGGCGACCTATTTCGAGATCGATGAGGTGATCGACCCCGCCGATTCGCGTCGTTGGATTTCAACTGCGCTTCTGTCGGCCGAGCGCCGGCCCGCCTCCACCCATAAGAAGCGGCCGAACATCGATACTTGGTAAGGTCGATGGGCGCGCGGAGAGACGCGCGCCCACGAATCCTTACTGCGCGATCCAGAACGTGTCGGGCTGGTAGAGGCCGATATATCCGCCCGGATCCCAGGCGTAGTAGCCTTCCTTTGGCACGTTGCGAACTTTCGGGCCGACAACGATGGGCTGGCGGATGCCGTTCACCGTGCCGATCGAGAAGACTTGGTCGGCATTGGTCTCCAGGATCTTTTCCCAGGCCTTGCGACGATCGGCCGGCGTCGCGCCGGTCTCCCATTCCTTCACGTAGTCGAGCAGTTTGCAGGCCGATTCCATGTCGCACTTCTCGCCCTGCCGGCCCTTCGATTCCACGAACATGCCCCAGCGCGACCATTGCAGGCCGCCCAGCATGGTCGGCGCGAACTCCTTGGGGCTGGTGTTGACCGTCGGCACCGCGGTCACGGCGCCGGCGAAGGCCGTCATCACGGCTTCGCCCGAGAAGGTCCGGAGCCGGAAGTTCTCGCGGGTCTGCGGCTTGGTCAGCATCTTGATGCCGATCTTCTTCCAGTTGTCGGCAATCAGGGCCAGCGCGTCGGCATCCTCGGTTTCTTCGCTGGCATGCTCGACGACGATGGTCGCCGGCCTGCCGTCGGGCAGCAGGCGGATGCCCTGGCTGTCCTTCTTGGTAAGGCCGATTTCGTCCAGGAGCTTGTTGGCGAGCTTGGGGTCGTAGTTCGCCCACTTGGTCGCGTACTCCGGCTTGAACAGCTCGGAGCGCGGCATGATCGTGTTGTTGGAGGGTTTGGCGAGGCCGATATAGACGACCTGGTTCAGCTCGTCGCGATCGATGGCGAGCGACAGGGCCCGGCGGAAGCGCACGTCGCGCATCAGCTTGCGCCACTCCTCGTCGTTGGCCGTCAGGTTGGGGTAGAGCGCGATCTGCGAACCGGAGCCCGACTCCCAGAGACGCACGTTCACGCCCGAAGTCTGCGCGCTCTTCTGCAGGAATGTGTAGTCGCGCATGTTGAGGTAACGCGGCTGCAGGTCGGCCTCGCCGAGGCCCGCTTTGGCCGGCACGAGGTTGGTCGCGGCGACCGTGAAGATCACACGGTCGATATAGGGAAGCTGCTGCCCCTTGGCGTCGATGCGGTGATAGTAGGGATTGCGCATATAGACGAAGCGCTGCGCCGGCGACGCCGTGGTGTTGACCCACGGGTTGAGCGTCGGCAGGTCGATGTTGTCGTTGGCGTACATCACGTCGAGGCGCTTGTAGACCTGCACCCAGTTCTGCTGGCCGCCTTTGGCAGCCTTCAGGATCTCCGCCTCGGGCGTGTACTTGGTGTGGAACTTCTTGAGGTAATGCGCGGGCCGGAACAGGAAGAGCGGCGCAGCACGCGCCTGGCTTTCGATGAAGTAGGGATTGGGCTTCTCCCAAGTGTACTTGATCGTCAGCGGATCGATGATCTCGACCTTGGGCGGCTTGCCGTCGACCAGCAGCTCGACGGAGGGGCCGGAACTCGAGAGCTCCTTGTTGTTGGCGACATCTTCCCAGAAGAAGCGGAAGTCTTCGGTGGTGAAGGGTTCGCCATCCGACCACTTGTGGCCGGCGCGCAGCTTGAAGGTGAACTCTCGGCCATCCTTCTCCTCGTAGCTTTCGAGGATGTCGGGCCTCAGCTTGAACTTGGGATCGTGAATGATGAGGCGCGTGTAGCTGTAGATCGTCATCAGCCGGGTATCGCGCGCGCTGGCCACCAGCATGTTGAGCTGGCCGCCCTGCTGGCCCGGCCCGTCCCCGCCGGCGAATTGCGTGACCACCCAGGGCTGCTGGGGGATGCGCTTGTCGATCGGGGGGAGAGCACCCGACTTCACCTGGTCGGCAAGCATCGGGGTTTCCTTGAGCGCGGGCAGCGGATCGGCAGCCAAAGCGGGACCTGCCATCCAGCCGAACAGGAGTGCCGTCGTCAGTGCGCGTCTTTTCATCATCAGCCTCACCTTTTGCCCATTTGTACGCGGGCTCTTCTTGTGGGTTCCGCCGGGCGGATGCCTTATGACGATCAAATCGCCTGGAACCGCTATCGTCAATGCCAGCGGCCTTTATTGACCGCTGTGCGTGACGTTTCGTTGACGCACCGCGCCGGACGCGCAAGAAAACGCCAATCGGCTTTGGATCGGGGGAAAGATGGCGAGCGGCCTTGAGAGTGAATTCGTGACGCTGCACGAGATTGTCAAAGCAGCCAAAATCCGCCTCAACCCCAATATCTGGGACTATCTGATCGGCGGGACCGAGACCGAAACCACGCTGCGGCGCAACCGGATGGCGCTGGACTCCATTGCCTTCAAGCCGCGCGTGTTGCGCGACGTTTCGACAATCGATCCTTCTTCGGAAATCTTCGGTCGCAAGATCCGACTGCCGGTCATGCTGGCGCCGGTCGGATCGCTGGAATCCTTCGAGCCTGGTGGTGGCATTACGGTGGCCAGGGGCGCCGGTGCCGGCAATGTCCCGATGCTGATCAGCTCGGTGACGACGCTCAAGCTCGAGGACATCGTGAAGGGCGGCGCAGCACCCAAGATCTACCAGCTGTACGTGCGCGGTGACGATGCCTGGGTCGCAGACTGTGTGAAGCGGGCGATGGATGCAGGATACGATGCCTTCTGCATCACCGTCGACACACAAGTCTACAGCCGCCGGGAGCGCGACATCGCCAAGCGCTTCGTGAAATCCTGGCGTACTGCGGCCACGGGTCAGGACTATCAGGCGTCCTTCTCGTGGAAGAACTTCACGGCAGTCCGCGAGAAGTTTCCCGACGTGAAGTTCATGCTGAAGGGCATCGGCACGGGCGAGGATGCCGAGCTTGCCTGCCAGCAAGGCGTCTGGTCGGTCTATTGCTCGAACCATGGTGGTCGCCAGCTCGACCATGGTCGCGGTTCGGCCGAGGTGCTGCCGGAGATCGTCGAGGCCGTTGCCGGCCGCGCCAAGATCGCCGTCGACGGTTCCTTCAGCCGCGGCAGCGACATCGTGAAGGCGATCTGCATGGGCGCCGACTGGGTCGGGCTCGGCCGTCTCTATTGCTACGGCCTCGCCGCTGCGGGCGCTGCCGGCATCGAGCGCGTGATCGAGCTGCTCGAAGAGGAGATGAAGGAGGCGATGGGCCTGCTGGGCGTCACCTCACTGTCGCAACTCGACAAGAGCTACATCAGCCGCAGCATGCCGACCAACATGCCCGGCGTGCACAGCGCCTTCCCGCTGCTGAACCTTCGCGACGAAGGCTACTGATCCCGGCCGGCGGATCGTCTCGTCCGCCAGGCGAGGAGACGGGAGAGGAGAGGCTCAGCCTCGCCCGATGAACGGCATCTTGGTCGCCATCACGGTCATGAACTGTACGTTGGCGTCGAGCGGCAGGCTGTCCATGTAGACGATGGCCTGGGCAACCGCATCGACGTCCATGCGCGGCTCGGCGATGGTCGTCCCATTGGGCTGCAGCACGCCCTTGGTCATGCGCTCGGTCATCGGCGTCACGGCATTGCCGATGTCGATTTGGCCGCAGGCGATATCGTAGGCACGGCCGTCGAGCGAGGTCGACTTGGTGAGGCCGGTGATGGCGTGCTTGGTCGAGGTGTAGGCCACCGAGAAGGGCCGCGGCGCATGCGCGGAGATCGAGCCGTTGTTGATGATGCGGCCGCCCCGCGGCTTCTGGTCCTTCATGATCTTCATCGCTTCCTGCGTGCACAGGAAGGGCCCCGTCAGGTTGGCAGCCACGACGCTCAGCCAGGTTTCGTAGGGCAGCTCCTCGAGCGGAACGGGCGGTGCGCCGCCGCCGGCATTGTTGAACACCAGGTCGAGCCGGCCCCAGGTCGCCTTGACCTTGGCGAACAGCGCCACGATATCGTCGCGCTTGGCGACGTCGGTCGGGACCGCGAGTGCATTGGATGCGTTGTCGCCGGCCATCTTGGCCGTTTCGTCCAGCGCATCCTTGCGCCGGCCGGCAAGCGCCACCTTGTAGCCGTTCTTCAGCAGGGCGAGCGCCGAGGCGCGGCCGATGCCGCTGCCTGCGCCGGTGACGATTGCAATCTTCCCGCTCATGGATTCGTTCCTCCTCGAAGGAGCGGACCCTAGCAGACCGGCGCACCACGGTTGAAGGGCGGCGTTTGCCGTCGCAGTGTTGTGCCATGCATCGCCGCTCCTTCGTCGCGGGCTTGGGCGCAACAGGACTGGGCGGCCTTTGGCTGCCGGCTACTGCACGCGCCGAGCCCCCGCTGGCCGCCGACCCGTTTGCCTTGGGCGTTGCCTCCGGGCGGCCGATGCCGGACTCCGTCGTCTTGTGGACGCGACTGATCGCGGCGGGCGAGCCCGGCGAGCGGCTCGTCTCGTCGATTCCAGTCGACTGGACGATCGCCGAGGACGAGGCGATGCGGCGCGTCGTCGGACACGGGCACGCTACCGCCGAGGCGCGCTGGGCTCATTCGGTTCATGTCGAGGTTGGCGGGCTCAGACCCAATCGGTCTTACTGGTATCGTTTCACCGCACGCGGCAAGGCCAGTCCTGTTGGCCGTACACGCACTGCGCCCGACGGTAGCGAGCGCCTGTCCGATCTCCGTTTCGCTTTCGCCTCCTGCCAGCAATACGAACAAGGCTACTACTCGGCGTTTCGCCATATGGCCGCGGAGGAGGCGGCTTTCGTCCTGCACCTGGGCGACTACATCTACGAGAAGTCGTGGGGCCGCGACCTGGTTCGTCGACACGAGGGCGGGCGCACGACGACGCTCGACGAGTATCGCGACCGCTATGCCCAGTACAAATCCGACCGCGACCTGCAGGCCGCGCACGCGGCCTTTCCGTGGATCGTCACCTGGGACGATCACGAGGTCGACGACGACTATACCGACGATATCTCTCCTCAGGAGCCCGACCGCGGGCGTTTCGTGGCGCAGCGTGCGGCCGCCTATCAGGCGTTCTGGGAGCATATGCCGTTGCCGCTGTCGTTCCGGCCGCAGGGACCGTCCCTGCGGCTCTACGACCGCTATCGTTTCGGCGACCTCGCGGAATTCCATGTGCTCGACGAGCGGCAATATCGCTCGCACCATGCCTGCCGCGCCGCGCTGCCGCGCAACAAGGTGATGCGCGCGTGTGCCGAACGTCTCGATCCGGCGCGCACCATGCTGGGGACTGCACAAGAAGCATGGCTCGCCGACGGCCTGGCCCGCGCCTCGACGACGTGGAACGTGATCGCCCAGCAGACCTTGATGGCCCAGGTCGATCGCGGCGACGGGGAACATCGTGACTTCTGGCATGATGGTTGGGACGGCTATGCGCCGGCCCGGCAACGGCTGCTCGATGCGGTCGCCGCGTCGCCCGTTCGCGATACGCTGGTGGCCAGTGGCGACGTTCATTCCTTCTGGGCCGCCGATCTCAAGCGCGACGTCGATGACGCGACGGCGCCCGCGGTCGCAACGGAGTTCGTCGGCGGCTCGATCACGTCCCAGGGGCCGGCGCCCGCGCGCGTGAAGGCGTTGTTGGCCAGGAATCCCGACCTTCGCTACGGGCTCGGTGGACGTCACGGCTACGCCCAGGTGGTGCTGGCGCCCAAAGCGGCTACCGTGGCGTTCCGCGTCGTCGATACGGTGAAAGAGCCGACGGCCGGCATTGCGACGATCCAGCGCTTCGCTGTCGAAGCCGGTCGCCCGGGTGTGGGGGCGCCTTAGCCAATATTGAGAGCACGCCGATCCCGTCGCCGGGGTGCCCCACTTGCGCATCCCGGTACCGGCGCGGCAGGCTGAATGTCGTTTGCGCGAGGAGGGGACGTGGCCAAGGACAAGCCTGATATTGCGCGCCTGGTCGACGAGGCCGCAAAAGCAATCGGCCTGCCGATCGCGCCGGAGTACCGTCCGAACGTGATCCTGAATGTCGAGCGTGCGCTGGCGATTGCCCAGCCACTGCTTGAAGTCGAGCTCGACGACGAGCTGACGCCGGCGCCGGTGTACCGGCCATGAGCGATCCCCTGTCGAAGGCCGCGACCGCGGGCGAGATCGCGCACGCCGTCGCGACCCACAAGGTCAAGGCTGCCGCCGTGGTCGACGCGGCGCTGAAGCGCATCGAAGCGGCCGAGCCCACGGTCAACGCCTTCACCGACATCCTGGCCGAGCGGGCACGGAAGCGTGCCGCGGAGATCGATGCCAGCAAGCACCCCGGGCCGTTGGCCGGCGTGCCCTTTGCCGTGAAGAACCTGTTCGACATCGAGGGTCTGCCGACCCGCGCGGGTTCCAAGATCAACAACGACGGGCCGAAGGCGGCCCGCGACGGCGCGCTGATCCGAAGGCTGGAGGCAGCCGGGGCGATCCTGGTCGGCGGCCTCAACATGGGCGAATACGCCTACGACTTCACCGGCGAGAACGCCCATTACGGCCCCTCGCGCAATCCGCACGATCCGTCGCGCATGACCGGCGGATCGTCGGGAGGGTCGGGAGCGGCCGTCGCGGCGGGCGAGGTGCCGTTGGCGCTGGGCTCGGATACCAACGGCTCGATCCGCGTGCCGTCGTCGCTCTGTGGTCTGTTCGGCCTGAAACCGACCTACGGGCGGCTGAGCCGGGTGGGGTCGTTCCCCTTCGTCGATTCCCTCGATCATCTGGGGCCGATCGCGCGGTCAAGCGAAGACCTGGCACTGTCGTTCGATGCCATGCAGGGGCCAGATCCCGACGACCCGGTCTGCACCCACATGCCACCCGATCCAACGCTGCCGCATCTCGCCGAAGGCATAGAAGGGCTGCGCATCGCCATCGCCGGCGACTACTTCGCGAAAGGCGGCGAACCCGAGGCCTTCGAGGCCGTGGCGGCCGTGGCCAGGGCGCTCGATGCCAGTAACACGGTCGTACTGCCGCAGGCTGCGGCGGCGCGGGCAGCGGCCTATGTGATCACCGCGATAGAGGGCGCACAGCTCCACCTTCCGCGGTTGAAGACCCGGCCGCAGGATTTCGACCCCGATACGCGCGAGCGCTTCATGGCCGGCGCGCTGCTGCCGGGCTCTTGGTACGTGAAGGCGCAACGCTTTCGCCGGCACTATCGAGCCAATGTGCTGAAGCTCTTCAACGAGGTCGACGTCGTGCTGGCGCCGGCGACGCCCTGCACCGCGCCCAGGCTTGGCCAGGTCATGATGAAGCTGGGCGGCGTCGAACTGCCGGTGCGCGCCAATCTCGGCGTTTTCACACAGCCGATCTCCTTCATCGGCCTGCCGGTCGTGGTGGTGCCCCTGCAGCGGCGGCGCGGCTTGCCGATCGGCGTTCAGCTCATTGTTCGCCCCTATAACGAGAAGGCCGCCTTGCGTGTCGCGGCCTTCCTGGAGAAGCAGGGCGTGGCCAGCGCGCCGCCGGCCTGAGGGCGCGCCGCTGTGTGGTCGGCCGATAGGCAACCCCACTTGGATGCGCACGGCCGACGGCTGGCGTATCGTGGCCGCGCACTTCTCGCATCTCGGCGAGACGATTCCGATGAAGGGCTAGGGACGATTTGAAGCTTCTCCTCACTCATGTGCCTCAGGCCCGACGGCAATATTACGGCGCGCGGGCGCTCAAGCGGCTTCAGGAACTGGTCGACGTCGTATTGCACGAAGGCGATGCGCCGCTCGATTCCGCGGGCGTGATCGCCATGGCGCGCGGCACCGACTTCATCATTGCCGACCGCTCGACGCCGATACCGGCCGAAGTCTTTGCCGGCCTGCCGCGCCTCAAGGTCGTGATGCGGAGCGCCATCGACATTCGGAACATCGACGTGGCTGCGGCGTCGGCGGCGGGCGTGCTGGTCACCCATGCCGAAGCGGGCTTCGTGAAATCCGTGGTCGAACTGACCCTGGGGTTCCTGGTCGATCTTTCACGCGGCATCTCGCGTGCGGCGGCAGACTATCACGCGGGCCATATGCCGGAGATCAAGGTGGGCCGGCAGCTGAGCGGTGCCACCGCCGGCATCATCGGCTATGGCCGGATCGCGCGCGATCTCGCGCCGCTGCTGGCTCAGATGGGCATGACGGTGCTGATCGCCGATCCCTATGCCCAGGTCGATGATCGGCGTTTCCAGAAGCTGCCTCAGGATGAACTGCTGGTGCGTGCCGACTACGTGATCTGTCTCGCCATCGCCAATGAGGAGACCGAGAACCTGCTCGATGCGGCGGCATTCGCGCGCATGAAGCCGGATGCCTTCTTCATCAACATGTCGCGCGGCAACTTGGTGGACGAAGCGGCGCTAGCGCAAGCGCTGGAGGAGGGCCGGATCGCCGGTGCCGCCATGGATGTCGGTCGCGCACCGGACCAGATGCCGTCACCGGCGCTGGCGCGCCTGCCCAATGTCATCGCCACGCCGCATATCGGTGGCCTGACGCCACCCGCCAGCGAAAGCCAAGCGATGGATACAGTCCGGCAGGTCGAGTCGCTGGTGAAAGGCGAGGTGCCGCCGGGGGCGGTCAATCTTGCAAGCTGGTCACGCCGGGGTTGAAATGCCCACCTTCAGCGCCATGTGCCCTCTATGCGTACGCCAAAGGACCTGATCGCCGTTCATGTGCCTGCCGAGGATCTGGGCGAGTACAATCTCACCCAGAGCGGCTGGTATGCGATGGACGACGGCGACCATGTCATCCTCGGGCCCTTCGACAGCCTCGCCCAGTGCGACCGCGCAATCCGCGATCGCCTCCAGGCCACGAAAGACCTCTAGCCGTCTCTCGGCCAGCCGGCCTCAGTTTCCGGGCCCGCGCTCCATCGAGAAGGGCTGCCAGCGCTGCAGGCTGGACTTCTCCAGCACCATGGGATTGACGCAGGCACGCGGCCACTTGCCGCCCAGCACCAGCGACAGTTCCGCACCGACGCGGCGCTTGCGGGCGAGGTCGAAACGGTTGGAGGCGGAGGCGACGTGCGCCGTCAGGATCACGTTGTCCATGCCCAGGAGAGGATTGTTGTGGCCGACCGGCTCGGTCTCGAGCACGTCGAGGCCCGCACCCGCGATCCAGCCTTCCTGCAGCGCCTTGATCATGGCGGCCTCGTCGACGGTCGAGCCGCGGCCGGTGTTCACGAACAGCGCCGTCTTCTTCATCAGGCGGAAGTTCCGCTCCTTCATCATGTGATGCGCGTCCTTGGTGCCGGGCGCGTGCATGCTGACGATGTCGGAGCGTTGCAGCAGCTCGTCGTAGCCGACCGGCTGCACGCCGTAGTCGGACATGACCAGCTCTTCGATATAGGGATCGTAGGCCAGCATCTGGAAGCCGAACGGCGCCGCGCGCTTGGCGACCGCGCGCGCGACATGGCCGAAGGAGATGAAGCCTAGAGTCATGCCCATGAGGCGCGGGAACTCGTAGAGTGCCGGTCGCGCCTTGGCCCATTCGCCCTTGCGCACCATCTGGTCCTGCACGACCAGCCGCCGCCAGCTCGCCAGGATCAGGGTCATGGCATGGTCGGCCACTTCCTCGATGAAGGTGTCGGGCACGTTGGTGACCGGGATGCCGAGCCTGGTCGCGACATCGACATCGACCGAATCGACGCCGACGCTGCCCAGCGAGACGACTTTCAGCTTCTTGCCCGCCTCGATCACCTTGGCCGTGATGCGCGGGCGGCCCTTGCCGTAGATCGCGTCGGCGTCGACCACCGCCTTGGCAAGGTCGTCCTCGCTGCCCGAAACCTCGACGATTTCCGCGCCGATCCCGGCCAGGGTTTCCATTTCCAGGGAATGGTCCGAATTACCCGGGCCGGTCGTCACGATCTTGAAACGCGCCACGTGTTGTCTCCTCCGTCGATTTGACGGCACTCTAGCGCAATCACGCGCCCTTCCAACCTCGGTGATCTCGAAATGCCTGCGCCCAAGAACGTTCTGCTTATCGTCGTCGACCAGTGGCGCGGCTTGATGCTGCCCAAGCTGGGGGCGGACTATCTCAAGCTGCCCAATATCGACCGCCTGTGCGCCGAAGGCGTCACGTTCCGCAACCATTTCACGCAGTCCGTACCTTGCGGTCCGGCACGGGCCAGCCTGCTGACCGGCCAGTATGTGATGAATCATCGCGCGGTGCAGAACACCATTCCGCTGTCGCTGCGCTTCACGAATCTCGCCCACGAACTGCGGCGCGGCGGCTACGATCCGGCGCTGGTCGGCTACACCACCACCACCCCCGATCCACATCATACCGCGCCCAGCGATCCGCGTTTCTTCGTGCTGGGCGACATCATGGACGGTTTCCATTCCGTCGGCGCCTTCGAGAATCGCGACGCCTATTTCGGCTGGGTGGCAGGGCAGGGCTTCGAGCTGCCGAAGAACCGCGACGATGTCTGGCTGCCGCAAGGTGCCGCTGGGGATGAGAGGGGAGCCGGCGCCACCGACCGGCCGGCGGTGATCCCCAAGGAGCTGTCGGACACGGCCTGGTTCACCGAGCGCGGGCTGTCCTATCTGCGCGGCCGCGCTGGCAAGCCGTGGTTCCTGCATCTCGGCTACTACCGGCCGCATCCGCCGTTCATCGCGCCGGCGCCCTACAATGCGATGTACCGGCCGGAAGACATGCCGAAGGTCGTGCGCGCCGTGTCGCCCGCCGAGGAGGCGAAGCAGAACGCGCTGCTCGCCTACTATGTGAACAACATCAACCAGTCGAGCTTCTTCCAGGACGGCAAAGCGAAAGCCTCGGCGATGAGCGAGGCAGAGGTGGCGCAGATGCGCGCCACCTATTGCGGACTGATGAGCGAGATCGACGATCACCTCGGCCGTGTCTTCGACTATCTGAAGGAAACCGGGCAGTGGGACGATACGCTGATCATCTTCACCTGCGATCACGGCGAGCAGCTCGGCGACCATCACCTTCTGGGCAAGATCGGCTATTTCGACGAGTCCTACCGAATCCCGATGGTCATTCGCGATCCGCGTGCGGCCGCGAACGGTGCGCGCGGCAGCATCGTCGAGCGCTTCACCGAAACCATCGACACCATGCCGACCATCCTCGAATGGCTAGGCCTGCCGGTACCGCGCCAGTGCGACGGCCACTCGCTGCTGCCGTTCTGCGAAGGGGTGACGCCGGCCGACTGGCGAACCGAGGTCCATTACGAGTTCGACTTCCGCGACCTGTATTACTCTCAGCCCGAGACGGCGCTCGGCCTGTCGATGGACAAGTGTGCGCTGGCGGTCGTGCAGGACGAGACCTTCAAGTACGTCCACTTTGCGGCTCTGCCGCCGCTCCTGTTCGACCTGAAGAAGGATCCCGGCCAGTTCGTGAATTGCGCCGCCGATCCCGCCTACGCCGCCATCGTCGCGGAGTATGCGCGCAAGATGCTGGACTGGCGGCTGGGCTACGCCGAGCGCACCTTGACCGGCTATCGTGCCACGCCCAAGGGCTTGGAGGTCCGCGCGGCCTAGGCGGCTCGCAGGGCGGGCTGTAGACTGGGTGGATGAACGAGGAAACCTACCGGCGGCCCATGCCGGGCCAGGATCATCCACCCAACGCTTCCCCCGACTACAAGTCGACGGCGCGCCGTGCACCGAGCCGTCCTGCGGTCGTGCTGCCGCACAGCCTGTCGGAGATCACCGGCCCGTCGCTGCGTGCGGTGCGGCTGGATGCCGGCGAGAACGACCTGACGCGCCAGCGCATGGGCGAACCGCTCGGCGAGCGCATCATCGTGAAGGGGCGTGTGCTCGATCAGGACGGCAGGCCGGTGCCCGAGGCGCTGGTCGAGATCTGGCAGTGTAACGCCGCCGGTCGCTATCACCATCCCGGCGACCAGCACGATGCGCCGCTCGATCCGAATTTCTACGGCGGTGGCCGCGTCCGCGCCGATGCGGAGGGGAACTACAGGTTCGTGACCATCAAGCCCGGCGCCTATCCCTGGAAGAACCACCACAATGCCTGGCGTCCGGCGCATATCCATTTCTCGCTGTTCGGGCCGGCCTTCGCCACGCGCCTGATCACGCAGATGTATTTTCCCGGCGATCCGCTGCTGCCCTTCGACCCCATCTACAATTCGGTGCCCGAGAGTGCACGGGCGCGCCTGCAGGCGGCCTTCGACATCGAGGCCACGCAGCCGGAATGGGCGCTGGCCTATCGCTTCGACATCGTGCTGCGCGGCCGCAACGCCACGCCGATGGAGAATGCATGAGCCGCGTCCTGACGCCGTCGCAGACGATTGGCCCGTTCTATTTCGGCACGATTACCAACGCCTATCGGCACGACCTCGCCCCTCGGGGCGTCGCCGGCGAACGGCTGGAGATCGAACTCAGCCTCCACGACGCCGATGGCGCGATCGTGCCTGACGGCCTGTTCGAGATCTGGCAGGCCAACAGCCATGGCCGCTACGACCATCCTGAGGACCGCCGCAACCTGCCGCTCGATCCCGGCTTCGACGGTTTCGGCCGCGCTTCGACCGACACCGCGGGCCGCGCGACCTTCGGCACCATCAAGCCCGGTCGCGTGCCCTGGCCGGCGGGCGGTCTGCAGGCAGCGCACATCAACATCTCGGTGTTCGCGCGCGGTGTGCTCAACCGGCTGGCGACGCGGCTCTATTTCGAGGGCGATCCCGAGCTGGCCGAGGACCCCGTGCTGAAGCTGGTCGAGCCCGCTCGTCGCGCCACATTGATCGCCAAGCGCGATGCCTCCGGAGTCTGGCGGTTGCCCATTCATTTGGGCGGAGCGCATGAAACCGTCTTCTTCGACTGCTGAGCGCATGGCCGGTCGTCTCGTCGCTGCGCTGAGCGCTTCGGCCGTCACAGCGGAAGCCTTCTCCGATCTCGCAACATTGCGGCACATGCTGCGCTTCGAAGCAGCCCTTGGCGACGCTGCGGCGAAAGCAGGGCTGATTCCCAAACGAGCCGCCGCCGTCATCGCGAAGGCCTGCGATCCGTCGCTTTACGATCCGGTGTCGCTGGCTGCCGCCGCGCGCCGCAGCGCCACGCTCACGGTGCCTTTGGTCAAGGCCCTGACGGAAGAGGTTTCCAGACGCGATGCCGCAGCGGCGGGCTACGTCCATTGGGGCGCCACCAGCCAGGACGTCATCGACACGGCGATGGTGCTGCAACTCGGCGAGGCGCTGCCACCGCTTCTCGAGGCGGCTGACGGCATCGTTGCCTCTTTCGCCAGGCTGGCGAAGAAGCATCGCGCGACACCGATGCTCGGCCGCACGCTGTTGCAGCCCGCGACGCCGCTGGCGCTGGGGCAGAAGATCGCCGGCTGGGCGTCAGATATCGACCGCGCCAAGCGTCGCCTCGCATCGAGCTTTGCCGAGACACAGGTCCTGCAGTTTGGCGGCGCCTCGGGCAGCCTCACGGCCCTGGGCTGCGATGCCGAGCCCGTCATGAAGGCGCTGGCCAAAACCTTGAAACTTGCTCTGCCGCCGGGCCCGTGGTTCACGCAGCGTGTGCGCGTGGCGGCACTTGCGCAGGATTGCGCGCTTCTGGTCGGTGCGTTGGCCAAGGCGTCGCGCGACATTTCCCTGATGATGCAGATCGAGGTAGGCGAAGCGGCGGAGCCTGCGGGGCCGGGACGCGGCGGCTCCTCGACCATGCCGCACAAGCGCAATCCCGTGGGCGCAGCGCTCGTCCTCTCGGCGGCCGCGCGGGCGCCGATGCTGGCGGCGACGATTGTTGCGGCACTCCCTCAGGAGCATGAGCGCGCGCTGGGCGGCTGGCAGGCGGAGTGGCCGACAATCGCGGCCCTCGTCGAAACTCTAGGCTCCGCGGTGGAGGCGATGGCCGAGGTCGCGGACGGCCTCACGATCGATCCCGACGCCCTGCAGGCCAACATGGACGCAGCCGAAGCCGCCGTGTTCGCCGAACGCGCGACCTTTCTGCTCGCCCGGAAGATCGGCAAGCAGAAGGCCGGCGCGCTGGTCGAGAAGGCGTTGGCCCAAGGCGGCTCGTTCATCGAAGCGCTCGGGCAGCTCGAAAAGGAACTGGCCGATAAGGCGGCCCTCCTGGGCTACTCCCCGAAATTCGTCGATCGTCTTCTGGCGGATCTGAAGCGGGAGGGATAGTGGGCGGCCGCGAGCTGGCGTGCCTCTACCTGGAACCTTTCACACGTACGAGACCTTCACGATCTCGATCTCCTCCTCGCCGCCGGGCGTGCGCATCCGCACGACATCGCCCTCGTGGGCGCGCAGGAGGGCGCGGGCGATGGGGGAGATCCAGCTGACATGGCCGCGGCCGGGATCGACTTCGTCGACGCCCACGATCTTCACCGTGCGCTCCTCGTCGCGGGCGTTGGCGTAGACGACTGTGGCCCCGAAGAAAACCTGGTCGGTCTTGGGTCGCTTGGCCGGATCGACAACCTCGGAACGCTCCAGCCTCTTGCTGAGGAAGCGGATGCGGCGGTCGATCTCGCGCAGGCGCTTCTTGCCGTAGAGATAGTCGCCGTTCTCCGAGCGGTCGCCGTTGGCCGCCGCCCAGGACACGACCTGCACGACCTCCGGCCGCTCCTTGCGCATGAGGCTCATCAACTCCTCGCGCATGCGGGCGAAGCCCTCGGGGGTCATATAGTTCTTGGCGCCGGCAGGCAGACCGCCGATATCCTCGGGCAGGTCGTCCTCGTCGTCGCCGTCGCTTTCCTTGGTGAAGGCCTTGCTCATTTCGGTCCTTAATCTATCAAGTCGGGGCGGATGAAAACCAGCTCCTCCCGCTCCCCTCTACAGCGCGCTTCAGGCGAAAGCCGCGTCGTCTTCGAGCGGCGCGACGGCCGGACGCGGTTGGCGGATCTCTATCAACGCGATCCCTGTCGGGTCTTGTTCCCGGTGCCGGAGCCGGGCGAACCGCCGCAGGCCGTGATGATCACGACCTCTGGCGGCGTCACCGACGGCGATTCGCTCACGATGGCGGTCGACATCGGCCCCGGGGCCGAGGCGGTCGCCACGACCCAGGCGGCGGAGAAGGTCTACCGCGCGGCCAAGGGCGGTGGCCATTGCGGCATAGAGGTGCGGCTGGCCGTTGCTGCAGGGGCTACGCTGGAGTGGCTACCGCAGGAAACCATCGTCTTCGAAGGCGCGCGGGTGAAGCGGCGGACCGTAGCGGACGTCGGCGAGGGCGGCGCGCTGCTCGCCTGCGAAATGGTGGTGCTGGGCCGTGCCGCGTCGGGCGAGCGCTTCACCTCGGGCCTGCTGCTGGACTCCTGGTCGGTGCGGCAGTCCGGCCGGCTGGTGTGGACGGATACTCTACGCGTCGAGGGCGAGACGCCGGACGGCGCAGGCTTCGGTGCGGCCAATGCGCTGGCGACCGTCATCGGTGTCTGGACCGAACCGCAGCAGCGTTTCGAGGAAGCCCGCGCCTTGCTGGAGGCTGCAGATGAAGTGCGCGCCGGCGTTACGCTGGTGAACGGCATCCTCGTCGCACGCCTGCTGGGGGAGGCGACTTCCGTACGCGCCGCGACCATCCGCTTTCTCAACGAGTTTCGCGCGCGCCGCCTGCCGCGGGTTTGGCATGTTTGATGCAACTCTTTGCCGAAATGGATGCCGCGCTATAGTCCGGCCCAACCACTGAAGGGCTAGCGGGCAGGGGGAAACGGTCGATGAATCTGACGCCACGCGAGAAAGACAAGCTTCTGGTGGCCATGGCGGCCATCGTGGCGCGCCGCCGTCTCGAACGCGGCGTGAAGCTCAACTATCCCGAGGCCGTGGCCCTCATCACCGATTTCGTCGTCGAAGGCGCGCGCGATGGTCGTTCGGTCGCCGACCTGATGCGCGACGGCGCCCATGTGATTAGCCGAGCTCAGGTGATGGACGGCATCGCCGACATGCTGGCGGAAATCCAGGTCGAGGCGACGTTTCCCGACGGCACCAAGCTCGTCACCGTCCACGCCCCGATCCGCTGAGGAGAGACGCCATGATCCCCGGTGAAATCCTCGCGGGCAAAGGCGAGCTGGAACTGAACAAGGGTCGCAACCCGATTACCATCGAAGTAGCCAACACCGGCGACCGGCCGATCCAGGTCGGCAGCCACTATCATTTCTTCGAGACCAACGACGCGCTGAGGTTCGACCGCAAGCGCGCCAAAGGCATGCGGCTCGACATCGCGGCCGGCACCGCCGTGCGCTTCGAGCCCGGCCAGTCGCGCACGGTGAGGCTCACGCCCTATCTCGGCAGCCGCGAAAGCCACGGTTTCCAGGGCAGGGTCGGCGGCAAGCTGGGGCCGGTCGCCAAAGTCGGCCCGTCGAACGAGGGCCCGACTCGCATCTCGCGCTCGGCCTATGTCCACATGTTCGGCCCGACCGTCGGCGACAAGGTGCGGCTCGCCGATACGGACCTCTTCATCGAGGTCGAGAAGGACCACACGATCTACGGCGAGGAAGTGAAGTTCGGCGGCGGCAAGGTGATCCGCGACGGCATGGGCCAGAGCCAGCGTACGCGCGCCCAGGGTGCCGTCGATACCGTGATCACCAATGCGCTGATCCTCGATCATTGGGGCATCGTGAAAGCCGATATCGGTTTGAAGGGCGGGCTGATCGTGGCCATCGGCAAGGCCGGCAATCCCGACGTACAGCCCGGCGTGGATATCGTGATCGGCCCTGGCACCGAAGCGATTGCCGGCGAGGGCAAGATCATTACGGCAGGCGGCATCGACTGCCACATCCACTTCATTTGCCCGCAGCAGGTCGACGATGCGCTCTATAGCGGCGTCACCACCATGATGGGCGGCGGCACCGGCCCGGCACATGGCACGCTTGCCACCACCGTGACGCCCGGCCCTTGGCACATGGGCCGCATGCTGCAGGCGGCCGAAGGCTTGCCGATGAACCTCGGTTTCTTCGGCAAGGGCAACACGTCGAAGCCGGCCGGCATCAAGGAGCAGGTCGAGGCCGGCGCCTGCGGGCTCAAGCTGCACGAGGATTGGGGCACCACGCCGGCGGCCATCGACAATTGCCTCTCGGTTGCAGACCGCATGGACGTGCAGGTGGCGATCCATACCGACACCTTGAACGAGTCGGGCTTCGTCGAGACGACGCGCGCCGCCTTCAAGGGCCGCACCATCGCGACGTTCCACACCGAAGGCGCCGGCGGCGGCCATGCGCCGGACATCATCCGTCTGGCCGGCGAGAAGAACGTGCTGCCGTCCTCGACCAACCCGACCATGCCCTACACGGTGAACACCGTGGACGAGCATCTCGACATGCTGATGGTCTGCCATCACCTCGATGCTGCCATCCCCGAGGATGTTGCTTTTGCCGAAAGCCGCATCCGCAAGGAGACCATCGCGGCCGAAGATATCCTCCACGACATGGGTGCCTTCTCGATGATGTCGTCCGACAGCCAGGCCATGGGCAGGGTCGGCGAAGTCGTGATCCGCACATGGCAGACCGCCGACAAGATGAAGAAGCAGCGTGGGCGTCTCAAGGAAGAGAGCGGCGACAACGACAATCTCCGCGCCAAGCGCTACATCGCCAAGTACACGATCAATCCGGCAATCACCCACGGCATTTCCAAGCATGTGGGGTCGATCGAGGTCGGCAAGCGCGCCGACATCGTGATCTGGTCGCCGGCCTTCTTCGGCGCCAAGCCCGACATGGTGCTGCTCGGCGGTTCGATTGTGGCGGCGCCGATGGGCGACCCCAATGCGTCGATCCCCACGCCGCAGCCCGTGCACTATCGACCCATGTTCGGCGCCTTGGGCCGCAGCCTCGTCGTCAGTCCGGCTCTGTTCGTGTCGCAGGCGGCCATCGCCAAGGGCGTGGCGAAGAAGTGGGGACTGAGCCGGCCGCTGCTGCCGGTGAAGGGCACGCGCAAGATCGGCAAGAAGCATATGATCCACAATTCGCTCTGTCCGAAGATCGAGGTCGATCCCGAGACTTATGAGGTTCGGGCCGACGGCGAACTCCTGACGTGTGAACCCGCCATCTCGCTTCCCTTGGCGCAACGCTACTTCCTCTTCTGACCATGAAACGAGCCATCGACGTCGTACGTGCCGGTCATTGGCCGGCACCGGAGCGCATCGACACCGTGACCCTGCTGTTCGACGACCGGTACCGTCGACGCCTGCGCATGCTGGGCGATGGCGGGCTCGACTTCCTGCTCGATCTGGTCGAGCCGGTCGTGTTGCATACCGGCGATGGGCTTCGGCTGGAGGAGGGTGGTTTCGTCGAGGTGAGGGCGGCGGAAGAAGACCTCGTCGAGGTGCGCGGCCGCGATGCTGCGGCCTTCGCGCGGATCGCCTGGCATCTCGGCAATCGCCACCTGCCGACGCAGATCGATCACGACCGGCTCCTGATCCGCGACGATCATGTCATCGTCGACATGCTGAAGGGGTTGGGCGCCGAGGTACGCAAGGTGCGCGTGCCCTTCGATCCCGAGGGCGGCGCCTACGGCCAGCACAATCACGATACCGGCCATCGCCATGGCGAGCTGCATCCGGAGCGTCATGACTAGTGACGTAAAGAGGGACCCGCTCTACAGGCTGCTGGCCTGGCTGTCGCCGGCCTATCCGATCGGTGCCTTCAGCTACAGCCATGGTGTCGAGACCGCCATCGAGGAAGGCTTCATCCGGGATCGCACGTCGCTCGTCGCCTGGCTGCGCAGTGTCTTGGCGGACGGCACCGGCCGGGTCGACAGCGCGCTGTTCGCGGCTGCCTGGCGTGCTGCGAGCGAGAGAGACTGGCAGGTCTTCGATGCCATCGCCGAGCGCGCGGCCGCGTGGCGCGGCACGTCGGAAATGGCGCTGGAATCGCGCCAGCAGGGCGGTTCGTTCCTGTCGATCACCCGCACGGCTTGGCCGCATGCAGACCTCGACGCGGCGGACCAGCGGCTCCAGGGGGAGATCGCGCTGCCCGTCGCAGTGGCGCTGGCCGCTGCGGTGCATGCAATTCCGCTGGAGGCGGCTCTTGGGGGGTATCTGCATGCCTTCGCGGCCAACCTGATTTCGGCCGCCGTGCGAGCGGTTCCGCTGGGGCAGAGCGATGGGCAAAGGGCGCTTGCGGCCTTGGAGAATACGGTGAATGAAACGGTCGCGGCAGCGCTGGCGGTCGAGTCGCTGGACGAGGTCGGCACGGCGACGCCTCTGCTCGATTGGTGCTCGCTGCGACATGAAACACAGTACACGAGGCTTTTCCGTTCATGACGATATTGCTGGCCTTGTTGTTGACCATTGGGGTCGGCGCCATCGCAGTCATGCATGCCATGTGGGGACTGGGCAGCCATTGGCCCGAAGAGAGCGAGGAAGCGCTGGCCCGTGCCGTTGTGGGCGACGGTCGGCGCCGCATGCCGCCGGCCTGGCAGTGCTTCGCCATCGCGCTGGTTCTGGCCGTGATGGCGCTTTGGCCCTGGTATGCGCTAGGTCGCATGACCGAGCCGCGCGTTCTGGCCGGCACCTATGTCATCGCCGGCATCTTCGTCGCCCGCTGCGTGGCCGGCTACAGCATGCGCTGGAGAACCCACTTCACAGCCGAGCCCTTTGCCACCCGGAACAGGAAGTACTATTCGCCCTACTGCCTGCTGATGGGTGTAGGCTACATCGCCCTCGCGGCCGGAGAACTCGAGCTATGAGCGTGCGCGGTCCCCTGAGAGTAGGCGTCGGCGGTCCCGTGGGATCGGGCAAGACCGCACTGGTCGAGCGCCTGTGCAAGCGGATGCGCGAGACCTACGACATCGCCGTCGTCACCAACGACATCTACACCAAGGAAGATGCCGAGTTCCTGACCCGCGCCGGGGCCTTGGCGCCGGAACGCATCGTCGGCGTCGAGACCGGCGGTTGTCCGCATACGGCGATCCGCGAGGACGCCTCGATCAATCTCGCCGCGGTCTCCGACATCGTGCGCAAATGGCCCAAGCTCGAGATCGTCTTCGTCGAGTCCGGCGGCGACAATCTTGCAGCGACCTTCTCGCCCGAGCTGGCCGACATCACCATCTATGTGATCGACGTCGCGGCCGGCGAGAAGATCCCGCGCAAGGGCGGGCCGGGCATCACGCGGTCGGATCTGCTGGTCATCAACAAGATCGACCTGGCGCCCCTCGTGGGCGCCAACCTCGACGTCATGGACCGCGATGCCCGCAAGATGCGTGGCCAGCGGCCGTTCCTTTTCTCCAATCTCAAGGAGAACAAGGGGGTCGACGATATCGCGGCCTTCGTCATACGACAGGGTGGCCTTCCGGCGCGCCCTCTTAACTGAAGCTTTCAAAGCGAAGCGGTGTACCCATGTCCAGGATCGTCTCCCTCATCATTCTCCTTTGCGCAGCCGCCAGTCCGGCCCTGGCTCATCCGGGCCACGACACGTCGGGTTTTGCCCATCCTTTCACGGGCTGGGACCATCTGCTGGCCATGGTGGGTGTCGGTCTGTGGGCCTCGCTGCTGGCGGCCAAGCGGCCGGCCGCAGCCTATCTGGTGCCCTCGGCCTTCGTCGTCATGATGCTTCTCGGGGCAGCTGCCGGATTCGCGGGCATAAAACTGCCTCTCGTTGAGGCGGCAATTGCCGTGTCGGTACTGGTTCTGGGCGCGCTCGTTGTGGGTGCAGTCCGTGTGCCGTCGGCGGCTGCCATGGCGGTAGTCGGCCTGTTCGCCATTTTCCACGGTTATGCGCATGCCATAGAGGCGCCCTCGGTCGGCACCGGCGGGTTCATCCTGGGCTTCACGGCGGCCACCATCCTGCTTAATGCGATCGGCCTGGGACTCGGATGGATCGCAAGGTCGGCGGTCGGCGACCTGGGATTGCGGGCACTCGGCGGCGCCGTCATGGCCGGCGGTGCGTTGGCCTTGATCGCCAACTGAGCCCTTCAACAGGCCTCTTTTCGGGTTTGGCACGGCTTTCGCTTCCTTGATCTTCGGCGGGGAGATTCCGTCGGGAAGATCAAGGAGAGCGGGATGAACTTGGGAACGATCATGCGCACGGGCCTCGTGGCCGCCGGCCTGCTGGCCGGCGCCGCGACCGGCGCGCTCGCGCAAGGGGCACCGCCGATCAAGGTCGGCATTCTGCATTCACTGTCCGGCACCATGGCGATCAGCGAGACGACCTTGAAGGACGTCATGCTGATGCTGATCGAAGAGCAGAACAAGAAGGGTGGCGTTCTCGGGCGCAAGCTCGAGCCGGTCGTCGTCGACCCGGCGTCGAACTGGCCGCTGTTCGCCGAAAAGGCCCGCGAACTCCTGCAGAAGGACAAGGTCGCGGCGGTGTTTGGCTGCTGGACCTCGGTCAGCCGCAAGTCGGTGCTGCCGGTGTTCGAGGAGCTGAACGGCATCCTCTTCTACCCGGTCCAGTACGAGGGCGAGGAAAGCTCGCGCAACGTGTTCTACACCGGTGCTGCTCCGAACCAGCAGGCGATCCCGGCCGTCGACTATCTGATGGCCAACGAGAAGGTGCAGCGCTGGGTTCTGGCGGGTACCGACTACGTCTATCCCCGCACGACCAACAAGATCCTCGAAGCCTATCTCAAGTCCAAGGGCGTCGCGCAGGAAGACATCCTGATCAACTACACGCCGTTCGGTCACTCCGACTGGCAGTCGATCGTAGCCGACATCAAGAAGTTCGGCTCGGCCGGCAAGAAGACCGCCGTGGTCTCGACCATCAACGGCGACGCCAACGTCCCGTTCTACAAGGAACTCGGCAACCAGGGCATCAAGGCCAAGGACATCCCGGTCGTCGCCTTCTCCGTCGGCGAGGAAGAACTGGCCGGCATCGACACCAAGCCGCTGGTTGGCCATCTCGCCGCCTGGAACTACTTCCAGTCCGTAAAGAACCCGACCAACGAGGCCTTCATCAAGACCTGGCAGACCTTCACCAAGAACCCCAAGCGGGTGACCAACGATCCGATGGAAGCCCATGTGATCGGCTTCAACATGTGGATCGAAGCGGTGAAGAAGGCCGGTACCACCGACTCCGACGCCGTCATCGATGCGATGATCGGTGTCTCGGTACCGAACCTGACGGGTGGCTACTCGGCAATGCTGCCGAACCATCACATCACCAAGCCGGTGCTGATCGGCGAGATCCAAGGCAACGGTCAGTTCGACGTCGTCTCGCAGACCAACGGTCTGGTGCTGGGCGACGAGTGGTCCGACTACCTGCCGGACTCGAAGGACCTGATCTCCGATTGGCGCAAGCCCATGAACTGCGGCAACTTCAATGTCGCCACGGGCAAGTGCGGCGGTAAGGGCAAGTAGGTCCCCGCGCCACCGTCTCTAAGTTGCAACCCACAGGGGCGGGGCGACTTCCAGGTCGCCCCGTTCTCACCTCCGGGCAAATTCCCAGACCTATGTTCCACTTGCGCTCGCTCGCGGTGCTGTTTTCTGCGCTGGCTTCGCTGACGATTGCCGTCGCCGCCCTGGCCGCAGACTTGCAGTCCCTCGTGACCAACCTCACGGCCGGCAGCTTCGGTGATCGCGAGACCGCGATCGGCGCGCTGGCCGCTTCGGGCGATGCCCGCGCCGCGCCCATTCTGGAAGCGCTGGGCGCCGGCCAGCTCTATGTCCGCACGTCCGACAAGCAGGTCGTCATCGGCAAGCCCAGCGGCAATCAGCTCGCGCTCACCGAGGCGGTGTCGGGCGCGGCCGCGGGCACGGCGACCGAATCCGAACTGGAGCGGGTCAGGGTCAACAACCGCCTGCGCGGCGTGATCGAAGCAGCCGTCGGTTCGCTCACCCTCATGAGCCCCGATGCCCGCGTCCGTCGCGGCGCGGCCGATTCCCTCTTCAAGCGGCCCGAACCCGCCGCGCTGGGGCCGCTCGACGCGGCCATTGCCGGCGAGAAGGACGCGCGCGTGAAGCAGGCCTTCGCCGAAGCGCGCGCCGCCGTCGTGCTCGCCTCCGATGCAACGGTCCCGCAGAAGATCGACGCGATCGGCATTGTCCGCGACCGCGGCGACCGCGAGGCGCTGAGCGTCCTGCAAGGTGCGGCCAACAACGCCAAGGAACCCGAGGTCAAGGCGGCAGCCGTTGCCGCCGCCGAGTCGGTGCGCCAGACGCTGGCCGCCTGGGAGGCGGCGCAGAACGTCTGGTACGGCATCTCGCTCGGTTCCGTGCTGCTGCTAGCGGCCATCGGACTTGCCATCACCTTCGGCACCATGGGCGTCATCAACATGGCGCATGGCGAGATGGTGATGCTGGGTGCCTACACGACCTTCGTGGTGCAGGAGATCATCCGCACCTCGGCGCCGCACCTCTTCGACACCTCGCTGCTGATCGCCCTGCCACTCGCCTTCCTGGTGGCAGGCGGCGTCGGCATCCTGATCGAGCGCGGCATCATCCGTTTCCTCTACGGTCGACCGCTCGACACCTTGCTCGCGACATGGGGGCTGTCGCTGGTCCTGCAACAGGCCGTGCGTTCGATCTTCGGCTCGAGCAACCGCGAGGTCGGTGCGCCGTCCTGGATGTCGGGTGCGTTCCAGGTCGGCCAGATCAACGTGACCTACGGCCGGCTCTGGATCGTGATCTTCGCCCTGGTGGTCTTCGCCTCGTTGATCCTGCTGCTGCGCAAGACGTCGCTCGGCCTCTACATGCGTGCGGTCACGCAGAACCGGCCGATGGCCTCGGCCGTCGGCATTCGCACGCCGCGGGTCGATGCGCTGACTTTCGGCCTCGGTTCGGGCATTGCCGGTCTGGCCGGCGTGGCGCTGAGCCAGATCGACAATGTCAGCCCCAACCTCGGCCAGGGCTACATCATCGACTCCTTCATGGTCGTGGTGTTCGGTGGCGTCGGCAATCTCTTCGGTACCCTGATCGGCGCGTTGACGCTCGGCGTCGTCAACAAGTTCCTCGAACCCTATGCCGGCGCGGTGCTGGGCAAGATCCTCGTGCTGGTCTTCATCATCCTGTTCATCCAGCGCCGTCCGCGCGGCCTATTCGCGTTGAAGGGTCGCTCCGTCGAATGAGTACTGGCGAATGATCACGCGCTTCCTCTGGCAGGGCATGGGGCCGGGCCTGCGCCTCTTCACCTTGCTGGTGCTGGTGGTCGGCATCCTGTTGCCGCTCGCCAACCAGCTCCTGCCGCCCAGCAGCCCGTTCCACGTGCCGGCCTGGGTGCTGCAACTCATCGGCAAGTATCTCTGCTACGCGCTGCTGGCGCTGGCGGTCGACCTGGTCTGGGGCTTCTGCGGCATCCTTTCGCTGGGCCACGGCGCCTTCTTCGCGCTGGGCGGCTACTGCATGGGCATGTACCTGATGCGCCAGATCGGCAGTCGCGGCGTCTACGGCAATCCGCTGCTGCCCGACTTCATGGTGTTCCTGAACTACAAGCAGCTCCCCTGGTTCTGGCACGGCTTCGACCAGTTCTGGTTCGCCGCCATCATGATCCTGCTGGTGCCGAGCGTGCTCGCCTTCGCGCTGGGCTGGTTCGCGTTCCGCAGCCGCGTCACCGGCGTCTATCTCTCGATCATCACCCAAGCGATGACCTTCGCGCTGATGCTGGCCTTCTTCCGCAACGATATGGGGCTGGGCGGCAACAACGGCATGACCGACTTCAAGGAGATCCTGGGCTTCCCGGTCCAGGCGGACGGCACGCGCGCCGCCCTGTGCTTTGCGTCGGCGGTGGCACTGGCGCTGGGTCTGGTGATTTCCGCGGCCATCGTCGGCTCGCGCTTCGGCAAGGCGCTGACGGCAGTGCGCGACGCCGAGAGCCGCATGCGTTTCCTCGGCTATAGGGTCGAAGGCTTCAAGCTCTTCGTCTTCGTGCTATCGGCCGCCATGTCGGGCGTCGCCGGCGCGCTCTATGTGCCGCAGGTGGGCATCATCAATCCCAGCGAGTTCGCGCCAGGCAATTCGATCGAAGCCGTGCTCTGGGTGGCGGTCGGCGGGCGTGGCACCTTGATCGGGCCGGTGATCGGCGCCTTCCTGGTCAACTTCGGCAAGACCTGGCTTACCGGCGCGTTGCCCGAATTCTGGCTGTTCGCGCTGGGTGCGCTGTTCATCGTCGTCACCCTGCTGCTGCCCAAGGGCATCATGGGTCTTTGGGGCCAGATCCGGGATCGCTCGCAGGCGCGCAAGGCGCAGGGAGCTAAGTCGGGGACGGACAAGGCCGAAGCGAGCAAGGCGGGGGCGCCGGCATGAGAAGCACCTCCGCGCTCCTTTACCTCAGCGGCGTCACCGTCTCCTTCGACGGCTTCAAGGCGCTGAACAATCTCTCGTTGCTGGTCGAGCCCGGCGAGATGCGCGCCATCATCGGCCCGAACGGCGCAGGCAAGACCACGATGATGGATGTCATCACCGGCAAGACCCGGCCCGACGAGGGCGAAGTGGTGTTCGACGGCAAGTCCGATCTCACCAAGCTCGACGAGGCCGACATCGCCACGTTGGGCATTGGCCGCAAGTTCCAGAAGCCCACCGTGTTCGAGACCCACACGGTGCGCGACAATCTCCTGCTGGCGCTGTCGGGCCTGCGGAGCTGGTACAAGCTCCTGCTCGCGGCCCCCACGAAGGCCGAGAAGGACCGACTCGACGAGATCCTGACGATCATCCGCATGACCGACCAGCAGCATATGCTGGCGGCCCGACTGAGCCACGGCCAGAAGCAGTGGCTGGAAATCGGCATGCTGCTGGCCCAGGATCCGAAGCTCCTGCTGGTCGACGAGCCGGTGGCCGGCATGACCGACGTCGAGACCGAGACCACGGCGCAGGTATTGCGCGAGATCAATCGCAGCCATTCCGTCGTCGTGGTCGAGCACGATATGAGTTTCGTGCGTGCCTTGGGCGTCAAGGTGACGGTGCTGCACGAGGGTTCGATGCTGGCCGAAGGCACGCTCGACCAGGTGAGCGCCGATCCGCGTGTCGTCGAAGTCTATCTGGGGCGCTAACGATGCTCGCGGTCGAGAACGTCAACCTCTACTACGGTGCGGCGCAGGCATTGCGCGGCGTGTCGCTGAAGGCCGCCATCGGCCGGGTGACCTGCCTGCTGGGCCGCAACGGCGTCGGCAAGACCAGCCTCCTGCGCGCCATCAGCGGTCTTCAGCCGATCGCGTCGGGCTCGATCTCGCTCGATGGACAGGATGTCTCGAAGCTGGCGCCCTACGATCGGGCACGACGCGGCGTGGCGCTGGTGCCGCAGGGGCGCGAGATCTTCCCGCTGCTGACGGTGAAGGAGAATCTGGAGACCGGCTTCGCGCCGGTCAGACGCGAGCACAAGAAGATACCGGACGAAGTGTTCGAGCTCTTTCCCGTGCTGCAATCCATGCTGAAGCGCCGCGGCGGCGATCTCTCGGGCGGCCAGCAGCAACAGCTCGCCATCGGCCGCGCGCTCACCATGCGGCCGAAGCTGCTGGTGCTCGACGAGCCGACCGAAGGCATCCAGCCGTCCGTCATCAAGGATATCGGCCGCGCCATCACCTTCCTGCGTCAGCGCGGCGACATGGCGATCCTGCTGGTCGAGCAGTATCTCGACTTCGCGCACGAACTTGCCGACGACTTCGCCGTCATGGACCGCGGCGAAGTCGTGATGTCCGGCACCCGCGAGACCTTCGACGCGGAAGCCGTGCGCCGTCACATGACAGTCTAGGCGGGCGTCTGCGCGCCTCGCACGAGGCGGCCCGGCCGCTCGCCGGTCAGCTCGTCGTTCTGCATTGTCTCGACACCCGCGTTGAACGTGTGCCGATAGCCTGACGCGCGCTGGATCAGGCGACGGCCGCCGGCCGGCAGGTCGTAGACCACTTCGGGCCGCTTCAGTGTCAGGGCGTCGAAGTCGATCAAGTTGATATCGGCCTTGTGGCCGGGCGCCAGCAGGCCGCGATCCATCAGGCCATAGGCTTCTGCCGTGCCGCGTGTTTGCTTTGCGATCAGGAATTCGAGCCCGAGCTTCGGGCCGCGCGTGCGGTCTCGTCCCCACAGGGTCAGCAGCGACGTCGGCGAGGAGGCATCGCAGATCACGCCGACATGGGCGCCGCCATCGGCCACGCCCAGCACCGTTGCCGGATCGGTGATCATCTCGTGCACCACGTCGAGGCTGCCATAGGCGTAGTTCTCGAAGGGCAGCATCAACAGGCCCTTGCCGTCGCGCGCCATCATCTCGTCCAGCGCCACGGCCTGCGGGGTGCGTCCGCTGCGCTCGGCGATTGCCGAGATAGAGTTCTTGGCGTCGGGTTCGTAGTCGGGCCGTTCGCCGATCGGGAACATCTTGTGGAACGACTCGGCCATGAAGGCGCGGGGGCCACCGCCGGCCGGCGTTTCGACCAGGCGTCGCCGCAAATCGGCATCCGCTGCGAGGCGCTGGTAGCGCTCCTGGGGTGAAAGCTGGCGCATTTCCAGCCAGGCCGGATGCGCCGCGAAAGGATGCGCCGTCGTCTCGAGGCCCATGATCACGCCGATGGGCCGCGAGCCCACCTGCGCGTTGGCCATGCGGCCAGCCTGGCGCACGCCATGGATCTGGTCGAGCGTCTCGCGCCACAGCTTCGGCTGGGCGTCGACCTGAACCAGCAGGCAGGAGAGGGGCCGACCGGCCAGCTTGGCCGCCGCTTCCAGGGCCTCGAACTCGCCCGGCCCGAAATCGGAGTTGACCTGCAGCACGCCGCGGCCTGCGCGCTTCATGCCCTGGGCGATGCCCAGCAGCTCGGCCTCGCGGGCGCTGAGCGACGGCGTGAAGCGACCATCGCGCGCCTTGTGCTTGGTGGTGCGCGAGGTGGTGAAGCCCATGGCGCCGGCGTGCAGCGCTTCCTCGGTGAGCTTCGCCATCTCCTCGATCTCGCGTTCGGTCGGCACCTCGGCATGGTCCGCACCGCGATCGCCCATCACGTAGAAGCGCAGCGCGCCATGCGGGAGCTGGGCCGCGACGTCGACGGCGCGATCCATCGAGGCCAGCGCATCGAGATAGTCGGGGAAGGACTCCCAGTTGAACTTCACGCCTTCGCTGAGAACGGTGCCGGGAATGTCCTCGACGCCTTCCATCAGGTTGATGAGATAGCCCGACGCGCCCGGGCGCACCGGCGCGAAGCCGACGCCGCAATTGCCGAATACAGTCGTGGTGACGCCATGCCAAGAGGAGGGCGTGACGAACGGGTCCCAGGTTGCCTGGCCGTCGTAATGCGTGTGGATGTCGACGAAGCCCGGCGCCACGACGAGCCCGGCGGCATCGATCTCGCGTTTGCCGGCGCCGAGCTTCGGTCCGACCGCGGCGATGCGGCCCTCTTGCACTGCAACATCGGCGATCCGGCGCTCTGCGCCCGATCCATCGATCACGATTCCGTTTCGGATGACGAGGTCAAACATGGAGGAAGGATAGGCCGGGGTGCATGCACCAGTCTATGTTTGACGCCCTTGAAGCCATCCCGTTCGGGAGATCGACCTTTGCAGAAACCGCTCCTCTTCTCGCCCCTGAAGCTGCGCGGTGTCACCGCGCCGAACCGCTGTGTGGTCTCTCCCATGGTCCAGTTCCGCGCGACGGATGGATTGGTGAACGACTTCCATCTCGTGCACCTCGGCAAGTTCGCGCTGGGCAAATTCGGCATAGTCTTCACCGAGAACTGCGCCGTCGAGCCGCGCGGACGGGTGACGCAAGGCGATCTCGGTCTATGGGACGATAGCCAGATCGCAAGCCACAAGCGGCTCACCGCCTTCATCAAGGGCGAGGGGGCGCTGGCTGCGACGCAGATCACGCATTCCGGCCGGAAGGGCTCGACGCCGCGTACCTTCGACAAGCCGGGTGAACTGGGGCCCCCGGGCGCGGGCTGGAAGAAGTGGGAAGTGGTCGGTCCGACCGATCTGCCTGCCGCCGACGGCTGGCTGAAGCCGCGCGCCTTGTCGGCGGTGGAAATCGAGGAGCTGGTGACGAAGTTCGCTGCCGCGGCGAAGCGGGCCGATGCGGCGGGCTACGACGTGCTCGAAATCCATGGCGCGCACGGCTATCTGTTGGCGCAGTTCCTGTCGTCGATCAGCAATACGCGCAACGACAAGTACGGCGGCGACCGCGCCGGCCGCATGCGCTTCCCGCTCGATGTGGTGCGCGCGGTACGCCAGGTGTGGCCCGAGAACAAGCCGCTGTTCGTGCGTGTCTCCGCGGTCGATGGCGGCGGCGGCTGGGATGTCGACGATACCGTTGCCTTCGCGCAGGAGCTGAAAGCGCTCGGTGTGGATGTCGTCGATTGCTCTTCGGGTGGCATTGCGGGCGCGGCGACGGCGGCCGGCGTGAAGCGCGGCCTGGGCTTCCAGGTGCCGTTCGCGTCGGCGGTCAAGAAGCGGGCCGGTATCCCGACCATGGCCGTTGGGTTGATCCTCGATGGCCCGCAGGCCGAGGCGATCCTGCAGGCCGGCGATGCCGACCTGATCGCGATCGGGCGGCAGGCGCTTTACGAACCCTTCTGGGCTTTGCATGCCGCGCAGGCGCTGGGTTGCGATCCCGACTTCGACCTTTGGACACCGGAGTACGGCTGGTGGCTGGAGAAGCGTGAACACACGCTCGGACGTAAATAAGCAAAACAAGACATGGAAACGCACAATGACAGGCATTCTTGCCGGCCTTCGCATCGTCGAAGGATCGGCCTTTATCGCAGCACCGCTGGGCGGCATGACGCTGGCCCAGCTCGGCGCGGACGTGATCCGCTTCGACGATATCAACGGCGGCCTCGATAGCGACCGCTGGCCGGTCACGAAGGACGGTCGGTCGATCTATTGGGCTGGCCTCAACAAGGGCAAGCGCTCCATCGCTGTCGATCTGCGCAACCCGAAGGGCCGGGAAATTCTCACAGCCCTGATCACGGCGCCGGGCGAAGGGGCCGGCATCTTCACCACCAACATGCCGGCGCGCGGCTGGCTCGCCTACGAGGAGCTGGCGAAGAAGCGTGCCGACCTGATCGCGCTCAACATCGTCGGCGCGCGCGATGGCAGTGCGCATGTCGACTACACGGTGAACGCCATCACCGGCTTTCCCATGGTCACGGGGCCTGTCGATCATGCGGAGCCGGTGAATGCCGTGGCACCGCCTTGGGATCTGGCCACGGCGTATGCGGGCGCCATGGCGATTCTCGCCGCCGAACGGCACCGCCGCCTGACCGGGCAGGGCCAGCGCATCGTCCTGCCGCTGCAGGATATGGCGCTCGCGGCAACGTCGGCGCTGGGCTACATCGGCGAAGCGGTGGTCAACAAAGTCGACCGCCCGCGCGTCGGGAACGAGATTTTCGGCACCTTCGGCCGCGACTTCCGCACCAAGGACGGCCGGTTCGTCATGATCTGCATCTTCTCCGACCGCCATGTCGATGCGCTGGCCAGTGCCGGAGGGTTCAAGCAGGCCTTCGCGACCATCGAGAAGGACACCGGCTTCGACCTCAAGAGCGATGCCGGTCGCTGGCATGCGCGCGATCGGCTGTGCGCCGTGATCGAGCCCTGGGCCGCCCGGCATACGGCGGAGGAGGTGGGTGCGGCCCTGAAGAAGGCTGGGGCGCTCTGGGCCCCCTACAAGACCTTCCGCGAACTGGCGGCGGACCGCGAGGCCGTGCTCGACAATCCGATGTTCACGATCCTCGACCAGCCGGGCATCGGCCGCTATCCCGTCGCGGCCTCGCCGTTGCAGTTCGGCGCCGTGCCGCGCCAGCCGCCGAAGACGGCGCCGGTGCTGGGCCAGCATACGGACGAGATTCTTTCCGGTATTCTCGGTCTGCCGGGCTCCGAGATCGCCCGCCTGCATGACGAGAAGGTGGTGGGTGGACCAAGATAGAATCCTGATCGCCGGTGGTGGCATCGGTGGCCTCGCTGCCGCCCTGGCGCTTGCCCAGCAGGGCATCCCCACTTTGGTGCTGGAGCGGTCCTCCCGCTTCGGCGAGATCGGCGCCGGCATTCAGCTCGGGCCCAATGCCTTTCATTGCTTCGATAGATTGGGCGTCGGCCCCGCGGCGCGCGGCATGGCCGTCTATATCGATTCGCTGCGCCTCATGGATGCGATGGCCGACGGCGAAATCTGTCATATCGACCTCGGCGAGAGGTTCCGCGCCCGCTTCGGCAATCCCTATGCCGTCGTCCATCGCGGCGACCTGCACGGGGTGCTGCTGCAGGGCTGCCGCGATCACGCGCTGATCGATCTCAAGTCGGCGGCGGAGGTCACGGGCTACGACCAGGACGACAAGGGTGTCGCCGCGAAGCTCGCCACTGGTGAAACGGTGCGCGGACGTGCGTTGATCGGCGCCGACGGGCTCTGGTCGAACGTCCGTCGCCAGGTCGTCGGCGATATCCCGCCGCGCGTCTCGGGGCACACGACCTATCGCTCGGTGATCCCGACGGAACAGATGCCGGAGGATCTGCGCTGGAACGCGGCCACCCTGTGGGCCGGTCCCAAGTGCCACATCGTCCACTATCCACTGTCAGGGTGGAAGGTGTTCAACCTCGTCGTTACCTACCACAACCATGCGCCCGAGCCGGTCGCCGGCAAGCCCGTGTCGGTCGAAGAGGTGCGCAGAGGCTTCACGCATGTCTGCAAGCGGGCGCAGAACATCATCCGCCACGGCAAGGACTGGCACATGTGGGTGCTGTGCGATCGTGACCCGGTCGAGCGGTGGATCGACGGCCGCGTGGCGCTGCTGGGAGATGCTGCGCACCCCATGATGCAATACATGGCGCAGGGCGCCTGCATGGCCATGGAAGATGCGGTGTGCCTGGCCGATTCACTGTCGAAGACGCAGTCTCTCAAGGCCGGACTCACGACCTATCGCGACCGCCGTGTGTTGCGCACGGCGCGTGTGCAGTTGATGTCGCGGGCGATGGGCGATCATGTCTATCACCCCGATGGACCGCATGCGGCGTTGCGCAATGCGATGATGAGCGCCAAGACCCAGGATCAGTGGCTCGATACGCTCGACTGGCTCTACGGCGGCAACGGGCTCGACTGAGGCGACTTTTTCCGTAGGATGCGCCGCCGGAGGGAGCCCGCACATGCGACACCTGTTCTTCGTCCTGGCCCTGCTGTGCACCGCGCTGAGCGCGGGCATCTTCTATGCCTTCTCGACCATCGTCATGCCGGGGCTCGACCTCGGCGGCGCCTTGTCGGCGATCCATACCATGCAGGGCATCAACACCGTCGTGCGCAACGCCCTGTTCGCCGCGGTGTTCTTCGGTGCGCTGGTTCTGCCTCTGCTGGCTGCTCTCGGGGCGCGCTCGGCCGGACATCGTGGCGCGGCGCGGCTCGCCTTCCTGGCGGCGGTCATCCAGGCGATTGCGGTGGTTGGCGTCACCCTGCAGGTGAACGTGCCGCTCAACGAGACGCTGGCGACCGTCGCGGCAAGCGAGGCGACGGCGGCCGGCACATGGCGTGAATTCTCCGGCCCGTGGACTTCGTGGAACCATGCGCGCGCCATCGGTGCGATCCTGGCGTTCCTCTGTCTGCAGACGGCGTGGGCGCTCGATCTGACATCGACGGGCAGCGGCCGCCGTCACGGCGGGCTGCGCTGACGCTTTCGTCTGTTCGACGAAGGCATTCTCCTCACTGTCGCGGTTGTTGGCGAACTGTCGTCAGTCCCAGGATAGACCGGCGGGACAGCCTCGTTTCTAAACGCACTCACTGCAGCCAGCCCCCGACACGATGGCGGACGAATATTCGGCCGGCTGCAGACCCATGAATTGCGAGTTGTTCGCAATTCTAATTTGTGTCGCCAGCGATCAGGTCGGCGCGGGGATGTTCGCGGCCTTGATGACCTTGCGCCACCGCACCGTCTCGTCCGCCAGCCGCTTCGTATAAGCCTCCGGCGTGCCGCCGGTCGGGATATAGCCCATCGACGCCAGGCGCTCCTGCACCGCCGGGACCTTCAGCGCGGCGTTGATGGCGGTGTTGTAGTAGGCGATGACGTCGGGGGCGGTGCCGGCAGTCGTGGCGACGCCGAAGTACACGGCGGCCTCGAGGTCGGGCATGCCGAGCTCGCTGGCGGTCGGCACGCTCGACACGTTCGCCACCCGCTTCTGCGCGCCGCAGATCAGGCCGCGCATCGTGCCGGCGTTGATCTGGGCATCGACCGGCATGGTCACGTCGACGAACACCTGGGTATGGCCGGCGACGGTATCGCGCAGCGCCTCGGCCGCGGCCTTGTATGGAATGTGCTGGAGCTTGCCGCCCGCCTTCGTGCTGATCAGTTCGCCCCAGAGATGCGGCAGGCCGCCGGAGCTCGACGTCGCATAGTGCACGGGGCCCGGCTGCGCCTTCACCCATTCGAGGAATTCGGGGAAGGTCTTCGCCGGGTGCTTGGCGTTGACGGCCAGCACGCAGGGGATATCGGCGAGCTGCGAGACCATCGCCAAGTCCTTCTGCGGATCGATCTGCAGCGGGATATCGAAGGCGGGCAGCAGGGCCGCGGTCGTCGTCAGCAGTAGCAGGCTCGTGCCGTCGGGCTTGCTCTTGGCGACGTTGGCCATGCCGATCATGGTGCCGCCGCCCGGCCGGTTCTCGACGATGATCGACTTGCCGGTATCGGCTGCCATGCGTTCCGCCAGAACGCGCGCCGACGTATCGGTCGAGCCGCCGGGGCCATAGGGAACAACGAGGCGGATCTGGCTGGCCGAGACCTGCGCAGACGCAATGGTCGGCAGGGCCGTGGCGGCGAGGGCGCCGGTCACGAGGGTACGGCGGGTAAACATGAAGATTCCTCCCTTTCTTACGACTGATTTACGAGCCCCTTAGTCAGCCACAGGGATGGCGGCAAGATGGCTTTGTGTACCTCGCATCGCCAGCCGATAATGTTGCCTTCTCCGGGTGGCCGCCCTATCTCCTGTCCATGAGGGCTCCTCTTTCCCCTTCACGGCTCGCAGATATCGTCGATCAGGCGCGCGGCAAGGTGCCGGCGGACCTTGTCGTCAAGTCGGTCGGTATTCTCGATTTGACGTCGGGCGAGGTGACGGTGGGCGATATCGCGGTCGCGGGCGATCGCATCGTGGGCATTCACGAGACCTATCGAGGCGCCACGGAAATCGACGGGCGCGGGCTGGTCGCCGTGCCGGGCTTCATCGACAGCCATGTCCATTGCGAGTCGACGCTGGTGCCGCCGCTGGAGTTCGACCGCTGCGTGACACCGCGCGGCACCACGACGGCGATCTGCGACCCCCACGAAATCTGCAACGTGCTCGGCCTCACGGGCCTGAAGTACTTTCTCGAATGTGCCGCCGTCACGGTGATGGACCTGCGGGTTCAGCTTTCGTCGTGCGTGCCGGCAACCCACCTGGAGACGTCGGGCGCACGGCTGGAGGCGGAAGACCTGCTGCCCTTCAAGCATCATCCCAAAGTGCTGGGGCTGGCCGAGTTCATGAACGTTCCCGGCGTGCTGAACAAGGACCCGGCGGTGCTCGCGAAGCTATCAGCCTTCTCGGATGTTCAGATCGACGGTCATTCGCCGCTGCTCTCGTCCTACGACCTCAATGCCTACATCGCGGCGGGCGTGCGCAACTGCCACGAGACGACCTCGGCGGCAGAGGCGCGCGAGAAGCTCGCCAAGGGCATGCAGGTGCTGGTCCGCGAGGGGACGGTCTCCAAGGATCTCGCCGCACTTTCCGAGCTGATCACGACGGAACGTGCGCCGTTCCTGGCATTCTGCACCGACGATCGCAACCCGCTCGACATCGCCGAGGAAGGCCATGTCGACTACCTGATTCGCGCGGCCATCGGCCGTGGTGTCCGGCCGCTCGATGCCTATCGGGCAGCGACCTGGTCGGCGGCACGGCACTTCGGCCTGTTCGACCGCGGGCTGGTGGCGCCGGGGCAGCGCGCAGACATCGTGCTTCTGGAAGACCTCGCGACCTGCAAGGTCCATTCCGTGATCTGCCGCGGGGCGCCGGTGACGCCGGATCGGTTCAGGACGCGGCCGGATGTTCCGCCGGTCGGGCTCGATTCGGTAAAGCTCAGGCCGGTGACGGCGGCGACCTTTCACGTTGCGGCCGGCGCGGGCGCGTCGCCGCCGGTGATCGGCATTCGGCCGGGGCAGATCCTGACGGACCGGCTGGATGTCGAGGTGGCTCGACGTGGCGACACTCTCGTGGCGGACATTTCCCGCGACGTGCTCAAGATCGCCGTGCTGGGCCGTCACAACGACAACGGCAATGTCGGTCGCGGCTTCGTCAAAGGTTTCGGATTGAAGCGCGGTGCGATCGCGTCATCGGTCGGCCATGACAGTCACAATATCTGCGTCATCGGCTGCGACGACCGCGACATGGAAACGGCTGTGAATCGGCTGATCGAGCTGCGGGGAGGATTCGCGGCTGCGGCCGACGGCAAGATCGTAGCCGAACTGGCATTGCCCATTGCCGGCCTGATGAGCGAGCGGCCATTCGAGGAGGTCGAGCAGGGGTTGCGCCGGCTGCGCGCCGCGGTTCGCGCACTGGGTACTGAACTGCATGAACCCTTCTTGCAGATGGCCTTCCTGCCGCTCCCGGTGATCCCGCATCTCAGGATCACCGACAAGGGCCTGGTCGACGTGGACCGTTTCGAACTGGTCGGCTGATCTGTTCGGGAGGCGACGACAAGCCTCGATCAATGCGGCTATCGGCAGGTCATGGTGCCGAGCGGCACCATGACAGCCACTGACCCGACCTATTTGTCGAGCCAGACTTCTTCGAAGCGCGACCCGTTGTAGAGGCTGTTCACCATCGGTGCGTAGCCCTTCACATGGGGGTGCCAGCAGGTGCCCGACGCATTCCACATGATGACCGGCCGTGCGCCGTCTTCGAGCAGTTTGCGGTCGATATCCCAGACGATCTTCTTGCGCTTCTCGAGATCGCGCTCGGCCGATTGCGCGACGAACAGCTTCTCGATCTCGGGGCTGCAGTAGCCGGTGTAGTTGCGCTCCGACTTGCAGGCATAGTTCTCGAAGTAGTTCTGGTCGGGATCGTCCACGCCGTTGCCAGTGGTGTTGAGACCGATTGCGTAATCCTTGCGTGCCACCTTGGCGTACCAGAGGGCCGTGTCGACCAGGTCGAGCTCGCCCTCGAAATACACTTCCTTGAGCTGGTCGATCAGGATGACCGCCGGATCGCGATAGAGCAGATGGTTGCGGGTCGAGACCTTGAGCTTCAGCTTGTTGTCGGGCCCGTAGCCCAGCTTCTCCATGATCTTGCGGCCCTCGGCACGGTTCTTTTCCACATCCGGCCCATAGCCCGAGATCTGGTCGTACATCTCCTTGGGCAGACCCCAGACGCCGTTGGGCGCGGGCTCCATGACACCGCCGACGTCGGACTGGCCCTGGGTGATGATGTCGATGAACGCCTTGCGATCGAGGCTGAGCAGCATGGCGCGGCGAACTTCGGGATTGTCGAACGGCGGCGCGTCGCGGTTCAGGATCAGGTTGGTGTTGTTGTTCATCGCCGCGACCTTGCAGACCGCGTCTGCCGCCTGCGCCTTGACGTCCTTGAGCAGCGGAATGGTGACGCCATAAGGCGAGGTTATGTCGTAGCGGCCCGATACGAAGCCGAGGATCGCCGTGCCACGGGCGGGCACGAGCGAGAACTCGATGCCGTCAAGACGGGGTTTGCCCTTCTTGAAATAGTCCTTGTTCCGCGTGAGCTTGATGCTCTCCTTCTGCCTGAATTCGGCGAGCTTGAAGGGGCCCGTGCCGATCGGCTTGGTGCGCATCTGCGCCGTCGGCACGTGGCAGGAATAGACAGGACTGTAGCCCGAGGCGAGCAGCACAAGGAACGAGGGCTGCGGCTGGCCGAGATGAAAGGTGACTTCACGGTCACCGTTGGTCGTGACTTTGTCGAGGTTCCAGTACCACGAGGCGCGCGGGTTCTTGCGCAGCTTCTGCGTCTCGCTCTTGCCGGTTAACATGTCCCATGTGCACTTCACGTCGGCCGCGGTGAACGGCTTGCCGTCGTGCCACTTGGCATTGTCGACCAGCTTGAAGGTGAGGTTCTTGCCATCGTCGCTCCAGCTCCAGCTTTCGGCAAGATCGGGGCGAATGGTCTCGAGGCTGTTCTGCGGAATCTGCTGATCGAACAGCACCAGATTGTTGTAGAGGCCCATGAACGGCACGACGGTCGAGGTCGTTGCTTCCTCATGAATCGACGCGCTGGGCGGATTGTCGTGAATGTACATCTTCATCACGCCACCGCTCTTCTGCGCGAGTGCCGGCGTCGCTATCAAGCCGAGTGCTGCGACGGCACCGAGCACACCACAAATACGCATGTTGTTCCTCCCTGGTTGCGTCGGCGGCGAAAGTGACGCGAGAGGGAGGAGGCGTCGAGAGCCGGCTTCCGGCTAGCGGATCATTGCGCGCAGTTTTGAGGATAGCAGATCCGCGGCGAGCACAAGGATCAGGATCACGATTACACATGCGGCAGTGTCTTCGTAGGCAAAGAGCTTCATCGAGCTGATGAGCTCGAAACCGATGCCGCCTGCGCCCACCATGCCCAGCACCGTGGAGACGCGGATGTTGGTTTCGAAGCGATAGAGCACGACGCCGATCCATGCCGGCAAGACCTGCGGCAATACGCCGAAGACGATGCGCTGCAAGGTTCCGGCGCCGGCAGCACGCAGCGCATCGAGCGGGCCTTCGTCGATTTCCTCGATGGCTTCTGCGAAGAACTTGCCCAGCATGCCGGCACCGTGAATGGCGATGGCCAGCACGCCGGCGAAGGGACCGAGGCCGACCGCGGCCACGAAGATCAGCGCCAGGATGATTTCGTTGATGCCGCGCATCACGTTCAGGACCTGGCGTAGACCATGGAACACCCAGGCATAGGGCGAGAGATTTCGCGCGGCGAAGAAACAGACCGGCAGGGCCAGTAAGACGCCGAGCAAGGTACCCCACAGGGCGATCTGAACGGTTTCGACAGCCGGCCGCACCAGCTTCTGCATGAAGGCGAAGTTGGGGGGCAGCATGCGCCCGATGAAATCGCCGATCCACGGCAAGCCGCCAATCAGGCCCGACACGCTGAGCTGCGTACCCAGCGCCGCCCACCACAGCACGGCGAGCGACAAGCCGAGAATTGGTACAAGGATCCACCAGCCGAGCGGTCCACGCGGCTTGTTGACCACGAATTGCAGGGTGCCGATCGACATGGTCAGGCCCTCCCTTCACTGGAAGGCTGACCGCTGGCAGCCTGGGCGATGACGGCTTCGGCGGCGGCGCGCCGACGTTCGGTGAGACGCTGGGCGGCATCGAGAACGTTGGGGTCGTCGAGGCCTGGATAGATGCTGCGGATCACGTCGCCGCTCACACCGGCCGGCGCGCCGTCGTACACGACTTCGCCGCCGGAAAGGCCGACGACACGCTCGGCGAACTCCAGCGCATAGTCGATCTGGTGCAGGTTGCAGAGCACGGCGATGTTGGATTCCTTGCAGCTCTTCTTGAGATAGTTGAGCACCGTGCGCGACGTCTTGGGATCGAGACTCGCGACCGGCTCGTCGGCCAGCATGAACTTGGGCTGCTGGGCCAGGGCGCGGGCAATGCCGACCCGCTGCTGCTCGCCGCCCGAGAGCGCGTCGGCGCGGTTTCGCGCCTTGTGCGCCATCGCCACCTGTTCGAGACAGTGCATGGCGATCTTCACGTCGGCCTCGGGAAAGAGCTGCAGGCTGCTTAATACGGGTGAGAGATCGGCCATCCGGCCGACCAGCACGTTCTTCAGCACGGAGAGCCGCTTCACGAGATTGTGCTGCTGGAAGATCATGGCGACGTTGCGCCGAAGCAGGCGCAAGTCGCGACGGTTTGACGAAAGCGAGGTGCCGTCGACCAGGATGTCGCCGGCCGTCGGTTCGATCAGGCGGTTGATGCATCGTAGCAAGGTCGACTTGCCAGCCCCCGATGGGCCCAGCACGACGACGAATTCGCCGGGCCGGATCGAGAGGCTGACATCGCGCAGTGCCTGATGATCACCGTAGGACTTGGCCAGTCCGCGGATCTCGATCATGTCGCGATCTCCCGCCGCTACTTCTGCTTCTTGAGGTCGATGTTGGCGAGTTTGGCTGTCTCGCGAACCACGTCGTAGGCTTGATCGTTGGTTTCCTTGAAGCCGTTCAGCTTGCCCTGGTCGGACCAGTTGAGGTCCTTGATGCCTAGGAAGGCCGCTTTGACCTTGGCCTTCATCTCGGGTGAGAGGTCCTTGCGCCACACCATGGGCGACTCGGGGATCGGCGGGGAACGCCAGACGACTTCGATCTGGTCGGCTTTGATGTGGCCCTTTGCGATGGCGGCATCGAGGATGCGGTCGGCGATGGTCGCGGCATCGACCTTGCCGTTGGCGACGGCCAGCGCATTGGCGTCATGCGCGCCGGTGAAGATCACCGTCTTGAAGTCGCGCTTGGGATCGATGCCGGCCTTGATCAATCCGGCCAGGGGGAACGCGTAACCCGAGGTCGACGCAGGATCGACGAAGGCGAAGTTCTTGCCCTTGAGATCGTCGAGCTTTTTGATGCCGCTCGATTTCAGGGCGATGATCTGGCTGTGATAGTAGGTGCGGCCCGCCTTGGCCGTCTCGGCGATGGCGAAGGCCTCGACCGGCGTCACCGTGGTGGCCAGCACATAGGAGAAGGGCCCGAGATAGGCGATGTCGAGATGCTTGGCGCGCAGTGCTTCGATGACGCCGTTATAATCGGTGGCGACGAAGCCCTGAACCTTGAGGCCGGAATTCTTCTCGACCGCGTCGAGGATGTCCTTGCTCTGCGCCAGCATGGCACGCGAATCCTCGGAAGGAATCAGCCCCACCTTCAGGACCTGTTGGGCATGGGCGCCGCCGCTGCCGGCCATGGAGCCGGCGAGGAGCGAACTGGCGGAAAGGAACCCGAAGTCTCGACGCGTGATCCTGATCATGGCTTGTTTCCTCCTTGTGTCTTTTCTTTGCTTGTTTACGCGGCCATTGCGGCCAACAGCGCCTCCCGGCGTCCGATGAAGTTGCGTCCGCGCTCGCCGGCGAGCGCGTGATCGACGAGGGCCGTCCAGTCTCTGGCGGCGATGCCGTGGTCGGTGGCGCGTGTCGACACGCCGAGCTTTTCCAATGTCGCTTCGAGGCGTGCGGCGCCGGCCTGCAGGTTGGAGCCGAAGATGTTCTTCAGGGCTGCGTCGCAGGCCAGATCGCAGCCGATGACGGCGCGCATCACCATGGGCAGGCTGAAGGAACAGGCGATGCCGTGCGGCACGCCGTGATGCAGGGTGAGATGATAGGAAAGCGAGTGGGCGAGCGAGGTCTTGGTGTTGGAGAAGGCGAGCCCGGCAAACAGGCTGGCGCGCGAGAGCCTCGATCGCAGCTCGGTGTCGCGGAGATTGTCGGCCAGGGCCGGCAGGGCTTCCAGCACCCCGCGCGCGGCCTGCTCGGCGAGCGCCGTCGAAACCGGGTTGGCGTTGACGTTCCAGATGCTTTCCAGAGCATGGCTGAGCGCATCGAGCCCGGTGCTGACGGTGATGCCGCGCGGCAGGCCGACCGTCAGCAGCGGATCGACGAGCGCGACCTCAGGATGGAGGCTGAAGCGTGCGAGCGAATATTTGTTCTTCGCCTCGGTATCCCACACCGTGGCCCAGCTCGTGACCTCGCTGCCGGTTCCAGACGTCGTCGGAATGGCGATGATCGGCGTGGTGCCCAGTGCCTCGCCGCCCTTGCCCGTTTCGAGGAAGGTGCGGACGCGCGAGAAGTCTCCCGATGCGGCGGCCAGCACCTTGGCGGCGTCGATGACCGAGCCGCCGCCCAGGGCGACAATGGCCTCGATGGGCTTGTCCGCGGCCGCGTAGAGCCGGCAGGACTCGGTGAGGCCGATAAAATCGGGGTTGGGACCGATATTGCGGACCAGGGCGGCGGGCTCGCCGGCGAGCGCCGCAAGGCGCCGCGTCAGCTCGGCGAAGACGCGGCCGCCATTGGCGTCGTCATAGGTAACGAGGCAATAGGAGCGTCCGGCCAGGACATCGCCGATGCGTTCGAACGCACCTGTGCCGAACTGCACGTCGACCGGATTGCGGTAGCGCCACATCCGCGCTTCTCCCGAAAATTCTTGTTCCTTGGTGGACAATCCTCGGGCCCGACCTCACATTTATCCAATTCAAACGAAATCACTCTGGCATTGAAAAAATCAATATGCGGCACACTCAGCTCCGGTCCTTCCATGCCGTCGCCCAGCGTATGAGCTTCACCGTTGCGGCCCGCGAGCTGGGCGTCAGCCAGCCCACCATCACCACGCAGGTGAAGTCGCTGGAGCAGGAGTTCGGTGTCGAGCTGTTCGTACGCAGAGGCCGGCGCATCGAACTCACCGAAACAGGCGACGGTCTGCTCGACATCACGCGGCGGCTGTTCGCCGACGAGAAGGAGGCTGCCGACTATCTCAACGAGACTCGCGGCCTCAAGACGGGGCATCTGAGGGTCGGCGCGGTTGGCCCATATCATGTCACCGACATGCTGGCGGCCTTCAATGCCCGTTATCCGGGAATCTACGTCTCAGTGACCGTCGGCAATTCGCGCGACACGTTGCGCGACCTGCTGGACTATCGCACTGATGTGGCGGTGCTGGCGCATGTCGATCCCGATACCCGCCTTGTCGCGATCCCGTACCGAAAGCATCGCGTCGTGGTGATGTGTCCGGCCGATCACGCGTTCGCCAGTCGGCGCGCGATCCGGGCGCGCGATATGGAAGGCGAGCGGTTGATCGTGCGCGAGGCTGGTTCGACCACGCGCCGCGCCTTCGACCAGGCGATGCGCGAAAAGGACGTGCGGCCGAAGGTGGTGATGGAGATCGGCAGCCGCGAATCGATCCGCGAGGCCGTGGCCAAGGGCATCGGCCTCGGCGTCGTCTCGGAGATGGAATTCATTCCCGATCCGCGCATCCGTGCGCTGCAGGTATCGGATGCGGAGATCTACACCTACGCCCATGTCGTGCATCTGCGCGAACGGCAGAACGCACGCTTGGTCCGGGCCTTCCTCGCGGAGCTGAGCGGCCTCCTGGCGACTACCCCCGGCGCACGCTCGCGCCGCCGTCCACCGGCAACGTCACGCCGGTGATGAAGTTGGCCTCGTCGGAGGCCAGAAACAGTGCGGCATTGGCGACGTCCCAGCCGGTGCCCATCTTCTTGCGCAGCGGCACCTTGGAGTCGCGCTCGGCCTCGACCTCGGCGCGGGTCTTCTTGAATTCGCGGGCCCGCGTGTCGACGGCCATCGGCGTGTTCATCAGGCCGGGCAGGATGACATTAGCGCGGATGCCGTACTGGGCATTCTGATAGGCAAGCTGCTCAGTGAAGGCGACCATCGCGGCCTTGGTCGCCTTGTAGGCGACATAGGGATAGGTCGTGATCACGGCCATCGAGGAGATGTTGATGATCACGCCGCTCTGCTGCTTTCGCATGATCGGCAGCACATGCTTGGCGGCAAAGATGCAGCTCTTGAGGTTGATCGCGGTGCAGCGATCGAACGCCTCTTCGGTGATGTCGCCCAGCTCGGCATCGCCGCCGGACAGCGAGACGCCGACATTGTTGTGCAGGATGTCGATGCGCCCCCAGCGCCCGTGAGCATCGGCGACCATCTTCTTGATGTCGCCTTCCTTGGTGACGTCCGCCTTGAAGGCCTCGGCGACGCCCTGGCCCTGGCGGATCAGGTCGACGGTTTCCTGGGCCGACGCGAGATTGTGATCGACGCACAGCACCTTGGCGCCTTCGCGCGCGAAAGTGAGGGCGGTGGCGCGGCCATTGCCCATGCCTTCGCCCGGGCTCTGTCCGGCGCCGACGACGATGGCGACGCGATCCTTGAGACGCATGTCACTTCACTCCGGGGATTGGATACTGCTTCAGCACTTCCTTGTAGTGGGGCTCGTTGTCGATCTGCATGGTGGCGAGCACCCGCACGACCGCACAGTAGAAGGCGATGGTGAGCACCAGGTCGGTCATGTGCTCGTTGGAGAGGTCCTTCTTGATCTCGGCGAAAGTGGCGTCGGACATGGCGAGGTCCTTCACCATCTCGCGGGCGCCCTTCAGGATCGCCTTGGCCAGCGGCTCGAGATTGCTGGGCTTGCCTTCGGTCTCGGCCATCAGAGCCTTGATGTCGTCGTCGGTGACGCCGAATTCCTTGCCGATCTTCACGTGATGGGTGAACTCGTATTCCGACTTCTCCATCCAGCCGACTTGCAGGATTGCCAACTCGCGCAGCCGCGGATCGAGCTTGCTCTTAAAGCGGATGAAGCCGCCCATGCCGTTGAAGGCGCGCGCCATGTCCGGCGAATTCACCAGCAGCTTGTGCAGGTTGGTGTTGCGCTTCAGCATGTCGCGGTATTCGGGCGCGACTTGATCGGCCTCCAGATACGGCAGGCGAGCCATCGTTGTTTCCCTCGGGTGTCAGTGGTCTTGCGAATCGCGCTCCGGACCCTGCAGGGTCACGCCGCCGTCGACGGTCAGTACCTGGCCGGTGATGTAGCGGGCGTGCGCCGACAGCAGGAAGCGCACGGCATGGCCGACGTCCCAGCCGGTGCCTTCGGTCTTCAGCACCGACGCCCTGGCGCGCTGGGACCTCGCGGCATCGCTCATGCCGCGGGCATAGACCATGGGCGTATACATCGGGCCGGGGCAGATGCAGTTGACGCGGATATTGTCCTTGCCATGGTCGACCGCCATCGCCTTGGTCAGCCCGATTACGGCGGCTTTCGATGTGGTGTAGGTCGTGAGGCCGCGCGGCCGTAAGGCCGAGATCGAGGAGATGTTGACGATCGAACCGCCTTTGGCCGTCTTGATCATCGCGGGAATCGCATGCTTGGAGACCAGGAACATCGTCTCGACGTTGACCTGCATGACGCGGCGAAACTCCTCAGGCTTCTCCTCCACGACCGAGCCGCGGCTGCCGATGCCGATATTGTTGTCGAGGAAGTCGAGGCGGCCCCAGTGATCGATTGCGGCGTCGACCAGCTGCTTGCACTCCGCCTCGTTGGTCAGGTCGCCGGCGAATGCCGCCGCATGGCCGCCTTCGGCCTTGATCATTTCGACGGTCCGTTCCGCGAGCTTCAGCTCGCGGTCGGCTACCAGCACATGCGTGCCCGCACGCGCCAGCAGGATGGCGGCGGCACGGCCATTGCCGATGCCATCGCCTGCAGCCCCACCGCCGGCGATGATCGCGACCTTGCCGGACAGGCCGGCATCGTCCTCGGGACCCTTCATTGCATTCTCCTTACGGCAATCCGGCGCCGGGTACGTCGACTCGCATGGTTTCGATCCGGCCGTCGCGCTTGTCGGCGATGGCGGGGCCGCTGCCGCTGTTGGTGACGACGAACAGGGTGCGTCGGTCCTGGCCGCCCAGCATGCAGGCATAGGCCGCGCGTGCCCCGAGATCGAGGTCGTGGGTGACCTTGCCACCTTCCAGAACGCGGATCATGTGATGGGTGAAGGCGCCAGTGACCCAGATGCCACCTTCCGCGTCGAGGCAGATGCCGTCGGGGTTGCAGTTGGGCGTTTCCGCCCAGACGCGGCGGTTCGAGAGCGTGCCGTCGGGAGCGATGTCGAACGCCGTCAGACGCTTGGCGAAGGTTTCGCCGATGATCATCGTCTTACCGTCGGGTGTGATGACGGTGCCGTTGGGGAACATCAGTCCGTCGGCTGCCCGGTGCACCGAACGGTCGGGATCGACGCGAACGAGCACGGCGGCGCGCGGCTCCTCGCCGGCATGGCGATCGAAGCCGAAGTTGCCGACATAGGCGCGGCCCTTGGCGTCGACGATCATGTCGTTGCAATGGCCGGTGGCGAGCGGCTTGAGTTCGGCTTCGACCGAAAGCTTGCCGTCGGCAAAGCGCATCAACCGACGATCGGTCATGCTGACGATCAGCATCGTGCCGTCGGGCCGCCAGCCGAGGCCGGACGGCTGGCCCGGCACCTCGACGATGGTTTCGGCCTTGCCCGCCTCGTCGACCGTCCGCACCTGGTGGACGTAGAAATCCGAGAACCACAGCTTGCCGTCGCGCCAGCGCGGCCCTTCGCCGAAGCTCAGCCCGGTGAGGAGCGGTTGGAGCTTCATCGTTGCCCACCCCCTTGCTCGTCCCATTCAATGCGGAAAGAGTTGCCTTCGGGCTTGATGTAGCCGGCGTTGGCGCCCGGGAAATGGGCGGGGCAGAGGAGCGCGTTGCTTTCGACGCAATCCTCCAGCAGCGCGCGGCGCGAGCGTGCCGACATGTCCTGGTCCCAGCAGAACTGGCTCGACCAGTCGGGGTGATAGACCTGGATCGGATGATGCATGATATCGCCCGAGAAGGTCGCGGTGCGCCCGCCATCCTTCAGGTTGATCGCGATCGAACCCGGTGTGTGGCCGGGATAGTCCTTGATGGTGAGCAGCGGGTCGGGCTGGTGATCGCTCTCGATCATCACGGCCTTGCCCGCCTCGACGATCGGCAGCACCGAATCGTCGAACGAACCGTCGTTCACCTTGCCTTCGCCCTGCGCGCCGCGCTCGGTTTCCCAGTGTGCGTATTCACGCTTGCCGAACAGATACTTGGCGTTGGGAAACGTCGGCACCCAGCGGCCGTTCTCCAGCTTGGTGTTCCAGCCGACATGGTCGACATGCAGGTGCGTGCACATCACGAAGTCGACCGACTCGGGCGGGCAGCCGCAGGCGCGCAGCCGGTTGAGGAACGGCGTGTCGAGCTTGTTCCAACCGGGATTGTGCCGCTGCTTGTCGTTGCCGAGGCAGGTGTCGATCAGGATGGTGTGGCGGCCGGTCTTCACGATCCAGGTATGGACCGACCCGACAAGACGATCCGAGCCTGCCTCGACATGCGTCGGCACCATCCAGTGCTTCTGCGCATCGAAGGCCTGCTGGTCGAACCTCGGGAACATGCGGTTGGGACGAAAGCCCGCCGCACACAGTTCCTCGACCTTCTCGATGGTGGCTCCGCCGATCCGGCGAACGGTCATGGCGTGGCTTCCTTCCCTAGAACGTGACGACGCTGCGGATCGACTCTCCCTTGTGCATCAGATCGAAGGCGTCGTTGATCTTCTCGACCGGCATCGTGTGGGTGATCAGCGAATCGATGTCGATCTTGCCGTCCATGTACCAGTCGACGATCTTCGGCACGTCGCGCCGCCCCTTGGCGCCGCCGAACGCCGTGCCGATCCAATGTCGGCCAGTCACGAGCTGGAACGGCCGCGTCGAGATCTCCTGGCCAGCGCCGGCCACGCCGATGATCACCGACTTGCCCCAGCCGCGATGGCAGCATTCCAACGCCTGGCGCATCAGTTTGGTGCTGCCGACGCATTCGAAGCTGTAGTCGGCGCCGCCATCGGTCAGTTCGACGAGATGCGCCACCAGATCCTTGTCCCCGAGGTCGTTGGGATTGACGAAGTGCGTCATGCCGAACTTGCGGCCGAGCGCTTCGCGCGCCGGATTGAGATCGACACCCACGATCATGTTGGCGCCGACCATGCGCGCACCCTGCAGCACGTTGAGGCCGATGCCGCCCAGGCCAAACACCACGACATTTGCGCCGGGCTCGACCTTGGCGGTGTTGATCACGGCGCCGATGCCGGTCGTGACACCACAGCCGATGTAGCAGACCTTGTCGAATGGTGCGTCGGGCCGGATCTTGGCCAGCGCGATCTCGGGCAGCACTGTGTAGTTCGAGAAGGTCGAGCAGCCCATATAGTGATGGATCTTCTTGCCTTTGATCGAGAACCGGCTGGACCCGTCGGGCATCACGCCCTGACCTTGGGTCGAGCGGATGGCGGTGCAGAGGTTTGTCTTGCCGGAGAGGCAGGATTTGCAGTTTCGGCATTCCGGCGTGTAGAGCGGGATCACGTGGTCGCCCTTCTTCAGCGACACGATGCCCGGCCCGACATCGACGACGACGCCTGCTCCCTCATGGCCGAAGATCACCGGGAACAGGCCCTCGGGATCGCCGCCGGACCGTGTGAATTCGTCGGTGTGGCAGACGCCGGACGCCTTGATCTCGACCAGCACCTCGCCGAACTTCGGGCCTTCGAGGTCGACCGTCTCGATCTCGAGAGTCTTGCCGGCTTCGTAGCAAACCGCTGCTTTTGTCTTCACGCTGAACTCCCCGTGCTGTGGCGCGAAGCCTAAACAGGGGAGCGGTTCTAGTCTACGCCGTGGGGCGACCGGCGAGCGCTCGCGCCATTTCAGACTTCGCCTCGCGATACTGCGAGATCAGGCGACGGCAAAGATCCGCAACAGTCGGCACGTCCTCGATGTTCCCGACGCCGTGGCCGGCCGTATAGATGTCCTTCCAGCGCTTCTTGTTCTCCCGCGAATCGACGATCTTGCCGGGAAGTGTTGTGCGCAGCACGTCGAGGTCGATGCCGGCGGCGAGCAGGCTGGGCGTCAGCCAGTTGGCCGGCGCGCCGTCGATGGAGGCGGTGAAAAAGACGTCTGTGGCGCGGGTGTTCAGGATCATCTCCTTGTGCGCCTGGGCCGCCATTGCTTCCCGCGTCGCAATGAAGCGCGTGCCGATATAGGCGAGGTCCGCGCCCATCGCTTCGGCTGCCAGTACGTCGCGTCCCGTCGTCTGGCCGCCCGCCAGCACCACGGCGAAGCTGTCACCCAGTTGCCGCACTTCATTCATCAATGCGAAGGGATTGATCGTGCCGGTGTGGCCGCCGGCACCGCCGGCGACCGCGATGACGCCATCGACTCCGGCCTCCAGTGCCTTCTCGGCGTGGCGCCGGTTGGCGATATCGTGCAAGGCGACGGCGCCCCAGCCGTGGATGCGTTTGATCGCGTCGCCCGGGGCGCCCTTCGAGGTCAGCACGACGGGTACCTTGTATTTCTCGACCAGTTCGAGATCGCGGGGATAGCGCGGGTTCGACGCATGCACGACGAGGTTCACCGCCCAGGGTGCGGGCTGCCGGCCGGCATCCTCCAGTCGCCTCATGCCCTCGACCATCTCGTCGAGCCAGTGCTGGAACTCCTCGCGGCTGCGGGTGCCGTGCGCGGGGAAGCTTCCCATGATCCCTTCGCCGCAACAGGCGAGTGCCAGGGCAGGGTTGGAAACCAGGAACATCGGAGCGGCGATGGCGGGGATCGCCATGCGCTCCATCAACCTGTGCACGTCAGCGCGTGGCATGGTCGATTCGGTGTGGTTTGGGTTTCCGCTTCGCGGCAGTGGTGGCGGCAATCAATTGGGTCATCTGGGCACATGGTGGCCTGTGCTAAGGTTGCGGTCCACGGAGGACTTCATGGCACAGACCGGCAATCATAAGGGGCTCTCATTCGGCATCTTCCTGGCGCCGTTCCACCGCGTGGGCGAGAACCCGACGCTCGCGATGGCGCGCGACATGGAGCTGATCGAGTGGATCGACGAGCTGGGCTTCGACGAGGCCTGGATCGGTGAGCACCATTCCGCCGGTTGGGAAACCATCGCCTCGCCGGAAATCTTCATCGGCGCCGCCATCGAACGCACGCGCTACATCCGCCTGGGTTCGGGCGTGACCAGCCTGCCGTATCACCATCCGCTGATGGTCGCGAACCGCTTCGTGCAGCTCGATCACATGTCGCGTGGCCGCACCATGCTGGGCTGCGGTCCGGGCGCACTGCCGTCCGACGCCTACATGATGGGCATCGAACCCTCGACGCAGCGGCCGCGCATGGAGGAGGCGCTGGCCGCCATCATGGCGCTGCTGAAGTGCGAGGAGCCGGTCACCATGAAGACCGACTGGTTCGAGTTGAAGGAAGCGCGGCTGCATCTTGCGCCGTACAGCTATCCACATTTCCCGATCGCCTGCGCCAGCACCATCACGCCCTCGGGCATGATCGCTGCCGGCAAGCACGGTCTCGGCGTGCTCTCGATCGGCGCCGGCATTCCCGGCGGGCCTGAGATGCTCGGCAAGCAGTGGGGCATCTACGAGGAGACGGCGGCCAAGCACGGCAAGACGGCGGATCGCGGCAAGTGGCGCGTCGTGGTGAATGCCCATATTGCCGAGGACGACGAGCAGGCGTTGCGCGAGGTCCATGCCGGCGAGCGTCGCGAGACTGTTACCTACTTCGAGGATACGCTCGGCCGTCCGCCGGGACGCGCCGACGACCCGCTGCGCGACGGCGTGAAGATGGGCACGACCCTGGTCGGCAGCCCCGATACGGTCGCCAAGGGCATCGAACGGCTGCTCGGTTTCTCCAACGGCGGGTTTGGCGGTGTGCTGTTCCGTGCGCACGAATGGGCGACGCGCGAGCAGACGATGCGCTCCTACGAACTCTTCGCGCGCTACGTGATGCCGCGTTTCCAGGGTTCGCTCGACACGATCGTCAATTCGAACCAGTGGGCCAAGGACAACCGCAAGGGAATCTTCGGTCCCAACGTGGCCGCCGTGAAGAAAGCCTTCACCGATGCCGGCCGCGAAGCGCCGGAGGAGTTCCGCGCCCGCACGCCCGGCGCCCGCGATGTCGCAAACGACTGATCGTTGTTGCTGACGAAGACTAGAACGTCTTCTTGTCGCCGGGGTTCATCTCCAGAACCTCGGTGGCGGTCTGGCCCAAGGCCGTCTTGTACTCCGCCGGCGTTCCGCGGAGGAACGGGTTGGTGCCGTAGTGGACCGGCAACGCCATCTTGGGCTTCAACATTTCCTTGGTGGCGTAGGCGGCGTCCTTGGGGCTCATGACGAAGTGGCCGCCGATCGGGATCAGGATCAGGTCGGGCTTGTAGTAGTCGCCGATCAGCTTCATGTCGCCGAACAGGCCGGTGTCGCCCATCTGGTAGATCTTGAAGCCGTTCTCGAGTTCGATGATGAAGCCCACGGGTTCGCCAGCCGCATAGACCGTGTCTTTTCCGGTGGCCGGATCCTTCAGCACCATCTCCGATGAATGCTCGGCATGGACCTGGGTGATCTTCACGCCGGGGAAGGGCTCGATCGTGCCCGACTTGTTCATGCGCGGCCCCAGATTGGCCGGCAAGACGCCCAGGGTCGTCAGCGTCTGGTTGAGGCCCGCCGGCGCCCACATCGGCACATTGTGCTTCTTGGCGAGTTCGACGGCATCGCCGAGATGATCGCCGTGGCCATGAGTCACCAGGATCAGGTCGACTTTGCCCAGCGCATCGAGGTTTTTGAGCTCCTGCGGCGTCTTCGGGTTCGCCATGATCCAGGGATCGATCATGATCACCTTGCCGCCCGCCGTGGTGAGCTTGAAGGCGGACTGGCCGAACCATTGCAGTTCGGGCTTGCCTTGCGCATGTGCGGCGCTGAACCACAGGCTTGCACCCAGGATGAAGGCGATGAGGCGGACCATCGTGATTATCCCTGATTTAATTCTGCAAAGCCTAACATGGTTCTTCAGGGCGGAAGTTGTCGCTTTTCCGTGAGCCGCTCCTCGGCCACGATGCAGTGCAGCAAAAAAGAGGAGAGAGCCCGCCGATGAGCATCAAGGGCAAAGCGTATATTGCCGGCATCTACGAACATCCGACGCGTCTTGCGAAGGATCTTTCGCTGGCCCAGATCCACGCCGAAGTGGCCAAGGGCGCACTGGAGGATGCCGGCCTCACCAAGGACGATGTCGACGGCTATTTCTGCGCCGGTGACGCGCCGGGTCTCGGCCCGATGTCGATGGTCGAGTACATGGGCCTCAAGGTCCGCCACGTCGATTCGACCGACACCGGCGGCTCGTCCTACGTGCTGCATGTCGGCCATGCCGCTGAGGCGATCGCCGCGGGCAAGTGCAAGGTGGCGCTGATCACCCTGGCTGGCCGGCCGCGCGCCGAGGGCATGGCGACCGGCACCGTGCCGCGCAGTCGCGGGGGCACGCCGACGCCCGACGAGCCGTTCGAGTTCCCTTATGGGCCGACCGTCGTGAACATGTACGCCATGTGCGCCATGCGCCACATGCACGAATTCGGCACGACCTCCGAACAGCTCGCCTGGATCAAGGTCGCGGCGTCGCACCATGCGCAGTACAACCCGCATGCGCTGCTAAAGGACGTGGTCACGGTCGAAGACGTCGTGAACTCGCCGATGATCTCCGATCCGCTGCACCGGCTCGACTGCTGCGTCATTACCGACGGCGGCGGCGCGATCGTGGTCGTGGCGCCGGAAATCGCGGCCAAGCTCAAGCGGCCGAAGATCAAGCTGCTGGGCGCGTCGGAGTTCATCAAGACGCAGATGGGCGGCAAGGTCGATCTCACTTACTCGGGCGCGCGCTTCACCGGCGCGGCGGCCTTTGCCGAGGCCGGCGTGAAGCCTGCCGACATCAAGTACGCCTCGATCTACGACAGCTTCACCATCACGGTGCTGATGCAGCTTGAGGATCTCGGCTTCTGCGAGAAGGGCAAGGGCGGCGCGTTCGTGGCCGACGGCAACCTGATCTCGGGCACTGGCAAGCTGCCGTTCAACACCGACGGCGGCGGGCTCTGTTCCAACCATCCGGCCAACCGCGGTGGCCTCACCAAGGTGCTCGAAGCGGTGCGTCAGCTCCGCGGCGAAGCGCACCCCAAGGTGCAGGTGAAGAACTGCGATCTCGCCATCGCGCACGGCACCGGCGGTTCACTTGGCCTGCGCCACGGCAGCGCCACCGTCATTCTGGAAAGGGAGTAAGTCATGGCCGACACCAAAGAGCGCAAGTTGCCGGCCCCGGCGATCAGCCCCGAGACGCAGGCCTATTGGGATGCGGCGGGCAAGGGCAAGCTGCTGGTGAAGAAGTGCACTTCCTGCGGCGAGGCACATCATTATCCGCGGCCGATCTGCCCGTTCTGCTTCAGCGACAAGACCGAATGGACCGAAGCCTCGGGCAAGGGCACGATCTATTCCTTCAGCGTCATGCGTCGCGCGCCGGTGCCCTACGCCATGGCCTACGTGACCCTGGCCGAAGGCCCGCGCATGGTGACCAACATCGTCGATTGCGACTTCGACAAGCTGAAGTGCGACCAGCCGGTGAAGCTGGTCTTCAAGCCGACCGACGGTGGCCCGCCGCTGCCGATGTTTACGCCGGCCTGACCGGCAGGGCCGCGACCGCGTCGACCAGCTCGGCGCGGTCCGAGGCGACTGCAAAGACATAACGATCGGGCCGCAGCACTGCGGCCCGTTTTTCGTGGGATGCCAGCCACTCCAGGCCGACGCCGGGCAACAGCACCGCATCGGTCTGCAGGCCGTCGAGCAACGCGGCCTCGCCGACCACGGCGAAGCGCTGGCCGATGGCGTCGTCCATCAAGCGACCGTCGCCGAGGCGCGGCTGCGGGAAGATGGTGCCGACGGGCGGTAGTGCATCGAGACGGCAGCCCGGCCCCAGTTGCGGCTGCGGATAGTCGAACATCTCGGCCCCCGCCGCGAAGCGCCGGTCGCGCGCACGGGCGGCATCGCGATCGGTTTCCTGCAGCACGGCTCCCAGGCGCACGGCGAGGTCTATGAAGGTGCGGACATGCGGCAGCCGCTCGCTTTCGTAGGAGTCGAGCAGCGCATCTGGGGCACTGCCTGTCACGACAGCGGCGAGTTTCCAGGCGAGGTTGGCGGCATCGCGCATGCCTGCGCACATGCCCTGGCCAAGAAAAGGCGGCGTCTGGTGACAGGCGTCTCCCGCGAGCAGCAGCCGGCCCTTGCGCCAGCCTTCCTGCACGACCGAGTGGAAGGTGTAGACGGCCGCCCTTTCCGGCCGAGCATCCTGCGGTCCCAGCCAGCGTGCGATCATCGGCCAGAAGAGATCGGGCTCGGTCACGCGAGCGGGATCGTCGCCGGGCATCAGCATGATCTCCCAGCGTCGGCGAAGGCCGCCCAGCGCGGTCCCGACATTCACGATCGTCATCGGCCGGGCCGGATCGCAGAGCTGCACCGAATGGTCGGGCAGGGCGCGCACGCGGGGCGCGTCCGGATCGCAGATGAGATCGACGACCAGCCAGGGCTGATGCAGGCCGAGATCGACCCGACGGCTGCCGATGGCGCGACGCACCAGCGAGCGCGCGCCGTCGCAGCCGACGACATAGCGCGCGTTGAGTTCGTCGACCGATCCGACGTCGTGCCCGAGTTGAACGCGCACATTGGGAAAGCGCGTCAGGCCGTCCCGTAGAATCCGTTCGAGTTCGGGCTGATGGAAGTACCAGTTGCCGGCCCAGCCATGTGGCCCCGGCCCGTCGATGCCGCGGCGGACCATGAGGGTGCGGCCTTCGGCATTGACGAAATGCATGCCTTTCGACGAGGCGCGGGCTACGGCGGCGATGTGGTCGGCAAGCCCCGCCGCCTGAAAGATACGCATGATTTCGCCGTCGAAATGCACGGCGCGCGGCAGTGGATAGATCTCGCGCTCGCGGTCGAAGATCTCGACCGCGAGTCCGGCTTGGCCCAGCAGGTTGGCCAGCAGAGCGCCGACCGGCCCGCAGCCGACGATGGCGACGTCGCTTGCGACAGTGGCGACGTCGGTCAGGAGTTGAGCGCTTCCCACACCCGCTCGGGCGTGGCCGGCATATTGATGTGACGGCCGCCCAGCGCATCGACGATGGCGTTCATCACCGAGGGCAGCGAACCCGCACAGCCTGCCTCGCCGCAGCCCTTGGCGCCCAGCACGTTGGTCTTGGCCGGCACCGAGTGATAGTCGATGTGGAAGAACGGCGTGTCTGCGGCGCGCGGCAGGGCGTAGTCGGTGAAGCTGCCGGTGAGCGGCTGGCCCTCTTCGCTGTAGACCACATGCTCGAACATCGCTTGTCCGATGCCCTGCACCACGCCGCCGTGGCTCTGGCCTTCGACCAGCAGCGGGTTAATGACGGTGCCGAAGTCGCCGACCATCGTGTACTTCACGACCTCGACGACGCCGGTATCGGGGTCGATCTCGACTTCCGCGACATGCGTGCCGTTAGGGAAGGCCGAAGGCGCCGCCTCATGGACGTGGCTGACGTCGAGCGTGTCGGGCACACCCTCCGGCAGCGCCATGCCGCCGCGCAGCTTCTCGGCCAGCTCCATGATGCCGATGCCGCGGTCGGTGCCGACGATGGTGAAGCGGCCTGTCTTGAACTCGATGTCGGCCGCCGAGGCTTCGAGGGCGACGCCGGCGATCTGCTTGCCCTTGTCGATCACCTTGTCCGAGGCTTCGACTATCGCCGCGCCCGACGCCATGATCGACTTGGAGCCGCCGGTGCCGCCGCCTGCGATCAGCAGGTCGCTGTCGCCCTGGATCAGCTTGATCCGATGGAACGGCACGCCGAGCTTCTCGGTCAGCACCTGGGCGAAAGCCGACCAATGGCCCTGGCCGTAGTCGAGGGTGCCGGTGATGATCGAGACGTCGCCGTTCGGCTCGAAGCGGATGCCGCCCATTTCCTTGGTCGGCGGCGCCGTGACTTCGAGATAGTCGCCGATGCCCAGCCCGCGCAGCCTGCCGCGCGCCTTGCTTTCGGCCTTGCGGGCGGCGAAGCCCGCGACGTCGGCCAGCTCCAGCGCCTTGTCGAGCAGGATGGTGAACTCACCGCTGTCGTAGGTGGTGCCGGAGGCCGTCTTGTAGGGCATCTCCTCGGGGCGGATATGGTTGCGGCGGCGCATCTCGACCTGGTCGATGCCCATCTCGCGGGCGGCCGTGTCGATCAGCCGTTCCATGAAGTAGTTGGCTTCCGGTCGCCCGGCGCCGCGATAGGCACCGACCGACGAGGTATGCGTGAACACCACCTTGGTCGAGACCTCGATCAACGGCGTGCGGTAGACCGCGGCGAGATTGCGCGTGACGCCCATCGACCCCATCGCCGCGCCGACATTGGCGAGATAGGCGCCGAGATTGGCATAGCCATTGAGGCGAACGGCAAGGAAGGTACCGTCCTTGTCGAGCGCCAGCTCGGCATCGAAGTCGTGGTCGCGGCCATGCTGGTCGCTGAGGAAGGCACCGCTGCGATCGTCGGTCCATTTGACCGGCCGGCCGAGCAGCTTGGAGGCATGGAACAAGCCGGCATACTCGGGATAGGGCGAGCCCTTCATGCCGAACGAGCCACCGACATTGCCGGTAAGGATGCGCATCTGCGCTGGCTTGATGTTCAGCAGCGCGGCCATCTGGTTCTTCAGGCCGAATGCGCCCTGGTTGCCGGCGTAGAGCGTGTAGCGATCGGTCTTGGCGTCGTAGTGGCCGGTCGCCGAACGAGGCTCCATGGCGCAGACGACGATGCGGTTGCTGATCAGACGCAGACGCGAGACGTGGGCCGCCTTGGCAAAGGCCTCGTCGACCTTGGCTGTGTCGCCATAGTGGAAATCGACGCCGATATTGCCCGGCACGTCGTCGAACACTAGCGGTGCTCCAGGCTGCGCAGCCGCGCGCGCGTCGGTAACGGCCGGCAGCGATTCGATATCGACCATCACGGCCTCGGCGGCATCGCGCGCCTGTGCGGCTGTCTCGGCGACCACGAAGGCCACCGGATCGCCGACGAAGCGGACCTTGTCGGTGGCGAGCGAGGGACGCGCCGGCGTCTTCATGGGCGAGCCATCGCGATTGGGCACCGGCAGTACGGTCTTGAGCGTGCCGTAGCTGGCGGCCTCGAGATCCGCGCCCGTCCAGACACCGAGCACGCCCGGCATCGTCTTGGCCTCGGAAATGTCGATGCTCTTGATCAGCCCATGCGCCACCTGGCTGCGCACCATCGCGCAATAGGCGAGGCCTTCGAGCTTGATATCGTCGCTGTAGCGGCCCTGACCCCGCAGCAGGGTCGGGTCTTCCTGGCGCGGCACGGGCTGGCCGACGCCGAATTTCATCAAATTGAGAGAGTCGGCGGCAAGAGGCGCGTTCATGGGCATCCGCTGGAAAGGAGGGAAATTTCCCACCGATCATAGCGCAGGACCCCGGGGCCTGTGCTAGTCATTGCTGCCATGTCGAACCCTGCGGCGAACCTCGATCCCGTCACCCTGACTGTCATTCAGAACGGCCTGATCCAGGTCTGCAATGAAATGGACCTCGCTTTCGTGCGCGCGGCCTTCTCGCCGGTGATCTCGGAAGGCATGGACCGCTCCGATGGCATCTACGATGCCGCCGATGGCGCGCTTATTGCTCAGGGCGAACTGGGCCTGCCGGTCTTCGTCGGCACGATGCAGTTCTCGACGCGCGCCGTGATCGAGCGCGTGAAGAGTCACTATGCCGGCAAGGTCGAGCCGGGCGACGTCTTCATCGTCAACGATCCCTATCTTGGCGGCACGCACCTGATGGATGTGCGGTTCGTGAAGCCGTTCTTCTACAAGGGCGAACTCTTCGCCTGGCTGGCCAACACGGGCCACTGGCCCGATGTCGGCGGCATGGTGCCGGGCGGTTTCTCGGCCAGCGCCACCGAGGTCGAGCAGGAGGGGCTGCGTCTCCCGCCGGTGAAGTTCTTCAAGAAGGGCGAGATGGACCAGGAGATCCTGTCGATCATCCTGTCCAACATCCGCATCGCCGATCAGCGTATCGGCGACATCAAGGCCCAGGCTGCCGCGCTTACGACGGGCGAACAGCGACTGACCGATCTCGTCGACCGCTACGGTGCTTCCGTCGTGAAAGCCGCGATCGCGGAGATGCGCCACCGCGCCGAGCGTCAGATGCGCGCCAAGATCGCGGGCATTCCCGACGGCGTCTACGAAGGCACCTCCCAGGTCGACAGCGACGGCGTGGTCGACGAGCCGCTGACGATCCGCATGAAGATCACCAAGAAGGGCGAGGACCTCACCTTCGACATGACGGGATCGAGCCCGCCGTGTCGCGGTCCGATGAACAGCGTCATCGCCACGACCAAGTCGGCGATCTATCTGGCGGTAAAGCACATCTTCCCCGACGTGCCGATCAATGCCGGCACCTTCGAGCCGCTGCACATCGTCGAGCCGGAAGGCACGTTCCTCTATGCCAAGTATCCGCGGCCGGTGTCGGGCTGTGCCGCCGAAGTGAGCCAGCGCATCGCCGAGGCGGTGTTCGCAACGCTCACCAAGGCGATCCCCGATCTGCTGTTTGCGGCGCCCGCCGGGACGTCGGGCAATCTCGGCATTGGCGGCTACGATCCCGAGCGCCGGCGCAACTACATCATGTATCTCTTTACCGGCGGCGGTTACGGCGGCTTTCAAGGGGGCGACGGCCTCAGCAATGGCTGCTCGACCATCGGCATCTCCAAGATGCCGCCCGTCGAGGTGCTGGAGCAGTTCTATCCCGTGCTGTTCGAGGAATTCTCGTTGCGCGAAGGATCGGGTGGGGCCGGCGAGTTCCGCGGCGGCTTCGGCATCAACTACGCGATCAAGCTGCGGCGCGGCGAGGCGCGGGTCTCGATGGTGATGGATCATGGCCGCACCGGCCCGCAGGGCGTCCTGGGCGGGAAGGATGGCGGCACCAACACGGTGCTGATCGAGCAGGGTGGCGCGAGCTATCGGCCGCCGCATCTCTCCAAGGATCAGGACATCGAAATCGGCGTCGGCGACGTTGTGCGCGTCTCCACGCCGGGTGGCGGCGGCTTCGGCGATCCGGCTCGTCGTGCGCCGTTCGCCATCGCGCGCGACATCGCGCGCGGCTACTACACGGAGGCCGAGGCGTACGAGAAGTTCGGTCGGGCGCGCGCTGCAGAATGACCCAGTTCAGGCGTTCGTTCCTCGCGCTGCCGGTGCTGCTGGCGGCAGGCGAAGCTGCCGCGCAGCTTGCGGCCTGGTATCCGCTCGAAGGTGCCGACAAGTCGTTCTTCGTCGAGATGCCCGGTGCGCCGGTCTACAAGATTCTCGATACGACCTCGCCCGGCGGCACGCCGTTCGCCTATCACTCCTACAGCCTCGAATATCGACGCCTTTCTTTCGTGGCGCAGACCGCGCTCTATCCCGCCGATGTCGACGTGCGTCAACCCAGGCTCAATCTCCAGTCCGCGCTCGACGATCGCGCGCAGCGGCTGGCGGGCGGCAGGTGGACCCAGGTCGACTGGAAATCCCTGCAGGGCGCTCCTGCCGTTGAATCGACCGGGCCGCTGCCGGGCGGCAATGCGCTGCGTCAGCTCGTTGTGTTGAAAGGTAGTCGCTACGTGTCGCTGGGCTATATGGCGCCGGCCGACGCCATGCGGGCGCCGGAGGCCGAACGTTTCTTCCGCTCCTTGAGATTGCTGTCATGACCTTGCCGCGTATTCACATCCTGGCGCTGGGCGGAACCATCGCCACGCGTCCCGACGCTTCCGGCGCCATGCAGATGGGACTGGGGGCCGACGATCTGGTGGCCGCCGTTCCCTTGCTTGCACAGCTCGCGGATATCCGCGCCGAGACGGTGTCGAGGGTCGGCAGCCATTCGCTGTCGTTCGATCAGCTCCATGCGTTGGCGGCGAAGATCAGGACGCTCGACGTCGACGGCGTGATCGTGACCCAGGGAACCGACACGCTCGAGGAAACGAGCTTCCTGCTCGATCTGCTGGTCGAGCGCGACATTCCCGTCATCGTGACGGCGGCGATGCGCAATCCCGCGCTGACCTCGCCCGACGGTCCCGGCAACCTTCTGGCGGCCGTGCGGGTGGCCTGCGATCCCTGGGTGCGTGCCCACGCCAAGGCGCTGGGCGTGATCGCCGTGATGCTGGACGAGGTCTATGCCGCGAGCGACGTGCTGAAGACCCATCCCACGCGGCTCAACGCCTTTGCCTCGCCGCAGACGGGGCCGTTGGCGGCGCTGGTCGAGGATCGCGTGGTGCCATTGTCGTTGCCCGTGCGCACGCCGGTCGAAGCTGCGCGCAAGCGGCTCGGCGCGTTGACCGACACTGGTCGGGAACAGCCTGTCGCCTTGCTGTGGATGGCGCTCGACGAGCCGGGCTATCTGCTGGAAGTGCTGGTCGATCACCGCGACCAGCTCGGCTATCGCGGCATCGTGCTGGGGGCGATGGGCGGTGGTCATGTGCCGGAGCGGGTCGCGCCGCTGATCACGCAGCTCGCCGAGGTCTTGCCGGTGGTCGTGTCGCCGCGCGCAGGTGGCGGGCCGCTGCTGCAGCAGACCTATGGCGGCCCGAGTTCGGAAATCGTGCTGCGCAAGGCCGGGCTCATATGGGGCGGGCGCCTCAATCCCCTGAAGGCGCGCGTGCTGCTCGAAACCTGTCTGCGCGCCGGCCTGGATCGGCCGGCGATCATCGAGGTCTTCGACGCCTGGGCCTAGGGCTGCGCGACTAGGTTCGCGCCTGCTTCGCTTCGGCGAAGCCGTGCATGCCCATGTGCCATTGCAGCGCGACGATGGTGCCCTTGATCGGCTGCAGCAGGCCAACGGACAGGCCGATCACCAGGGGCGTCCATAGGAGCGTGTGCAGCCAGTAGGACGGCATGTAGGCGATCTCCACGAACATCGCGAGTGGCACGACCACGTGGCCGACGATGAAGATGGTGAGATAGGCCGGGAAGTCGTCGGCGCGGTGATGGTGCAGGTCCTCGCCGCAGACGTTGCAGCGGTCCGCGACCTTTACGAAGGCACGGAACAGGCGGCCTTCGCCACAGGCGGGGCAGCGTCCGCGAAAGCCGCGCCACAGATAGAGACCGCCTTTGCCGGGCATTTTGTCGTCCTCCAGTTCGGTGTCTTGTATGTCCATACGGACGGGCATACATTCAAGCATATGTAGGAGAATTGTATGGATTGGAGCCCTACAATCGACGCTGCGGACGGGCCAGTCTATGAGGGTATCGTCGAGGCCTTGGATCGCGATATCGCCTCAGGCCGCCTCCGCCGGGGGCAGCGCCTGCCGACCCATCGTGCGCTGGCGCGGACGCTGGGAGTCGATCTCACTACAGTCACGCGCGCGTACAACGAAGCGCGACGGCGTGGCCTGACCGATGCGAGGGTCGGGCAGGGGACCTTCGTGGCGGAAAGCCGGTCACGGCCGGTCCGGGCCACCGCTGGCATCGCCATCGATCTTTCGATGAATCTTCCGCCGCAGCCAATCGAGGCCGATCTCGAGGGGCGTATTTCGCGCGGCCTTGCCACACTCCAGCGCGACCACGGGCTCTCCGAGTTCCTGAACTACCAGTATGCCGGTGGCAGCGATGCAGACCGGAGCACGGCGGCGCAGTGGTTGCGTCGCCGCGTGCGTACGTCCGAGGCCGACAGGCTGCTGGTGGCACCCGGAACGCAGACAACGCTTACGGCCCTGCTGCTCGCGACGACGAGTCCTGGCGATGTCGTGCTCGTCGATCGACTGACCTATCCGGGATTCAAAACGGCGGCAGCAGCGCTGGGCGTGCGCCTGGTCGGTGTCGAAGCAGACGGTGAGGGGATGATCCCGGAAGCGTTGGCGGAAGCTGCGCAGCGCCATCGTGCAAAAGCCGTCTATCTCATTCCGACGATGCACAATCCGACGATGCTTACCATCGGCACGAAGCGACGCGAAGACCTCGCCGCGACGATTCGCCGATGCGATCTTCTGCTCTTCGAAGACGATGCCTATGGTTGCCTCGATCCGAAGGCACAGCCGATCGCGGTGCTCATCCCGGAACGCAGCTATCTCGCCGTGAGCCTTTCCAAGTGCATCACGCCGGGCTTGCGTGTGTCGTTTCTGTTGACGCCCGATCGTGCTGCGGCTGCGGCGCTTGCCAATGCGATTCGCACTGTCGCGCAGATGCCGGTGCCTTTGATGGTCGCGCTCGTCGTGCGTTGGCTGATCGACGGGAGCGCCGACGCAATTGTATCGGCGATCACGGCCGAGGCTGCGGCGAGGCAGCGGCTGGCCGCAAAGGCGCTTTCGGGGTACAATTATCACGCGCATCCAAAAGGGCTTCACGTCTGGTTGGCGCTGCCCCCGGCATGGACCCGAGCGGAGTTCGCCGCGCATATTCAGCGACAGGGGCTCGCCGTGGTCACCAGCGACAGCTTCAGCGTCGACGATCATCCCGAACATGCAATTCGTATTGCGCTCGGTGCGGCACGCAGCCGCTCCGACCTCGTCGTTGCTCTCGATCTGTTGACGACGGCGTTGCGTTCACCGACTTATGCGTCGCGCATCGTCTGAGGCGATCTACTGCCAAGGAGAACATCATGTTCGAATCCTTCGATGCAGTCTTTCTCGCAAGACTGCAGTTCGCCTTCACGGTGTCGTTCCATTTCATCTTCCCGTCATTCTCGATCGGGCTGGCAAGCTATCTCGCGGTGCTCGAGGGGCTGTGGCTGTGGACGGGCCGTTCGGTCTATCTCGATCTCTTCAAATACTGGCTGAAGATCTTCGCGCTCACCTTCGGCATGGGAGTCGTGTCGGGCATCGTCATGTCCTACCAGTTCGGCACCAACTGGTCGGTCTTCTCCGACAAAGCGGGGCCGGTGATCGGGCCGCTGATGGCCTACGAGGTGCTGACGGCCTTCTTCCTCGAAGCGGGATTCCTGGGCGTCATGCTGTTCGGCATGAACAGGGTCGGCAAGTCGCTGCATTTCGTGGCGACGCTCGCCGTTGCGGTCGGCACCTTCATCTCCGCTTTCTGGATTCTCTCCGCCAATAGCTGGATGCAGACGCCGACCGGCCATGTGATCAGTGCCGCCGGCCAGTTCGTTCCGGAGGATTGGTGGGCAATCATCTTCAATCCGTCCTTCCCCTACCGCCTCGTCCACACGGTCTTCGCGGCCTATCTGACGACGGCATTGGTGGTTGGCGGCGTCGCGGCGTGGCATCTCCTGCGCGAACGCGGCAACGAAGGCGCGCGCGTCATGTTCTCGATGGCGATGGGCATGATCACGGTCGTGGCGCCCTTGCAGATCTTCGCGGGCGACCAGCACGGCTTGAACACGCTGGAGCATCAGCCGGTCAAGGTCATGGCCATGGAGGGGCACTTCAAGAACTACCCTGACGGTGCGCCGCTGGTGCTGTTCGGCTGGCCTGACCAGGCGGCGGGCGAGATGAAGTACTCGGTGGAGATTCCCAAAGCGTCGTCGCTGATCCTGAAGCACGCCTGGGACGCGCCCCTCGAGGGATTCGAGTCGGTCGATCGCAAGGATTGGCCGCCGATAGCGATCGTGTTCTGGGCTTTCCGCATCATGGTCGGGCTCGGCATGCTGATGCTGGCGTTGGCGGCCTTCAGTCTGCTCGCCCGTGTCCGCAAGCGGCTTTACGACTGGACCTTGCTGCATCGCTTCGCGCTTGCGATGGGGCCGGCCGGATTTGTGGCCGTGATCGCCGGTTGGGTGACGACCGAGGTCGGGCGCCAGCCCTTCACGGTCTACGGGCTGTTGCGGACGGTAGACTCCGCCTCGCCGCTTGCGGCACCGGCCGTCGGTGCGTCGCTGCTGGCCTTTATCGTCGTCTACTTCATCGTCTTCGGTGCGGGCGTCTACTACATCTTGAAACTGATGAGCCATTCGCCGCATCGTGGTGAAGAGGGACCGGAGCGCGGCCAGCCGGTGCGCGCGGCCGGTATCACGCCGGCATCCGCGGTTGCCGAATCAGTCGCCGGCGGCAAGGAGGCCTGATCATGATCCTCGGTCTCGACCTGCCCACCATCTGGGCTTTCATCATCGCCTTCGCGATTTTCGCCTACGTCGTGATGGATGGTTTCGATCTTGGTATCGGCATCTTGTTCCCGGCGCTGCCTGTAGGACGCGAACGCGACAGTGCCATGAACTCGATCGCCCCCGTCTGGGACGGCAACGAAACCTGGCTGGTACTGGGCGGCGGTGGCCTGCTGGCGGCCTTTCCGCTGGCCTACGGCATGATCCTGTCGGCGCTCTATGCGCCGATCATCGCCATGCTATTGGCGCTGATCTTTCGCGGTGTCGCCTTCGAGTTCCGCTGGCGCGATCCTGGCCATCGTGCGGCCTGGGATTTTGCGTTCAGCTTCGGCTCGATTGTCGCGACCTTCGCACAGGGCGTCACTCTGGGCGCGTTGCTCCAGGGGATCGCCGTCGAAGGCCGTGGCTATGTCGGCGGCTGGTTCGACTGGCTGACGCCGTTCAGCGTCCTGGTCGGCGTGAGCCTGCTGGTTGGCTATGCCCTGCTGGGCGCGACGTGGCTGATCATGAAAAGCGAGGATTCGCTGCAGGCGCGCTGCTATCGGCTGGCCTTCGGGCTCGGCATCGGCGTGATCATCGCCATGGCGGCGGTGAGTGCTGCGACACCGTTCCTGCGCGACGCCTATTGGCAACGCTGGTTCGCCTGGCCGCAGGTGTTGTTCACCGCGCAGGTGCCGTTGCTGGTCGCCATCGCCACGGTCGTCTTCTTCTGGAGCCTGAAGCGGCTTCACCACTACACGCCGTTTCTGATGGCGCTGGCGTTGTTTGCGCTCGGCCTCACCGGCCTCGGCATCAGTCTCTTCCCCTATGTGGTGCCGCCGGTCGTCACGATCTGGGAGGCAGCTGCCCCCGATCCGAGCCTGAAGTTCATGCTGCCCGGGGCACTGATCATGGTGCCGATCATCCTGGCCTACACGGGCTATTCCTATTGGGTGTTCCGCGGCAAGACCGGCCACGAGGGCTACCACTGATGCCGGCGCCCCGGCAGTGGCTGTGGTTCGTCGGTCTCTGGGTAGCCGGAGTCGGCGCCACGGCGCTCGTCGGCTACGCGATCAAGATCTGGCTGAAGTAGCGGCCTCTAGGTCGTGCGGCGTGTCGGCCGGCAATTGAAGGCAACCGGAGCGCCGGCAATGGGCTTCAATACGGCGATGTCATCGCGTCCGCTCCACTCGTAGGTCGAGTCGGCATAGCGGAAGCCCTGGCCGGTCGCCTGATATTCGAGCCGCCAGGTCTTGTCGCCCTGGGTTACGGAGGCGCGATTGCGGGCGTAGACCACAGTCACTTCCTTGCGGCCATCGCAAAGATAGGCAATGCCGGTGGGCGCCGCTTCATCCGGCGCGGGACGCGGGATGGTGGTCGTCACCGGCTGTTGCTGGCTGGTGCATCCAGCCACCAGAATCATCGCGGCAATCGACAGACGCTTCATCGTGCGCTTTCCTCCTGCGGCGGGACCATACGCAAATCGCCGAGGAGACGGAATGCCCCTGTTCAAACTGCGCGACGGCGCCGACCTCTACTACGAGCAGCTGGGTAGCGGCCCGCCGCTGTTTCTGGTCCCTGGCCTCGGCGGCGACAGCCGCTGGTGGGGCGAAAACGCCGCAGAGCTGGCGCGCCGGTTCACAGTCGTCGTGCACGATCATCGGGGCACTGGGCGCAGCAGCCTGTCGAGAATCACCTACAGCGTCGGTCAGATGGCTGACGATGCGCTGCAGCTCATCGAAGGGCTGGGCTACGACAAGGTCCATTGGTGCGGCCATTCCACCGGCGGCGCGATGGGCCAGGTCCTGGCGATCGAGCATCCGGAGCGAGTGGACCGGCTGGTGCTGAGCGCCACCTGGGCCAAGACCGACGCCTTCTTCAGGCGTCTGTTCGAGGTGCGTTCCCTGCTGCTGAGGGAACTGGGACCGGCGGCCTATCTCAAGTCCAGTGCGCTGGCGCTCAACATGCCGTCCTGGATACGCGACCACGATGCCGACCTGGTGGCGGCCGAAGCCAAGGCCCAGGAAACCATCCCGATCCCCGAGATCGTGCTGTCGCGCATCGCCGCCATCGTCGCGCACGACAGGCGCGAGCAACTGCAGAAGGTCCAGGCGCCGACGCTCGTGATCTGCGCCCGCGACGACATGGTGACGCCGCTCTATTTCACCGAGGAGTTGGTCCGGCTGATCCCGGGCGCGCGGGCCTATGTGCTGCCGGACGGCGGCCATGCATATCCGAACGTGCATGGCGGCGAATTTCGTCGTGTAATGACCTCCTTCCTGCTGGAGTCCTGAAGCCAATGAAGATCGAACCGCAGATTGCCGCCGCCGCCGCCGAGCTGACCGCCATCCGGCGCGACATCCACGCCCATCCCGAGCTCGGCTTCGAGGAGGAGCGGACCAGCACTATCGTGGCGCAGAAGCTGAAAGAGTGGGGCTGCGAGGTCACGACCGGCATCGGCAAGACCGGCGTCGTCGGCACGATCCGCGTGGGCAACAATCCGCGTGCCATCGGCCTCAGGGCCGACATGGACGCGCTGCCAATGGACGAGCACAACACCTTTGACCATCGCAGCCGCCATGCCGGCCGCATGCATGCCTGCGGTCACGATGGCCATACGGCGATGCTACTGGGCGCCGCCAGGTATCTCTCGGCCACGCGCAATTTCGACGGCACGGTGCACTTCATCTTTCAGCCCGCCGAGGAGGGCCGTGGCGGGGCCGAGGCGATGGTGAAGGATGGGCTGTTCCAGAAATTTCCCTGCGAGATCATCTTCGGCATGCACAACAGGCCGAAGCTCGACGTCGGCAAGTTCGCGATTCGCTCCGGCCCGCAGATGGCGGGCGGCGGCCTGTTCGACATCCACATCACGGGCAAGGGCGCCCATGGCGCGCGGCCCGAGAGCGGAATCGACCCGGTGATCATCGCAACCCAAATCATCTCGGCCCTGCAAAGCGTGGTCTCGCGCAACGTGTCGCCGCTCGATTCGGCCGTGATCTCGGTGACGCAGATGCATGCCGGCGACGCCTATAACGTGATCCCGCAGGAGGCCGTCCTGCGCGGCACCATCCGGGCCTTCCGCAAGGAGACGATGGCGCTGGTCAAGGAGCGCATCGAGACGATCTCGACCGGCATCGCCAAGACCATGGGCGGTACGGCCAAGGCCGATGTACGGGTCGTCTTCCCGCCGCTGGTGAACGATCCCAACGCCGTGAAGTTCATCGCCGATGTCGCTGCCGAGATCGTGGGACCGGAGAACATGAACCGCGAGGGCCCCTATGTGATGGCCTCCGAGGATTTCTCCTACATGCTCGAACAAGTGCCGGGCGCTTTCATCAACATCGGCAACGGTGGTGGCGAAGGTGGCTGCGAGGTGCACAATCCGGGATACGACTTCAACGACGAGGCGCTCACGCTGGGCTCGACCCTGTGGGCACGCGTCGTCGAGAAGCGGCTGGCGAAGGACGCACGTTGAGCGAGCAGAACAAACACTGGCTACTGCGGGAACTGCCGTATGTGGCCATGCTGGCCCTGGCCGTCGGCGGCATAGTGCTGTCGGGATTCCGGGGCCTCACGACCTATTACTACTGGATGGCGTTGGCCCCGATATACGGTCTCGCCTGCATCCTCTCCGGTTGGCGGGTGACCGAGAAGACCGCCGACCATGTCCGGCTGATCGTTACCCAGGCACTGCACTGGCTGGCCTTTCTGGTGGCGATGTCGCTGATGTTCATGCCGGAAGTGCGCGGTGTCGTGAACGACAATGCGACCAGCCTTGCGCTCCTGATCCTGCTGGCTCTGGGTACCTTCGTGGCGGGCGTCCACGCCCGGGTCTGGCGTATATGCCTTGTCGGCGTGTTCCTGGCGCTTGCGGTGCCGGCCGTGGCCTGGGTTCAGGATTCGGCAATGTTCCTGCTGGTTGCCTGCGTCATGATCGTGGTCGTCGCGGCAGCCTTCTTCTGGCTGCGGCGCCAAGAGGGGAGCAAGGGATGAGCGACCGTTCTACGGTCATCGTCTGGAGCGACTACATCAGCCCCTACGCCTTCGTCGCCAAGGCCTGGGCCTATACCCTCGAGGCGGACTACGACCTCACGCTCGACTGGCGGCCCTACACGCTGGATATCGCGTCGTTCCAGGGATCGGTCGAGCAGCGCGATCCGCATCACTGGCGGCGGGTGCGCTATGCCTACATGGATGCGCGCCGCTTCGCCAACAAGCAGGGCCTGACCCTGATGGGGCCGAAGAAGATCTTCTACGCCCGTCCGGTCAATGCCGGCATGCTCTATGCCCAGGATCACGGCGTGTTCCAAGCCTACAACGACCGTGCCTTCGAGCGGTTCTGGCGTCGCGACCTCGATCCCGAAAGTGTCGAGGCCGTCGGTGCGTTGCTGGAGCAGTGCGGCGCGCCTGCCGGTTTCGCATCCTTCTACGCGGGCGAGGGAGGCGCCAGACACGACCAGCTCCGCACCGAGGCCGAGGCCTCGGGAATCTTCGGCGTGCCGTCCTTCGTCTTCGATGGGGAGCTATTTTGGGGGGGTGATCGGATCTTCCTGCTGCGCGAACGGCTGGATGAAAAAGGCGTCACCCGCCGCCGGGTCGGCGCCTAGGACGACCTCAGCTCGGAGGCCGGTCGAGCGTTCGGTCGACCCGCTCGTGCAGGTTCTTGACCTCGCCGCGCTGCTTGCGTGACTTCTCCTTGATCAGACGCTTCGCGCGGCGGAAGGCATCGTTGACGGCGAACACGGGGTCGGAAAAACGCGAATCTTCCTGGGGCGTGTGGTCGACATTGATGTCGATATTGCCCGGCAGCACGAGGTGGATATTGATGCTGTAGAGGTTGCTGGTCCGGTGGTGGCGATCGGGCACTTGTACGACGACCTGGCACGATGTTAGCCGGCCATGCAGCCGTTCCAGCGTTTCGAGGTGCTCGGAGATCAGGTTGCTCAGCGCTTCGCTGGGCGTGCTGCCTTGAAAGCTGATCCGTACGGGTGTTTCCACTGGAATTCTCCGCTGCTTCGCCACTCCCCCATGGAGACAAACGTAGCATGGCGGCGAGTGGTTGCGGACTCCAATAACCTGCTCGGACGATACGTCTGTCAGTCGCCGGCTGCGACGGCCGTGGCGCGATCGGACTTGGCCGGCTGCACCGTGCGATGGGTCACCATGCGGTGATGGAGGGTGCGTACAGTGTCGCTGCCCCTGGTGAGACAGAGCCAGGGAAAAATGCCGTGTACGAAACAGGCCAGAGCTCCGACCAGCATCCGCCCGCCGAAGCCGAAGGCCATACCCATATGCTGCAGGTAGGTCTCGTTGACCGAGGCGGGATGATCAGTGAAACGCTTTAACATGACCAGAATTCTAGCGGTCGCAGCGGGAAACGGCTTGCTACCTTTGCGCTAAACCCGGCAGATTTGAGAAATTCATTCTCAGAGATCGCTTATGGCCGCAAAAATGTCGCTCGATTCCTTCGACCGGAAGATTCTGGATTGCCTGCAGGACAATGCCGATATGGCATTGGCCGAGATTGCCCGCCGCGTTGGCCTGTCGACTACGCCGTGCTGGCGGCGAATCAACCGATTGCAGGAAGCAGGCATCGTGCGCGCGCGCGTGGCCTTGCTGGATCGCAAGGCCGTGAATGCCGGCGTGACGGTGTTCGTTGCGGTTCGCACGTCGCAGCACAATGCCCAGTGGCTCGCCCGCTTCGCCAAGGCCGTTGCCTCGTTTCCGGAGGTGATGGACTGCTATCGCATGAGCGGTGAGATCGACTACCTCATCCGGCTCGCTCTGCCCGACATCGAAGCCTACGACGCCTTCTACAAGCGCTTGATTGCCAGGGTCGAACTGTCCGACGTCACTTCGATGTTTGCCATGGAGGAGATCAAATCCACCACGCGGCTCCCGCTCAATTACCTCCCCTAGCGCCTTGGGGCGACGGCCTTTAGGATCGCGCCCGTTCGCACGGCAAGATTGCAGGGGAAACGATGACTACGGGCAAAAATCGCAAGAAAGTGCTGATTGTCGGCCGCATGCCGCAGGCCGGGATCGACGTGCTGAAGACGCGAGACGATGTCGATTACGAAATCCTGACCGACGATACGGTGCCGAGCCTGCATCCCAAGCTGAAGGATGCCAACGCGGTGACCCTGGGCGCGACTCCCTTCCGCCAGGCCGAGCTCGATGCTGCACCGGGCATGATGGTGGTGGCTCGTCTCGGCGTAGGTTTCGACGCCGTGGAGATTCCGGCACTGAACAAGCGCAAGATCCCGTTGATGACCACCGGCATCGCCAACTCCGTCTCGGTGGCCGAGCATGCGATGTACATGCTTCTGGCCTCGGCGCGCCTGGTGAAGAAATACGACCGCTTCGTGCGCGAGAAGGGCTGGGGCCAGCGCCTCTCCGACCTGCCGGCCGATCTTTCGGGCAAGTCGATCCTGGTGGTCGGCATGGGCCGTATCGGCTCGCGCACGGTGAAGCGGTGCGTGGCCTTCGAAATGGACGTCTTCGTGCTCGATCCCAACATTTCCGAAGCCGAGATCAAGAAGGCGGGTGCCACCAAGGTGACCGACCTCAAGGCCGTCCTTCCCAAGGTCGACTTCGTCTCGGTTCATTGTCCGAAGGCGCCCGAGACGGTGAACATGTTCAACACGGAGACGCTCGGTCTCATGAAGCCCGAGGCCTTCCTGGTGAACACCGCGCGCGGCGGCATCGTGAACGAGGATGCGCTCTACGCGGCGCTTTCGACTGGCAAGCTGCGCGGCGCCGGTCTCGACGTGCTCGACAAGGAGCCGCCGGATCCTGCCAACAAGCTGTTCAGCCTGGAGAACGTGATCTTCAGCCCGCACATGGCCGGCGTCACCAAGGAAGCCAGCGACCGCATGGCCGTCACTGCCGTCGAAAATATCCTCAGCGTCTTCGATGGCCGGCCGAACACGGCCAATGTCGTGAACAAAGAGATACTGGCCTGACGCCGGAGTCAGTCCGGAAGCAGGTCTTCGATCTCGGCATCGGTCGGAAAGCGGCCGGTGCTGTGACGGGTGTACTTCAGTTCGCCATCGACAGTGATGTCGAACTGGCCGGATTTGCCGGGGCGCAGCTCGATGTCGGCGCTACCCAGCTTTTCGAGGCCCAGCTTCTCGAGGCGTTCCCTCACACGGAGGGCTTGCGGCTTGTAGCCTCAAGCGCCGCAATATTCGATCAGCACTTTCATTCGTCGAAGGTGGGAGCTTAAGCTCTCGCCGGCAAGGGGGATTCTCGATGAAGTACGGACCGCTCGGCCGCTCGGGCCTGATCGTCAGCAGGATTTGCCTCGGCGGCAATTCCTGGGGAGCCAAGGGCCGCCGCGGCTGGGGCAAGTTCGACGAGACCGAAGCGCCGGCCTACTTCAAGCGGGCGCTCGATGTCGGCATCACCTTCTTCGATACGGCGGACACCTACAATTTCGGCCGCTCCGAGGAGATCATGGGCGCGACGCTCATGAAGATGACGAAGCGCGAGGAGATCGTGCTCTCGACCAAGGTCGGCATCCGCATGAGCGGCGTCGCCAACGACGTCGGCACTGGCCGCAAGCATCTGATGGCGTCGGTCGATGCCCAACTCAAGCGCCTGCAGACCGACTATATCGATGTCTATCAGGTCCACCGGCTCGATCCGCATACGCCGATCGAGGAGACCATGTATTCGCTCGACCAGATCGTCCGTTCGGGCAAGGTCCGTTACATCGGCGGTTCGACCATGCCGGCCTACAAGTTTGCCCAGATGGTGATGATTGCCGACTGGAAGGGCTACGCACGGCCGATTGCCATGCAGAATCTCTACAATCTGATCCAGCGCGAGGAGGAACGGGAGATGAACCGGCTCTGCCACGAGCAAGGCGTCGGCCTCATTCCCTATTCGCCGCTGGCGCGCGGCTTCCTGGCCGGCAATCGCAACAAGGAGGGCGGAGGCAGCACCGAGCGCTCGAAAAACGATACGGTGGTGCAGGCTGGCACTTATCGCGACTGCGATTGGGAAGTCGTGAAGCGCTTGAAAAAGATCGCCAGGGCGAAGGACGTGACGCCTGCTCAGGTGGCGCTCGCTTGGCTGCTGCACAAGCCCTACATGGGGGCGCCGATCATCGGCGCGACCGGACTGGACCAGCTCACCTCGGCCGCGAAGTCGACCGATATCGTGCTGACGGCGGAGGAGTGCAAGGCGCTCGAGCTGCCCTATCAGTTCCGGGTGTCGCCGGAGAGCTGACTGCGCCGCGTGATCGCCGCCGAGAACCAGAAGGCCAGCAGCGGCAGGAAGACGGCAGCCGCCCAGAAGATGGGCGGTGCGCCCCAGCGATCGACAATTGGGGCGGCGATGGGCACGCCGATCGCCTGGCCGATGAAAAGGCAGAGCGCGAAGAGAGCCATGCCGGCGCCGCGTGCTTCGGGTGCCATCTGCGTGCCGTTGGTCTGTAGCGTGTTGTGCAGCATGTAGAACGACACGCCCGAGAGCACGATGGCCGCGAATTCGACCTCGGCGACCGGCGCAAGCGCCATGCCGGCAAAGGCGATGCCGAGGCCCACGCCACCCCAAGTACAAAGCCCGCGCTCGCCCAGGATGCGCACGAGATGGTGGGCTACCATGACGTAGAGGAAGCCGCCGGCGCCGAAGGCGGCGACAGCAAGCCCGATCGCGGCAAAGCCCATGTCGAAGCGCTGGTGTAGGTCGGCGCCGACGAAGGTGAAGGCTCCCCAGAAGACGCCGCCTTCCAGGGCAACGACGAGGATGACTGTGAGGGCCCACGGCCGGCGCAGAACGCTGAACATCTGCCCGATCATCGATCCCTGGCTGCGTTCGGTTCGCCGGGCAATCTCGGGTCGCGCGCGCATGACCGCGAGCAGGGCGACGCCCGCCATGACGTAGATGCCGGCCAATACCCAGAAGACCGAGCGCCAGCCCAGCCAGTCGCCGATCGCGCCGCCCAGCGCCGCGCCCGTCATCAGGCCGAGCGTCTGGCCGGTGAGGAAACGGGCAAGGGTGGCCTGGCGTTTCTCGTAGCTTACATTGTCGCCCACCCAGGCGATGGCGAGCGGGATGATGGCGGAACTCGTTACCCCTGTCAGGAAACGCGCCAGGGTGAGCATATTCAGCGAGGTCGAGATGGCCCCGAGCAGGCAGCAGGCCGCGGCGCCGACGCAGGCTATGGCGACCACCGGCATCTTGCCGTAACGGTCGCCGAAGGGGCCGTGCACCAGCACGAATACCCCATTGGCGAAAAGGAAGACCGTGGCGGCAATCGATGCTTCGCCTACAGTGACGCCGAAACTGGCGGATAGTTGCACCAGCAGAGGGTCGATGACGCGCATGTTGGCCGCCGCGGCGAAGGCCGCGACCGACAGAAGGGCTATCGCGAGCGGCGGGGCGGCCGTCGGGGCGGCAGGGGCGGACATCGGCTGCGGGCTTAGCGGGTCGGCTTCGTAAAAGAAAGGTCTCTTGGCCGCTGGCTGCAATGTCTTATGGTAGGGAGATGATGGAAGAGCTCCTCGCCCTCGCCCGCGATCCGCAAGCCTGGGCGGCCCTGGCCACGCTGGTGATCATGGAAGTCGTGCTGGGCATCGACAACCTGATCTTCATTTCCATTCTGACCAACAAACTGCCCGAGGAGAAGAGATCGAAGGCCAGACGGGTTGGCATCGGTCTGGCGGTGATCTTGCGTCTCGGCCTGCTGAGCGGCGTCGCCTTCATCGTGCAGCTCACGACACCGATATTCTCCCTGTTCGGGCATGGGTTTTCCTGGCGTGACCTGATTCTGATCGTTGGCGGCCTGTTCCTGATCTACAAGGCGACCAGCGAGATTCACGACCATGTCACCGGCGGCCAAGACCATGAAGCCGACGCCGGCACGGTTGTCGGGGCGACATTTGCCGGTGTCATTGGCCAGATCCTGATCCTCGACCTGGTCTTCTCGCTCGACAGCATCATCACGGCGGTCGGTATGACAGATGACATTCCGATTATGGTGATCGCGGTCATCGTCGCGGTTGGGACGATGCTGCTCGCTGCCGATCCGCTGGCGCGCTTCATCGGTCACAATCCTACCATCGTGATGCTGGCGCTGGGCTTCCTGCTGATGATCGGCGCCACGCTGATTGCCGACGGCATGGGCGCCCATGTGCCCAAGGGCTACATCTACGCCGCCATGGCCTTCTCCGGCCTGATCGAGGCGCTCAACATGCTGGCCCGCCGCGCGCAGCGCAGACGCCCGTTGCGCAAACGCCCGCGTTGAAGGTGCACTGACAGACCGTACGGCGGCGCGCTAAGCTCGCCGCATGAAGCTAGAGCATCGCGTTGTCATCGTGACGGGAGCCGCGTCGGGCATCGGCGCCGCTTCTGCCCGTCTGTTCGCTGCCGAAGGCGCCCGCGTGGCGCTGGTCGATCTCGACGAAGCCGGCATCCTCGACGTCGCAGCGGAAATCGAAAGCGAAGGCGGCCATGCGCTGGCCATCGCTGCCGATGTCAGCCGTGCCGAGCAGGTGCGCGGCGGCGTCGCCCATGTCATGGAACAGTGGGGACGCATCGATGTGCTGATGACGGCGGCCGGTGTTTCCTTGGGCGGCACGGTCGACACCGTCGACGAGGCGACCTGGGATCGCACCTTCGACATCAACGTCAAGGGCACCTATCTCTGGATCCATCACGCCATCCAGCCAATGATTGCTGCCGGTTCGGGCGCAATCGTCACGGTGGGATCGCAGCTCGCGCAGTCGAGCCCCGGTCGCAACGCCGCCTATGTCGCTTCCAAAGGCGCTATCGCTTCCTTCACCAAGACCATGGCGGTCGATCACGCGGCGCAGGGCATTCGTGTGAACGCCCTTATGCCCGGCGTCATCGACACGCCCATGCCGGCCCGCTCGTTGAAACGCTACGACGATCCGGAAGCGATGAAGGCCTTCTGGAAGCAGCGTCACCCGCTGGGCCGTATCGGCAAGCCCGAGGAAGTGGCGCGCGCGGCGCTCTTTCTGGCAAGCGACGACTCGTCGTTCGTTACCGGCACGCTGCTGTTCGTCGACGGTGGCTGGACGGCGCACTGATGCCCCGGAAGCTCACCGCTCAACAAATCGCTCAATACGAGCGCGAGGGCTATGTCTGCCCCGTCGATGCTTTCTCGACGGAGCGGACACGCGCCTGGCGCGCCAGGCTCGAAGCCTTCGAGCAGGCGCAGGGTCAGAAGATGACGCGCGGCCATAATTTCAAGCCGCATCTCCTCTTTCCCTGGGTCGACGAGATCGTGCATGCACCCGAGGTGCTCGACGCCGTCGAGGATCTGATCGGGCCCGACATCCGGCTGTTCCATCTCACCGTCTGGCCCAAGGATGCCGGTTCCGGCGCCTATGTGAGCTGGCACCAGGATGCGACCTACTTTGCCCTGGAGCCGGCCTGTCATGTCACGGCCTGGGTGGCGCTCACCGATGCGCCGGTCGAGGCGGGTTGCATGGAAGTGGTGCCGGGCTCTCACAGGCTCGGCCAGCTTCCGCACGCGGAGATGCAGGATCCGGAAAATCTTCTGTCGCGCGGCCAGGAGCTGGCCGTCGACGTCGATCGTACAAAGACGGCCTACATGCCGGTGAAGGCGGGACAGTTTTCGCTGCACCATACGCATCTCGTGCACAACTCGCGGCCCAACCGCTCCAACGACCGGCGCATCGGGCTCGGCATCAGCTACATCCCGACCTGGGCGCGTTGTACGTCGGCGACCCGTGTGACGGCGATGCTGGTGCGTGGCGAGGATAAGTACGGTCACTTCGACGACGAGCGCCGCCCGGTGCAGGAAGCCGGCGCGGAGGAACGCGCTTTCCATGCCAATGCCGTCGCGCGCTTCCGGGCCATGAACGCCAGTGAAACCGAGAACAAAGTCGCGGTCGTCAAGAGGTAGCCATGCACACGATTCGCCTGCCGTATCACGACCGCTATGCCTATTCCCCCATCACCGAACGCAAAGACTATTCCTGGCCCGAGGGCAAGCGGCTGGCCGTCTATCTCGGTCTCAACATCGAACATTTCGCGTTCGGAGCGGGCGAGGGACATCTGCTCACGGTCGCCAATCCGCCACCCGATCCGCGCACCTTTGCCTGGCGCGACTACGGCAACCGCGTCGGCGTGTGGCGTTGCCTTGAACTCTTCGACGAACTCAATCTGCCGGCCGCGCACCTGATCAACACCACGGTGTTCGACTACGCGCCGCAGATCGTCGATGCCTTGAAGGCGCGCGGCGACGAGTTCATCGGGCACGGCCGCACCAATGCCGAACGGCATGGCCATATGTGGGAAGCTGACGAGAAGCGCTTTCTTGAGGAAGTGCGCGACGCCATCGAGAAAGCGAGCGGCAAGCGGCCACGCGGCTGGATGGCCCCCTGGATGGCCTCGACGCGCTGGACGCCCGACCTTCTCAAGGAGGTCGGTTTCGACTTCCTGATGGATTGGCCCGCCGACGACCAGCCGCTCTGGATGAAGACGCGCTCGGGGCCGCTGATGAGCGTGCCCTATCCCATCGAGATCAACGACAGCCCGCAGGTGCTGGTACGCCATCACACGCCCGAGCAGTTCCGCGACTTCATTATTGGCCAGTTCGAGGAACTGCTGCGTCAGTCGGCCAAACAGCCGCTGGTCTGCGGCATCGCCCTGCACACGATGATCGTGGGGCAGCCCTATCGGCTGCGCATGCTGCGCGAGGCGCTGCAGCACATCGCCAACCACCCGCAGAAGGACAAGGTCTGGTTTGCGCGGCCCTCGGACATCTACGACCATTGCGCGGCGTTGCCCAAAGGCACGATGGTGCCGCCGCCGGCTTAGGCTCTAGTCGAGGCTGACGATGACGCCCAGCCGTTCGAGCAGTTCCGTTTGTTGGCTCTCGCCGATCATCAGCCCGGCGTAGCCGGACAGCACGGCGAGGTTCAGTCCGGAAATCGTCGTGCCCCGAAGATCGGCGCGGGTCAGGTTGGCCCGTTCCCATTCGACCTTGTCGAGCGAGCAGTCGCGCAGGATCGCCTCGGTGAGATTGACGTCGAAGAGGGCCGTGTCGAGGAACTTGCAGGTCTGGAACTCGCAGGTTTCGAGCGACACGCCGGAGAAGTCCGTGAAGGTGAAGTTGCAGGTCTCGAAGCGCGCCCGCGTGACGATCACCCGCTTCGAGACGGCCTTGGTGAAGGTGGAGGCGTGGAAGCGCACCCCGCGGAAGCTGCACTCCCTGGCGCGGAAGTCGTGCATGTCGCAGCGTTCGAAGGCGCCGACCGCGAAGTTGCACTTCTCCGCTTCGACGTCCCGCAGATCGCAGAAGGCGAAGGTGCAGCCTTTCTTCTGGTCGGTGTCGAAAAAGCCGGTGCCCTGGAAGCGGGCGCCGGCGAACTTGCAACTGGCGAACCGCCCGGGTGAAAAGCGGCAGTCCTTGAATTGCGCTCCCGAAAAGTCGGTGCCTCGGATATTCGGCAGATCGAAGGTGCAGTCCTCGAAGCGGCCTTCCGAGAGGTCGAGTTCGTCGAACTCTACCTCGGAAGTAAAGGCCACCGCCTGAAAAGTGCGACCCGCCTTCATCAGGCCCATGACCTCGTCCGGGCGAAGCGTTTTGCGTGCGGGATCGGTCTTCGCCATCGAAACTTCCTCGTCGAGGGGCTGTCTTTGTAGCGGCTTCGGCTATGTTCGTCCTGCTTCTGCGTGGAGTGTCCTGTCGATGAATTCCCTCCCTCTCGCCGGGTGGTTGGCCCAGGCGGGCCTGCGCAACATGCCGCTCGAGGACATGGTCGACGGGTTTGGTCGTCGCCTCAACGAAGCAGGCCTTGAGGTCGAGCGCCTGTTCGTCGGCATGAACACACTGCACCCCATGATGCGGGCGCGCAGCCTGGTCTGGGATCGCGGCCATCAGGTCACCCGGCATTTCGAGATCGCGCATGAGGAGATCGATTCGCTCCTGATCCGGCAGAGCCCGTTCGCCGCCATGCTGCGCGACGGCCTGACCGAACAACGCTACCGCTTCGACACGGGAGCCGACGTGCCCAACCTGCCGGTCTTCGAAGAGCTGCGCGCGGTGGGAACGACCGAATGGATGGGCTGGGTCCTGCCGTTGGGCGAGCTTTCGCCGCGGATCGGCGATGCGACCGACGTCGAACATGCCGAGTCGGGATTCCTAGTGGTCTCTGCCGCGACGAGACGGCCGGGCGGCTATCGCACGGAAGATGCCGAGGCGCTCAGGCAGGCAGTTCCCGGCTTCGCCGTTGCTGCGAAGGCCGCGACGGCGCGGGCCCTAAGCCATGGCCTGCTGGCAGCCTATCTCGGCAACGACCCGGCAAGTCGCGTGCTGGCCGGCACCGTGCTGCGTGGCGAAGTCCAGAGCGTCGAGGCAGTGCTGCTCTTTGCCGATCTGCAGGGCTTCACTGCGCTCGCCGATACGATGCCCGGCCGCGACCTGATCCTGCTGCTCGACGATTATTTCGGCTGCATGGTCCAACCGGTCGTCAGGCACGGCGGCGAGGTGCTGAAGTTCATGGGTGACGGGTTGCTGGCGGCATTCGGCGTCGTGCTCGATGGCCGCGCCTCCGTTTGCGCCGCCGCGCTGGAAGCGGCGATCGAAGCGCTGGCGCGCGTCGAGCGGATAAACAAGGGCCGGCACGCCGACGGCCAACTGGCCGCCGGGCTCGATGTCTCGCTGCATATCGGCAAGGTGCTCTACGGCAATGTCGGCAGCGATACGCGGCTCGACTTCACCGTGATCGGCCCCGCCGTCAACGAAGCGTCGCGCATCGAAGCGCTCTGCCAGCCGCTCGGCCGTCAACTTCTGGTGTCGCGGGCCTTCGCGGAGGCCGCGACCCTCAGTAGGGATCGCCTTGTCTCTCTCGGGCGCCACCGCCTGCGAGGCGTACGCGAGGAGACCGAGCTGTTCGGTCTTGCCTGATCCTTACTTGCCGTAGACCGCGCTTTCGAAGGCGTAGAACAGCGGCAGCGACTTCACGTCGGCGAAGGGCAGGATCTGGGTGATGTAGACGCCGCCGATGCCCTTCTTCTGGTCGATCCAGTAGTAGGTGTTGGCGAGGCCGGCCCAGGCGAGTCCGCCGGCCGAGCGGCCGGTCGGCGCTTCCTCGTTGTTGATCATGAAGGAGAGGCCCCACTGCTTGTCGAGGCCGGGAAAGAACTCGGCATCGTTGGAGAAGGGGGGCGCCGCCGTCTTCAGCAGGGTCACGCGCGACTCGCCCATGGCGTTCTTCGACATGGTGGCCACGGTCTCGGGCTTCAGCACGGGCTTGCCGTCGTCCGCCTTGCCCTCGTTCAGCATCATGCGCACGAACTTGAGATAGTCGCCGGCCGTCGAATAGAGGCCGCCGCCGCCCATCTCGAACTCCGGTTCCTGCGGGATCTCCAGCGCCGGGTCGGCCGTCAGCGCGCCGTCGGGGCCACGATGATGGATCTTGGCCATCCGCTTGCGCATGCCGTCGGTGATGCGGAAGGCGGTATCGTTCATGCCGAGCGGCCCCAGCAGATCGTCGTGCAGCACCTGGCCGAGCTTCTTGCCGGCCGCCGCTTCGACCATCTTGCCGGCCCAGTCGATATTGATGCCGTAGTACCAGCGCTCGCCCGGGTCGAAGAGCAATGGCGTGGTCAAGGCCTTGTTCTGGCAGGAAATGATTCCCGGCACGCCCTCGCTCTCCTGATACTTGGCGAGATCGGCGTTCCAGATGTCGTAGCCGAAGCCCGCCGTATGGGTGAGCAGGTGGCGCAAGGTGATGTCGCGCTTGGCCTTGCGCAGCTTGGGCTTGCCGCCAGCGTCGAAACCTTCGAGCACGCCCACGTTGCCAAGGGCAGGCAGAATCGCCTTGGCCGGCGTATCCAGGTCGAGCTTGCCGCGTTCGACCTGTTGCATGGCGGCCGCCCCGGTCACCGCCTTGGTCATCGAGGCGATCCAGGCGACGGTGTCGGGCGTCATGTCGGCAGCTTCGCCCAGCACCCGCTTGCCGAACCCGCCTTCGTAGGTCTGTCCCTTGCGGTCGGTCGCGACCGCCACCACGCCGGGCACGTCGCCTCGAGCCACGGCGTCCTTCAATATCGTGTCTGCTTGATTCTTCATGGCGTTCCCTCCTGCTGGCGGCAGGATGAACCTTCGAAGGACGGTCTGCCTAGCTGAATCGCTCGACGTTACGCCTTGTCGGGGACGAGGCCGACCGTGCGCAACGCGAAGGCATAGGCAATCGCCACCTCGTCCAGCCGGTTGAACCGTCCGGACGAACCGCCATGTCCCGCGCCCATGTTGGTGCGCAACAGCACCGGCCCGCCGCCGGTCATCGTGGCGCGCAGCCGGGCGACCCACTTGGCCGGTTCCCAGTAGGTGACGCGCGGATCGGTAAGGCCGGCCATGGCAAGGATCGCCGGATAGTCCCGGGCGGCGACATTGTCGTAGGGCGAATAGGAGAGGATGTAGCGGAACGCCGCTTCGTCGGTGATGGGGTTGCCCCACTCGGGCCATTCCGGCGGCGTCAGCGGGAGCTTGTCGTCGAGCATCGTGTTCAGCACGTCGACGAAAGGCACTTCGGCGACGATGCCGGCAAACAGCTCGCTGGCGCGATTGGCCACCGCGCCCATCAGCATGCCGCCCGCGCTGCCGCCATGTCCGATGATGCGCTTGGCCGAGGTATAGCCACCGGCGATGAGCGCGCGGCCGGCCGCGGCGAAATCGTCGAAGGTGTTGGTCTTCTTCTCCCGCTTGCCGTCGAGATACCACGACCAGCCCTTGTCCGAGCCACCACGGATATGGGCGATGGCGTAGACGAAGCCGCGATCGACCAGCGACAGCCGGTTGGCCGAGAACGACGCCGGCATGGCCATGCCGTAGGAGCCATAGCCGTAGAGGAGCAGCGGGGCGCCGCCGTCCTTCTTGAAGTCGCGGCGATGCAGGATCGATACCGGCACCTCGGCGCCGTCGTGCGACCGCGCGAGGATGCGCGTCGTCGCATAGTCGGCCGGGTTGTGACCGGAGGGGATCTGCTGGCGCTTGCGCAAGGTGCGCTCGCGGCTCGCCATGTCGTAGTCGTAGACTTCGGCCGGCGTGGTCATCGACGAATAGACGAAGCGCAGCGTGGTCGTGTCGAACTCGAAGCCGCCTGCCATGTCGAGCGAGTAGGCAGCTTCGTCGAAGGCGATGACATGCTCGCCGCCCCTGTCTAGTTCGCGGATCACGATCGACGGCAGGGCGTTCGATCGTTCCAGCCGCACGAGATGGCCGGCGAACAGCTCCATGCCGAGGATGTAGACGCCCGGCCGGTGCGGGATCAGCTCCTGCCAGTTTGCGCGGCCGGGCATTGCGAGCGGTGCGGTGGCGATGCGGAAGTCGATGGCGCCGCCCTCGTTGGTCAGGATAAACAGCTCCTCACCGCGATCGGCGACGCTGTAACGAACACCTTTCTGTCGCGGTGCGATCAGGCGAGGTGTCGCGTCCGGCACGGAGAGGTCGATCAGGTGCTGCTCGGTCGTGTCGTGATCGCCGCCCGCGATCACGCAAAAGCGTCCGCTGGGGCTTTCCTCGATATGGGTGAACCAGCCGACGTCTTTCTCTTCGTAGACGAGGACATCGTCGATCTGCGGCGTGCCTAGGCGATGGCGAAAGACCTTCAGGGGACGGTGATTGTCGTCGACCTGGACGTAGTAGAAGAACGAGGAGTCGCGCCCCCAGACGATCCGGCCGCCGGTCTGTTCCAGAATGTCGGGCAAGTCCTCGCCAGTATCCCAGCGGCGCACGCGCAGAGTGAAGAATTCGGAGCCGCGCAGGTCGGCGCTCCAGGCGACGAGCCGGTGATCCGGCGAATGGCGCGTGCCGCCGAACTTGAAATAGTCGGACGCCTGGGCCAGCGCATCGCCATCGAGGACGGTCTGCATCTCGCCGCCGTTGCGCGGCGTACGGCCGATCTGCTCGTGCTGTCCGCCTTCGCGGAACTTCCAGAGATAGGCGAAGGGACCATCCGGCGTCGGCACGCCGGAATCGTCCTCCTTGATGCGGCCGCGCATCTCCGCGACCAGGGCCTTCTGCAGGTCGTGCGTCGGGGCCAACAGCGTCTCGGTGTACTGGTTCTCGGCCTCGAGATAGGTGCGGATGTCGGGATCGAGGAGCGACGGATCGCGCAGAACCTCCTGCCACTTCTCGTCCTTCAGCCAGGCATAGTCGTCTTCGACGGTGATCCCATGGAGGAGGCGCGGCGAGGGGCGCCGCGGCGCGATCGGCGGTTTGTTCATTCGTCTCTCAGGCGTAGTTGCCGGCTTTGGCGGGGGCTTTCGCCGGGGCGGCGGCCTTGCCGTCGAGCAGGCCGCGCATTTCCGCGCCCTTGCTGTCCCACCAGTCGGCCAGGATGCGGACATCCCAGCCGATGCAGAAATGCTTCACGCCCATGTCGAGGTATTTGCCGGCCTGGCTCGGATCGCGCAGCTCGACTCGCGGATGGAGCCCCTTCTTCAGGGCCGTTTCGATGGTCTTCTTCTCCGCCGCCAGGACCTCGGCGTCGGCATATTGACCGGTCTTGCCGATGCTCATGGAGAAGTCGGAGGCGCCGAACTGGACCATGTCGATCCCCGGTACCGAGAGGACGGCATCGAGATCGTCCACGCAGGACTTCTTCTCGACCATGATGGCGATCACGACCTCGTCCAGCGCGTCGACATAGGCGGGCGTGCCGCCTTCCCGGACGGTGCCGACGTCGCGGCGCATGCCGACGCCCATTCGTCCGCGGCTCCGCACGCCCTTGGCCATCGTCGTCTCGGCGCGTACGGCGTCGACGGCGGCCTTGGCGTCCTCGACCGAGCGGATGTCGGCAAAGAGCACGCTCTGGAAGCCCGAGCCAATCGCCCTCATCGCCTGATGGGTATATTGCGTCTGCTCGATCTTGATCATGCCGGACATATTCATCAGCTCGAAGGCGCGGCCGAGATTGTCGAGATCGTGCATCGTGAACGGCGCGTATTCGGCGGTGAACTCGACGTAGTCGTACTGCTTGGAGTGACCGATCAGTTCGACCAGGGTCGGCCAGGCCGACAGGATGTGCGTGCCGACGGTCGGCTGGCCGGCATTGAGACGTTCACGAAGAATATTGCGACGCATGGCGTTTCCCCCGGGGCGGTTGTTCGGGCTAGTGTGGCACCTCGTGCAGGGGGAGTTCCATGTTTCCGTCGAAAGAAAATCTGACCATCTGTTTTGCACATGCGGCATATCGGATGATGGACCGGTTCGAGCTGCGCAAGACCGGCATCAAGTGCTTCGAAGTCCGTGCCTATGACGATCTGGTGAAGCGCATTGGCGAGGCCGACGTGGTGCTGGCGTCGGGCATGTGGAAGAACGACCTGATTCCGCACGCCGGCAAGCTGAGGTTCATCCAGTCCATCAGCTCGGGCATGGACCAGTATTCCAAGGAACTGCTGGGCGCCAAGGGCATCCGGCTGGCGAGCGCCGCCGGCGTGAATGCCCGCGCCGTGGCAGAGCATGCCATCGCCCTGATCCTGGCGATCGCACGGCGTCTGCCCGAGGCACGCGACAACCAGCACCAGAAGGTGTGGCGCGGCATGCTGGGCGACCTGACGCAGCGCGAGGATGAACTGGGCGGCAAGACCCTGCTGGTGGTCGGCATGGGCCGCATCGGCAGCCACCTCGCCAAGCTCGCCAAGGCCTTCGACATGAAGGTGGTCGGCATCCGGCGTGACCCCAAGGCCGGTACGAACGGCGCCGACGAAATCCACGGCATGGGCGATCTGGTGAAGCTGGTCCCGCAGGCCGATTTCGTGGCGCTGACCTGCGCGCTGACGCCGGAGACCACGGGCCTGATGAGCGCGGCGGCCTTTGCCGCCATGAAACCATCGTCGGTGTTCGTCAACGTCGCGCGCGGCAAGGTCGCGGACGAGGAGGCCCTAATCAAGACGATGCAGGGCAACAAGATCTGGGCGGCGGCCCTCGATGTCACGGCCGACGAACCGCTGCCGGCTGCGTCGCCGCTCTGGACGATGCCCAACGTCTTCATCACGCCGCACACGGCCGGTGAGACGCGGGCCTACGAAGACAATGTGCTCGATATCCTGATGGAGAATCTCGACCGCCTGTGGCGTGGCGAGAAGACCTTACGCAACCAGGTACTCTAGGGAGACAGGAAATGCCCGTAGCCGATCCGCATCGCGTCATCCTCACCGGCGAGAACCCGTTCCTGCGTCTGAGTGAAAAGGACGGCGATCCCAATTCCACGGATGCAAGCTACTGGCGCATCCTGTTCTGCCCGGCGGGGCCGGGGCATGTGCTCTATCTCAAGAGCGAGCTGACCGAGAACAAGTGGCGCATCTACTCCGACAACATCGCCATGGCGCGCTGGCTGCAGCAGACCGTGCAGGGCATGCTCAATGCCGAGCTGAAGGATACCTCGATCCCGGTGGTCGACGCCGACTTCAGCAAGGCCGGCGACCCGCGCTACTACTGGACCGAGTATGTCTCCGCCGCCGACGCCGAGATCTCGCTCACCTGGCACGATATCGGCGATCCGCTGCTCATCCATACCGAGCCCAACCAGGCGCCGAACCCCAGGCCCTATGGCGTCTGCACCGTGCTGGTGCCGGCGCTGTCCGGCCGGCTGACGCTGAACGGCCAGCAGGCCCGCGGCAAACCCTGGCCGCGCGATCGCGAAGGTCGGCCCTTCAGCACCTCGGCGCTGGCTTTCTCCGAGAGCTGGACCGAAACGCGCTGACTTTGCATACGCTTTCGATCGAGGAACTCAATCTATGGGCCGCCTATCCATAATTTGCGGGTTTCTGTGTGCAGGTCTGCCGACATTGGCGATCGCAAACGACGTCTGTCGAATGAAGCAATTTGGCGAAGTGGCATGCTCGACTGCGCGTGCCCTCAAGACTTCGATATCGGCAACAAATGCCGAACAACTGCGCAGCGTAGGTTGTTTGCGATTGCCCGATAAATCGACGGTGACCGTTATTGAGAAGTTCGACGATGCGGTGCAAGTCACCATCACGACGAAGACCGAAATTATACCGTTCTGGGTGAATCCCTACGCTTTAGATTGCAGTCCTGTTCCTCCACCGGCGTCGGCAGGCGCGCCTCAGTTCCGTTCCGCTTATGAACGCACTGGTGATGGTTTCGTCTGGACGAATGCAAAGCGTATCGGATGGATCGACGACGGTTCAGATACTTTCTATCGACTGGATCAGATCGAGATCGGCAAGTCCGAGAAGCCAACCATCAAGGCTAATTCTGTCGGCATCAAAATTCAGTCTAACTTGGATGCCGCGGTCCTTGCCTCCGAGCAGGCCGCCGCTGCACCACCGGGAGCCAGTCTCGAGCGCACGGGCGACGGCTTTGTTTGGCGGGCTGGAAAGCGCATTGGATGGGTCGATACCTCAGCGTCCGTCTATTATAGGTCCGACCAAATAGAACTTGGTTCAGATCAAAAAGCACGACCGAAGCAAGGCGAAGCTGGAAGTCCGATCGAAGAGGGACGACTCTTTGAAGCTGTAGTTCGCGCTGAAAAGAGGGATTAAGCCAAAACGGCGTTCCGTCGCTTCTAGTGCGTTCAGATTGGGCTTACGAGATCGTGCCCTTTGGCGCGAAACCGTAGGCCTGGGCGAGCAGGGCATAGCTCTGCCGCCGCACGTCTTCGTCGTGCGTCCATGTCACGACGGCCATCTCGTCGACGCCGACCCGTTCCTTCAGCTCGGTGATGCGGGCGGCGACTTCGGGGCCGGTGCCGACGAAGGAATCTTTGCGGAACTGTTCGAGCTTGGCCTGCTCGTAAGGCGCGAGCGTTTTCACGACCTCCGCCGCCTCGTCGGGCGACAGCAACGGCCCCATCACGCCCTTGTCGCGCTGGATGCGCGAGAGCGCGCGTGACGTGAAATGGTACTGCGCCTCGTCCATCGTCTCGGCCGCCAGTGCCCAGACGCAAAGGCCCGAGCGCGGCTCGGGGTGGCGGGCGCTGGGGCGATAGCTGCGCTTGTAGAGATCGATCGCACGTTCACCGCCGGCGCCGTCGCTGAAGAACCAGGCGTAGCAGTAGGGCAGGCCGAACAGCGCGGCGACCTGCGCGCCATAGTCGGAGCTGCCCAGGATCCACACTTCCGGCGCCGTGTCGCCTTGCGGGAACGCCTTCACCGTGGCGAAGGGGTGACGGTCGACCAACGGTTCATTGTGTACCCAGGCAATCAGGTCGCGCACGTCGGCGGGAAAATGCTCGGGCCGTTCGTTAGCGGCCGGGTTCAGCGCGAAGGCCGTGCGACCGTCGGAGCCCGGCGCGCGGCCAAGCCCAAGATCGATGCGGCCTGGGGCAAGGGCATCGAGCACGCGGAACACTTCGGCCACTTTGAGCGGCGAGTAGTGCGGCAGCATGATGCCGGCGCTGCCGATGCGGATGCGGTCGGTCGTGGCGGCGATGGCTGCCATCACGATCTCCGGCGCCGTACCGACGATGGTTGGATGGTTGTGGTGCTCGGAGACCCAGAAGCGCTCGTAACCCAGCACCTCGCAATGCTGAGCCAGGGCGACGGTGTTGCGGATCGACTGGCCGTGCGGCCGTCCGGCGACGGCAATGGACTGGTCGAGGACGGAAAGTCGGAACGGGCGGGACATCGACGGCAAAGTGGGGCGTCGATCCTATTCCGGCAAGGCCGAGATCATGTAGAGCGACTGGAGTTGCGGTGTCGGCTGGGCATTGACGCCGAAATTGTTGCTGAAGATCGTGGCGATCTCGCCGGAGCGGTAGATGCGGCTCAGAGCACGATCCACCGCAAGGCGGAAATCGCCATCGCCCAACCGCATCGCCAGCGCGAAGGGCTCGATGCTGAGATAGGTGCTGGCGAGCAGGATGCGCGACGCATCCTTGTGATCCTTGATCATGGCCGTAAGCATCGCCTTGCCGGCGAAATAGGCCGAAATCTCCCCCTTCTCGAGGGCCGTCATCGCCTGTGGGAAATCGGTGAAGGGGACGATCTGAGCCTGGACATGCACGGCGGCGAGGCTGCGCCGCAGCGCCTCCTCGGTCAGGGTGCCTGCGATGGCGCCGACCTTCTTGCCACCGAGCTGCTGGATATCGCGCGGGCCGTCGTTACGAATGGCGAAGCTGGTTCCGTCGACGAAAGTCGCGATCGAGAAATCGACCTGGGCACGCCGGTCCAGCGTCTCGGTGAGCGAGTCGCAGAGCAGGTCCGCCTTGTTCTGACGGATCGCATCGAGACGGTTTTCCGTCGTGACCGGCACGAACTCGACCTTGAGGCCGGGCTTCTTGAGCTGTTGGGCAAGCCCCTTGGCGACGGCCTCGCAGAGGTCGATCATGAAACCCTTGGGCTGGCCGTTCGCCGCTTTGTACGCGAAGGGTGCGGCATCTTCGCGATAGGCGGCGCGCAGGACGCCGTTCTTGGCGATGTCGTCGAGGGTACCAGCCCATGCAGTGCCTGCGGCCACGACGAGGCCCGACGCCAGCACAAGTCTGTTCAGCAACGCTTTCATGGATGATCCCCTCTCGATGAGGGGCAACAATCCGACATTCGGTCCGTTGTGACCACTGGAAAACCGGAGACTCGCCATGCCTCGTCCCACGTCTCGTGTCGTCGGCATCGATCACATCTCTGTCCGGGTAAGCGACTACGAGAGATCCAAGAAGTTCTATGCCGGCCTCTTCGCCTTTCTGGGCTTCGAGCTGTCGGAGGACTATGGCAGCACCATCGGCTGGACCAACGGCAAGACGCGCTTTTGGATCGCCGCTGCCGAGGGGCGCAAGACACATCGCATCGGCGATGTCGGCCTCCATCACTACGCCTTCGAACTGCGCAACCGGAAGGATGTCGATGCGCTGCAGGCCTATCTCGAAGGCCAGGGCGTGCGCATCGTCGATCCCGCCGGCGAATATTACGAGGACTACTATGCCGTGTTCTTTCTGGATCCCGATGGGCTGAAGCTCGAAGGCATGAAGTACGGCGAGCTGACGGCCAAGCGTCACCGCAAGCCGGCTTCCTCGAGGAAAAAGAAAGCCTAAAATGCCGCTTATCGCGGCCTTGTAGCCTCTCAGGCTGCGCGCCAAACTCCCGGCCGTTTTCGCAACCGGAGGACCACCATGTCGACGACAGCGACCCAGACCAAACCCCTCGCCCAGCCCTCCGGCACCTATCAACCCAAGGGCATGCTGATCGGCGGCAAGTGGGTGGGCAGCGCCTCGGGCCAGCGCATCGCCATCGAGAATCCAGGCAATCGCACGCTTGTGGCCGAGGTGCCGCGCGCGGCGGCCGCCGATGTCGACGCCGCGGTTGCCGCGGCCGACAAGGCGTTCCCGGCGTGGAAGAACGTGGTGCCGCGCGAGCGCGGCAAGCTGCTGCTCAAGATCGCCGAGGCCATGGAAGCGCGCGCCGAGGAGATGGCACGCACCATCGCGCTGGAGACCGGCAATGCGCTGCGCACCCAGGCGCGCGGCGAGGCCAAGCTCGCGGCCGATATCTTCCGCTATTTCGGTGGCCTCGCCTCCGAATTGAAGGGCGAGACGGTGCCGCTCGGCGAGCACGTGCTTTCCTACACGCGTCGCGAGCCCATCGGCATCGTCGGCGCCATCATCCCGTGGAATGCGCCGGTCATGCTGGGCGCGCTCAAGATCGCGCCCGCGCTCTGCGCCGGCAACGTGCTGGTGATGAAGGCCGCCGAGGACGCGCCGATGGGCGTGCTGCTGATGGCCGACATCTGCCAGGAGTTCCTGCCGCCCGGTGTGCTGAACGTGGTGACGGGCTATGGCGAGGAATGCGGCGGCCCGCTCGCTAATCACCCGAAGATCCGCAAGCTTTCCTTCACCGGCTCGACCGACATCGGCAAGGTGATCATGCGCGCTGCCGCCGAGCGTATCGTGCCCGTGTCGCTGGAACTGGGCGGCAAGAGCCCGTCGCTGGTCTATCCCGATGCCGACGAGGATTGGGCGGTCGACGGCATCATCAACGCCATGCGTTTCACGCGGCAGAGCCAGAGCTGTACGGCAGGCTCACGTCTCTTCCTGCACGAGGACATCTTCGACTCCTTCCTCAAGAAGCTCGAGAAGAAGACCTCGGCGCTCAAGATCGGCGATCCGCTCGACGAGGCGAGCGACATCGGCACCATCATCAACAACAAGCAGTTCACCAAGGTCTGCAAGTATGTCGACGAGGGGCTGAAGCGGTCCGACGCCAAGCTGGTGTTCGGCGGCCTGCCGCCCAAGACCGGGCCGTTGAGCGAAGGCTACTTCGCCGTGCCGACCGTGTTCGCCGACCGCTCCAACGACTGGCGGCTGGCGCGCGAGGAGATCTTCGGGCCGGTGCTGGTGGCAATCCGCTGGAGCGACGAGGCCGAAGCGATCCGCATGGCCAACGACAGCCACTACGGCCTCGCGGCCTATGTCTGGACGCACGATATCGGCCGCGGGCTGCGCGCCGCCCATGCCATCGAGTCGGGCTGGGTGCAGGTCAACCAGGGCGGCGGCCAGTCGCCCGGCATGTCCTACGGCGGCTTCAAGCAGAGCGGCCTCGGCCGCGAATTCTCGCTCGAAGGCATGCTCGACAGCTTCACCCAGCGCAAGAGCGTGACGGTGAATCTGGCGGTGTGACGGGAGCTCGTTTCCAAAGATCCCCTGCTACGCTCGGGATGACACGGTTTGTCATGTCGTCCCAAGCGTAGCGGCGGATCCTGCTCTCGGTGTTTAGAAGCTGATCTGTCGCGCTGCCAGGCTTGCGCGATCCTCTGCCGAAAAGGTCATGATCTTCCTGACCTTCTGGTCGAACTTCATGCCGACCGCTTCGGCGCAGGCCGCAAGCGTGCCGCTTTCGGCCTCGAACAGGAAATGCGTGAAGGTCAGGATCTTGTCGGTGAAATGGGCGAGGCCGCTCATCGTCACCACGAGGTCGCCGGCATGCAGGGGACGGCGGTAGTGGTTCAGCATTTCGACCACGACTGAGCCTTCCTGACGATCCTGCATCGCGGCGCGATCGAAGCCGAGATGGTTCCAGAGAACCGGCGCGCCGTCGGAGTAGCGACCGAACTGATGGCGGGGCAGGAACTCGCCCTTCTCATCGCATTCGTCGGGCGTGATCTGGGTGCGGCCGACTTCGATGAGGCCGGTTCCCGCGGCATCGACGAGCGAAAGATCGGGCAGATCGAGCTTGCCCACGCTGCGCGGCTTCGCGGCGGCAGGCAGTTCCACTCTGGCGGCTTCGGCGCGCGCTCGCACCTCGGCGGGCCAGGGGGCGGCCGACACAATGCGGCGGCGTATCGTTGCCGCGATGTGGCCGCCGGCCGGATTGCGGACCTCGTGATAGGCGACGAGGTGGCGCTCACCGACCTCGACGGGCGCCGAATGAACCTCGACCGGCTCCACGACCCGGAACTCGCGCAGATAGCGTACATGGTCGTCGACGACGCTGGCGGCGATGCCCGCAGCGCGTTGCGCGCGCGGTCCCAAGCCCAGACTCGCCAGCAGATGAGACGACGCCTCGTGGCCGAACTCGGTGTAAAACTGCACGTTCAGATGGTCGTTTTCGTCGCACTGCCAGGTGTTTACGGCGGTGCTGAAAGTCGGGATCAGGCCAGGGCTCGACACGCTACGCTCTCTCTGCAGTCTGTGGATGACTGCTTCAAATGGCCGAAAAAGCCCCAAGAATCGACATTTTTCGTGGATTCCGCCCTTGCGGGGGATCGATTCGTGGATAACCTTGGCCCGTCAACGTCGCCCTGGGGCGTCAGGAGGCTGTTGGCGAAACGAAAAATGTAAGGGACCCCTCAACATGGCTACCAAACCCTCCGTTCCCACCGTACCGCTTTCGAAGGTCGCGGCAGAACTCGCCGAGAAGACGGGCATGACGAAGAAGGACGCCACCGGCGCCCTCGACGAATTCGTCAACCTGGTCGTGCGTCACCTCAAGAAGGGCAACAAGGTCCGCATCACGGGTCTCGGCATCCTTCAGGTTCGCGCGCGTCCGGCGCGTATGGGCCGTAACCCGGCTACGGGCGAAGCGATCAAGATCAAGGCGTCGAAGAAGGTTGCCTTCCGCGTCGCGAAGGACCTGAAAGAAGCGATCTAGCTCGTTTCCGACGGGGAAAGATCGGGCGGGTTCCGGGTCATGCCGGGCCCGCCCTTCTTTTTTCATTTTGATTCCGCAGCTTCTGCTTCGTCATCGCAGAGCGACATCGTGCTCATGCTTTCGCAGGCACCTCATCGGCTGGTCTAGTATAGCCGGAGTGCATCGCAGACCGGCATGACCTCCTACATCTTCCTCAAGATCGTCGCCCTACTCGCACTGCCGCCGGCATCGCTGGCGGTGGGGGCGATCCTCTGGCTGCTGTTGACGATTGTGGGCTGGCGCCGGCTCGCGCGCATCGCGCTGGGCCTCGCCATTGCGCAAAACCTCGTCCTGTCCTTTCCGCCGGTGACCAATGCACTGGTCGGAACACTCGAAGCCAGGGCGCACCGTATCGAGACGGAATCGCCGACCTGCTGCTACGACGCGATCGTCGCGCTGGGCGGAGCTGTTGCGCCGGCGGCGCCGCCTGCGATCATGGAACCCGATCTCACCGAAGCAGCCGACCGGGTCTGGCAGGCGGCCCGCTTCTACCATGCGGGCGTCGCGCCAAGAATCATCGTGAGCGGCGGTTCCTTCAACAATCAGCAAGGTGGGCCAGCGACCACGGAGGCCGAGGCGATGCGCCGCTTCCTGCTCGACCTCGGCGTGCCCGACGGGGCGATCGTCTCGGAAGGCCAGTCGCTCAATACGATCGAGAACATCCGCAACGTACGCGCCATCGTCAAAGACGGGCGTGTCCTCATCATCACCTCGGCATTCCATGTGCCGCGGGTCGCGGAGTTGTCGAAACGCGCAAAGCTCGACGCAGCCTTCTATGCTACCGACTGGTGGCAGCCGGAGGAGTTGCGCGTCTACTGGGAGAACTGGATTCCCGACATTGGGTCGATGGCCTGGTCGGGACGTGCACTGCGCGAGCTCGTGGCGCTCGCGTTCGACTTTCGTGCAGCAAGCCTCGAGCAATGACAGTTTGGCGCCTTAACCGTCGTGCCGCGCTGGGGCTTGCCGTTGCGGGCCCTCTGCTGGTGCCTCTTGCCCGGCCGGCGCGAGCGCAGGTGCGCGACAAGCTCGTTTTTCAGACCGACTGGCGGGCTCAGGCCGAGCATGGCGGCTATTACCAGGCGATCGCCGCCGGCCTTTACGCCAAGGCCGGCATCGACTGCGACCTGCGGCAGGGCGGGCCGAGTCTCAACATCAGCCAGCTCCTGCTCAACGGCCGCGTCGACATGACCATGTCGAACAGCTTCGAGGCCTTCACCTATGTGCGCGAGGATGCGCCGTTCTTCACCGTCGCCTCGATCTTCCAGAAGGATCCGCAGGTTCTGATCGGCCATCCCGATACCGGCTTCCGCAGTTTCGAGGACCTGAAGGGGCGCACGTTGTTGATCGGCAGCGGCGGACGCGTGACGTACTGGCCTTATTTGCGCAAGAAGTATGGTCTGCAGAATGAGCAGCTCAGGCCATACAACTTCAACATGGCGCCCTATCTTGCCGACAAGAATGCCGTGCAGCAGGGCTTCCTGTCTTCGGAACCCTATTCGATCGCCCAGGCGCTCGGTCGCGAGCCGCCGGTACTGCTGATCGCCGATGCCGGCTTCAGCGCCTACCAGACGACTATCGCGATTTCGCGCAAGCTGGCGACGGAAAAGCGCGACCTCATCCAGCGCTTCGTCGATGCGACGCTCGAGGGCTGGGCGCAGTATCTCAAGGGCGGCCCGGCCATCGAGGCCGCCAATGCGCTGATCAAGAAGGCCAATCCCGAGCAGACGGACGATCGCATCCAGTACGCCATCAAGGTGCTGAACGAACGGGGCATCGTCATGTCGGGCGATGCGTTGACCGATGGCATCGGCGCCATGAGCGACGCGCGCTGGAAGAGTTTTTATGAGTCGATGGTCGAGGTCGACGTCCTGCCCAAGGGGCTGGATGTCGCCAGGGCCTACACGCTCGATTTCGTGAACAAGGGTATCGGAAAGCCGTAAGGCGAGGAGAGAGGCATGTTTCAGGTCAGTGAAGAGCATCAGATGCTGCGCGAGCTGGTGAAGAAGTTCGTTCGCAATGAACTGATGCCGCTCGAAAAGAATGTGCTGGATCGCTTCGCCACCGGCCAGCCGGCGTCGCTGTCCGACGAGGAGAACGAGAAGCTCTTCAAGCAGTGCAAGGATCTCGGCCTGTGGGCGCTCGACGTGCCGGAGGAGGTGGGGGGCGCCAACCTGCCGGCGGTAGCGCTGGTCGGCGTCAACGAAGAGCTGGGCTATACCTGCGTGCCCTTCACCTTCCCGCCGGACTCGCCCAACCTGCACATGCTGTTGGCGACGGCCAATCCGGAACAGCGCAAGAAGTATCTCGAACCGTATGCGGCGGGTCTTACAAGCTCCGCTATCGCGATATCGGAGCCCGGCGCAGGCGGCGACCCCGCCGGCATGAAGACCAAGGCGGTGAAGGACGGCAACGACTGGGTGATCAACGGCCGCAAGATCTGGATCAGCCGCATCGCCAAGGCCGACTTCACCATCGTCATGGCCGTGACCGACTCCAACCTCGGCTCGCGCGGCGGCATCACCGCCTTTCTGGTCGACAAGGGCACCAAGGGCCTGGTCGTGGCGCGCGCTATCCCGATGCTCGCGGGGCAGCGCACTTACGAGGTCGTGTTCGAGGATTGCCGTGTGCCCGAAACGCAGGTGCTGGGTCGCATCGGTGCGGGCTTCGCGCCGATGCAGCTTCGCCTCACCGTGCGTCGCCTGCAGATGGGATCCTGGTGCATCGGCATGGCCCAGCGTGCGCTCGACATGCTGGTCGAGCATGCCAACCAGCGTGTCACCTTCGGCCAGAAGCTCGCCGACCGACAGGCGATCCAGTGGTGGGTTGCCGACGCGGCCATGAAGCTGCACGCCTGCCGCCTCATGGTGATGGATGCCGCGGTCAAGCAAGACGAAGGCCGCGACGTGCGCATGGAGGCCTCGATGATCAAGGTCTATGCGACCGAGATGGCGACCGAGGTGATCGACCACGCCCAGCAGGCCTTCGGCGCCATGGGTGTCACGCAGGAACTGCCGCTGTCGATGATGGCCCAGAAGGTCCGCACCATGCGTGTCTACGAAGGGCCGTCGGAAGTGCACCGCATGGTCATCGCCCGCCGCATCTTCGGCGGCCGTTGATCGCCAGCGTTGACAGCAAAGGGGCCGCGGGCGGATCATTTCCGCCCGCATTCCGACCTGCACTTCCAGGAGCCGCCGCATGACCTATTCGCTCGATAGTTTCGTCAAGGATGCGCAGGCCGCGCTCAAGGCCAACAACAATGCTGCCGGTCGCGAGCAGGTGCGCGCGTTGCTGGAGAAGCTTCTGGCCAACAAGGCCTTCGTCGAAGAGGCTGTCGGGCCCGCTGCACCGATGGGCGCGCGCAAGCTCTACGAGGACAAGGATCTCGGCTTCGTTGTGCTGGCGCACTGCAATCCCAAGGCGCACAAGAGCCCGCCACACGATCACGGCGCCTCGTGGGCGGTCTATGGCCAGGCGGTCAACTACACCGACATGAGCGAGTTCAAGCGGCTCGATGGCGGCGAGGGTGAAGGCGAGGCGAAGCTCGAGAAGGTGAAGAGCTATCGGCTGGAGCCGGGCCATGCGGGCGTTTACGACGTCGGCGCCATCCATGCCATCGACTACCCCGAAGGCAGCCGCTTCGTCCGTGTCACCGGCCGCGATCTCGACTATGTGCGCCGGCTGAAGTTCGATATGGCCGCCGGCAAGGCGATTCCGATCGAGAGTGCCACGGCAGGAGCGGGCTGATTCTCGCACATCGGCCGCCGTTCGTTTGATCTTCTGCCGCCCGGCCGGCGCAGCAAGTCATCCTAGGCGGATACCTTGCTGCGCCGGCGTGGGCCGTTCTTCTCACCCCAGGCTTCCATCGCGTCGAGAAGCGGGCCGAGCGTCCAGCCCTTCCGCGTGAACGCGTATTCGACGTGCGGTGGGATGGTGTTGTGCACCGTACGCGCCACGATGCCGTCCTGTTCCAGCGCCCGTAGTTGCAACGTCAGCATGCGCTGCGTGATGCCCGGGACGAGGCGGCGCAGCTCGTTGAAGCGGCGCGGCTGGTCCTTCAGATGAAAGAGGATGGTCGGCTTCCAGCGGCCGCCGATCACCTCGACGGTCGCGGTCACTGGACACCAGGGTGCTTTGGTTGATGCCATTAGCGATGCCTCTCAGGCCCTTCGGCATATCCATGTCTGACACTTAGTATAAAAAATGTGCGTACTTATGGAAAGTGTACCGGCGTGATAGCAGCGGCTTCGTCACTCATGGAGGTCTGCGATGCTGGTCATGATGGGAACGACAGGGCAGGTGGGCGGTGTCGCGCTCGAGGCCTTGAAGCAGCGCGGCAGGGCGGTGAGGACGATCACGCGGGACACTGAGCGCGCCAGGCATCTGGGCGGGCCGGGAATTGAGATCGTGCAGGGTGAGGCGACCGACACGGCGAGCCTGGTCGCAGCCTTTCAAGGCGCCAAAGCCGCCTTCGTCATGCTGGTGCCGTCGATGCAGGCAGCCGATGTTCTGGCGGAGAGCCGAGCGGCCGCGCAATCGATTGCATCGGCGATTCGGGCCGCCGGCGTGCCGCATGTGGTGGCACTCTCCTCCACTGGCGCCGATCTCGCGGAGGGCAACGGGATCGTCCGCACGCTCCACGACTTCGAGCAGGCGCTGGCCGGTGCCGCGCCGTCGCTCGTCTTCCTGCGGCCCGGCGATTTCATGGAGAACTGGGCGGCGATGTTGCCCGCAGCGCGCGCGGCGGGCGTGCTGCCCTCTGCCAAGCTGCCGCTCGATGGTGCGGCCGAGACGGTATCGGCGCTCGATGTCGGCCGCGCGGCGGCGGAGCTGCTGCTCGATCCACGCCCCGGCACACGCATCGTCAATCTCACTGGACCGAAGGATTACTCTCCAGCCGATGCCGCTGCAGCGCTGTCGGAGCTTCTCGGCAAGCCGGTGATGGCTGTGCCATCTTTCCGCGATGAGACGATTGCGGCGCTCCAAGCCGCTGGCGCCAGCGCCGACTATGCCGCCAAGCTGGCTGACCTGACCGATGCCGTGAACGCCGGCCGCCTTCGGCTTGAAGCCGGCGATGGCGAGATGCGACGGGGCACGGTGACATTGAAGGAAACACTGCAGCGCCTTGTCTCGGCAGGCCAGCCGTGATCGAGCAGGCGATCCATGTCGCCGCCTTCGTCGCCGCGATCGGCTGCGGGCTGGTTGCCGGCATTTTCTTCGCCTTCTCCTCGTTCGTGATGCCGGCGCTCGGCCGCATTCCGCCCGAGCAGGGCATCAACGCCATGCAGTCGATCAACGTCGCAGTGATGAACGCCAGCTTCCTGTCGCTGTTCGTCGGCACAGGCGTGATCTGCCTGGCGCTGCTCGCGGGATCCTATGTCTGGTGGGAGAGCCCAAGCGGCAAGCTGCTCCTGCTGGCGAGCCTGCTCTATCTCGTCGGCTGTTTCGGTGTGACGCGCGCTTTCAACATTCCCCTGAACGACGCGCTGGCGGCGGCCCGGCCGGCTATGCCGGAGGCCGCCGCCCTCTGGGCTCACTATCTCGGCCGATGGACGATGTGGAACACGGTTCGTACCGTGGCGCCCGCCGCTTCGATGGCTCTGTTTGTCGCCGCCCTTCTATTGAAGGCGTGACGCCGCCGCCTGGTTCGCTTCCGAGCGCTTCTGCAGCATGGCTTGAATGCGCTCCTTCAGCCGCTTCACGCGCTCGGGGCCGGCTTTCTCGGGGCTGCCGGAATCGAAGGGCGGTTGCGGATCGTATTCGAGCGTAAGCTGGATCGACTTGGCGATCTCTTCGCCGGCCAGTTCAGCCGCCAATGTAAGGCCGAAGTCGATACCGGCCGTGACGCCGCCGCCCGAGACGCGATTGCGGTCGCGCACCACGCGCTCGGCGACGGGAGTCGCACCGAATGCCGTGAGGAACTCGCGCGACGACCAGTGACAGGCCGATTTGTAGCCCTTCAGCAGGCCGGCAGCCCCGAGGACCAGCGAGCCGGTGCAAACCGACGTAACGTAGCGTGCCCCCGCGGCCTGCTTGCGCAGGAAGGAGAGCGTCTCCTCGTCGGTCATCAGTGCCACCTGGCCGCCGCCGCCCGGCACGCAGATCACGTCGAGCTGCGGGCAGTCGGCGAAGGTCGTTGTCGGCACGATCGAGAAGCCCGAATCCGTCGGCACGGGAGCCAGCGTCTTCCAGATCATGTGAAGCTTGGCATTGGGCACGCGGCACAGGACCTGCGCGGGGCCGGTGGCGTCGAGCTGTGTGACGTCGGGAAAGAGAAGGATGCCGATATGGACCGTGTCTGTCATGTGCGTCTCCTGGTTCGGCCTGCACCATAGGCTTCGAAGAGTCTGGCAGAAATGTCAAATATCGGTTATTTTCTGCCAATGGCCCGACCACACCGGATCTCGCTTCTCGCCTACGAAGGCTGCCAGCTTCTCGACGTCACAGGACCCGCCGCCGTGTTCGGCGCCGCCAACGACGGACGCGACCGGCCTTTCTACGATGTGCGGATCGTTTCGCCCGACGGCGGGCTCGTCACGACCAACTGCGGCGTTGCGGTGATGAGCCAGCCGATCGGCGGGCGGCCCGATACGCTGCTGGTTGCCGGTGGCTCGCGCGGCCTGAAGGCTGCGCTGGCGCGCGAGGATGTGCTGGCCTGGCTGCGCAAGGCGGCGCCCAAAGCCAAGCGCTTCGGCTCGGTCTGCACCGGCGCCTTCATGCTGGCCGCGGCGGGCCTGCTCGACGGCAAGCGTGTGGCGACACACTGGGCAAGCTGCGAACGGCTTGCGGATCGCTTTCCGGCCCTGACTGTCGATGCGGACGCGCTCTATGTCGTCGACGGCAAGGTTTGGACATCGGCTGGCGTGACCACCGGCATCGACATGTCGCTGGCGCTGGTCGAAGCCGATCTCGGGGCCGCAATAGCCAACCTGATTGCGCGGCACTTCGTGCTCTATGCGCGGCGGCCGGGTTTTCAATCTCAGTTCAGTCCCTTGCTGCAGGCCCAGACGAATGCCGATGCGCCGTTTGCCGCGCTGATCGACTGGATGCAGGACAATCTCGACAAACCGCTCGACGTTCCGGCACTTGCCGCGCGTGCAGGCCTGTCGGAGCGCAGCTTCTATCGCAAGTTCACGGATGCCACGGGCAAGACTCCGGCGCATTTCGTTGAGGGCCTGCGCCTCGATGCGGCGCGCACATTGCTGGCCAAAGGGTTGCCGCTCAAGGCCATCGCCGGCCGCGTGGGCCTGCGGTCGTCGGCGCGGCTGGGCCAGGCGTTCGAGCGCCGCTTCGGCATGGCGCCCTCGCTATTTCGCGAGATCCATGCAGCGGCTTAGTGACGGAGCCTGAGGCTGCCGATCACCAGGGCGGCGGCCGCGAAACCGGCACTGAGCCAGATCGCAGCGCGGGCGGCGTCGGCGGCCGCTACGGCGCCGCTGGAGAAATCGAACAGGCCGAAGATCAGCGCGACCAGGGCCGCTCCCATCGTCTGGCCGAGCGTGCGGGCCGAAGCGATGATCCCGCCCGCGCTGCCGCTCCGGTCGCGCGGCACGGCGTTCATCATCAGCCGGTTGTTGGGTGCAGCGAAGACGCCGAAGCCCGCGCCGCACAGCACCAGCCGCCACATGATGTCGGCGGCCGACGGATCGGGCGGCAGCAGGGCGGTGAGAACAAGGCCCACCGTCATGCTGGTGAGCCCGATCGCACCCAGGAAGCCGGCGTGATGGCGGTCGGCGAGACGGCCGGCGATCGGCGCGATGCCGGCGAGCGCGAGCGGCCAGGCGGTCAACAGGATGCCGGTATCGGTCGCGTTCCGGCCCAGCACCGTGTGGAAGAAGAACGGCAGGCTGACGAAAGCCAGGCCCTGGGCCGTGAAGGTGCAGGTCGAGGCGCTGATCGACAGCGAGAAGATCGGCCGCCGAAAGACGTCGATGGGCATCATCGGATCGGAAAGCCGCGTCTGGCGCCAGACGAACAGCGTGCCGAGAACCGCGGCAGCCGCCAGTTCCGAGATGACCAGCAGATGCGAATGGCCATGCGCCATGCCGTCGATGCCGAAGATCAGCAGGCCGAAGGTCGCGCCCGACATGATCGCCGACAAAACGTCGAACGGTCGGTGCGTGTGCGTGGTGTGCGGCAGGTACCGTTCCGACAGGATGAAGGCGACGATGCCCAGCGGCACATAGACTGCGAACAGGATCGGCCACGAGGTGATCGAGAGCAGGGCGGCGCCGAGGCTGGGGCCGGCCGCAAGCGAGGTCGCAACGACGGTGGTGTTGAACCCGAGGCCGCGGCCCAGCATGGCGCGCGGGTAGATCGAGCGCACGAGCGCCGGTTGGATCGCCATGATGGCCGCGCCCCCCAGCCCCTGGAACACGCGGGCGGCGATCAGCCAGGGCAGCGACGGCGCCAGTGCGCAGCCGATGGAGGCGATGGCGAACAGCACCAATCCGAAGCGATAGACGTGGCGATAGCCCACGATGTCGGCCAGCGCCGCCACCGGCAGCAGAGTCACCATCAGGGCGATCTGGCTGGCATTGACGATCCAGATCGAGCTTTCCGCCGAGATGCCGAGATCCTGCGCAATGTAGGGCAGCGCCAGGTTGGTCATCGAGTTGCTGAGCACCGACATCATCAGCCCAATGGTAATTGTCGCCACCGCGAGAATACGCGGCAGCCCAGGGGGCATTCCGTCAGGAGCAGTCGGAGCTTTCGCCGGTTCGGCCATTCTTATTGCGGGACTGTCGGGGCGTCGCCGCCGATGGTCGTCCGCTGCATCAGGCGCTTGTGCTTGGTGGCGTCGTAGTAGGTCGCGCGGTGCAGGACGGCGCGGTTGTCCCACACGATCACGTCGCCTTCGCGCCACGCGTGCGAGAGCATGAACTCCGGCTGCTCGGCGCGCTGGGCCAGTTCCCAGAGGATCGCCTTGCCGATGGGTTCGGGCCAATCGACGATGTGGCCGGCGTGTGCGCCGATATAGAGCGCCCGACGGCCATTGATCGGGTTGTCGCGAAACAGGCGCTGCTTGACCGGCGGCAGTTCGGACAACGACTTGGCGCTCAGAATCCCCTTCTGCACACGGTCCCGCGAATGGGCGAGCGCATGCTCGGCGACCAGCGGGTGGATTGTCGCCTGCAGCGCCGGTGGCAGGGCATCCCAGGCCGCGCGCATGCAGAGGAATTCGGTATTGCCGCCTTCGGGCGGGCAGATGCGCGCCGTCAGCACCGAACAAAGCGAGGGGATGCACTTGAAGGACGAGTCGGAGTGCCAGAAGTAGTTGGCCTTCTGGTAGATCATGCGCATGTCGTCGGGCGGGATCGGCTCGCCGGTCAGGATGTCGAGGTTCGACTGGCGCGCGAACTTGGTGCCGGCGGCCGGATTGGCGCTGAGCGTCGTCTCCAACGGACCGAAGTTCTCGCTGAAGGCGATCTGCTTCTCGTCGTCCATCGGCTGGTCGCGAAAGAGGAGTACGGAATGCTCCTCGAAGGCCGCCCGGATCGGTCCAAACTCACGCGCCGAAAGCGGACGCGTGATGTCGATGCCTGAAATCTCCGCCCCGAACAGGGGATGGAGCTTGCGGACTTCGATGCTGCCGGTGTTGCGCATGGCGTCTGCTTCCTCTGCTCAGTCGACAATCGCCTGATAGGTGAGCACACGCAGCTCGCGGCGGATCGGATAGGTCGAGGAGGGCATGAGCTGCGTCAGCAGCACAACGGCCATATCCTCCGCCGGATCGATCCAGAAGGCGGTCGAGGCGGCGCCGCCCCAGGCGAACTCGCCGGGCGTGCCGGCGATATAGGCCTTAGCCGGGTCGATCATCACCGAGAAGCCCAGCCCGAAGCCGATGCCGGTATAGGTCGATTCCGAGAAGCGCGGCGTGCCCATGTCCGCCATGTCGCCGTTCAGGTGATTCATGGTCATCAGCTCGACCGTCTTGCGGCCAAGCAGACGCACGCCGTCTAGTTCGCCCTTGTTCAGCATGAACTGGCAGAAGCGCAGATAATCGGCGGCCGTCGAAACCAGACCGCCGCCGCCGGAGTTCACCTTGCGCGGCGCGAGGTAGCGGCTCTTGGCCGGATCGTCGATCAGGTCGAGCTTGCCGCGCCCATCTGGAGAGAGGGGACCGGCGGAATAGTTCGCGGCGAAGCGGTCGTGCTTTTCCTTCGGCACATGGAAGTCGGTATCGATCATGCGGAGCGGATCGATCACCTTCTCCTTGAGATACTTCTCGAAGGGCTGGCCGGAGATCACTTCAACCAGATAGCCCAACACATCGGTCGCCACCGAATAGTTCCAGGCCTTGCCGGGTTGCGCGATCAGCGGGATCGTCGCCAACTTCTCTACGACCTGCTTGAGGCTGGTGTCGGCGGTCTGGAAATCGACGCCGTCCTTGGCACGATAGGCAGCGTCGACCGGCGTGCTCTCCATGAAGCCGTAGGTGAGCCCCGACGTGTGGGTCAGCAGATCGCGGAAGTTGATCTCACGCTCGGCCGGCACCGTTTCCATCTTGCCGCGGCTGCCGCCGACATAGACCCGCGGATTGGCGAAGGCGGGAATGAACTTCGAGATCGGATCGTCGAGCTGAAAGCGGCCTTCCTCGTAGAGCATCATGATTGCAGTCGAGGTGAGCGGCTTGGTCATCGAGTAGATGCGGAAGATCGTGTCGGGCCGCATCGGCTTGTCTCGCGCAATATCCGCCTTGCCGTAGACCTCGGCAAAGGCGAGCTGGCCCTTGCGCATGACGCAGGTGACCATGCCGGCGAGCTTTCCGCTGTCGACCCATTGCTGCATCCATGTCCGCACGCGATCGAGCCGCGCTGCGGAAAGTCCGACCTGTTCGGGGGTAACGAGCGGCAGCGTGTCCATGGCGATCCTCCTATGAGCCCCGCTAGACTAGCGCAGGATGCCAGGATTCGGACACGCAAAAGACTGGAGGGAGCAATGGCGAGATTGTGCGAAGGACGGGTAGCGATCGTGACCGGCGGCGCGCGCGGTGTGGGCCGGGAGCATTGCCTGATGCTCGCCGAGCACGGCGCCAAGGTGGTCGTGAACGACCTGGGCGGTGATCGTGCAGGCAAGGGCAACGATGTCGGCCCGGCCCAGCAGGTCGTGAACGAGATCAAGGCCAAGGGCGGCGAGGCTGTGGCCAATGGCGACGATGTTTCCGACTGGAACGGCGCCAAGAACATGATCGACCAGGCCGTCTCGGCCTTCGGCAAGCTCGATGCCATTGTGCTGAACGCCGGCATCCTGCGCGACCGCATGCTGGTCAACATGAGCGAGGACGAGTGGGATGCCGTCATCAAGGTGCACCTCAAGGGCACCTTCGCGCCGGCGCGCCACGCCGCCGCCTACTGGCGGGATCAGGCCAAGCTCAAGGGCGGCCCGGTCGATGCGCGCATCATCACCACCACGTCGGTCTCGGGCATCTACGGCAATATCGGCCAGACCAACTACGGTGCGGCCAAGGCGGGCATCGCATCGTTCACGATCATCGCGGCGCGCGAACTGGCGCGTTACGGCATCACGGTGAATTCGATCTCGCCGTCGGCCTTCACGCGCATGACCGAGGATTTGCGCGAGTACACCGAAGAGGACAAGAAGCGCCGAGATCCCAAGTGGATCGCGCCGGTCGCGACGTGGCTCGTCAGCGAAGACAGCCGCGAAGTCACGGGCCGCGTCTTCCAGGCAGGCAACGGCATCTTTGCGGTGGCCGAAGGCTGGCACAAAGGCCCCGAGGTCGAGCAGATCATGGACCCGCACCAGGCGGGCAAGGTGCTGGGCGAGCTCGCCAAGAAGGCGCGCAAGAACGCCGGCATGAACGGTCTAGATCTCGACTAGAACGCGGGACGTTTCAGGCCGCGTGTTCCCGCAGGAGCGCGCTCGCCCAGTCGACGAACACTTGTAGTCGACGCGACAGATGGCGCCGGTGCGGATAGAGAATATGCACCGGCATCGGTGCCGCCCGCAGATGGGGCAGGACCTCGACGAGTTCGCCGGCGGCGAGATGGCTGCGAACGTCGTAGAGGGGAATCTGGATCAGCCCCAGTCCGGCCAGGCAGCAGGCGATATAGGCTTCGGCATTGTTGACGGTGATGCGTGACGGTATCGGCCGCGTCCTGACAGCACCGCCCTCGCGCCACTCCCATTCTTCGAGCCTGCCGCTGGTCGGCGAGGCATAGCCCACGGCGACGTGGCGCTCGAGATCGTCGATCGTCTCCGGCGTGCCATGCTCGTGCAGATAGGACGGGCTCGCGCAGTTGCATAAGGCGATGTCGCCGACCTTGCGCGCAACGAGGCTCGAGTCACCCAGCGGCCCAACTCGCACGGCGCAATCCACTCCCTCGTGCACCAGATCGATGGCGCGATCGGTGACGCCCAGCTCCAGTTCGATCTCGGGATAACGGCGGAAGAAATCCGGAAGTGCCGGCGCAAAGATCAGGCGTCCCATACGGCCCGGCACGTTGACCGACAGCCTGCCGGTGGGACGGCTGGACGATTGCCGGAACAGGCCTTCGACCTCTTCGTAGTCGCCGAGAAGGCGCTCGCAGCGTTCATAGAAGGCGATGCCCTCGTGCGTGGGCGCCACGCGGCGCGTCGTGCGCGCCAGCAACCGCGCGCCGATCCGGGCTTCGAGTTCCTGGATGGCCATCGAGACCGAGGATCGCGGCATCTGTAGCGTTGCCGCCGCCTTGGTGAAGCTGCCGCACTGAACGACCCGGGCGAAGATTCGCAGACTCTCGATACGGTCCATGGATTGGCTGATTGTTCATATGGCCGACAAGTGATGTCAGTAATGGCCACTTTATTCCAATGATATGAACGATCAAAGGTCAGCTCGTTCGTCCCGATTCTGATCAAGGAGTTTCATCGATGGTCGATCACAGCCTCAAGGGTAAGACCGTGTTGATCGCCGGTGGCGCCAAGAACCTGGGCGGACTCGTTGCCCGCGATCTCGCGGAGCATGGCGCGAAGGCCATCGCGGTTCATTTCAACAGCGCCGCCAGCAAGGCCGAGGCGGACGCGACTGTTGCCGCGGTGCAGGCGGCCGGCGCCGAGGCGGTCGCGCTGCAGGCCGATCTCACGAGCGCGGGCGCGATGCAGAAGCTTTTTGCCGACACCATTGCCGCGCTCGGACGTCCGGACATCGCCATCAACACCGTCGGCAAGGTGCTGAAGAAGCCGATCGTCGAGGTATCCGAAGCCGAGTACGACGAGATGAGCGCGGTGAACGCCAAGTCCGCCTTCTTCTTCCTCAAGGAGGCCGGCAAGCACGTGAACGACAACGGCAAGATCTGCACGCTGGTCACGTCGCTGCTCGGTGCCTTCACGCCGTTCTATGCGGCCTATGCCGGGACCAAGGCGCCAGTGGAGCACTTCACCCGGGCAGCCGCCAAGGAGTTCGGCGAGCGCGGCATCTCGGTGACGGCCATCGGCCCCGGTCCAATGGACACGCCCTTCTTCTATCCGGCCGAGGGAGCGGACGCAGTCGCCTATCACAAGACGGCGGCGGCGCTCTCGAAGTTCACCAAGACCGGCCTCACCCACATCGAGGACATCGTCCCCTATATCCGATTCATCGTTTCCGATGGCTGGTGGATGACGGGACAGACCATCCTGGTCAATGGCGGGTATACGACGAAGTAGAATGTCCACTCTTCCTGTCGATCCCGCGCCGAGATCCTATCCGCCCTTCGTCTCCCTGCTGCGCCGCTCCGCGCGGCGATGGGGAGGCGTCGGTTCGGTCGTGGGCTTCGAAGCCATCGAAGCCTGGCTGCTGGGCAATGCCGCAGCAGAGGACGATACCCTTCCGTGCTTCGAAGAACTCGTGTGGCGGCTGGTGACGGCGGGGCTGCCGCTCGACCGGGCCAGCCTGCATGTCGGGACCCTGCATCCGCAGGTCTATGGCTTCGCCTGGAACTGGAACGCCGCCGACGGCTTCTGCGACGAGGTCAAGGTCAGCGAAGAGGCGCTGCAATCCGATGCCTACCGCCGCAACCCGCTGTTCGGCGTCATCGAACGGGGGCAAGCCTACCAGGGCAGGACTACCGATCCCGAGGCCGTGGCGCGTCATCCACTGATGGCGGAACTGGCAAAACAGGGGATCGTCGAATATCTCGCACTGCCGCTCCGCGCCGGCGGCCGCTATCACAATGCCGCGACGGTCGCGACGGCACACGAAGGGGGCTTTTCGGACGCGCAACTGGCCGCGTTGCAGCAGGTCCTGAAGCTCTTTGCCCTGCATGTCGAGCGGCAGATCCAGCGGCGCATCGCGGGCAACGTGCTCGATACCTATCTCGGCGCGGCTGCCGGCGGTCGGGTGCTCGATGGCCTCATCAAGCGCGGTGCCGGTGAGCCGATTCGTTCGGTCATCTGGGTGTCGGACCTGCGTGGCTTTACCGACCTGTCGGAGCGACTGTCCGGCCCGGACATGATCACGCTGCTCAACGCCTACTTCGGATGCCTGGCCGGCGCGGTGCTCGACCAAGGTGGCGAAGTGCTGAAATTCATCGGCGACGGACTCCTGGCGGTCTTTCCCTTTACGAGCTTCGCGACGGAGCAGGCGGCGGCACAGGCCGCTCTTGCTGCCGCCGAGCAGGCTTGTGCGGACCTGGAGCGGCTGAACGCCATGCCGCCGGTGGAAATTGCCACGATCGAGGGCTGGCATCCGCTGCGGACCGGGATCGCCTTGCATGATGGCGAAGTGTTCTTCGGCAATGTCGGCGCCCCCGCGCGGCTCGACTTCACGGTGATCGGCCGTGCGGTCAATGCGGCGAGCCGGGTCGAGGCGCTCAGCAAGTCGCTCGGCCGTGCGATCCTGATCACCGAGACGGTGGCTGCCCGTCTCGATCGGCCGCTCGACGACCTTGGACGCCATCCCCTTCGTGGCGTTGTACAGCCGGTAGCGATCTTCAGCCCCAGGCCCGCTTAGCGAAAGAGAGGCTGCCTTGCTTTCGCCGCTTGAGTGGAGCGGCCGGGCCGGGCATGTGTCTTTCCGACAAGTGTGGGAGGTTAAGTGTGAATACCAAAATCAATCGTCGCAGCATTCTGGCTGGCAGTGCCGCCGCCGTTCTCGCGCCGGGCGCCGCGCTCATGCCGGGTCAGGCCGGCGCGCAGGCATGGCCCAACAAGCCGATCCGCTGGGTCGTCCCCTATACGGCCGGTGGCCTCACGGACTCGGTGACGCGCCTCACCCTGGAGAAGATGAACGTCGGCCAGACCTTCGTGGTCGACAACAAGCCGGGCGCCAACTCGCTGATCGGCGCCGAAATGGTCGCCAATGCCACGCCCGATGGCTACACGTTCCTGACCGTCATCGCCGCTCATGCCGCGAACAAGACGCTCTACGAAGGCAAGCTGAAGTTCGATCCCGTCGCGAGCTTCGCGCCGGTGTCGCTGGTCGGCATCGCGCCTATCATGATCCTCGTCAGCAACGACATGCCGGTGAAGAACGTCGGCGAACTGATCGAGTACGCCAAGAAGAACCCGGGCAAGATCTCGTTCGGCTCCTCGGGCGTGGGTGCCGCAGCCCATCTCTCGACCGAGCTGATCATGCAGGTCACGGGCACCAAGATGGTGCACGTACCCTACAAGGGCACGGCGCCGGCGCTCGCCGATCTGATGTCGGGCAACCTGCAGCTCCTGCTCGACGTGCCGATCGGCACCATGAGCCAGGTGCGCGCCGGCAAGGCCCGCGCGCTCGCCATGATGTCGAAGGAGCGGGTGCCGGGTGCCGAAGAGGTCCCCACCATCGTCGAGTCGGGCGGTCCGCTGATCGAATCCTCGAGCTGGGTGATGTTCATGGCGCCGGCGAAGACGCCGAAGGACATCGTCGACAAGCTCGGCGCCGAAGTCGCCAAGGCCGTGAAGGACGAAGCGTTGCGCAAGCGTCTGGCCGAGCAGGCTGTGATTCCGGTCGGCGCGACGCCGGCGGAGACGGCGAAGTTTCTGAACGACGAAGTCGAGAAGTGGCGGAAGGTGATCACCACCGCCGGCGTCAAGATCGACGCCTAGAGACGCTTCCTCTCACAGGAAGCCGTCGAGCGCCTTGGAAGCAGGCGGCGCCTTCTCGACGAAGAAGGCGCCGGCGCCGAGGAAATTCTCGACGTCGATGCGAGCGACCGAAAGCTTCCGGCGAAGTGCTTTGCTCAGTTCGCAGCGAAGCAATAGAGCAGGCCGGCGCCGCCAGTGGCCACCAGCGAAGCGGCGTCGCACCCCCGCGACGGATGCGAGGTGTTCCACGATTTCGACGCCTCGTCGTCGCGCAGCCCCATGCGGTCGACATGACCGACCATGGCGCTGCCTTCGCCGCTCTTGGTCCAGTTGCCACACGTCATGTCCTTGTCCGGCGCAAAAGCAGTTCCATTGGCCTGCGTGCCCGTCAGGATATCGTGCTGGTTTACGGTGTAGAGCCGGCTGGGGATCAGGCGGCCGGTTTCGGCAACGGCAGTCTCGGCGCTGATCTTGTTGTTAGGTGAATGCAGGTCGTCGACGCTGGCGGCGATCTGGACACCCCTGGGATTGACCCACGGTCCTTTGCCGATGCGGTCGCGGGCATCGACCGCCGTCGCCCCGCCCACCGCCTGCGTGCTGAGATAGGCGCGCCAGATCTTGGCGCCGGCACCGGCTTTGGCCGCCAGGGTCTGGCAGTGCCGATCGGCGCCCTCGAGGCCGCCATAGTTGGCGCCCTGCGGTCCGCCGACGCTGGTGACGAAGAAGGTCATCTCGGGAAATTGCGGCGGCGCCTGTTGGGCATGACCCGCCGCCGTCAGCATCATTGTCGCTCCGGCAATTCCGGCCATTACCTGTCTGGTAAGCGTCATCGTTCTCTCCTCCGGTTTCTTGCTTGCTGAAGGGCCATCCTCACGTCGCCGCGGACACAACCCAAAGTCACTTTCCCGTGGGCCCCGTGACAGGTCGGTCAAAGGCGCAGGGCGGCCCGGTCATCACCCTCGACCTTGCCCCCCCCCGACCTTGCGGCCGCGGCCGGCCGTTGTTCCTTCCGGCAGCGGTGGGCGGTTCCTTCGGTTCAACCAAACCGCGATGGCCCGCGTCGTTGTGCCGCCGCGCTCGACGACTCGAGCAGTTCCTGTGCAACGGCAAAGAAAGGCAGCGATGCTTCTGTCGCATCGTGCTCGCGCCGTCTCGCAGAATCGTCGTTTTCTATATTCGCTGCCGATGCCCAATCGGGACTTCACCAAGTCCGAAATTTAGAATCTCTGAACAGGCCGACAGTCCTTGTGCAACCTCAACACTTTACTCGTTCGATGCCGTGGCGTTTCCTATGCTGATGATTTCGTCTCTCAGTCTAGCGAACGGTCTTACGCTCCTGTTCGCTCTGCTCTGCCTCTGGATGTCGGCATCCCAGTCGCGCGGTGGCATGACTACTCTGGGGCGGCTGGCATTGCCGGGTGGCTTCGCGATCATCGCTGCGCTCATGCTCCTGGCGAGCGTCTTCGAAACGAGCGTCTTTCACGATGTCCTCTGGCTCGCAGCTTTCGTCGTCGGCTCGTTCCTCGGCCGCCGGCGTGGTTGGGCGTTGCCGTTGCGTGCCGACAAGGCGACCGGACTCGTCTGGCTGCCGCGCACGATTGATGGTGTCGTGGCGTCGCTGATACTGGTCGCGGCGATGTCCATTGATTTCACGTCGGCATGGGTCGGCGAGGTCTTTATCGAGCCGGCATACATCGCCGCGGTTAGCGCCCTCTGCGGCGGGTTCCTCGGCTATCGTGTCCTGGTGATCGCTTTGCGCAGCATCCGGCCAGGTGGGCCGTCGGAGCTTTCCCGCGCCTCGTGACTTCCACGCAAGGCGCGCTCGACCTGCACTTCGTGACGTCGTATTCGCCGGCCGAAACGATTGCCCATTTCGAGGCGTGCGGCGTGGAGGTTGTCGAAGGTCCGACAACCCCGCTCAGGTACGTTGGCACGGTCGTGTCCGTCTAGTGCCACGACCCGGAAGGCAACCTGGTCGAAGTCTCGTCCTACGCCCGCGCGTCGAACTAAAGTCCTTTCAGCGTCTCCACGACCTTCGCCTGCGGCCAGGTCCAGCCGCTCGCGCTTTCATAGGCACGCATCGCCTGCAGGACGACATGATCGGCGCGCGGTGCGCCGATGATCTGCAGGCCGACCGGGAGACCGGCCTTGGTGAGGCCGGCCGGCATCGACGCCGCAGGTTGCCCGGTGAGGTTGCACGGCAAGGTGTAGGGTGCGCCCTTGGTCCAGCGCGGAAACGCATCCGAATTGTAGAGCGTGTCGACCGGCGGTCCGGCCGTCGGCGCTACTGGCGCCAGCAGCAGATCGTACTGGTGGTGCCAGAGGGCGAGGTCGCGTGCCAGCTTGCTCTTGGCTTCGTAGCTCTTGGCGTAGACGGCCAGCGTGATGGCGAGCCCCTTTTCGGCGGCGGCGCGGAATCCCGGATCGAGCTTGCCATGGAGCTGCGTCGGGATCTGGCGGAAGCGCGTCGCGAAGCTGCCGATCCACAGCGGCTCGAACGACAATTGCAACGGGTCGATCAACGGACCGACATCCTCGACATGGGCACCGAGGTCCTCGAAGCGCTTCGCTGCAGCGGCGACGAGGTCGCGCACTTCGGGATCGGCCTTCACATGGCCGAAGTCGAGGCTGAGGCCGATCCTCCAGCCCCGCACGCCGCCGTCGAGACCGACCGTATAGTCGCGTGGTTCGGCCGGCAGCGATCGCCAGTCGCGTGCATCCGGACCTGCCGTGATGTTCAGCGCCATGGCCGTGTCGAGCACGGTGCGCGACAGCACGCCCTGGCTGATCACGTCGGCGAAGGGGGCATCGGCGGGATATTGCGGGATGCGTCCGAACGATGGCTTGAGGCCGACCAGGCCAGTATGGCCAGCGGGGATGCGGATCGAGCCGCCGCCGTCGTTACCGTGATTGAAAGGATTGATGCCGGCCGCCGTGAGCGACGAAGCGCCGCCCGACGACCCGCCCGGCGAATGATTGAGATTCCACGGGCTGCGGGTCGTGCCCTGCAGGGGCGAGTCAGTCAGCGCCTTCCAGCCGAACTCCGGCGTGGCGCTCTTCCCCAACAAAATCATGCCGGCCGACTGCAATCTTTCGACGACTGGCGCGCTTTCGTTCACGGGCGTTTCGTCGGTGGCGTGCGAGCCGTAGCGCGTCGGCCAGCCCTTCACGTTGGTAGTGTCCTTGATCGTCGTAGGGACGCCATCGAGAGGAGAAAGCGGTTGATTCCTTTGCCAACGCGCCTCCGAGGCGGCTGCAGCAGCTTTGGCGCCGGCCTCGTCGATCATGACGAAGGCATTGAGGTGAGGTTGCAGTTTCGATGCACGAATGAGCATTGCATCGACGACCTCGACCGGCGACGCCTCGCGCCGCTGGAAAAGTTTTGAGAGCTCCGCTGCGGAAATCCAGTCAAATGATCGTTCAGACATGCGCATTTGGTCGGTTCTCGACGGTGAGTGGATGTTTCAAATTGCGGGTGCCGACGCAATGTCGACTCTGATTTCTCGCAAGTCGAGAGCGTATTGGAGAGTGCGTGATGGAAACGATTACCGCTTTGGTCGCGGCCGGAGCTGCCCTCGGGCTTAGTTTTATGATTGGCCGTTCTCTTACGGCCTCGACGCTTCTCGTCGCCCTTGGCGGCGTCGCGAGTGGCCTGGGTTTCGCCATTCTATTCTTCGTTCTCGCCGTGACCGTCGGTCATCTTGTGCCCGGTATCTTCGAGCCGTGGTTTGTCGGCGTTCATTTCATTGGGCTTGCGGTCCTCGGTCCGATCCTCGGTGCTGCGATTGCGACCTTGGCGCACCGTCACGTCGAGCGCGTCGACGCGGCCCGGCTGCCGTTTTAAGGCGGCCGTTCCGCGCCTGCCACTTCAGGCAGGCATTCTAACAATCGAAATCCGCACCTTTCCCGCGCCTGTCCGGCAACGCTAAGCTCGCGTCAAAGGGGGAGGGACCATGACCGAGGTGAAGCTCGGCGCCGGTACGGCCGTGCGCATCGAGGAAAGCTACGAGCCGAATTTTGACGCGAAGACGTTCTTTCCCGACTGGGATCCCGCCGTTGTGCAGCGTCACCGTGACTGGCTCTTGCCGGCGCATTACGACGAAGCGTCGGGATGGTTGAAGCTCAGTGTCCATAGCTGGCTGTTGAAGGTCGGCGGCAAGACCATCTTGATCGACACCTGTGTCGGCAATCACAAGCCGCGTCCGCACCGGCCCAAGTGGCATCTCATGGAGACCAAGTATCTCGAGCGGCTGAAGGCCGTCGGCGTCGAGCCCGATCAGGTCGACATGGTGATGTGCACCCATCTCCATGTCGATCATGTCGGCTGGAACACGCGCCTCGACAACGGACGTTGGGTGCCGACGTTCAAGAACGCCAAGTATGTGTTCAGCCGTGCCGACTACGACCACTATCTGAAGCTCGATAACGATCCACAGACCGGGCCGGTCAATGCCGGCTCGTTCCGCGATTCCGTCCTGCCGGTCGTCGAGGCTGGCCTCACGCAGATGGTGGAGGGCGCGGCACACCTCGACGAGAACCTGATTGTCGAACCGGCGCCGGGCCATACGCCGGGCACCATTGCCATCAAGTTCGAGTCGCAAGGAGAGAAGGCGCTATTCTGCGGCGACATCCTGCACCACGCCCTGCAAGTCTATCATCCCGAGTGGAACAGCTTCGCGTGCGCCGACAGCGCCGGGGCGCGCAAGAGCCGGCGCGAGGCGCTGGAACATTGTGCCGGCAGCGGCGCACGCCTGATGCCGTGCCATTTCGGTGCGCCGTTCAGTTGTCACATCGACCACAAGGGCGACGGTTTCGTGCCGCGCTTCGACGCTGCTTTCTAGAAGGGGAGAGAAATGATCTACGAACTGCGTGTCTACAAGTGCGTGCCGGGCCGCCTGCCGGCGTTGCTCAACCGCTTCGCCACCATCACGCTGAAGCTGTGGGACAAGCACGGCATCAAGCAGGCCGGCTTCTGGACGACACTGGTCGGCGAATCGAACCAGGAACTCTACTATCTGCTGGCCTGGGAATCGCTCGCCGACCGCGAGAAGAAGTGGAACGCCTTCGCGGCCGATCCCGAGTGGCTGGCCAAGCGTGCCGAGACCGAGAAGGACGGCGCCATTGTCGCCAATGTCTCCAATCAGTTCCTGTCGCCGACCGCCTTCTCGTCGGTGAAATAACTATTCGGTCTTGAGGCCCGCCTCCTTCGCGAGGCGGGCCCATTTGGCGAAATCGTCCGCCACGTAAGCGGCGAACTCCGCGGGCGATCCGAACTGGGGGTCGGCCCCAAGATCGACGAACTTCCGAAGGATATCTGGCGAGCGGACCGTTGCATCGACGGCAGCGTGCAGGCGCTCGACCAGGGCTTTCGATGCGCCGGGCGGCAAGAAGATCCCGTAGGAAATCGCGGCTTCGTAGCCGGGCAGGCCGGACTCCGCGATCGTCGGAATGTCGGCCGCTGCCGCCGAGCGCGCGAGGCTGGTCTGGCCGAGGGCGCGCATCTTGCCGGACCTGGCATGGGGCAGGGCGGTCGATAGGCCGCCGAAATAGATGTCGACGAGGTTTGCCATCAGGTCCGCCATCGCCGGGCCGCCGCCCTTGTAGGGAACATGCACGATGTCGAGCTTGCCCATCGCCTTGAAGAGCTCCAGGGCCAGATGGGTGGCGCCGCCGGCACCGGCCGACGCACCGTTCAGCTTGCCCGGCTGGGCACGGGCCAGAGCCAGCAGCTCCGTGACGTTTCTGGCGGGAAGATCGGGCCGCGTCACCAGCAGCATGGGGTTGATCCCGACCGGCGCGACGGCGGCAAAGTCCGTCCGCACGTCGTAGGGCATGTTGCGGTTGAGCGCCGGCGCTACGGTTGTCGAGCCGTTCGAGGCCAGCATGAAGATGCCGCCGTCCGGCGCGCTCTTGGCGGTGAAGCTGGCGGCGATCTCGCCGTTCGCGCCGGCCTTGTTTTCTACGACAATCGACCGACCCAGCCGCTCGCCGATGCCCGGCGCGATGAGGCGGGCGAGCAGATCGTTCGGGCCACCCGGTGGGAAGCCGACGATGAAACGCAGCGGACGGTCGGGAAATTCTTGCGCCCGAGCGTGCGCCGCGACGAACGGTGCAGCGAGGAGGCCCGTGACGATGCTTCGACGGATCGGCTTGACCATGCGGCAAGTATGCTAGGCTTCCAGGATCAAGGGAGGAAATGAAATGCAAAGAAGAACTTTTGTCGGCGCGGGCGGTGCCGCGCTTGCGGCTCTGGCTGTGGGCCCGGCGTACGCTCAGAAGATCACCGGCGACGTGCGTTTCCTGTGCGGCTTCGCACCGGGTGGTACGGCCGATCTCCTGTCGCGCATCCTCGCGGAAGCAGTGGGACCGGAAGTTGGCCAGAAGGTGATCGTCGACACCAAGACCGGCGCCAGCGGCTTCATCGCCAACGAGGCGATTGCCAACGCACCGCCGGATGGCAGGACGATCGGCCTGGCGGCCATGGCGGCGCTCTGCGTCGCGCCGGTGATGCCGGGGCAGAAGCTGCCGATCAACGTCGATACCGACCTCACGCCGATCGCCAACGTCGCCGGCGTCTACAACATGCTGGTCGTCGGCAAGCACATGCAATACCGCACCGTGCCGGAGATCATCGACTTCGCGAAGAAGAACCCGGGCAAGCTCACCTATGCGTCGGCAGGCAATGGCACGTCGCAGCATCTGGCGGCCGAGCTCTTCAAGAAGATGGCCGGCATCAACATCCTGCACGTTCCCTATCGCGGCGGCGCGCCCGCGATCCAGGACATGATCGCGGGCAATTGCGACATGATGTTCGGCAACATGCCGGAGTTTCTGGGCCAGATCGGTGGCGGCGGCCTGATCCCGGTCGCGTTCGGCTCGCCGCGTCCCTCGCCGCTCTTTCCCAACCTGCCGCTGATCTCGAAGTTTCTGCCGGGCTTCGAGGTGGTGAACTGGTTCGGTGTGTTCGGCTCCAAGGGGCTGCCGGCGGATCTGACCGACCTCTGGAACAAGGCGCTGCGTGCCGCCGTTGCCAAGCCGGAAGTGCAGAAGCGCTTCGTCGAGAGCGGCATGGACACCATCATCGGCTCGCCGGCGGAGTTCAAGGCCACGATCATGGCCGACCGCAAGAAGTGGGCGGAAGTCATCAAGGCAGCCGGAATGCGTGCGGACTGAAAGAATGACCTGAATGGGCAGAGAGGGCCGCTCCTTCCTCGACTCCGGTCTGGCAGGCTGGTAGCACTAAGTTGTCAGACAACTAGGCAACTCATGAGGAAACGATGAGACGCGTTCTGGCGGGCGTTGTCGCTGCGGCGATTGCCCTCTCTGCCGTTCCGGGCTTGGCCCAGGAGAAGCTCACCGTCTGGTGGGTCAAGGGTTTCTACAAGTCCGAAGACGAGGCGCTCTACGCCGCGATCAAGAAGTTCGAGCAGAAGACCGGCGTGAAGGTCGACCTGTCGCAGTATGCGGTGCAGGACATGAACGCCAAGACGGTGGCTGCGCTCGAATCCGGGACGCCGCCGGATGTCGCCTATTCCGACACCTACGATGTGCAGACCGCCGGCAAGTGGGCGTTCGATGGCAAGCTCGAAGACATCACCGATATCATCGAACCGATGAAGGACCGCTTCGCGCCCGTCACCATCGAGACGGCCTATCTCTACAACGACAAGACCAAGAAGAAGGCCTATTACGGATTCGCCCTGAAGCAGCAGACGCTGCACATCCAGTACTGGAAGGACATGCTGGGGCTGGCCGGCTTCAAGGAGAACGACATTCCGGGCACCTGGAAGGAGTATTGGTCCTTCTGGTGCGACAAGGTTCAGCCCGCGGTGCGCAAGGCCACGGGGCAGCGGGTCTACGGCATTGGCAGTCCGATGGGCGTCGAGTCGACCGACTCCTTTCAGTCGTTCCTGAGCTGGGTCGATGCCTACAACGTCAAGCTGGTCGACGATTCGGGCAAGGTTCTGGTCGACGATCCCAAGGTGCGCCAGGGCCTGATCGACGCGCTCAGGGACTATACCGACGTCTATGTGAAGGGCTGCACGCCGCCCTCGTCGACGACCTGGAAGGACCCCGACAACAACGTCGCCTTCCACAACCGCACGACGGCGATGACGCACAACTACACGATCTCCATCGCCGCCAAATGGCTGGACGATGCCAACAACGAGGCACTGACGCCCGAACAGCGCGCCGCCGGCCGCAAGGCTTACGACGAGCTGATCGCCACCTCGGGCTTCCCCAAGAAGCCGGACGGCACGCCGATGGTCTATCGCACGGCCGTCAAGGTCGGCGTGATCTTCGAAGGATCCAAGAACAAGGCGCGGGCGCGCGAGTTCCTGAAATTCCTGTTCGAGGAGGATAACCTCCGACCCTACGTCGAAGGCGCGCTGGGCCGCTGGTTCCCCGTTACCAAGGCCAGCCAGGAGAGCCCGTTCTGGCAGGCCGACCGACACCGCAAGGCCGTCTACGACCAGTTCAAGGCGGGCACGCTGCCCTTCGAGTTCACCAAGAACTACAAGTTCACCATCCTCAACAACGAGAATGTGTGGGCGAAGGCGATGAACCGCGTGGTCAGCGAAAAGGTGCCGGTCGAGAAGGCGGTCGACGAGATGATCGCCCGCATCAAGGAAGTGACCAAGTAGGCCCCGCCGTCAGAGTGGGCGTATGACAGCCTCCGCGATCGACACGCCGGCCCGCCGGGAGAAACCCCGGCGGGCCGGCTTTGCGTTGTCGGAACGGCAGACCTGGGGCCTGCTCTTCGTTGCGCCCTATATCGCGATCTTCATGGGCTTCGTCCTGTTTCCGGTCGGGTACAGTTTCTGGCTGGCACGCAGCCCGCAGCTTTATGTCGAACTCGCCAGAGATCCGATCTTCCTGCGCACGGTCATCAACACCTTCGTCTTCCTGGTGGTGGCGATAAACGTGAAGATGGCGGTGGCGCTCTTCCTGTCGGGCTTCTTCACGCACCGGCGCTGGTGGGTGAAGGTGTTGGCGGTGCTCTTCGTGCTGCCCTGGGCTGTGCCGTCGATCCCGACCATTCTGTCGATACGCTTCATGCTCAATCCCGAGTGGGGCGTGATCAACACGTTGATCTTCCAGCTCACCGCCGAGGACGGGCCCAACTGGCTGAACGACCCGACGCTTGCGCTCACCCTGTCCATGCTGGTGCACATCTGGAAGTCGCTGCCGTTCTGGACCTTGATCCTGCTGGCAGGCCGGCTCGCCATTCCGCACGAACTCTACGAGGCCGCCGCGGTCGATGGCGCCGGCGCCTGGCATCGCTTCCGCTACATCACCTGGCCGTCGATGAGCACGCTCTATGTTACCTGCACCTTGCTCTCAATGATCTTCACGGTGGGCGACTTCAACAGCGTCTACCTGCTGACCGGCGGCGGCCCGGCCGATCTCACCCATGTGCTGGCGACGCTCGGGATTCGCTATCTGCGGCTCGACCAGGTCGGTCTCGCCATGGCCTCGATCGTCTGCGCCCTGCCGCTGGTCCTGCCGCTGGTCTATTTCATGATGAAGCGGCTGTCGCGATGAGCCCGCAGAAGTTCCTGCGCAGTATCGGCCTGGAGGCGGGGCTGCTGCTGATCGGCATTCCGGTCCTGCTATGGACCCTGATTCCGATTTACCACATGTTCCTGTTCGCGATTTCGCCCAAGGACGCGGCCTTCTCAGGCCAGCTCTGGCCGACTAATCCGACCCTGCGCAATTTCGAGATCGTCTTCGCCCAGAGGCACCACTTCCTCAATCACTTCTGGCTGCAGATGTTCAATTCGCTGGTCATCTCGATCGGTACTGCGGCCATCACGCTGTTCGTCGCGACGGCGGCGGCGTTTGCGATCAGCCGTCTGCGTATGAAAGGCGGCCGTCTGGTGATGAACCTGGCGCTGCTCACCTACTTCATCCCGGCCGCCTTCCTGGCGGTGCCGATGTACAAGACCATGGGCATGTACGGACTGCTCAACAACGACTGGTCGCTGGTGCTGGCAATGGCCACCATCGCCTCGCCCTATGCCATCTGGATCCTGCGCCAGGCGTCCGACAAATTGCCGGTCGAGCTCGACGAGGCCGCGATGATCGACGGCGCCTCGCCGTTCCAGCTCTTTCGCATGATCTATCTGCCGCTGATGGTGCCGTCGCTGATCGCCGTCGGCACCTACGCGCTGCTGCTGGCGTGGAACGAATATCTCTACGCCTTCCTGCTGCTCTCAAAGGACACAGCGATCACCCTGCCGGTGGCGCTGGGCAATTTCCTGTCGGCCGACGATTCGCCCTGGGAACTGCTGATGACGGCGGGCTTCCTCTACGCCCTGCCGCCGGCCGCGATCTACTACGCCTTCCGCAAGTACATGTCCTCCGGCCTCACGGCCGGAGCGGTGAAGGGGTAGCGGCCGGCATTGCGCCGAGCTTGGCTGCCAGCCGTTGCTTGTCGGCCTCGGGCCGGATGAAGAGCAGGCCAATCAGCCCGCCCACGACCAGCAGGCCGCCCAGGATGACGAAGCCATGCTCGTAGCCGGCCTGGCGGCTGGCGGCATCCTGAATGATCCGGCCCATCGCCCAGGGCGCCACCACGCCGGCAGCCGTGTAGATCGACGTCACGATGGCCAGCATGGCGGCACGTTGCCCGTGCGGCGTCAGCTCGCTCACGATCATCGGCGTGACGACATAGATGGTGCTGCCGATGGCGCTGCCGATGACCAGCAGCGCAACCTTGATCCCCGGCTCCGTCGTAAGGGCGATGAAGGGCAGGATGCAGCCCCCCAGAATGACCGTAGCGGCCGGGAAGACGCCGCGGCTGAGTCGGCTCGACACGCCGCTCTTCTTGAGGCGCTGGGAGTACCAGCCGCCGGTCAGGACGACCGTCATGCCGAATAGCCACGGCAGGATGAAGAGATTGCCGCCCATCGTCTGAGTGTAGCCGAGGCCGTCGACCAGATAGGCCGTGAACCAGGTGAGGCCGAGTGCGAGCCCCCAGTAGCTTGCGAAGGCGGCGCAGCAGGCCGCCACGATGCTGGGGCAGCAGAGGAGGTGGCGGTAGGACACATGCTCGCTGCCATTCGCCGCGCTGTGCACCGGCGAGTCGACCAACGTGCCTTCGCGACCGAAGATCAGCCACAACGCCGCCCACAGCAGTCCGACGATGCCCAGCGCGCCGAACGCCCAGTGCCAAGTGTAGGTCACGATGATGTAGTTGAGGGCCGGCACGGCCACGATGACGCCGAGCGCCGAGCCTTGGGCCACGATGGCGGTCGGCACGCCACGCAGCGAATCGGGAAACCATTTGTAGAGCGCATGGACGGCGACCGGACCGGCCGGACCTTCGCCAGCGCCGAGCAGGATGCGGCAGACCAGCAAGGTCTGGAACGTCGCGCTCATCATGATCGGGAATTGCACGAGCGACCAGACGATCGCCATGCCGAACAACATGTGGCGCGTCTGGACGCGGTTGGCGAGGAAGCCGCCCAGCACGCCGGCAACGGCGAACAGGAAGAAGAACGAGGAACCCAGCAAGCCAAACTGATCCGGCGTGAGCTTCAGCTCTTCCATGATCGGCTTGGCGGCCAGGCCGACGACGACCTTGTCGGCGAAGTTGATCAGCATGAAGAGGAAGACGAGGGCGGTGATGCCCCAGGCGCCCTTGAGGGGCCGGTCCTGAACTGTCACGTAGCGTTACTCCCGACACTGCCCGAGTTCATCGAGCTTGGCTCATCAGACGTGACGGCAGAACGCCCGTCAAGGAAATGACTCTTGCGTCATGCATTGCGCAAAGAAAAAGGGGCGCCCGAAGGGGCGCCCCTTTCGTCTCGTCATTCAGACGATCAGCTCTTCACGAACGGGCACTTGCCGTCCTTCATCGGGCGATAGGCTTCGCTGCCCGGCACGGTCGCGATCAGCTTGTAGATGTCGTCCTTGCTCTTGGACTCTGCCGGCGTCTTGACCTGGAACAGGTACATGTCGCGCTCCAGGCGGCCGTCCTCGCGCAGCTTGCCGTTCTTGGTCATGACGTCGTTGACCGGGATCTCCCGCATCTTCGCCATCACGGCCTTCGCATCGTCGGTGCCGGCGGCCTGCACGGCCTTGAGGTAGTGCAGCGTCGAGCTGTAGACGCCGACCGTCAGCATGCTGGGGATCTTGTCCTTCTTGGCGCGGAAGCGCTTGGTCCAGGCGCGGGTCTCGTCGTTGAGATCCCAGTAGAACGACTCGGTGAGCACCAAGCCTTGCGCGACCGGCAGGGTGAGTGCCGCGACGTCGGTCGAGAAGACGAGGAGGCCGGCCAGGCGCTGGCCACCCTTGGTGATGCCGAACTCACCGGCCTGCTTGATCGAGTTGATCGTATCCTGGCCGGCATTGGCGAGGCCGATGACCTTGGCCTTGGAAGCCTGGGCCTGCAGCAGGAATGAGGAGAAGTCCTGTGTGCTGAGTGGATGCCTGACGCCGCCGAGCACCTTGCCGCCCGCCGCCTGCACGACTGCCGTCACGTCGCGCTCCAGGGCGTGACCGAAGGCGTAGTCGGCGGTCAGGAAGTACCAGGAGTCGCCGCCGTCCTTCACGACCGCGCCGCCGGTCACCTTGGCCAGCGAGTAGGTGTCGTACACCCAGTGTGCGCCGGTCTCCGAGCAGGACGGTCCGGTGAGGTCGGCCGAGGCAGCGCCGGTGTTGATGTCGATCATGCCCTTTTCCTGGGCAATCTTGCGCACGGCCAGCGCCACCGAGGAGGTGCCGATGCCAGTGATCATCTTCACACCATCGACATCGTACCATTTGCGGGCAATCGCCGCGCCGACGTCGGGCTTGGTCTGATGATCGGCCTGCAGAATCTCGATTGGCCGGCCGAGGACCTTGCCGCCGAAATCGTCGATCGCCATCTGCATGGCTTCGACTTCACCCTGTGTGAGATCGCCATAGACGCCGGAGAAGCCTTCCATCACGCCGATCTTGAGGGGAGCAGGCGCCTGGGCCTGCGCGACGGCAACGAGGCCGGCAACGGTCGCGGCAATGGCCGCCGTTACCACGCCGGCATACCGGATGGTTTTTCCAAAACGCATTGTCTTCATTCCTCCCTGATGCGGTCTCCCCGCAGAAGGCCAAAACCTTAGCGTCGGTCCAACGAGCGCGCTAGCCTGCCGCGTCGATGTCGCAGACGATGCTCAGGGGGGAAGTATCGCAGGCACGCGACTGACCACGATCCAGCTCTGCGTCTCCCGACGAACAGGAAAATGATCCGCGAGATAGGCACCATACTTGGCGCGCGCCGCGGCAGTTCCCGGACTGTAGCTCGAGAACTTCGGGATCAACACATGATCGACGTCGGCGAACAAGGTGTCGGGCGATTGCATCGGCATGCCAGCGCCGGACCACAAGGTCTCGCCGCGCGCGGGGCGCCAGCCGAGCATGAAGGGCAGAGGATTGACCTGATCGAGGACGACGATGCCCCCCGGCTGGTAGTGAGGACCGGCCAGCAACGCAGCGGCCTCCATGATCGTTTCGATATACTCGTATTGCGAGAGTTCGTAGCGTGGCTGGACCGCCCGGGATTGATTGAGCAGCGGCTCCTTCGTGTCGCCCGCCGCAAAGGCCGCCAGCAACCCCCGGCGCTCGGCGGGCACGGCCAATCCGCGGAGGTTGGTGTCGTCGACAACGAGCAGGCATTGCTCGCAGCCTGTCTTGAGATGGTAGGCTGCCAGACTGAGGGCCGAAGTGCCGATCGATAGCAAGGGGAAGACCAGAAGTGCCGCGAGGAGCAGAGGCGCTGCCCGCAACTGGCGGAGTTGATCGACGAAGAGAAAAGCAATCACGATGGCGAGCGGCATCCCATGTGGCTGAGCGTTTTGCGACAGCAGGAAGGTACCGGCCGCCAGAAGGAAGGCCGTCGCAAGGGGAAGCTGCGGTGGCGCGCGGCCGTTCCACCACATCCAGACTGCAACGATGAAGGCCACGATGTAGGCGGCGTAGCTGTCGGCATAGGCGAAGAAGTTCGTCAGATGGTTTCCGAGACTGTCGCGGACGCCGCCTGCCTGAACGGCTCCCAGGACATCGGCCAGATAAGCATAATTGTACGGCGCGACCGCATTCAGCGCCGCCACGCCTGCGACTGTCAGCCAGATCCGCCATTGGCCGCGAATGTGCGGAGAAACCAGAAGGGCGAAGCCGACGGCGCCGATTCCGACCGCGAAATAAGTCACCTTGAGGTAGTAGATTGCGATCAGCAGCAAGCCGGCGGCGATAGCTTCGATCCAGTCGCCGCCCCCTCCCGCGCGCGGCGGCACGAAGAGGAGCAAGGTTAGAATGGCGACCGCGGACCACCCGTAACGATTGTACGACATCGCAAAGGAATAGGCGGTCGGCAGGTCGCCGATGTTCGTCGGCCTCAGGGCGAGAAAACACACGAAGACGACGAAGATTGCTGCCGGCAACAGCGGCAGGCGTCGCCATGCAACGATCACAGCGGTTGTGAAGAGGAAGTACGTGATGATGGTTACGCCGACCAAAAAGGCGTGTGGCGTCGGTCCGGCGATGGCAAATCCCAGGGTTGTCAGGAAGAAGTTCAACTCGCCGACCGGATCGTGGAAGTCGACATGCGCTACGTGGCCGTAGTGCAGATGCCAGGCCCCCGAAAGATTGAACAGGAGATCCCAGCTCATCTCGCGCGACAGCAGCCGGTCGGGCGACAGCAGCATCCAGGTCGCGACAACGACCGGAAGCGCCGCTGCGACGGAGAGTCTCGCGAGCGACGTATCCGCCGTCAGCAGTCCCACTGCAACCTCGCCTGCCGGTGTCGGCAGAGAGGCAATCTCGCGCTTGCGCGCGACAAGGTTGTCCATCGCTCTGGTTGATCCCTCACCCGTATACCTGCCTAGCACGCCGGCGGCGGGGGGCGTGGTGATCATTCTGGGGTTTGGACAACCCGGCGGCCGCTGGACAGGCCGTGCCAATTCCGTGTTATAGGCAGCTTAACGGGAGGCAGGGTGAAAGAAGAAACAATACTAGAGGCCGAAGGTCTCACTAAAGAATTCAAGGGCTTTGTTGCCGTCAAGAATGTCCGTCTGCGCGTGCGTCGCCATACGATCCACGCGCTCATCGGACCGAATGGCGCGGGCAAGACCACTTGTTTCAATCTTCTGACGCACTTCCTGTCCCCGACGGCGGGGCAGATCCACTTCAACGGACGGAACATTACCGGCAGCTCACCGGCGGCGATCGCGCGGATGGGGCTGGCAAGGTCGTTCCAGATTTCCGCGGTGTTCCCCCACCTGTCGGTGCGCGAGAACGTTCGCGTCGCCCTGCAACGCAAGCTCGGCAATTCTTTCCATTTCTGGCGTTCCGAGCGTGTTTTGAACAAGCTTGATCAGCGCGCTCTCGAACTGGTCGAAGCGGTGGGCCTCAGCGCCTTCGCCGAACTGCCGGCCGTTGAGCTGCCCTATGGTCGCAAGCGCGCGCTCGAGATCGCCACGACGTTGGCGCTCGAGCCCGAGATGATGCTGCTCGACGAGCCGATGGCCGGCCTCGGTCAGGAGGACATCAAGCGTATCGCCGCCCTGATCAGAACCGTCGCGAAAGACCGCACCGTCCTGATGGTAGAGCACAACATGTCCGTGGTTGCCGATCTTTCCGACACCATCACCGTGCTGGCGCGCGGTGAAGTGCTGGCCGAGGGACCTTATGCCTCGGTCTCGAAGGACCCGGCCGTGGTCGAGGCTTACGTTGGTACCGGTCATGGCTGAGACACTTCTCAAGGTCGCCGGCCTGCAATCCTGGTACGGCGAATCGCACATCCTGCACGGCGTCGATTTCCAGATCGGCCGTGGCGAACTCGTGACCCTGCTGGGCCGCAACGGTGCCGGCAAGACCACGACGCTGAAGTCCATCATGGGGATCGTGGAGAAGCGCACGGGCTCCATCGTCTTCGAGGGCCAGGAGACGGTGGGCCTGCCCTCCGACAAGATCGCGCGTCGCGGCATCGCCTATTGCCCCGAGGAGCGCGGCATCTTCTCGAGCCTGAACGTCGACGAGAACTTGAGCTTGCCGCCTGTCGTGAAGCCGGGCGGCCTGAGCATCGAGGAAATCTACACGCTCTTCCCGAACCTCCTGGAGCGGCGGCGCAGCCAGGGCACCAAGCTGTCGGGTGGCGAGCAGCAGATGCTGGCCATTGGCCGCATCCTCAGGACCGGTGCCGACCTCCTGCTGCTCGATGAGCCGACGGAAGGCCTGGCGCCCGTGATTGTCCAGCGCATCGGCGAGATTATCCGCCAGCTCAAGACGCGGGGATTCACGATCCTGCTGGTCGAGCAGAACTTCCACTTCGCCGCCACCATCGCCGATCGCCATTACGTGATGGAGGACGGCCGCGTCGTCGACACGGTCGTCGCCAGCGACGTCCAGCAGAGCATCGGCAAGCTGCAAGCCTATCTGGGAGTGTAGGGACTTCATGTTCGAACTTCTCGGCATTCCGCCCCAGGCACTGTTCGGCCAGCTCCTGCTCGGCCTGATCAACGGCGCCTTCTACGCCATGCTCAGTCTCGGCCTTGCCGTGATCTTCGGCATGCTGAACGTCATCAACTTCACGCACGGCGCCCAGTACATGATGGGCGCCTTCGCCGCGTGGCTGCTGCTCGGCTACCTCGATGTGCCGTTCTGGGCCTCGCTAGTGCTGGCGCCGGTGATCGTCGGCCTGATCGGCATCGTGCTCGAGAAGCTGCTGCTGAAACGGATCTACCATCTCGACCATCTCTACGGCTTCCTGCTGACCTTCGGCATGGCGCTGGTCATCGAGGGATTGTTCCAGCTTCAGTGGGGATCGTCGGGCGCGCCTTACCCCAACCCGATCCCGGGCGGCTACAATCTCGGCTTCATGTTCCTGCCGACCTATCGCGGCTTCGTCGTCCTGGCGGCGCTCGTGATCTGCCTCGCCACCTGGTACGGGATCGAGCGCACCAAGCTCGGCGCCTACCTGCGCGCTGCGACCGAGAATCCGACGCTGGTGCGCGCCTTCGGCATCAACGTGCCGCGCCTGATCACCCTGACCTACGGCCTGGGCGTTGCGCTCGCGGCCCTGGCGGGCGTGCTCGCCGCACCCATCCAGCAGGTCTCGGCGCTGATGGGCACCAACCTCGTGCTCGTGGTTTTCGCTGTCGTCGTGATCGGCGGCATGGGCTCGATCATGGGGTCGATCGTCACGGGCTTCGGGCTCGGCATGATCGAGGGCCTGACCAAGGTCTTCTATCCACCGGCCTCCAACACGGTGATCTTCGTCGTCATGGCGATCGTTCTGCTGGTCAAGCCGGCCGGCCTTTTCGGGCAGACCAAATGACCTCGCAGCGCGTCGGTTACGCCATCCTGATCATCCTGGCGCTGGTCGCGCCGGCGATCGCCTATCCCGTCTTCCTGATGAAGGCGCTGTGCTTCGCCTTGTTCGCGTGCGCCTTCAATCTGCTGCTGGGCTATGCCGGCCTCATGAGCTTCGGCCATGCCATGTTCTTCGGCATGGCGGGCTACTTCTACGGCCATGTCGTCAAGGCTTGGGACATGTCGCCAGAAGTCGGACTGCTCGCCGGCGTGCTTGGTGCGGCAGCACTCGGTCTGGTGACCGGCGCACTGGCCATCCGGCGACAGGGCATCTACTTCGCGATGATCACGCTGGCCTTTGCACAGATGGTCTACTTCTTCTGCGTGCAGGCGCCGTTCACGGGCGGTGAGGACGGGCTGCAGGGCATTCCGCGCAAGCCATTGTTCGGCTTGATCCCAACCAAGGACGACCTCGTCCTCTACTACGTCGTGCTGGCGATCTTCCTGTTTGGCTATGGCGCAATCTACCGCTTTATCCATTCGCCGTTCGGCCAGGTGCTGAAGGCGATCCGCGACAACGAACAGCGTGCCGTGTCGCTGGGCTACGAGGCCGACCGCTACAAACTGCTGGCCTTCGTCCTCTCGGCGGCGCTGGCCGGGTTGGCGGGCGCCACCAAAGCGATGGTGCAGCAGTTCGCCACGCTGACCGACGTTGCCGCTTCGACCTCGGGCGAGGTCGTGCTGATGGCGCTGGTTGGCGGCCTCGGCACCATCATCGGGCCGGTGGTCGGCGCCTTCATCATCGTCACGATGCAGAACTATCTGGCGGGCTTCGGCCAGTTCGTACTGGTCATCCAGGGCGCCATCTTCGTCGTGATCGTGCTGGCCTTCCGCAAGGGCGTGGTGGGTGAGTTCGCGGAATGGTGGAGACGGCGACGCGCGGCCAGCTCGCGCTGAGGTGATTGCCCTCCGGGCCATGAACAACGGCTCGATCCAGCTCTGATGCCCCTCTATACGTCAGGAGACGTCGGTATCGGCGCAAAGGAGAGGGAACGCGATGACAGCCACGCGACGGCGTCTACTGTGGCGGCTTGTGCCGCCGGCCGGCCTCGTGGTGGCAGTGTTCGTGTCGCTTCTGAACGTGGGGGCCGGCCTGCCGGCGAGCCTCGCCACAGTACCTCCCTTGATCGAGTTCATTGCATTGGCCGCGACGGTGTTCGCATCGGTCCACCATGCCGATGTAATCGCGCATCGTACCGGCGAGCCCTACGGCACCCTCGTGCTGACAGTGGCCGTCACCGTGATCGAGGTCGCGCTCATCCTTTCGATCATGCTGGCCGGAGACGGCAGCCCGTCTCTTGCACGTGAAACAGTCTTCTCGGTGATCATGGTGGTATGCAACGGCGTCGTCGGCATCTGCCTGATCGTCGGTGGTTTCCGTTATGGCGAGCAGGGGTTCCGGCTGCCGGGGGCGGGTGCCTACCTTGTGGTGCTGATGCCGCTCGCAACCCTGACCCTGATCCTGCCCACCTATACGACCAGCGCGCCAGGGCCGCTCTACACGCCGACGCAGCTCGGCTTCGTCGCCCTGGCGACGCTCGTCCTCTACGGCGTCTTCCTCTATGTCCAGACCATCCGTCACCGCGACTACTTCCTCTCCGATTCGGGCGACGACGAAGACGACACGAGCCATGGAACTCCCGGCACGCGACAGGTCTGGGAGAGTGTCGTCTTGCTGCTGATTGCCCTGACTGCCGTGGTCCTGCTGGCGAAGGGCATCTCGGGATCGATCGAGGGGACGGTCGCCGCCGTCGGAGCGCCGATCGAGGTGATTGGCCTTTTGGTGGCGCTGCTGGTCCTTCTGCCGGAGACATTGGCGGCGCTACGGTCGGCGCGGCGGAACGAGCTGCAGAAGAGCCTCAACCTGGCACTGGGCTCCTCGCTCGCCACCATCGGCCTCACCATCCCGGCCGTCAGCGCCCTGGCCATCGTCCTGGAGCAGCCTCTCGAACTCGGCATCGATCTGGTCGACACCGTGCTTCTGGTGCTCACGTTCGGCGTCAGCCTCGTCACCTTCGGTGGCGGCCGGACCAACATCCTGCCGGGCTTCGTCCATTTGATCCTGTTCGCAACCTTCGTGTTCATGATTTTCGTGCCATGATTGCGCAGGCGGCACAGGTCTTGCCCGCGAGCGCCATTCGGGCCAAGAACGAAGCGGCCAACAAGAGGAAGTATCCGATATGACCGAGCTTTCCGACGACCAGCTTTTCGCCGAACTGCGCAAGATCGACACGCCGACCATCACCAATGTCGTCGCGACCTATCCGAAGAATCCTCTCTGCCTCGGCCTCTACAACCCGTGGACCGAGAACTGGTACACCGACACCTCCATCCGCTGCATGTATCCCGAGATGGGTGCCATCATCGGCCATGCCGTGACCTGTGTTTATGGCCTGCCCGATCCCAACTATTCCGGTCGGCTCTCCTTCATGGACGTGGTCGATGCGCTCGACGCGATGAAGAAGCCGACGATCCTGGTCATCCAGCAGAAGTGGCCGCCCGAGCTGATGAACAAGGCAGGCCTCGCTGGCGAGATGATGGCGACCTCCATGCAGGCCGTGGGCTGCGTCGGCCTGCTTTCCAATGGCCCGTCGCGCGACGTCGACGCGATCCGTCGCATGAAGTTCCAGATGCTGCTGGGGGGCGTCACGGCCGGCCATGGCGAGATGGCCGTGCAGTCCGTCAATGCGCCGGTCTCGGTCGGCGGCATGGACGTGGCGCCGGGCGAGCTGATCCACATGGACGAGAACGGCGCCGTGAAGTTCCCGGCGCAGCATGCCCGTGCGGTACTCAAGAACGCCCAGGCGATGCTGGCCGACGAGGCCGATAAACTCGAGAAGATGCGTAAGGCCAAGACCGCTGCCGAAATTCGCGCCATCAACTCGGGTGGCACCTACGGTGCCAAGAAGGGCTAGAGATCGGTCGTGAGTGCCGCCGTCGCCGAGGCGCGTCCAGCGCGCTGGGGACTGGCGGCCAAGTTGTTCGCCGTCCTGCTGCTGCTGGGCGTCGTGGCGGTCGTGATCACCAGCGTCCTGGGCTACATCCGAGCCCGGGAAGCGCTGGAGAAGGTCATCTTCGACCAGCTCACTTCGGCGCGGGAAACCAAGGCGAATCAGGTCGAGGCATATTTCCGAACGGTGCGCAGCGAGATGCGGCTGCTCGCCGCCTCGAAGATGGTTGTGGATGCGATGAAGGGCTTCCGCGACACCGTCGACGAGCTGGATCGGCGCGAAGTGCCTGAAGAAACCCGGCAGAAGGTGCTGGGCTGGTACAATGACGAATACATGCCGATGCTGCGGCGTGTCCTGAACAAGGACGTGCCGGTCGACGATTTCCTGCCTGTCGGCGCGGCGCCATATTTCCTGCAGAAGTCGTACATCGTCGACAATCCGCATCCCGCAGCGCGGCGCAAGCTGATGGACGATGCCGGCGACGGCAGCGCCTACAGCAAAGTGCACGCAGCCTATCACCCGTTGATGCGCACGGCAGCGGAAACGCTGGGTTTCTTCGACTTCCTGATGGTCGATCCGCGCACTGGCCGGATCATCTACAGCGTCGACAAGGAGGGCGACTTCGCAACGTCTCTGCTGGCCGGCCCCTATCGCAATTCCAACATTGCGTCGGCTGCGGCCCGCTGCGCTCAATCTCCCGATCCGTCGGCCACCTGTCTGGACGATTTCGCGCCCTACCTGCCGGCGGACGGCACACCCGCGGCTTTCATCGCGGCTCCGGTCATCGACCAGGGCGCGGTCATCGGCGTGCTGGTGGCGGAACTTTCAATCAACGAGCTCGACGACATCGTCACGGGCGGGCGGCGCTGGCGCCACGAAGGATTTGGCGCCACCGGAGAAGCCTATCTGGTCGGGCCCGACTTCCTGGTTCGATCGAATGGCCGCAACTTCTTCGAAAGGCGCGACGTCTACTTCTCGGAGCTGAAGGCCGGCGGCGCTTCAGACGAGGATATCGCCAACATCCGACGGTACGGAACGCCGATCCTGCATCAGCACGCCGATACCGCGGCTACGCGCGCCGCGATCGGGGGCGTCGAGGGCGTCGGAGAGATCATCGGCTATCGCGGCATTCCAACCCTGGCCTCTTGGGGGCCGGTCAAGATCGGCGGCGTGAACTGGGCGCTGGTCGTCAAGATCGACAGCGCCGAGGCCTTCGCACCGATCTATCGGTTGGAACGCGCCCTCATGATGGTAGGCGTGGTCGCGTTCGTGGTGCTGCTGATCACGGCCGCCTGGCTGTCGCGGTCGCTGCTGGGCCCGCTGCGCGATCTGACGGCGGGTGTCCGGCGCTTCGCCGCCGGGGACTACGGCGCCCATGTGCCGGTGCGCTCGCGCGACGAGATCGGCCAGCTCTGTCTTGCCTTCAACGGCATGGTCGACGAGCTGCACGAGAAGAACCAGCTCATCGAAGCCAAGAACCGCGAGAACGAGGAACTGCTGCTGAACGTGCTGCCGGCACCCATCGCCAATCGCCTGCGCGATGGCGAACAGGGCATCGCCGACGGTTTCGCCGAAGTGTCGGTGGCCTTCGCCGACTTGGTCGGCTTCACCGCCCTGTCCTCGGAAATGCCGCCGGCGGAAGTGGTCGCCCTGCTGAACGGTCTGTTCACGCGCTTCGACATGGCGGCGGGCGAGATCGGCATCGAGAAGATCAAGACGGTGGGCGATGCCTATATGGCGGTCTGCGGCCTGCCGGTGCCGGTTGCCGACCATGCCGAACGCATGCTGCGCATGGCCATCCGCATGGTCCACATCACGCGCGAGCATGCCCTGGAGCACGGCGTGAGCATGCGGCTGCGCGTCGGCATCAACAGCGGCCCGGTCGTCGCCGGCGTCATCGGCAAGAGCAAGTACATCTACGATCTCTGGGGCGACACGGTGAATCTGGCGAGCCGCATGGAGTCCGGCGGCATACCGGACTCGATCCAGGTGACGCGCCCCGTCTACGAAGCGCTAAAGGACAAGTTCACTTTCGAGTCGCGCGGCGCCATCGAGGTCAAGGGCAAGGGCAGCGTCGAGGCGTGGGTGCTGCGGCTCTAGGCCCTGCGATGCAGGGTCGGCTGCGGTGTCGCCAGAAGCTTGTCGATGCGCGTGCCGTCGATGTCGACGACTTCGAAGCGCCACAAGCCGTAGTTGAACGATTCGCCGATTCGGGGCAGGCGTTTCATGCGGTCGAGAACGAAGCCCGCGACTGTATGGTAGCTATGATCAGCCGGCACGAGAATGCCGAGTCGCTCGCCGAACTCGTCGACCGGGCAGCTACCGTCGATCAACAGCGAACCGTCGTCGCGCGTCGTGAAATGCGGCTCCTCGCGTTCCTCGATGTCCGCGACGACCGTCTTCAGAATATCGCCTTCGGAAACGATGCCCTCGATGCTGCCGTGTTCGTCGACGACAATCACGAGGTTGAGCGGCGACTGGCGTAGTTGCTCGATGACGTCGATTGCGCCCAAACGGTCGCTGACCGCGGGAACGGGTTGCACGAGCAAGCGCACGGCGTCGACGCCGCCGTCCATCAACGCGACCAAGGCGGCGCGCACGGGGATCGCGCCTACGACCTCGTCGATATCGCCATTTGCCGCCAGGATGCGGGCATGGCGGGCCGCTCGGATTGCCTGGCGAATCGTTGCGTCGTCGTCCTGCAGGTCGAGCCATTCGATGTCCGGCCGCGGAGTCATCACGCCGCGCACCGAACGGTCGGCGAGCCGCATGACGCGCGAGATCATCGACCGTTCCTCCGGCTCGACGACGCCCGACCGCTCGGCCTCTTCGATCATCGTCTTGATTTCTTCGTCGGTGACGCCCGCATCGCGCGGACGGCTCTGGCCGAGCAGGCGCAATCCGAAGCGCGCCGATACGTCGAGCAGGATCACGACCGGCGCGGCGCCTCTTGCCAGGATTTGCATGGGGCGCGCGACGATTGCCGCAACCTGCTCGGCGTTGCGCATGCCGATCTGCTTTGGCACCAGCTCGCCCAGCACGACCGAAAGATACGTTATGGCCACGACGACCGCGACGTAGGCCACGGGTTCGGCAATGCGGGTCGGCACGTTCTGGCTTTCGAGCCAGGCGTCGCCGCGTTCGGCGATCGTGGCGCCGCTGAAGGCGCCCGCGACAATGCCGACGAGCGTGATGCCGATCTGAACCGCCGACAGCATTCGCCCCGGCTCGCGCATGAGATCGAGTGCGACGCCTGCTCCCCGCGATCCCGCGCGCATCATCTGTTCCAGCAATGGCCGTCTGGCCGAAACCAGCGCCAGCTCCGACATCGCGAGAAGGCCATTGACGACGATCAATCCAGCGACAATAGCCAGTTCGACGGCAAGCATGTACACCCCGTGTGAAGCTGCGCACTATAGATTAAGCCAAGCGTCGAATGTCGAAGGCCGTTCGACGGTCGCAGCGCTTCGAGGTGCCGTCGGCAATACATCGCAATGGCACGCTCGTGCCGGTGTGCGTTTATCTTTTTATGCGCCCGTCAGGATCTGGCCACGCTGGTTGCCGCAGTCATGCCGCCGCGACGTACTCGAAATCCAGCCAGCGATAATTGTCGGAAGCGAAACCGAAGTCGAGGATCGTCCTGAGCCGGGCGGGGGCCAGGCGCGCGCGGACCTTGTCCGCATCGTACCATTCGGCCCAGGGTGTACGATCACCGTCGGTCATCTTGGCCCATTGTTCGAAGGACGGCGATCCTGCTTTCTCCCAACGCTCCTTGGGATAGACGAGTTCGAGCCAGCGGCCGCCGAGCTTCAGCTTCTTCAGGACGTTGAGGCATTCCTGGCGGGCGACATCGAACGGCACGTGATGAACAGAGCCGCAGGCGAGGACGGCATCGAACTGGCTGTCGAGCTTGTCGAAGGAGAGATCGGGGCCGATGAGGTGCGTCGTGACCTTTAGCCCCTTCAACGCGGCGATCCGTTCGATCATCGCGAGATTGTCGGAAGCGATGTCGGCGAAGGTCCACTGCGCACCCTGACTCGCAAAGCGCAGACCGTCCAGGCCAAGACCGGACCCCAGTTCGAGCACCCGCCGGCCCTTAACGAAGTCGCGATAGAGTGGTCCAATCCAGCCGATCACGCCCGAAGCTCTATTGGCAGCCATGCCATCCCAGAACGACAGCAGCTCGGCATCGGGAAGCTTCAGGAGATCGCTGCTGTAACGCCGGCCGTCGGTGTCGTCACCGCCGGGCACTTCGCGCCACTTCTCCCGATGGGCCGCTAGTACATCCACAAATCACCTCAATCTATTCTTCATTTGGATGAAGCGGCGCCTGCCTTCAGGAACGGCGGAAGGGCGTCAGTAGTTCGGCCAGCCAGTGCTTCGACGGCGGCGGGGGAGGCTCTTCGGGCGGCGGTGGCGGCTGGTCGAACCTCACGGTTCTCATATAGGGACTGTCGCCGTCCTTGGTGTCCGACCACATGACCCACCACTGGCACTTCGCGCAGACCTTGCCGAGGTCGCTGTTGGGGTCTTCGTACATGTCGCAGAGCCGGTCGTAGGCTTCCTGCAGCGAAGTATCGGCGATATTGGGCAGCCACGACGTATCGGCTTCGTGCGACTGCACCATCATCGCACAACACGGTGTGATCTGCCCGGACGGCAGGACGTAGAGCTGGATGTGGCAGTCGTTGCGCTTCTCCGGCACGAAGAAGAGGTTCCGGAACTTCAGGACGTCGTAATATTCGGCGTGGAAGTGGACGGCGTCGACGCGGGTCGACCAGAACTCGGCGAACTCTTCCAGCCGGGCGCGCGTGTCTCCGATCAGAATGCAGTTCACTTCGACATTGATCTCGGGGATCTGCTCCTTGCGCGCCTTCAGGTAGGCAATGGTTTCCAGCACGCGCTCGAGATCGCCGCCGCGGCGGATCTTGGCGTAGGCGCGCGGCTCGATATGGTCGACGCTGAAGCGGAACTCGCGAACGCCCATGGCGAGCATCTTCTCGAGCCGTTCCGGCGGCATCGACTGGCCATGGCTCAGCACATTGACGGGATGGCCGAGTTCGACGGCCTTGTGCACATGATCGAGAGCGTGCGGGTCCTGGAAGAAGTCGCCGGTGGCGGCGAAGTGGACCTTCTGACCGGCAGGAATGTCGCGCAGGCCCTTCTCGATCAGCTCCGGCGCCAGCGTCTTCGCCTTCTTGGTCGCGTTCGGACCATTGAAATGACAGAAGACGCAGCTCAGTTCGCACGTCTCGGTCGTCGCGAAGCCCGCAAAATCCAGTTCGGCACGGCGGTCGGCTTTGGGAACGAATGGCGCCGTCGTGATCTGATCGAGCTTTTCGGCCTCGATAATCCGAGGAGACTTTGGCGCAGTCGTTGAAGAACCGTCGGGCATCTTCCTATGGCAAGGCGATTTGTTTGCGAACTCGGAGTCAGACTTACGCTGGGTACAGGAACGCTCGTTCGGTCTTTTTGTCGGACACCCGAGCGGGCTGTGTCAACAACCTCCTGGGATTGTCGCATCAACCGGCCGGGGCGTCGTATTGCGCCCCGATGGGCCAAATCTGTGACATTTTCGGGGGCTTCCCGATGGGGCAAGACGCAACTGCTTCCTCACGCAGCTTCGGACTGTCCCGAGCCGTTGAAAAGATTGCGGCCGATCGTGCGGGCGGCCTCCAGAAGAGGAACCGGATCCCGCGTTTCCGATTCGAAGAGGAACTCCGACGTTGCGACCGGGGCGCCGCAATAGTCGAAGATTCCATGATCGATTTGGGTTTTCATCGCGCCGGAATAGCCATGCCGCTCGAAGGTCCCAGCGTCGGTGCCGGCGACACCGACCAGATGAACACGGAGGCGGCGAAGCCTTTTCGCCACCTTGCCCTCCGGAGCGGCATCGTAGGCCCAGCCGTTGCTGAAGACGCGATCGATCCACCCCTTGAGGATGGCCGGCATAGACCACCAGTAGACCGGATAGACCAGCACCAGGTCAGTGGCGCGGTCGATCCGTTCTTGCTCGGCGATGACGTCGGCGGGAGGCGGCGTATCCTTATGATAGGCGGCGAAGTCGGCCGTGCTGAACCTGGGGTCGAAGGCTTCCGCCGTCAGGTCGGCGATCTCGAAGGAGTGCCCGGTCCCGGCCTCGGAGATGCCCTCGGCAACTTGGGTCGCGACGCTGCGGCTCAGGGATTTTGGGTCGGGATGAGCGACGACGACAAGTGCGTGCATGGCAGGCTCCTTCCAACTCGTTGCACAGAAAGGGTAATTTCTGTATACTTTTAGTAAGTTACCTTTGGTATATTGTAGTGTCAAGCACCGCGCCTAAAACTTCTACTCCGATGCCGCGTCGCCGCCTTTCGCGCGAAGAGAGGCATCGCCAACTGCTGGACGTTGCTTGGCGGCTGGTCCGGGAAGAGGGCACCGAAGCCCTGACGCTGGGACGACTTGCCGAACAGGCGGGCGTCACGAAGCCAGTGGTTTACGATCATTTCGTCACGCGCCCGGGGCTGCTGGCAGCGCTTTACCAGGAGTACGACACGCGTCAGACGGCGTTGATGGACGCCGCGATCCAGGCAAGCGAACCGACTCTGCGGGGCCGGGCGTCGGTCATCGCATCGTCCTGTGTCGATTGCGTGCTTCTTCAGGGCCGCGAGATCCCCGGTGTGATCGCCGCCCTCGCCAGCTCACCGGAGCTCGAGAAGATCAAGCGCGAGTGCGAAGTGGCCATCATGGAGAAATGCCGGGTCGCACTGACGGCATTCGCAAAGGACGGCGTTATCGCGCCTGCCGGTCTTTGGGCGATGTTCGGCGCGTCCGAAGCCCTGTGCCATGCCGCCGCGACCGGCGAGATAACGGCCGAAGAGGCAAAGAACGAGCTCTTTGAAACGATCGTCGCGATGGTCGAGAGGCGTGCGTGCGACACTTGACGCTCGTTGAAGGGCACCTCGGCCTTTGAAAAATTCCGGGGCGTGATGTCGACTTTCATGATGGCGGTTCGTCGTTCCGATGCCGGCGCGATGAGGCCGGCTTGAACGAGGAGTCAGTCGATGCGTGTGATGGTGCTCGTGAAGGCGACCGAGGACAGCGAAAAGGGCTTTTCCTCCACGCCGGAGTCCCTCGCGATGCTCGAGGCGATGGGCAAATTCAACGAGGAGCTGGTCAAGGCCGGCATCATGCGGGCCGGCGAAGGCCTCAGACCCTCCTCCGAAGGCAAGCGCATTGCATTCGATGGTTCCGGCCGAACCGTCATCGACGGGCCGTTCTCTCAAACCCGCGAACTGGTCGCCGGATTCTGGCTCTGGGACGTCAAGGACATGGATGAGGCGGTCGCCTGGGTGAAGCGCTGTCCCAATCCGATGCCGGGGCCCAGCGAGATCGAAATCCGGCCTCTATACGAGATGTCTGACTTTCAGTGAGAATCTTGTACCGGACGTTCAGAGTGGCCGATATGGACGCCGATCCGGTTGTTCGGAAGGGATGGTGGGCGTAGCGGCTTCGCACGTCCGGGCGGGTTCGTTCGTCACGGCCCGGCATGTTCTCCCATGCCGTGGTTCTCGAACCATGCCACCAGGAACTCGCCCGATTCGATGATGTGCTCGGCCATGGCGCGCCGCGACTGAATCGGATCTCGCTCGGAGAGCGCATCCAGGATTGCCTGGTGGTGACGGATGTTGCGCTCCATCCGGTGTAGATCCATGCCCAGTACCGAGGTCAGCATTACGTTGCGGATGTAGCCGAGGTTGAGATCTTCGATGTGACGGCGCAGCGAGAGATTGTTGGACGCTGCATGAATGGTGGAATGGAAGGCTGCGTTGGTCTCGACCCATTCCTTGGCTGGGTTCGACAGCACGTCCGACGTACCCTTGGCGGAGCGGCGGTTGCCGCCGCGTTCGACGCTCAGCCCCTTCACGGCGCGCGCGAAGCGCAAATGCGTGTCTTTCAGCGCTTGCAGCTGGTCGTCGGTAATCCACTTCGCCGCCAGTTGGGCGGCCAACCCCTCAAGTTCTGCACGGATCTGGTACTTCTCGCGGATCTCGCGTGAAGAAGGCGTGCGGACGACCGCGCTGTGCCCGCGCGCATGCGAAATAATGCCTTTGGCTTCAAGTTGCCGTAGGGCCTCGCGTATGGGCGTGCGGCTGACTTCGAATTCCTGCGCTAGCGCCTCCTGACGCAACGGCCGCCCCGGGCCGAAATCTCCGGCAACGATCTTGGAATAAATCTTCTCGGCAAGCTCATGGACGAGCTTCGCGTCAGACGCTTTGCGCATTTCAGTCCTTTGCCACAGCACCCTTCCGCCTATCGGCCCGCGCGGCCGCGGGTCAAGCGGTCAAATCCAGTTTGACATCACTTGGCGGTGGATGCAGTGTAATTATTATTGGATACACTTTTGTAGAAGTTGAATACAAACTTCGAAGAAACCAGGGAGGGGAATGTGAAGAAACTTCTCATCGCGGCACTGGTGCTCGCAGCGGCGGCATCCTCGGCTTCGGCCCAGACAGGAGCCGCAGGGCCGATCAAGATCGGCGACATCAACAGCTACAGCGGCATGGCGCTGTTCACCGAGCCGTACCGCAAAGGGGCCCAACTCGCGCTCGAGCAGGTGAATGCTGCGGGCGGCGTGCTCGGCCGCCGTCTGGAAGTCGTCTATCGCGACGACGCCGTGAAGGCGGGCGACGCGGTGCGCCACGCCGAGGAACTGGTTTCGTCGGAGAAGGTGAGCGCGCTCGCCGGCGGGTTCACCTCAAGCGTCTGCCTGGCCCTTGCCGACTTCGCCCAGCAGCGCAAGGTGCCCTTCGTCTGCGGCATCGCCGTCAGCGACGCCGTGATCTGGGAAAAGGGCAATCGCTTCACATTCCGGACGGCGCAGTCCACCACGATGCAGGCCGGCATGCTGGCCGAAGCTGCTGCCAAGCTACCGGCCAAGCGCTGGGCGACGGTCGCGCCGAACTACGAGTACGGCACCTCGTTCGTCGCTGCCTTCAAGAAGCGGCTCTCGGCACTGCGGCCGGATGTGACCTGGGTCAGCGAGCAGTGGCCGGCGCTCGGCAAGATGGATCCCGGGCCGACCATCGACGCCCTGAGCGCCGCCAAGCCCGACGCCATCTTCAACGTCACCTTCGGCACGGACCTCGTCCGCTTCGTCCGCGAAGGCAACACGCGTGGCTTCTTCAAGGGCAAGGACGTGGTTAGCGCGCTCACCGGTCAGCCTGAGTATCTCGACACGCTCAAGGACGAGACACCCGAGGGTTGGGTCGTGACGGGCTATCCGTGGCAGACTTTCGGCGAGGCCGACCATATGGCCTTCCGCAAGGCCTACGAGGCGAAGTTCAAGGACTATCCGCGTTGGGGCTCGGTGCTGGGCTACACGACCTATATGGCTCTCGCGGGCGCCATCAAGGCCGCGGGCTCGACCGACGGCGAGAAGATCGCCGATGCCTTCCGCGGACTCACCGTGCCGGGACCGCTTGGCCCGGTCACCTATCGCGCTGCCGACCATCAGGCGACCATTTCGTTCTTCGTCGGCAAGCTTGCCAAGAAGGACGGCAACGGCGTCATGACCGATTGGCGTCTGGTGCGGGGCGAGGACTACCTGCCGCCACCCGACGAGGCCGCAGCGTTGCGCCCGAAGAACTGATCCGTCGCCAACATTCCGTATCAGGGCGTTGCCATGTCCTTCCTCGATCCGTCGATCGTGTTGTCGCTGTTGCTAAACGGTCTCACCGCGGCGTCGACTTTGTTCATCGTAGCCTCGGGCCTGTCGCTGATCTTCGGCGTCACGCAGATCGTTAACTTCGCCCATGGCTCGCTCTACATGCTGGGCGCCTACATGGCGTTCACGGTGACGGGGCTGCTCCCCTCCGACCCGTTCCTGTTCTGGGTCGGCATCGCAGGCGCGGTCGCGGCGGTCGCCCTGGTCGGCGGGCTCGCGGAGATGTCGATTCTCCGCCGCCTCTACAAGGCGCCCGAGCTGCTGCAGTTGCTTGCAACCTACGGCATCGTCCTGATCATCCAGGATGCCGCCAAGTACATCTGGGGCTACGAGGACCTGATCGGTCCGCGCGTGCCGGGTCTCAGCGGTGCGGTCGACATCCTGGGCGTTCGCTTCCCGGCCTACAATCTGCTCGTCATCGCGCTGGGCCCGGCAATCCTGGGGCTGCTCTGGCTCGCCTTCCACAAGACCCGCTGGGGCGTGCTGGTACGTGCCGGCACCGAAGACCGCGAGATGCTGGGCGCGCTCGGTGTCAATCAGAAGTGGTTGTTCACCTCGGTCTTCATGCTGGGCAGCGGGCTCGCCGCCCTGGGCGGCGCTGTGCAGCTGCCGCGCGACGCAGCCAACCTCGGCATGGATTTCAGCATTCTTACCGAGGCCTTCGTGGTCGTCGTTGTGGGTGGCCTCGGCAGCGTCGTCGGCGCCTTCTTCGCCGCCCTGCTGATCGGCATCCTCCAGTCCTTCGGCACGCTGCTTCTGCCGAAGTTCACGCTGGTCCTGATCTTTCTGATCATGACGCTTGTGCTGCTGGTGCGTCCCTATGGGCTCGCCGGTCGGCTACAAGTCCAGGTTCGCGAGCAGGGGCCCTCGTCGGAGCATTTCCTGCGGCCGGGCGGCGCCAACGAGCGCTGGCTGTGGATGGTCGTGATCGCCTCGATCCTGCTGATCCCCTTCCTGCGCATCGATTACACGGTTTCCGTCGTGATCGAGATGCTGATCTTCGTCCTGTTCGCGGTGAGTCTGCATTTCCTGGTCGGTGCCGGCGGCATCCTGAGCTTCGGGCATGCCGCCTATTTCGGTCTCGGCGCTTACTTCACGGCGCTCGGCATCAAATACTTCCAGGTACCGATGGTGGTGGCGCTGGTCGGCGCGCCACTGGCGGCGGCGGCGGGCGCCGTGCTGTTCGGCTGGTTGTGCATCAGGCTGAACGGAGTCTATCGCGCCATGCTGACCCTGGCGCTGGCGCAGATCCTCTGGTCGATCGCGTGGCAATGGACGGACGTGACCGGCGGAGACAACGGCATCCTCAAGGTCTGGCCCGACGAGTGGCTGCGCGACAGGGGCGTCTATCTCTACCTGGTTCTGGCCATCGTGGTCGCGGGCGTGGTCGCCATCCGGCGGCTGACCTTCTCGCCGCTGGGCTACGCGCTGCGTGCCGGTCGTGATGCACCGCTGCGGGCGGCCGCCATCGGCATCGACGTGCGGCGTGTGCAATGGGCGGCCTTCGTTGCGGCCGGCTCGCTCGCCGGAGTCGCAGGATCGCTCTTCGCCTTCTTCAAAGGCAGCGTCTTCCCCGACAGCCTTTCGATTCCACTGTCGGTCGACGGCCTGCTGATGATCATCCTGGGCGGCATCAACACCATGGTCGGCCCGATCGTCGGCGCCGTGGGCTACCACGCGCTGCTGACGGAACTGCAGCGTGCGACCGAATACTGGCGATCGATCCTGGGGCTGGTCGTCATCCTGCTGGTGATCCTGTTCCCCAACGGCATCGGCGGCTCGTTCGAGAAGCTGCGCGGCTGGTCTCTCAAGCGTGCGCCCAAGGCGACACAGGAGGTGCTGTGATGGCGACGCCGATCCTCAGCGTGAACGGCCTGCGCAAGGCCTATGGCGGCGTCGTCGCCGTCGACGGTGTGTCGTTCGAGCTCGAGCAGGGCCACATGCTGGCCATCATCGGTCCCAACGGGGCGGGCAAGTCGACCTGCTTCAACATGCTGGGGGGCCAGATCCGTCCCGACTCGGGCAGCATCGCGATGGGCGGCCACGAGGTCAGCCGGAAGTCGCCGCAGGACATCTGGCGGCTGGGCACGGCCCGGACGTTCCAGATCACGGCGACCTTCGTGTCCATGACGGTGCGGGAGAACGTGCAGATGGTGCTGCTGGCGCGCGACCGCCGCCTGGCGCGCTTCTGGAGTCCCGCATCGTCCTATGCGCCGGAAGAAGCCGACCGGCTCCTGAACCTGGTCGGGATGCGCGGCCAGTCCGAGCGCGTTTGCGGCACGCTTGCCTACGGCGACCTCAAGCGGGTGGAGCTGGCCATGGCGCTGGCCAGCGGGCCCAAGATCCTGCTGATGGACGAGCCCACCGCCGGCATGGCGCCGCTGGAGCGGCTTGCCCTGATGGACCTCGTCCGCTCGCTGGTGAGCCGCGAGGGCCTGAGCGTGCTGTTTACCGAGCACGACATGGATGTCGTGTTCGGCCATGCCGATCACATCGTTGTCCTCAACCGGGGGCGCATCATTGCCAGCGGCGGTGCCGAGGAGATCCGGGCCAACAGCGCGGTGCAGGACGTCTATCTCGGCGGTGGCACGATGTATGGAGCCCATTGATGCTGAATGTCACAAACATCGAGAGCTACTACGGCGCGGCGAAGATCCTCTACGGCGTGTCGCTGCACGCCGCGGCGGGCGAGGTGGTCGCGCTGCTGGGCCGCAATGGAGCCGGCAAGTCGACCCTGATGAAGTCGATCATCGGCCTCGTCGTGCCGAAGGCCGGCTCCGTGTCGCTGCGCGACCAGGACATCACCGGCCTGCCGCCGTTCGCGATCGCCCGCCAGGGGATCGGCTATGTGCCGGAGGAGCGCCGTGTTTTTACGAGCCTCACCATACTCGAGAACCTGGAAGCAGGGCGGCAGGACCGTCCGGCATCGGGCCTCGCACCGTGGACACCGGAGCGCCTGTTTGCGCTGTTTCCGAATCTCGCGGGCATGCGCACGCGGCGCGGCGGCCAGATCAGCGGCGGCGAGCAACAGATGCTCACCATCGCGCGCACCCTGATGGGTAATCCGTCGGTCATCCTGCTCGACGAGCCGTCGGAGGGCCTGGCCCCCAAGATCGTCGAGCAGGTCGCCGACGCGATCCGCGAACTGAAGGCCGCCGGGCTCACCGTCCTGCTGTCCGAGCAGAACATGCACTTTGCGGCACTGATCTCCGACCGAGCCTACGTCATCGAGAAGGGCCAGATCCGCTACAGCGGATCGATGGAGGACCTCAAGGCCAACGAAGACGTGCGTAAAGCTTATCTTGCAGTGTGAGGCATTAGCGTGGATTTTCAGACGGCGAGCCAGCGCGGCAAGCTGGTGATCAGCAACATCGGCCTGCTGTTGTCGGGCGACTTGAAGCAGCCGATCCTCGACGCCGACACGATCGTCGCCGTCGACGGCCGCATCGCCGCGGTGGGCAAGGCGAAGGATGTCGACACGGAAGGCGCTACCGTCACCGTGGATGCGCGCGGCTCGGCGCTCGCGCCGGGCCTGATCGACAGCCATGTCCATCCCGTGTTCGGTGACTGGACGCCGCGCCAGAACCAGATCGGCTGGATCGAGTCGTTCATGAACGGCGGCGTCACCAGCATGATCTCGGCGGGCGAAGTGCATCTGCCGGGCCGCCCCAAGGACATCGTCGGCCTGAAGGCCCTCGCCATCACCGCGCAGCGCGCCTTCGCGAACTTTCGTCCCGGCGGGGTAAAGGTGATCGCCGGCGCGCCCGTGGTGGAGACGGGCATGACCGAGGCCGACTTCGCCGAACTGGCGCAAGCCGGCGTCGGCCTGCTGGGCGAGATCGGACTCGGCTCGGTCAAGACGGGTCCCGAGGCACGCCAGATGGTCGCCTGGGCGCGCAAGCACGGCATCCGTTCGACCATCCATACCGGCGGGCCCTCGACTCCCGGATCCAGCTACATCGACAAGGATGTGGTGCTCGAAGCCGATGCCGACATCATCGGCCACATCAACGGCGGACATACCGCGCTGCCGCTCGATCAGATCCGCTGTCTGTGCGAGCGCTGCCATCGCGGCATCGAGATCGTCCACAATGGCAACGAGCTTGCCGGGCTGACGGCATTGCGCTTCGCCAAGGAACTGGGCCAGCTCGAACGGGTGATCCTGGGCACGGATAGCCCGGCCGGTTCGGGTGTTCAGCCGACCGGCATGCTGCGGCTGATCGCGTTGCTGTCGTCGGTCGGCGACACGCCGGCCGAGCTGGCCTTCTGCTTCGCCACCGGCAACACCGCACGCCTGCATGCGCTCGACTGCGGCCTGATCGCGGTCGGCAAGGCAGCCGACTTCGTCCTGATGGATGCCGCGCAGCATTCGAGCGGCAAGGGCCTTCTCGACAGCGTGCAGAAGGGCGACTTGCCCGGTGTCGGCATGGTGATCATCGACGGCATCGTGAGGTGCGGGCGTTCGCGCAACACACCGCCTCCGACGAGGCTGCCGGAAATCGTGCATTCGTAAAACCTCGCAGAAAAGGAGAGAAGGCTATGACGGGTACAAAGGAAGCGAAGGCGGGAACTCACAACGCGCCGGAGTTCAAGCATCCCAGCGAGATGGAATGGGAGATGGGGCGCTTCAAGAACGTCACGAAGTTCCTGTTTCATCCGACACCCGAGCGCCCGACCGTGCCGAACGCGGGCTTCCTGCGCTATGAGCCGGGCGCAGGCTTCCCCTTCCACAAGCACGACTTTGCGCAGATCTGGTACATCATCGACGGCGAATTCCAGATGGGCGAGAAGAAGTACGGGCCCGGTACGCTCGTCTACATGGAAGATCCCCACTACGAGAATGATATGCGGACCGAGACCGGCGGCACGGTGCTGTTTGTTCAGTACCCCGGCCCGACGACCGGCGGCCGTCCGATCTATGATGGCCGTATGAACCTCAAGGTCGCGCCGCCGCCGGAAGAGCTCGATCTCGAGCACTGACCTGCAAGCCTGGGTGGCCTGCGCCGGCACGTTCACCCGGGAGCTGCTTGATTTCCGCTTCCGCCGCCAGCTCGAAGTAGTGTGCGGCGCGGTGGAGCAGGAGCCTCTGGCGCTTTTCGTCCGTCCATCGGGAAGGCCATCGTCGATCTCGACGATGGCCTCGAGGAACGGATCGGGCGCTGAAGCCGGAGCGCCAAAAGAGCAAGCTACCCTCGACCGAGGGGCGGCGCGGCACCGAACGGCTTTCACCCTATCCTCAGCGCACCTGCAAGCCTCCTACCGGCTCATGCGGGACTGGCACGGGCCGACGTTCAGGTGCGCAACGCCGGCTTGCGATCGGTTGGCGCCGCGATCGAGGTCGGGACGAGAGAGCCTGGGTCCATAGCGAATGACCGCATCGACCGCCCACGCGGCGGCCAAGTCCGAAACTTGCCAGAAGTTAGTGGATTTGCATGTGGTTGGCGGACCCGGCGAGATTCGAACTCACGACCTCTGCCTTCGGAGGGAAGCGAGCGCTACAAGTTAACCATTTGAATACAATTAGGAATTTGAGTTCACCTGAGCTCCGCGTGGCAACCGCGTGCTACGTGTGAATGTCTTTCAGCAGAACCGCGTTGTCGAATCGCTCAACCGACCAAGTGCTTCCAGATGCTCGTTTTCGGCGAAAACGGACATGACCCATCTTTGGCTCCCGTTGAGCCCGATTTTTAATGCCCTCTGCCTCAAGGTGCTTTTCTACGCCTCCGCCCAATTTCGGAGCTGAAGTTGACCTCGCTCGCGCGGCTGAATAGGCGTGAGTTGAATGTGCGAGTATCCGGTCTACGTCGACCCGAGTGGGCGGAGGATTCGTGCCGGAGCTAAAGGGAGTTAGTACCACCAAACAGTCTTTGGGGATGTCATGGTCCCAAAGAGGTTGATGGTGTGCGTTCGATGAACCGTGATGGGGAATCTTAAAGAGCTGAATGCCTGAACGCGTAACTTTCGACGTTGCCATGATCGTCGACCATCCAAAACTGTGCTGCTCTTCGAGATCGGCGCCCAGAAGAATCTGGCAGTCTTCGAATCCCACAAGTATTGCAATCGCAGTGTGATTGGGATCTCCACGATCGACGTTCACGGCCGCGTCATCTTGCTTTATCCTGCACAAGTCGCCCGAGATGCCGGCTAGGAACTGTGTTATTAAAGCATCGTTAGGGGAGAGCGAATGAGCAGTGGCCCCGCTTATGTTAACTAAGAGGCGATCGGGGCCAACAAACAACGGGCACTTATTGCGGTTTCTAAGAATCTGCAAAGTACGAAGGTACTCCGACGATCGCTGCAGAATTGGGTTACCTTTCCCGGGGCCGAACAATTCGGCGAACGTCATAAACTCTTTGGTCTTGAAAGAGAGAGGGCAAAAGAAATCGGCCGCCTTGGCGGCCGAAACGAGATCAGAAATCCCTCCGATATGGTCGCGATGCCAGTGGGTGGCCACAACCGCAACTAAATCCTTCTCCACGTTGACTTTAATCTGCTGAAGGTACTCAAGCGGCTTGCTTCGAGCAGTCACGGCATTGTTGCAGGAATCGACAGCGATCCACTGGGTAGGCCCAAGCTTGACGAGTATGCCCTCTCCAAAGCTCGGGCCAAAAACGGAGACCTCAATCTCGTCTACATCTGGTGGATCAGTCAGCACTCGTCGGCATCTTCTCAAGATCGTCGAACAGCTTCAGCCACTCATCCGCACGCTTCTCCGCTGCGGCGAGCCTTGATTCACCCGAGATGGGGATTCGACGAAATACAAGTGCGCTGCTGGTGCGACGACTGTTTGTCGTACTTCTGAAGACGGCGTAGGTAAAGCTCGCTCCAACTTTGAAGAGCACTTTATCATCTTTCCAAACGAGCTCGACGGGAAAGTCCGCAGTTTCACTCGGCCCCCCAAACTCGCTATCCGGTTCAAGCCGAGCCCGAAAGAAGTCACCCTCGATCACTTGAACGACGCCAAACCAGCGGTGAATAGGCACCTGGGAAACGACCGCGGATTCATCCGTTTCGGTTGCCTTAGTTTGTTGAAGCCCCATGGGCAGCGCCGTAGTTGCGGGCTGTGATGCATCGCGTTTCTGCCCTGGCGTCCGGGTAGCCCTGGCAACTGTTTCCGCGACGTGTCTTGCATGCTCTGCCGTAAGCTTAGAGGAGTCGGCGTAGACTGCTGTTTCACGTGACATTGCCTCATTGGCAGGGATCCATGTCTCCGCTCTAGGCTTTAGTGCCAGATTCGCGGTCATAACCGTCGCTCCTCTTTGCACATGACCATGATGTGTTCGATTATAGAGTGAGCCAGCCCTCGAGAACCTTCCCACTGCTCGCGCAACATAAAACAAGCAGCTTTAGCGTTCATGCTGTCTTTGATGTCGAAGTGATCGTTAATCGATAAGAATATCCCAGTAAAAGGCAGTCTGACAGACGGTTCAATACGGGCGGTCACACTTCCGCTGCTGTCGCTTCTAGTTCGACGCATCGAAAGGCTAACCATGCCACCCGTTTTCGTCGGATCGCCCGACTCATTGTCTTTCAATATCAAGTCGCCGAGCGAGCCCCACTCTTGGGGCGGCGCTAGCCTCTTGCCGACACGTGTTCGCGAATCATTGGATCCGGCATCGAAATGGACGGTCCTGTTTATCCCTAGAGCGCTAATATTTTGTCCAGGTAGGACTCTTTCAAACGTGTTCAGGATGAGGTCGAAAGCACTCTCTACAAACACGGGCGCGCTCACGCTAAATCTATTCTCCTCAACCATGACAGTTATGTCATTTGTCGTGATTCGAAACCGCGTAGCAACGCGACTTACAACATCAATCTGCGCTTGCTTCGCTTCGGCTTCACCAATGAGATCATTGGCAGAGAACCAGTGCGGTTGAAACTGGTCAGGGCCGAACGAGCCTAGAAACACTATCGTAGTGTCTTCGACTTCAGGCTGAATCGTCAGTCGGCTCACGACGCTTCTCCAGTGTATCCATTTTGAACGGTAGTCACATCGGCCGACAGGCGCAACATCAGCGGATTATTGCAATGCCACTCTTAATCGGTAGCGATCCGGACGGTCGGCGAAAGTGTCGATCACCCTGTTTTAGACTGCCTTGACGCAAGAATAGGTAGCCGATCGACGATCTGCCGCCGAACCTCCGGCACATCATGCGCGTAGCCCATGAAACTCTCCACCGTTAGCCATCCCGCCTGATCCATCGCCACTCGGACCGGTGCCTGCATGGCCATCATCGTGGTGGCGAGCAGGTGACGGAACCAGTGCTGGGTGATCTGACGCATCAGCTTCCTATCAGCCCAGGCTTGGCCAGCAACCTCCCGAGCCTCGCTGGTTCGGCCCTGCGACCGCAGCTGCCGACAGAGCGTCACGGCTTGGCGCCGCCGAACGGCGTTCGCCCGGACCTTGGCGTTGTCGAAGGCCTTCCGGTTGTGGCCGCTCAAGCCATTTGCCATGTTGTAGGGCTTGCCGGTCTTCGTCAGGAACAGCGGCCCCTCGCGATCCCAAAGGCGGCCCCGGCGTTTCAGGTAGTCGCGCACGGCCTCGGCCGCTGCCGGATGCAGCGAAGCAAAGACGGGCTCCCCGGTTTTGGTCTTCTCGAAGGCGATCTGCTCCTTGCCGGGCACCAGCATGATGTCCCGCAGGCGGGCCTTCAGGATGGCCGAGACCCTTTGGCCGGTCGACCACTCGACGTAGAGCTGCGGCCGCAGGTGCCAGCCGGCGGAGTCGACCAGCAGCTGGATCAGCTCGGGCCGCCAGTCGGCGACGTTGCGGCGTTGCCGGTGCTTGGGCTTCCGCGCGGCCGCGTCTCGCTCGAAATGCGGGATCGTCTTGTCGGTGATCCATTGCCGGGGCTTGGCGGCGCACCAGATGATGAACGACAGGAAGCCGTTCAGGTAGCGCTCGCGCGTAGAAGCGGCTCTGCCCTGCGTCTCGGCCTCGACAAACGACGTCCATTCGGCGGCCGATACGTCCCCCACGAGTCGGACCTTGAACCGCTTCCCGATGGACTGCGCCATCGAGACCTCGCGCCAGCTCGCCTTGCGGCCGTGCTTGCGAGGGCGCTTGAGCCAGCCCTCTAGCGCGATGGAAACGGGACGACTGGGCTGGCGGCCGTAAATAGCTTCCTGGCGGACCTCGAGCGCCCAGGTGTCCCGGAGCGTTTCGGCGTCGGCGAGGGTTCCCGCGATCGCCGAAATCGATCTCGCGCTCGTCTCGCTCCCACTGATCGAGGATGCGGACAACGTCGGCGTGATCGTGGCGGCGCAATGCCGACCGAAGATCGTCAAGGTCGTGATCGCCGATCAGGATGTGGCCGACTGCCATGTCAGCCCTCCGTCCGCGCGAACAGCGCCGGCGCGTCTGCCGCGACACGATCGAGCAGGTAGCAGCCTCGAATCGTGTCGATGAGGATCACGGCGGAATGACCGCCCAGCACATAGGCGTCGCTGGTCGTCTTCCCTCGCACGATCTCGTGTCGATCCTTGCTGACCATGACGGCAGTGCCGACAGGGTGAGCCTTGTTCCAGGCGTCGACGGCCTGTTGTGGGCTGGGTCGCCTGGTCATTCCGAAAACCCCTCGAGGTCTTGGCCAGCCGCGATCATGGCAATCGGATCGCCGCTGCCGATGGCCTTGCAGCCCTGCTCCAGTGCCGCGTCCATCAAGAGGATCGCGACGTCGCCGATCTCCTCGTAGTGATGGCGGAGGCCGGCGACGCGCCGAATCTCGCGCGCCAGTTTCTCGGCCACGTTCATGCCGCGTCTCCCTGCGGTTGGTCGGGCGTGGGCGTCGTCTCCGGCTGCCAGCCGGAGTCCATGCACGCCGCCGGCGCGTCGGCGGGCACGCCGCACACGACCGCGCGCAGC
>NZ_HE997181.1:3875990-3905923 GCF_000312425.1 Reyranella massiliensis 521 | reverse complement strand
GCCGCGCCGGCCGGCGGCGCGTGGCCGGTCAGGGCATCAATGACGTTCTGGTATTCGAGCAGCAGCGGCCCCTCGTAGGTGGAGAGTGGACCGAGCAGCTTCGCCACGGCTGACAACCGGCGTTCGACCTCGTGCTTCGCTTCAAGTGCTAGGGTGTAGACGTTGAGGTCGATCTGCGCGCGGCTCTTGGAGAAGGCGCGCGGTGCGAGGATCAGGCCACTGGCGAACAGCTCGGCGACCAGGGTGTAGCCGAACGTTGTCAGCGAAGAGTTGTAGTCCTTGGCGTTCAGCGCCTTGGCGACGGCATTGTCGATCGCCGTCCACAGGGCGTCGGGCACCATGACGACGTCGCCGCTGTCGAGATTGACGTAGCGGCTGAAGCCGGCCGCCGCGGCCTTCTCGGGATCCTCGCCCGGCACGATGACGCCGGGTGTCGGGCCGGTGGTGGTGGTGGCAGGGGCGGCGCTCATTTCTTGGCGCCCTTCTTCTTGTTCTTGGCCGCCGGCTTCTTTGCCTTGGCCTTCGGGGTAGCGGCCTTTTTCGGCGTCGGCATGGCTGCCGTCGCTGTGGCCGAGGCCTTGGGCGGTGCGGGCGGCGCGACCGTGACCTTGAGCAACTCGGCGATGTGGGCGGTGAAGGCATTTGGCTTTGCCTCGTGCCCGGTCCAGTTCACCGCCTGGCCGGCGTAGAGGGCGATGCACTTCTGGACATCTTTCAGGTCGAGCTTGTCGACCGCCGTGATGGCTTGAACGTCGCGCCCGGCATCCCAGCGCTTGCTGTCGGCGATCTTCTTGAGCGCCTCCGGAAGGCCGCTCTCGTTGGCACCGGAGCGCTCGTAGCCGACGCGCGCTCTGTCGGTGACCAGCATGGCCAGTAAGACGCGCAGGCCCAGCTCGGCATTGGCGTTGAGCTTCTCGCGCAGCTCCTTGAGGAAGGCCAGACGGCGCCGGCGATGATCCGCCGTCTCGCTTCGTCCTGCTGCCAGATCTCCATGGCCTGATCGGCGAGTGGCTTTCTCTACAAGTGCGCTGTCGGCCACGCCTTCGGCCCATCGGATGCGGGCGCTTCGGTCCAGCCAGATGATCGCGGTGGCCTTCTCGCGAGGCACCTTGAACGTGCCGGTAACGCCTTCTTCGCAGCGAATGCCAACGCGATCCCGGTCGGTGTCGGCTTCGATTATTGGGGCACCGTCGCGCCGGCAGGCTTCCTCTTTCCCTATGGACAGGTGTTGAACGTCGCTGACTACCCGGCGCTGGGCGCACTGTTCGGCAATCGATACGGCGGCGACGGCATTGCGACGTTCGGCATGCCGGACAAGCGCGGCCGCGTCAGCATCGGCAAGGACGACATGGGCGGCTCGCTCGCCTCGCGCATCACCGCGGCGCTGGGCGGCATCGCCGGCGCCGTGCTCGGCGCCTTTGGCGGCGGTCAAACGGCCAGCGGCGTGGGGTCCCACAGCCATCCCTTCGCGGGCACCGTCATCGACAATTCCGGCTCCTTTCATGTCGATAACTTCGCCTACGTCCAGATGGTGAACCTGGGAGATCCGGGCGCCGCCGGCGTTCGCTATCAGGCATCCAACACGAACGCGGCGGGCGCCAGCGGCGGCTTCTCGATCCTGCCGCCCGGCATCATCTGCAACTACATCGTCAAGACCTGACCCACGGGACAGAGAAGGGCCGCCGCCATGAACGACCGCCGCGACCTGTGGGCCATCGCCGAGGCCCTGCTGATCTTTGCCCCGTTCTCGGTGGTCGGTGCCTTCTTCGGCGACAGCATCCGCAAGGATGTGCTCACGCGCCGCCAGCGCATGGCCGCGTCCGCCTTTTCGTGGATCATGGGGCCGGTCCTGGCCGCCGTGACCGTCAACGATCTCGGCTGGTCGATCTATACCGGCTTCGCCGTCGCCGCCGCGGCGCCGACCGTGACCTACGACGTCATCGCTCTGGTGAGGGCCTTCCTGCTTCAGGCGAAGGACGATCCCCGCAGCTGGGTCGTCATTCTGAAGGACCTGCTCGTTGCCGCGCTCGCTGCCCTCCTGCCCTGGAGGAAGTAGCCATGGAAACGGTCTTCTGGATCGCGGCCGTCCTCTACGTGCTCTGGCACCTGCGCCACCTCCTGCGGCGGGCCTCGCGCTAGGCGCCGGCCGAACGCCGTTCGCCCTCTCCCCGAAAGGACCAATGATGATCGTGCACAACGACCACGATGTGCTGATGCTCGCCCGCACGCTGTGGGGCGAGGCGCGCGGCGAGCCGACCGAAGGGCAGGTCGCCGTGGCCTGGGTGATTCGCAACCGGGCGGCCCGCGGACGCTTCGCCGGCAGGCTCTTCGGCCAGGAGGGCGCCGTCGCGTTCGTTTGCCTCCAGCCCTGGCAGTTCTCGTGCTGGAACGAAGGCGATCCGAATCGCGCCAGGCTGCTGGCGCTGCGCGACGATCAGTGCCGCGGCCAGATCGGCACCGCGTCCAACGTGCTCGATGGCCTGGTGCCCGATCCGACAGACGGCGCCGACCGCTATCACACGATCGAGCCGCCGCCGGGCGCCGAGGCCTGGCCGCCGGACTGGGCGTCGACGATGCGCGAGACGGCCCGCTTCGGCGGGCATGTTTTTTACGACTCGAGGTCGGCCCAATGAAACTCACACCCCATTTCACCCTGGCCGAGCTGACGCACTCGCAGACCGCCGCACGGCTGGGCATCGACAACACGCCGGCGCCCGAGATGGTCGACGCGCTGCGCAAGACCGCCGAGCTGCTGGAGCGCGTGCGCGCGCTGCTGGGCAAGCCGATCCTGGTGTCGAGCGGCTACCGTTCGCCCCTGGTCAACCGCGCGGTCGGCGGCGCAGCAAGCAGCGCGCACATGCTGGGCTGCGCTGCGGACTTCTCCTGCCCCGGCTTCGGCTCCCCGCTGGAGATCTGCCGCGCGATCGCGAGCAGCGACATCTCATTCGACCAGCTCATCCACGAGTATCGCGCCTGGGCGCACATCGCCTGGGCGCCGCTGCCGCGCCGCCAGGTCCTGACGATCGACAAGGCCGGTACGAGGGCAGGCCTCGAATGATCGGCGGACTTATCCAGGGCGCGGTCGCGAAGGCCACGGGGCCGTGGGCTGTCTACGCCGCCGGCGGTTTGTTGGTCGTGGCGATCGGCCTTGGCTTCCTCTATCGCGACGCGCTCAAGGATCTCGGAGCAGCCGACCAGAAGATCGAGCAGGCGGCAAAGGCCAATGCCGGGCTGCTGCAGGCAATCGACGATATGCGCGCGTTCCAGAACGAAGTCCGCAAGGGCTTCACGGATCTGCGTGAGAAGGTCGGTGGCCTGCGATCGACGAATACGGTCTATCGCGGAAAGGTGGCCAGCGATGCGGGCTCGAATGCTCCTCTTACTCCTGCCGAGCGCGATGCTCTTGGCATCCTGTTCGGCCCGGACGCTGTTCGAGCCGGCGCCAGCGCGCACGTTCGAGGTGCCGGCCCATCTCGATGAGCCGACGGCCGAGCCGGTCGTCGTGCTCGAGGAGATCAAGACCCGCGGCGACGAACGTCGCCTCCTGGGCGACTACGTGACCTGGGGGCGAACTGTCTACGCCGAGATGAAGGAACTGCGTCGTTTGATCGACGTGTTCAATCGGCAAGGGGCTCAGCAGAGATGAAAGGGGCGCGAACGGGGCGGATGTCCTAGGTGAGGTACTCAGTTCAGCCTTGTCTCTCGAGCTCCTCTAGTACCTTAAATCCCAATTCTTCCACTGTCTTAAAGTCCGCAATGAGTTGAGGGTGGAATGCTATCGCGCCTTTGCGATTCTCTTTCCACGAGTGATTTGCCACGGGCCTAAAGAACGCGAGCTTCATCTGCTCAGCGTCCAACAGCTTGTAAGCGTCCATGTCGCGTCGTCGTTGCGCCTCGACTTTCTGCCGCTCGAAGTCATCGAAATGCGACTCGTCCGCGGGAGTTATCGCATAAGGGGGAATGTAGGGTGGTATTCGGTGAGCTAAGGAGTGTCGGAAATCTCCGAGATACGTGAACCAGCTTTCGAATTCGGAGATAGCATTTCGAAAATCAACAGAGAGACAATTCAGAACTTCATGGCTTCGAAGGCTTACGGACTGACGCAGAAGCGGCTTCCCGTTTGCCCTGGTGATGTTTCGCTCATAAACAAGAACCCAAGCCAGATTATCTAGTGCGCCAAATGCGTTGATCAGAAACGCCTGAAGATTGGCGGTGCAGTCAAGAACGCCCCCGGCACTCGGTACATCAGTCTTGCCGGGCGGAATCAGGTCAAACACATTGTCAACGCATCGGACCATTAGCTTAAGCCGTCTGATGAACCCCTGCTGCCCATACTCTTGTCCCTTCATCGTCGAGTAACGTCTGAAAACGTACCTTTCCATGAGCCGTTCGTACTTGCTTCTGATGTCGGCACGTTCGCGCGACAGCTCGGCAATTAGCTCTGGTGAGTAATAAGCCCTCGCCGAGCTGTCAGTCGGTTGAGCAGATGAGGCATTCATCTTGAAAGGCTTTCGAAGGGAAGGTCGACGGATAGGGGAGCATCGACTAGCGCGCGTGGCTAAGATTGGTGCGGGTTGGCTTTGGTGGCAGCCAAATGCAGATGACGTTACAATACGCCCAGATTGCTTTTCCGCTTGTTATTCTGCTGACCATGACAAGATCCTGCGGATCTAGAGTTTCATGACCATTCTTCCCGAGGGGGCCAGGAAGATATGGCGTGAGATCGGCAAAGGAAGTTTCCTGCTGGCGTGTCCACCAATGGACAGTTTCGTTGTCCTTGTGGGCTTCGCTTAGGTCGATATAGAGGTCGACATCGCTTAGAGGTCCGTGATCGCCTCGAACGCGGCTACCGAAGATATAGATCTTTACTGCCCTGGCGGCGGCCCATGCGGCAACGACCCGAGTAAGGTCGACCAGATCCGGAGAGGGTTGTGACATGTTCTGCTTCGCTCAGTCGTTCAGCTGCGCGAGCACGCGCGACAGTCGATGGGATCAATGTGGTGGGCAATCACCTTCGGCTCGGCTTAGTATTCTCGAACTACCCACGTAGAAGCGCGCACCAGGTGTAAGGCTTGGTCGTAATCTGGCGCGCGCCAATACTCGTGCTCTACCGCTTTGACGATTTCGAAGATGGCGAAGTCGGTTTCCGGTCGGGGCGCTGCGTGTTCACGGAAGCGCCGAGTGACCTGATCTCCTTGTTGCTTAAGGAGCCGGGGTCGCGCATTGCCTTCGAGGCAATCGTGCCCATTCGGCCACTGCTTTTCTCGTTCTTTGCCATGGCTCTGCCTTTCGGAAGTTGAGAGGGGTACGCAGATACGCCGACGCAACGAATCAAAGGATAAGAGCTAATCCCTGTGGGCAGCTACCAATTTTGGGTTGCATGGGATTGGCCAGGCGGTTGCGAGGCGGTCAGCGCGATCAGTTGGTCGAACTATTCAATCTTCTGGTCGATTCAATCGGATCGCCGGAGCGATGGCGGATTTGGCTTGCCTCCGGAGACGGGGGCTGCGCGGCGGCAACCGCGCAAACCGTGGAAGAGTGTTCCACACGATCCGGCCTGCCGGCCGGCCCATCCCGTCACCGCTGCAGCGGCGGGTTCAGTGGAACAACAGAATGGAAAGCGAGTCGAATCTTTCTCCCGCACGACCGGCGCGTCCCCTCGCGCCGTGGATCGGCGGCAAGCGTCACCTGGCCGACTGCATCGTCGAGCGGATCCGCGCCATCCCGCATCGCCTCTATGCCGAGCCCTTCATCGGGCAGGGCGGTGTCTTCCTGCGGCGGCCGTTCAAGGCGCACGCGGAAGTCGTCAACGACGTCAACCGCGACCTGATCACGATGTTCCGGGTGCTGCAGCGGCACTACCTGGCCTTCGTCGAGATGATGCGCTGGTACCTCACCAGCCGCGTCGAGTTCGAGCGCCTGTCGGCCATGCGGCCGGACACGCTGACCGATCTGGAGCGTGCGGCCCGGTTCCTCTACCTGCAGCGAACGGCGTTCGGCGGGAAGGTCGCCGGCCAGAATTTCGGCGTGACCTACGGCGGCGGCCGGTTCGACATCACGCGCCTGGTGCCGCTGCTCGAGGCGGTGCATGAGCGTCTCGCCGGCGTCGTGATCGAATGCCTGCCGTGGGCCGAGTTCCTCGATCGCTACGACCAGGCCGGCGCCCTGTTCTATCTCGATCCGCCCTATTGGGGATCGGAGGAGGATTACGGCATCGGCGTGTGGCGGCGCAGCGACTTCGGCCGCCTCGCCGCGCGGCTGCGCACCCTGAAGGGCCGCTTCCTGCTGTCGATCAACGATCTGCCGGAAGTGCGACGGTGCTTCGAGGGCTTCCACGTCGAAGAGGTCGAGACGGTCTATACGATCGCCTCGAAGGCCGGCTCGCCTGCGACAGTGCCCGAGCTGCTGATCAGCGACCGACCGATCGACGTCGTCCAGCAGTCGCTGCTGGGCGGCTAGGTCTTCGACGAAAGCGGCCGGTGCCTAGTCCGACATATTGGAGACATAACTAGGCCACTTATGCAGCCCATGATTGCAACGGTGTGGCGGGCAAGTGGCTTGGTCCGCGACGCGAGATCGGGAATAAAGGCCAGGGGGAGATGGCGTAATGGCTCGTCGAATACTGAAGGTCCTGGCGTTCGGTTGTGCGGCAGCACTTGCCATCCTAGCGGTCGCCCCGATGTCCAGCACGCCCGATGTCGGAATGCTTCAGGTGTGGCTCTCTCTTTCGGTCGGGGTGCTGGTGTCGCTCGGCGTCGCAGCTTCCGGCTAAGCCCTCGCCTCTGCCGAGGGCGAAAATCTTATCGTTCTGAAATTGAACAAGCCTCACTTGGTGACCCGGATGTGGGGGATCTTGTCGCTGTCGGATAGGCAACTCGATCTCCGCGAAGCCGTTGCCACTCCATGCCTGCCGCTGAACGCCTAATCCGTGCCTTGCATCGCCTCACCGACGGCCAGGCCGGCCACTGGCGCATGATTCCGAGCTTGGGCGTCGCCGCGACCGCCGGCGCGATCGACACGGCCATGCGGGCCGGCTGGATCGAGATTGAGGGCGGTCACTCGGTGAGGCTGACCGAAGCCGGCCGGCAAGTCGCGAAGGGATAAATCCCGGCCAGAGCCGCTGGCGCCGCAGGCAACTTGCCTGCAATCCCACATATCGTCGTGCTGTCGGTGCTGGCCTAACACCCTGTAGTAGCTCGTTTTTCCTTCTTGATGTTCTCTTAATGTTCTCATAGGAGTCCGGCACCGAGACTGGCTGTGGATGATCCTATGACCATGCACGACGTCGCCCTGAGCACCTATCCGGTCGGCATTCTCTGCGACCACTGCATGCACCGCGTGCTGATGTCCGCCGGCGCGCTGAAGGCCAGCAGGGGCGATCGCCGGACCCTGGCCGAGGCGGGCGTTCGTTGCGGCAAGTGCGGCTCGACTCGGTTCGAGGCCACGCTGTTTCATGCACCGTCCGGCCCGACACGCTTCATGCGGAGCATGTGATGGGCGTGCGCCGCAGCACCAACAGCTTCGCCGAGCAGCTGAAGCGCCTGCCTCACAAGGCGCTTTACCGGCGCGCCGAGCGACTTCGCCCGTCGGACCGCGCGCGTCTCGACGCCGAGATCAGGCGCATCGCCGGCGACGGGGAATGCCTGAGCCATGCCGGCAATCGCCGCGATGGCATCGACATGTACGTGATTCGGTTCAGCACGGCCGACCAGGCCACGGAGATGCAGGCCTGGCTCGACGCCTCCGACATCTCGAACTGGCCGGCGCCGCAACCGCGCACGGATATCCCGCAGCTCAAGGTCGGAGGAAGATGATGATGCAGCAGCCCTTGCAACTGAGGTTCGGCCTTCCGTTGAACGACAATGTGCGGCTGGGCGGATCGAGCCGCTGCCTCGACCTGGCCGAGCAATGGGCCGCCGAAGAGGGCTGGTATCACTGGAATGCCGCGCGATGGATCCGCGGCCTGGCCGGCGGGCTGCATCGTCTCGATCCGCGCCGCGACGGTTTCCGCGCCGAGGACGTCGTGCGCGTCGTGCAGGCCTGGCACGGCGACGACTGGGAAGTGTGGGAAGGCGGCTTCGTCGTGGAGCTGCGCGACGGCCGCACCGCCCGGCTGGAGTGCTTTGCCCTGCTGTTCGACTGGAGCTGCCCCGAGGAATCCAGGGTCGCTGCGTCGATCGAGCCGAAGGGCTACGACGAACGGACCGGCAATCGCTGGGAGCCCGATCACCGTCACTTCGAAGACGGCGCCGACCTGCCCGAGCTGCAGGCCTTCCTGTGCCGGCTCGCGACGATCAACTGAGGAGGGACGCCATGTACATCCGCTTCCGCCGCACCGTGCATCCCATCGAGTTCCTGAAGAAGCACGCCAAGCCGCATATCGTCGTCGGCCACTACGATCCGCTCGACCACCAGGACGAGCACGGCATCGGGCCGGTCACCTATCGCATCGCGCTGGGCATCGTCATGAACACCCTCGATCTCGTGGGCGAATGCACCGACATGATCGACCCCGAGGCCTGCACCCTGAACCTGATGTTCGAGCTGGGCGAGGATGCCGCCAAGGTGTGCCGGCTCGTCCAGGCGACGCCGGCCAAGGCCCTGGCCGACAGTGCCTCGCGCGCCGAGTTCTTCTACGACCAGGCCGTGTTCGATCGCCTCCGGCCCCTGCGCGATGCCCGCATGGCGGCGATCCGCGCGGCTTACGAACGCGACGAGCCGGTCGAGTTCGTGCCCAGGACGGTATCGCCGGAGGAGCCCGAGCCCGGCCCGATCGCCGACGACTGGGGCAACCGCGGGCACGCGACGATCATGGGCCGCTTTCCCCTGGGCAACGCCGGGCGTTAAGCTCCGGCCCCATGTGCAATCTCTACACGGTGCGGCTCAGCCGCGACGAGGTGGCGGGGCTGCTGCGGCACCGCCAGCTGATCGGCACGAACTTCCGCGACACCCAGAATGTCTATCCCAACGGCGAGGCGCCGGTGATGGTGGCGGACGGCGAGGACAGTATCGCCTTCAGGGACATGCGCTGGGGCTTTCCCAAGCCGCCCAGCATTCCGGGCGGCGGCTACGTCACCAACGTGCGCAACACGAAGTCGCCCTACTGGAAGCCCTGGTTGAAGGAGCCGGCGGTCAAGGTCGGCAACGATGTCGGCGGCCGCTGCCTGGTGCCGGTGGTGAAATTCGCCGAGCCCGACAAGAACACCGGCATGAAGACCCACGGCACGCCGTCGGTGAACCGCTGGTTTGCCCGGCCGGACGGATCGCTGTTCGCCTTTGCCGGGATCTGGCGCACCTGGACGGGCGATCGCGGCACCAAGACCAAGCCCGACGTCGGCCAGCACACGCTCTATTCCTTCCTGACGACCGATTCCGCTGCGGTCGTGAAGCCGATCCACGAGAAGGCGACACCGCTGATCCTGACGACCAGGGACGAGATCGAGACCTGGCTCACGGCGCCGATGGACGAAGCGTTGAAGCTGCAGGTGCCGGCCAAGCCGGGCGTGATCGTGCTGCTGCCGCTCGAGGAGAAGGGCGAGAGGGAGATGCCCGCAGCCCATAAATCGTCCACTGGCCCAGCCAGCGACGACTAGGCGCTGCGTTTCAAGAATCCTGGTCGAAATATCAGGTGAGGTTTATGGGATTCCACCTCCCTGAAGTTTGAAATGTCAGTAGCTACCGCAGCCTGCACAGCAAACGACAGCCGAAAAGTCATCATATGCGCCGACATTAGCCCGTCATCGGTGACGCGGCTTGAATAGTCAAACTGGCCGTCTAACGTGTTTTTCTTGCCCGCCCCGAGTGTTGTATGTGGTGGCAGCATATCAGCAAAGTCGGAAGGGAAGTCGCCCCTTATTATCCGTTCGTTTGTGTGCCAAGTGGCCCAGATGCCGCCGCGGCTTGGTACGATCTGCTTTGTAGCTTCAAAATGCAGGGCTGCCGCCGCTCGCGCACCGAACTTCAACATAGCTGCGTGTGTCATATCACCGACGTTTAGTACGCCACTGCGTTTGAAGGCACCTGGCGCATTATAGGCGAAGCGACGCTGCTGCTCGTCGGGCCACCACTCTTTGAGAATGTCGAGCTGATTGTTTGCGAGGCCGTTCATCAGGGCCCTGACCTCCTGCCGAGCCTTTTCAGTGGTAGGGTTGGGGAACGCTCGGCACATGACGCCCGCGATCTGATCAACCTTCCGAGTGCCCTCGTGGCACTCCTTGCAGGCCAGAAACTCCAACCCGGGCGGTCGCTGGCGAAGGTCGCAAACAGTGATAGGCGGCATGTGATCGACGGATGTCCCTACAGCAGTTCCGCCGCAGTAGATGCACCACGGTTGTTCCCTTTGCATCCGCTCAAGTCTTCTCTGTCGTCGTTTCGCTTCACCCATGGTCGCTCCGACGCCGCCCGCCTAGTTAGTGGAAGGAAAATATATCATAAGTTGTAAGCAGTGCGCCTATGAGCAGGTAAGTGGCGGGCGGACAGCGGCGCTGGAGAGCGCACAGCGCGCCCACGGGTAGCGCCACAGGCTGGTCATTGGGCCACCAACTCGCGCACCACCAGGCCGATCAGCTCACCGATCGACATCGGCTTGCCGGGCAAAGGACCCGGTCAGGACGTCCAGGCACTCGAAGTCCCGACCGCTGATCCGGACCCGGCCGACGACGCCTGGCGCCGCCCGATCGCGCGGCTGGTCGCACTCGACGTACACGACCAGCTTGGGGCCTCCGACGTTCCAGCGGCTGCCCTCGAACGCCGGCACGTTGCTCGGCCGAGCGTTCAGGTTGAGCAGCCTGGCGAGCTGCCGGGCGCGTTCCTCGCAATAGCTTGCCGGTCTGGCGATCGATGACGTGCTATCCCTGACCCTTGAAGGTGATGCAACCGCTCGGCCAGGCGCACTAGCGATTTTCGGACATGCGCCGCGACTATGGCGCTGCACCAGACGCCACCTCAGGCAACATCGCTGGAGGATCATGCCGATTCGAGAGATCGTCCGCCGCTTGCAGTGCTTTCCATACTAGAACTTGCTCGGTGGTCGGCTTGCCTGACAGGAGGCGAGAGCCATCAGGGTGTTGCCGGCATCGCGGTTGGGGCCGGTGCTGCAGCTCGCTTTCGCAAAGAAGCGATTATGTTGTCTAGTCTCCGGAGTAGGTCGTCATAAGTCAGGATGTCGATCATGTTGGCGTACTTGCGCTTGATGATCTCTAGGTCGAGCTGCTGGCGCGCATCGAGCGCCGGCGATCCATCCCGTTTCCGATCGCGACCTAGAATGATCAAGGCTTTAGGGCTGGTGACCCGAATTCCCATGCCTGGCGGCAAGTCCGCGCCATGCCGTTGAGTGAGCGCTTTCTCGCCGGCTAAGCCCCACTTGGACAGGTGGAACAGATACTTCTCTGCCTGCATGATGCTGCCCGAGAGCTCTTTGGTTGGGATGTAGTTGTCTCGATAGCGGGTCCGACCCATTAGGGCGTCGTCGAATGGCTTCTTAATCTCAATTACGTCGATGTTCCCCGCAGCATCGATCAACGCCAGATCGATAAAGCGATCCCTCGTTGCTCCGGGAGTCGAATATGCGTCCGCGATCTTCACGTTTGACAGGACCGCCACGTACTTCGGGAAGATCAGTAGTAGGAAGTTGACGATCATCCTCTGCCAATCACCCTCGGATCGCGTGGTTCCATTCCGCAACCATCCAGAAATTGTGTCGCGGATGAGGACGTACTTTTCGATCTCAGTCTTCAGTAGCTCGGTCTGGGCTAACGTCACGCTACTCAGCACGGAGCGCCGGCGATTTAAGTAGGCCTCGTAGTGTGCCCGCGCATCCTTCAGAGGCGCGATATAGTCGCCAACAATGGTTGCTACTCGCGCGGCGGCGTAGCGACTAAGTTCTCCGGTATTGGGAAACTTGTTCAATAGCTCCCGAAAATCGGGAATCGGAATGGCATCGGCCCGGTTGCCACCAACAACAATTGCCTGACTGGGCGCGACGAGCGCAGCGATCTTGCCGAAAATGGAGATGTTCCTTTCAGCGACGAAGATCCTCCGTTCGATCTTAATGCCCTCATCAGCGATGAGCACTGGATTGTCTATCCCAAGTATCTGACCATTAATGTGAAAGTAGCCGTCGCGGCGTTCGGCGAAGCGAAACTCGTACCGAAAGGTTTCGAAGTCCCTTTTCCGTTCGGCCTCGTCAGGCTCACTGACGAGGTCTCGGCGCTGGAATGTGAAAACCCTACTTAGTGTGACGAAGTCGTGGGTGAGCAGCTCATGCCAAGCCCATCCGTTGTTTTGTTGGTCGGACTTGTAAGTCAACACTACGTTGGAACTTGAAATTACGAATTCAAGCACTGTTTAGCCCCCCCCGATTGCAAGCTCTATAGTAACGCGCGCCGCAAGACTCGACGGCCGCCACATTGGTCCAGTGGCTGTGTCCCGCATTGATCGACCGACTGTGTGCATGCGCAAGGGATTATGTCACTGCGATCTGCTTGCGGACGTTGAGTTCGTCCCAGACGGCCAATGGGGACGAACGCCGTTCGGCGGCGGCTTGCAAAAATTGCCGCCCCCACCTCTGGTCCCACAGGACAACCAGTTTGAAGAGTGGACGCGCGAGCCGCCCGTGTGACGGTCTAGGATGACATCTCCCTGACGCGCACTTTGGCGTGGCCCCCCTGATCGGCTCTGAAAGCAACGGCCGTCGACTGGAACATCGTGCAAACGCGCGTGTCAGAAATGTGCCCAACGAGCCTGCGTGTTGCTGCGCCGTTCTGCGCGAACATACGCATCCGGTGGATAACCCCAGACTCGTGTTCTTCGTTATTTCAATGAGTTAATGGCGGACCCGGCGAGATTCGAACTCACGACCTCTGCCTTCGGAGCAATTTAGGCACCCCGTCCTAAAAGCACGCTAGGGCACGCCATGACACCACAACCTACTGAAACCGCTAGACTATTCGGATTTTTCCGCCGAAATCCATATCCGCAAGTTCGCTCCAATATTCGCCCGGCTGCTTCCGTGGTGCTTCCGCGGAAACAGCCCCTCCATCACGGGGGGATCGCCTGATGACAAAGCTCACGAAACGAGTGGTCGACGCCGCCGACGTCCGGGAAAAGGACTACTTTATCTGGGACGATGAGCTTCCCGGCTTCGGCCTCCGCGTCTTCGCATCAGGCAAGCGCAGCTATCTCATCCAATATCGCGCGCTCGGTCGAACCCGTCGCTACACCATCGGCCTGCACGGAATCTGGACGCCAGAAACCGCACGACAGGAAGCGAAGGCCCAGCTCGGGCGCGTCGCTCGCGGCGACAACCCGTCTGAGGAACGCCAGCTCGATCACCAGGCCATGACGGTCAAGGAGCTATGCACGCTCTATCTCAAAGACCTCAAGGCAGGCCTGATCCTCGGCAAAGGCGGTCGCCCCAAGAAGGCGACCACCATCGTTACCGACACTGGCCGCATCGAACGCCATATCATTCCGTTGATCGGCGCGCGGCGGGTGAAGGACCTGACAAAAGCCGACATCAACAAGGTGCTCAAGGACATCATGGCCGGCAAGACGCGAGTGTCGGTCAAGACGAAGAAGCTAAGGGGCAAAGCCATCGTGCGCGGCGGCGCCGGCACGGCGACACGCACGGTAGGCCTCCTCGGCGGCATCCTCACCTACGCCGTCGATGCCGGCATCATCGATCGCAACCCGGCGCACGGCATCAAGAAACCGAAGGACAATGTCCGCAAGCGCAGGCTTTCCGAGGCGGAGTATCACACTCTTGGCAACATGCTGCGCGAGGCGGCAGAGAACGAGAAATATGCGATGACCGTCGAGATCGTTCGCCAGATCGCCCTGACCGGCTGTCGCCGGTCGGAGATGATCTCGCTTATGTGGTCCGAGGCCGATACTGAGGCGAGTTGCCTGCGACTGGAGGATAGCAAAGAGGGTGAATCCATCCGACCCATCGGTCTTCCCGTGGTCGAGTATCTGGAGCAGCGCCGCGAGAATGCGAAGGGCACCTACGTCTTCCCCGGCCAAGGCGAGGACAATGCCTTCGGCAGCTTTCCGAACCATTGGGAGCAGCTATTCAAGGACTCGCCGCTCGCCGACGTTACGCCGCATGTCCTGCGCCATAGCTTCGCGAGCATCGCCAACGATCTGGGCTTCACCGAGGTGACCATCGCGGCACTCGTCGGACACGCGAAAGGCTCGGTCACGAGCAAGTACATACATACGCTCGACACGGCTCTGATCATGGCAGCTGATACGATCTCCGGCTACATTCAAGGCTTGCTTGATGGAGTCGAGTTCAAGCAGACCGCGTACGCTCTTGATCGAGATTCTCGGAAGCAAGCACTTGCGCGCTTCCTGAACAATGCGGCCAAGGGCGCGGAAATGCAACGAGAGGACATTCCCTTAGCTGCCTAGCGTTCGCAATCACCGCATCCGACCTCCAAACCCTAGTTACTTTTCCGGCTCGTGCCATCGGCCGGGGCAAGCTTAACACCAGAAACGCGCTAAGCCCGACGGCATGTCCGCCGCCGGGCTTGGCGCTATAACTTACGAGACAACCAGTCCCGGACACGGCGCCAGAAGTTTGGTGTTGCGCTGGTCGGAGCGGCCTGAATAGGAGGCTCGACCGTCGGCGACTGTCCATAATATCGCGCTTTGGCAACGCGATCACGACGACGCTCAGCTTCAACCTGCTCGTCGCTCCAAGGGCCGGCTTCGATCACCTTGCCGCGGTCGATCACGTAGTGTGACCGGCACTGCAAGGTCCAATTGCCGATCGACGGCCGAAGCGAGATAGTTTCGCCATCGAACGTCATCTTCCAATCCGTCGGCGTGAAGGGCGCGACAACCTCCTCGCCGCAACCACAGCAGCAGCTATGGGCTGATGTCGCATATTCCATCGAAACATAGAGAATGCCTGGGTCCAGGCGCTCAGGGATGTGTTCGACGAAACGATGATCGAGTCGCTTGTGCCTCATCACGCGAGGTCCCCATTGATGAGCATGTTGCCGTCGGTGGTGTAGGTGCAGTGATGCTCGCGCTCGAGGTCACGGTAGAAGCCACGAATCTTCTTCCACTTCACGACCGCGAGGACAGCATTCAAAGCGTTGAGATCCGCGACCTGTATGTTGGATGCGTAAATGTCCTTGGCGCCACCGCCGACGAAGGAGATGCGCTGGCGCGCATGATCCCGTTTCTCCGGCGTGCTGGCGGTCACCCGCAGGATACCGCCGAGCGATCCCTCGTCGAGTTCGAGGCCCATGCCGACATCGACGAATGCGGCGCCGCTCGCCTCGAGCTTCTCGACGATCAACCGCTTCGCTTCGCCGGCGTCGAGCGACAGGAACGCGAAGGTGACGCCCTCGAGAAGGTGCAGGTTGTCGGCCCCGAGCTCGACATCGTGCGCCACGATGTTGCGGTGCATCCGGCTGTAGATGCGCTTCAGATAGTCAACCTTCTTCGGTGCCTCGCGCAGCCCCTCCAGGGTCGGCGCGCCCGGCGCCCGAAAGGCGTTGTGGGTCAGGAACTCGTCGCTGTCGAAGAGCCGAATCTCGCGGACCGGCGTCTTGGCGACGAAGTCCAGGATGTAACCGCCGGTGCCACCACAGCCGATGATGGCGACCCGCTCGTTGACGAGCCGCTCGGTCAGGATGCCGATACCGACACGGTCGGAGGCGGTCTCAACATAGTTGAAGACGCTGTCCTCCTCCTCTTCCGGCTCGCGGAAGGTGCGGGGGGTCATGCCGGGCTTCAGCACCGCGGCCGGGCCCGCGATGATGTTCGCGTAGCTCGTCATCTTGTGGTGGTAGTCCGTGTAGCCGCCATCCGGCTTGCTCGAGAAGCTGTGCGTGGCTTTCAAACCGTGACCGAGGTCGAAGGCTCCGGCCTGATGCGAGATCCCCTGGATAGGCGTCCCATCGGCGCGGCACGGAAAGTCGCCGTCCCAATGGACAACATGGGTGTCGGGCCTGCGCGTCGCATCGCCGGCCAGCGTGAGGCTCGAGATGAGGGTGCCGATGCGCACCTCGCGACGCGCATCGACATAGGGCACCTCCCGCATGACGAGATGCCCGCCCTGCCGCAGGACGAAATAGCCTTCGTCCCGCAGCCGCTTGAGGTCGGGATTACGACTGAACAGTTCGCGTGACATTGAACACCGTGCCTTTCTTCTTGACGTCGACCGAGCCGCCAGCCCCGAGTTCGCCCGCGTGCGGCGTCGACGCCGCGTGCCGGTAGGTCATCGAGAAGACGACGTTCGGCTCGTGCTGGCCCGGGAAAGCGAGCTGGACGATCTGCTCGAACGTGACCGTACGGGCGTTCACCGTCCGCGGCCGCGAATTGACGATGATCTCAAACGTCACCCGCGCGGTGATGAACCGCTCGATGCCGGGCTCGGCTAGATCAATCAGCTCGCCATGCTCGATCAGGCGATCTTCGCCGCCGGGGACCTCGAGGAAGACGGCCTCTCCCTCGCCGGGCTTGGCGAGGCCGTAGAGCACCGCGCCGCTGATGATCGGCTTACCCCAACGCAGCTCGTCGCACTTGAGAGTGAGCTTGAAATCGCGGTCCGTCAGGAAGGCGACGAACCGCTCAGCGCCGTGCTCGCGCAGGTCGAAGGGTTCGTTCAGCCGCACGTCCTCGAAGTCGCCCGAGGGCAGAATCGCGAACAGGCTGTAGCCGTCCCGCGGGTCCAGGGTGCCGGCCTCGAGCAACTGACGGCCGAGCGGCACCGGATCGCTCACCTGACGGGACTGGAAGTTGAGATCGCCCTGCGCGAGGAGAAAGCGATACCCCCGCGCCGGACGCAGCGCCCGGCCTTCGCGCAGGGCGTCGCCGAGGTCGTCGTAATCAAGAAGTTCTTCGGTGTTCATGAGATTGGGTCCTTAGGTTTGGCCGAGGCGACGCCGCGGCTCTAAGGCTCCAATCGGGGCGGGATCCGCCGACCGGTAAGGTCAGGCGAATTTTTTTTGCAGGGGGCCGTCGGGGGTCTGCCCGCAGATGAAGAAGGCGGGGCAATTCGGGCAGGTGCGCGACGAGACCTCGGCCGGAAACCGCCCAGCGCGGATGTCGCCGAGAAACTTGGCAAGCTTATCCTTGCGACCTTTCAGCTCCCGATCTGACAAGGCGAGCGCATGCGCCTCGCCGTCGGAGAGATGGACAAGCTCGGCGACGGCGCCAGGGAAGGCCTGCTGGACCGCCAGCATCAGCGCCGCCGCGCCGACATCCTTGCTCTCGGCCGACCGCCTGTGGCCGGTTCGGATGCGGCGCACGGCGCGAACGCCGTCAGGCCGCACCAGCACCTCGTCCGGCCGAACGATGATCTGCTCGCCGCCGAAATTGAGGCTGAGCGCGGCCGGAACCTCGGCGACCGCATCGGCGCGATCGGCAAGGAGAAAGCGCAGCATCGCTAGGGCCAAGTCGCGGAATTCCGCACGATAGCCATGATCGGCGAGCCCCTGGCCAGCAAGCGCCGAGTCGGTGCGGTCCTCCAGGTCGCGCTCGGTCATAGGGCTATCCGAAGTGATCACCTCCTCGACCACCACGCGCACTGCCTCGTGCAGGTGCATGAAGGCGGTCGCGGTCCGCCGCCCGCCCACCTGCAAGATATGCGTGTAGAAGAAGCGGCGCGGGCAGGACTCATAAAGGGCGATTTGCGCGGCCCCGAACTGCAGCCGTCCATCGACGATCAACTCGATTCCCTGGGCTTCCGCCGCCGTCGGAAGCAGTCGCGCCGGCACGACCGAACGGCGCGTCAAGCTGGTCCCGAGACGATCGAGGAAGGGCGATAGCGGTCGATTGTGGCCGTTGCTCTTCTCGGTCGGCGCATAAAGGATCAGGCGGTCGCGGGCGCGAGACTGAGCCACATAGAACAGGCACTCCTGCTCCTCGGCTTGGCCCGCGCGAAAGGCCTCCAGCGCACTGCCTTCGGCGCCCGCGATCATGCCATCGGGCGCCGGACAGGGTGGCGCCGGCGGCGTGCGCGGGATGGTGTCGCTGTTGAGCCCTGGAAGATGGACGCCGCCGAACTCCAGGCCCTTGGCGCCATGGATCGTCATCAAACGCACGGCGTCGAGATGCTGGGCGGCCGCGGGCAACTGGCGCAGGTCGCGATCATCGCCGAGACGGACAAGCCTGCGCACGCGATCGAGCACACGCGTGATCGGCAGGCCGCGGCCGGCCGGCTGGACCCGCAGGAAGTTGAGGAACTGCCAGATCGCGATGCCGCGCGTGCGATCGGCGAGATCCTCCGACACGCCAAGGCGCGCTGCGACACGGGTGCGATCAAGCAGCAGTGTCGCGAGCACGGTCCAGGGCGACGCCGTTTGGTCGAAGCCGCTGAGTGCGGCCGCGAGCTTGACGAGGGCCTGGCGCCCGGCGTCGCTGACGCCGGGGATCGACTCGATGTGCTGGAGCCAACCGCCTGAAGGTTGGTCGGCCGCCCGCAGATACTCGAAGATCGTCGCTACGTCCGCGAAGGACATCCTGAAATCGGGCCAGCAGGCGATGCGCACTAGGCCCATGGCGCGCCGATCGACAAGGACGGAGAGCAACGCCAGGAGATCCTTGACCTCAGCCCGCTCAAACAGGCTGCCCAGAAACAGCACGGGCACGCCGAGCCGTTCGAGGTCCTGCCCGATGGTCGAAAGCTTCTCATTGCCGGTGCAGAGCACCGCCTGGTCACGATAGGCATGTCCCTCGCGGCGAAGCGCCTCGATCGCGTCGGCCAGGGCCACTTGCTGCTGCTCGGCGCGCTGCACCGTGCGCAGCTCGGGCTTCTGGCCATTGCCGTTGCGATCGGCTTCAAGACCGCTGTCCGCGTCGCCCGCGCGCATCGTGGTCGCGAAACTGGAAAAGTTGGCGACGATCTCCGGCACCGAGCGATAGTTGCGCTTCAATCGCCCACGCTTACCGCCGGGAAAGTCCTCCTTCCCGAACCGGGTCATATTAAAAGATGACGCACCCCGAAACCGATAGATCGACTGCTTGGCGTCGCCGACCATCCAGAGATTGCGCCCGTCTGGCCGCAGCGCGCTCAGCAAGCGCACGCTGCTGCGGTTCACGTCCTGGTACTCATCGACCAGGACGTGGTCATACTGCGCCTGCAGCGTTGCGCGGATGGCCGCCTCAGCCTCAAGCAGCTTGACGGGCAAGGCGACAAGATCTCCGAAGTCGACGCAATGCGCGTTGCGCTTGAGCTGTTCATAGGCGGCATAGACGCGGGACACCTCTCCGGCACGTTCGGCGGCCTCGCGTGTACCGGAGTCCGCCCCCTTGGCAAGCATGGCGTCGGCAAGCGCTGCGTAGGTTTCGGCGTTGACCACCTCGTCCTTCGCCCGCGAGACGGCGGCCAGCATCTCGGCGATGATCTGAGTCGGATCGTAGAGATTACGGTAGTGGGCGAGCCTCAGGCGCGGGAACTCCTCCTCGAGGAGCTCGACGGCCTCGGTTCGATCCATCATCCGCGGGTCTTTCGGCAAGCCGAGCTCCGCATGGAAACGACGGATAATGTCGAGGCCGAAGGCGTGGAAGGTGCCGATCCACATTGCAGCCGCGGCCTCGGGCCGCTTGCGCGCAATCCGCTCAGCCATCTCACCCGCCGCCTTGTTCGAGAAAGTCAACAGCAGGATGCGCCGCGGGTCGACACCCTCCTCCAGAAGGCCTTCGACACGCGCGATCAGCGTCTGCGTCTTGCCGGTGCCGGGGCCCGCCTCGAGCAGATAGGCTTCGCCGCGGTGCGCCGCGGCCGCGGCTTGGAGTGGGTTGAGCGGCCGCTCTGCATGCGTCGCGGCCGTGACGGGCGGCACGATTGGGAGGAGCAGGGCGTCAAACATCTGCTGGGCGACAACCTCGAACGGCGCGCCGAGCTTCGCGGCGATCGCCGAGGCGGATAACCCTTGGTCGACATGCAGCGCTCGCGCGACGTTGCGGGGAAGCAAGAGCTCGCGCGCGAACAGGTCCATCTGGACCTCGCGACGCTGCCGGCGTCCGTAATCGACCACCCGATCCATGCCAACCGGCGATGGCTCGGCCGCGCGGGCCAGATCGATCATTGGCGCCGCCTCGCTATCGGGATCGTCGCCGAGCTCGACATGTCCGATCTCGTGCGCCACGAGGAAGGCCTGCTCGAAGCGAGACCCCGCACTCTCGTGAAGGATCAGATCGTCGGCGGCGACGAAGGTCGCGCGGCCGCCGTTGAGGACGGCCGCGCCGACGGCCGTCGGTTCGACATCGATCCCACGCCGCTTGGCTTCGGCGACAGCAAAGTCATAGGGCGACCAAGGATCGGCACCCGAGGCGACGAGACGAGCATGAAGCTCGGCGGCGACCTGCCTGGCGAGCTCCACCCCGTCCATGTCAGTCTGCCTCCGCCAACAGCCGGGCGCGCTTGTCGGCCGGGACGCCGGCGTCGATTAACACTTCCTCGAAGGTGACCTGCTCGCCGGCGGTCGGCTTATCGTCAGCCTTATAGCTGCGCGCCCCGGCCAACTGGGCCGAGCCCCAGGACGACTCCAACTGCGCGACAGAGCTGCGCATCGCCTCTGCCAACATCGCCAGGAAGCGTCGCGGGATACTAGCGAGAGAAATCCGTCTCTCGCGCAGCGCAGTCACAACCTGCCGGGGCAGGTCCAGACGCTGGGCGACGGTGCGCCAGTCATCGACCGTCAGTGCCGCGAAAGGGTCGGCTGTCGCTCCCGGCACCGCCTTTGAGTGTTGCAACCAAGCAGCATCGATCAAGGCCTGATCGGCATCGGAAAGCGGAGCTGTGTCGTCAAATACTTCGCGGCTGAGTTCGCGCGACAGGTCTATGAGCTCCCCGGCATATTCCGGGTAAAGTCCCAAATAGCGTTCAAGGGTCGACCGGCCAGGGTCGTTCTCGACCGCAAACGCGTCGAGCACGGACTCGCGTGATGGACGTTCGCCGGCGGGGCTCACCGTTCTTCTCCGTCGCCCATGGCGGCGCGAAGGGCGGCGAAGGCCTTGTCGCGGTAGGTTCGGACGGTCTTTTCGGAGCGGCCTAAGACTTTGGAGATGGTCATGACGTCCGGCTCCTTGGAGTCGATGGGGAAGCCCTGTCTCATCATCTGAATGATCCTGCTTTGTTCTGTCGGTAGAGCCTCAATCGCTGCATCCAGGCGCAACCGGTAAGCCGCATCGTCCAAATCCGACGCGGCGAAGGGGTCGTGTGCCCCTGCGGCCGCCTCGACTTCGGGGGATAGCTCACCGCTGTCGTCATATTCGAGGGCCTGAGAACGGTTCTCGTCGCGCCAAGCCTGCTCCTGCGCGTCGCGCCGCAGGCTGGCAACCGCGCCGTCAAAGCGCACCTCGAAGTAGTCGAGCTTGTCGATATAGGTGGCGCGATCCGCTGAAAGGAGCTCGACGAACCTGCTGAAAACCTTGTCTCGCACAACCCCGCGCGTCAGCGATTCAGTTTTGCCGTCGGAGCTTTCCGACCTGGGTAAACAGCGTAGCACCCGTTCAATCAGAATCCGATAGAGGCGCTCGAACCACGCCTCGTTGTTGTCGCGACGGCTCGCGCGAATGAAGTACACGAGACATTCGCTAGGGACGTAGGTCGGGTCCGAGCGCTTCATGATTCCTGCCCTGGCGATCAACTCGTCGCGCGGCAGGACCGCCAATTCGGCGATGAGCGCTTCTATCTTTGGGTCGCGTTCGTAAAGTTCGCCGCTAAGGCGTCGTTTGCGCAGTCCATTTATTACTACTCCTGATCGGTTCGAAGCTGTCGTTTCCTGCGCATCGACGGCTTCCTCCCAATGTTTCATCATGCCGCCCCCACTTTTATAATGCCTTCACATTCCGGCGTCCTCTAGACTATTTTTTATCGAATGCGTCCGGAATGTCTTGCTACTCTTCTGTTGCGGCGGGCGTTTCTTTGGCTACTGACCCACAGATCCCGCATTTTTCTCTTGCCTGTTTGCACCAGAGCAATTCACCACCTCAAGCATTCGCGGGTGGCCATCGCATTTTACCCCGGCCAACGCGCAAGACGTCGACAAGATTGACGCCCTCTGGAAGCCTACCTGAAAGCAAGCTAGGCTTCGGATCAACAGCATGCTTCCTAAACGCAGCGAGCCGCTGATAGTCGGGCGTCGCTAGCCAAGTCCTCCCATCTCCTTCATCAGTGATAATTCGGTAAAGCCCTGCGCGAGGTGCTGATTCAACGGGAACATCGAGCAAACGTCGGTTGCGATAGATTGACCATTTCTGAATCCCACCACTGAGCGCCTCAGTCCTGAAACGGGCCCACAATGCCGCCGTTTCGGGCGTTGGCCAATCGCCCAAATCCGTGAAGGCTGTGATTTCATCGGATTCAAGCCATGCGCGCATTTCCGCCGGAGTCACAAACATTGGCTTGGTTTCGTTGATGGAGGCCATGGCTGCTGTCCTCGAAGGTAGACCGGCGCGAATCAGCATCGCCATCATGAATTGCGGTACGCCCGTTTCGACTACTGCCGCCGCGCCGCCCGCCACCGTCTCCGGCGACCAGCCGAGAGACATTCGCCGGGTGCGAATGGCTTCGAGCGCCCAAACCAGGCGATAAGTGAAGGCCTCTTCGACCGCCCGCATATTCTGTGGCCCGATCTTGGAGACTTCCTCCCCGGAAATCCAGGCGCGCAGGATGGCTTTCCAATTGGCTGGCAGCGCGTTCTTCTTGTCGGGGATGAAGGGGCGCATGAACAGCAGACGTTCGCCCAGACCGCCGAGAGCGTCGGCGAGTTCGTCGACGTCGCCGCTCAGGGCAGCGCCATCGGCCCGGTCGACCAGCTCGGCCAGCACGTCGGCCATCGCGTCGATGGAGAGCCCCGCTTCGAGCCCAACGCCCATTGCGAAATGACCGCGGCGCGCCTGCTCGGTCGTGGTCTTCCAAATAAGGTCGGCGCGTGCTTCGAAGACCTTCTTGTGCAGGGGTGCGACGTCCTCTTCCTCGCGCGCAATCTGACGAGCCCAGAGTGATCCCTTGAGGGCCTCGTCCAGCAACTTCGGGAGATCGGCGCGATCCGCATCCAGCGCTTCGATCAGGCCGAACACGGTCGCATCGAGGCGCTCGACAATCTGCGACAACGGCTCTTCGTCGATCGTTTCCTCTTCGTCAGCCTCGCTCTCGTCCTCGTCATCGTTCTCGTCGCCGTCGGCGTCGTATTCCACGGCGGCGGCAAGGCGTTCAGCCACTTCGGCCTCCTCGTCGGGCGATCGCCACGCCTCCCGGGAATTGGCGAGATACTCCCAGGCGTCATCGCGATCGAGCACACCCTCTCGCGACAGGCGCTCGAGGATCTCGGCGACGATCTGGATGAGGCCGCTTTTCAACGTGCGGGCCTTGGCGGAGGCAACCAGCTTCCTCCACTCCTTCTTTCGCCAATCGGTCTTGTCGAACATGACATGGACGATCAGGCCCTCGACATCGACGAAGGCACGCCCGGCCCGGCCTGCGACGTTTGCGAACTCCTCGCCCTTGATCTTCTCGCCGGCACGATAGAGCGCGGGCACGAGCAGGACAGCGGCGTTGAGGTTGAGCCCTTGGGAGAGCGTCGGCGAGGCGACGATCACTTTCACTACGCCCTCGGACAGAAGGACTTCCAACTCGCGCAGGAATGGACTCGGCAGACGTCCGTGGTGAATGGCGACGCCGGCCTTGAGGCTGGCAACGGCCGGGTGGTTTTCGCCCAGCCACTCCTTGCCGACTTCCAGCGCGCGCGCGATCGGCGCCTCGTCCTCCAGCAGGGAGTCGAGATAGCCGCGCTTACACAGGTCAACGACCTGCTTGCCATAGCTCTCGACCCAGTTGGCCTGGGTGGAGAAAATAAGGGTGCGCTTCCCCTGACCTGCGAATTCCCACGCCGCAAAGAGGGCGAGGTGTGAGTTCTTCCGAGGATACGGATTCTTCTCCCGGCCTCTTGCCGGCTTCTCCTCGACGAACTTGTCGAGGAAGGGACCGCCATCGTCGAGGTCAAGCCGCAGGAGCGCATCCTTGCCGCGCCAAGTTAGGGCGCCGAACCTCTGGCGCGTGGGTCGCCAGTCGGAACGCACGGGCTCGCCGGGTTCGTCGGAGCGTATCCAGGCGGTAAGGTCGTCCAACTCGTCGCCGCTCGGCAGGATGGCGGACAGGCAGACGATCCGGCGATCGGCCGCGTCGGCGCGGCGCAACAAACGCTGCACCAGCGTCTCGTAGCGGATTTCGCGCTCGCTGGGCCCGATCATATGACCCTCGTCGAGAACGATCAGACCGACATCATCGATCAGGGAGGAATCGCTCCGAAGCGCGAAGTCGAGTTTCTCCGGTGTGGCGATGATGATCTCGCGGGTGCGCAGTGCATCCTCGTCACCTGCCGAAAGACCGCTGGCGCCGTACAGCGAGGAGACGCTGAACCCGAGAGGCGCGAAAGTCTTGCGAAAGGAGCGTTCGGTCTGGGCCGACAGCGCGCGCAACGGCGTGACGATCAACACCCGCCGCGCGGAGGACAAGGTCATCAATGCGGCGATTTCCGCAACGCGCGTCTTCCCCGCGCTGGTGGGAAGCGCGACGACCAGGTCGTCGGTGACATCGGTAGATCGCCGGGCGGCTTCGCGTTGGGACGGCCAAAGCTCCACCTCGGACGTTTTGCGGGCGTACAGCGAACCGATGAACAGCCGCCGGAGGTCCGGATATTTCTCCTCCGTTCCAGCGGGTGGCTCCGTTGGCAGATTCCGGTGCAACGAATGCTGCCACAGGTCGTCAATCAGGTGACGGCAGAGATTCGAGATCCACCACAACGGGACATTCCCGGCGTTGCCGGCGAGGCTGACCGCAGTGGCCAGCAGATCGCGGGCGGAGTCGATCGGCTCCTCTTCCCCCGTTTCCAGCGCGAAGTCGAAGTAGGCCAGAGCCCGGCAAATCGTCGTATTCAGGATGGTCGACAATACGTCGTCGATGTCGGGCTCATCGCCGCCAAGCGCCTCGCCCATCTGCTCGTCGCCGTGGGCCTCGTCGCCAAGCCAGTCGCGAACGAAGCCGCGCAACTGATCGAGATCGCGCAGGATGAGATGACGGATCGCCGTTTCGCCGGGCGATGCGTTGAGATCTTCAGCCGTCTCGTTGAACAGCGAATAGGCGACGGCCGAGAAGCCGGCCAAGTGATAGGCGGCAGCCGCGATGGTGCGGCGGAAGCCGCGATCGGGTGCCTCGGGATCACCGTTTCTCACCAGCGCCTCGAAGGCGTTGGCCGCGCGTTCGAAAGCCTTGTTCGTCAAGTCTGACGCGCCGGTCTGGGCACGCAAGGCCATGGCGCCCCGAAGCAAGGCGAAGCCGTGTTCGGCGAGGTCGGTTTCGATTGTGGCGCCCAAAGGCGGGGCGGTCTGAGGCAATACGCCCGCCTCCCGCATCAGCGACCACGCAGCGCCACGATAGAGCAATCGGCCAAGGATGCCGTCGACGGTCGCGGTGGCCAGGAAGGCGGTCAGCTCGTCAGGCGTCTCCAAGGTCTTGCGCCCCTTCGTACATGGCCGCGATGAAGTCCTGATGATCTTCGACGTGTATGTTCACGACATAGTGGTCGCGATTGGTGCCGGCGGCGTCGAGGTCTTCCTTCAGCGAGGCATGCGCGCCGTTGCCGGAAACGGTGAAAAGCATGTGGTCGATGCGATCGGCGCGCAGCGACTTCACGCCCACCTCATCGCGGAGGTCGCGGCCCAGCGCATTTTCGTCGGGATCGTTGCTCTCCAGGAGACGGTTGGCGACGAACAGCAGCGAGTCCGGCGTGCAGCGGCCATTGTCGCGATCAAGCACCTTGCGAGCGCTTGTGACGGTGGATTTGCCGAGCTTCTTGTTGCTTTTGGCTTCCCCCTTCAGGAGCCAAAGCTTTTCGTCCTGGCCGCCATAGCCGGCGCCGATGAAGTCATCGCCGCGCATGGCCATGTTGCGGCCATCCTTGTAGCGGAGGCGGCGCACGGGGACACGCAGGCCGATCTCTTCTTCTACCAACTCTGTCGCCAGGATTTCGCCAAGGTCGCCAGAGCGGCCCTTGTCCGTCTGTGGCATCGCCTCGCTCAGTATCTTGGCGGCGATCTTGTATCCGAGCCGCTCCACATCCTCGGCGATGCGCTCGAGCCGGTCATAATGGGAGCGGATGGTCTTCGCGAGATCGGCGCTGATCTCGTCACGACCGCCATCCTTCTCCACATAGGTCCAATAGTGCTTGCGCTTGTCCTTTTCCTTGGTGGCTTCACACCACCTCTCGTATAGCCCCACGCTTTCCCCCCAGTTCCTATTATTTCGCCGCGCGGTTCGTCCGTCCGGCGATGTCTGCGCATCGCTCGATCAGCACCTCGAAAGGCTCGGCGTCCTCAAGCAGCAATCCGTCTTCCACCATGTGCCCGTAGTCCGAGGCCAGAGCTGCGCGCGCCTCTCCGCTCGGCACGAGCTGCAGCAATCCATTGACGGCGGCCGCATAGTCGACAAGCGTGCCGTCTGCCGCCTTCTCCGCAAAGAACATGCTTTTGTGCCGCGCTACGGCCTGGGCGAGATCACGATCTGCCGCCGCCGTAGCGGCAATGCCCGCGTCATCGAGGCGGACGACGTCGTGCCAATGGCGGGCGAACCGCTCCCCGCGCAGCCGCTCCTGCAAGCAGAAGACGTGGATTGCGGTCGCTTTCTCCCAAAAGGTTCGCTCGGCGTGCATTACCCGCGGCGACGCAGCCGGGAACGTCACGCCTTCGACCAGGGCCGCCGCATCGCAGACCACATCACGCACGCTGGCGGGTTCGCCGGTCGAGCGGGCGCCGAATTCCAGCATGACGCTCGGCGCGACATAACCGGAGCCGGTTGAGGTCGCTTCATAGTCGATGAAGAGCTTCTCGCCCTCGACCCGCGTCGCCGCCGAAACGCCCTGCGCTCCAATGGCGTCGATGAGCAGGGGCTGCATCGTGCCCGAAATCCACTCCGGCAGGCGGTGGCGCACCGCTTTCGACCAGCGCTTCTCTTCGCTGCGCGTTGCCGGCAGGGCGTCGCCATTGTCGCCCACCAGATCGGGCGCGATCGCTCGGATGTCGTAGGTCAGATCGACATCTTCCGAAAAACGCTGAATGACGCCGTAGGCTTTTGAAAGCGATGTCCCACCCTTGAAGACGAGATGATCGCTGAGCGCGGATCCGAAGACTGTCTGAAACGCCCAGACGACCCAAACGTCCTTTTCGAGCAGATGGGCGGGCCGCCCTGAACGATCGGCGGCCACGCCCAGCACGTCACGACGGTCCGCCGCCGACATGGACAGAAAGGGATCAGCCATGGACCGCCTTGCCGACGCTTCGGGCAAGCCAGGTCGGAAACTGCGGCGCGGCGGCCACCAGTTCGCCGAACGCCGTCGGCGGCAGCTTTCGTTTCAGAGCCTTCAGCGCCGATTCCGCTTTCTCCGGCCCGAGCCAGGCCAGAGCGCGAACCGCTTGGCCTGCGGGACGATCGGCGAGCGCAAGCTGCCAGCGTGGCGCATGGCGAAGTTCGACGAGCTGCTTGCCCAAGGTCATCGTGCGGCTCCGACCCGAGGTGAGATAAACGGAGCGAACGGGCACCTGCGTCGTCAGGCCCAGCGCGTTTGCGGCAGCCGCGCCGTTCGGCACGATGACTTCCCCACGCTGCACCGCCAGCGCCTCGACGGCCTGTTCCACCGAAGGCGCGCGGGCGCCGAACCGGCTCTTAATCGGGCGCAGATACACGCCGCGCCCGGCACGGATCAGCTGCCCTCGCTCCGCAAGACGCGACAAAGCCTGATCCACCCCAGCACGGCTGCCGAGGTGGAGAAGGCTCTTTGCCGCCAGCGGCGTTCCTTCCGGAAGCGTCTCGGCGTGCGCCAGAATCTGTTCGGTCAGACGTTGCACCACCATTCTCCTGTCAGAAACATATGCGAGTTTCTGACACTTTTCAACGGCCACAAAGCTTTCAAACTCTACCCAACCGTCCTTCGTAGCTCCGGTCGCCACGAGGGATCGATTGAAGGGGGAAAGCCTTCCCTGCGGCCGAGCCACGGTCTCGGCCGACCCCTTCTGCGGGGACACCCCGCAACGCCCCGAGAGCGAGAGTGCGGACGGATCTTCCGTGACGGGTTGAGGGCTGGGAGAGAGGCTCCCGGCGCCCGTCGTGGAGTTTATCCCGATGGCCAGAATGGATCGCGCCGCGCGTCGTACCGGCGACCGCACCAATTTCTATGACGACATCACCAACAAGATCATCGCCGAGCTAGAGGAAGGCCGGCTTCCCTGGGTCCAGCCTTGGGGCACGGCCGCGGCCAAGGCGCCGCTCGCCATGCCGAGGAACGCGGCGACCTCGCGCCAGTATGCCGGCATCAACGTCCTGATCCTCTGGGGCGCCGTCATCCAGCACGGTTTTCCTTCCCAGCAGTGGCTGACGTTTCGCCAGGCGCTCTCGCTCGGCGGGAACGTCCGGAAGGGCGAGCATGGCACGACCGTCGTCTACGCCGACCGCTTTGTGCCCGAGGACGAACAGCGCCGCGCGCGCGAGGCCGGCGAAGAGGCTGCCTCCATTCCATTTCTGAAGCGCTTCACGGTCTTCAATGCGGCGCAGTGCGAGGGCCTGCCCGAAGATCTTGCCGTCGAAGCGCCGCCCCCGCCGCCGGGCATGATCGAGCCGAGGGTCGAGGCGCTGATCCGGGCGACGGGAATCGACTTCCGCATCGGCGGCGATCGGGCCTTCTATGTCCCCGCCTACGACTATGTGCAGGTGCCGCCGCCGCAGGCCTATTTCGAACCGATCAATTGGCACCGGACCGCGCTGCATGAACTCGGCCACGCCACAGGTCATGCCTCCCGACTCGGCCGCGATCTCTCCGGCTCCTTCGGCACGAAGAAATATGCGTTCGAGGAGTTGGTGGCCGAAATGAACGCCGCCTTCTGCTGCGCCTCACTCGGCATCGTCCCGACCGTCCGCCACGCCGATTATATCGGCTCCTGGCTCGAGGTTCTGCGCGAGGACAATCGCGCCATCGTGCGCGCCGCGTCTCAGGCTAGCAAGGCCGCTGATTGGCTGCTCGCATACCTTGACGTGGACGCCGGAGATCGCTCCGAGATGTTCAGTCCGGATTGCGACAGGAGGGCAGCATGATCCTCCTGACCGACGAACTGCGTAAGCAGCTACTCGCCAATGGCCGCCGGCGTGATGCCGACCATGCGCCGGTCGTGAAATTCTTCAACCCTCTGGGCGAAGGCGTCTGGCTCGCCACCGAACTGGACGAGGACGGCGACACGCTCTTCGGCTTGGCCGATCTCGGCCATCCCGAGCTTGGCTCCTTTTCGCTGCAGGAGATGTCGTCGCTCCGCCTGCCGTTCGGCATGGGGATCGAACGGGACATTCTCTTCACGGGGGATTTCCCGATCTCCGTTTGGGCGGAAACCGCGCGGCAGGCCGGAAGCATCCGCGTGGCGGAGCGGATTCTCTATCAGGCCGCTCAGTCACGGCACGGCGACCATTGATGCGCAAATACGTGGAGGCGTGAAGGCGGCTTTCAGGCTTTACGTTTCCCCGCGGGGACAGGCTTTACTCAAGCGTTCGCGGTTCGGGGTGAGAGAGTAAGAGGGGGAACGGGATTTCGTGACGGGTTGGAGGCCGAGAGAGAGGCTTTCGGCCGCCCGTCGCGGAGTACATCCCGATGGCTACTGCCGTTCAGAAGATCACCTTGTCGTCCTCGCGCGACATTCCCTTCAACAAGCTGGTGTTGAGCCAGTCCAACGTCCGGCGCGTGAAAGCCGGCGTTTCCATCGACGAGCTGGCGGAGTCCATCGTCCGCCGCGGCCTCATCCAGAGCATCCATGTCCGTCCCGTGGTGAACGCCGAAGGCGTGGAGACCGGCATGTTCGAGGTTCCCGCTGGCGGCCGCCGCTACCGCGCGCTCGAACTGCTTGTGAAGCAGAAGCGCCTGGCCAAGACCGCTCCG
>NZ_HE997181.1:3605394-3875487 GCF_000312425.1 Reyranella massiliensis 521 | reverse complement strand
CTGGCCAAGACCGCTCCGGTCCCCTGCGTCGTCTCCGACTCCAAGGCCGATGTGCTGATCGACGAGGTGTCGCTGGCCGAGAATATCGAGCGTGCGCCGTTGCATCCGCTCGATCAGTTCCGCGCCTTCCAGGCCATGCGCGACAAGGGCATGACCGACGAAGCGATCGCCGCCGCCTTCTTCGTTCCGGTCCAGGTGGTGAAGCAGCGGCTGCGGCTCGTCACCGTCTCGCCCGCGCTTCTCGATATTTACGCCGAGGACGGCATGACCCTCGAACAGCTCATGGCCTTCTCGATCTCGGAAGACCACGCGCGTCAGGAGCAGGTGTGGGAAGCGATCAGCCATAGCTGGTCGAAGGAACCCTATCAGATCCGCCGCATGCTGACCGAGACCACTGTCCGCGCCTCCGACAAGCGCGCGGTCTTCGTCGGTATCGATGCCTATCAGGCCGCAGGCGGCTGCATCCTGCGCGACCTGTTCCAGGACGACGACGGCGGCTGGCTGCAGGACCCCGTTCTGCTTGATCGACTCGTCGCCGAGAAGCTGAAGACCTGCGCCGACGAGATCGCCGTCGAGGGCTGGAAATGGGTCGATGTGGCCATGAGCTTCCCCTACGGCCACGATCATGGCCTTCGCGAACTCTCCGGCGCGATTGTCGATCTGACCGATGAGGAGCGCGCCACGCGCGAAGCGTTGCGGGCCGAGTGTGATCGGATCGAGGAGGAATATTCCGAGGCCGATGAGCTGCCCGACGAGATCGATCAGCGCCTGGGCGAGCTCGAGCAGGCCCTGGAAGCCTTCGAGCGTCGGCCCGTCATCTACGATCCGGCCGAGATCGCCATCGCCGGCGTCTTCGTCAGCCTCGACAGCGACGGCTCGCTGCTGGTCGAGCGCGGCTATGTGCGTCCCGAGGATGAGATCCCGGTCGATCTTGAAGGCGGAGAAGAGGCCGATGCCGATGCGCCCGCGGTGCAGCGCGCGGTCATCACCATCGGAGGCCAGCCCGCCGAGCCGGAGGAGGACGAGGACGACGGCCTCAAGCCGCTGCCCGAACGTCTCGTGATCGAACTGACGGCCCATCGCACTGTGGCGCTGCGCAATGCCGTGGCGGAGAATCCGCGGGTCGCCATGACCATGTTGCTGCACAAACTGGTCAGCGACACCTTTCGGCATACCGCGCCGACGGGGTGCCTTGAAGCCAGTGTCCGGCACATCTTCTTCCCGGCTCAGTCGGACGAGCTGAAGGATAGCGAGTCCGCGCGCGCCGTGAACGAGCGGCATGAACGCTGGGGCGACCATGTCCCGGCCGACGACCAGGCCCTCTGGGACTGGCTCACCCATCTCGATGACGGCACACGCATGGACCTGTTGGCCTTGTGCGTGAGCTACGGCGTCAACGCGCTCTTCGAGCGGCCGAACCCGCATTCCGGTTCGGGCGTCAGTCGCCATGGCCTCGACGTGCGCCTAGCGCAGGCCGACCGGCTCGCTCGCGAAACCGGCCTCGACATGGTGGCGGCGGGCTGGCGGCCGACCGTTGGCAACTATCTCGGCCGTGTCACCAAGCCGCGCATCCTGGAAGCCGTTCGCGAAGGCGCCGGCGAGCGGGCCGCGCAGCTCATCGACCACCTGAAGAAGGGCGACATGGCGAAGGAGGCCGAGCGCCTGCTGGCCGACACCGGCTGGTTGCCCGAGCCGCTGCGCCTCGCCTCGCTCGATGGCGATCAGGCTCACGATGCCAATGCGCAGACGGACGGCGGCGATGACACGGCCCTGCCGGATTTCCTCGCCGAGGATGGCGAAGAGGACGAGGGTGCCGACGCCGAGGACGAGGAAACCGTCCTGGCCGCAGCCGAGTGAACACGACAACGGGGAGCGGTCTCGGCCGCTCCCCTTACTTCTTCGAGGAGATCATCATGCCCATCATAAACGCGACCCCGACGCGCCGCGTCGTGTTCCAGTATCTCGTGCCCGTCCATGTCGAGGTCGAGGACGGCCTTGTCACCCGCGTCACCGTCATCGACGAAACCCCGGTGCGCGATCCCGCCGTCGTCGAGGGGGACGCGACCTACCTGGCCGAAGCGGTCATGGCCTCCGACGACGGTCAGCCCTGGCCGTCCTGGTCCTTCGGCTACTGACCGGATCGGCTGCGGCGCCGGCAATGAGAGTGAGAGTTCGGGCCGGTCGGCCGTGACGGGCTAGCAGGTGGAGGAGAGGCCTCCGCCGTCCGTCGCGGAGTATTACCGATGGCCCATGCCAGTCCTGCCCCCTTCGCCTCGGTCGGTCAGATCCTTGGCGAGACGGTGCTTCCCAGACTTCACCGCGCGCAAAAGCTCCCGCTGCGCGTCTCATGCCTCGGCACGATCAGCTATGAAGGGGCCACCGACGGCGAGTGCCGCGACCGTAGTATCTCGCTGGGGGACGCGGCTTCCCCTCAAGACGCCATGGCCCTTGCCGCCCTGCGCGTCGCGCGCGGCGATATCCGCATCGGTCCGGACGACACGCTGCATTTCCAGCCACGGCTGATCGCGGTCCAGGACAACGCGCTGGGCCTGGTCCTCGCCGGGGACATCCGCGCCGGCGTCATCCTCTGGCAGCATCCCGTCGCCAGCGACCGCGAAGCCCGGCGCATCGTCACCGAAGCGAGCCGGATACGCGGCCTGGCTTTCGCCGCCTCCGGCCGCGGCGATCACGGATCGGCGCGCGACCTTCGCTATCAGGCCTCCTGCCTCGAAGCGCGCCTAGTCGATCCGCTCTGGCGCGAAACCGCCGCCGACCTTCTCCGGCTGCCGCAGGCCGCCTGACCTGCGTCCCATTCCTTCAATCAGCCCGGCCTCGCGCCGGACTTTGATATTTCGGGAGCCTGTCATGGCCGACTATTTCACGCATTTTTCTTGTCTGCTCGACGTCGGCACCCCCGACAACGCCGCACGCGCACTCGACCTCTACAGTCAGCTTTCCGAAGAGGGAGCTTCGGAGGAGCCGCCGTCCGAGGGCTTTCTTCTTTCGATCCAGCCCGAGCACGGCGGGACCACGCTCTGGATGCGCGACGACGTCACCGGCGATCCCGAGCGGCTGATCCAGTTCGTGAAGCGTTGCGCCGCCGCCTTCGGGCTGACGGGGCGCTGGGGGTTCCAATACGCCAACACCTGTTCGCGGCCGCGCGTCGACGCCTTTGGCGGTGGCGCGCATGTGCTCGACCTCGCCACCGGCGCGACGGTGGCCTGGACCTACACCAGCGGCTGGCTTGCCGAGGTGCTCGACGGAGGCGATCCCGATGCCTGAGATCATCGAAACCACCGTCTATCGGCTCGCCGAACTCTCCGATTCCGCCAAGGAGAAAGCCCGATCCTGGTATCGCGAGATCGGCTTCGAGCACGATTGGTACGAATTCGTCTATGACGACTTCGTCCGCATCGGCGAAATCCTCGGCCTGTCCTTCAAGACCCGGCCGGTGCGGCTCTATGGCGGCGGCAGCCGCCAGGAGCCTTGCATCTGGTTCAGCGGCTTCTGGAGCCAGGGCGACGGCGCCTGTTTCGAGGCTCATTATCGCTATCGCAAGGGCGCGCCGAAGGCCTTGCGCGATTATGCCCCGCACGACGAAGCCCTTCACCGCATCGCTGATGCGCTTCAGGCTGTGCAGCAGCGCAATTTCTTCCAGCTCCGCGCCGAAACCACGCATGGCGGGCGCTGCTATCACGAATACTGCATGTCGGTTTCTGTGGAACGCGACAGTCCGACCTGGCAGCCCATGACCGACGGTGCGGAAGAAGCCGTCACCGAGACGCTGCGCGACCTCGCCCGGTGGCTCTACCGCCAACTCGAACGCGAATATGAGCACCTGACCTCGGACGAGGCGATCGACGAATCCATCGTCGGCAACGACTACACCTTCACCGAGGCCGGTCGCCGGTTCGGTTGATGTCCAAGCGCCCAGCCTTCGCGGTTGGGCGCTTTTTTCATGTGAGCCATTGCGAGTCCCTTGAGAGGGAGAGGACCGCCGGGACAGGACGAGTCCGGGCGGTTGAGAGAGAGCGCCGCGCGGGCTTGTCCCTTCCGCTCTCCCGAGGCTTTTCCCATGACCCTGGCTTTGACGTCAGCGGCGGCCGACGCCGCCGCATTCCCTCATGTCGCTCCCGTTCCCGCCGCAGAGGCCGCCGCCTTCGGCGCGGCCCAACGCCTTGTGGTTCACCTCGAACGCGGCGAACGCATCGACGCCGCAGCGCTGCGCAGTGCGATGGAAGCGGCGTTCGGCGCGTCGGATACGACCGGCGCCTGGACCTGGAAGACGGCCTATGACGCCTGCGAGGCTGCGACCGTCCTCTTCCTCCAGAAGTACGGCAGGGCGCTTTTCCGTAAAGCCGCTTCTCCGGCTGCACGGCTTTCCGCCATCACGAAAATCGCCGGACTCCTGCCGACGCACACGCGCCGCTCCGAGGAAAGCCAGGCGTTGCAGCAATTCTCGACGCCGACGCCGCTTGGGCTCGCTGCCGTGACCGCGGCCGCAATCATGCCGCGCGACATCGTGCTTGAACCCTCGGCCGGCACCGGGCTGCTCGCGATCCTCGCCCAGATCAGCGGCGGCGCACTCCTCCTCAACGAGTTGGCTGACGCTCGCGCCGATCTGCTCGCCGCGCTCTTCCCGGCCGTCGCCATCTCGCGTTTCGACGCGGCCCAGATCGACGATCATCTCCCGCCGACCGCCGCACCCACCGTCGTCATCATGAACCCGCCGTTCTCGGCCATGGCCAATGTCTCCGGCCGCATGGCCGACGCTGCCTATTGCCATGTCGCCTCCGCTCTCGCGCGTCTCGCCGATGGCGGCCGCCTGGTCACGATCACCGGCGCGAACCTCGGGCCTGAGACTCCAGCCTGGTCCGACGCCTTCAGGCGGCTTCAGGAGCGCGGCCGCGTCGCCTTCACCGCGGCGATCGACGACTCGGTCTACGCCCGCCATGGCACGACGATCGAAACCCGGCTGACCGTGATCGACAAGCTCCCGGCGGACGATCCGACCGTCTTCCCGACCTCTGCGGGCGTCGCGCCCGATGTCGCCACCTTGCTCGGCTGGATCGAGGCTCAGGTCCCCTCGCGCCTTGCCATGCCGACGCCAGCGGCTCAGCCTGCCAGCCTAGCCGCGTCGCCGCGTACTGTGCGCGGCTATCTCGCGCGCGCCTCGGCGCCTCGCCCATCCGCGTCGCTCGCCATCGAGCCGGAGGGCGTCGAACTCGCCTATGAGACCATCGACTGGACGCCGCCCGAGGGCGCGCGCCTCACCGATGCGATCTACGAAGAATACGGATTGCAGTCGATCCGCATCCCCGGCGCACAATCGCATCCGACCAAGCTCGTGCAATCGGCGGCCATGGCCAGCATCGCGCCGCCCAAGCCGAGCTACCGGCCGATGCTGCCGGCGAACATCTGCGATCTTCTTTCGGACGCCCAGCTCGAAACCGTCATCTTCGCCGGCGAAGCCCATTCCGACTTCCTCACCGGATCATGGACGGTCGATGAGACCTTCGATCTCGTGAAGGCTGCTCCGCCCGAGGCCGAAAACGCCGTGCGCTTCCGGCGCGGCTACATGCTCGGCGACGGGACCGGCGCCGGCAAGGGTCGTCAGTCAGCGGGCATCATCCTCGACAACTGGCTGCGCGGTCGCCGCAAGGCGGTCTGGGTCTCGAAATCCGACAAGCTGATCGAGGACGCTCAGCGCGACTGGTCGGCTCTCGGCATGGAACGGCTGCTGGTCACGCCGCTCTCGCGCTTCCCGCAGGGCAAGCCCATCACCTTGTCGGAAGGCATCCTATTTACGACCTACGCCACGCTACGCTCCGACGACCGCGGCGAGAAGGTTTCGCGCGTCCGGCAGATCGTCGATTGGTTGGGCTCCGATTTCGATGGAGCCATCATCTTCGACGAGGCGCACGCCATGCAGAACGCCGCTGGCGGCAAAGGAGAACGCGGCGATGTCGCCGCCTCGCAGCAGGGCCGCGCAGGCTTGCGCCTTCAGCACGCCTTGCCGAACGCGCGTGTGACCTATGTTTCCGCCACCGGCGCCACCACTGTCCACAATCTCGCCTATGCGCAGCGGCTCGGCCTCTGGGGCGGCGAGGACTTTCCCTTCGCCACCCGCGCCGAATTCGTCGAAGCCATCGAGGACGGCGGCGTCGCGGCCATGGAGGTGCTCGCGCGCGATCTGCGTTCGCTCGGGCTCTACACCGCCCGGTCGCTCTCCTATGACGGCGTCCAATACGAGCTGATCGAACACCAGCTCACCGACGAACAGCGCGGCATCTATGACGCCTACGCCGGGGCCTTCGCGCTCATCCATAATAATCTCGACGCGGCGATGCAGGCCGCCAACATCACCGGCAGCGACGGCACGCTGAACAAGCAGGCGAAGTCCGCCGCTCGCTCGGCGTTCGAGTCCGCCAAGCAGCGCTTCTTCGGCCATCTGCTCACGTCGATGAAGACGCCGACGCTGATCCGTTCGATCGAAGGCGATCTCGATGCGGGCCATGCCGCCGTGATCCAGATCGTTTCGACCGGCGAAGCCTTGATGGAACGTCGGCTCGCGGAGATCCCGACCGAGGAATGGAACGATGTGCGCGTGGACATCACGCCGCGGGAATACGTCCTGGACTATCTCGCCCATTCCTTCCCGGTCCAGCTCTACGAGCCCTTCACCGACTCGGAGGGCAATCTGTCGTCGCGCCCGGTCTATCGGGATGGCCAACCTGTCGAGAGCCGGGAGGCCGTCGCCCGACGCAACGATCTGATCGAACGGCTCGCTTCGCTGCCGCCGGTGCCCGGTGCGCTCGACCAGATCGTGCAGCGGTTCGGCACGGAGATGGTCGCGGAGGTGACGGGCCGATCGCGGCGCATCGTGCGCAAGGGCCATTGCCTCGTGGTCGAGAACCGCGCGCCATCGGCGAACCTCGCCGAGACCAGCGCCTTCATGGACGATCAGAAGCGCATCCTCGTCTTCTCCGACGCGGGCGGTACGGGACGCAGCTATCACGCCGAACTCTCCGCCCGGAACCAGCGCCTGCGCGTTCACTACCTGCTGGAGCCGGGCTGGAAAGCCGACGCCGCGATCCAGGGCCTCGGTCGGACGAACCGCACCAACCAGGCCCAACCGCCGCTGTTCCGGCCCATCGCGACGGACGTGAAGGCGGAGAAGCGCTTCCTCTCCACCATCGCCCGCCGCCTCGATACGCTAGGCGCGATCACGCGCGGCCAGCGCCAGACCGGCGGACAGGGCTTGTTCCGGCCTGAGGACAATCTGGAATCGAGCTACGCTCGCGATGCCCTTCGCCAGCTCTATCTCCAGATCGTGCGGGGCAAGGTCGAAGGCTGCTCGCTCCAGCGTTTCGAGGACGCCACCGGCCTGAAACTGATGGACGAGGGCGGCATCAAGGACGAGCTGCCGCCGATCACGACCTTCCTCAACCGGCTGCTCGCGCTCACCATCGAGCTGCAAGGTATCCTGTTCACCGCCTTCGAAATGTTGCTCGAGGCGAAGGTGGCGGGCGCCATCGCCAGCGGCGTCTATGACGTCGGCCTGGAAACGCTGACGGCGGAGAGCTTCGTCGTCACCGAGCGGACCACCATCTACACCCATCCGGCGACGGGTGCGGAGGCGCGTCTTCTCAGCCTTGTCGAGCGCCGTCGCAATCGACCGACATCGACGGACACCGCGCTGGCCTGGCTGGACGATCCGCATGCCCGGCTGCTCGTGAATGAGCGCTCTGGCCGAACCGCCGTGCAGATCCCTGCGCCGTCGCTCATGCTCGACGACGGCGAGATCGAACGGCGCGTGCGGCTGATCCGGCCGATGGAGCAGCATCACGCCTCGCTGAAGATGATGGCCGACAGCCACTGGCAGGAGGCTGATCGCGAGACCTTCGCCGCCATCTGGCAGCGCGAGGTGTCGGAGGTCCCGGCTTTCACCGAGAGCACGATCCATATGGTCAGCGGCCTATTGCTGCCCGTCTGGAAGCGCCTGCCCAACGAGTCGACGCGCGTCTATCGCCTTCAGACCGACGACGGCGAGCGCATCATCGGCCGACGCGTCTCACCGGCCTGGGCCGCCAACGCCGCCTCGACCGGCGCGACCAACCTCGGCGCGGAGGACGCCTATGCGGCCCTGATCGACGGCCGCACCATCCTCGACCTCGCCGAAGGTCTTCAGCTTCGCCGTGTCCGTGTGATGGGCGCAAACCGCATCGAACTCTCCGGTTTCACGGACGCTATGCGCGACCGGCTGCGGAGCTACGGGCTGTATAGCGAGATCATCTCGTGGAAGCTGCGCTTCTTCGTGCCCATCGATGCGACCGGGCCGGCCGTCCTCGAAAGACTGCTCGACACCTATCCACTGACCGGCATCTCCGAGCGGTTGGCGGCATGATGGCTCGGATCGATGCCTCCGATCTGGCACATCGTCTCGGCCGACAGGCCGAGGCGGTCTGCCGCCACTATCTTTCCAACGGCCGCCGTCAGGGCGGCTATTGGCAGGTCGGCGACGTCCGCAACACCAAGGGCCGCTCGATGTTCGTGCGGCTCCGCGACACGCCCAAGGGGCCAGCGGGCAAATGGAATGATGCGGCCACCGGCGAGCATGGCGACCTGCTCGACGTGATCCGGGAATCGCTCGGCCTCATCGACTTCACCGATGTCGTCGAAGAAGCGCGCAGCTTCCTCAGCATGCCGCAACCCGAACCGCTGCCGGCGCCATCGCGACAGGGCAGAGCGCCAACCCCATCGGGATCGTCCGAAGCTGCGCGCCGCCTCTTCGCCATGTCGCAGCCGATCGCGGGCACCCTCGTGGAAACGTATCTCCGCAAACGCGGGATTACGGCTTTGCACGGAACCGGAAGCTTGCGCTTTCATCCGAGGTGCTATTATCGTCCCGAGGACGACGGCCCGACCGAGATCTGGCCGGCGATGATCGCCGCCGTCACCGATCTGGGCGGCACGATCACCGGAGCGCACCGCACCTGGCTCGCACCGGATGGCTCCGACAAGGCGCCGATCGACACGCAGCGCAAGGCGATGGGCAATCTGCTTGGCGCTGCAGTCCGCATCGGCGTGCCGGGCGACGTGATGGCGGCAGGCGAAGGCATCGAAACCATGCTGTCGCTGCGTCAGGTCGTGCCCGACATGGCGATCGCGCCCGCGCTCTCCGCAGCGCACCTTGCCGCCATCCTGTTCCCGTCGGCGCTTCGTAGACTGTACATCGTCCGCGACAACGACCCGGCAGGAGACGGCGCGGGGGACAATCTGATCGAACGCGCCAACGCGGCCGGGATCGAGGCGATCGTGCTCTCGCCGGTGCTCGGGGACTGCAACGAAGATCTGCGCCTGCTTGGGCTGGATGCGCTACGGTCCGGAATCCGCGTGCAGCTCGCCCCCCAAGACGTCGCCCGCTTCATGGCGATCGCAGCATAGCCGGTATCTGAAGGCGAGGCGGCCCGGCGCCGCCATGCTCGCTAGCTGCTGGATCCGTCAGAGGGACCGCGCCTCGGCCTTCGAGAGGGCGATCGGCCGTCAGCCGGGCCGGATCGGCAATGGCTGCGGCCGACGATTTTCCGGCGGCGCATGTCCACCCCATGCGGTAGGCCGCATGGGGACCCCGGACCCGCCCCTTTCCATCGCGAACCAAAATCGCCGGCCTCTGCCATCCTCCGCTGACGCTTCGGCCCTGCGCCTTGCTCCGGGTGCAGGTCCGACCCGTCCGACGGCTTCGTCGCCATGAAGGCCGCGGTCGCGGTCCAACCGACGGAGCATCCCATGAACGAGCACGACGACTTCGAACCGCATCACGACTCGTCCCCGACTGACGACATGCTGCAGGAACTCCAGCTTTACGGCTATCGCCCCTCCGAGGACGAACCCGATCCCCGCCCGGTTCCGGAAGACCGCGTCATCGAAGGCGCTGTCGCAGACATCTTCGACGCCCTCATCGCCACCCTGGCAGACACCAGCCTCGATCACGACCTGGGCGAACTGCTCTGGTCGACCGTCAATATGTTCCACCGCGCCGTCAGCCGCGTCGAGGATACGCTCGACGACAACGAGCAGGGCCAGAAGCGCCTCCAGCGCGAACAGGACGGCTCCGAGGTCAAGTCGCTGCAGCTCGAGAACCTGATCGACATGGGCAGGAGCCTCATCGAACGCCGCGACAGCCTAGAGGTCTTCCGCGAAAGCGCAGCCGAGCATTACCTTCGCGTCACCGGCTCGCCGTGGTCGCCCCGGACCGGATCACGGGTCAGCCATTGCCATCTCACCGCCGCGATGATCGACAGCCGCGACTTCCTCGCCGCCAAGCGACGCGCGGAAACCGAGGTGCTGGTTCCGGCCGGGCCGAAGATCGCCTTCTCCGGCGGCGACACCACCGACCACCAAGCCATCTGGGCCAAGCTCGACCAGATCCACGCCAAGCACCCCGACATGGTGTTGATGCACGGCGGTACGCCCAAAGGCGCCGAGAAGATCGCCGCCCGCTGGGCCGACACTCGCAAGGTGCCGCAGGTCGCCTTCAAGCCCGACTGGACGAAGCACGGCAAGGCCGCGCCCTTCAAGCGCAACGATCAGATGCTGACCGTCATGCCGATCGGTGTCGTGATCTTCCCCGGCACCGGCATTCAGGACAATCTCGCCGACAAGGCCCGCAAGCTGGGCATTCCGGTCTATCGGTTCGGATCGGGCGGCGCGTGAGCGCCGCCCTCAGCCTCGACGGTCTCGGTAGTTTGCTGGCGTTAGAGGGTCTATGCGCCTACGCCGCGCATAGCGGCGGCGGACCGTGCCTCGTCCGAACGCAACGTCAACACGCGGACGCCGTCACGAGTGACCGCAACGGTGTGCTCAAACTGTGCGGAGTGCTTGCTGTCCGCTGTGACAACGGTCCATCCGTCGTCCTCAGTCCGGACCGTCCTGCGCCCTTGGTTCAACATGGGCTCGATCGTGAAGACCATGCCCTCCCGCAGCGTAAGACCGGTGCCCGGCTTCCCAAAATGTAGAACCTGCGGAGCCTCGTGCATCTCGCGCCCGATGCCGTGGCCGCAGTATTCCCGCACGACTGAATAGCCGTTCCGCTTAGCGTGCCGCTCGATAGCGAAGCCTATGTCGCCAAGCTTTGCACCCGGGCGCACGGCGCGGATGCCCTTCCACATGGCCTCATAGGTGGTGTGAACGAGCCGCCTTGATGGGGGCGCCACATTCCCGATCAAGTAAGTTTTGCTGGAATCTGCAATATAGCCGTGCTTCTCGAGCGTGATGTCGAAGTTGACGATATCGCCGTCCCGCAGCACCTCGTCACTCGACGGGATTCCGTGGCAGACGACCTCGTTTCTTGAACTGTTCAAAACGAAGCCGTAGCCATACTGGCCCTTGCTTGCAGGTCTCGCGTCAAGTTGATCGACAATGAACGCCTCGACGAGGTCGTTAACCTGCAGGGTGCTCATCCCGGCGAGAGGCAGCCCATCCAGGTGCGCGAACACGGAAGCGAGCAGACGCCCGGACTCCGCCATCAACTCCACCTCAGTCGGTGTCTTCGTCATGCCGCCGCAGCCGCGAGATCAAGAGGGTCGACGCCCGCCGCCTTCAGCTCACGCGCCACAAGCTCCTGGAAGGTGAGGCCCGGGTTGAGCTCACAGAGCATGCCGATCCTGATCCAGAACGTCGCCTGGCCATTGATCGATCGACAGGACGCCTTGCTCGCTCGGCGAAGCTGCTCGTGGAGCTCATCCTCGATATTGACGATGCCCATTGCGCACTCCCACATACATCATATACGATTCGTAAATGTTTTATATATTCAGAGGCAAGGTGCGGCAAGAGGTACGCGGCAGGGTTACGCCGCAGCTCTCTCTTCTGCGACTCCAAGTGGGGAAGACCTCGTCGACGGCTCCCGCCCATGACCGCAAAGGGTCTCGTCACCCGCCACGTCGATGGTCAAACCTTCCTTGAGGGCAAGACTCGCGGCTCCTGAAGCGAAAACCACCCCCGCTTATCTGCGCTGATCCTTGGTCAGACTGATCGCCTGACGCCATCAACCCGTAAAGGGTCGGCTATGCGAGCATGCCGCCGCTTCGGCTGCGCCTACGCGGTGATTGCAGCGTTCAATCCGACACTTCGGGCGCCTGTCAGCGGGGGACGGTCCTCCGCTCAAACAGGAGCCGGAGCAATGTCCTTTCCCGACGCGCACGCCTACGCCTTCAGCCTCGCCACCACCTTGATGGCCGTCATCGTCATCTTCCGCGCCGGCGACGGCACTCTCTCGGTCACGCCCGCCAACGAGTTCGACGGCGACGAAACGGAGATCGTCAGCGAGATCGATCCGTTCGCCCCATGACGGGGCGACGTCCGTCCGATTGAAGCGGCAACCGATCGGTTTCCGCTCCCCGATGGCGCCATTCCCTGCTACAATTGAGCGGCGCCGTGGTGGTGGTGGCGCAACCGTCAGACCATTCTCACGGAGACACCACCATGATCTTCCTTGGCATCCTTCTCAGTTTCGCCGCCATCGGCTTCCTCTGCTGGCTGCTCTTCACTCTTGCCGTCTATGCGCTCCCGTTCTTCGCGGGCGTGAGCCTCGGCATGTGGGCGTATGGCACAGGCGCCGGCTGGCTCGGCGCGATCATCATCGGCTTCGTCGGTGCCGGCCTGACCTTCGGCATTGGCCAATTCCTGCTCGCCACCGTGCGTCCGATCTGGGCGCGGCTCCTGATCGCTATCGCCTTCGTCGCGCCTGCGGTGATCGCGGGATTCCACGCCACTCACGGCGTCGTCAAACACACCATGCCGTCAGACACCTGGCAGCTCGTGTTCTCGGTCATCGGCGCCCTTGCCGTAGGCGTGACGGCGTTTGCGCGGATCACCGGCATGGCGGCCACCGACCAATCGGGAGGGCATCTCTCCCGCGCCTGATACGAGGGCGTGCGTGGTCAAGCCTCATCAAGGACTCTTCCATCCTCGTCGTCGAGGCTGGGATCAGGTCGGGGGATCGCACCAATCGTCGGCACAAGCCCAATTGTGCGAATCTCGGATGGGGAGGGCTTGGATGGGAGGCGGTCTGCTGCACACGACCGACCGCCCTCAGGCCGGCGAACATTTCCGAGAATGGCGTCGAGGGCCTACGGATCGCGTCATGACCCGACAGGGAAGGCGAAGCCGGTGAGACTGGATCGGGGCGGTCTGTCGGTTCGGGCAGGTCGCCAGTGTCTCCGGTTTCTCTCCATTCAGCGACCGCTCCAAACGGCCTCTCCAATGGCCTGATCTGGCCGAAGGACGGCTGCGCCTCGAGCGCCTATGCCACAACGGCGCCTCCCGACTTTCTTCCCCTGCCGGCTGCGCCGTCATTCCTCGCGAAACAACAAAGTCGCGCCTGCGCCATCCTCCGCTGCGCTGCGGTCGCAAGCGATGTGCCGGCGCTCGCCCCCGGCCTGCCGATCGCCATCGAGGCCGCAATGGTGCGGGCTCGAAAATGGAAACGGAGACTTATCATGGCGACCATCGGCACCTTCAAGAAGACCGCCTCGAACGAATTCACCGGCGACATCGTCACCCTGAGCGTTCAGGCCAAGAACGTCCGCATCGTCCCCGACCTGCGCGCCAACGGCGAAAACGCCCCCAGCCACCGGGTCCTGGTCGGCCGAGCCGAGATCGGCGCTGCCTGGTCCAAGCGCTCCAACGAGGGCCGCGACTATTTGGGCCTCAAGCTCGACGATCCGAGCTTCAACGCCCCGATCTACGCCAACCTCTTCGACGACGAAGACGGCGAAACCTACTCCCTCATCTGGTCCCGGCCCAACGGCCGCCGCACCGACTGAAGCGACAGGAAACGGCCCCGACCAATCCGGTCGGGGTCCTTTCTTTGGCTGCAACGGACCTCGAATCAGTTCGCCACCCCTCGAACTTTCATCGCGACAAGGGGAGCTGAGGCGGTAGAGGGCTAGCAGAACGACTAAAATAGTCGTAGTTCTGGAGTACGCGAAGGCCCGAGTGGGAGGTGATCATGCATGATCACCGCCCGACAGTCACGGGCCGCACGCGCGTTACTGGGTTGGACACAGGAGACGCTCGCTGACAAGGCCCGAGTATCGCTGACCGCGCTCAAGCGCCTCGAATCCGAAAGCGGACTGGAGGTGTACGAGTCGACGCGGGATCAGGTTCGAAGGGCTCTCGAATCTGGCGGGATCGTCTTCCTCTCCACCGACAAGGGCGAAGGCGTGTTGCTCCTGCACGATAGGAGCGGTCTGCCGCGCTAGCGGCGCCGATCTCATAGCCGCCATCCTTGTCGTGCAAAGAGGGCGTCCAACCTCATAAGAAGGTTAACGAGGTTGATGCGCGCGACTATGGTAGCCTGATGGGACAGCCCAAACAGACCCTTCTGGACGAACCGCCGTCCAGCGATACGCTCACATCTTACGACCGCGAGCACATGAAGCTCTACCTGCGGCTGCTGGACGCCGAACGCGACGGCGCCGACTGGCGCGAGGCCGTCCATATTCTGTTCGGCCTGGACCCAAATCGTGATCCCCAGCGATGCCGCGGCATGCACGAGGCGCATCTCGCTCGCGCGCATTGGATGACCGAACACGGATATCGCGAATTGGTCAGAGAAAGCCAGCAGCGACCGTTCGCGTGATGCCGCTCCGGCATCACCTGCTGACAAATCACTGACTTCCCCGATGCAACTCACAAGGGAATCGTAAAGCCCCTAAAATGCGTAACTGGAGGGGATTGCGATGACACCCGATGCATCCACATGGCGCTCCGTGGCGGAATATGACCATCTGGATGCATTGACGGCGTCCGATCTGGCCTGGGAATGGCTTCGCCGCAATGAAGCGTATGACGCGGATTTCGAAGCGCTGGCTGCGGCCGATGTGCCGAAAGACCTGACCATCCAAATTCAGCAGCGCTGGGGTTTGCGATTTCCCCGTCGACCCACGGACGCCACCGCCTGAAGCTGCGGTCCTGTGGCTTCCGCAAGATGACACGAGCATCGTCATACTGACTGAAGCCCCGGCAGACCTCGAACGAGTGATGTCACGCACGCGCATCAGGGGCGACAGCTATCGGCCGTCCAACGACGAGGGCGAGACGGCGTTCCGCTACGTGCTCGGAAATGGTCAGCGCCTTCAGATCGTCGATTATGCCGAGAAAGGATCTGCAGAAGTCGCGGTCATTCCACTCGGCCTCGACGGCTTCGACCGGATCGAGGCCGTTCATCGGCTCCTATCGGCTTTGCATGGCCGCGCCATTCCGCCCGACAGGCGCTTGACGCGGCAGCAGCGCACGCGGTTGCGCAAGATGCTGCAAGCGATTGACGGGGATCGCGATGGAGCGACCCAGCAGGAGATCGCGCAAGTCCTCTTCAACATCGGCCATCTCGATCGCGACGAATGGCAGGCGTCGTCCGCACGTCACAGCGTGAAGGCCCTGCTGCGCGACGCCCGCGCGATGATCGCCGGCGGATATCGAAAACTGCTGCGCCATCGGCGCCGATAATAGCTGCCCTCGATCCTCCGCCGTTGGGCGAAATCAATACCCCCTAATTTCGCCCTGCAACACGCCAGCTTTCCTTCGCCACCGTGGTCGTTGTTCGCCGCTGAACCGCAGCGGCTTCCCGCAACACCACGGAGGCCCGTTCCATGCGACCCGATACCGCCGTTCTGCCGCCACGCTTCCTGCGGACCAAGGAGGCCGCAGAATTCCTCAGCCTTTCCGCCCGCACGCTCGAAAAGCACCGTACCTACGGTACGGGGCCAGCCTATCGAAAGCTCGGCGGCCGCGTCGTCTATTCCGTTGAGGACCTTGAGACCTGGGCCGCCCGTGGTGCGGTCACCTCGACCTCCGATCCACGCGGCTCCGTCCTTCCCGCCAAACGCCATACGCCATCGACGGGCCAGCCCGTCGGTCGCTTCGCCCGCTGATCGCGCCCGGTCCGTTCATGGCAGTGCGGCGTCGTCACCCATCGGAGCGCGGCCAGCTCGACCTGTTCCGGGCGCTCCCTGGCGACTTCGCGCCAAGAGACGCGCAGGATCTCATGGCCTATCCCTTCTTCTCCCTCTCCAAATCCCATCGCATCGCGCCGATCGACTTCGCCGTCGGCGGCGTCGCGATCCGCGTGGAAGCGGTGCCCGATCACGGCATGGCGACCATCTGGGACGCCGACATCCTGATATGGGCGGCGAGCCAGATCGTCGAAGCCCGTGACGCCGGACTGCGCACATCGCGCCTGATGGCTGCCACCCCATACGAGATCCTGACCTATGTCGGCCGCGGCACCAGCTTGCGCGACTACCAACGGCTCAAGGCTGCGCTCGATCGCCTGCAATCGACCACCGTCTCCACCTCGATCCGGCAACCGGCCGAGGGGCGTCGCCACCGCTTCTCATGGATCAACGAGTGGCAGGAACGCACCGACGGCAATGGCCGGCCGGACGGGATCGAACTGATTGTTCCCGACTGGTTCTACAAGGCCGTGCTCGATGACGCGCTCGTCCTGACCATCGACCGCGCTTATTTCGATCTGACGGGCGGCCTGGACCGCTGGCTCTATCGCCTGGTGCGCAAGCATGGCGGCCGCCAGCGCAGCGGATGGCGTTTCGACCTGCGCCATCTCCACCAGAAGTCGGGCAGCCTCTCGCCGTTCAAGCGTTTCGCTTTCGAGCTGCGCGACATCGTCCGCCGTCAGCCGCTCCCCGGCTACGCGCTCTTTCTCGAGGTCGAGACCGGCGGCCGCGTCCTGCTCGCCTTCGAGCCGCATGCGCCCTGTGGAAAGCCTGTGCACGGGCTCGTGCTATCAGGAACCCGAACTATCGTGCCATCGGGAACCCCAGGCTCGTGCTATCAGGAACCCAAACAGCGTTTAACGCACGGAAAGAAAAGCCGAAATCGGCCCCTTAACTTAGAGTCTAACCAAGAATCTAACTCTGAAGAGCGCGCGCGCGATGTGGAAAACCTCATCCGGGCGACGGCGCGCAACCTCAGCTCTGGCTCGTCGGATCGCAGAGCGACTGCGCCGAACGGCGCCCAGACAAAGCTGTTCGACGATCAATCCCAAGCCGGACAACGTCCCTTTCGGGGTCGCTCGGGAGGGGTGCGATGATCGTCGCATTCCTCAACCAGAAGGGGGGTGTCGGAAAGACGACGCTCGCCCTCAACCTCGCTGGTGAACTGGCCAGCCGCGGAAAGCGAGTCACCGTCATCGACGCCGATCCGCAAGGGTCAGCGCTCGACTGGTCGCAACAGCGTAGCCGCGAGGGCCTTCCGCGCCTCTTCGGCGTCGTCGGCCTGGCGCGCGACACGCTGCACCGCGAAGCGCCCGAGCTGGCACGCGATGTCGATCATGTGGTGATCGACGGCCCGCCACGCGTCGCCGCGCTGATGCGCTCGGCTCTGCTCGCCGCCGACCTCGTCCTGATCCCGGTGCAGCCGTCGCCGCTCGACGGATGGGCGTCGGCAGAAATGCTCGCGCTCCTCGCTGAAGCGCGCATCTACCGGCCCGATCTTCTGGCGCGCTTCGTTCTCAACCGCTGCGGCGCGCGCACTGTCCTGGCGCGGGAGACCGCCGAGACGCTGGCCGATCACGATCCGCCCGTGCTCGCCACAACCATCGGACAGCGCATCGCCTTCGCATCGGCGGCGCAGACCGGCCGCCTTGTCTGCGAGCTGGATGATGCGGCGACGGCGGCCCGGGAGGTCGTGGCGCTGGCGAACGAAATCGGCCGCCTTCGTGCAGGGAGGCCAAGCGCATGAGCGAGCGCCCAACGCGACGCGGCTTCGCAACGCGCCCTGCCGACGCCGAGCAGTGGATCAAGGCGGCCGATGCGCCGCCGCGCGAGGTCGCCGCTTCCAATTTCACCGCACGGCTCACCGTCGACATCACACCGGACCTGCGGGGCCGCATCAAGATTGTCGCCTTCCAGCACGGCGTCACCGTCGCCGACATGCTGCGTGCGCTGCTCGAGCGCGAGTTTCCCCCGAACGATGGAGCCACCTCATGACCGGCATTGCGGCCTCCCGCGTGCGCAGCGGTCCAGTGCCGCCGGCGCATCTTCACAACGACATGACCCGTGTCGAACTGACGTGGCTGGAGAAGAAGATCGAATACTGGATCAGGTTCGGCCGCCAAGCCCACGAACAGATCCTCGACCGCCGTCGACGTGTCGTCGGCTTCCCGCCGAACGCTGTCTTCGCCTTCGTTCGTTGGGCCGCCAACGACTACGGCACGATCATCTCACGCATCGACATCCTTCGCGCGATCGCGCGGGGCGAGGCCTACCAGACAGTTCCCTTCGTGCGCCCCGGCGGCGAAATCCTGCTCAAGGTCGAGAGCTGGCCGAAGGTCGAGGACGTGCTTCGACATATCGATGCCATCGAAGCGCTCGGCATCGACGCCTGCGATGTTGCGCCCGACCATTGGCGTCACGTCGCCCACCGGATGCAGGCCGGTCACGCGCCGCGCCCCTACACGACCGAGCGCCATCTGGCGTGGCTCAAGCGGCACGGAGTCGAAGGATGACCCGAGCCGCCTACGTCAAAGCCACGGTCATCGCCACGCTCGGCGCTACGATCGCCATCGCCGTTCCGACAACTACTAAGCTTGTCTGGAACATCACACCGAGCGTGCCGATCGGCCTCTACAGCATCGCGCCCTCTCACCGGCTCGAGGTCACCGATCTCGTCGCCATCATGCCACCCGAACCGCTCGCCGGTTTCATGGTCCGGCGCGGCTACATCGGTCCCGATGTGCCGCTGCTCAAGCGCGTGATGGCGCTGCCGGGACAGCGCGTCTGTCGCATCGGCGCGGCGATCACCGTCGATGATGTGCCGCTCGGCGATGCGCGCGATCGCGATCGCATCGGCCGCGAACTGCCGATCTGGCAGGGCTGCCGACAGCTCGCCGCGGGCGAACTCTTCCTCATGAATCCCGACGCCGGCGACAGCCTCGACGGGCGCTACTTCGGTCCGCTTGCCGACACGACCGTGATCGGCCGCGCGACGCCCGTCTGGACCGACGAGGACGGCGACGGCCGCTTCGTCTGGCGCGCGCCGACGCGCTGATCGCTCCCTTTTCCCACCCGCAACCAAGGAGACTTCCCATGCAGATCGGTATGTTCACCCGCGAAGCGAACGGCTTCACCGGACAGATTCACACGCTGACGCTGACCCGTGATCTCGCCATCATCCCGGCCGAACCGTCCGAGACGGAGAACGCCCCGGACTACCGCATTCACCAAGGCGGCGACGAAGGTCCCGAAATCGGCGCGGGCTGGACGCGCACCGGCGAACGTGCAGGCGAATACGTCGCACTCGTCATAGACGATCCGGCTTTCCCGCACCCGATCCGCGCCAATCTCTTCCGCGACGACGACGCCGGTTCGGCCTGGTCCCTGCATTGGAGCCGTCCGACCAAGCGCGACGCAAAGGACTGACGCCATGCAGCGCGCCGTCCTTCTCCTCCTTTCCGGCCTGGTCCTGACAGCGAACGCGGCGTTGCCCGTCCGCGCGCAGACCGCGCCACCGGCGCGCACGGCATCCGTCGATCCGCACGCCGGTCATGTGGCCGAAGCCTCGCAGCGCTTCGGCATTCCCGAAGCGTGGATCATCGCCGTCAAGCGCGCCGAAAGCGCAGGCGACGTGCGCGCGATCTCGTCGGCCGGGGCGATGGGCTTGATGCAGGTCATGCCCGACACATGGGCAGGGCTTCGCGTGCGCTATCGCCTCGGCCGCAATCCTTACGACCCGCGCGACAACATCTTCGCGGGGACGGCGTATCTGCGTGAGATGTATGACCGCTACGGCACGATTCCGGCGATGCTCGCGGCCTACAATGCGGGACCAGGCCGCTACGACGAGCACTTGGCGACGGGCCGAGCGCTGCCCGCCGAAACCCGCGCCTATGTCGCTCTTCTCGCCCCGCAGCTCGGCTCTGCGGCGCCCTCGAGCGGCGCTCCGGCTCCGCCGCCGCTGACGCCAGATTGGCGCGAGGCCCCGCTGTTCGTTACGCGATCGGCCGACGCTGGTTCTGCAAACGGCGCACCATTCGGCAGCCGTGCGGTCAACGCTCGCTCGTCCCTTACGGCTGCGCCGGATGGCGACGGAGGATCGCAAGCAGCGCCCATTATTCTCGCTCGCGACGATACCGGAGACCCGCAATGACGGCCCCGGTCCAAATTCGCACCCCGTCGGGCTCCAGCGTGGCATGGAGGGCGCGAGGGAGGGGGACAGGCACAACAACCGCACGATGGCAGGATAAAAGGGCGCACGGTGCGCCTCGGTCGGTCGGTTGTTTTTACAGCATTTTTGGGCGCGCCGCGCACCGTGCCGGGTTTGCCCGCACGGTGCGCGACACCCTCAATCTCTTATGTCCCCGCGATTTTTCGCACCGTGCGGGGCTGCGCCATGGCCGATGAGCACGAATTCCGCGTCCGGCTTGGGCGCATTCGCTCGACCCGTGCGCAGTCGGCGCGACCCTTCATCGCCCAGGCGCTGGCCGCGGCGAAGAAGGCCGGCGGCGGCGTGCCGCGTTCAGGCCGCGTCGTCTCCGGCAACCGCTCGCGGTTCGGGCGCGGTCAGCGCGCCTCCATCCAGGCCAACAGGCTCATCACCGCCCACACGCGCGGCGCCGTCATCAAGGCCCGCGTCGTGCGGCACTCGGCGCGATCGGCGCCGCTCGGCACCCACCTCGACTATCTGCGCCGCGACGGCGTGACCCGTGACGGAGAGAAGGCCCGGCTGTTCGGGCCGGGTGATGGGGAGGCGGACGGCCGCGCCTTCGCCGATCGTTGCGAGGACGACCGGCATCATTTCCGCTTCATCGTCTCGCCGGACGACGCGCTGGAAATGTCGGATCTCAGATCCTTCACCAGCGACCTGGTCGGCCAGATGGAAAAGGACCTCGGCACGCGGCTCGACTGGGTCGCCGTCGACCATTGGAACACCGAGCATCCCCACATCCACCTCATCGTGCGCGGCGTCCGTGACGATGGCCAGGACCTCGTCGTCTCCCGCGACTACATCAAGGAGGGGATGCGCGACCGTGCGCGCGATCTCATTACCCAGGAACTCGGGCCGCGCACCGATCTGGATATCCGCCGAACGCTCGAGCGGCAGATCGAGACCGAGCGCTGGACGCAACTCGACCGGCAGCTTGTCCGCGACGCGGGCAAATCCGGCATCATCGATCTCGCGCCGCGCGCAGACCAGACGCCGAATGAATTCCACGCGCTGAAGGTTGGTCGCTTGCGCAGGCTCGAAGTTCTCGGTGTCGCGGGACAGGTCGGCCATTCGCAATGGTTCATCAAGCCCGACGCCGAGTTGGCCCTGCGCGAGCTCGGCGAACGCGGAGACATCATCAAACGCATGCACCGCGCCCTGACCGAGCGCGGCATCGAGCGCGGCTCGGCCGACTATGTCATCGCCGGGGAAAGCCTCGACCTGCCCATCATCGGCCGCCTGGTCGAACGCGGCCTGGATGATGAGCTGAAGGGCACGGCCTACGCCGTGGTCGACGGGGTGGACGGGCGGACCCACCACATCAAGCTGCCCCATCTCGATGCCGCTGGCGACAGCGCTCCGGGTTCGATCGTCGAGTTGCGCAGGTTCGAGGACGCCCAAGGCGAACGCCGCGCCGCGCTCGCCGTGCGCTCCGATCTCGACCTCACCGCCCAGATCACGGCATCCGGCAGCACCTGGCTCGACCGGCAGGCCATCGCCCGCGAGCCGGCCTCGCTCTCCGAAAACGGCTTCGGCGCTGAGGTCCGCGATGCGCTCGACCGGCGCGCCGATCATCTGGTCGGGCAAGGGCTGGCCGAACGCCAGGGCAGACGGATCATCTTCGCCCGCAACCTGATCGAAAACTTGCGGCGGCGCGAGCTGGAGACGGTCGCCAACAAGCTCGCGGCCGATACGGGCCTGCCGCACAAGCCCGCCGCCAACGGCGAGTTTGTCGCCGGCGCCTATCGCCAGCGCCTGACGCTCGCCTCCGGCCGCTTCGCCATGATTGACGACGGCCTCGGCTTCCAGCTCGTGCCCTGGAGCCCCTCGTTGGAGAAGCAGCTTGGCCGTCATGTCTCAGGCGTCGCCCGCAATGATGGGGGCGTCGATTGGAGCTTCGGCCGTAAGCGCGGACTCGGTCTCTAGCCGGATCGAGGAGGAAGGCCGTCAGGCGAAACCGTCCTATGTGCGCGCCACAGTTTTCGGCTGTACTTCGCCTACATCTTTCCTGTTGCTTGTCCCGTGTCCGGCTACTTTCTGAACGGCTCCATCTTATTCGTCGATTGGAGCCAGCGTGCGCGGAGGCCAAGTCCTTTGGGGACAGATTGCAGTCGTCTTCACCATTATCTTGGTGACGACCTGGACAGCGACACAATGGACGGCCTGGCGTCTCGGCTTTCAAGGGCAGCTCGGCGAACCCTGGTTCGAACTTGCGGGCTGGCCGATCTACTACCCGCCTGCGCTCTTCTGGTGGTGGTACTTCTACGACGCCTATGCGCCGGAGGTGTTCGCCACGGGCGGGATCATCGCCGCATCGGGCGGTTTCATCGCCATCGCGGTCGCCATCGCCATGTCCGTCCGCCGGGCCCGCGAGGCGAAGAATGTCGCGACCTACGGTTCGGCTCGGTGGGCCGAGAAAGCCGAGGTCAAGGCGGCCGGATTGCTCGGACCGGACGGCGTCGTGCTCGGCCGCTACAACCACGAATATCTGCGGCACGATGGACCCGAGCATGTCCTGTGCTTTGCGCCGACGCGATCCGGCAAGGGCGTCGGCCTCGTCGTCCCGTCGCTCCTGACCTGGCCGGGCTCAGCCATCGTCCACGACATCAAGGGCGAAAATTGGCAGCTCACCGCCGGTTTCCGCGCCCGGCACGGCCGCGTGTTGCTGTTCGATCCGACCAATCCGAAATCGTCAGCCTACAATCCGCTGTTGGAGGTGCGCCGCGGCGAATGGGAGGTCCGCGACGTGCAGAATATCGCCGACATCCTGGTCGATCCCGAAGGCTCGCTGGAGAAGCGAAACCACTGGGAGAAGACCAGCCACGCCCTGCTGGTCGGCGCCATCCTGCATGTCCTCTATGCCGAGGACAACAAGACGCTGGCCGGCGTCGCCGCCTTCCTGTCCGATCCGCGGCGGCCGATCGAGTCGACGCTGGCGGCCATGATGAAGACCGCGCATCTCGGAGAGGCGGGACCCCATCCGGTGATCGCCAGCGCTGCGCGCGAGTTGCTCAACAAATCCGACAATGAGCGATCGGGCGTGCTGTCCACCGCCATGTCTTTCCTCGGCCTCTATCGCGATCCGGTCGTGGCCGAGGTCACGCGGCGATGCGATTGGCGCATCACCGACATGGTGGAAGGCAAGCGGCCGACCACTCTTTACCTCGTCGTGCCGCCCTCCGACATCAACCGCACCAAACCGCTGATACGCCTGATCCTCAATCAGGTCGGGCGGCGCCTGACCGAGGATCTGCAGGCGAAGGCCGGACGGCACCGGCTGTTGCTCATGCTCGACGAGTTCCCGGCTTTGGGCCGCCTCGACTTCTTCGAATCCGCGCTGGCCTTCATGGCGGGGTACGGGCTCAAGAGCTTTCTCATCGCCCAGTCGCTCAACCAGATCGAAAAGGCCTACGGCCCGAACAATTCGATCCTCGACAATTGCCATGTGCGGGTCAGCTTCGCGACGAACGATGAGCGCACCGCCAAGCGTGTTTCCGACGCGCTGGGGACCGCCACCGAGATGAAGGCGATGAAGAACTACGCCGGCCACCGTCTGTCGCCCTGGCTTGGCCATCTGATGGTGTCGCGCTCGGAAACCGCCCGCCAGTTACTCACCCCCGGCGAAATCATGCAGCTCCCGCCCAGCGACGAAATCGTCATGGTGGCCGGGACGCCCCCAATCCGGGCGAAGAAAGCCCGCTATTACGAGGACGGCCGCTTCAAGGAGCGCATCCTTGCGCCGCCCGCGTTGGTCAAGCTCGCGCAGGGACGTAAGGACGACTGGAGCAGCCTTCCTGTCCCGACTTGTCCCGAGGGGATCGATGCGACCGCCGCATCCACGTCGTCCGATGAAGACCCGACCGAATCCGAATGCCGCCATCAGCCCGAGCTCAATCGCACGGCGCCACAGGAGAAGAAGGCTCCGATCGAGAATGAATTCGAGTTCGATCTTCCCGAGGAGCCTGATGAAGAAGCGGCGCAGAACCGGCGCATGACCCGCTTGATGCAAGGGGTCGCCCGTCAGGTGTCGCTCGACCCCAATGACGGCATGGAGTTGTAGGCCATGGCCGGACAAAGGAAGAAGGTTAAGATCTCGGTCTATCTCGACCCGGACGTTACGACGATGCTCGGCGACTACGCCGCGCGACGGGAACAGTCGCAGTCGATGATTGCTGAGGCGGCGATCGCATCCTTTCTGTCTCCAGATGATGCCGAAAGACGTGAGGCGATTGTCGCAAAGCGTCTGGATCAGCTCGACCGCCGACTGACCCGCATGGAGCGGGATGTCGGCATCTCGGTTGAAAGCCTGGCGGTGTTCATCAAGTTCTGGCTGGCCACCACGCCGGCCCTCCCTGAGCCAGCGGCCCATGCCGCTCGCGCCAAAGCGGCGGAACGCTATGAGGGCTTTGTGACGGCGCTCGGTCGCCGTTTGGCCCAGGGCCCGAAGCTCCGACAAGAAATCTCCGAAGATATCGGAGCCGACTCGGAGAGCATTGGAGGCGGCAACCAGTAGGACGATGTTTGGTAGCGTCAGAAGCTGGCCGCCGCCGTTCTCCTGTATTTGCACGCCACACTACTACTACGCCCGATACTTGTTGAAGCGACCTGATTTCAGGCTCTTTTAATTGACCCCGATCCGGGGATCGACTTTCGCGCCCCGTCAAGAAGCGGGGCCGAGATGACGACCACAAGTCATAAACCTGAGGCGTTTGTTCGCGGCGCGCGCATGCTGCGCACAGCGCTCGGCCCGTCCATCACGCAATTTCTCGAAGATCCCGCCGTCGTCGAGGTGATGCTCAACCCCGACGGCCGCCTGTGGGTGGATCGCCTGTCAGAGGGCCTCGCCGATACAGGGGAGCGTCTTTCGCCCGCCGATGGCGAACGTATCGTGCGGCTGGTCGCCCACCATGTCGGCGCCGAAGTCCATCCGCGAAGCCCGCGGGTCTCGGCGGAGCTGCCGGAAAGCGGCGAACGCTTCGAAGGGCTGCTGCCGCCCGTCGTCTCGGCGCCCGCTTTCGCCATCCGCAAGCCGGCTGTCGCCGTCTTCAGCCTCGCCGACTACGTCGCCGCGAACATCATGACCGCCGACCAGGCGGAGATTCTTCGCCAGGCCGTAGCCTCACGCGCCAACATCCTGGTCGCCGGCGGAACCTCCACCGGCAAAACCACACTGACGAACGCCCTCCTGGCGGAGGTCGCCAAGGGCGCCGATCGCGTCGTCATCATCGAGGATACGCGCGAGCTGCAATGCGCAGCGCCCAACCTCGTCGCGATGCGCACGAAGGACGGCGTCGCGACGCTCTCCGAGTTGGTCCGTTCGTCCCTGCGCCTACGGCCCGACCGCATCCCGATTGGCGAAGTTCGCGGCTCGGAGGCGCTGGACCTGCTCAAGGCTTGGGGCACGGGTCATCCGGGCGGGATCGGAACGATCCACGCCGGCTCCGGCATTGGCGCGCTGCGTCGCCTCGAGCAGCTCATGCAGGAAGCGGTCATCACCGTGCCGCGCGCCCTGATCGCCGAGACGATCGATCTCGTCGCTGTTCTGTCGGGCCGCGGCACTGCGCGCCGGCTCGCCGAACTCGCGAGCGTCGAGGGGCTCGGCTCGGATGGCGACTACCGCATCACGCCAGCCACCACCCCCAGCACAGGAGAACTCTCATGATCCGCACGCTCGCGCGCGGCTGCCATGTCATTGCGACCTCGGCCGCTGCGATTTCCATCAGCGTCCTATTTTCCCAAGCGGCCCACGCGTCCGGCTCGTCCATGCCCTGGGAGGCGCCGCTGCAGTCCATCCTGCAGTCGATCGAAGGCCCCGTCGCCAAGATCATCGCCGTCATCATCATCATCGTCACCGGCCTGACGCTGGCCTTCGGCGATACCTCAGGCGGCTTCCGGCGGCTCATCCAGATCGTCTTCGGACTGTCGATCGCCTTCGCCGCCAGTTCCTTCTTCCTGTCGTTCTTCTCGTTCGGCGGCGGAGCGCTCGTCTGATGGCGGCTGTTCTCGAACAGCTCGCCGAAGTGCCCGGCTTCACCGTCCCGGTCCACAGGGCGCTGACCGAGCACATCCTGCTCGGCGGCGCCCCGCGCTCGATCGCGATCATGAACGGCACACTCGCCGGCGCGATCGGTCTGGGCCTGCGCCTCTGGCTTATCGGCCTCGCGATCTGGGCGATTGGTCATTTCGCGGCGGTTTGGGCGGCCAAGCGCGACCCGCTCTTCGTCGAGGTCGGCCGCCGACACCTGCGCATCCCCGGCCACCTGTCTGTCTGAGGAGCGCGACCGATGATGAATCTGGCTGAATATCGCCGAACCGCCACACGCTTGGCCGACTATCTTCCCTGGGTCGCGCTCGTCGCGGAAGGTGTCGTCCTCAATAAGGACGGATCGTTCCAACGCACGGCCCGGTTCCGCGGCCCTGATCTCGATTCTGCGGTCGCCGCCGAGCTGGTCGCCGTCGCCGGCCGCCTCAACAACGCTTTCCGGCGCCTGGGATCGGGCTGGGCCATCTTCGTCGAGGCCCAGCGCCATGAGGCGTCGACCTATCCGGCGAGCGTCTTCCCCGACGCCGCATCCGGTCTGCTCGACGCCGAGCGCAAGGCCGATTTCGAAGAAGCGGGCGCGCATTTCGTTTCCGGCTACTTCCTCACGATCACCTATCTGCCCCCTGCTGAGGAGGCGGCCCGTACCGAAGCCTGGCTCTATGAGGGCCGAGAGCGCGGCGGCCTCGATCCGCACGAAGTTCTGAACACCTTCGTTGATCGGACCGATCGGGTAGTGGCGCTTCTGGACGGTTTCATGCCGGAATGCGCGTGGCTCGACAGCGCGGAAACCCTGACCTACCTGCATTCGGCGGTTTCGACGAAACGCCATCGCGTACGGGTTCCGGAAACGCCGATCTATCTGGATGCGCTGGTCGCCGATCAGCCTCTGACCGGAGGGCTCGAACCACGCCTCGGAACCGCGCATCTGCGCATCCTCACCATCGTCGGCTTCCCGACCGCGACGACGCCCGGAATCCTCGACGACCTCAATCGCCTCGCATTTCCTTATCGCTGGTCGACACGCGCGATCCTGCTCGACAAGACCGACGCGACCAAGCTGCTGACCAAGATCCGCCGTCAGTGGTTCGCCAAGCGCAAGTCGATCGCCGCGATCCTCAAGGAGGTCATGACCAACGAGGCCTCCGCCCTCGTGGACACCGATGCTGCGAACAAGGCGGCCGATGCAGACCTCGCCCTGCAGGAACTGGGCGCCGACTACGCCGGCCAGGCATACGTCACCGCCACAGTCACGGTCTGGGATGATGATCCGCGCACGGCGGACGAGAAGCTGCGCCTCGTCGAGAAGATCATCCAAGGCCGCGACTTCACTTGCATGGCCGAAACCATCAACGCCGTCGATGCGTGGCTGGGCTCTTTGCCAGGGCACGTTTACGCCAATGTGCGCCAGCCCCCGATTTCGACGCTCAATCTCGCCCACATCATCCCGCTTTCAGCGGTGTGGGCGGGGCCGGAACGGGACGAGCATTTCGGAGCGCCCCCCTTGCTGTTCGGCAAGACCGAAGGCTCGACCCCGTTCCGGTTTTCCCTGCATGTTGGCGATGTCGGCCACACGCTGGTTGTCGGCCCGACTGGCGCGGGCAAGTCGGTTCTGCTTGGCGTCATGGCCTTGCAGTTCCGGCGCTACGCCAATTCCCAGGTCTTTGCGTTCGACTTCGGCGGCTCGATCCGGGCGGCGGCGTTGGCGATGGGCGGCGATTGGCACGACCTGGGCGGCGACCTCACCGAGGGCGTTGATTCATCCGTCTCGCTGCAACCTCTGGCCCGAACTCATGACACGCCCGAGCGCGCCTGGGCGGCTGACTGGCTGATCTCCATCCTGACCCGCGAAGGCGTGACGATCACGCCAGAGGTGAAAGAGCACGTGTGGTCCGCGCTCACCTCGCTCGCTTCCGCGCCCGTCGAGGAGCGCACGATCACCGGCCTGACCGTTCTGCTGCAATCGAATGATCTGAAGCAGGCGCTTCGTCCCTACTGCGTTGGCGGTCCATACGGCCGGTTGCTCGACGCCGAAATCGAGCATCTGGGATCGGCGTCGGTGCAGGCGTTCGAAATCGAAGGCCTTGTCGGGACAGGCGCGGCCCCGGCCGTCCTGTCCTACCTCTTCCATCGCATCGGCGACCGCCTCGACGGCTCGCCGACTATGCTCATCATCGACGAGGGCTGGCTGGCCCTCGACGACGACGCTTTCGCCGGCCAGCTTCGCGAATGGCTGAAAACGCTGCGTAAGAAGAACGCCAGCGTCATCTTCGCTACCCAGTCGCTGTCGGACATCGACAACAGCGGCATCGCGCCCGCGATTGTCGAAAGCTGCCCGACGCGGCTTCTTCTTCCCAATGAGCGCGCGATCGAGCCGCAGATCACGGCGATCTACCGACGCTTCGGCCTGAATGACAGACAGATTGAGATACTGGCAAGGGCCACGCCCAAGCGCGACTACTACTGCCAGAGCCGCAGGGGAAACCGCCTCTTCGAATTGGGCCTTTCCGAAGTCGGTCTCGCGCTCGCCGCAGCCTCCTCCAAGACAGATCAATCCCTGATCGCGCGCACCATGGCTGAGCACGGCCGCGAACGCTTCCTCGCGGCCTGGCTGCGTTTGCGCGGCGTCGATTGGGCGGCTGACCTCATTCCCGACCTCACCAACCTCATCCCTACGCTGCCCGAGAAGGAGGCTTGACCATGAAGACCCATAGTTCCCCCCGGCGCGCGCTCATGCTCGCCGCAACCATGCTGGCGATGCCGCTGGCTTTGTCGCCCATGTTGACGGCGCCCGCTCATGCGCAGTTTTTTGGCCGGATTGTTTACGACCCCTCGAACTACGCCCAGAACGTCCTGACGGCGGCGCGCACGCTCGAGCAGATCAACAACCAGATCAAAAGCCTCCAGAACGAGGCGCAGGGCCTGATCAACCAGGCGCGCAATCTCGCCAGCCTGCCGTACTCGTCGCTTCAGCAGCTCCAGCAGAACGTCCAGCGCACCCAGCAGCTCCTGCAACAGGCGCAGAACATCGCGTTTGACGTCCAGAATGTCGACCGGATGTTCCGGCAGCAATATGGCCGGGCTTCGCTCTCGGCGACGGACGCCGAACTGATCGCCGGCGCCCAGACCCGCTGGCAGAACACGGTCGGCAGTCTTCAGGACGCCATGCGCGTGCAGGCCGGCGTCGTCACCAATATCGACACCAACCGGACCGAGATGTCCTCGCTGGTCAGCCAAAGCCAGGGCGCGACCGGCGCACTGCAGGCGACGCAGGCTGGCAACCAGCTCCTCGCGCTCCAGTCGCAGCAGCTCTCGGACCTGATCGCGTTAATCTCGGCCAACGGCCGGTCCGGAGCACTCACCGAGGCCGAGCGCGCGGCCGCTGCCGAACAGGGACGCGAACAGCGCCGCCGCTTTCTGACGCCGGGCGCCGGCTATCAGCCGGGCAACGCCCGCATGTACGGCAACGGCAACTGAGGGCGTTGCCATGGACGGCAAGTTGCTGGCCCGGCTGGGCGCGGTCGTCTTCATCGCCATCGCCATCACGGCGACGGCGATCGAGATGACCCGAAAGGAATCACCTCCATTGCAGCAATCGGCCAGTCCGGTTCAGCCGATGCGAGATCCGCTTCGGGACGCGCAGCGTCGGTGCCAGCAGCTTGGTCAGGCGGCCGCCAGCGACACCGACTGCATGCGGGTATGGGCGGAAACCCGCGATCGTTTCCTCGGGCGTGCGCCGCTCCCAGCAGATCAGCAACAAGAAGGACGCTGAACCATGGGCGGCGCAGGCGTCATTGACAACTTCCTTGGAGTCTTCAGCTCCTACATCGACAGCGGCTTCGGCTTGCTTGGCGGCGAGGTCGCCTTCATCGCGACCACGCTGATCGTCATCGACGTGACGCTCGCAGCACTGTTCTGGAGCTGGGGCGCCGATGACGACATCATCGCACGGCTTGTCAAGAAAACACTCTTCGTCGGTGTATTTGCCTATCTCATTGGCAACTGGAACAATCTCGCCAAGATCATTTTCGAATCCTTTGCGGGCCTCGGGCTCAAGGGCTCGGGGACAGGCTTCACAGCTCAAGACCTGATGCGCCCCGGCAAAGTGGCTCAGACCGGCCTCGATGCCGCGCGACCGTTGCTCGAATCCATCTCCGATCTCATGGGTTGGATCAGCTTCTTCGAGAATTTCATCCAAATCGCGTGTCTGCTCTTCGCCTGGGCGCTCGTCATCCTCGCTTTCTTCATTCTCGCTATCCAGCTCTTCGTCACGCTGATCGAGTTCAAGCTGACCACGCTCGCCGGCTTTGTGCTCATCCCCTTCGGCCTGTTCGGAAAAACCGCCTTCATGGCTGAACGGGTGCTGGGCAACGTCGTTTCCTCCGGCATCAAGGTTCTGGTCCTCGCCGTCATTATCGGCATCGGTTCGACGCTGTTTTCGCAGTTCACGACCGGCTTCGGCGGTCAGACGCCAACGATCGACGACGCCATGGCCGTCGTGCTGGCTGCCCTATCTTTGCTCGGTCTCGGCATCTTCGGCCCCGGCATTGCAGCCGGCCTGGTCCAGGGCGGACCACAGCTCAGCGCAGGGGCTGCCGTCGGCACCGGCCTGGCAGTTGGCGGCGCGGCGCTTGCCGCCGGCGGAGCAGCCGGCCTTGCCGTTAAGGGAGGAGCGGCGGCGCTGTCCGGCGGCGCCGCGGTTGCGCGTGGAGGTGCAGCCGCCGCTGGTGGCGCAAGCGCCGCCTACAGCCTCGGCTCCTTGGGCAAGTCCGGCGCATCGGGCGTCGCCTCTGGTCTCGGCGGCGTCGCCCGCGCGGCCGGTGCGGCCACGGTTTCCCCTCTGAAACGCGCGACGTCGCGGGCCGCGGAGAGCATGAAGTCCAGCTTCTCCGACGGCGCGAAAGCAGGCTTCGGCGCCACTGGCGGCTCCTCGACCATGGGGACCATCGGCGGCGAAACCGCCGCCGACACGTCCTCCGCTTCCCGCGATGGTCCCCCGGCCTGGGCCAAGCGCATGCAACGCAGCCGCTCCATTGCCCACGGCGCAACCCTCGCGGCCCACGCCGTTCGGGGCGGCGACAGCCACGGCGGCGGCTCATCCGTCAACCTTTCCGAAAGTGACCGCTCATGAGCTTCTTCAAAAGACCCGCAGCCCATTACGGCAAGTCGCCCGAGCCCGTGACGCCCTACCAAAAGGCCGCACAGGTCTGGGACGACCGCATCGGTTCGGCCCGCGTTCAGGCCAGAAACTGGCGCGCCATGGCCTTCGGCTCCCTGATCCTGTCCGCCGGCTTCGCTGCGGCGCTCGTCTGGCAATCGGCGCGCGGGACCGTCGTGCCTTGGGTCGTGCAAGTCGATCGCCTCGGCCAGGCGCAGACCGTCGCGGCCGCTACGGCCGATTATCGGCCCACCGATCCGCAGATTGCGTTCCATCTCGGCCGCTTCATAGAGCAAGTCCGCGCCATCCCGGCCGATCCCATCATCGTCCGCCAGAACTGGCTTCGGGCCTACGAATGGACAACGGACCGAGGCGCAGCCGCGCTTAACGACTATGCCCGCGCCAATGATCCGTTCACCCGCGTCGGGCGTCAGCAGATCGCGGTGGAAGTCTCCAGCGTCATCCGCGCGTCACCGGATTCCTTCCGCGTCGCCTGGACGGAGAGGCGCTACGAGAACGGTCAACTCGCCACCACTGAGCGCTGGACCGCGATCCTCACCATCGTGATCCAGACCCCGCGCGATGCCGAACGGCTGCGCGCCAATCCGCTCGGGATCTACGTCAACGCCATCTCATGGTCGCGGGAGATGTCCCAATGAGCACGTCTTTGCGAAAACCAGGCAATCCGGCTTTCCGTAAACACGCTTTGGCGTTTGTGCTGCTCTCCGCCACGGCGCTGGCGGGATGCGCGACGACCAAACCCCCTCAGATCAGCTACGACGACAACGTGCCGTCCCTGCCGGCCGTGCCGCCGCCTGTCACCGAGGAGCGACCGCGACCCCTTCACACCCCACCGGCCTGGACGCCGGCGCGTGGGGGAACCGCTGCGAACACGCCGACCGGGCGCGTTCAGAACGCCAACGCCGCAGCACGCGTCGAGCCCCGGCGCGAAGGGTACTACAATTCCATCCAGATCTATCCGTGGAGCGAAGGGGCCCTCTATCAAGTCTATGCCTCGCCCGGTCAGATCACGAACATCGCGCTCGAGCCCGGTGAACGTCTCACCGGCGCCGGTCCGATCGCCGCCGGGGACACCGCCCGCTGGATCATCGGCGACACCGAAAGCGGATCGGGACTCTCCCGCCGCGTCCATGTCCTGGTGAAACCGACGCGCACGGGCATCACCACCAATCTGGTGATCACGACCGACCGGCGGATGTACATGATCGAGCTGCGCGCCGCCGAGACGCCCTACATGCCGGCGATCGCCTGGGCTTATCCCGAGCCTCCCACCTCACAGCGCGCGAATGTTTCGGCGACGCCAGTCATTCCCGCCGCTTCCGCGCGCCGATATCGATACGGACTGACCGGCGACACGCCGCCGTGGCGGCCGATCTCCGTCTATGACGACGGTCGACGGGTCTATGTCGAATTCCCCCGCGGCATCGTCCAGGGCGAAATGCCGCCCATCTTCGTCCTCGGCTCGGGCGGCGAAGCCCAGATCGTCAACAGCCGCATCTATCAGAACATCCTGATCGTCGACCGGATCTTCGGCGCCGCCGAGCTGCGCCTCGGCAGCGGCGATCGCCAGCAAACCGTCAGGATCGTGCGTACCGACGGGAGACCCGCGTCATGAGCGACAACGAAACGACCAATGACGAGGCCCCGACGACGGCGGCTGCGGAGTCTGCGGCGCCCATGCGCTTACGCGCTGAACCGCCCCGCGTGACGCGCCTTTCCCGCAAGGTCCTCGCGAGCGCGGGCCTCGTCGTCAGCATCGGCATCGGCGGGGCCCTCATATACGCGCTGCAGACGCGCGATGCCGGGCAGAGCAATGAGGAACTCTATTCGACGGAGAACCGCCCAACCGCCGACGGCCTTGCTGGCCTGCCGCGTGACTACACGGGTCCCGTGCTCGGTCCAGCTCTGCCCGGCGACCTCGGAAGGCCCATCCTTGATGCCCAGAATCGCGGCCAGCCAGTCGTTCCGCCATCGATGGCGACGCCGCAACCCGATCCCGAAGAACAACGTCGTCTCGCGGAGCTGGAAGCAGCGCGAACCAGCCGCGTCTTCTTCCAGACCGGACCGGGAGCAACCGCAACGTCGGCAGGTACGGCTGCGCCCGGCTTGCCAGGCTTGGGGACACAAGTCGGCGCCCAGACGGCGCAGGATCGCCAGCTCGCCTTTCTGAACGGACCGGTGGATCGTCGCACGGTGGCTGCGGATCGCGTGATGGCCCCGGCCTCTCCCTACGTGCTTCAGGCCGGCGCCGTCATTCCAGCCGCGCTGATCACCGGCATCCGCTCCGATCTTCCCGGGCAGATCACCGCCCAGGTCACGGAGAACATCTATGACAGCCCGACGGGCCGCATCCTCATCGTGCCGCAGGGAACGCGCATCATCGGTGAATACAGCAACGACGTCGGCTTTGGGCAACGCCGGGTGCTCCTCGTCTGGAACAGGCTGATCCTTCCCAACGGACGCTCCATCGTTCTGGAGCGACAGCCGGGAGCCGATCCGCAAGGGTACGCGGGCCTCCAGGACGGCGTGGACTATCACTGGTGGGATCTCGCGAAAGCCGCAGGACTCTCCACGTTGCTGGCCGTCGGCTCGGAGCTGGCCGTCAGCGATGAGGATCGCTTGATCCGCGCCATACGGGATGGAGCGCAGGACACCATCAATGACGCCGGTCAGCAGATCATCCGCCGTCAGTTGCAGGTCGCGCCCACGCTGACCATTCGTCCGGGCTATCCGGTCCGCGTCATTGTCACGCGCGATCTCATTCTCGAACCCTATGGAGGCTGATGTGGCGAAACTGAAGCTCGGTCCGATCGTCGACGAGAAGCCCGTAAAGGCGACCGTGGAGCTACCGGCGTCGCTTCACCGGGACCTTGCAGCCTATGCCGATGCCCTCGCTCGCGAGTCAGGCCAGCCCATCACCGATCCCACCAGGCTGATCGTGCCGATGCTGGAGCGGTTCATTGCAACTGACCGCGGCTTTGCGAAAGTTCGGCGCTCGCTTCAATCGACGAAGGCGGCGGTGGAACGCTTGACTTCGCCATCGAGCGGCCAAGCTCAATGAGCTGGAGCAGGGCTGGATTGTCATTCCTGGCAGACCACAGCGCGCAAAAGGGTAGAACCTCGCCAGCGATTGGCCGGTACAAGATTCCCGGGAACCGGGCCGCCGTCATCGCTTCGCTGACGACGGTCAGTCCCCGGTTCAGCGCGACAAGCGGCAGAAGATTTTCCCTACCAACATGCTGCACCTGTATCTCTGGATGATATCCGAAGGCTGCGAGGCGTTGTACCAGGTAGTCGTGAACCTCCTGACCTGGCGGAGCTTCGTTGACAATGAATTTCTCTCTCGCTAGCTGCCGCCACTCAACTTCGTCGCGCCCAGCCAAGCGATGGTCTTCGGGCAGTACGACGAACACGCGTTCCCACCAGAGCGACATTCGCTCACAGTCCGGCCACTCCCGCTCGCCGGTCACGAAGGCGGCCTCGAGCCTGAGCTGCCGGATTCGGCTAACGTGCTCGGCAGGATTGTCATCGATCAGATCAATCTGAATGTTGGGGTACTGATCGACATAGCGCCGCAGCAGCTCCGCCAGAAAACCGGACGCGATCGAGGAGTAGATGCCGATCCTGACATGACCGTGCTCGGAGCGGCCGATGGCGGCGACATCCAGCATGCCATCGCCGATGCTCCTTAGTATCTTTCGGGCGCGCCGCAGGAAGCGTTGACCAGCGAAGGTCAGGCTGACGCCTCCATTATGCCGATGGAACAAGGCGGCGCCGAGGTGATGTTCGAGATCGCGGATGCGTCGGCCGAATGCGGATTGGTGAACACCGATAGCAGCTCCAGCCTTACGGAAACTGCCATGCTCAGCCGCGGCCACGAAATAGCGAATATGGCGAAGCTCTATAGCATGGATCATCATTTTCACAGGCATGATCACACCTGCGGGCAGACGAGCGCGGCTCGCCACTGCTCTCGTCCGTATAGGATGGATCGAACGCTTGAGTGACGAAGCCGCGCTCGGTCATGGTCTGCGCATAGGTTCGACGACCGCCCCCTCATGGTCCTCAGTTCCATCGTTCGACTAGCCTCAGTATCGGTTGGATTTTCTTGAGGGCCGCCAATGCGGCGCATGGCTCCACCAGACCGACGACTAGTGCGTGTGTCAGCCGGTCCCGTAAAACGGAGGCATCCGCCTACTCTTGCATCACACGTCGACGCTGCCCCCCATAAAGCAGATGATCAAATTGTTGGCATGGACCACAAACCGCACGATCAATCAGGGCCATTCGGTGACGACGTGTCGCGTACACTGCCGCGTAAGAAAATTGCGAAGGGCACCAGAGCTCCGAGAATCCAATTATCCCGAGTTGCCCTGTTGCGCACCGTGTATGTGTGGACAGCAACGGCAACGACATGACTGACTAACGCCGCCGCGATCGCGTCTTCGAGATTAAACAGAAGCTGTGCTGGAATCGCGATGCATACAAGCGCAACGAGCGTGCAACCCTGAAGAATGGCGGTGAACTCACTCAATTTCTTCAGCCAGGTCTCGCGCCGCCACGGACTTGGTGCGCCGGCAAAATACCAAGCAGCAAGCCAGAAGTCGCTGACAAAACAGCCATAGGACGAAGTCGGAGCGAAGGGCAGAATGGGCTCCCCCCACAGATCGTGGGCAGCATCCCAGCAGGAATGTAGCACCCAAGCCAAGCCGATCGCCCGATAATCGCTCAATCCGCGATACGCGAGCAATGTCACGACACCGCAAAAGACCAGCTCAAGTGGACCAAACCCCGAGCCGAGATAGGCAGCCCCTGCGCCTGCCACGAAGATTGCGCTGAACCTTTGGCGAGTTGGCTCTGACGGAAGGGATAATACGGCAATTGCAACCAGCGCGACCAATACAGGCGCGATGGTCATCAATAGAGTAGCAGATGTTGGGGTCATCGGCGGCATGGGTGATTCCATTTCCAAGATAGACATGGATGGAGAGAAAGGGTTTCCGACGAAGTCGGGAACTGCATCGCAATAAGGCTCGGATGAGCCTGGGCGTGCCTAATCAGATGAGGTGTACCTGCGCATATCGGCTCCAGCAGCTCGAGCCGTTCCCACCATGTCGATGCCGTAGCCTTGTATCCACGCGACAGCCTCCTCGGTGAGGTCCGGGCCGGCCTTCACCGGAACCCCAACGTTGAATGGGGGCTGTGGATCGTATTGCATGGCAAGTTCTTGAACCTTGGCGACCCTCTCTCCCTGAAGCACCTTCAAGAGCATGAGCCCAAAATCGAGGCCTGCTGTGACGCCTCCACCTGTCATGCGATTGCGGTCAACAACCACGCGCTCGTCCACGGGCGTTGCGCCAAAAAACTGCAGAAGTGAAAGGGCAGCCCAGTGCGTTCCAGCCTTGTAACCTTGCAAGAGTCCCGCAGCTCCGAGCACAAGCGCTCCAGTGCACACGGAAGTAACATATTTTGCCCGCGAGCCACGGTCTGCGAGAAAGGCCAGCAACTCAGGATCCCGCATGACTTCCACTTGTCCAGGGCCACCAGGAACGAAAAGAACATCAAGATCTCTGGGACATTCATCTGGCGTCGTGTCAGGCTTCAGAACCATGCCGTTGTCGGACACGAGCAGATTCTTGTTTTTCCAGATAAGGTAAATGTCACTGGTGGCCGCCAGTGCCGACTGTGGGCCAACCAAATCCAGCAGCGTCAATCCCGGGAACATAAGCATGCCTATCTTTGGTCTAGGCCGTTCAGTGGAGCGGGATATGCGGTACCTAGAGCCCTGCAAGCTATGGTTTCCTGCTTTGCTCCCCGTCGCGCCGAGTAATGGCGCCGCCATAGCGCCAATTGCTATTATGCCGACAGTTCTTCTTTTTAGCGTGAGCACAATTAAGGTCTCCTTTTAATTAGATGCTGTGAAGTTTTAGAAGCGCGGGGATCCTTGCGACTCATCGCTCGATGCTTCGCATGTCGATTGCTCAACCGCTTGCGCACACCGGAACGCAAACGAAGAACCGATTGCCCCCCGAAAGTCTTCAGACAGGCTTCGTAACCACGAGAATTGCAACGACGGAGACCGCAAGAATAACCGCAAAGGGAATGCACCGCAGGCTGGGAGGCATTCGGGTCGAGTTTTGCTGGTGCAGTCGGCGGAGACGACCTGATAGCCATCCGTGCAGAGCCGAGAGCAGAAGGACGACACCAAGTTTGACAATCAACCACACGTCTGGGAACCAGCCGCCCAACAAAGCGAGCGCTAACCCCAACGCCCAAGTCAGGAGCATCGCAACGGAAGTGACCCTCTGATCCCAACGACGCATTGATGTGATGAACGCCGAGGGGCCATCGCTTTGTCTCTGCGGGCCGTTGCGAGTGGCTGCCGCTATCACGACCGCGGCAGCGAGCATTCCTCCGATCCAGGTGATTGCCGCCCCAACGTGAAAGGCTTTGAGCCAAAGGTAGACCATGGCAGCCTCGTCAAACCGCTTCGATCAATAAAGCTTGGCGACGCGCCAACGCTCGTTCATTTACGAATGCCCCGAACGGAACGAGAGCAGCTACAATCATGCGGGTCACTTCGCCCCGAGCCCATCCTCCGCCGGACACGATCTGGATGAGCATCCAAAAGTAAAAGACGAAGGCTATTCCGTGAATGGGCCCCATGATCGAGGTGGCGACGGCCAATCCGGCGAAGTGCTTCAGCGGAACAGCGATTCCAACCAGAATGATCAGAGTAGAGCCTTCCAGAAGCGAAGCTGCCCGCATTTTTCGTAATTGCCAGATTTCTTCGGCGGTCTCGGACGACTGCATCACTCGACCTCCTTGAGTACCTTTTCGATATTTACGAGACGGCTTTCTATCTCGGCGATCGCCTCCTTCATGGCCGGCATTGCACTGGCACATTCTTCTTGTGCTTTGATGGAGCGTGCGGCGAGATCGCGATAAGCGTCTTCGCTCATGATACGAAGCCGCGCAGATCGCGCTGCAGAGAAGTATTTCATTCCGAATATTAGCAAAACCACCATCAGCGCGAGAATGGTAACAAGTAGAAACGTAGAGGCATGATCATTCATGTTCGTCCCTTTCAGAGGCTCCGGATTTTATGGAAATGGCTAACGAACGAGCGGCGTCAGCAACAGAACTAGGATTCAGGACGACGTTGAACGGTGCGACCTCATAGAAATTCAGCGATTTCCCGTCCTGCGACAATTCCATCCTGCTCGTTACGAGCCCTGCATCCTCCAGCTTCTTGAGGTGGAGATGCAGCAAAGGACGGCTGATGCCCAGCTTTCGAGCAAGCTGACTGACATAAATCCGCCCGTCTGTATGGAGTGCCTCGAGGATCCGCAGCCGATGTGGATTCGCAAGAGCGGCCAACGTCTCCAGCATCCGATCTCCATTCATCCCCACCGCCGATGCAGCATAAAAATTCATTGCACATGTCATTTTTTTATGACACGTTGGCTGATATGTCAATAAATTCTTTCAGGTGGGGCGCATGTCCAAACTGACAAGCCGGCGTCGTCACAACAGGTCGGCAGGTGGAGAACAGTTCCTTGCAATGCAACCATCGGCGGCGCATCTCGTGCAGGATGGGTGCCACCCGACGTATCTCGGAGTATCGGAGCTCCGGCCGTCCTGGAGAGACCTGGGCCAAGTCTGCGATTCTGATCCGTCGGCGGAGCTACGGTGGATGGGCGTATCAACTTCGATTTCGTGAAAAAATTTGTACTTTTGAAAGTTCCATGATGTGCGGTTGTCTGTCGACTTCGGCTCCGAACCAGTTCGTTCTCAGCTCTGAAGGCCACTACGAACAGGGACACGCGACCATAAGACGTGCTGCATGTGCTTTTTGCATCTCGATCAGATCAAAGTGCCTGTCACGTCCGAAATCCTGCCCCTCGGCATGGGAACAAAACCGGCCGTCCTCGGGCTCACCATGTGGGGTCTCAAGTTCCCCCGTCACCTTTGATGGCTGCGACGCGAGGGAGCAGTCCCAATGAGAAGATGGTGGCAGCGTTCATGGGTTGCGATGATCGCAGCCTACGCGCTTGTCCTTCAAACGCTTTTCAGTTTCGCTGGTTTTGGCTCTATCAGTCAGCCGAAGCTTGATGCCTTCGGCAATGTCATCTGTTCCTCGGTCGAACAGCCGTCGCTTCCCGGCAAGGGCAACCCTTCAGAACGCAAGCATGTCCCCGACTGCTGCCTTGTCGGATGCACGATGACCGGCCACGTGGCCGTGCTCGCCTCAGACACCAGTAATCTCATCCAGCAACGGATATCGCTGTCCGAGCCCATTATTGTCATTCGCTCGGTACATCCAGGGCCGGGCCGAGAAGGCTCATCAGGCAATCCTCGAGCTCCACCTCAGACCGTTTGACTTCTCAATGGCCGGGCACCGGCCAGAGTGAATTCGTTCGTCGTCAATTCCTTCGCTCTGCCGAAATGCACGTGTGGGGGCGATCACCTGTGGAGTTCATTGTGCTATATCGACCGACCGCGTTCGCGCGTCGGGCGCGACGCAACATGCTTGCAGTCGCGTTGCCCGGCTCGCTTTTGCTCACAACGCCGAATCCTGCCGTTGCCCAGGAGAGTGGCGAAACCATTACCGTCCTGGATCCGATTGTCGTTACAGGTTCTTCTTCCGGGGTGCCTGACCCGCGCGACGCGACGCGACTTTTGCCAGCCGCATCCGGCGGACAGGTCGCAACTGGCAGTCAGCTCGGTATACTCGGCAATCGCGACACCATGAGCTCGCCGTTCAATGTGACGAGCTACACGGCCAAACTTATCGCGGATACGCAAGCACGTAGCATCGCCGATGTCGCCGCGAGCGATCCATCCGTTCGCGCCATCTTTCCGCGTTCCAGCTACCGGGATGTCTATTCGATCAGGGGCTTCAATCTCTTTTCTTACAACATGGGGTTTGACGGTCTTTACGGCATTGCGCCGAAGCAGCGTTTTCCAGCGGAGCTCGCTGAACGTATCGAAATACTCAAGGGTCCAGACACCTTTCTCAACGGCATTGCACTTGGTGGAAGTGTCGGAGGCGCCATCAACATCATTCCAAAGCGCGCAACCGATAATCCGGTGACCTCCGTTACGACGAGCTATGTGTCGGACGGTAATATGGGGACGCACCTTGATTTTGGTCGCCGTTTCGGTTCGCGCAACGAGTTCGGTGTCCGCTTCAACGGCATTATGCGCGGGGGCGACCTCGCTATCGATGATCAATCAGACCGTCTCGGTGCCGGGTCCCTAAGTCTTGATTACCAAGGCGATCGATTTCGATTCTACGGAGATTTCGGCTATGTGAACGAACGCTTCGATGCGCCTGATTGGGCCGTCACGGTTGCGCCTGGCGTAACGCGCGTTCCGGTGCCTTCCTCTACCGCCAGCCTTTCGCAACCATGGGCGTGGGTGAAGACAAAAGACGCCTATGGCGTCGTCAGAGCCGAATACGATCTTTCCGATAACTGGACCGTGTTCAGCGCCTTCGGCATCAGTTCGACTGAGACGACCGGCATCTTCGTGCAGCCGACGAGGTTGCAGGCCAATGGCAACTTCATCGGCTCAATCGCTTCGTTTCCTTCAGCCGGAGTGCATTACTCCGGGCAGGCCGGAGTTCGCGGGCGGTTTGAGACCGGACCAATCGAACACAATGTAACTGTCGCGATCGCCCGCTGGAATCAGGATCTTAAGGCGACCAGAACGGGACTTGGAACGTTTCCGTCCAATATCTTCAATCCGGTCATCATTCCGCGGCCGGACTCGTCATCCATCATTGATCTTGACGACATCCATCGCACCGCTGAGCATCGCTTCACCAGCCTGGTATTTGCAGACACGCTCGAAATGTTCGACGATCGGCTGTTGGTGACGTTGGGTGGGCGATTGCAGAATGTGGTCAGCACCAACTTCGCCGCGACGACAGGGCTTGAGACGTCCTCCTACGACAGGACAAAGTTCTCGCCGGCAGCCGGCGCTGTGTTCAAGCTCACCGACAATATTAGCTTGTATGGGAACTATGTTGAGGCTTTGCAGCAGGGAACGTCCGCGCCGGCAACAGCCAAGAACTATGGCGAGACATTTGCGCCGATCGTCTCCCGCCAGCTTGAGGGCGGTGTGAAGGTAGATTGGGGCGCTTGGACAACAAGCGTCGGCGTGTTTCAAATCGAACAACCCACAGGCATTACCGACCCCTTCACCAACATTTATTCCCAGGACGGCGAACAGCGGAATCGCGGATTTGAATTCAACGTCGCTGGCGAGCCATTCGACGGCTTCCGTATCCTCGGTGGCCTGATGCTGCTCGATGGCCGACTCACCCGCACCGCCGGTGGGAAGTTCAATGGCAACAAGGCGATTGGCGCACCGGATTACCAGATCAATCTTGGGGCTGAGTGGGATACCCCGTTCATCGAAGGCCTTACTGTGTCAGCTCGCATGATCAACACGGGTACACAGTTCGTTGACGCCGCCAACACGCAGTCGATCGATAGCTGGACCCGTTTCGATGTTGGTGCGCGTTACGTCTTCGAGCGCTCCGAAGGCAAGCCGATCACTCTTCGCTTCGCCGTCGAGAATCTTCTCGACACAAAATACTGGGCTTCGGCCGCATCTGGCCAGGCGGCAGGCATATCTCGCGGAGCGCCACGCACCTTCCTCGCCTCGACCACCTTTCAGTTCTGAATAGAACGGAGTCAAAACTATGATCAAGGCAATAGACCGACGCACCCTTCTCACGCTCAGCAGTCTTCTTGCAACTGGCACAGCTTTCTCAGCTGCAGCCGACGACAAACCCGCCAGTGATCAACGGCGTGCGATGATGGAAATTCCGCCGGATGCACCGAAGGTGGCAATGCTGATCCATCCCAAGATGGTCGCGATTGATCTCATCGGCCCGATGAGTGTGTTCAATATCATGCGCTTCAACGTTCAGTTGGTGTGGAAAGACAAGACATCCGTCACAACGGAACTGGGGATCCCGATTCAGGCGACGCAGACGTTTGAGGAATGCCCACGAGACCTTGATGTCCTGTTCGTCCCGGGCGGCCTAATGGGCACGATCGACTGCATGAGCGACCCGGAGGTGTTGGCGTTTCTCGCGGATCGCGGTGCACGAGCAAAATGGGTCACCAGCGTTTGTACGGGTGGGCTCCTGATTGGGGCGGCGGGTCTTCTCAAAGGATACGATGCGACCGCCAACTGGACCGTAACCGACCTTCTGCCGCTGCTCGGCGCGCGCCATGTCGATAAGCGCGTTGTGCGTGATCGTAACCGAATGACCGGAGCCGGCGCGACTGCAGGACTGGACTTCGCGTTGGCACTGTCTGGTGAGATGAGGGGCGAGGAAGCCGCGCGTCGCGTCCAGCTCATTCTCGAATATGCACCCGAACCGCCATTCTCGAATGGCACGCCAAAGGAAGCCGGGCCAGAGCGTGTTGCGGAGATGCGCAAGCGGCGTGCCGGGATGGACCGACAGGCTCGAGCTGCCGCACAAGCCGCGGGCAAACGCCTAGGAATCTAACGGGAATCCTGTGCTCCCCCTTAGCGAGATGAACCGCCCCCTGGGTTTCCCGAAGCCCCAATTCCTGAGTATCCTTGTTGGTCAAACACGGGTCGCCGCACCTCGACGACCGTCGCGGATGACTCAAGCGAGAGGGCCTCTGGAGAATCCGCTGCGGTTCAGAACATGACCGTGCTGGTTCAAGGTTTCCGCGAGCGGCTTGGGCAGCAGAACGAGCAGCCAGCCTTCACTACATCGGGATCTTCCGCTCCATATTGCTACGTCAAGGCGCGAATCGCGCCCTGACTTATGCGGGCAATGTAAACGCCGCCAATTGTCCGTCAGGGCGTGTCAAGAATGCAATTTGGCGCCCTTGGTGATCTTGTCGACCAACTTCTTTTCGGCATGCAATGCGGCGCCGACAATGGCTGCCTCAGGCAGTGAAAACTTGGCGAACACATCCCGGTTCGCTGCATCATGACCAGTCAAGAACATCTCTTCGATATAGGTCGAAATTCTTATCCCTCTTTCGATCGCCCGTTTACAGATCGTTCTCAACGCATCCTGGCTGGCAGACAAGACCACCATCGGTTGGCGCACCATCGGATTGAAAGCGGAGCCTGTAGAGTCGATGTAGGGCTCGCCGATCAGCCCAGGAGCCTGGGCGACAATTCCACTGGTCAGAAAAGCTGTGACGTTAAGCTTTTGCCAACTGGCAAGATCGTCACGAACAATGATAGCAATCTTGGTGTCGAACATTCCGATACTCCTCGATATCTAGTTTCTTCTGGTCAGAAAATCCTCCAGCCACGATTTGGCGCGCCCCAAGGTCGGTTTGTACAAGCATTGCGAACATGCTCGATGAACCGGGAGATCGGGGCGCCGTCGCGGATAGTGTTGGAATTTTGCCGAGCGGCCTCCGGTCGGCTAAGACTATCGGTTCAAGCGGTGAGGTCGATCGGTTGAGCGAGAGGTGCGCCAAGGGTCGCCCATCCGCCGATCTTTCGCATTGAGATTTGCCCCAGACGCCATCAGCACCCAGCATAGCATGACCGCCGTGTCGGCCGAAGGCAGCACGGTCTGCAGTTTGATGCGTCGTTTGAATTCCTCGTGCGGGCGTTCGATGGCGTTGGTCGTGCGGGCGCTTTTCGTAGAGCCTGACCCGAACCACCCTCCCGTCGAGGATCAGGCGCATGATCGGCTCGTTGGCACGCGGGCGGGCGTTCCAAGCATCCCAATCGCTCCTGACCTTGCGCCAAGTCCGGCTGACGACGTCCTTGTCGACGGCGCTCCCGAACAGGGCGACAAGCGCCCGGCGCACCCGGCGCGTGTTGGTGCCGACCAGATAGACCGAGGCGACCAGCGCGTGGCCGCCATTGGGATGGCATCGCCTGGTGGCTGCCGAGTCGGCAGACGCCCAGACGGCACGGTCCCTGCTGGCTGGCCGCCAGCTGCTGCAGGGCAAACTGCTCGATGTCGAGCTCAGCATCCGCGGGATCCTGCGCCGTTATGCGTGCTCCCCGGCACCGTAGATCAATGAGTGATGAGCACTGCCTGCGGCCATGGCGCCGGCGGCAGCAGCCATCGTTGCGTTTGCAATAGGGCTGGCGACATCTCCCGCCGCGAAGACGCCGGGTACGGAACTCTGCTGCCGCAAGTCTACATCGATAAATGGGCCCAACGGCCCAGCCTCGAGTTTGCAGCCAAGCTGCGCTGCCAAATCACTTGTTAGTTCGGTCCGTGGCGCTATGAAGAGGCCAGAGATCGCAACGGTTCTGCCGTCGGAAAGCCGCACCGCTTCGAGTGCTGGGCTGGTCCCGAGAAGCTCTGCAATCGGTGTAGGTTCGATCGTTACGCCACGAGCGACAAGCTGCGCTTCCTGCTCCGGCGTCGGTGTGAAGATGCCTTGCGTGAACAGGGTCGTCGGTCCCCAGTCCGGCACCAGCATAGCTTGGTGAAAGGCTATCTCGCTTGACGCCAGAACCCCAACGGGTCGCTCGTTCAACTCATATCCATGACAGTAGGGGCAATGCAGAACGCTTGAGCCCCATCGGTCCTTCACGCCGGAAATATCCGGCAAAGCATCTCGCACTCCGGTTGCCAAAATGATCCGACTGCTGGTTACTTCACTGCCATCTCCGAGCAGAACCCGGAACCCATCGTGGACCGCCCTGGCTTTGGTTGCGCGCCCTTCGCAATGCTCTACGGTCCGGTATTTGGCAAGCTGCTTCTTTGCTGTTGCTATGATTGCAGATGGTGCCTGTCCATCCTGCCCCAGAAAGCCGTGTGACGATTGAGCGAACCGATTGCGGGGCTGCCCCCCGTCGATAAGCAGGACTCGGCGTCGCGCCCGCGCCAGTTGCAGCGCTGCGGCTTGGCCAGCAAAGCTTCCGCCAATGATGATGATTTCGAAATCCATGAGTGAACGCTCCGCAGTACGCACCTTTGAATGTTACGAGACACTCCGGCGGCCGTCAACTCATACAACTTACATTGTTACGTGATAGGTAAGGTGATAGCTTCGTAAGTTTGAAAGGATAGGATCGATGCCTCGCGACAATCGCATGTCCCGCATGCTCCATGTACTCATCCATATGGGAAAGCACGTGAAACGGGCAACGTCGGAAGACATCGCCAAGATGCTCGGGACAAATCCCGTAGTGGTGCGTCGTATGATGGCTGGCCTGAGGGAGAAGGGAGTTATGACTTCGGCGAAAGGTCATAACGGCGGCTGGGAGTTAACCCGTGGACTAGACGCAATCACGCTTCTGGACGTCTATGAGGCAGTTGGCGGGCCTCCATTATTCAATATCGGCCCCCATCGAGATCAGCCACAATGCGTCGTCGAGCAGGCAGTTGACGCACGAATGGAGAAAACATTAAGCGAAGCGGAAGCGCTGCTCATGAAGCGTTTCCAGATGATCACCGTTTCGGATTTGGCAAAGGACTTCGAAGAGGCATTAGCCAAGCGTCGAGAAAGCGACAAAAAAATTTGCGTCTCGAAATAGATGGACACGATTCGCGTCGGAATTTCGCGGTGAGTTCAGTCACGATGAGGGGCAGCTCACGAGCCAGTCCGAATTGCTGGCCGGTAGGCACTGCTGTGAAGGATCTGCCCCTCGACGAGGACGTCGAGCATGTCACGGGCACTGCGCCCGTCGCCGTCGAGACGCTGGCGATCTTTGTCCGCTTCTGGCTGGCAACAACGCCGGTATTGCCCGAGCCCGCTGCCCAGGCCGCCCGTGCCAAGGCGCGCGAGCGCTATGATGCCTTCATCGCGGCGCTCGGACGTCGACTCGCAAACGAACCAAAGCTGCGGCAGGAGATTTCCGAGGACATCATCTCTCAATCCGACCAGGATTGACCGGACGATGGTCCGGCAGCAGTTGTTCGAAATCCTTGTGCTCCGCCAGTCCTGCCGATTCTGGGCTTGGCTGCACTTCGAGCTCCATCAATGTTTTCGCGCGTCCTTGGGAAGCCGTGCTGCGACGCCCGCCACCACGTCTTCAACGATCTCCTCCAGCTCTGTTGGCTCGCTACCGTCCCGCGCCTGGATCGAAATCCCCTGCATGACGGCAGCCAGATGGCGCGCCAAACGCCGAACCTCGTCTGCGCCGGCAAAGGACTGGAGCGCTTCCGCGATCCGCTGGCGCATAGCATCACGCCGCGCGGCCGCGTCGCGGGCGAGCGACGTATGCTCCGGGTGACATGCAATCATGCCGCTTGAGATCATACAGCCACGCTCAAGGTGAGGGTCTGTTACGGCTCTCACGGCTCCCTCGAGCAATACTCGCACCGCCTCCGCCAGCGACCCTGCCGATTTGACAGACGCCACGTCAAGGCATCCGAGCGTCTCTTCATAGCGGGTAACCGCTTCCCGATAGAGCTCCGCCTTGCTGCCAAATGCAGTGTAGAGGCTTGGGGGCGCTATCCCGATCTCCTTCGTGAGATCGCCGATCGACACCCCCTCATAGCCGTAACGCCAGAACAGCCTCATCGCGGTCTCGACCGCCTTATCCCGGTCAAAACTCCAGGGGCGCCCACCGCGCGATTTTGTATCTCGTTCCATAGTGAACACTAAACAACCCTTGACAGACCGAGTCAAGAGAGAATTAAATAGCGTTCACTAAACAACATGGAACAATACGCATGAACCACTCAAGACGTACCTTCCTCGCCGGCGCAGCCGGCATTGCCACCCTGGCCATCAAGGCCGCCTATGCGGCACCTCAAGCTCATGCGGCATCTAGGAGCAACGCTGCCCCCGGCTCATCCGCGGATGGAGTGCCCGCAGCTGCGCGTGAGCCATTTGCCGTCCGCTCGACGGATGGCGTGATGCTGGCTGGTGAGGCGCAAGGCGACAGCCAATCACCCGAGATCCTGTTCATCCACGGCCTGCGTCAGAGCCGTTTGAGTTGGCAGAAGCAGTTCGCTGATCCCGCGCTGGCGGGATTTCGCATGGTCGGCTTCGATCTGCGTGGCCATGGCGATTCCGACAAGCCGACCTCGTTCGATGCCTATTCTGATGCGGATCGATGGGCAGACGACGTTGCCGCCGTGATCGCAGGCGCGAGGCTTCGCCGGCCGGTGCTGGTCGGTTGGTCGCTCGGTGGTTTCGTGGTTGGCGCCTATCTGCGCAAATACGGAGGCTCTGCAGTTGCCGGCGTCAATCTGGTCGACGCCGTCACCAAGCTGTCGCAGGATCTCCTCACCGACGAGGCGGCGACCTTCACGCGCACATGCACCTCGCACGATCTGGCAGAACGCACCGCGGCCACGGTCGACTTCCTCGCCGCCTGCTTCCATCAGCCGCCGACCGCGGCGGAGATGCAACGCATGCTGGTCATCAACGGCATGACGGCCCGCGCGGTAAACGAGGGTTTCATCAAAACGCAGACATCCGATCTCGAGCCCGTCTTCAAAGCCTATGCTGGCCCGATCCTGCTGACGCATGGCGTCCACGACCGGCTGGTTCGCGTCGCGATGTCGGAACGGATCAAGTCCATTCACGCAAACAGCCGGCTGTCACTCTTCTCCGAGAGCGGACACAGCCCCTTTTACGAGGAGCCAGTGCGCTATGGACAAGAACTTGCGGCATTCGTGACGGCAGCAAACAATGGCTGAGAAGATAACCGTGAGCTTGGATCGACAACACAGTCCTGCAAATCTTTCAGCCGTTGATAGTACTGGCATCGACGCGGCGGCGTCGTTCTTTCCGGGCTTCCGCCCCCTGGACATCGACGTCGGCGGCGTGCGCTTCCATACTTCGTACGGCGAGCAAGAATGACAGGTATGGGATGACGGTGGAGATCATCCGACAACTCGCGCTGACCGGATGTCGTCGGTCGGAGATGATCGCGCTCCGCTGGGAAGAAGTCGATATTGAAGCAAGCTGTTTGCGACTGGCCGACAGCAAGGAGGGGGCGTCTATCCGACCGATCGGCCTGCCTGTCGTGGAATATCTTGAGGAGCGCGGCGCGAGGATTTCAAAGACTTACGTGTTTCCAGGAGGCGAGGAGGACAACTCTTTCGGCAGCTTTCCCAATCACTGGGAGAAAATTTTCCGGAATACGGGCTTGGCGGATGTCACGCCGCATGTCCTTCGGCATAGCTTTGCGAGTGTAGCCAACGACCTTGGATTTACAGAGTCCACTATCGCAGCATTGATCGGCCACTCGCGAGGCTCGGTCACCAGCAAATATATCCATACTCTAGACGCGGCGTTGATCATGGCGGCCGATACGATCTCTGGCTATATCGAAGGCCTCCTTGACGGTGTGGAGTTCAAGCAGACGTCCTATTCGCTCGACCGTGGTGCGAGGAAGTCTACCTTGACTCGGTTCCTAAGGAAGATGAGCAGCGCGCCAGACAATGGCCCGATCCCCGAGGAGCATTTGGCTGCATGATATTGAATCGTCAGCGCGTTGCATCTCGAAGGGGGAGCGCGGGTGCGGAAGTCATCCAACTCGTCGAACTTGCTGAACAGGATCGGCGGTCAATCGCGTCATCGCCCGTGCTCGATGAGCGTGACGCGATCGAGTTGCGAGCGCTCAGGAGCAACGGTGAAGTTCAAATTGTGTATTTACCGCCAAGGGCGGCGGGGATGATCAGGGCGTTGCTGGATAGCCTGAGCCGTGAAGAGCGAGTCGTTGTGTTATCGAAAGCTCTAAAACCTTACTTGCTGATCTAACCTACCGTAAGGGTTGAAGCAGTTCAATTCAGCTAGGATCGGATCTGCGCCGCGATCGAGCAGGGCCAGATACTGGATAAGCGTATATCCGGCTATCTGCCCTGTCGTCTCGTGGGTGATGCCGAGTTCGGTCAAGGTCTCCAGCGCCGCGCCGGCGGTCGGGAAAGGAAATCCCGAGCTTCCGGAGACCGTCTGAATGGTGACGATCGGACTACCCTGCATCAGTTCGTGGGCTATGGCTGACCGACGAGACCCTCGACGATAATCATACAATGCGCCTGCTGTAGGGGCTTCCCTTGCAGCGTGACGAAGCCCCCTCCACGACTGTTTACGGCCGAGGTCGGGTATGTTACCCGTTCTCTCGACGAGATCGGGTAACATACCCGACCTTGAGGAGGTGCCACCTGCGTTTCGTATCCACCCCGATCGCCTCGCAATTGACGGGGCTCTCAACGGACAAGCTCCGTGAATGGACCAGCCGGCGCGCGCTGATCCCTGCGGATCAGCGTCCGAAGAGGAAGGGTTCGCCGGCCAAGTTTAGCTGGCAGACAATCCTTGTCCTCCGGGTAGCGGTTCTTCTACGCAATGAGTTCAGCCTAGAATTGCAGGTGCATAAGGCGGCGTTCGCCGAGCTGCGAAAACAGCTGCGCTCGCAATCCTTCATCGCGCTCTGGGGAAAGCGGCTCGCACTTGTACCGGGTCGGACGTGGGCATTCCTGGATGGTGCCGATGCGATTCCCCCGACCGACGCACTGCTGATCTCCCTTGATCCCCATCTCGCCATTCTCCGGGACGGCTTCGCTTTGCCGGGCGCAAGCAAGGAACGGCAGTTCGATCTTTTCTCGCTGCCGAGCGTTCACGGCAAGCAGCGCGCCATACCTCAACAACTCCCTAATCGGCGAGCGTCATGAAAATGGCGCTGCCACATGCCCCGGCGCTCCTGAGCGACTATCCCCGCTGGCGTGTTCGTAATATGTTCTCATCGATGCAGTGGCGGATGGAACGGACATGACCGCTACCGCGGTCCAGAACTGGCTTGAAAAGCTTGGCTATGCGGCTGAGCCGGACGTGCTGCATCTGCGCGGCGAGGCGATACCTGAGACGCATCCCTATGCGCTGGAGATCAAGACCCTCCTGAAGCCGGATGGGGCGGTTCGCGCCCAGGCCGTCTTCGACGTGGAAGGCGTGCCAACCGTCGTCTTTGTGGCGGAGGACGGTGCATCGCTCACCAACGCAGAATTGGACAAGACGCGTCAGCGGATCTGGAACCAGAATCTCGCGACGATCGTCATCGAACTCAAGGGCGACGAAGCGATCGCACTTCCTGCCCGCAAGCTGAAGAACGCAGGCGAGCGCTTGCGCCTAGACGAAGCGCGGCCGGATGGTCCGTTTTCCGCCCTCGACGTCTCAACGGCGAACCTATCGCGGCGCATGCCGAAATGGTTCGACGTTAAGGCTAGGGTCGATCGTAAGCTCCTATCGAATTTGTCGACTACTGTCGCGAAGCTGACCGACGAAGGGCTGGACGGGATAGACGACAAACGTGCGCGCAGACGGCTCGCTGAGCTCCTGATGGGACAGGTGTTGTTCATCTCCTATCTCGAGCATCGCGAGATCGTCGGCGAGACCTATCGTGCCCGGCGCAAGGTCGACCAGCTTCCCGATTTGATCGCCAAGCGAAACCTTACGGGGATCGCCAAGCTGATCGACCGGCTGCGGTCGGATTTCAACGGCGACTTCCTTGGCGATGACCGGCATGATCCATGGACGGCGCTCTCCATCGGCGGCTTTGGTCTCCTCGACCAGTTCCTGAGCCGCACCGACATGCGCACTGGCCAGGGCGATTTCTGGAACTATGACTTCAGCTACATTCCGGTCGAGCTGCTGTCGGGCCTTTACGAGCAGTTCCTGACGCCGGAGCAGCAGGCCGAGGATGGCGCCTATTACACGCCCCGCAATCTCGCCATGCTCGCGGTCGACCAAGCATTGCTCGCCTCGCCCGATCCGCTTTCGGAGACCATCTTCGACGGTGCCTGCGGATCGGGAATCCTGCTCACGACGGCCTATCGCCGTCTAATCGCGCTCGCGGAAGCACGTGAAGGACGGCAACTCGGTTTCGCCGAGCGTGGTGAACTGCTCAAGCGGAGTATATTCGGCGGCGACATCAACTTCATGGCCTGCCGCGTTACCGCCTTCAGTCTCTATCTGTCGCTGTTGGAAGGGCTTGATCCGGCCGACATCCTGGAAGCCCAGGAGCGCGATGGCACTAAGCTGCCGCCACTCAAGGATCGGAATCTCGCGCACGGGCGTGATCGCGCCGACTTCTTCAAAGACAACCATGCCTTCTATGGTCGCCGGTTTTCCCTGATCATCTCCAACCCGCCCTGGGCCGAGCCGGAAGGCGAAACGCATACCTCGGCGGACGACTGGGCCGATCGCGCGGGAACGCCCTTCGCCCGCCGGCAGATGGCCGGGGCCTATGCCCTGCGCGCGCTCGACTTTCTGGAGGAGGGCGGACGAACCTGCCTGATCCTGCCGATCGGTCAGCTGCTTGGCGCGTCGAGCGAGGCGTTCGTCTCCTATCTCCTGCACGCCTACAAGCCGAGCCGCATCATCAACTTCGGCGATCTCCAAGGGCTGCTGTTCCCGACGGCCGAAAATACCTGCCATGTGTTCCTGGGCGCGCGCCGCGGCGAGGCGGTTCCCTCGACTATCCCGTTCGGCGAGACGTTCGACTATCTCGTTCCGAAGGCGGACCTGAGCTTGGCGCTTGGCCGCCTCACCATGCAGTCGGCCGATCGGCATGCGCTGCAGACCCGCTCGGTCGCGGAGGATCCACAGCTCCTCGTCACCATGATGTGGGGCGACGCCAACGACTTGGCGATCTGGAGCCGTCTGAGCATGCGCGGCACCTTCGCCAATTTCTGGCGCGGACCTCGCGAGTTCAGGCGCTGGACCTACCGCAAGGGCATTCATCTCGAAGACAAGAGCCGGGTGGCGGTCGATCCGGGTCCGCTTCGTGACATGCTTCACGTCCCGATCGCCGCGCTCAGCGCCGGCGTACCTGTCCTGCATCCCGATCTGCTTCGGCCCTGGCCCGAGGACAAGAATACTGTTGTCGGCCTCAACGAAGCCGTGCTCGCTGTGTTCGACGGCCCGCGCGTGATCTTTCCGGATGGCTTCTCGCGCGAGCAGCAGAATGTCCGCGCAGTTTACTGTGATGAGCCTGCGAGCTTCACCCACAGCATCGGCGTCATCGCCGGCCCGAAGCCGGACGCGCCGCTGCTGAAATTCGCCGCCGTCTATCTGCGCTCCACGCTGGCCCGCTATTTTCTGATGATGCGCGGCTGGAAGATGCTGTGCGAGCGCAATGGCATCCATCTAACGGATGTCGATGCCTTTCCGTTCTTCCCGCCCGAAGACGCGCCCGATCCTGGCGCAGCCGCCTCGGCGCTGGTGTCGATCACGGACCACGTCGACCAACTGAGATCCCAGCAGGAACTACTCCAGCTCAATCAGTACCAGTCGCTTCGCGGTGAACTCGACGCGGCCGTCTTCGCCTATTTTGGCCTGACGGACGAAGAGCAGACGCTGGTCACCGAGACCGTCGAGGTGCTTATGCCGTCGATCCGACCCCGGAGCTTCAAAAGCCTCGACACACCGGCCCAACGGACCGCCAACGCGCAGGATTTCCGGATCTACGCAGAGGCGCTGGCATCGGCACTCACCGCCTGGCGCGATAAGACGGGTGGCCGAGGGCGCTTCCATGTCGACGTCGTCGCCAATGACCCGGCCCGAGCCGGGCGCTCGGGGATCGTGAAGGTCAGCTATGCTGAAAAGGGTCGGGCGGCACCCGGTGTCGCGACCGCCGTGAACGACGAACTGGTGATCGAGACGCTGGCTGCGCTCAGGAGATCAGGCCTGCGCACCATTCCGTCGGGGGATTATCTCACCCTCGTCCCGGACGCGCAGCTCTGGATCGACGGCAACCTCTATCTGGTGCGACCGCTTACGCAGCGCAGTTGGACCGTTCGCCAAGCGCTGCGCGACGCCGAACATATTGTGCGGACCGTTCAATCCCGTGCGGGGTCCGACAGTTTGGCGGTGAGTGCGTGATGGCGGCTGCCGATTGGCTTTCGGCCTTCCCGCTGCAACCGGCAACTGAAGCGGTCGAAGCGCTGCGGCAGGGCTGGTCGGAGCTCGCGGAGCGACCAAGGCCAGATTTCAATCCCAAAACCAAGGAAGACGCGCTCACCAAGCGCCTCAAGGTCTATGTCGAGAACCATGTCGCGCGCGAGCGCGGCCTACTCGGCATGTGGGCGGCCGAGGACGTAATTGGTGAGGTCGATACGACGACCGGCGAGCTGATCGAGGAGCGCAGGACCGACATCGTCTACGGCTGGAACAGCGAGGTTCAGTCCATGAAGCTGGTGTTCGAGTTCAAGCGGCTCGGACGCCAGAAGAAGCACCGCGACCATTATCTGCGCGAGCAGGGGCTCGGGCGCTTCGTGACCGGAATCTACAGCCGGCGGCAGGCGGTCGCCGCTATGGTCGGCGTGCTTCTTGATCCGGAAGAGGAGATCGTGCCACCGATCCGGGATGCGCTGGCCGAGACAGCGCTAGCCACCCTCTTGCGATTGCGGCCGACGGTCGCCGGGGAACCTTACGCGCGACCGTCTCCGCTCTTCTCGGCCGCAGACTTCGACACGGAACATGAGCGCGAGCCGGCGCTGGCGCCCAGCCACGGAACGATCCGGGTGTCGCACTTCTTCTTTGCCTTTGGTTATCCCACGAGCACCTTGAAGCCGAAGACGGCGAAGTCCGCCGCGTAAGCCGCGGCGTTCGCTCAAGGCGCCGAGTTGGTGTCGACTCTCACATCTGGCAACGGGAACGCCTAGGCAGAACAGCTCCGCCATCGCTGCCACGTGCGACCGCGTAGACTGCTGCAAAGGTTGAAACTGGCTCCGTCATAACGTCGTGCCAAATAGTGATGCACTATGCGGCGATTGGTCCATAACGTCTTCCGCTCCCCATAGCCTTGACGTCGTACAGCCTGTTGCCAAAGGCCGTGAGGAAATCATCCGCTTCCAGTGCCCACATTTTGAACTGGTTCCCGCTGCGTCGGAATACCAGAACTTTACCGTCATAAAGGTCGAGCCCATGTGTCTCGGGGATCGGCAGCGTTATTTTCTCCATCAGATTATTGCCAAGTCTTAGGTCTCGCGAAACGAGGCCGCCGCTCGGCGGTTCAAATGTGATGGTGCCGATTACGGAATTGCGAGCGAGGTTCGCAGGGGGATTAAAGCCAAAGAAACCGCTCATCCCTCTCGGCAAATCGATTTGGTTGCCAGGGCGATCTGGCCCGCGATTCTGGGTGACATAGCCAGCCTCAATCCAGAACATGTCGGACGCTGGCTGGTCGGCTTCCGCTTCGTCTTCAGCTGTTACCGCAGCGAAGTCTACTTTCCAGCGCTCCTCATAGATCTCCAGAATATCATCCAACGGTGTGGCTTGTGCCCAAAGGTCGTTGGCCATCGCCTCTATATTACGGATACTGCGCTCGTATTCCGCCTGAACGTCGGTGCAGATCGAAGCTCCGGCCTCGATACTCTTGCGCAGGCCGTTCGAGGAAAAGTTGCCGGAACCTACGATCATCCCCGATCGACCGTTGGTACGGTTTGCCAATATCGATGACTTCGCATGGAAGTCTCGGCGGGGCAGAAATCCGCTTTGCTCGACGATCCACGCCCCATCATAGATGCGGACCTCAGCATTGGGTTTGCCGCTGATGATCCGTAAAGCCTGAGGCTGGGTCCGTCCATAATCCAGCCCGAACAACCATCGCGAACGCGTTCCGGCCCAAAAGACAGGTGACATCGCAATACTAAAGGAAGAAGCGCCGGACTGGGTAGCGTATGCGAATATACCCAAATATTCTTCCGAATCGACCCAGCCGTGAGCCCTTTGTATCTCCGAGAGGGTCGTAGGCGAATTCTCATCGTTGTGCAGAAACGTGCGCAGCTTCATGCCTCATTCCCCGATCGAACGAGCGCGGCTTTACTCGGATCGTAGATAAACCGTGTGATCGAGCCATCTTTGATCCGCTCGACCGCTTCGTTGATCACAAATAGCGGCACAAGGAACCACTCCTGCGGCACAACGGGAGTTCCGAAGCGATCGGTAATGGTGATGTTCAGCCTAGCAGGATTGAACACACGGTGGATGAGACGCTCCAGCTTCGCACGGTTGATGTTGAAGAGATCGTAGGTAGCGACGATTTCCACGTCGGCCATAATGAACGTTGGCTGCAAGCGCGCACCGGCGATGCGCTGCTCGACGCTCATGTTCGTCACGCCGATCTTGTGGACGAGATCACGATTGGCGGCGACGGTGGGATGATCGGATTTGCTCCGAAGGACATAGATCGTACCCGACGCCAAATCGTCTTCGGTGTGCACGCCGGAAAACAGCGGCCCCGCGATGGGATCGGTAATGCGTCTTCCGACCTCATCCTTGTGAAGCGCGCGCTGAAGCGAGCGCATGAGCATGTTGCTCTCGGTGCCGTTGTCGAAGATCACGCGGAGCCGCGCGTCGGTACGGCCCTGCGCGTTGATGAAGACCTCCTCCATGTCGGCGACATAGGCCTTCTGCCCGCCGACTATGAACCAAGCGCCAGGGCCGATCTCCGCTTTCAGCTCGAAGGGCCGCGTTTCGCGCACGCCGGAATCGAGTTCGGCTTGAACGGCGTCAAACAACGGTTTGAACCGATCGAAATCCTCACACCGCTCGCGATTGGCGATTTCCTCTGCCGCGCGTTTTTCAGCCGTGGGGCGCACATGGCGCAGTTCCGTGATGTCCGCCGATCCCGCCGCGCCTTCCAGTTCGGCGAGCAGCTCGTCCTCATCCATCTCCTCGACAGGCGAGGCAGACGCATTCTCGGCTCCCGCAAGCAACCCCTGGTGATCGAGCGGTGCTAAAAGCGAGCGGCACTCTTCAAGCTCGCATAACCGATCAAGCCGGACAGCGTAGAGCCGTTCGAAAATATCGCCGCCTTCGCCATGCCGCGGGACGCGACCACGCTCTTCGGTGAAGCGCTGGATTTCCTCGAATCCCGCAATGATGCGCTCCTCACGCGGGGTGCGTCCGGCCTTCTTCTCCGGCTGGGCAAACTCGGCCAGCTCTTCGCGCAGCTCATTAAGGTCGAGGTCACTCATAGCGTCCCTCATCCTTGAACCGAACAAAGGCGGCCGCCCCCTCGGCCATGCGCTTTTCCCACGCGTCAGTCGAGCTGATGGAAGGCAGCCGTCCGCGCTCCTTTTTGAATTTCACCGCACGCATAGCGAGGTCCTTGGCCTCTTCCGGCGTCAGGCTGGTGCGCTTTGCGGCGATGGCAGCGGCGACCTGCTTGAGGCTCTCCTCGCTCATCGTTTTGGCGAGGATGGCGTAGGCCTCGCCAAACGGGTTGATCCGGTCGATCAGATCGATGTCGAGCTCGGTGACACTCAGCGCGAATTTTCGCACGCCATCGATCAAGGCGGTGTTGGCACTTGGCTCGCGATCGGCTTCCTTCTTTGCCTGCTGCGTCAGCGTGAGTGCGGCGATGGCGTGCTGGCGCACGGTCTCCTGATCTTCATTGCTCAGCTCGGGATACTTATCTTTAATGATCTTGCCAAGGCGCACCTGTGTGAGTTCCTCAGCCACCAATTCCTCATCGAACAAGCCCCGCTCGATCGTGGTCTTGTCCTGCACGAAGGCGGCGATCACCTCGTTCAGGTCCTCCTGACAGATGCGCGCGGCTTCCTTGGACTTGGGTTCGGCGAGCCCGTTGATCTCGATCTGGAACTGGCCGGTCTGCTCGTTGAAGCCGACATTGCACTTGGTCGGATCGTATCCACCGTCGCCGTAATCGAAGCCAGGCACAGGGCCATTCGCAGGATTCTTCGGCTTGAACTCGAAGCGCGGCGCAAGCACCTGCTCCATGAGGAGGCTGGCCGCGATGGCCTTGAGCGTGTCGTTAACGGCCTCGGTAACAGCCGCTTCCGACGCGTCAGGCTCGGCGATCAGATTGGTAAAGCGCGCGCGGGTTTTATTTGGCGCGTCGCGCGTGGCGCGTCCGATGATCTGAACGATCTCAGTCAGGCTGGAGCGGTATCCAACCGTCAGGGCGTGCTCGCACCAAATCCAGTCAAAGCCCTCTTTCGCCATCCCGAGTGCAATGATGATGTCCACGAAATCGCGATTGTTCTTTTGAGCGGGATCCTTCAGCGCAAGCGAGACACGATCCCGCTTGGCCGGATCGTCATCAACAAGATCGGCAATGCGCAGAACGCGCCCCTCGGGCGTTTTGACGAGTTGGAAGCCTGTGAGCGGATCGGCACCCTGCCAGTCGCCCAGCTCGCCGATAATATGCTCAACCTCTTTAATCTTGTCCTTCGTGCTCTCGCGCGAATTAACGTTCGGAATGTGGATGATGGTTTTTTCGCCGGGATTGAGTACCCGGACAATGTCATCGGCGTAGGAACCAGAGTAGAAGAAGTATCCGATGTCGAGCTGCTTGAGATATTCATAGCCGTTAAGCTGCTCGTAATAAGTGTAGGTAACGCTTTCGAACTTGGCTTCGTCATGCGGGGCGAGGACGGCCTCGGCATCTCCGCGAAAATACGAGCCCGTCATGGCGACGATATGCACGCGATCACGGGCCATGAACTGGCCGAGATGCTGGCCGAGTTTGTTGTCGGGATTGGTGGAGACGTGGTGGAACTCGTCCACCGCAATCAGCCGGTCGTCAAATTTCTCAACGCCATACTCGTCTACTGCGAAGCGGAACGTTGCATGGGTACAAACCAGCACCTTCTCGTCACTTTCAAGAAACGCGGCGACGGATTTAATCTTCCCGCCATTGTCTCCGCCAGGTGCGTTGCAGAGGTTCCACCTCGGTTCGACGTGCCAGTCGGCCCCGAAGCCATATCTGGTAAGCGGCTCGTCGTTGAAACTTGAGCCGATCGACTTTTCCGGCACGACGATGATGGCCTGCTTCACGTCCTGATGCGCCAGTTTGTCGAGCGCGATGAACATGAGCGCGCGGCTTTTCCCCGACGCGGGCGGCGATTTGATGAGAAGGTACTGCTCGCCGCGCTTTTCGTAGGCGCGCTCCTGCATGGGCCGCATGCCGAGCGCATTAGCCTTGGTCGAAGCGCCGTTGCGCGCATAGGAAACCGAGACAGAGGGGATGGATTTCTTTTTGTCGGTCATGCGTTTGCCCCCGCCCTGCGTTTTTTGGTTTCGCCCTGCGCGGTGGTCATTTTGGTGTAAAGATCGAATAGCTTCTCCAGCCTCTCTGTATCGTTGCGAAATCTCCGCCCGATATAGATGCGCTCCAGAACCTCATCGTTGTGCTCATGCGCCTCCCGCAGGTCGGACGGCATGTGCTCGGGGTCATAGAGATCGGCAATCGTTGCAGGAAAATGGGCCTCACGGGCGAGGAGAATATCTTCCGCGCATCGTGTTAGGTCAGCCTTGTTCTTGTCGGTGAGGATTGGAACCGGAAAGGTGTTCCATCCAATCGTATTTGAGTATCGAAAGTCCGTTTTCAGCTTTCCGCAAACGGTAGCGACCCAGACTAGATGAAGCCGCGACGCCACGATCGACATATTCCACAACGGCGCATCGTAGAGAGCGAACAACAGATCGCTTACGATCGTCTCCCGATCGAAAAGATGCACCGGCAGGTAGGGGCGTCTTTCGGAAGACACCTTCGCCACGGCCAGTGTGTAGCGCTTGGCTGTGCCCGCAATCTGGACAAAACGATAGGACTTGGAAGCGAAATCTCGCGTCGATGCGGCTGCGCTGGCGGCGCGGAAATCGCGCACGCGTGCTAACAGCGCCCGCAAATAAGGGTGCTCTGCCGCAAATTCTGAGTCTTTGGCCTCGATCCACACGCACCAGCGGGGTTTTCCCTGAATCATCTGCTCGGAGCCCAGGTAGGGCCTAACAAACCGAGCCAGCTCGGGATATTGGTCGAGGATCTGCTTCCGCTCATCTGGCGACAATATGAAGTGGCCGCCATCTCGCGGCATGTTCCCGAAGAGCATCGGAGATAGACCTCCGATCGGGCTCCGCGCCGCCTCAACCGAAGTGTTGGAGCCTGCTGCAAGGTAGGCGTTGATGTTGCTCACCTGCCGCTCAATCACCGCGCCGTCATCGGCGATAGAGAATAGCCGTTTAGAGGCTGGCGCATTCCGTGAAATTGCGACGATGGCCACAATCACGCCTGCGTTGTGGCTTGCCAGATTGGACCATTTGAACGAGGTATGAGCGAAGGAAATCTGGTGTCCAGTCTGAAAAATCAGAGGCCACAGGATCGGGACCTGTTGTCCTTGGCAAACAGAATTAGTGGAGACGAATGCAGCAGAGGCGTTCGATCTCAGACCGTAATCTGCCGCTTTCATGAACCATCCGGCGACATAGTCGAGGGATTTCCATGCGGGCGTGCGGCTGTCAAAAATTGCTCTCAGATCGTCCTTCTGATCGTCGTTCTGCCACTTGCTCCCGAGGTAAGGCGGGTTTCCACAGATGTAGGTTTCGCCGCCCTCATTCTCGAAGTCGATTTGGGCCTGATCGAGCGGCATGCTGAAAAGGTCATCGCCGACCAGTTTCACGCCTGTACCGGTTGGTGGGCAAATGCTCAGCCAATCCAGTCGCAGGGCGTTGCCTCTGAAAATCCAGTTCTGAGCGTCAAGCGGCAATAGGTCCGCAAGAGCGAGTTTCTGCCCTCGATAGAGCACGTCGCACTGATATTCGGCGATTATGAGCGCAAGTCTCGCGATTTCCGCAGGAAAGTCGCGCAACTCGATACCGCGAAAGTTCGTCACAGGAATATCGGAAGGTCGATCGGCTTCGCCGCGCCGCTTGTTGATCGTAGCTTCGATGTCGCGCATCTCCTTGTAGGCAATGACAAGGAAGTTTCCGCTGCCGCAGGCTGGATCGAACACTCTGATTTTCGACATGCGTTTGCGCAGGTTGAGCAGCGTGCGTGGGTTGTCGCCTGCTTCTTCTAGGCGCTGGCGCAGATCATCGAGAAATAGCGGGTTGAGTACCTTCAGGATGTTCGGCACGCTGGTGTAGTGCATCCCCAGCGCGCTGCGTTCTTCGTCGTCCGCGACGGCTTGAATCATCGAGCCGAAAATGTCGGGATTGATCTGCCTCCAGTCGAGCTTTCCAATATGGATCAAATACGAACGCGCGATACGGCTGAAGCGCGGTACGTCCATGTTTCCGGAGAATAGCCCGCCGTTCACATAGGGAAAGGGCTCTGCCCAGCGAGGAAGGGACGCCGAACTCCGATCTTCACCCTTGGTGTTCATCGCGCGGAAGAGCGTGCCGATCACCTCATGGGTGTTCGACGAGTCCTTCGCGCTCATTTGATCGATTGTATCGGTGAACAGCCGTGTCTTGCTGAAGATGTCGGTGTCTTCGGCGAAGAAGCAGAAGATCAGGCGCGCCATGAAATGATTCATGTCGGGGCGGCGCTCTGCTGTGCCCCAGTCGGAGTTGTCCTTTAGAAGCTCAACATAAAGGCGATTGAGGCGGCTAGTCGCCCTGATGTCGAACGAGTTATCTCGGATTTGCTTAACGGTCGAAATTCCTGCTAGCGGCAGGAAGAAGCCGAAATGATCAGGAAAGTCCCGATAGGCGGACGCGACGGTCTCGCCGCTCTCAAGGTCCTCCGCCTCGAACATGTCGCCATCGGTCGCGAGCACGAACTGCGCCTTGGCCCGCGATGTGGCTGGACTTGCCTTGAGCGCAGAAAGGGTTTTCGTGACCTCTCCCGCAGCGCAGGCGACAATATGGATGTTGTTGGTTTGAAGGACACCACCCATGTCGGACTTGTTCGACACCCCGCTTCGTAGGCGCTTGATGGTGGTTTGCTTGTTGGCGAAGGCCTCCAAGAACGCGAAGGGAAACTCCGCTGGGTCGAATGGACGTTCGGCCAAAGCGCTGACAGCTTCCTCGATTTCGACCGCGTTCATTTCCTTTCCAACCCGCCCCTCGTTGCACCCGCATCACTAGCGTGGGCGCTGATATAGCTCTTCATAAATTCGCGAATGACTTGCGCGGCGGGCCGGTCCTGGTCGCGGCAGACTGCAAGGAATTTCTCCCTCAGCTCGCGTTCGATGCGGATACGAAGCCCCGAGTCCTTCATGGCACCATGTGTACCCGGTGGATACACACGGCGCCATCACTTTCCAACTTGGCGTGTCGCAGCAGCCCAGAATATCGGGGACACTTCGGTTAGCAGGCGGTCCAAGCGTTAGGGAACAATCCGTTCACTACACAGAAGGACCGACGTCCGGCAGCGAAGCCATCGTCGGGTCAGTTGGCGCTGCGCCGCAAACCTTAGTGAGCACCTCGGGGCTCATCGCCAATCTCGCCCAGGGTCGTAATCAGGTTGAGAGTTACGGAAACCCGACGCGGGTTCACTCCGGCTCTGCCGGCACGAACCAACACGTATGACAGAAGTCTGGGAAGCTCAAACGGGGAGCAGTCGCTCGACCCGAAGCCAACCTATGAGAGGGGTGGCGCGCCCGACACGATTCGAACGTGTGGCCTCCACCTTCGGAGGGTGGCGCTCTATCCAGCTGAGCTACGGGCGCATCGATATTCAGATAGTGTCCGAGATCGAACAGGGTCAATCCCGAATCCAACAATCGAATCGGCTCAAGCGGTGTGGGTCTGAACCCTACCGATCGTCGCCGTTCGTTCTCTAAAACCTCCTTTTGGTTTGCTTCCGTGGTGCTTCCGCGACCTCAGAAGCGATTTTGCTGCTTCCTTCGAGTTTTCCCAATCGCTTGGTTTTCCTCGATTTTTTCCACGCCCCCAACAAACCCGCTTGACTTACGCCTGCCTTCGGAGGGCAGCGCTCTATCCAGCTGAGCTACGGGTCCAATGCGGCCGGAACATAGCGGAGGGGTCCCGGCCACGCAACGCGGCCCTTTTGGCGTTTGGCCGCAATCGCCGCCTTGGCGAGGGCCGGCGATTGAGCGACAGTCCGGCCATAACGAACAACATTTCCGGGAGACGCACCGTGTCGAGCTACAATCGTAGGGATTTTGTCCGCGCTTCGGGCGCGGCCGCCGCACTCGCGACCTTGGGGCTTGCCACGCGCGCCGGCGCACAGGGTGCCGCGCCGCTGGAGACCGTACGCATCGTCACCGGGTTCCCGCCCGGCGGCACGTCCGACACGCTGTGCCGGCGCGTCGCCGAAGGGCTGCGTGGCACCAGCTACACCAAGCTTGCGCTGGTCGAGAACAAACCCGGTGCCGGCGGGCAGATCGCCGTGCAGTCGATGAAGGGCGCAGCGACCGACGGCAGCGTGATCCTGCAGACGCCGGCCTCGATGCTGATGATCTACCCGCACATCTACAAGAGCCTGGCCTACAACGCCTTCACGGATGTGACGCCGGTGTCGCTCGCCTGCACTTTCGACTTCGGCTTCTGCGTCGGACCGGCCGTGCCGGAAAGCGTGAAGACCATCCCGGAGTTCTTGGCCTGGTGCAAGGCGAACCCCGACAAGGCGAACTACGGCTCGCCTGCGGCCGGTTCGGTGCCGCATTTCATCGGCGTGCTGCTGGGTCAGGCGGGCGGTGTCGAGCTGAAGCATGTCGCCTATCGCGGCACGCAGCCCGCCGTCCAGGACCTGGTCAGCGGCCAGATCCAGGCTGTGTCAGGGCCGGTCGGCGAGTTCACTCAGCAGGCCAATGCGGGCAAGATCCGCTTCCTCGGCGTATCGGGCGACGCGCGCAACCGCTTCGCGCCGAACGTGCCGACCTTTGCGGAGCAGGGCTACAAGGACCTGGTCTTCTCCGAATGGTTTGGCTTCTTCGCGCCAGGCGGCACAGGAGCGCCGGCCGTCCAGCGCGCCAACGCCGCCCTGCGTACCGCGCTGGCGCGAAAGGATGTCGTCGACGGGCTCGCCGTGATGGGGCTGGAAGCCAAATCCTCGACGCCGCAGGAATTGGCCACGCTCCTGAAGGAGAGCTACGACCGCTGGGGGCCGATCGTGAAGAAGATCGGCTTCACCGCAGACTCCTGATCTCGCTCAGCCGCGCTTGTGGAACTGTGAGCCGCCGTAGGACTGATCGGTCGGCACGATCTCCATGTAGCTCACGTCCATGCGTTGCGGCGCGCCCAGGACGAACATGATCGCCTCGGCGATGTCGGCAGGCAGAAGGGTTTCAAAACCGTCGTAGAACATGCGACGGCTTTCCTCCTGGTTCTGCGACAGAATGAGATGCGCGCCGGTCTCGACCCGGCCCGGAGAGATTTCGCTCACTCGAACGCCGGAGCCATGCAGATCGAGACGGAGCGTGTGGCTGAGATTGTGAATGGCGGCCTTGGTCATCGCGTAGACCGGCATGCCGGGAAGAGGCCAGGTCCCGGATGTCGAGCCGAGATTGACGATATGGCCAAGCCCGCGCGCCTTCATGCCGGGTACCACCGCGGCCAGACAATTCAGCGTGCCGTGCAGGTTCACGTCCAGCAACGCATCGATGTCGTCGGGAGCGGTCTCCCACGACGCCGTCGAGCGGGCCAAGGCCGAGGCGTTGTTGATCAGCACGTCGGCATCGAGCGAACCCAACGCACTCATCACCGCGTCGCGATGTGTGATGTCGAGCGCCACTGGCCGGCACCCCGTCTCGTTGGCCAGCGCCACGAGATCGTCGGCCGAACGGGCCACGGCGTAGACTTCGAGGCCGCCGACCCGAAGCTCTCTCACCGTTGCCGCGCCGATGCCGCGACTTGCGCCCGTGACGATGGCGGTGCGATAGCGATCAAGAGACAGGGGCTCCTCCTTTGTGTGGCGCGAACGTCAGCTTACACTTTCACCATAGCGTATCGACAGCGGGGAACGATCATGGCCAAGAAACTCTTTCCGGACGGCACCGAGGTCGCGGGCTTCTATGTCCGTACGATCCGCAGCGGTCCTTTCGTCTTCGTGTCCGGGACGACCTCGCTCGACTCGAAAGGGCGCGTCCAGGGCAAGGATGCCGCGCAGCAGACCGCCATCACCATGCGCAAGATCGAGGCCGGTCTGAAATCCGCCGGCGCGCGCCTGTCGGACCTCACGCGCACGACGATCTACGTCACCGACATTCGCGACATGACGGCTGTCACCAAGGCGCTGGGCAAGGCCCTCAAGGGTTCGGTCGTCGTCTCGACCCTCGTCGCGGTCAGCGCGCTCGCGGTGCCGGGCTTGCTGGTCGAGATCGAAGCGACGGCCGTCGTCGATCGCTGACGTCGATCAGGCCGGCGGATAGGAGATCCTGTTGCGTTGGAGGAGATCCTCCAGCGTCTTGATGCCTTGTTGGTAGCGGCCTCTCTGGCAGTCGATGCCGGCGCCGAGGCGCTGCATGTCCGGCCCGCCGGAGCCTTCGCCGCGTCGCGTGTTGAACCTGTCGAAGAGGGCGCCCAGTTCGGCACAGCGTGCGGCGAGCTGTTCGTTGGTCTGTTGCGCCTGCACTGCAACCGGCAGGCTGGCAAGGGCGGCAAGGATCGATAGAAGGCTGGTTCGATGGCATCGCGTCATCATTGAACTATAAGCCATAACCTGCATCGCCTTGAACCTGCAGATGGCGACGATGTACTGTCATTCGATCGTCCGACCACTGGACGTACGGGGGGATGAAGATGGTTTCTCGATCGACGGTTCGGTTGGCGCTGGCTGTTGGCCTCGCGGCGTTGGCGACGGCCTGTGCCGTGGCCAAGAGCACGCCCGGCGAAGATCCGAGGAGCGGGACCAACGCCTCGATAATCACCTGGGCAGACGGCAAGGAAGCGATCGCCATCAGTTGCGGCGAGCCGGGGGCCTGCCAGACCCGCGCGGTCGCGATGTGCAATCGCACCAACGGCGACTACACCGTGCTCAAGATGGAGAACATGCCGACGCGCGGCGATCTCGGCACTGTACGCGGTGCGGCGTCGGCGGTCGTTCGCTGCGGCAAGTAACGGCGGTCGACTCCCAATCAGCGGCTTCGACGGGAGCCCCAGGCCGTCGCCATCTTGGGCTGCGACGAGGTCGCCTCGGCGCCCGAGGGCAGGGCCGCCTCGTGATCGGCGATCCAGGCCGCGACGTCGGCGGCCACAGTTGGCCCGGCCTTGTCGCGCATCAACAGGTGATAGCCGTCCTTGTAGAAGGCGAGCTTGGAGTCGGCGCGCGGCGGCATGACTTCGATGGCAGCCCGGACCGGCTCCTGCGGCACGATGCGATCGCCCAGCCCGTGCATCATCAAGTAGGGACGCTGCACGTGGCTTGCGGCGGCCGTCGCATCGTCCATCAGGTTGATCAGCCCGTAGGCCATGTCGAGCCGGGTCTGGCGCAGGATCATCGGGTCGTTGCGTAGCTTGTCGAGAGTCTTCGGATTGTCGGTCGGCTTGTAGTCGATCGAGGTGGGGCCCGACGGCATCCAGGGGATCGTATGGCCGAAGAACCAGAGCCCGGCACTCGCCATCGGTCCGAAGGTCTCGCGCGAACGAAGGGCGGTTGCCGACAGGATCAGCCCGTCGGCCTCCACGCCACGGTCGGCGGCCACCAGGACGACGGCGCCGCCCATGCTTTCACCTGCGAGGTAGAGCGGCACGCCGGGATATTTCGCCCGCAGCAGCGCCGCCACGGCCTTGGCGTCGTCGACCAGCGTGTCGGTGCCGGGCCAGCGGCCGCGTGTCGGGCTGCCGCCGAAGCCGCGCTGGTCGTAGGCATAGGTCGTGATGCCGTCCTTGGCCCATACCGTCGCGGGCTCTTCCCAGGCATTCCGATAATCGCCGAAGCCGTGCAAACCCAGGATCACCGCGGTGGGCGCGCCGTTTGCCGCAGGCCATGTCGACAGCGGTAGCGCGGTGCCGTCGGCCGCGACATAACGGTCTTCGGTCAGCCGCGGCGCCTGCACCGAGCCGCCCGCCGGAACGACGGTGGGGGCACAGGCGGAAAGCATGACCGAAACGGCGACGGCGGCTATCATGCGCCGGCGCAGAAGGAGTGGGATCGTGACTGAGCCGTTTGAAGTCATCACTGTCGATACTGACCGCGTCGCCTGCGATGGCGGTGGCGGCGCGTTAGGCCATCCCAAAGTGTATCTCAACCTGGGCTCGGAAGGGCATGTCGAGTGCCCCTATTGTAGCCGGCTGTACAAGCTGCGCGAAGGCGCCCACCCTGCGCACGCCCACTAGGATCGCCCCATGAAACAACTCGGCGAAGGCTGGAACTGGCGCGATCTCAAGATCGGCGACAAATTCACCACCTATGGCAGGACTCTCTTCGAGGCCGACCTTCTGAATTTCGTGACGCTTTGCGGCTTTTCCGAGGAGCTGTTCACCAACAAGGAATACATCAAGGAGCACGCCCCGATGCGCGGCGGGCATCCCGTTCCCGGGGCGCTGGTCTACTCCATGGCCGAAGGTCTGGTGATCCCGACCACCCTGCAGGGATCGGGGCTCGCCTTCCTGTCGATGGGCTTCGACATCAAGGGGCCGACCTACGTGAACGACACGATCCATGTCGAGATCGAAGTCACCGAGATCAAGCCGACGTCCAAGGATCCCTCGCGGGCGCTGGTCCGCACGACCAACCTGGTGAAGAACCAGAAGGGTGAGACTGTGCTGATCTACACGCCGCTGCGCATGATGCAGGGCCGGTGATGGCCAAGGTCGCCGTCGAGAAGGAAGGGACGACCACGATCGTTTCGATCGACCGCTTCGCGGAGGCGCGCAACGCGGTCGATCCCGAGACGGCGATTCTGTTGCGCGAGGCCTTCTTCGCCTTCGACGCCGCCGACTCGCAGTCCGTTGCCATCCTGACCGGCCGCGGCGGCACCTTCTGCGCCGGCTACGATCTCAAGGTCGCGGCCAGCCGCGAAAGTCCGTCGGCATTCGATCCGGCCGGTCCCGGTCCGATGGGGCCGACACGGCATCTCCTGTCCAAGCCGGTGATCGCCGCCGTCGAAGGCTATGCTGTCGCGGGTGGCCTCGAACTCGCGCTGTGGTGCGACATGCGTGTCGCCTCGGAGAGCGCCAAGTTCGGCGTGTTCTGCCGGCGCTGGGGCGTGCCGCTGATCGATGGCGGTACGGTGCGCCTGCCGCGTCTCGTCGGTCACAGCCGCGCCCTCGACATGATCCTGACCGGCCGCGAGGTCGGCGCCCGCGAGGCCTTCGACTGGGGGCTGGCCAACCGTCTTGCGCCCGAGGGGCAGGCGCTCGCCGAAGCCAAGGCGCTGGCCAATGTGCTGGCGAAGTTTCCGCAGACTTGCCTGCGTTCGGATCGCCAGTCGTCCTACGAGCAATGGGCGCTCGACCTACCGGCGGCGCTGATCAACGAAGCGCGGCATGGGATGCCGGCACTGCAGGCGGAAACCCGCAAGGGTGCTGCCCGCTTCGCCGCCGGCAAGGGACGCGGCGGCGATTTCGGAGAGATTTGATGAGCCTGCCGACCGACGCCGAGATCGCGCAATACCGTAGCGACGGTGCCATCTGCCTGCGCGGCGCCTTTTCGCCCGATTGGATCGAACGACTGCGCGCGGCCGTCGAAGCCGACATGGCGACTCCCGGGCCGATGGTGCGCATCAATACGCCCAAGGGTGCGCCGGGACTGTTCTTCGTCGACTTCCAGCTCTGGCAACGCCATCCCGACGCGCGCGCCTTCGTCTACGAGTCGCCGGCACGCGAGATCGCGGCGCGCCTGATGGGCTCGCGCGAGGTCGTCTACTATCACGACCATCTGCTGGTGAAGGAGCCGGGCACGCAGGAGCGTACGCCGTGGCATCACGACCAGCCCTATTATCCGATCGACGGCGAGCAGATCGTCTCGCTGTGGCTGCCGCTCGATCCGGTCGATCGTGCGACGTGCGTCGAATATGTGAAGGGCTCGCACCGCTGGGGCCGCTGGTTCCAGCCCAAGTTCTTCAAGCAGGGCGGCGTCGATCTTGCCGTGCAGGACCCTCGCTTCGAGCCGCTGCCCGACCTCGACGCCGAGCGCGACCGGCACGAATTCCTCGCCTGGGACATGGAGCCGGGCGACGTCATCGCCTTCCACGCGCTGACGCTGCACGGCGCTTCCGGCAATCGCTCGACCTCGCGCCGTCGCCGCGCCTGGGCGACCCGCTGGTGCGGCGACGATGCGCGCTACGCCGCACGCGTCGGCCAGGTCTCGCCACCGCTCGAAGGCCACGGCCTGAAGCCGGGCGACCGGCTCGAATGCGCGACTTTTCCAAAAGTCTGGCCGCAGTGAACGAACTGTTCGTGTTTGCCGGCGTGATCGCGCTGGCGTCGGTGTCGCCCGGTCCTAATGTCGTTCTGGTCGTCGATCACAGTTTGAGCTTCGGCGTGCGGCGCGTTGCGCCCACCATCCTCGGCAACATTTCGTTGCTGTTCCTCGTGGCGCTTGCCGCGGCGCTGGGCGTCGCCGCACTGCTGCTCGCGATGCCGGGGCTGTACGACGGCTTGCGGCTCGCGGGCGCCGCCTATCTCGTCTTCCTTGGCGTTCGGGCGCTGCGCAACGCCTGGCGATTGCGGAGCGATGCCGTCGTCGGTGCGCCGGCTGCCGAGGTGAGTGCGCTACGCCGATATCTTCAGGCCTTCTTCGTGAGCGCCACCAACCTGCAGTCCGTGTTCTTCCTGGCGGCGTTGTTTCCCAACTTCGTGCACCACGATCAGCCGCTTGCACCGCAATTCTGCGTGCTGTTCTCCGTGCTCATCCTGGTGGTGGGCTCAGTCCACTTTGCCTATGCGCTGTCCGCGGCGATGATCCAGTCCCGCGTCGGCGACCGCCGTTTCCGGCGATCAGTCCAGGCAGTGTCGGGCGTGGCGATGCTGGGCTTCGGAACAGCGATCGCCGCCAGCGTCCTGCGCCGCTAGCAGACGGGCTCTACGGAACGAGCACGGCCTTGCCGACGACGGTGCGTTCCTCGATGAGCTTGAAGCCCTTGATCCAGTCCGCGAGGTCGTAGGTCGCGGCGACCGTGGCCTTGAGCCTGCCTTCGACGAACCAGCGGGTCAGGTCTCGCTGGGCGTCGGCCACCATGGCGCGGCGCGTGGCAAGCGCTGCTTCCTCCTTGGGCGAGGGAGTTCCTTTGCCGCCCCAGCCATTCCAGTAGCCGTAGTAGAAGCCGATCACGGTCACGTTCTTGACCAGCAGGATATTGGCCGGGATCTGCGGGACGGTGCCGCTGGCGAAGCCCATCGGGATGATACGGCCCTCGGGCGCCACGCAGCGCAGCGACGCGTCGAACGCCGAACCGCCGACCGGATCGTAAATCACATCGGCGCCGCGTCCGCCCGTCAGCTCCAGCACCTTGGTGCGTATGTCTTCCGAACGGTAGTCGATCAGGTGGTCGGCACCGGCTTCCTGCGCGGCCTTGAGCTTGTCGGCGCCACCGGCACTCGCGATCACGACGGCACCCATCGCCTTGCCGACCTCGATGGCAGTCAGGCCCGAGCCGCCGCCGGCCCCGTGGACCAGCAGCACTTCGCCGGGCTGCATCGCCGCCTTCCACTTCAGCGCGCCGTAGGCGGTGGGATAGAGCGTCGGAAAGTTGGTCGCCTCGGCATAGGGCAGTTGCTCGGGGATCGGGATCAGGTTGGCTGCGGTCGCGACGGCATATTCGGCAAAGGCGCCCTGGCTGACGCCAGTCGCGATGCGGTCGCCGACCGCGACGTTGCTGACGCCCTCGCCCAGAGCCACGACATGGCCCGCGAGTTCGTTGCCCGGCACGTAAGGCAATGGCGGCTTGTTCTGGTGCTTGCCTTGCACGCCCAGCATCGCGGCGAAACTCACGCCGGCGGCGCGCACGCGCACCAGCACCTCGCCGGCCTTCGGCACGGGCTGCGGGATGTCCTCGATCTTCAGATTCTCGATCGGACCATAGGCATGACAGACCAGCGCCCGCATCTTCGTTTCCTTTACTTCTGCGCTACTTCTTGAACTGGCCGTGCCGGCCTTCGCCCTTGGCGAAGCGCGCCGCACCGCTTTGCGATTCCTGGCGCCGCGCTTCCAGCGACAGCTCCATCTCGCGCTGGATCGCGGCCGCCTGGTCGCGGTCGAAACTCTCATAGGCCGACTGGCGATCCGACGTCATGGCGATCGGTGGGAAGCCCGCGATCTGGAGGGCGAGCTTTTCTGCCTCGGCGCGCGTCGTGCCGCGCGCCACCTTGCGGGTAGCCAATCCAATGGCGATGGCTTCGTCGGCGCCGACCGCGCGGCCGGTCAGCAGCATGTCCATGGCGCGCCCCTGGCCCACAATGCGCGGCAGGCGCACGGTCGTGCCATCGCTCATCGGAACGCCCCAGCGGCGCGAGAACACGCCGAAGGAGGCGGTTTCGTCGACGATGCGGATATCGCAGAACAACGCCACGCCCAGCCCGCCGGCACAGGCATGGCCTTCGATGGCGGCAATCACGGGTTTGCTGAGCTGTGCGCGCAACGGCCCGTCCGCGCTGCCGGCCCAAGGGAAATAGTCCGTGCCGCCGCCCAGCTCCTTGAGGTCGGCCCCGGCGCAGAAGGCGCCCCCGGCGCCGGTCAAGACGGCGACTTTCGCCTGCGGGTCGGCTTCGAAGGCACGCAGCGCATCGGCAAGAGCGTGTGCCGCTTCGTTGTCGAGGGCGTTCTTGGCCTGCGGCCGGTTGATGGTGATCGTCGTGACCGGGCCCTGGGCCTCGACCATGATTTTGGGGGTACTCATGGCACCGTCTTATCTAACGGTCGCGAGTTCGTCTTCAAGCTGGGCGTTGGACCGCCTCGGTGTGCGGAAGTACCACCAGTTTTTCTGCGGGGTCCATTTTTCCTTGCGGGCCGTGCCATGGCCCCAGACACAACGCTTGAAGTCGCGCGTCGCTGCCGTGAAGGTCTTGTCGGCTTCATCTAGCTTCAGCGCGTGGTCACCCATCTCCTCGCGGCTGAACATGGGCAGCGCTTCGAGGATCAACTCGCGCACGTCGACGTCGTTCAACCAGTTGTCGAGATCGAAATTGTAACCCTGCCGTTCGAGATCGGCCGCGAATGTCGTCCATTGGTCGATCAGCTCGCAGAGGTCAGCTACGTCGGGAGGGCCGGGAGGGGGAGGAGGCTTCATCCGCGTCCTCGCTCGGCCTGTCGGCGATAGTATCGCTCGCCATCGTTCGGTTTGAAGAAAGTGCGGATCACGCCATTTGGATTGAAGGCGATGAACGCCCCGGTCTGCTTGTCGAAGCGGGTCGTCACCCCGTCGGCGCGCACTGTCTCCAGGATCGGACCGCCTGCACGGGCGTCGCGCAGCAGCTGCGCCTGCCTCAGATAGTCTTGCTTGGTGATCCGGCCAAACTCCGCCCCATGCTTCTCGAAATGCTCGTCGAGACGCCGCGAGTCTGCAAAACCGACACTGGCGCCCCAGCCGCCGGTATTCGAGACGGGCTCTCGTGCCTCTGCAACGGTGGCATTGCGCGCAGCGTCTCCGGCACTGCGGTCGCCGACCTGGAACCAGTAGAGAAAGATCGCGACCGCCGCCAAGGCGGCCGTCAGGAGACGACGCCACGGCAGGCCGCCGGTGCGGACATTCATTTCGCTATTGTGCGCCACCCTTGAACCACCGCGCAATCATGCGGCGCTCTGCGTCGGTGATCTCGGTCAGATTGCCGGGGGGCATGACCCGCGAGGCGGCGGCCTGCTGGTTGATGGCGGCGGCCAGGGCGCGGATCTGCGACGGCGTCTCCAGGAGGATGCCCTTGGGCGGCGCCAGGAAGCCTTCCTGTGTGGGCTTGGCGGCATGGCAGGAAGCGCAGCGGGCCTGAACGATGGGCTGGACCTGATCGAAGGCGACCGGCCCGCCGCCATCGGCGCTCGGTCGCGGCAGGGCGAGCAGGGCGGTGAAGGCGATGAACACGAAGCCCGACGCCAGCACCAGCGGATTGGCATTGCCCTTGTGGCGTTGCACGAACCAGACGCGGATCAGCGCGCCCGCCACCGAGATCAGGATCAGCAGCACCCAGTTCCACTCATGGCCGTAGAGGCCGGCATAGTGGTTGCTGATCATCGTGAACAGCACAGGCAGCGTAAAATAGGTATTATGGACCGAGCGCTGGCGACCCCTCAGGCCGTATTTGGGATCGAGCGGCCTTCCTTCCTCCTTGGCCTTCACCATTTCGCGCTGGCCCGGAATGATGACGAAGTAGACGTTGAGCACCATGATCGTGCCCAGCATCGCGCCGAAGTGGATGTAGGCGCCGCGGCCGGAAAAGATGTGGCAGAGCGCCCAGGCGGAGGCGATGCAATAGAGGAAGAGCAGGCCGCCCAGGACGGCATCGTCCTGGCCCAGGGCAGAGCGGCAGAGCCAGTCGTAGACCAGCCAGCCCAGGACCAGGAACCCCAGCCCGATGGCGATCGCGGCGGGCTTGCTGAGGTCCATGACCGAGGGATCGATCAGGGCGACTTCCGCACCGTAATAGTAGACGAGGCACAGCAGGAAGAAGCCGGTGATCAGGGTCGTGTAGGCTTCCCACTTGAACCAGTGCAGTTCGGGCGGCAGGCGCTCGGGCGCCAGGGCGAACTTCTTGGCGGTGTAGAAGCCGCCGCCATGGACCGCCCAGACTTCGCCGCCGATGCCCTTGGCGATGTCGGCCGGATCGAGCGGCTTGTGCAGATGGTTGTCCAGCCAGATGAAGTAGAAAGACGCTCCGATCCAGGCAATGCCCACGATCATGTGAGCCCAGCGCAGCAGCAGATTCAGCCAATCGACGATAAACGCAGCGTCCATGCTTCCTCGTAGCGCCTTGCCGGGCGGGGTCTCAAGGCGGTAAATCGCCCATTCACAGTGATTCGAACGATTTCAAGGGGAAATGCAATGACGGCTCTGGACCTTCCGGCGGGTGTTTCGATCGACGGCGCGATGAAGCCCGGCTTCGAAAAGGTGCTCACCAAGGAGGCTGTCGCGTTCATTGCCGACTTGCAGCGCAAGTTCAACGATCGTCGCGAGGAGTTGCTGGCCGCCCGCGTCGAGCGCCAGAAGCGGCTCGATGCCGGGGAAAAGCCGGACTTCCTGCCGGAAACGGCGAAGATCCGCGAGAGCGACTGGACGGTGGCGCCGTTGCCCAAGGACATCCTGGACCGCCGCGTCGAAATCACCGGGCCGGTCGATCGCAAGATGATCATCAATGCGCTGAACTGCGGCGCCAACGTCTTCATGGCCGACTTCGAGGATGCCTCGACGCCGACCTGGGCCAACATGGTCGAAGGCCAGTTCAACCTCGCCGACGCGGTGCGTCGCCAGATCGACTATGTCGATCCCAACAGCGGCAAGGCCTACAAGCTGAACGACAAGACCGCCGTGCTGTTCGTCCGTCCGCGCGGCTGGCACCTGCTCGAGAAGCACGTCACGGTCGATGGCAAGCCGATGTCGGGCTCGCTGTTCGATTTCGGCCTCTATTTCTTCCATAACGCCAAGGAAGCGCTGTCGCGCGGTACCGGGCCGTACTTCTACCTGCCGAAGATGGAGAGCCATCTCGAAGCGCGGCTGTGGAACGACGTGTTCGTCCATGCCCAGGACGCGCTCGGCGTGCCGCAGAAGTCGATCAAGGCCACGGTGCTGATCGAGACCATCCTCGCTACCTTCGAGATGGACGAGATCCTGTGGGAGCTGAAGGACCATTCGGCCGGTCTGAACTGCGGCCGTTGGGACTACATCTTCTCCTTCATCAAGAAGTTCCGCGAACAGGAGTGGGCGGTGCTGCCGGATCGCGGCACGGTCGGCATGACCTCGCACTTCCTCCGCTCCTACAGCCAGCTCGTCATCAAGACCTGCCATCGCCGCGAGGTCCACGCGATGGGCGGCATGGCGGCGCAGATTCCGATCAAGAACGATCCGAAGGCCAATGACGAGGCGATGGCCCGCGTGCATGCCGACAAGAAGCGCGAGGCCGGCGACGGCCACGACGGCACCTGGGTCGCTCATCCGGGGCTCGTGCCGATCGCCAAGGCCGAGTTCGATGCGGTGATGAAGGAAGCCAATCAGATCGCGCGCAAGCGCCAGGACGTGAACGTCACCGCGGCCGACCTGATCCAGATGCCGGCAGGCCCGAAGACCGAGGCCGGCCTGCGCCAGAACGTGGCCGTAGGCATCGGCTACGTCGAGGCCTGGCTGCGCGGCATTGGCTGCGTGCCGCTGTTCAACCTGATGGAAGACGCCGCCACCGCCGAGATCAGCCGCGCGCAGGTCTGGCAGTGGGTGCGCCACAACCAGAAGCTCGACGACGGCCGCGCCATCACCAAGGAGCTGGTGCGCGAGATCGTGCGCGAGGAGAACGACAAGGTGAAGGCGCAGATGGGCGAGGAGAACTACGCCAAGGGTCGTTACGAGGATGCCGCCCAGCTCATGATCGACCTGGTCGAGCAGCCGCAATTCTACGAGTTCCTGACCCTGCCGGCATACGACCGCATCATTGCCGACGAGAAGAAAGCTGCGGCCTGAGGGACGGACAATGGTTAACAACGTTTACGACGTCACGTCGGCCGGCAAGGCGGACGCGCCGGCGATCGGAGCCCCGGGACGCCCCTGGCTCAGCTATGCCGGTCTCAAGAAGCTCACCGACGACACGCTCGCCGCGTTGAACGGTGTCGGCATCGGCCGCGGCGATCGCGTCGCCATGGTCGTCCCGAACGGCCCGGAGATGGCCTCGTCGTTCATCGCCGTCGCTTCGGGCACGACGTCTGCGCCGCTCAATCCCGCCTATCGCGCTGACGAGTTCGAGTTCTACCTCGAAGATCTCAAGCCCAAGGCCGTGATCGTGCAGCAGGGCATGGACAGCCCCGTGCGTGCGGTCGCCGGCAAGGTCGGTGTGCCGATCGTAGAACTGGTGCCGACAGCCGACGCGCCCGCGGGTACCTTCACGCTCGACGTCTCGGCGCTGAGGCCTGCCAAGGCGGCCAAGCCCGGCACGTCGGTAGGCGAGGAGATCGCCCTGGTGCTGCATACGTCGGGCACGACGGCCCGACCCAAGATCGTGCCGCTGTCGACGGCGAACCTCGCGGCGTCGGCGCGTCATATCGGCAAGTCGCTGGCGCTCACGCCGGCCGATCGCTGCCTCAACATCATGCCGCTGTTCCATATTCACGGTCTGATCGCGGCGACGCTTTCGTCGCTGGGCGCGGGCGCTTCGGTGTCGTGTACGCCGGGCTTCAACGCGCTGCGCTTCTTCGCCTGGCTCGAGGAAGTGAAGCCCACCTGGTACACGGCCGTGCCGACCATGCATCAGGCAATCCTCGGCCGCCTGCGCAGCCATGTGAACGCGGCCAAGGCCGCCAAGCTGCGCTTCATCCGCTCCTCGTCGGCCTCTCTGCCGCCGCAGGTCATGGCCGAACTCGAAGCCGCCTTCGACTGTCCGGTGATCGAGGCCTACGGCATGACCGAAGCCAGCCATCAGATGGCGTCGAATGCGCTGCCACCCGGCAAGCGCAAGCCGGGCGCGGTCGGCCTGCCGGCCGGCCCGAAGATCGCCATCATGGACGATGCCGGCAACATGCTGCCGCAGGGCACGATCGGCGAGGTCGTGATCCAGGGGCCGAACGTGACGGCGGGCTACGACAACAACCCGGACGCCAACCTCAAGGCCTTTGCCAACGGCTGGTTCCGCACCGGCGATCAGGGCCGCTTCGACGAGGACGGCTACTTGTTCCTGACCGGCCGCCTGAAGGAGATCATCAACCGTGGTGGCGAGAAGATCAGCCCGATCGAGATCGACGTCATCCTGATGGATCACCCGGCGGTCGAGCAGTGCGTGACCTTCGCCATCCCGCATCCCAAGCTGGGAGAAGAGGTGGGCGCTGTCGTCGTCCTGCGCGGCGGCACTGAATGCACGGAGCGCGAGTTGCGTGATTTCGTGGCCAAGCACGTCGCCGACTTCAAGGTGCCGCGCAAGGTCGTGTTCGTGACCGAGATCCCGAAGGGCGCGACCGGCAAGCTGCAGCGTATAGGCCTTGCCGCCAAGCTCGGCCTCGGTGAAGCGACGGCCTGATGGAGAAGCCGTGACCTCGATCTGCGTTTTCGGCGCCGGCGCCATCGGCGGCTTCATGGCCGCCAAACTCGAGATGGCCGGCACGCCGGTCACAGTCGTGGCACGAGGTCCGCATGGCGATGCCCTGCGGACCAAGGGCCTGACCCTGCTGAGCGAGGGGCAGAAGTCCGTCACGCGGCCGCGCGTGGCGGCCGATCCCAAGGAGATCGGCCCACAGGACTATCTGGTGCTGACGCTCAAGGCACATTCGCTGTTGCCGGCGATGGCGCAGCTCGAGCCGTTGATCGGGCCGAACACGACCATCGTGGCAGCCATCAACGGCGTGCCCTGGTGGTACACCTACAAGCTTGGCGGTGAGTTCGACGGCCGGCGCATCGAGTCGGTCGATCCCGAAGGCAAGCTCACCGCCGGGCTGCCGCCCCCGCAGGTGCTGGGCAGCATCGTCTATCCGGCGGCCGACGTGGTCGAGCCGGGCGTCATCGAACATACCTACGGCGATCGTTTCTCCCTCGGCGAGCCCGACGGCAGCCGCAGTGAGCGCGCGACCAAGTTGTCCGAGCTGATGATCAAGGCGGGCCTCAAGGCGCCGGTGCGGCCGCGCATCCGCGACGAGCTCTGGGTCAAGCTCTGGGGCAACATGGCGTTCAATCCGCTGAGTGCGCTCACCACGGCGACGCTCGACCGGCTGATCTCCGAGCCCGGCACGCATGCCGTCTGCCGCGCACTCATGGTCGAGGGCCAGCAGGTGGCCGAGAAGCTCGGCGTGAAGTTCGCCATCGGCGTCGACAAGCGCATCGCGGGCGGTGCCGAGGTCGGCGCCCACAAGACGTCGATGCTGCAGGATCTCGAACGCGGCCGCCCGCTCGAAATCGAAGCGCTGTTGGGCGCCGTGGTGGAGATGGCCGAATGGGTCGGCGTCGACATGCCGATCGGCCGAACCGTCCTCGCGCTGGTGCGCCAGCGCGCCGCAATGCGCTGAGAGGGCCGACATGGACGAGAAGATCGATCTCGTCTTCGATCCCGACAATGAGCGCGCAGCCACTTATGTGCGCGACCGTCTCTCGATGTTCAATTCGAGCCGGACGGGCAAATCCGACTACTATCCCTGCTACATCTTCCTGAAGGGCGAGAGGAACGAAACCCTCGGCGGCCTGCTGGGCTACATCTGGGCCGACTGGTTGTTTGTCTCCATCCTTTGGGTCGACGAGGCGCTGCGCGGCAAGGGCCATGCGACGCGTTTGATGGATGCCGCCGAGGATTACGCCCGCCATCGCAACTGCCATTCCGCGTATCTCGACACGCACTCCTTTCAGGCCAGGCCGTTCTACGAGAGGCGTGGCTACGAACTCTTCGCCACGCTCGACGACTTCCCGCCCGGCCACCAGAAATTCTTCCTGAAGAAGACGCTGACGAAGTAGCGAGAAGCCGAAGCTCCTCGACGCTTCACTCCGCGCCCTGAAGCTCGGCGCGGACGGCGGCGGAGGAGTGTGCGAACAGAAGCCGCGCGCCAGCTTCGGCCGCGCTCGCATCGCCAGACCTGATCGCGCGTTCGATGATCCGCCAATCGTTGGCGGCTTCGCGGCGGCGTTCGGCTTTGAGAAAGCTCGTGGCGCGTCCTCGGATCATGCGCCAGCTGCTGATGTCGGAGAGATGATCGTACAGCGCCGGCAGCCGGCCGTTGCCGCTGGCATTGATCAACAGCGTTTGGGCGGCGACGGAACGCTCCGAGAAAGTCTGCGCGGGCGTGTCGGGATCGGCGGCAAGCCGCTCCATCTCGCCGGTGAGTTCCGCGAGCTTCTCGCGGGGCGCCGCGGGATCGAGCGCGCAGTTGCGCGCGGCGATCGCCAGCAGGGCGGCCCGGATCTCGAAAAGATGGAAGACGTCGTCCTTTGCGAAGGGGGCCACGCGCGCGCCGAAGCGCGGGACCTGCTCGACATAGCCGAGCTTGGCCAGCGCGATCAGCGCCTCGCGGACGGTGGCTCGGCTGACGGCGTGCTCTTCCGCCAGCGCGATCTCCTTCAGCCGCTCACCCGCAGGCAGGCGGCCGGACATGATGTCCTCGAGAATCTTCTCGGCCAGAAGTTCGGGAAGGGATTTGACAGCTTTGCCGAGGGGAATCGGCGCTTGGGGAGCGGTAGGGGACACGGCGTGACCCTATCACAATTCGTCAAATTGATTATTGTCAGACAATCGACAGTCGGCAATAGTGTGACAACGCGAGGAGGTAACGCATGAGCACGCTTCAGGTGAAGCCGATCGGGTACGCGCTGGGGGCTGAAGTCACAGGCGTGGAGCTGCGCCGGCCGATCGAGCCGGCCTTGAAGGACGCCATCAACGAGGCGTGGCTGCGTCACCTGGTGCTGGTGTTTCCCGGCCAGGATCTTTCGACGACGGAGCAGATCGCCTTCTCACGGTGCTTCGGCGAGCTCGACAAGCACGAGTTCCAGCCGCGCTACACGCACCCGGATCATCGCGAGATCCTGATGATCACCAACAAGCTCGTCGACGGCAAACCTTCGGATACCCGCAACACCGGCCGCAACTGGCACACCGACCTGACCTTCACGCCGCGGCCCGCCAAGGGCGCGCTCCTGCTCTGCCGGGAAAGGCCGCCGGTCGGTGGCGATACGATGTTCGCCAACATGTACCTCGCCTACGAGACGCTGAGCGCCCGTATGCGGGCTTTCATCGACGACATGGAGGCGATCCACGACGCCTCGCTGGTCAAGGGACTGGAGCAGCGCGATCCGGAGAAGGTCGCAGAGCTGAAGCGCCGCAATCCGCCGGTGGCGCACAGGATCGTGCAGACGCACCCGGAGACCGGGCGCAAGTCGTTGCTGGTCGGGCAGCGCATCCGCGGCATCATCGGCCTGTCGGATGGAGAGAGTGCGGCGCTCCTCCGCTTCCTGAACGAACACGCCGAGTCCCCGGAGTTCACGTATCGCCACCGCTGGACCGTCAACGATCTGGTGATGTGGGACAATCGGTGCACGCAGCACATCGCGTTGCCCGATTTCGATCAGCGTCAGCCGCGCCTGATGCTGCGCTGCTCGCTCCAGGGCGAGACGACTGGCCGTGTCCTGGAGCCTGCCGCGACGCGCACCGACGACCGCGAGGCGTTGATGCAGATGCTGGCTGCGGTCGCCTGAAAAACCAATAAACCGGAGGAATCACATGACGACGAGACGTGGGCTCATAGGGGGCCTGACGGCGGCTGCCGCCGTTCTGGCTGGTGGGCGTTCGACATTCGCAACGCCGGACTATCCGACCAAACAGATCAAGGTGATCGCACCGTTTGCGCCCGGCGGCGCGACGGACACCTGTGCGCGCATTGTCGCCCAACGGCTGGGCGAGCGCTGGGGCAAGCCCGTTGTCGTCGAAAACAAGACCGGGGCGTCCGGTTCCATCGGCGCCGCCGCGGCCGCTCAGGCCGCACCCGACGGCCACACGCTGCTGCTGGGCACGGTCGGCACGAGCGCCACCAACGCGCATCTCCTGCCCAACATGCCCTACGACACGCTGAACGACTTCACGCCGATCAGCCTTTTCGCGACGGTCGCGATGCTGGTCGTCGTCCATCCCAGCCAGCCAATCCATTCGATTGCCGAGCTGATCGCCTATGCGCAGAAGAACCCCGGCCGCCTCAACTGCGGGACTGCGGGCATCGGCTCGTCGCCGCATCTCGCGGCGTTGCTGTTTGAGAATCTGGCCAAGGTGCGCTTCGAGCATGTGGCCTATGCCGGCGTCGCGCCGATGATCCCCGACATCCTGCAGAATCGCGTGAACATCTCCCTGGGCGATGCGAGTTCCTTCCTGCCTCACGTGCGCAGTGGCGCATTGCGAGCGATCGGCGTCACCACGGCGACACGGTTCGAGGGGCTGCCGGACGTGCCGACGGTCGCCGAAGCCGGCGTGAAAGGCTACGAGGCGTCGGCCTGGTATGGCGTATTGGGCCCAGCCAAGCTGCCTCCCGCCATCGCCGCCAAGCTCAGCGGCGACGTCGCGGCGATCGCGCGCATGCCGGAGGTCAAACAGCAACTTGCGCCGCTGGCCGCCACGACCGTGGGCAGCACGTCGGACGAATTCGCAGCGTTCATCCGCGCCGAGTACGAGCGGTGGGGCAAACTGATCCGCGACAGCGGCGTGCAGGTGAAGAAGCCGAGTTAGCGCCTATCTCGCGCCCAGCTCTCTCAATTTCTTGTCTATCGACAGGAGATCCCACCAGCTTTGCCGTTTGCTGGCCGGGGTGCGCAGCAGATAGGCCGGATGGAAGGTCGGCAGCGCCGGCACTTCGGTGCCGTCGTCGAGGCGCAGGGTTGCCCACTTGCCGCGCAGACGCGTGATGCCCTCGGTCGTGTCGAGCACCGCCTTCACGGCCGTGCCGCCCGCCAGCACCACCAGCTTCGGCTTGGCGAGTTCGATGTGACGTCGCGTGAAGGCGAGACAGATCGCCTGTTCCGCCAGGGTCGGCGTGCGATTGCCGGGCGGGCGCCAGAAGAGAATGTTGGTGATGTAGAGGTCGCGCTCGCGGCTCATGCCGATGGCGTCGAACATGCGGTCCATGAGCTGGCCGCTCACGCCGACGAACGGCTTGCCCAGCCGGTCCTCGTCGGCCCCCGGCGCTTCGCCCACGATCATCACCGGCGCGCCGACGACACCGTCGGCAAATACCGTGTTCTTGGCCGTACGCTTCAGCGCGCAGCCTTCGAAGGCGCGCACCGCTGCTTCGAGTTCGGCGACGCTGGTGGCCTTTCGGGCAACCTCGCGGGCATCCTCGACGAGCTGCGGCGATTCGAGGGGGATCGGCGCGCGTTGAGGCAGTGGCGCAGCGGGGCGGATCGGTGTCGGCGCCGATGGCATTGCAGCCGGTGCAGCCAAGGGAGCCACGGAGGCAGCCGGTGGCGGCAAGGCGAAGCGGTCGATTGCCTCTTCGCCGATTGCCTCGTCGAGACCCTGATCGACGTACCAGCGGAGCAGGGCTGCCGCCGCATCAGGTGCCAGGGACAGCTCGGTCACGATGTGGGGCCTCAGGGCAGGCGCTTCAGGAAGGCGCCGAGAATCGGCGCCCACAGGGCGGCATCGGCATGGCTCGCCATATGGCCCTTGTTGGACGGCAGCTCCACATAGGTGACGTCGACTCCGGCCTTGCGCATGTCGCTGACATAAGCGGGCGACAGCGCGATGTCGAACAGCTTGTCGGTCGGAGACTGCACATAGAGCACCTTGGTGCCCTTGAGCTTGGCATAGTCGCCGGTGATGTCGATGGTGCCGATGGCCCGGCGCAGCGCGATCATCGAATGGCCGTCGTAGATTTGGGACCATGCCTGCGCGTTGGCACGGATCGCCGCCTCGCGCGCCTTGGGATCGGGCATGGTCTCGGCCAGGATCTCGTTCTGGCCGTAGTTCATCAGCGTCTCGAAGCGAATCTCTTCGAGGGTGCGGGCGATGCCGCCATTCTCGTAATACCAGCCGCCATTCCAGTTAGGGTCCGAGGCCAGCCGTTTCTGCAGGCTTTCCAGCCGGTCCAGCCCGCCTGGCGAGCGCGGCGCTGTCACCGAAGGCACGATCGCCTTCATGAAACCGGGGTAGGAGGCGGCCCACTGGAACGACTGGAAGCCGCCCATGGACGGCCCGATCACCGCCACCAGGCTCTTCAGCCCGAGCGAATCGATCAGGAGCTTCTGGCTGCCGACGATGTCCCGCATGGTGATCTCGGGAAAGGTCGGGCCGTAGGGTTTGCCGGTGCGCGGGTCCGTGCAGTTCGGCCCTGTGCTGCCATGTGCCGAGCCCAGCGCATTCACGGAGACGACGAAATAGCAGTCGGTGTCGACCGCCTTGCCGGGGCCGATCAGGCCGTCGAACCAGCCGACCGAACCCTCGGGAACGCCACGCCCCTGCTTACCAGGGGCATTTTTGCCTGCTGCGTGATGACTCGAGGTGTAGCCATGCACGACCAGAATGGCGTTGTCCTTGGCCGGCGAGAGCGTTCCGTACGTTTCGTAGGCAAGCTCCAGAGTGGGCAAAGTCTGGCCACTTTCGAGGCGATAATCGCGTGCAGAGAAGATCTTGCTCTCGATATCGGTCAACTCTGCCACGGGAATTCCCCCTCTCAGCGGGTGGCGATCCTGCCCCCGACAGGCTATCTAGAATCGAAGGATTGCCGCCCGACAGGCGCGCGTCCATCAGGAAAAGGCACTGCAGAGCGAGACAGGTATGACGCGCGAGGCGATGGAATATGACGTTGTGATCGTGGGCGGCGGTCCGGCCGGGCTGTCGGCGGCGATCCGCTTGAAGCAGCTCGCGGCAGAGCGAAACCACGAAGTCTCGGTCTGCTTGATCGAGAAGGGTTCGGAAATCGGCGCCCACATCCTGTCGGGCGCAGTCGTCGATCCGATCGGTCTGAACGAGCTCATTCCCGACTGGAAAGAGAAGGGAGCGCCGCTCGAGACGCAGGTTACCGACGACCAGTTCCTGTTCCTGACCAAGAGCGGTTCCTACCGCTTCCCCAATTTCCTGCTGCCGCGGCTGATGAACAACCACGGCAACTACATCGTGAGTCTGGGCGATGTCTGCCGCTGGCTCGGCCAGCAGGCCGAGGCGCTGGGCGTCGAAATCTATCCGGGCTTTGCCGCGGCCGAAGTGCTCTACAACGACGACGGTTCGGTGAAGGGCGTCGCCACCGGCGACATGGGCATCGCCAAGGACGGCACCCACAAGGACAGCTACACGCCGGGCATGGAACTGCATGCGAAATACACGCTGATCGGTGAGGGCGTTCGCGGTTCGCTGGCCAAGCAACTGATGGCCAAGTTCGACCTGCGCGACGGCGTCGATCCGCAGAAGTTCGGCATCGGCATCAAGGAACTCTGGCAGGTCGATCCCGCCAACTTCCGCAAGGGCCTGGTCGTGCATTCGCAGGGCTGGCCGCTGTCGGAGACCGGCAGCTCGGGCGGCTCGTTCATGTATCACTTCGGCGACAATCTGGTCGCCATCGGCCTCGTAGTTCATCTCAGCTACGAGAACCCCTACCTCTCACCGTTTGACGAGTTCCAGCGCTTCAAGACGCACCCCGATGTCGCCAAGTACCTGAAGGGCGGCAAGCGACTGGTCTACGGCTCGCGCGCCATCAACGAGGGTGGCGTACAGTCGGTGCCCAAGCTCACCTTCCCGGGCGGCGCGCTGATCGGCTGCTCCGCCGGTTTCGTCAACGTGCCGCGCATCAAGGGCAGCCATAACGCCGTGAAGAGCGGCATGCTGGCGGCCGAGGCGGCTTTCGAGGCGCTGGCGGGTGGCAAGACCGGCGGCGACGAGTTGATCGCCTATCCGGTGAAGCTCAAGGCGTCGTGGATCTGGAAGGATCTCGACAAGGTGCGCAACGTGAAGCCCGCCCTGAAATGGGGCACGACGCTCGGCACGCTCTATGGCGGCATGGACATGTGGCTGCACGATCTCGGTATCCGCTTGCCGTGGACCTTGCGCCATCACAAGGCCGATCACGAATGCCTCCGGCCGGCGAGCGAATTCCAGCCGATCCAGTACCCCAAGCCCGACGGCGTACTTTCCTTCGACAAGCTCTCCTCGGTGTTCCTGTCGAACACCAATCATGAGGAGGACCAGCCGGTTCATCTGAAGCTGCGCGATCCCTCGATCCCGATTGCGGTCAACCTGCCGCTTTACGCCGAGCCGGCGCAACGCTACTGCCCGGCGGGCGTCTACGAGGTGGTGACGGCCGACAACGGCCAGCCGCGCTTTCAGATCAACGCGCAGAACTGCGTTCACTGCAAGACGTGCGACATCAAGGATCCTGCACAGAACATCGACTGGTCCGTGCCCGAAGGGGGCGGCGGGCCTAACTATCCCAACATGTGAGACGCATGCGACGCATTCCTCTTGCGCTGCTCTCCGCAGCGCTGCTGTCCCTCTTCCCGCTCGCCGGCCAGGCCCAGCAGGGCAACCGGCCGCAAGCCAAGCCGTCGCAGACTCAACCCGGTGTCCGCCTTCAGCCGACTTCGTTGGCGGGCCGCTACCTGGCCGCCCGCGTCGGCGAACAGGGGCACGACTACGACATTGCCTCCGATCAGATGGATCAGGCGCTGGCGCTGACGCCCAACGATCCGGAAATGATCTACGCGGCCTTCCGGCTGCGCGTGTATGCCGGCCGGATCGACCAGGCGGCGCAGCTCGCACCTGCAGTTCTTGCGACGAGGCCGGGGGATGGTTTCGCCAACCTCGTTCTGGCTGTCGAGGCGATCAAGAAGGGCGACTATCGCGGCGCCGAGCGCCAGTTGGGCCGCATCGGGGCCGAGAACCAGCTTGGTGCGCTGCGCGAGTATGTGTTGGCTTGGCTGAAGGCCGGGGAGAAGGACTTCGCGTCGGCCCGGGCCCATCTTGCACGTCTCAGGCCTGCTGCGGGCGAGCGGGCGGAAGCGCCGGCGCTGGTTATTGAAGCGCAGATCGACGAGCTGGCGGGCGACAAGGCCGCGGCCGAGGCGAAGTATCGCCGTGCCATGACGCTCGACCGCAATGGTCTGCGGACGACGGTCGCGGTGGCCGAGGGGCTGCGCCGGCTCGGCAAGGATGCCGATGCGCGCGAACTCCTGAAGAACTATGCCGAGAAGTACAGCGACGCCGTTGTCGTCGATGCGCTGATTGCACCCAATGCGCCGATGCCCAAGCCGCCGTCGCCGGCAGCCGGCATTGCGGAAATCCTGTTCGACATTGGCGGCATCCTCGCTGCGGATCAACGCAACCAGCGTACGGATCTGGCGCTAATCTTCTACCAGCTCGCCACCGCCCTGAAGCCGGAGCAGGACTTCGCCTGGCTGATGATCTCGGGCCTCTACGAGCAGTTCCGCCAGGTCCCGAAGGCCGTCGCGGCGCTTGGCAAGATCGGGCCCAACTCGCCGCTCTACTGGCAGGCGCGGTTGCGCACGGCCGCGCTCGACGCCCAGGAAGACAAGCTCGATCAGGCGGTCAGCCGGCTGCGGGCTCTGGTGGCGGAGAAGCCCGCCCGGATCGACGCGGCCCTTACGCTGGCCGACTTGCTGCGCACCAAGGAACGTTATGCGGAGGCCGTTACGGCCTACGACACGGCGATCTCGCGCCTGCGCAATCCCGAGGAACGCCACTGGCAGGTCTACTTTGGCCGCGGCATCGCGCTTGAGCGCACCAAGCAGTGGCCGAAGGCCGAGCTGGACATGAAGAAGGCGCTCGAGCTTTCGCCGGAGCAGCCCTACGTCCTGAACTATCTCGGCTACAGCTGGATCGACCAGGGCATGAAGCTCGAGGAAGGCATGAAGATGCTGGAGCGGGCCACCGAGCTTCGGCCGGACGACGGCTCCATCACCGACAGTGTCGGCTGGGCCTTCTATCGCCTCGGCCAGTACGACAAGGCGGTCGATTGGCTGGAACGGGCGACCGAGCAGAAGGGCGAGGACCCGACGATCGCCGAGCATCTCGGCGATGCCTATTGGCATGTCGGCCGTCGCCGCGAAGCGCGCTTTCAATGGGAACGCGCCTCGAATCAGAAGCCTGAAAAGGATCGCGTGCCGATCATCCAGGACAAGCTCACGAACGGGTTGAACTCCGGCAACGACAAGCCGACGGTCTACGAGAAGGCTGCCGATTCCAAGCAGGGTGGCTGATCGCGCCGTGCCGCTCGCCCGAGCGAAGGTCAATCTGTGGCTGAACGTCGTCGGCCGACGGACTGACGGCTACCACCTGCTGGACTCCCTGGTTGCCTTCACCGATCTCGCCGATGAAATCGACGTGAGCGCCGCCCCCGACCTGACGCTCGAAATTGCAGGGCCCGGTGCCGGCTCACTCCGCGGCGAGGCCGATAACCTCGTCCTGAGAGCTGCTCGCCTGCTGGCAGGCCGTGCGGGATTGGCGCCGCGGGCCGTCCTTCGTCTCACCAAGCATATTCCCGTCGCCGCAGGGCTGGGCGGCGGTTCGGCCGATGCGGCGGCGGCGCTGCTGGCCCTGGTCGATCTGTGGCGGGTGGCGATGCCCGAGGAGGAACTGTTCGATCTGGCGGCCGAACTCGGCGCCGACGTGCCCATGTGCCTGGCCGGCAGACCGGCACTGGTTGCGGGTGTCGGCGAGCGTCTTGCGCCGGCGCCCCGGATGCCTCCCTGTGCCATCCTGCTGGTCAATCCGGGACTGCCCTTGCCGACGCCCCAGGTCTTCGCCGCGCGCCAGGGCAGCTTCTCGGCCGAACGCCCGGCGCCCGGAGGCTGGCCCGATCTCGCAAGCTTGGGCCGCGAGATCGCCGCCCGCGGCAACGATCTCACCGACGCCGCTGTCTCGCTGCGGCCCGAAATCACGAGTGTCCTGCAGGCCCTGAGGGGCAGCCAGGGAGTTGTTCATGCCGCGATGAGTGGCAGTGGCGCGACCTGCTTTGGCCTCTATGAAACCGTCGAGGCGGCGCGGCATGCTGCCGCGACCCTGCCGTCCTCCTGGTGGCGTCACGCCGGCCAGCTCGCGACGAGCTGACCTTTAAGGCTTCCCTGTCGTTCCAGAGCGCCGACGCTGCATCATCGAGTCGAACAACGCCTTGCTGGGCTCCCCCGTGATCTTGAGGCCGGCCGTTTTCTCGTAGTCACGGATCGCCGTGCGAGTCATCGGGCCGATTACGCCGTCAGGCGTGTCGCGCAGCAAATTGAGCTCGAACAGCAGCGTTTGCACGGCCTTGATCTGGTCGGCAGGCGCGGGCGGCCAGGTGGCATCGGCGGGCAGAGTAGGCCGCACGATATCCGCGGAGGTCGGGGGCGGCGGCGGGGGCTCGGGCCTGCCGATGTCGATTGTGTTTGCCGGCGGCTCGGCCTTGGTTTCCGCCGCGGCGGCCGCCACCTTCTCCTCGGCCTTCGGCGGCAGCGGCAGCGGCGAATTCGTGACGACGTCGCGATTGGCCAATGCCGCACGCATCGCGGCGTACAACTCCTTGCTGGGCTCGCCGGTTTCCCGCACGCCTGCGGTCTTCTGGAAGGCGCGGATTGCGTTGCGCGTCATCGGCCCGAGAGCGCCGTCCGGCGGATCGCGCAACAGCTTGAGGTCGAACAGGGCCTGCTGAATGGCCCTTACTTGCTCGGTGGCCGTTTGAGGCCAGCCGGGTGGATCGATGCTGGCGACTTGCGGCGGCGTCGGCTGCAGTCCGCTGGATTGCGGCAGCGAAGCGGGCTTGGGCGGCTGCAAGGCTTCGACGATCTGCTTGAACTCTTCCTGTCCGACCTGCTGTGCGCGCTCCAGCTCGGCGGGCGTGAGAAGGCGCTGCAGGGTCTGCGCGCGCTGCCCCGAAGTCTTGGAGAGCGGCGTTTCCTCGCCCTTGTTCATCTGGCGGTCGAGTTCGGAGGCGATGGTGAACCAGGCCAGGGCGACTGCCTGATCCTTCGGTGCGGCATCGCCGCGTTCGTAGATGTCGCCCAGGGTGAACATCGAAGCGACCATGCCCTGGCGTGACGCCGAGCGCAGCAGCTCGACAGCTTCCTTGCCGTTGCGGGCGGCGCCCTTGCCGTCGCGCAGCAGCAGGGCGAGGTTGTGCTTGGCCATCGGCAAGTCGGCCTCGACGGCCTTGCGATACCACTCGATGGCCTTGCTGGAATCGCGTTCGACGACGAAACCGCGCTCGTACATCACGCCGACATTAAAAGCCGCCTGCGTCGAGCCTGCCTGCGCCGCCCTCAGGAGCCAGCCGGCACCGGCCTGAGCATCCTTGGTGACGCCTGCGCCCTGCAGCAGCCGGCGCGCCAGCTCCTCCATAGCCAGAATCTCGTTGGCTTCCGCCCGGGTCCGCAGTTCCCGGATCGGCATCGCCTCCCAATCCGTCTTCGCATCGGCGGGCTTCAGTTCGGCAGCCTTCGTATCGACGGGCCTTGCTTCCTCAGCCTTTGCGTCGACGATCTTCACATCGACAAGGGTCGCGTCGCCGAAGTCGGCGCTGGTCGGCGGCGGTGGCGCACTAAGCGGCGGATCGACCTTGGCGACCGCCGCAGGTGTGGCGGCGTGCGCCGGATCCGCGGCGTTTGCGGCAACGGGCGACGCCCCGTAATTCGCTGGCCGCGTCAGCCAGGCGCCGCCTGCGGCCGCGGCCACAAGCACGACGGCAACCCCCGCCAGTACGGGGGGCCGTTTCAGGATGGCAAGCGGAGGGGGCCGGTCCGTGGTTCCGGTCATCGCTGGAGAATAGCCGAGACTGGCCGCTGCGGAGAAGCCATCGCGCGGTGACGGACGACGATCAGGGTGGTCAAAAGGAGTACCGCGCCGGCCTGATGTGCAGTCGCAATGCCGATATCGACGCCAGTCAGGATCGTGGCGATTCCGAGACCGAGCTGCAGGAAGGCCATCAGGCCGGCGGCCATCGTCTCGGGACGCGGCGCGCGCCAGGCCATCACCAGCACGCCCAGCACCAGAAGCTTGGCCAGCCAGCGATGGACGAACTGGATGGTCGTGCCGTTCTCGAAGAGGTTGATCCACCAGGGCGAGAGATCGAACAGGCCGGGCGGTATCCAGTGGCCCGACATGGTCGGGAAGGTGCTGTGTGCAGTGCCCGCGCGCAGTCCGGCCATGAACGCGCCCCAGGTCAGCACGACGAACAGGAAGCCGATGAGGGCGGTGGCCTTGCGCCGCGTCTTAGGATCGTCCCGGCGTGCCGACTGCGGTCCCAGTTCGAGGATCAGCCAGACCGTGTAGGCATAGAGGGCGATGGCGAGCAGGAGATGGGCTGCCAGGCGATAGTGACTGACCGACGGCCGATCGATCAGGCCCGACGCCACCATGGCCCAGCCAAGCGCACCCTGCAGTCCCCCTGCCACCAGCAGGGCGAAAAGCCTGGGCTTCAGATGTGCGTTAAGAGCGCCCCGCCACCAGAACCAGGCGAGCGGCAAGGCGAAGACGATACCGATGAGTCGTCCCCACAGGCGATGAATGTACTCCAGCCAGAAGATCTCTTTGAATTCGCCGACGGTGAAGGAATGATTCACCAATCGTCCCTGCGGCGAGGAAAGATACTTCTGCAGCTCGGCCTGCCATGCCGCATCGGAGAGCGGTGGCAGCCAGCCCGTGACCGGCCGCCACTCGACCATGGACAGGCCGGACTCGGTGAGGCGCGTGAGCGCGCCAATCACGATCATGAAGAAGATCATCGCCGCAACGACGATCAGCCAATTGCGCACGGAAGGAGGAACGGGCTGCATCGAGGCGGACCATGCGTGAAGCGGGCTACGCCGTCATCTGGCATAAATGTCGCTAATCGGCGACATGACTTGCGATGCCTTGCGCTTCCGGGGCACCTTGTTTAACGGTTCGTGCACGAACCATTTCCCCTCGCCTCATCCGGATATTTGGTAATGACTTCGTTCCCGCTGGCCCCGCCGGTTCCCTTCGGGCTCAGCTTCAATGACTTCTACGATCGCGAGGGACTGAGTCGTCTCGATGCCGCGTTCGTCGCTTGGCTGAAAGACGCCAGCATCGATCTCCATGCCCGCCTGATGATGGCGCGTGCGACTCCCGAAGCACTGGCGGTCAAAGACGAATCGAATCTGCTGATCGAGCTGGCGCGACCGCTTGAGGATTTCGTCGGCATCCTGTTCGGCGTCGGCGAGGAGGTCGCCGCCTTGCGCGGCCGGCACAGCCGCCTGGCGCCGCTGTACGATTGCAAGCGGCTCTTCGTGCAGCGCTACGTCACGCGCGCCATCAAGCCCGATGCTGCAGCGGTGCTCGACGGTGCGAGCGTCACCGCCAACATCGCTCTTCGCATCGACCCGTCTGCCGACTTGGAGGAATGGGAGCTCGCCTTCGCGCTCGCGGTTCGCGATCTCGTCGGAGCGGAGTTCAAGGTCGAAGCGCCGACACCGCAGATTACGGCGTTCGCGGAGTACGCTGCCTGGGCGCTGCACCATCCCGAAGGCAAGAAGCGTCATCGCGACGGGCCGCTGTTCAAGGTGCCGCACAAGCTCGACTTCGAGCACCTTGTGCCGATCGAGACCGAGACGGTCGACGGGGTCATCCGCATGAAGCTGCCGCGGCCGCTGCTGCGGCATCGCGAAGGCTTTGCGCTCACAGATCAGGGTTTCGATCTCGTCCGCACCCTTGATCAGGCAAACTACTGCATCTGGTGCCACAACCAGGGCAAGGACAGTTGCTCCCGCGGCTTGCGGGACCGCAAGACCGGCGCGTTCCAGAAGTCGCCCTTCGGCGTCACGCTCGCAGGCTGTCCGCTCGAAGAGAAGATCTCGGAGATGAACCTCCTGAAAGCGGAAGGTTTCTCCGTCGGCGCGCTGGCAATCGCCGCCGTCGACAATCCGCTGCTGGCGGCAACCGGCCACCGCATCTGCAACGATTGCATGAAGGCCTGCATCTATCAGAAGCAGGAGCCGGTCGACATCCCGCAGATCGAGACCCGCACCTTGAAGGACGTGCTCGGCCTCTCTTGGGGCTTCGAGATCTACTCGCTGCTGACGCGCTGGAATCCGCTCAACCTGCGCCGCCCGATTCCGCGTCCTGCGACGGGGCGCACCGTGCTGGTCGTCGGCCTGGGCCCGGCGGGCTTCAACCTCGCGCATCATCTGATGAATGACGGCCATACGGTGGTCGGCATCGACGGACTCAAGATCGAGCCCCTGCCCGAGGCGCAATCCGGCGTGGCGATGGATGGCACGCGCGTCGAGTTCCAGGCGGTGAAGGACGTTGCGGCCTTGCGCGAAAATCTCGGCGAGCGCGCGATGGCCGGTTTCGGCGGCGTCGCCGAGTACGGCATCACCGTGCGCTGGGACAAGAACTACCTGAAGATGGTGCGGCTCCTGCTGGAGCGGCGCGCCGAGTTCTCGATGTTCGGCGGCGTGCGCTTCGGCGGCACGGTGACGGTCGAGAGTGCGTTCGCAATGGGCTTCGACCATATCGCGCTCTGCGCCGGCGCGGGCAAGCCCACCGTGCTCGATCTGCCGAACGGCCTGGCGCGCGGCGTGCGCGCGGCGTCGGATTTCCTGATGGCGCTGCAGCTCACGGGCGCGGCCAAGAAGGAGTCCATCGCCAACCTGCAGATCCGCCTGCCGGTGGTGGTGATCGGCGGCGGACTGACGGCCATCGATACGGCAACCGAATCGCTTGCCTACTATCCGTTGCAGGTCGAGAAGTTCCTGTCGCGGCATGAAGCACTGGTCGCCGAGCGCGGCGAAGCGGCAGTGCAAGGCAACTGGACGCCGGAAGAACGCGAGATCGCCGGCGAGTTCATTGCGCACGCCAAGGCGATCCGCGCCGAGCGCGAGGCGGCGGCCCGCGAAGGCCGTGAACCTGCGATTGCCAAGCTGGTGAACGGCTGGGGTGGCGTGGCGCTGGTCTATCGTCGCCGTCTGATCGATTCGCCGTCCTATACGCTGAACCACGAGGAGGTGCTGAAGGCGCTCGAAGAGGATATTCGCTTCGTCGAAGGCCTCTCGCCGGTGGCGGTCGAGGTCGATGCGGTCGGCCAGGCCAAGGCGCTGAAGGTTGCCGGCGAGCAGAACGGCGCCAAGGTCGAGGCGACTCTGCCGGCGCGCACCATCCTGGTGGCGGCCGGCACGCAGCCCAACACCGTGCTGGCGCGCGAGGATGCCACGCACGCCTTCATCGACGGCAAGTACTTCCGCGCCCTCGACGAGGAAGGAAATCCGGCAACGCCCGAGCGCGTCGCCAAGCCGGCCGACGTGCGGGTGCTGATGTACCGCCATGCCGACAACCGCTTCATGTCGTTCTTCGGCGACCTGCATCCTTCGTTTGCCGGTAACGTCGTGAAGGCGATGGGTGGCGCCAAGCAGGGCTATCCGGTGCTGACGCGCGCCATGGCGGCGTTGCCGGCGCCCAAGCGGACACCGGCCGAGATCGTGAACGAGGTCAATCGGCAGTGGCGCGCCCGCGTCGTGCGCGTCGATCGGCTGACGCCCACCATTGTCGAGGTGGTCGTCGAGGCGCCCGCCGCGGCGCGCAACTTCGAGCCCGGCCAGTTCTATCGCCTGCAAAACTACGAGGCGCGGTCGCTTCAAAGCGAAGGCACATTGCTCACCATGGAAGGCTTGGCGCTGACCGGGGCCTGGGTCGACAAGGACAAGGGCCTGCTGTCGCTGATCGCACTGGAGATGGGCGGCTCGTCCGATCTCTGCGCGATGCTGAAGCCCGACGAACCCGTCATCGTCATGGGGCCGACCGGCGCGCCGACCGAGATCGAACCGGGCGAAACGGTCGTGCTGGTGGGCGGTGGCCTGGGCAACGCGGTGCTGTTCTCTATCGGCCAGGCCTTCCGCAAGGCCGGCAGCAAGGTGCTCTATTTCGCGGGCTACAAGCGGGTGATCGACCGTTACAAGGTCGAAGAGATCGAGGCGGCGGCCGATGTCGTCGTCTGGTGCTGCGACGAGGAGCCGGGCTTCGCGCCGGGCCGGCCGCAGGACAAGGCGCTGGTCGCCAACATCGTCGAGGCGATGCGCCGCTATGCGTCGGGCGAACTGGGCGACCAGCCCATTCCCTATAGTGCGGCGGATCGCATCGTGGCCATCGGCTCCGACGGCATGATGAACGCGGTGCGGCTGGCGCGGCACAACGCACTGAAGCCCTACCTCAAGGCCGATCATCGCGCGCTGGGTTCGATCAACTCCCCTATGCAATGCATGATGAAGGAGATCTGCGCCCAGTGCCTGCAGCTCCATAGGGACCCGGTGACCGGCAAGGAGAGCGTCGTCTTCTCCTGCTTCAACCAGGATCAGGAGCTGGACCGTGTCGACTTCGCAGGATTGCGCCAGCGGCTGCGCCAGAACTCCGTGCAGGAGAAGATCGGCGCGCTCTGGATCGATCGCGCGCTCAGAAAGATCGGCGCACGCTAAGGCGTGCGTACGAACCTGAACAGCACTTTATCCTGGCTGTAGTAGCGGAGCTGATCGACCACTTTCGGGAAATACTCGCTGCCCACCGTCACCGGCATGAAGGCATCGAGGTCGAGCGGGCGGACACCGACCGTGAAACCTGCTGCCGAGAAGGCCTTGGCGACATTGTCGAGCGAGTGATCGTAGATCGGGATCGACGAGGTCTCGCTGATCAGTTTGCGCCAGCGCGACCATACGGCGCTGTCCTTGTGGCAGCCCATGGCGGCGATATAGGCGCCGCCGGGGCGAAGGGCGGCTTTCATGTCGGCCGCATGCGCGGCAAGGTCGGGCAGCAAGTAGAGCACTTCATGGCTGAAGGCGAAGTGGAAGGGGCTGCCGAGCGCGGCCGCACTGTGGCCGACCTTGTAATCGATCGGACGCTGGCCTTTCAGCAGCTCGGCGCGTGCCACCGATTCGCGGGCGATGTCGATGCCGGTGGCCGCGCGAAAGGGATGCCGGTCGTAGAGCATCCGCAGGAAGCCGCCCTGATTGCAGCCATAGTCGAGGATCGTCGCGTCGCGGAGACTGCCGTGAATGGCGACGTCGATCATGCGTCGCCAGATCGGTGCATGCGCGGCGCCCATCGCCTCTTCGTCGGCGGGATTGCGGTTCCAGGTGTGGATCGTGCCGTAGGCCGGGGAGGGTCGTTGCATCGCTTCCTCCTGTTGAGGAAGCCAGCCTATCACGCCCGCGCGCGCCAGGGGTGAAAGAGCAACGGACCGGCGATCAGGCTGCCGAAGGCGATCATGCCGACGGCGATTGCCGTGAACACGCCGTGCAGGCCCCAGTCGAGACTTTCGATCATGAACCAGCCGCCGACCGTGGCGATGCAGAGGCGGGCGATGCCGGCGAAGAACGGCGCCGTCATGCGGCCTGCCCCCTGGCTCGCGAAGGAGAGCGTCATGCCGATCCCGAACAGGCAGTAGAACGGCGCCACATGCGTAATGTAGGCGACGGTAGCCGCGATCACCTGCGGGTCGCTGGTGAACAGCCTCGCCCAGCCTTCGGGCACGATCGCCACGATCCAGCCGAAGAGGCCGATGCCGAGGCCCGCGACCAGGCTGCCGGTCCAGGCGGCCCGCACCGCCCGCCGCCAGTCGTTGGCGCCCGCTGCCACGCCGACCAGAGTGGTGAGGCCCGAGCCGATGCCGAAGGCCAGCGGTACCAGCATGAACTCCAGGCGCACCCCGATGCCGTACCCTGCCAGGGCGGCCACGCCGAAGCGGCCGACCAGTCCTGTCACCAGCATGGCCGTGAGGTTGGCCGTGAAGGCGGAGAAGGACGCGATCAGGCCGACCCGCAGGATGTCCCAGAAGAGACGGCCCTGGAGGGAGAGGCCGCCGAGTGCCGGCACGAAGCCCAGCCTGCCGCCCCACAGCGCGCGCGCCTGCAGTAGAGCGGAGATGGCGGATGTCGCCAGCGAGGAGATCGCCGGCCCTGCCATGCCGAAGCCCGGCCAGTCGCCGATGCCCAGCGCCAGCACATAGGAGAGCGGCACCTGAGCGATGGAGGAGAAGAGCATGTAGCGGCCGGGCGTTGCGGCATCGCCGCCACCGCGCAGCAACGCCGACAGGAAGAAGTTCGCCCAGATGAAGAGGGAGCCGGAGAAGAGGACGTGCGAGTAAGTCAGCGCTTGCTCAAGCGACCGGCCTTCGCCGCCCAGCAGACGATAGAGCGTCGGCGCCACGGTCCAGGCGAGCAAGGTGAAGAGGAGGGCGAGCCCTGTCCCCAGCGCCAGAGCATGCAGCACCAGCGAGCGCGCATCGTCGCGCCGGCCCGCGCCCATGGCACGCGCCATGGCGGCAGCCACACCGCCGCCCATGCCGCCCGCCGCCATCATGGTCATCATCATCATGAGCGGGAAAACGAGGGCGAAGCCCGCCAGCGCGTCCGTGCCCAGCCGGCCGAAGATGAAGGTCTCGGCGATGGCGACGAAAGTCTGCGCGATCATGACGGCGGTAGTCGGTGCCGAGAGTTTCCAAAGGCTGGAGCCGATCGGTGCGGTCAGGAGAGGATGCGACAGGGGAGGCTCCGCATTATGTGCATATGCACCATATCAGCCCGCGCCCTCCTGTCACCTGACAAACCCTGCTGATCCCATTAGCTTTTCGCCATGACAGACAAGGACCGCCCGCTCGCCAAGCCCTCCGTCCAGGTCGAGAACGACCGCGTGATCGTCACGGAATGGCGCTTTCCGCCCGGCAGCCACACCGGCTGGCACCGCCACAATCACGACTATGTCGTGGTCCCGATAACGACCGGCGAACTGCACATCTTCGACGGCAAGGCGACCGTGCCGGCGCCGCTGCGGGCCGGGGTATCCTATTCCCGGCAGACCGGGGTCGAGCACGACGTCATCAACCCCAACGATTTCGAGTTCGTTTTCGTGGAAATCGAGGTCAAGGCCTGACCGTCCCGCGCGGCTGCCCCGCGCCTGGTCGCATTGACTTGGGGCCTCCCCGGGCTCATATGAGGTCCGCCCAGCGGTCCGGCACGAACTCGAGCCCTTTTGAGACCGCCCCCAGAGTCCAGCGGAAAATGGACTAAGTTACGGAAACTAAATGAGTTTTGAGAGTTTGGGGCTGAGTGCCCCGGTGCTGCAGGCAGTGTCTGAGAAGGGCTATACCCAGCCCACCCCGATCCAGGAAAAAGCCATCCCCATCGTCCTGATGGGTCGTGACATCCTCGGATGCGCCCAGACAGGCACAGGCAAGACTGCCTCCTTTGTCCTCCCGATGATCGACATCCTCGCCGAGGGCCGCGCCAAGTCGCGCATGCCGCGATCGCTCATCCTGGAGCCGACGCGTGAACTGGCCGCCCAGGTGGCCGAAAACTTCGAAATCTACGGCAAGAACCACAAGCTCAACATGGCGCTGCTGATCGGCGGCGTGAGCTTCGAGGACCAGGAACGGGCCCTCGAACGGGGTGTCGACGTGCTGATTGCCACGCCGGGCCGCCTGCTCGACCACTTCGAGCGTGGCAAGGTTCTGCTGAACGACGTCAAGGTGCTGGTGATCGACGAGGCCGATCGCATGCTCGACATGGGTTTCATCCCCGACGTCGAGCGCATCGTCGGCCTGCTCTCGCCGATGCGTCAGACCCTGTTCTTCTCGGCGACCATGCCGCCGGAGATCAAGCGTCTGGCCGACCGCTTCCTCAGCAATCCGAAGGAAGTGACCGTCTCGGCGCCGGCGTCGACCGGCAAGAACATCGTGCAGGGCTTGGTCGTCGTGCCCGAAGAAGACAAGCGCGAGGCGCTGCGTCGACTGATCAAGGATCAGGACATCAAGAACGCCATCGTCTTCTGCAATCGCAAGCGCGACGTGGCGATTCTTCAAGGGTCGCTCAAGAAGCACGGCTTCAACGCCGGTGCGCTGCATGGCGACATGAGCCAGCCGGCGCGCATGGAGACGCTGGAGAAGTTCAAGCAGGGCGAGATCCAGATCCTGGTCGCGTCCGATGTCGCAGCGCGCGGTCTCGACATCGTTGCCATGAGCCACGTGTTCAACTTCGACGTGCCGTTTTCGCCGGAAGACTACGTTCACCGGATCGGCCGCACGGGCCGCGCCGGAAACACGGGCCATTCCTTCACCTTGGCGTCGCCCGCCGAAGGCAGCCTGGTCGAGGCCATCGAGAAGCTGATCGGCGCCGAGATCCCGCGCGTCGAAGTACCGGGCATGGAAGCCGTTGCGTTCGATCCGTCCGAGGGCCGTGGCCGTCGGGGCCGCGGACGTGGGCGGGCTCCCGGCGGTGGCCGTAGTGGCCGCAGCGGCGAGCGTGCTCCGCGTGCGCCCCGCGTCGAGCGCGAACCGAAGCCCGCCGAGGCCGAAGTGCAGGCAGAGCGTGCGCCGCGTCCGGAGCGTACACCGCGCCCGGAGCGTTCGGAGCGTCCCCATCGTGAACCTCGCCAGGAGCCGCGGCAGGAGGCTCGTCATGAGCCCCGGCATGAAGCGCGCGAGCCCCGCGAACCTCGCAGCGAGGGCCGTGCTCCCCGCGAGCGCCGGCCGGAGCGCCGCGATCGTCCGCACCGCAACGATCGTCACGATCGTGACGAGGCCGTGCCGATGGGTCTTGGCGATCACGTCCCGGCTTTCCTCGCCCGCCCGACGCGCTAAAGTGTGCGCCGCTGGAGCGGAGGCACATGCAGACCATTTTCGTCATGGTGAAGTGCGAACTCGGTAAGGCTTACGAGGTCGCCGACGACGCGGTTAACATCGAACAGGTATCGGAGGTCTATTCGACCTCCGGCCAGTACGATCTTCTGATGAAGTGCTATCTCGACGAGAAGACCGATATCGGTCACTTCGTCACCAGCCACATCCAGACGCTGCGCGGCGTGAAGGACACTTTCACCCTCATCACCTTCAAGGCCTTTTCCTGAGTACGGCCGTCCCGCGACGGCATCTCCCGAGGGGCGAGGATTTCCTGCTCCTCCCGCCGTCGATCCAGCCCTACGCCTATCGCATGGTCGACAGCCTGTTCGCCCATCGCGTGATCCGCCGCGGCGACCATCCGCGCGAGCTGCCGCGCGGCGAGGAGATCGCGCCGGTCTATCGGGCCGAGGGCAGCGACCACGATCTCGGCTCCTTTATGGATCGCAACAGGATCGTGGGCGTTCTGGTGATCCGCGACGGCAGGATCGTTCTGGAGCGCTATGGACTCGGCCTCGGCGAGCACGATCGCTGGTCGACCATGTCGACGGTGAAGTCGATGACGGCCATGCTGGTGGGCGCCGCAATCCATGACGGCGCCATTGGTTCGATCGACGACCCACTGACGCATTACCTGCCGTCGCTCGCCGGCTCCGCCTACGAAGGCGTGACCCTGCGCCACGTCATGACCATGTCGTCCGGCGTGCGCTGGACGGAGGTCTATTCCGACCGGAACTCCGACGTGAACCGCTACAGCAAGTCGCTGGCCGACAAGGTGCCGGGCGGCGTGTTGAAGCTGATGGCGTCGCTGCCGCGCGCCAATCCGCCGGGCAGTACCTTTCTCTACAATTCCGGCGACACCTATCTGCTGGGCGCTGCCCTGACGAAGGCCGTGGGCAGGCCGCTGGCCGACTACATGTCCGAGAAAGTCTGGCAGCCGGCCGGCATGGAGTGCGATGCCTTCTACACGGTGGAAAGCGAGGGCGGTCAGGAGATCGGCGGCAGCCGCGCCGGCATGGTCCTGCGCGACTTCGGCCGCTTCGGGCAGTTCGTTCTGGACGACGGCGTGATCGCGGGCCGGCGCGTGCTGACCGAAGGCTGGGTCGACGCTGCCGCAACGCCAGCCTTCGCCGTTCCGGCGCCACCGGTGCAGGACATCACACACTACGGCTACAGCTGGTGGCTGGGCGACGGCGTGATGGCAGCACTCGGACACGCCGGCCAGCGCATCGACATTTTCCGCAAGGAGCGGCTGGTCGTCGTCACGCTCGCCGCCTTCCCGCAACCGCCCTACGTGCCTGCGACCGACCACGATCGCCGCAACGAGGTGGTCGCCTTCACGAACGCCGTCAGACGTCTCGGAGGCGAGTCCTGAGCAAGGACGGCGGCCGCGCGGTCCTCGCCCTCTGGGTCGATATCGATCCAGAGGACGATGCCCTTTTCGAGAACTGGCACAGCCGCGAGCATGTGCAGGAGCGGGTGGGGTGTCCCGGCTGGCTGCGTGGCAGCCGCTTCAAGGCCGTGACGCAAGCTGGCCGCTACCTCCTGTTCTACGATGCCGAGACGGCGGATGCCTTCGAGAGCGGGGTCTACTATGCCCGACTGCGTTCACCGACCGAGATGAGCCGCGCGATCTTCCCGAAGTTCCGCAATACCTGGCGCACCGTCTGTACGGTCCAGCGTCGGTTGGGCGACGGGATTGCCGCCGCCGTACTGACCTTGCGCCTCGGGGCCAACGATCCCGTGCCGTTCGAGGCGCTGGCGGCCCTCGATCCTGCCCGTCTCGACCTGCTGCAGGGACAGAAATCAGTCGGCCAAGCGCATACCACGGAGAAGGATCTGCGGCCTGCACCGGACCGGCAGATCGAACGGGCCATCGTCGCGTTTTTCTGGTCGGTCGAAGATGCAGATTTCTGGTCGGTCGAAGATGCAGAAAAGGCGCGTGCTGCGCACGCGCCTTCCGCTGAAGTCTTTGCCCTTCGCCACACCGTGTCGAAGAGCGATCTTGGTCCGTGAGCGCGGCTAGTTGATCAGCCCGTAGAACTTGCCGGCATTGGTGCAGGTGATCATCTTGACCTGCTCCTCCGGCACTTCGGCGAACTGCTCTTTGATGTACTTCTCCGAGTGCGGCCACACGCCGTCGCCGTGGGGGTAATCGGAGCCCCACATCAGGCTCTCCGCGCCCATGTCGTCGATCAGCTTCGCGCCGATACGGTCGAACTGGAAGGTGGCCTTGCACTGGCGACGCCAGTAGTCGCTGGGCTTCATCTTCAGTCCGAGGTCGGTGAAGCGGTCCTCCCATTCGAAGTCCATGCGGTCGAGCGCATAGGGAATCCAGCCGCAGCCGCTTTCGCCGAAGGCGATGCGGACATGGGGGTAACGCTCCAGAACGTTGGCCGCGATGATGGCAGCCAGGATGTTCACCAGATTCATCTGAAAGCCGGAGACGACGGTGAAGAACACCGAGCGTCCGACACGGCCGGGGTGCTTGCTGATCGTGTCGGGCGGCACGGCGGGGAAAGTGTGGAAGTGCAGCGGCAACTGCACGTCGTTGACGGCCTTCCACAACGGCTCCCACATCGGATGCCACATCGGCTCCATGTCCCAGGAGCAGGAGAGCTCCAGCCCGCGCAGTCCCATCTTGGCGGCGCGATGGACTTCCTTCACGGCGGCGTCGATGTCGCCATAGGGCAGGCAGGCGAGGCCGATATGCCGGTCGGGATAGTGGCTGCAGAAGTCCTTCAGCCAGTCGTTGTAGATGCGCAGCATCTCGTTCGACGCATCCTTGTCGTTCAGGCGGCTCGATGCGCCGAGGATGCCGTAGATCACTTCGGCGTCGACGCCGTCGCGATCGAGATCCTTGATGCGCAGGTGCGGATCGGACACGCGGCGAATGTCCTTGGCGCCGTCGGCGTAGAGGCCGGTCTCGGCCATGATGTCGACGCGATGATGCTTGCCGGGCACGTACTTGGCGCCCGCCGGGCCGACGCCGTTCTTGAAGCCGAAGGTCGCGCCGTTTTTGGCCGTCCACTTCGGGCCGTCGTCGGTCTCCACGACGTACGGCATGCGATCCTTCATGTCGCGCGGCGCCATTGACGTGAAAAGGTCGGGCGGCATCCAGGGCAGGTCGAGGTGGCAATCGGCCGATATGCGCTTGTACTGCATGGCGTTGACTCCCTTTGGGCTTCCTTGGGCTTTGCTGATCGAATTATGCGCCACCTAATTTGCTGGGCAACGGTCGATCGTTTCGCGTATCGGCAGTTATCGGATGGCGGGATTGCCGATGCGGTAGAGGACATGAGGGCGGAGCGCGTCGCCCTCCGGCACTGTCGAGTCCTCGAAATCGTCTGCCGGCGATCGCCTCATGCCGAGCTTTTCCATCAATCGGCGCGACGGTTCGTTGATGGTCGAGGTGTAGGCGATCACTTCCTTGGCACCCAGAGCCGCCCAGGCATGGGCAAGGCAGGCAGATGCCGCTTCGAAGGCATAACCGCGCCGCCAGTTGGCGCGACCGAGGATCCAGCCGATTTCCATGTCCGGCGAACCCGGCACTTCGGGGCCGGGCCTGGAGAGGCCGAGGCCGCCGATCAGGCAACCATCGTCGCGCCGCTCGACGGCAACGAAGCCGAACCCATGCCGGTCGAGATGCTCGTTGCAGCGGTCGATCAGCTCGTCCGATTGGGCGCGGGACAGGATCGACGGGAAGTAATAGCGCCGGACCTCGGCATCGGCATTGATTGCCGCGAAGGCCGCCCGATCGCGATCTTCCCAGGGGCGCAGCAGCAGTTGCGAAGTTTCCAGGCGCATTCAGATACAGCAGGCTTGTTGAAAATCGCGGAACAGTCTAGCCCTGACAGGCAAGGAGTGCTGGATGACTGCGGATACGGCCACTCGTCTCGAAGGGGATTTCGACTACATCGTCGTCGGCGCCGGCTCAGCCGGCTGCGTGATGGCGAACCGGCTTTCGGCCAATTCGAACTCGCGCGTTCTGCTGCTGGAAGCCGGCGGCAAGGACAACTGGATCTGGTTCCACATCCCGGTAGGCTATCTCTACGCGATGGGCAATCCGCGAGCTGACTGGTTGTTCCAGACGGAGAAGGAGCCGGGGCTCAACGGCCGCGCGCTCAACTATCCGCGTGGCAAGGTGATCGGTGGCTGTTCGGCGATCAACGGCATGATCTCCATGCGTGGCCAGGCACAGGACTACGACCACTGGCGGCAGCTTGGCCTCACCGGCTGGGGCTGGGACGATGTTGCGCCGATTTTCAAGCGGCTCGATGGGCATTTTCTCGGCGACACCGAACATCATGGCGGCAGCGGCGAATGGCGCGTCGAACAGATGCGCGTGAAGTGGGACGTGCTGGATGCCGTCACCAAGGCAGCGACGGAAATGGGCGTGCCGACGACGCAGGACTTCAACACCGGCGACAACGAAGGCGTCGGTTACTTCCACGTCAATCAGAAGCGCGGGCTGCGCATGTCGGTCGCGACCGCCTTCCTGAAGCCTGTGCTCAGTCGTCCGAACCTGCGGCTGGAAACAGGCGTGCTGGTCGAGAGGATCGTCTTCGAGGGCAAACGCGCCGTCGGCGTGCAGTTCCGCCAGAACGGAAAGCTCGTCGAGGCGCGCGCCAGGGGCGAGGTCGTGCTTTCGGCGGGCGCCATCGGCTCGCCGCAGATCCTGCAGCTCTCGGGCGTTGGCGCGCCCGACTGGCTGACGGCGCTGGGCCTGCCGACGCTGCACGAAAGGCCCGGTGTCGGCCGCAACCTTCAGGACCATCTGCAGCAGCGCGCCATCTTCAAAGTGACGGGCGTCAAGACGCTGAACGGGACCTATCATTCGCTGATCGGCCGGGCCCTCATGGGCATGGAGTATGCATTGTTCCGTTCGGGCCCGCTCACGATGGCGCCCTCCCAACTCGGCATCTTCACGAAATCTTCGCCCGATCACGAACGTGCCAACATCGAGTTCCATGTGCAGCCGCTGTCGCTCGACAAGTTCGGTGAGCCGCTCCATCGCTTTCCCGCGATCACCGTCAGCGCCTGCAACCTGCGGCCGACATCGCGCGGCACGGTGCGCCTGCGTTCGGGCGATCCGGCAGCCAAGCCGGTTATCGCGCCGAACTATCTGTCGACGCCGGAGGATCGGCGCGTGGCCGCCGATGCGATCCGCGTCACGCGCCGCCTCATGAAGCAACCGGCGATGCAGGCCTACCGGCCCGAAGAGTATCTGCCGGGGGCGAGCGTCGGTGACGACGAGGCCTCGCTTGCCAAGGCGGCCGGCGACATCGGCACTACGATCTTCCATCCTGTCGGAACGGCGAAGATGGGCTTGCCTTCTGATCCGATGACGGTAGTGGATAACAGGTTGCGGGTCATCGGCCTCGAAAGACTGCGGGTGGTCGATGCATCGGTGATGCCGACGATCACCTCAGGCAACACCAACACACCAACGATCATGATCGCCGATAAGGCGGCGCAAATGATGATTGAGGAAGGACGTTAGACTATGCGTAAACGGATACTCGGACTGTTCACGGCACTGGCGCTTTCGACGCCGGTCGTCGCCCCAGTGACGGCGATTGCCCAACAGCCCAAGACCCTCCGGGCGGTCATGCATTCGGATCTCAAGATCCTGGACCCGATCTGGACGACAGCGTTCATCGTGCGCAACCACGGTTACATGGTTTACGACACGCTGTTTGCGCTGGATGGGAACCTCAAGATCCAGCCGCAGATGGTCGATACTTGGAAGATGAGCGACGACAAGCTCACCTGGACCTTCACTCTGCGCGATGGGCTAGAGTTCCACGACGGCCAGCCGGTCACGTCCGACGACGTCATCGCTTCGCTGAAGCGCTGGGCTGCCCGCGATTCGCTGGGCCAGATCCTGTGGGCCAAGGTCGCCGAAGCCAAGGCTGTCGATCCCAAGACCTTTCAACTCGTGCTCAAGGCGCCGACCGGCATCGTGCTGCAGGCGCTGGCCAAGCCGTCGGGCAATCCGTTCATCATGCCGAAGCGGGTGGCGGAGACCGACCCCAGCAAGCAAATCGACGACTATACGGGTTCGGGTCCGTTCATCTTCAAGAAGGACGAATGGAAGCCCGGCGACAAGACGGTCTACGTCAAGAATCCCAAATACAAGCCGCGCGCCGAGCCGCCATCGGGCCTCGCTGGCGGCAAGATCGCCAAGGTCGATCGCGTCGAGTGGGTGGCGATGCCCGACCAGCAGACCGCGGTCAACGCGCTGCAGGCCGGTGAGATCGACATCATCGAGCAGCCTCAGCACGACCTCTATCCGATCCTGAAGAGCGACAAGAACATCCGGCTGGTCACCACCAACAAGTGGGGCAACCAGTACATCTACCGCTTCAACCAGCTCCATAAGCCGTTCGACAATCCCAAGAACCGGCAGGCGATGCTCTATGCGTTGAACCAGAAGGACTTTCTCGAAGGCGTGATCGGCGATCCCGACTACTACAAGCTCTGCAAGGCGCTGTTCGTCTGTGGCGGACCCTACGAGACGGCCGCCGGCTTCGAGGACAAGTACGGCAGCGACTTCGCCAAGGCCAAGGAACTCCTGAAGGAGGGCGGCTACGACGGCACGCCGGTCGTGCTGCTGCACTCGACCGATCTCTACGTGCTGACCAACATGGCGCCGATCGCTAAGTCGCTGATGGAGAAGGCCGGCCTCAAGGTCGACATGCAGTCGATGGATTGGCAGACCCTTGTCGCCCGCCGCGCCAAGAAGGACGCTCCGGACAAAGGCGGCTGGAACATCCTGATTACCTCGACCAGCAGCGTCGATTCGCTCGACCCGGTGAACTCGAGCTTCATCAGTACGAGCTGCGACAAGGCATGGTTCGGCTGGCCCTGCGACGAGGAGATCACGCGGCTGCGTCAGGCCTTCGCCGACGAGACCGACGAGGCCAAGCGCAAGGAACTCGTCGAGAAGATCCAGCTCCGCGCCGCCCAAGTGCCGACACACGCCGTGCTCGGCCAGTACACGGGCGCGATGGGAACCCGCAATAATATCAGCGGCAACGTCACTTCGCCGGTGCCGGTGTTCTGGAACGTCGAGAAGAAGTAGAGCCGCTCTTCCGGTAGTGCTTGCCAATACCCGCCTCCCTGGACAACGATGCACGTTGTCTGCAAATGGGGAGGCGGGTGATGCGCAAGCGTGTCCTTAGTTTAGCAGTAGCGTGCGTGATCGGCGTGGCGTCGGGCATTCTCGGGAGTGTTCAGGCGCAAACGACTTTGAGAGTGGTCAAACACTCCGACCTCAAGATCCTCGATCCGATCTGGACGACGGCCTACATCGTCCGCAACCACGGCTACATGATCTACGACACGCTGTTCGCGCTGGACGGCAATCTCGAGGTCAAGCCGCAGATGGTCGACACATGGAAGGTGAGCGACGATAAGCTCACCTGGACCTTCACCCTGCGCGACGGGCTCGAGTTTCACGACGGCACGCCGGTCACCTCGGCCGATGTCATTCCCTCGCTCAAGCGCTGGGCGGTGCGCGATCCGCTGGGCCAGATGCTCTGGGCCAAAGTGGTCGATGCCAAAGCCGTCGACCCCAAGACCTTCCAGATCGTGCTGAAGGCGCCGACCGGCATCATGCTGCAGGCGTTGGGCAAGCCGTCGGGCAATCCGTTCATCATGCCGAAGAAGGTCGCCGAGACCGATCCTGGCAAGCAGATCGACGATACCACCGGCTCCGGCCCCTTCATCTTCAAGAGGGAGGAATGGAAACCCGGCGACAAGACGGTTTACGTCAAGAATCCGAAGTACAAGCCCCGCGCCGAGCCGCCGTCGGGCCTCGCTGGCGGCAAGATCGCCAAAGTCGATCGCGTCGAATGGGTCGCGATGTCAGACCAGCAGACCGTGGTGAATGCTCTGATCAAGGGCGAAATCGACATGATCGAGAGCCCGCAGCACGATCTGTTCAAGGTCATGGAGGCCGATCCCAATATCAAGCTGGAGAACCTGAACAAGTGGGGCAATCAGTACATCTTCCGCTTCAACCAGCTCTTCAAGCCGTTCGACAACGCCAAGATCCGTCAGGCCGTCATCACCGCCTTCAACCAGAAGGACTTTCTCGACGGTGTGATCGGTGATCCCAAGTACTACAAGGTCTGCAAGGCGATGTTCATGTGCGACACGCCCTATGCCACCACCAAGGGCATGGAGGCGATGTACGACAGCAACTTCGTGAAGGCACGCGAGCTGTTGAAGGAAGGCGGCTATGACGGTACGCCGGTGGTTCTGATGCACTCGACGGACCTTTACGTGCTGACGAACCTGGCGCCGGTCGCCAAGTCGCTGATGGAGCGGGCCGGCCTCAAGGTCGACATGCAGTCGATGGATTGGCAGACCCTGGTCAGCCGTCGCGCCCGCAAGGATCCGCCGGACAAGGGCGGCTGGAACGCCTTTCTGACCTCGTCGGCTGCCGTCGACATCGTCGATCCGCTGGCCAACACCTACATCAACGCGGTGGGCGCGAATGCCTGGTTCGGCTGGCCGAAGGATGACGAGCTTCTACGGTTGCGCGCCGCCTTTGCCGACGAGACCGATCCGGCCAAGCAGAAGGAACTGGCCACTGCCATGCAGGTGCGCGTGTCGGAGAATCCGACGCACGGCTATGTCGGCCAATGGTACGCGCCGGTGGCGTTGCGCAAGAATGTGACCGGCAATCTCGTCTCGCCGGTCACGATCTTCTGGAACATCGAAAAGAAGTAACGAGGCCTATCGCGCCTTGAAGTTGAACTCCGCGCCCGACCGGATGCCGGTCGGCCAGCGGGCGGTCACGGTCTTGAGCTTGGTGTAGAAGCGCACGCCTTCCATGCCGTAGATGCCGTGATCGCCGAAGACCGAGGCCTTCCAGCCGCCGAAGCTGTGATAGGCCACCGGCACGGGGATCGGCACGTTGATGCCGACCATGCCGATCTTCACGTTGCTGGCGAAGGCGCGAGCGGCATCGCCGTCGCGCGTGAAGATCGCCGTGCCGTTGCCATAGGCGTGGTCGTTCACCAGCTTCACGGCGTCGTCGAAGGTCTTCGACCGCACGACCGAGAGCACGGGACCGAAGATCTCGTCCTTGTAGATCGTCATGTCGGGCGTCACCTGGTCGAACAGGCAGCCGCCCATGAAGTTGCCGTTCTCGTAGCCCTGCAGCTTCAGGCCACGGCCATCGACCACCAGCTTGGCGCCTTCCTTCACGCCCTGGTCGACATAGCCCATCACCTTGTCGCGATGCTGGCGCGTCACCAGCGGACCCATCTCCGACTGCGGATCGAGGCCGGGGCCGACCTTCAGCGCCTGGACGCGAGGCACCAGCTTCTCGATGAGCCGGTCGCCGACATCGCCCACCGCGACGGCCACCGAGATCGCCATGCAACGCTCGCCGGCGGCACCGTAGGCCGCCCCCATCAGGGCGTCGGCCGTCTGGTCGAGATCGGCATCGGGCATCACCACCATATGGTTCTTGGCGCCGCACAGGGCCTGCACGCGCTTATTCTGCTGCGTGCCGGTGTGATAGACATATTCGCCGATCGCGGTCGATCCTACGAACGAGATCGCCGGCACGTCGGGGTGCTTCAGGAGTGCGTCGACCGCGACCTTGTCGCCATTCAGCACCTGGAAGATGCCGGCCGGCGCGCCCGCCTCGGCGTAGAGTTCCGCCAGCAGCATCGGCGCGCTGGGGTCCTTCTCCGAGGGCTTCAGGATGAAGGCGTTGCCGGTGGCCACGGCCATGGCGCCCATCCAGCAGGGGATCATGATCGGGAAGTTGAACGGCGTGATACCCGCCACGACGCCGAGCGGCTGGCGGACCGACCAGGTATCCATGTCCGACGCGACCTGCTCGGAGAAGTCGCCGCGCAGATGATGGGCAATACCGCAGGCGAACTCCACGACCTCGAGGCCGCGTCCGACTTCGCCCTTGGCATCGTCGAAGGTCTTGCCGTGCTCGAGCGACAGGTGCCGAGCCAGATCGTCGATGCGCTTCTCGATTAGCCCCTTCAGGTTGAACATGACCCGCTGGCGGCGCATCGGCGGTGTTGCTGCCCAGGCGAGCTGCGCCTTCTTCGCGATCTGGACGGCGGCATCGATCTCGTCGACCGAGGCGAAGGCGACCTTGGCGGTTACTTCGCCGGTCGCCGGGTTCGTGATGTCGCCGGTGCGACCGCTCTTTCCTGCCACCAGCTTGTTGTCGACATAGTGCCCAATACTCACGACCATCTTTATCCTCCGCCAATTGGCGGGTTTTAGCATGGAACCGGCGTAACCAAGGATGAACTATCCTAGGGATAGACCCTAGGGATGGACCGTCTCGTGCGCGATACAGGCTTCCCGCTCGGTCTGGATCGTCGCGTGCTCGATCTTGAACCGATCATGCAGCAGCGCCGCAACGTCGCGTCGAACGGTTTCCGCGTCTGCGCCCTCGGTCAGGACGACATGGACCGAGAGGCTGACATCGTCGCTGCTCATCGACCAGACGTGGAGGTCGTGTACGCTGGCAACGCCCGGCGTACCGGCCATGGCGGCCCGTATCTCGCCTAGCTCGAGGTGACCGGGAACGCCTTCGAGCAGGATCTGCGTCGTGTCCTTCAACAGGGTCCAGGTGCGCGGCACCACCCAGAGACCGATGGCGATGGCGACGATGGGATCCACCCAGGTCCAGCCGGTCGCCATGATGATGAGCGCCGCCGCAACGACACCGGCGGAGCCCAGCATATCGGCCCAGACTTCGAGATAGGCGCCTTTGACGTTCAGGCTCCGGTCCTTGCCGGCGGACAGGAGGCGCATGGCGATGAGATTGACGACCAAACCCGCCACGGCGATCACCAGCATGCCGCCCGATTCGACGGGCTGTGCGACCATCAGGCGGCTGATTCCTTCCCAGAGCACGAAGGCCGCGACGGCAAACAGCAGAAGAGCGTTGAAGGCGGCGGCCAGAATCTCGAAACGGCGGTAGCCGAAAGTTCGGCGTTCGTCCGCCGGACGTTGGCCGATTTTCACGGCCGCGAGGGCGATCGCCAGGGCCGCGGCATCGGTGAACATGTGTGCTGCATCGGAGAGCAGGGCGAGGCTGTTGAACAGATAAGCGCCGACCAGCTCGACGATCAGAAAGGTGGCCGTGAGGGCGAGCGCGATGCCCAGCATCTTGCTGTTGGCGCCTGCGGCATGATTGTGGGAGTGACCGCCACTGCCGTGGCTGTGACCTGTATGATCGTGGCCTGCAGACATGGGGTTCCTGTGGCGCGACGCGGCAGTGTGATGGCTTGCCGACAGATTCGCAATCGCACGTCGAACGGGAGGCGGTGCAAGGCTTCGCTAGGCGCGCCCCCACTCGATGGCGGCCCGCAGGCGCTTCCATCCAGGGATCAGAAGCCGGCCTTGTCGATCAGGAAGGCCTTGAAGGTGATGATGTCGCTGGGCTTGCCGGTCTTTGCGCAATGGTCGGCAAATTCTTTGGGAGTAATGGCGACCATCTTGATGGTGTGCCGCCGGGCGCGCCACTCCGCCATCCGTGCGGCCTCGCGAATGTGCCAGTCCGAATAGCTCGAGGCAGGATAGTGTTTCACGGTACGCTGAAACACTTCATGATCGCTCGCCGTGACCTTGGCGAAGTACTGTATGGCCATGCCGGCGGGTCTCCTTAGGATTGCGGCCCGCGCGTTTGTACCCGTCAAAGAGATGATTTTCCATGCCCTTGCCGCCATGCGTCGCGTCGTTGTTCTGACGATTTTTGCTGCCGTCCTGAGTCTTTGTTTTGCCGTGGGCGGAGCAGCAGAGGCTCAGACCGTCCAGGATATCGAACAGGCTTGGCGCGGCTGGATGGCCAGGCAACAGCGCTCGACCGGCGGGTTGGTCGTGGTCCATGGTGGCCGGCCTGTGCATTCAGCCGAGATGGGCCGGCTGGCGGCCGGTACGCCGGTGCCGCTGGCAAGCCTCTCCAAGGCGGTGACCGGCGTCTGCATTGCCTCCCTGATCGATCGCGGTCGTCTCGATTTCGACACGCGCGTCGCCGAAGCGATGGCAAGGACCCTGACGCGCATCGGACCGCCTGCCGATCCGCGTCTGCTGCAGGTGACGATCGGCGAACTGCTCGCTCATCGTGCGGGCTTCGACGGCAAGAACGATGCGACCTCGGGGGCCTTAGCCACCTACTTGCGGACCCATACCGCACGGGAAACCGCCTTCGATGCCCAACTGAAATGGGTGATCGCCCAAAGGCTGCCCCTGCAACCCGGCACGAAATACGCCTACTCGAATGCAGCCTATCTGCTGCTGGGCGCGATCATCGAGGAAGCGACGGGCCAATCGTACGAAACCTTTTGCCGGCAAACCGTGCTGGTGCCGCTGGGCGCGCGCGACGCCGAACTCGATCCGGCATGGCGCATTCTCTCAAGCTACGGTGGCTGGCGCATGCCGCTGGCGGACTATGGCCGCTTCTACCAGGCCTTCGCCGTCGACAATCCCGCCATCGGTCCCGTGGCGCGGCGCTGGATGATGCAGCCGCCCTTCGCAGGCGAGGAGCGCGCCGCCACGCACTATGGACTGGGCACCTTCGTCCGGCCGACGCGGCAGGGCGGCGGCAATTTCTGGCACTGGGGCCGCTGGACCTACACGATGAACAACAGCTTCGACGGACCGTTGCGCATCTCCTATTCGACCTTCGCTGTCCGGCTCGGCGCCCTCGACGTCAACATGGTGGTCTATCTAGAGCCCGGCCTTCAGGCCGGGCCCGCGCATGGCGAACTCGACCGCCTCCTGGGCGACGCGGCGCGCGCCGTTACGCGCTGGCCGTAATCTACTAGGCCGCGAAGCGGCGCAGCACCTCGCCGGGCCGCGCCTTGGGATCGGCGCAGAAGCCCTTCTCGTCGGCGGCCCTGGTGCCGTTGATCCAAACGCCGTGCAAGCCCACGGCCGAGGCCGTGAGCCGAGCGGCGCCGGCCGGGAGGTCGTGGGCGCGACGCTTCGGTCCGCGTGCCACCGTCGCGGGATCGAACAGCATCAGGTCGGCGGCGTAGCCTTCGCGCAGGAGACCACGGCCTTCGATGCCGAACAGCTTCGCCGGCTGCCCCGTGAGGCGATGCACCGCCTGGGCCAGGTCGAGCACGCCGAGATCGCGGCTCCAATGGCCCATCAGATGCAGGCCGAACCCGGCATCGCAGAAGAAGGTGAGGTGGGCGCCGGCGTCGCTCAGCGAGATGTGCGTATTGGGATCGGCCAGGATCTTGCCGACGGCCGCATCGTCGTTGTGCAGGAGTTGCGCCACGAACATCGTGTCGAGCTTCTCCGACAGGGCGAAGTCGAGGATGAAATCCAGTGGCTCCTTGCCCGCCTGCTTGGCCAGCACATCGAGGGTCGCGCCTTCGAGAGCACGGTTCTCCGCCTTCGCCGTCTCGACGACGAAGAGCTTGTTCCATTCGCTGTTGAACAGCAGCCGGCCACGCTTTGCCTCCAGTTCGGCGCGCACCGAGGCACGCCAGGCCGGATCGCGGTAGATCTTCTCGAGTTCCGCGGGATCGTGGGCGGCCATTGCGGGTTTCCACGCCTGCATGCTCTCGAACAGGTAGGGGCTCTTGAAAGTGAAATCCATGCTGAGCGGACAGCACGACGTCTGCGCCACCAGTTGGTGCCCGCGGGCGCGTGCCTCGTTCACCTGGCGCAGCCAGTCGAAGGAGGCCGCCGGATTGGTGTTGGAATGGAAGAGCGCGGCGATCACGACCGGCCGCTTGGCCTCGGCGGCGATTTCTTCGAGATAGGGGATCGAGGTTTTGCTGCCCTTGGTCAGCATGTAGACGCCTTTGCCGCTTTCGCTCATGGCGCGGACCAGGGTGCGCAGCTCGCGATCGTCGGCGAGGCGCGAGGGCATGGGCGTCCCGCCCTCGCCGTTATGGGCTTCCGCCGTGCTGGAGGCGAAGCCGACCGCGCCGGCCTTCATAGCGTCGCGCACCAGATCGGCCATCTGGGCGACTTCGGTTTCGGTCGCCGCTCGTTCGGTTGCGTCGGCCCCCATCACGAAGGTGCGGATGGCCGAGTGGCCGGCGAAGCAGGCGACATTGGGACCGACGCCGTTCTTCTCCAGCATGTCGAGATACTGCGGAAAGCTCTCGAACTCCCAGCGGATGCCGGCGCGCAAGGCATCGAGCGACATGCCCTCGACATGGGTCAGGTGGCGCATCGTGAGGTCGCGGTCCTGCGGCTTGCAGGGCGCGATGGTGAAGCCGCAATTGCCGAGGACGGTCGTCGTGACGCCGAGCGCAGGGGAGGGATCGACGAACGGGTCCCAGGTGATCTGCGCATCGTAATGCGTATGGCCGTCGATGATGCCGGGCGCGAGGGCCAGCCCGCTCGCTTTCACCGTTTCCTTCTCCGCGCCGAGCTTGGGGCCGATGGCGGCGATCCTGCCGTTGGTGACGCCGACGTCACCGTGAACCGGCTTGGTGCCCGAGCCGTCGAAGATTTCAGCGTCCCTGATGACAAGGTCGAACATCTTGGTTTCCTCCACGGGGAACCCTAGTCTGGCGGCAATAAAATGGAACCGGAGGATTGCATGCCTGGCATGAAGCGTCGTGGATTCGTCGCTGGGACCACCGCCTTTGGGCTTGCGAGCGGGCTCACTCCCGCAATCGTCCGTGCGCAGGATTTTCCGACGAAGCAGGTCCGGGTCGTGGTGCCCTATCCGGCGGGCGGTGGCACGGACCTGGTGGCTCCCCTGATCGTTCCGCGTCTTGCCGATCGCTGGAAGCAGACCGTCATCATCGACAACAAGGGCGGCGCGAGCGGCATTCTGGGGAGTGAGATCGTCGCAAAGGCGGCCCCCGACGGCTACACGCTTCTGGTGATGACCAGCGCGCACACGATCAATCCCTACACGACGAAGACCCTGCCCTACGATACGGAGCGCGACTTCACGCCCGTGACGCCGTTGATCGAGGGCGCCATCGCGCTGGTCGGCTCGCCCAAGGCGGGCTTCGATGCGATGGAGAAATTCCTGACGGCGGCGCGCGCCAATCCCGGCAAGTACCAGTTCGGCAGCACCGAGAATACGACCCGCCTGATCGGCGAACTCTTCCGGCTACGCAGTGGGCTCAAGATCGAGAATGTCGCCTACAAGGGGGCAGCGCCAATGATGCAGGAACTTGCCGGCGGCCACATCCCGGTCGGCTTTACCAGCCCGCTCACGGTGATGTCGCATCACCGCGCCGGCACGCTGCGCATGTTGGCGGTCAGCACCGGCAAGCGGCTGGCAGCATTGCCCGATATTCCGACCATGGCCGAGGCAGGCGTGGCGGGCGTCGAGCAGGGGGCGTGGTTCTCGCTGTTCGGCCCCGGCAATATGCCGCCGGCATTGACGCAGCGCCTGCGCGACGATGTGGTCGCCGTGCTGGCCGAGCCGGAGACGCTGGCCAAGATTCGCGATCTTGCGAGCGAGCCGGGCGGCGAGGCGCCGGATGCCTTTGCGCAGCGTATCAAGAAGGAGTTGGTGGCCTGGGGCGAGATCGCCAAACAGGCGGGCATCGAGCCTGAGTGATCGTCAGCCGACGATCGTCTTCTCCTCGACGATATAGCTCTTGATGCGGCCGATGAACTTCGCGCCGTCGGCGTGCAGCGCTTCCATTTCGGGCGTATGCGACGCCGCCTCGAGGGCGGCGCGATCGGCGAACCACAGTTCGGCAATGCCATCGATCTCGATGACCGTCTCGCCGACGTCGGCCCGGCGGCGCACGCCCTCTATGTGGTTCTGCACGTAACGCAAGAGGCCAGGCACGGCGCGCGCCAGCGGTGCGTGGACGTCGACCCAATGCGCCACGAACTGCTCGTGGGTCCAGTCGTCGCGGCGTGTCAGCAGGCCGATTGTCTTGATCATGGATGGCGGTCCTCCTGTTGCCTAATACTAGTGCCATGATTCGGGCCATTGCGATTGCCGTTCTTGTGCTGTTCGGCGGCCACGCCTGGGCGCAGGGCGTGAGCTTCCCGAGTGTCGCGGTCGGCACCAGCCAGGCCGGACCGGAGGTGAAGGGCTGGATCTCCCGGCCGCCGGGCGATGGTCCGTTTCCCGCGATCATTCTGGCGCATAGCTGTGCCGGTGTCGGTCGGCATACCGACGGATGGGCGAAGTTGCTGGTGGGGTGGGGCTATTTCGTGCTGGTGCCGGCTTCGTTCAATCCGCGCGGCACCAAGGCGGTGTGCACGACGCCCGGCGTGGTGACGCCGAACATGCGTGTCGCCGACATCGCGGGTGCTCTCGACTATCTCGCGACGCGGCCCGATGTGGTGAAGGGCAAGGTCGGGATCATCGGCCACAGCCATGGCGGCTCGACGGTGATCCGGTCCGCACAGTCGAGCTTTGCGCTCGCCAAGCGTGGGCTCGTGGCCGGTGTCGCCTACTATCCGGGCTGTAACCCGCAGTTCGATGCCGGCATCGACATCCCGGTCCTGCTGCTGGCTGGCGACAAGGACGATTGGACGCCCTCGGACCGTTGTCGAAAGCTGGTCGGGAGTCTCGCCCGCGGCGATCTCGTCGAAGCTGTCTACTATCCCGAGGCCTACCACAGCTTCGATGCGAAGGCCGTGGATCGCACCGTGTCGGGTGCCGGCGGCAAGCCGCACCGGCTGGTCTACGACACCGTAGCCGCGCCAGACGCCGAAGCGCGGACCCGGGCGTTCCTGGCGAAGTACCTGCATTAGGCGGCATTCCCGAGTGCGGGGAGGATCGGTCAAAACCGATCCGGGTTCCGGCGTATCGGCACGATCCCGTCGGTATCGTCAGATCTGACTCTTGAACCGCTCGATCAACCATTGCGCGGCGGGGCCGGGCGGCGTGTCGGTGCGATACAGCGCTTTCAGCGGATAGATACTCTCCGACCATTCGGGCAGGTCGAGTTTGACCAGCCGGCCGGCGTCGAGGTCGCCTTGCACCATCGCCGCCGGCATGTTGCCCCAGCCGACACCCGCCAGCAGCAGGGCGTGCTTGGCGCCGAGGTCGGCGAGGCGCCAGCTCTTCGTGCTGATGACCCCGAAATCCTGTCCTTCGGTGAGCTTCGATCGGTCGGTCAGGACGAGCTGGATGTGGTTGCGCGCGGCACCGGGCGTCTGCGCGCCAAGGCGTGCCAGTGGATGAAACGGCGCCGCCACGGGGACGAACTCGACGTGACCGATGGTGATGCGTTCGAGGCCGGTCGTATCGACATGCAGCGGACCGCTGATGCCGACGACAGCCGCACGTTCGGAGACGAGCTGGGTGATCGCGCCCAGCGTTTCGACATGAAGTCGCAAGGGGACGGTCGGGAACGTGGCCTGAAATGCCTGGAGGGCGTCGACCAGGCGGCTGGTCGGCAGCATGACGTCGACGGCGACCGAGACCTCGGCCTCCAGGCCTTCGAGCAGGCCCTTCACCTTGGCCCGCAGCATGTCGACGCTGTGAGTTACGGTTCGCGCCTCAGCGACGATGGCGCGGCCGGCCTGGGTCAGCTCCGGCTTGCGCGTCGCCACGCGGTCGAACAGTGGCAGGCCGAGCTGGGCCTCGAGATTGTCGATCGCATAGGTGATGGCCGATGTGGCGCGGTTCAGCCGGCGGGCCGCCGCCGCGAAGCTTCCGGCGTCGACCACGGTGAGCAGGACCTGAAGCTGGCTGAGGGAGGGAAAGCCGGGCTCTGACATTTCTAAAATACTGAAAAGATCATTAAATATTATACAGATTTTAAGGTGAGAAGGTAGCCCCTACATAGGTCCTCGACAGGAAGGAGGGCGTCTCACATGAAAAACTCAAAGCGGACCGTCGCTTCGGTCCACGAGGCTTTCCGGGCCCTCGAAGGCGACGGATTCGAAGTCCGCCGGGCCATCCCGTCGACGGCCTACGAGGGCATCGGCCCCTTCATCTTTCTCGATCAGTTCGGCCCGATCGACGTCCGGCCGGGCGAGGCGAAGGGCGCGTCGGCGCACCCGCATGCCGGCATCGAGACGCTGACCCTGCTGCTGGAAGGCAGTCAGCGGCACAAGGACAGTCTCGGTAACACCAGCGCCATGCGCCCGGGCGAGGTCCAGTGGATGCGCGCCGGCCGCGGCGTGATCCACGACGAAGGTCCCGACGAGGCGATGCGCCGCGACGGCGGACATGTCCATGGTGTGCAGCTCTGGATCAACATGCCCAAGGGCGAGAAGCATGCGGCGCCATCGTACCGCCATGTGCGGGCGTCCGAGATTCCAACCCTGCAAAGCGGGGATGGGCGCGTGCGGACCCGCCTTGTTGCCGGAACGCTCGGCGATCTGGTCGGGCCGATCGCGACCTCGGGCAATCCCTTCGTCGTGCATGCGTCGCTGAAGGCCGGTGCCGAAACCGAACTCGAAACAGGCAACGTAGCGGAGCTTGCGGTCTACGTCATGGTCGGGGCCGTGCGCATCGGCGGCGACGGCAGGCGCATCGCCGCTGGCCAGCTGGCGCGGCTGACGGCCGGCCAGGTCGTAGCCCTTGTCGCGGCGGAAGACAGTGAAGTGTTGCTGATCGGCGGCGATCCGCTCGACGCGCCGATCCTGCGTCATGGACCGTTCGTCATGAACTCGATCGCCGACCTCGAGCGCGCGGTTCGCGACTATCACGCCGGCCGCATGGGCCGCATCGACACCTGAGTTTCTGCAACCCCCAACCCTCAACAGCGAAAGACGAGTGGAGAGTGTGATGACCAAGGTTCTTGTTCTCTATTATTCGAGCTATGGCCACATCGAGACGATGGCCAAGGCCGTGGCCGAGGGTGCCCGCGAGGCCGGCGCCCAGGTCGATATCAAGCGCGTTCCCGAGACCGCGCCGGAGGCGGTGGCCAAGGCCGCCCACTTCAAGCTCGACCAGGAAGCGCCGATCGCCAAGGTCGAGGACCTGGCCAACTACGATGCCGTGATCGTCGGCACGGGCACGCGCTTTGGCCGCATGTCCTCGCAGATGGCGAGCTTCCTCGACCAGGCCGGCAGCCTGTGGGCCAAGGGGGCGTTGCACGGCAAGGTGGGCGGGGCCTTCACCTCGACGGCGACGCAGCATGGCGGCCAGGAGACGACGCTGTTCTCCATCATCACCAACCTGCTGCACTTCGGCTTGGTGATCGTCGGCCTCGACTACGGCCACGCCGGCCAGATGACGCTCGACGAGATCACCGGCGGCAGCCCCTACGGCGCCACGACCATCACGGGCGGTACCGGACAGCGCCAGCCTTCGGAGAACGAGCTGGTCGGTGCGCGTTATCAGGGCCGCAAGGTCGCCGAGACGGCGAAGAAGCTCGCGGCATAGCGCTCGCCGGGCATTTCGAGAAAGGGAGGAAACAGCCGGCCACCTCGGGCCGGCTGTTTGCTATCTGGTCGCGGCCAGCGCTCAAGTCTTCAGGAAGGCCAGGAGGAGCCGGTTGACTTCGTCCGGCTGTTCCTGCTGCACCCAGTGTCCGGCACCTTCGATCAAGTGGATCGCTTTCATGTTGGTGCAGACGCTCTTCTGCATCTTCTCCAGGGCGCCGGGAGCCTGATAGTTGCCCCAGTCGCTCTTGCCCGAAATGAAGGTCGAGGGCTGATCGATGGTGCGGCCGGTGAAGATCTCGAGTTCCGGCGTGACGCGGCCGCTGGTCCGCGCGCGATACCAGTTCAGTCCACCCTGGAAGCCGGTGCGCTGATACTCGCCGCTGTAGACTTTGAGTTCGGCCTCCGTCAGCCATTTGTTGGCCGCGATCTCGGCCGCGCTCGGCATTTCCTTGGCGACCGACTCGGCCATGCCTTCGGCAAGATCCATGATGTAGTAGGTCGGCATCTTGGCCAGCTCTTCGGCGATCCAGCCCTTGAGTTCGTACGGCTTGTTCGCCTTCCAGTCGGCGCTCTTGTAGTGATAGTAGGCGCGCAGGAAGTCGTGCAGGCCCTGCTTGGCACGCCACTGGTTTTCGTTGGCCTCGCGCGTCGACTGATACCACTGGTAATGCTTGCGCGGCCGCGGCAGCGCCGCCAGTGCGGCATGGATGTCCGGCGCCTTTGCGGCCGGTGGCTTGCCGTCGGTGTCGAACGGTACCGCCGTAGGTCCTGCGAAGGGCGCACTCATCAACGCCATGCGCTTGAAGATGTCGGGCCGCGCCAGAGACGAGTAGGAGGCGACTGCCGAGCCGAAATCGTGGCCGACCGCAGCCTCGGCCGTGCGATGGCCCAGCGCATAGAGCACGCCGATAGCGTCGCGCAGCAGATTGGTGAAGCGAAAGCCGCTTTGATCGGCATCGTAGTCTGCGTCCCATCCGGTCGTGCGACCATAGCCGCGCAGGTCCGGCGCGATCGCGTGATAGCCAGCGGCACCGAGGGCCGGCAGCACCTTGCGCCAGCTGTAGGCAAGTTCGGGGAAGCCGTGGAACAGCATCACGGCCGGCCGGCCGCGCGGCTCGAAGCCGGCTTCCAGGATGTGGATGTCGAGGCCGTTGATGTCGGGAAGAATACGGCTGCGCACACCGGCGGGCAGGACGGAAGAGGGAAGCGGTTCCATGGTCTTTGTGTCCGAGGCTTGAACGAAAGGAACCGCGAGCCTACTTTGATGACGTCGAAAAAGGCAGGCCGGTGTGGTTTAGTCCGGCGCTTTCGTCCGCTCTGCGGGCGTCAGTCCTGACGGGAGCGTCGCTCCCTTGCCCCGCGACCTCGCGCCTGCGCACTCCCGCGTCGGCGAACAAGAGGAACGTGGACCATGCAGCAGCAGATTTCTCTGATCACCCTGGGCGTCGCCGATCTCGGTCGCTCCAAGCGTTTCTACGGCGAGGGTTTCGGCTGGAAGCCCGTGTTCGAGACACCGGGAATTGTCTTCTATCAAATGAATGGGTTGGTGCTCGGCCTCTGGCCGACATCGGACCTCGAAGGAGACATGCAACGTCCCGGTTTGGTGCGGCCCGGCGCCTTTGCCTTGGCACACAACGTTCCCGCCAAAAAAGACGTGCAGCCCGTGCTCGATCGGCTGGCGGCCGCCGGCGGGCGGATTCTGCGGCCGGCCGATGAGCCGCCGCACGGCGGTTTCCGCGGCTATGTCGCCGATCCCGACGATCACGCCTGGGAGATCGCCTGGAACCCATCCTGGGCGATCGCAGAGGACGGAAGGATCACCTTCCGCATCTGAGCTTTAATCAACTGAATGGTTGAATATTGAGAGTGGTGTATTATATTCAACTCAATGGTTGAATATAATACACCCGCCCTGGATCGCGTGTTTCATGCGCTCGCCGATCCAACCCGTCGCGCGATGCTGCGTCAGCTGGCTGACGGTGAGCACAGCGTGGGCGAACTGGCGCGGCCATTCGACATGTCCTTCGCAGCTGCGGCCAAGCACGTGAAGGTGCTGGAAGAGGCCGGGCTTCTCAGCCGAACCATCGAAGGCCGCACCCATCGCTGCCGCATCGAGGCGGGGCCTCTGGCCCAAGCCGACCGCTGGATCGCTTACTACCAGCGCTTCTGGACGGCCCGCCTCGACGATCTCGAAACCGCGATGCTGCGTCACGCGCATCAGAAGAAGAGGAGGAGTCGCAAATGACGGCTGCACCCGACGGCTACGGCCGGATCATCGCGCCTGCCGAAGTGCGCTTCGAGCGGCTGTTGCCGGGGCCGATCGAGACGGTCTGGGCATTTCTGACGGACGAGAAGAAGCGCGGCGAATGGCTGGCGCCCGGACCGATGGAACTCAAGGTCGGCGGCAAGGTCAAACTTGCCTTCAAGCATGCCGATCTCTCGCCCCATCAAGCGCCGGCGCCGGAGAAGTACAAGAGCCTCGACTCCAAGGGACACGAGAGCCACCACGAGATCACGCAGATCGATCCGCCGCGCCTGCTGGCGATGACCTGGCCGGAGAGCTCGGAAGTGATCTTCGAGCTGAAGCCGCAAGGCAGCCAGGTCCTGCTGACGGTGACGCATCGCCGGCTGGCAAGCCGAGAGGAGATGCTCGACGTCAGCGGCGGCTGGCATACGCATCTCGACATACTGGTCGAACGCGCCAATGGGCGGACGCCGCCTGCCTTTTGGATCGTCTTCGGCGACATCGAGCAGGAATACGAGAGGCGCTACCCCAAAGACTGAATTGTCGTCCCAGGTTGCCCATATTCGCTCTGTGCGGCTGCGCTCTCGCGAATATAATCAACGAGCGCGAGAGCCGACGGTCGCAAGGCCCGGTAGTTGGAGGCGTTTTTTCCTTGGCGGCGACGGACAACTCGAAACTGTTGGAGGCCATCGGCACTCTTTACGACTGCGTTGCCGAGCCTGATCGCTGGCAAGCCGCTCTGGGCCAGATCACGGAGATGACGGACAGCGTCCTCACCATGCTGGCCGTCATGGATCCAGCGAGGAAGACGGCGCGCTTCTCGGCGGTTGACGGCGATCCGATCGTGCTCGAGCCGCTCGTTTCGACCTATGCGGCTCACGTGCCGTTCTATTCGATCCTGCCCAAGTTCGAACTCGACGTTCCGCTCGACTTCGATGCGCTGTGCAATCTGTACGGTCCCGATGGTCGTGACGTCTGGTACGCAAGCCGCACCTACACGGAATGGATGCAGCCCAATCGCTTTCGTACGGGCTTCAATCTTGCTGTGATGAAGCGTAACGAGTTTGTTGGCGCGCTTACCACCATCACCCACGACGACATGCCGGCGACGCCGGCTAGCAAAGCGCGGCTGGCGCAGCTCGCGCCGCACATCCGGCGCGCCGTCAGCATCACGGACCTGTTCGAGGTGGAGCGGCGCAGATCCCGGATCTTCCAGGAAGTGATCGACAATCTGGCGCATCCCGTCCTCATCGTGACGGGCGACATGCGCCTCCTCTACGCCAATACGGCGGCCGAGGTCCTCCTGCGGGACGAAGCGTTCATCCGGCAGACCGAAGGCCGGCTGACCATTGCCTATGCGCAGGCACAGGCGTCGATAGCGCACGCCGTGGAACTCGGGAACCGCGACGAGGTTCTCCTTGGAACGGTCGGAATCGGCGTCCCGCTCGTCAAGACAGACCGACCGTCGATCGTCCATGTGCTGCCGCTGGCGCAACGCCATCACGCGGTCATGTCTCCCCAGGCGACAGCCGCGATCTTCATTGCGACGCCCGGGACCAATCCCATCCCGGCCATCGAGGCGATCGCGGCCCTGTTCGGGCTGACGGCTGCGGAAAAGCGGGTCGCTGCCCTCGCAGCCGAAGGCATGACGCGCAACGAGATCGCCAGGGCAAGCGGCGTCTCGGATCATACCGTGAAGACGCAGCTCGGCGTCGTCTACGACAAGACAGGCACCCGCGACCAGCGGCAGCTGCAGTTGCTGATGCGTGAACTCACGCCCCCGATCCGGACGGGCCAGCCGGAGGGATACGACGAGGCCTGACCGGCTTCTGGCCGCGCATCACCCTATCGGGCGATGCCTGCGGCATCGGCCATCCGATATTGCCTCCCGCCGGTTTGTTGTCGGGAGAGTGCAAGTGTCGGTCAATCGTTGGAAGCTACGTCTCTCGGTGTCCGCATTGGCGCTCATGGCCACGACGGCCCCGCTATCGGCGCAGAGCGTCTGGACCGGAGCGATCGACAACGACTGGTTCAAGGCCGGGAACTGGGCGCCGGCGATCCTTCCCACCGGCCCCACATGGGTCAATTCCGATACGCCGGGCCCCATCATCGACGGCGGGCCGGCAGTGTCTCTGACGGGCCTTACGGTCATTGCCCGCGACGTCGGCACGACAGGCAGCCTGATCGTTCGTAACTTCGGCTCCCTTACCACCGAATCCGCCAGGATCGCCTTTTCGCCCGGTTCGGCCGGGACGGTGACCGTCGACTCGGCGGGCTGGCACGTAGACACCAGCCTGGTTGTCGCCAGCGCCGCCAGCGGCGCCTTGAGGGTCGTCAACGGCGGTACCGTGTCGACCGGTACCTATCTCACGATCGGCGATCAGGAAATTGCCACCGGCGTCGTGACCGTCGACGGATTGGGGTCGACCTTGCTTGTGGGGCAGGCGCTCGAGGTCGGATGGTCCGGCAAGGGCACGCTCGATATTCGCAACGGCGGTGTCGTGATCAGTGGCGTCGGACGGATCGCTTCGGGTGAAGGTTCGTCCGGCACCGTGACGATCGATGGCGCCGGTTCGACCTGGACCAGCAGCGACGTCGTCACGATCGGCAACTTCGGCAACGGCATCGTGACGGTTCGCAACGGCGGGGCACTCTCCGCGGCGGGCAGCTTCGCCATTGCCGTGGATGCCCAGTCTACGGGCGCCCTCAATATCGGTGCGGCCGCGGGCGATGCGGCCGCGGCGCCCGGGACGGTGGCGGCAGCGATCATCCAGTTCGGTGCGGGGGATGGCAGGGTCATCTTCAATCACACCAGTGCAGGCTACGCCTTTGCGCCGGTCATGATCGGCGACGGCAGGATCGATCAGATCGCCGGCACGACGATCCTGACCGGGAACTCCGGCGGGTTCACCGGAAACACCAGGGTAAGCGGCGGGCAGCTCATCGTGAACGGCTCGCTCGCCGGGTCGAACATCACCGTGTCGGGTGGTGTGCTGGGAGGTACGGGAACACTCGGCGATGTCGGCATCCATCCCGGCGGCACGGTGGCGCCCGGCTTTGCATCGATCGGCACGCTGACCGCCGGCAACTTCGGCCAGGCGCCCGGTTCGGTCTATCAGGTCGAGCTTGCCTCCAACGGGACGGGCGACCGCATCAACGTGACCGGCGTCGGCCAACTCATCGACGGCGCGGCACTGCAGGTCGTCAAGGCGGACGGCGGACCCTACGTGCTCGGCACGCGCTACACGGTGCTGACGGCGAACGGCGGTCTCTCCGGGACTTACGTACTCACGGGCGACACCCAGCTGACGGCGTTCGTGGGCTTCGTCGCGGCCTACGATCCCAACAATGTCTATGTCGACGTGCTGCAGACTCGCTCCTTCACGGCGGCCGCCCAGACATCGAACCAGCTCAATACAGCGGCCGGTCTCGGGACGCTGCCGACATCGGGTTCGCTTTCGTCGGCCATCCTCGCCCTTCCGAGCGATGCCGTGGCCCAGTATGCCTTCGATCAGCTCTCGGGCGAGGTCCATGCCTCGATCAAGAGCGTCCTGATCTCCGACAGCCAGTTCGTGCGCGACGCCGCATTCGGCCGCCTGCGCAGTACATCCGGCAACCCGGGGACGGCGCTGGCATCGACAGCGGGTCAGACCGAGTGCGAGGCGGCGACGTCGTGCGCCACCATCGATCGCGTGACTTTCTGGACACGCGCCTTTGGGTCCTGGGGGCGCTGGAACAGCAATGGTAATGCCGCCGCTCTGTGGCGCGATACGGGTGGCTTCTATCTGGGCGCCGATGTTCCGGTCATGGAGGACAAAGCGCGCGCAGGCCTTCTTGTCGGCTACAGCCGATCGAGCTTTCAGGTCAGCGACCGCAACTCTTCCGGCACCAGCGACAACTTTCATCTCGGCCTCTATGGCGGCACGCAATGGGGCGATCTCGCTGTTCGCCTGGGCGTTGCCCATACGTGGCATGCGCTCTCGACCAGCCGCTCTGTTGTCTTCCCCGGCTTCGCCGACACGGCCAAGGGCAGCTACACGGCCGGTACCACCCAGGTGTTCGGCGAGCTGGGCTATGGCCTGCGGATGGGCGGGGCTTCCTTCGAGCCTTTCGCCAATGCGGGTTATGTTAGCCTGCGGACCGACGGTTTTAGCGAGACGGGCGGAGCAGCCGCTTTGACGAGTTGGGGATCGGTCAGCAGCGCCACCTTCACCACGCTGGGAATACGTGCGTCGACCGGCTTTACGTTGGGTAGTGTCGAGGCCACCGCAAAGGCCAGTGCCGGCTGGCGGCATGCCTTCGGCGACACGACCCCCGCCGCGCTCTTCGCCTTTGCGGGCGGCGGAACATTCACCATACTGGGCGTGCCGATCGCACAAGACGCTGCCGTCGTTGACGCGGGCTTCGACTTCCGCCTCGCCCCCAATGCCACGCTCGGGATCTCCTATGGCGGGCAGTTCGGCGCCGGCGCGCTCGATCAATCCGTCCGCGGCAACCTCAGCATAAAGTTCTGACCGACATGGGGCGCCAGTCGCGTCTTACGGGGTGGCGATCTGGTGCTCGTACTGCGGTTCGTCGCTGTAGATGACTTGACTGCGCGCATGCGTCTCGCGCTCCAGGCACGCCCGGTAGTCGGTGGTGGTCGGCGCCAGGCCATAGGACATGCAAGCGTCACGTGAATCGGCTGTCATGCGTGCCAGCGAATAGGCCAGTTCCGGTTTGCCCCATTCGAGTGCACGTGTAGCCCGCGACAGGCAATACTCATAGCCGGCCGACGAAGACCCAATGCCTTGCCCCAAGCAGATGCGATCCGCCTGACTTTGGGCCGAAGCAGGTGGCGTCGACGGCACAATCGAAACCGCCAACGCGACGAGAAGGGTGCTGCCGAGGGCGAGGCCCGCCCAGTGGTGGGTGCGAGTCATGGACTCCTCCACGCTGATGAATTGAAAGTGGTCCTTAAGGAACGCGCCGGCAAGGGGGCGGTTGCCCTTGTCCACTTTCCGCCGCATTCGTGACGTGGTTCCTTGTCGGGAATGAATTTGTCCCGCCTTGAGGTCCTTCGGCGCTGGTTGCGCGCCCGTACGCGCGCCTATCGTGTGCAACTGGCGCTCACCCTGCGGATGACCCTGGCCGCGATCCTGAGCCTCCTCCTGGCCCAGGCGCTCGACCTGCCGCTGCCGCTCTGGACGGTGCTGACGGCCATGATCGTGACGCAGATGAGTGTCGGTCGTTCCCTCAAGGCTTCGATCGACTACATGCTGGGCACGGTTGCCGGCACGATCTACGGCGGCGCACTGGCCATCCTGATTCCGCATCAAAGCGAATGGTCGCTCCTCCTCGTTCTCTTCCTGGCGGTGGCGCCGCTGGCGCTGCTGGCCGCACTCAAGCGCAATCTCAACGCCGTGCCGGTCGCGTCGATCATCATCGTGCTGATGCCGGCCATCGCTCATACGAGTGGCCCCCTCGCCACCGCCGTCTATCGCGTACTCGAAGTATCGCTGGGTGTGATCGTGGGGTTTTTGGTGTCCTTCCTCGTCCTGCCGGCAGGCGGCCACCGGCTGGCCCGACAGGAGGCGGCCCGCGTGCTCGACCTGCTGGCCAGGGTGCTTGGGCGTCTGCTGCCGGGGCCGATGGCTGACACCGAAGCCGAGGAACTGCGGCGGCTCTACGACCGCATCGGTCAGGCACTCAGCGACTTGACAGTGAGTGCCGATGAGGGCGAGCGAGAACGCGCCGCCCGACTTTCTGGTGAACCCGATGTTCGCCCGTTGCGCCAGACGCTGGCGCGCCTGCGTCACGACGTGGTTACCGTCCGCCGCATCGTGCGCGGCGATCCATTGCCCGAACCCCTGCAGGCCCGGCTCACGCCCAAGCTTGTCGAGGTCGGCCGCGCCGGCGGCGAATATCTCCGGGCTGCAAGCATCGAGCTGCTGGCCCGCCGCCCGGCGCCTTCCGCCGATCGCCTGGAGGCGGCGTTCGTCGCCGCCGCCGCGGAGATCGCCGCCCTGCGCGGCGAGGGGCTGACACGTGGCCTGTCCGACGACATGGTTGGCCGCTTCTTTGCGCTGAGTTTTGCGCTCGAGCAGTTGCGGCAGAACCTGCGCGAGCTCGGCCGCGAGATCGAGCGCTCGGCCCGCGTTCAGTAGCTCTTGGGCAGGCCCAGCACGCGCTCGGCGACATAGCAGAGGATGAGCTGTTCGCTCACCGGCGCGATGCGCGCGATCATGACTTCGCGCAGGAAGCGTTCGACGTGGAATTCCTTGGCGTAGCCGTAGCCGCCGTGCGTCAGGATCGCCCGTTCGCAGGCGTCGTAGGCCGCACGCGCGCCGAGATACTTGGCCGAGTTCGCCTCGGCACCGCAATCCTTGCCGTTGTCGTAGAGCCAGGCGGCCTTGAAGGCCATCAGGTTGGCGGCTTCGAGGGCCATCCAGCTCTCGGCCAGCGGGTGCTGGATCGCCTGGTTCTTGCCGATGGGCCGGCCGAACACGACACGCTCCTTGGCATACTGCGTCGCCCGCGCCAGGGCGGCCTTGCCGATGCCGATCGCCTCCGCGCCGATCAGCACGCGCTCGGGGTTCAGCCCGTGCAGGAGGTAATGGAAGCCTTTGCCTTCCTCGCCGATGCGGTCTTCCAGCGGCACCTTCAGGCCGTCGATGAACACCTGGTTGGTGTCGATCGCCTTGCGGCCCATCTTGTCGATTTCGGTGACTTCGACCTTCGAGCGGTCGAGGTCAGTGTAGAAGAGCGACAGCCCGTCGGTCGGTTTCTTGCACTTCTCCTTGGGCGTGGTGCGCGCGATCAGCAGCATCTTGTCGGCGACCGAGGCGGTCGTCGTGAAGGTCTTCTTGCCGTGCACGATGTAGCCGTTGCCGTCGCGTTCGGCCTTGGTGTCGAGCGCCGTGGTGTTGAGCCCGGCGTCGGGCTCGGTGACCGCGAAGCAGCCCTTGACCTTGCCCGCGATGATATCCGGGAGGATGCGCTTCTTCTGCTCCTCCGTGCCGAACACCACGATCGGGTTCGGCCCGAAGATGTTGAGATGGATCGCCGATGCGCCTTGCAGCGCCGCGCCCGACTCCGCCACCGTCTGCATGACCAGCGCCGCTTCGGTGATGCCGAGGCCGGAGCCGCCATATTCCTCCGGCATGGCGATGCCCAGCCAGCCGGCATCGGCCATCGCCTTGTAGAAGTCGTTGGGGAAGCCGCCTTCCTTGTCCTTCTTCAGCCAGTACTTGTCGTCGAACTGGGCACAGAGCTTGGCCACGCTGTCCTTGATGGCGAGCTGGTCTTCGGTGAAGGCGAATTCCATGGTGTTACCTGTTGAGTCCTAGCCACTGCATCATGATCGGGTTGAACTGTTCCGGCCGCTCGACATTCGGCAGATGGCGCGCCTTGGCGATGTCTTCGTAACGCGCGCCCGGGATCTTGGACGCGATCAGCCTGTTGCGGTCCGGCGGCGTCGCTTGATCGTCGTCGCCGCAGACGACAAGCGTCGGCACCTTGATGGTGGCGAGCCGGTCGAGATAGTCGAAGTTCTGGATGGCCGCCGCGCAGCCCAGGAAGCCTGCGCTCGACGTGCCACAGATCGTCGAATGGATTTCCTTCCAGCGCTGCGGGTTCGCGCCTTTGAACTCGGCCGTGAACCAGCGCTCCATGTTGCCGTCGGCCAGCAGCGCTGTACCGCCCTTGCGAACCGCTGCCTTGCGTTGATCCCAGAGGCCTGCCGAGTCGTCGGGCGAGGAAGGATGTGTGTCGCAGAGCATCAGCGACTTCAGCCGGTCGGGGTAGGCCAGTGCAAAGCCCTGGCCGATCATGCCGCCGATCGACAGGCCGATGTAATGCACCCTGGCGATCCCCAGGAAATCGAGCGCGGCTTTCACGTCGGCCGCCAGCGCGTCCATCGTGTAGTCGCCGTCGACCGGCTGGCTGCCGCCGTGGCCGCGCATATCCAGCCGCAGGACGCGATAGCCGGCGGCCAGCAGCGGCACGAGCTGCTCGTTCCACATGCCGCCATCGGCCGCCAGCGAATGGGTGAAGCAGACCACCGGCGCGTTCTGGGGGCCAGCGAGGTCGAAGTAGATCTTGTGGCCGTTAAGGGAGAGGAGCATGGCCCTTCCTCACATCGCCGAGATGCCGCCGTCGATCACGACTTCTGAGCCGGTCATGAAGCTCGATTCGTCGGAGGCGAGGAAGACGAGCGCCCAGCCCACTTCCTCGGGCCGGCCGAGGCGGCCGATCGGGACCTGCTTGCCGAGCTTTTGCTGCATCAGGTCCTGGCCGAAGCGGTCGCGATACTTGTCGAGGATCGGTGTGTCGATGAAGGTGGGATGGACCGAATTGCAGCGGATGTTGTAGCCCGACTTGGCGCAATGCAGCGCCACCGACTTGCTGAGGAGGCGCACGCCGGCCTTGGCCGAGTTGTAGGCCGCCATGTTGGCGCCGGCGATGATGCCGGAGATCGACGAGATGTTGATGATCGAGCCGCCGAGCCGGCCGGTATGCTTCTTGATCTCGGCGACGCCGTGCTTGCAGCCGAGGAAGACGCCGTCGAGGTCGATGGCATGGACCTTGCGCCACTCCGCAAGTTCGATCTCCTCGACGGTCTTGCTGAGGCCGATGCCGGCGGAGTTCACCAGCACGTGCAGGGCACCGAACTTGTCGACGGTTTCCCGGATCGCGGCCTTCCAGTTGTCTTCGCTCGTGACGTCGAGCTTCACGAAATGACCCGAGGAGCCCAGCTTGTCGGCCATGGCCTTACCGCGGTCCTGGGCGATATCGGCAACGACGACCTTGGCGCCTTCCTGCACCATCAGCGCGGCGGCGTTGGCGCCGAGACCCGATGCGGCACCCGTGATCAAAGCCACCTTGCCGGCCAGACGATCCGTCATTTCTTCTTTCCTCCCGAAACAGCTTCCCGATGAGCGATGTAGGTCGTGGCGGCCACGATGATCGCGGCGCCGACGAAGGTCCAGACGTCGGAGGTCTTGCCCCAGACTGCCACGTCCATCAAGGCAGCCCAGACGATGCCCAGGAAGGTGATGGGTTGCAGGGCGGAAATGTCGAGGAGGCGGTAGGCCCAGGTGAGGAAGAAGTAGCCCATGGTGCCGAAGAAGCCGGCGGCCAGGAACAGCAGGAGCTGGGTCAGGGTCGGCGTCTGCCAGAACCACAGCCCGAAGGGCGCAAAGCAGATCGTGGCGATCATCGTTTGCCAGAAGACGACCAGGGCGGGACTGTCGCGGCCCGACACCGCCTTGGCGACGAGGTTCGAGCCGGCGATCAGCGGCACCGCCCCCAGCATCAGCCATATGCCGGCGTTGGCATCGGCCAGACCGGGGCGGACGATGACGAGCATCCCGAGGAAGCCGATGGCGACGGCCGTCCAGCGGCGGGCATGGACCTTCTCGCCGAGAAAGAGCACGGCGCCCAGTGTCACGAAGATCGGACCGGTGAAGCCCAGCGCCGCCATGGTGGCGAGCGGCAGCCAGACGACGGCCTCGTACCACAGGGCGTAGCCGGAGGTATGGAACACGCCGCGAAAGCAGTGCAGCTTGAAATCACGCGTCGCCAGACCTGCGATACCGCCGTACCACAGCATCGCCGGCGCAATGACGACGACACCGGCCAGCCAGCGTCCCCACGAGACGAGGAGCGGCGGCAGTTCGGTCGCCAGCTCCTTCACCGAGGTGTTGAGCAGCGTGAAGAAGATGCCGGACACCACGGCCACGACGAAGCCACGGACCGTGCGCGACGGGATGAACCGAGATAGCGAGTCGGGAGCGTCGACGACGGGAGCAGACATCGGGCAACCGGCTTGCCTGCGCCGCGAACGCCGGTCAACCCACAGGTTTTGCAGGTCAGTCCAGCGTTACCCGGTAGCGGCTGATCGCCAGGATCGAGACCAGCAACAGCATGGCCAGCAGGGCGGCGAGCTCGGTCGCGATGTCGTCGAAGCCGGCGCCCTTCAACATGACTCCCCGAACGACCCGCATGAAATGAGTGGCGGGCAGCGCCTCGCCGATCCATTGCGCCCAGACCGGCATGCCGCGGAAGGGAAACACGAAGCCCGACAGTAGGATCGACGGTAGCATCATGAAGAACGAAGCCTGCATGGCCTGGAGCTGGTTCTGCGTCAGCGTCGAGATGGTGAAGCCGATGGCCAGGTTCACGGTGATGAAGAGCGCCGTTCCGATCGAGAGCAGGGCGACGCTGCCCTCGATCGCCACGTCGAAGAGCAGGCGCGAAACGATCAGGATGACGGCAACCTGCACCGCGCCGATCACGATGTAGGGCACGATCTTGCCGACCATGACCTCGAGCGGCCGCACCGGCATGGCGAGCAGGTTCTCCATGGTGCCGCGCTCGCGTTCGCGGGTGACGGCGAGCGCCGTCATCATCACCATGGTCATGGTGAGGATCACGGCAAGTAGGCCGGGCACGACGTTGAGCCGCGACTTGCCCTCCGGATTGTACCGGCGCTGCACCACCAGCTCGACCGCGTCGGGCTTGGTGCGCAGGCTGCTCAGCGGACCGACGAAATCGTGGGCGGACAGTGCCTGGTTGATTGCACGCCCGGCGGCGGCCAGCGGGTTGGCCGTAGCCAGAGGATCGGTCGCGTCGGCGTCGATCAGGACCTGCGCGCGCTCGCCGCGGACCAGCCGGCGCGTGAAGTCCGAGGGGATGGTTACGACGAATTGCACGTCGCCCTGTTGCAGGAGCGCGCTTGCCTCGTCGTTGCTTTTCGGCCGGTGTGTGAATTTCATGTAGCCGGTGTTGGCGAGCGCCGACAGAACGGTGCGCGTGATCTGGCTCTGGTCGGCAGCGATGACGGCGGTCGGCAGGCGGTGCGGGTCGGTGTCGATTGCGTAGCCGAACAACAGGAGCTGCATGATCGGCATGCCGAACATCATCGCGAAAGTGAGGCGGTCGCGGCGGAGCTGGAGCACCTCCTTCACGATGATGGCCGCAAGCCGCTTCCAGGCGCCGCGCCACATGATCAGGCCTTTGCACCAGGTGCGTTGTCGCGTGCCTGTCCCATGAGGTGGATGAAAATGTCCTCCAGTGTCGGTTCGGCCTCCTGCCAGACGAGGTTGGGATCGCTACGGAAGGGTTCTATGGCATGTTTGAGATCGACGCGGTCGGGGCCGCAGACATGGAGCGTCGTCCCGAACGCGGCCGCGGCGGTCACGCCCGGTTCGTCACGCAACTTGAGGGCAAGCCGATCCGCGCCCGGCCCGGTCGCTATGTACGCGAACAGCCCGGATTGCCGGATAATGTCCTCGGCCGTGCCGCGCGCCATCAGTTCGCCATAGGCGATGTAGGCGATCTCGTGACAGCGCTCGGCTTCGTCCATGTAGTGCGTCGACACCAGCACCGTCATGCCTTCGGCGGCATAGGTGTGAATTTCGTCCCAGAACGCGCGGCGCGCCTTGGGATCAACCCCAGCGGTCGGTTCGTCGAGCAGCAGCAGCTTGGGCTCGTGCAAGACGCAGGCCGCGAGGGCCAGGCGTTGCTTCCAGCCGCCGGACAGCGATCCGGCCAGTTGGCTCTGGCGTGTCGTCAGCCCCAACTGTTCCAGCGATTGGTCGACGCGGGCTTTCAGCCGGTCGAGCCCATAGACGCGACCGACGAATTCGAGGTTTTCGCGAATGGTGAGATCCTCGTAGAGACCGAAGCGCTGGGTCATGTAGCCGGTCAGGCGCTTGATCGCCTCGCGGTCGTGAACGAGGTCGTGACCCAGGCACGTGCCGCCTCCGGCGTCGGGGGTCAGCAGACCGCAGATCATGCGCAGGGTCGTGGTCTTGCCCGAACCGTTCGGTCCGAGGAAGCCGCAGATGCGGCCCCGTTCGACGGCGAGACTGAAGCGATCGACGACGGTGCGCTTGCCGTAGCGCTTCACCAGATCGTGGACGTCGATCGCCAGTGTCATGGCGCCGTTCCGAATGACTCGACGGCGACGGGAAGGCCGGGCTGCAGGGGCATCGCCGGCTTCGTGGGGCGCGCTTCGACCAGGAACACGAGCTTGGTCCGGGCGCTTTGGGAATAGATGACGGGTGGTGTGTACTCGGCGCGCGGCGAAACATAGATAATCGTGGCCTTGAGGCCGGATGGGCAGGAATCGCAGGTAAAGGACACCTCGTTGCCGGGGCGGGCCCGCGCCACATCCTCTTCGGGTACAAAGAAGCGCAGTTTCACCCGGAAGTCCGGCAGCAGGGAGATGACAGGCGATCCGGCCGGCACCCATTCGCCGACGTTGAAGAAGGTGTTCTCGACCAGCGCATCCTCGGGCGCGACGGGCATCAGATCGTCGAGCTTCTTCTTCGCCTGGTCGACGTTGGCCTGGTTTTGGACAACCAGCGCTCTGGCGGCATCGATCTCGTCGGGGCGTGCGGCGAGGTCGCCGACCTTCTCCTGCGCGGCGAGCGACGCGGCACGCGAACGGAGCTGGCGCACCTGGGCGTCGGCCTGGTCGTAGGCCTGGCGCGTCGTGTAGGCGCGTTCGAGAAGCTGTGCCTGACGCTTGAGCTCGATCTCGGCCAGGGCCAGCGACGCTTCGACCTCTCGGCGTTGGCCCCGGACGACGTCCTGCTCTTCCTGCCGCTTGCCGGTCAGCATGTTCTCGTAGCGCGCCGTAGCTTCGGCGAGTGCTGCTTCGGCACGTGCGACCTCGGCCCTGGCGACCACGGGGTCGATCACGAACAGCCGGTCGCCTTTCTTCACGCTGCTGCCGCGGTCGACCGGCCGTTCGAGCAGCCGTCCGGCGATGGGCGGCGCGATCAGGCTGGTCTCGCCTTCGACATAGCCGAGATAGGTCGATGTGTCGGAGCCGATGCCAAGGAGAGCAAGCATGCGCTCGCCCCAGACGACATAGGACACGAGCATGGCGGCGAGCAGTACTGCGATCACGACGAAGGGCGCGCGTTTCATGATCAAGCCTCCGGAGCGGGGCGCAACGCGTGCAACATCAGGTCGGCATGATGGCGGGCCATCGCCCGCACATCGAGTTTCTCCGCGCCAATCGGCTCGAACACCGTGCGCCACAGGCCGGCGAGCAACAGGGCTCCCATCAGAGAACGCACCGTCATCGCCGGGTCGACCTTGCGAAACTCGCCTTGCGCGATGCCACGCGAGATCAACCCTTCGAGAAGGGGCAGGCCGCGGCCGATCACTTCCTTGAGGTAGAAATGGCCGATCTCGGGGAAGGCGCGGGATTCGGCGATCACCAGCTTGGCGATCGAGGCCGCGGACGTGTCCTCGATGCGTCCGGCCATGAACTCCAGGATGCGAGGCAGCAGGTCGGCCACGGGGCCGCGATGGGCGGCCAGCATCGTTTCCACCGTCATGAGGTTGGCCGTGATGGCTTGCCGGATGACGCCCTGGAAGAGGGAGAGCTTGTCGTCGAAGTAGAGATAGATCGCCGCCTTGCTGAGGCCGGCCCGTCGGGCGACATCGTCCAGCCGCGTCCCTGCGAAGCCCGTTTCGACGAATTGGGCGAGGGCGGCATTCAATATTTCCTGCGGCCGTTCGGCCGGGGCGCGACGCTGCTTGACCGGCTTCATTTAACTAACTTACCAGTCAGTTAGTTGAAATGCAAGAGGGTGCCGCTCCGGCGGACGGCAGCCTAGACTGATTGTCTGGAGGGACCTCCCATGGACACAATGCTCGAAACGTCGTCGCGCGCGCGCCGCACGCTCGATCCGAAGCCGGCGACTCCCATCCTGTTCGCCCACTTCGTGCTGCGCTCCTCGAACATCCAGCCGATGATCGATTGGTATTCGACGGTGCTGAACATGCACGTGGTCCAGCGCACCGACTATATCTGCTTCCTGACCTACGACGACGAGCATCACCGGCTGGGCATCGTGAACCTCGCGGGCCTCACGGCGCCCGATGCGAAGACGGCCGGCCTCGCCCACGTCGCCTACACCATGGTCGATATCGGGGCGCTGCTTTCGACCTATCGTCGTGTGAAGGGGCTCGGCATCGAACCATCGCGCTGCATTCATCACGGCCCGACCGTGTCGATCTACTATCGCGATCCCGACGGCAATGGCGTCGAACTGCAGGTCGACCGTTACGCGACGAAGGAAGCGACGGCGGCCTATTTCCAGACGGCCGAATTCAAGAAGAATCCGATCGGCGTCGCCTTCGATCCGGAGGCGCTGGTTCAGGCCTACGAGGCCGGCGCGCCCGAAAGTGAATTGCTCACCATGCCCGAAGGACCGCCGGCGGCGCCGCAATCGCCGCCCACGCCGAATTGAGCCCGGTCTAGAACAGCCAGGCGAGGGCGGTTCCGCCCATGAGGATGAAGAGGATCGCCGTGCCCACGACGAGGCGGTTGGCTGGGCGATAGCTGCCGCTTTCGATCATCCGGCCGACATGCAGATAGTGCCCGATCGCGCCGCAAAGCATCGCGATGCCCAGGATGACGAGTCCGATCCCCAGCTTCTCGACATGGCGGTTGGTGATCTGGCGCACTTCCGGCACGACCTGATGGATTTCCACGAGAAAGAGGCTGAAGCGGTTGATCGCGACGCCGAGCGTCATCACGGCGATCGATGTCCGTATCCAGGCGAGGAACGTCCGCTCGTTGGCAAGGTGATCGCTGACATGTCGGTTGCTCGGCGCATTTTCCACGGCAGTCCCTCCGGACAACAAAAAGGGCGCGACCCCGAAGGATCGCGCCCCGTTTGTCTCCGTCAAGCGACGGCTTAGTTGTACTTCGAGATCTCGAGGCGGCCGACCTGGTCGCGATGAACCTCGTCCGGACCGTCGGCCAGGCGCAGCGTGCGCTGGTGGGCGTACATGCTGGCCAGCTTGAAGACCTGGCTGACGCCGCCGGCGCCGTGGAGCTGCAGGCAGCGGTCCACCACCTTGGAGGTGATGTTCGGCACCGCCACCTTGATCATCGCGATCTGCTGGCGGGCTTCCTTGTTGCCGTACTTGTCCATCGCCCAAGCGGCCTTGAGGACCAGCAGGCGGGCCATGTCGATCTCCATGCGCATGTCGGCGACATGGGCCTTGGTGACGCCCATCTCCGAGATGCGCTGGCCGAAGGCGACGCGGCTCTTGGCGCGCTTGATCGCCATTTCGAGCGCACGCTCGGCAACGCCGATGGCGCGCATGCAGTGATGGATACGGCCCGGACCGAGGCGGCCCTGGGCGATCTCGAAGCCGCGGCCTTCACCCAGCAGGATGGCCGACTTCGGCACGCGCACGTTGTCGTAGACCACTTCGGCGTGGCCGTGCGGGGCATCGTCGTAGCCGAACACGTGCAGCATCTTGACGATCTTGATGCCCTTGGCGTCGCGCGGCACGACGATCATCGACTGCTGGCGGTAGGCCGGCGCGTTGGGATCGCTCTTGCCCATCAGGATGATGACCTGGCAGCGCGGATCGCCCATGCCCGACGACCACCACTTGCGGCCGTTGATGACATAGTCGTTGCCGTCGCTCTCGATGCGGCACTCGACGTTGCGGGCGTCGGACGAGGCCACCGCCGGTTCGGTCATGGCGAAGCAGGAACGGATCTCGCCGTTCAGCAGCGGCTTCAGCCACTTCTCCTTGTGCTCCTTCGAGCCGTAGCGGGCGAACACTTCCATGTTGCCGGTGTCGGGCGCGGAGCAGTTGGTCGATTCCGACGCGATCGAGGAGCGGCCCAGGACTTCGCAGATCGGCGCGTATTCCAGGTTGGAAAGGCCCATCGTGCCGTGGGTATCGCCGGAATCGCGGTCGGCCGGCAGGAACATGTTCCATAGGCCGCGCTTCTTCGCCTCAGCCTTGCATTCCTCGATGATCGGCGGGAGCTGCCAGCGATCCTTGGCCTTCTCCATCTGCTCTTCGTAGACGGGCTCGGCCGGATAGATGACCTCGTCCATGAACTTGTTGAGCTTCTCCAGAAGCGCCTTGGTGCGATCCGAATATTCGAAATCCATCGCTCTTTCTCCCTTTGTGCTGCGGCGCACTCTGGCCGAAAACGCCGCCAATGTGAACGGGCATTCAGGTCGGAGACCCCGCCCACGACGCCGCAGTTGTCGCGGTTTCGGATTGCGGACGACGCCGATTCTCACCGCGAGTGCATGACGTCTCAGACCGGCTAATATCCGCCCCTGAGGGAGAATGCCGGTGAACCTTGTCGGGATGAACGAGGGCTTCGTGCTGGTCGCCAAGCGCGACTGCCAGACTTGCGAGCTGGTGCAGCCGGTGGTGCGCGAACTGGCCGCCGGGGCGCGGCCGCTTGCAGTCTACAGCCAGGACGATCCGACCTTCCCCGAAGGCGTGGCCGGCGTGCGCGACGACCGGGCGCTGGAAGTCTCCTTCCGGCTGGGCATCGAAACCGTGCCGACCCTGATCCGCATCGAAGCGGGCCGCGAGGTCGAGCGTGTGGTCGGCTGGCAGCGCGACGAGTGGCGGGCTCTCACCGGCGTCAATTCGCTGGGTGAGGGGTTGCCGGCGTGGCGGCCGGGCTGCGGCTCCAAATCGGTCGAACCCGGCATCGTCGACGAACTCGAGATCAAGTACGGCGACGTGCCGTTCCAGGCGCGGCGCGTGGTGGTCGGCGAGCACGAGGACGAATTCGAGGCCATGTACTCGCGCGGCTGGTCGGACGGATTGCCGACGGTGCCGCCGACGCGGCTGCGCGTGCATCGCATGCTGAAGGGCACCAGCCGCGATCCCAAGGAAGTACTGGGCCTGCTGCCGCCCGACTTGCAGCCGATCACGGTCGAGAAGGTTGCCATCAATGCTGTCATGGCAGGCTGCGCGCCGGAGTACATGCCGGTGGTGATCGGCGCGGTCGAAGCTGCCCTGTCCGAGCCCTTCAACATGCATGGCGTGCTGGCGACCACCATGTTCTGCGGGCCCATCGTGATCGTGAACGGGCCGATCGCCCGGGCCATCGGCATGAACGGCCGCGGCAACGCGCTGGGCCAGGGCAACCGGGCCAATGCCACTATCGGCCGCGCGTTGCAGCTCTGCGTGCGCAATGTCGGCGGTGGCCGACCGCAGGGTGTGGACCGCTCGACCCTGGGAACGCCGGGCAAGTACACCTTCTGTTTCGCCGAGGACGAGGCGGGTTCGTACTGGGAGTCGCTGTCGGTCGAACGCGGCTTCGCCAGGGGCAGCAATACCGTGACCCTGTTCGCGGGCGACGGGGTGCATGGCGTCGTCGATCAGCAATCGCGCACGCCGGAGTCGCTGGCGCGCACCTTTGCCCTTAGCCTGCGCGGCGTAAATCATTGGAAGCTGGCCCAGGGCGCCGATGCCATCCTGGTGGTGAGCCCCGAACACGAGCGCACCTTCAAGGCCGCGGGCTGGGACAAGGCGCGACTGCGCCAGGAACTCGACTCGCTGCTCGAACTGCCGGCGGAAGAGATTGTCCGCGGTGCAGGCGGTATCGCCGAAGGTATACCGGCCGCGGCGCTGGGCGAGCGCAAGACCATTCCGAAGTTCCGCAAGGGCGGACTGCTGATCGTGCGCGCCGGTGGCGATGCCGGCATGTTCTCGGCCGTGATTGCCGGCTGGGGCGCCTCGGGGCCGGTCGGCAGCACGCCGGTCACCGTTGCCATCAAGGATTGAGGAGGAAACAGGATGGAACTGCTCGACCCGACATCGGAAATTTCGCCCATACGGCGTGCACGCAAGGCGCCGCCCGACAAGATCTCCGGCTTGACCGTGGGCCTTCTCGATATCTCCAAGCCGCGCGGCAACATCTTCCTCGACCGCATCGAACAGCGGCTGACGGAAAAAGGCGTGGCGGTGAAACGCTACAAGAAGCCCACCTTTACGCGGCCTGCGCCCAACGACCTCTCGCAGAAGATCGCCAGCGAGGTCGATCTGGTGATCGAAGGCCTCGCTGATTGAGGGTCCTGCACATCGTGCAGTCTGCACGACATCAAGACCCTCGACGACAAAGGTATTCCCGGCGGCTACGTCGCTTCTTCCGTGTTCGTTGAAGCAAGCGAGGCGCAGGCCCAGTCGCTCGGCTTCGAGCCCGGCGTCGTCTACGTCCCGCATCCCATCCAGGACCGCACCGACGACGAGATGCGGGCCCTGGCCGACCAGGCGTTCGAGCAGGTGCTGGCGCTGATCCAGCGCGAATAGCGAGCCGCTTGCCCGTCCGGGCGACGATGCCTCTTGCTGATGGCGCCATCGCATCCCTAAATCGTCTTTAATGACGATTTAGGGAGAAGCGTGTTGGACAGCATTATGCAAGCACCGTTCAAGCCCATCGACTTTCTCAGCCGCGACGTGAAGGTGGAGCGACGGGCCGACGGCACGATCGTGCTGCAGTCGAACCATAAGCTGAAGCCCTACGAGAAGCACGTACCCGCTTTCCTTGCCCGCTGGGCGGCCGAGGCGCCGGATCGGGTTTGGCTGGCGCAGCGTCGCGGTCCCGATCGGGAGTGGCTGAAGGTCACCTATGCCGAAGCCAAGAAGCAGGTCGATGCGGTGACGCAGGCGCTGCTCGATCGCGGTTTCGGGCCGGATAAGCCGGTGATGATCCTGTCGTCGAACTCCATCGAGTTCGCGTTGCTGACCATGGCAGCGATGCAGGCGCGGACGCCGGTCGCGCCGGTGTCGCCGGCCTATTCGGTGATGAGCCAGGATCACGCCAAGCTCCGTTACGTCTTCGATCTGATCAAGCCGGGCCTGATCTTCGTGCAGAACGGAGAAATCTATGCCCGCGCGCTGGCCGCCCTCGATCTCGAGGGCGTGCTGCTGGTTCATGTCGACAAGGCGCCGCCCAAGATGCAGTCGCTGCCGTGGAGCGAACTGGTCGCCACCCGGCCAACCGCGGCCGTGGCGGCGTCGATCGAGCGGATCGAGCCAAAGACGACAGGCAAGTTCCTATTTACGTCGGGCAGCACCGGCATGCCCAAGGCCGTCATCAACACCCAGGAGATGATGTGCGCCAATCTGGCGATGGGCCAGATGTCGCGCACCCGAAAGGCCAGCGATCCGCCGGCCGTGATGCTCGACTGGCTGCCGTGGAACCACACGATGGGCGGCAACGCGACCTTCCAGGGCAATCTGGCCGACGGCGGCACTACCTATATCGACGACGGCAAGCCGTTGCCCGGCCTGTTCGAGGAGACGTTACGCAATCTCCGCGAGGTTTCGCCGACGTATTTCGCCAACGTGCCGGCGGGCTACGCGATGCTGGCGACGGCGCTGGAGAACGACGACGCATTGGCCAAACGCTTCTTCAAGAACCTGAACTCTCTCGCCTATGGCGGCGCCACCCTGCCGGACGACCTCTATCAGCGCATGGAAGCGCTGGCCGTAAAATATACTGGCTATCGGCTGCCCTTCGTCACCGGCTGGGGGTCGACCGAGACGTCGCCGACCGCAACCACGGTGCATTGGGCCTCGGAACGCGTCGGCCTGGTCGGGCTGCCGTTTCCCGGTGTGCAGCTCAAGATGGTGCCGACCGGCGAGGAGGGCCGCTACGAACTGCGCCTCAAGAGCGTGATCGTGACGCCGGGCTACCACAAGCAGCCCGACCTCACGGCGCAGATGCTCGATGAGGAGGGCTTCTACAAGATCGGCGATGCAGGCCGCTTCGTCGATGCCCGCGATCCGAGTCTCGGCCTAATTTTCGATGGCCGCGTGGTCGAGGACTTCAAGCTGATGAGCGGCACCTTCGTTCTGGTCGGGACCCTGCGCACGGCAGCGATCGCTGCGGCCTCGCCGGTGCTGCAGGATGCCGTGGTCTGCGGTCAGGACCGCGAGTATGTCGGCCTGCTGGGTTTCCCCAACATCGCCGCCTGCCGTCAACTCGCGGCAGATTCGGAAGCCCGGCTCACCACGGCCGAGCTGCTGGCGCATCCCGCCGTGGTCGGCACCCTGAAGGCGGGGCTTGGGAAGATGAACGCTGAAGCCGGCGGCTCCTCGATGCAGGCCAAGCGCGTCCTGCTGATGGCCGAGCCGCCCTCGGTCGACGGCAACGAGATGACCGACAAGGGCTATATCAACCAGCGGGCAACGCTTGAGCGCCGCAAGGCGCTGGTCGAAAAGCTCTATGCCGGCGGCGAAGGCGTGATCGTGATCTAGGAATTGGCCGGCCGACTATTCGTCGGCCCGCGATTCCCGGATGCGGCGCGTGCCCTGGAACACCGGCTTCAGCGGATCCATCACGAAGCGGATCCGCGGCAGGTCGGTGTCGACGGTGCAGCAGGTGCCGATGATCGGCTCGGCGAGCGTTACGTCGGGCGCATGCCAGGCCGCGGCCTCGAAGGTCGAGACCTGCGGCTTGCCGCGCTCGGCCTTGTAGAAGGTGTACTTGGGGTCGACCTGGATCAGCATCGGCTGGGTTTGGCCGTCGAGCGGCGCGTTCGCTGCCGTCACCCAGTTGATGTACTGCACGTCGCTGCCGGCCACCGGCTGCGGATCGACCAGGGCGCAGTCGAGGACCGTCCGGCCGTCCTTCTTCGCCGTGCCGATGATGCGGTCGTGGCGGCGCAGGAATTTAACTTCGCCGACCTCGACCGGGAAACCCCAGCGCGTGCGCAGCGCCTCTGCCGCGGCCGGGCTGCTCGCAATCGCCCCCAGCAGGAAGCCGCGGGGATGGGCGCCAGCCCGGCTGCCGAGACGCAGCACCGCGAGATTGAACGGGCCGACCGGGCTCTCCGGATATTTCGTGACGGCGAGAGCCACGTAGGAGGGCAACGCGGGGTGCATCGCCTTCGGCAGCAGACTTTCTGTCGTCGTGCGCGGCACCTCGATCAGGAGCTGTATCATCTCGGCCTTGGGCAAGGTCCAGGCCTCAGTGTCGAGATTGGCGAGCGTCGGCAGGCGGGCGGGCGACTGCGTGATGTCGAGCGATCCGTAGAGGGGCATGATTACTCTCCCGCCGCGGCGGCCACATGGCCGGGTTTCTTGGCGAAGTGCGGCATCACTTCCTTGGCGAACAGACGCAGGCTCGCCATCACCTGATCCTGCGGCACGACTTCGTTGGCGTTCAGGATGAAGTTGATGCAGTCGACGCCGAGCGATTCCCATTTCTTGACGGCGCGGATGATGCGGGCCGGATCGCCATAGGCCATGCCTTCGGTCTGCTGTTCGCTGGCATCGGGGCCGGTGGCGGCGCGTCGCAGCGCCGGCAGCAGGCCGAGCGACTGGTACGACGGCGAGGAATAGACCTCGCGCGTCGAGATGAGCTGCGTGGCGAGATAGTTGAAGGTATTGCCGAGCTTCTTGCCCATCTCGACGCCGGTCTTCTCGTCCTCGTGACAGAACAGAAAGTTGGTGGTGGCGACCTGCTCGTTCACGAAGGCGCCGACCGGCTCGCAGCTCTGGATGCGGCGGCGATACTCCTTGATCTTCTTCTCCTGCTCCTCGAAGCCCGCGAAGGAGAGGCCCAGGCTGCCCAATCCGCGGTCGGCGGCGTCGATCTCGGTGCCGGGACTGGTCACGGCGACCCACATCGGCGGATGCGGCTTCTGGTAGGGCTTGGGCAGAATGGTGCGCTCCGGCATCGACCAGAACTCGCCCTGATACGAGAAGGTTTCCTGCATCCACATCTTGGGCAGGCAGCGTACGAACTCGTCCCAGCTCTTCTTGGTCGTGTCGGGGTTGGCGCCAAAGCCGCCCAGCTCGGTCCAGGTCGCGGACCGTCCGGTGCCGACATGCAGGCGGCCACCCGACAGCAGGTCGAGCGTGGCCGTGCGCTCGGCGATCTTGATGGGATGGTTGAACTCCGGCACGCAGACCACGATGCCGTGTCCGACCTGGATGCGTTTGGTCAGCACGGCGCAGGCGGTCAGGAACAGCTCCGGCGCGGAGCAGTGCGAATACTCTTCGAGGAAGTGGTGCTCGACCGCCCAGACATGGTCGAAGCCCAGCTCGTCGGCCAGCTTCACCTGTTCAAGGCAGTTGTTGTAGACGGTGCGCTCTTTCTCCGGCGTCCAGGGACGCGGAATCGAGATCTCGTAGAACAGGCCGAACTTCATCGTGTCCTCCCGCGCATTTGCGAAACGCTAGGCTTGCCCGGCGACGTGTGCAACACCACCATGGCATCGGAGGGCGAAACGGGAATGAAACGACTGGCAGGCAAGGTTGCGATCGTCACCGGCGGCGCGAGCGGCATGGGCCGCGCGACCGTGATGCGTTTTCTGGGCGAAGGCGCGAAGGTGGTCGTCGCCGATCTCAACGAAGCCAACGGCCAGGAGACTCTCGCTGTCGCAAGGGCGCAGGGCCACGGCGATACGATTGCCTTCGTGCGCTGCGACGTCGCCAAGGAAGCCGACGTGGCGGCGACGGTGGCCGAGGCGGAAAAGCGTTTCGGCCGGCTCGATATTGCCTATCTCAATGCCGGTGTCGGTGGCGCGTTCGGGCCGATTGCCGAAACCAGCGTCGAGGACTGGGACTACACGTTCGCCGTCCTGACGCGATCCGTGTTCCTCGGCATGAAGCATGCGTCGCTGGCGATGAAGAAGCATGGGAATGGCGGCGTAATCCTGGTTACGGCGTCGATTGCCGGCATGATTGGCGGTGGCGGCAGCCATGCCTATTCGGCGGCCAAGGCGGCCTGCATCAGCCTGATCGACAATGTGGCGGCGGAACTCGGCCCGGACCGCATCCGGGTGGTCGGCATTGCGCCGGGTGTGATATCCACGCCGCTTGTTCATCGCGGGCGCCCGGAGAAGTACGAGAAGCAGTTCGGCCAGCAGCCCTGGCCGGACCGGGGCGAACCCGAGCATATCGCCGATGTCGCAACCTTCCTGTGTTCCGACGAGGCGCGTTTCATCACCGGCGAGACCATCAAGGTGGATGGCGGTCTGCTGGCCCAGGGCATCGCGCTCTGGGGCACCGGCAAGGACGCCACCTTCATGAAAAGCGCCGGCGTCAATCGCGGCACGACCGGCGATGCCATGGTCGTCCGCACTCTTCAGCCTGGAGACAATCGGAAATGAGCGAAGCGCAACGACTGCACGGACACCTGATCGGCCAGCAGGGCTCGCGACGCTCGCTGAATACGCCCGCGCTGGTGCTCGACCTCGAAATGCTCGACCGCAACATTGCGGAGATGGCGTCCTTCGCCAACGCGCACAATGTGAAGTTGCGTCCGCATTCCAAGACCCACAAGTCGGCCGACATCGCTCGCCGCCAGATCGCGGCCGGCGCGCTGGGCGTTTGCTGCGCCAAGCTGGGCGAGGCCGAGGCGCTGGGCGAGGCGGGCATCCAGAGCCTGCACATCACGTCGCCCGTGGTGACGCCGCAGGCGATCGACCGGCTGATGAAGCTGAACGGCGAAGTATCCGACCTCATGGTGGTGGTCGATCACCCCGCCAATGTCGAGGCACTTGCAAACGCCGCGGCCAAAGCCGGCAAGCCGCTGGCGGTCATCGTCGATATCGATCCCGGCATTCATCGCACCGGCGTGGCCAGCCCCGACGCCGCCGTCGAACTCGTGCAGCAGATCGCAAAGCACAAGTCGCTGAAGTATGCCGGCGTGCAGTTCTATTGCGGCCGCCATCAGCACATCGTCGACTTCGCCCAGCGCAAGGCCGAAATCGAGGAGCGCACGGAATACCTGAAGGGCATCCTCGCCAAGCTGGAGGCGGCGAAGCTCAAGCCGGCGATCATCACGGGGTCGGGCACCGGCACGCATTACATCGATGCCAAGCTCGGCGTCTTTACGGAGCTGCAGGTCGGTTCCTACGTCTTCATGGATCACGACTACAACGTCTGCGACCTGCGCGGCCTCGACAGGCCGACCTTCGAACAGGCGCTGCAGATCGACGCCCGCGTGGTCAGCGCCAACAAGCCGGGCATGGCCACGGTCGATGCCGGCTTGAAAGCCATGGCGACCGAGAAGGGCCCGCCGATGATCCTGAAGGGCGCCGTCGATGGCGCCACGACCCGCTTCATGGGTGACGAGCATCTCGCGGTAATCGCGCCCGAAGGCCAGGCCGCGCCGGCGCTGGCCGAGCAGGTCATCCTGACTCCGCCGCACTGCGACCCGACGGTCAATCTCTACGAGAGCTACCACGTCGTGAAGGGCGACACGCTCGTCGATATCTGGCCGGTGACGGGGCGCGGCCGCTCGCGCTAGACAGGTGGGGTATTGCTGATCGGCGGCCAGTTTAGGCCGCTATGCGCTTTTTGACCGATGCGCGTTTGGCTCGTGGCTTTCTCGGTTGCTTATCCTTGGGCTCAAAATATAGGCTGATTGGAATGTGCTTCACTTTGAAAAGTCGACCAGTCGCGCTGTGAACATGTTGGGATCGCCGCATCAACGGCTGTCCCTCAACAAGATTAATTTCTACATCAGGCCTCTGTTCCTTCAGGTGCTCAGTCCACGTCTTCATCACCTCGTCGGCGCGAGGACCTCTGCAGAAAATAATTAATCCCCCATCTTCTTGGCCGGGTAGGCCAGTCGAGTAGCGTGTGTCGAGTTGTTGAAAGCCCTTGAATAGCCAATCGTAGGAATTGTGGATTTTTGCCTCGCCAATCCACAAGAATTGGTCACGACACTCGACCACAATATCTCCATGACCGCCGTAGTCTTTGTCATGCGATGCCTCAAAGCCCATCGCTTTCATGTCGGTTATAATGTCAGTGGTGAGCGCGTCTTCGCCACGATTTTGGCGGTGCTGTCGTGTTTTTGTATGTTCCTGTCCAATCCATTCAATTGCTTCTTCAACGCAAGACACGCGTTCCGAATGCGTTGTCGCCATGACCATGTTTAGGCGAATTCTATCCGAAGGCTTTTGTGCGAATAGAAGTCTTAGTTCGTGCAGGTTTTGAGGAACGGCTTGACTCACTGATCGAACCGCTCTGATGTTACGAAGAATGGCACTATTCGCTTCTCGAATTCAGGAACCAACTCCCCTGTCTCCGGGTGAATGAGTTCTCCAGTAGCTTTTGCTTCGGCGAAAGTTCGTGCATCTAGTTCGTGCTCGCTTTGGTCTTCGTCTACTAGCAAGGCGTGCACGTCTAATGCCGCAACGGTAGAGTTTACCAAGACGTTCAAGGCAGTAAGCAACTCACTGTCAACTCGTCTCTTTTTCGCCGCTCGACACATGCTTCGGAAGGTAAGCATTCGCCTTTCTTGCGGAGGAAGGGAGGCTATGTGGTCGACAATCTGAAGGCAAAGCTCAAGTATCGCGTCATCTCGCCAACGCGTTGTTAGCTCTTCCTTGATCTGCCGGACGCTCATTGGGTCCTGTGCGCGAGCTACTTCTTCTTCTGAGAGAGAAAGTACTCGATCCGAGAGTTAACATACGAGAAATCGTCAACGCCGATACACTTCCGAATCTCAGCTTCCCATAGTACCGGGAGAGGAGAGCCAGCTATTGTCGTTGTTGTATGCAGGCTCAGTTCGGGTGCTGAGCTGCCGCCACTTGCAAGAGGGCGCCTCCAGATTATGCTCAACCGGTGCGGCTCGATGGGAGTGCTTAGAGCCGCCTTGCCGCCCTTGTGATAGGCTTCCTCGCGCAAACACAAAGATTTGCGCCGCATCTTTTCGTGCTTTAGCGATGCCGTTGACGTTCCAAATGCGAGTTCTACTACGACGCCTTCTGAACGGGCTCGATACATCGCATTAATCAAAGGAAACAGATTGATGGGTTGCGAAAGGATATTCTGGCCGACGATCTTCGAGAAGCAGTGGACGATCTGCGTGTGGGCAGCGACCCCGCTATCCTTGGAGGCTCCCAACGGATGATCGATCAACACAACGGCGCGTGGCGATTTCCGTGAGATCGAAATCACATCAAAAGCCTCGTATCGAACATTCTTGATGCCGACGACCTCATCGTAATTGCCAAGAATACCCTTCGCTTCGTCTGGTATTTCATCAGTTGGAACTGATTCTCTCAGCTGCATGGCGCGAACGGATGCAAACACCGCGGAAACTGCTTCGTCACTTTCTTCGACGTAGACCAGCACAGGTTCTGCTGAGGTGTCGGTCAGTTCGTCTTCTGGTAAGGTTTCGGGAAAGCGTTTCGCGAACGACGTCTGCTTAATTTTAACGTTCTGAATAATCTCAACTGCAGAGTTCTTTTTCTCGTCGAGGTCATAGATTCTAACGAGCTTTTCTCCGTAGAGGATGTGCTCTCGCAAGGCTGCCTGAAGGCCAGCGATGGTGTTGGCATCCTGATAATCACCGCTGCATAGACGTTCGACGGTCCTGTCCCAACCTTGGCCTCTCGGCAGTTGTTGTTCTTTGAGGATCCGACTTGCAACTGACCAAGGTACTCTTTGCCGTAGGCTTTGAGCCAAGCCATGCATTTCCATTTTTCCTCCCACGCAACCGCTGTCTTATTTGGTTTTTGGCAGATTGTGGCATTTGAACTGCATTTTCAACTGGCGGGCGATCTTAGGTCGCGGCTTGCAATGGACTGGTTGTATTCGGGCGCGGTCATCTGCCAGTGGCACGCACCATTGAAGGGAGCCAGGACAATCACTTCCGCTCCTGCTTCAGCTCATGAACATTCCAGCATGAAGTCTCTTCGCTGTGGCGTTCAGCGCGTAACGTCTGCCTATTCAATGGAGAGTGAGGACGATTAAGCGGCGACCAACAGTCCGCCCTTCCATGTGCGGGCCAGCAGCAGCAGCGCCACCATGCCGAGGGCGCTGACGGCTGTCATGCCGAGGAAGGCGTGCTGGCCGTATTCCGAATAGAGCAGGCCGGAGAACTGGAACACCAGTGCCTGCGTCGCGCCGGTCCCCAGCGCGTAATAGAGGCTCTGGCCGATGGCGGCGCCGTGCGGCGGCAGGGCGCGCTGCAGGAAGGCCATGGCGCCGAGATGACAGGCGGCGAAGGTGCAGGAGTGCAGAGCCTGCAGCAGGACGAGCGCCCATAGCTCGGTCGTGAAGGCCATGGCGGTCCAGCGCACCATGCCGGCGCCGAGCCCGAGCGCGATCAGGCCGCAGACGCCGAGCCGCTGCAGCAGCCAGCCGCCGAACAGCATCAGCACGATTTCGATGGCCACGCTCTCGGCCCAGAGGAGGCTGATGGTGACGTCGTCGATGCCGGCGCCGCGCCAGGTCAGCGTGCCGAAGCTGTAGAGCACGGAGTGGCTGGCCTGGCAGAGACCGCAGGCCATCAGGAAGAGAAGGAACGGTCGCTGGCGCAACAGCTCGCCGACCCGAACCGGGGCGTGGCCACGAGCCGCCACGGCCGCCTTCGGCTCGGCCGCGGGCAGCAGCAAAGCAAAGGGCGCGAGGAAGACGATGCTGGCCAGGCCGACATAGAGCACCCAGGGCGGTCCGTAGCGGTCGACGGCAATGCCGCACATGAACGTGCCGGCGATGAAGGCCACCGAGCTCCACATGCGCACGCGCGCATAGTCGAGCCCATGTTTACGGGTCTCGGTAACCAGCACGCCGTCGTAGAGCGGCATGGGCGGCGACCACAGGAAGCCCCAGATCATGGTGACGACGAAGATCGCCAGGAACGAGGTGGAGAGTTCGTAGACGCCGACCATGACGACGGTGACAAGGCCCAGGGTCACCATCACGCCGCGGGTGCCGCCCAGCCTGTGGGCGATCCAGCCGACGGAGAGCGTGGCGATGACGGCTACGATCTGGCGCGACATGAACAGCGTGCCGATCTCGGTGTCGGTGACGCCGCGGTCGCGCAGCCACACCGGCCAGTAGCTCATAAAGGCGCCGGCGGCGAAGAAGTAGGCGCCGCCATAGGCCGCGAGCCTGAGGCCCGTCAGCCATTTGGACATCAGATGGCGAACTCGCGCCGGATCGCGTCGCTGTGCTGGCCGAGCGTCGGTACCTCGCCCAGCCGGTCGGGTTCGCCGGTGTAGGAAGCGGCAAGGGCGGGAATCGAGACGTCGCCGCCGCTGGACGAGAACCCCGTGCGGCGAAGCTGCGGATGCTTGGAGAGGTCCGAGATGGTGCTGACCCTCGCCCAGGCGATCTGTGCCGCATCGAGCCGGGCGGCCAGGCCCGCGAAATCCTGCGTGCCGAAGCTCTGCTGCACGATGGCGTTGGTGGCGTCGCGCCGGGCGTTGCGCGTCTTGTTGGTGGCGTAGTCGGGATCTTTCTCGAGGCCGGGCCGGTCGAGCACGCCATGGCAGAGCCGCTCGAACTCGCGGTCGTTCTGGATCGAGATCAGCACCGGCACCTTGTCGGCCGTCTGGTAGACACCGTAGGGCGCGATGAAGGGATGCGTGAGCCCGAGCCGCGGCCATTCGTAGGCCGAATAGTCCATGGCGAGCAGCGGCACGGTCATCCACTCCGCCATCGACGAGAAGAGCGATACCGAGATGGCGCGGCCCTCGCCGGTCTTGTGGCGCGCCAGGAGCGCTTCAAGGACGGCAGCGTGCGCATACATGCCGGTGCCGATGTCGGTCGCCGAAATGCCGACCCGACCCGGTCCCTCTTCGGTCCCTGTAATCGAGGCGAGCCCGCTCTCGGCCTGGACCAGCAGGTCATAGGCGCGGCGGTCCTTGTAGGGACCGTGATCGCCATAGCCCGAGACGTCGACGGTGATCAGCTTCTTGTGCGCCGTTCGCATCGCGGCAGAACCAAAGCCCGCGCGTTCGGCCGCACCGGGCGCCAGGTTCTGGATCAGTACGTCGGCCTTGGCGATCAGCCGGTGCAGCAAGGCAAGGTCGTCCTTCTGCTTGAAGTCGAGGGTGAGAGACTGCTTGCCGCGGTTCAGCCAGACGAAGTAGCTCGACAGCCCGTGCACATAGCCGTCGTAGGCGCGCGCGAAATCGCCCTCGGGCCGTTCGATCTTGATCACCCGCGCGCCGGCATCCGCCAGGCGAGCCGAGCAATAGGGGGCAGCGACCGCCTGCTCCACGCTCACAACAAGCAGACCGTCCAGCGCTCCAGGCATTGCTCACCTTCTCTTTGTTCAGGGCCGGCAACATGCCTCAGCCGGCTCGGGTATGCCATAGTGCGTCGTTCATGGAACGAGGAGTGAGGACGAGGAAATGCCGGGACCGTTGCAGGGCGTGCGTGTGATCGATCTGACGGCCGTGTTGTTGGGGCCGTTCGCCACGCAACACCTGGCCGACATGGGCGCCGACGTGATCAAGGTCGAACCGCCGGAAGGCGACCTGCTGCGCGCCTCGGGCGGCAGCCTCGGGCGCGACACGGGCATGGGCCCGATCTACATGGCGGCCAACCGCAACAAGCGGTCGATCTGCCTCGACCTCAAGAAGCCGGCCGCCTGCGCGGTTCTGAAGGACATGGTCAAGACGGCCGACCTCTTCATTCACAACAGCCGGCCGCAGGCGATCGAGCGTCTGGGGCTGGGCTACGAGGATCTGAAGAAGATCAATCCGTCGATCATCTACGCCTACTCACTCGGCTATGCCCGCAAGGGGCCTTACGGGCACAAGCCCGCCTTCGACGATCTGGTGCAGGGCGTGAGTGGCGCGGCTTCGCTGCAAAGCAGGGTCGACGGCCTGCCCCCGCGCTTCATGCCGAGCCTGATCGCCGACAAGACGACGGGTCTTCACCTCTGCATCGCAGTCCTCGGTGCGCTCTATCACCGCCAGGCGACGGGCGAGGGACAGATGATCGAAGTGCCGATGCTCGAAACCCTGGCGTCGTTCTGGCTGACCGAGCATCTGTTCGGCGCGACCTGGAAGCCCGAACGCGGCGGCATGGGCTACGACCGCATCATCAACAAGTTCCGCCATCCGTTCCCGACCAAGAACGGCTACATCTGCGCGCTGCCGTATACCGACCAGCACTGGGTTACCTTCTTCGAGCTGGCCGGGCGGCCCGATCTCGCCAAGGAAAAGCGCTTCATCGACCGCATGGAACGCGCCAAGCACTTCAGCGAACTTTACCAGATACTCGACTCCCTCCTGAAGGATCGCACGACCGAGGAGTGGCTGGAGATGTTCGACAAGGCGGACATTCCCGCCATGCCGGTGCGCACGCTGGAGGAGCTGCTGGAAGACCCGCATCTGAAGGCGACGGGCTTCTTCACGGAACGTGAACATCCGACGGAAGGCCCGATCACCACCTTTGCGAGCCCGCTCGACTTCGAGAAGACCAAGGTTGAGTTCCGTCGCCATGCGCCTCGGATCGGTGGCGATGGCGTCGAGGTGTTGCGCGAGGCCGGCCTGAGCGATGCCGACATCGAAAAGCTCAAGGCCGACAAGGCGCTGATCGTCCCGTAGCGCCGGCAGCTGGCGTCAGGTCGAGATGATCACCTCCCTTGTAAAGCGGCTGATAGCGCTGACGCCCTATCGGATATCGCGTCGGCGCGAGAACCGCTTCGACGCGACTCATAGCTGTCTCCCGCATCTGCGCGAGCTGGGCTATGCGCCGCGCCTGATCATCGATGGAGGTGCTCACCTCGGCGCGTTTGCCGAGGCGGCACATGCCGCCTTTCCCGGAGCCGAAATTCACCTCATCGAGCCGCAGCCGGCCTGTCGCGCGCCGCTCGAAGCGTTGGCACGCCAGCGTGGTTGGTTTCTGCATGCCTGCGCGCTGAGCGATCACACGGGCACGGTTCGCATGGCCTGCGACGTGAAGCCAAATACGGGGGCTTATGTCACGACGGCGGGGGAAGCGACGGTAGACGTCCCCGCCGCTACGATCGATTCGCTGCTCGGCGCACGTCTCAGTCCCGAACATCACGCCCTGCTCAAGCTCGACCTGCAGGGGCATGAGTTGCGGGCATTGCGCGGTGCAGAGACGTCGCTGTCCAAGATCGACGTCGCGTTGATAGAGGTCTCGTTCTTCCAGCCGGGCGCGCCGACGATTCCGGAGATCGTCGGTTTCTTCGACGAGAAGGGCTTTGACCTTTTCGATATCGTCGGGTTGGCAGGGCGCACGCGCGATGGCCGTTTGCGGCAGGGCGATTTCGTCTTCGTGCGGCGCGGCAGCTTGCTGTCGGCCGACAATTCTTGGGTCTAGGAGCAGCCTTTGTGGCAGGCACAGCGCAGGAAATGGGGCGGCAGGTGTTGAGCGTTGAGATTTGCCCGTGCTGTTGACGCTCGGAAAATCCACGTAAAGATGTTCCGCTTCGCGGCGGAATCAGCCGCTATCCGGTTGCGTTTTGCTTGTCCGGACGGGGCTCGCCGCTAAACTCCGGCCAAATCAAATTCCGCCCCGGGAGGGCCAGATGGACCTCGCTTTCACGCCTGAAGAACAGAAATTTGCCGACGAAGTTCGTGCCTTTGTCCGAGCCAATCTGCCGGCCGACGTGCGCGACAAGGTGAAGAACGGCAAGCACCTGATCCGCGACGACTACATGCGCTGGCAGCAGGCGCTCGGGAAGAAGGGCTGGCTGGTCTATACGTGGCCGAAGAAGCATGGCGGGCCCGGCTTCACGCCGGCCCAGCGCTATATCTTCGAGAACATCTGCGCCGAGGAGTACGCGCCGGGCATCATCCCGTTCGGCACCAAGATGGTCGGTCCGGTGATCTACACCTTCGGCAGCGAAGAGCAGAAGGCGAAGTACCTGCCGGCGATCCGCGAAAGCACCGTGTGGTGGTGTCAGGGTTACTCCGAGCCCGGCTCGGGCTCCGACCTCGCGAGCCTGCGCACCAAGGCGGAGAAGAACGGCGACCATTACATCGTGAACGGGTCGAAGACCTGGAACACGATGGGCCACTGGGCCGACTGGATCTTCTGTCTCGTCCGCACCGATCCCAAGTCCAAGCCGCAGGAAGGTATCTCCTTCCTGCTGATCGACATGAAGACGCCGGGCATCACCGTGAAGCCCATCATCATGGCCGACGGCGGTCACGAGGTGAACGAAGTCTTCTTCGACAATGTGAAGGTTCCGGTCGAGAACCTGGTGGGCAAGGAGAACGAGGGCTGGACCTGCGCCAAGTTCCTGTTGGCTAACGAGCGGCTGGGCATTGCCGCCGTGCCGCAGTCCAAGCGCGGCGTCGAGGCGCTGAAGGACATTGCCCGCGCCGAACAGGAAGGCGGCAAGCCGCTGATCGAGAACCAGAGCTTCGCCGAGAAGATCGCCGATCTCGAGATCCAGGTGACGGCGCTGGAGTTCACCGAGCTGCGCGTGCTGTCGCAGATGGCGCACGGCGGGCAGCCCGGCCCCGAAGTGTCGGGCCTCAAGATTCGCGGTTCGGAGATCCAGCAGCGAATCACGGAGCTCACCATGGAAGCGGTCGGCGAATATGCTGCGCCGTATCTTCCGGGCCTGCTGTGGCAGGGCACGAACGAGGAGCCGGTCGGGCCGAGCTATGCCCATCTCGCGGCGCCGCGTTACTTCAACACCCGCAAGACCACGATCTACGGCGGCAGTAACGAGATTCAGAAAGGGATCATCAGCAAAATGGTATTGGGGCTGTAATGGATCTGGCACTCAAGCCCGAGCACAAGGCGTTCGCCGACGAAGTCCGCGCTTTTGCGCGCGCGAACCTTTCCCCGGCGACGCGCGAGAAGACCTTCTCCGGCAAGCACTACAGCCGCGACGACCATATGGTCTGGCAGCAGGCGCTGGGGAAGAAGGGCTGGCTCGCCTACACGTGGCCGAAGAAGTATGGCGGCCCGGGCTGGGACGTGACGCAGCGCTTCCTGTTTGAGAACGTGCTGGCCGAGGAAGGGGCGCCGCGCATCCTGCCGTTCGGACCGAAGATGGTCGGGCCCGTGATCTATACCTTCGGCACCGAGGAGCAGAAGGAACGCTTCCTGCCGGGCATCCGTTCGTCCGAAGTGTCGTGGTGCCAGGGCTACTCCGAGCCGGGCGCCGGTTCCGACCTCGCCAACCTGCGCACGCGGGCGGTGCGCGAGGGCGACCATTACATCGTGAATGGCCAGAAGACCTGGACGTCGTTCGCCCATTGGGGCGACTGGATCTTCTGCCTGGTGCGCACCAATCCGGACGCCAAGCCGCAGGAGGGCATCTCCTTCCTGCTGATCGACATGAAGACGCCGGGCGTCACGGTGCGGCCGATCATCATGACCGACGGCGCCCACCACGTGAACGACGTGTTCCTCGACAACGTGAAGGTTCCCGTCGAGAACTTGATCGGCAAGGAGAACGAAGGCTGGACCTGCGCCAAGTTCCTGCTGGCGAACGAGCGGCTCGGCATTGCCGAGGTGCCGGCGTCCAAGCGCGGCGTCTCGGTGCTGCGTCAGATCGCCCGCAGTGAGCCGCAGGACGGCGGTACGCTGGCCGACGATCCGGCGTTCACGGCGCAGATCGCGGATATTGACCTGCAGGTGCAGGCGCTGGAAATGAGCGAGCTGCGCGTACTCTCGACGATGGCCCAGGGCGGCGCGCCCGGCCCCGAGGTCTCGACGCTGAAGGTTCGCGGTTCGGAAATCCAGCAGCGCATCGCCGAGCTCACGATGGAAGCGGTGGGCGAGTATGCCCAGCCTTACCAGCCGGGCATGTTGTTCCAGGACACGAACGAAACGCCGATCGGCCCCGATCATGCGCCGCCCGCGGCCCCGCGCTATTTCAACATGCGCAAGACCAGCATCTACGGTGGCAGTACCGAGATTCAGAAGAACATCGTGTCGAAGATGGTCCTCGGGCTATAAGTCCGAGGAAGAATTCCGGAGGAGCTAAAATGGACCTGTCCCTTTCCGACGAACAGAAGCAGTTGAAGGACGCCGCGGAGCGCTTCGTTCGTGACAAGTACACGTTCGAGAATCGGCGCAAGATCGCGGCTACCGAGCGCGGCTGGCTGCCGGAAAACTGGGCGCAGTTCGCCGAGCTGGGTTGGCTCGGCATGTCGTTCTCCGAGGAGGACGGCGGATACGGCGGCGGCCCGATCGAGACCATGATCGTGATGGAGGAGTTCGGGAAGGGCCTCGTGCTCGAACCGTTCCTGCCGACGGTGGTCCTGGGCGGCGGCATGATCGCCAGCGCCGGATCGAAGGCCCAGAAGGAAGCGCTGCTGGCGCCGATGATTGAGGGCAAGAAACAGTTCGCCTTCGCTTGGCTGGAGCGCCAGTCGCGCTACAACCTGACCGACGTGTCGTTGAAGGCGACCAAGGAAGGTTCCGGCTGGTCTCTCTCGGGCCACAAGGGCGTCGTCTATAATGCGCCGTCGGCCGACCATATCATCGTGCTCGCCCGTACCGCGGGCTCGGCGCGCGAGCCGAAGGGCCTGACGCTCTTCGTCGTCGACGCGAAGGCCAAGGGCATCAGCCGCCGCGACTATCCCACCCAGGATGCGCTGCGTGCCTCCGAACTCACCTTCGACAAGGTCTCGGTCGGCGCCGACGCCGTGCTGGGCAAGGTCGACGAGGCGTTCCCGGTCGTCGAAGGGGCGGTCGATCGCGCCATCGTCGCGCTCTGCGCCGAGGCGACGGGCTGCATGGACGCCATCAACGCGGCCACGCTGGAATACATTAAGACCCGCAAGCAGTTCGGCGTGCCGATCGGCAAGTTCCAGGTCCTGCAGCATCGCATGGTCGATTGCTTCACCAACGCCCAGGAAGCGCGCTCGATGACGCTGATGGCGTCGCTCAAGATCGACGACAAGGATCCGACGGTCCGTGCCAAGGCGGCATCTGGCGCCAAGGTGCAGATCGGCAAGTCGGGCAAGTTCTGCGGCCAGAGCGCGGTGCAGATGCACGGCGGCATGGGCGTCACCGACGAGCTCTCGGTCAGCCACTATTTCAAGCGCCTGACCATGATCGACCTGATGTTCGGCAACCAGCAGCATCACCTGACCCGCTACAGCAACCTCGCCATGGCGGCGTGATCAAAGACTGCGCCGGAGGCGCGCCAGAAGGCTGGCGCGCCTCCAGCAATCCATGAGTGCCATCGTTGACATCATCGTGCCGGTCTTCGGCATGGTGCTGGTCGGCTGGTTGATCGGCCGCAGCAGCCTCCTCAGTCCCGAGGGCTTGCGCGGGTTCACCGCCGTCACGTTCTACGCCCTGTTTCCGGCGTTGCTTTTCCGATCCATGGCGAAGGTGCGGATCGAGACGCTCGAGCCCGCGATCCTGGCTGCCTTCTTCGGCGGTGTGTTGCTGCTTTATGCGGCGATGCTGCTGCTCGGCCGGCTGCAGGGACTGAGCCTCGGCGACCGTGCCATGTTCGCGCTGTCGGGCACTTTCTCGAACGGCGTCGGTATCGGCATCCCCTTCATCACCTACGCCTTCGGCGAGAAGGGGCTTGTGCCTCTGCTGATGATCATCAGCGTGCACTCGCTGATCCTGCTCACTTTCTCCTGTTTCCTCATGGAAATGGATGGGCACCCGGGCGAGTCGCGAGGACACCTGGCCGCGCGCCTCGGCAGGGCGGCCTTTTCCATGGTCAAGCACCCGGTCATCCCGGTGATCTTCGCCGGCCTGATCTGGGGCGAGATCACGACCCATACGGGCCTTGCCACGCCGGCCGTCGTCGACCGCATCCTGGCCGCGCTTGCGGCGGCGGCGCCGCCTTGCGGCCTCATCATGGTCGGCGCGTCGCTCGCGCATGTCGGGCTGAAAGGCCATTGGCAGCCGGCCGCCGTCGCGGCGGCGCTCAAGCTCGCCGTCCTGCCGCTGCTGGTCTGGTTGATCGGGCGCTATGTCTTTCCGCTCGATCCGCTCTGGTTGATGGTGGCGACGTTGAATGCCGCTCTGCCGGCCGGAGCCAACGTCTATCTGATCGCCCAGATGTACAATGTCGGCGTTGGCCGGGCGACCAACGCCGTCGTTATTTCCACGGCAGCCAGCGTGTTCACGCTGTCGATCGCGTTGCTGCTGCTCGGGGTGCAGACGCGCTAGGGGAACTCCCTGCTCTTGCCTACTTGAGCTTGAGCGACATTTCGGCGATGCCGGTCGCGAGGTTGTAGCCCGCATCCTTCACGATGCCCGAGGCGACCATGCCGATCTCGGCGTTGGGGCCGCCAAAGATCCAGTTGCCGCCGGCCTGGCCGCCGGCCGCGACGGTGCCCTGCTCGCCGACATAGGTGCCGCTCAACTGGTTCGCCTTCCGGTCGGATCCCAGCGAGTAGACACGCCACACGGTGTGCACGGCCTTGGTGTAGCCGATGTCGATGCCGACCTTGTTGATCGTGCCGCTGTATTCGGCCGACTGGCCGTTCCTGTCGAGGAAGACGCATTCCATGGTCTTGCTCGAGGCCAGGACGTAGCCCGTGCCGCCGGCCACGTTGCAGCTGAGCGCGCCGATGTAGATCCGGGAGTTGGCGTTGGTTGTGTTGAGTTGCTGGGGGGACGACTGCTGCATGCAGGCGCCGGCGGTCAATGCGAGAGTCACCGCCGTGGCGGCTGTTACGAGTCTGTTCATGAGGTCTCCTTACGGCCGGGACTATGGCACAGAACCCCGCTGCAATGCTGCTCGCATCGGCGCTAGTCGATGGGGATATACAACCGGGCTTCAGGAGTTGGCGGAAAGTCCCACCCGCCGAAGGGGTGTCGGCCTCTCGGGACCTAACGGAAGGCCGATGCCAGGAGCACCAGCCCCGCCACGGCCATGACGATATCGAGCAGGCGCTGGAAGACCCTGGTGCTCAGCCGTTCGACGACCATGCGGGCGATGTAGGTGCCGGCCATGACGGACGATCCCGAGATCAGGCCCTTGATCAGGATGTCCGTGGGCAGTGCGCCGAAGTGCTGGAAGGTGGCGGCCTTGCTGATGTAGAGCGCCAGCGATCCCGCGGCTTCCGTCGCGATGAACGCGCCCTTCACCAGCCCGTGCGCGGCGAAGGCCGGAACGCTAAGTGGTCCGGTCGAGACGACGATGCCGGTGAGGAAGCCGATGACGGCGCCCGCCAGGGCCATGCCTCCATATCCCAGGACCATGTTGCGGGCGGCGAGCCAGTGGCGGCCCGGAACCATCGCAAGGAAGAAGAAGCCCAGGGCCAGGTCGACGGTCTGTTCCGGCAGCACCAGCAGAGTGCGGGCGCCAAGTGCGGCGGCCGGAATGCCGCCCAGCGCATAGGCGGCGCAGGCACGCCAATCGATCTCGCGCCACCAGGCGGTGATCTTGGCGAAGTTCGACATCAACGCCACGACCGTCATGATCGGCACGGCCTCGCGCGGCCCGAAGGCGAACACCAGAACCGGCAGCAGGATGACCGTCGCGCCGGTGCCGACGATACCGCTGACGATCCCTGCGATCAGTCCGACCGCAAGGACGAGGGCATAGGTCAGCATGCCGGCGGCATGCTCCCGGCCGCGATCAGTACCCGATGTTCGGCCTCAGCCATTTCTGCGCCTGTTCGATCGTGACACCGCGGCGCTTGGCATAGTCCTCGACCTGGTCGGCACCGATACGGGCGACGCCGAAATACTGTGCCTCGGGATGGGCAAAGTAATAGCCAGAGACCGCCGAGATCGGGATCATGGCGAAGCTCTCGGTCAGGGTCATACCGGCATTCTGACCCGCATTCAGTAGACGGAAGAGCTCGGGCTTCTGGCTGTGGTCGGGGCAGGCGGGATAGCCTGGCGCCGGCCGGATGCCGCGGTACTTCTCGCGTACCAGGTCGTCGTTGCTGAGGGCTTCGTCGGGCGCGTAGCCCCACAGCGTCTTGCGCACGCGCTCGTGCAGACGCTCCGCGAAGGCTTCGGCGAGACGATCGGCCAGCGCCTTCAGCAGGATGTCGGAATAGTCGTCGTGGTCGGCCCGGAAGCGGGCGAGGTGTTCTTCGATCCCATGGCCCGCCGTGACGGCAAAGCCACCGATCCAGTCGGCTTCAGGCGAGATGAAATCGGCAAGGCACATGTTGGCGCGGCCCGACCGCTTCTCGATCTGCTGACGCAGGAAGTAGAGACGCGACAGCTCCTTGGTCCGGCTTTCGTCGGTGTAGAGCACGACATCGTCGCCGTCCCGGCGGCACGGCCAGAAGGTGACGACACCCTTGGCGGTCAGCCATTTCTCGCGAACGATGCGGTCCAGCATCTTGCGGGCGTCGGCATAGAGCTTCTTGGCGCTTTCGCCCACCACCTTGTCTTCGAGGATCGACGGATAGGTGCCGGCCAGCTCCCAGGCGCGGAAGAACGGTGTCCAGTCGATGCGTTCGATCAGCTCGTGCAATGGGTACTCGGCGAAGACACGCGTGCCGGTGATCGCAGGCTTGGGCGGCGTGTAGGCCGACCAGTCGATCTGGTAGCTGTTGGCGCGCGCCGCTTCGAGCGTCGCCACCTTGTCCTTCTGCTTGTCGCCGCGTTCCACGCGAATCGCTTCGTATTCGGCGGCGACCTTCTGGGCGAACTCATTTGCCTGGTCGCCCGATTCGGAAACCAGCGCCTGGCAGACGCCGACTGCACGCGAGGCGTCGAGCACATGCACCGTCGTGCCCTCGTAACGCGGCGCGATACGCAGTGCCGTATGGACCTTCGACGTCGTGGCGCCACCGATCAGCAGCGGCACCTTGAAGCCTTGACGGGTCATTTCCTCGGCCACGGTCACCATCTCGTCGAGCGACGGCGTGATCAGGCCGGAGAGTCCGATCATGTCGGCCTTGTTGTCGTTGGCCGACTTCAGGATTTCCTGGAACGGCACCATGACGCCGAGGTCGATGACCTCGAAGTTGTTGCACTGGAGGACCACGCCCACGATGTTCTTGCCGATGTCGTGGACGTCGCCCTTGACCGTCGCCATGACGATCTTGCCCTTGGAGCGAGCGCCCTCGGACTTCTCCGCCTCGATATAGGGCAGGAGATGCGCCACGGCCTTCTTCATCACGCGGGCGCTCTTCACGACCTGCGGCAGGAACATCTTGCCGGCCCCGAAGAGGTCGCCGACGACATTCATGCCGGCCATCAGCGGGCCTTCGATTACCTCGATCGGCCGCGCGATCTGCAGACGCGCCTCCTCCGTGTCCGCGACGACGAACTGGTCCATGCCCTTGACCAGTGCATGCTCCAGTCGCTTCTCGACCGGCCAGCTACGCCATTCCGCGTCCTGCGTCTCGACGACCTCGCCGGTGCCCTTGTACTTGGGCGCCAGCTCGAGAAGCCGCTCGGTCGCATTGGGATTGCGGTTGAGAATCACGTCCTCACAAGCATCGCGCAGTTCCTGTGGGATCTGGTCGTAGACCTCCAACTGGCCGGCGTTGACGATACCCATGTCCATGCCTGCCTGGATGGCATAGTAGAGGAACACGGAGTGCATCGCCTTGCGCACCGGCTCGTTGCCGCGGAAGGCGAAGGAGAGGTTGGAGACGCCGCCGGAGATCTTGGCGGCCGGGCAGCGCTTCTTGATCTCGCGCGTGGCCTCGATGAAGTCGACGCCGTAATTGTTGTGTTCCTCGATGCCGGTGGCGACCGCGAAGATATTGGGGTCGAAGATGATGTCCTCGGCCGGGAAGCCGACCTGGTTCACCAGGATGTCGTAGGCGCGGGCGCAGATCTCGACCTTGCGCTCCTTGGTGTCGGCCTGGCCCTTCTCGTCGAACGCCATGACGACGACCGCGGCGCCGTAGCGGCGCACCTTGCGGGCCTGGGCGATGAAGGGTTCGATGCCTTCCTTCATGGAGATCGAGTTCACGATCGGCTTGCCGGCGACGCACTTCAGGCCGGCCTCGATCACGCTCCACTTGGAGCTGTCGATCATGATCGGCACCTTGGCGATATCGGGCTCCGAAGCGATCAGCTTCAGGTAGGTGTCCATCGCCTTCTCGGCATCGAGCAGGCCTTCGTCCATGTTGACGTCGATAATCTGCGCGCCGCTTTCGACCTGCTGGCGGGCGACCTCGACGGCCGCGTTGTAGTCGCCTTCCAGGATCAGCTTCTTGAACTTGGCCGATCCGGTGACGTTGGTGCGCTCACCAATGTTGATGAAGGTCGCGCGCGGCCCAACCGGGGCCTCGATATCGTTGTCTCGGGTGTTATCTTGGGACATCAGAAGAAACTCGCTGCTTCCATTCCGGAGAGACGTAGCGCCGGCGGCAACACTTGCCATGTGCGCGGCTTCACGCCTTTGACCGCCTCGGCGATCGCCTTGATGTGACCGGGCGTCGTGCCGCAGCAGCCGCCGACCACGTTCAGCCAGCCGTTCTCGGCCCAGCCGCGAACCAGCTTGCCGGTCATCTCCGGCGGTTCGTCGTAGGCGCCCAGCTCGTTGGGCAGGCCGGCATTGGGGTAGACGCAGAGCATGCTGTCGACCTGCGGGTTCAGCGCCTGCACATAGGGGTGGAGTTCGGTGGCGCCGAAGCTGCAGTTCAGGCCCATGGTGATCGGCTTGGCATGCCGCACCGAGTGCCAGAAGGCCTCGACCGTCTGGCCCGAGAGGTTGCGGCCCGCAAGGTCGGTCAGGGTCATGGAGACCATGACCGGCAGCACTTCGCCGCGCGCTTCGCCGGCTTCGTCGGCCGCCACGAGGGCCGCCTTGGCGTTCAGCGTGTCGAATACGGTCTCGACCAGGATGAAATCGACGCCGCCGTCGAGCAGGCCGTCGATCTGCTCGCGGTACATGTTCTTCACCTCGTCGAAGGTCACGGCGCGATAGCCGGGGTCGTTGACGTTGGGCGAGACGGAGAGAGTCTTGTTGGTCGGGCCGAGGGCGCCCGCGACGAAGCGCGGCTTTGCCGGATCGCGAGCGGTCGCGGCATCGGCGCAGGCGCGCGTCAGCCTGGCGGCTGCAAGATTGATCTCGCGCGCCATGCCGCTGATGCCGTAGTCCGACAGGCTGATCGAATTGGCATTGAAGGTGTTGGTCGCCACGATATCGGCGCCGGCATCGAGATAGGCGTTGCAGATCTCGGAGATGACGTCCGGACGCGTCAGGTTCAGAAGGTCGTTGTTGCCCTTCTGGTCGTGGTTGCCGAGCTTATCCTTGAACTGGGGGCCGCCGCGATAGCCTGCCTCGTCCAGACGATAGCTCTGGATCATCGAGCCATAGGGCCCATCCTTGATCAGAATGCGTTCGCTGCCGATCTCGCGCAGCTGTTCGGCTTTCTCTGCCCGTGTCATCGCGGACGTACTCCCAGCAGATGGCAGATCGCAAAGGTGAGATCCGCACGGTTCAACGTGTAGAAATGGAACTGCTCGACGCCTTCGCCCTGCAAGCGGCGGCAGAGATCGCCCGCCACCGTGGCGGCGATCATGCGGCGCGTCTCGAGATCGTCTTCGAGCCCATCGAACAGGTTGGCGAGCCAGGCCGGCACCTTCGAGCCGCAGAGGCCCGCCATCTTGGTGATGCCCTGAAAGTTCGTGACCGGCATGATGCCCGGCACGATCGGCACATGGATGCCGGCCGCCGCGGCGTTGTCGCGGAAGCGCAGGAAGTCGTCGGCCTCGAAGAAGAACTGAGTGATGCACCGATCGGCGCCGGCATCGACCTTGCGCTTCAGGTTCTCAAGGTCGGCCTTGGCGTCGGCCGAATCCGGATGCTTTTCGGGATAGCCCGCGACGCTGATCTGGAACGGTCCGATCTTCTTCAGGCCCGTGACCAGAGCGGCGGCGTTTTCATAGCCGCCCGGATGGACGCTGTACTTGCCGCCCATGCCGCCCGGCGGATCGCCGCGCAGCGCCACGATGTGGCGGATGCCGGCATCCCAATAGGCACGGGCGACATCGTCGATCTCGCCCTGGGTCGCGGCGACGCAAGTGAGATGGGCGGCGGCATCGATGCCGGTTTCGGACTTCAGGCGGGCAACGGTTTCATGCGTGCGCTGACGCGTCGATCCGCCCGCACCGTAGGTTACCGAGAAGAAGGCGGGGTGAAGCGGCGTCAGCCGGCTCACCGTCTCCCAGAGCGTGCGCTCCGCCGCCTCGGTCCGGGGCGGAGAGAATTCGAAGGAGACTGCCAGACGCTGCGGTGCCCGCGCAGGAAATTCGGCAACATTGGCGCTCGTGCTGAGCGGACCCGTGTCGGGGCTCATCGGGAAACTCCATGGGCAGGAAGAATGGCGGGCTGTGCGGCGGTGCGGGCCGGCAACTCGCGCTCGCCGCGCCAGATGCCGGTCATCAAGCGCCGGCCGGGGAAGTGGATCGGCTCCAGCGGGTTGAGGCCGGCGCTGCGCAGCCAGCCCTGTACCTGGTTGTCGGCAAAGCCGAGATGGACATGGGCATGCTCGCGCTTCAACTCGACGAGGTCGTGCGGCGAGAAATCGACCACCAGCACCGTCCCGCCCGGACGCACGACGCGCGCGGCCTCGGAAAGGGCAGCGGCAGGATCGTCGGCATAGTGCAGCACGTGGTGAATGGTCACGACATCGAAGCTGTCGGCCTCGAAGGGCAGGGCATACATGTCGCCCTGGCGGATGTCGGCATTGTCGATGCCGGCGCGCGCGAGGTTGGCGCGGGCCAGCGCCAGCATTTCGCGCGACTGGTCGACGCCAACGGCCTGTTCGACCTTGGGCGCCAGCACTTCGAGCAACCGGCCGGTGCCGGTGCCGATATCGAGGAGGCGGCGGGCGCTGAGCGGCAGGTGATGGGCGAGGGCGCGCTCGATCTCCCGGTCCGCGACATGCAGGGCACGCAGCTCGTCCCAGCGCTGGGCGTTATCGCGGAAGAAGCGCACGGCAGCGGTCTGGCGGCGCTGCTGCAGCGCATCGAGACGGGCGCGGTCGGCGGCAATTCGGGGGTGCTTCGGATCGAGGCGGCGGACGAACTCATGGACCAGGGCGGCGTCCTCGCCACTCGGCGCCAGCCGGAAGCGCGTGAACTGGGCTTCCCGGAAACGCTCCAGCAGGCCGGCTTCGACCAGGAGCTTCAGGTGGCGAGAGACACGCGGCTGGCTCTGCCCCAACACATGCACATAGTCGCTGACCGTCAGATCCTCGCGGGCCGCCAACGCCAGAATGCGCAGCCGCGTGTCCTCGGCGGCTGCACGCAGCAGGGCAAGCAAATGGTCCATAGAATGAAGAATATAAGCATATCTTTATGTGTGCAACATCAAAAAGCATTGATTGTATCGGGGTGGAAACTGTGGCGCGGGCGTCACGATACAACTGTGTCTTTTGGGGGGCCTTCAAAGCGTAGCGAGCGTGTGCAACACTGTTTAACAGTGCGCTCCCTGGGCCGCCCGCTTCCGAGGGCCGGTGCCTCGGGGCTAACGGAATGAATTCTGGGTTGTGTGTATGATCGACGGTGTGAGGAGAGCCATGGCCGCAAGCATCCGCCGATCGGTTGTTGCGTTTGCGCTGTGCGGCGGTCTCGTCGGGGGCTGTGCGAGCGGCGATACTGGCGCAACCGAGGTCTGGGACCCGATAGAAACACCCAATCGCTTCATCTTCTCCATCAATCGCGCCGTCGACATCATTGCGTTGCGGCCGCTTGCAGTGATGTATCGCGATCTCGTGCCAGAGCGGGCGCAGACGTCGGTCCGCAATGCACTCGACAATCTCGGCGAGCCGGTTACCGCCATCAACGAGGTTTTCCAGGGCGATCCGAGCCGTGCTGCGACCACCGTGGCGCGCTTCCTGGTGAACTCGACGATCGGTCTGGCCGGTCTCTTCGATGTCGCCAGCAGCTTCGGCCTGGAGCGTACCAAGGAAGATGCCGGCAAGACGATCGGCATGTGGGCCGGCGTGGAACCCGAGAATGGCGGCTTCTATCTCGTGCTGCCGGTCGTTGGCCCGTCCAACGCACGTGACGGAACCGGCATGATGATGGACTACCTCGTCGATCCGTTCCGTATCCTCACGTTCAATCTTGCTGGCAACAACTGGGATGCCTGGCAGGCGGCGCGCTATGGCGCCAACGTCGTCGACTATCGCTCGCGCACGATCTTTGCGCTGGATGATCTTGAAAGGAACAGTCTCGATTACTACGCGGCCCTTCGTTCGGCCTACACTCAGAATCGCGCAGATGCGATCCGCCAGAAGCGCGAGAAGACCGATACCAAGAGCGAATTGGAGCGCCGCGAAAATCTGTCGCTGGTCAAATAACGGGCCGGTCGGACGCTGGTGCGCTGAAGCCGCGCCTGGGCTAAGACTTCTTCCCCCCTCATTCCTTCCATGGAGCGAACGGTGCCACTGCTCGCCTGTCGTCGTGACGTCCTTCGCCTTGCCGCCGCTGCCGTCGTTGCCGGCGTGGCTTGGCCTGCCCTCGCAGCCGACCCCGTGCAGCTCGTGCAGGGCACGGCCCAGCAAGTGATCGACATTGTGAAGACCAAGACTGGCGCCGCTCGGCAAGCGGCGATCCTGCAAGTGCTGCAGACCAAGTTCGATCTGCCGGCCATGGGCCGTTTTGCACTCGGCACGCACTGGAACCAGGCCACCGAGGATCAGCGCGCGCGCTTCCTCAAGGCTGTCGCCACCGCCGAAGCCCGTGCCTACAGCGAGCGCTTTGGCCAGTATGGCGGGCAGACCTTGACGATCGGCAAGGTGACGCCGCGCGCCAATGGCGTGTCGATCGTTGACAGCCGGCTGAGCCAGACCAGTGGCCAGCCGATCAAGCTCGAATGGGAAGTCCGCAACGACCGGATCACCGACGTGAAGGTCGAGGGCGTCAGCATGGTCATGACTAGACGTTCGGATTTCAATTCCTACATCCAGAACCACGGCGGCAAGGTGGATGCCCTGGTTCAGGAGCTGGAAGCCCGGGCCGCCCGCTGATCCCCGGAGAGGTGGGGTCGAATTTGCGTCTGTAGTGTGTTCGACGTAGTCTTTCCGCAGGGGGGCGTAATCGATCGCTTTGCAGACCATCGGGACGGTCGCGAAGCGAAGGAGAGCGCCATGGACAGCGCAGTTGCCAAGAATGCGGCCGTCAATCCGACGGAGCTGAGGACGGTCGATCCGGTCTGGGGACGGATCCGCGAGGCCGCCGCGGCGGTTGCCGCCGCAGAGCCGGTTCTGGCCGGTACGCTCCACGCCACGATTTTGAGCCAGCCCAAGTTCGAGAATGCGCTGAGCTATCATCTGGCCCGGCTCACGGGCACGACCGAGGTGCCGGCAGCGCTGATCCGCCAGACTTTCGACGAGGCGTTAACGGCCGATCAGGGCATCGGGCTCGCCGCGCGCGCCGACATCATGGCCGTCGCCGAGCGTGACCCCGCCTGCACGTCCCATCTCGATCCGCTGCTCTGGTTCAAGGGTTACCATGCCCTGCAGACCTATCGGGTAGCGCATTGGCTCTGGGGGCAGGGCCGCCAGGCGCTTGCGCACTATCTTCAGAGTCGCGCCAGTGCGCTCTTCGCACTCGACATCCATCCCGGCGCCGTGATCGGCAAGGGCATTTTCATCGATCACGGTACCGGCGTGGTGATCGGCGAGACCGCCGTCGTGGAGGATGGCGTCTCCATGCTGCATGGCGTGACTTTGGGCGGTACGGGCAAGGAGCGCGGCGACCGCCACCCCAAGGTCCGCCGCGGCGTGTTGCTGGGCGCCGGTGCCAAGGTGCTGGGTAATATCGAGATCGGCGCCTGCGCCAAGATCGCGGCAGGCAGCGTCGTGCTCGATCCCGTGCCGGCCGGCTGCACGGCGGCCGGCGTGCCCGCGCGCATCATCGGTTGCGTCGACGTGCCGGAGCCGGCGCTGGAGATGGACCAGCGGATCTGATCCGACTTGGGGAGCAAGGTGGCGCATAGCTTCGCGGGCCTCGCGCTCCATCTCTGGACAATCGATACCACGCCGCTCGAAGCGGCTCTCCGGGCCGCCAAGGCCGCGGGCTTCGATGCCGTCGAGCTGCGCCGGGTCGACTTCAAGCGCTGCCACGATCGCGGCCTGCCGACTGACGCCGTCCTCGCGCTGGTGCGGGACAGCGGCCTGAAGGTCAGTGCCGTCGGCGCGGAGTATGGCTGGACCTTCGCCGCAACGGACGAGCGCGAGCGTCTGTTCGCGTCCCTGGAGGAAGCCTGCGAAAACGCGGTCGCCCTTGGTTGTGCGACCGTGATGAGCGGCATTGGCCCTGGGACTGCGCCGTTCGACGAAGGCGTGGCGAATGTCCGACGCGCCGGCGAGATCGCGGCGCGCCACGGCCTTCGGCTGGCGCTCGAATATCAGTTCCAGCACCCGATCGTGCGCAACCTCGACATCCTGCGGGATCTCATCGCACGCGCCGGCCAGTCGAGCGTGGGATTGCTGCTCGATGCCTATCATCTGCAACGTGGCGGTCGGCCTGGACGGGGCTTCGACGAGGTGCCGGGTTCGGAGATCTTCTACGTGCAGTTCAGCGACGTTCCCGATGCGCCGCCCAATGGCGTGCCGCCGACTGATCGATTGCCGCCCGGTAAAGGTATCGTGCGCTGGAGTGACCTCTTCCAGTCACTCGCAGCCAAGGGTTACGGCGGCTATCTGAGCTACGAAGCGCCCAATCCTGCACATTGGGCGCGCGATGCAGCCGACGTAGCGGGCGAGGGCGTCGAGGCCACTCGCCATGCTCTTGGGAGAGCCTTCGTCTAGCTGCGCACCAGCGGCTTGTACTTGATGCGGTGCGGCTGGTCGGCATCCGTGCCGAAGCGGCGGTGCCTGTCGGCCTCGTAGTCCTGGTAGTTGCCCTCGAACCACTCGACATGGCTGTCGCCTTCGAAGGCCAGCATGTGGGTGGCGATACGATCCAGGAACCAGCGATCATGGGAGATGATGACGGCGCAGCCGGCATAGTCGACCAGCGCCTCTTCGAGCGCGCGCAGGGTATCGACGTCGAGATCGTTGGTCGGTTCGTCGAGCAGCAGCACGTTGGCGCCTGACTTCAGCATCTTGGCGAGGTTGACGCGGTTGCGTTCGCCGCCCGAGAGCTGGCCCACCTTCTTCTGCTGGTCCGCGCCCTTGAAGTTGAACGAGCCGCAATAGGCGCGGCTGGAAATCTCGCGGTTGCCCAGCTTGATGATGTCGAGGCCGCCCGAGAGTTCCTCCCACACCGTCTTGTTGGGATCGAGCGTCTCGCGGCTCTGGTCGACATAGCCCAGCTTCACCGTCGGGCCGACCGAGAAGGTGCCGCTGTCGGGCTTGTCCTGGCCGGTGATCATCTTGAACAACGTGGTCTTGCCCGCGCCGTTGGGGCCGATCACGCCCACGATGCCACCCGGCGGCAGGTTGAAGGAGAGGTTGTCGATCAGCAGCCGGTCGCCGAAGCCCTTGGAGATGCCTTCGGCCGTGATGACGTGATCGCCGAGCCGCGGGCCAGCCGGAATGACGATCTGCGCCGTGTCGAGCGTCGCCTTCTGCTCCTCCTCGACCATCTGGTTATAGGCCGCGATACGCGCCTTGCTCTTGGAGCGCCGCGCCGACGGGCTGGTGCCCATCCATTCCAGCTCGCGCTGCATGGTGCGGCGGCGGGCGTCGGCGGTCTTTTCTTCCAGCTCGAGGCGCTTGTCCTTCTGCTTCAGCCAGGAGGAGTAGTTGCCTTCCCAGGGAATGCCACTGCCGCGGTCCAGTTCGAGGATCCAGCCGGCGACATTGTCGAGGAAGTAGCGGTCGTGGGTCACGGCCACGACGGTGCCGGGGAACTCCGCAAGATGGCGCTCCAGCCAGGCCACCGACTCGGCGTCGAGATGGTTGGTCGGCTCGTCGAGCAGCAGCATGTCGGGCTTGGAGAGCAGCAGGCGGCACAGGGCGACGCGGCGGCGCTCGCCGCCCGACAGCTTGTCGACGGCGGCGTCCGACGGCGGGCAGCGCAGCGCGTCCATGGCGATCTCGACGGTGCGGCCGAGGTCCCAGCCATTGCCGGCGTCGATCTTCTCCTGCAGGTCGGCCTGCTCGGCGATCAGCTTGTCCATGTCGGCGTCGGGGTCGGAGAAGGCGTTCGACACCTCCTCGAAGCGCGCCAGCATCCTGGCCATGTCGCCGGCGCCGTCCATGACGTTGCCCAGCACGTCCTTGTTGGGGTCGAGCTGCGGCTCCTGCTCGAGGAAGCCGATCTTGACGCCTTCGGCAGCCCAGGCCTCGCCGGTGAAATTGTCGTCCTGGCCGGCCATGATCCGCAGCAGGCTCGACTTGCCCGAGCCATTAAGACCCAGCACGCCGATCTTGGCGCCGGGCAGGAATGACAGCCAGATATCCTTCAACACCTGCTTGCCGCCCGGATAGGTCTTGTTCAGACCCTTCATGACGTAGATGTACTGATACGCAGCCATTGGGGCGCTCCTGACGGACAAACGGGACGGACAGGGAAGGCGAGCCTTGTAGCGGCCCGGCAGTTTCTGTTCAATGATACCGGGGGAAACGCGCACGCATGCTGGCAGAACCGACCGTTCTGGCCCTGTCCTTGGCCTATCTCGGCCTGCTGTTCGCCGTGGCCTATTTCGGCGATCGGTATGCGCGCGACTGGTCGGCAAGCTCGGTCGCCCCCGCCGTCTACGGGCTGTCGCTGGCGATCTACTGCACTTCCTGGACTTTCTACGGCGCGGTCGGTCGGGCGGCGACCTCGGGCATCGACTTCATCCTGATCTATACCGGCCCGGCCTTGGTCGTGACCCTGGGCTATCCGCTGCTGCGCAAGATGGTGCGCCTGGCCAAGCAGCACAATGTGACCTCTATTGCCGACTTTCTGGCCTCGCGCTACGGCAAGAGCCGGGCCGTCGGCGTCACCGCCACGCTGTTCGCCACGATCGGCGTGCTGCCCTACATCGCGCTGCAGCTCCAGGCGGTCTCCTCTTCGTTCCGCACGATTGCGGCGTCTGAATCCTGGGTCGACGGGCAACCCGGCGGCGTGGTCCATACCGATACGTCGTTGATCGTGGCGGCGTTGATGGCGCTGTTCACCATCCTGTTCGGCGTCCGCAACGTGCAGGCCTCCGAGCAGCACCGCGGCATGATGGTGGCCATCGCGTTCGAATCGGTGGTGAAGCTGCTGGCGCTGCTGACGGTCGGGCCGTTCGTGCTGTGGTTCCTGTTCGACGGTGCAGCCGACATGATGAGCCGGCTTGCCGAGCAGCCGGCGCTGGCGGAGCAGGTCACGCGCGAGGGCTCGCCGCTCACCTGGATCGTGACCTCGATCCTCTCCGCCATGGCCTTCCTCTGCCTGCCGCGGCAGTTCCATGTCGCCGTCGTCGAGCACGGGCATCCGGCGAGCCTGCGCACGGCCCGCTGGCTGTTTCCGGTCTATCTCGTCCTGATCAATCTCTTCGTCGTGCCGATTGCGGCGGGCGGCCTGCTGCTGCTCGGGCCGCAGATCAGTCCCGACCTCTATGTGCTGAAGCTTCCGCTCGTTCATGGCGAAAGCTGGCTTTCGGCGTTCGTCTTTATCGGCGGCCTGTCGGCGGCGACCTCGATGGTCATCGTGGCCTGCATGGCGCTCTCGGGCATGATCGGCAACGAGCTGGTCATGCCTTACCTGCTGAGGCGGCGGGCCGGCGAGGCGCGGGAGATGGGGCCGCTCGTCGTCTTTGTGCGCCGCGCCGCGGTCGTGCTGATCCTGATGGCGGGCTACGCCTACGAGCGCATCATCTCAGGCTACCTGCCGCTCGCCTCGATCGGGCTGATTTCCTTCTGCGCCGTCGCCAACTTTGCACCCGGTCTGATCCTCGGCCTCTACTGGCGGCGGGCACATCGCTTCGGCGTGGTTGCAGGCCTGGCCGGAGGCTTCGTCGTCTGGCTCTACGCGCTTCTGCTGCCAACGCTCAAGCAGGAGACGGGCCGTGGTCTCGAAGTGCCGCTCAAGACCTATCTGCCGCCCTTCCTCGCCGACCTCGATCCGGTGAGTCAGGGCTTCATCGTCGGCATCCTGGTCAATACGGCCTTGCTGGTCGTGGTATCGCTGCTGGCCCGTCCGATTGCCCGCGACCGCGTCCAGGCGGATGCCTTCGTCCTGGGCGCGGACATCGTGGGCGAGCCCGAAGCGCCGGCGCTGCGGACGCCGGCCGATGCGGCGCGCATCGAAGAGCTGCGCCAGCTTCTAGCGAGGTTCGTCGGTGTCGAGCGTGCGGCCCGCGCGCTCGCCGGCGAACAACTGTCGATCGAGGCGGCACTGACCCGTACGGAGCGCGTGTTGTCGGGAACGTTGGGTGCCGCATCGGCGCGCGTCATCGTTGCGGCGTTCAGCCGACGCGGCCGGCTGTTGCCGCGCAGCGCCCGCGCCATCATCGACGAGGCGTCGGAGGCGATCCGGTACAACTACGAAATCCTGCGCAACACGCTCGACCATGTCGGCATGGGCATTGCCGCCTTCGATCGCGAAGGTCGGCTCGAAATCTACAATGACCGCTTCACCGCGCTCCTGTCGCTCGACGACGATGCGGTTGCCGTCGGCGCCGCCCCGCGAGAGTTCGGCGCGACCGCCGAGGTCGTAGCGCTGCTCAGTCGCCCGGAGACGCCGCAGACGCATGAGATCGTCACGCGCGAGGGCCGCGTGATCGAGCTTCGGCTCGATCCGCTCCCCGGCGACGGCTTCGTCGCCACCTGCAACGACGTGACGGCGCGTGTGCGTACCGCCGAGGCCCTGCGCGACAGCGACCGGCAACTTCGCCAATCCAAGGAGACGCTCGAACAGCGCGTCATCGAACGCACCGCCGAACTGGAGGCCAGCCGCGCCGAAGCCGAGGCCGCAAACCTCGGCAAGACGCGCTTCATCGCCGCCGCCAGCCACGACCTGTTGCAACCCCTGCACGCCGCACGCCTGTTCACGGCGGCGCTGATCGATCGCGCGCCGGAGAACGACCTCAGCGGCAAGATCGATGCGAGCCTGGGCGCCGTCGAATCGCTGCTCGATGCGCTTCTCGACATCTCCAAGCTCGATGCCGGTGCCTTCAAGCCGGAAAGACGCGCCTTCGCTTTGCAGCCGCTGTTTGAATCGCTCGCAACTGCCTTTGCGCCGTTGGCTGCCCGTCACGGTGTCGAATTGGTGGTGGTGCCAACTCGTGCCTTCGTCGATACCGATCCGGCTTTTCTGCGCCGTATCTTGCAGAACTTCCTGTCCAATGCGCTGCGCTACGGTCAGGTCGAAGGCCGGCCGGCACGCGTGCTGTTGGGCTGCCGCCGCGTTGGCGAGGAGCTACGCATCGAAGTGCGCGACAACGGGCCGGGTATCGATCCCGACAAGCAGACGATCATCTTCGACGAATTCGTGCGCCTTCATCCCGAGGACGACGAGCCGCGGGAGGAGCGGGGCCTGGGTTTGGGCCTCGCCATCGTCGACCGTATTGCCCGCATGCTCGGCCTGTCGGTCAGGCTGGCATCCGCTCCGGGAGAGGGCTCGACCTTCTCCATCACCGTACCGCGCGTCGCCGCCGTCGTGGCCGCGCCCTTGCCGCCGCCGGTACCTCAACCGGCCCTCTCGATCGAACGCGAGAGCTTCGTCCTCTGCCTCGACAACGAGGCGAGCGTGCGCGAGGCCATGGCCATGCTTCTCGGCGGCTGGGGCTGTCGCGTCGTGACGGCGGCGACGCAGGCCGAAGCGCTGGCGGCGGTGGCGAAAGCCGGGCGGTTGCCGGATCTGGTGCTGGCCGATCTTCATCTCGACGAGGGACCGGATGGGCTTGAGGTCGTCGAAGCGATGCGGGCCGCCTGGGGCCGGATGGTACCGGCGGCACTGGTGACGGCCGACCGCGAACCCACCCTGCGTCTGCGCGCGCGGCTGCGACAGGTCGAGCTGCTGCACAAGCCGGTGAAGCCGGCATCGCTCCGGGCGCTGCTGCGGCTGCGCAGATCGGCTGCCGGTCGTCTTACGGCTTGAGCGTCTCGGCGGCGGTTGGAAGCGCGAGGCCTCTCGCCTCGATGACCGCCTGGGTGCGCGAACGCACCCCCAGTTTGCGCAGGATCACCGTCACATGCGCCTTCACCGTGGCCTCGCCAACGCTCAGCTTGTAGGCGATCACCTTGTTCTGGTCGCCCTGGACCATAAGTGCCAGCACGCGCCATTGCTGGGGGGTGAGCTGCGCGGCGCGCTGGGCAAAGGTATCGCCCGCCACGGCCTCGGGTGGCGTGAAGATCTCGCCATCGAGGACAGCGCGCACGATGCCGGCGATCTCCTCGAGCGAGGCTGATTTGTCGATGTACGCCGAAGCGCCGAGTTCATAGGCACGCCGCACCACCGCTGCCTCGCGCTGTGCTGATACCACGACGATCGGCACGGTCGGATGTTCCGAGCGCAAGCGGGCAAGGCCGGTAAGGCCGTCCATTCCGGGCATGTCGAGGTCGAGCAGCACGGCGTCGGTGTCCGGTTCCTTGTTCAAGGCAACCTGCACCTGGCCGAGCGTGCCTGCCCTGCTGAAATGCGCACCGGTAAAGGACTGAGCAAGGGCGGAAACCAGCGCATCGCGGACCATTGGATGGTCATCGGCGATCAGGAAGGACAGCGTTTCCTCAACCATTGGTTTCTACTTTGTGCGCTGCCGCATTCATGCTGCGTCGCACTATTTTGGCGGGCCTTGGACCTTGGTCGAATTGCAGCACACAACCACTGCGAATTACACCGGAATCAAGATGGGGTCCGTGTACGGATACCTATCGCACATTGGGGAGTAACGCACATGGCCGTAGCAGCACTGGCCGACGATCGCCGTCGACCCATGACGCGCGAGGAGAGGAAGGTCATCGTCGCCTCCTCCGTCGGTACTGTCTTCGAGTGGTATGATTTCTATCTCGCGGGCGCGTTGGCCGCGAACATCAGTGCCGCCTTCTTCTCGGGCGTCAACCCGACCGCGGCCTTCATCTTCACTCTGCTGGGCTTCGCTGCCGGCTTCGCGGTCCGCCCCTTCGGCGCGCTGTTCTTCGGCAGCCTGGGCGACCTGATCGGCCGCAAATACACCTTCCTCGTCACGATGACCTTGATGGGCATTGCGACTTTCGTGGTCGGTATTCTGCCGACCTATGCCTCGATCGGCATTGCAGCGCCCGTACTGTTCATCGCCTGCCGCCTGCTTCAGGGCTTGGCGCTGGGCGGTGAGTACGGTGGCGCCGCGACCTACGTCGCCGAGCACGCACCGCAGGATCGTCGCGGCTTCTACACATCGTGGATTCAGACCACTGCCACGGTCGGTCTGTTTCTGTCGCTGCTCGTGATCCTGGGGCTGCGCCTGTCGATGTCGCCTCAGGCATTTGCGGAGTGGGGCTGGCGTATCCCGTTCCTGCTGTCGATCATCCTGCTGGGCGTTTCGATCTGGATCCGCCTGCAGCTGCAGGAGTCGCCTGCCTTCACGCGCATCAAGAGCGAGGGCAAGGGCTCCAAGACGCCGCTGCGCGAAGCCTTCGGCACCTGGAAGAACGCCAAGATCGCGATTTTCGCCCTGCTCGGCGGTACCGCCGGCCAGGCGGTGGTTTGGTATACGGGCCAGTTCTACGCCCTGTTCTTCCTCACCCAGACGCTGAAGCTCGACGCGACGACGTCCAACATCGTCATCGCCGCTTCGCTGGCGATCGGCACGCCGTTCTTCATCTTCTTCGGTTGGCTGTCGGACAAGATCGGGCGCAAGCCGATCATCCTCGCGGGATGCCTGCTCGCGGTCGTCACCTACTTCCCGTTGTTCGGCGCCCTCACCAAGGCAGTGAACCCGCAACTCGAGCAGGCACTGCAGAAGTCGCCGGTGACGGTCGTCGCCGATCCGAACGAGTGCTCGTTCCAGTTCAACCCGACCGGAACGGCGAGCTTCACGACGTCGTGCGACATCGCCAAGTCGTTCCTGGCGCGCAACGCGGTGAACTACCACAACGAGAAAGCGGCTCCCGGCACGCCGGCGCAAATCAAGATCGGCGACAAGGTCATCACCTCCTTCGACAAGAAGGCGGCGGGAGCCGAGGGCGCTGCCAAGGAGAAGGCCTTCAACGAGCAGGCGACCGCGGCCATCCGCGCCGCCGGCTATCCGGCCACGGCGGACAAGGCCAAGATCAACATGGTAGCTGTCATCGCCATCCTGACGGTCCTGGTGATCTATGTGACGATGGTCTACGGCCCGATCGCGGCCATGCTGGTCGAGCTCTTCCCGACCCGCATCCGCTACTCTGGCATGTCGCTGCCGTACCATATCGGCAACGGCTGGTTCGGCGGCTTCCTGCCTCCGACCGCCTTCGCCATCGTGGCGGCCACCGGCGATATCTATTCCGGCCTCTGGTATCCGATCATCGTGGCCGGGATGACCTTCGTCATCGGCCTGTTGTTCGTGCCTGAGACCAAGGATCGCAACATCTACGCGGACGATTGATCGTCCGAGGACAACATGAAAGAACCGGCGGCTTCTCAGAAGCCGCCGGTTTCTTTTTGTGCTTTTGGCGGCCAACGTTCAGGATTGCTGCATGAACCTCGACGCCATCGCGATCGGCCAGAACCCGCCGGAAGACGTCAACACCATCGTCGAAGTGCCGATTGGTGGGGAGCCCATCAAGTACGAGATGGACAAGGAAGCGGGCACCCTGGTCGTTGATCGCTTCCTCTACACCCCCATGCGCTATCCGGGGAATTACGGCTTCGTGCCGCACACGCTGTCCGATGACGGCGACCCGATCGACGTGCTGGTGGCCAATACGCGGCCGATCATTCCCGGCGCTGTGATCAATGTGCGACCGATTGGTGTGCTGCGCATGGAGGATGACGGCGGCGGAGACGAGAAGATCATCGCCGTGCCGGCGCCCAAGCTCACGAAGCGCTACGTCCACATCAAGACCTATACCGACCTGCCCGAGATCACCCGCCAGCAGATCGAGCATTTCTTCATCCACTACAAGGATCTCGAACCCGGCAAATGGGTGAAGCTGCTGGGGTGGGGCGACGTCCATGAAGCCCGCCAGCTCATCACCGAGGCGATCGAGCGCGCGAAGAAAGCGAAGAAGAAATAGCCTGATCCTCCCTGAACGAAACGGACAGGGAGGTCATGGTCCTTGGTGCCGGCCGAGCTGACGTTCTTCCGGCCTGAAATGGTCGATCTAGCCGAGCACCGCGATCTCTACGGGCGGCCGCAGGGCCAGGCAGACCGACAGGGCCTGATGCAGGTCGCTGTCGAGAAAGTCACGAAAGAGAGCGGGGGCAGGGCCGGAACTGGCGCCATGATCCATGGTCGGCAGCACGGTTTGCGTGACGGCGTAGTCGAAGCGCGGCGCCCATTTGCGGGCGCCAAGCCGTGCCGTGGTGGAGCAGTTGTCGACCATGTAGGCGACGTCGCGATAGTCCATGTACGGGTTGAGCGAATCCACCGCTTCGATGATCGATTCGTTCACGATCTCCGAATAGGGGTGTCCCTTCTCACGCAGCAGATCGGCCTGCGCCATCATGGTCGCAACGTAGATGCCGGCAGTCACCGGATTCACGCCGGCTTCGCGGTTGGTCTTGGGGTGGCGCGCCACTTGCCACATCTCGGTATCGGCAATCTCGTGCATGGGAAAGCGTTCAAGGCGGCGCGCGGCGCTGACGACACTGCGGACCTCGTTGCCGCTTTCGACCTCGTCGTAGATCTCATGCAGCAGGTCGGCCGCGGGGCCGTAGCTGGCGATGTAGGCTTTCTCGAAGAGCTTCTGGTCCTGCGGGTTCAGCGACTGGTAGACGCTCAGGAGACCGCCCTGGGAGATCTTCTTGCTGATGGCAGCCGTCACGCTGCGGGCGGACTCTAGGAACGCATCGTCCGCTTCCATTCCCTGCGAGCGGAACCAGCGGTAGAGGCTTTCGGAGATGCCGTGCACGGCCCCAAGCAGGATGCCGCGCTCCCCCATGATGTCGGATTTATACTCCTGGGTGAGCGTCGTTTCGAAGGTGCAGGGGGAGCCGATGGCGACCGCCCAGGCCAAGGCCTGGTCGGTGGCGCGACCGTCGATGTCCTGATGAACGGCGAAGCTGCAGTTGATGCCGGCGCCGTTCACGTCACGGCCCTGCTCGTAGAGGCGGCGGACTGATCGTCCCATGCCCTTGGGACAGACGCCGATCACGTTGATGTTTGGCGGGAAGGATTTTCCGGCGCTGTCGAGATGGGCCAGGAGGAAGCCATGCGAGAGGCCGAGTGTCGCCCCCGGCCGCAGGGCGGCGATGATCTTGTCGTAGTTCTCTACTTGGGCTGCGTCGGAGATCAGCAGCAGCACCAGATCCGACTGGGCGATGACGTCGTACATCTCTCCCAAGGTTCCGTTCGCTGTGGTGAAGCCCACAGCCTCCGCCGCCGACCACGAGGGCGAGCCGGCCCGCAGGCCGACCTTCACCCTGATGGCGCTGCCTTCGAGGGATTCGCGGAAGTTCTGTGCCTGGGCGGGAGCCTGTGAAGACCATCCGATCACTCCGATCTGCCCGACGCCTTTCAGCGCCTCCGGCAAGCGTGCGAACAGATGGCGGCCGCCACGCACGATCCATTCCTCCGTATCGCCGAGCTTGATCTGTTCCTTCTCGAACACCGCTGATCTGAAAGACATGCCTTGCCTCAATGCCGTTGAGTAATGGAGGAGTGGTCCATATAATGGACCATAAACTCGTAACTTTTTGATGTTTGACTCAGAATATCAAAACAGTGAAGAAGATATTTGCATATGATATTCCATATAGTGGACCACTGAAGCATGAAGCGCGTGAGATCGATCAAGACGGGGACGGCGGAAACGTCGGGTGGCGGAACGCAAAGCATCGAGCGTGCAGTTGGACTGCTGCTCGAGGTTGGACGCGCCGATCAGCACGGCGCGCGGTTGACCGATCTCGTGACGAGTTCCGGACTCGCCAAGCCGACGGCGCGTAGAGTCTTGGGGGCGCTCGTTCGAGCCGGGCTGCTCGATCAGGACGAGGCAAGCCGACGCTACCACCTCGGCGCCGAGAGCTACGTGCTCGGCATGCTCGCGGCCCGGCGGTTCGGCATCCACGCCCGGGCGATCGACGGGCTCACCCGCCTCAGCCAGACCACAGGGGACACCGCCTTCCTTTCCGTGCGGCGCGACCTGCACATCGTCTGCCTTCACCGGGAGGAGGGGCCGTTCCCAATCCGCAGCCACGTCCTGCAGGCGGGTGATCGGCATCCGCTGGGTATTGGTGCGGGCAGTCTCGCTGTCCTGGCGGCCTTGCCGGACGACGAGGTCGAGCGCGCGATCGCTGCCAACACGGCGATCATCCTGGAAAAGTATCCGGCCTATTCAGCCGGGCTTCTTCAAAGTGCCGTGACACGGACCCGAAAGGACGGATATGCCCTCAATCCGGGCCTGCTGATGAAGGGTTCCTGGGGCATCGGTGTTGCCGTGCGCGACCCGCAGGGGCGGCCGGTCTATGCCATATCGCTTGCTGCAATCGAGGACCGCCTTGATGAGGTGCGCCGCCGAGAACTGATACCGATGCTGAAACGTGAGGCCGAAAAGCTGGAGCATTTGCTGCGGGACGCTCCGGCCTGAGAAAGCGACGGGCGGCGGTTGATGTTGGAACCGTGCACCGTCGAGGTTCACTCGGAAGGGAACGCCGACCACTCGACGAGTTCGATGGCTCCGACGCCCAGCAGGATCAGGCCGCCGCCGACAGCCAGCAGGAGGCCGATCCATCGCCAGTCCGGCGTCAGCTGGGTGATATTGTCCCGCCAGGCTTCAGTTCTGGTGCGACGAACGAGAAGAATGGCGCCCGCTGAACTCATTGCGAGACCGCCAGCGAAAGCAAGAAGCAGCATCTTTCGACACTATCGGATCAAGCTTACGAGCGGCTTGATTCAGACGGGTCCGTTTGCGTTTGGGAGGTTTATCCCTGAGGTCGGGGAGGGGCTCGATAGCCCCCCGCAGGGGCGGTCGGATCGCTCAAAGGTCGGAATCGTCGAAACCGTGTGGAGTGCGATGCTGTCAGTTTCCGCTCGGAGAGCGATTCTCTGCAATTCTCGACGCATCGTTGGCGGGGACATTGACCGGCTTTCTCACGAGCAGAGCCGCCTCGAGCCTGTTGCGGACGTGGAGCTTCTGGAAGACGCTCGTCATGTAATGTTTGACCGTCTTGTCGCTTAGATTGAGCCTGATCCCAATCTCCTTGTTGCTGAGGCCCTGGGTTACCAGGGCGAGAACTTCGCCCTCCCGGTGGCTCAGATCGTCGATGGCTTTGCCTCTCGTTGCCGTCTTGGTGTGATCGAAGTCGGACAGAAGCATCGCGCCGAGAGAGGGCGAGATGTAACGATCGCCCTGGGCAACGATCAGAAGGGCCTGGACGAGATCGGTCCCGCTTACGCCTTTGACGACATAGCCGCGAGCCCCCAGTCGAAGCGCCTTGAGGACATCCGGCTTGTCGACCGACACCGTCAGCATGATGACCTTGGTCTTGGGACATTCCGCCACGATCGATTCCAGGGCGTCCAATCCGCCTCCCGGGATGCTCACGTCGAGTATCAGGAGATCGGGGCTTTCATTGCGAGCGACCGAAATCGCGTCCGATGCGGACGCCCCCTGGCCGACAACGTCAAGATCGGGTCGTGCGCTGAGAATATGGATAACGCCGGCTCGGAACAGCGGATGATCGTCGATGATGGCGATGCGAATTCCAGTATCCATGGTGCTGTTCCTCACGCCCCAATCGGCAGATAGGCTGTCAGACGCGTGCCTGCCCCGGGCGCGCTGCTGACCGTCAGATGGCCGCCAAAGCTCTCCAGGCGATTGCGAAGGCCGATGAGGCCGAGGGCGGGGCGTTTCCTTTCGCTGGCGCCTTTCTCGATGCCCGGTCCGCGATCGGCCACCTCGACGACGATGAAATTCTCGGACCAGCTGAGGGTGACGGCCTGGCCCTGGCCGCCGGCATGCCGGTAGGCGTTGCTGAGGCCTTCCTGGACGAACCTGCACAGACACAGTTTCGTCGGGTGGGAGAGGTCGATCGGCCTGCTTGCGAACTCGCAGGCGACAGTTGTCGAGGTACGGCGCTCATGTTCCGAAGCAACGACCATCAGTGCCTGCGTGAGACTGAGTTTCTCAATCTCAGGAAGCGCCAGACCGCTGGAGATATTGCGGATTTCAGCCATGGCGTCTTCCAGAACACCCCGCAAGATCTGCCGCTCGCTCGCTTGTCCACCACCGTCCATTGCACTCGGAAACTTCAGCAACGCCAGTGCGAGCAACTGGGCCGGGCCGTCGTGCAGGTCCGCGCCTAAACGGCGAAGTTGTAGTTCTGTGGCTTCCGCGGCGCGCCGCGACGCCCCCTGTACCCGTTGCCCCAACTCTTCATTCTGCTGCAGAAGTGCCGAAAGTTCGCTGATTCTGTTTGCCAGCGCCGTACGCTGGGTTTCTATAGTTTTGCTTCCATTCGCTACGATCGTGTAGAGCCCGGCTATGATCGTGAAGCTGACTATTGCCGTGACGAGCCAACTGTTTATCTGGCTTCTGACAAGCTCGCGATTGAGCTCCGACGTAAGTTCGTAGAATTCCGCGACAGCTATGATTTCATTGGTCGCACTGTGGCGAATCGGGACGTAAATCTCAAGCAAGGGCTCCTTCCCGACCATGCTGGTCCCGTGATCGTCGCCGTAATGACGGGCGTCAAACTGGGCTTCGACATAGCCCTCCCAGGCGCGTGTAAGCAGGGGGGTCAGGGGGAACTTTTGGCCAATGAGTGCCTTGTCCGTGGCGTAGAGGATGACGCCGGTACGCGTCCAGACCTTGGCGGCGACCACGCGAAGGCGGGCCGCATCCTTACCGATCACGGTATCGAGGGCGGCCTTGTTTTCGGCTGAAAGGTCCGGCCGCGACCCCAGCTCTTGCAGGTAAGGCGCGACGACGCTTTCCATATAGAGCGCGGTCCGTGCTGCCGTGTGAGCCTTGACCCCCGATTCGATCTTCTGGGCGACCCAAAATCCCAACACACCCAGGCCGGCCAGGACCAGGGCTGAACTGGCCAGCGTAAATTGCCGAGCCAGGCTGAGCGCAGGCCACCACGAGCGGAAACCGGCCATCCGCGTCTCCAGAAGAGAATTTGTCAGAATGCTCAATTCTTTCAGCCATTCGTGATGCGACGGCGTTGCGCCGGAGAACTGCATTCTCTCGCATAACGCGTGCTTCGACTGCTGACTTTGGTCGACCCAACTCCGGAGGACTCCAACCTAGCGGATGGCTCCCGCGAGGTACTCAGACCAAGGTCCTAAGACCTTGGTCCATTCGACCACGGCCCTCGGTCCTGCAGATCCTGAGACCTTGTCCCCTACAGGGCCCACTGCCCCACACGTAGCCTTCGCACATCCATCAAAGGGCATACCGCGCGAAATGGGCGGGATGTCGCCAGAACACGGGGCGAGGCACGTCATGGTCACATATATCAAGAGCGATCTGGACTTCATCCTGGCCCAGATCAAGATCGCCGAATTGCATGCGGCAGGTCAGCCGTTGTTCGGGCCGGGCGGCCTCATCCCCACCTACAATCTCTCGTGGGGCCTGCGCACGGTCGACGGCAGCTACAACAACCTGTTGCACCCGACATGGGGGGCGGCCGATCACCCGTTCCCGTCGATCCTGGCTCCGGAATATCGCCCGGCGCAGGGCGGCCTGCTGGATCCGGATGGCCCGGGCCCGGCGCCGGCGTTCCCGACGCAGCCGAACTACAATCCGTCGAACAACCCGAACTCCGTCGTCGTCGATTCTAGCCTGCGTACGATCTCGAACCTCATCGTCGATCAGACGCTGGACAACACCGCGGCGATCATGGTCGCACTGTCGCGTGCCGGTGTCGAAACCGCCACGGAGCAGTTGACGATCGCGCAGACGATCAAGACTGAATACCAGGTCGTGAAGCCCTACCTCCAAGATGCCGAGGAGGCGCACCTGGCGAACACGGCCGCGCAGCGGACCCTGGTCGCGGCTCAGCAAGCATTCGATACAGATCCGACGCCTGAAAATCAGACTGCCTTGGATGCGGCGACTGCAGCAGCAGCCACGACCCAGGCGGCCTCCGATGCCGCGGATGTCGCGCTGGCCGCCAACCGCGTGACTTTGGACGGGATGCTCGCCGCCAACGGGATCGAGATGGACGGCGACAATATCAAGCTGACGAACGTCGCGCCGGACGAAGGCCTCTCGGCGTCGTTCAACTCCTGGTTCACGCTGTTTGGACAGTTCTTCGATCACGGCCTCGATCTCGTTGGCAAGGGCGGCAGCGGCACCGTGTTCATTCCGCTGCAGGCGGATGATCCGCTTTACGATCCGACCAGCCCCACGAACTTCATGGTGCTGACGCGCGCTACGACCGGTCCGGGCGCGGACAATGTGTGGGGCACGTCGGATGACGTGAAGCCCATCAACTCGACGACGTCGTTCGTCGACCAGAACCAGACCTATACTTCACATCCCTCGCACCAGGTCTTCCTGCGCGAGTACACGCTCGTTGACGGAAGGCCGGAATCGACCGGCAAGCTGCTCGACGGCGCCAATGGGGGATTGCCGACCTGGGGCGAAGTGAAGGCCCAAGCCCGCGAGATGCTGGGCATCGACCTGACCGACTACCATGTCGGCAACCTGCCGCTGCTGGCGACCGACGCCTACGGTAACTTCATTCCCAATCCGACGACCGGATTCCCGCAGGTCGTCATGGTCGGGCCGCCGCAGACCCTCGCGTCGGGCACGCCTGGCAGCCCGTTGAGCCTGGTCAGCATTGCGCCGGATGGCCCGGATGCGGACAGCCTCCCCGAGGTGACGCATCTCGCCGTACGCACGGGGCATGCCTTCCTCGACGACATCGCGCACACGGCAGCGCCGACCGGCAAGCTGGCCGACGGCGACATCGAAATCGGCCTGGGCAATCTCAATCCCAATCAGTTCTACGACCAGGCGCTGCTCGATGCCCACTTCATCACCGGCGACGGCCGCGGCAACGAGAACATTGGTCTCACGGCGGTCCATCACGTCTTCCACTCGGAACACAACCGGCTGATGGACCACACGATGCTCGTCACGCTACAGACGCGCGACGTCGCATTCATCAACGAATGGCTCGACACCGATCTGACGGCCGCACAAGTAAATGCCATGCCGACCGACGATGCGGGTTTGATGGCACTCGCGGCGACATTGAACTGGGACGGCGAGCGGCTCTTCCAGGCCGCGAAATTCGGCACCGAGATGCAGTACCAGCATCTCGTGTTCGAGGAGTTCGCGCGCAAGATCCAGCCGAACATCAACGTGTTCCTGGTCCCCGACGGATTCGACGTGACCCTCGACCCGACCATCGTGGCGGAGTTCGCGCACGTCGTGTATCGGTTCGGCCACTCGATGCTGACCGAGACGATCGATCGCTTCGATCCGGCGTTCGTCGACGGCAGCATCGGTCTCATCGAGGGCTTCCTCAACCCGATCGAGTTCGCCTCGCTCGGCGCCGAAGAGATGGCGGGCTCGATCGTCCGCGGCATGACCCGCCAGGTCGGCAACGAGATCGACGAATTCGTCACCAGCGCACTCCGCAACAATCTGTTGGGCCTGCCCCTCGACCTCGCGACCATCAACCTGGCGCGCGGCCGCGATACCGGCGTGCCTGGATTGAATGCCGCGCGTCGCGAATTCTATGAACTCTCCAACGAGAACGCCTTCCTCAAGCCCTATGAGAGCTGGATCGATTTTGCGGGCCACCTGAAGAACGAAGCCTCGATCATCAACTTCATCGCTGCTTACGGGACGCACTCGCTGATCACCTCGCAGACGACGGTGGAAGGCAAGCGTGACGCCGCGTTGACCATCATCCTCGGCCAATCTGTCGGTGGCTTCGAGGTGCCGGCCGACGCGGAAGCGTTCCTGAATGGCCAAGGCGCCTATGCCTCCAATCTTGGCGGCCTCGAGCTCGTCGATCTGTGGATCGGCGGCCTTGCCGAGCAGATCATGCCGTTCGGCGGCATGCTGGGGTCGACCTTCAACTTCGTTTTCGAAGGCATGATGGAGAACCTGCAGAGCGGCGACCGCTTCTACTACCTGCAGCGGCTCGACGGTCTGCACCTCTTCGGCGAAATGGAGAATAACTCCTTCGCCGCGATGATCATGCGCAACACGGACGCCAAGCACCTGCCGTCGGACGTGTTCTCGACCCCGGGCCTCATCCTCGAAGTCGATCAGACCAAGCAGTTCAACGACCTCGACGGCAACGGCACGCTGGAAAGCGACGACCCGACCGGCGGCGGCTTGCTGACGCGCATCGTCGTTCGCGACAATCCGGCGACCGTTGGAGCCGATACCAACTACCTGCGCTACACGGGCGGCGACCACGTTCTGCTCGGCGGTACCGAGGAGGACGATACGCTCATCGCCGGCATCGGCGACGACACGCTCTACGGCGACGGCGGCAACGACCGTCTCGAAGGCGGCCTGGGCAACGACATCTTCAACGCCGGTGCCGGTGACGACATCATCACCGACATGGGCGGCGACGACAACGTGAAGGCCGGCGACGGCAACGACGTTGTTCACGCCGGTGGCGGCCTCGACCTCGTCATGGGCGGTCGTGGCCAGGACTTCATCTTCCTCGGCACCGACATGGGGTCGGAGGTGTTCGCCGGCGAAGGGAACGACTTCATCTATGGCAACAAGAACGCCGAACGCATCCTCGGTAACGAAGGCGACGACTGGATCGAAACCGGCACCTTCGACGGCGCGCCGGGCGACAACTTCGACGAAATCTTCGCACACGACAATATCGACGGTCACGACGTCTTCCGCGGCGACGGTGGCTTCGACGAGTTCATCGGCGAAGGCGGCGATGACATCATGGTCGGCAGCCCCGGCCGTGGAAAGATGGCTGGTATGTCGGGGTTCGACTGGGCGACCTACTTCGACAGCACCACCGCCGTGAATGCGGACCTCTCGCGTCCGATCATCTTCGACGAGGCGCCGACGCTCCCGGCGAACGCCGCGCTCGACGAATACCAGTCGATGGAAGGGCTTTCGGGCTCGAGGTTCAACGACATCCTGGGCGGCTCCAATGTAGTGGCGGCGGACCGCTTGCCGGTCGGGCAAGGCGGCGACGGTGCCGAGGGCTATCGCGGCAGCCAGCTCACCAAGGAGAGCCTCGCGCTCATCGCCGGCCTCCAGCAGGTGCTCGGCCTGACCAATGCGCAGGTTGCGGCTCTTGTCGCTGGCGCCGTGGTCTACAATGCCGGCGACATCATCCTCGGCGGTGACGGTAGCGACAGGATTCAAGGCAACGCCGGCGACGACATCATCGACGGCGACAAGTATCTCGAGGTGTCGATCGGTGTGTACGAAAACACGCCGGCTGGTCTTGGGACAGGTCCGCTGATCGCGACCTATCAGAGCATGACCGAGCTCTCGTCGCTGATGTTCAATGGCACCTACAATCCGGGTCAACTGAAGATCATCCGGGAGATCCTGACCGATACGACGGCCGGTGATACCGACGTAGCTGTGTTCCAAGGCAGCCGCGGCGAATACACGTTCTCCGCGACAGCCGACGGGCAGCTGATCGTCACGCATGCCGTGGAAGACTCGCTCGACGGGTCGGATCGCCTGCGTGGCATCGAGCAGGTGGAGTTCCTCGGCGGTGGGGCGCTCAATATCCGCGTCGGCACTGCCGGCAACGACGTGATCACCGGCACGGCGCAGGACGATCTCATTCTGGGTCTGGGTGGTAACGACATCCTCAACGGCGGCGACGGCAACGACATCCTTGTCGGCGGGCCCAATGGGCCGGCAACGAGCGGGCAGTATGCCGACAACTTCAACAGCCAGAGCCTCGGCAACACGAACGGGACCACGAACTGGGGGCCGGACTGGGTCGAGGCGGACGACATCGCCGGTGCAAACGGCGGTGTTGCGAATGGTCAGATTCGCATCGACGACGCCAACAACAATACGCTTCGCGTCATCGGTGGTGCCACAAGTGACGGTGCGCAGATCACGCGAGTGGTGGACCTGTCCGCCGCCAACACGGCAACCATCACCTTCACTTCGAACGCCGATGGTCTCGACGGTACGTACAACACGGCGACGCAGACCGGCACGGGCGAATATGTCCAGGTGCAGTTCGCTGCCGACGGCGTGAACTTTGTCGCCCTGGATGGTTACACCGGCGATGGCGGCAGCGTCGACCGCTCCTACACCGTCAACGGGCCGTTTTCGGCGACGGCCGCGATCCGCTTCGTCGGCTCCGCGATCAACCAGACGACCGAGGGCCTGTCGATCGACAACCTGGCGATCTCGTTCTCTGCGGTCGAGACGCTCAACGGTGGCAACGGCGACGACACCTATTCGTTCACCTTCGGCGATGGCAACGACATCATCAACGAAGGGGCGAATGGTGGTGCAGCCGATCGCATCTCGATCCTCTCGAACGTGATCGATCCAGTGTCCGGCCTGCCGGTGATCAGCAGCCTGAATGCAGCCGACACGAACACGGGTACCCAGAACGGCAACCTGGCGATCAGCTATGAAGGTCAGCAGGTCACCGTGAACGGGCACTTCAGCGGGACGAACACCCAGACAGGCGTAGAGCTGATCAACTTCAACGGCGCCACGTTCAACGGCTACCTGCTCGAAGGCGACTACTTCATCAACCGCGCCGATCCGGCAAATCGCGACGACGGTGGCGTCAATCTGGCGACCAACGCCACCACGAACGCGCGCAACAATTTCGTAGCGGGCGAAGACGGTACGAATGACGAGATCATCGGCGGCGCGCTGAACGATCTCATCTTCGGCGGCACGGGTGACAACAACCTGTCCGGCGGTGACGGCGACGACCTGCTCGTCGGCGGCTCCGGCAACGGCGACAACGACCTGCTCGACGGCGGTGCCGGCGTCGATACCATGGTCGGTCTCAACGGTAACGATACCTACGTTGTCGACGATGCGGCCGACGTGATCGTCGAAGCGGCCGGCGCGAATACCGGCACGGACACGGTCAATACCGAACTGGTGGCGCTCTCGCTCGCGACGTACGCGAATGTCGAGAACCTGACCTACACCGGTGTCGACGCCGATCAGTTCGTCGGCACGGGCAATGCGTTGAACAACACGATCACCGGCGGCGACCTCAACGACACGCTGAGCGGTCTCGGCGGCAATGACACCCTGGTCGGCGGGTTGGGTGCGGATGCGATGACCGGTGGCGACGGCGACGACGTCTACTTCGTCGACGATGCCGGCGACAGCGTGACGGAGGCCGCTCTCGCGACCAGCGGTACGGATAGGGTCGAAGCCTCGATCTCTTATGTCCTCGGGGCCAATGTCGAGAACCTCGACCTTAACGACGGCGCGGTCGACGGCACAGGCAACGCGCTCGCCAACGTGATCAACGGCAACGGCGCGGCCAACCTGCTCCTCGGTGGCGGCGGCGCCGACACCATCAATGGCGGCGACGGCGCTGACATCATCGACGGCGGCGAAGGCGACGATACGCTGAATGGCGGGACGGGGGGCGACGCCGACACCATCATCGGCGGTGCCGGCAACGACACGATCGATGTCGGCAATGGCAACGACGTGCTGGTCTACAATGCCAGCGGGTTCGGCGCGGACATCGTCACCAACTTCGACGCCACGGGCGGCACGGCCGCCACGCAGGACCTCATCAACATCAGCGCGTTGGGGGTCACGGCCGCCAACTTCGCCACTCGAGTCATCATTCAAGACATCGAGGATGGAGCCACGGACGACACGTTGATCACGGTCAACGATGCCGGTGGGAACGCGCTGGGCACGATCCGGGTCGAGGAGTTGGAGTTCACCAACATCACCGCCACGGACTTCATCCTGTCCACGGCCGGCAACGTGATCACCGGCAACGGCATCGGTCTGACGCATAACGGTTCGGCGGGCGACGACACGATCAACGCGCTGGGCGGTAACGACACCGTCAATGCCGGCGACGGCAACGATACGATCGTGGGTGGAACGGGCAACGATACGGTCAACGGCGATGCCGGCGACGACACCTTCGTGTGGAGCGCCAACAATGCCACGGCCACGTCGCTGACGAACTCCGACGGTCGCGACATCGTCAATGGCGGCACGGAAGGGGCTGCGGGCGACACCTTCGTGATCAACGGCAACGGGGCGATCGCCGAGACCTACCGCATCTATACGCGGGCAGCCTGGGACGCACTTGCCGGCAACAACGGCAATAGCCTCAATGCGGCCACGGAGATCGTCATCACGCGCGGGCCGAACACCGACTTCGCGAACTCGGTGATCGCCGAGCTGCGCGAAGTCGAGGAGATCCGCATCAACAGCGTCGACCCCAACGCACCTGGGGGCACGGCCGGAGGCGATACCTTCCAGGTCATCGGCGACTTCTCCGGAACCAGCCTGCGGCTCAACACGATCACCATCGACGGCAATGCCGGTGACGACACGATCGACATCTCATCGCTCGGTTCAGCGCACCGCATCGTCTTCAAGTCCAATGGCGGCAACGACATCATCATCGGTGCGCTGCGCGCAGAGGACGTGATCGAGCTGACTGACGGCGCGGATCTGTCGACCTATGTTCTGACGGACAACGGGAACGGCACCAAGACCTTCTCGAACGGGACCCATTCGGTCACCTTCACGGGCGTGGTGCCGCCGCAGTTCATCTCGGACGGGCCCGACGAAGAGCCGGTGGACGAGGAGCCGACCGACGGCGAAACGCCTTCGGGTGCGGTTAAGAACGGTACTGCCGGGGACGACGTCCTCGTCGGGACGGACGGCGCCGACGACATCGTCGGCAAGGCCGGAGATGACGTTGCCATCGGCGGTGCGGGTGCCGACGTCATCGTGGCTGGCGAAGGTGCGGACCTCGTCCGCGGCGGCGAGGGTCGGGACATGATTTTCGCCGGCGCCGGCGACGACCAGGCCTTCGGCGGCGAGCATGCGGACGTGATCTACGGCGATGCTGGGGCCGACCGTCTGTTCGGCGACGGCGGCGCAGACATGATCGTTGCCGGTGCTGGCGACGACACCGTGTTCGGCGGGGCGGGCGACGACCTGATCGTGGCCGAGATCGGCGACGGCAACGACGTCTACTTCGGCGACGACAGCGACGGCGGCACGGGAGGCGACACGCTCGACGTCTCCGCGGCGACCGTGGCCGTCTCCGTCAACCTCGGAACCGGTGCCGGGAGCAAGGGCAGCGCCTCGAGCAGCCAGACCGGCAACGACACGATCTGGAGCATCGAGAACGTCAACACCGGCTCGGGCAACGACACCATCATCGCGAGCAACTCCGCCAACATCATGAACGGCGGAGCGGGGAACGATACCTTCAAGTTCCAGTCGGTGACGGCGGCGGACGGCGACACCATCCTGTTCTTCGAGCCCGGCGACCGGGTCGATCTGTCCGGCATCGATGCCAACATCGGGGCTGGCGGCGACCAGGCATTCACCCTGGTTAGCAACGGACAGTTGACCGCGGCGGGCCAGCTGGCGGTGACCTATGAAACGCGGGCCGATGGGGAGTTCACCATCCTCCAGGGCAATGTCGACGGCGACACAGCCGCCGACTTCAAGATCCAGATCGAAGGTCACCACACCATGAACAACTCGAATGTGACCGGCTAAGGGGGCGAGGGGACGGGGAGCGGAGTGGGCGGATGCCCACTCCCAACTCGTCCAAGCCGCCAAGACAACCGACGGGGCAGGGCGCGTATGGCTAAATCCAAAGAGTTAACTCCGGCAAAGCGAAAGAACCTCGCGGAACTCACGCGAGGATTTCGTGCCATTGTCCTGTTTCTGTTTCTGATATCGGGTCTCATCAACCTGCTCGCGTTGACCGGCTCGCTGTACATGATGCAGATCTACGATCGGGCCTTGACCAGTGGAAGCATTCCCACGCTTCTCGTCCTGTCGGCCCTCGCCATTGGCCTCTACATGTTCCAGGGCGGCTTCGACGTCGTCCGCTCGCAGATCCTCGTCCGCGTCGGTGCGCGCCTCGACAAGAAGATCGCACCACTGGCGCATCGCGTCGCTATCGACATGCCGCGCTTCGGCTTCTCGACGTCGGAAGCGCTGGAGCGTGGAAGGGATGTCGATACGGTCCGCGGGTTTCTTGGCAGCCAGGGGCCGGCAGCACTGTTCGATCTGCCGTGGATGCCGATCTATCTGGCGTTCATCTACTTCCTCCACCCCTTGCTGGGCGCGCTGACTTTCGCCGGCGCCTTCGTGCTGACGGTTCTCACCATCGTCAGCGAGATCATGACCAAACGGCTGCATGGCTCCACGCGTAAGGCGGCCGTGGCCCGCAACACCATCGCGGATTCCAATGCGCGCAACGCCGAGGTCATAAGAGCCATGGGCTTCGCTGGCCGGGCGGTCGACCGATTCAACGATGCCAATGGCGAACACCTGGAACTGCAGACAAAGGCCAACGACATCGGCGGTACGTTCGCGGCCATATCTCGGGTTCTGCGGATGCTGCTGCAGTCCGCGCTTCTGGGGCTGGGCGCCTACCTCACGATCAAGGGCGAGCTGACCGCCGGCGCGATCATCGCCTGTTCGGTGGCGGCAGCGCGGGCATTGGCGCCGGTGGATCAGGCGATCGGCAACTGGAAGGGCTTTGTCGCAGCGCGGACCGCATATGAGCGGCTGCGCGAGACGGTGATCGCCTTGGCAGCGGTGGATCCGCCGATGCAATTGCCGGCGCCGAAGCAAAGCCTTGTCGTCGACAAGATCACGGTCGCGGCTCCAGGTACGGGACAGGTCGTCCTGAGCGAGATCAAGTTCGAGCTCCTCGCTGGCCAGGCGGTGGGGATCATCGGACCCAGTGCCGGCGGCAAGACGACGATGGCGCGCGCTCTGACCGGCATTTGGCCGGTCCTGCGCGGCAATGTGCGTCTGGATGGAGCCGATCTCTCGCAGTGGCGCGAGGACGAGATCGGCAAGCATATCGGCTATCTGCCACAGGACGTCGGCCTGATGGACGCGACGATCGAAGAGAATATCTGTCGCTTCGAGCCCGAGCCCGACTACAGGAAGGTCATCACCGCGGCGCAGGCGGCCGGCGTGCATGACATGATCGTGAAGATGCCCGAAGGCTACCGGACCCAGCTTGGCCCGCAGGGTATGGCCTTGTCGGCGGGGCAGAGGCAACGCGTCGCTCTGGCGCGTGCGCTGTACGACAATCCCTTTGTGGTCGTCATGGACGAACCCAACTCGAACCTCGATGGCGAAGGCGAGGAAGCGCTGACGCAGGCGATTCGTGGCATCAAGGAGCGGGGCGGCATCGCAATTGTCATCGCTCACAGGCCCAGCGCTCTCGTTGCCGTCGATCTTGTCGCCATCGTGCAGGCAGGTCGCCTGACGGCATTTGGCAAGAAGGAGGAGATCATGACTCCGACCGGTCAGCCCAATACGAGGCCCGCGGTGGCAATGGTTCAACCCCCGTTGAGGCGGCCGGCATGATCAAGGTCCAGGCCACGAGGGAGGTTCAGCAGCCGACCCAGCCTTCGCGCGAGACCTATGTTCTCGCCGAGAACACCAAGCCCAGTCTGCTTCCTCACGCCTTCTTCGTCTTCCTGGCGGGCGTGGCGGTCTATCTGAAAAGCTTCCTGCCCACCGAACTTGCCGCGGCGCCGCAGCCCAAGCGGCGGCCGACCGAAGAGACCGACAAGTCAGGTAGTACGGGCGGGGACTCAGAAGAGCTGGGTGCGAGTGCGGCTAACGAAGGGAAGCAGGAGCCCGAAAGCGACTCCGAGAAGGTCGTGCCGCTGACACCCAAGAAGCTGTTGCCACAGGAAGCGGTCAACAATTTCCTGGCCAACGACTCGCGTCCCATCGATTTCTCCCGGGCAGGATCGCTCGGGCGGCCGGATCAGGGAAGCGCCAGCAACGACAACCAGCGCGGAGGGCCGCCGTCGGTTGCCAAGGCGCCAGTCGATGAAGTCGCGCGTCGCGGCGGCGGAGGTGGTGGTGGCGACGGTAACGACGAGGGCGGGCGACGGCACGATGACCCTCGGTTCAACCCTCCAAACCGCAGCAATCCCGACCCGGTGGCCAACCGGGCGCCGAAACTCGCCGGTCCTGTCCGGTTGCAGGACCTCGTTGGCTGCAGTGCCTACTTAATTCCGCTGCTTGCCTTGCTCGCAGGTGCTACCGACGCAGATGGCGACACCCTGAAGCCAATCCAGCTCGAAGCATCGACGGGCACTCTCACGCCCGTGGAAGGCGGCGGCTGGATGTTCACGCCGGAGCGGGGCTGGCTTGGCGAGGTCGCGCTGAAATACCAGATCAGCGATGGTACGACGTCGATCGAGCAGGAGGCCTTCTTCAACGTCGTGGAGGCGCCGCCGATCTTTGGGACCGAGGGCGACGACAATCTACTCGGGACGCGCTGCGGCGAGCTGATCGATGGCCGCGGCGGCGATGACAACATCGACGCCCGCGAAGGCAATGACGCGATCCTGGCGGGCGACGGCCACGATCACGTCGTCGCAGGGGCTGGCGATGACGTCATCTATGGCGGCGCGGGCGATGACGTCGTCCTGGCCGGACCCGGAAACGATGTCGTCTTCGGCGGTTCCGGTAACGACCGTCTCTTTGGCGAGGATGGTGACGATACGATACATGGCGAGCAAGGCGACGACCGCATTTCCGGTGGCGCCGGCGGCGACATCCTGATCGGGGGTGACGGCGACGATAAGATCCACGGAGGTGCCGGCGACGACACTCTCGATGGCGGCGAGGGGAACGACGAACTGCACGGCGGCGAGGAGCAGGACGTCCTGATCGGCGGGCCCGGCGATGACACGATGCACGGTGATGCGGGCAACGACACTCTGTACGGCAGCGATGGCAACGACGAACTGCATGGCGGCGGAGATCAAGACACTTTGCTGGCAGGCGACGGAAGCGATCAGCTCTTCGGCGGCGATGGCGACGATTTCCTTTCCGATGGAGTTGGGGTCGACGAGGTTCGGGGCGGCGATGGCGACGATCACGTCGTGGCGGCAGCCGATGGCAACGAGGATTCCTTTTCCGGCGATGCCGGCGAAGATACGATCGACTACTCGTCCGCCTTCCTGGACATCGTCGTCGACGTCGGAGCGGGCACAGCCGAAGGAACCGATATCGGGCGCGACCTGATCGAGGGGTTCGAGAGGATCATCGGCGGGCAGGGCGACGATCATCTGACCGCCGCAAATATGTCGGCCATTATGACCGGAGGGGAGGGCGACGACACGTTCGAATTCCAACGGTCGGACGATGACGATCACCAGCCTGATCTGGTCCGAAAGATCACCGACTTCACAGTCGGAGATCGCATCATCGCCGCGCGTTACGAGATTCGCTATCGCGACGGCGAGGATATGGCCGACGAGGTAGAAGACCTCTTCGACGACATCTATCTCTCGGAGAATACCGATCAGTATCCGATTCGCTTCCGGTTCGAGCAACTCGACGACAAGGAGCGCACGTTTGTCGATGTGCACGACAGGGAAGACTCGGAGGATTTCTACTCAATCGAACTTGATGGCCGCCACGAACTGCAGTTCACGGTCGCCGTCTCCATACCAGAGCATGTGTCATGAAGGCTGCCCAGAAGCACGAAACCAGAGAGGCCAGCGCCTCGTTCCCGATTTGGTCGCGAGTCGCTTTTGGCTTTGCCCTTGCCGCCACGCTGGTCCTGGGTTGCGGGGGGTGGGCCGCGGTGGCCCGCCTCGAAGGGGCTGTGGTGACGACAGGTACGGTCAAGGTCGACCAGAACCTCAAGGAAGTGCAGCACAGGGATGGCGGAATCGTAAAGGGCTTGGCCGTGCGCCAGGGCGATCTCGTCGAGGAAGGCCAGATCCTGGCGACGCTCGACGATGTGCAGATCAAGGCCGAGCTGCTGATCGTCAAGTCGCAGCTCGCCGAATCGCTCGGCCGCAGGGCACGTCTCATTGCAGAACGGGACAATCTCGAGTCGATTGCGTTTCCGGAGGAGCTGGGCTCCCTCTCGAGCGCCGCGGATCTGATCGTCCACGGTGAGACACGCCTTTTCACCGGCAACAAGGTCGGTCGTGACAGCCAGAAAGAGCAGCTCGAGTTGAGCATCAGCCAGACCGGCGAGGAGATCAACGGGATGGAGTCCAGGCTCGCGGCCAAGGTCGAGGAGATCAGGCTCGTGAAGGCCGAACGGGAAAAGCTCCTCGAGCTGTTCGAGAAGAAACTCGTCGACTACACGCGCCTGTATTCGGCCCACAAGGACTGGGCCAGGATCCCGGGAGAGAAGGGCGAAATCGAAGCGAGCATCGCCCGCGCCAAGGTGCGCGCCAGCGAGATCAGGGTCCAGATCATCGCCATCGACCAGAACGCCACGACGGAAGCGCAGCGCGAGCTGCGCACTGTCGACGCCAGGATCGGCGAGCTGACCGAACGCAAGCTGGCAATCGAGGATCGTCTTCTGCGCACAGCGATCCGCGCACCCATCGGCGGCTACGTCAACGAGCTGTTCATCCACACGATCGGCGGCGTGATCACGCCGGCCGCGAAGATCGCGACCATCGTTCCGAAGAATGCCGAACTGCTCTTTGAGGTCAGAATCCTGCCGGCGGACATCGATCAGGTGAGAGAGGGCCAACAGGCGCGCCTCCGGTTGACCGCGTTCAACCGCAATACGACGCCGGAAATGAAGGGAAGGGTGTCCATGGTCTCGCCGGCCTCGGCGCGCGATCCGTCGACCGGCCAGGAGTACTACGTTGCCAATGTGCAGCTTGCCGAGGACGCCGTGGCTCAACTGAACGGAATGAGATTGGTACCAGGTATGCCGGCCGAGGTGTTCGTTTCGACCGATGAGCGGACGGCCGCTTCCTACCTCGTCAAACCCTTCACCGATCAGATGAGCCGGGCGTTCCGTGAGCGTTGATTGCGCGGCGCGGCTGTCATGCCGCCCTGTTTCAATGCGTCGGAAGTGAGCCTGCAGGCACCGAACGGCGCCGGCCTGCCGAAGCTCTGAAGTCGCCACTGGGTTGTACTGTCCGTGCGGCCCAAAAGTCGGCGCGCAGCTGCGTGACGCAATGTTCAGCGATGCTTTCTTCTAGTGCAGCGCACGCGGAGGCGTCTCACTGGGACGCGGGATTTCTGTCGATGAGGGGCAGCGGGCATAGTCCTTCTCTTTGATCGAGCGTTCGATATCTTTGTAGATTCGCTGGATCAACTCACCATCGGAAGTGAGCGGCGTCGTGCTTGGGCCTTTGGGGAATGCGACGCGCACTGTCGTCAAGAGGTTGAAGAATTCGTTCCCTACGTAAGCTGCATGCTTTGCAGAAGCGGCCATAACAGGAGTCCCTCCCTTTGTCTTTTTCAACCTGGACGCGCTGTCTTCTCAGCTAAGCGGAACTTATGAAATCGGAAAGGGATGCGCTTTAGGTTTTGATCGACCAGCTGTGACCATTCAGTGGTAGGAGTGCCATATCGTTCTCTCCGCATGAGCTTGGATGCATTGCCACTTGGTTAGATGAGTCGTGGCGTTCAATCGCCGTCGATTACAGCGGCTATCGCGAGCGTGCGTCGAGTGGAAGTTCGCGAACGTCTGGGATCTCGAGGCTGTCCTTGCCGCACCGCCATTCATCAGGAATGTCAGGGCGAGGAATCGAAAGCGGCGTCCCCTTCGGGCGGTAGCGTTGTGGAGCGCGACCTGAATCTCACTCCATGACAAAGAAATGCGCGAGGAGCAGGAGAAGAAGACAGAGTCGCGAGCCTCCGAGGGCTGCGGGGACGAGTTCTCACCGTGACGGGAGAGGGGGCGCTCGTCTTGCAGTCGCCGCCTCCCGACCAGCGATGCGGCCGCATCGAGCCAAAAGGCGTTGCGTGGTTGCGGTCTGCCTGCTCCTGCAGGCACCATACGGGCGAGCTACAGCGGGGGGGGGGAATGAGCGATGGACGACTATTTCGATCTCGGCGCCTATGGGCGCGTCATTACGACTTCCTCGCCGCACGCACAGCGCTGGTTCGATCGCGGCCTGAACTGGCTTTACGGCTTCAACCATGCCGAGGCCATCGCGTGCTTCGGCAAGGCGCTGGAGAGCGATCCGGATTGCGCTATGGCGCATTGGGGCGTCTCTTACGCGGCCGGGCCGAACTACAATCTCCCCTGGGTCCTCTACGACCCGGCGGGCAAGGCACAGGCTCTGCGCGAGTCCTACGATGCCTTGCAGCGCGCGCTTGTCGCTGCGGCAAACGCGACTCCGGTCGAGCAGGCGCTGATCCGCGCCCTCCAGGCGCGCTATCCGCAACGCGACGCGATCGAGGATCAGGCGCCTTGGGACAAGGCCTTCACCGTCGAGATGCGCAAGCTGTTCCGTGCCTGGCCCGACGACCTCGAGGTGCGCTCGGTCTTCGCCGAGGCGATCATGAACGAGATGCCGTGGCAGATGTGGGATCTCCGGACCGGCCGTGCAACGGAAGGTGCCGGGACGGACGAGGCGGTGGAGGTGCTGGAGAGCGCTTTGCGCGACCTCCCGGCGAGCTGGGACCATCCGGGCTTGTTGCACCTCTATATCCACCTGATGGAGATGTCGCCCTTTCCGCAGCGGGCGTTGCGTGCCGCCGACCGCCTGCGCGACCTGGTGCCCGATTCCGGCCACCTGATCCATATGCCGACGCACATCGACGTATTGTGCGGCAACTACCGCGACGTCGTCGTGTACAACCAGAAGGCCGTTGTGGCCGATGCGAAGTTCCTGGCGCGCGAAGGCGCCATGAACTTCTACACGCTCTACCGCTGCCATGATCATCACTTCGTGGTCTACGGCGCCATGTTCCTCGGCCAGTACACGCCCGCGCTCAAGGCTGCGCAGGAGCTGATCGACACCATGCCCGAAGAGGTGCTGCACATGCCCTCGCCGCCGATGGCCGACTTCGTTGAGAGCTATCTCTCGGTGAAGCAGCATGTGCTGGTACGCTTCGGCAAGTGGCGCGAGATCATCGCCCAGGAGCTGCCGAAGGATCCGGACCTCTACTGCTCGACCACAGCGATGATGCTCTACGCCAAAGGAGTGGCGCATTCGGTGCTGGGCGAGATCGATGCGGCCGAACGGGCCCGCGCTGCCTTCCGTGCCGCGCGGGCGCGCGTGCCGGAGTCGCGGCGGCTGAACAACAACACGATGATCGACCTGCTGGCGATCGCCGACGAGATGCTGTCCGGCGAACTCGAATACCGCCGCGGCAACTTCGATCTCGCCTTTGCTCACCTGCGCCGCGCTGTCGTGCTCGACGACTCGCTGCCCTACGACGAACCGTGGGGCTGGATGCAGCCGACACGTCACGCGCTCGGGGCGCTGCTGCTGGAGCAAGGCCATCTCGCCGAGGCGGAGGCGGTCTATCGCGCCGATCTCGGCTTCGACGGCAAGACCAACCGCGCCTGTTGGCATCCCGAAAATGTCTGGAGCCTGCACGGACTGCACGAATGTCTGACCCGGCGCGGCGAAACAGTGGAAGCGCCGCTCATCAAGTCCCGCCTCGACTTGGCGCTCGCCCGCGCCGAAGTGCCCGTACGGGCCTCGTGTCTTTGCAGAAGGGAAGCAGCATAACGGCCATCTAGCGAAACGCGCGGAGATGCTGGAGTTTCGCAATTGCCTCGATGCGCCACGCTGCCGCTTGCTTGTGTCAGAGGCTCTGAACTAGGGTCCCGCCCGATTTTGGGGCCCCACGAGGTCTCGCGGACAAAAGGAGACGATATTGAATCCGACGCGGCGCCGCATCATCGCGGCCGGCGCGGGCGTCCTTGCGACACCCGCCTTGTTCACCACTTCATCGGCGCAGGGCACTTTTCCGTCGAAGCAGATCCGCATTGTCGTGCCCTATCCGGCCGGCGGTCAGACTGACGGTATCGCGCGCTCCTTTGGCGAATATCTTTCGCGCAAGCTCGGCCAGACGGTCATCGTCGACAACAAGGGCGGCGCCAGCGGCGCCATCGGCGCGGCAGAGGTCAAGCGCGCGGCACCCGACGGTCACACGATCCTCTGCACGATCTCCTCGTCGCTGATCCAGAACCGCGTCACCATGAAGGACCTGCCTTACGACCCGGAGAAGGACTTCACCTACCTGACGATGACGACCAGCCTCGGCGGGCCGGTGGTGGCGGCCGAGAAGACCGGCGCGACCAACCTCAAGCAGTTCGTCGAATATGCAAAGAAGGTCGACAAGCTGAACTGGGGCTCCTATGGCCCCGGCTCGACCCCGCATGTGCTGATCGAGACGATGGCCCGGCAGTACGGGCTGAAGTTCGAGGTGGTGCAGTATCGCGGCGAAGCCGCGATGTGGGCCGACGTGGCCTCTCAAGCGCTCGATGGCGCGTCGGGAAGCCCCGCCGCGGCGGCGCCGGTGATCACGTCCGGGAAGGGCAAGATCATCGCCGTCGTGGGCGACCGCCTGCCGGCCTATCCCGATGTGCCGAGCATGATCGAGCAGGGCGCCGTCGGTAAGTCCTACGAGACGCGCGCATTTGCCGCCTTCGCCGTCCCGTCGGCGACGCCGAAGGACATCGTCAAGAAGCTCTCCGACACGCTGATCGAGGCGGGCACCGACGAGAAAGTGAAGCAGCTTCTCGCCAACTACATGATCGTCGGGCCGCTCAGCTTCGAGGCCACCAACGCCCGCTTCAAGCGCGACACCGAGATCATGCTGGCGGTGCTGAAGGAAATCGGCCTCAAGCCCGAATAGCCGGACGGGTTTGCTCTGACGCACGGTTCCCAGGGCGGCACGGACCGCCCTGGGAATTCGTGCAGGATCAAACACAGAAATTCCGAACAGTCGGCAGGAAAATTCCGCCAGCAGGCGGAAGCAGCATTTCTAGTCCTGCAGGGATCATTGTGTGTTTCCGGGCGTTGGGTGGGAATGAACTCGCCCGTCCTCCAACCGGGCTGCACGGTATGGCGGATAGAGCATGCCCGGAGGGCTGCCGTCCTGGTCGATGGCGCCGCCTTCTTTGCGGCCGTACGCGGGGCCTTCCTCAAGGCCCGCCGCAGCATCCTGATCGTCGGGTGGGATATCGACAGCCGGACCGAGCTTCAGGGAGACGCGCCGCCGTCCGACGGTCATCCCGTCAATCTGGCGGCCTTTTTGACCGATCTGGTGACGGAGCGGCCGGAGTTGCAGGTGCATCTGCTGCTCTGGGATTATTCCCTGCTCTACGCCCACGAGCGCGAGCTGCTGCCGCGGCTTTCCCTGCAATGGCAGATGCCGCCGCAAGTCACTTTCTGCCTGGACTCAACCGTTCCCTTCGGCTCATCGCAGCACCAGAAGCTCGTCATCGTCGACGATGCGCTCGCTTTCTCGGGCGGGCTCGATCTCACCATCCGGCGTTGGGATACGCAGGATCACGACCTCGACAATTCTCTGCGGGCCGATCCCGCCGGCGAGCCCTATCGGCCGTTCCACGATGTCCAGATGATGGTGGATGGCGAGGCGGCGCGCGCACTTGCGTTGCTGGCCTGGCAGCGCTGGTGTCATGCCAAAGGGGGCGATGCGGCTATCGAACCGATGGGAGATCCTTGGCCGGATGGCTTTCCACCGGAGTTCACCGACGTCCCGGTCGGCATAGCCCGCACCCAGCCGCGCTACAATGGCGAGGCGGGCGTGCACGAGATCGAGGCATTGTTCCTCCACTCGATCGGCCAGGCCGAGCGTTCGATCTACATCGAGAACCAGTTCACGACATCGCCCCGTATCGCGCTCCGCATCGCGCGGCAGCTCGAGCGCCATCCGCAGCTTGAGGTCGTGATCGTGGCGCCTCGCAGTCACGATTCAATCGTCGAACGGCGCACCATGCGCAATGGCCGCATACGGTTTTGGCGCATCGTGAAGCGGGCGGGCGGTGACCGCGTGCGCCTCGTCTATCCGTCGGTCGAGTGCGATGGCCGCGCCACCCACACCATGATCCACTCCAAGATCATGGTGATCGACGACGTCTTCCTGCGCGTCGGGTCGGCCAACATGAACAACCGATCGATGGGGGCCGACACCGAGTGCGATCTTGCGATCGAAGCAGAGACGGCGGCGCAGCGCGCTGCCATTACGCATGTCCGAGACCGTCTGCTGGGCGAGCATTGTGGCGTGTCCGCCGAACAGGTCGCCGCGGCCCTGACCGAGCATGGCTCACTCGTGCGTGCGGTCGATACGTTGTCCGCCGGCGGCCATCGCCTCCGGCCGATCGACGATGGCGTGCCGGACCGCAGCCCGCTGGCTGTACTTGCCGAGCGTGTCGCCGATCCACCTCGGCCATTGCGACTGGGACGTCTCGTCGGTCGCTTCTTGCCGCGTCTTCTGCTGCATGGTGGTGGTGGCCGGTTCGTTCCCCGCGGTCCGGCCTTGCCATTGATCCTCGTCATGGTGCTTGTCGTTGCCTTGACGCTGGCCTGGCAGGTCAGTGGCCTGTCTGGATTGGCGGACCCGGAAGAGGTGGGTGCGCTTCTTGAGGCAGGTGGCGATGCGCCATGGGCGTTCCTCTTCGTCGTCGCCGCCTTTGTCTTGGGCGGTGCCGTGGCCTTTCCCGTCACTGTCATGATCTTGGCGACCGCCGCGGTGTTCGGCCCGTGGCTCGGCATGCTCTATGCCACCTTGGGGGTGGCGACGAGTGCGCTCGCCATGTACGCCGTCGGTGCCCGATTTGGTCAGGAGACGCTGCACGAACTACTGGGCACGCGCTGGGAGAAACTGCAGAAGCGCCTCCGCCGGCGCGGTTTGCTGGCGATGGTTGCGATTCGCGTCGTGCCGGTAGCGCCCTTCACCCTGGTCAACCTCGCAGCCGGGGCGAGTTCCATCCGGCCAATCGATTTTGCTCTCGGCACTCTGATCGGCATGGGGCCGGGGCTTGTCGCTCTTTGCCTGCTCGGCGACCGCATCGTGAGCGTCTTCCACCATCCGGTTCCCGGCGAGATTGCCCTGTTCGCACTCTGCGCAGCGGCCTGGATCGGCCTTGCATTCGCCGCCCAAGCCGTCGTGACGCGCCTGGGAGGCGATGTCCGTTGAACCGCGTCCGTGTGATGACCTGGAACATCCATGGCGCGCTCGGTCGTAACCCGCGCTTCGATCTCGACCGCGTTGTCGCGCTTGTGAGGCGTCACGAGCCGGACATCGTTGCCTTGCAGGAAATCGACTCGCGTCGCGCGCGTGAGGCGCATGTCGGCGACCCTTTCGATGTGCTGCAGCAGTCCCTTGGCACCCATGGCATCGGTGCTCGCACGGTCGTCACGGCCGACGGCGCCTACGGTCAGGCGCTGATCAGCCGCTGGCCCTTGATCGATACCGAAATCCGGGACCTCTCTTATCCGGAGTGCGAGCCGCGCCGCGCCATCTGCAGCGATGTCGCCACACCCTTCGGGCCGCTGCGCGTGATTGCCACGCATCTGGGGCTGAGCCTGCGCGAGCGCCGGAGCCAGGCGATCGCTCTGCTCGCTCTGCTGGGCACGCTTGACCGACCGACCGTGGCGCTGGGCGACTTCAACGACTGGTTCTGGGCGGGATCGGTACGTCGCACTCTCGCCCGTGTATTGCCGGGCTTCAGCCGCCACAGGACATTTCCCGCGCGCTGGCCGCTCTTCCAGCTCGACGGTGTTTACCTTTCGTCGAAGCAGGCGCTGCTGGGCAGCCACACAGATCCTGAGGCACGCGCGATTTCCGACCATCTGCCTGTCGTGGCCGATATTGTCGTCTCCTGAAGGCAGCCGGTTGCGAGGCCGCGCGTTGAGGGACACTGAGAAGGCAGGCCGCGGAGATAGGACGATGTCGGGGCGCGATGCCTGGCGTGTAATGAAGGGTACGGTCGAAGGCTACATCGCCGACGACGCCTTCAGTCGCGGCGCTTCCATTGCCTACTTCACCTTGTTCTCGATGGCGCCGGTCCTTTTGGTAGTCATCGCGGTGGCCGGCATGGTGTTCGGCCGCGATGCCGCCCAGGGGGCTGTCGTCGATCAACTGAGCGGGTTGATGGGGCGCGATACCGCTGCAGCCCTCCAGGCGATGATCCACAGTGCGAGCGATCGTCTTTCCGGGGCCCTGGCGACGCTTATCGGCCTGGGGGCGATCCTGCTGGCGGTCAGCGGCGTCTTCGGCGAGGTGCAGGCCTCGCTCAACGCCGTCTGGAAAGCCTCGCCCCGCGGCACGACCCTGTCGCGCCTGGTTCGCGCGCGGCTGGCCAGTCTCGGCCTCGTTATCGCGTTGGGCTTCGTGCTCATGGTCTCGCTGGTGCTGAGCGCGCTGCTGACGGCGTTTGGCGCCTTTCTCAAGGCACACCTGCCGGCCGCAGGGCTCGCCCTGGAAGTAATCGACCTCATGCTCTCGTTCGTCCTGATCGCCGGCATCTTCACCGTGATGTACAAGGTCCTGCCCGACCGTCACTTGCGCTGGTGCGACGTGCTGCCTGGTGCCGCCTTCGCCGCTCTCCTGTTCGAGGGCGGGAAGTACCTGATTGCTCTCTACATCGGCAAAACCGAGATTGCCTCATCCTTTGGTGGTGCCGGCGCGATCATCGTGATGCTGCTCTGGATCTTCTATTCGGCGCAGATCTTCCTGCTGGGCGCCGAGTTCGCGCACGCCTGGTCGAAGCCATCCGCGAGCCCTCGGGAACCGCAGCGAGATCAGCCACACGCGATCTGAGGCAACCCGGCGCTGCCAGTCTCGTTTCGTCGTCATGAGGCGTATGGTCAGGATACTGGCCTGGTCGGCCGGCATTCTCGCAACCTTGGTCGTGATCGCGGCCGGGGCGCTCTATTTTCTGGTTACGTCGCAATGGCTGCGCGATCAGGTGGAGGGTCATGCCAGCGACTATACCGGCCGCAAGACGACGGTCGCGAAGGTGACGTTCGACTGGGGGGCCACGACCAGCGTTCGGCTCGACGGCGTGGAAGTCGCCAATACCGAGTGGGGGAAGGCACCTCACATGCTGAAGGTCGAGCAGATCGACTTCGACATTCGCCTGTGGCCGTTGCTCAAGGGTGACATCGTGCTTCCGCGGCTCGTGCTGCGTAAGCCGGACATCCAGGTCGAGGTCGGTGACAAGGAACAGCTCAACTGGAGCATGGGCGAAGCGCCGGTGGCGACAGGTGCTGCCAAGGCGCTTGAGCCTGACAACCGTTACGAGACGCCCTTGATCGGCCGGCTCGAGATCACCGACGGCAAGCTCGGCTATCGGGATAGCAAGCGTAAGCTTGAGCTCGACGGAACGGTGTCCAGTGCAACAGGCAAGGCGGCCGACCAGGTACAGGCCGAGCTCCAGCTCAAGGGCAAGCTCGAAGGCCAGCCGCTCAGTCTGCAGTTCGTCGGTGGATCGGTGCTGGCTTTGCGGGACACCGAGCAACCCTATCCGCTCGACGTCGACATCGTCTTCGGCGCTACGAAGCTCAAGGCCAAGGGGACAGTACACGACCCGTTCAAGTGGACCGGGGCCGACGTCGACCTCACTTTGTCCGGGCCCAATCTATCGGAAATCTACCCGCTGCTCGGCATCCCCGGCCCTCCAACGCCGCCTTATGTGATCAGTGGCAAGCTGGAGCGCGACCCCGGCGTCTGGAAGTTCGTGAAGTCGAGATGGCGGGTCGGCGAGAGCGACCTTACGGGCGAAGTGATGATCGACGAGCGGCGCAAGCCTGAATTCCTGACGGCAAAGCTCGTTTCGCAGAAGCTGGTCTTCGAGGATCTCGCGCCGCTGGTGGGTGCAGCTCCGGCCCGCAAGACCAACGTCTCGGCCAAACAAGCGCAGACCCAGCGACAGCTCGAGGCCAGCGGCGCGCTGTTTCCTGATGTGCCGCTGCACACGGAGAAGCTCCGCGCCATGAATATGGATGTAACGCTCGATGCTCGACGTGTCCTCGCGCCCCCATGGTTGCCTGTCCAGAGCCTGGCCTTCCGGGTGCTGATCCAGGATGGCAACGCCATTGTGAAGCCGCTCACCTTGCAAGTCCTCGGTGGAGGCACGATCGCTGGTGAACTGGGCATCGATGCGCGTTCCGACAATCCGCGTGTCCGGGCTGCGCTCGGTCTCACCAATCTCGAACTGAAGAATTTCTTCCGCGAGTCGCGGTACTTCGACGCCACGCAGGGCAAGGTGCAGGGCCGCGTCGTGCTGGCGGGCAACGGCCGGTCGCTTGCGCAGGTTATGGGATCGGCCGATGGCCATATGGCTTTCGCCCTGGGCGGCGGTTCGGTCAGCAGTTTGATGGTGAGCCTCGCCGGCCTGCAAATCTTCGACGCGCTGATCCTCTACGTGACCGGCGACAACCGCATCCCGATCAAATGCGCAATTGGCCGATTGAACTTCCAGCATGGCAATGTCGCCTTCGACCGCACGCTGCTCGATACTCAGAAATCGGTTCTCTATGTAAAGGGCCAGGCATCGCTTCAAAGTCAGGCCATCAAGGCCGAGGTCGATGCAGCTCCCAAGAGTTTCGACCTGCTCGATCTGCATGGGACCGTCGCGATAGAAGGCAAGCTGCGCGAGCCCCGGATCTCGCTCGGTCGCGTCTTCCCGCTGCCAACGCCTGTGTTCGGAAATGCCAAAGACGTGCCCTGCGCCGACCTCACGCGGCAGCTGCTGACGGCTCAGTGACACCTGTCTTGGCGGCGACACCGGAAGGACCTCGCCCGTTTCGTCATAACGCCCATGTCTTGAGCTGCGATTGCAGTTCCCGGCCCGCGAATCATTCTGATACTTTCAGTTCGAGCCTTGGGCATATCGAGTCTGCACAGCGAGAGGAAGAATGAGCGCGCTCCTCAACGATGTCGAACTGGTCGATCGCATTCTGGCGCATGTCGATGGCAATTCGACCGACAAGGGCACGTCGGTATGGCGTGAGCCCGCTGCGAACTATTCCTCTCCCGAACGCTTTGCGGTCGAGATGGAGGTGCTGCGCCGCGTACCGATGGTTTTCTGCCCTTCAGCGGCGTTGCCGGAGGCGGGGTCCTACATCGCGCGCACCACGGTCGGCACGCCGCTTCTGGTGGTTCGGGGCACGGATGGCATCGTTCGAGGATTCCGCAATGCCTGCCGTCATCGCGGCATGAAGCTCGAAGAAGGCGAAGGCTGCAAACGCGCATTCGCCTGCCCTTATCATGCTTGGACCTATGGCCTCGACGGCGCGCTGCGCCATGTTCCCGGCGAAGACGGCTTTCCGGACCTGGTCAAGGAAGAGCATGGGCTCGTGCCCGTCGCGGTGCAGGAGAAGGGTGGCCTTGTCTTTGTGACCCAGGGGACGCCGCTGTCGGATGGGGCGTTGCCCGACACGCCGGATCTTCTGCCGCCCGACTACGTCGTCTTCAACAAGATCGAATTCGACGATCCTGCCAACTGGAAGCTGATCGGCGAGACCTCCATGGAGGGCTATCATATCAAGGCCCTCCACAATCAATCCTTCTATCCCTACGGCTACGACAATCTGAATATCGTCGAGCTTCACGGCCGCAATTCGCGGATCGTCTTTCCGTTCAGGCGCATCGAGAAGCTGCGGCAGTTGCCGCGCGAAGAATGGAATGTTCAAGGGCGCATCACCGATGTGCACCAGCTCTTCCCCAATACGCACCTCAGCTTTCTGTCCAGCCACGTGCTGCTCACCATTCTGGAGCCGGTAAGCCCGTCGCAGACGCATTGGGTGGTCTATCAACTCGCGCCACGAATCAAGAACGGGAAGCCGCTCGATATTGCCGAGGCTAGGCGCGATGCCAATTTCGTGCAGGACTCCGGTTTGACGGAAGACCGGCGCGCGGCCTGCGCCATCCAGGCCGGACTGGCGTCGGGTGCCAACACCCATTTCACGTTCGGCCATTACGAGCAGGCCATCGGCCATTTTCACCGACACCTGGCGGAGCATATCGAGAAGCTGGAGGCGCACCAGGAGTAGGCGAGGGCTCCTCGCCAAGAGTGTCTGCCTTGGATCTGGAATCACCGATGACATCACTTCAGCAGGCATGGGCAACCTTACCGGCCAGGCTCGGGATGTTGGAGCCGGTGCAGTTCTCGTCCTGCCAGTGGGCGCTCATTGAACGAATGCATGTGAACTTCAATGATCGCGAGGCGCACACTCACTTGCCGATGCCGATTGCCCGCTTTCCTGAAGCTGCAAGCAAGGCGATCCATGAATATGCGCGGCGCTTGGGCGACGTGAGAACCGAATATGTCGATGACGATTGGCTTCAGAAGAATTTTGTCGACGGTACGCCCAACACGATGGCGAACTATGTGCGTCGCTATAATAACGACGTTGACGAAATGATGAGCGTCCTCGTCCCCCCGGCCCGCTATCGCAAGGGGCACTACGCCTACGGCAAGTTCACGGTCCCCGAACCGCACGGTCTGCACACCGACCATAGTGCTGAGGATCCCGACAGCGAGGGAGAACCGATCTGCATTGCCAGGATCGAAACGCTGGGCACGCACTATGTCGCCGGCGACTACAGGACGCATGATCCTGGCACGCAGAGCATGCTCAAGGCTTTGCGGTACTGGATTCCCGTGCCCGAGGGCGAGCCGGAAGCCATTCTCGACGAACTGCTGAAGCAGGAGACGCTCAGGACCATTCCGGTGAACCATGTCGTGCTGATGGTCGCTGGCAACAGTTCGGAGAATGCTCAGATTACGCAACATATCGCCGCGAGACCACCTGACGGCGGGCTGCATTCGGCCTTCTTCCAAAGGCACTATAAGCTCACCTAGTACCGGCCGCGTTTGGACTAGCGCCGGGACAGCAGACCTGCGAACAGGGTGTTTCTGCACGCGGGCGCAACCGCGCTTCCGAAGGCGTTGGCAAAATTCTGTAAGTCGAACTGAAATCATAGTATCCCGCTCGGCCTCCCGACCGTCCGGGAGCGTTGGAATTTGCACGTCGGCGAATTCCATAGGGTGGAACGAGAAGGACCGGAGGAAAGTATGAAAGTATCTCGCAGGACGCTGCTCGGGACGTCTGCCTTTGCCACCGCCGTGGTTGCTGCCCCGTGGGTGGCGCGCGCCCAGAGTGCGGAGTTCTCTTACAAATACGCGAACAACCTGCCTGTCGCGCATCCGATGAACGTCAGAGCAAAGGAGATGGCGGACGCGATCAAGGCTGAGACCAACGGCCGGGTCGAGATCCAGATTTTCCCGTCGAACCAGCTCGGGTCGGACACCGACATGCTCAGTCAGCTTCGCTCGGGGGGCATCGAGTTCTTCACGCTGTCCGGGCTGATCCTGTCCACCCTGGTTCCGGTCGCCTCGATCAACGGGATCGGCTTTGCCTTCCCGGACTATCCGTCGGTCTGGAAGGCGATGGATGGCGAGCTGGGCCAGTATGTCCGCAACCAGATCGCAAAGGCCAATCTCGTCGCCATGGAGAAGATCTGGGACAACGGCTTCCGCCAGACCACGTCGTCGACCAAGCCGATCCAGGGCCCGGAAGACCTTAAGGGCTTCAAGATCCGCGTGCCGGTCTCGCCGCTGTGGACGTCGATGTACAAGGCGTTCGATGCCGCACCGGCCAGCATCAACTTCTCCGAGGTCTACACGGCTCTGCAGACCAAGGTCGTCGACGGCCAGGAGAATCCGCTGGCGATCATCGCGACCGCGAAGCTCTACGAGGTTCAGAAGTACTGCTCGCTCACCAACCACATGTGGGACGGCTTCTGGTTCCTGGCGAACCGCCGCGCCTGGGAGCGGCTGCCGGAGAACCTCCGCACGGTGGTCGCCAAGCATGTAAATGCCGCCGGCCTCAAGGAGCGCGAAGACGTGGCGCAGCTGAATGCTGGCCTGCAGAAGGAGCTGACCGACAAGGGCATGGTCATCAACCAGCCCAAGGCGGAAGCCTTCCGCGACAAGCTGCGGACCGCCGGCTTCTACGCGGAGTGGAAGGGCAAGTACGGCGACGAAGCTTGGTCTGTCCTGGAGAAGTACACCGGCAAGCTGAGCTGAGTGCAACGCGCCCCGATCGACGCGATCGGGGCGTTTCCTCAATCTGCAGATCCGTTTGGGGCTCGCCATGACCGCGCCGGCTGAACACCTCGACCTGTCGGAGTCGCTTGGCAGCCCCGCTTCGGGCAGCCGGTGGAAGTGGCTCGAGCCGATCAACGCGATCGCGGCCCTGCTGATGCTCGCCATCGTCCTGCTTCTGCTCGCCGGCGTCACCTCCCGTTACCTGTTCAATTTTCCCGTCGTCTGGATCGACGAGGTCTGCTCGATCAGTTTCATCTGGGTCGCGATGCTGGGTTCGGCGATGGCGCTCGACCGCAGCGAGCATCTGCGCCTGACCTTGTTCGTAAATCTCTTTTCCGAGAAGCGCCGGAACTTCATCGACGCGCTAGGGCTCGTCGTCGTCGCGGCCGTGCTGGCCTCGCTGCTGCCGCATGCCGTCGAATACACGATGGACGAATGGTTCATCACCACGCCCGCGCTTGGCATCCCCAACAGCTTCCGCGTCGCCGCCATCCCCTTCGGCATCGTCCTGATGCTCGTGCTTGTGGTTCGCTATGCGCTTCGCTCCCCGGATCTGCGGCAACTGCTGCTGGCCCTTGTCATCGTCGGCGCAATAGCAGGCCTTCTGTGGCATTTCTCGCCGCAACTGGTGAGGGCCGGGAACGCCAAGCTGCTGCTCTTCCTCGTCCTGTTCGTTTCCGTCAGTCTGGCGTGCGGTGTGCCCATCGCGTTCTGCTTCGGCATCGGCACGATCAGTTACCTGGCATTCGGCACGACGGCCCCGCTTTCGGTCGTCGTGGGCCGCATGGACGAGGGCATGTCCAGCATCATCCTGCTGTCGGTGCCCGTGTTTCTCCTGCTCGGGTGCATTCTCGATGCCACGGGCATGGGCAAGGCCATCGTCGACTTCCTCGCCTCGTGGCTCGGCCATATCCGGGCCGGCATGTCCTATGTGCTGCTGGGCTCGCTCTTCGTCGTGTCCGGCATTTCCGGATCCAAGGTCTCCGACATGGCGACCGTTGCGCCGGCGCTGTTTCCGGAGATGAAGCGCCGGGGCAACAAGCCCCGCGAAATGATCGCGCTGCTGGCGACGGGAGCCGCCATGGCGGACACGGTGCCGCCCAGCATCGTCCTCATTGTCCTCGGCTCGGTGGCCGGAGTCTCGATCGCGGCGCTGTTCACCAGCGGCTTTGCCATCGCGATGGTCCTGCTCCTGGGCCTGGCCGTCCTGGCCCGCTGGAAGGCCCGCAACGAGGACATGTCCGGGGTCCAGCGGCCCAGCCTGCGCCTCATCGGCCGCACGGCGCTGATCGCCGCCCCGGCGCTGGTCCTGCCGTTCCTGATCCGCAGCACGGTGTCGGGAGGCGTCGCCACGGCCACGGAAGTTTCGACGATTGCCGTTCTGTATGCGGCGTTCATCGGCGTTGTGCTTTACGGCGGCATCAGCCTGAAGCGATCCTATGCCATGCTTGTGGAAACGGCGGCCCTGACCGGCGCCATTCTGCTGATCCTCGGAACGGCCTCGGCCATGGCATGGGCGATCACGCAGGCCGGCATTGCCCGCGACGTCACCCAGTTCATGGCATCGATGCCGGGCGGTTACGTCGTCTTCATGATTTTCAGCATCCTGGTTTTCCTGGTCCTGGGCTGCGTTCTGGAGGGGCTGCCGGCGATCGTTCTGATGGCCCCGCTGATGTTTCCGATCGCCAAGAGCCTGGGGGTCAACGACATTCACTATGCAATGACCATCGTGACCGCGATGAACATCGGGCTGATGACCCCGCCCATCGGCATCGGCTTCTATCTGGCCTGCCGTATCGGCAACGTGTCACCGGACGAAGCTATCGGCGCGATCTGGTCGTACTTGCTGGCGCTGATGGCTGGTTTGGCGGTCATCGCGGCGGTGCCCTGGTTCTCGGTGGCCTTCCTTTAGGGTGCGAGCCGTTTTGAGCCTGCCCATAAATACACTGTCGCCAGTGTGATTTTTCTTCGGCCTGGCCATCCGTCACTCAAATGTGTGCGGCGGATCGTGGGGGATCCCACTAGGGTTGCTTCCAGAGAAATCCAGCTCAAGAGACTGGATGGTAAGCTGCGATCCCAGCGGATCGGCAGTCAGGTGTAGAAGCGTCAAGCACCAGTACATTCCGGCGACCGCGCTTGGGATTGATTGCAAGATCCTCTCGGCCTTTCCGGAACTCTTCCTGAGTTACCCTTTTTCTTCCGCGTTCAGAGCGTTGTCGTCACCAACTTGGGCGGCCCCAGCGGTCGCTGACTACGACGGAGGAATTCATGACTGGGACTCACCGTGGTGATTCGCACTCTGTTGTTGCACGCGCGGGCAAGTCGTTCCGCATAGCGTTGGCTGCTGCTGTCCTCGCTTCGGGCGCCGAACTCATCGATCAGGCGACCGCACAGACGAACCCCGAACGGCTCGGCACGGTGAGCTTCGAGACGTCGTGCAGTCCGGAGGCCCAGAAGCTCTTCGACAAGGCGATGCTGTATCAGCACTCGTTCTGGTACCGGGCGTCGCAGCGGACATTCGAGGAGGTCCTGAAGAAGGATCCCGACTGCGGCATCGCCTACTGGGGTATTGCGCTCAGCTTGCTCTGGAATCCCCATGTGCCGCCACCGGCGAAGAACCTTGCCGACGGCGCGGCGGTTCTGACAAAGGGCAAGACCGTCGGCGCGAAGACTCAGCGCGAACGGGACTATCTGGATGCGCTTTGGGTCATGTACGCCGATTACGACAAGGTCGATCACCGCACGCGCATCGTGGCCTATTCCAAGGCGATGGAGCAGCTCGCACAGCGCTATCGCGACGACGACGAGGCGCAGATTCACTACGCACTTGCGCTGAACACCTCGGCTTCACCGGCGGACAAGACTTACGCCAACCAGCTCAAGGGCGGCGCGTTGCTGGAGCCCATTTTCCAGCGCAAGCCGGACCATCCAGGCGTGGCTCACTACCTGATCCACCTCTACGACTATCCGCCCATCGCTGAAAAAGGCCTCGATGCGGCGCGCCGATACGCACAGATTGCGCCCGCCGCGGCACACGCCCAGCACATGCCCTCGCATATCTTCACGCGTCTTGGCCTTTGGGACGATTCGATCAGGTCGAACGCCGAGTCGGCGCGTGTCGCGAAGGAGGATGGCGAGGCCGGCGATCAGCTCCACGCCATGGACTACCTCGTCTATGCCAATCTGCAGCTGGGTCAGGACCGCAAGGCCAAGGCCGTAATCGACGAGATGGTTACGGTCAAAGGCGCCGACGCCTACTTCCCCGCCGGTTATGCGCTGGCCGCTTCGCCAGCGCGGTACGCCATCGAGCGCGGCGACTGGAAGGAAGCGGCTGTGCTGCCGGTGCGTGCCGGAGCGCCACCGCATGTACAGGCGATCAGCTACTGGGCGCGGGCGCTGGGTGCCGCGCGCACCGGCGATCCGGCGAGCGCCAAAGCCGATATCGCCAAGCTGGCGGAACTGCGGGACAAGCTGCGCGAAGCCAAGGATGCCTACTGGGCCGAGCAGGTCGACATCCAGTGCCAGGTGGCGACGGCCTGGGTGCTCTACGCCGAAGGCAAGTACGACGAGGCGTTGAAGGCGATGAGTGCCGCGGCGGATGCGGAGGACCGTTCGGAGAAGCATCCGGTGACGCCGGGTGTTCCCAAGCCCGCGCGTGAACTGTACGGCGTGATGCTGCTGGAGCGCGGAAACGCCGGCGACGCGCTGGTCGCCTTCGAGGCGACGCTCAAGAAGGAACCCAATCGCCTCGCCGCGTACGCGGGCGCGGCAAAGGCCGCAGAGATGAGCGGCGACAAGGCCAAGGCACGACAACACTTCGCCAAAGTGACGACGATTGCCGCGGGTGCCGATGAAGACCGGGCGGAGATTGCCGATGCCCGCCAGTTCCTGGTCAAGAATCCATGATGGCCAGGCTTCCATCACCAAGGCACGCCGCGAGCACTTTGCTGCTCGCGGCCGGGCTGGTTGGGCTTGGGGCAACGGCGCATGGCGAGTCGCTTCAGATCACCGGCTACATCGGCGTCCTCGGCGAATGGGAGCTGACGGGCAGCATTACGGCCGCCGGCTCTGACCGTACGAAAGAATTCGTGGGGCCGATCAAGATGCTGCATGTCGGCTACTGTACCCAGGACGGGCCGGAGGAAAGGACCGGCGAACTGCGTGTCCGACTCTCGGGACATTCGGCTTCGCGCCTGACGGCCACTCTGATCGTCAACGGCGTCGAGTGTTCCTACAGCGGCCGCCAATCGGATTCATATACCGGCATGCTCAAATGCCCGGATCGGCGCGCTGTTCCGCTCACCCTCTGGCTGAAGCCCGAGAGCTAGGAAGCGACCACGCTGACGCTCAAGCGGCGGCCAGAACCATTCCAGCGCACTTTTCGCCGATCATGATCGTGGGCGCATTGGTATTGCCGCTCGTCAGGGTCGGCATGATGGAGGCATCGGCAATGCGCAGCCCCGTCATCCCGTGAACCCGCAATTCGGAATCGACCACGGCCATCGGATCCGTGCCCATCTTGCAGGTGCCGACCGGGTGATAGGTCGTTTCTGCATTCATCCTCACCCAATCCAGCAGTTCGTCGTCCTTCTGAAGGTGCGCACCCGGAGCGATCTCCTCGCCCGTCACCTCCTTCAGCGGCGAGGTCGACATCAGTTCGCGGCCCTTGCGCAGGACGGCCAGCACGCCGCGGCGATCGTGGTCGGTCGACAGGAAGTTGAAGCGGATTGCCGGCGGCTCGGTCGGATCGGCGGACTTGATGTGGATCGAGCCCGTGCTTTCGGAGCGCAGCACGTTCACGTTCATGGTGATGCCCTTCCTCTTCGAGACGCGCCGCTCGTGTCCGACCATCTCGTAGAGGAACGGCGCGATCGAGATCGTTGCATCGGGCGTTTCGAGGCCGACCCGCGTGCGAAAATAGAGCCGGATCGGCACCGAGGTCGAGGCAAGGAAGCCCTCGCGGAACAGGGCATACTTCAGCGCCTCGCGTGCCAGCCGCCAGCCGCGCGCATTGTCGTTGAAGGTGAGGTTCTTGCCCGTGATGGCGAACTTCATGCGAGGGGAATAGTGGTCGCGCAGGTTCTCGCCGACGCCACGCAGTTTGTGCGTCGGAGTGATGCCGAGGGCGCGCAGCCTGTCCGCCTGGCCGATGCCGGAGAGCTCGAGGAGTTTCGGCGAGTTGATCGAGCCGCCCGAGACGATGACCTCGCGCGTGGCCCTGGCTTCTCGCGTCACGCCACCGACGGAGTAGCGGACGCCGACACAGCGTTTGCCTTCCAGGATGAGCGACTCGGCCATCGCACCCTGATCGATCGTGAGATTGGCGCGCGCACGGGCCGGGTCGAGATAGCAGAAGGCCGTGCTTTGGCGGCGACCCTTTGCGATCGTCACCTGTGACATGCCGATGCCTTCCTGCGTCGCGCCGTTCTGATCCGGATTGTAGGGCAGTCCGATCTGCTCGGCCGCCGCGATCATCTTCTCCAGCAATGGCACCTTGTTGCGTGGCGTGTGGGTGACGCGCAGGACCCCGTCGCGGCCCCGAAATTCGTCCGAGCCGCCATCGAAGCGTTCCATCCGCTTGAAGATCGGCAGCACGTCTTGATAGCTCCAACCGCGATTGCCGAGCTGCGCCCAGTGATCGTAGTCCTGGGCCTGGCCGCGGATGTAGACCATGCCGTTGATCGAACTCGAGCCGCCCAGCATCTTGCCGCGCGGCACGTCGATGCGCCGGCCGCCCGAGCCTTCGTCGGGCTCGGACGAGTAGCACCAGTTGACAGCCGGATCGTCGATCATCTTGGCCACGCCGACGGGCACCCGCGACCAGAAGAAGTTCGATCCCTGGGTTCCCGCTTCAAGCAGGAGAACGCGATGCTTGCCGCTCTCCGTCAGCCGGCTGGCGACCACCGCTCCCGCCGATCCGGCACCGACGACGATGTAGTCATAGGTGGTGTCTTTCTGCATCGCGACTTCTCTCGTTCTTGCTTAAATGGCGCGTTTCCTGGCGAGAAAGGGAGCAGCCACCAGACGTCATGGCAAGACGTGGCGCGCGCCGATCCACCGTCGGTTTCGCCAGATGCGTTGTGTCGGCCAGATATTGGAGGTAGCAAATCGAGGGGCCGGGCCCCCGCAGGGAAGACTATGCTGAAGAGAGCGACAGCACTCCTGGTTCTCTTGTCTTCGCCGGCCGCGGCATTCGAACTGTCGTCGCCCGTCGCCTGTGAGATGGGAACCGAGTGCTTTGTCCAGCAGTATGCCGATCACGATCCGGGGGCCGGCGTACGCGACTATGCCTGCGGCGGGCAGAGTTACAACGGCCATGACGGGACCGATATCCGCCTGCGCAGCACTGCCGACGTCGATCGCGGGGTCGGCGTCGTTGCCGCCGCGGCTGGCACGGTCGTGTCGACGCGGGACGGCATGCCGGACCAGCTTGTCCAGTCGCCCGAAGATCGGTTGAGGATCGCCAACCGGGAATGCGGCAACGGCGTGCTGATCGATCATGGAAACGATTGGCAGACCCAGTATTGCCATCTGAGGCGCGGTTCGGTTGCGGTCAAGCGGGGCGACCCGGTCGAGACGGGGCAGAAGCTCGGTGAAATCGGCTATTCAGGTGATGCAGCTTTCCCCCATGTCCATTTAACGGTGCGCAAGGATGGGAAGGCGATCGATCCCTTCCAGCCTGATCCGACGGCTGCTTGTGGAGAGCCGAAGCAATCGCTGTGGTCTTCGACGGCTCGCAAAGCACTTGCCTATCGGCAGGGCGAGATCCTGGCGTTCGCCTTCTCGGGAGCACCCGTTCAACTGGAGCAGCTTGAAGCAGGCAAGCCGCATCCCACCGTTCCCACCTTGGCGTCTCCCGCACTCGTTGCCTATGTGTGGGCGATCAATTTGCAGAAGGATGACCAGATCACGGTTCGCGTGCTCGGCCCGGATGGCAATCCCCTCGGTCAGAACGGCACGACACTCGATCGAAACAAGGCGCAGTACATGCTGTTCGCTGGAGCGAAGCGGCCGCCGGCTGGATGGCCTCGAGGACCCTACAAGGCGATCGTCGAAGTCAGGCGGGATGGAAAAGCAAGGATCGGCAGGACCGAGACATTGACCTTGGAGTAGAGGCTATTCGATCTGGCATTCGCCTGTCGCTCAGCCGCTTTTTGTGAAGGTGAACTTGCAGGCACGACTGCCTACGCGCTCGCCGGTGCCTGTCGTGCCCGTGAACTTCGCGATGACTTCGAAGGAGATGGGCGTCGCCGTGGTGGCGAACTTCTGATTGAATTCGGCAGAGCCCGAGATGCCGCGCGCCGACAGGGAGGCGGTGCCGTCGGCCTTGATGCGCCCCTCCAAGGTCATCGACGGACTCTGTCCCTTTTCTCGGAACTGTCCGACAAAGTGACCATCCGTCACGCGGGCGCTATACCGCCACGTGTAGCCCCGAGCACCTTCCTGGGTCGCTTCGCAGACCTGCAGGACGGCCCATTGCCCCTCCAGTGATTGGGCGTGGAGCGTTCCCCAGGGAACGCAGGCGCCAACCATGGCCATCAACACAGTTCGCATGCGCGGCCCCTTCGCTTCGGCTTGTCCGCGGAAGGCCGGCTTCGCGCCGGTCCTCCTTGCCTTGTCCCCGATCTGCACGGACCGATCCACGCGAGTTTTGCGACCCACCGTACCGATCTGACATGCTCCTTAGGCTCGCGATGTTGGTCTAAGCATCGAAGGACGCAACCCGGCGCGGTCCCGGGCATTTCACTCTTTACCTTCGGTTGGCTTTTCCCCGGCCGTCGAAGGTTCGGAGTGTGCGTACAGGGGTCCGTTTCCTTCTCCCCGGAGCGGACCCCTGAGACGCCGACGGTCCAAGCACCCAGCTGAGAGCCACCCGAACCATCGATCGGGTCGGGCGTTGTGGTCGATGATGAACAGGACCAAATCATTGGCCCGAAAACTCTGCCGTGACGTGGCGCGGCAGCAGGCGAGCCGTCGCGAGTTCTGGGTGAAACTGGCAGGCCTCGATATCGACATGCGCGACGAGGCGATTGTCGCTGCCTTGGTGTGGGCGAGTGGCAGGAACTGGATCCGGGTCACTGGCCAGCCGGCGATTAGCGTCGTGTTGACCGAAGAGGGGCTGAAGATCGCCGGACGCCACTAGCAGGATCACTTAGGAAGTGCGCCCGCCGCCCCGGGGCGCAGAGGAGCCGCGGCCTGAAATGCCGCGGCTCGGTCGTTTCGGATCGCCTCTGGTTCTACCAGAAGCGGCGGGAGCCGAAGAGCGTGACCAGCGTGTTTTCATCGCGATGGCGCGCCCCCAGCGCAGCACCGGCACAGGCGGCTGCGCAGCCGATGGCGAGGGTGGCGGCCACGGCGAAGGCTGCGATCAGGGCGGCTTTGCGGGCAGCCTCGGCGGCAGCGCGCGCGCGTGCCTCGGCCGCCTTGAGGTCGGCAAAGGCGTCGTCGACCCGTCGCTCGGCATCCGCCTGACTGATGCCTGTCTGCTGCTGCACGAGCTGGGCGAGGTAGGTGCGGTCGCGAGGTTCGAGTTGGTCGTTGCGGAGGCCGGCGGCGAACGCGCGGGCCATGGGCGCCGCAAGATCGGCGCGCGAGGTGATCGCTGGGGCGGCTGGGCCGTTCGGGGTCGGATTGGGTGCCAGCACGCGATCAACAGCGTAGGTCGCGGGATCCAAGGCGAGGGAAGTGGCGGCTGGGTTGGACGCGCCGCCCGCAGCCACGGCCGTCACGGCCTGCGTTGCGCCTTTCGCAAGTGCGCCGACTCCGGCGACGCTGAGGCAAGCGCCGAGGACGACGCCGAGCGCCCAGACGGCGAAACCGTGCGCACCGTCACGGAAGTGCCGTTCGACTTCGACACCCTCGGCCCACGGCTTGCGCAAGCGGCCCGCCAGGTATCCACCGGCGGCAAAGGCGCCGACCATGACCAGCGCTGCATAGGTTCCGCTCAGCACTGCCATCGACTTGGCCGATAGGCCGGCATACGGGTAGGGCGATACCGCCGACAAGCCAAGGGCTGCGCCGAAGGTCAGGAGCACGACGGAGATTGCGGTCGCCGCCAACCCTCCCAGGACGACGGGCCCCCATTCGATGGGATGCGGCGGTGCGAGGGTTTCGGGAGCGACGACGGCGGCGGGAACAGTGACGGTTGCCATGATCGTGATCCTTCAGCGCAGGCCGACGAAGGAGAGGATGAACATCACGATCACGACGAGGCCGACGAGATAGATGATGGAGTTCATGGGGGTCCCTTGCATTCGTTGGTTCCCCGGCAACGGGCCCTAAACGGAAACGTTGCGCCCGCCGGCGCAACTTTGGAGAGGAGCCGACCGTTCTGGTCGCGGTTGGCGTTCTCTGATCAACGACTCGTCGTCAAGGTGGGTGGCGGCGGAAACTCTGCCCTTATAAATGCGGATCGGCGAAATCCGATGACAGCCCGAGTGCGATCTTCGATCAGATTAAGGGCGAGAAGCTGCTCTCATGAATCCCGGGTGAGCAGCTGCAAGGCCGTATCGCGCGTATCGAGAACCAGCTGGCGGGAAGTTCGTTCGGCTTCCGATGCATCGCCCGAAAGGATCGCCTTTACGAGCTTGCTCCAGTTGGCGCTGGACTGCCGGCGGCGTTCAGGCGTGGAGAGGCTGAGGCGCGTGTATCGCGCGGTCTGACGGCCGAACGACAGGATAAGATCGGCAAGCCGGCGGCTGCCGGCGTGTCGAACGCAGAATTCGCTGATGGCCAAACTCGCCCGTGCATAAGCGTCGCCATCCTTGAGGGCGCGTTGCAGTGCCTCGAGCAGTCGCTCCAGCTCCGCCGTCTTGTCAGTGGGCAATGCTCCTGCCAGCCGATGGCATGCCAGTCCCATCAGGTGGGCGCGAATCTCGAAGATATCCTGCACTTCCTCGACGGAGAGGGCGGTCACCTGGGCGCCACGTTGCGGCAGGATCGTCACCAGCCCTTCGCGCTCTACCGCACGCAAAGCCTCCCGCACGGACGCCCGGCTGACGCCGAACGCGGCCGCCAGATCGACTTCCCGCAGCTTCTGCCCCGGCTTGAATTCGTTCTCGACGATGGCTTGACCAATTCGCACCGCGATCTGGGCGGGCAGGGTCGCATAGATGTCGTAGGTCTTCTGAGGAGGGCTCGCCATGGATTGGACTGCTTTATCGGGATTTTTTGCTTGCTTCCACTAACTCCATGTGGAATGTCCGACGTTAATAATGTCGACATTATACAGGAGGAAGTGACCATGAAGGAGTTCCAACTTGAGGAGGTCATTTCCCGCGCTGCGTGGCTGGGACGCGATATCCAAACTGGCGACGAGTGGATCTACCGGCTGAGCGACCTCGAGATCGCCGAGATCGATGCCGCGCTTCGCCATCTGCAATCGACCGGACAGCAGATTCCCGACGTTGGCAAAGAGCATTTCCCGCTCAAGCGCTTCGCGCGCACGCTTCGACTGTTGCAGACGGAGATCGAGAACGGGCTGGGCATCATGCTGATCCGCGGCCTGCCGCGCGACCGCTACAGTGCGGAGGAGATGGGGCTCATCTACTGGGGCATCGGCGCACATCTGGGCCGAGCGGTCGCGCAGAATGCCCAGGGCGACGTGCTGGGCCATGTTCGCGACCTCGGCCGCGACCAGTACAAGGACATGCATGCGCGCGGCTATCAGACCGCCTCTCTGTTGCCCTTCCATAACGATTCCTGCGACATCGTCGGCCTGTGCTGCCTGGAGACGGCCAAGAACGGGGGCCTTTCCGCGGTGGCCAGTTCCGTCTCGGTCTATAACGCGCTGCTGCGCTCGCGGCCCGACCTCGTCAAGGTGCTGACCCAACCCTTCTATGCGGATCGCCGCGGCGAGGAGTCGGAGGGCCAGAAGCCCTATTACGTCACGCCCATCTTCATCTGGCACAAAGGCCGGATGTTCAACCGTTTCAACCGTACCTTCATCGACTCGGCGCAGCGCTTCAATGAGGTGCCGCGTCTCACGCCGTTGCAGATCGAGGCGCTCGATGCGGTCGCGGAGCTCTGCAAGGACCCGACCTTCCGCCTCGACATGAAGCTGGAGCGCGGCGACATGCAGTTCGTGAACAACTACTGCGTGCTCCATTCGCGGACGGCCTACGAGGATCACCAGGAGGAAGAGCGGAAGCGGCACCTCCTGCGCCTGTGGCTGCGCACGCCGGCCTTCGAGGATTTTCCGTCGGCACTGCGCGACCGCTACCAGGATATGGACAAGTGGCGCGCAAACCCACGTGCTCCTTCTTACAATTTCGTCACGATGAAAGAGGTGACGACACACTGACCTGTCGTTGCTGTTGAACAAGACCAAGAAAATCCCGGAGGAAACATGCAACTGACGAGGCGCGCGCTGATCGCGGGCCTGGCGCTGCTGTTGTCATGCGGCAGCGCCATGGCTCAATACCCTGACAAGCCTGTGCGGCTGGTCGTACCGTTCCCACCCGGCGGCCCGACCGACGTTTTCGCCCGTGTGCTGTCGGCCGGACTGGCCGAGCAGCTTGGGCAGCAGGTCCTGATCGACAACAAGGCCGGTGCCGGCGGAACGGTCGGCACTGATCTCGTGGCAAAGGCGAAGCCGGACGGTTACACGCTGCTGTTCGGCACGGCCGCGACCCACGGCATCAACATCTCCCTCTACAAGACCCTGCCTTACGATCCCTTGAAGGACTTCGAGCTGATCGCGCTCACCGGGCTCGTGCCGATGGTCCTTCTGGTGCCACCGGATCAGCCGCGCGTGCTGAAGGAGCTGATCGCGAAGTTGAAGTCGGAACCGGGCAAGGCAACCTACGCCTCCTCGGGCAACGGCACGACCAATCACCTCGCGGGTGAACTCTTCAAGAGCCGCGCCGGCATCGACGCGGTGCACGTACCCTACCGTGGTTCGGGGCCGGCGCTGCAGGACCTCATGGGGGGCCGCGTCACCTTCATGTTCGATTCCTTCGGCACGTCGCTCGAACAGATCAAGGCCGGCAAGCTTTATGCCGTGGCGATCATGGCGGACAAGCGCAGCCAGGCGCGGCCCGACGTGCCGACCACGGCCGAAGCGGGCCTCCGCGATTTCGTCGGCGGGACATGGAACGTGGTCGCCGCGCCCGCCGGGACGCCCAAGGAGATCGTCGATCGGCTGAACGTGGCGATCAACAAGGCTCTTGCCAGCGAGACCGTGGCGGATCGATTGCGGCAACTTGGCATCGAGGCGGTCACGGATTCCACGCCGGCGAGCACGCGCGCGTTCGTTTCCGCCGAGATCGTGAAATGGCGCGAAGTCATACGCGCAGCTGGAGCGAAGGTCGACTGATATGCGTCTTGTGAAGGCAGCGATTGCCGGAAGTATCGCCCTGTTCCTGTGCGCTGGAACTGCTCTTGCCCAGTATCCCGAGAAGCCGTTGCGCCTGGTGGTGCCTTTCCCGCCCGGTGGTCCGACCGATCTCATCGCGCGTGTCGTGGCGGTCGGCATGGCGGCCGATCTCGGCCAGCAGGTGATCATCGACAACAAGGGCGGGGCCGGCGGCAATGTCGGCACGGACCTCGTGGCCAAGGCGAAACCGGACGGCTACACGCTGCTGTTCGGAACGGCGGCAACGCACGGCATCAACATCTCCCTCTACACCAGCCTGCCCTATCACCCCGTGAAGGATTTCGAGGCGATCGCGCTGGTCGGGCTTGCGCCCATGGCGCTGCTGGTGCCGCAAGGGCAGTCGCGCACGCTCAAGGAACTGATCTCCAAGTTGAAGGCAGAGCCCGGCAAGGGGAGCTATCCCTCCTCGGGCAACGGCACCACCAATCATTTGGCCGGCGAGCTGTTCAAGACTCGCGCCGAAGTCGATGTGCTGCATGTTCCCTACCGTGGCACGGGACCGGCCCTGCAGGATCTGCTGGCGGGTCGCCACGCCTTCATGTTCGGCACGCTGGGGCCGGTCATGGAGAACATCAGAGCAGGGCAGCTTGTGCCTCTCGGGCTCATGGCTGAGAAGCGCAGCGGCGTGCTGCCGGAGATTCCCACCATGAAAGAAGCTGGACTTCCCGACTTTGTCGGTGGCACCTGGAATGTCGTGGCCGCACCGGCCGGCACGCCCCGCGAGATCGTCGAGCGGCTGAACAAAGCCATCTACAAGGCGCTCGCCGATCAGAACCTGGCCGAACGACTGCAAGCCCTCAATGTAGAGGCGAGCGAGCCGCTCACACCGGCAGCCACGAAGGCCTTCATCGAAGCCGAGATTGTAAAGTGGCGCGAGGTCGTCGCTCTGGCGGGGGCCAAGGTCGACTAGGTGCGTATGTCAGTCGCCTTGCCTCAGCCGAGCCAGGATTCCTATGTCGAAACCCCGAAGAACAGGTTCGGGAAGTAGAGCGCGATGTCGGGTATCAGGATGATGATGAGCACGCCGACGAACGTGACGAGCACGTAGGGAATGACCGACCAGTAGATGTCGCTCATCGTGACGTCGGGTGGCGCCACCGCCTTGAGGTAGAAGAGGTTGAAGCCGAAGGGCGGCGTCATGTAGCCGATCTCCATCATGATGATGAAGATGACGCCGAACCAGATCGGGTCCCAGCCGAACGACTGTACGACAGGCAGGAACACCGGCAGCGTGATCAGCATGATGCCGACCGGATCCAGCACCATGCCGAGCAGCAGCAGCACAAGCAGCATGAAGGCGAGCGATCCCCACTTGCCGCCCGGGATGAGCGACATCAGGTGGTTCATGAGCTCGTTTGCGCCGAGCGTCGTGTAGGCCGTCGAGAAGGCGTGCGCGGCGAACAGGATCCACATGATGAGGGCCGTGAGTCGCAGCGTCTGCATCGCGGCGTCGGTCAGCACGGGGATCGACAGCTTGCGGTGGATCGCCGACGCGATCAGGGCGCCGAAGACGCCGATGGCGGCGGCCTCGGTGGGCGTCGCGAAGCCGCCGAAGATTGCGCCCAGTACCAGGAAGACGATCATCAGCGGCAGGAACACCGCCTTCAGCGTGCGGAGTTTCAGGGCCCAGTCGCCGCGCTCCTCGGGCGGGATTGTCGGCGCCAGAGAGGGCTGCAGCCACGCCCGCACGCCGATATAGATCGACACCAGGACGAACAGCAGGATGCCCGGCCCAATGCCGGACGCGAACAGGCGGCCGACCGACACTTCGGTCAGCAGCGCATAGAGGACCATAAGGATCGAAGGCGGAATGAGGATGCCCCAGCCACCGCCGCAATTGATGGCCCCCACGGCAAGGCGCTTGTCGTAGCCGCGCTCCAACATGCGCGGCAGCGCAATCGTTCCCATGGTCACGACCGCGGCGCCGCTGATGCCGCTCATGGCGGCGAAGATCGCGCAGATCGCAACCGTGCCGATCGCCAGGCCGCCGCGCATCCCACCGAACCAGACATGCATCATGCGGTAGAGGTCCTGTGCGACCCCGGATTTCTCCAGGAGCATGGCCATATAGACGTACATCGGGATGGCGATCAGCGTGAAGCTCATCATCGAGTCCCAGAACTTGGACGCGACGATGTAGAAGCCCACCGATCCCATCGTGAAGTACAGGAAGATCACGGAGATGCCGCCGAGCGTGAAGACCAGCGGCGTGCCGATGAACAGGAAGACCAGCAGAGAGCCGAAGAAGAGGAGCGTTACGAGTTCGACAGACAAGGTGGTCATCCGTTCAGTGGGAAGGTTCGTCGGTGGCTTGCTTGCCGAAGATGGCGGGATCGTTCTCGAGACCCATTACGGTGCGGATGTCCGAGGCGATCCTGACGAGGCCCTGGAGGAGGAGCAGGACTCCGGCGATCGGGATCGCGACCTTCGCCGGCCAGATCCAGGGGTTCCAGATGCTATTGGAAGTCTCGAGGCTCTCCGCCGACTCCCAAGCCATGTCGGCGCTCTGCCAGATCAGGACGCCGAGGAAGAGGAAGAAGAGGATCGAGGTCGCGAGGTCGACCTTCGCCTTGGTGGCACGCCGGAACCGGCCGTAGAGGATGTCGACGTTGACGTGCGCGCGCTCGACGAGGAGATAGCCGCCGCAGATCACCGCGTAGACGCCGAAGATCAACTGCGCAAACTCGGCCGTCCAGATCGCGGCACTCCCCACGATATAACGCATGATGACGTCCGCCATCAGCAGGAGGAACATCGGCGCGATCAGCCAAGCGGCCACGCGCGCAATCGCGATGTTGAGGCGGGTGATCGCCCCGGCGATCCTGGTCATTCGTCACCTTTGGCTGGCAGTTCGGGCGCGACGGCGCGGAAGTGCCGTCGTGCTGACAGACCGTTGATGTGCAGGGCAAGAAGCCCCGCAACCGGCAGGCCGCTCAGACGTACCCGAGATCGGTCATCAGCTTGGTGAGTGCCTGGGCACCCTTTGCCGAAATGTCGCCCTTGGCCGCTTCCTTCTTCAGGATCGCCGCCGATGCATCGGCGAATTTTTTCAGAACATCGTCGGGAAAGCGCAGGACCTCGACGTTCATTTTCGCCTTGCCGGTATTGAGGGCGATCGCCTCTTGCTGCAGGTACTCGACCGACCGCAGGAAGTAGCGCTCTTCGAGAAGCGACATGAACTGCAGCTTCAGGTCGGGCGGGAGCTTGTCGAGCGCGGCCGTGTTCACGATCCACGCGTCGTTTGTGATGCCGAGCGCCGGCTTCATGTGGAAGCGCGCGACCTCCCAGAACTTCATCGACAGGGCGCCGATCGCCGCCCCCCAGTGTGCGCCGTCGACCACGCCGGTCGAGATGGCCTGGTAGATTTCCGGCCCTGCGATCTGCTGTGGCGAGGCGCCTGCTGCGGCGAGATATTCGAGCATGGTTCCGGCCGACCGGATCTTGAGCGAGCCCAGGTCGGCCGCCGACTCGATCTTCTTCCGCAGCACCACTTCTGTCGGGTATGCCTTCTCACCCTTGATCAGTACGCCCTTGGGCCGCAGCTCGTCGTTCACCATCTTCTCGATTCCGAGGTTCTTGGTGAGCTGCATCATCTCCCAGGTTTCGCGCAGCGTGCCGGGTACGCCGTAGAAGATACCCATCGCCTGCGCTTCGCCCAGAATGTAGGCCGGCGAGATCGTCCCCATGGGAACAACGCCACGACGCACGACATTATAGATCTCACGGTCCTTGGCGATCTCGCCGGCGCCGAACAGTTCGAGTTTGAAGCGGCCGTCTGTACGGGTCTCGAGTTGCTTCGCGAGGACGCCGAGACTGTCGTTGAAGGAGCCAGATGCCTTGGGCCAGTGCGATTGCACCTTCCAGGTCACCTTCTGCTGCGCGAGCGCGCTTCCCATGATCGCAGGGGCTGCGATGGTGGTCGCAGAGCCGACGATGATCGAGCGGCGAAGTACAACTTTCCGAGAATCGGTCACGCTTCATTCCTCCATTGTTGTCTTTTCTTTGATTGAATCGTGATGACCTAGCGGGCCAATCATGGCGACAACATGACGATGTTGCCTGTGCGATTCGCGTCGGCGTTCGTCATTCTTCACATCTAAAGTTGAGAAGCCGTTCCGCAATGCCCGCATTGGAGGCGGCATTCGAAGGCGCGTGTACTTCACAAGCGCTGGAGATCGCGAGGCTCCGGATTCAATCGGGGCCGTCGTTGGTAACGTCAGCGATGCAGGGGCTCAACGCACGCCAGGACGCGATGGGCATCGCTCTTCGTCAATCGGCTCGCCTGCGGACCATGGGCCAACGACGACGCAGTCATCGGGCGAGTCGCTTTGGCTTTCATGTTCTTTCTAATGGCCGGCAACTGGGATATCCCGAATGCGGAGGAGCTGCCTCGCGTGCACTGACAAGTCTCGGCGCGCGAGAAACGCTCACGCGGTTTTGCCAACGGGAATGCAAATGGCCAATGTGACGACGCGAAGCGAGCAGGCATGTTTCGGTGGGACGATCGGGTTCTACAGCCACGCCTCGACGGAGATCGGCGGCGAGATGAAGTTCTCGGTCTTCGTGCCGCCGAATGCCCCGGCGCGTCCGCGTCCGGCGCTCTATTTCCTGGCAGGCCTCACCTGCACGGAAGAGACGTTCATGATCAAGGCGAACGCTTTGCGTCATGCCGCCGAACTCGGGCTCGTGCTCGTGACGCCGGACACCAGCCCGCGCGGCCTTGGCCTGCCGGGCGAGGACGACGATTGGGATTTCGGTACGGGGGCCGGCTTCTATCTCGACGCGGAAGCAGAGCCGTGGCGGCGGAACTATCGCATGTATTCCTATGTGACGCGGGAGCTTCCGGCGCTCGTCGAAGCCAGCTTCCCGGTCGATGCGGCGCGGCGCGGCGTTTTCGGCCATTCGATGGGCGGACATGGGGCGCTGGTGATCGCGCTCAGGAATCCGCAGGCCTATCTGTCGGCTTCGGCGTTCGCGCCGATCTGCAACCCCGTCGACGTACCGTGGGGCGAGAAGGCGTTCGGCAACTATCTCGGCGCGGATCGTTCGCGCTGGGCGGAGTGGGATGCCAGTGAGCTGCTGAAGCGGGGGAGCCGCTTTCCGAGTTCTCTTCTCGTCGATCAGGGGCTGGAGGACCAGTTTCTCGCGACGCAGCTTCGGCCCGATTCCCTCGAAGCGGCTGCGGCAAGCTCAGGCCAGGAGCTGGTCCTGCGGCGACACGAACGCTACGACCACTCGTACTGGTTCATCCAGAGCTTCATCGAGGACCATCTCAAATGGCACGCAGACAGACTCTGCGTGTGAGCGACTACACCGCCGCTACTGCGGCGACAGCCTCACCGCCGTCATGTAGCGCGTCCGGTAGTAGTCGGCGTCCAGGTTCGTCACCATGACGGGCGAGCCGCTATGGGTGGCGTGAACGAACTGGTTGTTGCCGGCATAGATTCCGATGTGGGTGAAGGTGCCGCGGTGGCCGAAGAGGACGAGGTCTCCCCGCTTGAGGTCGCCGCGTGCGACGGGCGTGCCCTGGCGCACCATGTCGTGCGGCATGCGCGGGATCCTGTGTCCGAAGACCGCGCCATAGAGGTAGTAGACAAAGCCGCTGCAGTCGAAGCCTGTCTTCGGCGAGGTGCCGCCATAGCGATAGGGCGTGCCCAGGTAGTTCATGGCGCGCGAAACCAGGCGGTCGCCCCACTCATGTCCGACGCCGGGCGCCGGGACTGAGGCAGCGGGAGGGACGGCATACGACGCCTTGGTCGCGGCGGGCGCTGCCTGGCCGAATCCGGAGAACGCAGCATTTTCCTGCTGCCATTTGGCATTGAGCTGGTCGGCCATTTGGTCGGTCGGATCGGCCTTGGCGACTGGCTTCATTTTGGACTTCGCAGGCGCCTTGACCTGGGCGCTTGCGGGAGACAGGACGCCGATCGCCCCGAACAGGGCCAGAGTGGCCAGAACCGTGACTGAGTAGACTGTCGTCTTGAGGATTGCTTGTACGTTTGAGGAGGTGCCGCGCCCGTTTCTCAAAGCCATGAACTCAATTCCCCTTCAAACCAGTGACAGGTGGCCGGTAGCCTGACCCCATACTGGCGGAGGGTGACGTTCCCGTCCAACAAATGTTGCAAATTTGCCACAATGGTCGCCGTCGGGAGGCCGGGGCAGCGGGTCGGTGGTAGGCCCGGCAGGATTCGAACCTGCGACATAACCGTTATGAGCGGCTCGTTCTAACCGCTGAACTACGGGCCCCCAGCGCCCCGGCGGGGCCGGGGCGGCCCTTTTAGCCCATTCCGGGGCTTATTCCATAGGCGGGACGAACATGTAGCCGGTGCCGCGCACGGTGCGGATGACTGTCGGCTTGTTCGGGGCCGGTTCGATCTTGCGGCGGATCCGGGTGATGCGCAGGTCGATCGCCCGGTCGAAGGGGTCGCGGCTGCGGTGGCTCGTGGTCTCGAGCAGCCAGTCGCGCGACAGTGGCCGGTTGGGGTTTTCGGCGAAGGTCTTCAGGATGTCGAACTCGCCGGAGGTCAGCGGGACGTCCTGGTTGGCCTCGTCGAAGAGGGCGCGTCGCGTCAGGTCGAGCGTGTGGCGGCCCATGCGAACCCGTTCGAGCCGTGCCGGTGTTGCCTTGTTGGCCGAGCGGCGCAACACGCTCTTGCATCGTGCAAGAAGTTCACGCGGCTCGTACGGCTTGGCGACATAGTCGTCGGCGCCGCTCTCCAGCCCCTGGACCTTGTCGCCCGAATCTCCCGACGCCGTCAGCATGATGATGCCGACCCGCGTGTTGCTTTCGCGCAGCCAGCGGGCCAGCGAAAAGCCGTCCTCCTGACCGGGCAGCTGCACGTCGAGCAGCACGAGGTCGGGCATGGCCCGCGAGATCTGGCGGCGCATCTGCGCGCCATTCTCCACGGCGATCACCTTGAGATCATGGTTCGTCAGATAGGTCTCGGCGGCCTTACGCTGAAATGCGTCGTCCTCGACCAGCAAAACCGACGGCTGCTGCATAATTGAATCCAAAATATACACTCACGAATGACGTCAAAATACCACGATTATTCAAGGAATTATAGCCGATTATTAATATTTTTGATAAGCTTGGAACCGCATCCCAGCCGCCGGAGCCCATGGCCTCATTCTTCTTTGCCCCGCGCCCGGCGGTCGAAACCGCCGCGTCGCCGGCGGGGGACGCCGATCTGGCCCATCAGGAAGCCTTCGTCCGGGCCGAGCTGATCCGGCGCCTATTCGATGGCTCGGCGCAGTCACGCTATTTTTCGCTCGTCCTGTGGCCGGTGATTGCGGCGATCTACTGGCGGGAGGCCGATCTCTGGCAGTTGGCTGGACCGTTTGCCGCCCATCTTGCCGTGACGGCCGCCTTCGACGTGTTGCGCCACAGGTTCAACCAGGTCCGGGCAAACGACGACGAAGTCGCGCGATGGGGGTGGTGGTTCGCGGGCCTTTCGTTCCTGGCTGGCGCCTGCTGGGGCTGGGCGGGGTTCCTGCTCGCCGTGCAGCCCTACGAATTGCCGCGCATGCTGCTGGGGCTGGTCCTGCTGGCCACCATCACGACGGCGGTGCCTATCCGGTCGGCCCATCCGCCGACCTACTACGCCTTTGCGGTCGCCACGACGGCGCCGCTGCTGCTCGTGCTGCTGATCTCGGCCGATCCGTTCTACCAGCTCGTCGGCATCGCCGGCGGCGCCTATGTCGGCCACCTGATGGCCTATGTCCGCGATGTGCACCGCTGGCAGTACGACAACATCGCGCTCGCCTACCAGAAGGAGGAACTCGCCCGCCGCCTGCAGGTCGCCTACGACGAGGCACGCACCGCGCGCGATGCCGCCCTCGTTGCGCAACGCGAGGCGGAGGAGGCCAACCAGGCGAAGTCGACCTTCCTCGCCATGGTCAGCCACGAGGTCCGCACGCCCATGAACGGCGTGCTGGGAATGATCGACGTGCTGGAACGCACGCAGCTCTCGGCGGAGCAGCTTGGAGCGCTGAGTACGGTGCGCTACTCGGCGTCCTCGCTGCTCAGGATCATCGACGACATTCTCGACTTCTCGAAGATCGAGGCAGGCCGTCTCGATCTCGAACGGCTCGAGCTTTCCACGGGCGAGCTGATCGAAGGGGCTGTCGAAACGCTGGCGCCGCAAGCCGCTGCCAAAGGACTGGTGCTCTCGGCTTCTGTTTCGGCCGGCGTGCCCGAGCGCGTGGTCGGCGATCCGGTTCGCCTGCGGCAGATCCTGTTCAATCTGCTGGGCAACGCCATCAAGTTCACCGAAAAGGGTTCCGTACGGCTCGTGCTGGAGCCGGGGCCGGCCAGCGACGATCCGGACGCGGTGACGCTCTGCATGCGCGTCTCCGATACGGGCATCGGGTTGACGCCTGACCAGCAGAGCCGCTTGTTCCAGCCCTTCGTGCAGGCCGACAGTTCGACGACGCGGCGCTTCGGCGGCACCGGCCTCGGCCTGTCCATCGTGCGGCGCCTGGCCGAAGCGATGCAGGGGACCGTCGACTTGCAAAGCCAGGCCGGTGTCGGCTCGACCTTTACGGTGACGGTACGCCTGGAAGCGGCGTCGGCTGCAGCTTCGGCCATTCCGTTGCCCTCGCAAGCACTGCCGCCGCCCACGGCTGGCCGATTCGATGGTCGCGTCCTGGTGGTCGACGACAATGCCGTCAACCGCAAGATCCTCGCCCGGCAGCTCGACCTGGCGGGAGCCGTGACCGATGTCGCGGCCAGTGGCGAAGAGGCGTTGCGGCTCTGGCGCTGGGGCAGCTACGCGCTCGTGCTGGCCGACCTGCAGATGCCGTCCATGGATGGCTTCGATCTGGCGCGGCGCATCCGCGCTGTCGAGGCCGGCGAAGGGCGAGGCCGCACGCCCATCCTCGCGATGACGGCGAGCACGCTCGAAGACGAGGAGCGGCGCAGCCGCGCAGCCGGCATGGACGGCTTCATTACCAAGCCCATGAGTATCGACCAGCTGCGCGCCACGCTCGACCTATGGCTTGCGCCCGCGGCGGCGGACCGAGCGGCATGACCGAAGCCTACGACCGCGCGAGGCTGGCCGAGCTGTTCGGCGACGATCCCGGCGTGCTGGCCGAGGTCGAGCGCGACTTCCTCGATACCGCGCGCGGCGCCGAACGCGAGATGCGGGGTACCGACGATCTCGGCGCGATCGCCAGGGCGGCCCACCGGCTGAAGGGGGCTTCCGGCATGATCGGGGCAGCGGGGCTTGGCCGGATTGCCGAGGCCGTCGAGTGCGCAGCCAAAGCCTGCGATCTGCCCGGCGTGCGCCGGCTGCACGACCGGATCAGTTTGGAAGTGCAGCGGGTCGCAGACCAGGTACGCGCGCTAAGCTAGCTGCGCGGACGCAGCAGCATTGTCGCCGAGTAGGAAAGCAGCGCCCGGCCGTTCTGTTCGAGCAGGCCGCGCAGGAAGGCGATCGACTTGCCGCGGCGCGGGATTTCCACGCGCGTGGTGATCGGTGTCGTCGGATCGCCCGCCGACAGGAATTCGGCGGCGAAGGAAACCGTCGACGGCGCCATGCCGGTGATCAGCGAAGCGGCGCGGGTGATGGCGGTGTCGGCGAAGCTCATCATGTAGCCACCGTGCAATGCGCCGCCGGAGTTGCACATGTGCAGGCTGGTCGGCTGGACCAGCGAAACGTCATCCCCGTCCTGCCGCACATAGACCGGACCGATGCCGCGCGAATAGGCGCTGGCCTTGTCGAACAGCTCGAAGCCCGCGGGCATGACCTGCTCGACCGACTTGGCCTCGATGTGGCGCGGTGCGTTCTCATCCTTGCGTGCCATCGCCTTGGCGCGCGCCACGTGGCGGCACACGCCCGACCACAGGGCCACGGTCCGGCCTTCCTGCGTGATGCGGCCGCGGGCGAAGGCAAGGCGTCCCGTCACCTGCAGGGGCTCGCCGCGCGCCTCCAGTGGTGGGCCGATCTTGGCGGCGTCGACGAACTCGCAGGCGATGCTCACCGTCAGCGCGAAGGAGCTGTTGGTGCCACCGTCAGCAGCGCGGCCGGCAACGAGGCAGAGCGCATAGTCGGCAAGGGTGAGAAGCACGCCGCCATGGACGCCGCCGGCGTAGTTCGCATGCGCGGCATGGGTCGGCAGTACGCAATGCACGGCATCGGCCGCACGTGCATCGGCGCCGATGTGAAAGAAGAACGGGCCGACGCGATCCTCGAACGGGTCGGGCGGCACGAAGACCGAGTAGCGGGAGAGGTCGAGGCCCCAGCTGGCGAGATCGGGGACGGTGTAAGTGGCGGTGTCGGGCACGGGCTGGGACCTAGGCTGTTGGCTCTTGTGGTGAGTTCTTGCGGGGCTCTAATAGGAGAATCAACCCCATCTGGAAAGCCACGGAGCGAAACTCATGTCGTCAGTCGCGCACAAGGTCGAGATCAGACGGGAGAAGTGCGAGACGGGCTTCGTGGCTCATGTCGTGTTCGACAATTCGCGGCGCCTGAATGTCGTCAATCCGGCGGGGCTGCGGGACCTCATCGCGGCCTTCCACACGCTCTCGCAGGAAGCCGAGCTGCGCGCCGTCGTCTTTTCCGGCGCAGGCGGCAAGGCCTTCATCGGCGGCGCCGACATCAACCATATGGCCGGCATGAAGACCTCGGAAGACGGCCGCGCCTTCATCACCCTGATCCACAAACTCTGCCAGGCGATCCGCGACTGCCCGGTGCCGGTGATCTGCAAGCTCGAAGGCTACACTTTGGGCGGCGGTCTCGAAGTGGCGGCGGCCTGCGACATCCGCATTTCGACGGACACGGCGCATTTTGGCATGCCCGAGGTCAAGGTCGGCATTCCGTCGGTGGTCGAGGCTGCGCTCCTGCCGCGCCTGATCGGCTGGGGTCGCACCTCGTGGCTGCTGCTCACCGGCGAGAACATCGACGCCGCCAAGGCCGAAGCCTGGGGCCTGGTCGAGATCGTGGTGCCGGCGGCGAAGATCGACGCGGCCATCGAGCATTGCGTGCACTCGATTGCACAGGAGGCGACGCCGCTCGCGGTGCGGGCGCAGAAGCGTCTGATGCGGCGCTGGGAACGGCTGCCGCTCGACGAGGCGGTGCAGGCCGGTATCGATGCCTTTGCCCAGTCGGTCGCCGAGGGCGAGCATATCGAGCGCATGGGCGCGTTCATCAATCGCAAGAAGAAGTAACGACAGCAGTCGATCGGCAACCGGAGGAATGAGGGCGAACATGGCGCAGAAGAAAACCGTTCGTGTCGGCTGTCATTCCGGCTTCTGGGGCGATACGGAAACGGCTGCGGTGCAGCTCGTACGGCACGGCAATGTCGATTATCTGGTCAGCGACTATCTCGCCGAAGTCACCATGTCGATCATGGCGGCCCAGAAGCTGCGCAATCCGCAGGCGGGCTATGCCACCGATTTCGTGACGGCCGTGATGGCGCCGCTGGCGCGCGAGATTGCCGAGAAGAAAATCAGGGTCGTGACCAATGCCGGCGGCGTGAACCCGCAGGCCTGTCGCGATGCCGTGCTGAAAGCCTGCGAGGCGGCGGGCGTGAAGCTCAAGGTCGCCATCGTGACCGGCGACGATATCCTGCCGAGGATCGAGGAGTTCCGCGCGGCCGGCGTGCGCGAGATGGACACCGGCGCGGAGCTGCCGGCGAAGATCGTCAGCATGAACGCCTATCTCGGTGGCTTCCCGATCGCCCGCGCGCTCGACGAGGGCGCCGACGTCGTGATCACCGGCCGTTGCGTCGATTCGGCGGTGACCTTGGGAGCCCTGATCCATGCCTTCGGCTGGGGCATGGACGATCACGACCGGCTGGCGGCCGGCACGCTGTGCGGCCACATCATCGAATGTGGTGCGCAGTGCAACGGCGGCAACTTCACCGATTGGCGGCTGGTGCCGGACTACGACAACATGGGCTTCCCGGTGGCCGAGGTCGAGGCCGACGGCACCTTCGTGTTGGGCAAGCCCGAGAACACGGGCGGCCTGATCTCGACGGCGACGGTCGCCGAACAGATGCTCTACGAGATCGGCGATCCGCGCGCCTACATCGTGCCCGACGTGGTATGCGACTTCACGGGTGCGACATACGAACAGGTCGGCAAGGATCGTGTGCGCGTCGCCGGCGCCAGGGGCCGGCCGGCGACCGATACTTACAAAGTTTCGACGACCTGGCCGGACGGCTTCAAGTTCAGCTCGATCTTCATGCTGGGCGGGCGCGAGGCCGCGGCCAAAGGGCGGCACAGCGCCGAGTCGATCATCAAGAAGACGCGCCGCCTGTTCGCCGAGAAGAACATGGCCGACTACCGCGATGTCAGCATCGAGGTGATCGGCAGCGAAGCGACCTACGGGCCGCATTCGCGCACCGCCGATGCGCGCGAGGTCGTGGTGAAGATCGCCGCCAAGCACGACCAGAAGGAAGCGCTGTCGCTGCTCGGCCGCGAGATCGCGCCGATGTCGACCGGCGGTGTCGTCGGCATGGCGGGCAGCTTCGGTGCGGGCCGCGTCTCGCCGTCGCCGGTGATCCGCATGTTCTCCTGCCTGGTGCCGAAGTCGATGGTGCCGGTGACGGTCGAGGTCGATGGCCGTGCCATCCCGATGCAGGAGGGAGCCCGCAGCGGTGGCTTCGCCGCCGCCTCTCTTCCGGCCGAGCGTCCGCCGGCGCCGGCGTTGCCAGCGGGCGATACGGCGACGGTCCCACTGATCGCGCTGGCCTATGGCCGTTCGGGCGACAAGGGCGACAACGCCAATATCGGCATCTTCGCTCGCAAGCCCGAATACGAACCCATCCTCGACTCCGAGGTAACGGAGGAGGCGGTGGCGAAGTACTTCGCCCATCGCATCAACGGCGAGGTGACGCGCTGGCGGCTGCCCGGCATCAAGGGCTTCAACTTCCTGCTGCGCCAGGCGCTGGGCGGCGGCGGCATGGCCTCGCTGAAGGCCGATCCATTGGCCAAGGCCTTCGCGCAGATGCTGCTCGACATGCCGGTGCGTGTGCCGGCCGATGTCGCGCGCGAGGTTGGAGCGGCGCAGAAGGCCGCGTGACGGATTTCGAGCTCACGACCTCCCGCCTCATCCTGCGCGATTTCACATTGGCAGATGAGGTGGCGTTCATCGCCTATCGCGCCGATCCGGCGGAAGGGCGGGAGCTGGTCGAGCGTTTCGCGGCATGGCGTCGAGCCGAGCCCAGGCTCAATTTCCAGGTCGCCATCTGCCGGCGCGATGCGGCCTCGACTTTGATCGGCTGTTGCGGCCTGCGTCGCGAAGGCTTTGCGGCCGGCGTCGCGGAATTCGGCCTCGAACTCGCGCCCGCGTGGCAAGGCCGCTATCGCTACGCCATCGAGGTCACCGAAGCGATGCTCGGCCATGGATTCAAGACGTTCGGCCTTCAGGAGATCGTGAGCAACACGACCGAGGCCAACGAGCGCGTCCATCGTCTCGCCCGCTGGTATGACGCCACCCTCGCCTCGTGGGGCGAAGGCAAGGTTCTCTGGCGCTTCAGCCGTGCATCATGGCGCGAGGCGATGCGCGCTGGCCGACCAGGAAGACGATCGCTCCAGCGAACATCGGGTTGATCACCTGGATCGTGTCCAGGACGACGATGCCGATCAGCCCGGCGATATAGGCCTTCACCGACAGCAGCAGAATGGCGTGCAGGATCACACCCGCCAGGACGGTGGCGAACACGGTCGACCAACCAAGCCGGTAGCGCACAAGCGCCACCCGGAATGCCCAGAGCGACAGCGGCAGGAACACGACGATCGCGGTCAGAACTCCGGGATTATAGGCGCCGTTGATCAGGCACGGCACGGCGTGGCCGAAGAAATTGACGAACGGAATAGAGAAGTAGCTGAGCGCCAGCGCAGGCCAACGTCGCCCCAGCAGTGCTGCCGCCGGCCCTGCCAGCCATACCGCAGCGACATTCACCGATGTGATGTAGGAGAGCGGCACCGGACAGGTCTCGGCATCCGGAAAGCCCAGCGTCGCGCACGTGAAGCCACGGAACGCATAGTGGGCGCCCTCGGCGTCGATGCCGTGTTCCTCGAACTGGTGGAGCAGATAAGCGAGGGTGCCGGCCCAGGTGAGCCAGACCAGATCCTGCCAGCGTGAAACGCTTCGGTCGCTGCGCAGGATGTCGGTGGTGAGGAGAAGTGCGAGCAGCAGAGCGGCGCCCAAACCCATGTAGGGCCAGACATGGTCGAAGGCGAACATCGCGGGAGCCCAACGTTGCGGCCGCGGGCGCGTCGATGGGAGAATGCCGGCATGCCCGATACAAGAACCGCTGCCGCAGCCCTCGACCCCACCGCTCTCGAACGCTTCGGCATCTACGCCGCGTCGGTATCGAAGGCCGACCTTTCCGCCGACGTCATTCATGCCGCGAAGCGCTGCGTGATCGACTGGTACGCTACGACCTTGCCGGGCGCGATCGAAGCGCCGGCGACGATGCTGGAGAAGGCATTGGCCGACGAACTCGATCGCGGCGCGGCGACGTTGATGCTGGGCCGCAGGGCGGCGGTGCGCACGGCTGCCCTGATCAACGGCACGGCCTCGCATACCGTCGAGTTCGACGACATCTACGCACCTGCGATCTATCACCCGGGTAGCCCGACGATCGCCGCGGCGCTCGCTGTCGGGCAGGCGCGCGGCGCATCGGGCGATGCCTTCCTGCGGGCGGTGATCGCAGGCTACGAAGTCTCGACCCGCATCGGCGCCGCCATGGGCCGCGCGCATTACAAATACTGGCACAACACCGGCACGATCGGGCCGTTCGGCGCCGCGGCGGCAGTGGGTCTCCTTGTCGGACTCGATGGACGCCAGCACGGCCATGCGCTCGCGACCGTTGCGACTTTCGCTGCGGGCCTGCAGCAGGCTTTCCGCGGCGATTCGCTGTCGAAGCCACTGCATGCTGGACATGCTGCCGATGCGGGAGTGTTGGCCGCGCTCTCGGCCGAGCATGGATTGCTGGGGGCACCGGCAATTCTCGACGCGGCGGGCGGCATGGGCGAGGCCATGAGCAATGTGCCGGACTGGGCGGCCGCAGTTGCGGATCTTGGCCGCAGTTACAACGTCAAGCGTATCACCGTGAAGAACCACGGCTGCTGCGGCCATGCGTTTGCGGCCATCGACGGCGCGCTGGCGTTGCAGGCACAGCATAAGTTTGCTGCGGTCGACATCGTCTCGATCGACGTCGGCGGCTACTCGGCGACCGTCGATGTAACGGGCAACTATCTTCACGGCACGCCGGCTGCGGCGAAGTTCAGCCTGCCGTTTCTTGTCGCGAGTGCGCTGGTGCATGGCAGCATTCGGCTGGACGCCTACACACCGCAGCGTCTCGGCGATGCGACGGTCGATGGCCTGATGAAACGGATCAAGGTGGCGCTCGATCCCGAAGTCGACGCGCTGTTCCCGCGCCAGCGGGCGGCCCGCCTCAAGGTCCAGCTCGTCGATGGACGTGTGCTCGACCATTTCCAGCCGCATCGAGTCGGTGATCCCGACCTGCCCTTGTCGGACGAACAGCTCGACACCAAGTTCAACGAGCTGGCGATCCCGGTGATCGGCGAGGCGAGCGCGGCGAGGCTGCTGGCTCGCTTGTGGTCCCTAGAGGGGGAGGCCGGCCTCGCTTTTACACAAACTCTGCGTTGACCTTGCAGAAACTATATCGATTGACATAGTCGATCGATAGATATTTTATTCGCGCCCTCCGCTTCCGCACAGCAAGGGCACATGTCTCTCGTCACGACTCGCCAGCGTCCCAAGACCCAGACGAGGGGCGAAGACACGCGTCGGCGCATCCTTGCGGCGGCGCTCGATATCTTCGCGGCGGAAGGTTACGAGGGCGCCAGCACGCGCCACCTCGCCGAGCGGGCCGGCGTGAACCTGCCGGCCATTCAGTATTATTTCGGTAGCAAGGAAGGCCTCTACCGCGCGGTCATCGGCGACATCGTCGACCAGACCGAGGCTCACATGGCGCCACTGGCCCCGAAGGTGAGTGCGGCCATCGCGGACCAGAACACTCAGCCGGCAGAACTTCTCGAACTCCTTTGCGAAATGCTGGAATCGTTCGTGGTCCTCGTGACCTCCGGGCCTCAGATCGAAAGCAAACGCCTCCTGTTTGCGCGAGCCGAGGTCGAGCGCACGGCGGGCCTCGATGCCCTTCACGAAAGCGGCATGCGGCACATGTTCCAGCCTTGCCTTGGCCTGGTCGGCCGCCTGTTCGGCAAGCCGACGGACGATCCCGAGATGGTGTTCCGGACCCTGGCGTTGATCGGCCAGCTGCTCATGTTCTGTCATGACAGCACGGCCCGGATGCTCAAGACGCCCGAACTGGACGAAGCGAGCGTACGCACCATTCAGCGACTCCTTCGCGAGCACACGCAGGCCATCTTCCGTACGAATCTGTCAGGAGTAAAAAGCGTATGACCGGTTGGCGACACCCGATGGCCATGGCGGCGGCTGCCGCGTTGTTGACCGGCTGCACGTCGGGCCCCGACTTTTCGCGGCCGGACAAACCGGCGGCCGAAAGCTACACGCCGGAGTCGCTGGCACCGCGGACTTCGTCGGCGCCTACCGATGGCGGATCGGCGCAGAGTTTCGTGCAGAGCATGGACATTCCCGGCCAGTGGTGGGCTCTGTACCACTCGACCGAACTCAACGCTCTGATCGAAGAGGCGCTGCGCGCCAACCCCGATCTCGATGCCGCCCAGGCGGCGTTGCGGCAGGCGCGGGAGAATTTCTTTGCGGCGCAAGGCGGCCTGTTCCCGAGCCTGAGCGGCAATGCGGGCGGCCAGCAGCAGCAGGCCACGGGCTTTCAGCAAGGACTGGGCTCCGGCACCCAGATCTACGGCGTGACGACGGCCTCGCTGAACGTCTCCTACTCGGTCGACGTCTTCGGCGGCGTTCGGCGGCAGGTCGAGTCGCAGGAGGCGCTGGCCGAGGTCGCGCGCTATCAGCTCGAAGCGACCTACCTCACCCTGACCTCGAATGTCGTCACCGCTGCGATCAACATCGCGTCCTTGAACGCCCAGATTGGTGCGACCCAGGATATCATCCGCATCCAGAGCGACTCGCTGGGCGTCGTGCGCCGGCAGTTCGATCTCGGCGGCGCCTCGCGTGCCGACGTGCTGGCTCAGGAAGCGGCGCTCGCCCAGACCCAGGCCACGCTGCCGCCGCTGCAGAAGCAGATCGCCATCCAACGCAATCAGTTGATGACGCTGCTCGGCCGCACGCCGAACCAGTATCGCGGCGAGACTTTCGACCTCGCCAAGCTGAAGCTGCCAACCGAGCTGCCGGTGAGCCTGCCGTCGCAGCTCGTCGATCAGCGGCCCGACGTCCGCGTCGCCGAAGCGCAGCTTCATTCGGCGAGCGCCAATATCGGCGTCGCGACCGCCAACCAGCTCCCGCAGTTCAACATCACGGCGCTGCTGGGCATGGCTTCGGGCGGGCTTTCCACAGCCTTCATGCCCGGCACCGGCGTCTGGTCGCTCGCGGGCAGCGTCGCGCAGACCTTGTTCGACGGTGGTACCCTGGAGCACCGCAAGCGGGCGGCAGTCGCGGCCTACGACAGGGCGGCCGCACAGTATCGCAGCGTCGTTCTGCTGGCCTTCCAGGACGTGGCCAACGCGCTGCGCGCCCTGCAGACCGACGCCGACGCTCTGAAGGCGCAGGCGGCGGCCGAGAACACGGCAGCGGCCAGCCTGCAGCTCGCGCAGCAGCAGTTCGAGTTGGGCGCCGTCAACTATCTCATCCTGCTCAACGCCCAGACGACTTACCAGAACGCCCGCATCAACCGCCTGCGTGCCCAGGCGGCGCGCTACAGCGACACGGCGGCCCTGTTCCAGGCGCTGGGTGGTGGCTGGTGGAACCGCAGCGACGTCGATCCCAAGTCGATGGGCAAGCCCGATCGATTCAACTTGCCGCCGGTGCAGGACATCAAGCTCCCGCGGGCCGGTCACTGAGTATTCAGCGGCCCGTTTGGTCGGGCCGCAACGGAGTAAAAGCGATGATCAAGCGTATGCTCATCATGTTGATTCTGGTCGGCGTCGTGCTGGGCGGAGTCTTCGGCTTCAAGTTCTTCGTCGACGGCAAGGTCGCGGCGTTCATGGCGGGCATGGGTAACATGCCGCAGACCGTGTCGACGACCAAAGTCACCTCGACGGACTGGCAGACAGAGTTGCAGGCCGTCGGCAGCCTGCGCGCGTCCAACGGCGCGGAACTGTCGCTGCAGCTTGCCGGGACCGTCGAGGAAATCGACTTCCAGTCCGGCGATACTGTCGAGAAGGGCAAGGTCCTGCTGCGCCTGCGCAGCGACGACGATGTCGCCAAGCTCAAGGCGCTGGAGGCGCAGGCCGAACTCGCGCAGATCACCTACGATCGCGACCTGCGGCAGTTCAAGGCGCAGGCCGTCAGCCAGCAAGTGGTCGACACCGACGCCGCCAACCTCAAGAACGCCCAGGCATTGGCAGGCCAGCAGCGCGCTATTGTCGATCAGAAGACATTGAAAGCGCCGTTCGCTGGTCAGCTCGGCATCCGTCAGATCGATCTCGGCCAGTATCTCTCGCCCGGGACCCCGGTCGTTACGCTCCAGGCCCTGTCGCCGATCTATATCGACTTCCTGCTGCCGCAGCAGCAGGTGGCGCAGGTCAAGGTTGGCCAGAAGGTGACGGCCCGGATCGATGCTTTTCCCAACCGGACATACGAAGGTGAGATCTTCGCGATCAATCCCAAGATCGAGATCGGCACGCGCAACGTGATCGTGCGGGCCACCGTCGAAAATGAAGATCACAGCCTGTTGCCCGGCATGTTCGCCAAGGTCGACATCGCGATCGGAGCGCCCCGCAAGGAGATGACGCTGCCGCAGACGGCGATCGTCTACAATGCCTACGGCAATCTGGTCTATGTCGTCGACGAGAGCGGCAAGGGCCCACCGGGCGCGGACGGCAAGCCGATGCTCACCGTCCAGCAGGTCTTCGTCGAGACCGGCGCCACGCGCGGCGATCAGGTCGCGATCCTCAAGGGCGTCAAGGACGGCGACACGATCGTCAGCAGCGGCCAGATGAAGTTGCGCAACGGCGCACCCATCGTCGTCAACAATGCCGTTGTTCCAAAGGACGACGTCAAGACCCCGCGCTCGATCGAGCCGTAAGAGGCGACCATCATGAAGAGCTTTACCGATATCTTCATCCGTCGGCCGGTGCTGGCGACGGTGGTCAGCCTGCTGATCCTCGTGCTCGGCATCAGGTCGCTCGGCTCGATGCAGGTGCTGCAGTACCCGCAGACGCAGAACGCCGTCGTCACCGTGACGACGACCTACTATGGCGCTGCGCCGGATATCATGGCGGGGTTCATCACCACGCCGCTCGAGCAGGCGATCGCCCAGGCCAACGGCATCGACTACATGACGTCGACCAGCGTCAGCGGCCTGTCGACCATCACCATCAACCTGCGCCTGAACTACGACGGCAACCGGGCGATGACCGAGATCAGCGCCAAGATCAACTCGGTGATCAACCAGCTGCCACCCGGCACGCTGCAGCCTGTGCTGACGCTGAAGGTCGGCCAGACCATCGACGCGATGTATCTCGGCTTCAAGAGTGACGTGCTGGCGGCCAATCAGATCACCGACTACCTGGTGCGCGTCGTGCAGCCGCGTCTGCAGGCCGTCGAGGGTGTGCAGACGGCCGAGATCCTGGGCGCCAAGAACTTCGCGTTGCGCGCCTGGCTCGATCCACAGAAGCTTGCAGCGTACAACCTGACCGCGGTCGATGTCGCCAACGCGCTGAACAACAACGACTACATCGCCGGCGTCGGCGCGACCAAGGGCCAGATGGTCCAGATCACGTTGAACGCCTCGACCAACCTGATCGACTTGAAGGGATTCAAGGATCTGGTGCTGAAGCAGCAGGGCGGCGCCATCGTGCGGCTCTCCGACGTCGCCAATGTCGTACTGGGCTCCGACGACTACGAATCGTCGGTGAGCTTCGACGGTCAGAAGGCGGTCTATATCGGCATCCAGGTGGCACCCTCGGCCAACCTGCTCAATGTGGCGAAGGGCGTTCGCACCATCTTCCCCGATCTCGTGTCGCAGTTCCCGCAGGGGCTGGTCGGCCAGATCGTCTACGATTCGACGGAGTTCGTGACCAGCTCGATCAACGAGGTCGTCCATACCCTCGTCGAAGCGCTGCTCATCGTGACCTTCGTGGTCTTTATCTTCCTGGGGTCGCCACGGTCGGTTTTCATCCCGACGGTCGCGATTCCCCTGTCGCTGGTCGGCACCTTCGCGATGATGCTGGCCTTCGGCTTCTCCATCAATCTCCTCACCCTTCTCGCCCTGGTGTTGGCGATCGGCCTAGTGGTCGACGACGCCATCATCGTGGTCGAGAACGTCAACCGTCATCTCGAAGCGGGGATGAAGCCGATCCCGGCTTCGATCCTGGCGGCGCGCGAACTCGGCGGGCCGATCATCGCCATGACCGTGGTGCTGGTGGCCGTCTATGTGCCGATCGGTTTCCAGGGCGGCCTGACCGGCGCGCTGTTCACCGAGTTCGCCTTCACGCTCGTCGGTGCGGTAACCGTGTCGGCCATCGTGGCGCTGACGCTTTCGCCGATGATGTGCTCGCGCATGCTGAAGCCGCATGTGCCGGGCGATCGCGGTTGGGAGGCGCGGCTGATCGCCAGGATCGACCGCACCTTCGACTGGTTCCATCGCCGCTACGTGAAGTGGCTGCACGGTAGTCTGAACTACGTGCCGGTGACGGCGACCTTCGCCTTCATCATGCTGGGCAGCATCTACTTCCTCTATTCGGCGACCAAGAGCGAACTCGCCCCGCAGGAGGACATGGGCATCGTGCTCACGATCTCCACGGCATCGCCGACAGCGACGATCGACCAGCGCCTGATGTACTCGCGGCAGGTCTACGACATCTTCAAGAGCCACCCCGAGACGCAGAGCGTCTTTCAGATCGACGTTCCCGGCCAGTCGATCGCCGGCATGGCCCTGAAGCCCTGGGATCAGCGGACCACGACGTCCAACCAACTGCAGCCGATCATCCAGCAGCAGACGGCGGCCATTGCAGGATCGCAGGTCGTGGCCTTCCAGCTGCCGCCGCTGCCGGGCAGCACCGGCCTGCCGGTGCAGTTCGTGATCAAGTCCACGGGCTCCTTCACCGCCTTGAACGAAGTTGCCCAGGCCTTCCTGACGGAAGCGCAGAAGAGCGGCCGCTTCATGTTCCTGAACACCGATCTCAAGATCGACCAGCCGCTGGCCACCGTGGTGATCGATCGCGACAAGACCTCGCAGCTCGGCCTCAAGATGAACGACGTCGGTGGCGCGCTAGGCTCGATGCTGGGCGGTGGCTACGTCAACTACTTCGCGCTGGACGGCCGCTCCTACAAGGTCATCCCGCAGGTGGAACGCCTGTCGCGCACTCAGGTCGAGCAAGTGCTCGACTATCATATCACTGCGGCCGACGGCACTTCGGTGCCGCTATCGACCGTGGCCAAGATCGAGACCAAGGCGATTCCCGAATCGTATAACCACTTCCAGCAGCTCAACAGCGCCACCATCCAGGGCGTGGTCTTCCCGGGTGTGTCGCAGTCCGAAGCCATGGACTATCTCAAGGACCTGGCGGCGCGCACCCTGCCGCAAGGCTACACTGTCGACTATGGCGGGCTGTCGCGGCAGTACATCCAGGAGTCGGGCGGTTTCGTCGTCACCTTCGCCTTCGCCCTGATCATCATCTACCTGTCGCTGGCGGCGCTGTTCGAGAGCTTCCGCGACCCGATGATCATCCTGATCTCGGTGCCGATGTCGATCGCCGGTGCGCTGTTCTTCCTGATGGTCCTCAGCACCATGAACGTGCCGGGCGCGACGTTGAACATCTACACGCAGGTCGGCCTCGTCACCCTGATGGGCTTGATCAGCAAGCACGGCATCCTGATCGTCGAGGTCGCCAACGAGCAGCAGCAGGCCGGCAAGTCCAAGCGCGAGGCCGTCGAAATCGCCGCCGGCATCCGTCTGCGGCCGATCCTGATGACCACCGCGGCGATGGTGCTGGGCGTCATCCCGCTGGTCATGGCGGCAGGTGCCGGTGCCGTGTCGCGCTTCTCGATGGGCCTGGTGATCTCGACAGGCATTGCCATCGGCACGCTTTTCACCCTGTTCGTGGTGCCGGCCGTCTATGTCCTACTGGCTGCAGACCACCACAAGAAGCCGGAGGAAGAAGACGGGCTGGCCGCGGTACCGTCGGGGGACTGAATCGGGATTCGTTCCTGGAGTAGGGGGCGTCGTGATGGTGTATCCTGCCAGCCATGACGCCCCCCGCCAAACCCGCCCCGCAGAAGGGCGGCCCGCAAACCGATGACCGTGCCGAGCGGCTTGCAGCCGCCCTGCGCGAGAACCTGAAGCGGCGCAAGGCGCAGGCCCGGTCCCAGAGGGCCCGGGAGGATGCGCCGGCGGACGGGGTTCGACCGGGCGATACCGCCCAGACCGGCGGCAAGACCACTGGTTGAGCCGCCCCCTCCCTCGTTTAGAAGCGCCCCCCATGAGCATTTTGTCCGATCGCTGGATCCGCCGCATGGCGCTGGAAAAGGGTATGATCGAGCCCTTCGTCGACGCCCAGAAGCGCGAAGGCGTAATCTCCTACGGCCTTTCCTCCTACGGCTACGACGCCCGGGTCGGCACCGACTTCAAGATCTTCACCAATGTCGACTCGGCGGTGGTGGATCCCAAGAACTTCGCGGCCAACTCCTTCGTCGACCGCAATACCGATGTCTGCATTATCCCGCCCAACTCCTTCGCGCTGGCGCGCACGGTGGAGTATTTTCGCATCCCCCGTGATGTGCTGGTGATCTGCGTCGGCAAGTCGACCTATGCGCGTTGCGGCATCATCGTGAATGTCACCCCGCTCGAGCCGGAGTGGGAGGGCCACGTGACCCTTGAATTCTCCAACACCACGCCGCTGCCCGCCAAGATCTACGCCAACGAGGGCGCCTGCCAGTTCCTGTTCCTGCAGGGCAACGAACCGTGCGACGTCTCCTACCGCGACAAGGCCGGCAAGTATCAGGGCCAGCGCGGCGTCACCCTGCCGAAGATCTGAGCGGAGACGATCGTGGACCGTATCCGAATCAGAGGTGGTCGCCAGCTCAAGGGCGAGATCCGCATCTCCGGCTCCAAGAATGCCTCGCTGCCGCTGATGGTGGCGGCGCTGCTGACCGACCGGAAGCTCACCCTGCGTAACGTGCCGCGGCTGGCCGACATCTCGACCATGCTCCAGCTGCTGCAGCAGCATGGCGTGACCGTCGACGCGGCGCCCGGCGAGAACGGTCATGCCCATGGCACGACGCTCACCCTGCAGGCCGGCAAGATCACGTCGACCACCGCGCCCTATGACATCGTGCGCAAGATGCGCGCCTCGGTGCTGGTGCTGGGGCCGCTGCTCGCCCGCGAAGGCCAGGCCAGGGTCTCGCTGCCTGGCGGCTGCGCCATCGGTGCCCGCCCGGTCGATCTACACATTGCCGGGCTGAAGGCGATGGGGGCGGAGATCGATATCGACGGGGGCTACATGGTCGCGCGGGCCCCCAAGGGCCTCAAAGGGGCACGCTACACCTTTCCGAAAGTGTCGGTCGGCGCGACCGAGAACCTGATGATGGCGGCGGCGCTCGCCAAGGGCACGACCGTGCTCGACAATGCCGCGCGCGAGCCGGAGATTGCCGATCTCGCCGAATGCCTGATCGCCATGGGCGTGCCGGTCGCGGGCGCGGGCACCGAGACGCTCACCATCGAGGGCGTATCGGCACTCAAAGACGCGACCCACAGCGTCATTTCCGATCGGATCGAAACGGGCACCTATGCAATGGCCGTGGCCATGACCGCCGGCGACGTCGAGCTGATCGGCGGACGCCTCGACCTGATCGAGAGCGCTGTGCAGACCCTGCGGTCGGCCGGCGTCACCCTGGAACAGACGGAGAGGGGGCTGCGCGTGCACCGGACCAACGGTGCCTTGCACGGCGTCGACGTCATGACCGAGCCGTTCCCCGGATTCCCGACGGACCTGCAGGCGCAGATGATGGCGCTGATGACCCGGGCCGAGGGTGCCTCGATGATCACCGAGACGGTGTTCGAGAGTCGCTTCATGCACGTGCCTGAGCTGTCGCGGATGGGTGCCAACGTCACCATTCACCATGAATCGGCATTGGTGCGAGGTGTACCGAAGCTGCGGGGCGCCGAGGTGATGGCGACCGACCTGCGCGCCTCGGTGTCACTCGCCATTGCCGCGCTGGCGGCGGAAGGCGACACGACCCTGCACCGCGTCTATCATCTGGATCGCGGCTACGAGCGCCTGGAAGAGAAGCTCAGCGCCTGCGGGGCGGACATCGAACGTCTGAAGGGCTGAGGACATGTCCGGAAAACTAAGGCTCTCGGCAGTCGACAGCGAGGACCTCGCCGTGATCTCCGCGGCGATCCAGGACGCGCTGGTGGCGGTGCGCGACTGTGCGTACATGAAGGAGGAAAAGCGGTTCGTTCTCCTGCTGAACCGTTTCCGCTGGGAGGCCGATCCGTCGGTCGACGCCGCCTACTTCCGCACCCATTCCGCCCTGGTTTTCAACGAAGTGACGGCGGTGCGGCATCATGAAATCCCCCTCGCAGAACCCGACCGGATGCTGGAACTGCTGGCCGTCGCGCAAGAAAATGACCATTCAGTAACCCTGCGCTTTGCCGCGGGGCGGGCCATCCGGCTGGAAATCGGCCGGCTCGCGTGCCATTTGGGGGATGTCGGGGAGCCTTGGCCCACCCCGTGGAAGCCCGCCCATCCGGTCGAATAGCCTTTGCGCAAAAGCTGGGGCCGCCCGGCCAGGGGCGGGCATTCGTTACTGGAGCGATACGTGTCGAGCGAGGCGAACGAGAAACTGATCCTAGCGCTGCCCAAGGGCCGCATCCTGAAGGAGGCGGCCCCGTTGTTTGCGCGCGCCGGTATCCAGCCGGAAGCGGCCTTCGCCGATCCGGAGGCGCGCCAGCTGCGCTTCACGACCAACCATCCCGACCTCGATATCATTCGCGTCCGCTCTTTCGACGTCTCGACCTTCGTGGCCTTCGGTGCGGCCCATCTCGGCATTGCCGGCGCCGACGTGCTGATGGAGTTCGACTATCCCGAAATCTACGCGCCGATCGACCTCGGCATCGGCAGGTGCCGTCTGGCCGTCGCCGAGCCGGTCGAGATGGCGGGTAAGGACGATCCGCGGCGCTGGAGTCATGTCCGCATCGCCACCAAGTATCCCGAGGTGACGCGCCGACACTTCGCGGCGCGCGGCGTACAGGCCGAATGCGTCAAGCTCTCCGGCGCGATGGAGCTGGCGCCGTCTCTGGGCCTCAGTCATCGCATCGTAGATCTCGTCGACAGCGGCCGGACGCTCAAGGAGAACGGGCTGGTCGAGATCGAGCATATCGCCGACGTCACCTCGCGCTTTATCGTCAACCGCGCCGCGCTGAAGACACGGCCGGAGCGGGTCGGCCACTGGATCGATCGCTTCCGCGACGTCGCCAACGGAGTGGCCAGTGCCGCTTGATAGGGGGCCGCTCAGGCTCGACGCCGCGGCACCCGGTTTCGAGAAGGCGTTTTCGGCCTTCCTTGGACGTAACCGGGACACCGACGAGAATGTCGACAAGATTGCCGCCGAGATCGTGGCCGACGTGCGTGCCCGCGGCGATGCTGCCGTCGTCGAGTATACGCGCAAGTTCGACTGGCCGGAGTTCGATGCCGCAAAGCTGCGCATCACGGACGCCGAGCGCGACGAAGCGGCGGCGCAGGTGCCCGCGGCGCAGCGCGAGGCGCTCACTTTCGCGGCCAAACGCATCGAAGCGTTCCATCGCACCCTGCTGCCCAAGGACGTCGAGTTCACAGACAGCACCGGCACGCGGCTGGGCGCGCGCTATCGCCCCGTCGATGCCGCCGGCGTCTACGTGCCGGGGGGGACGGCGGCCTACCCCTCGTCGGTGCTGATGAACATCGTGCCGGCCAAGGTTGCGGGCGTATCGCGCATCGTCATGGTCGTGCCCACGCCGGGCGGTGTGCTCAATCCGCTGGTCATGCTCGCGGCGAAGATCGCCGGCGCCGACGAGCTCTGGCGTATCGGCGGCGCACAGGCCGTGGCTGCGCTGGCTTACGGCACGCAATCGATCAAGCCGGTCGACAAGATCACCGGGCCCGGGAACGCCTATGTCGCGGCCGCCAAGCGCCGTGTCTTCGGCCAGGTCGGCATCGACCTGATTGCGGGACCGTCGGAAATCCTGGTCGTGGCCGATGGCCAGAACGATCCGGCCTGGATCGCCGCCGATCTGCTGTCGCAGGCCGAGCACGATGCGTCTTCGCAGTCGGTGCTGATCACTGACGACAAGGCCTTCGCCGATGATGTGGTGCGGGCGGTCGAATCTGCGTTGAAGATGCTGTCGCGGGCGGAGATCGCCCGGGCGAGCTGGCAAGGCAACGGCGCCATCATCCTCGTGCCCGATATTGCGGCCTGTTCGCCGATCGTCGACGCGATCGCGGCGGAGCATGTCGAGCTCGCGATGGAAGCCGCCGCTGCCGACGCGCTGGCCGAGAAGATCCGTCATGCCGGCGCGATCTTCCTTGGCCGCCACACGCCGGAAGCTATCGGCGACTATGTCGCCGGCACCAACCATGTGCTGCCGACCTCGCGGGCGGCACGTTTCTCGGGCGGCCTCGGCGTGGCGGATTTCCTGAAGCGGACCTCGCTCGTGGCCTGCACGCCGGAGTCGCTGGCTGCGCTGGGACCGTCGGCGCTGGCGCTTGCCGAAGCCGAAGGGCTCGGTGCGCACGGCCGTTCCGTCTCCATCCGCCTCAATCGTCGCTAGGCCCGCAGATGACGAAGGCGCGCCGCATCGTCGACATTGTCCTGGACGAGGAGTCCGTCGCCCGCCGCTCTCCCGAGGTCGAGCACGAACGTGCCGTCGCCCTGTTCGATCTCCTGGAGGAGAACGATTTCCGCCTGGTCAGCGGAGAGCAGGGGCCGTACCGGCTGCGCATCGGAATCTTCGAGCAACGCCTGGTGTTCGACGTGCGCAACGGCGAGGACGTGAAGCTGCGCGACATCATTCTGTCGCTGACGCCCTTCCGCAAGGTCGTGAAGGACTACTTCCTGATCTGCGAAAGCTATTACGCGGCCATCAAGAAGCTTGGCCCTTCGCAGATCGAGGCGCTCGATATGGGGCGGCGCGGCCTGCACAACGAGGGATCCGAGCTGCTGCGCGAGCGTCTCGCCGGCAAGATCGAAGTCGATCACGACACCGCCCGTCGGCTGTTCACGCTGATCTGCGCTCTGCACATCAAATCGTGAACGCTGAACGGCGATGACCGGACTGCCTTCCAGCCTGCTCTTCGCCTGTAGCGAAAATTCCGTACGGTCGCCCATGGCCGAGGCTCTGGCCAAGCGGCTCTACGGCCGGTCGATCTATGTCGATTCGGTCGGCGTGCGGGCGAGCAATGTCGACGGCTTCGCGGTTTCGGTGCTCGACGAAATGGGCATCGACGTACATCGCCACCACGCCAAGACCTTCGACGATATCGATCCGGCGTCCTTCGAGCTGATCATCACCCTGTCGCCCGAAGCCCATCATCAGGCACTGGAGTTCACGCGCGGCACGGCGACCGAGGTCGAGTACTGGCCGATGCCCGATCCCAGTGCGGTGGAAGGCAGTCGCGAGGTGCGGCTCGACGCCTACCGCCGCACGCGCGATCAGGTCTTCGGCAGGATTAAAGTGCGCTTTGGCGCTCCTATCGCCCCGACAGTCTGACGATCAGGCTCATCGCTGCGTTACGTGGCCCGCCCGGTCGAGTGTCAGCTCGTAATAGGCCTGGTTCTTGAAGGCCTGCGCGTGCCACCCGCCGTCGGGCATGCGCTCCAGCATCGTGACGCCGCCATAGCCGGCGTCGTGGATCTGCTGCCGGACAATCGCTTCTTCGGCCGTAGGGGTCCAGTTCGGGCCCATCGCCGTCGGCAACGGACGGTCGGAAGAGCCCACCTTGTCAGGTACAGGCGCCGTGCCGTCCAACTCACGCTGTTGCGCCATGGTCGTGCCGGCCGACAGGATCGCGGCGCCGACCAGCGTGATTGCAAGCATTCTGTAGTTCATGATTGCTTCTCCTCGACGCGAGCGGCAGCAACATCGCTGCACTCTCGTGCGAGGAGATTTCCGGTCCGAATTGTGCGCGAAATGCGGCTGGCGCATTCCCGCCAATGCAACCGAGCCTGCGCCTGGGCGCAGGCCGCTGTAAGGACTTTGTCAGTGCCGAGGCGTCAGTTCGCGCCGGCGTACCAGGCGCTGCGATGCGAGGTGCGTCGCGGCGACGGCAGATTGATGATGTCCATGAACACCGAGACAGCGCCGTCGGCGCCGGCGAGATCGCCTTCGAGCACGTCGACGTCGAAGGTGAGCTTGTCGCCTTCGAGCTTGGGCGCGCGCAGGGTGAGCACGGCGTCGACGACGCTGGCCTTCGCCTTGTTCAGCACGGACACGGTCGCGTTCGGGGGATCCTTGGCGAAGCTGTCCGGTGCGTTGTTGCCCCACTCTTCGATCACGTGAGCGGTGAGCGCATGGCCTGCCGCGCGTACCGGCCGGTCGGCGAAGACGATGGCGTTGGGCGAGATGCCATCGAGGATCAGTTGCTTGCCCTGGAGCTTGGCGCTGCGGGCGTTGAGCACGATCATCGACGGAACGACATGCGGCTTGTCGGCTTTGCCGACTGTCTTGGCCTTGCCCTGTGTCGTTGGTGTTGCGGCAGTCGGCGTCTGGGCGGACGACGATACCGAGATGCCGGCCAGCAGGACGGCAGCGAACAGGGCAGCCGTGAGGCGAAGGGAATTCATGATCGTCTCCTTTCGTCTCAGTAGCAGGGGAGCAGCGGAGGCGCGCCGCAGGTCGGTGCGTTGTAGCGCTGCTGATAGCGGGGATCGATGTCCGGCGGCGGCGGTGCGCCCGGATTGTTCGAGGCGGGCGGTCCCGACTGGTAGACCGGGCTGTTGGGCGAGGCGTTGGACCAGCCCGAGAGCGTGCTGGTGTCGGTCGGGCTGCCGATCGCCGGCGTAATCTCGCCGGTGGTCTGCGTCTGGCCGTAGTACTGCGCGCCGTGCGAGCCGATGCCGAACCAGATCGTGTCGATGAACACCGAAGCCGGGCCGTCGGCATTGCCGAGGCTGCCTTCCAGCACCTGGACGTCGAAGGTGAGCTTGTCGCCGTCGAGCTTGGCGGTGTTGAGGGTGACAACCAGGTCGGAGACCGTCGAGCCATCCTTGCTGAAGACCGAGACCGTGGCGTTCGGCGGGTCCTTGGCGAAGCTGCCGGTACGCCAGATCTCGGCCATGTCGGGCGTCACCATGTGGCCGACCGATCGGACGGGCCGGCTGGTGAACAGCGTGGCGGTCGGCAGAACCCCGTCGAGAACCAGCTTCTGCCCGTCGAGCTTGGCGCCACGCGAGTTGATCACGATCAGCGCCGAAGAATACTGTCGCGCCGAGGGCGTGCCGATCTTCTTCTGCGCAGGATGCGTGATGGCATTGGATGCCGGTTTGGCCGGTGTTGCCGGGGCTTGAGCCCACGCCAATGCCGGTACCAGGAGGAGGGCGGCCAGAAGGCCGTACTTACGCGAGCTCTTCATTCGTGCTGGTCCTTCCTTCCCCGGGCGTTCGCAGCGGCAACTTGTATAGGGGAGGGCAGGGCCTGTGAGAAGACTTTGAATGGCTTGGCGAAGAGACCCGTCTGTCCACTCCGCTGTAGTTGACTTAAAGGCGCCTGGAGCCCATTTTCCGGCCGCTTTCTCCACATTCACCCCGCCGGAGGCCGGATGGCCAAAGAAGATCTGATCGAATTCACGGGTGTCGTGGCCGAGTTGCTGCCCAATGCCATGTTTAGGGTGAAGCTCGACAACGACCATACGATCCTGGCCCACACGTCGGGCAAGATGCGCAAGAACCGCATCCGCGTGCTGGCGGGCGACCGTGTTACCGTCGAGATGACGCCCTATGACCTGACCAAGGGCCGCATCACTTTCCGCTTCAAATAGGCGTTGCGCGCTTCGCCGCTTCCTCCGCTCGTCCTCGCCTCCGCCTCGCCGCGCCGGCTCGACCTGTTGCGACAGGTCGGACGAGAGCCTGCCGAGATCGATCCCGCCGACATCGACGAGAGCCCGCTGGCCCGCGAACTGCCGCGCGCCTATGCGCTGCGCATGGCAACGGCCAAGCTCGCTGCCGTCGCGCCGCGCCATCGCCATGCCGTCGTCTTGGCGGCAGACAGCGTGGTCGTCTGCGGCCGGCGCATCCTGCCCAAGGCCGAGACGGTGGCGGAGGCGCGTACTTGCCTTGACCTGCTCTCGGGCCGTCGGCATCGCGTGCTGGGCGGACTTGCCGTCGCCAGTCCCGACGGCCGGGTGAGATCGCGGCTGGTTGAGACCGTGGTGCGCTTCAAGCGCCTGGAGGCCGCCGAGATCGATGCCTATCTCGAAAGCGGTGAATGGCAGGGCAAGGCCGGTGGCTATGCCATCCAGGGCCGCGCAGCTTCCTTCGTGGCCTTTCTTTCGGGTTCCTACAGCAACGTGGTGGGCCTGCCGTTGTTCGAGACTGAGCAGCTCCTGAAGGCCGCCGCATCGTGAGCGTGGTCGACCGCCTGATCTGCCATGTCCTGCCCAAGGCCTATCTGATGGCGCTGGTCGCCGATGGCCGGCTGGCCGAACTGCAGATCGTCCGCCGCGACAAGCCCTCGCGCGTCGAGAACGTCTTCCTCGGCCGGCTCGAACGGGTGATGCCTGATCTCGATGCCGCCTTCGTCGATATCGGCATTGGCCGCTCCGGCTTCCTGCGGGCTGAGGATCGTGCCGGCATCGACGGCTGGCCGCTGCCCGGCGCGCCGGTGCTCGTGCAGGTGCGTAACGATGGCGAAGGCGACAAGGGCCCGCGCCTGTCGATGAACATCGCCGTCACCGGCCGCTACCTCGTCTATCATCCCGTGGGGGCGGGGGTGAATTTCTCGCGACGCATCGAGGGCGAGTCCGAGCGCGACCGGCTGCGCGGACATGTCGAAGACCTGCTGGACGGCGGCATCGTGCTGCGCACCGCGGCTGCCGGCGCGGCTCCCGACGTGCTGAAGGCCGATGCAGCACGGCTTACGGAGCGCTGGGAAAGGATCCGCCGCCTGGCGCTGGACCTCGAACCGCCGGCCGACTTTTCCGCCCGCATGCCCAGCGAACGCGATCCCGTCGCCCGCATGTTGCGCGACCATGGCTCCACGCTCGAGGAGGTGATCCTCGACGACCGGGCCATGGCCCGCAGCCTGCAGGACGAAATGGACCGCCTGGGCGAGAAGATCCGCGTGCGCTGGCACAACGGCTCGATGCCCGCCTTCGAGATCGACGACGTCGCCGGGCAGATCGATACGGCGCTGGCCGACCGCATCGTGCTGGAGAGCGGCGTCGAGCTGCTCTTCGAGCCCGGCGAGACGCTGTGCGCCATCGACGTCGACAGCGCCGCCGCCGCCGGCCGGCAGGGCCGTGCGCCGCGCCGGCCGGTCGAGATCAACCTCGAGGCGGCGCCGACGATTGCCCAGCAGCTTCGCTTGCGGAATATCGCTGGCGCGGTGGTGATCGACTTCGTCAACATGCGAAGTGCCTACGATCGCGACAAGGTGCAGGCGAGCCTGGCGGAAGTCCTGGCCGAAGATCCGGTGCCGACCCAGATCTACGGCTTTACCCGCCTCGGCCACTTCGAGTTGACCCGCGCACGACGTGGTCCGACGCTGGCGGCTCAGCTCGAGGCGCTGGAGAAGAGTGATGACTGATCGTTCGGGCCCGCCGCTGCGCGCGGTGCGCATCGCCACCAAATGTCCCATCTGCGCGAAGCCTGCAGACGAGAAGTACCAGCCGTTCTGTACGAAGCGTTGCGCGGATATCGATCTCGGCCGCTGGCTCAAGGAAAGTTATCGCGTCGAGACGGAGGAGGGGCCCGGGGAAGAGGAGCCGGGCCGCGGAACGTCGGAGGAAGGTCTCGGTCGACCGTCTGGACAGCGGCGCTAACGCGTCCTATAAGCCCGCCGCCAGCGAAATGGCGCGCCCAGGTAGCTCAGTTGGTAGAGCATGCGACTGAAAATCGCAGTGTCGGTGGTTCGATTCCGCCCCTGGGCACCATTGCTTCAAATGCAAGCGGGCCAACGTTTTAGGCCTCTCTCGCGAGCAACTTCTTGGATCACCAAAACGCGTTTTTTCCAAGATTGATCGCAGGTTTTTTCCAAAATCTCGTTCTGTTCCTGTTCACTGGCGTTTGCTGAGGGCCTTGAACACGCGTGCCGCGCCTTTCCTTCGCGCGGCTTCAATCGTGTACGGCCGCGCGCTTGCCGGGTTCGTATGGCCGAGCGCGCCGGCGATATCGTTCTCGCTGAAGCCCATATCCGCAGCCTTCCTGCCGAGACTCTTGCGCAGGCCGTGGAAGGTGAGGCCGGGCCGGATCTTTCCTTCCTTCACCAGGGCGCGCTTCACGCGATCGAACGATGAGTCGAGCCCATCTTCGGTGTACTTCTTGCCGATGCGATTGAGCACGAGCGTGCCGTCTGGCTTGCGATTGTCGCGCTTGGCCGCTCGTCCCATCTGGAATTCATCAGGCTCGTTCAGGATCGCCGTCAGGCGCTTGGCCTCGAAGATGCTCAGCTCCGAGCCGTTCTTGTTGATCATGTCCATGTCGATCGTGCCGTCCCGGCGTGCGACCTTGGGCACCCGCACGACATCGGCCTTTCGCAGCCCGCCGTAGTAGGCGAGCGCCACGGCCTTGCGGAGGCCGCTGCCGCCGAACTTCAGCGAGCGGGTTGCCTTCATGAACGCCTCGACCTCGGCCGGCCGCCAGGACTTGTTCGCAACGCCCTTGTTCTTCGGCCGGCGGATCTTGGGGATGCCCTTGGCGGCGTTCACTGTGGTGATCCCGCGCGGCATGCCCCAGCCCAGCACCACCGACAGCACGGCCACGACCATGTTGGCCAGCCAGCGCCCCCGTGCATCGAACACCGCGTCGCGTGTCTTCAGCACCCAAGGCTGGTCGATGTTGGGAAGCGGCTTCGCATCGAAGGTGCGCAGCGCATCCATGGCGCGCAGGTAGCTCTTCTTGGTCGGCTCTTCGAGCTGCAGGTACTCCGGCGACGTCCTGTAGAGGGTGAACAGGCCGCCAAGGCTGCCGGGCTTGGGATCGGGCGGCAGGGCGCGCGCAGCAATCTCGGATTCGAGCCCTTTGACCTCCAGGAGAAACGCTTCCTGCTGGGTGTCGGGATCGGCCATGATCCGCTTGCCGGTAGCGCGATGGTAGCGATAGATCGCCCCGTTAGCGCGGACGAGCTTGATTCCGCCTATTTTTATGAAGGTCATTCCGTAGCCGATCCCAGTCGTCTTCCACCGGAGCCTGCGTGGGCCGGCCGAGGCGGTCAACGGGCAGGCCCCGTTTCCAGGCCTTGAGGTCGTCCAGGTCGTAGAATCGCTCCTGGCCGATGTAGCGGGGTGCGCAATAGGGCGACACCTCGCGGTCGAACCGCTCGTCGCCGATCTGGCCACACCAGCGCATGGCGTTGCGGCGCGTGAGTAGTCCACAGTCGCTCAACGAGATGATCTCTCGTGCCGCCATTACAGCGACCTCCGGTTTGGGCTAAAGCCGTCGTCATGACCCAGTCGCCGCAATCCGTTCCTACAGCCCGCCGTGACTTGAGCCAGCGCATCGAGCGTCTGCTTGATCTGCATCGGGCCGACCCCGTTCAGGGCCTTACCGGCTATCAGGTGGACAAGCTCCTCGATGCCATGGACCACCTTCAGGGCGGGCACTTCTCGGACTGCGAATGGATGGTGCTGAACGCCGAGCGCAGAGACCTGTTCGAGCCCCGGAATTACATGCGGCGCGGCGGCCCTATCGATGTCGGCACGCTGGCTGCGCGGCTCAAGCTGGTGCTTGCCAACGAAGGCTGAGGCCGCGAGCTGTGCCGGAGCAGAGGCCCTGCACAAAGGCAGCTCGGTAGCGGGCGCGGCTTCTCCTCGCCGACGTCCTGTGGCATCCATTTCGGCATGAGCACAGCGATCGAAACCGAGGGCCCGCCGCGCGAACTCCACGAACTCACGCGCCGGTTTGGAAGGTTTCTGAACGCCGTCGACGGCCATAAGCGCCCGCTGAACCGGCGCGAGAGCTTCCACCTTCAGAGCTTCCTTGGATGCCTGAAGGAAGGGCTGTGGGAGGAGGCCGACGCCTCTCTGAGGCGCGCAGAGCAGCTTGCGCCGATACCGGCCCGCTTTGCGGACCTGCCGTCCACGAACGACGTCATGGAGACGGCGGAACTGCGCGTGCAGCTCGCTCACATCATCGGCAGAGCGTAGAGCGACTCCCAAAGGTGCGCGCCCGCCAGATTTGTGAGTTGTGGGTGGGAAATCTGGCGGACGGCGGGGGTGGGTGCCCGCGCCGGAACGGCCTAAGCCGTCACGCGCAATGAAACGATAGGACTTCCGTTCGATGGCGAGCAATGCAAATTGCATCCGATACGAACCATAGCCGCGTTGCGACGCATAGCGGTGCGAAGCATTCGCATTCTTAACGGCGACGAAGGGAGCGGTGGCGCTGGTCATGGTGGGAGGGGGCGCCCGGTTGCCCGAGCGCCCGTGTCGCTAGTTCAGCTTCTGGAGCACGCGGAGCACTTCCCGCAGCTCATCAGCGTGGGTGACTCTGATTTCCGTCTGGTCCAGCAAGTAGGCGATCTTGCAAACAGCGTCGTCGACGGTCCGCGCCGGGGACGCCAGGAACGCGGTGCGCGCAGTATCGTAGGCGTCGCTGCAAGTCGCCATGTGCTTCTCGGCTTCCTGCTCGGCCTTGTCGTCGCCAGCCCGCATCGCAGCGTCGCAGGCTTTCGATGCATCAGCGATGTCTTTCCATCGATCCTGGCAAGCATTCCAAAGCTCGCGGACCGACTTGCTGGGGCCCGCTTTCGGCGGTCGACGATTGCTCAGGACCTGAGTAGAGACGAGTGTATCCGGCATGATGATCTCCAATGGGGTTGGTTGAGCGCGGATGTCCGAGCGCTCGACGTGATCAGCTCTTGTTGCGGAACTCTTCGAACAGCGACCGCAGTTCGTCGCCATCGACAGAACCGTCCCGGCGCTCTGCGGCTTTCATCAGCCACCAAGGACAGCCGGCAGGCTCAGTGCAGCCAGCAAATGTCTCGCCCCAGAAATCACCAGAACGCAGGTTGGCCGTATCCTGCAGCATGGAACGCGCTGCGGCGTGCTGTTCGCCGAGCGTGGCGTCCTCCGCTGCTGTCTCGAGCAGATACGCGCGGGCGCTCACACACGATGGCCCGGACGATCTTGCCGTCGAGGCAAAGTCCTCGAGGATGAAGAGCGCCGAGCACAATGCATCGGAGCGGGAACAGCGCCCACCGCCCTCCAACTCCCATGCTTCGCCGTCTGTGGTCCTGATAGCGACCTTGAGCAGTGAAATCGCGTAGACCGCATCGGCCACTGTGTAGTCGCCAACCACGGATGCCAGTGCCTTGGCGGACACGGGCATAGATTCCATTTCTCCTTCGTCGCCAAGCGTCGGCTTGATTGCCTGGAGAATGCGCTCCACCAGCTCAGTCGGATTGCTGAACTTCGGCATAGCCGAACGCTTCTTGGCGCAGCGCTTCGCCGGCGCGGGCTGAGAGGCGAGGGTTTCGGGCTGAATCAGTGTATCGGGCATGTGTAGCTCCAAATGGGGGGGTGAGCGTGGGCGACCGAGCGCCCGATGTGATCAGTTGGACTGTGGACGGGGAGTGCCGAACAGATTGCGCAGCTCGTCGTAGTCGACGTCACCGTCTTTCGGTTGTGCACGGTGAAGCCAACTCGGAACGCCAGATTTGGTCTCCAACCCGCCGAATGTCTCGCGACTAAATCGGCCACTGCTTTGTGTCATGGTGTCATTTCTGGTGCGCCGCAACGCGTCTACCGGGTGTGGTAGGGCCCAGGCATCATCTGCGGCCGCCTGCTCCAGCAGGTACAGGCGACCCGTGATACAGAGCGGGCCTGATGCCTCAGCCAGACAAGCGAACTCCTCCAACAGCCATGACACGTGGCACAGCGTATTGAACCGAGGGCATTCGTCTCCCTCGTCGGTCAGCGCAGGCCATACAGCCAAGGCCCCGTGGAAGAGCGGCAGGACCATAGCGGCGTCCGCAACGGTGTAGGTACCGATCAATGGAAGCAGGGCCTTCACCGCTTTTGGTTTTGAAACGATGTCTCCCTTGTCGTCGGTTGCCGACTGCACGGCGTCGACCATGCAATTCACGAGCTCCGTCGGGCTCATCGGGAACGGCTGCACCGAAGTCCCGCTGAAGTCGCCGCTGAAAAATGTATCGGGCATGGCGACTACTCCGTGCGGCCGAGGACTGCGCGAAGATCCTTGATCAGACCAAGGATGACGCAGTTCTTGATGGTGTCCTCGTGTTCAAGATCTTCGATCTCTGCCACGAGTTCGAGCTTGAGCAGAACGCCGAGTAGCGACGTCGCCGGCGCAGCAATGAACCTGTCCTGAGCAGCGTGGTAAGCGTCGATTTCGGGGCTTTCGTCGGCCGTATGCTCGGGAGCATTCACGGCAGCCTCCGCCGCACGATACTCGCGATAGCGCTGAGCGACGGGATCATCGCTCAGGTCAGCGAGCCCTGTCGGCGTCTTGCCGGAAAGCTGCGTGATCACCCCGGCGGCTTTGCGCATGGTTCCGAGGCGATCCTCGACGCCATTGAGGAGGACGTAGAGGCGATCTGACGCCGTCAGAAGGGACTTGTCTCCTCGCGCCTCGGCATGGACCGCGTGGCTGGAGATATCCTCCATGATCTCCCACACCATGCCGAAGACGGTGCTGGCCTGATGTGCATCGCGGTCGATCTCACCGGCCTTCCACCAGACTTCGCTTCGCAGATCGTCGGGGAGCGTCGCCGGCTGACGGCCGACTTTCCGGGCTGATCGCTTGCCCTTCCCGGCGGCCTTGGCGCACGGCGTGCCGCCGGCCGGCGTGATCGGCTGTGTCTGGCTGAACTGATCGGGTGTGAATGTGTCGGGCATTTGACTGATCCCCTCGGTTAAAAACTGGTTCGGCGGCAGCGTGGCGTTCAACGACGCTAGTGCGGTGGTAAGGCTGTCCGTGCCATCTCTCACTCCCGTCTTGATGAGAGGGATAATACCAATTGGTATTAATCAGTCAATACCAATAGGTATCTGCTTTAATGTTAGTTTCGCCCATGCGGTGGTGGCACGGGGAATTTCTGCCGCTATAGGTTGATCTGCAGGAGAGAGAAATGGCGAAGACACAAGGTTTGGTGATTATTGCACTTCTTGGCTTTGTGGCCTCTCCGTCCATGGCCCAGTCCAGCTACGGGAGCGGATCAGGCCGAAGCGGGGGATACCCGACCTACGGTACGGGCAGCAATCCGAGCAGCAATTCGGTAGGCGGCTATACTACGCGCGATGGAAACTACGTGAGCCCTCATCAACGGACGAATCCGAACGGCACGCAGTACGACAACTACGGCAGCCGCGGAAATACCAACCCCTACAGTGGGCAGACTGGCAAGAGATCGCCGAAATGGTAAGAGGGTGCTTCCTCTAGTCCCAATGCGAATCTTACCGCATGCGGTGGTGGCAATCTTTACTTGCGGTCCTATGGGTTGTGCCTAACGGTCTCGCGTTTCGTCGCGCGGCTGGGCCGATATCCCTATGAGGGGAAGTAGCGCAGTGCGGCTGGCGAAGTCCGGAATACTGGCGACATCTCTGGTAATAACGCTAAGCGGATGCGAGAAAATTGAAGATTGGTACTACGAAGGCACACAGATCGGAGTCGCGAGATGTATGGCCAAGGCCGCTACTCCCTTGGTAGGCGAGAAGCAGGCGCTACGCTTTTGCCTACTTAAGCATGAGCGGGAAATCCCTGCGAACAGCATCTCTGGTCGAGGCTTCTTCAATGCCTACTATTCCAACGGCGTCAATTTGGGCATTGGTTTCTATGCAGATATCGTGGGCGTTTCGTCAGCCTACATCGTTACAAGCTTTTCCTATGCGGTGAAGGCCAAGGGAGCAGAACAGGCGGCATTTTCCGGCGACAGTGGGTTGACGCTTCACATCGACGAAACGGTGCGCGTGTCTCTGCCCCCTTCGGCATTTGGCCGATCTCAGCCAAAGGTTGGAGACGACGTTGAGTGGCACATTGTGTCAGCTAAAGGGATCCGCCTCGTTGATCGCTGAGTCTTAAGCTACTCGCCGCTGTCCTGCGTTCTTCGATCGTGGGAATGCGGAGCTGTGGGCTCGGGAGGTCTCTGAGGCAGTGGCCCCGTTGTCGCGTGAAATGGAACTGAGCGCAGAAAGGGAGCTAGCGCCTGAGCGTGCAGGGAGAGGCGACTGATCTTTTGAGTTGCCGCTTCGAAGACGGCTCCAAGGTCTTTCCCGACCAACGGCACAGCCTTTGGATTGCCGCTGTCGTCAACGGGGATCATCTGAAGGCCATCCTCGCTCTTGTTCAAACCGAATTGAACGGCCACGTGAACAGCACTGTTTCGATCGTCGATGAGCCTTCCGATCTCGGTAAGGACCCACTCAATCTCCTCGCGCATGGGCTCGGTTTTGTCCTTGTAAACTTCCCGAGTAACGGCGCGGAGGCAGGATCGCTGCTGGGAATCGCTATAAATGGCGTGCCAAGCTGCCCATCCGCGATGGGGCGAATGTGTCGCTACCAGATAGGCGAACAATTGCCCGAGGTGCTCGTGCAGTCGCGCCCAAGCTACGACTAGTTGTCCAACGCTCTCGGCATGTTGAATGTACGCCTCATCCATCCAAGAGGGAGCGCCGAAGGTCCGATTTGAGGAATCTCTGTTTGCCATCACATGGCGCGCGGCTTCACCCACTCGATGTAGGCAAAGCTTTCGACGGGCTGATCCTGAAGAGCAGGGGTCAACGGATTGAGGCTGAGAAGGTGGAAGCGTCCCTTCTTCGTGCCCGGTAGGAGCTTTTTCACGTAGAGCGCGCCGGACGAGGTGTAAACGATCACCGGGCGAACGGGCAGCGCTTTGGCGCTGGCCGGTGGCGAACGACGATGGCGGAAAAATAGAATATCGCCGGGATCGAAATAGGGTCGCATTGAATCGCCCCGAACGACCGCAGCGCCCCCGGTCTCCCAGCCATATCCAGGCGGAGCGTCCGTCTCGTCGATGGGGCCATCCTCATTGATGATGTGTATTTCATCGCCGGCGCCGACATAGTGCCGAATCGGTGTCTGTTGGGACTTGCGCTCAGCAGGCGCGGGAAGGCGTTCGATTTTCCCCTTCTTAGGGCCTTTATTGAGCCGCAGCCAATCAAGGTTCACCTCCAAAGCCTGAGCAAGCTCTACAACAAAGCGAGGCATCACGTTGCCGCGGCTCTCGATGTGGTGGATCGCCACTTGCGTCGTCTTCTGTCGACGAAGTGCGGTCACCCGCGCGGCCAAGTCCTTCTGAGACCAGCCGCGGGCGACTCTCTCGTCTCTGACGCGATCTCCGAGGGTCATACCGAATGGTATTGCAAGGAAGAATACCATTGGGTATTGACGGTGGAATACCAATGGGTATTTACTGCACACCCATGAGTATCGACGCCCTTCATCGAGCAATCGATTCAGCCGGGAGCCAGCGAGCGCTGGCCGAGAAGATCGGCAAGAAGCAAGGCCAGATCGGCAACTGGATTCATCGAGACAAGAAAGTCCCCGCGGAGGTCTGCGCGGCCATCGAACAGGCGACCGACGGCAGGGTCACGCGCTACGAGCTGCGTCCTGACGTGTTCGGGGAGACGCCCCCCAAGCACGGGAAGGCCGCATGAGGTGCGTACTCGCGATCCTTCTTTTCGTTGCCGCATGTTTTTGGACGATCAGCAGCGCGGTCCAGATTTGGCGCTTCATTGGAGGCTGCCAATGAGCACCCCTTCAGATCGTCTCGTACCCGAGGTCACGGAAGAGTTCATTGATTGCCTCAACGAGAATTTCCGCTACTGGACCCCGGAGGAGATTGAGGCTGATCTGAAGGAATACCGGACGTGGAAGGCGGCTCAATCTGCGGCTCAGACGGCGGCCGAAACAAGCCATTCCGCAGAACCTCAATACGCATTCGGGCGTGCCGCAGCGCTTCCCCGTGGAGAGCGGGCCACCCCTGGGTCGCAGTCTTCTCCAAAGAAGAAAGGGCATGGTCGCAAATGTTGACGACACCTTGCTCGCCGATTGCGCCCTTCTGCAACAGCACGGTGAAGAGTCTGTGGAGCAAGTGGGTTGCCGCAATTCCTTCGCCTGCCGCGACGATCAGCATGTTCCGTTCGTCTTCAGTCAACCCTGCCTCCATCGGTTGTGTCGCAATGCCGATGATGGCGGCGCGGGGCCGGGGCGTCGAGCTTCGGTCCCCGCGTGCCCTACGGCGTACGCCGCAAGCACCAATTGGCAATGGCTCACTGCGGCTCCCGCCTGAGACCCTCCCAACCCTCGATCTGACCGGCCAAGATCTCTCGAGCGATCTCGAAGGCCGGGTGAGGGAAGGTGCCTGCCGCGAGCAGTTCGAGAGAACTGAGGGCGCCCATGACGATGCGCTTGGTGTCCTTGCTCTTCAGGATGCCCCGACGTTCCATGACAAGCAGGGCCTCGATGACGAGGAGCCATCCGCAGATGCCCACTGCGGAGTCGATGGCGACCCGATCCCCGTCAGTGCTCTTCTTCCGCTTCGGCACGGCTTCTCCTCCCCAATAATGGAACTGGCGGCCGGCCGGCCTCCGACGACCGACCGCCAGCTTTCACGATGGCCTCAGTGGCGAGGGAGCCTGACCATTCGTGAACCTGATGATTTCTTGATCGGACGCCCCTCCCTCCCCAGTCCGATCAAAGGCAGCGGCCTCAACCCCAACGGCCGCTGCCGCCCTTCGCTGTTCGATCATGTCCGCTACCACACGACGCACGATCGAGCCGATCTGTTCGAAGCCTTCGGTGTCTCTCCTGGGATGTCGGTTCCTGTTCACGGGACCGAACATAGGAGCAGGCATGTCCAAGAGGTTGGACCAGGAGTCCAAGCACGTGGAATCTAGCGCGCAAATCCCCGAGCTGATGTTTCGGGCCTGCCCGCCCGAACGCCACGACAACAGAAAGTCGTGGATCTCCCGCGTTGCGCGGACCCTTTCGTGGAAACACCGACGGGTGAAGGCGCTGTTCTATTGCGAAGCTCGCGTCGTGACCGCCGACGAATGGCGGACCCTCAACCAGCGCCTGGACGCGCTCAAGGCCGCAGAACGACGGCACGAGGAACAAGCTCATGAACTACGCGAGGCTTATCGAATGGCGCGGGAAGACCGCGCTGTGGCTGGCGGAAGTGCTGTCGCGCTGGTCCACGAGCCTGAGAGCGACAGCGACGCGTGACCTGCCGCAAGCGGTGCGGCCGGACGATCTCCTGAACCGCGGTGGCGCGGCGCGAAAGGACTGACGATGCAGTACTTCGATCCGAGTGAGCAGGGCGAACCCAGCAAGTGCAATGCAGTCGCACCGAGGCCTCTGCCTAAGAAGCGCGAGATCGTGAGTTCCGAGCGGTCCGGCCAATGGGAACCCCTCGGCGCCGTGACCCGCCGGATCATGGAGCGCTTGCTCGCAGATCAGGACGGTGCGCCGCATGGATAAGCGCTTTTTATATGGAGATTTCGTGCACTTGAAAGAGCGCTGCCGCCAGTGTTGGCATCGGCTTCTCGAACCGACGTTGTGCGAACGCCTCGTTGTCCCCAGCTTTCGGGTTATCCTGACACGCCCACCGAATTCGCGATGGCGTGTCGATGGTCATTCGCATTTATGGAGTTGTGGAGCGTCACACTTCCCAACCGAACGCTGTCTTCCCTTATGGCGGAGGCGAGGTGTCCGTAAGGCCCTCGGCCTGCAATCGGTTTCAGGTGTGAACCTCCGCCGCCAGACCTCGGTCCCGAGCTTGGCGGTTTCCGTGTCCCTCCGACGGAAAGAACAAGAAAATGCAGCGCTTTGATGCAAGCGAGTATGGCGTACCGGGCGAAATCATCGAGGTCGTAATCCGCTTCAAGGTAAAGAAGCCGGAGATTCCGAGCACCGATCGGCAGCTCGACCAATGGCAGCCGTTGGGCTCTGTGGTTCGCCGCGTCGTCGCCCGCTTGGGTGAACGGGACGGAGACGCCAATGGCTAGAATCCGCTCTATCCATCCTGGCTTCTTCACCGACGAAGCGATGGTGACGCTGTCGCCCCAGGCACAGGTCTTCCTTATGGGCATCTGGACCGAATGCGACGATCAAGGCGTATTCGAGTGGAAGCCGATCACCCTCAAAATGCGCCTGCTGCCCGCGGCCAACGTCGATACAGGGGCGCTGCTTTCCGAGCTTGAGGCGGCTAATGCCATCAAGAAGGTGGAAGTCGGCGGCGTTCACTACGGCTTGGTTCGGAACTTCAGGAAGTATCAGCGCCCCAAGAAGCCGAACTCGGTCCATCCTATGTCGGATGAGTTCCGAACTTACGTTGGTTTAAAGAAGCCGAGTGGGGAACCGGAACCAGATGAAGGGGGCGATGGTTCCGAACTTTCCACGCAGATGGAGGGGAGAGAAGGAGGAGGGAAGGAGGAAATCGAAGCTAACGCTTCGAATCTAGGCGACGAGCCGCCCGATCAGTCACCCGAATTGGCGGCATTTCAGTGCTGGAACGCCGCTGCAAAGCGTAATCCACGCTGGCCTGAAGCGACAAAACTGACGGATCAACGACGATCCGCCCTGAAAGCTCGACTGCGGGAAAGCGGCGGTCTGGAGGGTTTCCAAGCCGTGGTGGGCAAGGCAGAGGCTTCGCGCTTCATCCGGGACGAGATGACCTCGTGGACGCTGGACTGGTTCATCAAATCCGCGAACTTCACGAAGGTCCGGGAGGGCAACTACGACGATGATCGGCGAAGCATTGGGGCAAGAGCGCCTGCTCCGCGCGCTGACGGGTGGAGTGCCCAGCCGTGATGTTGGCCGATGCAATCGACGCCATTGGGCCGCTGTCGCCCGAGATGCTGGCTATGCTGGAGGCCCGCGGCTTCGACGCCGAGGCGTTCCTGAAGCTGAACCTGGGCGTCGGTGAATCGAAGCAGCGTGCGGGCACACTCGCCATTCCGTTCCATGACGGCCGGAACATCGTGAGCGTCAAGTTTCGGGGCGTGAGTGTCGGGGCTGGCGGGTTCGGACAGGCAACGCAGGTCGGACCGGGCGGGATCTTCTACAACCTGAACAGCCTGCGCGATCCCGAGCTGGTGAACGAGCCGCTGATCGTGGCCGAGGGCGAGCCGGGGTGCTGGGCGGCTTTGCTGGCGGGCTTTTCGCGCTCCATCGGCATCCCCATCGCCTCGGCCGACGGCCGGCGGCAGCCCTATGTCGAGCAGAGCGAGCCGCTTTGGAAGGACATCGGGGAGATCATCCTCTGCACCTACGACGACGATGCTGGAAACGCCCTGCGCGAGGATATCGCTGCAGCGTTCGGTAAGAGCCGCTGCAAGTGGGTGCGCTATCCCAAGGGCTGCTCTGATCTGCCTGGGGCCCTGCGAGAGTATGGCGTCCGCGGCGTCCAGGAGGCGATCCGGCGGGCGCAGTGGCTTGCCGTGCCGGACATCTATGCCATGGCCGAACTCCCGGAGCCGCCTTCCAACCCAGCCGTCGGCACGGGCATTGTGGGGCTGGACGATCACTTCCGCCTGCGTCGTGGTGACCTGACGATCGTCACGGGCATTCCGGGGCACGGCAAGACATCGTTCGTCAACGAAGCGGTCTGCCGCCTGGCGCAGCGTCATGGTTGGCGGGCGATCTTCGGTTCGTTCGAGCAGCGGCCGGTTCCCGATCATCGGCGCGCACTGCGCACCTTCCATGCCCAGAAGCTCGAGAAGATGATGTCGCCGGCCGAGCGCGAGGCAGCCGATGCCTTCATTCACAAACACTTCCGCTTTCTCGTGCCGGACGACGATACGGACGCCAACCTGGAATGGCTTCTGGAGACGATGGCGGCGGCGGTTCATCGCTTCGACCCGCACGTGATCATCATCGACCCCTGGAACGAGCTTGAGCACGTTCGCCCGAAGGAGATGACGCAGATCGAGTACACAGGCTGGGCAATCAAGGCGCTGAAGCGCTTTGCCAAGAGCAAGCGGGTCCACATCATTGTCGTGGCACACCCGGCCAAAATGATGCGCAACAAACAGGACGGCAAATACCCGTGTCCGACGCTCTACGACATTGCCGACTCAGCCCACTGGTACAACAAGCCTGACCTCGGCGTCGTGATCTGGCGCGAGGGCGCCGATCCCAGCCTGCCCACCAGCATCATCGTGGCAAAGTCTCGGTACCACAGCGAGATAGGCCGGCCAGGGACTGTTAAGGGCCAATGGAACGAAAGCAATGGCCGCTACACGATCGTAGATGATGGAGCGATGACGTGAAGGTGGCGGCATGCTGATTTCACCTGCCGCCACCCGACTCGGTTATCTAAGCGGGAGCTTCAGGACCAACCTGAACCGCCAACCGCCGATCGAAAGCACGATCTTGGCTGTCACGGTTTTCCTTTCCAGTAGCCCAACAGGGCGGCTGCACACTGCAGCCATGAAGGAGGGCCCACGGTGCTGCCGCTCGAATTCCCTGTCAAATCGGAGGGACAGTTGAGGAAGGTTTGGACCGATGCCGACTCAGCCCTTTTGGAGCGTGCCTGCTCCTCAGGAAAGATGGATGATGGCTTCCCGGCTACGGATGGAAGGCTGGCGCGGGAGCTGGGGTGCTGCCGGCGTACGATCATCCGGCAGAGACAGGCGAGGCAGATAGGGGCGGTGGCTGGACCAAGCGGCGGTGGCAAGACGAGTGCGCTGCAGCGAGCATTATCTAGGGCGAGCGAATTTGTATCTGACGTATCTAGGTAGTCTAGTCGTTGGGTAGTTCGCGTTCGTTCACACATAGTATGGTTGCAGGGCAACGTACTACTCTACTGCGCAGATGACAGCACTTATCCCCCGTGCATACTTCGAGAGTGGGGGAGCTATGACCAAAAAGAACAAACTCTATTTTGGTGACAATCTCGAAGTTCTGCGTGACCACATCAAGGCTGAGACCGTCGATCTCGTCTATTTGGATCCGCCGTTCAACTCGAATGCCAGCTACAATGTGCTGTTCAAAGAGCGCGGTGGAGCCCCAACGCAGTCGCAAGCCGAAGCATTCTGCGATACCTGGACGTGGGGACCGTCGGCCGAGCGTGCATTCGACGACGTAATTGCAGCCAATGAAGATGTCTCGCTTGTGATGCGCGGACTGCGAAGCTGGCTTCGCGAGTCGGCGATAATGGCCTACATCACCATGATGGCTGCTCGGCTTATCGAGTTGCGTCGAGCACTCAAGCCGACTGGTTCGCTTTACCTACACTGCGATCCGACAGCGAGTCACTATCTCAAGCTTGTTCTGGATGCAGTTTTCGGTCCGAAGAACTTTCGTAGCGAGATCATATGGAAGCGTTCAAGTGCGCACAGTGACACAAAACAAGGTCGCAAGCTGCACGGACACATACACGATGTAATCCTCTTCTATACGAAGAGCGACGAGTGGACTTGGAACAATGTCTACACGCCGTACGATGAAGCGTATGTCGAACGTGACTATCGTCTCTTGGATGAGAATGGGCGGCGCTTTAGGCGAGGCGATTTGACGGCAGCCAAGCCAGGTGGTGACGTCGAGTACGATTGGCGAGTCAAGAAATTGCTGGGCGCGCGCGAGCGATGGGCCGCTGACACGGACGACGAATACCTCAGGCCTAGATCCGGCTGGGAATATAAGGCGGTTAGACCTTACAAGCGCCGCTTCTGGGCCTATTCAAAAGCGAACATGAAGCAGTTCGCGAAGGAAGGGCGACTGCGCCACACATTCGAAGGCATGCCCGAATACAAGCGTTACTTAGATGAGATGCCGGGTGTGCCGCTCCAAGACCTTTGGACGGATGTTACGCCTATAATAGCTGGAACACAGGAGCGGCTCGGCTACCCGACACAGAAGCCACTAGCGCTTCTGGAACGGATTATCTCGGCATCGTCGAATCCAGGCGATCTCATACTGGACCCATTCTGCGGATGCGGAACCACCATCCACGCCGCGCACAAAAGCGGGCGCCAATGGCTCGGGATTGATGTAACACACTACGCAGTCACACTTATTGAGCAGCGTCTCAAAGATCATGACAGGAGCGCAGCCTTTACGGTACATGGCCGTCCCGCATCCCTAGCGGATGCCAGGGCGTTGGCACAGCGTGACAAGCATCAATTCCAATGGTGGGCTGCCTGGTTTGTCGGGGCGCAAAGCTACCGTGAAGAAAAGCGCGGGCCGGACCGCGGTATCGATGGCAGCGCACTATTTGCAAACGGTCCATACGGTCACGGCCGCATCATCATTTCTGTCAAAGGTGGTGAAAATGTCGGCGTCGCAATGGTCCGTGAACTCCGTGCCGTGATCGAGCGTGAGGAGGCTGAGATGGGCATTCTGATCACGCTCGCGGAACCGACCCAGTCAATGATTGCAGAAGCGACCGCAGCCGGATTTGTTAAGAAGTCTGCACATGGTCGGCTTCCAAGACTGCAGATTGTGACGGCGGCCGATCTCTTTGCTGGACGTCTTCCGCATCTGCCACCATTGCCGGAGCCACTTACCGGGGTGAGGCCGCGGGCCGCGACGCGTCGCAAACACGATCCTAAGCAGCTTCAACTTTTGCTTTCTTTTACGGGCAACAGAACGCTGAAGAACAAGGAAGGGTTTGTTGATCCGAGGTATATGCAGTTCGGAAGTTAGCTTGCTATGGCTGTCATGGGTGTGCTGATGGCGGCTGCGGCGTTTCTCTTGGCCGCTATTGCTAGTCCCGCGATTGCCCAGTGCGCTACCGACGACGACATCAAGAAGCAGATGATCCAAGAGTCGATCGCGGGCTATCGCGGAGCGTGCCCGTGCCCCGATTTTCGGAAGAGCAACGGCGCCCGATGTGGTGGGAGCAGTGCATATAGCCGGGCCGGAGGGAAAGGGGTCCTTTGTTACCCAGCTGACATAACGCCAGCGATGTTGAATGCGTACCGGCAGCGGAAGGGAATCTAAGAGCAATTTCTGCTCCCAAGGATTCAATACGTTACTCTTGTCGCTGGCTTCTCGCTTGAACTGAGGCAGCGTCTTGAGGCGTGCCGTCATCGAGAGGGCCGCCTTTCCGTCGTAGCTCGGCGAGAACGTTCTGGTACTTGGCAACGGCATCCTGAGCGTCACGGGGCTGGAGGCTCGCTGCAAGGACGGCCGCTACGTTGCATTGGATCTCGTGGAACTTCTCCGGAAACACTTCGACACCTCCCAGATTCATTTTCCGGAATGTTTGCAGGGTGGGAAGTTTCCGTCGAGCGTTGCGCCGTAGCAGCGGCCGCAGAGAGGAATCCAAGCGAGCAGTGGGCGGATGAGGCGCGGGGGTACATGGCCATGGCTGCGCAACGGCTCGGAATTGGCGCCTTGGAGATCGACAGTCGAAAGGAAAGTAACGACAAGGCATCGAAGCGAGCTGCTAACACATTGAGCAGCTGGAGAATTGACGCGCAATGAAGGCTTGCACTCGCTGCGCCAATTCCCTCAATAGGAAGTGAGCTTCTGTTTGGCTGATCTTGAGGTACTGTTGTGGCTTCGCATCCAGTTGATGTTCTCGTCGGCAACCGCATCAGGCAGCGCCGCGCTCTGCTGGGGATGAGTCAGACGGCTCTAGGCAAGGCGGTCGGTCTCACGTTCCAGCAGATTCAGAAGTACGAGCGCGGTGCCAATCGGGCGAGCGCCAGCAAGCTGTACGAGTTTGCGACCGTTCTGGATGTGCCGGTCTCCTTCTTCTTCGAAAGCGCGGTTGAAGCTGAAACAACTTCGAAGCGCGGGCGTCGAATGGAAACGATCGACGAAGGAGTCTCCACCAAGCGGGAGACCCTGGAGCTGGTCCGCGCGTTCTACAAGATTCGCAAGGCCAACGTCCGGCGCGAGATCCTCGATCTGATCAAAGCTGTTGGGTGATTGGACTCGTGCTCAATTCAGCATTTGGCGCAGTGCTTTGGCTGCGGGCGCCGCGATAGAGAGTGCCGCCAAGTATGCAGAAATGCAGCTATTGTGACGGAGAAGCGCTTCCTAGATGCGTCTAGTGATGCGCCGAGACACAGAACGCAGCAGGCGTGGCTCCTCTAATGCACTTCAGTGGGTTGGCACTGGAGCGCTCGTAGGCTGGATGGCTGCTTCCTCCTTCGCGTACGAGCATCGGTCTTACGGGCTGGATCTGAATCCGTATGTCGTCATGGCCTTCGGCCTGTTTGGCGGCGCCGGCGTTGCGTGGATGTTCTGGCTCCGTGAGAGGGACCGCTCGTAGGTCCACCAAGTCACACCTTGAAACCCCAAGTCACTCCTTCCCCTAAATAGCCGGAGCTTCCAATTCTCCGGCGAGGGCTGATGACTAGGAGGAAGACGCGACGGGCTGGGACGTCTGCAGACAACGATAGCTTCTGCAGGCTCTGCAAGTTCGGTCCGCGCGACGGTGTTGCCTTGTTCAACACGCCAGGCAATGGCGGCTGGGCATGCGCGAAGCATCTCAAGTTTGTCAGCCGCAAGCCGATCGATGCGCGAGGGCAGGCGACCATCGATGCCCTGGCGGGCGGAGCGATCCGGTGAGCGACCGCTACGGCGGGCGTCCGATCCGGTCCTCCCTCGATCGCCACATTGGGACCAGCGCGACGTCACCGGAGGTCATCGAGGCCTTGGTGCGCCAGGCACGGCAGGTCGGCGTCATCGTGTTCCTGAAAGCGGAGCTCGACGAGATGCCGGACATCGCGCGGCACTTCATCGAAGGCGAACACAATAGGATCTGCGAGAAGCAGCGGTAATCCGACGGTCCCCTCCGTCGATGGGAGCAAGCAGTGGCAAAAGCCAAGAAGTCCAAGAAGATCAGGAAGCGCTTCGGTCGTGACGCCCTCGATTGGCAGGAAGCGCACAGTCCGACGGTCGAGATCGCCGTCGACGATCCCGAGGCCACCCGGAAGACCAGGCGGAACCTTACCAGGGTGCGCCAGTCCGAAGCGTGGCGGCACAACCGTCTCACGGGGATGCAGCGGGAAGCCGAGAAGGAGATGGAGTTCGCCTGGCGCCAGCGCACCGCCGGGCTCGGCGCAGCGATGTCGAACTATGGGTTCAAGCGAGGTGGTGGCCGGCCGGATAACGCCAGCATCGACGCGTCCTGGGGTGAATGGGTGGGACTCCAACGTCGGCGTCGCCGCGCTCTATGCGTCCGGCGGAACGGCGGTCAACGACCGCATCGCCCTTGGCCGCGACCGCGTGAAGATCGCGATCGCGCAGGGTGGCAACGCGAAGTCCGGCGCATTCCACATCGTGGTCGCCGACTGATCCGGGTGGGCGGCCGAAAGGTCGCCCAATCATTCATCTCCGCTCAATCGAAAGGCCCGGCAATGAACCGACCCGATGTCGATACTTGGTACGTCCTTGCCGACGGCACCAAGGCGCACCCCGCCGATGTCTCTGCCGACGAGGCTGGGGTCCTCAAGCACAGCAGCGGTGTGCCGGTGGCGCTGCGCGAGAATGGCCTGCCGCTCAGCAGCTTACGCGCGACCAGATCACGGAACTGCGGGAAACTTGGAACCTGCAAACTCAGGGTGAGAACGCCGGTGGCACGCCCATCCTGGCATGGGGACTGAAGGCAAAGGCCGTCACCGGTGACGCCAAGGACAACGAACTCGCGGCCCTGCTGAAGATCTCGCAGGAGGAAGTGGCGCTCGCGTTCCAGATGCCGCTCCAGGTCCTCGGCCTCGGTGGCACGCCCTTTGCCTCGACCGAAGCTCTGATGTCGTCGTGGAAGTCGCGCGGTCTCGGATTCGCGCTGAACCACATCGAGGAAGCCTTCGGCTTGCTGTTCGGTCTCGGGGGTGTCCCGGACGAGTATCTCGAATTCAACACGAACGCCCTCATGCGCAGCTCGTTCAAGGAGCGCATCGAGGCGCTTGCTGCCGGCGTCATCGGCGGCATCCTGAGCTCCGATGAAGCCCGGAACGAAGAAGACCTGCCGGTGGTGCCGGGCGGTCACGGCGCAATGCCGCGGGTACAGCAGCAGGTTGTCCCGCTGAGCTACGGCTCGAGCCTGCAGCCGCCGGATCCGAATGCGAAGCCGGCAGTCACGGCACCCCAGACCCCCACGGATGAGGACGAAGATGACGACAGCGAGCGAAACGTCGTCGCCGTCTCGGCCCGCGATCTCCTCGCCACCGCGGACGAAATCGACCGCCGTGCCGTTGCCTGACGCCCTGCGCGAAGCCCTCGGCCAGGTCATCGCCGACCAGCGCCGGGAATGGCGTCGGGAGCGCGAGGTCATCGAGGCGCAGAGCCGGCAGCTGCAGGCCGACGCCCAGCGGACGATCGCCGAGCTGCGGGCCCAGATCGTGGAGTTGCAGGCCGAGTTGCGCGCCAAGGTCGATGCACGATTGGCGGAACTCAGGGACGGCACGCCGGGGGAGCGTGGTGAGCCAGGTCCTGTGGGCCCTCAGGGTGAGATGGGTCCCGCGGGCCCGCAGGGTGAGCGTGGGCTGCGGGGTGAGCAAGGCGAAGCCGGCCCGCAAGGTGAACGGGGCGAGCAGGGTCCACAGGGCGTGGCTGGTGACCGTGGTCCAGCCGGCGAGGCTGGCCCTCAAGGCGAACGCGGCGGGGTCGGCCCCGCCGGGCCTCAGGGCGAGCGAGGCGAGATCGGCCCCCAAGGCGAAAGAGGTGATGTTGGCCCGGCCGGGATTCAGGGACCAGTTGGCGAGCGCGGCGAGCAGGGACCAGCTGGCGAGCGCGGCGTCGAAGGTGCGCCCGGAAAGCTGCCGCCCGTCGGCTCTTGGGAAGATCACGTCCACCGCGAGGCAGACGTCGTCACTCATGCCGGTGCCGTGTATCAGGCCCTGCGAGACACCGGGAAGGCGCCGCCACATGACGACTGGCGCTGCATCGTGCCGGCCGCCCTTGATGGCCGCTCGATCAATCTGCGCTCGACCTGGTCGGCCGACGAGACCTATGCCCGACTCGATGTCGTGACCCTCGACGGCGGCGCCTTCGTGGCACGGCGTGATGATCCCGGTCCATGTCCGGGTGAGGGCTGGATGTTGCTGGTAATGCGCGGCAAGGCGGGCAAGCCGGGAATCCCGGGTCCTCGAGGAGAGCGTGGCGCTCGCGGCGAGCCCGGGCCGGCCGTGACAGGAATCGCTATCGACGAAACCGGCATGGTCACGCTGAGCAATGCCGACGGCAGCGCAGTCGAGCACGACTTCGCGCCGGTTCTCTCCAGGTTGATGCGGTAGCCATGGCTGCATATCCAATCCACGGCGGCCGATTGGGTCGAAAAGCTGCTGGACGGGTTGGGGCAGGGCAAGCTCGCCGTCGAGGATTTCGGCAAGGCCGGCATCGCGATCGCCAAGCGCATGGTGGCCGAGTTCCTGGCGCTGGCGCTTATCCGACCCATGATGGGGTCGCTTGTTTCCAGCATGAGTTCCCTTGGCCTGGTCAGCCCGTCGACGGCCTCCAGCCTCGGCTATGGTTCGGCGGCGACAGGCGCCGGCGGTGGCCTGGGCGGCATTGGTGGCGGTAGCGGCCTGTCGTCGTTCGGCAGCATGGGCAACAGCTCCATGTTCGGCTTCCTCAATCGGCCGATCTTCAACAGCGGCTACGGCGCCTACAACACGGCATCAGATGTCGCCTCTTTGACCAACACTGCGATGCCTCAGGGCATGTCGCCCAGCGGCATGGGCTTCCTGGGTGGCACAACGTGGGGCCAGGGCCTCGGCGCGCTGGGCGGCATCGGCATGGGCGCTTTCCAGCTCGCCAATGCCAAGGGCAACACCGGCAAGACCATCGGCGGCATCGCCTCGATGGTCGGCGGCGCGGTCTCGCTGATTCCCGGTATCGGTCAGATCGCCGGTCCCGTGATCGGCCTGCTCGGCGGGCTGTTCGGCGGCCTGTTCGGTGGCGAGGAGTACAAGTGGGACCCCATGGCCGGCGCCAACACGCGCTTCACCCCGGGGGTGAAGAAGCCCACGATTCACAGCACCGAGATCAATGGCGGCGAGTCCATCGGTGGCCGCTACGCCCGCACCTGGGGGGTCATCGACGAACTGCTGCGGGCAACCGGCGGCACCATCGATCCGGCGCGCGCCTGGTCCGGCGACATCTGGAACAACCAGCGCGACGGCTATTCCTCGGTCGCGCTGATCGGGCCGAACGGCGAGAGCCGCTTCCTGGCCGGCGGCGAGGGCGACCGCTCGCAGGATCTCGACACCCTGATCGCGTCGGTGTTCTCGGCAATCCGCTGGAGCCCTGGCCGTTCAATGCGGGGGCGTCGCCGCTGGAGCTCGCCGCGCATCGCGGCAAAGCCTACCTGCTGGTGGCGGAGCCGCTGGATGTCGAGCGCGGCATCGAGCTCGGCATCTTCGGGCCGCTGGGCGAGATGCCGTTCCCCGAAGGTGGCAACTGGGGCTGGCGCGGTCTGCGGTCGACGCT
>NZ_HE997181.1:3600969-3605126 GCF_000312425.1 Reyranella massiliensis 521 | reverse complement strand
GCGGCAGCAGTCTCTATTCAGCGTCATGCGCTACCGCTGGCAGTGGGACATGGAACTCGATCCGTTCGTCGACATCGTCGGCACCGTGCTCACTCTGAAGGATGTCAATCGCGTGGGTCTGGGGCCGGCCAAGCCGCTCCTGATCGCCGAGTTCAACGCGCCCGGCGACGGCAAGGTCATCCTGGGTGGTGTGGGTTAGCCGCTAACGCTGGGTGTTAGCGGCGGTATGCGGGAGGCGCTGTAACCAGCGCCGAGAGCATGCGCGTCTCCAATGAAGAGAGGATCAAGTCATGGCTCACGTAAAGGCCGATCGCGTCCAGCAGACGACGCAAAGCACGGGCACGGGTGCTCTCACCTTCGACGGCCCCGTGCCTGCGCGCATGCGGTCGTTCGTGTCCGTGATGGGCGACGGTGACACCTGCTGGGTGCTGATCGAGCATCAGTCGGCCGGCGAATGGGAGATTTCGCTCGCGACCTACGCTGCCGGCACGATCACCCGTTCCTTCGTGGCGGGCTCTGCCTCCACGACCGGCGGCCTGGTGCCGTTCAGTGTCGGCGCAAAGACGGTCTCCCTGCTGGCGCCTGCGTCGAAGTCCGTGGTGATGAACAACAACGGGAATGCCCAGGTCGAGGGCAGCATGAGGGCCGGCAACTTCGTTGTCGGCGACGAGGCGCTGACGGCGGCCGGCACCTTCGGCTTCTCCAACACAAACGGTCCGGGGCTGGTGTTCTGGGGGACCGGTGCGGCGGGGGCGGGATCGCTGCAGCTCAACACCGGCGGTGTCGCCCGATGGACATGGGCGGTCACCGGCAACTTCCTGCCGGTCCTGGCGGGCACATACAATGTCGGATCGACGTCGCTCCCTGTCGGCAGTGTTTACGCGGCCTACTTTCGGGCTGCCAATCACCTTGTCGGGGACGAAGGCGCCGCCGAGGCCGGCACCTTCGGCTTCTCCAACACCGACGGGCCCGGCATGGTGGCCTGGGGCACGGGATCGGCCGGCGGCGGCGACCTGGAGTTCAAGACCAGCGGGGCGGCCCGCTGGAAGATCAAGGCGGCCGGCGACCTGCTGCCGATGAGCATCCACAATGTCGGCAGCGCGTCGTTCCGAGTCGGCACGTACTTCGGCGTCATCGGCGCCATCGACACTTCCGACGCCCGCGAGAAACATCCACAATGTCGGCAGCGCGTCGTTCCGAGTCGGCACGTACTTCGGCGTCATCGGCGCCATCGACACTTCCGACGCCCGCGAGAAATCGAACATCCGCGGCTATACGGCAGCCGAGATCGGTGTCGCGAGGCGTCTGGCCCCAAAGGTCAGCCTCTGGCAGTTGAACGATTCCATCAGGGAGAAGGGCGTCGAGGCCGCCCGCGTTCACATCGGGTGGGTATTCCAGGACGTCGTCGCCGCCTTCGTTGCCGAAGGTCTCGACCCCTTCCGGTACGGCTGCGTCGGCTTCGACGAGCTCGACAAGGTCGAGGAGTACATGGAGACGGTGCCGCGTAAGAAGATGCGGCTCGTCCCTGACGTCGAGTCGGCAATCGAGGTGGTCGACGGCAGGCCGGTACTGGTGCAGCGGGGCATCGAGCGCGACGAGCCCGTCGGGCAGGAGCATCCGGTACTCAACCCCGACGGCAGCCCGGTGATGGTGAACAAGGGACGTCGGACCGCCGATGGCACTCCGATCCTCGAGCCCTTGACCCACTTCGTTCACGAGATGGAGGACGTCGAGGAGCCGCGCTCGCGAATCGTCCCCGACATCGACGATAACGGCGAGCGCAGGGTGCGCGGTAACGTGCGGCCGACCCAGCTTCTGGCGTTCGTCCTGGGCGGGATGGTCGTCGATCTCGGTGACTTGAGCGCACGCGTGACCGCGTTGGAAGCCCCCTGATGTACGCAGGTGCGCCATACGGTACGCTTCCCTTCGGGGCGACGCCGCCCTTCATTGCGGCGCCGCCAGTCGGCGCACCGGCACCGGCATGGGGCATCTACGGGACGTCGCCACACGGCACGAGCGCCTATGGCACCGCGCCGCCCGATGTGCCTGTGGCGATCCCACCTGCCGAGGGTGCCCTGTTTCTGTCGTCAATCGATATCGATCAGGCGCAGATAGCAGGAAGCTCCGAGGTGTCGAGCCTGCCTGTGACGTTCGTTCAGGACAGCCGGGTCGAAAAGAAGTGGCGGCTGACATCGAAGGTCGACCAGTACCTGTCGATCGCCCTCGCCAGACCCTGCGCCTGCGATACAGTCGCCGTCATCGGTGCCAATCTCGGTGCCGGTGCCGTGTTCAGGATCCTTGGTGCCCTCGATCCTGCCGGCCTGCCGAACACACCTGACTTCGACAGCGGCTGGCTCGGCGCCTGGCCGGTTTCGGGCAAGCCGATTCTCAAGGAGCCATGGCCGGTTCACACCAATCTGGTGCGCTTTCCGAACGTCAACGCCTACGGGTACTGGCGGATCATCTTCTGCGATCCGGGCGTAGAGACCTCGTATATGGAGTTCGGCCGCGTCCTCATCGGCAAGGCCTTCCGTCCGCGCCTCAACGTCGACATCAATCCGGCGATCGGGCTGGAGTCGTCCGACGTCCGCCGACGCTCGACCTTCAACAGGACCTTCACGGATCCTCGTGGAGCCCCATCGCGCCGGATGGCACTCAGCCTGTCCGATGTCGACCAGGACGACATGCGCGCCGAGCTCTTCGAGCTGCAGCGCTACTGCGGTCTGGCGCGCGACTTCGTGTTCTCGCTCGATCCCGCGGCGACGACCTTCCACCACCTCTACACGATGCAATCTCTGTTCGTGGAAGGGGCGCAGTTCGAAGCGATCCCGTTCTGGGATGGCAGCCGCCAGCTCTGGCGCACCTCGTTGCAACTGACCGAGCCGCTGTAGCGCCTCGGCGTTCTCTTTCTTCTTTGCTCTGACACCGAACCGAGCGGCTTACGCCGTAACGGGCGGGAGGATCGTGCCCATGCCGACGTTTGCCGATGAAGTCGTCGAAACCAGCCAGACCATGGGCACGGGAACCTACGATCTCGATGGCGTCCGCAAGAGCGGGTATCGCCTGTTCCCCGAGGCCTATGGCAGCGGCGAAAAGCCATCCTTCGTGGTCCGGAACAAGAGCAACACAAGATGGGAGATCAATCGCCTCGGCACGCTGACGCACGGCACGCCGGTTCGTCTTTCCCGTGCTGTCGTCCTGTCGACCAACGGCAACGCTGCTGTGCCCTGGACGAACGATGACCTCCCGCTGACGGTCTACGTGGCGTCCTCGGCCGAGGTGCTCGAGCTGGTGCTTGCGGGGAATGCCGGTACGACGCGCAATCCGATGCTCCGGGGCTTCGCGCTGTGGCCGAACACCACGGCCGGCGCCTCCGGTCGCGTGCCGATCACGATCAACCCTACCGGCTCGGCCGAGAAGGAGATCGGTGCCTGGGAAGGGACCAAGAGCCTCTTCGTATCCAACGCGCCGGCGCCCGTGCGCGATGTCGGGGCGGCGAACAGCACCGTTGCCGCAACCGACCGCGGATGGATTGTCAGCCACAATACGACGGCGGCGGTGCGCACCTCCGGCCTGCCGACGGCGGCGAGCCTGGGCGAGGGCTTCTATGTCGGCGTCTATGCCGATGGGGCTCTGCCCGTCATCGTGCAGACCACGGGCGGCGAGGCCATCGACGACTGCGTCGTGCCGCCGGGGCAGGTGACCTGGCTGCGCTCGACGGGCACGAAGTGGGTTGCCCAGCGTGGGGCGCCGGCGCCGCGGCGCCGGCGGCAAACGGTCTGGTCGGGCTCGCGTGACGGCAACGGCCTGCCGAACATCCTGCCGTCCTCGGCCGGCGGCCTCACGCTGACGGCCCAGAACGTATCCGCCAGCTTGCCGCTGCTGGTGAGTGCCGCTGGCGGTCTCGTCGATCGCAACGGCTACAGGCTCACCGCCCCGTCATGGGCCGGCCTCACGAACAGCGCGACGAACTTCCTGTACCTGGTCGTCGGCGCCGACGGCACGCTAACCGAGGGCGCCACGGTGCTGGCGTCGGTCTATCAGCACGGCGGCACGCCCGCCGTCACCAACGGTCAGTACACGTTCAACATCGGCGAGATGAAGGGCTATCTCGGCAACGGGGTCACCGCACCGCAGGTCTGGCTTGTCTTTGTCGG
>NZ_HE997181.1:3592415-3600573 GCF_000312425.1 Reyranella massiliensis 521 | reverse complement strand
CCACGGTGCTGGCGTCGGTCTATCAGCACGGCGGCACGCCCGCCGTCACCAACGGTCAGTACACGTTCAACATCGGCGAGATGAAGGGCTATCTCGGCAACGGGGTCACCGCACCGCAGGTCTGGCTTGTCTTTGTCGGCGAGGCCGTCGCCTCCGGCGGCGCCGTCACCTCGGTCGTGGCCTATGCCTATGACGGCCGCTACGACTCCGGCTACAGCGGCGATCTTCCCGGCACTAACACAGCCGCAGCCAAGCAGCACAATCTCGGCGTCTACCCCCGCATCGCCGATTTCATCATCGAGTGCACCTCGACGGAAGGCGGCTACGCCGTCGGCGACCAGATCGGCTTGGGCTCCATCCACAATTTCGACGGTACCAACATCCGCCTGCCCACGCTGTCGCGCGATCGCAACGGCATGAGCGTGATCACCTCGCAGTGGATCGTGGTCAACAAGGCGAGCGCCGCCGGCACGTCGCTGACGACGAACAAGTGGAAGTACCGGATGATCGCCGATCGCGGCTGGTAGGGGAGCAGAAGGAATGAATGACCGCCGCGACCTGTGGGCCATCGCCGAGGCCCTGCTGATCTTCGCGCCGTTCTCGCTGGTCGGCGCGTTCTTCGGCGACAGCATCCGCAAGGATGTGCTCACGCGCCGCCAGCGCATGGCCGCGTCGGCCTTCTCGTGGGTCATGGGGCCGGTGCTGGGCGGCGTGACCGTCAACGATCTCGGCTGGTCGATCTATACCGGCTTCGTCGTCGCCGCCGCGGCGCCGACCGTCACCTACGATGTCATCGCGTTGGTGAAGGCCTTCCTGCGCCAGATGCAGGACGATCCACGGAGCTGGGTCACCATCCTCAAGGACACCCTCGTTGCCGCGCTCGCTGCCCTCCTGCCCTGGAGGAAGTAGCCATGGAAACGGTCTTCTGGATCGCGGTCATCGTCTACGTGCTCTGGCACTTGCGCCACCTCCTGCGACGAGCGTCCCGCTAGTCGATTGCTCAGGGACGCGGCAGCACTTCCTGGCAAAACTCCAGGATCACGCGGGCGAGTGTGTCCCAGGCGTCCGAGTCGATGTTGAATTCGTGTTCAGCCTGCAGCAGGTGGACGCGGATGGACTTCGAGAGAATGTAATCGGCGAAGATGTTGGAACCGCCGTAGATGTCCTTGAACCCCTGACAGATCAAGGTCGGCACACGAAGGTCGGACAGGTGGAGGTAGCGTTCGGGCTCCGGCCCGATCGACGGACTGCGGAACGGGTAAGCGAGGCAGATGACCGCTGCAACCGCATGACGGCTGGCATACCAAGTTGCGAGTCGGGCGCCGGACGATCGGCCGATCAGGACGGTGTCGCGGCGCGTTCCTTGGGTTGCGAGGTAGGCTTCGAAGTGCGTAGCGCGCTGCGGAAAGTCGCCGTTCTGAAACGTCTCGGGCGTGGGATGGTGAATGTCCTTCTGGCTCGTCCAGCAGGCAAAGGACGGTGAGAGCCGACGCTCCAGTTCGCGGTCGACATGGATGTCATTCGGATAGGCATCGCCCGACAGGAAGTAGACCGGACCAAACAAGACGAACTCCACGCTGCGACCGGCGAGTGTCGTAGCGCATTGTTTGTTTGCGCAGTAGGCGCGGAGCTCGAAGAGCAGAACAATCAAGCCGTCGCCCTAGTCCGGGCCGGCATCATCGCCGGGTGCATCCCGGCACATCCCTCAGAGGCAACATGATCGAACCGTATCGGACGGAGGTAGACCCTCCGCTTCTGCCGCTGCGTCGTGGCTCCACGGGTCCCGGTGTGCAGCGCGTCCAGGAATGGCTCGGCCTGCACGGCATCGGTGTTCTCATCGATGGCGATTTCGGGCCCGCCACGGAAGCCGCCGTGAAGCGGTTCGTTGGCTCGCCGCTCGGCGTCGTCGATCGCGAGGTCTGGCGGGCCCTGACCTTGCCGCTGCAGCAGGTCACCACGATGTCGGTCCCGTCCGGCTTCGGGGCCGCCGTCGTCGCGCTGGGGCAGGCCTATCTCAACGCCCAGGCACGCGAGGTCGGCGGCGACAACAAGGGGCCGTGGGTACGCCACGTCTGCCGCGGCTTCTCGGTGGCCTGGTGCCAGGGCTTCGCCTCGACGCTCTACGCGCAGGCTGCACGGGCCCTGGGGGCGGAGTCGCCCTTCGATCTCGTGCTCGACGGCATCTGGTGTCTCTACGTGCCGCGCATGGTGACGGAGGCCCGCGTCAGGGGACGCTTCGTCCGCGGCGACGATGGCCGTGCCGATCCCCCGCCGGGTTCCATGTTCTTCCTCCGCGGCGGCGCCCACGGCTACAGCCATGTCGGCATCGTGGTTCGCCGGCAGGGCGACGTCATCGAGACCATCGAAGGCAACACCAACGACGACGGCAGCCCGAACGGCTACGAGGTCGCCCGCCGGATCCGGCGCGTCTCGAGCTGCGACTACGGGGTGCTTCGGTGATCGGCGCCTTGCTGGCCAGCAACCCGCTGGCCTCGACGCTCGGCATCGTGGCGGCAGTCTCGACGATCGGTCTCGGCGTCCAGACCTACCGTGTCAGCCTCTGGCAGACCCAGGCGGCCAAGCATGAGGCCGCGACAGCCAAGGCGGTCTCCGATTGCGAGCTCTTCAAGCGGGAGCAGGCCACCAAGGTCGCCGAGGCCGAACGCGATGCCGCGCGCCGGTCCGAGCAGGAGGCTCGCCGGCTCCTGACCGACATCCGCGAGATCACCAGCAAGGGCGAGCAGGTCAGGGAGGTCATCCGCTATGTGCAAGGCAATGCTGCTTGCGACAACGATCCTCGCATCAACGCTATCGTTGACGGGGTGTCTGACATCCTCGGCCCCGAGAGACGTCCCGGTGCTGCACCAGCCACGGCCCTCGGCCGAGCTGCTTCAGCGCTGCCGCGAACCGATGCGGCCGGCCCGCGGTAAGACCCTCAATCAGAACGGCGAGGCCTTCGCCGATCTGGCGGCGGCCTTTCGTGAATGCTCGGCACGGATGGACCGCATCGTCGACTGGCATGGTGAGCAGCCGGAGACCCCGGCTAGTCCAACGGAGGCGGCGCGATGAAAACCTACATCCTGCCGGTCATCATCGCCGTGCTGGTCGTCGCCGTGTTCGCGCTCCTGGGCATGTGGGTGCAGATCGGCGACGCGCTGCGCGATGCCTTCCTGAGTATCTGACCTGAAATCACGAGCTCGGTGGTCGCGACCTGGCCACCGGGGATGGCCCGTCGCGCCTGTGAAGGCGCTGGGCGTTTCCTCCCTAAACTGGCCGCTCGCCGTAACTGGCGGGCGGCCTTTTTTTCGTTTTCTGCAAAGAAGGGCCGGCCGATGTGCAAGCTGCTCGATTGGATTCGTGCGACGTTCTTTGGCTACAGGCCTCAGCCTCCCTTGCCCAAGGTCGGCTGGGCGACACTCTCCGATCCCATGGCCTTCATCGTGCAGACGAGGCCGGATGGCAGCCGCGCAACGGTGCATGACCTGCTCACGGAACGCCGGCACGACTGGCCGCTGCCGCTGGGCTGGGCGCGCTGCGAAAGCGTGCTGATGGATGACGGTTCCGTGTTTCAGGCCTTCAGCTTCGTTCGGCCGGAGCACCAGGCTGGCAACGGCGGCCAGATCGTGAAGGTTGGCGCCGACGGCTTCGTGCGCAGTGTGGCCACCCGTGACGGCGGCAAGTCGCACATGCAGTTCTTCGTCGGCGAGGGTGTTGGCGGCACCGGCTGGATCTTCTTCGGAGTCGATGCGCCGACGGGATCGTGGCGCGAGCTCGTGGCGACCCTGGCCGAGAGCAGTTGGTCGGGCTTCAGGCCGGCCGAGTTCGGTCGTGCCTTCACGCGCTACCGGCTTGAGCCGGTTGCTTTCACCTTCGCCGTCGATGGTGTCACAGAAACCCGCACCGTCCACACGATCATCTCCGAACACTACGATCGCGACAGCATTCCCGGTTCGGGTGCCATGGAGCGCAGCTACTTCGGCAAGGGCTACGGCCTCCTGCGCTGGGAAGCCTGGGGCCGTACCGTCGAGCCGCCGATTCTCGACATGGCCCAGCGCTACCAATGGGTGGCCTACAGTGATCCACCGGGCGAGGGCTGGCACCTCGACGACATCCGGACCTACACCAACATCGTGCGATGTGAGCCGACGGCCGTGCCGATGATGTACTAGGCTGGGGTTGTGGTGGCCGAATCCGGCGCAATTTCGACATATCGAGGCCACATCCGCCGCCAATGATTTCAATTGTTTGGTGGGCAAGTGGCCTGGTCCGTGACGAACGGCTCGAACCAAGTCCGGGTGCAAGGGTGGGAGAATAGACAAGATGGCTCGTCGATCACTGAAAGTCCTGGCATTCGGATGCGCTGCGGCGCTGGCCGTCATGGCGCTGGCGCCGGCCTCCAAAGCACCCGATTTCTCGATGCTTCAGGTCTGGCTCTCTCTGACCGTTGGAGTGCTGGTGTCGCTGGGCGTCGCAGCTTCGGGCTAGGCATGCCCCTAACGACCTTATCGTTCTAGGACTGAACAAGCCCCGCCGGTGACCCCGGTGCAGGGCTTTTTTTGTTTCAGAAAGTGTCGTTCTCGGGCGGTCGAGGCAGGAATTGCATCAGCGCACGGGTGAGCGGATCGCCGGTTCCGTTCGTGGGCCGAGTGGCGCGCGGCAATGCTTCATACCTGGACCATCCGAGCGGCGTCAGTTCGAGGCCTGTCTTGTTTCGCCTGATCAGCGCCAGGTCTTCCAGCCTGCGGACGTGCCGGATGGAAAGATCTTCAGGCTGGGCAACACCCAGTGCGATCCGGCGCAAGACGATCTCTTCGTTGGGGCTGAGCGGAGCTGTCTGACCTCGCAGCATGGTGATCTCCTCTCGCCATCAACTACGGCACAAAGACGCCGGCGCATCAACGACAACAAGCCTCCATGCCGATGAAGATTGCGAGTTTGGCAGTCGGAAGCCGTGAGTGCTGCTCGATCCATAGGTTGAAGAACGCGGTCGAACACACGATTCCGGAACAATACCCAGAAGGTTTCGTTGCTCGGCGATGGAAGAGGTCGAGCTTTCGCCCGAAGAAGCGGAAACCCTGCAAGCCGTCGTCAGAGGCGACCACGCAAAACTGCGGGCCCGTGATCTGGTGAAGTTGAATCTGATGCGACTGATCATGACGAGGGGGACGCTGGCCTTCGAGCCGACTGCCCTCGGCTTCGAGTGGTACCGGAAGCACAAGGAGGAACGGCATGGCGGCGAAGAAGAAGGCAGCAAGCAAGGGAGCTGCCAAGAAGGTGGCCCGGAAGAAGGCGGCGAAGCGTGAGCTGATCGACACCGGCACCAACAAGCTCTACGTGCGCCGCAATGCCCGCGGCACATCTTTCAAGGAAGTGGAAGATGTCGGCCGGTCGCTGGCCGCCGATCGTCGCAGGAAGGCAAAGACGACGGCCAAGCGGGGGCAGGGCGATCGTGGCGATCGCGCCCCGGCGGCCGGGCGTCGCCGGTCGCCCGAATGACCTGCCCGACGCAACGTAGCCATGGGCCAGCGCACACGAATTTTCACCCTTGATGGGGCCGCCCGGCATCTCTGCATCGATATGCAGCGGCTGTTCGCCGAGGCAACGCCCTGGCAAGTGCCGTGGCTTTCCCGGGTGCTTCCGTGTGTCCAGGAGATCGCGACCCGTCATGCGGCCAGTACGATCTTCACGAGGTTCGTTCCGCCCCGGTCGGCCGGTGAGGCCATCGGGGCCTGGCGCGACTACTACGAGGCTTGGCCCGACCTGACGCGCGAAAAGCTGGCGCCGGAGCTGCTGGAGCTGGTGGCGCCGCTAAAGGGGCTCGTTCCGCCGGCCCGCCAATTGGACAAGACGGCCAATTCTGCTTTCAGTCATCCGGGGTTTGCCGACGCGCTTCATCGTCGGGGCGTCACGACGCTGGTCGTCACCGGGGGAGAAACCGATATCTGTGTGCTGGCGACGGTCATGGCGGCGGTGGACTACGGCTTCCGCGTGGTGCTGCCGACCGATGCGCTGTGCAGCACCAGCGACGCGACGCACGATGCCTTGCTGAAGCTGTACCGTGAGCGCTTCAGCCACCAGATCGAGGCGACGACGACCGAGGAAGTCCTGCGGCGCTGGAGCGGCTGATCATGAGCCCGCTAGCGGCTCCCGCCTGTCTGGCCCTGACGGCTCGCCTGCAGTTGCGATGTATGGATCGGCGACGGCGGCCAAACCCAATCTAAAAGCGAGTGCAACCGTCGGACCCCGAGCAGCGTTTTTTCCGCCGCTTGAGGAGGGGGACTTCCATGGACAGTTTCGATGAGGCTATCCGAAGCGCCCTGATCGAGGCTTGCAGAAGCAAGGGCATCGATGTGCGGGCACTTTCGATCGACGTTGGAATCGGCGCGCTGACTATCAGAGGAACGCTGCCGACGGAGGAACAGCGTCGTGGCTTGTGGTCGATCCTCGAGACAGTAGATCGCAGGGTGGGCGATATCGACTGCAAGGTAGGCGTCGCCGCCGCGGTCCCGGAGGTTGCGACGATGCCCGTTCCGCCGCAGCCGGGAGCGCCTGCCGGCGAAATCCGCTGAGACCCTGAAAGGTCAAAAGACTTCGAGTTTTGCTGCGCGAGATCGGGCGATCACGCGCGGCGTCCCGCTGCGCCTGGGCGCAAGGGTGTCGACCGTTCTCAAGTGCTTGGAGACCGCAACGAGAACGGCCCACCAGCAATTGAAATCGTCATCGGTGCCCTTTGCGGCAGCAACAAACGCCCTTCGCCGGCTTTGAATCGGCCTACGTGAGGGGATCAAGAATGGCTGCGCGACCGAGCTGGGAAGGGCATCTGCGCCTTTCCCTCGTAACCTGTCCTGTCGTCCTCTGGCCGGCGACGAGCGAGGCGGAAACCGTCCGCTTCAACCTGATCAATCCCAAGACCAACAACCGCATCAAGATGATGACGGTAGATGCCGGCACCGGCGCCGAGGTCTCGCGAGGCGATCTCGTGAAGGGGTACCAGGTCGCCAAGGACCATTACGTACTCTTCACCAAGGAAGAGCTTGAGGACGTGAAGGTCGAGTCGACGCGCGTCATCGACATCGAGAAGTTCGTGCCGCGCGCCGGCATCGACCGGCTCTACTGGGATACCCCCTATCATCTGGTGCCGTCGGGCAAGACCGGCATCGAGGCGTTCGCCGTGATTCGCGAAGCCATGCGCAAGCAGAGCATGGTGGCGATCGGCCGCCTGGTGATGAGCACGCGCGAGCGGGTTTGCGCCATCGAGATCGAGGAGGACGCGCTGCTCCTGACCACGCTGCGGACAGAGGAGGAGGTCCGCACGATCGAGGAGATCGGTCATCCCGACCTGCCGAAGGCCGACCCGAAGATGCTGGAGATCGCCGAGAAGATCGTGGCGCAGCAGTCCGGCGACTTCGATCCCGCGGACTTCAAGGATCGCTACGAAGATGCGCTACGGGCGATGATCGAGAAGAAGAAGAAGGGCAAGCCGGTGAAGGCGGCGCCGGCGCGGGAGGCCGAGGACACCAACGTTATCGATCTCATGGCGGCGCTGAAGAAGAGCCTGCAGGGGGAATCGCCGACGTCACGGCGTGCCAGCCCTGCGCCCGCCCGGCCCAAGCGGGCCGCGAACACGAACCGGCGTAAGGGCAGGGCAGCATGATGTCGATCCAGCTTTCCTTGCCGGCCAACTGGGCCAGCAACTTCCTCGCCCGCCGCGACCCGGGCGATCGACTGGCGGCGCTTCGCGATGACGTTTTGGAGGCCAAGGCCGAGATCCGGCTGACCCTAGAGCGCCTGGTGGAGAAGCATGGGATCCCGATGAAGGAAATCACGCAGGCCATGGGCAGCGTCGACGATGGCCTCAGCGATCTCGTCTACGAGCAGGAGCGAGCGCTGATCCTGGAGATCGAGGACGAGGACCATGCGTAGCGCATCTGAACGTCTTGTCCGCAAGCTGTTCCGGGCCACCGATGGCCGACCCGGCATATGGCTGTCGATCATCGGTCTCGGCGCGACGGAGAAGGTCGCTGCCGATGCCGAGGGGCGCGGCTGGGTCGCCACAGTGGGCGGTCACTCGGTGAGGCTCACCGAGGCCGGCCGGCAAATCGCGAAGGGATAAAGTCCCGGCCAGAGCCGCTGGCGCCGCAGGCAACTTGCCTGCAAT
>NZ_HE997181.1:3538838-3591414 GCF_000312425.1 Reyranella massiliensis 521 | reverse complement strand
ACTGGGAAGTGTGGGAAGGCGGCTTCGTCGTGGAGCTGCGCGACGGCCGCACCGCCCGGCTGGAATGCTTCGCCCTGCTGTTCGACTGGAGCTGCCCCGAGGAATCCAGGGTCGCCGCGTCGATCGAGCCGAAGGGCTACGACGAACGGACCGGCAATCGCTGGGAGCCCGATCATCGTCACTTCGAAGACGGCGCCGACCTGCCCGAGCTGCAGGCCTTCCTGCGCCGGCTTGCGACGATCAACTGAGGAGGGACGCCATGTACATCCGCTTCCGCCGCACCGTGCACCCCATTGAGTTCCTGAAGAAGCACGCCAAGCCGCACGTCATCGTCGGACACTACGATCCGCTCGACCACCAGGACGAGCACGGCATCGGGCCGGTCACCTATCGCATCGCGCTGGGCATCGTCATGAACACCCTCGATCTCGCCGGCGAGTGCACCGACATGATCGATCCCGAGGCCTGCACCCTGAACCTGATGTTCGAGCTGGGCGAGGATGCCGCCAAGGTGTGCCGGCTGGTCCGGGCGACTCCGGCCAAGGCCCTGGCCGACAGCGCCTCGCGCGCCGAGTTCTTCTACGACCAGTCTGTCTTCGAGCGCCTCCGGCCCCTGCGCGATGCCCGCATGGCGGCGATCCGCGCGGCCTACGAACGCGACGAGCCGGTCGAGTTCGTGCCCAGGACCGTCTCGCCGGAGGAGCCCGAGCCCGGCCCGATCGCCGACGACTGGGGCAACCGCGGGCACGCGACGATCATGGGCCGCTTTCCCCTGGGCAACGCCGGGCGTTAAGCTCCGGCCCCATGTGCAATCTCTACACGGTGCGGCTCAGCCGCGACGAGGTGGCGGGCCTGCTGCGGCACCGCCAGCTGATCGGCACGAACTTCCGCGACACTCAGAATGTCTATCCCAACGGCGAGGCGCCGGTGATGGTGGCCGACGGCGAGGGCAGCATCGCCTTCAGGGACATGCGCTGGGGTTTCCCGAAGCCGCCGAACATTCCGGGCGGCGGCTACGTGACGAACGTGCGCAACACGACGTCGAATTACTGGAAGCCCTGGCTGAAGGAACCGTCGGTCAAGGTCGGCAACGACGTCGGCGGCCGCTGCCTGGTGCCGGTGGTGAAATTCGCCGAGCCCGACAAGAACACCGGCATGAAGACGCACGGCACGCCGTCGGTGAACCGCTGGTTCGCGCGGCCGGACGGATCGCTGTTCGCCTTCGCCGGGATCTGGCGCACCTGGACGGGCGACCGCGGCACCAAGACCAAGCCCGACGTCGGCCAGCACACGCTCTATTCCTTCCTGACGACCGACCCGGCGGACGTGGTGCGGCCGATCCACGAGAAGGCGACGCCGCTGATCCTGACGACCAAGGACGAGATCGAGACCTGGCTCACCGCGCCGATGGACGAGGCGCTGAAGCTGCAGCAGCCTGCCAAGTCGGGCGTGATCGTGCTGCTGCCGCTCGAGGAGAAGGCGGAAGGCGAGGCCATGACATCGGCGGCCGACGCAGCGCCGCCGGCGACGTCCGCAGATCCGAAGGTGGCGGCGAAACGGAAGCTAAAGGTCGCCAACCTTCGCGACTCCGACGATGTGGCGAGGGCGATGGGCGGCCGGGGTGGTGCGGATACGAAGACGTAGGATTCAAGCGCTTTCCATGCCGACAGCGGAAGTACCACAATAAGGGGGGCAGATGTTCTTGAATATTGCAGGCAACAAGGTTTTCACGCTGAGCTTCGGTAGCGGACCTCGAACGATCCTTGCCCATAGCGGCTGGGTGGGAAACTTCGAGGACTGGATCGGTGTCCTGGCACCCCTCAGCGCTTCCTGGCGCACGATTGTGTACGATCATCGCGGTACCGGTGAGACCTTAGTTCCTGTGGAATCAATCACGCACGAAGCGCTGGTCGACGATGTGTTCGCGGTGATGGATGCACTCTCGATCCAGAAGTGTGTGCTCGCCGGCTTCTCGCGCGGTGTCATGACGGTCATGCGAGCGGTGCTTCGCCATCCCGAGCGGTTCGAAGGATTGATCCTGATGAACGGCACGGGCGAGGTGCAGGTGCCGGGAGCAACGCCCACTCCTCGAGTCCCGCCGTCCAAATGGCCAGGAGAGACTCATCGCGATCGGCTCAAGTGGTTCATCGATCGGAGCACGCCCGAAGCGGATGTCGAGCATGTCAGGCGCTGGGGGGTAAACATCCTGTCGCGCGCCACCCCCGAAGCCGCCGAAAGGATCATGTCGATGCAGTGGGACCAGCCCGTCGACTGGGAAAGCGAACTGCCTCGCTGGCGACTCCCCACATTGCTGTTGCATGGCGAGAGGGACTTCGCCTGCAATATGGAGACGTGGCGCTACATCAACTCTCTGATCCCTGACAGCAAGCTGGTCGTATTCGAAGGTTCTGGCCACATTCCAGCGATGACCAGACCTCACGACGTAGCCGCAGAGATCAATGCCTTCTTCGGTACGTAGGCGGACATCTCCCTTCTCGGCCCGGAGCGCAATACCTAGGTCGTCTCTGATCCTTCAGAATGACGAACGTTGGGGCGGCGTCGCCAACTCTTCGCCAACCAAGTTGAAGCCCTCAGGGACCTCGAACACGATCTCACCGCGCCGCTTGCAGAGATCGCAGCGAAACGGGCAGAGCTCGCACCTGCGGTCGAGATCCTTGGCTTGAACCCGCAGCGGCATCCAGCGCCGGCAGGGGCGGCAGACCACGTACTGCGCCTTGAAGGTCGCCAGCAGCGCGCGCAACGTTTCCGACGGATGGTGCCACAGGCGGGTCACTCGACCGACAGCTCGCGCACGACCAGGCCGATCGGCTCACCGATCCACATCGGCTTTCCGGGCAGGGGACCCGCCAGGACATCGAGGCACCCGAAGTCGCGGCCGTTGATCCGCACCCGGCCGACGATGTCTAGCGATCGGTATTGAACCAAACTACGTGTCTCTACTTCGTGGACCGTATCCGCACGATCAGTTCCTCCGCTCCTTTCACACCAATTTGCCGATCGTAGATTGGCGCGATAGCACGGGCAAAAGAGTCACGATCAACATCCGAGACGATTTCGACGCTCAGCGACTTAGCCATACTTACCATGTTCAATTCACGTTCATTCCAAAGCGTTCGGTTGTGGAGCACCGACTCCTGCGCTGCGCCCCGAATGATCGCCTGATCTTCTGAAGAGAGGGCATCCCAAAGCTTTTTCGAGAAAATCACCACTCCAGGCGTCATTAAATGATTCGTCTTGCTGAAGTACTTTGCTACTTCATTGTGCCGAGAGGAGACAAATGCTGGCCAGTTGTTTTCCGACAGTTCGACTAAGCCCTTGCGAAGGCCGACGTGGACTTGCTCGTAGGGCATAGGTATCGCGCGCATCCCCATTGTCTGAAATATCGAGGACCAAGGTCCTGACAGAGGGGTGCGGACCTTCACACCAGCCAGGTCATGGACCGTTCGAACAGGCTTCGAGCCGTAGAAGGAGCGCGCGCCGTTGTCATACAGGCAGAGACCGACCAGCCCGTGACGTTCGAGCGCGGCCAAGAGTTCTGTTCCGATTGGACCGTCGATGACCCGCCGCAGATGATCCGTCGATCGAAAGATGTATGGCAACGCGGGAACATGGGCTGCCGGCACAATGCTGCTCAGGGATGCGAGATTGACCCTTGCCAGATCGAGTGTCCCATTTTGCACAGCGCCGATCGCGAAGATCTCGGATGATATGGAATTCGAACCGAGTGACGCGATTTTTATTCGGCCAGAAGTCCGCTGCTCCATGAGCAGGCCCATGTAGGCGACCGCCTGCACCGATGGATGTTCGGCAGCGTACACATCTGCCGACCGCAAATCTAACCCGGCGGCTTTTGCGCAAGGAAGGAAGAGCAAGAGTGCGGTTAGAGCGCTGCGTAAGGTCATTGCATGTTCAGTGTGGATTGGGTGGCATCGGATCTCATAGCGTGAGTCATGGTTGCTTAATTGGCTGTATCGGCACAGAGTCTCGGCCAATTAGGCACTCGACGCGTCGCACGGCGGGAGACTGGAAGTTGGAACGGCTGTTTTCCACCCATGACGTTCATCCGCGCGAGCGATTTGCCTATTGGCACGACGTTGCTTGCAAGACCCTGGTAAACCACCATTCAAAGCCTCATGGGCAACAACCGTTTCACGCGCACCTCGAAGCCGGAAGCTTGGCGGACATCGGGCTTGTGCAATTTGAGACTTCGGCCCTCACAGTGCATCGAACGCAACGACATGTTGCCCTGGCGGGTTGATGATGTCTACCTCTGCCGTCAAATGGCGGGGACCCTGGCGATAGAGCAGCTCACCCGGAATGTAGAGTTGTCGCCGGGGAATATGACATTGCTGGATCCTATGCTGCCCTACATGGCACGGTTCTCCATGGGCGCCCGATTGCTTGTCCTCAAGCTCCATCGCCGCGATTTGGAGGCAAGAGTGGGCAAGACGACCCAATTGCTGGCTCGTATTCTCAGTCCGGCTCACGGTGACTGTGGCCTGACGTCGGGTTTTGTCGCACTTTTACCGGATCATGCAGAACGAATGACCGCTGCGGCTCAAGCGCAAGTACGGGATCAAACGCTCGACCTTGTTGCCACGTCGCTAGGCAGCCTTGCAGGCGGCCCAGTGCGTTTATCCTGCTCGAAACTCGTGGTTCTAAAGAAGGTGTGCCAGGCGATCGAAGCGAGCCTTTCGAATCCTGGCCTTGACCCGGCCGCTGTGGCGGAGAGCGCAGGCGTCAGCATCAGATACGCGAATTCCATCTTGGCACATCGGGAGACATCGATTACGCGACTTGTTCGTTCTCTGCGCTTGGCGCGTTGTCAGGCGGCTTTGAGTGATCCCCTGCAGAGACATCGGACAATCAGCGAGATTGCCTATGGATGGGGTTTCTCGGATATGACCAACTTCAGCCGCGTCTTCAAGGCAGCCTTTGGGATGGCTCCTCGCGAATGGCGGCATCGTATGACGCAGAAGTTGGCTGAGTAACTGCTCATGCTCCATTGCGGGGGCACTGGAATATGCCGACCCCCTGACATCGGACGAGGCAGAGACCCTTCGCGCCGTCGTAAGGGGGTCTCGAGATCCCCGCCTGAGGAGGCGTGACCTGGCAGACGTTTCCGGAGCCGAAACCGTCGAGGCCGCGCAAGCGCTAGAACGAAGTTCGCCACCTCGGCGGATCGGGATCAGGCGCCCTGACCGGGTGCCGGCGCAACGGCAGCCGCTATGGTCGCGACGGCCTTGGCAGGCGTCTCATCAGGGGGCTGGCAGCGATGAAACCACTCCGCATAGGTGGTCTGGGCCCACTCGATGATGTGTTCGACGGCATCGTTCAGCCCGTCGCGCCGGCAGCCAAGATCAGCTGCAACGTTGTAGGCCGCAATCATCGCTGAGATGTGCCCATCCCCCGCGAAGATGCGACGACGATAGGCCTGCACGATGTCGCGCGCGGCGCCAGTCCCGAGCGCCCACTCCATGACTTCGTTCTCTCGCGCGCTGCGGCCGCGCCCGGTGCCTCAGAGGTTCCGGCAGGCCGGCCATCCCGAATCGACCGACCGTCTGCCTGCATGCACGTGCATGCGCACTAGCCCTTGTGCGATTGCAGATTGACAGCGGCCCAAGTCGCCGCCGCCACGGACAGCTCGCATTTGGGGGTGACCATCTGGTGATCAAGGATCATCTTAGCAGGGGCTTACGCCAAGGGCCGGGTGGACAGCTGCCCGAATGTGGGTAGCGTGCTCGCGCGCACTCAAGCGCTCACACTAGGATACGAACATGGCTTCAGGCACTGTAAAGTGGTTCAACGCAACCAAGGGATTTGGCTTCATTCAACCTGATGGCGGCGGAAAGGATGTTTTCGTTCACATCAGCGCCGTCGAGCGGGCAGGCCTCAACGGACTCAACGAAGGCCAGAAGATCAGCTACGAAATTCAGGTGGAGCGCGGCAAAGAGGCGGCAGTGAACCTCAAGGCCTGAGTCCAGAATGCGTGTTCTTGGAAGGCGGCTTCGGCCGCCTTTCGCTTGCCAAGCAGCGGCCTGAACAGCCATCGAATCATTGCCTCTTCATTTTTGCCATCCACAGGCAGAATCGATGTCTTTTTTCCAACCTCTGTTTCGCTAAGCCCCTGTGAGCACGCGACAAGAGCGCTTCTGAAAATCGCAGTGTCGGTGGTTCGATTCCGCCCCTGGGCACCATTGCTCCCATTTCGTACGGCTAAACGCCTTAGACTTCTATCGATGCGCGGGTTGCCTTGACGAAGGCTTTCGACCGCTGCGGGTTTCTGGCATCTCTTTGCGCGGCATCTGTCCGTCGGCCGACGCATCTCCAAAGGGCATTTGCGGTTGATGAGTAGTCCACAAACATTCGATGGGATGACCGCACGCGCCGTCGTTACAGCGACCTCGCATCTGGGCTAAAGCGTTCGCCATGAGCCCGTCTCAACAAGCCAATGTTTCTGCTCGTCTCAACTTGAGCCAGCGCATCGAACGTCTGCTCGATCTGCATCGTGCGGACCCCGCTCACGGCCTCACGGGCTACCAAGCGGATAAGATTCTCGACGCCATCGATCACCTTCAAGGCGGACACTTTTCGGACGGGGAGTGGATGGTGCTGAATGCCGAGCGGAGCGACTTGTTCGAGCCTCGGAACTACGTGCGTCGCGGGGCGCCCATCGACCTCGGCGCGCTGGTGGCGCGGCTCAAGTTGGTGCTTGCCAACGAGGAATGAGCCCGCGCCGTGCGCCGACGGTGAGGCTTGCTGACAGAGGGCCGCCGGCAGCGGTCGCGACTTCTCCTCTCGGGCGACCTGTGGCATCCATGCCCGTATGGGCACGACCGTTGAACCTGAAGAGTCTCGGCGCGAACTTCTCGAACTCACACGTCGGTTCGAGAGGCTCCTGAGTGCGATCGATGGCCATAAGCGCCCCCTGAATCGGCGCGAGAGCTTCCACTTTCAGAACTTCCTTGAACTTCTGAAGCAGGAGCAGTGGCAGGAGGCCGATGCGGCTCTGCGACGTGCAGAGCAGGTGGCGCCGATACCCGCGCAGTTCGCGGACCTGCAGGCCACAAACATTGTTGTGGGAACGAGCGAGCTGCGCACGCAACTTGCTCGAATAGTCGCCGGGGACTAGGGCGAATCCCACGGGGACGCGCTCGCCAAACGGTACTCTCGTGGTGGGAATTCAGGCGACCGGCGGGGTTGGGGCCTCCAGCCGGCACGGCGATTGCCGCAGCGCGTGCTTTAAGTGTAGTGCCCATTTCGCCAGTTTATACATGCATTGTGCGCAATCATGTTATGTCGGATGCGCTGCAGCTGCTGCAGGTGCGAGACGGCTCCGACCGTCGCGGCGACAATGCCCCTTGCAAACAGGGGGAGAAGCGCCCATATCAGCCCAAGTCGATAGAAGGACAAAATTTTTGGCGATGCTTCAGACTTAGTGTCTGCGCTTCGCCGGCGACTTGCTCCCGAAATAAATGCGAATTCGACGGCTTGCCTCGCTTGGGCGGGCCAGCATGACTATGCAGTGAAAGGGTTTTCCCATGACTACGGGAACCGTGAAGTGGTTTAACGCAACCAAGGGCTTCGGATTCATCCAGCCCGACGACGGCGGCAAGGATGCCTTCGTGCACATCAGCGCCGTCGAGCGTGCCGGCATCGGCGGTCTCAACGAAGGCCAGAAGGTCCAGTACGAGCTCGTCTCCGACCGCCGCAGCGGCAAGGTTTCGGCCGACAATCTCAAGCTGGTCGACTAACCAGTTCTGCCGCCGGTAACGGCTGGCAATTTCTCAAGCGTCGAGCCACGGATGTACTGGTGGACGTAGAGAAAGAAGGGAGGCCCCGTAGCGAAAGCTGGCGGGGCCTTTGCTTTTTCAGCGATCGACACCCAGCAGGCGGGCCAGCCCGTCGGCCGTGTCCGACCAATCGGGACAGGGCCGCGAGTTCAGGCCATTTGTGAGCCTTGCTCGCGCCCGCTCGAGGGCATCGACGTCGCTGGCCAGAATACGGATGGCGGTGGCCAGCGCATCCGTGCTGCCGCTCTCGACGTAGTCGATAAGATCTAGCCCGGCTTCCGGAATACCCCCCGCTCTGGACGCAATGCAGGGCGTGCGATGTGCCAGGCTCTCCTGCACGGCCAATCCCCATCCTTCGTCAAAGCTCGGTACGACCGTGAACCTCGCATTTCGGTACAGCGCTGCAAGGTCGCTGTCGGGTGCGTCCTTGATCCACTTTACGCGATTGGCCAGCCAGGGATCGTTCTTGAGCCGCTGGCGAATGGTGTCGGAGCGCCAGCCATCGCGGCCAACCAGTACGCAGGGCAGTGCCGCCACGGCAGGCTCGGACCGAAGAAGCGCGAGTGCGTCGAACAGTCCATCCAGGTTCTTGCGCGGCTCCACGGTACCGACGTGCAGCAGGAAGCGATGTCGCGCCAGCCCGTATTTGGCAAGCACACCGTCGTCGTCTTGCGCCGGCAATGGCACCGGCCAGCCCATCTTTATGGTGTCGATCTGCGGATGGGGCAGCTTCTGCCGATCGAGATAGCCCGCCAACTGGTCGCCGACATAGCTCGACGTCACCAGCCAATGATCGACGGCAGGTGCGAGGCGGTCGAACTGCTCGAGGAACTGTTTGCCGTAATGCGGATGCGTCCACTGCGGGTTCACGGCCGCGATGAGATCGTGGACGAGATGGATCAGCTTTGCGCCACTGCGGCGCTTGAGCGCGATCAGCGCCGGGACGTGGCCGCCATGGCACCAGAAGTCCCCGAGGCCGACCACGGCATCGTAGGCATCGCTGGGTACAATCGTTTGCAGCCTGGAGGGCCGCGCCACCCAGCGTCCGGCGCAACGGCTCTCCCAGAATCGCTCCGTGAAGCTGAAGCCCAGCGCGATGTAGGGCACATGGATCGAGTGCATCTCGCGCAGCAGGCGCGCCGGTTCGGCCAGACGCATGCTTTCGGCGAACAGGCCGCGCAGACGGGCGATCGAAGCGCGCCGGGCCTCGCGCGTGGTCAACCCCGCGATGATGTCCGGTTCGACGACGTAGAACCTATCCGATCCGATCGCGCGCGAGACCAGCGTCACAGACGGGTTCCGGAGCAGCGCAGGCTGGCTCAGGATGCTTTCCATCACGCGCTGAATGCCCGACGGGTTCGACAGGTAGGCGTACCATTGAACCAATCCGGAGACATCGAACAGCACGCGCCGCATACGCTAGTGCCCCTTCTTGGGGGTTCGCGCGAAGGGAACGGTGCGCGCCAGGTAGCCAGCGATCAACGCCTTGCCGCCCGTCGGCAGCAGCACGAGTTGCATCAGCCAGTGAGCGACGACGTCGCCCACGAAGGCGAGATTCATCGGCCTGCCGAGGCGCCGCGCGGCGAGCGCCGCGCCGACGGTCCGCAACACCACGAGCAATGCGACCGTAGCGATCCATCCCAGGACGACGACGAGCGCCCAGCCGGGGGCCACCAGCCAGCACAGTGCGGCAATCGCGAGAATGGCGACCAGCACGGCCGCAGCGGTCGAATAGAACAAGGTCAGGAAGGCGAAAGCCGTGGCCTGAGGCCAGGGCATGCTGCGCAGAAGGGCCCAGGGAAGCTTGCGAAAGACCTGTGCCGTTCCCGTGCTCCATCTTTGCCGCTGCAGCGCGAGCGCCTCGAAGTTGTCCGGGAGTTCACCTGCGGCGGAGACGTCGAGCAGCAGGCGGCATCGCCAGCCCAGGGTGAAGGCGCGGAAGCTCAGGTCTTGATCCTCGGCGACCGAATCGCCGCGCCAGCCGCCGGCCTGGTCGATGGCGTCGCGCCGCCAGACGCCGCAGGTGCCGTTGAAGGTCATGGGCATGCCCGCCATGTTGCGGGCCGCCTGCTCGAAGCCGAACAGCGTGTCGAATTCCAGCGCCTGCGCGCGGGTCAGCAGGTTGCGCTCGCGGTTGCGGTAACCCAGCCGCGCCTGCACGAAGGCCAGGCCGGGATCGGCCATGAGGGCCGCCATGGTCCGGCGCAGGAACGAGGGCGGGGGGCGATAGTCGGCGTCGAAGATCGCGAAGTACTGCGCCTTGGTCCGTTGCTGGCCGGCCGCCAGCGCGCCGGCCTTGAAACTGTCGCGGTGAGGCCGCCTGACATGGCTGATGGCAAGGCCGTTGAGACGCGATTCCTCAACCTTCCGGGCAACGATGGATGTGGTCTCGTCGGTGCTGTCATCCAGCACCATGATTTCCAGCCGGTCTCGCGGCCAGTCGAGCGCGCAGAGCGAGTCGATCGCCGCAGCGACGAGCTTCGCCTCGTTGAAGACGGGAAGCTGCACGCAGACCAGGGGTTCGTGTCCGCGACCGCTGTCAGTCTGTTGGCAACCAGACGGCTCTTGTACCGGGTGCCGATGGCTTCCACGAAGATGGACGGCGATCAGGTAGAGGTCGGCCAGGACGAGCACGCCGACATAGAGACACAAGATCAGGCCTGCTCCAGCCAGTACGGCGCCTAGCAACCGATCCTCTCATCCGCCGGCGCGGCAACCAGCGTTGCAATTCCCGGCAAAGTCACGTCCATTGGCCTCGACCTGTCTATTTAGAGAAGCTGGTAGATGCAAGACCTACAGGCCTGGTTGGCGAAGATCGAAGCAGGTAATGCCGATTTTCGCCGCAAGATCGGCCCGCTGAAAGTCGGCCTGTTCCGGCTGGCCTCCTACCTGCTGGCAGGGCCGCGGCTTGTCGTGTTGGCCCTGACGGGGCGGCTCCAGGCGGTCCGGCCCGGCGCTTTTCAGTGGCCGTGGGTCCCGCGCTGGCCCGGGCTTCTGGCGAAACCCGTCCATGTCGACCGCGATCATGCGTGGACCGAGCGGGTCCGCGCCGCCCGGCATGAGATCCTGGCGGAAATGGACAGCGTACACTCAGGCTTCGCCCGGGCCCGTTACGATTCCGACGAGAATCCCAAGGAGTGGAACACCTACTACTTCTATCTGCAGGGCAAGCCGCTCGATGAGCATCTGGCGGCCTGTCCGCGTACGGCCGCGATCCTGCGCACCTTGCCGCACAACGGCCTGCACATCTGTTTCTCCGCGATTCAGCCCGGCGGTTCGCTGCAGCCCCACACCGGCCCGACCAATGCCAGCCTGACAGCCCATCTCGGTCTCAGGAACTGCGCCGGGACCAAGCTGTGGGTCGGCGAGCAGGTGGCAGAGTATCGCGACGGCGAAGTGCTGGTCTTCGACGACAGCTTCGTGCACTGGGTCGAGAATAACGGCACTGCCGTTCGCTACACGTTGATGATTACCTTCTGGCATCCCAGCCTGACCTGGATCGAGCGCCTGTTCCTCTCGCGTGTGCTGCGGTTGAATCCAGGCTGATCGTTCTTGTCACGACAAGAACACAGCAAACGCATCATCGAGCTGCATGCATTGCATCACTGTGGCAAAGGTGTGAAGAGCTGCCGCGAGGTATGCCTCAACGAGTCGTGAAAAGTTTCTGGAGTTCGGCAAAGTCTGTCCATGGATACGACAGACAGCGCGTCGGACGACCTCGCCTCGTTGCTTCAAGCTGCCTTCGCCGGCGGCTATGTCGCGACCACCAGTAAACGTACTTTCACTGTCTCCGAACCGATCGTGATCGACGTCACGAACAGTTTTCAAGGGCCGGTGGGCGTCGATCTCGGAGGTGCTGCGATCATCTCCAACGTTACGGGCGATGCGCCTGTCATCCAGATCAATGCGGCGCCCGGAGTCGATCTTGCAAATCTCTCGCTGTTCAACTTTTCCATCTATGGCAACGGCGGCGAAGGGGCCGGCATCAGGATCGTCGCCGATGGCGCGGACCGGCACATCCACGATTGGAGCGTGCGCGACGTCACTATCCAACACGTAGGAGGCGCGGGCCTCGACGTCGTCGGTCATGTCACGAAAGGCACCGTGTTCAATGCCTGGATGCATGGCAATGCCGGCGGTGGCGCACGCTTCGCCAATGGTGCGAATGGCGGCGTCGTGGGCGACATCGAATGGTCGGGTGGCGGTTTCCGCAGGAACGATGTCGGCGGTCTGGTCCTCGACGAAGGTGCGCAGGACGTGTCGGTGAACGGCGCCTATTTCGTGGAGAATCTGGGTCCCGGCATCGCCGCTCCCTCGGGCATCGCACGGGTCACCTCGAGCGGCTTCGAGAATAACGAGGGAGCAGCGATTACCTTCAATGGCCACGGCGACTTCTGGGCCAATACCTTTTCGACCTACGGTCCTCAGACCGTTGGCATCAGCGGCGTCCTGTCGGGCAAGGCGAGCATCCTCGGCAGCGACAGCGAGTATTACGGTCCAGGCGAAGACAACACCCTGCTGGCCGACATCCAGGGGACAGGCACTCTTTCTCTGAGCGGCGGCAAGGTGGTGACCGGCGAAGGGGTCGTCGTGAACGAATCCACCGACCTCTCGGATCAAGTGGTCGTGAGCAGGCTCAATGTTGCCATGCCGTCACTGACTCCGGTGACCTCCGAGACGACTGCGCCTGTCGCCGACAGCAACGGCCACGGCGCATTGGAAGTGGCGTTGAGGGCAGCGCTGACGGAGGGCTATCTCGCGCATCTGCCGGCCGATACCTTCGTCGTGACATCGCCTATCGTCATCAACATCGACAGCAGTTCGCCCAGCCCCAAGGGTATCGATCTGGGCGGTGCCACGATCGTCTCGCAAATCACCGACGGATCTCCCGTCATCCAGATCAATGTCGGCGCGGGTGTCGATTTGCGTTATCTGACCCTGTCGAACTTCACTCTTCAGGGGAACGGCCAGGAGGGCGACGGCATCAAGATCGTGGCCGACGGCAACGATCGATGGCTCTACAACTGGACGGTGAGCGACGTGAACATCCGCGATGTCGGCGGGATCGGCCTCGACGTCATCGGCAGCGTGTTCGAGGGCATGGTGGCCAATACGTGGGTGACCGGCAATGCGGAAGGTGGCGCGCGCTTTGCCCATAGCCCTTCCGCCGGTCTGGCGAGTGCGTTGCGCTGGTACGGTGGCGGTGCGCAGGATAACGGTGTTGCCGGCATCATTCTCGACAATGGCACCCGCGATCTCAGTGTCGATGGTGCCGTTTTTTCGGAGAACCATGGCCCCGGCATCGCCGCGCCCTACGGCATCACGTCCGTCGCCGACAGCCGGTTCGAGGACAATCAGGGCGCCGGCGTGGCGCTCCAGAACTACGGCAGCTTCATCGGCAACGACTTCGTCACCTCGGGCGCACAAACCTATGGCGTCGAAGCCTGGCTGCAGGGCCAAGCCATTCTGATCGACAACGCCAGCAGCTATACGGGCCCCGATGCCGATCCGACGGCGTTGGCGAACCTGCAAGGGCTCGGGGTGGTCGGCCTCTCGGGGGACGGCAAGGTCATTGCCGGCCCCACGCTGGAAGTTATGGGCTTCGAGGGTCTGACGACGTCACAGCCTCCCGCCGACCACACACTGCCCATTCTGCAAGAGGGCGTCGGCGTCGACCCGGCCTTGATCAATGGCATCGTCGACGAAGCCTTCCTCACGGGTGACGGATCGATCCAGTTCAGCGTCGAGATGGAGACTGCCGTCTCCGGATATCGCAACACGCTCGGCGCCTACGAGGTCGCGGCGGACGGCACGATCTCCAATGTCCACATCCTGTTTGCCAACACGTTGGCGACCTCGGCCGGCGTGACGGTTGACCTGGGGGTGCCCGCCGCCAATCAGAAGATCGGCTTCTTCCTGGTCCAGGACGGATTCGGCCTCTACGGCAATCTGCCGAGCGATCTCTCGTTCGTGGCGCCCGGCACCGGCATGCCGGCAGATCTCGACGCCGGCCTGCCCCCGGCGCTCCACAGCGCCTCGCGTGGCCCGCTGAGCGCGCCGATCTTTCATTCCTTCTCGACGTTGAACCCGGGCGATGTCCATCAGGTCCTGTCAGGCGTCGCGTCCGGTGGCCGCGAACTCTTGATCGGCTTCGAGGATCTGGCTCGCGCCACCGGCGACAACGACTTTCAGGACGTCGTGATCCGCGTTACGGCCAACACGGATGGTTTATTGGTCGCCTGAATCTGGCTAGCGGCCGGCGACCACGTTGATGAACGACGGCGCCTTGCGGATCTCCGGCAGTTCTTCGGCGATCGCATCGAGCACGCCGTCGATATGCTCCGGCGTGTGGCGGCTGGTGATGAAGAACCTGAGGCGCGACTGATTCTCGGCGACCCCCGGGAAGATGATCGGAATGACGTTGTAGCCGCGCGCCAGCAGGCGTTGCGACAGGATCACGGCATTCGGCGAGTTGCCGACGATGATGGGGACAACCGAGGCGCCGATGCTGAGCCCGGTATCTAGGCCGCGCGCCTTTGCCCCGGCCGCGAAGGCCCGGCCGTTCTCCCGCAGCTTCGCCAGGCGCCAGGGCTCGCGGCGCATCGCTTCGATGGCGGCACCAGCGGCAGCGGTAACGGAGGGACAGCCCCCGACGCTGTAGACGAAACCCGGCGACGTGTACTTCAGCAACTCGATCAGCTTGCGGCTGCCGGCGACATAGCCGCCGGTCGAGGCCAGCGCCTTGCTGAGAGTGCCCATCCAGATATCGACGTCGGCCGGATCGACGCCTTGCTCTTCGGCGATGCCGCGGCCGGTGGCGCCCAGCACGCCGACCGAATGAGCTTCGTCGACCATCAGCCAGGCATCGTAGCGCCGCTTCAGGCGGACGAGGGCGGCGAGATCGGGTACGTCGCCGTCCATGCTGTAGAGGCCTTCGACGATGATCAGCGTGCGCCGATGGCGCCGGCGGTTGAGCCGCAGCGCCCGCTCGATGGCCTCCACGTCGCCGTGCGGGCAGAGGATGCGCTTGGCACCCGAGAGCTTGGCGCCCTCCACGACGCTGTTGTGGATCAGGGCGTCGCTGACAAGGAGGTCGTCCGGACCCAGCAGGCCGCCGATCACAGAGACGTTGGTGGCGTGGCCGCTGACGAACGACAGCGCATCCTCGGCGCCGTGCAGCTCGGCTAGCAGAGCTTCGAGGTCGCGATGCACCTGCCGCTCGCCCGCCGTCAGCCGGCTCGCCCCGACCGAGGTGCCGAACTTGTCGATGGCGGCCTTCGCGGCGGCGCTTACGTCGGGATGGCCGTTCAGGCCGAGATAGTCGTAGGAGGAAAAGTTGATGACCTCGCGGCCTTCCACCGACGTCGTCTCGGCGGCGCGCCCGTCGTGAAGCCGGTAGAAGGGGTTCTCGATACCGGCGATCTCGCCTGCCGCCTTCTGCAGCTTCAGCATTTCGTATTCCGGGAGGGTACCGAAATCGAAGCGCCGCCGCTCTTCCACCGCGGCGACTTGCGCGGGACGGAGCGGTGCGCGTTCGGTACCCGCCGAGGGCTGGGCGAGTGCCTGGCGGACGCGGTTTACGACATCGAGGGCTTCGTCGGGAGGGCGGACGCCTTCGGTCATCAGAGTCCTTCCACGTTACGCGAGCGGTCGAGCACGGCGCGGACCGCCGCCTGCCGATCAGCAACGTCTGTCGATTCGGCTTCGGCGGCGACATGGCTTGCCGACAGGGCGGCGAGCTGGCCCGGCATCGCTTCCTTTGGACCATCGCCTACGACCAGGGTAGCGATCCGTCGGGCGACGTCCACCGGCGTGATGCCGTTGGCCAGCGACATGATGGGCAGGTCGACCTGCAGCGACTCTTCGACGGTGGTCCGCAGCTCCAGCATCATCAGCGAGTCCATGCCGATTTCGGCCAAGGCGCGATGCCGGTCGATTTCCTTCGGCGGCAGGCGCAGGACACGGGCGATCTCCTCGACGATGATTTCCAGGAGCGCCTCACTCGCCTGATCGACCGTCATGCCACGCAGTTTCTCGAGCGTTGCCGCCGAGTCCGTCGTCTGGCGGGTGCCGGCAGCCGGGACCACGGCGCCGAACATCGGCGCGCGCGTCACCGCCAGCTCGCGCTTGGCCATGCCCCAGTCGATCCGTCCGATCGAGAGGAACGCCATCGCCGGCTGTCCCTCGGCATCGAAGGCGAGATCGAGCGCGTCGAGCGCGGGGCGCGACGCGATCAGGCTCGAGGCGAAGCGCTTCTTCAGGCTCGTATTGGCCGAGATGTTGCGGGCGAGGTAGCCGGTGTCTTCGATGCCACCCCAGGCGACGGCCAGGGCGGGAAGGCCGCGCTGCTGGGCCTGGCGGGCCAGCCCTTCGAGGAAGCCGTTGGCGGCGACATAGTTGAACTGGCCCGGATTGCCCAGCAGCGTCGTCGCCGACGAGTAGAGCAACAGATAGTCGAGCTTCTGTCCCGATGCCTGGAGTTCGGAGGCCAGCGCTTCGATGTTGAGCGCGCCGCCCATCTTCGGTTGCAGTACCTTGGTGATCGCTTCCTGATCCATGCCGTCGATCAGGCGGTCGTCGAGCACCATCGCGGCGTGGGCGATGCCCTTGAGCGGCCGATGGCCGGCGATGTTCTTGACGCCGCGTTGCAGGGCGCCGGCATCGGTGACGTCGAGCGCGACTGTCCTGACCTCGACGCCGCTGCGCCGCAGCGCTTCGATACGGGCGGTAGCGCCGTCGGCCAGCTGGCCGGACCGGCTTGCCAGCACGAGATGGCGTGCGCCGCGCTCGGCCAGCCACTCGGCCGTCGCCAGGCCGAAGCCACTGGTGCCGCCGATCACGAGGTGAGCGCCCTCGGCATCGACCGGGAACCTCCCCGTTGCGCGGCTGTCTTCGCTTGCCTGCCGGGCAGGCGTCACGACGATCTTGCCGATATGTCCGGCGCGCTGCATCAGCCGGAAGGCATCGCCGAGGCGCTCGCCTCCGAAGATGCGATGCGGCAGGGGCTGGAATTCGCCGGTCGCGAACAGCTCGATCAGCTCGCCGAACAGGCGCTGCGTCAGGTCGCGATGCTCGATGATGAGCTGGTCGACATCGACGCCGAAGTAGCTGAGGTTGCGGCGGAACGGCCGCAGGCCGAGATGCGTGTTGGCGTAGAAGTCGCGCTTGCCCAGTTCGATGAACCGGCCGAACGGCCTCAGGCAGTCCATCGAGCGGATCATCGCCTCGCCGGCCAGCGAATTCAGGACGATGTCGACGCCGCGGCCATTCGTGTGGGTCGAAACCTCGTCCGCGAAGGCGAGCGTGCGGGAGTTCAGCACGACGTCGGCGCCGAGGTCGCGCAGCAGAGCCCGCTTTTCGTCGCTGCCGGCCGTGGCGATGACCTTGGCGCCGCAGAAGCGCGCGACCTGAAGGGCGGCGAGACCGACGGCGCCGGCACCGCCATGGACCAGCACGGTCTCGCCTTGCTTCAGCCCGGCGAGGTGAACCAGCGAGTAGTAGGCGGTGAGGAAGGCGACAGGCAACGTCGCCGCCGCCTCGAAGGTGAGATTGCCGGGCAGGGGGCTGACCGAGAAGACCGGCGTCACGACGTGGCTCGCGAAGCCGCCGGACACGAAGGCAACGACCTTGTCGCCGACTTCGTATTCCATGATCTCGGGCCCCACCGCGCTGATCGTGCCGGCGCATTCCATACCGAGCGCAGGGCCGGCATAGCCGTCTTCAAGCGCTTCTTCCGGCAGGAGGCCGAGGTTCCACATGACGTCGCGGAAGTTGAGTCCGGTCGCCTCCACTTCGATTTCGACCTCGCCGGGACCCGGAACGGGCCGCGGCGTCGCCGACCAGGCAAGGGCTCCCCGATTCGAGCTCGAGCGCGGGATCAGCTTCAGCGCAACATCGTCGCCGCGCTCCAGCCGCCGCGCTGGCGGTGCTGCGCCGCGCGTGAGGCGGAAGACCAGGCGCTCCTGGCCGTCGAAGTAGACCTCGCGTTCGTCGGTCGGGGCGGCCATTTCCTCTGCCGCACGCCGCAGGGTCGCCGATGCCGGCGTACTCGCCAGGCCAAGGCAATGGATTTCGAGGGCGGCGTATTCGTTTTGCGCAACGCGCATCGCCGCCGTGAGGGCACACCAGAGCGGGCTCTCCAGGGGAGAACGTCCTGGTGCCTTTTCACCGAAGTCCACCACCAGCCAGAGCCGCGTCGGCGCCGCACCCAGGCGCCGGCATCGGTCGACCATGCGCGACAGCAAGGCGCTCATCTGTGGCACGGTTGCGCCGGCCCGGTTGGCATCGATGATCCAGGCCACGTCGGTCGTCGCCGTCTCGGGAGCACCGATGCCGGCGTTCGGGAGGGCCGCCTGAAGCGCCTTGCGGTTGGGCGTATCGTCGCCTTCCCAGGTGAACACCGGCTGATCCGATACCAGGTCGCTCGCCCCGTCGGCGGCGCCAGCGGTACCGTGGACGATGACGCCGATGCTTTCGTCGCCGAGGACCGGCTTCCCCGAAACGGTGTTGAAGCCTGCGCTCTCCAGTTCGTCCGTCCATTCGCGCGCTGTCAGCAAGGCGCCGACGGGGAATGAGGAATTGGCCGAGCGCGCCCACCATTTCGGGCGGATGCCGCGCACGATATCCCAGAAGAGACTGGGCGCCGGTTCGCCGGCCAGCAGTGGGGCTGCGGGACGCAGAACGCGCTGCAAGCGGTCGAGCCCGTCGCCTGAGGCGGCAATCTCGCTCAAGGCGTCGACAGCGGCGGCAAGGTCGAACGTGCTCGCCGGCCAGGATTCGAGATCGGTCCAGGGAACGCAGCGAACGTACTGGGCGTCGTCGTCCATTGCGGCGCGCGCCTGATCGAGACGATCCGGATCGAGGTCGGTTATGACGATGTCGAGGCCGGGAACGCCGCGCAGTAGTTCGGCCGCGAGCACCGCGTGCTCGGCGCCGATCAGCAGCAGCCGCAGCAACCGGCCTTCCGGCCGCGCCGTGATGGCCTGGAAGAGTTCGTCGAATACGGCCCGCCGAAGCAGGGTGATCTGTCGCGACGCCGTATCAAGCTGACGCCAATGCGCAGACTGGAGCTCGGCCTGCACGGAGGTGTCGCCGACCACGACCCGTTCCATGATCTGGCCGAGGCGCGACAGGCTCGCCGCCTCGGTGGCCATCGTCGGATGACGGGCGAGCAGCGAACGTACCAGCGAATCGACCGTCGGCAGGTCGCAGGTCTCGGCCAGCGCCGGGGCGCCCTGCTGCTCGAGCACCAGATTCTTGGTCTCGAGATGCCAGAGCAGTGCCGAGCAAAGATGGGCCGCCCAGTCGGCTTCGCCCTCCGGTCCGGCCGGCAGTTCGCGCAGGTCCTGCGCTGCAGGTCCGTTGCGGAAGGCATTCCAGGCCGAGCGCAGGCAGCCGGCATCGAGCAGCAGCAGCGCCTCGCTGAGGGCCGCCGGGTCGGTCACGCCGTCGAGCGTCGCAACGTCGCCATTGCGGAAATGCACGATCGACGGCTTGCCGGCGCGTTCCAATGACCAGGCGGTCGTCTGGTAAGTGAAGGACCGCGGATCCGGGCCCAACCCGACGGGAGCCTCGATCAGCCGCACCGACTCGGCGACGGCGACGACCTTGCCGGTCTCGTCCAGCAGATTGATATCGACCAGCATCGACGTCAGCGATTGACGCAGCGTACGGGCGATCGCGCGCGTTGCCGTGGCGCCCGGATCGAAGACGCGCACCCGGCCGAAGCGGACCGGCAGCATGCGCTTCATCGGCATGTCGGCGACGCCGGCTTCCTCCGACGCGAACAGCGCATGGAATGCCGAGTCGAGGGCCGTGAGATCGATGACGCGACCGCCAAGCGCCGTTGTCTCCTCGGGTTCGAGGGCCGCTACGGCGAGCTTGGGTTCGGGGAAGGAGACATGGCGAATGCGCTGGAAGGTCGGGCCGTAGTCGAAGCCCAATCCGCGCGACACGTCATAGACCTTGGCCTTCGGCACGATCACCGTGCCCATCATGTCGGCCTTGGCAGGCACCTTGCCTTCGCCGGCCGGCGAGCGACCGATGATGCCGCGCGCGTTCATGGACCACTCGGGGGCAGCATTGCGCGGACGGGACAGAAATTCGGCCATGCCGGTCTCGCGATCGAACCGGACCGAGGTCTCGAACGACGCTGCGCCGTCGAATACCAGCGGGCGCACGATGTCGAATTCGCGCAGTTCGATGGCGCCGTCGGGATAGAGTTCCCGCGCCACCGCCAGCATCACCTCGACATAGCCGGCAGCCGGGAAGACCGAGAGGCCGCCGACCTTGTGATCGGCCATCCATGGAAACAGGGCCGGGTCGATCGTCGAGAACCATGCCGAGTCATCCTGGCGCGGCCGCGAGCCCAGTAACGCATGCGACGGTCCGGCGAAGGTGCTGGCGGCTTCGGAGGTCGGCCGTACCTTGAACTGCGAATGCCGCCACGGATAGGCCGGCAGGGGCAGTGCGGCCACCGGCGGCGGGCCGAAGAAGCGCTGAGGATCGACCTGTCCGCCCAGCAGTACCAGGCGGGAGACGGCCCGCTCGACCGGATCGCTGTCGTCCTGCTCCAGGGATTCGGTCAGCGATTCGACGACAGCGCCACGGACATTGGCTTCGCGCATCGTGTCGCGGAGATAGCTGGCCAGGATCGGCTTGGGCCCGATCTCGACGAACAGGCGCAGTCCTTCCTTCAGAAGGCAATTCAGGCCGGCCTCGAAATGCACCGGCTCGCGGACATTCAGCCACCAATGTTCGGGGCCGAGCATGTCGCGGTCCGCTAATCCACCGGTCACCGTCGACACGAAGCGGCGGCGCACGTTGAGTGGCTTCAGGCCCTTCAGTTCGCGCAGGAGCGGCGCCCGCACCGGATCGACCAGCGCGCTGTGGAAGGGGTAGTCGAGGTCGAGTCGCCGGGCGCCGATGCGCAGGTCCGACGCCGCCGTCAGCATCAGGTCGATCTGCTTGACCGGCCCCGAAACGGTGACGCTGCGCCAGCTGTTGATTGCCGCGATATCCACGCCGGGCACGTTTGCCGACGCGAGGAAGCGACGGGCGTCGCGCTCACCCAGCATCAGGGCCGCCATGGCGCCGGAGTGCCGCACCGATTCCTGGTGGCGGCTGCGGGCGATCACGACGTCGATGGCCTGGTCGAGGCTCAGCGCGCCCGCACACCAGGCGGCGGCGATTTCGCCGACGCTGTGTCCCATCGTTGCGACAGGCGTGACGCCCAGCGCCTCGAAGCTGCGCACCGTGGCGATCTGCAGGGCCAGCAACAGCGGCTGGGCATAGGTCGCCTGACGCAGCTTCTGCGCGAGATCGTCGGCGAACATCAGATCGACCAGCGATTCCTTCTGGCGCCGGGAGAAGTGGCCGTCGACTTCCTTCAGAGCCTCGCGGAAGCGCGGATTGGCGTGCCACGCGGTTCGGCCCATACCGACCCACTGCGAGCCGTTGCCGGAGAAGATGTAAGCAACGGGCAGGTTCGTGCCGAGCGCCTGGCCGCTCTGGACTACGGGCGACGGCTCGCCCTGGGCGAACTGTTCGAGATGATGCTTCGTTTCCTCGGCGGTCTTGCCGCGCACGATCAGCCGATGCGGCAGGGGATCGCGCAGGTGGGCGGCGGCGCCGATGAAGTCGCCGCTCAGGCGCTTGTCTGACGGCCACTGCTCGATGAAGGCACGCGCCAATTCGGGCAGCGCCTCGGCCGTGTGCGCCGACAGCAGCAGCGGCGGCGGACCGGCCTCGGACTTCGGGTGCGCCACGCTCACCGACGTATCCTCGCCACGCAGGATAACGTGGGCGTTGGTGCCGCCGAAGCCGAATGAATTCACACCGGCCAGCGACGGACCGCGGCGTTCCGGCAGCGACCAGTTCTGGCCGACCACCTTGAGGTTGAGTTCGTCCAGCGGGATGTTCTCGTTCGGCGAGACTTGGTGCAGCGTGCCCGGCAGGACGCCGTGGTTCAGCGCCAGGATCGACTTCAGCACCCCCGCCAGACCCGACGCGGGTTCGAGATGGCCGATGTTCGATTTCACCGAGCCGATCGGCAGAGGCTGCGAGCGCCGCTGCGCCAGCCCCTTGCCCAGCGCATCGGCTTCCAGCGGATCGCCGGCCTGCGTGCCGGTGCCGTGCGCCTCGACGAAGGCGAGGTCGCTAGGATCGACGCCGAACTCGCCGTAGACCTGCTCCAACAGGCGACGCTGCGATTCGGCCGAAGGCAGGGAAAGGCCGGTCGTCCGGCCGTCCTGTCCGATGGCCGAGCCGACAATCGTCGCATGGATTCGGTTGCGCGCCTTGCGGGCGGTGGCAATCGACTGCAGGACGAGCACGACCGCGCCCTCGGCCCGGACATAGCCGTCAGCGGCCGCGTCGAACGGCCGGCAGCGGCCGGTCGGCGACAGCATCGAGGCGCGGGAGAAGCCGACGAACGAGAAGGGCGAGAGCAGCAGGTTGACGCCGCCGACGATGGCCGTTTCGACCGTCCCGTTGCGGATGGCGTCCGCTGCCAGCGAGAGCGCCACCAGCGACGACGAGCAGGCCGTATCGACCGTGAAGCTGGGACCGTGCAGGTCGAGACTGTAGGAAAGCCGATTGGAGACGATGCTGAGCGTATTGCCCGTCATCATGTGGACGTCGGCCGCAGACGGATCGGCGAAGAAGCGTGCGCCATAGTCGACCGACGAGGCGCCGACATAGACGCCGGTATGGGTGCCGGCGATCTTCGACGGACGGATGCCGGCATGCGCCAGAGCGTCGTGTGTGACCTCCAACAGGTGGCGCTGCTGGGGATCGACCTGTTCGGCCTCGCGCGGGCTCATGCCGAAGGCCGAGGCGTCGAAGCCCCAGACATCGTCGATCAGGCCGGCAGCGAAGGTGTAGGCACGACCCGGCTGGTCGGTCGACGGGTGGTAATAGGAGGCAGTCGGGAAGCGGTCCGGTGTGATCCAGCTTATCGCAGAGCGATTGTCCCGCAGCAGACGCCAGAAACCTTCGGCATTCTTTGCACCGGGCAGGCGGCCGGCATAGCCAACGATCGCGACTTCGTCATGCACCGTCATCGACGTTCAATGCCCCCCAACCGAACGCCAGTCGCCCCTCTCCACCTTATGAGTCGGCACTCGCGAACGACTTGATGATCAATCTTTGTCTTCAACCAATTCAGTTCAGCCGCGGGCTGACATTCACCATACTGGGGGTGGCAATTTCCTGCAACTGCTGCACTGCACAATGAGCGTCACAGAACTGAAGAAATCCCCAGATGCACTTGATGTGCAACGCATTGTCCTCTGCCACCTGGAGAGCCTGACCTGCGTACCGGCGCTCAATCGCATCTTCGACTCGTTCGGCGACCGCATCGGTCTTGTGCTCATCTCGCGCCGCTTCGATACGGCCCATGGCGGGTTCTTCGATCAGCTGGCCGCCAGCGTCCGCAAATCCGGCATCCGCATGACGTTCTGGCTGGGCTTCGACCTGATCTCGGCCCAGGTCGTGGCGGTAGTTGCCCGACTGTTGCGTTTTCTGGGCAGGCCTGCGCTCGAAACCTTGCCAGCGTTGGCTCGGCGCCATGGCGCGACGCTGGTGGAGACGGGCGACATCAATGGAGCGGAGACCCTGGATCGCCTGCGCGCCTATGCGCCGGATGTGCTGGTCGTCGTGAACTTTGATCAGATCCTGCAGCCGTCTGCCATCACGATCCCGCGCCTCGGAGCCATCAACATCCATCCCTCGTTGCTGCCCGACTTGCGGGGCCCCTGTCCGGTCTTCTGGGCCTTGGCGGAGGGGCGCACCACGAGTGGGGCCACCGTCCATCGCATCGAGGATGCCCGGATCGACGCCGGGTCGATCCTCCGTCAGGCCGAGCGGCCGATCGATGCCCGCAAGTCTGTGGCCGAGATCAATACCGATCTCTTTCTGGCCGGGGCAGGCGCACTGGGAGAGGCACTGGAGGACATTGCCTCCAAACGGACCGTCAGCCCGCCGGCCGCGGGCCGATACCGAGGCTTTCCAACCGCTGCCGAAATTGCCGAGGCGCGGTGTGCCGGTGTGCGGCTATGCGGTCTCTGGTATGCAATTCGATTGATCGCTGGCGCCGTGTTGCCGACCTATCGCCGCAGCGGCACCGGCCGGTTCCGCCAGTAAGTCCGCCGGCGCGGCAGCAACGCAGCCAGCCAAAGCGCCGGCGCCAGCGCTTCGCGCGCCGCCCAGACGAAGGGGAAAGCCCGCCCGGCAGGCCAGCCGGCCAGTCGCAAGAAGGCCCATTCCGCACCAAGGAACAGGATCGCCGTCGTCCCGGCGCCGCCGACGAACCCGAACCCCAGCGATCCCGCTGCCACCCCGCCCGCCAGCACCGCCACGGGTGCGGAAGTGACCAACTCAAGGCCGAAGAGCAGAGGCGCAAACTGTCGCCGGCAGGTCGCCCAGCGCAGATGGCGATGCCAGACCTCGCCGAAGTCGCGCCGGCCGATCGGCTGGCGCACCGGCTCCGCCGTGAGCGCCACCCGCTGGCCGGCCTGGACGAGCTGGCGCTGCACCACGGCATCCTCGCACATCGTGTCGCCCGACGGCGCGAAACCGCCGCTGGCCAGCAGGTCCTGCCGCGACACCAGCATCGACTTGCCGGTGCTGAAGGAAAGGCCCACGGCGTCGCCGGCACGTTGCAGGCGGGCGAACTGCCCGTTCATGAAGGCCGCATCGACCTCGCCCCAGAAGGACGCCGCCGCCTCGCCCAGGGCGCAGGCGGAGACCAGGCCATGGCCCGCTGCGCGAACGGCCAGGTGTTGCGCGATCCGTTGCGGCGAGGCGACGACATTGTCGTCGCTGAGCAGCAGCAGATCGTGAGCGGCCAGCGGCACGGCCGCCGCCAGCAGCGCGGATTTGGGGTTGCGGAGAGGGGCCGGCACGACGACGCGGCTCTGCAATGCCGGATGGCGTTGCACGGCGGCTTCGATGGCGGCGGCGGCGGCCGGATCGGTTTCGGCACAGCACAGGATGATTTCGACCGTCGGATGATCGAGCGCGGCCAGCGACGCGGCGCACTGCGGCAAGGCAGGTGCGGGCGAGCTTACCGGCACGATGACGGAGACAGGAACGGCAGACGAGGATAGGACCGCTCCGTTCCGGCGCAAACGCTTCAGCGGCTGCAGCAAGGCCATACCCAGGGTGCCGAGCAGCCAGCCTACGCCGAGCGTCCACAGGGCAGCACTCGCCAGCGTCGTGATCGGAAGGGTGTCTGGCAAAGTCCTGGCTTCTCTCGGTTGGCGACAGGCCTGCGCCGTCTGAACGCGCGCCCAAGCAGACATTTGGAGGAAGAGAGTGTCTGCGACAACTTCGCGGGATGCTGGATCGGTTCCCCTGGTGCTTCGGCCTCGGGCAGAAATTCCCTGCTAACAGGGAATTATCAGGGAATATTGAATGCTTCGTGTGGGCGTTGGGCGGCGAATTGCGCTCCAAACAGCCTATTTGAGGGCTGCCGGATCATGTGGTTGGCGAGTGAGGCAGGGAAATCTGATTGGCAGGAACAGGGATTCTCGGGCGAGAGAACAGGCTTGCCTGACCTCTATTCAGGGAAATCCCTGATCCTCCTGGCATTCGCCGCTCTCGAACCAGGGCATGGTCAAAAGCGAACCACCTCGGCGGCGCAATCTAGCGGCCGTCTACCAGCCTCCTAGTGTGTCCTTCGTCGACCCGGCGCCTTGCAGGTGCGGGTGACGGCCTCTCACGACTGAGGGGCCTGCTCGAGAAGTCTGCACGAGGTGTCGTTATGGACAAGGTGAGAAAATGGAAGGCGCGAAGGCTCTACAGCCAAAACGCCAGCGAGGCTGCTGCCGAGTCGGCCTCACTCAAGGGAGCCGCAAACCCGTTCATGCCGATGATTGAGATGCGTGCAGTCCGCGATCTCAAGCCAAACGAACGCAACGCGCGCGTTCACAGTACCGGGCAAATCGTGCAGATCGCCGAAAGCATACGCACATTCGGCTGGGTTGGACCGATCGTCGTCGATGGCGAAGGGACGGTCCTGTCGGGCCATGGCCGCCTTCAAGCGGCTCTGCGTCTCGGCATGCCGCGCGTGCCGACCATTCCCGTCAAGCACCTAACGCCGGCGCAGCAGCGCGCCTTCATGTTGGCCGATAACCGATTGGCCGAGTTGGCCGAATGGAATGAGGATGCACTGGCCGCCGAGCTCAAGGAACTCTTCGAATTCGATTTTGACGTCGAGGTGACAGGCTTCGATGCGTTCGACCTTGAGCAGATGACGGCGCCGGCAATTCGCCCATCCAAGAAGACAGGGAAAGCGGAGTTCGTCCCCGAACCGAAGCGGCATCTGCCGGCCGTTAGCGCCATCGGCGATGTCTGGAAGCTCGGGGAGCACCGCCTCCTGTGCGGCAATGCATTGGAGGATGCCTCCTACGAGAGGCTTCTGGGACAGCAGCTCGTGCAGCTGGTGTTTACGACTTTGCCTGGTGGGGATGCCGATCATCGCAACGTCTCGCAGTCCCTGGCACGGGTCATGAGCCTTGCAGCTCGCTACAGCGTTGACGGCGCGATCCACGAATTCTGCACGGATTGGCGACGGACGAAGCAGGTCTTGGCCGCCGCCGAAGGAATCTACAGCGCGCAGGAAGATCTCTGTGTCTGGACCAGGAGCGGTGCTGGCGTCGATAGCCCCGAGCAGTCCGCGCACGAACTGATATTCGTGTTCAAGGTCGGTTCGGCGCCGCTCATTGGTAGGATGCCGCCAAGCAAGGGCAGACGGCCGCGCACCAATGTCTGGGACTATCCTGCCGTGAAGACGGAGCAGTCGGGGCGCACCGCCAAGGCCCGGGCGCATTCGATGGTGAAGCCCCTGGCTATGGTCGTGGACGCGCTGACGGCTCGTTCGGCAGTCGGTGGCGCGATCCTGGATCCGTTCCTCGGGATTGGTACGACGCTACTTGCAGCCGAGAAGGCGGGGCGCATTGGGCGTGGCATTGAGGCGGACCCACATAACGTCGATGTCGCGATTGAGCGCTGGCAGGCGCTCTCGGGGCTGAGGGCAGTCCATGTCGAGAGCGGCCAGACCTTCGCTGAGAAGGCCGGAATGCTGCGACGACAGGCTGACGCCGCATAAATGAGGCTAATATGAGCGAAATGAACAACGAACCCTCGGAGCTGCAGCCCGAGGCCATCGGCTATGGCAAACCACCAAAGGCCACGCGGTTCCAGAAAGGAAAATCTGGCAACCCCTCGGGCCGCCCGAAGGGACTTGGCCGCCCAAGCTTAAGAGAGGCTCTCGAGCGACATCTCGATCGCGAGGTGACAGCCCGAGTCGGCGACAAGACGGTCAGGATGACGCTGTTCGAGGCCATGGTCGTGCGTGTGTGCTCGAAAGGCGACCTGAAAACCCTGCAGTTCGTTCAGAGCATTCTATCGGCCCCAAGGTCACTGGAAGAGATGATGGCCGGTCGGCGGCCCGTGGAGTTCACCGAAGAAGAGGCGGCGAAATTCAGAGAGACGCTCCTGGAGGGTGTGGGCCACAGGCATCTGGGGCTAGAAAGCAGCTCCCTCGACGATGGCCTGGTCGGCGGAGATGGCCAGCAGAACCGGTAGCCGGCCTGGCCCCAGGTCAACCGGGGCTGAACTGGACTGTCTGCGACAACTTTGCTGGATTCACAGCCCCCAGCCTAGGAACTTCACGGATATTCGCCTAACGTCCGGCCCGTGATGGCATTGGACAGAAACGTATCGGGCCTCGGGGCATCGGTGGAAGTATCGGGGCACGCAGTTTACGCACGTGTCTTTCGCAAGGGCGTGGGTCTCGTCGTGTCGGCCTCGATGGCCGTGTCGTCGTTGACGTCCTGCTCCGGCTTGCCCGGGGCGGGGCCGACCGCCGGCGAAGTGACGGCGGCCTCCAAGCCGACCTCCACGGGAGAGACCCGCTTTGCCCTGATCGACGTCGATCCCAATGTCGTCGCCAAGATGGAGAGCTGGTCGGCGGTTTCCCTGCAGGGGACCTTCGGCAAGCAGGGGGCGACGGCCACGCAGGCAATCGGTCAGGGCGACTATGTCCAGGTGACCATCTGGGAGGCGGCGGCGGGCGGGCTGTTCTCGGCCCCGGCCAACGCACAGATGACCGGAAGCGGCTCGCGCACGGCAACAATTCCCGAACAGGTCGTGGGACCGGACGGTGCGATCACCGTGCCCTATGCCGGCCGTGTCCAGGTCAGGGATCGCACACCCCAGCAAGTCGAGCAGGCTGTCGTCGCGGCCCTGACCGGCAAGGCAATCGAGCCTCAGGCGCTGGTCACCGTGACCAGGAACGTCGCCAACACCGTCACCGTCGTGGGCGAGGTGACAGGCGGCGCGCGCGTGCCGCTCACGACGCGCGGCGATCGCATCCTCGACGTGGTGGCAAGTGCGGGCGGCACCAGGGCTGCGGCACATGAGACCTTCGTCACCTTGGTGCGCGGCCGCCAATCGGTGCGCATTCCCATGCAGGCGCTCCTCACCAACCCGTCGGAGAATGTCTTCGTGAAGCCCGGCGATGTCATCAGCGTCGCCAAGGAGCCGCAGACCTTCACGTCGGCCGGCGCGACCGGCCAGAACTCCGTGGTGCCTTTCGACTCGATCGGCATCACGCTCGATCAGGCCATCGCCCGGGCCGGCGGTCTCAGCGACACGCGTGCCGACCCCGGCGGCGTCTTCGTGATCCGCTACGAGCGACCGGAGGAATATGATCAACTCGGCTTCCGCCGCCCCGATCCGGGGGCGTTGCCACAGGTGCCGGTGATCTATCGTGTCAACATGCGCGACCCCAACGGCTTCTTCATGGCGCGGCGCTTTCCGATCCGCAACAAGGACATCCTCTTTGTCTCGACCGCGCCGGCGGCAGAGATGCAGAAGGTGATCAACGTGCTGATCGGCTTCGTCGGTGCGGCGGCGACGGTGGTCGCGGTCTCGGCGGCAACGAGATAGCGATGGAAGGCGCCGGCTTGACGCGCGACGGCCTCGAAAGTCCGCAAGGGAGTGCCTTCACGCCGCTGGTCATACCCGGCTCGGATCCGCGGCTGCAGTCGGAATATGGTACACGCGACAAGGATCTGCTGCGTATCTCTAAAGTGCCTGACGAGGGCCGCCGGATCCTCTATGGGCCACATATCTCGCTGCCGCCAGGACTCTTCCGCTTCGAACTTTCCTTCGATCTCGAAGCTCGTGGTCGGGGCATGGTAACCGTCGACCTAGCGCGGGCGGGCGGCCATCGCGATTTCTATCTGCGCCGCTGCTTCGAATGGGAGCTGCAGCGCGGCCTGATCCGGATTTCCCATGCTCTGCAGCAGTCGATCGACCGCTTCGAGCTGCGCCTCTATGCTGGAACGGGCTTCGTGATGGCTGTGAAGCAACTGGCGGTGTTTCGACTCGGCGAGCCGAAATAGGCGAGGCTCCCTGGTCCACGCAAAGGCGACAGAGGCTACGCCTTCTTGGCGCCGAACCTGAGTGGCTTTTGCAGCAGGGTGTGTAGCCGCGCCCCAATTGACGGCTCGGCGGGAAGCAACGGCGGCTTTGCAGGCTGCTCAAGGACTTTCAACTTCTGGACACGATCGACGAAGACGGAGGCTTCTGGTTCCAGGGCGAACGCCTCCTCGGCGATCGCAATAGCTTTGGCGAGATCGCCATGCAGCAAATGGACCTCGCTTTCCCAATAGCGCATCTGGGCATTGATCGAGCCGTCGGCACGCGCCGCCTCGAAGACCGCCAAAGCCTCGTCGAACTGCTCATTGTGTTGCCAGGGTGAAGGCGTACTGTCCTAGCAGGGACGGGTCACTTGGTGATAAGGCGCTTGCCTTGGCCGACAGCCTTATCCGGCGTGGCAAGTGACGATGGCGCGCGGCAAGGTTGGCGTACAGGATCGGCGAAGTATGATGGGCTGGGCGCGCTTTGGCGTGCAACGCCGAGATATTGAACGTGCCGCGACACAGATCGAGGATAGCCTCCTGCAATATCCCAGTATCGACCACGAAGCCCGAGGCAGGATGGCCGCAATTGGGCAGCCCAATATCGACGATCTCGGTATGCGGCCGATAGAGTTCGACATGCCGCGCATCGAGGTCGTGCGGATCGTAGACGATATAGGCCTTGGCGACGAAGGGGTGCGTGGCCCTCCGCTCGATAGCAAAATCGATGCGAGCCGAATCACCGGCCCAGCGCGGTTCGAAGGAAGCAACGCCTGGATCGATGGAGAACTGCGGCGAGATGGCCAGTGCCACCTGGGCGCCGACGCGGCCGCCCAGCCGGATCGTGCCATAGCCGCCCATGCTCTGGCCGTAGGCGACGACATGGGGATAGGGGGCTGTCAACGCGCGAACCCGGCGGCAGGCCTCGTCGATCTCCGGATACTGGTACCAATCGTTGTTGCGCGGGACGATATGAATCGCGTCGATGCCGCTCGCGTCGAAGAAGACTTCGCCGAAACCGGGGCGATCGAGCGTGCGGTTGTCGGTGTAGGACTCGAAAGTCACGATGCGGCAGGCGCTAGCGTGCCGCCGTAGGCCCTTTACCAGCAGCTCCGCGCTTCTGAAGATTTCCATGGAGGTAAGAGGGGGGACGGACGGCTTGGACAACGACGCAGACGCTCGATGGATGTTGGTTCGATGACTCCATACGGGACGGCAGATCCCGCGTCGACTGTGGCCGAAACCAGGCAAGGCGCAAAAAGGCTTTGTCGCAATACCGTCCAAGCCGATAGTAGACTTGATGCCATCGAAGAGCCCGCGAGCCAAGGATGAATGAGGTGGGGGCGTATTTGAGTGCGTGTACCGTGTGCGTGCCATCCGTCGCTGGTTGCACGGCATGAAGATCTTCCTATTGGGCAGTGGTCCCGCGGGGACGTGGGCCCGCGCCTTTCTCGGCAAGGTGTCCGACGTCTCGGCTGCGAAGCCGGAGATCGTCATCGTGGACGGGTTAGTGCCGCATGATGTCCTCGCGGCGCTGGACGTCGCGCCGACAGACATTCTCATCTTGGCACAGCAGGCACCTTTTTCGAACGGCGATGCACCAGCCGATGTTTCCACCGACACTGTGCGCCATGAGGCACAGAAGGCCATCCTGGCCATTGAACTGGCGCGCCGCATTCTTCAGACGTTGCCCTTGCGTCCGACGGAAGAAGCGGAATGGCCGCGGCTGATTGCTGAGTTAGTGGGAGTGAATCCTTCTGACGTCCTGCCGCTCGCTGAGCCTTTGCCGATCTTAGCGGTCGCAGGAGACAGGAGTGCTGCGGCCTCAGCATCGCCGGCGCCATCACCATCGCTCCTGCGGACTTACCTTGCGCCGCTACTCGCCGCGGCAGAGCATCCGGCCTCAATCGTGGTGGCTTGGCCGCGCGACTGCTTCCTGTATGGCGATGCGCCGGGGGAAGGTTTGCCAGCGACTGTCGAGCTTGCTGGACGAGGGCGCATCCTAGCCTACGGACCATACATGCCACTGCCCAGCGGTCGCTGGCGGGCGACAGCCTATCTCGGTTTCAGTGCAGATATCGGCAGCATGCCGTTCATCCTAGAAGCGGATACCGACGCCGGCATCACCCGCGGCTTTTTCGAGGTCAAGCAAGGCGGTATTTTTACCCTGGAGCTTGCTTTCGAGGTTACTAACCCCTTCCATCCTGTAGAATTTCGCCTCGTCAGCCAAGATTCGGCCTTGGAAGGCCTCGCGTCGCTGATCGAGATCAGATTGGAGCAGCCGCTGCCGATCACAGCGTGAGCGCCAGGCCCGGCTCGTGTCTAAAGGGTCCCGTAGATGCGCTCAGCCAACGAAAGGTCGCTCAGCACGCGCCCGCGTCCGCCCTTGAGGATCAGGGCACTCTGGCAAAATTCCTTGATCACGCCGGCATCATGCACGGCCATAATCATGCCGCAGGAGCTGCGCTTACCGAATAGCTCGTCATGACACTTCAGTTGGAAGCGCCGGTCACCGACCAGGATGACCTCGTCGATCAGGTAACATTCGAAATTCATCGACAGCGATAGCGCGAACGCCAATCGCATACGCATGCCATCGGAGTAGTACCGCACCGGCATGTACATGTGCCGACCCAGTTCCGAGAATTCAGCGACATAGTCGAACGTTTCGCGGAACGGCAGACCATAGAGTTGGCTCAGGAACCGCACATTGTCGTAGCCGGTGAGTTGGCCCTCGAATCCGCCGCCCAGTGCCAAGGGCCAAGAAAGGCTGAGGCCGCGCCGGACCTCACCCGAGGTCGGCTGCAGCACACCGGCTAGTACGCGGATCAGCGTCGACTTGCCTGAGCCGTTGCCACCTAGGATGCCGATCCGTTCACCTGCGCCGACGCGAAACGAAACGCCGTTCAGAGCCCGTACCGTCCCATGGTCGCCCTCGAAGACCTTCACGATGTTGAAGGCTTCGACGCACCGTTCGGCAATTGGCGTTTCGGCTAGGCCGCTGTGCGTGAATCCGTCCAGCTTTGTGGCGTCAAGGTTTTGCATGTTCTGAGGCATCCTTAACCAGGATGCGCCAAATCCGCCACGTCATGTAGCCGGCGAACAGTGTGACTAAGCACCAGACGACGCGCCAGGGGTAAGCGGGATAGTCTGGCCGAACTGGGGTAGCGACCTTCTCCAGATAGACCTGCTGGCGCTGCGCCTCGACTTTTGCTGTTTCCAATGCGGTCATCGCGGTGATCAGCGCCTTGGCCGCGAACTCGCGCTCCAACATCAGCCGCTCGTACTCGGCGATCCGCGGCGCAATGGCCTGCGCGTCGCCGGCCAAACGGTGACGTTCGGTGGCGATCTGCGCCTCAATCGCGCTTCTGCGGCTGCGCAATGGCGTGATCTGCGGGCTGTTGCGCGACGTCCTCTCAAGCTCCCCGATTTGCACGCTAAGGGTGGCTGCCTCCACCGAGAGCCGGGCGATGGTCTCCAGAACGGCGAGCGTGATTTGGCTGGGATCGACCAGCCGCTCTCGTTCACGAAATGCTGTCAGCGCCGTCTGTGCCGCTAGCGCCCGCGCCTTCATGCGCTCCACTTCGACATCGGCTACCTTGATCGCGTCCTGGCGAGCCCGCTCGTTGAGGCGATTGACCAGGCTCTCGGCGGATTGCAGAAGCGCTGCCGCCAGCCGTTGTGCGGGCTCTGGTGCGAAGGCTTGCACCTTCAGGGTGCTTACGCCAGTCGTACTGTCAAAGTCGGCTGACATCATCCGTTGATAGTGCCAGTACAGGCCCTCTTCCGTTTTGGACGTAAAGAAGTTGGGGAACGTCCAGATGACGTCGTAGCCACCGGCGGCATAGGCGGCCTTCAAGTCAGCGTGCTTCTCCAGCACTTCCATGGCATCGCGCGACTCGAGAAATTCGCGCACGATGTAGCCGTCGTCGCTGGCGCGAGCGATGCCGGCGGCCTGGAGGATGTTCGGCAGTTGGGCAGAGATGGTACGGCCGGGTGAACGGAGGATGAAGCGAGCTTCCGACTCGTAGCGATCGGCGGAGAAAAAGGCGAAATAGGTCACGGCCAAACAGGTTGGCAGTACGACCAACAGGAGGAAGGAAACGATGCCTCTAAGCTTGAGGCGACGCTTGTGGTGCGCCGCGGTGGTTGGCGTTTCGATAGAAACGACAGCTGGCGCCAGCTGGACGTCCGAAACCGGCGTTAACCGCAGCAGGCGAGCGTAGGTGGCAAATTCCGTAGCGTCGGGCATCGGGGACCTAATTCTAGGCAACGATATTACTCATGATGCTTCAGAAGTCGATGGCCGAAGTTAGGGGGGCGGGCGCGAGCACCCTGCCACAGGAGGTCCCCGTATCGCGGCTGAAAAGGCGCGATTATAGTACTCTGGCATGCTGTCCAGATTTCTAACTTTTCCTACCGGCGCTCGTCACGTTATTGAGACTGCTGGCCAGACCGTGGCCAAGGTCTGGCGCCGGCTCTCTCAGGTCGAACTTCCCCTCTGGGTGCGTCGCCGGGCGTGGCTGATTCTGTTCTTGCCGACGCTACTTTCGGCAATTTACTTCTTCTTCTTGGCTTCGGATCAGTATGAATCGGAAGCCAAGTTCGTGGTCCGTTCGGCTCAGCGCCCGGACAGCTTGGGGGGCTTGTCGTTCCTGGTCCAGCTCGGCTTGCAGCGGTCGCAGGACGACTCCTATATCGTGCAAGATTTCATGACGTCGCGCGATGCAGTGCGCGAGTTGCAGCAACATCTGCCTTTGCGGGGAATGTTCAAGACGGACGCGCTCGACATTATCGCCGGCTATCCGTCGTTTCTCTATGGTCCGCGCGAAGAGCGATTTTACAAATATTTCCAGACCATGGTGTCCGTGGTTCATACTGACAAGACAGGGATATCGACCTTGAAGGCGCGGGCTTTCTCGGCGGAAAATGCCAAGGAGATCGCCGATACACTCCTGCAGCTAGGCGAAGGATTAGTCAATCGCCTCAATGAGCGGCTTCTGCGCGATGCTGTGGGGCGAGCCGAAGCCGAGGTGATCGAAGCCCAGAGCCGGGTTATCGCCGCTCAGGCCGCTTTGACAGCGTTCAGAAACAAGGAGCTTCTTATTGATCCGGCGCGCAACGCTGTGGCGCTGGCTGAGCTCATTGCCAAGCTCTCGGCGGAGCTCGCCACGACGCGTGCGCAGATCGCCGAAGCAAAGATGAACTCGTCAACCGGGCCGCAGGTTCCGATTCTCGAGCGCAAGGCAATCGCTCTTGACGAGCAGATCACGTCGGAGCGAACGCGTGTCGCGCGCAGTTCAGACGGCTTAGCCGAGCGGATCGCCGCCTACGAGCACTTCGTACTTGAGCGCGAATTTGCCAACAAGATGTTGAGCACCAATGAGGCAGATCTCGTGCGGGCGAAGGCGGAAGCCGCGAAACAGCTGCTGTATCTGGAGAGAGTTGTTGAACCCAATCTGGCTGACTATTCTACCCAACCGAAGCGGTTGCGTAGCGTGCTAACGGTATTTGTCGCGAATCTTCTTTTGATGTTGATCGCCTGGCTGATCTTCGTTGGAGTTCGTGAGCACGGCTCTCAAATTAGGTGATCCGCCGATCGCCCAGCGAGTGTCCCTATGTGGGCCTCTATGTTGCTGGCGAGGGTTGTCGTTCTGTCGTCAGTAGCCTTGGGCTAGCTTTGGGAGTTTCCTAGGTGGCAAATGTCATTTCGATTTCAACGTACTTTTGTGCTGGTTGATCTACGTATGATCCAGACATGCTGTTCTGATGACAGTTTAGGTGTTTGGTGTAGCCTTCATCGTTATTCGCAAGTTTTTGTTGTCGCGCTTCTTGGGCCTTCAAGTAGAAATTCATACCAGCGCGGAGTTTGATAGAGTAGTTAGTGCAATAGATTGCGTTTCGGTGGTAAGCCAAGCCACTGCAAAGGTTTGGTGCGTCCCCGATAACGATAGAGCGCGACTAAGGAACTAGCATGAGCGTACTCAAGCCTCTCAAGGTTTCCTTCTTGAACGGCATTCTCTATCGGCGCGATGGCGTGTCGCTCAATCTCTGGGAACGAATTGTGACGCTATCACTGGCATATAGAAATGCCGTTGATATACGCATTTTCGTGACAGCTACCGACTACGATGACCCGCGTATTGTGGTGGTAAATAGCCCTGCTGATGTGCTCAGGAGCCACCATTACCAAGAGTCTGATATTTTATTATTTGACTTCGGTATTCACAACACAATCTTCGATTTGATTTTGGCGGCCAAGCCTTGGCAGAAGAAAGTCACATACTTTCACAACATTACTCCCTCGGCGTTATTTCCTAATACCAGTCGACACTCCGTAACCGTTATGTCTGAGAGGCAAAGATCGAATTTATTCTGCTCTGACTTTGTATGGTGCAACAGCGAATTTACCAGGAACGACCTCACTGATTTGGGCTATCCCATTGATCAGATAGGCATACTTTATCCACCAATCATCATCGGCGAAGGCTCTTCAAATTGTAGGCCACAAACGGGGCCAGCACACCTCTTGTATGTGGGCCGCTTCGTCAAGCAGAAGGGTATTATGGATCTTTTGCAGGCAGTCGCTTACGCAAGAGATTCTGGCAATGCGAACTTTGCTTTGAAGCTCGTAGGTACCCAGCGCTATTCTGATCGAGAGTATGCCAATGAAGTTCTAAGCTTCATCAGGCGCAACGATTTGGACGCGCTAGTATCAGTCGAGGGCGAGCTTAGCGAAAGGGACCTTCTTTGTCGATTTAATGAAGCTCACTGTTTGATATTGCCATCCTATCATGAAGGATTTTGTTTGCCTATTGCTGAAGCTCTGAGCCGTGGCTGCTATGTAATATCTTATGACGCAGGTAATTTGCGCTATATCGCCGGTGGGTTGAGTGACCTCGTTCCAACCGGAGATGCTGGCCGTTTAGGGGAATCTATCGTCAGGTTCGTTAAACAGTTCTCTAAGCCTTGGGGGCAAAGGCTGTATGAGACTGATTCTGGTCCCATTGACGTTATGACATTTGAGCGAAAGGCGATCGACTTTGCTCAGAAATACTCGAAGCGCTCTGTTGCCGCTCAATTTCTTCTGTTTTTTGACAACGCCATTAATTCGCATAAGGCTCACCCTGTAAAACAGCCAGCAGTGATTGATGCTACGGATGATCGGGTTGTTGATGGCAGCGCTAAACGAGATTTTCTCGTAAACGCGATTCGCAACGCGATTGACGCAGCTAACCGTATGGAACTCCGCGACCAGCTGTAAGACATGGATTGCAAAAATGGATGATGTCGCTTCCCTAAAAGCCGAGGTTGCTCAGCTTCGAAATCGACTTGCCGAAAAAGAACGCGAAGTAGCCATGCTGTCCGACACACTAAAACAAGATGCAGAAATTTGGGTTCAGCTATTGGACGCACTGTCACGTATGAACGCAGATTTTCGATTGTTGAAGCGAACTAGCGTGATTGCGAACGATCAGGCGAAGAACAAGTAGGGGGCGAGTAGTGAAGGTCAGTGTAGTCATCAACACACTCAATCGCCGCGATATGTTGGACAAAACGCTGCGTTCCCTCCGGCATCAACGATATCGTAACTTCGAAGTCGTCGTTGTTAACGGTCCATCAGTAGATGGTACCGATGAGTTGCTGACGCAATGGAGAAACGACGTTCGCCTTTACAACTGCGAGCAGCCAAACCTATCCGTTTCACGAAACATTGGAATAGCTGCTGCGAGCGGAGATGTCGTTGCATTCATTGATGATGACGCTGTGCCAGATCCGCAGTGGCTGCAAAGAATTGTCGGCGCTTATGATCGAGACGACATTGGAGCGGTTGGCGGCATGGTCTACGACCATACAGGCTACCAGTTTCAGACCAAGTATATTCTCGCTGATCGATTCGGTGGCGCTGAGTCAAATTTAGAAGTTGATCCAACACTCCTTTACAATTTTCCAGGTAGTACGAAGTACGTAGCCTTACTGGGCACCAATTCTACATTCCGACGGCAAGCTCTTTTGGAAGTTGGTGGCTTCGATGAAGAGTATGCCTACTATCTTGATGAAACCGACTTGTGCCTACGTATTGTTGATCGAGGCTATGCCATCAAGTTCGCGGAAGGTGCATTTGTCTATCACAAATTCGCACCTAGTTCTCTGCGAGACCATCGTCGAGTTGTGCGGAACCGCTACGAAATCCTGAAAAACCAAGCGTACTTTGCGTTTCGCCATGGCGCGCCTGCGACCGGAAGTATCGAGGCAATGGCAGCCATTCAACGATTCGTTGAGCACAATAGGGGCGATGTTCGTTGGTGTACTGAGCACGGCCTATTACCTGCTGAAGCTCTTGAGACATTCGAACTGGATGTAGTTCGTGCAACGCGGGACGGAATTGCTCGGGCGCAGCTTGCTCCAAAGCTCGGGCTGCTTAGCCGCGATTTGGCGACGGAGGGCCTTTATAGGAAGTTTGCTCCAACGTTCTGGAAAGAGCAGCACCTAACAATTTGCTTCTTCTCAACACAGTATCCGCCGGGGCCGGTGGATGGGATTGCGCGCTTTGTCTACGAAATTGCACAGGAATTGACAGCGCGCGGCTGCAAGATCCATGTCCTCACCAGAAGTAAGGACCACAGTACTGTAGACTTGGAAGGCGATGTCTGGGTGCATCGACTTAAGGTTGAGCATCAAGACGGTTGCCCTAGTGGCGTACCTCAGCACATCTGGGACTCAAGCCAAACCTTCATGAAGGAGGTGAAACGAATTCAGGAGTTTGAGCCCGTCGACATTGTTCATGCTCCTGACTGGGACTGCGAGTCACTAGCAGCGCTGATGGACGGGTCGACTCGTGTGGTTGTTTCCCTAAACACTCCTATGCTTGTGGCCGCCTCTATGCACCCTGCTTGGCTGTCCAATTCTAACACAATGGAACAGACTATCGTTCCGATTTGTCGATGGGAACGGCGGATCTTGATGGCGGCCGATGCGTTCTATGCCAATAGCAATGGCATTATTCGACAAATTGAAACTGAGTATAATGTAGAAATCGATAAGGGGCGTACGCGCGTCGTATTGAGAGGTTTGGCTGACCGAGCCGACGGTCGTCTGGAGAGAACGTTTGGACGTCGCGTCCTATTCGTGGGGCGGCTGGAGTATCGGAAAGGCATCGACATACTCCTGAGCTCAATCATGACGTTGATGCCGCGATATGATGATCTTGTCGTTGACATAGTTGGGCGCGACCCGGAAGTCCAACATGGGCGTTCGTCGTTTCGTCAGAAGCTAAGCGAGGAGGTCGGGCGCGTTGAATGGCTGGAAAGAATTCGGTTCTGGGGGGAAGTTCAGCAGGAGCATTTGGATGACTTCATTCGCGCCTGCGATGTTTTTGTAGCGCCGTCCCGCTTTGAATCATTTGGGCTTATCTATTTGGAAGCTATGATGCACGGAAAGCCGGTGATCGGGACCGATGCCGGGGGTATCCCCGAAGTTGTTGACCACGGTCGTAATGGACTTCTTGTGCCACCTGGTGATGAGGCTGCTTTCACAGACGCTTTGGCGAAGTTGCTGGATTCCCTGGAGCTGAGGGAGCAGTTTGGTCGCGCTGGTCGTGCGCGATACGAAAGCCATTTCACGTCGGGGCTCATGGCCGACAAGACCTTGGAGTTCTACGAAGATATTATGGCGCGACCGAAGAGATCGCGGACTGACCGTATCTCTTTGCCTGTAGCCAAGCGTTGCGAGCTACAGGATTTTTGGGTGAGATCTCCACTTTTTCCTATACTATCGCAGATAGACGAAGTTGCGATCAATTGGCAGGTCTGGGCTTATGCTTTGTCGATGTATGCATTGCAGTCGACAATAGATCGTCATCACAAGCTGCATACAGATAAGCTTAGGGTTTTAGTGATTGGTCAGTTGCCTCTTCCGATTGTGAGTTTGGGGGGCGCGGATTTTGCGTACGTCCACTTGGACAATCACTATTCGGTAAAAACAGACAATCCCCATTCAAGCTATCGAACTATGGATCGTCTCGGTTTTGCGGATGCGCACTTCGACTACGTCTGTTTGTTAGACCCACTCCAGCCTGCTGGATCCGATTTCTTGCCCAAGGTACTTGAGATCGCAAGAATTACAAAGGTCGGAGGACACCTCTTGCTGACGCTCTCGGCAGGTAGTCAATCGAAGGCTCTGGTGGCGAAGATTGGAGCTGAATTACAGCAGGCGGGGGTTTCGATTCTCGCTGACTTGACCGCGGTAACCGAGAGTGCAAGCAGCGAAGCTATCGGACAAAAGCCCACAGCTTTGCAGCACCGGACGCCTACAGGATGTGAAGACGTTTACCTTGTTGAGTGCGCCAGACGCTAGAGCGTCGTGCTTTCGATTGGAATTAGTGGAGGGTACGATGCCAAAGGCGGAGATACCCGTAACAATGCGTTTCCAAATTGAACGCAAGCCGCTTTAGATAACTAAGGGTTTCTATGTTGACGACTTTGGGAAAGATTGCTCGGTCTTTGAAGCTACGTCAGCCTCGTAAGTCCTTATTGGAACGTACGGCTGTGCAGATAGGCTCTTTGGCTGTGACGCATAGGTCAATCCTACAATTCGCATCAAACAGCGATTTGCATGACAAAGGATACATATCGAACGGTGCGAGAAATACACTTCCACCGGGAAAGTATGCCGTCACTTACGAATTCCACGTCGACGACGACACTTACTCTCCCAGGTTGGTGTTTGATGCTGTGCGTTGGACTACGGAGACGCAGGCGACTCTGATAGCTGAGGCTGTGGCATCACTGCTTCCAGGGGCTGCGCGGACAGTAGTATTCCATCTTGCGTTTGAGCTAGCAGAGCTTGCAGTGGTTGAGGTTCGTGCGTGGTCGGATGCCAATGGCTCAAGACTTGGCTTAAAGAGAGTTCGTATCGACGTAGTCGAGCTACCGTCGAACTTCGAGCCTCACATCGTATTCAGTCCACCAACTGGAAGGCAAAAGCTTTGGCGTTACGTTCCAGTCTCCATTGCACCAGTGTGCGCTGTGCCGCGATATGCTGCAGCTGAAACTTCGGAAATCTGGTTTCAAGTACCAATGGGTGCCCAGGGCGCTGCGATCATCCATTTAGAAGATGCAACCCAGGATCATGAGATTATTGAAATAGGAGATGTCCAGAGCGCCGCCTATTTCCAGCTGCGCGAAAGTGGTGAAAGGCTGTCGTATTATAAGATCCATCCTTCTGTTAACAATCGTTTGATGGGCGAATTGAGAGGGAGCCTGAGGATCGGCGGCTACGAGATACCTGTTCCCTCTATTCAATTGTCTCGGATGTTCGAGAAGCCAAGTATTCGGAATGTCGGCATGGAGTCACTATCTAGTAGGCATGTTGTTTTACGACGGGAGGGCGAGGACAGAGGTGAAGTGCGACTTGCGCATTGGTATCTTCGTCGCAATCACCGGCACACTCCCCATGTGGAAGGTCGGGATTTAGTGGTCCCGACAGTGACGACGGATGCTGTCGATCTCGGGCGAGCCGATATCGCTTTGCTAGTGTTTGAGAAATCGCCAGAGGCTGGGTCTGTCAGCATATCTTTTGGAGGGCAATCAGCAGTTTTTGATTTGCGATCGACAGTACCGGGAATTCGTGCGGTTTTGTTGCCCCGAGACTTTGATGATATCCAACTGGGCGAGACGCCGGCTGCCGCCGAAAAGAATCCCCTTCGATGTGAAGTAATCGCAACAGGCCTCAAGAATTCGAAGTCCAACAACAGCGAAGTGATTATTAAGCATGTTTGGAATTCTTACCCAGTTGTGAAAGGCGTACTGGACAGCATGACGTTCTCTGGAAGCTTGGAGAGAAATACCGATACTGCAAAAATTTGGGAGGGCACGGCTTCAATTGAGTTCAAGCCGCGTATTGCCATTGGATTACATAGACACGATTGGAGTGGTTTGGCGCTGCTGCGCTGCGGTGAGCGCGAATGGGTGGTTGATCTTTATAGTGATCAGCCGGAGCAGCTTCTGTTTTTCCCGGGCTTGGATCGACCTTTGATTGATCCCCGAGATGAACAGAGCCAAGTCAGCAAGGACCCCGTTCATCCCGCACTTAAGGGGCTCTTTCATGGCTTCCATCGGGAGGAGTAACAGCTAGATCTCTTTGCGTGAAATTACTCATGAGCCGATTCTAACTCAGGCGAATTTGTTCTATTTGCTGTTCGTACCAATCTTGGTGGGGATAGTTGTCGCCTATGCTATCCAAAAGAGAGAAAGCCTGTGGGCGATCCCCCAACTTCAGCAAGGTGCGTGCAAGACAAATTACTACACCCCCATAATCTGCACTTTGTCGCGCGGTGCTAGTGTGCAAACAATCAAGCGTTTTCCTATAGAAGAGTTCTGCTTCGGGCCATTGGCCGATATTAAATATTATCCCGGCGTGGGTACCTAATAGCCAGGCATCATCTCCATGCTGCTCCAGAGCGGTGCTTGTAATTTCAATGGCATTCTGAAGACGACCTGTAGCGCATAGTAGCGTGGCGAGTTCTGCAGCAAATACTTTATTACTAGGTAAGATAAGTAATCCGCCCCGCAAGATTTCCTCTTGTCGCTTTATATCACCGACAGTAGCCGCCAGACGTGATCGTATAAGGAGTTGCGTGTCGAGCGGTAAAACTCCACCGCTAGTTTGAGATATTTCGAGCAAGTTAGCTGCGGCATCATTCTCGCCGACATAGATTAAGCTCAATATGATAGCGCCCAACTCCCGCCCATCGAATGCTGAGGCCTGCTTTGCTGTTAACTTAGGAATCAGAGCAAGATGCTGATTTTCATAGTCAGGCCGCTGCTGCTTAGCGATGTGAGCAGCAAGATGTGCTGTTGGTGAAGAGGGATATTCCTCGAGGATCCTATCAATTATTTCAGGTGCCGCTCGCTTTGCTGCATAAACATCGCCCTGGAATGCATAGAGAAAAACTCGCGCCGTATTGTTGGATGGAGCACAGAATTTGACTTGCTCAAACGAGTATCCAGTCAGTTGTTGGAAGTCACTGGGAATAGACGCCATAACTTCGTCGCACAGCGACGCGGGAAGCGTCGTTTGATACTGAATGTTCTTCAGGCGATCTTTAGCTGAAAAGATGACAGAGTTTGGTAGCTTCTCCGGGGCATAAATGGGATCCGGCAGTGGTACTCCGATGGTGTCTATCCATGACGTTAAGGTAGCTCCACCAGTCTCAAGTAGTGACTCGAACTGGAAAAGCCTATGCTTCGGATGGAAGGTGAGTGTTTGGTCCCACTCCAAGTAGAAATTGACATATAGCTCGACAAGCTGCAGTGCATTGTGTTGCTCCACTCTCAAATCAACATTGTAGAAGCTTGTTAGTTCATGCGCGGTGTGGTTCAGAATACTCTCTAGCCAAAGCAGAGGGTGTCGCGCGACGAGGCATATGGGATCGTTTCGCACAGCCCAAGTGGCCGAAGGTGTTGCATGTCGGCGCTTGCAGCGGTGGTGTGTTTGTGAATGCTTCTATCGATGTGAGCAGAAGTGCAGTTGGCAATTAATGCACTCAAGTAATTGGTGCCGGTTCGGGGCATTCCGAATATGAAGATGTCCATCTATACAGTTCTGTTGCTGATCCGTAGCACGAGTATTTGAGGCAATGGTTGCTTACCATGAAGACGCCCTCATCGTAGACAGGCATGGAAGGACGCAGTGAGAGAAGCCTCAATTTTTTCGCAAGGGTTCTTGAGGTTGAGTGCTGTTGCGCGGATCGATGCTTGGGAATAAATCTGCAAATACCATCATTATAATTGCGGTTATTGGCGGCCTCTCTGCATCAGGCAGTGGGAAACTTTCAAATTTGCACGAGGTGGAGCGAACGTCGGAATGGCTCCCGAAGAATAGTTATGTTCGCGTGATCCTCGCCGACGCAATAGGGTGTGATCAGATTTTTGGGGCGACGCCTCAGAACAGGCCTAGTTGAGGAGTGAAGTGGACGAATAGCGTCCGTGTTATATAGTTGTTCCGATATTGGTGATCGGACAGAAAAAGGCGGGATGGCTAGTGCTTAATCTGAAAGTTGGCTCCCAGGTCGAAATTGACGGCCGCACCTGCATTCAAACACTAGAAGGGGCTGCTGGCCATGCCATCTACGGACCATATGAAGTGGTTGCTCCGGGAGCTTATGCTGTCCAATTTGAACTTGCGTCTGCTCAGGTGTCTGAAGGGCTGAGTGGGGCTTGTGCGGTGATGGATATTGCGACTGAATCTGGTACGACGATTCTCGCGAGCCAGACCGCCGATATTAGTAAAATTGGAGAATCGTTCACTGCATTCTACGTAACGTTCAAAATTGATAAGCCTACTACTCTTGAGTATCGAGTATTTACCACCGGGCTCGTGCCTTTGCTCATTGGTGCGTATTGCCGTCCAATCCCCCTGCCGGAACAGGGAGCTTCAGATTTAGAGTCTCTCTTCTTTCCGAATGCTAACCGGAATGTGCCGATATTTTTTGAGCAAAATGTAAAGACACTCAGAAGCCTCTATGAGGAGGGGGTAGATGTTCGCATCGTCAACAATGACGTTGTGCTTAAAGCAAACGGTGTCTCTTTCTTTGCTCGAACTTACGATGATATTCGATTCGTTAGGGAGATATTCTTCAGTAAGGTTTATAATGTCGAACTGGGAGAAAAAGCTTGCGTGATCGATATCGGTATGAATATCGGTCTAGTTTCTCTAGGATTCGCAACAAAACCTTGGGTTGTCGAGGTTCATTCATTTGAACCTTTCCAGAGCACGTTCAGTCGCGCAGTAGATAACCTTGGTCTTAATGAAGAGCTCGCGAGGAAAATATTCCCAAACAACTTCGGGCTTGCCGGCGAAGACGCTCAGCTGACAATCTTAGTGCCTGACGAAAGCGACTCCGGTCTCATGTCTATTCGGAGCGCTGATGCTGGTGTTCCTAAACAGATTATAGTGAAGGATGCAGCTCGGACGCTAAGGCCCATCATTGAGAATGCCAAAGCTAAAGGATTGCAAATCGTTGCCAAGATAGACTGTGAAGGGGCAGAGTTTCCAATCTTCGACCGCTTAGAAGCTGATGGGTTGTTGCGCCAATTATCCGCAGTCATGGTAGAATGGCATCGTGTCTTTCCAAACAAAACGCAAGATGATCTTATTGGCCCACTGCTAAAGCATGGGTTTTTGGTCGTTGACCTTACTCCGCCAGTGGGCAATGGCTTCTTTTATGCTGTCAATACTCGTGTAGCATCCTGAGGAATCTGGATGTCGTCGGATGTTGCTCAGTATTTCAGCCGACTATGTTCAGAGTCACGTGCGCCCAGGCTATACAAACTAGTGGCAGAAATGTTGGTCGTACGTAGTGCCATCATGGATGAATCAGTTATGCTCTTGCGGGCCTTGAGATAACGAACAGATTTACCAAGAGATCGACAACTTCGTTGAAGTTCATCGCATAGTCGCGTGGCAAACTACGGAGGCGCATCTAATGACTATCCATCGATTGACGTAGTGTTGGTCTCTGGCGGCAATACCCAAGCATTTGACTTAGGCAGCCTCGAACGAATGTGTGGCAGTAGTAGTGTCGGCATCAGCTGACTAAAAGAAACAGGTGTCACACCTGCGGGCGGGAAGAGGCGGGACCGAAGCGCCGCCATCACAGCATGGAAGCAAAGAACATACCCCTCGCGGAAGCTGTGAACGAGTGTATAGGGCGGCCCACTGGGCGCAACGCGCCATTGCAACAAGAAGCGGACCGAGAGCCAAGAGATACTCAGATCCTTGCGAATTCCTGCTTGACGAGTGACAGCGCCGTCCCGACGTGAGTTTCCGTCGTAAGCGTCGTTCTCAGGCCACGGCCTTGAGCGCTGGGGCGGCGGCGTATGCCCAAGCGAGCAAGTCGTCGAGACGGTTGTGGGGATGGCCATCGACGATGCGGGTTAGGGTGTCGGCCAGGTAGCGGTAGGGCTCGACGTCGGTCAGTTTGTAAGTCGCGATCAGCGAGGTAAGCGATGTTTTGGGGCCACATTGCTCGTAAGCGTCCGGCGGAGCTTTCAATTACCCACATTTTTCCGCTCCGACCATTGCGCCCAGCGCGATGTCGGTCAGCCGGGACAGTCCGCGCCACATGACCATGTTGCCGGGCGGAGGATCGTTGGCGCGGGCGAGATAACCGCCGAGCCGAGCGATCTTGATGAGATAGTGGGAGAGCGTTCTTCGGCGGAGTGAACGTTGGTCGCGGTCCATGACGAGGCGATCGAGCAAGGCGATCTCATCACCAGTCAGTGCAAGAGCCGGCGGCGCATCAGGACTTGAGCGGTTGAGCATCGTCATCCAGAAGACGCGCCAACTCACGATGCAATAGACGGCGATCAGATTGGTCAGACGTTGGGCGGTCCTGAGCTTTGCCTCCTCGGCCCTGCAGCCCGATTTGAGGACCTTGTGGAAGACCTCGATCTTCCATCTCAGAGAGTACCATTCGAGCTTCTCAATGGCGTCCTTGCGAGACTGTACAGGCAGATCGGTGATCAGCTTCCAATCGATCTTCTTCCTGTTCTTCGGCGTCCCGCGCTCCTCGGCATGGATCACGGTGAGCGTCAGTGCCGGATAGCGCTTCTGCTTTCCGATCGGCGGCTGAACTCGGATCCGTCGGTATCTGATTTCGAGAACAGCTTCGTCCGGTTCGCCGTCGTCGTCTTTGACTTCGATGCGATGCAGGCCTTTGACAGCTACTTCCTCCATTTCGTCGGCGATCGTGTGATCGCCCTCGCCAGCCAAGCGGTCGACGCAGGTCCGAACCACAAAGTGCGTTTCGATCTGCTGCGCCCTGCAGAAGAGCTCGTAGATGTCGCTTTCGCGATCGCCGATATGAACGCATCGGCCTGGGCCGCCCAGCAGCTCCGTCGACTGGCCCAGATTGTCCAGCCAGCGAATGCTCTCCTTCTCCTCGATGGGAACACGTGTCGGGTTGATCTTTTTCTTGAGCGCGTTGGTGCCTTTGAACTTCTTGCGGGTCCAGAACTTGACGGCGGATAGACCCAGCGGCAGCCCCTCGGTCGTCACCGCCAGGCTGGAATGCATCAGGATGCCGCAAACCGTGTGCGCCCTCAGGCGGCCCACCTTGTCCCGTCCGCTGTTGATGCTTTTGGTTATGCCGATCGCTTCGGGCTTCTCTCTTTGATAGCTGAACTCGGTGGTGTCGTGCAGCACCAGGGTCGGTCCATCAGTCGCTACCACCCGGTCGCGCGTCGCCTGGAAGTGACCGGCCAGGATGTCTGCTTCGCTAACCCGATCGTTGGCGAAAAAGCGATAGGCCGCCTTGGCATTTGCCCAATCCTGGCAGACCAGCGGAATGCTTTGGCCCATGGCGCTCCCGATCTGCGCCAGCAGTTTGCGCAGCCGTTTGTTCAAACGATCATCGGGAAGACTACAGCCGGCAAGCTCGCCATCAACCCACGACTCAACTGCTCCATCCATCGGCACCGGTCCTTTGCGATTCGGTGCCAGACAAGGAATCACGACTGATTCCTTTCATGCAATAGCTCGTGCGATTCTCAGAACGCTCGACAATATGTGGGTAATTGAAAGTCACGCCGGACGCTTACTCCTGCAGGTCGACGGCTATGGCGGCTACAAGGTGCTGGCCAGGCAGAGCAACGTGCAGCTCGCCTTCTGCTGGAGCCACGTGCGCCGCAAGTTCTACGAGCTCGCCACGCCCGGCCCGGCTCCGATCGCCAGCGAGGCGCTGATGCGCATCGCCGAACTCTACCGCATCGAGGGCGAGATCCGCGGTCGTTCTGCCGAGGAGCGCCGTATCGTGCGCCAGGAGCGAACCCGGCCTCTGGTCGAAGCTCTCGAGCCGTGGCTGCGCGCCAAGCTCCAGCCCATCAGCCAGAAGACCAAGCTTGCCGAGGCGATCCGCTACACGCTGTTTCCTCGACGACGGCCGCGTCGAGATCGACAACAACGTGGTCGAACGCGCCATCCGGCCGCTCGCCTTGACCCGCAAGAACGCCCTGTTCGCCGGCTCCGGCGGCGGTGCCGAGCATTGGGCAGTCATCGCCTCGCTGATCGCGACTTACAAACTGACCGACGTCGAGCCCTACCGCTACCTGGCCGACACCCTAACCCGCATCGTCGATGGCCATCCCCACAACCGTCTCGACGACTTGCTCGCTTGGGCATACGCCGCCGCCCCAGCGCTCAAGGCCGTGGCCTGAGAACGACGCTTACCCTCGAGCAACAGTCACGGCGTCGGTTGGGAGTTCCCTCATGTCTGCATCGACGACGCCTCGCGCCTGGCCTTCAGCAAGATCATGAAGACCTAGCGCGGGTCTTGTGCCGTAGCCTTCCTCAAGGCTTCCATCGCCTACTACAAGAGCCTCGGCACTATCGTCCTGCGTGTCATGACCGACAATGGCCCATGCTACAGATCCAAGGTCTTCGCCAAGCCTTGCCGTCGCCTCAAGCTCAAGTGCATTCGGATAAGACCCTACGTTCCGCGCACCAACGGCAAAGCCAAGCGCTTCATCCAGACCTCGATACGAGAATGGGCCTGTGCCCGCGCCTGTCTGAACTCCAGACAGTGCGCCCTCGAGCTGCCCTTCTTCATGCACCGCTACAACTAGATCGACCTCATGCCAGTATTCGACGAATGCCGCCGATCAATAGACTCGGCCTGACCAGGGACAACCTGTTGAGACTCCACATCCAACTGCGCCGCACTCTCACTGTCTGTCACAATGACTGCTTCAATCATGCCAGTATACCTCGCGCTGGCTGCTTTGCGCCTTCGCCCCAAAGACTACGCCGAGGCCTTATTGATTGTCGCTTGCCAAGTAAAAGAATGCTCCAGTTGCTCGCCAGATATCTGGAGGAAATGCGGCTTGTTTTCTTGATGGATTGAATTTTGGGGTTGGAGGTTGGCGCTAGCTGGGAGCGGCTTTAGAAATTGCCTTGACGGACTGCAACTTTTGTTTGCCACGAAAATGGAGTTTACCTTGAACGAAGATCGAAGACGAAAGTCGCTTCAAGAATACGCACAAGATTTGCGGGACCACCTTGGTCGACTAGAAAGATGTCTCGATAAAATTGAGAATAGTGTCGACCGTAGTGAGCGGCGATTGATCAACATCGAGCTGAAAGCAAATATGATTCTACGTCCTGATAGAGGGATCGACACAACGGATTTCATTCTGGCCTTTCCTGGCCATCAACATCAGGCGTTCGGGCATCTGACATTCTCACAGTTTGGAGAGGATCTTATTCTATCAAATCTGTTTGCCATGATAGGTACGAAGGCCCCCTCGTATTTGGATGTTGGCGCCTATCATCCAGTAAATCTTTCTAATACGGCGTTGCTATATTCGCGCGGTAGTCGTGGCATCAATGTTGAGCCGAATCCGGATTTGTTTCCTGCTTTCGAAGCCAACCGCTCCGAGGATGTTAATCTAAATATAGGTGTGGGCGCTGTCCCGGGGCATATGGATTTTCATCGAATTGATGAAACGTCGGGTCGTAGTTCCTTCGACCTCTCAAATGTAAACTCAGCGTTGAACGCAAACCCGGCCCATCGAATTTCCGACACGCTCAAGATTCGTGTCGAAACTCTAAATATGATCGTTGATCGCTACTGGGCGGGGCGGTTTCCAGATCTTCTGAGTGTGGATGCTGAAGGGTGGGACTATGATATCCTCGCAGCAACCGATTTAAGCCGAAGTAAGCCGGCAATAATATGCGTTGAAGCGATAAGCGGGGACAACATAGATGCTACGCCACGGCTGGTGCCCTTGCTTTGCAGCCGAGGTTATGAATTGTATGTGCGTACGGTCGCCAACTTGATTTTCCTGAGTGAGGATAGTCTGAAGAGGATCAGAGAGTTTCGCCTTTAGCGCGTGAGTGATTAGCATGCCGCAGTTTGCGGCCTTCAGGCTCAACTGTTCTGAAATCTGAGGTGCGGCTGACCTACTCGGCTCACGGCGGACTCGCATCGTCGCAATATTTCGCCAACCTGCGTAAGCCGATACCTCGCGTCGCAATTGTTGCAACATATTCTCGGCGAGTAGGTCACAAACAACTCAATTCTGTCATTTCAGACTGCATCAACAAGGGATTGCCATATGATTGATATGGGAGAACTCGGCAACCTAGCTTGGCGTGACTGGTCAATAGTGGGAGCACCCAGTAGCGGCCCGCATCAACCTTCCAATGCGGACATCAGGACATTCGTGACAGCATTGGAACAACAAACACGACACGCATTTGCTAGCGTTGCGGTGCTTCGCGCCTATCGAGGCAACGCAGTCGATGGACGGGTCGTCGCTCGATCCGTCTTCGGCGACCGCGGCGGTGGACCGTTCTCAGTACGCCAAGGCGATAGCACGACTCCAGATGATGGCGCCCTGACGATCGTCGACGAGCTTGGGCGTCGGTGGGCTCGCGAAACCAAGCGCGAGTACTTGGCTGAGTTCTGGGGCGCGCGCGGTGACTGCAAGAACGCGACTTCCAGTTCAGTCAAGATCACATCAGGCAACAAGACGCTCACCATACCTGCTGCCCAGTTCACTTCTGCAGACGTCGGTAAGCTCATTGTTGTTTCCGGGGCCGGCCCAGCAGGCGGTTTGCTTTCTAGCAAGATCGCTTCGATCATTAGCACCACGAGTGTCGAGCTGCAGCATGCAGCAAGCACCACCTTGTCGGGATCTCTGGCTTATGTCGCCTATGGGACGGATGACTCTCAGGCCATCCAAGCCGCTTGCACGTATGTGGCCACACTGCCGATGGGGGGCGTGGTTGCCCTGGACTCTCGTTGCTATGCCCTTTCGGCCGCGATCGTTGTGCCCAAGAATGCCGAAGTCGAGATCATCGGTACTGGCATGGCCTCGACCATCCTTTTGCAGATGAACCCAACTGCAAACGGCGTCGAGTTCTCCCGAGACGACTATGCTTCGGGTGGTCGTGTCTCCGGTCTCTCCATTGAAGCCGGACCGGGACGTCAAACCACGAACTATTTTGGACCCGGCTCCTTGGGTATTGGCATCAAGGCCGACGGTATGGGCGATAACTTTACCTTGGAAAATGTGGCCGTTCAGAACTTCGCAAAAGGGGTGTCCCTTCTTGGTTGCTGGAACGGTCGCCACGGGAGACTTGAGATCCTGTTTTACGCAAATACAGGAATTGAAATCGATAAAAGTCCGACCACCAACTATGGCGGAAGTAACGCCTTCGACTTCGCAAAAATCAGCAACTTCGGATACACCGGCGCAACGGCTGGCACGATAGGGCTTCGCGTGCGAGCGTCGGGTGGCGAGTTTTTCGATACTCTCGATATTCAAGGTGGCGATCGGCCAATAGTCATCGATCCGCCGGTTGGGGACCAGGTTGCTTACGTCTCCGGCTACCTTTGCATTGCGGATAGTGGCCTAGGCAATGGCATCACTTTGGACGGGAGCGCTGGAATGCTTGGGGCGTTCTTGTTCGAAAACCTATGGTCTGGCTTCAACAGCGGCCATGGCGTGTTGATCAAGGGGGTGAATACCAGCAATTTGATCTTCGGCTCGTGCCGAATACGAGAAAATGGTCTGAATGGCGTTCAAGCGGAAACCGGAAACTTTTTTGTTCTCGGCGGTTCCATCAATAACAATTCCCGAGGCAACTCCGGAAGGCATGACGGCGTACGCGTCCAAGCGGGAGTTTCGAACTGGGCCGTTCTTAACTGCTTTCTTGGAAACGACAGCTCGAGCAGCAGCAGCCACCAGCGCAATGGCATCGGGATCGAAGCCGGACCCTCGGATTCGTTTCTTGTCGAGGGAAATACGTTTCGCGGAAATGTGACCACGTCTGTCGTCAATCTTGCGACTGGTGTTAACTACAGGATCGAAGGGAACTTGCCCAGATCCGATCATGCAGCGAACGAAACGAACGGTGTCTTTCCCAGCTTTCTCGACGTCGGCCGCAATATAGCGCTCACGCATCGGCTTCGTATGGCCAATGACTCCATGCTTTCGGTTTACTCGGATGCGGCTGGCGAATTGGTGCTAGAGGCTACAAAAGCCAGCAACGGAAACGTGAAGTTCGTTCTCAATCTGGATAAGTACGGCGGAGGAGTGAAGTCCGGCGCGTACTTCGATGCAGGCAGTGAGTTCCGCGTTGCTGGCGTCAGGGTCGTCGATGCTCGCAAGACTGGCTGGGCCTCTCCTACCGGTACGGCTACCAAAACCACCTTTGACACTACGACGGTCACCACCTCTCAGCTTGCTGAGCGGCTGAAAGCGCTAATCGACGATCTGGCGTCTCATGGCTTGATCGGCTCATAGAGCTCTGCTCCGCTTAGGCGAATCTCGCCAGCTGTATGCTGGTCAGAAAGCGGCCAGCCCGGAGATCATTCCAACTTATCGGTCGCTGTCCGTGCTGCTCGAGAATGGAAAGCGACATCCCAGTAGCTTGCATGTCGTCTACGAACTTGCTGCCATCGAAACTGGCAGCGTGGATCTGACCGGGAGACCACTCCATCACCATTTTAACTTGCGGATTGGCAGCGATAATCTTCTGCATGCCGGCAAATGCCAGCGGTTCGGCGCCTTCGACATCGAGCTTGATGTGATCGACACGGCCATCCATCGCGTCGAGAAAGCGATCAACTCGGAACGAGTCCACTGTCACCGGTACAGACGGCTCTTCGCCGATGCCCTTCAACCTCTCGTCGGACTCGCGAATGATGCTTGTATTTCCGGCTCGGGTCAGGCTTCGATGCAACGTAAGCTTGCCGTCAGTGTCAGAAGCAGCGCCCTGTATGGCCGTGGTGTAGGATTCCAGGTAATTGATGTTGTCTCGGACAAACTCATAAGTGAGAGGGTCTGCCTCGACACCAATCGTACGGCCTTTCCAAGCCAAGCGGCCGAGCAGGCAGGTGAAGTACCCAATTGGCACCGACATCGAGACAATGATCGGTCGGTTGAATGGTGCGTAGAAAGTAATGGGTGGCTTCGGCTTCGTACAAGCCATTTGTGATCAACGCCGGAATGATCAGCCGGTCGCCGCCGTCCACCAGGAAGCCCAAATGAAAGTCGGGAAAAGATACGCGCGTGAGGACGCGGCCGTTGCCAACATATGTTGCTCGCCGTGACTCAGGACTTCAATGCGAGAAAGCTTGTTCTCAATATTCTCAAGGCGGGCGTTGATCTGAGCTAGCAAGTCCAGAGTGGCAACTCGCTCCGGCGAACCTTCATTTTCTGATCCGCCAACTAGGTCTCTGAGCGTCTTCAGCGGCATTACAATCTCCCATTGTAGAGACTGTAGCACAGCGTGCGAACGCCCGTACAAGCCCAATCAAGT
>NZ_HE997181.1:3536937-3538562 GCF_000312425.1 Reyranella massiliensis 521 | reverse complement strand
GTCTCTGAGCGTCTTCAGCGGCATTACAATCTCCCATTGTAGAGACTGTAGCACAGCGTGCGAACGCCCGTACAAGCCCAATCAAGTGTACCCCTCCGCCGGGGACCGCCTGTACGATTGAGGTCTGAAGTCCGAGATTAGGGTCTCCCGTCGACGCGGTGATCGTGTCCATGGAGAGCAAGTGGACACGATCGTAAATGTCAGTTTCGAGTTCGGGCAACGAGAGTAAACGCCGCCGCCGTGTGCGGTCTGAGGACGAGAAGCGGCGGATCGTGTCGGAGACGTTTGAGCCTGGCGCATCGGTCTCGGCAGTGGCACGGCGTCACGGTCTGAACGCCAACCTGCTGTTCACCTGGCGGCGCGAGATGGGCAGCGCCATATCAGCCTTGGCCGACGATGCGATGGCCTTCGTCCCGGCCGTGATCGGAGCTGCGCCTGTGCCGGCTTCGGCGCCACCGTCGCCGTCGCCGTCGGCCGGGGGCCAGATGGAGATCGTGTTCGCCGGCGGGGAGCGAGTGATAGTGGATCGGACGGTTGACGCAGTGGCGTTGGCTCGTGTGATCAAGGTCCTGTCTCGGCGATGATCCCGGTTCCATCAGGCGTACGGGTTTGGATTGCGGCCGGTCACACGGATATGCGCTGCGGCATGAACTCGTTGGCGTTGCGCATCCAGCAAGCGCTGCAGCGCGATCCGCACGCGGGCGATCTTTACGTCTTCCGCGGCAAGAGCGGCAAGCTGATCAAGATTTTCTGGTACGACGGGCTGGGCGCCTCGCTCTACGCCAAGCGGCTGGAGAAGGGACGCTTCATCTGGCCGGCGACGCACGATGGCGTGGTGGTGATCACGCCGGGGCAGCTTGGCTACCTGCTCGAAGGGATCGACTGGCGCCATCCCCAGCACACGTGGCGGCCGGAGATAGCAGGCTAGAAGGCGCTTTGCGTCGCAAGCGCCGGTGCGGCGGATTGAATCGGTGCACAACGAGCGGATCACAAGCGGCCGGCTTTGTGGTCTTCTTGCTGACGATGACCTCGGTGGATGCCCTGCCGGATGATGTGGCGAGCCTGAAGCGGCTGCTGCTGGCGCGCGACGAGGAGCTGGCTGTGGCGCGCGTGCACGCTGCCACTGTATCTGCCGAAGCAGCAAGCTTGCGAGCCAGGGCAGCCGCCGATCAGGCGTTGATCGTCCATCTGAAGCTGCAGATCGAGAAGCTCCGCCGCGAGCGGTTCGGCCAGCGCTCCGAACGCAGTTCCCGGCTGCTCGATCAGCTTGAGCTCCAGCTCGAGGAGCTCGAGGCCTCGGCGACGGAGGACGAGTTGGGGGCAGAACGAGTGGCCGCCAGGACCACCAAGGTGGCGGCCTTCACCCGGCAGCGGCCAGCGCGCAAGCCCTTCCCCGAACATCTGCCGCGCGAGCGGGTGATCGTTCCCGGACCGACCGCCTGTCCCTGCTGCGGCGGCGCACGCCTGTCGAAGCTAGGCGAGGACGTGACCGAGACCCTGGAGGTCATCCCCCGTGAGTGGAAGGTAATCCAGTACGTGCGCGAGAAGTTCTCGTGCCGCGACTGCGAGAGCATCAACCAGGCGCCGGCGCCGTTCCACGTCGTGCCCAGAGGCTGGGCCGGCCC
>NZ_HE997181.1:3315043-3535234 GCF_000312425.1 Reyranella massiliensis 521 | reverse complement strand
GAATAGGGCACCCGCGTCCGCGAGCAACTACGCCGCGGTGCTCACCGAATGCGTACAATCAAGTAGCCGGCCGGGCATCTGATTTTGTCTCTCGGTTTAGGTTTTTGTTACTTTTGCTACGTCGCCGCCACTTGTGCAGCCAACGTAGCCGCGCACCGGCAGGGGAAGCCGTAGATGTTACTCGATCCGGAAGCCCTGCTCGGGATCAAGTCGGCTGTGCTTAAAGCCGCCGTCGCAGGCACATGCTGGGCGTCCTGTGGGGCCGGGAATTTACACTGGCTGAGGTGCTGTTGCCGGCCGCGGCAGGTCTCAGCTCGGCGATGTGGATCGCGCCGGCGCTGTGGTCGATGCGCAACTACGAAGCTCGAAGGGGGTTAAGGTCGTCACGCGGGTTTGAGTTGGTGTGGAAGGCAGTATCCGAGGTCGTGCTGCCTGCGGAGGAGGCGCTGGACGATCTTGTCAGTGTGCTGGTGATCGAAGTGAGAGGGGCCGAAGTCACGATAGGGAACGCCGTCGCGGAGCATGAAGTAGTCGGCGGTGAGCATGGAGGCGGCGACGGCCATGATGGCCTTCTTGGCGCCGCGGCGCGCCTTGAGACGCAGGAACAGGGCGCGCAGATAGCTGGCTTTGGTGCGGACGGCCGCCCAGGCGGCGGTGACCAGAGTGGTCTTGAGCCAGTTGGCGCCTTTGCGCAGGGGGTGGATCGGCTTGCCGGCGCTCTCGTCGCTTAGTGGGCACAGGCCGTACCACGAGATGAGATGGCCAAGGGTGGGGAAGCGCGCCATGTCGATGCCGATCTCCGCCACGGTGACCTCTGCCGAAGCCTCACCGACCCCTGGCATGGTCGGGGCGCGCTGGTGGATCGGCTCCAAGCATTTTCCCACGACGGCATCTAGTTCCCCGACGGTGTGCTCGAGAGTGACAATCAGATTGAGATGCATCGTGAGCAAGGTGCGGTGGTGGGGCCTGACGTGGCCGTGCAGCGCTTCGACCAGCTCGTCGTGCTTGCGCCGAGGGCTGTCGTGGGCGAGATCGGCCAGCCTGCGAGCGTCGCTCTCGCCCTCGATCATGGCCCTGCCGGACACCCCCAGCACCTCCGACAGCACGCTGCCGAGCTTGATGTTGGCATCTTCCAGCACCTTCTGGATGCGCAGCGAATGCTGGCTGATCTCGCGCACCAGCTGCTTGCGCGTGCGCGTCAGGTCGCGCAGCTCCTGGATCGGCTGGGGCGGCACGAAGCTGGAGCGGATCAGGCCATGCGCCAGCAGATCGGCAATCCACATCGCGTCGTTGACGTCGGTCTTGCGGCCCGGGACATTCTTGATGTGGTGAGCATTCGCCAGCACAAGCTCGGCCTGCCCTTCCAGCACATACCAGACCGGCCGAATAGATGCCGGTCGCCTCCATGGCGACATGGCTACAGGCGTGCTCGGTGATCCATTCGCCGAGCACCAGCAACCCACCCGTCGTGGTGGCAAAGCTGCGCGTCTCGTGATGCGCCGGCTCCGATACGCAGCGAACACAGGCCACCACAGTGTCCTTGTGGACATCCAACCCGGCGCATCGCGGGTAAAGCACTTGCATGGCTCGCCCTCCTCTTCTGCGACAGTGCTGCGCCAGGAGGAACCCTCGATATCGAAGTCTACTATGCGTGCTCCGGGGCGGACGACCGCCCGTGGCAACAGTTCGGGGTGCTCGCAGGGTCCCGGGTTCAACTCCTCAACGGGCTCTCTTTGCACCAAGCGAACGCCAACCTCGTTCCCGGCGCCACAACCATCCTACCTCCGCTCCGCAAAGCCGCGCCACAACTCGCATGGCTTCATCCTTCGGGCGCGGCAACGCCGATGGAGAACTCCTCAGGGTGCCTCCTGACGCCTCTCAAAAATGAGTGAAATCTCAATCTCGTTGTCCAGATGGCGGCGCATTTCCTGAATGCTGAAATGCTGAATCTCGACATCAATTCGATCCACAGGAAGCTTAACGAAGATTTTTACGAGCTCTCGCAAGTCGGGCTCGTTTTGTATGGTCGCTCTTGATTCGACCCGTATTCCGTCCATGAGTTCCTCCGATTGGTTGGGTTTTTGTAGGCATGACGTGGCAGGCGGAAATGCCCGCTCGGATTCAACTGACGGGCAATTCGCACTGGACTCTACCAGCATATGAACTTTCGGTCCCTGAGAATGCCTCTCGGGGCGCTACCTAAACTCGTTCCCGGCTGACGGCGAGTAGCGTCAGTTAAGGCGAATATGCTTGCGGACGCGTGCGGTCGCTCGGACGCCTAGAAACGTGAGTATGAAGGCTACAGAAACGAAGTACGGGATGTCGTAGTGGTAGACCATCTCATCACCGAAGTAGCCTTTCCTGAAGACTTCCCAGCAATGGACGAGTGGATGGTAGGTGATGATCTTCTGGCCCCAAGTGGGAAGCCAGTCGACAAAGAAGAATGCTCCCGAGATTGGGATGTTGAGGTATTGGATCGGTTGGATAAAGCGTTCGGCGACCTCATACCGCTCAGTAATCGCTGCGATTAACATGCCGCAGGCAGAGGCGATCCACGCCATCATGAACCAGCCGAGAAAGATCATGTCCAGGCGCTCAACCTCGTGGATCAAGCCGAAGGTCAAGATCGTCGTGTAAATGACTAGGAGTGCCGTCGTCGTCCCAATGATCTCCAGGGATTGTCTTGCGATCAGAAGATCAAATAGGCTGACCTGCCTATGAAACATCAGACCGGTACTCGACCTATAAATATTGACGAAATTGTTGGTCAAGTGCCGCCAAAGGGTGAGAGGCATATAGCCAGTCAAGACCAGTTCGACGACCTTAATGCCCTCCTTGTGAGCACCCATTGCGGACCAGATGACCATGACGCCGCAAGTCAGGATCATTGGCTCAAGGATGACCCAGGCGAAACCGATGTTCTCGCGCCCATAGCGCATCATCAGGTCCCGCACCATGAGCGCATGAATCGTGCGGCTCTGTATGCGCCAACCTTCCAGTAACTCGCCTGTCTGTGCCTTGCTCATAGCCCAAGCTCACCTATCTATGACGCGTGACACCACAACTCAGATAATCCGCTGTCGCCTAACAAACTCCAACAGATTTCCCCCTCTAAATAGATGGGGTGTTAGTCCAGCTCCGCTTCCTGCTTCAATGTCAGAAAGCTTATCGCCGACCAAATGGCTCCCCGATGTGCTTACGTTCCATGACTTGCAAAGGTCCAAGATCATGCCGCTAGCTGGCTTGCGCCAATCGGAAACTCGACGGTAGGCGGTTATCCTTCCTTCAGGATGGAAGGGGCAATAACGAATATCGTCAATATGGGCGCCGTGTTTGCGTAGTTCGATCTGCATCCAACTATGCAGTTCAGTGACAGAGGTCTCAGGATAGTAGCCATGCGCTACCCCTGCCTGATTGGTAACAACAAAAACAAGATAGCCTGCATCATTTAGCGCGCGCACGGTCTCGATCGCCCCATCGATCCATCTAAAACGATCAATTTGACCGACATAACCGTCATCATAATTTAGCACGCCATCCCGATCCAAGAATACAGCTGGCCGGTGCATCTGCTGGGGGATTCGCTCTTGCGCCATTTGAAAGGAGCTCGGAACGCCAATATCGATGAAGAAGCCGGAATGGATTGTCGCGGCCACTACATGTCTCTTGCAGAGAGATGGCATGACATCGGCTTCAAGCGAGCACCTTTCTGAAAGATAGGAAAGTATCTTCCGCCGGAAAACATATACTCCCGCGCTTATTAGTGTGCGATCTGCACCTGAGGGGCGCTCAGAGAATGAAACGATGCGGTCATCCTCTACGACAACTGTGCCGTAACGATCGGGATTTTCCAGGTGACGTAATGCTAGAGCGGCAATCGCGTCTGGCGACTTTTCGACCGCTGCTGCTCCTGCCAATAAATTCATGTCAATCCAAGAATCGCCATTCATCAGGAGAAAGGACTCAGAGGCAAGGTCACGTGCATTGTAAAGCCCACCTCCAGTACCCGCCGGTTCTTCTTCGACGACTACCTTGAGATTCAGGGCAAAGCGCTTCGCAATCGGATTGTCGCGGGCATACTCGATGACTTGGTCTGCCTGAAACGATGCCAGCAGGACGACATCCTTGAAGCCATGTCGACCCAATTCGAACAGTAGTACGTCGAGAAAGGGGCGAGAACCAACCAACAGCAAGGGCTTGGGTGTCCTAGCCGTCAAAGGCCCAAGTCGAGTGCCCAGGCCTCCACACAAAATCATCGCCTGTGTAAGTATCACGGCTCCGCCATGTCACTGTTTCAGAAAATTTACCAGCCGAGGCCGCGACGCACTTTGGCTAACCTTCACGCTTGGCCTGCCAAGTCTCGCAGCCAAGTGGTGTAAACTTCACTGGGCTTGCCTGCGCGCCGGCGCTATTAAGTGCAGTCACGAGACGATAGCGCTCCTCAGGTGGGACGATGAACATCATGTATCCACCTCCACCTGCACCGGAGACCTTACCGCCGAGTGCGCCCGCCTTGAGGCCAATCTCGTAAAGTGCATCGAGATGCGAGTTCGTCACTGCATTAGCGGTGGCTTTCTTGGAAATCCAGGAATGATTGAGGATAGTGGCCATGTCTTCGACATTCCCCTGCAACAGCGCACGTTTCATTTCCACAGCGTCCGCCTTCAACTGGTGAAGTGCATCGATCGTTCTTGTGGTTCCCGACTTCATCCCAGCGGTCTGATTGTCGATGATGATTGCCGATTCTCTAGATTGGCCTGAAAAGCATACAACGATCGAGGTCTCGATCTCGTTAAGGATCGTATCCGACATCCGCAGCGGATTTACGATCACTCGATCTCCCGCGAGGAACTCGATGAAGTTCACACCACCAAATGCCGCGGCATACTGATCTTGTTTTCCACCAGCAAAGCCGAGGTCGATGCGTTCAATGACAAAAGCCAAATGCGCGACGTCGTAGGGGCCAAGGGGCACATCCAAATAGGCACGCATAACATCTACGAGTGCGACGACCAGAGCAGAGGATGAACCTAATCCCGAGCCGGCCGGAGCATCGACATTCGTTGTGATGGTGGCGGCGAAGGGAGATCCTTGGCGGAACTCCTTCACAAAGTGCCGATAGACGCCAGCGTGAAGCGCAAGTTTGCTATGTTGAATGGCGTCAACGGGAAACGTCTCCTCGATACCAAGATCAACTGCACGGAAGACAACGTTGCCATCGTCGCGACCGGAGATGAAGGCATAGGCGTACTTGTCAATCGTGCAGTTCAACACGGCGCCGCCGTAGTCCTCGCAATAAGGAGAAAGATCAGTGCCGCCACCCGCCAGTCCCAGACGTAGCGGCGCCCGGGCGCGAACTGTAGTACGCAAGCCGTCGTGGCCGTTTAGTATTGCCATTGAGGACTTCTCCATCTCTTCGTCCATGGCGCCAGCAACCCGATTGACGGGACGACCTAGTTTCGACAGCGCCGGTAGTTAGCCTATTTCTTGAACAACTGTTCTTCGATCAGCATGCAAATCGTATGGCCAATGGCCTCGTGAACGAGCTGAATGTCAGGAGTCGAATCCGATGGTGCGTGGATGCAATGGTCGGCAAGGGCGGCAAGATCATTTCCCTTCGCGCCAGTAAACCCCACCGTTACAACCGATTTTGCTTTAGCTGCCTTAACGGCGGCCAGGATGTTAGGGGATTTGCCCGATGTCGAGATGGCGAGCAGAACGTCGCCCTTGTTGCCTAACGCTTGGACCTGACGTGCAAAGAGCTGCTCGTAGCCATAGTCGTTACCAATAGCCGTCAAGATCGATGTGTCCGTCGTGAGGGCAATTGCCGGCAGAGCCGGACGATCGAAGTAGAAGCGCGACACAAGCTCACCGGCCCAATGTTGCGCATCGGCGGCACTCCCGCCATTTCCACACAAGAGAATCTTGTTGCCATTGCGCAAGGCAGATACGGACACGTCGGCTACTGTAGCTACGGCCTCGATCAGTCTTGAATCGCTAGCGGCACCGCCAAGGAGAGATGCACCTCTGTTCAATTCCTGCTGGATGCTCGTCAACATTCTGAAACCTTTGGATGTAGAGCCTGCGCGCGACTTTGTGATTGGAAATCGACGCCGTCTCGTAATGAAATCGATGAGAAAGTTCTAGCGCAACCTGTCATAGAGGTGGCTGAGCCGCGTTTCATACGCATTCAATGAGAACTGCTGAGCTTGAACGCGACCGCGCTGCTGCAGTTCACTTCTAAGATCAGCATCCGCTTCAATGGCAATAATGCCGCGCATGATATCGTCGACCGAGTAGGGATCTACGATCAGCGCCGAATCTCCGGCCACCTCGGGCAGCGATGACGCATTCGAGGTGAGGACTGGCGTCCCAAGCGCCATTGCTTCTATCACCGGCAGACCGAAGCCCTCATAGATCGACGGAAACAGTAGCGCTCGTGCTCCCCTGATGAGCGTTACCAGTTGATCGTGCGGCAGAAACTCAAGCCGCCGCACCTGCCGCTCGCGGCGCACGACGTTGCCGTCGATGCGGAAGTTGGTGAAGCGCTCGTCGCGGATCTTGCGCAGGTCGGCGCGGTTCTGCCAGCCACTGCCGCCGGCAATAATCAGAGGGAGCTTGCTGCCGGAGCCTGCATAGGCATCGACCAGGCGCGAGACGTTCTTCTTGGGTTCGATGGCGCCGTAGAACAGAAAGTAGCCGCCGAAATCGAGGCCGAACAGCTTGGCGAGGTCGTCGGCCACTTCGCCGTCGGTGCGGTCCAGCAGATGGGCCGGAATGTCGACCGCTTGGTAGGTATTGGTCACGCGGCTTTCGTCGATGCCGAGGAACTCGACGATGTCGCGGCGGGAATGCTCCGACACGGTCACGATGTGGTCGGCGGTGCGCGCGAGCGAAGTCAGCAGGCGGTAGAAGTACTTCTTGTTGTCGAGCGTGGTGTAGGGCAGCCGCAGCGGCACCAGGTCGTGGATGGTGTAGATGTTGGGGCAGCCGCGCACGGCGAGCGGCACGGGGTGCGTCGCATGGAAGATCGACGGCTGGTCCGGCACCTTGATGCGCGCCGCCCGGCCATAAAGCTTGAAATGCATCATGCTGATGTCGATCAGTCGGGTCGAGGCGTAGGCACGCTTGAAGGGGCGCAGGGCATCGGCGATCGGTCCCGTCACCAGTCCGCTGCGCGGCAACTCGACCGGGCGCATGCCACCCAGGGCATTGAAGGGATAGTTGAGGGTGCGCCAGGCGGCCTGGAACGGCGAGAGCCATTCGTTGTCGTCGACGGCGTCGAAGGCCAGGATCTCGTTCAGCGCATCCTGGCCGCGCGACAGGCCGCGCTCGACGCCGAACAGGCCGTCGACCTGATAACCCAGGCGGCCGGCGGCCTGGGCCAGCGCGCGGGCATAGGTGGCGATTCCAGTGCCACCCTTGAAGGTGAGGTTGTGCGCCTCGTAGAGAATCGTGCCGCGCGCCGGACGGGCGGCAGCGGCAGCCGCGGCCTTGCCTTGAGCTTGGGTGACGGAAGCCGATTTAGCAGGGGAGCGGGCGAGCGCGTCGGTCATTCGAACACCAGCAGCCGATCCTCGTAGCTCGTCCGGTCGAGCACCGAAGCCCGGTCCAGCGGCACGATATCACCGGTCGGCCGCAGTTCAACGGTGCTGCCATAGTATGCAAGAAGTCCGTCCAGAAAGGCCGCCGGTTCGGCATATCGGGCGGCGTTGAACTCCAGCACGATCAACGGCCGGTCGCGGGCGATGAGCTGCTGCATGCCGGCCACGATTCCCTGTTCGCCGCCCTCGGCGTCGATCTTCACCAGGTCGACCTTGGGATAGTTCAGAGCCACCTCGTCCAGGGTGACGGTCGAGACTTCCAGGGTCGTGCCGCCCGGCAGATCGGGCTGACCGACCAGCGACGCGTTCTTGGGCTCGCCGTCGGGCGCATAGAGCCAGGCGCGGCCGGTGCTGGCGCCGAGTGCCTGAGGGACGATGCGGGTTCGCGCCAGGTGGCCACTCAGGCTGACCGACTCCTGCAGCAGCGAAGCCGCGTCCGGGTTCGGCTCCACGGCGACGACGCGGCCGGTCTCGCCGACCGCTTCACCCATGAGGAGCGTGTAGTACCCAAAATTGGCGCCGACATCGATCGCCGTCATGCCGGGCTTCAGTCGCTGGGCCAGGAACTGCGTCAGCCACATCTCCCAGTAGCCGTCGAGCATGACGTGACAGGCGAAGCCGCGGTCCGAGCTGCGCAGGAACATCTTGTGGTGGCCGAGGACTCGGGCGAGGACCACCCCGTTGCCGAGATAAGCGGTCTGGACACGTCGGCGGATGGCGGCCTCCAGGGTGGAGCGAGGCCAGGTGGCGAGATGATGAGTGTACAAATCCATGAGCATGCGAAGAAACGACCTGCGCCAGCCGCTGCGACCGGGCAGCGGGGCTACGCTTGAGAAGAAGAAGGGTCGGCTTGATTGTCCCTTGGCTGGTCACTCTCCTTCCGTGGGTCGCTGCCTGTATAGGCTGGCGAGTCGGCGAATGCCACTTTTCGCCGACGCTCGGACTGCCGATTGAGCGAGGCGGGATTCGATGACGAGATGGTCGTCGTCCGGTGCGATTGAAATCTTTGATACACTTTCCGGGGGAGCGTTTTTCCTCAGTCGAGGAGCCGAAAGCGCGAAAGGGGGGCCGATCGGCGCGCGCCCGGGCGACGCGTGCAGGCGGTCGGGTCGCCTTCGGAAACGTCGGTTTTACTGGCAAAATAAGGTCGCCCTCTTATGAGAGGACAATTCCCAGCCGAATTTGAGGGAAATGAGGCAGCTCTGTGTGGCCGCGATGCCACACAACCTTACAGAGATGAATTCCTGTGCAGCAAAGGGCTAAACAAAGGCACGAAAATCCTTATTATCGGTCCCGAGTTCAGCCGCTCCATTACGCCGTCCGTCAATCGGGAGATACAACCGTGAAAATGACCAAGGTTTTCCTGGCCGCCGCGTCGCTCGCCGCACTGCCCGTGGCAGCCCAGGCGCAGATCAACGCCCAGCCGGGCATCTACGTCGGCGCCGGTGGCGGCCTTGCTTGGGGCATCGGCTCCAATGCCAACGCCTCGACCTCGACCGGCTTCGCCTTCGGCGGCCAGATCGGCTACGACTTCGTCGGCCCGCGCGTCGAACTCGAAGTGGGCTACGGCCAGCTGCCGACCAACGTGAACATCCCCGGCACCGCGATCACCGGCAAGGTCGGTCAGCTGACCACCATGGCCAACGTGCTGTACGACTTCATGCCGACCTCCTCCATCACGCCGTTCGTCGGTGTCGGTGCCGGTGTCGCCTTCGTCGACAGCAACGCTTCGCTGGGCAGCACGCAGTTCGCCTACCAGGCGATCGTCGGCCTCGCCTACAACATCAACGAGTCGATGCGCTTCCAGGTTCAGGGCCGGTACATGGGCACCACGAACCCGAGCGTGAACACGCCGTTCGGCAACGTCAGCTACCAGAACCAGAACATCCTGGCCCTGGCCGGCGTGACCTGGAAGTTCGGCGTCACCCCGCCGCCGCCGCCGCCGGCTGCTGCTCCGGTTGCGCCGCCGTCGTACATGGTGTTCTTCGATTGGGACCGCTCGAACCTGTCGGCCCAGGCTCTGAACACGATCAAGCAGGCCGCTCAGGCCTACAAGACCAAGGGCAACGCGCGCATCACGGCGACGGGCCACACCGACACGTCGGGCTCGGAGCAGTACAACATGGCGCTGTCGCTGCGCCGTGCGAACGCTGTGAAGGACGCCCTGGTGCGTGAAGGCGTGCCGGCGACGGCCATCGCGGTTGTGGGCCGTGGCGAGCAGGGCCTGCTGGTTCAGACCGGCCCGAACGTCCGCGAGCCGCAGAACCGCCGCGTCGAGATCGTCATCCAGTAAGCTGCTGGTTGACCGAGACAAAGGAAGAGGCGGCCCTCACGGGCCGCCTTTTTCTTTGCTTGTGCCATGTTCGTGCGTGGAATGGGCAAGCGGCACATGCTGCGGTCTGGATCGGAGCTGCAGCGCGTCACCAAGGGCAGGACCGGCGTCTTTTATTGCATGTCGGATGTGGTTCGCGCGTCCTGCCGGGCTGGATCAACGTCACGGGCCAAAGGCCCGAAGCGCCGGCCAGCCATAGTCGTCGACGGACCAGGGCCGCTCCTGGGGGATCATCACCGTCCAGGTCCGGCAGTCGGCCAGCAGCCAGTCGCGACCCGGCGCCCCATAATCCTTCAAGGCAGGGCATCTGGCCGTCTGTGCCAGCGCGGTGGCCATTGCCGTGGCAGCCTGCCGGTCGCGCGTGACCTTGCCGTTGGCCCAGCGCTCCCAGCGCACCATGCCCAGGCCGCGGGCAAAGAAGAAACGCTCCAGATGGTCGGCGGACGGGATATCGCTGCCGCCATAGTGCTCCGAGACGACGACGTCGAGCCTATGGCGTTCGTCCCTGGTCCCGTTCGGCCCGGCGATGCGGAACGGGAACTCGATCTCGTCGCGGCGGTAGCGGGTATAGGCGTCGTTGAAGCGAAGCGGGCAGCTCGCGATGTTTGGCGCGATGTTCAGCCGGGCCATGCCGTCCTGCCAGGCACCGGCGACCGGCTCGCGGAAGATCAGCCAGGACAGGAAGCGCCGCTCCGGGCAGTCTTCGCCGACAAACCATTGTACGCCTCCGCCGCCATCCTCGGTCAGGACGAAGCTCGACCAGTCGCCCACGATCAGGGCCACCTGGCCGCCATCGCCCCGGCCGCCGTCGAAGGTTCCGAACGACCGGCCGTTGGTGCCGAAGTCGAAGGTCTGGACGATCAGGGTACGGCCGCCACGGTGCATCACCACCGAGTCGCTGGCCTGATAGCCGCGGGGAGTCGAGGGGTCTCCCAGCACGTTCGGCCAGTCGTGCTTGCGATAGGGGGCCGGATCGTCGGAACGCTGCAGCCGGCGCAGGGTGCAGCCCGGGTCGGTGGGCAGGGTCGCGGTCGGCTTGCCGGCGGCATCGAGACAGACGCTTTGCACTAGGAAGTCGAGCGGGCCGGCTTCCGTGGGCGCCTGCGCATGCCCCGCGGTCCCGGCGAGCAGCGGCAGGACAAGGGCGGTGAGCAAGAGGGTCGTCTTCTTCATGGGCGGACAGCCTGCATGGCAGATTTCTGGCGCCGCCGGCCGATATCCGCAAATCTGTGGCTTGCCGTTGCCTCTTTGCCCACACTCGCCTCCGATCCGACATGCCCAACACGCTTTTCATCGACTCGACCCCCGATATCGACCGCGTCTGGAAGCAGGTCCATGGGCCTGCCGACGTGCCGGTCGTGATCAACAGGGGGCCGGTGGCCGAGGCCGCCATTCCGGCCCTGGTTGCGGGCTACGACACCGTGATCAACGATGCCACCTACTTCACCGAGGCAACGCTGAAGCTCTGCCCAGGGCTCCGGCACATCGTCTTCCTCGGCACGGGGGCGGCAAGCTTCGTCGACCTCGCGGCGGCGGAGCGGCTCGGCATCAAGGTCTCGACCATCGGCGGCTACGGCGACACGACGGTGGCCGAGCACGCGATGGGCCTGGTCTTCGCGGCGGCGCGACACATCGCGACCATGCACGCCCTGGTGCGTGCCGGTGGCTGGCGGCCCATGCAGGGCATGGAGCTGCGCGGAAAAACCCTGGGCATCGTTGGCCTGGGCGGCATCGGCCGCGAGATGGCGCGGCTCGGCCAGGGCATCGGTCTGGAGGTGATCGCCTGGAACCGTTCGCCGCGTGCCGATGCGCCGGTACCCATCGTGGCGCTCGACGAGCTGCTTTCCCGAGCCCATGTCGTGAGCCTGCACTTGGCACTGAACGACGCGACCCGCGGCTTTCTTGACCGGGCGAAGCTCGAACGGATGAAACCGGGCGCGATCCTGGTCAATACAGCGCGGGCCGGCGTGGTCGAGGAGGCGGCGCTGGTCGAGCTGCTGCGGGCGGGCCGCCTCGGCCATTACGCGACCGACGTGTTCGCGCGCGAACCCGTGGCGCCGGAAGATCCGCTGCTGGCGCTGGAGAATGTCACGCTGACGGCCCATGCCGGCTACAACACGCCGGAAGCGGCGATGACCATGTATCGCCGCGCCATCGATCTCGCCGCGACGGGCGTCTAGCTCAACACCATCTCGCGATAGTTCGCCGCCGCGACCTCGTCGCAGCGGGCACGATAGGCCGGCGCGCTGCCGCTGTAGCGTGCAATGCGCCGAGTCTGCTTGCCGTCGACATTGGTGTTGATGCCGGTGAACCACGAGTTCACCTCGTTGGAGAGCAGTCCGACCGACGCCTCATGCACCGTCTTCATCCAGGCCTCGACGCCTTCCGGCGTGGCGTCGATGCGCGTCAGCCCGTGCTCGCGCATGAAACGCAGCAGGTCGGTCACCCATTCGACGCTGTATTCGATGCTGCGCGGGATATTGCCCAGCGCGGTATGCGGCCCCAGCAGCATCAGCAGGTTGGGGAAGCCCTCGACCGACATGCCCACGAAGGTCTCCGCACCCCCGGCCCATTTCTCTTTCAGCCGCTGGCCGCCGACGCCGCGAAAGTCGATGCGGTCGAAGGCGCCGGTCAAGGCATCGAAGCCGGTCGCATAGACGATCATGTCGAACTCGAAATCGCGGGCGCTGGTCGCGATGCCGGTGGGCGTGATGCGCTGGATCGGCGTCTCTGTGATGTCGATCAGCTCGACGTTGGGCTGGTTGTAGACCTCGTAGTAGCGCGTTTCGAGCGGCACGCGGCGGGTGCCGAAGCCGTGGTTCCTGGGGATCAGCTTTTCCGCCACCGCCGGATCCTTGACGCGGCTCCTGATCTTGCGTGCCACGAAGTCGGAGATCAGCGCGTTGGCCTTGGGGTCGGTCAGGATGTCGTTGAAGTTGCCCACCCAGATGCCGAAGCCGCGTTCACCGTAGAGCTTCTCGAAAAAAGCTTCGCGTTCCTCGGGTGTCACGTCGAAGGTGCTGCGCGGGTCGGCCGTGTGCAGGAAGCAGGCGAAGGTCTCCTGGCAGCGCCGGAAGATGTCGGGATAGCTCGCGCGGATCGCCGCCATCTCCGCCTTGTCGATCTTGCCGTTGTGCAGGGGCGCACACCAGTTGGGCGTGCGCTGGAACACCGTCAGGCTCTTGGCCGTCTTGGCGACTTCCTGAATCGTCTGCACGCCGGTGGCGCCGGTACCGATGACGGCGATACGCTTGCCCTCGAAGCTCACCGGCTCGTGCGGCCAGCGTGCCGTGTGACAGGATTGGCCCTTGAAGCTCTCGACGCCCTCGATGCGCGGCATCGTGGGTGCGGAGAGGGGGCCGATCGCCGTGATCAGAAAGCGCGCGGTCGCCTTGCTGCCGTCCTCCAACGTCACGCGCCAGCTTCGCGTCTCCTCCTGCCAGTGGGCCGCGGCGACGCGGCTCCTGAATTGGATGTCGCGGCGCAGGTCGAACTTGTCGGCGACATGGTTCAGGTAGCGCAGCGTCTCGGGCTGGGGCGCGAAATGCTCGGTCCAGTCCCATTCCTCCAGCAGTTCCTTCGAGAAGGAATAGCCGTAGGAATAGCTTTCCGAATCGAAGCGCGCGCCGGGATAGCGGTTCCAGTACCAGGTCCCGCCGACGCCGGTGCCGGCCTCGAAGATGCGCACCTTCATGCCCAACCCGCGCAGGCGGTGGAGCTGGAAGAGGCCCGACATGCCCGCGCCGATGATGAGGGCGTCGAAGTCGGGCGCCGCTGTGCCGTGCTGGGCAGTCATGACCTGTCCCTCCTAGCGGCCGACGGTCCAGCCGGCCTTGGCGGCGAAGTCGGCGAAGAACTCGGGTTCGTAGGCCTTTTCCGGCGTCTTTCGCACCAGCTCGTCGATCAGCTCGGCGTCGCGGCCGACCAGGATGCGCCAGCGCTCGTTGCGCACGCCGTCCAGGATGATGGTCGCGGCCTGGGCCGCCGTGGTGGGAGCATTTTCGAGGAAGTGCCGCGCCCGTTCGAGGATCATCTTGCGGATCTCCTCGTCGGACTCCTTGTCGATATCCGGATTGCGCGCGGCGAGGCGCTTGCGGGCCAGCTCGATCTCGCGGGCGGTAATCTCCTCGCCCTGGTTGCCGGTCTGCACCTTGAGCGAGTTGGAGGCGATCGACGTGCCGATATGTCCCGGCATCACCACCGAGCATTTGATGTGCGGCGCATTGAGGCGCAGGTCGGTGATCAGCGCCTCGGTGAAGCCCTTCACCGCGAACTTGGCGGCGGCATAGGCGGTCTGCGGGATGTCGGGCGCGATGAAGGCCCAGAAGCCGTTGACGCTCGACGTGTTCACGATGTGGCCGGCGTCGGCGCGGCGCATCATCGGCAGGAAGGCGCGCGTGCAGCGATAGACGCCGCCCCAGCAGATGTCGAAGGTACGCTCCCATTCGTCGCGGCCGTTGACCAGGAAGCTGCCGCCGCCGCCGATGCCGGCATTGTTGAACAGCAGGTGGATGCGGTCGGACTCCTGGTCCCGTTCGACCTCGTCGCGAAAGCGCACGACGTCGGCTTCCTTCGAGACGTCGGCGATATGCGTGGTGATCCGCTGGCCCTGGCTCATGCCGCCGGCTTCGCAAAGCCGCTTCGTCTCGGCCATGGCGCCGCCGGAGACATCGCACATGGCGATGTTGCAGCCTTCGGCGGCCAGCTGACGGGCCAGTTCGCGGCCCATGCCCGTGCCGCCCCCGGTGATGACGGCAATCCTCCCTGCGAAATCTCTCATCGGTCCCTCCGGTCGAAGCAAGCACCGGATCGCGGCGCGAGTCTAGGCGGGTCGAAAGCGCCGGATCAGGAGGACGCCCAGGGCAATGAATCCCAGCAGCACGATGCCCTGAACCACCGCGAACGGCGGCTCCGAGCCGGTCGGCGCCAGCGCATGCAGGAAGCCGATCTTGCCGAAGGCCTGCACGACCGCCACGAAGACGTTCAAGTAGAAAGCGAACACGGCGCTGCAGATGTAGATCCAGCGCCACTTGCCGGCGAGACGGCCGCCATAGAGCGCCACCAGTGCAATGGCGAGAGCGACCGAGGAGACGATGCCGGTGCCGATGGCCGGCGTGAAACCGTTGAAGGGAAAGAGAAAGCCGGTGACGCTGGTGAGGATCGTCGTCCACAGGAATACTGTGTTCCAGCCGTCGAGCCGTCGGCCTTCCCACATGCGCGCGCAGGCGACGGCGCCCGTGGCAATCGCGATCAGACTGATGACGACGTGGACGATCGTGAAGGTCGCCACCGACATGCCCAGAACCATGACCCGCTCTCCCCCGAAAGACTAAGTCCTGACCGGCGCCTTCTCGGCGGCCGCTTTACGCAGGCGCGCGATCTCCTCGACGATGCCGGCCTGCGACGTCTGCCGCGCCAGCTCCTCCGCCCGCTTGAGTTGCGGTGTCGCGGCTGCGGTATCCCCCTGCAACAGGCTGCTGCGGCCGGCGCGCAGGTAGAAGACCGCCGCCTCCGACGGCTTCCCGAGCTTAAGCGACGCCTCGCCGGCAAGAGCCAGTGCACGCGCCATGCCACGATAGTCGATGGCCTGCTGGCGGTTCGCGGCCGCCTGCTCGAAGGCGGCGAGGGCGGCACCTGCATTGCCGTCGAGCAGGGCGGCACGGCCTGTCAGCTCCTGCCGGTCGGCCTGGATATCGGCCTGCTTGCCGGGGCCAATGGCGGCGATGGCCTGCGCCAGGGTGGCGCCGTCGCCGCGCTCCGCCGCGACCAGGCCGCGGATGAACCAGGCACGTGGCGCTGTGTCCGCATCGCGCGCCTTGAGTTCCAGCGCCTGCTGCGCCGCGGCTGCGGCGGTGGCGCTATCGCCCGCACGATAGGCGGCGGCGGCCTGGACCAGCATCAGCTCGGCCGGCACGGCGACCTGCCGCCGCTGCAGTTCGGCCTGCGTCGTGCGCGTCGTCTGCAGGGCGGCCTTGGGATCGCCGGCGCGGATCTCAGCCAGCGCCAGATTGTAGGCGGTATCGGCAATGGCCTCAGCGTCGTCGCGTTCGTAGGCGCGGGCGAGGGCGAGCCTGTACTGGCGTACCGCCTGCGCCGGCATGCCGAGCGACAGGGCCTGCGCACCGGCGCGGTTGGCGGTGTCGAGCTTGGTGTCGGGCGGGGGGCCAGGATCGGCCGGCGTGCCGCCGCCGCACGCGCCCAGCGTCAGAACCGCCGCGAGGGGCGCAATGATCCGCAACGTCCTCACGGCCGCACCTCGATCGCCGGCGCGCGGCGTGTGGGCGCGGGCGTTGCGTTGCTGCTGCCGCCGCCGAACAGCCAATGATGGCGCAGCTGGCCGAGCAGGAGTTCGAGTTCGCGGGCGGCAAGCTGGGCCTGCAGCAGAGTCGTCGGAAGCGCGTCGGTCGTGTCGGTGACGTTGCGGGTGATCTGCGGGGTCGTTGCCGCGAGGTTGCGGGTCGTGGTCTGCAGCGAGGCCAGCACCGAATCGGTCTTCTGCACGATCTGGCCGATGCGCGGATCCTTGGAGGTGCGTTCGAGCTGGCTGGCAAGCTCGCGCACGCTCACCAGGGTGGTTTCGAGATCGGCCGCCATCTTGTCGTTGGCGACCAGCCGGCCGACGACGCCTTCGCCGCTTTCGACGCGCCGCGCGATGCCGGCCGCCGAGGACAGTGTCTGCTCCAGCGGTCCGGCCGGATCGCCGGCGCGCTGGGCGACGGCCGTGATGGCGGTCACGGCCTTCTGCACGTCGTCCAGGATGGGCAGGACCTTGGCGCGCACCTCGTCGATCATCTGGCCCAGCGTATCGGTTGCCGCACGTTCGCTCTGGGCCGTGATGACGGCATAGGACCAGTCGAGTTCGGGTCCGCTGCCGCGCGAGATGTCGATATAGGCCGCACCCGCGACGCCGAACTGCCGGCGGATCGAGACCTGCGAGTCGCGGCGGATGAAGGGCCGCATCTGGTCCTCGACGCGGGCCACGGCATGCATGCGCTGGCTGGGGTCGATGACGATGCGGCGGATCTCGCCGGCACGGGTGCCCAGCACCTGAACCTCCGCCCCCGGCGCCAGGCCCGAGACGCCCTGGTCGGGCAGCAGGATGCGCAAGGTGAAAGACGGCTGGAACCAGTCCTTCAGCAGGCCGGCATTGATCAGGACGGCGACGAACACGCCGACGCAGGCCAGGACCACGGCGCCGACGAGCTCGTCGAACTGATAGACGCCGAAGATCGAGCGCTTCATCGTCTCCTCACCTGCACCAGGCCTTGGTCGCCGAGCCGGAACACCTGATCGGCAGCCACGAAGCGCGCCGCTTCCGCCGCCAGGCTCTCCACGATCCACAGCACCGTCGCGCCGCGATCCAGGGCCTCGGCGATCGCCTGCGCCATTGGCACGGCAAGGTCGGCCGTGGCTTCGAGCGCCTGATCCTGCACCACTATGAGATCGGGCGCACCGAGAAAGCCGCGCACGCAGGCGGCGCGAACGAGGGCACGGTGCGGTGTCGTCTCGCGCCGGCCGACCGGCAGGCCGGGCAGGCCGAACAGGCGGGCCAGCGCCGTCGCCTCGGCGATCACCTCGTCGCGCGGCCGGTCGGAGTGATAGAGGCGCGCCACCAGCACGGCGTCCAGGATGCTCATATGCGCCGGCCAGACATGGGTCTGCACCACCGTGCCGATGCGGCGCCGGCGCATCAGCCGCTCGCGCGCGCCGCGCGCCTGCCAGTCGACGCCGAGGAAGCGCACATGCCCGTCGGTCGGCATGGCGAGGCCGATGCAGAGATCGACCAGCGCCACCGCATCGATCTCGTCGTCGACCTGCACCAGCGTGGCGCCGCCGCGCGGCAGTTCGAGATCGATGCGCGTGGTCGTGGTGGAAAGCTGGCGTTCGCCCAGCGTCGCCGCCTGCAGGGAGAGGATCGATCGCGCGGCCTGCGCCATCTCAGCCCACCAGATCGAAGACGCCGTTGATCACCAGGATCGCCAGCGCCGAACGCACGAAGCCGCGCGGCACAATGCGCTGCAGCTCGTCGCCTTCGTCGCGGCGGCCGAGTCCGGTCGCGCAGCAGACCAGCGCCACGAAGAAGCCGATGAAGATGCATTTCAGCGGCGGCACGATGAAGTCGCGCACCGTCATGGCGCGCTGCACCATGTCGGAGAAGTCCCAGATCGAATAGGCGATCAGACCGAGCCCGTGCGCGATCAGGTAGCCGGTGAGCAGGGTCGACAGCAACAGCACCGTCGCCATGCAGAAGGCGCCCAGCGCGAAGGCCAGCGCCCGCGGCACGACCAGCAGGATCATCGGGTCGAGGCCCTGGATCTCGAACTGTCGCAGCCAGCCGCCGGTATGCGCCTCGCCCAGCTCGATCAGGGTGGCCGTGCCGTTGCGGCCGAAGATCAGCAGCCCGACCAGGATCGGCGTGAGCTCGCGGATCAGCAGGATCACGATCACCTGGCCGACCAGCCCGGTCTGGCCGGTCGCGGCCAGCCAGTAGACGGCCTGCGACACCAGGGCGATGCCGATCAGCAGGCCGGTCGCGACGGTGGTCGACAGCGACCGCACGGCGACGGCGTTCAGCATGCGTATGAACTCGGCCCAGACCGGCCCGCGCCACGTCGAGCGACGGCTGGCCACGACGAGCACCGTCGCACTGAGCGAGACGAAGAGCAGCAGGTTGCCGGTGCCCTGGCGTACGGTCGAGCCCAGCCCGCCCAGCGCACGACGGAACCGGCCCCGATCGAAGCTGAAGGTCGTCGAGGCCATCAGGTGCGACCGACCATCACGAAGGTCCGCATCGTGCCGGTCTCGGGCAGGAAATAGCTGCCGCGCGGCCGGAAGAGGAAGTCGCCCGAGAGCACTTCGTAGGCCGTCTCGGAGGCCGCGACGCTGCGCCGTCCCGCTGTCGCGGCCAGCACCTTGGCAACGCCCAGGGCGCCGCCCCACAGGCTGCGGGTCGGCGGCTCGGTGCCGACGGTCGAGATCATCACCGTGCCGATATCGATGGCGAGGCGGAAGTCGAGGCTGGTGCCCCACTGGTCCTCGAACTCGATCAGCCGGTCGCGCAGCGCCAGCATCGCCGTCGCCACGCATCGGGCGTTCTCGCCGACGCTGTCGGCTTCCGGCGAAAAGGCGGCCACGACAATCTGGTCGTCGAGCATCGCGGCATAGGTGGCGCCGCTCTGCTCGATCGACAGGCGCAGTTCGTGGACGATCTCGTCCATCGCCGTGCGCTGGCCGCCATTGGACGGCCGCTGCGTCACGCTCGTCCAGGTCGGCAGCTTGATCACGCCGACGGCGGCGCGGTCGACCGACGCCTCGCGCACATCCTCGAGCGCGGCGCCCTGCTGCAGCAAGGTGCGTTCGAGTCGCGCCTGACGCTGCAGGAAACTGTCCGGCGGCCTTTCCTCGGCAGGCGGGGCCATCGCGGCCGCGGCGAGCGCCGGCGCGGCTGCCGGCGCGCCCGGGGTCGCGGCGGTAAAACGCAGCGCCAGCAGGATCGACAGCGCATCGCAGAAGGCCGCCAGTCCGGCAGCCCGATCGCCCTGCCGCGGATCTTCGACGCTCAGCAGGCCGATCGGCTGTCCGGCCGCCACGATGGGGGCGAGGTAGGCCCGCGAGATGCCCAGCGGTTTCAGGTAGCTCGCGAACAGCTCGGACGTCCGCCGGTCGCGGCTGGCATCGCTCGCGTTGATCGGCATGCCCTTGTCGAGCGCGGCGAAGAGATGAGGCATCTCATCGCGGTGGAGTTCGAGGCCGGCGGTATGGTCCTCGACCGTTCGGTCGAAACAGTCCTCGCAGGTGAGCGTGCGCCGGTCGGCCGTGAGCCGCCAGATCGCCACCCGCTTGGCGTCGCATGCCGTGGCGGCGCTTTCGGTCGCGCTTTGCAGATTCCCGCCGGCAAGACCATCGGCCGTTGCCGCGCCCTGGGCGAGATCGACGAAGGCCTGTGTGCGTAGCTCCAGGGCCTGCTGGCGCGTCGCGGCGGCGCTGGCACGCCGGTCGGCCAGCATGCTGCGCCAGGCCATCAGGCCGGTCAGTCCCGCCACGAGCAGCACCACGACCAGCGACATGAGAAGGGCAGCCCAGCCGCTGTCGACGACGAAACCCACGAAGTCGGTCTCGGGCACGACGATCAACACTACCCAGTCGTGACCGCTCAGCATCCGGACGGGTTCCGACGAAACGATGATGCGGCGCTCGTCGATGTCGAGGACCTGGCGGCCATATCCTTCGACCCGCAGACGGTTGTAGACGCGCGTCAGCACCGGATCGCCGAGCTCGTCGAGCATGGGGGACGTCACGTCGGGGCGGTCGGCGGGCAGCCAGTCGTCGCTGGGATAGGCCACGACGCGGCCCTGCTTGTCGATGATGAGCGCCTTGCCGCTGACGCCGATGTCGAGCTGTTTCAGGAAAGTGCAGAGCGTGGCGAGCTCGATATCGACGCCGAGCACGTTCGCGAGCTTGCCATCGGCGTCGTAGCTTGGAACGGCAAGCGAGATGCCCGGCTTCTTGACGGTGAAGAACAGGTAGGTCGGCGTCCAGAAGGGCTTCTTGCTCTGCTCCGCGCCCTGGTACCAGGGCCGCGTCCGGGGATCGAACGTGTCGGTCGGATCGGTTTCGGTCGCCGTCACCTTGCCGGCGGCATCGCGGCGAACCCAGGTAACCCGGCGGGCGCCGTTGCGGACGTCGATCGTCTTGGTGTCGTAGCCGCCCTGCTCGTTGCGGACGATGAACTGAAAATTCCCTTCGGGATCGGCATAGCTGAAGCCGGTGACCGGCCCGACTGTAGGCAGGGCACTCAGGGCAAACCGCTCGGCCTCGGGGCCGCCCGCGGCGACATCGCGACCCTGTGCCGCCGCCCCTGCCAGCTCGAGGAACTGCTGCGCCGGCGAGAGATAGGCGTGCATCTGGACTTCGACGCGCCGGTCGATGGCGGTGATCAGGTCGTTGGACAGGACGACCGCGCCGCGGCGGTTGCTTTCATAGACATAGAAGGCAATGAGCGAGATCAGCAGGACGACGGCTACGACTCCCATCACCGGCAGACTGCGGCGCAGCCATGTCCACCAGGAGGCCTCGTTGCGGCCCGACCGGCCGGTGCCCGTGAGGACGGCCATGACGTTGGTCATGGTGCGTGCGGCAGGTTTGGGCGGGCGTGCCATGCAACGCCAACCTTACCATCGATCCGCCAGCGCAGGCATAGCGCGTGGGCCTGCATGCCCATCCCGCGCCATATTCGCAGCCCAGGAGTCTTCCTCCCCCTCGATCGAAGGAGAAGACATGGCCGTACAGCCGACCCGCCGCGCCGTTCTCGCAGCTCCGCTCCTGACCGTTCCCCTGCTTGTAAGACCCGCCTTCGCCAACGATGCGACGCCCAGATTTGCCGACCTGGAGCGCCGCAATGGCGGCCGCTTGGGCGTCGCGGCCTTCGATTCGGCGAGCGGACGGCGCATCGGTCACCGCAGCGAAGAACGTTTCCCGATGTGCAGTACCTTCAAGTTCCTGGCGGCGGCTTTCGTGCTGGCGCGTGTCGATCGCGGCGAGGAACGGCTCGACCGACGCATCGTCTACTCGACCCAGGATCTCGTGACCTATTCGCCGGTCACCAAGGATCATGTCGGCCCGGCGGGCCTCTCGGTGGCGGAGCTGTGCGATGCCACGATGACGCTGAGCGACAACACGGCGGGCAATCTGCTGCTGGCGAGCTTCGGCGGGCCGGCCGGACTCACGGCCTATGCACGCAGCCTGGGCGATCAGACAACCCGGCTCGACCGTATCGAGACTGCGCTCAACGAAGGCCTGCCCGGCGATCCGCGCGACACCACGTCCCCCGTCGCCATGCTGGGCACCATGCATCGGCTTCTTCTTGGAGATGCGCTGTCGGCTGCGTCGCGCGAGCGCCTCACCGGCTGGCTGGTCGCCAACAAGACCGGCGACAAGCGCCTGCGGGCCGGGATGCCGGGATGGAAGGTGGGCGACAAGACCGGCACGGGCGGCAATGGCAGCGCCAACGACATCGCTATCGTCTGGCCGACGGGCCGCGCGCCGCTGCTGGTGACGGTCTACTACACCGGCTCGACGATATCGGACGAGGCGCGCAACGAGGTGATCGCCGAGGCCGGCCGCATCGTGGCCGCCAGCCTCAAGTGATCGCTGCAGCTATCTGGTAAGGCTGGGCTGGCGCGGCAGGAACGCCGTGAGCAGGCCCAGCAGCAACAGGAACGGCGTCACCTTATAGACGGCCTCGATGCCGGCATGGTCCGCGATCTCGCCGAGGGCGGCCGCGCCGAGGCCGCCCAGGCCGAAGGAAACGCCGAAGAACATGCCGGCCACCAGACCGACGCGGCCGGGCAGCAGATCCTGCGCATAGACCAGGATGGCCGAGAAGGCCGAGGCCATGATGATGGCGACGGTGACGGCCAGCACGCCGGTCCAGAAGAGGTTGGCATGGGGCAGCATCAGCGCGAAGGGCAGGGCGCCCAGGATCGAGAACCACATGACCGGAATGCGGCCGACCTTGTCGCCGACCAGACCACCCAGGATGGTGCCGACCACGATGCCGACCAGGAAGGCGAAGAGGTAGAGCTGCGCGTCCTGCACATCCACGCCGAATTTGTGGATGAGGTAGAAGGTGAAGTAGGAGCCGAGGCTGGCGCTGTAGACGTTCTTGGAGAAGAGCAGCGCCACCAGGATCGCCACGGCAATGCCGACGCGGCGGCGCGACAGCGAAACGATACCGGCACCGGGGCCGGTGGCAGCCTTGCGCGCCACGGGCTTCGATACGGTGCGCCGCGCCTTGTACCAGCTGCCGACCTGAAACAGCACGATCATGGCCACGAGAGCTGCCGCCGAGAACCAGACGATGCTCTGCTGGCCTTGCGGAACGACGATGAAGGCCGCCAGCAGCGGGCCCGCGGCCGAGCCCATGTTGCCGCCGACCTGGAACAGCGACTGGGCCAGACCATACCGGCCGCCCGCCGCCATGCGCGCGACGCGCGAAGCTTCGGGGTGGAAGACCGAGGAGCCCATGCCGATCAGTGCGGCGGCCAGCAGGATCACGGGATAGGAGCTGGCCTGGGACATCAACAGAAGCCCGACCAGGGTGAAGCCCATGCCGACCATCAGCGAGTAGGGCTGGGGCTTCTTGTCGGTGTACATGCCGACGACCGGCTGCAGCATCGACGCGGTGCACTGGAAGGCCAGGGTGATGAACCCGATCTGGCCGAATGTCAGTGCGTATGAATCCTTGAGGATAGGGTACAGCGCCGGCACCAGCGACTGCATCATGTCGTTGAGCAGGTGGCAGAAGCTGAGCGACAGGATGACGGCGAAGGTGGTGGTGTCGGGGGAGGCCGCCGCCGTCGGGGATGGTTGCGCCGCCGCAGGCGCCGACCCTGCGGCCATCGTATTGTCGCTCATAACGATACTCTAGGCGGGACCCCGTCGTCTCACCAGCGCATCGCTGCAAACCAGCGATGCAGGGGGCGTGCTCACTTCGATGCCGAAGACTGCGACCAGTCCGACCCTCGCTTGGCCGGACTGGTCGCCGAACAATGTTGCTTAGCGCCAGAACAGAGCGAGCAGGATGATGACCGGAATGGGAACACCGAGCAGCCAGAGCAGGATGGAACGACCCATGATGACCTCCTTTGAAAAAAGCGATTGCCGTGTGATCAGGAACGCCCGTCGCGGGCGGCGCCGCCTTCGGCGGCGGTAAGGCCCGCTGCGACCGCCCCCATGAGGAGCGACGCAACGAGCCAGAACGACAGATGCGCGGCCGCTTGCCGAGCGGCGTCGAGCTTGGCCTTCATGTCGGCTTCGACGGCAGCGACTCTCTGCTCGGCGGCGCCCGGCTCGAGCCCGGTGCGCGCTGCGACCATCTGCGCGAGATATTGTCGATCCTCTCCGGCCAGCTCGGTGCGGCTGCGTTGATCGAAGTTGAGCAGCATGCGCCGAGCGACTTCGCGGTCGTTCGCAAGGTCCCGACCGCCGGCGAAGACGCCCGCGGCCCGCTGCCCGGTCCCACCGAGCAGCGCGCCATAGTCCGGCCGGAACAGCCGGTCGAGGACAGCGGCCGTGGGGTCCGCCGTCGCTTGACCCGCGCTCGGGTCGGTGCGGCTTGCGGCGCCTCCGCTCACGATGGTAGCGGCCGACGCCAGCAAGGCTGCGCCCATGACGGTCGCGAAGGCCCAGCACACCACGCCATGGGCGGTATCGCGAAAATGGACTTCGTCGAGAGGGGCTTGCGCCCAGCCGCTCCGCAGCCGCCCGGTAATGTAGCCGCCGACTGCCGACGACATCACGGCCGTCACCGCCATGTAGACGCCGCCTACGGTCGCCGCGGCGGTCGTGCTGATGTCGGGCGGGCCCGACCATGGCGAAACGACGCTGAAGCCCAGGCCGGCGCCCAGCGCCAGAAGCATCAAGGTGAGGGCGGCGGCCACGACGCCCCCGGCGACGATCGCCGGCCACGACACTGTCGATCTCGTGGGGACGGGATGAGTCTCGACCACGACCGCGTCCACCATCTGCATCTCCTCATCTCGCCGTCGGCTTGGGCCTTTCCAACGGGCGCCCGCTGCCGGAGTTCCGCCGGTTGTGGCGAAGACGAGGCGGCCGGCCCTTTCCCTGCTTTCTTCCTTGCAGCGGCAACCAACTTGCGATTCGCTCGTTGCTCGTCTGGGAGAAATTCGTCGGAGGCCGGCGTGGTGAACAAATCTGGTAACTATGGCGGCACGTCGTCTCGAGGGGGCGAACGCACCAACGCCTTTTCCTACGATCGAGCTGGAAGGCCCGCGAAGGCCTATGTGCGCCCGGATAGCTCCATCCGAGAGGACGTTTGCGAATGCATGGCGGGCGATCCGCTGCTGGATTCCTCCGCGATCGACGTCCAGGTCGAGGACGGCGACGTCACTTTGACGGGGACCGTCGCGGAACAGTCGGAACTACATCGCGCCGGGAGCGTGGCGGAACAAGTCCATGGCGTGAAGAGCGTCCGCAACCAGCTCGAGATCAAGACGCGCGAAATGTAGCCTCGAAGGCAAGGTTCCTCGAAGGCAAGGTTCCCGGCATATCTACAAATATTGAACTATTCAGCCGCTGATGCGTTGCACCCCGGTGCAAACCGACGTTCCCGCTCGCCTCGATCGCCTTCCCTGGAGCCGTTTTCACCGTCTGGTGGTGGTCGCGCTCGGCATTACCTGGATCCTCGATGGACTCGAGGTCACCTTGGCCGGCTCGGTCGCGGCGGCGCTGCAGACCAGCCCGCGGCTTCAGCTCACCGCCGAGCAGATCGGACTGACCGGCAGTGCCTATCTCGCAGGCGCCGTGCTGGGGGCGCTGTTCTTCGGGCATCTTACGGACCGGCTGGGGCGGAAGAGGCTGTTCAATGTCACTTTGGGCGTCTATCTCGTCGCGACGGCGGCGACGGCCTTCTCCTGGGATTTCGCGAGCTTCATGCTGTTCCGCTTCCTCACCGGCGCCGGCATCGGCGGTGAGTATGCGGCCATCAACTCGGCGATCCAGGAACTGATCCCCGCGCGTCTGCGCGGCCGCATCGATCTCGCCATCAACGGCAGCTTCTGGGTCGGCGCCGCGATGGGCGCGTTGCTCTCGGTGTGGCTGCTCGATCCCGAAGTGCTGAGTCCCGACATGGGCTGGCGGGTCGCCTTCGGCAGCGGCGCCGTGCTGGGGCTGGTCATTCTCTATTTGCGGCGATTCCTGCCCGAAAGTCCGCGCTGGCTGATGCTGCACGGCCGCCCGCGCGAAGCGGAGAAAGTGATCGAAGAGATCGAGGCGAGGATCGTCGCCGACGGCAAGGTCGTCCTCGAGCCGGTGAAGGCGACGTTGCTGCTGGGAGAGACCCACAAGACGACCATGCTCTCCGTCGCCCGGACGCTGCTGCGCGCCTATCCCGGCCGGACGACCCTCGGCATCGTGCTGATGGCGGCGCAGGCCTTCGTCTACAACGCGATCTTCTTCACCTATGCGCTGATCCTGTCGCGCTTCTACGGCGTGCCGGCCGACAAGGTCGGGCTCTACATCCTGCCCTTTGCGGTCGGCAACTTCCTGGGCCCTCTGTTGCTCGGGCCGCTCTTCGACAGTTGGGGCCGGCGGCAGATGATCGTGACGACCTATGCGCTGTCCGGCATCCTGCTGGGACTGACCGGCTGGATGTTCCATGCCGGCCATCTCGATGCCACGACGCAGACGGCGATGTGGAGCGTGGTGTTCTTCTTCGCCTCGGCTGCGGCGAGTTCGGCTTACCTCACGGTCGGCGAGTGCTTTCCCCTCGAGATGCGCGCCCTCACCATCGCGCTCTTCTATGCCTTCGGCACGCTGATCGGCGGCGTCGGCGGGCCGTGGCTGTTCGGCGTGCTGATCGAAGGCGGCAGCTCGGGCGAGATCCTGTGGGGCTATCTCCTGGGCGCGGCGCTGATGATCGCCGCCGCGCTGGTCACCTTGAAGCTCGGCGTCGCGGCGGAGCGCAAGCCGCTGGAAGAGATCGCGCCGCCGCTTTCCAGTCGCTAGCGCGTGCGCCTGCACGCAGGTTGCGCGGAGAATCGGGCTGTCGGCAGCCGGGAGGAAGGAGTAGCGTTCTGCGATGACCATGACGGCTATCGACACCTTCCGAAGCAGCCTGTCGGCAGCGGCGCCGCCATCCGATGCCGGGCCGGCCGTGCAAGCGCTCTGGTGGCTGGCTCGTGGCAATTGGGAGCGGGCGCACGAGTGCGTGCAAAGCCACGAGGGCGAGCCGGACTGCGATCGGGTGCACGCGCATCTGCATCGCCAGGAAGGCGACCTGAGCAATGCAGGCTGGTGGTATCGCCGTGTCGGCCGGTCCGTTCCCGATCAGACGCTGGAGGAGGAGTGGACGGCCCTGGCGACGGAACTGCTGGCCCGTCGATAGGCGGGAAGCGAGAGTTCCCGGAGCTGCAACAAAGTTCAGCTAGGGTAGGGCATGGTTTTCCGCATCGCCCAGATCTCTGACACGCACCTCAGCGAACAGAAGCCGTTCTTCGTCGAGAACTTCCGCCGGATCGGCGCGGCTCTGCGCGCGGACCGGCCGGATCTCGTGCTCAACTCGGGCGACATCTCGCTCGATGGCGCGGCTGGCGAGGCCGACCTTGCCGCTGCGCGCGCTCTGCACGACGCGCTCGACCTGCCGCTTCGTTACGTGCCGGGCAATCACGATCTCGGCGACTGCCAGGACGCGCCCGCCCATGGCGAGGGTGCGATCGATACGGTGCGCCGCGATCGCTATCTCCGGCATTTCGGTGCGGACTTCTGGTCGTTCGACGTTCCCGGTTGGCGGGTGCTGGGGATCAATGCCCAGCTTCTCGGCAGCGATCTCGACGCCGCCGCCGAGCAGGAGAGCGTGATCGCCGAAGCGGCCGCGACGGTGGGCGAGCGCGCGCTGGCGCTGTTCCTGCACAAGCCGTTGTTCGATCGCGACCGCGACGAGACGGCGATCACCGGGCGGTTCGTCAATCCCGCGCTGCGGCACCGTCTGCTGGCCTTGCTGGCAGAGACGCCGCCGGCGCTCGTGGCCTGCGGCCATGTTCACCAGTATCGCGAGACGCGAGCCGATGGCGCGTCACACGTCTGGGGCACGTCGACGGCGTTCGTTCTTCCCGACGCACGCCAGCCGCGTTACGGGCTCAAGGAAGTGGGCTATGTCGAGCACCGCCTCCATCCGGACGGAAGCGCCGAGAGCCGGCTCGTCCAGGTGCCCGGTGTGCCGACCCTGAACATCGCCGACTTCCCCGGCGCCTACGGCCCGCTTTAGCGGACTTCCTAGGCCGGGACCGGCCGGGCGCGCTGATTATAGAGCAGCTTGCGGATGCGGGCCTGTTCCTCAGGCGGCAGCTTGGTGTTGTCGACCGAGAGATCGGCGCCGACGGCCATGCCTTTCTGGACGGCGGGCCGCGCGCCCAGCTCGTCGAACCAGCGCTTGAAGTGCTTGAACTCCTCGATGTCCTGGCCCTGGAATTTCCAGTTGATGGTCCACGGGTAACAGATCATGTCGGCGATCGTGTACTGGTCGCCCGCCAGGTACTTGTGCTTGTAGAGGCGGTTGTTCAGCACGCCGTAGAGCCGGTTCACCTCGTCGGTGAAGCGGGTGATGGCATAGGTCTGGTCGCCTTCCTTGGCCTGATCGACCCTGCGGAAATGACCGCACTCGCCGCTCTTCGGTCCCTGGTTGGCCATCTGCCAGATCAGCCACTGGTTGACCTCGTAGCGCGTCCGCAGATCCTGCGGATAGAACTTCCCGGCCTTCTCGGCGATGTACATCATGATCGCGCCGGACTCGAAGATGGTGATCGGCGCGCCGCCATCCTTGGGCGCATGGTCCACCATCACCGGCATGCGATGGTTGGGGTTCATCTCCAGAAACGTATCGGTGAACTGGTCGCCGCGTCCGATGTTCACCGGCACGATCTTGTAGGGCAGGCCGCACTCTTCCAGCAGGATGGTCACCTTCTTGCCGTTGGGCGTGGGCCAGTAATGCAGATCGATCATGACGTGCTCCGATTGACTGAATTGCGTCGAGTTGGCGGAGCGTCCGCCCGTCGCTGCGGTCCGTCAATGGTGTATGCTCGCGGCAACGACAGGTCCGGGAGGGCCGCGCCATGGATGGAAAGTGGGTTCGCAACGCCTGGTACGTCGCCGGCTGGTCGCACGATCTGGCACCGGGCCGCATCGAGGCGCGCACGATCATCGAGCAGCCGCTGGCGCTCTATCGCAAGGGCGACGGCACTGTCGTCGTGCTGGAGGATCGCTGCTGCCACCGCTTCGCGCCGCTGTCGATGGGCAGGCTGGAGCAGGACGATCTGCGCTGCATGTATCACGGCCTGAAGTTCGCGCCCGATGGACGCTGCATCGAGATCCCCGGCCAGAAGCTGATCCCGCAGTCGGCCTGCGTGCGACGCTATCCTGCCGAGGAGCGCGGTGGCTGGATCTGGGTCTGGATGGGAGACGCTGCCGAGGCCGATCCGGCGTCGATCCCCGACTCGGTGCGGCTCGACGATCCGGCCTACTGCATGCGCAGCGGGCAGATGGACTATGCCGCGCACTATCTCCTGATCGACGACAATCTGCTCGACCTCTCACATCTCACCTTCGCGCACGAGAAGACGCTGGGCCTCGACATGCCGCAATGGGCCGACGAGCGGCCGCGCATTCAGCCGCTGGAGCGCGGCCTGCGCGTGCAACGCTGGCTGCGCAACCAGCCGTCGCGCGGCTTCATGCGCCGCTGGGGCGAGGTGCTCGACCTTTGGAACAGCTACGATTTCCTGTTCCCGGGGATCTTCCTGTTGCGCACCGCCTTCTATCCGATCGGCACCGCCGACCGCTTGAATCGCAAGGAACCCGACGAGGCGCCGCTCTTCCTGCGCTACGACGACCAGGCAGTGACGCCGGTCGGCGACCGCATGGCGCGATACTTCTATGCCGCCGGTGCACGCAGCGCCGATATCGACGCCGAACGGGTGGGACGTCTGTTCGCCATCGTCGAGGCGGCGTTCGGCGAGGACAAGGCGATCATCGAGGCACAGCAGAAGCTGATCGATCTCGATCCGTCGCGCCGTATGCTGCCGACCAGTCTCGATGCCGGGCCGACCCAATTCCGCAAACTCGTACAGGTCCTGCTCGACCGAGACGGACAACCGGGCCCGATGGCCGACAGACAGGTGAAAGCTTCCTGAGATGCCAGACACGAATATGGATGTGCGGTCGATCCGCCGCCTCGAAGATGCGCGCTTCCTGCTGGGCCGCGGGCGTTACCTCGAGGACATCGCCGTGCCGACGGCGCTGGCCGGACATGTGCTGCGCTCGCCGCATGCCCATGCCCTGATCCACCGGATCGACACCGTTCAAGCCGCCGCGCTGCCCGGCGTGCACTTGATTGCAACGGCGGCCGACCTTGCGGCCGACGGCCTCGGGCACCTGCCCTGCATGGCGGCCGTGAAGCCCCTGATCGTGCCGCCGCGGCCGGCGCTGGCCGAGGGACGCGTACGCCATGTCGGTGATCCGGTGGCCTTCATCGTCGCCGACAATGCCGACATCGCCCGCGAAGCCGCGGAGTTGATCGAGGTCGACTACGAGCCGCTGCCGTCCGTCGTCGATGGCAGCGCGGCCCTCGCGGCCGGCGCGCCCGCACTGTGGGAGGAGGCGCCGGGCAATCTCGCCTATCATGTGCAGCGCGGCGACCACGACGCCGTGCAGCGTGCTCTCGAGGGGGCCGCGCATATCGTCGAGGTCGAGGTGATGAACAACCGCGTCGTGGTGGTGCCGCTGGAGCCGCGTGCCGGCATTGCCCGCTACGACGCCGCCAGCGACGTCATGGACCTCGAACTCACGGGGCAGGGGGTGCATGGCATCCGCCGTCAGCTCGCCGAATTCGTGTTCAAGGTGCCGCTGGATCGTATTCACCTCCACGCGCCGGACGTCGGCGGCGGCTTCGGGATGAAGAACTTCCTCTATCCCGAGTGGGTGTTGCTGCTCTGGGCGGCGCGTCGCCTGGGCCGGCCGGTGCGCTGGGTGGCCGACCGTGCCGAGGAGTTCGTGACGGGCGCGCAAGGCCGCGACATCGCAGCTCGCGCGAAGCTCGCGCTGGACGCAGCCGGCCGGTTCCTCGCGCTGGACGTGGCGATGGTGGCCAATCTCGGCGCCTATCTCTCGGGTAACGGGCCCGGCGCCTCCGTCGTCGCGGCCTCGACGGCGCAGGGCGGCGTCTACGATATCCCGGCCATCGCCGTCGACATCCGCGGCGCGCTCACCAACACCGTGCCGGTTGACGCCTATCGCGGCGCCGGCAAGCCCGAAGCCAACTACATCGTCGAGCGCGCCATCGAGGCGGCGGCGCGTGCACTCGGACGCGATCCTGCCGACCTGCGACGGCAGAACCTGATCGCCGCCTTCCCGCATCGCACGGCCATGGGCATGGCCATCGATTCCGGAGGCTTTGCCGACAATCTCGACGCCGCCATCCGGCGCGCGGATGCGGCAGGCTTCGAGGCGCGGCGACAGGCATCGAAGGAGAAAGGTCTCCTGCGCGGCATTGGGGTCGCCTGCTTCCTCGAAACATCGCGCGGCGCGCCCAACGAGGGTGCGGAGGTGCGCTTTGCAAGCGATGGCACGGTGACGATCGCAGTCGGCACCGAATCGAACGGACAGGGGCACGAGACGGCCTTCGCCCAGATCGCCGCCCGGCATCTCGGGCTGCCGATCGCGGCGTTCCGCTACGTGCAGGCCGATACGCGGGCGGTGCGCAGCGGCGCCGGCCATGGCGGCGCGCGGTCGATGCATATGGGCGGCGCGGCGCTGGTCAAGGCGATGGAAGCAGCCCTCGCGAAAGCCCGCCAGCTCGCCGCGCATCTATTGCAGGCGACGACCGGCGAGCTCGACTACAAGGAGGGACGCTTCACCGTCCGCGGCAGCGACCGCGCGATCGATCTCGCCGCACTGGCGCAGAGTGCCGGCGATCCGGCCAACCTGCCGGACGGGATGGTTCCGGGAAGCGGCCTCGGCGAGCATGTGCTGAACATCACTGACGTCTTCACCTTTCCCAGCGGTTGCCACGTCGCGGAGGTCGAAGTCGATCCCGAGACCGGCACCATCCGGCTGGTCGACTATACGGCGATCGACGATTACGGCCGGCTTATCAATCCGATGCTGACCGAAGGCCAGGTGCAGGGCGGGGTGGCGCAGGGCATCGGCCAGGCCCTGCTGGAACACACGGTCTACGACCCGCAGTCCGGCCAGCTGCTGAGCGGCTCGTTGATGGATTATGCCCTACCGCGCGCCGACGACCTGCCGTCGTTCGACATCGCCCTGATCGAGCGGCCGACCGCTGCCAATCCGCTGGGCGTGAAAGGCTCGGGCCAGGCAGGATGCATCGGCGCGCCGCAGACAGTGATGGCGGCTGTCCTCGATGCGTTGCGTCCGGCTGGCGTGCAGAGCCTCGATATGCCGGCGACGCCGTCGCGAGTCTGGCAGGCACTGCAGGCGGCGAAAGCCGGTCCGTAGCCGTCGAAGTAACCCCGTTACGGTTACTGCGCGGCGGCCAGGTAGCGCGCCAGCGAGCCTGCCTTATCGGCCGGCAGCTTGCCCGGCGCCTCGTTGAGCTTGATGCCAAGATCGCACGCCTCCTCGTTGGAGAGGCGTTGCAGGGTGCGCAGCTTCTCGAAGTCGGCCGGCGTCAGTCCGGCCTCGCCGAGCACGGCGGTGACATCGGCATCGCCGAGGGCCGGCGGCGGGGTAGTGCTCGCCTTGAGTGCGGCACGGCCGGCACGATAGGCCTTCTCCATGGCCGTGAGCATGTCGCGCATCAGCTTCTGCGCGGTGGCGTCGAGCTTCTCGCCGCGCTGGATGCCGATCAGGACAAGTTCTCGGCAGGTGGTCGGGTCGACGCTCTTGAGGTGGCTCATCAGCGCCAGCCGCGCCGTCAGGACGGCCTGGGCATCGGCGGCATCGGTGGCCTTGAGCGCGGGAACGATCTGGGTGGCGCGCAGTTCGGTCATCAAGGCTAGCGGCCGCGGTGGCCCCTGGGTCGTCGGGCTGCGCAGCTCCTCGCTCAACGACTTGCGCAGCCGGGCCTCGGCACCCGGCACGTCGTCCAGCACCAGTCCGACCAGCGGCAGGGCGCGGGCCTCGCTGACTGCCTGGTCGACCAGCTCGGTATCGCTGCCGGTCAGGTACTCCAGACCATAGACGGTTACACTGCCGGCGATGGCCGCTGCGATGGCCGCAATCGTGGTGCGCTTGAGTTGTTGCGCTGCCGGCCGGGCGCGACCGAACAAATGGACGATGAGGGCCACCGCGAGGGTGATGACGACGACGATGGCGACCTTTTCCACTGACAATCTCCAGGTTCACGCGGTCCGACGGCGACCAATCCTTGCGCAGGGCTGCGGTAGAATGTAGGCAGACGAACGAACGCCCCTATGCCTATCCACATCGATTTCTTCCACCCCGCCCGCCTGGCTATCATTGTGGTCCGTGGCGAGGTTACCGGCGAGGATATCTCCGAGGCGATAGGCCAGATGTTGACGAGCGGTGCAATGCACTACCGCAAGCTCATCGACATTTCCTCACCGTCGTCGCCGATGAGCGACGAAGATGTCGAAAGAACCGCCGTTTTCATGCGATCCCAGCCCAACGCGGCATCGCGAGGTCCGGTTGCCTTCTTGGTCGGCCCCGGGAGAGCGGCCGACAACGCCGTGAAGTTCGCCGCGCTGACGGAAGGCGAGCGGCCCGTGAAGGTATTCCACAGCCTGCACGAGGCGCGGAAGTGGCTGGAGCAGCAATCGGTGGGAGCTCTCTAGGGCGACCTAATTGCGCCGGTACTGCAACGGTAAGTCGTCGCACGATCCAGCAGCGCCGATGTAGCGTAGGGATCGAGATCCTTCGCTGGCATCAAGTTGCGGGTCATGCCGTTCAAGCTCGACATATTTGCGCCCGATCGGATCGTCGTGGGGGTCGCACGCGGCGATATCTCCGCCACCGACCTCGTGGGCTTCGTGCAGGAGATGATTTCTGCCGGTGTCCTGCATTACCGCAAGATCATCGACATCACCTCGGCGACGTCAAGCATCGGGAAGGACGAGTTGTCGGCGATTGCCGAACGGCTTCGCACGACGCCGGTCCTGAGGCCGCGCGGGCCGCTCGCCATTGTCGCCGATCACAAGCGCGGCGAGCTGGCGCGACTCTTCATGTCGATGACCTCCGACGAACGGCCGGTCGAGGTCTTCCGCAGCATCCACGAGGCCCGCAGGTGGTTGCTGGAATCGAAGTTGCCGCTCTAGCGAACAGGCGTCAGTCGAAGCAGCGACCGCTGCGAATGGTGCAGGAATCGGCGACCACGCGGGCGTTGCATTCGTTCCAGGCGGACTGCTCCGCCGCTTCCTTGGTCGGTCCGGCCCCGTAGCCCGAGGCCTCGCCGTTGCCGCTGTGGGCGTACGACACGCAGCGGGCAGGCGCGGCGAGACGGATGGCGCAGGTCGGACCGCCGCCGCATTCGGCACGGGCCGAGATCTCGGCGGCCTCGCGTGTCGCCATGCCGACCGCGACGCCGAAATTTCTCTGGCCGTCGCTGGCGACGGCGCCCCACACTTCCTGAGCCTCGGCGGCCGCGCTCATCGCGAGCAGGGACGCCACGAGGACCGCTACCTTCCTGATCATGGCGTGTTCCTCTCCAGGAAGGAGCGAACCCGATGGATCGACTTCTGCAGATAGGTCGGCCCGCGCCAGTCCTTCTGCACCTCGATGTTGGGAGCCAGTGCGGCGATCTCGTCGCTGGTCTTGGCCGGATGCGGCTTGTCGGTGCCGGGTTGAAGCAGGAGGGGCGTCTTGCAGTTCTTCACGAAGTCGCGCGTGACGGAGAAGACGAAGTCGCCGCCGAACATGTTGTGGCCGAAGGAGTCGAGGGTGGCCTGGGAAATGCCGGGATCGCGCGCCCGCACCGTCTCGCCATAGCCCTTCACGGCGGCGTCCCAGGTGTCGCGGTTCTCGTGCAGGCCGATGGGATTCTGCAACACGGCCGCCGCCACGCGATCGGGCGCCTGCTCGATCGCCTCGAAGCAGTAGCTGCCGCCGATGCAGCCGCCCATGACATGGAACTTCCCGAAACCGAGATGGTCCATCAGCGCAATATGGTCGGCGGCGAAGGTGTGCCAGCCATGGTCGGCTTTCACGTCGGCCACGGACTTTCCGGCATTGCGCTGGTCCATGCCGATCACGGTGAAGCGGTCGGAGAGCGCCTGCATGGGATTCATCCAGGCAGCCGGCTGGCCGGGATTTGCCGGGCTCTCCTTCCAGAGGCCGAGCTGAGACTTCAGCCCGCCCGGAGCGTAGAGCAGCAGCGGGAAGCCCGTGCCGTGGACCTCGTAATAGATCTCGGCATCGGGCCTCTTCAGTATCGGCATCCAACTCTCCCCTTGGGGGTCAACCCTGTGGCTTGTAGCCGATCGAGTCGACGGTCCTCTTCCAGTCGCCGAGGTCCTTCACCAGGCGCGCGGTGAATTCTGCCGGAGTTGCCGGTTCCACGTCGAGGCCCAGTTCGACGAGCTTCTTCTGTACTTCGGGCTGGGCCAGCACTGCGTTCAGCTCCTTGCCCCAGGCATCGAGCAACGGCTTGGGCGTCTTGGCGGGAGCAAAGAAAACGTACCAGCCGAGCGATGCGAGCTGCGGATAGCCGAGCTGGCTGATGGTGGGGATGTCCGGCGCCGACGTCGTGGGCTTCACGCCTGAAGTGAAGATCACCTTCACCTTGCCGGCACGGTGATGCTCCAGGAAGTCGGTGATGCCGCCGCAGCCGGCCGCGATATGGCCACCCTGCAGATCGGCAACCAGCGGCGCCGCGCCGCGATAGGGCACCGGCTCGAGCGGGATGCCGATTTCCCTGCCCGCCATTACGCCGAAGAAATGCGTCGAAGAACCCAGTGCCGTCGTGCCGAAACTGTGCCGGTCGGGGTTCTTCTTCAGCCAGGCGATATACTCCTTGAGATTGTTTGCGCCGATGGTCGGCGAGACACAGAACGCCGTCTGCACCGTGCCCGCCTGGGCGACCGGCGCGAGGTCGGTCACGGGATCCCAGGTAACGCCCGGCATGGTGATCTTCTGGATGATCGTGGCGCTCGGCACATAGGCGATCGTCGTGCCGTCGGGTGGAGAGTTCTTCAGAGTCTCGATGGCGATCGTGCCGGAAGCTCCCGCCTTGTTTTCGATCAGGACATTGCGGCCGGTACGCTGCTTCAGGGGCTCGGCCAGGAAGCGCGCCATCACGTCGGTGCCGCCGCCGGCCGGAAAGCCGACCAGGATCTTGAGCGGCTTGTCGGGCAGGCCGGTTTGCTGTGCACGCACCGAGGCGAGCGGGGCTGCTGCGGCGGCGCCGGCCAGCCACAGCGAAGTGCGGCGGGTAATCAGTCTCTTGGTCATGTGCGTTTACTCCTAGGACACGAGGCTCCAGGCGAGTTCGGCACGCTCGCGTGCCGCCTTGCCCATCTTGATCGATTCGGGATTTGCGGCATTGCCGCCCAGCCCGCGGCGGTAGACGCCCTGGGCAATCGCTGCGAGCCGAAACAGCGAGAAAGCGAGGTAGTAGTTCCAGTGCGGGATCGAGGCGCGGCCCGTGCGCCGGCAATAGGCGGCGACGTACTCTTCTTCCGTCGGCAGGCCGAGCTTGGCGAAATCAACCGTGGCGTAGCCGTGCGGCGGCTCCTTCAGGTGATAGCCGAGACAGTTGTAGGCGATGTCGCAAAGCGGGTGGCCGAGCGTCGACAGCTCCCAGTCGAGCACGGCGACGATGCGCGGCTCGGCGGGATGGACGATGAGATTGCCCAGCCGATAGTCGCCATGGACGATGCCGGTGGGGTCGCCGTCGTCGGGAATGTTCTCGGGCAACCAGGCCGAGAGCTTGTCCATCGCCGGGATATCCTCGGTCTTGAGCTCGGCGTACTGCTTGCTCCAGCGTCCGACCTGGCGGGCGATGTACTGGCCGCTGCGACCATAATCGCCGAGGCCGACCTTCGCCGGATCGACCTTGTGCAGGCGGGCGAGCACGTCGTTCATCGAGTCGAAGATGGCTGCGCGGTCGGCGGGAGTCTGGCCGGGCATCGAGGGATCGATGAGGATGCGGCCTTCGACGGCATCCATGACGTAGAACATCTGACCGATGACTGAGTCGTCGGTGCAGAGCAGCCGGGCGCGCGCCACCGGGACGTCGGTACCGGCAAGCGCCGAGATCACGCGATATTCGCGATCGACCTGGTGCGCCGAGGCTACGAGCTTGCCCGGCGGTTTCTTGCGCAGCACGAAGTCCTGCCGCTTGCCCGTCGATATCTCGGCCGAGACGAAGAAGGTCGGATTGGAATGGCCTGAGTCGAACTGCCGGACGTCCAGACCGCCGCGATAGCCGTCGAGATGAGCCGTGAAATAGCGATCGAGCGAAGCGATATCGAAGCGATGGCGCTCCATGACGGGAACGGTATTGGCGTAGGTCGACATGCGCCGAACCTAGGGGCGGCGACGCGGTTTCGGCAAACGTCCGGTCCCGCAGGGAGGAATGGATTTTCGGAAAGGACGTGTTCCGCCAGGATGCGTGTCGATTGGCGGAGTTTCAACGACGCAGGGTGATGAAACCGGCAGCGGCCGCCACGCCCCACACGCCGCCGACGATGGCCAGCGCGCTCGCGGCATCGAGATGGCGTTCGAGCACGACGTAGGCCGCGAACGTGAAGCAGGCGCTACTCACCGCCAGCGCCGCGCCGATGCCCAGCGCCAGCAGCACGCGGTTGATCGCCTGGTCGGCAGCCGCACGCAGAGAGCGGGCCGCAGAGAAAGTGGCCGCGGCCCGCAGAAGAGCGTTGATCATGGAAGGTTGCGCGGAGGGTTGTCCCTTACTTCCGGCCGCCTTCCTAGGAGCGACGACAAAGATAACCTGCCAGGAAGCCGATGCCGATGATCGCTGCGACGGTCGTCAGCGGACGGGTTTCGGTCTGCTCGATCAGGGTATCGGTCGCCTTGTTCTTCAGGTTGATCGTATCCTGGGCGACGGCCTTGGCCGTGTCGCCATACTTGGCGATCAGGGCGCGCGCCGACTTGAGCGTTTCCTCGATCGCTTCTTCGCCGCGGGCCGCAATCGACTGGCCGGTACCGCTCATCGATTCCGTCAGCTCCTCGAGCTGCGTCTTCAGCAGGGCGATTTCCTTGGCGAGGTCCTTGCCGTTGTGATGGCTGGCTGCACGCATAATGGGTCCTCCGAGGCTGCAGGGCGGGTTGGGCATCTCGGTGACAAAACGCTTTGCAGGGGCGTAGGTTGCAGTCGCAGGGCGGACCGTTCAGCCGTCCCAGACGTTGGCCGGCATTGGCAGACGGGCGAAATCGGCATCGCCGAGCGGGCGCTGGAACGACACGCCCTCGCGCTCCAGCAACATCATCCATTGCCGAACGTGCTGGCCCGAGTGCCAGGTCGTCCGTTCGAGCAATTCATGCAGGCTTTGCGCGCCATAGTAGGTGGCAAGCGATCGGGACGGATCGGTGTCGCCATCCGCACGCCAGGCGCGGAAGCGACCTCGTATGGACGCGCCGTAGTCGACGAGCGCCCCGTGCCCGGCATCGGGTGCCGGCTCCTCCCGGAACATCGCCTGGACCAGTGTGATGCCTTGCTCGGCGTCGAGGAAGGCATCGACCACCTTGAACAGATGGAAGGCCAGCGCGCGGTAGCTGCGCGGCCGGCCGGGCACATGGATGTGCAGGCGCTCCGCCGGCATCAGCGGCAACAGCGCGAGGGCCGCGCTCATGAACTTGTCGAGGCGCCGGCTGAGTTCGTCCGCCGAGAGGGCGGGGCCTGCCTTCTCGGCAAGCCCGAGGAAGGCCACGATCTGCGGCAGGCTCTGGCCGAACACGAAGTCCTTGCCGCGCGACAGCACCGGCACGGATCGCACGCCGAGCGCCTGCAGCTCAGCCAGGCCGGCCGGATCCTCGAGTACATTTACTGAAACGAAGTCGATCCCACGGACCGATAGAAACTCCTTGAGTCTCAGACAGCTCGTTCAACCGGGCTGCCAGAAGACCTTCAGTGGCTCCGTCATGCTTGCTCTCCTGCTCAGGGTTTCTTGTGGCAGACGACGCAGATCTTGTTGCCGTCGAGGTCGCGCACATAGGCGCCATAGTAGTCGGGATGATAGTGCGGCCGCAGACCCGGCGCGCCTTCGTCTTTCGCCCCGGCGTTCATGGCGGCCTTGTAGGCCGCGTCTACGCTGCCACGGTTGTCGGCTTCAAGACCGATGGTGACGCCATTGCCGACCGTGGCCGCCTTCTCGTCGAGCGGGTTCAGCACCCAGAGCTGCGGCCGGCCACCGGGACGGCCATACCCGACCGCCGTCGGGAACTCGAGATGACGCACCAGGCCGAGCGGCTTCAGCAGCTCGTCGTAGAAAGATTTCGCCTTCGCGAGATCGTTGCTGCCGATGGTGACGTGGCTGAACATCCCTGATTCCCCTTCCGGCATCTATGCGCTTACAGCGTCGGCCTCAGACCGAGCCCCTGCAAGGTCGCCTGCCACTTCTTCATATGGGCGGCGAGCCGCTCGCCGCAGGCGGCCGGCGTGGAGGTCTCCACCTCGAGGCCCAACTGGGAGAGCCGCTCGATGACTTCCTTGTCCTTCAGCACGGCGGTGAGGGCCTGATTCCAGGCATCGACCAGAGGCGGCGGCGTGTTGGCGGCGGCGAAGAAGCCATACCACTCCTCCATCGTCAGACCCGGATAGCCGGCCTCCGCCGCGGTCGGCAGGTCGGGCGCCACCGAAACTCTCTTGGAACCGGAGGTGGCAAGGATGCGCAGGCGGTTGCCGCGATGCGCGACGAGGAAGGAGGTGAGTCCGGCGACACCTGCTGGCACCTTGCCGGCCTCCATGTCGGCTACCAGCGGCGCGGTTCCGCGAAAGGCCTGGCCTTCCATCGGCACGCCGAACTCGCGGCTGAGCAGGCGCGTGTAGTACTGCAACATGGCATCGGTTGCCGTGGTGCCGACCTTGTTGCGTCCCGGCTCGCCGGCCTTCAGCCATTCGACATATTCCGCCACGGTCGAAACGTCGACCTTGGGCGAGACGGCGAAGGCTTCGACGAAAGTGCCGGCGATCGTGATCGGCGCCAGGTCGGTTAGCGGATCGATTGGATAAGTCGGCACGAAGAGCTTCGCGATCAGCGAAGGGCTCGGCATGAAGGCGACCATGCTGCCGTCGGTACCGCCAATCTTCAGCGCTTCGCCGGCGGCAGCCCCCGTACCTCCCGGACGATTCTCGACGGTGATCCTGCGTCCGACGCGCCGCTCGAGTGCGGCGGCGATGAGACGGGCCATGACGTCTGAGCCACCGCCTGCCGCGAAGCCGATGATGATGCGCAGCGCTCGATCGGGCAGGCCCGTCTGCGCGTGAACGAGTGCCGGAGCCACAAGTGCCGCGCCAAGTATCGATCGGCGGCGAAGAGATTTCGTCGATGTCACCACGATCCGAGGATGCCGCAGGTCATGTGTCCGCGGCAAGACATAGACGCTTCAACGACATGTGCCGGGGCGCGGCAAACCGAAATGATCGCGTAACGTCTTGCCTTCATAGGCGCTGCGGAAAAGTCCGCGCTTCTGTAGAAGCGGCACGACTTCGGTGACGAAGACGTCCAGCATCGAGGGCAGCAAGGGCGGCATCAGATTGAAGCCGTCGGCAGCGCCGTCGTTGAACCAGTCCTCGATCAGGTCGGCGATCTGCTCGGGTGTGCCCGCCGTGGTGAAGTGGCCGCGCGCGCCGGCGAGATAAGCGAGAAGCTGGCGTAGCGTATATTTCTCGCGACGGACCAGACCCACGATCACTTCGGTTCGGCTGCGCGCCGCCTGCACGGCGCTGGGATCGGGAAAGTCCTCGGCCGTCAGCGGCCGGTCGAGCGGAAGGTGCGAGAAATCATGGCCGCCGAAGCGGCCGCTCAGCCGCTTGCGTCCGACCTCGGGGTCGGTGAGTTCGTTGAGATCGCGTGCCAGGCGCTGGGCTTCGGCCTCGGTCGAGGCGATGACAGGGCTGAGACCCGGCAGGATCAACACGTGCTCGGGCTTGCGTCCCTCGGCAGCGGCAAGCGCCTTCAGGTCGGCGTAGAAATCCTGCGCCGTCTTCTTCTCCATCTGCGCCGTGAAGACGGCCTCGGCATGGCGGGCCGCGAAGCGGCGCCCGGTATCGGAGGAACCCGCCTGCACGAACACCGGACGGCCCTGCGGGCCGCGGGGCATGTTGAGTGGCCCGGCGACGCGATAGTATTTGCCCTCATGATTGATCGGCCGGATGCGATCGGCATGGGCATACTGACCGCTCGCCCGATCGTCGAGCACGGCATCGTCGGCCCAGCTGTCCCACAGCGCCTTCACGACCTGGACGAATTCCTCGCCGCGCTCGTAGCGTTCGTCGTGGCTGACGAGGCTCTCGCCGCCATAGTTGCGCGCCGCGGCGGCCAGCCAGGACGTCACGATGTTCCAGCCGACCCGACCGCCGCTGATATGGTCGAGCGAGCCGAACTGGCGGGCGAGGTTGAAAGGCTCTGAATAGGTCGTCGACGCCGTCGCGATCAGGCCGATATGGCTGGTCGAGCCGGCGATGGCGCCGAGCGTCGTGATCGGTTCGAGCCAGGTGCTGGCGGCGTGCGCCACCGTGTCCATCAACGCCAGGGTGTCGGCGAGGAAGATCGAGTCGAACAGACCGGCTTCGGCGCGACGCGCGAGATCGCGAAAATACTCGACGTCGGTCAACGCCAGCGGCGAAGAGTCGGGATGACGCCACGAGGCTTCGTGATGGCCGCGGCTCTGGATGAACAGATTGAGGTGGAGCTGTCGCTTCATCCCCTCACTGTGCCGCGGGCGCGTAGACGGCGGCAAGCTGGCGGGACACCAGGCGAGCGTAGAGTCCGCCACGCGAGAGAAGCGAAGCGTGTGTTCCGCTTTCCGCTACGCGGCCTTCGTCCAGCACCACGATCAGATCGGCGTCGCGCACGGTCGAAAGGCGGTGGGCGATCACGATGGTGGTGCGATCGGCCTTGAGCACGTCGAGGGCGCGCCGCACGGCCTGTTCGTTCACCGCATCGAGATGCGACGTCGCCTCGTCGAGGATGAGGATCGGTGCATCCTTGAGGAAAGCGCGGGCGATGGCGACTCTCTGGCGCTGGCCGCCGCTGAGGCTGGTGCCGCGCTCGCCGACCGGCGAGTCGAGACCTTCGGGCAGGGCGGCGACGAGTTCGCCGAGCGAGGCATGTTCGATGGCGGCCTGCAGCTCGGAATCCGTGGCCTCGGGCCGGGCGATCAGGATGTTGGCGCGCAACGTGTCGTTGAACAGGTAGGTATCCTGCGCGACGAGGGCCACGAGGGCGCGCAGGGCGTCGAGCTTGTAGTCCTTGAGATCGGCGCCGTTCAGCAGGATGCGGCCGGAGTCGGGATCCCAGAAGCGCATCAGCAGTTGCGCCGTCGTCGTCTTGCCGGCGCCGGACGTCCCGACCAGGGCCACGGTCTTGCCGGCGGGAATGTCGAAGCTGACATCGCTCAGCGCGCGGCGCGTCTGGCCCGGATAGGTGAAGGTCACTTTCTCGAGCGAAAGCGCGGCGGCCCCGCGCGCGACGGGCACGCCCGGGCCGTCGCGCACCGGGATCGGCTCGTTGGCCAACGCATAGACGCGGCGTGTCGCGCCCAGCGTGTCGGCAAGCTGGCGGCCGATCTGCGCGATCTCGGACACCGGCAGGAAGGCCGCCATCGCCAGGATGGTCATCAGCGGCAGCAGGCCAGGATCGAGCGCACCCTGCGCCGACAGGACAGCACCGACCACGACGACCGCCAGGCCGCCAAGGCCGGTCAGCACTTCGAGGATCGCGTGCTGGAGCGTGAGTTCGCTGAAGAAGGGCAGGCGCAGCGAGATATGGCGCTGCGAAAGCTGGTCGAGCTTGTCGCCACGCGGCTTCTCCTGCTGGAAGGCCACGATCTCGCCCAGACCTTGCACCGAGTCCACGGCAAAGGCGCCCAGTTCGCCGGCAGCCTCGCGCGCCTCGCTGCCGAGCCTGTCGACACGCTTGCGCATCAGGAAGGGGCTGAGGCCCACCGCCAGCAGGAACGGCACCAGGGCGACCGCCAGCCAGCCATTGGCCGTGGCAAGGGCTGCGACCACGACGGCCGGCACCAGGATCGCGACGAAGGCCGGCGCCACGGTGTGGGCGAAGAAGTATTCGACCAGCTCGATATCGTGGGTGGCCAGCGCCATCAGGTCGCCGGTGCGGCGGCGCGTGAGATAGGCCGGCGCCAGCGCATCGAGCTTGCGGAAGGCGTCGATGCGCATTTCGGCCAGCAGGCGGAAGGCCATGTCGTGCGCCAGCCAGGATTCCAGCCAGTGCAGCAGGCCGGAGAGCGGCGCCAGGATTGCGAGTGCAATGGCGAGCCCGCCATAGGGCTCGTGGTTCTTGAGCGCGAGCACGATCAGCGCCGACAGCACGCCGATGCCGATGAAGGCCACGACCCTCAGCACGCCCAGGATGAAGGTGGCGGTGAGCTTGCCCTTCCACGGCATGATCACCTTCATCAGCGCCGCGACCACCTGATACCAGGTGAGGCCCTCGGCCTTGATGATGCCTTCGGTCACCGGCTTCACCGCGCCGCCCGGCGTATTGGCGACGGTCTCGGCGCGGGCCGGGGCGTCGATCATGTCGGCGGCCGCACCGACCTGCTGCTCGCGCGCCTGCTCGGCCATCAACCGGGCATAGACGCCGCCCTGGTTCATCAGCGGCCCATGCTTGCCTTCCTCGGCGACATGGCCGCGGTCGAGCACCAGGATGCGGTCGCAATCGATGACGCTCGACAGCCGGTGCGCCAGGATGATCGTCGTGCGGCCCTGCATCAGCCGGTCCAGCGCTTCCTGGATCACGGCCTCGTTCTCCGCGTCGACGGCGGAGAGCGCTTCGTCGAGCACCAGGATCGGCGTGTCGCGCAAGAGAGCACGGGCGATCGCCAGACGCTGGCGCTGGCCGCCCGAGAGCTTGATGCCTTTCTCGCCAATCACGGTCTGGTAGCCCTGCGGCAGGCTCAGGACGAATTCGTGGATGTTGGCGGCGCGTGCCGCGTCCTCCATTTCCGCCTGCGATGCGGCCGGCTTGCCGAGCCGGATGTTCTCCTCGACCGTGCCGTGGAACAGGAACGTGTCCTGGTTCACCACCGAGATCAGGGAACGGATCTGTGCGAAGGAAAGCGAACGCAGGTCGTGCCCGCCCAGCAGGATGCGTCCCTCGTCGGGATCGTAGAAGCGCAGCAGCAGGCGCACGATCGACGATTTGCCGCCGCCCGAAGAGCCGACCAGACCCAGCCGCTCGCCGGCCGCCGCGGTGAAGGTGAGGTTGTCGTGCACGGTGCGGCGTGTGCCGGGATAGGCGAAGCGCACGTTCTCGAAGGCGATGGTGGGGGCCAGCACCGAGCTGAGCGCCGCAGGCGGCGCATCGGCCACGGAAGCCTGGTCGTCGAGAATGCGATAGATGCCTTGCGCCGCGGAGAGGCCGACCATGCCCTGGTGCAGCACGGAGCGCAGCTCGCGCATCGGCCGGAAGATTTCTACGCCCAGCATCAGGATGACCAGCAGGGCGGTGAGCGACATGGCGCCGGCTTCCACGCGCGAGGCGCCGTAGATCAGCGCTGCAGCTGCGCCGCCCGCTATCGACGTATCGGTAATGCCGCGCGCCAGCGAGTTGGTGCCCAGCACCCACATGGTGCGGCGGAAGAGATCGCGCGCCTCGACTTCGAGCTTGTCGGCGCGCGCCTTGCCCTGGCCGAAGGCCTTGAGCGTCGCGAGGCCCTGGATGGAGTCGAGGAATTCGGCGGCGAAGGACTTGTACGCCGTCATGCGCGCGATCGAGGCGCGCACGTCCCATTTGTGCCAGAGCGCGGGGGCGAACAGGGCCAGCAGCGCAAAGCCCAGCATCACCGCCGCGACCGGCAGGTCGATGAAGGCGACGACGACGAAGATCAGCAAAGGCGACAGCAATGCGATCATGAACTGCGGCAGGAACTGGCCGAAATAGGTTTCGAGCTGTTCGACGCCGTCGATCATGGAAAGCGTGAGTCCGCCGGACCGCTGGCGACCGACCGTGCCGGGTCCGAGCGAGGCCACCTTGTCGTAGAGCGTCCGGCGCAGCGTCTTCTGAACCCTCGCCGCCGTTTCGTGCGCCATCACGGCGCGCCAGTGCTCGGCCGCACCGCGCAGCACCATGACGATGGCGATCAGCACCACCGGCAGCACCAGCTCCTGCAGGGGCTTGCCGGCGAAGACCTGGCCGATCAGCCAGCCCAGCAGGGCGAGGCGGGCAATGCCCAGGCCGACGCCCAGCAGGCCGACGGCGACGGTTGCCGCGATGCGGGCGCGGACGCCCCGGGTGAACACGAGCAGGCGCGGTTCGATATGCATGGTGGAATGCTAGGTCGAACATCCTTATTCGTCAGTCCACAATTCGGAAAAGTCCCTGTACAATTTTGTACATGACTCCCAACTGGGACGATCTCCGCATTTTCCTGGCTCTGGCGCGCGAAGGCACGCTCACCACGGCGGCCCGGACGCTGGGCGTCAGCCATCCCACCGTGTCGCGCCGGGTGGCCGTGCTCGAAAGGCAGATCGGTGCCCGCCTGTTCGAGCGGCTGCCCGATCGCTTCGTGCCGACCAGCGCCGGCGAGGAGCTGCTGGCCGATACCAAGGCGATGGAAAAGGCCGCCCAATCGATCCATCGTCGCAGCGCGGGTCTCAGCGATACCGTGAGCGGCACGGTGCGGCTCTCGGCCGGCGAGGCGATGGCGGCTTTCATCGCCCGTCACCTCGCCGAGCTGCGTGAAAAGTTGGAGCAGATCGAATTCGAGGTGGCGGCGAGCCATACGCTCGCCAACCTGTCGCGCCGCGAAGCCGATCTCTTGATTCGCGAGCAGGTGCCGGAGGTCGGCGACATCGTGGCGCGCAAGCTGGGCCGCGTCGCCTATGCGATCTACGCGGCCCGCGATTTCCCGGTAGGTCGCCCCGCCAGGGTCGATCCGGTGGCAGCCCTCGTCGACCATCCGTGGCTGGGCTTCGACGACGACCATGGCTATATGCCGGGCCAGCAATGGCTGCTCGAGCGGCTGGCCGGTCGACGGCTGGCGGTGCGCGGCAACAACTGGCTTGTGCTGCACGAGGCGACGCGCGCCGGCGCCGGCCTTGCCGTACTGCCGTGCTTTCTCGGCGAACCGGACCCGGCCCTGAAACGCGTGGGCGACATTATCGCCGATGTCTTCGCCGACCAGTGGCTCCTCGTGCACCGCGATCTGCGCGCGCTGCCGCGGGTGCGCGCCGTCATGGACGCCGTGATCGACCTTTTCCATCGCGAACGGCCGCTGCTCGAAGGCAAGGCTTAGTACACGCACCGCAGCGCGAGCCTGGCTCGACGCACCTGCTCGTATCGTGGAAGGCGGCGCGCGATCGACCTTCATTCCGCAGCGGATACCCGACAAGCTTTCGGACGATCTCAACAATAGGAGTGAAACGTCCGTGAGTATAAACAGGCGTCGTTTCGTAGGCGGTGCGTCGGCGTTGGCGGGATTTGCCGGCACCAGGGCAGCCCTCGCGCAGAAGAAGTATTCCGACGGTGTCACCGACACCGAGATCAAGCTCGGCCATACCGGACCCTATAGCGGTCCGGCTTCGGCCTACGGCACCATCGGCAAGGGCATCGAAGCCTACTGGAAGATGGTCAACGATCAGGGCGGCATCAACGGCCGCAGGATCAACTTCATCACCTACGACGATGGCTTCTCGCCGCCCAAGACGGTCGAGATGGTGCGTAGGCTCGTGGAGAACGACAAGGTTTTCGCGACCTTCCAGACGCTCGGCACGGCGTGCAACACCGCCATCCACAAATTCATGAACCAGAAGAAGGTGCCGCAGCTCTTCGTCAGCACCGGCGCGTCGAAGTGGGGTAATCCCAAGCAGTATCCCTGGACCATCGGCTGGCAGCCCGACTATGTCACCGAAAGCGCTATCTATGCCAAGCACATCCTTGACCAGCACAAGGGCGAGAAGATTGGCATCCTCTGGCTCAACGACGATTCGGGCAAGGATTACGTCTCGGGCTTCATGAAGGGTCTCGGCAAGGAGAACGAGAAGCTGGTCGTCGCCAACGTGAGCTACGAGGTGACGGATCCCACGGTCGAAAGCCAGATCATTCAGCTTAAGAGTTCCGGCGCCACGGTCTTTTTCTGTCATGCCACGCCCAAGCATGCGTCGCAGGCGATTCGCAAAGCAGCGGACATCGGCTGGAAGCCGGCCTTCTATCTCGTCAACGTTTCGATCTCGGTCGATTCGGTGCTGAAGCCTGCGGGCTTCGAGAACTGCCAGGGCATCATCACGGCGGCCTACTACAAGGATCCGACGGACCCGCAGTGGGCCAAGACGCCGGACTTCGTGCAATGGAAGGCCTTCATGGACAAGTACATGCCGGGCGCCAACCAGAGCGATGCCTTCTACACCTATGCCTATGCCGTCGCGGCAACGATGCAGGAAGTGCTGAAGCGCTGCGGCAACGAGCTGACGCGCGAGAACCTGATGAAGCAGGTCGCCAGCATGAAGGACGTCGAGATCCCGCTGTTGCTGCCGGGCATCAAGCTCAACACCAGCGCGACGGACTTCTATCCCATCCAGTCGATGCAGTTGCAGCGCTTCGAGGGCGATACCTGGAAGCTGTTCGGCAACGTGATCACCAGCGACGCCGGCTGAGCGATCATCCCCGGGCACACGCCGCGACGGCTTCGAGCGCCGCCGCGGCGTGAACGGGATCGTGGGCAAGCTCGGCCAGTTCCGACAGCCGCCAGACATTGTTGAGCAAGGCCACACGCTCGCGATCAAGGGGGCGGCCGGTGAGGGCTTCGTACGCGGTCACGATCCGGGTCGTGAGGTCGCCTGCAATCAGGTTGGAATAGATGAACTCCTGATGGAGCGGGCCGAAGCCCGAATCGCCGAAATCGTAGAGGCCATTCAGGCGCCGGTGCACATGGTCGAACGCCATGTTCCAACCATGGCCGTCGAAGAAGCCGTAGATCGTACCATGGGGGTCGACGGGCAGGTCTTGCCAGGCAGCGACGGTTCGCTTGGCGTAGACGCGAAGCTCACCAACAAGCACCGGCCAGGTTCGTTGCAATATCTCATCAGGCGGCAGCCAGGCCTTGATGGATGTGGCGCCGGCCGACGCCATGTCATTCACCGGCAGCCGGTGCAGCTCGGCATAGAAGAGAGCGAGGTCGCAGGCCAGGCGCTGGCGATCTCCCTCGGGTAACTTCTCGTACTGCACCGTTGGGAGGTGCTCGCCCGCGATCTTGTCGTGGCGCGAGAACAGCGTCGACGACATGCCATGCAGGGTGAGGTGGGGAACGGGCAGTGAGACGGCCGAGCGCACGATGTCGAGTACGCTCGCCTCGACGACCAGGCGTCGGCGCGCCTCCTCATGACGCGGGAACTTGAAGATCAGGCGGTCGTCGACATCGACGGCGACACTGTCCCAACCTTGCGTCAGGAGCCTGAACGACGCGGATTCGTGCTCGGGAAACGCGCCGACGATCGCGGCGCGCATCTCCTCCAGAGTCACCTAGCCGGCGACTTGCCGGATGCCGCCGCGCGGGTGGCCGGCTTCGATCTCCTGCCACAGGACTTCGTGGCCCTTGGGCAGGGGGCGGTTGTTGCGCATGGTCAGCCAGAGCCGCATCAGCATCCGGTCCTTGCCGCTCGCCGCATTGTCCTCGAACGGCGTGCGACCGTGATAGGTGACGTGGCTGTTGATCAGCTGCAGGTCGCCCGGTTCCAGGGTCATCTCGAAGCAGAGCTCCTCGGCCGTCTGCATCAGCATATCGATCGCCTCGCGCTGGGCGTCGGTGAGCTTCGGCACGTTGGGCGCCAGCTGCGCGGCTTCGATGAAGGTCAACGAATAGTGCGAGGTGAACTTGCCGTCGCGCAGGCCGAAGATCGGCAGCGGGTAGGCCGTTTCCTTGGTCGTCCCTTCGCCATCCTTGGTCGTGCCTTCTTCGCCGAAGCGGCTGCGCCAGTAATCCTGGAACAGCACGTCGAGCAGGTCCGGTCGGCGTTCGAGGATGGCGTTATGAATGGCTGGCGTGCTGGCGAGCTTGCTGACGCCGCCGGCAAGGGCCTGGCGGACGCAGAGCAGGCCGACCACGTCGGTGCGGTCGGTATGGAAGCGCAGGCCGCCATTGGTCAGGGTGCGGGCGTAGGAAGAGAGGAAGGTCGAGCCCTTCTCGTCCTTGGTCTCGCCGTAGGTCCGGCCGACATGGGCGCCCTCGTCGCGGATGAGGCGCATCAGCTCGCCGGAACGGTTCTGGAAGACGGGCGTGCCGATATGCGTGCCGACGGCGAAGTAGAGGCGACGCAGATCTTCTTCGCTGTAGCGGTCGACCGGGAAGCCCTTCAGCTTGACGATACCGCATCCATTCTCAAGTTCGTCGGCGATGTCGTCCCACAGCTCACCGAGCGTCGGCAGCCAGACGTCTTCGGCCCTGATCTCCGACCATTCCATGCCGCGCAGCCCCTTGAGCGCGGCGTCGAGTTCCTCGACGGCATCGGCGGTCAGCTCGCGGATCCAACGCTTGGAGTCCTTGATGTCCTTGCCGTGCCAGACGGAGGGACCAGTGAGGGGCGCGCGATGGCTAGCGGGGGTGGTCATGGGGGCGATTTTATCCTCCCCGAGCCGGGCCTCGCGCAAGAGGTCTAGACCAGAGATTTGCGCATGTTGATGGAAGTTGGATAGTCGAAGCCGGGATGCGCCTCGCGCGAGATTTCCCCGTAGCCGAGCGACCGGAAGAGGCGTTGATTGTCGGTGAGAACGACGCGCACGCCGAGGCGCACACCGGACAGGCCGCGTCGCCGGGCTTCGGCTTCCACGGCGTCGATCAGCCGTCGCGCGAGTCCCGTGCCGCGCGCCTCTGGCAGCACGGCGAGCCGGCCAAAGTAAAGGTCGCTCTCCATCTCGTGGATCATCACGCAACCCACCATCTCGCCGTTTCGCTCCGCGACGATGGCGCCGGCGCCGCTGGCCAGCTCCGCCGCAATCGCTTCGGCGGTTTCCCCGAACGCGCCCGACTCCGGAACGAGCCTGCCGCGATACTGTTCGAAGGCCGCGGCGATGGTGGCCGCGATCTTTGCCGCATCGGCAAGGGTTGCCGCGCGCAGGACAAGAGTATCGCTCATCCGCTTCTTCTCGCGTAGGCTCGCGGCAAAATCGAGAGGGAATGACGGATGGCCTTGATCACCTACCTGACACGCATTCAATTCGACTTCGGCGCGCTGAAGCTGCTGGACGCCGAATTGCAGCTCCTCGGCATCCGCCGGCCGCTGGTCGTCACCGACAAGGGCGTCATCTCGGCGGGGCTGTGGGCCAAGGTGAAGGACCAGCTTCCGGGCAACATGCCGCTCACCCTCTACGACGGCACGCCGGAAAACCCAACCGAAGCGGCGATGCGCGATGCGCTCAAGATCTACAAGGACGAAGGCTGCGACGGCATCATCGCCATCGGCGGCGGTTCGCCGATGGATCTCGCCAAGGCGGTCGCCCTGATGGCGACCCATCCCGGCACTTCGCTGCAGCCCTATTCCTTCGTCGAAGGCGGGGCAGGCAAGATCACCGCGGCCGTGGCGCCGATCGTGGCCATTCCCACGACTTCGGGCACCGGCAGCGAGGTGAGTCGTGGCGGCGTCATCATCATGGACTCCGGCCGCAAGCTCGCCATCGGCAGCCCTTATCTCATTCCGAGGCTGGCGCTGATCGACCCGGAACTCACCTTGAGCCTGCCGCCGCATCTCACGGCGGGCACGGGCATGGACGCCTTCACGCACAACATCGAATGCTTCCTGGCCAACGTCTTCAATCCGCCGGCCGATTCGATCGCGCTCGATGGTCTGGAGAAGGCGTGGAAGTACGTCGAGCGTGCGACCAAGGACGGGCAGGACCGCGAGGCGCGTTACAACATGGCGATGGCCGCGATGGAAGGCGCCATGGTTTTCCAGAAGGGGCTGGGCGCCGTGCACGCGCTCAGCCATCCGACCGGCGGCCTCAAGGGCTACCGGCTGCACCACGGCACCTTGAACGCGATCTACCTGCCGGCCGTGCTGCGCTTCAACGAGCCCGCGGTCGGCGAGAAGTTCAAGAAGGTGGCGCAGGTCATGGGGCTGCCCGAAAGCGAGGGCAACGCCGAGGGCGTGGCGAACGCAGTCGCCGGCCTCAACGAACGACTCGGCATTCCCAAGGGACTGGGCGCCATGGGGCTGGCGCAGGGCGAGGTCGAGAAGATCGCCGACGGCGCGATGGGCGATCACTGCCATCTCTCGACGCCGCGCCAGCCGACCAAGGCGCAGTATGTCGAGCTGATCGAGCAGAGCTGGGGCTAGCGGGGACGGACATGAAAATCAAATGCAAGGTCTGCGTCGTTACCGGCGCTGCGGGTGGCATCGGCGAGGCGATCGCGCGGCGGTTTGCCCAGGAGGGCGCCAAGGGCGTCGTCGTGGCCGACATGGACGCCGGCCGCCTCGATAAGGTCGCGAAGGATATCGGCGCGCTGGCGGTGGCGGGCGATATCGGCAAGGAAGCCGAGGTGAAGCGTTTGATCGCCGAAGCCGAGAAGACGTTCGGCGAGGTCGATGTCTTCTTCTCCAATGCCGGCATCGGCCGCGGCGGTCACGAGGATGCGACGGACAAGGACTGGGCCGATTCGTGGGCGATCCACGTCATGGCGCACGTCTATGCCGCGCGGGCGCTGGTGCCGCAGATGCTGAAGCGCGGCGAAGGCTACCTGCTCAATACCGCGAGTGCCGCCGGCTTGCTGGCCTCGATGGGCTCCGCGCCCTACGGCGTCACCAAGCATGCCGGCGTGGCGCTGGCCGAGCATCTTTCCATTCAGTACGGCGATCGCGGCATCCGCGTCTCGGTCCTGTGCCCGCAGGCCGTCGACACCAACATGCTGCGCATGGCCGGCGCCACGGCTGCGTCGGTCGACGGCGTGCTCAATACCGAAGCTGTCTCGCAGAGCGTGATCGAAGCGATGGACGAGGAACGCTTCCTGATCCTGCCGCACGCTGAGGTGAAGGATTACATGGCACGCAAGCTCGACCGCGACCGCTGGCTGCGCGGCATGCGCCGCCTGCGCGACAAGACTGGAGAAGGGCAAGGCAAGCGGGCGTGATGCGTCAATGTCATTGACCGCGAGCGGCAGATCGTCGAAGGTCCACGCTGCATGAAACGACTGGCGACGCTTCGACTTACGTGCTGACCCGCCGCTCCTGACGAGCCGCGGGCCGCTGTCGTTCGTCCGCCTCCTGCTCGAAGTCGTTCCTCATGCTCCCCTATATCCAGTCATTGTTTGCCGAGACCGGCCTGTGGACCGCGATCGGCGTCACCCTCGTTGCCGGCCTGATGCGTGGCTTTGCCGGTTTCGGCTCGGCCATGCTGATGGCGCCGATCTTCGCGATCCTGTTCGGCTCGGCCGAGATGGTCGTGACCGTGGTCGCCATCGAACTCGTGGTCTCGCTGCAGCTCTTTCCGCAGGTCCGCAGGCATGCCGACTGGAAGGTGCTGACGCCCATGAGCATCGCGGCCTGTGCCGCCATGCCGCTTGGTGTCTGGCTGCTGGCGAGCGTCGACAAGAACACGATCGTGACGGCGGTCTCGGCGGTCATCGTGGCCTTCGTCGTCCTGATGTGGACGGGGTGGAAATATCACGGCAAGCGCTCGACCGTGGCGACGGTGATCGTGGGCTCGCTGTCGGGCGCGATGATGGCCACGACCAGCGTCGGCGGGCCGCCGGTGCTGCTCTATCTGCTCTCCGGCAAGGATCCGCCCGAGGTCAATCGCGCCAATATCGTCACCTACTATTTCCTCACGCAGTTCCTGCTGATCGTCATCGTACTGGCGACGGGGGTGGCCGGCGTCGACGCGCTGGTGCGGGCAGTCGTGCTGTTCCCGGTCATGGCGGTGGGCGCCTGGGCAGGGGGACGGCTATTCCATGGCCTTGCCAGCGAGCGGCTCTACCGCAACGTGGCACTGGCCATCTTGTTCGCGACCGGCCTCTTTGGGCTCCTGCGGCAGTGGCTGGTCGGCTGAAATACCGGAGCAGTCCGTGTATGATGCAGGCCTTCCTTTGGAGACTCCCATGCGCGTGATCGCCTCAGTATCCGGTGTTGCCCTCGCCGCGGGCTTGACGATGAGCCTGTCGACCGTTGCTCGCGCCGACGATCTCATGCGCGAATGCATGGTCACGGCCTCCCAGAAAACCTGTGAGTGCATCATTGCGCGCATCCCGGCAGATCAGCGGGAGAACGCGATCCTGGGCTTGCGCAAGTCGAACCAGTCGGTGAGCGTCAGCGGCAACCTGCTGAACCCCTCGCAACTGTCGCCTCAGGAAATGCAGGGCCTCAACGCCGTCGTCGCGGCCCAGGCCTACTGCATGTAGGCTGGACGATCCGTTCGCCGGCCGGCGTTTTCCGCGGGCTGCATGAACGAAAACGGCGCGCATCGCTGCGCGCCGTTCGTCTCGCCACAACGCCGGTCTCCCGGCGTTTTATTGGTCGGAGTGAGAGGATTCGAACCTCCGGCCCCTAGCTCCCGAAGCTAGTGCTCTACCAGGCTGAGCTACACTCCGTCAGAAACGGAGACACCCCGCGCGGCGAGGGCGGGTTTATAGCCGCCGCCCCCTGCGGTCGCAAGGGCCGTGCCGGGCCGCTATAGTCGCGCAGGCCGACGCCGGCTGGGGGAGAAAGATGGCAAAGAACAAACAGTTGAAGATCGCCCTGATCGGCTATGGCGCCATCGGCCAGATGCTGTTCGACGTGTTTCGCGAAAAGAAGCCGCCCATCGACATCGTCGGCGTGCTGGTCCGGCCGGGCCGGGTCAAGGCGACGCAGAAGGCCGTCGGCAAGAAGGTCGCCGTCGTCGATACGCTGAAGGCGCTCCTGAAACTGAAGCCGGACGTCGTGGTCGAGGCCGCCAGCCAGCAGGCGGTGCGCGACTGGGGCGAGGAGATCCTGAAGAAGGGGATCGATTTCATGGTGATCGCGACCGGCGCCTATGGCGATCCGGTTCTGTGGCGCAAGCACGTGAAGGCCGCGGAAAAGAGCGGTGCCCGGCTGCGTCTGCCGTCGGGGGCCATTGCGGGCCTGGACGGCCTGCTGGCCATGCGGCTCGGCAAGCTGGAGCGTGTGAAGTACACCTCGATCAAGCCGCCGCATGCCTGGAACGGCACGCCCGCGGAAAAGGAGTTCGATCTGCCGGCGATCAAGGAGCCGACGGTGATCTTCCGCGGCAAGCCTGCGGATGCCGGCCGCCTCTACCCGAAGAACGCCAATCTCGCGGTCACGGTGGCGCTCTGCGGCGCCGGGCTCGACCGTACCGAAATCGAGCTGGTGGCCGATCCCACCCTGCCGCCCGGCACCAACGCAAGCCGCCTCGAGGTCGTCTCTGATTCCGGCGAGCTGAAGCTGGAGCGTCTGGGCCGCGCCATGCCGGACAATCCCAAGACCGGCGTGCTCACGGCGCTGACCATGGCCGACGATTTGATGAAGATGGTGCGTTCCAGCGACTGGTAGCGAACGCCGTCACGTCGCCGCCGCTTCGGCCGCGGCCTCGGCGGCGAGAAAGGCGCGGAAGGCCGCAAGCCTGGGATCACTGGCGCGCGCCTGGGGATAGACGAGGTGAAACTCGCGCTTGCTGCGATGGGTGAAGGAGAGTGGCCGCACGAGCCGCCCCAGCGCCAGGTCTTCCGCTACCAGGCAGCCCACGCCCATCGCCACGCCGACGCCTTCAATGGCGGCCTGGAAGGCGAGACTCATCGTCTCGAAGCGGGGGCCGCGCGCGCCGTTCACGCCGGTAGCGCCTGCAGCCTGCAGCCAGCGCGGCCAGTCGTCGGGCCTCGGGTCGGAGTGGATCAGGACGTGATGGCGAAGGTCGGCGGCGTCGCGCAGCCGCGCGGCAAGGGCCGGACTGCAGACAGGAAAGACCTCGACGGCCGCCAGCCAGACCGCGCCATGGCCTGGCCAATTGCCGTCGCCGATGCGGACGGCTGCATCGAAGCCGTCGCGGGCGATATCGACCGGCGCGAGGGAGGTCGTGAGCTGCAGGTCGATGGCCGGGTGCATGTCGTGGAACCGCCGCCAGCGCGGCATCAGCCAGCGCATGGCGAAAGTCGGATAGGCGCAGATGGCCAGCGGTCCGTGCGGGTCGCGGCCGCGCAACTGCTCGGTCGCGAGGCCCAGCCGGTCGAAGGCCTCCTGCACCTGCCTTGCATAGACCTGGCCGCGCGCCGTCAGTTCGACCGCGCGGTTGCCGCGCGTGAACAGGCGGACACCGAGCGACGCTTCCAGCGCCTGGATCTGTCGGCTCACAGCGCCGGGCGTGACCGCGAGATCGGCTGCGGCACGGGCGAAGTTCAGGCGCCGGGCCGCGGCATCGAAGGCGCGCAGGGCGTTGAGGGGCGGGAGGCGGGGGATCATCGGCAGGTTTGAGTTGAGGAATAGTCAACTCCAGATTACCGATAACTCGATTTGTGAACCACTGTTTATGGCGCAAGTTCCTCCGGAATTTTCTCAAGGGGACGTGCATGAACACCCTGACAAAGATGACCTTCGAGCGGCCGATGTCGCGCTCCGACCTCATTGCTCCGGATTGCCGTGGCCTCAACTTCTGGTCGATCGATCGCTCGGTGCAGGATCTGCTGTCGCTGCACCTCGATCCTGCTGCCTTGGCGCACTTCACGCCGCATTTCGAGCGGTTGGGCGAAGTGGCCGGCAATCGGCTCGACGAGCTGGCGCTGCAGGCCGACAAGCGCACCCCAATCCTGCATTTCCGCGACCGCTTCGGGCGCGACGAGGACTGGGTCGAGTATCACCCAGCCTATCGCGAGATGGAGCAGATCGGCTTCGGCGAGTTCGGCCTGCATGCCATGTCGCACAAGCCGGTGCTGGGCTGGCACGAGCCCGTGACACCGCTGGTGAAGTACGCCTTCCAGTACATCTTCGCGCAGGCGGAGTTCGCGCTGCTCTGCCCGCTCTCGGTCACCGACACCTCGACCATGCTGATCCAGAAGTACGGCGACGAGGCGACCAAGAAGCGCTTCGTCGACCGCATGATTACGCAGGACATGAGCCAGCTCCTCAAGGGCGCGCAGTTCATGACCGAGAAGGCCGGCGGCTCGGATGTCTCGGGCAATGCGCTCACCGCACGCCAGGTCGGCGATCACTGGGAGCTGTGGGGCGACAAGTGGTTCTGCTCCTGCGTCGATCACGACGTGATCCTGCTGCTGGCGCGCTGCGAAGGCGCACCCGCCGGCAATGCCGGCCTCTCGATCTTCGCCATGCCGCGCCGCCTCGATGACGGCAGCCGCAACCGCTACCGGGTCGTGCGGCTCAAGGACAAGATGGGCTCACGCTCCATGGCCGCCGGCGAGACCATCATGGAAGGCGCCGTCGCCTACCTGATGGGCGAGCAGGGCCGCGGCCTGAAGCACATGATGGATCAGGTGAACCTGTCGCGGCTCAGCCATGGCTTCCGCGCTGCCGGCATGATGCGCCGCTGCCTCAACGAGGCCCTGCAGGTCGCCCGCCACCGCACCACGTTCGGCCGCACGCTGATCGACCATCCGATGGCACGGCGCCAGCTGCTGAAGCTGATGCTGCCGACCGAGCAGGCGCTGTCTGTAGGCCTCGCCGCGGCCGTGGCGATGACGCAAGGCAACGAAGCCGAGCTGCGCATCCTGACGCCGATGCTGAAATATCGCGCCAGCCGCGACAACGTCGCGGTGGCGACCGGCGCGATGGAAATGCGCGGCGGCAACGGTTTCATCGAGGATTGGGGCAATGCCAAGCTGGTGCGCGACGCCCATCTCGGCCTCCTGTGGGAGGGCACGTCGAGCGTCAACGCGCTCGACATCGTGCGCCGTGCCGTCGGCAAGGACCGTGCCCACGAGGCGTTGGCCGCAGCCCTGCACAAGGATATCGGAACTGCACCGATTCCCGGCCAGTTCCGCGGCCGCGTTGCCCAGCTTGTCGATCGCGCCGTCGACTTCGCGGAGAAGGTGTCGAAGCAGCCGGAAGCCGAGGCCTCGTGCCGCAAGGCCGCGAGCGGCCTCTATCACGCGACCAGCGCTGCGCTGATGGCGGCGGAGGGCGCACGGCTCGGCGAAAAGGGGGGCGACGCCCGCCGCCTGCTGCTGTCCCGCCTGGTCATCGATCATCGGCTGGGCAATGCCGATCCGTTCGGCCTGCCGGACCATCGCGCCGAAGACGCGATGACGGCGGCGCTGCTCGACGATCGCGTCGTGACCATGGACCGCGCCATGGAACTCCTCGGCGGCTGAATTCAGGAAGGATTGGAAGAAATGACTCACACTTTTCGCCGGCGCTGGCTGCTTGGCGCTGCTGCTGCCTCGTTCGCCACGCCGTTCCTCGCTCCGGCTGCTTTTGCGCAGGACAAGTACCCCAAGGGACCCATCAAACTGGTGCTGGGTTTCGCGCCCGGTGGCATCACCGACATCCTGGCGCGGCTCACGGCCGCCCGGCTTGAGGCGGCTCTCAAGACCCAGGTGATCGTGGACAACCGACCCGGCGCGGGCGGCAATATCGGCGCGGCGACCGTCGCCCGGTCGACCCCGGATGGCTACACGCTGTTCTTCGGCGCGCTGGGAACTGCCGTCACCAACCAGTTCATCTATGCCAACATGCCGTTCGACACGGCCAACGACTTCGTGCCCGTCGCGCTGGTCGCCAGCGTCCCCAACGTCTTGCTGGTTCACAAGGACGTGCCGGCCAAGACGATCCAGGAGCTGGTTGCCTTGGTGAAGTCCAAGCCCGGCGAGATGACCTATGGTGCGGCCGGCCTCGGCAGCTCCACGCATCTTGCCATGGAGCTGCTCAAGACCGAGACCGGCATGCAGATCGAGAACGTGCCCTACAAGGGAAGTGCGCTCCTGCAGCAGGACCTGCTGGCGGGCCGTATCCCGGTCGCCATGGACAGCATTTCGATCCATCTGCCGCACATCCGCAGCGGCGCGGTGCGGGCTCTGGGCGTGACTTCGCCGACGCGCGCGCCCGACCTGCCCGACGTGCCGACGATCGCCGAGGCGGCCGTGCCGGGCTACGACGCGGTGGTCTGGCTCTATGTCGCGGCGCCGGCCAAGACGCCGCCGGAGATCGTCAAGCTCCTGAGCAATGAGATCGTCGGCGCCGTGAAATCCGACGAAATGCAGACGAAGATGCGTTCGGTCGGCGCGATCCCGATGCCGGGCTCGTCCGAAGAACTCGCCCGGCACATCAGCGCCGAAACCGTGCGCTGGAAGAAGATCGTCGACGCGGCCGGCCTCAAGCCGGAATAGGCGACGCCTAGTTGCGGTGATGGCCGCGCATGCCGGCCATCATCCCGCGCGGACGGTCGAACACGGCCTTCTGGTCGGCCGTGAGGGTATTGTAGAGCGCCGTGAGCGAAGGCTTCACGGCCTCGATGGTGGCGATGCGGGCCTTCATCGCCTCTTCCTCCATCGTCAGGCGCTGGAGGTAGTCCGGCCGCTCCTTCATCTCGGTCGGCAGGGTGGCGCAGCGCGCCATCGACTTGGAGCTGGCCTCGTCGGCTGCCTTCTCGAAAGCGTTCCAGGCGGCCATCTGCTCGGGCTTCAGGTCGAGCCGGGCCTTGATATAGGCGCGATCGCCGATCCGGCGGGCGACCATGTCCTGGCACATGGCGCGCGGCGAGGCCATGCGTTCGCCGCGCATCATCCGGTCGGCGCCAGGCGCTCCCGGCGTGGCCCCCGGTGCGCCGTGGGCGTGTGGCGCAGGCGGGGCGGCCTGCGCCAGTTGCATCGAACCGTCGGTGTCGAGCGCCAGGGCAGGGCCGGCAAAGGCCAGGCCCGCAGCAAGGACGACGGCAGCCGAAGCACCGAGAAGGAGAGGACGGAAGGTCATCGGAAACCTCATGCGGCAGAAGAGGATGTTCCGATGATACGAGCCGACGGCGCCGGACGTCCCCGGTCGCAGGGTTAATTTATGTAAAGTTCGGCCGCTGCTCGTCCATCCAGCGTGCGAATTCCGTCCGCTGGGCCTCGGTCATGTGCAGGCCTTCCTTGGTCCGGCGCCACAGCACGTCCTCGGCCTCGACCGCCCATTCGTCGCGCACCAGGTGGCGGACTTCGGCCTCGTAGAGGTGGCCGCCGAAGTGGCGGCCGAGGTCGGCGACGCTCTTCACGCCTTCCAGAAGGTCGTCCAGGCCCGAGCCGTGGCGGCGGGCCAGCACATGGACGAGATCCTTCGGCAGGCCGGGATAGGTGGCGCTGGCGCCGGCAACGAACAGCTCGAAAGCCTTCTCGAAGGTCGGGGCATCGGCCATCTCGCCATCGTAGACCGCGCGCGAATCGGTCCACGGCCCGCCCATCCGTGGGAAGTAGGGCTCCAGGTCCTTGAGCGCGTGCTCGGCCAGCCGCCGGTAGGTCGTGATCTTGCCGCCGAACACCGAGAGCAGCGGCGCCGTTCCGACCGCGCCATCGACTTCGAGATGGTAGTCGCGCGTCACCGCCGAGGGATTGTCGTCGCCGTCGTCGAACAGCGGGCGCACGCCGGAATAGGTCCACACCACGTCTTCCGGCCGTACCGGCTTCTGCATGTAGTGGCCGGCGATGTCGCAGAGATAGGTGATCTCCTCGGGGGAGCAGACGGGGGCTTCACCCGAATCGACGGCGATGTCGGTCGTGCCGATCAGCGAGAAGGAACGCTCGTAGGGGATGACGAAGACAATGCGGTTGTCGCTGTTCTGCAGGATGAAGGCGTGATCGCCTTCGTACAGGCGCGGCACGATGATGTGGCTGCCCTTGATGAGGCGAACGCGCTTGTTCGTCTTCACCTCGGTCTGTTCGTCGAGGAAATGCTTCACCCACGGGCCCGCCGCGTTCACCAGGCCGCGCGCCTGCAGGTGGACCGGGACGCCGCCAGGCCCTTCGAGCGTGATGTTCCACAGCTTGCCGTCGGCACTGCGCCGCGCCGAGACGCAGCGGTGGCGGGCAAAGATCCTGGCGCCCATCTCGCGGGCCGATTTCAGGTTGCAGATGACCAGCCGGGCATCGTCCACCCAGGCGTCGGAGTAGACGAAGCCCTTCTGGAAGGAGGGCTTCAGGCCGACGCCGAACTTGGAGGTCGGCAGGTCGACGGCGATCGACTTGGGCAGGGTCATGTGCCAGTCGAGATGGTCGTAGAGGAAGAGGCCGAGCCGCAGCATCCAGCGTGGGCGCAGATGCGGTTCGTGAGGAAGGACGAAGCGCAGCGGCCAGGAGAGGTGCGGCGCCTTGGCCAGCAGGACTTCGCGCTCCTGAAGCGCCTCGCGCACCAGGCGGAATTCGTACTGTTCCAGGTAGCGCAGGCCGCCATGGATGAGCTTGGTCGCCTTGGAAGAGGTGGCGCTTGCGAAATCGTTCATTTCGCAGAGGCCGACCTTGAGCGCCCGTCCCGCCGCGTCGCAGGCGATACCCGCGCCGTTAATGCCGCCGCCGACCACGAACAGGTCGAGCGGGCGGTCCCCCGTTTCATTCATCGGATACATATAGCCCGCTTGACCGAATTTCGCAGGAACCGCAAAAGGCCGCATGGGTCTCCTACTCAAGATCATCCTGTTTGGCGTGGCGCTGTACGGCCTGTGGAAGACGTTCCGGCACTGGAAAGGCCTGTTCGACCGCTTCGTCGGCAAGCCGGAAGTGCCGCCGCAGCGGCCTCCGGCGCCGCCGCCAGCCGCCGCCAACCCTCCGGCTCCTGCAGCCCCGGCGCGGAAAGTGGTGGTGGAGGATACGGTCCAGTGTGCCGGCTGCGGTGCCTATATTTCGACCGCTGCTGAAAAATGCGGCCATTGCGGTCGTCCGCGGCCATAAGGCCGCATCACGGCTCCATCCGGGAGCTATGCTTGACCGGGGTAGGGGTCGCACCTATTTTGCCGCACCGCAAAAACAGCCTTAAGTCGCGGAAAGACAAGGCCTTCTGAGCTTCGGGGAATACTGGTGTCCGACCCCTCACCAGCGCGTGCCAAGCCAACGTGCTTCCAGGAACTGATCCTGACTCTGCAGGAGTATTGGGCCCGCCAAGGTTGCCTGATCCTGCAGCCCTTCGACATGGAAATGGGCGCCGGCACCTTCCATACGGCGACCACCTTGCGCGCCCTGGGGCCGAAGCCCTGGTATGCGGCCTATGTGCAGCCCTCGCGCCGGCCGGGCGACGGTCGCTATGGCGAGAATCCCATGCGGCTGCAGCACTACTATCAGTTCCAGGCGATCCTGAAGCCGTCGCCGCCCGACATTCTGGAGCGCTACCTCGGCTCGCTGGAAGCGATCGGCATCGACACCTCCCTGCACGATATCCGTTTCGTCGAGGATGACTGGGAGAGCCCGACTTTGGGCGCCTGGGGCCTGGGCTGGGAAGTCTGGTGCGACGGCATGGAGATCACCCAGTTCACCTATTTCCAGCAGGTCGGCGGCATCGAGGTCGATCTGGTGGCCGGCGAGATCACCTACGGCCTCGAACGTCTGGCCATGTACCTGTTCGACAAGAAGTCGGTCTACGAGCTGCCCTACAATCGCGCCGACTCCGACGTGCCGCTGACCTATGGCGACGTGTTCCTGCAGAACGAGCGGGAACAATCGGCCTACAATTTCGAGCACGCCGATACAGAGATGCTGTTCCGCCACTTCGCGGATGCCGAGAAGGAATGCGGCAGGCTGATCGAGAAGAAGCTGCCGCTGCCGGCCTACGAGCAGTGCATCAAGGCTTCGCACAGCTTCAACCTGCTCGATGCCCGCGGCGTGATCAGCGTGGCCGAGCGGCAGAGCTATATCCTGCGCGTGCGCGATCTCGCTAAGGCCTGCTGCGAAGCGTGGCTGGCCACGCAGAAGAAGCCCGCTCCGAGCACGGCCGAAGGGGCTGCCTGAAGATGGCCGAGCTTCTTCTCGAACTGCTCTCCGAAGAGATTCCCGCGCGCATGCAGACGCGCGCTGCCGATGACCTCAAGCGTCTGGTCTGTGATGGGCTTAAGGGCGCAGGCATCGGCTTCGAGCAGGCGCGGGCCTTCGCGACGCCGCGGCGCCTGACCCTGGTCATCGACGGCATCCCGGCCTCGCGCGACGATGTCAGCGAGGAAAAGCGCGGACCGCGCGTCGGCGCGCCGGATCAGGCCGTCCAGGGCTTCCTGAAGGGCGCCGGTCTTGCGTCGCTCGACCAGGCCGAAAAGCGCGACACGGGCAAGGGTGAGTTCTGGTTTGCCGTGGTCACCAAGAAGGGTGGCCCGACCGCGGAGGCCTTGCCGGGGGTGATCGATGCGGCGATGAAGGCGCTGCCCTGGCCCAAGTCGATGAAGTGGGGCAGCAGCACCATGCAGTGGGTGCGTCCGCTGCAGTCCATCGTCGCCCTGTTCGACGGCAAGGTGCTGAAGGGCGAAGTCTCGCCCGGCGGCCAGATGGCGCCCATCGTCTTCGGCGCCACGACGCGCGGCCACCGCTTCCTGTCCAAGGGCACGGTCGAGGTCTCGAACTTCGCCGACTACACAGCCAAGCTGCGGGGCGCGCATGTCGTCCTGGATGCCGCCGAGCGCAAGGCGATCATTCTCGAGGGCGCGCGCAAGCTCTGCCTCGAGTCGCAGGTCAAGCTGAACGAGGACGAGAGCCTGCTCGAAGAAGTGGCCGGCCTCACCGAATGGCCGGTGCCGATGCTCGGCGCCATCGATGCGCAGTTCATGGACGTGCCGCCGGAAGTGCTGATCGTCTCGATGAAGGTGCATCTGCGTTTCTTCACGACGGCCAAGGCCGACGGGACGCTGGCCAATCGCTTCGTCGTGGTCGCCAACAACGTGGCGCGCGATGGCGGCAAGACGATCGTCGCCGGCAACGAGCGCGTGCTTAGGGGACGGCTGGCGGATGCCAAGTTCTTCTGGGACCAGGACCGCAAACAGACACTCGACTCTCGTCTCCCTGCGCTGGAGAAGGTCGTGTTCCACGCCAAGCTCGGCACGCAGGCCGAGCGCGTCGAGCGCATCGTCAAGCTGGCCGGCGAAATTGCCAGGTCGGTGCCGGGCACTGACGCCAATGACGTCGCGAAAGCGGCGCGGCTCTGCAAGGCCGATCTGGTGAGCGGCATGGTGGGCGAGTTCCCCGAACTGCAGGGCGTGATGGGTCGCTACTACGCGCTGGGCGAGAAGCTGTCGCCAGCGGTGGCCGATGCCATCGGCGATCACTATGCGCCGGCGGGTCCGAACGACCGCTGCCCCAGCGCGCCGGTGTCGATCGCCGTGGCGCTGGCCGACAAGCTCGATGCGCTGGTGTCCTTCTGGTCGATCGGCGAGAAGCCCACGGGGTCGCGCGATCCGTTTGCGCTCCGTCGCGCGGCGCTGGGTGTCATCCGCATCGTGATCGAGAACAAGCTGCGCCTGCCGTTGCGGCCCTTCGTGAAGGCGGACGATCTGCTCGCCTTCTTCGCCGAGCGCCTGAAAGTGCAGATGCGCGAGAAGGGCGTACGTCACGACATCGTGGACGCCGTGCTGGCGCTGGGCAGCGAAGACGATCTGGTCCGCCTGCTCGCCCGGGTCGAGGCGTTGCAATCCTTCCTGGGCACGGAAGCCGGCAAGAATTTGCTTACCGCTTATGGTCGCGCCGCCAACATCGTTCGCGCCGAAGAAAAGAAGGACAAGGGACTCGCGGCGAAGATCGCCGGTACGCCCGACGCCGCTCTGCTGGAACAAGCGGAGGAGAAAAACGTTGCTTCGGCTTTGGCCGAAGTCGAGCGTATCGTCAGGCCCGCGCTGGCTGCCGAGGACTTCGCTGGCGCCATGAAGGCGTTCGCGGGCCTGCGCGCGCCGATCGACGCTTTGTTCGACAAGGTCACAGTCAACGTCACGGATAAGCCTGAATTGCGATTGAACAGGCTGAAACTGCTCAACCAGATTCGCGCCACCATGGACACGGTGGCCGACTTCTCGAAGATCGAGGGCTAAGCATGGCCAAGTGGGTCTACAGTTTCGGAGATGGCAAGGCCGAGGGCCGCGCCGAGATGCGTAATTTGCTGGGCGGCAAGGGTGCCAACCTGGCCGAGATGTCGAGCTTGGGGCTGCCCGTGCCACCGGGCTTCACCATCACCACCGAGGTCTGCACCCACTTCTACGACAACAAGAACACCTATCCGAAAGAGCTGAAGGACGAGGTCGAGAAGGCGCTGGCTGGGGTCGAGAAGATCGTCGGCGCCAAGTTCGGCGAAGCCAACAATCCGCTACTGGTCTCGGTGCGTTCCGGCGCGCGCGCCTCGATGCCGGGCATGATGGATACGGTCCTGAACCTCGGCCTCAACGACAAGACCGTGCTGGGGCTGGCCAAGTCGTCGGGCGACGAGCGGTTCGCCTGGGACAGCTACCGTCGCTTCATCCAGATGTATTCCAACGTCGTGCTCGACGTCGGCCATCATTACTTCGAAGAAGCGCTGGAATTGCGCAAGGAAGACCTCGGCGTCCAGATGGATACCGACCTCAAGGCCGAGGACTGGCGCGCCGTCGTCGCGGAGTACAAGAAGCTCGTCGAGAAGCGCACCGGCAAGCCGTTCCCGCAGGAGCCGCGGGAGCAGCTCTGGGGTGCCGTCGGCGCCGTGTTCGAATCCTGGATGAACCAGCGCGCCATCACCTATCGCCGCCTGCACTCGATCCCCGAGAGCTGGGGCACGGCCGTCAACGTGCAGGCGATGGTGTTCGGCAACATGGGTGAGGACTGTGCCACCGGCGTCGCCTTCACGCGCGATCCCTCGACCGGCACCAACCTGTTCTACGGCGAATACCTCGTGAACGCCCAGGGCGAGGATGTGGTGGCGGGCATCCGCACGCCGCAGCACCTCACCGTGCAGGGCAAGGAGGCGCAGAAGTCCGACGCGCCGGCAATGGAAGAGGTGATGCCCGAGGTCTTCCAGCAGCTCGACAGCGTGCGCAAGAAGCTCGAGACGCACTACTGCGACATGCAGGACATCGAGTTTACCGTGCAGCGCGGCAAGCTCTACATGTTGCAGACGCGCAACGGAAAGCGCACCGCCAAGGCCGCGCTCAAGATCGCCGTCGACATGGTGCGCGAGGGACTGATCGACAAGAAGCAGGCCGTCGAGCGCATCGTGCCGGCCTCGCTCGACCAGCTCCTGCATCCCACGCTCGATCCCAAGGCCGAGCGCAAGGTGATCGCCAAGGGGTTGCCCGCATCGCCGGGCGCGGCGTCGGGCAAGATCGTCTTCACTGCCGACGAGGCGGAGAAGCAGGCGCGCGGCGGCGAGAAGGTCATCCTGGTCCGCCGTGAGACCAGCCCGGAGGACATCCATGGCATGCATGCCGCCGAGGGCATCCTGACCTCGACCGGCGGCATGACCAGCCACGCCGCCGTGGTCGCCCGCGGCATGGGCAAGCCTTGCGTGGCCGGCGCGGGCGAAGTGCGGATCGACGGCAAGGCCGGCACGCTCTCGGTGCGCGGCACGGTGGTGAAGGCCGGCGAGCACATCACGCTCGACGGCGGCACCGGCGAGATCATGCTGGGCGTCGTGCCGACGGTGCAGCCCGAACTCAGCGGCGATTTCGCCGAGCTGATGACCTGGGCCGACGAGTTCCGCAAGCTCGGCATCCGCACCAACGCCGAGACGCCGACCGACGCCGCCCAGGCGCGCAAGTTCGGCGCCGAAGGCATCGGCCTCTGCCGCACCGAACACATGTTCTTCGAGGGCGACCGCATCGTTGCCGTGCGCCAGATGATCCTGGCCGACGACGAGAAGAGCCGCCGGGCGGCGCTGGCCAAGATCCAGCCCATGCAGCGTCAGGACTTCGTCGAGCTGTTCGAGATCATGGCTGGCCTGCCGGTCACGATCCGCTTTCTCGATCCGCCGCTGCACGAGTTCCTGCCCAAGACCCAGGCCGACATGGATGTGGTCGCCAAGGATCTCGGCGTCGAGCCGGTTGAGATCGAAGCGCGGGCGAACAAGCTGCACGAGTTCAATCCGATGCTCGGCCATCGCGGTGTCCGTCTCGGTATCTCCTATCCGGAGATCTACGAGATGCAGGCGCGCGCCGTCTTCGAGGCCGTGGCCGAGGTGCAGAAGAAGCACGGCAAGACCGTGGTGCCGGAGATCATGATCCCGCTGGTCGCCACGAAGAAGGAACTCGACCTGATGAAGGCGGTGGTCGATCAGGTGGCCGCGGAAGTGAGCCAGGTCTCGGGCGAGAAGCTCGAATATCTGGTCGGCACGATGATCGAGCTGCCGCGCGCCGCTCTTCGCGCCGGCGACATCGCCGAGTCCGCCGACTTCTTCTCCTTCGGCACCAACGACCTCACGCAGACGACCTTCGGCCTCAGCCGCGACGACTCCGCGTCGTTCCTGGAGAAGTACCAGCAGCTCGGCATCCTGGAGCACGATCCCTTCGCCTCGCTCGATATCGAAGGTGTCGGCGAACTGATCGAGATCGCCCGCGAGCGCGGCCGCAAGGTACGCAACAGCTTGAAGCTCGGCATCTGCGGCGAGCATGGCGGCGATCCGGCCTCGGTGTTCTTCTGCCACAAGGCCGGCCTCGACTATGTGTCGTGCTCGCCCTACCGCGTGCCGATCGCGCGGCTGGCGGCGGCGCAGGCGGCTCTCGGCGGCCCGCTCAAGACCGAATGACGCTCGACGCGCTCCGCAGCGCGTCCGGCACGACGGACGGCAAGCGGGCGCTGGCCGCCGCGCTGGCCGGCCTGGAGCGCGATCCCGACGGCGCGGCGACCCAGGCACTGCTCGATGCGGCGTGGCGCGAGCCGCGTGCCCACGTCGTGGGTGTCACAGGGCCGCCAGGTGTCGGCAAATCCTCCTTGTGCGCGGCGCTGGTCGCCGCTTGGCGGCGTGACGGCAAGACCGTCGGTGTGATCGCCGTCGATCCGTCCTCGCGCACCAGCGGCGGCGCCCTGCTGGGCGATCGCGTGCGGATCGTCCACGACAGTGCCGATGCCGGCAGCTTCGTGCGTTCGATGGCGGCGCGCGACCGGCTGGGGGGGCTTGCCGACCAGACCTTGGCAGCCATGGTCGTGATGCGTGCCCTGTTCGACCGTGTGCTGATCGAGACGGTGGGGGTGGGCCAGTCGGAAACCGATGTGGCGGGCGTCGCCGACACGGTGGTGTTTTGCGTCCAGCCCGGCTCGGGGGATTCGCTTCAGTTCATGAAGGCGGGCATCGTCGAAATCCCGCACCTGATCGTCGTGACCAAGGCCGATCTTGGTGCCGCGGCGGAGCGGGCGCGGGCCGATGTCGCGGGCGCCCTGTCGCTCGCGGCGGCCGGCGAGGGAGCTGACTGGCCGGTGAAGGCACTTGCCGTCTCTTCGCGCAGCAACGTGGGCATGGCTGCGCTCCTGGATGCGCTCGATTCGCACCGTGCCTACATGGCGGAGGACGGCAGGCTCGTCGTGGCGCGCCATCGCCAGAGCGAAGGCTGGGTCGTCGAATCGCTGCGCGATCGCTTCGGCCGCGACGGCATTGCCAGACTGGGCCGGCTGGGCTTCGATCTCGCCCTCGCGCCGGGGGTGCAGCCGTTCCAGCGGCTGCGCGAGCTGGGCGCCGCACTGGAGGCTTCACGATGACTCATCCGACCGATGGAAGCTGCATCTTCTGCAAGATTGTCGCGGGACAGATCCCGTGCTTCAAGCTGCTGGAAGATGAGACAACCATCGCCTTCATGGACATCAACCCGGTCAATCCCGGCCACGCGCTGAGCGTCGCCAAAGGGCATTGGCCGACCGTCGATGTCATTCCGCCCGACGTGCTGGCCGCGGTCGCGAAGACGGCGCAGCGCGTGGCGAAGGCGGTGGTGAGCGAATTGAAGCCGGTCGGCGTGAACCTGCTGCAGGCCAATGGGGCGGGCGCCGGCCAGAGCGTGCCGCACCTGCATATCCATATCATGCCGCGCCGCCCCAACGACGGGGCGACGCTCAACTGGGATTACAAGCCCGGCGACAAGGCTGAGATCGAGGCCGTCTACAAGCGCCTGAAAGCCGCTCTCTAACGCCTCGGGAGCTAGGCGGCCGCCATGGAGCTGCTGCTGCGCGGCGTGGTCGAGAACCACTCGCGCTCGTCCTGGCGGAACTGGTCGCGCACATAGTCGATCACGGTGCGGATGCGCGCGCCCTTGTTGGTCTCCTCGTGGCTGACCAGCCAGATGTCGCGCACGATCTTGAGGTCGATGGGTGCCGCGATGAGATTCGACGACTTGGCGATGTAGTCGGGGAAGACCGAGATGCCGTAGCCGGTCGTCACCGCTTCCATGGCCGCGTAGGAGGAGTTGGTGCGCAGCACCACAGACGGCGTGCGCTCGACCACCTCGCTCCACGGCTTCATGGCCGGCAGGGCGTGCAGGGTGGTGTGATCGACGATGTGATGCTCGCGCAGGTCCTCGAACTTCTGCGGCAGGCCGTACAGCTCGACGTAGGAGGGTGCCGCGAAGATCGACATGTTCACCTGGCCGACCCGGGCCGCGACGAGCTGGTTGGAGGTCGGGCGGAAGAAGCGGATGGCGAGGTCGGCCTGGCGGGTGGCGAGGTCGAGTACCTGATCGCCCGCGATGACCTGAACGATGATGTCCGGATGGGTGCGGCGAAGCAGGCCGAGGCGCGGCACCAGCCAGTGGGCTGCAATACCCTCGGTTGCGGCGATGCGGACGATGCCGGCCATTTCCCGGTCGAGGCCGGCGAGATGCCGCTCGATCGCCGTGGCGTTCGACATCATCGACTCGGCCTGGACCAGCACACCGCGGGCGGCGGGCGTTACTTCCATGCCATGGCGATGCCGGTCGAACAGCTTGGCGCCAAGCCGCCGCTCGAGTGCCTGGATGCGTCGGCCGACCGTCGTTTGCTTCGTATTCAGTTGCGTCGCGGCAGCGCTGAAGCTGCCCGTCTTTGCAACCGCCAGGAAGAAGCGGACGTCGTCCCAGTCGCCGAGAATATTCGGCACCTTGGTCTTGCGGGTAGGAGCAGTATTCATTGCAACAATCGATACAATAAGGTTGTTGGCCCAAAGTTTACTTGACGTGGACCTCGTGATTAATCGTACACCATTATTGGTGAAATGTCGTTTTCTGTCTCGTTTTTAGAGGGCTAGACGGTTTCTTTCACGAACCGCATAGGACCTGCATACCCGATCTAGTCGTGCTATTGGTTAGACAATCTACCGGTTGTGCGTTTCGCGATTGACGCTTCATAACGAGGCAAAGGGCTGCAGCCGTGTCCGGCTCGGATGGAAAGACGACACCGGCATTTGCCGGCAAAATTCGCCGCTACGTGCGCAGTCCGTCGACGCGCATGGCGGCGTTTGGCGGCCTGTTGACATATCTCAGCTATGCGTATGCGCACGGCAGTTGGGCTAACCCGACGCTGATCTGCGTGTCAGTCTTTGTCGGGGTGTTTCTGCCCAGCTACGCCAAGCTCAGCAACAAAGCCGAACTTTGGGCCAATAACAGGTTCGGCTTCGTGACGGCCGGCCGGCTCGGGCGGTTTCTCCCGCAATTGGCTTTTAACCTGGTGATGTTCTGGTTGATGCTATGGGGCGGCGCGCTCAATCAACTGGGGATTTCTTCGGTCGGCGGCTTCGCCGGCGCGGCGCTGGTCACGACGCTGGCCTCGCAGGGAACGCAGTTCCTGGGCGGCTACTTCGTTGCGCGCGGGGTGGGCGACGCCAACCGCAATACGCTGGTCGGCCTCCTCGTCAATGTCACACTGGCTGCACTGGGGACGGCCGGCGTGCCCTATGCCCGCGAAACCTTCCTGATCCTGGGTTTTGCGCTCGGCGGGCTCTTCTTCGGTATCGGCCTGCTGTCGGATCTCCGCTCCATGATGGCGCCCAAGGGCGGCATCGGAATGTTCTTTGGCACCTTCAACCCGTTTCACAACACGCACCTCACGATGCTGGAGCGTGCCATCCGGGAGCGCGGCCTCGAAAAGGTGATCATCCATCCCGTCTTGGTGCCCAAACTGCATGTCGATGCCTTCCGCGACGGCCATCTCCGGGTCGGCAGGTTGGAAGGCGGGTTCCAGATCTACGAGAAGACGGACACTGCCGATTCCAACGTCGACTACTTCCCGACCGGCAACAAGTTCCTGCCCCCGCCGACGCGCAAGGCGCTGATCGAGCTGGCGGTCGCCGAGGCCGGGCTCGGCGACAAGATCGAGGTGGCCTACTACCCCGAAATCTACAATTCGAAGGGCTTCCAGGGCGTCATCGCCGAGATCAAACGAAGGTATCCCAATGCGCGCTTGCATGCGCTGCACGGTACCGACTTTGGTGGGATGACGGTGCGCCAGATCGTAGACGAGTGTGGCTGGATTTATCCGTGGCGTATCCTGCGCCGCGACAACGTTTCCGCGACTGCCATCCGCAAGGGTGCCAAGGGCATGACGTCAGGTGTGGTGACCGACGTGCTCGAGCAGCTTTCGCAGAACCTGCCGGTGGTGACGGTTGGGGACCGTCGCTTCCGGAACGACAACGGAGTTTTGACCGAGGGGGACTAACATGACTGTGCAAGCGACGACGGGCTCGAGTAACCGGCCCGCCATTACGATCAAGCTCGCGTCGACGTCCGACGAGCTAATGCAGTGCTATATGCTGCGTGCTGCTGTCTTCATGGGCGAGCAGGCCTGCCCATACTGGGAAGAGTACGACGGCAACGACTATTCGGCCAGCCACCTCATGCTCTACGTCGACGGTGAACCGGCCGCGTCGATGCGTGTCCGTTGGTTCGCCGGCTTCGCTAAGCTGGAACGCGCTGTCATCCTGAAGCGCTATCGCTCCTATGGCCTGTTCATTCCGTTCGTGCAATGGGCCAAGGAGTTCTGCCGCAAGAAGGGCTATCCCAAGGCCTATCTGCATGGCCAGAAGCGGCTGTGGGAGATCTTCGAGCGCGACGGCTTCCGTCGGGTCGGCGAAGTCTTCCACTTCTCGGACCATGAGTACGGCGCCTTCGTCTGCGACCTGGAGGTCGACGAGAAGACCCAGCCCACGGTTCTCACGGATCCCATGGTGCTGAACCGGCCAGAGGACCGGCTCGACATGAAGGGCATTCTTGAAGAGTCGATGGATCGTGGAGCGTCCTGTCCGCATGCGGAATGGACCGAGCGTCGCGCGAGCTAAGGGAGTGAGAATCATGAGCACAGTTTCACAATCGATCGGCGGCCTGGCCGTCACCACCAAGCTCGCGATGAAGATGGAGGACTCCCTGCAGGCCTTCGCTGTCCGGGCTGCCTGCTTCATCGGCGAACTGGACGTGCCGTACTCCGAGGAGTTCGACGGCCACGATTTCGGCGCCACGCACATCATCGCCTATGTCGGGGACGAGCCGGTCGGCGCGGTGCGGGTGCGCTGGTTCAAGTCCTTCGCCATGCCGGAACGTCTGGCCGTCATCCAGCGGTTCCGCGGCAACGGCGTCGCCCAGCTCCTGCTGGAGCGCTGCCGCAAGCTCGCCGAGACCCGGGGCGCCGACAAGCTCTACGTCCAGGTCCTGCCGCAGGATGCCAAGTACTGGGAAAAGCAGGGCTGGCGTCGCCTCGAGGCCGAGGACGCGGGCGCGAGCCCGAAGCAGGTCGTCGCGATGATCCGCGCGGTCGATCCCAGCAAGCCGCTGCCCGAGGCCGACGAGGCTCCGGACTCGGTCGTGCTGCGTCGCGACCAGCAGGCCGAAGGCTCGGTCGTGCCGATGAGGTCGGCGGGCCGCTGACGCCGTCGATCTGGTGGCGATACCTACTTGTGGCGGGGGTCCAGCGCGTCGCGCAGGCCGTCGCCCAGTAGGTTGAATGAAAGGACGGCCAGGAAGATCGCGACTCCTGGCCAAAAGGCCATCCATGGCGCCTGTGCGATGAAGCGCTGCGCCGAGTTGAGCATGCTGCCCCAGGACGGGGCAGGCGGCTGCTGACCGAGGCCCAGGAACGAAAGTGCGGCCTCGGCAATGATGGCGCCGGCGATGGCCAGCGACGCCTGCACCAGGAGCGGCGGCACGATGTTGGGCAATACGTGGCGGAGCGCGATTCGCCAATGCGGGTTGCCGACCGCGCGCGCCGCCTCGACATAATCCTCGACCTTGGCGGCGATGGTCTGCCCGCGCGTCAGTCGAATGAAGACCGGCGTGGCGGTGACGCCGATGGCGATCATCGCATTGCTGAGGCTGGGACCGAGGAAGGCCGCCAGCGCGATCGCCAGGATCAGGAACGGGATGGCGAGCATGGCGTCGACAATGCGCGACAGCAGCGCATCGACCCAGCCACCGGCATAGCCCGCGAGAAGACCCAGGGGGACGCCGAACGCCAGCGCGATGCCGACGGACACGAGGCCGGCGCTGAGCGACGCCCGTGCGCCCCAGATGATTCGGGAAAGCACATCGCGGCCGACCTCGTCGGTGCCCAGCCAGTGCGCCCACGACGGCGGCTTGCGCACCGCACTCCAGCTCGTGGCGATCGGGTCGTAGGGCGCGACCAGTGGCGCGGCCAAGGCCAGCACCACGAAGAGGAGCACGATGATCAGCCCGACCATGGCGCCCTTGCGCCGGCGCAGACGCCGCCAGGCGCGCGCCCAGGGATTCTCTTCGCGGGCGTCGGTCGCGGCGGTCGCTGGGGAGAGCGTGGCAGCCGTCATCCGCGCAGCCTCGGGTTGACCAGCACATAGGCGATGTCGGCCAGCAGGTTGAGCGCGATGTAGGCGGTGGAGGTCACCAGCACGACGCCCTGTACGACGGCATAGTCGCGGTTGAACACGGCATCGACGATCAGCTTGCCGAACCCCGGAATGGTGAAGATCTGCTCGGTAAGGACGGCGCCGGAGAGGAGGGTGCCGAACTCCAGGGCGCCCAGGGTGATCACCGGGGTCATGGCATTGCGCAGCGCATGCTTCAGCACCACGCGGCGTTCGTAGAGCCCCTTGGCGCGGGCGGTCCGCACATAATCGGCGCCCATCGCCTGCAGCATGGCGCTGCGGGTGTGGCGCATCAGGATGGCGGCGATGGCGTTGCCCAGCACGAAGGCCGGCATGACCGTCGTGGCAAGGCTCGCCTGCCAGTTCTCGGCCAGGCTCACATAGCCCGAGGCCGGCAGCCAGCCGAGCGTCACCGAAAACAGGAAGATCATCAGGATGCCCAGCCAGAAGTTGGGCGTGCTGATCCCCCACAGGGCGAAGATGTTGGCGCCGTAGTCGAGCGCAGTGTCCTTCTTCACGGCCGAGATGATGCCCGCCGGAATGCCGATGCCCAGCGCCACGACGATCGCCATGGAGGCGAGTTGCAGGGTGACCGGCAGCTTCTCCTGCACGAGCGAGAGGACCGAGGTCTTGAGCCGCATCGACTCGCCCAGGTTTCCGGAGAGCACGCCCTGGATCCAGTAGAAATACTGGACCCAGATCGGCTCGTTCAGCCGGTACTGCTGGCGGATTTGTTCCAGTACTTCGGGGTCGCGCTCCTCGCCCGCCATGATCAGCGCCGGATCACCCGGCAGGAGCTGCTGCAGACCGAAGATCAGCACCGACACGAAGAACAGCGTCGGGATGAGCTGCAGCAGCCGCTGGGTCAGGAAGGCGAGCATGTCGGCCGGATGGCTACTTGAGCTTGACGCCGACGACGCGGATCAGGCCGTCGGGGAGCTGCTTGTAGCCCTCGACCTTGTCGGTCAGCGCGACCAACACGCGACGGTGATAGAGATACTTGATCGAGCCTTCGGCCAGGTACTTCTTGGCGATGTTCTCGTAGATTTTCTTGCGTTCGGCCGGATCGCTCTTGATGCGCGCCTCCTTGTGCCAGGCATCGACATCCTTGTCGCAATAGCCGGAGTTGTTCTGCGGCGCGCCGCAGGTCTGGAAGATGTAGGAGTTGCCGTCGGGATCGCTGCGGCCCGACCAGCCGATCAGGTAGAGCTGGTAGTCGCCGTCCTCGGCCTGTTTCAGCGAAGTCGCGAACTCGGTGACGCGCAGCTTCAGGTCGAAGCCGGTCTCGGCCACCATCGACTGCAATACCTCGGCGACCTGGCGGGTCTCCGGATTGTTGGGCACCATCAGGTCGAGCGACATGCGGCCGGCGACGCCGGCTTCCTTGAGCAGCGCCTTGGCCTTGGCGACGTCGCGCTTCGGCACCGGCAGGGACTGCTGGTAGTAGAAGTTGGTCGGGTTGATCCACTGATTGCCGACCACGAACTCGCCGTTGAACACGACCTGGTTCAACGCCTCGCGATCCATGCTGAGTTCGAAGGCCTCGCGTACCCTTGCGTCCTTGGCCAGCGGCGTGTTGGCCTTGGGGCCGTTCGATAGGTTGATGGTGAGGCCTTGGTAGCCCAGCTCGACGGCCGTGATCAGCTTGAGCTTGGGATTGTCGCGCACCGTCTTGATGTCGGTCGCCAGCACGCGCTCGATCATGTCGAGGCCGCCCGAGCGCAGGTTCGCCAGCCGTACTGTTGAATCGACGATGGGCAGGTAGGTGATCTTGTCGATGAAGATCTGGTCCTTGTTCCAGTAGTCGGCGAACTTCTCGACGACGATGCGGTCCTGCTGGACCCTTTCGACGAACTTGTAGGGGCCGGCGCAGACGGGCTTGAGGCCAAACTTGTCGCCGGCTGCTTCGGCCGCCTTGGGCGAGACCATCATGCCGGCGCGATCGGTGAGCTGCGCGAGCAGCGGCGAGAAGGGCGCCTTCAGCTTCAGTTTGATGGTCGTGGGATCGGCGATCTCGATCGCCTCGATAGACGCCAGCTCGGGCTTGCGGAAGGAGCCCTTCATGGTGAGGTGGCGTTCGAGGCTGTACTTCGCGGCGGCAGCGTCGAAGGCCTCGCCATCGTGGAACTTCACGCCGGGCCGGAGCTTGATGGTGACGGTAAGGCCGTCGGCCGAGGTCTCGTGGCTGGTGGCGAGCTGCGGCACGACGTTCAGCTTCTCGTCGATGTCGAACAGCTTGTCGCAGATCGACGAAAAGACGATGCGGCCGACGTAGGTGCGCGCCAGGGTCGGATCGAGCACGTCGGGGTCTTCGGCCAACCCGATACGCAGATTGGACTGTGCGGCCGCACCCGAAAGGGCGAGGCCCGAAAAGGCTGCCGCCAACATCAGGCGGCGGAATGTCTTGATCATGTTGCCTCCGTTTGAGCAGTGACGAAGGCCGCCTGCAGGCGGGCCAGTCGGATGCGGTCTTGGTCTTGGCTCGCGGCCTCGACGATCGAGGACGCAGGCGGGAACTCCGGCCACCAGGGGCAGGCCGTCGAATGTCCACTGCCGTCGTCGGTCAATTCCGGCACGTCGCGACGGCAGGACTCTTTTGCGAATCGGCAACGCGTGTGGAAGCGGCAGCCGGTGGGTGGATTCATGGCGCTGGGAATATCGCCTTCCAGCAAGGTTCGCTCGCGTGTCGCGGCAGGATCGGGCAGCGGCACGGCCGCCAGCAGGGCGCGCGTATAGGGGTGTCGCGGGCTGCGGAACAATTCGTCGGTCGTCGCCGTCTCCACGATCTTGCCGAGATACATGACGGCGATCCGGTCGGCGATGTGCTTCACGACCGCGAGATCGTGGCTGATGAAGACATAGGCGAGACCAAACCGATCCTGCAGCGACCGCATCAGGTTGATCACCTGCGCCTGGATCGAGACATCCAGCGCCGAAACCGGCTCGTCGGCCACGATCAGTTTGGGTTCGACGGCAAGAGCGCGGGCAATCGCCAGACGCTGGCGCTGGCCGCCGGAGAATTCGTGCGGATAGCGCCGCGCATGGTCGGGGCGAAGGCCCACCAGATCGAGCAGCTCGCCCACCCGTGCGCGCCGCGCCGCCTCGGACTTGGCAAGCCCGTGCAGCATCAGCGGCTCGCCCAACATGGCGCCCACCGTCATGCGCGGATTGAGCGAGGCGTAGGGGTCCTGAAAGATCACCTGCATGCGCTGGCGACGTGCCCGCATCTGCGATTCGGAAAGCGCCAACAGGTTCTCACCCTCGAAGCGCACGCTGCCGGCTGTCGGTTCGAGCAGTCGCAGGACCAGGCGTCCGACCGTCGATTTGCCACAGCCCGACTCTCCCACGATGGCCAAGGTCTCGCCGGCGTTCAGGTGGAAGTCGACACCGTCGACGGCCTGGACGTGGCCCGAGACGAAGCCGAAGGCGCCGCGCTTCACCGGGAAGTGCTTGGCGAGGCCCGCGACTTCGAGCAGGGCGCTCACGCAGCCATCCGCGAGAGGGGGGCACGTCGACAACGCGACAGGTGTCCCGGTGCAACTTCGACCAGCATAGGTGCCGTCGCACGGCACTCGGGCTCGACAAAGGGGCAACGGGCCGCGAAACGACAGCCTGGTGGCGGCCGGCTCATGTCGGGCACGCGCCCCTCGATCGACGGCAGGCGTTCGCGCTTCTCGTCGAGACGCGGGATCGAACCCAGCAGGCCCACCGTGTAGGGATGCTCGGGCCGGGCGAAGAGATCGCGCACGGCGGCGCGCTCGACGATCTGGCCGGCGTACATGACCGCCACGTCGTCGGCCATTTCCGCCACCACCCCAAGATCGTGCGTGATCAGGACAATCGCCGTGCCGGTGTCGCGACGCAGGCCGCGCATCAGGTCGAGGATCTGCGCCTGGATGGTGACATCGAGCGCCGTCGTCGGTTCGTCGGCGATCAGGAGCTGCGGCCCGCAGGCCAGGGCCATGGCGATCATGGCGCGCTGGCGCATGCCGCCCGACAGTTTGTGCGGGTAGTCGTCGACGCGTTTCTCGGGTGAGGGAATGCGCACCAGTTTCAGCATGTCGATGGCGCGCGCGCGGGCGGCCGCCGCGTCAAGGCCCTGATGGCGCTGGATCGCCTCCACGATCTGGTCGCCGATCGTGTAGGCGGGGTTGAGCGAGGTCATCGGCTCCTGGAAAATCATCGCCAGCCGCGCCCCGCGCAGATCGCGCATGAGGTGCGGCTCGAGGGTCAGCAGATTGCGGCCTTCGAAGACGATCTCGCCGCGGACTCTGGAATTCTCCGGCGGCAGCAGCCCCATGATGGCGAGCGACGTCACGCTCTTGCCGCACCCCGATTCACCGACCAGACCCAGGGTTCGACCTCGGCCCAGAGCCAGGTCGAGACCGTCGACGGCGTGGACGGTGCCGTCGTCCGTGGCGAAGTCGACGGCCAGGCCGCGCAGTTCGAGGAGCGGCTCGTTCATCAGCGTTCGGCCGCCAGGCTCCTTTCGATGCCGGCATCGATTTCGGCGCGGTCGAAGATGCCGGCTGGGTTCTCGCGCGTCGGCACGAAGGCGCGGAAGTGTGTCCAGCGTTCGCGGCTCACCTCTTCCAGACGCTCCAGCTCCTGCAGCGGTTCGGTATGGTCGTCGACGCGGAGATCGAGCTCCGAATAGTCCTGGTTGCCGTAGATGAGGAGCGCCGCCGACTGCTTGCCGCGCTTGTCGCCGCCGGCGGCTTCGCCGGCCTTCATGGCGGCAATCAGGCGACGCGGCAGCGGCAGGTCATGCCGCTCGCGCATCGTGCGCACCGTCTCGGCGACCACCTGCGGACCGGCCAGCATGTTGCCGGCGACCGACATGTTCTCGCCGATCCAGTGTCCACACCACGGCACGCACTCGGCGCCGGTGTGGGCGGCGAACTTGCCGTCGGCGCCCATGACGTGGAGCTGGCGATGGTCGCGGCCGGCGTCGGGAGTCGTGAGGATACGCACGATGTCGGCAGCGCCGACATTCTCGCGGATCAGCCTAAGGCCATGCGGCCCATAGAGGGGATTGGTCAGCGCCTGGGTACAGACCGCGCCTTTCAGGGGCGCGATGTGCGGCACCCGGGCACCGACGGCAAAGAACTTGGTGGCCACGGCAATCGCGATGCGGCCAGTGTCCTTCTCGTGGAAAATGATCGACCAGGTCATGTCTGATCAGCGTCCAGCCGCGTAGCCCTGCATGCCGCGCGGGTTGGCCGCCGCCTTGCGCCACGGATCCTCGCGGGTCGCGGCCGTGAGCCGGCCTTCGGACCATTCGTCGTTCACCTCGACCTCGTGGCCGCGCTTCTTCAGCTCGGCCACGGTGTCCTTGGGGATACGGCCTTCCAGCACCAGCACGCCGGGGCGCGCCGTCCGCGGCCAGAAGGAGGAGGGGAAGTGCTCGCTGTGCCAGGCCGGCGCATCGATCGCCTCCTGCAGGTTCATGTCGCAATGGACATGGCGCAGGAACATCTGCGTGATCCACTGGTCCTGCTGGTCGCCGCCCGGCGAGCCCCAGGCCATGTACGGCTTGCCGTCGCGATGGGCGAGGGTGGGGGTGAGCGTGCTGCGCGGCCGCTTGCCCGGCGCCAGCGAGCCCGGCAGGCCTTCTTCGAGCCAGAACATCTGGCCGCGCGTGCCCAATGGGAAACCGAGTTCGGGAATGACCGGCGAGCTTTGCAGCCAGCCGCCCGATGGCGTGGCCGAGATCATGTTGCCGTCTCTGTCGATGATGTCGAAATGCACCGTGTCGCCGGTCGTCTGGCCGACGCGGCCGACGGTGGGCTCGCCGGCGCCGCTGGCTGCCACACCTGCGCGGGCGCCGTCGGCGCGGCGCAGCTTCACCACGCCGCCATAGCCATCGACCTTGCCGGGCCGCTGCTCCAGCGAGGCATGCGCGGGATCGACCAGCTTGCGGCGATCCTCATTGTAGGCATCCGACAGCAGCGTCTGCATCGGCACGTCGACGAATGCGGGATCGCCGTAGAATGCCTCGCGGTCGGCATAGGCGAGCTTCAGGCATTCGACTTGCAGATGAATGAAGTCCGGGCTGGTCGGATCCATGCCGTCGAGGTCGAAGCCCTTGAGCAGGGCGAGCTGCTGCAGGACCACCGGGCCCTGCGTCCAGGACGCCGCCTTGCAAACCGTGTACCGACCGTAGTCGTAGGTGAGCGGCGCTTCGACCGTGGCCTGCCACTTGGCCATGTCCTGGCCGGTGAGCACGCCCTTGTTCGCCTGGCCGGAGACATCCATCACTTCCTGGGTGCGGCAGAATTTGTCGATCGCTTCGGCGACGAAACCCTGGCTCCACGCCTTGCGCGCGCGTTCGATCTCGGCTTCGCGACCGCCGCCGCCTGCCTCGGCCTCCTTCAGGATGCGGGCATAGCTGTTGCCCAGCGTGACGTTGCGGAAGAGCGAGGCCGGCGCCGGTACCTTGTCGTTCGGCAGGAAGACGGCCGCCGACGTCTTCCAGTGGTTACGGAACTGGTCGGCCACCGTGGCGATGGTGGCGCAGGCGCGCTCTACGATGGGGTGGCCGTTCAGCCAGTAGCCGATCGCGGGCGAAAGCACGTCTCCGAGGCGCATCGTGCCGTAGTCGCGCAGGATCAGCATGTAGGCGTCGAAGGTGCCCGGAATGCAGGCGGGCAGCAGGCCCGTGCCAGGGATGAGATCGAGTCCCAGGCCCTTGTAGTGGGCGATGGTGGCGCCGGCCGGCATCGGACCCTGGCCGCAGACGACCTCGGTCTTGCCGCGGCGCACATCGTGCAGGATCAACGGGGCGTCGCCACCGGGTCCGCAGAGATGCGGCTCGACGACCTGAAGGGTGAAAGCCGTCGCGACGGCTGCATCGAAAGCGTTGCCGCCCTTTTCGAGAATGCCCATCCCGACCGCGGTCGCGATCCAGTGCGTCGAGGTGACGACGCCGAAGGTGCCGACGATCTCCGGCCGCGTGGTGAACGGATTGGGATTGATGAGTTTCACGGGGCGATCTCCTGACGCAAACGCGGAGGAGACCTTAGGCCCCGTGAGGCTGAGCCGCTAGGGGTTGGTCGCTTCCGGCAAGCGCATCCAGGCGGGGACCTCGGGCGTCACGCGAGCATCGCCGGCCGTCAAAGCACTGCCGCCGCGCGCGGCCTCGACCTTGAGCAGCGCCAGGGCGCGATCGCCGCTGCCGGACCGCAGCTCACCCACTTCTTCACCATCAAGGAGAACAGGCGCGCCGGGCTCGGGCAGCGTGCCCTCGACCTTCACCGGAAACAGACGTTTCCGGATCAGGGCGCGATACTTGGTGCGGGCCGTCAGCTCCTGGCCCATGTAGCAACCCTTCTTCCAGTCGACGCCGTTCAACTCGTCGAAGCCGCTTTCCAGGAGAAGAGCCTTCTCCACGATGAGATCGCGGCTGCCGTCCGGCACGCCGAGGGCAAGGCGCAGCGAATCGTAGGCGGCGAGCGGCGCTTCGGCGAAGCCGCGCCCGCCGAGCAGCGCGGCCGTCTGGCCGGCCGGCGCAATCACGCGCACGCCCAGCGCCTCGAGCCGTGGATCGTTGAAAGAGACGGCGCCGTCCAGGCCGAGTGCCTTCGACGGCTCCCTGCCAAAGGCCGCGGCCACTTCCAACGAGGCGCTGCGGTCCTCGACGGTCACCTTGGAGCGTAAGGTGTACATCTTGAGTTTCTTCGCCAGCGCCGGCGCGCGCTCGCGCTCGGTCTCCAGCAACAGGGTCTCGCCGCCCGCGTCGGCCACGAACATGTCGTTCAGGAAGCGGCCCTGCGGCGTGAGGAGGGCGGCCCAGATTGCCTGCCCGGGCGCCACTTTGGTCGTGTCGTTGGAGATCAACCCCTGCAGGAATTCGACCCGGTCTGCGCCGGAGACGGCGATGACGCTGCGGTGCGGCAGGAGGCAAAAGCTTGAACCGGTCATGGGCCCAAGATGTGGGGCTCCATGACCAGCTTGGCAAGCTGGATCAGACCCCCTCCCCTTATATATGGGGAGAGGGATCTATTACGCCGCCGCCGAGGGGCGATAGAACGGCTTGTCCCCACATACCGTGACGCGATGGCCGTACCGGCGGTGGGGGAAGTAGTCGAACATGGCGTGATGCTGGGTGCAGCGATTGTCCCAGAACGCCACCGAGTTCGGCTGCCACTTGAAGCGGCAATGGAACTCCGGCGTCTCGACGTGGCGGTAGAGCATTTCGAGCAGCGCGTCGCTCTCGTGCTTCCTGAGCTGCGGAATGCGCAGGGTGAAGCCGCGGCTGACATAGAGGCCCTGGCGCCCTGTCACCGGATGGGTGCGGACGATCGGGTGCTCGGCGTTGGGGAAGGCCATCTGCTCGCGGTCCGTCGCCTTGGCGCGATAGTAGTGCGCCTTAGTGCTGTCGTGCAGCGCCGTCAGGCCCTGCAGCATCTTCTTCATCGGTTCGGAGAGCGTTTCGTAGGCGCGGTACATGTTGGCGAAGATCGTGTCGCCGGCGCCGTCGGGCGGCACTTCGGTGAGATAGAGGATCGAGCCCATCGGCGGCTCGGGATCGCACGAGACGTCGGAATGCCATTCCTCGCCGGCCACGTGCCTGGAATTTTCGTCGGCCTTGATGACCAGGATCTCGGGATGCTCCTTGAAGGTGATCGGCGCGTTGGGATGAACGTGCAGCGGCCCGAAGCGGCGGCCGAAGTCCTTGTGCTGATCGATGCTGAGCTTCTGGTCGCGGAAGAAGATCACCAGATTGTCCATCAGGGCATCGTGCACCTCCTGGAACTGCTGGTTGCCGAGCGGCTGGGAGAGGTCGACGCCATGAATCTCGGCGCCGATGGTCGGCGTGATCTTGCGTACCTCGATCGTCTGATAGGCCATGCGCGTTTCCTCCTGGCGGTAACGGTACGCTTCTTCGCGGGCGGGGCGCGGGCAAAGTCGACGAAGTCCGCATTACGGACTAGGGTATCGTTATGGCGTCTCCATCTGTCATCGAGCCCGTCAGGCGCAGCTTCGCATTGCTGGAGGCGCTCAGCCGTCGCCGGACCTCGACGGTCTCGGTGCTGATCGAAGAGACCGGCCTGCCGCGGCCGACGGTGCTCCGCCTGCTACACACGCTGATGGCGGTGGGCTATGCCGCCCGCGTGTCGCGCGAGCAGGGCTACCGTCTGACCGACAGGGTGCTCGGCCTATCGGGCGCGATCCGCTTCATCGACCATCTCGTCGATGCCGCCATTCCGCATATGAGCCGTTTCACCGCCGACTACGGCTGGCCGCTCTATCTCGCGACGATGAGCTACGGCGCCATCACCATCCGCCATTCGACGGCGCCCGAAAGCCCGATGTCGTTCGAAACGGCAGGCGTAAACCAGCGGCGATCGGTGCTTCAGAGCGCCCTCGGTCGCGTTTGGCTCGCCTTCTGTAGCGACGAGGAACGACAGACAATTCTGCGTGACATCGGCGGACTTGGCGCTCGCCAGCAGGCGCCGCTCGACCAGGCCCTGCAGCGTATCCGCCAGGCGGGTCATGCCTTCACGCCACCCAACCGTTCCTCCTTGAACGGCATGGCCGTACCAGTCCGGCATCGTCAGCGCATGCTGGGCGGCGTGTCGATGCGCTTCCCGCGGTCGGTTATGGACGAAGCCCAGGTGGCGGCCCGCTATGCTCGGCCGTTGACCCAGATGGCCCGCGCCATCGCGGGCGATGTCGCTGGACGGATCAGTCGATGATGCCGCGCTGGCGCAAGGTCTCGAGGATCAGGTCGGTCGCCTGTTCGACCGAATGGTTGGCCGTGCGGAGATGCAGCTCGGGACGGGGCGGGGGCTCGTAGGCTGAATCGATGCCGGTGAAGTTCGGGAGCTGGCCAGTGCGCGCCTTGCGATAGAGGCCCTTGGGATCGCGCCGTTCGCATTCGGCCAGCGTGGTGTCGACGAATATCTCGATGAATTCTTCGGCACCCACCCGGTCGCGGGCTAGTTGCCGTTCGGCGCGGAATGGCGAAATGAAGGACACCAGGACGATCAGGCCCGCATCGGCGAACAGCCGGGCGGTCTCGACGACCCGGCGGATGTTCTCGACCCGGTCGGCGTCGGTGAAGCCGAGATCGCGGTTCAGTCCGTGGCGGACATTGTCACCGTCGAGCGTGTAGGTGTGGCGCCCTAGCGCATGCAGTCGCCTCTCGACGCTGTCGGCAATGGTCGACTTGCCGGCCCCGGAAAGACCGGTGAACCACAGGACCGCCGGCTGCTGGCCTTTGATCGCCGCGCGCGCCCGTTTGTCGACGGTGAAATCCTGCCAGGTGAGATTGGTGGCTCGGCGCAGCGGAAAGCGGATCATGCCGGCGCCGACGGTCGCGTTGCTGACGCGGTCTATCAGGATGAAGCTGCCGGTCTCCCTGTTTTCGGCATAGGCATCGAAGGGCACGGCACGGTCGAGCGACAGATTGGCAAAGCCGATATCGTTCATCGCGAGCTGCTTGGCGGCCTTGTGCTGGCCGCTGTCGATATCGAGGACATGCTTCAGCTCGCTTACCATCGCGGTCAGCTTGGCCGTGCCGAGATGCATCAGGTAGTGGCGGCCCGGCAGCATTGGCGCCTCGTCCATCCACACGAGATGGGCTGCGAACTGGTCGGTCATCTGTGGAGGCTGGTCGGCGGCCGCAATCATGTCGCCGCGTGCGATGTCGATCGGCTCGGCCAGGGTCACGGTTACCGCCTGGCCGGCGACTGCCTGGGCAAGATCGCCCTCCCAGGTCACGATGCGCTCGACATGGCCGCGCATGCCTGAAGGCAGAACCACGACCTCATCGCCGGGGCCGATGCCGCCGCCCAGAACTGTGCCCGCATAGCCGCGGAACCCCGAGGCGTCGCGATTGATGCACTGCACGGCTAGTCGGAACGGCTGCGTCTTCGGTAATTCGACACTTACGGTTTCCAAATGGTGCAGCAGCGTCGGCCCACGATACCACGGCATGGCAATGCTGGGCTGGATGACGTTGTCGCCCAGCAGGGCCGACAGAGGGAGGGCGGCGACGGATTGCACGCTCAACTGTTCTGCGATCGGCTTGTACGTCGCGACGATTTCTTCGAAGCGAGCCTCACCGTAATCTATTAGATCCATCTTGTTGACGGCGAGCACGACGTGGCGGATGCCCATCAGCGCCACAATGGCACTGTGCCGCCGGGTCTGGCGCAGGACACCCTTGCGGGCGTCGACCAGGATCACCGCCACATCGGCAGTCGAAGCCCCCGTTGCCATGTTGCGCGTGTACTGCTCGTGGCCCGGCGTGTCGGCGATGATGAAGCGTCGTCGGGCGGTCGCGAAGAAGCGATAGCCCACGTCAATCGTGATGCCCTGTTCGCGTTCGACCTGCAGACCGTCGACCAACAGGGCGAGGTCGGGTATGCCGCCGGGGGCACGGTAGGCATGATCATTGCGAGTTGCGGCGGTGAGGTGATCATCGGGGATGACCTTGGCATCGAACAGCAGGCGGCCGATCAGTGTGCTCTTGCCATCATCGACGCTGCCGCAGGTGATGAAGCGCAGCATGTCGGCGCTAGCCGGTCCGCCGGTGGGCGCGGGCGCCATCAGAAGTAGCCCTCGTGCTTCTTGCGTTCCATCGAACTGCCATGACCATGGTCGATGGCGCGGCCCTGGCGTTCAGAGGTCCTGCTCGCCGAGAGTTCGGCAATGATCGCCGATACCGTGTCGGCCCTGGAGTCGATGGCGCCGGTCAAGGGATAGCAGCCCAGTGTCCTGAAGCGTACGAAGCGTTGCTGTACGACCTCGCCCGCGCGCAGGTTCAGACGTTCGTCGTCGACCATTATCAGCATGCCGTCGCGCTCGACGACGGGTCGCTTCGCCGCGAAGTAGAGGGGGACGATGGGAATGTCTTCCTGCGCGATGTAGGTCCAGACATCTAACTCGGTCCAATTCGACAACGGGAAAACCCGAATGGATTCGCCCGGGCCGAGATGGCCGTTGTAGTGATGCCAGAGTTCGGGGCGCTGCCGACGTGGATCCCAGCGATGGCTGGCGCTGCGCAGTGAGAAGATGCGTTCCTTGGCACGTGAAGCCTCTTCGTCGCGCCGCGCACCACCGATCGCCGCAGTGAAGCCATGAAGGTCGAGCGCCTGCTTCAACGCCTCGGTCTTCATGACGTCTGTATGGACGGTGGCGCCATGGGTGATTGGGCTGATGCCGCGCGCGAGGCCATCTCGATTGATGTGGACGCGGAGGTCGAGGCCGAGCTGGGCCAGCCGCCGATCTCGGAAGGCGATCATCTCGCGGAACTTCCAAGTGGTGTCTACATGCAGTACCGCAAAAGGCGGCTTGGCTGGATAGAAGGCCTTCATCGCGAGATGAAGCAGGACGGAAGAATCCTTGCCAATCGAATAGAGGATGACCGGATTGCGGAAGACCGCCGCCGCCTCGCGGAGCGCGTGGATCGCTTCGGCCTCCAGCATCTGAAGGTAGGAGTGTCGCGAGGTTGGCAAGAGCGTTGTCGTCCCTATTCTACCGCTGGCTTTCTATGCGGAAGCCCTTACATCGCACAGCGAGGGCCATTCGAACAGGTCCGTGTAGACACCCGGAAGTTGCAGGAGCGCTGGCGTCTACCAGCATCTCCGGTTCCTGTGCTGCGCCCGCGACATGGTCCGGGATTGCAGCCAAGTCTTGCGAGGCGAAACCATCTGGGGTCGCGGTGCTTGCTGCAGCTTGCTAGAAGCCCTGCGTATCCAATGCAGGAGTTCCCATGACATTCCGCGCGCTCGTGCTGAGCCAGGGTGCCGACCGCAAGGTGAGCGGCACCGTCGAGACCCTTCCCGAGGAAAAGTTGCCCGCGGGCGACGTCACGGTGGCAATCGACTACTCGACCTTGAACTACAAGGACGGGCTGGTGCTGACGACGGGCGGCGGATTGGTGAAGACCTGGCCGCATGTCGGCGGTATCGACTTCGCGGGAACGGTCGAGAAGTCGGACAATGCCGGCTTCAAGGCTGGTGATAAGGTCGTCCTCAACGGCTGGCGGGTCGGCGAGCTGCACTGGGGCGGCTACGCGACCAAGGCGCGGGTGAAAGGCGACTGGCTGGTCAAGTTGCCAGCCGCGATCTCATCCAAGCGGGCCATGGCAATCGGTACGGCAGGCTATACCTCCATGCTCTGCGTGATGGCGCTCGAGAAGCACGGCATCAAGCCGGCGTCGGGCGAGATCCTGGTGACGGGCGCCGCCGGCGGCGTCGGCTCGGTCGCCGTCGCGATCCTGGGCAAGCTTGGCTACAATGTGGTCGCCGCGACCGGCCGGCCGCAGGAAGGCGACTATCTGAAGTCGCTCGGCGCGACGACGATCCTGGACCGCAAGGAACTGACCGAGGCGCCGGACCGGCCGCTGCTGTCGGAGCGCTTCGCCGGCGTCGTTGACACGGTGTCGGGCGTGATGTTTGCCAAGGCGCTGGCCCAGGTGAAGTACGGCGGCGCAGCGGCGGTGTGTGGCCTGGCCGCCGGACCGTCGTTTCCCGGTTCGATCCTGCCGTTCATCCTGCGCGGCGTCTCCGTCTATGGCATCGACTCGGTGATGCTGCCCAAGGGCCCGCGCGAGGAAGCCTGGAAGCGGCTGGGCACCGACCTGCCGCTCGACAAGCTCGACAGCACAGTCAGCGAGGCGGGACTTTCCGACCTGATGACCCTGGCGCCCAAAATCCTCAAGGGCGAGGTCCGCGGCCGCGTGGTGGTCGACGTCAGCAAGTAGCTGGCGTCGCCGCGGCGCACTCGTCGCGGCCCCAAAAATCCTCAAAGGAGGATTAGCCGGCTGCGTAGTTGCGAGCCGGAACAAGTGATAGGGTCGTCTCCGTTCACTTTTGCCGTCCAATCTACGCCGAAGGTATGCCATGACGCCGCCGAACACCGCGCCCGCCAACAATCTCGACGCCTTCTTCATGCCGTTCACGGCGAACCGGCAGTTCAAGAAGAACCCGCGCATGTTGGCCAAGGCGAAGGGTGTTCACTACTGGACCCCGGAAGGCCGCAAGATTATCGACGGCACCGCGGGCCTCTGGTGCGTCAACGCCGGTCACGGCCGCGAGGAGATCAAGGCCGCGATCGCCAAGCAGCTCGACGAGATGGACTACGCGCCGTCCTTCCAGATGGGCCATCCCAAGGCCTTCGAGCTGGCGGCGCGGCACGCCGCACTGCTGCCGGGTGACCTGAACCACGCCTTCTATTGCAACTCCGGCTCCGAGGCCGTGGACTCCGCGCTCAAGATCGCGCTGGCCTTCCAGCGCGCCCGTGGCCAGGGCACCCGGACGCGCTTCGTTGGCCGCGAGCGCGGCTATCATGGCGTCGGCTTCGGCGGCATCTCGGTCGGCGGCATGGTCAACAACCGCAAATGGTTCGGCGCCATGCTGCCGGGCGTCGATCACCTGCCGCATACCCATCTGCCGCAGAACGCCTTCGCCAAGGGCCAGCCCGAGCACGGCGCCGAGCTTGCCGACGAACTCGAGAAGATCGTCGGTCTGCACGATGCCTCGAACATCGCCGCCGTCATCGTGGAGCCCTGCGCCGGTTCCACCGGCTACCTGCCGCCGCCCAAGGGCTACCTGCAGCGTCTGCGCCAGATCTGCGACAAGCACGGCATTCTGCTGATTTTCGACGAAGTCATCACGGGCTTCGGCCGTCTCGGCACCGGCTTCGCCGCCGAGAAGTTCGGTGTCATTCCCGATCTGATGACGGTGGCCAAGGGCATCTCCAACGCCACCGTGCCGATGGGCGGCGTGTTCGTGCGCAAGCACGTGTTCGACGAGTTGATGAACGGTCCCGAGAACGCCATCGACCTGTTCCATGGCTATACCTATTCGGCCCATCCGCTGGCCTGCGCCGCGGCCTCGGCCGTCCTCGACATCTATCGCGACGAGAACCTGTTCGAGCGGTCGGCTGAGCTGTCGCCGTACTGGGAGCAGGGCGTGCACTCGCTGAAGGGACTGCCGAACGTCACGGACATCCGCAACCTCGGCCTCGCCGCCGGTATCGATCTGGCTCCGAGCTCGGCGCCCGGCGCTCGTGGCTACGATGCCTTCGTCAAGGCCTTCGAGCTCGGCCTGATGGTGCGCCAGTCGGGCGACGCCATCGCCATGTCGCCGCCGCTGGTGATCGAGAAGGCGCAGATCGACGAGATCATCGACATCACAGCCAAGACGATCAAGGCGGTCGCTTAGGACCGCCTCCTACCGGAGGGGACAATGGTTTCGCTGACGGCCCTAGCGGCCTTCGGTGCCGTGGCGCTCGGCATGGTGCTGACACCCGGCCCGAACATGGCTTATCTCGTGTCGCGTTCGATCTGCCAGGGCCGAACCGCCGGCCTGATTTCACTGGCCGGTGTGGCGCTGGGCTTCGTCACGTACATGCTGCTGGCGGCCTTCGGCATCACGGCGCTCGTCTTTGCAGTCCCCTATGCCTATGACGCACTTCGGCTGGCGGGCGCCGCCTACCTCGGCTGGCTGGCCTGGAACGCCCTGAAGCCGGGGGGCCGCTCGCCCTTCGAGGTGCGCGACCTGCCGCCCGACTCGCCCCGCCGGCTGTTCGCCATGGGGCTGCTGACAAATCTTCTGAACCCGAAGATCGCCGCACTCTACCTGTCGCTGCTGCCGCAATTCGTCGATGCGAGCCAGGGCGACATACTCGGTCAAACCCTGCTGCTGGGCACGGCGCAGATCGTCATCAGCATGACGGTTAACGCCTTGATCGTCGTGGCGGCAGGAGCAGTGGCTGCTTTCCTGACGGGTCGGCCATTGTGGATGGCGGTGCAGCGCTGGCTGATGGGCACGGTGCTGGCCGTGCTCGCCGTGCGCATGGCTTTCGACACGGGGCGTCGCTAAAACCCTTCCCATGGGCCGCCGCCTGGGATGCGTGCCCGAAGGGCAGGGCGTGTGATTCTCGACGAGGGGTTAGCGGCGTTTGTCGGTGCAGCGGCGGCAGTTGCGCATGTCGCCATCGCGGGTTCCGTCACGGTGCATGCGCTGCTGTACAAGCGCAATGTCGGCGCGGCCGTCTCCTGGATCGGCATCGCCTGGCTGTCTCCGTTCCTGGGAGGCCTGCTTTACGCAATCATGGGCGTGAACCGGGTCAAGCGACGTGCCCAGCGCCTGCGACGCGATCGGCTGCCGCCTGTGAGCAGCAGTTCCGCGGCGGCCATCGCGGTCGATCCCCTGTCGCCGCTCGAGTACGCCGTCGGCCGCCTGACCGGGCTTCCCTCTGTCCCCGGCAATACGATCGAGATGCTGCGCAGCGGCGATCAAGCCTATCCCCGCATGCTGGCGGAGATTGATCTGGCGCAGAGGAGCATCGGGCTCTGCAGCTACATCTTCCGCGCGGATGAGGCAGGGGAGCCGTTTCACCAGGCGCTGATCCGCGCCCAGCAGCGCGGAGTCGAAGTCCGCGTGCTGATCGACGGCGTCGGCGGCGGTTATTTCTGGTCGGGCACCTACCAGCATCTCAAGAAAGCCGGCGTGCCGGTCGCACGCTTCCTCCACTCCTATTTCCCGTGGCGGATGCCGTTCGTGAACCTCCGCAATCACCGCAAGGTACTGGTGATCGACGGAAAGGTGGCTTTCACCGGCGGCCTCAACATCGGCGCCGAGAATATCGAGGCGGCCAAGCCGGCACATCCCGTGCGCGACACGCACTTTCGCATCGAAGGTCCCGTCGTCGAACAGCTCACCGATACTTTTGCCGACGACTGGCTGTTCACGACAGGCGAGCAGCTCGTCTCCCAGGCGTGGTTCCCCAAGCCGGCGGCCGTGGGCGACGTCACGGCCCGCGTGGTCAACTCCGGACCCGACGAGGACATGGAGCAGATCGAGTTCGTGGCGCTGCATGCGATCTCGTGCGCGCGCCGGTCGATCCGCGTCGTGACGCCTTATTTCCTGCCGGCGGAGCCGCTCACCATGGCCCTCGGGCTGGCCGCCATGCGCGGTATCGAGGTCGATATCCTGCTGCCGGAGCACTCCAATCACGCGATCCTCGACTGGGCGCGGCGGGTGCCGCTCAGGCCGCTGGTCGAGGCGGGCTGTCGCGTCTGGTTGCTGCCCGCACCGTTCGACCATTCCAAGCTCATGACCATCGACGAATCCTGGTCGATGATCGGTAGCGCCAACTGGGATACGCGCAGCTTTCGCCTGAATTTCGAGCTGAACGTCGAGCTGCACGATGCCGACTTCGCGCGTCGCATCATCGAGGCGACGACGCCGAAGCGGCAGTTGACGGTGGCCGAGATCGACGCCGATCCCCTGCCCATTCGTCTGCGCAACAGCGCCGCGCGCCTGCTGCAGCCCTATCTGTAGAAGCGCCGCAGCCGATCCTTGCGCGGCTTGCGTGCCGCTGCCGCCATCGCGGCCGTGTTGCTTTCCGCGAGATCGAGTTCGAGCCGGATCGGACGGTGGTCGGACGGGCCGAAATCCAAGGCATAGGCCGAGCGGCAGACCAGGCTGTGCGCCAGGCAGCGGTCGAGGCGGAACGGCACGACGTTGCTGGCGAGGTGCGTGGGCTCGCGAGGACCGACGTCGGTGAAGCCCGGAATGAGTACCGGACCGACGGCATTGTAGTCGCCAATGATCGCCGAGGGTCGGCCCTGCAGGAAGGTCGCAAGGCGCGCAAGCTGACGCCGGTTCAGGAGCTGACCGTGCGACAGGTGGACATTGGCGAAGGTTATTTCTCCCACTTGAACGATCTGCGCGCGCCGGCGCGGCAGGCGGCCGGGCAGTCGCGATGCCGGCAGCGAGAAAGCCGTGGGCGGCGGGAAATGATGCGGGCTCCAGACGGCCAGCCCATGGATGCGGCCCAGCCAGGAAAGCCGGTGGAAGTGGCCGCCGACCAGATTGGGCAGCTCCTCGATGTGCTTGGTCGCCTCCTGCATCAGGAACAGGTCGGGCTTCTCGCGGCGCGCCAGTTCGGCGACGTCCTCGACCGCCGCGCCGGTCAGGCGCAGCAGGTTCCAGCTGATCACTCTCATGGGCAGCTCACGGCTTGGCGGTCCTGTCGCGCCGGGCGCGCCGGATCTGTTCGGTCATCGAGGCGGTGCCGCCGGCCGCCGCCTGCAACTCATGCCTCACCAGCTCGCGGCGCTCGTGGATGGAAGCGATGACCAGGCCCATCGGCACGCCGAGACCGACCAGGGCCGATTCCGCCAGCTGCAGGCTGGCTTCGATGGTCTCGGGCACCGTGTCGGTGACGGCCAGCGTGTAGAGATGCCGGGCGTGCTGGGCGTCGTGGGCGCGCGCTACGATCATCACGTCGGGGCGACGCGTGCGGACGGCACGGACCACGTCGTCGACGGCGGCGGTATCGATGGTGACGATCACGCCCGTCGCCTCGTCGATGCCGCAGCGCTGCAGGAAGAGCGGATTGGAGGCGTCACCGAAATAGACGGGGCGGCCGAGCTTGCGCCAACGCTCGACCCGCGGCGCGTCGCGGTCGGCGGCGACATAGGCGATCTCGTGCTTGTCGAGCATGTCGCAGACGAGCTGTCCGACCCGGCCATGGCCCACGACGATCACACGCTTGGCATGATCGTCCGGCGGTAGCGCGGTCGCGGGCGCTTCGCTGGCGATTCCGTCGGCGACACGCTGGGCGGCGCGGCGCGCGAACAGGGAAACGAAAGGCAGGGTGCCCATGGTCAGCGACACGACGGCCAGGACGCCGGCCGACACGCCGCTGTCGATCAGTCCGTAGGTCGTGGCGAGCCCGATGCCAATGAAGGCGAACTCGCCGCCGGGAGCCAGCAGCAGGCTGGTTTCCACGCTCGCCGCCCAAGGGACGCCGAACAAACGGCAGAGCGGCGCCAGCAGGACCGACTTGGCCACCATCATGGCTACGAAGCCACCAACCACGAGAAGCGGCTCGCGCCAGATGAAGCTCAGGTCGATGTGCATGCCGACCGAGAAGAAGAAGACGCCAAGCAGCAGGCCGCGAAAGGGGTCGATCATCGCCTCGACGGCGCGGCGATACTCCGTCTCGGCCAGGAGAAGCCCGGCGATGAAGGCACCGAGCGCCATCGACAGGCCGGCATAGGCCGCGATCACGCCCGAGCCGACGGCGATCAGCAGGGTCGCCGCCATGAAGAATTCCGGATTGTCCGTCGAGGCAGCAAGCCGAAACAGGGGTTTCAGAATTACCCGTCCGACCAGAGTGATGATCCCGATGGCCACGACCGCCTCGAACAGCGCAATGACGATGCCCTGGACGACGTTGCCCTCTGAATGGCCTCCCAATGCACTGATCAGGAACAGGAGCGGCACGACCGCGAGGTCCTGAGCCAGCAGGATGGCGAAGCTCGTTCGGCCGGTGGTCGACATCATGCGTCGTTGCCCGGACAACAGCTCCATTACGATCGCCGTCGAGGAGAGCGCGAGGCAGGCGCCGATGATCAGGGCGGCGTCCGGCGGTTGGCCGAGCCACAGGGCGACCAGGCTGATGGCCAGGGTCGAGATGAAGCACTGCAGACCACCCAGGCCGAACACCAGTCGGCGCATGGTGGTCAGACGGCGCATCGAAAGCTCGAGGCCGATGAAGAAGAGCAGGAAGACGATGCCGAGGTCGGCGATGAAGGCGATTTGCCGTTCGCCGGTCACCGTTAGCCAGGCAATTGCGCGGGAATGTTCGGCCAGCCGGCCGAGCCCGAAAGGGCCGAGCGCCGCGCCGACAACCAGAAATCCGAGAACGGGGCTGATTTTGAGACGTTGAACGACCGGCGCCACGACGGCTGCGGTGCCCAGGATGATGAGCGCATCCTTGAACGCGAAGATTTCACTGGGCCCTGCCATTGCCCGCAAACATAGACTGCGCGTCGCGATCTGTGCACACTTTCCTCGACTGAGATCGACATCGGGATGAAACGACATGAAGGTGGTAATCACCGGCGGCGCAGGCTTCCTCGGTAAGAAGCTGGCCCGGCGAATCCTGCAGCAGGGCGAGATGGCAGGCCCTTCGGGTCGACCCGAGAAGGTGAGCGAGCTGCTGCTGTTCGACGTTGCGAAGGCGAGCGGACCCGATCTCGACGACCCCCGCGTCAAGGCGCTGGACGGCGACATCTCGAATTTCGCCACGGTGCAGTCGATCATGCAGGGTGCAGCAACCGTGTTCCATTTTGCCGCAGTCGTCAGCGCCGGCGCCGAAGCCGATTTCGACCTCGGCTACCGGGTCAATCTCGACGGCACGCGCAACGTGCTCGAGGCCTGCCGTGCGCTCGGAACCAACCCGCGCGTCGTCTTCACGAGTTCACTGGCGGCCTTTGGCGGTGACCTGCCCCCCGCGGTCACCGACGACACGCCGCTGACGCCGCAGACTTCGTACGGGGCACAGAAGTCGATCGGCGAGTTTTTGGTGCGCGACTATACCCGCAAGGGATTCCTGCGCGGCACTTCGGTGCGGCTGCCGACCATTTGTGTGCGTACCGGCCTGCCCAACAAGGCGGCTTCGACCTGGGCAAGCTCGGTCGTGCGCGAGCCCCTGACGGGCGTCGATGTGGTCTGCCCGGTGACGCCCGAGACGGTCATGGTGGTTCTGAGTCCGCGCAAGACGGTGGATGCCTTCATGCGCCTGCACGATCTCCCGCCCGACGCCTTTGGTCCCGGTCGCACCCTGCTGCTGAACGGTATCAACGTCACGGCCAAGGAGCTCGAACAGGCGGTCGGCCGCCATGCCGGCAACCGCAAGGTCGGCAAGGTGACGTGGCAGCACGATCCGGCGATTCAGAAGATCTGCGACGGCTGGCCCCAGGGCATCGACTCGGCGCGCTCGCGCAAGCTCGGCTTCGAGACCGACAAGGATCTCGACGAGGTCGTGCGCAACTTCATCGCCGACGACCTCGAGGAGCAGATGAAGATCGCGAAGCCGGCCTAGTTCCTGGCGCGCAGCATCCGCCAGCCATTCTGCAGGTGACGCAGGGGCCCCCAGACGTGGCGGGTCCGCATCATGTGCCAGCGTTGCGGCTCGTTGTCCGGGCCGGCGATGGCGCCGGCATCGTCGACGAAGTCGGTGATGCCGACCGCGTCGGTATCCCATGGTCCGGTCGTTTTGAAGATCGTGGTCTTGGCGCCGTAGCCCGAGAGGGCGCGCGACATGCCCGAGGCCATGAAGTCCATATAGCGCGGCAGGCTCTCGGGGCGGCAGAGATAGCCCTTGTTGAAGCCGACGGCGAGCAGGCGGAAGTGAAAGGGGTTCTTCTCGAGGTAGCGGATCACTTCCGTGGTGTTGGCCGGATAGCGCGGCGAGAAGAAGTCGTCGATTACGACGATGCCGTCGGTGTTGACGATGCGGTTGGCGAATTCGAGTTCGCGGTAGACCGCCGTGCCGGTGTGCTCGCCGTCGATATGGAACCAGCGCACCGTCTGGTGCATCGCCTGCAGATCGAGCTTCGCCGGCAGGTCGGCCGAGGGACCGGAGAGCGGCACGATGTTCGCGGGCTTTGCTCCGACCGACTCGATCGAGCGGTGCACCGCCGGCTCGTCGAGCCTGAGGTCGCAGAGATAGAGCTTCTCGTTGCCCTTTCGGTAAGCGGCCAGGACCGACGCCGAACGGCCGCGCCACACGCCGATTTCGAACAGGTCGCCGGTCGTGCCGGCCTGCTGATCGAGCAGGGCGCGCCAGACGCAATAGGACTGGAACATGAACCAGCCCGGAATCGCGTCGATTTTCTCCCAATTGAGCATCGTCGGTCCTCGTGTGCGGCGCCTTGCTAACAGCGCCCTCACGATGCCGCAAGCCGTCAGCGCTTGCACCTGCGGCAACCGTCCGGTAGAGCCGCCAACACCGGAAAATGCCAACAACTACAATCGCGTACAGGACCACTGTCGGTCTGCTCTGGATCCTGGTGCTCTGGCATAGCTGGGAGAGCCGGGGCCTGTTCGTCGACGGATCGGCATTCCTCGTGCAGATTGCCCGCCGCGAATGGTTCTTCGATTTCTACGGACCGCGGCTTTACGCCATGGTGCTGGGGCAGTTTCCCGCCATCATCGCGCTCTTTCTGGGGGTCACGGACCTCCATTTGTTAGCCAAGCTCCTGTCGCTCGGCCTGCTGGCGCTGCCGACGGCCTTCTATCACGTCGCCCTGACGCGGGTGCGGCACGACCCAGTCCTGCTGGCCGCCGTCCTGGCCGTGATCGGCATCGTGTTCATGACGACGTCGTTCTTCATCGTCGGCGAATACAACACTGCGTTTGCAGTCGTCGTTGCCGTCACGGCGAGACTGATGACGGCAGAACGGCTGACCGTCACCGACGGCGCGTTTCTCGTTGCAGCCGGTGTCCTGAGCTTTCGGACCTACGAGGTGATGATCTATTGCGGCCCGCTGGTCGCCCTGATGATCGCCTGGTGCGTGTACCGCGCCCAGGAACGGCCGTGGTTCGCGACCACGCTGCATGTCCTTGCCGTCTTGCTGTTCCTGGGCGGCATGGTGGTGGCTGCCGACTCGCTGATCCATCCGTTCTCTCAGGAGCATCTCAGCAAGACGGCGGCGACCGTCCTCAATGCCTGGCAGAACGTGCAGTTCGATCTGACCTTGCTGGCGGCGCTCGTGATCGTCGTCTGGGCGATCGTCCGTCCAGCCGATCTGGCCACGCCGAGGCCTTATCTGTTCGCCGGCTTCTTCCTGGCTGTGCTGGTCGTCTCGCCGCTGCTGTCGCTGACCGACACGCTGGTGCGGCCACACGCCAAGTCGCAGTACGTGGCGCGCAGCATTGCCGGCCTCGTGGTCGCGACCGTCGCTGTGCTCATCTGGATCTACAAGTCGCCACTGGCCGACAGGATCGCGGTGTTCCGGCAGCTGCGGCAGCCGATGGCGGCGCGGCGGTTGATGACCTTCGGCTGGCTGATGGTGCTGGCCATGGTGCCGTCCGACATGTTCCTCACTTTGGAATGGCGCAACTATCTCCAGACCGTCCAGACGATCGTGCGCCAGCAGAATGGGGTCATCGCCTACGAGAACACGCCGCTTGCCAAACGGCCGCTGGAGATGCTGGTCGAGCCATGGATCCTGCCCAGCCAGAGCCTCGTGCTGCGCTCCAAGCGCGGCGACGGCATCATCGCGCCGCCGAAGGATTTCGAGGGCTGGCAGCCGTTCCCGCCGGCCGAGCCCTATCCGCTCGGCCCCTTCGTCTGGCGCGACTGAGGCGTCGCGCTAAGGCCGCATCCACATGGAGGAGCGGCCCGACCCGCGTACCGGCGCGGCCAGTTCGACGAACTCGCACAGCACCTGGCGGGTGTCGCGCGGGTCGATGATCTCCTCGATCCAGAAAGTCTCGGCGCTGCGGAACGGAGACCGCAGCTTGTTCAGCCGGTCCTCGATTTCCTCCATCTTGGCCTTGCGGTCGGGGGCCGCGTCGAGATCGGCGCGATAGGCGGCCTCGATGCCGCCTTCGAGCGGCAGCGAGCCCCAGCGACCCGACGGCCAAGCATAGCGCCAGTTGAGCCGCGAGCCGTTCTGATGGGCCGCGCCCGCCACGCCGAAAGCGTTGCGGATGATGAAGGTGCACCACGGCACGGTCGACTGGAACATCGCCGACATGGTGCGCACGCCCTGTCGGATGACGCCGCTCTTCTCGGCTTCGAGGCCGATCAGGAAGCCCGGACAATCGCAGAAATAGACGACCGGCAGATGGAAGGTCTCGGCGAGATCGACGAAGCGCGCGACCTTCTGGCAGGCATCGGCCGTCCAGCCGCCGCCGTAGAACATCGGATCGCTCGCCATCACCGCGACCGGCCAACCGTCGATGCGCGCCAGCGCGGTGACGACGGAGCGGCCGTAGAGCTTGCCCATCTCGAAGAAGCTGCCCTGGTCAACGATCTTCTCGACGATCGGGCGGATGCGATAGACCTTGCGGACGTCGCGCGGGATGGCCTCGAACAGCGATTCCTCGCGACGCTTGGGATCGTCGGTCTGCGGCCCGCGGGCCGCCGTCTCGTAGACCGAGGAGGGCATGTAGGACAGGAAGCGGCGGGCGAAGGCGAAGGCCTCGTCCTCGCTGTCGGCGGCCTCATCGATGGCGCCGGCGCGCAGCTGGATCTCCCAGCCGCCCAGATCCTGCTTGTCAAACTGCTTGGGGCTCAGTCTATTTACTACCGGCGGCCCGGCGACAAACATCGCCGAGATTTCCTTCACCATCACCGAGTAGTGCGTGGCGGCCAGCCGCGCGGCGCCGAGGCCGGCAACGGAACCCAGGCCGAGCCCGACCGTCGGCACCGTGCCCATATTCTGCACAACCCATTCCCAGCCGCGGACGCCCGGCACGTTGGCGCGGCCCGTGGTCTCGATGGTCTTCACCGACCCTCCGCCGCCCGACCCTTCGATCATGCGCACCAGCGGCACACGATACTGGTTGGCGAAGCGCTCGATGAAGATGTCCTTTTCCTTGATCGTGGCGTCGGCCGAGCCGCCGCGCACGGTGAAGTCGTCGCCGGTGACGGCGACCGGGCGGCCGTCGATGCGGGCGCGGCCCATGACGGCATTGGCGGGCATCAGGTCGACGAGGTCGTTGCGTCCGTCATATTCGGCCTTGCCGGCGATGCTGCCGATCTCGCGGAAGGAGCCATCGTCGACCAGCCGGTCGATGCGCTCGCGCACGGTGAGGCGGCCGCCATCGTGCTGGCGCTTCACCTTGTCGGCTCCGCCCATGCGCTTCGTCATTTCCTGACGCCGCCGCAGCTCGTCCATTTCGGGTTGCCAGCTCATGTCCTGCATTCCCTTCGTGTGTCGTTCCAATGTTCGTAGCAAACGGTGCCGGTCGGTCGCTATGGTGAAAGCAGCTTTTGCAGGCTCGCCGGGCCGATGGACGAAACGCGCCGCGGCAAGATCGCCACCGGCAGGTCGACGCTTGCGGCCGGCTTGCCGACAGGATGGCACACGATGTCGGTGTGCGAGGGCCGTTGACTGTTCCGTCGGGAAGGCGAGGAGTTTGAAGACCGTCGCGGGTTGTGCCGGCTATGGGCGTCAGGACGTCGAGGGGACGCGCGGCAGGCCGGCGCCGGCTGCATGGTCGATGACGTAGAGCCAGCGCCCGTCCCGCTGTCGGCGCACGAGTTCGGCAGAGCTGCCGGAGACGATGATCGTTCCAGTGGCATCGACAATCTCCCAATCGGCACGCAGTAGGGCGAGGTCGCCCTGCACGACGCAGAAATTGTTCTTCGATGTCATCGTGCCGGGCATCTGCAGCAGTTGCCGCAATTCGCCGGCAATCGCGTCCAGCCCGATCAGGTCCCTGTCGCTGCTGTCGATGCGGAGGACGGCGGCGGGCTCGTAGAAGGCGAGCAGCGTGCCTACGCTGCGGCTGTTGAAGGCGTGGGCGAAGGCTTCGTTCATCTGGCGCGGGTCGGTGACGGTCATGACGGCTCCTTGCTGGTCGAGCCATGAGTAACCACGTCCGATCGAAGCTAACCAAACGGGAAGGACTGCGCGCATGGCAGCCGGAGCGGCGATGACGAGAGTGCCCCTCGACCGGCCGGCGCGGCGTCGGCCCGTCGAATGTCCGGTGGAGGCGTGGCTCGCCTTTCTCGGTCACCGATGGAATGCGCTGGTTCTCTGGCACCTGCAGGGAGGCGCGAAGCGGCACGGTGAGCTGGCAGCGCTCCTGCCGGGCATTGCGCCAAAGGTGCTGTCGGAGCGGCTGAGCGGCCTGGAGGAGCGCCGCCTGATTCGACGTTCGCCAGTCGCTACCTTCCCGCGCGGCGTGACCTATGCGCTGTCACCTGCAGGCAAGGAACTGGTCTCTATTCTCGACCGGCTTGAAATGTGGTCGCGCCGGAACGATCAGTCCGAGAGCCGGTCGTAGACGACGCCGCCGATCAGGTTCTCTTCATAGAGCTTCACGAGGTCGATGCCGCCGGCCGGGCGAGCGACGACGAGGCCGGCGACGGCGCGCTGCAAGCGCGCTTCCTGGTCGCGCCGCAGCTTCTCGGCCTCCTCGACGGTGACGGCGGCGAAGTGGACGGCCTGGCCCGGCAGCAGACGGCCGAGCCGCGGCAGGTCGACCGAGGCCACGGTGGCGATCTTGGGATAGCCGCCGACGGTCTGACGGTCGGCCAGCAACACGATCGGCAGGCCGGCGCCCGGCACCTGGATCGCCCCGGGGCCGATGCCGTCGGAGATGATGTCGGCGCCGCCCTTGTCGACGGCGACGGCATGCTCGATCACCGGACCTTCGAAGCGGATGCCCATGCGGTCCGCTTCCTTGGAAACGCGATACTCGGCTTCGACGAAGATCCGCCGGCCGGCCTCGGAGAAATAATCTTCCTGCGGACCCCACACCACACGGATCGGGCCGCTGCCGTAGTCGAAGGCCTGTCCAAGCTTGCGCTCGTCGCCGCCCGGTGCAGTCTCGCGGGCGAGCGGCAAGGCGTCGCCGGCCGCGAGCTTGCGACCCTCGAAACCGCCGATGCCGGCGCGCGAATAGGTCGAGAGGCTGCCCATGAAAGGCGGCAATGCGAAGCCGCCGGCCACCGTGAGATAGGCCGTGCTCGACCCCTCGACCATGCCGACACGCAGGATCTGGCCACGCTTCAGGAGATGGCTGCGATCGCTTTCCAGCGGCTTCGGCGGCGCATCGTGGCCTTCGATCAGAGAGGGCGATAGAGGCCCGAACAGCGCCACGCGCACGCTGTCGGCTTCGACCAGCAGGTCGGGGCCCATGACGCCGATCTCCAGTCCTGCGCTGGAGGCGGGATTGCCGGCCAGGGCATTGGCAAGCGAGAGCCCGATCCGGTCCATGGCACCGGCGGTTGGCATGCCCAGCGCCATGAAGCCTATGCGGCCCAGGTCCTGCAGGGTGTCGAACAGGCCGGCACGCACCACTTTCAGAGCGGCGGTCATTTGCTTTTCACCAAGGTCGACCAGTCGAAGGAGCCGACCTCGACCTCCCGGGCGATCCGATCGTAGGTCTTGCGGTCGATGCGCTGGAAGGAAAGCGAATCGCCCGGCGCCAGGAAGACCGGCTGATCGCGGCGCTTGTCGAACATCCAGAGCGGCGTGCGGCCGATCAGGTGCCAGCCGCCGGGGCTTTCAAAGGGGTAGATCGTGGTCATGTCCATGGCGATGGCCACGGAGGAGCGTGGCACGCGCACGCGCGGCTGCGACCGGCGCGGCAGGAAGAGGGAGGGGTCGAGCCCCGCGACATAGGCCAGCCCGGGCATGAACCCCAGCACATAGACCTTGAAGGGCGAGGCAAGGTGATCGGCAATCACCTGGTCAGGCGTCTTCCTGGTGCGCGCCGCCACCTCCGCGAGGTCGGGCGCAAACTCGGGATCGTCGTAACAGCAGGGGACCGTAACCTGACGGCTCTTCATGCCGGCGGGCAAGCCGCGGGCAACCAGCGCGTCGACCTGTGGCTGCAGCTCGGCGCGCGACGTCGCCAGCGGATCGTAGGTCACCATGAGGGACCGCATGGTCGGCACCGTCTCGACGACCCCGGTGATCTCGCCGGCGTCTCGCGCCTGCACGATGGCGGTATGCAACGCCATCACACGTCCGTTGATCTCCGGAGAGATCTCGTTGCCGAATTCGACAGTGAAGGCGGTGTCACCGCAGGATAAATACCGTACGCTCACATCTGCTAGGATAACGGCTTCGATCTGAGGAGTCTCCCATGGCCGCCACCAACGCCGGACACGTGAACATCAACTCCGACCTCGGCGAGAGCTTCGGTCCCTGGGTGATGGGCAACGACGTCGAAGTCCTGAAAATCGTGAAGTCGGCCAATGTCGCCTGCGGCTTCCACGCCAGCGACCCCACCGTGATGATGGACACGGTGAAGCTCTGCGCCGCCAACGGCGTCTCGGTCGGGGCCCATCCCGGCTTCGCCGACCTGCAAGGGTTCGGGCGGCGGGTGATCAACCTCACGGTCAAGGAGCTGGAGGCGAACATCGCCTACCAGCTGGGCGCGCTGCAGGCGATTTCGGCGCTGCACGGCATGAAGGTCACGCACATCAAGCCGCACGGCATGATGGGCAACATGTCGGCGGAGAGCGCCGAGATGTCGGAGGCCATCGCCCGTGCCACCAAGGCGGTCGACCGCGATCTTATCTTCCTGGCCCAGGCGAATACCGAGCAGGGCAAGGCGGCGCGCAAGCTGGGGCTGCGGGTCGCCGAAGAGGTCTTCGCCGACCGGACCTACACCGACGCCGGCTTCCTGACGCCGCGCAAGGAAGCCAATGCCATGATCAAGGACCCTGCCCAGGCGGTGGCCCATGTCCGCCGCATGGTCGACGAGCAGGCGATCTACTCGACCTCGGGCAAGCGCATCCCCTGCCAGGTCGATTCGATCTGCGTCCATGGCGACGGCCCGACCGCTGTGACGGTCTCGAAAGCCGTCCGCGAGGGTCTGGAGACGGCCGGCATCCGCATCGTGACCCTGCCGGAAATGCCCAGCCTGAGGCATTGAGGACGCGCTTGTCGGGCGCAACCTCGCCGCTATAGTCCGCCCCGACCCAGGGGCGGAGAGCGACAGGAGCGGCGTATGGCGGTGTTCGGCAAGGCTCAGTACATCAAGCGTGTAGAAGACGACCGGTTGCTGACCGGAACCGGTGGTTTCACCGACAATCTCGTCCGTGCGAATCAGGCCCATGTGGTGCTGGTCCGTTCTCCGCATGCCCATGCAAAAATCACCCGGATCGACACCGCCGAGGCCAAGAAGGCGCCGGGCGTGATCGCGGTCTACACTTGGGATGACATGGCCAAGGAAGGCGTGGGTGATTTTTCCTTCCCCGCGATGTTTCCCAATGCCGACGGCAGCAAGCCCGAGATGACGCCGCGCCGGTCACTGGCGCACGAGGTCGTGCGCTATGTCGGCGAAGCGGTGGTGGCGATCGTGGCTGAGACCCATGGCCAGGCGCAGGATGCCGTCGAGCTGGTCGAAATCGACTACGATCCTCTGCCCTCGGTCTCGACCATCGAGGACGCGCTGAAGCCCGGCGCGCCGCAGGTGTGGCAGGGCGCGCCCGGCAACCTGGTCGGCTTCAACCGCTTCGGCGACGCCGCCAAGGCCGACAAAGCCTTCAAGGCGGCGGCGCACGTCATCTCGCTCGATATCATGCACCAGCGGCTGATCGTGAACGCGATGGAGCCGCGCGCCGTCATGGCGGAATGGGAGGGCGATCGCCTGATCGTCCATATTGGCAGCCAGAATCCCTCGGTGACGCGCGACACGCTGGCCGACGTCATCCTCAAAATGCCGAAGGACAAGATCCGCGTGCTGGTGCGCGACATCGGCGGCGGCTTCGGCATGAAGGTCGGCATCCAGCCCGACGAGTCCGTGGCCGTGTGGGCGGCCAAGGTGCTGAAGCGCCCGGTGAAATGGCGGGCCGAGCGCAGCGAGGAGTTCGCGGCGACGACGGCCGGCCGTGACCAGCTCCACAAGGCCTCGCTGGCCCTGGACAAGGATGGCCGCATCCTGGCGCTGCGCATGGAAGCCTTCGCCAATATCGGCGCCTACCCGGCACGCGCCGGCGTGGTGATCCCGCTGTTCGTCGGCCCCAAGGTGACGACCGGCACCTACGACATCCCCGTCGTCGACCTGAAGCTCAACGCCGTGATCACCAACTCGGCGACCATCGGTGCCTATCGCGGCGCCGGCCGGCCCGAGTGCATCCTGAACCTCGAGCGCCTAATGGACACGGCCGCACGCCAGATCGGCATGGATCCGGCCGAGCTGCGGCGGCGCAACTTCGTGAAGCCCTCGCAGATGCCCTACACGACGGCGATGGGCGAGAAGTACGACTCCGGCGATTTCGATCTGTTCCTGACCAAGACGCTGGAAGCCTCCGACTGGAAGGGCTTCGAGGCCCGCAAGGCCGAGGCCGAGAAGCGCGGCAAGCTCTACGGCCGTGGCCTAGCCTCCTACGTCGAATGGACCTCGGCCAACGTCATGAACGAGATGGCGCATTACGAGGTCAAGGAAGACGGCAAGGTCACGATCTGGATGGGCACCCAGGGCATGGGGCAGGGCCTTCAGACCAGCTTCACCCAGCTCGCCTCGGAACTGCTGGGCATCGACCCGTCCCAGATCGAGATCGCCATGGGCGATTCCGACCGCGTCGGCGGCGTCGGCTCGATGGGCTCGCGCTCGGCCTATATCGGCGGCTCGGCCGTGCTGACGGGCAGCGAGAAGCTGGTCGACAAGGGCAAGGAACTGGCGGCCGATGCGCTGGAGGCCGCCACGGCCGACATCGTCTATGCCGCGGGCCGCTTCACCATCGCCGGCACCGACCGCGCCATTGGCCTCGGCGAGCTGGCAGCCCGCCAGCCCGACAAGCGCATCTTCATCGAGAATGTGAACACGGTCGACGGCATCGCCTGGCCGAACGGCGCGCATGTCGGCGAGGTCGAGATCGATCCCGATACCGGCCGGGTCGAGCTGAAGCGCTACACAACGGTCGACGACGTGGGCAAGCCGCTGCACCGTCCGATCGTCTTCGGCCAGATCCACGGCGGCTGCGCCCAGGGCATCGGCCAGGCGCTGCTCGAAGAAAACGTCTACGACCGCGAGACTGGTCAGCTCATCACGGGCTCGTTCATGGACTACGCCATGCCGCGCGCCGACACCTTCCCGACCTTCAGCAACACGCTGGACGACAGTGTGCCGGCCAAGACCAATCCGGTCGGTGCCAAGGGTGTCGGCGAGTCGGGAACTGTGGGTTCGACGCCCACGGTGATGAACGCGATCATGGATGCCCTGTGGCCGCTCGGCGTGCGCAACATCGAGATGCCGGCCAGCCCGCATCGTGTCTGGCAGGCAATTCAGAACGCCAAGAAGTGACTGACGAGAAGCGACTGGCAAGAAGTGACGGGGCGGTAATCTAGAAACCGACGGCAAAAGGATGAAGCAGCGTATCTTTGGTTGGATAACCACCCTCATCGGCATCGTCTTCGCGCTTGCCGTCCTCGAAGTTACGGCAATTGCGTGGCTCTATGTCGAGGACGGCCGTTACACCCCGGCGGCGGAGCTGTTCGAGCGCACGCAGAACACCTACGTGCGCGACGCCACCAAGGGTACGTCCTGTCGCTACGTCGATACGCTGTTTCCCCATCCCTATGTCGGGTTCGTCCACCACGCGAACCCGCCTTGCGGCCAGCCGTGGGTCAACAATGTCGGCCTCTTTGGCCCGGACTATCCTACGGTCAAGCCTACCGACCGCTACGTCGTACTTCTGACCGGCGGCTCGGTGGCCTCGCAGCTCGGGCAGAACGGAAAGCCGCCGGCACCGCGCTATCTCGAAGAAGAGCTGAACAAGAAGTACGTCAGCCCCAACGGCAAGCCGTTCCTGGTGCTGAATGGCGGTGACGGTGCCTGGAAGGAACCGCAGCCCTTCATCTTGTTCTCGCTCTATGCGTCTTCGGTCGATGCCGTGGCCGTGCTGGGCGGCTTCAACGAGCATTACTTCTTCTGGCCTGGTGCCGAGGAGCGTCTGGAGCGCCCGCTCAGCAACTTCATCGACGTCAATCCGTTCGTGGCCGACGAGAATTTCGGCGATGCTGCGATCGGCTGGGTGATGGGCCGCATCGCCGGCTCCCTTGCCCTCAATCCAATCCTCGGTCGTTCGCACGCCGCCTACATGGTCGTGCGCGGCATCGAGCAGGCGGCCAAGGGCAAGGACATCTTCAAGTCGAGCAAGAAGACGACGCTGAACAGCATCTTCCATATGCCCAACGATATTCGGACCAACATTCCGAAGGCTTTCGAGGTTCAGCTCGGCCTGTTCCAGAAGTACTGGCGGGCGACCGAGGCCGTGGCGCGCGACAACAACGTGAAGTCGGCCTTCTTCCTGCAGCCGGCGCCGGCCATCGGCAAGGTGTTGACCGAGGAAGAGAAGCGGGTCGTCGGCGATCTGGGCTATCGTGACATCTATGCCCGGATGACGGCAGGCATGATGACGCTGCGTGAGCGCGGCCTGCCGATCTACAACCTGGCGGATGTGTTCGCCGACCAGAAAGGCACGATCTACGCCGACCATATCCACGTTGTGCGGTCCGAAGATGGCGAAAGCCTCGGCAACCGGATACTCGCAGCGCGGATAGGCGAGTTGCTTGCGGAGACCTGGGGGCTTCAGAAGAAGCCTTGAGCGGCAAGAAAGCCGTGGGAATTATTGTGCAGGTGCGAAGCCGAAGGGGTTACCCATCGGCTCTCCGGAATTTGACGATTGTGAACGTATTTCCATTGATTCTCTAGCACTGCAGCGTTTCACTATCCGATACGGCGCGTAGATAAAAGGCACCCAGTGCCAATAAGCGCCGATTAGGGATGGAGCTGCTCATGGCCGTCACACGTCGGCAATTCATGAAGGTGAGCGCCGCCGGCCTCGCCGCCTCCTCGGTTGGCGCACTTGGTTTCACGGGAGCAGGCGAGGCATTGGCCGCCGGCGTCCGGCCCTTCAAGCTGGAGCGGGCGACCGAAACCCGCAACGCTTGTCCCTACTGCGCCGTGGCCTGCGGTGTCCTGATCTACACGATGGGCGATCGCTCGAAGAACGCACGCTCTGAAATCATTCACATCGAAGGCGACCCGGATCATCCGGTGAATCGCGGCACGCTCTGCCCGCGCGGCGCGGCGGCGCTCGACTTCGTGCGCAGCCCGAACCGTCTCAAATATCCCATGGTGCGCAAGCCGGGCTCGGACAAGTTCGAGCGCATCTCCTGGGATGCCGCGATGGATCGCGTCGCCAAGCTCATGAAGGAAGACCGCGACAAGAACTTCGTCGCCAAGAACCGCGACGGCGTCACGGTCAACCGCTGGCTGACGACCGGCTTCTTCGGCACCTCGTCGCAAAGCAACGAGGCGGGCTACCTCACCTACAAGCTCGTGCGTGCGACGGGGATACTGGGGTTAGAAGACCAGGCCCGAATATGACACGGCCCGACGGTGGCCAGTCTTGGCCCCACATTCGGACGTGGCGCGATGACGAACTCGTGGAACGATATCAAGAACACTGATCTCGTTCTGGTCATGGGCGGCAACGCCGCTGAAGCTCACCCCTGCGGTTTCAAATGGGTGGTCGAGGCCAAGGCCAACAACGGCGCCAAGCTGATCGTGGTCGATCCGCGGTTCACGCGCACGGCGGCAGTGGCCGATGTCTATGCGCCGATCCGCCCCGGGACCGATATCGCTTTCCTGTCGGGTGTGATGCGTTACCTGCTGGGTAACAACAAGATCCAGCAGGAATACACCAAGGCCTATACCAACGCCTCCTATCTCGTGAAGCCGGGCTTCAAGTTCGAGGACGGGCTGTTCTCGGGCTTCGACGCGGACCGCAAGGCCTATGTCGATCGCTCGGGCTGGGACTACGAGTTCGACGAGCAGGGTATGGCCAAGGTCGACGAGACCCTGCAGGACCCGCGTTGCGTCATCAATCTGCTGAAGGCCCATGTCGAGCGCTACACGCCCGAGATGGTCGAGCGCATCTGCGGCACGCCGAAGGACAAGTTCCTGAAGATCTGCGAGATGATCGGTACGACCTCGACGTCCGATCGCACGATGACGTCGATGTATGCGCTGGGCTGGACGCAGCACACGACCGGCGCCCAGAACATCCGGTCGATGGCCATGATCCAGCTCTTGCTGGGCAATATGGGCATGCCGGGCGGCGGCGTGAACGCGTTGCGCGGGCACTCCAACGTGCAGGGCATCACCGACCTGGCACTGCTCTCGACCTCGACGCCGGGCTATCTCGTGCTGCCGACGGAGAAGGAAACGACCTACGCCGACTATATGAAGTCGCGCGTCTTCAAGCCGATCCGGCCGGGGCAGACGAGCTTCTGGCAGAACTACGGGAAGTTCTTCGTCAGCCAGCAGAAGAGCTTCTTCGGCGCGGCGGCAACCAAGGACAACGACTGGGCTTACGACTATCTGCCCAAGTTCGACGTCGGTTACGACACGCTCAAGATCGTCGACATGATGGCGGCGGGCCAGATGACCGGCCTGTTCTGCCAGGGCCTGAACCTGATGATGGCCGCACCGGACAAGACCAAGGTGCAGGCGGGTCTCTCCAAGCTCAAATGGCTGGTCGTCATCGACCCGCTCGAAACCGAGACGGCGCGCTTCTGGGAGAACCACGGCGAGTTCAACAACGTCGACCCCAAGGCGATCCAAACCGAGGTCATCGTCCTGCCGACGACGACCTTCGCCGAAGACGAGGGCAGCGCCACCAATTCCAGCCGCGTGATCATGTGGCACTGGAAGGCGGCGGAAGGACCGGGCGAGGTCCGCAACGACATCGAGATCATGTCCGATCTCTTCCATCGCCTGAAATCGGCATACGCCAAGGACGGCGGAGCGTTTCCCGACCCGATCCTGAATCTCACCTGGAACTATTCCAATCCGCGCAACCCCGATCCGGCGGAGGTGCTGAAGGAGATCAACGGTTACGCCGTCGAGGACGTGCCTGATCCGGCCGATCCCTCGAAGCTCCTGCTGCGCGCCGGCCAGCTCCTGCCGAACTTCGGCGTCATGCGCGACGACGGCAAGACTTCGGGCGGCTGCTGGATCTACACCGGCGTCTATACCGAGGCCGGCAACATGTCGATGCGCCGCGACGCGAGCGATCCGACCGGCAAGGGGGTGTTTTCCAACTGGGGCTTCGCCTGGCCGGCCAATCGCCGCGTTCTCTACAACCGCGCCTCGGCCGACCCCAGCGGCAAGCCGTGGAGCGAGCGCAAGAAATATGTCTGGTGGAACGGCTCGCGCTGGACGGGCCCCGACGTGCCCGACTACGCGCCGACCGTGGCGCCGGACAAGGCGGTCGGCCCGTTCATCATGAACCCAGAAGGCACGGCACGCCTGTTTGCACGCACCGCCATGCCCGACGGACCGTTCCCCGAACACTATGAGCCGATGGATGCCTACATCGCCAATCCGCTGCACCCCAAGGTGACGACCAACCCGGTCGTCCGGGTGTTTGCGGCCGATGCGAAGGCGTTCGGCAAGCCCGACAAGTTCCCGATCGTGGCGACCAGCTACCGCCTCACGGAGCACTTCCACTACTGGACCAAGAACGCCCACGCCAACGCGGTCCTGCAGCCCGAACTGTTCGTCGAGATGGGCGAGCGGCTGGCTGCAGCAAAGGGCGTCAAGGATGGCGACTGGGTCGAGGTCACGAGCCAGCGCGGCTCGATCAAGGCCAAGGCCTGCGTCACCAAGCGGCTGCGGCCGATCATGGTCGACGGCAAACCCTGCGACGTGCTGGGCATCCCGATCCACTACGGGTTCATCGGTCTCACCCGCAAGGCGCATCCCATGAACGTGCTGACGCCGCCGGTCGGTGACGCCAGCGTCCAGACGCCGGAATACAAGGCGTTCCTGGTCGACGTGAAGAAAACCACGCCACCGGCGCAGTCGCCAGCGGTCGCCTAGGCGGAGGAGGGCAGAAAATGGCTACCATGCAATCCCTCGACATCCGCCGCCGCTCTGCGTCGACCGAGGTGCCGCCCCAGGTTCGCCAGTCGGCGATCCATGTCGCCAAGCTGATCGATGTCAGCAAGTGCATCGGCTGCAAGGCCTGTCAGGCTGCCTGCCTGGAGTGGAACGACCTCAAGGCGCCGATCGGCTATACCGACGGCACCTACAACAACCCGACCGATCTGACGCCGACCTCGTGGACCGTGATGCGCTTCGCGGAATACGAGAACGGCGACGATCTCGAATGGCTGATCCGCAAGGACGGCTGCATGCACTGCGACGACCCGGGCTGCCTCAAGGCCTGCCCGGCGCCGGGCGCGATCGTGCAGTACACCAATGGCATCGTCGACTTCGTGTCGGAGAACTGCATCGGCTGCGGCTATTGCGTGAAGGGCTGCCCCTTCAATGTGCCGCGCATCTCGAAGGTCGATCGCAAGGCCTACAAGTGCACGCTCTGCGTCGATCGCGTCTCGGTCGGCCAGGCGCCGGCCTGCGCCAAGGCCTGCCCGACCCAGGCGATCTACTTCGGCTCGAAAGAGGACATGATCGTCCACGCCGAACATCGCATCGTCGACCTGAAGTCGCGCGGCTTCCAGAAGGCCGGCCTCTACAACCCGCCAGGCGTCGGCGGCACGCACGTCATGTATGTGTTGAACCATGCCGACAAGCCGTCTCTCTACTCCGGTCTGCCGGACGATCCCCGGATCAGCCCCATGGTCGGGCTGTGGAAGGGAGTCATGAAGCCGATATCGCTCGCCGCCATCGCTTTCGCGGGTGTCTTCGGCTTCCTGCACTACATCACCAAGGGCCCGAACGAGGTCTCCGACACCGACGAACGCAAGGCCGACGAGATGGCCAAGGGCAAGGGCGCATGAGCGAGGACAAGAACGTTGTCGCCCGCTACACGACGGGCGCCCGCATCAACCACTGGATCACCGCGATCTCGTTGATCCTGCTGGCATTGAGCGGGATGGCGCTGTTCCACCCGTCGCTGTTCTTCCTCACCAACCTGTTCGGCGGTGGGCAGGCAACCCGCGCCATTCATCCCTGGATCGGCGTGGTACTGGCGATCAGTTTCCTCGGCCTGTTCTTCCGCTTCTTCACGCTCAACTTCTGGAAGCGTGAGGATACGGTCTGGATGAAGAACCTCGGCAAGGTGATCAACAACGAGGAAGAGGGGCTTCCCGAACTCGGCAAGTACAATGCTGGCCAGAAGCTCGTCTTCTGGGGCCAGAGCCTCCTGATCCTGCTGCTGTTCGGCAGCGGCATCGTTCTGTGGGACGTCTATTTCGAGGACTACACGACGATCGACCAGAAGCGGCTGGCGGCGGTGGTCCATGCGTTGTGCGCCATCGGCGCCATTCTGATCTGGATCGTCCATGTCTATGCGGCGATCTGGGTGAAGGGTACACTGCGCGCCATGACAAGAGGTTCGGTGACGCGCGGCTGGAGCTGGAAGCATCACCGCAAGTGGTTCCGCCAGGAGGTCAAGAAGTCCTGAGTAAACCTCCGCGTACCCCTACGACAGCCTTCGGTGAAAGCACGCTAGGCGACATTGCCCGAAGCGATCCTGTTCGCCTTCCCGATCTCACGACGGTCTTTGGCCGACGCGCCGAGCGCCTGCGTGCCTTGGCCGAAGGACACGAGCTTGCGGGTTTCCTGCACATGATTGCGGCGCTTGTCGCCGCCCAGGAGGCGGCGCTGCACGACCTGCCGCCCGGCTCCTTGCCGGGCGCGGCCGAGATCGCCAAAGCCAGGCTGGTAGGACGTGCGCCGCTCGATCCGACGCTCTGGACCCGCGATGCGACCTGGCGTGCCGCCCTCTCGCACATCCTCGCAAGGATCGATCGTGCGCTGTTGCCGGAAGCCGCCGAAGCGGCGCGACGGGCGCTCGAAGACGCTTCGGAGGCCGATCTCGAAGCGCTAGCGGGGCGGTTCCTCGACGGCAGCGTACGGTCCCAGGAGGCCGCACAATCGGTGTTCGTTGCGGCAGCCCTGCAGGTCGCCTGGACGCGTATGGCCGCCCTCCTCGACGCGGCCGATCTCGGCGGTACAGAGGAGAGCGACAGCGGCGCCTGTCCAGCCTGTGGCTCGCCGCCCGTGGCGGGAATGATCGCGCCGGGCGGCACCAAGTTCGGGCATCGTCATCTGCACTGCTCGCTCTGCGCAACGGCCTGGCGCTATGTCCGCGTGCGTTGCGTCCATTGCGGCGCCACGGACAAGATTTCCTTTCGCAATCTTGCCGGAACCAGCTTCCTCCGAGCGGAATGCTGTGAAACCTGCCAAGGCTACTCGAAGGTCTTCTACCTGGAGAGCGCGAAGGTTCTGGAGCCCTTTGCCGACGATCTCGGTTCCCTCGGGCTCGACGTGCTGGTGGGCGAAGAGGGATTCGCCCGTGTGCCCAATCCCTTCGTGCTGGGTGTCATGGATACGACCGAGGCGGATTGATCGACGGCCCTTGCTGGGCCATGTTCAATGACGCCGGACGCCCGGTCCAGCCAAGCAATGTCGAGGAAAATCCGTGTCGCGTGCCGACCGCGCCCAAGGCGCCCCCGAGAATCGCCCCCTGTCAATCGACCGTATGGCTGGCTGGCCGGCCCTTGCGTCGCTGGTCGAGGAGGCAGGCCGTCCCCTGGTGATCGAAGCATTGCGTGCCTGGGTAGAGGCCAAGCGCGGCACACCTGATGTCGCCGACGAGCTAGCCTGCGCGCGCTGGTGCGCTGCCCGCCTGGCCGGCCTGGTGCGGCCGTCCCAACGCCGGGTCTTCAACCTCACGGGTACGGTGCTGCACACCAATCTCGGCCGTGCCGTGCTGGCCGAGGAAGCGATCGCGGCGGCCGTCGAGGCGATGCGCTCGCCGACCACTCTGGAATACGACCTCGGCGGTGGCGCGCGCGGCGAGCGCGACCAGCATGTCGCGCCCTGGCTCTGCCGCCTCACCGGCGCGGAGGCGGCGACCGCGGTGAACAACAATGCGGCCGCCGTGCTGCTGGCGCTGGGCGCATTGGCGGCCGGTCGCGAAGTCATCGTCTCGCGCGGCGAGCTGATCGAGATCGGCGGAGCCTTTCGCATTCCCGACATCATGGCGCATGCCGGCTGCCGGCTGGTCGAGGTCGGAACGACCAACCGCACGCACCTGAAGGACTATGCGGCGGCGATTGGTCCGGACACGGCTGCCATCATGAAAGTTCATCCGTCGAACTATGCGATCCAGGGCTTCACCAAGTCGGTCGCTGCAACGGAGCTGGTGCCGCTGGCGCGCGAAAAGGGCCTGTCCCTGATCGAGGATCTCGGCAGCGGCACTCTGGCCGATCTCGACACCTGGGGTTTGCCGCACGAACCCACGGCACGCGAGGCGATCGAAGCCGGCGTCGATGTCGTGACCTTCTCCGGCGACAAGCTGCTGGGCGGACCGCAGGCGGGGCTGCTGGTCGGCCGTCGCGCCTTGATCGAACGCATCGCGCGCCATCCGCTGAAGCGGGCGCTGCGCCTCGACAAGGTGCGGCTGGCGGCGCTGGAAGCTACGCTCCGGCTCTATGCCGATCCGGCACGGCTCGTCGAACGCCTGCCGACGATTCGTGCGCTGGCGCGGCCTGCCGAGCAGATCAGGGCGCAGGCCGAACGCCTGCTGCCCGCCTTCGCGCGGGCGCTTGCCAGCCTGCAGACCTCGATCGAAGAGGTGCGCGGGCAGATCGGTTCCGGTGCGCTGCCGGTCGATCTGTTGCCGTCGTTTGCGCTCGCCGTCCGCGGCAAGGGCCTCGACAGGATTGCCGATGCCTTTCGCGCCCTGCCTATCCCGGTGATCGGTCGCATCGCCGACGGCACGCTCTTCTTCGACCTGCGCACATTGGACGACGAAGTGGCTTTCGCTGCGCAACTGGACAAGTTCGATGGCGTGGCTGGCTAGACTCCTCGACCGCGCGCCGCCTCGGGACCGCCAGATGGCCGACGCGCTCGCCGCCTGGAAGAGCGGAGACTATGGCGTGGCGCTCGATCTCTGGGCGCCGCTGGCGCAGGCCGGGCTGGCGCGTGCCCAAAGCAACATGGGCGCGGCATTTCTCGAAGGCCGTGGCGTCGAGCGCGATCCGGCCAAGGCCGCGGCCTGGCTGCGCCTCGCCGCCGATCAGGGCGATGTCGGCGGTCAACGCAACCTGGCGCTTTGCTACTACGAAGGCTGGGGCGTGCCGCAGGATCAGGTCGAGGCAGCGGCCTGGTACGAGAAGGCCGCCTTGCAGGACGATGCGGAGGCCCAGGACATGCTGTCCTGGATGAAGCTGCTGGGCGGTGGCTGTCCGCAGGACTATCCGGGCGCCCGCCATTGGGCGGAAAGGGCGGCAGCCCACGGAAGCGCGGCGGCGATGGCGCGTCTGGGCGACATCCATCACAACGCGCTGGGGGTCGCGCGCGATGTCGATGCCGCGGCCCGCTGGTGGGGCGAGGCGGCTCGGCGGGGCCATGCCGAAGCGCAGGCGATGCTGGGGGCGGCCTATCTTGCCGGCAAGGGCGTGCCGCGCGATGTCGTCGAAGCCTTGCACTGGCTGCTGCGCGCCGAGGCCGGAGGGGAGGGCGAACTGGCGGCCGGCTTTCTGCGCGAGGCCCAGGCGCACGCCAAGCCGGCACAACGTACAGAAGCCGAACGCCGTGCCGCGGAGAAGCTGCGATGATTGTCGGGACTGCAGGCCATATCGATCATGGCAAGACGGCCTTGGTGAAGGCGCTGACCGGCGTCGACGCCGATCGCCTCAAGGAAGAGAAGGCGCGCGGCATCACCATCGATCTCGGCTACGCCTACAGCGATCTCGGCAGTGGCCATCAGCTCGGCTTCGTCGATGTGCCGGGCCACGAGCGCTTCGTGCACAACATGCTGGTCGGCGCCACCGGGATCGATGCGGCCCTGCTGGTCGTATCGGCGGTTGAAGGCATCAAGCCGCAGACCGTCGAGCATCTGCAGATCGTCGATCTGCTCGGCCTCGATCGCGGGATCGTCGCTCTCACCAAGGCCGATCTCGCCGACGACGATCAGATCCTCGACCGTATGGCCGAGGTCGAGACCCTGCTGTCGTCGACATCGCTGGCCGGGGCGGAGATCATTCCGGTCTCGGCGTTGACGGGACAGGGCGTCGACGAACTGAAGGCAAAGCTCCTGGCCCTGGGCGAAAGCGGCAAGGGCGCCTCGGGCTTTGCACGCCTGGCGGTCGACCGCTGCTTCGTGCTCTCGGGTGCGGGTGTCGTGGTGACGGGCACCGTCCATGCCGGCGAGATCAAGGTCGACGACCGTCTGCTGCTGACGCCGTCGGGGCTGGAGGCGCGCGTGCGTTCGCTGCATGCGCAGAACAGGCCCGCCGAGATCGGCCGGGCCGGCGAGCGCTGCGCGCTCAATCTTACGGGTGCGCGCCTGTCCAAGGACGCGATCCGGCGTGGCGACTGGGTCGTGAGCCCGGAGCTGCACGCGCCGACCGACAGGATCGACGTGCGGCTCAGCCTGCTGGCCTCGGAAGCCCAGCCGCTGAAGCACTGGTCGCCGGTTCACGTCCATCTGGGCGCCGCTCATGTCATGGGACGTGTTGCCCTTCTCGAGGGCGAAAAGCTTGCGCCGGCCGGCACGGCGCTGGCGCAGCTCGTCCTTGAGGAGAAGGTGGGAGCCCTTGCCGGCGATCGCGTGATCCTGCGCGATCCCTCGGCCACGCGCACGATTGCCGGGGCGATGGTGATCGATCCCTTCGGCCCGCCGCGCAATCGGCGCGCCGAGCGCCGTCTGGCTCAGCTTGGCGCCCTTGGCGAGGCCGATGGCGAAGCGCTGGCCCGACTGCTGCGCCTGGAGGCCAGCCATGTCGACCTCGCGCGCTTCGGCCAGTCGCGTAATCTGCGTCCGGCCGAGGTCGAGAAGCTGTTGCAGGCTGCCGAAGGTGTCGGCCTCGCGGGCTTCGGCTTCCTCGCCACGACGCTGGCTCGGGCGAGGCAAGACGTTGTCGACACGCTGAAAGCCTTCCACGAGAGCAAACCCGATGCGCCGGGCCTTCAGGCGGAGCGGTTGCGTGTCGGCTTGAAGCAGCGCTGGCCGGCGCCGGTCTTCCAGGCGCTGCTCGATCAGGAGATCCGCGCCAAGACGGTCGTGGTCGATGGCCCTTTCCTTCGATTGCCCGGCCATTCGCTCACTCTCGGCGCGCGCGACGAAGCCCTTTGGAAGAAGATCTCGGCGGAGATGGCGCGCGACCGCTTCAAGCCGCCGCGCGTGCGCGACTTTGCCCAGGCCTATGGGGCGCCGGAACCGGATGTCCGCAAGCTGTTGCAGCGTCTGGGCAAACTCGGCCGAGTCGTCGAACTGGCGCCGGATCATTATTTCCTGCGGCCGACCGTGGCCGAGATGATCGGCATCGCGCACGCCTTCGGCCATGATTTCACCGCCGCGGAGTTTCGCGACAAGCTCGACAACGGTCGCAAGGTCGCAATCCAGATTCTCGAATTCTTCGACCGCCAGGGCATCACCGTGCGTCGTGGCGATCTCAGGCGCACCGTGCCGCAGAAACTCGAGCGCTACGGTCCGGTGACGACGGCGCCCGTGGCGGCGGGTTAGGTCTGCGGCTTCGGCGCGGGGCCGCTCAAGCTGGCCTTGGCGCCGTCGGGCCCTGTGAACAGCGACAGCAGAAACCCATGCTCCTCGTGCGGTTCGGCGCCGATGTCGATGCCGTGGGCCGCAAGCTCGGCCCGCTTGGAAGCGAGATCGGGAACGCGCAGGCCCGGCAGCCAGGTGCCGGCGGGATTGGCCGGCGAGGCGGGCTGCAGCGCCAGCCGCGTCGCGCCGGTATCGAACTCCGCCCATTCCGGTGTCTGGAACTTGAGCTTGAGGCCGACCGTGTCGCGCCAGAAGGCCACGGCAGCGGCAAGATCGGATACGTTGGCGATGACGTATTTCAGTTCGATGGACATGGAGTCGCTTCCTTCGGTCGACGCGTGACAACCCCCATATTATGGGGAATTATCGGCCTTGGAGGAGAATCGCTCCCGGTGGGGCGGCTGGCCTTCAAAGCCAGAGAGGGCCGTTAGCCGGTCCTGGGTGGGTTCGACTCCCGCTCTCTTCCGCCAATTCCCGTTTCCCCAGTCCAGCGCCGGATCTCGTCTCCTGCGACGACGAGATCGACGGCACCGATCATGCGCTCCGAACGCGCCTGAGACTCCCCTGGTAGCCTTCGTTCGTGCGAAGAGGGGGCTACCAAGGAGATGCACTTGATCGAGCGAAGAGGTCCCTGGAGCGTCGCGTCGAGGCGCGAGGTCTATGACAATCGATGGATCGAGGTCACGCACCACGAGGTCGTCACCCCGTCGGGCACGCCCGGTATCTATGGCACGGTCCATTACAAGAACCTGGCGCTTGGCGTGTTGCCGATCGACCATGAAGGGAACACCTACCTGGTCGGCCAGTATCGGTTCGCTCTCCGGGAATACAGCTGGGAAATCCCCGAAGGCGGAGGCGCGCTCGACGGAGATCCGCTGCAATCGATTGCACGCGAGCTTCGGGAGGAAACCGGGCTTCGCGCCGAGCGCTGGCACAAGCTGCTGGAGTGCGATCTCTCCAATTCGGTGTCCGACGAACGGGCGATGGTGTTCCTGGCCTGGGACCTGTCTCAAGGCGAGGCCTCGCCGGAACCTTCGGAAGAACTGGTGGTTCGCAAGGTGCCGCTGAAGCAGGTGTTTCGGATGGCCGATGCGGGAGAGATCAGGGATGCAATAAGCCTGCTTGCCCTGCAGGCCGTGGAGCGGTTGCTGTTGAAGGGCAGGCTGCCGGGGCTTCTTGGCCCGGGAGCGTCTGGCTGGATTTGACGCACGATGACGCGTCGGCAGGAGATTGCCTGCGGCGCAGCGTGGCCTCTTTGCGGTCATGGCAGGAAAGCCGACGCTCGTTAGGTGCTTGAGCTGGCTCGGGTGGACCGCGTAAAATCAAGCTGCGCCGGCCTGTCCGGCGGCCTTATTTCTCTCCACATGCAGGAGTCGAGCCCGTCGATGCGTCCCTTGATTGCCGTCATGTTGCTGGCGCTCGCTGGCTGTGGGGCGTATCCGCACTATTCGGATCCGCGCCTCGCCACCAAGATCAACGACCAGTATGCCTTGCGGGACGCGTGTCTTGCCAAGAACGCGGAGGCCAATCTCAACAGCAGTTCGAGCGCCACGGAGATTGCGCGCACCATCAGCCTGAGCTGTCAGTCCGAGACGAACTCGCTGATCGCGGTCAGCAATCCCTACAACGACCCCAGGATCAGTGCGGCAATTGAGCGGGATACCCAGTTCAGGGCGACGGGATATGTTCTGAGGGCGCGTAACGTTGGCACACCGGACTAGCCGGCAAGGCGGTGTGGATAAGGCCTGGTTGCGGCGCAACCGTTTGAAGCTCCCAGCTTAGAGGTCATTGTGCCTGACGAGGAAGATGCCAAGATGGCACTTGCTAATCTCATGATCCGGAAGGCGGGCCTGATCCGCACGATTCGTCATGAAATGCAGAAGCAAGGGGTCGTCTATTGGGCGGGTCTCACCGAGATCCTGGAGGCTATCGAGCGCGCCAAGAAGCAGGAATAAGAAGTTCACCAGGTAAGGAGTTGCACATGGTCAGATCAGCATGGACGGCCGTCGGTGTCGCGGCGCTAGTGGCCGGCACGGCAATGGTCACTCAGGCGCAGTCTCCGGCTGCGCCCGGTACGCCGGGTGCCGCCGGCAAGAGCGGCGCCAATATCGGATCGCTGACCTGCAACGTGGCCGGCGGCATGGGCTTCGTCTTCGGCTCGTCGAAGGACCTCAACTGCCTGTTCGCCCGCACCGACGGCGTGGGCGAGCGCTACACCGGCTCGATCAACCGCTATGGCGTCGATATCGGTTTCACCAAGGATTCGCAGATCGTCTGGCTGGTCTTTGCGCCCGGCAACATCGCCAAGGGCGCCCTGGCGGGCACCTATGCCGGCGGCACCGCCCAGGCGACGGTCGGCGTCGGTGTCGGCGCGAACGTCCTGATCGGCGGCGGCAATGGCCAGATCACCCTGCAGCCGGTCAGCGTCGAAGGCAGTACGGGCGTGAACGTGGCGGCGGGCGTCGCCGAGGTCGTGTTGAAGGCCGCGAAGTAACGGCCCAGCGTAGCGCGCACTTGCCGGCTGCCCGAAGCTGGGGTCAACTTCGGGCATGCCGAGCGCTGCCGCCGATACTCTGATTGCCCGCCTGCAAGCGGACTGCACCGCGGCCGAAACTGCGGAGCGTGCCGTGCGGGCCGCGGTCGAGGCGCAGATCAGGGAAGCCGAGCAGGCCCGCGCCTTCGCTTGGCGCCGCTTGAGTGCTCTTTCCGACATGGCCCGAATCGCCGCCCTGGAGCCCGACCGCGAGGCCGCTGTCGAACGTCAGCTCGAGGCGCTGTTCCGCGACATTGGCTGGATCGAAGGCGGACTCGCCGAGCTGGGCGAGGGTGCGCGGCCGTTGATCGATTGGCTGCGGCCCATCGCCGAGGCGCTCCATGCCGCGGCCCACCCGTCGCCGGACGAAGCAGGCGAGTCGGCGGAGCCGCCGGTTATCGCCGATCCGATTGCAGCCTTCCGCGCCTTCGAAGCCTGGTACGAAGCCGAGCGCGGCCAGCCCTTTCTGCAGGTCTTCGAGCGTTACGTGCCGCCCACGCCAGTGGTCGAGTTCTAGGTCCGGGAGCGGCCGATGAAGACCGACTTCGAACATTGGCTGACCGCTCAATTCGGAGAGACCGGACCCTTCACTCTTTTCATTCTTCTGATGAGAATCGGTGCAAGCGATGCCGTTCCGTTGAAGTCGAGCTATGCCCATCTGATCGGCGACGAGATGACTTGGGGCGAGATGCGCGGCTTGCTCGACAGCGCCGGAACGCCGTGGGACGGGGTCGCTTTCTTCGTGGGCCTCGGCCATGCTGGCGGACCGCTGGCGGATGAAGCCGCTCGGCGCAAGCTCGGCGAAGTCGAGGCCGACGTGCAAGGCGATCCACTGACGCTCAATCGGGGACGATTCTTCGACCGCGAAGGCCGACAGCTCCGGATCGACGAGGCCGCGGCATGACGGCAGCGGCTTCACAACCGGGCTCGATTCATCGCACAGCGCGCCGCCTCACCGCGGAGGGCAGCGAGGCGCTGGACGAGATCGTGGCCGAGGAAGTCGCCGTGGCGCTGGTCTACAACGGCATCAGCCATGCCGTGATGATGGCCACGCCCTGCGATCTCGAGGATTTTGGCCGCGGCTTCTCCTTCACCGAGCGGATCGTAGAGAAGGCGTCGGAAATCTACGATATAGACGTCGAGGACATGCGCGATAGCGCAGGCGTGCGCGGCATCGAAGTGCGACTGGAGATTGCCGCCCAACGCATGGTCGGCCTTCAGAAGCGGCGACGTACGCTTGCCGGGCGCACCGGCTGCGGCCTGTGCGGTGTCGACAGCCTGGAGGCGGCATTGCGGCCGGTACCTGTCGTGACGGCCTTGGGAAGCGTACGGCGTCAGGCGATCGAGCAGGCCATGACGACTCTGCCGGGCGAGCAACGTCTCAACCGGGTCAACGGTGCGACCCATGCGGCCGGCTGGGCAAACCCTGACGGCGGACTGATCGCAGTGCGCGAGGATGTTGGCCGGCACAACGCCCTCGACAAGCTGGCCGGCGCGCTGATGGCCAGGACGTCCGCAGGAGCGGCTTTGGAGCCGGGCGGCTTCGTCGTCGTCACCAGCCGGTGCTCTTACGAGATGGTGCAGAAGGCGGCCGCGCTGGGTGCGGCCGCGATTGCCGCAGTTTCGGCGCCCACCTCTCTTGCCATCGAAACGGCCGAGCAGGCGGGCATCGCTCTGGTTGCCTTCGTACGCGAGGGGCGGCTTACTGCCTACGCCCATGCCGATCGAATCATCGCATCGTGAATAGGGACGTGAACAGTCGTCGCGTCTTCGGCGTCACCGGCTGGAAGAATGCCGGCAAGACCACGCTCGTCGAGCGGCTGGTCGCGGAGTTCGTGCGGCGGGGCTGGCGCATCGCCACCATCAAGCATGCTCATCACGACGTCGACATCGACCAGCGTGGGACCGACTCCTGGCGTCATCGCGCGGCCGGCGCTTCCGAGGTCGCACTGGTCGGCGGCCTGCGCTACGCCATCATGCGCGAGACGCCGGAACCGACGCTTGCGGAAGTCCTGGCGAGGCTCGCGCCTTGCGACCTGGTGATCATCGAAGGCTACAAGCGCGAACCGCATCCCAAAATCGAGGTGCGGGCCGATCACGCGCAGCCGATGGCACCGGGCGATGCGAAGATCGTGGCCATCGCCGCAGACAGCCCGCCTTCCGATAGGTCGCTGCCCTGGTTCCGGCGCGATGATATCGGCGCAATCGCCGATTTCATCGCAGGGTGCGTTTCAGACCAGCAGGCTTCGTAGGAACAGGATCCACGACATCGGCACGGTGGCGCGCGCCGCCTGCATGCGCAGCAGCATGCGGCGGTACTGGCGGTCGCCCAGCGCCGTGATAAAGCGCTCGCGGTCGCGTTCCATGGCCGCCAGCATGCGGTCGAGCATCACCGCATGGGTGTTGCCCCAGTTGCGGCTGGAGAGATGCAGCCGGCCACCCAGCACCGGATTGTCGGCGGCGCCATTTCGACCATGCAGACGGTAGGAATAGAGCGGCTCGTCGATCAGCAGCGAGCCTGCCACCATCTGCGCCATGACCACGATGTAGAAGTCCATGTGCAGGCGGAAGGTTTCGTCGTCGTCGGGGAAGACGAGGTCGATCAGCGAGCGCCTGAACATCATCGACGAGGTGCTGACCCACACCCAGTGCACGACGCGCTTTGTATAGAGGCGGTAAGGCGTCTGCTTGCGCCAGTCGGCCTTGCCGTTGGCCGTGTCGATCTTCGGCACGCGCGCCGGATCGATCGGCGTGAAGGCCTGGTCGCGGTCCACCCGCGAACGCTCGTGGCCGAACCAGTAGACGCAGCCCGCGATCAGCGCGCCCTGGCCGTCGATCAGCCGCGCGTTGCAGGCGGTGAAGCCGATCGCATAGGTCTCGTTGAGATGGGCAGCGAGGTGGCGCTCGAGGAAATCCTCGTTCCAGAGATCGTCGGAGTCGAGGAAGCAGACAAAGGTCGCGCGCGTCTCCGCGAGGCCGCGGCGCGTGGCGCCGGTCTGGCCGACATTCTTCTCCAGCCGGACATGGCGGAAGCGCGGATCGTCGAGCTCGGCCAGGGTGCGCTGCACCTCGGCAACCGAGTCATCGGTCGAGGCATCGTCGACGATGACGCATTCGAAGTCGCGCAAGGTCTGGCGCGCCACCGAGCGGATGGCATCGCCGATATAGTCACGGCAATTGTAGCACGTGACGACGACCGAGATGCGCGGGAGCCTGACGTCGCTCACTTCGCGGACGGACCCAGGAAGTCGAAATCGACGCCTTCGTCGGCCTGCAGCACGGTCTTGTGGAACAGGCCGGTATAGCCGCGGTCGCTGCCGGGATGAGGCGGCGGCGCCTTCCAGGTCTTGCGCCGGGCGGACAGTTCCTTGGCGCTGACGAGCAGTTCGATCTTGCGGTTCGGCACGTCGAGCGTGATGCGATCACCGGTCTTCACCAGCGCCAGCGGCCCACCCACGGCAGCTTCCGGCGCGATGTGCAGGACGATCGTGCCGAAGGCCGTGCCGCTCATGCGCGCGTCGGAAATGCGGATCATGTCTTTCACGCCGGCGCGGGCGAGCTTCATCGGAATGGGGAAGGAGCCTGCCTCGGGCATGCCAGGGGCACCCTTCGGACCAGCATTGCGCAGGACCAGGATATCGTCGGCCTTCACGTCCAGCTTGGGATCGTCGCCGCGGGCGGCAAGGTCCGCCAGCGAATCGAACACCACGGCGCGGCCGGTATGGGTCAGAAGGGCCGGCGAGGCGGCCGCGTGCTTGATGACGGCGCCGCGCGGCGCCAGGTTGCCACGCAACACCGCCATGCCGCCGGTCGGCTTGATCGGGTCCTTCGGCGTGCGGATCACGGTCTGACCGGGCACCATTTCGGCCGCGTCGATCACCTGCTTCAGGGTCTTGCTGGCGACAGTGCGGCACTTCTCGTCGAGATGGGTGCGGATCTCGCGCATCAGCCGCGAGTTGCCGCCGGCCCAGTGGAAATGCTCCATGTAGTGATCGCCCGATGGCTTCAGGTCGACCAGCACCGGGACCTTGCGGCCGATCGCGTCGAACTCCTCCAGCTCGATCTCGATGCCCAGTCGCCGCGCGACGGCGGTGAGATGGACCAGGGCGTTGGTCGAACCGCCGATGGCCTGCAGTACGGTCAAGGCATTGCGGAAGGCACCCTTGGTCATGATCTCGCTGGGCCGGGGACCCTGCTTGATCGCCATCTCGGCCGCAAGCCTGCCGCTGGCCTCGGCGACGCGCAGACGGTCGGAATGGGTGGCAGGGATCGAGCCGCTGCCCGGCAGGCCCATGCCCAGGGTCTCGACGATGCAGCCCATGGTGCTGGCCGTACCCATCACCATGCAGGTGCCCTTGGTCGGCGCCAGCCGCTCGCTCACCTGTTCGATGTCCTGCTCGGAGAAGGTGCCGGCGCGATACTGGCCCCACAGACGACGGCAGTCGGTACAGGCACCCAGCACTTCGCCCTTGAAGTGACCGACCAGCATCGGTCCGACCGGCAGCACGACGGCTGGCCGGTCGGCGCTGGCGGCGGCCATGAGCTGGGCCGGCAGGGTCTTGTCGCAGCCGCCGATCAGGACGACCGAATCCATGGGCTGCGCGCGGATCATCTCCTCGGTGTCCATCGCCATGAGATTGCGCAGGAACATGCTGGTTGGATGCGAGAAACTCTCGTGGATCGACACGGTCGGGAAGACCATGGGCAGGGCGCCGGCCAGCATGACGCCGCGCTTCACCGCCTCGATCAGGTCGGGCACGTTGCCGTGGCAGGGATTGTAGTCACTGAAGGTGTTGGTAATGCCGACGATCGGACGGTCCAGGGCATCGTCGGAATAGCCGCCGGCCTTGATGAAGGCCTTGCGCAGGAACAATGAAAATCCGGCATCGCCATAGGTCGCCAGCCCCTGGCGCAGCCCGGTTGCCTTCTTCGATGCAGCGCGCGCAGAACCGTCTCCGCGCTTGGGCGCGCGTCGCTTGGCGGTGGCCATGGTCGATCTCTCCCTGTCTCAGCCTATTTTGTCAGGTTGGTGCATCACCGACCAGACCGGCTGCCCACTTGGCGTGTGCCGCGGCGTCGCGACCACCGGAAATCGTGCGGGCGAGTTCGAGGCCCATCACGGCGCCGAACTTGAAGCCATGGCCCGAGCAGGGCGACATCACCCAGCCGCGTGCGCCGTGCTTCTCGACCACGAAGCGCTCGTCGTCGGTGACGCTGTAGAAGCAGACCTTGAGCTGCTCGATGCGCCAGTGCTCGAAGCCCTTGAGCAGGCTGCGGCAGCGGTCGAGCAGCGGGCGCATCTCCTCTTCGCTGGCCTCGCGGGCAGCATCGGGATCGCCTCTGCGGCTGAACTCGTGGTCGCCGATCTTCATGCCCCGCCCCTCGGCGGGCGGCACGAGGTAGAGGCCGACATCGCCCGTCTTGTCGATGATCATAGGCCCCGTGGCCCACGCGGCACGCTGCTCCGCCGGAAGATCGAAGTAGATCACGACCTGGCGGGATGGCACGACTCTCCCGGACAGGGCCGGCAGCAGGCGAGGCAGCCAGGCACCGGCAGCGACGACGACCGCATCCGCCGCATGCTTGCCCCCTGCAGCCGTGGTTACGCTTCCGTGCTCGAGATCGACGTCGCGTACCGGCGTATCAGTATGCAGCCGAACATTGGGCCGTGTGCGAAGATGGCGGACGAGGGCGCCGACGATGTCCTGCGCGAACAGGACGCCGCCGGTTTCCATCCAGTAAGCGTGTTCGACGCCCTTGGTATCGAGCAAGGGAAAGCGACGCGGCAGCTTGTCCACCGCAATCTCGGTCATGGGCTTGCCGATACGTGCCAGCACAGCAGCCGAACGTTCGGCCCAGTTCGCGCCATTGCCGGTCAACGCCAGTGTTCCGGTCGATGCGTACAAACGTTGCCCGAGGTCACCCCAGAGCAAGTCCCAGGCGACGAACGCCTCGTCGATCATGCGGGCATAGCCCGCGTGGTCGCCATAGGGGTGGCGAATGAGCCGGTGCTGATCGACCGACGACGCAAGCGGATTGGGCAAGGGGCCCTGCTCGAACAGCTCGACCTCGTGCCCGTTGCGGGCCAAACCCCATGCGGTGCTGAGGCCCATGATGCCGCCGCCGACAATGATCGTTTTCATGATAGTCTGAACAAAAAGAGGGGTGGAACGCTGGCCGAATTTGCCTGAAAGGTCGCGTAGCGCGAAAACGCGGCGGCGACCAGTTTCTCTTTCCACGATTCGGCGCAGCACAAGCGACGTCGATGCAAATTGTACGCAGCGGCGTCGCGTCTGCCATCTTGATTCTTGAAAATTGTATTGCCTTCGACGTTGATGTCGTCGAGGGTTACACAACCGTAGCGTAGTGAGGGGGACGAACATGGCGATGACCATGCTGCAAATGTCAGGCGTACAACCTGCGCCGGCCACGACGGCCGACGGCGTTCTTCTGATTATCGACGCGCAAAGGGAGTATACGGACGGCTTGTTGCCGCTTGTCGGCGTTCAGCCAGCCGTCGAGGCGTTGGCCGTTTTGCTGGAGAAGGCCCGGGCGGCAGGTACGCCGGTGGTCCATGTTCGTCATCAATCGAAGGGCAAGGCATTCAACCCGTCGTCGACCGGCTACGAGATCGTGAAGGAGCTTACCCCGCGGTCCGGCGAGACAATCATCGACAAGGGCCTGCCCAATTCTTTCGCCGGCACCGATCTCGCCAAGCACCTGACGTCGCTCGGCCGCAAGAACCTGCTGGTGGGCGGCTTCATGACCCACATGTGCGTCTCGGCGACGGTACGGTCCGCGACCGACCATGGCTATATGTGCACGATTGCGGCCGACACGGTCGCCACGCGCGATCTGCCTGATGCCATGGGCAGCGGCACGGTGTCGGCCGCCGACCTCAACAAGATTACGCTCGCCGCGCTTTCCGACCGTTTTGCCTGGATCGTGCCGACGGCTACGAAGATCGTCTAGTGGAGGAAAAGGCGGCGTCGGCAGCAGCCGGCGCCGCAGGTCGATCAGGTTGCGCTGGTCGACTGAGGGATGGCGGTGGTCCTGGGCTGATCGACCTTGTTGCCGACATGGCTCATGGCGACGATGGCGGCTACGGCGATCAGCGACGCGATGAGCGTGTATTCGACGGCGGTGACGCCTTCTTCGCCTTTCACCAGGCGGCTCAAAATGCGCAGCAAGTGAATCTCCACGAAAAAATTCTTGATCCGCGGCGTCAACGATTGCACCGAACGCCGGAAGGGGTGGTATGTGCCCCGCTTCGATGAATAAGTTCTCGAAGGCAGGATATTGACGCCAAACCCTGTTTCAACGCAGGAATTGTAACAACATCATCACCGCGCACGGCGGCGAAGCTCGTGCTATCGTTCGCCTACAGGGAGGCGTGTCATGAAATCAATTCTGACAATGGCCTGGACGGCAGAAGATCCGTCCGCTTTCGATTTGGCCGCCAAGATCGCCCGGACTTTCGGAGCGCGTCTGATCGGTCTTGAACCACCATCGTATGGCGTGATGAGCATGGCCTGGGCTGATGCCGGCATGGGGGCTCCCATCGGGGGCGGCCTCGCCGAGGATGCCGAGGAGCGTCAGCGCGTCGCTGCGGTGAAGCAGGCGTTCGATCAGCGTGCGGCCGGCCTTACGTCGGAGTGGCGTAGCGCCGACGATAGTGGCCCGACGGCAATCGGCACGATCGGCCGTGCCTACGACCTCATCGTCCTGCCGCAGCCGGGCGCATTGCCTAAAATGCCGGAAAGCGTGTTCGAGACGGCGCTGTTCGACTCGGGCAGGCCGATTCTCGTGGTGCCGCCGGGCGCGACCGGCATGGTCGGCAAGCGTATCCTCTTTGCCTGGAACGGCTCGACCGAGAGCGCCCGGGCGATCTCGCTCGCCATGCCGGTAATGGCGGGCGCCGAGGCGATCGAGGTGCTGAGCGTCGAGGGCGCGATGGTGCCGGGACCGACTTCGGCCGAAATTGCCGAATCGCTGAGGAGTCACGGCCTTAACGTGACGAGCCAGCATGTGAAGGCTGGTGCGAAGTCGGCAGGCCAGACGATCATCGACCGGGCGCAGGCACTGGGCGCGGACCTGATCGTGAAGGGTGCCTATACGCAGAGCCGTCTCCGCCAGATGATCTTCGGTGGAGTCACGCGCGATCTCATCCTGACGTCGCCACTACCCGTGCTCTTTTCCTACTGACAATCCGCCGCCGGTGCCTCGGCCGGCGGCCATGGTAGAAACCGCCGCATGACGGCAGGCCCGACCAGGACCGATTCGCAGCGCAAGTGGCGTGCGATTGCAGCTGCTGTGATTCTGGTGGCGGTGTTCGCCGTTGGCCTCCTGTGGCCGTTATACGAAAACGCGACCACTGCCGGTCCAACGGTGGACGAAAAGCTGATCGCCTTGCGTACAGAGCGCGCGGCCTTGCAGGCCCGTGCCGATGGCGTCGCGCGGGTCGAGCTTCTCCATGCCCTTCGTGTCGCCGGCCAGCTTTCCGACATGCTGATCGCCCGAGACGAGGCTCATCGCGAGCGTGCCTTCGATCGGTTGCCGGAGCGTCGGCGGCAGTCCTTCGCCGTGCTCGACGCCTTGAATGCTGTCTTGCGCGATGCGCTGGAGCGTCCGGGCGAGGGCGCACGACTGGCTGTTGCACAGGTGGCTGCGCAGGCGATGGGCGAGGTCGAGCGTTTCGCCACCGCGGGCGATGGCCCTGTTATTCTGTCCTATACGCCCAGCTTCGTGGCGCCGCGCCACGCCGCCGCCGAACTCAAACTGGCGCCAGACCAGACGGTGCCGCCGCTGGCCGATGGGGAGTTGCGTCTCGACCAGCGTCGGGGCGGCGGCGAGGGCCGTGCCCAGCCGGCAGTGCCGCGCTACGTGCCGCCGTTCGCAGCTGCCAATGGCGACGATCCGCCGGTCGAGGTCGAAGTCGTCGGCCTCCATCTGGCGGCAGGCCGCGGCGCCGTCCCGGTGCTGACGATCGGCGCCTGGCGCGGCGAGGCGAGCGTCACGCCGGGGCGCCTGCGTTTTTCCGTGCCGCGTAGCGTCATTCCGACCGAGGCCACGCGAACGCGTTTCACCACAGGTTCGCTGGCGCTCCGCCATGCATCGCGCACGGTAAGGTTCCAGCTCCTTTTCACGGTGCTGCCCGACCGTCCCGGATCTTTCGCGTTCGACCAGAGGATCCGCACGACCGAACCCGAGACCAACACGCAGGTCTCGCCCGAAATTCTGGCGCGTGCGCCGGCGGGCGAAACACGTACCGTCCGGCGTTGCTTCGATCCCCCGCAGGGATGGCGCTTCGACATGGAGAAGCGGCGCGTCGTCATTGTCGAACGGCTGGGTTGGGTAGACGATGTCCCCGACGAAACCATGAACGGGGGCTCCGTGGAGTTCGTCGCGTCGGATTCGCCGGAGCAGATTTGCCTGGCCGTGGTGGCCCGGCCAGTCAACAAGGACGCCCGAACCGCCACGATCGGTCGTTTCGAGGCCACCCTCGTGCAGGACAAGCCGGTCGAACGCGTCGTGCAGAGCGGTGTGCGCGCCCTCGACTGGGACGAGCCGGCGCGCGTACCCATCGAGCCCGGAATGGCCGAATGGAAACTCTACATACGCCTGTTCGACGAGATCGACCGGACGTTTGGCGGCAAAGCGGATGCGGGAGCACCGCCGTCCGGCGTCGCGTTTCTCCGTATCGCAATCGACGACGAAGGCCGGTTGCTGGTCTTGCGGGCCGACCCGGAAGCAGGTCCCTGACTAGCGGCTGCGCGCCTCGAAGCGCAGACGGCGCTTGCCCGTATCGTCGCTGAGATCGAGGACGGTGCTCGCGATCTGCGCAGAACGCACCGCATTCAGCGCGTCGATAAACCGTCGCTCCATGGCCTGCGCGGGAGGCGGGCAGGCCATCAGAGTCATCGGGCCGGCGACGAAGCGCAGTCCATCGGGGGTGAGTTCGTAGGTGCCGCCAAGGCTGTTGCAGCCGCTCGAACTCGAGAACCTGCCTTCATCATCAAGACGCAACGTCGGACGCCGTCGCCAGTCGTCGAAGGTTACTCTCTCCCCATCGATCTCGACCAGACGCCACTCCGTGTCGCGCAATGCCGCACCTCGCGTCGGCAAGGGCGGGCAGGCGCCGTTGGGTTTCAGGCTCAAGAATTCTTCGACCTCGACTCCGCTGCGATCGACGAACTTGCCGATCACCTCGACATAGAGGCTGGCCTCGCGTGACGGCGTCGCCTGCGTCCAAGCCCGCTCGAGGTCGGGCTCGGCGCCGCCGGGCGTAACTCCATAGGTGCGCCCGGTGAAGCATTCGGTGAACAAGCCGCCGTCCTGCGCGTCCCGGTAGAGTCCTCTCAGTTGGAACTTGCCATCGATCAGGTCGGGCGTGTTGGCCAGCGTGAGCTCGACGCCTTTGTCGTCGATCAACTTGCCGTTCCCGATCTCACGGTAGGCATGCCGCAAATTATCGCCGCCGCGAATCACGAGGCGAACGCCGCCATCCACTTCCTGAGCCCACTGTCCGAGGTCGAGGACCGGCTCGGCGACGCCGTCGCGCTTCTCTCGCAGACGGAACGTGCCGTCGGGAAACAGGGTGAGGGTGCTGTTCGGGCCGGTGAACGTCCGCGGCGGCTCGCCTGGCCGACCAGCCGCGTGACAGCGTATCGAACGTCCCGCCGCCGTCAGGGTCGCCTCGCGCGCACGACCGCGCAGTTCGTAATAGCCGTCGGTATAGAGAAAGCCGGTATTGGTGTTTTGCCGCGGCAGCTCGATGTCGGGCTCGCCGGGCATGCGCAAGGTGGCGAGATCGCCATCGCTGGTGAAATGCGCGGAAAAGTCCGGGCCACCCGGGCAGGCGTACGCCACGTCGAGACCGGGCGGAGGTGTCGGGCCCGTCGGAGGCGCCGGCGACGGTTGGGGCGTCCCGGTCTGTGCCAGGGCGGGTGCTGCGATCAGGAGCAGGAGCAGTGCCAGGGCTTTCATTGGCTCGACTCCGGAATGTGACCATCGGCCGACATTAGCACGGCAACCGGGCGCGTGGTCTCGAACTGGGCCAACACGATCAGCGCCACCACCATGATGGGTACACAGAGGAACATGCCGACTACACCCCAAATGGTACCCCACAAGACGAGTGAGACGATCACGACCAGCGGCGAGAGGTTGAGCGAACGGCCCATGATCGCAGGTTCGATGACATTGGCCGTCACGACCTGGATGGTACCGAAGACGAACAGCACGATCAGAAACGGCGTCAGATGGTCGAACTGCACCAAGGTCAGCAGAGCGGGCGCGACGATCGCCAGGATCGAGCCGACGGTGGGGATGTAGTAGAAGAAGAACACCATCACCGCCCAGAAGCCCGCGAAGTCGACGCCGACCGACGACATCACGACATAGGCCAGGGCGGAAGTGGCCGTCGCCAACGTCGTCTTGATGCGGATGTAGATGCGGATTTCCCGGTCGATGCGGTCGAGCACGGCCCGAACGCGCGCTTCCTGGCCGTCGCCGTGGAAGACGGCGGCAAGCTTGCGCTGGAAGTGGATCTGCTCGACGAAAAGAAACAGCGTGTAGATCAGGATCAGGCCGGCGACGCTTACGACGGAGGCGGCGGCGGCGGCCACGCTGCCCAGCGTCTCGGCCAGGCTTACGCGCGCGAACAACTCGGAAAGGGTAGGCGCCTGCTCCATCCCGATGAGCTGCGCACCCTGTTCGATCAGGTGGGTGAGCCGGTTTTCGTAGTTGGGCACCGCCTCGACAACGGCGCTGACATTGCGGCCGATGGTGCGGCCGACGATCCAGAACAGGCCGCCGATGATCAGGATGGCGGCAAGCAGGGCCACCGGCTGCGGCAGGCGAAAACGGCCGAAACGCGGCTGGCGGAAAGTGTCGGCCAGGGCGTCGATCATGTACCAGAGCACGATACCCAGCACGATCGGCAGCAAGAGGCCACGGCCTGAGATCAGCAGGAAGAGGGTCGCGGCGACTACGATCGCCCACAGAGCAGCGCGTTGCAGCGTCATGCGCGCACTATAAGGGCCCGAAATGAATCTTGGGAGGCAGGAGCCGTTCTAGCCCAGCCTGGCCGCAAGCGCCGCTCGGCCGAGCGGGGTCAGCTCGACCTTGTGTTCGCCCCGATCGCCGCCGCTCTGGCAGACAAAGCCTTCGGCGCGTGCGTCTTCCCATACGGGAAAGCGCGGGCAGGAGCTTTGCCAAGCGTCCAGGACCTCTTCTCGGCTGCGCGGCCGGGCAGCCACCCATTCGAGGAATTGCACCATGATAAGGCTTGGGGCGGACACAGTCGGCATGCTGTTATTCTACCGTCCCAGTCAGGCGGAAAACAGGGCCTGCGCCCGCTACTGGAAACCGCAGCTCTGCGCGGTGACGCCCACCGTCGCCCACCGGCTGCCTTCGCGGTGGCAGCCGTTCACCCAGACCCCCGAGAAGACCTGGCCATCGGCTCCCACCCACCTGCCATATCCGTTGGCGACGTCGTTCGACCAATCGCCTTCGTAGCGGGTGCCGTTGTTCCAGACGCGCAGGCCGCGCCCCTGCATCTTGCCGTTGACGAAATCGCCTTCGTAGCGGCCGCCATCGGCGAACAGCAGCGTCCCGCGTCCGGTACGCTGGTTGTCCTTGAATTCGCCGATGTAGCGGTTGCCATTGGGCCACACATAGGCGCCCTGGCCGTTGGGGCGGCCTTCGCGGAATGGGCCGGTGTAGCGGCCGCCGCTAGGAAAGACGTAGGTACCCCGGCCATCCCGTTCGCCGGCCTTGAATTCGCCTTCGTAGCGCGCGCGGTTGGCGTAGGTGATCTTGCCGGTACCCTCGTAGAGCCCGTCCTTCATCTCGCCCTCGTAGCGCTCCGCAGGCTTGCCATCCCGGGTCCATTGCAGCACGCCCTTGCCCTGCGCCAGACCATGCTCGCAATCGCCCGACCAGGTGATCCCGACATTGGGTTCGGCGTTCATGCTCACGACGGCACAGCCGGTCGTCGGATCCCTGATCTCGTCGCTGGCCCCGGCCGCTCCGGGCGCGGGAGGAGCGCCGGGGAAGGTGCGGGGCGGCAAGGTGCTGCCCGGCGTGCCGAGTTCGGGTATCGGGCGAGAATTTTGCGCCGCCGCCGCCGACGCGAAGGCGAGCAGCAGCAGGGTCGTCCAGAAAGGGATGCCGATCACATCCGACATTCTATCAGAGATCGGTGCAAGGAACTCCGGCGGCCGTGTTTCGTTCTTATCCTGCTGCGGCCCATATCGCCGCGAGGGAAGGTGATCAGGTGGATAGCCGGCAGCTCGATGATCAGGGAAAAGATCCTGCGGTCGCCGCCGTCCTCAGCCATGGCGCTCGCGTCCTGCCTGCGGTTACGGTCGATACCTACAACGAAGAGCTGCGTGACTCGGAAGGGTTCGTCGGGGATCGCGCCAGCGGACGCGCCTTCCGGGCGATCCTCGACGACTGGCGCGAGCGGCTCGTGAAGACATTGGGCGAAGACCCGTTCGGCGATACGCCGACCGACGAGATCTCCAAATCCAAACTCGACAAAGCCCTGGCCGGCGACGAAACCGTCGCGGCGGGCCTCGTGCATACAGCCGTCGAGGAATTCGCCCATGAGCTGGCCACGGTAGTGCGCCGCTTCCTGCGCCTCGAGGATTGGCGTGGGACAGAACGTATCGTCGTGGGGGGTGGCTTGAGCTCGAGCCACATCGGTCAGCTCTCCATGGGACGTGCCCAGATCATCCTCGCAGGCGAAGGCACGACGGTCGAGCTGCGGCCCATCTCCAACCACCCCGACGAAGCGGGGCTGATCGGTGCCGTCCAACTCGCACCAAGCTGGATGCTTGCGGGGCACGATGCCATCGCGGCGGTCGATATCGGCGGCACGAACATCAGGGCCGGCATCGTCGAACTGAAGATGCGCAAAGGCGATGTCTCCAAGGCCGCCGTCTGGAAGTCGCAGCATTGGCGGCACCGCGACGACGAGCCTGACCGCGAGGAAGCCATCCAGCGTTTGGCGGAGATGGTAACCAGTCTGATGGAACGCGCAGCCGACGCAAAGCTCAAGGTCGCGCCTTTTGTCGGCATCGGCTGTCCGGGTCTGATCGACGAGCACGGCTCGATCCTGAACGGCGGGCAGAATCTGCCGGGCAACTGGGAGGAGGAAGGCTTTCGTCTTGATGCGACGTTGGCAGGGAGGCTGCCGCGCATCGACGGTCACCAGCCGACGGTGTTGATTCACAACGACGCCGTGGTGCAGGGCCTCAGCGAAGTGCCTAACATGGAAGATGTCGGCCGATGGGGTGTGCTCACCATCGGCACGGGCCTCGGCAACGCGCGCTTCACCAACCGGCCGAGCGAATAGTGTCGGTTGGTCGTTAGCCTAAAAGCTGGCGTCGTTGACGATTTTCAGTGTTTTTTCCCGCAGCACGCCGACGCATTCGCAGGCGCTGCGTTCCAGGGCGGCGCGGTCTAGGACGGTGATGCGGCCGCGCTGGTAGCGGATCAGGCCAGCCTGCTGCAACTGATAGGCGATCAAGCTCACCGTCGGGCGGCGAACCGCCAGCATCTGGGCAAGAAAATCGTGCGTCAGGCGAATCACGTCGTCGCCGATACGGTCTTGCACCTGGACGATCCAGCGGCATAGCCGGCGCTCAGCCGAATGAAGGGCATTGCAAGCCGCGGTCTGTTGCATCTGCGCCATCATCAATTCACTGCTGAGCAGCGTCATCTTGCGCAGCGCCGGACTCCGTTCGGTGAGGTTGCGCAGGTCGGCGACAGGCAGGCGCCATGCGGTTGCGTCGATCTGCACGACGGCCCGCGCGGTGGCACGATGATTGCCGAACGCGGCGAGCGCACCGAGGATGGCCTCGCGACCCAGCGTCGCCGTCTCGATCGCGGCACCATCCTGCATGGAGGCGACGAGCGAGATCATCCCGCTTTCTACGAAATAGGCGTGTTCAACGCGCTGATCGGGCTCGTGCAGGACCAAGCCCTGGGGCAGGCGATGAAAGGACATCAGGCCGCTTATCATCGCGAGATCCGATGCCGGCAGTGCTGCCAGAAAGTGATTCTTAGGCTCGAAGACGGACGTCACTACGGCTGTTTCTTCGTTGTTCTTCGGGGCCCGGCAGTGATTGTCTCGCGTATCCGGTTGGGCGGTCATCGGAGCGAGATGACTGTAGGTCGGCGACTGAGGTTCAGTCGGTTCCGTAGCGAACGTAGGGCGAAAGGCACGTCTTGAGTTCATAAGATGATCCGTCGTCAGTTGGACGAAGGTTGGAGGGATACGGGATCAGAAGGGCAGGGATCGTCCATGCGGCAGCCGGCGCCCCAGGCGATCCCGTTTGACGGGAGCAGCCGGCGCGTCCACAACCTTTCCCTTGGTTTCGTCATCGGTCAGGGCAGCCTCCGCGTGGCGGCGACCCAGGGTGGTGAGTCTGGGGCCGGTCGGGCCATCGCGCAGCAAGCCGAGCAACTCCAGGCGCAACCGATGCGCAGAAGGCAGCTTTACTGCCTGTCCGACGGACAAGGCGCGTAGAAGACGTTGCTCCTCGACACTGATCCGCATCTGTGCGGTCGGCATTTGTCTCGGCTCCTTCGTGGTTCAGCCAAGCAACGTGCCGTTCGGAGGCGAGTTCCCTTTTAAGGGGCGTGATTCGGGGCGTCCGGGTGCCGACCCGGCACAAAGAACGCACATCGGCTCCCCGATGGAGCCATAATCCGCCCTGTTCGTTATGGAATGGCGTCGCTGCAGAGAGGTCCTGAGTTTGAGCAGCCTGGAAGGACGTACCGTGCTGGTCGTCGAAGACGATCCGGCAATTGGCCTCGATTTGCGGATGGCGCTGGCGCATGTCGGGGCCATCGTTGCCGGGCCAGCGGTATCCACAAGTGCTGCCTTCGCTGCAATGGCCGATCAGGCCATCGATGCGGCGATCCTCGACATCCGCCTGAAGAACAACGAGCTGGTCTTTGCGGTAGCCGATGCGCTGGCGGCTCTACGCATCCCCTTTGTCTTTGCGTCGGGACGGTCAGCCTCTCTGATGCCCCTCAGGCACAACGACCGGCCCTTCTTCGACAAGCCGTTCCAGTCGGCCGAGGTGGTCGACGCGCTAGGACGGCTCCTCGATCGGCCAGCACCATAGCTACGGGTGGAAAACGTGCGTCCATGACGTCCGTTCGCTGCCCATGTTTACCTGGGTGAACATGCGGCGCTCGTAGCCCGATCCGCACTTGTCGGAGCGGATGGTGAAGGCGTGGGGGCTGATACAGAGCGGTACGGCGCCGCCCCATTCCCGGCCCGACCGTTTGTCCTGCGCATAGACAAGGTAGGAGAGGTACCTGAGAGGCGCCTGCCACAACATCGTGCAAGCGCCGGGCGGAAGTTTGTACCACCCCTCGGAAATGATGATCGGCTGGCCGTTTTCGGTCGCGCCGGTGTTCACGGCTTTGGCGACTTCGATTTCGCTCGCCGTCTGATTGCAGACCTGAAAGCCCGGCGGGCCAGGCCGGCGCTGCTGAGCCGCGAGCTCGGTTGCACCGCACAAAGCGGCAGAAATCACCAGAATTGCAGCGATTCTCATACTCTCCCCCGCTGGCCGCAAACGAAACTGCGACGGCAGTGGCCTTTTAACACAATGACCGAATGTTGCCTCGCAGCACCAGCCGTGGTTTGTTCCGGCCGCATTGGGGAGTTGGGTGAACAGGAGGAAATAAATGAAGCGACGTCAATTCGTGGCCGCGGGATCGGCCGCGGGCGCGCTGGGTCTTACCGCAGGCTGGGCACTTCCCGCTGCGGCACAGGCCCAGTTCTCGATCGCCACAGGCACCACGGGCGCTGTCTACTATCCGCTGGGCGGAGCGATGGCGAACATCCTGAGCAAGAAAGTGCCGGGCTGGGCAGTCACCGCCGAAGCGACGGCAGGTTCGGTCGCGAACATGCACATGATTCGCGATGGCAAGGCGCAGATGGCGCTGACCCAGTGCGATACGGCCTACGACGCCATCAAGGGGCTCGACAAGTTCAAGGACAAGCCCGTCGACTCGCGGACGCTCTGCGTCGTCTATCCCAACCTGGTACATTTCGTGACCATGGAAGGGACGGGCATCAACAAGCTTTCCGACATCAAGGGCAAGCGCATTTCGACCAGCGCGCCGGTCAGCGGCTCGGAAGTCATGGCGCTGCGCATCATCGATGAACTCGGCCTCAAGCTCTCCGACATCAAGCGCGAGCGCCTGTCGCCGGCCGAGAGCACCAACGCCATGAAGGACGGCAAGCTCGACGGCTACTTCTTCAACGGCGGCCCGCCGGTCGCGGCGATCACCGACCTTGCGGCCACGCAGGGCATCAAGATCAAGCTGATCCCGACGGCCGACCTGGTGCCGGCCCTCAACAAGAAGTACGGCCCGGTCTTCGCGGCCAGCGAGATCAAGGCCAAGGCCTATCCGAACCAGGATGCCGCGGTGCCCGTCATCGCGATCTGGAACATCCTGGTCGTGCCGGCCTCGATGAAGGACGATCAGGCCTACACCATCATCAAGACCCTGTGGGAAAACCACGGTGACCTCATGGCCACCCACAAGGCCTCGACCGACATGACGCCCGAGAACCAGAAGACCGCCAATTCGTCGGTGCCGTTCCATCCGGGCGCGATCAAGTTCTTCAACGAGAAGGGCATCAAGCTCTCGTAACGAGGTTCGATACTGAGCGGGGCTCCCGAGATCGTGGGGGCCCCGTTTCCATTTGGGGTAGGGGCAACATGACGGTTCAGGCCGAGCTGCTGAGCGACGAGGAACGACGCAAAGTCGAGGAACTCATCGAGCAAGAAGATGGGGCAATCAACAGGTTCGTGGGTTGGTGGGGCAAGGTACTCACCTTCATCGCGTTCCTGATGACCCTGTTCCACCTCTATGCGGCTGCTTCGACCGTCGACACCCAGTCTCTGCGCGAAATCCACGTCGCCTTTGCGCTCTCCCTGGTCTTTCTGCTGTTTCCGGCGGTGAAGAGCTGGCGCAACAGGATCGCGCCTTGGGACATCGTTGCCGCCGGCCTGGTGATCGTCGTCATCTGGTACATGATGACCGGCGGCACCTGGACCGATCTCAGCGCTTCCGACGACTTCCTCGACCGTTATGTGTCGCCGACGCACACCGATCTGCTGATCGGCGGCCTGTTGATCCTGCTGGTGCTGGAATCGACGCGCCGCGCCACCGGCTGGATCATGCCGATCCTCTCGCTGCTGTTCCTGGCCTATGCGATGTGGGGCAACTATCTGCCGGCGCCCTGGACGCACAAGGGCTATCCGCTCTCCGACATGATCGCCGAGCTCTACATGACGCTGAACGGCATCTTCGGTTCGGCGATCGATGTGTCGGCGACGCTGATCGTGCTGTTCACCATCTTCGGCGCGATCCTGCAGGCATCCGGCGCCGGGCGCTTCTTCATCGACTTTTCGCTGCGCGCCATGAAGGGGCAGCCGAACGCGGCGGGCCGCGCGGTCGTGCTTTCCTCGTTCCTGCTGGGCGGACCCTCGGGTTCGGGCGTGGCGACCACAGTCACGATCGGAACCGTGGCGTGGCCGATCATGAAGGAAGCGGGCTACGGAAAATCGGCGGCAGGCGGCCTACTGGCCGCGGGCGGTCTCGGCGCGATCCTGTCGCCGCCGGTGCTGGGCGCCGCGGCGTTCCTGATCGCCGAGTATTTGAAGATGTCGTACCTCGACATCGTGCGGATGGCGCTCATCCCCACCTGCCTCTACTACTTCGGCCTGCTGGTGATGACCGAGATCGATTCGCGCAAGTACGGGCTGCGCGCCGTCGATCCAGCCGTCGACATGACCATGGGCCAGCTTCTGACCCGCTACGGCTTCCATTTCACGTCGCTGATCTCCGTCGTCGTTCTGATGGTGTGGGGCTTTTCGGCCACCTATGCGGTGTTCTGGTCCATTCTGCTCGCCATCCTGGTGAGCTACCTGCGCAGCGATACCGCGCTGTGGCCGGGCAAGCTGTTCCGCGCGCTGGCCGACGGCTCGATCCAGGCGCTGGGTGTCGCGGCAACCTGTGCCTGCGCCGGTATCATCGTCGGCGTCATCACCAAGACGGGCCTGGCGCTCAAGTTCTCGTCGATCGTGATCGACCTCGCCGGCGGTTCGGTCTTCTGGACCGCAATGTACACGGCGCTGATCGTGTGGGTGGTCGGCCTCGCCGTGCCCGTGACGGCGTCCTACATCATGTGCGCCGTGATCGCGGCCCCGGCGCTGATCAAGCTCGGCATCCCGGACTATGCCGCCCACATGTTCATTTTCTACTACGCGGTGCTTTCGGAAGTGTCGCCGCCAACGGCGCTGGCGCCGTTCGCTGCGGCGACGCTCACCCGCGCCGACCCCTACGTCACCACCTTGCAGAGCTGGAAGTACGCGCTGCCAGCCTTCCTGGTGCCGTTCATCTTCGTGCTCGACCCGATCGGCATCGGCCTCCTGCTGGAGGTGCCGAAGAACATGAGCTGGGTCTGGATCCCCTGGGTCACGCTGGGCGCGGCCGGCGGCATCCTGGCGCTCGCCATCGCAGCCCAAGGCCATCTGTGGCGGCCGCTCGGCCTGGGCACGCGCACTGTCGTGGCGCTGGCAGGCATCGCGTTGACCTTCCCGGAGGTCATCGACGACTGGGTCGGCGGCTTGGTCGTGGCGCGCCTGATCGGCCTCATCGTCCTCGTAGGCGTCATCGCCTATGAATATGCCGGCTCGCGCAGGGACGAGGCGGCTATTCGAAGGTGACGCGGGCCTCCCGGCCCAGCATCAACGGCATGCTCGACGGATTGTCGGGCTTGATCTCGACCTCGACCAGGCGGGTGTTCTGTTCACCGAGATCCGCCTCGGAGCGCTTGCTCCGCTTGATCGTGAGCGGCGTGCGGACGATCGTGCCGATATGGGCGGTCCGGCTGCCTTGGAAGGTGAACTCGACCTTGCCGCCGAGCTTCAGGCTGCGCAGATGGATCTCGTCGACGTCGGCGAAGATGCGAATCTGGTTGAGATCGACGATCTTGGCGATGCCCTTGTAAGGAAAGATGCGCTCGCCGGCGCGCGTGTAGATATCGACCACGACACCGTCGAGCGGCGACCGCACCAGCGAGGATTCGCGTTCGAGCTTCGCCGCGTCGAGCCGGGCCTTGATGATGGTGATTTCGGATTCGATCTGCGCCAGGTCGGCGGCCAGCACGTCCTTCAAATACTTGAGCTTGGCCTGCTCGCGTTCGAGGCTCTGCTGGGCAATCGTGGACTGGAGCTGCTTCTGGTCGGGCGGCGCGCTCGACCGCGAGAGTTCGAGGTCCTTCAGGCGGCTCTCTTCCGAGGCGGCCTTCACCGACACTTCCTGCTGGGCGATCTCCGAGGTGCGGTAGCCCGAGACCATCGTCTCGCGCTGCTGCTGGGCCTTGGTGAGTTCGGCTTCACGGCGGCGCACGTCGATGTCGGCCGTAGGATAGTTGTTGAGCACGGCCACGATCTGGTTGCGCTTGACCTCCTGGCCTTCGGCAATCCTCAATTCGAGCACTATGTCGCCGCCCAGCGGATCTCCGGCAATCACCGCCGTTCCGGCGGGCGCCTCGGTATAGCCGCGCGAAATCAGCGGGCCGCTCACTTCGCCCCTGTTCTGGGCGTTGCCGATCTGGCCGTCGGAGACTCCCGTCATCAAGACGGCACCAGCGGCGGCGGCGAGAATCGCTACCACCCCGACCCATGCGAATTTATTGGCCTGTGCCATTCCGGATTTGCTTTCCACACCCTTAGAAAGCCCGCTTCCCTCGATTAGGGCAAGGGTGCGCTGGTGCTGCCGGACAGGGTTGAACTGTCGACCTCTCCCTTACCAAGGGAAAAGGCGGCGTTGCTATATCAAAGGCTTAGCGTCTTGCCCACCAATATGCTTACCTAAATGGGCCAAAAATTCGGCATGTCGAGGGGCGCCGTCCTCGACACGAAGCAAAAGGACGGATCGCGCAGAATTCTGGCCGCTTCCCCCATGAGAAAATAGCGCCGAGATCGGACGAGGTGTCCGAAGGTTCCTTCGGCCAGGGCTTCTTCGCACGCCATCGGCGAACCGCTCGTTCGCTCAGGTGCCGGCCAAGCCGGGCGTGATCGTGCTGCTGCGCGCTCGAGGAAAAGTCCGAGACCATGATCCAGGCGGCCGACACCGCGCAAGAAGTCATTGCGTGTGATCCGAAGGAGAAGATCGGCCGTATCCCCTCAAAAGGGGTTCTCATGCTTAGACTTGCTGCTTTGCTAGCCGCGTTTGTGCTGCTGAATGTCGGTGCTCTCGCGCAGCCATCGTCAATCGGGAGCGAACCGGCCGGACCGCCGCCGCGCGACTGGACGTTCGACATCGGGCCGGGAGTGGTGATGGCTCCATGGTTCGAGGGTGGGGCGTGGTATCGCGTTCTCCCCGTGCCGAACCTCGATCTCCGCTACAAGCGCGACACCGTTTTCATCTCTGCACGGGATGGCGTCGGCGCGACACTTGTCGATGTGGCAGGCTTCAAGGCAGGCCCGATCCTGCGTTACCGCTTTCCTCGCAACGACTGGGACGGGCCGGGCCTATACGGCACGGGAACTGTGCCGTTCACGGTGGAGGGTGGTGGTTTCCTGCGTTACGACCAACCTTGGTTCGCCGCGAAGATCGAACTCCGTCGCGGACTTGGGGGCAGTAACGGCCTTGTCTTCGACGCGCTGCTCGACGGAAAGTTTCGGTTGAGCGACTCGGTGTTCCTGTCGGGCGGGCCTCGGCTGTCCGTAACGGACTCGACGTTTAATCAGGCATACTTTGGCATCAATGCGACCCAATCCTTCAATTCGGGCTACGCACAGTACTATCCCGCGGCAGGACTGCGCAGTGTGGGAGCAGGCGCGAGCGCATTGTGGCGGATCAACGAGAAACTCAGCTTCGTGGTCTTCGGAAGCTACAACTACTTGGCGGATGTGGCTGCGAACTCCCCTCTGGTGCAGGGGCCGGCCGGCTCGCGCAACCAGTTCATCGTCGGCTCGGCGCTCTCGTGGCGGTTCGAATGGTAGCCGGAGGGCTGAGACTGGTGCCCCTGCAACAGCATGCGCGCGCTGTCACACCATTCATTGTGCGCCTGTAGATTGCCAGCGAGTTCGGTGGCACCTCTTGCCAAACCGGCGGTCACTTCGATTGCCGATCCTCAACCTTCTCGGGTTGGACGTGCACTCGTCGGGCGCCGTCCCAAACCTCGAATCCATCGAAAGGCCGGTCGGTCCTTTCGCGAAAGATTCGCCGACTTTGTTCAATCAGCTCTTCGTCCGAGCACGTAGCGGGAGCGGGAGCGCGGGACACTTGAGCTATGCCGCTGTCTCTCAGCCGCCGACGCTCACAATCCGAGCCGACGATAGATTTATCGTTGCAAGAAGCGGACGATTGGCAAGGACTAAACGGTCTGGAAGGTCAGCCACGGACGCTTCGAGGTGGCGTTCTGCACGGGCGAGGGGGGCGGATGCCGGCTTCGGCCAATGGCTACGCCGCACTGCATTACCTTCGATGACCGCCGCCTAAATGCTCTTGGTGGCAGTGCCCCTAGATCGCTACGCCGCAGACTGCGCCGCAGAACAAGCGTCGAACGACTGCTCCAACTTGCCCACCAAGTTCCGCGGAGGCTCGTAGTTTTTCGTGGAGGACGGTGGGCAAGACGCCGTCGTCATCCACAGCCTGCACGCTGCGCGCGCCATCGATAAATCGTCGGCTGGGGGCACTTGGCGGCTTGGGAAATGGTGCTGCCGGACAGGATTGAACTGTCGACCTCTCCCTTACCAAGGGAGTGCTCTACCACTGAGCTACGGCAGCGTGCGGGGCGGGGTATGCCACAGCGCCGGAGGCCATTCAACCGCTGCCGCCGGCCGAAACGGACGTCGCGCGGCGGCTTGCCGCGCCGGCCGGGCTCTGCCTACCATTTTGCCAACGAACACAGGAGGAAATCCCCTATGGAATGGCGCCCGATCTCCGCTGATTCGCACATTACGGAACCGCCCAATTGCTATATCGACCATATCGATCCCGCCTGGCGGGATCGGGCGCCGCATATCGCCCACAAGGAAGGCATGGGCGATATCTACATCGTCGACGGCATGAAGACGCCGGTACCCATGGGCCTGGTTGCAGCCGCCGGCGTGGCCCCCAAGGACATCCGGATCGGCGGTGCGAAATTCGACGACCTCCATCGCAGCGGCTGGGATCCGAGCACGCGCCTTGCCGACCAGGACCGCGACGGCGTCGCCGCCGAGATCATCTATCCCACGGTCGGCATGCTGATCTGCAACCATCCCGACTTCGACTACAAGAAGGCCTGCTTCGACGCCTACAATCGCTGGCTCCAGACCTATTGCGCGCATGCGCCCGACCGACTGGTAGGGCTCGGCCAGACGGCGATGCGGACGATCAAGGAAGGCATTGCCGATCTGGAACAGATCAAGGCGATGGGCTTTCGCGGCGTCATGATGCCGGGCAATCCCGGTGAGCATGATTATGACCACGAGGCCTACGACGCGTTCTGGGAAGCCGCGGTCGCGCTCGAGATGCCGCTTTCCTTTCACATCCTGACGTCGAGCGGCGACAACTCGCTGACGAAGCCGCGTGGACCCAAGATCAACGGCTTCCTCTCGATCATCCGCGGCTGCCAGGACATCATGGGCATGCTGGTCTACAGCGGCGTCTTCGAGCGGCATCCCAAGCTGCGCGTGGTCTGTGTCGAGGCCGACGCGGGCTGGGCGCCGCACTTCATGTATCGCATGGACCACGCCTACAAGCGGCACCGTTACTGGATGAAGGGCAAGGAGCTGGCGCGACTGCCGTCGGAGTATTTCCGCGACCATATCGCGCTTACCTTCCAGGACGACTGGACGGCGTTCCAGTTTGCCGACCGCATGGCGCCCAACCAGCTCATGTGGGCGAACGACTTCCCCCACAGCGATTCGACCTGGCCGTGGAGTCAGGACGTCATCGCCGAGCAGACCGCTCATCTGACCCCGGAACTGAAGAAGCGGATTCTGCGGGACAATGTCGCCGAGCTCTACAAGCTCGCAGCCTGACGGCTCTGGCTGATGTGGCGTCGAGTTCGGACGGTGTGAAATTTCACTCGATGCGAACAATCGATCACTATCACGCGCGGTAGTTGCGGGTGCCTTGAGCGGCGCCCATGATCCCTTTGGCTATCGTAGCCAAGGGGAGAAGGACGATGCTGAAGAAACTGATGGCGGTCGCTGCGGCCGCCATTCTGCTGAGTGCCTGTGACGAACCCCAGACTGCCACGACGGCGCCGCCGGCGGCTCCCGTCGTTGCTCCGCCATCGTTCATGGTGTTCTTCGATTGGGATCGTTCGAACCTGTCGGCACAAGCGTTGAACACGATTCAGCAAGCGGCAACCACCTTCAAGACGAGGTCGAGCGCCCGCATCACGGCGACAGGTCATACCGATACGTCGGGCTCCGACCAGTACAACATGGCGCTGTCCCTGCGCCGCGCCAATGCGGTGAAAGCTGCGCTGGTGAAGGAAGGTGTTCCGGATGCGGCAATCTCCGTGATCGGCCGTGGCGAGCAGGGCTTGCTGGTACAGACCGGCGATAACGTTCGTGAGCCGCAGAACCGTCGTGTCGAAATCGTTATCGATGGCGCGACGATGGCGGCGAGACCCATGGACGATGCTGCCTACTGCCGGGCACTCGCGGCCAAATGGCGTGACTACGACCGGACGGATGCATCCGGCCCGGGGCCGCAGGCGATCGCCAAGTGCGATGCCGGCGACTATGCGGGCGGTATTCCGACGCTGGTCAAGCTGCTGACGGATGCCAGGGTTCCGTTGCCGCCACGCACCTGAACTCGACATGCATCCAAAGGAAAGGCGGCCCTGATGGCCGCCTTTTCTTCGAGCGCTACTTTGATTTGGAGGGACGCCCGGGAAGCCGGGTCCACTGCTCCGGCTGCAGTTCGCGATATTCGATCCAGGGGCCCGTCTCGGCAAAGCCGGGATCGAGCTGGCCAACGTCGCTCACCCAGTAGCCGAGCGAGCGCCGGTTCTCGTCGAAGCGCCAGGTGCCGACCACGATCTCATCGGCGACATGTCCGGCAAGTCCGGGGCAGAAAAGCAGCAGGGGGCCTTCGTCCTTCGGCGCGCTGGCCATCGGCTGCCAGGTGGCAGCAAGGGCCTGCCGCAGGCGTTCGATTTCGGCCGCGGCCTGCCATCTCGCGTCGCTTTCATGTTCGTGGCATTGCGCCCGCAGCTCTTCGACGATGTCCTTCATCTTCGCCCGATATCCCCATCCATCATGAAGCCGGTCGACTGTAGAGCCGGCCAAGCAGATCGGCCAGCGTCGCCGCTTCGGCCGAAGAGAGATGCCGGCCGACCGCCTCTTCGATGGCGGCGGCATATACGGGCCACATCCGCTTCCGTATTGCTCGGCCCTCGCGGGTGATCGTCAGGACCTGGCCGCGGCCATCTTCCGCGCTCGCCGCGCGGGCGACATAGCCTGCTGCGGCCAGGCGATCGATCAGGCGTGAGAGATTGTATTGGGCGAAGAGCATCTCGCGCTGCAGCTCGAAGGGGCGCAACCCGGTCGGCCCGGCGCGCTCCAGTTCGAGCAGAGCATCGTACCAGGCGAGCGGCGGAAGGCCGGCCTCCTTGAGGCGTGCTTCGACAGTGGTTTGCGCGGCGCGATGGGCGCGCTCCAGACGAGCCCAGGCGCGAACGATCGGCTCGGACGGCGAGAAGGTGGGGGCAGGCATGGGCACAGATTACAGATATATGCATGTGCATCAATATTGACAAACGAAGATGTGGAACCCATTTAGATGCAAATGCATCTTTATGGAGGCTGCCCATGCTGACCCTGGTTTCCTTCGATCTCTGCCCTTATGTGCAGCGCGCGGCGATCGCGCTTGCCGAGAAGGGCGTGCCGTTCGAGCGGCGCGATGTCGATCTTGCGAACAAGCCCGACTGGTTCGACGCGATCTCGCCGCTGGGCAAGGTGCCGCTCCTGCAGGTGGACGACGAGGTGCTGTTCGAAAGCGCTGTCATCGTCGAGTACCTGGAGGAAACCCAGGCGCCACGGTTGCACCCGGCCGAGCCGCTGGTCCGCGCCCGTCATCGCGCCTGGATGGAGGTAGGCTCGTCGATCCTGGCCGACATCTGGACGCTCGAGACGACGCCGGATCGTGCGGCCTTCGATGCGAAAGCCTTATCTCTTCGTGACAAGTTCCGGCGACTCGAAGCCGTGCTCGACCGAGGACCATATTTCGGCGGTGAGCACTTCAGTCTCGTCGATGCCGTGTTTGCGCCGGCTTTTCGCTACTTCGACGTGTTCGACCGTTTCGTCGATCTCGGCACTTTCACCGATCTTCCCAAGGTCCAGGCCTGGCGTCGGGCGTTGGCGGCGCGGCGCTCTGTGAAGAGTGCCGTCGTCGTGGACTACGAAGTGCGACTGGAGGCGTTTTTGCGTCGGCAGGAATCGTGGCTCGCCGGGCTGATGGAATGAAGTTTGTGCATTTTCCTGCTCGCAGCGCCTTGTGTCCAAGGCTGCACGGTGCCAGCATCTTCCTGATCACATCATCTCGTTGATGACCAGGGAGACGCCTATGGAGGTGGATGGCCTTGTCACGGCGTTGGAACGGATCGAACACGCCGCCCGCGACTTCATGCATCCGGCTGGCAAGCCCGATGCGCCGACCGCACTTCTGCACGTCCTGACGGAATGCAGTCGTACCCTCGGCCATCCGTATGGGATCGATCCAGGGCTGGACGACGTCCGCAGCGAAGCGTCGCGTCACTGTGCAGCCGTGCAGGAGAACCTCGCGGCTGTCCTGGAGGAGGTTCGCCAGCTTCATCTCACGGTGAGCGAGTTGCTGCCCTCGCTGGTCCGGATCGCCGATCGCGAGTGAGCGGTCAGGCTTCGACGACGACTCCGACCACGGCGGCGTAGTGGACTGCCGCTGCGGCGAGGACGAAGCCGTGCCAGATCGCATTCTGGTAGGGCAGATGATGCCAGAGGTGAAAGACGACCCCTGACGAATAGAGGATGCCTCCGGCCGCCAGCAGGCTGAGGGTGACGGGATCGAAAGCCTCTATGAACGGTCCCGCCGCCACGACGCCGATCCAGCCCAGGGCAAGGTAGAGGCCGATCGAGACGGTCTCGATGCGGTCCGGCTTCAGGAGTTTGATGGCAATGCCGATCGCCGCTACGGCCCAGATCACGGCCGTGAGGGCAATTGACCAAGTGCCCTTGAGACCAAGCAGGGTGAAGGGCGTGTAGGTGCCGGCGATCATGGCGAAGATCGCGGCATGGTCAAAGCGGCGTAGCCAGTCGCGCCAGCGGCTGGTGCGAAACATGTTGTAGGCCGCCGAGCAGCCCAACATCGCCAACAGGCCTGCGGCGTAGATCAGAACGGGCGGCAGATCGTTCAGCCGACGCATCGCGGCGGCGATGACGATGATGGCTATGGCGCCGGTGACGCCGAGCGCGATGCCGAGCAGATGGACGGCCCGGTCCGCGGCGAGTTCGCGCGCCGCGAACTCGCGAAGGCCTGTGGCCACGCCCGTCCTCAGCCCTGGTCGAGGAACGAACGCAGCATCCGCGAGCGGCTGGGATGCTTCAGCTTGCGCAGCGCTTTGGCTTCGATCTGGCGGATACGTTCACGGGTAACCGAGAATTGCTGGCCGACTTCTTCCAGCGTGTGGTCGGTGTTCATGCCGATGCCGAAGCGCATGCGCAGCACGCGCTCCTCGCGCGGCGTCAGCGTCGCCAGCACCCGCGTCGTGCTTTCACGCAGGTTGCCCTGGATCGCCGCTTCGAGCGGGATCACGGCGTTCTTGTCCTCGATGAAGTCGCCGAGGTGGCTGTCCTCCTCGTCGCCGATCGGGGTCTCGAGGCTGATCGGCTCCTTGGCGATCTTCAGGACCTTGCGCACCTTCTCGAGCGGCATGCCGAGCTTCTCGGCCAGCTCTTCGGGCTGCGGCTCGCGGCCGATCTCGTGCAGCATCTGGCGGCTGGTGCGCACCAGCTTGTTGATGGTCTCGATCATGTGCACCGGGATACGGATGGTGCGCGCCTGATCGGCGATCGAGCGGGTGATGGCCTGACGAATCCACCAGGTCGCGTAAGTCGAGAACTTGTAGCCGCGGCGATACTCGAACTTGTCGACCGCCTTCATCAGGCCGATGTTGCCTTCCTGGATGAGATCCAGGAACTGCAGGCCGCGGTTGGTGTACTTCTTGGCGATCGAGATCACGAGACGCAGATTGGCCTCGATCATCTCCTTCTTCGCTCGCATCATTTCGCGCTCGCCGTCCTGGACGGTCTTGCACATGCGGCGGAACTCGAAGATCGGTGCACCGGCGTGATCCGAGATCTCCCTGATCTCGGCGCGGATCTTCTCGATCTCAGGCGCACGCTTCTTGGCGAAATCCTTCCAGCCCCGGCCCGACAGCTTGCCGACTTTTTCGAGCCAGTTGGGGTCGATCTCGTGCGTGAGATAATTGTCGAGGAAGTCCTGGCGCGGGATGCGGAAGGTCTCGGCCTGACGCATCAGCTTGCCTTCGAGCAGCATCAGCTTGCGGTTGAGGTCGTAAAGCGAGAGCTTGAGCTGTTCGATGCGGTTGGCGTTGATGTGCACCGTGCGCACCAGCTCGACGATCTTCTTGCGGTGCTTCTCGTAGCTCTTCTCGAATTCCGTGCTCGGCTTCTGGCCGCGAGCGAGAGTCGACAGGCGCCGGTTCTGCACCTTCGACATTTCCATGTAGACTTTATAGATCTTGGTGAGGGTGCGCAGGACCTCGGGCTTGAGCTTCTCCTCGAGCGCCGAGAGCGACAGCGCGTTCTCATCGTCTTCCTCGCCGCCTTCACCCGGCGCGGCTTCGGCGCCGCCTTCGCCATTGGGTCCGGCGGCCGGCGGAGCGGGCGGGCGCACGAGCTTCGGCATTGCCGGACGCGGCATTGCGGGAGCGGCGGCAACAGGCGCAGTCGCCGCCGGCATGGCGCCCTTGCCTTCGCCGGGCGCGCCGCCGCCCTGGGTCGCTTCGAGATCGATGACGTCGCGCAGCAGGATACGGCCCTCGTTGATCGCGTCGCGCCAGTGCAGCAGCGCCGTGATCGTCATGGGGCTTTCGCAGATGCCGCCGATCATCTTGTCCTGGCCGGCCTCGATGCGCTTGGCGATCTCGATTTCGCCTTCGCGGCTCAGCAACTCGACGCTGCCCATCTCGCGCAGGTACATGCGGACGGGATCGTCGGTCCGGCCGAGCTCCTCATCCTCGCCGGTCGCTTCAGCAGCGACCACGGCGGTCTTGGCCGGCTCGGCTGGGTTGGCGGTGGTGTCTTCCTGCTCCTCGGCCTCGACGACGTTGACGCCAGCCTCGGACAGCATGGCCATCGTGTCCTCGATCTGCTCGGAGGACACTTCGTCGGGCGGCAGGGCGGCGTTCAGCTCGTCGTAGGTGACGTAGCCCCGCTCCTTGCCCTTCTGAACCAGCTTCTTGAGTTCGGCTCCGAGCGTGTCGAGCAGGGGGGCATCGGGCCCCTCTTCGCGGGCATCGGTGACTTCGGGCTGGGCTACGGTTGCGGTTTTGGTCGCCATTACTAATCCTTGGATGCGACAAACAGATAGAACGGCCGATCTGGCCGTGAATTTGGCTGCAAGAAGGGGAGGCGGGAAGGGCGGGCCCCGCAAACTACCCTTCTACTATATGGGGCTTAAGCGCAAGCAGCGATAGGGGGAAGCCCTTATTCCGCCGCAAGCCAGCTATCCTTAGCCTGCCCCATGGTCTGCGCTTTCCCGTCGCATGCGGTCCAGGATGGCCTGCAACCGCCGCAGATTTTCCTCACTCAGGTCCTCCGCCAGGGCTTCCTCGGCCCGCTTCAGCTCCTCCGGATCGGCCGTGAGCTGGGTCAAATGGCGAGCTGCCCGCCGCCACTGGCCGACCCATCCGTCGGCGTCGGCCGGATCGTCCCGGAAGACCTCGCGGGCCTTGGCGCGCGCCGCCTCGGCGACGGCGCCCAGTCCGGAGCGCTTCAAATGATCCTCGATCAGCCGCTCTTCAAGGGGAATATCACCGGCCGCTGCATCATCTGCAGCCGGGTCGATACCGAAAGGTACCAGCGACAGGGCGTCGAGCAGGCCGCTGCGTAACCGGCCCAGCTCGGGATTAACGAGGGGAAGATGCGCCAGTTCCTCGGCCAGGACATGCAGAAGCGCCGGCCGTTCGATCAGGGCGCCCAGGAGGGCTCGCTCCTGACGCGAACCATCGAGGTCGACGCCGGAGCGCCGGGCGGCGGAACCGGCGGCGAATGGCGGCGGCGGCGGGTCGCCCGGCCGACGGAAGGGCTTGCGAGCGCCGGCTTGCCAAGTAGCCGAATCAGGCCGCCGCAGGCGGTTCAGCCGGCTGCGCATCTCGTTGCGATAGAAGTCCCGCACGACCGGATCGGCAATTCCGGCGACCTGCTGTTCGACGGCGCGTTGCAGGCTGGCGCGCCGCTCTGGTGTATCGACAGGCCTGTTCTCCGTCGCCATGTCCCAGACGACGTCCGAGAGCGGCCGCGCCAGATCGAGCATGCGCCGCACCGCGTCGGGCCCGCGCGAACGGATCAGGCTGTCGGGATCTTCGCCGGCCGGCAGGGCAAGAAAGCGCAGGCTCTTTCCGGCACGCAGCAAAGGCAGAGCCCGTTCGGCGGCGCGGGCGGCGGCGCGGCGGCCGGCATTGTCGCCGTCGAAGCAGAGATAGGGTTCATCGGCCAGCTTCCACAGTTCGCCGAGCTGGCCCTCGGTCAGGGCGGTGCCGAGCGGCGCCACCGAGCCGGTGAATCCGGCCCCATGAAGGGCGATCACGTCCATGTAGCCTTCGGCTACGATGATCGGCCGATCCTTGGTGGCCGCTTCGCGCGCCCGGTCGAGGCAATAGAGGTTGGCACCCTTGTGGAAGAGCGGAGTCTCCGGCGAGTTGAGGTACTTGGGCTCGCCGGCCCCCATGACGCGTCCGCCGAAGGCGATGGCGCGGCCGCGGCGGTCGTTGATGACGAACATCACGCGGCCTCGGAAGCGGTCGTAGGGGTCGCGGTTGTCGTCCGGCTGGATGGCGAGGCCCGCCTCGACGATCTTCTCGATCGGCACGTTCTCGCGCTTCAGCGCCGAGATCAGCCCGTCGCGCGAATCCGGCGCGAAACCCAGCCGGAAATCGTCGATCGTCTGGTCGCTGAGACCGCGGCCGCGCAGATAGTCGAGGCCCTGGCGCCCCACCGGCAGGCGCAGCTGCTTCTGGAACCATCGTGCCGCCAGCTCCACGACCTGCTGCAGGGTCGCCGCCCGCTCGACCCGTTCGCGCTCGGCCGGCGTGGCGCGCGGCACCGGCATGCCGACTTCGCGGGCCAGCTTCTCGACCGATTCGGGAAAGGAAAGACCCTCGGTCTTCATGACGAAGCCCACGGCATCGCCATGGGCACCGCAGCCGAAGCAATGGAAGAAGCCCTTCTTGTCGTTGACCGTAAAGGACGGTGTCTTTTCGTTGTGGAATGGGCAGAGGCCGGCATACTCCGACCCCGAGCGGCGCTTCAGCACGACCTTGCGTCCAACGATGTCGGACATGCTGAGCCGCGCGCGCAGTTCGTCGAGGAAGCCCGGAGGGAAGGCCATCGCCTAAAATGGCCCCGACTGCTCTTGGGCGCTAGTGAGCGTCCGAGAGGATAGCGGGGAAGATCAGCCGCCCAGCGCCCTTTTCACCGCGGCCGAGGCCTTGGAGAAGTCGATCTGGCCGGCATACTTGGCTTTGAGCTGGCCTACGACCTTGCCCATGTCCTTGATCGAGGCGGCGCCCGTTGCGGCGATGGCCTCGCGGATGGCGGCTTCGACGGCGGCTTCGTCCATCTGCTGCGGCAGGAAACGCTCGATGACGGCGATCTCGGCCTTTTCCTTCTCGGCCAGGTCGGTGCGATTGCCCTTCTCGTAGAGCGCCACCGATTCGTTGCGCTGCTTGATCATGCCTTGCAGCATCGACAGGATTCGGTCGTCTGCCACGCCCTCGCGGTTCGCCTCAGTGCGGGCGGCGATGTCTACTTCCTTGAGTTTGGCCAGGATCAGGCGAATCGTGCCCAGCGCCGCGGTATCGCGGGCGCGCATGGCATCCTTCATGGCCTCGTTCAGCTTGTCGCGCAGCATTGTTTCGGTTCCGTTGGGTCGAAGGGCGGAAACTAATCGCCTGCGACGCTATTGGCAAAGCAAATAAGTTATTGAAAATGCTTGTGAATTAGCAGCGAGCACACCTTGACCCTCTGCGACCGCTTGGTTACAACCCGCGCGGTTCGCAGACGCCAAGGCCACGGAGGGCCAAGGCGAAGCGCGAGCCCTCACGAACGGGCAAAAAATTCATCATGACACCTCCAAAGACCGCAGGCGCGACCGACGCCGCGCCGCGCTGGGCTACGGCCGCGCTAGTGCTGGCTGACGGCACGGTTTTCTGGGGCAAGGGCGTCGGGGCGGCCGGCCATGCGGTCGGCGAAGTCTGCTTCAATACCTCGATGACCGGCTACCAGGAGATCATTACCGATCCGTCTTATGCCGGGCAGATCATCACCTTCACTTTTCCGCATATCGGAAATGTCGGCACCAATCTCGAGGACATCGAGACAATCACGCCGGCTGCTCGTGGCGTGGTCATCCGGGGCGACATTACGGAGCCGGCCAACTGGCGCTCGGTCAAGCCGCTCGACGACTGGCTGAAGAGCCATAATCTGCCCGGTGTGTGCGACGTCGATACCCGCGCCATCACCCGGCATGTCCGGGACGGCGGTCCGCCTAACGGCGTCGTGGTCCACGCGCCCGACGGCAAGTTCGACATTCCGGCGATGCGCAAGATCGCCCAGGATTGGCCTGGCCTCGACGGCATGGATCTTGCCATCGAGGTCACGTCGAAGCAGACTTATAATTGGAACGAGACCACGTGGACGCTGGGCAAGGGCTACGGCAAGCTCGACAAGCCCAGGTACCACGTTGTCGCCGTCGACTACGGCGCCAAGCGCAACATCCTGCGCTGCCTCGCCAACACCGGCTGCAAGGTCACGGTGGTGCCGGCGACGGCGACGGCGGAGGACATCCTGCGCCACAAGCCGGACGGTGTGTTCCTGTCCAACGGTCCGGGCGATCCGGCGGCAACGGCGGTCTACGCCTCGCCGGCCATCCAGGCGGTGCTCGACAAGAGGGTGCCGCTGTTCGGCATCTGCCTCGGCCACCAGATCCTGGCCCTGACGCTCGGCGGCAAGACCCGCAAGATGGAGCGCGGCCATCGCGGCGCCAACCAGCCGGTCAAGGACCTGACGACCGGCAAGGTCGAGATCACGTCGCAGAACCACGGCTTCTGCGTCATCCCCGAATCCTTGCCTAAGAACGTCGAGGTGACGCACGTCTCGCTGTTCGACGGCACCAACGAAGGCATTCGCTGCACCGACAAGCCGGCCTTTTCCGTGCAGTACCATCCCGAGGCGTCGCCCGGCCCGACCGACAGTCACTATCTCTTCGACCGCTTCGTCGAGATGATCGACAAGAGCAAGGGCAAGTAGAGACATCATGCCCAAGCGCACAGACATCAAGAGCATCCTGGTCATCGGCGCCGGTCCCATCGTGATCGGCCAAGCCTGCGAGTTCGACTATTCGGGCGTGCAGGCCTGCAAGGCGCTGAAGGACGAGGGCTACCGGGTCATTCTGGTGAACTCCAACCCGGCCACGATCATGACCGATCCGGGCCTGGCGGACGCGACCTATATCGAGCCGATCACGCCCGACATGGTGGCGAAGATCATCGAGAAGGAGAAGCCGGACGCCATCCTGCCGACCATGGGCGGCCAGACGGCTCTCAATACCGCGATGGCGCTGCATCGCGATGGCCGGCTAAAGAAGTACAAGGTCGAACTGATCGGCGCCAATGCCGAGGCCATCGACAAGGCCGAGGACCGGCTGCTGTTCCGCGAGGCTATGACCAAGATCGGCCTCACCTGCCCCAAGAGCGAGGTCGTGCACAATCGCGAGGAAGCGATCAACGCGCTCGACCATGTCGGCCTGCCGGCGATCATCCGGCCGTCCTTCACGCTGGGCGGCACCGGCGGCGGCATTGCCTACAACCGCGACGAATATTTCGAGATCGTGCAGGGTGGCATCGACGCCTCGCCGGTCGGCGAGGTGCTGGTCGAAGAATCCGTGCTCGGCTGGAAAGAGTACGAGATGGAGGTCGTGCGCGACCGCCGCGACAACTGCATCATCATCTGCTCGATCGAGAACGTCGATCCGATGGGCATCCACACCGGCGACTCGGTCACGGTGGCGCCGGCGCTCACGCTGACCGACAAGGAATACCAGATCATGCGCGACGCTTCGATCGCGTGCCTGCGCGAGATCGGCGTCGATACCGGCGGCTCGAACGTGCAGTTCGCCGTCGATCCGCAGACCGGCCGCATGGTCGTGATCGAGATGAACCCGCGCGTGTCGCGGTCCTCGGCGCTGGCGTCGAAGGCGACCGGCTTCCCGATCGCCAAGGTCGCGGCGCGGCTGGCCGTCGGCTACACGCTCGACGAACTCCTGAACGACATCACCGGCACGACGCCGGCTTCGTTCGAGCCGACTATTGACTATGTCGTGACCAAGATTCCGCGTTTCGCCTTTGAGAAGTTCCCCGGGGCGGAGGCGCTGCTCACCACCTCGATGAAGAGCGTGGGCGAAGCGATGTCGATCGGGCGCACCTTCCAGGAGTCGCTGCAGAAGGCGCTGCGCTCGATGGAGACCGGCCTGACCGGCCTCAACGAAATCCAGATCAAGGGGGCGCCGGACAGGTCCGCCATCGTCGGCGCGCTGGCCACGCCGACGCCGGATCGCGTGCTGGTGATCGCCCAAGCGTTCCGCCACGGCCTCACGGTCGAGGAGATCGCCCACGCCTCGAAGTTCGAGCCGTGGTTCCTGCGCCAGATCGAGCAGCTCGTTAAGATCGAGGCCGGCGTCGCCAAGAACGGCTTGCCGACGGACGCCAAGGCATTCTTCGACCTCAAGAAGAAGGGTTTTTCCGACGAGCGGCTGGGCGAGCTGACGGGCCAGGGCGCTGCGGACGTGGCGAAGAAGCGCCGGGCGCTCGGCGTCCGGCCGGTGTTCAAGCGCATCGACACCTGCGCTGCCGAGTTCGAGTCGCGAACCCCCTATCTCTATTCCTGCTACGAGGGCGACGGGCTGCGCCCTGGGGAGTGCGAAGCCCAGCCGACCGACCGCAAGAAGGTCATCATCCTGGGCGGCGGACCGAACCGCATCGGCCAGGGCATCGAGTTCGACTATTGCTGCGTGCATGCCGTCTATGCGCTGCGTGACGCCGGGTACGAGACCATCATGGTCAACTGCAACCCGGAAACCGTGTCGACCGACTACGACACCGCCGACCGCCTCTACTTTGAGCCGCTGACGGCCGAGGATGTGATCGAGCTGGTCGAAGTCGAGCGCAGGAGCGGCGAGCTGCTGGGCCTGATCGTGCAGTTCGGCGGCCAGACTCCGCTCAAGCTGGCGAAGCCTCTGGAGGCCGCCGGCATCCCGATCCTCGGCACGTCGCCCGACGCAATCGATCTCGCCGAGGACCGCGAGCGTTTCCAGAAGCTGATCCACGAGCTGAAGCTGCGGCAGCCCGCCAACGGCACCGCGACGTCGCAGGAACAGGCGATCGCAGTGGCCGAGCGCATCGGCTATCCGGTGGTCATCCGTCCGTCCTACGTGCTGGGCGGCCGTGCGATGCAGATCGTCTACGATCTCGCCGCGTTGCAGCGCTACATGCGCGATGCCGTGCAGGTGTCGGGCGCGAACCCGGTGCTGATCGACTCCTACCTGCGCGATGCCATCGAGGTCGATGTCGACGCGTTGGCCGACAAGGACCAGAACGTCTTCGTCGCCGGCATCATGGAACATATCGAGGAGGCGGGGATCCACTCCGGCGATTCGGCCTGCTCGCTGCCGCCTTACTCGCTGCCGTCCAAGATCATGGCGGAAATCGAACGCCAGACCGAGGCGATGGCCAAGGCGCTTCGCGTCGTCGGCCTGATGAACGTGCAGTACGCCGTCAAGGACGGCGACGTCTACGTGCTCGAAGTCAATCCGCGCGCCAGCCGCACCGTGCCCTTCGTCGCCAAGGCGACCGGCCAGCCGATCGCCAAATACGCCGCCCGCCTGATGGCCGGCGAGCCGCTGAAGTCGCTCGGCATCAAGAAGGCCAAGGGCAAGCATATCGCCGTGAAGGAAGCGGTGTTCCCCTTCGCGCGCTTCCCCGGTGTCGATGTCGTCCTCGGCCCTGAGATGCGCTCGACCGGCGAGGTCATGGGCCTCGACATGGATTTCGGCCGCGCCTTCGCCAAGTCGCAGCTCGGCGCCGGCAGCAAGGTGCCGGTCGAGGGTGTCGTGTTCGTCTCGGTCAAGGATCAGGACAAGCAGGCGATGATCAAGCCGATGAAGCGGCTGGCCGAGCTCGGCTTCAAGGTCGTGGCGACCGGCGGGACGGCGGAATTCCTGCACAAGCACGGCGTGGAAGCGCAGCGCGTCAACAAGGTGCTGGAAGGCCGGCCGCACATCGTCGATCTGATGAAGGACGGCAAGGTCCAGCTCGTATTCAACACCGTCGACGGGGCCAGCGCCTTGACCGACAGTTTCACGCTGCGGCGCACGGCGCTGATGCACAAAATCGCCTATTACACGACCGTCGCCGGAGCCAAGGCGTCGGTCGAAGGCATTGCTGCATTGAAAGAGGGCGCTCTCGACGTGGCGCCCCTGCAATCTTACTTCAAGACCACCTTCTAGACCTCTCCACCTCCGGACAACTTGCAGGATGCAACCCAGTTCGGGTTGCGTTCGGCGTTGACGCCGTACGATTGATCAAGGACGATTTGGCAATGGAAAGGGTTCCGATGACGGCCGAGGGGCTGAAGAGCCTCGAGGACGAACTGAAAGTGCTGAAGAGCGTGGAGCGCCCGGCGATCATCAAGGCGATCGCGGCGGCGCGTGAACATGGCGATCTCTCCGAGAACGCCGAATACACGTCTGCGCGCGAGAAGCAGGGTTTTATCGAAGGTCGAATCGCCGAGCTCGAGGACATTATCTCGCGCACCGAGGTGATCGACTTCTCCAAGCTGACAGGGAAGGTCGTGAAGTTCGGCGCTACCGTCCGGCTGGCCGACGAGGATACCGACGAGAAGGTGAAGTACCAGATCGTCGGGCCCTACGAGGCCGACCTGGCGAAGGGCCGCATCTCCGTCACCTCGCCGATCGGCAAGGCGCTGATCGGCAAGTCCGTGGGCGATACGGTCGAGGTCCAGACGCCGCGCGGCGCCAAGTCCTACGAAGTCGTCGCGGTCCAGTTCAAGTAGAGTTCGGCTAGCCGGCCGCCGCCGCCATCGCCGCCTTGGCGCGGCGGATCCCGGTCGACTTCATCACGGCGTACTGGATCAGGAACAGGGCGATCTTGCTGCCGATCGCCCAGGCCGATTTGACGGCGGCCCAGCTCGCGGGGTCGAGGGTGAGCGCCAGGGCGATATTCAGTACGGCCGAGAAGAACATCAGTCCGGCCCAGATATAGCCGAACCGGATGCCGAGATCGGGCACCGTCGCCTGTGCGATCGGCGGCAAATAGCGGTTCATCCAGCCGCGCTTCAGCATCACCAAGCCAACCACGACATAGACGATCGTGGGCTTCAGCATCACGAACAGCGGATCGCTGGTGAAGAAGGTTGCCGTACCGGAGGCGAGGATGATCACCACGCTCAGCCATTGCAGCGCCTCGACCGGCTCGCGGTGGAACAAGTGCCAGGCGATCTGGCCGAGTCCCAGCGCCATGCCGAGCCCAACCGCGAGGAAGAGGTTGCCGGTCGCGACATAGACGCCGAGGAAGAGCAGCGTCGATGCCATGTCGAGCAGCAGGACGCGCGATGCTTGGAACAGGTTCTTCATGGCCTGCGGTCTCCGTGTCGTCTTAGTGACAACACTGTGTATTTAATGCAGGCTATTCGTACGCGCAGGCCCCGACAAGTGCCTTCTGGCGCGTTAGACGACTACCTTGATGTAGGTGTCCTTCATGACGATCAGGCCACGGCGGAACGTATAGAGATCGCAGCCCAGCCACTCCTGACGCTCGCCGGTCCTCAGCGTCGCCGTCCGGTGCCATTCGGTGACGGCGCGGTTGCCGCAGACGAACTCGCTGGTATGGAGCCATTTCACGTCGCCGGTATTGGCAAACAGCGGCTCGAAGTAGCTGCGGATCGCCGCCTTGCCCTTGAAGCTCTGGCCCCAATAGTCGGGCCCCTTGGCGTTGCGGAACTCCCCGTCCTCGGCGAAGGAATTGACGATGCCATCGACGTCGCGGCGGGCGAAGGCGTCGGCGATCTCGTGCAGGCGGTCCAGCGTGACGTCGGCTGCGGCGCTGCCATCCATGGCCCTTCTCCTTTTCTCCTGCTTGCTACTCGGTCGCGATCGGCACTCCCGGCACCTGCTTGGCCGTGCGGAAAACCATCATCGTCTTTACATGGCTGACATTGGGCGCCGACGTCAGGCGCGTCGTCAGGAACTTCTGATATTCGTCCCACGTCTCGGCCACGATCTTCAGCAGGAAGTCGGCCTCGCCGGCCAGCATGTGGCACTCGCGGACTTCGTCCCATTTGGCGATCAGCTCTTCGAAGGCCTTTAGGTCCGTCTCGGCCTGGCTGCTCAAGCCCACCAAGGCGAACACCGACACGCTGTAGCCCAGCGCCTCCGGGCTGAGATCGGCGTGGTAGCCCTTGATGATGCCCGCTCGCTCCAGGGCCCGGACACGACGCAGGCAGGGCGGGGCCGAAATACCGGCTCGTTCCGCCAGCTCCACGTTGGTCATGCGGCCATTGGACTGCAGGTCACTTAGAATGCGCCGGTCGATTCGATCGAGCTTTGCGCGAGCCATCCATTTTCCTCCGTTGGCCGCGGTCTATGCCAGAACCGTGCCATGCGCGCAATAAAGTTGCGAGATTTCGCTCGGCTTCTGTGAACAATTGCGCCGAAAAGTGACATCTACCCGTGCATCGCCGGCGAGGTTTGCATATATGTCGAAGATATGCGGTTGGCGGGATGCGGGGCGCACATGGCAGCAACTCATCATAGTAAGGTAATGATCCTGGGCTCCGGCCCGGCAGGCTATACGGCGGCAATCTATGCCGCGCGTGCCAGCCTGAAGCCGATGCTCGTGCAGGGCATTCAGCCGGGCGGTCAGCTCACCATCACGACCGATGTCGAGAACTATCCGGGCTTCGCCGACGTCATCCAGGGGCCCTGGCTGATGGAGCAGATGCAGAAGCAGGCGGAGCATGTCGGCACGCAGCTCTTCTTCGACACCATCGTCGAGGTCGATCTTTCGCGGCGGCCGTTCGTCTGTATCGGCGATTCGGGTGACCGCTACGAAGCCGAAGCGCTGGTCATCGCGACGGGCGCCACCGCCAAGTGGCTCGGCTTGCCCAGCGAACAGACCTTCCGTGGCGGCGGCGTGTCGGCCTGCGCGACCTGCGATGGCTTCTTCTTCCGCGGCAAGGAGGTCGTGGTGGTCGGCGGCGGCAACACGGCGGTCGAGGAGGCGCTCTATCTTACGCACCATGCCTCGAAGGTGACGTTGATCCATCGCCGCGACAGCTTCCGCGCCGAAAAGATCCTGCAGGAGCGACTGTTCAAGAATCCCAAGGTGACGGTTCTGTGGGATCATACGGTCGAGGAAATCGTTGGCGAGGCGTCGCCGGCGCCGCTGGTCAAGGGCGTGCGCGTGCGCAACGTGAAGACCGGCGCCGAACAGCAAATTGCCACCGACGGCGTGTTCATCGCCATCGGCCACTCGCCCAATACCGAGCTGTTCAAAGGCAAGCTCGCGATGGACAGCGAGGGCTACCTGATCACCAAGCCCGATTCGACGGCGACCGATGTGCCGGGCGTCTACGCGGCCGGCGATGTGCAGGACAAGATTTTCCGCCAGGCCGTGACAGCCGCCGGCACGGGCTGCATGGCAGCGCTCGAAGCCGAGAAATGGCTGGCAACGCAGGAGGCACGGCTCGCGCAGGCCGCCGAATAGGCCGCGCGGAGAGGCAGGGGAGGCATGGAAATGGACTGGGACAAGCTGCGGATCTTCCAGGCCGTGGCGGATGCCGGCAGCTTCACGCATGCCGGCGAAGCGCTGAAGCTCAGCCAGTCGGCGATCTCGCGTCAGATCGGCGCGCTGGAGGAGCAGCTTGGCGTCATGCTGTTCCATCGCCATGCCCGCGGTCTCATTCTCACGGAGCAGGGCGAGCTGCTCTACCGTACGGCGCGCGACATGGCGGCCAAGGTCAACACGGCCGAGGCATTGCTGCGCGCCAACCAGGACAAGCCGGCCGGCCGACTGAAGATCACGACGACGATCGGGTTTGGCTCGACCTGGCTCACCGCGCAGATGCACGAGTTCATTGCGCTGTACCCTGAGATCGACGTCAGTCTCGTGCTTTCCGACAACGAACTCGACCTCGGCATGCGCGAGGCCGACGTGGCGATCCGGATGGTCATGCCGCGTCAGCCGGGCCTAGTGCAGCGCCATCTGCTCACGGTGCGCAGCCACGTCTATGCCTCGCATGGATATGTGCAGAAGTACGGCAAGCCCGCGACCATCGAAGAACTCGACCAGCATCGGCTGATCATCTTCGGTGAGGATGCGCGCTCCCCGGTCCAGGACGTGAACTGGCTGCTGCGCGAGGGCAATCTCGACCAGACCGGCCGCACCGTGGTGCTGCGCGTGAACAACGTCTACGGCATCTTCCGCGCCGTCGAATCCGGGTTGGGGATCGCTTCGCTGCCGGATTATCTCGCGCGCGAGTCGACCAAGCTCGAGATACTGCTGCCGGACCTCAATGTCCGTACGACAGATGTATATTTCACTTATCCCGAGGAACTGCGGCACTCCAAGCGCATTGCCGTGTTCCGTGATTTCCTTCTGCGAAAGGTGGCAGAGACACGATTTTGAAGCGCGAGATCTGCAGGAATGCACAGCTGTTGAAAGGCATGCGTTCGTCGCATGCCAGTGTCCTTTACTTCACCTCTACCAATCCGGCGCACGAGGCCTAATTTAGAGGCAGGTCTTCGACACGAAAGGTTTCGGCTGATCGCGTTCGAAACTCGGGATCCTCATGATCCCACGTCTCCCAGACGTGAAGCCTCCCTGTTTGACTCGCCGGGCCTCAGTGCCCGGCGTCTTTTTTTCGTCGTGGTGGCTGCGACCTGGTGATTTCCTTGTGGGGCGAAGTGCCGCTGATTGGGGGTGTTTGACGCACAAACCACCAATTGATGTGGCTGTAACCGCTAACCATATGTAGCTTCAGGCTCGATCACTGATGTTTTCCGAGATTCGCCAAGGCATCCTTCCGCTGGCCCTGCGCAACATAAAGCGTCGGGGCGATTTGGAGCGTGCCGGCCTTCTCATTGAATCGCTGGCCAAGCACTGGATCGACAGCAAGCCGTTCGAGTTGCTGATCATCGCCCCGAACCGGGACGCCAGCCTTCTGCGCCAGAGCCTGCCGCGGTTTCCTAACATCGAGGTGTCGGTTCGGCCCGAAAGCGACTTCGTTCCGGCGTTCAGTCCGTTCTACCTGCTGACCGGCTGGTATCGTCAGCAGATCCTGAAGCTGCACGTACCGACCCTTTTGGGTTTCGGCGGCTACCTGACGCTCGATTCCGACGTCTGCTGTGTCGGTGACTTCGATTCGCAGAGCTTCCTGGAACATAATCGTGCGCTTTCGCGCTGGGAGCCCAAGCGCCATCACGGCTGGTGGCAGCAGGCTTCCAAGGTCATCGGCGTTCCCTACGATCCCAAGTCGCATGGGCTGTCGGTGACGCCGAACATCCTGCACGGCGACCTGGCGGCGCAGACCCTGGAGCGCCTGCGGGGCCGCTACCTAGATCCGATATCGGCGCTGGTCTGGTGGAAGCTGCGGTCGCCGCTCAATACCGCCTGGACGGAATACTCGCTCTATACCAGCGCCGCCGAGATCAACGGCACCCTGTTCGACTATCACGCCGAATGGGACAGCTGTTACTCGGCCGACATCCATCTTTTCTCCGAACGGTCCTGCGTCTGGGGCGCCGACGATTTCGAGCGCCTCGTGCGATTGCCCAACGGCACCGACCCCGGCGGCAAGTTCATCATCGTCCAGAGCCATGCCCGCATCCCGCTCGACCAGGTGCGGGACTACTGCCTGAGCTTCGCCGGCTAAACCTTCCCGTTGTGTTCGCCGATCTTCGGCGCCTTCTCGGCGCCGCCGGCCCGCTCGCCGTCGATGCTGAGCGGCAGGCCGTGGAAGAGGGCATTCGAACCGGCATAGGGCTGCGCAAACATGCCGAGCGCGGCGACCTGGGCCAGTTCCATGACCTGTGGCACCGAATTCAACGGCCCGTTGGGCACGCCCAGAGCGTCGAGCTTGGCCGACCAATGAGCGCGGCTTTCTTTCTTCATGATGTCGGCGATCATGCCGAGCAGCAACTCGCGCCGTTCCGAGCGCTGCACGTTGGTCTTGAAACGCTCCTCGTCCGGCCATTCGGGGTGGCCCAGCGCTTCGGCGAACTTGCGCCACAGCCGGTCGTTGCCCGGGCAGATCATCAGCGGCCCGTCGCTGCATTCGAACGCCTGGTAGGGCGTGAGCGAGGGATGGCCGGTCCCCTGGCGCGGCGGCATCCGGCCGGTCACCGACCAGCCCGCGACATGGTTCGAGGCCCACATCAGGCCGCTCTCGAACAGCGAGGTGTTGACCAGGCTGCCCTGGCCGGTCGCGGTGCGCTTGGCCAGCGCCGCCAGCACGCCGATCGCCGTCCACATGCCGGTCGAGAGGTCGATGATCGAGACGCCAATCCGGGCCTCGGGCCCGGTCGGGTCGCCGTTAAGGGAAATGAGGCCCGCGACCGCCTGAATGATTGGCTCGTAGCCCGGCCGGTCCTTCCATGGACCGGCATGGCCGAAGGCGCCGAGATCGGCATAGATCAGACGGGGAAAGCGCTTGGTCAGCGTGGCGCCATCGAAGCCGAACTTGGCCGGCACGTCGGCCCGCAGGTTATGCACGAAGACATCGGCCGCGCCGATGCGTTCGATCAACGTCTCGCGCTGCTTCGGGTCGGCGAGGTCGCAGGTGATCGATTTCTTGCCGCGATTGAGCGCGATGAAGCCCGTCGCATCGCCCTCCACGAAAGGAGGCCCCCATTTGCGGGCATCGTCGCCTTCGGGCCGTTCGATCTTCACCACCTCGGCGCCGAGGAAGGCCAGGATCTGGCCACAGTAGGGGCCGGCGAGGTTCTGGCCGAATTCGACGACCTTGATGCCGGCCAGCGGCCCTGAGGGTGTGTTCATCGCAGATTGCTTCCCAAAATCTCGCGCGCGATCACCATGCGCTGCACTTCGCTCGGTCCCTCGCCGACGCGCCGGATGCGCATCTCGCGATACCAGCGTTCGAGCGGCAGGTCCTTGGTCATGCCCATGCCGCCATGGATCTGCATCGCCCGGTCGACGACGCGGCCGCCGCCTTCCGAGGCGGTCAGCTTGGCGATGGCGGCTTCGGTACGGAATGGCACGCCCTGCCGCGCTTTTTCCGCAGCTTCGAGCGTGAAGTGGCGCGCGGTGCGGATGTCGATCTCGTTGTCGACCAGCATCCACTGCACGGCCTGGCGGTTGGCAAGTTTCTCGCCGAAGGTCGAGCGCATCTTGGCCCATTCGATCGCCATTTCGTGGGCGGCGATGGCGACGCCGATACAGCCCGCGGCATAGGGGATGCGCTGGCGGGTCAGCCGGTCGTTGGCGACGGCGAAACCCTTGTTGACCTCGCCCAGGACCTGATGGTCGGAGACCCAGCAATCCTTGAATTCGAGTTCAGTGGCGTAGTGCGAGGACCGCAGCGTGTGCACGACCCTTCGCACATGGAAGCCCGGCGTGTCGGAATCGACGATGAAACAGGTGATGCCGGCGCGGCCCTTCGAGGCGTCTGTACGGGCAAAGACGATGCCGTACTGCGCGCGGTCGGCATTGGAGATGAAGATCTTGGCGCCGTTCAATACCCAGCCATTGTCCTTGCGCTCGGCCTTGGTCTGGATGGCGCGCGCCGGATCGCTGCCGCCGGACGGCTCGGTCAGGCCGAAGAAGGCTTTCTTTTCGCCGCGCAGGGTCGGGTAGAGATAGCGCTCCTTCTGATCGTCGTTGGCCTCGAAGATCTGGGCGAGGCCGGCCCCGCCGAAGGTGCCGTAGCAGGGCACGTAAAGGCCGGCGCGATGCTGCGCCATTTCGATGGCGAGCAGGGTGCGTGTCACGATGTCGATGTCGGGACCGCCGAATTCCTTGGGAATGTCGATGCCGAACAGACCCATCGCCTTGGTCTTCTCGACCAGCCGCGCGTGATCTTCCGGCGCCAGCTCCGACGCGTCCGGGTCGAGCCTGGCTTCGAGGGGAATGATCTCTTCCCGCACGTAGCGCCTGACCTGGTCGATCAGCATCTGCTGTTCGGAGTTCGGTTCGAAGTCCATCTACTGGCCTCTTTGGGTGGCCTCTTCAGGCAGGGCTGAGCCGTCCGAGATTGGGCGGCGGGTTCTTGGCGTTGTCGGGCGGCAGAGCGCCGTGGTCGGCCTTGTGGACCATCAGCAGTTCGAACCAGCGCGAGCGATACTGCATGTTCACTTCGACGCGGAACTGGCAACCGGCGCCGCGCTCGGCCAGCTCGCGCTGCAACTCGCTGCGCAAGCCGAACGGCGCGCGCGCGCCGGCCTGGCCGATGTAGAGGATCGCGCCCTTGGCGTCGGCGATCTGGTAGATGCCGAGCTGGCCGGGCAGGCGGGCGATCTCTTCCGCGGCGAGCGGCCGCCAGGGCTTGTCGAGGCGAAGCCGGATGGACACGGGCTAGTGGCCCTGGAACTTCGCGGTGCGCTTCTCGAGCCTGGCCTTCATGCCTTCCTGCGCGTCCTGGCTCTTCATCGCCGCCTGGACCAGCGCATCGACATCGTCATGCTTGATGCCGTCGCGGAACTCGAGCTGCTTTACCGTCAGCGCCTTCATGGCTTTCAGCGACAGCGGCGCATTGGCGGCCAGCCGGTCGATCACTTTCGACGCCTCGGCTTCGAGTTCGGCGGCTGGGACGCAGCGGGCGATCAATCCCAGCGCGTGCAGCTTGGTCGAGGGCAGGGGATCGCCCAGCAGCAGCATCTCGCGGGTCGTGACCGGGCCCAGCACTTCCATCAGCTTCTTGGCCAGGAACCAGTTGGGCGCGAGCCCGACCTGCGCCAGCGACATGCCGAAGCGCGCCTTCTGGCTCGCCACGACCAGGTCGCAATGCAGCGCCAGTTCGTTGCCGCCGGCGATAGCGTCGCCCTGCACGACGGCCACGACAGGCAACGGGCAGAGTTCGATGGCGCGCAGCATGACCTCAATGCCACTGGCGCTGCCCGAGCCAATCGTCTCGCGACGCTCGGCCATGTCGAGGCCGGCGCAGAACACATCGCCCTTGCCGCGGATCACGACGACGCGGTCCTCAGGTGCCACCGGCGCACGCAACGCTTCGATCATGGCCTGCAGCAACTCGCTGTCGAGAGCGTTGCGCTTTTCCGGCCGGTTCATCCAGATGGTTTTGACCGGGCCGTTCTTGTCGATGATGACCTTGCTCATGACGTTCACTCCGGCCCGTTACTCTGGCTCGATCCCTGCCGCCTTGATCTCCTTGGTCCACCAGGCCGTCTCGCTCTTCACGTAGTCGGCGAACTGGTCGAGCGGCAGCGGCGCTATCTCCATGCGGCCCTGAGTCATGGCCTTGGCCGTGGCAGGATCCTTCAGCGCCTCGGCGATGGCATCGGCCAGAGCCTTCTGCACGTCCTTGGGCGTAGCAGCCGGCGCGAAGACGGCCAGCCAATAGACCAACGAATAGCCCGGCACGGTCTCGGCGATCGCCGGGAGATTGGGCGTGACCGAGGTGCGCTTGGGGCCGGTGGTGGCCAGGCCGCGTACGCGGCCGGCCTCGATCTGCGTCAGCGCCTGCGGCAGGTCGGGGAACATGACCTGCACCTGACCGGCGGCGACATCGCCCAGCGCCTGCGGGCTCGCCTTGTAGGGCACGCGCTCAATCTTCACGCCGGCCAGCTTGTTGAACATCTCGCCGGAGAGGCGTTGCGAGGCGCTGGCCTCGGCGTAGTTGAGCTTGCCGGGATTCTTCTTGGCATAGTCGATCAGCTCGGCAACAGTCTTCACCGGCAGGTCGTTGTTCACGACCAGCGCGTTGACGCCCATTACGCAGCGCATGATCGGCGCGAAGTCCTTCTCGATGTCGTAGCTGAGCTTCTTGAACAGCGCGCCGTTGGCGGCGTTCGTGGTGTTGGTGCCCATCAGCAGCGTGTAGCCGTCGGCCGGGGCGGTCGCGACGGCAGAGGCGCCGAGCTGGCCGCTGGCGCCGGGCTTGTTGTCGATCACGACCGGCTGCTTGAGGATGTCCTGCAGCTTGGCGCCGAGCCCACGCGCCGTGAGATCGGTGGCACTACCGGCCGCGAACGGCACGACGATCTTGATCGGCTTGCTGGGAAACGCCTGGGCGAAAGCCGCTTTTGCAAATGGCGCGGTCGCCAGTGCGGCTGCACCGGCGAGGGTCGAACGACGATTGATTTTCACGTTTCCTCCACCAGCCCTGACGGCTCGATCTCCGTTTTACCGGGCCGGCACGCCGAGGCAAAGGCGAGGGTAACGCTCACGCCCGGGGAGGTGGCTACATGAAGAGCTTTTCCGCCTTGCGGTCGGCGTAGAGGCCGGCCACGAACTCCGCGTAGCCGTTGTAGAGCAGGGTCGGGATGCGCTCGCTGCTGCCGAGCGGCTTCTCGGTGGCCTGGCTCCAGCGCGGATGCGGGACCTGCGGGTTCACGTTCGCCCAGAAGCCGTACTCGCTGGACTGCAGCTTCTCCCAGAACGAGACGGGCTTCTTGTCGGTGAACTCGACGCTGACGATCGACTTCACGTTCTTGAAGCCGTACTTCCACGGCGCCACGAGGCGCAGCGGGGCGCCATTCTGCTTGTGGATCGGCTTGCCGTAGAGGCCTGTCGCGATGAAGGCGAGGTCGTTCATGGCCTCGTCCATCGCCAGGCCTTCGGTGTAGGGCCAGGGATAGAGCAGGTCGCGCTGCTCGTGCATGACCGACGGATTGCTGAGCGTCTTCATGACGATGAACTTGGCGCTGCTGAGCGGCTTGCAGACCTCGACCAGCGAGCGCACGGGGAAGCCGCTCCATGGCACGATCATCGACCAGGTTTCGACGCAGCGATGGCGATAGACACGCTCCTCGAGCTGCACCTTGGCCAGGAGATCGTCGATGCCGATCTCGAACGGCTTCTCGACCATGCCACCGACCTTGATCGTCCAGGGCCGTACTTCGAGCTTCTGCGCGTCCCGCAAGATGCTCTTGTCGGTGCCGAACTCGTAGAAGTTGTTGTAGGTCGTGGCCTGCTTCTCGGCCGTCATCGGCGTCGGCACGCCGTACTTGTCGTTGCGCTTCGCCGGATAGAGGCTGGCCGACGGATCGGCCGCCTTGCCCTGCGCGAAAGCCGTGCCCGGCAATGCCAGTGCCGCAGCGCCGAGGCCCATGGAACGCACCAGTTCGCGGCGCTGCAGATAGCGGCTCTCGGACGTCGCCGCGGCTTCCGGCAGTTCCCAGCCTCGTCTGCGCTTGATCAACATTCGTCCTACTCCTGAGTCGCTCCGTCACGCGTACTGCCCAGTCATGGCCGCGAGACAGGCGCGCCGCAAATCAACCCTGCTCACCGCGCCGTGACGTTACCTTCTCCCATGGCCTCTGCGAGATCATTGCGCTGTCCCAGTACCACCAGCGTTTCGGCCACCAGGAACATCGGCCCGATGAAACCCTGGAAGATGTTGTCGATCAACGCCGGTCGCTTGCCTTCATAGTGGTGGCCGAGGAACTGCAACACCCAACCGCCAACGAACAGAACGGCGAAAGCCGTCCACACGGCCGACGGCGAACCCAGTGCGCCGGCGAACGCTTCCGCGGCATACCAGGCGGGCGCCATGATGATGCCCATAAGAATGCCGACGCCGAGGTCCAGCGCCATCCAGCCCAGCACGGCGAGGATCGCGATGGCGAGCGAGAGTGTCCATTCACGGCCGCCCAGCTCGAAGCGCCACAGGGACAGGATCAGCAGCAGCGAGAAGACGATGACGGGGATGCCGACGAAATGCGTTGCCTTGTTGCGCCAGTCGCGATGGACCGACGCATAGGCGCCGAGCTGGCGGCGGAAGAGGTCGTTGGCCATCGAGAGCCTCCAGGCTTGCTTCCTGAAGTCTACGGCTTTGAGTTGGTCACATCCAGCAGGGTCGGCCACACGATGTCGCGCCAGGAATTGTTGCCGACCGCGGTCATCGTGATCTGCCCGCTCTGGATAAGGAAGAAACGCGGCGTCTCGGCACCCTGTTCCACGCCGACCTGGCTCATCAGGAAGGCATCGAGCACCCAGCGCAGGTCCGATGGCCAGCTTGCCGGCTTTAGCAGCAGGGCGGGCGTCGGGGTAAAGACCACCCGGTAGTCGAGCTTCTGGAAGACCGGCGCTTGCTTGAAGAGGGGTTCCCACTGCGTGCGCCAGACCTTGCAGGCTTCGGACGTTTCGTCGCCGGCGAAGATCAGGATCGGCTTGCCGGTGGCCTGTTGTGCGGAGGCGGCACGCGCGAGCGGCGCCACACCCGCGAGTATTGCTCCACCCGCGACCAGCTTGCGTCTCGTCAACATCAACTACTTCTCCCCGAGAAAGGCTTCCCGGGGAGGTTATACAGCCGAATCAGGCTTTCGTGCCCGTCACTTCCTGAAGGGCGGGCCACATCTTGTCCTTCCAGCCGGCGTTGCCGGTCACGGTCAGGAGGATCTTGCCGTCCTTGTAGAGAATGAAGCGCGGGGTGGCGTTTGGCCGGCTCTTGCCTTCGTCGCTTGCCAGGAATGCCTCTCGGACAGGGCGCGCCGCGGCAGGCCAGCTTTGCTCGACCATGATGAGGTCGGCATTGGCCGGGTGAACGACTTGATAGTCGAGTTTCTTGAAGGCGTCGGACTTGAGGAAATCAGGCTCGGACTGGGCACGCCAGATCTTGCAGCCGCCTCAAAGCTCGTGGCCGACGAACACCAGCGTCGGACGCCCAGACTGGGCATTCGCGACGCGGATCAGTGACGACACTGCGGCCATCGCCAGGCCGCCCGCCATCAGAGACCGTCTGTTGAACATTGGAAAGTTCTCCTCTCGGACGCTTACACACGGGAGAACTATGGGTGGCCTGGGACCTTTGGTGAAGCCGCCGGAGGACGGCTTCACCCGCTTGTGATGGCGTCAGCGTCTCATGCCGCGCGCTTCTTGCTCTCCTCGACGATGCGCTCGGCTGTCCGGCCGACCAGCTCCTGCAGGTGGTCGAACTCGGTACGGAAGCTCCCGACGCCCTGGGTGACCGACCGGATCTCGACGATCATGTCGGCGATCTCCGCTTCGGGCATCAACGCCGAAACTTCGTCCCAACCGCTCCACCCTGGCCGGGTGTCGTAGCCGAGGAGCTGGCCGCGCCGTCCGGAAATCAGCCGCTGCAGCCGCGGCGTCGACTCGCTCGGCCCGGCGACCGTGACTTTGAGGATCGGTTCCAACAGCACGGGCTTGCACTTGGGCATGGCCTCGCTCATGGCGATACGCGCGGCCATCTTGAACGACATTTCGGAGCTGTCGACCGAATGATACTGGCCGTCGAACAGCGTCACTTCGAGATCGACCACCGGCTGGCCGAGCGGTCCCTCCTTCAGATACTCGGTCAGCCCGGCCTCGACCGCAGGGATGAAGTTACGCGGCACGACACCGCCCACGATCTTGTCGACGAAGCGAAAGCCCGAGCCGCGCGGCAGCGGCTTGATCTCGATCTTGATGTCGGCGAACTGGCCGTGGCCGCCGGTCTGGCGCTTGTAGCGGGCATGCTGCTGCGCGCCGGCCTGGATGGTTTCGCGATAGGCAACGCGCGGCGCCGTCGTTTCGACGGCGACGTTGTAGCGGCCGGCGAGCTTGTCGACGGCGACCTTGAGGTGCATTTCGCCCTGACCCTTGATCAGCAGCTCGTGAGTCTCGCCGCGCGCCTCGAAGGAGAGCGAGGGATCCTCCTCGACGATCTTGTGCAGCGCCCCCGAGAGCTTGACCTCGTCGTTGCGGTTCTTGGCGGCGAGCGACAGGGCGAAGACCGGAGGATCGGCCGTCGGGAAGTCGGCCGACGCAGCGACGCCGCCCGCCGACAGTGTCTGCCCGGCCGAGATCGCCTCGACCTTGGCCAGCGCCACGATCTCGCCGGCCTTCGCTTCCGTCGTCTTGTCGAGGCGCTGTCCGAAAGGCCGCAGCAAAGTGCCGATCCGCTGGCCGCCCAGCGACTGCCCCTCGGTGAGCGCGCCCGACCAGACGCGACAGAGCGAGAGCTTGCCGGCATGGCTCTGGTGCAGGACCTTGAAGCATTCCGCCATGGCGACCCCGTTCGACGGCAAAGCCCGACGCTTAGCCGTCACATCGACGAAAGGGGTGTCGTGACGCAGTGCTTTCAAGAGCCGGCGCACACCGTTCTCGCGATCGCCGGCGCCCAGCAGGACGGGCGAGATCTGATCGGAGCCGAATTCCTCGTGCAGGTCGCGGTAGATCAGCGACTTCTCGGGCGCCACGTCCTCGATGAGCTGTTCGAGCAGCGTGTCGTCGAATTCCGACAGCGTTTCCAGCATCTCGCGGCGCGCCTCGCTTTCGCGCGGCAGAATCTCAGCCGGCATCTCGATCAGATCGGAGGCACCGCTCGACTTGTAGCGATAGGCGCGTTCGCTCACGAGATCGACATAGCCTACCGTCTCTTCGCCACCATCGGCAGTCGACCGGCGAATCGGTACCTGGCGCAGCACGAGCTTGCGCGTCGAGATGGCTTGCAGCGCTGCGAGCATGTCGCGCACGCGGACGTCGGCAGAATCGATCTTGTTGATGAAGATGATGTGGGGAAGGTGACGGTCCTCGATGTATTTCAGCAGCGGCGTCAGGGCCACGACCCGTTCGGGCGAGGGCTCGCAGACGAGGACGACGGCGTCGCACACGGCAAGGGCCGTGAAGGCATCGTGCTGGAATTCGATAGAACCCGGCACGTCGAGGAAGGTCCACTGGTCGCCCAGATAGTCGACCGAGGCCATGTTGATCTCGGTACCCATGCCGCGCTTGCGAGCCTCGGGGGAGCCGTCGCCGATGGAAGTGCCCGCACGAGTCGAACCGCGCCGGCCGATGGCTCCCGTAGCGAAGAGGATGCTCTCGAGCAGGCTGGTCTTGCCCGAGAGATACGGCCCGCACAGCGCCACCACGCGGTGCGCGCCGCTACCTGGTCTGCCCCCAGGGATGGTCTCGGTCTTGAGTTCGGCCATGACGACGTCCTCCTTCTTCGCGAATGCAATACGCGTAGAAGCCCCGGAGGCGTCTCCAGGAAGGACGGGCTAACCCGCGGCGCCTCGTTCGGAGCGAAGCCCTGTGTCGACGAAATCGTTTCACCGGGGGCAGGCCGAGTCAATCGGCCGACCGGGACATGTGGATGAGATTCCGCTGGGAGGCCGTCAATACGCCTTATATCGACGGGGGATGACCGAAAGGAGTGAAGGGAAACCAAGCCGCCGTGGCCGGCCGCGTTCGACGGCGGCGGAGGCCGCCATTCTCGACGCGGCCTACGGGCTCATCGTGTCGAAAGGCCTGACGGCTGCGACGATGGATGCGATCGCCCGCGCCTCCAAAGTTTCCAAGATGACGGTCTACAAATGGTGGCCGTCCCGCGAGGCGCTGCTGATCGACGCCTTTCTCCGGCATGCGTCGTTGATGCTTCCGCTCACGGAAGAAGGCGATCCGATCTCAACGCTGCAGCGGCACGCAGCCGCCTATGCCGAAGCTCTGAAGAGCGAATTCGGCAAAGTACAGCTCGCCGTCATCTCCGAGTGCATCGCCAAGACGGGCTCCGCACAGCTCTTCACGGAACGCTATCTCGACATCCGGCGAAGGACGGCCACAGCGATCATCGAGCGCGGCCAGAGGGAAGGTTCGATCATGGCGGGCGTTGCAGCGGGCGATCTCTACGACCGCATCTACGGCACGCTCTTCTACCGCTTCCTCTTCCAGTTCAGGCCGCTGTCTGGCGACTATGCGAGGAAGCTGGTGGCCTCGCTTCTGATGCCTCAGTGAGATAGCGCCAGGCCGCAGGAATGACCCGGCGGTAGCCTTGTCCCTGATGGACGATCCGCGCCGCGACCAGCCGGTTCAGCTCGGGCAGAGCGTGGAAGGGAACCGACGGAAACGCATGGTGCTCGGCGTGGTAGGGCATGTTCCAGGCGAACCAGCGCACAATGCCGTTCGTATAGGTCGTCCGCGTATTCTCGAGAGCGCTCGACGAATGGCCGCAGCCGGTATGCTCGGAATAGAGATAGGGCCTGAGGAAGAGCTGCCCGATCAGCACGGGAGCGATCCACACCGAGAGCAGCAGCGGCGAGGCCAGCGCGACCGATCCTGCCGCGAGCGCCAGGTAGAGCGCGGTGTAGGCGCGCGCCTCCCACACGATCAGGCTACGCTTGTCGTCCGGCACCCAGGGCGCCACCACCTTGCCGGTCACGGCATGGTGTAGCATCAGCAGCAGGCGGTTACCGAGCTGCGGCAGGCCGGTGAAGGACAGGACCCGTCGCGGCAGCGAATCGGTCCGCGAGCCGACAATCAGTTCGGGATCCTTCTCGAGGTCCTGCGTGTGGCGGTGATGATCCCAATGGAAGAGGCGGTAGTATTCGTAGGGCAGGCCGATCAGCACGCCGCAGAGCTGGCCGACGACCGAGTTGAGGATGCGCGTCCTGAACGCCGTCTTGTGCGCGGTTTCATGCAGCGGTGTGAACAGGAAGGCGATGCAGAAGCCCTGCATGGCCATCAACGGCAAAGCCGCCAGCACGCCGTAGGTACTGATCAGCATCGAGATGAGCACCGCCATTGCCACGATCAGGCCAAGCTGGCTCACGATGCGCAGTACTGCCGGCGCGTTGTTCTGTACCGAAAGCGCCCGGATGGCGGCGGGACCTGCCGATGGACCAGCCATGCTGGCATCCTCCATTTAACTGTACTAATCGTACAGTAAATAGGGGGTGGAGGCAAGAAAAAGGGCCGGTCCCCCAAGGGCCGGCCCTGTTCCCTTTATGTATTGGATCGGCTCAGCTCAACGCGGCGCAGGCACGCTGGATGCGGCGGCCCGCCTCTTCCAGCAGGTTCGTCGCCGTGGCGTAGGAGATGCGGAAGGCGGGACCCTGTCCGAAGGCCGAGCCCTGCACGACGGAGAGGCCCTCGGCTTCGAGCAGGTAGTTCACGAAGTCCGTGTCGTTCTCGATCGTCTTGCCGTCCGGCGTCTTCTTGCCGATCGTGCCGGCGCAGGACGGGTAGACGTAGAAGGCGCCTTCCGGCCGCGGGCACTTGAGGCCCTTGGTCTGGTTCAGCATCGAGACGATGAGGTCGCGGCGCTGCTTGAAGACGGCGACGTTCTTCGGAATGAAGTCGGTCGGGCCGTTCAGGGCCGCTACCGCCGCCGCCTGGCTGATCGAACTGGCGTTCGACGTGCTCTGCGACTGCACCGTGATCATCGCGTTGATCAGCGCCTGCGGGCCGGCGGCATAGCCGATACGCCAGCCCGTCATGTTGTAGGCCTTCGACACGCCGTTCATCGTCAAGGTACGGTCGTAGAGCCTGGGCTCGACTTCGGCCGGCGTCGCGAACACGAAGTCGTCGTAGACGAGCTTCTCGTACATGTCGTCGGTCAGCAGGTGGACCTGCGGATGACGCAGCAGCACGTCGCACAGGGCCCGCAGGTCGGCCTTGGTGTAGGCGGCGCCCGTCGGGTTACTGGGCGAGTTCAGGATCAGCCACTTGGTCTTCGGCGTGATCGCGCGTTCCAGAGCCTCCGGCTGCAGCTTGAAGCCGTGCTTTTCCTCGCACTGCACGATCACCGGTGTGCCGTCACCGAACAGCACCATCTCCGGGTAGGAGACCCAGTACGGCGCCGGCACGATGACCTCGTCGCCCGGGTTCAGCGTGGCAAGCATGGCGTTGAAAATGATCTGCTTGCCGCCAGAGGTGACGACCGTCTGCGACGGCTTGTACTCCAGGCCATGGTCGCGCTTCATCTTGGCGACGATGGCTTCGCGCAGCGCCGGCGTGCCGGGCACGGCGGTGTATTTGGTGTCGTTCTCGCGAATGGCCTTGTAAGCCGCTTCCTTGATGTGGTCGGGAGTCGGGAAGTCGGGCTCGCCGGCGGCAAGGCCGATCACGTCTTTGCCCGCCGCTTTCATCTCCAGGAACTTCGCCTGCGCGGCGTTGGTTGGAGAGGGCTTAATACGGCTAAGACGATCGGCAATAAGAGCCATAACGCGATGCCTCCTTTCAGGCATTGAAAAAGCGCGCGAAGGTACTGGTGGACGTTCGCCACTGCAAGAAAACGCGCAGTTCTCCGGAGGCTATCGAGGGCTATTTCTCATAGGTGCTCGCGATATCGCTGCTCGGCCTTCTGTAGAACCTTCAAACGACCTCTCTGAAAAGACATTAACCTATTGTAACATATGGGATTTTATCCCATGCAGGGTCGTCTGCTTCGATATGATCGGCGTATCGCTGCTCGGCATGTGGCGCGCCGTACCGATGGGCACCTGGACGACCCTTAGTCGACGAGGCGGATCGAGGCCTCGACGGTCATCTTGGCATCGCCGAAGCCGATGCGCCGCCCGCTGACCGGAGCGGCATCGCGGTAATCGAGGCCGACCGCGACCCGCAGACTGTCGCCGCGCGGGCTGATGCCATTGGCAGGATCGAAGCCGACCCATTCGAGACCCGGCACCCAGGCCTCGGCCCAGGAGTGGCTGGTGCGGCCGACATGCAGGTCTGGATCGTCGTTGCGCAAGTAGCCGCTGACATAGCGCGCGGGGACGCCGAGCCGCCGGCAGCAGGCGATGAAGACATGCGCGTCGTCCTGGGCGACGCCGGCGCCGCGGGCCAGCGCTTCGACCGCCGTGGTGTCCACCGTGGAGACTCCGGTCTTGTAGGCGATGCGCCTGGCAATCCGATCCATCAGCTCATGCAGGACGGCGACGCGCTGCCCCGGATCGGCGGCGCGTTCGGCAAGGCCCTCAATCAGCGGATCGAAGCTCGCATCGTGGCGCGCCAGCCCGGTGTTACGCAGCCAAAACGGCGCCGGCAGCGTCGGCGCGTCGGCATAGCGCAGCCATTGATCGACACCGCCGTACTCGTAGAGTCCGTGCACGACGATTTCGACGGCTTGGTGCTGATGTGCCAGCGAAAAAGTCGTGACCTGATTGCCGTGACCGTCGACCCATTCCGAGCGCTTGCCGGGGCCTTCGATGCGCCACGACACGATGCGCTGCCCCGTGGCCGGCTTGGGCGTCAGCCTCACATCGTGGATCGAGTGGCGGGAGGGCTGGTTGAAGTCGAAGCGCGTGGCGTGGTGGATGGAGAAGCGCATGGTCCGTCCCTCAATCCAACAGGAACTGTCGGCCGATCTCGTCGTTCAGCGTCGCGATGTCGCCGCGCAGCGTGCCGAGGAACTTCGCCAGGCCGACATCGAACACCTGGTCGATCCGGGCGTAACGCAACCGGGCATGCAGCTCGCCGGCCAGCCGGTCGGCCTCGCCGTGCGTGCCGTAGGCGTCGGCCAGCTCGCGCATGTTGAGGTCGACCATCCAGAGGCAGTGGTGCACCGAGCGCGGCACGTCGCGGCGCAGCATCATCAGCTCCGCCACTTTCATGGGATGCAATGAGCTTCGATAGATACGCCGGTAGGTACGTACCGCACCGATGCAGGCCAGCAGCTCCGACCAGGCGAAGTAGTCGAGGCCTTCGGCATTGGCATCGCCATCGGGCCGCAGCAGATGGAACTTCACGTCGAGGATGCGGCCGGTATTGTCGGCACGTTCGAGGTAGGCGCCGAGCTGCAAGAAATTGTTCGCCTCGTCGCGCAGCAGGGTTACTTGCGCGGCGCCGAAGATCATGACGGCCTGCTTCTTCACCGATTCGATCAGCGCGCCGCGGTCGAGCGTTGCGCGGTTGCCGCGAAGGCGGCTACTCAGCTCCAGCCACAGCCCGTTCAGGCTCTCCCAGACATCGACCGTGATGTTGTTGCGTTCCTCGCGGGCATTGCGGCGCGCCGCGTCGATCGAGTTTACAATCGAGGAGGGGTTGTTCTCGTCGAGCACCAGGAAGTCGATCAGGCTGGCCAGCCGGCCACCCTGGAGCTGGCTCTGGCGGAACTCGTCCTCCATGCCGAAGATCGCCGCGACGCCCGCCGCTTCCTCGCCGCGCGACTGCAGGGCCATGCGCTGCATCGCCTCGATCAGCCGTGCCGTCGACTTGGCTCGCTGCAGGTAGCGGCCCATCCAGTAGAGGTTCTTGGCGGTGCTGCTCAGCATGGCGCTACCTGCCGCCGGCCGGCGCGTCGGGCGCCAGCACCCAGGTATCCTTGGTGCCGCCGCCCTGGCTCGAATTGACGACCAGCGAGCCTTCCTTCAGTGCCACGCGCGTCAGCCCGCCGGGTACTATGGTGATCTTGCGCCCGGACAGGACGAAGGGGCGAAGGTCGACGTGGCGCGGCGCCACACCCTGGCTCACGAAGGTCGGGCAAGTCGACAGGGCCAGGGTCGGCTGTGCGATGTAGTTGTCCGGCCGTGTCTTGAGGAGACCCGCGAATTCCTCGATCTCAGCCTTGCTCGACGTCGGGCCGACCAGCATGCCCTTGCCGCCCGACCCGTGGACTTCCTTCACCACCAGTTCCGACAGGTGTTCGAGTACGTACTTGTAGTCGTCGGAGCGATCGCAGCGCCAGGTCGGCACGTTCTGCAAAATCGGCTCCTCGCCGAGATAGAAGCGGACCATCTCGGGCACATAGGTGTAGGTCGACTTGTCGTCGGCCACGCCGTTGCCCAGCGCATTCACGATGTTGACCCTGCCGGCCCGCAACGCGCCGAGCAGACCCGCCACGCCGAGATAGGAATCGGGGCGCATCGCCAACGGATCGAGGAAGGCGTCGTCGACCCGGCGATAGATCACGTCGACCCGTTGCGGCCCGCGCGGCGTGCGCATGTAGACGCGGCTTTCGTCGACGAACAGGTCCGAGCCCTTGACCAGCTCGATGCCCATCTCGTCGGCCAGGAAGGCATGTTCGAAGTAGGCGCTGTTGTAGTGGCCCGGCGTCAGCAGCACGACGTTGGGCTCGACGTCGTCGCTGAAGGAGACCGAGCGCAGCGTGGCCAGCAGTTCCTCGGAATAGTCGGCGACGGGCAGCACGCGCATGGCCGAGAACAGCTCGGGCGCCAGCCGCATCATCACTTCGCGGTTCTCCAGCACGTACGACACGCCCGATGGCGTGCGCACATTGTCCTCAAGGACGTAGAAATCCTTCTCGCCGACGCGCACGAGGTCGATGCCGGCGATATGGGCATGCACGCCGCCCGGCAGCGCCAGGCCCTGCGCCATCGCCACGAACTCGGCATTCATCAGGATCTGTTCTTCGGGGATGATCCCGGCGCGGCAGATCTCGCGCTGCCCGTAGGCATCGGCGAGGAAGGCGTTGAGCGTGCGCACGCGCTGCGACAGGCCCTTGTGCAGATACTCCCATTCGTCCCACGCGATGACGCGCGGAATGATGTCGAAGGGGATCGTGGTCTCGTGGCCATCGGTCGCGCCATAGGCGCCGAAGGTAATGCCGTGTCGCCTATAGAAGAGGTCGACTTCGCGGCGGGTCGCGGCGACGCGCTCGGGGGATGTACGATCCAGCCAGGCGGCCACTCCACGGTAGGGCGGGCGGACCGAGCCGTCCGTGCCCGAGTTCATTTCGTCAAATGCCTTTGCTGCCATCCGGCATTTCACCCCCTGTTGATTCACAGTACAAGCAATCGACGGGCCAACAAAGTGGCCCCCTGGAACGGAATTCGAGGGAGTGAGGGGAGGGCAGCGTGAAGCAGGTGCTGATCGATCGCTATGGAACGCCATGGGAGGTCGCGCGCTGCGCCGATGTTCCCGATGTCGGCGAACCGGCGGCCGACGAGGTCGTGTTCGACGTCCTGGCCTTTCCCATCAACCCCGCCGACATGTGGTTCTGCAAGGGCAGCTATCGGTTGAAGCCGCCGCTGCCGGCCACGCCCGGCGCGGAGTGCGTTGGCCGCGTCACCGCCGTCGGATCGGCCGTGACGCACGTCAAGAAGGGCGATCTCGTCATCAACCTGCAGCGCGAGAACTGGGCGCAGAAGCGGCGCGTGAAGGGCAACGACGCCATCCCGCTGCCGGCCGGCATCGATCTGCGCCAGGCGGCCATGGTGCGCATCAATCCGCCGACGGCGCAGCTCATGCTCCAGGACTTTGTCGACCTGAAGCCCGGCGAGTGGGTGATCCAGAACGTCGCTAATTCGGCGGTCGGCCGCCTGCTGATCGTGCTGGCGAAGCAACGCGGGCTGCGCACCGTCAACGTCGTGCGTCGGCCCGACCTGGAAGCCGAGCTCAAGTCGCTGGGCGCCGATCTCGTGGTCGTCGACGACGACGATCTCGCTGCGCGTGTCGCCAAGGGCACGGGTGACGCTGCGATCCGGCTTGGTGTCGAGGCGATTGGCGGCAGGGCGACGGGGCGGATCGTCGAGTGCGTCGCGACCGAGGGCACCGTGGTGCATTACGGTTCGATGAGCGGCGAGGACCCCGTGGTCACGCGCAGCAACTTCATCTATCGCGGCATCAAGCTCACGGGCTTCATGCTGGGGCGCGGGCTCGCAAAGCGCAGCCCGGAGAAGATCCGCGAGATCTATGCCGATCTCGGCGGGCAAGTGCTGGCCGGCAAGCTGCACGCGCCAGTGGACACGGTCTATCCAATCGAGAAAATCAAGGAAGCGTTGGCCCATGCCGACAAAGGCGGGCGCAACGGTAAGATCCTGGTGGCGCCAAATGGGCCTGTCTGAATGATCTTGTTTGAATAGAGCGCAATCCGAGTGAGGGAGTGAACTGATGAATTCCGATGTCGCAGCGGTCGAAAAGGTCCTGCAGGTCTATTTCGACGGCCTCTACGAAGGCGATACCAAGAAGCTCGGCGAAGCGTTCCATCCCGCTTCGCATCTCTACAGTGCAGGCAGCGACGGCAAGGCGGCCGATCTGCCGCGCGCCGAGTGGTTCAAGGCGGTTGAGAGCCGTCCGTCGGCGAAGTCCAAGGGCAGCGCCCGGGCCGACCGCATCGTGTCGATCGACTTCTCCGGTCCGGCGACCGCCATTGCCAAGGTGGAATGCCAAATTCCGCCGCGCTACTTCACCGACTATCTGACGCTGCTGAAGGTCGACGGCCGCTGGCAGGTCATCTCGAAGTCCTTCCACACCGTTACGAAGGACGCGTAGGAGACGGCAAGCCGTTCTCTCAAAGAAAAACCTCCCCCGTTGCGGCGGGGGAGGTTCTTATAGAGACCGGAAGAGCGGGTTAGCTCTTCACGTCGGCCGCGACCTGGACCTTGATCATCTTGTCCTGCGGCGCGGCGACGGCACCCGAACCGGGTGCGCCCTTCTTGATCTTGTCGACGAACTCCATGCCGGACGTCACCTTGCCCCACACGGTGTACTGGCCGTCGAGGAAGTTCGAGTCCTTGAAGACGATGAAGAACTGGCTGCGGGCGCTGTTGGGATCGTTGGTCCGCGCCATCGAGACGGTGCCGCGGGTGTGCGGTTCCTTGTTGAATTCTGACTTGAGCGTCTCGCCCATGCCACCGGAGCCTGTACCCGTCGGGTCGCCGGTCTGCGCCATGAAGCCGTCGATGACGCGATGGAAGACGACGCCGTCGTACTTGCCTTCGCGCGCCAGCTTCTTGATCTGGGCGACATGCTTGGGGGCGAGGTCGGGGCGCATCTCGATCACGACGCGGCCGTCCTTCAGGTCGATATAGAGTGTGTTTTCCTTGTCCATGGCGGAGGCGGCTCCTGCAAACATGAGAATGACGGCAAGAACGGGCGTCAGAAGGGAGAGACGCATGACGTGTTCCTTCGGCGAAGCCACGGTCAGATGTGGCGGCCGGACCTTATAGGCCGATCATCGAAAGACAAGCGGCAACTTCGGGGCGGGGCGCCCGGGGGTGGATGGGCAGCCGGGGCCACATTTTCAGCAGGATGTGCATCGTTTGTCGTGGTTTTGACGGGGCTGGCGGCTAGAGTGGCAGTGCGACCGGGCAGGGGTTGGCGCTTTTTGCCAGTTCCGATCGCACATATTGGGAAGTCATATTCTACGGATTGATCGATGACCGCGTTGAGCGGCGGGGGCGGCGCAGCAGTGCCGTATCTTCCATGAGCTTCGTTCCCGACTGGCCGGCCGACGTCTCGCGCGAGACGCAGGTCGAAAGGACATGGCGCGCCTTCGGCCGCGAGATGGAGGCGGCCGTTCAGGCCATCCTCGACGTCGGCCGCCCGCCGTCGGAAGTCGCCTTCGCAATCGGCGAGACGGTTCGCCATTACTTCCGCACGCATGGCCTGACGCTCACCGACGCCGAACTCCGCCGCCTCGTGTCCGAACGGCTCGCCCTTCGCCGGGAGCCGCCGTCGATCGTCGCTTTCGCACGCGTGCCGGCCCACCCCTGGACAGGAGGCGAGGCCGCCCCAGGCGGCTGGATCGTTCCGGAATCGATCTTCGGCGGGCCTCCCTCGGGGCTCGTGCGCTTTGCTTCGGGCCCGCGGCAGAACTCGGGGGCCATCGATCTGTCGTGGGCGGACCGGCCGATAGCCTTCGCTGGATCCGCGGGCGGACTACATCCAGCTGGACGCTCCGGCTCTTTCACAACGGAGCCCGCCGGCGGCGGATCTTAGTAAGCCGCGACGTATGGCCAAGGCCATCGGGTGGCGCGGCTTTTCCAGGCAATAGCGCCGCCGGGCCAATGCTCGTCTTACGCCGCTTTGCACCGGCGGATGCGTCCTTTCGACCGGCCGGCCTTTGCCTGGGGCGTGCAGGCGGCGAAGCTCTTGCAAATGTCCTGAACTGACGCGGCTGCGACTGGCCGCCACATACCGACTGGGGGCGAAAACCCGTTACGACCCACGGCTATATCTGGTACTAACCCGTTTGAAATGCGGGGGATTTTGCGGGTCGGAAATCCCGTTGGGATCTAAACCGCGAGGGGACGGATGCATGGTCGGTAAGCGCGTATTGAGCATTCTGGGCATTTTGTCGGCGATAGCCGCCTTCGGCTTCGCGGGCGCCGCTCAGGCGCAGAAAGTCATCGGCGTGCCGCACGACTGGCAGCTGAATTTCCCAGCGGCCTTTACGCCGATCATGGAGCGGGTCGAGTCGCTGCACGACCTGCTGCTTGTGATCATCATCATGATCTCGATATTCGTCCTCATCCTGCTGATTTACGCCGTGTGGCGCTTCCACGCCTCGCGTAACCCGGTGGCGACGAATGTCACCCATCATACCGGCCTCGAGATCGCCTGGACGATCATCCCGATCCTCATCCTGGTCGTCGTCGCGGTGCCGTCGTTTCGTCTGCTCTACTACAGCGACAAGGCGATCGACGCCGGCCTGACGGTCAAGGTCACCGGCCACCAGTGGTACTGGTCCTACGACTATCCCGACCAGGGCAACTTCAAGGTCGAGAGCCGCATCCTGGCCGAGGCCGATCGTGTCAAGCAGAAGCCGCAGGTGCCGCGCCTGCTGGCGGTCGACGAGGAGATGGTGATCCCGGCGAACACCGTCGTGCGCATCATCGGCACGGCCGAGGGCGCCAGCATGCACGGGTGGACCGTTCCCGGCTTCGGCATCAAGAAGACCGTGATCCCCGGCCGTCTCAACGAAGGCTGGATCAGCGTGAAGGAAGAGGGCCTCTATTTCGGCCAGTGCTCGCAGATCTGCGGCATGAATCACACCTACATGCCGATCGCGATCAAGGTCGTATCCAAAGCTGACTTCGACAAATGGGTTGAGGAGAAGAAGAAGGCTGCCGGCTTGCTGCCCGAAACCAACTTCGCTTCCGTAACCGCTCCCGCCAACCGCTAAGCGCTTCGCCGCAGGAGATTACAATGGCCACCGCGCACGGCGCCGCCCACGACCACAGCCACCACGACGACCACCACACGCCGACCGGCATCAAGCGGTGGTTGTACAGCACCAACCACAAGGACATCGGCACGATGTACCTTGTGTTCTCGATCTGCGCCGCCCTGATCGGTGCGGCCTTCTCGGTGATCATGCGCCTCGAGCTGCTGCAGCCGGGGGTGCAGTACTTCAACGTAGACGGTACGCCTGACGGACACCTCTGGAACACCTTCGTGACGGCCCACGGCCTGATCATGGTGTTCTTCGTCGTCATGCCGGGTCTGATCGGCGGCTTCGGCAACTGGTTCGTGCCGCTGATGATCGGAGCGCCCGACATGGCGTTCCCGCGCATGAACAACATCAGTTTCTGGCTGCTGCCGCCGGCGTTCATCCTGCTGCTGATGTCGGCCCTGATCGGCGGTGGTGTCGGCACCGGCTGGACGATTTATCCGCCACTGACGCTCAGTCAGGGTGCGGGCATGGATCTCGTGATCTTCTCGCTGCACATCGCGGGTGCCTCGTCGATCCTGGGCGCGATCAACTTCATCACGACCATCTTGAACATGCGTGCGCCGGGCATGACGCTCCATCGCATGCCGCTGTTCGCGTGGTCGATCCTGGTCACTGCGTTCCTGCTGCTGCTGGCCCTTCCGGTCCTGGCCGGCGCCATCACCATGCTGCTGACCGATCGTAACTTCGGCACCTCGTTCTTCAAGGCCGAGGGCGGTGGCGACCCGACCCTGTTCCTGCACCTCTTCTGGTTCTTCGGCCATCCCGAGGTGTACATCATGATCCTGCCGGCCTTCGGCATCATCAGCCACATCATCTCGACCTTCTCGAAGAAGCCGATCTTCGGCTATCTCGGGATGGCCTATGCGATGGTGGCAATCGGCGTCGTGGGCTTCGTCGTGTGGGCGCACCACATGTACACAGTCGGTATGGACGTCGACACGCGAGCTTACTTCGTCGCGGCCACGATGGTGATCGCAGTGCCGACGGGCGTGAAGATCTTCAGCTGGATCGCGACGATGTGGGGCGGCTCGATCCGTATCGAGATGCCCATGCTCTGGGCGATCGGGTTCATCTTCCTGTTCACCGTCGGCGGCGTTACCGGCGTCGTGCTGGCGAACGCCGGCGTCGACTACTCGCTGCACAACACCTACTACGTGATCGCGCACTTCCATTACGTGCTGTCACTCGGTGCGGTGTTCGGCATGTTCGCCGGCTTCTACTACTGGCTCGGCAAGATGTCGGGCCGGCAGTATTCGGAATGGGCGGCTCAGGTCCACTTCTGGACGACCTTCATCGGCGTCAACCTGACGTTCTTCCCGATGCACTTCTCCGGTCTGGCCGGCATGCCGCGCCACTACGTCGACTATCCCGACGCGATGGCGCACTGGAACTACATCTCCTCGATCGGCGCGTTCATCTCGTTCGGCTCGACGATCTTCTGGCTGATCTTCGTGGTCTTCGGCACGCTGATGTACGGCCGCAAGGTCGGCGCGAACTACTGGGGCGAGGGCGCCACGACGCTGGAATGGACGGTCGCTTCGCCGCCACCGTTCCACACCTTCGAGGAACTGCCGCGCATCTCCCCGTCGGCTCACCACTGATCTCGAGGAGCGGAGGCGCCCAAAAGGCGCCTTCGCCTTGAAAGGCTATGAGCAACACGGCAAACGGCATCCTGACGATCACCGACGAGGCGGCTCCCGCTTCACGCGTGCGCGACTATGTCGACCTCCTGAAGCCCAGGGTCATGTCGCTGGTCGTGTTCACCGGGCTGATCGGTGTCGTGATCGCGCCGGGCCACATCCATCCGCTCACGGCGACGCTCGCCGTGCTGGCGATCGCGCTGGGTTCGGGGGCCGCCGGTGCCATCAACATGTGGTACGAGCGCGACCTCGATGCGGTGATGGAGCGGACCCGTAACCGACCGCTGCCGGCCGGCCGCGTCGCACCCGACGACGCGCTGGGCCTCGGCGTGCTGTTGTCCATCTTTTCGGTCGCGCTGATGGCGGTCGCGACCAATTTCGTCGCCGCCGCGCTGCTGACCGCCGCGATCCTGTTCTATGTCTTCGTCTACACGATCTGGCTGAAGCGCCGGACGCCGCAGAACATCGTAATCGGCGGTGCTGCGGGCGCTTTCCCGCCGATGATCGGCTGGGCGGCCGTGACCGGCGACGTGTCGGCCGTGGGCGTTGCGCTCTTCCTGCTGGTCTTCCTGTGGACCCCGCCGCATTTCTGGGCGCTCGCTCTCTACCGCAGCGACGATTACCGGCGCGCCGGCGTGCCGATGCTGCCGGTGGTGGCCGGGCCGCGCGAAACCAAGCGCCAGATGCTCATCTACACGCTGGTGCTTGCGCCGGTGGCATTGGCGCCGACCCTGCTGGGCTCGGTCGGCTGGCTGTACGGCTCTGTCGCGCTGGTTTTCAGCCTCGCTTTCGTCGGCTACGCGATCTCCGTGTGGCGGACGGCGGACGACGAGACCGCCCATGGAGCGGCGCGGCGCATGTTCCGCTTCTCGCTGCTCTATCTCGCGGCACTGTTCGCGGCGCTGCCCCTCGACCTGGTCGCGGGGCGGATTTTGGCCGGATGAGCATGATGGCCGACGACCGCCGCCCGGGCGATACCGATATGCACCGCCGTCAGCGCGGCAAGAATCTGTTCGTCGCGGTTTTCCTGCTGGTTCTCGTGGTGGCGTTCTTTGCGCTCACCATAGTGCGCATGGGAGCGCAGGGATGAGCAACAAGACACCCCTCACGCCGACTCAAAAGAACGCGCGCATCGCACGGCGTCTCGTGCTGCTGACCGGCGGCATGGTCGGTGCCGCCTTTGCCGCGGCGCCGCTCTACGACATGTTCTGCCGTACCACGGGTTTTGGTGGCAAGCCTTTGGTCGCCCAGTCGGGAGACAGGCCGCTGCTCGACCGTACGGTCAACGTGCGCTTCGATGCCAATACGGATTCGGCGCTGCCCTGGCGCTTCGAGCCGCTGCAGCGCGAGGTGAAGGTGCAACTGGGCGAAGAGCGCCTCGTGCACTATCGCGTGACCAATGTCTCGCAGCGCCCGCTGGTCGGGACCTCGACCTATAACGTCACGCCCGAAAGCGCCGGGCCGTGGTTCAACAAGCTTCAATGCTTCTGCTTCACCGAGCAGTTGCTGCTGCCCGGGCAGTCGGTCGACATGCCCGTGATTTTCTTCGTCGATCCCGAGATGGACAAGGATCGGCGTTACGACAACATCCGTACCGTCACGCTCTCCTACACTTTCTTCGAGGCGAAGACGGAACGGGCAAGGACCTTGCTCGGCGGCGTGCCCGCCGCTGATACTGGAAAGGGTGGATGAACATGGCCGACGGCGCTCCCAAGCATCCCTATCATCTCGTAGATCCGAGCCCGTGGCCGGCGCTTGGCGCGTTCGCTGCGCTGGTGCTGGCGCTGGGCTTCGCGCTCGGCATGCATCCCGACATGCTGGGGCCGGGCGTCGAGAAGGTCATCAAGGTCGTGCACTGGTGGGCGCTCGCGCCCGGCCTCCTGATGGTCGTCGCGGTCATGTATTGGTGGTGGAGCGACGTCATCGTCGAGTCGCGCACCTTCCATACGCCGGTTGTCCAGATCGGCCTGCGCTACGGGATGATCTTGTTCATCACCTCGGAAGTGCTGTTCTTCGCGGCCTTCTTCTGGGCATTCTTCGATGCGTCGCTCTATCCCGGCGAACTGAAGCAGCCCGTGCGCGCCGAAGTCACCGGCGGCATCTGGCCGCCGAAGGGCATCAGCATCATCGCGCCGTTCGACCTGCCGCTGATGAACACGCTGATCCTGCTGCTCTCCGGCACGACGGTGACCTGGGCGCATCACGCGATCATCGAGGGCAATCAGCGCGACGCGGTGCGTGGCCTGCTGTGCACGGTCGTCCTGGGGATGATCTTCACCGGCGTCCAGGCTTACGAGTACCTGCACGCGCCGTTTACCTTCGACCAGGGCATCTACGCGTCGACCTTCTACATGGCGACGGGTTTCCACGGCTTCCACGTGCTGGTCGGGACGATATTCCTGCTGGTCTGCCTGTTCCGGGCGATGAAGGGTCAGTTCAAGCCCAAGCAGCATTTCGGCTTCGAGGCCGCTGCCTGGTACTGGCATTTCGTCGACGTGGTGTGGCTGTTCCTGTTCTTCTGCATCTACTGGTGGGGGGCCGGTAAGGCGCCGATCGCCCTGCACTGAGCAGAAAAGCCGACTATCTTGGAACCGCCGGGCGATCCCCGGCGGTTCGCCTTTGAGGAGACAGCCTTGTCCGACTGGCCACGACAATCGCCACTCGACGTCGCGCTCCGCGCCACCTGCCCGCGCTGCGGCCGCGGTAAGCTGTTTCGCGGTCTGCTGACGGTGGTCGATCGCTGTTCCGAATGCGACCTCGACCTGCGGGGAAACGATGCCGGCGACGGGCCGGCCGTGCTCGTGATCCTGGCACTGGGTGCCATCATCATGATGCTCGTTTTCTGGGTGGAATTCCGTTACGAGCCGCCCTGGTGGCTGCATGTCCTGATTTGGCTGCCCGTCACCTTCGGGCTCGCGACCTGGATGCTGCGCTTCCTGAAGGCACTCCTGGTCGCCCAGCAGTACACCCATCGCTCGACTGCACTCGACGAGTAGAGGAGACATCATGATCAGGCTGCGGCCCGCTTTGTGGCCCACGCTCGTCTCACTGCCGATCCTGGTCCTCTCGCTGGGGCTCGGCATCTGGCAGATGGAGCGTCGCGAATGGAAAAGGGACATTCTCGATCGTATCGCCGCCAACCAGGCAGCCGCGCCGGTTTCCCTCGACGAGCTGCTGAGCGGCAATCCGCTTCGCTACGAGTACGGGCGCGTGAAGCTCGGTGGCACCTTCCTCTACGACAAGGAATACTTCCTGGCTGCGCGCAGCCTCAAGAACAAGGTCGGCCACCAGCTCGTCGTGCCGCTCAAGACCGACGACGGCCGCATCGTCCTGTTCGATCGCGGCTGGATTCCCCAGGAGCGGAAGGATCCCGCCCGTCGCGCCGAAGGCCAGCCTGCGGGTCACGTCGAGCTGGTCGGCATCGTGCGCCGCAATCAGGAGCGTCGTCAGTTCGCGCCCGAGAACGTGCCGGACAAGAACGTGTGGTTCCACGTCGACGTGCCGCTGATGCGCAAGATGGCCGGGGCGCCACCCGATCCCAAGCTGGACACGTTCTTCCTCGACGCCGATGCCACACCCAATCCCGGCGGCCTGCCGGTCGGCGGTCAGACGCGTTTCGACATTCCCAACGATCACCTGCAATACGCCATCACCTGGTTTCTGATCGCCGTGGCGATGGCCGGCGTGTATCTCGCCTATCACTGGGAGACGGGGCGGCTCGAGATCGGCGGTCGCCGCAAGGCGGATAAGTGATCACCAACGATCCCTATGCCGAGCTCGAGCGCCGGTTCGCGCGTCTGAGCGCTGTCGGTCGCGCCTCGGCTATCCTGAACTGGGACCGCTCGACGATGATGCCGGACGGCGCCAGCGACGATCGCGCCGACCAGCTCGCCACGCTCGGCGTGATCGCGCACGAGATCATCGCCGCTCCCGACATGTCCGACCTGCTGGCGCGGGCGGAGGAGGGGCGGGCCTCGCTCGACCCCTGGCGGCAGGCCAACCTGCGCGAGATGCGCCGGTCCTGGGTGCATGAAAGCGCGCTGCCCGCCGACCTGGTCGACGCACGCACGCGTGCCTGCAGTGCCTGCGAGCTCGCCTGGCGTTCGGCCAAGAAGGATGCCGACTTCAAGTCGCTGCTGCCGGCCCTGTCGGAAGTGCTCAACATCATGCGCCGCGTCGGCGAGGCCAAGGCCGCGGCGCTCGGCACCTCGCTCTACGATGCGCTGCTCGACGAGTTCGAGCCGGGTGGCCGCTCGGTCCATATCGATGCGCTGTTCGCCGAGCTGCGCTCCTTCCTGCCCGACCTGCTGGGCCGCGTGCTCGAGCACCAAAAGCGGCTCCCGCCGATCCAGCCTCTCGACGGACCGTTCCCGGTCGAGGCGCAGCGCCGCCTGGGCGAAGAGCTGATCCGTCTCATCGGCTTCGATTTTCATCACGGCCGCCTCGACGTCTCTGCTCACCCCTTCACGGGTGGAACGGCCGACGATGTGCGCATCACCACACGCTACGACGAAAAAGACTTCGCCCGGGCGCTGATGGGCGTGCTGCACGAGACCGGCCACGGCCTCTACGAGGCGGGCCTGCCGCGCGCGTGGCGGCGTCAGCCGGTGGGCAGTGCCCGCGGCATGACTCTGCACGAAAGCCAGTCGCTCCTGATGGAGATGCAGGCCTGCCGCAGCGACGCCTTCGTGGCCTTCGCGGCACCCCGCATGCGCGCCGCTTTCGGCAAGGACGGGCCAGCCTGGAGCGTGGAGAACATCCACCGCCTCTACACACAGGTGGCGCCGGGCTTCATCCGCGTCGATGCCGACGAAGTCACCTATCCGCTGCACATCATGCTGCGCTACCGGCTGGAGCGGGCGATGCTGGCAGGCGACCTGCCGCTCGCCGATCTGCCGGGCGCCTGGAACGACGGCATGCGCGAGTTATTGGGCGTCGTGCCGCCGGACGATTCGCTCGGGTGTCTGCAGGATATCCATTGGCCTGACGGAGGATGGGGTTATTTCCCGACCTACACATTAGGGGCCCTGGCGGCCGCCCAGCTCTTTGGTGCGGCCCGTCGCGCGGAGCCCGGTCTTCTGGAGGCCATCGGGAAGGGCGATTTCTCGCCGCTTCTGGGCTGGCTTCGTGCCAATGTGCACGGCAAGGGCTCGATCGCCACGACCGACGAGATCCTGACCGCGGCCACCGGCTCGGCGCTGGGAACCTCGGCCTTCAAGGTGCATCTGGAAAGCCGCTACCTGTCGGCGTAAGAGGAAGCCATGCTCGATCTCCGCCCCAACTGCGAGTGCTGCGACAAGGACCTGCCCAACGGCGCGTCCGACGCCCTGATCTGCACCTTCGAGTGCACCTTCTGTGCGGACTGTGCGCGAACTCGCCTGGGCGGCCACTGCCCCAATTGTGGCGGCGATCTGGTCAAACGTCCGACCCGGCCGGAGCGCATGTTGCAGAAGTTTCCCGCCTCGACCAAGCGCGTTCGCAAGGATCACGAGGCCTGTCGCCAGGTCGCCTGAGGCCTTCAGGTCACCTGCCGGCGCGATACCGGAGTTTTTCGTTGCGTTACATCAGCACTCGCCACGGCTCGCAGGGTAATCCTGCGCCGCTCGGCTTCGAAGACGTCATGCTCGCAGGCCTCGCCCGCGACGGCGGTCTCTACCTTCCCGCGGAGTGGCCGCAGTTCAACAAGGCCGAGATCGCTGGGCTGAAGGGCCTGACCTACACCGAACTCGCCTTCCGCGTGATGCGGCCCTTCGTGGGCGACACGTTCGACGAAGCGACGTTCCGTCGCCTGATCGGCGAAGCCTATGCTTCGTTCGAGACGCCGGAGGTCGCGCCACTGAAGCCGTTGGGCGACAGTGGGCTGCACCTCCTCGAGCTGTTCCATGGTCCTACTCTCGCCTTCAAGGACGTGGCCCTGCAGCTTCTCGGCCGCATGCTCGACCAGACGCTGACGGCGCGCGGCCAGCACGCCACCATTGTCGGCGCCACGTCGGGCGACACCGGGTCGGCCGCCATCGAGGCGGTGCGCGATCGCAAGACCATCGACATCTTCATGCTGTTCCCCAAGGGACGCGTGAGCGAGGTACAGCGCCGCCAGATGACGACGGTGCTGGCGCCCAACGTGCACAACATCGCGGTGCAGGGCACGTTCGACGACTGCCAGGACCTCGCCAAGGCCTGCTTCAACGATCTTGCCTTTCGCGACCGTCATGCGCTGACGGCGGTGAATTCGATCAACTTCGCCCGCGTCATGGCGCAGATCGTCTATTACTTCTGGGCGGCGCTGAAGCTCGGCGCGCCGGACCGGCCGGTGGCCTTCACCGTGCCCAGCGGCAATTTCGGCAATGTCTATGCCGGCTATGCGGCAAAGCAGATGGGCCTGCCGATCTCGCACTTCGTAGTTGGCGCCAACAGCAACGACATCCTGGCGCGCTTCTTCGAAAGCGGCACGATGACGATGTCTGAAGTCGTGCCGACGCTCAGCCCCAGCATGGACATCCAGATTTCGAGCAATTTCGAGCGCTTGCTGTTCGACCTCTACGACCGCAACGGCGCGACCCTCGCCGACGCCATGACAGCCTTCCGCAGCACCGGCACGCTGAAGGTGGGCGCCAATGCGTTCACTGGTGTTCGGCAGCTCTTCGACGCGGGGCGTATCGACGATGCCGGCACCATCGCCGCCATTGCCGATTGCCGTCGCCGCTTCGGCGAAACCATCGATCCGCACACCGCGGTGGGCTATGCCGTGGCCCAACAGCGCCGCCGCGACACCTCCATCCCCATGGTCGTGCTGGCGACGGCGCATCCCGCCAAGTTCCCGGATGCCGTCGAGAAGGCGACCGGCGAGCGGCCGGCTTTGCCGGCGCGGCTGGGCGACCTGCTGGAGCGGGCGGAGCGGGTGGATGGGCTGCGCAACGACGTGGAAGCGCTCAAGGCCATGATCGACGAACGCCGGGCAATGGCCACGGCTCCGGCAACGCGCGCCAAGGTGAAGACATGAGCAACGTCAAGGTCACGACTCTCGGCAACGGGCTGCGCGTCGCCGTCGACGAGATGCCCGAGGTCGAATCGGCCTCGCTCGGCATCTGGGTCGCCTGCGGCACGCGCCATGAGGCTGCCGAGCTGAACGGCATGGCGCACATGCTGGAGCACATGGCGTTCAAGGGCACGCGCACGCGTTCTGCGCGCGCCATCGCCGAGGAAATCGAGAATGTCGGCGGCAGCCTCAATGCCTATACCGGCCGTGAGATCACCGCCTATCATGCTTCGGTACTCAAGGAGGATGTGGGCCTGGGCGTCGAGATGATCGCCGACATCCTGCGCAACTCGGTGTTCGATCCCGACGAGCTGCAGCGCGAGCGTGGCGTCATCCTGCAGGAGATCGGGCAGGCGCTCGACACGCCCGACGACATCATCTTCGACCAGTTCCAGGAAACGGCGCTGCCCGGCCAGCCGCTGGGCCGGCCGGTACTCGGCACCGCCGCGACCGTCGAGGCGATCGGCCGCGACGATCTGTTTGCCTATCTCGCGCGCCACTACACCGCGTCGAACATGGTTCTCTCGGCGGCTGGCCGGGTCGAGCACGATCGCATCGTCGACCTTGCCGAGAAGCATTTCGGCTCGGTGCCGCGCACGCCGGCCAATGCCGAGCAGCCGGTCCCGCTGGCCTATGTCGGCGGCGACGGCCGTGAAACGAGGGTGCTCGAACAGGCGCATCTCGTGCTGGGCTGTGAGGGTATCGGCTATCGCGACCCTGACTACTTTGCGCTCGCCGTCTATTCGACGCTGTTCGGCGGCGGCATGTCCTCGCGGCTTTTCCAGCGAATCCGCGAGGAGCGCGGTCTGGTCTATGGCATCCATTGCTTCAACACGGCCTATGCCGATGGCGGCCTGTTCGGCATCTATGCCGGCACGGGAGAGGACGATCTCGCCGAGCTGGTGCCCGCGGTGTGCGACGAATTCGTAGGTGTTGCCGAGACGCTGAACGAAGCGGAGCTGGTGCGAGCCCGCAACCAGATCAAGGCCGGAACACTGATGGCTCTGGAATCGAGTGGCGCACGTTGCGAGCAGGCCGCGCGTCATCTCATCGTCCATGGCCGGCCAATCCCTTACGCCGAGGTCGTTGCCCGCATCGAAGCCGTGGACCAGGACGCGGTGCGCCGTGTCGCTCAACGCCTGCTGCAGGGCAAGCTCACGCTCGCTGCCCTGGGGCCGATCGACGGCCTCGAGCCCCTGGACAGGATCGCCGCCCGTCTGGCGGCGTAACAGGGGAAAATCCCGACTCTTGTCGATTAGCCGGCCGCCACGACCAGGGCCTGGATGCGCCCGCTTATCGCACCACGACCAAATCGTCTTGCAAGGGCTTCTGCTGCGGTTCTTGTCGCTTCTTCCAGCGAGCCACCGCGCGCCTCGATCTCGGAGCGTAGCGGTGTGCCCTGACAGTAGGCCATAGCCGCTTCACCGGGCGATGGAGCGGTACTGACGGCCTCCAGCGGCATGATCGAGATATCCTCGAAAGCCGCAGCCCGCAGATCGGCGCGGATCTTATCCGGATCGTGATAGCCGTGGGGTGTCCTTGCCAGGAAGCGCGGTGGATCTGACGGAAAGAGCAGGGCGAGTGTTCGCGTCACCTCATCGGCGAATTCGTTGTCTTCGATTCGGCCCCAGACATTGAACAAGTAGTGCCCGCCGGGCTTCAGGACGCGCTTCGCCTCCCGATAGGCCTTGGCTCTGTCGGGGAAGAACATCGCACCGAACTGGCAGAGTACGGCGTCGAACTGGGCATCGTCGAAAGGAAGCGCCTGGGCATCGGCTTGCCTGAAGATGATATGCGGCGCATCTGCCATCTGCTTGCGCGCTTGGTCGAGCATGGGCTGGTTGAGATCGGTCGCCACCAGTTTCGTGTCGGCCGGCAATCTTGCAGCGAGTGCCCGCGTCACTGCGCCGGTGCCCGCCGCAACCTCGAGGACAGATCGAGGCGCAAGCGCCAGGGCTCTCGCTGCCAGATCGCGCGCATAGGGCTCGAAGATCAAGGGCACCATCAGCCGGTCGTAGAGTTCGGGAATCGACCCGATGAACGACTTGTCGGTAATCGACATGGTGTGTCTCCGACCGATCTGGCCACCACGAAACATGGCGGCTCTGATCGTCGAGACTACGTCTGCCTTGTATCGGGCGCCACTAGCCTGCTGATGCGAGAGCGGCGGCGAGCCGCCCGCGGCATCCCAAATGCAACGAGGGATCCTTCCTAACCGGAAAGAATCCCTCGCTTCACTCGCAATGAGGTTGCGATCGTTTAGGCAGCCTTGGCCAATTCCGTCTGGGTGGCGCGCGGCGGGACGCCGATCGAGGCGCGTTCGATGACCGTCTTCACCTCGGCGCTGCGGCGGACGAGGTTGTAGCGCAGGCCAGTGTAGAGGTTCACCGGGAACGGCATGTCGGCGTTGAAGTCGATGATCAGCACCACACGCGTCTGGTCGGTCTGGTTCTTCACCCAATGCTCGCGCGTGTCGTCGAACACCAGCGGCTCGCCTTCCTTCCAGAAGAAGTGATGGCCACCGATCTCGATCCAGCACTTCTCGGGCTCGGTCGGCACGATCAGCGGATAGTGGAAGCGGATGACGCCGGCGGCCGAGCCGCGATGGGGCTCGATCTCGGCATAACCGTGAAGGATGCTGAAAAGGGCCGTGTGCACACCGGGGATCTTGTTGATCGCCGCGATCGTGTCCGGCACTGCCGCAACATTTTCCGGTATATCGTGGCCCCAGATCTTCAGCAGGAAGGTGCGCCAAGCGCGGCCGGGCACGTAGAGATCGCGGGGATGGACCTCGTGCAGTGCCGGGATTTCTTCGTGATGGCTCAGCAGGTAGTTGAGGTCGGCCTTGATCTTGTCGTGGCTCTTCTTGAGCTCGGCCAGGACCGGGAACGCCTTCAGCGCATCGTCACCACCCAGCGGCAACTTGGGCATGTTGCGCAGGATCATGTCGGAGAGCTTGAGGTTGAGTTTCTCGAGCGGCTCCTGCGGCAGCCAGATGTGCTTCGTTAGATAGAATCGGCCCTTCTGGCCGACATTCGATTTGTCATCCGTTTCCATAACAGACCATGCCTTAGCGGATACTCTAGATAGGTACATACGCCTGTTGGGCCAGCTGGCGGCGGCTCTTTTTTGACCACCAGGCGTGGCGGACCGTCTCAATTTCCTACGTCAAACCTCGGAAAACATGCAAGAATTCCGAAGGATAACTATTATAGACCAAGATGTTTCGCTTTGCCGACGTCCCGTTGTCACTGTCGGGGATGACCCGGATTGCCGGCCGGCGCGTGTTTTTGCGCGCGCCGACCCTGGACGACTGGCCCGAATGGGCCGAATTACGCGCTCGGAGTAGGGCTTTTCTGACTCCCTGGGAGCCGACCTGGCCCGAGGATTCCCTCGGCCGGGACCATTTCCGGCGCCGTCTGCGCCAGCAGGTGAAGGAATGGCGGGCGGGAGAGGCCTATGGGCTGTTCGTGTTCACCAACGAGGGGCGCCGGCTGGTCGGAGGGATCAACCTCAGCAATGTCCGGCGCGGCGTCGCCCAGACGGCATCGGTAGGCTACTGGATGGGCCAACCCTATGCCGGGCAGGGGCTGATGACGGATGCGCTGCGATCGACCCTGCCATTCGTCTTTGACGACCTGCGTCTTCACCGCCTCGAAGCAGCGTGCCTGCCGCACAACGAGCCCTCGAAGACGGTCCTGACCAAGGTCGGATTCCACGAAGAAGGGCTGGCGCGGCAGTATCTGCGTATCAACGGACAGTGGGCCGACCATCTGCTGTTCGCCCTGTTGCGGGCCGACTACGACACCCTTTTGCGGGCGTCGCGCTAGGCGCTGAGGAACATCGATGCGCAACCTGACCCCGACGTCGATCACCCAGGCTTTCGCCGACTATGCCCGCAATGCGCCATCGGACAGGGCCCGGACCCTGCTGGTCTCTCTGGCCGGCCATCTGCACAGCTTCGTGCGCGAGAACAAGGTGACGCAGGCGGAGTGGGGTGCCGCCATCGACGCGCTGACCCGTGCGACCAAGTTCACCGACGACAAGCGCAACGAATACATCCTCTTCTCCGACCTGCTGGGCGTGTCCTCGCTGATCGACATGGTGAATGCCGCCGGCAGCGGCACGCCTTCGTCGGTGCTGGGACCGTTCCATATCGAGGGCGCCCCCGAGCTGCCAAACGGGGGCGATCTGTGGCGCGGTCAGGTCGGCGAGCCGCTGGTCGTGAGCGGAAGGGTCGTCGACGCAAACGGGACACCGGCCAAAGGCGCGGTGCTGGCGCTGTGGCAGAACGCCGGCAACGGCCTCTATGCCCAGCAGGATTCGGCGCAGTCGCCGACCAACTATCATGCACGCCTTCCGGTGGCGGCCGACGGCAGCTTCGCCTTCTCCACGGTGCGGCCTGTCTCCTACAAGGTGCCCGACGACGGCCCGGCAGGCGACATGCTGCGGATCCTGGGCCGCGATGCCTGGCGGCCGGCGCATCTGCACATGATCATCCAGGCGCCGGGCCATCCGCCGCTGATCACCGAGTTCTTTCCCGAGGACGACGAGCATCTCGACGGCGATGCCGTGTTCGGGGTGCGCAGCGGGCTCGTGCTGCCGTTCGCCAAGGTGACGGACCGCACGGCGCTGCCGGCCAACCTAGCGGCGCGCGAGACGCTGCCGATGCCGGTCTGGTCGGCCCGGCTCGACTTGACCCTCCCGCCCGTCTGACCTCGCTTTCATCGAAGACTTGATGCGACTCATCGGCGTTCGTGACGTCTCCAAGGATTTCGCCAACGGCGTGCGGGCCCTCGAAGGGACATCGCTCGACATCGAGGCCGGCGAATTCCTGAGCGTGCTGGGGCCGTCGGGTTGCGGCAAGTCGACCTTGCTGCGCCTGATCGCGGGGCTCGCGCAGCCGACCGCTGGCACGATCGACTGGCCGTCAGGCAAACCCGATCTGGGATTCGTCTTCCAGGAACCGACCCTGATGCCCTGGACCACGGCGCTCGCCAATGTCGCGCTGCCGCTCAAGCTCGCGGGCGTCGCGCGATCCCAACGCGAGGCGCGGGCGGCCGAAGCGCTGGGCCATGTCGGCTTGGCCGGCTTCGAGCGGAGCTATCCGCGCGAACTGTCGGGTGGCATGAAGATGCGCGTGTCGATCGCGCGGGCGCTGGTCACCGAACCCAAGCTGCTGTTGATGGACGAACCTTTCGCCGCGCTCGACGAGATCACCCGCCGCCGGCTCAACACCGACCTCCTCGACCTGTGGCAGCGTACGCGGTTCACCGCGGTGTTCGTGACCCATTCGGTGTTCGAGTCGGTCTTCCTCTCGCAGCGCATTGCCGTGATGAGTGCGCGGCCCGGTCGCGTGCTGTCCGAACTCGCCATTCCCGCCGCCTATCCGCGCACCGAAGCCTTCGGCACGTCGGCGGAGTATGCGGCTCTCTGTCGGCTGGCTTCGGCACAGCTCTCAGAAGCGCTGGCGGCATGACTGCTCGGTTTGTCGCTCCGATCATCGTCGGGATCGTCATGCTCGCGCTGTGGGAGGCCGTGGTGCGGGTGGCGGAAATCCCGCCCTACGTTCTGCCGGGGCCCGTCCTCGTGGCAAAGACATTGTGGACCGACTGGCCGACGCTGTGGCCAGCGCTCGTGATCACGCTCGAAATCACGCTTCAGGCCTTGATAGCGGCCGTCGTCGTGGGCGTCATGCTGGCGGTTCTATTCTCGCTGTCGCGCTGGATCGAGCTGTCGTTCTTCCCATATGCCATTATCCTGCAGGTGACGCCGATCGTAGCCATTGCGCCGCTGATCATTGCCTGGGTCGACGACGTCAATCTCTCGCTGTTGATCTGCGCCTGGCTGGTCGCCTTCTTTCCTATCCTGTCCAACACGGTGCTGGGCCTGCGTTCGGTCGATCGCAACCTGCTCGACCTGTTCGAGCTTTATGGTGCGGGGCGCTGGCGCACGCTGGTCGACCTGCGCCTGCCGGCGGCTCTGCCGTACTTCCTGGGCGGCCTGCGCATCTCGGGCGGCCTGGCGCTGATCGGCGCCGTTGTCGCGGAGTTCGTGGCAGGTTCGGGCGGACGGGAGTCGGGACTTGCCTATCGCATCCTCGAATCGGGTTACCAGCTCAAGATCCCGCGCATGTTCGCGGCCCTCGTGCTGATCTCGCTGGCCGGCATCGCCATCTACCTCTTGCTGTCGCTGCTCTCGCATCTCCTGCTGCGCCGCTGGCACGAAAGCGCGCTCAGCGCCGAGGGATGACCTTCATCGCATCGCCGCGCGTGCCAGGAAGAACGAGCAGACGGCGACCCCGGCCGCCAGGAGGAGATAGCCTGCCTCGTAGGAGTTCGTGAGGGCCAGGACGGTGCGGAACAGCAGCGGCGAGATGAGCGCACCGGAGAAGACAAAAAGCTGCGTGGCGCCGGTGAATTCGGCGGCGCGCCCAGGCGGTGCGCGATAGGCGCTCTCGGCGATGAAGACGCCGTTCCAGCCCACCGCGGTACCGCCGAGCACGATACAGACGGCGTAGACCGCCGTTGTCGGCCAACTCGGTGTCGTGAAGGACATGATCGTGGCTGCGACCGCCACGATGCCGCCGATGCCCGCCAGAACGGCAGTCGGCTTGCGCAGCAAATCGGCCAGGGCACCCCAGAAGACGCGACCGAACGCACCGGCGACCGTCGCAGCCGAGAGCAGCGTGCCGGCCAGTACGTAGGACATCTTGAGGCCGTCGACGGCGTAGACGACCGTAAAGTTCACGACGATTGCCTGCGTCGCCGAAAAGAGCATGCCGATGAAGCACATTGGCCGCAGGATCGGATCGCGCCAGGCGAGCCGCAGCGGGTCGAGTATCTCGGCGACCGTGGGCAGGAATCTCTGTCTGGATGAGCCGCTCGTCTGCTCCTCGTCGTAGAGGCGGCGCAGCGGCTGGACCGCGACGACGGTCGCAATCGACAGGAAGCCGATGCTGGCCGCGGCCCAGCGCCAGCCGAAATCGAGCGCCAGGGTCGGCAGCACCGCGCCGCAGATCGCGAAGCCGACCGGCACGCCGCTTTGCTTCAGCGAGAACGTGACGTTGGCAAGGCGCGGCGGCGAGACGCGCGCCAGGATGTGGGAACTGGCGATGGTGAGCGGTCCGGAGCCCAAGCCGACGATCAATGCCGAGAGCGCCGCCATCGCCACGCCACCTACGGCAAAGACGAACGAACCGATGGCCGCCACGGTAAGGCCGGTCTGGATGAAGCGGATAGGCCCCAGGCGCCGGTTGATCGCGCCACCGCCCAGGGTCGAGATCATCGCCGCGAGATAGACCAGCGAGACATAATAGGCGACGTCGGCGGCGGCGACGCCCAGCGCCGGTGCAGCGGCGGGTGCCAGCACCGAGGCCTGGTTGAAGCCCATGGTCGCGACGACCTGCACGAGGGTGAGGGAGATAAGGGCGATCAGATAACGGCGGAGGTCGGTCGGCGCGGCAGGAGACATGGCGCGGCGACTATAACGTGCAGGCTGCTTTCTACCTCAAACCACTGAGGAAAGTTTCGACCAGCGGTGACCAGACGGATGCGCCGTTGGTCGCGCCGGCAAGGCCATGGCCATCGCGGCCGAACGGGCCGAGTGGCAAGTAGGTCGCTTTGCCGCCGGCCTTGTCGTAGGCCTCGGCCATGCGCCTGGCGAGCGCAGGCTCGAAGAAGCTATCGTTCTCGGCATAGATCCAGAGCATCGGCACCCGCGCCGTCGCACCGTATTTCGCTGCCGCGTCGACCAGCGCGTCCGGCGTGCAGTTGCCGATGTCGCCTCCGGCCATTTTCTGCTGGCCGCCGCGGCCGCCGGCAAAGTTGATCATGCCGGAAACGCCGGGCGGGTTGCGGCTCGACAAGGCGATGGCCGCCCAGCCCCCGGCCGACTGACCGACGACGATCGTGCGGTCGGCCGCGACATAGGGCTGACTGCGCATGTAGTCGATGGTCGCCTGGATGTCGGCGGCGCTTTGCAGGCCGGCGTTGAAATAGTCCGGCGACTCGCAGCGGCCATAGCCCTCGGCCCAGGTGCCGCCGCTGTCGCCATAGCCACGCCGTATCGGCAGGACAACGACATAGCCGCGCGCCACGAACCAGGAGGAGAGGGTGGCGTAGCGCGGCCGTTCCATGGTGGCGCGTCGCGACCCATCGGCTGGCGAGCCGTGATTGATGATGACCAGCGGCTGGCGTGCCTCGCCCGGCGGCCGCAGCACCGTGGCGATCAGGTTCGCTCCGCCCGGGCCGGGCACGCGCACGATCTGCTCGCGCTCCTGCGCTGCCGCCGGCCATGCCAGCACGAAAAGGAGCAGGCCGACCAAGACGCGCAGGCGCATCGCCTATCTTCCGACTATCGGCCGCTGCGCCGGGCCGGCTTGCCGCGCGACCCGGATCCGGTGCGCACGCCGCGGAAGACGCGGGAGTGCTGCATCTTGCCGAGATGCACGCCGACATTGGCGCTCGCGGCCTGGCCCGGCAGTTCGAGCTCGTGGGCTTCGAGGCGGCGGATTTCGTCGCGCAGGCGACCGGCTTCCTCGAATTCGAGGTCGGCGGCGGCGGCGCGCATGCGCTTCTCAAGCTCGGCGATATGGGCACGCAGATTGTGGCCGACGAGGTGGACGTCGCCCGACACGCCGGTGTCGACCGTGTAGTGGTCGCGCTCGGCGGTCGACTGCAGGATCTCGGTGATGTTCTTCTTCACCGATGCCGGCGTGATTCCGTGCTCCTTGTTGTAGGCCATCTGCTTGGCGCGGCGCCGGTCGGTCTCGGCCATGGCGTATTTGATCGAGTCCGTCATCTTGTCGGCATAGAGGATGACGCGGCCCTCGACGTTGCGCGCGGCGCGGCCGATCGTCTGCACCAGCGAGGTCGGCGAGCGCAGAAAGCCTTCCTTGTCGGCATCGAGGATGGCGACCAAGGCGCATTCGGGAATGTCGAGTCCTTCGCGCAGCAGGTTGATGCCGACCAGCACGTCGAAGGCGCCCAGCCGCAGGTCGCGGATGATCTCGATACGCTCCAGGGTGTCGATGTCGGAATGCAGGTAGCGGCAGCGGATACCGGCCTCGTGCATGTACTCCACGAGATCCTCGGCCATACGCTTGGTCAGCACCGTGACCAGCACGCGCTGGCCCTTCTTGGCGCAGTCGCGGCATTCGGCGATCAGGTCGTCGACCTGCTTTTCGACCGGGCGGATCAACACCGTCGGGTCGATCAAGCCGGTGGGCCGGATCACCTGCTCGATGAAGGCGCCTTGCGTGCGTTCCATCTCCCAGTCGCCGGGCGTGGCGCTGACATAGGTTGTCTGCGGGCGCAGCGCGTCCCATTCCTCGAACTTCAGAGGGCGATTGTCGATTGCCGAGGGCAGGCGGAAGCCGAACTCGGCCAGCACGCTCTTGCGATTGAAGTCGCCGCGGAACATGCCGCCGATCTGCGGCACCGTGACGTGGCTCTCGTCGCAGATCAGCAGGGAGTTCTCGGGGAAGTATTCGAACAGGGTGGGGGGCGGCTCACCTGGCTTGCGGCCGGTGAGGTAGCGCGAATAGTTTTCGATGCCGGCGCAGGCGCCGGTGGTTTCCAGCATCTCGATGTCGAACAGCGTGCGCTGCTCCAGGCGTTGCGCTTCCAGGAGCCGGCCGGCGCGATTGAACTCCTCGAGTCGCTGCTTGAGGTCGCTCTTTATCTGGTCGATCGCCTTCTGCATCGTGGGCTTGGGCGTCACATAGTGGCTGTTGGCGTAGACGATGATGTCCGACAGCGACACGGTCTTGTCGCCCGTCAGCGGATCGAACTCGGTGATCGATTCGATCTCGTCGCCGAACATCTCGAAGCGCCAGGCCTTGTCCTCGTAATGGGCCGGGAAGAGGTCGACGGTATCGCCGCGCACCCGGAAGGTGCCGCGCTGGAAGGCGTTGTCGTTGCGCTTGTATTGCTGCTCGACGAAGCGGCGGAGCAGGGTGGTGCGATCGATCTTCTGGCCCTTGTGCAGGCGGAAGGTCATCGCCTGGTAGTTTTCCAGCGGGCCGATGCCGTAGATGCACGAGACCGAGGCCACGATGATCACGTCGTCGCGTTCCATCAGGGCGCGCGTCGCGGAGTGGCGCATGCGGTCGATCTGTTCGTTGATCGACGAATCCTTCTCGATGTAGGTGTCCGTCCGCGGCACATAGGCTTCGGGCTGGTAGTAGTCGTAGTACGATACGAAATACTCGACTGCGTTCTCCGGAAAGAAGCCCTTCATCTCGCTGTAGAGTTGCGCCGCCAGCGTCTTGTTGGGGGCCATCACCAGGGCGGGCCTCGTCTGCGAGGCGATGACGTTGGCCATGGTGAAGGTCTTGCCCGAGCCGGTGACACCCAGCAGGACCTGATCGCGCTCGCCGCTCGACACGCCTTCGATAAGTTGCCGGATTGCCTCGGGCTGGTCGCCGGCCGGCGTGTAGTCGGACACCAGCTTGAAAGGCTTCGATGTTACGCCTTCGAGCTCGGGCCGCCGCTGGATGTACGGCATCAGGAGCGGTGTCGCCGACACTGCGAGATTCTTTGAGGGCATGGCCTGCATTATATGATGCTCGGATGACGGTCCGGCAATGCTAGCTTCCGCGCCCCTATGCCTGACCTGTTGAGCATTCCCTTCCTGATTTCGGCCGTTGTTGCCTGCATTGCAGGCATGGTGCGCGGCTTCGCGGGCTTCGGCGCCGCCATGCTGATGACGCCGGTGTTTTCGGCGCTCTACGGACCCGCCGTCGGCATCGCGCTCTGCCTGCTCCTGGAAATCGCCGTGGCGCTGCCGCTGCTGCCCCGGGTCGTGCGCCTCGTCGACTGGCGCCGCATCGGCATGCTGCTGGTGGCGGCGGCAATCGGCGTACCGTTCGGTAACCTCACGCTGACATGGGCCGATCCCGAACCGATGCGCTGGGCGATTTCCGCCATCGTTCTCGGTGCCGTCATAATGCTGGCGAGCGGCTGGCGCTTTTCCGGTCGGCCGGGGACGGCGACTACTCTCACGGCGGGTGCGACCAGCGGCTTCTTGAATGGTCTCTCGGGCATGGCCGGTCCGCCGATCGCATTCTATTATCTGGCAGGTGAGGATCCGGCGGCGCGCGTGCGGGCCAACCTCACGACCTATTTCGTTTTCGTCGACTTGTTTGCCATCGCGGCGTTCGCGTCACGTGATCTGATCGGGTGGAGCGTTGGCGCCCACGGGCTGCTCCTGGCGCCGGCGGTCATAGCAGGTGGCCTGCTCGGCGAGCGCCTGTTTCCGTTGGCCAGCGAGCGCTTCTACAGGCGGCTGGCGCTGCTGCTTTTGGTCTGCGTCGCTGTGGGTTCCTTGCTGCTATAGGACTCGACATGAGGATCTGGGACAAAATCGTGGAAGGCATGAACAGCCTCGGCATTGCCGAGCTGCTGGGCCTGTCTTCGCCGCCAGCCGACGATGGCGGGCATCCCGGCCTGCGCGAGATCGGCTTCACGATCGGCGTCATTGCGCTCGGCGCCAAGATGGCGCGGGTCGATGGCGAAGTGTCGGAGGCCGAGATCGACGCATTCCGCGCCTTCTTTCAGGTGCCGCCCGGCGAGGAAGCCAACGTCCAGCGTTTCTTCGATCTGGCCAAACGCGACGCCGGCGGCTTCGAGACCTATGCGCGGCAGGTGGCGGCGCTCTTTCCCGACGCGCCTGAGATTCTCGAGAACGTGATCGAAGGTCTCTTCAGCATCGCGCAGGCCGATGGCCAGATCGATGCGGCGGAAGCCGACTATCTTGCCAAGGTGGCGCGCCTCTTCGGTCTGGAAAGCTCGCGCTTCGAGCGCGCCAAGGCCGCCGCACTCGGTGTCGTCGAATGCGAGCCGTGCGTTGTGCTCGGTATCGATCCGCTGGCGACCGACGAACAGATCCGCGAAGCGTGGCTGCGTCAGGTTCGCGCCAATCATCCCGATCGGCTGATGGCGCAGGGTTTGCCCGAGGAGGCCATCGCCGTGGCCAACCGCAAGCTGGCGCTGATCAACGATGCCTACGATCGCCTGCGCCGCCAGCGCGGACTGGTTGCTGCCTGACGTGAAGCTCGTCGAGCAGCCATCGCCCAATCACGCGCCGCGGCCCGAGGGGGCGATCGTCGATATCCTGGTGCTGCATTACACGGAGCTGCCGCTGCAGGAGTCGCTCGACATCCTGTGCGACAGCACGCGAGAGCATTGCGTGAGTTCGCACTACGTCCTTGCCGAAGATGGCACGGTCTATCGTCTCGTTGCCGAGGATCGTACCGCCTGGCATGCCGGCCGCTCGTGGTGGCGCGGCCGGGAGGCGTTGAATGCAACGTCGATCGGCATCGAGATCGTCAACTTGCATGGCGATCGACATGACTATCCGCCGGTTCAGATCGCGGCATTGATCGAACTTTGCCACGGCATTCTGGCGCGCCATCCTGCCATCGTGCCGCGCAATGTCGTCGGACACTCCGACATTGCTCCGCAGCGCAAGGTCGACCCGGGCCGCCGTTTCCCCTGGAAGGTCCTGGCCGATGCGGGTGTCGGCGTCTGGCCGCGGGCCGGAGCACGACCGCTGGACGGCGATTTCCAGAAAGCCTTGCAGCGTTTCGGCTATGCACCTCCGATCGCTGTTCCGCCGAAGGAAGTCGTTAAGGCCTTCCAGCGCCACTACCGGCCGGCGCGGGTGGACGGCATGGCCGATCCCGAGACACGGAGTCTTCTGGCCGGGCTGCTTGACCCGTTGGGAGGAGCAGCCTAGTCAGGCGCCGGGTCAGGCGACTGGATGGCTGCGCTCGAACGGGCAACCGATCGGGTGAGGAAAGTCCGGGCTCCACGGAGACACGGTGCCGGTTAACGACCGGCGGGGGCGACCCCAGGGAAAGTGCCACAGAGAACAGACCGCCGGGCCAGCTTGCTGGTCAGGTAAGGGTGAAACGGTGGGGTAAGAGCCCACCGCGCGACCGGCAACGGGAGCGGCACGGCAAACCCCACCGGGAGCAAGACCAAATAGGGGCGGCACGCCGGGCAACCGGCAGCGGTGTTTCCGCGTCGTCGCCCGGGTCGGTCGCGCGAGGTGCTCGGTAACGGGCATCCCAGAGGAATGGCCATCCATCGCCTTCGGGCGAGGACAGAACCCGGCTTACAGGCCGCCTGACCCTCTTTCATCGCGCCTGGAGCGGTTCCAACTAAATGGAACCGCATTGCACACAAGGCATCTCCACTTTCGGCGTCGAGCCTTCGACTGATTGCAGTCGAAGGCTCGACGCTCCAGGTCAGTGCCAGTCCTTGGTGTAGACGAACTTCGGCATGCTCCAATTGTAGCGCAGGGCAAGCAGCCGGAGGATCAAGCCGACGGCCATGGCCAGAACAGCAGAGGGCCCGTGCGGGAGGTTCAGATAAGGGCCGGCGACATAGACAAGGCCGGTAATGACGGAGACGGTCGCGTAGAGCTCCGATCGAAAGAGGAGTGGCACTTCCGTACACAGGATGTCGCGCAGAACGCCGCCCACGCACCCTGTAATCATCCCCGATGCGATCACGATGATCAGCGGCATCTTCATTTCGATGGCCACGCCGCAGCCTATGACGGTGAAGACGACGAGACCGATGGCATCGAGGAGGAGGAACATCCGCCGCAGCGAGTGCATGAAGCGGGCGATGGCGATGGTCGCGATCGCCGCGCCGCCGGTGACCAGCAGGTAGGTCGGGTTCTCTATCCAGGAAAGGGGATGGTGATCGAGGAGGACGTCGCGTGCCGATCCGCCGCCAAGAGCGGTAATGCAACCGAGCAGAAACACGCCGACCCAATCCATCTGCCGGCGGCCCGCCGCAAGCGCGGCTGTCATGGCTTCTGCGATGATCGCTATGAGATAGAGAATATGAATGAAGCTATCGGTTTCCGACCAACTGATCATCGCCCCATCCTGCCCCATCAAATCGGGCGCTGCCATCAGGTCGGTCCCCCAACTCTCGCTCTCGCGGCGCCAACAAGTCTGCTGTTGATGACGGCCGGTCGCCGCATGCCCGGCGTAATCCGCCGGAGAGGAGCAAGACGGAAGGACATGCGCACACGCGACGCGGCTTTCGTGTCAAGGCGCAGGCCGAGAGGACAGACGGACGAAATGCCAGCCTGGTGGCTGGCTTGATTGGGGGAGCGGGGCGCTTCCCACTTGTCAGGTGCCGCACCGCGAATCGCAATTACAACACCTTGCGTTCCCTTGCCGTGAGCGCACAATAGATATTGTGTCTAAGGCCTTCAGATTCCTTGTGGATTCCTGTGTTTGTGAATTGCGCCCCAGGCTTTCCCATGGTATCCCATTGTATCCCGTGTAACAGGAAACGCAGGGGCGTGGGGCACCTGCGGCGGGATGTAGGGGGAGAAGGGCCGTGGCATTCCGGTCCGAAATCCTGATCAAATTGGACAAGAAGGGCCGGGTCCTGTTGCCCGCGGCCTTTCGCGACGAGCTGCCTGCGGACGATCGCGGCGCCTTCGTGCTTTATCACTCCCCCAATGTTCCCGGTGTCGTGAACGGCAACTCGCGCATGGGCTTCGACGCCATGCTGGAGCGGCTGCGTGCCGAGGCGCTGGGGCCTAAAGGTTCGCTGAAGGTGGCGCTGGACGACGAGGCGTTCGATCCGGCGGGCTATCTCTCGGCCGGCGCCCGCACCATCGCCATGGAGCCGGACGGCCGCTTCTCCATGCCTGCCGAATTCGTCGAAGCGCTCGATGCTGCCGACGGCGTGATGCTGGTCGGCAAGGTCGAGAAGTTTCAGCTCTGGAATCCGGCGCGCTGGCAGGCCCGCCGCGCTGCCGAGCGCGAGAAGATGGCGGCCTTCGTGCGCAACCTGAGTGGAGGCGAGGCATGAGCGCCGTCCGCCCCAGCTCCGTCCGGCATGTTCCGGTGATGGCCCGCGAAGTCGTCGATGCGCTGCAGCCGCGCGACGGCGGCCGCTATCTCGACGGCACCTTTGGCGCCGGCGGCTACACCGCGGCCATGCTCGATCGCGCCGACTGCCAGGTGATCGCCATCGATCGCGATCCCGATGCGATCGCCGCGGGCCAGGCGCTGGCCCAGCGCTATGCGCCTCGGCTGCGCCTGATCGAGGGCCGCTTCGGCGACATGGCCGATCTCCTGTCGGCCGAAGGTGTCGAGGATGTCGACGGCGTGGCGCTCGATCTCGGCGTCTCTTCGATGCAGTTCGACCAGGCCGATCGCGGCTTCTCCTTCCGCGCCTCCGGCCCGCTCGACATGCGCATGGAGAAGAGCGGTGCGTCGGCGGCCGATCTGGTGAACGAAGGCGACGAGGCGGAGCTCGCCGACATCATCTGGCGCTACGGCGAGGAGCGGCGCAGCCGCCGCGTCGCACGCGCCATCGTCGAAGCGCGCCGCGCCAAGCGCATCGAGACCACCGGCGAACTGGCCGAGATCGTGCGCCGGGCCGTCGGCCCGCAGGGCAGGGACGAGAGCGATCCCGCCACGCGCACCTTCCAGGCGCTGCGCATTGCCGTGAACGACGAGCTGGGCGAGCTCGAGCGTGGCCTTGCGGCTGCCGAGCAGGTACTGGCGCCCGGCGGCCGGCTGGCGGTCGTGTCCTTCCATTCGCTGGAAGATCGTGCGGTGAAGGAATTCGTGCGTGCCCGCGCCGGCCGGACGCCGGGTCCGTCGCGCCATGCGCCGCCGCGCGCCGGCGAACAGGATGCCACGCTGCGCGATCTCACGCGCAAGCCGGTGGTGCCGTCGGACGCCGAGATTGCCGCCAATCCGCGCGCGCGCTCGGCACGCCTGCGCATCGCCGAGAAGCTCGCCGCTTCCGAGAGCTCCTCCGGAGGCCGCGCATGATCCACCGTGGACTCATGTTCTGGTCGGTCGCCGCCATCGCTACGGCGGTGGGTCTGTTCACGGTCAAGTACAAGGTGCAGGACCTCGAGGAGCAGATCGACCGCACCAACCAGAAGATCGTCGAGAGCCAGCAGGCCACGCATATCCTGCGGGTCGAATGGGCTCATCTCAACGAGGCCGAGCGCATCGAAATGCTCGCCTTGAAGCATCTCAAACTCGAGTCGGCATCGGTCAAGCAGATTGCCCGGCTCGATCAGCTCAAACCCGAATCTGTCCCCCCGCGGCGCGAAGCACCACTCCCTTCCCCCCCACGTACGGGCAACGACGTCCCCTCGTCGACTTTGCCCGGTGGTGCCCGCGTCGCAGCGGAGGCCGGCAGCCCCTCGCCGGCCTCCGCACCCCCTCCAGGGCGTTCATCCGGACCCACGACGCCCCCTCGACCGGCCCAGCTTCAAGAGCCGGCAACCTCGGGTCCGGTTGGCGACGGCCAGAACGCCGCAGCCTCAATCGATGAGATCCTCTCGCGAAACGAAGGGGGTCGCCGGTGAGACTGTGGCGCAGGTCTGCCTCGCCCGAACCGGCCGCCGCGCAGAGCGCGGCGGCCGGCGCGCGTTACGCGTCGCCGCAGGATCGCCTCAAGGGCGACCTGCAGGAGACCGCCCGCCAGCGACTGGTGATCGCCTCGGCGCTCTTCGCCGTGGCGTTCGCCGCCGTCGGCCTGCGCATGGGCTACGTGTCGCTGCTGCGCGACGGCGCCGAGCCGACGCAGCGCGTGGCGGCCCGCGGCGGTTCGATCCAGTCGGAACGCGCCGATATCGTCGACCGCAACGGCGCCGTGCTGGCGACGTCGGTGCCGGTGATGTCGGCCTTCGTCAATCCGCACCTGGTGATCGATCCCCCCGATGCCGCGCGCAAGATCGTGACGGCGCTTCCGGATCTCAAGTACGAGGATATTCGCGAGAAGCTCGAAGCCGACAAGACCTTCTTCTGGATCAAGCGCGGCCTGAGCCCGCGCGAGCATGATCGCGTCAATCGGCTGGGTATTCCCGGCCTCGACTTCCAGGCCGAGGAACGGCGCATCTATCCGCAGGGCACGGCGGCGGCGCACATCCTGGGATATGCCAGCGTCGACAATTCGGGCCTTGCCGGTGTCGAGCGCTACTTCGACCAGCAGCTCCAGAGCGGCGAGACGGTTCAGCTTTCGATCGACCTGCGCCTGCAGCGCATGGTCGAGCGTGAACTCGCCCGCGGAATCCATAAATTCTCGGCGATCGGCGGCACCGCGATCGTGATGGATGCGACCAACGGCGAGATCCTCGCCATGGCGTCGCTGCCGACTTTCAATCCCAACAGCACCAAGACGCTGACCAACGAGGCGCTGTTCAATCGCGCTACCCTGGGCGTCTACGAGCAGGGGTCGACCTTCAAGATCTTCAATACCGCGATGGCGCTCGACAGCGGCAAGGTGACGGTCGCCAGCGTCTTCGACGCCACCTCGCCGATCAGGATCGACCGCTTCACGATCAACGACGACCATGCGCAGCGCCGGCCGCTGAACGTGGCGGAAATCTTCAGGTACTCGTCCAACATCGGCTCGGCCAAGATGGCGGTCGAGGTCATGGGGCCGGAGGGCCAGCGCGCCTTCCTCGACAAGATCGGCTTCCTGAGACCGCTCAACACGCAGCTTCCCGAACTGGCCGCACCGCTCTGGCCGCGCCACTGGATGAGAATCAACACCATGACCATCGCGTTCGGTCACGGTATCTCGGTAACGCCGCTGCACCTCGTGACCGGCTCGGCAGCCATGGTGAATGGCGGCATTCTCTATCCGCCATCCCTGGTCAAACGCACCGAGGCGAGCGACAAGGGCCGCCGGGTCATCCAGACCAAGACCTCGGTGAGCATGCGCCAGCTCCTGCGCCTGAACGCGGTCGAAGGCACCGGCAGGAATGCCAACCTCCCGGGCTACGAGGTCGGCGGCAAGACAGGTACGGCCGAAAAGCCCGGCCGTGGCGGTTACCGTCAAAAAGCCCTGATCAGCTCGTTCGTAGGCATGTTTCCCATGAACGACCCCAAGTTCGTGATCCTCTACTCGCTCGACGAGCCCAAGGGCCTGCCCGAGACCGGCGGCTATGCAACGGCCGGCTGGGTCGCGGCGCCGTCGGTGAAGGTGATCGTGGAGAACATCGCGTCGCTCTATGGCATCCTGCCGGGCGATTTGAAGGAGGGTCTGCCGCCGATCGAGATCGCCTCGACTCCGGTGCCCGCGACCGTCGCGCCGCAGCCGCAACTCATGCCGGTCAGCGCTCGCCGGTCTCCAGGCGACCATCGCAAGGCTCTGCCGGTCCGCCCGGCCCCCGGGCAGACGGCGGCAGCGCCCGATCCGGGGGTCAGAGGGCCGGGAGCGCGCGGCGTTGCGTCTGAGTGAGCTCATGCGCCGAAGCGCCGAGGGCACCGCGTCGCCTTCGGCACTCCCGCGCGATCCCATCCTCTCCGGCCTGACACTGGACTCGCGCAGGGTCCGCCCCGGCTATCTGTTCGCAGCCCTTTCCGGCGCCAGCCAAGATGGCGCGGCCTTCGTGGCCGATGCGGTGAAGAACGGTGCGGTTGCGATCCTCGCCGCGCCCGACGCCGCACTGCCGCCGCTCGATCCCGGCATCGTCGTCCTGCGCGACGGCAATCCGCGCCGGCGCGTGGCGCTGATGGCGGCGGCCTTCGCCGGCCTTCAACCCGACATCATCGCCGCCGTAACCGGCACCAACGGCAAGTCCTCGACCGTCCATTTCGTGCGCCATCTCTGGTCGACGATGGGCTTCAGCGCCGCGAGCGTCGGCACGCTCGGCATCGTCTCGCCTGGCCTGGTGCGCGACGGCGGCCTGACGACACCCGATCCCGTGCAGCTCCACGAAGACATCGCCGCGCTGGCGCGCGAAGGCGTAACGCATCTGGCGATCGAGGCGTCGAGCCACGGTCTCGACCAGCACCGGCTCGACGGCCTCCGCGTCTCGGCCGCGGCCTTCACCAATCTGACGCACGAGCATCTCGACTACCACGCCTCGATGGACGACTACTTCGCCGCCAAGGCGCGGCTGTTCGAGGGGCTGCTCCCGGCCGATGGCACGGCGGTGGTCAATGCCGACAGCGATCGTGCCGACGCTCTGGCGACGCTGTGCCGGCGTCGCGGCATCCGCTTCTGGACCTATGGCCTCAAGGGGCGCGAATTCCGCCTGATCGCCGACGACCCGACGCCGACCGGACAGGCGCTTTCTGTCGAGGTGCTGGGCAAGCGCCACGCGATCGCATTGCCGCTGGTCGGCGGCTTCCAGGCTTCCAATGCACTGGCGGCGCTCGGCCTTGTGGTGGCGACGGGCGGCGATCCAGACCGTGCCGTTGCGGGCCTCGCCAGCCTGACCGGCGCGCCGGGCCGGCTGCAGCTCGTCGCGCAGCACCGCTCGGGTGCGGCGGTCTATGTCGACTACGCGCACAAGCCGGAAGCGCTGGAGACGGTGCTTCGCACCTTGCGTCCCTTTGCGCGCGGCAAGCTGGTCGTGGTCTTCGGTTGCGGCGGTGATCGCGATCGTGCCAAGCGGCCGGTGATGGGCGAGATCGCCACGCGCCTGGCCGATCTTGCGATCGTCACCGACGACAATCCCCGCAGCGAGGAGCCCGAGGCAATCCGCGCCGAGATTCTCCGCGGCATCACGGCCGATCGGAAGAACTGGATCGAGGCCAAGGACGGTCGGCACGCCGCCATCGAGGCCGGCATGGCCGCGCTCGCGGGGCCCGACGATCTGCTGCTGATCGCCGGCAAGGGCCACGAGACCGGCCAGACCATCAAGGGTGTCACGCATCACTTCGACGATGCCGAAGTTGCGCGCGAGCTGGCGGGAGCCGCCGCATGACCGCACTGTGGACTTCCGACGAGGTGAAGGCGGCCCTGTCTCCGATCTCGGTGACCGCGCCCTTTGAGGCCGAGGGCGTCACCTTCGACAGCCGTGCCGTCGGCAAGGGCGACATCTTCTTTGCACTGAGCGGCGAGACGACAGACGGCCATGGCTACGTTGCCGATGCGTTGGCGCGCGGCGCCGCGGCTGCCGTCGTGTCGCGCGACGTCGAAGGCGCACAGGGCGTGTTGATCCGCGTTCCCGATACGATGAAGGCACTGGTCGATCTTGGTCATGCCGCGCGCGCGCGCAGCAAGGCGCGCATTGCGAGCGTTACCGGATCGGTCGGCAAGACCAGTACCAAGGACGCCCTGCGCGCCATGCTGTCGGCACAGGCGCCGACCTCGGCCAGCATCGCGAGCTACAACAACCATGTCGGCGTGCCGATCAGCCTGGCGCGCCTGCCGCGCGAGGCGCGTTACGGTGTCTTCGAGATCGGCATGAACCATCCCGGCGAGATCGAGCCGCTGGCCCGTCAGGTCCGTTCGCATGTCGGCATCGTGACCAATGTGGGGCCGGTCCATATCGGTCACATGGGCAGCGAGGAGGCGATCGCCGACGAAAAGGGGTGTCTGTTTGCCGGCATGGCCGAAGGTGCAGTGGCCGTGCTCAATCGCGACAATCGCCACTTCATGCGGCTGGCGGAGAAAGCTCGTCGTTTCGGTGTTTCCCGCGTCGTGACCTTTGGCCGTGACGGGGCCGCCGACGCTCGGCTTGTCTCGTCCGACCTGCAGGATTCGGGGAGCGACCTTGTCGCCTTGATCCATGGCCGGCGGATCGAGTATCGGCTGGGTGCGGCGGGCGAGCACTGGGCGCTGAACAGCGTGGCGGCGCTCGCCGTCGTCGAGGCATTGGGTGCAGATGTCGTGAAGGCTGCCGGTGTCCTGACCGAGGTGAAGGCCTCGCCAGGCCGTGGCGCACGCCGTGTGCTGAAGTTCGGAGCGGGCACGATCGAGCTGCTCGACGAGAGCTACAACGGCAATCCGGTGTCGATGCGCGCCATGCTGGCGGTGCTGTCGCGGACGGAACCGAAGGCGGGCGGTCGTCGCATGCTGGCGCTGGGCGACATGCGCGAGCTGGGTGACGGTGCGGACGCGCTGCACGCCGATCTCGCCGATGCGGTGGCGGCCAGCGGGGCGGCGCAGGTGTTCTTGTGCGGACCTCACATGCAGGCGCTGTGGTCGAAGTTGGCTCCGGCGCAGCGCGGTGTGCACCGGCCGGATTCGGCGGCTCTCGCCGGTGAGTTTGCGGCGGCGCTGCGGCCAGGCGACGTCGTGGCGGTCAAAGGATCCTTGGGATCGAAAATGAAAATCGTCGTGGATGCCGTTGTGGCGGCAAGCGGCGGCGAGGCGGGACGCTAAAGAATGTTTTACAATTTCCTCTATCCGCTGGCGGACGTATTCAGCCCCCTCAATCTCTTCAAGTATCTGACCTTTCGGTCGATCGCTGCCTTCCTGACGGCGCTGGTGCTGAGCTTCCTGATCGGTGGCCCGCTGATTCGCTGGCTGCGCAGCAAGCAGAAACAGGGGCAGCCGATCCGCAACGACGGTCCGGCCAGCCACCTCGTGACCAAGAAGGGGACGCCGACCATGGGTGGGCTCCTGATCCTGATCACGCTCTCGGCCGCGACTCTGATGTGGGCGGACCTGACCAACCACTATGTCTGGATCGTGCTCGGCGTCACGCTCGCCTTCGGTGCCGTCGGCTTCTGGGACGACTTCCTCAAGGTCACCAAGCGCAATCCCAAGGGCGTGCCGGGCAAGCTCAAGCTTGCATTCTCGATTGTCGCTTCGGGTATCGGCGTCTATCTGGTGGCGCAGGCGTCGCCGGCGCCGCTGCGTTACATGCTCGCGGTACCGTTCCTGAAGGACCTGTTGATCCCATTGGGTGTCGTTGGCTTCGTAGCCTTCGGCGTCCTGGTGATCACCGGCGCCTCCAATGCCGTCAACCTGACCGACGGTCTCGACGGATTGGCGATCGGTCCGGTCATCATGGCCTCGGCGGTGTTCGGCCTGATTGCCTACGTCGTCGGCAACACGATCCTCACGAACTACCTCTACCTGCATCACGTCCCGCGCTCCGGCGAGCTTGCCGTCCTGCTGGCGGCGCTGGTCGGCGCAGGGCTCGGCTTCCTGTGGTTCAACGCGCCACCGGCCATGGTCTTCATGGGCGATACGGGCTCGCTCGCCATCGGCGGTGCGCTGGGCGCGGTGGCGGTCGTCACCAAGCATGAGATCGTGCTCGCCATCGTCGGTGGCCTGTTCGTCTTGGAGACGGTTTCGGTGATCGTGCAGGTTCTGTCCTACAAGTGGACCGGCCGCCGCGTCTTCCGCATGGCGCCACTGCACCATCATTTCGAGCAAAAGGGATGGGCCGAGCCCACCATTGTCTTTCGCTTCTGGATCATCGCCGCCATTCTGGCGATGGCCGGCCTCGCCACCCTCAAGCTGAGGTGAGCGGATGATCGATCTCGCCATCCTCAAGGGTTCGTCGTTCGTCGTGCTGGGGCTCGCGCGCTCCGGCCTGGCGACCGTTCGTGCCCTGACGGCGGCCGGGATCGACTGCACCGCCTGGGATGACAACGCGTCGTCGCGCGACGAGGCGGCGAGGGCGGGCGCCCGTATCGCCGAACCGTCGACCGTCGACTGGTCGCACGTCACCGCGCTGGTGATGAGCCCCGGCATTCCCAACCGCCTGCCCCAGCCGCATCCGGCGGCCGTGGCCGCGCGCGCCGCAGGCAAACCCATCATCTGCGACGTGGAGCTGCTGGCGCGGGCCCAGCCGGAAGCGCAGTTCGTGGCGATCACCGGCACCAACGGCAAGTCGACGACGACGTCGCTGATCGGTCACATTCTTCAGGACGCCGGCCTGCGCTGCGAAGTCGGCGGCAATATCGGTCGCGGCGCTCTCGATCTCGCGCCGCTGGGCGAAGGCGGCATCTACGTTCTCGAACTGTCGTCCTACCAGCTCGAATTGCTGCAGACCTTTCGCGCCAATGTCGCGATCTGGCTGAACATCACGCCGGACCATATTGATCGTCACGGCGATCTCGCAGGCTATGTCGCCGCCAAGAAGAACATCTTTGCGCGCCAGCGTATCGGCGACTGCGCCGTGATCGGCACCGACGACGAGCCGTCACGTGCGGTCGAGCGCGAGATGGCGGCGCGCCCCGGGATCGCCTGCGTGCCGGTGGCGCTCGACCGGCCGGTTGCCGGCGGCGTGTCCTACCGCGCCGGCATGCTGATCGATGCCGACGGCTATACCGTCGACTTCTCCGACGTGCCGACCCTGCCGGGCGACCACAATGCCCAGAATGCAGCCTGTGCTTGGGCGACCTGCCGGTGGCTCGACGTGCCGCGCGAGTGGATCGTGAACGGCCTCAAGAGCTACGGAGGCCTGCCGCATCGTCAGGAGCGCGTCGCAGCCGTCGGCCACGTCGTCTATGTCAACGACAGCAAGGCGACCAACGCCGACGCGACGGCTCGGGCGCTGTCATCCTATCGCGACATCTACTGGATCCTGGGAGGCCAGGCGAAAGAGGGCGGCGTCGAGCCGCTCGCACCGTGGTTCGACCGCATCCGCCACGCCTTTCTGATCGGTGAGGCGACTGAGCTTTTCGCCGGCCAGCTCGATGGTAAGGTTCCCTACACCCGTTGCGGCGATCTCCAGTCGGCGCTCGATGCGGCCCATGCGCTAGCGCAACGCGAGGCCACGGCACCTGCCGTGGTGCTGCTGTCGCCGGCCTGCGCCTCGTGGGACCAGTGGAAGAGTTACGAGCATCGCGGCGATGCTTTCCGCGCCATGGCGCGGGCGCTGCCCGGGGCCGAGAGTTTGGGGAGGGCGGCTTGATCCAGGTTCCGCGCGACGACCGCAGTGTGATCGGGCAGTGGTGGTGGACGGTCGATCGCTGGTCGCTGGGGGCTATCCTGGCGATCATGGCATTCGGCGTGCTGTTGACGCTCGCGGCCTCGCCGCCGGCTGCCGAACGGATCGGCGCCGACTCCTTCGTCTTCGCCAGACGCCAGTTCCTCTTCCTGCCGTTGGCGCTCCTGCTGATGCTTGCAATCTCGCTCGCCTCGCCACGGCATGTACGCCGGCTGGCGCTGTTGGTGTTCTGCGGCAGCGTCGTGCTGTTGGCGGCGACCTTCGTCATCGGCATCGAGATCAAGGGCGCGCGGCGCTGGATCTCCGTGCCGGGCCTGTCGAGCCTGCAGCCGTCGGAGTTCGTGAAGCCGAGCCTTGCGGTAATCTCCGCCTGGCTGCTGGCGCAGAGCCGGACCGAGCGGCGCGCACCGGGCTATCTTCTGTCCACGCTGCTGGTCGGCGGCGTGCTGGCGCTGCTGGTGCTGCAGCCCGATCTCGGCATGAGCGTCGTCGTGGCCGCCGTGTGGGCCGTGCAGCTCTTCGTCGTCGGTCTGCCGATGTGGGTCGCAGGCTTCGGCGCAGTTGCGGGCGTCGGCGGTCTGGTCGGCGCCTACTTCATGTTCAGCCACGTCCGCAGCCGCTTCGATCGCTTCCTCGATCCGTCGTCGGGTGACAACTATCAGGTCAACACGTCGCTGGAAGCCTTCATGAACGGCTCGCTGTTCGGTCGCGGGCCGGGCGAGGGTACGGTGAAGGCGCAGCTTCCCGACGCCCATACGGACTTCGTGATGGCCGTGGCGGGAGAAGAGTTTGGTCTCGTCGTCTGCCTGCTGATCCTCTGCCTGTTCGGCTTCGTCACCCTGCGCTCAATGTCGCGCGCCTCGAAGGAGACGAGCCTGTTCATCACCTTGGCCGCCACCGGCCTTGCGGTGCAGTTCGGCCTGCAGGCGGCCATCAACATGGCTTCGACCATCCAGCTCATTCCCGCCAAGGGCATGACCTTGCCGTTCATTTCCTACGGCGGTTCGTCCGCGCTGGCGATGGCGATCTGCGTCGGCATGATGCTGTCGCTGACGCGCGAACATGCCGGCCTGCGGGAGGCAGTTTGATGGCGGCAGTCGGCCCCGTTGTCCTCGCGACCGGCGGCACCGGCGGGCATGTGTTTCCCGCCGAGGCGCTGGCGGGCGAGCTCGAGGCCCGGGGCGTCCCGTTCGCCCTGGTGACGGATTCGCGTGGCCGGCAGTGGCAGGGCGCGCTGTCGCGCCGGCCGATCCACTACATTCGGTCGGCCAGCCCGACGGGTTCCCTGCAGAGCAAGGCGAAGGCGCTGCTGACGTTGGCGGTCGGCCTGTTCGATGCGTGGCGTGTGCTGGGCCGCATCGCACCGTCGGCCGTCGTCGGGTTCGGCGGCTATGCCTCCGTGCCGACCATGGTCGCCGCCCGTCTGCGCCGCCTGCCCGCGATGCTGCACGAGCAGAACGCCGTGCTGGGCAAGGCGAACCGCCTGGTCCAGGGCAGCGCCGGGCTGATCGCGACGTCGTTTGAGCGCACCCGCTTTGTCCCCGCCGACGATGCGCGGGCGCGGCTTGTCGGCAATCCGGTGCGCGAGCCGGTGCGGGCGTTGCGCGCCTCGCCTTACCGCTCCCCGAGCGACGGCCGCATCATCGACGTGCTGGTGTTCGGCGGTAGCCAGGGGGCCGCCTCGTTCAGCCAGGTCGTTCCTCAGGCGCTTCTCTCGCTGTCGCCGGCCCTGCGGCCGCGGCTCAGGGTCGTGCAGCAATGCCGCGCCGAGGATCTCGGCAGCGTCCGCAAGATCTACGCCAAGCACGGCGTCGTGGCCGAGCTGGCGCCGTTCTTCTCCGACCTGCCGCAACGCATCGCCGCGGCCCATCTCGTGATCGGCCGCTCCGGCGCTTCGACCGTGGCCGAACTGGCCACGATCGGCCGGCCGTCGATTCTGATCCCGTATCCTTACGCGGCCGACGATCACCAGACGGCCAATGCCCGCGCCTTCGAGGCGACGGGTGCCTGTATTGTCGTACCGCATGCGTCGTTCGATGCCGCAACGCTGGCCGAACATCTCACGATGCTGTTCGAGGCACCGGAGCGGCTTGCCGCGATGGCCGCCGCGGCGCATGGCGCCGGTCGCCCCGACGCCGCCGCACGGCTCGCCGACGTCGTGGCCGAGCTCACCGGCCTTTCTCTCCAGCCTTCAGGAGTTCCCGCATGAGGGCACTGCCGCTCGACCTCGGATTGATCCACTTCGTCGGCATCGGCGGCATCGGCATGTCCGGTATCGCCGAGGTCCTGCACAATCTCGGCTACAAGGTTCAGGGCAGCGACGTTGCCGAGGGCGCCAACACGCGGCGCCTCGGCGACCTCGGCATCAAGGTGTCCATTGGCCATCGCGCCGACAACATTTCCAACGCCCAGGTCGTGGTCGTTTCGAGCGCCGTCAAGAAGGACAATCCCGAAGTCCTGGCTGCCCGGGCGCGTCTTGTGCCCGTGGTGCGCCGCGCCGAAATGCTGGGCGAGCTGATGCGGCTCAAATGGTCGATCGCCGTTGGCGGCACGCACGGCAAGACGACCACGACCTCGTTGGTCGCCTCGATGCTCGACGCCGGTGGCCTCGACCCCACGGTCATCAACGGCGGCATCATCAACGCCTACGGCACCAACGCCCGTCTGGGCGAGGGCGACTGGATGGTCGTGGAATCGGACGAGTCCGACGGCTCGTTCCTCCGGCTGCCGGCGACCATTGCCGTCGTGACCAACGTCGATCCCGAGCATCTCGACCATTACGGCACCTTCGACGCGCTGCGCGACGCCTTCGTCCGCTTCGTCGAGAACATTCCCTTCTACGGCTTCGCCGTCCTCTGCTTCGACCATCCCGAGGTCCAGGCGCTGCTGCCGCGCGTCGCCGACCGCCGCATCATTACCTACGGCCTCGGCGCCAATGCCGACGTCCGCGCCATCAACCTCAAGCTCGACCGCAGCGGCGCCGACTTCGACGTGATGATCGAGCACCGCGCCACCAACGAGTCGCGCACCATAACCGGCCTGCGCCTGCCCATGTTCGGCCAGCACAATGTCCAGAATGCCCTGGCCGCGATCGCCGTAGCGCAGGAGATGGGTCTGCCCGACGAGACGATCCGCCGGGCGCTGGCGTCCTTCGCCGGCGTGAAGCGGCGCTTCACCAAGACCGGCGAGGCCCATGGCATCACGGTGATCGACGATTACGGCCACCATCCCGTCGAGATCGCCGCCGTGCTGCGCGCCGCGCGCCAGGCCTATGGCGGGTCGGGCCGCGTGATTGCCGTCATGCAGCCGCATCGCTATTCGCGGCTGGGCGCGCTGCGTCACGAGTTCGCGACCTGCTTCAGCGATGCCGATGCGGTGATTATCGCCGACGTCTATGCCGCGGGCGAGGCGCCGATCGAGGGCGTCAACCGCGACATGCTGGTCGGCCTGGTCCAGCGCGCCGGCCATCGCGATGTCACGCCGCTCGGCGGGCCGGGCGACCTGCCGGCGATGATCTGGCAGATGGCGCGCCCCGGTGACGTCGTGGTCTGTCTCGGTGCCGGCAACATCACGGCCTGGGCTCATGCGCTGCCCGGCCAGATTCAGCAGCTCGCCGCCGAAAAGGCCGGTCCGCGCGCCGTGGCGAATGATTCCGGATCGGTCGCATGATGGCGCTCGCGACGTCCACCCCCCACCTTATCGACCGGCTGCCTCAGCCGCGGGGGCGGCTGGTGGCCGACGCGCCGCTCGGACCGCAGACCTGGTTCCGCGCCGGCGGTCCGGCCGAGGTGCTGTTCCGACCGGCCGACGTCGAGGATCTCTCGACCTTTCTTGCGGCCTTGCCACAGGACGTGCCGGTCACGGTGCTGGGCGTCGGCTCCAACCTCCTGGTGCGCGACGGCGGCGTGAAAGGTGTCGTCATCCGCCTGATGCGCGGCTTCACCGGCATCGAGGTCGAAGGTCACGAGGTCATCGCGGGAGCGGGCGCGCCGGACCTCAACGTGGCGCTGACGGCGCGGGACCATGCGCTGGCCGGCCTGGAGTTTCTGAGCGGCATTCCGGGGACGATCGGCGGCGCGGTCGCCATGAATGCCGGGGCCTATCAGGGCGACCTCTCGCAGGTGCTGGTCTCGGCCGAAGCCGTCGATCGTGCCGGTCGCGTCCACAAGGTCACCGGCGCCGACTTGGGCTTTACCTATCGCCACAGCGAGGCGCCGGCGGATTGGATTTTCACCTCGGCCCGCCTGGCGGCGACGCCGGGCGACCAGCTCGCGATCGCCCGCCGCATCGCCGAGATCGATGCGGCCCGCACCGAGTCCCAGCCGCGCAGCCGTACTGGCGGCTCGACCTTCGTCAATCCGCCCGGCCACAAGGCCTGGGAGCTGATCGATCGCGCCGGCTGCCGTGGTCTGCGTATCGGCGAGGCGCAGGTTTCCGAGAAGCACTGCAACTTCCTGATCAACCTCGGCGCGGCGACGGCCACCGATATCGAGGCGCTGGGCGAGGAAGTTCGCCGTCGTGTGTTCGAGCAGAGCGGTGTTCGGCTTGAGTGGGAAATTCGTCGTATTGGAGTTCCGGCATGACGCGTCGCGTCGCGGTCCTGATGGGCGGGTGGTCGCCCGAGCGTGAGGTTTCGCTGGTGAGCGGCAAGGCCTGCGCCGAAGGCTTGCGTGAAGGTGGGCACGAGGTCATCGAGTACGACGTGAAACGCGACTTGCGCGCGCTGGTCGATTTCCTGCGCCCGGCCGCGGGCGGCGGACCCGATGTCGTGTTCAATGCACTGCACGGCCGCTATGGCGAAGACGGCTGCATTCAGGGTGTGCTGGAGATCATGCGCGTACCCTATACGCACTCCGGTGTCCTGGCCTCGGCCATTGCCATGGACAAGCCGATGGCACGTCACGTCTTCACCTCGCTCGGCCTGCGGGTGGCGGAAGGCAAGGTGATCGAACGGCGGTTGCTTGCATCTGGCGATCCCATGCCGCGCCCCTATGTGGTAAAACCTATCGACCAGGGTTCCAGCGTCGGTGTGCATATCGTGCGCGAAGGCGACAATCTCGCAGCTGTCGAAGCCGCCGAAGCGGCGTTTGGCGAGCGCGTGCTGATCGAGAAGTTCGTCCCCGGCCGCGAACTCACCGTCGCGGTGATGCACGACAAGGCCGTCGCCGTCACCGAACTGCGGCCGAAGACACGGTTCTACGACTACGAGGCCAAGTACACCGACGGCATTACCGAGCACCTGATCCCGGCGCCGATCCCCGCGGAAGTCTACGAGCTTGCCAGGCAATGGGCGCTCACGGCGTTCCAGGCCCTTGGCTGCGACGGCCTTGCCCGTGCCGACTTTCGCTGGAACGACGCCGAAGCCGGTACGTCCGGCCTGGTCATCCTCGAACTCAATACCCAGCCCGGCATGACGCCGCTGTCGCTGGCGCCGGAGCAGGCGAAGTGGGCCGGCATTTCCTGGCCGGAACTCATGACCTGGATGATCGATCACGCGAGGTCCCCGGTGTGACCACGGCCCCCAAGAAAGCCGTTCCCAAGGCCGGTACCGCCCGGCGCGACTACGACCGCCGCAAGAAGCGCGCGCCGATCCGCAAGTCCGGCCGGCCGTTCTGGCGCCAGCCGCTGCTGCTCGGCGTCATCGTCCTGCTGTTGGGCTGCGGCGGCGGTGGCGGTTGGTGGGCATGGCACGAGGGCTGGCTGGTCGAGGCCCAGAACCGGATCGATGCAGCGTCGCGCGCCGTCGTTGGCGCCATCACGCCGTTCAAGCTGGCCGATGTCACGGTCGAGGGCCGCGACTATGTCGAGCGCAGCGCCATCCTGGCCGCATTGAATGTGAGCCGCGGTGATTCGCTCCTCGGCATCGACCTGCAGGCCTCGCGCCGGCGGCTCGAAGCGATCGACTGGGTCGAATGGGCCACGGTCGAACGCCGCTTGCCCGACACGCTCTACGTCACGCTGAAGGAGCGTCGCGCCGTCGCGATCTGGCAGAACGGCAACGAGTATACGCTGATCGACAAGAACGGCCGCACCGTCCGGGCGAGCCGCATGCCGCCGGGCGCCGAAAGCCTGCTGCTGCTTGGTGGTCCGGGTGCGCCCGAGCATGTCGGCGATCTGCTGCTGCTGCTGACCTACGAGCCGGCCGTGTCCCGGCAGTTGCGCGCGGCCGTCTGGGTCGGCCAGCGCCGCTGGAATCTGGTTCTGAACAATGGCGTCGAGATCTGGCTGCCGGAGGAAGACGCTGTCGCGGCCCTGCAGCAGCTCGCCAAGCTCGACGGACAGCACAAGTTGCTGTCGCGCGAGTTCGGCGTCGTCGATCTCAGACTGCCGGACAAGCTTTATCTCAGAAAACGCAACACGGGCGAGCCTACGCCCGGGCCGGCGTGATATTGATGTGATACTGGACGTGTACGCGTAGAGACGGGGGACATCGTGGCGAAGACGAGAAACGGCGTCATTGCAGCGCTCGACATCGGAACCAACAAGGTCGTTTGCTTCGTGGCGCGCGTGGACGGGCAGGGGCTGCGGGTCGTCGGCATCGGGCATCAGCCGGCGCAGGGCATGCGCTGCGGCAACATCGTCGACATGGAAGCCGCCACGCGGGCGATCTCGTCAGCCGTATCGACCGCCGAGGAGATGTGTGGCGAGCACGTCCGGGACGTCATCGTAGGCGTCAGCGGCGGGTCGGCCGCCTCGCACAACCAGAGCCTCGAGGTCGCGATCGGCCATCACGAGATCGGCGAGCGCGACGTCCGGCGTGTCCAGCAGCACATCCAGTTGCCTGCGGAGACCGCCGACCGCGACATCATCCACTCCGCTGCCATCGGCTACTCGGTCGACGGCACGCCGGTGCGGGATGCGCGCGGCATGTTCGGCGAGCGGTTGGGGGTCGATGTCCATCTCGTGACCGCGGCGAGCGGCGCCATGCGAAACCTCCAGGTCTGCGTGCGCCGCGCCCATCTCGAGATCGCCGACCGGGTCGTGGCCGCCCATGCCGCCGGCCTCAGCTCGCTGGTCTCCGACGAGCGCGACCTCGGTGTCACGCTCATCGACATGGGTGCCGGCACCACCTCGATAGCCGTCTTCTATGAAGGCCACCTCGTGCACGTCGACTCGATCCCCGTCGGTGGCGAACATGTGACGCGGGACATCGCCCGTGGCCTCTCGACGCCGCTGGCGCATGCAGAAAGGATGAAGACCCAGATCGGCCGCGCCGTCGCCAAGCCCAACGACGAATACGACATCATCGACGTGCCGCTGATCGGCGAAGAAGATCGCACGCGTCCCAATCACATCCCCCGGTCGATTCTCGTCGGCATCATTCGACCGCGCGTCGAAGAGACGTTCGAGTTGGTGCGCAGCCGACTCGAGGCGAGCGGTGTGGATAAGTTGGCCGGCGGTCGTGCGGTTCTGGTCGGCGGTGGCTGCCAACTCGATGGCGTGCCGGAAGTTGCGGCCGCGATCCTGAACAAGAAAGTTCGTACAGGCGCGCCGCTCAGGCTAGCTGGACTCGCAGATTCGACAGGCGGGCCGGCATTTTCTGCGGCGGCGGGGCTTCTGTCGTTCGCCCTTCACAACCACGCTGTCACGCAAAGTCAGCCCGCCGCTTCGGAAGCGCCGGCAACGCGCATCGGTCGGATTGGCAGTTGGATACGGGAAAATTTTTAGGCAATATGTTGTATGGGGAATGGCAATCCCCAACAGGCTGTAGATAGAAAGAATAAAAAGCCGGTGGCGGTGAAGGGGCTCCACCCAAAAAGGGGTCTCACGCCGACGCTCCGAGCAGATAACCCCCTCGTTTGCGTGGAGAAAGCCGAATGACAATCAACCTCAGTCTCCCTCAGAAGGAGTCGGAGATTAAGCCACGTATCACCGTCATCGGTGTCGGTGGCGCGGGCGGAAACGCCGTCAACAACATGATCAGCGCCGCGCTGGAAGGCGTGGAATTCATCGTCGCCAATACCGACGCTCAGGCGCTTGGCCAGTCGCTCGCCGATCGGCGCGTGCAGCTCGGTATCACCATCACCCAGGGCCTGGGTGCGGGTGCGCGGCCCGAGGTCGGCCGCCAGGCCGCCGAGGAAGCGCTTCCCGAAATCCTCCAGCTTCTCGACGGTGCGAACATGGTGTTCGTTACCGCCGGCATGGGCGGCGGGACTGGCACCGGCGCGGCACCCGTCATCGCCGCTGCGGCGCGCGAGCAGGGCATCCTCACCATCGGCGTCGTGACCAAGCCCTTCCACTTCGAGGGCCGTCGGCGCATGCAGTCGGCCGAGCAGGGCATCACCGAGCTCGAGAAGGTCGTCGACACGCTGATCGTCATTCCGAACCAGAATCTGTTCAAGATCGCCAACGAGAAGACGACGTTCGCCGACGCCTTCAAGATGGCCGACGACGTGCTGCATATGGGCGTGCGCGGCGTCACCGATCTCATGGTCATGCCGGGCCTGATCAACCTCGACTTCGCCGACATCCGTACGGTGATGGGCGAGATGGGCAAGGCGATGATGGGCACCGGCGAAGCCGAAGGTCCGGATCGCAGCCGCGTTGCCGCCGAATCGGCAATCTCCAATCCGCTGCTGGAAGACCACTCGATGAAGGGCGCCAAGGGCGTTCTCATCAACATCACCGGCGGCCTCGACATGACGCTGCATGAAGTCGACGAAGCGGCCAACCGTATCCGCGAAGAAGTCGACGGCGACGCCAACATCATCTTCGGCTCGACCTTCGACGCCACGATGCAGGGGCGGATGCGCGTTTCGGTGGTCGCCACCGGCATCGCCGCACTGGCCTCGCAGCAGCCGGCCCCGAACTATCTGTCGCTCGACATGAACCGTCCGGCGCAGACCGGCCAGCCGGCGCTCAGCCGTCCGGCCGCACCGCCCGTCGGACGCATCGCCATGCCGACCGCAGCCATGGCGCCCGCGCCGGCAATGCCC
>NZ_HE997181.1:2950728-3314748 GCF_000312425.1 Reyranella massiliensis 521 | reverse complement strand
CCGCCGCCGGTCACCGTCGTGCCGCCGCCTCCGCCGCTCGCTGAGCCCGCGCCGATCGCCGCGGTGGCAGCGCCTGCTCCGGCACCGATGCCCGCACCTGCCGTGGTCGCCGAAGCGGCTCCCGTGATGTCTGCGCCGGTTGAGGCGCCGGCTGCTCCGGCGCCCGTTCTGGCCCCGGCGCCTGTTCCCGTCGCGGCCGCCCCGGCACCCGCGCCTGTGCCGGCTCCGGCCCCCGTGGCGGCTCAGCGTCCGCTGGTCGACGAGAACGACTGGCGCGTCAGCCGTCCGTCGCCCGCCAAGGCCCCGACGCGCGCCGAACCTGTTGCGCGACCGATGGCCGCGCGGTCGGGCACGGAAAGCCGTGCGCCGAACCTGTTCCAGCGGATCACCGGCGCCTTCTCGGCCCCGAAGCCTGCAGCAGCGCCGGCGACTGCGCCGGCAGCGCCTGTCGAGCCGTCCGTTGCCCGTCCGGTCGCGGAAAATGTCGTCCCGGTGGCTTCCAAGCAGCCTGCAGCCCGTCCGGGCCCGGTGCAGACCTCCATCAGCCTCGACGTCACCGAGCGCACCAAGCCGGCGCGAGATGACGACGACCTGCAAATTCCTGCATTTCTGCGGCGGCAAGCCAACTGACGCAGGTACTGTTAGTCTCTACGCATCTCCTGGAGGGGCCGTTCGGCCCCTCTTTTTTTAGCCGCCGCGTGATATAAACCCGGCCGGCGTAAATGTGACGGATGGGACATGTCGAAAGCGGTTGGATGTAGGACTCTCAGCATCGGTGCAGGACTGGCTCTGGCCATTGCGGGCCTTGGTCTCGCAGGCTGCAGCGGTTCCGACGACAATTCGACCTATGTCGAGCAGCCGGTCGAGCAACTCTACAACCGCGGCCTCGATGATCTGAGCGCCCAGGAATACAAGAGCGCTGCGAAGAACTTCGAGGAAGTCGACCGCCAGCATCCCTATTCGGTGTGGGCGACCAAGGCCCAGATCATGGCGGCGTTCGCCTACTACGAGTCGAACAAGTATGACGAGGCCATCATCGCGCTGGATAGGTTCATCCAGCTCCATCCCGGCCACCGCGACCTCCCCTACGCCTACTACCTGAAGGCGCTCTGTTTCTATGAGCAGATCTCCGACGTCGGCCGCGACCAGCGCGTGACGCAGCAGGCGCTCGATGCCCTTGCCGAGGTCGTGAGCCGCTTTCCCGATTCACCCTACGCCCGAGACGCGCGCCTGAAGGTCGAGCTCTGCATCGACCATCTCGCCGGCAAGGAAATGTCGGTCGGCCGCTACTACCAGCAGCACCAGCAGTATATCGGCGCTATCAACCGCTACCGTGTCGTGATCGAGCGCTATCAGACGACTACGCACGTTCCCGAGGCGCTGCACCGGCTGGTCGAAAGCTACCTGTCGCTTGGCGTGAAGAGCGAAGCCAAGGAAGCGGCGGCCGTGCTTGGTTACAATTTCCCCGGCAGTGAGTGGTACCAGGACAGCTACTTCCTGATGACGGGCGAAGGCACGCGGCCACCCGACGAGAGCGGCGGCTGGTTCTCGGGCATCTTCTGACCGCATGCTGGCCTCGCTTTCGATCCGCGACTTTGTGCTGATCGAGAAGCTCGACCTCGATTTTAGCCGCGGCGGTAGCGGTGGCCTCGGCGCTCTGACGGGCGAGACGGGCGCCGGCAAGTCGATCTTGATCGATGCGTTGAGCTTGGCGCTCGGCGCGCGAGCTGAATCCGGCGCCGTTCGCCGCGGTGCGGCGCAGGCATCGGTGTCGGCCTCGTTCGATCTTCCGCGAAACCATCCGGCCCATGCCGTGCTGGGCGAGCAGGGGCTCGACCAGGAAGACGTGCTGACCCTGCGGCGTATGATCGGCGCCGATGGCCGTGGCCGTGCCTTCGTCAACGACCAGCCGGCATCGGTCGCGCTGCTGCGGCGACTTGGCGAGACGTTGGTCGAGATCCAGGGTCAGATGGAACAGCACGGGTTGCTCGATACGGCAACGCATCGCCAGTCGCTCGACGCCTTCGCCGGACTGGAAAAGATGGCAGCTTCGGTAGCGGCGGCGTGGACGGCTTGGCGGGCTGCCGAGCAGGCGCATGCCGAGGCGCTGGCCGCCGCCGAGGCGGCGCGACGCGACGAGGATTTTCTGCGCCACGCGGTGAAGGAACTGGAGACGCTGGCTCCCAAGGCCGACGACGAAGAAACGTTGGCCGCGGAACGCCAACTCATGCGTGCCGGCAGCGCCCTGGGCGAGGCGGTGGCGCAGGCGCTCGGCGAACTGGAGCAGGGGCGCGGCGCCGTCGCAGCCTTGCGTTCCGCCCATCGTCATGTCGAACGCCATGTCGACAAGGCCGCGGGACGTCTCGATGCAGCCCTGTCCGCGCTCGACCGGGCCCTGAGCGAGACCACGGAGGCACAGGCGCAGCTCGAGGCGGCACGCGACGCCCTCGACTTCGATCCGTCGCGCCTGGAGAAGATCGAGGAACGACTGTTCGCTCTACGCGCCGCCGCACGGAAGCACCATGTGACGGTCCCCGAACTGGCTGCTCTCGCGGCGAGGTTTGCGGCGCAGATAGCTGCTCTCGACGACGGCGAAGCCGGCCTCAAGAAGCTGGCGTCGGCGGCGAAGACGGCCCGTGCCGCCTACGTGACCGCCGCCGAGGCTCAGGCAGCCGCCCGTCGCAAAGGAGCGGCCCGGCTCGACAAAGCCGTCGCCTCGGAACTCGGCCCACTCAAGCTCGAACGGGCAAAGTTCGTGACCGAGGTCGCTTCCCTGCCGGAAGCCGAATGGTCGGCTGCCGGCATCGATCGCGTGCAGTTCACGGTGGCGACCAATCCCGGTGCGCCGCCGGCCCCGATCGCCAAGATTGCCTCGGGCGGTGAGCTCTCGCGCTTCCTGCTGGCGCTCAAGGTCTGCCTGGCCAAGGTGGGCGATACGCCGACCATCGTCTTCGACGAAGTCGATTCCGGTATTGGTGGCGCCACGGCCGCGGCGGTCGGCGAGCGGCTGAAGCGGTTGGCCAAGGACGTTCAGGTGCTGGTCGTGACGCATTCGCCGCAAGTGGCGGCGATCGCCGACCGGCATTGGCTGATCCGCAAGACCACGACGCGCAATGCCGCCAGCACTGACGTGCTGTCGCTCGATTCCAAGGGCCGCCGCGAGGAGATCGCCCGCATGCTGTCGGGCGCCGAAGTCACCGCCGAGGCGCGGGCGGCGGCAGACAAGCTGCTGGCGACCGCGGGCTAGGAGCGAAGATGTCTCGCGCAGCGAAGTTTAAGGCAGCTCTTGCGGTCGACGAGATGACCGAGCGCCAGGCCAGGGCCGAGCACAAGCGGCTGGCCGAGGACATCGCGCATCACGACAAGCTCTATCACGAGAAGGACGCTCCGGAGATTTCGGACGCCGACTACGACAAGCTGCGGCAGCGCCTGAAGGCGATCGAGGAGCGCTTCCCGCAGCTCGTCGACATGTTCAGCCCCACGCAGATCGTGGCGCCGATGCCGACCACGGCCTTCGCCAAGGTAAAGCATGCACGGCCCATGCTGTCGCTCGACAACGCCTTCGCCGAGGAGGATCTGCAGGCCTTTCTCGAGCGCGTGCGCCGGGCGCTGGAACGCGACATCGACCTTGCCAAGGACGCCGAAATCGCGCTGGCCTGCGAGCCCAAGATCGACGGCCTGTCGATCAGCCTGCGCTACGAGGACGGCGAGCTGACAGTCGGCGCTACCCGAGGCGACGGCACGACGGGCGAGGATGTCACCGCCAACCTGAGAACGGTCAAGGACATCCCGCACACGCTGAAGGGCAGGCCCCCAAAGGCGATCGACGTGCGGGGCGAGATCTATATGGAGCGCAAGGCGTTTCAGGAGATGAATCGGCGCCAGGAGGAGGCGGGCGACAAGATCTTCGCCAACCCGCGCAATGCCGCCGCAGGATCGCTGCGCCAGCTCGATTCCTCGATCACGGCGGGCCGTCCGCTGCGCTTCTTCGCCTATGCCTGGGGCGAGGCCGAGCCGCGCACCTGGAAGACGCACAGCGACTATCTGAAGGTCCTCAAGGACTGGGGCTTCCGGGTCAATCCGCTGTCGAAGCTGTGCCGGACAGCCGAACAGGCGCTGGCCTACTACCGCAAGATGGGCGAGGAGCGGCCGTCGCTGCCCTACGATATCGACGGTGTCGTCTACAAGGTCGACCGGATCGACTGGCAGGAGCGGCTGGGCTTCGTGAGCCGCGCCCCGCGCTGGGCGATCGCCCATAAGTTCCCGGCCGAACAGGCGCGGACCCGGTTGAACGACATCCTGATCCAGGTCGGCCGCACCGGCGCCCTGACCCCGGTGGCCGATCTCGAACCAGTCAATGTCGGCGGCGTCATGGTGGCGCGTGCCACCCTGCACAATGCCGACGAAATCGAGCGGCTCGACGTGCGGGTCGGCGACATGGTGATCGTCCAGAGGGCGGGCGACGTCATTCCGCAGGTGCTGGGCTACGTGCCCGAGGAGCGGCCCAGGAAGACCGAGAAGTTCCACTTCCCCACGCACTGCCCCTGTCCGCTGAAGACCAAGGTGGCGAGCGAGGAGGGCGGCGTCGTGCGGCGCTGCTCGGGGGGGCTCGAATGCCCCTTCCAGCAGGTCGAGCGCCTGCGCCACTTCGTGTCGCGCAACTGCTTCGACATCGAGGGGCTGGGCGGCACGCACATCGAAAACTTCTTCAACGATGGCCTTCTGAAGGTGCCTGGCGACATTTTTCGCCTGACAGCACATGTTGACATCATCAAGAAGCGCGAAGGATGGGGCGACCTGTCGGCGCGCAACCTGGTCGCTGCAATCGAGGCGCGCCGGACCATCTCCCTCGACAGGCTGATCAATTCGATCGGTATTCCGCTGATCGGCGAGGCCACGGCCAAGATCCTGGCCCAGGAATATGGTGATGCTGACACGTGGCTGGCCGAGATGTTGGCGGCTTCGCGGGAGCGCAAAAAACATCCTGACGGTGTAAAGAAAGAAAAGGCCGCCGAAACGGTCGGTCCGAGCTACGGCCGGCTGTGCAATGTCGAGCAGATCGGCGTGACCACGGCGGACGCGATGTGCACCTTCTTCAGCGAAGGCCATACGGTCGAGATCATTCGCGATCTCCTGAAGCAGCTCACCGTCCAGCCGGTCGAACGGCGGGTCGTCGCGGCCGACGCCAAGCTGCGCGACAAGATCGTGGTCTTCACCGGCGAGCTTTCCACCCTGACCCGCGATGCCGCCAAGGCGCAGGCCGAGGAGCTGGGCGCCAAGGTGACGGACTCGGTCTCCAAGAAGACCAGCCTGGTGGTGGTCGGCGAGAATGCCGGTTCCAAGGCGCGCAAGGCGGCCGAACTCGGCGTCCAGACGATGACCGAGGAGGAGTGGCTGAAGCTCGTCGCCGGCTGAGCTTCAGGGGCGAACTCAGATCGGGCGGGTCGCTTCCGCCAGCCAGGCGCGGGTCGCTTCGTCGGTTTCGGGCTCGACCGTCTCGCGCACGCGCCGGTGATAATCATTGAGCCACCGCCGCTCGGCATCGGTCAGAAGTTTCGGCTCGACGCAGGCAAGATCGATGGGGGCAAGTGTCAGGGTCTCGAATTCGAGATAGCGCCGGTCGGCACCCTCGATCTCGGCTTCCTTCACCGCGATCAGGTTCTCGATGCGGATGCCGTATCCGCCGGCCTTGTAGTAGCCCGGCTCGTTGCTGACGATCATGCCGGGCTGCAGCGCCACGGTGTTGGGCATCTTGGAGATGCGATGCGGCCCTTCGTGTACGGAAAGATAGGCGCCGACGCCGTGGCCGGTGCCATGGTCGTAGTCGAGCCCGACCTGCCAGAGGGCATAGCGCGCCAGCGCATCGAGCTGGGAGCCGGATGTGCCGACCGGGAAGCGCGCCGTCGCCAGCGCGATATGGCCCTTGAGTACACGGGTGAAGCGGTCGCGCATCTCCGGCGTCGGTGTGCCGATCGCCACGGTGCGCGTGATGTCGGTCGTGCCGTCGCGATACTGCGCGCCCGAATCGACCAGATAGAGGCTGCCAGGTTCGAGCGGACGCTCGGTCGCTTCGGAGGCGCGGTAGTGGACGATGGCGCCATTGGGCCCGGCGCCGGAGATCGTGTCGAAGCTGAGATCGCGCAGCTTGCCGGTTTCCTCGCGCAGCGCCTGCAGGCGGTCGGAAACTTCGATTTCCCGCAGCTTGCCGCTCTTCGATTCGCGGGCGAGCCAGCCCAGGAAGCGGCTGACGGCGACCCCGTCGCGGCGATGGGCGCTGCGGATGCCCTCCAGTTCGACCTTGTTCTTGCAGGCCTTGGGCAGCGATACCGGATCGGCATCGCGCACGAGGGTGACGCCGGCCGCCTGAAGGCGCGTGGCCGCCCAGTAGGGCGCCGTCGCCGCCTCGATCAGGACGCGCTTGCCCGTTTGTCCGAGGGCGTCGAGCGCGCTGCCTAGCTCCTCGGGCGGCGCCAGGGTGACGGCGTTGCCGAGCCAGGCGGCCGTACGGTCCGGCACTTTGCGGCGGTCCATGTAGAGATCGACATGGCCGTCGGCGTGCAACACGGCGAAGCCCAGCGGAAAGGGCGTGCGCGGAACGTCTCCGCCGCGCACGTTCAGGAGCCAGGCGATCGAATCGGGGGCCGTGATCAATGCGGCGTCGGCCCCCTTGGCCGCGATGGCTTGGGCGACGCGCGCCCGCTTGGTCTCGCTCGCTTCGCCGGCGAACTCGACCGGCTGTGGCACGACAGGCGCCAGCGGCGCCGGCGCCCGGTCGTGCCAGACCGAGTCGACGGGGTTGGATTCGACGGAGACAAAACTGCCTCCGGCGCTTTGGCAGGCCCGCGCAAAACGCTCGTAACCGTCAACCGTCTGCAGCCAGGGGTCGAAGCCGAGCTTGCCGCCGCGCGGCAGGTTCGTTGCGATCCACTGCTCGGGTAGTTCTTCGGGAACTTGGTGCGGCACGAAGGCTGCGATATCGACCTGTGCGCGCACGGCGAGCGTATAGCGACCATCGACGAAGATCGCCGCCTTATCGGCCAGGACGATGGCGAGGCCGGCGGAGCCCACGAAGCCCGTGAGCCAGCCCAAGCGCTGGGAGCGGCGCGGTACGTACTCTCCCTGATGCTCGTCGGCGCGCGGCACGACGAAGCCGTCGAGTCCGCGACGCCTCAGTTCGGCCCGCAGGTCTCCGAGGCGGTTGGCTGGTGCAGGCGAGACGTCGAGACCGTCCCCGGCCTCTGCTAGTTCTGCCCGCCATTTGGTCAGCGCGCTGATCAGTTCAGCATCGGCACCAGGCTCTACCAGCTCGATCCACTCAGGCCCCGCCAGCCCTTCGGGGGCTGCCGCCACGCCGCGCATGAGCGAATCGAGAACAGCCGGGTCGGGATTGCGCCCGCGCTGGCGGAGGAGATGAAGAACGTCGTCTGGGGCGGAACTCATGATGATTTGGGACCCTACGCGTCGTGCTGGAAACAGGCAAATTAAGCAATATTTGTTCTTTCGCATCCGCGAGATGCAAAATTATATTGTGTCATGCAATGGATGCATATCGACCCTTCAAGACCGGCACTTATTGTTGTAACTCAAGGCTCTATATTTGCTAGGTGCGGTGCAGCATTCAATAAGTGCGCTGCACAAGAAGGAGACTATCATGATGACCCAGCCGATTCGGACCTTTGAAGATCTGACCAGCGAAACTGCGCCGGCGGGGGGAAACGGGATTTCCAAGATCGGCTTCACCTTCGACGACCGCCGCTTGATCGAGCTGCGTGCCCGATATGCACGCGCCGAGATGCTGGCCAACGCTCTGGGTGACGGCTTTCTGTGGCTCGGCCGGCAATACGACCGGCTTGTCGCAGGCATCAAAGCCGACATGAAGGTGCGGGCCGCCGAGGCCCAACTGCACCGCATGACCGACCGCGAACTGTCCGATCTCGGCCTCTGCCGTGCGGACATCAGCTTCGCTGTCCGCGAGGCCGCCGAAGGTATTGTCCCGCAGATCGACGGCGTCACCGGCCTCGTCGTTGCGGCGAACCAGAATCTGCGTCGCGCAGCGTAGAGTTTGTAGCGTAGCGTAAGCGTAAAAGGGCCGGCGAAAGTCGGCCCTTTATCGTTCCGGGTAGGCCTCGCCGGCCTTCTGCGTCTAGGTCCGCCGGAGCACCAGGCTGCGCCACCAGGCGCCGCCGGTTTCTAGGTCGATACGGCGCTCGAAAGTGAAGCCGTGCCGGCCATAGGCCGAGAGGACTTGAACGGCTTGCTCGACCAATAGCCCACTCAGCAATACACGTCCCCCTGGCCTGACCGCGGCGGCGAAGGACTCTGAAAGCTCGACCAGCGGCCCGGCGAGAATGTTCGCCACGATGAGATCGTAAGGCGCGGGCCCCCGCAGCTCGTCGGCGTCGAGGCCAGCCGACACGAAGAAACGACAGAAGTTGGCCACGCCGTTCAGTTCGGCGTTCTCGCGCGCCACGTCGACGGCCTCGGCATCGTTGTCGCCGCCGATCACCGGCCGCTGCCAAAGCTTGGCCATGGCGATGGCAAGGATGCCGCTGCCACAGCCGACATCGACGGCATTCACCGTTTCGCTCGGATCGAGCGTCGCCAGCATCTCCAGGCAGCCGCGCGTCGTGGCGTGCGTCCCGGTACCGAAGGCTAGGCCGGCATCGATGCGCAACGGCAGCAATCCACTCGGCATGCCGTCGCTGACATGCGAGGGATGAACCCAGAACGGACCGACGGTGAAGGGCTGGAACGAGCGCTGGTTCTCGGCGACCCAGTCGATGTCGGGAAGGTCTTCCCACTGCCAGTCCGGCCGAGGGACGCCCAGAGCCTGTGCCGCGGCGACGATCGCGGCCTCGACCGAAGCGGCCTCGCCTTCGCCGAAGATGTCGATGCGCCATGGCCCGTCGCGCGAGACTTCGCAGCTCGCGACAATGAAGCCATCTTCGCTCAACCGCTCTTCGAGGAGCGCTTCCCACGCGGCGCGCTCGGTGGCGGGCACGACAAAACCTGCTTTGCGGACGGTACTCATGCGGGCAGGTAGAGCATGCGCTCGGACGGTATGGCTACTCCCACGACGTCGCCGACGGCCCGCAACTCGTTGCCGGAGTGGAACGGTGTCTCGATCAGGATCTCGCTCTCGCCGATGCGCACGCCGTAACGCACGGTGGCGCCCAGGAATTCGCGGTGCGTGATCGGACCGTGCAAGGCAGCGACTTCGGCGGGCGACAGCGTGGCATGTTGCGGCCTGAAGACCAGGCGCTTGCCCGCCGGGACGGCAATGCCTGCGCCTTCACCCAGAATATTGGCCGAGCCCAGGAAGCTCGCCACGAAGAGGTTGGCCGGCTTTTCATAAAGCTCCATCGGCGTGCCGACCTGGCGAATGACGCCGGCTTCCATGACCGCGATACGGTCGCAGATCGTGTTGGCCTCTTCCTGGTCGTGCGTGACGAAGATCGTGGTCAGGCCGAGCCGCTGCTGCAGGGTCCGCAGCTCGCGCCGCACGCTGACCCGCATCTTGGCGTCGAGGTTGCTGAGGGGCTCGTCCAGCAGCAGCACCTTGGGTTCGATGGCGACCGTTCGTGCCACCGCCACGCGCTGCTGCTGGCCGCCCGAGAGCTGGGCAGGGCGCCGTTGGGCATAGTCCGAGAGGCCGACCAATTCGAGCGCCTGCGCGACCCGGCGGTCGATCTCGGCGCGCGGCAGACGTCGCTCCTCCAGGCCGAAGGCAACGTTCTTGGCTACCGTCATGTGAGGCCACAATGCATAGCTCTGGAACACCATGCCGACATCGCGCTTCCACGGCGGCAAGGGCGCCACGTCCTGACCGTCGAGCAGCACGCGGCCGGACTGGGCCTGGGCGAAGCCCGCGATCAGGCGCAGCAGGGTAGTCTTGCCGCAGCCCGACGGGCCCAGAAAGGCGAAGAACTCGCCGGGCCGGATCGACAGTGCCACGTCCTTCAGCACATGCGTCGACCCGTAGGAAAGGTTGACCCCGCTGATCTCGATGCCCGTTGCCTTCATCGCCTTTGCCGGCTTCGACATGGTCATCTCCGTCATATATCGAGGCCGCGTGCGCGTTGCGAGCGGTCGGCGGCGAGCTGCGACAGCCACATGCAGACCGCCACGATGATCACCGCGATGACGCCCAATGCCGCGCCGGCACCGCGACCGGCCGGTGTCTGCATGAGTACGTAGAGGCCATAGGCCAGCGGCGCATCGGAGTTCGACTGCACCAGCATCAGCACGGCCGAGAGCTCGACGGCTGCCGTGGCGAAGCTGGTGACGAAGCCCGCCAGCAGGCCGCCCGTCATCAGAGGCACGACGATGCGGCGCACGGTTCGCGCCTTGGTGGCGCCGAGGTTCTCTGCGGCTTCTTCCAGCGACACCGAGATTTGCTGCAAGGCGGCGTAGGCGGCGCGGAGCGCGTAGGGCAGGCGACGGATGGCGATGGCCAGCACGATCACGATCCAGAGCGCCGCTAGCGGCGTGCCGTCCGGCAGCTTCACGCCATAGAAGGCGCGGAGATAGCCGATGCCCAGCACGACACCCGGGACGGCCAGCGCGGTGCTGGCGGCCCAGTCGAGCCATTGCCGGCCGGGCAGGCGGGTGCGCAGCACGAGATAGGCGATGGCGCCGCCGATCACGACATCGATGGCTGCCGCGAGGCCGGAATAGAGCAGCGTGTTCTTGATGTAGACGGAACTGTCGCCCAGCACGCGGGCATAGTGGGCGAGGGTGTAGCCGTCGGGCAGCGGGCTGAACGACCAGACGGTGGCGAAGGAGAGCAGCACCAGTCCGAAATGCGGCGCCAGCACCAGCAGCAGGATCAGGATCACGACCGCGTAGGCCAGCACCTGTTCGCGCGGCTTGAGCTGGCGGCGGGCGAGGCCACCGCCGCCGCGCTGTGTGGTGGCGTAGTCCTTGCCTTTCATCACGAGCGCCGTGGCCCACATGGTCGCCACGGCGACCACGATCAGCACGACCGAGATCACGTAGCCCATCGGATCGTCGATGCCGATGGAAGTGATGCGCAGATAGGCCTGCGGCGCCAGCATTTCCTTGACGTTCAGCAGCAGCGGCGTGGCGACGTCGTCGAAGACCTTCACGAACACCAGGCTGGCGCCCGCGATGTAGCCGGGCAATGCCAGCGGCAGGGCGATACGGCGGAACAGGCGCAACCCGTGCGAGCCCAGGTTCTGTGCGGCCTCCTCCATGCTGCGGTCGATGTTGCGCAGCGCCGCCGACAGATTGACCAGGATGAAGGGGAAGTAGTGGATCGCCTGCAGGAAGATGACGCCGTTCAGCCCCTCCATGAAGCCGATCTTGAAATCGAACCATTCTTCGAGGAGCAGGTTGACCGAGCCGTTGCGCCCGAACAGGAGCTGCATCGCCACCGCGCCGACGAACGGAGGCATGATCAGCGGCAGGAAGCCCAGGGTCTGGACCAGCATGGCGCCGCGGAACTCGAAGCGCGTCGTGAGGTAGGCAAGCGGCAGAGCCAGCGCCGAGGCCCAGACGACCGTCATTGCGGAGACGTAGACGGAGTTCCAGAAGGAGCGCACGAACAGGTCGGTGCGCGCAAAGTCCACGAAGTTGATCAGCGTGAGTGCGCCGCCGCCCTTCTCGGTGAAGGCGACATAAACCACGGTCGCCACGGGCACGACCAGGAAAACCCCGAGGAAGAGGGCAATGGCCAGCGCCAGGGCAACCTGGCCGGGCGAGCGCATGGTCAAGTCACGAGCTTCAGCGGAGGAGCTTCAATGCCTCGTCGGCCTTGGCCTTGGCCGCGGCGTATTTTTCCTTGGCGAAGGCCGACCATTGCTGTTCGAGCTCGGCCTGGCGCGACGACTTTTCCTTAGCCCCGGTGAAGGCGGCCTTGATCTCGGGGGAGGCTGCCTGCGCGTCCGTGACCGGCATGGCGGCGATCAGGTCGCGCGCCTCCTTGGCAAGCGCTCGCGCCTGGGGATTGTCCTTCTTGGCGAGCGCGGCATCGACTTCGTGCAGTGCCTTGGTGGCGGCCTTCAGCGGCTCGAGCTGGAAGGTGATGAGCTGGTCGAACAACGTGTCGACCGCCGCGGTGCGGCTCTCAGACAGTTCGGCATTGAAGGTCAGCAAGCCCTGCAGGTTCTTGTCCTTGAAGGGATTGGGATAGCCGGCGGGCGCCTTGGCATAGGTCTCGGGCCGGACGGGCAGGCGACGGATGGTCGGCTCAAGCAGCACTTCCTGACCGGCCGGGGAGAGCAGGAATTCGATAAAGGCTTCGGCGCCGGCCTTGTTCGGTGCGTTGGCGACGATGCCCACATTGGCGGGGACCAGCGTCGTGACAGACGGATAGACGAACTTCACCGGAAAGCCCGCGCCCTGCGAGGAGAAGGCGAAGAAGTCGATGACGATGCCATAGCCGACCTGGCCGGAGTTGACGGCTTCGGGGACGCCGAACGAACGGTCCGTGACCTGCCGCAGGTTGCCCGATATGTCCTTGATGGTGCGCCAGCCCTTGTCCCAGCCCTCGCCCTGCAGGATGGTTTCGATCGTGAGATGCGTCGTGCCCGAGCGCGAGGGCGCCGAGATCGACACATGGTCGAAGTAGGGAGGCTGCGCGAGGTCCTGCCACTCCTTGGGTGACGGCAGCTTCTTGGCCTTCACGTAGCGCTCGTTCCACATGATGCCATAGCCCGAGGCGGCGAAGCCGGAATAGAAGCCGTCCTTGTCGTTCACCGGATAGGAGCCGACTTTTTCGGCGATGCCGGTCGCCTTGGGCTTGTAGGCCGCCAGCAGCTTCTTGCCCTTCAACACCTCGAAGGCGTCGGGCGCCGAAGCCCAGAACAGGTCGACCTGGTTGTTGCTCTTGGTCTCTTCGAGGAACTTTACGCCGGCATTGGTGTTGCGGTTCTGCACTTCCAGCGCGGCGCCCGGCACGGCCTTCTCGAAGGCTTTCTTGATGGGGTCGGTGACGTCCTTCGAGAACGACGTGACCACCGTCACCTTGCCGGTCTGGGCGACGGCGCTTCCTGTGGCGAGAACGAGGGCCAGAGGAGCGGCTAAGGCGAGAGCTGATCGGCGGAACATGATGTTTCTCCCCTGCAGTTTCTTTTTTGTCAGGCAGCTTCGATGAAGCTATCGAGCACTTTCTTGGAACCGGCCTTCTCGAATTCGATGTCGAGCTTGTTGCCGTCCACGGCGACGATGCGGCCGTAGCCGAATTTCTGGTGAAAGACGCGCTGGCCGATGCTGAGGTCGATCTTGTCGCCCTCGACAGCGCGTCGGTCGTCGGCCGTCTCGTTGCGCCAGCGCGTCCGACGGCCCGAGGCGACACCCAGGCTCTCATAGTCGAAGCCGCTCGCCTGCTCGCGCAGACCGCCGTGATGGCCGGCGGAGTAGGTGGCGTAGAGGCCGGCGTCGCTGCTTTCCGCCAGCTGGTCGGTCGGCAGTTCGCGCAGGAAGCGCGAGGGGATGGCCGCCTGCCACTGGTTGAACACGCGGCGGTTGGCGGCGAAGGAGACATAGGCCCGCTTGCGCGCACGCGTCAGCCCGACATAGGCCAGCCGCCGCTCCTCCTCGAGACCTGCCAGGCCTTTGTCGTCGAGGGCGCGCTGGTTGGGGAACAGCCCTTCCTCCCAACCCGGCAGAAACACGGAGTCGAACTCTAGCCCCTTGGCCGCATGGAGCGTCATCACGCTCACCATGTCGCCGTTGGACCGTTCGGCATTGTCGGTGAGCAGCGCCACATGCTCCAGGAACGCCGGCAGGGAGTCGAATTCCTGCAGCGCGTTGGTGAGTTCCTTGAGGTTCTCCAGGCGCCCCTCGGCTTCGGGCGAGCGATCCATGCGCAGCATGTCGGTGTAGCCCGATTCATCGAGAATGGTTTCCACCACCTCGACGTGGCTCATGCCGTCGAGCATGGCGCGCCAGCGCTCGAAGCCGCGGATCAGGTCGCCCAGCGACTTGCGCGGGCGGGCCTTCAGCTCGTCCGTTTCCAGCGCCCGGCGCGTCGCCTCGAACAGCGAGATCTTCTGTGCCCGCTGGATCATGCGCAGGGTGCGCAGGGCCGATTCGCCGAGGCCCCGGCGCGGCGTGTTGTAGATGCGCTCGAAGGCGAGATCGTCGTCGTGCTGCACGGTGACCCGGCAGTAGGCCAGCGCATCGCGGATCTCCTGGCGCTCGTAGAAGCGCGGGCCACCGATCACGCGATAGGGCAGGCCCATGGTGATGAAGCGTTCCTCGAACTCGCGCGTCTGGAACCCGGCGCGCACGAGGATGGCGATCTGGGCGAGCTTGTGCTTGTCGCGCTGCAGCGCCTCGATCTCTTCGCCGATGGTGCGGGCCTCCTCGTCGCCGTCCCACACGCCGCGCAGCGAGATGCGCTCGCCTTCCTTGCTGTCGGTCCACAGGGTCTTGCCGAGCCGCCCCTCGTTGTGCGCGATCAGGTGCGAGGCGGCCGCGAGGATGTGCGGCGTCGACCGGTAGTTACGCTCCAGCCGCACGATGGTGGCGCCGGGGAAATCCTTCTCGAAGCGCAGGATGTTGCCGACCTCGGCGCCGCGCCAGCCGTAGATCGACTGGTCGTCGTCGCCGACGCAGCAGACGTTCGGCGTGCCCTGCGCCAGCAGGCGCAGCCACAGATACTGCGCCACGTTGGTGTCCTGGTATTCGTCGACCAGGATATGACGGAAGCGATTGTGATAGGTCGCCAGCACGTCGGGATGCTGCTGCCACAGGGTGACGCAGTGCATCACGAGATCGCCGAAGTCGACGGCGTTCACGTCGGCCAGCCTGGCCTGGTACTGGCGGTAGATATCCGCCGCCCGGCCGCCGGCGAAGTCGCCGGCATCGTCGGCCGACACCTTCTCGGGCGTCAGCGCGCGATCCTTCCAGCGCTGGATGATCCCGGAGAGGATTCGCGCCGGCCACTTCTTGTCGTCGATCCCCTCGGCCTGCAGGAGCTGCTTGATCAGCCGTGTCTGGTCGTCGGTGTCGAGAATGGTGAAATTGCTCTTCAGTCCGATCAATTCGGCGTGACGGCGCAGCACGCGGACGCCGACCGAATGGAAGGTGCCGAGCCACATACCGTCGGCCGCGCCGCCGATCAGGCTCGCCACGCGGTCGAGCATCTCGCGGGCCGCCTTGTTGGTGAAGGTCACTGCAAGCACCTGCGAGGGCCGGGTCTGGCCGGTAATCAGCAGGTGGGCAATCCGGGTCGTCAGCACGCGGGTTTTGCCGGTGCCGGCGCCGGCTAGGACCAACAGGGGGCCGCCAGTGTGGGTGACGGCCTGGCGCTGCTCCTCGTTCAGCCCGTCGAGGTGGGCCGTGGACGCAAGGGCGCGCCGTGCCGGAACGGGATCAGCCGCTACGGGGTCGTCGGTGATTTCAAACGGATCGGCGGGGGGCGCCATGAAGCGTCATATAGCAATCGGGACGGCAGACGCCTATCTTTAGACTGTGGACGCGCTTGTCGAGTGCGGGAGGTACGCGGATGGCCCGAGGACTGAACGGTTCCGCTAACGGCGCTGGTCATTGGCCGCCTTCCGGGCAGGAGGGCGTCGTTGCCCAGACCCCGGGCAGCAGCGGCTCGAATCTGCCGCCTCCGGTTCTGGCGGCATTGCCGGCGGTTGTGGGCGTCAGGGCGACCGTTCCAGCCAGTCGCCGGACCGCCCAGACATTGGGCACGGAGCGTGAAGGTCATGGCATCCTGCTGGATGGCGAAGGCCTCGTGGTCACCATCAGCTACCTCGTCATGGAGGCCGATACGGTGACGATCACCGATATCGACGGACGGGAGCTGCCGGCCCACATCGTGGGGTACGACTATGAAAGCGGCTTTGCCCTGGTGCGGACGGAGGCCCCGATGCAGCACAGGCCGCTGCGTTTCGGTGACTCGGACACCCTGACGCTGCGCAGCGAGGCCTATGTCGCGGGCCTGGGGGGCGCCAAGTCGACGCTTAAGATCAAGGTTGCCGGCCGTCGCGAGTTCGCGGGCTATTGGGAATACCTCCTCGACAACGCGATCTTCACGGTGCCGGCGTTTCCGATGTGGGGCGGCTCGGCGCTGATCGGCGCGGAAGGCGAACTGCTGGGCGTCGGCTCGCTCCTGGTGCAGGAGGCGCTAGGGCCGGGCGCGCCGGCATTTCCCGGCAACATGTATGTGCCGATCAACCGGCTGAAGCCGATCTTTCAGGAGCTGGTATCGACCGGCCGTCTGTCGACGCCGCCCCGTCCGTGGCTCGGCCTCTATACGCTCGAGCATGTGGGCCATCTCGTGGTCGGTGGCATTTTCGACGGCGGCCCGGCCGATCGCGCCGGCCTGCAACGCGGCGATATCCTGCATGCCCTCAACGACGATGTGCTGGATGACATCGCCGATTTCTACCGCAAACTCTGGGGCAGCGGCCCGGCGGGTACCGCCGTCAAGTTGCGGATGGAGCGGGACGGCGACGCCTTCGAAGTGACCGTGCGCACCGGCGATCGCGCCGCCTATCACAAGTTCGGCTCGGACTGACCGGATATCGAGCCGCTGCCTGTGCATAGCCGTGCTTTGACTTCGAGCACGGCGGCTGCATAGGTTCATATGAACGACCAAGCATACGGGAGATGACGATGGCCAGAGCCTTCGCCTCGCAGGCGGATATGGCGGAGAAGAAGATCACCTTCAGCCGGCTGTCCGACCATGCGTATGCCTTCACCGCCGAGGGCGATCCCAACACCGGCATTGTCGTCGGCGACGACGCGGTGATGGTGATCGACACGCAGGCGACGCCGAAAATGGCCGAACAGGTCATCCAGCGCATCCGCACCGTTACCGACAAGCCCATCAAGTATGTGGTGCTCTCGCATTACCACGCGGTGCGTGTTCTGGGGGCGGCCGGCTACAATCCCGAGCACATCATCTGCAGCGAGGCGACACGCGACATGATCGTCGAGCGTGGTGCCCAGGACTACAAGTCCGAACTGCAACGCTTCCCGCGGCTGTTCCAGGCGGCCGAAACCATTCCCGGCCTTACTTGGCCCACGATCACCTTCAACGACCGGATGACGCTGTGGCTGGGCAAGCTCCAGGTCGACATCATCCATGCCGGCCGCGGCCATACCAAGGGCGACACGATCGTCTGGCTGCCCGAGGAGCGCACGCTGTTCAGCGGCGACCTCGTCGAATATGGCGCCACGCCCTATGCCGGCGATGCCCATTACAAGGACTGGCCCGAGACCCTGCAGAAGCTGCGTGACCTCAGACCCCAGGCGCTGGTGCCGGGCCGTGGCGATGCGCTGATCGGCGAAACTGCCGTCGAGGAAGGCATCGCCGGTACCCAGGCTTTTCTCAATGATCTCTACAAGGCGGTCTCGGCCAGCGCCGTGGCGGGCGAGTCGCTGAAGCAGGCTTACGACAAGGCGATGTCGGCGCTGCATCCGCGCTACGGCAACTGGGTGATCTTCGAGCACTGCATGCCGTTCGACGTGTCGCGTGCCTACGATGAAGCCAAGGGCCTCGATCATCCGCGCATCTGGACCGCTGAACGCGACGTCGAGATGTGGGCTGCGCTGGAGAAGGACGGCTGAGCTCCTACACCTACCGCCAGTATCCCTATCGTCGGCCGCCCGAGCTTGACGGTCAGACGGCGCGCCGGCCGGTCGTGATCGTGGGCGCCGGCATGGCCGGGCCTACGCTTGCCCTGTTGCTGGCGCAACGCGGCATACCCACGGTCGTGCTCGACGAGGACGATACGGTGAGTGTCGGCAGCCGCTCGATCTGCCAGGCCAAGCACAGCCTCGAGGTCTGGGACCGTTTCGGCATCGCCCAGCGGATGGTCGATAAGGGCATTACCTGGGGGCAGGGCGAGGTCTATCTCCGCGACAAGCCGATCTATCGCTTCAGCCTGCAGCCCGAGCCGGAACAGAAGTTCCCTGCTTTCGTGAACCTGCAGCAATACTATGTGGAGGAGTATCTCTTCGAGCGCTGCCTGGCCGAGCCGCTCGTCGATCTGCGCTTTTGCAACAAGGTGGTCGGCGTGGCGCCACGCGGCGATGGCGTCACCATCGAGGTCGAGACGCCCGAGGGCCGTTACAAGCTCGAGACGGACTGGCTGGTCGCTTGCGACGGCGTGCGCAGCCCGGTGCGGCACATGCTGGGCTTGCCGTATCCCGGCGAGGTTTTCCACGACCAGTTCCTGATCGCCGATATCCGCTTGTTGAGCGAGCTGCCCAAGGAACGGCGCTTCTGGTTCTATCCGCCGTTCCATCCGACCAATTCGGTGCTGCTTCACCGCCAGGCCGACGACGTCCTGCGCGTGGATTTCCAGCTCGGTCGCGATGCCGATGCCGAGGAAGAAAAGAAGCCCGAGAATGTCGATCGGCGGCTGCGCCAGATGTTCGGGCCCGACGCGCGCTGGGAGCACGAATGGACCAGTGTCTATACCTTCACCTGCCGGATGATGGAGCGCTTCGTCCACGGTCGGGTGATCTTCGCGGGCGATGCCGCGCATGTCGTGTCGCCGTTCGGGGCGCGCGGCGGCAATAGCGCCATCGCCGACGTTGACAATCTCGCCTGGAAGCTCGCTCTCGTCCTCGCAGGCGCCGCGCCAGCCAGTCTGATTGACAGCTATTGCAGCGAACGGCGCGCGGCGTCGCACGAGAACATCCTGAACTCGACGCGCAGCACCGACTTCATCACGCCCAAGTTCGCGGCCTCGCGCGCCTTCCGCGACGCCGCCCTGGCACTGGCGCGCGACTTTCCCTTTGCCCGCGCCCTGATCAACAGCGGACGGCTGTCGGTGCCGACCGGCCATGCCGGCTCTGCCCTCGATACGCCAGATGTCGATCAGGACTGGCGCCGCGGTCCGGCGCCCGGCCATGCCATGGTCGACGCTCCGGTGGGAAGCGACGGCGACGGCTGGCTGGTCGACCGGGTCGGCCCGGACTTCACGCTGCTGACCTTTGCCGACCGCGGCTTTGCGTTCGGGTGTCTGCCGCAAGGGGTGAAAGGTTTGTGCGTTTCGGGCGATGGGCTGGCCCGCCAGCGTTACGACGCACGGCCGGGCACCAGCTATCTCATCCGTCCCGACCGTTATGTCGCCGCCCGCTGGCGCCGCTATGATCCCGTGGCCGTCGATGCGGCCGTCCGGCGTGCGACGGGCGATGGTTGAAGGAGCCGCAATGTCCGATGATGCTCCCTCTGCGGTGGTAACGGGCGCCCTGCGGCGCTCGCTTAATCTCTCGCGGCCCGACGATGTCTACAACGCCATCGTCGATGCCCATAAGGACCTCAGCGACGAACAGTGCCGCGCCTTCGATGCGCGGTTGATCCTGTTGCTTGCCAATCACGTCGGCGACGAGGCGGCCATCCGCGAGGCGCTTGCGGCTGCTCGCCAATCGCTGGAGGAAGAGGGCGCATGAAGGACGTGCTCACCGGACGGCTTGCTCTTGTTACCGGCGCGGGCCGTGGCAATGGTGCTGCCATCGCCCGAGGCCTTGCAGCCGCCGGCGCACGGGTGATCGTGACCGATATCGACCTCGACGCTGCTCGCGCCATTGCGGACAGCATCGTGAAAACAGGCGGCGATGCGCGCGGCCATGCGCTCGATGTCACCGATGCCGAGGGTTGCCGCAAGCTCGCCCAGGACATCTCGCTGCTGGTCGGCCCGATCGGCATCCTGGTCAACAATGCCGGCATCTTCCTGCGCGGCAACCTCGTGGCACCGGACGGTCGCGCGCGCTGGGAGCGGACCATGGAGGTGAATGTCCAGGGCCCTTACAACGTCACCATGGCCTTCATCGAGCAGCTCAAGCATACCAAGGGCTGCATCGTGAACATCGCCTCGACCAATTCGTTCGTGGCGCCCGCGGGTAACGGTGTTTATCCGGTGTCCAAAGGGGCGCTCGCCCAGTTCACGCGTGCGTTAGCCACCGAATTGGCTGCCGATGGTGTGCGGGTGAACGCGCTTGCGCCGGGCATCATCGCCACGGCCATGACCGAGGTCACCCGCGCCGATCCCGCGCGCCTGGCCTCATTCCTCGCCCACGTGCCGATGCGCAGGGTAGGAGAGCCCGAGGAGCTGGCGGGGCCTGTCGTCTTCCTCTGTTCCGACGCGGCGAGCTACATCACCGGGGCGATCCTGCCCGTCGACGGAGGCTATCTTGCCGGATGAGATCAGGGATATCGTGGTACGGCCGGCCACCGTCGAGGATGTCGATACGTTGCACCGTTTTTCGGTCGATCTCGCGACCTACGAGGACGAGCCCGATGCCGTCGCCTCGACGCCGCAGACTCTGGCGCGCGATGGCTTCGGGGAGAATCCCCAGTTCGCGGCCTTGATCGCCGAGCGCAGCGGCAAGCCTGTGGGCTTCGCGCTCTATACCTTCAACTATTCCGTCTGGACGGCAGCACGCGGCATCTTCATCGAGGATATCTGGGTCGTGCCGGAAGAACGCCGCGGCGGCGTGGCGCGTGCTCTGATGCAAGGGCTGGCGCAGGAATGCACGGCCCGCGGCTACAAGCGCATCGACCTCAACGTGCTCGACTGGAACCCGGCGCGCGGCTTCTACGAGCGCCTGGGCTATCGCTGGATCCGCAACTGGCTGCCCTACCGGCTGAGCGGCGAGGCGCTGGAGAAGCTGGCTAAGTCTTCTTAGCCAACCCCATGACGCGGCCGGACTTGGCCGGCTTGGGCAGCGCCTTGTGCGTCTCCCAGATGACGTCGAGCCGTTCGGCCACCGGCGCCGGCCACGGCGCTGAACGCCGCGTGGCGTAGTCGATGTTCATTATGATCGTCTCGTTGGTCGCCGCCAGATAGTCCTGTTCGGCGTGGTACATCTCGTGGAAGAGATGGACCTTCTTGGCGTCGCGCGCCAGGAGCTGCGTCGTGAAGCGCATGGGCGCCCCCTCGCGCAGTTCGCGATCGTAGGTGACGTGGGTCTCCAGCACGAAGGTCATGCCGAGCTTGCCGTCGACGTAACGTCGGCCCAGCCCCATGTTTCGCATGAAGGCGCCGGAGGCCTGGTCGAAAGCGGCGACATAGAAGGCGACGTTCATATGACCGTTCCAGTCGACCCATTCGGGAACGACGGTCGAGCGGTGTGTGTCGAGCGGCGCGCGCGTGACGAGTTCGGGCAGTTCGTAGGGCAGGGATTGCAGCATGAAGGCGACTATTACTTCCTCTTGATTCCGATGAGGCGGCCGGCCTGCTTCGGACGAGGCAGTCCGGCATGCGCCGCGGCGAGTTTCTCGATGCGCTCCATGGCGAAATCCGGCCAGGGTGCGGAGCGCCGCGTTTCGTAGTCGATGTTCATCAACATCAACTCGTTGGTGGCGGCGAGGTACCCCTCGGTCGCGTGATGCATTTCGTGGATGTAGTGGATGCGCTTGGCGTCGTGGTCGAGGATCTGCGTCGTGATCCGCAGCGGATCGCCTTCCTTGACCTCCCGGTCGTAGGTGACGTGCGCTTCGAGCACGAAAGTCATGCCGAGCTTGTCGCGTGTATACTCCCAGCCGCAGCCGAATTGCTGGCACAGGGTATCGGTCGCCTTGTCGAAGGCCACGACATAGAAGCCCACGTTCATATGGCCGTTCCAGTCGATCCATTCCGGCAGCACGGTCGCGCGGTGCACGTCGAGCGGCGCGCCGAGGTTGGGTTCGATCATGGGGTATGGAGGTAATTTCATGCGGGCGGACCGTAGCGAAGCCGTCGGGTCGGCCGCAAGTTCCATCGAACGTCATTCGCTACGAGGAACTCCGATGGCAAAGAAACCTAAGGCCCTCATTCTGGGCGTCGGCGCCGAACGCGGCATCGGCGGCGCAGCCAGCCTGCGTTTTGCAAAGGAGGGTTACCATGTCCTGGTCGCCGGTCGGACGACCGCCAAGATCGACAAGGTTGTCGAGGCGGTTCGCCAGGCGGGCGGGACGGCGACGGCAATAACGGTCGACGGCACCAAGGAGGACGAAATCGTCCGGCTTTTCGACAAGGCCATGGCGGACGATGCCGACGGCACACCGGCGGATCTCTTCGTGTTCAATATGGGCAACAATGCCGCCGTCGATTTCCGCGAGATGACAGTTCAGCATTTCGAGGATTCCTGGCGGGTCGGCTGTTTCGCGGGCTTCCTGTTCGGCAGAGAGGCAATGCGCCGGTTGGCGCCGCTCGGCCGCGGCACGGTGATCTTCACCGGCGCTTCGGGCTCGATGCGTGGGCGGCCGCGTTTTGCTGCGTTCAATGCCACGAAGGGCGGATTGCGCCTGCTGGTCCAGTCGATGGCGCGCGAGTTCGGGCCGCAGGGCATCCATGTCGCCCACGTGATCATCGACGGCGGCATCGAGGGTGACCGGCTCCTGTCGCGCATGCCAGATCGCGCGGAGAAGGCCGGCCCGGACGGCCTGCTCAAAGTCGACGCCATTGTCGACAATTACTGGCACCTGCATCGGCAGCAACGCAGCGCCTGGAGCCACGAGATCGACCTCAGGCCCTATAAAGAGACGTTCTAGGGAATCGCGAGCAGTTCGCTTGCCACGAGGTCCGGCGCCGAGATGATACAGTTGTGGCCGGCCTCGATGGGGCGATAGCGGATGTGCGGCATCGCCTGCACCTTCTCGTGCATGCCGGCCGACACCGGATAACGTGGCTTGGTGCAGGCGACGTAGGTCATCGGCCGCCCGTTGCCGGCAGGATGGGTGAGCCGGATCGGCTTGGTGTAGCAGGCCAGCGGATGCGGCGTGAGCTGACGGTGCGTCCACGCGGCCAGTTCGGGATCGTCGATGATCAAGCTGCCGACCGGCGCAAAAGGCAGCACGTCGGTGCCGTTCACCTGCTTCACCAGCTTCCGCCGCTTGGCCACGATCTCCTTCGGAATGCGACCGAAGATCGACTGGCCGTCCTGCGGGATGCCGCCATCGATGATGACGAGATGGGCGATGCGCTCGGGGATGCGGTCGGTGACGAGGCCTGCGATCAGGCTGCCGAAGCTGTGACCGACCAGCACGATGTCGCGCAGGTCCTCGCGCTCCAGCGTGGCGATCGTGTCGGCAAGGAAGACATCGTTGTCGAGGTCGGGCGCCAGCTCGGCGGCACGCTCGCCGACGCCGCGAAAGGGCAGGGCGCGTGCATTATGGCCGGCGGCCGTGAGCCGTTCGAGAACGAATTGCCAGGACCAGGCGCCCATCCAGGCGCCGGGCAGACAGACATAGGTACGCTTTGGAGTCATTCAGCGGGCGCCAGCAGCTTCCAGGATTGCCGCGATCTCGCGCTGTCCGCGCTGGCGGGCATGACCGAGCGGCGTGACGCCCTGATTGTCGGCCAGATTGACGTCGGCCTTGTGGGCGACCAGCAGACGCGCGATCTCGATGTACTTCGCACTGCCATCGCCCAGGATCACCGTCTCGAGCAAGGCGGTCCAGCCCAGGCGGTTTACGTGATTGACGTCGATGGCGGTTTGCAACAGCTCGCGCACGGTTTCGACATGGCCGTGATGACAGGCCGGGATCAGCGCCGTGCCGCCGTAGCGATTGGTGCTCTTGAGGTCGGCGCCAGCCTGCAAAGCGAGCTTCAGGATTTCGAGCCGCCCCTCGGCGCCGGCCAACAGGAACGCGCTGTCGCGCTTCTCGTCCTGGGCGTTGACGCTGGTGCCGGCGGCGATCAGGCGGCGCGCCGCCTCGACATCGTTGCGCTGCGTGGCGTCGATCAGAGCACGTTCGTCGGCCGTAAGCGGCGCGGAGGGGGACTGGGCAGTCACGACGCCACTCCATAGCAGAATGAGCAGGACGAGGAAGGCGTGCATCGTTCTCCCGTTTCGATCAGCGTGCTAGCCTGCCGCAAAGATTGGGAGGATTCCATGGCCAGCAATCGCCGCGTACTCTTGAACTCGCGCCCGCAGGGCGAACCGACCGATGCCAATTTCGCCATCGACGAGGCGCCGATTCCCGAACCCAAGGACGGCGAGTACCTCTCGCGCACGATCTGGCTGTCGCTCGATCCCTACATGCGCGGCCGCATGGCCGAGGCCAAGGGTTATGCCGCCAACGTCAACCTGGGCGATCCGATGGTCGGCGGCACCGTGGGTCAGGTCGTGAAGTCGAAGAACCCGAAGTTCAAGGAAGGCGACTATGTCGTCGAGTACTCGGGCTGGCAGAGCTATGCCGTCTCCAACGGGGCGGGCGTCATGAAGCTCGATCCGGCCGTTGCGCCGCTCTCGACGGCGCTCTCCGTGCTCGGCATGCCGGGCATGACGGCCTGGTGGGGCCTGATGGAAATCGGCAAGCCCAAAGCGGGCGAGACGGTCGTCGTCTCCGCCGCCTCGGGTGCCGTTGGGTCGGTGGTCGGCCAGCTCGCCAAGCTGCGGGGCTGCCGCGCGGTCGGCATCGCCGGCGGCAAGGACAAATGCGACTATGTCGTGAACGAACTGGGCTTCGATGCCTGCGTCGATTATCGCGCGGCAGGGGCCAACCTCTACAAGGAGCTGCGCGCCGCCGCCCCCAAGGGGATCGACGTCTATTTCGAGAATGTCGGCGGTGCGGTGCAGGCAGCCGTCGTGCCGCAGCTCAACGACTTCGCGCGCGTCCCTCTCTGCGGTCTGATCTCGCAATACAACGAGATGCAGATGAATCCCGGTCCCGACTGGCGCCTGCTGCTGATCAAGCGCGCCACCGTGACGGGCTTCATCGTCTCGGATCACTTCGACAAGATGGAGGGCTTCTGGAAGGAAGTGCCGGCGGCGGTGAAGGCTGGGAAGATCAAGTATCGCGAGGACATCGTGAAGGGCATCGAGAATGCCCCACAAGCCTTCATGGGCCTGCTCAAGGGCAAGAATTTCGGCAAGCTGCTGGTCCAGGTCTCGGAGGATCCGACTCGCTCGCGGTAAATTGCTTCGCTGCGACAGCATTCTTTCGCAATCGATGGGCATGCGTGATAAATAGGAAGGCGACTTCGTTCGGTGGGAATGTTGCCTGAATGATATCTCGTAGATTGATGCTGGGCGGTCTGGCCGGCTTGTCGGCGCCCGCCCTTGTTGGTTGTGGCCAACGTCCGGCGCCGGCGTCCGCGTACATGCCGGCCCCCGGTTCCGGTGAGGGTTACCGTCCCGCTGTCGAGGGACTCGATGCCGTGATCGACATCAGCAACAACGTCACGGTCAGCGATTTCCGCGCCGTGCGTCGCAGTGGCATGCTCGGCGTCATCCACAAATGCACCGAGGGTGGCGACTGGATCGATCCCTCCTATTCGTCGCGGCGAAACCAGGCCGAGCAGTCCGGGTTGATGTGGGGTGCCTATCATTTCGGCACCAGACAATATTCCGGATCGGATCAGGCGATGGCCTTTCTCGCCATCGCGCGGCCGGGTCCCCATACCCTGCTGGCGCTCGATCTCGAACCGAACGAGCGCAACCCCCGCAATACGATGCAGATCGCCCAGGCAGAGGCCTTCGTGCAGGTGATCTACCAGAAGACGGGCCGGCTTCCGCTGCTCTATACCCACCCGAAGTGGGCCAACGGCGAAAGGTTCGGCAAGCATCGCCTCAGCCTGGGCCAGCCCGTATCGCCCAACTCTGTGCTGGCGCGTTGCGACCTGTGGCTGGCCGATTATCGTGAGCAGCCAGAAGTACCTTACGCTTGGGCCAACAAGGGTTGGCGCCTCTGGCAGTATGTCGCCGACGAGACTGCGGCCGACGCGGCCTATGGCACGGTGCCGCGCGCCATTCCCGGCATCTCCCATTGCGACCGCAACCTGTTCAAGGGCGACGAGGCCGCCCTCCATCGTTATTGGCGCAGCGGCGGCCGCGTAGCCTGATGGCTATCCCTTTGTCTCGAGGCTGCGCACCACGAAGGCGTTCAGCCGTCGAGTGAAGGCGGCCGGGTCCGACGGGATCTCGCCATCGAGGATATGGGCCTGATCGAGCAGCAGGCTCGCCAGGTCGCCCACATCCTGCTCCTGCCCGGCGGTCCTGGCGGCCCCCAGCAGGCGCACCAGCGCGTGCTTCATATTGAGTTCGAGGATCGGCTTGGCGTTGCCGCCACGGTTCTGGCGTGCCAGCAGGCGCTCCAGTTCGCGATCGCGGCCCTGCTCGCCGGCCACGAGGCAGGACGCGCTTTCGGTCAGGCGCTGCGAGGGCCGCACGTCGGCGACCTTGTCGCCCAGCGCTTCCTTCACCGCCCTCAGGATGGCTTCGTCGCCGGCGGCGTCCACCTTCTCGTCGACCTTGTCGTCCGTCTTGTCGGCGAGCGGCACGAGGCCGAAATCGACATCGCCCTGGCTCAGTGACTTCAGCGGCTTGCCGTCGAACTCCTGGGGCAGGGTCGTCCAGAAGGCGTCGATCGGATCGGTCAGGAGCAGAACCTCGACGCCGCGGGCGCGGGCTGCTTCCAGCTTCGGGTTCGACTTCAGACGGTCCATGCTCTCGCCGACCAGATAGTAGATTTCCGTCTGGTTGGGCTTCAGGTCTGCGACATAATCCTTCAGCGAGCGCAGCTTGTCGCCGCCGGTCGTGGTCGAGAACCGCGTCAGGGCGAGGAGCTGGCTGCGGCGTTCCTGGTCCTCGTAGAGGCCTTCCTTGAGGACGGGACCGAAGGACTGCCAGACCTTCTCGTAGGTCTCCGCTTCCTTGGTCGCCGTGCTCTCGAGTTCGCCCAGCACGCGGCCGACCAGGCCGCTGCGGATCTGCCGGACCTGCGGATTGTTCTGCAGCATCTCGCGCGAGAGGTTGAGCGGCAGGTCCTCGCTGTCCACCACGCCGCGCACGAAGCGCAGGTAGGCGGGCAGCAGCTCGGCATCGTCGGTGATGTAGACGCGCCGGACATAGAGCTTCACGCGACCCTTGCGGGAAGGGTCGCTCAGGTCGAAGGGCGGGGTCGTCGGCACGAACAACAGCACCGCATAGGACTGCCGGCCCTCGACCTTGTAATGCAGCGTGAGCGCCGGCTCGTCGAAGGCCATCGCGATCGAGCGATAGGCTTGCGTGTAGTCCTCGGGCTTCACGTCGGACTTCGAGCGCTGCCACAACGCGCTGGCGGCATTGACCTGCCGGGTCTCGCCCTTCTCGTCGATCAGTTCGATGGGGAAGAGAATGTGGTCGGAGTAGGTGCGGACGACCCGCTCCAGCTCGTAGGCCTGCAGGTAGCGCGCGGCATCTTCCTTCAGATGCAGCACGATCTCGGTGCCGCGCGCCACGCGGCCGGCCTGCTCGGCGCTGGCCGGCGCGACGTCGAAGCCCGCGCCGCCAGTGGAGGACCATACCCAGGCGTCCGGGGTGCCTGCACGCCGGCTGGTCACCTCGATGCGATCGGCGACCATGAAGGCGGCATAGAAGCCGACGCCGAACTGGCCGATCAGGCCGAGCCCGTCCTTGGCGTCCTTCAGGCCTTTCAGGAAGGCCTTGGTGCCGGACCGCGCCACGGTGCCGAGATTGTCGATCAGCTCCTGACGGTCCATGCCGATGCCGTTGTCGGCGATGGTCAGGGTCTTGGCGGCGGCATCCGGCTTGAGCCGGATGGCGAGCCGCTCGTCACCGGCCAGCAGCGCGGGATTGGCGATCGCCTCGTAGCGGACCTTGTCGCAGGCGTCGGAAGCGTTGGAGATCAGCTCCCGCAGGAAGACGTCGGTCTCCGAATAGACCGAATGCACCATCAGGTTCAGCAGTTCGGCCACTTCGGCCTGGAACTGATGCGACTGCGCGGTTCCGGTGTCTCCGTTCATTCCCTGCCATCCGACGTAAGTGAATTGTCGGCGGTGGATATAGGACAGGGGGCGGGGCGGACAAGGGCCTACTTCGCCCCTGTCCCGGCTATATGAACATGTCGAGCTGATTGTAGTTCTTCAGCAGCGTCTCGCGGGCCGCCTCGCTCCAGCGGTTCCGGTCTTCCTGGCCCTCCAGAGGGCGGTAGATATAAGGACGCTCTTGCGGAAAGCGCTGCCGCCGGGCGTCGATGGCGAGCTGGATGATCCGGGAGCGTTCGGCGATGCGCTCCTCGGTATAGGTCTCGACCAGGCCGCTGAGCCGGCGCGTCGTCACGCCCAGCACGCGCCGCCGCGGGAAGAAGCCCGCATTGAGCGTGATGCGCCGGTCGGGCGAGGCGTTCGCGAACGACCCATGCAGGAGCTGGCGGTTGGTGACGATCGTGTCGCCGGCACCGCTCAGCAAGGGCACGGCGCCGTCCAGCCGGTCCGAGCCGCTTTCGGCAGCCAGCGTCTTGATGTCCACCTTGCCGAGCTTGTGGCTGCCCGGCAGCACCCAGACGCAGTTGCCGGCCGTGCTGGGATAGAGCTGGGTCATGAAGTTGAAGCCGTGCGCGCCGGGGTCCCAGTCGGCAGCGTCCCAGTGGGTCGTGCCGTCCTGGTGCCAGGCGACCGACGGGCCGAGGCCTGCTTCCTTGACGAAGGTCACCTCGTTGTAGGGCACGAAATCGTCGCCGTTGACGGCAGCGGCGACGGCCAGCAGGCCGGGATGGCCGTAGAGCCTCAGGCAGGCATCCATCAGGTGCAGGTTGCCGTTGAGCAGTTCCACGGTCCAGGCGGGGCTGTCTTCGCCCAGTGTCGGCTGGTGCATGGCGATGGGGTGCCGGCCGTTGTTCTTCGTCGTTCCGCCGAGCGGGTCGCTCAGAGGCTTGGCCAGGCGATAGGGCGGGGTGATGAGACCGTCGCCCAGCGCCGGTCGGCCGCTGCGGTCCAGGGTCGAGCCGGGCTCGGCCGGGGCGCGCGCCAGCACGGCTTCGACATCGGCGCGCAGCTCCGCCAGCTCCTCGGGGCCGACTGCGCCTTCGAGCACGTAGAAGCCGTGCGTCCAGTAGGCGTCGAGAATCGCCGGGTCGATCTTGCCGTCGGCGCCGAAGCGGATCGGTCCGCGATTGCCGAGCGCCCGGGCGCGGGCTTCGCCGGCGCGGCTGTACTCGGCCATCAAGCGCGCGTGATCGGCGGCGCTGAGGGTTGTCGTCGCAATCGTGTCCATCTCGTCCTCCCTCACACCACGCAGCCGTAATGCGCCGACGAGACCAGCCGGACGTACTTGTCGTGCACCGAGCCCGGCCTCAGCCGGCCCGCCGGATCAGGCGCGCGCCACTCGGCCATGCGCTTGGCGATCTCGGCATCCGACAGGTCGACGTTCAGGGTCCGCTGGCCGGGATCGATCACGATCGTATCGCCGTCGCGTACCGCCGCAATCGGCCCGCCGCGCGCAGCTTCGGGCGAGATATGGCCGATCAGGATGCCGTGGCTCACGCCGGAAAAGCGGCCGTCGGTGATCAGCGCCACGTCCTCGCCCAGCCCGCGGCCCTGGAGCTGGATGGTGAGCATCACCATCTCCGGCATGCCCGGCCCTCCCACGGGGCCGACATTGCGGACCACGATCACGGTCCCCGGCTTGATCTCGCCGGCGCGGATCGCCTTCATGGTGTCGGCCTCGGAGTCGAACACGCGCGCCGTGCCGCGGAACTCGCCTTTCTCCAGAGTCTTGCCCGAGAGCTTCAGCACGCAGCTTTCCGGCGCGATGTTGCCGCGGAGCACGCTGATATGGTTGTTGGCCGGCGCGACCGGCTGGCCGACCGGACGGACGATGTCCTGCTTGCCGATCTCTTCCAAGGTCGGCGTTGCGGCCAGATTCTCCGCCAGAGTCCTGCCGGTGACGGTCATCACGTCGCCATGCAGCAGGCCGGCGCGCAGCAGTTCCTTCATCACGACGGGCACGCCGCCGATGGCGTGCAGGCTCGTCATCGCATAGGGGCCGTGCGGCTGCAGGTTGCTGATCAGCGGCACCCGCTCGCCGATCTCCTGGATGCGCTCGATGGTGAGCGGCACCTCGGCCGCCCGCGCGATGGCGAGCAGGTGGAGATACATGTTGGTCGATCCGCCCATCGCATAGACCGTCGTGATGGCGTTCTCGAAGGCGCGCAGGGTCATGATGTCGCGCGGGCGGATGCCGGCCTCCATCAGCCGGTAGAGCGCTTCGACCGAGGCGCGCGCCTGTGCCCGCACGTCGGCATGGATGTCGCTGGCCGCGTCGTAGTCGGCGGGATGCGAGGCGCCGCGCGGCAGCATCATGCCGATGGCCTCGGCGGTCGTGCTCATCGTATTGGCCGTGAACATCGCCCCGCAGGTGCCGCTGCCCGGCATGACGTTGCGCTCCAGCTCGACCAGCTCGGCGGCCGAGATGCGGCCCGCCTCCTGCGCCGCGCGGCCCTCGGCATAGTCCATGATGGTGAGGTTGGTTCCCTTGGCCGCCCACGGCTCGAAGCTCACCTTGCCCGGCGAGCTGGTGCCGGGATAAAGGACGAGCCCGAACGCATTGGTGCGGGCCAGCGGCATCAGCGCGGCCGCGCCGGTCTTGTCGCAGCCGGAAATGACGATCATCGCGTCGCCGTGATGGGCGTAGTGGCCGATCTCGAAACAGTCCGCGACGACGTCGCGCGAGACGAGGCTGTAGCCCGCCGTCGGCGTTCCCTGGGTCAAGGCATCGGACACCGCCGGCGCGCCCACGACCAGCCCCTGTCCGCCGCGCTCCGCCAGCAGCTCGACCAGCAGGTCGGCGATGCCGCGCACCCGGTTGTTGCAGCGATGCGCGTTCGTCCAGGCGCTGGCGATGGTGACCACCGCCGTCGTCTTGGCCGTGCGGTCCGGATCGAAGCCGGCAGCGCGCAACTCGACGCGCGATTTCTTCCAGTAGGTGCTGCTGTCTTTTTGGGCGTCTTGGGTCATGGCGAGCGGGCGTTTCCTGAAGGATCGAAGCCTGCCGACGATAGCGCGGCCGCGCCGCGGCGACCAAATCCTGTCCTGGGCCGCTCCCGCTCTGCGGCTGGGAAAGCAGCCGCTCTACTTGACGGTTCGAATGCCGCGATTGCCGACGGCATTGCCGTAGGTCGCGATATGATTGCCAGTCTCGTTGACGCCGTCGCCCCGGGACAGCAGGTACAGTTGCGGCTTGCCGACGCTCTTCCATTGGCCGTCGACGAACTCGCGGGCATGGGTGGAGCCGTCCGTCGAGCCTTCGCTGTAGAGGATGTTGGACCCGTAGCCGTTGCTCGGCACGACATAGACGGCTTCGCCCGTGTTCTCCCCGTTGTTGGCAAAGCCGACCCGCAGCCCGTCCGGCGCGACGATGCCGCCCTCGGCATTGAGAATGAACGAACCGAAGGCCGCATTGCAGGAATAGACGGATCGCACGCCCGCCCCCATGTTGCGACTCATGTTCGGGTGGATCAGCTGGACGTTGGAAACGATGCCGCGATTGTCCCGACGCATGTTGGTGTGCTGCATGAGCATGCCGTCCTTGCGGTGGTTCTCGCCATGGACGTTCTCGCACATGCCCTCGAACACCGCGCCCTGCAGCACGATGCCGTAGGTCCCGTAGGAGGTGTAGATGTCGCGCAAGGTGAACTTGTAGAGCGCGCCCTCGTCGCCGTCCGGTGCATAGAGCTTCAGGCAGGCGCCGCAGGGGGCGCCTTTGTATCCGTTGCCGGAAAGAGAAAACTTCTCGAGGAACAACCCGCGGTTCTGCACCCCCTTCACGCCCCGATAGACGATCATGTCGGCATCGGCGGGACCGCCCCAGTCGACCCGGGCGAAGTTCCCGTTGGCGCCCCAGGGGCTTCCGTCGTTGTTCCTCTGGCGCACGGTGACGGTCTTGGTCAGCGTGACCTGGGTGCGCGGATCGAACATGGGAACGTACCTGTCGTCCGCGCCGCTCTGAAGCGCCTGGGCGAATTCGGTTTCGTTGCGGGCCCATATGAGTCCGCTGCGGTCGCGGCCGCCCTCCGCCGGCGGGCGACTGCGATCCTGCTCTCGCGGGGCCTGGCTCTGGGCGCGGGCGCCGAGCAGGGGGGCCGCCGCCGCGGCCGCCGTCGCGATCACGGCCGCTATGGCGCGTCGCCCCATTTGCAGCTTGGCCATTCTGCCCTCCACGCACGGTTTGTTGCCGCGACAGCGTATCCGAGGCGAACCGGATTGGCCCAGTGGCACCGCTGTGACCTGGGCGGGGCATTCTCCGCTGGTGCAATCGATTGCATTGCCTATTCTGGCCCGGGTTGGAACGGGGTGGGATCGGCGAAAAATGGCGACGCTGCTGGCAAGGAATGCGTCCGTCCTCGTCACCATGGACGGCGGGCGCCGGGAGCTGAAGAACGCCGGGCTCTATGCCGTGGACGGCGTCCTGAAGCAGGTCGGCCCCAACGAGGAGCTGCCGGCCACCGCCGACACGGTGATCGACCTCACCGGCCAGATCTGCCTGCCGGGCTTCGTCAACACCCACCATCACCTCAACCAGACGCTCACCCGTAACTTCCCCGGCGCGCAGGACAACAACCTCTTCCCCTGGCTCAAGGCGCTCTATCGCGTCTGGGCGCGGACGACGCCGGAAGCCTCGCGCGCCAGCACCCTGGTCGGCCTCGCCGAGCTGGCGCTCTCCGGCTGCACCACGGTCTTCGACCATTCCTACGTCTTCAAGAACGGCAACAACGTCGATTGCCAGATCGAGGCCGCACGCGACATCGGCGTGCGCTTCCATGCCAGCCGCGGGTCGATGTCGCTCGGCCAATCCAAGGGCGGGCTGCCACCGGACGATTGCGTGGAGGAGGAGCCCTTCATCCTGAAGGACAGCCAGAGGGTCATCGAGAAGTATCACGACGCCGGCATCGGCTCGATGACCCAGATCGTGCTGGCGCCATGCTCGCCGTTCTCCGTCACGACCTCGCTGCTCACCGAGACGGCGAAGCTGGCGCGGCACTACAAGGTGAAGCTCCACACCCATCTCTGCGAAACCCTCGACGAGGAGCGCTACACCTTGGAGCGCTTCCAGTTGCGCCCCGTCGACTGGATGGAGTCGCTCGGCTGGCTGGGCGAGGACGTGTGGTTCGCGCACGCCATCCATGTCGACGACGACGAGATCAAGAAGTTCGCGGCGACCGGCTGCGGCGCGGCCCATTGCCCGTGCTCGAACATGCGCCTCGGCTCCGGCATCGCGCCGATCAAGAAGTACATGGCGGCCGGCGTGAAGGTCGGCCTCGGCGTCGACGGCTCGGCCAGCAACGACTCCTCCAACATCCTGATGGAGGCGCGCCAGGCCATGCTGCTGGCGCGGCTGCGGCTCGGGCTGCTGCCGCCCGAGGGGCCGCGCAAGTACATGCACCTCTCGCAGTCACATCCCGTGCGCGCCAAGGAATGGATGACGGCGCGCGAGGCGCTGGAACTCGCGACTCTGGGCGGCGCCAGCGTGCTCGGCCGCTCCGACATCGGCTCGCTCGAACCCGGCAAGTGCGCCGACTTCTTCACGCTCGACCTGAACACGATCGGCTATGCCGGCGCGCTCCACGATCCCGTCGCCGCCGTCCTCTTCTGCGCGCCGCAGCCCGCCCGTACGACGGTGATCAACGGCCGCGTGGTGGTGAAGGACGGCGAGATTGTGACGATGGACATGGCGCCGGTCGTGGCGACGCATAATCGGCTGGCTGCGAAGTTAGCGGAGGGGTGAGGGACGATATTCGTCGTCGACGTCTTGCAAGTTGCTAGTAAGCGCTGCCCTGACGCTATCCGCATATCGACCCTTCTTGAAGGCCATTGAAAGTCGCGTTGGTATGGTTGGGCGCAGTCATTGCTCTCGGATCAGCGCTCGACCATGGGGTGCATTGATTGAGAGGAGATGCACCGTATAGTAGTCGGGTGGGAGGTGGGATAGACATGAATGGCATAAAGCGGCGCACTACCGGGGCAGCCAAGCGCGAAATCAGAGGCAAGGAAAATGCTCAGGTCTCCATCCCCTTGGAACTACCATTAGTGCATGTAACAGCGGTAGGTGCTGCGCGAGAAATAATCGACGTCGGGCAACTCGAAACGAGACGTTGCAAGGTCTTTAAGAAGGACCTGCTCTACTTCTTTTTGCTCAGGCCAGCTTATCGAGTAAGTGAAGCCGATGCGAAGTCAGACCAAATAAATCGGTTTCCCTTTGTGTTCATTGTTAACCCCCAAAACTTGGTTACGCCTTATCACGTTTATCCCTTTGATACTGGCGGAGCATTCGCTGGAATTTTCGGCGATCGGCCTGATCCATATGTAAAGCTTGAAGATTATGAACTATCTCCAAGTCTCGCATCGGCAGCCAAACTGGTTGGATGGGCATTTGGCTCCGTTGACGCTTACTTCAAAGCAGAAGTTCAGCAAGGGCTTAAGCAAAAGCTCGAGATATGGGAAAGCGCTGCTCGGAGTTATTTGACAATAACCGAGCTTGCTACCTCTGGTGGTAGTAATCGACCAGACAAAAGGGCGTCGGCGATAGAGGTTGCTTATGATCAGCATGTTCAATTGAAAGGAAATGCTGTGTTGGCAATTCTTCCCAAGCAGTTACTCGAGAGCGGGACGGCGAAGCACGAGCACCTCATTGCAAAGCTGTCGGCGACTGGAGTGGCCTGGGAAATGTATGATTGGCAGCCGAATTCCGCTCCCGATGAATACTTCGAAGAGATCTCGCGAATCGCACTGGATTATTTTCAAGCTAAAGGGTTCCTGTGATGGTCGAGGAATTCTCCCCTCAGGAACTCTACTTAAGCGGTTACGTGGCCTTTCAGGAAACAGGATTTGCACTGCCGTGTTTCGCGAGCAGCGAAAATTCCAATTCATGGTATACCGCTGAATGTTCAGTCCCGACTGATCATTCTGGAATCATAACTGGCTTCCAGGTCTATCGCGCGACTGATGTAAAGCTGCTGCCTACCGACCAAGTGAGACAGATCCGCATTGGCGGCCCGTGGTGTGATGTCTTTCTTTGGCGGGGCGACGCATTTGTCGGATATCCTTCGGAGTTATGGGATAGTTTAAAGTCCCAACAATCAGCGATAGAGGCTGAGGCGCCCTTATCGTTGCTCGATTTGTCGCTTTTCGGTGCCGATACCTCGGCAACATCAGTTGCCAAAAGCGCTTTCGAGTTTGTGAGCAATCGGCTTGATGATGCTCGAGCTCGTCAGTGGCGTCGCAATCTTCTAATCCGCCCAATTGTCGTTCGCTCAGTGCTGCGAGCAATTTTCGACGGCAGGTTGCCGGCACCGACGAGCAGCACGCGTGAGATCAACGTAGTTGACACTGATGAAACAACCTGTGGCGTCCAAATACCGGAAGCACTTAGGGAAAAAATCAAAGCAGCAGATCTTGCTGATGAGATTCTAGCTGAAGCACGCAGGATAGCGCACGCGCTCTCAATTGATATTCATTCGGAGATTGACGATGGCCTAGCCGACGAAAATCTTGATACTTTTCTCGGAGCCGAAGTGCTTGGCGAACAGTTGGAAGAAATTGATAATGCACAAGGAGCAGATAAGAAGCGCCGAGCTGCGGACATCTTGATTGTTCTTTGTGGCCGTTCAGCCGAACGGATGGCGAAGTACTTTCGGTCACCCGATTGGTATCCGGGCTGGGAACCTAACGACACTAATGTAGATGATGCAGAAGCTCAATATGACGTGGTTATTGGGCGTCGTGATCCGAGTGAGCGTGGTGTCATACATTTAGTCGAACCCCAAGAGGTCCCGATAGATGTTACGAGATATGGCGTGGCGATTTTCGTCGGCGAAGAAGGGGACCTCTTGGAAGCTGTTTGGTCTCTTGAGCAAACAGGCTCTGTCGCGCACTTCTCGTTAGCGAGCGAATGCGTCGTTTTACTGGCACCTATCTTACCATCAGATCGGCCGATAGATGGACTGGAACGCTTCAATTCAAGGCCTGGTGCCGTGAAGCGAACTTACGATGCGATAGTCGATACTGCTCTCGTTAGGTCGCCGCTCCGTCATCGCGGCCATCGCGGCAACGCGCATACTCGTATGGCGGAGCTAGTTGTTGGCGCAGCGTTACTGTGCAAGGGCAAGAATCAGCTTACAAGATTTCTGAGAAGTCGAAAGCGAGACGTCTTAGTAGTCCTTGCCTTTGGGCTGGAGGCACAGAACAAGATGCCAACAGAGAACCGGTTGGATCTAGCTTCCGAGAATACTTGGGGCTCGGACAGAAGGCATTCTCGTTCGATCTTGTTTTCGTCTTCCTTCGATGTGAAGTCACATCTCAAGAAGCGGTCACTGCGAGGTTATGTTGAAGTTCGTCAGCGAAGGGCAGATTTTGCAGACTTCTCTGAATACGTAATCAAGACTTTTGCTTTGCCGATCTTTTCACATGATCGACAATTCCGGCCTGCCATCATTGCAAACTTGAGAGTGCCTCAAGACATTTTATCTAAGCTCGATTTCCCAAAGTTCGCTAGTGGGTTTGAGTTGAACTCGGGTGAGCTAAAGCAGCAGATAGTAGTAACGGCCGAGACGCCCAAGCTGTCAGCGCTTACAGCTGCCAGTGCGGAAGGTTGGCAAGTAGTCAGGTATACGGATGCGAATGCAATTCTGGACATACTTTCAGGGCAGGTAAGTTATCGCGGAGGGGGTATCCCATTTGAGCTGAAGCTGCCGCGAATAAGGCGACTGCCTGAGAATCAGAATCTCTTCTCGCGTGGGATCGCGAAGGCCGATTTGATCTTACTTGACCCAAGGGATCGGAGTTCAGTTGATCTAACTAGCTTTCAAAGAATGAATGGGATCCCTAAGTATTTGGTCCCGAGCTTAGAGGATGAGACAGATCCCCCGGTAGTAGTTCCACGAATGATCAAAGAGCTACCTTCGGTGGGAATCGATTTTGGCGCTGATCTCTTACGCCCCTTGAGAGGTGAGTCTGCATGGCAACGACCTCCGCCAGGTGCAACCCGGTTTGCGTTTGCAAACGGCATATTGCCGTTGCAACTGATGGAGCTTTCTGAAGATCAAGTACCCCTGTCAAGTGTGTACTATATTGACGGAACTGAGGCCGCAGTTCGGAGCTTGCTGCAATCAAGAGTTTTCTATGTTTGGCTTCGAGCCACAGGGGATTATCGAATCGGAGCAAGCTTTCCTCTGCGGCGATCATTGGAGACCTTCCCGATTGTTCCACCTTTTGTTGTGGAAGGATCGCGGCAATATCGGCCCTATCTTTTGTTAGAGGGCGGTGATCGATCGATGTCGAGATTGGCTCGCGAGTTGGAGGCACTTCCCTCTGCTGCTTCAGAGCGCCTCCGTCGCAGAAAAGTGTCGCCATATCAATTTATGTCGAGCCCCCCGCGAAAAGCGTTGGATGATGCAGTTCTAGCTGCATATGGCCTTCGTGAGAGAGCGACGGATCTGGAGGTGTTAACGCGTCTCATGGAGGTTAACGATCGACTAGGTTTTGGTCAGGTCTCCCCAGGCTACAGAAACGCTCTGTTCTGAATTGACCTCATCGAGAGCTTTCACCTTGGCAACTCAAACCTCACGCCCGCGCGCGCCAAGCCACCACCCAGCGCCGCCGCCACGCCATCCGCGCGCCAGCAGGCGGCGCCGGTCATGCTGCCGTCGTCGTGGAACTGGATCGCGTTCATGCCGCCGGCGACGGTCGGCATGATCGTGAGCTTGTGGCCGCGCGCTTCGAGGCCCTTGCGGACGGAGTCGGGGATGCCGTGCTCGACCTCCAGCACGGGGCCTTCGGTCCAGATGCGCGGCGCTTCGACGGCTTCCTGCAGGGTCATGCCGTGGTCGATCAGGTTGATCAGCGCCTGCAGTGCGGAGGGGAAGATCTTGCGGCCGCCGGGCAGGCCCAGTGCATAGCGCACCTTGCCGTCCTTGGTGGCCATCACCGGCGACATCGAGGTCGTGACCCGCTTGCCCGGCGCGATGGAGAGCGCGTTGCCCGGCCGCGGGTCGAAGTTGTTCATGTAGTTGTTGGGGATCATGCCGGTGCCGGGCACGATGAAGCGCGCGCCGAACAGGCTGTTGATGGTCTGCGTGGTGCAGACGACGTTGCCCTTACCGTCGGCGACGGTGAGGTGCGTGGTGTCGGCGCCTTCCGCCGCCGCGAGGCCGCCCGTCCAGGCGGTGGCGCGCGCGAGGTCGAGGGCGGAGCGGCGGGCGTCGGCATAGGCCTTGGCGACGATGCGCTCGACGGGGACCTTCACGAAGTCCGGATCGCCGCTCGCCTCGGCGCGGTCGGCGAAGGCGATCTTCAGCACTTCGGCCAGCAGGTGCAGCGTGTCGACAGTGCCGAAGCCCAGGCTCGCGATGTCGTAGCCTTCGAGGATGTTCAGCATCTGCGTGATGTGCACGCCGGAGGCCGCGGGCGGCGGCGGACCGAGGACTTCCCAGCCGCGATACTGGCCGCGGATCGGTGCACGCTCCGTCACCTTGTAGTCGGTGAGGTCGGCGCGGGCGACGAAGCCGCCGGTCTTCTCCATGCACTCGACCAGCCGGTCGCCCAGCGCGCCGCCATGCAGCGCCTTCTCGCCCTGCTGGGAGACGAGCGTCAGCGCCTCGGCATAGTCGCCCTGGACCAGCCGCGTGCCGGGCTTCAGCGGTGCGCCGTCGGCAAGCAGTAGCGCGGCCGCCGGCTTGTCCCTGGCGAGGTCGGGGGCCGCGCTCTGGATGCAATCGGAGAGGTAGGGCGTGACGGCGAAGCCGCGCGCGGCATGGCGGATCGCGGGCTGCATCACGTCGGCCAGCGACATGGTGCCGAAGCGCTCCAGCGCCTGGCACCAGGTGCGCAGCGAGCCGGGGGTGGCGACCGACTTCGGGCCGACGAGGTTCTCCTGGCCTTCGACGTCGTAGACCTCGGGCGCGGCGCCGGGCACCGGCTTGTACATGTCGGGCCGGCCGGACTTCGGCACGGCGCTCATGCCGTCGAGGATGCGATGGCTGCCGTCGGCGAGGCGGATATGACAGGTCGTGCCACCGACGAGGCCGACCATCATCGGCTCGACCACGGTGAGCGCGAACTGGGTGGCGACCGCGGCATCGACGGCGTTGCCGCCGGCGGCCAGCATTTCCATGCCGGCGGCGGAAGCCAGCGGATGGTTGGAGACCACCATGCCGTTGCTGCCGTGCGCCGGCTGCTTCTCGCAGGTGAACGTGGTGCCCGCGCGGTCCCGCCAATTCGACTTGCTCATCTTCCCGTCCTCACTCCGACGCTATTCCCGGTGTCCTTGTCAACTTCTCGGCTTCGATGCAGCGTTGTAGCCGGTCGCAGGCGGTTTCGTCCCTGTCGCCTTTTTCGTTGAAACAGAGTTCCGCATCCTTCGTGCCGTCGGCGATGAACTGTTTCAGCTTCTTGCGCGCAGCCGTCGGCTGTTCGACGTCGAGCAGGCCTTTCTCGGACAGAACCCGGGCGAAGCGCATCACCAGCCGCTCGCGATAGCGCATGGCTTCGGGCGCGCTCTTCTTGGCCTCGCGGCACCAGGCCATCGACGCCGCCTTGCCGCAGCCCCAGAGCTGCATCTTGCGGAAGCGTTCGACCAGTTCGGTGTTGGCGCCGAGGCAGTAGCCGACAAGTTCGTCGGTGGCGGAGATCGCGTCGTCAGGCTGCGCGAACGCAGCGGCTGTGGTGAGGACGAACAGCAGCGCGGCTATGCAGCATCGCGGTCTCATTGGCGGGCAAGGGCGGCCTCGATGGCGGTGTCGAGCTTCGGGCCGACTCCGCTCATGGCGGTGAACCAGTCGATCACCCGGCCGTCGCGTCCGATCAGGATCTTGTGGAAGTTCCAGCTCGGCGTGCCGAGCGGCCCCGTCTGCGCCGCGGCCCAGCGATAGAGCGGATGGGCGTCGGGGCCGATGACCGACTGCTTGTCGGCCAGCGGGAAGGTGACGTCGAAGGTGGCTTCGCAGAAGCGCTTGATCTCTTCCTTGGAGCCGGGCTCCTGGCCGCCGAAGTCGTTGGACGGCACGCCCAACACGACCAGGCCCTTGTCCTTGTACTTGCGCCACAGCGCTTCGAGACCGCGATACTGGCCGGTGAAGCCGCAGAGCGACGCCGTGTTCACCAGCAGGACCACCTGACCCTTGTAATTCCCGGTCGGCAGCGGTCCGCCGCCGATCGAATCGAGCGAGACGGCGGACCAGTCGACGGGCTGGCGGCCGGCCTGGGCCCAGCTGCTGCCTATGACGCCGGACACCGCCGACACCAGGGCGCCCAGGACGGCGAACGCCAGCATGCGGACGATTTTCATGCCCTCAAGGTGACGAAAGATCGATCGCAAGGGAAGCGGGCAGACGGCCGAGCTTGTAGACGCGCATCGCAGTGCCGCTGAACAGCGCGGTCTTCTCGTCGGCGCCGGCGCCGGCGGCGAGACGTTTCAGCGCGTTCCACAGAACCGGGTAGCTGCACATGCCCTTGTCGACCGGGAAGTTGCTCTCGAACATGCAGCGGCTGGGGCCGAAGGCCTCGATACAGGTCTCGACATAGGGCCGCCAGGTCTTCGCCAGTTCTTCCGAACCCGGCGGCCTGGGCCGGCGATGGAAGTCGAAGCCGCTGACATACATGGTGAGGCCGCCGACCTTCACGACGACGTTCGGCAACGCCGCCAGTTCCTGCATGCGCCGCTTCCAGTCGGGGAAGACCTCGGCCTGCTTGCCGGTGAAGGGGCCGATGCCCAGCGGGCCGCCGACATGATCGACCACGACCGTCAGCTCCGGCACCGCCCGCGCGAGCGCCACCACATGCGGCAACTGCGTGTGATAGGCCCAGACGTCCAGCGGCAATCCGAACGCGGCGAGCCGCTTCGCGCCGTCGGCGAAGGCCGGGTGTTCGAGCGGGCCTGGCGGCGGCGTCACGAGGTTGGACGTCACCTCGGGCGAGGAATGCCAGGCGGTGCGGTTGCGGATGCCGCAGAACCGGCCGCCGGCGGCCGCGGTGTGCGCTTCGAGCAGCGGCGTGACGCGGTCGCCCAGGGTCAGGTCGACCATGCCGATGATGCCGGCACAGGCGCGCGTCGGACCGTAGCGGCCGCTCGCGCTCATCGCCGCAACGCCGGCGACGAACTCGGTCTCGCCCAGGGACTTCTCGTCGTCTGGTCCGCTCGCACGATACATCTCGCCGCACTGGACGAAGATCGTGCCGCGAATGTCGTGGCCGCTGCCGGTGTCCTTCAGAAGGTCCGGCAGCAGATAGTCGCCATGGTCCTTGGCCCAGAGATGGTGATGTGGATCGACGATCGGCAGCGCCGGTTCGAGGATCGGCTCCTGCGTCTGCCGCAGCCAGTCCTCGCGCACGACGATCTGGCGCGAGACGGGATGAACGAGGGGATCGGACATGCGCTCGGCCTTACTCGATCCGAATGTTGGCGGTCTTGGTGATCTCGGCGAAGAAGGCGATCTGCTGTTCGCGGAAGGCCGCGAACTCGGCGACCGTGTTGGCGCGCGTCAGCGCCCCGAGTTCCGAAAGCCGCTGCACGGTCTCCTGGACCTTGATCACTTCGTTGAGTTCCGCATTCAGCTTCTTGATCAGGCCGGGATCGGTGCCGGCCGGGACGAAGAGGCCGTTCCATTCCCAGGTCTCGAAGCCCGGCAGCACCTCCGAGATCGCCGGTATGCCCTTCAGCACCTCTACCGGCTTCGGCCCGGTATGCGCCATGCAGGTCACTTCGCTGGCGCTCCTCAGCGCGACGGTGCCCGGTACGTTGCTGAACTGCAGCGGCACGCGGCCGGCGAACAGGTCGTTGCGCGCCGTTCCGGCTTCCTTGTAGGGCACGTGGTTGATGCGCAGCCCGGCACGCTGGTTCAGCAGCTCCAGCGAGACATGCTGCACCGTGCCGACGCCGGTCGAGGCGCAGTCGAGGGCGCCGGGCTTCTTCTTTGCCAGCTCGATCAGTTCGGCGACCGTTTGCGCCTCGAACTTGGAGTTGCGCATCAGCGTGTTCGGCGTCTGCATGGTGAGAAACACCGGCAGCAGGTCGCGCCGCGTATCGTAGGGCAGGCGGCTGCCGAACAGCGACGGGTTCACCGACTGCGCGGTGGCGTCATAGAGCACGGTGTAGCCGTCGGGCTGGGCACGGGCGACGATCTGCGCCGCGACCGTGCCGGCTGCGCCCGGCTTGTTGTCGACCGTGAAAGTCTGGCCGAGCCGCGTCGACAGGGCGGCGCAGAAGATGCGGCAGACGACGTCGGCGGTGCCGCCGGGACTGTAGGCATTCACTACGCGCACCGGCTTCGACGGATAGTTCTGCGCGCGCAGGATCGCCGGTGCTGAAAGAACGGCGGCGGCGCCCGTTGCCAGCACGGCACGGCGGCGCATGCTTCGGAATCGGATCATGAGCATTGTCCTCCGGGAGGCGGCACTGGAGGCCGCGTTGTACGCAGCGTGACGCCGCCCCGAAGGCATTCGCAACAACAGTCCGTCGTTGCGACTTGTCAGGCAGACCCTAAGTCCGACGCGCGAAAGCCGAGCCTGACTCGGTCGTCACTTCTTCTCTTTGAAGCTGGCGTAACGCGCCTTGGCTTCGTCGTTCGGCGGGTAGAGGCCGGGCAGCGGCACGCCGCGTTCGACCTCCGACATGATCCAGCCTTCGAGCCGTTCCTGCTCCTGGCCTTCCTTGGCGACGGCTTCGACCAGCGCCTTGGGAATGAGCACGGCGCCGTCGTCGTCGACCACCACCACGTCGTCGGGGAACACCGCCACGCCACCGCAGCCGATCGGCTCCTGCCAGTTGACGAAGGTCAGGCCGGCGACCGAAGGCGGCGCCGCAGCGCCCTGGCACCAGACGGGAAGCCCGGTCGCGAGCACGCCCGCCATGTCGCGCATCACGCCGTCGGTGACGAGGCCCGCGACCTTCTTCTTGGCCATGCGGGCGCACAGGATGTCGCCGAAGATGCCGGCATCGGTGGTGCCCATGGAATCGGCCACGACGACCGCGCCCTCGGGCATCGCCTCGATGGCCGCGCGCGTCGAGATCGGCGAGCTCCAGCTCTCCGGAGTCGCGAGGTCTTCGCGCGCCGGAACGAATCGCAACGTAAACGCACGACCCACCAGACGGCCCTGGCCGGGCTTGATCGGCCGCGTGCCGCGCATCCAGACGTTGCGCAGGCCTTTCTTCAGCAGGATCGTCGTGATGCTGGCCGTCGTCACCTTGGACAGGGCCTGCTTGATGTCGTCCGGAAGAGGGGTGGTCTGCACTGTGTCTCCGTCAGGGGGTAGGGACGCGAGGCGTCCGATCGTAACGAACGATCGTAGCAATTGTCCTCTACCCGATCACCCCTGGCGCAATCAGCCGCGCGGCTTGAGTTTCCAGACGCAGGCGCTCGCCGGCCAGGCCAGTTCGAGGTCGCGTGTCTGGGCGTTCCCCGTGATGGTAAATTTCTGCAGCTTGGTCGTCACGGTCGAGTTCAGCCCCTGGTCGAGTTCCGCAAGGAAATCGTCGCGTACCGTTCCGTCGGCGGCGACCTTGGCTCGGAAGGAGTTGATGCTCGCTTTTCCAGTGAGCGTGCTGCCCGACAGGTCCAGGGTGTAGGTGTTTTCGGCGCCTTTCAGGCAGATACCTGCAGAACGCGCCCTGTCGAGCTGCATATCCGCTTTCCACGTATCTGCATGGGCTGGTCCGGCAACGGGCAGGAGAAGCAAAGACCAGCCCGTCAATACGCCGACCTTAAGAGGCACGCTTGATTTACTCCCCATCGCGCTCATCCCCCCTGTTCCTATGGTGGCGCGTTGTTTCTAATGCCACCAAAGGTAGCAACATTAGGGCTCGTCTCGTGTGTCTGTTTGACGTCGCCACGGGGGCAAAAAGGGGGCGGGGGGAATCTATGAAGCGGAGGGTGACGTCAGCCGCGCAACACCTTCCCAGCTTTCGCGTCCGTCAGCTTGCCCTGTTCCCAGGTCACGGCACCGTTGACGACCGTGTACTCGACGCCCTTCGACGGCATCACGATGCGCTTGGCGCCGCCGGGGAGATCGTGGCGGCGTTCGCCGTGGTTGGTCGAGCCGATGCGGTCGGGATCGAAGATCGCGACGTCGGCCGGCGCACCCTTCGCGAGGCGGCCGCGATCCTTCAGACCAAAGAGATCGGCGGGGTCTGAGGTGAGCTTGCGCACGCCTTCTTCGAGGGTGATCGCCTGCTTCTCGCGCACCCAGGTGCCCAGCAGATAGGTCGGGTAGCCGGCGTCGCACAGCATGTCGACATGCGCGCCGCCGTCGCCCAGCGCCATCAGGATGGACGGGTTGTTCAGCAGCTCGCGCATGCGGTCCTCGCGCGTGTTCCACGAGGCGATGGTGAGCTCGACGTCGAGATTGTCGGCCAGCACGAGATCGAGGAAGGCATCGACGCCGTCTTTGCCCTGCGCCTGGCCGATCTCGGCGATCGACTTGCGCTCCCATTGTTTCAGTGCCGGATTGTTGACGTTGTGCACGACCATGCGCCGCCAGTCGCTGAAGCCGGTCGGGCTTTTGAGATCATGGCGGAACTGATCGCGGAAAGTCCGGTCGGCGTAGACCTTCTTCTGCGCGTCCTTTGCCGTGTCGGCGAATACCCGCTTCCACGACGGGAAGGCGGCAAAGGCGAACGGGTTGTCCATGTTGCATTCGCGCGTCAGCGGCAGCGGCGAGGTCTGCGGCCGCGCACCCTTGGCGATCATCGGCGCGGCGCGACGCAAGGTGTCGCGCACCGCCTCGGGAATGTCGTCGCGATCGAAGAGGGCGATGAACGTCACGGGCCGGCCGCTCTCTTCGAGCAGGAAGTCGAGCAGTTCGCACTGGTCCTGCTCCAGCACGCCGACCTGGCGGGTCAGCGCGATCTCGATGGCGCCCTTGCCGCGCTGCTTGAGCTGATTGGCGTAGGCCTTCATCTCCTCGCGGCTGGCGTTGCGGCAGGCGAGCGGCTTGCCCTCGAAGCCCATATGCTGGTTGAGCGTGGTCGAGGAGAAGCCCAGCGCACCCACGTCCACGGCTTCACCGATGAGGGCGGCGATCTTCGCGGTTTCTTCCGCGGTGGCGGCGCGCTCCATCGAGGCTTCGCCCATCACGTAGTGACGAAACGGCGTCAGCGGCGCGATGAAGGCGAGGTTGAGCGACGGCTTTCTCCGCGCGGCGGCATCCATGAATTCGGGAAAGGTCTCCCAGTCCCAGGTGATGCCCTTGTTCAGCACGTCGAAGGGAATGCCTTCGACGTTCACGAGATCCTTCATGGCGATCTCGCGCGTGGCGGGCTTGCAGGGCGCGATGCCGACGCCGCAATTGCCCATCACGACGGACGTCACGCCGTGCCAGGAGGAGGGTGTGACGGCGCCGTCCCAGCAGATCTGCGCATCGTAGTGCGTGTGGGGATCGACGAAGCCCGGCGCGACCACCAGCCCGTGGGCGTCGATGGTGCGCGTCGCGCCTTCGGTCACTTTGCCGATCTCGGCCACTTTGCCGTCGGCGATCGCAACGTCGGCCTGGTAGCGCGCCGCGCCTGTGCCGTCGATCACGATGCCGTTCTTGATGACGAGGTCGTAGCCCATCGTTTCCTCCCGGGAAGCGTGGACTCGACGCTACACTGCGCCGTCCTGCCCGGCGCATGCAAAATGTGCAGAGGGCTTTGACGTCAGGCCGCAGCGGGCAGCGCTTGCAGGGCGTTCCGCACATCGGAGCCGGAGGCTGGCTCGGCACCGCTGTCGCGCACCAGTTTTGCCGCTGCCTCGACCCAGGCAAGGTTGCTCATCGACGAACCCAACGGCGCGTCCTCCAGGCCGACGCGCACATGGCCGCCGCGTGCCACGGTCTCGGCAATCAATGGCCGGACGTCGACGGCAAGGCCCGCGATCATCCAGGGTGCTCCGGCTGCCGACTCTTCGAGAAGCGCAACATGGGCGGCGAGGGCGTAGGGCTTCGCCGGAAAGCCGAAGGCGAACTTGTCGGAGAACATGAAGCGATAGACCGGCGCCTTGACGCCGATGGCCCGGGCAAGCGCTGCGCCCGCGCGCTTGAAGCCGGGTTCGTAGATCGCGAAGGCGGGATGCAGTCCCTGTCGCGCAGCAAAGGCGAGCGCGTGCCGGACATGGTCCTCGGGATTGAGATAGGTGCCGGCAGGCTTGGTCGTCGCCGTCGTGTGGGTCGTCATGAAGTTGACGCTTCCCGGATCGACGACGGCGAAGTCGAGCAGGCCGCGCTCCGCCAGCGCTTCGACATGCGCGAAGCGCGCCGCGGCCTCCATGCCGGCGCGTGGGATCGGCGGGTAGGAGGGATAGACCGGGACGTCGATCTCGGCACGGATGCCTTCGATGATCCGCGCATAGACCCGCCAGTCGGAGGTGGGCTTTCCGTCGGCCGCATAGGCGTGGGTATGGACGATCCCTGTGCCGGCCCTGGCGCAGGCGATCCCTTCCGCAACGATCTCGTCGACTGTTTCAGGGATGCCCGCCTGAAGCTTGCGGCCCCAGGCGCCGTTAAGGGCGACCTCGATCCAGACCTTTCGCATCCGTGGACGTTCGCCTTACGCGCGTTGCTTCAGCGCCAGGCCCATCGAGATCCAGGCCGAGCCGATGAAGATCAGGTCGATGCCGAGGAAGATGCCCAGTATGAAGAAACTGGAAGCCGGCCACTGCGCGATGATCATGATGCCGAGCAGCAGGGTGATCAGACCGGAGAAGACGACCCAGCCCCAGGGCTTGCCGGCGCTCCGCATCTCGAAGGCGAGGAAGATGCGCAGTACGCCGCCGACGACCAGGGCCGCGCCCAGCATCAGGGTGAGGATGGTGGCGGCGGCGAAGGGGTTGAGGATCGCGATGATGCCGGCCGCGACATAGAGAATGCCCAGCAGGCCCCATAACAGCGACCGCTTCCAGTCCTTCACGCCGAAGGCCGCGATCAGTTCGGCGGCACCGCCCATGATCATCATGATGCCGACGATCATCACGGCCGATGCGGTAGCGACCACCACGCTGCCCAGGGCGACGACGCCGGCGATCAGGAAGACGACGCCCAGGGCGACGATCCAGCCCCACTTGGCGCGCAGGACCTTGAGACCATCGGCGAGAGAGGCCGGACCAGGCGTGGAGGAGGGGGTGGGAGTCTGAGCCGTGTCGGACATGGCGTTCTCCTTCAGAGCGGAATTTACAATGTCAGGATACACCGTGCCGTTGGCGCTGTCGCGGCTAGTGTGGGACAGTCTTGCGTCACAAGAATGCAGGCAAGGATGAACGAAGCGAAAAAAGAAGCGGCTCCGCCGCGTCCCGCCACCACCGTGTTGCTGCTGCGTCCGTCGAAGATCGACGATGCCGCGTCGCCGCTCGAAGTCTTTATGGTGGTGCGCCATCACCAGATCGATTCCTTTTCCGGCGCGCTCGTCTTCCCGGGCGGCAAGCTCGAAGATGCGGACGGTGCGGCCTCGTTGCGCAGCCGCTGCGGTGGCGCCGACAAGATCGACGATGCCGAGCTCAAGTTTCGCGTGGCCGGCGTGCGCGAGGCGTTCGAGGAGTGCGGCGTCCTGCTGGCGCGCAAGCGTGGCCAGAAGGCTTTGATTGCCGCGGCCGACCTCAAGGGTATCGAAGAGCGCTGGCGCGCCAAGCTCGCCAAGGACGAGGCAAGCATCGTCGATCTCGTCGAGGCCGAGGATCTCGAGATCGCGACCGACCTGATGGTGCCCTACGCCCACTGGATCACGCCGACCTTTGTTCCCAAGCGCTTCGACACCTGGTTCTTCCTCGCCGAAGCGCCGCCGGACCAGGTGGCTCTGCACGACGGTTCGGAGTCGGTCGACTCGGTGTGGATCGGCGCGCAGGAAGCGATCGACGAAGCCACGGCCGGCAAGCGCACGCTCGTGCATGCGACGCAGAAGAACCTGGAGCTGCTGGCGGAAGGCGGCACCGTCGCCGGCGCCATCGCCCAGGCGGCCAAGCGCAAGATCGTGACCGTGCAGCCCTGGGTCGAGGCGCGCGAGGGCAAGCGCTTCCTGCACATCCCCGAAGGGGCCGGCTATCGCAACCTGGTGCGCGAGATGCCGGCCGCCGGAGGGGTTCCGCAGGCCGGAAGGTAGTTTTGCGGGCGAGGCTGCCATGAGCAAATGCGGCTCGCTCCCCACAGGTGAGCGCGCTAAGAGCGAAGCATAAACGCTCATTCATGAAATGCCGCCGGCAGGAGCCGGCGGTCCGTCGGACCAGTTGGAGGAAAGAAACGATGGTCGGAATCGTGGCCTACGGGGCCTATGTGCCGCGCCTGCGCCTCAACCGTCAGGCAGTGTACGACGCCAACAAGTGGTTCGCCGCAGGCTTGCGTGGCCTCGCCAAGGGCGAACGCTCGATGGCCAACTGGGACGAGGATTCGATCACGATGGCCGTCGAGGCCTCGCGCGACTGCCTCACCAGCCACAAGGCCGAGGACGTTCGCAACATCTACTTCGCCTCGACGACGCATCCCTTCAAGGATCGCCAGAACGCCGGCGTGATCGGCACAGCGCTCAACATCGAGCAGAACTTGCTGGCGTCCGATGTTGCCGGCTCGCTGAAGGCTGGCACCTCGGCGCTGATCGCCGGCCTCAACGCGTCCAAGGGCGGCGATGCCACCCTGGTCGCCGCGGCCGACAAGCGCATGGCCCGCGTCGCGTCGGCCAGTGAATTGAACTACGGCGACGGCGCCGCGGCGCTGCTCTGCGGCACCGAGAATGTGATCGCCAAGCTGGTCGGTCATCACTCGGTGTCGATGGACTTCGTCGACCACTTCCGCGGCGAGGACGCCGAGTTCGACTACGGCTGGGAAGAGCGCTGGATCCGCGACGAGGGCTACTCGAAGATCGTCCCGCCGGCGATCAAGGCCGCGCTCGCGGCCTGCAAGCTGAAGGGCAGCGACGTCACCCACTTCATCATGCCGAGCCCGATGCCGGCCGTGCCGAAGCAGATGGCCAAGGTCTGCGGCGTCGCCGAAGGGGCGGTGCGTGATCTCCTCGGCGCCAACCTCGGCGACACCGGCTCGGCGCATGCGCTGGTCATGCTGGTCGATGCGCTCGAGACCGCCAAGGAAGGCGACAAGATCATGGTCGTGGCCTTCGGCCAGGGTGTCGACGTGCTGGTGTTCGAGGTCACGGCCGAGAACGCCAAGCTGCCGAAGCGCAAGGGCCTGTCGGGCTGGCTGGCACGGCGCAAGGAAGAGAAGAACTACATGAAGTTCCTCGCTTTCAACGAGATGCTGCCGATCGACAAGGGCATGCGCGCGGAGTTCGACAAGAAGACCGCGCTCTCGGTGCTGTGGCGCAAGCGCGACATGATCTACGGCCTGGTCGGCGGCAAGTGCAAGGTCTGCGGCACGGTGCAGTTCCCGCGCAGCCAGGTCTGCGTCAATCCCAACTGCCATGCCATCGACAGCCAGGATCCCTACGCCATGGCCGGGCTGGAGGCGAACGTGATGTCGTTCACCGCCGACTCGCTGACCTACTCCCCGGATCCGCCCGCCTATTACGGCATGATCACCTTTCCCGAGGGCGGCCGCTTCATGGCCGACTTCACCGACAGCGACAAGGAACAGGTGAAGGTCGGCGCCAAGATGCGCATGACCTTCCGCATCCGCGACAACGACACGATGCGCGGCGGCTTCAAGCGCTACTTCTGGAAGGCGGCTCCGGTCTGATCGCCTTCCTCCGGTCAAGGGTCTAGAGTTCAACCGTCAACACCAAGGAGACCTGCAATGGCTCGTGGTATCAAGGACAAGGTCGCCATTCTCGGCATGGGTTGCTCCAAGTTCGGCGAACGCTGGGACAGCGGCGCCGAGGAGCTGATGCTCGAGGCGTACAAGGAAGCCATCGCCGACGCCGGCATCGACGCCAAGCAGATCAACGCTGCCTGGTTCTCGACCGCGATCGACGAGGTGCATGTCGGCAAGTCCGGCATCCCGCTTTCGACGACGCTGCGTCTGCCCAACATCCCGGTGACGCATGTCGAGAACATGTGCGCCTCGGGCACCGAGGCTTTCCGCGGCGCCTGCTACGCCGTCGCCTCGGGCGCGGCCGACTTCGCGCTGGCGCTCGGTGTCGAGAAGCTGAAGGACACCGGCTACGGCGGTCTGCCGGGCGGACGCGGCGGCCCGCTGCAGGCGCTGTGGAGCGCCAACGGCACGGCGCCGGGCAACTTCGCCCAGCTCGCCACCGCCTACATGACGGCCCACGGCGTCAGCGCCGAGGACCTCAAGAAGGCGATCGGCCACGTCTCGTGGAAGAGCCACCAGAACGGCGCCAAGAACCCGAAGGCCCATCTGCAAAAGGCCGTCGAGATGGACACCATCCTGAACGCGCCGATGATCGCCTCGCCGCTCGGCCTGTTCGACTGCTGCGGCGTCTCGGACGGTGCGGCCGCGGCCATCGTGACCACGCCGGAGATTGCCAAGGCGCTGGGCAAGGCCAACATCGTCAGCGTCAAGGCGCTGCAGCTCTCGGTGTCGAACGGCTCCGAGTCGGGCCACAACTCGTGGGACGGCAGCTACTTCCACACCACGCGCATCGCCTCGAAGAAGGCCTATGAAGAGGCCGGCATCAAGAACCCGCGCAACGAAGTCTCGATGTTCGAGGTGCACGACTGCTTCTCGGTGACCGAGCTGGTCACCATGGAAGACCTGCACATCTCCGAGACCGGCAAGGGCTGGAAGGACGTGCTCGACGGCTTCTACGACGCCGACGGCAAGATCCCCTGCCAGATCGACGGCGGCCTGAAGTGCTTCGGCCACCCGATCGGCGCCTCGGGCCTGCGCATGCTCTACGAGATGTACCTGCAGCTTCAGGGCCGCGCCGGCGCTCGCCAGCTCAAGGACCCGAAGATCGGCATGACGCACAATCTCGGTGGCGCGCCGCGCGAGAACGTGTCGAGCGTCGCCATCGTCGGCCGTTACGAGTAGCACCCCGCAAGGGTAGCCCTCTCTCCGGTCTCGGGACCGGGGAGAGGGTTTTTAGTTTTCAAACCATGGAGGAAGCGGCCCATGCAGCTCGACAAGAAGCTGATCGGTCATACGTTCAAGCCTTTCACCACCACCGTCGAAGCCGGCAAGATCCGCCTGTTCTGCAAGGCCATCGGCGAAGACGATCCCATCTATGTCGACGAGGAGGCCGCCAAGAAGGCAGGCTACCGGGCGATTCCGGCGCCGCTGACTTATCTCACCGCCGTCACCAACGACGATCCCGACAAGGGCGGGCTCCTGCGCCTGCTCAACGTCGACATCGGCCTGATCCTCCACGGCGAGCAGCACTACGAGTATCTCGCGCCCGTGCATGTCGGTGACAAGATCACCTGCCAGCAGAAGGTGGTCGACATTTACGACAAGAAGGGCGGCGCCCTGTGGTTCGTGGCCTCGGAGACCGAGCTCAAGGACCAGGCCGGCAAGCTCGTGGCCAAGGCCAAGGGCATCACGGTCGTGCGCAACCCAGACGCCGCGAAGAAGTGAGGGAGGGCAAGATGGCAACCGCTCCGAAGTTCGATCAGGTCAAGGTCGGCGACGAGATCAAGCCGATCGTGCTGCCGCCGATCAGCCGTCACCAGCTCGCGCTCTATTGCGGCGGGTCGGGCGACCACAATCCCATCCATGTCGATATCGACTTCGCCAAGAAGTTCGGCTTCAAGGACGTGTTCGCCCACGGCATGCTGTCGATGGCCTTCCTCGGCCGCATCGTGACCTCCTGGGTACCGCAGAAGCAGGTGCGGAACCTCGGCACGCGCTTCACGTCGATCACCTGGGTGGGCGACGTCATCACCGTGAGCGGCAAGGTCACGGGCAAGCGCGAGGAGGGCGGCGAGAAGCTGGTCGATCTCGAGGTCAAGTGCACCAACCAGAACGGCCAGGACACGTTGCAGGGCAACGCCACGATCGCACTGGCCTAGCCCGCGGAAAGAGGAGACTTAGATGGGTCAGATGGATGGCAAGGTGGCGATCGTCACCGGCTCGGGTCGTGGCATCGGTCGAGAGATCGCGCTGCGCCTGGTGCGTGACGGCGCCAAGGTGGTGATCAACGACATCGACGATGCGCCGGCCAAGGAGGTCATCGCCGAGATCGAGAAGATGGGCGGCAAGGCCGTCGCCTGCAACGGCGATGTCGCCAAGCCCGACTTTGGCGACCGCATCATCAAGACCGCCGTCGACGCCTTCGGCGATTGCCATGTCGTGGTGAACAATGCCGGCTACACTTGGGACTCGGTCATCCAGAAGATGAGCGACGAGCAGTGGTACGCCATCCTCGACGTCCACCTGACCGCGCCGTTCCGCATCCTGCGTGCTTTCCAACAGCATTTCCGCAATGCTGTCGAGAAGGAGCGTGCCGCCGGCAAGCGTATCGTGCGCAAGGTCGTGAACATCTCCTCGACCTCGGGCGTCAACGGCAATGCCGGCCAGTCGAACTACTCGGCGGGCAAGGCGGGCATCGTCGGTCTCACCAAGACGCTGGCCAAGGAGTTCGGTCGCTACGACGTCACGGTGAACGCGGTGGCCTTCGGCTACATCCAGACCCGCCTCACCAAGCCGCTGAACCAGGGCGAGGAAGGCGAGATCGAAGTGCAGGGCCGCAAGGTCAAGATCGGCGTCCAGGGTGGCCGCATCGCCGCCATGAACCAGATGATCCCGCTCGGCCGCGGCGGCCTGCCGGAAGAGGCAGCCGGCTCGGTCTATCTGTTCTGCAGCCCCGACAGCGACTATGTCAGCGGGCAGTGCCTGGTCGTGAACGGCGGCCTCTGAGGCCTGCCCTTACAGATCCTCGAACGCTTCGCAGAGCCCCGCCCGATTGGTGCGGGGCTTTTTGCTTTTAGGTACTGACTCTAGACGGGGCGTGACAATGCTGCCCAGCGACCGGGCGTCAGGCCGAAGCGCGCCGAAAAATGTCGCGTGAGATGGCTTTGATCGGCAAAGCCCGTGGCCGCGGCCGTCTCGGACAGGGCGGCACCTTCGACGATCATGGACTGCGCAAGCTGCAGTCGGCGTCCCACCTGAAAGCGATGCGGCGAGGTGCCGAAGGTTTGGCGGAAATGGCGGGCGAGGGTGAAGCGATCGAGGCCGCTCAGCCGCTCCAGTTCCTCCGAAGCAACCGTGCGATGGGCTTCGGCCGTCAGGAACTCGCGGACGCGATGGATTGCCCGCGCCGCCGTGGCGCCGGCGGGCGGCCGGCGATGTCCGTCGCTGCGGCGCTCCAGCAGATCGGCCATCCGCGCCACGGTGGCATCGACGGCCAGCGGTTCGAGCGGACGTGGGAAATCGGCAAAGGCTTCGTCGATCAAACGGGCCATGGCGGCGTCGCGCGCGACCACATCGGTGACGAACGGCGGGCTGGCCCCGTCCAGCGCCTGCGAGATGGCCGCCGGATCGAAGTAGAGCATGCGATAGGCGAAGGCGCCGTCCTCGCCGGCATGTCCGTCATGCGCCTCGTCGGGGTGCAGCACCAGCACGTCGCCGGCCCGGCTGGCGCGCAGGCTGCCGCGATAGTTGAACTGCTGGACCCCATAGAGGGTGAGGCCGATTCCGTAGGTCTCGTGCCGGTGCGGGTCGTAGGCATGGCCGGCAAAGCGCGCGGCCAGACGTTGCAGACCGGAGGAAGGGCGGTCGAGGCGGATGCGGTCGGAGCGGAGAGGAACGGGGCTCATGCACGAACGTTCAAGACGATGGGCGCAGCGGGTCTAATATGGGGAAGATGATCTACGAGACCAAGACCGCCCTCATCCTGCGCGCCGATCTTGCCGCCTGGCAATTGGCCAACATTGCAGCCTTCCTGGCCGGCGGGTTGGCCGGTACGCGGCCTGAGCTGATGGGCGAGCCTTATCGCGACGGCGCGGGCCGGTCCTATTCCCCGCTGATCCGCGAGCCGGTCTTCGTCTATGGCGCCACGCTCGAAGAGCTGCGGCGTACCCATCAGCGGGCGCTGTCGCGCGAGCTGGTGCCCGCGATCTATATCGAGCCCATGTTCAAGACGACCAACGATGCCGACAACCGCGCCGCCGTCGCCGCGGCGCCGGCGGACGCGCTGGATCTCGTCGGGCTGGGTGTCCATGGGCCGCGCAAGACCGTCGACAAGGTGATCAACGGTCTCAAGTTCCTGTCTTGAGACCGGCCTGCATTTACCTTTTCGAGGGCTCTTCCTTGAGCTCGACCATGATCACATTCGTCGGCGTATCTCCGATATTGCTGCCGATATGCGTCTGCGCATCGGACCACAGCACGTCGCCGGCTTTGAATTCGCGCGTCAGCACCTTGCCATCGGGCAGAGTCAGAGTGCGTTTGAACGGGCCGAGGGCGTAGAGCACGAACGCCGGATGGCGATGCTGCTGCGTCTTCTCGCCCGGCTTGTCGTGATACTCGAGCACCCGCACGCGGTCGTTCTCGAAGATGACCTTGTACTTGTCGCCGTCGGTTGCGATCGGATCCTGGGCATAGACGGCCGCAGTCGCCAGCAGCAGGCCGGCCAGAAGCACTATTTTCATCATGGCGATTCTCCCCCTATGGACCATGATGGTCGGAGCTTGGCTGCGCACAGGCGTAAGCGCAACCAGGTCCGGAGCAATTAGTTCCGAGCCGAGTGCGTTCGCAGGGAGCGTGGTGGCATCATGACAAGGATCGACGCGGTGACGTTCAGCGCCATGCAGACGGCAAGCGGCACGCCGTAGCCCCCGGAAGCGTCGCGCAGGATGCCGAGCAGGCCGGGACCGAAGGCATAGACGATCTGCACCACGGCGGACGAAAGCGCCACGATGGCCGGGAACTGGTCCGGGCCGTATTCGCGCTGCACGATCAACGGCGAGAGGGTGATGTTGTTGCCGACCGAGAAGCCGTAGACGGCGCAGGCGCCGTAGACCACCAGCGGCGCTTCGGCGAAGGCCAGCACGGCAATGGCGGCGACCTGCACCATGAAGCAGGCGACTGACGCCCGCCGCGGCTCGAAGCGATCGATGACGAAGCCCAGCACGACGCGGCCGACCAGCGCCATGAAGGCGTTGATGCCGACGGCGAGCCCGGGATCGACTGTCGGCGCGCCAGCGGTGACGCGCGCGCTGATCAGCGGCACGAGATGGGTGAGGAAGCCCACCTGCGAGACCAGCATCAGGGCGAATGGCGCGGAGATGCTCCAGAAGTGCCAGGTGCGCAGCGGCGCGAGTCGGCTCGTCCCCGCCGCCAGCGGCTTGGGCGACAGGGGGCCGCGGCGCACGAACAGCAGGACCGCGCCGCCGGCGATGGCCAGCGAGATCAGCACGATCAGGCGCAACGCGTCGGCGAAGCCCATCAACGGGATGGTGGCGAGCAGGGCGGGGGCCATGACGAGGCCCGCGACGGTCGCGCCGCTCAGCCCGAGATTGAGGGCAAGGCCGCGCTTCTTGTCGAACCACTGGCCGACCGTCGAGGCGATCGCCGCGACGCTGGTCGCGTTCCAGCCCGGCGCCATCAGGATATAGAGCGCGGCGAGCTGCCAGGGCGCCGTGACCGACGGCAGCAACAGCAGCGCCACGGCTGTTGTGGCGAGGCCGCTCAGGAACACGGCGCGCGGGCCGAAGCGGGTGATGGCGTCGGCAATGCGCGGCAGCAGCAGCGCGCCCAATACGTAATGCGCCGTCACCATCGTGGAGATCAGGCCGGTCGACCAACCATGCTCCTTCTGCAGTTCGACGATGTAGATGCCGTGTGCATAGAAGCCGAACCCCCAGGCGAAGACGGCGGAGAGGAAGCAGGCGAAGACGACTCGCCAGGCAGCCGGCGACGTGTCAGCGCCTGCATTGGGGGTCATGGAGGGTACTCGGGATACGCCGGAGAAGGGATCAGCCGCGGCTGACATGGGCGGCTACGCAACGCCAGCCCTCCGGCTGGAGCTGCCAGTCGTCGGTGTACCAGCCGTTGCCTGTGCTGCCATCGGGTTTGGTGTAGCTGGTGCGTGCATGGATGATGGCGAAATCGCCCAACAAGCGGATATTCACGTCGTGCTCGCGGATGTTCTTCACCACCGAGCCGCGGCCGATCTGCGCCAGGAAGGCGGTGCGGTCGAGCCGCGATCCGTCGGGATTGGTGTTGAGGAAATCGTCGGCGAGGTGCTGCTCGAACCAGCGCACGTCGGCTTCGTCGACCGACCTGATGTAGTTGCGGTTAAGGTCCTGCAGAGTGGCGAGATGTTTCGCTGTGGCATTGTCTGTCATCGTGTTTCCCCGGGGTTTGGTCTCTGCTCACAGACGTGGGGCGTATTCGATCAGTTGCTCCAGCGAGCTTGCCCAGCCGTCTTCGTGCGACTTGCAGAACTCCGTCGAGGTGAAGTCGGCTTGCGTGAAGGCGATATCGGTCATGCCGTCGCGTTCGGTGAAGCGCACGGTGACGACCGTCGGCGCTGTCAGCGTGCCATCGGAGCGTACCCAGGCGTGAGTGAAGACCAGGCGGTCGGGTTCGCAGATCTCGCGATAGGTGCCGACCTCGGTCTGTACCGCGCCGGTCTCCTCGCTCCGGATGCGCATGCGCCAGGCGCCGCCCTCGCGCAGGTCGAGGGCGCACGAAAGCATGCGGAAGCCCTGCGGCGCCCACCATAGCTTCATGCGGTCCGGTTCGATGAAGGCGCGGAAAACCAAGGCGCGGGGCGCGCGCAGCGTGCGGTTCAACGTAAACGCGCGACGCAGCGGGACGGTGAGTTCACTTGTTCTTGCGGCCATGGGCCTTCGTCCTCTTCTTCTTGGCAGAAGTGGAAGCGGGAGCAGCGGCGGACTGTTGCTGCGCCGTCCGCAGATAGTCCTCCAGCCGGTCGAAGCGTTCCTCCCAGAACCGCCGGTAGGTTGCTACCCAGTCGGCAATCTCGTGCAGCGGTTCGGCCGCCAGGCGACAAGGCCGTCGCTGGGCATCTCGTCCGCGCGAGATGAGGCCGGCCCGCTCCAGCACCTTCAGGTGCTTGGAGATAGCCGGCAGGCTCATGTCGAAGGGCTCCGCGAGATTGCCGACCGTGGTCTCACCCAGGGTCAGGCGGGCGAGGATTGCGCGCCGAGTCGGGTCGGCGAGGGCAGCGAAGGTCGAGCTGAGGCGGTCGGCGGCTGGGTTCATGGTGAGATCTTTTTATTAACCGATGGGTGAAATAAGAGACGCGCCTGTCGGTCGTGTCAAGCTGGCGTCCCGTTCGATTTCGACGATTGAAAGCCCAGCTGCTAGGCCACGAACAGTCGGGCGCCGACTGGCAGAGATCGCGACTTGTCCAGGGTTTCCATGGTGGTGCGGTAGCCCAGCTCGATGGCGGCATCGAAGCTCGTCCAGTCGAGCAGATCGATGTGGTTCATCGGCGGCACGATCAGCAGGTCCGCTGCGGCGCGATCCTGGGCGGCGCGGGCCGTGCTGGCCACCAGGGCCGAGCGCAGCAGGATGGCGACGATCGAAGGGATGGGGAGCGTTTCGTTGCGCCGCCAGATCAGGCGGCGAAAGAACTGCCAGGCCGACCAGGGTTCCATGACATCGGCGCCGGCCGCCAGCGCACCGCCGGTGTCGATGTCGACCCCAATGGTGATGCCGCGCCCGAGCCGACGCATGGCGCGCACCGGAAAATTGTCGATGACGCCGCCATCGACATGGACTTCGCCCGCCTCGTTGAACGGCGGCATGACGCCGGGGATCGCCACGCTCGCCCGCAGCCAGCGCCACAGCCGGCCGACCGTGTGGATGTCGGCGTCGGAGGTCGTGAGGTTGGCCGTCATGCAGTAGAAGGAAAGGACGAGATCCTCGATGTCCTTTTCCCCGAAGGCGGCGCGCAGCAGGCGCGTGACCCGGCGGCCGGAGAACAGCGAGATCAACGGCACCGTGTAGTCGTTCAAAGGATTGGTGTCGACGAAGGCGCGACGGAAGCGCTCGTTGAGCTCTTCGTCGTTCCAGCGCGAGGCGACACCGGCGGCGACGATGGCGCCCATGCTGGTGCCGCCCACAAGATCGATCGGAACGCCAGACTGGCGCAGTGCCTTGACGACGCCGATATGAGTGAAGGCGCGGGCGCCGCCACCGGCCATCACGACGCCGACCGCATGGCCGGTGAGCAGTCGGGCCAGCCGGTCGATATCGGCATGAATGTCGAGGCGGACGTGGTGGTGATGGCCGTAGAGGCCGCCGGCGAGCAAGGGCGTCGTCGAACCGGGGGACGGGTCGTGGCCTTCGTGCAAGAGAACGAGCTCGCGCCGCCGGTGGAATACCGCGCCGCTTTGCGCCGTCTCGACGTCGAAAGGCAGTGAAGTCGGCCCGTCGTGGTCGGCGCTGCGGACGGCAATCAGGCAATCGGCCTGTCGCAGGCAGAGTTCGGTCCATGGCGTCTGGGTCGCGTCGGCGCGGTAGAGCACGAACGAGGATTCCATCTCGCAACGCGCGAACCACTCCGGTTCCTCGTCGACCGAGTCTGGCCCCAGCATTTGCACCCTGTTGCCGATGCGGCCCAGCGCATCTGCCAGCATCACGGCGAAGCGTGCCGACGGCACGTTCGGGCCGGCGGGCAGGATGGCGAAGGTGCGCGGCTGGCGCCGTCGCTTGCCGGTTTCGACAGCGTTGCGCGCCACGACGCTGCGCATCAGCGCCGGCAGGACTTCGGGGTGGTGCTTGGTCAGCGCATCGAAGCTGCTTTGGGCCAGCCGCCATACCTCGCTGTCGCGCAGCGCCGCCACGCTGCGCGTGCGCTTGCCGTGCGAGAGGAGCGACATCTCGCCGACCAGATTGCCGGGAGGTACCTCGGCGATCAGCAGCGGTTCGCTGGCGTCGACTTCGTCTTGATGACGGAACACGCCGAGACAGCCGCTGGCCACGACATAGACCGCGTCGGCCGGGTCACCCTGACGGAACAGCGGCGCGCCGCCCGGCAGGATGAGCAAGGTCAGTTCGCGCTCGACCGCCGCCAGACCGTCGGGATCGAGGTCGGCAAACAGCGGGGCGCGCTGCAGGATGCGCCGGAGTCGCAGCCGGGCGGTATCTTCGCTCGGCTCGACCAGGCTCATCGGCTCTGTAGTCCCTTCAATGCCCAGCCGATCGTCTGATCGGCGCGCGCCCATACCATCTCGCGCCACTTGTCGCCCGACGGGAAGAAGCGCTCCTTGATGTCGGCCTTGATCTCGCGGCCGAGCGGCGAGCCGACATCGCCACGATGATGAAGCCAGTTGTCGGCGCGTACGGCACCGAGGACCTCCGGCACGGTATAGGTGCCGTATTCGAGCGCGACCGGAGTTACCTGCGCGTCAGGCAGCTCCTGCGGGAAGGCATCGGTCATCACGCCGACAACGACGGCGGAGGTCGAGGTGCCGCCCTCGGGGGAAGTCATCTCGTCGCCGTACCAGGCCTTGGCACGCGCGAAGGATTTGGCGGCCGGCGATACGGCGCAGATCAGTTCGCCATGACCGAACGGCCCGAGACCCGTATGGAAGTCGATGATGCCCACGCGCCGTGCCTGCGAGAGTTCCTCGCGGGCGATGGCGCGAACGGTGCGATTGCTCCAGGTCGGCGCCGTGCCCCCGAAGAAGATGCCATCGGGATGGGTGTATTGGCCGCCGCTGATCGCGCCCTGCAGGCCGAAGGCGCCGTGCTTCTGAGCATAGGCATCGAAGACGCGCTCGGTCTCGGCCTTGCTGGCATCGTCCCAGGTCTGCGGCAACACGGCGTCGGCGATCGCGAGATAGCCCGCGTTGGCGGGATAGCCCTTGTCGTGATCGACGAAGTTGCGGTTGAGGTCGACATTGTCTTCCGTGACGCGCCGCGACCAGGCGAAGCCGTAGGGGTTGAGCGCGTGGATCAGGAGTGCGCCGGTTCCCTTCGGCAACTTCGCGGGACCGCCCGAGCGCAGCCAGGCGATCTCGGCGCCCGACCCGCAATGTCCTTCGACGCCGTGCGTGCCGGCAATCAGCACCAGCATCTCGGTGGCATCGGCCGCGCCGAAGCGGGCGGTGTCGAGAAAGAGCGCTTCGCCGTTGGGGCCGCGCGCCTTGGGGTTCAGCCAGGACCGGATCGCTCCACCGGCGGTGGCGGCGGCACTGCAGAACTTGGCGCGCGCCTCGGCATAACTTTCGGAAAAGCACTCGGACACCGAAAACATCGAATTCCTTCCAAACTTTCGCTCAAAGCATCGTAGCCGGTTTGACGACAGCCCGGAAAGCGGCACGATGGGGCATGGGATTCTTCACCGTTGAGTCGGCGCAGCAGCAGCTCTCGCCGGGCGGCAATTTCGGCCCCTGGATCTGGCAGCTGAATCTAAAGGCCGAGCACATCTCTGCCGAGGAAGTTCGGCTTCGCTTGCCCTACGGTGACCACATCGCCCGTCCAGGTGGCGTCGTCGTCGGCCAGGCAATGATGGCTCTGGCAGACACGATCATGGTTCTGGCGATCTGCGAGAAGCTTCAGCGCTTCGCCACACTGGCGACGATCTCGCTCACGACGAACTTTATGCGTGCTGCGGTGCGGCAAGACGTGATCGGCATCGCCCGGGCCGTGAGGGTCGGCCGCTCGACGGCGTTCGGCGAGGTCGACCTGTTCGTCGACGGCTCGCCCGATCCCATCGCCCAGTCGCTCTCGACCTTCGCCGTCCTGCCGGATGGCGCCGGCGCGTTCAATCGCGCCGATCAGCACTGACCGCTAGCTGTCGTACTGCACCAGGGTCTCGACCGGCACCCCGAGCTTCTTTCGGCCTTCGAGGAAGGTCAGCTCGATGATGCAGGCCGCCGTCGGCACGTAAGCACCGACGCTTTCTAGCAGCGTTACCGCCGCGGCCATCGTGCCGCCGGTCGCCAGCAGATCGTCGACCAGCACGACGCGCGTTCCTTTCTGCACGGCGTCCTGCTGGATCTCGATCGTGTCGGTGCCGTACTCCAGCGCATAGGTGTGACGCACGGTCGTGCCGGGCAGCTTGCCCTGCTTGCGCAGCATCACAAAGCCGGTGCCCAGCGCCAGCGCCAGCGGTGCCGCCAGCAAGAAGCCGCGCGATTCGATGCCGGCCAGCACGTCGGGCTTGTGCGGCCGGATCAGGTCGGCCAGCCGTTCGATGGCGGCATGCCACGCCTTGGGGTGCGCCAGCAGGGTGGAGATGTCGTAGAAGAGAATGCCGGGCTTCGGGAAGTCCGGGATCGAGCGGATGTGCTTCTTGAGGTCGATGTCGTTATGCATGGTTACTCCTCCGCTCAGCTATAGGCCGGCGGCGGTTCGAAGCTGCGATATTCTTTCTCCAGCAGCTTGGCGAACTGGATGCAATCGTAGTCGCCATACTGCCGGCCGATGATCTGGACGCCGACCGGCAGACCGTCCTTGGTCAGCCCGATGGGCGCCGAGGTCGACGGCAGCCAGGTGACGCCGGAATATCCTGCCCAGAAGATCTGATCGACCACCGGCACCTGCTTGTTGTTGACCACGATGGTCCGCTTGTGGCGCAGGCCGGCCTGGTCGTGCGGGAAGGCCGCCGTCACGGCGACCGGACAGAGCATCAGGTCGTAGTCCTCGAAGAAGGCATCCCAGGCCCAGCGCATTTTGTGGCGCTTCTCGTTGAGTTGCAGCCAGGTGCGATGCGGCAGCGAATTGCCACGCTGCATCTGGGCGAAGTAGCTCATGTCGTCGGCCGGCAATGTGGCGGCGTCCTTCACGGCCTGATTGTAGACGGCGTCGGTCATGCGGGCCGAGGTCGCGGCGCGCAGCAAGCGGATGTAGACGTCGTTGATCTCCGCCGTGTCGAAGGCCGGCCGCGCCTTGTCGCTCACCTTGACCTTGTTCTTGGCGAGGAACGAAGCGAGCTTGGAAATCAGCTCCTGCACCGAATCGTCGACTTCGGCGTTGGGATCGGTCAGCAGCACCGCCACCTTGAAGTCGCGCAGCTTCTTCTTCGTCGAGCGGGGCAGGGTGAGCGTCCAGCCGCGGCCGTCGATGGAATCCGGGCCTGCCATCGCGTCCATCGCGATTTCGAGATCGTCGGCACCGCGTGCCAGCGGACCCACGACGCCGATATCGCCATAGGCCACGGCGCCGGCCAGAGCATGGCCCTTGGGCGAAACGACGCCCCAGCTCGGCTTGTGGCCCCACACGCCGCAATAGTGCGCGGGATTGCGGATCGAGGCGCCGATGTCGCTGCCGGCTTCGATGCCGGTCAGGCCGGCGGCCAGCGCGGCAGCCGAACCGCCCGAAGACCCGCCCGGCGTGCGGCCGAGATCCCATGGATTGTTGGTCGAGCCGTAGACCTCATTGTAGCTCTGCCAGTCGGCGAGGTTCAGCGGCACGTTGGTCTTGCCGAACAGGATGACGCCGGCATCGATCATGCGCTGGGCGACCAGCGAATTCTGTTTGACCGCGCTGTCCTTGAACGCCGGATCACCCCAGGTCGTCGGGTAACCTGCGACGTCGAACGACTCCTTGATCGTCATCGGCACGCCATGCAGGGGGCCGACCTTCCTGCCGGCCTTCAAAGCACGGTCCGCCGCCTTGGCCCGCTTGCGCGCACCCTCGATATCCGTGGCGATGATGGCGTTGAGTTCGGGGTTATAGGCTTCGACGCGCTTCAGGTAGAGGTCGAGCAGTTCGAGGCAGCCGATCTTCTTCTTCCGGACCGCGGCAGCGAGCTGCTTGGCAGTCTGGAACGGGAGGGCGAGGGACATGTCGGGGATTCCGTACGGGCGATGGATGAGACCTTAGCCCGTACCATATTGCTACGGCTTGCGTGAAGAATACTGCGTTATCGCCCAGGATTGGGACGCGGCCGCACGCGCGCCGTCGGTTCGGCGATCAGCGGATCGTCGGGCCAGTAGTGCCGCGGATAGCGGCCCTTCAGTTCGGCTTTCACGGCCTTGTAGCCGTTGCTCCAGAAGCTCGCGAGATCGCGCGTCACCTGTACGGGCCGACGCGCTGGCGACAGGAGATGGACAGTAAGGGGTGCCTTGCCGCCGGCGATACGTGGCGTGTCGGTAAGGCCGAACATCTCCTGCAGGCGCACCGACAGAGTCGGCTCGGCCGGGTTGGCATAGTCGATTGGAACGCGGCTGCCGCTCGGCACTTCGATGTGCGTCGGAGCCAGCCGGTCGAGCTCCCGCTGCTTCTCCCAGGGTACGAGAGTCTTCAGCGCCCCCGTGAGGTCGATCCTCGCCAGATGATCCTTGCGCGAAACGCCATCGAGGAAGGGCGCCAGCCAGCCGTCGAGCGCGGCGAGCAGGGCGGTGTCCGACAGATCGGGCCAGTCTTCGCCCGCGTGTTGGCGCAGAAAGCCGATGCGCTCGCGCCATCGCGTAAGGTCGTCGGTCCAGGGCAGCGCCCCGACGCCGAGCTGACGAACGCCGTCGACCATGGCGGCGCGGACCTTTTCGGCTTCGGGCTTGGTCAGCGGCTTGTCCTCCAAGGCCAGCGCACCCAGCCGTCTGCGTTGCCGCGCCAGCACGGCGCCGTCGCGCGGGCTCCATTGCACGATCTGTTCTTCGACGATTCGGTCGCCGTAGAGCTCCTCGATCTCGGCTACCGTGATGGGGGCGGCGAGGAAGATGCGCGAGTCCTGGGTCGAGCCGTCGAGGTCGGCCACGACGAGAAATTCTTCGGTGGCCATCGGATCGCCTTCCGGCAACGCAGCTCCGCGGCCGCCCGACAGAAGATAGCGTCCGGCCGTACCGGGCCGCCGGCGACCGATCCGGTCGGGATAGGCCAGCGCCAGCAGCGCGCCGGTCATGGAGACATCGGGTGTTTCGCGTCCCTGATTTTGAGTCAGGCGTCTTGCCTGTTCGAGGATCAGCCGCAACGCACCGTCGCGTTTGCCGCTCAGCGCAATGTCGACTCGGTGACGCAGGTCGGCGTCGCGCTGGCCGGGCGGCAGGCGCAGGAAATCGCGCTCGCTCAGGATGGCGGCCAGCAATGCCGCGACGCGGCCCTGGCCAAGCTCTCGACCCTTGAGGACGAGATGCGCAAGGCGTGGATGCTGGCCGAGCCGCACCATGGCGCGGCCATGTGGTGTGACGGCACCGCTGTCGTCGATGGCCGCAAGATCGACGAGCAGGGCGCGTGCTGTCGCAAGCGACGCGGCCGGCGGTGGCGTCAGCCAGGGCAGGCTCGCGGCGTCGGTGGCGCCCCACGCGGCCAGCTCCAGTGCCAGCGGCGCCAGGTCGGCATCGAGAATTTCCGGTGGGGTGAAGGGCAGAAGCCCGCGCTGCGTTTCCTCTGGCCACAGGCGGTAGCAGACTCCCGGTTCGAGACGGCCGGCGCGGCCGCGGCGCTGATCGGCGGAGGCTTGGCTGACGCGCACGGTTTCCAGTCGCGTCATGCCCGAGCGCGGCGAGAATTTCGGCACGCGCATCTGGCCGCTGTCGATCACGATGCGCACGCCTTCGATGGTGAGGCTGGTCTCGGCAATCGACGTTGCGAGGACCACCTTGCGCCGGCCCGCGGGCGAAGCGGCAATGGCGCGATCCTGCTCGGCCGGCGAGAGATCGCCGTAGAGCGGCGCAACGTCGACATCGCCGCCGAGACCGTGCAGCCGCTCCTCGACGCGGCGGATCTCGCCGACGCCCGGCAGGAAGACGAGGGCGCTGCCGCTTTCCTCGGCCAACGCCCGGCGTATCGCGGCGGCGACACCATCCTCGATTCGGCCCGTCACTTCGCGATCGAGGTAGCGGGTGTCGACGGGAAACATGCGACCCGCACTCTCGACGACGGACGCGCCACCCAGCCGGTCGGCAACCGGCCCGGGGTCGAGCGTGGCCGACATGGCAACCACGCGCAGGTCCTCGCGCAGTGCCATCTGCGCCTCGCGGACCAGGGCAAAGGAAAGATCGGTCTCCAGGCCGCGTTCGTGCAGTTCGTCGAAGATCACGCAGCCGGTGCCGTCCAGCGAGGGATCGTCCTGCAGCATTCTGAGGAACAGGCCGTCGGTGACGACTTCGATACGTGTCCGGGGACCCACCTTGGTGTCGAGTCGCACGCGATAGCCGACTGTTTCGCCGACGGCTTCGCCCAGCGTCGCCGCCATGCGTCGCGCGGCAGCACGCGCCGCCAGCCGCCGCGGTTCCTGCATGACGATCTTGCCACGGCCGAGCCACGGCGCGTCGAGCAAGGCCAGGGGCACGCGCGTCGTCTTGCCGGCGCCCGGTGGGGCGACCAGTACGGCGGCATTGCGCGCGGCCAATGCCTCTTTCAGGCGCGGCAGGGCTTCGTCGACGGGAAGGGAATCCATCGAGGGCGCTTATACCTTATGCTCCGCCGCTGAAATGGGAGAAACCATGCTCAAGCTCACCTTTTGCCTGCGCCGATTGCCGAGCCTCAGCCTCGGCGAGTTTCAGGATTATTGGCTGAACAGGCATGGGCCGTTGGTTCGCAGCCTGCAGCCGGCGCTGCGGATCGCGCGCTATGTGCAGCTCCACCGCCTCGACAACGACTGGAGCAGCGGCATGCGCGCGGTGCGTGGTGCACCGGACCCTTATGATGGCGTGGCGGAACTGTGGTGGCGGAACGACGAGGACTATCTCGCCGGCCGCCGCGATCCGGCGGCGCGCGAGGCTGGCCGCCTGTTGCTGGAGGATGAAGCCAAGTTCATCGACCTGGCGGCGTCGCCGCTGTGGCTCAGCCGCGAACACGCTATCGTCGAATAATGTCTTTCAAGCCCTTCGACGCGTTCTCACAATCGATCCAACCGCAGGGTCCGCTACGGGCGGCGATCACGGCGGCCTATCGCCGAGCCGAAACCGAGTGCGTGCCGCCGCTGATCGAGCAGGCCACCCTGTCGGCCGCTGCGACCGGCCGGGCTCACGCATTGGCGCGGCGATTGGTGGGCGCGCTGCGTGCCAAGTCTTCGTCTGGTGGCGTCGAAGGGCTGATCCACGAATATTCGCTCTCCAGCCAGGAGGGCGTGGCGCTGATGTGCCTCGCCGAGGCATTGTTGCGCATTCCCGACGACGACACGCGCGACGCGCTGATCCGCGACAAGATCGGCGGCGGCGACTGGCGCGCCCATCTCGGCCACAGCCCGTCGCTATTCGTGAATGCCGCGACCTGGGGCCTCATGCTGACCGGCCGTCTGACGGCCACCAGCAGCGAGCAGGGTCTGTCCGGGGCGCTGACGCGGCTGATCGGCAAGGGCGGTGAGCCGCTGATCCGTGGCGGCGTCAACATCGCCATGCGCCTGATGGGCGAGCAGTTCGTCGCCGGTCAGACGATCGAAGAAGCGCTGGAAAAGGATCGCTCCAACGACGGGCTGGGCGTTCGCCATTCCTACGACATGCTGGGCGAGGCCGCGGTCACGGCAGCGCAGGCCGAAGCCTATCTGCATTCCTACGAACACGCGATCCATGCGATTGGACGCTTCTCCGCGGGCCGCGGCATCTACGAAGGGTCGGGCATCTCGATCAAGCTGTCGGCGCTGCACCCGCGCTACAGCCGCGCCCAGCATGAACGTGTCCATGCCGAACTCTATCCTCGGCTGAGGTCTCTCGCCGTGCTGGCGCGCAGCTACGATATCGGCCTCAACATCGATGCCGAGGAGGCGGACCGCTGGGAAATCTCCCTCGATCTGCTGGAGCGGCTTTGCTTCGAGCCGGACCTCGAAGGCTGGAACGGTATCGGCTTCGTGGTGCAGGCCTATCAGAAGCGTGCCGTCTTCACGATCGACTGGCTGATCAATCTCGGCCGGCGCAGCAAGCGGCGCCTCATGGTGCGGCTGGTCAAGGGCGCCTACTGGGACGGCGAGATCAAGCGCGCGCAGCTCGACGGGCTGGAGGATTATCCGGTCTTCACGCGGCGTATCCACACCGACGTCTCCTATCTCGCCTGCGCCCGTCGCCTGCTGGCGGCGCCCGATGCGGCCTTCCCGCAGTTCGGCACCCACAACGCGCTGACCTTGGCGACCCTGTACTCCATGGCGGGCGAGAACTTCTATGCCGGCCAGTACGAGTTCCAGTACCTGCATGGCATGGGCGAACCGCTCTATGACGAGGTGATCGGACCGGCGAAGCTCAACCGGCCGTGCCGCGTCTACACGCCGGTCGGCACTCACGAGACCTTGCTGGCCTACCTAGTGCGCCGGCTGCTGGAAAATGGCGCCAACACCTCCTTCGTAAACCAGATCGCCAATCCCGAGATCACGCTGGAGACGTTGCTGGCCGATCCGGTCGAACGCGCCCGCGCTGTGCAGCCGCCCGGCGCACCGCATCCGCGGATCGCCCTGCCGCGCGATCTCTTCGGCCCATCGCGGCCAAACTCGCGGGGCGTCGACCTCTCCAACGAACAGGTATTGGCATCGCTGGCGAGAACGCTGCCGGCGATCCGCTCTCTGGCCGCCCGGCCACTGCTCGCAGGCGAGTCCAGCGACGGCGCTCTGCGCGAAATCCACAATCCGGCGGACCGACGCGATCTTATCGGTACCGTGGTCGAGGCAACGCCGGAGCAGGTCGACCGTGCGTGCGTCCTCGCGAAACCCTGGCGAGCTGCGTCCGCCGAACGCGCACGCGTGCTGCGCCGCGCCGCCGATCTGATGGAAGGGCGCTGTGCCGACCTATTGGGGCCGATCGTCCGCGAGGCCGGCAAGACCTTGGGCAACGCCGTCGGAGAGGTGAGGGAAGCCGTCGACTTCCTGCGCTACTACGCGGGCTGCATCGAGGGCTTCGACAACGAAACGCACCAGCCGCTCGGTGTCGTCGCCTGCATCAGCCCGTGGAACTTCCCGCTTTCGATCTTTACCGGCCAGGTGGCGGGCGCGCTGGCGGCCGGTAATGGTGTGATCGCCAAGCCGGCCGAGGAAACGCCGCTAATCGCTGCCCTAGGCATCGCCATGCTGCATGACGCCGGTGTGCCGCGCTATGCGTTGCAGTTCCTGCCGGGTGACGGCGAAACCGGCAAACGGCTCGTGGCCAACGAAGCCATTGCCGGCGTCGTCTTCACCGGGTCGACCGAGGCCGCGCAATCCATCAACCGGACCCTGGCACGCCGCCTCGGCCGCGACGGCAAACCGTTGCCGCTGATTGCCGAGACCGGCGGGCAGAATGCTCTGATCGCCGATTCGTCGGCGCTGCCGGAACAACTCGTACTCGACGCGCTGACATCGGCCTTCGATTCGGCCGGCCAGCGCTGCTCGGCGTTGCGGGTTCTCTGTCTGCAGGAGGATATCGCGGACCGGGTCGTGCCTCTGCTGGAAGGCGCGATGGCCGAACTCAGCGTCGGCAATCCGGATCGGCTGTCGGTCGATGTCGGGCCGGTCATCTCGGCGGAGGCTCAGAAGCGCCTGTTCGATCACATCGCGCGCATGCGGGCCGCTGGCCATCGCGTGCACCAGGTGGCCCTGCCGGCGGAAGCCCAGCACGGTACTTTCGTGCCGCCCACAGTGATCGAGATCGGCGCTGTTTCGGACCTGCCGGGTGAGGTGTTCGGGCCAGTGCTCCATGTGCTGCGCTATCCGCGGGAACGCATGATCGACACGATCAGGGCAGTGAATGCGACCGGCTTCGGCCTGACCTTTGGCGTGCACAGCCGTATCGACGAGACGATCGAGCGGGCTGTGGCGGCGAGTTCGGCGGGAAACCAGTATGTGAACCGCAACATGATCGGCGCCGTGGTCGGTGTGCAGCCCTTCGGCGGTCATGGCCTGTCCGGCACCGGTCCCAAAGCCGGCGGCCCGCTCTATGTGCATCGCCTCCTGTTTAGAAGGCCAAGCGTCGACGTGCCCACAGGTGAACTCAAGGGGCCGGTGGGCGAGCGCAACACCTATTCCCTGCGGCCCAAGGGGACCATTCTTTGCGTCGCCTTCGACGCCGCGCGTTTACAGGCGCAGACCGACCTTGTGAAGGCGACCGGGAACCGGCCGACGACCGATGCGACCGATCGCGCGATCCGGGCGGCCTTGTTTGCCGGCAGCCGAGGCGATCTCGAGGCCCTGCTGGCGACCATGGCGGGGAGGGACGGGCCGGTCGTGCCCATCTATGTCGAACCCTATCCGCGCGAGTTCCTGTTCGACGAGGTCTCGCTCAGCGACAACACGGCCGCAGCCGGCGGCAATGCCAGCCTGATGGTCATCGGATAAAGTGCCCGATTTTTATGCAGATATCGTGCGGAGGAGGGCCGAGCTAGTACAGGCCGTACTTCTTGGGCTTGCCCGGATGGTTGACGCACAGCATGTCCGGCGATGTCTCGGGCCCCAGCTTCAAGCGCTCTTCCTCGCACTTGTCATAGGTGAAGGGCCCGCCGAATACCTTGGGACCCCCTAGAACAAGCGTGTAAGACTTTTCGAGATACCAGCCCGGCCCAGTATAGGCCTCGGCCGCCCCCGGTCCGCTGCACCCGCCGAGGCTCGTGGCCAGCGACAGGGCCGTTGCGCAGACCGACAGGCGATAGATCGACCTCAGTGACATTTCCCGGCCTCTCCCCCCAGGGGCTTGTTGGGCAGCAACGTACAGGGGCTTTTGCGGCGCAACAATTGCTTTCGCCTGACCCGGCGACCGCGCTAATAATGCCACATTCACCAAAGCATCCAGGGGGGATGCTGGGCCAGCTAGCGCACCAGCAGGATCGACGCATGGGATTGCCTGAAAAGCAGGGACTGTACGACCCGCGGAACGAACACGACGCCTGCGGCGTGGGCTTTGTGGCTGATATCAAGGGCCGAAAAACCCACGACATCGTCAGCCAGGGCCTGCGTATCCTGGTCAATCTCGACCATCGCGGCGCGGTCGGCGCCGACCCGCTGATGGGCGACGGCGCGGGTGCAATGATCCAGATCCCCGACGCCCTGCTGCGCGACTGGGCACGCAAGGAAGGCATCGATCTGCCGGAGCCCGGTCACTACGCCGTCGCCATGTGCTTCCTGCCGCAGGACGAGAAGGCGCGTGCCTTCGCGGTGAAGCGCTTCGAGCATTTCGTGAAGGTCGAGAAGCAGAAGCTGGTCGGCTGGCGCGACGTGCCGACCGACCTCGCGGGCCTTGGCAAGGCTGTGATCGCGTCCATGCCGGTCATCCGCATGGCGATCGTCGGCCGTGGTGCGAAGGTCGCCGACCAGGACGCCTTCGAGCGCAAGGTCCTGGCGATCCGCAAGCAGACCCAGAACCCGCTGCTCGACCTCGAGAAGAAGCACAAGCTGCCCGGCCTGTCGCAGCTCTACATGCCGTCTTTCTCGACGCGCACCGTGGTTTACAAGGGCCTGCTGCTGGCTCACCAGGTCGAGAGCTTCTACGAAGACCTGCGCAACCCGCTGTGCGAGTCGGCGCTCTGCCTCGTCCATCAGCGCTTCTCGACCAACACCTTCCCGTCTTGGCGGCTTGCGCATCCCTATCGCTTCATCGCGCACAACGGCGAGATCAACACCGTCCGCGGCAACGTCAACTGGATGTATGCCCGCCGGCGGATGATGGAATCCGATCTGATCGGCGCCGACCTCGACAAGATGTGGCCGATCATCCCGCATGGCCAGTCGGACACGGCCTGTGTCGACAACGCGCTCGAACTGCTGGTGGCCGGCGGCTACTCGCTGAGCCATGCCATGATGATGCTGATTCCGGAGGCGTGGGCCGGCAATCCGCTGATGGATGCCAAGCGCAAGGCCTTTTACGAGTACCACGCGGCTCTGATGGAGCCGTGGGACGGTCCGGCCTGCATTGCTTTCACCGACGGCCGCCAGATCGGCGCGACGCTCGACCGTAACGGGTTGCGGCCCGCGCGCTTCCTCGTGACTGAGGACGACAAGGTGGTCATGGCGTCGGAGGCGGGCGTGCTGCCGATTCCCGACGAGCAGATCGTACGCAAGTGGCGCCTGCAGCCCGGCAAGATGCTGCTGATCGACCTCGAACAGGGCCGCATCGTCGAGGACGAGGAGCTCAAGCGTACCCTGGCTGAAGCCGAGCCCTACGAGGAATGGCTGAAAGAGACGCAGCACAAGCTCGAAGAGATCTCCGAGATTCCCGACGCGCCGGCGCCGGCGCCGTCGAACGATCCCAGCACGCTGCTCGATCGCCAGCAGGCCTTCGGCTACACGCAGGAAGACATCCAGTTCTTCCTCGAGCCGATGAGCAAGGAGCCGGACGATCCCATCGGCTCGATGGGCACCGACACGCCCATTGCCGTGCTCTCGAAGAAGCCGAAGCTGCTCTACAATTACTTCAAGCAGAACTTCGCCCAGGTTACCAACCCGCCGATCGATCCGATCCGCGAGGAGCTGGTGATGTCGCTGGTGTCGATGATTGGCCCGCGGCCGAACCTGCTCGGCCGTCACGCCGGGATGCACAAGCGGCTGGAAGTCTCGCAGCCCGTGCTGACCAATGCCGAGCTGGAGAAGATCCGTTCGATCGAGGAGCTGCTCGACGGCGCCTTCCGGACCGCCACCATCGACACGACCTGGCTCGCGTCGGAAGGCGCGGCTGGCCTCGAAAAGGCGTTGGACCGCGTCTGCGCCGAGGCGACGGACTGCGTGCTGGCCGATCGAAACATCCTGATCCTGTCGGATCGCGCCGTTTCGGCCGAGCGCGTGCCGATCCCGGCGCTGCTCGCGACGGCGGCCGTGCATCATCACCTGATCCGCCGCGGCCTGCGGACCCAGACCGGCCTCGTGGTCGAGACCGGCGAGGCGCGCGAGGTCCATCATTTCTGCTGTCTCGCCGGCTATGGCGCCGAGGCGGTGAACCCGTATCTCGCCTTCGAGACCCTGGAACAGCTTCGCATCCAGAACGCGTTGCCGCTCAAGCCCTATGAAGTGCAGAAGCACTTCATCAAGGCGGTCGGTAAGGGACTGCTCAAGGTCATGTCCAAGATGGGCATCTCGACCTACCAGTCCTATTGCGGTGCGCAGATCTTCGATGCCGTCGGCCTGCATTCAGGCTTCGTCGAGAAGTACTTTACCGGCACGGCGACAACGATCGAGGGCGCGGGCTGGCAGGAGATCGCCGAGGAGACGGTCCGCCGCCATCGCGACGCCTATGGCGACAATCCGATCTACCGCAACATGCTCGATCCGGGCGGTGACTACGCCTTCCGCCTACGCGGCGAGGATCACGCCTGGACGCCGGAGAGTGTCGCCAAGCTGCAGCATGCGGTGCGCGGTAACTCCTCCAGCGAGTACAAGGCCTTCGCGACGTCGATCAACGAACAGAGCGAGCGACTGCTGACGATCCGCGGCCTCATGCAGTTCAAGTGGGCCGATACGCCGATTCCGGTGGAAGAGGTCGAGCCCGCGGCCGCCATCGTGAAGCGTTTCGCGACTGGTGCGATGAGCTTCGGCTCGATCAGCCGCGAGGCCCATACCACGCTCGCCATTGCCATGAACCGCATCGGCGGCAAGTCGAATACCGGCGAGGGTGGCGAGGAGGCAGATCGTTTCAAGCCCCTGCCCAACGGCGATTCGATGCGCTCTGCCATCAAGCAGATCGCCTCGGGCCGCTTCGGCGTCACGGCCGAGTATCTGGTGAACGCCGACGATCTGCAGATCAAGATGGCCCAGGGCGCCAAGCCCGGCGAAGGCGGACAGCTGCCGGGTCACAAAGTGGACGAGAACATAGCGCGCGTGCGGCGTTCGACGCCGGGCGTCGGCCTGATCTCGCCGCCGCCGCATCACGACATCTATTCCATCGAGGATCTGGCGCAGCTCATCCACGATCTGAAGAACGTCAATCCGGCGGCGCGTGTTTCGGTGAAGCTGGTCTCCGAGGTCGGTGTCGGCACGGTGGCGGCGGGCGTCAGCAAGGCGCGCGCCGATCACGTGACGATCTCGGGCTTCGAGGGCGGCACGGGTGCGTCGCCGCTCACTTCGCTCACGCATGCCGGCTCGCCGTGGGAAATCGGTCTGGCCGAGACCCAGCAGACCTTGGTGCTGAACGGCCTGCGCGGCCGCATCGCCGTCCAGGTCGATGGCGGATTGCGCACCGGCCGCGACGTTGCCATCGGCGCGCTGCTCGGTGCTGACGAGTTCGGCTTTGCAACGGCGCCGCTGATCGCCGCCGGCTGCATCATGATGCGCAAGTGCCACCTCAATACCTGCCCGGTAGGTGTGGCGACGCAGGACCCGGTGCTGCGCAAGCGCTTCACCGGCCAGCCCGAACATGTGATCAATTACTTCTTCTTCGTGGCCGAGGAACTGCGCGAGATCATGGCGCAGCTGGGTTTCCGAACGCTGAACGAGATGATCGGCCGGGTCGACAGGCTCGACACGCGTCGCGCGCTCGATCACTGGAAGGCAGGCGGCGTCGATCTCTCCAAGCTCCTCTATCAGGCGCCGGCGCGCGAAGGCGTGGCGATCTGGAATGTCGAGCGGCAGGATCACGGGCTCGAAAAGGCGCTGGATCACAAGCTGATCGAGGCCGCTCGGCCGGCGTTGGAAAAGGGTGAGCCCGTTCTGATCGAGCTGCCGATAACCAACGTCAATCGCACCGTCGGCGCCATGCTCTCGGGCGAGGTCGCCAAGCGGGCGGGGCATGCCGGCCTCACCGAGGATACGATCACGGTGAAACTCACCGGCACGGCCGGACAGAGCTTCGGCGCCTTCCTGGCGCGCGGCGTGTCGTTGGAACTGTCGGGCGACGGCAACGACTATGTCGGCAAGGGCCTGTCGGGCGGCCGCGTCGTCGTGCGCCAGCCCAAGGGCACCAGGCGCAATCCCGTCGAGAACATCATCGTCGGCAACACCGTGCTCTACGGCGCAATCGGCGGCGAGGCCTACTTTGAAGGCGTCGCCGGCGAGCGCTTCGCCGTGCGCAACTCGGGCGCAGTCTGCGTCGTCGAAGGGACCGGCGACCATGGGTGCGAATACATGACCGGCGGCGTCGTGGTCGTGCTGGGCGATACGGGGCGCAACTTCGCGGCCGGCATGTCAGGCGGCATCGCCTATGTCTACGACCCCAAGTCGCGCTTCAAGGACCTGTGCAATCCGGCGATGGTCGACCTCGAACCTGTCGGCCGGCCGTCGGGCGACGGCGACGATCCGGACCGGCCGCGCCAGCGGGCGCCCAGCGTCGAAGACAATGGCATGGGCGACGTCTTGCGCTTCGATGCGGAGCGGCTGCGCATCCTGGTCGAGCGTCATCACCTCCATACCGGCAGCGCGCGGGCACGGGCACTCCTGGAGGATTGGGACAATGCGCTGCGGAGCTTCGTGAAGGTGATGCCGCGCGACTACAAGCGGGCGCTCCTGCAGGCGCGTGAACGAGCAACGGCAAAAGCCGTGGCGGCGGAGTAAGGGTCATGGGTCTCGCCACTGGCTTCCTCGAAATCGAGCGCAAGGACCGGCCGTACGAAAAGGTCGAAGCGCGTCTCAAGAACTGGAACGAGTTCGTTCTGCCGTTGCCACCGGCGGAGATGTCGCGACAGGCCGCGCGCTGCATGGATTGCGGCATCCCGTTCTGTCACAACGGATGTCCGGTCAATAACATCATCCCCGAGTGGAACGAGCTGGTACGCCGCGACCGCTGGCGCGACGCGCTCGAGGTGCTGCACTCGACCAACAATTTCCCGGAGTTCACCGGCCGCATCTGCCCCGCACCGTGCGAGGCCTCGTGCACGCTGAACATCGACGACAACCCCGTGACCATCAAGTCGATCGAGTGCGCGATCGTCGACCGGGGCTGGGAAGAGGGCTGGATCCAGCCCTTGCTGCCGACGCACAAGACCGGCAAGCGGGTCGCCGTCGTCGGTTCCGGCCCGGCCGGCCTCGCCTGCGCGCAGCAGCTCGCGCGGGCAGGGCACTCGGTGACGTTGTTCGAGAAGGCCGACCGGATCGGCGGGTTGCTGCGCTACGGCATTCCTGATTTCAAAATGGAGAAGCACCTCATCGACCGGCGCATGCGCCAGATGGAGGCCGAGGGCGTCGAGTTCCGTACCGGCGTCGAAGTAGGCGCCACCCTCTCGGTGAAGTCGCTGCTCGAAGGCTATGACGCGGTTGCGCTGACCGGCGGTGCCGAATGGCCGCGCGACCTGGAAGTGCCGGGCCGCGAGCTGAAGGGCATCCACTTCGCGATGGATTTCCTGACGCAGCAGAATAAGCGCAATGCCGGCGACGACGAAGCCCGCGCAGCGCCCAAGGGGACGCTCACCGCCAAGGGCAAGCATGTCATCGTCATCGGCGGCGGCGATACGGGTTCGGACTGCGTCGGCACGTCGAACCGCCATGGCGCCGCCTCGGTCACCCAGCTCGAAGTCATGCCGCGGCCGCCGGAGCATGAGGACAAGGCGCTGACCTGGCCGGACTGGCCCCTCAAGATGCGCACCTCGTCGTCGCATCAGGAAGGTGCGGAGCGTGACTTTGCCGTTCTCACCAAGCGCGCGGTCGGCCAGAACGGCAAGGTCGAAGCGCTGGAATGCGTGCGCGTCGAATGGGTGAAGGCAGCCGACGGGCGCATGGCCATGCAGGAAATCGCGGGCAGCCTGTTTAAACTCAGGGCCGATCTGGTGCTGCTGGCGATGGGCTTCCTTGGTCCGCGCAAGCCCGGCCTTGTCGAACAGGCAGGTGTCGCGCTCGATCCCAGGGGGAATATTGCGGCTAACGTGAAAGATTATAAGACGTCGGTCGACCGTCTGTTTGCTGCCGGCGACATGCGGCGCGGCCAATCGCTGGTTGTCTGGGCGATCCGGGAAGGCCGTCAATGTGCTCGTGCCATTGACGAACATCTAATGGGGTCGACAACCTTGCCGCGCTGATGTGCGGAACTACATAATTCAGTAGCTAGGAAATTTGCACTAAGGTCGTCGCGCGGGCGCGACCTTGTGGGAAGGCCGTGCCCGGTGTCGGGAGGGGCGGAATGAGGCTGCTGCTGATTCAGGGTGCGAATATGGAGTATCTCGGCCGCCGCCAGCCGGAACTCTATGGGACGACGACGGCGAAGGAACTGGACGCTGCCCTGCGTCGCCATGCCAAGGGACTGGGCGTCGATCTGGAGATTCTCTACACCAACACCGAAGGCGAGGCGGTGTCGGCGATCTACCGTGCCGACCGCGACAAGATCGACGGCGTGTTGTTCAATCCCGCCGGCTTTCTCCATGCAGGTCACGCCTTGCGGGATTGCCTGCGGTCAATTTCCGCGCCCGCCATCGAGATCCATATCACCAACATCGAAAAGCGTGGTTACGGATCGGTAACTGCTGAAGCGGCCATCGGCATGATCGCTGGATTCGGCGTCGATTCCTATGTTCTCGCCCTTGAGGCGATGGTGACGCGGCTGCGGCGAACAGCAAAAGCCTGACGGGAAGGCGCGGCGCTACCACGTTCCCGTCGCGAGGGTCGTCGGCGCGTAGTCACCGAACCGCCAGCGGAAGGGAAAGACCCCGCGGCGATGCCATCCGCGTTCGACGTCCACATGCCACAAGCGTTCGGTACCTGACGGACCGCGGTCGGGGTGCCACTCGATGGTGACGCTGCCCTGAAGCTGCAGTAGATCGCCTGAGGCGAAGTCGATGAACAACAGGCCGGCACGCGGGTCGCCCAGCAGGTTGCCCAGCGTGTTGAAGAAGCGATTGCCCCGGAAATCCGGAATCGTGAGCCTGTTACCCTGGACATCGACGAAGCCGGGCTGTCCACCGCGATGGGACATGTCGAGGCCGCCTTCGGGCCCGAGCTCGCGACGCGACCGGCTTGCTACGAAGAACGTGTCGGCTGTCGCAACGATCGCGCGCGCGGCATCGTCCAGCGTCTTGAACGCCGTCACCGGCACTGTCGTGGCGACAGGATGCGGTACGGGCGCGCGTGTCTGAATGTACTGTGCGCAATTGCCGAAGCTCTGCGCGACATGCACATCGAGGCCATTGCCGGTCGACACGATGCGCCCGTTGGCCCGGTTGCGCCGGCGCGTCGTGAGGTCGATGCCGATCAGCCCGATTTCCGCCCCGGCCTCGAAACTCGGCGCCGCCGGATCGTCGGGGCGCGGCTGCGAGGCGATGTGGAGCGTCGTCGGACCGGGTGAGGTGACGAAACCATAGGGACCCGTAACGACGGATGCGATCGGCCAGCCCTGCCTGTCGGGCGTCGCCGTGAAGAGGTAGGGCAGCAGTGAAAAGAATTCGCGATGCTGCTCGGGCATGAAGGGCCGGATCGGTGCGCGCCCCGCGCCTTTGCCAGCCAGGGCTTGCGCCGCCAACTCGTCTGCATGGAAGGGCAGGAAGGCCATGGTGTCGGCAGTCATCACAGGCCCTCCGGTTTTTCCGGCGCCTGCCGCTTCGGGTCGTACCAGGGGGCGGCGTCCGATCGCCAGATATGGACTTCCGGCCGTTCGCCGATCGGCGTGTCGAGGCAGCCCAGCCGCAGCAGCACGACAGGCTGCGCCGTTCGTTCTGCCATGACGTGCGAGCCGCATTTGCTGCAGAAGCGGCGGAACTTGCCGGGTGAGGATTCGATGGCGGCGAGCAGGCTCTCGCCTTTGACCCAGCGGAAGCTCGCCCGCGGTACAGCCGTCACCGACGAGAAGGCGGCACCATGCGTCTTGCGGCAGGTCCGGCAATGGCAATGGACAATGCGCTCGAGAGGAGCCTCGGCCTCGTAGGCAACGGTACCGCACAGGCAGCTTCCGGTCAGCATCTGCAGTTCTCCTTCTAGCTGCTTCCAATGTAGGAGACGGTAATTGCGCCGTGAACCGCACGAATGATAAAGTAATTATTCCATAAAGTGGAATAGTGACGTGGACCGCCTCGATGAGTTCTCCATCTTCGTGCGGATCGTGGAGGAGGGAAGCCTGGTACGGGCGGCCCAGCGTCTGCGCCGTTCGCCGCCCGCGGTTACGCGCGCTCTCGCGGCATTGGAGGATCGGCTCGGCGTGCGTCTGGTCGATCGTACGACACGACGGCTGGCGCCCACCGAGGCCGGGCGGACTCTCTATGAGCGCGCACGTGCGGTCGTTGCCGACTACGAAGCCGCCACGGCGGGCGCGCGCGAGGCGCCAGTGCGGGGCCTGCTGCGGATCACCGCGCCGGTCCAGTTCGGCCGCCGTCATATCGCGCCCATCGCGACGCGCTTCCTCGACGCCCACAGGGACGTCGAGATCGAACTCCTGCTGAACGACCGCAACATCGACTTGATCGAGGAAGGGATCGACGTTGCCCTGCGCATCGGCGCATTGGCCGATTCGAGTTTGAGCGCGCGCCCGGTCGGGCATGTGCGGCGCCAATGGGCGGCAAGCCCGGCCTATCTCGACCGTCACGGCGCGCCGCAGACGCCGGCCGACCTCGCGCAACACGAGGCGCTGCTGGGAACGTCGCGTGGTGCCATGGAATGGAGCTTTGCCGGAGCTCGTCGCGGCGCGCCGTTGCATCTTGCGGGCCGCCTGCGGGTCGACGATGTCGAAACCCGCCTGCGGGCAGCGCGAGAAGGCCGAGGCATTGCTCAGTTCTTGTCGTATCAGATCGCCGACGATCTTGCCGCGGGCCGGCTGGTGCGTCTGTTGCGCGACTACGAGCCACCGCCGTTGCCGGTACAGCTGCTGACCAAGGGACGCGTGCACCGCGCCCCGAAGATCGACGCCTTCCTCGACTTCGCCGTCAAGCGTCTCTCGACTCTTGCCGTGCTGACTCCAGATTGACACAGGGTATGCAATTCCGTTAGCCGTTAACTCATCAGTTAAGTAGTCGGGAGCATTCCATGTCGTACGTCGATGGTTTCGTCCTTGTCGTGCCGAAGAAACATCTTGCCGCCTACCAACGTCTGGCCAAGAAAGCCGGCAAGGTGTGGCGCGAACACGGCGCACTCGAATACAAAGAATGTGTCGGCGACGATCTCAAGGTGAAGATGGGCTTGCCGTTTCCCAAGCTCGTGAAGACCAAGCCGAACGAGACGGTCGTCTTCTCCTACATCGTCTACAAGTCGCGCGCCCACCGCGACAAGGTCAACGCCAAGGTGATGGCCGATCCGCGCCTGCAGGACCCGCCGAAGGAACTGCCGTTCGACATGAAGCGCATGGCCTATGGCGGCTTCAAGACGATCGTCTCGGCCTAGAGTGGAAGTGGCCAGCGCTTTCATGCTGCATGGTGTCCCGTCTGCTTAGGCTGTAGACGGGTACCATGCAGGAGCAACCTCCGGATCCGCTGATCGAAGAAGCGCTGCGCTGGTTCGTCGCCCTCAAGGACAGGTCGGCGAGCGAGGCAGACCATGCTGCCTTCAATCGTTGGCTGCAGGAGGATCCACGACACGTGGCAGCCTGGAAGCAGGCACAACGAACCTGGATGCGGGTCGGCAAGATCGGTCCTGCCTTCGCCAATAGCGCTCCGGCGGCGATTTCGTTGGGCGCGTCTGCGGTAGCTGCATTGCCACCGCCCCTCGCGGCCACACCCGCGATGCGTCCGACCGTGTCGCGTCCGGCGCCTGTCAGCCGCCGCCGCTTGTTCTATGCGGCTGCAGCCGTGACGGCGATGGTCGTGCCGACGGCGCTTGCCTTGTCGCGGCCCGGCTTGTTTGCCGATCAGCGCACCACGGTCGGCGAACGCCAAACGATCTCCCTGCCGGATGGCTCGACGGTCGAACTGGCGGGCGCATCGGCTCTGTCGGTCGATTTCGCAGGCAAGGCGCGCCGCGTCGTGCTTCATGCGGGAGAAGCATTCTTTGACGTCGTACTCGATCCTGAGCGCCCCTTCGTCGTCGAGGCGGCCGCCGGGAGCGTCCGTACGCCGGGCGCGGTCTTTGACGTCAAGTTCACCGACGATGCCGTCACTGCCGCCGCCGTACGCGGCGCGGTCGAAGTCTCGGCGACGGGGCTGCCGCCCGCAAACGTCGGGGAAGGGCAGCAGGTACGCTACGGCGAACGGCAGATCGGGCCGGTGCATCAGGCCGATCCGGAGCAGGTCCAGGCCTGGCGGCACGACCGTCTGCTTTTTCGCGACACATCCCTCGGCGATGCCATTGCCGATCTCGAGCGGTACCGTGGCGGCCACATCGTCGTGACGGACTCGCGCTTGCGCGCCCTGCCGGTCACCGCGGCCTTCGACGCGCGGCAGGCCGATGCGGCTCTCGACACGATGGCCCAGACCCTGCCGATCCGCGTTCGCCGGTTGACCGACTTCCTCGTCGTGCTGTCGCCCAGAGCCTGACAGAACGAACCATGAGCCTGCAGACGCTCCGCCGGTACGAGGTCCATCTCTGGTCGTGGTGTCTCGACGACGACAGTCTGTGCGGGGAAGCCGGCGAGGCGCTGCTGAACGAAGCGGAGAGGGCGCGAAGCAGCCGGTTCATGACGGCCTTGCTGCGACAGCGCTTTACGGCGGCGCGCGCGCGTTTGCGGTCGTTGCTGGGGGCATATCTCGGTCGCGATCCGAGAAGCCTCGTCTTCGTGGAGAACGAATTCGGCAAGCCCAGGCTCGTCGACCGGCCCGATATCCATTTCAGCCTCAGCCACTCGCAGGATCAGGCCCTGCTTGCCGTGAGCGAAGGGCTGGAGGTCGGTGCCGATCTCGAAGGCATGCGCTCGGCCGATCATCTCGGTCTTGCCCGACGCTACTTCCATCCGAACGAAGTCGCTGCGATCGAGCGGCATGCCGATCCGCGTGCAGCCTTCTTCCAGATATGGACGCTGAAGGAAGCGGTCGTGAAGGCGCTGGGCACCGGCTTGTCATTGCCGCTCGATGAATTTGAGGTGTCGATTGCAGGGGCGCGGCCCGAGATGGTCATTCCTCCCACGGGATCGCCCCCCGAGTGGTGGCTGTATCTGGCGTCAGGCGACTATTGCCGGGCGTTGGCGGCTCCCGCCGACGGCGCGGTCGGGCTGATCCACCGGACCGTCTGATCGTTCCGGCCGATCAGGGATTTCAGTGGACCAGGATCGCCCAGCAGGGCGTTGCGGAAGAACGCAACTTCGAGCCGTTCGATGGTTCCGTTCATCGCCGAGCGCTCGAAGTTGGTGCGTGCGAAGAGGCGATGCGGGCGGGCGAACAGCCCGTCGGAAAGGTCGCCATGGCTGGCTGCAGGAAGCTGCGCCCAGTAGCTCTGCGGCTGCTCCATGCGGCGTTTGTTGCGCGGGATGTCCAGGGCGCTGATCATGGCGTAGTTGCGCGTGAAGGCCACGGACGAGGCAAGATCCGCCTCGGAAGGGAACGCTTCCTCGCTCGACAGCAGGAAGTATGCTTGCACCACGATCTCGTCGGCTGCCGGCCCGAACAGTCCACCATCGACATTGAACACGGCTACGATGCGCCGGTCCCTTGCAGCCGCGGCAAGGCCCGACGTCCCCCCGATCGAGTAGCCGAGTATGCCGACGCGCGTGAGGTCGAGCCGGCCGGCAAGGGCAGGCACCTGCCCGGCTTCGAGCGCCGCTAGCACGTCCAGCAACCGGCTGCCCTGGGCCACCGCATGGCGGCCCGCCCGTGCGATCGACGCCGCAGTTTCTGCATCGGTCTGGAGTTCGAGAGAAAGGCCACGATCGGGATCGGCCGCAGGATCGCTCGCGAAGTCGTCGCAGCCCACGACGACGAACCCATGGCTCGCGAGAGTCTCGACCTGGACTTGGCTCTGCGTGCGCGTTCCTCCCCAGCCGGGCGAATAGAGGATGAGCGGCGTCGATGCCTTGAGGTCGCGCGGCTGCCAGACCGTGATGGCGAACGCTGCGCCGGAGGTATCCTTGATCGTGGCTTCGCTACGGACAACGGCATTCGGCCCGGCCGGGGCAGGCAGGCGCGGCACGAAAACCAACCAGCCCGCTGCCACCAGCACGACGGCCAGGATCAGAACGCCAAGCGCAAGGAGCTTGAGGAGACTCACTGAGTCCGCAGGAAGGCCGCAATCTCGGCAGCCGGCCGCTCGCGAAACATGTCGAAGTGGCCGCTGTCGATGTCGATCTTGGTCAGACGGCCGGTCACCAGCGGCCCCCAGCCCATCCGCTCGTCGAACAGGCGGCCGCGCAGCGGATCTTTGGTGCGGAACAGAACGACGTCGCCCTCATACGGCGCAGGCCGAAAGCGCGTGACCGAATCGTAGATATAGCTGTCGAACCACTCGCCCGGCAGCTCCGGCCGTTCCGGCCCATCCTCCTTGGGCAGCATGCCAAGACGATAGAGCAGCGGCTTGCGTACGATGTCGTTCAGGCTCACTTCACCGCGGCGGAACTGGGCAAGACGATCCTTGTAGTGGTGGAGGCGTAGCTGCTGATTGCGTAGGGCGCGATCGAAGCGCGACATGTCTTCGCGGTAGCCGGGAGCCCAACTGTCGAACAGCGCCACCAGAGACACTTTCTCGCCCATGCGACGGAGCTGCCGCGCCGCCTCGAAGGCCAGCACGCCATAGACGCAATGTCCGCCCAGAATGTAGGGGCCGTGCGGCTGCACATGGCGGATCAGGCGCACGGCATAGTCGCCGAAATCCTCGAACGTGCGGTCGCCAAGATTGGGTTGCTGGCCCTGATGGTACATCAGGATGTCGGTTAAGGGACGATCCTCGCCAAGATGCCGGGCGAGCTGATAGTAGATCGAGCGGTTGTTGAGCACGACGATCGGCGTCAGCGAGCCGTTCTCATGGAAGCGCACGATCTGTCGTTCGGGCTCCCGCATCGGTATCGGCCCGCCGGGCACGACGGCCGGTCGTGCGAGCGGAGGTGGCGAAGTGCGAGGCAGCGCGATGGCCTGCACGCTCGCGCAGTCGGCAATAGGCCCGTCCGGTGCCGTCGCCAGTGCCTCGAGGCATGTCCGCCATATCCCGAGCAGCGCCGTTGCCGTCGCCTGGTCGTAGAGCGATGCATCGGCTTCGCAGGAAAGACGCCAACCCTCGTCGCGGCCGATCATGAAGAAGTTGAGCGGCCATTGTGGGCCCGATGAGTAGGACGGCAGCGAAATCAGGCTGAAGCGGCCTGCGCTTCCGCCCTCGGTCTCGGTGGTGCCCGAGTAGGAACGGTGCAGGACGAGATTGACGGAATGGAGCGGCTTGCCGTCGCGGCCTGCGGAAAAGGTCTCGGCAATCTCGAAGGGCAGACGCTCGTGACGCAGCGCCTCCTGGATGCTCTCGGCGGCGGCTGCGACGAAGGCATGCAAGGTCGAGCGGTCGTCGACGGGGAGGCGGAAGGTGACGGAGTTCACCGTGGGGCCGATCAGGTCGGCCGCCGCCGGCTCCTCACGGTTGGCAACCTGCGAGCCGAATACGATCTCGGCCTCGCCCGTGACGCGATGGAGCATCAGCGCGAGGGCTGCGGCGGCGAGGTTGAACAGCGTGACATTGTGGCGCCGCGCGCGCCCCTCGACCACCTGGCCCAGCTCCGTCGGCAGCAGCAGCGACGCAAGATGGCTCGGCGCTTCGGCGCCCGGCGTGACCTGATGGTCGGGCGGAACAACGGTGCCGACCACGCCCTGTAGCTTCCGCTTCCAGAAAGCGCGCGCCTCGTCGAGATCGCTGCTCGACAGCAGCTCCTTTTCCCAGAGCGTGTAGTCCACGAACTGCAGCTCGGGTTCGGTGAGATCGGGGAGACGACCGGCCTCGATCTCATGGGCAGCGGCGCTGAATTCGCGGACGATGAGCCCGGTAGACCAGCCGTCGGCGATCATCGAGTGCAAGGTCAGCAGAAGCACGGAACGGCCTGAGGCCAGGCGCAGCAATGCCGCGCGCAGAAGCGGCGGCTTCTCAAGGTCGATCGGCTCCAGCGCTTCGGCGCGCGCAATTTCTTCGGCGTGTTTTTCGCGCTCGCCAGGGGGGAGCACCGTGAGGTCGATCTCGTTGAGCTTCACGGCACAGGCGGGCCACACGATCTGCGCCAGCTTGCCGTCGACTTCCCGGAAGGACGTGCGCAGAACCTCGTGGCGCCGGACCAATGCCTGGAGTGCACCTTCGGCGGCCGTGTGAGAAAGGGTGCCGTTGACCTGCCATCGCATGGCGACGTTCAGTCCCTGTGGCCCGCGCGCATGTTGCTGTGCCCAAAAGCGTTCCTGCAGAGGCGTACACGCGAACGCCGGCCCGTCCACCTCGCCGGATGCCGGAAGCTGCCTGTCGCGTTCGCTGTTCGTCACGATCCGAGGGTACGCCGTCGCGCGCCGTGCCGGAAGTCGGCAAGTGACGGAGTACGCCGCACCGGGGGCTCCTGCGCGGTTACTGGAGTGCCTTCCAGCGACGCCGCCAGCGAGGCCACTGTCGGGTTCTTCATGAGGTCACGGGCGTTGATGGCGATGCCGGCCTGGTCGAGCCGTGCAGCGATGCGGAAGACCTGCAGGGAGTCGGCGCCCAAAGCGAACAGCGGATCGTTCACGCCGACGTGCGGCAGGCCGATAACATCGGCCCATACGGCGGCGATGCGTGTTTCGAGCGGCGTGCGCGGCTTGACCGAGGTGGGCTCGGCCGCCGCCGGGGTAGGTGGTGCGAGCGCCTTGCGGTCGACCTTGCCATTGGGCGTGACCGGCATGGTCTCGAGGCCAACCCATCGAGCCGGGACCATGTAGTCGGGCAGCCGTTCCTTGAGGAAGCTTGCGAGGCCGGCGGGTTTCGGCACGCCGACGACATAGGCCACCAGCATGGGGTCGGAGCCGGCGTCGTCGCGTAGCAACACTACGCAATCTCGGACGCCGGGGGCTAGACGCAGCGTGCTCTCGATTTCCTGGAGTTCGATGCGAAAGCCGCGCAGCTTCACCTGATGGTCGACGCGGCCGTAGAGCTCGAATTCACCCGAGGGCAGCAACCGCGCAAGGTCGCCGGTTCGATACAGCCGTTGCGGGGGGCGGCCTGCCAGAGAGATCGTGCGGAACGCCGCCGCCGTGAGGGCGCTGTTGTCGAAGTAGCCCTTGGCAAGTCCGTCGCCGCCGATGAAGAGATTGCCAACAGCGCCCAACGGAACGATCCGGTCGTGATCGTCGAGCACGTAGAGCTGCATGTTGGACAGCGGTTTGCCGATCGTGACCCCGTTCTTTCCCGGGTGCATCTCGATGCCAGACGCATAGATGGTGGCCTCGGTTGGCCCGTACAGGTTCCACAGCCGTCCCCCGCCTGCGAGAAGCCGGTCGACCGTGTCGCGCGAGATCGCCTCGCCGGCCGTGATCATGCGAAGTCCCGGCCAGGACGCGAAGCCCGCTTCGAGCAGCATGCGCCACAAGGTAGGTGTGGCCTGCATCAGCGTGGCGCCGGCCTTCTTCGCGAGCGCGATCAGTTCGATGCCGGTTTTGACTTCGTCCGTTTCGCTCATCACCACGCGCCCGCCGGTGACCAGCGGTGCATAGAGCTCGGTGGCCGCCACATCGAAAGTGACCGCACTGGAGGCGATCGTTACGTCGGTGGCCTTGACGTCCAGGCGGCGCACGACGTCGCTGATCAGGTTGGTCAGCGCGCGATGACCAACTTCGACCCCTTTGGGCGTGCCGGTCGAACCGGAGGTGAAGAGGACGTAAGCCGACGCGTCGGCCGCCACCTTCGGCAAGGTCTGATTCTGGAGCCGCCCTTCGAGGTTGATCCGGTCGAGCCGCAAGGGGAAGGCGTGGGGGGCGATGGCACTGGCCCGGTCGTCGAGGCAGATGATGCCGTCGATCTGCGCGGTAATGGCGATCTGCCTCAGCCGTTCCAGCGGCTGGTCGATGTCGAGCGGAACGTAGGCATGGCCCGACTTCATGACGGCGAGCAGGGCGATCAACAGGGCGCGCGACCTGTCGACGGCGACGGCAATGCGGCCGCCGCGCGTCGACATGATGCCGAGGATCTCTTGCGCCAGGCGCGTCGATCGCTGGTCGAGCTCGGCATAGGTCAACGAGCCTATGCGGTCGATGCAGGCGACGGCATCCGGGTTCCGGGTAACGTGCGCCGCAAACAGATCCTGAATGCAGGATGCAGCAGGATACTCGGCAGCGCTGTCGTTGACTGCGTCGAGGACGAAGCGCTCCTGCTCGCTCGACAGAAGCGGCAGGGCGGCCAACGGGGTCGCCGGTGCCGCCACGACGCCTTCGAGCAGGCAGCGATAGTGCGTCATCCAGCGCGCGATGGTGGCCTCGTCGAACAGGCTGCTGTTGTAGTCGCAATCGATGCGCAGGCCGGCGGCGGATTCGATCACATTGACGAACAGGTCGAAATTGACGGCAGCCTTGGCATTGGGGGTGACCTCGACTTCGAGGCCGCCGAAATCGAGCTTGTCGGCGATACGCTCCAGATTGAACTGAAACTCGGTCAACGGCATCCGATTGGCGACGCGCTGCAGCGGCAGGGCGCGCACCAGCGTGCCGTACGTGCAGCGCGCATGGTCGAAGCCGTCGAGCAGCCGCGGGGCGGTCGCTTCCACCTGGGAGGCAAAGGGCGCGTCCCAGGCCAGAGGGGCCCGCAAGGGCAGCATCTGCACGCAATGGCCGACCAGCTCGGGCATGTCGTCGACCGACTGGCCGGCGACCGGCACGCCCATCACGATGTCGGATGCGCCGGACAGCCGGCCCAGGACAGTCTGCAGGGAGGTGAACAGGACCGAGAAGAGGGTTGTGCCGCTCGCGGCGCCCATCTTCTTCAACGCATTGCAAAGGCCGGCGTCGAAGGTGGTGGCGTAAGTCGCGCCGGCGTAGCTGCGCTGCGCCTGTCGCGGACGGTCCGTCGGCAGGTCGGGCAGCGGCGGCGGCTCGGCGAAGACTTCCGTCCAGTAGCGAAGGTCGTCGGCGCGTGCCGCCTTGGTTCGGGCCTGGTCGAGCGCATAGTCGGAGAAGAGTGGTGCAGGGGCCAGATCGCTCGGCTGGCCGGTGCGCGCAGCTCGATAGAGCGTCGCGAGATCGTTCAACAAAATGTTGATCGACCAGCCATCGCAGACGATGTGGTGAGCCGTCAGGACCAGTACGTGACGGTCCTTCGCCAGCCGCACCATCGCGGCGCGGACCAGAGGGCCGTTCCAGAGGTCGAAGGCCGTGCGAGCATCCGCGTTGGTGAGCGTGGCCAGTGTAGCTGCCGGGTCGGCTTCGCGGGAAATGTCCTTCGGCGTCAGATCGAGCTGCAAGGTCGGCGCGAAGTGCATCCTCTCGCCGGAACGGTCGACTCGGCCACGCAACGCTTGATGGCGGGCAACCACGCCGTTGACGGCGGCCGTGAGAGCGGTGGCGTCGAGTTCGCCCTGAAACGCGATGCTGACCGATTCGTTGAAGGCGCAGGAGGCGTCGTCACCGACCTGTGCCGCGGCCAGGATCTCGAGCTGCGGCTCCGTCAGCGGCGCCGACTCCCCGACGACGGTCGCTGCTACGCCCGGCGAGCGTGATTCGCTCAGGATGCCGCCTTCCTCCAGCGCGTCGAGCGTTGACCTGAAGGCCTCCCGGATTGCGGCGATATCGGCATCGGAATGGGCGGTCGTCAGGAAGCACGGATAGCCTTCCTGGACGTGAACACCGAGCTGGCGCATCTGCGGCCAGAACAGCGAGGCGAGCGCGCCCTCTGCGGCAAAGCTCACATAGAACCAGCTCGAATAGGTTTCGAGGCGCGTCTTCAACCCGCGCCGCTCGAGTTCACCGTTGAGCTGCCCGACAAGAGTGCCCATGCGCTCGGCGAGCCGCTCTTGCAAACCAGGACCTTGCTCCTTCAGGTGCAGCAGCACGGCCTTGGTGGCGGCGAGTGCCAGCGGGTGGCGCACGAAGGTGCCGGCGAAGAAAGTCGGCGCGGTCTCGGGGATCGAATCGTCGCCGTAGCGCCACATGCCGCCGTCGAGCGCGTCCATGAAGCGCGCCTTGCCGGCCAGTATCCCGATCGGCATGCCGCCGCCCACGACCTTGCCGTAGGTCGCCATGTCGGCGCGGATGCCGAACACGGCCTGCATGCCGGCGGGGTGGACACGAAAGCCGGTGACGATCTCGTCGAACACGAGTGCCGTGCCGCTCGCCTCGGTGAGCGCGCGCAGCTTCTGCAGGAAGGCCTGCGGCCTGAGGTCGGGATGCCGGCTCTGCACCGGCTCGACCATCACGGCGGCGATCTCCTCGCCGTTGGCCTCGATCCACTCGAGGCTCGCGGGATCGCCGTAGGGCAGCACCGTCATGTTGGCGGCGGACTCCGGCGGGATGCCGGGCGCGACCGGCACGGCGGCCCGGGTCGCGCCGCCGCCGGCCTTCACCAGCACCTCGTCGAACTGCCCGTGATAGTCGTTGGCGAATACGACGACCCGCTCGCGCCCCGTAACGGCTCGTGCGACGCGCATCGCCGCCATCACCGCTTCCGAGCCGGTGTTGCAGAAGGTCACGCGCTCGTCGCCCGTCATCTCCGCGACGAGCGACGCCACTTCGCCGGCGAGCGGGCTCTGGGGGCCTATCGGAAAGCCATCCTTGAGCTGCGCTTCGACCGCCTTCGTCACGAAATCCGGCGAATGGCCGAACAGGGTCTGGCCGTAGCCGTTCACCAGGTCGATATAGTCGTTGCCGTCGATGTCGCGGATGCGGGAGCCCTTGGCGGACGCGGCAATCACCGGATAGGTGAGTTCCTTCCATTCCTGCCGGAAGCCTGCGGCGGTGCGCGGATCGGCCAGTACGGCGCGGTCATGCTGCGTCCTGGCCTTGGACAGCGGCGTGCGTTCGTTGGTCTTGCGGACGAGCGTTTCGACGTAGTCGCGCTGTGTGTTGGTCAGGGCGCTCGACGCCTTGGCGGCGGAAGGCCGGTAGAGGCGCACGCGCGCTTCGGCTTCGCCCTGAGGGGGCGGCGCAACGAGGCGGGGAGGAGGGGCGACGGGCTTCGGCGCGGACGGCTTCTGCTGTCCGGCCGGCAGCGTCGCATCCAGATGCGCGGCGAGCAGCGCGGCCGACGGCATGTCCCTCAGGAGCTGCCGGAACGTGATCCGCGTCTTGAATTTCTTCTCGACCGCGCGCGCCACCTGTCCCAGCAGCAGGGAATCGAAGCCGAGCTCGACGAACCGCTCGTTCGGATCGATGCCGGAGACACCGGAGAGATGCTCCAGAATGCCGACAATCTCGCCCTGTAGGGCATCGGCGCGTGCGGCCGGAATAGTGTCGGCCACGGGAGCGAGGGTCGCCGCCGGAGAAGGCGCGGAAACTGCTTTCGCGACGGGCGGCGCGGAGGCGGCGACCGGGCGGGCCGTGCGTTCGATCCAGTGGCGCGAGCGCTGGAAGCGATAGGTCGGCAGGGAGATGCGTCGACCCTGCGGCGCCCCAACGGCCGTCCAATCGAGGGTGAAACCCGCGCTCCAAAGTGCTGCCAGAGCGCCGTCGAGATCTTCGTTCTCAGGATCGGGAAGGCTCGCCACGACGCCGCGCAGCTTGCGGCGGTCGACGATCTGCGCCGCCAGCGCCGAGAGATTGCGGCCGGGGCCGACTTCGAGCAGGAAGGGCTCGCCTTCGGCCGCCACCGTTGCCAGTGCTTCGGCAAAGCGCACGGGTTCGCGGCCGTGACGCGCCCAATATTTCGGGTCGCACGCTTGTGCGGCATCGATCCACTTGCCGGTGACGCTCGACACGAAGGCGCGCTGGGGCGCCAGCAGCGTCGTGTCCGCAGCCGCGCGCTCGATGTCTCCGAGGACAGGGTCGAGAACACGAGAATGGAAGGCGTGCGAGACGGCGAGCGCCCGGGTCATCACACCCTGCGCGTCGAGCCGCGCGCTGAGAGCGTCGATATCCGGCTGCGGACCCGAAACGACACAGAGCGACGGTGCGTTGATCGCGGCGATGTCGAGCGCGTCGCCCAGCTCGGCCTTCAACGCGGCCTCGGGCAAACGCACGGCCAGCATGGCGCCGGGCGGCATGGCCTGCATGATGCGCGCGCGCGTGGCGACCAGCCGGCAGCCTTCGTCGAACGAGAACACACCGCCGAGGCACGCGGCGACGAATTCGCCGACACTGTGCCCCACCATGGCATCGGGCTCGAAGCCCCAGGACATATAGAGCCGCGCCAGCGCATATTCGAAGATGAAGAGGGCAGGCTGCGCGAACAGCGTGGCGTCGCCGTTTGCCGCCTTCGGATCGAGGAGCTGCGCTTTCAGTTCCGGTCCGACGATCGGCGAGGCGATGGCGATGCCTTGATCCACCAGCTCGCGGAACAGTGCGTGATCGCGATGAAGATCGCGCGCCATGCCGGCGGTTTGCGCACCCTGGCCCGGGAACATGAAGATCAGCGGTGCGCGGCCTGTCGCCTTGATCGCGGACGGCGGCGTCCGCAACGCCTTGACGACGTCCTCGCGCGAACGGGCGGCGACGGCGATGCGGCAGTCGAAGGCACGCCGGCCGGCTTGCAGGGTGTGGGCGACGTCCTCGAGGGCGATTTCGGGAGTGGCCGCCAGATGATCGGCGAGGGCGGTCGCGGCCTCGGCGAGGGCTGCATCGTTTCGTGCGGAAAGCGGTAGCAGATGGCGGCGATGCCGGGGGCCGACATGGCGCTTGGCGGGCAGGAGCGGCGCTTCTTCCAGAACGACGTGTACGTTGGTGCCACCGACGCCGAACGCGCTGACGCCGGCCCGCCGCGGCGCGCTACCCGGCGCCCAGCCCGTCAGCGACGTCGGGAAATAGAAGGGGCTGCCGGCCAGATCGATGTGCCGATTCGGCTGCGTGAAGTTGGTCAGCGGCGGGATCTCGCGGTGCTGCAGCGCCATCACCGCCTTGATCAGGCCCGTCACGCCGGCCGCGGCGTCGAGATGGCCAATGTTGGCCTTGACCGAACCCAGGGCGCAGGAAGGCTTGTCGACCACGTGCACGCCGAAGCCGCGCATCAGTCCGTCGAACTCGATCGGGTCGCCCAGCGGCGTTGCCGTCCCATGGCATTCGACATAGCCGATCGTTTCCGGTCCGATGCCGGCCATGGCGATGGCCGATGCGATGACTTCGGACTGGCCGCGAACGCTCGGTGCGGTGAAGCCGACCTTGTCGCTGCCGTCGTTGTTGACGGCGCTACCACGGATCACAGCGTAGATGTGATCGCCGTCGTCGATCGCGTCGGCCAGGCGCTTCAGCAGCACGATGGCGGCGCCGTCGCCGAAGATCGTGCCGGCGGCATTGACGTCGAACGGCCGGCACACGCCGTCCGGCGAGACCATGCCGCCCTCCTGGTGCATGTAGCCGCGCTTCTGCGGGAAGGTGATCGAGACGCCGCCGGCCAGCGCCATGTCCGACTGGTAAAGCAGCAAGCTCTGGCAGGCCTGCGCGATCGCAAGCAGCGAGGTCGAGCAGGCGCTCTGCACGGTCATGGCCGGCCCGCGCAGGTTCAGCTTGTAGGCGATGCGTGTTGCCAGCGTATCCGAAAGCGCGCCGAGCAGCGCGTCGTAGGAGCCGACCTGATAGTCGCTGGCGAAGTCGTCGGCAGTCAGCCGCTCGGCCAGAACGTTGGTCAGCAGGTAGGTGTTCATGCTCGATCCGGCGAATACGCCGATCGAACCGGAATATGTTGCAGGATCGTAGCCGGCGTCCTCGAGGGCCGTCCAAGCGCATTCCAGCATCAGCCGGTGCTGGGGGTCGGTGAGCGCAGCCTCGCGTGGCAGCATGCCGAAGAACTCGGCATCGAACTTGTCGGCGTCTTTCAGAATCGGACGCGCGCGCACGAAGTTTGGATTGTGGCGAATGTCGGCGCTGAACGAATCTTCCAGCTCGGCATCGGAAAAACGCGTAACCGAGGTTACGCCTGCGCGTATGTTGCGCCAGAACTGGGCGACGTCGTTGGCGCCGGGAAACCGGCCCGCCAGTCCAATGACGGCAACGGCATTTTCCGGGATGTTCATCGCACCAGCCGAGTGCGTTGCATCCTCCTGAGCGCGGCTGCCTGCTGCTGGCTGCGAAGCTGTACGGCGGCCTGGGGCGAAGCCCCGCGACCGTCGATGGCCCGTGCCAGTTCGCGGATGGTGGAATGACGGAAAAGCGCGACCACGCTGGTGCCCGGCCAGGTGCGCGCGATGGCAGCGTGCGCCTCGACCAGCTTGAGCGAAGTCGCTCCGAGGTCAAAGAAGTTGGCGTCCAATCCAATCTCCCTCACGCCCAGTACGCGCGAGAAAATGCCGGTCAGCGTGCGCTGGGTCTCGTCGCCCCCGAACAGCGCCGTCGTTTCGGGAAGCGGACGCGGTGCAGGCAGGCGATCATAGTCGATCTTGCCACTGGCCTTCAGCGGAAACTCATCCAGAACGACGATACGCGACGGCTGCATGTGCGGCGGGAGGGCGCGCAGTAGGCCCATGCGCGCATCCGAGGCAAGCATCGTGCGGTTGTCGGACTCGGCCGCCGGCTTGACATAGGCTGTCAGAACGGGGCCGCCGGCGCTGGGCCTGGTTGCCGTCACCACAGCGTCGGCGATCCCGTTGCAGCGGCGGAGGGTCTCCTCGATTTCACCCGGCTCGATGCGCTTGCCGTCGATCTTCACCTGACGGTCCCGGCGGCCCAGGAAATCGAGCGCTCCATCGGCCCGCCGGCGCGCGAGGTCGCCGGTGCGATAGAGCATGGCTTCAGGGTGGAGGGGGTCGGCCGTGAAGGCATCCGAGGACTGATGCGCGCCGCCGAGATAGCCCGACGCGAGACCGAGGCCGCCGGCATAGAGCATGCCGATCTCGCCATCCGGTACGGGCCGCATCTCGTCGTCGAGCAGGCGCACGTAGGTGCCGTTGATGGGGGTGCCGATGGGGACCGGCCCTCCGCCCCAGCCACCGGCAGGAACGCGGTAGCAGCAGGTAAACGTCGTGTTCTCGGTCGGCCCGTAGCCATTGATGATCTGGCAGTCCGGAAGGGCCGCCTGCGCCCGCAGCACGCAAGACGGCGAGAGGGTGTCGCCACCGGCCAGAATCTGGCGCAGGCCGCGCAGAGAATCGAGCTGATGCTCGACGAGCAGATGGAACAGGCCGGCCGTGAACCAGGCCGTGGTAACGCGATGCCGGCGGATCGTGTCGGCGAGCCGCTGCAACGAGACACGATCGTCGTCGACGATGACGCCCAGGGCGCCATGCAGGAGCGTGCCCCAGATCTCGAAAGTGCTGGCGTCGAAAAACAGAGGGGCCGCGTGCAGAAGGACTTCGTCGGCCGCAAACCGCGCGTAGGTCTGGTCGGTGACCAATCGCACTACGGCACGATGGGGAATCCGCACACCTTTGGGCCGGCCTGTCGACCCTGAAGTGTACATTACATAGGCAATGTCGTCGGGGTGGCAGACATGCTCCAGGGCGGAATCGTCCTCGACTTCGCTGGCCGAGAGCGCCTCCTCGAGGTCGAGCGTCGGGAGGGGGAGGTCGTGCGGGGTGCCGGCGGCAGCGAGGACAATCCTGGCTCCGCAGTCCCGCAACAGCCAAGCCTGATAGTCTGCCGGTGCAGCCGGGTCGAGCGGCGCGTAGGCAGCGCCCAGCTTCAGGGTGGCCAATATGGCGATCAGCGAGTTGATGGAACGACCGGCGTGCAGGGCAACCAGATCGCCCGCAATGACGCCTTGGGCTCGCAGATGGCGCGCAAGACGGTTCGACCGCCGATCGAGTTCGGCATATGTCAGGGCCTCAGCCCGTTGCAGGACGGCGACCGACGCCGCCGCAGCCTTGACGGTTGCGGCAAAGCGGTCGGTGATCGTGCTACCCGTAGTCCCAAAGTCGAAGGTATCTTCGCCGCAACGCTCGACAGACAGCGCTACGCCGGGTGCCAACCCAGCCATCTGTACCCTTCCCACACTTTAAGGCCGCGGTTGCCGCATCGGTTCCCCAACCGATGCGAACGGCCATCCCAAGAGTGACATATACTAACAATACGTGTGTCGTCAATTACTTCATTTCAAATGCGATAAAGGCAGAAATGCCTTATTCTCATGGTGATTAACGCTCGATTGTCTGCCGCACGATATTGGCGCTATTGACGCATCTTTATTCACCGGCAACTCAGGGAATGCGTGCGTCAGTCTGGCGTTACGCCGAAACGGCGTTGCCAGAAATCGCGGCTACGGCGCTCTCCGACGTCGCAGCCGAGCTCGTATTCCGGCTGCACGAAGCGGGTGTAGTCTTCGTCGTTACGCGGCGGCCGGCGGCTGCTTTGGGCAAGCTGCACACCGTGGCGTTCAACGCCCAGATCCCCAATGTCGAAGTCGTTCAGTGGGCCGATATCGGCGACCTCCTGAAGAAGCTTCTTGCGGATGGCCCTGGGGAAATCCTCGAAGCTCCGCGCGACCTCCACGAAGGAGCGGGGCCCGCCCGTGACGCAATGGAGGTAATACTTGTCGAGATCGTCCTCGGCCGGAAATCCGAATGGATTGGGCCGGCCGTTCATGATCGGCAGTCCGTTGATGACGATCCGTTCCTTCAGGGCATCGTGGCGCAGGTCGGTGACGAGGCCCCCGTCGTTGTTCGAGCCATCGCCCGAGATGTCGAGCACCTTGCGTTCCGGCTCGTAGGGAAGGCGGCCATACATCGGAACGGCATAGCGTATGGCGCCGCTGATCGAGGTGCGGCGGGCGATCGAGATGGGCGCGTCGCTGAGACGGCGGGCGAAAGCGTCGATGGCGGCTTCGGAATCGAGCAGCGTCCAGTCGATCAGGAGCTTCTGCACCCAGGCGTCGGACCATTCGAAATAGGCGATGGCGATACGACCGTGATTGCCGCCCAAGATGGCCTTGACGATGACCGGATCGCGAAACGCCTCGACATAGCCCTGGCGCTGCAGCCGGGCCTCGTCGGGGTCGATGCTGCCCGAAATGTCGATCGCCAGAACCAGCGCCAGATCGACTTCCTTCTTGTCCTGCGCCGCCGCGGGGATGGCAGCCAGCAGAAGGGCAAGCAAACCGAGAAGCCGATACATGGCGATCTCCGCGTTGGTCTACGCAGGGCGAGGCAAAAAGCATACCGCCCGTCGGAAGCATCTGTCAGCCATGCACTGGACGGCAATGGTGGGGGATCGCTAGCCTTCGAGAAAGACGGAATGGAGAAACGCCAATGGATCTAGCTCTGAGTGCAGAGGACCAGTCCTTTCGCGATGAGGTGCGGGGCTTTCTCGACGAGCATCTGACCGAAGACCTGCGCGAGGCCGGCCGCAAGACGGGCGGGGTCTTTGCCGATTTCGAAGCGGGGCGACGCTGGCACAGGGTCCTTGCCAAGAAGGGCTGGTCGGCCGCCAACTGGCCCAAGGAATATGGTGGCACCGGCTGGAATGCTACCCAGCGCTACATCTTCTCCCGAGAGTGCACAGCGGCTGACGCGCCGCGAATCTTCTCGATGGGGCTGCGCATGGTCGGCCCCGTCATCATGAAGTTCGGCACGCCGGAGCAGAAGGCCAAGTACCTGCCGCGCATCGTGGCGGGCGATATCGTCTTCTGCCAGGGCTATTCCGAGCCGGGGTCGGGCTCCGACCTCGCGAGCCTCAAGACCCGCGCCGTGCAGGACGGCGACGACTACGTGATCAACGGCACCAAGATCTGGACGACCGGAGCCCATGTCGCCGATCACATGTTCTGTCTCGTGCGCACTTCGACCGAGGGCAAGCCACAGGACGGCATCTCCTTCGTGCTGATCGACTCGATGAAGACTCCCGGGCTTTCCGTGGCGCCGATCCTGACCCTGGCGGGCGACCACGAGGTCAACCAGGTCTTTTTCGACAATGTCCGCACCCCTGTCGCCAATCGCATCGGCCCGGAAAATGCCGGCTGGACGGTGGCCAAGTATTTGCTCGAATTCGAGCGCGGCGGCGAAGCCTACACCCCGAACCTCTACGCCCGCATCGAGGATGTGCGGCGCATCGCCAAGGAAGAGGCGGCCGACGGTTCGGGGCGGCTGATCGAGGAGCGCGGCTTCGCCGAGCGCCTGGCCGAAACCGAAATGGAGATCCAGGCGCTGGAGATGATCGAGATGCAGGTCCTCTCGGATCTCAGCAAGGGCCGCAATCCCGGCGCGATCTCCTCCGCCATGAAGATCAGAGGCAGCGAGACCCTGCAGCGGCTGGATCACCTCGGTGTCGAGGCGCTGGCCTGGTACGCCGCCCCCTTCGAGCCGGAGGCCCGCCTGCTCGGCCACAACGAGCCGACGGTGACGCCGGAGGCGGGGCTGACGGCCATGCCGCTCTATCTCAACAACCGCGCATCGACGATCTACGCGGGCTCCAACGAGATCCAGCGCAACATCATCGCCAAGGCGGTGCTCGGCCTATGAGCGGCGGCGTCTATACGCTGCATGGCTTCGATCCGTCGCCCTACTCGGTGAAAATGCGGGCGCTGATGCGTTACCGCCGCCTGCCCTTCATATGGGACGCGGTGGGATCGCCGCGCGACGTTGCAGTCGCTGCGGGTCTGCCGCCGGTGATCCCGGTGCTGCGCTTTCCCGACGGGCGCCTGATGAACGACTCGACGCCGCTCGCCTATGCCCTGGAGCGCGAGCATCCCGGCGCCCGCTCGGTCGTTCCCGACGACCCCGGCCTCGCCTTCGTCAGCGACCTGCTCGAGGATTTCGGCGACGAGTGGCTCACCAAGATCATGTTCCATTACCGCTGGTACTATGCGGCGGACCGGGCTTTCGCCCAGACCTGGGTGGTGAGTTCGCGCGATCCGGTGATGGCAGAGGACGAGCGGCGTGCAGCCATGACCGCGTTCAACGACCGTCAGGTCGGGCGCATGGCGCTGGTCGGCTGCACCGAGCAGAACCGGCCGGTGATCGAGGAAAGCTACCGCTTCGTGCTCGAGACGCTCGACAGCCATGTCCGCACCCTGCCGTTCCTGCTGGGCTCGCGCCCGTCGCTCGGCGACTTCGGCATCTATGGCCAGCTTCAGATCCTCTCGGTCGACCCGACGCCGGCCGCCGAGATGCGCGACCGGGCCGCCGACGTGTTCTGCTGGCTGATGCGGCTCGACGACGCCTCCGGCATCGAGGGGGCGTGGATCGACGCCGATGCGCCGTTGCCTCACGGCGTGACGAGCCTGCTGCGCCACGCGGCGGCGACGTACCTGCCGTTTCTCGCAGCCAATGCGCAGGCCCTTCAGGAGGGGCGGGAGTCGTTGGAGGTGGAGCTGCTCGGGCACCCCTATGCCCAAGCGCCGTTTCGCTACCAGGGCAAATGCTATGACGCCATATGTAAGAAATTTGCCGCCTTGCCGGAGGCCGCGCGTCGCCGGCTGGAGCCGGTGCTCGAGGAGACAGGTTGCCGGCCGTACTTGTAAGCAACGAATTCACACCACATCTGTAGGGACATGACCGACCCGTATTCCGTCCTGGGCGTGCCGAGGACCGCCTCGGAGGACGATATCCGCAAGGCGTTTCGCCAGCTCGCCAAGAAGCACCATCCCGACCTCAACCCCGGCGACAAGGCAGCCGAGGCAAAGTTCAAGGAGATCAGCCAGGCCAACGACCTGCTGTCCGATCCCGAGAAACGCCGCCGCTTCGATGCCGGCGAAATCGATGCCACGGGGCAGGAGGTGCCGCCGCGCGGCTTCTATCGCGATCAGGCGGGGGGCTTTGGCGGCAAGTACGAGCGCGCCGGCGCCCACGACTCCTTCGTCGACATGGGGGGGATCTTCTCGGAGATGTTCGGCGAGCGTCGCGGTTTCGGGGCCGGCGGGCACGGTGCCGGAGGATTCGACATGAGCGGCATGCCGGTGACCTACAGTCTGCGCGTGCCGTTTCTCGTCGCCGCACGGGGCGGCAAGCAGCGGGTCGATCTACCCGACGGCAAGACCCTCGATATCGACATTCCCGAAGGAATGAGCGACGGCCAGACCCTTCGGCTGAAGGGGCAGGGTATGCCCGGCAGCCAGGGCCGGCCTGCCGGCGACGCCTATGTCGAGATTCGTGTCGAGCCGCATGCCTTCTTCCAGACACGCGACAACGATATCCATGTCGATCTGCCGGTGACACTTACCGAAGCGGCCCTGGGTGGTAAGGTGCGGGTACCGACCGTAGGCGGTCCGGTGATGCTGAACGTGCCGGCGGGCTCCAACACCGGCACGTCGCTGCGTCTCAAGGGCCGCGGTCTGCTCGATCGCCGATCCGGCCAGCGCGGCGACCAGTATGTGAAGCTCAAGGTCGTGTTGCCCGAACAGCCGGATGAGAAGCTGAAGGAGTTTCTCGGCGGCTGGGAGGCGGGGCGTAGCTACGATCCGCGAAAGGAGATGGAGCAGTTCACATGACGACCCTCGACGAACTGCTGCGCCAGCACCGTCGGCTCACAACCCTCCATGTCGAGCGCTGGGTAGCGCGCGGCCTGCTGCGTCCAACCGGCAGCGTGGAGGCCTGGAGCTTCGAGCAGATCGATGTAGCGCGCGCATGTCTGCTGGCCGAACTCGTCGACGAGATGGGCTTTGACGATGAGTCCGTGGAGACCATCGTCGACTTGGTCGATCAGGTGAACACGCTGCGCCGCCAGCTCGACCTGCTGGGTCATGCGATCGCCGAGCAGCCGGCGGCGACACGCGAGGCCATCGCACAGGCGCTGGTGCGGCTGACGGCGAGGGCATGAAACCTGCGGATATTCGGAAGCGCCTCGATTTCATTCGGGAAGCCGAACGGCTGAAGGACGTCCTCCGGAATTCGTACACCTCCAAGGCGCGGCGCGAGAGCACCGCCGAGCATACGTGGCGCCTCTGCCTCTTGGCGATGGTGTTTCAGGACGAGCTTGGCGATCTCGATTTTCTGAAGCTGCTCAAGATCTGCATCCTCCACGATCTTGGCGAGGCGATAAACGGCGACATTCCTGCGACCGCGCAAGCTGGGCAGACGGGCAAGGCCAGCCGCGAGCGCGCCGATCTCCTGCAGTTGATGTCGCCCTTGCCGCCCGAGACTAGCGCCGAATTCCTGGCCCTATGGGACGAGTACGAGAATGCCTCGTCGCCGGAAGGGCGGGCTGCCAAGGCCTTGGACAAGATCGAAACCCTCATCCAGCACAATCAGGGGCGCAACGCCCCCGACTTCGACTACGCGTTCAACCTCGCCTACGGCCGAAAATACACCGACAGTCGCGACCTGTTCAGGCAGATACGCGCTGCCGTCGATGAAGAGACCAGGAAGAAGATGGTGCCCAAAGCCTAGGCTGGTTCACTCCGGCTGGACGCCGGCGCGCTTCACGGCGTCGCCCCAGGCGGCGCAGCCGGTCTTCATGATCTCTGTCATCTCCGCCGGAGTCGTGCCGGTGGCGATCAGGCCCATGTCCAGAAGCTTCTCCTTGCCTTCCGGCGTCTGCACCACCTTGCGCAGTTCCGCGCTCACCCTCTCGACGATTTCCTTGGGCGTGCCGGCCGGCGCCATGATGCCGTTCCAGCCGACCAGATTCATCTTGTAGCCGAGTTCTTCGAACGTGGGCACGTTGGGCAGGCGCGGCCAGCGCGTCGTGGAGGTGACGGCGAGCGGTGTCAGCTTGCCGCCGGAAATCGCCGGACCGCTGGCGGCGAGGTCCTGGATGGTCACCGGGATGTGGCCTGCCACTGCGTCCTGGATGGCCGGACCGGCACCCTTGTAGGGCACGTGCGTCATGTCGAGCTTCTCGGCCTGGTTCAGCATCTCGCCCCAGATATGCGACGAGGAACCTGTGCCGAACGACGCGTAGTTGACCTTGCCCTTGTTCTGGTTGGCCCAGGCAACGAACTCCTTCACCGACTTCAGTCCCAGCGACGGGGTGGTCACCATCGCGAGCGGCGCCAGCCCGTGCTGCGTCACCGGCACGAAATCCTTGAAGCCGTCATAGGGCAGCTTCTTGTAGACGTACGGGTTGATGCACATCATCGACGAGTTCACGTAGACGAAGGTGTAGCCGTCGGGCGGCGCATTCTTGACGATCTCGGCCCCGACCATGCCTTGCGCGCCGGCCTTGTTCTCCACGATCACCTGCTGGCCGAGCGCCGCCGTGAGCTTCTCGGCGAAGTACCGCGAGACGACATCGGTCTGGCCGCCGGGGGGATAAGGCGCCACGAGCTTGATCGGCTTGTTGGGCCAGGCCTGCGCGAACGCCTGGGTCGACATCAATAGCAAAGCGGCGGCCAGCGTGGCCTTGATCGTCTTGTTCATGCTTCCTCCGTCTTGCCGGCATGCTAGCCGAGGCGGATCGAAGCGGCCAATCGCGGCAGCTATTTTCACCCCGCCAGGCGGACGGGGATGCGCAGGTAGCTGACGCCGTTCGGATCCGCCGGCGGCAGATGGCCGGCGCGGATGTTCACCTGCACCGACGGCAGCAGCAGGACCGGCGCCGACAGGCCCGCGTCGCGCTTGCGGCGCAGGGCCACGAACGCCGCCTCGTCGACGCCGTCATGGACGTGGACGTTGCGGGCGCGCTGCTCGGCCACAGTCGTCTCCCAGGCGAAGCTGTCGCGGCCGGGTGCCTTGTAGTCATGGCACATGAAAAGGCGCGTGTCGGGCGGGAGCGACAGCAAGCGGCGGATCGAGCGGTAGAGCGTGGCCGCGTCGCCGCCAGGGAAGTCGGCGCGGGCGGTGCCGTAGTCGGGCATGAAGATCGTATCGCCTACGAACACGGCGTTGCCGACGCGATAGGCGACATCCGCCGGCGTGTGCCCCGGCAGATGCATGACTTCGATCTCCAGGTTGCCCAGCGGCAGGCGTTCGCCGTCGCCGAGCAGGCGGTCGAACTCGCGACCGTCCCCGCTCACGTCGAGCGCATTGAACACGGGCTTGAAGATCTTCTGGACGTCGCGGATGTGCTCGCCAACCGCGACGGTCGCGCCGGTCCTGGCCTTGAGATGGGGCGCGGCGCTCAGGTGATCGGCATGGGCGTGCGTCTCGAGAATCCAATCGACCTGCACGCCGCGCTCGGCGGCCTTTGCCAGCACGCGATCGGCCGACGCGGTGGAGGCTACGCCGGACTTATGGTCGTAGTCGAGCACGGGGTCGATGATCGCAGCGCGAAGAGTGGCGGGATCACTCACGAGATAGGTGATGGTGAATGTCGGCTCGTCGAAGAAGGCGTCGATGGTGGGATTGCTGGGCATGATTTCCTCGATCTGGTGACTTGACATATATATTAGAAATAACTAATTTAGCAACACCTAATATGAAGAATATAGCCACCCGTATCGATCCTCGCGCCCTGGAGGCTAAAGCCGGCCAGGTCGCCGAACTGCTGGGCGCGCTCGCCAACGACCGCCGCCTGCTCATCCTCTGCAAGCTCGTGGAGGTCGGAGAGGCCACGGTCGGTTCGCTGGCCGCGGATGTCGGCCTGTCGCAGTCTGCGCTCTCGCAGCATCTCGCGCGCATGCGCGACGAAGGCATCGTCACCTTCCGCCGCGAAGCACAGACGCTCTGGTACCGCATCGGCGATCACCGGATCGAAACCCTGCTGGCGACCCTGCACCGTCTCTATTGCGCGGACTGATCCGCGAATTGCCGAAGAAAGGAAAGACCATGTCTCTTCAAGTCATTGATGCAACCCGAGCCAAGCGGCTCATCGACGAGGGCGCTATCCTCGTCGACATTCGTGAAGCCGATGAGCATGCGCGCGAGCGTGTGCCCGGCGCACGCCATCAGGCGATGTCCAAGTTGGCGAAGGTCGATACGGGCGGCGCCAAGACCGTCATCTTCCATTGCAAGTCCGGTGCGCGCACGGCGGCCAACGCGCCGCGTCTCGCTGCGGCTGCAGGCTGCGAGGCCTATATTCTCGAAGGCGGCATTGACGCCTGGAAGAAGGCGGGTCTGCCGGTTCTGACCGACAGACGCCAACCCCTCGAAATGATGCGCCAGGTCCAGATTGCCGCCGGTAGCCTGGTGTTGCTGGGCGTCGCGCTGAGCATCTGGGTTGCGCCGGCCTTTCTCGGACTGTCGGCCTTCGTCGGCGCCGGGTTGGTGTTTGCCGGTGTAAGCGGCTGGTGCGGCATGGCTAGGCTTCTGGCCGTGATGCCCTGGAACCGCGCGGCGAGGGCGGCGCTGGCCTGATGCTGTCGTCTGCCCTTGCCCTCGCCTCCGGCAGCGCGATCGGCCTCACTCTGGGCTTGATCGGTGGCGGAGGCTCGATTCTGGCGGTGCCGCTGCTCGTCTATGCGGTCGGCGTGCCGTCCGCCCACGTGGCGATCGGCACGGCTGCGTTCGCCGTGGCCGTCAACGCCGCTGCCAGTCTCGGCATCCATGCGCGACGTACGGCGATCCGCTGGCCCTGCGCGCTGGTCTTCAGCGCCGCGGGCGTGGGTGGTGCTTTTGCCGGTGCGGCGCTTGGCAAGGCCGTAGACGGCGAGAAGCTGCTGGCATTGTTCGGCCTCGTCATGATCGTGGTCGGCGCGTTGATGCTGCGGCCCAGGCCCAAGGGTGGATCGCAATCGGCGTGGCTGACGCGCGCCAACGCCGCCCGCCTGCTGCCGCGGCTGATCGGGCTTGGCGCGGCAGTCGGCATGCTCTCGGGTTTCTTCGGGATCGGCGGCGGCTTCTTGATCGTGCCGGGGCTGATCCTGGCGACCGACATGGAACTGCAGGATGCCACCAGCTCCTCGCTGGTCGCCGTCACGGCCTTCGGCATCGCCTCGGCCTCGAGCTATGCCTGGTCGGGGCTCGTCGACTGGCAAGTGGCGGCGCTGCTCGTAGCGGGCGGCATCCTGGGTGCCTTCGCCGGCACCAAGGCGAACACTCTCCTGGCCCGCCGGAAAGGCGCCCTGACGCAGGTGTTTGCCTGGTTCGTGATCGTGGCCGGGCTCTATGTCGGTGGTAAGGGCCTGCTGGCGGTAGTCTAGGCGCCGCTCTGTCGGCGCCGACTGCGGCCTTACCGTTGCAGCGCCTTCCAGACCTTGTGCGGCGTCAGCGGCATGTCGAGATGGCGAATGCCGAGCGGGCGCAGGGCGTCGAGCACGGCATTCGCCACTACCGCGGGAGCACCGTTTGTCGGCAACTCGCCCACGCCTTTGAGACCCATGAAGTTGTTGGGCGAGGTGGTGGCGATTGTCTCGACTCCGAACATCGGTACGTCTTCCGCGCGCGGCAGGGCATAGTCCATCAGCGTGCCGGTCAGCAGCTGGCCGGTTTCCTCGTCGTAAATCGCCTCTTCCATCAGGGCGTTGCCCAGCCCGTGCACGATGCCGCCATGGATCTGGCCGGCGAGCAGGCGAGGGTTCACCACCGTACCGCAATCGGCGACGGCGAGCAGACGGTCTATGCGCGTCGCGCCGGTCTCGAGGTCGACCTCGACTTCGCAGACCATGACGCCGGTGGGAAACGATTCGATCTTGTCGGCGAACAGCGCATCGCCGTCGAACGGCTTCCAGGCCGCCAGCTCGAAGAGACCGATGCGCCGATCCGTGCCCACGATCTCGAAGGCGCCGTCGCGATAGGCGATGTCGGCAACCGCCGTCTCCAGCCGCTCGGCGGCGAGGTCGCGGCCGCGCTGGATCACGACGTCGGCGGCACGCCGCAAGGTCGTGCCACTGATGATGGTGGACGAGGAGCCGCCCGTGCCGCCGCCGCGGGGGATCGAGCGGGTGTCGCCCTGGCGGATTTCGACGCGTTCGACGGGCACGCCGAGAGCACCGGCGAGGATCTGCGCGAACACCGTCTCGTGCCCCTGGCCCTGGCTCTGCGTGCCGACGCGGGCAATCAGCCGGTCGGGCTCGACCTGAACCACGACATGCTCGTCGGCAATGCCGCCGGTGCCATGCAGGTGACAGGAGAAGCCGAGGCCGCGCCGCTTGCCGGCCGCTTCACTCGCCGTGCGGCGTGCCGCAAAACCCGGCTCGTCCGCCGCTGAGAGGGCGGTATCGAACAGACGCAGGCAATCGGCCGCGTCGTAGGTATAGCCGCTGGCGGCCGCATAAGGCATCTCGTCGAGCCGCAGCAGGTTGAGACGACGGAGCGCTGCCGGCGTGCGGCCGGTCTCGTGCGCAGCCAGGTCGACGAGACGTTCCAGCAGGAACAACGCCTCGGGCTTGCCGGCGCCACGGATGGCGTCGACCGGCACGGTGTTGGTGAAGGCGCAATCGAAGTCGATGCGGATTGCGGGAATGCGGTAGAGGCCGGAGATGACCTTGGCGAGGCCTGTGGTCGGAATGCTCGGCGCGAACATCGAGACGTAAGCACCGTAGTTGGCCTGAGCCTTCACCCGAACGCCGAGGAAGCGGCCCTCCTGATCGAGCGCGAGTTCGGCCGTCGCCACGAGATCGCGGGCGTGGCTGTCTGCCAGCGCGAGTTCGCCGCGCTCGCAGGTCCAGCGCAGGCCGCGGCGCAGCTTGCGTGTTGCCCAGGCGATCAAAGTCGACTCGGCGTAGATCGGATACTTTGGACCAAAGCCGCCGCCGACATCCTCAGTGACCAGTCGCAGCTTGTCCTTGGCGACGTTGAGCACGCGCTCGCACATCAGCCGGTGCGGGATCTGCACGCCTTGCGAGGAGAAGGTGACCGTGACGAGATCGTCTGGCGCGGCGTAGGACGACCAGGCGGCCCGCGTTTCCATATAATGGACGATCTGGCGTGGCGAGCAGATGGAGAGCGTCGAGACATGAGCCGCACGTGCGAAGGCGGCATCGGTCGCCGCGGCGTCGCCCTTGCCCCATCGACACATGAGATTTCCCGGCACATCGTCGTGCACCAGCGCCGCCCCCTCGGCGAGCGCCTGTGCTGCCGTCACGATGGCCGGCAGTTCCTCGTAATCGATGGCGAGTGCTTCGGCGGCGTCGCGTGCCTGGTCGATCGTGGAGGCGACGACCATGGCCACGATGTCGCCGACATGGCGTACCTTGCCGACCGGCATGGGAAGATGTGTCGGCTCGCGGTGGCGGTTGCCGGCTTGGTCCTTGATCTCGCTGATGGCAGGCAGATGGCCGACGCCATCGGCAACGAGATCGTCGGCCGTGTAGATCGCCACGGTACCGGGCGAGGAGAGGGCCGCCGTCTTGTCGATCCCGGCAATGCGGGCATGGGCGTGCGGCGAGCGCACGAACAACACCGCCAGCGCGTCGGCAGGCGCCGTATTGTCGGCATAGCGCCCGCGGCCGGTCAGGAATCGCTGATCCTCGCGGCGGGTGATCGGCTGGCCGAGAAGGGAAGGGGCATTCATGCGCAAAGCTCCATGACGTCGCGCGTGGGATCGAGATGTATAGGCGCCCAGCCGAGTTCCTTCCGGGCCTTGGCGCCACTCAGCCGCTGGTCGCAGGCATAGCCCCGCGCCCATTCACCAAGTTCTTGGGCTACAGCATCTTCCGAAACGATATCGATGACTGGAGCGGCAACGCCCACGCGGCGCGCGACCGCTCGGGCAATCTCGCCGACGGGAACGCCTTCCGTGGCAACCCCGAGATAGGTCGATTGCGGCGCGGCGCGCTCGAGCGCAAGGGCATAGAGGTCGGCGAGATCGTCGCAATGGACGAGTGGCCAACGCACAGCCTCACTGCCGACCACGCGAATCGCTCGGCGTTCGCGGACATCTTGCTCGAAGCGTCGGAACACGCCGCCGTCGCCGCCATGGACCATCGCCGGATGGATGACGATGCCGTCGATGCTTGTGCTCTCAAGAACATGCTGCAGGTGAGGCATCATCCAGGCAAAAGCAGGCAGAGGTGACAAAGCGCTGACCTCGGTCGCCAGGTTGTTGCCCACCGGCCCGAATAGCCAGCATCCGCCCGTGTAGATGAAGCGCACTTTTCGAGAGCTGGCAGCGAGCCACGGCAGCAAGCCGTCGAGCAGGCGCCGTTCCGTCTCGCCCATTGCGCTGTCGAAGTCGCAGGCCATCTGGATCACGCCATCGACGTCCGGCAGGTCCGGCAACCAACGCTCAGGCGTACCGATGTCGCCGCGGATGACGGCGGCGCCAAGCCGCGCGATCTTTTCGGCGGAGGCCTCGGATCGCGCCAGCGCCACGACCTCGTGCCCGCGGGCAATGAGGGCGTGGAGCACGGCGCGGCCGATCGTTCCCGTTGCTCCGAGAAGAAGGACGCGCACTAAGCGGCCAGGGCGTCGCCGATCACCTTGAGGGCGTCGTCGATGTCGGCGCGATTGACGTCGAGGTGGGTGACGGCACGGATGCGGGTAGCGGTGTTGGCGCCGATCCCGACGCCGCGCTCCTTGCAGGCGTCGACCAGCTTCGCCGCCGTCCAGCCGGGCTTGGTTACCTCGAAGAAGACGAGGTTGGTCTCCATGCGCGGCACGTCGATCTCCAGCCCCTTGATGTTGGCGATGCCCTCGGAAAGGTACCGCGCATTGTCGTGGTCCTCGGCGAGGCGATCCCAGTTGTGATCGAGCGCATAGAGCGCCGCCGCCGCGATCACGCCGGACTGGCGCATCGAGCCGCCCATCATCTGCTTGTGACGCCACGACTCCTTGATGAAGTCCCTGGAGCCGGCGAGGGTGGCGCCTACCGGCGCACCCAGGCCCTTGGTGTAGTCGAGCCAGAGCGAGTCGACACAAGCGGCATAGTCCTGGGCCTTGGTGCCCGACTTCACGCATGCATTCGCCAGGCGCGCGCCATCCATGTGAAGGCTAAGGCCCGCGTCGCGCGCCACCTTGGTCACGCCCTGCATGGTCGCGAGCGGCCATACCGTGCCGAACCCGCCGTTCGAGGTGTTCTCGATCGACACCAGACGCTGGCGCGCAACGTAGCGGCTGTTGGGATCGCGCAACGCGGCTTTCACCTGCTCGCCGGTGAACACGCCCTTTGGACCGTCGAGCGGGCGGATCATCACGCTGGCATTGGCAGCCGGACCGCCGCCCTCGGACGTAATGATGTGCGCGGTCTTGTCGGTGATCACCTCGTCGCCGGGGCGACAGTGGACTCGGATGGCGATCTGGTTCGCCATGGTGCCGCTCGGCAGGAAAACCGCATCCTCCTTGCCGAGCAGTTCGCAGATGCGCTCGCGCAAACGGTTGACGGTGGGATCTTCCATCTTCTGTTCGTCGCCGACCTCGGCGTCGGCCATCGCCTTTCGCATGCCGGCCGATGGCTTGGTCTTCGTGTCACTGTAAAGGTCGATGAAACGGTTTTGCATGGCGCGTTCAAATCTCCTGCGTCACCATAGCGGCATTCGACGGACGGAGGAAACATGAGCCAGTTTGCGGCCCAGCCCACAACTTCGGTAATGCCGGAGGAGCTGCTCTACGGCGTCGAGAGCGCCATCGCCACGATCACACTCAATGCGCCGCAGCGCATGAATACGATTTCCGGGCCAATGCTGAAGCAGCTCACCGATGCCCTGGTGAAGGCCAACGAGGACCGTGCCGTCCGTGTCGTTATCCTGACCGGCACTGGCCGCGCCTTCTGCGCCGGCCTGAACCTCGAGGCGCAGAACAAGGGCACCGACAATCTGAGCGTCGGTTCGGGCGCCACGCCGACCAACATCGACCTGCGCAACACGCCGCCGCCGGTCCTGCATGCCATGGACAAGCCGGTGATCGCCGCGCTGAACGGATCGGCGGCAGGCTACGGCCTCGATCTCGCGCTGGGCGCGGACATCCGGGTGATGGCCCAGTCTGCCAAGCTCGCGGCGTCCTATGCCAAGCGTGGCGTGCTGCCGGAATCAGGGGGGACCTGGTACCTGCCGCGCATGCTGGGCTGGGCGAAGGCGTCCGAGCTGATCTTCACCGGCCGCACGCTGAGCGCCGACCAGTCGCTCGAAATCGGCCTGGTGAACAAGGTCGTGCCCGATGCGGAGGTCATGGGCGCGGCGCGCGAGCTGGCCCTGGAGATCGCGGCCAATGCGCCGCTCGCGATCCAGGCCGCGAAACGCATGATGCGCATGGCCTGGAACGAACCCTTCAACGAGCATGTTCATCATGTCTTCCTGCAGCTCCTGCCGCTGATGCAGACGGAGGACATGAAGGAGGGCATCAAGGCTTTCCTCGAAAAGCGCGAACCACAGTTCAAGGGGCGCTGACCATGAAGTTCACCTGGTTCCACTTGATGCCCTGGCCGCACATGCCGGACGATTTCCGGCAGAAGCATCGGTCGGTCTGGGTCGATCTGCCGAGCCGCATGTACGAGCCCGAGCGCGGTCACGGCATCTATCACCAGTATCTCGACCAGCTCGAATTCGCCGAGAGCGTGGGCTTCGACGGCATCGGCGTGAACGAGCATCACGCCAATGCCTACGGGCTGATGCCGTCCCCCAACATCATGGCGGCGACATTGACGCGCCGCACGTCGAAGGCAGCGCTGGTGGTGCTCGGCAATTCGATCGCACTCTACAATCCGCCGCTCAGGGTGGCGGAGGAGTTCGCCATGCTCGACGTGCTGTCGGGTGGACGGCTCGTGGCCGGCTTCCCGGTGGGCACGTCGATGGACACCAACTACGCCTACGGCACGATTCCTGCGCTGACCCGCGAGAAATACGCCGAGGCCCACGATCTCATTCGCAAGGCCTGGGCGGCCGACGAGCCGTTTGCCTTCAACGGCCGCTATACCAAGCTGCGCTATGTCAATTGCTGGCCCAAGCCCATCCAGCGCCCGGCGCCGCCGATCTTCATTCCCGGCGGCGGCTCGGTGGAGACGTATGACTTCTGTCTCGATAACACCTACTCGTATTCCTACCTGAGCTATTCGGGCTATCTCCGCGCCAAGCTGTTGATGGAGGGGTACTGGAAGCGGGTGGCGGAGCGGAAAACCGACGAATCGCCCTACCGTGCCGGCTTCGCCCAGGTGATCTGCGTCGCCGATACCGACGCCGAGGCGGAACGGCTCTACGGTCCGCACGTGAACTATTTCTACAATCGCTGCCTGCACGTCTATCCGGGCTTCGCGGATGCGCCGGGCTATCGCACCATCAAGACCATCCAGACCGGCGCCCTGTCGCAGTTCACGCAGGCTGCAGCTCGCGATTATCCCAACATGACCTGGAAGGACCTGGTCGACGGCCGCTACATCATCGCAGGCTCACCCGAGACCGTACGCCAGCAGATGGAAGAGCTGATCAAGAGCCTGCGTGTCGGCAATGTCTTCTGCCTGATGCATGTCGGCGACATGCCCGACGACAAGGTTCGCCATTCCACGAAGCTGTTCGCCGAGAAGGTGATGCCGCACCTGCGCAACCTGTGGCCGGACTGGAACAATCACGACGACCGCTTCTGGGTCCATCCCATGAACGAGCGCGTTTCGCTGAAGGTGGCTGCCGAATGAAGTCGCGTTTTCTCACGCTCAAACCTTCGGCCGCGCGTATCCAGATCGTCGAAGCCGGTAAAGGCAAGGATCTGCTCTATCTCCACGGCGCGGGCGGTCATATGCCGAACGATCCGCTGCTTGCCGCTCTCGCGAGCAAGTATCGCGTCGTGGCGCCGTTGCTGCCGGGCTACGGCCAGTCGACGGGCGAGGACGGGGTGCGCGACATGCTCGACGTCACCCTGCATGCACTCGATGTGCTGGAGGCGCTCAAGCTCAAGAAGCCGATCGTGGTCGGCCATTCGATGGGCGGCATGATCGCCGCGGAGATGGCGGCGATTGCTCATACGGAGATCACCAAGCTCTGCCTGCTGGCGCCGGCCGGTCTCTGGCTCGACGATCACCCGATCGCCGACATCTTCTCCAAGCTGCCCTACGAGCTGCCGGGATTGCTGTTTCATGACAGGGAAGCTGGCCAGAAACTGCTGACGTCGGGCGTCAACATGGAGGATCCGGAATTCCTCAAGGAATTCCTGGTCATGAATGCCCGGCGGCTCGGCATGGCGGGCAAGATCCTGTTCCCGATCCCTGACCGTGGTCTTGCCCAGAGGCTCTACCGCATTACCGCCAAGACCCTGATCGTCTGGGGGAGGGAGGACGTCCTGATCCCGCCGGTCTATGGTGATGCCTTCAAAAGGGCGATTTCCAAATCGAGATTGGTTAGGATTGCCAAGGCAGGCCACGCCGTCGGACAAGAGCGACCCGCGGCCGTGCTCAAGGCCATCAGGGACTTTTTCTAGCCGGAGATGACGATGCTCAGGGTAATTGCAGGAACCGTAGCGCTTCTTCTGGTGGCCGGCGCCGCCCAGGCCGAGCCGGCCGTATACACATGGACCGGCATGGGCGTGAATGTGCCCGGCAGCTCGAAGTGTCCGACCTACAAGATGACGATCAATGTCACCGTCGACGGCGACAGCGTCAAAGGCAAGTTCCAGCAGGAAAACCGGCCGGAACGGTCGTTCGAGACGACGCTCGGCAAGAACGGCGCCATCAAGACCGCGGCGATGGTCGGCGGCGGCGGCATGATGGATGTCATCGGCCAGATCAAGGACGGCGACTCCAAGATCAAGCTTGACGGCTACTGCAAGTTCGAAGGTCCGCTGACCAAGAAGTAGTCGTCACACCTTCTTGAAGGCACTCGTTCCGTGGCTAATGACAATTGGGGCTGGCGAGCCCGCATCGGCGTGTTCATCGTCGGCAACGAGGCCATTCCCGAAGCCGAATGGTGGGCGATGGTCCCACCCGGCGTCTCGGTGCACGCGGCTCGCGTGACGGCGCGCGCGCCTTGGGCACGCTGGCGTGAGGATCGTAAAGCGGTCGACCTCGAGGAAGACCTGATCCGCGGCAGCCGGCAGTTTGCGGCCATGCGGCTTTCGGCGGTTACGGTCGGTCACAGTTCGAGCAGCATCCTCGGTGGCAAAGGCTGGGACGAGGCCACCGTCGCCAGTCTCTCCGGCATCCTGGGGAACGGCGTGTTCGTCACGACGAACGGTCTGGACACGCAGGCCGCCCTCAAGGCTTCGAGCGTGAAGCGGCCGTTCCTGGTTCTGCCGCCCTGGTTCAACGACGAACTGGTGGCCACGGGCGTTCGCTACTACGCCGATCATGGGTTCGAGCCGGCCGGGCATCTTCGCTACGACCCGGGGCGGAAGTGGCGAGACCTGCCGCCGTCGGAGCTTTACGGCCACGGCATGGGCTTCGAGCAGGAAGTCGAGCCACTCTATGCGCAGATCAGGGCCGGTTGTCCGTCGAATGCAGACGGCATCCTGATCGCCGGCACGGGCTTCCGCTGCGTCGCGATCCTGGCGGCGCTTGAACAGGATCTGGGCCGGCCGGTGATTTCAGCCAACCAGGCAAGTCTCTGGCGGTGCCTGAGATCGGCCGGCGTTCATACCAAGATCGCCGACTACGGAAACCTGCTCAGCTTGTGAGCAGCGCGTCGTAGCCTCGCTCGCTGAACTGGAGGAGGCAGAAGCCGTGGCCGAACGGATCGGCAAGCATGGCTATCCTGCCGTATGGCGCGTCCTTGGCCGGCGCTTCGAGCTTCGCGCCGGCCCCCACCGCCCGCGCGACGGCCGTATCCACATCGTCGACGACGATGTCGGCATGAACCGGCGTCCAGTGCCGCTCGTAGCGCCGCAGATCGCCGCCGGCGCCGACGGTGCCGGCCTTCTTCGTCAGGAGGTAGACCGTCGTGGGCCACCCCAGCAGCTCGACGAAGTCAGCCCCGAACCGCCGGCCGACCTTCAGACCGAAGGCCATCGTATAGAACCGTACGCCCGCCTCCACGTCGGGCACATCGATATTGAGCAGCAATGACATCGCGATCCTCACGCGTGGGAGGGATGACTTTGAAGGGTCACCTTCCCACGCCGATGATGAGGGCGCTCGCGATTTTCGGACCTCATCGTCGCCCTGATGTCAGGCTCAGGTGTCAGGCCTCCATGACGACGGCCACGCGGCCCGTCACCGAGCGTTCCAAGAGCGCCTGCATTGCCTTGGGGGCCTCGCCGAGCTGATACGTCCGGTCGACGTGCGGGCGACAGAGGCCCTGCTCGCACCAACCGCGAATGCGTTCCATCAGCGCGAAGGTTCGGTCCGCTTCCTCGAAGCGGGCATCGTGCGGGCTCCAGCCCACATAGTAGCCGTAGTTGAAGCCCATCACCGCGATGGTCTTCACCAGCAGGATGTTGGCCGGGATCTGGGGGATCGTGCCGCTGGCGAAACCGATCGGGCAGATGCGGCCGCCGACCGCCATGCAGCGCAGGGACTGGGTGAAGACATCGCCGCCCACGGGATCGTACACGCGGTCGACGCCGCGGCCGCCGGTGAGCTTCAGCACCTCCTCGCGAAAGTCGATGGCGCGGTAATCGATCACGTGGTCGGCGCCATGCGCCTTGGCGAACGCGGTCTTGCGCGAACCGCCGGCCGTGGCAATGACCGTCGCTCCCAGGATCTTGCCGATCTCGACGGCTGCCATGCCGACGCCGCCGGCCGCGGCATGCACCAGCAGCGTGTGGCCGCTGCGCACGTCGAGGGCTTCCGGCCAGGTCAGCGCGCCCGCCGAGGTCGGGTAGGAGATGGCGAGCTGGATCGCCTCGACGAAGCTCAGATTCTTCGGCTTGGGAAAGACATTGACCTCGTGGGCGACCGCTTCCTCGGCCAATCCACCCCAGTCGAGGACGGCCACCACCTCGTCGCCGACTTTCAAGCGCTTGCAGGCGGGGTCGACCTCGGTCACGACGCCTGCGGCCTCGGTGCCCGGCGCAAAGGGGAACGGCGGCCGGCGCTGATATTTGCCGGCGATGATCAGGGTCGTGGCGAAGCTCACACCCGCCGCTTGGATCTTGATCCGGACCTGGCCCGCCTTGAGCGGCTGCGACTTGACCTCTTCCAGACGCAAATCTTCGGGGCCGCCCCATTGGCGGCAAATCATCGCCCGCATAATTCTCCTTTAAGAGAGCTGAACCGGCAGCGCCTTCACGCCGCGCAGGATCAGCGAATCGTGCCACTCCGGCTCGCCGCTGCATAGTCTGATGCGCGGCAGCCGCTCCGCAAGGCGGATTGCCGCAATCTGCGCTTCCAGGCGTGCAAGCGGAGCACCGAGGCAGAAGTGGATGCCGTGGCCGAAGGTCATGTGCGGGTTTTGCGGCCGGCCGATGTCGAAGCGCTCGGGATCGTCGAAGGCCTCGGGGTCGCGATTGGCCGAATTCATGAAGGCGAAAACGCGTTGACCCTCGCGGATCGTCTTGCCGCGCATTGCGATATCCGCCGCCGCGACGCGGGCTATGGCACCCGACGGTCCGTCGTAGCGCAGGAACTCCTCGACCGCGCTCTCGGCCAGCGCAGGATCGGCGACCAGCCGCTCCCATTGCTCGCGGTGCTTCATCGAATAGAGGAAGCCGTTGCCGATGAGATTCGTCGTGGTCTCATGGCCGGCAAAAAGCAGCAGAATGCAGGTGCCGATGATCTCGTCGGTGGAGAGCGCGTCGCGGTCGTCGCGTGCCAGCACGAGATGGCTGATCATGTCCTCGGCGGGCCGCGCCGTGCGATCTTCGACCAGACTGCGAAAGTAGTCGGACATGGCCTTGGCGCCGGCTTCGGCGCGCAGGTACTTGTTGCCGGCGACCTGGGCGGTGCCGATGAACAGCGCAATATCGTCGGACCAGACCTTCACGCGTTCCAGGTCGGCGCGCGGCACGCCCAGCAGGTCCATGATCACTGACGCAGGCAGCGGATAGGCGAAGTCGGCGATGTAGTCGACCGCCTCGCCGCGGGCGGCCTTGGCCTGCATGCCGTCAATCAGATGCGCGACGATGCCCTCGATGTTGGGCCGAAGATTGGCGACCGCGGTTGGCGTGAAGGCCTTGGTGAACAGGCGTCGCAGCCGCGTGTGATCGGGCGGGTCGCGAAACACCATCCAGTGGTTCAGATATCGCACCAGGCTCTCGATCGAGCCGCGTTGATACTCGGCGTTGGTCTTGAAGAAGGGCGTCAGCCGGTCGGCGGAAATCTGGCGGTTGTTCAGGGCCACCTGCTTCACATCGGCATAGCGCGTGACGATCCAGGCCTTCATGGCCGGCGACCAGTGCACCGGGTCCTCGGCGCGCAGCCGCGCGAATTCGGGGAAGGGATTGGCGTTGGTCGCGGGATTACCGAGGTCGAAGACGTAGGCCATGCCGCGAGGCTAGCGCCGGCCCGTTTACCAAACAAGTGTTTGTTTGATAGGATGTACCATGTCCCGTGAAACCCTGATGGCGGTGTCGGCCCGTCTTTTTGCGCGCGGCGGCTTCGACGCGACGTCGATGCGCGACATTGCCGGCGAGGCCGGGATGCTGGCGGGATCGATGTACTATCACTTCCCGTCGAAGAACGATCTGATCGCTGCGGTCTACGAGGAGGGCGTGGCCGAGATTTCGGCAGCCGTCGATGCCGCCGTGGCGGCGGCCGATAGCCCCTGGCGGCGGCTGGAGGCGGCCTGTGTGGCGCACCTGCAGTCGTTACTGTCTGACACGGCCCATGCGGCGGTCATGACGGCCGATCTCCGCCGCCTCGATGCACGTCTGCGCCGACGCCTGATCGCGATGCGCGATTCCTATGAACGGCGTTTCATTGACCTCGTGACGGCCCTGCCTCTGGGGCCGGGCATGGATCGGACCTTATGGCGCCTGCAGCTCTTAGGCGCCCTCAACTGGACACCGACCTGGTATCGGCCGGGCGGCAAGTCGCCGGCGAAGATCGCCCGCGCTCTCGTGGAAGCCCTGAAATGAGTGAGGAACGACGTTCGCGAAAGGCTGCTCGTTGCCGGGCGGAAAGCGGCCTTCGACGACTGGGCCAAGGCCATCTGGGAAGGCGCCGTGATGCGCTCCGAGGTCGGGCAGGCCCCGCTAGCGCTCGACGCCCAGGATCGGATGTTGGCGGCGCCAAGCGGCTTGTTGGAAGGCGGGCCCACCGCTGGGGGCCAGGGGCTACGCTCGAATCGTTTGCTATTTCGGCGGCGCCACGCCAGGTGCAGGACGCTCGGCGTCGCGGCTCGAGATCGCCTTGATCCAGGCGTTCATCGCCGCTTCGGTGACCGGGCCTTCGCCGAGATCCACCGTCAGCTTCTCCAGCTTGCCCGAGAAGGCGAACGGTACCTGGTAATCTTTGTCGTCGACCGGCGTCCCGGTGTCGAGACCGACGTCGAACGTCTCGTCCCAGGCGAAGGTGAAGGGCGTGGTGTGCGGCAGCGCAAGCCGAGCCGCCTCGTGTCCGTCGATCGACAGGATGCCGACGCCGCCGTGACCGAATGGGATGTCTCCTTTCTGCTCGAGGGCGAAGTCGAACACGATCGTGTGCTGTCCGGTCTTCAGCGCGTCGTGCGCTTGCCACTTGGGCCGTTCGAGGTTGAGCAGGTTCATCGTGAAGGTCGGCTTGCCGTCTTTCAGGTAGAGACCCCAGCCGGCGAAGCGGCCGCCCTGGGTCACCAGCATGCCGTTCGCGCCGCCCTCGGGCACGGTAACATCGGCGGTGATGCGGAAGGAGCGGTTCAGGATCGAAGGGGCGGCGTTGGACTGCGTGCAGCACGACGAACCGGTGTAGACGAATTGCTTGCGGCCGGCGGCCGGTCCCGGTCGCGGCGCAACCATCGCGGTAATCGAGTTGTTGAGCGGGAACACCTGGTTCTGCTCGCCCTGCATGATGAACAGCTCCTGCAGCGCGCGTAGCCGGGCGGGTTCGGCTTTTGCCAAGTCCCTGGTCTGGGTCGGATCGGCGGCGACGTTGTAGAGCTCCCAGGCGTAACCGTTCATCACGTCGGCCGGGCGCGGCGCCGTCACGCTGGCCCATGGGGGCGCCGGCGGCGTCGTGCTGGCGATCCAGCCGTCGTGGTAGAGAGCGCGGTTGCCGAGAATTTCGAAGTACTGCGTCGTGTGCGTCGAGGGCAGGCCTTTGTTCTCTGCCGGCAGGGTGTAGGCCATCGAGACACCGTCCATCGGACGCTGGGCGATGCCGTCCACCAGGTTGGGCTGGGGAATGCCCACGAGGTCCAGGATAGTCGGGGTAACGTCGATGACGTGGTGAAACTGGCTGCGGATGCCCCCGCGGTCTTTGATCCGCGCCGGCCATGAGATCGCCATGCCGTTGCGCGTGCCGCCGAAATGCGACGCCATCTGCTTGGTCCATCGGTAGGGCGTGCCGAGCGCCCAGGTCCAGCCGACTGCCATGTGGTTGTAGGTCTGATCGGTGCCCCAGACGTCGTACCACGGCATCTGCTTTTCGGCGTCGAGCGACACGCCGTTGAAGTACATGACCTCGTTGGGCGTGCCGTTGACCGAGCCTTCGGCGCTGCTGCCGTTGTCGCCGCTGACGTAGATGATCAGCGTGTTGTCGAGCTGCCCCAGCCGCTCGACCTCGGCGATCACACGGCCGATCTGGTGGTCGGTATAGGCGAGGTAGGCGGCGTAGACGTTGGCCTGGCGAATGAACAGCTTCTTCTCGATGTCGCCGAGGTCGGTCCAGCGCTTGAGCATTTCACTCGGCCAGGCCGGCAGCGCGGCGTTGGCGGGAATGACGCCCAGTCGCTTCTGGTTCTCGAAGATGCGCTCGCGCAACTTCTCCCAGCCCTCGTCGAAAAGATGCATCTGCTCAATGCGGTCGACCCACTCCTTGGTGGGATGGTGCGGCGCATGCGTGCCGCCCGGCGCATAGTGGATGAACCACGGCCGGTTGGGCGCGATCTCGACGTTCTGGCGGATGTAGCCGATGGCGTCGTCCGCCATCGCCGTGGTCAGGTTCCATCCCGGAGTGCCATTGTAGGGATGGATCGGCGTGGTGTTGCGGAAGAGGTTGCCGGGCTGCCACTGGCTGGTGTCGCCGCCGACGAAGCCGTAGAAATAGTCGAATCCCATGCCGCCCGGCCAGTTGGTGAAGGGCCCGGCAGCGCTCGCCTCCCAAGGCGGAACGTTGTGGTTCTTGCCGAACCAGGCGGTAGCATAGCCGTTCTGACGCAGGGTGGCGGCGATCGTCGCCGTCTCGCGCGGAATGATGGCATTGTAGCCGGGGTAGCCGGTCGACAGCTCGGCGACATTGCCGAAGCCGACCTGGTGGTGATTGCGGCCGGTCAGCAGAGCGGCGCGCGACGGCGAGCACAACGCGGTGGTGTGGAAAGTAGTGTAGCGCAGTCCCTCGCTGGCGACGCGGTCGAGAGTCGGCGTCGGGATGACGCCGCCGAAGGTCGAAGGCGCGGCGAAGCCCACGTCATCGGTCAGGATCAGCAGGACGTTGGGCGCCTTGGCCGGCGGCATCACCTGCGGCGGCCACGCCGGCGTGCTGTCGACAGCGTTGGGCAGGATCGCGCCGGTAAAGCGCGGCGAGGGCGCCGGCAATTGCAGGCCAGGCAGCGTCCGCACGGTACTGGGAGCTCCCGGCGTGCCGCGCACATCCTGAGCCCGAGCGAGAGTAACCACCGTCAAGGACGAGGTTACGAGTAGCGAGGCAATTACCGATCGAAGCACGGACTTCCCCCCTCCTCAATCTCGTTTCCGTTGAGTATCGACTGGTGCCGCATCTAAGGAGGCGGGGCTCTAGGCGGCCTTGATGCAGATCAACCGCTCAACCAACGGGCCGCTATGGTCCCGTCCGCTGCCGCTCTTGGCCCAACTCGGACATTTGTCGATCGACAACGCAGGCATCGTTCGGTGCTCGGGATTTCTGGAGCCGGACGGACTCGACGCATGGCCGAATCCGAGACCACCTTCATCCGATCGCTGCCTTTGCCCGACCCTAACCAGGAACGGCAGGGGCGGAAGCGTCGATGTGGCAATGCGCCCGGGGTCTACTTGTTGCCGTCGAGGGCGTGAGCCCACGGCCCGAAGGGCGGCATGTCCTTCGAGGGCTTGAGCGGGAAGACAGGCGCGCGCTTCTCGAAGAAGGACTTGATCCCTTCCTGGGCATCGGCGCCGGCGGCGAGATGGCCGACGCACTGCAGGTCGAGCGTCACCGCGTCGAGCGGGTCCTGGGCGCCCCACATGCTCCACATCAGGCGGCGGTTCACCGCCGCGGCGACGGCTGAGGAGGTGCTGGCAGCAAATTTCCGCGCTAGCGCCTGCGCGGCGGACAGCAGTTCGTCGGGCGCATGGACGGAACGAACGAGGCCGCCCTTCAAAGCTTCCTCGGCGCCGAACAATTCGGCGGTCATCACCCATTCCTGCGCCTGCTGCATGCCGACGAGGCGGGGCAGGAACCAGCAGCTTCCGGCTTCCATGGCCATGCCGCGCTTGTTGAAGACGAAGCCGATGCGGGCGGCGCTCGACATCAAGCGGATGTCCATAGGCAGGCACATGGTGATGCCGACGCCGACGGCCGCGCCGTTGATCGCGGCCACGATCGGCTTCAGGCAATTGAAGATCGCAAGCGTGATCGAATCGCTGGCCTCGCGCTTCTGCGGGGCATTGCCATCGTTCCAGACCGTGAAGGCACCGCTGCCGCCGGAAATATCGGCGCCGGCGCAAAAGGCGCGGCCGGCGCCCGTCACCACGACGGCGCGCACCTCATCCATCGCATTGACACTCTGGAAGAAGTCGATGAGTTCCCGGCTCATGACCGTGGAAAAAGCGTTCAGCTTGTCGGGGCGGTTGAGGGTCACCGTCATCACGCCGTCTGCGAGATCGGTCAGCAGGGTCTCGTATTTCATGGCTCGAACGCTCCTCATGATCGGTTCCGCCCAGCAAGACGGAATGTCGTTGCGTGACTCGTTGGTTTGGGAAACATTCGCCGCAACCCCAGCGAATCGCAATCTTGGAGGAAGTCGATGTCCCACCTGATCAAAACCGTCGAAGACGGCGTGATGAAAATCGTGCTGAACCGGCCTGATGCCATGAACGCGCTGAGCCGCGACATGATGAGCGCGCTCGACGATGCGCTCAACGAAGCGGCGGGCACCCGCGCCATCGGCTGCGTGGTGGTGCGGGGCGCCGGCGACAAGGCCTTCTGCGCCGGCGGCGACGTGAAGTCGATGGCGGCCGGTCGTGACCAGGACAAGACCTACGAAGACAAGGTGCACGACATTCGCATCCGCATGCGCGTCTCGGAACTGCTGCACGAAATGGGCAAGCCGACGATCGCCATGGTGAACGGCGTCGCCGCGGGCGCCGGCCTGTCGCTGGCGCTGGCGGCCGACATGCGCTTCGCCGGCAAGAGCGCGCGCATGACCACGGCCTTTGCCAAGGTGGGCTTCTCGGGCGACTTCGGTTCGCACTACTTCCTGCACAAGCTGGTCGGCACGGCCAAGGCGCGTGAGCTCTACTTCACCGCCGAAATTCTCAATGCCGAGCAGATCGAGAAGCTGGGGCTCGCCAACCGCATCGTCGACGACGCCAACCTCGACAGCGAGACCATGGCCTTCGCCAAGAAGCTCGCCGCCGGTCCGCGCGTCGCGTGGTGGCATGTGAAGAAGAACATGAAGGTGGCGGAAGAGGGCTCGCTCTCCGAGGCGCTGGACAGCGAAGCCGCGCGCATGATCCGCACCGGCGAGACCGAAGACCACAAAGAAGCGGCCCGCGCCTTCGTCGAAAAGCGCGCGCCGGTCTTCAAGGGCGTCTGAGCTTGATCCGGACGGCGAGGCGGGACAGAGCGCCCGCCACGCCGTCCGGCATCGCCACTATCGCGGCGATCAACAGCACGGCATAGAGCAGCGCCGACAGGCCTTTTCCTAGTCCCGCCGTGACGTCGGGAAAGAACTGCAGGAACAGGCCGCCCAGGATCGCGCCGCCGAGCGAATACATGCCGCCGACAACCAGGCCGAACAGCATCTGGACCGAGAGCGCAAAGTTGTAGGCCATCGGTCCTACGAATCCGAACTGATAGGCCGAAAGGCAGCCTGCGAGGGCGAGATAGGCGCCGGCGATTCCGGAGGCCATGGCGCGCACCTGGCCGACCTTGATCCCCTGTGCCGCTGCCGCGAGATCCTGGTCGCGCGCCGCTTTCATGGCCCGGCCGACGCGGCTGCCGATCAGGTTGTGCGTGAGCCAGAGGCCCAGGGCCAGCAGCGACAGCGCCATCAAAAACGCCCAACGGTCGTTGCTCAGCATGTCTGTCGGAGGCGTCGGAAAATCGAGATAGAGGCCCTGGACGCCGCCGGTCCACTGCTCGATTGGTCGCCACCGCAGAAGTTGCGGGAAGGCAATGGCGAACGCATAAGTGACCAGCGCCTGCGTCCATAGATTGTGCGGGCCGGCGACACGGCCGAGGCCATAGCCCGCAACGAAACCCAGCACGGGCGCCAGCGCCATCCCCCAGTAGGTCGACAGCGGTGTGTGGGTACCGAGGATCGCGGCGCCATAGCCACCAATGCCGAAAAGAGCGGCCTGGGCGAAGGAGAACTGGCCGCTCACGCCACACAGCATGACGAGGCCCACGAGCGCGATCGACCAGATCACGGCCTGCGTGAAGCGAAAGACAATAAAATCCGGCAGGCAAAAGGAGAGGGCGGCCGCTGCCACGAAGCCCATGGTCCACAAATACATAGTTCGCATGGGCCGCATGGCACTACGATAGCGGCAACCGACAGGAAATGGGAGCGAAGCGATGAGACTGAGGCAGTGCGTTTTCGTCTGCAAGGACCTCGAAAGTTCGCGCGAAGAACTGTGCGACATTCTCGGGATCGAGGTCGCCTATCGCGACCCTGGCGTGGCCAAGTGGGGTCTGGTGAACGTCGTCTGCCCCATCGGACACGACTTCCTCGAGATCGTGACGCCCTTCCAGGAGGGCACGTCCGCCGGCCGCTACATCGAGCGTCGCAAGGGCGATGGCGGCTATATGGTCATCCTTCAGGTTCCCGACGCCGCGGCCGAACGCCAGCACGTCACCGGCCTCGGCGTCCGCGCCGTCGCCCAGAAGGACCTGCCTGAGTACCAGTACACGCACTTCCATCCCTCGGACACGACGGGCGTGCTGCTGTCGCTCGACACGACGTTCGCACCCAAGGGCACCGATCCGGCCCTGTGGTGGCCACCAGCCGAGAAGGATTGGCTGAAGCACGCGCGGTCGGATGTCACCAATGGCCTGGCCGGCGTCGAGATCCAGCACGACGATCCGGACAAGGCGGCGGCGACCTGGTCGAAGATTCTCAATCGTCCGGCCACGGACAACATCATCAGGCTCGATGGTTCGCAGATCCGCTTCGTGCCGGCGGTCGATGGCCGTGGACCGGGTATCTCGGCCTACGACGTCAGCGTGGTCGACCGTGAGCGTGTGCTGGCGGCGGCGGAGAAGCGCGGCCGCAAGCACGGGCCGGCGCAGGTCGAGGTCTGCGGCTGCCGCATCAACCTGGTGTAAGGACGAATCGGCGTGGCCCCCGCTGGCGCAGGACCAGAAAGAAAAGCACGCCGAGATTCAGAATGTTGAAGACCATGCCGACCGAAAAGGCCGACATGTAGTCGCCGAAATAATCATAGAGGAGGCCGGCGCCCCAACCGCCGGCCGCCATGCCCAGCAGCCCAGCGAACAGCACCGTCGGAATGCGCCAGTTCGCTTCCTCGATGGAATAGTATTCGCGCACGGCGATGACGTAGGCGGGCAGGAGGCCCGAGAGGCCGAAGCCGAAGGCCGCCGAGATCGTAAAGAGCGCGGCCTGATCCCTGGTGAGCAGGAAGCCGACCAGGGCGGTGGCCTGGGCGAGCGAACTCCAGAGCAGGGTCTGGATGCCGCCGATCCGGTCCGCGAGCCAGCCCCAGAACTGGCGCGCGAGGAAGGCGCTGCCCAGCAGGACCGAGAGCATTGCCGCGCTGTACTGCGAGGCAAATCCCAGGTCGCTGCAGAAGGCCACGATGTGCTGCATCGGCACCGCCATCGGTACACAGCAGCAGAAGACCGCCACCATGAGCAGGATCATGACGAGGTTGGGCGACAGGCCGAGGCTCGCGGTGCTGCGCGGACTGCCGCCGGTGGTGCCGCTCGCCCTGGTGGCATCGGGCGGGGCCTGCAGAAAACCGATGGTGAGGCCGGCCACAGCCACGACGACCAAGGCCGCGAACAGGACCATGGTCCAGCGCCAGCCCACCTCGTCGATGCCGTACTGCAGGAGCGGTGGCCAGACGGCACCGGCGACCGACTGGCCGGACGAGATCAACGCCACGGCAGCGCCGCGCCGTCGTTCGAACCAGCGGCTTACATAGGTGATGAGCGGCGAGAACATGCACGAGGTGCCGAACAGGCCCATCAGGACGCCGTGACCGGCGTAGAGCAAGAAGAGTCCGCCGGACGCCGAGACGACAAGGCCGGCTGCCATCATGGCCGCGCCGAACAGCACGATGCGACGGATGCCGAGGCGGCCAGCGAGCCAACCCGCCACGATGCCGCCGAAGGCCGCGCCGAGATAGGTCAGGGCGCCGGCAGCCGCTGGACCGGAGCGCGGTGCATCGAGGTCGGCAGCCATGGGCTTAAGCGCCACCACCGAGATCAGCGGCGCGCCATAGCACAGGGTGAGGATCGCAAGGGCGGCCCAGGCCACGACCCAGGCGGTGCGACTGTCTAGAGTCGCTGTATCCGGCTTCATCTCAACGGTCCTCTACCAGGGCTTCGGTTTCGAGGGCCAGGCGACGCACGAGATCGACCGACAGCAACCGCTCCAGCTCGGCATGGGCCTTGCGCCAGACCGCGAGCGCTGCTTCGAGGCGCCGTGCACCTTTCTCCGTCAGCCAAACGAGCTTGCGACGCTGGTCGGCTTCGGCGACGGCGATCTCGACCAGCCCCTCGTTCTCCAGCGTGCGCAGGGTGCGGGAGAGGGTGGACTGGTCCAGGCCCATGCGCCCGGCAAGGGCGGAAATCGAGTCGTCCGATGCCGCGGCGATCTCCGCCATGAGGCCGAACTGGGCGAAGGACAAGTCCGCCGCCTCCAGCCGTAATTCGAGGAACTTGGTGATGCGCCGGGCGGCGGCGCGGACGTTCCAGCCGGCGCAAGCATCAATGGCGTTGCGGGCGTCGCTCCTAAGCGTCTTGGGGGATTGTGGCTTTTTCGGCATAATTGTCTGTATATACAATAATTGTATATACATGGGAATAGCCGTTGCCGCGGTAACTGGTGCTACCGGGCAGTGACTGTTGCAGGCCGGCGCGGGATGTAAGACGGTTGAAGACAAGGCAAGTTTATCGCGTATTGCTGCACGCCCACCCGGGCGTCGACCATACTGGTTCTGAATGGAGCCCGCTGATGCCAACTTTCGATCTGCCCCAGGGCAAGAAGCTCACCTATCGCGACGAAGGCGAGGGGGCGCCGCTGCTGCTGGTCCATGGCTCGCCGGGCGACAGCCGATCCTGGGCGCGGGTCGCACCACATCTCAGGGACCGCTTCCGCGTACTGGCAGTCGATCTGCCGGGTTACGGTGGATCGGATGGCGTGCCGGACGAGCCGGTCGGCCGCGCAGCGTTGATGGGCGCCGCTGTGGTGCGGCTGGCCGAGAGCTGCGGGCAGCCGGTCCGATTGGCTGGCCATTCCTATGGCGGCGTGGTCGCGCTGCAAGCCGCGCTGCAAGCGACCACGGGAACAGTCGAGCGCCTGGTCTTATTCGAGCCGGTGTTCTTCCGCGCTCTGCAACTCACGAATGACAAGAGCGCTCTCGATCCTGCGACGGCGCATTTCGAGAACTACGCCAGCCGAGCCGCCGTGGGGGAGCCGGCCGTCGTGCGCCTGATGGTCGACTATTGGTTTGGCGAGGGTGCCTTCGCGCGCATGCCCGAGCCCGTGCGCGGCTATCTCGAGGCCAATGCTCCGCGCAACGCACTCGACGTACGCAGCAGCTTCAACGATACCGCGACGGCGGAGCAGCTCCGCGCCCTCGACCACCCGGTGCTGGTGGCCTATGGAGATCGCAGTCCAGAGATCGTGCAGGCAATTGGTCGCGGCCTGCTGAAGCTGCTGCCCAATGCCCGCATGGAGGCGCTTGCCGGAGCCAACCATGGCATGCTGGATAGTCATCCGGAAGCGGTCGCACGCCTGATCGCGTCATGAGGTCATGCTGCGCATCAATCCCTTCGTCATGGGCCATCTCGTTGGCGCCGTCCTTGTGGGCGGCGCGGCGGGGACGTTGTTTCTCGATGCGCAGGCCGGGCTGATCTGCGCCGTGGCGCTGCTCGCCGGTGCCTTCGTCAGCTCTTACGTCTGTCAATGGTGGCCGGGCGTCGAGGCGCCGGGCTGGAAGCTCTGGGCGGTCGCCGTGTTCGCCAGTCCGATCATGCTGCTGGCGCTCGGCTACATCGCTTTCGACTACGAATGTACGGTCGGCATCAGGAGGGGCTGGAACTGCCTTCTCGCGGCAATCGCCATCATGGTGGTCGGCCTCTGCCTGTTGCCGCCGGCCATTGGCTTGCTGTGGCGCTGGTGGAAGCACCGCAAGGCGCCTCCAGCCAGCTAAACAGCGTCTGTCTTAGGCCGCGATGGCCTTGGCGAGCTTGCCGCGGATCATCTCTTCGGCTTCGCTGACGATGCGCTCGACCAGCTCCTTGCAGGTCGGAATGTCGTTGATCAGGCCCATGCAGGTACCGGCCGACCAGATGCCGTGCTCGAGGTCGCCGGTTTCGTAGACGACCTTGCCCTTGGCGCCGGCTACGAAGGGGCCGATCTCCTGGATGGTCTTGCCTTCGCCTTCCATCTCGATCGCCTTCTTGGCGACGGAATTGCCGAAGACGCGGCTGGTGTTGCGCATGGTGCGCAGGATCAGCGCCGTGTTGCGCTCGTCGGAGGAGACGATCTTCTCTTTCACGTTCTGATGGATCGGCGCTTCCTTGGTCGCCATGAAGCGCGTGCCCATGTTGATGCCTTCGCAGCCCAGCGCCAGTGCGGCTACCAGACCGCGCGCATCGGCAAAGCCGCCGGAGGCGATCATCGGGATCTTGATGACGTTGGCCGCGGCCGGCAGCAGCACGAGGTTCGGCACGTCGTCCTCGCCGGGATGGCCGGCGCACTCGAAGCCGTCCATCGAGATCGCATCGACACCGACCTTCTCGGCCGAGATGCCATGGCGAACCGAGGTGCACTTGTGGATCACCTTGATGCCCGCTTCCTTCATCTTGGGCAGGAAGGGCTTGGGGTTGTTGCCGGCAGTTTCGACGATCTTGATGCCAGAATCGATGATGGCGTCGATGTATTCGCCGTAGGGCCGCGGCACGAGCGTCGGCAGGATGGTCAGGTTCACGCCGAACGGCTGATCCGTCATCTCCCGGCAGCGCTTGATCTCCTTGCGCAGATCGTCCGGCGTCGGCTGGGTGAGGCCGGTGAGGAAGCCCAGCGCACCTGCATTGGCAACCGCCGAGGTGAGTTCGGCGCGGCCGACCCACTGCATGCCGCCCTGTACGATCGGGTGCTTGATGCCGAACATTTCCGTGAAGCGCGTCTTGATCATCGTGCCGTTTTCCCCGCTGGGTGAATTTGCCCAAGCATTAGCGAAGCCGCGGCATTGCCGCCACCCCACGGACCGTATGGCAGATTAGCCTTCCGCGAAGCGGATCAGGTGCGCTCGATGAAAGCGAGCGTATCGTCGAGGGTGGGCGCGCGTCCGCGCAAGAGCGACGAGAAGGCGCCGACGATCTCGATATGGTCGACCCCGGGATAGAGCTTGAGGTCGGCTTTGCCATCGGTTCGCCGCCAGGCAGCGGCAAGCCTTTCGCTGTTAAAGGGTTTCACGGTCGTGTCTGCCGTCCCGTGCAACAGCAGGATAGGGGGCAGCGGCGCCTTCGCGTAGGAAACGGGCTGGGTTTCGCGGCGATCCGGGCCGCCGAAGATTTCCTGAAGGCGGCGCGACGAGAGCGGCAGGAAATCGTAGGGGCCGGCGATCCCGATGGCACCCGCGAGCTGCATGCGGTCGACGCCGGCAGCCGAGAGATACGATGTGTTGGCGGCAAGCATCATGGCGTTGTAGCCGCCGGCGGAATGGCCGGCGACGAACAGTCGTTCAACCGAGGCTTCTTTGACTGCCCACCGCGTGGCCAAGGCGCAGTCCTCGATGAAGGTTGGATACAGAGCCTCCGGATAGACGCGATAGTCGGGAATGATCGTCGTCACGCCGTGCGAGGCCAGCGCCTGACCGACGAACAGATAGTCGCTCTTCGTGCCTGAATCCCAAGACCCACCGTAGAAGAAGATGACGCTCCTGCCGCCGGTCCTCGGCTTTTCGGCCTTGTAGACATCGAGCTTCTGGCGAGGGTGGCTGCCGTATGGAATGTCGGACGCGAGCATATACCCGTCGCGTGCGACCGTCGTATTGAGAAGCGCCGCGGGAGAGCATCCACCGAGGAGGCCGACGAGGGCCGAGAGGAAGCCTCGTCGCGCCGATGTCATACGGTCGCGATAGTGCGCACCCGCTCGGCCAGAGCCAGCGAGGCGGTCAGACCGGGTGATTCGATACCGAAGAGATTGATCAGCCCCGGAACGCCATGGTCGGCCGGTCCCTGAACCACGAAATCCTGCGCCGGCGCGCCCTGCGGCACGATCTTCGGCCGGATGCCGGCGTAACCTGGCTGCAGCGCGCCGTCTTTCAGGCCAGGCCAGTAGCGGCGAACTGCGGCATAGAACTTGTCGGCGCGATGGGGATCGACGGTGTAGTCGAGATCGTCGATCCACTCGACGTCGGGGCCGAATTTCGCCTGGCCGCCCATGTCGACGGTGATGTGCACGCCGAGTCCGCCCGGAACAGGGACGGGATAGATCAGGCGCGAGAAGGGCGAGCGGCCAGCCAAGGTGAAATAGTTTCCTTTTGCGTAGTACGTCCCGGGGATGTGGTTGGATGGCATCCCGACGATTTTTTTGCGATGGCGGGGGCGAAGAGCCCGGCCGAATTGACCACCAGGCCGCAGCGCAGCTTCATCGGCTCGGCGCCACCGACGTCGATCTCCACGCCGGCGTCGGTGACTCGGCCCTGATTCACGGGACTGTGGAACGCGAACATCGCGCCGCGCTCTTCGGCGTCGCCCTGCAGGGCCAGCATGTAGGAGTGGCTGTCGACGATGCCGGTGCTGGCGGAAAGCAGCGCCGCCGTGCAGTGGAGATTGGGCTCCATGGCCATCGCTTCGCTGGCGCTGAGCTGGCGCATACCCTCGACGCCGTTGGCCTCGGCCCGACCCTTGATCTCGGCGAGCTTTGCGCTCTCCTCATCATTGGTGGCGACGATCAGCTTGCCGCAGTTGACGTGGGGCACGCCGTGCTCGGCGCAGTAGGCGTAGAGCAGGCGACGGCCGGCCACGCAGGTCTCGGCCATCAGGCTGCCCTTGGGATAGTAGATTCCGGCATGGATGACTTCAGAGTTCCGCGAACTCGTCCCGGTGCCGATCCCTTCGGCGGCCTCCACGACGATGACCTCACGGCCGGCAAGGGCAAGGGCTCGGGCCACGGCAAGGCCCACGACACCTGCGCCGATCACAACGCAGTCTACGGTTTCATACGAGGACGAAGTCATGATCGCATGCTAGAACCCGCCGTTCTTTCAGTCACCAAGAGCGGGTGTCGCAGGATGAAGGGTGCGTTGGTCACGGGAGCGGGGGTGCGGATCGGTCGTGCGCTGGCAATGGCGCTGGCGGCCGATGGCTACTTCGTTTTTGTCCATCACAACCAATCGGCAGACGAGGCGCGGGAAACCGTGAAAGCCATCCAGTCCGCCGGCGGCAAGGCTAAGGCGGTTCGGGCAGATCTCGCTTCGGCCCGCCAGGCCGAGGCGCTGATCGAGAAGTGCCAGGTACCGGGAGTTCACCTCTCGCTGCTGGTCAACAACGCCTCGCTGTTCAAGCTCGACCGGGCGCCGACGGCCACCGCGGCCGATTTCGATCTGCATATGGCGATCAACCTGCGCGCGCCGCTGCTGCTCTCGCAGGCGCTGGCGCGGCAGCTGCCGGACAACGAGAGGGGCCTGATCGTCAACGTGCTCGACCAGAAGCTCTACAACCTCAATCCCGACTTTCTGAGCTACACGCTCTCCAAGGTCGGACTGCAGGGGCTGACGACCCTGCTGGCACAGTCCTTTGCGCCGCGGCTGCGCGTGGCGGGCATCGCCCCCGGCCTCACGCTGCGCAGCGGCAGCCAGACCGACGCGCGCTTTGCCGAACAGCATGCCGCCAACCCGCTCGAGGTCGGAGTCACCACCGACGATCTCGTGCGGGCGCTTCGTTTCATCGTGGCGACGCCCAGCTTTACGGGCGACACGCTGATCGTCGACAGCGGCGAGCATCTGACCGGCCGGCCGCGCGACATCGCCTTCGACAAGAAAAAGAAGAAGAAATGAACATGTCTGCCGTTTCGGACCGCCGCATCTTCATCCGCGACCTGCGCCTGCAGGTCTCGATCGGCATCTACGATTTCGAGCTGGCCAAGCCGCAGGCCGTCGTCGTGAATGTCGATCTCTTCCTGGCGCCACCCGAGAAAGCGGCCGAGGACGATATCGCCAACGTGCTGAACTACGATGTCATCCATGACGGCATCATTGCGCTGGCCCAGAGTCGGCATTTCAACCTGCAGGAGACGCTGGTCGATGCCATCCTCGACCTTTGCCTCGCCCAGCGACAGGTGATCGAGGCGCGTGTCTCGACGGAGAAGCCCGACGTCTACAAGGATTGCCGCGTCGGTTACGAGGCGGTCCGCCGCCGCGCGCAGAGCTGACGCGGCCAGCGTCGATGGCCCCGTCCGCCGGTGCGCTGCGGCGCGCCACGATCGTCCTGCTCTTCGCGGCCCTGATCTGGGGATCGATGATTCCCGTCCTGGCGACGCTCGCCCAGCACTACGACATTTGGTTGCTTTCCGGCGCCCGCTATCTGCTCGGGCTGCCCGTCCTGTGGTTGGCGGTGTTGCTGAGCACGCCGCCGGCTGCGGCGCCCGGCAAGCTGAACTGGAGCCGACTGCTGAAGCTCGGCGCAGCAATGACGGGTTTTTCCGTGTTCTATACGTTCGGCGTCGCGAACACGCATCCGGCGACGGCGGCCATCGTGCTCATGTGTGCGCCGATCTGGGCGACGCTGCTGTCCCGGCTGATGCTGGGCGCCACCACACCTCAGGGCTTCTTCACGACGCTCGTTCTGGTGGTGGTGGGTGGCATCGTCGTGGTCGCCGGGACGCCCGGCCGACAGCCCGGCGGCTACGGGCTGGAAGGCGGCGAGGCGCTGCTGGTGATCGCCCAGCTCTGCTGGAGCTGGTACTCGATTCGCGCCCAGCAATGGCTCTCCGATCGTGGGCAGGTCGCGCTCTCGGCGCTCACGTCGACCGTGGCAAGCGTGCTGCTGGGGATCGTGTGCCTCGTCGTCTGGGGAGCAGGCGGCATCACCTGGCCCGTGCGTCCACCGACGATCGGGGAACTGGGAATGATCGCCTGGGTCGGCGTATTCGGCGTGGCGATTGCCATCCTGCTCTGGAACACAGGTGTCTCGCTGGTCGGCGTGCCGGTCGCGTCGCTGTTCTCCAATTCCGCGCCGGTCTTTGCCATTGGTCTGGCAGCCCTGTTCGGTCATGAGCCGACTTGGCTGCAGCTCGCGGGTGGCGTGGTCGTGCTGGGTGGCATCGGCCTGCATCAGCTTCGCCAGATGCGGGCGGCGCGCTCGCGGCGCCCGTCGCCATGACGTCGCGCGACCGCGGCCATCTCCTCGGCGCCTTCGCCGCCATGGTCTTCGTGGGCGCGAGCTGGGGCGCCAACGTGCCGATCAGCAAGGTCATGCTGGCCCATTTCGACCTGATCCCCCTGTCGGCTCTTCGTGCCGCCCTGGCCACGGTCGTACTGATACTGATGGTGGCAGCGGTCGAGGGGATTCGGTCGCTGAGGATCGATGTCGGCCTCCGCCGCTTCCTCCTGCTCGGCCTGATCATGGGTGGCTTCTTTGCGATGTATACGCTGGGCATCCAGTTCAGCAATCCGATCTCCGCCGCTGCCGTGCAGGTCGCGGGGCCTCTTGTTGCCGCCGTCACCGTGCGGCTGGCGACCGGCTTGCGTTTCGATCCCGGCTTCGGCGTGGCGCTGGTCCTTACCGTGCTGGGGGGCGCCATCCTCGCGGCGGGCAGCCTGTTCGGCCGCGGCCAGGTCACGCTGGGCGGCGGCGAGTTCATCGTGCTGCTCTCTAATGCGCTTTGGACCTACTACAGCCTCAAGGCGCAGGCTTGGTTCGATCGGGCAAGCCAGCTCCACCGCACCTACGTAGCGTCGCTCTCGGCCATGGGCTGGCTGATCCTGTTCGCGCTAGTGATGGTTGCGGCCGGTTGGGCGCGCCCGCCGATTGGCGAAGCCGACGGCTGGATCTGGACGCAGCTTGTCCTGCTGGCGGTGTTCGCCAGCGGCCTCGGCGGCTATTTCTGGAACGTCGGCGCCAGCCGCCTGGGCGTGGCGGTCGCGTCGCTTTGGGTCAACCTGGTGCCCTTTTTCGCCGTATTATGGTCAATGGCATATGGCTTCATGCCCAACGCGTACCAGATCGTGGGTGGCCTCGTGGCGTTGAGCGGCGTGGTCTACATGCAATGGCGCAAGCTACAGACGATGCAACGCTGAACAGGCCGATCCTCTTGACATGACCCAACCGGATCTCAAGACCCGTCACTGCCGCTGGCTCACCGTTCCCGGCGCCGCCGACGAGCGAGGCAAGATCAACTTCCTGGCCTTCGACGACAGGCTGGGCTTCATGCCGCGCCGCCTCTTCTGGCTGCACGACATCGCGCCCGACCAGTGGCGAGGCCGGCACGGTCATCGCGAGTCGCACCTCGTTACGCTGGTCATGAACGGCTCGTGCAAGGTCCACCTCGACGATGGCAAAGTGAAGGAGACGGTAACGCTCGACGATCCCGGACGGGCGCTGCACATCGGCCCGTTCGTCTGGCACGAGCTCACCGATTTCATGCCCGGCACGGTGATCCTGGTCATCGCTTCGACGCTCTACGACGAAGCCGAGTATCTGCGCGACTACGAGACGTTCCAGCGCGAAGCGGCAGCGAGGCTCGCATGATCCCCTTTCTCGACATGAAATCCGTTTACGCCGAACTCAAGCCCGAGCTCGATGCCGCTTATGCAAGGGTCATGGAATCGGGCTGGTTCGTTCTCGGCAAGGAAGTCGAGGCCTTCGAGGCGGAGTATGCGGCCTTCTGCGGCACCAAGCATTGCGTCGGCCTGGGCAACGGCCTTGAGGCGCTGGAGCTGGTGCTGCGCGCCTGGAATCTCGGTGCTGGCGACGAAGTGATCGTGCCGTCCAATACCTATATCGCGACCTGGCTGGCGGTGACGGCCGTTGGCGCCAAGGTTGTGCCGGTCGAGCCGACGCCGGGCGGACCCAACATCGATCCCGATCGCATCGAGGCCGCGCTGACCTCGCGCACGCGGGCGATCATGCCGGTGCATCTCTACGGCGAACCGGCCGACATGGATGCGATCATGGTGCTGGCCGCCAAGCACGGGCTGAAGGTGATCGAGGACGTGGCGCAGGCGCAGGGGGCGCGCGTTCGCGGCCGTCGCACCGGGGCGTTGGGCGACGCAGGGGCCCACAGCTTTTTCCCGAGCAAGAACATCGGCGCCTTCGGCGATGGCGGTGCGGTTACGACCGACAATGCAGCGCTCGCAGAACGCCTGCGGGTGCTGCGCAACTACGGCAGCCGCGTGAAGTATGTGAATCTTGAGCGCGGCTACAACTCGCGGCTCGACGAGCTGCAGGCGGCCTTCCTGCGCGCCAAGCTGCCGAAGCTCGATGCCTGGAACGAACGCCGGCGGGCGATTGCGGCACGCTACGACGACAAGCTGGCCGACATTCCGGGACTTGGCTTGCCGAGGGTGCCGCAATGGGCCGAACCCGTCTGGCACCTCTACGTCGTGCGCACCAACCGCCGCGCCGACCTCGTCAAGGCGCTGGAGAAGCAGGGCATCGGGTCGCTGATCCACTATCCCATCCCGCCGCATCTGCAGCAGGCCTATGCCGACCTGGGACAGGGCAAGGGCAGCTATCCGCTGGCGGAGGAGCTGGCCGAGACGGTGCTCAGCCTGCCCATGGGGCCGCACATGCCGATTGAGGCCGTCGATGCGGTCGCGAAGGTGGTGCGCGAGACACTGCGCACCTGACCTCGCTTTTCGGCATCCCCTCTACATCTCCGGACCAGGGTGGATACCCCGATAGTTGCGCTGGTAGTCCCAGTACGAACTGTAGCCGTTCCTCTGCGGCGAGGAATACGAATAGGTTGTCGTCTGGTAGTAGGCCGGCGAACGGTAATAGGCCGGCGCCGAGTACGCGTAGCCCGGCGCAGAGTAACCGTAGTTGTAGTTGTTGCGCGCGTAATAGGGATCGGACGCGCAGGCTGCAACGGAAGCGGTGAGCGCCACCGCCGCGACGATGCGAAGAACGGGTCTCATGGCGGTCTCCTTTGCTGTCAGGAGATCAACACGAGCACGCCCGGCCGGTTGCGACCGAAAGCGCAGGCTTCGCTATTCGGCGACATCAATGTGTGCGGCAGCGGACCAACCGCCTGCAATCGATTGCACGACGGGAGCGCCGCTTTCTAGCCGGTCAGTCCGAGCCTCTCGCCGCGATAGGCACCGCTCATGACCCGCTCCCACCAGCCGCGGTTCTCGAGGAACCAGCGTACGGTGCTGCGCAACCCGGCATCGAAATCATGGCGCGGCCGCCAGCCCAGCTCGGTCTTGATCTTGCTGGCATCGATGGCGTAGCGCGCATCGTGACCGGGCCGGTCGGTCACGAACTGGATCAGCTTTTCATGAGGGCGGGTCGTGCTGTTGGGCAGCATCTCGTCGAGCAGGCGGCAGATGCCGAGCACCACGTCGATGTTCCGCCGCTCGCTGTCGCCGCCGACATTGTAGGTCTCGCCCGGCCGACCCTTGCGCAGGACCAGGGTCAGCGCCTCGGCATGGTCCTCGACATGCAGCCAGTCGCGCACGTTCTCGCCCTTGCCGTAGACCGGCAGGCTCTCGCCGCGCAGCGCACGGATGATCACCAGCGGGATCAGTTTCTCCGGGAAGTGATAGGGGCCGTAATTGTTCGAGCAGTTGGTGGCGAGCGTCGGCAGGCCATACGTATGGTGCCATGCTCGTACCAGATGGTCCGACGCCGCCTTGCTGGCGGAGTAGGGCGAGTTGGGAGCGTAGGGCGTGGTCTCGGTGAACTTGCCCGTGGGGCCGAGCGATCCGAACACCTCGTCGGTCGAGATGTGCTGGAAGCGGAAGCGGGCGCGGGCCGCCTCGTCGAGCGTGCGCCAGTAGGCAAGGGTCGCATCCAGCAGCACGTAGGTGCCGCCGACGTTCGTCTCGATGAAGGGAGCCGCGCCGTCGATCGAGCGATCGACATGGCTTTCGGCGGCGAGGTGCAACACGGCGTCGGGCTGGAACTCGGCGAAGATCGCGGTGAGGGCCGGGCGGTCGCGAATGTCGGTCTTGTAGTGGCGATGGCGGTTGCTCGCCCCGGCCTCGGCCAGCGATTCGAGATTGCCCGCATAAGTGAGCTTGTCGACGTTGGCGACCGACCAGTCGGTGTCGCGGATGATGTGGCGGACGACGGCCGAACCAATGAAGCCGGCGCCGCCCGTGACGAGGATCCTCATGGGATCGTATTCCTAGCGGCCGATCTGGGCGGCGCCAAGGCGCCACCTCCTATTGTCAGTGATGGAGGATCTGGCCGAGGAAGAGCTTGGTGCGCTCGTTCCTGGGATTGGCGAAGAATTCCTCTGGCTCGTTCTGTTCCACGATTTCGCCACGATCCATGAAGATCACACGGTCGGCGACGGCGCGGGCGAAGCCCATCTCGTGGGTAACGCAGAGCATGGTCATGCCCTCGCGCGCCAGCTCGATCATCACGTCGAGCACTTCCTTCACCATCTCGGGATCGAGCGCCGAGGTCGGCTCGTCGAAAAGCATGATCTTGGGGCGCATGCAGAGCGCCCGGGCGATTGCAACGCGCTGCTGCTGGCCGCCCGAGAGCTGGCCGGGATACTTCAGCGCCTGTTCGGGAATGCGCACGCGCTTCAGCAGCCCCATGGCGATTTCCTCGGCGTCCTTCTTCGGCATCTTCTTCACCCAGATCGGCGCGAGGGTAAGATTGTCGAGGATCGTGAGGTGCGGGAAGAGGTTGAACGACTGAAACACCATGCCGACCTCGCGGCGGATCGCCTCGATGTTCTTTACGTCGTTGGAAAGCGTGACGCCGTGCACGACGATGTCGCCCTGCTGATGCTCCTCCAGACGGTTGATGCAGCGGATCAGGGTCGACTTGCCCGAGCCCGACGGTCCGCAGATGACGATCTTCTCGCCTTCCTTCACGTCGAGATTGATATCGGTCAGGACATGGAACTGCCCGAACCACTTGTTGACGCCCTTGAGCTGGATCACCGAGGACACCGACGACAGATCGCGCGCGGCTGTTGCGGCCATGAAATGCTCCCTGACGGCGCCTAGCGGCGCGTACCCTTGTTGAGTTCGACTTCGAGGTACTTGCTGTATCGCGACATCGAGTAACAGAAGATGAAGTAGACGAAGGCCGCGAACAGGTAGACCTCGCCGGGGAAGCCGGCCCAGTTGGGATCGACCAGCGCCTGGTTCGCCGTGTTGAGGAAGTCGAAGATGCCGATGATCAGCACCAGCGACGTGTCCTTGAAGAAGCCGATGAAGGTGTTGATAAGCGGCGGGATCACCACGCGCAGCGCCTGCGGCAGGATGATCAGCAATGTCTTCTGCGGATAGTTGAGGCCCATCGCGTCGGCGGCCTCGAACTGGCCTTTGGGCAGCGACTGCAGGCCGCCGCGGATGACCTCGGCGATATAGGCGCCGGCGAACAGGATGACGGCGACCTGGGCGCGCAGGAACTTGTCGATGGTCGTGCCCGAGGGCAGGAACAGCGGCAGCATCACCGAGGCCATGATCAGGAGGCTGATCAGGGGCACGCCGCGGATCAGCTCGATGAAACCCACGCACAGGCCCTTGACCAGCGGCAGGTTGGACCGCCGGCCCAGCGCCAGCAGGACGCCGTAGGGGAAGGCAAAGAGCAGGCCGTAGGTCGCCAGGATCAAAGTGACAGGCAGGCCACCCCACAGGCTGGTCTCGACATAGCTCAAGGGCGCGATGGCGAGGCTCCACGCCGGCAGGATGCCAAGGAAGCGCAGAGCCAGCCCGATGGCGCCGATGGCGGCGGCGGCCCAGTAGGCGTTCATCTCGGCCGCGCCCGCAACGCCTTTGCGCATGGCGAGGCCGATCCCGCCGACCACCAAGGCGACAACGAGGAAGAGGCTCAGCGGAATGTGGAGCTGGCCGAACATCAGCAGGAAGGTGATGAAGGAGCCCACGCCCCAGATTACCAGCAGGCGCCAGTTCCACATGCGGCGGTCGGCGCTCAGCACCAGCATCGCGAGCATGGCGATGACGGCAAACAGCGGCCGCCAGTGCTGTTCGTACGGGAACGAGCCGAAGAAGATGTAGCGGAACTTCTCGCGGATCAGGGCCCAGCAGGCGCCCCCGCCGCGGCATTCGCTGCCGGTCGTCGCCGTGAAGTTGGCGGTGAAGAGCGCCCACTCCAGGAACCCGGAGAGGATCCAGACCATGGCGACGATCAGGACGATCGTCGTGAGGCCGTTGCCCCAGCTCGAAAACAGGTTCTTGCGCATCCAGCCCAGGATGCCGGAGTCGTCCGAGGGAGGGGCGAGTTGCTGGCGTTCGCCAACTGGCATGTCGGTCATGCTCAGCGCTCCGTCAGGGCGATGCGTTTGTTGTACCAGTTCATGAACGCCGAGATCGACAGGCTGACCGAGAGATAGGCCGCCATGATGATCAGGACGTTCTCGATCGCCTGGCCGGTCTGGTTGATCGTGACGTTCACGGAGGCGACCAGGTCGGGATAGCCGATGGCGATGGCCAGCGAGCTGTTCTTGGTGATGTTGAGATACTGGCTGGTCATCGGCGGCACGATGACGCGCAGCGCCTGCGGCAGCAGCACCAGACGCATGGACTGGCCGCGCGACAGGCCGAGGGCCGCGGCGGCTTCGCTTTGGCCCTTGTGCAGGGCGAGGATGCCCGAGCGCACGATCTCGGCGACGAAGGCCGAGGTGTAGAGCACCAGGCCGACCAGCAGGGCGGTGAACTCCGGCTGGATGACGGTGCCGCCCACGAAGTTGAAGCCCTTGAGCTCCGGCCAGCTCATGTGGCTGGGCGCACCGCCGGCCAGCCAAACCAGGAAGGGAAGGCCGATGATGGCGCCGAGCGTCACCGACATGATCGGGAAGGGCTGGCCTGTTGCGGCCTGGCGCTTCTTGGCCCAGCGATTGATGAAGAACGCAGCCGCGATGCCGACCAGGAACGCCAAGCCCATCCACTTATGGATCGGGTCGGCCATCGGTACAGGGAAGTAGACGCCGCGATTGCTGAGGAACACCGAGTTCCACAGCATGGAGATCGCCTGGCGCGGTCCGGGGAAAGCCTCGCTGATCAGCTTGTAGAACAGGAACAGCCAGAGCAGCAGCGGCACGTTGCGGAAGGCCTCGACGTACCAGGAGCAGATGCGGCTCAACAACCAGTTGGGGGATAGCCTTCCGACACCGATCAGGGTGCCGAGGAGGGTCGACAGGATGATCCCGAGGACGGCGACACGCAGCGTATTGAGGATGCCGACCCAGATCGCACGGGCGTAGGTGCTGGCCGGCGAATACTCGATCATCGTATCGCCGATCTCGAAGCCAGCCTCGCGTTCGAGATAGTGGAAACCGCTCGCGATCTTCTGGCGCGCGAGGTTTTCCATGGTGTTGCTGACGAGATACCAGGCCAGAAGCCCGACGAGACCGACAACGACGATCTGGAACACCCAGCCACGGATGACCGGATCGTTCCACGGCGCTACTCTGGTTCGTCGCGGCGCAGAGCCGAGTGTCTCGACTGCCATACGCTATTCCCCCTGACTACCGCGGTTGGCCCGCGTCGTTCGGCATGCTCGCCTCGATTTGACCGCAGTGTAGGTAGGAATTACCCACTTGCAACGGGACAAATCGAGGCCGTTCGGTCTGATATCCAGGCCTTTTTTAACGGATGGGCGGGGCGTATTGCAGGCCACCCTGGGTCCACAGCGCGTTCTGGCCGCGGGCGATCTTGAGCGGCGAGCCCATGCCGACGTTGCGGTCGAAGCTTTCGCCGTAGTTTCCGACCTGCTTGACGATGTTGTAGACCCACTTCTCGTCGACGCCGAGCGCCTTGCCCATGCCCGGCGTGACGCCGAGGATGCGCTTGATGCTGGGGTTCTCGGACTTCAGCATTTCGTCGACGTTCTTGGACGTGATGCCGTATTCCTCGGCCTCGATCATGGCGTAGAGGGCCCAGCGCACGATGTCGGCGAATTGATTGTCGCCGTGGCGCACGACGGGACCCAGCGGCTCCTTGGAGATGATCTCCGGCAGGATCATGTAGTCGTCGATCGTCTGTGGCGCGGGCACGTTCGCGGCCCGGGTCGCGGCGAGGCTCGAGGCATCGGTCGTATAGACGTCGCACCGGCCTGAGAAGAACGCGGCCCGGATCTCGTCGACCTTCTCGATGACGACCGGCTTGAAGGTCATCTTGTTGGTGCGGAAGTAGTCGGCGAGGTTGAGCTCGGTGGTGGTTCCGGGCGCGACGCAGATCGTGGCGCCGTTCAGTTCCTTGGCGCTCTTCACACCGAGCTTCTTCGGCACGAGAAAGCCTTGACCGTCATAGTAGTAGACGCCGGTGAAATCGAAGCCGAGCGCAGTATCGCGCGTCAGCGTGTAGGTCGCGTTACCCATGGTCATGTCGACCTCGCCCGACTGCAGGGCCGTAAAGCGCTGCTGCGAGGTGAGCGGGATGTACCTGACTTTCTCGGCATCGCCGAAGATCGCAGCTGCGACGGCACGACAGACATCCACCGACAGGCCGCGCCACTTGCCCTGGCTGTCGGCGATCATATAGCCGGCGGTGCCGGTCCCCACGCCGCAGTTCACCATGCCGCGCGCTTTGACGGCGTCGAGATCCTTGCCCGCGTGGGCGGGACCAGTGGCACCGAGGACGATGGCAGCCAAGCCGACGGCAGCCGCAATGAGTCTAGCCTGCATTGAACGAAACCCCCTTTTATTTCTTTCCCTTGATGCCAGTCTCCGCTTCGGCACGCTTGCAAGCAATAGGCCAAATGAAAACCGCCACCCCTTCAGGCGGCGGATTGCTGTTGACCTGGGACGGACGGATCCGTCAGCGGACGGGTGGGGCGTACTGCAGGCCGCCCTGTGTCCACAGCGCATTCTGGCCTCGGGCCAGCTTGAGAGGTGAACCCGAGCCGAGATTGCGCTCGAAGATCTCGCCGTAGTTCCCGACCTGCTTGATGATGTTGTAGGCCCACTTTTCGTCGACACCGAGCGCCTTGCCCATGCCCGGTGTCACGCCGAGCAGGCGCTTGATCGCGGGATTGTCGCTCTTCAGCATTTCGTCGACGTTCCCGGATGTGATGCCGTACTCCTCGGCCTCGATCATGGCGTAGAGCGACCACCGCACAATGTCGGCGAATTGATTGTCGCCGTGGCGCACCATCGCGCCGGCGGGGTCTTTGGAGATGATCTCCGGCAGGATGGCGTAGTCCTCGGGATTGGCGGCGGTCGTCGCACGGGTCGCGGCAAGGCTCGCGACATCGGCGGTATAGACATCGCAGCGGCCGGCGAAGAAGGCGGCCCGTACTTCCTCGACCTTTTCGAGGATGACCGGCTTGAAAGTCATCCTGTTGGTGCGGAAGTAGTCGGCGAGATTGAGCTCCGTCGTGGTGCCCGCGGTGACACAGATCGATGCGCCGCTCAGCTCCCTGGCGCTCTTTACGCCGATCTTCTTCGGCACCATGAAACCCTGGCCGCCGTAGTAGTAGATGCCGGTGAAGTCGAGGCCGAGGGCGGTATCGCGGACGAGGGTCTGGGTGGCGTTGCCCAGAAGCATGTCGACCTCGCCCGCCTGCAGCACGGTGAACCGATGCTGGGCATTGGTCGGCACGTATTTCACTTTGCCGATATCGCCGAACAGGGCGACGGCGGCGGCGCGACAGACATCGACGGCAAGGCCCCGCCAGTTGCCCTGGCTGTCGAGGAATTCGAAGCCCGGGAGGCCGGTCCCGAGCCCGCAGGCAAGAGTGCCTCGTATCCTGACGTTATCCAGATCCTTGCCGGCCTGGGCCAGGCGTACGCTACCGAACGCGGCGACAACCAGCCCGATGGCGACCCACGCAGCCAATCTACGCATTGCTCACCCAACTCGCTCCCCTACGTCCCTCTCGATCTTCCATCGAATAATTGCAATAGGCCAAATGAAAACCGCCGCCCTTTCGGGCGGCGGTTCGTCGTGAGGATGTCGCGTGTGTCTTAGCGGATCGGCGGGGCGTACTGCAGGCCACCCTGGGTCCACAGCGCGTTCTGGCCGCGGGCGATCTTGAGCGGCGAGCCCATGCCGACGTTGCGGTCGAAGCTTTCGCCGTAGTTTCCGACCTGCTTGACGATGTTGTAGACCCACTTCTCGTCGACGCCGAGCGCCTTGCCCATGCCCGGCGTGACGCCGAGGATGCGCTTGATGCTGGGGTTCTCGGACTTCAGCATCTCGTCGACGTTCTTGGACGTGATGCCGTATTCCTCGGCCTCGATCATGGCGTAGAGGGCCCAGCGCACGATATCGGCGAATTGGTTGTCGCCGTGGCGCACGACGGGGCCCAGCGGCTCCTTGGAGATGATCTCCGGCAGGATGATGTAGTCATCCGGCGTCGGAGCGTTGGCAGCACGGGTCGCATAGAGGCCCGAGGCGTCCGTGGTGAACACGTCGCAGCGGCCGGCGAAGAAGGCCGCACGGACTTCTTCGATCTTCTCGATGACGACCGGCTTGAAGGTCATCTTGTTGGTGCGGAAGTAGTCGGCGAGATTCAATTCGGTGGTGGTGCCGGGCTGCACGCAAACCGTCGCACCGTTCAGTTCCTTGGCGCTCTTCACGCCGAGCTTCTTGTTCACCATGAAGCCCTGGCCGTCGTAGTAGTTGACGCCGGTGAAGTCGAAGCCGAGCGCGGTATCGCGGGTCAGCGTGTAGGTCGTGGTGCGGGCGAGCAGGTCGACCTCACCCGACTGCAGGGCCGTGAAGCGCTGCTGGGCGGTGGTCGGCACGTACTTCACCTTCTCGGAATCACCGAAGATCGCGGCCGACACGGCGCGGCAGACATCGACGTCGATACCTGTCCACTTGCCCTGGCTGTCGGCCGACGCAAAGCCTGCGACGCCGGTGCTGACGCCACAGATGAGCTGGCCGCGCGCCTTGACGGCATCGAGATCCTTACCGGCTTGCGCCGTTCCGGCGACACCGACCAGCCCGACGGCGATCGCGCCGGCGGCCATATACTTCTTCAGCATTGTTTCGTTCCCTCGTGGTTGCCTCTGGCGTCCGTCGGCCACCTTGCGTGGCCGTTCAGGCGCGATGCGCAATTCCTAGGCGAACCAATGCGCACGCGCAACGGCGGCGCACGTCCGACTGTGGCGGTTTAGAGGCGGTCCGCCGCGTTCGAGGCGAAGGGATTGGTCGACCAGGCGTCGTTGTCCGCCCGGCCGAAGAAGCCCCCCTTGCGGCCCTTGTCGGCAGCGCGCTTCACCTCGCCCTGCCATTGCCGGTAGGCGACCAGCGACTCGCCGGCCAGGGCGCCGTGGCCGCCATTTTCGGAGACATAGGGCTGGGGATTGACGAACTGGCCGTTCACGATGACCGAGAAGTGCAGGTGCGGGCCAGTCGACCGGCCGGTCGAACCGACATAGCCGATCAGGTCGCCCTTGCGGACGCGGGTGCCGGGGCCCATGCCGTCGGCGAAGCGCGACATGTGGGCGTAGAGCGTTTCGAAGCTCTCGGCGTGGCTGATCTTCACCGTGCGCCCGTAGTTGAAGTACCAGCCCTGGTGGTTGATGACGCCATCGGCCGCCGCATAGATCGGCTCGCCGACCTTGCCTTCGTAGTCGATGCCGTTATGGAAGCCGCTGCCGCTCTTGCGGCCATAGTAGTAGCGTGTACCGAAGGGCGACGACATGCGGGCGCCCGGCCGCGGATCGGTGAGCGCCGTGCCGCCCAGACGCTTGCCCTGATCGTCAAACCAGCCCTCGGGCTGATTGGGAGGGGCAAACCACCAGAAGGACTGACGGGTCTTGCCGTCGTTCAGACTTGCTACGAGCACGCGCGGCGCGCCGTCGACCGTGCGGCCCTGCACGATGTCGATCTTGGCCGATGCCGACGTGAAGCCGGCCAGGGCCTGCGTGAGTTCCCTGACCGATGCCGGGGCGGCGCCGGAAGGGGCAAGCACGCCCGCGAGGGTGGTCGGGCTGGCCTTGACCGTCTTGATCGAATCCGCGACCAGCGAGCGGGCGCCGGGACCCGCGGGGAGCGCGGCCGCAGCCGTGCTGGGGACGCTCGAAACACGCTCGTCGTCATCCCTGGTGGCATTGGGGGCGAGCTTGTAGCCGAAGCTGCCATCGGTGCCGCGCGCGAGTTCGACGGCGAGCGAGGTGTTGGAATAGAGCTGAAGCGACACAAGCCGCTTGGGCTGGCCGGCTCCCTGGGCCTCCAGCACGGCACGGCCAGACGAGGCAGCCTTCACCTCCGGCGTGCTCAGCGCCTTGTTGACGGCCGTGGCGGCCGCTTCGGCATCGGCCGGGTCGACCTGGAGGGTGAGAAGTTGTTGAGCGACCGAGCCCTCGGCCGCTACCGAGAAGGACCGGACGTCTTCGCTGGGGGCGGGAGCCACAGACCGCTGGGGCGCCGGCTTGAGCTGTTTCTTTTGCGGGGCCTTCACCTGGGCCATCGCCCCGGTGGCGTCTACTGCACTAGCAGCGGAAAGTGCGAGGGTTGCTACCAGAAAGCTGCGGACGGTTCGCCAGCGGTGGGCGCGTTTGTGACGCGTCATCGTAAACGCCATTGGCCTCTCCCGTTCTCCATTAGAACGCTACTCATTGACAACTGAGGCTGATAGCGATCACCGCCTTCCCCCGAAGCCGATGCCCCCGCGTGCCCCGCTTGGGGCAATACTGGCCACCGAAAACTTACAAGTCCAACAAAAAGTTGCAAAAATGCAACACCCGTGAAAGAGGGGTTAAATAATTGTTAATGAAGGATTTTTCCTCTCAAGGCGTCTTTCGACTTTTAAATGTCACAGGGGGTAAATCACTCACGGATGCTGCGTTTGCTGCACTGCGAAGAGATGGGTAGGATGCCAGCAGCCCGGCGGCTTCGGCCATTTCCTCGACGTCGTTGAACATCGGCACTCCGGTGCGTTCCATCGTGGCGAACCAGTCGGTCTTGCCCGGCAGGGTTCCCATCATGCTGTGCATCAAAGGTAGGCGGGCGTCCGCAGCCAGCTCCGCCAGCCGCTCGATGACCGGCTGGGCATCGACCATGAAGGGCACGACATGGATCATCAGGATCATGTCGTAGGCACGGGCGCCATGAGTCATCGCGGCTTCCAGGGTCAGTCCGAACCTATCCTCGCGAGCATCGGCCAGCAGGTCGACCGGATTGGCGACCGAAGCTTCGGCCGGCAGCTGCTGGCGCAGCACGTCGCCCATTTCCGGCGGCAGGGCCGCCAGGTCGAGCCCTTCGAGGGCGGCGCGGTCGGCGCAAAGCACACCGGGCCCACCCGAGTTTGAGAGGATCAGGGCTCGGCGGCCCAGGCCCTGCGGAAAGCAGCCGAACGCCTTGGCCGCGATCAGCAGCCGCCGCAGGCTGGTGACGCGGACGATGCCGCAGGAGGCACAGAAAGCTTCGATGGCGGCATCGTCGTTGGCGACCGCGCCGGTATGGGCGCCTGCCGCCCGGCCGCCGATCTCGGTGCGGCCGCCGAACAACGCCACGACGGGCTTCTTCGCCGCCACTTGTCGCGCGATGGCCCGGAAACGCTCGTGGTCGTCGATCGATTCGACATAGAGCAGCGCAGCTCCGATCTCCGGCCGGTCACCCAGCCAGCCGAGATAGTCCTCGACCCCCAGGTGCACCGCATTGCCGACCGAGACGACCGACATCAACGGCAGACCGCGTGCATTGGCCTTGTCGATGAACTCTTCGGCCAGGGCGCCGGACTGCGAGATAAAGGCGAGCCCATGCCTGGCGCCGGCGACATTGCCCGGCGGCAGGTCGCGCAGGAAGGTGGCGGCAAAGCGCCGTGCCGGATCGAGGTGAACGATGCCGGCGCAATTTGGCCCGGCGACCGTGAGACCGCGCCGGGCGGCCAGCGTGAGCAGCGCTTCATTGCGCGCCACACCGACCGGGCCCGCTTCCGCAAACCCGCCCGGAAGGATCAGCAGGTTACGGATGCCGCGATCGGCGGCCTCGCCGACGGCGTCGAGGATGGCCTCGGGCCGGATGACGATCACTGCGAGATCGACCGGCCGGTCGATTGCCGAGATAGAGGTCACCGATTCGTAACCGAATATCGTGCCGCCCCTGGGATTGACCGGCACGACCCTTCCGCCATAACCGGCTTGGCGGAGCATCTGCATGACGGCGCCGCCTGACGAGGTAGGGCGCTCGCCCGCGCCGACGACAGCGACGCTGCTGGGCGCGAAGAATGGCGAGAGGTCGCGTACGGGATCGGTCATGGCCGGTCGTTGCAGCACAGGCGTAGAGGGAGAACAAGATGTCCGATCCGATCGAGTTGCTGGTGCAGGGCCGGGCCCACGATCTCGGCGGCGGCTTCGCCGTGCGGCGCGTACTGCCCAGCGTGAAGCGCCGGATGGTCGGGCCGTTCATCTTCCTCGACCATTTCGGACCGATGGACGTGCCGGTCGGTGGCGGCATGGAAGTGCGGCCGCATCCCCATATCGGCCTCGCCACAGTCACGTATCTGTTCGATGGCGGGATCTTTCATCGCGACAGCCTGGGCTATGCGCAGGCGATTCGGCCGGGCGACGTCAACTGGATGACGGCCGGCAGCGGCATCGTGCACAGCGAGCGCACCGAACCCGAGATGCGCGCCACCGGCTTTCGCATGCACGGCGTCCAGACCTGGGTGGCGCTGCCCAAGACGCACGAGGAAACCGCTCCCGCCTTCGAGCATGTCGAGGCGGCGCGGCTGCCGGCCTGGCAGGAGGGCGGTACGGCGCAGCGGCTGATCGTCGGCACCTATGCCGGCCGCATTGCGCCCACCACGCATTTCTCGCCGATCTTCTATGTCGGCGTCGAAGCGGCGGCCGGCGCCAAGCTCACGGTCACGCCGGACCATCAGGAGCGTGCGGTCTACATTGCCGACGGCGCGCTGACGGTCGGCGATCGCCAGCTTCTGGTCGGCGATCTTGCGGTGCTGGCGCCGGGGCAGACCGTCGAGGCGATTGCCGGGCCACAGGGTGCGAAGGCCATGCTGCTGGGCGGTGCCACCATGGACGGGCCGCGTCATATCTGGTGGAACTTCGTTTCCTCGGACAAGGAGCGGATCGAGAAGGCCAAGGCGGACTGGCGCGACCAGCGCATGGGCAAGGTTCCGGGCGACGACGAATTCATCCCGCTGCCCGATCGCTGAGGCGCATCGGCGGGGCGAGGACGGCCCGGCAGGTGCAGGCGTTTGCCTCGGGGACGTGCCGGGAGCGCTGCGACCTGAGGGAAAGCTAAGGAAAGCAGGACGCTCGAAGCCGGCGCGGGCGGGCTCGGCCATAGGCGCATGGCTTGACAGTCACTCTTGACCGTCAGATGATTTTTGACAGTCAGGAGTGACTGTTAGACAACAAGGGCCATAGCGCATGGCGGCAAAAAGGAAATCCGGTCTTTCAACCCGTGCTTCTCGGCACGAGGCGACGCATCGGCGGATCCTCGATGCGGCGGTTGCTTCGCTCGTGGAAGAGGGTACTGCGGCAACCACGACGGTCGCCGTCCAGAAGCGCGCCGGGGTGAGCCGTGGTGCGCTGCTTCACCACTTTCCGACCCATGCAGAGTTGCTGGCGGCGACGGTCGACGAACTGGTGCGTCGCAACGAGAGCGCCGCGCGCGACGCGCAGGCGTCTCATACCGATATCGTCGATCCGATCGACCGCGCGACCCGCGCCCTGGCCGATGCCTTCGCCCAGCCGGCCTATCTGGCCGAACTGGAGCTGTGGGCCGTGGCCCGAACCGATCAGCAGTTGCACGCAAGCCTTCGCGTCGCCGAAAGCCGTGCGCGCCGCGATCTCGAACGCGTCGTCGGCGACCTCTTCGGGCCGTTGCGCGAGCACCCCGCCTATACAACCGTCGCCGCTCTGACGATCGAGTTCGTGCGCGGCCTCGCTCTGGCCGGTGTGCTGCGCCGCAATCGCGCGCATCGCAACCACCTGCTTGAAGAATGGATCAGGGTCGTTCGTCTTCTGCTGGATCAAAAGCCGACAGCCCGGATTTCGTCGACCGCGTCCAAACCCAGAAAGGCCATCAATGACTGACTTTCAGACGCTTCGTTACGAATCGCGGGACCGCAAGGCTTACATTACGCTTTCGCGACCCGACCGGCTCAACGCCATCGACGATCGCATGCCTCGCGAGATTCGCGCGGCGGTCGAGCGCGCCGACGCAGATCCCGACGTGCACGTCATCATCCTCGCCGGGGATGGTCCCGCTTTCTGTGCGGGCTATGACCTGAAGAAGTTCGCCGAGGAAGGCAACAGCGAGTGGAACCAGGTCGGTCCCTCGTGGGATGCGATTCGCGACTATCGCGGGATGAGCCGCAATACCGAGGACTTCTTCTCATTGTTCCGCTCGCTCACGCCGTCGATCTGCAAGATTCACGGCTACGCTGTCGCCGGCGGCAGCGACATCGCGCTGAGTTGCGATCTGGTGGTCATGGCCGAGGATGCCAAGATCGGTTACATGCCGGCGCGCATCTGGGGATGCCCGACAACGGCGATGTGGGTCTATCGCCTGGGTGTCGAGCGCGCCAAGCGCATGCTGTTGACCGGCGATAAGATCGACGGCCGTACGGCGGCCGAATGGGGGCTCGTGCTCGAAGCCGTGCCGGCCGATCAGCTCGACGCGCGGGTCGAAGCGCTCGCCGACCGAATCGCTTCGGTGCCCACCAATCATCTGGCGATGCAGAAGCTGATGGTTAATCAGGCCCTCGACAATATGGGGCTGCGCTCGACGCAAACGCTGGCGACGCTGTTCGACGGCATCACGCGCCACTCGGCCGAGGGGCGCTGGTTCAAGGAGTTCGCGGAACAGCGCGGTTTTCACGCGGCCGTCGAATGGCGCGACTCCGGTCGACCGATGCCGAACGGCGGCGGCCCTATCCCGGAGGCGTGACCGGGGTGCTTGCCGGAACCTCCTTCGGCAACGCGGATCCTAACCCCGTTCGGGTGGACTCCAGGTCGTCTCCTCGTCGAGCGGGTAGACCGGCCGCGGTAGCTTGGTCCAGGTGAAGTTCGCCAGGACCGGGGACGTCAAGCCCGGGCAGTCCACTTCGTAGATCTGTTCGGGCTTGAAAAACTCGTCGAATCCGCCGCGGAAATGGCCGCGGCTCTTCACGACCACAACCCTCGCCTGGGAGATGTCGAGGTCGAAGATCTCGAACTGGCGCGGGTCCATGCACTGGCAGCGGATGCTGATGACCACCACCAGGATGCCGCCGAGGTCGAGCAGCGCCGATGGGCCCATGTCGGACGAGACATTTCTCAGCACGCCGCGACGGCCGACGAACTTGCCGTCCGACAGCTTGATGACCTTCGCTTCGCAGTCGAAGGGCAGCGAGAATTCCTGGTGTTCCTGGGTGTTGAACGAGGCCGTGAAGATCGCGCCTTCGCCCAGCTCGTGCGCCTTGGCGGCGAGGGCGGCGTCGTTGAAGACGCCGAAGAAGACACCCTGCGCCTTGCCGCCCTTGAGCGCGCGCAGCAGATAGGTCGTGTTGCCGCGACCGCCGCCGCCGGGATTGTCGGCGACGTCTGCGAGAATGATCGGCTTGCGACGTCGGTCGCGGCCGACCGAGACGGCGAGCTGGACGGCATCGCCCAGCGACATCATTGCGCGCTTGAAGCGCTCTTTCATGCCCCAGGCGCGCTTGGCGATATCGAGCGACAGGTCGGCGGCGGCCTGGCGATTGCCGTTGCGCGCCGTCACCACGGCGGTGAGGCCGTTCTTCGGGCTGTCGCTGTAGGCAAAGCCGGCCATCACCGACACGTTCAGGATATCGCCGCCGACCTTGGTTTGGCCGTACTTGATCAGATCGGCGTAGGGGCCGCGCGCCGTCAGCAGGGCGATCTGCGGCGGCACCAGCGGAATCTTGACCATCTCGACAGCCGTGCGCGTTCCCGCCAGCAGCTCGCGCATGTGCTTGGCCGCTTCGACGCCGCGCTCGTAGATGTCGATGTGCGGGTTCTCCAGATAGCCCACGAAGACGTCGAGATTGTCGGTCATCCGGCGCGAGACGTTGGCGTGCAGGTCGAACACCGCGGCGATCGGCACATCGGGGCCGGCCACGCGGCGCAGCAGTTCGAACAGGTCGCCGTCGGGATCATCCGTGCCTTCGGCCAGCGCCGCGCCATGGCAGGCAACGAAGATGCCGTCGACCGGCAGCACCGATTTCAGGCTGGCCTCGATCTCGGTAAGATAGGCTTTGAAGAAGTTCTCCTCGACCGGGCCGCCGGGCTGGGCGAGGGCGACGCGCAGCGGGACGGGTGTCCAGTCGCCGGTGCGGTCCATCTCCGTAAAGAAGCCCGGCAGGTCGGGCAGGGTGATCGACTTGCCCGAGCGGGCTTCGCTCACGATGCGGTTGCCGCGGATGTCGGCGTCATGCTCGAAATCTTCCGCCGTCGTGACCGGCGCGAACCGATTGCACTCGATGGCGAAGCCGAGAACGGCGATCCGCGGATTGTCCCTGGACACAGTCTCCTCCCTCAGGCCGCGAAAGCGGGTTCGTAGGCAAAGAGTCCGGCCTGGCCGCCCGTGTGAATGAACACGATGTTTTCGTCTTTGCCGAACGTGCCCTTGCGGATCAGGTCGATCAGGCCCGACATCGCCTTGCCGGAATAAACAGGGTCCAGCAGCAGGGACTCGGTTTCGGCCAGGAGCTGGACCGCTTCCTTCATGGCCGGCGTCGGCACGCCATAGGCCTCGCCGAAATAGCCGTCATTGGCTTCGATATTGTCGTGCGGCGCCGCGCCCTTGAGGCCGAGATGCACCCAGGTCTCGTCGACCAGGGCGGCAACACCCTTCTCCTGGACGCTGCGGGACCGGCCGACGGTGATGCCGAGCACACGCACGCCGCTTCGCACGCCGTCGAAGCCGGCGACCAGGCCGGCCTGCGTACCGTTGCTGCCCGTGGCATGGACAACCCGGTCGACGCGGATGCCGAGATCGGCTGCCTGCTGCAGGATTTCTACGGCGCAGCCGACATAGCCCAGCGCGCCGATCGGGTTCGAGCCGCCGACCGGGATGATGTAGGGCTTGCCGCCGGCGCGGCGTACGTCGTCCGCCGCGCGTTCGCCGGCTTCCGCCATCTGTGTATCGCGCGGCACGTACTTCAGCGTCGCTCCGAGCAGCCGGTCGAGCAGGATATTGCCGTTGTGGCGATAGGCGTCGGTCGGCTGCGAGACACGCTCTTCGAGGACGAGAACGCATTTCAGGCCTAGCTTGGCGGCCGCCGCTGCGGTTTGCCGGGCATGGTTCGATTGAAGCGCGCCCAGGGTGATCAGCGTATCGGCGCCTTGGCTCACGGCATCGGCGACCAGGTATTCGAGCTTGCGGGTCTTGTTGCCGCCGGTCGCTAGTCCGGTGCAGTCGTCGCGCTTGATCCAGAGGCGCGGGCCGCCGAGCCGGTCGGTGAGGCGTGTCATGGGTTCGAGCGGCGTCGGCAGGTGCCCAAGACGGACGCGTGGAAAACGACCAAGCTGCAACAACTCATTCCCCTTTTTGTCAGCGCTGTCGCGCGAGGAACGCGTCGACCCGTGCGTTGAACGTAGCGGCCTGCTCGAAGTATGGCGAGTGGCCGGAGTCCGAGATTATCTCGGCTTCGCCGCAGGGCAGGTTTGCCGCGATGGCGCTTGCGAGGAAAGCTGGGAAGACCGTGTCTTCGCCGCCGGCGATCAGCAAGGTCGGCACGCGGAACGCCTTCAGGTCGGCGAGCGTGCGCGTTGCCGTGCGGCGCAGGCCCTCGCGCAGTTTCGCCTTGTCGAGCGCACCGGCCATCTCGTCGATGCTGCGGTAGAGAAGGTGAAGCGCCGGCCAACGTTCGGCAGCCGATACGCCGACAGCCGGATGAATGCCTTTGGCCATGCCGTCGGCAATCTTGGCGTCGGCGTCCTTCAGCCACGCATCGTAATCGCGCCCGCCCGACGGATCGCTGCCGCGACGGTCGAGCGTGCCGGACGTCGAACTCAACACCAGCGCCTTAACCGTATCGGGATGGGCGAGCGCGTATTCGAGCATCGTCCAGCCGCCCATCGACTGTCCCACCAGTCGGACATCGGGAAGCTCCAGATGCTCGATGAGAGCAGCAAGGTCACCGGCATAGTCCGCCGGGTCGGGGCCGTCTGGGATCGCATCGGAGGGCGCAAAGCCGCGGTGCGCGAACGTCACACAGGTGTAGTGCGGCGCGAAGTGCGCGACCTGCTGCCACCAGCTCAGGTGATTGCCGCCGAGCCCATGGGCGAACAGCAATGCAGGACCGCTGCCGGTGACTTCATAGTAAAGAGTGCCGAAGGGGCGCTTCAGTCGGCCGGTCGCGCGCGGAGGCGCAGCATAGGAAGACATACCAAATCCTCTCAGAAGAGGACCAGCCTAGTGCCCACGACACCGAGCGGCCAGCGGCCGGCGGCGAACAGACGGAACTTGCTTTCGAAGAGCGATGCCGTTTCGCCGGCCATCCGCGCGACGGCGAGTTGATAGACCGCCTGCGAAGCCGCTCCGGCTGCGACGTGAACGGAGGCCTTGGCGGCGTCCCCCATGCGAGCCGCGGCGGTGGCTGCCTTGCCGTGCACGAATTCGCCGACGTCGGTGGTGAGTTCGGTGAGCGCCGTCCAGAGTTCCCGCTCTCTATGGAGTGTTTCCGCCTGTCCCAGCAGCGTGCGTCGCAGGGTCTCTTCACGATCCCACCAGGCGGATGACCAGTCCGGTGACTTCAGGAGCCGTTCCGCTTCGGGCCAATCATGTGCCCGGTCTATCGAAAGGTCGCCGAGGTTCAGCGCGGCGACGTAGGCCTCGGCGTCGGCGAGGTCGCCTGCGATCAAGGGTTCGCCGAGGGCGGCGAACCACGACGCGGCACGCGCTTCCGCTCTCAGCCTGTCGAGCGGGGCGAGCGGCAGGTCGGCGGCGGGCGTCACGCGGCCTGCCGGACCTCCGGCAGCGTGAGGCCGTACTTGGCGGCGACCTCGGTCGCGCGCGTCATGAAGTCGGCGCGCATTTCGTCGTTGGTGCGCTGCTTGATGTTCCACTTGCGGAAGATCTCGTTGTTCCTCGACTTGGAGCCGCCGAAGAAGGACGGCAGGTAGGGGAAGTACTCGTCGACGGCGGCCTGCAGCCTGGCCTTGCCTTCGGGAGTCTTGACCAGCTCGGCAGTGAAATCCTCGCCGAACTGCGCGTGGAAACGCTCCTCCGGCATGGTGGCGCGCGCCAGGTTGCGCAGCGGATGGAAGGTGCAGTGCAGGAGGTCCTCGACCTGCAGGATTTCGGCGAGGTCGGCCAGCAGCTTGATGGCGACGAACTCCTCCCAGGTCTTGAGCGGGAACTCGAAGATCGAGAGCGGGCGCTTGCCGGCACCGGGGATCATGCGTTCCTCGGGTATGCCCATCTGCACGCCGAGCTGCTTGAACCGGACGTGATGGCCGTACTCTTCCATGGCGACACGGCAGGTCAGCCACTTGGCGTAGGGCGTCGGCGCATAGGCAATCGCCGGCTCGTCGAACACCTGCGCGCCATAGAGTTCGTTGATGGCGTGGCTGATCACCAGCTTGCCCACGGCCTCGCGATATTCTTCGGGGGCGTCCTTCAGCTCTTCGACGGTCTTGACGATGATCGGCTGGGTCATGGTCGCGCTCCTCAGACGAGAGGTTCGGTATTGAAGGCTTCGAGATCGGTGGTGAGGTCGGTGAACTGACCGCCGAGCTTGGTGGACAGATCCTCGGCGAGGCTCGACGCGGCGCCGGCTTCGAGTTTGGCAACGGGCCGCGGCTGGCCGAACAGGAAGACCTCGCGGCCGCGCACGCCCAGCAACTGGCCGGTGATGCCCTTGCCGGCCGGCGAGCACAGCGCCGTTACGAGGTTGGCGACGTGATGGGCGCCGATCTTCAGCGCGCGTTCCTTGTAGGTCTTCTGCGCCTCGTTGGCGGGCTGGATGATGTCGGTCACGCGCGTGCGCGCAAACGGCGCTACGGCATTGGCGGTGATCTGCGCGCGGGCGAGGTCCATCGCCGTCACGCGCGTCAGGCCGAACAGGCCGGCCTTGGCGCTGGCATAGGCCGCCTGGCCGAGATTGCCGTAAAGACCGGCCGAGGAGACGATGTTGACGATGCGGCCCCAGTCGTAGCCGTCTTTTCCGCCGCGACCGGCCTTGCCCTGGTCGCGCATCACGCCCGACGCGGCGTTGATCAGGTAGAAGGCAGCCGACAGGTTGGTGCGGATCACCGCATCCCAGTCGCCGGGATCGGCGCGGAAGACGAAGGCGTCGCGCAGGATGGCGGCGTTGTTCACGACGATGTCGATGCCGCCGAAGTTCTTGACCGCGAGATCGACGAGCTGCTTGGCGACGCCGGGGGAGGCCACGCTTTCCGTGAAGGCAATCGCCTTCTTGCCGATTGCCTTGGCCGTTTCACGAGCCACCTCGGGATCGCCGCCGTCGCCGGCAATCGACGCGCCATTGTCGGCCACGATCACGCTCGCGCCTTCCGCGGCTAGGACTTCGGCGATGGCCCGGCCGATGCCGCGGCCGGCGCCGGTGACGATTGCTGCGCGTCCCTCGAGAAGGCCCGTCATAGTTCAGCTCCCGTCTTCTTGTTGGCGCTCGCCATTTCCGCGGCGGTGTAGAAAGCATCGGCGTGGATATCGATGCGGCGCATGCCGCGGTCCTCGAACAATCGCGTTGCCGCCTCGACCATGACCGGCGGACCGGCGAGATAGGCCTTGCAGCCGTCGAGCTCGTCGAAATCGGCGGCGACCGCCTCGTGCACCAGGCCGCTGCGCAGCGACGAGGGGCCGGCTTCGCTCAGCACCGGCACGAAGTGCAGATTCTTGTGCTTCTCGGCCAGGGCCGCGAAATGGTCGTGCAGGTAGAGGTCGCGTTCGGTGCGGACGCCGAAATAGAAGTAGATGTGCTGCGGCAGTTCCTTCTGCAGCGCCCGCTCGATCACCGACTTGATCGGTGCCATGCCCGAGCCGCCGGCGACGGCGATGATCGGGCCGCGATGGGCCTCGCGCAGGTAGGAGGGGCCGAACGGTCCTTCGACCCGCACGCTGTCGCCGATCGCGAGCTTCTCCGCGACATGCATGCTGGTGGCGCCGCCGGCCGTGCGACGGATGTGGAATTCGAGGATCGGATCGCCCGGCACGTTGGCCATCGAATAGTCGCGCGGCGGGCAGCCCTCGAAGGTGACCGAGGCGAACTGGCCGGCCGAGAAGTCGAACGGCCCGCCCGAAACGATTTCGAGGCGAATGCGCTTGATGTCGTGCGTGGCATCGTCGAGGCTGACCACCTTGCAGGCCAGCAGGCGGCGCGGATGGACGATCAGATCGTCTTCCTCGAGCCAGGCGACTTCGCTGTCTTCCCAGGGCACGGCGCGGCAGGCGAGGATCAGCCCGCGTTCCTTCTCCTCGTCGGACAGGGCGAATTCCGAATAGCCCTCCATCGTCACCTCGCCCTTCACGAGGTGCGACTTGCAGGCGCCGCAATTGCCGGACTGGCAGCCGAACGGATAGGAGATGCCGGCATCGAGCGCCGCTTCCAGGATGGTGGCGCCGGTCGGGACGTCGATCGTTCGGTCGGCCTGGGCGATTCGTACTTTGAAGCTCATCGGATCAGCGCGAAATTTGTTTGATCTACCAACAATCGCCGTCTACCACTCCGTGCATGGGCCGTCCACTCGCCATGCCTGCAGAAGACCTCGGAACGAGGGCTGACGGCAAGCCCGCTGCTCGGGACCTCGATCGCGGCTTGTTGCCGTCCCTGATGGGCTATGCGCTGCGCCGCACCCAGTCCGCCGTCTTTGCCGATTTCGCGGCGACCTTCGCAGCCGCCGGCGAGGCACTGACGCCGGGGGAGTTCGGATTGCTGGTGCTGGTCGATCGCAATGCCGGCCTCAGCCAGATGGCGCTGGCCCGTGCGCTCGGCATCGACCGCTCGACCCTGGTGCCCATCCTCGATCGCCTGCAGGGGCGGGGCCTTCTGGTGCGTCGTCGTTCGCCGACCGACGGTCGCACGCATGCGCTGGCGCTCACACCTTTCGGTGTCAAAGCCCTGGCGCGTTTCGCAAAGCTGGTGCGTCTGCACGAGGCGCGCGTCGCATCGGCTCTTTCGACCGCCGAAACGCGCCTGCTCATCGAGTTGCTGGAGAAGGTGAGAGCGTCGTTATAGTCGCCGCCCCGTGAGTACCTCAGCCACCGTTCCCTCCGTCGACTACGATTCGCCCGCCGTTCGGCGCGGCCGTGTCTGGTTGTTCGCCATTGCCGCCGCCTGTTTCATCCTCTGCCAGTTCACCCGGTCGGTGACCGGCGTGCTGGGGCCGACGTTGCGTACCGAGATCGGTCTCAGCGCCGAACAGCTCGGCACGGTGACGGGCGCGTTCTTCTGGGGCATTGCGCTGATGCAGATTCCGTCGGGCGTGCTGTTCGACCGCTACGGGCCGCGTCTCACGGTGGCGCTCACCCTGTTTCTGGGTGTCGCCGGCGGAATGCTCTTTGCCTTCGGCAAGAGCTTCGAGGAACTGGCGGCCGGCATGTTCGTGCTGGGCCTCGGTACGTCGGCCGTGTTCATGGGGGCGATCGTGCTGATCGCGCGGTGGTGGCCGCCGACGCGTTTTGCGACGCTCTCCGCCACGATGATGTCGCTGGGCTATATCGGCAATCTCAGCGCCACGGAGCCCTTCGTGTGGATCATGGGCTGGATCGGCTGGCGCTGGGGTTTCTCCGTCGCCATTTTCGGCATTCTGGTATCGGCGGTGCTGATGCTGTTCGTCGTGCGCGACGCGCCACCGGGATCCGACTGGACGAAGCGCGAACCCGAGTCTCTCCTGTCGGTGATTCGCGGTCTTGGGGAAATCTTCCGCCATCCCGCGATGCCCGGCCTGATCGGCGCCGCGCTGATCGGCTACTCGACCAATTTTGCGATCCGGGGCCTCTGGCTCGGCCTCTACATGGTCGACATTCATGGGCTCGGGACGTCCGTCACCGGCCGTCTGCTGTTCGCCATGGCCGCGCTCGGCACTGTCGGCATCTTCCTGGCGGGCTGGCTTTCCTCGCGCCTGGGAACGCCGCGACCCGTGGTGCTGGTCTTTGCCGGGATCAGCTTCTCCTGCATGACGACCCTCGCGCTATGGTCGAACATCCCGACCACGGCGTTGATCGCCGTGCTGTTGGTATTTGGGCTCTTCTCCAATTTCTTCCCGGCGATCATCGAGCATGGCCGCTCGCTGTTCGACGACCGCCTGCGCGGCCGTTCGCTTACCTCCATCAATGTCTGGGTGTTCGTCGGCGTCGGCATCACCCAGCCGGTCAGCGGCTTCATCATGGAGTCGTTCATGCCGGCAGGCGCGACGACCGGCGCCTTGCCGGAAGAAGCCTACCGCGCCCTGTTTACCTATCTCGCCGTGTTGGTCCTGGCCGGCGCTTCCGCTTACGCCCTCTTTGCAAGGTATCGACGTTCATGACTGCTACACCTGCGTCCGCCCATCCGGATTTCCAGCATTTCTCCAAGGACCTTGTGCACGATTCGGAGATCCTTGCCGCCCTGCGCGCCAATCCGCCGGAAGTGCTCAAGACCTTGAACGGCGAACTGCTCGATATCGATTCGGCGCGCGGCTATGCGCGTTTTCGTTTCGAGATCGTGCCGGCCTTCTGTCATTCGCAGGGCCGCATCTGCCAGGGCGGATTCCTGACCGGCATGGTCGATACGGCAATGGCCAACGCAGCGATCGTGAAGGGCAAGCTCGGCATTGCGGTCCCGACACTCGAACTCAAGATCAGCTTCTTCGAAGCGATGGGGCCGGGGATCGTCTACGCCGAGGGCCGCGTCATGCGCTGGGGCGGCTCGGTGGGCTTCCTCGACGGCGATCTGAAGGACGAGAAGGGCCGGCTCATCGTCCATTCGACCTCGACCATCAAGATCGTACGGCCCAAGGCGAAGGCCTAGGAGTCCGAAGGCGTCTCCCCCTTGAGGCGCGCTACTTCCTCCTCCAGCTCTTTGATCCGCTGGGTGAGCTGGTTGACCGCCGGGGCGATCTCCGCCTCGCTGTAGCGCGGCGTGATGTGTTGGCGGCAGTTGATGTCCCAGGCTTCGATGGTGAAGGCGATGGCCCGTTCGGGCCGCGCCCTGTATCGCGGATCGACCAGCCGCTCCATCAGTTCGAGATCGCCCTCGACGATGCGGGCACGGCCCCACAGCTTCACCCGCTGCTGGGTCGCGAAGTGCAGGATGAAGATATGCGCGCGGTCGTTCTCGCGCAGGTGGCCCAGCGAGATGTACTGGCGATTGCCGGCAAAGTCGGCGAAGGCCAGCGTGTGGCTGCCGATCGGCTTCAGGAAGCCCGGTGGCCCGCCGCGGTGCTGTATATAAGGTCGGCCATCGGCGCTCGCTGTCGCAAAGAAGAAGGTGTCGATGACACCGAGGAACTGACGGAGATCGTCGGTGATCTCCGTGTTCCAGGTCCGCCCCTCGAACTGGGCCCGCGATCCCAGACGCGTCTGCTCCGCCTTGACCGCAGGCGAGAACAGGACGTCGTCGGGATCTTCCATGGCTACTCCTGGGCTACTCCAGTTTCTTGCCGAGTTGTCCCGCGACTTCCTGAACGAACTGGAAGGCGACGCGTCCGGAGCGGGAGCCGCGCGTCACCGACCATTCGACCGCCTGCTTGCGCAGAGTCTCGGCCGGGACGCCGAGCTTGTAGAATTCGGCATAGCCTTCGATCATCGCGAAGAACGTATCCTGGTCGGCATTGTGGAAGCCGAGCCAGAGCCCGAAGCGATCCGACAGGGACACCTTCTCTTCGACGGCCTCCGACGGATTGATCGCCGTCGAGCGCTCGTTCTCGATCATGTCGCGCGGCATCAGGTGACGGCGGTTGGAGGTCGCGTAGAAGACGACATTGTCCGGCCGGCCTTCGATACCGCCTTCGAGCACCGCCTTCAGCGACTTGTAGGCCGCATCCTGGCCATCGAAAGAGAGGTCGTCGCAGAACACGACGAAACGGCGCTTCGAGCTGCGGATCATCGAGAGCAGCGCGGGCAGGGAGGGGATGTCCTCGCGGTGGATCTCGACCAGCGCCAAGGGACCCGGCGGGCCGCCCATCTCGCGGTTCACATGGGCGTGGACGGCCTTCACGATCGAGCTCTTGCCGGCGCCGCGCGAGCCCCAGAGCAGGGCATTGTTGGCCGGCAGCGCCTTGGCGAAGCGGCGGGTGTTCTCCAGCAGGATTTCCTTCTGGCGGTCGATGCCGACCAGCAGGTCGATGCTGACGCGGTTGACCTTGGGCACGGCTTCGAGGCGGTGGCCGGCCGCGTGCCAGACATAGGCTTCGGCTTCGTTGATGTCTGCGCTGGGGGGCGCCGGAGGCGCCAGGCGATCGAGTGCTTCCGCAATGCGTGAAATGAGGGCTTTAAGGTCTTGATCCATCGTTGCCGGCCGCTTGAAAGGGGGCGACCATATCCCCCCGCGCTTGCGTTGCAAAGCGGGGCGAGACCGCTATAGTCCGCGCGCTTTTTTCGACGGCCGGAAAGACTTGAGGGGGCGGAAGCGATGTTCATTTCCCAGGCATGGGCACAAGGTGCGGGCGGCGGCGGCGGAGACTTCCTCGTCCAGCTTTTCCCGCTCATCCTCATCTTCGTTGTCTTCTACTTCCTGCTGATTCGGCCGCAGCAGGCGAAGGTGCGCGCACAGCGCGAGATGCTGGCGGGCGTCAAGCGCGGTGACCGCGTCGTTACCGGCGGCGGCATCATCGGCCTGGTCACCAAGGTGATCTCCGACAACGAGGTCCAGGTGGAACTTGCCGAGGGCGTGCGGGTTCGCATCATCAAGCAGACCATCACGGATATCGTGGCCCGCGGCGAATCGGTGCGCGGTCCGAAGGAGAGCGAGGAGGACGACAAGCCCCTCCTGCCGCCGGCGCCGCCGGCCCCCGAACGCAAGAGCCTGCTGGGCAGCTTGTTCGGCGGCAAGAAATAGCCGCAAAAGACGGGCAGTAGGTCGACATGCTCAATCTTCCGCGTTGGCAGACCATCGGCATCATCACCGTCACGCTACTGGCGGTGTTGTTTGCGTTGCCCAACCTGCTGCCGTCGAGCGTGCTCGACCATCTGCCGGGCTGGTACGCCCAGAGCCGCATGAATCTGGGTCTCGACCTGCGCGGCGGCGCCCATTTCCTGCTGGAAGCCGACCTGCGCAGCCTGATGACCGAGCGGCTGACCAACCTTTCCGACTCGGTGCGTTCGGAGCTGCGCAAGCAGCAGGTCGCCTACAAGGACGTCAACGTCGAAGGCGGCCGCAACGTCGTGATCACCCTGCGCGACGAAGCCCAGCGCTCGAAGGCGCTGGAAGCGATCCGCGCGGTCGATCCGACGATTGCCATTTCGGGCAGCGGCGACCTGATCCGGCTCGCCTATTCGGACCAGGAAGTCGCCAAGAAGAAGAAGGAAGTCATCGATCAGTCGATCGAGATCCTGCGTCGCCGCGTCGACGAGACCGGCACCATCGAACCGACCATTGTCCGCCAGGGCGACGAGCGCATCCTGCTGCAGGTCCCCGGCATCAAGGACACGACCGACCTCAAGCGCAAGATCAACCAGACGGCCAAGCTTACCTTCCATCTGGTGAACGAGGATGTGGCCGCGACCGGCCAGAACATCCCGACGAACCTACCGGCCACGACGTCCCTGGTGCCTACGCGCGAGGGCATGCAGGAGCTGCGGCGCACCAATCCCAAGGCCTGGGAAGACATCCAGAACGCCAATCCGCGCATGACGCCGGACCAGATCTGCCGGCGCTTCCAGCCGCAGTGCCTGCCCGTGCTCAAGCGCGTCGTTGTCGGCGGCGAGGATCTGGACGATGCCAAGTCGACCTTCGAGCAGCAGCAGGGTGGCCGGCCGATCATCAGCTTCACCTTCAACAGCGCCGGCGGCCGCGCCTTCTGCAATGCGACCCGCGCCAATATCGGCAAGCGGCTGGCGATCCAGCTCGATGGCGAGATCATCAGCGCCCCGGTCGTGCAGAGCGCGATCTGCGGCGGCAGCGGCATCATCACCGGCAGCTTCACCACACAGCAGACCCAGGAACAGGCTCTGCTGCTGCGCTCCGGCGCCCTGCCGGCCACCCTGAGCATCATCCAGGAGAGCACGGTGGGCGCCGACCTCGGCGCCGACGCGATCCGCTCCGGCACGACGGCGGCGCTGGTCGGCACGGCCATGGTCGCGCTCTTCATGTTCATCGCCTACGGACCGCTGTTCGGCGGCTTCGCCAACCTCGCCATGCTGGTCAACCTGCTGCTGGTGATTGCCGGCATGTCGATCCTGGGCGCCTCGCTGACGCTGCCCGGCATCGCGGGCCTGGTGCTGACCGTTGGTATGTCGGTCGATTCCAACGTGCTGATCTACGAGCGCGTCCGAGAGGAAAAAGCGCTGGGTCGATCGGCCTTCAGTTCCATCGCCACCGGCTACGAGCGCGCCATGTCGGCCATTATCGACGCCAACCTGACCGCGCTGATTGCCGGCGTGCTGCTGTTCGGCTTCGGCTCGGGCCCGATCCGCGGCTTCGCGACGGCATTGACGCTCGGTCTTCTGACCCATCTCTTCACCGCAACCGTCTTCACGCGCATGCTGCTGTCCACCTGGGTGCGCTGGCGGCGGCCGACCGAAATCGTGATCTGAGGCCCTGACCATGCTGTGGAAGCCTCTTCATCTCGTTCCCGCCGGCACAAAGTTTGACTTCCTGGGCAAGCGCCGTTTCGCGCTCATTGCATCGACGGCGGTCAACATCATCTCGCTGCTGGCTGTGTTCTTCATCGGGCTGAACTTCGGCATCGACTTCAAGGGCGGCATCGCCATCCAGGTGCGTGCCAAGGAAGGCCCGGCGCATCTCGACAATCTGCGCTCCGTCGTGGGCGGGCTGGGCGTCGGCGAAGTCTCGCTGCAGGAATTCGGCGATCCGACGACAGCCCTCATCCGCATCCAGCGTCAGGATGGCGGCCCGCAATGCGTGGCCGGTGCCCAGCGCATCATGCAGAGCCGGGCGGGCGAGGGCTGGCAGGTCAAGCCGGGCGCCCCCGAGACCGGCGACGTGGAATTCACCGCCCCGCGGCCGCTCGATGGCGCCAACTGGCGCGATGCCGTGAGCCGTGTCGGCCTCACAATCCTCGATCGCCAGCTGCCGCGCGGAAACACCCCAACCGCCAAGGTCGAGATGACCCACGAGCAGCGCGCCGAATGGTGCCAGCAGGTGGCCATCAAGCTGGTCGAAGACGCAATCGAGGCCAAGTACGACCTGCGCGGCACAGAGTCGGTCGGTCCCAAGATCGGCGACGAGCTGATGCACGGCGGCATTCTGGCGGCATTGGCCACCATGGCCGCGATCGTCATCTATGTCTGGATACGCTACGAATGGCAGTTCGGCGTCGGTGCGTTGATCGCCATGCTGCACGACCTGATCTCGACGCTCGGCATCTTCGTTCTGTTCCAGCTCGACTTCAGCCTGACGGCCCTCGCCGCCGTGCTGACCATCGCCGGCTACTCGATCAACGACAAGGTCGTCATCTTCGACCGCGTCCGCGAGAACATGCGGCGCTACAAGAAGATGGGCCTGATCGAGCTTCTGAACTTCAGCATCAACGAGGCCCTGGCCCGTACGCTGATGACGTCGGTCACGGTGTTCGTGGCGGTGCTGTCGCTGGTGCTGTTTGCCGGGCCGGTGCTCTACAGCTTCTCGGTCGCCATGCTGTGGGGCATCGTGGTCGGCACCTACTCGTCGATCTGGATCGCCTGCGCCGGTCTCGTCTACATGAACCTGCGGCCGGAGCAGTTCCGGCACGAGGACGAGAAGGCGGAGAAGGCCAAGGCGTGAAGCCGCCGGTTCCGGGGCCGGCCGACAAGACCCTGCCGACGCCCGATCCGTCGCAGGTCCAGTACATTCGCACCTACGGTCCCGGCCGTTTCCTGATCAGCGAGCGCGAATGGCGCGAGCCGGTGCTGGTGACGCCGGCGGCGACCGTTTCGTGGGGCGTGACCGCTGCGGGCGACCTGTCTCTGGAATCGCTGTCGCCGCTGCAGGCTCTGGCGACACCGACCGAACTGCTGGTGTTGGGCTGCGGTGCGCGGGCCGTCTTTGTCGCGCCGGACATGCGTGCCGCCTTGAAGGCCGCCGGCATGGCGCTCGAAGTGGTGGATACCGGCTCGGCCTGCCGCATCTACAATGTCTTGCTGGCCGAGGGCCGCAGAGTAGCGGCGGCGCTCATTCCGCTGTAGCGGGCGGCCCGTCGGTCGATCCCTGCCTGACGCGCAAATGAAAACGGCGTCCCCTTGGACGCCGTTTCCGCAAGCTGGTGTCGTTCGATCAGATCGGCGCGTTCTGCTGCGCCACCATGCAGTAGAGCATGCCGATCGAGAACATGGTGTTGAAGCGGCTGGCGTAGAGCGCCTTCGGCGCGGCGGCGGCTTTCTCCTCCGCCGTTGCATCGACGAGGCCCAGGATCTTCTGCTGGTTCGGCCAGATAATGAACCAGACGTTGAAGGCCATGATCAGCGCCATCCACATGCCGACGCCGATCATGATGAAGCCGGGACGCAGCGTCAGCGCCTGGACGATGTAGCCGTTCATCCAGGCCAACAGCAGGCCGGTAATGACGGTGGCGAGGGCGGCGTAACGGAACCACCAGAGAACGGTGGGGGCGATGAACTTGGTGATCGCGGTCCGGCTTTCGACGGGCTGGATCTTGGGCATGGTCGGCACCTGCACGAAGTTCAGGTACCAGAGCAGACCGATCCACATCACGCCGCTCAGCACGTGCAGCCAGCGCATGACAAACGTGCCCCATGCGTGGTCGATACGGGTCATCTGACCTGTCGCGGCGCCTGCAATGATCACGATCAAGATGAGCAACACGACCCCTGCTGAAACCGTACGGCCCAGCGAAGTAAATATGGCGCCCATGTTAAACATCCCCTTTATCTTGTTGATGGGATTGATGAATCCTCGATCGTCATATTGTAAACTCATAGCGGCCTGCGTTCAACGGTCGCAGGTCTGAGCTTATCCACGCATGTCTCCTGCATATATTGGCCCCTACCGCGCGCCCGACGCCTCACACCGCTACGTGCTCGACCTCGTGCGGGGAGCCGACCGCGATCGTTTCCTGGCCGCGCTTTTTGCGCCCGAGCCTGCGCGAACCGGCCTCCTGGCGCTGCTGGCGTTCGACCATGAACTCGCCCGCACGCGCACCGTGACTCGTGAACCGATGCTGGCGCGCATTCGATTGGAGTGGTGGCGGGAGGCCGTCGCCGAGGCTGCCGGCTCAGGAACACCGCGCGCCCAACCCATTGTTGAATCGCTGAGCGAAATCGTCAGGCGGCATGGAATCACTGTCGAGAAGCTCAGGGCTTTGATCGACGCGCGGGAGGAAGAGATCGACGGTCCGCTCGACGTGATGCGCGCAGGCCACGCGCTCGCCGATCTCGAACTCCAGGTCCTGGGCGCAGCCGATCCCCACTCGCAGCAGGCGGCACACGCCGTCGCGGCGGCGTGGCTGATGGGTGAGGGACCGGAGCGCGACTCGTTGCTGGGGGATGCGCGTGCGCTGCGCCACAGGATCGACCCCGCGGCGCTGCCGATCCTGCTGCCCGCCCTTTCGCTGGGCAGGCCGATGGGGCCGCTGCGTCTGCCGCTGGCCTATTGGTGGGCCGCCAAGCGCGGCACATACTGACGCGAGGAAAGACGGAGGAAGCGTGACGAAGACTAGGGCCAACGGCATCGAGATCGAGTACGAGACCTTCGGCAAGAAAAGCGATCCCGCGCTGCTTCTGATCATGGGGCTGGGCGCACAGCTCACGCTCTGGCCGGAGTCGTTCTGCGAAGGTCTGGCGGCCAAGGGCTTCTTCGTCGTGCGCTACGACAATCGCGACGTCGGTCTTTCTACCGATTTCGGAAAGTGGGGCATGCCCGACCTGATGGGGTCGTTCGCCAAGCTGATGAAAGGCGAAAAGGTCGACACGCCCTATCTGCTCGACGACATGGCCGCCGACGCGATCGGCCTGCTCGACGCACTGGGGATCGACCGTGCCCATATGGTCGGCGCCTCGATGGGCGGCATGATCGCGCAGATCCTTGCGGCCAAGTACCCACAACGCACGCTTTCCCTGGTCTCGATCATGTCGACCAGCGGCCGGCCCGGCCTGCCGATGGGCAAGCCCGAGGCCGTGGCGATGCTTTCGGCGGTGCCGGAAGGCCCGGCGCGCGAGCAGCTCGTCGCCCATGGCATGATGCTGCGCACCGTGATCGGAAGTCCGGCGTATCCTGTCGATCCAACCGAGCTGCGCGCGCTGGTCGAGCGCAACGTCGACCGCCGCTACTATCCCGAAGGTGCCGCGCGCCAGTATCTCGCGGTGATGGCCTCCGGTCCGCGCACCGATCTTCTCAAGACCGTGAAGGTCCCGACGCTGGTCCTGCATGGCGCCGACGACCCGCTGCTGCCGGTCGATTGCGGCCGCGACGTCGCGAGCCTCGTGCCGGGCGCCAAGATCGAGGTCCATCCCGGCTGGGGTCACGACCTGCCGAAGGAGATGGTGCCGAAGCTGGTCGAGAGCATCTCGGCCTTTTGCAAAGCAGCGTAAGGGGCAGCCATGAAGTTCGGCATTTTCTATGAGCACCAGCTTCCGCGGCCATGGGGCGAGAAGAGCGAGTACCAGCTCCTGCAGGACTCGCTGACGCAGATCGAGCTCGCGGATCGGCTGGGCTACGACTACGCCTGGGAGGTCGAGCATCACTTCCTCGAGGAATATTCCCACTCCTCTGCGCCGGAAGTGTTCCTGGGGGCCGCCAGCCAGCGCACCAAGCGCATCCGGCTGGGCCATGGCGTGATCCAGCTCACCACCAACCAGCCGCACCGCGTGGCCGAGAAGGTGGCGACGCTTGACCTGCTGTCGGGCGGCCGGGTCGAACTCGGCATGGGCGAGGCCGCGGGGCCGGCCGAGCTGCATCCCTTCAACATCCGCGTGCGCGACAAGCGCGAGCGATGGGAGGAGGCCGTAAAGGCCATCGTCCCGATGTTCACCAAGGAAAGCTGGGAGTTTCACGGCCAGTATTACGACTTCCCGGCGCGCAACGTCATTCCCAAGCCGTTCCAGAAGCCGCATCCGCCGCTATGGGTCGCCTGCTCGAACATCCAGACCATCGGCAAGGCGGGCGAGTGGGGCATGGGCGCGCTCGGCTTCACCTTCGTGACGCCGGAAGCAGCGCGCGCCTGGGTGCACAAGTACTACAACAACCTGCTGAACAACTCGCGGAAGCTCGCGGACTATCCCAGCAATCCCAACGTTGCGATGGTCTCGGGCTTCATGTGCGCGGCCACCGACGAGGAAGCCGAGGCCAAGGCGGCCGGCTGGACTTTCTTCATCTTCGCGTTGAGCTACTACGGCCGCAAAGGCGTCGATGCGCCGGGCACGTCCGACCTCTGGAAGGAATACCAGGCCTGGCGCGGCGGCCCGGAGGAGAAGAAGGCACTGGAGTCGGGCCTGATCGGTTCACCCGAGACGATCCGCAGGAAGCTGCGCCAGTTCCAGGCGAGCCGGGTCGATCAGGTGATCCTGCTGAACCAAGCCGGCAAGACCAGCCATGAGGACATCTGTTCCTCGCTGGAGCTGTTCGCCAGGGAAGTGATGCCCGAGTTCCACGCCGCCGAGGCCGAGCATCTGCAGTGGAAGCAGAAGGTGATGAACCGCGAGATCGTGCTCGAGGATCTCGATGTCCAGAAGTACGACATCTACAGCCATCAGAACGAGCACATTGTCCGGCTGACGCCGGAGCAGCTTAAGCAGAAGATGGCCGAGAAGGAAGCGACGGCGAAACGGGCGTGAGATGCGCCACGTCCCCGTCCTGATCGCGGGGGCGGGCCGGTTGGCATGACCCTGCCCGCGCGCTGACGTCGATCCTGTCGGCACGGCCGGACGACGACGACCTGCCGGCGGCTTTGAGCGGCTACGAAGCGCTGCGCAAGCCACGTGCGACGCGCCTGCAGGAGGCGAGTGCGGCCAACCGCGTGCGCTTTCATCTGCCCGACGGTCCGAAGCAGCAGGAGCACGATGCCGCCATGGCGAGCTCGGGTGACCGCTCGCTCGATGCGATGACCTGGCTCTATGGGCACGATGCCGCTGATATGCCGACGATGGCGTAGCGCGCCGGTGCGGGATATGGCCTAATCCTCGACAAATACCGCCCTCGAAGGCGGATCGGACAATGCCGCCCAGGGAGGCGACGCCATGTACAGCTATGTCGCGCGGCGGCTGGTTTTCGGCGCGCTGACGATTGTCGGCGTATCGATCATGGTCTTCGTGGTCATGCGTATCCTGCCGGGCGATCCGCTGGTCGCGATCTTCGGCGCCGAGGGCATGACCAAGCTCACCGACGAGCAGCGCGCCCACTACATGGACGAGCTGGGGTTGAGCGACCCGTTGTGGGTGCAGTATCTCAACTGGGTAAGGGACATCCTGCGCGGCGACTTCGGCCGTTCGTTCTTCCGCTCCGAGAGCGTCGCCGAGATGATCCTGCGGCGCGGTCCCCTGACAGCGGAAATCGCCATCATTTCCGTGGTCCTGTCGTGGCTCGTCGGCATCCCGGTCGCGATCATAAGCGCGCTGCGCCCCAACAGCATCGCCGACAGCGTGGCGCGCTTCACCAGCATCCTTTTCATTGCCGTGCCGGGCTTTTGGGTCGGCATGCTGATCGTGCTGGGCCTGCTCTTCTGGTTTGGCTACCGCGCGCCGATGGCCGGCGTCTCGCTGCTGGCGGACCCGTGGAGCAACCTGCAGATCGTCATCGGGCCGGCCGTCGTGCTGGGCCTGGGGCAGGCGGCCTATATCGCCCGCATGGCGCGCTCCAGCCTTCTCGAAGTGATCCGTGAGGACTATGTGCGGACGGCACGTGCCAAGGGGTTGAACGGCAAGCTGGTGATTGCGCTGCATGCGTTGCCCAACGCGCTCCTGCCCGTCATTACCCTGTCGGGCGTGCTGCTGGGGCTGGTGCTGGCCGGATCGATCCCCGTCGAGCGGGCCTTCGCCACACCGGGGCTGGGCTACGCCATGTTCACGGCCGTGAACGAGCGCGACGTCTTCGTCATGCAGAACCTGGTGTTCCTCTATGCCGTGGTGTTCGTGGGGCTGAACATCCTGGTCGATGTCACCATCGCGCTCCTGGACCCGAGGATCCGCTACCAATGACAGCGACCGTCGCCGCGCCAGTTACCGCCCAGCCATCGCGCCTGCGAGCGGCCCTGCGCACCTTCGGGTCGTTCTTTCGCCGCGCGCCGTTCTCGGCCTTCTGGGGCGTGGTGGCAGCCTTGATCGTCGCCATGGCCGTCGCGGCACCCGTGATTGCGCCCTATCCACCGCTCAAGTCCGACTTTCGTGCGATGCAGAAGCCGCCCGACGAGAAGCACTGGTTCGGTACCGACCAGATCGGCCGCGACACGCTGAGCCGCGTCATCTACGGCAGCCAGACGTCGCTCACTGTGGCGCTCGGCGCGGTGTTGTTCGGCACGACGGTCGGGGCGCTGTGGGGGCTGGCCTGCGGCTATTTCGGCGGTCGTTTCGACATGGTGAGCCAGAGGGTCATCGAGTTCCTGCAATCCTTTCCCGACCTGATCCTGGCCATGGCCATCGCCATGGCGCTGGGCGGCGGCCTCGCGACCGTCATCGTCGCGATTGCCATTACGCGCATTCCGTTCGGCGGGCGCGTCATCCGCTCGGTCGTGCTGTCGCTCAAGGAGATGCAGTATGTCGAGGCCGCACGCGGCATCGGCGCCTCGCACAAGCGCCTGATGTTCCGCCATATCCTGCCGCAGTGCGTGGCGCCTTACCTGATCCTCGCGACAACCCATCTCGGCGTTGCCATCGTGATCGAGGCGTCGCTGGGCTTCCTGGGCGTCGGCATCCCGCCACCGATGCCGACCTGGGGCAACATGCTGGCCGATTCGCTGAACGCAGGACTCGTGCCGCCCTGGTGGCTGGTTCTGTTTCCCGGCCTCGCCATCACTGTCACGGTGCTGGCCTTCAACCTTCTGGGCGACGGGATACGAGACCTGCTTGACCCACGCCTGCGCGGTTCGGTCTAGGACGCCGCTGCTAGGGGAGACCTCACGCCGCCGTCGTGCAGATGGCATGATGCGAGGTGGCCCGGAATGACTTCGCGAAGGGCCGGCACCTCGGTCTTGCAGCGCGGCATGGCATAGGGGCAGCGCGTGTGGAAATGGCAGCCGGACGGCGGATTGATCGGGCTCGGCACGTCGCCGGTCAGGATCACGCGCTTGCGGCCGCGGGCGCTCGACTTGGGGATCGGCACGGCCGACAGCAGCGCCTCGCTGTAGGGATGCAGCGGCATCTCGAACAGGCTCCGCTTATCAGTCATCTCGACGATGCGGCCGAGATACATCACGGCGACCCGGTGGCTGATATGTTCAACCACCGCGAGATCGTGGGCCACGAAGAGGTAGGAGAGCTTGAACTCGTCCTGCAGGTCCATCAGCAGGTTGATGATCTGCGCCTGGATCGACACGTCTAAGGCCGAGACCGGCTCGTCGCCCACGATCAGCTCCGGCTTGAGCGAGAGTGCCCGGGCGATACCGATGCGCTGGCGCTGGCCGCCGGAGAATTCGTGCGGATAGGCGTTCACGGCTTCCGGCCGCAGGCCGACGCGCTCGAACAGGGCCGCGACACGTTCCTTGCGTTCTTCCGGTGCGCCGAGATCGTGGACGAGCAGCGGCTCCCCAACGATCTCGCCGGCCGTCATGCGTGGATTGAGCGACGCGTAGGGGTCCTGGTAGATCATCTGCAGCCGCCGCCGGTAGGGCAGCAGATCCTGGCTATCGAGCTGGGTGATGTCCTGGCCCGCGACTTTGATGGTGCCCTGGGTCGGTTCCAGAAGCCGGAGCACGGTGCGTCCGACCGTGGATTTGCCGCACCCCGATTCGCCGACCAGCCCGAGCGTCTCGCCGCGGCCGATCGAGAATGAGACGCCGTCGACGGCGTAGACACTTCCAGAGGCGCGGCTGAAGAACCCTTTGCGGATGGGAAAGTGTTTCTTCAGGCCGTCGACTTCGAGCAGCGGCGTCATGCGCCGGCCCCAACGAGCATGCCGGCTAGCACCTTGTCGGCATGCCAGCAGGCGATCCAGTGGCCGGGCCGCTGCTCCTCGAGCGGCGGCCGGGCCTCCCGGCAGCGGTCGCTGGCCAGGCTGCAACGCGGGGCGAAGCTGCAGCCCTGTGGCAGGTTGAAGAGCGAGGGCACCATGCCCCTGATTTCGTTAAGTCGGGCGCGCCGCGTGTCGCTATGCGCAGCAGTGTCGAGATGGGGGATCGAGGCCAGCAGGCCGCGCGTATAGGGGTGGCCCGGATTGTCGAACAGCCGGGCAGCGTCGGTCTCCTCGACCTTGCGGCCGGCGTACATGACCACGACCCGGTCGGCATTCTCCGCCACCACGCCCATGTCGTGGGTGATCAGGATGATGGCGGTGCCGAACGTCTCCTGCAGCTCGCGCATCAGGTCGAGGATCTGTGCCTGGATGGTGACGTCGAGCGCCGTGGTCGGCTCGTCGGCGATCAGCACCTTGGGGTTGCAGGACAGCGCCATGGCGATCATGACCCGCTGCCGCATGCCGCCCGAAAGCTGGTGCGGATAGGCATGGGCACGCCGCTCCGGCTCGGGAATGGAAACGCGCTTCAGCATCTCGACGGCGCGATCCCAGGCATCGCGCTTGTTCAACCCCTGATGGAGGGCGACGGCCTCCGCAATCTGCTTGCCCACCGTGTAGAGCGGGTTCAGCGAGGTCATCGGCTCTTGGAAGATCATCGAGATTTCGTTGCCGCGGATGCGTTCCATCTCGGGTTCGCTGATCTCCAGCAGGTTCCTGCCCTCGAAGCGCACGGCACCGCCGATGATGCGTCCCGGTGGGTTTGCCACGAGGCGTAGAATGGAAAGAGCCGTCACGCTCTTGCCGCAGCCCGATTCGCCGACGACGCCCAGCGTCTCGCCGGCCTTCAAGGAGTAGGACACACCATCGACGGCGCGGACGGTGCCGACCGCGGTGAAGAAATGGGTCTGGAGGTCCTCGATCTGCAGGATCGTTTGCGCCGCCATCGACTCCCTTCAACTTATGGTGTTAGTTTTGGCCCACCAAGAAGATGGGCAAACCATCAGAGCATAGAGTGCTCGGTCTGCAAAAGACCAAAAAGGGAGGAACGGCGCATGTCAGACCAAGTGTCTAAGCGTTCCCGCGTAAACCGTCGTCAATTCGTCAAGGGCGCTGCCGCCTTGGGCGCCATGAGTGGAGCAGGAGCTTTCGGGCTGCCTTTCCATGCTTGGGCGCAGGGCGTGCCCAACGAGTTCGACGGGTCGAAATTCCAGCTCAAGGCACCCGAGCCCAATGCCAAAGCGGGCGGCGTGCTGCGCTACGGCATCACCTCGCGGCCGCCGCATTTCGACTTCCATCAGTCGGGCACCATCAACAGCCTGGGCAGCCAGGGCTGCATGTTCGACAATCTCGTGCGGCGCGATCCGCGCGACAGCGGCAAGACGATCATCCCCGACCTTGCCCATAGCTGGGAAATCTCCAAGGACAACAAGACCTACACGTTCATGCTGCGCAAGGACGTGCAGTTCCACGATGGCGCGGACTTCACGTCGGAGGACGTGAAAGCGACCTTCGACCGTATCGCCAAGCCGCCGCAGGGTATTTCCATCCCGCGCAGTACGCTGTTTGCCGCGGTCGAAGAGATCACCGCGCCCGACAAGTACACGGTGCAGTTCAAGCTCGCCGAGCCGCGGCCGGCCAACTTCATCATGTCGGCGATCGCCAGCGGCTGGAATGGGATCGTGCGCAAGAAGACGCTGGAAGATAACGGCTACAACCTGCGTCGCGTCGTCGACATTCCCGGCACCGGACCGTTCAAGAGCCAGCGCCGCGTCGAGGCCGAGATCTGGGTGATGGAGAAGAACAAGAACTACTGGAACAAGGGCCTGCCTTATCTCGACGGCATCGAGTTCTATCACGCCCTGCCGTTCTCGCCCGAGCTCGGCTCCAGCCTGCTCTCCGGCCGCATCGACTATGCCCGCCTGCTCGATCCTGTATCGCAGCGCCGGGTCAAGGCGACCCAGGGCATGTCGGGCACCGACTTCTACCAGAGCGTCATCCAGGCGACCTGGATGAACAACAAGAAGAAGCCGCTCGACGATCCCCGGGTGCGCCGGGCCTTCCATCTCGTACTCGATAAGCCCGTGCTGGTCGACGTGGTGAAGGATATCGCACCGATGATGGTCGGCGGCTTCATCTATCCCTTCTCGGAGTTCGCCACGCCGTTGCCCGAACTCAGCAAGCGGATCGGCTATCAGGCCGACCCGACGGCTGCGGTGAAGGAAGCCAAGGCGCTGATGGCTGCGGCCGGGCACGCCAAAGGCATCACCGGGCTCGACTACCTGGTGCGCGAAGTCGCGAGTTTCAAACTGTGGTCGCAGGCCATCCAGGCGATGTTGCAGCAGACGCTCAACGTCCAATGCAATATCCGCACGGCCGTCGAGTCGGTGTGGTTCGACGACATTCGAACCGGCAAGTTCGATCTCGCCATCGGCGCCATCGTCTCGACGCTGCTCGACCCGTCAGACTACTTCAATGCCTGGTACAGCAAGACCGGGCCGCAGAACTATTCGTCCTGGGACAATGCGAAGTTCAACGAGCTTCTGCCGCAGATCGACCGCGAGGTCGATGCCAAGAAGCGCCTCGACCTGATCCGTCAGGCAGAGGCCATTATGGAGCAGGATCCGCCGCTGCTGCCGGTTTCCTGGGAGAAGATCAACGACGGCTGGTACAATTATGTGAAGGGCCACCGTCCGCAGGAATATTTCGGCATCTACGACGTGGTGCGCTTCGATACTTTCTGGCTCGACAAGTAGCCAGCATCTGCAAACGGAAAGGGCCGGCGCTTCGGGCGCCGGCCCTTCCTATTTATGGGGCAGGTATCAGCCCTTGTTCGGATTGATCAGGAACTTCTCGCCCGTCGCGCGCTTGGCGTAGGCGCCGATGTTCTTGAGGTCGAGGACTTCCCGCAGCGAGATCGTCTGCGTGTAGTGGCTGGCGAAGGTCGTCTTCAGGCTCTTCACTACCCGCTCGCGCAGCCGGATCTGGTCGGGCCGGCCAATCTTCTGCAGGAACGGCGTCAGCAGCCAGCCCCCGACACCCCACGCCATGCCGTAGTTACGCGTCAGCTCGACCGGGCCGGTGTCGAGGCTGCCGTAGACATAGACCTGCTTGTGGACGCTCGAGCCGTAGCGGTTGTAGGTCGTCGCGGTCTTGTTGATCGCGATCTCCATGCAGGTGAGGATCTGGCTGGCAAGTTTGCCGCCGCCGATGGCATCGAAGGCGATCGTGGCGCCGGTCTCGACCAGCGCCTGCGTGAGGTCGTCCTTGAAGCTCGCGGAACTCGAATCGACGACGTGCTTGGCGCCGATGTCCTTCAGCAGCTTGGCCTGCGCCGGGCTGCGCACGATGTTCACCAGGCCGATCCCGTCCTCGTTGCAGATCTTGTTCAGCATCTGGCCGAGGTTGGAAGCGGCGGCCGTGTGGACCAGCGCCTTGTGGCCCTCGCGCTTCATGGTCTCGGTCATGCCGAGTGCCGTCAGCGGATTGACGAACCAGGAGGCGCCCTCGGCTGCCGTCGTGCCGGCCGGCAGCGGCTGGCAATCCGTCGCTTTCAGCAGGCGGTACTGCGCATACATGGCGCCGCCTATCATCGACACGGTTTTGCCCTTGAGCGCCTGGGCGGCGTCGGAAGAACCGGCTTTGACCACCGTGCCCGCGCCTTCGTTTCCGACGGGCATCGACTCGTCGAGACGCGTCGCCAGGAAGGGCAGGATGGCTGCAGGCACTTTGGCCGTGACCGTAACGCCATCGCCGCTGCCGCTCGACTTGGCGGTCGTCAGATCCGCAGGACCCAGGAGCAGGCCGAGGTCCGACGGGTTGATCGGCGTCGCCTCGACCTTGACCAGAACCTGGTCGGGGCCCGGCTCGGGCAGGTCGACCTTGGCCAGCGACAATTGCAGCTCGCCGCCTTTGGTGATGAGGGATCGAAGCTGCAGCCCCGAGATCTTGCTGGTGTCACCCATACTGATATCTCCCACGGTTGGCATTGGAATGGATTGGCTCTGTAGCACATCCGATCGGAGCTGGGATCGGGACCTCGGAAGCCCTATCGTATGGTGATCAATGAAAGTCCTTCGAGGTCGTGATGTGCCGTAGCTGTGTCGGCGAGCTGTTTGCAAATCTCTCCAGTTTCTATCCAGGCAAGAGCCGGCGCGGCTTCATGGTTGGATCGGCGTTGGCTGCGGGAGCGGGGATGGCGGCGCTCGGAGCTGCGCCGCCAACCCGAGCCCAGGCAGGCGGAGTCGATCTGATCTTCCGGAAGGGCACGATCATCCCGATGTCGGGCGCCGATCGCTATGCCGAGGCGGTGGCTGTCGACGACGGCAGGATCGTGGCGGTGGGGACTGACGCCGAGGTGATGAAACTCAGGACGACGTCGACCCGGGTCGTCGACCTTGCCGGCCGCACGTTGCTGCCGGGGTTGATCGACCCTCATCAGCATACGGGTGTCGGCGCGGTCATCACCGCGTTGTTCGAGGATGTCGGCTATCCGACCTACAAGACGCGTCAGGCGGTGTTCGATGCGGTGCGCGCCAAGGCCGCCAAGACGCCGGCCAACGACTGGCTGTACTTCTTCGGCTTCGATAACCTGCTCCAGGGCGGCGAACTGTCGATCGGGGAGCTCGACGCCTTGTCGGCCACTCATCCGATCATGATCTACTACAACAACATGCATACCGCCGCGGTGAACAGCGCCGCGCTCAAGGCGGCGAAGATCCCGGACGACATACAGGAGCTGCCCGGTGGCGGGCGGTTCCGCCGCGATGCCAACGGCAAGCTGAACGGTCTGGTCGACGAGGAGGCGGCCCTTCGGAGAATGCTCGTCGGCCTTCCCAAGCTTACGCCGCAGTTCGTCGGCAAGGCCACGGCCGATTGGCTGAAGCGCAATTCGGCGGCGGGCATTACGGCGGTTCACGAAGCAGGCGTGACGGTGACGGGCGACCAACTCCAGGGCTACGAGCGCATCGCCGCGCAATCTCCCTGCCGAATGAGCATCAGCCTCATGTTCGCCTCGATGAGCGCCGGTGATCCTTATAAGGACTTTGGCCGCGGCGCGCGGGCGACGCAGGTCCCGAACTCATTGTTGTCCTTCTACGCCATCAAGATCATTGGCGACGGGTCCAACCAGACCAAGACGGCCGCTCAGACGGTTCCGTATCTTGGGGGTAGAGCGAAGGGCGAGCTGAACTACGAACCGGCGCAATTGAAGAAGATGGTTGCCGAGGTGAAGGAAGCTGGCTGGCCGGTTTCGATCCATGCCAACGGCGACGCCGCGATAGACGCCGCCCTGGACGCCATCGAGGCCGCTTACGGTGCCAATCCTGCGACCGGGATCAACCGGATCGAACACTGCACCATGGCACGTATGGACCAGGTGGCCCGAATGGGCGCCCTGGGCGTTCAGCCGAGCTTCCTCATGAACCACGTCCATCTCTATGGAGCAGCCTATCGCGACATACTGTTCGGAGCAGAGCGAGCGGACCGCATGGACGCCGCGGGCGATTGCGTCAGGGCGGGCGTTCCGTTCACCCTGCACACGGATTCGCCGGTCACCAAGATCGGTGTCCTGCAGCTCGTGCAGACTGCCGTGACACGGCGGTGCGCCTTGGACAATTCGGTGATCGGCAAGAATCAGGCAGTGTCGCTGACTGATGCTCTCAAGGCGGTAACGGTGCATGCCGCCGGCCAGATCGGCATGCGCGATCGGCTCGGTTCGCTGGAGCGCGGCAAGGAGGCCGACCTGACGATCCTCGAAAGCGATCCCTACAAAGTCGAGCCGGACAAGATCGCGGACATCAAGGTCAGCGAGACCTGGGTTGCGGGCAAGAAGGCGTTCGGCTGAAGCGGCGACGCTATTCGGGCTGCAGTCCGGCCTCGCGGACCAGGGCCGCCCAGTTGCGTGCCTCGGCTTCGAAGAAGCCCTGCAGATCGGCGGCAGGGACGGCGAAGGGCTCGGCGCCGCGCGCTGCAAGTTGGCGGACGAATTCCGGCGAGGCCATCACGCGATCCAGCGCGGTGCGCAGCCGGGCCAGGATCGGCTGAGGCACGCGGGCCGGAGCGTAGAGGGCGAACCAGAAATTCAGATCGAAGCCCGGCAGGCCTGCTTCCGCCATAGTCGGGACGTCGGGCAAGGCGGGTGAGCGCGTCCGCGAGGTGACCGCCAAGGCGCGCACCTTGCCGCCCTGAGCCTGCGCCGCTGCGGTGGTGATGTTGTCGAAAAGAAAACTGATCTCTCCGGACAGCAAGGCGTTGGAAGCGGGCGCGCTGCCCTGGTAGGGCACCTGCAATGCCTCGAAGCCGCCGACCTTCTGCAGCACCACGGCGAACATGTGGGGCGAGCTTCCCGGACCGTAGGTGCCGTAGGTGAGGGCATTGGGTTCACGCTTGCCGCGCGCAATCAGTTCCTGCACGGAGCTGACGTTCAGGGTGCTCGGATTCACGACCAGCACGTTCGGCAGCGCCGCCACCGTACCGACGCCCACGAAGTCCTTCAACGGATCGTAGCTGATGTTGCGCATCAGCAGGGGGTTGAGGACCTGCGTCTGGACGGGCCCGAGCCAGAGGGTCGTGCCATCCGGTTCGGCTCTCGCTGCGACAGCTGCTCCGATGCTGCCGCGCGCACCACCACGATTCTCGACGATCACCGAGGCGCCGATTGCCTCGCGCAGTCCTTCCGCAACGAGCCGCGCCACGAGGTCGGTCGGGCCGCCGGCCGGATAGCCGACGATCACGCGCAGGGTGCGACCGGCAGGCCAGTCCTGGGCCGCCGCGGACCAAATGGCAGGTGTGGCCAATCCCGCAGCCAACAGGCCGCGCCTCGTGATGCGCATCTTGTTCCTCCCTCAACGCTCCCAAGCTGCGCTGTACTTACCTATAGGACAAAGCTCAATTAGTGATCGCTGCCATATGTCTGTACTATGGGTCGATGGACTTCCGTATCCTCCGTTACTTCGTTGCCATCGCCGAAGAAGGCTCGATATCCCGCGCCGCAGAACGGCTGCGTATCGCCCAGCCGGCGCTTAGTGCGCAGATCCGCAATCTCGAGAGCGAACTCGGGTCTCCTCTGCTGCACCGCATGCCGCGCGGTGTTGCTGTGACGGAGTCGGGCGCGAAGCTGCTCGGCCACGCGCGCCACATTCTGCGATCGGCGGCGCTGGCGCGCGAGGATCTGCTCGGCGATGCCGCGGTCATCATCGGCGATGTCACGGTGAGCTTCCCTCAATCGGTCGCGATGGTGCTGACGCGGCCCGTGGTGGAGGAGGTGCTGCGCGTGCTGCCGCGCGTCTCCCTCAGCGTGCGCGAGAGCAATACAGGGTACATGGCCGAGTTGCTGCGCACCGGCCGGATCGACCTGGGTTTCGTCTTTCGCGAAGCCGATACGGTCGGCCTGAAGGCGCGTCGCCTCGTCGAGGAGGATCTCGTCGTCATCGGCCCGCAAGGCGCCTTCGAGCGAGGCCATGGCGGGCTGGCGCCGAAGCCGCTGCGTTTCGCTCGGCTTGGCTCCCTTCCACTCGTCATTCCCGGACGGCCCCACAGCCTGCGCGAATTGCTGAACGACTATGCCCGCCGGGCACGCACCGAGCTCAGCGTCGCGGTCGAGGTGGATGCCATCCCGCAGATCAAGGAGCTGGTCGCGGCGGCGGCGGGCCACGCGGTGCTTTCCTACAATTCGGTGCGCGAGGACCTGACTGCAGGGCGTCTGTCCGGCGCTCGCGTCGCGTCGCCTTCCTTGCAGCGCTCGGTCTTCCTGTGCGGCCACGCCGAGCTTCCGCAGACCCGCGCCGTGCGCGCGGTCGAGAAGATCATCCTGGAGGTCACGGCACGGCTGGTGGAAACGGGCATCTGGAAAGCTCGTCTGGCGTCGCCATAGGTCGGAGCTATGGCCGCCAGCATTTATTAGTCTTGGATCGTCTCTGCCGAAGCTGATTGGTTCGCCGGCGAATTTCCTGGAGCGAACCTCAGCAATGTCCACCGGCACCCATATCCATGTACGCCATGATGCGCGGCCCGAATTTCCCGGGATCGTGCATGTCACCATCGACAACCGCGCGAAGCTCAATGCGCTGAATTCGGTCGTCATCCGCGAGTTCGTGGAGGCGGTGGAACGTCTGGGCAAGGACCCGGAATTGCGTGGCATGGTCGTCACCGGCTGGGGCGAGAAGTCCTTCATCGGTGGCGCGGATATTCAGGAGCTGTCGCAACTGCACGAACCGGGCGCGGCCCGGGCTTTCATCACCGGCGTGCACGAAGCCTGCCGCTGCCTGCGCGATTGCCCCGTGCCGGTGATCGGCCGCGTAAATGGCTTCACGCTCGGGGCCGGGCTGGAACTCATGGCGGCCTGCGACATGCGCGTCGCCGTCGCCGGTGCGAAGCTCGGCATGCCCGAGGTGCGGTTCGGCATGCCGTCCGTCGTCGAAGCCGCCCTGTTTCCCGGCCTCATCGGCTGGGGCCGCACGCGTCAGCTGCTGCTGCTCGGAGACATGATCCCGGCCGAGCAGGCGGTGCAATGGGGGCTTGTCGAGCGCGTGGTCGCGCCGGAGGCCTTGGACGCGGCCGTCGACGAGTGGCTTGCATCCATGGTGATGAACAGCGTGCGCGGCATGCGGCTGCAAAAGAAGCTCATTCGGGCCTGGGAGACCCTGCCGATGGAGCAGGCTGTGCAGCGTGGCATCGACATCTTCGCCGAGACCCACGAGGTTGCCGAACCCCGCGAACTGCTGCAGCGCTTCCTCGACCATCAGGCGGCAAGAAAGAAGAGGTAGTCCTCGCCGCTCTCGTTGCAGACAGGCGCGGCGGCGCCCGGGCCGTAATCGTACTCCCGTTGCCGCGTTGCCTCAGAGAACCGGCGTCACGTTCTCGCCGCGTTCGTAGACAACGTGCGCCCGCCCGACCAGCAGCGGATCGAGGGCGCCGATCTTCTTGGGATCCTTCCCTTCGTAGGGCAGTCGGTGCAGCAGATAGCGCATGGCGTTCAGTCGCGCGCGCTTCTTGCAGTCGGATTTGATGACCGTCCAGGGCGCATCGGCCGTGTCGGTATGCTGGAACATCGACTCCTTCGCCTGGGTGTAGTCCTCCCATTTGTCCAGCGAGGCCAGGTCGATGGGCGACAGCTTCCAGTGCTTGAGAGGGTGAACCTGTCTTTCCTTGAAGCGCCTTCTCTGCTCCTCGCGGCTCACCGAGAACCAGAACTTGATCAGATGGAGCCCGCTGCGCGTCAGGTTGCGCTCGAATTCCGGCGCCTGACGCATGAATTCCTTGTATTCCTCGTCGGTACAGAACCCCATCACCCGTTCGACGCCCGCCCGGTTGTACCAGGAGCGATCGAAGAGAACGATTTCACCTGCCGTCGGCAGTTGCTGGACGTATCGCTGGAAATACCATTGGCCGCGCTCCGATTCGGTGGGCTTCTCGAGGGCAACGACCCGCGCGCCGCGAGGATTGAGATGTTCCATGAACCGCTTGATCGTGCCCCCTTTGCCGGCGGCATCGCGACCCTCGAAGAGAATGACGATCTTCTGCTTGTGCTCCTTGACCCAGCTTTGGAGCTTCAGCAGTTCCACCTGCAGCCCATACTTGGCCTTCTCGTAGTTCCTGCGGAGCATGAGGTTGCGGTAGGGATATCCGCCCTGTCGCCAGTCGTCCGACAGCTCCTCGTCCGGATGGAGGCTCGCGACGGTCTTCTCAGCCTCGGAACTCTGCAGGGCTCGCTTCAGGGCGATGGCGTCGTCAGGCGATGCTCCGGCCATGATCGCCTGAAGAGCGTCGGCCAGCTCGTGATTCTTGTCCGGCACCATGAGACCGAGGATGTCGCGGACGGCGATCTCCTTCGAAAACTCCGCCGCCTGCACAGCATCGTGCTCGACCGATTCCTCGATGGAACGAGACGACTGCAACGACGCAACATCTCCGTGTTTCACGAGGCGCTGACCGTTTGCGTGCGTGCGGTCTTTCTTTTTCATGTTTGCAACCCTGAGGCAGACTTCGGAGCGGTGCCAAACAACAACTATAGTTGAAGGCCGCGCTTCCGGCCTTCAAATGATCCAGATCAAACCGAGACAAAGAAGCAGCCAAGGCATCCGCAGGAGTGCAGCCCTCTGTTGTTCCGCTTCGGTTTCTATGCCTTGCGGATCAGATACGTATCCATGATCCAGCCGTGCTTCTGCCGGGCTTCGCGGCGGCTGCGGTGGATGTCGGCGGCCACGTCCTTCAGTCGCCCTGAAATCAGGATTTCGTCGGGCGTCCCGAGATAGGCCCCCCAGTAGATCTCCATCTCGCCATGGATCGCGGAGTCGGCGAAGCGTCCAAAGGTGTCCTCGCCGTCGAGCAGGACGACGGCGCTGTCGATGCCTTCGGGAAAACCTGCGGCCAGTTTGCGTCCGGTGGTCAACAGCACCGGGTCGGCAATGCGATTGAGCGGAATCCTGTGCCGTGCCGCCAGCGCCTGGACCGCCGTAATGCCGGGAAAGACCTCGTAGTCGATTTCGTGGCGGCCTGTCGCCACCAGCGCCTCGATGTTGCGGATGGTGCTGTCGTAGAGCATCGGATCGCCCCAGACGAGGAGGCCGGCAGTCTCGCCCTCCTTCATCTCGTCAGCGATCATGCGTTCGAAGACCGCTTGTTTGGCAGTGTTCAATTCGTCGACGCAGGCGCGGTAGTCGGCAGGCCGGGGATCGCGTGGCGGGCTCGGCGCCTCGACGAAGCGGTGGACGCGGCCGGGCGCGATGTGACGGCGGCAGATCTCCTCGCGCACATCCCGCAGTTTCCCCTTGGTGCGGCCCTTGTCGAGAAGGAAGAAGACGTCGACGCGGTTCAGCGCCGCGATGCCCTGCACGGTGATGTAGTCGGGGTCGCCGGCACCGATGCCGATGACGAGTATCCTTTTCACGGTCCGCCTCGCTTCTGCGGCACAATATGTACGCGGACCAGGCGGCGCCTGTCAGCCTGTCCACGCCCGGCGCGTCGTCGAGAAGGCCAGCACCGCCGAGAAGGCGACGATGCCCAAGGCAACACAAGCATAAAGGCCGGACACGCCCCAGCTGAAAGTGTCCAGCGCCAGCAGACTGCCGCCGCCGGCGATGGTGATGCGGGTGATGTTGGCACCGACCGGCCAGTACATTTCGCCGGTACCCTGCGAGGCAAAGTAGAGCGCCATCGCGACACCGAAGAAGCCATAGGCCGGGCCGACGATGGTAAGGTAGTGGCGGCCTGAGGCTAGTGCGCCGGGATCGGCAGTGAACAGGCCGAGCCACAGGTCGGGCCAGATCGCCACGACGATGCCGATGGTGGCGGCCATGCCGCCCGCCATGAAGGCGCCTGTCCAGGCCAGCCGCTGGGCGCGGGCATGCTGCCTTGCGCCGATGTTGGTGCCGACCAGCGCGGTGAGCGTCGCCCCGATGCCGAAGCTGATGGGGATCAGCATGTATTCCAGGCGGCTGCCGATGCCGTAGCCCGCGATGGCGGCATCGCCCTCGCGACCGATCAGGCCGGTGACGACCAGCACGGTGCCGTTGGTCAGGATCACTACCAGACAGGCGATGAGGCCGACCTTCAGGATGTCGCGGAAGGCGCGCCACTTGAACCCGTCCACGGGCCAGCGCAGGCGGACCGCCGCCTTGTCGCCCGTCAGCTTGGAGAGCATCCAGGCCGCCGCGATGGCGAAGGCGATGACGGCGGCCACGGCCGGTCCGCGGATGCCGAGCGCGGGCAGGCCGAACCAACCCAGGGTGAGCGCTCCGGTGAGCGGGATCTGGATGGCGCCGGTCACCACCAGGGCGAGGCCGGGCGTCTTCATGTCGCCCGTGCCGCGCAGCACCGAGGCCATGGAGTTGGCGACCCAATGGGCGCCGCAGCCCAGGAACAGGATGGTGGCGAAGGCCTCGGCGCGATCGAGGGCCGCGCCGCTACCGCCCAGTGCCCCGTAAATCTGCCGGCCGAAGCCCACGAAGACGATGGCGAAAAGCGCAGCCATGCCGAGTGCGATGGCTAGCGCATGGGCCGCTGCCGCTTCGGCCGCCGCCTTGTTGCCCGAGCCCAGCGCCCGCGCCACGGACGAGGAGATGCCACCCCCCATGGCGCCCGCCGACATCATGCCCAGGGTCATCTGTGTCGGAAACACGAGGGCCAGCGCCGCGAGATCGACGGTGCCGAGCTGGCCGATGAAGAACCCGTCGGCGATGCTGACCAGGCTCTGCATGGCCACGTTCAGCACGTTGGGGACCGCGAGCGTGAGGATGGTGGGCACGATCGGCCCGGCCAGCATCATTTGCCGGCGTTCTGCGGGAGTCATTGCCGCGGTCTCTAGCACGTCACGTGCCCAGACCGCGCGAGCTTATCTCATCGCATGCTTACGGTTTTTTCCGCTTTCGCTCAGCGGCCGGTGCGTTGCGCCACGATGGCTTCGGCGAGCTGGTCGATCGTGTCGATCCCTGCAGATACGTTCATGGGGATGGTCACGTCGAACCGATCCTCCAGCTCCATGATCACGTCCATGATCGTGAGCGAGTCTACGGTGGTTCCGGTCGAGATGACGGTCTGCGGGGTGATGGCCTTCCCGGCAACCTGATAGGGCGCGAGAAGGCGGAAGATTTCGCCGATCACGTTACGCTGCAGCGCTACATTGGTGTCGGCGACCAGATGATGAGTGGCCTGCAAGGCTACCTCCGCCGGTTTGATGGTGGCGGCATCTGATAGAACCACCGGGCCAATGTGAAATAACAATTGGTTACCCAGTGTTGCGACACATTACGAAATATTGCGGCGTCTTCACTCCGCTGCGAGCGGCGTCGGCTTCAACCATGCGTCGAAGTCGTGCAACGCCCTTGCACTGAGTGCCTGCTTGCGTTCCTTGCCACGCAGCGTGCCCTCGATTGGCGGGAAGAGTCCGAAGTTGACGTTCATCGGCTGGAAGGTCGTGGCGTCGGCGCCGCCCGTGATGTGGCTCAGGAGGGCGCCCATGGCTGTCGTGGCGGGCGGCGGCCCCTGCGTCCGGCCCAGGCGCTCCGCGGCGGCGAAGCGGCCGGTCATCAGGCCGACGGCGGCGCTTTCGACATAGCCCTCGCAGCCGGTGATCTGGCCCGCGAACCGGAGCCGCGGCATCGCCTTCAGCCGCAGGGTGGCGTCGAGCAGGCGGGGGCTGTTCAGGAAGGTGTTGCGATGCAGCCCGCCCAGCCGCGCGAACTCGGCATTCTGCAGGCCGGGGATGGTGCGAAAGACGCGGGTCTGTTCGCCGTGCTTCAGCTTGGTCTGGAATCCCACGATGTTCCAAAGCGTGCCGAGGGCATTGTCCTGGCGGAGCTGCACCACGGCCCAGGGCCGATGGCCGGTCCGCGGATCGCGCAGGCCGACCGGCTTCATGGGGCCGAAGCGCAGGGTCTGCGGGCCGGTCGAGGCGATCACCTCGATCGGCTGGCAGCCCTGAAAGTAGGGCGTGTTGGCTTCCCACTCCTTGAATTCGGTCTTCTCGCCGGCCAGCAGGGCCGCGACGAACGCCTCGTACTCGGCCTTGTTCATCGGGCAGTTGAGATAGTCGGCGCCATCGCCTCCCGGGCCGCCCTTGTCGTAGCGCGACTGCTTCCAGGCGACGGAGAGGTCGATGCTCTCATAGTGGACGATCGGCGCGATGGCGTCGAAGAAGGCCAGCGACTCCTGGCCGGTCAGCTTGCTGATCGCTTCTGCCAGGGCCGGCGAGGTGAGAGGGCCGGTGGCGACGATGACACTGTCCCAGCTCTCGGGGGGCAGGCCGGCCACCTCGCTGCGCTCCAAAGTTACCAGCGGATGGGCGAGCAGTGCTTCCTGCACTGCCGCAGAGAAGCCATGGCGATCGACGGCCAGCGCGCCACCCGCCGGCAGCTTGTGCTGGTCAGCCGCCCGCATGATCAGCGAGCCGGCGCGGCGCATCTCCTCGTGCAGCAGGCCGACGGCATTGTTCTGTGCGTCGTCGGAGCGGAAGGAATTGGAGCAGACGAGCTCGGCCAGGCTGTCCGTGAGATGGGCTTCGGTGCCACGCACCGGACGCATCTCGTGCAGCACGACGGGAACGCCGGCGGACGCGAGTTGCCAGGCCGCTTCGCTGCCTGCGAGCCCGCCGCCAACGACATGAACGCTCTTGATGCTTGACGTCATCCCATCTGACCTGAAACCGTGCGCCTCCTTCGCGAACCTATAAAGGGGGGAGGGCCCAATGGCCATCAAGTTCCACAATCCCAAGTCCGTCGCTCTGGCGGGCAAGTACAGCCTGGGGGCCGAAGTCGCCCCGAACGCGCGCCTGCTCTATGTCTCCGGACAGGTCGGCGTCGATTCCAAGGGCAAGCTCGGTGCAGGCATCGAGAAGCAGGTCGAGCTCACTTGGAAAAACATCGGCCAGGTCCTGAAGAGCGCCGGCATGGGCTACAAGGACATCGTCAAGATCACGGGCTTCCTCACCGACGCCCGTTACATGACCGCCTATCGCGAGGTTCGCGGCCGCTTCATCGGCGAGCCCTATCCGGCGTCGACCCTGGTGATCGTCTCCGGTCTCGCCGATCCCGGCATGATGGTCGAGATCGAGGTCGTCGCGGCCAAGTAGAACGACCTTTCCGTCCGGGCGTAGCGCGTTGACCGAGCCTCTTTCCTATCGGCGACTGTTGCGCCTGGGCGGCATGCCCGAGCTGTTTCTGGCGGCGTGCCTGTCGCGCCTCGCCGGTCGCATCTTCTCGCTGGCCATCGTCCTCTACGTGCTGGAACGCTTCGGTTCTCCTGCTCTTGCGGGATGGGTGGCGTTCGCCTCGATGGCGCCAGGCCTGTTGATCAGCCCGTTGGCCGGCGCGCTGCTCGACCGTCTCGGAGCGGCGAAGGCGATCGTCATCGACATGGCGGCGAGCACATTGCTGCTCCTGGCGCTCGGCCTTGCCGACGTCGCGGGTTCGGTCACCGAGCCTCTCCTTCTGACACTGGTGACGCTGTACTCCCTGACGAGCCCGCTCGGCACCGCCGGCATTCGCGTTCTGATCCCGCGCCTCGTGCCGAAGGATGGGTTGGACCTGGCCAACGCGCTGGATACGAGCAGCTATGCCCTCATCAATGTCGGCGGCCCCGCCGTTGCGGGATTGCTGTTTGGCTTCGCCGGTTCGCAGACGACCTTGCTGGCCATCGTGCTTCTCTATGCGGCGGCGGCCGCGAGCCTCGTTCCTCTCATACGGCGTACGTCCCACGGCCACGCCGCGTCGTCAGGACCTTTGATCGGAGACGCTGTGGCCGGCGTGATCTACTTCGTGCGCCACACGTCTCTCCGTGGCCTTGCTATCTCTTATGCCTTGTTTCAGGTGAGCTGGGGCATTCTCGTGGTTGCCGTGCCCGTGGTGGTGATGAAGGAACTGGGAACGGGTGCCCGGGCGGACGCGGTGGTGGGTGGCTTGTGGGCTGCGGCCGGCCTCGCGGGCGGGCTCGGTGCGCTATTCGCCGGACACCTTCGCACCGTCGATCGCGAGCGGCAGTTCATCGCGTTCGGGGCGCTCGCCACGGCAGTCGCGATCTTCCCCGTGAGCGCGAGCTTCGGCCTCGTCGGTCTGGCGATTGGTCTGGTTCTGGTGGGGTTCGTGGAAGGTCCGGTCGATGTCGGCGTGCTTTCGCTGCGGCAACGGCGTACCGATCCGGGGTGGCTGGGCCGTGTGCTCGCCGTCTCGATGAGCTTCAACATGTCGGGTCTGCCGCTGGGTTCTGCCATCGGCGGCGTGATCGTCATGCATTCGCCCACTCTGGCGTTTGCAACCGCAGCTTTGGCGTCAGTCTTCGCCGCCGTAGCGGCCTACGCGCTTGTGCCGGCGAGGTCAGAGAGGTGAACACCCCGATGAAATCTCGCGCTATGATTGTCCCATGACGAATTCCCTCAAGGTCGGACTGGCGCAGCTCAACCCCAAGGTCGGCGATGTTGCGGGCAATCTCGCCAAGGTGCGGGTGGCGCGCGCGGAAGCCGCCTCGCAGGGCGCAGAACTGGTGCTCTATCCGGAGACGGTGCTGTCGGGTTATCCGGCCGAGGATCTTGTGCTCAAGCCTGCTTTCCAGAAGGCTTGCCACGAGGCGGTCGAAGCCCTGAGGGCCGATACGAAGGACGGTGGTCCGGCGTTGTTCGTCACTACGCCGTGGCGCGAAGGCGACAAGCTGCACAACGCCGTCATCGCCCTCGACAAGGGCGAGATCATCGGCAAGCGTTTCAAGGTCGATCTACCGAACTATGGCGTATTCGACGACAAGCGCGTCTTTGCGCCGGGGCCGATGCCGGGGCCGCTGGTCTTCAACGGCGTGCGCATCGGCGTCCCGATCTGCGAGGACATGTGGACGCCCGATGTCGTCGAATGCATCGCCGAAACCGGCGGCGAGATCATCCTGGTGCCCAACGGCTCGCCCTACGAGGTTGGCAAGACCGACGTGCGCGTGCAGCTTGGCGTCAAGCGCGTGGTCGAAAGCGGTCTGCCCTTCGTCTACCTCAACCAGGTCGGCGGGCAGGACGAACTGATCTTCGATGGCGGCTCGTTCGCCTTGGGCGCCGATCGTGCCTTGAAGGTCAAGCTGGCATCCTTCGCCGAACAGGTGGCCACGATCGAGTTCCGCCGCAACGGCGGTGGCTGGGAGTGTCAGCCCGGACCGATCGAGCCGGAGATGAGCGACCTCGAATCGATCTACCGGGCGATGGTGCTGGGCCTGCGCGACTATGTGAACAAGACCGGCTTCCCCTCGGTAGTGATCGGCCTTTCCGGCGGCGTCGATTCGGCGATCACGGCGGCGGTCGCGGCCGACGCCTTGGGCCCCGAGCGCGTGCACGCGATCATGATGCCGTCACCCTATACCAGCCGGGAGTCCCTGGAAGATGCCGAAGCCTGCGCGCGGGCAATCGGCGTACGCTATGACATCGTCGATATCGGCCCGGCGATGGAGGCGTTTCGCGGCATGCTGACGCCGCTGTTCGGCAATCGCGCCGAGGACGTCACGGAAGAGAACATCCAGAGCCGTGCCCGCGGCGTCACTTTGATGGCCGTGTCCAACAAGCTCGGCGGCATGGTCGTCACCACCGGCAACAAGTCGGAGATGGCCGTGGGTTACGCCACCCTCTATGGCGACATGTGCGGCGGCTTTAACGTGCTGAAGGACGTCTACAAGACGACCGTGTTCGAGCTCTGCCGCTGGCGCAACAAGCACCTGCCGCAGGGCGCTCTGGGCAAGGCCGGCACAGTGATCCCGGCGCGCATCATCGACAAGCCGCCCTCGGCCGAGTTGCGGCCCGACCAGCAGGATTCCGATTCACTGCCGCCTTATCCCGTGCTCGATGCGGTGCTCAAAGGCCTGATCGAACGCGATCTCGGCACAGCCGATCTCGCGAAGGAGGGCCACGATCCGGCGGTCGTGGATCGTGTCTGGCGGCTGCTCGAAGGGGCGGAATACAAGCGGCGCCAGGCGCCTCCCGGAGTCAAGATCACCTCACGTAACATCAGCCGCGAACGGCGCTACCCGATCGTGAACGGCTTCCGCGGATGACAGGAAGACAGAGTGGATGGATGCAATGCTGATTGCCCAGATCTCCGACATGCACATCAAGAAGACGGGCGAGCTGCTCTACGGCCGCATCGATACGCAAGGCTACCTCGAGCGTGCCGTGGCGCACGTCAACGCCCTCGATCCCAGGCCGGACATCGCCCTCGTGACGGGCGATCTGGTGGAGGGCGGCAAGCCAGAGGAATACGCGAACCTGAAGCGCATGCTGTCGGCGCTGCGCATGCCGTTCTATCTCATTCCCGGCAACCATGACGCACGCGACCCGTTGCGCGAGATCTTTTCGGAGCATGTCTACCTGCCCCGCGGCGGCTTTCTTCAGTATGTCGTCGAAGGCCTGCCCCTGCGCCTGATCGCCCTCGATACCCTGGTGCCCGGCAAAGGCTTCGGTGCCCTGTGCCCGGAGCGGCTGGACTGGCTGGACGCGCGGCTTGGAGAGAGTGACCAGCCGACACTTCTCTACATGCATCATCCGCCGTTCGATTGCGGCATCGACGCCTTCGATGCAGCCCGTCTCAACGAAGGGGCGGAGCGATTGGCCGAGATCGTCCGGGCGCGCGGCACCGTCGAGCGCGTGCTGTGTGGCCACGTCCATCGCCCGATCCAGGTGCGCTGGGCCGGCACCATGGCCTCGATCGCGCCCAGCACTGCACATCAGGGCACGCTGGACCTGCGTCCCGATGCCAAACTTTCGATGACCATGGAGCCTCCGGGTATTGCTCTCCACCTGTGGCGGCCGCCTACCGGACTGATCACACATCTCAGCTACATCGGAACCTACGATGGACCGCGCCCGTTCAGGTGAGGCATGACTGCCTCGCCGGCTTCGTCTTCGAACCTGACCAGGAGAGTGGGCCCCGGTGTGATCACCGGCGCGGCCGACGACGATCCCAGCGGCATTGCCACCTATTCCCAGGCCGGCGCGCAGGCGGGCTTCGGGCTATTGTGGACTGTGGTGCTGACCTGGCCGCTGATGGTGGCGGTGCAATCCGTCAGCGCTCGAATCGGAAGGGTCACCGGCCGCGGTCTTGCCGCCAACATGTGCCGCGTCTTTCCCAGGCCGGTAGTTCTTGCGTTGGTCTCCTCGCTGTTCGTCGCCAACACTATCAATATCGGCGCCGACCTCGCGGCGATGGGCGCATCCGTCAGTCTGCTTTTCGGAGGGGGCCAGACCCTCTTCACCGTGATGTTTGCCGTGGCGTCGTTGCTGGCGATCGTGTTCATTCCCTACAGTCGCTATGTCGGCATCCTGAAGTGGCTGACTTTCTCGCTGTTTGCCTACGTCGGGGTCGTCTTCTCCGCTCAAATCGACTGGCAAGCGGTTGGCCTTGGGGCCATTTTTCCGCGATTCGACCTCGACGCGAAGACGCTGATGCTGGTGGTCGCCATCCTCGGTACCACGATCAGCCCCTATCTCTTCTTCTGGCAGAGCTCCCAGGAGGTCGAGGACGAAGAGGGTGATCCATCAGCCGGCCCTCTCAAGACGCATCCCGACGAAGCGCCGCTCCAGCTTGCGCGCATCAATTGGGAAACCGGCATTGGCATGGCGGTGTCGAATCTGGTCGCCTTCTTCATCATACTGACGACCGCTGCGACGCTGAATGCCAACGGCCTGACCGACATCGCGAGCACGCAGCAGGCGGCCGAAGCGCTGAAGCCGATTGCCGGCGAAGCTGCCTTCCTGCTGTTCAGCCTTGGCATTGTCGGCACGGGGCTGCTGGCCGTGCCTGTTCTGGCGGCGTCCGCCGCCTACGCGGTCGGCGAGACGCGCGACTGGACGATCGGGTTGGAATGCAAGCCTCGCGACGCCCGGCCATTCTACGGTGTCATCGTCGCGGCGATCCTGATTGGGCTCGGTGTTGCACTGCTGCCGATTGATCCGATCAAGGCTTTGATCTGGAGCGCCGTGCTGAACGGGGTGATCGTGGTGCCCATCATTGCTGCGATGATGGTGGTGGCCGCGCGGCGCGAAGTCATGGGCACGTTCGTCGCTGCGCCCTGGCAGCATGTGCTGGGCTGGCTCACCGCTGTCCTGATGGCTGCTGCCGCCGTCGCGATGTTTGTCCTGATGTAGGGGGTATTCCGCAGGTCCTCGCTTGCTGGCGTGCAGGGACGCAGCCCATGCAGGCACTGCCAGCACAAGCATAAGTAGCCTTGCCATTGCGGCCTAGCTTAGCTCGTGCGTGATGAGGGCCGGCGCATGTTAACCTCCTTCCTATGAAGCTCTATTCCGGACCGCTCAGCATGTTCGGCGCCAAGGCCGAGATCGCAGCCCGCGAGAAGAAGCTCGATGTCGAGCTCATCATGGTGCCTTTCGAGATGAAGCGGCTTTATGAGCCCAAGCATCCCGAAGTGTTGCGCATCAATCCCAAGCGCCAGGTGCCGGTGCTGATCGACGACGGTCCGGGCGGCACGCTGGAGATCTTCGACTCGACACAGATCTTTGAATATTTCGAAACCGTGAAGCCGGAACCGTCGCTCTGGCCTGCCGAACCCAAGGCCCGTGCCCGGGCGCGGCTGCTCGAACACAAGTCGGACGAAGTCTATTTCCCGCACATCATCCGGCTGATGGGGCTGCAGGGAACACCGGAGGATCTGGCCGCCGTCGCGGCGCGCGACGGCGCCGCGAAGGTCTACGACGAGATGGAGCAGGTCATCGGCGAGCAGGAATGGCTTGCGGGCAGCTACTCCTATGCCGACATCGCCTTCTACATGGCGCAGCTCTTCGGCGCCCGGATGGGAGCGCCCATGACCGACGCGCATCCGAAGCTGCAAGCCTGGCGCGATCGCATGAGCGCGCGACCTGCCGTGGGCCAGGTTGCCGGAGCCATGGGCCGCTACCTGCTTTCGCAGGGGCGCACGCTGCCGCCCTTTCTGGCCAAGCTGAGCGTTTGACGATGACTCCGATCCTGTTTCTGCCGGGCACAGGAGCGTCGCCTGACTTCTGGAAGCCCGTGGGCGAGCGGCTGCCTTCCGATTGGCCGAAGGAGTATTTCGGTTGGCCGGGCCTCGGCGACCAGCCGCCCGACCCGTCGATCCAAGGTTACGACGACCTGAAGCAGCTGGTGGCGGCAAAGATGGGCGCGCCGGTCGATCTGGTGGCCCAGTCCATGGGCGGCGTCATTGCCGCGCGCCTGGCGATCGAACAACCGGAAAAAATCCGGCGACTGGTGCTCTGCACGACCTCCGGCGGCGTCGACATGCAAGACTTCGGCGCCGGCGACTGGCGTGCCGACTATCGCAAGTCCTATCCCAATGCTGCTGCCTGGGTCACTGCGGAGCGGTCGGTGCCGCCGGTGCCGGTCGAAAGGATCGCGGCGCCGACCTTGCTGATCTGGGGCGATGTCGATCCGATCAGCCCCCTCGCTGTCGGCCGGCATCTCGAGCAGCGTCTGCCGAAAGCGAAGCTCGAGGTCGTGGCGGGCGGCAATCACGACCTGGCCCGCACCCATGCCGACCAGGTAGCCCGATTGATTGCCGCGCACCTGAGTTAAGGTTTGACGGTCTTCTTTAGTACCGATTCGTAGACCTGCAGGATTGCCGAGCTGTCGTTGTCGCCCAGCCCCATGCGGCGCGCCATGCGCTGCAGGTTGTGCGTCGCCGAGCCCTGGGGCAGCGGCACGTCGAGTTCGTCGGCGAGTTCCAATGCGAGATGAAGGTCCTTGTGCGCGAGGTTCAGCGCGAAGGAGGGCGGCGAGAACTTGCCCGAGAGGGCGCGCTCGGAGAAGGACTTGAAAACGGCGGAGTTGCCGCTCGAGCTGGCGATGACCTGCACCAGCTTGTTCGGATCGAGGCCGGCGGTGATGCCCAGCATCAGGCCCTCGGCTGCGGCCGCGGCATTGCAGAAGGCCATCATGTTGTTCACCAGCTTGGCCACCGTGCCGGTGCCGAGCTCGCCCATGTGGATCACGTTGGCGCTGAACGATTGCAGAACGGGCAGGGCGTCGTCGAACACCTTCTTGTCGCCCCCCACCATGATGGCGATGGTCGCGGCTTCGGCGCCGACCGTGCCACCGCTCACCGGCGCGTCGAGCATGGCGATGCCCTTGGCGGCCATGGCGGTGCCGATCTTCTTCACCATCGACGGCGCGTTGGTGCTGAGGTCGATATAGGTCTGGCCCTTGGAGATGTTGGCGAGGATGCCGTTGTCGCCCAGGGTTACGGCCTCGACATCCCGCGGCATGGGCAGCGAGGTCATGATGATGTCGGCGCCCTTGGTCGCCTCGGCCACGGATTTGGCGGCCGTCGCGCCGAGGTCGGTGCAGGTCTTCACCGCCGCCGGGTTCAGGTCGAACACGGTCACGGCGTGGTTGCTGCGCTTGATGATGTTGCGGCACATGGGGCCGCCCATGTTGCCGACGCCGATATATCCGACCTTCATGGCTACCTCCCGAAAAGAAAACTTATCCGCTGACTATACGCCGGAATCGCCGCCGCCTAGTGTTGCTGGGCGAAAGAGCCCGCGGTAGTGCGGGCTTGGGGGAGGACGTTCGGACTCATGGCGCGCAACAAGCTCTATCCCATCCCGCATCCGCCGCGGACGCCCGTGTTGGGCAACATGCTCACCGTCGATGGCGGCGCGCCGATCCAGGACCTGATGCGGATCGCCCGGGAGCAGGGGCCGATCTTCTGGCTCGACATGATGGGCACGCCGCTGGTCGTGGTTTCCGGTGCCGACCTGGTGGCCGAGCTTTGCGACGAGAAGCGTTTCGACAAGGCGGTACGCGGCTCTCTGCGGCGCGTGCGCATGCTGGGCGGCGATGCGCTGTTCACGGCGGAGACGCAGGAGCCGAACTGGCAGAAGGCGCACAACATCCTGCTGCCGACCTTCGCGCATCGCATGATGCAGACCTATCACGAAGGCATGCTCGACATCGCCGATCAGCTCGTCACCAAGTGGGAACGGCTGAATGCCGACGAGGAGATCGATGTGGTGCGCGACATGACCGCGCTCACGCTCGACACGATCGGCCTCTGCGGCTTCAACTATCGCTTCAACTCGTTCTACCGCAGCGACAACCATCCCTATGTCGAGTCGCTGGTCCGCGCGCTCGAAGCGGTGATGAAGATGCGCGGCCTGCCGCTGGAGGATCTGACGCAGCGCAAGAGCCGCCGTAAGCTCGAGGAAGATGTCGGCTTCATGAACGGCATCGCCGACCGTATCATCAAGGAACGCCGCGAGGTCCCGGCGGACGATGCCTCTAAGCCCGACCTGCTGGGCTTCATGCTGAGCGGCATCGACAAGCAGAGCGGCGAGCGGCTGGACGACGTCAATATCCGCTACCAGATGAACACCTTCCTGATCGCCGGTCACGAGACCACGAGCGGGATGCTGTCGTTCGCGATCTACTTCCTGCTGAACAATCCGCATGTGCTGCAGAAGGCCTACGAGGAGGTTGATCGGGTCCTGGGTCGCGACATCAACGCCAAGCCCACGGCGCAACAGGTCAATCAGCTCGTCTATATCGGCCAGATCCTGAAGGAGTCGCTGCGCCTGTGGCCGACGGCGCCGGCCTTCGGCCTCTACCCGTACCAGAACGAAACGATTGGCGGAAAATACAAGCTGCGTAAACGCACCTTCGTCACCGTGCTGACGGCGATGCTCCACCGCGACAAGTCGGTGTGGGGCCCGCAGGCCGAAGTCTTCAATCCCGACAACTTCGCGCCGGAGCGCGAAGCCAAGATGCCGCCGCATGCCTTCAAGCCGTTCGGCAACGGCCAGCGCGCCTGCATCGGCCGCCAGTTCGCCATGACCGAGGCGACTCTGGTCATCGGTATGATCCTGCAGCGCTTCCGCCTGGTCGATCACACGCGCTACCAGCTCAAGATCAAGGAGTCGCTCACCATCAAGCCCGAAGGGCTGACGATGCGCGTGCGGCTGCGGCCCGACGTCGTGCGCGGCAGCGGTCAGGTCGCGGTGTCTGCCAAGCCGGCGCCGCGCAAGGCGCCGAAGAAGGTTGCCGCCAGCCACGGCACCAGGCTCGCCGTACTGTTTGGCTCCAACATGGGCACGGCCGAGGAACTGGCGCGATCGATTGCGGAGGATGCCGAAGCCGCAGGTTTCGCGACGACCCTGGCGAGCCTCGACGACATGGCCGGCAAGCTGCCGACCGACGGCGCCGTCGCCGTGGTCTGCGCGTCTTACAACGGTGGGCCGCCGGACAATGCCGTGCAGTTCCTCAAGTCGTTGCGAGAGATGCCGATCGGCGCCCTGAAGGGCGTGCGCTACACCGTTTTCGGATGCGGCAATCGCGACTGGGCGTCGACCTATCAGGCGATCCCGCGCGAGATCGACGAGTTACTGGCGGCCAAAGGGGCGGAGCGCCTCCACGCACGCGGCGAGGGCGATGCCCGCGAAGACCTCGATGGCAATTTCCAGGCCTGGTACGAACCGATGCTGCCGGACATTGCGAGCAAGCTCGGCATCAAGTTCGATGCAGAGGCGGCCGGATCGCAGGAACCGCTCTATCAGGTGCAGCAGGTCGACAAGCCGCCCGTCAATCCGATCATCGGCGGTCACGGCGCCTTGCCGATGCGCGTGCTGGCCAATCGGGAGCTGCAAAACCCGGACAAGTCAGGTCGCAGCACGCGCCATATCGAAGTGTTGCTGCCCGATGGCGTCAGCTATCGCGCCGGTGATCACCTCAGCATCGTGCCGCAGAACGGCGCGGTGCTGGTCGAGCGGGCGATCCGCCGCTTCGGCTTTGCACCCGGTGCGCATGTCGTGCTGACGGCACCGGAAGGACGCCGCGCGGCCCTGCCCATCGGCGAGGCGATCTCCGTTCATCGTCTGCTGTCCGACTATCTGGAACTGCAGCTCCCGGCGACGCGCAAGCAGATCCAGACCATGGTGCAGCACACGCGTTGCCCGTTTACGCGGCCCAAGCTCGAAGCGCTGCTGGAGGAAGAGCGGTTCCGCGCCGAGATCCTGGCCAAGCGCAAATCGATCCTCGACCTGCTGGAGGAGTTTCCCGCCTGCGAGCTGCCGTTCGCGGCCTTCCTCGAAATGCTGCCGCTGATGACACCGCGCTACTACTCGATCTCGTCGTCGCCCATGGCCGACGGCGCGCGTTGCTCGATCACGGTAGCTGTGGTCGAAGGGCCGGCGCGAGCCGGTGCCGGCATCTATCACGGTGTCTGCTCGAGCCATCTCGCGCGGCAGGCCGCCGGCAGCACCGTCCAGGCCTTCGTGAAGGAAACGAAGGTCGGTTTCCGCCTGCCGGTCGATCCGGCGGCGCCGATCGTCATGATCGGGCCGGGTACCGGGCTGGCGCCGTTTCGGGGATTCCTTCGCGAGCGGGCGGCGCTCAAGGCGCAGGGTCGTACCTTAGGGGCCGCCTTGCTGTTCTATGGTTGTCGTCACCCCGATCAGGACTACATCTATGAGGACGAGCTGAAGGAGCAGGCCGATGCCGGCATCGTCGATCTCGAAGTCGCGTTCTCGCGTCATGATGGAAAGAAAACCTACGTGCAGGACCTCCTAAAGGAAAAGGCGGACAAGGTGTCAGCCCTGATCGATCAAGGCGCGATCGTCTATGTTTGCGGCGACGGCAGCCGGATGGAACCCGATGTGAAGCGTGCCTTGATCGCCATGCATCGCGAGAAGACGGGGGCCGACGAAGCGGCCGGCGAAAGCTGGATGGCGAAGCTCGTCGCCGACAATCGCTACGTGCTGGACGTGTGGGCGAGCAGCTGACCGAGCTTAGCGATCGCGACCGCCAGAGGGCGCGCGAACTCCGGCGCGTCAAGGCTGCGGCGACGGCGCTGCTGGTGTTCACGGCAGCCCTGTTCGTGCTGGCGCGCCACTACGAGCCGCAGCATTGGGCCTGGGGCTACGTTGCTGCCTTTGCGGCTGCGGCCACCGTCGGCGGCCTCGCGGACTGGTATGCCATTGTGGCGCTGTTCCGCCGGCCGCTTGGGCTGCCGATCCCGCACACCGCGATCGTACCGCGCAATCATCACCGTATTGCCGAGACGCTGGGCGAGTTCATCGAGACGAACTTCCTGGCGCGTGAACCCGTCGAGGCGAGGCTGCGCGAGGTCGACTTTGCCGCTCTGGTGTCGGAGTGGCTGAGCGACCGCGAACGCAGCGCGGCGCTTGCCGGCTTCGTAATGCGTCTGGTGCCGCAGGCACTGACTTCGATCGATCAGTCGGGCCTGAAGGGCTTTCTCGGCAAGCGTGTCATGGCCGAGCTGGAGCGGATCGAGCTGGCACCGTTGGCCGCCGGCCTGTTGAGTGCGGTCACCGAGAAGAACCGCCATCAAAGGCTGCTCGACGAGTTGTTGGCAGCACTCGAAAAGGTACTGACCAACGAGGAAACCTTGGCGGCGCTGCGCGAGAAGATTCGGCAGGAGCTACCGGCCTTGTTCAACCTCTATCGAGCCGATGCCTACCTGCTGCGCAAGATCGTCGCTTCGACGACAGCCTTCATTCAGGAGGCGCGGGCCGATGCCAGCCATCCGCTGCGGCGTGAATTCGACAGTTTTGTGTCAGGCTTCATCGAACGGTTGCGCCACTCCCCGTCTTTCGCGCGGCGTGCGGAAAGTCTGAAGCGCGACATGCTGGCGCGTCCCGAGATCGCTGCGGTCGCCGAAGGCGCCTGGGAGAGCCTGCGCAGCTTCCTCGAACAGGATGCGCAGGCGCCGGACAGCCAGGTGCGACGGCAACTCGAAGCCATGCTGGTCGATGTCGGCAGCCAGCTTGCCCGCGAGCCCGCCATTCGGGCCGAGATCAACCGCGGCATGGTGCAGGTCCTGTCCGAATTTGTGGAAAGTCAGAAGAGCGGTGTCGGGCGCTTCATCGCCGATCAGGTGAAGTCGTGGGACATCGATATGCTGATTGGTCGCATCGAGCTCACGGTCGGGCGTGATCTGCAATATATCCGTTTCAATGGCGCGATGATTGGCGGCCTTGCCGGTTTGGCCTTGCACGCGCTCGAACAGGGGTTGAAGCTGCACTTGTAATCGACAGGAGGTTCAAATGGCCGATGCCCCTCAGAACTTCACCGATATGTTCAAATCGTTCGGCGAGCAGCTCAAGGTTCCCGCCTTCGACATGGCGAAGATCATGGAGCACCATCAGAAGAATCTGGATGCGATGACTCGCTCCTGGCAGGCCATGGCCGGCGGCGCCAACGAGATCGCGAACAAGCAGCGCGAGATCTTCGAAGCCGCGATGAAGGATGTCACCGCCATGGTGCAGGCGTACAAGCCCGGCGGTTCGGCGCAGGAAGTCATGGCCAAGCAGGGCGAGTTCGCCAAGAAGGCGATGGATGCTGCCATCTCCAACACGCGCGACATCGCCGAGCTGGTTCAGAAGTCGAGCGCCGAGGCGTTCAAGATCGTGCAGGATCGGATGAAGGAATCCTACGACGAGATTCGCAGCGGCCTCGAAAAGAAGTCCTAGGACAGGATGAAAGCTGGGGGCATGCTCCCCCAGCGAGAAACCTAGGCCCGACGCCAATCCGGGAAGACGAAGCTCTTCCAGCCGGAGCGGTCGAAGCGCTTCCATTGACCTTCCGGCTGCGACAGCCGGTCGGCAACCGCATAGACGGCCGCCGGATGATGGCCGAGGCCGCAATGGCTGCCGTAAACTTCGATGTTCTCGACCTGCTCGTCTTCGACGTTCAGGCACGTTTGCCAGGCGCAGATGCCGTCGGTGCGGCTGAAGATCGACGTCGTCGGCACCGGCGGCGGATCGGCGAGCGGGCCTGCGATGTGATGGTCGCTGTCTTCGACGCTCTGCCCCGAGGCGAATTCGTAGACACGCCAGGCATTGGTCGCCTTCGGACTGCCGGTGAAGGGGCTTCCAAGACTGATCACCGAACGCACCTTTTCGGGGCAGCGCTTCGCGAGCTGGCGCGCATAGATGCCGCCCAGGCTCCAGCCGACGAGGCTGATCTTGCGACGGCCATGGCGCTCGTAGAGATCGTCGACGCGATCCAGCATGGCGCCTTCGATACCGGGACGCAGGCCGAGATTGCGGCCTTGCTTCCAGCCATGCGTGGCATAGCCCTGCGCCTTCAGGAAGGAGCGCAGAGGCTGCGTGGAGAGATCGCTTGCGAGAAGACCCGGGAGAACGAGGACGGGGTGTCCATCGCCGCGCGGCGCAGCGGAAAGCCACGGCCGCAGCAGCATGAAGGCGCCCAGTTCCTGGACGGCACGACCTTCGAGGAATAGCAACGTACGCGAAGGGGGACGCAGCGTCTCAGCGGCAGCCGTCAATTTGGGCCTCCTTGTCGTTCCCGCAGACTCTCACATATCGGTAGGCCGCGGAAGTGTTTCAACCTCCGACGACCGCCGTCCTGAGCTCGGCCGCCGCCTCGACCAGATAGTCGCCTAGGCGTGCAACATCCGGTACGGCGCGGCGATCGGCGGTGAGGCCGAAATTGAGCGCGTCCATGTAGCTCTGCACCGTGATGTTGAGCGCGGCGCCGTGAGCAGGAATGGAAACCGGATGCAGCGCCGTCACCTTCGCGCCAGCGCAGTAGAGCGGCATCGGCGGTCCCGGCACGTTCGAGATGGTGACGTTCATCGGCATCGGCAGCTTGTCGGCGAGGCCGCTGCGGCCATAGACCAGCATCATGAGCTGCAGGAGGATCGGTGCGCCGACGAAGGCGAAGTCCTGCGGAACGGCATCGCGGAACGTGCCGGCGATCTGTTTGGAGTCGGTCGACGACTTCACGATTGCTTTCAGTCGCTCCACGGGATCGGCGATATCGGTCGCGATCTGGCAAAGCATACCGGACACTTGATTGTTTTGCCGCGTGTCGCCGGGTTCGCGCAGGCTGATCGGCACGCCGGCAATCAACGGCTTGTCGGGAAGCTGACCTTTCTCCTGCAGGTAGCGCCGGAGCGCGCCGCTGCAGACCGCCATCACCACGTCGTTGAGCTTGGCGCCGCTCGCCTTTGCAATTGCCTTGGCGTCGGACAGCGAGATGGTGCGCGCGGCATAACTGCGCTCGCGCGTGATCGTCGCGTTGAACGGTGTCTTGGGCGCGGAGAGCGTCGGCAGCTGGCTGGCAAGGTTCTGCAAGGTGCTGAGCGCCTTGGGCGTTTCACCGGGTTTGCCGAGGAAGGCGCTGGTCATCGAGTTCACAATTTCGGGTGCGGCCTGCCAGAGCTTGATTTGCTGGCGCATCATGTTGGTCATGATGTCGGCGATGCCCTTCACCGGATCGACGGCGGTGGGGGATACTGGCGCGCTGGTCGAGGAGGCGGACTTGGGCGCCGCCGGTGCGACGTCGCGTGGCGTGGCGCTGACATCGTAGAGCGCCTTGTTGATCGCCATGCCGGCGCCGCCGTCGATCGCGGCGTGATGGACCTTCGAATAGAGAACGCCCTGGCCGTTCGCCAGACCCGTGATGACGTAGAACTGCCAGAGCGGCCGGCTGCGATCGAGCGTATTGGCGTGCAGCCGGGAGATCACTTCCTCGAGCTGCTCTTCGGTGCCAGGCGCGGGCAGGGCCGTCTCGCGCAGGTGATAGTCGAGGTCGAGCTCCTGCTCGTCGACCCAACCGGGATGGTCGAGGTCGTAGAGCGACGGTGCGAGCCGTTTTGAGAAGATCGGAATGGTGTGCAGCCGGCTTTCGAAGAACTTGCGAAAGTGTTGGTAGAAGCTTCCCTCGAAACCGGGGGGCAGTTCGAAATAGGTGAGCCCCGCCACATGCATGGGCGTTTCCGGCGTCTCCAGGTAGAGGAACGACGCATCGATGCCCGAGAGTTGCTGCGTTTCCATTGGCGTCCTCCCCACGGTCGCCGGTTTTTGATCGTTGGACGATTTGTCCTCCGGCTGGCTTGGCCTAGGCAAGTGGGGATAGGCGGCCCATGTTCCTAAATCGTTGAAAAACATACATATTCTATTTTTATCGCCGCAACGCACAAATTTATGTTGCATCGCACAATGGCGATCCCATATACGCCTCGTCACCGCGTAGCGCACACCAATCAATTGCAGGAATATACCCCATGACTACCAACAATGCCGCGCTCGACACCGTGATCGAGCATGCCAACGAAACCACCAAGGCTGCCGGCGAGCGCGTCCGCGAGTTCGCCCAGATCGGCGTCCGCAAGGCCACCGAGGGCTTCGAGCAGATCAGCAAGGCCGCGCAGACCGCGTCGGAAGAGCTGAACACTCAAGTCACTCAGGCCCGCGACGGCGCCACCAAGGCCGGCCTGAAGCTTCTTGAAGTTGCCAAGGAAGATGCCGATGCCGGCTTCGCCGCCATGCGCGACTTCCTTGCTGCCAAGTCGCCGCTCGAGGCGTTCGACGTCTCGGCCAAGTACTGGCGCGGCCGCATCGAGACCCGCATCGCCCAGGCGCAGGATCTCGGCGCGTTCGTACGCAAGGCCGCCGACGATGCCGTCCGCCCCGTCCAGGAGCGCATCGAGAAATTCGCCAAGGCCGCTGCCTAAGCGACTTCGACTGTCTTCAGAAGAAGGCCCGTCCACCAGGACGGGCCTTTTTCATTGCCTGATTGCTTGGAGCACGAACTCTACGCGCTGCGGCAGGGGCACCAGCGGCAGGGGCACCAGCTCATACCCGAAGTCTCGATAGGCGCCGGTGACGGCTTCGAAAGTACGGACCGCTTCGTCGAAGGTCTGCCGGCGTTCGGCGTCCTGGCCGAAGATCTCCGGCCAGGGCGGCGCCGCGAAGACGCGTCGGTTGTAGCGGAAGCGGTCGGCGGCGGCGGTCACGTGCGGCGGTACCGTGTGCCCGATCAGCCGGTAGTAGCCGGCGATATCGGGGACCCCGCGGTCGAAGAAGATCGGCCCGCGCTGAGCTTGTGCCGAACGGTAGGATTGCAGCTCCCACGAAAGCATCAGCTCTGCAAACAAGACGGGGTCGCGTGCGGGCAGGGCCGGTCCGTCAATAGCCGTCTGGTCCTGGATGATGGCGCGGCCGGCTTCGATCGTGCGGGCAAATCCTGCTTCCGCAAGGGCGTCGATCAGCGTCGTCTTGCCCGATCCGGGGCCGCCTGTGACGACGTGAAAGGGCGCGATGGAGAGGCGTTCTTTTGCGAGCATGCCTATATTGTCTCCAAGGATGGAATGTCGGGAGGTGTGGAATGGATCGGTTCTGGCTCAAGAGTTACCCGCCAGGCGTACCGTCGGATATCGACCCGTCGGTCTATCCCAGCGTCGTGTCGCTGCTCGAGGAGAGCTTCGCCAAGTATCGCGACGCCAAGGCCTATGTCTGCATGGACAAGGCATTGACCTTCGGCGAGGTCGATACGCTGTCGCAGGCGCTCGCGGCCTGGCTGCAGAGCCGCGGGCTGAAGCGCGGCGCCCGGGTCGCGATCATGATGCCCAACGTGCTGCAGTATCCCGTGGCGATCGCTGCGGTGCTGCGAGCCGGGTTCATCGCGGTCAACGTCAATCCGCTCTACACGGCGCCCGAACTGCATCATCAGCTCGTGGATTCCGGCGCGGAGGCGGTGATCGTTCTCGAGAACTTCGCGTCGACGCTCCAGAAAGCAATCGCCGAGACGCCGGTCAAGCATGTCGTCGTCGCTTCTCTCGGCGACCTCATGGGCTTCCTCAAGGGCAGCATCGTCAACTTCGTCGTTCGCAAGGTGCGCAAGCTGATTCCAGCATGGTCGCTGCCGGGGCATTTCAAATTCAACGCCGTGGTTGCCGCCGGCCGCTCGATGCAGCTCGCCCGTCCCGATCTCGGGCCGCAGGATGTGGCGGTCCTGCAGTATACCGGCGGCACGACCGGCGTCGCCAAGGGCGCCACGCTTCTTCATCACACGATCGTGGCGAACCTGCTGGCCTCGGAGGCATGGATGCAGCCGGGACTCAAGCGCAAGAAGCTCGACGGTCAGCTGACCATCGTCTGCGCCTTGCCGCTCTACCACGTCTTCGCGTTCATCACCTGCGGCCTGCTCGGCATGCGCACGGGCGCGCTCAACATCCTGATCCCCAATCCGCGCGACATGAATGCCACGATCAAGGACCTGGCCAAGTACAAGATGAACATCTTCCCCGGCGTCAACACGCTGTTCAACGGGCTGCTCAACCAGCCCGATTTTGCGAAGCTCGACTTCTCGTCGCTCGTGATCACCAACGGCGGCGCAATGGCGATCCAGGAGACCGTTGCCAAGAAGTGGCTCGCGGTCACGGGATGTCCGATCGTCGAGGGCTACGGCCTCAGCGAAACTTCGGCCGGCGTCACCTGCAATCCGACGGACTCAGAGCAGTATACCGGCACGATCGGCCTGCCCCTGCCCAACGTCGAGGTGCGCATTCTCGACGACCACGGCAAGGATGTCCCGCTGGGGGAGGCCGGCGAGATTGCCATCCGCGGCCCGCAGGTCATGCAGGGATACTGGCAGCGCCCCGACGAAACGGCGCTCGTGATGACGCCCGACGGCTTCTTCAAGTCGGGCGACGTAGGGGAAATGGATGCGCGGGGCTACATCAAGATCGTGGATCGCAAGAAGGACATGATCATCGTCTCGGGCTTCAAGATCTACCCCAACGAGGTCGAGGCCGTCGTGGCTGCCCATCCGGGCGTGCTGGAGTGCGCCGTGATCGGCGTGCCCGACAAGAAATCCGGCGAGGCCGTGATGCTGTTTGTGGTGAAGAAAGACCCGACGCTGACCAAGGAAATGCTGGCCGCCTACTGCGCCGAGGAACTGACGGGCTACAAACGGCCAAAATACATAGAATTTCGCAGCGAATTGCCGAAAACCAACGTCGGGAAGATCCTGCGGCGGGAATTGCGGGACACGGTCGTCGAGAAGGCGGCCTGACAGGGCGGCCGGATTGGGGCCGGGAGGCCTTTCGGGACGAACAGGGTTTCCGCTATGATAGACATGGAACAGGTTTCCGAGGGGGATCGATGACTGCGAGACGTTTGATTGCCGCGATGCTCGGTGCGTCGACGCTCGCAGCCTGCGGCGATCCCCTGCCTCAGCCCCTGTACAACGAAGTGACGCCGCCGGCCGCCTTCAGGACCCATCCCGGGGGCGTTCGCATCGACAATGAAGGCTATCAGCTCGATGCCGAGGGCTATCGTATCGACAAGAGCGGCGAGCGCGTCGGTGTGATCGACGTGCCCGCCAAGACGGCGGGTGACGGGTCGAACGCCGTCGCCGGCTATTACATCAGCACCACTGGCCAGGACGCCCCCGGCCGCGTCGCTGCGCCCAGCGAAGGTGCCGGAGCCGGCGTCGGGGCGGGCCCAGGAGCCATGAATCTGCCGACGCCGTCGCAGGTGCCGCAGCAGGCACCGATTACGCCGGCGCCCGGCAACGTGCCGCCGCCCGCCGGCTATCGCTGATCAGGCGTAGATCGGCGCTGCTCTTACTCGATCTTTACGCCGGCCGCCTTGATCACAGGCGCCCATTTGGCCAGCTCATCCTTGATGAACTTTTCCGTGCGCTCCGGAGTCGTATCGAGTGCCGGCACGGCAGCAATCTTTTCCAGAGAATCGGTAAAGGCCTTGTCGGTCATCAGCTTGCGAGTCGCCTGATCGACGACGTCGACGACCTCCTTGGGGGTGTTGGCGGGCCCCAGGATCAGGTTGAAGGTGTAGGCCTCATAACCCGGCACGCCGGCCTCGATCACCGTGGGGATGTCCGGTGCTGCGGGCGCGCGCTTGGCATGGGCGTAGCCCAAGATGCGTACGCGCCCCTGGCGGTGGAACTGCAGGGTCGTGCTGATGGTCTCGAACATCCAGACGACATTGCCCGCCATCATGTCCTGTAGGGCAGGCATGGAACCGCGATAGGGGATGTGCTCCACATTCATGCCGCCGACCGACATCTTGAGGTATTCACCCGCAAGATGGGTGATGCCGCCGGCGCCCGAAGAGCCATAGGAATACTTGCCGGGGTTCTTCTTCATCAACTCGACCAGGCCCATCAGCGTGTCGGGCATCGAAGGATGCGCGACGATGACCAGCGGGTTGACGCAGATCGACGAGATCGGCGTGAAATCCTTGATGGGATCGTAGAGTGGCTTCACGAACGCAGTGGGGTTGATCGCGTGCGTCGAGGAGGGGGCGAAGAGGAAGGTGTAGCCGTCCGGCTTGGCGTTCTTGACCTCGACGGCGCCGATCGATCCGGCCGCCCCGGCCTTGTTCTCGACGACCATGTTCTGGCCGAGCAGGCCCGTCATCTTCTCGGCGACCATGCGGCCGATGATGTCGGTCGGGCCGGCCGGCGGAAACGGTACGATGAGGCGGACCGGGCGATCAGGATACTTGGTCTGAGCGCGTACAATCGACGGAGCGGCCAATGCGGCGGCGCTCGCCACGATGAGTTGACGGCGTTTCATTGTCGGAATCCTCCCAAGCGTTTCTTGTGGCTCTACTTCAGCGTTTCGTCGAACAGTTCGATCATGGCGTTCCACGAACGGCGATCGGTTGCCTCGTGGAAGAAGAAGCCTTTCATGCCGCGCGAATCGGCCTCTGGATTGGTGAAACTGTGGCCGGCGCCGCCATAAAGCTGCAGGCGCCAGTCGATGCCGGCGGCCATCATTTCGCTTTCGAAGGCGGCGCGCTGCGCGGGCGGGATGATCGGATCGTCGGCGCCGATACAGACCAGCACCTTGCCTTTGATGTTCTTCGCGTCCTGTGGCCGCGCCGTCGCAAGGCCAGAGTGGAAGCCCACGATCGCCTTCACATCGGCGCCGCTGCGGGCGACCTCGAGGGCCGTCGTGCCGCCGAAGCAATAGCCAATGGCCGCGAGTTTCGCGGGATCGACTTCCTTCTGCGACTTCAGCACATCGAGGGCGGCGAGCGCGCGGGTGCGGATCCCACTGGGATCGGCCATCCAGGGAGCCAGCCGCGCCATCGTCTGGGTTCTGTCGGCCAACGGCTTGCCGTCGCCGTGATAGTCCATGGCGAAGGCGGCGTAGCCGAGGCCGGCCAGTCGAGCGGCAATCTTCTTCGTGTGGTCGGTGAGGCCCGGCCCTTCGTGGCAGACCAGCACCCCCGCACGACGGCCGGGCTTGCTGTCGTCGACGACATACTGCCCGATCATGCGGACGCCATCGGCACTGTATTCGATGTCCTGCGTGTGCATGTTTGTTGGTTTCCTCTCCAGTTGCCGGCGACACTAGAGCACGTCCCGGCCGGCTGGAAGCAGCGGGTGGGAGGTCGTGCTCTGGATTCTATTGCATCCAGAACAGCTTGGGCTGCTCTGCCGGAGCCGGCTTGACCCGCCAACACGCGCTCGCCACAAGTCGCCTCGCATGGTTTCTCCCGCCTCTCCACCCGTCGTCCGCTTCGCGCCGAGCCCGACCGGGCTGCTGCATGTCGGCAACATCCGGGCTGCATTGTTTAACTGGCTCTATGCCAAGCAGCAGGGCGGGACGTTCATCCTGCGCCTCGACGACACCGATCGCGCCCGCAGCCGCGCGGAGTTCGAGCAGGGGATCGAGCGCGATCTCGCCTGGCTCGGCCTCGACTGGGATCGCAAAGAGAAACAGTCGGATCGCCTGGCGCACTATGATGCTGCGCGTGACCGACTGATCGCGGCCGGCCGGCTCTACCCTTGCTACGAGACGCCGGAGGAACTCGAGTTCAAGCGCAAGCGATTGCTCGCGCAGGGCCGTCCGCCGGTCTACGACCGTGCCGCGCTCAAACTCTCCGACGACGACCGCCGCCGGCTGGAGGGCGAGGGGCGCCGGCCGCATTGGCGGTTCAAGCTCATTGCCGAAGAAGTGCGCTGGGACGACATGGTGCGCGGTGCCCAGCATGTCGACGAAGCAAGCCAGAGCGATCCCGTGCTCGTGCGCGCCGACGGCACCTATCTCTACAGCTTCACCTCGGTGGTCGACGACATCGCCTTTGCCATTACGCATGTGATCCGCGGCGAAGATCACGTCACCAACACCGGCGCGCAGATCCAGATGTTCCAGGCGTTGGAGGCGGCCGTGCCGGTCTTTGCCCATCTGCCGCTGCTGGTCGATGCGGCGGGTGGAGGCTTGAGCAAGCGGACAGGCTCGCTCTCCATCGCCGACCTGCGCGAACGCGGCATCGAGGCGCTGGCCATCTCCGCCCTGCTGGCGCGATTGGGGACCGCCGATGCCGTCGAGCCCGTCGCCTCGCTCGACACGCTCGTGGCGTCGATGGATTTTGCCCGAGTCGGACGCGCATCCGCCCGCTTCTCGGAGGATGAACTCGCGCAGCTCAGCGCGCGCACCTTGCACATGTTGCCCTACGCGACGGTGAAGGAACGGCTGGCCGGCATGGCGTCCGATCTTGGCGAGGCCTTCTGGCTCGCCATTCGCGGAAACATCGCGACCTTGGGCGACGCCAAGGATTGGGCGACGGTCGTGAGCGGCCCCATTTCGCCGGTCCTCGAAGATTCGGCCTTCCTCGCCGAAGCGGCCGCTCTCCTTCCGGCGGACCCGTGGGATGAAACGAGCTGGAAAGCATGGACGAGCGCCGTCACGTCGGCGACAGGCCGCAAGGGCCGTCAGCTCTTCCATCCGCTGCGACTGGCGCTGACGGCGCAGGAGAAAGGCCCGGAGATGGCGAAGCTCCTGCCGCTGATCGGACGCGCCCGGGTCGAGGCGCGGCTCGGTGGTCGCACCGCCTGAGGAAAGCCGTTGCCGCCGGGCGTCAATTGCGCGGCAAGAACCCTTCGTATAGGTTGCCGCCATGTCGCTGTTCTTCCTCCCCGGCGCGTTCAGCGCGCGATGTATCGAGGTCTGAGACCCGCCCGGGTCCGGTCAGCCTTCGTTCGTATGTGAATTCGGGAGCAAGGGGCGATGTCCCTCGTCATCTACAACACGCTGTCGCGCGAGAAGGAACCCTTCGCGCCGCTCGATGCCTCCAATGTCCGGCTCTATGTCTGCGGCCCGACGGTCTACGACTACGTCCATATCGGCAATGCCCGACCGGTCGTCGCCTTCGACGTGCTCTATCGCCTGCTGAAGCGGCGCTATCCGCGCGTCACCTATGTCCGCAACATCACGGACATCGACGACAAGATCATGACCCGGGCGTTGGAGAACAAGGAGCCGATCGAGCAGCTCACCGAGCGCACCGCCGCCGCCTATCAGAGCGACATGGCCCGGCTCGGCGCGCTGCCGCCCGACGTCGAACCGCGCGCGACGCAGTATGTCGGCGAGATGATCGCCCTGATCGAGCGGCTGATCGAGCGCGGGCACGCCTATGCGGCGGAAGGGCATGTCCTGTTCAGCGTGCCGAGCATGGATGACTATGGCCGCCTGTCGCGCCGCTCGCGCGACGAACTGATCGCCGGCGCCCGGGTCGACGTGGCGCCCTACAAGAGAGATCCGGCCGACTTCGTATTGTGGAAGCCCTCGACCGAGGCGCAGGCCGGCTGGGTGAGTCCGTGGGGCCGCGGTCGGCCGGGCTGGCATATCGAATGCTCGGCCATGAGTGCCGCTCATCTCGGCGAGACTTTCGACATCCACGCTGGTGGTCTCGACCTCATCTTCCCGCACCACGAGAACGAGATCGCGCAGAGTCGGTCTGCTTTCGGTCACGCCATCATGGCCAAGTACTGGATGCACAACGGCTTCCTGAACATCTCCGGCGAGAAGATGAGCAAGTCGCTGGGCAACTTCTTCACGGTCCACGAACTGCTCGATCAGTATCCCGGCGAAGCGATCCGCCTGCTGCTGCTGTCGGCGCATTACCGTCAGCCGCTCGACTTCACGCATGAAGGGCTGACGCAGGCCAAGGCGACGCTCGACCGCTGGTACGGCGCGCTGCGCGGCAAAGAACTGAAGTCGGTTCCTGTGTCCGCGAGCGTCGAGGAGGCGTTGGCGGACGATCTCAACACGCCGCAGGCCATCAGCGCCGTTCACCAGTTACGCGATCCGTCGGAGCTGAAGGCCGGTGCCGGAGCGCTCGGCCTGTTGCAGCAGGACGCCGAGGTCTGGTTCCGCTGGATGCCGGCGGCGGCCGCTGGCGGTCCGTCGGATGCGGAGATCGAAGCTGCAATCGCTGCCCGTCAGGCGGCGCGCAAGGCCCGGGACTTCAAGGAGTCCGATCGCATCCGCGACGACCTCAAGGCTAAGGGTGTCATTCTGGAGGACGGGCCGAAGGGTACGACCTGGAAACGCGGCTAAGCCGCGTTCGGCATCTTCCGCTCGGGCCCCAGCTCGTGACACTTGATGGTGACGGATTTGGGCCGGAGGGCGTGCAGGCCCTTTAGGAATGCCGCCATGTGCGGCGTCGCGAAATGATCCTTGAGCGCCTGCTCGTCCTTCCACCACTCGCGCACCCGCATCAGATCGGGTTCGAGCAGGTCGAACGCATAGTCGTAGCCGGCGCAGCCCGGCTCGGCGCGCGAGGCTTCGATCATCGGGCGGGCGAGGGCGCGCACCTGATCGACCTGCGCCGGATCGAAACGGGCGTCGGCGAGCACGATCAGCATCCGGGCCTCCCTCAACGTTTCTCGAAGATGATGCTCTGTACGGCGCGTCCGAAATAGCCCGTTGTATCGGCAAGGCGCGCCGCGGCGATGCCGACGCAGTCGGGTCCGACCCAGGTTTCGGCATCGAGCAGGATCCACTCGCCGACCGGCTCGCGGCCGAGACTCACCGATAGATCGGCGTTGATGAAGGTCCAGTCCTTCATGTCGAAGACCGACGAGGTGCCGTTGCAGAAGTCGGCGGCGATGGCGGCCCGCATCAGTGGCGAGATCGCGGCGTCGGCCACGATCGGCCGGGTCGCGCGATACCAGATCGCCGCCGGGCCGGGGATGCGGAAGCCGCCCTTGGCGACGCGCATTTCGATGCCCTTCAGGAACGGCGTCTCGGTCGCAAAGAAATCCGGAGGTCCGCAGAGGTCGGGCATCGGCAGCGCTATAGCCGGTCCGTTCGCGATGGCCGGCGTCTCGTTGGGCTCGACGCGGATGCGCAGGGCGCTCGCGCGCACCACCTCGGCACCGTCGGCCAGCAGCTTCACCGACACGAGCTGGATCTTGCGGCCTTCGCGGACGATCTCGGTCTCGATCGTGAGGGGCGCGACGGGCACCGGGCGCATGAGATCGACGGTCAGGCGCACGACCCGCATCGGCACAGGCGAAGGAAGACGCTCGACTGCCCAGCAGATGAGTGAAGAGGGGGCAGCGCCGTGCTGCAGCTTGGGGTTCCAGGGCCCGCCGGCAAAGGTGCTGGTCTCGGCCGCGGCACCCTCGACGCGATAGATCGACTCCATGCTGATTAGCTCCGTGCAAACCGGAGCAGGTCGGCATTGAAGCGCTCGCGGTCGGTGATGAACAAGCCGTGGGGCGCGCCTTCATAGGCGTCGAGGCGGCTGCCGGCAATCGCTGCATGCGTGCGACGGGCATTGCTGGCGATCATGGGCAGATCGGCCGTGCCGTAGACGACCAAGGTCGGCACTTTGATCGCCCCGAGGTCGGACCGGAAGTCGGTCTCGGTAAAGGCACGGACGCATTTCACCAGGGCCTGAGGATCGGCTTGATAGGCCATGTCGAGCGCCCAGGTGAGCGTTTCTGGCGGGGCGTCGGGACCGACGAGGCTCGGAGCGCCGGCCGTCAAATATTGCTTTGGATCGGCTTCGAGCACGGCCACGAGCTGGTCGAAGGCTGCCCGGTCCGTGCCTTCGGGGTTGTCGTCGGTCTTGAGCGCAAAGGGCGTGGTCGGCGCCACGAAGACCGTGCGAGCGATGTGCCTGCCGCCGTGCCGCGCGAAGTAACGTGCGATCTCGCCGCTGCCCATCGAATGGCCGACGAGCGTCGCCTCGGTGACGCCGGTACAGGCGAGGATCGCGGCGAGATCGTCGGAAAGTGTGTCGTAGTCGTAGCCGGTCGCGGGTTTTGCCGACCGGCCATGGCCGCGCCGATCGTAGACGATGACGCGATGGCCGTTGGCGACGAGGAAGTCGAGCTGCGGCTGCCAGATTGCGCCGGACAGCGACCAGCCATGGATGAACACGACCGGAGGGCCACTGCCTTCGTCGCGATAGGCGAGGAGGTGGCCGTCGCGGGGTTCGGCGAAAGCGGGGCGGGTCATCGCTGTCTCCTTGGTTACTCGGGTGTAAGTTGCCCGTGCTTCGGAGATGCGTCCGTTTCGGCGTTTTCGCGATGATGTGGGCGGTAATGAGGTTGCGCGAGGCACGGCCTCGACAGGGTGAAGGGCGCTTCCCATATGCTGGGCATGACCGGAGGACGACCGTCATGAAGGCTGTTTGGCAGGGCAAGGTGATCGCCGAAAGCGATCGGACTCTCGAAGTCGATGGCTACCGCTATTTCCCTCGCGAGTCGGTGCGCATGGACCTGCTGCAGATCGCGCCCAGGACGGCGAGCGATCTCAAATGTCCCCATGGCGTCCAATTCTACGATGTTGCCGAAGGCGATCGGCGCAGCTCGCGCGCGGCCTGGTCCTACGAGGCGCCGCAGCAGCGCATGCAGCCGGTCGATCACTGGATCGGCTTCTGGGAAGACGTCAGCGTCACGTCCTAGGCAAAACGGCAAAAGAAAACGGCCGGCAATGCCGGCCGTTTCACATGGGTCCGGAGAGATGGGTCAGCTTGCCGGCGAGATCGCCGTGACCAGGAGCGGCGTCGTCATGCCGATCACGACATCGCCGACCTTGATCTTCTTCAGCATGTCCTGCTTGGCGATCGTGTTCGCGGCGTAGGTGCGCACCGCACCGCCGCGGCCGTCGATCACCGAGACGGAGTTCTTGGCAAGGTCGACGCCGACGACCGTCAGCGTGAAGCGACCGGCCTCGACATCCGTCGCATTGGGCTTGTTGTCCATCTGGTCGCGGCGGGCTTCCTTGGAACCCGGGCCCTTCTGGCGCAGGTTCAGCATGGTGATCACCTCGGTGTAGGTGACGTTGGCCATCGAGTTGTCCTGGATCGCCGCAAGGTTGGTGACGCTGTCCGTCACCGGAAGGATAACGAGCTGGCCGGTCGTCGAGGTGAAGGCGACGGTGCGGCTTTCGGGGTCGACCATCTCGATCTTGACCCGTGCGGTCACGGTGTCGTTGAAGGCCACGCCTTCGCGGGGAACGGGCTTCACCTGGGCCGCCACCTGCCGCTCGGGCAGGCTCATCCCGACCGCCAGAACTGCCGCAAACAAAGAGAAACCCGCGGTCAACTTCATCGAACGGTTCGTCATTGCCGTGCACCTCGCAAAACCTAACGCGCCGGACAATAGCGATCAGAATTGGCGACGCAACCACGAAGGGCGCCTGTTTTCCCAGCAACGCCGGGATTTTCAGCGATCACGGAGTTGTCAACCGAGATGGCTCAGGACCGCCCGGGCGACGGCCTCGGGTTGATCGAGGTAGGCGAGATGGCCGGCCCCGGGGACGGTTTCGACCCGCGTCGCGCCGTTACTTCCCCCACCGATCCCCGCCGCGAATTTCTGTGCATAGCTCGGCGGCAGCAGGGCATCCCGGTCGCCCCACAGAACGAGGGTTGGGGCTGCGATCAGGCCGAGCCGCTTTTCCAGTCGCGTATTGCCGAGCGGCCAGAAGGCGCGCGCGGCGGCTTCGGAGGCCCGGCTCATCTCGATCGGCCATTCGATGGAATTGGCGCCCTCCGGAGGCGTCACGAGAGCGGTCCACTTGCCGCCGTCGGCGCACATCAGGCCCGGCAGCACGTCCCGGCGCTGGGCCCAGGGGTCGGCCGCCGGCTCCTGGGCATCGAACAGGCCGAAGGGGGCGACCAGAACCAGCCGGCCGACATGGGCCGGGAAGATCGCTGCCATTTCGGCCGCGAAGGCGCCGCCCACCGACGCGCCGACTAGGTCGGCTCCGGCGAGACCCGCCTTGTCGATCAGCTGGCGTACCGCCAGCACCCAGTCGAGGTGACTGTCGAGCTCGGTGTGGCCGGTCGCTCCCGGATATCCCGGCAGCGACGGGGCGATCACCGTGCGGGTTTCGGCGAGCCGGTCGAGGAACGGTAGCCAGCGCGGCAGGCCACCCAGGCCTGCCAGGAAGCCGACCTTGGGGCCCTTGCCCTTGGTCCAGACGCGGCAGGGGAAACCGTTGACCTCGACGGTCGTCGTCACAGGCTGGGACACGGGACTACTCCGCGGCGACGGTTTGCGGACGGAAGGCAGGGACGGCGGCGCGCTGGCCCTTGGCCATCGGTTTGGGCCACCATTTGTCTTCCCATTCACCGAACAGGTCCTTGACCTTCGGCATCACCTTCTCGGCGAACAGCCGCGTGTTGTACTTGGTGGTGTCCTTGCTCATGTTGCCGTACTGCAGCAGCAGCATGAGATGGCCGACGTTGAGGCTCTTGGCGACGTGGCGGATTTGCTCCACGACCTCATCGGGCGAGCCGACGATGACGTAGCCGCCATCCACGATGTCCTTCATGTTGGTGGCCTTGAGGCTGAGCTTGCTCGAATAGCTCGCCGTATTGGCCGCCTTGGCCACCATGCTCTCGATGCCGGCGCGCTGCGTGGCCTCCGTCGTGTAGCCGGGCGGCGTTGCGAAGCGGGCATCGACATGCAGGCAGCGGCCGTAAAAGTATTCGGCGGGCTCGGTGTAGAGATCGAGCGCCTGCTGGCGGCTTTCGGCGACGCCCACGAACTGCAGGAAGCCGGCGCGGTAGGGATTACGGTCCTTGCCGAGCTTCTCCATCTCCGTCCAGAAGCCCTGCATCGTGCTGAGCCCGGCCTTGTAGCCGTAGTAGGAGAGGTAGCAGTAGACGTAGTCCATCTCCGCGCACCACCGCCAGGTCTCGACCGAGCCGCCGCCCGGGATCCAGATCGGCGGATGCGGATCGTTCTGGATCGGCCGCGGCCAGATGTTGACGTAGCGCTGCTGGTTGTAGCGGCCCGAGAAGGCGAAGGTGTCCTTTTCGGTCCACGCCTTCTTCACCAGGTCGTGCGCTTCGTAATAGCGCTCGCGCAGCAGGCTGGGGTTCTGGCCATAGGCGTAGCAGGTGTCCATCGGCGAGCCGACCGGGAAGCCGGCGATCAGCCGGCCGCCCGAGATGCAGTCGATCATCGCGAACTCTTCGGCCACGCGCGTCGGCGGATTGTAGAGCGCCAGCGAATTGCCCATGACGCAGAGCGCGGTGTCGGTCGTGCGACGGGCCAGCGACGAGGCGATGAGGTTGGGCGAGGGCATCAGGCCGTAGCCGTTGGAATGATGCTCGTTCACACAGACCGCATCGTAGCCGAGCTCGGCGGCGTATTCGAGCTCGTCCATGAAGTCGTTGTACATGTGATGCGCGCGCTTGGGGTCGAACAGCGAGGAATGGATGTCGACCCAGACGCTCGGGTGCTTCTGATTGAAGTCGTCGGGAAGCTCCGTGTACGGCATCAGGTGGAACCACATGAGCTTCATGGCGCTTTCTCCCTAAACTCAGGCCTTTGAGGTAAACGATCGTTTACCTGGGAGAAGCCTGCCCTGACTCCTGCGCAGGGCGCAATCTGTGATTTCCGCGAGGCGGGCGTAATTTTATTGTTTTTCCCCTGCGTCATTCTTTCGGAATAGTATTTTGTGCGTTGCAATCTCGCGAGCGCAACAATAGCTTTGCCGCATTGCAGGAGGCTTTGCCATGACCGTCGTCGCTTTTGCGGCTCGCCAGCATCCCACGGCCAACCAGCCGAAGAAGGATCTTTACGAGATCGGTGAAATCCCGCCGCTCGGGCACGTGCCGAAGAACATGTATGCGTGGGTAATCCGGCGCGACCGCCACGGTCCGCCCGAGCAGTCCATGCAGCTCGAAGTCGTGCCGACCCACACGATCGGCGAGGACGAGGTGCTGGTTCTCGTGATGGCAGCCGGTGTGAACTACAATGGCGTCTGGGCGGGCCTCGGCCTGCCGATCTCGCCGTTCGACGTGCACAAGCAGCCGTTCCACATCGCGGGCTCCGACGCCTCGGGAATCGTCTGGGCCGTCGGCGCCAAGGTGAAGCGGTGGAAGGTCGGCGACGAGGTCGTCATCCACTGTAACCAGGACGATGGCGACGACGAGGAGTGCAACGGCGGCGATCCGATGTTCTCCACCAGCCAGCGCATCTGGGGCTACGAGACGCCCGACGGTTCGTTTGCGCAGTTCTGCAAGGTGCAGGCCCGCCAGCTCATGAAGCGCGCCCAGCATCTCACCTGGGAAGAGAGTGCCTGCTACACCCTCACGCTCGCCACGGCCTACCGCATGCTGTTCGGCCATCGTCCGCACATCCTGCGTCCCGGCCATAACGTGCTGGTGTGGGGCGCGGCAGGCGGCATCGGCTCCATGGCCGTGCAGCTCATCGCCACCGCAGGCGCCAACGCCATCGGCGTGATCTCCGATCCGTCGAAGAAGGACTTCGTGATGTCGCTCGGCGCACGCGGCGTCATCAACCGCAACGATTTCGACTGCTGGGGCCAGCTGCCCGACGTCGACGATCAGGCGGGCTATGCCGAGTACATGAAGAAGTGCCGCAAGTTCGGTGCGGCGATCTGGGAACATACCGGCAAGGGCAACGACGTCGATTTCGTCTTCGAGCATCCGGGCGAACAGACTTTCCCGGTCTCGTGCTTCATCGTGAAGCGCGGCGGCATGGTGGTCTTCTGCGCCGGCACCACCGGCTACAACCTCACCATGGACGCCCGCTTCGTGTGGATGCGCCAGAAGCGCATCCAGGGCAGCCACTTCGCCAACCTGCTGCAGGCCAGCCAGGCCAACCAGCTGGTGATCGAGCGTCGCATCGATCCCTGCATGAGCGAGGTCTTCGACTGGGCCGACATTCCCAAGGCCCACACCAAGATGTGGAAGAACCAGCACAAGCCCGGAAACATGGCGGTGCTGGTCTCGGCCAAGCGCCCCGGCCTGCGCACCCTCGAAGACGCCATCGACGACTGATCGGCCTTACCAGATGATTCTAGACAATCTCCTCGGCCTCACCGCCGAGGCCGAGAGTGCGGCCGATCGCCATGAGACGGCCGCCCGTGAAGCAGTCCGCAAGCTTGTCGCGCCCAAGGGCAAGGTCGATCCTGCACTGCTCGAACGCGAGCAGTTTGCGGCGCATGGCTTTGCCTGGATCGCGACCTACGTCGCGGCCCTGCGCCAGATGCGGCGTTGGGCCGAGGCAGGGCACGACGGCGAGCTGGAGAAGCTGATCCTTCAATCTGCCTTCGGCGAATATCTCGCCCAGCTCAAGGGCGGCATCGCCATCAGCCAGGTCGAGATCGTACGGCCGGGCGACCTTGGTCTCGATGGCGCGGCGCTCGAAACGCCGGCGGTGGCCAGGCTGATCGCGGCCAACACGCCGGCGGTGCGCGGCCGCATTGCTGAGCTGATCGCCGACGGACTCGAGACCGGCGGCTTCGGCGCGCTGGGCCTCGACGACGAGGCGCTGGAAGAGGTGCGTCGCCAGTTCCGCCGCTTCGTCGATACGGAGGTTGGTCCGCATGCCCATGGCTGGCATCTCCGGGACGAACTGATTCCGATGCCTGTGGTGCAGAAGATGGCCGAGCTGGGCGTGTTCGGCCTCACCGTTCCAGAGGAGTGGGGCGGGCTGGGCATGGGCAAGCTCGCCATGTGCGTCGTCACCGAGGAGCTGTCGCGCGGCTATATCGGCGTCGGTTCGCTGGGCACGCGTTCGGAGATCGCGGCCGAGCTGATCCGCTCCGGCGGCACCGAGGCGCAGAAGAAGAAGTACCTCTCGCGCATCGCCTCGGGCGAGCTGCTGCCGACGGCCGTGTTCACCGAACCGAACACAGGCTCCGATCTCGCCAGCCTGCGCACGCGCGCCGTGCTCGAAGGCGATACCTACAAGATCAACGGCAACAAGACCTGGATTACGCACGCCGCCCGTGCCGACATCATGACCTTGCTGGCGCGCAGCGATGCATCGAAGCCCGGCTACCAGGGCCTCTCGATGTTCCTCGCCGAGAAGCCCCGCGGCGACGATGCCAATCCGTTCCCGGCCAAGGGCATGACCGGCGGCGAGATCAAGGTGCTCGGCTATCGCGGCATGAAGGAATACGAGATCGGCTTCGACGGTTTCGAGGTGCCGGCGGCCAACCTGCTGGGTGAGAAGGAAGGCCACGGCTTCAAGCAGCTCATGGCGACCTTCGAGAGTGCGCGCATCCAGACCGCGGCGCGTGCCGTCGGCGTGGCCCAGAACGCGCTGGAGCTGGGCCTGCGTTACGCACGCGAGCGCGTCCAGTTCGCCAAACCGCTCTATGCCTTCCCGCGCGTCGCCGGCAAGGTCGCCTGGATGGCGGTCGAGACCATGATCGCGCGCCAGCTCACCTACTTCGCCGCGCGCGAGAAGGACTCCGATCGCCGCTGCGATATCGAGGCCGGCATGGCCAAGCTGCTGGCGGCGCGCGTCGCCTGGAGCAACGCCGACAACGCGCTGCAGATCCACGGCGGCAACGGCTACGCGATGGAATATCCCGTGAGCCGCGTCCTGTGCGACGCCCGCATCCTCAACATCTTCGAGGGCGCCGCCGAGATTCAGGCCCAGGTCGTCTGCCGCGGCCTGATCGAAGGCCGGAACTAGCGTCGGCTGCCGCCGGCGAAGCGGTCGGTGGCGCGAATCAACTGATCGAGGATGCCCGGTTCCGAATAGGCGTGGCCGGCACCCTCGATCAGATGGAAGTCGGCCTCGGGCCAGGCCTTGTGCAGGGCGTAGGCGTAGCGCGCCGGGCAGGGCATGTCGTAGCGACCATGGACGATGACGCCGGGAATGCCGCGCAGGCGATCGGCGTCGCGCAGGAGTTGGCCTTCCTCCAGCCAGCAGCCATGGATGAAGTAGTGATTCTCCAGGCGCGCGAAGGCGAGCGCGAAATGATCCTCGCCATGCTCGGACGACAGGGAGGCGTCGGGCAGCAAGGTGACGGTCTCACCTTCCCAGACGCTCCACGCCTTCGCGGCTTCGATCTGCACGGCGCGGTCGGGGCTGGTGAGGCGCTTGCGATAGGCCGCGATCATGTCGCCGCGCTCCGCTTCGGGAATCGGCGCCTGGAACTTCTCCCATTTGTCGGGGAACATTTCCGAGACGCCGAACTGGTAGTACCAGGCGAGCTCGGCCTTGGTGACGGTGTAGATTCCGCGCAGCACCAGCTCGCTGACCCTCTCGCGATGTTTCTGGGCGTAGGCGAGCGCGAGGGTCGATCCCCACGATCCGCCCAGCACCAGCCATTTGTCGAAGCCCGCCAGCTCGCGCAGACGCTCCATGTCGTCGACGAGATGCCAGGTCGTGTTGGCGTCGAGTCCGGCATGCGGCGTCGATTGTCCACAGCCTCGTTGGTCGAACAGGATCACGTCGTACGTCGAGGGATCGAACAAGCGGCGATGATCCGGCGAGATACCACCACCGGGGCCACCATGGAGGAAGACCGCGGGCTTGCCGCCACGCTTGCCGACACGCTCGTAGTAGATCGAGTGGCCGTCGCCGACGTCGAGCATGCCGCTGAGATACGGTTCGATCGGCGGGTAGAGTGAGCGCAAGGAGGTCATGATCGTCCTGTCCGGAAGGGCATTATTTGCTGTGACGAAGCAATTAAAAGCGATTGATCCGCAAGGGAAGCCAGTCATCAATGCTGACGTTGATGTCATTGTTTTTGGAGATTGTATGACGCGGATCGTTGCAGCCGTTGCCGCCCTGTTCCTGGTCACTGGTTGCGTCCAGACGACGAAGCCCGACGCACCGGGCGACGTGCAAAGCGCGTGCTACCAGAACTTCGTGGTCGAAGGGACGCCCGGCATCTCGAACGTGAACTACCGGAGCTGGCGCGAGTTTCCCGGTCTCACCGATCAGCAGCGCGCGCTCAACAATCTCCGCTCCGCAATGATGGCGGAAGGGTTCAGCAATATCGGTGTCGATGCCTCTGCCGGCGCGCTCACCGCGGTCCAGGCTCATTCCATTCCCAGCCGGGCGCCGACGCTTCGCGTTTCGGCGCGGAAGGTCGGTGCCGGCGTCCGCGTCGATGCGGTCTTCATGATTCTGCAAGGTCAGACGTCCGACTCCACCATCGTACGGCGCAACCTGTGCCGGATCGTCGACGCGGCAAACCTCTAGGAGTCGGCAATCGAGATGGCTGGCGTCGCCGCCGTTGTGGCGACGACGCCGGTATCGGTCGCGTTGTCGGCTCAGCGAATCTCTGACGCTTCTGCCCGGCCCGCGAGGCCCGACTTGATGCCGAGCCGGTCGAGCAGCTCGGCGTCGCGGTTGCGCTGCGGGTTCTTGGTCGTGAGCAGGACGTCACCGATGAAGATCGAGTTGGCGCCGGCCAGGAAGCAAAGCGCCTGCAGCTCGTCGGTCATGTACTGACGGCCGGCCGACAGCCGGACGACGCTGGCAGGCATCAGGATGCGGGCGACCGCGACGAGCCGGACCAATGCGATCGGGTCGGGGCGCTCGGCGGTGTCGTTGACCGGCACGCCCTTGACCTCGTTCCACATGTTGATCGGCACGCTTTCCGGCGGGCTGGGCAGGTTGGCCAGCAGCAGGAGCATGCCCAGCCGGTCCTCGACCTGTTCGCCCATGCCGATGATGCCGCCGCAGCAGACCTTGAGGCCGGCGTCGCGGGCGTGGGCCAGCGTGTCGATACGGTCCTGCAAGGTCCGCGTCGTGATGATCTTGTCGTAATATTCCGGCGAGGTGTCGACGTTGTGATTGTAGAAGTCGAGCCCGGCTTCGCGCAGTCGCGCCGCCTGCGCAGGCGTCAGCATGCCGAGCGTGGCGCAGGTTTCCATGCCGAGGCCTTTCACGGCGCCCACGATGTCGCAAACGCGATCGAGATCGCGGTCCTTCGGATTGCGCCAGGCGGCAGCCATGCAGAAGCGGGTCGCGCCGGCGGCCTGCGCACGGCGTGCGGCTTCCACGACAGGCGCCTGGTCCATCAGTCGGGTGGCCTTCACGTCAGTATCAAAGTGGGCGCTCTGCGAGCAGTAGCCGCAATCCTCCGGACAGCCGCCGGTCTTGATGCTGAGCAGGCTGGCGGTCTCGACATGGTTGGGATCGAAGTTGCGGCGATGAACGGTCTGCGCCTGGAACATCAGCTCGGCGAAGGGCAGGGCATAGAGCGCTTCGGCTTCTGCCCGGGTCCAGTCGCGGCGCGACTGGGCCGGGGCATCGGTCGCATCATCCATGCGCGGGGTTACTGCATTCATCGCCGGGACCTCTGACCTAAGCTGAACGAAAAGTCGCCGGCATCCTTATCATGAAGATGGCGATCTCGTGTCGGCGACCTTGATACCCATGACCTTCTTGGGAGGGAAGCGCTTGAAGGTGCCGAGATGGTTGCGCATGCCGAGCTGGAAAGCCTCCACATAGGCGAGCTTGCGCGTCAGGTAATTGTGCTGCTCCTTGGGGTCGAGATAGAGATTGTAGAGCCTCGGATAGGCGAAGCGTTCCAGCACGCCGGTAAAGCCGCCAGTCCCAAAAGCGTCCGTCGAATTGTCGCTCGTCGCCGACAGCACCATCTTGTATTCGCCGCAGCGCAATCCCGAGAAGGTCTGCGACAGCCAGTAGTAGTGGTACTTGCGGCTAGAAAGACCGTCGGGTGCGAGGATGAACGAACTCTGGTCGATGCCGTCGATGTAGCGGTCCGAGGGCAGCAGATCGGACGCACCGGCGAGCGCGAGCGCCGTCGGCAGGATGTCGTTGAAGTCGAACAGGCCATCGCTCTGACGCCCGGCGTCGATCGTGCCCGGCCAGTAGAGCAGGCCGGGGACGCGCACGCCGCCTTCCCAGGTCGAGCCCTTGGCGCAGCGGAACGGCGTGAAGGCGGCATCCGGCCAGGTCTCCATGTGCGGGCCGTTGTCCGAGGAGATGAAGATCAGCGTGTCTTCGAGCTGGCCCGACTCGCGGAGCGCTTCGACCAGCCGGCCCATGATCTCGTCGAGTTCGAGCAAGGTGTCCTTGTAGGGATGCCTGGCCGGTGACTTGCCGAGATATTTCTCGTGCGGGTAGTTGTCGAAGTGCGCGCCGCGCGTGCAGTGGTAGAGCAGCCACGGCTTGTCGGACTTTGCCTGCTTCTTGATGAAGTCGATGGAGTAGCGGCACCACTTCTCGTCGAGTTCGGAGAGGACGGGGATGGTGACTTCCTCGACGTTGGTGGCTTCCTTCCCCTTCGTCGCGTGCACGAAGCAGCGGTTGAAGGGCATGTTCTTGATCCACTCGGTCCGGGCGTCGGAATAGACGATCTCCGGGAAGAAGTGCGGGTCGCGCCATTCCGTGTACATGTCGGAGACGGAGAGGAAGCCATAGAAATCGTCGTAGCCGACATTCTGCGGCTGCGATTCGATGTTCTCGCCGATGTGCCACTTGCCGACCGCCTGGGTCGTGTAGCCGGCCTGGCCGAGCAGCATGGGCAGCGTGACTTCGCCCTGCAGGCCGCCAGGCTCGCCGTACATCGGCGGGCGATGCAGGCCGTGGCGGTTGGGGACGCGGCCGGTATGCAGCGTGGCGCGGGACGGCGAGCAGGACGGTTCGGAGTAGCAGGAGGTGAGCTGCAGGCCGCCGCGCGCGATCTTGTCGAAGTTTGGCGTCGGAGCGCCGACCGCCACGCCGCCGCCATAGCAGCCGAAGTCGCCCCAGCCGACATCGTCCATCAGGTAGATCAGGATGTTGGGCTTCTTCTTGCGCGCCGCGAGCTTGCGTGCTGCGATCTCGATGTCGGCCTTATGCACGAAGCCCGGCTCCAGATGATCGGCCTTGCGCACCGTTGATGTGGCGATGGCATCGAATGTCGGCATGCTTCCTCCGCGTGACTTTGGAGTCACGCTATCGCCCGGCGTGCCAAGGGCAAGACAGAATCGCTTGCGGCAGACGATCGACGGTCTAGCGGGCGACGTCCGTCGCGATGGCCCGGGCGAGGGCATTGAGCGGCGGGCCGTAGCGCCTGCCCGCATCGGCTTCGGTCATCGCCGAGCGCGTGAAGCGCATGGAAATGCAGCCCAACACGCGCGGGCCATTTCGAATGGCGACGGCAATGCCCTGCAGGCGGCCGGGGCGCGGCAACGAGGCAAAGGCGTAACCATCGCGCCGTATCCGCGCGAAGGCCGCGGCGAGGCTTGCATCGCGGCGCGCGCCGAGATCGCGCAGGACGGCACGCCGCTCCTCGTCCGAACAGAAAGCGAGCCAGGCTCGCCCCAGGGCGCCGGTCAGGATCGGGCTGCGGCGCTGCAAGGCCGAACGCTCGAAGGACATCGGACTTTCCGGCGCCGTCGAATAGCGGATGGTGATGGCGCGATGGCTGATCGTGCCGAGGTAGAGCGGCCAGCCATGCTTCTGCGTGAAGCGACGCATGTGCGGGGCGGCGGCATCGACGAAGTGATCTACGAAGCGGATGCCCTGGGCGAGGCCCAGCACGCGGTCGGTGAGCCGATAGCCGAGATGACGCGAAACCTGGGTGACATAGCCCAGCTCGATCAACGTCTTGAGGAGCCGCACGACGGTCGGACGCGGCAGGCCGGTTTCGTCTGCCAAGACGGCAATGGTGCCGTGCGGGCGCCGGCTCAAGGTTTCGAGGACGATAAAGCTGCGCCGCACCGGCTCGATCATGCGGAGACACTATTCCGTAATACGGACTCTGTCGACTTGGTCGCAGAAAAGCCGTGCAGGTCGGGCTAGGCTTACCCCAAGAAGACGAGAGGAATCATGCTCCGAAGACGACACCTTGTCGTGGCAGGCGCCGCTGCAGTCCTCGCCGCGCCGACCATCGTGCGGGCCCAGAAGTTCCCTGCCGGCCGCGTGACCATGGTCGTGCCGTTTCCAGCGGGTGCGGCGACGGATCTCGGCGCGCGTGTCTATGCGGAGCAATTGTCGGCGATCTGGGGGCAGCCCGTGGTGGTCGACAACAAGGGTGGCGGCAACGGCATTCCGGCAGCCGAGTTCGTGGCGCGCGCTAAGCCGGACGGGCTTACAATCTTCGCAACCTCGGCAATGACCCAGGTGGTCAATCCCGCGATCTACGCCAAGCTGCCCTACGATGCGATCGAGAGCTTCGAGGCGGTCACGCGCATGGGCCTGTCGCCGTTCGTGCTGCTGGTCGACAGGAACAGCCCGATCAACACGGTGAAGGAGCTTACGGCGAAGCTCAAGGCCGAACCCGGCAAGCACAATTTCGCCGCGGGCTCGTTGCCGTCGCGCGTGGCCTCGGAACTCTACAAGATGCTGGCCGGCGTCGAGGCGGTCTATGTCGGCTACAAAAGCAACCCGCAGGCCATCCCCGACGTGCAGAGCGGCTTGATCACTTTCATGATGATCGACACGACCAACGCCAAGCTGGCCATCGATCGTGGCGCACTGAAGGGGTTGATGCTGACCGATACGGAACGGTATCCGCCGATTGCCGACGTGCCGACGGCGGCGGAAGCGGGGATGCCCGACATGCTGCTCACCACCTGGTCGGGCTTCTACGTACCGAAGGGTACGCCGCGAGATATCGTGGACAAGATCAATGCCGACATCCGCACCGTCGCCGCCATGCCGGAAACGGTCGCCAAGCTCGACTCCATGGGCTCGGCTCCAAAGCTGATGAGCCCGGACGGGTTCGCGGCGTTCGGGCGCGCCGAGAAGGAGCGCTGGGGCAGCATCATCCGTCGTGCCAACATCAAGGTCGAATAAGGAGACGTCTCATGAGCAGCCTGACTGGCAACAAGGGACCTCGTTACCGTCACATCGCCGACGAATCGGCGCCGTACGAGACCCTTCAGATCGACAAGCTGACGCCCGTCATCGGTGCGGAAGTGGGCGGCATCGACCTGTCGAAGCCGCTGGGCAACCGGCAGATCGACGAGCTGCACCGCGCCCTTGCCGAGAACTGCGTGATCTTCTTCCGCGACCAGCACATCACGCAGGACCAGCATCTCGCTTTCGGACGGCTGTTCGGCGACCTGCACATCCACCCCGCCGCGCCGGCGGAGCCCGGCAAGCCGGAGCTGATGATCATTCGCGCCGACAAGGACTCGCCGCGCGCCAATGGCGAAGGCTGGCACACCGACGTGAGCTGCGATGTCGAGCCGCCGATGGGCAGCATCCTCTACATCAAGCAGTGCCCGCCCAAGGGCGGCGATACGCTGTTCGCCAACATGTACGCCGCCTACGAGGCGTTGTCCGACCGCATGAAGGCCTATCTCGACGGCCTCACGGCGATCCACGATGGCGAGGACGCCTATCGCGGCACGTACGCAAACCTCGGCGTCAAGGACAAGCCGGTCTATCCGCGCGCCGAGCATCCGGTCGTTCGCACCCACCCGGTGACCAACCGCAAGGCGCTCTACGTCAACCGCGGCTTCACCAAGCGTCTGGTCGGCGTGCCGCGCGACGAGAGCGAGGGCATCCTGCGCTACCTCTTCGAGCACATGGAGAATCCGCTCTTCCAGTGCCGCTTCCGGTGGCGCGAGAATTCGATCGCCTTCTGGGACAATCGGTGCGTCCAGCACCGGGCGATGTGGGACTACTGGCCGCATACGCGCAGCGGCAATCGGGTCACGGTGGCGGGCGACAAGCCTTACTGACAATGCCCGGCCGTGATACTGACGGTGCGTGCTCGTAATCTTTGATTGCGATGGCGTGCTGGTCGACAGCGAGCCGATCGCCAATACCTGCTTTGCTCGCGCTCTCCAGCGCGAGGGCCTGAACTGGAGCGTCGAGGAAACGATGCGCCGGTTGATGGGCCGCTCGATGAAATCCTGTGTGGAGATCGTCGAGGGCGAACTCGGGCACGCCCTGCCGTTCGGCTTCATTGATCGGCTGCAGGCCGATACGCTGCAAGCCTTTCACGATGCGCCCCTGCGCGCCGTACCCGGAGTCATCGCGGCGATCGACGTCATCGAAGCGGCTGGCGCGGTGACCTGCGTGGCAAGCTCGGGCGGCTTCGACAAGATGCGCGTGACCTTGGGCATCACCGGCCTGTGGCAGCGCTTCGAGGGGCGCATCTTCAGCTCGGCTGAGGTGCCGCGCGGAAAGCCGTTCCCCGATCTCTTCCTGCATGCGGCCCTGCGCATGAACGTGCAGCCTTTTGCCTGCACCGTGGTGGAGGATTCGCTGCCGGGCATCCAGGCGGCGCACGCCGCGGGCATGCGTGCCGTGGCCTATGTCGGCGCTGCGCATACCGATGCTGCGGCCCTGCAGGCGGCAGGCGGTTATCCGTTCAACGACATGTCGAAGCTGCCGGCTCTGGTCGGGTCATGACCGGAGGCCCGATGACCGGAAACTGGTCGATGGGCAGCGGCCGCCCCGAGAAGGTGATCGTCGTCGGCGCCGGTATGGCCGGGCTCGTGACCGCACGACTGCTTCATGATTCGGGCTTCCGGGTTACGGTGCTCGAGGCGCGCGATCGTACGGGGGGGCGCGTCTGGACCGACAGCCGTATCGGCGCGCCCGTCGATCTCGGTGGCTCGTGGGTCCACGGCGTCGAGGGCAATCCGCTGGCGCTGTGGTGCGACAAGCTCGGTGTCCAGTTGATCGAGTCGCAGGGCGAACGCCTCCTGATCGACAAACGCGCCACGGCGCCGACACGCGAGGGCCAGCGCCGCCGCGCCATCAGGGGACGCCTCGCCTTCAAGGCCGCGATCGAATGGGCCACTTGGAAGAGCAAGGCAATGACCCGCGTGCGCGGGCCGCGTTCGATCTCCGTACGTGATGCCGTGGAGCCGCTGCTCGGCGCATCATGGCTGCCCGAGATCGACCGGCTGGTCGTGGCGACCTTCGTCGAGATGAGCGAGGGCGTGCAGAGCGCGCCGTGGGAAGCCGTGGCGGCGGCAGAATGGTTTCCGACCGAAGGGCTCGACCGTAACGCCCAGCCCAAAGGAGGCTTCCACACGCTGATCGACGATGCCGCGCGCGGGCTTGCGATCCGTCACGGCGTGGCGGCGGAATGCATCGCCTGGACCGGGCAGGGCGTCACGGTCCATCTCCAGGGCGGCGAGCGCCTCGAAGCGGATCGCGCGGTCGTGGCCGTTCCTGTCGGCCTGCTGCGCGCGGGACTACCGGCGCTGGATCCGGTGCCGCCCCAAGCGCAGCGCATTGCGATCGGCCGACTGGGTTATGGCGCCGGCATTCTCGGCAAGATCTACCTGCGCTTCCCGAAGCGTTTCTGGCCGGACCAGCCGAAATGGTTTGGCCGGCTGCCAAATTCGCCGCGCCAGCGCGGCACCTTCAATACCTGGGTGAGCCATCACGAAGAGACGGGCCTGCCGATCCTGCTCAGCTTCGCCAACGGCGATACCGCCATTCGCCTCGATCGCAACGCGTCCGACGGAGATGTCGTGAAGGTCGCGATGGCCTCGTTGCGGGCGATGTTCGGCAACGACATTCCCGAACCCGAAGCCGTGGCCTTTCCGCGCTGGCTGAGCGACCCTTGGTCGCGCGGCGGCTATTCCTATCCCGGCGTCGGCAGCGATCCGGAAGACTGCACGGCACATGCCCGTCCGCTGGGGAGCCGCGTGTTCTTCGCCGGCGAAGCGACCGAACCTGTCGAATACGGCACGGTGCACGCAGCGCTTTGGTCGGGCGAGCAGACGGCCGAAGCGATCTTCCGCGCCGCTACGGGCACGGCAGCCACCCGCGTGGCGCGGCCCTGGGCTGCCGCGCGTACTGGCGCGGGCCGGCACAATGCGGGATAAGCCCCTATGACCCTCGCAAACGTCCTGTTCGTTCTCGTGCTGGTGTCGGCCTTCGCCACGCTCGGCACTTTGTTCGCCGGCCTGATCAGCATGAGCCGCAATCAGGATGGCAGCATCGACGGCAGCCGCCGCAGCAATCGCCTGATGTGGTGGCGCGTGCGCCTGCAGCTCCTGACGATCGTGCTGATCCTGCTGTGGTATCTCGCGAGCCGGAGCTAGGCGATGGCCGTCAACCTCACGCGTATCTACACGCGCGGTGGCGATGCCGGGCAGACGTCGCTGGGCCGCGGCGAGAGGGTCGCCAAGCACGATATTCGCGTCGAGGCCTACGGCACGACCGACGAAGCCAATTCGGTGATAGGTCTTGCGCGCAATGCGATTGCACGCGCCGGCGCAAAAGATCCGCGCTTCGAGGAGGCCGATGCGATGCTCGGCCGCATCCAGAACGATCTGTTCGATCTCGGCGCCGATCTCTGCACGCCCGAGGGCAAGACCAAGCGCGACGAGCAGGCGCTGCGCATCGTGGCATCGCAAGTCGAACGGCTCGAACGCGAGATCGACGCAATGAACGCCGAGCTGCAGCCGCTGAAGTCGTTCATCCTGCCCGGTGGCAGCGAAGCGGCGTCCTGGTTGCATCTGGCGCGGACCGTGGCGCGCCGCGCCGAGCGCTGCATGACGCATCTGGCGGCCGAGCAGCCGATCAACCCCGAGGCGATCAAGTACATCAACCGACTGTCGGATCATCTGTTCGTGCTTGCACGTCGACTGAACGACAACGGCGCAGCAGATGTGCTGTGGGTACCGGGCGGGGCGCGTTAGCCGCTCCAAGCTGTTGAAAGATAGGGCAAAAAGCTTTCACCCTGCGATTTTGTGCAGTGCGCCATAGCCTTGACATGATCGGCTGAACACCCCTACACGAAAACCCCCTCGCCGGGCGTTCGAGCCGGGCGGCAACTCACCGATAGGCGCAACGCGATGAAAGTGCTGGTCGCGGTCAAGCGGGTCATCGACTACAACGTCAAGATCCGCGTCAAGGCCGACAACACGGGTGTCGAGACGGCGAACGTCAAGATGTCCATGAATCCCTTCGACGAGATCGCCGTGGAAGAGGCGATCCGCATGAAGGAGAAGGGCGCGGCGACCGAAGTCATCGCCTTTTCTGCAGGTCCGGCCCAGTGCCAGGAGACGATCCGCACCGCGCTCGCCATGGGCGCCGACCGCGGTATCCTCGTGCAGGCCGATGGCGAGCTGCAGCCGCTGGCCGTCGCCAAGCTGCTGAAAGCCGTGGTCGAGAAGGAACAGCCCGGCCTGGTCATCGTCGGCAAGCAGGCAATCGATGACGACTCCAACCAGACCGGCCAGATGCTGGCTGCGCTGCTCGGCTGGTCGCAGGGCACCTTCGCCAACAAGATCAACGTCGCCGACGGATCGGTCGAGGTGAAGCGCGAGGTCGACGGCGGCCTCGAGAACATCAAGATCAAGATGCCGGCGGTGATCACCACCGACCTGCGCCTGAACGAGCCGCGCTACGCGTCGCTGCCGAACATCATGAAGGCGAAGAAGAAGCCGATCGAGACCCTGGCGCCGGATGCGCTGGGCGTCGACGTCGCGCCGCGCCTCAAGACCCTGAAGGTCGAGGAGCCGCCGAAGCGCAAGGCCGGCATCAAGGTGAAGACCGTTGCCGAGCTGGTCGACAAGCTGAAGAACGAAGCGGGAGTCATCTGACCATGGCCATTCTCGTCGTTGCCGCGCATGACGGCAAAACGGTCCGCGCCAACGTCGCCAACGCGGTGACGGCTGCCGGCCAGATGGGCTCCGACGTTACCGTGCTGGTGGCGGGCTCTGGAGCCGACGAAGCCGCCAAGTCGGCCGCCGCGATCCAGGGCGTCGCCAAGGTGCTGCAGGCGGACGATGCTGCCTATGCTAACTGGCTGGCCGAGGACATTGCGCCGCTGGTCGTGAAGCTTGCGCCGAACTACAGCCACGTCGTGATGGCGGCCGACTCGGTCGGCAAGAACATCGCGCCGCGCGTTGCCGCACTGCTCGACGTCGCGCAGGTCTCGGAGGCGATCCAGGTCGTCTCGCCCGATACCTTCGTGCGCCCGATCTACGCCGGCAACGCCATGGCGACCGTGCAGACCGCCGACAAGGTGAAGGTCGTGACCATCCGTCCGACCAACTTCAAGGCGGCCGCCGCGGGCGGCTCGGCGGCGATCGAGAAGATCGGCGGCGAGGGTGCCAAGGGTCTGTCATCCTATGTCGGTGCCGAGCTCTCAAAGAGCGAGCGGCCCGAGCTCACCAGCGCCAAGATCGTCGTCAGCGGCGGCCGCGGCCTGCAGAGCGGCGAGAACTTCAAGATGCTCGAGACGCTGGCCGACAAGCTCGGCGCCGGCCTCGGCGCCAGCCGCGCCGCCGTCGATGCGGGCTATGTGCCGAACGACTACCAGGTCGGACAGACCGGCAAGGTGGTGGCTCCGGACCTCTACATCGCCATCGGCATCTCCGGCGCGATCCAGCATCTCGCCGGCATGAAGGACAGCAAGACCATCGTGGCGATCAACAAGGACGAGGAAGCGCCGATCTTCCAGGTGGCCGACTACGGCCTCGTGGGTGATCTGTTCCAGATCGTTCCGGAACTGACGGCCGCGGTCGAGAAGAAGTAGTCAGAACCCCGTAGCCAGAACTCCAGGGGGATACCCATCATGATCAAGCGCATCGGCGTTATCGGTGCCGGCCAGATGGGCAGCGGCATCGCCCATGTCTGCGCGCTGAAAGGGTACGACATCCATCTCGCGGATGTCGACCAGGCGCACCTCGACAAGGGCCTCGAGAATATCGGCCGCAACATGGACCGCCAGATCAGCCGCGGCATGATCCGGCCGGAGGACAAGGACGCGGCGCTGAAGCGCATCGTCCCAGTCGTCGACTACAAGGCCTTCGCCGAATGCGACCTGGTGGTCGAGGCGGCGACGGAGAACGAGGCGATCAAGCGCGAGATCTTCAAGAAGGTCTGCGTGGACCTGCCGCCGAACGTGCTGCTGGCGACCAACACCTCGTCGATCTCGGTGACGCGTCTCGCCTCGGTCACCGACCGTCCCGGCAAGTTCATGGGCATGCACTTCATGAACCCCGTGCCGCTGATGGGGCTGGTCGAACTCATCCGCGGCATCGCCACGGAAGAAGAGACCTTCCGCACCGTGCGCGAGGTCGTGGTCCGGCTCGACAAGAAGCCGGTCAATGCCGAGGACTTCCCGGCCTTCATCGTGAACCGCATCCTGCTGCCGATGATCAACGAGGCGGTCTATGCCCTCTACGAGGGCGTCGGCAATGTCGAGGCGATCGACACCGGCATGAAGCTCGGTGCCAACCATCCGATGGGTCCGCTGGAGCTTGCCGACTTCATCGGCCTCGACACCTGCCTGTCGGTGATGCAGGTGCTGCACGAGGGCCTGGCCGACTCGAAGTATCGTCCGTGCCCGCTGCTGGTGAAGTACGTCGAGGCCGGATGGATCGGCCGCAAGGTCAAGCGCGGCTTCTACGACTATTCGGGCGAGCGCCCGGTTCCGACGCGCTGATGCGCGAGGGGGCGGCGTCGATGCGCATCGCCGTCCTCTACTTTGCCCACGAGACGGTGACGTTCCTGCCGAACGACACCACGTTAGCCGACTTCACCTACAAGGGCTCGCCGGCCAGGGGCGAGGCACTCCTGGCGCACGACGCCCGATCCTACATGGGCGGATTCGTGAAGGTGGCGCGCGAGTACGATGATGTCGAACTGGTTGGCATCGAATCGCCGCTGTGGCCGAGGACAGGCACCGGCTCCGGCTGGATCACCGAAGAAGCCTACGAGACCCTGCTCGGCGGGATGATCGCCGACCTCAAGAGGAGCGGGAAGTTCGACGGCGTCTACCTCGCCCTGCACGGCGCCATGGGCGTTCGCGGCGTGGCGCGGCCGGAGGCCGATATCGCCCGCCGCGTCCGCGAGGTCGTCGGCAGCGGCGCTTTCATCGTCGGGACGTTCGATCCGCACGGCAACGAGGACGAGGACTTCCTGCGTCACGCCGACATGGCGTTCACGGTGAAGTATTTCCCGCACTACGACAGTTATCTGCAGGGCGAGCGGGCGGCCCGCATGCTGGTGCGTGCCATTCGCGGCGACTATGCGCCGAAGACCGTGACGGTGAAGGTGCCGATCATCTCGCCGACGGTCCTGCAATGGACCGGCGCGTCGCCGTGGATGGATCTGGTGCAGCGCGCGCTCGTCTGGGAAGCGCGCGAGCCCGACCTCTACGTGAACGTCTTCTTCGGCTTTCCCTTTGCCGACGTGCCGGATGTCGGCATGACGATTCAGGCCATGAGCAACGGCGACGAGGCGCTGGCGCGCAAGGCCGCCGACGATCTGGCGCTGTGGGCCTGGCGTCGCCGCGAGGATCTGCTCGGCTCGACCAAGGTACATACCATTCCCGACGGCGTGCGGCTTGCCAAGGAAGCGATCGAGCGCGGCGAGACGCCGGTCGTCCTGGCCGATCACAGCGATCGCTCCGGCTCGGCGACGTGGCTCCTGAAGGAGATCATCGCGCAGGACCTCTCGGGCGTGCTGATCGCGACCATCGCCGATGCCAAGGTGAGCGATGCGCTCAAAGCGGCCGGCGGCGTGAAGGCAGGCGATCCGTTCGACATGGACGTGGGCGGCCTCGCCGACGAATCGGCCGGCCAGCCGGTGCGCATCAGCGGCACCGTCCTGAATGCCGCCGAAGGATATGGACAGCTCTGGATCGTCGTAGAGTTCGGCCGCGGCAACGTGCTGGTGTTGAGCCGCTATCTCGTTCAGGTGCAGGAACCGTTGTCGCTCGAAGCGCTCGGCCTCGATGTATCTTCCTTCAAGGCCTTCGCCATCAAGTCGCGTGTCCACTTCCGACGCGGCTTCGACGATTCGGGCTTCGCCAAGACCATCCTGCTGGTCGAGCCGGTCGAGCCCTTCCTCGGGACCGTCCGTCTCGACGGCCTGCCATATCGCAACGTCGACCTGAAGAAGTTCTACCCGTACGGCGACGACGTTGCCTTTCCCTGAGGCCGAAGCTTCGATGACCAGTCCGCTTTTCCGTCCCTTTGCTTGCAAGTCGCTGCCGCTGGCCAACCGGCTGGTGATGGCGCCGATGACGCGATCCAAGAGCCCGGAAAGCGTGCCGGGGCCGGATGTGGCGGCCTACTATCGCCGTCGCGCCGAGGGCGGTGTTGGCCTCATCGTTACGGAAGGTACGACCGTGGATCGGCCAGCCGCGACCAACGATGCCAACGTGCCGAACTTCCATGCGCCCGCGAGTCTCGCCGGCTGGCGGCGCGTCGTCGAAGAGGTGCATGCGGGGGGTGGCCGAATCGCGCCGCAGCTCTGGCACCAGGGCATGATGCGCAAGCCGGGCACGGGGCCGCATCCAGAGGCGCCGTCGGATGGTCCGTCGGGTCTTTCAGCGTCGGGCAAGCAGGTCGGCCAGCCGATGAGCGAGGCGGAAATCGCCGACACGATCGACGCCTTCGCCAAGGCCGCAGGCGCGGCCAAGGAGATCGGCTTCGATGCCGTCGAGATCCACGGTGCGCACGGCTACCTGATCGACCAGTTCTTCTGGGAAGGGGCTAACCGGCGCGACGATTCCTGGGGTGGAGACTTCGTCCGGCGTACGCGCTTTGCCGCCGAGATCGTAAAGGCGATCCGCGCCCGGGTCGGCGAGGCCTATCCGATCATCCTGCGCTTCTCCCAGTGGAAGCAGCAGGACTTCGCGGCCCGCCTTGCGCAGACGCCGGACGAGCTGGCGCGCTTCCTCGAACCGCTGGCGGCCGCCGGCACCGACATCTTCCATTGCTCAACCCGTCGCTTCTGGGAGTCCGAGTTCGAGGGCTCGTCGCTGAACCTCGCGGGCTGGACGAAGAAGCTCACCGGCAAGCCCACGATCACGGTGGGCTCGGTCGGCCTCAAGGGCGCGGATTTCGTGCAGACCTTCCGGACGCGCGAAACTTCCGACGTCGGCGAGCTGGGAGAACTCGAGTCGCGGCTGGAGCGCGGCGAGTTCGACCTCGTCGCCGTCGGTCGTGCGTTGCTGGCTGATGCGCAATGGGCAGCTAAGGTACGCGATGGTCGGTTCGTCGAGCTTGCACCGTTTTCCGCTTCGTCATTGGCAACGCTTGCGTAGAATGCCGCCCGCAAAATTAGGGGGCGCGCGAATGAAGAGACTCAACCGACTGACGATGCTGGCGGCGCTCGGCGGCCTGGTGCTGGCGGCCATGCCGTTCGGCGCTGCAGAAGCGCAATGGGTATTCCTGGCGCGCAAGGCGATGGGGCGCATCCACCAGATGACCGAGGGCCAGCAGAACGGCCGGCCGGGCTACGACTTCGCGACGGTCATCCTCGATGCCTCGGCCGACAAGGTATTTTCAACGGCGCTCGAGCTTGCGCGCAAGAACAAGTCGGTGCGCATCCTGATGCACGATGCCCATGCCCGCCGGCTGCAGATCGCCGAGGGCGACCGGACGGCGACGCTGAACGTCGTGCCGTTCAGCGACGACGTCGCGCAGCTCCTGATCGCAGGTCATGCCGGCGCCGGCGAAAGCTCCACCGCCTCGATGGTCGTGCACGCCGTCCTGCGTGTCTGCAAGGAGATGCACAAACATTGCGAAGTGAGTCAGTGAGCCTAGCTTCGCCAGTCGAGGCCGATATCGAGCACGCTGACGCTATGGGTCAGCCAGCCCGCTGAAATGAGGTCGACGCCGCTCGCCGCGATGGCGGGCGCCGTCTGCGGCGTGATGCGGCCGGATGCTTCGGCAATGGCGCGGCCGTCGATCGTGCGGACGGCCTGGGTGAGCTGCTCCGGCGTCATGTTGTCGAGCAGGACCGCATCGACGCCGATCGCCATCGCCTCGTCGAGCTGCGCGAGTGTGTCGACCTCGACTTCGATCTTCACCAGATGGCCGACGCCGTCGCGGGCGGCGCGGATCGCCGGGCCGATGCCGCCGGCAACGGCGACATGGTTGTCCTTGATGAGAACGGCATCGTCGAGACCGAAGCGGTGATTGGAGCCGCCGCCCACGCGCACGGCATATTTCTGCACCGCGCGCATGCCCGGCATTGTCTTGCGCGTGCAGCAGATGCGCGCCTTGTGGCCGCGTACCGCTTCGACCAGGGTGGCCGCCGCGCTCGCCACACCGCTGAGATGGCCCAGGAAGTTCAGGGCCACGCGCTCCGCCGTCAGCATGCCGCGGGCCGGGCCAGCGATCGTGGCAATGCGATCGCCCGGCGCCAGCCTCGTGCCGTCCGGCCGCTCGACCTCGATCTTGATGGCGGGATCGACCAGCCGGAACGCGGTCGCCGCGAGGTCGAGGCCGGCGACGATGCCGGGCTGGCGTGCAACCAGCACCGTTTCGGCCTTTGCCGTCGCGGGCACGATGGCGTCGGTGGTGATGTCGCCCGCACGGCCGAGATCCTCGACCAGAGTGGCGCGGACCAGCGGTTCGATCAGCAAGGCAGGAAGAGAAGGCGTGGTCATCGCGGTTCTCACGCCTCCAGCATGCGCTCGACGGCGCGGCGGGCAGGGGCTGCGACGGCAGGGTCGATGGTCACTTCATGCTGCATCGTCTCCAGCGCCCGCCGGATCTTGGGCAGGGTGATCTGCTTCATGTGGGGGCAGAGATTGCAGGGCCGCACGAAGTCGATGTCGGGATGCTGGACGGCGACGTTGTCGCTCATCGAGCATTCCGTCACCAGCACGACGCGCGTCGGCTTCTCCTTGCCGACATAGTCGATCATCGCGGCGGTCGAGCCGGTGAAGTCGGACACAGCCACGACCTCGGGCGGACATTCGGGATGGGCGAGGACGACGATCCCGGGATGGCCGGCGCGGAGCTGCTGGATGTCGGCGGCGGAGAAGCGTTCGTGCACTTCGCAGTGGCCCGCCCAGGTTACGATCTCGACGCCGGTTTCGGCGGCGATGTTCTGCGCCAGGTATTCGTCGGGCAGCATGATGACCTTCGGCACGCCGAGGCTCTCGACGATCTTTCGGGCGTTGCCCGAGGTGCAGCAGATATCGCTCTCGGCCTTAACCGCGGCCGAGGTGTTCACGTAGGTGACGACGGGAACGCCGGGATAGCGCTGGCGCAGCAGGCGGACGTCGGCGGCGGTGATCGACTCGGCGAGGGAGCAGCCGGCGCCGAGGTCGGGAATCAGGACGCGCTTGGCCGGATTCAGGAGCTTTGCCGTCTCGGCCATGAAGTGCACACCGGCCAGCACGATCACCTTGGCGTCGACCTTCATTGCTTCGCGGGCGAGCGCCAGGCTGTCGCCCACGATGTCGGCGACGCAGTGGAAGATCTCCGGCGTCTGGTAGTTGTGCGCCAGGATGACGGCATCGTGTTCGCGCTTCAGTTCCAGGATGGCGTCGATATCGCCGGCAAAGGCGGGCCATTCGATCGACGGGATCACCGACTTCACGCGGTCGTAAAGCGGAGCCGTGCGGACCATGAGGTCGGGTGCAGAGGACAGGGACATGGGACACCTCTTATGCTCATAACGAGCATTTAATTATTTATACTAGAAATGAGCATAATAGGAGGTCAAGCCCTTCGTTCCGCAGGGAGGGGTGGTCTTCAGATCGGGCGGGAGAGGGGAAGCTTGGTGCCCTGGACCGCCCGCTCGAGAACGACCTCGCGGCGGAAGCGGAACAGTTTGGCCGGCCGCCCACGGGTCTCCGAGGTCGAGGCCCCGGTCGGCTCGACCAGCCCCTGCTGGTCGATCAGCCGGCGGAAGTTCTGCTTGTGCATCGGCCGACCGGCCAGCGCTTCGACGGCGCGCTGGAGCTGCAGGAGGGTGAATGCCGGCGGCATCAGCTCGAAGACGACAGGGCGGTATTTGATCTTGGCCCTGAGCCGCGCGATGCCGGTGGCGAGGATGCGGCGATGGTCGTGGCGCATCGGCATGCCCGGTACGGGCTCGATAGCCTGCACTGCTGTGGCGCGATGTCGTTCCTGCTGGGTTTCCGGGACCAGACCTGCCTCGTAGAGAAGTTCATAGCGCTGCAGGATCAGATCTTCGTTCCAGTTCTCGGCGCCGTCGCCGAAATTGACGTCGATCCGCTGCCGCCGCTCGCGTTGCTGCGCGACGTCGCCTGCTGCATCGGCCCATGCCGACAATTGCGGCAGGATCGTTTGCGCGACCAGCGGCGACGGGCCGGCCCGCCAGTCCTCCCAGGGGAAATAGCGATACCAGCTCCGCCATTCGGGATCGCGGGCGCCCGCCGACAGCCTTTCGCGGGTGAGGCCAAGATAGCTGATCGACACAACGCGGCGACGCCCGTCCGACGCGGGTCTGTTGCGATCGGCGAATGTGTAGAGCTGTTCGACGTAACCCAGCGGATGCTGGGTTTGCCGCTCGACCCAGGCGCGAACGCCGCTCTGCAGGGTCGGATGCTCGGTCGCGAAGGGGCCGGATGGCAGAAGTGCGCCGTCATCCAGGGTCAGCACCAGCGGCTGGTTTCCGGTAAGCGCGACGAGGACCGCGTTCAGCTCGATCGTGACGGCATCGGAGATCGCAGGTGGCGGCGTCATATCAAGCGGCGATGGCCGCCTTCATCAGCTCGATCGACTCCGGCATGTCCCAGTCGGCATCGCCTTCGATGCGGCCAAGCTCGCGGCCGGCGGGATCGACCAGGATCGAGGTCGGCAGCAGGGTGACGTCGAGGCCCTGCATCGCCTTGCGGCCCTTGTCGAAGTAGATGCCGAGCTGGGTAAGCTTCTGCTCCTTGTAGAAGGGCACGACCTTGGACTTGGTCGGCCCGTCGATCGACAGGGGAATGATGACGAACCGATCCTTGGGCAGCGCGGCCTGCAAGCGGTCGAGGCTGGGCATTTCCTTCACGCAGGGCGCACACCAGGTCGCCCAGAAGTTCAGCAACACGGCCTTGCCACGAAATTTACTAAGGCTGACCGGCTTGTCGCCGGCGTCCTGAAACTCGACATTGGCCAGCGGCTTCGGCTTCTTGGCCGGGACAAAGCGCTCCATAGCGCCCCTGGCCAGGTCCGGATTAAGGCCGGCCAGGCTGCGCCGGGCCGTCGCCGGCAGGGCGAGGGCCGCCAGGCCGCCGGCAAGAACCAGCCGTCTGCCGGGGAGGAAATCTCTTTCGGGATATGCCATAAGCCGCGATCCTAAAGCACAAGTGGCGTTAATTCATGGCACGGAAGAACAGGGCTGCGCGAGCGCCGAAGAGTCGCTCCAACACGAAGCGGGCCAACACGATGTGGGGAGGGCGTTACAAGCTCGGCCCGGCGGAGATCATGGAGAAGATCAACGCCTCGATCGGTTTCGACCGGCGGCTCTATGCCCAGGATATCACGGGCTCGATCGCCCACTGTGACATGCTGGTGGCCCAGGGCATCCTGACGGCCAAGGACGGCAGCGCCATCAAGCGCGGCCTCGCCAAGGTGCGCGAGGAGATCGAGTCGGGCCGTTTCAAGTTTTCGACCAAGCTCGAGGATATCCACATGAACGTGGAGGCGCGGCTGGCCGAGCTGATCGGACCGGCCGCCGGACGCCTGCACACGGCGCGCTCGCGCAACGACCAGGTGGCGCTCGACGTGCGGCTGTGGGTCCGCGACGCGATCGACCGGCTGGAGCCGATGCTCGCCGATCTTCAGGCCGCCCTGATCGAGCGCGCCGAAGAGTATGCGGCCACGATCATGCCGGGGTTCACCCACCTGCAGACGGCGCAGCCCATCACCTTCGGGCATCATCTTCTGGCCTATGTCGAGATGTTCGGCCGCGACCGCGGCCGGCTTGCCGACTGCCGCGCGCGGCTGAACGAATCGCCGCTGGGAGCCGCTGCACTTGCCGGTTCGCCGCATCCGATCGATCCGCGCAAGACGGCGAAGGCGCTGGGCTTCGACCGGCCGATGGCCAATTCGCTCGATGCCGTTTCGGATCGCGACTACGTCGTCGAGTTCATCGCCGCCACCTCGCTCACGGCGGTCCATCTCTCGCGCCTTGCCGAGGAGATCGTGATCTGGTGCTCGGCGCCGTTCCGTTTCATCGCTTTGTCGGATGCCTTCACCACCGGCAGCTCGATCATGCCGCAGAAGCGCAATCCCGATGCCGCCGAGCTGACGCGCGCCAAGACAGGCCGCATCCTCGGCTCGTTCGTGGCGATCTGCACGATCCTGAAGGGCCTGCCGCTCACCTATCAGAAGGATATGCAGGAAGATAAGGAGCCGCTGTTCGACGCCGCCGACTCGCTGGAGCTGGGCGTTGCGGCGATGGCCGGCATGATCCGCGACCTCAAGGCCAATCCGCAGCGTATGCGCGCCGTGGCTTCCGCCGACTATTCGGTTGCCACCGATCTTGCCGACTGGCTGGTCCGCAAGGTCGGTCTGCCGTTCCGTCAGGCCCATCACGTGACGGGGACGCTCGTCGGCATCGCGGCCGACAAGGGCGTCGATCTCGACAAGCTGTCGCTCGCCGAGATGCAGGCTGTCGAGCCGAACATCGACCGCAGCGTCTATGGCGTGTTGACGGTCGAGGCGTCGGTCGCCGCGCGCAAGAGCTTGGGCGGCACTTCGCCGGCCAACGTGGCGCGCGCCACCAAGGAGGCGCGCAGCCGGTTTCTCGGACGAGCGTCCAAGAGTGCAAAGGGGCGCGGCCGATGAGCTTCTTCACTTACAAGAATGGCGAGATGCATGCCGAAGGCGTGACGCTCGCTTCGATCGCGGCCCAGGTCGGCTCGCCCTTCTACTGCTACTCGGCCGGCGCCTTGCGGGCTGCCTGGAAGGAGTTCGCCGACGGCATGAAGGGCATGAACGCGAGCATCTGCTACGCCATGAAGGCGAACAGCAATCTCGCGGTCGTCCGCCTCTTCGGCGAGATGGGGGCGGGCGCCGACATCGTGTCGGTGGGCGAGATGCGCCGCGCGCTCGCTGCCGGCATACCGGCCAACCGCATCATCTATTCCGGCGTCGGCAAGAAGCCGTCGGAGCTGATGGCGGCTCTCGAAGCCGGCGTCGGTCAGATCAACGTCGAAAGCTCGGCGGAACTCGAAACCCTGAATGCCGTGGCGGGCCAGCTCGGCGTGAAGGCGGACATCACCATCCGCGTGAACCCCGACGTCGACGCGAAGACGCACGCCAAGATCACGACCGGGCGCAAGGAGAACAAGTTCGGCATCGACATCGACCTGGCGCGCGAGGCTTTCGCCCTGGCAGGGCGGCTGCCCAACCTCAAGGTCGTGGGCGTGGCCATGCATATCGGCTCGCAGCTTACCGAGGTGCAGCCCTATCGCGATGCCATCGTGCGCGTGCGCGAACTGATCACCCAGCTACGGACCGATGGTCACAAGATCGACCGCTTCGACATCGGCGGCGGCCTGGGGATTGTTTACGCCGACGAGACTCCGCCCTCGATCGCCGAATTCATGGCGGTGGTCGCCAAGGAAACCGCAGGGCTGGATTGCGAGTTGACCTTCGAGCCCGGTCGTCGCCTCGTGGGCGAGGCGGGGGTCCTGGTCAGCGAGGTGATCCTGGTGAAGCCGGGCTCCGCGAAAACTTTTGTCATTGTGGACGCAGCGATGAACGATCTCATTCGTCCTACGCTCTACGAGGCCTGGCACGACATCATGCCGGTTCGCCAGCCGCGCCCCGATGCCGCCACGATCCGTTGCGACATTGTCGGTCCGATCTGCGAATCGGGGGATTTCCTGGCACAGAACCGTGATCTGCCGCCGCTGGCAGCTGGCGATCTCATCATGGTACGCTCGGCCGGAGCCTACGGGGCGGTCATGTCGTCGAGCTACAATACTCGGCCGCTGATCCCCGAAGTGATGGTGGACGGCACGCGGTTTGCGGTCGTCAGGCCGCGACCGACGATCGAGGAGATGCTCTCCGCCGAGCGGATCCCGCCCTGGATGGAGAAGATCAAGGCCTAGCGAAAGGAAACGATGGACGCGAGCCAGACCACACCGACCATCAAAGCGCCCGGACTGGGGCGCAAAGTCGGCTTGGCATGGGCTGCGTTGGCCTGGGAAGGCCTGTGGCCGCGGCTTGTGCCGCTGCTTTCCGTCGTCGCCCTGTTCGTCGCGGCCGCCCATCTCGACCTCTTCGCCGGCCTCGACCCGTGGGTCCATACCGGCATTCTCGTCGCTCTGGGCCTGGGCTTTGCCGGCCTCGCCTGGTGGCGCCTCAGGGATTTTGCCTGGCCCGCGCGGGAAGCCGCGATCCGCCGGCTCGAACGCGACAGCGGCGTGCCGCACCGGCCGCTGGTCGCCGTGCAGGACCGTCTGGCCGCAGGCGAAACCGACCCGATGGCGGCCGCGCTCTGGCAGGCGCACCGCCGCCGCGAGGCCGAGCGCCTGGCGGGCCTCAACAACGGCCCGGCGCGTCCGGGCCTCGCCAATCTCGACAAATGGGCGCTGCGTTTCGTGCCGGTCCTGGCGCTGGTGGTGGCGATCGCCGTCGCCGGTGGCTGGCGCAGCGACCGCATGGCCGCCGCGGTCACGCCGGCCTTTCCGCCGCCGCCGCCGGTCGTCGCCAACCTGTGGATTGCACCGCCTGCCTACACCGGCAAGCCGCCCGTCTATCTCGACATGGCCGACAAGGACAAGCTGCTGCGCGTTCCTGTCGGCAGCAAGATCGCGGGTTTCGTCGACGATGTACGCGGTCGCAAGCCGCCGCAGCTCGTCATCGACGGCGGGGGATCGAAGAAGGAATCGACCGACTTCTCCACTGTCGGCAAGGGCAAGTATCAGGTCGATCAGACCATCACCGAGGGCAAGTCGATCACGCTGCAGGCGCGCGGCGACGAGCAGGCGCGCTGGAAACTGCATGTCATTCCCGATCTTCCGCCGACAATCGATTTCTCGCGGCCCATCGGCGTCGACAAGTGGTCGACCAAGGTCGAATACGTCGCCGGTGACGATTTCGGCGTAACCGGCGTTCAGCTCCAGGTCCGCCTGCATGGCAGTGTCCTGGGCGACGATGCGCTGAGTGACGACGCAGAACCGGAAGTCCTGCGCATCGACCTGCCGGTCGCCGGTAGCGCCAAGAAGGTTTCCGACACCTTCGTGCGCGACCTCACCAGCCATCCCTGGGCCGGCCTCAAGGTCACCGTGATGCTGTTCGCCAGCGACGCGCTGGGCCAGAAGGGCCGCAGCTCCGTCGAGACCTTCCTGCTGCCGGAGCGCGTGTTCAACGACCCGACGGCCCGTGCGCTGATCGTATTGCGCAAGGCGCTGACGCGGGATCCCAAGGCGTTCCGCATGGACGTGGCCGACGGCATGCGTCTGATCCAGGTGAAGCCGGAGAGCTATCGCGAGGACCCTGTTGTGCAGCTCGGCCTGCGCATCGGCGCGGCGCGTCTGGTCCAGAACGGTGACAAGCCGACGATCACCGATACCCAGAAGCTCCTATGGGATCTCGCCATGCGCCTGGAAAGCGGGGCGACCTCGGACGCAGAGCGCGCTGTCGAGCAGGCCCGCCAAGAGCTGCGCGACGCCATGCAGCGCCAGGCCGGCGACGAGGAAATCGAGCGCCTGATCCAGCAGCTCTACGACGCGATGGGCCGCTGGCAGCGTGAACTCGCCGAGAAGATGAAGGATCCCGAAGAACGCCGCCGCATGCAGGAGCAGGCGGAGAAGATGGATCCCAACAACACCATCACCGGCGACGACCTGCAGAAGATGCTCGACAAGATTCGCGAGATGGCGAAGAACGGCCAGCGCGAGGAAGCCAAGCGTCTGCTCGAAGAGTTGCGCAAGATGATGGAGAACGCCACCCCGATGATGGCGAACCCCAACGGCCAGCAGCGCCAGCAGCAGGGCCAGCAGGGGCAGGGCAGCCAGCAGGGCCGCGAGATGATGAACCAGCTCGACCGGCTGTCGCGGCGCCAGAACCAGCTTCTGGGCGAGTCCGAGCGCGAAGGCCGCCAGCAACAGCAGCAGGGACAGCGCGGCCAGCAAGGTCAGCAGGGCCAGCAGGGTCAGCAAGGCCAACGCGGTCAGCAGGGGCAGCAGGGCCAGGGCAATCAGCCGGGCGGCAACCAGCGCGGTGACGGCCAGTGGGGCGAGCAGCAGCGTGGGCAGCAGGAAGGCCTGCGCCGGCAGCTCGGCGACTTCATGAACAAGCTCGACGAGAACGGCATGCCGATGCCGGAATCGCTCGGTCGGGCCGAGCGCTCGATGCGCGAGGCCGAAGAGGCGCTGCGCCGTGGCGAGCCGCGCGAGGCCTCGCGCTCGCAGCGCCGGGCACTCGACAATCTCCAGCAGGGCATGGGCGATCTTGCCGAGCAGATGCGCCAGCAACGCGGGCCCGGCAACAATCAGGACATCGCCGAGATCGAGGAACGCGAGCGGCGCGGCGAAGATCGCGATCCGCTCGGCCGTTCCGACGGCAATTATGGCGATGCCGTCGACACCGGCGTCGACAAGGTGCCGCTCGAGCTGGAGCGCCAGCGCAGCCGCGAAATCCTCGACGAACTGCGCCGCCGTGCGGGCGAACAGCAGCGGCCGAAGGACGAACTCGACTACATCGACCGCCTGCTGCGGACCTACTAGCTAGTTGGTCTTCTCGACGACGCCGATATAGGGCAGGCCGCGGAAGCGGTGGGCCCAGTCGAGCCCGTAGCCTACGAGGAACTCGTCGCCGGCCTGGAAGCCGACGAAGTCGGCCTGCAGCTTGGTGCGCCGTTTGGCGGGCTTGTCGAGCAGGGTGCAGATCGACACGCGCTTGGCGCCGCGTTCCAGCAGCAGATCTTTGGCGAAGCTGAGCGTGTATCCCGACTCCAGGATGTCGTCGACCAGGAGGACGTCGCGGCCGCGCACATCGTCGACGATGTCGCGAACCACCTTCACGCTGCCGGTGGTTTCGGTGGCGGTGCCGTAGCTCGACAGAGTGAGGAAATCCATCGACCAGTCGGCGCCGGTGCGGCTGAGCGCCCGGATCAGGTCGGCGGCGAAGACGAAGCTGCCCTTCAGGACGGAGACGACCAGCGTGTCGGGGGCCAGCTTGCCCGCGAGTTCTTTGGCCATCTCGTCGACGCGGTTGGCGATCTCGGCGGCGGAGAAGCGGATGGAAACGGTAGGACGGTCGGGCATAGACGGCTCGCTAGTCGATGGTCGGGACGATGTTGGTCGTGCCGGCGGGGGGATCGTCAAGCGGCAAGCTGAAGCGGGTCCGCCCGCCAGGTGGGATTGGCCCTTCGACCAGCGGCACCGACCGTTGTCCCACCACTTGTTCGCCCGCGCGGAAAGTGAGCTTCAGCGCCTGGGTGGTTCCCGGCTTGGTGCCGCTATTGGCGATTTCGCCGGTCACGACGTAGCGCCCGTCGACGAAATCGATCCGGCTGGCATCGAGATCGATGTGCAGGCGCGCCGCTTTGGGCACTGACCGCGTATCGGCCTTGAGGATCGTCTGCCATGCCGGTGGCAGCCGGCCGCCGATCTCGCCGCGATAGAGATAGGCAACGCCGGCCAGAAGCACGACCAGGCCGATGCCGACGGCAAGCCAGGTCCGCCAGGGGCTCTTCGGAGGCTGCGGCGCCAGTGCCGGCAGGCCTGCGCCGGGCACGGACGGCCGGATCACGATGTCCGGCACCGGAGGAGGCGTCGGTTCAGGCGGCGTGCCTGAACTGTCCGGCGGATGCCCCGGCGGCTCGATCGTCTGAAACCAGCGATGATTGCAGCGGGCGCACTGGACGGTCCGGCCCGTGGGACCGATCGCCTTCGGATCGACGGCGTAACGTGCGCCGCAGCTTGAACAGGAAACGTGCATGATGAGCGGGGAATTCCCCACTAGATGTGCTTGCGGGCGGACATTAGGCCACTAAAACTTGGGTTACAAGCAACACCACTTGCCGACATACATTCCGTCGATGTTTAGCCTCGGGCTGCGCTCCTTCCTGTTCAATGTCGGCTGGTATGCCGGCACCACGATCATTGCGATTGTCGGTGCACCGATCCTTCTGCTGCCGCGACGCTACGTCGTCGCCTGGTCGCTGTTCTGGATCGACTTCTGCCTGGGCTGGCTGCGCCTCACCTGCCGGCTGACGCATCGCGTACGGGGCCTGGAGAACTTGCCAGCGGGGCCGGTCATTCTCGCCTGCAAGCATCAATCCTCGTGGGAGACGCTCGCTTTCTCCCGGATCTTTCCCCAGAGCGCCACGGTGCTGAAACGCGAGCTGCTCTTCATCCCGGTCGTCGGCTGGGCGATGGCGCGCGTCGGCAATATCGCTGTCGAACGCGGCGAAGGCGCGAAGGCGCTGCGTAGCCTCGTGCGGCAGGCGAAGCAGACGTTGGCCGAGGGCCGGTCGATCCTGATCTTCCCCGAAGGCACGCGCGTGGCAATCGGGACGGAGAAGCCCTATCAAGTCGGCACGGCGGCGCTCTATCGTCAGCTCGGCGTCCCTGTCGTGCCGGTCGCCTTGAATTCTGGCGTCTTCTGGGGCCGTCGCAAGTTCATCAAATGGCCCGGCGTCATCGACGTCGAGATTTTGCCGCCCATTCCGCCGGGGCTGAGTCGCGAGACGTTCATGACAACGCTGCGCGAACGCATCGAAACGGCCACCGACCGGCTCGTAAAGGCAGCCCACTAGCAGGAACAAAGAAAGAACAATCTTGTTGATATCGCCTGGGCTGGAGCCTACTTTTTGGCGATGGAATGGGCTCAAGTTTCCCAGCGCATCTGGGACATGAAATACCGCTTTCGCGACCCCGCGGGGCAAGCGGATGCTGATCTCGACGCCACCTGGTGGCGGGTTGCGCGTGCCCTGGCGGCACCTGAGCGCGATCCGGCCCGCTGGGCAGAGCGCTTTCACGACGCGCTGGTGGACTTCAAGTTCCTGCCGGCTGGCCGCGTGATTGCCGGCGCCGGTACCGGCCGCACAGTGACGCTGTTCAATTGCTTCGTCATGGGCGCGATCCCCGACGACATGTCGGGCATCTTCGAAAACCTGCGCGAGGCCGCCCTCACCATGCAGCAGGGCGGCGGCATCGGGCACGATTTCTCGACCTTGCGGCCGCAGGGCGCGCCGGTGAAGGGCGTCGGCGCCGATGCCTCCGGTCCGCTCTCCTTCATGGATGTGTGGGATGCGATGTGCCGCACCATCATGAGCGCCGGCTCGCGTCGCGGCGCTATGATGGCGACCCTGCGGTGCGACCATCCCGACATCGAGGCGTTCGTCGATGCCAAGCGCGATCCCAAGCGCCTGCGCATGTTCAACGTCTCGGTGCTGGTCACCGACGCCTTCATGAAGGCGGTGAAGGACGATGCCGACTGGGACCTCGTGTTCGGCGGCAGGACCTTCAAGACGGTGAAGGCGAAGGCGCTGTGGGAGCGCATCATGCGCGCGACCTACGAGGTCGCCGAGCCCGGTGTGATCTTCATCGATCGCGTGAACCGGCGGAACAACCTGCACTATTGTGAGACCATCCAGGCTACGAATCCCTGCGGCGAGCAGCCGTTGCCGCCTTATGGCGCCTGCCTGCTGGGCTCGATCAACCTCGCGGCGCTGGTAAAGAATCCGTTCAGCGCCGGCGCGCATCTCGATCTCGAGGCGCTGGAGCGACTGGTGCCCGTCGCCGTGCGCATGCTCGACAATGTCATCGACGTGTCGCGCTTCCCGCTACCCCAGCAGGAGAAGGAGGCCAAGGCCAAGCGCCGCATCGGGCTCGGGGTCACCGGGCTTGCCGATGCGCTGATCTTCTGCGGGGTGCGTTATGGCTCACCCGAAGCCGTGCGGCTCACGCGCGAGTGGCTGGGCGCGGTACAGCGCTTCTCCTATCTCGCCTCGGCCGACATTGCGGCAGAGAAGGGCTTCTTCCCGCTCTACGAACGTACGCGCTATCTCTCGGGCGAAACGATCCGTGGCCTGCCGGAAGACGTGCGCACCGCGATTGGCCGCTACGGTATCCGCAATGCGCTGCTGAATTCGATCGCGCCCACCGGCACGATCTCGCTGCTGGCCGATAATGTCTCCTCCGGCATCGAGCCGGTCTTTGCCTTCAGCCATGTACGCCATGTGCTGCAGCCCGATGGCTCCAAGCGCGAGGAAAGCGTCGACGACCATGCCTTTCGCACCTGGCGGGAGTTGCGTGGCAACGAAGCGCCGCCCTCGGATGTCTTCGTCGATGCCCAGACGCTGTCGCCTGCGGACCATCTGGCGATGCAGGCAGCGGCGCAGGACTATGTCGACAGCTCGATCTCCAAGACGATCAACCTGCCGCGCGACATTTCCTTCGAGGCGTTCAAGAACGTCTACGAGGAAGCCTATGCGCAGGGCTGCAAGGGCTGCACGACCTACCGGCCGAACGACGTGACCGGGGCCGTCCTCGAAGTGAAGCCTGCGGTCGAGGCTGCGCCGTCCGCGCTCACGCCACCCGCTCTCGTGCCGGCGCCTGCGCCGTCACGCGATGCCGGCGTCGTCTATATCGCCCAGCCGCTCGACCGGCCGGAGGACCTGCCGGGCCGAACCTACAAGATCAAATGGCCGGGCAGCGATCACGCGATCTACATTACGATCAACGACGTGATGCAGGACGGCCGTCGCCGGCCGTTCGAGATCTTCATCAACTCCAAGAACATGGAGCACTACGCCTGGACGGTGGCGCTGACGCGCATGATCTCGGCGGTGTTCCGGCGCGGCGGCGACGTGTCGTTCGTGGTCGAGGAGCTGAAGGCTGTATTCGATCCGCGCGGCGGGCAGTGGATGGAAGGCCGTTATGTGCCGTCGCTGCTGGCCGCGATCGGCAGCGTAATCGAACGTCATCTCGTGGAGATCGGTTTCCTGGCGCCGGCCGAAACGCCGCGTCTTACCGACACGTTCGAACCGCGCGTGCGCCTGACGGCTGGCGCCCGCGAATCCTCCGGCGGCGAGGGGGCAAGTGCGGTGCCGTCGACCGCGATGGGGCAGTGTCCCAACTGCGGCGCAGCCGCCCTGACGCATCAGGAAGGCTGCGACGTTTGTCTGAACTGCGGCTATTCCCGCTGCGGGTAAGCTCCTTCAGCCCAGTTCGAGCTCGATGCCGGCCGACTTGCTGACGCCGGCCCAGAGCACGGAGAAATCGCCGACAAACCGGGTGTATTCGACAGGAGTCATCGGCTTGTCGCCGGGCAGCAGGACGACATCCTTGAAGCGCTCGACGACTTCCGGCGCCTTGTAGGCCTTCTGCAGTTCGTCGTAGAGACGCGCGACGATCTCCGGCGACATGCCCTTGGGGCCGGAAACGCCAACCCAGGTCGAGGTCGTCAGTTTGGGGAAGCCCTGCTCGGCGAAGGTCGGCGCATCGGGATACATGTCGAGGCGCTTCTCCGAACTCACCGCCAGCAGGCGGACCTTGCCGGAGTTGATGTGCGGTACGTTGGTCGTGATCGGGTCGAACATCGAAGGAATGACGCCGGCCAGCATGTCCTGCAGCGACGGCGCCGAGCCGCGATAGGGCACATGCTTCAACTTGATGCCGGCCAGGCTCGACAGCAGCTCGCCCATCAGGTGCGTGTTGGAGCCGATGCCGGAGCTGCCGAAGGCGATCTGGTCGGGCTTTGCCTTGGCGGCGACGACGTAGTCGGCGAGCGTCTTGAACGGGGCGTCGGCCGGCACGATCAGAACATTCGGTGTGTGGCCGATCAGGGTGACGTGGGTGAAGTCGATCACCACGTTGTAGGGCAGCTTGGGATAAATGCCGGGTGCGATGCCGAGCGGCGAGGCATGCGAGATCACCAGGGTGTAGCCATCTGGCGCGGCCTTTGCGGCGAGATCGGAGCCGATCGTGCCGCCGGCGCCCGGCTTGTTCTCGACCACCACCTGGGTGCCGAGGGCGGCCGAAAGTTTGGGCGCGAGGATGCGCGAAATGGTGTCGGCGGTACCGCCGGGCGGGAAGGTGGCGATCAGCTTGATCGGGGCCTTGGTCGGCCAGCCGGGACTTGCCTTCACGGCGGGTGCGACGAGCGACGGGCCGAGGGCGGCAACCGAGGCGGTCAATACGTTGCGGCGGGTCAGTTTCATGAAGCGCTTCCTTGTTTCCGGCGCGCCGCTGGCCCCGGCGGGGACGAGGTGCGCATTGTCCGGAAGCTCTGCAATCGATATGCCAGCCGTGTGCTTCAGCCCTTGATTTGCCATAAGGATGACCACAAATCCGGCCCAACCCAGGAGACGAGTGGATGATTCGGAGAGCGATGCGGCAGGCAATTTTGGCAGCGGTTGTTATCGGATGTGGTGCCGCAACTGCCTATTCACCGACGGTCCTGGCGCAGCCGCTGCCCAGCTCGCGGGCAGATCTGGCCTATTCCTACGCGCCGCTGGTCAAGCGCGTGTCGCCGGCCGTGGTCAACATCTACACGACGACGAACGCGCGGGTGCAGCGCCGCTTGCCGTTCCCTTTTCCGGGCATGCCGTTCCCGCCGCAGGCAGGCGAGCGCCTGCAGAACTCGCTGGGGTCGGGCGTGCTGGTGAAGCCGGACGGGCTGATCGTGACCAACGCTCATGTCGTGCGCGGCGCCGACGAAATCCGCGTCGTGCTGGCCGACCGGCGGGAGTTCGAGGCCAAGCTCGTCACCCAGGACGAACGCTTCGATCTCGCCCTGCTGCGCATCGAGGGCAGCGACGAGAAGTTCCCCTATCTCGATCTCCGCGACTCCGATTCGATTGAGGTGGGCGATGTCGTGCTGGCGATCGGCAATCCCTTCGGCCTGAACCAGACCGTGACCAGCGGCATCATCTCGGCGGTGGCGCGCAGCGCCGGTGGCGTGAACGACTCCAACTTCTTCCTGCAGACCGACGCCGCCATCAACCCCGGCAACTCGGGCGGCGCGCTGGTCAGCCTCGACGGCCGCCTGATCGGCATCAACACCGCGATCTATTCGCAGTCCGGCGGGTCGGTCGGCATCGGCTTCGCCACGCCGTCGAACATCGTCGAGCGCATGGTCTCCACCGGCACGCAGGGCGGTCGCATCGTGCGGCCCTGGCTTGGCGTCAGCATGCAGCGCGTGACGCCGGACCTTGCAGCGGGGTTCGGCCTGGCACGGCCGGCAGGGCTGATCGTCAAGGAAGTGTTTCCCGACGGGCCGGGCGCGGCCGCGGGCCTGAAGCGCAACGACGTCATCATCGGCATCCGCGAGCAGGTGATCGATGACGAGGCCGGCCTGCGCTTTCGCCTGTCCACGCTGAACACCGACGTGACGGTGCCGGTGAGGGTCATGCGCAGCGGCAAGGAAGTGGTCGTGAACGTCAAGCTTGCCGCGCCGCCGGAGAATCCGCCGCGCGACAAGGCGCAGCTCGACGGCCGCCAGCCGCTGTCCGGCGCCACGGTCGTCAACATGTCGCCGGCGGTGGCGGAGGAGATGGGCCTGGCCGAATGGCGCGCCGGCGTCGTCATCCTCGAGGTGAAGCCCGGCGCCTATGCCGGCCGCTTCGTGCGCCAGGGCGACATGATCCTGGGCATCAACGGTCAGGACGTGAAGAACGTCGACGACCTCAAGAAACGCCTGGGCGGTCAGGTCAGCAGTGTCAGCATCGGCCGCGACGGGATGGTCTCGACCGTCCAGTTCCGCTGACCCATGGCGGAGCGCACCGTGGTAGCCTTCCAGCGTGCCGGCTGAACTCTTCGCCTCACTCGCCCCGACACCGCTGGCCGAACGCTTGCGGCCCAAGGTGTTGGGCGAGATCCTGGGGCAGGATCATCTGCTGGGCCCCGAAGGCCCGCTCGGCCGCATGCTGGCGGTACGCAAGCTCGGCTCGCTGATCCTGTGGGGGCCACCGGGCTGCGGCAAGACCACGATCGCCCGCCTGCTCGCCGAAGCGACCGACCTGCACTTCGAGCCCTTGTCGGCCGTCTTCTCCGGCGTCGCCGACTTGCGGCGCGTCTTCGAGGCCGCCCGCCAGCGTCGCAAGGACGGCAAGGGCACCCTGCTGTTCGTCGACGAGATCCATCGTTTCAATCGGGCGCAGCAGGACGGATTTTTGCCTTATGTCGAGGATGGCACCGTTACGCTGATCGGCGCCACGACAGAGAACCCATCCTTCGAGCTGAACGCGGCACTCCTGTCGCGTTGTCAGGTCCTGGTCCTGCGCCGCCTCGACGACACAGCGTTGGGCACGCTGCTCACGCGCGTCGAGGAGGCGCTGGGGCGTCCTCTGCCGGTCGACGAAACCGGCCGTCAGGCGTTGTTCGCCATGGCCGACGGCGACGGCCGCTACCTGATCGGGATCGCCGAGCAACTGGCACAGCTCAAGGACAAGGGGCCGGTGCCGCCGTCGCGGCTCGCGACGCTGCTGCAGAAGCGGGCGCCGCTCTACGACAAGGCGCAGGAAGCGCACTACAACCTGATCAGCGCGCTGCACAAGTCGTTGCGTGGATCGGATGTCGATGCCGCGCTCTACTGGTTCGCCCGCATGCTCGATGGCGGCGAGGACCCGAAGTACATCGCCCGGCGGCTGGTGCGCTTCGCCGTCGAGGATATCGGCATGGCCGATCCGCAGGCGCTGACGCAGACCCTGGCGGCCTGGGAAACCTACGACCGCCTGGGCTCTCCCGAGGGCGAACTCGCGATCGCCCAGGCCGTGATCTATCTCGGCACCGCGCCGAAATCGAATGCGGGCTATGTCGCCTTCGGCGCCGCCAAGCGCGCCGCCAAGACCCACGGCTCCCTGACGCCGCCCATGCACATTCTCAATGCGCCGACCAAGCTCATGAAGGAGATCGGTTACGGCAAGGGCTACGAGTACGACCACAATGCCGCCGATGGCTTCTCCGGCCAGAACTATTTCCCCGACGGCATGGCGCGCGAGGAGTTCTATCAGCCGGTCGAACGCGGCTTCGAGCGCGAGATCCTGAAGCGCCTCGAATACTGGAAGAAGCTGCGGGAGAAGAAGCGCTAGGGCTTCTTCATCGCCCGGGCGACGCGGCGGTCGCGACCGTAGACGTCATCCCTGAAGACCGGCACGCCATCGGCGTTGGCGGTCACGGTACGATAGGTCACGTAGAGCGTGACCTGCTCGGGGAAGGTGTAGTGCGCCTGCTGGCCCGCTTCGATCACCGCCCGCACCCGGTCCTTGCTGAAGTTGTTCTTGCCGTTGAAGACCTTCTCGACGAAGTCGAGCGGGTTTTGCAGGCGGATGCAGCCGTGGCTAAAGTTGCGGCTGCCTTCGGTGAACAGCCAGCGGCTCGCCGTGTCGTGCATGTAGATGCCGTACTTGTTGGCGAACGGGAAGAAGATGTAGCCCAGGGCGTTCCCGGCGCCGGGTTCCTGGCGGATGCGATAGGGGAAGGCCTTGGGGTGGATCGAGTGCCAGTCCACGCTGTACGGATCGAGCTCGGTATCGTCGCTCCAGTTCGCGAAGATCTTGAAGCCGCTGGCGGCCAGCGCGTTGGGATCGCGGCGCAGCATCGGCAGGTATTCCTCGCCGGAGATCGAGGTCGGTACCGTCCAGTAGGGATTGGTTTGGAAGCCGCGCATGATCGACTGGATCTCGGGCGTCGGATCCTTCGGCGTGCCGACGATGACCAGGCTCTGGAAGGCAAGCTTGCCCTCATTGACGAAGATCATCGAATAGTCGCCGGTATTCACGAACACATAGCGACTACCGAGATCGGCGGGCAGCCAGCGCCGGCGCTCGAGATTGGCGACGATCTGCTCGATACGCTCGTCGATGGTCGTGTTCAGCGACCGGATGGTCTTGGCGCCGATGACGCCGTCGACCGAGAGGCCCTTCATTTCCTGGTACGACTTGATCAGGTCGACCAGCGCATCGTCATAGAGATCGACGACAGCACCGGCGGTGGGTTCGGGAACGGCGAAGTCGAGTTCGACGAGACGCTTGCGCAGCATGCTGACGCGCGGATCAATCATGCCGGGCTTCAATGCCTGGCCGTCGGGGATCGGGGTGAAGCTGACCTTGCCGCGTTTGTCGCGCCATGTCGCCAGAGCCTTCTGCAAGGCCGGGTAGTCCCCCTTGGGCGGCAAGGAGTCGAGATAGGCGGCAAAATCGGTAGCCTCGGCCGCGGCCTTCAGGAGGTCGGCCTTCTCGACCTTGCGCTGGATGATGTCGATATCCTTGTCGACGCGATTGGCGCGGACGCGGCCGGTTGAGACGTCGCTCGCATAGGCGACGAAAGCCGCCGTCAGCAAAGCCTCCGCTGCTGCCTGATCGGCGCCTGGCGCCAGTGCCTTTTCGACCTCGGCGATTCCATACCAGGTGGGATCGAGCCCATGGTCGGAAGCGGAGCGCAGGGCCTTCAGCAGAGCCTCGGAGCGGGCGGTGGCGGCCCCTGATCCGGTCCACAACAGGTCGGTGGCGTAGGTGGAAGAGGTCCCCATCAGGGAGGACACGAGCGCCAGAGAAACGGCGAGAAAGTAGGAGCGAATCACACCGGAGGTATAGCCGCGAACGCTTGATTCGTCTATCGGTCTGCGAAGCCGTGAACCCTCAGAAAGTCAATAAAATCAGCACTTGCGCGTTGCTTTAGAGCCACAGTCCCGCCGCCGGCGCGCGCGCCGCGCGTAACGCAATGCAGTCGCGCCCATGCCTGGAATTCCGGTTCGCTCAACGACAGGCCGAGGGAGGGCACGAAGTGGCGCCCGTCATCCTCGATGAAGTTCCGGCAGCACGACCAGTTCTCGGCGTCCTTGATGTCGAAGACCGGCCCGATCGATTCCCAGCCATGATGGGCGGCGCCATAGACTTTCACCTTGATGCGCTCGTTGCCGGCGGTCCGCATGCGGGAGGCGTACTCCACGGCGAGTTCTGCCGGCGTGTAGTCGTCGCGCGCCGCCAGCATCAGAAACATCGGCCGGCCATGCGTGGTCGGGTCGCGATGCTGCGCCGTGGCGCCAGGACAGATCGCGACATGCAGGTCGAAGAGGTGAGGGAAGCCGTTGCGCCAGTGCTGGCGCACGGCGATGGCGGCATTCAGCGTCGCGACGCCGCCCTTGGAAACGCCCATGATTCCGATTCGCACCGGGTCGATGCGCGGATCGCGGCGCAACAGCGCAAGGGCCGCAAACGCGTCGCCTTCCATCTGGGCGGCAGAGACCAGGGTCTGGTCGGCGACGGTACGCCGCACGCCCCGCCCGGTGAAGCTGTCGATGATCAGCGCCGCGACGCCCGCCTGATTGAGGAGATCGGCGTAGTAGTGCTCGCGGTGACGCTGGACGCCGGCGCTGCTGGTCAGGAGCACCATGCAGGAGGAGGGACCCGCCGCCCGCTCGGGCAGATGGAGGCTTGCGCTCAAGGTCGCGGGCCGGCAGGCCGCGGGATGGTCGAACGTCAGCGTATCGAACGACACCGATTCCATGGACCCTGTTTAGCTTGTCCCTTAGGTTGCGCGCCATGAGCGATCGCCCCGCCGCCGGCAGCACCCGTGTCCAAACCGGGGCCCAGACCCGGGCCCAAGTCCAGCTTCGTACCGTCTCCGGCGATGAAGCGGGGCTGCGCCTCGATCGCTGGTTCCAAAGGCATTTTCCCGAGCTGAGCCACGGCGCGCTGCAGAAGCTCCTGCGCACCGGCCAGGTCCGGATCGACGGCAAGCGTGCCGAGGGCAAGGATCGTGTCGAGCCGGGCCAGTCCATCCGCCTGCCGCCCGGCGTGTCGGCCTCGCCGCTGCCCAAGCCGCGGGCAGCGCGGGCAGCTCCGGCAGTCTCCGATCGCGATGCCGCGGAAATCCAGCGCATGGTGATCCATCGCGACGACCATGTGATCGTCCTCAACAAGCCGCCGGGGCTGGCGGTCCAGGGCGGCAGCGGCACCGAAAAGCATGTCGATGGCATGCTCGATGCGCTGCGTTTCGGCTATGAAGATCGGCCACGCCTCGTCCATCGGCTGGACAAGGATACGAGCGGCCTGCTGCTGATCGCCCGCACCGGGCAGGCGGCCAAGCGGCTGGCCGAGTCGTTCCGCGACCGCGAGACCGAGAAGCTCTACTGGGCGGTCGTCGTCGGCGTGCCGCCGCGTAAGGAAGGCACGATCGACTTGCCGCTCGCCAAGCGACCCGGAGCCCGCGACCGCGAGCTGATGCAAGTCGACGAGGAAAACGGCCAGAAGGCGCTGACTCATTTCCGGGAGATCGACAGGATCGGCAAACGCGCCGCCTTGCTTGCGCTCTGGCCGCGCACCGGCCGTACGCATCAGCTTCGCGTACACTGTGCCGAAATCGGTTGTCCGATCCTGGGCGATCGCAAGTACGGCGGCGAGGAAGCGCTGCTGGCGGCGGTCGCCGATGCGCGGCGTCTCCACCTTCACGCCCGTCGGCTGACGCTGCCGCATCCTTCGGGCAGAGGTGAACTGAGGGCCGAAGCGGAGCTGCCACCTCACTTCCGCCGCACCGTTGAGGCATTGGGCTTCTCTACGGACGGTGTTTGAGCGAGAATCGGGCGGCATGCGGATTCCCTGGAGGCGGCTCGCCTGGATTGTGGCAGCAGCGGTGCCGATCACCGCGGTCGCCGGCGTGATTTGGGCGGCCACGCGCGATCTGTCGCGCTATCAGAGCCGGCTGACCGAGCAGCTTCGAAAAGTGACCGGCCGCGAGCTCGCGGCGCGGGTGCCGCTGAGCATCAAGCTGGGCAGCGAGCCCGCGATGGTCGCTGAAGGCGTGACGCTCTCCAATGCACCCTGGGGATCGCGCCCCGACCTGGCCCGCGTGAGGAAGATGACGCTCTTCCTCGACCCATTCTCGCTGCTTCTGGGCGAAGTGAAGATCGGCCGCATCGTGCTGGAAGGCGCCGACATTCTGGTCGAGCGTAACGAGATCGGCGATGCCAACCTCGAGATGCTGCCGCCGCCCGACGGCTCGGGACCGCATCCGGCCGAGAACCGTTCGCTGCGCCTGCGCACTACGCCGGTGTTCCCATGGATCAACAGCATCGAGGTGAAGGACTCGGTCCTTACGATCTCGGAAGGAGCCGGGCGGCCCCCGGCGGTGATCGAAGTTGCGAGCGCCACCTTCAAGTCGCCGGCGCCCAACCAGACACTGCAGATCGAAGGTCGCTTCTCCGCCCCGCAAGCCGTTCCCCTTGAACTCACGGGCACGGCCGGTTCGTTCGAGGGCTGGATGCGCGGCCTGCCTGGCAATATCGACCTGCAGGGTGGCTTTGGCGGTGGAAAGATCGCCATCAAGGGCGGCGTCGGCGTGAAGGGGACCAGCCTTCAGATCAACGCCGATGGTCCCGATGTCTCGGTTTTAGGTCCTTACGTCCGGCTGCCTGTGCCGGCCGGTGGACCTTATTCGATAAACACCAAGGCCTCGACGCAGCGCAACGGCTTCAAGGTCGAAGTACAGACCCTCAAGGTCGGTTCGAGCGAGATGGTCGGCGAGGCGCTCTTCCGCCACGACCGCAAGGGCACTGCGACCATTGCGGTAAATGCCGATATCAGCCGCCTGGATGTCTCGGAGTTGCGTGCACCGCCCGTCGTTGCCGCACCGCCGGCGGCGACCTCGCCCGTGCAGCAGAGGCTCATTCCATCCACGCCCTTTTCGGCAAGCTGGCTCGGCCGTTCGGCTCTCTCGGTCACGGTCCGGCTGGGCGAGGTGGTGGGTCTCGGCGCAAAAATGCAGAACGCCTCCGTCACCCTGTCGTCGGGCGAGACGCGGTTCACGTTCAGGGCGGCGGGAACGGTCGGCGGTGGCTCGGCCGGCGTCGATCTCGTCTACGATCCGGCGGGGCGGCTCGGGCAGACGACCCTGACGGCGTCGGCCAATCGGGTTTCGCTGGGGGAACTCTCCTCGCTGCTGGGCCTCGATCTCGGCCTGCGCGACGCCGTCGCCGATATCGATCTGCGCCTGCGCGGCAGTGGCCGCACGACGCGAGATGCATTGAACTCGGCAAGCGGTTCGGTCGACATCGCGATCGCCAAGGGCGTTTGGCCGCGTAGTCAACTGACGAGCTGGCCGCTGGAGACCCAGCAGCTTCTGGGCGGGACCGATGCCGGCGTGCCGTTCAATTGCATCGCTGGCCGTTTCGACGTGAGCAGCGGTGTCGCCAACCTCCGGCGGATCGTCGTCGATACGCCGCGGGCGGTGCTGATCGGCGGCGGCTATGTCCAGATGAGGACCGAAGGGTGGGAGTTCATCGTCGCGCCGGAAGCGCGTGATGCCCAGGGGGCCGCGCTTGCCTCGCCGATGCGCATCAAGGGCGGCGCCGGGCGCCCCACGGCGAGTGCGCTCGAACCCGGTCTTTCCAAACTGTTGGTGGGCGGTGGCCCGATACCAAGCCTGGTCGCACAACTCGCGCAGGCGGCGCGCCAGGCCGGTGCAAACGCTTGCGCGGTGTTGGCGCCGAGGCTGGAAGCCCTGCGTCCGGGCCTGCGGGCACAGCTTCCGGTTCCTTCATCCGACGTGCGGCAACGAGCGAGTCGCCCGACGCACTCCCAGACTCCCCGTCCGCAGCGCAGTCAGAGCCGCTGACATCGGCCCGTGTCCCCGTCCGAGGGTCTTGTCGTCGGCAGGGGCAGGCGTGTAATCCCGTCGCCACATGCGGAGCCGGGGAAACGGGATTTCGCATCGTGGCCCCTGACTCTGAACCAAGCCGAGCTGGATGAAGCGCTTCTACAAGGAAACGGCGGTCGACGCTTGCGACGGTGGCTTTCGCGTGCTGCTCGACGGCAGGCCCATGCGGACGCCAGCCAAGGCCGTGCTGGTCGTGCCGACGCGCGCCCTGGCCGAGGCCATCGCCGGCGAATGGGCGGGGGTGCCTGAGAAAGAGGAAATCAAGACCGGCCTCCTGCCGTTGACCCGTCTTGCCGCGACCGGCCTCGATCGCGTGCCAGGGCAGCGCGAGCAGGTGATCGACGACACCGCCAAGTACGCGGGCTCCGACCTGCTGTGCTATCGCGCGTCCGATCCGTCGAGCCTGGTCGAGCGCCAGATGACGACGTGGCAGCCGCTTCTCGACTGGGCGGCCGAACGCTACGGCGCACGGCTTACCGTGGTCGAAAACATGTCGTTCGTGCAACAGCCTGCCGAGGCACTTGTAGCTCTGCGGGCGGCCGTGGCGGCGCATGGCGATATGGCTCTGTCCTCACTCTACAATCTCACGCACATCGCCGGCTCGCTGATCGTGGCGCTCGCCGTCGCGGAGCGACGCCTCACGGCGGAAGAAGCGTTTGCGGCCGCCCAGCTCGACGACCTCTATCAAGTCGAACGCTGGGGCGACGATCCCATTGCGGTCGAGCGGCGGACCGGCGTGCGCAACGACATTGCGGCAGGCGCCCGGTTCCTCGAGCTGCTGGAAGACACGCGGCTGCGCACCAGGGGGGAAGCATGACGCCAGGCAGGAAGTTTCGCGACGTGCTTGCCGAGAAGGGGCTCGTCGAGGCCATGGCATCGCACAGCCCGCTCTCGGCCATGCTTGCCGCGGAAGCGGGCTTCGATGCGATCTGGGCCAGCGGCTTCGAGCTGTCGGCCATGTACGGTGTGCCGGATGTCAGCGTCGTATCGATGACCCAGCACCTCGACATGACACGCGCCATGGCCGATCGCTCCGGCCTGCCGGTGGTGGCCGATATCGACACCGGCTTCGGCAACGCCATCAACGTGCTCTACGCCGTCGAGCAGTATGAGCGCGCCGGCGCCGCCGTGATCGTGATGGAGGACAAGAGCTTTCCCAAGGTCACCAGCCTGATCGCCGGTGGCCGCCAGGACATGGTCCGCATCGAGGAGTTCCAGGGCAAGATCGAAGCGGCGCGCGCCGCACGCCGCGATCCCGACCTGGTGATCGTTGCACGCACGGAAGCGTTGATCGCGGGCCTCGGCCAGGAAGAAGCGCTGAAGCGGGCTCGGGCCTACGAGGCGGCGGGCGCCGACATGATCCTGGTGCACTCCAAGCAGAAGACGCCGGACGAGATCGAGGCCTTCGTGCGCGCCTGGGATGGCAAGGCGCCGATCGCGCTGGTGCCGACGGCCTATCCGCAGATGACGGTGGCGCGCGTGAAGGAGCTGAAGAAGGTCGGCCTGCTGATCTGGGGCAACCATGCAATTCGCGCGTCGGTGGGCGCGATGCGGGCGACCTTTGCGCAGATCCGCAAGGAAGGCGGCATCCATGGCGTGGAAAGCCGGATCGCCACGGTCGACGAGGTTTTCGAACTACAGGGTATGAGCGCGGTCAAGGACAACGAGAAGCGTTTCCTCCGCTAGACGTGGTCGCGATATTGGCCGAAAACTGCTGGCAAGGGGCCGGAGATACGAATGCAGAAGATGTTGGAAGAACTCGAACTGAGGCGTGCCGCGGCGCGCCAAGGCGGCGGCGCAAGGCGCGTCGAGGCGCAGCATGCCAAAGGCAAGCTGACGGCGCGGGAGCGCATCGACGCGCTGCTCGATCCGGGCTCGTTCGAGGAATACGACATGTTCGTCGAGCATCGCTCGATCGACTTCGGCATGGAGACGCAGAAGATCCCGGGTGACGGCGTGGTGACCGGACACGGCACCATCAACGGCCGGCTGGTCTATGTCTTCAGCCAGGATTTCACGGTGTTCGGCGGCGCGCTCTCCGGCATGCATGCCGCCAAGATCTGCAAGATCATGGACACCGCCATGAAGGTCGGTGCGCCGGTGCTGGGGCTGAACGACTCCGGCGGTGCGCGCATCCAGGAAGGCGTGGACTCGCTGGCGGGCTATGCCGACGTGTTCCAGCGCAACGTGCTGGCTTCGGGCGTCATCCCGCAGATCTCGATGGTCATGGGCCCGTGCGCCGGCGGCGCGGTCTATTCGCCGGCCATGACCGACTTCATCTTCATGGTGAAGGACAGCTCCTACATGTTCGTCACCGGCCCCGACGTGGTGAAGACCGTCACCCACGAGACGGTGACGCAGGAAGAGCTGGGCGGCGCGCTGACCCACACGCAGAAGTCCGGCGTTTCCGACTTGGCCTTCGAGAACGACGTCGAGGCGCTGCTGCAGCTCCGCCGCTTCGTCGACTTCCTGCCGTCGAACAACCGCGAGAAGGCGCCGGTGCGGCCGACGCAGGATCCCATGGATCGCGAGGACTTCTCGCTCGATACGCTGGTCCCCGAAAATCCCAACAAGCCCTACGACATCAAGGAACTGATCCTGAAGGTCGTCGACGAAGGCGACTTCTTCGAGCTGTCGCCCGAATGGGCCGGCAACATCGTGGTCGGGTTCGGCCGCATGGCGGGCAAGACCGTGGGCTTCGTCGCCAACCAGCCGATGGTGCTGGCCGGCTGCCTCGACATCGACAGCTCGCGCAAGGGCGCGCGCTTCGTGCGCTTCTGCGACGCCTTCAACATTCCAATCGTCACCTTCGTCGACGTGCCGGGCTTCCTGCCGGGCACGACTCAGGAGTTCGGCGGCATCATCAAGCACGGCGCCAAGCTGCTCTACGCCTATGCCGAGGCGACGGTGCCGAAGGTGACCGTGATCACCCGCAAGGCCTATGGCGGCGCCTACGACGTGATGGCGTCCAAGCACCTGCGCGGCGACGTGAACTATGCCTGGCCGGGTGCGGAGATCGCGGTGATGGGCGCCAAGGGCGCGGTCGAGATCATCTTCCGCTCCGACATCGGTGACGCCGCCAAGATCGCCAAGCGCACCGAGGAATATCGCGAGAAGTTCGCCAATCCGTTCGTCGCCGCCAGCCGTGGCTTCATCGACGACGTGATCATGCCGCACGGCACGCGCCGGCGGATTTGCCGGGCGCTCGCCACGCTCGAGACCAAGAAGCTCGAGAATCCGTGGCGCAAGCACGGCAACGTGCCTCTGTGACGGTTGCCGTGGCAATGTCGGCGGCAGAGCGGGCGAGGCGTGCGCGGATCGTGCGGCTGCACATGATCGCGGGGCTGTTCACGCTGCTCGTGCTGATCGCCGTCAACGCCCTGGTCTCGTCCCGTTACCCCTGGTGGCTCTGGGCGTTCATCGCCTGGATACCCTTGATCGCAGCCCATACCGCCTGGTCGATGGGCATGTTTGAACGCAATAAAAAAGGATCCTGAGAATGGCCGCCAAGAAGAAGGTCGCCAAAGCTGCGCCCAAGGCCGTGAAGAAGCCCGCGACGAAGGCGGCCAAGAAGCCTGTGCCGAAGGCGAAGGTTGCAGCGCCCAAGGCGAAGGCCGCGGCGCCGAAAGCGACGGGCCCCAAGCCGCTGTTCGACAAGATCCTGATCGCCAATCGCGGCGAGATCGCCTGCCGCGTCATCCGCACCTGCAGGCGGCTCGGCATCAAGACGGTCGCGGTCTATTCCGAGGCGGATGCCGATGCGCTGCATGTGCGCCAGGCCGACGAGAAGGTCCTGATCGGCCCGCCGCCATCGGCACAGTCCTATCTGCTGATCGACAAGATCATCGACGCCTGCAAGAAGACGGGCGCTCAGGCGGTCCATCCCGGCTACGGCTTCCTCTCCGAGAAGGAAGCGTTCCAGAAGGCGCTGGCCGCCGCCGGCATCGCTTTCATCGGCCCCAATGCCCGGGCGATCTACGCCATGGGCGACAAGATCGAGTCCAAGAAGCTCGCCCAGAAGGCCGGCGTCAACACCGTGCCGGGCCATCTCGCGGCCATTCCCAATGCCGACGAGGCGGTGAAGATCGCGCAGAAGATCGGCTATCCGGTGATGATCAAGGCCTCGGCCGGCGGCGGCGGCAAGGGCATGCGTATCGCCTGGAACGATGCCGAGGCGCATGAAGGCTTCGGCTCGGCGACCAACGAGGCCAAGGCCTCGTTCGCCGACGATCGCGTATTCATCGAGAAGTACGTCGAGGAACCGCGCCATATCGAGATCCAGCTCATCGCCGACGGTCGCGGCAACTGCGTCTATCTCTGGGAGCGCGAGTGCTCCATCCAGCGTCGTCACCAGAAGGTGATCGAGGAGGCGCCCAGCCCCTTCCTCGACGCCAAGACGCGCAAGGCGATGGGCGAGCAGGCCGTCGCGCTGGCCAAGGCGGTCAAGTACAAGAGCGCCGGCACCGTCGAGTTCATCGTCGACAAGAACCGCAACTTCTACTTCCTCGAAATGAACACCCGCCTGCAGGTCGAGCATCCGGTGACGGAGCTGATCACCGGCCTCGACCTCGTGGAGCTGATGATCCGCGTCGCGGCCGGCGAGAAGCTGCCGTTCGAGCAGAAGGACGTGAAGATGAACGGTTGGGCCATGGAGGCCCGCCTCTATGCCGAGGACCCGTTCCGCAACTTCCTGCCCTCGACCGGCCGCCTCGTGAAGTATCGCGAGCCCAAGGCCGGCCCCGACGTGCGCGTCGACACCGGCGTCTACGAGGGCGGCGAAATCTCGATGTTCTACGATCCGATGATCGCCAAGCTCTGCACCTATGGAGAGACGCGCAACGACGCGATCGACCGCATGCGCCGCGCTCTGGACGAGTTCTACGTCCGCGGCGTGTCGCACAACATACCGTTCCTGGCGGCGCTCATGGCCCATCCGCGATTCGTCGCGGGCAAGCTCACGACCAACTTCATCGCCGAGGAATTCAAGGGCGGCTTCACGACCAAGGACCTGCCGCCACGCGATCCCGCGGTACTGGCCGGCATCGCCGCCGTGATCGACCGCATTCAGGGCCATCGCGCGGGGCTGGTCGAAGACGGCCGCACCGTCATGCTGAACCGCGAACCGATGGCCGTCCGCGTGACCGGCCAGGGAGCGGCATTCGCGGTCGAGGCCGGCGAACGCGCAATCGCCATCGAAACCAACTGGCTGCCGGGCGAGCCGCTGCTTCACGCCGTGGTCGATGACCAGCATATCGTGGTCCAGGTCGATGCCGTGGGCTCGGGCTGGCGCCTGGTTCATGAAGGCGGCCAGGCCGACGTGCTGGTCCTGACGCCGCGTCAGGCCGAACTCTATGCGCTGATGCCGGTGAAGGCCGCGCCCGATACGTCGAAGTTCCTGCTGTCGCCGATGCCGGGCCTGCTGGCGTCCGTTGCCGTTGCCGAAGGCCAGGAGATCAAGGCCGGCGAAGCACTGGCTGTCGTCGAGGCGATGAAGATGGAGAACGTGCTGCGCGCGGTGCGCGACGGCACGGTGAAGACCCTCCATGCCAAGGCCGGCGACAGCCTGCGCGTCGACCAGAAGATCATCGAGTTCGCCTAGGATCGGTGCGACGCCGATGGCATTGCAGGCACGCCTGACGATTACCGGCAGGGTGCAGGGCGTGGGCTATCGCGACTGGGCGGTGGCCACCGGACAGCGGCTTAGTCTCAGCGGCTGGGTGCGCAACCGCCGCGACGGCGCCGTCGAGGCCTTGATCGTCGGCGACGAGGCGGCAGTCGGCCGCATGATCGATGCCTGCCGGGCCGGGCCGGCCCTCGCGCGCGTGGACGGGATCGACGTCGAGCCGGTCGATCTCGATATTCTGCCGGACGGCTTTACGCGGCTGCCGACGGCCTGACGGCCGCTGCGGCCTGGCCGAACACCTCGTCGAAGGTCTCGGCCAGCGCGGCATCGAGATCGGCCAGGGTCACCGGCAGGCCGAGATCGACCAGCGACGTCACGCCATGCTCGGCAATGCCGCAGGGAACGATTCCCGCATAGTGCGAGAGGTCGGGCTCGACGTTGATCGAGATCCCATGAAACGACACCCAGTGACGAATGCGCACACCGATGGCCGCGATCTTGTCTTCACGCGGGCTGCCATCGGGCAGGGCGGGCTTGTCGGGGCGGACGACCCAGACGCCGACCCGGCCCTGCCGCCGTTCGGCCTTCACGTTGAAACGTCCGAGCGTGCGGATGGTCCAGTCTTCGAGGTCGGCGACGTAGCGGCGTACGTCCTGGCGGCGGGCCCGCAGGTCGAGCATGACATAGGCCACGCGCTGGCCCGGCCCGTGATAGGTGTATTGCCCGCCACGGCCGGCGACATGGACCGGAAAGCGCGCTGGCTGCAGCAGATCCTGTGCCTTGGAGCTGGTGCCGGCCGTATAGAGCGGCGGGTGCTCCAGCAGCCACACCATTTCGCCGGCATGACCGGCGCGAATGTCGGCGACACGCGCTTCCATGGCGGCCAGCGCCTCGTCGTAGGGGACCGCGCCATCGGAAATGCGCCATTCGGGGCTGTTCATTGTGGCAAAATCGGTACTTCTCGTCTCTTGTGCAAGGCCGCCTTGCCACTGGTGAGGCGATTTGGTATCCCCCGCGCCATCGAACCGGCGCGGCCATGGCGGAATTGGTAGACGCGCTAGCTTGAGGTGCTAGTGCCGCGAGGCGTGGAAGTTCGAGTCTTCTTGGCCGCACCAAACGCCGGTTCGATCGAAAAGGTAGCCTAAGGCCGCCGCCTGTTGGAAACTCCAACTGGCGGCCCTTTTTGTTTTGGCCGTGGCGCTCGAGAGGGGGAGACGAGCTTGGCGGATGAACTTACCGACGGCGCGCTCCGTTACCATCGCATCCCTCGACCCGGCAAAATCGAAGTCGTTCCGACCAAGCCGTTGGCGACCCAGCGCGACCTGTCGCTGGCCTACTCGCCCGGCGTAGCCGCTGCCTGCAACGAGATCGTGCGCGATCCCGCGACGGCTGCCGAGCTGACGGCACGCGCCAACCTGGTCGCGGTCGTTACCAATGGCACTGCGGTGCTGGGCCTCGGCGCCATCGGCCCGCTGGCTGCCAAGCCGGTGATGGAGGGCAAGGGTGTCCTCTTCAAGAAGTTCGCCGGCATCGACGTGTTCGACCTGGAGCTGGCGGAGCTCGACCAGGAGCGGTTGGTCGAGATCGTCGCCGCTCTCGAACCCACCTTCGGCGGCATCAATCTCGAAGACATCAAGGCGCCGGAATGCTTCTACGTCGAGCAGAAGCTGCGCGAGCGCATGTCGATCCCGGTGTTCCATGACGACCAGCATGGCACGGCCATCATTGTCGGCGCGGCGTTGCTGAACGCCCTGTCGCTGGTCGGCAAGGACATCGCCAAAGTGAAGCTGGTCGTGTCGGGGGCGGGCGCAGCGGCGCTGTCCTGCCTCGGCGTGCTGGAGAAGCTCGGCCTGCCGCGCGAGAACATCTGGGTCACCGACATTGCCGGCGTGGTCTGGAAGGGCCGCAACGAGCAGATGGACCCCTGGAAGGAGCGTTATGCCCGCGACACGCAGGCCCGCACCCTGGGCGAGGTGATCGGCGGCGCCGACGTTTTCCTGGGCCTCTCGGCGGCCGGCGTGCTGAAGCAGGACATGGTAAAAAGGATGGCGAGCCGGCCGCTGATCTTCGCGCTTGCCAACCCCAATCCCGAGATCACGCCGGAAGACGTCACGGCGGTACGCGACGACGCCATCATGGCGACGGGGCGCAGCGACTATCCCAACCAGGTCAACAACGTCCTCTGCTTCCCCTATATCTTCCGCGGCGCGCTCGATGTCGGCGCCACCACCGTCAACGATGAGATGAAGATCGCCTGCGTGCGGGCGCTGGCGGCGCTGGCGCGCAAGGAGCCGTCCGAGGTCGTGGCCCGCGCCTTCGGCGAACAGGCCGGCGGCTTCGGCCCCAACCAGATCATTCCCAAGCCCTTCGATCCGCGTCTGATCGTCGAACTGGCGCCGGCCGTCGCCAAGGCGGCCATGGACAGCGGCGTGGCGACCCGGCCGATCGCCGATTTCGAGGCCTATCGCGACCAGCTCAGCCAGTTCGTGTTCAAGTCCGGTCTGGTCATGCGGCCGGTCTTCGAACAGGCTCGCAGTGCGCCCAAGCGCGTGATCTTCAGCGCCGGCGAGGACGATCGCGTGTTGCGCGCCGTGCAGATCGTGCTCGACGAAGGCATTGCCCGGCCGATCCTGATCGGTCGCCCGGAAATCGTGCGCCGCCGTGCCGAGCGTCTCGGGCTCCGGTTCCAGCCGGGTATCGACGTCGAGCTGATCGATCCCTCCGACGATCCGCGGTACGACAGGTACTGGGGAGCCTATCACGCGCTGATGGAGCGGCGCGGTGTCACCGAGCCGACCGCGCGCAACCTGGTCCGGTCCAGCCCGACCCTGATCGCGGCCCTCGCGGTCCGCCTGGGCGATGCCGATGCGATGATCGCCGGCGCCTACGGCCGTTTCCGCACACACTTCAATCATGTGCGCGACGTCATCGGCCTCAAGGAAGGCGTGAAGAACATGGCGGCGCTCAGCCTGCTGGTGATGCCCACGCGCGCCCTGTTCATCGCCGACACCTACGTGAACTACGATCCCGATCCCGAGACCTTGGCCGAGATCACGCTGCTGGCGGCCGACGAAGTACTGCGATTCGGCATCCAGCCCAAAGTCGGCTTGATCTCGCATTCGAGTTTCGGAAGTTCCGATCATCCGTCGGCGCGCAAGATGGCTGCGGCGGTGAAAATCCTGCACGAGCGGGCGCCGTCCCTCGAAGTCGACGGCGAGATGCACGGCGACGCCGCGCTCGACGTCGACGTCCGCAACAATGTCTTCCCGCGCTCCAAGCTCAAGGAGCCGGCGAACCTCGTCATCTGTCCTTCACTCGACGCCGCCAACATTTCCTTTAATCTCCTAAAGAATGGCGCTGACGGCTTGCATATCGGCCCCATGTTGTTGGGAACCGATTTGCCGGCTCATGTGTTGACCCCGTCAGTGACAGCCCGCGGCATCCTGAACATGACGGCCTTGGCCGTCGTCGAGGCGCAGCGCCTCGCTGAGGCGCGTGGATGAGCGGCGAAAGCGATCTCCTCGATGAAGTGACGCCGGAACTCGTCCGGCGAGTCGAGGCGGCGCTTGCAGAAGAAAGGGCGGAGGAAGTCAGGGCGCTCCTGGCCGACCTCAGTGCCACCGGCCAGGCATCGATCCTCGAGCAGGTAGGAGAGGACGAGCGCGACAAGCTGGTCGGCATCCTCAAGCGCGACCTCGACCCCAAAGCACTGACCGAGCTCGACGAGGAAGTCCTCGAGGACGTTCTGGAGCAGCTCGACAGCAAGGAAATCGCAGCTGCCGCGCGCGAGCTGGAAGCCGACGATGCCGCGACCATCCTCGAAGATCTGCCGGAGGCGGAGCGGCAGGAGGTCCTGGCCGAACTATCGGCCCAGGATCGCGCCGAGATCGAGCAGGCGCTGGCCTTTCGGGAGGACACGGCCGGGCGCCTCATGCAGCGCTCGCTGGTCAAGGTTCCCGATGGCTGGACGGTGGGCCAGGTCATCGACTACTGCCGCGAAGCGACCGATCTGCCCGACGACGTTTACGACATTTTCGTCGTCGATTCCGATGGGCGGCTGCGAGGTTCGGTGCCGCTCGGCCGCATGCTGCGTACCAAGCGCCCGATCGGCATCCTCGATATCGCGGATCCCGACATTCCCTCGGTGCCGGTCACGGCGGATCAGGCCGAAGTGGCGCATCTCTTCCGCGACCAGAACCTGGTTTCCTGCCCCGTCGTCGACGACGAGAATCGGCTGCTGGGCGTGATCATGGTCGACGACGTGGTCGACGTGATCGACGAGGAAGCCGAGGAGGACATGCTGAAGATGGGCGGCGTCGGCACTGACGACATGCACGCGCCGCCCGTGCGCACCGTCCGGCTGCGGGCGCCGTGGCTGCTGGTCAACGTCGCGACGGCGCTCGTGGCCTCGTTCGTGATCGCCCAGTTCGAGGGCACGATCGAGAAGATCGTCGTTCTGGCCGCCCTCATGCCGATCGTCGCCTCGATGGGCGGCAATGCCGGCATCCAGACGGTGACGGTCACCGTCCGGGCGCTGGCCATGGGGGAGCTGACGGCCGCCAACGCCCTGCGTTTCATCGCCAAGGAAGCGGCCGTGGGCAGCATGAACGGGCTGATGTTCGCCTTCCTCCTGGCGGCCGGTGTCGTCATGTTGTTCGGCGACTGGCGGCTGGGCGGTGTCATCGCGGCGGCCATGATCTGCAATCTGTTTGCCGCGGCTCTCGCGGGATCGTTGATCCCGTTGGGCTTGCAGAAGTTCGGCGTCGATCCTGCGGTCTCCTCGACCGTCTTCCTGACGATGGTGACCGACGTGATCGGCTTCCTCACCTTCCTCGGACTGGCGACGATCTTCCTGCTGTAACTACCGGGCGAAGGCCAGGCGGGCATTGCCGCTGCGCTGGCCTGGCCAGGGATGGGCGAGCGCCGTGTCGCGCAACGTCTGCACCAGCTCGTTGTCGGCGTCTGCGCGCCACGCCAGGAAAACGCGCCGGTCGAGCGCCACCTCGCGGATCTCCGCGGTAACCAGACCCGGCCGCAGGAGCGAGCGTGGCATCAGGCTGACGCCGAGTCCCGCGGCGACGGCGGCGGCGCAGCGCTCCTCGTCGGGGGAGCTCAGGACCGCGCGCGGCCGCACGCCTTCGGCGGCGAACAGGCGCAGGGCATCGTCCTGCGCTTCGCAGGCCGCACGCAGGACGAAGACCGTGTCGGCCAGCTCCTTCAGCGACCAGCGATCGCGCGTCGCCACGCGATGCTCGGCGGCCGCGGCCAGTACATAAGGTTCGCGCCACAGCGCGACGGCGTTGGGCGCGTCGAGCGGGCCGCGCGCCGGAAAGAGCGCGGCGTCGCAGCGGCCGCGCCGCCAGCGATCGGCAACGGTGGCGGCCGTGCCCTCGGAGACTTCCGCCTCGAAGCCGGCCTGCTGCTGGGCCGACGCCAGCCAGTCGAGCGCCGCGGGGACGGGAAGGGTCGAGGCGATGGCGACGCGCAGCAGCCGGGCCCGGTGCGTCGATCGCGATTCGGCGCGGGCGAGTTGCCAGGCCTCGACCATGGCGCGGGCATGCGGCAGCAGGCGATGTCCCGCCGCCGTCAGGGCCGCACGCCGGCCGCGGTCGAACAGGCGGGCGCCGATTTCTTGCTCCAGACGGGCGATCCCTGCCGAAAGGGTCGGCTGGGTGACGTGGCAACGGTCTGCGGCCGTGGTGAAGCTTGCCGTCTCGGCCACCGTCAGGAAGTAGCGGATGAAGGACAGGTTCATCGACATAGACAATATCGATGACAATGAGTGAGACAATCGATTTTATCTATGATCTGTCTGCCTCTATGGTCGTGGCATGTCCCATCTCAGATCGACCCTCCACGACGACGGCATTGCCGTCGTGACCTTCGCCCGTCCGCCCATGAACGCCATGGACTCGGAAATGCTCGAAGAGATCGCCGCGCTGTTTGACCGGCTGGCATCGGACCGCGCCGTTCGCGCGGCCGTGCTGACCGGCGAGGGCAAGGCCTTCTCGGCCGGTCTCGACCTCAAGCTGCTGCCGACGCTCGATGCCGGCGCGCAGCATCGTCTGATCGCGGCGATGAACGACGGCTTTGGCACGCTCTACGCCTGGCCCAAACCGCTGGTCACGGCGATCAACGGCCATGCCATCGCCGGCGGCATGGTGGTGGCACTGTGCGGCGACTGGCGCATCGTCGCCGACGTTCCGCTGAAGGCCAGTTTTGCAGAAGTGAAGGTCGGCGTGCGGTATCCCGTGGCCGCCCTCGATGTAGCGCGCAGCGAGCTTGCGCCCACGGCCGCCCGTCGCATGGTCCTGTTCGGCGAGGAGCTCGATGCTGCCGGTGCGGTGGCCCTGCAAGTGTTTGACGAATGCGTGACGCCCGACACCTTGCTCGCGCGCGCGATCGCACGGGCACGCAAGGATGCAGCACTGCCGCCCGACGCTTTCGCCACGATCAAGCGCGAGTTGCGGTCGCCTGCATTGACGCGCATCGCCGCGGCACGCAATGGCCAGGCCGAGCCGCGTTACTTCTCCTGGCTTACCGAAGAGACGCGTGCCGCCGCTGCAGCGGCTTTGCGTGGCGCGGGCTGACGGGTGAGGCCGTCTGTGCGGCTTCGCTTCGGAGCGTGGGCGGGCTATCGTCCAGCCTCGGAGGCCATCGATGCGGGCGTTCAATCGTTTTCTGTGCGCGGTTGCGCTCGTGCTGTTCGCCCTTCCTGCGATGGCGCAGAACAAGGTGCCGCCCGACCGGGCGCTCGAAGCGCTGGTGAAGGCGACGCTGCTCACCTTCAACGATGCCAACGTCAGCGGCAATTACGACATCTTTCACGCCAAGGCCGCCAAGCCGTTCCGCGATCAGTTCACGCCGGAACAACTCAAGGCGACGTTCAACGAGTTCAACAAGAAGAGCATCGACTTCGACATCATCGCCGCCATGACTCCGATCTATGCGCCCAAGGCGGCGGTGGATGGTGACGGCAAGCTGATCGTGAAAGGCTATTTCCCGACGGAGCCGTCACGCCTCACTTTCGAGCTGGAGTTCATTCCGTCGGACGCCCAATGGAAGATGATCCGCATCTACGTGAAGACTGAACCGAAAACCGAAAAGAACTGAAACGACCAACAACAGCAGGCCCGTGACATCATGATTCCCAACGCAATGCCGCCGTTCGATTTCGGCCTGGGCGAGACCGCCGACGCGCTGCGCGAGCAGGTCCAGCGCTTCGCGGCCGCCGAAGTGGCACCGATCGCCGCCGAGATTGACAAGACCGATCGCTTCCCGCGCGAGCTGTGGCCCAAGATGGGTGAACTCGGCCTGCATGGCATCACGGTCGAAGAGGAATATGGTGGAGCTGGGCTGGGCTATCTCGAACACGCCCTGGCGGTCGAGGAACTCAGCCGCGCCTCGGCGGCGGTGGGCCTGAGCTACGGCGCGCACTCCAACCTTTGCATCAACCAGATCCGCCGCAACGGCAGCGATGAGCAGAAGCGGCGGTTCCTGCCGAAGCTCGTTTCTGGCGAGCATGTCGGGAGCCTCGCCATGAGCGAGACGGGGGCGGGCTCCGACGTCGTCTCCATGAAGCTGCGCGCCGACAAGAAGGGCGACCGCTATGTGCTGAACGGCACCAAGATGTGGATCACCAACAGTCCCGACGCGCAGGTGATCGTGGTCTATGCCAAGACCGATCCCGCTGCCGGGCCGCGCGGCATCACCACCTTCATCGTCGAGACCGACCGCAAGGGCTTCAAGGTCGCCCAGAAACTCGACAAGATGGGCATGCGCGGCTCCTCGACCGGCGAACTGGTCTTCGAGGATTGCGAGATCCCCGAGGAGAACGTGCTGGGCGCCGTCGGCAAGGGCGTCAATGTGCTGATGAGCGGCCTCGACTACGAACGCGCCGTGCTCGCGGCCGGTCCACTCGGCATCATGCAGTCGGCGATGGATATCGTGCTGCCCTACGTCCATGAGCGTCAGCAGTTCGGCCAGCCGATCGGCACTTTCCAGCTCGTGCAGGGCAAGCTCGCGGACATGTACACGACCATGAACGCCTGCAAGGCCTATGTGTACTCCGTAGCGCGAGCCTGCGACCGTGGCCAGACGACCCGCAAGGACGCGGCGGGAGCCATTCTCTACGCCGCCGAGAAGGCGACCCTGGTGGCACTCGACGCCATTCAGCTCCTGGGCGGCAACGGTTACATCAACGACTATCCGACGGGACGCCTGTTGCGCGACGCCAAGCTTTACGAGATCGGCGCCGGCACCAGCGAGATCCGCCGCATGTTGATCGGCCGCGAGCTCTTCGCCGAGACCGCCTGACGAAGCAGGGTTTGTTTGACGATGGGGGCGCTTTTTCGTACACGGTGTGTATGGAAAGTGCCCCGTGCCGCGTTATCTGACCGAAAAGGACATCGCGGACTTCCGCGCTGAGCTGTGTCGTGTCGCCACCGAGCGGTTTGCCCGCTTCGGCTACGAAGGCGTCACGATGCGCCAGCTCGCCGAGGCGCTGGGCTGCAGCCCCAAGACCCCATATCGCTATTTCAAGGACAAGGCCGACATCCTGGCGACGGTGCGGGCGCAGGCTTTCGCGGCTTTTTCCGATAATCTCGAAAAGGCTGCGGCATCGGCGGACGATCCGGCAACACGCGGCCGTCAGGTCGGGGCAGCCTATCTGCGGTTCGCAGAAGAGCATCCGCACGCCTATCGCATCATGTTCGAGATCGATCAGCCGATAGACGACAGCCACCCCGAGCTGGGCCCGACGGTGAAGCGAGCGCAGCAGCTCATCACGCGGCAGTCGGAAGAGATGGCTGAGGCCGGCCTGTTGGCCGTCGACCCGCGTCTGTTCGGCTGGGCCTTGTGGGCTGCCACCCATGGAGTGGTCATGTTGCGGCAGGCCGGCATGCTGAAGTCGGGCCCCGGCTACAAGGAGATCAGCCAGTTCATCGGCACGTTGATGCTGAAGGGAGCCTCGCCGCAGGCAGGCAAGAAGCCAGCCGGCGAGAAGAAAGGGAGAAAGAACGGATGAAACGCGGTGTAGTCGCCCTGATCGTGGCGGTTCAAATGGCGACGACGGCAGCCTTTGCTGAGAGTGGCAAGAAGTATGATCCCGGCGCGTCCGATGCCGAGATCAAGCTTGGTCAGACCATGCCTTACAGCGGGCCGGCCTCCGCGTTGTCCGGAGTCGGCAAAGGGCAGGTGGCCTACTTCAAGTACCTTAACGAAACGCAAGGCGGCGTGAATGGCCGCAAGATCAACCTGTTGTCGCTCGACGACGGGTATAGCCCGCCCAAGACCGTGGAGCTCACGCGCCAGCTCGTCGAGCGCGACAAGGTGTTCGCGATCGTCAATACGATCGGCACGGCGACCAACCGCACGACGCACCGCTATCTCAACCAGAAGAAGGTGCCGCAGTTCTTCATCCTGTCCGGCGCCGCGCAATGGAACGATCCGAAGAACTATCCTTGGACCATGATGGGCATGGTCGCTTATCAGACCGAAGGGGCGGTCTATGCGCGCAACATCCTGACCACGACCCCCAATGCGCGGATCGCGCTGCTGCGGCAGAACGACGATTTCGGCAAGGACTATGTCGAGGGCTTCAAGCATGCGCTGGGCGACAAGGCCCGCATGATCGTGGCCGAGGTGTCGTTCGAGACGACCGATCCGACCGTCGATGCCCAGATCATCCAGCTTCGCGCCAGCAACGCCGACGCCTTCTTCGTCGTGGCGACCGGCAAGCACGCCACGCAGGCGATCCGCAAGGCGCACGAACTCGGCTGGAAGCCGCAGATCTACCTGCCGGTCGGCTCAGCGTCGATTCCCGGTGTGCTGAAGCCGGCCGGCGCCGATGCCGCGACCGGGATCATCACCGCAGCGAACAGCAAGAGTGCGGGCGATCCGACCTGGGAAAACGACCCCGGCATGAAGGAGTATTTCGACTGGGCTCAGAAATGGGCGCCCGAACTCAATCCGCACGACTCCTTCGTCGCCGCCGGCTACTCCAATGGTTACATTCTGGCGCATCTCCTGCGCCAGGCGGGCAACGTGTTGACGCGCGAGAACTTCATGCGTCAGGCCACGAGCCTCAAGGGTTTCACGACGCCGCTCACTTTACCCGGTATTGTGATCGAAACCGGGCCCGACGATTATCTGCCCTATCAGTCGCTGCGCCTGCAGCGCTTCGATGGCACAAGCTACAAGCTGATCGGCGATGTGATCCGGGAGTAACGCCATGAACGCGGGTGCGATGGCTGGTGTAACGGCAGGCGATCGCTTCAGGGCCTGGAGCGAGATCCAGGTCAATGCGGCGCGGGCGGCGAGCGGACTCGCCGCGCTGGGCGTCGGCGAGGACAGCAGCGTTGCGCTGATGCTGCGCAACGACTTCCCGACCTTCGAGGTTAACATGGCGTCGGGTCAGCTCGGCGCCTATGCCGTGCCGATCAACTGGCATTTCACGCCCGAAGAAGCGAGCCATATTCTGCAGGACTGCGGCGCCAGGGTGCTGGTGGCGCATACCGATCTGCTGGCGCAGATCGCTGGGGGCGTTCCCGAGGGCGTGAAGGTGCTGGCTGTGCCGACGCCGCCAGAGATTGCTGCGGCCTACAATGTGCCTCCGGAGAAGTGTGCGGCGCCGGCCGGTGTGGAGCTGTGGCAGGATTTCGTCGCCGCCTCGCCACCGCGAACCGAGCCACCGAAGGCAGCGCGCGGCAGCATGATCTACACGTCGGGCACGACAGGGCGTCCCAAGGGCGTGCGGCGTCGGCCGAGTACGCCCGAGCAGCAGGCGGCGGCATCGCAGGAAGCCGCAATGTTCTGGGGCCTGAAGCCCGATCCCGGCGCTGTGATCCTGATGAACGGTCCGATGTATCACTCCGCACCGGCAGCCTACGGCATGGCAAGCGCCCGGCTTGGCCTGCACATGGTCCTGCAGCCGCGCTTCGAGGCCGAGGACATGCTGCGCCTGATCGACAAGCATCGGGTCAGCCACATGCACATCGTGCCGACCATGTTCGTCCGCCTGCTGCGCCTGCCGCAGGAAGTGCGCCAGCGCTACGACGTCTCCTCGCTGCGCTTCATCACCCACGGCGCCGCGCCCTGCGCGCCGGCCGTGAAGCGGCAGATGATCGAGTGGTGGGGGCCGGTGATCAACGAATACTATGGTTCTACCGAGACCGGCGTGGTCGTCTGGCACGGGTCGGAGGACGCGTTGCGCAAGCCCGGCACCGTGGGACGCATCGTGCCCGGCGGCATCCTACGTGTCGTCGACGAGGATGGGCAGGACGTGAAGCAGGGCGAGGTCGGCGAGATCTACGTCCGCGGCCCGCATCTCTCCGAATTCACCTACAACAACGACGACGCCAAGCGTCGGGAGGTCTCGCTGGGGGATCTCGTAACGGTCGGCGACGTTGGCTATCTCGACGCCGATGGCTTCCTGTTCCTGTGCGATCGCAAGCGCGACATGATCATCTCGGGCGGCGTGAATATCTATCCTGCCGAGATCGAGGGCACGCTGATCCAGATGCCGGGCGTGCGCGACTGCGCGGTATTCGGCATCCCCGATGAAGAGTTCGGCGAGCAGATTTGCGCCTATGTCGAGGCTCAGCCCGAGGCCGGCCTGGATGCCGGCCAGGTCCGCGCCTGGCTTGGCGAGCACCTGGCGCGCTACAAGGTGCCCAAGGTGGTAGAGTTCAGTGCGGCCCTGCCGCGCGAAGATTCGGGCAAGATCTTCAAGCGCAAGCTTCGCGCCCCATATTGGGAGAAGGCAGGCCGCAGCATCTAGGGAGTTCCATGGCCGACGACGACGTCACCCTGTTCGGTAAGCTCAAGAACAAGCTGATCGACAGCAAGCAGAAATGGGCCGAGGACGGCCGTCTGTTGACGGGCAAGACGGCGGCTCACTCCCAGCGCCTGCCGCCGGGCCAGCGCAAGGTCGACAACTGGCCGGTGCTCGATCTCGGCATCCAGCCCGAGATCCCCACGCACGCTTGGCGATTGTTCGTCGATGGCGAAGTCGAGAACCCACTGACCTGGAAGTGGGGCGAGTTCACCGACCTGCCGAAGACGCAACTGACCACGGACATCCACTGCGTCACGGCCTGGTCGCGCTACGACAACCGATGGGAAGGCGTGAGCGCCCGCGACCTGCTGGCGATGGTGAAGCCCAAGGCGTCGGCGGAGCATGTCATCTTCCACTCCTACGACACCTACAAGACGAACGTCCCGCTCGCCGACTTCTCGGCCGACGACGTGATGCTGGCCTGGAGCTGGAACGGCGAACCGATCAGCCGCGAACATGGCGGCCCGCTCAGGGTCGTGATTCCCAAGCTCTATTTCTGGAAGAGCGCGAAGTGGATCAAGCGCATCGAGTTCTCGGTGTTCGACAAGCCGGGCTTCTGGGAAGTCCGCGGCTATCACAACTACGGCGATCCCTGGCTGGAGCAACGCTACGACGAGGAGCCCTGACATGCCCGCCCATGATTTCAACTTCACCACGATTGACGGCAAGCCTCTCGAGATGAAGAGCTTGGCAGGGCATCCGGTCCTGCTGGTGAACGTCGCTTCTTATTGCGGGTTTACGCCGCAATACACCGATCTGCAGAAGCTGCATGACACCTATGGTCCGCGGGGTCTCGTCGTGCTGGGCGTACCGTCGAACGACTTCGGCGCGCAGGAGCCGCGCACGGAGCCGGAGATCGCCAAGTTCTGCGAATCGATGTACGGCGTCACCTTTCCGCTTACGGCCAAGCAGAAGGTGATCGGTTCCGATGCCCACGCCCTCTATCAGTGGATCGCGACGGAAGCAGGCGAGGGGGCGGCTCCCAAGTGGAACTTCCATAAGTACCTGATCGGCAAGGATGGCAGCCTGCTCGGCGCCTGGCCGAGCCGCGTGCGGCCAGGGGCGAGCGAGATCACTTCGGCGATCGAGTCGGCCCTCGGCTGAGAATCGTTCGAGGCTCAAGTCTCCAGCGAACTGCGCACGCCCTCGAAGACCTGATGGAACATCTCGGTCGTCAGGCGGCCGGTGTTCGTGTTGTAGCGCGAGCAATGATAGCTGTCGGCCAGCACAAGGCCGGTGGGCAGCTTGTGCAGGCGATTATGGACGAAGGGGTAGGCGCCCGCTGGCCGCACCGTCAGCGCGCGCAGGATCTGGTCGTGCGCGCCCTTGCCCAACGCCACCAGCACCCGCAGGTTCGACATGACGGCGAGTTCGGCCTGCAGGAACGGTCGGCACGCCGTGAACTCGACGGGCAGGGGCTTGTTCTCCGGCGGCAGGCAGCGCACGGCATTGGCGATGCGGCAGTCGACGAGACGCAGCCCGTCGTTCGGGTCGGCACGGTAGGTGCCCTGGGCAAAACCGAACTTCAGCAGGGTGGAGTAGAGCAGGTCGCCGGCATAGTCGCCGGTGAAAGGGCGGCCCGTGCGATTCGCGCCGCGCATGCCCGGTGCCAGTCCGACGATCAGAAGCCGCGCATCCAGCCGGCCGAACGACCGGACCGGCGCATTCTTCCAGTCGGCATGGAGGCCCTGCAGTTCATGCCGGAACCCGACGAGCCGGGGGCAGCGCGGGCAATCGAGCGGCGGCTCTTCGAAAGGTGATGCAACCACAGAAGCGTGCGGCCTAGGCCGAGCGCATCAGAGATTCGGAGGGGGCGTCGTCGTAATCGGCGTCTGCATCGCGTGCACCGCCGGCGGCGGCCGGCCGCGGGGCCCGTTCCGACGGGGTGCGGGCGATCAGCGGGGCGAGTTCCGAAAGCTCGATGAAGTCGTCGGCCTGACGGCGCAGTTCGTCGGCCACCATCGGCGGCGAGGACTTGATCGTGCTGACGACCGAGACGCGCAGTCCGCGCCGCTGTACGGCCTCGACCAGGCGGCGGAAGTCGCCATCGCCGGAGAACAGGATCACATGGTCGAGATGTTCGGCCATCTCGAGTACGTCGATGGCCAGCTCGATGTCCATGTTGCCCTTGATCTTGCGGCGACCCATGGCATCGGTGAATTCCTTGGTCGGCTTGGTGACCATGGTGTAGCCGTTGTAGTCCAGCCAATCGACCAGCGGACGGATTGGCGAGTATTCCTGATCCTCGACCAGGGCCGTGTAGTAGTAGGCGCGGACCAGCCGGCCCTTTTCACGGAACACCTTGAGGAGGCGGCGATAGTCGATGTCGAAGCCCAGGGACCGGGCGGCGGAGTAGAGATTCGCACCGTCGATGAAAAGCGCGACGCGCTCGTTTTCGTAAAAATTGCCCTTCATGGCGGCTATCCCTTTGAGAAATATGCGCATAGGGAGAATGAAAATTTATTCAGCCGGTGGAGTTCTGTAATCCCCGCCTCTCCCACAGCGATTGAAGTTTAGGTCTTTATCCCATAGTTCACAAGGGGTTGGAGGGATTTGCTGGTGGACAAACTGGACGGTGGAACAATCTTTGTGGGTGCTGGGGCCAACATGGCCCATCCAAACTACAGTTCGCCACGCGAGACGCTGGTGGCGGCTCTCCTGGAGCTGGGCCGCCGAAAGGTCGATGTGGTGCGCCATTCGCCTTGGTACCGGACGGCCCCCGTGCCGGTGTCCGACCAGCCTTGGTACGTCAACATCGTGGCCGAAGTTGCCACGGAGCTGCCGGCCGACGATCTCCTGCAGACTTTGCATGCCATCGAGGACGTATTCGGCCGCGTTCGCACGGTGCCGAACGCACCGCGGCTGATCGATCTCGATTTGCTCGATTATCGTGGGGAAGTTGCCCCGCCAGCGCCGGGGAAAGCCACGTTGCCGCATCCCCGGATGGCCGATCGGGCTTTCGTCCTGCGGCCGCTGGCGGATTTGGCGCCGGATTGGCGCCATCCGGTCACCGGGGCGTCCATCCAGGCGCTGCTGGCGGCCTTGCCGCCCGAGCAGGAGGTCCATCGCTTCTAGGGAGGCCCATGCCCTTCCGAAGCCTTTGGCCCCTTGTCTTTTGGCCGTGGGGGCGTATAACCCGCGGCTCCCGGGAATTCAGAGGTCCGCCATGGCGCGTGTTACCGTCGAAGACTGCATTTTGCAGGTGCCGAACCGTTTTGAACTGGTCATGTTCGCCGCCCAGCGCGCGCGTGATATCTCGGCCGGCGCCCAGATCACGCTCGATCGCGATCGCGACAAGAACCCCGTGGTGGCGCTGCGCGAGATCGCCGAGGTCAAGCTCGACCAGGCCACCCTCAAGGATTCGCTGATCTCGGGCATGCAGAAGCATGCCGATATCGACAAGCCCGAAGAGGTCAACGAGATGGCCGAGCTCGAGCAGGAGCTGGCTGCGGCGCTGGCGCAGGGCGGCGCCGAAGCGGCCCAGCCCAAGGCACTGCCGATGACCGAGGAAGACGACGTTACCGAATAGGTCGGGGCAGGGCCGAGCCCTGCTATTTGTGCAAACGTCGTGGAGTGAGCGCAATCGTCCCCATATAATGGGCGATTGCCATGATCCGTCAGTTTGAACTTGTCGAGCGCGTGCAGGCCTACGATCCGGATGCGGACGAGGACGTGCTGAATCGCGCCTACGTTTACGGCCTGAAAAAGCACGGTAACCAGCTCCGGGCTTCGGGCGACCCTTACTTTTCCCACCCCGTGGAGGTGGCGGGCATCCTGGCCGAGATGCGCCTGGATACGGCGTCTATCGTGACCGGCCTGCTGCACGACACCCTCGAGGATACCGACGCCACCCGCGACGAGATCGCCGGCATGTTCGGCGAGAACGTCGCCCGGCTGGTCGACGGCGTGACCAAGCTCAGCCGACTGGAGATCCAGTCCGAAAGCACCAAGGAAGCCGAGAACCTGCGCAAGCTGGTGCTGGCCATGTCGTCGGACATCCGCGTGCTGCTGGTGAAGCTTGCCGACCGTCTGCACAACATGCGGACGTTGCACCACATCAAGGAAGCGGCTCGCCGCAAGCGCATCGCGCGCGAGACGATGGACCTCTACGCCCCGCTAGCGTCGCGCATCGGCATGGAGAAGGTGAAGCGCGAACTGGAGGAGCTAGCCTTCGCCGAGCTCAATCCCGACGGCCGCGCCTCGGTGCTGGCGCGTCAGGGCTATCTGCGCGAGCGCGGCGACAAGCTGGTGCCGCAGATCGAGGCCGAGCTGGTCAGGACACTGGAGGAAGGAGGGCTCGAAGCGCAGGTGTCGGGGCGCGAGAAGACGCCCTATTCGATCTGGCGCAAGATGCAGACCAAGAACGTGTCGTTCGAGCAGCTCGCCGACATCATGGCCTTCCGCATCATCGTGGCCGACATCGCGCAATGCTACCAGGCGCTTGGCCTGCTGCATGGCCGCTATCAGGTGCTGCCGCAGCGCTTCAAGGACTACATCTCCGTCCCCAAGCCCAACGGCTACCGTTCGCTGCACACCGGCGTGATCGGCCCGCTCGGCCAGCGCATCGAAATCCAGATCCGCACCGAGGAGATGCAGGACCAGGCCGAGCGCGGCGTGGCGGCGCACTGGATCTACAAGCAAGGCGGACCCTCGACCGACGCACCGCAATATGCCTGGCTGCGCAGCCTGATGGACATCCTCGACAAGGCGCCCAATGCCGAGGAGTTCCTCGAGCACACCAAGCTCGAGATGTTCCAGGACCAGGTTTTCTGTTTCACGCCCAAGGGCAACCTGATCGCCCTGCCGCGCGGTGCGACGCCGATCGACTTCGCCTATGCCGTGCACAGCCAGGTCGGCGACACCTGCGTGGGCGCCAAGATCAACGGCCGCATGCTGCCGCTCCGAACGCAGCTCTCCAACGGCGATCAGGTCGAGATCGTCACGTCCAAGGCGCAGACACCGTCGCCGACCTGGGAGCGTTTCGTCGTCACCGGCAAAGCCAAGGCCGCGATCCGCCGCTTCATTCGCATTCGTCAGCGCGAGCAATACATCCAGCTCGGCCGGTCCCTGCTGGACAAGGCTTTCCACGAGGAAGGATACGAGGTCACGGAGAAGGGCCTCGACGGTGTGCGCGCCAACTTCAAGCAGGCAACGACCGACGATCTCGTCGCGGCCGTCGGCGCCGGTCTGACCGGCGCTCGCGAAGTGCTGACCGCTGTCTATCCGGGCCTCAAGCAGAATCGCAAAAGCGGCGCCGATGTCGTGCCGATCTCGCGCGCCCGCGCCAAGGCCGGCAAGGCGAGCAAGGCCGACGGTGCACGCGGCCGAGGCGAGCCGGGCCAGATCGCCATTCGCGGCCTGATCCCCGGCATGGCGGTGCACTTCGCGCGTTGCTGCCATCCGCTGCCCGGCGACCGCATCGTCGGCATCATCACCACGGGCAAGGGCGTCACCATCCATACAATCGACTGCGCGACGCTCGAAAGCTTCTCGGAATCACCGGAGCGCTGGATCGACGTCGGCTGGGACTCCGTCGGTGACGGCGAGGGTGGTGTCTATACCGGCCGGCTCAAGATTACGGTGGCAAACCAGCCAGGCAGCCTGTCGAGCCTCTCGACCGTCATTGCCCGCCACGAAGGCAATATCTCCAACCTGCGCATCGTCAATCGGTCGATGGATTTCTTCGACATGGTGATCGACGTCGAGGTTTCGGACGTGAAGCATCTCGCCGACATCACGGCGGCGTTGCGCGCCACGCCCGCCATCAACGCCGTCGAGCGCGCCCGCAATTGACGGCTCTCCCCATCTCCTCCCAGCGAAAGTAGCGTATGTCCGCGCCCAATCCTCTGCGTCTCGGCGTCAATATCGACCATGTGGCCACCGTGCGTAACGCGCGCGGCGGACATCTTCCCGACCCGCTGCGAGCGGCGCGGCTCGCCGAGGCAGCCGGTGCCGACGGCATCACGGCGCATCTCCGCGAAGATCGCCGCCATATCATAGACGCCGACATCGAAGGGCTGATGCGCGAGCTCAAGGTGCCGCTCAACTTCGAGATGGCGGCGACCCAGGAGATGGTCGACATCGCGCTGCGCCTCCGTCCGCATGCCGCCTGCATCGTGCCCGAGAAGCGCGAGGAGCGAACCACCGAAGGCGGTCTCGATGCTGCCGGCCAGCACAACCATCTGAAACCCATGGTCGCCCGGCTGCGCGATGCCGGCATCAGGGTGTCGCTGTTCATCGAGGCCGATCCGCGCCAGCTCGAGGCCGCCGTCACGCTGGGGGCGCCGGTCGTGGAACTGCATACCGGCCGCTATTGCGAGATCGAGGGCGCCGCCAAGCAGGCCGAACTCGCCCGTATCGCCAAGGCCGCAGCCCTGTGTGCCAAGCTTGGCCTCGAATGCCATGCCGGCCATGGACTGAGTTATGCCGATGTCGGCCCGATCGCGGCCATTCCCGAAGTACGCGAGCTCAACATCGGGCATTTCCTGGTAGGCGAGGCAATCTTCGTCGGCCTGGAAGCGGCGATCCGGGAAATGCGCCGGATCATGGATGCGGCGCGTGCGGGAGGGCTGTCCGCGTGATCCTGGGTATCGGCAACGACCTTTGCGATATCCGGCGGATCGAGAAGTCGCTGGAAAGGTTCGGCGACCGATTCGTGCAGCGAATCTTCACCGAGACGGAACAAAAAAGATCTGAAGGTCGCGCGACCCGCGCGGCAAGCTATGCCAAGCGTTTTGCCGCCAAGGAAGCCTGCTCCAAGGCTCTGGGGACGGGCTTGCGACGCGGTGTGTTCTGGCGTGACATGGGCGTCATCAACCAGCGTAGCGGCCGGCCCACCATGGCGCTGACGGGCGGCGCTCTGGCGCGGCTTCAGGAGATGACACCTGCCGGAATGTCGCCGCAAATCGACCTGACGTTGACCGACGAATACCCAATGGCCCAGGCAATCATCATCATTTCGGCGGTGCCGCAAACATGAACCAGGCACCGGGACCACTGGACTGCAGTGCGCAGATGCCTCAACCGGGGCGGGAGACACGGCCGGCCGGCCCTGCTATAGCCGCGGCTCGTTTAAACTGGAATGGCGATGACGGACGTGGCTGAACGGCGGAAGCGGGGGCAGGAGAAGGCCGGTGGCTGGGGCGAGACCGTCCGTACGGTCGTCTATGCCGTCCTGATCGCACTTGTCGTGCGAACGTTCGCCATCGAGCCCTTCAACATTCCCAGCGGATCGATGATCCCGACCCTGCTGGTCGGCGACTATCTGTTCGTCTCGAAGTATTCCTACGGCTACAGCAAGCATTCCTTCCCGTTCTCGCTTGGCGTGTTCTCGGGCCGCATCTTCGGCTCGCCGCCGGAGCGGGGCGACGTCGCCGTCTTCAAGTACCCGGGAGATCAGGGTCAGGGCGTCAACCGTACCGACTACATCAAGCGCATCGTCGGCATGCCGGGCGATCGCATCCAAGTCACGAACGGTATCCTTCACATCAATGGCAAGGCGGTCGATCGGCTTCGCTCCAGCGACTATGTGAAGGGCACGAACGGGCACTATCAGAAGGGCACCCTCTATCGCGAGACGCTGCCCAACGGCCGCAGCTACACCGTGCTCGAATATATGGACAACGGCATGGCCGATAACACGCCCGAGTTCCTGGTGCCGGCCGGCAATTACTTCGTCATGGGCGACAATCGCGACGATTCACTCGACAGCCGGACGCGCCTCATGCTGCGCGACTTCTCCGGTTCGACGCGCGATCGCGACCAGCTTGGCTGGTACGTGCCTTCGGAGAATCTCGTCGGTCGGGCCGAGTTCATCTTCTTCTCGCACGATCCATCGGCCGCGGGTTGGCTGGAGCCGTGGAAATGGCCCGAGGCAATACGCTGGAACCGCTTCTTCATGGCCATCCACTGAAGCCGACCGACGCCGATCTGGCGGCGTTGTCGGAAGGTCTGGGGCACGTTTTCGCACGTGCCGAATTCGCCGCCGAAGCGCTTACCCACCGCAGCGCACTCGACCGCCGTCCCGAGTTGAAAGCGGCCTTCCCGCAAGGGAACGAGCGGCTCGAGTTCCTGGGCGACCGTGTCCTGTCGCTGGCAATGGCGGACCTTCTGCTGAAGCGTTTTCCGCACGAGCGTGAGGGTGGTCTGGCGCGGCGACACGCGGCGCTCGTCAGAGCGGAGGCGCTGGTCGAGATTGCGACAGAAATCGATCTCGGTCCCCGTCTCCGGCTGGGCGATTCAGAACGTGCCCATGGTGACAGCATTCAGCCCAACATCCTGGCCGACGCCCTCGAAGCATTGCTGGGCGCCGTCTACCTCGATGGCGGATTTGAAAGCGCCGCCGCCTGCGTGCAGAAATTGTGGGGCAACCGGCTCAGCCAGCAAGGCGTGGCGCCGCCACGCGACGCCAAGACGGCCTTGCAGGAATGGGCTCAGGCGAGGCGCCTGCCGCTGCCGAGCTATCGTGAAATCGATCGCGAAGGACCGGCGCATGCGCCTGTCTTCGTCGTCGACGTGGCGATCAAGGGCCACGAGCCGGCACGTGGCCGCGGTGGCAGCAAACGCGAGGCCGAACGGCTGGCGGCTTTAACTCTTCTCGAACGGCTGGACCGGTGATGAGCGAACTTCCTACACGTGCTGGCTTCGTTGCCGTGGTCGGCGCCCCCAATGCCGGCAAGTCGACCCTGGTGAACGGGCTGGTCGGTTCGAAGGTGAGCATCGTCTCGCCCAAGGTGCAGACCACGCGCATGCGGGTGATCGGCATTGCGATGGCGGACATGCCCGATGGCACTCGCGCCCAGGTCGTGCTGGTCGATACGCCCGGCATCTTCCGCGTGGCCAAGCGCCGTCTGGAGCGGGCCATGGTTGCCGCGGCCTGGCAGGGTGCCGAGGATGCCGACGTCGTGGCGCTGGTGGTGGACGCCGAGCGCGGCATCGGGCCGGAGACCGAAGCCATCATCGAGCGGCTGAAGCAGTCGCGTGCGCCGCGTTATCTTGTCTTGAACAAGATCGATCTCGTGCATCGCGAAAAGCTCCTGGCGCTCACGGCCGAGCTCAACGCCCGCGTGCCCTTTGAACGCACCTTCATGGTGAGCGCGCTGAAGGCCGACGGCATCAACGATCTGCTGACGGCACTGGCTGCCGCCGTGCCGGCCGGGCCGTTCCTATATCCCGAGGACCAGGCAGCGGACCTCCCGTTGCGTCTCCTGGCGTCCGAGGTGACGCGCGAACAGGTCTTCCTGCAGCTTCATCAGGAGCTGCCCTACGAAGCCGCGGTCGAAACCGACAAATGGGAGGATCGGCCCGACGGCAGCGTGCGGGTCGAACAGACGATCCATGTCCAGCGCGACGGCCAGCGCGCTATTTTCCTGGGCAAGGGCGGGGCACGTATCAAGCAGATCGGCGCACGGGCACGCCACGAGCTCGGCCAGATGCTGGAGCGGCCCGTGCATCTCTTCCTGCATGTGAAGGTAAGCGAGCGCTGGGCCGACGATCCCTCGCACTATCGCGCCATCGGATTGGACTACGAGCCCAAGCGATAACTAGCTTGGCGCCAGTTCGAGCGTGTGCAGGATGCCGCCCGCCGCGTCGCGGTGGGTGACGGTCATCAGGCCCGTGCGGCCCTCGATCTTGACGTGGCCAAAATGGCAGGAGCCTTCCAACGGGGACAGGTCGATCCGGCTGGGCGTTTTCTGAAAGACGATCTGCGGCCCGAATGTACGATCGAACGCATTGGGGCCGAAGCCGCCGGCGCAGAGCGGCCCCGAGACGAATTCGTAGAACGGCGTGAAGTCCGAGAAGGTGGCCCGGGCCGGATCGTAGCGGTGCGTGGCGGGGTAATGCACGTCGGCAGTGATCCAGTGCACGTTATGAATGCCCTCGCGCTTGATGAAGGCCAGCAGGCCGGCGATCTCGAGTTCGCGCCCAAGCGGCGGCCCATCGTCGGCATTGGCCAGACCGTCGGCGCCGGTCTTTGTGCGCCAGTCGTCGTAGACGACGAGGCCCAGGGGCATGTCGGCGGCAACGATCTTCCAGGTAGCCTTCGAAGACTTGAGGGCGTGCTTCAGCCACGCGAGCTGCTCGTCGCCGAGATAGGCGGTGTTCGAGGCGGCAACCGTGTTGGGGCCGCGGAAGCTGCGCATGTCGAGGCGGAAGAGGTCGAGATGCGGGCCGAACGAGAAACGGCGATACAGCCGCATCGGTCCGTCGAGTCCGTCGGCCAGGGGCATGTATTCGCGAAAGGCGCGCTCCGACGCGATCGCAAGGGTGCGGGCGTCCTTCACTTTGTAGCGCGGGTCGGCGTCCAGCCGCCTTTCCCAGGTCCAGTTGTCGACCACCTCGTGGTCGTCCCACAGCGCGATCATCGGCACTTCGGCGTTGAAGCGGCGCAGGTTGTCGTCGAGGAAATTGTAGAGATGGTTGCCGCGGAACTCGGTCAGGCTTTCGGCGACCTTCGACTTTGCCTCCGTGACGAGGTTCTTCCAGAGGCGGCCATCGGGCAGCTTCTTCTCCGAGGCGAGGGGGTTGTCGGCGTAGATCGTGTCGCCGCAGTGGACGAAGAAATCGGGCGCGAGGCGGCGCATCGACTCGTAGATCGTCATGCCGCCGATGTCGGGGTTGATGCCCCAGCCCTGGCCCGCCGTATCGGCCGACCAGACGAAACTCGCGTCGGTATTGGACGCGGGGGCGCCGGACGCGGGCGGCATGCGGAAACGGCCGACGACCGGCTCGCTCAGGGTCTTGAGGTCGCCGAGGTCGAGGTACGCGACGCGATAGAAGACGGTCTGGCCCGGAGGTAGATCGCCGAGGCGGATACGGGACGTGAAGTCCGTCGCCTCCAGGGCCGACGGTCCTTCGACGCGCCGCGCGTCGGTGAAGTGCTCCGTCGTCGCATAGTCGACGATCATGCGAGCCGGCCGGTCGGCGCGGCTCCAGATCGTCGCCCCATCGGCCCCGACGTCGCCAGCCTGCACGCCCTGCAGGAGGCGCGGCCGGCTGGCCGTGGCGATCTGGGCGTAGAGCCGGGGCGGGAAGGCGGCGAGGGCACTGGCGCCCAGGATCGTGCGCCGTCTCAATCGGGACATGACCCAACCTAGCGCGATTTCGCCAAACGCGGCATACACGCGCATGGATTGGACCGACGACGGCATCGTGCTCACGGCGCGACCTCATGGCGAGAGCGGTCTCGTCGTGTCGCTGCTGACGCGCGAGCATGGTCGCCACGCGGGCTTCGTGCCGGGCGGCATCTCGCGCCGCGCCCGTCCTGTTTGGCAGTCAGGCAATCTCGTCGAGGTTGCCTGGCGGGCGCGGCTTTCCGAGCAGCTCGGCAACTATTCCGGCGAGCTGCGGGAAGCCCATGCCGCACAGGTACTCGACAGTGCAGTCGAACTGTCGGGACTCGCGGCCGCCTGCGCCGTCGTGGACGCCGCTCTTCCCGAGCGCGAACCACATCCGGCAATGTTCGATGGTTTTCGCGCCTTTCTTGGTGTCCTCGGCCATCCTGGCTGGCCGGTTCTCTATGTGCGGCTGGAACTGGGCCTGCTGCAGGAACTGGGCTTCGGACTCGATCTCGAGAAATGCGCAGCCACCGGGACAACGGAGGACCTGGCCTACGTCTCGCCCAAGACAGGCAGGGCAGTGTCGCGAGCGGCGGCAGGACCCTACAGGGAGAAGCTTCTGGCGCTGCCCGGGTTTCTTTCCACCGGCGGATTACCGTCCGATGACGATGAGTTGCGCCAGGGTCTCGACCTGACCGGCTATTTCCTCGAACGGCACGTGTTTTGGCCACACAACAAGCCCTTGCCTCCCGCGCGGTCGAGATTTATGGAGTCGCTCCAACGCTAGAATAACAATGGCCGTGGCGAAAATTTACGGCCGGTTCCCCTCACGTCCGGTAAATGGCAAAGCGCAACAACGTCGTCCCTCTCGCGGCGGTCAAGCCGGTCCAGTTCGGGCAAGCGCTCCAGGAGCGCTACCTGTCCTATGCACTGTCGACCATCATGTCGCGGTCGCTGCCCGATGTGCGCGACGGGCTGAAGCCGGTGCATCGCCGGCTGCTCTATGCCATGCGCCAGCTCCGGCTCGACCCCAACAGCGCCTTCAAGAAGAGTGCGCGCGTGGTCGGCGACGTGATCGGCCAGTATCACCCGCACGGCGACCAGTCGATCTACGACGCGCTGGTGCGGCTCGCGCAGGACTTCGCCGCCCGCTATCCGCTGATCGAGGGCCAGGGCAACTTCGGCAATATCGACGGCGATAACCCGGCGGCCATGCGTTACACCGAGGCGCGCCTCACCGCCGTTGCAGAGGCGCTGCTGGCGGGCATCGACGAGAATGCCGTCGACTTCCGGCCCAACTACGACGGTTCGACCGAAGAGCCGGTGGTGCTGCCGGGCGGCTTTCCCAACCTGCTGGCCAACGGTGCGGCCGGCATCGCCGTCGGCATGGCGACCTCGATCCCGCCGCACAATGCCGGCGAGCTGTGCGACGCGCTACTGCATCTCATCAAGACGCCGAACTCGCGCATCGAGACACTGGTCGACCTCGTGAGGGGACCGGACTTCCCGACCGGCGGCATCCTGGTCGAGCCGCGCGAGTCGATCGTCGAAGCCTACAAGACCGGCCGCGGCGCCTTCCGCCTGCGCGCCAAATGGGAAGTCGAGCAGCTTCCGCGCGGCCAGTACCGGATCGTCGTCACGGAGATTCCGTATCAGGTCCAGAAGGGCAAGCTGATCGAGCGGATCGCCGAGATCATCAACGCCAAGAAGCTGCCGATCCTCGAGGACGTGCGCGACGAGTCGGCCGACGACGTGCGCATCGTTCTGGAGCCGCGCACCGGCAACGTGCCGGCCGAGCTGCTGATGGAACAGCTCTTCAAGCTCAGCGACCTCGAGATCCGCTTCCCGCTGAACCTCAATGTCCTCGACAAGGACAACACGCCGCGCGTGATGAACCTGCGCGAGGCGCTGCAGGCCTTCCTGGATCACCGCCGCGAAGTGCTGGTGCGGCGTTCGACCTTCCGCCTGGCCGAGATCGAGCGGCGGCTGGAGATCCTGGACGGCTACCTGATCGCCTATCTGAACCTGGACAAGCTGATCAAGATCATCCGCGAGGAGGACGAGCCCAAGCCGAAGATGATCAAGGCGTTCGGGCTTACCGACCTGCAGGCCGAGTCGATCCTGAACATGCGGCTGCGCGCGTTGCGCCGGCTCGAGGAGTTCGAGATCCGTGGCGAGCACAAGAAGCTCACGGCCGAGCGCAAGGATCTCAAGGCGCTGCTGAAGGACGAAGGCCTGCAGTGGGAACGGGTCGCCGACGAAGTTCGGGAAACCAAGAAGAAGTTCGGCGGCAAGACCGAACTCGGGCGTCGCCGCACGGAGCTGGCCGATGCGCCGGCCGAGATCGAACACGCGATCGAGGACTTCGTCGAGCGCGAGCCGATGACGGTGATCCTGTCGGAGAAGGGCTGGATCCGCGCCGCCAAGGGCCATCTCGACGAGAAGGCCGCGGCGGACCTGAAGTTCAAGGAAGGCGATGGGCCACGCTTCGCCATCCACGCGCAGTCGACCGACAAGGTGCTGGTGTTCGGCACCAACGGTCGGTTCTACACCCTGGGCTGCGACCGGCTGCCCAGCGCGCGCGGCCATGGTGAACCGATTCGCCTGATGATCGAACTGGGCAACGAGCAGGACATCGTGCAGCTCATCGTCCTGAAAGGCGGCCGCAAGTTCTTCGTGGCGTCGGATGCCGGCCGCGGCTTCATCGTGCCGGAAGACGACGTGGTGGCGCAGACCAAGAACGGCAAGCAGGTCCTGAATCTCGCCGACAAGGAGAAGGCGCAGGCTTTCTCCATCGTACCCGAGGGGGCCGATTCGGCCGCAGCTCTCAGCGAAGGCCGCAAGCTGCTGATCTTCCCGCTGGATCAGGTTCCCGAAATGGGCCGTGGCCGCGGCGTGCTGCTGCAGAAATCCAAGGGCGACCACCTGTCGGATGCACAGGCCTTCAAGCTCTCGGAGGGGCTGCCCTGGGGCAACCGTGTGATCCCGGCCAGCGAACTGAAGTTCTGGCGCGGTGAACGTGCGCAGGCGGGGCGCATGCCAGAGAAGGGCTGGCCGCGGGCCAAACGGTTCAAGGACTGAGAATGGACCTGACGCTGATCTGGAAGGCGCTGCTGATCGGCGTTGTCGAAGGCCTTACCGAGTTCCTGCCGGTTTCGTCGACCGGCCACATCATCCTCGCCGAGGCAGTGCTGGATTTCCAGGGACCGCCCGGCAAGGTGTTCGAGATCGTGATCCAGCTCGGCGCGATCCTGGCGGTCTGTCTGCTCTACCGCCGCAAGATCTGGTCGACCGCAACCGGCGTGATCGAGCGCGAGAAACCTGCGCTACGCTTTGCGACAGCCGTCCTGATCGCCTTCCTGCCGGCGGCAATCGTCGGCGCCTTTGCGCACAAGTACATCAAGTCGCTGCTGTTCGATCCCATGGTGGTGGCGATCGCGCTCATCGTGGGCGGGATCGCGATCCTGGTGATCGAACGGTATGCGCAACGCCCGCGCATCAAGTCGCTCGACGAAGTCGATTTCAAGACCGCACTGCTGGTCGGGCTTTGCCAGTGCCTTGCCATGATCCCGGGTGTCAGCCGTGCCGGCGCCACGATCATGGGGGCGCGTGTTTTTCGCGTGGATCGTGCGACTGCGGCGGAGTTCTCGTTTTTCCTGGCGATGCCGACCATGCTCGGCGCGACCGTCTACGATCTCTACAAGAACTGGTCGCTCTTGAGCTGGGACCATGGCGGCATCATCGCCCTGGGCTTCATCTCGGCCTTCGTAGCCGCGTTCCTGGTGGTCGGCGCCTTCGTGCGTTTCATCAGCCGTCACGGCTTCACGGTCTTCGCCTGGTATCGCATTGCAGTGGGCGCATTGGCGCTCGCGTTATTGCTCATGCATTGAACCTTTTGCCTCGGGTGGCCTGCGTGTCATAAGGCGCGCAATTCGGGCGGCATGTCTTGCCGTTCCGCCACACGAGTGGAGTCCAGGTTCAATGCAACGTCGTAAGTTCATCCGCACGGCCGGCATCGGCACGGCCACTGTGGCAGCCGCCGGCACGCTGGCCGCGCCCGCCATCGCTCAGTCCTCGCCCGAATTGAAATGGCGTATGGCGTCGAGCTTCCCCAAGGCGCTCGACACGATCTTCGGCTCGGCCGAGATCTTCGCCAAGTACGTTTCCGAAGCGACGGACGGCAAGTTCCAGATCCGCCTGTTCGCGGCCGGCGAAATCGTCCCCGGCCTGCAGGTGGCGGATGCCGTGCAGAACGGCACGGTCGAGATGGGCCACACCGCGTCCTACTACTATGTCGGCAAGGACCTGACGTTCGCGCTCGACTGCGCGGTGCCGTTCGGTCTCAACGCGCGCCAGCAGGATGCGTGGATGAACTGGGGCGGCGGCCGCCAGCTCATGAACGACTTCTTCAAGGACTACAACATCTACGCCATTCCCTGCGGCAACACCGGCGCGCAGATGGGCGGCTGGTTCCGCAAGGAGATCAAGACCGTCGATGACCTCAAGGGCCTGAAGTTCCGCGTCAGCGGTTTCGCGGGCGAGGTGCTGACGAAGCTTGGCGTGGTGCCGCAGCAGATTGCCGGCGGCGATATCTATCCGGCGCTGGAGAAGGGCACGATCGACGCTGCCGAATGGGTCGGCCCCTACGACGATCAGAAGCTCGGCTTCAACAAGGTCGCGCCGTACTACTACTACCCCGGCTGGTGGGAAGCCGGCCCGCAGCTCTCGGCCTACGTCAACACCGCGAAGTGGGCGGAGCTGCCGAAGTCATACCAGGCGATCGTAGAAGCGGCTGCCGCCAAGGCGCACACCTCGATGCTCGCCAAGTACGACGCGCAGAACCCGAAGGCCGTGCGCGAGCTGGTTGCCGCCGGCACCAAGCTGATGCCGTTCTCGCCGCAGGTTCTGGAAGCCTGCTTCAACGCGACGAACGAAGTCTTCGCCTCGCTCAACGAGAAGAACCCGAAGTTCAAGAAGATCTTCGAATCGTGGAAGCCGTTCCGTGGCGAAGAGGTTCTGTGGTTCCGCGTTGCCGAGAACACGCTGGACAACTTCATGGCGCGCCAGTCGGCAGCCAACAAGCTCTGATCGGCCTGGTCCGAGACGACCCTGGAAACCCCGCTTCGGCGGGGTTTCTTTGTTTTTGGCCTCGTTGCGCCATGCGATAATTCTCCCACGCCAATAAGCGAACCCGCTTCGAAGAGGCGGGCCAAAGCAAGAAGTCCTAGGGAGAATCCAAGATGCGACGTCGCAAATTTCTGCGCACGGCCGGCGTCGGCGGCGCAACGATGGCCGCGGCCGGCACGCTCGCAGCGCCTGCCATTGCCCAGTCCATGCCCGAGGTGAAGTGGCGGATGGCGTCGAGCTTTCCGAAGTCGCTCGATGCGATCTACGGCGCCGGCGAGTTCTTCACCAAGCGCGTCGCGGCGCTGACCGACAACAAGTTCCAGATCCGCTCCTTTGCCGCCGGCGAGATCGTTCCGGCCCTGCAGGTCGTCGATGCCGTGCAGAACGAGACTGTCGAGTGCGGCCACACCGGCGCCTACTACTATGTCGGCAAGGATCCGACTTTCGCTTTCGACACGGCGTTGCCGTTCGGGCTGAATACCCGCCAGCACAATGCCTGGGTCTATCATGGCGGCGGGCTCGAGCTGATGCGCGAGTTCTACAAGGACTACAAGATGACGTCCTTCCTCGTGGGGCATACCGGCGCGCAGATGGGCGGCTGGTTCCGCAAGGAGATCAAGACGCTCGACGATCTGAAGGGGTTGAAGTTCCGCGTCGGCGGCTTTGCCGGTCAGGTCCTGGCGAAGCTCGGCGTGGTACCGCAGCAGATCGCGGCCGGCGACATCTATCCGGCCCTGGAGAAGGGCACGATCGACGCTGCCGAATGGGTCGGCCCCTACGACGATCTGAAGCTCGGCTTCTACAAGGTGGCGCCGTACTACTACTATCCGGGGTGGTGGGAAGGCAGTACGGCGATCTCGCTTTACTGCGGCGACAAGGCGTTCGAGGCCCTGCCAGCGGCCTACAAGGAGGCCATCTCGGTCGCGGCCGGCGATACCGTGGGCTGGTCCCTTGCCAAGTACGACGCGCAGAACCCACGCGCGCTGCGGGAGCTGATTGCGGGCGGCGCGAAGGTCCTGCCGTTTTCCCAGGCAATGATGGAAGCAGCCTTCAATGCCGCCAACGAGATCTATGCCGAGACGAGTGCGAAGAATCCGAAGTTCAGGAAGGTCTACGAGTCCTGGAAACCGTTTCGCGCCGAGGAAGTCCTCTGGTTCCGTGTCGTCGAGAACACCTTCGATAACTTCATGGCGCGTCAGTCGGCAGCCGGAAAGCTCTGATCGCAGGCCTTTGAAAAATAAGCGTAAAGTACGCTGGCTGCAGCCGTTCTCCGTTTGTCTTCAGGGGGGCGGCAACTAGCTTTCCATCCCCGTTGCGCTATGCGATAACCCGCCCATCGCAGAAGGCGGTTCGCGATGCAGAAGGCACGCGCTCAAAAGTAAGAAATCTAGGGAGTTATTTTCAGATGCAACGTCGCAAGTTCATGCGCACCGCCGGCATTGGTGGTGCGACAGTAGCCGCTGCAGGTGCGCTTGCGGCGCCTGCCATTGCCCAGTCCATGCCCGAGGTGAAGTGGCGCATGGCCTCGAGCTTTCCGAAGTCGCTCGACACGATCTTTGGCGCCGGCGAGTTCTTTGCCAAGCGCGTCGCGGCGCTGACCGACAACAAGTTCCAGATTCGCGTTTTCGCGGCCGGCGAAATCGTCCCGGGCCTGCAGGTCGTCGATGCCGTGCAGAACGAGACGGTCGAGTGCGGCCATACGGCGGCTTACTATTATGTCGGCAAGGATCCGACCTTCGCCTTCGATACGGCGCTGCCTTTCGGCCTGAACACCCGTCAGCACAATGCCTGGGTCTATCACGGCGGCGGGCTCGAGCTGATGCGCGAGTTCTACAAAGACTACAAGATGACGTCCTTCCTGATGAGCCACACCGGCGCGCAGATGGGCGGCTGGTGGCGCAAGGAGATCAAGACGCCCGAGGACATGAAGGGCGTGAAGATGCGAATCGGCGGTTTTGCCGGCCAGGTGATGACGAAGCTCGGCGTGGTGCCGCAGCAGATTGCCGGCGGCGACATCTATCCGGCGCTGGAGAAGGGCACGATCGATGCCGCCGAATGGGTCGGTCCCTACGACGATCAGAAGCTCGGCTTCAACAAGGTCGCGCCGTACTACTACTATCCCGGCTGGTGGGAAGGCTGCGCGGCGCTGTCGCTCTACTGCGGCGACAAGGCGTTCGACGCGTTGCCGGCGCCTTACAAGGAAGCCATTGCCGTGGCGTCTGGCGACACTGTGAGCTGGTCGGTCGCGAAGTACGATGCGCAGAATCCCAAGGCGCTGCGCGAGCTGGTCGCGGCCGGCACGAAGTTCCTGCCGTTCCCGCAGTCGGTGATGGAAGCCTGCTTCAACGCCGCCAATGAGCTTTATGCCGAGACGATCGCCAAGAATCCGAAGTTCAAGAAGGTCTTCGATTCCTGGAAGCCGTTCCGGAACGAAGAAGTCCTGTGGTTCCGTGTGGCCGAGAACACCTTCGACAACTTCATGGCGCGCCAGTCGGCTGCCAACAAGCTCTGAAACTTCCGGGCCCGGCCCGGTGAAAAGCCCCGCTTCGGCGGGGCTTTTTGCTGCCGCCGTTCTCGACGGCGCTCCATGAGACCTGTTTCGACGTGTCACGGCCGGAGTTTACGGGGCCGGAAAAGTGTAAAATCGAACCTTTGCGCAACTCTGCGCCCGGCGGACGCGGGGTTGCAAACATTGAATAGATTTAAAGGTTTTCGCAGGGGGGCGGCGCTTTTCAAACGGAATTCCGCGTGTCAGTCTCGCCTCGCAAAGGAAGGCCATGAGGGCCTTCTTATGGGAGGAAAAAAGAGATGAAGCGTAGAAAATTCATCAAGACCGCGGGCGTGGGTGCTGCGGGTGTTGCGGCCGTGACGACCGTCGCGGCGCCGGCCATCGCTCAGAGCATGCCCGAGGTGAAGTGGCGTCTGACGTCGAGTTTCCCGAAGTCGCTCGACACGCTGTATGGCGGCTCCGAACTCTTCGCCAAGATCGTCGGCGAGATGTCCGACGGCAAGTTCCAGATCCGGCCGTTCGCGGCAGGCGAGATCGTCCCCGGCCTGCAGGTCGCCGATGCGGTGCAGAACGGCACAGTCGAGGCCGGCCAGACCGCGGCCTACTACTATTTCGGCAAGCATCCGAACTTCGTGTTCGAGACCGGCCTGCCATTTTCGATGAACCAGCGCCAGTACTACGCCTGGCTGGAGTTCGGCGGCGGCCACGAGCTGATCAACGACTTCTACAAGGAGTACAACTTCCGCTCGATCACCTTCGGCGGCACGGGCTGCCAGATGGGCGGCTGGTTCCGCAAAGAGATCAAGTCCATGGAGGACATGAAGGGCCTGAAGTTCCGCGTCGGCGGTTTCGCGGGCCTCATCCTCACGCGACTGGGCGTGGTGCCGCAGCAGATCGCCGGTGGCGACATCTATCCGGCGCTGGAGAAGGGCACGATCGATGCCTGCGAATGGGTCGGCCCGTACGACGACGAGAAGCTCGGCTTCAACAAGGTCGCCAAGTACTACTATTACCCCGGCTGGTGGGAAGGCGCGTCGGTCGGCTCGCTCTACATCAACAACAAGGCATGGGACGAGTTGCCCAAGCCCTACAAGGCGATGGTCGAGGCGGCAGCTGGTCGCGTGACGGCCTGGATGGTGCCCAAATACGATGCCGGCAATCCGCCGGCGCTGCGTCGCCTGGTGGCGGCGGGCACCGAGCTGCGCCCATTCCCGCGTTCGGTCCTCGAGCCGTGCTTCCTCGAGGCGTACAAGTTCTACGATGAGCTCGCGGCCAAGGATCCGAAGTTCAAGAAGATCTACGACAGCCTGAAGGCGTTCCGCACTGACGAGAACCTGTGGTTCCGCGTCGCCGAGAATACCTTCGACAACTTCAATTTCTCGATGTCGGCTCAGGGGCGTTAAGCGTCGCGCGCGACGGAGCGAACCGGAAAAGGAAAGCCCCGCCTGAAAAGGCGGGGCTTTTTCTGGTCTTGCCCGGCGCGTTCCAGGCCCGGCTAGTTCTTGGGGGGAATACTGAAAACCGGCGGCGCCGTATCGTCCGAGGGCGGTGCCTCGATCTCGATCTTGACCTTGCTCGGGTCGATGCCGCTCGGCTTGTCCAGGAAGAAGGTCACGGTCTGCGGCACGAAGATCACGATCGCCACCATGACGAGCTGCAGCACCACCCAGGGGATCGAACCCCAGTAGATATCCGAGCTCTTCACTTCCTTCGGCGCGACACTGCGTAGATAGAAGAGGGCGAACCCGAACGGCGGGTGCATGAACGAGGTCTGCACGTTGACGCAGATCATGACGCCGAACCAGATCAGCGCGGCATCGGCACCGACCACCGGCGTCAGCAGCTTCTGCGCCACCGGCGCCAGCATCGGGATGATGATGAAGGCGATCTCGAAGAAGTCGAGGAAGAACGCCAGGAAGAAGACGAACAGGTTGACGACGATCAGGAAGCCCCAGACGCCGCCCGGCAGGTTCGACATCAGGTGCTCGACCCACTGGTTGCCGTCGACGCCCTGGAAGGTGATCGAGAAGCAGGTCGCGCCGACCAGGATGAAGGCCACCATCGCCGTGATGCGCATCGTCGCCTGGAAGGCCTGCACGATCAGGTCGCGCAAGTCCTTTACCTGCCAGGCTCGCCAGCACAGCCAGATGATGGCCGCGAACATGATGGTGAAGGCGATCTTGAAGGGGATCGACTTGAACGCGACCATGCCGATCAGGGCACCGATGATCGCCGCAGCGCAACCCGCACCGAACGTGATCCGGTCGAACTTGGTGAGCGGTGCGTTGCGTACGACGGCCAACACGATGGCGCCGATCGTGCCCATGGCGCCGGCTTCCGTCGGCGTCGCGAGGCCCATCATGATCGTGCCCAGCACCAGGAAGATCAGGACGGCGGCGGGAATGATGCCCCAGGCGCACTTGATTAGCAGGGCCTTGCCGAACAGCGTGCGCGGCACGGGCGGCAGGGCCTCGGGCTTTATCATGGAGAGGTAGAAGGTGTAGATCGCGAACAGGGCGATCTGCAGGAGCGACGGCCCCCAGGCGCCGAGATACATGTCGCCGACCGATCGGCCGAGCTGGTCGGCCAGCACGATCAGCACCAGCGACGGCGGCACGAGCTGCGTGATGGTGCCCGATGCGGCCAGCACGCCGGTCGCATAGCGCATGTCGTACTTGTACCGGATCATCACCGGCAGGGTGATGAGCGCCATCGCGATGACCTGCGCGGCTACGGTGCCGGTGATGGCACCGAGGATGAAGCCCACGATGATGGTCGAGTAGCCCAGCCCGCCCTTGATGGGGCCGAAGAGCTGACCCATCGATTCGAGCATGTCCTCCGCCAACCCGCATTTCTCCAGGATGGCGCCCATGAAGGTGAAGAACGGGATGGCGAGCAGAAGCTCGTTCGACAGGATACTGCCGAAGACACGCCCAGGGATGGCCTGCATGAAGGCCAGCGTGAAGTAGCCCATCTCGATCGACAGGAAGCCGAAGAAGAACCCGACCGCGCAGAGGGAGAAGGCGACCGGGTAGCCGATGATCATGAAGACCACCAGGCCGCCGAACATCAGCGGCGGCATCCACTCCAAGGGGATCATTGCGTGGGCCTCTCGTAGTGGGCTTCGAGACTGTCGACGGCATACCCATTGAGGAAGGCCACGCGCTTGATGAGTTCGGAAAGGCCCTGCAGGGCGACCAGGGCGAAGCCGACCGGCAGCACCAGCTTGATCGGCCAGCGCAGGAGGCCGCCGGCATTCGAGGAGTGTTCGAACACCTCGTAGGACTGCATGAAGAACGGCCAGCTCAGCCAGGCCAGGATGGCGCAGGTCGGCAGGAGGAAGATCAGCGTGCCGAGGATGTCGATCCAGAGCTGCCCGCGGCGGCTCAAGGTCATGTAGAAGAGATCGACGCGCACATGCTCGTTACGCTTCAAGGTGTACGAGGCGCCGAACATCACGATGACGGCGAACATATACCATTGCACTTCGAGCCAGGCGTTCGAACTGGTGTCGTATGCGTAACGCACCATGGCATTGCCTGCGCTGACCACACAGGCCAGCAAGACAAGCCAGTTGCAAATATACCCTATCTTCTCGTTTAACGCGTCGATCAGCGCGCTGAACTGCAGCAACAAGCGCATCCGTCCCCCTGCGTGCGAGTTATTTAATTTTCGACCGTCATCCGCTCTCGCTCACGGATGGCTTTTCTTAGCTTGGTCCGCCTAGCGACGCCAGCGGTCGGGAGTTTTTTCTGTTTTCCAAGGAGGTGCGTCAAGTTGCGCCACCGCCGTTGCACTGCCTATGTCGCAGGCAGTTCCATCCAGCCTTCGGGACCGAAGAACTCCAGCGGCCGGAAGGCCCGCTTGTAGGCCATCTTGCTGGAATCGGCGATCCAGTAGCCGAGATAGACGTAGGGCAGACCGCGTTTGGCCGCAGCATTGGCCAGCCACAGGATCATGTGCGTGCCGAGACCGCGGCGCGGGTCCTGTGGGTCGAAGAAGCTATAGACGGCCGAGACGCCGTTCGACAGCCAATCGACCAAACAGGCGCCAACCAGCCGGCCCTCGGCCGAATCGTCCCGGAATTCGACGATCGCCGTCTCGACGGGGCTCTCTTCGACCATGGCGCGATAGTCGTCGAAGTCCATGTCCGCCATGTCGCCGTCACGGTGACGCGTCAGTACATAGCGTGAGAAGAGCGAGAACTGCTCGCCGGTCGCCAGGGCCTGGGTTTCCACGGCATGGACATGCTCGTTGCGGCGCTGGATGCGACGCTGGGCACGGCTGGGATCGAAGTCACGAACCCGGATGCGCACCGGCACGCAGGCGCGGCAGCCATCGCACAGGGGTTTGTAGACGAAGTGGTGCGAGCGCCGGAAGCCGGCGTCGGTCAGCGTGTCATGCTGGGAGATCGCGTCCGGTCCGCTCAGTTCGGTGACGAGTTTCGTCTCCAGCCGGTGCGGCAGATACGGGCATCGCATCGCCGGCGTCGTGCGGAAGAACCGCAGGGTCTGGATGTTCTGGCGGATGAACATGTGCTGCCGGGAGTTTACCCCTCAGGCGGGCGAAGGAAAGCGGCAGTTGTTCCGCCAAAAGTCGAAGTCGTTGCCAATTCAGGGGCCCTGACGGCCTCGCGCCAGTCGGCGAAAGGGTGTCATTGCGAGCCTGATCAGCCGCGGCAGCATCCATATGAGGAGCACCACGAAGACAGCAAGCAGGCACAGAAAAGTGATTGGGTAAGCAATCGCGAGAGCCAGCCCGCCGATGACCGTTACGTCTTCGCCAAGCGATGCGGCGACGTTGCTGAAGGGTTCGGGCGAGGTGTTGATCAGGGCACGCGAGCCGGTCTTGGCGACATGTGTGCCGACGGCCAGCGTTCCGCCCAGCAGTCCCGCAATGACCGCAATTTCCGGACTGAGGCCGGTAGCCGCTGCATAGGCCAGCAGGAAACCCGCAGGGATGCGCACAAAGGTCTGAAGTGCATCGTTGATGCTGTCGACATAGGGGATCTTGTCGGCAAGGAAATTGAGCGCAAACAGCATAGCCGCCACGCCCATGACCCAGGGCGAGGCCAGCACCTGGAGGTCCTGGGGCAGGGCGACGAAACCCAGCCACTGGGCCACGCCCAGAACGAGGACTGCGGCATAGGTGTTGAGCCCACTTGCCCAGCCGGCGCCGAGCGCGACGGCGATGGCGGCCAGGGTTTCGGCGCTCATCGTGTTTCGGCGCTCATTGCTGGTGCTTCACAGGGCCCGCCGCGCCTTCAGCGCGGTCGCGAGCGTCCCGTCGTCCAGCCAGTCGAGTTCGCCCCCGACCGGCACGCCATGCGCCAGACGCGTCAGCGGCACGTTGAGTTCGCCCAATCTCTCCGCCAAGTAATGAGCAGTGGTCTGGCCATCGACGGTGGCGTTGGTCGCCATGATGACTTCGCGCACGCCGCCCGCCGCCACACGCTTGACGAGGGTTGCGATGTTGAGTTCGTCGGGCCCGATGCCGTCCAGCGCGGACAGCGATCCTCCAAGGACGTGATAGCGGCCCTGGAAGATCTTGCCGCGTTCCATGGCCCAGAGGTCGCCGACATCCTCGACGACGCAGATCAGGCCGGCGTCGCGTCGCGAGTCGGCGCAGATCGAGCAGGGATCGATGGTGTCGAGGTTGCCGCAAACCGTGCAGGCGCGAATGGCGCGCGCGGCATCGGCCAGCGCCGTACCCAACGGCTGCATCAAGGTCTCGCGTTTCTTCAGAAGATGCAGCGCCACGCGGCGAGCGGAGCGCGGACCCAGGCCGGGCAGGCGGCCCAGAAGCTGGATCAGCCGCTCGATCTCGGGACCATTCATCTAGAGCTTGAAGCCTGGAGGCAGGGGCAGCCCGCCGGTGATGTTGCGCATCTGCTCCTGCACGGTCTGTTCGACCTTGCCGCGCGCATCGTTGGCGGCCGCAACGATCAGGTCTTCGACCACGCCCTTGTCTTCCGCCTTGAACAGCGAGGCGTCGATCTCGACGCGCCGCGTCTCGTTCTTGCCATTGACTGTCACCTTGACCAGTCCGGCGCCCGAGGAGCCCACGATCTCCAGACGCTCCAGTGCGACCTGCAGCTCCTGCATCTTCTGCTGCATCTGCTGGGCCTGCTGCATCAGGCCGCCGAGGTCCTTCAACTTGTCGAACATCAGAACTCACTTTCGGGAATGTCGTCGTCGGCTGGATACTCATCGGCGGGTGGCGGCTCTTCGCCGACGAACTCGCCGAGACCGGCAACGAGGGATGTCTGGTCGCCCTTACGCCGGACGGCGTCGAGTTTGGCGCCCGGGAAAGTCTTGAAGATGGCCTGCACCACGGCATGGTTCTCTGCCGAGGAGCGCAGATCGTCAGCCTTGGTGGCTTTCTGATCCACGAGGGTCGGCTTGCCCTGGGCATTGGATACCGAGGCAAGCCAACGCCGTCCGGTCCACTGCGTCAGCAGTTCGCCAAGCCGGGCCGCGAGATCCGTCGGCGCCTTGGGCGTGGGCCGGAACTCGATCACGCCGGGCTCGCAACGCACCTCATGTACGTAGTGCATGAGGCTGTGCACCAGCCGGGCCTCTCTCTTGCTTTCGAACAGCGCGACAACTTCGGTGAAGGAGCGCGGCGCGGGCATTGCCTGCGCCGGCTGGGCAGCGACCGCCGTGGCGGGCTGTGTCGCAAGTCGCGCTGCTGCGCCACCACCACCACCACCACCACCACGCGGGGCCGGTGTGCCGACAGCCGCTCCATTTGTTGTCGCGGCGCCGCTCTGCAAAGCCTTGATGGCATCGGAGGGCGAGGGCAGGTCGGCGACATAGCAGAGCCGGATCAAAGCCATCTCGGCGGCGCGCTGCGGCGAAGGCGCTGCCAGCGTTTCCTGCAGGCCCTTCAGCAGCAGGGTCCAGGCGCGCGTCAGCGACGCCATGGAGAGCTTGCCGGCCATGGCGAGGCCCTGGGCGCGTTCGCTGTCCGCCGAGGCGGCGGCTGCTTCTGGCGCAATCTTCAGGCGCGTTACCCAATGGGTGAATTCGAGCAGGTCCTGCAGTACGACCACGGGGTCGGCACCGGCATCGTGCATCTCGCTGAGCGCCGCAAGCACGGCCGGCGCGTCGCCGCGCATCGTCTTTTCGAACAGTTCGAGCACGCGGCTGCGGTCGGCCAGCCCCAGCATGTCGCGCACCTGCGCGGCATCGACGACACCGCCGCCATGGGCGATCGCCTGGTCGAGCATGGACAGGCCATCGCGTACCGAGCCGTCGGCAGCCCGCGCCAGCAAGGTCAGCGCCTCGGGGGAGATTTCGACCTTCTCTTCCTGGGCGATGTGGCTGAAGTGCTGGACCAGCGTTTCCTGCGGCACGCGCTTCAGGTCGAAGCGCTGGCAGCGCGACAGCACCGTCACCGGCACCTTGCGGATCTCGGTGGTGGCGAACAGGAACTTCACATGCGGCGGCGGCTCTTCCAGCGTCTTCAACAGCGCGTTGAAGGCCTTCTCCGACAGCATGTGCACTTCGTCGATGATGTAGACCTTGTAGCGCGCCGAGACCGGGCGATAGCGCACGCCTTCGATCAGCTCGCGCACATCGTCGATGCCGGTGCGCGAGGCGGCGTCCATCTCGATCACGTCGACGTGGCGGTCCTCGGTGATCGCCGTGCAGTTGGCGCAGACGCCGCAGGGATCGACTGTCGGGCCGCCGGTGCCGTCGGGACCGACGCAGTTCAGAGCGCGGGCGATGATGCGCGCAGTCGTGGTCTTGCCGACGCCGCGCACGCCGGTGAGCATGAAGGCATGGGCGATGCGGCCCGTGGCGATGGCGTTGCGCAGGGTGCGCACCATCGCTTCCTGGCCGACCAGCGTGGTGAAATCGACGGGACGGTATTTGCGGGCGAGGACACGGTAGGGAAGTGCGGGTGCCGCGACGTCCTTGGTCCCAGTATCGGCACCAGTGCCTTTGGAGGCTTTCGCCATGGCGGTCCTACCCGGTGGTGCGCCGTGGCCCCTTCAGGCCCGGCGGTCGTCGCGCCTAGGCCGCCCGCCTTTCGCGGCGGCGCGCGCAAAAGAACGGGTGAGAGACCGGCATGACCCGAAGCGAATTCGTTACGGCTGCTTCCTTCCGGATCTGACCGGGTTGGCGACTGCTCCGCCCACACCGGCCCCTCGAGGGGGTTATATCAGGAGTCGGATGGCATCGCGCAAGGGCTGAGATGCGGCGTTTTCCCTACCCCGGCAACAAACGATCAACACCTTGATTCAGTGGAGAAATTTGCGGAATGGCTGCGTCGGTCGGAGACACGCCGCAGGCCCAGATGATCGCGTAGCGTCGTGCCGGTGTAGTCGGCGCGGAACAGGCCGCGTTCCTGGAGGATGGGAACGACCAGATTCACGAAATCGTCGAACGGACCGGGAAAGAAGGGCGGCATCACGTTGAAGCCGTCGGCCGCGCCGCACCGGAACCAGCGCTCCAGCACGTCGGCAATCTGTTCGGGCGTGCCGACGGGCAGGAGATGGCCGCGGGCCGCGGCCACTCGGTGGAAGAGTTCCCGGAGCGTGAGGTTCTCGCGTCGCGCCATCTGCAACAACAGGGCGGCCCTGCTCTTGAGATGTTCGGTTTCGGGGACGTCGGGAACGGGGCCGTCGAGAGGATAGACCGACATGTCGGCACCCAGTCGCTCGGAAAGAACGGTGAAGGCCTGCGCCGTGTCGATGTTGCGGTTCAACTCGGCAAAGATCTCGCGAGCCTCGTCCTCGGTACGACCGACGACGGGCATCACGCCGGGCATGATCAGCGCTTCGTTGGCACTGCGGCCCTGTTGGACAAGCTGCGCCTTCATGCTGGCGTAGAACGCCTGAGCTTCGCCCAGATCGTTCTGCGCCGTGAAGACGACGTCGGCGATGCGTGCGGCCAGCGCCTGACCGGGGCCGGAGGAGCCGGCCTGGATCAGCACCGGATGGCCCTGCGGCGAGCGCGGTACGTTGAGCGCGCCTTCGATGGTGAAGTACTTGCCCCTGAAATCCGGAATGTGAAGGCTGCCGGGACGGACGAACTGGCCGGCCTTCTTGTCTCCGATGAACGCGCCGTCGTCCCAACTGTCCCACAGGAGCCGACATGCCTCGACGAACTCCTCTGCGATCGCGTAGCGCTCGGCATGGGGCGGATGCCGGCGGCCGAACACGGCACTCGACTTGGCATAGGCCGTCGTCACGACGTTCCAGCCCGCGCGCCCACCGGAGATATGGTCGAGCGACGCGAAGCCGCGCGCCACGTGATAGGGCTCGGCATAGGTCGTCGAGGCAGTGGCGGCGAGGCCGAGCTTCTTCGTTCCCATGGCGAGTGCTGCCAGCAGGGTCAGCGGCTCGAACTTGCCGATGGTCGAGGGATGCTCGCCGTATCCCGTCGCGAAGCCGTCGCCCAGGAAGAACATGTCGAACTTGCCGCGCTCCGCCGTCGCCGCGATGTGCTGCATCAGGCCGAGATTGGGCCATCCTTCCACGGTCGCGTCGGGATGCCGCCAGCCGCCGACATGATGGCCGGGCGTCTGCACGAAGACGCCGAGCCGCATTTGGCGGTCTTGTGGTGGTTGGATGTCCCGTTTCATCTTTCAGCCTGTCCGATCAGTGTGCGAAGTAGTGCATACCGCCGTCGACCGGGATCACGGCGCCGGTGATGTAGCGCGCCGCAGGTGAGGCGAGGAAGGCGACGAGGCCCGCGACGTCTTCCGGCTCTCCGAAATAGCCGATCGGGACGTTGCGCTCGATGAAGCTGCGGCGAGCTTCCTCGGTCGGGTGCAGCTTCTGCAGGATCTGCTCGGAATTGATGCGGCCGGGCTGGATGGTGTTCACGGTCACGCCGTCGGCCGCGACATCGCACGACAGGCCCTTGGCCCAGAGATGAAGGGCGGCCTTGGCCGCGATGGCGGCATTCAGGCCGCGTGGCTCCATCGAGCCGCTGATGTTGATGATGCGGCCCCATTTGCGCGCCCGCATCGCCGGCAGCAGCGCCTTGGTGAGGAGCCGCGCAGCCGTGAAGTTCAGGGCAAACGCCTCCTCCCAGACATCTTCGCCGGCATCGGGTCCCGTCGGCCGGGAGCCGCCGGCGCAGTTGGCCAGAATGTCGATTGGACCCAGGGTCTTCGTGGCCTCGTCGACGATGCGTGCAATGTCCGTCGCACTGGTGACGTCGCCTGCGATGGAGGTCACGCCGTCGAGGTGGGCGATCTTGTCCGCACGCCGTGCTGTCGCGGCAACGCGGGCACCCTGTTGGGCGAGAAGCCGTGCGACGCCGGCGCCGATTCCGGAGCTTGCCCCGGTGACAAGGCAGGTCTTGCCGCGAAGTTCGTAGTCCATGTCACTTTAGAGCGTGACCGACTGGCCCCCGGCAAGGGCGCGTTGCGTTGCGAGGGACAGGTCGAGCGCTTCGATGGCTCGGTCTGCATCGAGGAAAGCGGGATCGGCGGTACCGTCAATGCAATCGATGAAACGGCGCAGCTCAGCGTCATAGGGATTGCGGCCTGCTATGGGCACTTCGGTGGGCGGCGTGCTGGTGGTTGCCACCGTGAAGGTGCTGTCTGGAACCGTGCCGACGAAGATGGTCTGCAACGTGAACACCGCACGCTCGAAGAGGGCTCTGAAACCGACCGTGAAGGGCGAGCCCGGCGGCATCAAGCCGCTTGCCGTGACGGTGGCATGTCGACCGTCGGCATAGTCGAGCAGGGCGGTGACGTCGCCGCCACCCGTGGCGGCCAGCCGCGCGGGACGGCCCATCAACCAGAGCAGGACATCGAAGTCGAACGTCATCAGTTCGATTGCGGGATCTGAATAGTGGGCTTTGCGTCCCGGCGCATCGGGATGCAGGTAGGAGCCCAGCCGCCAGGTCGAGAGTGTGACCAGGTGGCCGTGCTCGCCCGACAGTGTCGACGCCTTGACGTGCTCGTAGGCACCGACCGACCGCATGAGCAACCCGACCTGCAGCAGGCGCTTTGCCTTGCGGGCGGCGGCGCGCATTTCCTGCGCCCGATCCATCTCCAGGGCCATCGGCGTCTCGCAGAAGACGTGCTTGCCCTGGTCCAGCGCAGAGACGACGAACTCAGGGTGGAGTGCGCTGGGCAGGCAGACGTCAATGGCATCGACGTCGGGCCGGCCGATCAGGGAGCGGGCATCGTCGACAGGTTCGGACTTGCAGATCTCGGCGACCCGACGGGCACGGTCGAGGGTGCGCGCAAAGACGCCGACAACCTCGACGTCGGGCATGCCGGCATAGGCGCTTGCATGCACGGCGCCCATCGTCCCCGCGCCCAGGAGGCCGATCCTGATCATTGGCAAGGAGGCTATCGCAAATTGCCCTGTCCGGCGCCTCTTGCGCTAAGGTCGGTCGATGATAGGAATAGATCCCTACGCGGCGCTGGATGTACGGCGTCGCATCAACGCTGCGGGTGCGCTGACGCGGCTGGGTGGTGCGATAATGGCACCGGAAGTGGTCGAGGCGATGTCGGCGGCGTCGCGCGCGTCGGTCGATATCGGCGAGTTGCAGGATGCCGCGAGCCGGCGCATTGCCGAGGCGACCGGCGCAGAGGCCGGAATGGTGACGACGGGCGCTGCGGCGGCACTCACCTTGGCCGCGGCAGCAGCCATCGCGCGCTGGGACGTGGCCAAGATGGCGGCTCTGCCACACGCTGACGGCTTTCCGCGCGACATCCTGGTGCCGCGCACACAGCGCACCGGCTATGCCCATGCCTTGGCAGCGTCCGGCGCGCGGCTGGTCGATATCGGCCATAACGACCGCGGCACAGGGGCGGGTGTACGCGGCCTCGAAGCCTGGGAGATCGAGACGGCGCTCTCGCCCTCGGTGGTCGCGGTGTTCTTCTCGGTCAATGCCACGAGTCTCGCCGACCTGCCAACGGCGGCATCGGTCTGCAAAGCGCAGGGTATTCCTTTGATCATCGACGCGGCGGCGCAGTTGCCGCCCAAGGAGAACCTTCGCCGCTTCATTTCCATGGGCGCCGATCTGGTGGCTTTCTCCGGCGGCAAGGCGTTGGGCGGGCCGCAAGCCTCGGGCATTCTGGCGGGCCGGCGTGACCTCGTGGCCTCGGCGCTGTTGCAGCAGCTCGACATGGACGTGGCCCCCGACACCTGGACTCCGCCCAGGCTGGTCGATCGCGCCAACCTGCGGGGCGTGCCGCATCACGGCATCGGACGCGGGTTCAAGGCCGGCAAGGAGGAGATCGTCGGGCTGTTGACCGCGCTCGACCGGTTCATCGCGGCCGACGACGGAGCGGCCAATGCGGCTCTTCAAACGCGGCTCGAAGCCATTGCCGCTTCGTTGAACGGCTTCGACGTGACCCTTGTTCCTGCTGCGAGGACGGGCCGTGTGCCCGTGCTGGAGATCGCCGTGCGCGATGCGCTGGCGCTCAGCGCCCGCTTGCAGAAGGGCGATCCACCCGTGCATCTCTCCGAACGCCATGCCGCGCGGGGCGTGTTGACGCTCGATCCGCAGGTTCTGCTGCCCGAGCACGATGCGCCGCTGGCGGCGGCGCTTCGTGCCGGGCTTCAGTCAGGCTAGGCCGCTCGCAGGATGCCGAGCTGCTGCAGGGCGGTTACGCCGTCGTCGAGACCGATTTCCTCGGCGACCTTGCCGTCCTTGATGCGCAGGACGGTCGTGCCGGTGAAGCGCATCTCGCGACCGGAGGCCGCCGGCAGCGATCCGATCAGGAAATCGCTGAAGGCCGGGCCGGTGTGGGTGCCGCCGCCCTTCCATTGGCCGACGACATAGTCGCCTTCGGCGATGAGATCGGCCGCGCCGCCGAACTCCAGGTCGGGGAAGGCCTCGCGAAAGCCGACCATGAAGTTCTTCACGTCCTCGCGGCCACGACGGGGTGCGTGCAGCGAGTACTGCAGCAGGATGTCGGGAGCGGCGAGTTCGTCGACGATCTTGGGATTCCAGGGATTGCCCCAGAATTCCGCGAACCAGCGTCCGACGATTTCCTTGTTTTCCTGTTCCTTGGACATGATGACGATCCTTCGCGCTGTTGCGACCACGATTGGTCCGTGGCCGCACCATGTCCGTCGGAAGGGTTCGCCAATATCCGCCGGCGTCCGCGAATAAATTTCGCGGACGCGCTCGCGATTCAGTCGATCGCGGATTGACCTTCGTCGCGATAGGCCCAGCAGGTATCGGGCGGCAGGGTAAGAGCGACTTCGCCGTCCTGATGGCGGGCCGCCGTGCCGAGTTCCAGCACTTCGAGCTTCTGGCCGCCGAACTCGACGTCGTAGACCGTCTGCATGCCCTGGTAGCGGCGTTCGACGACGCGGCCGGTGAAGGCGTTTGTGGGGCCGCGCTCGCCGAGGCGGATATTCTCGGCGCGCAGGGCCACGCGCGCGCGATCGCCGGCGGCGAGGGTCTGCGGCGTCCAGGCTTCGATTCGGCCGGCCGCGCCGAGATCGATGGTCGCGCGTTCGCCCTGGCGTTCCAACACTTTGCCCAACAGCACGTTCGACGCGCCGGTGAAGTTGGCGACGAAGGAGTCCGCCGGCCTATTGTAGATCTCTCCGGGCGGAGCCATCTGCAGCAGCTTGCCGTCGCGCATGACGCCGATGCGGTCGCCCAGTACCACGGCCTCGGCCTGATCGTGCGTGACGTAGAGTCCGGTCATGCCGGTCTGCTTCAAAATGCGCCGCAGTTCGTCGCGCAGCCGGATGCGCAGCTTGGCATCGAGATTGGAGAGCGGCTCGTCGAGCAGCAGGAGCTGCGGCCGGTAGACCAGGCTGCGCGCCAGCGCAACACGCTGCATCTGGCCACCTGACAGCGACGTCACAGGCCGTTCGGCATAGTCGCCGAGACCGACCAGCTCGAGCGTCTCGTGCACTTTCGTGTCGACGTTCCCACTGCCGTTGCTGCTGCGACGGTGCTTCAGTGGATAGGCTACGTTCTGCTTCACCGTCATGTGCGGCCAGACGGCGTAGGACTGGAACACCATGCCGATGTCGCGCTCGCGCGGTGACACCAGCAGATTGCGCTCGGGTTCCGACACGACCCGGCCGCCGATCGAGATGCGGCCGCCGGTTGGGTGTTCGAGACCGGCGACGCAGCGCAAGGTCGTGGTCTTGCCGCAGCCCGAAGGCCCCAGCAGCACCACGATCTCGCCGGCCGGTACGTCGAAGTTCACCCCGTCCACGGCGGGTTTGCCCGCCGCGAACCGCTTTACGAGGTTCTCGATGAGAAGAGCGGAGCTCACTGGCGATAACCGTAGGTCTTGTTCCACTCCTCGATCCAGGTCGCGCGCAGCTTGGAGAACTGCTCGAAGTTCGGCACCCAGACCTTGATCTTCTTGGGGTCCCAGCCCTTCGGGAAGGCCGGCGGCTCCTTGAGAGAGGTGATGTTGCCGAGCTTGTTGATCATGAACGCCTGACCTTCCTTGGAGAGACGCCAGTTCATGAACAGCTTCGCGGCATTCGGGTTCTTCGACGCCTTGGTGATGCCGTCGGCGTAGGGGACGATGGGCACGCCTTCGGGGGCGAAGATGGCTTCGGCCGGAGCGCCGTCGACGATCTTCGTGTAGATGATGTTGTAGAGCAGGGGCGCGATCGAGACTTCGCCGCGCACCAGCGCGTCGGAGAGCGGGGCGCCCGACGGATAGAGCGCGATGCCGAGTTCGGCCTGCTTCTTCCAGTAGTCTTCGCCCATGACCTGACGCTCGAACATGATGCGCGTCCAGGTCGTGCCACCCGACGGTCCGATCACCTGACCGATCTGCTTGTTCTTGTATTCGGGCTTCAGCAGGTCGGCCCAGCTCTTGGGTGGGTTCTTCACGAGCTGCGTGTTGTAGGCGATGGCCCAGCCCAGGGTGACGCCCGGCCACAGCTTGGGCGAGACCAGTGCGTCGGGGCGATAGTCGGCAGCGTTCGGCGGGGCATAGTCCTGGAAGAGGTCGGCGAGCTCCAGCATCAGGCCGCGGTCGGAATGGTTCACGACGTCGGCGCCGAGCTTGCCGGCGGCTGCCTCGGTCTTGATGCGGGTGATGAGCTGGCCGCCCGGTGCGCGGACCATGGCTACCTTGATCTTCGGGAAGGTCTTGTTGAATTCCTTGATGACTTCCTGCTGCGTTTCCGCGAAGTCGGCCGTGTAGAGCGTGAGCTGGCCTTCCTTCTCGGCCGCCGCGATCAGCTCCTTGGAGCCGAACTGGCTCTGCGCCACTGCCGGCAGGCCGACAAGGCCTAGCGCCAACCCGATGGCGGTTGCGGTCATGGTCCTGCGATACATAGGCATATCCTCCATTGTCTTTAGTTTCGTCAGTTGAGTTGATCAGCCGGCTTTCGCAGTGCCCTGCGCGGCGTCGCGGGAAAGCCAGGTGGTGATTCCGAGCAGCACGGCCAGCAGTACCGTCTGCACAAGACTGAAGGCGGCAGTCTTGCCGACGTTTCCGCCCTCGTAATAGTCGAGCAGCAACACCGCCATCACGGTCGTGTCGCTGGTGTAGAGGAAGAGCGACGAGCCCAGCTCGCGGATCGCCAGCACGAACAGCAGCGTCATCGAGGCCACGACACCCGGCCGTGCCAACGGCAGCACGATGGTGCGGATGGTGCCGAGCATGCCGCGGCCGCAGATCCAGGCGGCTTCTTCCAGTTCCTTGTGGATCTGCATGAAGGAGGTCGAGAGCGCCTTCACGGTGTCCGGCATGAAGCGCGCGACGAAAGCCAACGCCAGAATCCAGATCGTACCGTAGAGGCCGCCGGGCAGACCGATCCAGGCCCAGAGATAGGCGACGCCGACGACGAGACCGGGAATAGCCACGGGCAGGGTCGCCAGCAGGTCGATCGAGCGGCGGCCGGAAACCTGGGTGCGGTTGACCGTATAGCCGATGGCAAAGGCCAGCGCGCCACCCACCAGGGCGGTCAGCACACCGACCTTCATGGTGTTCCAGATCGACAGCATGGTCAGCGGATTGTCGAACACGCTGTTGAAGTGCACCCAGCTATAGGCCCTGGCGTCGAACAGCGCGTCGAAATCCTTGATGAACAGGAACTTTCGGAAGGCGGCGATGATCAACGCGAGGGTCGGCAGCACGACGACCACGAAGATGTAGAGGAGCGCCAGGCTGAAAGTGAACCAGCGCCAGCGGCCAAGCTGCAGGGCACGTGGCCGGAAAGCCTTGCCGGCCACGGTGGCGAAGCTCTTGCCCGAAAGCACGCGCTGTTGCGCCCAGACGAGGATCGCCGTCACCACCATGAGAAGGATCGCGACTGCGGCGGCGGTGTTGTAGAGCGGCGGGCTCCAGGCAGTGAGCTTGAAGATGTAGGTCGTGAGGACGCTGATGTTGGCCGGCGCACCGAGGGCCGCGGGCACGCCGTAGATGCCCAGCATCACGACGAAAGAGAGCAGCGAACCCGCCAGGATCGCCGGCGCAATCAGCGGGAAGGTGACGGTGAACAATGTCGTGAAGGCCGAGGCGCCGGAAACTTCGGACGCTTCCTCGAGGCTCGGGTCCATGTTCCGCAGCGCCGAGGCGGTGAACATGTAGACGTAAGGCGCATAGTAGATGCCGAACACCAGGATCAGGCCCGACATCGAGTAGAAGTCGAAGCGGAAATCGATGCCACTCCACTTCAGCACGGTGTTGAGCAGCCCGGTCTTCGGCGAGCCCAGGATGCCCCAGGCGACGCCGGCGACCAGCGGTGGCACGAAGAGTGGGATCATGCTGGCGCCGGCGATGAAACCCTTGAAGGGCGTGTCGGTGCGCACGACGATCCAGGAGAAGGCGAGTCCGATCACCACGGCAAGGATCGTGCCGCCACCGCAGGCCGCCAGGGCATTGAAAAAGGCGAGGTGGACGTTCTCGTTGCCCAGAACGTCAATGAAGTGCTTCGCCGAAGGCCGGAAGGCGCCGAAGCCGTCGACCACCGGATTGGAGTCGCTCAGCGCGCCGAAGACAAGCATCAGCAGTGGATAGAGGACAAGGAAGGCGAGGACGATCAGAAGCGCGCCGACCCACAATGGCGCCCCCCACCGGCGGGGCGCCGGACGGACCTCTTCAGACGCAGGCAATGCAGCAGCACTCGTCGCCGTCAACGCTCGATTCCCTCCCACAATCGTCCGCAGGCGAGGCCGGCGGCTTCTTCATCGTTGGTGAAATCGTAGCCCATCGGCAAATCAGACGCTACGTTTTGCTGATGAAGCTTCGTTCTCACGATCGCTACGACTACGTACCCCTGCGCGGACGCAAGGATTACGCGTGGCCAGATAACCGCAGGCTGGCTGTTTATTTCGCCTTGAATCTCGAACATTTCACCTTTGGCGAAGGCCTGGGCGCCGAGCTGGTGCCGGCCGGACCTCAGCCCGACGTCCTCAATTATGCTTGGCGGGACTACGGCAATCGGGTCGGCGCCTGGTATATGCTCGACGCCTTCGATCAGCTCGATCTGCCAATGGCGGCGCTCGTGAACAGCGCCATGTACGATCATGCGCCGCAGCTCGTGGCCGCTTGCCGCGCCCGCGGCGACGAGATCGTGGGGCACGGCCGCACCAATGCCGAGCGTCAGGGCATCCTGGGCGAGGCCGAGGAGCGCCAGCTCATTGCGGAAGTGACCAGCCGCATCGCGAACGAAGAGGGGAAGGCCCCGGAAGGCTGGCTGGGCCCCTGGATATCGCAGAGCCGCGCAACGCCCGACGTGCTGGCCCATGCCGGCTACAGCTATCATCTGGACTGGTGCATGGACGATCAGCCCGTCTGGTTCCGCTGCCGCGACGGCAAGAAGATCCTCTCTGTGCCCTATCCACAGGAAGTGAACGACATTCCCTCGATCGTTGTCCGCAAGGATGGCGCCGAGCAGTTCGCCGATATCATCGTCGACCAGTTCGACGAAATGATGGAGCTGTCGCAAGCGCGGCCGCTCGTGATGGGCGTGGCATTACACGCCTATATCGTCGGTCAACCGCACCGGCTGCGACACCTCAAGCGCGCGCTCCGGCATATCGCCGCCCAGCGCGACGCGATCTGGCTCACCACCCCGGGCGCCATCGCCCGACACTGCATTTCCCTACCAGCCGGCACTGTCCCCTAGGAGTTCCATGCGTCTGTTCACGGCCACGCTCGCCACCGAGACCAACACCTTCTCTCCGCTCCCCACCAGCATCGAAAACTACCGCGAGTCGGTCTTCTTCCGGGCCAGCGAACATCCCGCCGATGCGCCGCGCATGTGTACGGCACCACTGTTCGTAGGGCGTGCCCGCGCCAAGGCGGAAGGGTTCGAGCTGATCGAAGGAAGCTGCTTTGCCGCCAGTCCCGCCGGCACGACCAACCGCGCCGACTACGAGACCATGCGCGACGAGATCCTGGACCAGCTCAAGGCCGCCCTCCCGGTCGACGGGCTGCTGCTCGGCCTGCACGGCGCCATGGTGGCGCACGGCTACGACGACGTCGAAGGCGACATCATCGAACGCGCGCGCGCCATCGTCGGTCCGAAATGCGTGATCGGCGTGGAACTGGATCCGCACTGCCATCTCACGCTGAAGCGCATCGCCGGCGCCGACATCGTCGTGCTCTACAAGGAGTTTCCGCACACCGATGTGGTCGAGCGGGCGGAAGACGTCCTCGATCTCGTTCTCGCCACGCTGCGCGGCAAGGTGAAGCCGGTGATGTCGGTCTACGACTGCCGGCAGATCCAGAGCTATCCCACGACCCTCCAGCCCATGCGCGGCCTGGTCGACCGCATCAAGGCGATGGAGGGCAAGAACGGCATCCTGTCGGTCTCGATCGCCCACTGCTTTCCCTACGGCGACGTGCCTGAAATCGGTACGCGCGTGCTGGTGATTGCGGACGGCGACAAGAAGAAGGCCGATGCGCTGGCGACAACCCTTGGCGAAGAGCTGGTGAGCCTGCGCGGCAAGACCCAGCCGCCGTCGTTCGACGTGGCTGCCGGCGTGAGCGAGGGTGTCGCCTTCAACGACCTGCCGGTGGTCATCGCCGATCCCGCCGACAATGCCGGCGGCGGCGCACCGTCGGACAATACCGATATCCTGCGCCATCTGATCGAGAAGAAGGTCGAGAATGCATGTCTCGGCCCGATCTGGGATCCGATTGCCGTGCGCCTGTGCTTCGACGCCGGCCTCGGCGCGAAGATAGGCCTCCGCTTTGGCGGCAAGATCGCGCCGAGTTCGGGACAGCCGGTCGATGCTGAGGTCGAGGTGATCGGACTCAAGCGCAATGCCTGGCAGAGCTTCGGACCGACACAGGTCTCGGTAGGCGATTGCGCCGCCGTGCGTATCGACGGCGTGGAGGTCGTACTGATTGCGAATCGCACGCAGGCAACCGGCCTCGAACTCTTCACCAACCTCGGTATCGATCCGCGCGAGCGCAAGATCGTGGTGGTGAAGTCGACCAATCACTTCATGGCGGCCTACGGCCCGATCGCCAAGAAGGTGATCTATGTCGAATCGAGCGGCCCGCTCCGACGCGATCATCGTAAGGTCCCTTACCAGAAGGTCGAGCGCCCGATCTGGCCGCTCGATCCCGATGCAAAGCCGCGCGGGCTGATCTTCTGACCCCGGCAACGTCGTCGTGCTGGACAAGGACGACGGCGGCTTTGCATACTCGGTGAGGGGAGTAAGGGAGACTTTCGTATGTTCAGGCGTATTCTCGCCGGTGCGCTCGCGCTGGCCGTGCCTTTTGCCGCCGCCGACGTGCAGGCGCAGGAAAAGGTGCTCAAGGCGGTGATGCACGCCGATGTGCGCGTCATCGATCCGGTGTGGACCACTCAGACGATCGCCAACATCCATGGCGCGCTGATCTACGACACGCTGTTCGGCAACGACGGCAACCAGAAGCCGCAGCCCCAGATGGTGGGCAAGTACGAGATCAGCCCCGACCGGCTCACCTATACCTTCACCCTGCGCGACGGGCTCAAGTTCCACGACGGCTCGCCGGTTACGACCAAGGACGTGATCGCCTCGCTGAAGCGCTGGGGCGCCAAGGATGGCGTCGGCCAGCGTCTGATGGGTTTCGTCACCAAGATGGAGCCGGTCGACGACAAGACCTTCACCATGGTCCTGCGCGAACCCTACGGCATGGTGCTGGAGTCGCTGGGCAAGAGCCAGAGCTCGATCGCCGCCATCATGCGCGAGAAGGATGCGCTTACCGACCCGCAGCAGCAGGTCAAGGAAGCAGTCGGCTCCGGTCCCTACATGTTTGCCAAGGATCAGTGGGTCCCGGGCAGCAAGGCCGTCTATCTCAAGAACAAGGACTACGTGCCGCGCACCGAGGCGCCGTCCTCCTTCGCCGGCGCCAAGATCCCCGGGGTCGATCGCATCGAACTGGTGTGGATTTCCGATCCGCAGACCACCATGTCGGCGCTGATCAACGGCGAGATCGACTTCTACGAGCAGCCGACCAACGACTTCCTGCCGATGCTCGAGAAGGCACGCGGCGTGAAGCTGATGAAGACCGGCAAGATCGACAGCACGCAGGGCATGATCCGGCTGAACCATCTCCACCCGCCGTTCGACAATGTGAAGGCGAGGCAGGCGATGTACTACCTGATCAACCAGGAAGACTTCCTGCGCACCATCGTCGGCGATCCGAAGTTCTACCGGGTCTGCAAAGGACTGCTGACCTGCGGCGGCCCCTACGAGAACGACGGCGGCAGCTACCTGATGAAGGAGTACAACCCGAAGAAGGCGCTGCAACTCCTCAAGGAGGCCGGTTACAAGGGCGAGCCGATCACCGTGCTTTCGGCTACCGATCACGCCACCATCACGCCGGCCACGCAGGTGCTGGTCCAGGCGATGCGCGAAGCCGGCATCAACGTCGACGCGCAGTCGATGGACTGGGGCTCGGTCGTGACGCGTCGCGCCAAGAAGGAGCCGCCCGCACAAGGCGGTTGGAACATCTTCGTCACGACGTCGGGCGGCGTCGGCTCGTCGAATCCGGTCCTGCACACCTGGATCGGCGCGGCCTGCGAGAAGGGCCTGTTCGGCTGGCCGTGCGATCCCGAGGTCGAGAAGCTGCGCAATGCTTTCGGCATGGCGGCGACCGAGGAGGAGCGCAAGAAGATCGCGAAAGAGCTGCAGACCCGCGCGATGGAGCAGGTCGTGTTCCTGCCGTTCGGTCAGTGGGATACGCCGATCGCCTTCCGCAGCGACAAGATCGACAACGTCGTGCCGAACACCGGCCTCGCCGTGCTCTGGGGTATTACCAAGAAGTGAAATCCGCTAAGCGTAACGGCGCATGACCTCCTATATCGTGCGCCGTCTCTTCGCCACCCTGCCGGTGATGGCGGTGGTGGCGCTGTTCGTCTTTTTCCTGCTGCGGTTCGCGCCGGGTGATCCCGCTGCGATCATCGCCGGCGACGACGCGACGGCCGAGTCGATTGCGGCCGTGCGCGCCAAGCTCGGACTCGACCGGCCGATGGTCGAGCAATTCGTCGTCTGGGTCGGGCAACTCCTGCAGGGCGACATGGGCGTGTCGATCTTCTCGAATCTCGCCGTGACCCGCCTGATCGCCCAGCGGCTGGAGCCGACGGTCGCGCTCACGCTCTCGACCCTGTTCGTGGCGGTGGCATTGGCCGTTCCCATCGGCGTCGTGGCGGCCTGGAAGGCGCGCAAGCTGGTCGATCGCCTGGCCATGGCCTTCGCCGTGCTGGGCTTCGCCATGCCGACCTTCGTGCTGGCCTATATCCTGATCTACTTCTTTGCCGTGCAATGGCAGCTCCTGCCGGTGCAGGGCTATTCGCCGATCCGGGAGGGCTTCTGGCCCTTTGTCGAGAGCCTGATCCTGCCCTCGGTGGCGCTGGGCATCACCTACATGGCGCTGATCGCCCGCATCACGCGAGCCTCGATGCTCGAAGTTTTGGCGCAGGATTATATCCGCACCGCCAACTCCAAGGGGCTGGCGACCGACCGCGTGCTGCTGCTGCACGCCTTGAAGAATGCCGCGGTGCCCATCGTGACGGTGATCGGCATCGGCATCGCGTTGCTGATCTCGGGCGTCGTCATCACCGAGACGGTGTTCAACATTCCGGGCCTGGGGCGCCTCACGGTCGATGCCGTGCTAAAGCGCGACTATCCGGTGGTGCAGGGGCTGATCCTGGTCTTTGCCGGCGCCAAGGTGCTGGTGAACCTGATCATCGACATTTCCTACGCTTTCCTCGATCCGCGGATTCGGTACTGACATGGCCGTTATCGCCGACGATCTCGACCTGCCGGTTGCCCGCCGCTTCTCGCTGTGGACGGCGGTGCGGCGCAATCCCACCATTGCCTTCGGCGCCACCCTGCTCGTGGCGTTGATCGTCATGGCGGTCTTCGCCCCCTTTATCGCGCCCAACGACCCGTTGAAGCTCTCGCCCGTGAACCGGCTGCGTCCGCCGTCGGAGCGCTGGTGGTTCGGCACCGACCAGTTCGGCCGGGACGTCTTTTCCCGCACGATCTACGGCGCACGCGTCTCCCTGATCGTCGGCCTCTCGGTGGCGGCCTTTTCGAGCGTGCTGGGCCTCGCGCTGGGCCTCGCCTGCGGTTACTTCCGCAGGGTCGACGGGTTTGTCATGCGCATCATGGACGGGCTGATGGCGATCCCCTCGATCCTGCTCGCCATCGCGCTCATCACCCTATCGCGGCCCGGCCTCGGCATCGTGATCGTGGCCATCGTCATCCCCGAAGTGCCGCGCATCGTGCGTGTGGTGCGCGCCGTGGTGCTGTCGATCCGGGCCCAGCCCTATATCGAAAGCGCCATCGCCGGCGGCACCAAGAACCTGAAGCTCCTACTGCGCCACGTGCTGCCCAACACGCTGGCGCCGCTGATCGTACAGTCGACCTATGTCTGTGCCTCGGCCATGCTGATCGAAGCGGGTCTGAGCTTCCTGGGCGCCGGCGTGCCGCCGGAAATTCCGAGCTGGGGCAACATCATCGCCCAGGGGCGCACCTACTTTCAGATCGCCCCCTGGACCATCCTGATCCCCGGTGCGTTCCTGGCCGTCACCGTGCTGGCAGTGAACCTGCTGGGCGACGGCCTGCGCGACCGGCTCGATCCGCGGCTGGCGAGGCGGCTCTGACCATGGCCGGAACCTCCATCCTCGAAGTCCGCGACCTGCACACGCAGTTTCGTACCCTGGACGGCATCGTCCGGGCGGTCGACGGCGTGTCCTTCCACGTCGAGCGCGGCGAGACCTTGGGCATCGTGGGCGAGTCGGGCTGCGGCAAGTCGGTGACGGCAATGTCGATCCTGCGGTTGATCCCGCCGGAGACCGGCCGCATCGCCTCGGGCTCGATCAAGTTCGAGGGCGAGGAACTCACGACACTCTCCGAGGAGGAGATGAAGCGCCTGCGCGGGCATCGCATCTCCATGATCTTCCAGGAGCCGATGACCTCGCTCAATCCGGTGCTTACGGTCGGCACGCAGATCGCCGAAAACGTCGTGCGCCATCTCAATGTGCCCTGGTCGGCCGCGCGCGACCGGGCGCGCGAGATGCTGGATCTGGTGCGCATCGCCGATGCCCGCCGCCGCCTCGACGAATATCCGCACCAGCTTTCCGGCGGCATGCGCCAGCGCGTGATGATCGCCATGGCGCTCTCCTGTGATCCGCAGGTGCTGATCGCCGATGAGCCCACGACGGCGCTCGACGTCACCATCCAGGCGCAGATCCTCGATCTCATGATCGAGCTCAAGGAAAAGACCGGCACGGCGATCGTGCTGATCACCCACGATCTGGGCGTCGTCGCCGAGACCACGGAGCGCGTCGTGGTGATGTATGCCGGCCGCAAGGTCGAGGAGGCGCCGGTCGAAGCGTTGTTCGCCGAACCGCTGCATCCCTACACGCGCGGCCTGATGCGGGCGATCCCGCGCCTCGATGTCGAGGCGGATGCCGCCGGCACGCGGCCGCGCCTGCAGGAAATTCCGGGGTTGGTGCCGATCCTCACCAAGCCGATCGTGGGCTGCGCCTTCGCGCCCCGCTGCGGCTTTGCCACCGATCGGTGCCGCCGCGACGCGCCGCCGCTGGTCGAGGGCGGCGCAGGCCACACCGTGGCCTGCTGGGAAGTCGAGCGCGTGAGAGCCTCGACATGAGCGACAAGTTCGATAGCCAGCCCGTCCTTCAGGTCGAGGGCCTCGTAAAGCACTTTCCGATCCACGGCGGCCTGCTGCAGCGCCGTGTCGGGGAGGTGAGGGCGGTCGACGGTGTTTCCTTCTCGATCCGTCGCGGCGAGACGCTCGGCCTGGTGGGCGAGTCCGGTTGTGGGAAGTCGACAATCGGCAAAGTCGTCCTGAAGCTGATCGAACCGACGGCCGGGCGCATCGCGCTGGGCGGCGAGGACATTACCCATCTCAAGCCGGGCGCCATGTGGCCGCATCGCCGGCGCATCCAGACGATCTTCCAGGATCCGTACTCCTCGATGAACCCGCGCCTGCCGTCGGGCACGATCGTGGGCGAGCCGCTGGAGAACTTCGGCATCGCCCGGGGCGCGGCGCGCGACGAGAAGGTGGCGCAGCTCTTCCGGCGGGTGGGGCTCCGGCCCGAGGCGATGCGCAAATTCGCGCACGAATTTTCCGGCGGCCAGCGCCAGCGGCTCGGCATCGCCAAGGCGCTGTCGGTCAATCCCGACGTGATCGTGGCCGACGAGCCGGTCTCCGCGCTCGACGTGTCGGTGCAGGCGCAGGTGCTGAACCTGCTGATCGACCTGCAGGAAGAATACGGGCTGGCCTATCTCTTCATCAGCCACGATCTCGCGGTGATGCGGCACATCAGCCACCGCATCGCCGTGATGTATCTCGGGCGCATCGTCGAGCTGGCGCCCAAGCGCACGCTCTTCACGCAGCCGCTGCATCCTTACACCGAGGCGCTGCTTTCGGCGGCGACCGCGCCTGACCCCAAGCGACGCCGCCAGCGCAAGCGCATCGTGCAGGGCGACGTTCCGAGCCCGGCCAAGCCGCCGCCCGGCTGCCATTTCCATACGCGGTGTCCCTACGCGGTCGCCGAGTGCAAGGTGACGGTGCCGCCGCTGATCGAAGTCGCGGAAGGCCATCACGTCGCCTGCCTGCGTCGTCCGGTCGGCGGCGATCCCGGTCCTCTCACGCCGTAGGTTCATTTCTGTGCGTCGTTGTGTCTCTTGCTTGAGCACATCTGCGGATGCTCCTCGGCCCCATGTCGACAGGAGTGCCAAGAGAAATGCTCGATGAGAAGCTGGAGCCGATTTTCGCCGATGTACTGCGCCGCAATCCCGGCGAAGAGGAATTTCATCAAGCGGTTCGCGAGGTGCTCGATAGTCTTGGCGCAGTGATCGCGAAACATCCCCACTATGCCGAGGACGCGCTGATCGAGCGCATCTGCGAGCCGGAGCGGCAGATCATCTTTCGCGTGCCGTGGGTCGACGACCGCGGCCACGTTCAGATTAACCGCGGCTTTCGCGTCCAGTTCAATTCTGCGCTCGGGCCCTTCAAGGGCGGGCTGCGCTTTCATCCGACGGTCTATCTCGGCACGGTGAAATTCCTGGGCTTCGAACAGGTCTTCAAGAATGCGCTGACGGGCATGCCGATCGGCGGCGGCAAGGGCGGCTCCGACTTCGATCCCAAGGGCCGCTCGACCGGCGAGGTCATGCGGTTCTGCCAGTCGTTCATGACCGAGCTGTCCCGCCATCTCGGCGAGTATACCGACGTGCCGGCCGGCGACATCGGCGTGGGCCAGCGCGAGATCGGCTACATGTTTGGCCAGTACAAGCGCATGAGCAATCGCTACGAGTCCGGCGTGCTTACGGGCAAGGGCCTGGCCTGGGGTGGTTCGCGGGTCCGCACCGAAGCCACGGGCTACGGCGCGGTCTACTTCGTCGAGCGCATGCTCGGCACGCGCGGCCAGAGCTTCGACGGCAAGAAGGTCATCGTTTCGGGCGCTGGCAATGTTGCCATCTACACGATCGAAAAGGTGGCGGAACTGGGCGGCAAGGTCGTCGCCTGTTCGGACTCCAACGGCTATGTCCTCGACGAAGCCGGCATCGACCTCGACCTCCTGAAGGAGATCAAGGAAAAGCGGCGCGGCCGGGTGGAGGATTACGCCAAGCAGCGCCGGGCAGGTGCGACCTACGTTCCCGGCGGTTGCATCTGGGACGTGCCCGCGGATATCGCCATGCCGTCGGCGACGCAGAACGAGCTGACGGGACGCGACGCGCGCACTCTGGTGAAGAACAAGGTGCTGGCGGTCGGCGAGGGGGCGAACATGCCCTGCACGCCCGAGGCGGTGCGGCTGTTCCTCGAAGCCGGTGTGCTGTTCGGGCCGGGCAAGGCGACCAACGCCGGCGGCGTGGCGACCAGCGCGCTCGAAATGCAGCAGAACGCCTCGCGCGATTCCTGGACTTTCGAGGCGACGGAAGAGCGCCTGGCCGGCATCATGAACGGCATCCACGACCGCTGCGCCGAAGTCGCCGACGAATACGGCTCGCCCGGCAACTACGTGCTGGGCGCCAACATCGCAGGCTTCATCCGCGTTGCCGAAGCCATGCGGGCGTTCGGCGTGGTCTGATGGGTTGGTTGACGGTACATGATGTTATAATGTACCAAATATCGGATGAACCTGGGATCCGGTTCGCCGATCGTCGAGGCTGGCGAAGAAGCCGTCCTCGACCGCATCGTCGATCAAGATGTTGCCCTTGCGGTGTGGGCACGGCCCGCTCCGTCGGGGCTTGCGGCATGGCTCGACGCTCTGCCGCCGGAGAAGCTGCCTGACGGCCGCTTCGTTGCCACGCCAGCCGAGGTGCCGGCGCAGTTCGCCGCGTTATGCGACGACGCCGATCTCGGTGACTGTCCCGCGCGTGCTTGCCTGATCGACGATGTGGCTGGTCTCGCGGCCAGCTTCGGCCGGATCTCCGGCGCGGCGCGTGTGGATCTCAGAATCGAAGCCCTCGACCATGACGGCTGCTGGCGCTTCCACCGCGACTATGTCGGTTTGCGCCTGAATGCGACTTATCGGGGCCCCGGTACGCAGTGGCCGCCGCTCGAGCAGGCCGCGCGGGCGTTGCGCGCGCAGCGGCGCTATCGCGGCGCGCTGAACGAGCTGCCGCGCTTTGCCGTGGGCCTGTTCAAGGGCGTGCAGCGGGCGAAGGCCGTGTCCGTAGTGCATCGTTCGCCGCCGCTTTCCGGCAGCGGCGTGACGCGGCTGTTCCTCTGCATCAACGAAGAATTCAGCGACGACTGAGGTTGCCTTAGTCGCGGCGTGCGCCCGGCGCGGTGTCGCGGAGGTAGGTGAGGGCAGCCTGGGCACCGCCCGTCTTGTGCGGGACCTTGGCCAGGCCCAGCGCCATCTCGACGCCCGACAGCGTGCCCATCAGCATCAGGTCGTTGAAGTCGCCGAGATGGCCGATGCGGAAGACCTTGCCCGCGACCTTGGTGAGGCCCTGGCCGAGCGACAGGTTGAAGTTCTCCAGGGCGACCTTGCGGAAGGCGTCGGCGTCGTGGCCTTCGGGCATCACGATGGCGGTCAGAGAGCCCGAATAGGCTTTGGGATCGCTGCACAGGATCTCCAGCCCCCAGCCGGTGACCGCGGCGCGCGTCGCCTCGGCATGGCGGGTGTGGCGGGCGAACACGGCGCCGAGCCCTTCCTCCAGCAGCATGTCGCAGGCTTCGTTGAGGCCATAGAGCAGGTTGGTGGCGGGCGTGTAGGGGAACCAGCCGTTGGCGTTGGACGCCAGCATCTCGTCCCAACCCCAGAAGGCCTTGATCATCTTGGAGGACTTCGAGGCTGCGACTGCCTTCTCGCTCACCGCATTGAAGGAGAGGCCGGGCGGCAGCATCAGGCCCTTCTGCGAGCCCGCGACCGTGACATCGACGCCCCAGGCGTCGTGACGGTAGTCGATCGATCCCAGCGAAGAGATCGTGTCGACCAGCAGCAGGGCGGGATGCTTGGCGGCGTCGATCGCGCGCCGGACGGCGGAGATGTCGCTCACGACACCCGTCGAGGTCTCATTATGGACGATACAGACCGCCTTGATGGCGTGGCCGGTGTCTTCCTTCAAGCGCTTCTCGATGGCCGCGGGATCGGCCGGCTTGCGCCAATCGCCACCCATAAATTCTGATTTGATTCCAAGCTTGTCGGCCATCTTCTTCCACAAGGAAGCGAAGTGGCCGGTCTCCCACATCAGCACCTGGTCGCCGGGCGACAGGGTGTTCACGAGGGCGGCTTCCCAAGCTCCCGTACCAGATGCGGGATAGATGATAACCGGTTGTTTTGTCTGGAAAACTTGCCGGACAGATCGCAGGATTTTCTTGGCCAACGCGTTGAACTCGGGGCCGCGATGATCGATCGTCGGATGATCCATCGCACGAAGAACGCGGTCTGGAACGTTGGTCGGCCCAGGAATTTGCAGGAAGTGACGGCCGCTCGGATGGGAGTTCAGGCGCATGATTTCAGCCTTTCCAACTGTTCACTTGCATTTTGTATACAATATGCCAAGTTGAGTCCAGACACATGGATGGCTCTTCCTTCCCCATCGCCCGATCGAGCTTGCCGGAGGCGGCGGCCGAGCGGCTGCGCACCCTGATCATCGAAGGCGGGTTGCAGCCGGGCGCCAAGCTGAACGAGCGCGAGCTCTGCGAACGGCTGGGCGTCTCGCGCACACCACTCCGCGAAGCCTTCCGTATGCTGGCCGCCGATGGGCTACTGGTTCAGCTTCCCAATCGCGGCGCGCAGGTCGTGGCCCTGTCGCCGGACGATGTACGGGATGGCTTCGAGGTCATGGCGGCCCTGGAGGGGCTGGCGGGGGAACTCGCTGTCGCCCGGGTGACCGATGGCGATATCGTCCATTTGCGCGCGTTGCAGGCGGAAATGGAGGCGGCGCATGCCCAGCACGATCTTCCAGCTTACTATCGCATCAACCGCGCCATCCATGACCGCCTGAATGCCATCGCCGGCAATGCGGTGCTGGGCCAGACCTACCGGATGCTCAACGCGCGCCTGCACGCGCTCCGCTTCCGCTCCAACCTCAATCGCGCGAAATGGGATCAGGCGGTTGCGGAACATCGTTCCATGATCGCAGCCCTTGCCGCGCGCGATGGCGCTGCGCTACGTGATCTCCTCATCCGGCACCTGCGGGCGAAGCAGCAGGCGGTGCTGGCTACGATGAATAATCAAGACAGTGAGATCCTTGAGGGAGGAAACGAATAATGACGTCGACTTTTTCCACGCGCCGCAATGCGCTGAAGCTCGGGCTTGCCGCCACCCTGGCGGCACCCGCGGTGGCGCGTGCCCAGCAGGGCTGGCCACCGCAGACGATCACCTGGGTCAACCCGTTCCCGGCCGGCGGCGGCACCGATGTCTTCGCGCGGCCGCTGGCTGCCCAGGTCGGTGAGCAGCTCGGCTGCCAGATCATCATCGACAACAAGGGCGGGGCAGGCGGCACGGTGGGCGCCTCGCAGGCCGCCAAGATGAAGCCCGACGGTTCCGTCTTCTTCGTCGGCGCCATCCACCACACGATCGCCCCGTCGATCTACAAGAACCTCGACTACGATCTGGAGAAGAACTTCGAGCCGATCACCATGGTGGCGCTGGTGCCGCAGGTGATCTCGATCAATCCCAGCAAGGTGCCGGTCAATACGGCCGCCGAGTTCATCGCCTACGTGAAGGCCAATCCCGGCAAGGTGAACTACGCCTCGGCCGGCGCCGGCACGGCGCATCATCTGGCGGGCGAACTGTTCAAGCTCGAAACCAAGACCGAGATCACGCACGTACCCTATCGCGGTGCGGGCCCCGCGATGCAGGACCTGCTTGCCGGCAATGCCGACATGATGTTCGACGGCATGGGCACCTCGGCGCAGCAGATCAAGGCAGGCAAGCTGAAGGGCCTTGCGGTGGCGACCCAGAAGCGCGTGCCGGAGTATCCGGACATGCCGACGGCGGCCGAGATCGGCGTGCCGAATTGGCTCGTGTCGACCTGGTACGGCCTGTGGGCCATCAAGGGCACGCCGCAGCCGATCGTCGATCGTATGTACGCAGAGGTGGTCAAGGCGCTGGCCAATCCGAAGCTCCAGACCATCTGGAAGGATCAGCTCGCGCAGGTCGGCGGCGAGAAGCCGGCTGACTTTGCCAAGCGCATCCGCACCGAAATCGAGAAATGGCAGAAGGTCGTCGCGGCGGCCGGGGTGAAACTAGACTGAGCACGCTCGAACAGAATCTTAAACGCACTCTCAAAGGCGAGGTCCTCTTCGACAGGGCCTCGCGTGGGCGCTACTCGACCGACGCCTCGATCTACCAGGTCGAGCCGGTGGGCATTGTCGTGCCACGCGACGAGACCGATCTCGGGCTTGCCATCGACGTGGCGCGCGATGCCAAGGCCGCGATCCTGCCGCGCGGGGCGGGGACCTCGCAGTGCGGCCAGACGGTCGGCGAAGCGCTGGTCATCGATTGCTCGAAGTACCTGCGCGAGATCGTGGGGTTCGACAAGAACAAGGCGCAGGTCACGGTGCAGCCCGGCGTGGTGCTGGACCAGCTCAACGCCTGGCTGAAGCCGCACGGGCTCTGGTATCCGGTCGATGTCTCGACCTCGGCGCAGTGCACGCTGGGTGGCATGGCCGGCAACAATTCCTGCGGCTCGCGCTCCATCCGCTACGGCAACATGGTTCACAACGTCGCCTCCATTGATGCCATCCTGGCCAGCGGCGAGCGGGCGCGCTTCGGTTCGGCGCGGCCCGAGGACATGCCGGCATCGGTCCGTGCCATTGCCGACAAGGTGGCCGAGCTTGCCTTTGCCGAGCGCGACGAGATCGAGCGCATGTACCCCAAGGTGCTGCGGCGGGTCGGCGGCTACAATCTCGATATCTTCTTTCCGCAGTCGGAGCGGCCCTACACGACCGACAATTCGGTCAATCTCGCGCATCTCCTGGTTGGCAGCGAAGGCACGCTCGCGGTCACCGAGCGGCTGACCTTGAAGCTCGCGCCAGTCCCGAAGCACAAGACGCTGGGCGTCGTGAACTTCACGAGCTTCTACAAGGCGATGGACAGCGCCCAGCACATCGTGAAGCTGAAGCCGGCGGCGGTGGAACTGGTCGACCGCACCATGATCGAGCTCGCGCGTGCCAATCCCGCCTTTCGCCCCGTCATCGAGCGGGCGCTGATCGGCAAGCCTGAAGCGATTCTGCTGGTCGAGTTCGCCGGGGAGGAGCGCGAGGACCAGCTTCGCGATCTCGCGCGGCTGGTCGAGCTGATGGGCGATCTCGGCATGGCGGGCAGTGTCGTCGAGATGCCGGAGCCCGGTCCGCAGGCCGCGCTCTGGGAGGTTCGCAAGGCCGGTCTCAACATCATGATGTCGATGAAGGGCGACGGTAAGCCCGTCTCCTTCATCGAGGACTGCGCCGTACCGCTGGAGCATCTCGCGGACTACACGCAGCGCCTCACCGATGTCTTCGAGAAGCACGGCACGAAGGGCACCTGGTATGCCCACGCCTCGGTCGGCACGCTGCATGTGCGGCCGATCCTCGACATGCGCCGCGAGGGTGCCACCAAGATGCGCGCCATCGCCGAGGAGGCGTCGGCCCTCGTGCGCGAATACAAGGGCGCTTATTCCGGCGAGCACGGCGACGGGCTGGTGCGCTCGGAATGGGTGGGATGGCAGTTCGGTCCGCGTCTCACCAAGGCCTTCGAGACGGTCAAGGACCTGTTCGATCCCCAAGGCATCCTCAATCCCGGCAAGATCGTGCGGCCCTCGCGCATGGACGATCGCAACCTCTTCCGCTTCAAGCCGGGGTACAAGACCATCGACTATACGCCCGCGCTCGACTGGTCGGCATGGAACGTCCAGAACGATCCGCGCACCGAGGCCCTGACCGAACCCGGCAGCGGCGGCGACAGCACTGGCGGCTTCGCGAAGGCTGCCGAGATGTGCAACAACAACGGCCATTGCCGGAAGTTCGACGCCGGCACGATGTGCCCGTCCTTCCGCGTGACCCGCGACGAGAAGCATCTGACGCGCGGCCGTGCCAACACGCTTCGGCTTGCGCTCTCCGGCCAGCTCGGGTCCGAAGCGTTGCGCTCCGACTATGTCGCCGCGGCGATGGACCTTTGCGTGAGCTGCAAGGGCTGCAAGCGCGATTGCCCGACCGGCGTCGACATGGCGCGCATGAAGATCGAGGTGAAGTCGGCGCGGACCATGGCGCGCGGCCTCACCTGGCGCGACCGGATGATCGGCGCCGTGCCGTCGATGGCACCGTGGGCGCGGCGGCTCCCCTGGCTGTTCAACGCGGCGTGGTTCGTGCAGAGCTATCTGGGCTTTGCGAAGCAGCGCCGTCTGCCGCAATGGCGCGGCGACACGTTCCTTACCACCACCGAGGTCGACGATCGTGACGCGACGGTGGTGATCTTCGCCGATACCTTCTCGAACAATTTCGAGCCGGAGATCCTGCACGACGCTCGCCGCGTGCTCACGGCTGCCGGCCACAAGGTGGCGGTGGCCTGGCCGACCCTGGGGGCGCCGGCGCTTTGCTGCGGTCGCACCTATCTTTCGACCGGCCAGGTCGAGCGGGCGAGGAGCGAGGGCAGGCGACTCCTGAACGCGCTCCGTCCCTTCGCCGTCAAGGGCGTGCCCATCATCGGGCTCGAACCCTCGTGCCTGTTCACCTTGCGCGACGAGTTCCTGGCGATGAATCTCGGCGAGGACGCCAAGGTCGTGGCCGACAACGCCGTGCTGTTCGAGGAATTCCTTGCCCGCGAGAAGCGGGAAGGCCGGCTGGCGCTCGATCTCAAGCCGCTGCGGGAAAAGACGGCGCTGCTGCACGGCCACTGCCATCAGAAGGCCTTTGGGGCGATGAGCGCGGTACAGGAAGTGCTGGGCCTGGTGCCCGATCTCAAGGTGACGCCCATCGAGTCGAGCTGCTGCGGCATGGCCGGCAGCTTCGGCTACGAGGCCGAGCATTACGAAACCTCGATGGCCATGGCCGAGCTGTCGCTGCTGCCGGCCGTGCGCAAGGCCGATGCCGATACGCTGGTCGTGGCCGACGGCACCTCCTGCCGCCACCAGATCGCCGACGGCGCCGACCGCCAGGCGCTGCACGTCGCCCAGGTCCTCGCCGCCGCGCTGGAGTAGAGGACCGCGCGCCGGCCCGTGGCAGTTGGTTGCGCAGGCCGGCATTGCGTCCCCTCGCGATGCAGAAGGCCCGGATTTATTGCGGTCCCGCCCTCGCTGTGGCACCGTCCGCGCCCTATGCAGAGACCAAGAAACCCCTATTCCAGCGCCGAAATCGACCGCTCTTCCCATGAGCGCGAGAACGACGAGCGCATGATCGAACTGGCGTCGTCAGGCGCGGCGCGGTTCGTCCCGATCGATACCGAGAGGAACCTGGTGAAGACCGGGGGCAACCCGGAGCCGGTGTTCCTCCAGGGCATGATGGCCAGGGCCGTCGTCAGTTCCAGCGAGACCAAGATCTTCCTCGGCTATGTCGAAGGCACGCCCTATTTCGCCGTCGACGTGACCGGCCTCGAAACGCCCCTGACCGAGATGGGCGAGTTCGTCGATCTGCGCCAGGTGGGTGCGCTGCTGTTCGCGCGCGAAGGATCGATCCTCGCCTATGCCCGCGGCATGACCTACTGGCATCGCCGCCATCGCTTCTGCGGCGTCTGCGGGTCGCCGACCCGCATCACGCGCGGCGGTCACGTGCGCATGTGCACCAACGAGTCCTGCAAGACGGAGCATTTTCCGCGTACCGATCCGGCGGTGATCATGCTGGTCCATCACGGCGACAAGTGCCTGCTGGGCCGCGGCAAGCAGTTCCCGCGCGGCATGCATTCGACCCTCGCGGGCTTCGTCGAGCCGGGCGAGAGTTTCGAGGATGCCGTCGCGCGCGAGGTCTACGAGGAAGTCCGGGTCAAGGTGAAGAACGTGACGTACCGTTCCTCGCAACCCTGGCCGTTCCCGGCCTCGGTCATGATCGGCTTCCACGCCGAAGCCGAGTCGCTGGACTTCACCGTCAACGAGGACGAGCTGGCGAGCGCGCGCTGGATGAGCCGCGAGGACCTCAAGCCGGAGAACCTGCCCAAGGACGGCTCCTTCTTCATGCCGCGCCGCGATTCGATTGCCCGCCGCCTCATCGAGGAATGGCTGGGTCACGAGGCCGGCCCTTCCATCAACGGCTGATCACACCGGGATAACAGCATGACCGCCCAACTCTTCACTCCTGTCGAGCTCGGCGGCGTCACGCTGCCCAACCGCATCGTCGTCTCGCCGATGTGCCAGTACTCCGCCGTCGACGGCAGCGCGCAGCCCTGGCATCAGGTGCACTACGGCATGCTCGCCATGTCCGGTGCGGGCCTGCTGTGCCTCGAAGCGACGCATGTCGAGCGCGAGGGCCGCATCACCCAGGGATGCCTCGGCCTCTACAGCGACGAGAACGAGGCGGCGCTGAAGCCGGTGATCGACTGGGTGAGGGGCTGGATGCCCGGCGTGAAGCTCGGCGTTCAGTTGGCCCATGCCGGGCGCAAGGCTTCGGCGCAACGGCCCTGGAAGGGCGGCGGACCGCTTACGCAGGCCGATGCCCCTGACCTTCCCTGGACCACCTATTCGGCCTCGGCGCTGCCTTACGATCCGGCCGCCAAGTGGCACACGCCGGTGGCGCTCGATAGCGTGGGCCTGAAGCGCGTGAAGCAGGCTTTCGTGGCGGCGGCGGAGCGCAGCGCCCGGCTGGGCTTCGACGTGATCGAGCTGCACGGTGCCCACGGCTACTGCCTCAGCCAGTTCCTCTCGCCGCTCAGCAATCACCGCACCGACGAATACGGCGGCACGATGGAGAAGCGGCGCCGCTTTCCGCTCGAAGTCTTCGAGGCTGTTCGCAGGATCTGGCCGGCCGAAAAGGCGCTGGGCATCCGGCTGTCGGCCGTCGAGTGGGTCGAGGGCGGTGTCACGATCGAGGATACGGTCGAGACCGCGCGCCAGTTGAAGGGGCTGGGCTGCGATTTCGTCGACGTGAGTTCGGGTGGCAACGCGCCGGGACAGAAGATCAAGATCGAACCCGGCTACCATGTTCCGTTTGCGGCCCGCATACGCCGCGAAGCCGGCATCAAGACCTGGGCGGTCGGGCTGATCACCGAACCGGAGCAGGCGGAACGGATCATCGCCAACGGCGAGGCCGACTGCACCGCGCACGCGCGGCCGTTCCTGCTCGATCCACGATGGGCCTGGAATGCCGCCCGCGCCTTGGGCGTCGAACCGCCGTCCCTGCCGTTGCCGGCGGTGCGCGCGACGACGATCCTGCCGTTCAAGCCTCAACACAGCGTGGCAAAGGCGGCGGACTAGCCGCGGATGTCGAATGCTCTCGCAGAGGGTTCATTTCTGATCCGGCCTGTCCCGGTCGATGCACAGGGGGATTGTCGGAAGTGCCACGCCGCGGGCGTGGCGGATGTCCATTCGTTTCCCAGGCCCTATAGTGCCGCCCGACTTTCGAAGTTCGTCTCGTCTCTGGTTGGGGCAGGGCCTTAGGTTCGATATGCGACGGATGCTGAAGCTGCGGACTTGGACGTTTCGCGGGACCACGGCTGCCGAAGCGTCGCTCGTGCTGCTGGCGGCAACGGTCGTCGTCCCGGTTTTCCTGTTCGTGGGGGCAAGCTGGCTCACCTACAACGACGTCCGCGAGCAGGCCGAGGAGCGTATGGCGCGTACGCTCGACCTGCTCTATGTGAACGTCGCAACGACGTTCGAGACCGGCTATCTCGTCGCGGCGAATGTCGCCGAGATCGTCGACGACTTCAGCAACGAAGCCATCAGGACAAACGAGCAACGGCTCCACGACCGTCTGCGCCGGCTGGTCGAGCCGCTGCGCCAGATCCAGAACGTCTTCGTAATCGACGAGCAGGGCGCGCCTCTGGTATCGGCGCGTAACTTTCCGCTGCCGACGGGGCTGATTGCGGCCGACCGTAGTTATTTCATCGCTCATCGCGACCGTGCCGAACGGCGGCACATCAGCGAGCCGATGAGGGGTCGGGTCAACGATGGGTATTTCTTCCAGTACAGCGAGCGGCGTGAAACGCCGGACGGCCGGTTCAACGGTGTCGTCGCGGTATCGATTTCGCCACGGTACTTCGTCGAGCGATTTGCCGAGGCGGCGGACACCAACCTCTTTACCGCTGCGCTGGTGAAGTCGGACGGCGAAGTGCTCGCCCGTTATCCTGCGGAAACCGAAACGCATCGCCTTGCGTCCGACAGCGGGTTCATGAAGGCGATAGCGGCGTCGCCGGAAAGCGGCGCCTATGCCACGCCGGCCTCTTCCTTCGACGGCCTCCGTCGTATCGTGATGTACCGCAAACTCGCGGATCTGCCTCTGTATGTCGTGCATGGATATGGCGAAGAGACGGTTACGAGAACCTGGCTCCGTCGCATGGCCTCTCACCTGGTCTTCGGGCTGCCGGCGACAATCGCCCTTTTCATTCTGGCATTGGTGGCCTCGCGCCGTGCTATCCGGCAGGACGAGGCGCTTGAGCAGCTTCGCACCGAGCAGATTCGTCGGGCGACTGCCGAGGAGAGCCTGCGGCAATCGCAGAAGATGACGGCGGTCGGCCAGCTGACGGCCGGCATCGCGCACGATTTCAACAATCTGCTGACGGGTATCGGCGGCGCCATCGAGATGGTGGGAAGGCGCGTGCCACAACCCACGCCGGACGTGACGCGCTTCCTCGACCTTGCCAGGACGGGCGTCTCGCGTGCGGCGTCACTGACGCAACGCATGCTCGCTTTCGCGCGCCAGCAGCCGCTGCAGATAGAAGCGATCGACGCGAACCGCATCGTTTCCGGCATGTCGGAGCTGTTGCGCCGGACAATCGGTGAGAAGATCAAGATCGAGACTGTCCTCGCAGGCGGGCTTTGGCGCGCGAAGGCCGACGTCGCGCAGCTCGAAAGCGCCATCCTCAACCTCGCGATAAATGCACGCGATGCAATGCCCGAGGGCGGCACGCTAACAATCGAGACAGCGAACAGTCATCTCGACGACGCCTATGCTGCAGCCAACGCCGAAGTAGTGCCCGGGCAGTACGTTATGATCGCCGTCTCGGATACCGGGACCGGCATGCCGCCGGAGACGGTTGCACGTGCCTTCGAACCGTTCTTTACGACCAAGGAGCGAGGGCAGGGGACTGGTCTGGGTCTCAGCATGTCGTTCGGCTACGTGAAGCAGGTCGGTGGGCACCTCAAGATCTACAGCGAGGTCGGGCGGGGCACGACGGTTAAGATCTACCTGCCGCGCGAGATGGGCGAGGCCGCAGCCGAGGTCGAACTGCAGCCACTCGCGCCCGAGACGGGAACGGGGACGGTCGTTCTTGTGGTCGAAGACGATCCGATCGTGCGCGAATTCGCCCTGGCGGCCTGCCGTGAACTCGGCTGCGTCGTCTACCAAGCGGCCGACGGCGAAGAGGCGTTGCGCGTGCTGGCGGCGCATGACGACATCCAGCTGCTGTTTACCGATGTCGGGCTGCCCGGCGGCATGAATGGCCGTCAGATCGCGGGCCTTGCAACGGAACGCCGGCCGTCGCTCAAGGTGCTGTTCACGACGGGCTACACAGCCAACGCCATTGTTCATCACGGTGTGCTCGATGCGGGCGTCAACTTCATCGGCAAGCCATTTTCCGTATCGGCACTGGCGGCCAAGATGAAGAGCATGGGCTTGTAAGCCCGGCTGCGCTATTTTCCCGAGCGATGCCGCCTGACAGTACCCCACCGCAACCACCGGCACCTGCCGAGGTATCTCGGAAACCTGAGCCACCCGCGCCGGTTGTCACTGCGCCCGCGTCAGCTCCCGAACCTGATCCGACACCGCAACCAAATCCGGTACCTCCGCCACCAGCGGATTTCGCGCCGACCGCCCCGCCGACCGGCCTGACGAAGCGCGAGACCAGCCGGTTGCACCGGCTGCTCCTTGTCGGAGGAACAATTCTTGCCCTTTTCATAATCTGGGAAGTCTTCACCTCCTACGTGGTCTACACGGACGACGCCTATGTGCGCTCCGATCTCGTCGCGCTGGCGCCGGAAATCACAGGCCGGATCGTCGCCGTCCATGTCGTCGACAACCAGACGGTCAAGAAGGGCGACTTGCTCGTCACCATCGATCCGGTGCCGTTTCAGCTCGTCGTCAACCAGACCAAGGCGCAGATCGAGCAGGCCAGGGCACTGCTGAAGTCTTCCCAGGAGGAGCTCAGCACGGCGCAGGCCGCCCTTGCGGCCTCGACCTCGGCAAACGTCTACGCAGCGCAGGAACAGGCGCGCTACGCCGATCTGGCCAAGAACGAGTACGCGCCGCGCGCCGAGCTCGATCGGGCCAACGACGAGCTGCGCCGCTCCCAGGCCGAGATGACGATCAGCCAGATCGCTATATCCAAGGCGCAGACCGGCATCGTGGCGCACCAGGCCGCCCTGGAGGTCGCCATCGCCGAGAACGCCACGGCACAATGGAAACTGGATCGCACGCGGGTCTTCGCGCCGGTCAACGGCACGATCACCAACCTGACCTTGCAGCCCGGTGACACCGCCAATATCGACGTGCCGATGATCGGCATTGTCGATTCCGATGCTTGGCGCATCATGGCCAACTACAAGCAGTACTACATCCGCGACTTCAAGATCGGCCAGACCGCCTGGGTGTGGCTGGACAGCGAGCCCTGGCGTTGGCATCGCGCAAAGATCACCGGCATTGCACGCGGCATCAGCCGCAATCCGGGGCCGGACATGCTTCTGCCCTATGTCGCGCCGACCACGGACTGGATCCGCCTGCAGCGCCGCATTCCCGTAACCATCGTCCTCGTCGACAAGCCGGACGAGTTCAAGCTCTACATGGGCGCCGATGCGCGGACGGTGATCTTCCCGTGAAGATGTCCTTCGCGCGTGGCGTGATCGAGGATTTCGCCGAAGGCGGCCGGATGGTCGATAAGACGCTCTCCGGCTTCTGGAAAGAGCTGAAGGAGCTGGGAACGAATCCCGCGCAAACGCGGCAAGGTTTCGTTGCCGCGGCTTCGGTGATCCTGTCGACGACCCTGGCGCTCGCGCTTCAGCTGGAGGCGCCGTGGTGGGTGGCGATCAGCGGATTCATGTCGTTGATGTCGACGGGCGCCGCTTCCGTGCGGCGCGGCCTCTTGCGCCTGACGGGGACGATTGCCGGTGCGGCGATCGGCTTCGTCATGGCGCGCTGGTTGCCGTACGATCACCTCGCCCTTTGTATATTCCTTGCCGCGATGACGGCGTTTGGCGTCATTGCCATGCAGGTCAGTCCCCATGGGCTGGCCTGGATGTTCATGTCGATCACGTCGAGCCTGGTGCTGCTCTCGAGCCTGAACGATCCGACGCAGGCCTTTCAGCTTGCCGTCTATCGCGTGATCGACGTCGCGGTCGGTGTCGGTTCCGCCATTGTCGTCGCCAATGTCCTGCAGGACTGGCATGCCGATCGCCCGCCCACTGCACCAGGGTGGCGCCATCTGCTGGGGGCGCAATGGCCCTCGGTGCTGCACGGCGTCCGGTCGGCGATCGCCGTCGTCGTCGTGCTGGAACTCTGGATCCTGATGAACCTGCCGGACGTGACCGAGATGGCGATCACCATTGCTGTCGTGATGGCCGCCCCGCTGATTGCCGACTCCGGCGTCAGCACCAGACATCAGGTTGCCGAGAAGTCGCTGCATCGATTCATGGGCTGCCTGTTCGGCGGTGTCGTCGCGCTGGCCTGTCTTGCCCTGCAGGTCGAGTCGTTCATCTGGTGGCTTGCGATGATCGCCGCGGTGGTCTGGGTCGGGATGCACATCCAGGTCGGCAGGCACGGCGTGGGCTATGTCGGCACGCAGTTCGCCTTCGTCTTCGTCATCACCATGATCCAGGGCGCCTCGCCGCCTGCCAGCATCATGCCGGGTATCGACCGGTTTGCGGGCATCACCGGCGGGCTCGGCATCCTAATGCTCGTGTCCCTGCTCCTGTGGCCGAGCGCGGAAGAGCTGAAGGAAGAACAGAAGCCTTAGCGCCACCGCTGGCACACTGCTTGCACGATGTCTGTCGTTTCGGAGCGCGATCTATGCAATTGGCAGGAGGGCGTAGTCCGATGCTGCACTTGCTCACGCGACGCCAATCGTTAGGTTGCAAAGATGAAGAGCGACGCGCCCCCGCCGGTGGACCGGACCCTGCGGGCCATTCTTTCCATCATCTTTTCAGTTCTTTGTTTTTCGGTCCTGAATGCAATCTCCAAGACGCTGAGCCAGACCTTTCCGGTCATCGAGGTCATCTGGGGCCGCTACGCCTTTGCCTTCATCTTCATGCTGGTGTTGTTTCTGCCGCAGAGCGGGATGAACCTGTTTCGCTGGCACAACGTGCCGAGCCAGATTGTGCGCGGCCTGCTGCTGTTCGCCTCGTCGTTCCTGTACTTCCACGGCATCGTCTATCTGCCCTTGGCGACGGCGGCGTCGATCTCGCTGACCAGCCCGCTGGTGGTGACGGCGCTCTCGTCGAAGTTCCTCGGCGAGCCGGTCGGCCCGCGTCGCTGGGCGGCCTGCGCCGTCGGCTTCGTCGGCGCACTGATCGTGGTGCGGCCGGGGCATGCCCATTTCGAGTGGCACTCGCTGCTGATCGTCGCCAGCACGCTCTGCAGTTCGCTCTACCAGCTCTTTTCGCGGCGCTACGGCCAGACCGAGCGGCCAGACGCATCGGCTACCATGGCGACGATCGTCGGCACGGTGGCGGCGGCTCCGCTGCTGCCCTTCGATTGGGTGACGCCGACGCTCGGCTGGCACTGGCTGCTGTTCGCCGGCATGGGCGTGATGGCGGGCGTGGGGCACTACTTCCTGACGATCGCCTACAGCCAGGCGCCGGCCGCGGTCGTGGCGCCGTTCAACTACATGCAGCTCCTGGGAGCGGCGCTCCTCGGCTACCTGGTGTTCCAGGACATTCCCGATTTCTGGACCTGGATCGGCGCTGCGGTGATCGTCAGCTCCGGCCTCTACCTCGGCCACGTCGAGCGTCAGAAGTATCGCGCGTTGGCCCGTAAGAAGTAGCGCTCAACCAGCGAGCGCGTTGACATCAGTTGGGTAAGCCGCCCGCTCAGGCCGCGGCCGCCATCGGGAGAATGGTCGAAGGCGGTGATCGCGGTCGTCACGGTCATTCCTGAGATTTTCCAATTTTGCATTGAATTCTTCATATATGAAACGTATACGATTCATATAGCGAGGAACGATGGGCATTGTGAACATAGAGGATGATCTGCACGAACAGGTGCGCCGCGCGAGCAAGGTGTCGTGCCGGTCGATCAACGCGCAGGCAGCCTACTGGATCAAGATCGGCATGCTCTGCGAAACCCATCCGACCATCCCGTTCACCGAGATCATCGAGCGTGAGTTGCGCGCGGCGGGCGTTGCCGCGCCCTCGCTGGCGGTGAACGATAGATGACCAAGCGGCCGGAGGAGGTGGCATTACTCGCCGAGTCCGGCCGCCTGCTGGCGTCGGTGTTCGTGATGCTCGATCGTACGCCGCTAATCGGCAAATCGACGCTCGAGATCGACGCGATGGTCGAGCGCTTTATCGTGCACGATCTCCAAGCGCGGCCGGCGAGCAAGGGCCAGTATGGCTACCGCTATGTGCTGAACGCGTCGGTGAACGACGTAGTCTGCCACGGCATGCCGTCGGCGACGGTGGTACTGCGTGAGGGCGACATCGTGAACTTCGACATTACGCTGGAGAAGAACGGCTATATCGCCGACTCCAGCAAGACGTATCTGGTGGGCGAAGTCGAGCCCGCGGCCAAGCGGCTGGTCCAGACGACCTACGATGCGCTATGGCGCGGTATCCGTGCGGTGCGGCCGGGTGCGCGATTGGGCGACATCGGCTTTGCCATAGAACGACACGCCAGTCGGTATGGTTATTCGGTGGTGCGCGAATATTGCGGCCACGGTATCGGCCGCGAGATGCACGAGGAACCGAACATCCTGCACTTCGGCCGCCCGGGAACCGGCCTCGCGCTCCGCGAGGGCATGGTCTTCACCATCGAACCGATGCTCAACCGCGGCCGACGCGACGTGCGCACTGAAGCCGACGGCTGGACGGTCGTGACAGAAGACGGCTCGCTGTCGGCCCAGTTCGAGCACACCGTCACCGTGACGGCGTCAGGTGTGTCAGTGCTGACGTTGCGGCCTGACGAACGCGGCTGAGAAACGCCGCGTCCTAAACCCGAACGGCTCTTCCGATGAAGAACCCATCGAGCCCGCCGCGATCAGGCCACATCGACGGCAGCGTTCGGACGTCGCCGTCCCGGGTGATCGCCGCTTCGAGCCCCGGCAGTTCTACGGGTTCGACCGGCACGCGGCGCAGGCGCTTGTCGCGGCCCAGCAGAGCCTTGAAACGAGCGGGGCCTTCGTCTTCCTGCAGCGAACAGACGGCATAGACCAGCATGCCGTCGGGCTTCAGCAGCTCCGTGGCATGCATCAGCAATCGATCCTGGGTGAGGGTGAGACGGCCCACATCCTCTTCGTCCTTCAGCCAGGCGATGTCGGGATGACGGCGCAGGGTGCCGGTGCCGGAGCAGGGAGCGTCGAGCAGCAGGGCATCGAAGGTCCGGCCGGGCGCCCACTTGCTGGCGTCGGCCGTCACCAGTTCCGCCGTCAGCCCGGCACGCGCCAGGTTCTCGCCAAGCCGCGTCATGCGGCGCGCGGAAATGTCGACGGCGGTAACGGTGGCGCCGGCAGCGCAGAGCTGCATCGTCTTGCCGCCGGGCGCAGCGCAGAGGTCCGCGACGCTCTTGCCGGCAATGTCGCCCAGCAGGCGCGCGGGCAGGGTCGCGGCGGCGTCCTGCACCCACCATGCGCCCTCGGCGAAGCCCGGCAGTTCGGTGATCGCGCCCCCGCCGAAGCGGCGCAGGGTGCCGGTCGGCATCTTCTCCGCCTCGAGCTGGCCCGCCCAGAAATCGGCATTGGAGCGCGGCGTCAGGTCAAGCGGTGCCTCGATCAGATGCGCGGCCGCAATGGCGCGGGTTTCCGCTTCGCCATAGGCGTCGGCCCAGCTCTCCCACAACCATTGCGGCGTGTTGAGATGAGCGGGGTCGCGATCGCCCATGAGGGCCGAGCCGTCGCGGCTGATCCGGCGCAACACGGCGTTGATCAGGCCCTTGAGGTGCGGCAGGCGGGCATCCTCGGCCAGGCGGACGGAGGTATCGACGGCGGCATGCGGCGGCGTGCCAAGGAAAAGGAGCTGGGCCGCGCCCAGACGCAGTATCTGCCGGCCGGCGGCGTTGGCACCTCCTAGCGGCCGCTCGATGAGGCCGGCCAGCGCTTCCTCGATTTCGCCCAGCCGGCGCAAAGTCGTGGCCAGCAGGAGGCGTACGAAGGCGCGGTCGCGCGGATCCAGGCCGGCAAAGCCCTGATGCCGCGACAGTGCGTCGTCGAGCGGTTGCCCCTTGTCGAGGCAGGCGACCAGCACATCGAGTGCGGCGCGGCGGGAGGCGAGCGAAGTAGCGTCCATTGTGCCGCGCTATAAACCCAGCCGACGCGCTTGTCATGGGCCAGTATGAAACAGTGGCCGGTTGCCGACGTCGCCCTTGCATCGCTCTGCGACGGATTGGCCGCGCGGCTATCCCTCTGATCGCGCTCTGGCTGCCCAGCGGGGTGTGAGGTTACTGTGCCGGCCGAAAGGATCTCGGCATGAAAAGCGTTGGCTCGTTCTTCGGGGATTGGTGGCGGCTCACCATCCCCTATTTCCGCTCCGAGGAGCGCTGGATCGCGCTGATCCTGCTGGCAGGAGCCATCGGGCTGACCTTGGCCAGCGTCTCGGTGAACGTGGCCTTCAGCGAATGGAACCGGCGCTTCTACGACTCCCTGCAGAACAAGAACGAGGCGGCGTTCTGGACCGAGATGATCGCGTTCGGCTGGATCGCGGCGCTCGCCATCTTCTTCGGCGTGGCGCGCGGCCTGGTCAGCCCGTATCTGCGGCTGCGCTGGCGACGGTGGCTGACGCGGCATTATCTCGGCCATTGGCTGGACGGCCGCGGCTACTACCGCATCGAGCTTGCACGCAAGGTCGACAACCCCGACCAGCGCATCGCCGAGGATCTGCGCCTGCTCGGCTTCTACACGATGACCCTGCTGCTGGGCTTCATCAGCGCAGTCGCCACGCTCGTGTCCTTTCTGATCATCCTCTGGATGCTGTCGGGGCCGCTGTCGCTGGCGCCCATCGGGATCGACATCACGATACCTGGCTACATGGTCTGGGCCGCGCTCATCTACGCCTTCTTCGGCACCTACTTTGCCAACCTGGTCGGGCGGCGCCTGATCCCGCTCAACTTCATGCAGCAGCGCTACGAGGCGAACTTTCGCTTCAGCCTGATCCGCGTGCGCGAGAACGCCGAGGGGATTGCCCTTTATCGCGGCGAGCCACGCGAAGCCGAAGTGCTCGACGCCCGTTTCACCGATGTCTTCAACAACACCTGGCGCGTGCTGGTGACGGAGCTGCAGCTCGTCTTCTATCAAATCGGCTACGGCCAGCTCGCCATCATCTTCCCGTACATCGTGACGGCACCCAAGTTCTTCGCCGGCGCGATCACGCTCGGCGTCGTGATGCAGACCGCCCAGGCCTTCGGCCAGGTTCAGTCGGCGCTGTCCTTCTTCATCGACAACTACACCAATGTGGCCGAGCTGAAGGCGGTGATGGAGCGTCTGCGTGGCCTGCAGGCCGCCATTGATGACAAGCCGACCGATGCCATCGCCGTCAAACCTACGACGGGAAGTGCGGATGTCGGCACCGCCGGCGTCGATCTAGCCTTGCCCAACGGTCAGAAGCTGCTGACCGACCTGAACCTCGTCCTGCCCAAGGGCACCTCGACGTTGATCACGGGCACCAGCGGCTCGGGCAAGAGCACGCTGTTCCGGGCGCTGGCCGGCATCTGGCCGTTCGGCAAGGGTGAGGTGCGGGTACCCGCGGGCGCCAGGGTGCTGTTCCTGCCGCAGAAGGCGTACATCCCCATCGCCACCTTGCGCGACGCGGTGAAGTATCCCGACGTCGAGTCCAAGGCGAGCGACGCGGAGATCGTCGACGCATTGAAAGCGGCCCAACTCGGCCATCTCGCCAGCCGGCTCGACGAAGAAGCGCATTGGAGCAACACGCTCTCCGGTGGCGAGCAGCAGCGGCTGGCCATCGCCCGCGCGCTGGTGTTCAAGCCCGACTGGCTGTTCCTCGACGAGGCCACCGCCTCGCTCGACGAGGCCAACGAGACGGCGGTCTACGGCGTGCTGAAGGAGCGATTGCCCGCCACCACCATCGTTTCCATCGGCCACCGCCCGTCGCTGAAGCAGTGGCACCAGCGCCAGCTCGTGCTCAATCGCAAGCCCGGCGAGACGGGAACCTTAAGCGTCGTGACCTGAGGAGCGGTTGAAGGTCAGGCCGGGCACGCGTTCCAGTGCGCGCTCGGCGTCGGCGATGGAGCGGGACTTCCAGGCATCGCGCACCCACCAGTGCCCGATATCGATGGTGGCCGAGCCGCCACCGCGTGCCGGCTCGAGCTGGGTGATGCGGACGAGGGACGTATCCGGCCCGCCCAGCACGATCGTATCGGTGCGCGTCGAGAGGTGCCAGCGCGCGCCGGTCTGATCGCTCCAGAGCGCGAAGCGCTTGTCGTCGAGCTGCCGGGCAATCGGTTGCGGCGTGTCGAGGATTTCGGGCGAATTCAGGCAGAGATCGTTGGCGCGCTTGGGGTCGTCCTGCGGGAAGACCCGCGTGTCGTACTGCACCGAGAAGAGCTGGACCTTGCCGGGGTTGAGCGCGGCTTGCGCCAGCGCGGCGTTGGCGGCAAGCCACGCCGGTTTCCACGGGGCCGCGGCGGCATCGAGGTCCCCCCAGCTTACATAGAGCTTGCCGATGCCGTCGCCGAAGGCCGACTCGCGGGGCGCACCGTAGAAAGAGACGCCGATCGGTCGGCCTCTTTTCTGCCAGCTGGCGTAGAGCACGACGTGACTCGACGAATGGATGTAGTCCGACGTCTCGTCGCGCTCGATCTCGCCCGGCATGCCGAGCTTGATCACGAGCTGGGCGAACAGGTCCTTGATCGGCACGCCGGTGTCGGCGAGTTCGTAGGCCACGGTGAGGATCGGCCGGTCGGGCCGCGGCGCCGTTACTTCAAGGCAGCGCGTGGTAAAGCCATAGGCTGCGACGCAGGGCAGGTCGCGGCTCGCGTAGCCGGTGCTCTCGAAGTCCGTCACGACCTCGTCGAAGCGCGTGCCCCAGGACACCAACGTGCCGTCGCCCAGGCGGAAGCCCTTTGTCATCTCGTCCATGGGGAGTGAGCTTACGCAGGAACGGCTGGGATAACGAGCTTTCCTAAAGAGAAAGAAAACTTGCCTTATATGAAAGACAGGCTCATCCTCCACGCATGGACAAGATTGCCCGTACCACCCAGGACATCGGCCGCCGGCTCCGCGCAGCGCGTGTGGGGGCGGGGCTGACCTTGGCTTCGGTGGCCCGTCAGGCTGGCGTATCGGAGGGCTTTCTCTCCAAGCTCGAACGCGGCCAGGCAGCGGCCTCGATTGCCAACCTGATCCAGCTTGCCGACGTGCTGGGGCTTGGCCTGCACGAACTGTTCCCGAGCGACAGTGCGCCTGCCAAGACGCGGGTCGCCGTGCATCGTGCCGACACAGGCGATCTCCAGGAGGTGGCGGCGACCGGGTATCGCTGGCGCCACCTCGGTGGCGGCGCGCCGCTCGATCGCATGGAAGTGTTTCATCTCGTGTTCCCGCGCGCGAAGGGGATGGCGACCACGGTTTCCCATCCCGGCCAGGAGCATTGCTACGTGCTGTCGGGTGAGGTGCTGTTTCATGTCGGGGATGCCCAGTACCGCCTGAAGGCCGGCGACGGCATCCTGATCGATTCCCAGCAACCGCACCGTGCCGAGAATGCCGGCCGTGGCCAGGCACAGATGCTGATGACGGTGGCGCGGCCGGCCGACGCCTCGGACGTGCCGGATTGGTGGCGTCTTTCTGCGACAACGACCAAGGAGGAAACATAAGCCATGAGCAAGCATGTTCCCGACACTACCCAGACCAACGCCGCACTGGGCACGGAACGAGAGGCCTCGCGGCGCGATCACAAGCCCTATCAGGTACGCCACCTCGACGAGATCGACTGGGAAACGATCCGCTGGCCCGGCGAGACCGGCAAGATGCTGTTCCATCCGCGGCCCGAGAGCCCGACCGAGCCCAACGCCGGTATCCTGCGACTTGAGCCGGGTGCGTATCACCCCGAGCACTATCACGGCTTCGCGCAGGTCTGGTTCGTGCTGAAGGGCGAGTTCAAGATCGACGGCCGGCTCTGCCCGCCCGGTACGATGCTCTATCATCCCGATCCGCATTTCGAGGGCGAGTTCCATACCGACACCGGCGGCGAGATCCTGATCGTGCAGTATCCCGGGCCGTCCACCGGCGAGCGGCCGATCTATGCCGGCCGCTTCAACATGGACAAGCGCAAGTCGGTCGCCGAGGAGCGGGTCGACCTCTAACTGACGGGCGGCTTGGGCGCTGGCTTCCAGAAGTGCAGGACCAGCCAGCCTCCGATTACGAATCCCGCGATGGCGCCGAGCGGCAAACCGACGGTGACGCCGCCCATCGCGGCCGAGCCTTCGAAGCCGCCCCAGACCGCCGTGAAGATGATGGCGAGCGCCATGGCGAGCAGGCCAGCGCCGACGACTGCGCCCAGAAGAGCGGCGGCAATCGCCAGAAGAACGCGGCCCATTGTTGGCCCTATCACTGCGGTGGCAGTGATGAGCGTCAGCGCAGCCCGGCGTTGATGCGGTCGAGCGCCGAGGTGCCGGGGCAGAGGTCCTTTGCCTCCAGCGTGTTCAGCGGCGCATCGACCGTGTTCAGGTTGTCGTGCAGGTCCTTCGGGCTCGGATCGACGTAGAGAAGGCCGGTCACGACCTCGCCGGCATGCATGCCTTCCTGGACACGCTTCATGGCGGCGACCTTGTCGGACGGGTCGTAGTCCTCGCCGAGCTTGCGCAGGCGCAGCAACGAACCGTCATGCTGCTGCACCGTGGTGACGGTGCCCGGTTCGTAGGCGGTGGTGATCTCCTCGCGACCCTCGATGAAGTCGACGCGGTTCAGCGCCTCGTTGTGTTCGCGCACATAGTCGTAGCTCTTGGTCGAGCCGGCGTGGTTGTTGAAGGCCACGCAGGGGCTGATGACGTCGAGGAAGGCCGCGCCCTTGTGCGCCATCGCCGCCTTGATCAGCGGCACGAGCTGGTGCTTGTCGCCGGAGAAGGAGCGGCCCACGAAGGTGGCGCCCATCAGGATGGCCAGCGACACCATGTCGATCGAGGAGTCGGAGTTGGCGACGCCCTTCTTGCTGATCGAGCCCTTGTCGGCAGTCGCCGAGAACTGGCCTTTGGTCAGGCCGTACACGCCGTTGTTCATGACGATGTAGGTCATGTTCACGCCGCGGCGCATGATGTGCGCGAACTGGCCGAGGCCGATCGAGGCGGAGTCGCCGTCGCCGGAGACACCCATATAGATCAGGTCGCGGTTGGCGAGGTTGGCGCCGGTCATCACCGACGGCATGCGGCCGTGCACGGTGTTGAAGCCGTGGCTGGCCCCCACGAAGTAGGTCGGCGCCTTGGACGAGCAACCGATGCCGGAGAGCTTGGCGACCTGGTGCGGCAGGATATCGAGCTCGTAGCAGGCCTGGATGATCGCGGCGCTGATCGAGTCATGGCCGCAGCCGGCGCAAAGCGTAGAGACGGCGCCTTCATAGTCGCGCCGCGTGTAGCCGGCCTTGTTCTTGACCAGCGAGGGATGATGAAGCCGGGGCTTGGCGATGTAGGTCATGACGCCGCCTTTTCGAACGAGACTACCTTGAATTGACTGAGCTTCTTGCCGATGTCGCCCGCGATGAAGCGCGCCGTGATCGGCGTGCCGTCGTAATGAAGGACGGGAACCAGCTTGCGCGCGTCGAGCGTGAATTCGCTCATCAGCATGGTGCGGAGCTGGCCGTCGCGGTTCTGTTCGACGACGAATACCTTCTCATGCTCGTGGATGAACTCCTCGACCGTCTGGGCGAAGGGGTAGGAGCGGACCCGCAACGCATTGACGTGGTTGCCGTCGGCCTCGAGATGGTCGAGCGCCTCGGTCATGGCCGGGCTGGTCGAGCCGAAGTAGATCACGCCGTAGCGCGTCGGCTTGGGCGAGGAATAGCGCAGCGGCTGCGGCGCGATCTTGGCGGCGGTGTGGAACTTCTTCTGCAGCCGCTCCATGTTGCGCACATAGACCGGGCCTTCCTCGCTGTAGCGCGCGAACTCGTCCTTGGTCGTGCCGCGCGTGAAGTAGGAGCCCTTGGTCGGGTGCGTGCCCGGATAGGTGCGGAAGGGGATGCCGTCGCCATCGACGTCGAGATAGCGGCCGAAGGTCTTGCCGGCGTCGAGGTCGGCGGCGGTCATGACCTTGCCGCGATCGAGCACGCGGTTCTCGTCCCAGGCGAACGGCTTGCAGAGGCGATGGTTCATGCCGATGTCGAGGTCGGTCATGACGAACACCGGCGTCTGCAGGCGGTCGGCGAGGTCGAGCGCGTCTGCGGTGAACTCGAAGCACTCGCGCGGGTCCTCGGGGAACAGCAGCACATGCTTGGTGTCGCCGTTCGAGGCGTAGGCGCAGGAGAGGAGATCGGACTGCTGCGTGCGTGTCGGCATGCCTGTGGAGGGGCCGCCGCGCTGCACGTTCACGATCACCGCCGGCACTTCGGCGAAGTAGGCGAGGCCGATGAACTCCGTCATCAGCGAGATGCCGGGACCCGAGGTGGCCGTGAAGGCACGCGAGCCATTCCAGCCCGCGCCGATCACCATGCCGATCGAGGCCAGTTCGTCCTCGGCTTGCACGATGGCGTACTTGGCCTTGCCGGTTTCCTTGTCGTGGCGGAGCTTCTTGCAATGGGCCTGGAAGGCCTCGGCCAGCGACGACGAGGGCGTGATCGGATACCAGGCGCAGACCGTGGCCCCGCCATAGACGGCGCCCAGTGCGGCGGCGCTGTTGCCTTCGACGAAGATGCGGTCGCCGACATTGTCGGCCTTGCGGACCTTGAGCTTCACCAGGTCGAGATCGACATGCTGCTTCACCCAGTCCCGGCCAAGGTTCATCGCCTTGACGTTGGAGTCGATCAGCTTCTCCTTGCCCTTGAACTGTTCGCCGAACAGCCGCTGGATCTCCTTCTCGTCGATGTCGAGCAGCACGGAGAGCGCGCCGACATAGATGATGTTCTTGAAGAGCTGGCGCTGGCGGGCGTCGGTGTAGGTGGCATTGGTGATCGCCGTCAGCGGCACGCCAATCACGTTGATGTCCTCGCGGAACATCGACGAGGGCATGGGCTTGGTCGAATCGTAGAAGAGATAGCCGCCCGGCTCGATCTCCTTGACGTCCTCGGCCCAGGTCTGCGGATTCATCGCAACCATCATGTCGACGCCGCCGCGCCGGCCGAGGTAGCCCTTCTCGGTGACGCGCACTTCGTACCAGGTCGGCAGGCCCTGGATGTTCGACGGGAAGATGTTGCGCGGGCTGACGGGCACGCCCATGCGCAGGATCGAACGGGCAAACAGTTCGTTGGCGCTGGCCGATCCCGAGCCGTTGACGTTTGCGAACTTGACGACGAAGTCGTTGACGGCAGCAATTGCCTGCGGTTTCACAGCGATTGGCCCTACATCTTGCGGCATGATTGCCCCGCGTGAGTCATTTCCATGTAGTACTTGCGCATATCCCACGCGCCGGTCGGGCAGCGCTCCGCGCACAACCCGCAGTGCAGGCAGACATCCTCGTCCTTGACCATCGCGCGGCCGGTCTTGAGGTCGTTGCCGATATAGAGGTCCTGCGTCGGATTGATCGCCGGCGCGTTGAGCCGGGTCCGCAGATCCTTTTCCTCACCGTTCTCGGTGAAGGTGATGCAATCCATCGGGCAGATGTCGACGCAGGCGTCGCATTCGATGCAGAGGCTGCCGGTGAAGACGGTCTGCACGTCGCAGTTCAGGCAGCGCTGCGCTTCCTTGAAGGCGAGCTGCGGATCGAAGCCGAGTTCGACCTCAGCCATGATGTCCTTGAGCGCTTCCTGCTTGGGACGGTGCGGGACCTTGAAGCGGTGGTCGATGGTCGGCGCGTTGTCGTAGCTCCACTCGTGGATGCCCATCTTCTGGCTGACCACGTTGACGCCGGGCGCCGGCCGTTCCTCGACATTCTCGCCCTGCAGGAACTTGTGGATCGAGATCGCCGCATCGTGGCCATGGGCCGCGGCCCAGATGATGTTCTTCGGGCCGAAGGCCGCATCGCCGCCGAAGAAGACGTTCTTCTTGGTGCTTTGCAGCGTCGTCTCGCCGAGCTGGGGCAGGCCCCACTTGTCGAACTCGATGCCGGCATCCTTCTCGATCCAGGGGAAGGCGTTCTCCTGGCCGATCGCCACAAGCACGTCGTCGCATTCGTAGAATTCGTCGGGCTCGCCCGACGGGACCAGCGAGCGGCGGCCCTTGGCGTCGTATTCCGCCTTCACCTTCTCGAACAGGACACCCTTGATCTTGCCACCCTCGTGCCGGACTTCCTTGGGCACCAGCATGTTCAGGATGGGGATGTCCTCGCCCATCGCATCTTCCTTCTCCCACGGCGAGGCCTTCATTTCCTCGAAGCCGGAGCGGACGATCACCTTGACGTCCTCGCCGCCGAGGCGGCGTGCGGTGCGGCAACAGTCCATCGCGGTGTTGCCACCGCCCAGGACGATCACGCGCTTGCCGATCTTGTCGATGTGGCCGAACGAGACCGACGATAGCCAGTCGAGGCCGATATGGATGTTGGCGGCGGCGTCCTTGCGGCCCGGTACGTCGAGGTCGCGGCCGCGCGGGGCGCCGGAGCCGACGAACACGGCATCATAGCCATCGCCCAGGATCTTCTTCATCGAGTCGACGCGCTGGTGGCGGAACTCGATGTTGCCGATGTCGGTGATGTAGCCGACTTCCTCGTCGATCACCGATTCCGGCAAGCGGAAGTGCGGGATCTGGGTGCGGATGAAGCCGCCGAGCTTGGGATCCTGATCGTAGATCACGATCTCGTAGCCCAGGACGGCGAGGTCGCGCGCGACGGTAAGGGAAGCGGGGCCGCCGCCGATGCAGGCGACGCGCTTGCCGTTCTTGGCCGGCGCCTTGGGCATGCTGGCCTTGATGCCGTCGTCGTCCTTGTAGTCGGCGGCGACACGCTTCAGGCGGCAGATTGCGACCGGCTCTTTCTTGCCCTTCACAAGGTTTTCGTCTTCGACGCGGCTGCGTCGGCACGCGGGCTCGCAGGGGCGGTCGCACGTGCGGCCGAGGATCCCCGGGAAGACATTGGACTTCCAGTTGATCATGTACGCGTCGGAGTACCGTCCGTGCGCGATCAACCTGATGTACTCGGGGACGGGCGTATGTGCGGGGCAGGCCCACTGGCAGTCGACTACTTTATGGAAGTAGTCGGGATTGGCGATATCGGTCGGCTTCAACAGGAACTCCAAGCGGCGGCGGAGCAACAGAACTCAGATAAATGACAGTTCAGATTACCCTAAATGGGGGCGGCATTGGGGGATTATTACCACTCAGCGTCAAGAACTGTGTGAGCTAACCACTTGCAACGTCGCATTAAATCCCCTCACGGGCCGGAGGGGTTTGTGGCGAGTTTCCCCTAGCGGGACGGCCTGTAGGCGCTGGGCGAAACGCCTGAGGCCCGGCGGAACATCGCGCTGAAGGCGCTGACGCTGTCGTAGCCGAGATCGAGCGCCACATCGGTCACCGTTTGGCCACCGCCCAGGCGTCCCATCGCCTCCAGGACCCGTGCCTGCTGGCGCCAGGCGCCGAAGGTGAGGCCGGTCTCGGCGACGAACAGGCGAGCCAGGGTCCGCGGGCTGGCGTTGGCCGACTGCGCCCACTCTTCGAGGGTACGCGGATCGCCCGGCTGCTCCAGCAAGGTCGTGCACAGACGCCGCAACCGCCTGTCGCGCGGCATGGGCAGGTGCAACGGCAGCGACTGCTCGTGATGCAGCTCGTCGAGGATCAACGCCACGACATGACCGGCCGCGCCTCGCTCGTCGTAGTGCATCGGGAGTTCCGTCGCGCGCACGATCAGCTCGCGCAGCAGCGGCGAGACCTTCAGCACGCGGCAGACCTCGGGCATGCCGGCGGCGGCATCGTGCCGGAGATAGAGCGTTCGCATGGTGACATTGCCCGACATGACGATGGAATGGCGGACACCGGCCGGCATCCAGAGCGCGCGCTGCGGCGGCACCACCCAGACGGCAGCATCGGTCGAGACGCGCATCGTGCCGACGGTCGCATAGATCAGCTGCGCGCGGGCATGGCGATGTGGCGCGATCTCGTGGCCCGCGGCGAAGTCCTTGGGCATGGCCGCGACCGCCCGCGGCACCCGCTGATAGTCCTCGGGATTCGTCGAGCGGGCGACTGCGAAGCGCAGGGCGGCTTGGCGATTTTGCGACATAAGTTGGCACTCTAGCGCAAGACAGCCAGCACAACCATGCCTACTCTGGTAGGTACCGGAGGAAGCGTAAAAATGAGTCACGGAAGCCCGACATCCATTCTGCTGAACATCGGCCATGCCATGGATCACTGGATCCTGGTGGTCTTCGCCTATAGCTGGGGCGTGATCGCGGGCGTCTGGGGCGTCGAATGGACGGAGCTGACGCCCTTCAACTACGGCGCGCTGTTCATGTTCGGCGCGGGCTCGCTCGTCAGCGGCCGCTTGGGTGACCTGTGGGGCCGCTGGATCATGATGGTGATCTTCTTTGCCGGCATGGGCGTCTCGGCGCTGATCATCGCGCTCTGCACCAACAAGTGGCAGATCGGCGCGGCGCTGACCCTGATGGGCGCCTTCGCCTCGATCTACCATCCGGTCGGCATTCCCATGCTGGTGCAGAAGGCGAAGAATCCCGGCTTCACGATCGGCGTGAACGGACTGGCCGGCAACATGGGCATCGCCATCGCCGCCGGCGTCTCGGTCTATATCGCCCAGCGCTTCGGCTGGCAGATGGCGTTCGTGATCCCCGGCGTCATCTGCCTGGTCTCCGCCGTGGCCTTCGTCCTCCTTGTGCCGCGCGAGGAAGAGGCGCCGGCCAAGCGCAAGGCCAAGATGCTCGACCTGCCGCCGTCGGTCATGGCGCGCGTCTTCAGCATCATGACCTTCACCGCGGTGACGGGCAGCATCATCTTCAACTTCACGACCAACGGAAACGGCGAGCTGCTGCGCGAGCGCGTGAAGGGTGCCGTGCAGGATCCCGCCGAGCTGGCGATGATGCTGTTCGTGATCTTCTCGCTGGCCTCTCTGGCGCAGCTTGTGGTCGGCAAGCTGATCGACCGCTATCCGCTGAAGAACATCTATCTGCCGATCGTGCTCCTGCAGGTGCCGCTGTTCCTGATCGCCTCGCAGGTGACGGACTGGGCCCTGTTCGTGACGGCGATCCTGTTCATGCTGCTGGTGTTCGGCGCCATCCCGTTCACCGACGCCATGATCGTGCGCTACATCGACGACCGCATGCGCAGCCGCGTCACCGGCGTGCGCCTGGCCATCGGGTTTGGCGTCAGCTCCATCGTCGTCGCGTTGATCGGCCCGGCGGTGAAGGATGCCGGCTTCCCGATCCTGCTGATGGTGCTGGCGGGCGTGGCCTTCAGCTCGTTCCTGGCGTTGTCGCTGCTGCCCAGCGAGCGCGACGTGCACAAGGCCTCTTCGTCGCTAAAGCCTGCGGAGTAGACGCCGCCCCGCGAGACCGGAGACTGGACCGGCGGGCCGAAGCGCAACAACATCGCGACCTCTTCCTCCGCGGACGTGGAGGAGGGACGTCATGAAAGGTTGTTGCTATGGCCGCTGGTTCCGCCGTTCCCGTTCCCGCCTCCCATCTCGACGTCGCGCGTGATGCCGAGCCTGCGACCCGAGCGGCAAATGCCGCGATGGCGGCGCGCCTGCCGTTTTCGGATACTGCGGATTTCGAGGCGGCCCAGCGCGGGCTGATCGCGCCAGTGCCCGGCGGCATGGTGCGTACGGCGGGCGGCACGGTGCTGTGGAACCTCGGCGAATACGCCTTCATCGACGGGGAGCTGGCGCCGGCCACGGTCAATCCCAGCCTGTGGCGCATCGCCCGGCTCAATCTCGCCAACGGCCTGTTCAAGGTCACCGACCGTCTCTATCAGCTGCGCGGCTTCGACATCGCCAACATGACGGTGATCGAAGGCGACAGCGGCCTGATCCTGATCGATCCGTTGACCACCGCCGAAGTGGCGAAGGCGGCGCTGGAGCACTACTGGGCGCATCGGCCGAAGAAGCCGGTGGTGGCCGTGATCTACACCCACAGCCACGTCGATCACTATGGCGGCGTGAGGGGCGTGGTCGACGAGGCCGATGTAAAGGCGGGCAAGGTCGAGGTGATCGCGCCGACCGGCTTCATGGACGCGGTGTCGGGCGAGAACGTGCTGGCCGGGCCGCCGATGATTCGTCGCGCGCAGTTCCAGTTCGGCTCGCTCTTGCCGCGCGGCGCGCGGGGCCAGGTCGATGCCGGCCTTGGCAAAGGGGTGGCGCGCGGTACGCCAGGTCTCATCGCGCCGACCCGGTCGATCGTGAAGCCGGTTGAAAAGCACACGATCGATGGCATCGAAATCGTGTTCCAGCTTGCGCCGGAAACCGAAGCACCGGCCGAGATGCACATGTTCTATCCGCAGCTCAGCGTGCTCAACATGGCGGAAAATGCCTGCCCGCTGCTGCACAACTTCATCCCGCTGCGCGGCGCCGTCGTGCGCGATCCCCGCATCTGGGCGAAGTATGTCGACGATGCGATCGCGCTTTACGGGCCGCAGACCGAGATCTTGATCGGCCAGCATCACTGGCCGACCTGGGGCCGTGAAAAGGTGATCGACTACCTCGAGGCCCAGCGCGATCTCTACAAGCACATCCATGACCAGACCCTGCGCTACATGAACAAGGGCTGGCGGCCGGCCGAGATCGCCGAGCAGATCGACCTTCCGCCGGGCCTGGCCGAGCGCTGGTCGGTGCGCGGTTACTACGGCACGGTGAGCCACAATGTGAAGGCGGTCTACCAGCGATACCTGAGTTGGTACGACGCCAACCCCTGCAATCTCCATCCGCTGCCGCCCGCACCGGCGGCGCGGAAGTTCGTCGAGTACATGGGCGGTGCCGCAGCCGTAATCGCGCGCGCGCGCGCAGACTTCGCCAAGGGCGAGTATCGCTGGGTCGCGCAGGTCATGAAGGAGGTCGTCTACGCCGAGCCGGGCAATCTCGAAGCGCGCGCGCTTTGCGCCGATGCACTGGAACAGATGGGCTATCAGGCCGAGTCGGCGACCTGGCGCAATGCCTTCCTCTACGGTGCGCAGGAACTGCGCCACGGCGTCTTCCAGGTGCCGGCGCGATCGACCATGGGCGCCGATACGCTGGCGGGCCTTGCGACCGACGTCTTCTTCGACCTGATGGCGATCCGCCTCGACGCTGCGAAGGCGGCAGGGCAGGCGATGGTGATCAACTGGCACTTCACCGACCGCCAGGAACGATTGGCGCTCACGCTGAAGAACTGCACCTTGACCCACCGCATGGGCGAGGAGGCGCCGGATGCCAGTGCATCGGTCACGACGACGCGCGCGACGATGGACGGCATCATCCTGCGTCGCACGACCGTTGCCGATGCGCTGGCAGGCGGTGCGATGAAGCTCGAGGGCGACATGTCCAGGCTCGCCGCGCTGTTTGCGATGATGGACCAGCCTGCCGGTATGATGTTCGACGTCGTTACACCAGGCGAAGGGCGCTGATAACGCGGAGATCGCTTGACATTATCCGTGCCGACCCTTGTGATGCGCACAACAAATGCACGCACAAGCGCGCTTGGGAGGAACGGAAATGTCCTGGACGATGGGTCGGCGCCTGCTTGGCGCGACGGTGGCGGCTGCGGCCGCCTTGGGCTTTGCGGCTTCGGCCGTAGCTCAGGAAAAGAAACTCAAGATCGGCGTCATCTACGACCTCACCGGCCCGCTGGCCGGCGGCGGCTCGGAGCTGCAGTACACCGGCGCCAAGATCATGATCGACGACTTCATCAAGAAGGGCGGGGTCGAAGGCTACAAGATCGAAGCGATCTATGCCGACGCCCAGAGCAAGCCGGACGTCGCGATCAACGAATCGGTCCGCCTGATCGAGCAGGAGAAGGTCGACATCCTGCTCGGCTTCTTCTCTTCGGCGCAGTGCGTGCCGGTGGCCGCCCGCGTCGAGCAGCTCAAGAAGTTCATGTGGATCACGACCTGCATCTCCTCGGCGGTGCTGGAGAACAAGAACTACAAGTACATCTTCCGCCCTCAGGCCAGCGGCAACCAGTTCGGCTTGATGACCATGGACTTCATCGCCAACAACGCGAAGGCCAAGTTCGGCAAGGAGCCCAAGGACCTGCGCGTGGCGATCATCCACGAGGACGGCGCCTACGGCGTGGACGTCTCCAAGGGTAACGAGGCCGGCGCCAAGAAGGCCGGTTTCAATGTCGTGCTGAAGGAAGGCTATGCCGCGACCGCGCCCGACCTGTCGTCGATGGTCACCAAGCTGAAGCGTGCCCGGCCGGACGTGATCTTCCACACCGGCTACAACCCCGACATCACGCTGTTTGCCCGCCAGGCGCGCGAGCAGGGGTTGAAGTTCGGCGCTCTCGTCGGCCATGGCGCGGGCTACGGCGTCTACGAGAAGCTCAAGGAAGGCATGGGCAGCGACGTCAACTACGTCTTCAACACTGACCCGATCTCGATCTGGCTCGCCAAGCCGGAAGGCCTCGATCCCAAGCTGCCGCCGGTCATCAAGATGGTCGGCGAGGAGTTCGACAAGGCCAAGCCCGGCATGGCGATCCGATCCGCCCATGTCGGCATGGCGGCCAGCAACGTCTATGTGCTGCTGACCGAAGTCGTGCCGCGCGCCATCAAGAAGTATGGCGGCGTCGATCCGGAGGCGCTGCGCAAGGCCGCTCTTGAGGTCGATCTGCCCGAAGGCGGCACCATGCTGGGCTTCGGCGTGAAGTTCCCGGCCGACGGTTCGATGGCCGGCCAGAACGAGCGCTCGTTTCCGGTCGTGATTCAGTACATCGACGACAAGTCGTACGTGGTGTGGCCGAAGAGCCAGGCGCAGCGCGAAGCCGTGCTGCCGCTGCCGAAAGGCACGACCTACAGCAACCAGTAGGGCGGGGCTGCCAGACTGCCGATCGGACGTAAACGTCGCGTCAGCGAGGGTATCGACAGTGCTAGTCGTAAATGGGCTGGTGAAGCGCTTCGGCGGCTTCACCGCCGTCAACAACGTGTCGTTCAAGGTCGAGAAGGGCGAGATTCTCGGTCTCATCGGCCCGAACGGCTCGGGCAAGAGCACCATCTTCAACATGCTCTCGGGGACCTTTCCGCCATCGGCGGGATCGATCTCCTTCGAGGGGCGCGAACTCTCGGGCCTGGCGCCGCATCGCATCATCAATGCCGGTGTCGGCCGTACTTTCCAGATCCCACGGCCGTTCCGCCGGCTCTCGATCTTCGAGAACGTGGCGCTGGCAGGCTACTACGGCCAGGGCAGCCATAGCGCCGCCAAGGCCAGCGAGGCGGCCGAGCGGGCGCTGGCCATGGTCGGGCTGCCGACCGATCGTGCCGCCAGCGTCGACGGGCTGGGTGCGGCCGGCCTCAAGAAGCTGGAGCTCGCCAAGGCTCTGGCGACGGCGCCGAAGCTTTTGCTGGCCGACGAAAGTCTCGGCGGACTCGACGAGAGCGAGATGGATCAGGCCGCCGACATGCTGCGCAAGATCCGCGACGAGCTCGGCATCACCATCATATGGGTCGAACACATCATGGGCGTGCTGATGCGCGTGGTCGATCGCGTCATGGTCCTCGACCATGGCGAGAAGATCTCCGAGGGCCTGCCGAGCCAGGTATCGAACGATCCGCGCGTCGTCGAAGTCTATCTCGGCACCGACGCCCATTCGACGCAGGCAGCCGCCGCCGCTGCCGAAGCGCGGCGCTGACGGGGATACTGGATATGCTCGAACTCAAGTCCGTCGATGCGGGCTACGGCAGCTTCCATGCGCTGTTCGGCGTCAATCTCGACGTCAAGGCGGGCGAGGCCGTCGGCGTGATCGGCCCCAATGGTGCGGGCAAGACGACGCTGATGCGGGTGATCTCCGGCCTGATCCGCCCGACCAAGGGCAGCATCGCGATGCAGGGCGCCAACGTGCTCACCACGCCCGCCCACAAGATCGTCGAACTGGGCATCGCCCATGTCCCCGAGAATCGCCGGCTGTTTCCACGGCTGACCGTCGAGGACAACCTCAAGATGGGCGCCTATATGCCGGCGGCCCGCGCCCGCTACGCCGAACGGCTGGAGTTCGTGTTCAACCTGTTCCCGCGCATGAAGGAGCGGCGTCATCAGCTTGCCGGCACCATGTCCGGCGGCGAGCAGCAGATGTGCGCCATCGGCCGAGCGCTGATGAGCGATCCGAAGCTGCTGCTGCTCGACGAGCCGTCGGCCGGTCTGGCGCCGGTCGTGGTGCAGCAGGTGTTCGAGCTGGTAAAGCGCATCCGCGCCGGCGGCCTGACGGTGCTGATCGTCGAACAGAACGTGCAGCAGGTGCTGCAGGTCGTTGATCGCGCCTATTTGCTGGAGGCCGGCTCGATCCGCACCTCGGGCACGTCGGCCGAGCTCCTGGCCAGCGACACGATTCGGCAGGCCTACCTCGGTGTCTAGTTCAAGCGGGTCGCGCGCCCGCGCTCCGATCTGGAGAAGGTGATGGGTTCATTTCTCGAAATCTTCGACATCTACCTCCTTGAAGCGGTCCTCAACGGCATCTTGCTGGGCGGCGTTCTGGCGTTGCTGGCGTTGGGCCTCAACCTCATCTTCGGCGTGATCGACGTGACATGGATCTGTTACGCCGAGCTGGTGATGATCGGCATGTACGGCATGTACTATCTCGTGCAGTACTACGGCCTGTCCTATTACGCTGCGGCGCCGCTTGCGATCCTGCTGGTGGCGGCGCTGGGCGCACTGCTGCACTTCCTGGTCATCGCGCCACTGCTCTCGTCTCCGCCGATCAACCAGCTCCTCGCGACGGGCGGCGTGCTGTTCGTGTTGCAGAGCTTCGCCACGGTCGCCTTCGGCATCGACTTCCGCAATCTCGGCATCCGTCTGCCGATCCTGACCCTGGGCGACATGCACCTCAGCTACTCGCGGCTGCTCGCCTTCGGCGCGGCGCTCATCGGCATGATCGTCGTCTATCTCTTCATGACGCGCACCTTTACCGGCACGGCCATCCGCGCCATCGCCCAGGATCGCCAGATCATGGCGCTGATGGGGGTCGACGCGAAGAAGATCTATGTCGTGACCTCGGCTCTGGGCGGGGCCCTGGCCGGGCTCGCGGCCTGCCTGCTGGTGCTGCAGTACGACGTGCATCCCTTCGTCGGCCTGTCGTTCGGTCCGATCACCTTCCTGATCTGCGTGCTGGGTGGGCTCGGCAATTTCGTCGGCGGCTTCGTTGCAGCCTTCCTGTTCGCCGAGATCATCTCGCTCGGCGGTCTCTTCTCCGACCTCGAGTGGGGTTACGTGCTGGCCTTCGCCTTCTTCATCGTGATGATGTTCGTCCGGCCTGCCGGTCTTCTGGCGAGGCGCTCGTGAACCTGCGCCAGTACATGCCCTGGATCGTCGGCGCGGCTCTGATCGCGCTGCCTTTCGTCTATCGCGATCCCTATCACCTGCACATCCTGATCCTCATCCTGATCTGGTCGTTCGCCTATACGTCGTGGGCGGTGATGGGGCGGTTCGGCCTGGTCTCGCTGGGCCATGGCGGGTTCATGGGCGTCGGCGCCTATGTGACCGTGCTGTTGTGGAACCACTTTGGCCTGACGCCCTGGCTCGGCATTCCGGCGGCGTTGCTTTGCTCCGGCGCCCTGGCAATGGTGGTGGCCTATCCCTGCTTCCGGTTTCGCATCACCGGACACTATTTCGCGCTGGTGACGCTCGCCCTGTCGGGCATCGTGCTGCAGGTCATCACCGCCACACGCAACCATACCGGCGGTTCGCTGGGTTACACGCCGGAACGTACCAAGGGTAACCATATCCTGGCATTGCAGTTCGACGACAAGGTCGTCTGGTACCTGATCGCCCTGGGCGTGTGGGCAGGCGGCCTGCTGATCTGGCACTGGATAGATCGCAGCATGAGCCGCTACGCCATGGAAGCGATCTCCGAGGACGAGGACGCGGCGGCGGCGGCCGGTGTTAACGTGACGGCAGAGAAATTGCGCATCACTGTCATTAGCGCGCTGATGACGGCGATGGCCGGTGCCCTTTACGGTCAGTATCAGATGTTCATTTCGCCCGACACGGTGAGCGGAATCGGCATTTCCCTGCAGATGGTCTTCGCGGCGGTCGTCGGCGGTATCTACGTGGCGCTCGGACCGACGGTCGGCGCGATCATCACCATTCTCCTCGCAGAGGCCCTGCGCATCGGTTTCGGCACCAAGGCCGTCGGCTGGGACAATCTCGTTTACGGCGTTCTGCTGGTCGTGTTCATCATCTTCCTTCCCAAGGGCATTCTTGGTAGCTTGCTGGCGAGTATCAAAACTCCCAGTAAGCGGCAGAATGGATGAATTCGACTTCGTAGTTGTCGGGGCAGGGTCTGCGGGCGGTCCGCTGGTCGACCGCCTGACTGAAAGCGGGCGATACAGTGTCCTTTTGCTCGAAGCAGGGCCGAACGACACCAGCCGCTGGATTTCGATGCCGCTCGGGTTTGCCAAGACCTTTCTCGATCCTGCGGTCAATTGGAAATACGTGACGGCGCCAGAGCCACGGCTCGACGGGCGGCGTATCTACTGGCCTCGCGGCAAGGTGGTGGGCGGCAGCAGTGCCATCAACGGCATGGTCTACATCCGCGGCCTGCCGTCGGACTACGACGGCTGGCGGCAGATGGGCAACGAGGGGTGGTCGTTCGACGATTGCCTGCCGTATTTCAAGCGGCTCGAGAGCTATCCTGGCGGCGAAACCGATCTGCATGGCGGCAACGGCCCCGTAAAGATTACGCAGGGCGAGTATCGCAACGAACTGAGCGACAGTTTCCTCGCCGCCTGCGCCGAAGTCGGCCTCCAGGCGACCGACGACTTCAATGGCGCCAGCCAGGAGGGCGCGGGCTACTATCACGCCACCATCAGCAGCGGCCGGCGCAACTCGACCGGCCGCGCCTACATCGCCGAGGCCCGCAAGCGCCCCAATTGCCGGGTGATCACCGACGCGATGGCCGAGCGCATCCTCGTCGAGAACGGCCGGGCCACTGGAATCGCCTACCGTACGAACGGCGAGAGCCGGACGGCGCGCGCGCGTCGCGAAGTGGTGCTGTGTTCGGGCGCGATCGGATCGCCGCAGCTCCTGCAGCTATCTGGCATTGGACCAGGGGCGCTGCTGTCGCAACTCGGTATCCCGGTGGTGCGCGACGTGCCGGGTGTTGGGGAGAACCTGCAGGATCATTGGGGCATCCGTTCCACCTACAGGACCTGGTGGCGACTCACCATCAACGACGACATCAATATGATGCATCGACGGGTGAGTGCCGCCGTCGAGTACATCTTGATGAAAACGGGGCCGCTGACGGCCAGCCCGGCCTTTGCCGGCGCCTTCACGCGCCTGATGCCGCAGTCGGCCGAAGCGGACACGCAGTTTCATTTCTTCCCCTGGTCGACCGACCGGATCGACCGGGGCCCCCACAAGTTCTCGGGATTCACCATCCTCGCGAACCAGTCGCGCCCAGAGAGCCGGGGTCATGTCCGTGTCGTTTCGCGCAATCCCGAGGACCATCCCGAGATCGTCGCCAACTATCTGTCGACGCCGAACGACCAGAACGCCGCTGTCGCGGCGATCAAGTTCACGCGCGTGCTGAGCCGCACGCCCGCTTTGTCCCGCATCATCACGGAAGAGCTGCTGCCCGGCTCCGAAGCCTGGACCGACGGCGACTTTCTCGACTACGCGAAGCGGGAGGGGCAGTCGGCCTATCACCCGGTCGGGACCTGTCGGATGGGGCACAATGCGGACTGCGTCGTCGATCCCCAGTTGCGCGTGCACGGGATCGAGCGCCTGCGCGTCGCCGACGGGTCGATCATGCCAACACTCGTGTCGGGCAACACCAATGCCGCTTGCATGATGATCGGTGAGAAGGCGGCCGATCTGATTCTGGCCGACGCGCGATAGATTTTAGTCGACGCGCGATAGCGCCGAGATACGGAGGGGTGCCGTCCGGCCGCGAATGGCCAGGGTCGGCAGCGGTGTGGCCTTGAGCCCGGCCGGCAGCTCGACGATTTGCAGCAGGTCCTGCGAGACGAGGGTGTCGTGCCCCAGGGCTTTCGCCGCGTCCAGCAGTCGGGCGGCGACGTTCAGCGTGTCGCCGACATAGGCGATCTCGCGCCGCACGTCGCCGATCTCGCCGGCGACGATCTCGCCGCAATGAAGCGCGGCGCGGAACGTCGGGACGACGCCATAGCGCTGGCGATAGTGCTCGGCATTGCGGGCAATCAGGTCGCGGGCCAGGAAGGGACAGGCGAGGCACTCGCCCTCGGCCAGCGCCGTATCGATCGGCCAGGTCAGGATCGCCTCGTCGCCGACGTACTTGTGGATTTCCGCTTCGCTCTCGAACGCCGCTTCGGCGATGTCGCGAAAGAAGCTGTTGAGCAACTCGTGGAAGCGGATAGAGCCCAGCGACTCGGCAAGACCCGTCGAGTCGCGCATGTCGATCAACAGAAACGCCCTTCGTTCCCGTCGCGGATGTACGTAGCGGCCGGTCAGTATGTTCTTCAAGGTCGAGAAGCCGAGCAAACCGCCCGTCTCGACGATCAGGTTGGCGAACAACGACATCGCGACGCCGAAGGCGATCGAACCACGAAAGGCCGGCGTGAGGGCGAAGGGATCCTCGTCCGGAGCGTGCGTCAGCACGCGCATGATCAACAGTCCGCCGACGATGACGACGACGTAGAACAGCGCCTTGATGGTGAAGAATGCCGCCCACGGCAGGCGCCGCAGGCGGCGCAACAGAGCGATGCGGCGGCCGCGGACTTCGGTGAAAGTGATCGGCGTGGCGATCAGCAGCGAAGCGAGGACGCCGTGCCATGCCCCCCTTATCGCCGACTCGTCCTCCGCCCCGACCGCATATCCGAAATAGGCGCTGATGACGGCGCTCGCGACGCTGAACCAGAGGAAGAACCGCCACTCGCGGCGGGCGCGCCGCGACAGGGTCATGCCTTGGCGCGGCCGAGAGCTCGCTTGAAGGTCTCGTGATCGACATTGCCGCCGGAGCAGACGACCGCGACGGCGCGGCCTTTGACCGGCAGCTTGCCCGTGAGTGCCGCCGCCAGCGCCACGGCGCCACCGGGTTCGACCACGAGCTTGAACTCGCGGAAGGCCAGTTCCATCGCGTCGAGCACCTCGTCGTCGCTGACGACAAGGCCCGGCCCCAGCACTTTCTGGGCGAGCGGGAAAGTGACGTCACCCGGCGTCGGCGCCAGCAGGGCGTCGCAGATCGAGCCCGACAGTTTCGCGTTCCTCTGCTTGGTGCCGGTGGCCAGCGAGCGCGCCAGGTCGTCGAAGCCCGCCGGTTCGCCGGCATGCACCGACGTCGTTGGGCTGATGCCCTTGACCCCGAGCGCGACGCCGGTCGCGAGGCCGCCACCCGAGCAGGGCGCGGCCACAGCATCGAGCGTGACCCCCAGCGCCTTGGCCTGCTCGGCGATCTCGATGCCCGCGGTGCCCTGGCCGGTCAGGATCCAGGGATGGTCGTAGGGCGGCACGATGGTGGCGCCGGTCCTGGCGGCGATGCCCTGGCCGATCTCCTCGCGGCTGTCCTTGACGCGATCGTAGAGGATCACTTCCGCGCCGCTGGCTTTGGTATTGGCGACCTTGAGGGCCGGTGCGTCGGACGGCATCACGATCGTTGCCTTCACGCCCAGCAGCCTGGCCGCTTCGGCGAGGCCCTGCGCATGATTGCCCGACGACCAGCCGACGACGCCCTTGGCGCGGTCGGCCTCGCTCATGGCGGCCAGGAAGTTGTAGGCGCCGCGCAGCTTGAACGAGCCGGTCCGTTGCAGGCACTCCGCCTTGATGAAGAGCCGGCCGCCCAACGCGCGGTTGACCCGCTCGTTCTCGAGCAGCGGCGTGCGGATCGTCACTCCGTCGAGGCGGCGGGCAGCGGCTTGAACATCGGCAAAGGTCGGCAACGAACTCATCGCGGAACACCTATCAGGTCGGGAAGCTCGGAAAGATCGCGGATTTCTCCCGCGAGGGCACCGGGCAGATTGTCGTTGGGCGCACCCGTCCGGTTCACCCACACGGCGCGAAAGCCGAACTGCGCCGCACCGTGGGCATCCCAGCAATTCGAGGAGAGAAAGCAGACCTTTGCTGGAGGCACGCCGCAACGCGCCTCGACCAGCCGATAGACGCGCGGGTCGGGCTTGAAGATGCCGACCTCGTCGACGCTCAGGACGGCTTCGAAGGCATCGGCCTGGCCGGATGCCGCCACCATCGGATCGAGCATCTCGGGATTGCCGTTCGACAGGATCGCCATCCGCATGCCGCCGCGCTTCAGGCAGGCGAGCATGCCGGGGACCTCCGGAAAGGGGGCGAGCGCCAGGTAGGCGCCCATCAGTTTCTCGCGCACGGCGGCGTTGCTGATGCGGTGCGCGGCCAGGCAATGATCGAGGGCCTCGCCCGTGACCTGCCAGAACTTGGCATAGGTGCCCATGCTGTTGCGCAGCCAAGTGTACTGGATCTGCTTGGTCCGCCACATCTCCGAGAGTGCCTCGGCGGACGGTCCGATCGCGCCGCGATGGCGGGCCACGGCCGAGTTGAAATCGAACAAGGTGCCGTAGGCATCGAAGACGCAGATCTCGATGCCGGCAAGGTCGGCGCCCATCATTGCTCTCCGGAGGTGAATGGACGTAGGCTCACTCGCATGTTTATCGCCATCGTTCAAATCCCCATGAGCAAGCGTCCGCGCGACGCCGTCGTCGATGCCGCGCGCAAATCCGCCCCAACCTATACGGCGCTCGGTGCCAAGGGGCTTCTGAAGAAATACTACCTCAACGGCGATGCAGGCGGTGGCGGCGTCTATCTCTGGGAATCCGAGGCCGCGGCCCGCGCCTGGTACACGCCGGAGTGGGAGAAGCGCATGGCGGCCGCCTTCGGTGCGACGCCGACCGTGACCTACTACGACAATCATGTTGTCGTGGACAACGAAGCGGGCAAGGTCCGCATCGAGGGTGAGTCCTGATGCAAAGGCGGCGTCTCGGACGCACCGGCCTCCAGGTCTCCGTTCTGGGTTATGGCGCCGGCGCGGTTGGCGGCCTGTTCACCAAGGGCGCTGCCGCCGACCAGGAACGCGCGATGGCGCGCGCGATCGAAGCCGGCATCAACTATTTCGATACAGCGGCGATCTACGGCAACGGCGAATCGGAGCGCAATCTGGGCCGCGCCCTGAAGGCGCTGAAAGCCAATGTCGTGGTCGGTACCAAAGTGCGTCTTGGCGCCGAGCATCGAAAGGACGTGGCGGGCGCCATCGTGCGCGGCATGGAAGAGAGTCTGAAGCGCCTGGGGCGAGACCATGTCGATCTCTTCCAGCTTCACAATCCGCTGGCGGCTCAGGACGCCGGCGACAAACTCGCGGTGGACATTGCCTTGGAGCAGGTCGTGCCCGCGATGGAGAAGCTTAAGGCGTCCGGCAAGACACGCTTCATCGGCTTCAGCGGTGTCGGCGAACCGGCGGCATTGCTGCGTGCCGTCGACTCGAAGCTCTTCGACACGGTGCAGGTCGTCTATAACGCGCTCAATCCCAGCGCCGGCGGACCAATGCCGGCCGGCACGCCAGGGCTCGACTATGGCCGTCTGCTCGACAAGGCGAAGGCTGCCGACGCGGGCACCATCGTCATCCGCGCCCTGGCCGGCGGTGCGTTGAGCGGCACGACGGACCGTCATCCGCTTGCCATGCAGGACGTGCCGCCGATTGGCTCGGCACCCGACTTCGCCTCCGATGTTGCGCGTGCCAAAGGGCTGGAACCGCTGGTGCGCGAAGGCGTGGCGGGCAGCCTGACCGAACTCGGCGAGCGCTTCGTCATCTCCCATCCCGCCGTGTCGACGATGCTGATCGGCTATTCGACCCTCGACCATCTCGAAGCCGCCATCGCGGCGGTCGAGAAGGGGCCGTTGCCTGACGCGGCGTTGAAGCGTTTGCGCTAGGAGCGGCCCAGCGCCGGCGGCACGGTGCGGACCTGGCCGTTCAGGCGATCGCGGTAGACGGTAGTACCTTCCATGATGCGCTGAACGTAGTCGCGCGTCTCGCGGAAGGGGATGCTCTCGATCCAGTCGACCATATCGATCTTGCTGGTGCGCGGATCACCCATGGACTCCATCCAGCGCGCGACGCGGTTGGGACCCGCATTGTAGGCGGCGAGCGCAATCTCGTAGGAGCCGCCGAAGCGTTGAAGCATCTCCGCGAGATACTGACTGCCGAGCTGGACGTTGTAGGCGGGATCGCGCGTCAGCCTGTCCTGGATGAAGGGCACGCCGAGCCGGCCGGCGACGTCGCGGGCTGTGCCGGGCAGGAGCTGCATCAGGCCGAGGGCGCCGGAGGACGAGACGGCGGCAGCGTTGAACGAACTCTCCTGCCGCGTCAGCGCCAGGGCGAGGGCGCGCTCGACCGAGCCGGTGGCACCGAGATCGACCACGGGGAAGGCTGCATCGAACAAGGTCACGCCGTTCTGCGGCGCGCGACGGGCGATGGTCAGGCCGACATCCGGACGCTTCAGGTCGAGGGCGAGCTGGGCCAGCAGCGCGGTTTCACCCGGTGCCTTCACCAGCCGGGCGAGCTGCAGCAGGAAGGGCGGCGTACGCTCGAAGTCGCCCGCCTGGCCGAGATAGCGCGCCATCGTGGCAAGGTCGCGCCCGTCGAGCGACTGGCGTTCTGTGGCTGTCGCGACCGGATCGCTGGGCAGCTTCGTGCTGCCGGCCGCTGCCTTGCGCGCGGCAAGCTGGCCGTAGAAGGTCTGGCCGTAGCCCGCGGCGCGGGCGTACCAGTTGCCCGCCTCCTTGGCGCGGCCGGCGGCTTCGTGCGCGCGGGCGAGCCAGTAGGCGCCGCGGCTCTTGGAAATGTCGGTCGTGACGCCGTCATGCAGCTTCTGGAAATGCTTCACCGCGTCGGCCGGCTTCTTGAGCTGGCGGAGCGCTACCCAGCCCGCGAGAAACTCCGCATCGGCGAAAGCGACGCCCTTGGTGAGGCTATGGCCCGACGCGACCGCGTAGGCATCGGCAGGCCGGTTCGCTGTCAGCAGATCGCGCGCGAGTTGATTGCGCTCGTTCCACCAGGCGTCGGGCAGATTGGTGGTGGGGCCGGCAAACGCCGCCTTGGCCTCGTCGAGATTGCCGGTGCGCCGCAGCCACTGCACGCGCTCCAGTCGCAGCGTGGGCTCGTTGAGCTTTGCGGCTGACACGTTGCGCAGGAGCTTTGCCGCATCGGCCGCCCGCGTTGCCATCGCGAGCCGCGCGCTGGCAACCGGCTGATAATCCGGCGGCAGCTTCGACAGAAGCTCGCGCGCCACCTCGACGCGACCGCTGCGCAGAATGCGGTCGAAGCGTGCGATATGGTCGGGCCCGGTCAGGAGCTGGGCGTAGCGGTTGAGGAAGTCGTTCTCGTCCGAATTGCGCAGGGTCGCATTCTGCCAAGTGTCACGCGCAAACTTGGTCACGTCGTTGGGGCTCGCGGCCTGTGCGGCTTCGAGACGGCGCATGTGGCCGTTGCTGGTGAGCGGCGGGAAGGCGGTGAAGTAGCGGACGATTTCCTGTGCAGGTGTTTCCGCCGCGATCCGCTCCTCGGCCTGGCGGCGCAGCACTTCGGGCTCCGGCCAGTCGCCATTCTCCCGCAGGAAGCGCCAGGTCGAAGCGAAATCGGCATCGGTCTTGGGAGCGGCGCGCAGGATGCTCCAGGTGATGTAACGGTCGAGCAGAGGCTGGCGGAAATTGGCAACCGCCGCGCGCGCATCGCTCCAACGGTTCTCGTCGATGGCCTTGAGAGCGGCGGTGAAGGCCGCAGCCTCGGCCGGGCTCAGCGGCTTGGCCGGCGTCGCAGCCTGGGCGACATCGCTGCTTTCGACCTGCGGCGGTGCGGCTTGCCGGGAGATCGGCGCAGGGGCGGTGGGGGTTGCCGGCGCCGGAACCGACGGAGGCGTGCTGCCATGGTCGGTCGGTACGCGCCGCAGGCCGGTGTTGGGGGCGCCGGAGACGGGCTGATCGCTGCCCTGGTCACGCAAATTCTGCGCGCTGGCCATGGAAGCCAGAGCAGGCGTTGCTGTCAGAAGAGCCAGCAGGAGGAGGGAGGACTTGTTCTTCTTCACCCAGGAATCGTAGGCAGGGAGTTGGGGCATCACAATGGCAAGTTGCTCACCTTGCGGGGGCCTAACCCGGGGCTTAGAGTGAATTTATCAAGGCAAAATCGGAGGAAGCCATGTTCACCGGGTCGCTCGTCGCGCTGATCACGCCGTTCAAGAACGGGTCGGTGGACGAGAAGGGATTCGAGAAGTTCGTGGCCTGGCAGATCGCCGAGGGCACCGACGGGCTGGTCCCGTGCGGCACGACCGGCGAATCGCCCACGCTCTCCATGGAAGAGCACAAGCGGGTCATCGACATCTGCATCCAGACTGCCAAGGGCACCGGCGTTCCGGTGATCGCCGGCACCGGCTCGAACTCGACCGACGAGGCGATCGAACTCACTCGCCACGCCAAGCAGGCCGGCGCCGACGCCGCCATGCTGGTCGTGCCCTACTACAACAAGCCGACCCAGGAAGGCCTGTTCCAGCATTTCAAGGCGGTGGCCGAAGCCGTCGATATTCCGATCCTGCTCTACAACGTACCGCCGCGGACCGGCGGCGACATGCAGGTCGACACCGTGGTGCGCCTGTCGCAGGTCCCGAACATCATCGGCATCAAGGACGCCAGCTACGACATGGCGCGGCCGACCCTGACCAAGCTCAAGGCCAAGAAGGGCTTTATCCAGCTTTCCGGCGAGGATGCGAGCGCCGTCGGCTTCCTGGCGCAGGGCGGCGATGGCTGCATCTCGGTGACGGCCAACATCGCGCCGCGCCTGTGCGGCGACATGCACGATGCCTGGAAGAAGCGCGACCTCGACAAGGTGTTCGAGATCCAGGACCGGCTGATGCCGCTGCACAAGGCGCTGTTCGTCGAGACCAGCCCGGGCCCGGTGAAGTACGGTGCCGAGCTGCTGGGGCAGTCGGCCGCCAAGATGCGTCTGCCTCTCGTCGAATGCACCGAGGCGACCAAGAAGCAGGTGCGCGAGGCGATGATCCACGCCGGCCTGATCAACTAGCCGATCTCCAGAGTCCCGATAGCACGAGCGTCCTGTGGCCAAGAAACCGGAACTGGACCGCACCGTTGTGGCCCAGAACCGCAAGGCGCGGCACAACTACTTCATCGAGGAAACCTTCGAGGCCGGCCTTGCTCTGACCGGCACCGAAGTGAAGTCGCTGCGCGGCGGGCGCAGTACGATCGCCGAGTCCTATGTGACGGAAGAAGGCGGCGAGGCCTGGCTGGTCAACGCCAACATCCCGGTCTACGCCTCCGGCAATCGTTTCAACCACGAGCCGCGGCGGCCGCGGAAGCTGCTGCTGCATCGCAAGCAGATCAACAAGCTGATCGGCGCCATCCAGCGCGAAGGCCGTACCGTCGTGCCGCTGCAGGTCTATTTCAATCCGCGCGGCCGCGCCAAGATCGAGATTGCCCTCGTCACCGGCAAGCAGGCGCACGACAAGCGCCAGTCCATCAAGGATCGTGATTGGCAACGCCAGCGCGCGCGGTTGATGTCAACCCGCCGCTGAACCTCCGAAGGAGAGTCCCCGCATGAGTACCGTTCTGATCACCGGCGCCGCGCGTGGCCTTGGCCTCGACTTCGTGAAGCAATACGCAGCCAAGGGCTGGAAGATCCACGCCTGTGCCCGCAAGCCTGAAGCGTTGAAGGACGTCGAGGGCGACATCCACGCCCACAAGCTCGAAGTCACCGACTACGCGGCGGTCAAGGCTCTGGCGGAGAAGCTGTCGGGCGAGCCGATCGACGTGCTGATCTGCAACGCCGGCATCTCTGCAGGAAGAGCCTCGGCTCTAGGCGAGATCGACCCGGCGACATGGCGCGAAGTTTTTGAGGTAAATGCCCTGGCGCCGTTGATGATGGCGGGAGCCTTCGTCGATCACGTCGCGCGGTCGAAGGATCGCAAGCTGGTGGCCATTTCGAGCCGCATGGGCAGCATCGCGAACAATGGCGGCGGCAGCTACGCCTACCGCGCCAGCAAGACAGCGTTGAACATGGAATGGAGCTGCGTCGCGCGCGATGTGGCGGCAAAAGGCGTGACCTGCGTGGTGCTGCATCCCGGCTGGGTGCAGACCGACATGGGCGGCGCGCAGGCCACGCTCACCATCGCCGAGAGCGTGCCGTCCATGGTGAAAGTGATCGACGGGCTGAAGCCCGCCGACAATGGCCGGTTCATCAATTACGATGGCAGCGCGATCGACTGGTAACCCGGGCGGAAGCCGATGCTGCTCAGCGAAGAACAGACCCTGATCCGCGACACTGCCCGCGCCTTTGCGCAGGAGCAGGTGCTGCCCAATGTCCGCGCCTGGGAGGCTGCGGGCGAGATCCCACGTGCGCTTCTCGCCGAGATGGGCCGCATGGGCTTCATGGGCATGTGTGTGCCGGAGGAATGGGGCGGTGCCGGCTCCGACATGGTCTCCTACGTCTTGGCGTTGGAGGAGATCGCAGCGGCAGACGGCGGCCTGTCGACGGTGATGAGCGTCAACAACTCTCCCGACTGCGCGGCGCTGCAGGCCTACGGTTCGCCCGAGCAGAAGGAGCGCTGGCTGAAGCCGCTGGCCCGCGGCGAGATGTTGGGCGCCTTTTGCCTGACCGAGCCGCACGCCGGTTCTGACGCCTCCAATCTCAAGACGCGCGCCGAACGCCGCGGCAACGGCTGGGTGCTGAACGGTGTGAAGCAGTTCATCACCTCGGGCCGTACCGCCGATGTCGCGCTGGTCTTTGCCGTGACCGATCCGGCGGCGCCCAAGCGCGGCATCTCCTGTTTCATCGTGCCAACCAAGACGGCCGGCTATCGCGTCGCCTCGGTGGAAAAGAAGCTCGGTCAGAAATCGTCCGACACCTGTCAGATCGCCTTCGAGAATTGCATGGTCGGGGCCGATGCTCTGCTCGGCGCGGAAGGCGAGGGCTATCGCATTGCGCTGGCCAATCTGGAGGCCGGCCGCATCGGTATCGCCGCCCAGGCCGTCGGCATGGCGCGGGCGGCGTTCGAGGCCGCACGCAACTACGCCAACGAGCGTGTAGCCTTCGGCACGGCGATCGCCAACCATCAGGCGGTGCAGTTCCGGCTGGCCGACATGGCGACCAAGGTGACCGTCGCCCGGCAGATGGTTCTGCATGCGGCAACGTTGCGTGCCGCTGGGCGCCCATGCCTCACCGAAGCCGCAATGGCCAAGCTATATGCTTCAGAAATGGCCGAGGAGGTGTGCTCGGCCGCCATTCAGATCCACGGCGGCTACGGGTACGTTTCCGACTACCTTGTGGAGAAGATCTGGCGGGATGTTCGCGTCTGCCAGATCTACGAGGGTACCAGCGACGTTCAGCGCATCCTGATCGGCCGCGGATTGGGTTCTTTGTAAGGCCCGTCTTTTCCTTGTTCCTGGCCCCGACGCGTGCAAAGCTTATCGGGTGTGTGAATAAGGCCGCAGAAGCGGTCGGGGGAGCTGGGAGAGCCGGGCGACGGATGGTCGGTCGTGCGCCGTAACTTAGTGAAAGTCATTGGCCTCGCCGCAGTGCTGGTTGCGGCGGCGGGACTTTTTGTCGCCCAGGATAAAGCCCAACCGCCTGGAAAAACTGGCGAATATGGGCGCGTCATCCAAATGCAGACAGCCTTCAGCCCGGCGCTTCCAGGCTCCGGCGATGGCGTTCGCGTCTTCACACGTACTGTCAAACACATGTCGGGCGGGGCCCTGGCCATCAAGATCATCGAGCCGGGGCGGGTGACGCCAACTGCCGATATGGTCGATGCCCTGCAGAATGGCGACCTCGAGGCCGCCTTCACCTGGTCAGGCTATGCCGCCGCCAAGGCGCCGGTATTCGGGGTCTTCGCCACGGTGCCGTTCGGCCCCGGCCCGGAGGACATGACCTCGTGGATGCTGGAGGGCGACGGCAGCCGCATCCACCGCGAGGCCTACGAGAAGCTGGGCATTGCCGGCATTCCGTGCGGGATCCAGGGTCCCAAGGGTGGCGGCTGGTTCCGCAGCGACGTCAACACGGTGGCCGACTTCAAGGGCCAGCGTCTGCGCTATGGCAAGATGGCTGCAGAAGTGATTGCCCGCATGGGCGCCGTGCCGGTCCCGCTGCCGCCGGGCGAGTTCTTTTACAAGTTGCAGCAAGGCGTCGTGGATGGCGGCGAGATGTCGACGCCCGCCATGGACGCCGCCCTGGGCTTCGACAAGCTCGGCCTGCCTTACTACATGCCGGGCTGGCAGCAGCCCTCGGCCGTGCTCGATTTCCTGATGCGCAAGGACAAATGGGCGGCGCTGCCGGCGGCGTTGCGGGTGCAGATAGAAACCGCTTGCCGGGCAAATATCGCCTGGATGCTGGGCCGCTCGCCCAATGTGCAGGCCATCGCGATGGAAAAGCTCAAGGCGTCGGGCGTCGTGATCCGCGAATGGTCGGCAGATGTGCTGGCCGCCTTTCGCAAGAACACCGAAATCGTGCTGAAGGAGCAGGCCGAACGCGATCCTGATTTCGGCGCGGCCCTCGCCAATCAGCGGGCTTTCGTCCAGCAGTCCGCGAGTTGGCGGGTCATGTCCCGCCTGCCGAACCCGCAGCAGCCCTAAACGAGCATAAGCGCTCGCTTGCACGGGGCCGCCGGTCCGGGCAGTTTTGCTCGGACATGACTGTACTTTCTTCCCAGATCGACACCCGTTCCGACACCTTCAAGCGCAATGCCGAGGCGATGCGCGCACAGCTCTCGGATTTGCGCCAGCGCACCGACCGGATCCGCCTGGGGGGTGGTGAGGACTCGCGCAAACGCCATGTGGCACGCGGCAAGCTGCTGCCCCGTGAGCGGGTGCGGGCGCTGCTCGATCCCGGTTCGCCGTTTCTCGAACTGTCGCCGCTGGCGGCGCTCGACATGTATGACAACGAAGCGCCCGGAGCGGGCGTGATCACCGGCATCGGCCGCGTCAGCGGCGTCGAATGCGTGATCGTCTGCAACGACGCCACCGTGAAGGGCGGCACCTACTATCCGATGACGGTGAAGAAACATCTCCGCGCCCAGGAAGTGGCGATGGAGAACCGGCTTCCCTGCATCTATATGGTCGATTCAGGCGGCGCCAACCTGCCGCAATGGCCCGAGGTCTTTCCGGACAAGACCCACTTCGGCCGCATCTTCTACAATCAGGCCAACATGTCGGCGCAGGGCATCCCGCAGATCGCCGTCGTGATGGGCTCCTGCACGGCCGGCGGCGCCTACGTGCCGGCGATGAGCGACGAGACCATCATCGTGCGCAAGCAGGGCACGATCTTCCTGGCCGGCCCGCCGCTCGTGAAGGCCGCGATCGGCGAGGTGGTGAGCGCCGAGGATCTCGGCGGCGCCGACGTCCATGCCCGCACCTCGGGCGTCGCCGACCACTATGCCCAGAACGACAGCCATGCGCTGGGCATGGCGCGGCGCATCGTGGCCAATCTCAACTGGAAGAAGAACCCCTCGGCATCGCTGCTGCCGCCGCGCGATCCGCTCTATGCCGCCGATGAGCTTTACGGCGTGGTGCCGCCGGACAGCCGCACGCCCTACGACATGCGCGAGGTCATTGCGCGCCTGGTCGACGGCAGCGAGCTCGACGAGTTCAAGCACCTCTACGGCACGACGCTCGTGACCGGCTTCGCCCGCATCTGGGGCTATCCGATCGGCATCGTCGCCAACAACGGCATCCTGTTCAACGAATCGGCGTTGAAGGCCGCGCACTTCATCGAACTGTGCGGCCAGCGCGGCATTCCGCTGCTCTTCCTGCAGAACATCACGGGCTTCATGGTCGGCCGCAAGTACGAAGCGGGCGGCATCGCTCGTGACGGCGCCAAGATGGTGACGGCGGTTTCGACCGTGAACGTGCCGAAGTTCACGGTGATCGTCGGCGGCAGCTATGGCGCGGGCAACTACGGCATGTGCGGCCGCGCCTACAGCCCGCGCTTCCTCTGGATGTGGCCTAGTGCGCGCATCTCGGTCATGGGCGGCGAGCAGGCCGCCAGCGTGCTCGCAACGGTGCGCCGCGACAATATCGAGGCCAAGGGCGGCGCCTGGTCGAAGGACGAAGAAGAGAAGTTCAAGCAGCCGATCCGCGACCAGTACGAGCGCGAGGGCCATCCCTACTACGCCACGGCGCGGCTGTGGGACGACGGCATCCTCGATCCGGCCGACACCCGCATGGCGCTGGCGCTGGGGCTCTCGGCGGCGATGAACCAGCCGATCGGTCAGACGAAGTTCGGCGTCTTCCGGATGTGATGCGGACCATGACGTCTTCCATCCTGACCAAGGTCGAAGGAGGCGTGGCGACGCTCACCCTCAACCGGCCGAAGGAAATGAACTCCTTCGACGGCGACACCGCCCGCATCATCATTGACACCCTCGAAGCGTTCGCGGCCGACGAGACCGTGCGCGTGCTGGTCGTTGCCGGCGAGGGGCCAGCCTTCTCGGCCGGCGGCGACTTCAACTGGGTGCTGACCTGGCCCGAACTCGACGCCATCACTCGGCGGGTCGGTGCCGATGCCATGATGGGCGCGGTGCAGGCGGTCTACGATTTTCCCAAGCCGTCGATTGCCCGCGTGCAGGGCGCAGCGGTGGGCGGCGGTGTCGGCCTGATGCTGGCCTGCGATTTTGCCGTGGCCTCGTCCACGGCCCGCTTCGGCTTGACCTCGGCGCGCAACGGCCTGCTGGCCGGTATCGCCATTCCGGTGTTGATCCAGGCGGTGGGGCCGCGCAAGGCGCGCCAGCTTCTGATGCATGGCGGGATCTTCGACGCCGCGACGGCCTTGCGGATCGGCCTGGTCGACCAGGTGGTGGATGCCGATGCGCTCGATGCCACCGTGGCGGAACTGGCTGGGGAGCTGAAGCGCGGGGCGCCGTCGGTACAGACGCTGGTCAAGCAGCTCGTCACCGAGATCGACGGCATGACGCACGACGCGCGGGTCGCCGACCTGATCGGCGAGCATGTTGCCGCGCAATGCATGACCGTAGAAGCGATCGAGGGCATGAGCGCCTTCCTGAACAAGCGTAAGCCGAGGTGGGCTGCCTGATGTTTTCCAAGATCCTGATCGCCAACCGTGGCGAGATCGCCTGCCGTGTCATCAAGACGGCGCGCCGGCTCGGCATCAAGACGGTAGCCGTCTATTCCGATGCCGACCGCAATGCCCGGCACGTCGCGATGGCTGACGAGGCCGTGCATATCGGCCCGTCGGCCGCCCGCGAGAGCTACCTCGTCGCCGAGAAGATCATCGACGCGGCCAAGCGGACGGGCGCGCAGGCCATCCATCCCGGTTACGGCTTCCTGTCGGAGAATGCCGGCTTTGCTGATACCTGCGCCAAGGCCGGCATCGTCTTCATTGGCCCGCCGCCCGCCGCCATCCGCGCCATGGGCTCCAAGAGCGAGGCCAAGAAGATCATGGAGAAGGCCAAGGTGCCGCTGGTGCCGGGCTATCACGGCGACGACCAGTCTCCCGAGCTGCTGGCCAAAGAAGCAGGCCGCATCGGCTTTCCCGTGCTGATCAAGGCGTCGGCCGGCGGCGGCGGCAAGGGCATGCGCGTGGTCGAGAGCGCCGACAAGTTTGCCGACGCGCTGGCGGGCGCTAAGCGCGAAGCGAAGGCCGCCTTCGCCGACGACCATGTGCTGGTCGAGAAGTATCTCACGCGGCCGCGCCACATCGAGATCCAGGTGTTTGCCGACAGCCAGGGAGGCTGCCTCTATCTCTTCGAGCGCGACT
>NZ_HE997181.1:2877879-2950137 GCF_000312425.1 Reyranella massiliensis 521 | reverse complement strand
AGGCTGCCTCTATCTCTTCGAGCGCGACTGCTCGATCCAGCGCCGCCACCAGAAGGTGATCGAGGAGGCGCCCGCCCCGAACATGGATCCGGCGCGGCGCAAGGCGATGGGCGAGGCCGCTGTCGCAGCCGCGCGCGCCATCGGCTACCGGGGGGCCGGCACGGTCGAGTTTATCGCCGATCAGGACGGCACCTTCTTCTTCATGGAGATGAACACCCGCCTGCAGGTCGAGCATCCGGTGACGGAGGCGATCACCGGCCAGGACCTGGTCGAGTGGCAGCTCGTGGTCGCGGCCGGAGGCAAGATGCCGTTGACGCAGGATCAACTGCGGATCGATGGCCATGCCGTCGAGGTTCGGCTCTACGCCGAGGACCCGGCCCGCAATTTCCTGCCCTCGACCGGGACGCTGGTGCATCTGCGGCTGCCGGAGGAGGGCGCTCATGTGCGTGTCGATACCGGCGTGCGCCAGGGCGATACCGTGACGCCGTTCTACGATCCGATGATCGCCAAGGTAATCGTCCACGATCGCGACCGTGCCTCTGCGATGCGCCGCATGGCGGCGCTGATGGGGGAGACCGAGGTTGTCGGCGTGACGACCAATGCGGCCCTCCTGAAGGCATTGTGCTCCCATCCGGCGTTCGTCGGTGGCGAAGTCGATACCGGCTTCATCGAGCGCCATCGCGATACCTTGTTCGCCAAGGTCGCCCCGGCCGGTGATCGTGCCTTCGCGGTCGCCACCCTGGCGCGGCTGGTCGAATGGCAGGAGGCTCTGCCGCCGGCGGGCGATCCCTGGTCGCCGTGGAACCAGCAGAACAGCTTCCGTCTGCTCGACGAGGGCCACGACGAAGTGCGCTGGAACGATGGCGAGCGCGACGTGGCGGTGATCGCGCGACGTCTGAAGGATGGCGGCCTGCGGCTCGAACTGCCGGGCGGGGCGCAGGACGCGCGGGTCCAGCGCTATGACGATGGCCGGCTGGCGATCGGCCTGGGCGACGACACGTTCGTGGCCACCGTGGTGCGCCGCAAGGCCAACGATGGCGGCATCGACTATGCGGTGTTCGCCGACGGCGAGAACCGCCGGCTGCGACTGGTCGATCCGCTCGACGTGACGCAGTACGAGGCCACGGCGTCGGCCGAGACGGCGGTGCGTGCGCCGCTGCCCGGCAAGATCATCGACCTGCGCGTGAAGGCAGGCGACACGGTGAGCAAGGGCCAGGCACTGCTGGTGCTCGAAGCCATGAAGATGGAGCACACGCTCGCTGCCCCTGCCGACGGCAAGGTGAAGAGCGTGCGCTACGCCGTGGGCGAGCAGGTGACGGAAGGCGCCGAGCTGGTCGAGTTCGAATGAGCGACCTTCTGGGCGGCTGGTGTCTCGAAAGCTGGTTGCTGGTCCATGCCGATGGCCGCCCTTCGGAGTATCCGATGGGCGCTGATGCAAAGGGCTACATCCTCTACACGCCGGGCGGCCAGGTGAGCGCTACCATCATGCGCGCCGACGCCAGCGCCTGCTTCGCCTATGCCGGCCGCTACGAGATTGCGGACGGCACGGTCTTCCATTCTATCGAACTTTCGACCGACCCGGCGCTGGTCGGCGTCCGCTCGACCCGCCACATCCAACTAGACGGCGATCGGCTCTCCCTCTCGGGGCCGGACTTCACGGCCGGCACCAATCGCACCCAGCAGATCGTGTGGCGGCGGGCCTAACGCTTCCCGCCGCCCAGTACGGCGTTCAGGATGATGGCGCCGAAGGTGGCGGTGCCGATGCCGCCCATGGCGAAGTCGCCGAACTTCAGGGTGAAGTCGCCGGTGCCCAGCACCAGGGTGACGGCGGCGACCATCAGGTTGCGGCTGTCGGAGAAGTCGACCTTGTTGTCGACCCAGATCTTGGCGCCGGCGATGGCGATCAGGCCGAACACCACGATGCTGACGCCGCCCATCACCGGCAGCGGGATGGTGTGGATCAGCGCCCCGAACTTCGGGGAAAAGCCCAGCACGATGGCGAAAAGGGCGGCGACCACGAACAGCGCCGTCGAGTAGACGCGGGTCGCGGCCATCACGCCGATGTTCTCGGCATAGGTGGTGACGCCCGTGCCGCCGACGCCGCCCGACACCATGGTGGCGACACCGTCCCCCAGGAAGGCGCGGCCGAGATGGGGATCCATGTTGCGGCCGGTCATGGCGCCGACGGCCCGCAGATGGCCCAGGTTCTCGGCCACCAGGATCAGCGCCACTGGCGCGATCAGCACGATGGCCTTGGTGTCGAAGACCGGCGCCACGAAGGCGGGCGCACCGAACCACGCGGCCTTGGCCAGCAGATCGCCGCTGATCGGCTTGCCCCAGCCCAGGCCATTGGTCAGCACGGCATAGGCAATCGTGGCGAGGATCAATCCGACCAGCACCAACAACCGCCGCGTCATGCCGCGCGTGAAGACGGCGACGAGAGCGATGGTGGTGAAAGTGAGGGCTTGCATCCAGGCGTCGAACGAGGTCGGCGCCATGTTCTTGACCGGCACGGAGGCGAGATTGAGGCCGATCACGGCGACCACGGCGCCGGTGACGACCGGCGGCATCAGCCGTTCGATCCAGGCCGCGCCCGCGCTCATCACGCCGAGGCCGATCAAGGCGTAGATCGCGCCGCAGACCACGATGCCGCCGAGTGCGAGAGGGATATTGGGATTGGCACCCTGGCCGGCATAGCCGGTTGCGACCGCGACCACCGAGATGAAGGCGAAGGAGGAGCCGACATAGCTCGGCACCTTGCCGCCGACGGCGACGAAGAAGATCAGGGTGCCGACGCCGCTCATCAGCACGGCGATGTTGGGATCGAAGCCCATCAGCAAGGGGCCGAGGATGGTGGCGCCGAACATGGCGACCACATGCTGGATGCCCAGCGCGACGGTCTGCGGCCACGGCAGCCGCTCGTCCGGCGCGATGACAATGCCGTCGGCCGGTTGCTTCACGGTCCAGGTGAACATGCGTATCTCCCCCGAGGTTTGCGCTGCTCACCTCCTCCCTAACGCTCCCCCGCGACACGGGGGAGCGGAAAGACGAAGTTATCCTCGTTGGAGATCAGGCGACGACCTTGCGGTAGAGGTGCCAGGTCGCGTGGCCGAGGACCGGCAGGACGATGGCGAGGCCGACCAGCAGCGGGATCATGCCCACCACGAGACTGCCTGCCACGATCAGACCCCACAGCGCCATCGGACCGGGATTCATCCACACCGCGCGAACGGAGGTCGCAATCGCCGTGCCGACGCCGACCTTGCGGTCGAGCAGCAGGGGAAACGACACGACGCCGATCACCAGCACGGCAAGGGCGAAGAGGAAGCCCACACCGATGCCGACAACAGTCATGGTCCAGCCCGCCGGCGTAGTCAGTGCATCGCGGGCAAAGGCCACCGCCGAGACCGGCGCGTCGGGGCCGAGCGTCACCGTGTAGATGAAGTTGGCTGCGAATAGCCACAGGCAGAAAATCGCCAGCAGCAGCAGGCCCATCACCATGATCGAGCCGATGTTCGGGGAGCGCACGACGGAGAAGACGTCGGTCCAGCGCGCTTCGAGCCCCAGTTCGCGCCGTCGGCTGATCTCGTAGAGGCCGATGCCGAACAAGGGTGCGATAAGCGCGAAGCCTGCGATCAGCGGGAAGACCAGCGCCAGCATGCCGTAGTCGAAGGCCATGCGCGAAACGACGAGGCCGGCGATCGGATAGAGCAGGCAGAGGAAGACTACGTCGGTGCGAACGGCGCCGAAGTCACGCCAGCCGGCCGACAGGGCTTCCCTGATATCCGTCGAGGTGATGCGGCGAACCGTGGGTGGCGCCGAGGCGCGATCCTCCCAGGTGCCTTCCATCGTCTGTGCGGCCGAGCCGAAGGCTTGGCCGGTTTGTTTGAGATGCTCCCAACCCCATTCCAAGGGGTTACGGATGTGGTTCTGCGTCGCCATGACTGCCTCCTTGCGAACGAACGTCCGAAGGTCGCGGCCCGGTCACGATCACACGGTGATCACGCCAGTACGCGATCCACCACGAGGAAGAAGTCTACGCCTGTTGGAGGGCCGAGTCGCCCCCTTCGCGTGCTGCGCGAAGGGGGGCATCTCGCTACTGCGAGAACTTGAGATACTGGGCCACGAAATCGCACCCAACGCTCTTGGCGTAGGCGTCGATCAGTTTCTTGGTGATCGGGCCCGGAATCTTGCCGTCGGCCACCGGGGCGCCATTGAAGCTGCGGACCGGCAGGATGCAGAGGCTGGTCGAGGTCAGGAACATTTCTTCGGCATTGGCGGCGTCGAACATGTCGATGTCGCCCGGCGTGCAGGAGATGCCGAGCTGCTTGGCCATGTCGATGGTCATCTGTCGGCTGACGCCCGGCAGCACGTAACGCTCGGAGGGCGTGAAGAGTTCACCCTCGCGCACGATGAAGATGTTGCTGCCCAAGCCCTCGGCCAGGTTGCCGTTCTCGTCGAGCAGGACCGGCCAGGCGTCCGGGTTCAACGCCTTGATTGGCTTCTCGGCCATGATCATGTTGAGATAGTTGTGTGTCTTGGCGCGCGGCGAGAGCATCGACGGCGCGGTGCGGCGCACGGTCGTGGTCATGACGTCGGCGCCGGTGCGATAGAGCTTGCCGCGGGTCTTGAGCGGCAGCGGCAGGACCTCGATCACGACGTTGGGGCCGGTGTGATCCCAGCCTTCGTCGCCCACGGCATCGACGCCGCGGCTCACGCGCTGGCCGATCCACCAGTCACCGACGGCTTCGCGCAGATGCGCGTTACGCTCCACGACTTCCTCGCTGTGTGCCACCATCTCCTTGGGGCCGATGCCGGGATCGATCTGCAGGTAGCGGAGCGAGCGGTAGAAGCGGTCGATATGCTCCTTCAGCCGGAAGGGGACGCCCTCGAAGGTGCGCGTCATGTCGAAGGCGCCGTCGCCGTACTTCCAGCTGCGGTCGCGGAAGGGGATCATGACCTGGTTCTCGGGCATGAACTGGCCGTTGAACCAGGCGATGCGTTGATTGCTGAGCTGCTGTGCCACGATTTTCTCCGTACTCAGTTGAGATCAAGACGTTTGGGGCGAAGGTCGAGGGCCGCGTCGGCTTTCCTTTTGCCGCGGCGGCTGCCGGCGGCGGACGGCAGGGCGGGGACGATGTTGCCGGCTTCGTCTGCGAGGCTGGCGACATAGGAAAGCGTACCGTGAACATCGTTCTCGATTTCCCGGCGGGCTGCAACCGGATCACGCGCCTGCAGCGCCTGGACGATGCGCAGTCGCCGCGCCGGTCCGCCGGCCGAGGCGATGTAGTCGGGAAAGAGCAGGTTCATGTAGGGGCCGGTCTGCAGCCATAGCCCTTCGATCACGCGCAGCAACGTCGGTTGGCCTGCGATCGCATAGAGGGCAAAGTGGAACTCGCTGATCTTCTCGCGATCCGCCACGCTGTCGCCGCGTTTGCGCACGGCGACGATCTCGCGCGCGATGCGGCGCAGGTTAGCGATCTGCGCTCGGGTTGCCGCTTCGGCTGCTTTTCCGGCAGCGAGCCCTTCGACCGCGACGCGAATGTCGCGCAGCTCCAGTACCTTCGCCTTTGTCATCAGCGGAATGCGGACGGATCGGTTGGGCTGCATCTCGAAAGCGCCTTCCGCAACCAGGCGGCGCACGGCTTCGCGGACCGGCGTCAGGCTAACGCCGAGGGCTTTTGCGACAAAGCGGAAGGTGAGTTTCTGTCCCGGCGCGAAGCGGCCCGACGTCAGCGCCACACGCAGCGAGTCGTAGACTTGCTTGCGCAGCGATGTGTCGGTCAGCTCATCAGCGGCAGCGACGGTTCGCATCGTGATGTTGACCATAGCCGAAGTGCCTAAAATTTGTGATCACAAAAATGCATTGCTGGCGCGTGAAGCGGTCGCTAGGCTCGAGCGCGTTCGAGACCACGGGCATGACCCGTGTGGCACCATTCTTGCGGGGTGAGGGGCATGCGCAGTTACACCAAGTCGATCGCGCTTTACGAAAAATCCCGCAAGCACATGGCCGGCGGCGTCAGCAGCAACATCCGCTACGCCAGCGTGCCGGTGCCGCTCTTCTTTGCGCGCGGCGAGGGCGCTCGCCTCTACGACGTCGACGGCAATGTCCATATCGACTACGTGCTGGGCAACGGCCCGGCCATCCTGGGTCACGCGCCGAAGAAGGTGGTCGATGCCGTGGCGGCGTCCCTTGTCGAAGGACAGGTCTTCGCGGCGCAGCATCCGCGCGAGGCCGAACTGGCGGAGCGGTTGAGCCGTCTGTTGCCGGGCGCCGAAGTCGTGCGCTTTGCGACGTCGGGCACCGAGGCCGTGTTGATGGCAATGCGGCTGGCGCGCGCCTTCACCAACCGAAGCAAGATCCTGAAGTTCGAGGGCCACTATCACGGCTGGAGCGATCAGGCGTTCATCAGCACCAAGCCGTCGCTGAACGAGGCGGGGCCGGCCGATGCGCCCGTGCCGGTCGCGGGTTCGCCGGGCATGCCGCCCAGCGTGCTGGATGACGTCGTCGTATGCGGCTGGAACGATCTCGACCTTCTGGAACAGGCGCTGGAGCGCCATCGCGGCGAGGTCGCCGGCGTGATCATGGAGCCGGTGATGGTGAACGGCGGCGCGATCCCGCCGCTCCCCGGTTACTTGGAGGGCGTGCGCGATCTCTGCCGCAAGCATGGCGCGCTGTTCATCTGCGACGAGGTCATCACCGGCTTCCGCGTGGCCCTTGGAGGCGCGCAGGCGAAATACGGCGTCACCGCGGACCTCGTCATCTATGCCAAGGCCGTGGCGGCGGGCTTTCCGCTCGCTCTGGTCGCCGGCCGGCGCGACGTCATGGATACGCTGCTCGACAAGGGCGTCATGCACGGCGGCACCTACAACGGCAACGTCCAGAGCATGGCCGCGGCGCTGGCGGCGCTCGACATTCTCGAAGCGGACAACGGCGCGATCTATCGGGGGATGGAAGCGTGCGGCCAGCGGCTCATGGAGGGGCTTACGCTCCTGGGCGCCAAGCATGGGCTCGCGATGCTCGTGCAGGGCATGCCAGCCATCTTCCAAACCTTCTTCACATCGGCCGCTGCGCCGCGGAACTATCGCGACTCCATGGCCACGGACCGCGACGCGATGCTCTCCTTCCACGCTGCCCTGCAGGAAGAGGGCGTGCGCGTTCAGCAGGGAGGCCGGTGGTTCCTATCGACCGCGCACGACAAGCCCGTGATCGACGAGACGCTGGCGGCTGCCGATCGCGCCATGGCGAAGATGGTGCGCCACTAGATGTCGGAAATCCGCCTCGAGGGAGTGACCAAGCGGTATGGCACCTTCGCGGCGGCCGACAATGTCGATCTTGCGGTGACCCAGGGCGAGCTGGTCACCATTTTGGGCCCGAGCGGATCGGGCAAGACGACATTGCTTTCCTTGATTGCCGGCCTCAACAAGCCAACGTCCGGCCGAATCTTCATCGGTGGCCGCGACGTCACGGACGCGCCGGCACAGGAACGCAACATCGGGCTGGTGTTCCAGTCCTATGCGCTGTTCCCGCATATGACGGTGCTGGAGAACGTGCTGTTCCCCCTGGGCGTGCGCAAGATCGGCCGTGCTGAGGCGGACCGGCTGGCGCGCGATGCCCTGAAGCTGGTGCGGCTGGACGGCCTGGAGAATCGCCGGCCGTCGCAACTGTCGGGCGGCCAGCAGCAGCGCGTGGCGCTGGCGCGCGCCGTCGTCTTCAAGCCGGACATCCTTCTGCTCGACGAGCCGCTGGGCGCCCTCGACCGCAAGCTGCGCGAGGAGCTGCAGGTCGAGTTGAAGCAGCTCCAGCGCAGTCTCGGCGTGACGACCTTGCTGGTGACGCACGATCAGGAAGAGGCGCTGTCTCTGTCTGACCGCATCATGGTGCTTGACAAGGGGCGTATGCAGCAGGTCGCCGCGCCCACGGAAGCCTATTTGAAGCCAGCAAACCGCTTCGTTGCCGAGTTTCTGGGCATCGCCAATTTCGTCGGTCTGCCGGATGGCGGGCAAGCGCTGGTGCGGCCCGAGAGGATCAAGATTTCAAACGGTGGTCCCGGCAAGCCGGCCAGAGTCGTCGAAGCGATCTATCTCGGTCAGATGGTCCGCTACCACCTGTCGCTCGATGGGGAGGGGGCCAAGCCCATGGTCGCTGCGGCGCCGTTCGTCGGCCCGGCCTATGCGACAGGCGCGCGCGTGATGGTGTCATGGGACGCCGCCGACCTGTGGCCGGTGGCGAAGTGAATCACAGGAGGAGGGAATCCAGATGAAGCGTCGTACGTTCGTGGGCGCGGCTGCGGCCGGCCTGCCCGCATTCAGCATCCTCGGCGCCGGCAGTGCCCGCGCCCAGGTGAAGGAAATCCGCATGATCGAGGCCGGCGGCAAGTCCGGCGAATCGGTCGAGGTGGGTTACATCGAGCCCTTCACCAAGAAGACCGGCATCAAGGTGATCCGTGAAAGCCCCAATCCGCTGGGCAAGCTGCGCGCCCTGGTCGAGAGCGGCCAGACCAGCACCGTGCTGATGGAGCTGGGATCGGGCGGCATGCTGCAGGCCCGCAACCTCAAGCTGATTGAACCGATCGACTGGGCCGCCGTGGCGCCGCAGCCGATGTTCCCCGAGGCCAAGCACGAATACGGCTTCGGCTATCAATACTTCTCGACCATCATGGCCTGGCGCGCCGGTGCCAAGGCGCCCAAGACCTGGGCCGATTTCTTCAACACCAAGGACTTCCCCGGCAAGCGCTGTCTGCCGGACTATCCCAACTACGCGATCTCCTTCGCGCTGCTCGCCACCGGCGTCACGCCGGACAAGCTCTTCCCGCTCGATGTCGATACCGCGTTCAAGAAGCTGAGCGAGATCAAGAAGGACATCGCGGTGTGGTGGAAGGCGGGCGCGCAGGCGCCGCAGCTCATGAAGGACAACGAGGTGCAGTACGCGATCTGCTGGTCGGGCCGCGTCGTGGGCGATCCGGCGTTCGGCGTAAATTTCGCCGGCGGCATGGCCGATCTCTCGTACTTCACCATCGTGAAGAACTCGAAAGCCGAGGATCGCGCGGCGGCCTACAAGCTGATGCATGAGATGTCGATTGCGGCCAATCAGGCGAAGGCCGCGACCGTGGTCTCCTACACCGGCCCGAGCCCCGAGCTCGACGCGCTGCTGCCCAAGGACAAGCTCGCCGAGTATCCGACCAGCAAGCAGAACAAGGCCGTGCAGTGGGTCGAGAATGCCGAATGGTGGGCGGCCAACGGCGAGGCCGTGAACAAGAAGTGGGAAGCCTTCAAGCTCAGCCTCTGAGCGGAGACTTCGATGCGCGGACAGGGATTTGGCTTCGTCGCACCGTTACTGGTGCTGATGTTCGTCGCCTTCAACGCGCCCATCGTCTACATGCTGGGCCTCGCCTTCTGGGAGAAGGGGCGGGGCTTCACGCTCCAGCACTATGAAGGATTGCTCGAAGCGCCGGTCTATCTGCGCGTGCTGGGCAATACGATGCGCGTCGCCCTGGTGGCAACCTTGGCGAATGTCGTCATCGGCTATCCGCTGGCGCTCTGGATGCGCGGGCTCAGCAACCGTGGGCGCATGATCGCGCTTTCGCTCGTCGTGCTGCCGTTCTGGGTCAGCATCCTGGTGCGGACCTACGCTTGGATCGTCGTGCTGGGCAATGGCGGGCTGGTGAATCGCGCCCTGCAATGGAGCGGGCTCACCGATGCGCCGGTTTCCTTCCTCTACAACGAGCTTGGCGTCACTATCGGCATGGCCAATGTCCTGCTGCCGTTCCTCGTGCTGCCGCTGTTTGCCGCCATGATCCGTATCGACGACCGGCTGTTGCAGGCTGCCGCGTCGCTCGGCGCTCCGCCGCGCACCATCTTCTGGAAAGTCTTCTTTCCGCTCACCTTGCCGGCGCTGGCGGCGGGCACCTTGCTGGTCTTCATTCTCTGCCTCGGCTTCTACGTGACGCCGGCGATTCTTGGAGGCGGGCGCGTCCCCATGATCTCCAATCTGCTCGACACCCTGATCAACCAGATCCCGCGCTGGGAGACGGCGGCGGCGATCTCGACGATCCTGCTGATCGTGACCCTGCTGATCTTTGCCGCCTATCGTCGCCTTGATAGGAAGGCATCGGCATGATCGGCAACACGCCCTGGACGCGGCGGCTCCTGACGGCGGCCGGCTACTTCGGTCTGGCGTTCCTGACCGTCCCACTGCTCATCGTCATCCCGATGTCGTTCTCCTCGGCGAGGGCGTTGACCTTCCCGCCGCCGGGCCTGTCGCTGCGCTGGTACGAGGCCTTCTTCGGCGATTCGCGCTGGATGGAGGCGATGGCGACGTCCGCGTCGGTTGCCGCCATCTCTTCGGTGGCGGCGCTCCTGCTGGGCGGGCTGGCTGTCTATGGCCTGCGTCGCGGCAACTTCATCGGGCGAGGTCCGGCCGAGGGCAACTTCATGGCGCCGCTGATCGTGCCCACGATCATTACCGCCATCGCGCTCTATCTCGGGCTCGCCAAGGTCGGCCTGCTGGGCTCGTTCCTGGGCCTCGTGATGGCGCACACGATCCTCAACGTGCCGCTGGTCATCATGGTGCTGGGCGTGGCGATCCGCGAGTTCGACCATCGCATCGAGCAGGTGGCCTGGAGCCTGGGCGCGTCATGGACGTACACCATGCGCAAAGTGGTGCTGCCCAATCTGGCGCCCAGTGTCTTCGCGGCCTGGATCTTCGCCTTCATCGGCAGTTTCGACGAAGTGATCGTGACCTCGTTCATCGCCGGCAAGTACGAGACCGTGCCGAAGAAGATGTTCAACGAGCTGATCCTCGAGGTGAATCCGACCATCACCGCTGTTGCAACGCTGCTGATCGCCTTTACGGTCTTGGCGCTGGCGGCCGTTGCGTTCATCCTCGGTCGGGCCGGCAAGCTGAAGCAGACGCTGGTGTAGGAAGAGAGACATGAATTTCCCCAAGAGTGTGCGCCTGGTCGAGGTCGGACCGCGCGATGGCTTGCAGAACGAGGCGAAGCCCGTTCCGGTCGAAGCCAAGGTGAAGCTGATCGATGCGCTGTCGGCGGCCGGTCATTCGGCCGTCGAAGCCGGCAGCTTCGTGTCGCCCAAGTGGGTGCCGCAGATGGCCAACACCGACGAAGTGATGGCCAGGATCCAGCGCAAGCCCGGCGTTTCCTATCCGGTGCTGGTGCCCAACAAGCAGGGCATGAACGGCGCGGTGGAAGCGAAGTGCGAGGAGATCGCGATCTTCACCGCGGCCTCGGAAGCCTTCTGCCGCAAGAATACCAACTGTTCGATCGACGAGAGCTTCGAGCGCTTTGCGCCGGTAATGGAAGCCGCGCTGAAGCACGGTATGAAGGTGCGCGGCTATGTGTCGACGGTGATTGCCTGTCCCTACGACGGCAAGGTAGCACCCGAGAAGGTTGCAGAAGTGTCCGACCGTCTGTTCCGCATGGGCTGCTACGAGGTCTCGCTGGGAGACACGATCGGCGTCGGCACGCCGGGCGAATGCGTCGAGATGATCGACGCGGTCGCGGCGAAGGTGCCGCGCGAAAAGCTGGCGGCGCACTTTCACGACACGTACGGCCAGTCATTGGCCAACATCCTCGCCGTCATGGAACGCGGCATCGCCGTGTTCGACACGGCGGTCGCGGGACTGGGAGGATGCCCCTATGCCAAGGGAGCCTCGGGCAATGTCGGCACCGAGGACGTGATCTACCTGATGAACGGCCTCGGCATCCGCCATGGCGTCGATCTCGACGCCATCGCAAAGGCCGGGCGCGATATCTGTGTGGCGCTGGGGCGCGAGCCTGCGTCGAAGGTAGCGCAGGCGCTGAAAGCAAAGGCCGCCTGAGCGGCCTGTTGCGGCGGCTTACTTGGTCGCCTTGTCGTAGGCGAGGCCGAAGCCGAGCAGCGGGACGTCGATGGCGATCGGACGCTTGTTCTGGTCGAACACCGTGACCTTCAGGGTCGTGCCGGTCCGCATCGACGCCAGCAGCGGATCCTTCAGCGGCACATTGAGCAGGCAGCCGGACGCCGTGCAGGTCTGTACCGAAAACTTTTCTTCCGGCTTGGCGTCAACCTTAAGTTGAACAGGCTCGGCAAGGTTGATGCCGAGCGGGAGCTGCATGCCGAGCGTCGGCACCTTGTCGGCGCCCATGCGCGCGGCGAGCGAGAGAACGAGCTGCTTGTTCTCTGCAATGAGCTGTTGAACGGCCCGGCAATCCAGGGTCTTGCCGTCGCCGGAGCATTCGACCCGCCATGCCGGCGGCGCAGCCTGCTGGTCTTGGGCGGCGGCAGGCGCAGACAAGCCGGCAACGGCGGCGAGGAGGGCGAGGGCGCGCTTGGAAGCGCGGAAGCGGCCGGGAACTGACATGTCGAACGAAGCCTCGCTGTGATTCTGATGTTGGCGGGTGAATAACTCCTGCACTTCGATCGTTCTGGCAAGCCCCCCTCCTGCACGAACGTTCAAGACGGTAGTCGATCATCGGCGCATATCAACCCGATGGAAGCCTTGTCCGGATTCCTGATCGCCGCTGTCGCTCTGGCCGGAAGTCCGGGGCCGGCGACGCTGAGTCTCGCGGCCGCCGGTGCTGCGTTCGGCGCGCGTCGCGGCCTTGCCTATCTCGCAGGGCTTACCGTCGGGATGGTGGTCGTCATGGGCATCGTGGCGAGCGGTGTCGTCGGCTTGCTGCTGGCTGTACCCGGCGCCGCGCCCGTCGTGACGGCGCTTGCAGCGCTCTACTTCGTCTGGTTGGCATGGCGCATCGCGACGGCGCCGCCCTTGGCGGAGAACGGACCGGAGCGGCCGCCGCCGACTTTCGTCGCCGGGGTGCTGCTCTCCCTGATCAATCCCAAGGGCTACGCAGCGATGGCAGCGCTCTATTCGGGCTTTGTCCTGATGCCGGGACGAATCGCCCTCGATGTCGCCGTGAAGATGGCGGGGCTGACCCTCGTCATCGCGGCGGTGAACATCGGATGGCTTCTCGTCGGCGCGGCCCTGACACGGCTGTTCCGCGATCCCCACAGCAACCGGATCATCAATATGGTCTTTGCCGTGCTGTTGGTGGGCTCGGTGCTCGTTCTGCCATTTGCCTCGTAGCGAGATAATTGCGCTCGGGTGGCGAATATCTGACGAAATTCGTCGGAATTATTGAATTGATTCAATGCACGGTCGATAAACGCGAGAGACGCCATGTTCCTAAATGGTGCAATGAACAACCCCGTATTGTCTTTCTCCGCGTTGTCACCCGTCGTGAGCGATCAGCCCGGGTCCCGCTTCATCGTGATGCTGGTTTATCCAGGCATTATGGCCATGGATGTCTATGGACCGCTCGAAGCCTTCGCCATGGCCAATAGCTCGTGCGGCCGCACGCTTTACCGGATGGCGATTGCGAGCATCGACGGCGCGCCCGTTCCGACATCGCTGGGTGTGCCGATTACGCCCAGCATGGCCGTCGGGGATATCAAGGAACCGATCGATACGCTGCTGGTATCCGGCGGCCGGGGGCAGGCAGAGGCGAGGCGTGATCAGGCCCTGATCGGTTGGCTGCGCGCCGGCAGCCAGGAGGCCCGTCGCACCGGCTCGATCTGCACTGGCGCTTTCCTGCTGGCCGCCGCCGGACTACTCGATGGCCGGCGGGCCACGACCCACTGGGCGATGGGGGCGGAGCTCGGCCAGAACTACCCCAAGGTGACCGTCGACATCGACCCGATCTTCGTGCGCGACGGCAATGTCTACACCTCGGCCGGCGTCACGGCCGGCATCGATCTGGCGCTCGGCCTGATCGAGGAGGATCATGGCCGCACCCTGGCGCTCCGCGTGGCGCGCGCCCTCGTCCTCTACCTCAAGCGGCAGGGCGGGCAGTCGCAGTTCAGCAACCATCTTCAGGCGCAGTTCGCTTCCAGTCCGCCGGTTCGCTCGGCTCAGGAATGGGCGCTGAACAACCTGTCCACGGATCTCAGTGTCGAGGCACTGGCCCGGCAGGCGAGGATGAGCGAGCGCACCTTCCGCCGTACTTTCGTCGAGGAGACGGGGGAGACGCCGCGCGAGTTCGTCGAGCGCATCCGCCTCGAAGCGGCGCGTGATCTGCTCGAGGAAGTCCAGCTCGGCGTTCAGGCCGTTGCCACGCGCTGTGGCTTTGCCACCGTCGACAATCTGCGACGAGCGTTCGTGCGCCGTCTCGGCATCACGCCACAGCAATACCGGCTGCGTTTCGCGGGCCAATCGGCGGGCTGACAGCCTTATCGCCGCGTGAAGGGCGATGTGGCCGGAAGTGCAGTCACATTGGCCAAATCTGCCTCTCATCCACAGTAGCCTCTGCAATTTGTTGGAGCGATGTTCTTCCTGGGTGTTCGGGTGACTCCGAGCTGTGGGAACCAGGTGCTGTGGTGGGTACTACCGTATTGGCGTCGCGTAAGGCTGCGTGCTCGACTGCTCCCGATCGGGGGCAGCGCATGCGCTTGGGCATGACGGTCGACGAGATCGTCGAGCACCCAGCCTTGCACGGCCACATCCGCCGCCAAGCCCTGCTCCTCCTCCAGGCCTACGAAGGCAATCCGCGGCTCTCGTCCGTCTTCGCCACCCAGCAGCGCTGGCTGATGGGGCACATCGCCCTGTCCCTGCACTTCCGCGCCGCCTCGGCGGGAAGAAGCGGCGGGCTGACCGCCGCGAGATTCTTCGATGGCGTCGCCAAGCATGAAGTGGCGAGCCGCAACACGGCCGACGCCTTCATCAAGGAAATGCTGAAGTACGGCTACGTGCAGCACGTGGCAGGCGGGACGGACAAGCGCGTCCGTCCTCTGGAGCCGACGCAGCCCAGTATCGATGCCATCCACGGCTGGGTCGTCGTCCACCTGGCGACGCTCGACAAGCTCGATGGCGGAGGCCGGGTCGAGACCTATCTCGGTGTCCCGGATGCGATTGCCGATCTCCAGCCGCTGATCGCCGAAGGTCTCCTTTGCTCCCGCAGTATCCGGGAGCCGGAGCGCACCTTTTCGCTGTTCACCTGGCTCGACAATGGCGGCGTCGTCATGGAGTGGCTGATTTCCGGGATCGAGGAACGCGACGCCGGAGCTGCACGCGTGCCAACCGGTGTCGTATCGATTGCGGCGTTGGCAGACTGGCTCAAGCTCTCCCGCACCCATTTGGCGCGCAAGCTGCGCGAGGCCGAGGAGATGGGCAGCATCGGCTGGGAGGGAAGGCGTGGCCGTTCGGTGATGTGGGTGTCGGACGGTTTCCGCCGCGAATATGCGCGGGCGCAGGCCGTCAAGCTCGCCATCATCGACGATGCCTTCAATGTCCGCTTTCGCCCGAGCGTCGCTCGGGTAGCAGCGGTGACGGCAGATTCACCCAGAAATAGTCAGCATCCAGGAGGTCCTTCGAATTGATTGCGGAGTGAGCCGCCCATAGGTTCCTCGCATCGAGCGGCGGCGCCAAGCGCGCCGCGGACGGAATACCTGAAGCAGCGACATCGGTAGCGATGGGGCGCACGTCCCGTCGATGGCGGAGCCTTGCCCGGAGCAGGGCAGCGTAAAGACGAGGCAGTGATGGTGGGAATGACGAACGCGGCGCAAGCGGTATGGCCGAGACGCCTGCTGCGCACGGCGCTGCTTCTCTCGACGGCGCTGACGGCAACGACGTTCGCGGCGGTCCCCGCCATGGCCCAGATAGCGACCTGGAAAACCAATGCCAACACGAGCTGGTTCATCGATACCAGCAATTGGACCCCGGCCGAAGTTCCGACCAACACCGGGTCCTTCGGCCAGTCGAGCATCAGCAGCATCATTGCCGATTCCGACGTCACGCTCGGCACGATCCGGTTCAATTCCGACGCCCGCGCGTACAACTTCAACATCTACGGCGGTAGCACCTTCGCACTCACCGGCGGCGGTATCGTCAACAACGGCAGCGCGGCGCAGAACTTTCAGATCCAGAACGCCACCCTGCGATTTCATAATTCCGCAAGCGCCGGCAACAACCTCATCACCTACGCGCTCAACAGCAGCCTGGGCGTCATCGAGTTTACCGGCAACAGCACCGCCGGTTCTGCTAACTTCACCACGACCTATTCCGGCCAGCTCGTCTTCAAGGACAGCGCTTCGGGCGGGACGGCGTCCTACACCGCCGACAACTACACCGTTCTGGATATCACCGGCCTGACGACCGGCGGCACGACCATCGGCTCCATCGCCGGCGGCGGCACGATCCTGTTGGGCGACAAGACGCTCACGGTTGGAGGCAACAACACCTCGACCTCGTACAGCGGCGTCATTTCAGGCAGCGGCGGTACGCTTGCGAAGGTCGGCACTGGAACGCTGATCCTGACAGGCGCCAACACCTACAGCGGCGGCACCTTGGTCAACGCCGGCACCCTGCGGATCGGCAGCGGCGGCAGCCTGTCGGCGAACAGCTCGCTGACCGTCAACGGCGGCACGTTCGATCTCAATGGCAGCAATGTCAGCATCACGAATCTGTCGGGCACCGGCGGTGCCATCGCACTCGGCGCCGGCACCCTCTCGATCAATCAAACTTGGATGGATTCATATGCCGGCACAATAAGTGGGACCGGCGGCCTGTCCGTGACCGGCAGTGCGTCGCTGACGCTTTCCGGCACGAGTACCTACAGCGGTGGCACGACCGTATCGGGCGGCGGTGTTCTGGCTGTCTCGAACGATGCCGCGCTGGGCAATGCCAATGGCGGCCTGACCCTGGACAACGGCACGCTCGCCTTCGGCACGGTCTTCGACCTCGGCTCGACGCGGACGATCACGCTCGGCAGCGGCGGCGGCACGATCACGACTACCGGCAGCTCCAGCAGCAACATGACGATCTCGGGAGCCGTCAGCGGGCCCGGGGGGCTCACCAAGCGGGGCACGGGCACGCTCACCCTGTCGGGGGCCAACGACTTCGCCGGCCTGACAATCGTCGGCAACAATATAGTCAGCTACGTCGCCGTCAGTGCCGACAATCAGCTCGGGGTGGCCGGTGCTGGCGTGACGGCCAACACGTTGGGCTTCCTCAAGGCGACCTCGAGCTTCAGCAGCAGCCGATCGTTCACGCTCACGCAAGGCTATGCAGGCTTCAGCGTCGACGCCGGCGCGACATTGACGTGGGACGGGGTCATTTCCGGCACCCCCCAGCCGGCGGCCTTACGGTGCGCGGACCAGGCACGCTGGTCCTGACGGGAACGAACACCTATGTCGGGAGCACGGCGATCAGCGCCGGCACCACGCTGCAAATTTCGAGCGACGCCAATCTCGGCAACGCGTCCAACGCACTCACCTTCAATAGCGGCACCCTGGCGGTAACGTCGGACATGTCGACCGGCCGCGCCATCGCGCTTGAGTCGGGCTTCAACGGCACGATCTCGGTTTCCAGCGGCAAGACGCTGACCTACAGCGGGATCATCAGTGGCGACGCGTCCTCCCGCTTTATCAAGTCGGGCGCTGGAACTCTGGTGCTGACCGGCGCGAACACCTACACCGGCGGCACGACGGTCAGCGATGGCACTCTGATTGGCACGACCAATACCCTGAAAGGCGATATCGCCAACGACGGCACGGTCCAGTTCAACCAGAACATCACCTCTACCTACTACGGCAACATGAGCGGCTCCGGCAGGCTGGTCGTTACCGGCAATACCGGCGGCCAGTATCTCGTGCTGGCCGGTGCCAACACCTATAGCGGCGGCACGACGGTGTCGGGATTCGGCGCTGCCGTGATGGTCTCGAGCGATGCAGCGCTGGGGAGCGCCACCGGCGGCATCACTTTGGACAACCTTGGCACGCTGAGGTTGGGCGCGAGCTTCGATCTCGCGTCGACACGCGCGATCACCATCGGCAGCGGTGGCGGCCGAATCAACACCAACGGCTTCGATACGACGATCAGCCAGAGCGTCGCCGGCCCCGGCTTTCTTGAAAAGACTGGCGGCGGCACACTTACCCTTACTGCCGCCAATAGCTACTCGAGCCTCAGTATCTCCGGCGGCGTCGTGGTCGTCAGCGCCAACAATCAGCTTGCTGGCGGTACGGGTGCCGTATCGATCGGCAACGGTGCCACGCTCAGGACAGCGTCGAGCTTCGGCGCCAACCGATTCCTGGGGCTCAACTCGGGCGGCGGTACTGTGGACGTGACCGACGCCGCCGCGACCCTCACCTGGGCTTCGCAAATCTACGGCACTGGCTCCCTCACCAAGGCCGGCGCCGGCAAGCTCAGCCTCACCGCGAGCAACACTTTCACCGGCGCCACGGCCATCACCGGCGGCACACTGGCTATTTCTTCAGATGCTGCGCTGGGCAACGCCAACAACGGCGTTACTTTCGGCGGCGGCACGCTGCAGTTTCTCGCGGGCTTCGATCTGGCGAGCAGCCGGGCGATCACCCTGAACGCCGGCGGCGGCACGATCGATACGAACGGCTTCAACACCACGATCTCGCAGGTGATCGGCGGCGATGGCGGCCTGACCAAAGCCGGCGCCGGCACCCTCACGCTCACCGGCGTCAACACCTATCTCGGCGCGACCAGGGTCAGCGCCGGCACCCTGGTCGGCTCGACCGACAATCTGCGCGGCGACATCGTCAACGACGGCACCGTCACGTTCGACCAGGGATTCACCAGCGAGACCTATGCCGGCGCGATGTCCGGTAGCGGATCCCTGGTGAAGTCGGGGCTCGGCGTGCTGGTCCTGACGGGGACGAACAGCTACGCGGGCGGCACGACGCTCAACGACGGCACGCTCCGCGTGTCCGCGGATGCCAACCTGGGCGGGGCCACCGGCACGCTCACCTTGGCCGGCGGCAGGATGGAGTTCCTGTCGAGCTTCGACTTTGCGGCCACGCGCAACATCGTCTCGTCGGGCGGCGGCGGCATCCTCTACCTGAACGGCAACACCGTGACGGTCGCCGGATCGGTCAGCGGCCCGACCGGCTTGTCCATACGCGATGGCAAGCTGATCCTGACCGGAAACAACACCATACAGAGCCTCGACGTTCGAGGCGGGACGCTGGCTGTGGCGTCGGTCGACAGTCTGGGTCTCGGCACCAGGGGCCTCAGGCTCGCGCAAGATGGCACCCTGCAGTTCCTGTCAGGCTTTACGACCGCAAACTCTCTCGCGCTCTTGGGCAGCGACGGCAACATCGACACGAATGGCTTCGACGCGACCCTGACGGGGCAGGCCTTCGGCGGCGGCCGGTTGGTCAAGAAGGGCACCGGCGCACTGACGCTGACGGGAAGCAACAGCTACACCGGCGGCACGCTGGTCAGCGGCGGCGCCTTGGCGGTGTCGTCGGACGGCAATCTTGGCACCGGCGGGCTGACGCTCGACGGCGGCGCGTTGAAGACTCTCGGAAACATCACCTCCAGCCGGGCGGTTACCCTCGGCGCCGGCGGTGGCACGATCGATACCGACGTCTTCACCTCGACATTCAGCGGCCCGGTCGACGGCGCCGGACGCCTGAGCGTGGCAGGCACTGGCAAGCTCAGCCTTACCGTCGCCAATGCCTACAGTGGCGGCACGACCATCTCGGGCGGCAGCACCCTGGCGATCGCCGGCGATGCGGCGCTGGGCGACGTCAATGGCGGCGTCACCTTCGACAACGGCACCTTGCAGTGGCTCGGTACCTTCAACCTAGCGTCTACACGGGCAATTACGCTGAACGCCGGTGGCGGCACGTTCGACACCAACGGCTTCGATACGACGATCTCGCAGTCGATCAGCGGCGGCGGGCGCCTCACCAAGAGCGGCACGGGCACGCTGTACCTGGCTCCCGGCAATACCTACACCGGCGGCACGACCATTAGCGGCGGCACGATCAGCATCGGCGTGAACACCGCGTTGGGCAATGCCACGGGCGGCCTCACGTTCAATGGCGGTACGCTGCGAACCACCGCTGACATCTCCCTCAACCATGCCATTTCGCTGGATGGCAATGGCACGATCGATAACCAGGCCATAACACGGCTCAATGGCGTGGTCAGCGGCCCAGGCGATCTGATCAAGACAGGCAATGGCGTTCTTGCGCTGATCGAGGCCAGTACCTTCACTGGCCGGCTGATCGTCAATCAGAGCGTCGTTGTCCTCCAAAAGGGGGTACCGCTCGGCGACATCGTCGTTGCCAGCGGCGCCAGCGTGAATTTCCAGGATTGGGGCGTCAACAATACCTATGCCGGCGTGATCTCGGGGGCTGGCAGGGTCGCGCAAACCGGAAATGGGACACTGACCCTTTCCGGGAACAATACCTATTCGGGCGGCACCACTGTCGGAGGCACCTCCAGCTCGGCTGTTCTGGCCGTCTCGTCGGATGCGAATCTGGGCGACGCGTCGGGTAACATCTACTTCAGCGGCGGCAAGCTCAGGTTCCTGTCGAGCTTCGATCTTGCGAGCACGCGAACCGTCAACATCAACAATTTCGGCGGAATATTCTCGCTGAATGGTGCGACGACGACGTTCGGCGGTGTGATCGAGAATGCCGGTGCGCTGACGATCGAAGGCCCCGGCACGATGACTTTTGCCGGCGCCAATACCTACTCGGGCGGCACGACCGTTTCGGGCGGTGCGACCTTGGCCATCGGCAGCGACGGCGCGCTGGGTACGGGCGGTCTGGTCCTGGGCGGCGGCACGCTGAAATTCCTCAACAGCTTCGATCTCTCGAACACACGTGCCCTGACGCTCAACGCCGCCGGCGGCGGTACGATCGACACCAACGGCTTCGACACGACGATCACGCAGGCGATTGGCGGCACCGGCGGCCTGACCAAGACCGGTGCCGGGACCCTGACCCTGGCAGGCGCCAACAGCTATACGGGCGCCACGTCAATCAATGGCGGCATCCTGGCCATTTCGGCGAGCGCTCCCCTTGCCAGCACCAGCGGTCTCGCAATCAATGGCGGGACGCTGCAAGTCACAAGTGTCGCCTCCCTCAATCTGCCGGTCACGTTGAACGGCGCGGCGACCTTCGATGTCGTCACCATGTTCGACGGCCTCAGCCTGTCCGGAAACGTCGGCGGCACCGGCAGCCTCGTCAAGACGGGCGCCGGCTCCCTGACGCTGCGCGGGACCGCCGACTATACCGGCGGCACGACGGTCAGTGGCGGCTCCCTGGTCGGCTCGGCTGCCAATCTCCAGGGCAACATCACGAACAACGCGATCGTCTATTTCGGACAGGATAGCGACGGCACCTATGCCGGCGTGATGTCCGGCAGCGGAAGGCTCAGCAAGTTCGGCTCGGCAACGCTGACCTTGACCGGCCTCAATACCCACCAGGGAGGCACGCACGTTACCGCCGGTACGCTCGCGGTCGGACAAGACGGGAACCTGGGCAGCGCCACCGCAGAAATCAGCCTCAGGAATGGCGGCACCCTTCGCTTCCTGTCGAGCTTCGATCTCTCCTCCGGCCGCAACGTCGAGCTGGTTACTTCAGGGCGACTCCAACTCGTCAGTTCGACGAACAGGATCGCCGGCACGGTCCATGGACTGGGCGACCTCTTTATCGAGGGGCCGGGTACGCTGACCCTGGCGGGAACCAACAGCTTCTCCGGTGGCGTCGTCGTGACGGGCAGCACGCTCGCGGTCGGCGCCGATGCGAACCTTGGCGACATCAACAACAGCCTCACGCTCGACACCGCCACCTTGCAGTTCCTGTCGAGCTTCAATCTCGCGGGAACACGGGCGATCACCCTGGCCGGTGGAGCCTCGATCGATACCAACGGCTTCAATACGACGATCTCGCAAGCGATCGGCGGGACCGGCGGCCTCAACAAGGTCGGCACCGGCACACTCAGCCTCACCGGCGCCAACACCTACAGCGGCACCACGGTCATTTCCGGCGGCACGCTGGCCATTGCCAGCGACGCCGCCTTGGGCAACGTCAACAACGGCGTCACCTTCGACGGCGGAACCCTTCAGTTCCTGGCCAGCTTCGACCTGGCGAACACGCGGGCGATCACGCTGAACGCCGGCGGCGGTACGATCGACACCAACGGCAACGACACCACGGTAGCGCAGGGGATCGGCGGGATCGGCGGTCTGACCAAGACCGGGAACGGCGTACTCACCTTGGTCGGTGCCAACACCTACTCGGGCGGGACGACGGTGACCGGTGGCGTCCTGCGGCTCGGCACGGGCAGTTCACTTCTGTCGACCGCTGCCGTGACGATGACGGGCGGCACCTTCGAGCTTGACGGCCAGTCTCAGGTCATTGGCTCCCTGTCGGGTACCGGCGGCAGTGTGCTCATCGACGGCACCTTCCTGCAGGTGCAACAGGCGGTCAACACCACCTTCGGCGGCACGATCGATGGCAGTGGCCGGCTGGCCAAGGCCGGCAACGGCACGCTGACACTCAGCGGGGCGAACACCCACACCGGCGGTACCGCGATCGGTAGCGGCACGTTGGCCGTGGCGAGCGATGCGGCGCTGGGTGCCGCGAGCGGCGTCCTCGCCATTGAGGGCGGCTTCCTGCAGGCGACGGCGACATTCTCCACGGCGCGCACGACGACTCTGCTGAACGGCGGCGGTTTCGACGTCTCCAACGGCGCCACTCTTACTCATAGCGGCGAGATCAGCGGCTCGGGCTACCTGGTGAAGACGGGCATCGGCACGCTCGTGCTCTCGGGTGCGAACACCTACACCGCCGAGACCGTCATCGGCATGGGCACCCTGAAGGTGACGAACAACGCTGCCCTCGGTGCGGCGAGCGCGACCCTGCGGATCCAGGGCGGCACGCTGCTGACCGATACCGATCTCGTTCTGACCCGCGATGTGCAGAGCAACGGCAGCGGCAATACGATTCGCGTCGACGCCGGCACGACCACCCTGCAGGGTGCGTTGAGCGGCTGGGGCACGCTGAGCAAGACCGGCGCCGGCACGCTGAAGCTGGTCGGCACGAGTAGCTATTCGGGCACGACGATGGTTCTTGCCGGCATCTTGCAGGGCGACACGTCGACCTTGCGCGGGACCATCAACAACCAGGCGCAGGTCGTCATCGACCAGGACACGGACGGCTCCTTCACCGGTGTCATCAACAACGTCGGCGCGGTCACAAAGCGCGGCAGCGGCGTGGTCACCTTTGACGCCAACCAGAGCTACGTAGGCGGCACGACCGTCGCGGCCGGCACGTTGCGCCTCGGCACCGACATCTCGCTGTCGAGCTCCGGCAGTCTCACGATCAACGGCGGCACCTTCGATCTGAACGGCAATACCCAGACGGTCGGCGCGCTGTCCGGCACGGGTGGCACGGTCGCCCTGGGCAACGGCACGCTGATGGCCGACCAGTCGACGAGCACGAGCTTTGCCGGCGGGATCACGGGCTCGGGCGCGTTCGTCAAGAACGGCACTGGTATGCTCACCCTCACGGGTACGAACACCTACAGCGGCGGCACGACCGTCAACGGCGGCATCCTGCGCGGCACGACGACGAGCCTGCAGGGTGACATCGTCACCAATGCCGCCGTCTACTTCTATCAGGCCACGACAGGGACCTATGCCGGTGCGATGTCGGGCAGTGGCTCGATGCTGGTGACCGGCGGCGGCACGGTCATCCTCACCGGCAACAGCACCTACAGCGGCGGCACCACCGTCGGCGCGGGCAACATCCTGCAGCTCGGCAGCGGCGGCACGACCGGCTCGATCGCAGGCAATGTCGTCACCCACGGGACGCTGGCCTTCAACCGCTCCGACGACATCGTTTTCGCGGGCGACATCAGCGGCATCGGCGGCATCAGCCTGATGGGGCCGGGTGCTGTTACACTCACCGGCAACAACACCTTCACCGGCGATATCACCGTCGGCGGCACGATCCGCGCCGGCAGCGATTCCGAGCTGGGTCCGATCGGCAATGTCCTGCGCCTCGCCGGTGGCACCGTGCAGGCGACCGCGAGCTTCACCAGCACCCGGCCGTTCGAACTCGCGTCCGGCACCGGCACCTTCGACACCAACGGCAATGATCTGACGCTGTCCGGCGTCGTTTCCGGTAGCGGCGCGCTCGCCAAGATCGGCACGGGCACCCTGATCCTGAGCGGTGCCAATACCTATACCGGCGGCACGAACGTCCATGCCGGCATCCTGCAGCTCGGCGCCGGCGGAAGCCTCCTGGCCGGCAGCAGTCTCAATATTCTCGGCGGGACGTTCGACCTGAACGGCGCCAGCCAGACGGTCGGCGAACTGTCGGGCCTGAACGGTGCGGTCACGCTGGGCAGCGGCACGCTCACCGTGGACCAGACCACTGACACGACGGTCGGCGCGACGATTTCCGGGTCCGGCAGCCTGGTGAAGACAGGCAGCGGTCGACTGACGCTCGTCGGCGCCAACAGCTACACCGGCGGCACGACGGTCGCCGCGGGCACGCTGGCCGGATCGGCCGGCAGCCTGCAGGGAGACATTCTCAACGACGCGGCGGTGGTCTTCGATCAGGCCACGGATGGCACTTACGCCGGCACCATGTCCGGCACCGGCACGCTGACCAAGACGGGCAGCGGCAACCTGACATTGAGCGGGGCCAACAGCTACAGCGGCGGCACGACGGTTTCGGCAGGCATGCTGAGCGGCTCATCGACCAGCCTGCAGGGTGCCATCCTCAACAACAGCCTGGTGATCTTCGACCAAAATTTCGGCGGCACCTATGCCGGCGTCATGTCGGGCAGCGGCAGCCTGACCAAGATCGGCACCGGCAACCTCACGCTCTCGGGGGCCAACAGCTACAGCGGCGGCACGACGGTTTCGGCAGGCACGCTGACGGGCACGTCGACCAGCCTGCAGGGCGCTATCGTCAACAACAGCCTGGTGACCTTCGATCAGAATTTCGACGGCACCTATGCCGGCGTCATGTCGGGCACCGGCAGCCTGACGAAGAGCGGCGGCGGCAACCTGACGCTCTCGGGCGCCAACAGCTACAGCGGCGGCACGACGATCTCGGGCGGCACGCTGACGGGTACGACGACGAGCCTGCAGGGCAACATCGCCAACAGCGGCGCGCTGTTCTTCGATCAGGGAACCGCCGGTACCTATGCCGGCATCCTGTCCGGCGCCGGCAACCTCGTCATCGCCAACGGCGACGTCACCTTGACGGGCGCCAATACCTACTCCGGCACCACGACGGTGCAGGGCGGCGCGACCCTGCGTCTCGGCACCGGCGGCAATCTCGGCGCGACGCGGCTTCTGGACGTCAATGCCACGGGTACGTTCGATCTCGCCGGCGGAACGCAGACGGTCGGCGGCCTCACGGGCGCCGGCACGGTGCAGCTCGGCACCGGCGGCGCCTTGACGGTCGACCAGGCCACCAGCCAGACCTTTGCCGGCGTCATCGCCGGTGCCGGCTCGCTGACCAAGGCGGGCAGCGGCACGCTCGTGCTCAGCGGCGCCAACACTTATACCGGCGGCACGGTCGTGAGCGCCGGCGTCCTGCAGATGGGAGCGGCAAATGCGATGCCGCTCTTCCGCGCGCTCACGGTGAACGGTGGCACGTTCGACCTCAATGGCTACAACCAGACGGTCGGCACCCTGTCCGGCAGCGGCGGCACCATCGATCTCGGTGCTGCGACGCTGACGCTCATTCAGCCGTCGGAAGCCACCTATCACGGTGCCATCGTCGGCACGGGTGCGTTGGATATTCAAGCCAGCGGAGGCGTAAGGATCACGCTGACCGGCGCGAACACGTACAGCGGCGGCACGACGCTGAGTGGTGTATGGCTCACCGGCACGACGGACAGCCTGCAAGGCAATATCTCCGCCAGCGCCAATTCGCTGGTCGCCTTCGATCAAGGAACATCGGGCACTTATGCCGGCGTGATCTCCGGCAACGGCGCGCTGGTGAAGCAGGGTGGTGGCACCGTGGCGTTGACGGGCGCCAACACCTACACCGGGTCCACGAACATCTATGAGGGTATCCTGCGGCTCGCCGCCGGCGGCAGCCTGTCGGCCAGCACCTCCCTCTTCATTCTTGGCGGCACGTTCGACTTGAACGGCGCCAGCCAGACGGTCAGCGAACTGAGTGGTACGTACGGCACCATCACGCTTGGCAGTGGCACGCTCACCGTGAACCAGACCACGGACACGTCGACCGGCGTGAGCATTTCCGGTTCCGGCAGTCTCATCAAGACGGGCGGCGGTCGGCTCACGCTCACCAACACGAACAGCTACACCGGCGGCACGACGATCGGTGGCGGCACCCTGCGGATCGGCTTCAGCAACATTCTGGCGGCGACGGGCGGCGTAGCCCTGACCGGCGGCACCTTCGACCTCGACGGCCATGCCCAGACGGTGGGCGCTCTGTCGGGCACGGGCGGTGCGGTGGCGCTGGGCGATGGCGGCGAGCTGACGGTGAACCAGAGCGGCAACACCAGCTATGCCGGCGCCATCGGCGGTAACGGCAGCCTGGTCAAGACGGGCAGCGGCGCGCTGACGCTGAGCGGCACCAGCAACTACAGCGGCGGCACGACCGTGTCGGGCGGCACGCTGGTCGGCACGACGTCGAGTCTGCAGGGCAGCATCGTCAACAATGCCGCCGTGGTGTTCGACCAGGCGACACTGGGCACATACGCCGGCAACATGTCGGGCAGCGGCACGCTCACCAAGACCGGCAGCGGGATCCTGGTCCTGAGCGGCAGCAACAGCTACGGCGGCGGCACGACCGTGTCGGGTGGAACGCTGGCCGGCACGACGGCAAGCCTGCGAGGCGACATCCTCAACGACGCGGCCGTGGTGTTCGACCAGGGCATCGACGGCACCTATGCCGGCGCCATGACCGGCAGCGGTACCTTGACGAAGATCGGCAGCGGCACGCTGACGCTGACGGGCGCCAACGCCTACGGCGGCGGGACGATGATCGGCGGCGGTGTGATCTCGGTCGCCAGCAACGCATCACTCGGCGCGGCGAGCGGCAGTCTCACTTTCGACGGCGGCACGCTGCAGACCACGGCCACCTTTGCAATGGCGCGTGCCACGATGCTGGACAGCGACGGCGGCACGTTCAATGTCGTCGACGGCACGACGCTGACGCAGAACGGCAACATCACCGGCAGCGGCGGCCTCATCAAGCAGGGCGGCGGCACGCTCGTCCTGGGGGGTACAAACAGCTACAGCGGCGGCACGACGATCTCGGGCGGCATCTTGATCGGCACGACGGCCAGCCTGCAGGGCGACATCCTCAACAACACTGCCGTCGCTTTCGACCAGGACACCGACGGCATCTATGCCGGGACCATGAGCGGCAGCGGCAGCTTGACGAAGATCGGCGCCGGCAACCTCACGCTTAGCGGCACCAGCAGCTACAGCGGTGGCACGACCGTGTCGGGCGGCACGCTGATCGGCACGACGACCAGCCTGCAGGGCACCATCGTCAACGACAGCTCGGTGGTGTTCGACCAGGCGACGAACGGCGCCTATGCCGGCAACATGTCGGGCAGCGGCATGCTCATCAAGACTGGCAGCGGGAACGTGACGCTGAGCGGCACCAACAGCTATGCCGGTGGCACGACGGTGTCGGCCGGCACGTTGACGGGCACGACCGGCAGCCTGCAGGGCACCATCGTCAACGACGGTGCCGTCGTCTTCGACCAGGGCATGATCGGCACCTATGCGGGCGACCTGAGCGGCAGCGGCGCACTCACCGTCAGCGGCGGCGGCGCGGTCCTCCTCACCGGCACCGTCAGCCACACCGGCGGCACGACCATCGCCGCCAACACCATCCTGCAGATCGGCGACGGCGGCACGGCCGGCTCGCTGGCCGGCAATGTCGTCACCAACGGCACCCTGTCGTTCTATCGCTCCGACGACATCGTCTTCGCCGGCAATATCAGCGGCAGCGGCGGCGTGACCCTGATGGGCAGCGGCAGCGTGACGCTGACCGGCAGCAACACCTATACGGGCGCCACCACGGTGGGCGGCGGCGTCATCCTCGCCAGCTCGGACGCCAATCTTGGCCCGACCGGCAACCTGCTGATCCTGAACGGCGGTGCCGTGCAGGCGATCGCCAGCTTCTCGACGACGCGACCGATCGAATTGGGGGCCGGCGGCGGCACCTTCGACACCAGCGGCTACACGCTGACGCTCTCGGGCACGCTCTCGGGCGGCGGCAGGCTGACGAAGAGCGGCGCCGGCACCCTCGTTCTGGCCGGCACCGCCAGCTACTCGGGTGGCACGACGGTGAGCGGCGGTGTCCTGCAAGGCACGACCGACAGCCTGCGAGGCGACATCACGAACAATGCCGTCGTTGCCTTCAACCAGATCACGGCCGGAACCTATGCCGGTGCCATCTCCGGCGCGGGCGCCGTCACGATCGACGGCGCCGTCACCTTCACGGGCGCAAACACCTACACGGCCGGCACGACGATCTCGACGGGTTCGTCGCTGACGCTGAGCGGCGCCGGCTCGATCCAGGGCAGCGTCGCCAATGACGGCACCCTGCAGTTCGCAGGGAGCGGCACCACCACGTTGAGCGGTGCGATCTCGGGCAGCGGCGCGCTGCAGCAGGTGAGCGGCACGACGGTGCTGACCGGCGCCAACAGCTATACCGGCGGCACGACGATCAGCGGCGGCACCCTGCAGCTCGGCACCGGCGGCCGCCTGGCGTCGAGCGGTGCGATGACCGTGGACGATGGCACCTTCGACCTGAACGGCAATGCCCAGACGGTTGGTGCGCTGTCCGGCACGGGCGGCGCGGTGGCGCTGGGCGTCGGCGGCGTGCTGACGGTGAACCAGAGTGGCAACACCAGCTATGCCGGCGTCGTCGGCGGCAACGGCAGCCTGGTCAAGGCGGGCAGCGGCACGCTCACGCTGGCGGGTGCCAACACGTACGCCAACACCGTGGTGAATGCCGGCGTCCTGCAGCTTGGTGCGGGCGGCTCGCTGGCTGCGACCAGCACCCTCACGGTCAATGGCGGTACCTTCGACGTCAACGGCAACACGCAGACGATTGCCGCACTGGCCGGTACGGGCGGCGCGGTGGCGCTGGGCAATGGCGCCTTGACGGTCGATCAGGCCGGCAACACCAGCTATGCCGGTGCGATCGGCGGTACAGGCAGCCTCACCAAGGTCGGCAGCGGTACGCTGATCCTGGCCGGCCTGAGCAGCTATACCGGCGGCACGACGGTCAGCGGCGGCACGTTGCAACTGGGCATCGATGGCGCCCTGGCTGCAGGCGGTGCGTTGACGGTGAATGGCGGCACGTTCGATCTCAACGGCTACAACCAGACGGTCGGTTCTCTTTCCGGCACGGGCGGTGCGGTCGCGCTGGGCAGCGGCGCGCTGACGGTCGACCAGAGCGGTACCACGACCTACGCCGGCTCGATCGGCGGTGCGGGAACCCTGATCAAGGCGGGCAACGGTACGCTGATCCTGAGCGGGGCGAACAGCTTGACCAACACGGTCGTGAGCGGCGGCGTCCTGCAAGGCACGACCGCGAGCCTCCAGGGCGGGATCGTCAACAACGCCGCAGTCGTCTTCAACCAGAGCACGACCGGCACCTACGCCGGAACCATGTCCGGTACCGGCGCGGTGACGGTGAGCGGCGGCGGCATCGTCGTCGTGACGGGCGCCAACACCTATACGGGCGGCACGACGATTGCGGCGGGCAGCACGCTGCAGCTCGGCGTCGGCGGCACGACCGGCTCGATCGCAGGCAGCGTGGCCGTCGACGGCACGCTCACCTTCTATCGTTCCGACAATATCGTCTTTGCCGGCAACATCAGCGGCAACGGCGGCATCAAGCTGATGGGTACGGGCTCGGTGGATTTCACCGGCACCAACAGCTTCACCGGCGGCGTTTCCGTCGGCGGGATCCTGCGCGCGGGCAGCGACAGCCAGCTCGGCCCGGCCGGCAGCACGCTCACCCTCGACGACGGCACGGTGCAGGCCACGGCGAGCTTCAGCTCCGGTCGGCAGATCGTGCTGGCCGGTAGCGCCGGCACGTTCGACACGAACGGCTTCTCGCTCACGTTGACCGGCGTCCTGTCGGGCAGCGGCAACCTGATCAAGACCGGCGCCGGCACGCTCGTCCTCGACGGCACGGTGTCCTACACTGGCGACACCTTCGTGAACGGCGGCACGCTGCAGGGCACGATGGCGGCGCTGTCGCGCAGCATCACCAACAATGCCACCGTCACCTTCTCGGACTCCGGCGTCTATGGCGGGATCATGTCCGGCACCGGCGCGCTGCTGGTTGCGAGCGGCACGACGGTCGGATTCTCCGGTACCAACACCTACACGGGCGGCACGTTCGTCCAGTCAGGCGGCACGCTCGACCTCGGGACGGGCTCGATCGCGGGCGACGTGGAGAACGAAGGGTTGGTGCGCTTCGTCGGGACCAGCCCGATGAGCTTCGGCGGCAGCATCGCCGGCGGCGGCTCACTCCTTGTCGACGGCTCGCTCGTTCTGACGGGTGCCAACAGCTACACGGGGACGACGCAGATCGAAGCCGGCACCCTGCGGCTCGGCCTCGGCGGCAGCCTGTCGTCGAGCACGCTGCTCAACCTTGGCAACAACGGCGGCACCTTCGACCTCAACGGCCAGACACAGACGCTCGGCGGCATTGCGGGTGATGGCTCGACGAATATCCTGCTGGGATCGGGTGCGCTCACCGTCAATCAGGCGGCGAACGGATCGTTCGGCGGCCAGATCAGCGGCAGCGGCAGCCTGGTCAAATCGGGTGCCGGCACGCTTGCCCTAACGGGCAGCAATACCCACGCCAACACGATCGTCAACGGCGGCACCCTGCAGCTTGGCGCTGGCGGCAGCCTGGCGGCGACGAGCACGCTGGCGGTGAATGGCGGTACGTTCGACCTCAATGGCCAGAACCAGACGGTCGGTGCACTCTCCGGCACCGGCGGCACGGTCGGCCTGAATGGCGGCGCGGCGCTCGCGGTCAACCAGAACACGAACACGAACTATGCCGGCGCCTTCGCCGGCAATGGCAGCCTGGTCAAGGACGGAAGCGGCACGCTCGCCCTGACCGGCGCCAGCAGCCACAGCGGCGGCACGGCGATCAACAACGGCACGCTGCAGCTTGGCACAGGCGGCAGCCTGGCCTCGACCGGCGCAGTGGCGGTGAATGGCGGTACGTTCGATCTCAATGGCCAGTCCCAGACCGTCGGTGCTCTCTCGGGCACCGGCGGCACGGTGGCGCTCGGCAACAACGGCGCGCTGACGGTCAACCAGAGCACAAACACGAGCTATGCCGGCGTCCTCACCGGCAGCGGCAGCCTGACCAAATCCGGCAGCGGCACGCTCACATTGACGGGAACCAACAGCTACACCGGCGGCACGACGGTTTCGGGCGGCACCTTGGCCGGCACGACGTCGAGCCTGCAGGGCAACATCGCCAACAATGCCAACGTGACCTTCGATCAGGTGGGCGCGGGCGTCTATGCCGGCGCGATGTCCGGCATCGGCACATTGACCAAGAACGGCGCGGGCACGGTCGTGCTGACGGGCGAGAACACTTTCAGCGGCGGCACGATCATCACCGGCGGCATCCTGCAGATCGGCAATGGCGGAACGACCGGCTCGTTGGCGGGCAATGTCCAGAACGACGGTACGCTGGCCTTCTTCCGCTCCGACAACATCACGTTCGGCGGCGACATCAGCGGCACCGGCGGCTTGCTGTTCATGGGCAACGCCACGGTAACGCTTACCGGCAACAACACCTTCACCGGCGGCATCGCCATGGGTGGCGGCACGCTCGTGGTTGGTGCGGACTCCGAGCTGGGCGGCGCGGGCAGTACGCTGACCCTGGCCGGCAGCACGGTGCAGGCGACGGCGAGCTTCACCAGCAACCGCTCCATCGTCCTCTCGACGGGTGGCGGCACCTTCAACACGGGCAGCAATGTTCTCACCCTGGCCGGCGTGGTCTCCGGCGTCGGTGGCCTGGTGGTGGGCGAGGGCAGCTCGATTGTTCTGACGGGCGCCAACACCTACAGCGGCGGCACGACGATCTCGTCGGGCGCGCTGCTCACCCTGGGCGGCTCGGGTTCGATCCAGGGCGACGTCGCCAACAGCGGCACGATGCAGTTCGCCGGCACCGGCACCAACACCTTCGGTGGCGCGATCTCGGGCAGCGGCGCGGTCCAGCAGGTGAGCGGCACCACGGTGCTGACGGGCAACAGCACCCATACCGGCGGCACGACGATCAGCGGCGGCGCCCTGCAACTCGGCGTCGACAACGCGCTGACGATGGCAGGTGCGCTCGCGATCAACGGCGGCACGTTCGACCTCAACGGCAACGTCCAGACGATCGGCGCGCTGTCCGGCACGGGCGGTGGCGTGACGCTGAACGGCGGCACGCTTACGGTGAATCAGACGGGCAATACGACTTATGCCGGTATCGTCAGCGGCGCGGGCAGCTTCATCAAGGATGGCAGCGGCACGCTGATCCTCACGGGCGCCAACACCAACGCGAACACGGTCGTAAACGGCGGCACGCTGCAAGGCACGACCACCAGCCTGCAGGGCAATATCGTCAACAACGCCACGGTCGTCTTCGACCAGACGGCGACAGGCACTTATGCCGGCAACATGTCGGGCAATGGCGGGCTCACCAAGAACGGCGGCGGCGCCCTGATCCTGAGCGGCGACAACTCCGGCTACACCGGCACGACCACGGTCACCGCGGGTCTGCTGCAGATCGGCGACGGCACGGGCGGCACGGCCATGGCCGGCAATATTGTCAACAACGCTGCGGTCACCTTCATGGCGGGTGGAGCCGGCCTCTCCTATGGCGGCTCGATCTCGGGCAGCGGCGGCGTCACCGTCGCGGGCGCGGCGCAAACGACCTTCACCGGCACGCACAGCTACACCGGCGGCACGACGGTCACCTCGGCGGCGGGCCTCAATATCGGCAGCAGCACGACGACGGCCAAGATCGTGGGCGCGCTGACTGCCGATGGAGGCCTCGTCAACTTCGTCAATGCCGACCTGTCGGGCATGGGCGCAATTACGGCCCGCAACGGCGGCACGCTCGGCTTCTCGAGCTCGGCCAGCGCGGCGGCGACGGCGCTCCTGGTGGCCGATACGTCGAGTGCGCTGGCCTTCTCGGATGCCAGCACCGCCGGCACGTCGACGATCACCAACAGCGGCAATGTCCGTTTCACGGGAAACAGCAGCGGCGGCACCGCGCGCTACGTCGGCAGCGGCGGCGATCTCTCGATCGCCGGCATTGCGGGCAGCGGCACGACCATCGGCTCGATCGAGGGCTCCGGCACCATCTCGCTCGGCAGCAAGCAGCTCGCAGTCGGCGGCAACAACCAGTCGACGCAGTTCAATGGCACGATTGGCGGCGCGGGATCCCTGCTGAAGCAGGGCACCGGCTCGCTGACCTTAACCGGCAACAACACCTACAGCGGCGGCACGACCGTCACGGGCGGCCTGGTCAACTTCGCGACGCTGGGCAACTTCGGCACCGGCAACGTCACCCTGAACGGCGGCGGCGTGCAGTGGGCGGCTGGCACCTCGACAGACATCTCGGCGCGGCTGGCAGCGTTCGGCGTCAATGGCGGCACGCTCGACACCAACGGCAACAACGTCACACTGGCGAATGGCATCTCGGGCAGCGGCAGCCTGACCAAGGCCGGCAACGGCGTGCTCACGCTGGCGGGCAACAACACCTATACCGGCGGCACCTTCGTCACCGGCGGTTCGATTGCACTGACCGGCAGCATCGCGGGGCCGGTCGGTGTGAGCGGCGGCCTGTTCAAGGCCAACGGCACGATCGGCGGGACGGTGACCGTGAGCAGCGACGGTACCCTGGGGGGGAGCGGCACGGTGGGCGGCATCGTCGTCAATGGCGGCACCGTGGCGCCCGGCAACTCGATCGGCACGCTGACCGTCACGGGCAATTACGTGCAGACGGGCGGTATCTACCAGGTCGAAGTCAATTCGGCCGGCCAGTCCGATCGCATCAACGTCACCGGCACGGCCACGCTGAACGGCGGCACGGTGCAGGTGGTGGCCGATCAGAGCGGCACCTACGCCCGCAACACGTCCTATACGATCCTGACGGCGACCGGCGGCATCACGGGCACCTACTCGAACGCCACCAGCAACCTCGCCTTCCTGACGCCGACGCTGAGCTACAGCAGCACCAGCGTGACCTTGATGCTGGAGATGCTGCAAAGCGCCTTCCGGAATGCGGCGCAGACTCCGAACCAGGCGGCGGTCGGCGCGGCGCTCGACGCGGCGGCACCCACGGCCACCGGCGACTTCGCCAACGTGATCAATGCCCTCTCGTTGTTGAACACGCAGCAGGGACCGGCGGCGCTGACGGCGATCAGCGGCCAGAACTACTCGGCGCTGAGCTCGGCCAGCGTCCAGTCGGCCCAGCTTTTCATGAGCAACTTCGCCAACCAGGCGAGCGGCGCCACCCGCGGTGGCGGCACGGCACAGGCCGCAGGCGCCACCAGCCGCGTCCAGCTCGCCGAAGCCTGCAGCGTTGCCTGCGATACGACGGCGACCAGCACCTGGGGGGCCTGGGGCGGCGCCATCGGTGGCTTCGGCACCATCGGCGGCAACAGCAACTCGAGCACCGTCACCTACAATCTCGGCGGCTTCGCCGGCGGCATCGACCGCCAGGTCACCGAAGAGCTGCTGGTGGGCTTCACCCTCGGCTATTCGAGCGGCACGCAGTGGACCTCGGGCTTCTCGGGGCGCAGCACGTCGAACACCTACCAGGCCGGCCTCTATGGCTCGTTCCTCAAGGGTCCGGTCTACGTCGATGGCCTCGTGGGCTACGCCTACTCGGACAACCAGATGCTGCGGCAGATCCAGATCCCGGGTCTGAATTCGCGGGTCGCCACCGGCCAGACCGGCACCAACCAGTTCTTTGGCCAGATCGAAGCCGGCTATCGCATCGATCTCGGCACGACGGCAAATGCCTACCTGACGCCGTGGGCCCGCCTGCAGGGCTCGACCGCGACACAGAACGGCCTCACCGAGAGCGGTGCGGACTCGCTCAACCTCATCGTCGCGTCGCAGACGACCAACTCGCTGCGCTCCGTACTGGGCGTTACCTTGGGCGGGGAGATGGACATCGGTTCGGGCAACAAGCTCGCCGGCCAGTTCAAGATCGGCTGGGCGCACGAGTTCGCCAATACCGACCGGCCGGTGACGGCGTCGTTCCTCGGTGCGCCGGCCCTGCCGTTCACGACCTACGGCGCCGCGCCGCAGCGGGACGGCGTGATCCTCGGCATCAACGCCACGGCGAACCTGGGCGAGCGCACCAACTTGTTCCTCCGCTACGAGGGCGAGTTCCAGGGCATCGACAACTCCCACGCCTTCTCGGCCGGCATCCGCTTCACCTGGTAGCGCGGCAGCCAGCAGCGTCCGTTACGCCAGGGCGGGCCGGACGACCGGCTCGTCGCGAATGGGGAAGTGCAGCAGGGCGGCGACGCCGCCCGCTGCGGCGGTGGCGAGCCAGATCGGATCGAACGAACCGGTCCGCTCGAACAGCCATCCGCCGCTCCATGCCCCCAGGAACGCGCCGATCTGGTGGTTGAGGAAGCAGAGGCCGAACAGCATGCCGAGATTGCCGGTGCCGAAGATGCGCGCGATGAGCCCGCTAGTGAGTGGCACCGTGCCGAGCCCGAGCAGGCCCAGAACGCCGGCAAAGGCCAGGGCGACGAACTCGGTCTTGGGCAGGAACACCAGCGCCACGATGGCCAGTCCACGCGCGATGTAGATCCAGGCCAGCACGATCTGCGGGCGGTACCATGTCCCCAACAGACCGCACAGCCAGCTTCCGAGGGCGTTGCAGCCGCCGAACACCGCCAATGCCGCTGCGCCGAGTGCGACCGGCAGATGGCAGGTGACGAGGTAACTCGGAAAGTGCACGGCGAAGAAGGCGAGCTGAAAGCCGCAGGTGAAGAAGCCCAGGGTGAGCAGGATGTAGCCGCGGTGGCTGACGGCCTCCTTGAGGGCCTCGCCGAAGGAGACTTCGCGCTTGAGCGCGACGGGCGCCCGCAGGGCCTGACGATCGGTGCCGAGAAAGACGAAGGCCAGCGGTGCGGAGATCACCATCGCCAAAGCGAGCCCGAGGAGGGCAGCACCCACACCGCTGGCTTCGATCATGAACTGCGTCGCAGGCACGACGACGGCGCCGCCGATGGAGCCGATGGCGCTCGCCGTTCCCATCATCGCCGTACGGCGCTCCGGCGGAGCGGCGCGCCCGACCGCCGCCAGCACCGTGCCGTAACTCGTGCAGCTCAGGCCGATACCGACCAGCACGCCCGTACCGACCATGGCCGGCCAAAGTCCCGGCATCGTTGCGGTCAACGCGAGGCCCAGCGCATAGGCGATGGCGCCTGTGATGACGACTGGTGCGGCGCCGTACCGGTCGGCAATCGCGCCCGCGACTGGCTGCGCCAATCCCCAGACGAGATTGTGGAGCGCAATCGCCAGCGCGAACATCGAGAGCGACAGGCCCCATTCCATCGAGGCAGGCCCCAGGATGAGGCCGTAGCTCTGGCGAATGCCCATGGAGACCGACATGATCACCGCACCCGCGACGATCGTCAGGTACACACCGCGCGATACTCGTGAAGTCATTGTGCGCTCCGACAAGGGGGAGCACAGAAGTGTCTCCTCCCATCAGCGCGAACAAACGAAAACCCGTTATGCCGCGTGAGCGCTAGTCACTTGTGCGCTGCGGGCCGAGCGGCTGGAATTCGGACAGCAGCCAGCGCCGGAACGCGACGACCTCCGGCCGCTTCATCGTGTCGGGCAGACCTACGAACCAGTAGCCCGTTTTCGCGACGACGACGGGATCGCAAAATCTCACGAGTTTGCCGGCGTCGAGTTCGGAGCGGGCAAAGGGCAGCCGGCCAATCGCGACGCCCAGCCCGCGGCAGGCGGCATCGAGGGCCATGTCGATCGTGTCCACAGTCAGGCTGCGTTGAGGATCGAAGCCGCTGAGGCCGCTGCCGCGCACCCACGCCGTCCAATCGTCGGAGGCGCTGGTCAGGTGAATGAGCGGCGCCGCTCGCAATCGTGCCACGGGATCGGCAATCCTGGCGAGCGACTTCAGGAAGTCGGGCGAGCAGACGGGCACGAGTTCTTCCGAGAGGAGGAGAGTCGCCTCCAGATCCGGCCAGTTGCCGGTGCCCATGCGAATCGCGAGATCGACGCCATCGTTGGGGAAAACGACCTGCCGATGGTTGGTGTCGATGGCGATGCTGATGTCCGCGTGCAGCCGGCGAAAGCCCGTCAATCGCGGCAGCAGCAGGCGGCTTCCGAAAGCAGGCGCAACGCTGAGCGCCAGGCCGCGTCGTGCCGGCCGCCCCGGTATGCGTTCGCTGGCGGCGGCCAGGATCACCAACGCCTGGCGGATCGACGGCAGGTACGCTTCGCCTGCTTCCGTCAATGTCAGCCGCTTCGTGCCTCGGATGAAGAGGGGAACACCCAGCCATTCCTCGAGCGATTGGACGCCCTTGCTGATGGCGCTTGGCGTTACGGCGAGTTCCGCTGACGCGAGCTTGAAGCTCTGGAGACGGCCGGCAGCTTCGAACAGGCGCAACGTGCTGAGGGGCGGGAGTCGGAGGGCCATCGGGCGACAGTAGCAAGTGCCTGACAGTCCTACGCCGGGGTGATCCGATGAAATCTGCTCATCCGCGGATGAGCGACGCTACGGTGGTTCAGCGCCTTTCGATGCGCACTGTCACCGCGCTCGAGCGGCCGGCTTCGTCGACCACGGCGAGGCGGACGAGGCCCACGCCGTCGGGCACCCATCGCGTACCGTCGAGGGGGCGCCCATCGACCAGCCAGCGCAACTTGCCCTGACCGCCGAGCGCGTTCAGCGACACGGCCTCGCGCGCCGCCACTTCGATGCGGGCGTCGGCCGGCGGATAGGCGATGCGCGGCCCGCCATTCGAATCGGTCGTCGGCCCGAGGGTACGCATGCGCGGCGGCAGTTCGCGATAGGACGCGACCCGGATCGTATCGATGGGCGCGGGACGGGCGCGATTATCTTCGCCGGGCAGGCGGCCGAATGCCTTGAAGAGAATGGGCAGGGCCGAGAGGCGGCCGAGCTGGCCCGGCCGCGGCGTGCCGTCGGCATGGCCGACCCAGACCACGACCGTCCAGTTGGCGCTGTAGCCCGCCGCCCAGGCGTCGCGGTAACCGGCCGATGTTCCCGTCTTGAAGGCGATGCGGCGATCACGCAGTGCGACAGGAAGGGAGGCAAAGCCTTCCGGCAGCGGAGCGTCGGCCAGCACATCGCCGACATACCAAGTCGCTGCCGAGCCCAGCAGCTTCACCGGCTCAGGCCTGGGCTGGTCGAGCCGGATCTGTGGGAGCGCGAAGCGGCCTTCGTTGGCGAGGCCCATGTAGAGGCCGGCCATTTCAAGCGGGGAGACCGTGGCGCTGCCGAGCGCGATGCCCAGCGAGTTGCCGGTATCGCCCGGTGGCAGGCCCGGCTGCACGCCGGCCTGACGCAAGGTCGAGAGGAACCGCAACGGCCCGACTTTTTCGAGCGCCAGCACGGCGGGAACATTCAGCGATTGCTGCAGAGCCCGCCGCACGCTGACGGCGCCCTGATGATCGCGATCGAAGTTGCGCGGTAGCCAGTCGCGGAAGCGCACCGGCACGTCCTCGACCAGCGTGTCGGGATGCAGGGCGCGGTCGTCGAAGGCCATGGCGTAGATCAGCGGCTTCAACGCCGAGCCCGGCGAGCGACGCGCGCGCACGAGGTCGACCTGCCCGGCGCGGCCGAAGAAATCGTCGCCGCCCAGCCAGGCCACGACCGTGCCGCTGCGATTGTCGATTGCCACCATCGCGACTTGGGCCTTGTCGCTGAACTGGCCGCGCTCGTCGCGCAGGAGCTGCGCCAGCGTGGATTGCAGCTCGTAACGCACGGTGGTCGGCACGACGGTGCCCGGCGACTGGCCGGCGAGCCAGGCCGACAGATGCGGCGCCTGCATCGGCAGGTTGAGCCGCCGGTCGGGCGAGGGCCTACTGACGGCCATCTCGAACTGCGGCCGGTCGATCACGCCATGCTCCAGCCCGCGCTCCAGCACGCGGTCGCGGGCGCTCTGCGCCAATGCCGGTGCGCGGTCGGGGCGACGGCGCTCCGGCGATTGCGGGATGGCGACGAGGAGGGCCGCTTCCGCAGCGCTGAGCTGGCGCGGCTCTTTGCCGAAATAGGCGAGCGACGCGGCGCGCACGCCTTCGAGGTTGCCGCCCATCGGGGCGAGCGTCAGGTAGATCGCCAGCACGTCGCGCTTCGAGTAGCGCCATTCGAGCTGCAGGGCGCGCGCCGACTGGATGAGCTTGGTCGTGAAGCTGCGCGATCCCGGCCGGAGGCGCGGTTCGAGCAGGCGCGCGGCCTGCATGGAAAGCGTCGAAGCACCGGACACGACGCGGCCGCGCTCGGCAAGCTGCTGGGCGGCACGGACGGCGGCCAGCGGATCGACGCCCCAGTGAAGATCGAAGCGGCGATCCTCGTAAGCCTTGAGCAGCGAGAGATAGAGCGGATCGACATCGTCGACCGAGGCCTTGAGCCGCCACTTGCCGTCTTCGGTCGTGAAGGCGCGCAGCAGGCGGCCGTTGGCGTCGACCACTTCGGTCGACCGGTCGAGATAGCGCTGAAGGTCGGGCGGGAAGAGCCGGTCGAGCGTCAGCGCCGTCACCGCCATGGTCGTAGCGGCAACGGCGAGGCTCGCAAGGAGGCCCTTCAGCTTCACGGCGTCGGCCTAGCGTGCGGCCGGCGCGATCGTGACGCTGCCCATGGCGGTCCGGCCAAAGACGCGCGGGGCGTACATGTCCGAAATGTTGGCCGCGGGCAGGGCGAAGGTGCCGGGCGTCACCGCCCGTACGATGTAGGCGACATGGTAGGAGTTGCCGTGCTTCGGCGAGTTGTCCCACCACGTCCGGTACGGCCGCGTGCCGAGGCTGATCGAGGCAAAGAAGCGGTCGTCGCGGGCCTCGGCGATGCGGGTTTCGCTCAGCTCGGACAGGAAGGGGAAGGACTTCACCGTCTCGTCGTTGAGCACCGCCTCGATCTCGAAGCCGGCCGGCAGCAGATCGAGCAGCGCGGTTTCGTGATAGCCGCCTTCGAGATTGCGCCCGCTGATCGAGACGATCAGCCGGTCATTCTGGCGCACGCTATTGAGCCTGGCGGGCTCGCCACCCAAGGTGAGATAGCGGCGATTGACGCTCAGCCCCTGGGTCGCGGCTGGCTGCGGATCGAGCGGCACGCCGCGCGCTGTCACCTGCATCCAGATCGGCCGCTCGCCGTCGTTCTTCAGGCGAAGGCCGCGCGCGATGGCAGCGGCATCGGGGTTGATCACCACCGGCTCCGCCGTGGCCTTCTTGGCCTCGCCATCGACCGAGTAGGCGAGCTCGCCACCGGCGCTCATCGCGCGGGCGGCCAACACCAGCCAGGCCTGTTCCTGCGTGGTCGTGTAGTCGATGCGCGAGGCCATCCGCTCACCGACCAGGCTCGTCACCTCGGTCAACGCCTCGCGGCCGCCGGCTTCGACAGCGAGCGTCAGCAGGGCGGCGCGGTTGCGTAGCGGCGAGCCGTAGTAGTCGGAGGGATCGCGCTCGTCGATGTGCTGGCGGGCCATCGTGAAGGCGAGGCGGGCACGGCCCGGTTCGCCGACCTGGTTCAACGCCGCCGCCAACATCGCCCAACCGAGGCCACCCTTCATCTCGGCCGCCTTCGTGTCCTGGAAGTAACGGAGCCTGCCGGGATCGGCGAGGCCCGACTTGGCCAGCACGTACCAGGCATAGGCCTGGGCGTTGGGCGAGAACTTGTCGGCGCTGCGGTTCAGCCAGCCGAGGCCGCGTTGCAGCGACGCGGCGGGCACCGCCATCTGCTGCTGGTTGGCGCGCACGAGGAAATCGAGCACGTAGGCCTGCAGCCACTCCGCTGCTGGCGTGGCCTGTGGGCCCCACATGCCGAACGAGCCGTCGATGATCTGCATGTCGACGATGCGGTAGATCGCATCCTGCACGCGGTCGGAGATGCGCGGATCGGCCGGCCCGTAACCCAGCAGCGCCACGTTGTTGTAGTAGAGCAGCGGCAGGGCGCGGCTGGTGGTCTGCTCGACGCAGCCGAAGGGGTATTTGTCGAGCGAGCGCAGCAGCGCGGCCACGTCGATGCCCGGGATGCGGGTGAGCGACGTGCTGACTTGTGCCGTTCCCGGCGCAAAGGTCGCGGTGACGTTCCGATCGAGCGTCAGTTCGCGGCCCGGCTGGAGTTGCGAGACCGTGTCGACGGCGCTGGGCGTCTGAGCCGCCCGGACCTGGATCTCCCATTCACGGCGTACCGAGAAGTTGCCCGGTCCCTGGACCGCGACCGTCACCTTGCCGAGGCCGGTATCGCCGGCCCGCAGGTTCCAGGTCATGAGCTCGCGCTGGTTGGCGGCGAGCTTCTTCGTCTCACCGACAGGGCGCTCCAGCGAGACCGCGCCGGTGGCTTCGAGGGTCAGGCGATAGTCTCCGGCCTGGCCATCGACATTGTGCAGCGACAAGGCCACGCGTCCCACGTCCTTGGGCGCGAGGAAGCGCGGCAGCACGACGTCGGCGGTGACGGCATCGCGCACGAACAGCCGCTGCTCGGAGGAGCCGACGCGGGTCTTCTCGTAAGCGACCGCCATCAGGCGGAGCTGGCCCACGAAGTCGGGGATTTCGAGGGCGATCTTGGCTTCACCCTTGTCGTCGAGCTTCACGGGGCCGCTGAACAGCGCCACCGTGCGCGTCGGCACGATGTCGAGACCGCCTATATCGCCGGAATCGCCGCCGACCCGGATCTGGCCGAGATCGTCGGCGCGCGTGTCGAGCAGGCGGCCATAGTCGTCGCGCATGGCGAGGCCGAGCTGGCGCTTGCCGAAATAGTAGTCGGCAGGTTTCGGCGTCTTGAAGCGCGTGAGCTGAAGGATGCCTTCATCGACCGCGGCGAGGGTGACGAACGCCTCCTGCCCGCCGGCGAGGTTGGAGACTTTGATCGGCACCTCGATACGCTGCCGCGGCGTCACCTTCTCCGGCGTGCCGATCTGAAGGGCCAAGGTGCGCAGGCCGGGATCGAGTGCCAGCCAGGCCGTGCCGATGGCGCGGGTCGGCGTGCGCTCCGCCACCGTGGAAAGCGGCCGCCATGCCGTCACCAGCGCATAGGCGCCGGCGCCCCATTCGGCCTTCACCGGAATCTCGACCGTGACGCCGCCGGCCGGCACCTGCACCGACTGGGTCGAGACGATGCGGTCCGTAGCGATGGCGATCATCGCCTCGCCGGCGAACGGCGCATCGATGCGCAGGCGAGCCTTCTCGCCGGGCTTGTAGTTCTGCTTGTCGCTGGCGACGCGCAGCGTGTCGGGCGTCTCCTCGGCGTTGGAGCCGCCATACCAGCCGACATAGAAGACGAGGCTGGTCGTCGTGTTCTTCTCGTTGTCGATCACGGTCAGGCGGTGCTCGCCCCAGCTCAGCCGCTGGGTGAGTCGCGTCGGCGCATCGGCCTTGAGCGTGATCTTGTCGGCCGTCACCAGCCGCGTGTTGGGCGTCGACTGCCAGCGCCAGCGGCCATCGACCTGATACCACTGGTAGCCGTAGCGGATGCTCTCGATGCGGTACTCAACGCTCGGCCGCGCGATCTGCTTGCCGGTGTCGTCGACCGCAACGACGTCGAACTCGGTGTCGACGCCCTCGCGCGAGTAGCGGCCCTCGAAGGTGGGGCTGATGCCGATATAGGTGTCGCGCGAGCGGACCGGCACGGTCTTGTCGGCCTTGGTGGCGCGGCCGCCGCCTGGCTCGAAGACACGGACCTGGACCTGAGCGCGCAGCGGCAGGACGGTATCCTTGATCTGATCGCCGCCCCATTCGAGGCGCGACTTGCCGGCCTGATCGGTTTCCGGTCCCTTCAGCTCGATGAAGGGCGGCTCGAACTTGGAACGCTCCTCGTCCGGCCCGAACGTGTACTTGGCGAAGGCCGAGAAGGGCTGCGCATCCACCGTCACCCTCATGTCGGCGTCGACCGCAAGGTCGGCCGCCGGCGCGCCGTAGAGGAAGTCGGCCTGGACGTCGAAGGCGTTGAGCTGGCCGGTGCGCAGGATCTCGGCCTGCGATGTCACCTCGACCTTGAGCTTCTCAGGGACAAAATCCTCGACCGAAAATTCGACGCGGCCGACAGGTGCGGCCTTGGGATCGATGTGCGCCGCCGCCGACCAGCGGCCACGTCGCGAGGATTTCGGCAGGTCGATAGCCTGATAGAGCGCCCCCGAGCCCTGCAGGGCATGGGTGAAGCGTGTGAACTCGCTGCCGTCCGGCCGCTTCACGATCAGGGTGACCGGCATGTTGGCCAGCGCATTGCCCGCATCGTCGCGGACCATGGTCATGAGCTGCACGGTCTCGCCGGGCCGGTAGACGCCGCGCTCGGTATAGAGGAAAGCGTCGACCGGGCCGGGCTGGGCACGACCATCGACGCCGCGGTCCGACAGATCGAACGCGGACTTGGTGAGTTCGAGGCGCGAGAAGTCCTTGCGGGCCGCATCCTGCGCCATGACGGCGACCGGCTCGGCGGCGCCGCGGCCTTTCAGAAGGCCCGCCGGGAAGGAGGCGCGGCCATCCTCCGCCGTGATGGCCTTGCCGAGCGGTTCGTTGCCACGCGACAGCACCACGACCTCGACGCCGGCCAGCGGCTGGGCGGTCTGCAGGGAGCGGGCAAAGACGTTCAGCCCGTCGTCGCCGGTAAAGCTCGTGAGGCCGATATCGGTGTCGATCACCCACATGCCGGCGGCAGTGCCGTCATTGTTCTCGTCGTCGTAGCTGCGGGCCGGCGGCTTGGCGGCGTCCCAGACCACGACGAAATAGGCGCCGGGCTTCCAGTCCTTGACGGTCTCGCGGATCGGGAAGGCGGTGACGACGGCCTGGTTGGCCACGTTGCGCACTTCCATCGTGCCGCTCCACTGCTCGGCGCCGTTGCTGCCGTTCAGCCAGCTCATGAGCGACCACGGCTCGGTGATCGGCTCCGATCCAGGGAAGCCGACATCGTAGTAGCGGTCGCTGGAAAAGCGGTCGATGCCGCGCTCGTTCACGCGATAGACCGAGATGCCGACCTTGGAGACGTTGATACTGGTGACCGGCAGGCCAGCGGCGGTGCCACGCGGCAAGATGAAGCCCTTGCCCGGCAAGGTCACGACGGCGGGACGGGCGCCGAGCGCCACGGTCACGACCTGTTCGTCCTTCAGCTTCTCGCCATCGCGGCCGGGCAGGCCGGCAAGCAGCTTCACCTCGTAATCCTGACCGTAGGAAAGACCTGCGATGCACAGGCGATCGTCGACGACGCGCACTGCGGTACGGGCTTCAGGCGAGAGGCGGATATAGTCGCCGTACTTCACGTCGCCGGTGGCCAGCTGCTTGTTGAAGGACAGGCACGCTTCGGCTTCGGCGCGGCTCGCGTCGACGCTGTAACGGCGATAGGCGAAGCCATCACTGGCCGGTGTCGGAGGCTGAGCGATCGGCGTCGGCGCCGCATTGGCCGGCGTCGGTGCTGTGGGGGTGGCCGCAGGCGCGGCAGGCGCTGGCGCCGATGCGGCAGGCGTCGTCGTCGCGGCGGTGCGCGGCGGTGTGGGACGGTCCACCGAATCGTCCGGCCTGCCGATCAGGTATCCCGCAATGCCAGAGCCCAGCATCAGGGCTACGACCAAGGCAGCCAGCGTCGAACGATTCATGAGGAACCCCCGCAAAAAGCGCCAGACCATAGACCGTGGATTGTGCAAACTCTGTGGAGTCTGATGGCCGGTCGGCAATTCTCGCAGGCTGTGGCGAGAAGGTCACGCTGTGGATATGCAAGGCTTGAGCAGGCGATACCTGCCGTACTAAGCGCGAGCCATGGCGTTGCATCTCATCAAGCTCGCGGTCGGCGTCGACGATCTTCCGCACATGAAGAAACTCCAGGCCGCCCGTCGCAAGCAACGCCGCCAGTCGCCGCGTTCGCCGCACTGGGTCTACACGCGCAACACGCCGCGTCGCTCCGAGGAACTGCTCGATGGCGGCTCGCTCTACTGGGTCGTGCGCGGCGTCATCCGCTGCCGGCAGGAACTGGTCGGCTTCGAAGAGGATATCGACGACGAGGACGGCAAGAAGTACTGCAAGATCAAGGTCAAACGCACTCTGATCCAGACGGCGCCGCGCGCCTGCAAGGCCTTCCAGGGATGGCGCTATCTCGAGCCCGAGCGTGCGCCGCCCGACCTCTCGCAAGGCGACACGGCCGACATGCCGGCTGAAATGGCAGCCGAACTGAAACGACTTGGATTGCTCTAGCCAGCCGATGCCGACAACCTAGCGGTTCGTCAGCTTCAGTTCGATGCGGCGGTTACGGGCGGTGTCGATGGAGGAAAGCGGCTGATATTCGCCGTAGCCCGCCGCCACCAGCCGGTCGTTGGGAATGCCCTGGCTGTGGAGGAACTTCACCACGGCGATGGCGCGCGCGGCCGACAGTTCCCAGTTCGACGGGTAGAGGGCGCTCTTGATAGGCTTGTCGTCGGTATGACCGTCGACCTGCAGCACCCAGTTGATGTCCTTGGGAATGCGCGAGGCGATGTCGACAAGACGCTGGGCGACGTTCGCGAGCTGCTTCTCGCCGCCGGGCTGGAGCTGCGCCGAGCCTGACGGGAAGAGGACCTCGGACTGGAACACGAAGCGGTCGCCCACGATCTGGACGTCGCGTTGACCGCGCAGCGCCTCGCGCAGCTTGCCGAAGAACTCGGAACGGTAGCGCGCCAGTTCCTCGACCTTGCTGGCCAGCGCCCGGTTGAGCCGCTGACCGAGATCGACGATCTGCGCCTGCTGCTCCTTGGCCTTGACGTCGGCGGCATCGAGCGCGGCATTCAGGCGGCTGAATTCCTCCTTGAGGGCGGCGAGTTCCGCCGTCAGGCGCACGACGGCCGCCTTCTGTTCGGCCGAGAGCTTCTGCTCCTCGGTCAGGTCGCCGAACAGCTTGCCTTTCTCCGTGTTGGCGGCGGCCAGCGAGGCGGCGAGCCGCGTGAGTTCCAGCCGCTGGCGCTCGACCTCCTTCTGCAGGTCGGCGCTCTTGGCTTCCGCTTCCTTGGCGCTCTCCTGCAGGGCGGCGGTGAGCCGTTCACGCTCCGCCAGCATGGAGGTCAGGCGCTCGGTGAGTTGGTCGCGCTCGACCTTCAGCGCATCGGCCGCGCTGCGCTGGCCGGCGAGGTCGGCATTCAGCCGGTCGCGTTCGGCCTGGCTCTGGCGAAGCTGCAGGGTGAGCTGTTCGAGATCCTTCTGCAGGTTCTCGCCGGCCTTCTTCTCGAGCGACAGCATGCTTGCCAGATCGCCGACCTGCTTGTTGAGGCGGTCGATCGCATTCTCGCTGTTGTTGAGCGCGTCGGAGAGCGTGAACTGCGCCACGCTGAACAGCGAGAGCAGAAAGATCAGGACCATCAGCAGCGTAGTCAACGCATCGACATAACCCGGCCAGGTGTAGTCGGCGCTGCCGCCGCGGCGGCGTGACGAGATGGCCGCCATCGGACGCTAACCGCCGGCTGTCGGCGGCCCGCCGCGGCCGGCCATCGTCCGGGCCAGCAGGCGCAGCTCGCCCCGTAGTTCGTCAGTCAGGGTTACGCGGCTGCGCACGCTTTCCTCGACCAGCCGGGCAAGGCTCGTCTCGATATTGCGCTGGTGGTTCGCCAGCGCCTCGGTGTCGGCACTCGGTCCGCGTTCCGAGAGGCGCGTGACGGTGCCGCGCAGCTCGATCGAATGTTCGGCGAGGCGGGCCAGCAGGGTCTGCTGCGTGCGCATGCTCTCGGCCAGCGACGACAGGCGCTCGACCAGGGTCGCATTGGCCGCTGCGGTGGCTTCGCGAGTCTCCTCGCTGCGGCGGAGCGTGCGGGTGAGTTCGTCCAGCCCGTCGGCGGTGCGCTCCAGCAGGGCTTCGACATAGGCCGAGACGCCTTGCTCGCCTTCGGTCTGCAGAAGGCCGCTGGAAAGCCGCGTGGCGCCGGCCAGCCATTCCTCGAGTTCGGTGTGGAAACGGCCCTGCGCCTGGCTCGCCTGCAATTCGAGGAAGCCCAGCACCAGCGAGCCCGAGAGACCGAACAACGAGGCGCCGAACGCCGTCGCCATTCCCTTGAGCGGTCCTTCGATGCCCTGCTTGAGCTTGGCGAACATCTGCACGGCGTCGCCGCCGGTCACCTGCATGCCGCCGATGGCGTCGGCGACGGCGCCGATCGTCTCCAGCAGGCCCCAGAAGGTGCCGAGCAGGCCGAGGAAGATCAGCAGGCCGATCATGTAGCGGCTGAGTTCACGGCGCTCGTCGAGGCGCGAGGCAATGCCGTCCAGCAGCGCTCGGGTCGCCGTCGGCGACAGGCGCAAGTTGTCCTGCCGCTCGCCCAGCATGGCGGCCATCGGCGCCAGGAGGTCGATCGACTGCGCGTCGAGCGCCGGTGCGCCGGGCTCGCGCGCCTGGAAGCGCCGCAGCCAGCGCACCTCGGGCCACAGCGAAATCACCTGCCGCATGACGAAGAAGATGCCGATCACCAGGACCGCGACGATCACGCTGTTCAGGATCGGCGTGTTCAGGAACACCCGCAGCAGGTCGTGATGCAGCAGGTAGGCGATGATCGCGACCGCTGCCAGGAACAGCAGCATGCGGACCAGATAGGGCAGGGGATTGCTCACGCGGTCATGCCCCGCGGAGCAAGGATGAGGTTGCGCGCCGCCGTCGAAGAGAGAGGCACAACCGATTGCCTTTCAACGAGAATCACCGTCCGACCATAACCAAAGGCCGATCTTCGCTCAACCAGCTAGGGATGCACGCTCTGGAGCGGGCTTGCCTAGAAATCGACGGAATTCGATGGGCCTGTGGAGCGTACGGACTTTCTCGACGACGGCGCTAGGCCTTGGACAGGATCTCGACCATCGAGTCGCGCAGGTTGAAGTTGCTGGCGAGCAGCGAGCGGCCGCCGAGTTCGTAGGGCTGGCCGGCAATGTCGCTCACCACGCCACCGGCTTCCTTGACCATCAGGATGCCTGCCGCGACGTCCCAGGGCGCCAGGCCGAACTCGAAGAAGGCGTCGTAACGGCCTGCCGCGACGAAAGCCAGGTCGAGGGACGCGGCGCCCCAGCGGCGGACACCGGCCGTGCGCTCGGTCACGGCCGCCAGCTTGGCGAAATAGGCGGGATGGTCGCCCTTGCCAATATGGGGAATGCCGGTGCCGATCAGGCCGCGTGCAGGATCCTTGCGACCCGACACGCGCAGCCGGCGCGACCGCGCGTTGGGCGTGTCGATGAAGGCGCCGTTGCCCTTCTCGGCCCAGAACAACTCGTCGGAAATCGGCTGGTAGATGACGCCGGCGATGATCTCCTTTTCACGCTCCAGCGCGATCGAGATCGCGAAGTGCGGCACGCCATGCAGGAAGTTGGTCGTGCCGTCGAGCGGATCGACGATCCAGCGATTGCGGCCGTCTCCCTTGGTCTCGCCACCCTCTTCGCCGAGAAAACCGTAGTCCGGTCGCGTGCGCTCAAGCTCGGCGCGCAGCGTGCGCTCCGCCTTGATGTCGGCGTGGCTCACGAAGTCGCCGGGGCCCTTCTCGGAGATCTGCAGGTGCTCGACCTCGCCGAAGTCGCGCTTCAGGTTCTTCGCCGCAGCAAAGGCGGCGCGGATCATCACCGTGATGGTGGCCGAGCGCGGCGCCAGCGACTTGCGTTCGGGCGGACCCGAGCGCTCGCGGCCTTCGCCCAGGGGCGCACGGCCGACGCGGGCGACGGGCTTCTCGCGGGGAGGGCGGTCGTAGGGGAGGGCCACGTGTGTGCTCAGTCCTTGGCGCGTTCGATGTAGCTGCCGTCTTCGGTGTTGATCACCAGGCGCGTGCCGACACCGATATGCGGGGGCACCATCACGCGGACGCCGCCTTCGACGATCGCGGGCTTGTAGGAAGAAGAGGCGGTCTGCCCCTTCACCACGGCATCGGCCTCGGTGACCGCGAGGACCACGGTCTTGGGCAGCTCGGCGCCGACCGGCGTGCCTTCGTAGAGCGATACGGTGACTTCCATGCCGTCCTGCAGGAACTTGGCCTGATCCTCGTCCAGCACGTCGGCGCCGACGGTGAGCTGCTCGAAGGTCTCCTTGTCCATGAACGTGTAGCCGTTCTCGTCCTTGAACAGGTAGGTGCACTCGCGCTCGTCGATATGGACGCGCTCGATGGTCTCGCCCGAGCGGAAGCGCTCCTGCAGCTTGTTGCCTTCGCGCAGCGCCTTGGCCTCGATAGCCACAAACGCGCCACCCTTGCCGGGGCTGATATGCTGCACCTTGGCCGCGACCCAGAGCTTGCCATTGTATTCAATGACGTTGCCGGCGCGGATCGAATTGACTTGGACTTTCATGGATTTACCGCTGGGTCGGAAAAATGGAATTCGGCCCCGTCCGCGGGAGCGGGACGAGGCCGGCGCGGCCTTCTATCAAAGGCAGCCGGGGGTCGCAACCGGGGCCTCAGAAGCCCAATTCGACCCGTTTCTTCCGGGGCAGGGCCCCGGCGATCACGGCATGGGCCCGCTTGAGGTAGGCTTTGGTCTCGGCCGGCGTCAGCACCTTGGGGTCGTCCAGTGCAACCCACTTGGCGCGGGCCAGGTAGGGCGCCGGCCGGAAGCCCTCGGAGCGGGAAAGCGCGTCGTAATGCTCGGGTGCGCATTTGAAGCAGAGGCGCGCGACCGAATGGTCGGGTGGGGCGATCAGGCAGAACATCTTGCCGCCGACCTTGAAGACCGTCACGCCTTCCCACTGCACGGTGCGCGTTGCACCCGGCAACTTGGAACAGAAGGCGTCGATCTGCTTGGGAGTCATGGCGGCACCCTACACGCCGACGTCGCCGCATGCGATGTTGGAGCATGACCGAATGGCGCCCCGACAAACTTGCTCGCCGCCTGCCAAACCTGCAGGCGCGCAACCGATTGCAGGCGGCGCTTCGAGAGTGGTTTGGCGGCGAGGGCTTCGTCGAAGTCGAGACGCCGATCCTGCAGGTGGCGCCCGGCGCGGAAGTCCATCTCGCCGGCTTCGTGACCGACTGGGAACTGCCCGACGGCGAGGAGCGCGAACGCTGGCTGCACAGCTCGCCGGAATTCGCCATGAAGAAGCTGCTGGCAGGCGGCATTCCCAAACTGTTCCAGTTCGCGCGCGTTTTCCGCAATGCCGAGGGTTCGGCACTGCATCATCCTGAGTTCACGATGCTGGAATGGTATCGCGCCGGCGCGGGCTACGAGGACATCATGGCCGACTGCGCCGCGTTGCTGCGACAGACCGGCGTCAAGGAACTGCGCTGGGGCGAGCATGTCTGCGATCCCCTGGCCGAGCCCGAGCGGCTGACGGTGGTGGAAGCGTTCCAGCGCTACGCCGGCGTCGATCTCTTTGCCACCCTCGGCAATCCCGATGCGCTATCGGCAGCATCAGGCATCGCCATGCATGCAGGCGACAGCTGGGACGATGTTTTCTTCCGCGTCATGTTCGAGAAGATCGAGTCGCGGCTCGGCATGGGCCGGCCGACGATCCTCTGCGAATACCCGATCTCCATGGCGGCGCTGGCCCGCGCCAAGGCAGGCGATCCGCGGGTGGCCGAGCGCTTCGAGCTTTATGTCTGCGGCGTCGAACTGGCCAACGCCTTCGGCGAGCTGACCGATCCGGAGATCCAGGCGGACCGGCTGGAAGCCGACATGGACATGAAGGAAGAGCTCTACGGTGTCCGCTGGCCGGTCGACGACGATTTCCTTGCCGCCCTCGACCATGGGCTGCCGGATTGCGCCGGCATCGCGCTCGGCTTCGACCGCCTCGTCATGCTGGCGACCGGCGCCAAGCACATCGAGGACGTCTTGTGGCTGCCGGTGCGCTGAGCGCGGCTTCCTCACCGGCGAGCCGGTGCCGGCGATGGCCTAGGTCGAACTGGCTGCGAAGATCTCGTTGAAGGCGCGGACCGCGGCCTCGGGGCCGTCCTTGTAGTTCCATACGCCGCCCGCGACGGCGAGGAAGTCGGCGCCGGCCGCGACCACCGGCCGGCAGTTCTCGACGGTGATGCCGCCGATGGCCACGCACGGCACTTCCATCAGGCCGCTCCACCATTCGAGGATCTCGAGATCGGCGGGCGTCGTCACGGCCTTGGTGCCGGACGGGAAGAACGCGCCGAAGGCAACATAGTCGGCGCCGGCTTCGGCGGCTTCCATGGCGAGGTGGCGCGAGGCCTTGCAGGTGACGCCGACCTGCCGGTCCGGACCGACGATGCGTCGCGCTTCCATGTAGGGCATGTCGTCCTGGCCGACATGGACGCCGTCGCAATCGAGCTTCACCGCGAGGTCGGGCCGGTCGTTCAGGATGAAGGCGACGTCGCGCTGCTGGCAGATCGGCCGCAGCGTGTCGGCGGTGCGGATGATCGCCTCGTCGCCCGCGTCCTTCAGCCTGAGCTGGAAGGCCGCAACGTCGCCACCCGACAGGGCCGCACGCAGCTCGTCGGCGAACAGCGCCGGATGGTCGATACGCTCCGGCGAGATGAGATAGAGCCGGCAGCTTGGGGCCGCCGGTACGCGGTCGGTCATATCGGGACGTACCTTCTGTTGGTCGGCCCGATCTCTAGCACCAATTACCAGACGATGCGCACGCCGGCAGTGAGGGCATGGGCACTGTCCTGCCCCGAGATGTCGCCCTCATAGCGCAGAAAGGCCGTCGTTCCCTGGGCGATGGCGGTATTGGCGGCAAAGCCTAGTACGACGCCATCGCGTTGCGGTGAAGCGCCGTAGGTCGTGAACGGCATTGCGGCTGCACCGGCGAAGGTTGCCGTCACGGGTCGTGCCACATCGCCGAACTCGTGACTCCAGCCCAGCCGGAACTGCATGGCCAGGCGCTCGCGCCAGCCCATGTCCATCGAAGCGCCGAGCTGGGCGCCCAGCACCGTGCGCAGCGAGTTGGTCGTCTGCGCGGCGACGCTGAGGTTCAGCGCGCCTGCATTGGTCTCGGTGAAGGCATTTTGGGTTGCCGTGAAGGCCTGCAGGCGAGCGAAGGGGGTGACGAAGGCGCTGCTGTCGCCGCCGAAGTCGAAGCGGTAGCCACCCTCGATCTGGCCGTAGAACTGGTTGGCGCCCGTGATGCCCTGCGCCGTGCGCGTGGCGAGGCCCGGGACGGGAATGTTGCGCCACATCTGGTTGGAACTGTAGGCGTAGCCCACGATGGCGTCGGCGTAGACCTTGCCTTCGTTGTAGTTGGCGTAGAGGCCGGTCTGGATCGTGTCGGAAACGCTGCGTCCGTCGAAACCTGCGACCCATTGCGTGCCGCTGGTGTAGCCGACGGTGACGCCGGCGCGCAGGCCGGGTGCAACGAGGCGGTCGAGGCCGGCGGCGAAGCCTCCGACATTGTAGGTGACGGCGCCCGTGTTCACGCCGTTGCCGACCGTACCCAGGCCGCCGAGCGCGCCGCCCCAGGCGCCCCACAGCGCTGGCGTCGTCGTATCGCAGGCGACGGTGCACGCTTCGGCCAGCGCGACACGGCTGCTGCCGCGAAGACTGCCGCTGCCACCCGCCTGGGCGGAGAAGTTGCTCATGAACAGCTGCGCGTTCTGCACCATCGCAGTGGAGAAGCCGGCATAGTTCTGGCCGCTGATGGATGTCAGGACGGCCTGGCCCTGGCTGGCCGTCAGCGTCGAGAGCGCGCCGAGCACCGTGGCGAAATCGCCGGTTGCGTTGCCCGCATTGGCGTCGAGCACGGCGCCGACGGCCGCCTGTGTCGGCGTCTGCGCGGCCTGGGCGAAGCCTCCGACCTGCAGGGTCAGATAGACATTGTTGGCGTCGTAGCTGAGGCTCGGCTGCAGGAAGGGGTAGTTGCTGACGGCGTTCGCGTAGGTGCCGATGATGCCGCCGCCGGCATTCAGGATGGTATAGGTCGTGCGCGGGGCATAGGTGCCCGGCGCGGCGGCAACGCCCACGGTGCCGCCTTGCAGCGTCGCCGTGCCCGTGACGTTGATCCGGTCGCTGATCGACGAACCGGCGACTTCGGCGAGATAGGTGAAGGCGCCCGGCGTTTGCGTGTAGTTGCCGACGATGGTGATCGTTCCGATCGAGTTGCCGGGTGACAGCACGCCGCTGTGCACGACATTGCCGACGAGGGTTCCGTTGCCGCCCAATATGCCTTGAGGGCCGATGGTGATGGTCGCCGCCGACAGGCTGGTGTTGATCGTCGCCTGACCCTGCTGGACGGTGAAGTTGCCGGTGCCGAGCGTGACGGGAGCGTTGAAGGCAATCGAGCCGCTGCCGACCGTGAGATTGCTGCTGGTGCCCGTGACCGATGCGCCGAACGTGCCGGTGCCCTGTTGCATAAGCATGGTATCGCCGGCCAGAAGGACCGGCAGGGTGGTGGAGAAGCCGCTGGCCAGGTTGACGGTGTTTTGCAGCGACAGGACGGGCGTCGTGCCGCCATAGGCGCTGCTGACCTTGCCGTTCCAGCGATAGCCGACATAGCCGCCGGCCGCGTCGTAGAGATAGTCGAAGCCTTCGAAGAACTCGCGGCCCGTGTTCACATAGACGGCCGATCCGCCCACGACGTCGACGACGTTAGGCTGGAGTGCATTGCCGGTCGTGCCGGTGGTGAAGGTGTAGAACGCCGGCTGCACCGTGCTCTGCCCCGGCAGGTAGATCGAAATCTGGGCGTTGCTGCCGGGGACGATGCAGTTCTTGCCGCCGGGCGGGGTGGGGCATGCCGCGGTCTGCAGCGTGGCGCCGGCAGGCGGCGTCAGGAACATGTAGTTGATGCCGCTGTCCTGCAGGATGGAGCCCGTCCCGGTCGCGCCACCGGCCGACACCGTCATCGTGGCGGCATTCCAGACTTCCGACGGCATGGCGGTGTTGGGCGTCAGCTTCACGAAGGCGAAGTTCTGCGTGAGCTGTGTGGACATGCCCAGGGTGACGCTGCTGTCGGTGATGAGATAGCCCGGGCGGACGGTGCTCACCGGCTGGCCCGATGCCAGCGACGTGAGATTGAGAAAGGGATTCATGTTGGCGGTGGACGGCACCGATTGCGCCGAACCGCGATCGAAGCCGATGCCCATGAAGGCGGTGCCGGTCGGATTGGGATTGGCCGTGCAGCCGCGGGCATTGGCTTGGCAGGTGATGCTGGTGACCTGAAGGATTTTCACCTGCGCCGTCGCGACCGTGTTGCCCGCGCCGTTCTGGATATTGACGTTGGTCAGCCAGTAGGTGCCGTTCTCGATGATGCCGCTGCTGTTGTAGATGAGCTGGCCGGGGCCGAGATTCTGGTCGTTAGGGCCGGGCGTGTAGTTGTCCGGCGTGGCCGTGATCCCGGTCGAGCCAGTATCCATGGTGAACTTGGTCGGCGAGCCGTTTCCGACCTGAAGGTAGATCTGTCCGGGGTTGCTGGCCGTCATGGCCCCGCTGGCGAAGGGGATCGTGAGGGCGGTGTAGTTGTCGTAGGTGTTCCACGATTGCGCCTGGGCGGACCCGCAGAAAAGCCATCCTGCGACGAGACCGCAGGCAGCGGCCGAAGACTTTACGCTCACTGAGTTTTCGCTCCCCCGAGATTGCCGCGAAAATACATGATCGGTTGTATCAGCACAATAGATGCAAATAGGGTTGCCGTAGGATAAGGTGATTTCTCAGACGAACGGACGACGAGAATCCAGACATGATCCGACTCTTCGCGTGCATTGCGTTTCTGTTGTCGATGTCGGTTGTCGTACAGGCCCAGTCATCCGCGGGACGCGAGGGGACCTGGGCAAACGATCATGGATCGCAGCTCGTCATCCGCTCGATCGGCCCGGATGGCAGCGTCTCGGGCACCTATGCCAACAACTCCCCAGCTACGAATGCCGCGGCGTCGCCTTCCCGATCGCAGGCTGGCTCGATGGCGACATGATCTCCTACACGACTAAGTGGAAGAGCGGGTCGACGGACTGCAAGTCGATCACGTCCTGGACCGGATACTTCCGCGACGGCCGGCTCGCCGTCGAATGGGTGCTTGTCTATCACGACGCGGCCGAAGGGCGGCCCAGGGTCCGAACGGGAACCGACTTCTACAAGCGCAACTAGAGCGCCGGCACATCGCCAGAGCCGTACTGCTATCTGCGCGTATGTGTTCGGGTGAAGAACACACTGATCAACTGGCCGCATGGTGCGCCCAGCCGGAAACAACAAAGGTCAGCTTATTCAAGCTAGCCCTGGCCAAGATGGACCAAACTAATCCTCGTCGGGATCGTGGTCCGGTTCCTGAATGGCAATCGCATCGGCGAACCTCTTGGCGAGCATGGGGCTACCGGCTGCCTCTGCGGCGCGCAGGCCCTCGCGGTTCGCATCGAGGCGGAGAAGGTCGTTGGGGGCGGCGGCCGCCAGCGCCTTTTCGATAAGGTCTATGGCCTCGCTGTACCTCTGCTGATCACGCAAGGCGGCCGCGACCTTGATGGCGTCTGCCAAGCTGCTCATGACTTTACTCCGGTGACGGATTCCGATCCCAACACTAAGCGCGCGCTCAGGTCCTTCATGATCGACGGCAACGGCGCGCCTGTTGCGTCGTTCCCGCCAACTGACGATTGCGATGGGGCCGAGTCTACGAGGTCGTTTCTCAAGACGGGCAGCGATCGTATGCGGGTCCGGCCTGCGCCCGGAGTTCCGGCTTGGGCAAACCGTCGGCAACAGCCCATGAAAAAGGGCGTTGGATGACCCGGAGGTTACCCAACGCCCAAGAATGACTAGATATTACGGCGTAGCTTACATCTTGCCCTGATAGATGCCGATGATCTTGTCGAGCATGTCGAGCGCCTGGTCGCGCGGGCGCTGGAAGGTGTTGCGGCCGATGATCGAGCCGTTGGCGCCGCCGTCGCGCAGGCCGCGGATCTCGGTGAACAGGCCTTCGAGGTCCTTCGCTTCGCCGCCGGAGAAGACGACGATGCGGCGGCCGTTGAACGTGGCCTGCATGACATGCTTGATGCGCGCGGCCAGCGTCGACTTGTCGACATTGGCCTTCTCGTAGGCGGCCTTCGCCTCGGGCTGCCACAGCACGTCCGTCGGCGGCTTCACCTTGATGATGTGGGCGCCCAGCAGGGCGGCGATATGGGCGGCATAGGCGCAGACGTCGAGCGCCGTCTCGCCCGCCTTGTCGAGCTTGCCGCCGCGCGGATAGGACCACATGACGACGGCGAGGCCGACCGACTTGGCCTCCTCCGACATCTCGCGGATCTCTTCCATCATCTCGTACTGGTCTTCCGAGCCCGGATAGATCGTGAAGCCGATCGCCGAGCAGCCGAGACGCAGCGCGTCCATCACCGAGGCGGTGACGGCCTGGTCCTTGTTGGTCGACAGCGAGTTCGCCGAGTTGACCTTGAGGATGGTCGGGATGGCGCCCGCGAACGTGTCGGCGCCGGCCTCGAGCGGGCCGAGCGGGGCGGCATAGGCGTTCAGCCCGGCGTCGATGGCGAGCTGGTAGTGGTAGTGCGGATCGTAGGCGTCGGGGTTCGGCGCGAAGGAGCGGGCCGGGCCGTGCTCGAAGCCCTGGTCGACCGGGAGGATGACCATCTTGCCCGAGCCGCCCAGGCGGCCGTGCATGAGGATGCGGGCCAGATTGGCCTTCGTGCCGGGGCAATCGCTCTCGTAGTTGTCGAGGATCTTCTTGACGGTACGGGTAATCTTCACGGGCCAGCTCCCAAGCGGTTCATTGCAACCGAAATCGACGGGGCCGGTGATAGCGGCGGTAGCCTATTCGTTCAAGCCCTTGCCGGAGTAGGGGTGTGTGGCAATCCAGTGTTTGGCAATGTCCAGACGGCCCGTGACCCAGACGCCCTGGTGCTTCTGGACATGGTCCAGGAACCGCCAGAGGCCCGCCATGCGGCCCGGATGGCCGATCAGGCGCTGGTGCAGGCCGACCGACATCATCTTGGGTGCGGTGGCGCCCTCGCGGTAAAGCACGTCGAAAGCGTCGCGGACCAGCCCGAACCATTGCTCGGCATGGACCATGCCGGCGGCATATTTGCCGTCGTTGTTGGTGAGCGAATAGGGCACCACCAGATGCGGCTTGCCCTCGACGGTCTGCCAGAAGGGCAGCTCCTCGCCGTAATAGTCCGAATCGTAGGTGAAGCCGCCTTCCTCGACCAGCAGGCGGCGGGTGTTCACACTGGGGCCATAGCGGCAGTACCAGCCGGCCGGCCGCTCGCCGACCGTCTTCTTCAGCGACGCGATCGCCTTCTGAATGTGCTCGCGCTCCTCTTCCTCGGAGAGTTGGAAGTGGCGCACCCAGCGCCAGCCGTGGCAGCAGACGTCCCAGCCCGCGGCGCGGATCGCCTGGGCAGCCTCTGGATTGCGCTCCAGGGCCAGCGCGCAGCCGAACACGGTGAGCGGCAGGCCGCGTTCGAGGAAGGCGCGCTGGATGCGCCAGAAGCCGACCCGGCTGCCGAACTCGAACATGCTCTCGCCCGCAAGGTCGCGTCCTTTGAGGCCGATGGAGGAGGTGCTCGATTCAGTGAGGCCGGTCTCGGTGTAGCCCTCGCCATCCTGCATCGAGGGCTCGGAACCTTCCTCGTAGTTCACGACGAAGTTCAGCGCGATCCGCGCGCCGCCCGGCCATTTGGGATCGGGTGGGTTGGCGCCATAGCCGATGAAGTCGCGGGTCGGTTGCCAGCTCATGACGGTCTCCTCACCAGTTCGGCGCCCATCTGACGGGCGATGTCGGCGACTTTTTCATTCCAGGTGCGCATCGAGATTCGCGTGACGCCGGCGCGCAGGCAGGCGAGCGCGTAGCCCGGCGCATCGCCGCAGTCGACGATCAGCGTGAAGGCGACATCGGGAAATTCCCGGCGCGCGCGCGCCTGCAACGCGCCGAGATAGCCCGCGCCGTAGCGCGACGCGGCATCCTCGGGCGTGATCAGCGTCGGTGTGGTGCCCGCAGCACGCGCCGCCAGCAACGCAGCTTCGGTCTGCCGCCAGTCCTGCACCACAACGATCTCGTCCGCCGCCATGGGCGCAGCTTAGAGGCCGGGGATGTCTACCGTGAAGGGGCTGACGGGAACGAATTCCTCGTCGGTCGCGGTTCCGTCGCGCCACATGAAGATCGCAAAGCGTGCCGGGCGATCGAGCACCGTGAGGCCGTGATGCCAGGTGTCGGCGCGATAGGTCACGCCCTGCGCGCCCGTGGCGACGAAGGCGCGGGCGGCGGCGCGGTCGGGGCCGACTTGCCTGGCGTGCGGCGCGACGACGATCAGCCAGCGGCTGACATCGAGCGGCACGAAGCTTTGCGAGGAGAATTCATGACGTTCCAGCAACTCTGCCTGCAAGGGCCGATCGGTCGTCGGCAGCTTGAAGCTCAGGGAGAGGCTGGGCTTCGCCTGAGGGCGAAGGTTGCCGAGCGCATCATCGTAGTAGAGGCGCCCGGCCTCGCTCGGGACGTCGAGGACGTCGCCGAAGGGTGCGAAGCCAAGCCGCGTCAGCGGCTCGGCTGTCAGCCGCAAGCTCAGAGCTTGCCCTTAGAGCTTGCCCATGGCGACGGCGGTGTCGGCCATGCGGTTCGAGAAGCCCCACTCGTTGTCGTACCAGCTCATCACGCGCACCAGCGTGCCGTCCATGACCTTGGTCTGGTCCATGTGGAAGGTCGAGGAGTGCGGATCGTGGTTGAAGTCGATCGAGACGTTGGGCTGGTCGGTCCAGCCCAGGATGCCCTTGAGCTGGTTGGCAGCGGCGAGCTTCACCGCCTTGTTGATCTCGTCCTTGTCGGTCTTGCGCTTGGCGACGAACTTGAAGTCGATGACCGAGACGTTGGGCGTCGGCACGCGGATCGACACGCCGTCGAGCTTGCCGTTCAGCTCCGGCAGCACGAGGCCGACGGCCTTGGCTGCACCCGTCGAGGTCGGGATCATCGACATCGCCGCCGCGCGGGCGCGGTAGAGATCCTTGTGCATCGTGTCGAGCGTCGGCTGGTCGCCGGTGTAGGCGTGGATCGTCGTCATGAAGCCATGGTCGATGCCGACCGCGTCGTTCAACACCTTGGCTACCGGCGCCAGGCAGTTGGTCGTGCACGAGGCGTTGGAGACGATGATATGGTCCTTGGTGAGCTTGTCGTGGTTCACGCCATAGACCACCGTGAGATCGGCGCCATCGGCCGGGGCCGAGACCAGCACGCGCTTGGCGCCGGCTTCGACATGGGCCGAAGCCGCCTTCTTCGAGGTGAAGAAGCCCGTGCACTCGAGCGCGATGTCGACGCCCAGCGCCTTGTGCGGCAGCTTGGAAGGATCGCGCTCGGCCGTAACCTTGATCTTGCCGCGGCCCACGTCGATCGTGTCGCCGTCGACCTTCACGTCGCCGTTGAAGCGGCCGTGCACGGAGTCGAAGCGGAAGAGGTGGGCGTTGGTCTCGACCGGGCCGAGATCGTTGATGGCCACGACTTCGATGTCCTTGCGGCCCGATTCCATGATGGCGCGCATGACATTGCGGCCGATGCGGCCGAAGCCGTTGATTGCAACCCGAACAGCCATTGGTCCCTCCGTTATTGTGTCAGCCGCCGCGCTGCCGCGGCGATCGCCTCGGCAGTAATGCCGAAATGCTTGTAGAGATCGGAGGCCTTGGCCGATGCGCCAAAGCCCTTCATGCCGACGAACGCCCCCTTGGCGCCGAGCCAGCGTTCCCAGCCGAAGCCAGCCGCCGCTTCGCAGGCGACGCGCACCGTGTCGTCGCCGCCCAAGACTTCCCGGCGATAAGTATCGTCCTGAGCCTCGAACAGTTCCCACGAGGGCATCGAGACGACAGCGGCCGTCAGTCCTTCCGCGGCCAGAAGGTCGCGCGCGCCTAGCGCAAGCTGTACTTCCGAGCCCGACGCGATCAGCCGGATCGGCGCCGAAGCGTCGCCTGCCAGGATGTACGCACCCCGCGCGCAGCGGTTGCCGTCGCCGGCATCGCGCACCGTCGGCAGGTTCTGCCGGGTCAGTGCGATGATGCTGGGCGTCTTCTTGGCCTCGAGCGCGATCTGCCAGCATTCCGCCGTCTCGATGGCGTCGGCCGGGCGCATCACGTTCAGGTTGGGAATGGCGCGCAGCGCCGCCAGATGCTCGACCGGCTGGTGTGTCGGACCGTCTTCGCCCAGGCCGATCGAGTCATGGGTCATCACGTAGATGACGCGAATGCCCATCAGAGCGGAAAGGCGGATCGAGGGCCGGCAATAGTCGGTGAACACCATGAAGGTGCCGCCATAGGGAATGACGCCGCCATGCAGCGCCATGCCGTTCATGGCCGCGGCCATCGCATGCTCGCGGATGCCGTAATAGACGTAGCGGCCGGCCGGATCGGCTTTGGTGGCGGGCTTGAGGGTCGCGGTCTTGGTGTTGTTCGAGCCGGTCAGGTCGGCCGAGCCGCCGATCGTGTCGGGCAGCACCGGGTTGATGACCTCGAGCACTTCCTGGCTCGACTTGCGCGTGGCCCAGGCGGGCTTGTCGGCAGCGACCTTGGTCTTGAAGGCGTCAATTGCCTCGCCGACGGCGGCGGGGATGTCGCCCTTCATGCGGCGGTCGAACTCGGCGCGGTCCTCCGCCGGCATGTCGGCATGGCGCTTGGTCCACTTGCGACGGGCCGTCTTGCCGCGTGCGCCGACCTTGCGCCAGGCGCTGAACACCGCCTCGGGAATGTCGAACGGAGCGTGGCTCCAGCCGAGCTTCTCGCGGGCGCCGGCGATCTCGTCCTTGCCGAGCGGCGAGCCGTGCGTGGCGGCGGTGCCGGCCTTGGTGGGCGCGCCATAGCCGATCACCGTCTTGCAGGCGATCAGCGAGGGCTTGTCGGTGACGTTACGCGCCTTGCGGATGGCGCGCGTGACGGCTTCGGCATCGTGGCCGTCGACCGACAGCACATGCCAGCCGGCGGCGGCGAAGCGCTTCTTGTGATCTTCCGAGGTCGAGAGGGAGGTCGGCCCGTCGATCGAGATGCCGTTGTCGTCAAACAGCACGATCAGGCGGCCGAGGCCGAGATGGCCGGCCAGCGTGATCGCTTCCTGGCCGATGCCTTCCATCAGGCAGCCGTCGCCGGCAATCACGTAGGTGAAGTGATCGACCAGGTCGCGGCCGAAGCGCGCTTCGAGCAGCCGCTCGGCCAGGGCAAAGCCCACCGAGTTGCCGAGGCCCTGGCCGAGCGGACCCGTGGTCGTCTCGATGCCGCTGGCATGGCCGTACTCCGGATGGCCGGCGGTGCGGCTGCCGAGCTGGCGAAACTTCTTCAGCTCGTCGAGCGTCATGTCGGCGTAGCCGGTGAGATACAGCAGCGAGTAGAGCAGCATCGAGCCGTGGCCGGCCGAAAGGATGAAGCGATCGCGATCGGGCCAGTTGGGTTCCGACGCATCGAACTTCAGGAACTTGGTGAACAGCACCGTCGCTACATCGGCCATGCCCATCGGCATGCCGGGATGTCCCGAGTCGGCCTGCTGCACGGCGTCCATGGACAGGGCCCTGATGGCATTCGCCATGTCGCGCGAGGCGGCGGTCTGTTCGGTCATTTTGTCCTTAATTGCGTAGGCCTTTTGGGATGGCGCGCAACATGCCGACCACCCCATGGCGCGTCAATGCGCAAAACCGGCTGCGAAACCAACATATTGCGGGAGATTAAGGCCAACTGGGCCAAGATGTTGACCGCTAACAGGCGCACCACTTATCCTTGAACGATGGAGCAGATGCAGCCGGGCGAATCACTGCCACCCGCTGGCGGGAGAGAGATGTCCAGGACAGCGAGCGCGCGGGACCGTGTCGATGACGCGTTGAGCCGCCTCGAGTCGATGGTCGACGAGCGGCTGCGCGTCGAACGCGTGCGCGCTGACGAACTCGCGCAGCGTTTGGACAAGGTCGAGCGTCAGCATGAAGAGCTGAAGAAGGTCGCGCTCGAAGTCGAAGCCCGTCTCGAACGCGCAATGGAATACATCCGCTCGCTGCTCGCAGCCGACCAGCAGTAACGATCCCCTGCTAACCCCATATGTAGGGGTGCTTTGCCGAACGCGACGTGGCAAAGTGCGTGTCCCCTCAGACGCCGAATACGGCGCAAAAACAGGAGACGCGGAAAATGCCGCTGGTTTCGATCCAGATCGCCAGTCGTACCTATGAGCTCGCCTGTGGTGAAGGCGAAGAAGCGCGCGTCCAGGAACTGGCCGCCTATGTTGACGAGAAGGTGTGCGAGCTTCGCTTGCAGCTGCCGCCCGGTGCTCCCGAGGTGAAGCTGCTGGTGTTCGCCGCGCTGATGCTCGCGGACGAGAGCCGCGAAGCGCGCGGCATCGCCAAAGCCGCCGAAAGCGCGCGCGCCACGGCGACCGACAGCGCCGAGACGCTTGCCACCGCACTCGAAGATCTGATCACAGCGCGCGTCGACAAGATGCAGAAGAAGGTCAGCGGCGCGGCCTGATCGGCCACCTGTGTTGCAGGTGCGTACATTGCGGCAGCCGCCCCGAATGCCTAAGTTAGAGATGGGGCGGATTTCTGCGCGGTGCGTGGTTCGCTTAAAACCCCGGGGCCAATAAGAACTCCTGGGAGTTGTTCCTGGCCTTGACCGTGGTCTTGGCTACACGACGCCCACCTGCTTTTGCAGGCCTTGGAGGTTCTACGAGCCACGGCCCATCGTGGAGCCGCCCCACCTTGCTTTCCTCCACCGCATGACCCTTAACGACGCCAAGCGGACCCTGCGCGCGGCCATGCTGGCCTGGCGGCGCGGCCTCGACGACGAAGCGCGCCGTGCTGCAGCGCAGGGGGTGATCGCGACGCTGCGCGCCGAGAAGCCCTTCGAGATACCATCGACCGTTTCGGGCTTCTGGCCGATCAAGGACGAGATCGACCTCCGGCCGCTGATGACGGAGCTGCACGCCGAGGGCTGCACGCTTGCGCTGCCTGTCGTGCAGGGGCGGGGGCAGCGTCTGCTGTTTCGCGTCTGGCGGCCGGGCGATGCCCTCGAAGCGGGCGTGTTCGGCACGGTCCAGCCATTGTCAAGATGCGAGGCCGTCGAGCCCGATGCCCTTCTGGTGCCGCTGCTGGCCTGCGATCGCGAAGGCTGGCGCCTGGGTTATGGCGGCGGCTTCTACGATCGCACGATCGAGGAACTGCGCCGAAAGCAGCCGGTCACGGCCATCGGCGTGGGGTTCGACGGGCAGCTCCTGCCCGAAGTACCGCACGGGCCGGACGACCAGCGACTCGATTGGCTGTTGACCGACCGGCGTGCTTCGGCGTTTGTCTAGGTCATGAAAGTCATGTTTTGCGGCGATGTTGTCGGTCGGGCCGGCCGCGATGTCGTTCTTAAGGAAGTGCCGCGGCTGCGGCGCGAACTGGGCCTCGATTTTGTCGTCGTCAATGGCGAGAACGCGGCGGCAGGTTTCGGCATTACCGCCAAGATCTGCGCCGAGATGCACGAAGTTGGCGTCGACTGCATTACCACCGGCAATCACGCCTGGGACCAGCGCGAGATCATTCCGTATATCGCGCAGGACAAGCGCCTGCTGCGCCCGATCAACTTCCCGCCCGGCACGCCGGGCTGGGGCGCCAACCTGTTCCAGACGCTGCGCGGCCAGAAGGTCGTCGTCGTAAACGTGATGTGCCGGCTGTTCATGGACGCGCTCGACGATCCGTTCCGCGCCGTCGAGGCGGAGCTTGCGAAGTACTCGCTGGGCAGCACCGCACACTTCATCCTGGTCGACGTCCACGGCGAAGCGACCAGCGAGAAGCAATCGATCGGTCACTATTGCGACGGACGGGCCTCGGCGGTGCTGGGCACTCACAGTCATGTCCCGACGGCCGACGGCTGGATATTGCCTGGCGGCACGGCCTACCAGACCGACGTCGGCATGTGCGGTGACTACGACAGCGTCATCGGCATGAAGAAGGAGATCGCCATCCAGCGGTTCATCCGGAAGATGCCGGGCGAAAGGCTGGCGCCGGCCGAAGGCGAAGGCACTTTATGCGCAGCGGTCGTCGAAACCGACGACCGGACCGGGCGGGCTAAATCCATACGGCCGATACGGTTGGGAGGGCGGCTGGCTCCCACCATGTAGCCTGCAGCATCTTGTATCTCACAGATGTCGCATATAGCTATTAGAGGTGTCTTGAAGACGGTCATTGACGGCCTGGGGAAAAACCGGCATCCTTTTGATGTTAAACGGTTTTTCGCCAGTACGGCGAACTGTCTTCAAGGTTAGAGGGGGCGTCGGAATCTAGGTTCCGACGTTTTTTAGCGGGGGCTTCGGCCCCCGCCTTTTTTTGCCCGGAAGCCCTCTAATTCGGTCCCGAGCCTGCCAAAACCCACGAGAAGTGGTATAGCCGGCCCTTCATTCTCACTTAATCTGGTTGTCGGGCGATGGCTGGCCATTCCCAATTCAAGAACATCATGCACCGCAAGGGTCGTCAGGACGCCGTGCGGGCCAAGATCTTTACCAAGCTGATCCGAGAGATCACGACCGCCGCCCGTCTGGGCGCAGCCGACCCGGCGTCCAATCCGCGCCTGCGCGCGGCGATGATCGCGGCGCGCGAAGCCAACATGACGCGCGATACGATCGACCGGGCAATCAAGCGCGGCTCGGGCTCGGATGCAGACGCGAACTACGACGAGGTGCGCTACGAGGGCTACGGTCCGGCGGGCGTCGCATTGATCGTCGAGGCGCTGACCAACAACCGCAACCGAACCGCCGGCGAAGTGCGGTCGATCTTCTCCAAGCATGGCGGCAATCTGGGCGAGTCCAACAGCGTCTCGTTCATGTTCGACCGGCTGGGCGAGTTTCGTTTCCCGCTGTCGGCCGGCTCGGCCGACGAGGTGCTGGAAAAGGCGATCGACGCCGGCGCCGACGACGTGGTGAGCGGCGAGGGCGAGGGGGCGGTCCACGAGATCTACTGCGCCCAGGAGAGTTTCAGTTCGGTGCGCGAGGCGCTGGAGAAGTCGCTCGGCCAGCCGACGGTCGCCAAGCTGACGTGGCGGCCCAAGACGGGCGCCCCGATCGAGGGCGACACAGTGCAGACCCTGCTCGACCTGATCGCGGCACTCGAAGACAACGACGACGTCCAGAACGTCTACGCCAATTTCGAGGTGTCGGACGACGCTCTGGCCAAGTTCGCGGCCTGAGCCGGGCGGGATGAGACTGATCGGCCTCGATCCAGGGCTGCGGCTGACCGGCTGGGGGGTGATCGATGTCGATGGCAACAGGCTGCGCCACGTGGCCCATGGCGTCATCAAGGTGGCGACGACGGGTAGCCTGGCGGAGCGGCTGAATGAACTGTTCGGCGGCATCGTTGCTGTCGTCGAGGCGCAGCGGCCGGTCGAGGCTGCGGTCGAGGAGACCTTCGTGAACGTCAATCCGGGTTCGACCCTGAAGCTCGGCCAGGCGCGCGGCGTGGTGCTGCTGGCGCCGGCGCGGGCGGGTCTGCCGGTGTACGAATACGCGGCGAATCTCGTGAAGAAGTCGGTGGTGGGCGCAGGCCATGCCGACAAGCGCCAGATCGCCATGATGGTGGGCCGTCTTCTGCCGGGCGTCGAAGCCAGTGCCGATGCCGCCGATGCGCTCGCCGTTGCGATCTGCCACGCCCATCACCGTGCCCACCGTCAACTGGCCGCCCGACACGTCGAGGCCGTGCAGTGATCGCCAAGCTGAAGGGCCTGGTCGACTCGGTCGATACCGACAGCGCCGTCATCGATGTCGGCGGCGTCGGCTATCTCGTCTCCGCCTCTGCGCGCACCTTGCGCGATCTCGCCGTCGGCGGGCCGGCGACGATGCTGGTCGAGACCATCGTGCGCGAGGATGCGATTGCGCTCTACGGCTTCCTCGAGACGGCGGAGCGCGACTGGTTCCGCATCCTGACGACGGTGCAGGGTGTGGGCGCAAGGGTGGCGCTTTCGATCCTCTCGACTTTGGCCCCCGCCGAGATCGCGCGGGCGATTGCCGCCCAGGATCGCGCCACGCTCAGCCGTCCGGCCGGCGTGGGCCCGAAGCTCGCCGCGCGCCTCGCGACCGAGCTGAAGGACAAGGCGGCCGCCTTCGGCGTGGCGCCCGCTGCGGCGATGCCAGCCAACGCCAACAGCCCGGCAGCGACGGGCGGTTCGATCAACGAGGATGCCGTCTCGGCGCTGGTCAATCTCGGCTACAAGCGGGTCGAGGCGTTTGGGGCCGTGGCGCGCGCGACCCAGCGGCTGGGGGCTGAAGCCCAGCTCGACGCCGTGATCCGCGCCGGCCTGCAGGAGCTTGCGCGATGAATGCCCAATTGGGACAGGGGCCGGAGCGGCTCGTCGCGCCCAAGCGTACGGAAGAGGATGTCGCCGAGCTGGCGCTGCGGCCGCAGACCCTCGACGATTTCATCGGCCAGAAGCAGGTTCGCGAGAACCTCAAGATCTTCATCGCGGCGGCCAAGTCGCGCGGCGAGGCGCTGGATCACGTGCTGTTCCACGGGCCGCCCGGCCTCGGCAAGACGACGCTGGCGCAGATCGTGGCGCGCGAGATGGGCGTGGGTTTCCGCGCGACCTCGGGGCCGGTGATCCAGAAGGCCGGCGATCTCGCCGCCCAGCTCACCAACCTGCAGCCGCACGATGTGCTCTTCATCGACGAGATCCACCGTCTCAATCCTGCAATCGAAGAGGTCCTCTATCCGGCGATGGAGGATTTCCAGCTCGACCTTATGATCGGCGAGGGGCCGGCCGCGCGCTCCGTGCGCATCGAGCTGCCGCCCTTCACGCTGGTCGGCGCCACCACGCGCTCGGGCCTGATGACGCGGCCGCTGCGCGAGCGCTTCGGCATTCCGCTGCGCATGGTCTTCTACGAACCGGCCGAGCTGGAGACGATCGTCCAGCGCGCCGCGCGCGTGCTCAAGATGCAGATGGCCAAGGATGGCGGGGCCGAGATCGCCAAGCGCTCGCGGGGCACGCCGCGAGTCGCCAACCGCCTGCTGCGCCGCGTACGCGACTTCGCGTCGGTCGGCGGCAACGCCACGGTCGATGCCAAGGTAGCCGATGCGGCACTGACCCGGCTCGAAATCGACGGCCGCGGCCTCGATGCCCAGGACCGGCGCTATCTCGCCTGCATCGCCGACAATTACGGCGGCGGCCCGGTCGGTGCGGAGACGCTGGCGGCAGCGCTCGCCGAGCAGCGCGACGTCATCGAGGATGTCATCGAGCCCTATCTGATGCAGCTCGGCCTGTTGATGCGCACCCCGCGCGGGCGGCTGCTCTCCGAAGGCGGCTACCGTCACCTCGGAATCGCGATGCCGAAGGCGCAGAAGCAGCAGCTCGACCTGCTCGCGGGCAATGCGGCGGAGGAGGGGTGAACATGCCGCTCCCCGGGCCCACCTCAATGCCGACTTCTGGCCGGATCGACCACGGCGTGCACGTTCTGCCGCTGCGCGTCTATTACGAAGACACCGATGCCGCAGGCATCGTCTACTACGCCAACTGGCTGCGCTTCCTCGAACGCGGCCGCACCGAGCTGCTGCGGCTGCTCGGCCAGGAACATTCGGCGTTGCGCGATGAACGCGGAATCAATTGGGTCGTGCGCCGTTGCGCCATCGACTACCTGAAGCCCGCCCGCCTGGACGATACGGTCGAGATCGTCACGAGCTGCGGCGAATTGCGCGGCGCTTCGCTGGATATGCTCCAGCATGCGCGCCGCGGTGAAGAAACCCTGGTCCGCGCCGAACTTGTCGTTGCCTGCATGGGTGACGGCGGTCGGCCGGTCCGATTGCCGCCGCACGTGCGGACTGCTCTGGCCCAGGTCGCTGTGAGCGGGAAGCCGCTGGGGTCTCCCAGCGGCTCGCCCCGCTCGCGCCATATTCGGATATAACCCTTGGACAAACGGAGAAACTAAAATGGACGCGTTTGCGCAGGTCGCCGGTGCCCCCCTCGGCGGCGGCACAGGGTCGATCGACATGTCCGTGTACGGCCTGTTCATGCAGGCCGACTGGGTCGTCAAGGCGATCATGATCCTGCTCCTGCTGGCTTCATTCTGGTCGTGGGCGATCATCTTCGAGAAGGTGCTGCGGTTGCGCTCGCTGAAGCGCAGCGCCCAGGCCTTCGAGGATACGTTCTGGTCGGGCGTGTCGCTGGAGGATCTCTACGATCGCGTCGGCGGCAAGCCGGACGATCCCATGTCGAGCATCTTCTCGGCCGCGATGCGCGAATGGCGGCGTTCGGTTTCCAAGGGCCTGGCGGCGAGCGCCACGGCGCGCGCGGCACTCCGTCAGCGCATCGAACAGGTGATGAGCGTCACCATCCAGCGCGAGATGGAGGCGATCGAAAAGCGTTTGGGCTTCCTGGCGACGGTCGGTGCCAACGCCACCTTCGTCGGTCTGTTCGGCACTGTGTGGGGCATCATGAACAGCTTCAGCCATATCGCCCAGTCGAAGAACACCTCGCTCGCGGTCGTGGCGCCCGGCATCTCCGAAGCGTTGTTCGCCACCGCCATCGGCCTGGTCGCCGCCATCCCGGCGGCCGGCGCCTACAACATCCTGTCGGGCCAGGTCTCGCGCTACGCTCAGCAGCTCGAAGCCTTCGCCGGTGAGTTCATCACGATCCTGTCCCGCCAGCTCGAGGAACAGGTCTGATGGCGGGCATCATTCCGGCGGCCGGCTCGGGATCGTCCGGCGGCAGGTTCCGGCGACGGAGCTACACCCCGATCGCCGACATCAACGTGACGCCGCTGGTCGACGTCATGCTGGTGTTGCTGATCATCTTCATGATCACCGCGCCGCTGCTGCAGGTCGGCGTGCCGGTCGACCTGCCCAAGACCAGCGCCCAGCAGGTCGGCGGCAAGGACGAGCCGCTGGTGGTCTCGGTGAATGCGCAGGGCGAGGTCTTCCTCGGCGAGACGAAGTACGACATCGCCGAACTCGGCGCCAAGCTGAAGGCGGTGCACGAGGAGAAGCCCGACCAGCGCGTGTTCATGCGCGGCGACAAGGCGGTCGACTACGGCAAGATGATGGAAGTCATGGGCGTGGTGATCGAGAGCGGCTTCCGCCAGCTCGGCCTGCTCGGCGAGCAGGCACAGGCGCTCGGCAAGGGCATGGGAACGGTGAGCCCTGCCCCCGCCCAGCAGCCGGCGCCCGCCGCGCCGCGCGGACAATCGGCACCGACGCCTGCGCCGACGCCGCGGCGCTGATCGAGGAGACGCAGCGCGCGATGTTCGACCGTCACCCCTCCAGCCTGGAGATGCGCACACCGGCCATCGTGTCGGCGATGGTGCATGTCTTCGTGCTGGGGGCGGCGATCCTAAATCTCGACTTCTTCGGCAAGCCGCCGCCGATGGAGCCCGAGCCGGTGATGGTCGAGTTCGAGGCGATCGACAAGAAGGCGGCGGCGCCGACCTTGGGCAACCCGCCGCCGCAGCCCAAGGACGCGCCGATCGCCCAGGAAACCACCAAGGCGCCGCCGCCCAAGACGGCCGATCCGCCGCCGGCGCCGCCGGTGCCCAAGCCCGAAGTGGCGGAGGCCAAGCCGCAGCCGCCAAAGCCGGAGGAAAAGCCCAAGACCGAAGCCGCCAAGCCGGTCGAGGACGCCGTGGCGCTGAAGCCCAAGCAGCCGGAGCCGCCCAAGGTCGAGGAGAAGAAGCCGCCCGAGCCGCCGAAGCCTGCCGAGGTGAAGAAGCCCGAGCCGCCGAAGCCGCCGCCGCCCAAGCCGCAACCTCCGAAGCCCGACCGCGTTGATGCACTCCTGGATGACATCCTGAAGAACAAGCAGTCGAACCAGAAGGTGCAGACGCCCGAGCAGCAGCCCAAGCCTGTGCAGCAGATCACGCGCCAGGCACCCGCCGCGCCTCAGCTCGCCTCCGTCGTTACGGCGAGCGAGATCGAAGGCGTGCGTCAAAAGATCAGACCGTGCTGGAACACGCAGGGCGGCGCGCGCGATCAGGGCATGATCATAACACTGGTCGTCGACATGAATCAGAACGGCACGCCGGTGCAGGCCGTGGTGCGCGATACGGGACGCTACGGCAGCGATCCGGTCTTCCGCGCCGCCGCCGACGCCGCGCATCGCGCGATCATGAATCCCCGCTGCCAGCCCTGGCCGTTGTCACCAGAAAAATTCTCGAGCTGGAAGACGATTACTTTCAACTTCGATCCGCGCGACTATTAGAGCCCCTCACGCTATACAAACCACGCCCAAGAAGACGAGGTTCGATATGAAGCTTCCCCGACGATTGACCATGATGGGTGGCGTTGCGCTTGCAGCCGGAGCCGCAATGCCGGCGCGCGCGCAGCTCACGATCGACATGACGCGGCCCTCTTTCGAGCCGGTGCCGATCGCCATCGTCGATTTCAAGGGTGATTCGGTCGGCGCACAGATGGCCGGCGTCATCCGCAACGACCTTCAGAACTCCGGCCTGTTCCGCGTGATCCCGCAAGGCTCCTACATTCAGCAGAATGTCGACGCCACGTCGCCGCCGCAGTTCCCGAGCTGGCGCCAGATCGGCGCCGCCGGTCTCGTGGTCGGCCAGGTCGTGCAGTCCGGCGGCAACATCAAGGTCGACTTCCGCCTGTGGGACGTCGTGGTCGGCCAGCAGGCGACCGGACTTTCCTTCACCAGCCAGCCCAGCAACTGGCGGCGTCTCGCCCACATCATCGCCGACGCGATCTACAAGCGCGTGACGGGCGAGGAGGGCTACTTCGACACGCGCGTGGCCTATGTCTCGGAGTCCGGCCCGGGCAACAACCGCACCAAGCGCATCGCCATCATGGACCAGGACGGCGCCAACAACCGCTACATCACCGATGGCCGTACCATTGCGCTGACGCCGCGTTTCTCGCCGACCCTGCAGGAAATCGTCTACATGGCGTACGGCGAGAACAACACGCCGCCGCGCGTCTACCTGCAGAACGTCGATTCGGGCCGCCGCGAACTCCTCGGCAACTTCCCCGGCATGAGCTTCGCGCCGCGCTTCTCGCCCGACGGCACCAAGGTCGTGATGAGCATCTCGGCCGACGGCAACAGCGACCTCTACGAGATGGACGTGCGCGGCCGCCAGCTCCGGCGCCTGACCAACACGCCGGCCATCGACACCTCGCCGTGCTTCTCCAACGACGGCTCGCAGATCGTCTTCAACTCCGATCGCGGCGGCGCGCAGCAGCTCTACGTCATGAGCTCGGGCGGCGGCGGCGAACGGCGCATCAGCTTCGGCGAGGGCCGCTATGCCACGCCGGTCTGGTCGCCGCGCGGCGACTTCATCGCCTTCACCAAGATCTCCTCCGGTGGCTTCGGCATCGGCGTGATGCGGCCCGACGGCAGCGGCGAGCGCATGCTGGCCAGCGGCTTCCTCGTCGAAGGTCCGACCTGGGCGCCGAACGGCCGGGTGATCATGTTCTTCCGCGGACAGCCGAGCGGTGGAGGCCGGGCGGGCGCAGTTACCCTGCATCAGGTCGACATCACGGGCCGCTTTGAACGTCAGGTGCCGACGCCGACCGATGCCTCGGATCCGGCCTGGTCGCCCTTGATTCCGCAATAGCGGAATATATGATCTTTTTTGTCGACCCGAGCGTACCTGGCGCCCGGGTCGATTTTGTCAGGGAGTGGATCGAATATGCGCATGATCAAGGCTTGGATGGCCATGGCAGCGATGGTTGTCATCGCGGCCTGCAGCAGCAACACCAATGACCAGCAGGCGTCAGCCGCGACCACGTCCGTAGCTCCGGGTTCGGTCGGCGACTTCCGCCAGAATGTCGGCGATCGCGTGTTCTTCGATACCGACATGTCGACCATCAACGCTGAGGGTCGGCAGACGCTCAACCGCCAGGCCGAGTGGCTGAAGAAGTACGGCAACTATCAGGTCACCATCGAAGGTCATTGCGACGAGCGCGGCACGCGCGAGTACAACCTGGCCCTCGGCGAGCGGCGCGCCAACGCGGCGCGGCAGTACCTGATTGCCCAGGGTGTCCCGGCCGCGCGCCTGAAGACCATCAGCTACGGCAAGGAGCGCCCCGATCCGGTCGGCTCCGACGAAGCCGCCTGGGCCCGCAACCGCCGCGCCGTCAGCGCGCTGCAGTAAGGGCTACCAGCCTTTTGCACAGACGCCGGTCGCTCACGACCGGCGTTTTCGTTTGGAGGCAAGGTGGCCATGCCTGAAAATGGCCGCGTTTGGTGTGAAACTACCGCTGCCATGAAAATCATTCCGTCGCGCCTCGTGCTTCTGTCTGCCCTCGTTCTCGCCCTGCCCACGGCCGCCGCCGCTCAGCGCGGCGATTCCGTCTATGTCGAGGACAGGCTCAATCAGCTCCAGCAAACGCTCACCATGATGACCGGGCAGATCGAGCAGCTTCAGCATCGCAATGCCCAGCTGCAGCAGCAGATGGAGAAGATGCAGACCGACTACGAGTACCGCATCGAGCAGCTCGAGAAGGGCGGCGGCGGTGCTGCCGGCCGT
>NZ_HE997181.1:2799674-2877653 GCF_000312425.1 Reyranella massiliensis 521 | reverse complement strand
CGCCGCGCCCCGGCGCCCAGGCCGCCGCGCCGGCGCCGAGTCCCGCTCCGTCGGCGGGTGCGGGGGGCGGTTCCGCCGACCAGCTCTACGACGAGGCTTTCAAGAAGCTGCAGGAAGGCGACTACGCCGGCGCCGAGCGCGGCTTCAGGACGTTCGTGCAGCGCAATCCGCAGAACAAGCTCGCGGGCAACGCCCAGTACTGGCTGGGCGAAACCTATTATGCCCGTCGCGACTACCAGAACGCGATGACTGCCTTCGCCGAAGGCTACAAGGTCTACAAGACCAGCCAGAAGGGGCCGGACAATCTGCTGAAGCTCGGCATCACCATGGCGGCGCTCAACCGCAAGTCCGATGCCTGCGCGGTGTTTGCCCGTTTCACTCAGGACTATCCGCGCGCCACCGATCTGCAGAAGCGGCGGATCGACCAGGAGCGCCAGAAGAACGGCTGCGGGTGATCGACGAGGCCGCTGCAACACCGCTCGGTCTTCAGGAGTTCCAACGCCTGATGGCGCCTTTCGCGCCCTTCGAGGCGCGACCCGAACTGGCCGTCGCCGTCTCGGGCGGGCGAGACTCTCTCTGCCTCGCGTTGCTGGCCGACCGATGGGCTCGGGAGCGGGGCGGCCGCGCCATCGCCTTCGTCGTCGACCATGGCCTGCGGGTCGAGGCGGCTCGCGAAGCGCGTGAAACATGCGAATTGTTGCGAGGCCAGGGCATCGAGGCTCACCTGCTGACCTGGACGGGACCGAAGCCCGCGACCGGCGTGCAACAGGCCGCGCGCCAGGCACGCTACCGTCTCCTGCGCGACGCCTGCCGCCAGCGCGGCCTTCTTCACCTGCTGGTGGCGCACCAGGCCGATGACCAGGCCGAAACGGTGGTCATGCGCGCCGCGCGCCGCAGTGGCAGCGACGGGTTGGCCGGCATGGCGGCGCTCCTGGAATGGCCCGAACTTCGTCTGCTGCGGCCGTTGCTCGGCGTCCCGCGCTCCCGGCTTTCTGCAACCCTGAAGGTGCTTGGCATTGCCTGGATCGACGATCCTTCGAATCTGGACCCGCGATTCGAGCGGGCGCGCCTGCGGGCGGCGGGCACGGTACCGCCAGACCGTCCGGTTATCGAGGGCCAGCGCGCAGCCGGGGAGCGGCAGATGGCCGAGGCTGCCGTCGCGCTGCTGGATTTCGACCGGGATCGGGCGCTCGTCCTCGACCGCGCGGGTTTCGTGCAAATCCCAGTCGATCTGCAACGCCGACTGGTCAGCCGCATCGTCCAGGCGATCGGGGGTGGAGACCATCCGCCGCGGCAGGACCGGCTCGCCCGCGCCGTCGCGCGGCTGTCGGGCCCGTCGAGCCGCGGGAAATCGGGCCGGGGCGGGGATTTTACGCTGTCAGGCTGCCAATTTGCATTGCGTCAGGCCGAAATCGGACGCCGCCTGTTGTGGATTGTCCGCCCTGAAAATGGCAGGAAGGGAAGGCAGCCTTTGATTCCTGCTGCTTTTTTTGCTTGCGGCAGCGTCGACGCAACCCATCTTGAGAAAAGCCCCACTTAGCGGAAGGCAAAAGTGAACCCGTTCAATCGCAACGCCGCCCTCTGGATCGTCATCGTGTTGCTGCTCGCGCTGCTTTACAGCGTGTTCCAGGGTGGGGCGACCCGGACTGCCGGCAATACAATTTCCTATTCCGACTTCGTGCGCGCCGTCGAGCAGCGCCAGGTTCAGGATGTCCGCATCCAGGGCAACACGATCAGCGGTACCTTCCGCGAGCCGCGCAATGGCGTGCAGAAGTTCGCCACCTACGCGCCGAGCACGCCGCCCGACGATCAGCTGATGCCGCTGCTCATCAAGAACGTCGATCGCGTCGACGCCGGGCCGGCGGAAGAGGGCGTCAATCTCGGCAGCATCTTCGTGAGCTGGCTGCCCGTCCTCGTGCTTGTCGGCGTCTATATCTTCTTCCTGCGCCAGATGCAGAGCGGCACCGGCCGCGCCATGGGCTTCGGCAAGTCGCGGGCGCGACTGCTGACCGAGAAGCATGGCCGCGTCACCTTCGAGGACGTGGCCGGCATCGACGAGGCCAAGTCCGAACTGGAAGAGATCGTCGACTTCCTGAAGGACCCGCAGAAGTTCCAGCGCCTGGGCGGCAAGATTCCCAAGGGCTGCTTGCTGGTCGGTCCTCCGGGTACCGGCAAGACGCTGCTGGCGCGTGCCATTGCGGGCGAAGCCAACGTGCCGTTCTTCACCATCTCGGGCTCCGACTTCGTCGAGATGTTCGTGGGCGTGGGCGCGAGCCGCGTGCGCGACATGTTCGAGCAGGCCAAGAAGAACGCGCCCTGCATCGTGTTCATCGACGAGATCGACGCCGTCGGCCGCCATCGCGGTGCCGGCCTGGGCGGCGGCAACGACGAGCGCGAGCAGACGCTCAACCAGTTGCTGGTCGAGATGGACGGCTTCGAGTCCAACGAAGGCGTCATCCTGATCGCCGCGACCAACCGGCCGGACGTGCTCGATCCCGCGCTGCTGCGTCCGGGCCGTTTCGACCGTCAGGTCATCGTGCCGAACCCCGACGTCGGGGGCCGCGAGAAGATCCTCAAGGTCCACATGCGCAAGGTGCCGCTGGCGCCGGACGTCGAGCCGCGCGTGCTGGCGCGGGGGACGCCGGGTTTCTCCGGCGCCGATCTCGCCAACCTCGTGAACGAGGCGGCGTTGCGCGCCGCCCGCGTCGGCAAGCGCCTCGTCACCATGGGCGACTTCGAATACGCCAAGGACAAGGTGCTGATGGGCACCGAGCGCCGCTCCATGGCGATGACCGACGAAGAGAAGCGGCTGACGGCCTATCACGAGGCCGGTCACGCACTGGTCGCCATGCATGTCCCGAAGAGCGATCCGCTGCACAAGGTGACGATCATCCCGCGCGGCCGGGCGCTCGGCGTCACCATGCAGTTGCCGGAACGCGACCATCTCAGCCACACCAAGCAGTATCTCGAGTCGCGTCTGGCCATCATGTTCGGCGGCCGCATCGCCGAGGAGCTGGTGTTCGGTCCGGAGAACGTGACGACGGGTGCGGCCAGCGACATCCAGGTCGCGACCCAGACGGCGCGTGGCATGATCACCGCCTACGGCATGTCCGAGAAGCTCGGCCGCGTGCGCTATCAGGCGAACGAGCAGGAAGTGTTCCTGGGCCACGCCGTCACGCAGACGCAGAACGTCTCGGAGGCGACCGCGCAGCTGATCGACCAGGAGGTTCGCCGCCTGATCGAGGAGGCCGAGGGTCATGCCCGCACCATCCTGACCGAGCACCTCGACGATCTGCACACGATCTCCAAGGCGCTGCTGGAGTACGAGACGCTCAGCAACGACGAGATCCGCCAGATCCTGCGCGGCGAGAAGATCGTGCGCGACGACACGGGCGGGGCCGGTCCCGAGCGTCGGCGTCGCGCCTCCGTCCCGACCAGCTCGGGGCAGGGTGCCGGTACGGCGCCGGGCGGCGCCAATCCCGAACCGCAGCCTGGCGTCTGAAGCCGAAAGATTGACGGCTCGTTTCGCGGGGCTCCCGCTCGATCGCCATCACCCGCTGGTGATGGCGATCGTCAATGTGACACCCGATTCCTTTTCCGACGGCGGTGAACGCCTCGACCCCGCGCGGGCCATCGACGATGGCCTGCGTTTTGTTGCCGAGGGCGCCGACATCCTGGATATCGGCGGCGAGTCGACGCGGCCGGGTTCGCACCCCACCTCGCCGGAGGACGAACGGCAGCGCATCTTGCCCGTGGTCGAGGGGCTGGCGAAGCACGGGCTCGTCGTCTCCATCGATACGCGCCGTGCTTCCGTGGCTCGGGCGGCGCTGGACGCAGGTGCGCGGATCGTGAACGACATCTCCGCCCTGCGCGACGACGAGGCGATGCTGCCGCTGGTCGCCGAGAGGCAAGCCGAGGTGATCCTGATGCATCGGCGTGGCCTGCCGGAAAACACCTTCGCGGGGCCGGCCTATGCCGATGTGGTCGAGGACATCCGGACGTTCCTGCTCGAACGGGCGGCGGCCTGCGAGGCGGCCGGCGTGAAACGCGAGCGCATCGCCCTCGATCCCGGTATCGGCTTCGGCAAGAGCGTTGCGCAGGAACTGCAACTGATTGCCGGAGCGGGGCGCTTCGCCGAGGCGGGCTATCCCGTCCTGATCGGCTGCTCGCGCAAGAGCTTCATCGGCAAGCTGACGGGCGTCGCCAAACCCGCCGATCGCGATCCGGCCTCGGCGTGGCTGGCCGTCGAGGCCGTGCGGCACGGGGCGACGATCGTACGTGTTCATAACGTCGTGGCGACCCGCCAGGCCCTCGCGGTCTGGGCGGCAATGAAGTAGGTTTGATCAAATGCCCCGCACTCTTTTCGGAACCGACGGCGTTCGCGGCCGCGCCAACAGCGAGCCCATGACCGCCGAGATCGCCATGCGTATCGGCATGGCCGCCGGACAGGTCTTCCGCCGCGGCGCCCACCGCAATCGCGCGGTGATCGGCAAGGACACCCGCCTTTCCGGCTACATGATCGAACAGGCCCTGACCGCGGGCTTTCTTTCGGTCGGCGTCGACGTGCTGCTGCTGGGCCCCGTGCCGACTCCCGCCGTCGGCTTCCTGACCCGCTCCATGCGGGCCGATGTCGGCGTCATGATCTCGGCCTCGCACAATCCCTACGAGGATAACGGCATCAAGCTGTTCGGTCCGGACGGCTTCAAGCTTTCCGATGCGGTCGAAATCCAGATCGGTGCGCTGGTCGCCTCGCCGCGGGAGATGAGGCTCGCGGCGTCGCCGGATATCGGCCGTGCCCGCCGCATCGACGATGCCGATGGCCGTTACATCGAGGCGGTGAAGGGGTCGGTCGCCAAGGCGGTCGACCTCAGCGGTCTCAAGATCGTCGTCGATTGCGCCAACGGGGCCGCCTACAAGGTGGCGCCGACGGTTCTCTGGGAACTCGGCGCCGACGTCGTGCCGGTCGGCGTGACGCCGGACGGCTTCAACATCAACGGTAACTGCGGCTCCACCCATCCCGGCGTGCTGCAGGAGCAGGTGGTGACGCACCATGCCCATATCGGCATCGCGCTCGACGGTGATGCCGACCGTGTAGTGCTGGTGTGCGAGCGCGGCCAGGTGATCGACGGCGACCAGTTGATGGCCACGATCTCCGATCACTGGATGCGCGATGGCCGGCTCAGGGGCCGCGGCGTCGTGGCGACGGTGATGTCCAATCTCGGGCTGGAGCGCTATCTCGGCGCCCGCAAGCTCGACCTCGTGCGCACCCAGGTTGGCGACCGTTACGTGCTGGAGCGCATGCGCAGCGACGGCTTCAACCTGGGCGGCGAACAGTCCGGCCACATCATCATGACCGACTACGCCACCACCGGCGACGGGCTGATGGCCGCGCTGCAGGCTCTGGCGGCGATGATCCGCAGCGGCAGGCCGGCGAGCGAGACCTTCCGCGCCTTCGAGCCGGTGCCGCAGCTCCTAAAGAACGTCCGAGTCGCCAACGCCAACGAGGCGTTGGGCGCCGACGTCGTTGCGCGGGCGATTGCCGATGCCGAGGCCAAGCTCGGCAAGAACGGGCGCATCCTGGTCCGCAAGTCGGGTACCGAGCCCCTGATCCGCGTCATGGCCGAGGGCGACGATTCCGATCTCGTGCGCGCGGTCGTCGATCAGATCATCGAGGCGATTCCGCAGCCGGCGGCGTAGAGGAAGTCATGAAAGGGCGTGTGTTGATCATGGCCGGCTCCGATTCCGGGGGCGGCGCCGGCATTCAGGCCGACATCAAGGCCGTCACCGCCATGGGTGGCTTTGCCGCTACCGCGATCACGGCACTCACGGCGCAGAACACCGAAGGCGTGCACGGCGTCCTGGCGGTCGATCCTGCCTTCATCGCGCAGCAGATCGAGGTCGTGCTGACCGATATCGGCGCTGACGCGTTGAAGACCGGCATGCTGCACAGCGCCGAGGTCATCGGTGTCGTAACCGCGGGAATCAGGAAACACGCTCCCGGCGTGCCGCTGGTCGTCGACCCGGTGATGGTGGCCAAGGGCGGACACCGGCTGCTGCTGAACGAGGCCGAGACGGCCCTGCGCGACGTGCTGTTGCCGATGGCGGCACTTGTTACGCCCAACCTGCCCGAGGCCGAGGTGTTGGCCGGGCTTCCGGTCCGGGTAGAGGCCGACATGAAGCGCGCGGCCGAGAGGATCGCAGCACTCGGCGCCAAGGCCGTGCTGATGAAGGGCGGCCATCTCGATGGCGACCGCGTCGTCGATCTGCTTTTCCACGAAGGCCGTTTCGACCGTTTCGAGGACCGGCGTATCGAAAGCCGCAGCACGCACGGCACGGGCTGTACGCTCGCTTCGGCGATCGCCGCAGGCCTTGCCCAGAAGATGAGCCTGTACGATGCCGTCGCGCGCGCTCGCGCCTACGTGCGCAAGGCCATCGAGACCGCGCCGGGCTTCGGCCGCGGCCATGGCCCGCTCAATCACGCGGTGACGGTGAGGTCGGAATAAGGAGGCGCAAGATGGCCGAGAGATTCAGGATCGGCGATCACGTGAGCTGGAATTCCGAGGCAGGCCGGGTGTCGGGAACGATCATCGCGGTTCACACCCGGGATTTCGAATACAAGAACCACATGCACCGCGCATCGGAAGACGATCCGCAGTACGAGATCAAAAGCGACAGGACAGATCACATCGCGGCCCACAGGGGAAAGGTGCTCGAACGAACACCAGCCCCCAAGGGGAAGACTTGAGCCTTCCGTTCTTTACCATCGGCCACTCGAACCGCAGCCTCGCGGAGGTCGTCGGCCTGTTGCGCGAGGCCGAAGTCGATCTCGTCGCGGACATCAGACGGTTTCCGAGATCGCGAACCAACCCGCAGTTCAACGAGGATACTCTGCCTGAGGCGCTGGCGCCCGCCGGCATCCGTTACGAGCACATGGCGGCGCTTGGCGGTTATCGCGGAGAAGCGCCGGCGCTGCCCGAAAGCGTCAACGATCTCTGGAGAAACAAGAGCTTCCACAATTACGCCGACTATGCCCTCACGGCGCCGTTCCGGTCGGGGCTGGAGCACCTGCTCGACGAGGGAAGCAAGCGGCGCTGCGCGATCATGTGTTCGGAAGCCGTATGGTGGCGATGCCACCGCCGCATCGTCGCGGACTATCTTATCGCGGCCGGGGCGACCGTCTTCCATATCATGGGGGCGGGCCGTCTGGTGCCCGCCCGTTTGACGGAGGGCGCCGTCGTGCGGGCCGACGGAACGATCGTCTATCCCGCCGCATAATCGTCGGCCGGCGCTGCTGCCGTCCTACGCCGGACCGGACTCCCCGAAGCGTTCGAGGCGTTCCAGCACGGCTGGGATCTTGTCGTCCGTCACGTTGGCGAAGGCCAAACGGACGAAGCGTTCCTGACCGGCGCCGAACATGTCGCCGGGAATGGTGAGCAGGTTCTCCTCGTCGGCCAGCCGCTTGGACACCGCGGTCGAAGGCTGGTCCGCGAAGGGATGTTCGACGTAGGCGAAGTAGGCGCCGATGCTGACCAGCCGCCAGCGGTTCGACTTCTGCAGGCCCTGGCCCAGCAGGTCGGCGCGCGCCTTCAGCCCCTCCGTGTTCTTCCGGGCCCAGGGCAGGAGGTTGCGCAGTCCGTAGAGCGCGGCCTCCTGGCCGAGCCGCGGCGGACAGATCGAGACACAGTCCATCGCCTTCTCGATCTCGGCCATCAGCCCGGCGCCGGCGGTGACGCCGCCGACGCGGTAGCCGGTCAGCGCGAAGACCTTGGAGAAGCTGTAGAGGTGGACGAGCGTGCCCTGCCAGTCGGGCTCGTCGAACAGCCCATGCGGGCGCTCGCCCTCGGGCAGGAAGTCCTTGTAGGTCTCGTCGAGCAGCAGGGCGATGCCGTGCTTCTTGGCGAGTTCGTAGAAGGCGTGGATGGTCGCGCGCGGATAGACGGCGCCCGTCGGATTGTTGGGCGAGATCAGCACGATGGCGCGCGTGCGCGGGCCGATCAGCTTTTCGGCATCCTCGGCATTGGGCACTGCGCCGCTCCCCGGCCGGAAGTCGAGCGACACCGGCTCGACGCCCTGCATGCGCATCCACATGTCGTGATTGAAGTAGTGCGGTCGCGGCAGGATCACCTGGTCGCCGGCCTGTGCGATGCTCATCAGGGCAAGGCAGAAGGCCTGGTTGCAGCCCGAGGTGATTCCGACCTCGTCGGCGCCGATCCGTGCGCCGTAGAAGGACGAGAGATGGGCGGCGTAGGTCTCGCGCAGGGTCGGCAGGCCGAGGATCGGCGTGTAGCCGTGCATGGCTGGATCGAGCAGCAGCTCGCCCAGGTGCTTGCGCAGCTCCAGCGCCGGCGGGTAGCCCGGCACGGCCTGGCTGAGATCGATGAGCGGGCGGTCGGCGGGAAAGGTGCGGCCCAGGACCCAACGCTTGGTCTCGCCGATGGGCGAGGGAGCAACGGCGGCGAGCCAGGGATTGGCGGCGGGAACGGTTTTCATAAGACGAAAGACACCTCAGTACATGCTGCCGCCGGCGCTCTTGGCTCCGGTCGCGTTGCCTTCGCGCATCGCCGCGACAGTCGCCTTGGCGGCGTTCACCAGCAATGCGTTGTCGGCCAGGATGGTCGTGAACTGGAAGCCCCAGCCGATTGCCTTCTTGGCGTAGTCGGTCGAGCCGCAATGGATGCCGGCATGGATCTTGTGCTTCTTGCAGGCCTTCACGATGGTCTGGATGGCGTCGACGATCTTGGGATCGGTCTGGTCGCCGCGCGGTTCGCCGCCCAGCGACAGGCCGAGATCGGCCGGGCCGACATAAACGGCATCGAGACCGGGCGTCGACAGGATGTCGTCGAGATTCTCCATCGCCTTCTTGGTCTCGATCATCGCAAAGGTGAGCACCGTGTCATTTGCATTCTTTACGTAATCGGTGCCGTGCAGCCAGTTGGCGCGCGTCGGGCCGACGCTGCGATAGCCGGCCGGTGCATAGCGGCAGGCGCCGACGAAGGCCTCGCATTCGGCGCGGCTATTCACCATGGGACAGATGATTCCGAAGGCCCCGGCGTCGAGCAGCTTCATGATGATACCGGGCTCGTTCCACGGCACGCGCGCCAGGGGAATCGTCGGCGTCGTGGCGATCGCCTGGAAGAGCGACACGGCTGCCTGATAATCGATCAAACCGTGCTGCAGGTCGGCCGTAAGCGAATCCCATCCGCCTTGCGCCATGCCTTCGGCAGCCACACCGCTCGGGATTCCCAGCCAGCCGTTGACGGCGGCGCCGCCCTTTTTCCAGATCGATTTCACAGTGTTTTCGCGCACGACGTCTTCCTCCGCGGCTCTCTCGATTGGCTGCGCGCGGAGCATCCAGACGTCCTCTCGGACTGTCAAATATTGCTCATTTCGGGATGCGTGCCAAAACCCGTTGCTTGCTCGGCGTGTTGTGCATAGCATTTGCTCCAAGGCTCCGTGCGAAAACTCTTCGTAAAAATGTGAGCGCTATCATCAGCCGGCAAACCGGCGCAGAGGAGGAAACATGGTTTCGACAAAGGTCAGTCGTCGTCGTTTCGTGGCCGGAACTGCCGTCGCATCGACGGCTTTGGTCGCCGCACCGTTCGTTCGCAGCGCCAATGCTGCGGGCAAACTGTCGATCGGATTTTGGGACCACTGGGTGCCGGGCGCCAACAAGGCGACCACGGACCTCGTGAAGGAGTGGGCCGACAAGGAAAAGGTCGAGGTCACAATCGACTACATCACCTCGCAGGGCAACAAGCTGCTGCTGACGACCGCAGCGGAATCCCAGGCGAAGTCAGGCCACGACGTTCTCGCTTTTTCGACCTGGCTGCCGTCGCGCTATGCCGAGCAGCTCGTGCCGATGAACGACATCGTCGAGCCGCTGATCAAGGCCAACGGTGCGGTCAACGGCACTGTCGAGTATCTCGGCAAGGTCGGCGGCAAATGGCTTGCCGTGCCGGCCACGGTCGGCAGCCAGATCAAGGGGCCGTGCTCGCGCATCGACTATCTGAAGAAGTATGCCGGCATCGACATCCAGGCGATGTATCCGGCCGGTGCGCCACCCAAGGCCGAAAACTGGAACCTCGACACCTTCATTAAAGCGGCGGAAGCCTGCCACAAGGGCGGCAATCCGTTCGGCATCGGCCTCGGAACGACGTCGGACAATGTCGATGCGGCCGGCGCGTTCTTCCACGCCTTCGGCGCGATGCTGGTCGACGCCAAGGGCAACATCACGGTCAAGTCCGACCCGGTGCGCCAGGCCATGGAATACTACAAGCGCCTGATGGCCTTCCTGCCGCCCGACGTGCCGTCGTGGGACGATGCCAGCAACAACAAGTTCCTGGTCTCGGGCCAGGGCTCGCTGATCATGAACCCGCCCAGCGCCTGGGCCGTCGCCAAGCGCGATGCGCCGCAGGTCGCCGAACAGCTCTGGACGCACGGTTTCCCGGTCGGTCCGAAGGGCCGCTATGCGCCGTTCCTGCCGTTCTTCTGGGGGGTATGGAACTTCAGCAAGAACCAGGCGGCGGCCAAGAGCCTGCTCACCTTCCTCTCGCAGGCGTCGTCGGCCGAGAAGATGGTGGTGGCGTCCGGTGGCTACGACCTGCCGGCCTTCGCCAACCTGACCACCTTCAAGGTATGGGCCGAGGAAGCGCCGCCGAAGGGCACGCTCTACCACTATCCGAATCCGCACAATCATCAGACGCTCTCGATCGCCGCGGCGCCCGCGCCGCACAAGATCGCCGAGCAGATCTACACGCAGGCAATCCAGACCCAGATGGTCGTCCGCTACGCCAAGGGCGAGGCGATGGAGAAGACGCTCGACTGGGCGGCTGGGGAACTCGAAGGCTTCTCGCGCAACTGATGCGTCGTCTTTGATCGGTTTGGGGGATGCCGCCTTTCGCGGCGTCCCCTTGACCCGTCACATCGGCCACCCCATCAGGAGCACAAGCCATGGCAGATATCGCGGCCCGTAATCCGGCCGTCGGCGCAGGCAGCCAGCGCAGCGGCCTGCACAAGTTGATGCAGCGCAAGTCGACCATCGCTTTCCTGATGGCGCTTCCCCTCATTTTGTTGATCGCGATCCTGGTGGCCTATCCCGCCGGCTATGCGATCTACCTCGCGACACTGAACAAGGGCATGACGCGCTTCGTCGGCTTCGGGAACTTCGAGTTCCTCTTCGGCCGCGACACGTTCTGGCTGGTCGTCTACCAGTCCTGTCTGTTCGCGATCACCGCGGTGATCTTCAAGGCGATCATCGGCTTCGTGGTCGCCCATTTCGTGCACAACATCCCTTCCAAGGGCCAGCGCAAGTGGCGCGGCATGCTGCTCGTGCCGTGGGTGATTCCGCCGGCCATGAGCACGCTCGCCTGGCTGTGGCTGTTCGATCCGTCCTACAGCGCCCTCAACTGGATCCTGGCCCTTTTCGGCGTCGGCGGCATTCCGTGGACCGGCGAAGCCGGCTGGGCGCGCTTCTCGGTCATCCTGGTCAATGTGTGGATCGGCTCGCCGTTCTTCATGATCATGTATCTCGCGGCGCTGAAGTCGGTGCCGGAACAGCTCTACGAGGCGGCCTCGATCGACGGTGCCACCTGGTGGCAGCGCATCTGGTACGTGACCCTGCCGATGATGCGCAACATCATCGCCATCACCGCGCTGTTCTCGTTGATCGTCACCTTCGCCAACTTCGACATCGTGCGCGTGCTGACGGCGGGCGGACCGCTGAACAGTACGCACATCTTCGGCACCTGGGCGTTCCGGGTCGGCATCGAAGGCGGCGATATTCCACTGGGCGCCAGCGTGTCGCTGTTCATGGTGCCGATCCTGGCCGTCGCCGCGACCTTCATCCTGCGCGACATCACCAAGCGGGGGAGTGAAGTCTGATGGCCAACGCCACTATCACAACGGGCGCCACGGGCGCCCCGACACGCCCCAAGTACGGCAGCATGAGTCGCGACCGGCGCTGGGCGCTGCGCTGGTCCTATTTCTTCCTCGTGCTGTTCGCCATCTTCTTCCTGATGCCGCCGGTCTACATGCTGATCACTTCGCTGAAGACCAGCGCGGAGATTTCGGCGGCGACCAATCCGTGGTGGATTTCCGAGCCGACCCTGCAGAACTACATCGATCTTCTGTCGCAGAACCAGTTCCTGGTCTTCTTCAGGAACTCGGCGATCGTGTCGATCTGCGTCGTCGTGTTGACCATGATGATCAGCGTCGTTGCCGCCTTCGCGCTGGCGCGCATGAAGTTCTGGGGCTCGGCCACGCTGGCGACCGGCGTGTTCCTGACCTACCTGATCCCGGAAACCCTGCTGTTCATCCCGCTGTTCAAGATGTTCGCCTGGGTCAACGAGACGCTCGGCGTCCAGTTGATGAATCATTGGTGGACGATGATCATCCTCTACCCGACGCTGACCGTGCCGTTCGCCACCTGGATCATGATCGGCTACTTCGCCTCGATCCCGAAGGAGCTCGACGAGGCGGCGCTGATCGACGGCGCCACCTGGATGCAGACGCTGACCAAGATCTTCATCCCGGTCGCGTTGCCGGGGATCATTGCGGCCACGATCTTCACCTTCACGGTGGCGTGGGCGCAGTTCCTCTATCCGCTGGCCTTCACCACCTCGACGAGCGAGCTGGTGCTGCCGGTGGGCATCGTGACGACGCTGATCAAGGGCGACGTCTTCAACTGGGGGCAGATCATGACCGGCGCGCTGCTCGGCGCCGCGCCGCCGCTCATCATCTACGCCTTCCTGATGGACTATTACATTGCGGGACTGACCGCAGGCGCGACAAAGGGATAGTCGACACATGGCACAGGTAACGTTGCGTAAGGTCGTCAAGAAGTACGACGAAGTGTTGGCCGTCCGCGGTATCGATCTCGACATCTCCGACAAGGAGTTCATCGTGCTGGTCGGGCCTTCGGGCTGCGGCAAGAGCACGACCTTGCGCATGATCGCCGGCCTCGAGGAAATCTCGGGCGGCGACATCGCGATCGGCGGCGACGTGGTCAACGACGTGCCGCCGAAGGACCGGGACATCGCCATGGTGTTCCAGAACTACGCGCTCTACCCGCACATGAATGTCTATGAAAACATGTCGTTCGGGCTGAAGCTCAAGAAGACGCCCAAGGACGAGATCGACCGCCGCGTGAAGCAGGCGGCCCAGATCCTCGACATCACCGAGCTGCTCGACCGCAAGCCCAAGCAGCTCTCGGGCGGCCAGCGCCAGCGCGTCGCCATGGGCCGTGCCATCGTGCGCGATCCCAAGGTGTTCCTGTTCGACGAGCCGCTGTCGAACCTAGACGCCAAGCTGCGCGTGCAGATGCGCACCGAGATCAAGAAGGTGCATCAGAAGGTGCGCACCACGACGGTCTACGTGACGCACGACCAGGTCGAGGCCATGACGCTCGCCGACCGCGTCGTCGTCATGAATGGCGGCCTGATCGAGCAGGTGGGCTCGCCGAACGATCTCTATCATTCGCCGGCCACGAAGTTCGTGGCGGGCTTCATCGGCTCGCCGGCGATGAACTTCATTCCCTGCCAGCTCGAGCAGGCGGCAGGAGCGCTCCGGGTGCGCCTGAACGACAAGCTTTCCCTCCCGGTGCCTGCAGACCGCACCTCGCGCTACACGGCGCATGTCGGCAAGGCCAACCTTCTGCTGGGCTTGCGTCCGGAGCACATCACCGAGACGCGACCGCACAGCGAACCCAACCAGCACGATTTCGACATGACGATCGACGTCGTCGAACCGATGGGCATGGAAACGCTGGTCTACTTCACGATCAACGGCATCGAGATCTGTGGCCGGGTCAATCCCAACGCAGGAGCGGCTGCCGCCAAGCCGATGAAGCTCAGAGCCGATCTCAGCAACATGCATCTGATCGACGACAGCACCGGCAAGGTGCTTTAGAACTTCTTGTCGTCTTGAGCGCAGCGAAGGACCCCATCGCGGTTACCGCCGACATGGGATCCTCCGCTGCGCTCGGGATAACAGAAACGCTATTAAGGAGACATCGATGGGTTCGTTGACGGGCAAGGTCGCCTGGGTGACTGGTGCTGGTTCGGGTATTGGCCAGGCGGCAGCTGTTGCACTGGCGAAGGAGGGGGCGACGGTCGTCCTCACGGGACGCCGCAAGGCGCCGCTCGCCGCGACGGCCGCGATGGTCAAGAAGGCAGGCGGCAGGGCCGAGGTGAAGCCGGCCGATCTCATGAAGGCGAGTGCGGTCAACAAGGTCGCCGCCGATATCGGCAAGAAGTATCGTCGCCTCGACATCCTGGTGAACAATGCCGGTCTCAACATCCTCGACCGGAGCTGGGCGAAGCTCTCGGCCAAGGGCGTCGACGAGGTGGTGCACGGCAACCTCTCCAGCGCCTTCTACTGCACCGCGGCGGTCCTGCCGCTGATGCGCAAGTCCGGCGGCGGCGTGCTGATCCATACCTCGTCGGTCGCCGGCAAGGTGCCGAGCCTGCTGAGCGGCCCGGCCTATTCGGCGGCCAAGCACGGCGTGGTGGCGATGAGCCACACGATCAACATGGAAGAGTGCGTCAACAACATCCGCTCCTGCGTCGTCTGTCCGGGCGAGGTCGCGACGCCGATTCTCGACAAGCGGCCGGTGCCGATCACCAAGGCCGAGCGGGCGCGCATGGCGCAGTCCGAAGATGTCGGCGACCTGATCCGCTACATCGCCTGCCTGCCGCCGCACATCGTCATCAACGAGGTGATGATCAACCCGACCTGGAATCGCGGCTATGTCGCGAGCCTGAAGCGCGGCAAGTCCTGAGATCGGAGTCCTGACATGGGTACGGTGACGATCAAGGCGAAGGCTCTCGAGGCCTTCGTCGCGGATATCTTTGCCTCCGCGGGATGCTCCAAGGAGGAGGGCGGCCGCATCGGCCGCTATCTCGTGAGTGCCAACCTCTCGGGCCACGACAGCCACGGCGTGGTCCGCGTGCCGCGCTACGCCCAGCAGAAGAAGGGCGGCACCGTGGTGGCCGACGTGAAGGTCGACGTGCTGGTCGACACGCCGGTGATCGCCGTCGTCGACGGCAAGTACGGCTTCGGCCAGACGGTGACGCCGCAGGCGGTCCAGATCGGCATCGACAAGTGCCTGAAAAGCGGCCTGTCGGCCGTGACCCTGCGCAACGCGGGCCATCTCGGCCGCGTCGGCGACTGGGCCGAGATGGCGGCCGCTGCCGGTCTGGTGTCGGTGCACTTCGTCAACGCCTCGGGCAGCGTCCTCGTGGCGCCGTTCGGCGGCGTCGAGCGGCGCTTCTCCACCGCGCCCTATTGCGTGGGCGTGCCGCGTCCCGGCACGGATCCGCTGGTCCTCGACTTCGCGACCTCGATCGTGGCCGAAGGCAAGGTGCTGGTGGCGAGCCAGGGCGGTAAGAAGGTGCCGGACGGCGCCCTGGTCGGGCCGGACGGCAAGCCGAGCGCCGATCCGCATCTGCTCTATGGCGACTACACGCCGACCGGCCCGCGCGACCACAGCAAGGGCACCGGCGCGATCCGGGCGTTCGGCGACCACAAGGGCTCGGGGCTGGCCTTCATGTGCGAGATCCTGGGCGGCTCGCTCACCGGCACCGGCGCGACGGACCCCAAGCGCGGGCGCTTCGCAAACGGCATGCTGTCCTTCTACATCGATCCCAAGGTGCTCGACGCCGAAGGCTTCTTTCCGACCGATATCGCCAGGTACGTGGCCTTCGTGAAGAGCTCGAAGCCGGCGACGGCGGGGGGCGAGATCCTGGTGCCGGGCGAAGCCGAGGTCCGCACGCGCACCCAGCGGCTGGCCGAAGGCGTGCCGCTGCCGGACGATACCTGGGCCGCCATTGTCGAAACGGCGCGCTCCGTCGGCCTCGACGAGCGGCGTATCCAGCAGGCGACGATGTAGCATCGGCGGCGCGCAGCAGCGCGGCGAAGACTCGCCGCGCTGCGGTCGTGCCGTCAGGAGGTGAGGCGCGCCACGCGCTTCACATAGGCGTCGATGTCGAACTTGCGTTCGAGGCCCGAGGCCATCATCGAGCGTACCTTGCCGAAGATCGGCCGTTCCGGCCACGGCCGGTCGTGCAGGCCGAAGCACCAGGCGACGCCAGCGTAGGAATTCGGGTCGCGGCCGCACAGGAAGTAGCGGTTGTTCAGGGCCAGCGCCGTTGCAAACGCCTTCTCCGGCGTCGACGACCATTCCAGAATCTTCTTGCCCCAATACATGCGCATGTAGTTGTGCATGTAGCCGGTGAAGACCATCTCGCGCATCGCGGCGTTCCAGTAGGGATCGTGCGTCTCGGCCGCCGTAAGCTGCGTGGCGCCATAAACGTAAGGGCGGCGATCGGTTTCGTGGGCGCGGAGCGTATGGCGTGCCCATTCGGGCAGGCAGGCATAGCTGTCGTAGCGCGGTTCGCGTTCGACGAAATTGATGGCGAGTTCGCGCCGCACGATCAGTTCTTCGAGATAGGCGGCCGCGTCGGGCCGGTCGACTTCGGCCTCGCTCACTTCGAGGGCGATCTCGACGGGGCTGATCTGCCCGAAATGCAGATAGGCGCTGAGGAAGGACACCTGCTCCCGCGCAGGTTCGCTGCGTCCGGCAGCATAGCCCGCGAGCCCGCCGCGGACGAAGGCCCGCAGCCGCCGGGAGGCCTCGACGGCCCCTCCCTTGAAACGGTCGACCGGCGGAACACTGCGGTCGATGTCGAGTCTGGCGAGCAGGCGGCCGGTGTCGGACAGGTCGAGCGCCTTGGGCAGGGCAGGCGTCTCCGCCTTTACCTTGACCGGGGTGCGCGGCAACGGCCGGACGAACTCGTCCCGGAGCTTGAGAATCTTGGGGCGCAGCGTGCGGGCGCCGATCTCCTGCTTGGCCGAAGCGAGATCGACCGGCACGACGGCATCGCCTTCGATCTGGATCACCTGGCAGGCAGCGGCCTCGGCCAGGGCCGCGCGCCACGCCTTCTGATGGCGAAGATAGCCGCGGTCGCAGACGACGAGCGCTGCCTTGCGCGCCAGCTCGATGGCCACGGCCTCGGGAGAGCCGCGCAGCACGGCAAAGCCGATGCCGCGCCGTGCCAAGGCCGTGCCGACGTCGGCGAGGCCGTCGAGCATGAAGGCATAGTGCCGCGCATTGGCTTCCGGATAGCCGTCGGTCAAGCCGAAGCCGACAAGGACCGGCAGGCCGAGGCGATTGGCGCACCCGACCGCCGTTTCGAGCGCGGGATTGAAGCGCTCACGCTGGGACTGCTGCATCCAGTAGAGGACATACTCCCCCGGACGCTCGGGGCGGTCGTTGAGAATCCGTTGCCGTGCCGACTCGATCATCCCACCATCTTATCGTGTCTCGGTCGAAGGGATCGGCACCAAATTCCGGCCGCCTTCGAGCTCGGCCTCGATCAGCGGAAGTTCGACTGCCCGAAGGAAAAGTGCGGCCGACGCATCGGGGCCCTTTCCGAGCGAACAGCGGGCTCGGCAAGGCGAGAACGGATGTGGCCGACGGCGTCACCCACCGTGACGAAGGTGCTCGCTACCTTGGTCGGGATTTCGATGTCGAACCGTTCCTCGCAGGTCATGACGATCTCGACCAGGTCGAGACTGTCGGCGCCAAGCGTGTCCTTGAAAGACGCGTCGTCGGTAATCTGCGCTTCGGCAACTCCAAGGTGCAGGACGATGATGTCCCGGACCTCTGCAGCAATGTCGTTCACAACATCACCTCAAAGGCAGGGTCCCCCACGGGCCACTGCTCTATCATCCATATGACGCTCGAAGCGGCTTTGCGGCCAGTGATCAGTCGACTGCGCCGACAGGTTTCCGGACGGAGTGACTTCCGGGCAACAGATGCCGGTCGCCGGCTGCCCGACTTCGGTCTTTCGGCAAGACCTTGGGGCCATCCGAATCATGCATGGAATCAACAGCCTGGCGGCATCCTCTCCGGGCATCACATCCTATGTTGCGGGCTGGGAGCCGATTCTCCCTTTGAAACCGGCAAGGGCCGCGCGCAGGATTGCCGGGCGTCTCCGAGCGAACAAAGAGAGCGGTATATGGCGCGGCAACAATCGCTGATCTGCAAGGGATGCTGGCAGCAGATGCATGTGCCGATCCCGCTCCGCGGCGCGCTGTCGGTGCCGTTCCGTGTTGTTGGCCTGCGTCCGAGCCGCATGAACCCCAACACCTGCACTTTCTGCGAACTGATGTTCAAGCGCGTGATGAAGGCGACCAAGATCACGATCGACGCCACGATCCTGTTCGCCGACGTCCGGGCTTACACGAGTCTGTCGCAGTCGCTGTCGGCGACGGCGATGGGCGACCTGCTCGACATCTTCTACGACGAATGCGCCGGCGCCATCTGGGAGTACGATGGCCTGCTCAACAAGACCATCGGCGACGCGGTGATGGCCGTATTCAACTTCCCGATCCGGCAGGAAAATCATGCGCGGCAGGCGTTGCTGGCGGCGCGCGACATCCAGCGTCGATGCGCGGCGAGGAAGGCGGAGTTTGCCGAACTGACGGGCGACGCCGGGGTCGAGGTCGGCGTCGGGATCGGCATTCATTGCGGCGAGCTCAGTTTCGGGGAGTTCGGCCGCACGCACCGAGACCTGACCGCCATCGGGACGGTTGTGAATACGGCTTCGCGTGCCCAGTCGGTCGCCGCCTCCGGCGAGATCCTGGTGACCGCAGCGGTGTGTCAGCGCGTGGGCGACGACCTGCGGGACAGGATCGCCAAGCCCTATGAACTGAAGGGCTTCGATCGTCCTCTCGAGCTTTACCTCGGCTAGGCGCGCCGTTCGGTTGCTGCGTTCGCGCGGCCCCTCGGGCTGCCTATCGGAGCGCCACGAGCTCCAGCACCGGGCGACCGGCTGTGATGAGCAATCCGATCATGACGAAAACCGCGCTGGCCATCGCGAGAATACGCAACCAGGAAAGAAACTCTTGTCGCATCGTTTCCTCCACGCTGGTCTGGCGAGATCTGGATGTCTCTTGCTCCAACGTTGGCACGAATAGGGGGCCGCGTCATGTCGGCTCGCCCGCCCTTTGTGGACAAACCAGCGGCTCCCGGTCGGTCCCGGAGCGCCGTCGGCAGGGTGCATTGCGAGGGAACTTCGGACGTGAGAGCCTTGCGACCAGAAACCGGCGACAGCGCGAATGACGGGAGGGCACGATGTCCGACGATCGGAAGAAGGTCTTTGAACGCTTCGGCGACCGGCTGGCCAAGCTGGAAGCAGCACGTCACGAGAAGCCGGCCCGCTGGCAGATATTCCATCTCCACAATGCGCTCACCGCACTCGAGACCGATCACAGTGTCGCCGATCTGCATCTCGACGAATTCGACCGGCATGAACTCGAAAAGGAGTATCCCGAACTCGAGGCCGACCGTGTCCCTACGATCGAAGAGCTGCGGTCGCGGTTCGACGTCGTCGCCGGGGGAGCGTTCTGAGGGATCTCGACGTCAGGTAGAGGCCCCGAGGCCCGTTCGTCGACAGGGGAGAATCGCATGAGGGGGAAGTGGCGTAGTCAGCCTCGAAATCACCGCTGGGCAATCGTGGGCGCGTTTCTGGGAATGATACCGGCGATCTATGCCGTGTTCGAGTTTGCCTACTATGGCACTACCTTCGATCGTTACTTGATCATGGTGGCCGGGTTTCTCGGTGGCGGCGCCATCGGCCTGTTACTGGCGTCGCTCACGGCGCCCAAGACGTAACTGTAGCCGCAGCCGCTATTTGAGCAGGCCCGGCAACGTGGCCGCGAGCAGGCTGGCGATCATCAGGTTGCCCCGCACGTTCATGTGCGTGGCGGCGTAGAAGTCCTGCGGCTTCGGCTCGGTGCTGAGCCGGCGGAAGGTATCGACGATGGCAAGCCCGCTGGCCGTCGCGCAATCGAGAACCGCCTGCGCGAGGCGGCGCTGGTCCTTTGCGAAGGCCTTGTAGACCCATGTGTGAGGAGGGTACTGCGCCATCACGACGATCTTGACGTTGTGGTCCGACTGCATTTTCGCGAGTCGCCTGACGAGCTGCTGGGCGATTTCCAACCCGAAGCCGGCGCGGTGCACCCGCTTATGGTAACCGACCAGATGCTGCAGCGTCGGCGAGAGGTCGACCAGAATCCGGTCCATCCGCCGTTGGATATCGGGTGGCAGCCTGGCCCGATTGGGCACCGGAACGCCCTTGAGGACCAGTTGATCGCCCTCGATCGCAAACCACGGCTTGTTGCGCCACCACATCCGGCTCATCTCCGTGCGCAGTATGTCGTCGGCGATGAAGCTCACGATGATGACGGACGGATTGTACGCGGCCACGAGCTGCTCGGCGCGCAGCACGATCTGGTCGAAGCCGTAGCCGGTCACGCCGCCGTTGAGCACGTGGCGGCCAGTCAGCCTCTGCAACTGGGCGGGCCAGGATTCCTCGTCGCACACCTCGTCCCCGTAGGTGAAGGAATCGCCTACGGTGAGTATTGACCCCTCGCTCGAATCCGGTCTCTCGCCATTGAATCGAAGCCCGTTGGCATCGATCGTGTGAAATGACCCACCAAACCCGGGGCCGCTGAAGCCGGGGTTCGGGACATGGCCCAGAAGGTCATCGTGAATAAAATGTACTGACATTGCTGGGCGACGTGATCCTTGTCCTGCAGACCGACTTGCCGTTCTGGGTCATCGGCATGGAGTTTATATCGAAAGCGCTTCCGTGTAGCCACGTCGCGGCTCCGGAGCCCACCCCCACAGCTTGCTTGCAGCCCTGTCGGGTACTTGCGCGACCAAGTAGATATCCGACCACGCTCGGCGCGGGTTTCTAATCCCCGAGTGCGCGATCGTCGCGCGAAGTGATATCGCGACTCACACGCTGCTTTTCTTCCCGGTCCAATGCCCTTCGCCCAAGAGGGGCCGCGATCTGGCTTCCTGGAGAGGAGGGCATCGCAAAAAGAGTGAGAGGGAGGTTGCGATGGATGTACCCATCGACCTGCCGCGAGGCTGGCCGGGTACGACAACCCCAATGGGGCCGAAGGTGGCCTGCGGGGTGATGGCGCCGCTGGTGACGCATGAGATGTACGTTCGAGAACGACGTACTGCAGATCTTGCGGCCCCATCGAGACCGTCAGGCGAAGGTTCGCGCGACGCCTTCCGGTACCCAAGATGGTGCATGCTGGGCCCCGCCTGTTGACGCCGATCCTGCGGTCGCTGCGAACCTCGCCCTCACGGCGGTGTGATGTCGGGCCGGCACGGAGCCGGCCCTAGGTCGGCCATCTCCACTCGACTCCGAACCATGCCGGTTTCATCCTGAAGTCGGCTAGGCGTCTTGCCCGACTGTGGGAGCATGCACGCGCCTCGGAGGCGTTCGTTCATGGCTGAAAGCGTTGACGACGACGGACGCTCTCGACCGGACGTCGACTTACCGGACGTCGACTTTGTGACACTCCAACCCGGCCAGACCATAGGCCGATACCGCGTCGTCGCGGTGTTGGGGCAGGGCGGCTTCGGCATCACCTATCGCGCCGTCGACACCGAGCTGGGGCGCGAGGTGGCGATCAAGGAATACCTGCCCACCGCGCTGGCCGTGCGCAAGGACGGCGTCACCGTCGTGCCGCGCTCGCGCAGCGCCGCCGAGGATCTGGCCTGGGGGCTGGAGCGCTTCGTGTCCGAGGGCCGCACCCTGGCCGCGCTGCATCGCGCGCCCGGCATCGTGAAGGTCCACGACTATCTCCAGGCCAATGGCACGGCCTATCTGGTGATGGAGCTGGTCGACGGCGAGACGCTGCACGAGCGTATCGCTCGCGCCGGCCCGCTCGATGCTGCAGAGATCGACCGCATCCTTGCGCCGTTGCTCGATGGCCTGGAGCAGGTTCACGCCGCGGGCTTCCTGCATCGCGACATCAAGCCGGCGAACATCTTGCTCGATGCCAAGGGGCAGCCGACGCTGATCGATTTCGGTGCCTCGCGAGTTGCCATTGCCGGCCGCACGCAGGCCATGACGGCAGTGTTCACGCCGGGCTATGCGCCGGTCGAGCAGTTCACCTCCGCGCCGCAGGGCGCGTGGACAGACATCTACAGCCTGGCCGCCACGCTCTATCACGCCCTCACCGGCGAGCCTCCGCTGAACGCCATCGACCGCATGGTAGACGACGAGCTTGTGCCGCTGGCGGGCTCGGGGCGTGCCTTTCCGAAGGCGCTGCTCGCCGGAATCGACGCCGCCCTCGTCGTCCGAGCCGCCGGCCGGCCGCAATCCGTGGCGGCATGGCGGGTGCTCCTGACAGGCAGCGGCGGTGCCGCAGCGCCGGCGACGGTAGTGATGGCGGCCAAGTCCCCTGCATCGCCATCGCTTGCATCGTCGCCGCTCGCCGGGACGCCTTCCACGTCGCCGCGTGGCGCGCACGCTGGCATGAAGATCGCCGCCGCCGCCGCCGCCGCCGCTCTGCTGCTTGTCGCAGCGGGTGGCTGGTTCGCGCTGGGCTCCGGCGTGCCGCCTTCGACGAGGCCGCCGCCATCGTCGGCATCGCCGTCTCCGATGGCAGACCAGGCGCAGGAAGAACTGGAGCGGGCGCGCCGAGAGCAGCGCACGGCACAGGAGGAGGCGGCACGTCTGCGGGCGGAGGCGGAAGCGCGCCGCAAGGCCGACGAGGAGGCTGCACTCCGGACGCGCATCGAACAGGAACTTCGCGAGAAGGCGGCGGCGGAAGAGGCGGCTCGGCAGAAGGCGGCTGCCGATGCCAGACGCCAGGCCGAGGCGCAGGCTGCGGCCGACGCCGCGGCCAAAGCAAAGCCCGATGCCGAAGCCGATGCGAAGGCCCGGGAGGAAGCCGCGGCACGGCTACGCGCCGAGGAAGCCGATCGCAAGGGGGCCGAGGCCGCCGAGACGGCGTTGCGGCTCAGCCATTCGGACCGCCAGCGTCTTCAGGTCGCGCTCACGTCGCTGGGCTTCTCGACCGGCGGCACCGACGGCGTCTTCGGCGTCCGCTCGCGCGAGATGATCGCGGCGTGGCAGAAGAAGGCCGGCCAGGCCGCGACGGGATACCTCACGCACGACCAGCAAGCGACGTTGCAGCGCGAGGCGGCAACCGCCCTCGCGCGCTATGACGAAGAGCAGAAAAAGCTCGCCCTGGCCGCAGCCGCACCTGCCGTCGCACCGCCCGCTTCGGGGCCGGCAGCGCCGCCGGCATCGCCATCCGCAGCAGCACCGGCCGCCTCGGGGCGACAATGCGAAGGCACCTATCGGTCGCAATGGTGCCGTGCCGCGTACCAGGGATTCCCCCCGAGCTGCTGGTACGCCAGCATGACCATCCGCAACGGCGAGATCAGCGACGGCTGGGTGTCCCAGGCCGATGCCACCAAGCGCAACGTCGTCAGCGGCCGCATCGACGCGGCCGGCAACGTGTTTTTGACCTACGAGGGTATTGGCCAGCAAACGCACGTGAATCAGCGCTTCGTTGCGCAGATGTCGGGCAGGGTCGCCAATGGCCTGCTGACCGCCGCGGGGCGGGGCGGGACGAGCGGCCGGGATTTCAACGTTACCGTTCGGTGTCGCTAGGACCGCCCTTGCAGGCCGGCGTGGGGGTGTCGGGGGAGTATCCGGTGGAGCCAATGCCGAGAGCGCCCGGCCGGCCGTCCTACCAGCGGGTCCGGCGCTGCTGGCCTCGGCCGCCGTCGCGGCGGCCCGAACTGCCTACGGATTGAGTGACGTCCCGCAAGGTTCCCCACGCCATCAGAACGGGAGCCGAGTAGGCCATTCTTATTTTCTGAATCGGCTCATCCTGCGGCAAGCCTTCTTGGGTTAAGTCGTCTCGCGATGAGCTGTTCTGGTCATTATTGTCGTTCATCTCGCCCCAAGTCCCCAATCTGCACGATCAAGTCCCGCTCAATCGACAACCCCAGATTTTCTCGATTGCCGACGATCAGTCAACCTGGGAACTGGCCGATCACATGGCAGATGGGGGCCCGGCTCAGGGGATGTTCTGGCGCAGCCATTCCGTTCCCTCTTCCCTGGCGCGTGCGGTAGCCCAGCTCTTGGAAGGATCGAGCTCCAGCACGACCAGCGACTCGTCGCTGTCCAGATGAACCATGACCGCGTCGCGAAGTTCGACCGCGGTCCAGTCCAGGGAGATCAACCACAGCGAATCGAGGAGGCGAACGCCGCCGGCTTCTTCGAGGGCCGTCCGGAATGCCTGGTCGTCGCGCACCTTGTGGCAGTCGTAGCTGACGCAAAAGATCGCCAAGTCACCCTCCTGTCCCGGGGGCCGGTTCTGCGAACGGGCCGGCAGACCCGACCCGAAGGCCCGCTCCCAATCCTTGGCGATTCCGATGCTGGTCGAAACATCGGCCAAGCCTTCGATGCTATGGGGCTTCTTCAGCAAAGCAGCGCCGATACTCCGTCGGCAATTTGACGTCCTTTGGGCAATTCCCGGTGTTTTTCATGCGTCGGGTCGCAAACGCAACTTCGGTGCGGTGCGTCGCGTTGACGGGTTTCCGCGACTTCGAGGGCAAAGAAGATGATCGACGTCGAGAGCATTATGACGACCCTGGCAACCATCATGACGACGTACGGTCTGCGAGCCGTCGGCGCCATCGTGGTGATGATTGTCGGTTGGCTGGTGTCGCGGATGGCCTATCGCCTGATCAAACGCCTTTGCGATCGGGCGACGCAGATCGACAGGACATTGGTGCTGTTTCTGGCGAACGCTGCCCGCTATGCCGTGCTGACGTTCACCGTCGTCTCGGTCCTGACCACGTTCGGAATCGCCACGACGAGTTTCGTTGCCGCTCTCGGTGCTCTGGGGCTGGCGATAGGATTGGCTCTGCAGGGAACGCTCAGCCACTTCGCCGCCGGCATAATGCTGATCATCTTCCGACCCTTTCATGTCGGCGACACTGTCGAGACGGGCGGGGTCTCCGGCGTCATCAGCATCGTCAACGTCTTCTACACCGAGCTCGAGAACGAGAACGGCCGCGTCGTCGTGCCCAACGGAAAGCTCTGGGGCGAGATCGTCAAAGTGCCGCTCAAAGGACGCGGCTGAGAGACGACTGGCTGGCGAAGATGGAACGAGGAGCGGGGCGTCTCGTTTCCCATATCAGGTCGGCACAGGTCGCCGGCCTGCACGCTTGTCCGAGGGAGTAAGTCATGGAGAAAACGGTCGTCGCGAGTTTTGCCACACGACGCGATGCGGAGATCGCCGTGGAGCATCTTGTCCAGAAGCACGGCATCGAACGCGCGGACATCTTCATTCGAGCGCCCGGGCGCGCCAATACCGCTGGCGTCGAGCCTGCCGGGGCGGATGTCGAAAGCGGGCATCCGGGGGTGCCGCGAAGCGGGAAGCCGGAACTGAAAGGGCCGGTCGAAGTTTCGGTCGAATGTCATGGCAAGCACACCGATCATGTGCAGGCCACGTTCAAGGAGGCGGGAGCCCTGCGACTGCAGCTGCAGTAGCGCATGCCGGCGGGCTTGGTGTGCCGCACCGGGCGATGATGAGAACTACGTCAACGCCATGGCCCTCCAAGCGAAGTCCGGAGTGACCTGAGCCCCTAGATCTCTGTCAGATCTCCGCCAGTGGAAGCGACTGGTCATCGCTTCAATCCCAGCCTGATCTGCTTTTCGATCTCGATGATCGCGAAGAAGGCGGCACCTACGCCAACGATCAGGAGACCGTCCGCGAGAGGTACGGCTTTGGTGCCGAGGATCGCCTGGAGTGGGGGCAGGTAGGTGACCGCGAACTGCGCAGCTGTGATGACGATGACGACGATCCAGACCACGCGCGTGCCCTTCGCCGCATCCCAGGTCAGAGATGTGCTGTGTAGGTTGCGGATGAAGAAGAGGTGGAAGATTTCCAGCACCACCAGCATGTTCAACGCTATGGTCTGCGCGAGTTCGAGCGGGTATCCCCTGTCGATCGCGTAGGTGAAGACTCCAAATACCGCCGCGAAGAACAGCAGCGCGACAAGCAGCACGTGCCAGATCAGTTCCCCCGACAGGATCGGCGTGTGCCGGGGCCGCGGCAGGCGCCCCATGGTGCCGACTTCGGTGGGCTCGAAAGCCAGCGCGACGCCCAACGTGACGCCGGTAATCAGGTTGACCCATAGGATTTGCACTGCCGTCACCGGCAGCGTGAGGCCCGCGAGCAAGGCCAGGACCACCACTATCGACTCGCCGGCATTGGTGGGCAGTGTCCAGCTGATGACCTTCTTCAAGTTGTCGTAGACCGTGCGTCCCTCGCGCACGGCGGCGGCGATTGTGGCGAAGTTGTCGTCGGCCAGCACCAGATCGGCAGCTTCCTTGGCGGCTTCGGAGCCCTTGAGCCCCATGGCGATGCCCACATCGGCCCGCTTCAGGGCGGGCGCGTCGTTAACCCCGTCGCCGGTCATGGCGACCGACACGCCGTTCGCCTGCAGCGCGGTCACGAGGCGCAGTTTGTGTTCCGGGCTGGTGCGGGCAAAGACATCGGCCGAGGCAGCCTCCAGCGCCAGCTGCGCATCGTCCAGCTTGTCGAGATCGTGGCCCGTCAGCACGCGGTTTGGGTTTTCCAGCCCGATCTGGGCGGCGATCGCGGCGGCGGTTCCAGCATGGTCGCCGGTGATCATCTTCACCCGGATTCCGGCGCCGCGGCATTCGGCGACAGCAGCAATGGCTTCGGGGCGCGGCGGATCGATCAGGCCGACGAGGCCCAAAAAGGTCAGCCCGCTCTCCAGCGCGGCGGCGTCGAGCCGCTCACCCGTTTCGCTTCGCTCGGCCAGCGCCAGCACCCGCAGGCCCCGCCTTGCCAGCGTGTCGGCCCGGTCGTGCCAATGCGCGTAGTCCACCCCGCCGCACATGCGCAGTACCCGCTCCGGCGCGCCCTTGACGTAACTCGTGCGGCCCCAGGCGCCGTCTGCAAGCACAGCCATGAAGCGATGGCGACTGTCGAAGGGAAGGGTATCCAGCCGCCGCGCCGCCTGGTCGCCTCCAACCTTGGCCGCAAACGTCAGGAGCGCTCCTTCCATCGGGTCTCCTTCAACCGTCCATCTCCCGGCTCGCTCTTGCAGCGCCGCGTCATTGCACAGCGCAGCCGCCCTTGCGAGGCGCGAAAGGTCTCCCGCCGGCGTGATCTCCCCCAGGGGTGCGTAGCCCGTGCCCGCCACCGTGAAGCTGCCTTCGGGCGTCTCCGCCGCGACGACCACCATCTCATTGCGCGTCAGTGTCCCTGTCTTGTCGGTGCAGATGACCGAAACGGAGCCGATTGCCTCGATCGCCGGTAGTCGACGGACAATGGCGTGGCGTTTGGCCATGGCCTGCACGCCGATCGCCAGCGTAACTGTCATCACCGCCGGCAGCCCCTCGGGGATTGCCGCGACGGCGATGCCGACCACGGCCATGAACATCTCGGAAAACTCGTGATGCCCGACGAAATAGCCGTAGACGAGCAGAAGAGCGGCCGCGAGCAGGATCAAAAACGAAAGCCAGCGCGCGAAATGGTCCATCTGCGCGACAAGCGGCGTGGTCAACTGCTCCACCTCGGCCAGAAGCCCGCCGATGCGGCCGATTTCGGTGGCGGTGCCGGTCGCCACCACCAGCCCCCGCGCGGTGCCTTGCGTGACCAGCGTGCCCGACCAGAGCATCGAGCGCCGGTCGCCAAGGGGCGCATCGGCAATGACGGGATCCACGCTCTTCTCGACCGGCACCGATTCGCCCGTGAGGATCGCCTCCTGCGCGGCAAGCCCCCGCGCCTCGATCACGCGAAGGTCGGCAGGCACCTTGTCTCCCGCTTCGACCAGCACAATGTCGCCGGGCACGATCTCCGCCCCCTCCACCGTCAGCCGCTGCCCGTCGCGCAGAACGGCGGCGCGCGGTGCCAGCATCTGGCGGATCGCCGCCATTGCTGCCTCGGCCTTGCCCTCCTGGATGAAGCCGATCACCGCGTTGGCGCATACGACGGCCAGGATCACGCCGGTATCGACCCAGTGCTGTAGGATCGCTGTTACCACCGCTGCGCCCAAGAGCACGTAGATCAGCACGTTGTGGAACTGCATGAGGAACCGCAGAAAAGGCCCGCGCCCTTGCACCTCGGGCAGGCGGTTCGGCCCGTGCTCGGCCAGCCGCCGCGCCGCCTCGGCTCCGGTCAGTCCTTCCGGCCTGGCGCCCAGCGCCGAGAGGCAGGCATCGCTGGAACGAGCGTGGGGTTCTGTAAGCGGCGACGTCATGGAACAGTGAACCCGCCGACTATCACGATCTCATCCACGCGCCATTGGCTGTCGCATCATCCTCCTTGCGCGGAGCCGTCTCGCGAGCTTTCAGCAAGCACTTCAGATCGGCATCGGTTCGCCCTTGAGAGAGCGGGGGCGAGACGCAATTCGCCATAACGATGCTTGGCATGCTGTTGGGGTGGTCACTCAAGCGGTAACTCATGGCTGTCCTTCGTTACTTCGACGCGCGCGCAACCAACCTAGTGAGCCGGCCATATAACCAAGGTGTGCCACCCGCCGTCCCATCCCGTCATGTGCGGCCCCCTAACGTATCGGTCAGTTTCTGACGGCGCCTGCGCCCACGCAGTGCGCCGCAGAAGGAGCAAAGCGAGGCCTTTTATGGCGACCGACATCATCGAACCTTTACGCATCGGCTCGCTCCATCATTGACAATGACCTTTGTACGTCGGCGATCGACGCGGCACTTTGCGCTCGATCAAATGGAGCCGGCCAGCTTGATCGCCACTACAGTGACGGTCGGCTCAGGTAGCATGGTGGTCGAGGATCTTGCTGGGCTCGAGAGCCAGTGCGGCCGTCTTGTCTGGGATACCCTGGGTGGGGCGCCGCGGGAGCATGGTCGCTCAGACGAGGGGTGCAGTGGACCTTGCGCGTTGCGCGCAGCCGGTTCACCCAAGCATAGCCGCTGCGGCTGGTCGACCACGGGAGCAGCTGGCTTGTCTGCCCCGCGAGTGCCTGCAAAAAGGCCCGGAGCGACGCGGCACTCCGGGCCCGGGCGAGCGCTCGAAGCCTTTTGACTTCCTAGAGTTGCGGCAGATGGCGCGGCCACGACGCCGGCGGCGGCGGCGCAGCGCCCGGTCCGCCCTCGACCATTAGGTCGACCGTATCCACCAGGGCTGCGGCCGAGCATGGCTTGCTGATCTGCGGTCGATGGGCGTGATCGTGCGGCAGGGCGCTGGTGTTACTCACCAGGAACGCGAACGGCACCCCCGCCGCCGCCAGCCAGTCAGCCACCGAGTACGGTGCGCTCCGCCGGGAATCGGCGTCGATCACCGCCGCATCGAGGCCGCCACGGCGCACGAGGCGCGTAACCTCACTCTGGCTTCCGGCCGGACCGACGATGCCATACCCCGCGTTACGCAGAGTTCGCTGGATTTCGAGCGCCACGGGAACTTGGTCCTCGACGATGAGAACGCGGCCGCGTGGTGGCTCGTCGATGGTGGGCGACCTCGTAAAGGCTGCCGGATAGGCGGCCGACTCGTCGACCCTGGCGAAGGGGTCGGTAAGAACATCAGGCCGGTTGGCTGCCGACCATGCGATCATGACGAACCTCCTGAAACAGACAGGTAAGGAAGACGATGGGTGGAAGCTGCAGGGCAGGTGCCCGCCGCCCGTTACCGGAAGCGGCGGACCCTGTCCTCCAAGCGGGCTTTCGGCCCTATTGCTTGGTAATGCGCGGCGTCGAACCGGCCTCGATTCGGATCGCGCGCGCCTTCTTTTCCTCCGGGATCTCGCGCCTGAGCTCAATCGTCAGCAGCCCGTTGGCCAAGCTGGCGCCCATCACCTTCACATGGTCGGCGAGCTGGAAGCGCCGCTCGAATTCGCGGCTCGCGATGCCGCGATAGAGGAATTCTTTCTCCTCAGCGCCCGGCTGGACCTTGCCCGTGACCAGCAGTTCATCCTCCTTCTGCGTGACGTTCAGCTCGGCCTCGGCGAAGCCCGCCACTGCCATGACGATGCGGTAGGAATCATCGTTGGCTTTTTCGATGTTGTACGGTGGATAGCCGTCGGAAGAGCGCTGGCTCACCACGGAATCCAGCATATCGAACACCCGATCGAAGCCCACGGTGTCACGATAAAACGGCGAGAAATCGAAAACAGTGCGCATCTTCATCCTCCACTCTTGAGCGATGTTTTGCGGAGCGGCCCCCCCGAGAGGCAACCGCCGGGCAGCGCTTTGGGCGATGCCGGAAAACGATCTAGGAGCGCGTCAGGCGGCTTCAAGGCCAGTCTGGAAAATTTTTTGACCGGCCGGCTCCTGCCGCCATCTCGGGCCTCGGTGTCGCCGGAAGGGTCGAAAGGCCGATGCCAGGTCGGAGATAGGGGGCGAGAGAGAGCCGAACCGCTCGGCATCCTCGGACTTCTCGAAGGCGATACGCATTTCGGGACGAGGGCTTCGAACCGTCTGATGGGCAAATCTACCAGTCGGCGAAAGCCTGCACATGTCCGGGCGGCGAGATTGAGGCCCAGGCAATAAATGCCAGACAGATCCGGGCCCTTCGCGACCTGTCTTAAGCGTACGTCGGCCGGCCTGGTTCGAGCTGACCTCACATACCCGCCTTGGTTGCCGCATCAGACCATGCCACGCAGAAGGCCCAGCGCAGCGGTCAGCAGATTGTCGTAAACGGCGAAAGGATGGACATAGTCGGGAAAGCCTGTCGCAAGAGCTTTTGCACCCAGTCCCGTTTTCACCAGCACCCGGCGGCACCCGACATGAAACGCGGCTTTCAGATCGTCGGCCTGATCGCCGACAAAGGGTGTCTGGTCCGACCGCGCGCCATAGCGCTCCAGGGCTTCGCGCAGCATCCCGCCGCACGGCTTGCGGCGCGGATTCTTGGAGGCGCTCGTGCAGGCGAAGACGTGGTCAACCATGGCGCCTTGCTCTCTCAGCCGTAAGAGCAAGGCGGTGTGGACATTCTCGAGCTGGGCCAAGGTCATTGCCCCTCGCGCGACCTCCGGCTGGTTGGTACATATCGCAACCGTGAAGCCGGCGCCGTTCAGCCTGGAGATGGCTTCGGCGGACCCCTCGATGAGCGAGATGTCGGCCGCCGTCTTGACGTTGGTCGGACGGTTTACGAGCACGACGCCATCCCGGTCCAGAAGGGCGAGCTTCATGACGGCACCTTCCTCAATCTGGCGCGGCGTCAACGCCGCGAGCGGTAACGGCGTTGCACAGACGGGGCATGGCTCTCTTCGGCCAGAGCACCGGCCCTCAGCCGGTCGCCGCCGATGCGTGGATTGGCCCGACGGGAGATTCGCTTACGTTGTTGGCCCCGATTTGAAAACGAGTGGAACCGGCGGCCTCTGGCTGCGTTTTCTCCGCCGCTTGGGGAGGGACCGCCATGGACAATTTCGATGAGACGATTCGAAGCGCCTTGTTCGAGGCTTGCAGGAGCAAGGGCGTCGAAGTGCGGGCACTTTCGATCGATGTTGGGTTCGGCGTCCTGAATGTCAGAGGAACCCTGCCGACGGAGGAGCAGCGTCGTCGCCTGTGGTCGATCCTTGAGACGGTAGATCGCAGGGTGGGCGATATCGACTGCAAGGTAAGCGTCGTCCCCGCGGTCCCGGAGATCGCGACAATGCCCGTCCCCCCGCAGCGGAAAGCACCTGCCGGCGAAACCTGCTGAAGCTCTGCCGTTCAAACGCGGGGAGACCGCAAGGCTGCTGCGCGACGAGGCTCGAGCGGTCACGCCGGACGTACAGCGGTACTTCGAGGGGTTTCACCCTCAAGAACGACCGCTGCATATTAGGAGGTCATGCTGCCGGAGCCGCTAACGCGCGACACAACATAGTAGGCGAAGGTGGCGGCGATTGAGGTCAGGAACGTGCCCCAAGCACAGTCGACAAGGGTTACCACCAATGGCCAACTGCGCAACGTCGCCTGGTTGGTCAAGTCATAGGTTGCATAGGCAACGAGGCCCAGGCAGGCGCCAGAGAGAGACGCAGTAATCAAGGATCCGGCTTTGAGTGCCGGCACGACGGCGAAGACAACGATGCCGAATGTATAGATCAAATAGAAGAGAAGCGCCGGCATCAGGTCGAAACTATCGGCCAGGAGATGGCCGATATGCTGCCTGTATAGGCGCTCCGAGGCCAGATAGAGCCAAACGACATCGACCAGGAAGAATGTCAGGCCGGCGACGAGATAGGCGATCGCGTAGGTTTTCACAGTGTATTCTCCCGAGTTGGATACGAGCCGACGTCGGCGTTGGATCACGACCGGCGAGGCCTTCGTTGCGAGCGGACCGATTGGTCCTGCAACCCTTGCCCGGGCAACTGCAGCACCAGATGCGGCCCCTCCCCCTGAAGGGCGGGCCGCTTTTTGCGCTTCACGGCAAACGTCAACTGATCGATTGGGGCGGGAACGATCATTTGTTCAGCACGTAGCTCCTGTATCGCCGGCTCGCTTCCAATGAGCGTCGGCGACTGAGAGACAGCGGCATCATGCGATGTCCCGGGCTCCTGCTCGATGCGAAGCTCCGGAGCTGCAAATGCCCAAGGTCCACTGGCTGGACGTACCCCATACCTCTTCCTATCGCATGGTCATCGGCGTCATTCCGGCAGAGGAAGGGAGTGACATGCTCTATTCGACGGAGCTCAAATCCAATCTCTACCTGATTGCCCGGGCGTGCAGCAGGCTGCATCTGAAGGGACGGTATGCCCTCCAGGCCGTCCGCAGCCCGCAGCTCGAAGTACGGATGGTCTTTGAGAGAGCCGAGGATGCGGAGGCAGTCGGAGCCATCGTCGGCCTTGTGCCACCGCTGCCGGTCGAATCTTCATTTCTGCTGGATGCGCGAAATAGCGCCCAGCTGGAGATGATTGGCGGCCCCCCTGACCTTAGAGGGGCCGGTCGGCAGGCACGCGAGCGTGCAGCGAGGTAGGGAAGATCTGGCTCGACCACGGAAGAGCCTCGACCCGATGCCCCGACCCTGGAGCGGAATCAAAAAGGAGCAGGGCCTGCATCCAGTCGGATGCAGGCCCGTTTCGCTGGCGAATCAAGGGAGACTTTCATGAATATTGAACAGCGTAACGAGCTTCTGCAGCAGATGCTCGAGACCGAAATCGGTGGCGTCCCGGCTGAGCGCCAGCGGTCTACGGCTGGGGCCGGTTGCTAGGGACGCTTGCCACCGACCTCGCCCGCCAGGTGCGCAGCAGTTCCTCGCCAAGCGGAATCGCGCCCATCACGATCGCCGCGCCGATAACGGCAACAAGGTACCAAGAGGGTAGGGGCTGGTGCTTTGCGATCAAGTCGAAGCTCGGGGTTCCCTTGCCGAGCAGCGTCCGGACTTCGGACCAGTGAAGCATGGCTACAATCGCCGTTGCGATGGCCGGCGATGCTTCCAGCACCCCGTGCAGGTGCTGCTCCAGCGGCGGCACTCGGCGCGCCGCATTGGCATAGCGAACGTCCCACATTGCAGTCGCTTGATGGAGGACGACGCCAATGATCATGAGGAGCAGAACCGCGGCGTTCACCTGCAAGAAGAGCATCGCCAGGAGCGGCACGCCAACCAGGCCGAACTGCAGAAGGTGGAGCAGGGATTCCTTGAAGCCGCTAGTCCGTTCGATGCGGGCGATGCGGTGGCAAAAATAGTCACCCAATCCGGCAGCCAGCCAGAGCGGTACGACCACATACATCAGGAAGAGGAGCAACAGGTCCGCAACGGTCATCGTTATGGCTGACCAACGAAAATCCTAAACAGGTGGTTGCAATGCCCGCAGAAGGGGGCGCGGGCGGGTGACCTGCTGGCCATGGCCAAGGTGTAGAGCGCGGCCGGACGGTCTACTTTCGAGCCGATTTTACGTACGCCACCAAAGCTTCGATCTGCCCATCCTGGTAGAAGTGTTTGCCGAGCCTCGTCAGCGTGTACAGGTCCCGGTCTTTTGCGATGAGTGCGAGCTTTTCCAGGTGATCGAGGTCGCGTTTGGGTAGTTCGCGCCATGGCGGGACCCGATGAGCGACACGCCGTAGCGTGATCTCCGCATTCAGACTGAGGGGCGCAGTCTGACCTCTCGCCGTCGCATCCTCCTTGTCGGAGACAAGGTCAGCTAGCCCACTTTCTGCCGGCGGGCGCAAGGTCAACAAGCAGCCGTCGAACTGTAGACTGTGCTGCACGGCAGTCGAGGTCCGAGGGCGATGCGTGGTTCCGGAACAAAGCGTACCAGATGTCGTTGCCGGCGATGGGCGACATCGACCTGACGCCGGACGAGGCAAAAACCTTGGGCTTGATCGTACGGGGCCATCACCAGTGCCTGCGCGCCTACGATCTGGTGAAGCTCAACCTGCTTCGATTGATCATGACGAGAGGCACCACGACCTTTGAACCCACGGCGCTGGGCTGCGCCTGGTATCGGCAACACACGGAGGATCGGCATGGCGGCAAAGAAGAAGGCAGCAAAAAAGGGCAGCGCCAAGAAGGTGGCCCGCAAGAAGACGGCAAGGCGTGAGCTGATCGACACCGGCAGCAACAAGCTCTTCGTGCGCCGAAACGCTCGCGGCACCTCGTTCAAGGAGGTCGAGGATGTCGGCCGGTCGCTGGCCGCCGATCGTCGCAGGAAGGCCAAGACGGTGGCAAAGCCCGGGCAGGGGGATCGGGGCGATCGCGCCCGCCGCAAGAAGCGGACCTAGTGTCGGGTCGCACAACGCAAGGGAAATAATCCATCTTGAAGCGCAGCCCGGAGCCATCCGGCAACCTTTGAATGGTTGGTAACGACTCCAGCAAGGGAGGCTTGCATGGCGGGCTATGTTGAAAGGAAGCAGCAGAATCAGCCACCGCAACAGCAGGAAATGCCCGGGACGACCGCCGAGATGCGACCGCGCCCCGACCATGGCGAGATAAGTTACAAGGGGGCGGCACGCCTCGAGGGCAAGCGGGCTTTGATCACAGGTGGCGATTCCGGCATTGGCCGTGCCGTAGCGATCGCTTTCGCGCGCGAAGGTGCGGATATCCTCATCTCCTATCTTTGCGAGCATGAGGATGCGAACGAGACGAAGCGCTGGATTGAGGAAGCCGGCCGCAAGGCCGTGCTGGTGCCGGGCGACATTCAGGACTCGGCACACTGTCGCGAACTGGTCGACAGGGCGGTCAAGGAGTTGGGCGGCCTCGACATTCTGGTCAACAACGCCGCACACCAGGCGACCTTCAAATCTCTCGACGAGATTGGCGACGAGGAGTGGGAGGCGACTTTCCGCACCAATATTCATGCCATGTTCTGGCTGACGCGCGCGGCCGTGCCGCACATGAAGAAAGGCAGTTCGATCATCAATACCGCGTCGATCAATTCGGACGCGCCCAACCCGACGCTCTTGCCCTATGCGACGACGAAGGGCGCGATTCACAACTTTACGGGTGGCCTGGCGCAGATCTTGGCCAAGGACGGCATCAGGGTGAATGCCGTTGCTCCAGGACCCGTCTGGACACCCCTGATCCCATCGACGATGCCGCCGGAGACCGTGGCGAGCTTCGGCAGCAACGTTCCGATGAAACGGGCCGCACAGCCTGCCGAACTCGCAACGGCCTATGTCATGCTGGCGGATCCGCGCTCAAGCTACACTTCCGGTGCGACCGTGCCGGTAACGGGCGGCAGGCCATTCCTCTGAGCATCGAGCGTCCGACACCGCACGGCCGATAGGGGAAGTCGCGCTCTTCTGCATGACGCCATCTGAGACAAGTCGGCGTGCTCGCGCAGCTGGACCGAGCGCTATCTCAGCCTCGGTCAATCAATCTCGGCAAATCCATAAGTGAGAGCAACCTTCATCTCAATTCTCCTTTGAGCGCATGGCGAATTATCGCTCACCATTGGAGGACTTCATGAAGAAGGTAGTCGTGCTGGCCGTCGCTGCCGCTGCAGCCAGCATCGTGGCCACGCCCGTGTTGGCAGCCACGGATGCGGAGTGTCGGGACATGTGGGCCAAGGCCGATTCCGACAAGGACGGCAAACTCACCGGCATGGAGGGTGTTCGCTACATAGCGTTCATGAGGATCAACGATCGCATGCTGGCGACTGAAGGTACGGTTACCCAGGCCGAATTCATGGAGGCCTGCAAGGCCGACACCTACAAGACGCGTCAGAACGACGCCGGTGCGCCACTCAAGGGTGCCAACTCGTTCACGGAGGCTCAGGCCAGAGACCGTGCCGTCGCTCAGGGGATCACGAACGTCGCAGCGATGAAGAAGGACGACGATGGCATCTGGCGCGGCACTGGCACGGCCGAAGGCAAGCAGGTCCAGATTGCCGTCGACTACAAGGGCAACGTCGTCACCTCAGCTCAACAGTGATCGCACTTAGGAGAATCGGAATATGAAGACCATCAGCCGTGCGTACGACAGTTACGCGCAAGCCCGCGCCGCCGTCGAAGCGGTCGAGAAGGCGGGGATCCCGGGTGCCGATGTCAGCATCGTCGCTAACAAATACGTCTCGGCCGAGTATGCCGACGTCGACGACGTGAACGGCGCTGCCGCCGGCGCCGGCATTGGCGGCGCACTGGGTGCCGGGGCCGGTCTGCTGGCAGGGCTTGGTCTGCTCGCCATTCCGGGCCTCGGCCCGGTCGTGGCCGCAGGCTGGCTCGCCTCAGCCGCGGCGGTGGCTGCCGGAGGCGCCGTCGCCGGCGGCATTGTCGGCGCGTTGGTCGATGCAGGGACGGACCGCGAGCACGCCGACGTCTATGCCGAGTCGGTGCGCCGAGGCGGCACGCTGGTCACGGTTCGAGTACCCGACCAGGATGCCGCGCGGGCAGAGGCTCTCCTGGATCAGTACCGTCCGGTCGACCCGGTGGCGCGTGGCGCCGAATATCGTAAGGGCGGGTGGAAGACCTTCGATCCGAAGGCGCCGCCCTATCGGCCGACCGACACCGAGATCGAGCGCCTGCGCTCCAACTGGCCTCGTTGACCGGGGGCTCCCTCGACCGAAGGGGCGGGCTGCAAAGCCCGCCCTGGAGGGCGATAGGAACGCTGAAGCAAATCTGGTCCGCCTTGCGTTCGGAAGTGACTGCCACCAACCACGGAGCCGAGGTGCGTTGTCGGCCATGGACATCGACATGCTGATCGGCGGCGCAGCCGCTCTCCTGACCACCGCTTCGAACGTCCCTCAACTCAAGAAGTGCTGGGAAACCAGGTCGGCCGGCGATCTGTCCCTGAAGATGTTGCTCGCCTTGGCAAGTGGCGTCGCGCTCTGGATTGCCTACGGCGGCTTAAAGGCGGACTGGGTCATCGTCGCGGCCAACACTGTAAGCCTCGCGCTAGTCCTCGGCATTCTCTACTTCAGATTGCGTGAACCCTAAGGGGCCGCGGCAAGGCGTGCGGCCCCTTAGCTTGGGACAATCCGAACGGTTCTCCCGCCTGGCGTTATGTCGATGATCTCAACCGACGAGGCTACCCGCCCAAGCTGTCAGGTTCCGGCATGGAGCGGGCTGGTCGCTCATTGTGAACCGTACGAGGATGCAATTCATGCAAGAAGGCTGCGAGCTCCTCGCGCATGTTTGCCTTCGATGACTCGACCGCTGATTCGAAGAGTTCCTGTTGCACGTTCGTCGGGAGCTTTCCCCACACGGCGGTAACGGCGCGACCAAGCGCCGTCGTCAATTCTTCGGAGTTCATCTTTGAAGTCATCACGTCGGGTCCGCTTGATGGCGGCTCTGATGGGCCGATTCCTCCGAAGTGCCCGTCAAGGGCGAGCGGCCACGGCCGTCGGCGCTGTCGCTGGGCGGGACGTCCCGGACTTCCAGCTCAATCGCATGCGCTCCTGCAAGGGCCTCCAACGCGCGTGCGCGTTGCTCCGCCGATGGCACGGATCCGCGGATGGTCGCTTCACCGCTGTTCACTTCCACGTTCACCATGCGAGGGTCGACGCCGACTGCCGTCAGCCGATCGATGAGTTTGCCGCGGACCATTTCGTCACGTTCGTTCATGGTAGTCCTCCTGTCTTCGCCCGATCCGTCACGTGCTCAGTTTCGGCCACCCTTCAGAGCCGGATCACGAGTATGGTGGGAGTGGCGTTCGCCCCCGCCGCCGGAAATGCCAGTGCGCTTGTCGCTGAGGGAGTCCTCCGGGCGACTGCCCCGTGGCCGCGACTTCTCCGGGACTTTCCGGTTCTCATGAGCGGCTCCAGGTCCGCCGATGCGTTCGGTGCTTGGATGCTTTTTGGGCATGGCTAGCGATCCTGCTGATAGCCTTGGTGGCGCGTGTTCTGCTTGATATTGCCGGCCTCGCCCTGCTGCTTGAGATTGTCGATTCGGTTTGCGCGTTTGGCATCTTCGCGCGAGACCCTTTCCTTTGAGCCTTGCACTCCGCCCGCTCCTTTGGAGTTGTGGCTGCCTGGGGGGACGGGAATAGGCTTAGTCATCGAGGACCTCCTGGTTTTTGAAGCTGGATGGTCAACTTGCCTCCTGCATCGGCGTTCCCGCCAAGCAGCAAGGGCGACAGGGAGGAGCTCGGCCGTCCCCCATTAGAACGTGAAGGCCTTTCATCGGAGGAAACGCCAGGCATGGACGCCTGTTGCACATGCGGGCGGTTTTGGAATGGCGATGTACCCCGTGGCGTTTCAGTTCGCCGGGGCTGCTTTTGAAGGAATTGAGCCCGCAACTGATGAGCGGCAAACGGCATTCATCCACGGAGGGGAAGTTACACGTTGCGGCGGCGATGGCTGGTCGCTTCGTCCCTGACGGTCCTTACGGAAGTCCGCGTTTCCTGCCGCGTCTCGCACATGCGCAGGGACCGCGGGCTTCTTGCTGCGCCTCGGAGGACGCGCGTTCGCGGCAGCAATCAACGTGCTTCCAACGGCTGTGAATCCGACCGCGCGTCGTGCCGCGCCTGTGGCCGCCCGGCCCGAGCGGACCGCGAACACAAACCGACGCAAGGGGAGGGCGGCATGAGCAGGAAGCCGTCTCCCAAACTATCTCCCAAGACATCTCCCAAGACATCTCCCAAGACATCTCCCTCGGGCCTGCCTCCCGAGAAGGAATACCAGCGTCTCAACCCGGGGGCGGGCGGGCCGCCGAGCCAGCAACAGGAACGCGGCAAGCCCAGTCCCGAAGTTACGCGCGACGATGGCGGCGCCGGCATTCCGGGCAGCCAGAACGAGGACGTGAAGGGCCGCAAGCCGCGCGGCCCTCGTGGCGCCAGTACATGAACCCGGTGCAGCTTTGCCTGCCGGCGAACCGGGCCGGCAACGTCCTCCGCAGAGCGATCAGAGCGGCCGGCTGGAACGCTTCTCACGACCATTCACGCCCACTTCTCACCGGGCGCGAGAGTCCATGAAATCCATATTCTACGGAATCCGGCCTTGGCGCTCCCTACGGGATTCGAACCCGTGTTTCAGCCTTGAGAGGGCCGCGTCCTAGGCCTCTAGACGAAGGGAGCAGAGGCGGAGGGCGGACAGATAGTCGAACGGCTGCCCGCGCGCAACCCCTCCCGTTCAGGCGGGTTTTCGCCCCGTCACCCGCGACAGCACGCCCGGAACGAAGGGGTGGACCGCGACATCGGCAAAACCTGCGCCCTGCAGATATCCCTTCACCTCGGCTTCGGTGTGGGCGAGGCCGGTGCTGCCCTGGACGGCTTCGTTCAGGCCCCACAAGGCGGCCGACAGCGGACCGCTTCGGTCGTCGTGCAGGGTCTCGCCGATCAGGTGCATCTCGCCGCCGGGCTCCAGCGCTGCGAACGCCTTTTTGACGACGAGGCGGATCAGGGCGGGCTCGTATTGCGGCAGGTTGCTCGCCATCACCACGACGTCGACGCCGCTTGGAAACTCCGTGCTCGTGAAGTCGCCGGGCAGCGTGCTCACCCTGTCGGCCGCATCGTTGGCGGCGATGTACTCGTCGGCGACGACCGCGACGGGCGGCAGGTCGAGCACGATCGCCTTCAGCCCGGGATAGGTCTTGGTCGCCACGATGCTGTAGGCGCCGGAGCCGCCGCCGAGGTCGAGCAGCTTCTTGCGTCCGGTGAGATCGACGCTGCGGCTGAACAGACGCGCCGCGCCCATGCCGATGGAATAGGTGGCGGCGTGGTAGCGCCGGGCATCGTCGACCGAGAAGTCGACATAGGCGCCGAGCTTGGTCTCCTCCTTCCGCCGCAGCCGGTCCGACAGTTCGCCGAACGCCGTCCAGCGCGGCTTGGTGAACAGGATCCATGGCCCGGCATAACGCTCGCCATCCTTGACCAGGAAGCGCTGCACGTCGGGCGCATTGGTGAAGCGTTCGCCCTCACGCGACAGCAGCGTCATGGCCGCCAGCACGGTCAGGATGCGTTCGGCGTTGCGCTCGGTGATGCCGATGGCTTTGGCGACGGCCGGGATCGTGTCGTGGCCGTGGGCGATGGCCGTGAATATCTCCAGCTCGACCGCCGCCATCAGGGCGGCGCTCTCCCAATAGGCTTGGGCGATCTTCTGCAGGCGGGTCGTGTCCAGGCGCTGCTTGTCCGACATCGATATGTTTCCTCCTTGGTTGCCCGATCCTAGCGCGTGTGCCTAAGCTTCGTCGCTGCCTGCGGAGGGCTGGTCTGAAGGAGAGCGCGTGATGGATATGCCGATTGCGTCCGAACTGCCGCTCACCGGCATCGACATCGACACGCTGCCGCCCGGCGACGGCGAGTGGGTGTTGCGCCGCCAGCTCGCGGCCGCCTATCGCCTGGTGGATCATTTCGGCTGGACGGAACTGATCTATGGCCATCTCACCGCGCGAGTGCCCGGCGAGGCGCCGCACTTCCTGATCAATCCCTTCGGCCTCAACTACGACGAGGTGACAGCCTCGAACCTGGTGAAGATCGACCTCGACGGCAAGATCGTCGAGCCGAGCCCGCATCCCGTGAACTACGCGGGCTTCGTGATCCATTCGGCCGTCCACATGGCCCATGCCGAACGCCATAAGGTGGTGATGCACACGCACACCCGCGCCGGCATGGCGGTCTGTGCGCTGAAGGATGGCCTGCTGCCGATCTCCATGACGGCCACGGCCTTCCACGGCAAGCTGTCCTATCACGACTATGAAGGCCCCAGCCTCGACCTCGACGAGCGCGAGCGGCTCTTGAAGAACCTCGGCGACAACCAGGCGATGATGCTGCGCAACCACGGCCTGCTGACCACCGGCCGCTCGGTGCCGGAGGCCTTCCTGCGCCTCTACCGGCTGGAGCGGGCCTGCCAGATCCAGGTCGATGCGGCGGCGGCCGGCACGTTGAACGTCATGGGCGACAATCTCGCGGCCAAGTCGGGCGCCGACATGGATCGCTTCTCCGAGAGGGAGTCGGCCGTGGGCATCGGCGATCTCGAATTCGCCGCCTTGCTGCGCAAGCTCGACAAGACCGATACGAGCTGGCGCCACTGAGCGAGTCGAGTCCGCGAGGCGCTAGGCCCTGAACTCCGTGCGGTCGGTGCCGGCGTAGAGCGCCTTCACGGAGCGTTCGACGGAATCGCGATGGACAGCCAGCGCCGCCTCGTCGAGGTCGGCCTTGGGCGAGGGCTCCAGGTCGAAGTTGCCGTGGGTGTCGCGGCCGCGCACCAGCATGGCGGAGTCGCGCACCTTGAGCTGCTTCACATGGGGCGGGATGTAGCGCATGGCAAAGCCGATGCGCCGGTCGTGCGTGGTGTTGGGGCCCGAGCCGTGGACCAGCAACACGTGATGCAGCGACATGTCGCCGGCCTTCAGCGCCACGTCGACGCCTTCGCCGGCCGGCACGTCGACGGCGATCTCCTGGCCGCGGCTCAACAGGTTGTTCTTGTCGAACGTGTCGCGATGTTCGAGCTGGTTCTTGAGGTGGCTGCCCGGCCAGAACTTCATGGCGCCGCTCTCGACCGGCGCGTCGGCGAAGGCCACCCAGGCGGTGATGACGTCGTCGGTGCTGAGCCCCCAGTAGGTCGCGTCCTGATGCCAGGAGACGAAGGCGGGAGTCTGCGGCTCCTTGATGAAGAAGGTTGTGCTCCAGCAGAGAATGTTGGGGCCGATCACGTCCTCGACGGCATCGAGCACGGCGGGATGACGCGCCAGCTCGTTGGCCCAGGTGAAGAGAAGGTGCGTCTTGTGACGCATGTTGGACGCAATCGGTCCGCCGATCTGCTGCTCGTAGGTTTCGAGCTTGCGGCGATAGCCCAGGGCCTCGTCAGCCGAGAGGACCGGCAGGGGAAAATAGAATCCATCGCGGCGGTATTGGGCGACTGCTTCCGCGCTGAGACGTTTGGCCATTGGGTTTTTCCTCCAGCCGTCAGTTTAGGGCGGACGAAGGCTCAGAAGAAGCGCCAGAAGACGAAGATCATGGTCGCGTAGATCGCCATGATGACGCCGGCGCCGAGGAAATGGACGGCAAGGGCGTTCCTGTGGGCGGCAGGCTGCAACCACCAGCCGAAACGGTTGGCGACCCACGGCACGAGGAAGCCGGTGAGGCCGACGCTCACGATGTTGCCGATGAACAGCGAGGCCGCGAAGGAGAGGTTGGACAGGTATGGCAGGCCGATCCAGACGCTCCACAGGAAGACGATAGGGTAGAGCATCAGCAGGACGAGCATGTCCATCTTCCACACCGGTAGCTTCGCGCCTGCCGGAGCGACGTCGCGGAACCACTGCTCGAACCCTGCGCTGGCGATGCGGGCGTGGAATTCCTCGGTGAGCGGCGCGGCCTCGTCGACCAGCCTTTTACGTTCGGGCGAGTCGAGCCAGGCTTGGAGATTGGCTTCGGTGTCGAAGCGCAGGATGGCGACGTAATCCTCCTGCACGCCGGGCACCGGCGGCTCGAAACGGTAGCCCTGCAGGCCGCGCGCCTTGGACTGCGCGGCGGCGATCTTGCGTTCCCAGGCGCGATACTCGGCTTCCTTGCCCGGCAGGACGCGCGTCGAGATCACGGCCGACACCGGGGCCGGCTTGATGCCGCCGGTCTCGTCCTGGACGATATGCACGTCGTCGCGGCCGACCAGCATGGGCGCCGCGCCTTCGATGCGCTTCTGGCGTTCGGCGGAGCCCAGCCAGCGCCGAGCATCGGCCAGGCTGGCAAAGCGTTGCAGGATCACCCAGTCGACCTGCAGCGGCGGTGCGGGCGGCAGCAGGCGCTGTTCGATGAAGCCCGGGAAGCTCTGGATGAGCGAACTGGTCTCGCTCTGCCAGCGCGCAAAGTCGTCCGCACGCTCTGGCCGCACGCAGGTCTGGGTGACGATGCTGACGCTGCGGCTTGCGACGGAGGCGGCTTTGCTCATGACGTCGCCAGCTTGTCGAACAGGCGGTCCGGTGTGAAGGGCAGGTGGGCGAAGCGCACGCCCGTGGCATCGGCCAGCGCGTTCGAGACCGCGGGCGCGACCGGATTGATGGCGCATTCGCCCTGGGACTTGGCGCCGAGCGGCCCGATCGTGTCGACGGTGCCCGCCAGGAAGAGGTCGGTGCGCGGCGCGTCTGCCCAGGCGGGGATGCGGTAGTTGCGGATCTGCGCGTTCACCATGTGGCCGCCGTCATGGACCATGTTTTCGGTGAGTGCCCAGCCATAGCCCATGGTGATGGCGCCATCGAGCTGGCCGCGGCACTGCATGGGATTGATCGGCCGGCCGATGTCGGCAGCGTGGATGCTGTGCAGGATGCGGATCTCGCCGGTCACGCGATGCACGGCCAGCCGCACGCCCTGCACGTTGAAGGCGATGGTGCGCGGAGACAGGTAGGCCTTCCGGCTCACGGCAAAGCGATGTTCGGCCTTGGCGCCGGCCGCGTGCAGCTCGGCGAGAGGCACCCGCTTGTTGCCGCAGATCACGGCATCGCTGTCGAGGCGGCAGTTGGCCCGGTCGGCACCGGTGTGGCGGCTGGCGAAGTCGAGGATGTCCTCGCGCATCGCCTCCGCGGTGAGGTGGACGGCCTTGCCTGCCACCACCGTGCCAGTGCTGGCGAAGGTGCCGGTATCGTAGGGGGTGCGGTCGGTGTCGGCGATGACGACGTGGATGTCGCGTGCCCGCACGCCCACGATGGAAGCGGCGATCTGCTGATGGGCGGTCGCGATGCCGTTGCCCATCTCGCAGGAGCCGACGGCGAGGTGGTAGCTGCCGTCGGCCATCAGCCGCATTTCCGCACCGGAGCGGTGCTCGGTCGGCGGGCCGCATTCCAGCATGGCGAGCGCCACGCCTGTGCCGGTGGCCCAGTCCTCGCCGGCGGGCTTCTCGACGCCGTTCCCCTTGGTCAGTTCGCGCTCGACGATATCCAGGCACTCGTCGATGCCGTAGCTGCCGAAGCTGGCGTCGCTCGGCTCCTTCCAGATCGATTCGATATTGTCGCCGGGGCGGACCACGTTCTTGCGCCGCATCGCCATCGGGTCGATGTCGAGCTTGCGCGCCAGGTCGTCGATGGCGCATTCGATGGCGAAGGTCGTCTGCGAGGCGCCGTAGCCGCGGAAGCCGCCGGCCGGGATCATGTTGGTGTAGACGGCGTAGCCCACGCCCTTCTTGTTCTCGCAGCGATAGGCCGCGATCGGGCTCGCCATGGCGGCCGCCAGCGTCTCGCTGCCGTGGTTGCCATAGGCCCCGGTGTTGGAGACGACCTCGACATCCATCGCCGTCAGGGTGCCGTCCTTGCGGGCGCCGAGCCTGATCCTGGTCGTCATCTGGTGCCGCGTCGTGGCGCCGATGAACTCCTCCTCGCGCGTCCATTCCCACTTCACGGGGCGGCCGAGCTTCATGGTTGCAAACAGCACGAGGTCTTCGGAGACCATCTCCTGCTTGCCGCCGAAGCCGCCGCCGACCCGCTCGGTGAAGACGTGCAGGTCGCGGGCACGCAGGCCCATCAGGTAACAGAGCTTCTTCTGGGCGGCGAACGGCCCCTGCGAACTGGTCCGCACATGCCAGCGTTTGTCCTCGCCCTGCCAGGCGATCGAGCCGTGTGTTTCGAGATGGACATGCTGCACGCGCGAGGTCGAATAGGTCGCCTCGTGCACGACATCGGCCTCGGCGAAGCCCTTGGCCACGTCGCCGATCTCGCCGTGCAGGTCGCAGTAGATGTTGCCGTTGTCGGTGAGGACATCCTTGTCGTGCAGCAGCGGCGCGCCGGGCGCCATGGCCTCGACCGGGTCGAAGACGGCCGGCAGCAGCTCGTAGTCGACATGGACCGTCCGGCAGCCTGCTTCGGCTGCGGCTTCGCTTTCGGCAACGACGGCGACGAGGCGCTGGCCGACGAAGCGCGCGACATTGTCGAGCATGTAGGTGTCGTCGGGATCGACGAGATGGTCCTCGTGCAGGGCCGTGCTGTAGAGCCGCCGCGGCACGTCCTCCCAGGTATAGACCGCGACGACGCCGGGCACGGCTTCCGCCTTGCTCTTGTCGATGCGAATGACGCGGGCATGGGCGTGCGGGGAGCGCAGCACCTTGAGGTGCAGCAGGCCCGGCACCGCGACATCCATCGTGTAGGGAGCCTTGCCGGTCAGGATCGCGTCGCTGAATGGGTTGGGCAGGCTGGCGCCGAGAGCCTTGCCGGCAACGTCTTCCTCGATGTTCGAGCGGCCGTGCAGCGCATCCTCGATGGAGCGATAGCCAGTACAGCGGCAGAGATTGCCTTTCAGCGCGTGCGGCAGGTCCTCGCGCTGTTCCAGGCTGAGGCTCGCGACCGTCATCACCATGCCGGCGGCGCAGTAGCCGCACTGGAAGGCCTGGGCGTCGCAGAAAGCCTTCTGGACCGGGTGCATGTCGGTGCCGTCGCCGCAGGTCTGGGCAAGGCCCTCGATGGTGGTGATCTTGCGGCCCTCGCCGCGGAAGGCGGGCACCAGGCAGGAATGGAACGGCTTGCCGTCCATCCATACCGTGCAGGCGCCGCAGTCGCCGGCGTCGCAGCCCTTTTTGACCCCGAACACCTCCAGGTCGCGCAGGAAGGTGCGCAGACACTGGCCGGGCTTGGGGGCCGCCGAGTAGGAGCGGCCGTTGATCTCGTAGGTGCTCATGCCAGCTCCGCGCGAACCTGTTCGGCAAGGTAGTGGGTGACGTGACGCTTGTAGGGCGCCGAGCCATGGACGTCCTGGAACCAGGCGTCGGCCGGCAGGCGTTCGTCGATGGCCCCCCGCAGTTCGGCAGCCGAGGGTGTCTTGTCGAAGCGCAGATGGACCGGCCGCGGCGTCGCCGCACTGATCGTCAGCAGGAAGTTGTCGTCGTTGTCGTCGACCGTGGCGACGATCAGCGCGGCAGAGCGGCCGAGATGGGTGAGCGACACCTGGCGCATGGCGAAGCGCTTCCTGAGCGCCGAGGCGGGCAGGTGGATCGAGCGCAGGAGCTCGCCCGGCTGCAACACGTTCTGGTGGTTGCCGGTGACGAAATCGACGACGGGTATCTGGCGTGGCTCGCCTTTACGCGGCCACAGGGTCAGCACGCCTTCGAGCGCCGCGGTGAGCGAGACCATCGCGCCGGCCGGCAGGGACATGATGATGTTGCCGCCGACGGTCGCGGCATTCCAGATCTTGAACGACATCAGGAAGGCGTCGATGCACTTGTCGAACAGCGGCACTGCACGCCATTCCGGCGGCCCCTTGAAGTCATGCAGCTCGACGATCTTGCAGGTCGCTGCGATGTCGAGGCCCTGTTCTGTCACGGTCAACGCCGGCCAGCCGAACCGTTCGAGGTCGACCAGCGTATGGGTGTCGACCTGAGGTTCGGAGAACAGCCAGGTGCCGCCGGCCAGCCAGGCATGGCCTTCGCCCCATTCGACCTTGTCGAACGACTCCGGTCGTTTCACGTCGACGATCGTATTGAGATTCATGCCGTTCCCCGCGCAGAGCCGTTTGCCGCGAGGCGGGGCGCCGGACGCTCCGCCTCGCAGGTCGTGTTGGAAAGAGCCCCCTACTTGAGGTCGTCGAGGGAGGTGGGGCCGGGGCCGGGCGTGACCAGAGCGGGCCACTGCTTGGAGCCGAACGGGACGGCCGGCGGCAGGAAGGCCTCGCGGCCACGCGCTTTCATCTCGGTGACGATGGTCTTGCGCGCATCGCCGCCCATCAGCTCGAAGTCCATCAGCTTGTAGTTGCCGAAGAACAGTTCGCCGACGGAGCGGTCGGCGACGATGCGGGTCAGCGCCGCCAGCATGTCCTCGGGCGTGGTGGTGAAGTTGATGGTCTCGATCAGCATCAGCCGGTCGTTGATCGCCTCGGGGCCGAAATACTGCGCCAGCACGCTGAACAGCACGTTGTTCTGGCGGGCGACGTAGATGGCGTTGGAGGCGGCGTAGGTCTTGTCGAAGTCGGGGCCGAGATTGGCCTTCCAGCCGTCGAGCACGCCCATCCAGTGCTTCACCTGGGTCGAGGCGGCCCAGTTGATGATGAGCTTCACGTCGGGCGCCTGCTTCCTGGCGAAGGCCTGGAGGTCGGCGATGTTGATGACGCCCTTGGCGAGGCAGTCGTCCATGTAGGCGACGTTGTTGCCCAGGATGGTCTTGAGGGTGGGCTTCCAGTCCGCCTGGATGGCCAGCGCGTCGACGCCGTCGAGGGCGGCCTTCATCTGGGTGCGGTAGGCGGCGAGCGGCGTCACCCAGCTCTTGTCGGCGGCATTGCCGATATAGGGCACGACGACCTGGGAGATCGCCATGACGCTGTGCCCGGCCGATTTCATGACCTGGTAGACCATCGGCACCGAGGGCGCTTCCTCGGGCGGCCGGCCGGGCTTGTAGAGGATCATGCGGCCGCCGGCGCCGGAGAACAGAGCCAGGATGATGGGGTGGTTGGCCATGATGTTGCGGCGGAAGGTGCGGGCTGCATTGTCGTAGAGTGCGAACATCGTGGTGTTGAGCTGCAGCACGTCGCGGTTGGCCAGCTCCGGCGGGGTCGGCGCCGTCGTCCCCGAGATGTTCTTCAGATAGTCGGGCAGGCTGCCGGTCTGGGCAGAGGCCGAGCCGGAGCCCGAGCCCATGACGGCTCCGGTCGCCATCAAACCGATCGCCAGCCGCGACAGAATTCCAACGCCCCTCATCAGATCCGCTCCCCCGCGCACGCCATTCTTACGATGCAATTTGTCACTGTTTTTCTCCTTTGGAAAAGCACCGTCGGCCACAGAGCCGTGGCCGGCCCGGGCACGGGCCTGCTTGTCGGTCGGTGGGGGGCGAGGGGGCATTCGGCCACGATGGCGATGCGCCACCGCACTCGAATGGGCGCCTGGCGCAGATGGAACAACCCCCAGGATGAACATAGTTGCAGATGCAAAAATCCTCTCCAGGATTCTCGCAGCTCTGGCATTATTGCCTCAATCCTCGCGCGGGAGGTGAGGGTCCGATGTCTCAAAGCAGCCCGGCGAAACTTAATCCAGCGTCTCACCCGTCAGAGCCGTCCGGCTACGGCCGCCTGGTCGAACTGAGCACCGACGGTATCCCGGCCGCAGACCGTCTCGCCTTCTGGCGGGACACGGTTCTCAAGCGAACGCAGCCGCGCGCCGTCCGCAACGGGCAGCCCTTCGAGGCCCGGTTGAAGCGCATCGTCCTCGAACGCTGCGAACTGGTGGAACATGCCTCCGACGCCGTCCAGGCCCTGCGGGCGCCCGGTCGGTCGCGCTTCGAGGGCGGCGACGATATCGCCGTCGAACTGATGCGGGAGTGCCGTACCGCCTTGCTCGATCACGACGGCGAGCACCGGATAAAGGCGGACGACCTCTATGTCGTGGACTATGCGAAGCCGCTGCAGATCATCCGCTCGCGCCACTGTTCGAGCGGTATCGTGCTGTCGCGGCGGCAGGTGATGGAGGCCATGGGCGAGGATCTGTCGTCGCTGGCCGGCCGGCGCATCGCCACGCGCGGCATGGCGAGCATCCTGCGCCAGCACCTCAAGTCCACAATGGACGAGGCGCCGTATATGTCCGAGGCCGAGCGGGTCGTGGCCACGACCGCGGCGGCGGAGATGGCGCTGGCGATCCTGCAGTCGACGCGGGTGGGGGCCTGCGATGCGGAGCAGTTCGTCGACGGCTTTCACGTTGCGGCGAGCCGCCTGATCGACAGGCATTGCGGCGATCCCGATCTCACGCCCGACCGGGTGGCAAGCGGGCTCGGCTGCTCGCGGGCCTCGCTCTATCGCGTCTTCGCGCGGCGCGGGGAGGGGGTGGCCGAAGCCATCTGGTCCGCGCGCATCGAGCGGGCGTGGCGCCTGCTGACGTCGCCGGAAGGGGCCGGCCTGCGGATTTCGGACGTCGCGATGCTCTGCGGTTTCCGCGAGCTGCCGACCTTCACCCGCATGTTCAAGCGCCGCTACGGCGCGACGCCGCGCGATACCCGCCAGCGCAGCCGCCTGCTGGACTGAGAGGAGGGAGCCCGGCGTGCAATCGCTTGCACGCCGGGCATCTTGCCTACTTCGTCAGGATCAGCTTCTCGGACGCCGTGACGCGCAGGCGGTAGGTGCTGGCGCCGTGGCGAATGAGTAGCTCGCGGCGGCCGCTCATGAGCTGGCTGCTCTCCACGCTCGGCACGTCGCGGTCCGGCTTGCCGCGCGCGGTCGTCTCCGCGGCGGGATGCAATTGCACGATCTGATCCATGGTCGCCTCACCCTTACAAATGCAACTCACTCTCATTTGCAGATTAAATGCCCGCTTTGTCAATGCCCAAGGACCCGCCTGCTTGTCCGTCAGACGGTCGGCTGGCACCCTGCGCGCCGCGTCCCGGAGTAGCAGCATGTCGCTTCCCAGTTTGGTGATTCGCAACGGCACCATCGTCGACGGGTCGGGGAACGATCCCTACGAAGCAGACCTCGCCATCGCCGACGGCAGGATTGCCGCGATCGGCAAGAACCTCCCCAAGGGGACCGAGGAGATCAACGCGCGCGGCAAGCTGGTCACGCCGGGCTTCGTCGACGTGCACACGCATTACGACGCGCAGGCGACCTGGAGCCATCGGCTCTCGCCGTCGACCTGGAACGGCGTGACGACCGTCCTGCTCGGCAATTGCGGCGTGGGCTTCGCGCCCTGCCATGCCGATCAGCACGATCTGCTGATCAACCTGATGGAAGGGGTGGAGGACATTCCCGAGGTCGTGCTGTCCGAAGGGCTGCCGTGGAACTGGCACAGCTTCCCGGACTTCCTCGATGCGCTGGCTGCGCGCTCCTACGACGCCGATGTCGCCACCCAGGTGCCGCATGCCGCGTTGCGCGTCTATGTGATGGGCGAGCGCGGCGCCAACCGCGAACCGGCCACCGAACAGGACCGCCGGCGCATGGCCGAACTGACGGTCGAGGGCCTGCGCGCCGGCGCCTTCGGCTTCTCGACCTCGCGCACGCTCAATCATCGCGCGGCCGATGGACGGCACATCCCGACCCTGCGCGCCGAGGAAGCGGAGTTGACGGCCATCGCGCAGGCGATGCGCTCGGTGGGCTCGGGCTGGCTGCAGATCGTGTCGGACTTCGAGGACCAGCAGGGCGAGATCGGCCTGTTCCGGCGGCTGGCGCGCGAGTCGGGCCGTCCCGTCACCATCACGATGATCCAGTCGGATGCGCGTCCCAATGGCTGGCGCGAGCTGATGGGCGAGATCGACCGGGCCAACGCCGAGGGCCTGCGCCTCACCGCGCAAATCCGCTCGCGGCCGACCAGCGTGCTCCTGGGTTTCGAGCTGTCGCAGAACCCGTTCAGCGGCCGGCCGACCTACAAGAAGATCGCCCATCTTCCCTTCGCCGAACGCGTGGCGTTGCTGCGCCAGCCGGAGTTCCGCGCCCGGGTGGTGGCCGATTCCATCGACGAGTCCGAATACGCCTCCCGCCGCGTCGAACGCTGGAAGCGCATGTTTCCGTTCGGCGATCCGCCGGACTACGAGCCCGCGGCCGACCAGAGCGTCGCCGCCCGCGCGGCCTGCGAAGGCCGTTCGCCCGACGAGGTCGCCTACGACCTGCTGATGGAGCGCGACGGCCGGGGCATCCTCTATCTGCCGGTGACGAACTACGCGGCGGGCAATCTCGACGTGGTGGGAGAGATGCTGGCCGCGCCCAACAGCCTGATCGGGCTCGGCGACGGCGGCGCCCATGTCGGCATCATGTGCGACGCCACCGCGACCAGCTACACGCTGACCCATTGGACGCGCGACCGCCGGCGCGGTTCGCTGTTTCCCGTCGCGTGGGGCATCAAGCGCCTGACCGCCGACAATGCGGTCGAGATGGGCCTGCGCGACCGCGGCCTGCTCAGGCCTGGCCTGAAAGCCGACATCAACGTGCTGGATTACGACAACATGCGGCTGCGGCGGCCCGAGATCGCCTACGACCTTCCGGCCGGCGGCAAGCGTCTGGTCCAGCGCACCGACGGCTTCGACGCTACCATCGTCTCGGGCGAGATCGTCTATCGCAACGGCGAGCCGACCGGCGCATTGCCCGGCCGCCTCGTGCGCAGTTCCTGACGGCGTAACGCCGTCAACGCCCGGCGAACGTCGGCGGTTGGTGGGCCGTTACCGCCGGCGCTGGCCCATCGAACCGCTCGATCTCGACCAGGCAGGTTTGGGCGATGCAGCCCTGGCTGAGCTTCGAGGCGCCGATATCGAGGGTGAGCGCGTTGGGGTTGCCGTGCTTCTCAAGCGGCCGGTTGGAGCCGGCATCGGCCGGATCGAACCACGCGCCGGTCGAGAGCCGCACCACGCCGCGGCGGATGCGGTCGCTCACGCGGGCGGCCGCCAGGCAGGCGCCGCGGTCGTTGAACACGCGCACCAGGTCGCCGGCGGCGATGCCGCGCGCCGTCGCATCGTCGGGATGCAGGGTGATGGGCTGGCGTCCCTTGATCTTGGTCGCCTTGGCGTGCGGGCTGTGGTCGAGCTGGCTGTGCAGCTTGTCGGCCGGCTGGTCTGACAGCATGTGCAGCGGATAGCGCTCGGCCGTCTTGGCGCCCAGCCATTCGATGGGCTCCAGCCAGGTTGCGTGGCCGGGGCAGTCGTCGTAGCCGAAGCTTGCGATGGTCTCGGAGAAGATCTCGAACTTGCCCGATGGCGTCTTGAGCTTGTTCTTCTCGGGATCGGCGCGGAAGGCGGCGAGCATCACCGGGTCGCGGCTCTCGCCCCTGGCTTCGGCGATGCCGGCTTCCCAGAACTCCGCGTAGGGCGGCAGGGTGACGCCGGCCTTGGCCGATTTCACGCGCGCTTCTTCGTAGAGGTGCGAAAGCCATTCCTGCGTTGTCTTGCGACCTTCGGAATGCGCTTCGCCGACGCCCAGCCGCTCGGCCAGCGCGTTGAAGATGTCGTAGTCGTTGCGTGATTCACCCAAGGGCTCGCGCGCTTTCTTCATGGCGATGACATAGGGCTCGCGCGTGCCGTAGCCGATATCGTCGCGTTCCAGGCTGGTGGTCGCGGGCAGCACGACGTCGGCCATCTTGGCGGCCGGCGTCCAGAACTGCTCGTGGAACACGATCGTGTCCGGCTTGCGCCATGCCTGACGCAGGCGGTTGAGGTCCTGGTGGTGATGATAGGGGTTGCCGCCCGCCCAGTAGACCAGACGGATGTCGGGATAGACGTGGCTCCGGCCGTTGTAGTCGAAGCGCTCGCCGGGATGCAGCAACATGTCGGTGAAGCGCGCGACGGGGATGAAGTCCGGCACCGGGTTCTTGCCTTGCGGCAGGGTCGGGCCGGAGTAGCGCGGATGCGGGCTGCCCATCAGGTTGACGGGGCCGTAGCCCACGCCGAAGCCGCCGCCCGGCAGGCCGATCTGGCCCAGCATGCAGGCGAGCGTCACCAGCGCCCAGAAAGGCTGCTCGCCGTGATGGCTGCGCTGCAGCGACCAGCCGATGGAGAGCATCGTGCGCGTCGCGGCCATCTCGCGGGCGAGCGAGACGATGCGGTGTGCCGGAATGCCGGTGATCTTCTCGGCCCACGCCGCGTCCTTGCCCTTGAGCGTCGCGGCGAACTTGTCGAAGCCCACCGTGTAGCGGTCGAGGAAGGCGCGGTCGTGCAGGTTCTCGGCCAGCAGGGTGTGGCAGAGCGCCAGCATCAGGGCGGCGTCGGTGTTGGGCCGGATGGCCAGCCATTCGACGTCGCCGCCATTGTCGAGGTCTTCGGCGGTCGGCGTCACGTTGACGAAGCGCACGCCCGCTTCGCGCATGGCGTAGAGGCCGCCCTTCACGTGATGCAGCGTGGCGCCGCCGGCATTGATCTGCGCGTTCTTGTGCGGCACGCCGCCGAAGGTCACGAAGAGCTTGCACTCCTTGGCCAGCACGTCCCAGCGCGTATGCATGGCCATCAGCTCTTCCATGCTGGCCACGATGTGCGGCATCAGCACGCGCGCAGCTCCCAGGCTGTAGGAATCCTGGTGGCGCACGAAGCCGCCGTAGCAGTTGAGGAAGCGCTTCACCTGGCTCTGCGCGTGGTGGAAGCGGCCGGCGCTCGACCAGCCGTAGGAGCCGCCGAAGATCGCGCGGTTTGAATAGGTCTCCTTCACGCGCTTCAGTTCGCCGGCGAGGAGATCGAGCGCCTCGTCCCACGGCACTTCGACGAACGGCTCCTGGCCGCGCAGCTCGGGATTGGCGCCGGGGCCTTTCTCCAGCCAGCTCTTGCGGATCGACGGACGCAGCACGCGCAGCCGGGACACCTCGTCGGACAGCATGTGCAGGCCGATGGGCGAGGGGTCCGGGTCCTTGGAGAAGGGGTGCAGCTTCGTGGCGTTGCCGGCGTCGTCGTATTCGACTTCGTAGACGCCCCAATGGGCGGCGGTGAGCGTGCGCTGGTGGGTCATGGGAACTGTACTCTCAGGCAGCCTTGGCAATGGACAGGAACTTGTCGACGTCGTCGGCATCGGTGTCGAAGGCCGTGACGAGACGGAAGGCACGCTCGCCCGGCCGGTCCGACGGCCAGGGGTGATACTGCGCGCCCGCGTCCTGCAGCGCATCATGCATGCGCGAGGGCAGGATGACGAAGATCTCGTTGGCGTCGACCGGGTAGAGGAGCTGTGTGCCCTTCATGGTCGTGAGGCCGGCAACGAGGCGGCGCGCCATCGTGTTCGCATGGCGGGCGTTGCTGAGCCACAGCCCGTCGGAGAGATAGGCGTCGAGCTGGGCGGAGAGGAAGCGCATCTTGGAGAAGAGGTGGCCGCCGCGCTTGCGGCGGAACTCGAATTCGCGCGCCAGTTCCGGCTCAAAGAAGACCACGGCCTCGGCCGCCAGCGCGCCGTTCTTGGTCGCGCCGAAGCTCAACACGTCGACGCCCGCGCGCCACGACATCTCGGCGGCGGAGCAGCCGACATAGGAGAGCGCATTGGCGAAGCGCGCGCCGTCCATGTGCAGCCGGAGCCCGTGGCGGTGCGCGGTGGTGGCGATCGAGACGATCTCGTCGGGATCGTAGACCGTGCCGCATTCCGTCGCCTGCGTGATGCTGACGGCCGCGGGCTGAGGGTGGTGGACGACACCGTAGACCGGCTGGGCCAGCGCCTCGGCGAGCTTCTTCTGGTCCATCTTGCCGGCCGGGCCGGGAATGGGGGCGAGCTTGGCGCCCGAGGTGAAGAACTCCGGCGCATTGGCCTCGTCGACCACGATATGCGCCTCGGGGTGGCAGTAGATCGAGCCCCAGGACGGCGTGCAGCAGGACAGCGCCAGCACGTTCGCTGCCGTGCCCGTAGCCACCGGGAAGGCCAGCAGGTCGGGCTTCTCGAAGATCTCGCGCAGACGCCTCTCCACTTTGTGCGTCCATTCGTCGGCGCCGTAGGACGGCGCGGTGCCGGAGGTGAAGGCGCGTTTGACCGCTTCGAGAATGTCGGGATGCGCGCCGACTTCGTTATCGCTGCGAAAGTTCATGCTCATTCCCCAAGTCCCCGTTTCTCAGGCCCTTGTTGTTCGGGCTGGCGCGTCACGGCCTCGAGGCGGTTGCCGTCGGGATCGCGTACGAATGCTGCGTAGTAGTCGGGACTGTAGATCGCGCGAAGGCCGGGCGGGCCGTCGTCGGTTCCGCCTTGGGCGAGCGCAGCGCGATGGAAGGCGCGGACGGCGGCCCGGCTGGGCGCCCGGAAGCACCAGTGGCGATTGTCCGCCACCACGCCCGTGTCGAGGTCGGTGTTGAGATAGATCGAAAGGTAGCAGGGGCCGCCATCGGCGTCGGGCCGTTCGCCATAGCCCACCGACCGCTCGCGGCGGTTGACCCGCGGCACGCCCAGCGGCGCCAGCACCGCGTCGTAGAACGATTGCGCGCGGTCGAGATCGGTCGTGGTGATCGACAGGTGGTCGAACATCGCTACCGGCCGGCGGCGGGGGGGAACTCGACAGTGCCCAGCAGGGCGCCGTTGCGCGGATCGACGATATAGGCGGCGGAGGGGCCGCCCTGCGTCTCGACATGGACGATCAGCCGGTCGCCCGCCGCGTTCATCGACACGACGCGCGCGCCGGACGGCAGCGCGATGCGTTCGGTGAATCTCGTGCCGGGGGCCGGCGCTGGCGAACCTGCGGCGTTGGGCGTAGAGATGCGCCGGCCGATTTCGGCCACGATGACAACGAAGCCCGCTACGATCAGCAGGCCCATCGAGATAACCAGCACCTTCAGCCAAATCGGTGCAGAGGCCCGAGCAGGGGACGCCAAGACAACTCCATGAGCGACACGTGACGATCAACGCGGGGCGCCACTTCGTGACCATCGACGAGAGTGCTGCCGGCGAGCGGCTGGACCGCGCGCTGGCGGCTGCCTTGCCGGCCCTCACGCGAAGCCGCGTAAAGGCGCTGATCGAGGGCCGCCGGGTAGCGCTGGCGGGAGGGCAGACGATAGAAGAGCCGTCCCGCAAGGTCAAAACGGGCGAGCGTTTCGAGGTCGATATTCCGGAGCCCGAACCGGCGGAGCCGGTGCCTCAGGCGCTGGCGCTCGACATCCTTTACGAGGACGGGGACCTGCTGGTCCTGAACAAGCCGGCAGGGATGGTGGTCCATCCGGCGCCGGGCAACCCGGACAGTACCCTGGTGAATGCCCTGCTGGCCCATTGCGGGAACAGCCTCTCGGGCATTGGCGGCGTGCGTCGGCCAGGGATCGTGCATCGGCTCGACAAGGATACGTCGGGCGTCATGGTGGTGGCCAAGAACGACCGCACCCATGTGGCTCTCTCGAAACTCTTTGCCGCCCACGACCTCACGCGCATCTATCAGGCGCTGGTCTGGGGCGCCCCCAAGGCCGACCGGGGCAGGGTCGAGGCGGCCATCGGCCGCCACCCCGTGGACCGCAAGCGCATGGCGGTCCGCAAGAGCAGCGGCCGCAATGCCATCACCGACTACTGGATCGAGAAGCGCTTCGGCCCGCCCCTCCATCCGATCGCCAGCCTGGTCGGGGCCAGGCTGGGGACGGGCCGCACTCATCAAGTTCGCGTGCACTTGGCCCACCTCGGCTGCCCGGTCGTCGGCGATCCAGTCTATGGCCGCAAGAGCCGCAACGCGAAGGCGCCCGCTGCGTTGGTGGATTTCGCGAGACAGGCGCTCCATGCGGCTGTCCTGGAATTCCGACATCCTACGACCGGCGAGGAAATGCGCTTCGCCACAGAATTGCCTCAAGATTTCAGCAAGTTGGTGCAATCACTGAACAGCGTTAAGTAAATCCCCAAAGTCCGAGTGGATTAGTCGGATTTAGATTGACCGAGGAGCTATCCGACTAATATAGTCGGATTTAGCAGTCGGGGGACGAGAGTGCTAAATGCTCGTTCACCGACCGTACTGCCTATGAAAGGGGGAGTAGCCATGAGTGCAGCCACTGCTAACCTTCCCGCCCTGCCGTCTTCGCTGACGCCCGAGGGCAATCTCAGCCGGTACCTGTCTGAGATTCGGAAGTTTCCGCTGCTGGAGCCCCAGGAAGAATTCATGCTGGCCAAGCGCTGGCGCGAGCACGGCGATTCGAAAGCCGCCCATAAGCTCGTCACAAGTCATCTGCGTCTCGTCGCCAAGATCGCCATGGGCTATCGCGGCTACGGCCTGCCGGTGGCCGAGCTGATCTCCGAGGGCAATGTCGGCATGATGCAGGCGGTCAAGCGGTTCGATCCGGACCGCGGCTTCCGCCTGGCCACCTATGCCATGTGGTGGATCCGTGCCTCGATCCAGGAATACATCCTGCACAGCTGGTCGCTGGTGAAGATGGGTACGACGGCGGCGCAGAAGAAGCTGTTCTTCAACCTGCGCAAGCTGAAGGGCCAGATGCAGGCCATCGAGGAGGGCGACCTGTCGCCCGAGCAGGTGACGAAGATCGCCACCCGCCTCGGCGTGCCCGAGGAGGAGGTGGTGAACATGAACCGCCGCCTCGCCGCCCCGGACTCGTCGCTCAACGCCCCGGTGAAGGCGGAAGGCGACATGGAGTGGCAGGACTGGCTGGTCGATGACTCGCCCAACCAGGAAGCGCGCCTCGGCGAGAGCCAGGAGCTGAACCAGCGCAAGCACATGCTGGCCGCGGCTCTGAAGCAGCTCACCGACCGCGAGCGCCACATCATCGTGGAGCGCCGTCTGGTCGACGAGCCCAAGACGCTCGAGGACCTGAGCTCCAAGTACGGCATCAGCCGCGAGCGCGTGCGCCAGATCGAGGTGCGCGCCTTCGACAAGCTGCAGAAGGCCATGAAGAACATGGTGGTCGAGGCTGCGCAGCGGCCGCCGACCCGGCCCGCCGTCGAGGCGGCCGGCGCGCGGTAGGCGCTTCGGACCAGGACACGAAAAGGAAGGGCCGGCCTCCTCGGGGGGCCGGCCCTTTTCGTTGGGGCGGGAAGGGCCCGGGGCCGCATATCTGGTGGCCGGCCCAACGGGGCTCATGCCTGCGATGAGAAAGAACACTGAAGGCGCGGCGGGCTGCCTCGTTCCGGCCTCGAGGGCGGTCCTGTATTGTTGCGCCATGAACGCTCAAAACATCGCCATTGTCGGCGCCACGGGCGCGGTGGGTGTCGAAATCCTCCGCGTCCTCGAGCGACGGAACTTCCCCGTTGCCTCCCTCAAGCTGCTCGCCTCGGCCCGCTCGGTCGGCAAGACGCTCGAGTTCAAAGGCAAAACCTGGCCGGTCGAGGAACTGACTGCGGACGCCTTCAAGGGCGTGGACATCGCCTTCTTCAGCGCCGGCGCCACGCGCAGCCGCGAGTTCGTGCCGGCCGCCAAGGCGGCGGGCGCGGTCGTGATCGACAATTCGTCGGCGTTTCGTATGGACCCCAACACGCCGCTGGTCGTGCCGGAAGTGAACGCGGGCGATCTCGCGCAGCACAAGGGCGTGATCGCCAACCCCAACTGCACGGCGGCGATCCTCGCCACGGCGGTGTGGCCGATCCATCAGGCCGCCGGCATCAAGCGCATCGTGGTCGCGACCTACCAGTCGGCCTCGGGCGCGGGCGCCGCGGCGATGCAGGAGCTCGAAGACCAGGTGCGCCAGTACGGCGAGGGCAAGGAGATCACGCGTTCGGTGTTCCCGCACCAGATCGCCTTCAACGTCTTCTCGCACAACACCAAGGTGGCCGAGAACGGCTACAACGAGGAAGAGAACAAGGTGGTCGAGGAGATGCGGAAGATGTTCCACATGCCCGACCTCCCGATCACGCCGACCTGCATCCGCGTGCCGGTGCTGCGCGCGCACTCGGAAGCGATCACCCTGGAACTCGAGAAGCCGCTCTCGCCTGCCGAGGCGCGTGCGTTGCTGGAGAAGGCGCCGGGCGTGAAGGTGGTGGACGATGCCGCCGCCAATCACTTCCCGATGCCGCTTGAAGCCAGTGGCGATCTCGACATCCATGTCGGACGCATCCGCCGCGATCTCTCGAACCCCAACGGCCTCGTGCTGTTCGCCGCGGGCGATCAGCTCCTGAAGGGTGCGGCATGGAACGCGGTCCAGATCGCCGAGGAACTCGCCAAACCCGCCCGCGCGCAGGCGGCGGAATAGCGCCTCAGCGGTAGCCGATCCGCTCGAAGAAGCGCCCGATCTCTGCTGCGGCGAGATCGGGCCTCTCGTAGTGGACGAAGTGGCCGGCCTCCTCGGCGATGCTGGCCTCCACATTCTCGAAATACTCCGGCACGACGTCGATCCAGGCCGACTTCAGCACGGGATCGTGCCGTCCCCACAGCACCCGCGCGGGCTGGGTGATCTTGGGCGGCTTGGGCGCGGTGCCGGACATCACCGCGAGCCTTCCGGCATTCTGCGAGATGTACCAATTGAAGCCGCCCTGCAGGTTGCCGGGGCGCAGGAAGTTATCGACCCAGCGTTCGAGTACGGCGTCGAAGGTATCCTTGCGATGGCACCAGTGCGTGAGGAAATGCCGGAAGTAGGCACGGCAGGTTTCGCGCGAAGCGCCGACGATGGCGGACGCAAACGGCATCTGATGGAAGGTCTGGTACCAGATCTCGTTGATCTGTGCGGGATCGCGCCAGCGCGCCCCGACGCCATGCGTGCCGCAGTTGAAGAAGAAAAGCCCGGCGACCCTGTCGGGATGACGCAGCGCCAAGCGTTGCATGACGAAGGCGCCGACATCGTGGCCGACGAAGCCTGCCTTGGCGATTCCGAGCCTGTCCATCAGCGCGGCGATATCGTCGGCCAGGATGTCTGGTCCTGCCTGATCCGAGGGACCTGATGCCGGATTCTCGCTGTCGCCGAAGCCGCGGAAGTCGGGCGCGATCAGGCGCCAGCGATCGGCCAGGCGCTCGAACATCGGCTCCCAGGTCGCCCAGAACTCCGGCCAGCCGTGCAGGAGGAGGAGCGGGGCGCCGTGCCCGGCTTCCGCAAGGTGAGTGGTGAAACCGCGTGTCTCGACGAAGGTGTGCTTTACTGTGGGCATAACGAAAACAACCCTGGTTCGCGGGAGGAAGAGATGACCGATCCGATCCTGTATGACGTGCCGAAGCCCGGCATTGCGCACATCGTCCTCAACCGCGCCGACACGCGCAATGCCCAGGACACGGCTTTCCTCTATGCGCTGAACGAGGCCTTCGACCGCGCGTCGCTCGACGACAGCGTGAAGGTGATCGTGCTTTCGGCCAACGGTCCGCATTTCTCTTCGGGTCACGACCTGCGCGAGGTCGACGGCCACGGCAACATGGCCAAGCACGAGACGGTCGGCACCTGGGGCGGCTTCGGCAAGCCCGGCGCCGAAGCGCAGTATGCCCGCGAGCAGGAAATCTACGTTGGCTTCTGCGAACGCTGGCGCAACATTCCCAAGCCGACGCTGGCGCTGGTGCATGGCAAGGTGATCGCCGGCGGCCTGATGCTGATGTGGCCCTGCGATCTCATCGTCGCGGCCGAGGATGCGGAGTTCCTCGACCACACGGTGGCAATGGGCGTGGGCGGCGCAGAGTTCTTCGCCCACCCCTGGGAGATGGGCGTGCGCAAGGCCAAGGAGTTCCTGTTCACGGCCGATTGGCTCACCGCGCAAGAGGCTCATCGCGTCGGCATGGTGAACCACGTCGTGCCGCGAGCCGAGTTGCAGACGTTCGGCCTCGCGATGGCGGAGCGCATCGCGCAGAAGCCGCTGTTTGCGCTGAAGCTCGTCAAGCAGGCCGTGAATGCCGCCCAGGATGCGCAGGGCCGGGTGAGCGCCATGCAGACGTCATTCGCGCTCCATCATCTCGCGCACACCCATAACATGCTGGTGCACGGCAAGCTGATCGACCCGACCGGCCTGATGCCCGCGATCAAGAAGCAGGAGAAGGCGGCGGATTAGCCGCGGACCTCATTGTCATCCTGAGCGAAGCGAAGGATCTCATCGCCGCCTGCCGTCGGTGAGGCAACTGGCATGAGATCCTTCGCTAACGCTCAGGATGACATGAAGTCAGTATCAAGCCTTCTTCACCATCACCTCGATCAAGGTCGGGCCGTCGGTGCGGGCGAGCGCCTTGTCGAGGGCGGCGTCGAAGCCGGCGGTCGTGTCGACCCGTTCTGCCGCGACGCCGAAGCCCTGGGCAATGGCGGTGATGTTCATCGGCGGATCGTTGAAATCCATGCCGATCGGCGTGTCGTTGCCGTGGAACAGCTTCAGGCGGTTCTTGAGGATCTGGTAGCCCTCGTTGTTGGTGATCAGGAAGATCACCGGCAGCTTCTGGTTGGCCGCACTCCACAGCGCGGTGATGGAGTACATGGCGCTGCCGTCGCCGATCACCGCGACGACGCGGCGCTTGGGCTCGGCGATCTGCACGCCGACCGCGGCGGCGATGCCCCAGCCGATGCCGCCGCTGACATTGCCGAAGAAGCTGTTGCGGTCGCGGAAGGGGAAGTAGCTCGGCAAGGTCGTCGTGCTGGTGAGGCCTTCCTCGACCACGATGGCGTCCTTGGGCAGCTTCTCGCTCAGGCGCATCATCACCCATTCGGCCGGCAGCGGCTTGTCGGTGGCGGCAGGAGCGGTGAGCTTGGCCTTGCGCTGCGCGCGCTGGGCGCTCCAGTTGCGCGGCGCGATCTCGGCGAGCGATCCCTTGGCGCGGTCGGCGAGCGCCGTGCCGCCCAGCTTCTTCAGGAGCGGCACGAGGGCTTTCAGCGTTTCCTTCACGTCGGCGCGCAGCGCGATCTCGGCCGGGAAGTTCTTGCCCATCTCCCAGTCACGCTGGCCGATCATCGCCACCTTGGTGGTCTCGGGCAGCGGCTCGGTCTCGCTCCACACCGACATCTTCAAAAGGTCGGCGCCGACGCAGAGCATGAAGTCGTAGTCGGACAGCACGCGGCGCACATGCTTCTGGTCGCGGTTCAGCGCGCCGAGATAGGCGGGATGCTCCGACGGGAAATGCGCGCCCCAGGCCACGGTCTGCTGCAGTACCGGCGCGCCCAGCGCCTCGGCGAGCGCCGCGGCCTCGGCGAAGGCATCAGACGTCGCGATCTCGTGGCCGGCCAGGATCACCGGCTTCCTGGCCGCGAGCAGGCGGCGGGCGAGCTGGTCGAGCGCGGCGTCGCTCGGACGTACCGCGGTGTCGACGCGGGTCACTTCGCCCATGTCGATGGCGGCTTCGTTGTTCAGGATGTCACCCGGCAGCGAGATGAAGACCGGGCCGGTCGGCTCGGTGGTCGCGACCTTGGCCGCGCGGCGCAGGATGCGCGGCAGGTCCTCGATGCGGTTGACCTCGGTGGCCCACTTCACGACCGGCTGGGCAATCGGCACCAGCGGCGCGTAGAGCAGAGGCTCGGTGAGGCCGTGGCCCTGTTCCTGCTGGCCGGCGGTCACGATCATCGGCGTGCCCGACATGAACGAGGTGTAGATCGAGCCGATGGCGTTGCCGAGACCCGGCGCGACATGGACGTTGCAAGAGACCAGCTTGCCCGAGGCGCGGGCATAGCCGTCGGCCATGGCGATCACGATGGCTTCCTGCAGGCCGAGCACATAGCCCATCTCCGGCGCCGAGGAGAGCGCATGCATGATCGGCAGTTCGGTCGTGCCGGGATTGCCGAACATCTTGGAGACGCCTTCGTCCTTCAGCACGCGCAGAAAGGCGTCGCGGCCGGTGATGGTGTTGGTGACGCGTGCGTCGGGCATGGGGGCCTGCTCCTTCTTCAATTCGGGGGCGACCGTAGCGCGGGCGTGCAGGCCGTGGAATGATCCCGTGCAGGCTGGTGAAAGGCGACGCCGCGATGCGAAAGCCGGAGGAAGACCTGGAGCGGAGGATCGAGCGCCTGCCGTGCTGGCGCGGGCCGGTCGCGCTCTCGCTCCTGACCGGCGGCCTGACGAACATCTCCTATGTTGCGGATGACGGCCGCGAAAAGTTCGTCGTGCGCTGCGGCGAGGACATTCCCGTCCACCACGTCTTCCGCGACCGAGAGCGCGCCGCGTCCAAGGCGGCCCATGCGGCGGGCCTGTCGCCCGAAATCGTCCATCTCGAACCGAGCCTGATGGTGATGCGCCACCTCGATGCGCGGACCTTCACCGAGGCCGACCTGCGCGCCGACATCGGCCGCCTGGCGCCGCTCCTGAAGCGCTGCCATCGCGAGGTCGGCCGACACATCGCCGGACCGCCCAACTTCTTCTCCGTCTTCCGCGTGATCCGCGACTATGCCCGCTCCATCGCGGTGGCGGAGAGCCCGTTCGCGCCCGATCTGCCGCGCTACCTAGAAGCGGCCGAGCGGCTGGAGCACCGGCAGGCGCCGATGCCGGTCGTATTCGGTCATCACGACCTGCTGCCGGGCAACGTGATGGACGACGGCAAGCGGCTCTGGTTGATCGACTGGGAATATGGCGGCTTCGGTACGCCCCTGTTCGATCTCGCCAACCTCTCGTCCAACGGCGCCTTCACCGAAGCCGACGACACGGCCCTGCTCGACGCCTACTTCGAGGGCGGGGCGACGCCGGCGGTCCGCCGCTCCTTCGAGGCCATGAAGGCGGCGAGCGCCCTGCGCGAGGCGATGTGGGCGATGGTGTCGGACGCGCACCTGCATGTGCCCGGCGCCGACTACAAGGCGCACGCCCGCGACTATCTGGATCGCTTCGACGAGCTCATGGCCCGCTGAAGGGCCGGGCCGGCCGCTACTGCTTGGCGCAGAGGACCGGCACCTTCGAGAGGATCTCGAAGGAGCAGGTCTCGGTAGGAAACAGCGCCCAGACGGCAATGAAGACGAAGCCGAGGAAAATGACGGGCCGCAGGATGCGCAGCACTGTCGGCAGGACGATCCGCAGGGCCCAGTAGGCGACCAGCAGGCCCACGACGACGGCGAGCACGCGATACTGCGTGCTCCACGTTTCCCAGGCGCCGAGGCCGGCCCGGTTCACCAATTCCTTGAGATACTCCACTGACCGATCAGATAGCCCGAACCGGCTCTCCGGTACAGGCCAGCGTGACGGTCACACCAGCCAGCCGTTCCCGTAGGAGCTGGTGAAGTCGAGCTGCACCAGCAGGTCGTTGTAGTCGTGGTCGCCGCCGCCACGCACGTCCTCCCAGCCCCATGTGTTGAGGCCGTAGTTCCAGACGTGGTTGACGTTCTGGCCGCCGGCGCTCTCGTTGGCCTGGGAAAATGCCCAGAAGGTCGAGCCGGACGTCTGGTTGGTGAGCTGCATGGCGATCAGGTCGCCGGAGTCGACATTGCTCAGCCCGGCCTGGGTGTAGTTGCCGTAGCCCGGTCCGGCCAGCGCATTTCCGCCGCTCGTGAACTGGTAGGCGCGGCCCTGGGCGGCGGCGGCATAGCCCGCGTCACCCGGCGCCAGTCCGCCGATCGTTCCAGAGAGATCGTCGACCCGGTAGAGGCTGAGGGACAGCTTGTCCTCGCCGTTCTGGCGCACCCGCACGACGGCAACCTGATCGTCGAGGCCGTTCACGGTCTCGGCCACGGCGACCGGGCGTGCCACACGCACGGCGCTCGTGCCGGTCACGAAGTCGGCGAAGCCAAAGGGGCTGCTCAGCGAGCCCTGGATCGCGTCGGCCTCCGAGGCATTGATCGACACGCCGACACTCTCGCCGGCCGAGACCGACGCCTGCATCACCGCGCCCTGGCCGGCCTTGTCGAACAGCCGCACCAGGGCGGGATCGAAATCGGCCTGCAGGGATTGCTGCGCCAGCCGCGCGGTCCAGGCGTAGGTGGAGGAGGCGCCGCTCAGGAAATCGACCGAGCTGCCGCCGAGGTCGAGCCCGACCATCGCGCTGCCGGCGGACATGGTCTGGAACAGCAGGCTCTGGCTGGCGCCGCTCGCCCAGCCGTCGCCCGCGGCGTCGAGCATGTCGGGACTGTCGGCGTAGGTGGTCTGGGCATGGGCAATGGTGGTCAGCGCACGGGCCAGCAGGACGCCGTTGGGCGAGCCGAGGCCGGTCGCCAGGTCGTATCCAGGAATCGCCGAATAGCCGAAGCCGGTCGGCGTCAGGTCGGTGCCATTGGAGTGGTAGCTGCCGCCCAGGGTGAACGACGAGGTGTTGTTGCCCATGGTGATGTCGTTGAACGCCGCCGGGGCGATCGCGGAGGCGATGTAGAGCAGGTCGTTCATGTAGCCGAGGTTGGGCAGCCCCTGATCCGCGAAGATCGTGTTGAGCTGCACGCCGAGCGAGGCCCAGAGCGGCGTGGCGGCGCTGGTGCCGCCGTCCGGCCCGGTACCCACCATGTCGGCGTTGGGCGTGAGGTAGGAGAGGTTGCCGCCGGCATTGGCCGAAACGTCCGGCGCCCCGCGGCCCGTCTGCGCGGTCGGGTCGGAGGTGACCGGCCGCAGGCCGTAGGCAAGCTGATAGTCCGGAATCGGTTGCGTCGGGTCGACGCCGCCGGAGGTCGTGGTGTTGACGAGATAGCCGCCCTCGAACGGCGAGTTGCTGATCGTGATGTGGTTGCCGACGACGAAATACTGGTTCCACACCGTTTCGGCGAAGGTCTGCAGCGCGGCGAGGTTCTGCGGCAGGGCGGTCAGGCCGCCGGCCATCAGCCGCCATAGCGTCGCCTGGTCGTTGGCGAGCGCCGGCGCGACCAGCGACGGGTTGAGCGTGACGTCATTCTCGGCGGCGTCGAAGGTCGAGAACGACGTGCCGCCGACCATCACGTTGTACGGGCTGGTCTCGTTGTAGGAGAGGTTGGTGAGGCCGTTGCCGGTCTCGTTGCCCGATCCGCCGTCGCCCAGCGCGTTGAACAGCGAGACGTTCTTTAATGCCGCGTCGAGCTGGAGCTGCCGGTACGCCGCGTAGAAGGGCGAGTTCGGGCTCATGCTCTGGTCGTCGCCGAACGAGCTGGAGAGCACCGCGGCCGTCAGCGCGGGATCCCACAGCGCGCTCTGGATCGCCGTGAAGGTCGAGGCGTCGGCGTTGCCGTTGTAGCCCGAGCCGTTGAACAGATAGATGTCGCTGTTCGGATTGATGCTGGCCACCACGCCAACATCGAGCGAACGTTCGCCCGCGCCGCTGTTGTAGGTCTGGCCGTTCTCGCCCTGGACCGAGACGGTGCCGTTGCCGGTCTGGCCCACCGAGGCGAGATATTCGGTCAGCAATTCCTGGAACGTCTTGGTCTGGCTGGGATGCAGAGCCGAACCGATGCCCGGCTCGATCAGGCCGATCGCGCCGGTCTCCACGTCCAGACCGGCCAGCGGGAAGTTGTAGAGCTCGGAAATCTGCTGCGGCGAGAGCGTGAGGCCCAGGCTCGAATTGTTGCCGGGGCTCTGCGCGCCCTGCGGCAAGGTCGTCGAAACGCCGGGCGTCATGTTGGACGGCGGCGGCACATTCTCGGTGTCGAACCACAGGCCCTGGATGTTCCATTCTTCCGGCAACAGCAGGTCGCCGTTCCAGAAGACGAATTCGTTGTCCTCCTGCGTGCTCTGGTAGAGCGTCGTGCCGAACAGGCTGGCGAACTGCTCCGCAGTGTTGAGTTCGACCCAGATGGTCCGCGACTCGGCGGAGGAGACATAGTCGCCCTTGTTCGCCGAATCGGTGCCGTCGAGGATCGTCAGGCCGTAAGTGGTCGTCAGTTGCTCGACGACGGAATTGTAGAGCGTCTGGTCGGCGCCGTAGGTGGTCCACAGCGTACCGTTGTCGTTCATTTCGGCCAGCGTCTGCTGGCGCGTGCCCCAGTCCTCGGCCAGCAGCGCCGTCGGGTCCTGGGCGCGGTCGAGGATCAGCGCGACGTTGAGGCCGGCGAACGTCGCTTCCGAGACGTCGCTCGCCTCAAGCCCGTAGGCATCCATCACGCTGGTCGCGTCGTTGATGCGCCAGCCCGTGAAGTCGAGATAGCTCGAATGCTCGACCGCAGTACCGGCCAGCAGGTTGACGTTCGAGGTCTGCAGCGAGGAGAGCGTGACGCCCTGGAGCTGCGCCATATCGGAGATCGCGAGCGTGGAGCCGCCGGCGGTGTCCGTGAAGGAGCCGCCGCCGCCCTGGATGCTCATGTCGGCGATGCGGACATTGCCGCCGGTGTCCTGGTAGGCGACGAGATAGTGGTTCAGCGCCCCGTCCTGCGGACCTGCGAAGGTGATGGGGTTGGCCTGGAGGGCAGCGGCAAGGTCGGCCGCGCCCACGAAGCCGCCGGGGCTGTCGATGCGAATGACCGTGGCGTCGTCGACGGTGATCGTGCCACCGGGGCCGACGATGTTGCTGAAGATGGCTGCGCCGGGCCGCGGCGCATCGCCGTCGGCGGAGCGGATGAGGTTGCTGAAGGCGGCCAGCGAGATGTCGATCATGTCGCCCGAGCCGCCCGAACCGACGACGAAGTTCTGGACCGTCGTCATGTCCGCGCTGGTGCCGGTGCCCATGCCGCCGTTGGTGCTGGCATTGGTCACCGGCCCGCCGAGCTGGCCGGTCGCCTGGCCCCACCAGCCGAGCTGCGGGATGTCGTTGGCATCGACGACGCTGCCGGTGATCGGCGACACCGACGAACCCGGCTGCAGGGCGTCAGCATTGGTGAGGCTGTTGCCGGCGAAGAGCTGGACGCGGGTGCTTGCGGTGTGGCCGGCCGCCAGGATGATCGTGTCGGCGCCGCCGCCGGTATAGATCGTGTCGGCCAGCACAAGGCTCGCGGTGCCGGTGATCTTGTCGTTGCCGATCGAGCCACCCAGCACGTTGCCGGCCGTCGTCGAGCCGGTGATCGTGGCGCCGATGCTGCCGTGGACCGACAGCGAGTAGGAGAAGTCGTGCGAGCCGACGGGCATGATCAGCCCGCCGTCGGTGTTCACGTAGGACTGCTGCACGACGCCCAGATAGGTCGCGACCGTATCCGAATCGCCGGTGTTGTAGATGCCGCCGACCACGTTCTGGTAGGCAATGTTGCCGGTCAGCAGCTCGCTGCCCGGGAGCTGGATGGCAGTCCATACCGCGTCGCCGAACGTACCGTCGGGGTTGAGCGTGATCGCGGCCATGGCAGGGCCGCTGTCGGTGGTGGCGACCAGATTGAAGCCGCCAGGAACCGCCGTGATGTTCTCGAAGTGGGTGAGCAGGCCACCGGCCTTGTTGAAGCCGTTGTAGAAGGTGAGGTTGGAGAATTCGCCGGTGGAGGCGTTGTAGGTCTGCAGGAACGCCGCGTTGAGGCCGGTGCCGTCCTTCGATCCGCCGGCGATGGTGTAGGTGTCGCTGCCGACGCCGTTCTGCCAGATGCCGTACAGCGATGTCAGGTTGTCGTAGCTGCCGTTGACGTTCATCAACGTGTATTGGCCGGTGGCGATGTTGTAGATGAAGCCGTTGGCGCCGAGCAGGATGCCGCCCGGCCCCGAGATATCGTAGTTGCCGACCACGAGGTTGCCCTGCGTGCTGTGCAGGATCGTGTTGGCGACCGTGCCGGGCACCGTCACGCCGCCCACGACATTGACGCCGTTCGAGGGAACGGTGACCTCGGTCCAGGTCCCGCCGATGCCGGTGATCGGGCCCTCGTAGATCATGCCGTGATTGAAGACGCCGGCCGGATTCTCGGCATACTGATAGCTGCCGACCGCCCGCACGTTGCCGAGGCCGATTCCAGGCGTGAAGATCGCCGTGTCGGGGCCGTAGAAGGTCGCCGTCGTCACGGTCTGGCCGGCGAAGGTCGGATCGAGCACGTAGAACTCGCCGGCGGCCGTGTTGTTCAGCGGCCCGTGATAAAGATAGGCCTCGGTGCCGGTGGAGCCTTCCACGGTCTTGCTGCCGGTCAGGATGACGGTGCCGTCGAGGCTGGCGCGCACGCCGGTGGTGATGTTGCCGGGCTCGAGGATCGACTGATACTCGACCTGGGTGTGCGTGCCGCTCATCAGGGCGTCGGTGGCGGCCTGCGAGTTGAACAGCGTCGTGCCGTTGGTGACGCCCGAGACCGCGCCCTGCATTTCGGCGAGGCTCGGCGGGTCGAGCGGCGTGGACGCGAAGGCGGTCGTGAAATAGGACGCCGCGAGGATCTTGGCGTTCATCGCCACGACGTCGTTGTTCTGCGCCGAGGAGGCGATGTCGTAGACGAGATTGGCGAAGGGGATGGCGCCGTCGAAGAACGCCTCGCGCCAGATCGTCTGTTCGGAGGTGGTGGCGTTGCGGCCGAACAGATTGTTGAAGCTCTGGTTGATGAAGCCGTTGGTGAGGGCGATCTGCTCCAGAGTGGGCGACGTGACCGGCGTGGTCAGGCTGGCCAGTGGCGCATAGATGCCGATTGCCGGCGAGGCGGCGAAGTCCTCCGACGCCTTCAGCATCGCCGCGGCAATCGAATCGCCGCCCAGCATCAGGCTCAGCACCTCTTCCATGTCCTGGCGGAAGCCCACGGGATCGGCGGCGCGGCCGAACCAGCCGATGAACAGCGATTCGAGCTGCCCGGTCGGCGACTGCCAGGGCAGCGCCCCGTGGGCGCCGTTGCCGTAGATCAGGTTGACGCCGCCGTCGTTTTGGATCGCGCCGCCGCCGTTCGGCAGCACCGGCTGGGCCACGATGTTGAGCCCGATATAGTTGTTGATGACGGCATTGTAGTTGGTGCCGGCGGCCAGGGTGACGCCGGGGCCGGTATTACCGCTGATGACGTTATACGAAACGGCGGGCGAGGGCAGCGGCGTCCAGCCGACCAATGGCGATCCCACGATGTTGCCGACGCCGGTGCTCGATACCAGCACGCCGCCCAGGCCGTTGGCGATCGCCGCCAGCTCCTGGATGTTGGTGCCGATGGCGCTGTCGGCGATGACATTGTTGTAGGCGGTGCCGGTGATCTCGATGCCGTAGCCCGCATTGCCGGAAACGGTGTTCTGGCGGATCACCGACAGGTTGCCGATGAGGTCGGTGCCGCCCACGAAATTGTCGTGCGCATTGCCCGAGAAGACGATGCCCGAACCGCCGTTGGGGAAGGCGCCGTCGCCGCGGGTGTCGAGGCCGACGATGTTGGGCACGATGGAGACGCCCCAGGCGTTGCCGGAAATCTCGATGCCGTTGCCGGTATTGCCCGAGATGACGTTGGTCTGGATCGTCTGGTTGCCGCCGGTCGAGGTGACCAGGATGCCGTTGGCCCCGTTCGGCGCGGCGCCGAAGAATGCCGTGGTGCCGCCGAAGGTATTGAGCGTGCTGAAGCCGCTCGCCGTGTCCGCTACCTCGATGCCGTTCTGGACGTTGCCCGAGATGACGTTGCCGAGCGGGATGACGCCGCCCACCTGGGTGTTGCGTGAATTGCCGTCGATCAGCAGGCCGTCGAGCTGGTTGCCGACGATGGTGTTGTTGTCCGCGCCGAGGCCCAGGAAGTTGGCCTGGATGACGACGTTGTCGGCATTGGTGACGTGGACGCCGTTGCCGAGATTGCCGCCGATGACGTTGTAATAGATGAACGGATTGTCGACGAAGACGCAGCCGCTCAAGGTCACGGAATCGGACTCGAGGATGGCGACGCCGTCGCCGGTGTTGCCGAGGGCGGCGAGGCCGTTGGCGGTCGTGCCGACGAAGTTGCCGCTGAGTGTGTTGCTGTTCGAGCCGGTGTCGATCTGGATGCCGTTGCCGCCGTTGCCGGACACCAGGTTGCCGAGCGGCGGCGTCACCACGACGACGTCGGCGATGTTGCCCTTGTTGCCCGTCGGGTTGTTCTGGTCGCCGCTGGCGTCGTTGCCGGCGACGGCGCCGCCGATCATGTTGCCGGTCGCGCCGTTGGTCAGCCAGATGCCGTGGCCGCCGTTGGCCATCGCGGTGTTGCCGTCGGTGCTGGTGCCGATCCGGTTGGAGACGATTTCGTTGTTGTCGGCGCCGTTCAGCGTGATGCCGTTGCCGCCGTTGGCCGAGATGACGTTGGACACCACGCCGGTCGCGGGCTGGCCGCTCTCGGCCAGGGTCGCCGCGTCGGGGTTGAAACCTAGATTGTTGCCGGACGAGGTGGCAGCCACGAACACGCCGTCGCCGGTGTTGCCGGCGGCCGAACCGTCGAGGGCGAGGCCGATATAGTTGTTGTTGAGGGTGATGCTGCCGGCATGGAGGGTGACGCCGTTGCCGGTTGCATTGCCCAGCGACAGGCCGACCAGCTCCGAGCCTTCCGAACCGGCCGCGAAGACCAGGCCGGCATTGCCGTTGAAGTCGATCCCGACGGTCGGCGGGTTCCCCGTGGCCGGGTTGCCGGCGACGATATCCACCGGCCTGGTGAGCGACGGCAGGTCGCTTCCCAGGACGATCGTTCCCGTTACTGCGAACTCGATGGTGTTGGTGACGCCGGCTGGTTCGGCATTGGAGGCTTCGATGGCTGCTCGTAGTGAACCCGCACCGCTGTCATTGAGGTTCACGACAGTGAAAGTAGCCATCCAGCGCTCCGTCTGCTCACACAACGATTCCGAGGTAATCCGAAATCGCGCGGACGATATCACGACAAAATCACACGGTGTGAGCAGCGTTCGATGAAGAGAGCGATTCTTCCGACGAATAAGCCTATCGGACGCATATCTGGCGGCTTTGTTTGCACGCCTCGATGCCAAGGTTCGTCAGGTAGCGGACAACGCGTGGACGCAGTGCAATCTTCTCTTGGAATCACTGCATCGAAGACTCGATATGATGCAAAAAGGTTGGAGCGGATGGCGCTGGATCGAGCGGGCCAGCACCATCCGGGTCGTGACGGTCCCGCCTAATCGCGGAACGGATCGGTCATGAGGATCGTGTCTTCGCGCTCCGGGCTGGTGCTGAGCAGCGCTACCGGGCAGCCGACCAGTTCCTCGACGCGGCGCACGTACTTGATGCAAGTGGCCGGCAGCTCGGCGAAGGAGCGCGCGCCCCTGGTGCTTTCGCTCCAGCCCTCGAAGGTTTCCCAGACCGGCTTGATCTTGGCCTGCGCGCCCATGGTGAAGGGAAAGCGCTCGATGCGCTTGCCGTCCAGCTCGTAGCCGACGCAGACCTTGATCTCCGACATGCCGTCCAGCACGTCGAGCTTGGTGAGCGCGATGCCGTCGATGCCGTTCAGCTTCACCGCCTGGCGCACCATCACCGCATCGAACCAGCCGCAGCGGCGGCGGCGGCCGGTGTTGGTGCCGAACTCGTTGCCGCGGTCGCCCAGGCCCTGGCCGATCTCGTCGGTCAGCTCCGTGGGGAAGGGGCCGTCGCCGACGCGTGTCGTGTAGGCCTTGGCGATGCCCAGCACATAGCCCACGGCGCCGTTGCCCATGCCCGAGCCGATCATCGCCTGCGCCGCCACCGTGTTCGACGAGGTGACGAACGGGTAGGTGCCGTGGTCGATGTCGAGCATCGTGGCCTGCGCGCCCTCGAACAGGATGCGCTTGCCGTCGGCGCGCAGCGCGTCGAGCCGCTCCCATACGTCTTCGGCAAAGGGCAGGATCTTGGGCGCGAGTTCGATCAGGTCGGCGAGGAGCTGCTTGGCGTCGACCGTCGGCCGGCCCAGCCCCTGGCGCAGCGCATTGTGGTGCGCCAGCAGGGTGTTGACCTTCTTCTCCAACACCTCGGGTTCGCCGAGATCGCCGACGCGGATGGCGCGGCGGCCGACCTTGTCCTCGTAGGCCGGGCCGATGCCGCGGCGCGTGGTGCCGATCTTGATGGTGCCGGGCACGTCTTCGCGCCAGCCGTCGAGATCGCGGTGCAGCGGCAGGATCAGCACGGCGTGGTTGGCGATCTTCAGCGTCTCGGGCGTCACGGAAACGCCCTGGCTCGTCACCTTCTTCACCTCTTCGAGGAAGTGCCAGGGATCGACCACGACGCCGTTGCCGATGATCGAGAGCTTGCCCTTGCGCACCACGCCCGACGGCAGGAGCGCCAGCTTGTAGGTCTGGTTGCCGATGACGAGCGTATGGCCGGCATTGTGGCCACCCTGGAAACGCACCACCACCTCGGCGCGCTCGCTGAGCCAATCCACGATCTTGCCCTTGCCCTCGTCGCCCCATTGGGCGCCGATCACTGCCACGTTGGCCATTCCACTGTCCCTTCACACATGAAAACGCCTCCCCGGGGCCGATGCCGGAGAGGCGTGAGGTCGGATAGCACTTCCCCCCGCCTCGGGCGAGGTCAAATGCGTCCTCCGCAGGGGGTGGGGGCCCGGCCTTTTGGCGCAGCCAAGCCCATGCACGGTCGCTGCCGGTTTGCCGCCGGCCGAGGCGCGCGGGCTTGCCGCCCGGTCCGTCGTTTCTCTAGAGGTCGATGGCGAGGCGGAGTTTGAACATCTGCCGCTGGAACAGCGCCACGTCCAGCGTCGGATCGAGGCCCGTCGTCTGCCCCCAGGCCTGAATGTTCCAGGCGCCGGACAGGGATACCCCCTTTCCCAAAGTGGCGTAGAAGGTCGGCCCCAGAAAGACGGCTTGCCCCGTCAGATTCCCGAAGGCGAGGGCATCGAAGCCGCGCCGGTAACGCACCTCGCCGCCCAGATAGACGCCCTCCCAAAGCCGGGCGGTGGCTGCCGCCGAGAAGGCCAGTTCCGATCCATCGAGGTACAGGCCGGTCGAATAGTTGCGGACCTCTCCGAAACCGTAGGAGAGGTTGAGCGCGGCAAACAGAATTCCGGGCACGATCTCGCGATCGGCGGCGGCGGCGATGGTGGCTTCCGTGCGGGTGTAGCCGGGTCGACGCTGCGCCATCATTTGTTCGATCGTCCTGCGCAGAGGCGAAAGTTCGGATCGTCGCCGGCCCTGCTACAGCGGCACCGCGTCTCCGTCGATCAGGGCGTGGCTGCAGCGCAGGCGCTTGGCTTCGGCGCGAGGTTCGGGCGCGGCCAAGACCGCGCGCACGACGGCATAGCCCTTGGCCTGCCACGGGGCCGCGTCGCGCCACGGCGTGCCCAACTCGACATAGAGGCGTGGCCGTTCGGGCGGGGCCTCGGAGGCGGCCAGCACGGCGTCCATGTAGAGCGTGAAGCCGGTTGCCGGTTCGCTGACGCCGTCTTCGGGATAGCCCGCGGAATAGCGGCCGCCGCGCGCCAGTTCCTCGCGCCCCTTCAGCGCGAACACGCAGAAGGAAACGCCGGTCTGATATTCGAGGCCGCGATACTCCACCGGATCGATGGTGAGCGGCAGGTCGGGCTCGGCCGCCTGGATGAGCTTCACCACCTCGGCAAGCCGTGCGGCTTCGGCGGCCGCCGCGGCGGGGAGCTTGAGTTTGCCGAGCTGGGCAATGCCCTGATCGGCCGGACCCGCCGCGCGCAGCAGGCCCGCGAACATCTCCGTCACCTTCTTGTCGGTGGAGGCCTTGGCGATGGCGCCTTCGTCCTTGCGGTCGAGCGCGCGGCGGAGTTTCTGCATCGCCTCGGCCGGTTGCTTCAGGCCGGCGGCGACGGTGGCCACCAGGGTCGGCAGGTTGAGGTCCACCGAAAGTTCGGCGACGCCGATGGCGCGCAGCGCATCGACCGTGAGCAGCACGGCTTCGGCATCGGCTTCGGCGCTGTCGACACCGATCAGCTCGGAACCGACCTGCGCGAATTGGCGTTCGGGCTTCAAGGCGCTGCCGCGCACGCGGATGACGTTGCCGCCGTAGGAGAGGCGCAACGGCCGCGGCTCGTGCTTCAGCCGCGTGACGGCGATGCGCGCCACCTGCACGGTCATGTCGGGCCGCACGCCCATCATGCGCTGCGAAACGGGATCCATCAGCCGGAAGGTCTGCGAGGCGAGCGCCGCGCCGGGCCCCCCCAGCAGGGACTCTTCGAATTCGACCATGGGCGGCTTCACGCGCTCGTAACCGAAGGCCGCAAAGCGCTCGATGGCGACGTCGATGGCGCGGGCCTCGCGCGTCGCATCCGGGGGCAGAAGATCGGCGAGGCCAGCCGGCAGGAGGCCACGATGGTCGTTGTCGTTTGAAGTCATGATGCCGCTTGATAGCCGATTGGCGCCGCCATGGGGAGCAGCAAGGAGGGGGCGGCAGGAAGGACGGCAAGGGGCAGGTTGAGGAGGTCTCAGCGGGCCTGTACTGTCGCCTCTCGAAGCCTGCGACCTACTCCACCAAACTGGAGGAAGAATGAGCTTGAAAGTGCTCATGGTCTTCCCTCGCTTCAACGAGAATTCGTTCTGGAGCCTGAGGGCGGCCTGCAAGATCTACGGTGCGCAATGTCCGACGCCGCCGCTCGGGCTCCTGACCCTGGCGGCGCTGCTGCCGCAGGAATGGACCATGCGGCTGGTCGATCGCAACGTCCGCACGCTGAAGCCGGCCGATCTCGCCTGGGCCGATGTCGTGATGACGGGGGGCATGCTGCCGCAGCGGGTCGATGCGCTCGACGTGATCCGGCTCTGCCGGGAGGCGGGCAAGCCCGTGGTGGTGGGCGGTCCCGATTCGACCTCGTGTCCGGAAATCTACGACGCCGCCGACTTCCTGGTGCTGGGCGAGGCCGAGGGCATCATCTCGGAATTCGTCGCAGCGTGGAATCGCGGCGAGCGCAGAGGCAGGCTCCGGGCGGAGAAGTTCACGGCCGACGTCACCGCCAGCCCGGTGCCGCGCTTCGACCTGATCAACGCCCGCGACTATCTCTATGTCGGCGTGCAGTTCTCGCGCGGCTGTCCGTTCAACTGCGAGTTCTGCGACATCATCGAACTCTACGGCCGCGTGCCGCGCTCCAAGACCAACGAGCAGATGCTGGCCGAGCTGCAGGCGCTCTACGACACCGGCCATCGCGGCCATGTCGATTTCGTCGACGACAATCTGATCGGCAACAAGAAGGCGCTGAAGCTTTTCCTGCCGCTGCTGGAGCAGTGGCAGGCCGAGCGCGGCTATCCGTTCATGTTCTCGACCGAGGCGTCGATCAATCTGTCCGACGACGCGCAGCTTCTGCAGATGCTGGCGCGCGCCAACTTCTTCGTGGTGTTCGTCGGCATCGAGAGTCCCGATACCGATACGCTGGTCTCGACGCGCAAGAAGCAGAACACGCGGCGCAGCCTGGCCGAGAGCGTGCACAGGATCTACGCCGCCGGCATCTTCGTCATTGCCGGTTTCATCGTCGGCTTCGACACGGAGAAGGGCGATGTCGCCGAAGGCATGATCGACTGCATCGAGGCGACCAGCATTCCCGCCGCCATGGTCGGCCTGCTGACGGCGCTGCCCAACACGCAGCTCCATCGCCGCCTCGACAAGGAGCAGCGCCTGCTGCCGTTCCAGAGCGACTTCAGCGGCGATCAATGCACCGCCGGCATCAACTTCATCCCGAAGCGGCCGCGCCGCGAGATCCTCGCCGACTATCGCGAGATCCTGGCCTCGGTCTATGCGCCCGACGCCTATTTCGACCGCGTGCGTACCGTGGCGCTGGCGCTGCGCCGCCCGACATTGGGCGACGGCGCGCCGAAGAAGATCGGCTGGCGCGAGGCCGTCGCGCTCGCGAAGATCATGGTGCAGATGAACATCCTGCGCCCGCAGCTTCGTCGCCCGTTCTGGCGCACCGTCGTCGAGGTGGCGAAGAAGAATCCGGCGGCGCTGGAAGCCTGCCTGATCCAGCTCGTGCTCTACCTCCACCTCGGTCCGTTCGCGCAATACGTGCAACGCGAACTCGACCGCCAGATTGCCGAACTCGACAACGCGCCCGCCGAAGTCTACGTGCCGCCCGCCGCCGCCATCGCCGCGCAATAGTCGCTGCGTTCATCGAATGGTGTCGGCTGACATTTGAAGGAGTGGAAGTGCAAGGGCGGAAGATGTAGGCAGTCGCATCATGCGTTTGCTCTTCATCTATGGTCCTGTTGCGTCGGGAAAGCTGACCATTGCCCGGCTCGTCGCTGAACGAACCGGCCTGTCGCTGTTCCACAATCATCTGATCGTCGATGCCGTTGCCGCGGTATTCCCGTTCGGCTCGCAGGAGTTCATCGACTTACGCGAACGCTTCTGGATCGAAACAATCTCGACAGCGGCCAGGACGGGGCGATCCCTTGTCTTCACCTTCGCTCCGGAACCTACCGTCGCCAACGACTTCCCGGATCGCATCTCTCGTTTGGTTGAAGCGGCTGGCGGTGAAGTGACCTATGTGGCGTTGGATGTAGGGCCGGAGGAGCAGGAACGCCGCCTCGTTGCCCCCGATCGCGGTGCTTTCGGCAAGCTTCGATCCACGGAGATCCTTCGCGACCTGCGAAGCTCTATGGACACTTGCATGCAGGCCATGCCGCAGCCGGCGATGCGCATCGATACTGGAGCAACGACACCCGACCAGGCCGCCGACTCGATCGTTCAGATGATGAAAAGGCTCTAACGGGCAATCGCGCCGAAACGTTCTTGGAGCAGTCCAGAAAATCGGGCTTGCGACAATCGCCCCACATTGACGGAACGCGCCTCTCCCCGTATATCGGCGCCGGGCCACGCTCCCCCACCGGAGTGCAGCTCTTCTGTAAGGGAGAGGTTATGATGACTAAGCCGAACATGCGTCCGGCGCGTCCCGATTTTTCATCCGGACCCTGCGCCAAGCGTCCTGGCTGGACGCCCCAAGCTCTCAACGATGCCGCCACAGGGCGGTCCCACCGATCCAAGCTCGGCAAGAAGAAGATTGTCGAAGCGGTCGATCGCACGCGCAGTGTACTGGGCATTCCGGCGGACTATCGCATCGCCATCGTGCCGGCGTCGGATACCGGCGCGGTCGAGATGGCGCTGTGGTCGCTGCTCGGTGCGCGGCCGGTCGACATGCTGACCTGGGAAAGCTTCGGCGAAGGCTGGGTCACGGACGTCGTGAAGCAGCTCAAGCTCAAGGACGTGCGCACGCTGAAGGCGCCGTATGGCCAGATCGCCGACCTCAAGGCGGTCGACTGGACGCACGATGTCGTCTTCACCTGGAACGGCACGACCTCCGGCGTGAAGGTGCCGAACGGCGACTGGATCGCCGACGACCGCGAAGGTCTTGCGATCTGCGACGCGACTTCGGCCGTCTTCGCCATGGACCTGCCGTGGCAGAAGCTCGATGTCGTCACCTGGTCCTGGCAGAAGGTGATGGGCGGCGAGGGCGCGCACGGCATGCTGGTGCTGAGCCCGCGCGCGGTAAAGCGCCTGGAGAGCTACACGCCGGCCTGGCCGATGCCGAAGATCTTCCGCCTGACCTCGGGCGGCAAGTTCTCCGAAGGCATCTTCAAGGGCGAGACGATCAACACGCCGTCGATGCTTTGCGTCGAAGACGCGATCGACGGCCTGCGCTGGGGCGAGAGCGTCGGCGGGCTGAAGGGCCTGATGGCGCGCTCCGAGGCCAACCTCGGCGTGCTCGAAAAGTTCGTGGCGGACCGAAAGTGGGCCGCCTTCCTCGCGGCCGACAAGACCGTGCGCTCCAACACCTCGGTGTGCCTCGTCATTTCCGCGCCATGGTTCACCGCTCTGCCGGCCGACAAGCAGGCGGCGGCGGCCAAGAAGATGGCCGACCTGCTCGAGACCGAGAAGGCGGGCTACGACGTCGGCTCCTACCGCGACGCCCCGCCGGGCCTGCGCATCTGGTGCGGCGCCACGGTCGAGAAGAGCGACCTCGAAGCCCTGCTGCCGTGGCTCGACTGGGCCTACGGCGAGATCGAGCGCGAGTTCGGCAAACAAGCGGCGTGATTTTCTCCTCCCCCGTCATC
>NZ_HE997181.1:2723856-2799128 GCF_000312425.1 Reyranella massiliensis 521 | reverse complement strand
GGGGGAGGTGCCCTGTCATACGGGGCGGAGGGGTCATGACCCCTCCGTCGCCGCAGACGGCGACACCTCCCCTCCGCGGAGTCCGCGAAGGGGAGGAGAGTTCGAACGAGGAGTCCTGGAAAATGGCCAAGCCTAAAGTTCTCATTTCCGACGAGCTTTCCCCGCGCGCTGTCGAGATTTTCTCGGAGCGCGGTTGCGACGTCGATTTCAAGCCGGGCCTGAAGCCGGCCGAACTGCGCGCCATCATCGGCAACTATCACGGCCTCGCGATCCGGTCGGCAACCAAGGTCACGGCCGAGGTTCTGGCCGAGGCCAAGAACCTCAAGGTCGTGGGTCGTGCCGGCATCGGCGTCGACAATGTCGACATCAAGGCCGCCACCGCCAACGGCGTCGTGGTGATGAACACGCCGTTCGGCAACGCCATCACCACGGCCGAGCACGCCATCGCGCTGATGTTCGCGGTCGCCCGCCAGGTGCCCGAGGCCAATGCCTCGACCCAGGCCGGCAAGTGGGAAAAGAACCGCTTCATGGGCACCGAACTCAGCTTCAAGACGCTGGGCCTGATCGGCTGCGGCAACATCGGCTCGATCGTGGCGGAGCGCGCCATCGGCCTCAAGATGCGCGTCGTGGCCTACGATCCGTTCCTGAGCGACCAGCGCGCCACCGAGCTTGGCGTGGAGAAGGCGACGCTCGACCAGGTGCTGGCGCGGGCCGACTTCATCACCGTGCATACGCCGCTCACGGAGCAGACCAAGAACATCCTCTCTCGCGCCAACCTGATGAAGACCAAGAAGGGCGTGCGCATCGTGAACTGCGCGCGCGGCGGGCTGGTCGACGAGCTGGCGGTGCGCGACCTGCTGGTCTCCGGCCACATCGCGGGTGCGGGCTTCGACGTCTTCGTCGAGGAGCCGGCCAAGACCAACGTGCTGTTCGGCTCGCCCAATCTCGTCTGCACGCCGCATCTCGGCGCCTCGACGGTGGAAGCGCAGGAGAACGTGGCGCTGCAGGTCGCCGAGCAGATGGCCGACTATCTGCTGACCGGCGCCATCACCAACTCGCTCAACATGCCGAACGTCTCGGCCGAAGATGCGCCCAAGCTGGCGCCGTTCCTCGACCTTGCCGAGAAGCTGGGCTCGTTCGCGGGCCAGCTCACCGACACCGACATCAAGGCCGTGTCCATCGAGTACGAGGGCCAGGTGGCGGCACTCAACATCAAGCCGCTCTCCCAGGTGGCGCTGATGGGCGTGCTGCGCCCGCAGCTCGACACGGTGAACATGGTCAACGCGCCGGTGATCGCCCGCGAGCGCGGCATCGAGGTGGCCGCGGTCAAGCACGAGCGCGACAGCGACTACAACTCGCTGATCCGGCTCTCGGTCACGACGGAGAAGTACACGCGCTCGGTGACGGGCACGCTGTTCGGCGGCAAGCATCCGCGCATCGTCGAGATCAAGGGCATGGAGATCGAGGCCGAGTTCGCCCCGCACATGCTCTACATCACCAACGACGACAAGCCTGGCTTCATCGGCCGGCTGGGCACGATCCTGGGCGAGAACAAGGTCAACATCGCGACCTTCCATCTTGGCCGCGACAAGCCGGGCGGATCGGCCATCGCGCTCGTGCAGGTCGACCAGCCGATCTCGAACGAACTGATCGGCAAGATCAGCGCCGTCGAGGGCGTCGTCCAGGCGAAGGTGCTCGGCTTCTAAGGGGCGCCGCGGCGGCGCGATCGCCTCGCGTGGAATTGAGTGGAGAATCTTGCTGCTCCCGCTATCCTCGGTGTAACGAAAAGAATGCCACCGGGGAGCGGAGGCTGTGGGAGTCGATCGGGAAACCGAAGCCATCGGTTTGCTGTATGACGCGACGCTGGGCCATGTAGCGTGGAGCGATGTCGGGCGTTGCCTGACATCCTTTTTCGATGGCGCGACCTTTACCCTGACGACGCAGGGCGCATCCGACAGCCCCGTCGACATTGTCGACATGCAGGGGATGATCCCGAAGGTCGTCGAGCTGTACGGCGCCCACTATTACGACCTCGATCCCTGGCGCCTGGCCGCCATCGAGCGCCGCGTCTTCGATCGCGCGGTGCTGGGCACCGATCTCGTCAGCAACCTCGACTGGCAGAACAGTCGCGTCTACAGCGAACTGATCCTTCCCCACACCGACGTCTTCCACGGCGTCATGGCGAGCGGCACCCTGCCCGGCGGCGGCGTCTATGCGTTCGGCATCCATCGCGGACGTCGCGCTACGCCCTTTGAACGCACGGCGGCCGAAATGTTGCAGCGCCTGCTGCCGCATATCGGCCGCGCCTTGCAGGTGAGGGCGCGTCTCGGGGCCTTGCATCGGGCGGACATCGCGGCGTCGGCGGCGCTGGATCATCTGCCGTTCGGCGTCGTGCAGCTCTCCTCGGCCGGCCGGCTGGTCACCGCCAATCGCGCGGCGCTCGCGATGCTGGGGGAAGGCGACGGGCTGCTGCTCACCGCAGCCGGCGTGCATGCCGCATTTGCCGGCGACGATGTCCGGCTGCAGCTCGCGATCCTGCAGGCGGCGCGAACGACCGCGGGCGACGTCGGAGGCGGGGCGGGCGACTATCTGCGCATCCTGCGGCCGTCCGGCCGCCGCGCCTATACGGTGGTCGCGACGCCGCTCGGCCAGGATCGCGGCTTCGCGCGCAGCGCGCTCGCATCGCAGCAGGCGGCCGTCATGCTGATCGTCACCGATCCCGAGGCCGCGCCCCGGATCGAGCCGCGGGTGCTGTCGACTCTCTTCGGATTGACGCCGGCCGAGGCGCGCCTGGTCAGCCTGCTTGCGGCTGGCCTGCCGCTGCCGGCCATCGCCAAAAGACTGGGCGTGAGCTTCGAGACTGTGCGCACGCAGCTCGCGACTGCGCGCGCCAAGACCGACACCGCCTCGCAGGTCGATCTCGTGCGCCTGGTACTGACGGCTCTGGTGCCGGTCCGCTGACGCTCAGGCGAAGAGGACGAAGTCAGACGCGTGCAGCGCCTGCAGATCGGCAAAGCCGACCAGGACGACGCTCGACGTCGCATCGAAGGTGATGGTGGTGTCGCTGCCGTCGGACGTGAACGTCATGTCGTCGAGGCCTGCGAAGCCGTAGGCGCTGACGTCGATGCGGTCGCCGTCGCTCTGGCGGAAATCGTTGATGTCGTCGTGGCCGCCGCCCGGTGCAAAGACGAACGTGTCGGCGCCCGTGTGCGCGCCCGCCGCCACGACGGCGGCGTCGCCCCACATATGGTCGGCACCTTGCCCGCTGATCAGCGTGTCGTCGCCGCCGCGGCTCCTGCCGTCGAGAGTCTGGGCATCGCCGTAGAGGCGGTTGCTGGAACCGCTCGCCGTCAGCACGTCGTCGCCGCCGACGGTCCGGTCGGTCATGGTCCGGGCATCGCCATACAGGGTCCCGCCGACCGAAGCCTCGCTCGTCAGCCGGTCGTCGCCACCGCGCGCCCGGCCGGACATATCCTCGGCATCGCCGGAGAGGGTCTCCACGGCGGCGTTGCCGCCGGTGATCGTGTCGTCGCCGCCGACCGTGCGGTCGGCCATGTGATTGGCATCGCCGATCAGATTGTTGGCGCGGCCGTTGCCGCCGGTGATCGTGTCGTCGCCGCCCCGGGCACGGTCGAACAGGCTGTTGGCGTCGCCGCTGGCGACGGCCGTGTCGGTCAGCGTGTCGTTGCCGCCCTGGGCATGGCCATACATGTTGAAGGCATCGCCCAGGAGAAAGCCAGGCGGTCCGACGCCGATCTCGATCTGGTCTGGCCTGCCGATCAGCGCATCGTCGCCACCGGAAGAGTGGCCGAACATCTCGTAGGCATCGCCGAACAGGTGTTCCTGCGGCCCGCCCATGACCAACGTGTCGTTGCCGCCGCTGGCGCGATCGTAGAGGCCATAGGCGTCGCCATAGAGGAGGTCGTTGCGACTGGCTCCGATCAGCGTGTCGTTCCCGCCCTGGGCGCGATCGTGCATCGTGTCGGCATCGCCGAAGAGGATGTTGGTCGCGAAGGCGCCGCCCGTGAGCGTGTCGTCGCCGCCGCGACTCTTGTTCAGCATCTGATCGGCATCGCCATAGGCCGTTCCTCCGATGCTGTTTTCGAGCGCGATGTCTTGATTGCCGCCTGCTTCGCGATGACGAAGGATGCCGGACGTATCGCCGTAGATTGCCATCGGGCGCTCCTCTCCTCGACCGTTGCCGCTGTCTGTGTCGAGTGTGGGGTCTATCTAGAAATGCGTTTCGGCAAATGCCATCGCGCGCCGCTCGCATCACCGAATGACCACAGCGCACAACCGGCTGGATGATCGGCGGCGGGCAGCGTAGGGTCGCCGTCCTGCGAAACTTGAGGAGCGTGTCATGCCCCGCGTGAGTGAGATCGAGGAAGACGGTGGCGATCCGACGTTGAAGCCCGTGTTCGACAAGGAACGCGAGATCTTCGGCGGTCTTCTGAACCCGACAAAGGTGATGGCGCATTGCCCGCCGATCCTGCGCGCCGCCAAGATGCTCGGCGCGTCGATCGAGCAGTCGGGACAATTGCCGAAGGACCTGCCGCCGCTGATCTACCTGCGCGTGGCGTCGATCAACGGCTGCCCCTTTTGAATAGACATCAATTCCGTCCGTGTGACGGAGAATGAAGGCGGACTGGAGAAGGTCGCGGAGGTCCTGAACTGGCGCGACAGCAAGTTGTTCAGCCCGAGCGAACGGCTGGCGTTGGAATATGCCGAACGCATCACCTACACCGACCAGCACGTCGACGACGCGTTCTTCGCCGAACTGCGCAAGCACTTCACCGAAGCGCAGGTGGTGGAACTGACGGCCGCGATTGCGATGGAGAACTTCCGCTCGAAGTTCAATCCGACCCTGGGCGTCGAAGCCCAGGGCTTCTGCATGGTGCCGCAACGGAACAAGGGCTGAGAACGGGAGCCGATGGCGGTCCCACCCGAGTTTCGGTGGGGCCGCGAGGCTTCGCCAAGCCGGGAAGTTGCGGCTAGTATTCGTCGTCGCTTCAGGAGATCGATCCGAGGAGGGGCCCCATGGCAAAGACGATGAAGGCCGCGGTCGTCACGGCGTTCAAGAAGCCGCTCGTCATCCGCGAAGTTCCGGTTCCGGAGGTCGGCGCAAACCAGATTCTCATGAAAGTGGAAGCGTCGGGCGTCTGCCATACCGACCTCCATGCCGCGCACGGCGACTGGCCGGTCAAGCCGTCGCCGCCGTTCATTCCGGGCCACGAGGGCGTGGGCTTCGTCGCAGCCGTCGGACGCGACGTGAAGGGCGTCAAGGAAGGCGACCGCATCGGCGTGCCCTGGCTCTACACCGCCTGCGGACACTGTCCGCACTGCCGCACCGGCTGGGAGACGCTCTGCCACGAGCAGCAGAACACCGGCTATTCGGTCAACGGCGGCTTCGCCGACTACGTGGTTGCCGACCCCAACTACGTTGGAAAGCTCCCGGCGAGCCTCGACTTCGGGCCGGCCGCGCCGGTCCTGTGCGCCGGCGTCACTGTTTACAAAGGGCTCAAGGAGACGGAAGCGCGGCCCGGCGAGTGGGTGGCGGTCTCCGGCATCGGCGGGCTCGGCCACATGGCGGTGCAATACGCCAAGGCAATGGGCCTGCATTGCGCGGCCATCGACGTGCATCCCGAGAAGCTCGACCTGGCCAAGAAGCTGGGCGCCGACATGGTGATCAATGCCCGCGAGGAAGATCCCGGTCCGGCGCTGCACAAGGCGATGGGCGGCGTGCATGGCGTGCTGGTGACGGCGGTATCGCCCAAGGCCTTCGCCCAGGCGCAGGCAATGTTGCGTCGGCGCGGCACGATGGTGCTGGTCGGCTTGCCGCCGGGCGATTTCCCGCTGCCGATCTTCGACACCGTGCTCAACCGCATCACGGTGCGCGGCTCGATCGTCGGCACGCGGCAGGACCTGGTCGAGTGCCTGGAATTTGCCGGCGAGGGCAAGGTGAAGCCTCACTTCTCGTGGGAACCGCTCGACGCCATCAACGACATCTTCGAGCGCATGCAGCAGGAGAAGATCGACGGCCGGATCGTCATGCGCCTCTGAGGCGCACGACGTCGCCCGCCGTCGTCGAGAGGGCGGGCTACTCGGCCTTGATGTTCAGCGCCTTCAGCTTCTTGCCCCAGAAGGCGTGTTCGTCCTCGACGTACTTGGCGAACTCGGCGCGGCTGCGCGCCGGCGGCAGTTCGAGGCCGTCCTTGGCCAGCGCCTCGGTATACTTTGAATCCTTCATCGCGATCGCCGTTTCCTTGTGAAGGCGGTCGAGGATGGCGTCGGGCGTCTTGGGCGGGGCGAACAGGCCGTGCCAGCCCGTCACCGCGACATCGACGCCCTGTTCCTTGAGCGTCGGCACGTCGGGCAGGGCGCTGACCCGCTTGTTGCCGGTCACGGCCAGCGCCTTCAGGCGTCCGCCCTTGATCTGGCTGACAGCTGGCGGCAGCGAGGAGAAGTTCATGGTGATGACGCCCGAGATCACGTCCATCAGCGCCGGGCCGGTGCCCTTGTAGGGCGCGTGGGTGATGTCGATGCCGGCCGCTTCGGCGAACAGCGCGCCCGCGAGGTGGTTGTTGCCGCCCACGCCCGACGACGAGAAGGTGAGCTTGCCCGGCTCCTTCTTGGCAAGCGCGATCAGCTCCTTGACGTTGTTGGCCGGCACGTTGGGATTGACCGCCAGCACGTACTGGTAGTCCGTGGTCTGGATGATCGGCACCAGCCCCTTCAGCGTGTCGATCGACGCCTTGAGGACGTGCGGGTTGGTCACGACGTTGGTGCCGACGGCGTAGAAGATCGTGTAGCCGTCGGGCTTGGCGTTGGAGACGAAGCGCGCGCCGATGGCGCCGGCCGCGCCGCCCTTGTTCTCGACGATGACCTGCTGGCCGAGCAGCGGCGTCATGAGATGCGCCAGCTCGCGCGCCACGATGTCGGCACCACCTCCGGCTGCATAGCCGACGACGAAGGAGAGCGGCTGCGTCGGCCATGTCGCCTGCGCCCGAAGCGCCGACGGCACGAGGAGTGCGCCGCTACCGAGCGCCAAGGCGGAACGGCGGGAAAGGGTGGTCATCGTCTCCTCCACGTTTTCTCAGTTCTTGCCGGAAACGTAGCGTCCCGCGCTGTCGCCCGCCAGCTTGCCGAGCACGGCGCCCGACACCAGGCCCGTCCCGCCGGGGTAGTTGTGATAGAACAGCCCGCCCACCAGCTCGCCGGCCGCAAACAGGCCGGGGATGGTGTGGCCGTCGGTGCTCTCGACTTCGCCCTCGGTGGTGATTTTCAACCCGCCGAAGGTGAAGGTGAGGCCGCAGGTCACGGCGTAGGCCTCGAACGGCGCCTGGTCGATGGTGTTGGCCCAGTGGCTCTTCGGCACGGCGAGCCCGCGGGTGCTGCGGCCGTCCTTGATCGCCGGGTTGAACGGCACTTCGGTCATCACCGCGGCGTTCCATTCCTTGATGGTCTTCAGGAACTGTTCGGCGTTCACGCCTTCGAGCTTGCCCGCCAGCTCCTCGATCGTGTCGGCACGCACCTTCGTCACGCGCTTGATGCGATACTCGTCGCGCAGCTTGTCGAGCACCTTGGAATCGAAGATCTGCCAGGCAAACTGCTGCGGCTGCGACAGGATCACCGCGCCGTACTTGGCGTAGGTGTAGTTGCGGAAGTCCGCGCCCTCGTCGACGAAGCGCAGGCCGTTGGCGTTGACCATGATGCCCAGCGGATAGGAGTGCTTCTGGAAGTTGTCGCCGACATCGAGGTCGCCGAACTCCGGTGCGTTCATGTCCCAGCCGACGGCATGGCCGCCCGACCAGTTGCCGTGCGGTTTGGCGCCGATGGCCAGCGCCATGTTGATGCCCGCGCCGGTGTTGAAGCGCGTGCCGCGGACCTTGGCCAGATCCCATGTCGGGCCGAGATAGCGCGTGCGCATCTCGGCATTGCTCTCGAAGCCGCCGCAGGCCAGCACGACGGCCTTGGCGCCGATCCGCACCTTGCGGCCCTTGTGGCGGGCGATCACGCCGCGCACCACGCCGTCCTCTTCGATCAGCGACACCGCCGCCGTCTCGTAGTGGATGGGGATGCCTGCTTTGACGGCAGCCTTGTGCTCGAGATCGACCAGGCCCGGCCCGCCGCCCCAGGCTTCGACCGCCAGGCCGCCCCAGAACTTGTATTTGCCGTTCACCTTGAACGCCTGCCGGCCGTAGCTCGGCTGGAAGCGCACGCCCTTGGCGCGCATCCATTTCATGGTCTCGAAGGAGCGGTTGATCAGGATGTCGGTCAGCTCGGGGTCGCAGCGGTAGTTGGTCACGCGGCCCATGTCGTCGAGATACTCGTCGGCGCTGTAGCTGCCGAAATCGACGTCGCGCTTCTCGTCTTCGGTGAGGTCGTAGAGCTGAACCAGGTCGTCGACGCCGTGGAAGACCACGCGCATGGCGCCGGCCGTGTAGGTGCTGTTGCCGCCGCGCTCTTCCTCGGGGGCCGCTTCGAGCATGGCCACGGATGCGCCCGTCTCGCGCGCTGCCAGGGCCGCACAGGCTGCCGCATTGCCGGCACCGACCACCAACACATCGACCTGGAAATCGTCCACTTGGCACTCCTTTTGCATTCCACGAACCCGGGAACGCCAAAATAGCGCTAAAATAGGGCCATGGGTGATCGTTTCGACCGTCTAAGTGTCCGACATGCCAATGTCGAGACTTTGCTGCGCCGTCCGGGCATCGGCCACAACAATGGCCCGACCTTCGACATGTCGTGGGAGGCCTGGGTGTGGCGCCGCGCCTCGGCCAAGGCGTGGAAGACCCCCAAGCCGGAAGTCGCGATGCTGCGGCTGAAGCGGGCGGAGCGGCTGGGCATCACCTACAAGGAACTGGCTTCGGTCATCATGGATTCGGGCGCCCATATGAGCGCCGCCGTGATGCCGCTGTCGCTGGCCGCGCGTGTCCGCCGCGGTCCCAACAGGGAGATCATCGTCGAGCCGCGCAATTCGGCGGCCGACCTCGTGGCGAAGTTCCGCGGCCGTCTTTTCATCCTGGGCGACATCGACGCCGTTCCCGCGCTCAGCGAAACCGAGCGCGCCGACTTCCTGGCCGCGCTCAACCGCGCCTTCGACGGCAAGGTCGAAGCCATCGGCTGGGGCCACGACGCGCCGGCGATCCGCGCGATGCTCAAGGCCAACGGCCTGCCGCATCTGGAGGCCTTCATGGTCGGCGCCGGCATGGCCCACCGCGTGCTGGCCGAGACAGCGGGCCTGCCGCTGACGAAGGACATCGACACCTGGTTCGCCTGAGTTCTTCTCAGGCGTAGGGCGCTCCTCGACTGCACTCGGCGCTTGGCGGACCCCCGGCGACACGCTTACCGTGTCCGGCCGCTTGGGTTTGTCACCCCTCCTCGAGGAGACAGGACAGCATGGTCCATACACCACGTCGCCACGCGCTCGGGATGATCGGTGCGTTCGTTGCCTCCGGTGCCGCTGCCGCCGTGCATCCTGCTGGCGCGCAGACCGCACCTTCCTTCCCGTCGCGGCCGATCAAGCTGATCGTGCCGCATGCGCCGGGCGGCAACTCCGATACGTTCGGCCGCATCCTGGCGCAGAAGAAGGGCGATCGGATCGGCCAGCAGGTCGTCGTGGAGAACCGTCCCGGCGCCGGCGGCACCTTGGGCAGCGCGATGGTCTCCAAGTCGCCGCCCGACGGCTACACGCTGGTGGTGGCCGACAACGGCACGCACGCCATCGCGCCGACGCTCTACGGCGCCAAGCTGGGCTACGACGTCTTCAAGGACTTCACGCCGATCACGCTGGCGGCGACCTTTCCGACGGTGATCATGATCCACCCGTCGGTGCCGGCGCAGAACGCCAAGGAATTCGTGGCGCTGGCCAAGAGCCAGCCGGGCAAGCTCACCTATTCGTCGGCCGGCACGGGCAACGGCTCGCACCTCACCGTCGAGCTGTTCCGCGCAGCGGCGGGCGGCCTCGACATGGTGCACGTCCCCTACAAGGGCGGCGCGCCGGCGGTGCAGGCGCTGCTGGCGGGCGAAGTGCAACTGTCGTCGGTCAGCGTCAACACCGCGCTGCCGCACATCCAGGCGGGCAAGGTGCGGGCCTTGGGCATGGCATCGATGAAGCGCTCGCCGGCCCTGCCCGACGTGCCGACCTTTGCCGAGAACGGTATCCCGTTCGAGGCCGATAGCTGGCTGGCCATCATGGGACCGCCCGGCATTCCGGCCGACGTCGCCAAGACGCTCAACCAGGAGATCGCCGCCACCCTGAGCCAGCCCGAGACGCGGGAACGCCTGGCCAAGCTCGGCCTGGTCGTGGTCGCCTCGCCGCAGAGCGGCCTGACCGACGTGCTGAAGCGCGATGTCCCGAAGTGGGGCAAGGCCGTCAAGGATTCCGGGGCCGTTTCCGACTAGCGCACCGGCTTTCGCCCGGCTGCATGGCCGGCCGCGGTGAGGTAAGGAGAGGGCATGACTTCTTCTCCGACTTCCACCATCGAGCCGCCTCTCAAGGGCATTCGCGTCGTCGAACTCACGCACACCATCCTCGGGCCGTCCTGCGGCATGATCCTGGCCGATCTCGGCGCCGAGGTGATCAAGGTCGAGCCGGTGGACGGCGACCGGACGCGCAAGCTGCGCGGATTCGGCGCCGGCTTCTTCGGCTACTTCAACCGCAACAAGAAGAGCCTCGCCCTCGACGCCGATGCGCCCGAGGGCCGGGCGGTGCTCGTCAAGCTGCTGGAGTCGGCCGACGTGCTGATCGAGAACTTCGCGCCGGGCTCGATGGCCAAGCGCAAGCTGGGGCCGGCGCATCTGGAGAAGATCAACCCGCGCCTTGTCTACTGTTCGCTGAAAGGCTTCCTGCCCGGCCCCTACGAGAAGCGGCCGGCGCTCGACGAGGTGGTGCAGATGATGGGCGGGCTCGCCTACATGACCGGGCCCAGCGGCAGGCCGCTGCGCGCCGGCACCTCGGTGGTCGACATCATGGGCGGCATCTTCGGCGCCTTCGGCACGGTGCTGGCGCTGAAGCAGCGCGACCGCACCGGCAAGGGCGGGCTGGTCGAGAGCGCGCTGTTCGAGTCGGTCGTGTTCCTGATGGGCCAGCATCTCGCCATCACGGCGATGAACGGTGGCGCGGCTCCGCCGCCGATGCCGGAGCGCGTGAGTTCGTGGGCGGTCTACGAGATCTTCAACACCGCCGACGGCCAGCAGGTCTTCATCGGCATCACCAGCGACAGCCAGTGGAAGCGCTTCTGCGAGGTCTTCGGCCAGCAGGAACTGGCCGCCGACCCGCGGCTCGCCACCAACAACCAGCGTATCGAAGCGCGGCCGTGGCTCGTGCCGGCGGTGGCCGAGGTCTTCAAGCGCCATGACCGCGCCGCGCTCGAACAGCTCTGCCTCGACGCCGACATCTCCTTTGCGCCGGTGGCGCGGCCGCAGGAGCTGTTCGACCATCCGCACCTCCTGGCCAATGGCTCCCTTGCGCCGACCACCCTGCCGGGCGGCGTGCAGACGCGCCTGCCGCTGCTGCCGTTCCAGATGATGGGCTGGCGTCCGCCGCTCGTCAGCGATCCGCCGGAGATCGGCCAGCACAATGACGAGGTGCTGGCGGCGCTGGGTTACGACGCCGCCGGTATCGGCAAACTCAAAGCCGGGAAGATGCTGGGACCGGCCTGACGGCGTGCACTCGATTGCACGCGACGGTAGGTTGCTCGCATAGGATGTATATGTAATCCTCCCCTCGACCTGTGGGAGGGTGGAAATGCGATTGATCGTTGTCGCTGTGGTGATGGCGGCGTTGATGGCCGTGCTGGGCGGCTGCGCGACGCGGGCTCAACTCGAAGTGGCGCGCCTCATGAACGCGGTGGAAAGCGGGAAGGCCGCGAGCGAGGCGTGCATCGCGAAGGTCAAGGAGATGCCGGAGTATCAGCTCCTCGCGCCTTACCTGCCGGAAGGATCGGCGTCGCTGAGGGCGCAGGCCAACCCGGCCAAAGCGACGCCCACGGAAATCAAGGCCGTGTTCGTGGTGCAGGAAGCGAGTGCCGACTGCCGCAAGATCGGCCTCGAAGGCATGGGCAGTATCAATCCGGATCTGATGGCGCTGCTCGCCCGGGCCTATGCGAAGGTCGATGCCGGCTATCTCGGGATCGTCGAAAAGAAGATGACGTGGGGCGAATTCGTCCGCATCCGCGAGGCCGCCCGCGCCGAATTCCTCGACCAGGCGATGGCGATCGCTCGGCAGATGGATCGCCAGCTGCAGGCCGCGCACAAGGCCGAGGTGGACGAGTACAAGGAAGCCGCCAAGGCCATCCTGATCTGGTCGGAGCAGCAGCATGCGATGTACAAACAGCAGAAGTTGATCGAGGCGATCAACCGCCCGCGCACGACCAACTGCCAGTACATCGGCGGGCGGGTAAGCTGCACGACCTTCTAGACTGCGGCCGGTTAGAATGTAGGCGGCCGTCGCCGCAGATGCGGCGCGATCGCCGGCCACGCCTGCCGGCCGAGCGTCTGCCAATGCTGGATCACTTGCGGGGGAAGGGCGCCGATGGTCTCGCGCCACGAGGGCCGCGCCTTCATGCGGTCGTACCAGCCGGCGAGGGAGGCGCGGCCGGCATCGTCGATCACCGCCAGCAGGCCCATCTGCTCCAGTCGCGCGACGTAGGGCAGCGCCACCAGATCGGCGTGGCTGACCTCGTCGCCGATCAGGAAGGCATGGCCTGCCAGGCTTGCATCGAGGGCATCGAGCATTTCCTCCTGCGTGCGCACCGCGTCGGCGAACTCCGGCGCCTCGACGCCCTGCCGCGCCGCCGCCGCGCGTAGCGCGCGGTCGCGCCGGTTGGGCATGGCCTGCAGCATTGCCTCCAGCCGTTCCGGCGGCAGCGCCTGCAATGCCGGCCGGCCAAGGATCGCGTAATGCATCATGCCGTTGGCGGGATGGTGCACGTCGTCGAGGCGGCGCACCCAGGCCCGCATGCGCTGGCGTGCCACCGGCTCGCGCGGCCGCAACGCCGGTTCGGGAAAGACATCGTCGAGATACTCGAGGATGGCGGCGCTTTCGATCAGCACCGCGCCGCCGTGAATCAACGTCGGCACGACGCCGCGCGGATTGAGCGCGCGATAGGCCGGCGTGTGCTGTTCGCCGGCCTGCAGGTCGACGGCCACGCTTTCATGGGCGAGGCCCTTTTCGACCAGCGCCAGCCGCACCTTCTGCGAGGAAGCGGAGAAGATGCTGTGGTGCAAGCGCAGTGTCGTCGGGGTGTTCATTGGTTCAGATTGCGGATGTCGGGAATCACCGGCAATTGCCTCCGAGGTAATTGCGGGACCTGAGGGGAGCGACAGGCGGATGGTACAGCGTGCGTTTCGAGAGAGCGAAATCGTGAATCAACTCCGCACGCTCGGCGTCGAAGCAGGCGGGGTGCTGCTCGTGCATACGTCGTTTCGCGCCCTGCGGCCGATCGAAGGCGGCCCGCTCGGCCTGATCGCGGCATTGCGCACGGCACTGGGACCCGACGGCACGCTGGTGATGCCGTCATGGACCGGCGACGATGCGACGCCCTTCGATCCCGCGACGACGCCGGCCGCCGCCGATCTCGGCGTCACCGCCGATCTGTTCTGGCGCCAGCCCGGTGTCGTGCGCTCCGACCATGCCTTTGCCTGCGCTGCTAGCGGGCCGAAGGCGGAGGCGATCGTGAAGACGGCGCTGCCACTGCCGCCGCACGCGCCCGACAGTCCCGTCGGTCGCGTGCGCGATCACGATGGCCAGGTGCTGCTGCTGGGTGTCGGCCACGATGCCGACACGTCGCTGCATGTCGCGGAGCTGCTGACGCCCGTGCCCTACGGCGTACCCCGGCACATCACCGGACGCGGCGACGATGGCCGGCCGATGCGTGTCGACTATCGCGAGAACGACCATTGCTGCCAGCGCTTCGCCCTGGCCGACGACTGGCTGCGGGCGCGCGGTCTGCAGGCCGAGGGCCCGGTCGGCCACGGCACCGCGCGGCTGGCGCGCGCACAGGACATCGTGCGCCTCGCCGTAGACGCGCTGCGCGCCGTGCCGCTGCTGTTCCTGCACGGCGCGGAGGAGGGCTGCGAAGAATGCGACGAGGCGCGGGCCAGCGTGCCCGTGGAGCGCGTGCCCTAGCTCAGTTCATCCCCTTGGTGGGATAATCCACGGGGAACAGAACTAGAACTTGTGTCAACAACATTAGTTGTTTCAGCGGGTTAAATGTTCCGTTGCGGTATGGAACAAAAGGCGTACATTCGCGTCACCCGATGCGCCGCTCGAAGCGCTACGGGGCGGCGGACTTATCCGCATTGCTGCTCCTGACAGGGGCGTGGGAAGAAGGAGAAAGCCAATGTCGGCAGTCCTGAAAGTGGTCGAGAAAGACGGCATGGAAAACAAGAACAAGGCCCTGGACGCGGCGCTCGCGCAGATCGAGCGCGCCTTCGGCAAGGGCTCCATCATGAAGCTCGGCCAGCGCGAGGCGCTGGAGATCGAGGCGATTTCGACCGGCTCGCTGGGCCTCGATATCGCGCTCGGCATCGGCGGCCTGCCCAAGGGCCGCATCGTCGAAATCTACGGACCGGAAAGCTCGGGCAAGACGACGCTCGCGCTGCATGTCGTGGCCGAAGCCCAGAAGAAAGGCGGCGCCTGCGCCTTCGTCGACGCCGAGCATGCGCTCGATCCGGGCTACGCCAAGAAGCTCGGTGTCGATATCGACAACCTCCTGATCTCCCAGCCCGACGCCGGCGAGCAGGCCCTTGAGATTGCCGACACGCTGGTGCGGTCCGGCGCCATCGACGTGCTGGTGATCGACTCGGTGGCCGCTCTCGTGCCGAAGGCCGAACTCGAAGGCGAGATGGGCGATTCGCTGCCCGGCCTGCAAGCCCGCCTGATGAGCCAGGCGCTGCGCAAGCTCACCGCCTCGATCTCCAAGTCGAACACGCTGGTGATCTTCATCAACCAGATCCGCATGAAGATCGGCGTCATGTTCGGCAGCCCGGAGACGACGACGGGCGGCAACGCGCTGAAGTTCTACGCCTCGGTCCGCCTCGATATCCGCCGCATCGGCGCGCTCAAGGACAAGGACGAGGTTGTCGGCAACGCCACGCGCGTGAAGGTGGTGAAGAACAAGGTCGCACCGCCGTTCAAGGTCGTCGAGTTCGACATCATGTACGGCGAGGGCGTGTCGAAGGTCGGCGAGCTGATCGACCTCGGCGAGAAGGCCGGCGTCGTGGAGAAGTCGGGCTCCTGGTACTCCTACGACGGCCAGCGCATCGGCCAGGGCCGCGAGAACGCCAAGAATTTCCTCAAGAACAATCCCGAGGTCGCGCAGACCATCGAGAACAAGGTTCGCGCCAATGCCGGCATCCTCGCAGGTGCGCTGATGGATGGCGGCAAGGAAGACGAGGACGACGATGAATAGAGGCGGCCAATAGAGGAGCCCGTATCCCCTGTCTCCGGGTTCCTTACCGGGCGGTGCCGCACCCCACGCGTGGCACCGCCCTTTTCTTTTGCGCTTTGCGCAAAAGAAAAGGGCGGTGGGCGGGCGGCATGCATTCTGATGCGCGAGAGCCCGCACGGTTCAGAATGAATCCCGCCAGCGCGACCTACCTTCATGTCATCCTGAGCGAAGCGAAGGATCTCATGCCGGTTATCCCACCAATGGCCAGCGGCGATGAGATCCTTCGCTTCGCTCAGGATGACAGAGGAGATTCGCGCAGGCATCGCGACCTCGATCCTTTCTTCGCGGCGTGGGCTCCCGCGCCTCAGAAGGCGCTGCCGCCCACCAGCGTTTTCTACGCGCTCAAGCGGCGTAGAAACCGCTGAACCCACTCCGGACCCGTGCGCTTCACGCCGTTGCGCGGCCGCGTCTTCGCCCAGTCCATCAGCATCGCCAGCGGAAACCAGTTCTCGCTGTCGTCCTGCAGGCTGCGCGCGGCCATCGAGACCTTGGGCACCGGCACCGGCGTCACGCCTTTCTGCTGCGGGCCGGCGCACAGCTCGGCTGGCGAGGTCACGAGATATTCGCGGCAGACCAGCGGCCGCTCGGGATGGATCGAGCAGCTTTCCTCTTCGAGGAAGGGGCAGGGGATGCCCAGTGCGAAATAGCCGACCGACAGCTCGCGGTCGGCGCGGCCCGCCGTCGCGTCGAGGCCCGCCGCCCTGATCGCGGCTGCGGCCGTGGCGAACCGCTCCTTGAGCGCCTGCTGCCGCTTCGCCGGCATCGCCTCGATCACGCCCAGCAACCGTTCAGCCTCCGTGCGCGAAACCGGCACGAGCTGGCGGCAGCAGGCGCCGCAGCCCTTGCGGCAGGAGATTGCCGTTCCGGATTCTCCGAGTTTCGCTTCCGCCGCGCCGACCACGGCATTCACCAGCTCCTGCAGGGCGGGCACGACGGCCGAGGCGCGGACGGAACCGCTCGGGACGGTGACAGGATGGACCACCCGGAGATCGCCCACGGTGAGCCGGAGAGTGGCGGTAGAATGGGCCTCGGCGGCCATTATCTGCAGGTTCCCTGTTCTGGACTTGTCTGGCAGGCGCACGCTACAAGGCCCGCATGCAAAGCGTCAGCGAAATCCGCCGTACTTTTCTAGAGTACTTCCGCAAAAACGGCCACGAGGTCGTGGACTCGAGCCCGCTCGTGCCGCGCAACGACCCGACGCTGATGTTCACCAACGCCGGCATGGTGCAGTTCAAGAACGTCTTCACCGGGCTGGAGACGCGGAACTACACGCGCGCGGCGACCTCGCAGAAGTGCGTCCGCGCCGGCGGCAAGCACAACGACCTGGAAAACGTCGGCTACACCGCCCGCCATCACACCTTCTTCGAGATGCTGGGCAACTTCTCGTTCGGCGACTATTTCAAGGAACACGCCATCGAGCTGGCGTGGAACCTGCTGACCAAGGATTACGGCCTGCCCAAGGACCGCCTGCTGGTCACGGTGTTCCACACCGACGACGAGGCGGCGGGCCACTGGAAGAAGATCGCGGGCCTCGGCGACGACCGCATCATCCGCATCCCGACCTCGGACAATTTCTGGGCCATGGGCGATACCGGCCCCTGCGGCCCGTGCTCGGAAATCTTCTTCGACCACGGCGAGGGCATCCCCGGCGGCCCGCCGGGCAGTCCCGACCAGGACGGCGACCGCTTCATCGAGATCTGGAACCTGGTCTTCATGCAGTTCGAGCAGGTGACCAAGGAAGAGCGCGTTGCGCTGCCCAAGCCCTCGATCGACACCGGCATGGGCCTGGAGCGGCTGGCGACTGTCCTGCAGCACAAGCACAACAACTACGACATCGATCTCTTCCGCGCGCTGATCGAGGCGGTGGCGCACGAGACCGGCGTCGATCCCGACGGCCCGCAATCGGCCTCGCACAAGGTGATCGCCGACCATCTGCGCGCCACCTCGTTCCTGATCGCCGACGGCGTGCTGCCCTCGAACGAAGGCCGCGGCTACGTGCTGCGCCGGATCATGCGCCGCGCCATGCGCCACGCCCACATCCTCGGTGCGCAGGACCCGGTGGTCTACAAGCTGGTGCCGACCCTGGTGCACGAGATGGGCGACGCCTATCCCGAACTCGGTCGCGCGCAGCCGCTGATCACCGAAACGCTGAAGCTGGAAGAGACGCGCTTCAAGAAGACGCTGGGCACCGGGCTGAAGCTGCTGGAAGACGAGACCAAGGGCCTGAGCGCCGGCGGCACCTTGAAAGGCGAGGTCGCCTTCAAGCTCTACGATACGTTCGGCTTCCCGCTCGATCTCACGCAGGACGTGCTGCGCGCGCGCAACATCGCCGTCGACACCGAAGGCTTCGAGAAGTCGATGGAAGAGCAGCGCGCCAAGGCGCGGGCGGCGTGGGCGGGCTCCGGCGAGACCGCGGACCAGGCGATCTGGTTCGACGTGCGCCAGAAGGCCGGCGCCACCGAGTTCCTGGGCTACGACACCGAGCGCGCCGAGGGGCAGATCAAGGCGATCCTGCTCGACGGCAAGGAAGTTTCGGTGCTCAAGGCGAACCAGACCGGCTGGATCGTCACCAACCAGACGCCGTTCTATGCCGAGTCCGGCGGCCAGCAGGGCGACCAGGGCCAGCTCGTGAGCGGCGCCAACGTGGGCGACGTGCTCGACGTGCAGAAGATGGTGGGCGATCTCCATGTCCATCACACCAAGGTCGCCAAGGGCGAACTCAAGGTCGGCGACGATCTCGTGATGACCGTCGATCCGGTCCGCCGTGCCCAGCTGCGCGCGCATCACTCGGCGACGCATCTGCTGCACGAGGCGCTGCGCCGTCACCTCGGCGAGCATGTGACGCAGAAGGGCTCGCTGGTCGCGCCCGACCGGCTGCGCTTCGACATCAGCCACACCAAGGCGATCTCGGCCGAGGAGCTGAAGCGCATCGAGGACGAGGTCAACGACCGCATCCGCCACAACTCGGCGGTCCTGACGCGGCTGATGACGCCGGAAGAGGCGATCGCGGCCGGCGCCATGGCGCTGTTCGGCGAGAAGTACGGCGAGGAAGTGCGCGTGCTCTCGATGGGCAGCGACGAGGGCGGCGACAAGTATTCGGTCGAACTGTGCGGCGGCACGCATGCGAGGCGCACCGGCGATATCGGCCTGTTCAAGATCGTGGGCGAGGGTGCGGTCTCGGCCGGCGTCCGGCGCATCGAGGCGCTGGCCGGCCACGCGGCCGAGGCGCATGTGCGCCATCAGGCCGAGCTGCTGGCCGAGGCAGCGGCGACCCTGAAGGTGCGGGCCGAGGACCTGCCGGCGCGTCTGGCGGCGCTGGTCGATGGCCAGCGCAAGATCGAGCGCGAGCTGGCCGAGGCGCGCAAGGCATTGGCCTTGGCCGGCGGCGGCGGTTCGGGCGGCGGCAACGCGGCCGACGAGGTGCGCGATATTGGCGGCGTCAAGTTGATCGGCCGCGTGCTGAACGGCGTGCCGGGCAAGGACCTCAAGGGCATGGCCGACGAGTTCAAGAAGAAGCTGGGCTCGGGCGTCGTGGCGCTGATCGGCGTCGAGGACGGCAAGGCCTCGGCCGTGGTCGGCGTGACCGACGACCTGTCGAAGAACTACAGCGCGGTCGAGCTGGTGAAGGCCGGCGTGGCGGCGCTGGGCGGCAAGGGCGGCGGCGGCCGTCCCGACATGGCGCAGGGCGGCGGCCCCGATGCCGCGAAGGCGCCCGACGCACTGAAGGCCATCGAAGCGGCCCTGGCGGGGGTCAAGTGAAGCGCGCGCTGATCGTTCTCGCGGCGGCCCTGCTGGTGGTCGGCTGCGCGCCCAAGACCTTCACCAAGGAAGGCAAGCAGGACGCCACCATGGCCGAGCAGTACGCGCGCGACGAAGGGCAATGCCGCGCGCAGGCCAAGAACGTCGCGGGCCAGGAGCGCAACATCGAGGACCAGCGTCGCGCCGTCTTCTCCGGCGAGCGCGACCGCTTCGGTCAGCAGGACCTCTACCGGACGATGGACAACCAGGGCTACCAGAACAACTTCGACCGGCTGGTGGCGCGCTGCATGGAAGCGCGCGGCTGGACGCCGAAGAAGACCGGCCCGATCCAGATGCCCAAGCTGAGCTGGTAGCATCGTGCCGGAGGGGCTGGGGCCGGAAGGGCTGGGGCTGCTGGACTATGTCCTGCTGTTCGTCGCCTGCGGCATGGCGACGATTCCGATCTCCATCATGGTGCTGAAGTTCTTCACCGGCCCGTCCTGGGCCGAGCGGCTCGACAAGGCGCTGTCCTGGTCGATGACCGGCTGGATCCTGGGCGTGATGATCTTCTATGCCAGCATGGTCCTGCTCGAACGCCAGCGCCCGTGCGAGATGCAGCGCACCAACCAGATCACGCAGGCGTGTAAGGACTATTTCGACTCCTTGCCGCGCTAGGCTGGAGCGGCGCGCTGGCCGAGCCTAGGCTCCGGCCATTTCGTGCCGTGATTCTTTTGGAGGTCGACATGCCTCGCAGGATCTGGATGGCCATGGTTCTTCTCCTGCTCTCGCAGGCAGGATGCGCGACCAAGGAAGAGCGCGAGGCCGTATTCGACAATCGCCTGCGCGAGATGGCAGGCACGCCCGAGGCCGCGCTGTTGAACGGCATGGGCCGCATCCCCGACAACAGCTACCAGCTCGAAGACGGCAGCAAGGTCCTGCAGTGGCGCTGGGATACGTCCTACATCGATCCCGGCATGCCGCCGCTCTACTACGGCCGCTTCGGCGGCTGGGGACGGGGCTGGGGTGGCGGGATGTGGATGCCGATGGGCGGATTTCCGCCCACGCTGGTCCGCCAGGGGTGCATCGTCGAATGGACGATGGTCGGCGGGGCGGCGCAGGGCTATCGCTGGCAGGGCGCGGGCTGCGCCAAGGTCTCGCCCTGATCCGCTGGCCCGGGCGTCAGCGCTCGGTTTCGCTCTGGCCGCGTTCCTTGCGCAGACGCTCCGCCAGCGTGCTCATCAGCTCTTCGTAGGTCGGCGCGGCCGCAAGCGATGTGGCGCGGGGAAGCATATTGTAGCGCTGCTGGCCATCGGCCGTGAGATGCAGCCGGTCGTCCGTCATCTCGACCAGCGCCAGCGTCTTCAGCCGCACGAGGTCGCGCTGCGAAAGTTCCCGGGCGCACGAGATGCCGAGGGCAACCCGGCGCAGGGTGATTTCCTCGTTCGGACTGAGCGGAGCATCGAGACTACGTGGCATTCATCCTCCCCGTCGCCACTTCTCCACCTTTCGACCGGGGCAGCAAGATAAACAGCCAGCATGGCCGATGCGGTTAGGAACCCCTTCGTTCGTTGACGAACTAGGCGGCAAAAGCTTGAACTGCAATGATTTCAGCGATGGCAGCGATTCTCGTTCGCAGCGCCGGCCCGATTTCATTTCCCACAAGGGCAGTGATCTATCTGTGACCTGCCGGACACAGGGAAAAGCTATTGTCGAAATGTCGCTCCGGAGCCTGCCCTTTGCCCTATTTCCCGCGTTGAATCTCGAATGCGGTGGAGGATGGAAATGAAGATGACGAAGGTTGCTCTGGCGGTTTCGGTCTGCGTTCTGCTCGCGACGCCCGCCTGGGCGGACAAGGACAATGGCCGCGGCCCGGGGCAAAACCAAGGTCAGGGTCAGGGTCAGGGCCAGGGCCAAAAGAACCAGGGTCAAGGCCAGGCGCAGGGCCAAGGTCAGGGCCAGGGGCAAGGTCAGGGGCTGGGCAAGGGCAACCGCGACATGGGGCGAGGCGACATGGGGCGGGGGCCGGGCAATCCGTCCGTCGGCGCGCCGCAAGGCAATGTTGCGCCTGCCAACATTGTCATCCACGACCGCGATCGCAGCGCCGTCTATTCCTACTACCGCACAGAGTATGCGACGGCCGGCTGTCCGCCGGGGCTCGCCAAGAAAAACAATGGTTGCCTACCGCCGGGTCAGGCGAAGAAGATGTGGGTGATGGGTCAGCCGCTGCCGGCGGCCGTCGTCTACTACCCGCTTCCCGGTGTGTTGCTGGCTCAGCTCAGCCCCGCCCCCTCGGGTTACCAATACGTTCGTGTTGCCAACGACATTCTGCTGATGGCCATCGGCACGCGCATGATTGCAGGTGCCATCGCCGACCTCAGCAGTCTTTGAGGGCGAGGGTGCCATGACTCGGACAATGCTTGCAGCGATGGGCGCGGCGCTGGTAGTGGCCGGCGTGGCGAGCGCGCATGTCTTTTCGTCCACCTCCGAACCGTCGACGCATGTGACGGCCGTGCAGCCGCATTCGTCGCAGCCGCCGCCGCCGGTGATCGCCAAGACAACGGCGCCGGTCGCCGTGACGAAGATCGCCGCCACGACGCAGCCGGAGCTGCAGCGTTCGCCTGTACCGTTGCGGCACGCGCCGCGACCGCCGGTGCCGATCAAGGAGGACATTGCCGGCAAACCAGGCGATGACAAGATCGACAAGCACGTCGATACGGCGGCCGCGACCGTATCGACGCCCGAAGACGCCGAGGGCGCGCGCCTCGCCAAGTCGGCGATCGAGCGCGACGGCTACAAGAGCGTGAAGGTCGTCAGCAAGAGCGCCGATGGGTCGTGGCGCGGCCGTGCGCGTCGTGGACAGACCGAAGTCGGCGTGACGGTCGACGCTGCGGGCAACGTTCACGTCGACTAGGCCGAGGCACTGATCGCGGGACAGGGCGCGACGGCCGACGGGCACGGGGTTGCAAGTCGGAAGGGTGCGTGAACAAATATCCCGATTGAATCCAGGCCTAGGGTCGGTCCGATGGAGTGTGGGATGTTTGTGCGCTCTGCCCTTGGCGTCCTTGTTGCGATTTCGGTCGTCGGCGGGGCCGGCCACGCAAAGGCAGACGAGAAGGTTCTTCGGGCCATGGCTTCCTTGATTTCGGCGGCTCCACCTTCTCGGCCGCTGCCCGGCAGTATCGTCGACGGCAGCCTGGTTGTTGAAAATCGATCGGACAGACTGTCGTTCGTCGGCATATTCGCGCCCGGGCCCGGCCTGTGCATCGTTCGCTTCCACAGTCTCAGGCAACTGCCGAAAGAGTGGGCGGAATCCACCACGCTTTCGTTTGATTTCACGAAGATCAAGCAGGTGCGCTGGCTGTCGGGCACGGACGATCGTGCCTCTGCATCGTCCCGGCCGAAGGATGCCCCCGAAGTGCGGACTGTCGCCATCGATGCGGAAACGCCCTGGCTGTGCCGCGACGGTGTCCAACTCGAGACGGCCAAGCCGGCGTTCCAATCGACCTGCTACAAGACGTGGACGGTTTCGGTGCCGACGCCCGCAGACAGGGCCGCCGCCGCCAATGCAATCGAGCTTGTCGAGAAGTCCTGCGTTGCCGCAAAGCGATAGCTGGCCCGTCGACCGAAGGCCGATCGTGACGCAATCGTCGGTTCCCGATGGAGCATGCCGGCAGACCGGATCGCCGGTTCCGGTCGGTGCTCCTGTCGCCGCCGCCGGTATCGGGGGGCGCCGCCGGGGGCACGAAGCGGACGGCACGTCTCTCGACGAAGGGCCGCGTAGCCGGAGGGTTCATGCGCAACCCACGCCGTAAAGCCATCCTCTTTGCCGCTCTGGCCCTGTCGGGCGCCGCGCTGCTCTGGCTCGGCGTGTGGCGGGAAAGCGCCCTGGGGCGCGACGGCATGTCGGGCGCCATGACGGCGCTCGGGTTCGTGACGCTTGTCTGCTCCACCCTGTTTCTGTTGTTGAATGTGCTGCCCACAGCCATCGGCAGGGCGCGTCTTCTGGCCGGAGTCGGCCGGATCGCGCGATGGCAGACAAGCGCGGCCGACTGGGACAGGTTCCGCGCGCTCGATGCCGAGCGGGCAGGGGCTGACCCGATGTTCCTTGCCAACGATCTGTGGATTCGCAGGCAGACGCCCCCCGAGGGCGTGGAGATCATCGTCGGCGAGAAGGCATTGATCGTCGATGGTTCCTATCACTCGCTGCGCCTGAACGGCATCCCCGAGCTGCGCAGCATCGGCTGGCTCGACAATGCAGCCCGGCCCGGCCGGCCGCCGGACTGCCTCGAATTCCTGCTCGCCTATCCGGCGGGCCGCTACGGCGGCGTCCGCTATACCTGCCTGCGCGTGCCGGTGCCCGAGGCTGCGCGTGCACAGGGCTTGTCGGCCTATCGCCACTTCGCGCCGGCGCTTGAAAAGAGGCGCGGCAGGACCGCCATCGCGCTGCGCAACCCGCGCCGCACTTATCGGATCACGGCGGCTCTCTTCGGGCTCGGCCTTGTCGCCGTCGTCGCGGGCGCGGTCATGATAGGAATCGCTCGTGGCCAGGGCGAACATGCCGGCATGATCGCGGGCTTTCTGACGCTGGGCGGCTCCGTCGTCGCCATTCCCTCCGCCCTGGTTGGCGGAATGACGTTCCTGTTGCGGTGGAGGGAAGGAAAAGAGAGCCAACGTCGCGTGACGAAGAAATGACCCATGCGTAATCCGGCGCGCAAGCTCGGCTATGCGCTGATCGCTCTCGGCACGGGCGCATTGCTGTTCTGGCTTGCGATCTCCGAGCGGCTGGGGCCGGAGGAGTCCGCGCTTACGATGGCCGCCGGCGTGATCGGCTTCACCCTGCTTCTGGCGTCCGCGTACTTCGTTCCGGTGTCGCTGCTGGCGGCGCGGGGCCGGGCGCGCCTGCTGTCGGGCACGGATGTCGTCGCCCGCTGGTCCGTGGGCGCCGCCGACTGGGAACGTTACTGCGCGGGCGCCCGGACATGGTCCCGCTTCAAGCCGCGCCGCCGAGACGACGCGACCGGCGTCGAGGTCGTCGCCGGCAAGCGGAGCGTGCTGATCGACGACTGCTACTTTCGCCTCGATCCGGGGAAGAGAACCGGCATGCTGAATGCCGAATGGGGCGCGAGGACGAGTCCCGCCTGCATCGTCGTCACCATCGGCGTCGTCAGCCGGGTGGCGAGCACCGGCAGCTACAGCACCAAACGGTCGCGCCTGCTGCTGCCGGTTCCCGCCTCGGCCATGGAGGCGGGCGACCGGGCGCTCCGCCACTACCAGCGCGCCGTTGCCGGTGTCGAAGACGCCGGAGATCTGGCGCGGCGTTCGCCGCTGCTCGCGTGGCGGATATTCTGGGGGCTCCTTGCCGCTTCCCTGATCGCGATGGCGGCCGGGCTGTGGCTGCACTTCTCAGGCACGAAGGGCGACGTTCCGGCGGGGCTGGCAATCGGCGGCCTGTTGACCGCCGTCGGCGTGCTCGTCGTCGGCTGGGTCCACTTGCCCCGGCGGATGAAGGCAGGCTCGGCGAGCAGAGTGCCCGAGAAGCGCTAAGCGCCCAATGGTTCCGCGCGGCGAGTCCGGACGGTCAGCGAGCAGGCCGCCGCGGCAGTTCGATGTCGCCGGCCAGCACTTCCGCCACCGATGCTTCGAGCAGCTCGCCGATGACGTCGGCGCCCTCGGCCACGCCGTCGTCGACGGTGCCGTGTTCGATCGAGTCGACCGCGGCGAGGTGGTGGCCGTCTTCATAGACCCAGGTGGTCCAGTTCTCCTCGCTGAACACGAGCCGGATTTCGAGCGCGCGGCCGTCGTAGACGAAGCTCTTGCGCCGCGAGGCCGGGGATGTCGTCATGGGCCGACCGCTACTGCGGCGACGCAATCGATTGCATGTAGGGCACCGGCGCGTCGGCCGTCAGCGGGACGGGGGCTTGCACGGCGGGCTGCGCCACGGCCGTGGGGCTGGCGGCGGCGGGGCGGGCGAGGCCGGCATAGCGGGTTGCCCTGAAGGCGGAATCCTGATGGATCGCCGCCGTCACCGTCGCATCGCGATGGGGGTTGGTCACGCTGTCGAGCTTCCTGGTCTGCGTCTGGCAGGCGGTCGCGGCGGTCTGCGCGTCGGCGCCGTTGCTGTTCACCTGGGCGGCCAGGCAGGCATCGCGGTCCTTGTAGGCCCTGTTGATCGCCTGGTTGGTCGGGTTCTCGATCCCGAAAGGTGCGAACTCGTAACCAGCGCAGGCCGACAGGCCGAGGGTGAGCAGGCCAGCCGCCAAGACCGAGTACCGAACCGATGCCATCGAAAGTCCTTCTGGCGAAAAGCTGAGGTCGGAAGGGCCTACAGCAAGTAAGTCCATCAATCCAACACCAAATCGGCGCGGCGCTTTCGAGGCAAGACGGCAGCGATGTCGTGACTTCTCGCCTTTTTCAGGCCCGGCTGTGGGCAAAGAGGACCTTGCTGTCGATCTTCCAGCCGCCTTCGCATGCCGCCGGCACTTACTCCGCCGCGGTCTTCATCGCCTCGGGATTGCGCCATTGGGCGAGCAGTTCGGCTTCCTTGCGCTTGGCTTTGGCGAGGTGGGCGTCCTTGATATGGCCGTAGCCGCGGATCTCGTCCAGGTTTGTGAATAGCCTCCAGTTATCCGCATTTCTTGCGTCGTCGGCAGAAATTGACAGCGTTTAGCAAGGGTGGGAACATTTAGTGAACAAAAGGGGCTGCCTGATGACGATTCGTCTTTCCACCGGAATTAGGGGGCGTGTCTTCCAGTTTCGTCGCCATGTGGTGGAGTTTTCGATTAAGGGTTCGACGACATCGCTTAAGTTGAGCGAGATACTAGATCACGCGGAAGCGGGCGCAGGTGAGCAAGGCTACGACGTCTCAAAGCGTGTATGTCGCCTACCAAGTGGAGAAACCGCAGAATTCCTTTGCCTTCATTTTTCAGATTGGCTGGTTGCCAATACAGTTGCGGAACTCTGCAATGGCACATTGATGACTGTGGAGCGAACAAGCGTTCACCAATAAGCCGCGATGGCAGTGGAGCGCTCCTTCGCTTCCATCATCGTACTCGTGAAGTTGGATATTTATCTCGGATATTCTGCGCGAAGTATCGACCCTTTGAAGCGGCGTTCAGGAAGGCTTCGTAGACCCCTTTGGGGACCTTCGCGTAATCATATGATGCTCTGCTCTTGAATGCGACTCGAAGAGTCGACGTATCAGAGTTCCATCCTACTGCTGCAATGGTGCTGGATCGCACTTCAATCATTGTAAACATGTTGCTGTCCTCCCACTCTGGCTACATCCTATGGTGGCAAGGTGGGGGAGCATAACGTGAAACTACGGTCCGCGCGGATACGCAACTTTAGATGTATTCGTGAGGCAGAGATCAATTTTGAAGACATAACGAATTTCATCGGCGGTAATGGAAGTGGCAAATCTACAGTCTTACGTGCCATTGATACGTTCTACGCCGGGGCGCCGAAACTCGTCAGGCAAGACTTTTTTGATCGAGACATGTCTGTTCCGATCGAAATTGATCTGACCTTTCACTCTCTTACTCCTGCAGAACTCGAAATGTTCGGAGGGAGAGTAAACAATGATGAGTTGTCTGTAGTTCGGGTATTCGACGGCGAGGAAGCCAGAACAGGTCGATACTTCGGAACTAGCCTTCAGTGTCCCGATTTTCGATTGATCCGGGCAAAGTCTGGGCTGGATAAGCGACGTGCTTACTCAGAGCTTCGTACGCAAAGACCTGAGTACGGTCTGTCTGCTGTTACACAAGTTGCGCAAGTGGACGCAGAATTAATCCAATGGGAGCGCAATCACCCCGAAAGGTGCGTGAGAGAGAGGGACGATGGTCAGTTCTTCGGTTTCACGAACAATGCCAATGGAAAGCTACAACGAGCTACTAGCTTCGTTTTTGTTCCCGCCGTACGGGACGCTGCTGCTGATGCGACCGATGCTGGACGAGCCCCAATTGCCCGATTGATGGAGCTTGTTGTTCGTAGCGCGATTGAACGGAGGGCGGAAGTCAGAGCGTTTAGAGAACGGATTTCGGAACAGTATAGGCAGCTAATGGACCCAGCTAACCTTCCGGAACTGGGCACTCTGGCTGGAGAACTATCTGGTACTTTGAAAGACTTCTACGAGAACGCCACAGTGAATCTTCGGTGGCAGGAGATTGGAAACATCGACGCTCCTCCGCCAAATGCAGAAGTAGAACTCGAAGAAGATTCGTTCCGGTCGCCGGTTGATCGCACTGGGCACGGCCTCCAACGTGCTTTTGTCCTGTCTCTATTGCAGCACCTAGCACTTGCATCATCTAGAACGGCGGAAAATGAGGATACTGATGGAGGAGAGGCCGCCGAAAGCCCCACGACTACGCCGCTATTGCCAGGGCTGATTTTGGCTATTGAGGAGCCCGAATTGTACCAACATCCTACAAAGCAGCGGCACTTTGCGAATGTATTGTCACGCCTAGCAAATGGCGAGTTACCTGGCGTGGCGAGACAAATGCAGATCGCAATAGCAACGCATTCTCCGTTGTTTGTTCGTCTAGATTCATTTCAAAGCGTTCGCCTGGCTCGGCGAGTTGTCAGAGAAGAGGGCAAACCTCGAGAAGCGATTATCCGAGAACCGACAGCATTAAGAGTATGCACCGCACTGGAAGAGATACACGGCGTGCAGGCGGGAACCTTCACTCCAGCAGGGCTACTCCCTCGACTTCACATTATGAACTCCGAAGTTTGTGAAGGGTTTTTTGCAAATGTCGCCGTTCTAGTTGAAGGGGTGAGCGATCGAGCGGCTATTCTGGCAACCGCGCGAGCAGAAGGCCTTGATTTTGAAGCTGAGGGCATAGCTGTTATCGCTTGTGGAGCGGCCAACAATATTGATCGTCCGGCGATGATATTCCGAGAGCTTGGTATTCCGACATACATCGTTTGGGATGCGGACAAAGGTGCTAAGCCTGAACAAGTTAAACGGAATAGATCTCTCCAGCGCCTTATTGGCATAGCCGAGAGTGATGTTGTTGATGTACCTGTGCTCGTCGGTACTTGGGGAACGGCATTTCACGCCGACCTTGAAACTACGATTGCCGAAGAAATCGGTTCGACAATGCTTTTGCAACTGCGCTCAGAACAGATCGAACTGTTGGAACTTGAGGATAGTAGGAGAGCATTGAAGGTGCCGGCCTGCATGGAGGGCGTCATTCGCGCTGCGAATGCGGCTGGCGTGAGAAGTACGACGTTGGTTGGAGTAGTCCGTGCGATCGCCAGCCTCAGACAAACAAGCATACTTCCGCTATCTGCATAGCCGCGCTGGTTGAGTCTGTTGGTTGATTATGTCTGAAATCAACTCTTCTGATGTTGCTGCTTGTAGACGGCGTTACTCCGCCGCGGCCTTCATCGCCTCGGGATTGCGCCATTGGGCGAGCAGTTCGGCTTCCTTGCGCTTGGCTTTGGCGAGGTGGGCGTCCTTGATATGGCCGTAGCCGCGGATCTCGTCGGGGATCGCGGCGAGCCTGATCGCGAGCGCGTGGTTCTGCGGCACGAGGCCGGCCAGCAGCTCGTCCACCAGCTTTTCGTAGTCGGCGATCAGGCGGCGTTCCGTCTTGCGCTCCTCGGTGCGGCCGAACGGATCGAAGGCGGTGCCGCGCAGGCCCTTGAGCTTCGCCAGCAGGCGGAAGGCCGGCAGCATCCAGCTTCCGAACTCCTGCTTGATCAGGTGGCCGGTCTGCGGATCGCGCTGGGCGAACAGCGGCGGCGCGAGGTGGAACTTGAGCTTGTAGTCGCCCTCGAACTGCCGGCCGAGCTTCGCCTGGAACGCGGCTTCGCTGTAGAGCCGCGCGACTTCGTACTCGTCCTTGTAGGAGAGCAGCTTGGCGTAGTAGCGCGCCACGGCTTCGGCGAGGCCGGTCTTGCCGCCGCCCTTGAGCTGCTCGGCGACGCGTACCTTCTCGACAAGGGCGGCGTAGCGCTGGGCAAGGGCTGCGTTCTGGTAGCCGGTGAGGTGCTTCGTCCGCGCCGCCACGATCTCTTCCAGCGTCGTGGAGAGGCGCGGCGCAAGGTGCACGACGTTGTTGTCCTTTGGCGCAATCAGCGCTTCGACCGACGCGCGGTCGGCGGCGGCGCGGCGGCCCCAGCGGAAGGCGGCGAGGTTCATCGGCACGGCGGCGCCGTTCAGCTCGATGGCCTGCTCGATGGCGGCATGGCCCAGCGGCACCAGGCCCTTCTGGTAGGCATAGCCCAGCACGAACATGTTGGTGGCGATCGAATCGCCCATCAGGCCCGTGGCGATGCCGGTGGCGTCGAGGAAGTCCACGGCATCGGCGCCGGCTGCGGCTTCGACCGAGAGCTTCAGCGTATTGGCCGGGAAGGCGAGGTCGGGACGGCGCGTGAATTCGCCGGTGATGGTCTCGTGCGTGTTGACCACGGCCTTCGACAGGCCGGGCTCCAGCCGCGCCAGCGCGTCGGCGCTCGCACTCACGACGAGGTCGCAGCCCAGCAGCAGGTTGGCGCCACCGGCGCCGAGCCGCATCGCATGCAGCACTTCGGGCGTGGCGCCGATGCGGACATGGCTGATCACCGCGCCGCCTTTCTGCGCCATGCCGAGCTGGTCGAGCACCGTCGCGCCCTTGCCTTCGATATGCGCGGCCATGCCCATGATGGCGCCGATGGTGACGACGCCCGTGCCGCCGATGCCGGTGATCAGCACGCCATAGGGTTTCGCCTCGACCGACGGCAGCGGCGGGGCGGGCGGCAGCGCCGGTTCCTGTGCCGGCTCGGCGCTCTTCTTCGTCGCCACCTTGCCCTTGCGCAGGCTGCCGCCCTCGACCGTCACGAACGACGGGCAGAAGCCCTTCAGGCAGGAGAAGTCCTTGTTGCAGGACGACTGGTCGATGGCGCGCTTGCGGCCGAACTCGGTCTCCTGCGGCACCACGGACAGGCAGTTCGATTGCGTCGAGCAGTCGCCGCAGCCTTCGCACACTGCCTCGTTGATGAAGACGCGGCGGTTGGGGTCGGGGAAGGTGCCGCGCTTGCGGCGGCGACGCTTCTCGGCGGCACAGGTCTGGTCGTAGATCAGGACCGAGACACCCTTCCATTCGCGAAGCTCGCGTTGCACGTCGTCGAGCTGGTCGCGGTGATGGAAGCTGACATGCGGCGCCCAGTTGGTGCCCAGCGGGTACTTGTGCGGATCGTCGCTCACCAGCGCGATGCGGCGCACACCCTCGGCGTGGACCTGCTGGCTGATCGTCCAGGGATGCACGTCGCCGTCGTGCGGCTGGCCGCCGGTCATGGCGACGGCGTCGTTGTAGAGGATCTTGTAGGTGATGCTGGTGTTGGTCGCGATGGCGTGGCGGAGTGCCAGATAGCCGGAATGGAAATAGGTGCCGTCGCCCAGGTTCTGGAAGACGTGCGGCATGTCGGTGAAGTGGCTGGCGCCCACCCACGACGCGCCCTCGGCGCCCATGTGCGTGAAGGTCTTGGTGTTGCGCTCCATGCCGATAGCGAGCGTATGGCAGCCGATGCCCGCCATGCCCATCGAGCCGTCGGGCAGCTTGGTCGAACTGTTGTGCGGGCAGCCGGAGCAGAAGTAGGGGACGCGCGCCAGGCCTGCCTCGTTGCGCACTTGGCGAGCGGCGCGGCGCTTCAGCGACTCGAAGCGCTGCTTCGTGGCGTCGCCGAAGGCGTCGAGGCCGAAGCGCGCCACGATGACGGCGGCGATCTCGGCCGGCGACAGCTCGCCTTCGAGCTTCAGCAGCTTCTGCCCACGCTCGTCGACCTTGCCGACGACGACGGGGCGGCGGTCGGCCGGGGCGTTGAACAGCGCGTTCTTGAGCTGCTGCTCGATCACCGGCTGCTTCTCCTCAACGACGAGGATCTCGCGTTTGCCGGTGGCAAAGGCCATCGCGCCTTCGGTCTCCAGCGGCCAGACCATGCCGACCTTGTAGATGGCGAGCCCGATGCGCTCGGCTTCCGCGTCGTCGATGCCCAGCTCGTCGAGCGCCTGGCGGACGTCGAGATAGGACTTGCCGACCGTCACGATGCCGAAGCGCGCATCGGGGCGGCCCATCATCAGCCGGTCGAGCTTGTTGGCGCGCCAGTAGGCCAGCGCCGCCGGCTGGCGGAGGTTGACGACGCGACGCTCCTGGCCGGCCCAGTCGTCGGGCCAGCGGATATGCAGGCCGTCGGGCGGCAGCACGAAGTCAGTTGGAATCTGCGTCACGATTCGGTGCGGATCGACATGCACCGAGGCCGAGGAGTCGACCGTCTCGTTCAGCACCTTGAAGCCGATCCAGAGGCCGGAGTAGCGCGACATGGCGAAGGCATGCAGGCCGAAGTCGAGATACTCCTGCACCGATGCCGCATGCAGCACCGGAATGCCGGCCGCGATCAGCGCCGGTTCGCTCTGGTGCGCCGTCGTCGAGGATTTGGCGATATGGTCGTCGCCCGCCAGCGCCACCACGCCGCCATGCTTGGAGGTCCCGGCATAGTTGGCGTGCTTCAGCGCGTCGCCGGAGCGGTCGACGCCGGGGCCCTTGCCGTACCAGATGCCGAACACGCCGTCGTAGCGCGCGCCGGGGAAGAGATGGATCTGCTGCGTTCCCCACAGCGCCGTCGCCGCCAGATCCTCGTTGGTGCCGGGCTGGAATTCGATGTGGTGCTTCTTGATGAACTTCTTGGCCTGCCACAGCGCCTGGTCGAAGGCGCCGAGCGGCGAGCCGCGATAGCCGGAGATGTAGCCTGCCGTGTTGAGCCCGGCGGCGAGGTCGCGCTGTCGCTGCATCATCGGCAGGCGCACCAGGGCCTGCGTGCCGGTGAGATAGACGCGACCGCTTTCCAGAACGTACTTGTCGTCCAGGGTCACCGCTTGGGGCATGGCAACCTCCCTGAATTCTTGGTCTCAGACTTCTTGTCGGCGAACGGTAACGAAAGTTACTTGTCACTGCCAAGCAGCATCGCAGGTGGCCGATAATAAAGACGTTTTCCGCTGTCCGCTGCGGCCTTTCGCGGCGAGGCGTTTCACGGTGTCGACTTGCGGCGAAATGTTGTAAGCGTGCCGCCGCCGCCGCTTTCCTCAACCTCTTTCGCTTACCAACGCCTCACTCATGTCCGTCCTCGTTACAGGTGTCGCGGGCTTCATCGGCTCGCAGGTCGCGCGGCGTCTTCTGGCGCGCGGCGAGGAAGTCGTGGGCATCGACAATTTCAGCCCCTACTACGATCCGGTGCTGAAGTTCGCGCGGCTGAAGCCGCTGCGCGAGACCGAGGGCTTCACCTTTCTGGAAACCGACGTGGCCGACCGCGACGCCCTGGCGGCGCTGGCGACGGCGCATCCCGATTTCGACCGCATCGTGCATCTCGCGGCCCAGCCCGGCGTGCGCCACTCCAAGGTCGATCCCTACGTCTACGTGCAGACCAACGTCATGGGTCATCTCGTGATGCTGGAGCTGGCGCGCGAGATGGGCGGGCGGCTGAAGCACTTCGTCTATGCTTCGTCCTCCTCGGTCTATGGCGGCAATTCCAAGCTGCCGTTCTCGGTCGAGGATCCGGTGGACCATCCCGAATCGCTCTATGCCGCCACCAAGCGCGCCGACGAGCTGATGGTCGAGGCCTACGCACATCAATACGGCCTGCGCGCGACCGGCCTGCGCTACTTCACGGTCTATGGGCCGTGGGGCCGGCCCGACATGTCGCCGTACATCTTTGCCCGCGCGATCCACGAGGGGAAGACGATCCCGCTCTATCACATGGGCAGGATCAAGCGCGACTTCACCTATATCGACGAGATCGCGGCCGGCACGATTGCGGCATTGGACCATGTGCCCGGCGGTGGCGTGCAGGGCGGCGCGCATCGCCTCTACAATCTCGGCGCCACGCGCAGCGTGGACATCCGCTATGTCGTTTCCCTGTTCGAGCAGGCGCTGGGCAAGACCGCCAATATCGAACTCAAGCCCGGCGAGGCCGGCGACATGCGCGAGACGGCGGCCGACATCGCCGCCACCACCCGCGACCTCGGCTGGTCGCCCAGGGTGACGGTGGAAGAGGGCATCCCGCTCTTCGTGGATTGGTTCAAGAGCTACAATCGCCTTCAGGCCTGACCCCTCCGTCCGCTGCGCGGACACCTCCCCATCTGAATGGGGAGGAAGGGGAGCCTTCGCCTCCCCATTCAGATGGGGAGGTGTCGTCGTCATACGACGACGGAGGGGTCATACCGCGCCCGTTCCTTGACGTTGCCGCATTGCACCCCGATATCGGAGGGGATCAAGGAGTCTTGCCGAATGAACGCTGTGCTGGGCGATCTGCCGACCTGGAACCTCGCCGATCTCTATTCGAGCCCGACCGGGACCGATCTCGACGCCGATCTGAATCGGGCGGCCGAAGAGGCGGCGGCCTTCGCCAAGGATTATGAAGGCAAGATTGCGGCGCTCGACGGCAAGGGGCTGGGCGGGGCCATCGCGCGCTACGAGCGTCTGTCCGACCTGATGGGCCGCATCGGCTCCTATGCCTCGCTCTACTATGCCCAGAACATGGCCGATGCCGAGCGCGGCCGCTTCTCGCAGAACGTCTCGGAGAAGCTGACCGACATCGGCGCGCAGCTCGTCTTCTTCCGGCTGGAGATCAACAAGCTCGAAGACGCCGACCTCGCGGCCAAGATGAAGGCGCCGGAACTTGCCAAGTATGCGCCGTGGCTGCGCGACCTGCGCGTCTATCGCCCGCACCAGCTCTCCGACGAACTCGAAAAGGCGTTGCACGAGAAGTACGTCGTCGGCCGCGCCGCCTGGTCGCGCCTGTTCGACGAGACCATCGCGCGGCTGCGCTATCCCTTTCGCAACGAGGTGCTGAGCGAGCCGCAGATCCTCGACAAGCTGTCGAGCAAGGACCCCGAGGTCCGCAAGGATGCCGCCAAGTCGTTCGGCAAGGTGCAGGGCGACAATATCGCGATCTTCTCGCTGGTGACGAACACGCTGGCCAAGGACAAGGAGATCGACGACCGCTGGCGCAAGTATGCGCGGCCGCAGTCGGCGATGAACCTCGCCAACGTCGTCGAGGACGAGGTGGTCGACGCGCTCGCCAAGTCGGTGAAGGCCGCCTACCCGAAGCTCGCGCACCGCTACTACAAGCTCAAGGCCAAGTGGTTCGGCGTCGAGAACATGCCCTATTGGGACCGCAACGCGCCGCTGCCCGAGCATGACGACCGCACGATCCCGTGGCCGGAGGCCGAGAAGATCGTGCTCGACGCCTATCGCGCCTTCTCGCCCGAGCTGGCCGACGTGGGACAGAAATTCTTCGGCACGGGCTGGATCGACGCGCCGGCGCGGCCCGGCAAGTCGCCGGGCGCCTTCGCCCATCCCACGGTGCCGTCGGCGCATCCCTATCTGCTGCTGAACTACCAGGGCAAGGTGCGGGACGTGATGACCCTCGCCCACGAGCTGGGCCATGGCGTGCATCAGGTGCTGGCGGCGGGGCAGGGTCCGCTGATGGCCGACACGCCGCTGACCTTGGCAGAAACGGCGTCGGTGTTCGGCGAGATGCTGACCTTCCAGTCGCTGCTCAAGACCGCGCCAGACAAGGCCACGCGCAAGGCGATGCTGGCCGGCAAGGTCGAGGACATGCTGAACACGGTGGTCCGCCAGATCGCCTTCTACGATTTCGAATCGCGCCTGCACATGGCGCGGCGCGAGGGCGAGCTGACGCCCGATGCGATCGGCGAGATCTGGATGGCGGTGCAGCAGGAGAGCCTGGGACCGGCCTTCACCTTCGACGACGAGTACAAATACTACTGGTCCTATATCGGCCACTTCATCCATTCGCCGTTCTATGTCTACGCCTACGCCTTCGGCGACTGCCTGGTGAACTCGCTCTATGCCGCCTACCAGGCCAAGCCCGAGGGCTTCCAGGCGAAGTATCTCGACATGCTGAAAGCGGGTGGCGTGAAGCGGCACAAGGAGCTGCTGGCCCCCTTCGGCCTCGACGCTTCGGACCCCGCCTTCTGGGACAAGGGGCTGGGCGTCATCTCCGGCTTCGTCGATGAACTCGAGAAGCTGTGATCGTTCCTGTCGTCCTGAGCGTAAGCGAAGGACCTCATTGCCGCCCGCTATCGGTGGGGCAGCCGGCATGAGATCCTTCGCTGCGCTCCAGCGCGGGGTTGCCCCGCGCGCGATGACAAGAGGCCTCCATGGCCGATGAATCCGACTCCCTCGGCGGGCGGCTCGGCCGCTATGCCAAGGTCGGCACGTCGGTGGGCGGGCTGGCGGTCAAGCTGGCGGGACAGCGCTATCTCGGCTTCGGGCTCGACCGCGACAAGCATGCCGGCGAACTGAAGGCAGCCCTTGGCGGCCTCAAGGGCCCGCTGATGAAGGCCGCGCAATTGCTCGCCACCATCCCCGATGCGCTGCCGCCGGAATATGCCCGCGAGCTGTCGCAGTTGCAGGCCAATGCGCCCGCCATGGGCTGGGCCTTCGTGCGCCGGCGCATGGCGAGCGAACTCGGTCCCGACTGGCAGGCGAAGTTTGGCAGCTTCGCCAAGGAGGCGTCGTTCGCCGCCTCGCTCGGCCAGGTGCATCGCGCCACCTTGAAGGACGGCACGCCGGTCGCGGCCAAGCTGCAGTATCCCGACATGGCCTCGGCACTGGAAGCCGACTTGAACCAGCTCAAGCTGGTCTTCGCCGTGGGCCAGCGCTTCGATCCCGCGATCCGCACCGACGAGATCCATGCCGAGATCACCTCGCGGCTGCGCGAGGAGCTGGACTATCGCCGCGAGGCCCGCCACGTCGCGCTCTATCGCCACATGCTGCGCGACGAGCCGCAGGTCCATGTGCCCGAGGTCGTCGCCTCGCATTCGACCGACCGGCTGCTCACGATGGGCTGGCTCGACGGCGAGCCGCTGCTCAACTGGAAGACCCGTTCGCAGGAGGAACGGGATGCGCTGGCCATCGCCATGTTCCGCGCCTGGTATGTGCCGTTCTACTACTACGGCGTCATCCACGGCGATCCGCACCTCGGCAACTATTCGGTGCGGCCCGATGGTTCCGTGAATCTCATGGACTTCGGCTGCGTGCGCATCTTCCCGCCGCGGTTCGTGCGCGGCTCCATCGAGCTCTATCGCGCGCTGATGACCGACGACGAGGCGCGCGCCGTCGCGGCTTACGAGGACTGGGGCTTCACCGGCCTCAGCCGCGAGATGATCCAGGTGTTGAACCGCTGGGCCGCCTTCCTCTACGGGCCGCTGATGGACGACCGGCCGCGCCGCCTCACCGAAGGCATGGCGGAAGGCTACGGCCGCGAGATGGCGCAGAACGTGTTCGGCGAGCTGCGCAAGATGGGCGGCGTGCGGCCGCCGCGCGAGTTCGTGTTCATGGACCGCGCCGCCATCGGCCTCGGTTCGGTGTTCATCCACCTGCGCGCCTCGATCAACTGGCACCAGCTTTTCGAGGGCATGATCGAGGGCTTCGACGTCGACGCGCTGGCCGAACGGCAGGATCTGGCGCTACAGGAAGCGGGCCTCAAGGAAGCGGGACAGCAGTGAACATTCTCGTAACGGGCTCGTCGGGCTGGCTCGGCCAGACCCTGGTGCCCAGGCTCGTGCGCGACGGGCACAAAGTGATCGGGCTCGACCCCGAAGCGGGGCCGACGACATCGGTCGTGGGCTCGGTCGTCGACCGCGCGCTGGTCCATCGCCTCATCCAAAGCGAGGGCATCGAGGCCATCGTCCATGCCGCCGCGCGCCACAAGCCGCATATCGAGACGCACGACAATTCGGAGTTCGTGGCGGTGAACGTGCAGGGCACGCTGAACCTCCTGGAGGAGGCGGTGGCGCCCGGCTCCAAAGTGGACCGCTTCGTCTTCACCTCGACCACCTCGCTGATGATCTCGCAGGAAATCCGCGACGGAAAGGCGGGCGGGGCGAAGGAGGCGGTGTGGATCGACGAGACCATGACACCGCTGAAACCGCGCAACATCTACGGCGTCACCAAGCTCGCGGCCGAGGAGCTGTGCCGGCTGTTCAACCACCTGCACAGGCTGCCGGTGCTGGTGCTGCGCACCTCGCGCTTCTTCCCCGAGGAAGACGACATGGCGCACGCCATCGCCCAGTCCGGCGAGAACACCAAGGCCAACGAATTCCTGTTCCGCCGCCTCTCGGTCGAGGATGCCGCCGAAGCGCATGTCGTGGCGCTGGCCAAGGCGAAGGACATCGGCTTCGACACCTTCATCGTCTCGGCGTTGACCCCGTTCCGCCGCGAGGATTGCCGCGCGCTGATCGCCGACGCGCCGTCGGTCGTCGCGCGCTACTTCCCCGACTATCGCCAGCGCTACGATGCGCGCGGCTGGACGATGTTCGACACCGTGGACCGCGTCTACGATTCGTCGAAGGCGGCAAGGGTGCTGGGCTTCACCTGCCGCACCAACTTCAGGCAAGTGCTCGACGGGCTTTCCTGAGGCCCATCCTTCGGCTTCGCTCAGGACAGGTCCTTCGAGACGCACCGCTACGCGACGCGCCCCTGGACGAGGGCTGTGCACTTGCGCCTCATCCTGAGGCGCCGCCAAGCGCCGTCTCGAAGGATGGGCCGCCGGCACGATGCTATAGTCCGCGCCACCATGACCCCCATCCGCAACCACCCCTTCGTCGCGCGGCTCGATCGCTCGATCCGGCTCGGCGACGAAGACCTGACGGCGCTCGGACAGCTGCTCAGTCGCCGCGCCGTCGCCAAGAAGGCGAAAGACATCATCGTCGAGGGCTACGAGTACAAGGCGCTGCATATCGTCGAGGAAGGCATCGCCATCCGCTACAAGCTGCTGGGCAGCGGCAAGCGGCAGATCGTGAACGTGGTGCTGCCGGGCGACATCATCGGCTTTCCCGCCTGCTTCTACGAGCACGCCGTCTTCTCCGTCGCGGCGGTGGACCGCATGACATTGAGCCACGTGCCGCTCGATGCCTTCACCGCGCTCTGCCTGCAGCGTGCGAACATCGCGACGGCGCTGGTCTGGTTCGCTGCGCGCGAAGCGTCGATCTATGCCGAACACATCATCGGCGCCGGCCGGCGCGAACCTTTGCCGCGGCTGGCGCATTTCCTGCTCGAACTGCTGACGCGCCTGCAGGCCGTCGGCCTGGCGACCGAAACGACGTTCGAAATGCCCTTGTCTCAGGAGGGGATTGGCGACGTGGTCGCTCTCAGCGGCCCGCACGTCAATCGCATGATGGCGGAGTTGAAGGCCGGCGGCCTGATCGCCGTCGACGGCCACGAGATCACCATCCTCGACCGGGCGGGCCTGCAGAAGCTCGGCGAATTCAGGCCGACCTATCTTGCGTCGTCATGACCACTCCGTATCCGCATTTTGAGCTGGCGCAATGCGTGACGGGCCGGGGATGCTACCGATCGGCATCGAAACCGAGAGGAGTTGCCATGACAGACAAACCGCCCAAGCCGAATCGCGTCGGGGCGTGGGCCGTGATCGTGGCTCTGTTGGTGATCCTCGTGTTCTCGCTGGCGATGCTCTATGTCGGCTGGGGAATGGGCGGCGATCATCCCGACAACGCGGTAACGGCATCGGGCTATACCGCCATGACCATGGGCATCATCGCCACCGTGGTGCTGGGCGTCGGCCTGATGGCCCTGCTTTTCTACAGTCATCGCAGCGGACGCGACTGACGGAACACGGCCTGCTCGTCATGCAGGCGCCGTCATAACGCCGCACGCGACTTTGCGCGCACGCAAAGCAGGCGTTCCTGGCGGTGCTACCGATGGGTTGTCGATGCCCAGAGGAGGCCGCCATGGCAGAGCAGTCCTACAAGTCGAGCCGCGCCGGGATGTGGATCGTGATTTCGGTCCTGCTGGTGATCCTCGTGTTCTCGGTGGCCTTCCTCTACGTCGGCTGGGGCATGGGCGGCGACCATCCGGGGAATTCGATGACGTCCGCCGGCTATACCGCCATGACCATCGGCATCGTCGCCACCGTGGCGCTGGGTGTCGGCCTGATGGCGCTGATCTTCCACAGCAGCCGCAGCGGACACGACTGATGGAGCACGACCTGTTCACCATGCAGTCGCTGTCGTCGCTGGCGGCGATCGTGCTCATGGACCTCGTGCTGGCGGGCGACAATGCGCTGATCATCGGGCTCGTGGCGCGCGGCCTGCCGAAGGACACGCAGCGCAAGGCAATTGTCTTCGGCACCTTGGGCGCCATCGTGGTGCGCGCCGTCATGGCGGTGCTGGTCGTCTATATCCTGGGCGTGCCGGGCTTCATGCTCGTGGGCGGCCTCGCGCTGGTCTGGATCGCGCGCAAGCTCGTGAAGCCCGCGCCGACCACGCCTTCGAGTCCTGCCGTCAAGGTGTCGGCGACGACCTTCGCCGGCGCACTGCGCACCATCATCCTGGCCGACGCCGTGATGGGCGTCGACAATGCGCTGGCCATCGCCGGCGTGGCCGACGGCCATGCGCTGCTGGTCGTGCTGGGGCTGGCAATCAGCGTACCCATCGTGGTGTGGGGCAGCCAGCTCGTGATCTGGCTGGTCGACCGCTTCCCGTCGGTCGTTCTGCTGGGCGCGGCCGTGCTGGGCTGGACCGCCTATTCGATGATCCTGCGCGAGCCGCTGCTCGCCGACTGGTTTGCGCACCACCGCGAAGCCGGCTTCGCCGTCGCGGTCGTTATCCTGCTGCTCTGCGTCAGCCCGCGTTTCGGTTGGGGGGCGTCCAGGGCCGCTCGAAGGGTGGACACGGGCAGGGGCAACGAACCAGTGCCCGTCGTCCATCCTTCGAGACGTGCTCCGACCCCGCGCTAGAGGCGCCTCACGGAAGCAGGCCGCGGACCACGTGCAGATCGTTCGCGATCAGGGTGCAGAGGCCCCTGATCTCGTCGGTGGGGTCGAGCAGGTCGGGCACCATGATCGTCATCATGCCGGCCGCCGAGGCGGAGCGGACGCCGTTGTAGGAATCCTCCAGCGCCAGGCAGAGGCCGGGCTCGGCGCCCATCCGCTTTGCGGCCATGAGATAGGGATCGGGCGCAGGCTTGCCGGCGGCATAGTCGCCGCTCGCCACGACATGGTGGAAGCGCCCCGCGAGATTGTGGAAGGCGAGATGGTGTTGCGCCGTCTTGTACGAGGAGGAAGTCGCGATGGCGCGCGGCAGCTCGTGGGCGTCGAGGCAGTCGAGCAGCTCGACGACACCCGGCTTCAGCGGCAGGCGCGTCTCGACGATAGTGGCGAAGTGCCCGCGCCAGGAGTGCGCGAAGCCGTCGACGTCGAACGACGGACCGAAATGGTCGAGAAGCAACCGCGCGCTCGCGGCCCAGGGCAGGCCGATCAGGCTTCGGAAGACCTCGGGCGTCAGTTCGCAGGTGAAGTCGCGCGCCGCCAGCGCGCCCGCTTCCTGGTAGAGCGTCTCGGTATCGAACAGCAGACCGTCCATGTCGAAGACGACGGCGACGGGACGGCGGGGCAGACTCATGATCGGATGGGATCCTCGGACAACGGGTAGCGTGTCCGCTTCCGTGCGTCGAGGCTTGCTGTGCTCCCTTCCGGCTTGCCATGATGGCGGCGAAGGCTCCCCGGCCCGACGAGGCGGGGGCGTGTGTCCAGGCGGGGGAAGGATCGTATATGCGTCGTGTTTCAGCGGGCGTTTCAGTGCTGGTCGGATTTCTCCTGCTCCTCGCCGCCTGTGCCCCGCCGGGCGTGCCCGTGGCCGATCCGAACTACGACGCGCAGGGCAAGCGGTTCGAGGCGCCCTCGCAGGGCATGGCCGCGCTCTACATCGCCAATGTCGACCGGCCGAACAGCGGCGCGCCGCCGCTTACCGTCAGCATCGGCCCGCGCCAGCTCGGCACGCTGGCCAACAGCACCTGGTACCGCGTCGAGCTGGCGCCCGGCACCTACGACGTGCGCGCCACCGACAACAACAGCGCCGGCCGGCACTATGTCAGCCTGTGGCCGGGCGAGATGCGGTTCCTGATCGCCTATGTGCGGGCGGGGGGCGCCGTCGACGTCGGTCAGGTCTCGAAGGAAGAGGGACAGCAATATGTCCTGGGCGGGCAGCGCGCCCGCGCGAGCGAGTGAGCGAACGACTGAAGCAATTGAGCGGGCGAGGGGGAACTGCGGATGACATCATCGTATTCCCGGCGGGGAGCGCTGCTCGCGCTCTCGGCCGCAGCGGCGCTGCTTGCCGCGACACCTTCGCGTGCGTCCGACAAGCTTCTCGAGGAGACGGTGGGCTTCACCGGACAGGTGCTCTTCCTCGACAGCAAGGTGCCGGCGCTGGTGATCGGCGCGATACGCGACGGCCAGACCGCGGTGTTCGGCTTCGGCGAGACTTCGAAGGGCTCCGGCAAGGCACCCGACGGCAACACGATGATGCGCATCGGCTCGATCACCAAGGCCTTCACCGGCCAGGTGTTCGCCGCACAGGTGGCGCGCGGCAATGTCCGCTTCACCGACCGCCTGCAGGACCGCATCGGCTGGAGCGTCAAGGTGCCGGAGAAGGACGGCAAGCAGATCCGCCTGATCGACCTGGCTACCCACAGTTCCGGCCTGCCGCGCGAGGTCGAGCGCAAGGAAGGGTCTGCCGCCGATCCGTTCAGTACGCTGACGCGCGAGGCCTATATCCTCGGCCTGCAGTCCGACCCGCTGGTGTTCGCGCCGGCGACCGGCTTCCTCTATTCCAACTTCGCCTTCGACATGCTGGCCGCCGCGCTGGCCAACGCGGCGAACAAGCCGTACGACGCGCTGCTCAAGGAAACCGTGCTCGATCCGGCCGGCCTCAAGGACACGCTGTTCACCCTGCGTCCCGGCGATGCGGCCCGCCTGATGCAGGGCCACAATTTCGACGGCTCGCCGCTGCCCGATGTCCGTGCGACCGATGTCATGGTCGGCGCCAGCAGCCTCTACTCGACGCCCAACGACATCCTGCGCTGGCTCGCCTGGCATCTCGACCGCTTCTCGCCCGACGGCGCGGAGGTCCGGTTGATCGACCATGCCGCCTACGTGCCGCGCGACGGCATGAAGCCCGCCGCGGGCCTCGACGAATCGGGCCATGCCAGCGCGATGGGCCTGGGCTGGATCGTGATGGCGCCCAAGGGCGACCAGCCGCTGATCCTGCAGAAGGCGGGCGGGCTGCAGGGCATCTTCACCTACACCGCCTTCGCACCGACGCGCGGCGTGGGCGTGTTCGTGGCCATCAGCCAGTTCAACTTCGCCGCCGCCATGGGCATGGCCAAGGTCGCTAACGACCTGATCGGCACCCTGGCGCCGCGCTGACGGCAGCGCACGGCTTCCTCCCGGCAACGCGCCCGGGCCGTCGCACGTTACCCGTCCGGCGGTGCCGACGATTGCAGGGGAGGGCGGCTTGAAGGGCTCGTTCCATCATCTCGACGTGACGGTGCGCGATCTCGGCGCGTCGCAGGCTTTCTACACGCCGCTGCTCCAGTTCCTCGGCTACCGCTGCGTGAAGGCCGACGACACCGTGATCGTCTGGCATCTCGAACCGGCAGGCCGCTACGTCTGCGCGCTGGCGCTGAGGCCCGCCCGTTCCGAGCGGCCGCACGACCGCTATTCGGCGGGCCTGCATCATGTCGCCTGGACGGCCGACAGCCGCGCATCGGTCGACGCGTTCCATGCGCTCATGAAATCGGCCGGCGCGACGATCCTCGATCCGCCCGCCGATTATCCGCAATACGGCCCGACCTATTATTCGGTGTTTGTCGCGGACCCCGACGGCATGAAGCTCGAATATGCCTACACGGGCTAATTTGCCCTCGTCGGGAACCTTATGTCCCCTCGCGCTTTGCCTTACGGGTGCAAGAAGGAGAAGCGCATGGCTTTCCGGAATGCAGGGACGTGGGGGATCGTCACCGTCCTCCTCGTGCTTCTGGCGCTCGCCGTCGCCTTCAGCGTGATCGGCTGGCAGACCGCCGGTGTCGGGCCTGCCCAGGTGAGCAATTCCGGGTTCATCGCCATGGCGCTGGGCGTCATCGCGACCCTGGCGCTGGGCATCGGCCTCATGGCGCTGATGTTTCACGGCAATCGCCGCGGTCACTGACGCCGGAGCGGGCGCCCGGACCGTCCGCCTGGGCCGGTCAATCTTCATGGTTGCGAAGCAGTCGCATTTGCCGCATTGAAGGCTGCAGTATATGTGCGATATAGAGCCGAGATGTCGGCAGTACCTACACTTGTCATGGTTGGGATTCCGCTGATCCTGATCGGCGGCATCTTCTGGATGTGGATGAGGGTACTGCATCGCGAGCTCGGCCCGTCGCTGGTTGCAACCGTACTTTCCGTGGGCGCGATCGTCGCGACGATGGGGTTCACCATGACGATGCTGGAACCGCCGCCGCCGGAAGCCCCGATGTCCTGGGACGACGAGTAGGAGCGGCACGGGCAGAAGCGGTACGGGCGTGCCGGCGGCTGCGTGTCAGCGCGACGGCTCCGTCTTGATCCGGCCGCCCTTGTCGACGACGACATTGACGGGCGTGTCGCCCTTCCTGGCGCGGCCCCGCCACACCCCCCAGCTGTCGCGTTCGAGCACGGCAACGTCGCTATAGCCCGCGCGCTCGATCCGGGACCGGACGAGATCTGCTTCCTCCGCCTGCGTTTCGGGGGGAATGGGATTGACCGCAAGGTTCTGGTGGCCCGGGGCCGGGGGCGCGGTCTGCGCGAGGCCGTCGGCCACCGACACCGTCGCGATGACAACGAACGCAACCGCGAGCTTCGCCGCGAGAGTCATGGAGCGTCTCCTCTCGAGGTGAAACGCCCGCTGCGTCGGCCGGGTTGCGGCTGCGGATTTCCCTATGCCGTGGGCTTCTCGTCGAGCATTGGCGCGAGCAGCAACGCCAGCAGCCCGCCGATCGTCTGGGCCAGGATGAACGCCGGCGCATCGCCGGGCGCGATGCCGGCGAAGGTGTTGGAGAGCGCGCGCGCCACCGTGACGGCCGGGTTGGCGAACGAAGTCGAGGCGGTGAACCAGTAGGCGCCGACGATGTAGACCGCGACGGCGGCGGGCAGCGCCGCCAGCTTGCGGCGCACGCCGATCAGGATGAGCAGCACAAGTCCGAAGGTCGCCGTCGCTTCGGCCGTCCATTGGCCGATGCCGGTGCGCACCTTGGTCGAGGCCTGCAGGATCGGCAGGTCGAACATGAGGTGCGCCAGCCAGACGCCCAGCACGGCGCCGACGAATTGCACCGCGAGGAAGGGTATGGCGCGCGACGGTGCGCTGTCGCCGCGACGGGTGAGGGCAAGCGTCACGACGGGATTGAAGTGTGCGCCCGAGACCGGCCCGAACATCACGATCAGCGCGTAGAGGACGCCGCCGGTCGCGATGGCGTTGGCGAGGAGGGCGAGCGCGGTGTTCCCGCCCGACAGGCGCTCCGCCATGATGCCCGACCCCACGACGCCGGCGAGCAGCAGCGCCGAGCCGACGGCTTCGGCGACGAGAGCGGCGCGCATCAGGCGGCGGCGGAGGACGGCGTTTGCTGGCCGATGGCGTTCAGCCGGTTCTGCAACGTCATCCGGTCGAGACTGCCGAGCGGCAGGCTGAGGAACAGCCGGATGCGATTCTCCAGCGCGGCATAGGCGTTGCGGAACGCTGCACGCTTCTCGATCTCGCTGCCGTCGACGGCGGCGGGATCGGGGATGCCCCAATGCGCCGTCATCGGCTGGCCGGGCCATATCGGACAGGCCTCGCCCGCGGCGCTGTCGCAGACGGTGAAGATGAAATCCATCTTCGGCGCGCCGGCGACGGCATAGAGATCCCAGCTCTTGGAGAAGAGATCCTCGGTCGGCAGCCCGAGGCCCTTCAGCAGGTCGAGCGTGTAGGGATGGACCTGGCCCTTGGGCTGGCTGCCGGCGCTGAAGCCCTTGAAGCGACCGCCACCCAAGTTATTGACGATGGCCTCGCCCAGCACGCTCCGCGCCGAGTTGCCGGTGCAGAGGAAGAGGATGTTGTAAGTCCGGTCGGTCATCGCCGTCTCAACCGCAGCAGGCGCGCGCGGGCTTGTCGGCGGTGCGGCCGGGAAGGGGCGCGCTCTCGCCGTAGACCGTGCTCTCGCCGGTGGTCAGGAAGGTTTCCCACGAGATGCCCTGCGGGTCGGAGATCCAGCTCTTCTCCGACTTGGCATAGCAGCAGGTCGTCTTGCCTTCCTCCAGCACCGGCCCCTCGGCCTGCTTGAGCCGGCCGTAGACCTCCTGCAGTTCTGCACCGTCCTCGACCTGGATGCCGAGATGGTCGACGCCCGGCGCGCTGCCGCTGTGCGTGGAGATGGCGAAGTTCACCCTCGGATCGTCGAGCATCCACTTCGCATAGTCCGGCTTGACCACGGTGGGCTCGGCCGCGAACAGCGCGGCGTAGAAGCGGATCGACTTGTCGAGATCGGCGACGGCCATGTGAACATGAAGGCGCTTCATTGGCGGGTTGCTCCTCTGTTGCGTTTGCGGACGATGGAGGCACGTTGGGGCTCGCAGACCGGCATGCCGCAGCCCGCGGCTTCGCCGGTGCAGCAGTTCTCGGTGAGGAAGCCCATCAACTCGTTCATGCCGTCGAAGTCGGCGGCGTAGATCAGCGAGCGGCCGTCGCGGCGCATCTCGACGAGGCCGGCGTGCCGCAGCTGCGAGAGATGAAAGGAAAGGGTCGGCGCCGGGATCTTCAGGCGCTCGGCGATCTGGCCGGCCGGCAGGCCGTCGCGGCCTGCCTCGACGAGCAGGCGGAAAACTTCGAGACGGCTCCGCTGTGCGAGGGCTCCCAGGGCAGCGACGGCGTTTTCGATTTCCATGATTCGATAAATATGGAACTATCAAACGGATGTCAATGTCCGCCCCGCCGCCCTCGAGCACGTCGTCCTTCGGCCTCCGCCTCGTCCTTGTCGTCTGCGCCGCGCAGGTCCTGGTGCAGCTCGGCGCCGGTTTCTGGCCGGCGCTGCTGCCGCAGATGATGCAGCTCTGGCAGCTCTCCAACAGCGAGGCGGGCTGGATCACCGCCATCTTCTTCGGCACCTACATGGTCTCCGTGCCGGTGCTGGTGACGCTCACCGACAAGGTGGATGCCAAGCGCGTCTATCTCTTCGGCGTGGGCTGTACCGTGGCGGGGCATCTGCTGTTCGGCCTGTTCGCCGACGGATTCTGGTCGGCCTTCGCGACGCGCGCACTGGCCGGCGTCGGATGGGCCGGCACCTACATGACGGGGCTGAAGCTGCTCGCCGATCAGGTCGACTCCCGCATGATGTCGCGCGCCGTCACCGGCCATGCCGCGAGCATCGGCATTTCGGGCGCGGTCTCCTACCTGCTGGGCGACGTGCTGGCGGGTCAGTTCGGCTGGCGCTCGGCGTTCGTCATCTCCGCCGGCACCGCCCTGGCGGCCTGGCTGTCGGTCGCGCTGGTCGTGCCGTCGCGCACGCCGTCGCCACGCCCCAAGAGCCAGGGCGGGCTGTTCGACTTCCGGCCGGTGATCCGCAACCATAACGCCTTCGCCTATTCCGTCGTCTACTGCGTGCACACGCTGGAGATGAGCGCGCTGCGCGGCTGGGGCGTCGCCTTCCTGGCCTTCGTCGCGAGCTACACGGGCGTGGCGGGGGAGACGCTGTCGCCGCCGCTGGTCGTGACGCTGCTGGCCTTGCTGGGAACGCTCACCAGCATCGTCGGCAACGAAGCCTCGATCCGGTTCGGACGGCGGCGTCTGGTGATCGCGGCCCTCGTGCTGTCGATCGTCTTCGCCTGCGGCGTGGGCTTCCTCGGGTCGATGCACTACTGGCTCGCCGTCGTGCTGCTGATCGCCTACGGCATGATCGTGTGGCTCGACTCCTCGTCGTTGACGGCGGGCGCGGCCGGCAATGCCGAGCCCGCGCGCCGCGGCGCCACGCTCGCGGTGCATTCGACCCTGGGCTATGCCGGCGGCTTCGTCGGACCGCTGATCGTCGGATGGACGCTCGATCTCGCAGGCGGTGCGTCGCCGATGGCCTGGGGAATCGCCTTCATGGTGGTCGCGGCGTTCCTCGTCGCGGGGCTGTTCGCCTTCGTCGCGCTGCGGCCCAGGGAACTGGAAGGGGACAGGCCGGCGGTTCGCCGAACCGGCGCATAGCCGCGTCATGTGACCCCGAAACGTCGCCACCTATGCGGCTATGAAGATTGACCGGACGATGCAGCCTTTCCTAGTGTTTCCACTGGTGGAAACAACCGGGTGGGGACGTTCCATGGCCTATTTTGGCGTCTGCTATTCTCCGAGGCGCGTCACGAATCCGACGGCCGATACCGTCGATCAGGACATGCGGATCATCGCGAGCCTCGGCTTCAGGAATGTCCGCACCTACGGCGTCAATCCCCCCGACCAGTGGAACATGTTGAAGGCGCGCAAGTACGGCCTGAACGTCGGCTTGGGCGTGTGGGCGTACGGCAACCAGCTCGACCAGACGAAAGCCAGGATCGATGTGGCGCTGGCCCAGGCCAACGAAGCGCAACGCACCTACGGCCCGTCGCAGCTCGCCTTCGATCTGGTCGTGGGCAACGAGGTGAATCGCCAGGAGGCGGGGCCCTGCACGCCCGACCATATCTTCCATGCCATGGACTATGCGCAGGGCCTGCGGTCCTTCCATCCCAATCTCAACTATCGCGTGACGACCTGCTTCAGCGGCACTGTCCTGGTCGATCCGGGCGGTACGCAGTGGCAGAAAATCGTCACCAAGTGCGACGCGGCCGTGTACCTCACGGTCTATCCGTGGTGGTCCTTCGCGGCGGGACAGCATCCCGATCCCGGTAACATCGACCCCAACATGCAATGGTCCTGGAACAACGGGCTGAGCCAGGTCGTGAACCTCGGCAGGCAGGTGGTGATTGCGGAGATCGGCTGGCCGAGCGCCGGCAAGCCCGAGTGGAACACCACGGTCGCCTCGGAGCGCCTGAACTACAACGTCACGAAGAAATGGGTTTTGGGCGGCAACTCCCTGGGCCGGGCCTTCGACACCTACTGGTTCGAGATGTTCGACGAACCGTGGAAGACCAACGAAGGCCCGTTCGGACCGTACTTCGGGCTGTACGACAAGGACGCCAATCCCAAGTGGTCGCCCCTCTAGGGGCGCCCTCGCGGGGAACGAAGCGGCATCGACTTGTCCCCAATCTCCACAGAACCATCCCCGGGCATTGGCAGACCTACGGGGGTTCGCCGACCCATTCCTGGCGGGTCGGAATTGTCCGGCATACCGGCCAACACAAAGTGATCACAAAGGTACCTCAGGCCAATCACAAAGGGCTCCTACAGAATGGTCCTGGCCGTTTGGGGCGGCCGGACGGTAGTGTAGGAGAGGCCCGTCAGGGTGGACGGGCCCTCTCTCTTCCCGATCTCCGATTCACATCAGTCGTTCGGATCAGTCGGCCGCCGCGAAGTGTGCCATCTGGTCCGCATGTGCCTTTGCGAAGGCCGGGCGGGACGTGGCGCGCGCGGCATAGGCGCGGGCGGCGGGATAGTCGGCCAGCCCGCCAAAGCGGTCGACCAGCCGCAGCACGTCGGCCATCGCGATGTCGGCGACGGAGAACGAGCCGGCCAGCCATTCGCGCCTGGCCAGCACCGGCTCCATGCGCGTCAGCCGCGCCGTGAGGAAGCCGTCGAGGAACTTCCAGGCCGGCGTGTCGTCGGTGTGGTTCATGAAGGCGAGCAGCCCCCAGGGCAGCGCCGCCATCTCGACCGAGTTCAGCGCCGCGAACAGCCATTCCTTCGCCTCGTTGCGGCCTTGCTGGTCGGCCGGCAGCAGGGCGTCGCTCCGTTCGCCGAGGTGCAGCAGGATCGCGCCGCTCTCGAAGATCGAAAGATCGCCGTCGACCAGCCACGGCACCTGCCCGAACGGCTGATGTGCGAAGTGCTCGGCACCCCGGTCGCGAAACGGCACGCTCTCGACGCGATAGGGCAGCGCTGCCTCTTCCAGCGCCCAGCGCACGCGGATGTCGCGCACGAAGCCGCGCGGCATTTCGGGAACCCAGTCGAAGGTGGTGAGGACGAGATCGGGCATTGGGCACCTTCCTCCATCGACGGCGGACCGGCGCCGGCGAGACAGCGCGTCAGGGGCGCGGCTTCGTATCCCTGCGATAGACGCCGGAGAAAGTGACATTCAGGCCGCCGCACTTCCGATTGTCCATCGCGATCAGGTACTCGCCCTGCAGGCGCAACCGCACGCCGCACTCGTCGGACTTGGGATCGTAGGGGACGGCCTTGCCGTCCGACGGCGTGAAGGCGAACGCATCGCCCGGGATGTGCGCCGTCACCTCGAACTCGCCGACATTGACCGCGCCGCGCTTGACGCGATCCGGGTCGCGGGCGCCATACGTCGCTTCGCCAGAGATCGCCAGCGTGTCCGTCGTCGGACCGGGGCAAACAGTGATGGTCTGCTCGGGGGCCTGCCAGCGGCCGATCCACTTCTCGCGGGCGATCGAGTCCTGCGGTGCGATCGTCGCCACGGCATTCTTCGGCAGCCAGCCCGAATGGCCGAAGCCCTTGGCGCTGATATAGGTCGCGCAAACGAAGTCGCGCAGGCTCTTGCCCACGATCAGCAGGTCGCCGTCGACGACATAGGCCTTCTGCCGGCACGCCGCCGTATCGGCCGGGCAGGCGGGCGCCGCGGCATCGCCGTTGCGCAGGAAGGTCGCGCGGCCACCCTCGCGCGCCGCCACCTTTGCAACGACGAGCGCGTCGGCAGGCTCGCCGATGCCGCCGCAGATGGCGGCGTCTGTCTGCGCCGAAGCGGAAAAGCCGGCGAGCACGACCAGCAGGGCGGACAAGGGGGCAAGAACCTTCATTCGATCCCTCTGCAAGGCGCGACGACAACGGGGCCGCCCGTTCCTGCCAAAATTCTACCGGAACAGTAAAGAGCCAACCTCGCGATCAGGCCCGGCCTCTGTTGGCGAGCGAGGCCCAGAACATCGACAGGAGGTCCGCCTCCATCAGGGGAGGATGGAGATTGCGCATCACGTAAGGCGAGCGGGGCGTGTCCCGCAATGCCGTTGCGATCCCGATGGCGCCGAGCTTGCCCAGCACCTCGAGCGTGGGCCCGCCAGGATCGACCCGGCCGTCGACGACCTTCAGGCCCGCGACCTGCTGCACCGCCGTGATCGCGCCGCGCGTCAGGGGGCCGGCGATGCCGTCGAGCACGAGGAGCGGACTTCCCGCGAGGCCCTGCCAGGCATTCAGAAGGAATTGCACGATCTGTACGTCGTCGTGCGCGTTGCGGCCATTGGCGCCGACGGAGCCCGTCAATGCGCGGGCGCGCATGTCGGGAACCATCTTCGGCGCCGGATAGGAGGCCAGCACGTTCCTGAACTGCTGCACGTTCGAGGAGGAGGGAACGAAGCCGAACCCCGGTGCGCTGGCCGGCTTCGGGAACCAGGGCGGCAGCGGGATTTCCTTGAGCAGTTCGGGAAACAGGATGGCCAGGACGATGACGGCGACGATGGCGACGATCAGCGCCGTCGTCAGGAAGGTCTTCTTGAAGTCGGCGTCGATGCAGAAGGAATAGACGACCAGACCTTCGATCTTGTCGTGCCGCTGGTACTCGAAGGTGACCGTGACCGGGATGGGGAAGAACATCATTCCCGGGATGAATATGTTCTGCTTGTGGAGTTCGTGCCGGCCCTTGGGCCTGAACCCCGAGCCGGGCTTGTAGGGAAGGTCGACATCCTGCATCAGCGCGCGGACCGACGCGATCTTGGTTTCGCCCGCGTCGTTCGTCTCGTTCGAGATGCCGGGCTTCACTTCGTAGAAGCGGTTTGTCGCCGGCGACTTCTCGCTCATGAAATCGGGAATGTAGACGATCTGCCCGTCCGGTCCGGCAATGGCGCGATCGTTCATCAGCTTTTCCAGCTTCGCCTTGTCGACGCCCGGATTCTTGTCGACGAGATAGGAGAAGTAGATCGTCTTTGCGCTGAGCTGCTGGCTGCCGTCCCTGAAGTCGTCCGCAGTGATCGGCTTGGGGTACCAGTCCTTGCGGCCGGTGAACTTCTGGTAGTCGTCGGCAACGTGGTCTTCTGCGAACTTGCCGATCTTGAAGAAGATCTGGCCCTGCAGTCGTTTCGTCAGCGGCGGCGAAGGAAACAGAATGCCCGGCGGAAAGCAGAACTTCATCGGCGCCCTCCCGCGCGGGCGGCGCGTCGCCCGCACTCGGGAAAGGCTAGCCAGCTTCGATTCCCGGTTCAGCCTTCAAAGGCGCATAGCTTCGGGCCGCAATCGGACCTGCCGGAGAAGTCAGCGCCTTGCCTCGAAGTAGGCGACCAGCGCGAAGAGGGCAAACGCACCGCCGATCAGCAACAAGGCGTTGGTGTTGATCAGGAGCAGGAGGGCGGCGGAAGGCATCCCGTAACTAGATCGACTTTCGCGGCGGGCGCAATCGCTGCACCCCCGGTTTCCCCCGCTGTACACGAGATCGTCACAGGCCTTTGCCGACCCAGCGTTATTTGCAGACCTCGGCTCGCGTACCTTGAGCGACCTGCAGCTTGCCTACCGAGCCTTCGCCTTCTCGCAAGGTGGTCGGATCACAGGATGTCGGATCGCAGGGTGTTGGATCACAAGGTGTCGGAGCCGAGCCGAACCGGAACGCCGCGAACGGTCTCGACCTCGGGCCGGGCATCTCTCCTGGTCGGCGCGCGAGACGGGCGGGGAGACGGCGACGACGGAAGGCCCGGCCGCCGCAGGGCAGCCGCCGGCGCAGGTTTCGGAGCCGGCGCCGTCTGCTTCGGCCGAGGCGTCTGGTATTGAAGCTGGGCCGCCGCCTCGCCGATACGGCGCAGCATCGCCGATGCCGTCTTGAACGATACGTTCAGAATCTGATGCAGATGGAACGGCCGTATCGGCTTGGCTCCGCCTTCGGTGAGATAGATGGCTTGCAGCCATTTGTGGGCAGGCACGTGGCTGGAACTCATCAGCGTGCCGTGCAGGCCGGAGAATGCCTTGCGGCAGACGTAGCATTTGTAGGTGCCGACGCGGGTCGTCGCGCCATTCAGCCTGCCGACCTTGCCGGCTTTGCCGCAGCGTGGACAGCTCACGCCGTCGGGCCACAGCAGACCTTCGAGATAACGATGTGCGCTCAGTTCGTCGGCGAACACCGCAAGCGCTTCGCGAGCTTTATAGTCCGGCCCCTCGTTCATGACCCCAACCCCAATCTTCTCGAAGAGCCCGACCCCTCGGACCCTCGACCTCGACGTATCCCACCACATCAAAGTCGTCTGGCATCCTTATAGCGCGATCAGTGCCGGTAGTAATCCTGGGTCGCTATTCTCCCACGCACCGGCAGCACCGATCGATTCGGACTGCATCTGTCATGTAGCGATCACAACGAGTGAGTCTCGTCCGCGGAGCGAGAGAGAAGGACGCTTCGGTACTTGCATGACGGTATGCAAGCAGCGTTGCCGACGGCCTGCTCGCGTTGTCGACGTCCAGCCAACGCCCGGCATCACGATCGTGCTGACGATTGTCGTTCCGCTCTTCGCGACGTCTGCAATCGGCGTCGTCAGAACCACAGGTCGCGAACGCAACGGCCGCTTGGCGGCAGATCGTCGAAGGTATCGAGCCCGTCGAACCGGTCGATGGGCAGGTCCGCTACCGCGTCCGGCGGCGCGAGCCGGAGATTGACCGCCATGCGGCGGCGACCGTCATCCTCGAGTCTCAGCCCGCGCCAGCAGAGCACGCCCGCACAGACGGGGCAGAAGTGGATTTCGAGGGCGGGGTTCGACTTGCCGGCACGACGATAGGTGCTCGTCTTTCCATGGAGCCGGATGCGCCCGCCTTCATAGTCGTACGCCCACAGCGCGCCGTAGCGTCGACACAGGGTGCAGTTGCAAGCCGTTATCGATCCCGGGTCGCCCGTGAGCGTCCAGTGAGCAGCGCCGCAATGACAGGATCCGGTAAGCACCTGTTCCATGTCTCCTCGTGAAGAAGACCTAACGCCCGCTGGCGCTGATGAGGACGATCGCGATCGCTGCGACCGCAGCGGCGAACGAAAGGATCCCCGCACGCGTCGTGGTGCGGCTCGAACGGCCTGCGATCATCAAGGCGCCACTCGCTGTGAAGCTGACGCCGGTCAGGATCAGGGCGGCGAAGCCGAACAGCAGCGTGCGGGCTTCGAAGCCCGTGCCTCGAAACCCCGGCGTGGGCGTGCCCGCCGCCGACGGAAGCAGGCTGGACCAGGACAAGACGAGGCCGCCGATGACGCCCACGAGGATGAGGCCGAGAAGCATCACGTGCCGTCCGCGCCGGGCGATCTCGTCGCGCCCGAAGACCGGGCGTCCGCACGCCGGGCAGCGAAGGACGGGCTTGGTGGTTCGCGCGCCGCAGAAGGGAGACAGGCAGACGCGTTCATTCATCGGGTCGCTCCTGCGCCGCGCTTTCCGGGCCGCCGAGAGCGACTGGCTCGCCCGGCGCCAGGTGCGGGCCGGCGAGTCGGCGGCCGCGGCCGCCAGGGCCGGCTGCTGCCATGCCAGCTCGTCGAAGCCTTGCCAGCCGAACTTCCCATATAAACGTCGAGGTCACGCGGGGAGGCTAAGGGCGACTTCTTTCCGAGACAATCCTCAATCGCGCCGAGTTCGGCGCCGGTCCCCGGGATCGTCGTGCCGGTCTCCGCCATCCTCTGCGGAATGCCGCGCACATTCGTCGCACACATCCGTCGCACGCATTCGTTCCGGGCGCATCATGACCTGGGCCGGCCTTCACCTGCGCAATCCGACGCTGCGGAAGCTCCTGCCACTGAGCGCCCGATCCGGGCCCTCGCGCGGCTGCGAAGGCAGGCTCACAGAGCGGCGACTTGGGCCCGAACCCCGCGCACGGTGGCGACATTGGCCCGCACGGTCCCGCCCGGCAGCGCAGGCGACGGCGCAGGCAAGGGCGCAGGCAACGGCGGGGGAGACGATGGCAGGGAGGACGGGGCAGGTGACGGCGGCATTGCCGGCTGTCGTCGATCGCCCGTCGAGGCGGCACTGCGAACCGAAGCCTGCTGCCTGGGCGGAGCAGCCTGGTATTGAAGCTGGGCCGCCGCCTCGCCGATGCGACGCAGCATCGCCGATGCCGTCTTGAACGATACGTTCAGGATCTGATGCAGGTGAAACGGCCGCATCGGCCTGGTTCCGCCCTCGGTGAGATAGATGGCCTGCAGCCATTTATGGGCAGGTACGTGGCTGGAACTCATCAGAGTTCCATGTAGGACAGAAAAAGCCTTCCGGCAGACATAGCATTTGTAGGTGCCGATGCGGGTCGTCGCGCCATTCAGCTTGCCGACCTTGCCGCCCGGCCCGCAGCGGGGACAGCACACGCCGTTCGGCCACAACAGACCTTCGAGATAGCGAAGTGCACTCAGTTCGTCCGCGAACAGCGCAAGGGCTTCGCGGCCCTTCGGATTTGGCCCCTGGTTCATAACCCACCCCAACCCTTTATCGAAAAGGCCCGACCCCTCGAGCCCCCGACTTCGGCGTGTCCCACCACATCGAAATCGTCCCGATGTCCCTATTAGCCCAATCGACAGCGGTTGCAACCTTGGGTCGCGCTTCTCCCAGCTGGCGACGATTTCGATGACCTGGGCGCCATCGTCACGTGCTGTCCCTGATGGCCGGGGCGCACGTGCGGCGGAGACGAAGAAACTTCGCCAATGCTTTCAAGGCGATACGGCAACAACCTATAATGAATCTCCGGTCAGGTCTCTAATGTCCCGGGGATGCCGCTCTGCGTGCGCGACGGCTTGCAGCGCCGCTGAACGCTATCGAAGAAGTCGTTCGAGAAAGACTCTGGTTTGCAACTCGGCGTCTCGCGTCGCAGTCGCATTTCCTTCGATGCGCCGGGACGTCGTGCCGCCACCGCCCATGCCGTTGATCCAGCGTGTTCCGCAGTTGCAGTCGAAGGAATGGTAGGTGTCCGGATAGAAGGTCGCCTCGATCAGCGACGGCTTCTTCGCGCCGCCGATCACGTCCCGGCATCGCTGGGCCGGCGTCCAGTCGTCCTTCTCGCCGATCAGGATGCGCAGCGGGATCGCGACGTCGTTGTCCTGCGGCGCCGTACAGTAGGGATAGTAGGCAACGGCGCCTTTGATGCCGTAGCTCGACCAGCGGGCGTTTTCCTGGACGCCCTTCATGATCGTCCATCCGCCGTGGGAGAAGCCCAGTACGGCGATCCTGTCCTTCTGCACGTAGGGCAAGGCGGCGAGGTATTCGGCCGTGCCGACGACGTCCTGCACGCGCTGTTGGGCATCCACCCGGTTGACGTCGGCGCACAGGCTGCCGTGCTTTCGCGAACCGAAGCTGTCGGGCTGGATGGCGACGTATCCCCACGAGACCAGACGCTTCGCCCAGTCCTGGTCCTTGCGGCTCACGCCACTGCAGTCATGAAGGACGATGACTGCAGGAAACGGTCCCGGCCCGTCCGGCCTGGAGAGGGTGGCAGCGATCGTTGCCGGCGCCGTGAGGCCAGGGAGCACAGCCGTCGGATACGTGACTTGCTGGGCCGCCGCGGGAGAGGAGGCCATTGCCGCCGCGATCGGGAGCAGGCACAGCGCCATCACCGCCAGGACGGCGAACCTTTGTCTGCCCATCTGTGCCTCACCGCACCTTCGGCATCATGATCATGTCCCATGGGCTCGGCACGTCGCCGTGCGGGACCCAGACGAGGGCGGGGGCGTTCAGCGCAAAGGCCTTGTGCAGGGCGTCTTCGAGTTGCTTCGCGTCAATGGCCTTGAACGAAGCGATGCCGAAGGAGTCCGCGAGCTTGGCGAAGTCGGGATTGTGCAGGTCCGAGGCGATCAGCCGGTTGCCGTAGCGCTCCTGCTGGATGCGCTTCACGTTGCCGAAGGCGCCGTTGTCGAACACGACGACCACGACGGCGAGATTGTGCCGTGCTGCCGTGGCGAGTTCGCCGACCTGGTACATGAAGCCGCCATCGCCCGCGATGGCCAGTACCTTCCTGTCGGGCATCGCGGCCTTGGCGCCCAAGGCCGTGCCGAAGCCCCAGCCGAGATTGTCCTGGTAGCCCGGCGAGAGGAACGTGCGCGGCTTCTCGACGGGGAAGGCGATGCGCGAGGCAAAGCCCATCTGCGAGACCTCGTCGACGAAGATGCCGTCCTCGGGCAGCGCGTTGCGGATCGCCTTGAGGAAGGAGACCTGCGGCTCCAGCCGCGACAGCCGTTCGCCGAGCCACGCGCGATGGCCGGCGAGTTCGTCGGCGCGCGAGGGCCGCTTGCGGTTGTGCTTGGCCAGCGCGGCAATGAGCGCGCGCAACTGATGTGCGGCATCGCCTACCAGCGCCACGTCGGGCTTGCGGAAACGATCGGGCTCGTCGGGATCGATGTCGACCCGAACCACCTTGAGCCTGTCGTCGATGCCCCAGTTGCTGTTCTGGATGAAGAAGCGCGTGCCCACCGCCAGCACGGCGTCGGCGTCCTTCCACAGGCGATGGCCGACCGGCATGTCGACGGCCAGCCGATGCGAGGAGGGGACCACGCCGCGGCCGCGCCGGTAGGAGGAGACCGGCGCTTCGAGCATCTCGGCGATATGGATCACCTCGGCGCCGGCATCGAGCGCGCCGCCACCCAGCACGAGGATGGGCCGTTCGGCATTGCCGAGGATCTTTGCCGCGGCTTCGATGGCTTCGTCGTCGACGACCTGCGGCGGCAGCGGCAGCGGCGCGTCGGGCAACGCCACTTCGCCGCGACGCGCCCAGGTGTCGAGTGCGCATTCCAGCGCCACGGGACGCGGACGGCCCGACGTCGCCTGCCAGACCGCCTGGCTCACAAGCGTCGGCGCTTCCTGCGGCCCGCGGATGCGCTCGGCCCATTTGGTGATGTGGCGCATCAGGCCGAGCTGGTCGTGGATCTCGTGCAGATGGCCGTGGCCGCGGTCGATGTCGGCCTGCGGGATCTGGCCGATCAGCCCGATCACCGGCGCGTTCATGCCGTAGGCCGTGAGCATCGCGGCACCGGCGTTCAGCAGGCCGGGACCGGGTACGACGCCGAACGCCTGCGGCTTGCCGGTGGCGAGGGCCGCGCCCAGCGCCATGTAGGCCGCGGTCTGTTCGTGACGCGGATGGATCACCCGCAGGCGATCGGCTGCGTGGTAGAAGGCGTCGAACAGCGGGTCCTGGTGCAGGCCGGGCAGGGCATAGACCGTATCGAGGCCGTGGCGGAGAAGGGTTTCGACCGTGGCTTCGGCGGTGCTGAGGCGGGGCATCGACTCTCTCTGTGTACGGTGAGGACGCGAACGTGGTGATGGTCGGCTAGATGGCGACGCGACTGATACTCTACGCACTCCTGGCGGCCGGCGCGGCAGCGTTGATCCTGGTGCTGCTGGCCTGGGCTGCCGAGCGCCGGCTCGACCGGCTGTCGGCACCTTACATCAGCGACGATCCCGCGCGACTGCCCGATGTCGAGGTGGCGCTGGTCCTGGGCGCCGCGCCCATCGGCCCCGAGGGCGGGCCCAACCGCTATCTCGTCTATCGTCTCGATGCCGCGGCTGCGCTGTGGCGGGCGGGCAAGGTGAAACGACTGATCGTGAGCGGCGACAAGCGGCCGCCGGATTACGACGAGCCCGCGGCAATGGAAGCCGGATTGATCGAGCGCGGCGTGCCGGCCGAAGCCATCGTGCGCGACGAGCTGGGCGTGCGCACGCTCGCGTCGGTGCAACGCGCCGAGACGGCGTTCGGGCAGAAGCGCCTGATCATCGTCTCGCAGCGCTTCCATCTCTCGCGCGCGATCTTCCTGGCGCGCGAACGCGACATCGAGGCCTGGGGCTTCGAAGCGCGCGACGTGGCGCGGGCCTACAGCATCCTCACCGAACTGCGCCGCTATCCCTCGGCGCTCCGCGCCTACGTCGACGTCTGGGCCGATTAGCGAGGGCCGCTCCCGGCCTCACCCCAGGCGCAGCAACGGCACCGCTGCCGCGGCCAGCAGCACGGCGGCGAGGCGCGTGCGGGTGAGCGGTTCGCGCAGCCAGACGACGGCGATCAGGATGGCGAACACGGCGCTGGTGTCGCGCAGCGCGGCGGCCGGCGCGATAGGCGCGTGGTTCCACACCCAGAGGATCAGCACGTAGGACACCATCGACGCCACCGCGACGGGCAGGGCGTAGAGCCACTGGCCTTTCAGCTGCGGCCAGACCGGGCCGGCGCGGCGCTGGCGCCAGCACATGGCGAGCGCGTTGGTGATCGAGGCGACGAAGCCGTAGGCCAGCGGCGAACCCGAGGCGCGCACGCCCTGCGCATCGCAGAGGATGTAGGCCGCGGTGCCCAGCCCCGCGAGCGCGGCCCAGCCGATGGCGCCCGACGCGAGACCGTCGCTCCCGGGACCGTGCCCGCGCGAGGCATCCCACGCGAGGATGCCGAGCGCCGCGGCGATGATGGCGATGCCCGCGAACGCCCCCCAGCCCACGAGGTGGCCGGTGACCAGTGCGGCGAGCGGCACGACGAACAGCACCGCGAGTGCGCGCACCACAGGATAGACGATGCCGAAGCCGCCCAGTTCGTAGGCGCGCAGGAGGGCATGCACCGTCACGAGGTTGAGCAGCGCCGAACCCGCGATCCATGGCCACGCGCCTGCAGCGGGCAGGCCGGTCCAGAGGAGCAGCGGCGCCACGAGGAGCGCGCCCAGCACCATCTGCGCCATCATCGCCTGCGCCGGATGGCGGTTGGCCTTCACCGCAGCGTTCCAGCCGGCATGCAGCAGCGCGCTCAGCAGCGCGGCGGCGACGTCGACGAGGTTCATCGTGGCAGCGAGACGATCACCACGGCGTAGCGCGCGGGCTTCGCGGTCGGATTGTGATAGGCGATCGGCCGGTCGAGTTCGAGCGCGAGGCAATCACCTGTCGCGAGACGATGACGCTCCTTGCCGAGCGTGACCTCGATCGTGCCCTGCAGCACCCAGATCTGCTGATGCGTCGCCGTCTGCCGCGCGCCGCTCTCGTAGGCCACGCGCGCCCCGGCCGGGAAGGAAACCTCGACGAGCTGGATCGGCGAGGGGAAACCGGGCGGCGAGACGTTGCGCCGGAGATAGCCCGATGCCGGATCGCGCCACGCCTGCTGCGCGGCCCGTCGCGACACCGGATCGGCAGGCGCCGCCGCAGCGGGCGCATCGAACAGCGAGGCCAGCATCACGCCCAAGCCGGTCGCCAGCCGCTCCAGCACGACCGCCGTCGGACTGGTCTCGCCGCGCTCGATCAGCGAGATCATCGACCGGCTGACCCCGCACGCCTCCGCCAGCGCCTCGAGAGACAACCCGCGCTCCGCCCGCAGCTCGCGCACGCGGGCAGCGATGCGGTCGTTCACGGAAGAGGCATCGGGAGCAGGGGGCATCGGCATCATCCAATATAATGGATGACTCATCGCTTATAGTGGATGAGGGAGTCAACCGGACCAGCTATTCATGTTTCCGGTAACAATGTGGTTACCATTACCGGAAACAAATCCGGTCTTGTGACCGGAAACAAATCCGACTATGTTTCCGGTAACATGAAAAAAGAAGTGCCGAAGTCTCGAAGCCCATCGGTCCGCGAGCGTGTCGCGCAGTCGCGCGAACGGCGTCGGCGCGCGGGGTTGAAGCGCGTCGAGGTCCTCGTCCCGAACGACAAGGTCGATCTGGTGAAGGCCTATGTCGCGCAGTTGCGCGAGGGATCGGATTCGGAGACCAGGGAGAAGGTGCGTCAGCTTCTGGTAAAGGCGTACCGGAACTACCACGCGCAGTATCTCGACAACATCAAGGTCGACATCGACAAGGCGGACTTCGCCGACGCGGCCATCGTTGCGGCGGCTCTCATGCATCGCGGCAATGCCGAAGCCTACAAGCTCGGCCGGCAGATCCGCAGCCTGGTCCGCTGATGCCTCTCACCGACTTGCAGCGCATGGTGGCCAAGATCATTCGCCCCTATCGGTCGATCAGCAACTTCGTCGGAGGAGGGGCGGCGCTGAATCGGCGCTGGTCGCGCATCTCCGACGATCTCGACCTTTATACGGAAAGCCGCACCTTGCCCCAAAGTGCACTCGACGAGGTAGAAGCATTGCGCAGAGCCGGCTTCTCCGTGGACGTGATCGTCGCCAACGACTCGACCGTGGAGGCGATCGTCAAACAGTACGGCTTCGACACGCGCCTCCAGTGGATGGACGATCCCGAAATCTCGAAGCGCTTCTTCCCCGCGACTGACGACGAAGAGTTGGGCTTTCGGCTGCACGAAGCCGACAACGCGGTGAACAAGGTGCTGTGCGCGGCGCGTCGCAATCGAGCCGCGCGCGATGCGGCCGATCTCGTGACGATCGTGGAGCAGTACGCGCCATTGGGGCCGCTGGTCTGGGCCGTCTGCGGCAAGGACGAGCGCCTGACGCCGGTCAAGGTGATCCGCGACATCCAGAAGATCGCCTTCGGCTATGCCGACGAGGAATTCAGGACGCTGGGAACCGACGACGCGACCTCGTTCACGCGAGACAGGGTGAGGCGTGTGCTCACACGGGCGCTCGACGAGGCTGCTGCCTATTGCGACGACATCGCGCCGCCGGACCTCGTGGGATGGCTGTTCGTCGACGCGAAGCAGGTCCCAATGGAGGCAACCGCCGAACAGCTCGACGACAAGACGGCCTTCGCGATGCCACTGAAACACTTCCGGGCAATGCCAACACTCTCCTCGGCAGGTGAGAGCGAGCCTCCGCCATTGTAGACTTCGCGCCCGACAATCTCGGAGGCTTCGCGATGGAGCAAAAGACGATCGATGCGCTCGTCACGTTGCTCATCTACGTGACGCCGTTCCTGGCGATCGGCATGGGCATTATCTGGTGGATGCGGCGCAAGAGCGTCGACCTGTCCGATGTGCAAAAGGAGGCCGGTCCGAACCGCGGGAAGCGTCGGCTTTTCCTGCTGGGCTTCTGGCGCACCGAGGATTGAGGCAGCGCGCCGGTTGCACGCAATGCCGGCTCTCGACGAGGTGGAACCGTCCGCCTCGCCGGCCTCTAGATGAACGCGCGCGTGGCGGCGATCAGCACCGCGCGGTGCGGGTGCGATAGCCGTCGTAGTACTGGCTTCCGCAGACGACCTGCTGCTGAACGACGTCGTCACGGTAGCCGTTCTGGCCGCGGTTCGTCACCGTCACCGTGGTGTAGGGACGGCCACCCTGGTTGTACCAGCCGTAGTTCTGCTGCTGGTTATAGTACGGGTTGCCGTAGGCCGCGGGGGCGTAGTAGCCCGTCGGCGCCGACTGATAGCCGTACGGTGCCGGCTGATAACCGTAACCGCGCGGCGCAGGATAGCTGTCGCCCTGGCACGCTGCAGCGAACAAGCCGATGCCCGCGACCAGCATCAGTCTGGGAACAAGCCTCAACATCTCCATTCCTCCGAACCAAGATGCTTGAACGCCTTTACTAGGCGGTCATTTTGTCCTCTTAAAGACGAACAACGGTCTGGGGATCGAATAGGTTGCTGGCTGCTGCTGTTGCTGGTTGGCGCCGCCGACGCGAGGGCTCGGTTTCCCTGCGTCGCGCCGTCACTGCCGCTTCAGGGTGCCCAGGCCATATTCGTCGAGGTCCTCGATCGTCACCTGGGCTGCCTTGCCGTCGGGACCGACCAGGAAGCTCACGCCGAGCCGCGCCTTGGGCGCTTCCGTCATGGGGCTGTAGACAAACACGTCGCGATTGAAGTGCGTGAGCGGGAAGCGTTTGCCCGCCGGTCCAAGCTGCAGGTAGAGCGCGCCGCCCGACTCCACGACCCTGGCGTTGCCGACATAGTCGTTGCCGTAGTCGCCGACATAGGCCGCCACCGGCAGCGCCGCCGCCCGCGACGCCGGCAGGGTCGCGTAGGCGAGGCTGGGCTTCATCATCTCCTTGTAGAAGGCCTCGAAGGCCTGGTTTGCCGCGGCCACGAAATCGCGCGTCGGCTGGCCCTTGAAGACGAGATCGAAGAAGGTGGCGGCAATCCCCTCGGGCACGCCGGTCGGAAAGGCGTTGGTCAGCACGGCGATGGCGAGCTGCTCGCCCGGGATCAGGTGCGCCAGCGTGCGGGCGCCCGCGCTGAACGCACCGGCATGGCTCAGCTCGACGCCGTGCTCGCGATAGTCGATGGCCCAGCCATAGCCGTAGAAGCTCGCGGCGCCGGTCTTGGGATCGATGCGGCGCACGATGGCGGGAACCTGCGCCTGTTGCAGCGCCTCCTTGTGGATCAGCGGGCGGCCGCCGTGCTCGCCGTCGGCCAGCAGCAGGCGCAGCCATTGCGCGAGGTCGCGCGCGTTCGAGCTGGCGCCGCCGGCGGGCGCCTGCGCATCGGCATTGCGCCGCGTGAAGGAGGCCCACGCGCCGTCGACCGGCACGTGCAGGGCGGCGCGGTTGGGCCGGTTCTCGAAGTCGCGATAGCGCGAGCTGGTCGAGTTCATGCCGAGCGGCTTGTAGAGCTTCTCCTCGGATGCTTCGTCCCAGCCCAGGCCCGAGGCGCGCGCCGCGGCGACCGCGCCTTCGGTCAGGCCGAAATTGCTGTAGGAGTAGCCGTTGCGGAAACTGTAGGCCGGCTTGGCCAGCCGCAGCCGGTGCAGGATCTCGCCCTGGGAGAAGCCCAGCTCCTCGATGTCGTCGCCGACATGGCCCGGCAGTCCGCTGCGATGGGCGAAGAGGTCGCCGACCGTGACGGCCGCGGCCGCCAGCTCGTCCTGGAGCGAGAAGCCCGGATCGATGTCGCGGATGCGGCTGTCCCACGAGACCTTGCCGTCGCTCACCAGCGCCGACACGACGGTCGAGGAGATCGGCTTGGAGAGCGAGGCGAGCTGGAACACCGTGTCGGCGTCGACCGTTTCGGGCTTGCCGGCCTGACGCAGGCCGAAGCCCTTGAGATAGACGGCCTTGTCGGCATGGACCACGGCGATCGACAGGCCGGGCACGAGCTTCTTGTCGACGATCTGCTGCGCGAGCGCTTCGAGCTTGGGCAAGGCCGCCGCGACCTTCTCTCGGGTCGCGGTCTCGGCCCGCAGCGGCGAGGCGATCAGCGGGGCGGCGAGGGGAGAGGCGAGCGTCGCCGCGACGCCGGCGAGAAGGGTCCGCCTGGAGGGTTTGCGCATGGGTCGGCCGTCCTTCTCTGGTCCAAAGTCGAAGCTCGAATGCAGGGGCGCGATGATAGCGGGAAGTTGAACCGCAGGCTCCTGGAGCGGCCATGACAGCAGCCGAACGCGTCGGTATTTTGGCAAGCGTGATCGCCGCCCTCGCCCGCATCGTCTCGACTGTCGCCCTCGTGGCCGCGGTGCTGTGGGTCGCCTTGCCCGCCCTCGTCGTGGCCTCGGCGAATGCGGCGCAGGCGGAAGGCGGGGACTGTCCGTGCTGCGAGGCGCAGACCGCGGCCACCGGCATTGTCGCCTGTCCGAGCTGCCCGGCCGGCACGCCCGACGAAGGCGCGCTGCCGCTGCGCTACAGCACGGTCGCGGCGGCGTGGCTCGCACTGTCGCCGGCGTCGGTCGCCGGCATCGACCCGGCTCCCGCCGAACCGCCACCGCGCTGATCGTTCCCCGTCGCCAGGACTTTCCTCAAATCAACGGAGAACGAAATGTTGCGTACACTTCTGTCGACGCTCGTCCTGCTGTTCGCGTTCGGAACGGCCGCGCACGCCGCACAGCCCTGCTGTGACGGCGGCGCGTGCTGCGAAGACGCGATGCCTTGCTGCGACGAGTAACACCGACCGGCAACCACGACGGACGCCCGCCTCGAAAGGGGCGGGCGTTTTCGTTCCGCGGCGGCAAGAAACCGCACGTGTCCCTGCGAAATCGGCAGATAGGATGACGCTCGGCTTGCAACTGCCGGCCCGCCATTCAGTTGATACTGATCGCAATGGAGGATCCATATGAGACTCATGCTGTCACTGATGACCGTCGCGATCGTTCTGCCGGCGACGGCGGCACTGGCCAAGGATCGGCCGATCACCGATGCGGAACGGCCGAAGCTCGAAGCCGCCCTCAAGGAAGTCGGCTGCAGCGGCGGCAAGATGGAATTCGACGACGACAAGGGCGCCGCCCATCCGAACGGCAAGTTCGAGGTCGACGATTCGACCTGCCAGGAAGGCAAGAAGTACGATCTGACCTTCGATCCGGACTTCAAGCTCCTGACCAAGAAGCTCGACTAGCGACGCGGGCGCCTCGCTCAGCCTGAGCGCCCGGCGGGAGGTCGGCGTCGCAGCGAAGCGACGCCGACGACCAGCGTGACGGCGATCATCAGGCCGGTGATGACGATCAGCGTCAGGGACAGGGAGACGGCGGTAAGGACGGCGCTGGCGAAGATGACGCCGCAGGCGTTGGCGGTGCGCAGCAGGGCGAATACTTCGGCGCGCCGTTGCGGCGGGGCCAGCGTGTCGAGGACGAGCGAGTAGTAGGTGGCCAGCGGCGCCAGGACCGAACCGACGAGGAGGGCGCCGGCGACGGTCGTCGCGATGGAGAGGTTGAGCGCCACGAGGGCCGAGCCCGCCGACATGACGGCCAGCTGCGCCAGCACGATCCTGCGCGACGCCATGCGGTTGCGCACGCTGACCCAGATGCCGCCCGCCACCGAAGCCAGGCACAGCGGCACCGTGAACAGGATCGCGAGCGCCGGCTCGTAGCCGAAGTTCAAGGCGAGTGCCACGGCGCCGATCTCGATCGCGGCGACCGTGGCGCCGCCCGCGGCGGCACACAGGAGCCAGAGCAGGAGGGACGGGCTCAGGACCGAGCCGCCGGGACCGCGCACGGCGTCGAGATGGCTCGAGCCCGCACCCGGCACCAGCAACGCCGGCAGCGCGCCCACCACCGCCAGCGCCAGCACGCCGAAGGCTGGCGAGACGGTGCCCAGACCCGATGCCACCACGGGCGCCAGCACGAAGGTCGTCTCGTTGAGGGTGGCGGCGATGCCCAGTGCGCGCGGCATCCGCGAGGCCGACGCGAGATGGTTGAGGATGGCGCGCAGATAGCCGGAGGCCGCGCCGTTCACCAGTCCGGCGACGGCCGCCAACGCAATCAACCAGGCGAAGGGCGCTTCGTACGCGGCGAGCAGGGCGACCGCCGCCAGCGCCACCGTGCGGACGACGATCAACAGCCTGAGGAACATCGCCAGCGGAAAGGTCGTGCCGAGCCTTGCGATGGGGATGGCGCCGGCCACTTGCGCGAGCGTCATCGCCAGCATCATGGCGGCGCCGCCGCGCGCATCGCCGGTAAGGCCGAGCGCCACGAGCGAGAAGGCGATCGGTCCCGCCGCCTGCGGAAAGCCCAGCGTGGCGGACGAGACGTACCAGCGCAGCAGCGGCCCGCGGCGGGAAGGCGCGTCGGTGCCGGCGCTGTTTGCGGGAGAAGGGTGTGGGCTGGTCATCCTCGGTCCAGGTGCTCTGCCGCAGCCGGGACTGTCGGGCGGGCGCACCATGGAACGAATTGCAGTCGTTGGGCAACGAGCAAGAATTCAGCGCAATCGGCGCAACGAAAAACGCCCGCCCCGTGGGAGGGGCGGGCGCTTCGTCGAGAGCCGGGGCCGATGGGCGGCCGGCAGCGCTAGGCGCCGAGCAGGAAGTCGCTGGTATCGACTTTGATGCTGATGACGACGTCCTGGAAGTCGTTGTCGCCGGTGGCGCTCGGCAGGTCCTCGAAGCCGATCAGCAGTTCCTTGCCGCCGGCCGAGGTGCCGGAGAGGACCTGGATCGCGTCGTTCGGATTGAGCGTCGACAGCGAGTGGAAGATGGCGGCGCCGGAGAGCACGCCCAGCGTCGCGCTTTGCAGGATCGGCGTGTTGCCGGTGTCGATGTCGGCCGGCGTTCCCACGCCCGGATTGAGGAACGACAGGTTGTCCGGCAGCGCGCCGAACTTGCTGAAGCCGTTCTGGATCAGGAAGAAGGCCACGCGCTCGCCATCCGCAGGCGTGCCGAGGTCGACGGTGCGCGCGCCCGCCGCCACGTTCATCGTGTTGTTGAACAGGATGTTGACGTCGCCGATCGTGCCGTCCGCGGCGATCTTGTAGTAGCCCAGCGTGTTGGCGTAGGCCGACGCCGCCGACTTCAGCTCCGCCGTGAAGCCCACCGTGCCGTCGCCGGTCAGGAACGGCTCGTTGGCGATGCCGTTGATCTTTCCCGCGTCGACCCGCGCGCCTTCCGCCAGGGTCGGCAGGAAGTTCTGGAAGGTCAGCAGCGTGTGGGCATCGGGGCCGTTGCCGCGCGCCACCGTCATGAAGTCGCCGCCGGAATGGTCGCCTTCCACCTGGAAGGTCGTGCCGCCGATGGTGACGGAGCTGCCGCCCGTGCCCGGCGCGACGGCGACGTCGCCGCGTCCGACCTGCACGCCCTCGACGTGCACCGTATCGTTGGCGCCGAGGCCGGCCATCGTGTCGCCGTTGAGGTTGGCCAGGGTATCGCGGATCGTGTCCGTACCGTCGGCGGTGTGGAAGCGGTCCGCGCCCGCGCCGCCGCGAAGCAGGTTGGTGCCGGTGCCGCCGTAGAGCGAGTCGTCGCCGTTGCCGCCGATCAGCGTGTCGTTGCCTTCGCCGCCCGCGACCACGTCGTGGCCGTCGCCTGCGTCGATCACGTCGTCGCCCGCCGCGCCGTCGATGGCCTCGGCCGCCGCGCTGCCCAGCATGTTGTTGTGGCCGCCGTCGCCGAGCTGCGTGCTGAGGCGCTCGACCTTCACGTAGTCGACGTCGAAATAGTAGCTCTTGTTCTCGGCCGGCGTCTTGGCGAGCAGCAGCGTCGGATCGGTGATGTTCGGTCCGGTCGGATCGCCGGGGTTCTTGCCCCATGGCCCGCCGTTCGGCGGATCGGTCTGCGGCGCGCCCCACAGGTTGATGTGGAGCTGCTGCGGCTTGGTCGGCACGTGCTGGGTGTCTTCGCGGATCAGCTTGCCGTCGACGAACCAGCGCACCACCGAGGGCAGCCATTCGAAACGGTAGACATGGTCGATGCCCAGGCCGCCATCCACCGCAATCGATTGCGGCGTGCCGCTTTCCTGATGCTTGAAGACGTTGGTCGAGATCTTCGCCATCTGGCTAGTGATGATCTCGAAGTCGATTTCGTCGTGGACCTTGTTGCCTTTGCCTATGTCGAACTTCTCGTAGGAGAAGAAGCCGGCGATCATGCCGCCCTGGGTGCCCTCGAACCGGAACTTGCCCTCGAAGGCGAGAGCGCCGCCGGTCAGGTCCCACGCCTGGGTGGTGATCGCTTCCGAGCCGTAATAGGAATTGGACTGCGCGTTCGGGTTGTCCGGCGGCGGCGGCGTGTAGGTGTCCATCTTGATGCGGGCCATGCCGTTTTCGGCAGAGGGCAGGTTCTGCCGCATCTGGGTCTGGCCAAGGAACGACGAGTTGTTGTTCTGGCTCCAGTGATTGTAGTCCCAGTTGGCGGCGTTGAGGGTGCCGTTGACCGAGAAATCGTCCTGGAACAGGACAGCCGATGCAGCGAGTGGTGAAGACATGTGCTTCCCTCTTGTCCTTTATGAGCGCCGGAACGAGGCCGTCGGCGTCCGGGCAGCGTAAACGACGGCAGGAAGTTGCTTATCACGGGGACGAGGCCATTCGGCACCATCCGCGGGTGGAAGGTTCTGGAATTCCAAGTCTTTTCCAGAGAAAGAGGTTGGAATCGGGCGGGAATTGGGCAGTGCGCCGGACGCGCGGGAATTTCCCGTGGCGCGGGCGCCGGTTCGGCTCTTTCCGGCCAACCGAAATCGAGAGAGAGAGAGAGAGAGAGAGAGAGACGCGCCGCGACCGGGTTGAGGTCAGTTGATGACGTCAGTCGATGACGTCGGCGGTCACGTCGAGCGGGGCGGCCACGACGTCGCCGGCCACCGGCACGACCTTCACCACAGCGCTGCTGACGCGCACAGGGGCTGCAACGACGCCGCAGCCCGCCAGGCCAAGAGCGGTCATCAGGAGCATGGTCGCGCCGACGAAGCGGCTTTGTCGAAGGAACTCGGTCACGCGTCTCACCTTTCGTCGGGCAGGCACGCCAGTGCCGCCTGTCCTGCAAGCATCCGAGGTGACAACGCCGGAACGCCCGCCCAGTTGCCGGCCCGGAACCCGGCGGCAACCTGCAGGGCGCGGCAAAGAAGTTGACCGCCGTGCCGGCGGGATCGAGGATGGCGTGCGATGCGGTCGGAGCGAGCGGATGGGTCAGGAACGCGGCGGGTCTTCTGTTCCCTGGGAAATCGCCAGCCTTCCATGATCGCGACGGTCCCGACGTGCAGCCCCTGACATCGTCTCCCTTTGAGGTCGCGGGCCTCCTCCTGGTGATCCTGCTGGCCTGCCACGAGGTGGGCTACCGCCTCGGCTTCAGGGTCGGGAAGGTCGACGACGAGTACAAGCGTCGCGTCGACATGATCCGCAACGCCATCCTGGCCTTGGTCACATTCCTCGTCGGCTTCAGCTTCGCCGGGGCGGGCAGCCGCTTCATCGACCGGCAGGACCTGATCGTGAAGGAGGCCAATGCCATCGGCACGGCCTGGCTGCGGGCCATGCTGCTGCCCGAGCCCCAGCGCGGCGAGGTGCAGACCGAGCTGCGGCAGTATGCGAACGACCGCCTGGAGTTGTTGAGGAGCTTCGACCCGGCGAACATCCAGCGGCTTCTGGCAAAGGCCGGCGAAATGCAGAACCGCCTTTGGCGGAGCGGCATGGCCGGCGTCGGAACGGACCGCGAGTTCGCCAACTTCATGCTGCCGGCGCTCAACGACGTCATCGACATCCACTCCGAGCACCTGTCCGCCGCGCGCCGGCATGTGCCGCAGCCGATCCTGATCGTCATCGTCGTCACCGCCGCGGTCGGCATGGGGATGATCGGCTTCGACAACGGCCTCGCGCGCCGTCGCTTCTTCATCCTGAGCACTGCCTTTGCCCTGGTGCTGGCGGCGTCGCTCTGGATGACGATCGACCTCGACCGGCCCCGGCACGGTTTCTTGCGGGCCAGCGAGCAGCCCTATGTCGACCTGCTCGCGTCGATGAAGTCCTGACGGGACTGCGCCCGCGGGCCGTCAGCGCGGCCGCATGTTCTCGACATCCTTCAGGCGTTTCAGCGCCTGCTGCTGCTGCATCAATCCATAGTTGATGCCTGCGGCGTTGAGCGAACTGCCGAGCTGGAAGGGATACTGGTCGAAGTCGGCGAAGAACTCCTTGATCTTCCCCTGGATCGGCACGAGCAGCCAGATCTGGCGGGCGAAGAAGTCCATCGCGTTGCCGCCCTCCCGCATGCCGCGTTCATACGGGTCCATCCGCAGGTTGGTGATCAGCGCCCACGACGGGATCTCGCGCGTGGCCGTCGCGATGTTGCCTTCGGAGGCGACCGCGAAGCTGACCTTCCAGTCGTTCCACCGAATGGCGTTCAGGTTGCCGCCCTGGTCGAAGTAGTAGATTGCGTCGCGCGGCCCCTGCTTGGCCTCGCCCTTGAAGAAGGGGAGGAAGTTGTAGCCGTCGAGATGGACCTTGAAGGTCTTGCCGCCTGCGGCATAGCCCGCCTTCATCTTGTCCTTGATGTTGGGCTCGCCCGCCGCCGCGGCGAGGGTCGGGAACCAGTCGATCAGGGAGATCGGGTCGTTGATCTGCGTGCCCGGCTTGATGACGCCGGGCCAGCGCACCATCATCGGAATGCGGAAGCCGCCTTCCCAGGTCGTGCCCTTCTCGCCGTGGAACATCGTCATGGCGCCGTCCGGCCACAGCGCGATCTCCGCGCCGTTGTCGGTGGTGTAGAGGACGATGGTGTTGTCGGCGATCTTGAGATCGTCGAGCAGCTTCAGCAGTTCGCCCACCATCGCATCGTGCTCGGCCATGCCGTCGGCATGGATGCCCTTGCCGGTCTTGCCCTGCGATTCCTTCTTGAGGTGGGTGAAGACGTGCATGCGCGTCGAGTTGAACCAGCAGAAGAACGGCTTGTCGGCCTTGACCTGGCGGTCGATGAAATCCTTGGCCGACTTCAGGAACTCCTCGTCGATGGTCTCCATGCGCTTGGTGTTGAGCGGGCCTGTATCCTCGATCTTGCCGTCGGCCGAGGTCTTCAGCACGCCGCGCGGGCCGTACTTCTTCCGGAACTCGGGATCCTTCGGATAGAAGTAGCCTTCCGGCTCCTCCTCGGCATTGAGGTGGTAGAGGTTGCCGAAGAACTCGTCGAAGCCATGCGCCGTCGGCAGATGTTCGTCGCGGTCGCCGAGATGGTTCTTGCCGAATTGTCCCGTGGCGTAGCCCTGCACCTTCATCACGTCGGCGATGGTGGGCATCCATGCCTGGATGCCGTGGGGATCGCCGGGCATGCCGATGGTGAGCAGGCCGGTACGGAACGGCTCCTGTCCCAGGATGAAGGACGCGCGGCCGGCGGTGCAGCTCTGCTGGCCGTAGGAGTCGGTGAAGATCGCGCCTTCGGCGGCGATGCGGTCGATGTTGGGCGTGCGATAGCCCATCAGGCCCATCGTGTAGGCGCTGATCTGCGGCACGCCGATATCGTCGCCGAAGATCACCAGGATATTGGGCTTCTTGCCGGCGGCACCGGGAGCGGGGGCCGCCTGCTGCGCCTGCGCCAGCCGGACCGGCGCGCCGAGCGTGGCGACCGCCAGCGCCGACAGCGCCGTGCCGCCCAGAAGCATGCCGCGTCGCCCGGCCTTCGCGGGGGCGTCTCTCATCGCTTTGTCGTTGGGGGTCTCGTTGTCCCGATCGGCCGCCATATGCGCCTCCCTCTGCTGGAACGAGCATAGCGAGCATAACTGGCCGGAGGCACTCTCCAACAGTGTGGCTCGCGCATAGGTGAAGACGGGCTTTGGCGCTCCCGCACGCAGAGTGCTGCCAGTGCCTGCTTTTCGGACATGGCTCGAATGTGCGTCGCGACGAAGTGCGTTCTTGCCAGCGCCGTTCAAAGCGACTTAGCTGGGTTCTCAGAGCGGGAAGGGATCTTCCATGACACGAAGCCTTAATGCGCCGCTCAGTCCACATGAAGAAGTCGCGTTGCGTCGCGTCGCCCTCGGCATGGGACCGAGAGACGTGCTGTCGGCCAGAGCCGTCGCGCGGCTGAAGGGCCTTGAATTGATCGAGGTCTCGGAGTCGGGCGTGCGGCTTACGCCGATCGGCCAGCAGCGCTACTCGGCATTGCTGGGCGTATCGCCTGCCGCGAATTCTGCGGCAGAGAAGGGTCTGCTGCAGGCCCTCGCGACAAGCGGAGCCGACGAAGCGAAGAACTAGGACGTGGACTCATTAGCGCGGAGCCATAGCCTGGTTGAAGCGAGCTGGACGAAGGCCAGGTAGTTAGCGGCAAGCTTGTCGTAACGCGTCGCGACCCGACGGCATTGCTTGATCCTATTGAAGAAACACTCGACTTGTTGCGAGCCCGATACAGATAAGGACTGAAGCAGATCGGACCGTTGCGATTGCTCTTGGGCGGGATGTTTGCCCATGCGCCTTTCTTCATGGCAAGCTTCCTGATCCAATCAGCGTCGTAGCCGCGGTCGGCAAGCAGCGTCGATCCGGACTTCAGCCGAGACAGAAGTTTGCAGGCATGCCGATTATCGTGAGCCTCACCGGGGGGCAGTGCCAGCCGTACCGGAAGGCCATTGCTGTCCACGAGCGCATGGATCTTGCTGGTCAATCCGCCTCTTGATCGTCCCATCGATTGCCGTTGGTTCCTCGCAATGCACGCTCCGTGCTGATGCACGCGGACAATGGAAGTGTCGATCATCTGCACAGCCGCGTCGTGAGCAGCGGCAAGGGCGTTTATGATGCGGCTCCATACGCCAGCTCGCCGCCAGCGAACGAAGCGATTGTAGCAGGTGGTGTACGGACCGAAGTTGATTGGAAGGTCACGCCACGGCGCTCCAGATCGCAAGACCCAAAAGATGCCATTGAGGACGCGACGGTCGTTTACCCGTGGGACGCCGCGCGGCTTGTTCGGCAGCATCGGCCTGATGGCAGTCTATTCCTCGTCGGAGAGTTCGTAGCGCATGATTCGGACCCCCTTCAGTCGGAGGCTTGAATCACGGCTCGGCGGTTGGTCTCAACGGGGCTGCGACCGACGGCGATCTGGTCGCGATGCGCCCGAAAGTGGACGCATTATGCTTACTATGAGTTTTGTCGTTCGTGACCCAAACCGGGCGTGGCACGCGGCCCGCCGCATCCAGATGATCCGGCCACGGTTAAGGCGAGCGGACGCCTTGAGCCGAAGCTCGATAAACTCAGCGAAGCCAGATAGGTATCTGCTAAGGCCAATTGCAAAAGCAACGGAAACACGCACATGCAAGACCTTACCGGACGGACAGCCTTCGTCACCGGAGCAGCATCAGGCATCGGATTAGGGATCGCCACGGCGCTGTCGCACGCCGGGGTAAGTGTCATGTTATGCGACATCGAGGAAGAGGCGTTAGCAACGGCTGTAGCGAAATTGAAACTTACCAACGCCGACGTTGACGGCGTGAGAGCGGATGTATCGCTTAAAGCAGACCTCCAAGCCGCAGCGGATGCTACCGTGTCGCGCTACGGAAAAGTCCATATTCTGGTCAACAATGCGGGGGTCGCCGGCGGCCGGGGTTATGGTCATTGGACAGATGCGGGTTGGAATTGGGTTCTCGACGTCAATCTGATGTCGGTGATTTGGGGCATCGAGATTTTCGGTCCGCTGATCGAGGCGCACGGCGAAGGAGGGCAAGTTGTTTCCACGGCGTCCGTCTTCGGGCTGATCGCTGGAGGAAGTCCGCAGTATGATGTGACCAAATATGGAGTGGTGGCTCTATCCGAAGGACTGCGTAAGGCGCTCGCGCCGCGGAAAATCGGGGTATCCGTCCTGTGTCCGGGCGTTGTCCGCACTCAGATCTTTAGTTTTCGTCGCAACGTGCCGCAGCGGATCGTTGAGAAGATCGGCAGTCCGCCGACTGAAGGACCGATCGCCGATAATATCAAGGCACTCCAGGAGCGGACCAACAAATTTGGCATCGATCCGCTCTATGTCGGCGAACTGGTTCGCGAGGCAATCGAAAATGACTGGCCCTACATCTTCACCGACACCGAGCACGAAGCCACGATCGACAGGCGCTTCGCCGCGATCAAGCAGGGCTTCGACCGCATCCGCGGAAGGACGCCGCGGCGCTAGCTTATCGCAGTCTGCTCACGGTCGCTTTCGGCCCATTTCGGAAGTCAGGCAACGTCCGCTTTTGCGTCGCTCTCGGGGGACAAGCGGACATCGATTGATGCCGTCGATTTTATGAGTACGCGGCCTAGACTGTGTGCTTATAGATTCCGGACTGGCAGCGACTCCGGAATGCGGAGGCTCGCCCCCATTCCGGCGTTGCATCGCTTCGCGCGGCTGGTCGCTCACTCTGGCACCCTGCCACGACAGGCCCATGCGACGGAAACCATGGAGCGGGGCCCGTCGGGACGATTGGCGACATAGGCGCGGCGTACATGCTCTCTCAGAATGTCGCGCTTTTCCTCGGGCAGTTTGACGACGTACTGCCCATGGGGTCCTTCGCCGCTGGCGAACGGTGCCCAGTAGTCCTCGAAGGACTAGACTCCATGTGGATCAGCAAGCTGACCTGCTCCACGTCGCGCAAGCCGAGATCCAGCCATAGCTGCTCCATCTCGCCGGGCCCGGTGAGAGGACGGAAGAGGGGCCGCTCCAGCGCGGGATCGAGGACACCGGCGATGTCCCAGAGGATTCTTGCAAAGGGTTGTCCGCCGTAGCTGTCCCACACCGCGGCAGCAATCGTGCCGCCGGGACGGACGACGTGGCGCATTTCCTCGACCGCCTTCCGGGCGTCGGGGATGAAGTGCAGAACCAGCAGCGAGAAGGCCCGATCGAACGACGAATCGGCGTATGGCAGGGCGCGCGCGTCGCCCACGTCGAAGGAAAGACGCGGATCGGTATTCCGCGCGCGCGCAGCGGCGACATAGGCCTCGGTCAGATCGATCCCGGTGGCCGATGCGACGTTGGCGAAGTCCGGCAGCGCGAAGATCAGGCTGCCCGTGCCGCAGCCCATGTCGAGCACGCGATCGCCGTCGCCAAGGCCGCCGAACCTGATCAGCGAAGGCGCCAGCCGGCGGCTCCAGCGGCCCATGAGCTGCTCGTAACGATCCGCGTTCTGGAAGCTACTCGTACCCAGCATCGCAGGTTCGTTCACCGTTCGCCTCCCCATGGTTTCAGGCAGCGATTTTCCGGCCTCGCCCTTTTGGACCAGTTTACAACAGCCGGGCGGCCACGGCGATGCACGCACCCGCGGCGGCGACGCACTGGACCTCGCTCGACGTTCTGGAGTATCGCCTTGTCCGGTGGATCCCGCGTGCGTTGCGGGATGGAGCGGTGGGGCAGTCAGGCGTCATGGCGGAGCAGAAGTCCGACGGGGCAGAGCATGCGTCGGATGCCGATATCGTTGCGTTGAAGCCGGGCACCAGGATCGGGCGACACGAGGTGCTGGCCGTGCTGGGCCAGGGCGGCTTCGGCATCACCTATCGTGCCAGCGACGGCCAGCTCCACCGCGAGGTCGCGATCAAGGAATACCTGCCGACCCTGCTGGCCTACCGTTCCAACGGCCGGACCGTGCTGCCGCGCTCGACCAAGGTCGCCGAGGATTTCGCCTGGGGTCGCGACCGCTTCGTCGCCGAAGGCCGCACGCTGGCCAGCCTGCATCACGCGCCGGGCATCGTGCGGGTCTTTGACTTCCTCGAAACCAACGGCACCGCCTACATCGTCATGGAGATGCTGCGCGGCGACACGCTGGAGGGCCGCATCAAGGCAGGGCCGCCGCTCGACGGCGCCGACGTCGAACGCATCCTGCGCACGCTGCTCGACGGGCTGGAGCAGGTGCACGATGCGGGCTTCCTGCATCGCGACATCAAGCCCGCCAACATCCTGCTCGACGCGCGGGGCAATCCGACGCTGATCGACTTCGGCGCGTCGCGCGCGGCGATGACCGGGCGCACGGTCGCGATGACGGCGATCTTCACGCCGGGCTATGCCGCGACCGAGCAGATGACCTCGGCCAAGCAGGGGCCGTGGACCGACATCTACGGCCTCGCCGCCACGCTCTATCACGCGATCACCGGCGAGCCGCCGCCCAATGCCTTCGACCGCCTGCTGGACGATGAGTACAAGCCGCTGGCCCGTCTCGCGCCGCCGGGCTTCCCGCCGGGGCTGATCGCGGGCATCGACGCGGGCCTGGCCGTGCGCGCCTCCGACCGGCCGCAGTCGATCGCGGGCTGGCGGGCGCTGCTGGCGATGT
>NZ_HE997181.1:2692750-2723512 GCF_000312425.1 Reyranella massiliensis 521 | reverse complement strand
GACGCCACGCAGCTCTCGCGCTCGCCAACTTCGTCGGCGTCGCAGGCGGCGGCGCTTGCGCTCTCGTCCACGGTTCAGCCGCCGTCCTCTTCTCCTTCACAGCCTACGCAATCGCCGCTCCCTCCACCGCCCAGGAGCCGCGCGCCGCTCTATGCCGGCGTCGCCGCCGCGGTGCTGCTGCTGGCAGGCGGTGGCGGCTACTTTGCCTTGTCGCCGTCGAAGCCGGAGCCGGCCGCGGTCGCGCTGCAGGACCTCAAGGTCGAAGACCTCGAACGCGCGCTGGCGGAGCGGCGTGCCGCCGATGCCGCGGCGGCGGAGAAGCGGCGTCTCGAAGAGGAGGCGCAGCGCAAGGCCGAAGCCGATGCCGCGGCCAAGCAGGCCGCCGACGCCGAGCTGGTGAAGGCCGAGGCGGCGCGCAAGGCGGCCGAGGAGGAGCTGGCGCGGCTCAAGACCGAGATCGAGGTCCGCCGGCAGGAGGCGCAGAACGAGGCGCGGCGGGCCGAGGCGGAGGCCGCGCAACGCAAGGCCGAAGCCGAGATGGCCGCGCTGCGTCAGGCCGAGGAAGACGCGCGCCGCAAGGCGATGGTGGAGGCCGAGACCAAGCGGCTGGCCGACGAGGCGCTGGCCAGGGCGCAGGCCGAACGCCTGCGGACCGAGGAGGAGGCGCAGAAGAAGGCCGCGGCCGAGAAGAAGGAAAAGGCCGACGCCACCGCCCGGCAGATTGCCGAGGCCGAGGCGCAGGAGAAGGCGAAGGCCGAAGCGAAGGCCGAAGCGAAGGCAAAGGCCGATGCGGAGGCCGCGGCCCGGAAGACGGCGGAAGCGGCGGAGACGGCGTTGGGGCTCGGCCTGCCCGAGCGGCAGAAGGTGCAGGTTGCGCTCTCGTCGCTGGGCTTCGACACGCGCGGCAACGACGGCGCGCTGGGGCCGCGCAGCCGCGAGATGATCGCGGCCTGGCAGAAGGCGCGGAACCGGCCGGCGACCGGCTTCCTCGACGGCACGCAGCACGCGGCGCTGACGCGCGAGGCGTCGGCGGCCCTGCAGAAGTACGACGCCGACCAGAAGAAGGCCGAGGACGAGAAGAAGGCCGCCGAGGAGGCCGCCAAGGCCAAGGCTGCGGCCGCGGCCGCAGCGCCGCCGGCAACGACATCGGCAACGACACCTGCCGCGCCGGCGCCCTCGGCTCCGACGGCGACGGCAGCCGCCACGGCACCGGCCGGCGATGGGCGATGGACCGGCACGTTCAAGTGCGACCTGTGGCCGGGCAGCGGCGTTCCGATCGCGCTCGTGCCCGTGAACGGCAAGGCCTCCCATACCTTTCCCGGCCGTGGCGGCACGCTCGTCACCATCAACCTGGCGGGCAACCGGGTGTCGGGCTCGGTGACCTGGCGGCCGCGGATCGGGGAGAAGACGCTCTCCGGTTCGTTCTCGGCGACGATCCAGGGCAACACCATCACCGCCACGACGATATCGCGCTCCGACTTCAAGGGCGGACCGGGCCCCGACGAAAGCCAGTGCGCGCTCAACCTGTCGAAGGCCGGCTAGAGCCTCTCTTGTCGTCCTGAGCGAAGCGAAGGACCTCATCGCCGCTTGCCACGGGCATGAGATCCTTCGCTGCGCTCAGGATGACAGACAATTTCGTCTTCGCCTCGTCAGCCCGAAGCGCCCCGCGTCTCGCGGACCTGTTTCAGGATCGGCAGCAGATACGTGAAGAACGCTTCCGGATTCTCCGACATCGGGAAGTGGCCGACATCGTCCATGCCGGCCCAGGTCGAACCGGCGATCGCTTCGTGGGCGGCGCGGCCGCGTTCCATCGTGCCGCTGGCGTCGTACTCGCCGCTCAGGATGTGGACGGCGGTGCGCCTGGTGTCGATCTTCGAGGCTTCCTGCCGAAGGTCGTAGTCCTCGACATAGTAATAGAGGTCGCCGAGGAAGGCCGGCGGCCAGCCCGAGGCATAGACCTGGCTTGTCTCCTTGCGATAGGCCTCGGGCGAGGTCGGGCTCATCAGCCCGTTCATCAGCCGGCCCTTGTAGTCGTTGCTCACCTGCGGATGCCAGAGCCGGCCGAGGTCGCTGATCGCAGCTTCGATCTTGAGCGCGCCTTCGAGCGAGATCACGGCGCTGAAGACATCGGGGTGATGCCGCGCGAGATCGAGCGCCAGCAGGCCGCCCACCGAGCATCCCATGAAGACGGGCCGGTCGAGGCCGAGCGTGCGCGCGAGCGTCACCGGCAATGCGCGGGCGAACGACGCGGTCAGGCGATACTCCTCGGCCCACCATTTCGGCCCGACCGGCGGCAGCGACTTGCCGTGGAACGGCAGGTCGTAGGCGATCAGCCGGAAGTGATCGGTGATCTCGCGGCACTCGAAGAGATGCCGCCACTGCGCACCGTGCGCGCCCGCCGTGTGTTGCAGCAGCATCGGAATGCCCGAGCCCGCTTCCTCGAAATAGATGCGGTAGCTTTGGCCTTCGATATCGAGATGCACGTAGCGCCCGACCGGACTGTCGAAGGTGCCGGCGGGTTTCGCGACCGACAGCGGCGCCTCTTTCTTCGCAGGCCGCAGCAGTTCGATGGCGCGCATGACCGCCGGATAATACTGCGCGTAGCAGACCGGATCGGCCTCCAGCGTCATCTCCTTGCGCGCGAGGATTGCAGAGAGATCGTTGAAAAGGCGCGGCGGCTTGGCCGCGAGCAGCTTCGCCCAGACATCCTCCGATGCCTTGAGCACGATGCGGCCGTCGGCGCCGAGCGGCGGCTGGATCGCGCCGACCTTGCCGTCATCGACCTCCATCGCGCACGCGCCCTCCGGCGACTCCAGACGCAGGCTCCCCGTCCAGTGCCGCGCCGCCAGCCTGAACTCGCCGTCTCTTCGACAGGCCTCGATCAATCTCTGCGCGAGTGCTTCGTCGATCATGGCGGCTCCCCGGATGTGAAGGCTTCCTTCAGGCCGATGATGCCGACCAATTCGACGTGGCGTCCATCGTCATGCGTTCCAAAACACTATGGCCGCCCTCCCTTATGAGGGAAGGCTAGGTGGGCGGAAGAGCAATCCTTCACCCGTGTAGGATTGTAAGTTTAATCCCTACAGTAAACGAACAAGTCAAATCTGCGGTCTGTGAGTAGATTCTGTATCGCAATTACTGGTAGTATTTGGTGCTACTACCTCGGGGGCACAAGAAAAAGTGAGCGCTTCAGCAACGGTCGCGGCAAGCGCGATCTCCGCAGTTATTAAGCCGGCAATCGCGGACATATATCAGTACTGCAAGTCAAAGGTTGGACGTGAAATACGATCCCTAACCAATCAAAAAACGCTTGATGAAATTGTTCGACAAGTCGGGCGCCTCGATCAAATCCGCACCATCTTGAAGCCAGCGGAAGATGTCAGCCTCCGCCAAATCTACTATCCGGCAAGAGTGGTCGACTACAATCGTCCCGCTGGCTCACAGCCAGGAATTGCCGTACGCAATCTGCATGAGATGCCGATTCAAAATTACATTGTCGAAGGCACCATAGGACAAGGCAAAACCTGCTTCTTGAAACATTTGGCTCTTAGCGAGGTGTCAAATGGCGCGTCTCCCGAAAATCGGCGCATTCCAATATTCGTCGAGCTGAGAAATATCGAAGACACGTTAGAGAATCTGATTGCCGCCAAGTTAAAGAGCTTTTCTTCGACGCTGAGTTTCAAAGACTTCAAGGCAATCTGTACTAGCGGCAAACTTGTTCTGCTGCTTGATGCGTTTGATGAAGTTCCGACCGATCTTCATTCAAAGGTCGTGTTGGAAATCTCAGAGATTGCCAAGGTAGTTCCTCGACTTCAGATTGTTGTTACGACACGTCCGGGCACGCCGATTAGCACCTGCGCAGGCTTCAAGATCATCAAACTTGAAGAACTTAGATCAACAGACCATAAATTCTTTCTTGCCAAGGTCCTCGGCGACTCAAAAGTTGCAGATCGCATTATTGACGAGGTCCGTAGCAGCGGTGTTCAGGTTTCGAATCTCGTCACAACACCATTGCTGTTGACGTTGCTTGGACTTCTATATCGAGCCGAGCATCGTATCCCCCCGACGATACATGAATTCTATCAACATCTGTTCGATACGCTCTTCTACCGACATGACCGAATGAAGGAGGGTTTTGAACGGGATCGCTTAACGGATCTGTCCGAAAGTGACTTCAAGAGCTTGTTTGAAGCATTTTGCTTCTACAGTCGTGTCCAGTCGCTCGGAGCATTTGACAAGGATGCCTTTCGGCAATGCGTAGAGGAGGCAAAGCAGGTTCGTTCAATTCGGGTCGATGCAGATGAGTATCGCGAAGACTGCGTCAAGTCTCTGTGCCTGTTGCAAGAAGAAGGCCTTCGCTACCACTTTATTCATCGTAGTGTACAAGAATACTACGCCGCTTCATTTGTGCGCCATTCAGAGGAAGCATTTGCAAAGAGGTGGTACTCACTTCTCCATTCAAAGGGACGCTGTTCGGCATTTGCGCAAGAGCTGGCGTTTTTGGAAGAGATTGATCGCGGACGCCTCGCTCGCTTTCTCTGGATCCCCTGTTTTGAAGCCGCATGCAAAGTTAATGGCAGTGACCTGAAGGCTGATCGCAAGGCGGCGATAGCGTCCGTGCTTCAATTGTTTGCCGTTACCTTATTTGAGGCGGTGGACAAGAAAGACAGGCGTATTCGGCGTCCGGTGGTACTGCTGCCAATAGTCAAGGATGACAGAATACGCGATTTTCTGTTTGCGGCGATTCGGCCGGCACTACAGAGGGCAATTGCTCCGGCTGATATTCTTGCAACTAACAAGGCTGCGGCGAGCGCAACGTTTGATTTGGAACTACAGATGGCCGACAACAAGAATGAGCGAATGAAAGTTTCGGCAATCAGGCTCGACAAGTTTATACAGCTCTCCACGAAACATGGACGCATTGAACAGAAGCATGAAAATTTAGTTAAGCTTCTTGATGACAAGTGCAGCGTCATGCTCGATGCAATTGCCGCGGAGAAGCGAAAGCTCGACATGCTGAAGTCAATCAAGCCAAAGAGAGCTAGTCAGCTCGTCCGAAGCTAAGCAAATGCAAAGCAGCGCACTTGGCGTCTTCTCGTAGAGGAAGCGAACGCTAGGGTCACTTCGGCTTCGGCGCATCCGCGGACTTGGCCCACTCGCGCAGTTCGGGCACGGGCGTCACGACCGGCTTGCCGGCGAAATGGTTGTCGAGGTTGGCGCGCACGCTGGCGGTCATGCGGCGTTGCGCGTGTTCGGTGCCGCCGCCGAAGTGCGGGGTCATCACGAGGTTGTCGAGGTCGAGAAGCTCGGTGCCCTCGTAGGGTTCCTCGTCGAACACATCGAGCGCGGCGCCTTCGATGATGTTGTTGCGCAGCGCGTGGGCCAGCGCGCTCTCGTCGACCGCCCAGCCGCGGCTGATGTTGACGAGATGGCCGCGCGGGCCCAGCGCCTTCAGCACCTGGGCGTTGATGATGTGCCGGTTCGAGGCATCGGAGCGCAGCACCACCATCAGGATGTCGCTCCACGTCGCCAGCTCCATCACGTCGGCGAAGTAGGGGAAGTCGACGTCGCTGCGCCTGTTGCGGTTGCAGTAGCCGATCTCGACGTCGAAGCCCTTCATGCGCCGGGCGATCTCCAAGCCGATGGCGCCGAGGCCCAGGATGCCGAACTTCGCGCCGGTGAGGCCGGAGATGGCGCCGAAACGGTTGGGGATGCGCTTGGTCCACTCGCCGCGCCGGATCATCTTGTCGGCGCGCACGATGCGGCGATGCGAGGCGAGCACGAGGCCCACCGCCATCTCCGCGACGTCGGGCGCGTTCGCGTCGGCGCCGTGTGTGATCATGATGTTGCGGCGGCGTGCCGCTTCGAGGTCCATGCGCTCGTAGCCGGTGCCGTAGCAGCAGATCAGCGACAGCCGCGGAAACGCCGCCATCAGCTTGTCGGTGGCGCCGACGCTGCCCGTGGTCACCAGCGCCTGCACGCGATCGGCGACGCCGGGCGGGATCAGCGCGATGTCGGGCTTGTCCATGTGGCCCACGATGTCGTAGCCCTCGGAGAAGGCGCCGAGCGTCGTCTTGGTGAAATGGAAGCCGGTGAGGATGGCAGGTCGTGTGGATGTCGGATGAGCAGGGGCCATGCTGGAGTATGACGCGCCGTTCACCGCTGTTAAACCGTCACTGATCGCGCGGCGAAAAACCGGCTTGGCAAAGATCGGAACGCTGTGCATGGTGCCCGGCAAGATGCGTCTTTTCGCGTTTCATCCGATCTGCCAACCGATCATGCCGAGCGATCTGAACAACTTATGAAGATCTCCATCGTCAAAGAACGCCGGCCGCACGAAACCCGCGTGGCCGCCACTCCGGAAACCGTCAAGAAGCTGAAAGCGCTGGGCGCGGAGATCACCATCGAGGCCGGCGCCGGTACGGCAGCCGCCTATACCGACCAGGCCTATGCCGATGCCGGTGCAACCATCGTGCCGGATGCCGCCGCAGCCTTCGCCGCGGGCGACATCGTGTTCAAGATCCAGCGGCCGATGTCGGCGGCGGAAGGCACCGACGAGCTTGCGCTGCTGCGCCAGGGCCAGACGCTGATGTCGCCGCTCGGCGCGCTCGTCAACAAGGACCTCGTGCAGGCGCTGGCCTCCCGGGGCGTGACCTCGTTCGCTCTGGAACTGATCCCGCGCATCACGCGCGCCCAGTCGATGGACATCCTGTCCTCGCAGGCCAACCTTGCCGGATATAAAGCGGTGCTGCTGGCGGCCAACAACTATGGCCGCATCTTCCCGCAGATGATGACGCCCGGCGGCACGCTGGCGCCGTCGCGCACCTTCATCATGGGCGTGGGCGTGGCCGGCCTGCAGGCCATCGCCACGGCGCGCCGCCTCGGTTCGGTCGTGACCGCGACCGACGTGCGGCCGGCGACCAAGGAACAGGTCCAGTCGCTCGGCGCCAAGTTCGTGGCCGTCGAGGACGAGGAATTCAAGGCGGCGGAAACCGCGGGCGGCTACGCCAAGGAGATGAGCGCGGAGTATCGCGCCAAGCAGGCGGCGCTGGTGGCCGACCATATCAAGCTGCAGGACATCGTGATCACCACCGCGCTCATTCCCGGCCGCAAGGCGCCGGTGCTGGTGAGCGAGGACATGGTAAAGACCATGAAGCCCGGCTCGGTGATCGTCGACATGGCGGTCGAGCAGGGCGGCAACTGCCCGCTCTCCGAATACGGCCGGGTCGTCGAGAAGTACGGCGTGAAGATCGTGGGGCCGGCCAACCTGCCGGGCGAGCTGGCGACCGATGCGTCGTCGCTGTTCTCGCGCAACCTGCTGAACTTCATCACGCCGATGGTCGACAAGGAGACCAAGGCACTCACGATCAACCTCGAAGACGAGGTCGTGAAGGGCACGCTGGTCACGCGCGACGGCCAGATCGTGCATCCCTCGCTGGTCCAGCAGAGCTAAAAGGGAGCTGTCCCCAATGGACGACAAGATCGCAGGCGAAGCCTCCAAGCTCGCGACCCAGGCGCAGGACCTGGCCACCCAGCTCAAGGCCGTGGCGCAGCAGATCACCGATGCGGCGGCGGCGGCGCCGGTCGCGATCCCCGACGGCCACATGCCGTTCGTGGCGCTGCTGACCATCTTCGCGCTGGCCTGCTTCGTCGGCTACTACGTGGTGTGGCGCGTGACGCCGGCGCTGCATTCGCCGCTGATGGCCGTCACCAACGCCGTCTCCTCGGTGATCATCGTGGGCGCGCTGCTGGCGGCCGGCCTGAAGGGCATGGGCGCGGCGCAGATCTTCGGCTTCATCGCCGTGGCGCTGGCCGCGGTGAACATCTTCGGCGGCTTCATCGTCACGCACCGCATGCTGTCGATGTTCAAGAAGAAACAGCCGGTCAAGAAGTAGGCGCGCGGAGAAACCAGGAATGTTTACCCAGGAACTGGCCGCCTACGGCTATCTGATCGCGGCCATCTGCTTCATCATGGCGCTGCGCGGGCTCAGCTCGCCCACCACGTCGCGCGCCGGCAACCTCTACGGCATCGTCGGCATGGTGATCGCCATCGGCGTCACCGTGGCCACGCCGGGCGTCGTCTCGCCCTGGCTGATCCTCGCGGGCCTCATCGTCGGCGGCGCGGTCGGCACCTTCGTGGCGATGCGCATCCAGATGACGGCGCTGCCGCAGCTCGTGGCCGCCTTCCATTCGCTGGTCGGCCTCGCGGCGGTGTTCGTGGCGGCGGCGGCCTTCATCTCGCCCGAAGCCTTCGGCATCGGCGTCGCCGGCAAGATCAAGGTGCAGAGCCTGATCGAGATGGGGCTGGGCACCGTCATCGGCGCCATCACCTTCACCGGCTCCATCGTGGCCTTCGCCAAGCTGCAAGGCCTGGTCTCGGGCTCGCCGCTGGTCTTCAAGGGCCAGCATCCGCTGAACGCGCTGCTGGGCATTGCGCTGGTCGTGCTGCTCGTGTGGTTCGCCATGCGCGGCCACCCCTCGACCTTCGTGCTGCTGATCGTGCTGTCGCTGGCGCTGGGCTTCCTGTTGATCCTGCCGATCGGCGGCGCCGACATGCCGGTGGTCGTGTCGATGCTCAACTCCTACTCGGGCTGGGCGGCGGCCGGCATCGGCTTCACCCTGGGCAACACCGCGCTGATCGTGACCGGCGCGCTGGTGGGCTCCTCGGGCGCGATCCTGAGCTACATCATGTGCAAGGGCATGAACCGCTCGATCTTCAACGTGATCCTGGGCGGCTTCGGCACCGACAGCAGCGCGGCGGGCGGCCCCGCCGCCAAGACCGACAAGCCGGTCAAGGCGGGCTCGGCCGAGGATGCGGCCTTCCTGATGAAGAATGCCGGCTCGGTGATCATCGTGCCGGGCTACGGCATGGCCGTCGCCCAGGCGCAGCACGCGCTGCGCGAGATGGCCGACCTGCTCAAGAAGGAGGGCGTGCAGGTGCGCTACGCCATCCATCCGGTGGCCGGCCGCATGCCGGGCCACATGAACGTGCTGCTGGCCGAAGCCAACGTGCCCTACGACGAGGTCTTCGAGCTGGACGACATCAACCGCGACTTCGCCGCGACCGACGTGGCCTTCGTGATCGGCGCCAACGACGTCACCAACCCGGCCGCCAAGACCGATCCCAAGAGCGCGATCTACGGCATGCCGATCCTCGACGTCGAGAAGGCGCAGACCGTGCTGTTCGTGAAGCGCGGCATGGCCTCGGGCTATGCCGGCGTCGACAACGAACTGTTCTTCCGCGACAACACGATGATGCTCTTCGCCGACGCCAAGGTGATGTGCGAGAACATCGTGAAGGCGCTGGAAGGCTCGTCGCACTAATACGCGCGGCCTGTAGGCCTGCAGGCGCGCAGCGCCGAAGGCCGGGGCCCGCGCCGTCGTAATGCGAAGCGAGGCCCTCAGGGTGAGGGAAGGTATTCCTACCTGGAGGCCAACGTTTCCGTGCGCAGGCCGGCGGCTTTCCATTCAGGGAAGCCGGCGCCGAGGCGGCGGGCCTGGCGGCCGTGGGCGCGCAGCGCGGTGACGGCGTCGGTCGAGAGCACGCAGTAGGGACCGCGGCAGTAGGCGACGATTTCCTTGTTCGCCGGTAGCTCGCCGAGCCGGCGCTCCAACTCTGGCGCGGGAATGTTGAGGGCGCCGGGCAGGTGGCCCAGCGCAAACTCCTCTTCCGGCCGCACGTCGAGCAGAACCACATTGTCGGCCTTCAGGCGGCCTAGAAGTTCTTCGATGGAGATGCCTTCCAGCCGGTCGCGCTGGTCGATGCTGTCGGAGACGACGGCGCGGATCTCCGCGCGCTGGTGCTCGGCATAGTCGCGCAGCGCGGCCAGCACATTGCTTAGTGGGCCGGCGCCCCGGCGATAGAGCACACGCTTGCCGTCGCGCCGCGTCTCGACGAAGCCCGCTCGTCTCAGATGCTGGAGGTGCTGCGAGGCATTGGCGATCGACAGGCCGGCCAGCTCCGCCAGCCGCTCGACCGACCGCTCGCCCTGGGAAATGTGCTCCAGCAGGACGAGGCGATGGGCGTGTCCCAAGGTGCGGGCAATCTCCGCCAGCTCTTCGAAACGTTCGGGCGAGGGAGGCGTGGGCTTCGTCTTCATTGACAGCCAGTTTAGCACCACTCTATCATTCAATCAATAAATTGAATGATATTGAAATGGAGCCCGCCCGTGCCATCCGACCCCACCTTCCGTAGCTCCCGCAGTTCTCGTTTGCCGTTCACGGTCCTCGCGATCGTGCAGGCAACGCTGATCTTCACCATCGCGCTGATCACCGTGCCGCTGCCCAGAATCGCCGGTGAGTTCGACCTGAGTTCGGCCGATCTGCTGCTGATCCTGGCCGCATATGGTTTGCCGTTCAGCGGCTTGCTGTTGTTCGGCGGGCGGTTGGCGGATCGCTATCGCGGGCGGCGCATGTTCGTGGTGGGGCTGACTGTCTTCGGCGTGGCCTCGGTCGCGGCCGCGCTTGCGCCCAGTTTCGAAGTGTTGGTCAGCATGCGCTTCGTGCAAGGCGTCGGCGGCGCGATGACGGCGCCCGCGGCGATCGCCGTGTTGCGCACTCTGTTTCCGCAGCCCGCCGCCTTCGGCAAGGCGATGGCGACCTGGGGTGGCGTTTCCGTCCTGGGCGCCGTCGTGGGCTTCATCGCTTCGGGCGTGCTGACCAGCTGGGTGTCGTGGCGCTGGATGTTCGCCGTGCCGACATTGGTCGCGCTGATCGCCTTGATGTCGGCGCGTCGCCTGCTGCCAATCGGCGAACTCGGGAGCGCAGGCACACGGCCCGGCCTCGATCCGGCCGGCGCCGTGCTTGCCACTCTGGGCATCTCGCTCGGCAGCTACGGTTTGATCGCAAGCGGCGACCATCCTTGGACGGCGGCGATCGTGGCTGGCCCGCTGGCGATCGGCCTTGCGCTGCTGATTGTCTTCGCGCTGGTCGAACGCAAGGTAGGCGATCCGCTGCTGCCGCCGGGCTTCATGGCCGAGCCGTGCCGCTTCACGGGATTGATGGGCATGTTCCTCGCCGCGGCCGGCTCGGGTTTGGTCAACTTCGTGCTCTCGCTTTATCTCCAGCAGGTGCGCGACTGGTCGCCGCTGGCGACGGCCGCGGCCTTCCTGCCGTTCGCCGTTGCGCTCATCGCCGCGAGCCGGGCCGCCGTGCCGTTGGTGGGCCGCTTTGGCGCGGCGCGCGTCACCATCGGCGGCCTGCTCGTTGCGGCGGTCGGGTTGGCGTTGCTGGTCGGCATCGAACGCGAGACCGCCTACGTCACCGGCATCCTGCCGGGCCTGCTGCTGCTCGCGGCGGGGGGCGCGCTGACCTTCTCGGGCTCGGCCGTGCTCTCGACGACCAACGTGCCGCAACATCAGATGGGCCTCGCCGGCGGCGTGATGAACACGGCGATGGAACTCGGTCCGACCGTCGGCCTCGCGCTTCTGATGTCGGTGGCCGCGATCCGCACGGATGTGGTCGCGGGCTATGCCTCTGCCTTCGGTGCGGCCGCCGCGGTCTACGTCGTCGCTGCACTGCTCGCGATGGTGTTGGTCAATCGTCCCTCGGCATCGGGCTTGCGCGGCTGCCGTCCGGTTCACGCTTCTTGAAGGAAAGACGACGACGATGAACGAAGTACTCGACCTCCTGGTGCACGCGGTGCCGATCGGCGTCGGCGCGACGGTCGTGATGGATCTCTGGGCGGTGTTCCTCAAACGCTGCTTCGGCATTGCCTCGCTCGACTTTGCGATGGTCGGTCGCTGGGTCGGGCATCTGCCGCGCGGGCACTTCGTGCACGACGCCATTGCCCGCGCCGCGCCCGTTCCCGGTGAACGGGCGCTCGGCTGGGCGGCGCACTACGCTATCGGCATCGTCTTCGCGATCGTGCTCCTGGCGATCGTCGGCCCCGGCTGGGCGCGCCAGCCATCGCTCCTGCCGGCGGTGCTCTTCGGCATCGTCACCGTTGTCGCGCCGTTCTTCGTGCTTCAGCCCGGACTCGGCGCCGGCATCGCCGCCTCGAAAACGCCAAAGCCCGCCACCGCGCGTCTGCGCAGCTTGATGACCCACGCGGTGTTCGGCATCGGACTCTTCCTCTCGGCCTGGCTCGTCGCGATGATCTAGCTGGGCACGCGCTAGGAAACCGACTTGGCAGCCTCGACGATCAGGCCGGTGACTTCCTTCGGGCGCGACGCCAGCGAGGCATGGCTGGCGTCGAGCGTGATGACCTTCTTCGCGTTCATCCGCGCCGACATCATCTTCTGGTTCTCGGGATTGATCATGCGGTCCTGGCTGGAAATCTGGTACCAGCTCGGCTTGGTCTTCCAGGCAGGTTTGCCGATCTTGTCGCCGAAGGTCGAGCCGACGGGCGCCTTCTGCGTGACCGCCATGACGAACGCTTCCTCCGCCGTCAGGTCGTGGCAGAAGCTCTCGCGATACTTGTCGGGCTTGACCCATAGATAGCCGTCGCTGTCGGGCGCGATGTTCGCGACGGCCGCTGGAGGATTGGCCTGGGTGATGCCGCCGGGGCTCTCGCCGGCATCGGGCGCGAAGGCCGCGATGTAGACGAGGCCCGCGACGTTGGCCTCGTTGCCCGCTTCCGTGATCACCGCGCCGCCATAGGAATGGCCGACCAGCAGGACCGGGCCATGTCGCTGCGCGATCATCTTCTTCAGCCGCCCGGCATCGTCGGCCAGAGAGGTGAGCGGCATTTCGACGGCATGCAGGTCCGTGTGACCTTGTTTCGCGAGTTCCGGAATGACCTTGGCCCAGTGGGCCGCGCCGCCCCAGAAACCATGAACGAGAATGATGGCAGGCTGTGTCATGAGCCCATCTCCTCTGGTGGCAGATCCGGCAGCCTACGCCCCGGATATCGCGACCGCCATGGATCGGAATCGACAAGTGCCAGACGATTTGAGCTAGGGTCGTCCGGCAACATGCGTTTCAAAGCCATTCTCTTCGACGTCGGCGGACCTCTCGACCTGGAATTCGCCTGGGAAAGCGCGGTCGACGGCGCCATCGCCGCGGCCTGCGGGCTGGAAGGAATCCGGGTCGACCAGACGATGGTCGAAGAAGCCTCCGACGCCGCGGTCGCGGCCTTCGCGCCCGACACCTACGCCCACATGATCGAGACCTTGTGCGGCGGCGATCCGCAGAGCATCGCGCGCGTGCGCCAGCGGATGCGCGCCATGGTGGGCAATCTCGACGTCTTCCAGTTGCGGCCCGGCATCGACGGCCTGCTGCAACGATGGCGCGCGCGGGGCCTCGTGCTCGGCGTGATCGATCCGGCACATCAATGGCCGCGGCTGGAACGGGCAGGGATCGCCGGCCTGTTCGTGCACGAGGTCGACGTGTCGCCTGCTTCCTGCCTGTTCGTCGGCGACCGTCTCGACGCCGACATCGCGCCCGCCAAGGCGCGCGGCATGACCACGATCCAGTTCCGCTCCGGCCGCTGGCGCCGCCAGCGTCCGCGCTCGATTGCGGAGACGCCGGATGCGGTGGTCGCCGATGTCCCCGAGCTTGAGGCCGCTATCGAGATGTTGCTGGGATAGCGTCTTCGCCGAAAGAGGCTCGTCTTAAAGTTGTATTTTATATAAATTGATATCGTAATAGTAATTCATGGTCCGAGCCCAATGGGAACCATGGATGTTGACATGTGTTAACAGAGACCCTACCTTGGAGAAGATCGGTGGCTGGGCCCGTTCATCCCAAGAAGGATGTCGAGGCGGCCCTGAAATATGCCGAGGGCAGGGGCTGGTCCGTCGAGATGGCCAGCGGCCATGCCTGGGGCCGCCTGAAGTGTCCCCGTCACACGAGAGAGGGCTGCCAGGTATCCGTCTGGTCGACGCCGCGGAATCCGGGCAACCACGGCAAGCATCTGCGGCGTGTCGTCGACCGATGCGATTGTAAAGAGGCGTGAGTGCGGGAAGGGAAGGATGAAGACCTACGAATTCTCGATCGTCGCCAGTGGCGTGGAGCCGTCGGCTGCAAACTTCGAGGACGCTTTCTTCGAAGCGGGCTGCGATGACGCGACCATCGCCTTTCAGCGCGGCATGCTCATTCTGGAGTTCGGCCGCGAAGGGAAGTCGCTCGAACAGGCGATTGCGTCGGCGGTCCGGGATGTGAAGAAGGCGGGCGCCAAAGTCGAGCGCATCGAACCGGATCCGCTGGTCAGTCTCGCGGAGATCGCCAAGCGCACCGGCCTGTCGCGCGCGGCGATCACGCAGTTCGCTCTGGGCCAGCGCGGCGAGGGGTTCCCGCTACCTGCGGCGAGGATCACCACCGAAAGCCCGCTTTGGGAATGGCTCGACATCGCGCGCTGGATGCACGCGCACAGCAAGGCCGGTGTCGATGCCGAAGCCGTCCGCGAAGCGCGCGTCATGAAAGACGCCAACGACGCACTCGCGAGCCGGCGCGCAGCCGCAGCCCGGCATGCAGCGAAGCGAAAGAAGAAGCACCGCGAGGCAGCGTAGGGCGGGGCCGCAGGAGCGTCCCCCGCAAAACAAAACCCCCGGTGTTGCCGGGGGTGTCGTCGTCTCTGTCGCTCGGTGAGGACAGATGAGGGAGCTAGTAGCCCTCGCGCTCCATGCGCTTGCGCATCAGCTTGCGCGTGCGGCGGATGGCCTCGGCACGTTCGCGGGCGCGGCGCTCGGACGGCTTCTCGTAGTTGCGGCGAAGCTTCATCTCGCGGAAGATCCCTTCGCGCTGCATCTTCTTCTTCAGGACGCGCAGCGCCTGATCGACGTTGTTTTCACGAACGAGAACCTGCACTGCGATCGCTTCCTTCCATATGGCGACAGGCCCCGAAAACCCTTCGGGGCCGAAACTGAGGCGGCGTAGGTATCACAGCGCGATACCCTTGGGAACCCCCCGCACGGGGCCTATATTCCCCATATGACCGACCAAAACACCCCTAATTCTGCGGAAATCGACACGGCGGCTGCGGGCCCTGTGGACCGTGCGCCCGCGGACCCCGACGCCGCCCTGCGCGACCGGCTGGCCGATGCGGTCGTCGCCGAGGCGGCCTTCGAGGGCTGGACCCGCACGGCGCTGGCGGCGGCCGGCCGGCAGCTCGACCTGCCGGCGGGCGAGGTCGACCGGCTGTTTCCCGGCGGGCCGATCCAGGTCCTGACCCATGCCAGCGAACTGGCCGACCGGCGCACGGTGCGGGACATGGAGGCGGAGGGTGTGCTCGCGCTCAAGATCCGCGACCGCATCAAGGCCGCCGTCCGCATCCGGCTGGAGCGCCATGTCGGCAACCGCGAGGCGGCGCGGCGGGCGCTGGCCGTGCTGTCGCTGCCGTTCAATGCCGGGCTGGGGCTGAAGCTTCTCTACAAGACGGTCGACGCCCTGTGGTACGCCGCCGGCGACACCAGCACCGACTTCAATTTCTACACCAAGCGCGCGACTTTGGCGGGCGTCTACTCCTCGACGCTTCTCTACTGGCTGAACGACCGCTCGCCCGGCGCCGAACAGACCTGGTCCTTCCTCGACCGCCGCATCGACGACGTGATGAAGATCGAGAAGCTCAAGAGCCAGGTGAAGCGATGGACAGGCGGCTCCAAGACCGGCGGCGGCAAGACCGCAGCCCGCCGGTAACGAGGCTGTCCGGCTGCCGGCGTGAGTTATAGGCGCCGTTTCTATAGCTCATAATTTGTGATATTTTGAGCTATAGAAAGGATGCTCTATAGCTCATGGACTGGATCTGGCAGCAGCCCGAATGGCCTGACTTCACCTACAGGACGAGCGCGCTGGACGATCTGGAACGCCGGTTCCTGCTCCAGTCCGGCGAGTTCGTGGGCGCCTTCCGGCACATCGGCGCGGACGACCAGGACCGGCTCAGGATCGAGCTTATCCGTGACGAAGCTCTCAAGACCTCCGAGATTGAAGGCGAACTGCTCAATCGCGACAGCGTCCAGTCGTCCCTGATCCAGCAGTTCGGGCTAGGCAAGGATGGGGGTAACGACGGGGGCAAGGATGGGCCGCGCGTGCCCGATGCCGAACGCGGCATCGCGGAGATGATGGTCGATCTCTACCGGACCTTCGCCTCGCCCCTTGCGGACAAGATGATGTTCGGCTGGCACGCCATGCTGATGGCCGGAGCGAAGGACATCGAGGATGTCGGAACGTATCGCCGGCAGGGCGATCCCATGCAGATCGTCTCCGGTCCGCTCCACAAGAGGCGCGTGCACTTCGAAGCGCCGCCCGCGAAGGCCGTCCCGCAGGAAATGAAAGCCTTCGTGGCGTGGTTCAACGACAGTGCGCCGGCTGGAAAGAATCCGCTGCCGCCTTTGACGCGGGCCGGCATCGCTCATCTCTATTTCGAGTGCATTCATCCGTTCGAGGACGGCAATGGCCGTATCGGTCGTGCCATTGCCGAAAAGACTCTGGCGCAGGGGCTGGGCCGGCCGACTTTGATCGCGCTGGCCTATGCCATCGAACGCAAGCGCAAGGCGTACTACGCGGCGCTGGAACACAGCAGCAGAGAGACGGAGATCACGGACTGGCTCGTCTTCTTTGCCAACACCGTTCTGGAAGCCCAGGCCACCACGATCGAGCGCGTCGACTTCTACATGGCCAAGGCGAGGTTCTACGAGCGCCTGCGCGGCCAGATGAACGAGCGTCAGGAGAGGGTCGTTGCCCGCATGTTTCGCGAGGGCCTCGATGGCTTCAAGGGCGGCCTGAGCGCGGAAAACTACATCACCATCGCGAAGACCTCACGCGCGACAGCCACGAGGGACCTGCAGGACCTCGTGGCCAAGGGCGCGTTGTCGCGCACCGGCGAGCTGAAGCACACGCGGTACCATCTCGCGATTGCCGGCGAACGCTGACCGGCGGCGGCCCTTACGGCCGCAGCACGTAAGTCACATGGCCCATCTTGCGGCCGGGACGCGGAGCGCCTTTGCCGTAGAGATGCAGCCGGGCGGCGGGCTCCGCGAGATAGCGCGGCCAGTCGAGCGCTTCGTCGCCGATCAGGTTTTCCATGCGCGACGGCGCCAGCGCCTCGACCGAGCCCAGCGGCAGGCCGCAGACGGCGCGCACGAGCTGCTCGAACTGGCTGGTGGCGCAGGCGTCGATGCTCCAGTGGCCCGAGTTATGCGGCCGCGGCGCAAACTCGTTGGCCAGCACGCGGCCGTCGGCGGTGACGAACATTTCCAGCGCTACCAGGCCCACCAGGTCGAGCCCTTCGGCCAGCAGCACGCCGTAGCGCTCCGCCGTCGCCAGCACGTCGGGGGGCAGGTCGGCCGGCACCACGGTGGTGCGCAGGATGCCGTCGCGGTGTTCGTTGCGGCCGATGGGGAAGCAGCGCGTCTCGCCGTCGAGCCCGCGCGCCACGATGGCCGAGACCTCGCAGCGGAACGGCACCAGCGCTTCGAGCACGCATTCGCGCCGGCCGAGATCGGCCCACGCCGCCGCCAGCGCCGCGCCGTCGGCCACGCGCGCCTGGCCCTTGCCGTCGTAGCCTTCGGTGCAGGTCTTCAGGATGCCGGGCAGGGCGCCGGGAACCGCGGCGGCTGCGGCGATGTCGGCCTCGGAGCGGATCGGCAGGTAGTCGGCCGTGCCGATGCCGAGCTGGCGCAGGAAGTCCTTTTCGCGCAGCCGGTGCTGGGCGAGGTGGATCGGCAGGGTGCCGGGACGCACAGGCGTCAGCTTCTGGCATTCGAGCACGGCCGCCTCGGGCACGTTCTCGAACTCGTAGGTGATGACGTCGACCTGCCGGGCGAAGGCGGCGAGGGCGGCCTCGTCGTCATAGCCCGCGCGCACGAAACCTGCGGAAACTTCGGCGGCGATGGAGGGTTCGTCGGGCGCGTAGACGATCGAGCGATAGCCCAGCCGTGCGGCCGCCTGCGCCGTCATGCGCCCCAACTGTCCGCCGCCCAGGATGCCGATGGTGGAGCCGGGCGGGATGATCCGAGAGGAAGACATCAGCGATGAGGGGCCGGAGCGGTAGCCGGGTCGTCCGCCGGGGTATCCTTGGGAGCGTGGGCGACGGCGGCGGTCTGGCGGACGCGCCATCCTTCCACCGCCCGCATAATCTTGGCGTCGTCAAGTCCGACGATGGAGGCCGCCAGAAGTGCAGCATTTACGGCGCCGGCGCGGCCGATGGCCAACGTGCCGACGGGGATTCCGGCCGGCATCTGGACAATGGAAAGAAGACTGTCCTGGCCCTTCAGGGCGGCACTTTCGACCGGCACGCCCAGCACCGGCAGCGGTGTCATCGAGGCCGTCATGCCCGGCAGGTGGGCGGCCCCGCCGGCGCCGGCGATGATCACGCGCAGGCCGCGCGCCTTGGCGCCGGACGCGTAGCTCATCATGCGCTTGGGCGTGCGGTGGGCGGAGACGATGCGCGCCTCGAAGGGAACGCCCAGCGCCGCCAGGGTCTCGGCGGCATGGCGCATGGTCGTCCAGTCGGACTGGCTGCCCATGATGACGCCGACCAGCGGTCGGGTGATGACGCCGACCAGAGGTCGGGTGGTCCTGCCGGGCGAGGCTTTCGCCGGCGTCGTTTTCTTCCTGGCCATAAAACCCTGTCTGTCTCAGGCGATGATATCGGGGATGAGCTGGCTTTCCAGCCTGATGATCTGGTCCTTGAGCCCGAGCTTGCGCTTCTTCAGGCGCTGCAGCTGCAACTGGTCGAACGGCGGCTTTTCCACCAGGCGGTCGATCACCTCGTCGAGGTCGCGATGCTCGCTGCGCAGCTCCTCGAGCTTGGCCTTGATCGTCGGAGTGTCCAGCGGCGGATCAGACGTCGTATCGGTCATTCTGGGCGCACCGTCCGGCAGGCTGGGGAGCGGGTAAATAGACAGGTTCGGCGGGGCCGGAACTGTGGATATGTCGCCGCGATCCCCCGCCGGCCGGCATCATACTCCTTCTCCCGGTCCCTGCGAGAGCGGGGCGGGCGCGTCTTTATTTCCCTGCCGGTATGCCTACGGTGAGGAGGCGGCCCAAGGAGGGGCCTCCCGTGACCCGTACTCCCCAAGCTCCCGCTCCCGCGCCGCCTGTCCATCTCGGCCCAGTCCATCTCGGCACCGAGATCCGTCGCATCCGCCAGGAGCAGGGAATCTCGCAGCGGCGGCTGGCCCGGCTGGCCGGCGTCGACCGCGCCTCGCTGCGGCGCTTCGAGGAGGGGCAGTCGCGCGGCAACCTCCAGCTTGTCGAGGCCGTGGCCGACGCGCTGGGCTACGAACTGGAGCTGATGTTTCGCGGCTTCGCCGGCGGCTTCCCGCTTCATCCCCCCGTTCCCGAGTAACGGGCGAAGAGTGAGTGCATGCCATGAGCACGAACCTGATCGCGACCCCCAACGATCCCGTCATCCTGAGCCACCTGGAGCTGAACGCCCTGATCGAGGCCGCCGTCGAGAAGGGGGCGGAGAAGGGCGCCGAGCGCGCGCTGTCGCGTCTTGGCCTGGCCGACGGCAACGCCGTGCGCGACATCGCCGAATGGCGCTCGCTGGTCGACGCCTACCGCGCCATCCGCCACGGCATGCTGCGCACGCTCGGCCAGATGATGGCTGCCGGCATCATCACCGCGCTGCTCACCTACTTCTATTTCAAGCGCTGAGACCGGCGCTCGTACTCTCCCCGGGCTCAGTGCTTGCCGAGGCTGGAGAAGGTGCGCGCGATCAACTGCTGGAAGCCGCTGCTCGGCCGGGACATCGCCTGCAGCAAGGCCACCGTGTTCTTGGCAGGCCCCCTGAAGACCACCTGGATCTTGTCCAGCGTGCAGCCGCTGAAGTTGGGCGGCTCGCCGCCGGAATAGACCAGGATACAGTTCTCGAACGCGCACTTCGTATAGCCGTGGCCATCGATCTCGATGGTGGCGTTCCTGTAGGTGTCGCCCTCGTGCTCGGCCATTGCAGAACCTCCCCCTGCGGTCGCCGCAGCATGCGCCGGGTGCCGGGGGTGGGCCAGCCTCCAAACGGCAAAAGCCCCGGCCGGTGACCCGGTGCGGGGCTTCGTCTTCGGTCCGGAAGCGGGGAAAGGCCGCCGGCGGTTCGCCGACTATTGCTGGAACAGCGCGGCCGGCTGGCTCTTCGTGTCGGCCCGTGCCGCAGGTTGCTTGTTCGCAGCGGACGAGGGCTTGCGAGCGGTATCGTTCAGGCTCGCCATGGCCTGGTCGATCTGGCGATGGATGTCCGTCATCAACGACGTGCTCGTGAACAGGCCGGCCTGCTCCATCTGTTCGGCGATCTGGAAGCGGATGTAGCGGTCGTGGCGCTGGTCGTTGGGGCGCGCGTAGGCCAAGCCGACCAGGCGCTCGTGCTCGGCGGACGCCACGGTGAAATCGTTCCAGTCCCATTTGCTGCGACCGGCATTGTGCATGTTGTGGTTGCCGGCATCCCAGGCGGATGCACGAATAAGAGAGGGAAGGGGATTCATCGTTTCTTGGTCTCCGCCCGCCGCCAAATTAGGCAGCGCCCGATGCAAATTGCAACGCGAACGACCGCATGCCGATACGTTTTCGATCCACAATGGTTTTATCGGGAGGATATCCGGGGCTTTGGTGCTGTAATTGCAGTTTCTCGGCAGGGAGTTGGCCGCACCATACCGCTCCTGTTGCGCATACCCCTCTCCCGGCAGGGAGAGGGATACGGACGCTGCGGTCCGGGCTCTAAGCGCCGAAGCGCTCCTGAAAGAAGCCGCGCATGGCCGCCCACGAACGCCGGTCGGTCTTCTCGTTGTAGAGGATGGCCGGGTTGAGTGAGCCGTCGGCTTCGGGGTTGGTGAAGCTGTGTGCGGTGTTGCCGTAGCTGATGACCTGCCAGTCGGCCTTGGCCGCGCGCATCTCCTGCTCGAAGGCCACCACCTGGTCGGCCGGGATCATCGGATCGTCGGCGCCGGTGCAGCAGAGCACGCCCGCCCTGACGCTGCCGGCCTTGGCCGGGGCCTTGGTCTGCAGCCCGCCGTGGAAGCTGACGACTCCCGCGAGATCCGCGCCGCTGCGCGCGAGCTGCAGCACGGTCGAGCCGCCGAAGCAGAAGCCGATGCCGCCCAGCTTCGCGGGATCGACCTCGGGCCGCTGGCGCAGCACGTCGAGCGCGGCGCCGGCGCGGGCCAGCAGCTTGGGCGGATCGCCCAGCAGGTCGGTGATGATCTCGATGGCCTTGGGCAGCTCGCTCACCTGCTGGCGGTTGCCGAACATGTCGGCGGCGAAGGCGACGTAGCCCAGCCCGGCCAGCATCTTCGCACGGTCCATCGCATGCTTGCCCAGGCCGAACGCCTCGTGGACTACGAGCACGCCGGGGCGACGCCCGGTCTTGGTTTCGTCGTAGGCAAGGAAGCCGCGGCAGGCGAGGGCGCCGTCGCGGTAGTCGATATCGGCGGTCTTCATCGGTGTTCTCCTCTACGCGTTCACGACACGGTGAGGATCACTACGACTGCGGTCAAGGGACGTTGCCGGGGGATGTCACCGCGATCAGGCGGGAACGTAGGTCAGCCTGATTGCCCGCTCGCCGACCCGCTCGCTGGCGACGAGACGCAGCGGCGGCCGCGGGCCGGCGAAGAACGGCGTGCCGCCGCCCAGCACGACGGGATGGAGATAGAGACGATACTCGTCGATCAGGCCGAGATCGCCCAGCTGTCGCGCGAGCTGCGGCCCGCCCACTTGAATCTCTCCGTCGAGCCGGGCCTTCAGCCCGCGGATCGTCGCCTCGATATCGCCGGCGAGGAGCGTCGCGTTGGGGCCGACCGACTTCAGCGAGCGCGACACGACCCACTTGGGCTGGCGGCGCCATGCCGCTGCGAAGTCGTGCAGCTCCGCCGTCCATTCGGGGCGGTCTTCGTCCCAGTAGCGCATGTCCTCGTACAGCCGGCGGCCGTAGAGGCTGCCGGCGAGGCCGCGCACGAACACCGACCAGTGACCGAACAGCGAGGCATCGGGCGGAAACTTGTCGTGGTCGACATAGCCGTCGAGCGACTGGTTCATTGCGAAGACGAGCTTGGCCATGCGCAGGATCTCCACCCGGTTTTTCAGTAACGGTGCAAGCCACCGTTACGGACAACGGGCGAAACCTGCAAATGCGCGGGGGCCTGCCGGGCCCGCAAACCCGGCGGAGGCTCACTTCATCGTGGCCAGGACCTCGACCATCGGCGCGTTGGGCACCTGCAGGACGCCGCGGCGGGCATAGTCGAGGTCGATCACCATCCACATGGCGACCGCCAGCACCACGCCGTAGATCGAATCCAGCGTCGAGAAGGTGCGCCGGCTGCGCCCCGCCCCGAAGCCGACCAGCGCGTAGGAGAGCGCCGCCGAGGCGAGCAGCACCGCCATGATGGGCAGCGGCCAGTGGCGGCGCGCGAGCGCGAAATGCGAGGCGTGCAGATCGATGACCTGGTTGACCGCCGGGAACACGACCAGCATGAGAGGCGCGTCGTTGCCCGTTCCCGTCACCGCCGCGCTCCACATGCGCTCGTGCAGGCCGGCAACTTTCTCGACCCGCTTCATGATCTCGGTGCGGTCGTTGGTGCCGAGCGCGACGACGCGGTCCTCCGTGTATTCGCGCAACGCCGCCTTGAGGTCGTGCCGCGCCGGCTCGGGCAGGACGTCGGCGCGCAGCCAGGCGGTGCCGAGCGCGTTCGCCTCGGTGACGATCAGGTCGGCGCGCTCGATGAAGCGGGTGCCCGCACCGGCGAAGCCGAAGCCGACCAGAAAGGCCACCAGCGCCTGGGTGGCGCCGCGGACAACGCCGAGCTGCTGGCTGAAGGTCTCGTCCTTCGGATCGAACCTTCGTCCGATGAGGTAGCCCACCCGGTGGCTCGACCACGCGCCGACGATCAGCCCGGCAGCAATCAACAGTTCGGCAAGGCCCACGTCGACGGTTCCTCTCTTGCCGGAACACTCTATGACGCGCCCTGCGCCGACCCTTGATCTAGGTCAACGAAGCAACCCGACCCTGTTGTATTTTTCATCGCGATTTCGACACGGAGTTGACCTCGACGATGGCTCGTTCGACACACACCGCCTCCTCTCCGACGGACGCATTGCCGCGATCGCTGCAGTCGCCCGCCCACGCCGTCGCCCGCCGGGCCGACCTGGTGCAGCGGCTGCGCACGGCAGGGCATCGCCGCTGCGATGCCGCGTTCCAGCGGCGCGTCGACAGCACGCTGACCGAGGCGAACGCCGCACTGGCTGCCGGCGGCACGGCGCGCGGCGGGACGGAGGGGCTGGAAACCACGTTGCGCGCGCTCGACGCACTCACCTTCGAACTCTGCGAGGACTAGACTCATGAGCGCTGAAGTGGCGGACATCGGCTCCAGGCAGCCCCACAGGACGGCAAGTGCGCCGGAATTTCTCGGTCCGGCCGAGCGTCGCACCAGGGGCAAGGTGCTGCGCGAGGCGGTCCCGCGGTCGGCGCACGGCGAATGGAAGCGGCCGCACAATCGGCCCGATCCGATCGACGCGCTCAAGGAGTCGAATGTCGGCCGCCAAGAGCAACTGGTTCCCATCCGCTTCGGCCGCATGATGCAGTCGCCCTTCGCCTTCTACCGCGGCTCGGCGGCCGTCATGGCGGCCGACCTCGCATCGACGCCCGCGTCGGGCATCCGCGTGCAGGTCTGCGGCGATGCGCACCTCTCGAACTTCGGCGGCTTCGCCACGCCCGAACGGCGGGTGATCTTCGACATCAACGACTTCGACGAGACGCTGCCGGGTCCCTGGGAATGGGACATCAAGCGCCTGACGACGAGCTTCGTGCTGGCCGGCCGCCACATCCGCCTGTCCGAGGCCGATTCGATGCGGGCCGTCCGCGCCGCCGCCCAGTCCTACCGCGAGCGCATGGCCGACTATGCCCAGATGCGTGCGCTCGACGTCTGGTACGACACGATCGACGTCGATCGCTTCCTGAAGGAGACGGACTCGCCGGAAACCCGCGAGCGGGTGCAGGAGCGCGTGAAGAAGACCTGGGAGAAGAACACGCCCGAGTTCCTGTTCCCCAAGTTCGTGGAGCACAAGGGCTCCACGCCGACCATCGCCGACGACCCGCCGCTGATCTTCCATCCCACCGCCGACATCGCGCCGGGATTAGAGTCGGGCTACCGCGAAGGCTTCGCCAGCTATCGCGAGTCGCTGTCCGAACATGTGCGGACGCTGTTCGACCGCTATCAGTTCTGCGACCTCGCCATGAAGGTGGTGGGCGTCGGCAGCGTCGGCACCCAGTGCGCGATCGCCCTGCTCATGGCGTCCGACGACGACCCGGTGTTCCTGCAGATCAAGGAGGCGAACGCCTCGGTGCTGGAACCCTATGTCGGCAGGAGCCGCCACGCCAACCACGGCGAGCGCGTGGTCGTCGGGCAGCGCCTCATGCAGTCGGCCAGCGATCTGCTCCTGGGCTGGGGCAAGGGCGCCAACCAGCGCGACTTCTATGTCCGACAGCTTCGCGACATGAAGATGAGCGCGATCCTCGAGGATTTCAGCGCCGCCGACATGAGGGCCTACGGGCGCGTCTGCGGCTGGGCGCTGGCGCGGGCGCACGCCCGTTCGGGCGACGCCGCCATGATCGCCGGCTACATGGGATCGAGCGAGGTGTTCGACGACGCCCTGTGCGACTTCGCCGTGGAATATGCCGACCAGACCGAGCGGGACTACAAGGGCTTCGTGAAGGCGGTCCGCGACGGCAGGATCAAGGCGATCGTCGAGAACTAGGGCCCGGGGCGGCTGGCGGCGCGCTCCGCTGCTCCCGCCCTACGCCCAGCCGAGTTCCTTCATCGCCCAGCCGGCGTTCCAGATCTTGGTCATGTGGCTGATTTTGTCGCCGTCGAACTGCATGCAGTAGACATAGTCGGTGTTGGTCTTCTTGCCGGTCGGCGGCGGCCCGCCCTGGCCGGTATGGGTGCCGGAGAACACGGCATAGGCGGTGACGTTGCCGCGCGCGGCGTCCGTCGCGAACGATTTCAGGTCGTAGCGACCGTCGGGCATCATGCCCATCAGCCCCTTCATCCACGTGGCGTATTCCTGCAGCGTCCGCAGGTCGGCCAGCGGCTCGGCCTGGGAGGAGAAGCTGGCGTCCGGCTTGCAGTAGGCCTTGCATGCCTCCCATCCCTTGCCGGCTTCACACGCGTCGAAGAACTCGATGGCTAGCTTGTCGAGCGATGCCATGGCGGCCTCCGTGGTTTGAGCTGTCGCGACGCTTACTGGTGCGGCGGGCGGATGCCGACGATGCCGCACTTGGTGCTGTAGGTCGTCTTGTACTTCGTCTTGTCGAGATAGCGGGTGACATAGGTCTTGAACGCGCTCTCGCTGTCCATGACCACATGGAAGTAGTTGGCGTCGAACAAGTGGTAGCGGTTCTGGCGGTCGTGGCAGAGCGCGATGGCGTGCGCGCCGCTGGCGCCCCGCAGCGTGACGCCGTAGCAGCCATAGGCCTTCGACATGACCGACCAGAAGAAGCCGGCGCTGGGCGGCCGGTCGCGCGAGGCGTGGAGGGCGGTCGAAACCGTGCAGGCGAAGCTCGCGGTCGCGGCCTTCCAGCCGTCCGTCCATTCGACCCGCTTCATGGCATCCGACAGGTTCTGCGCCGTCGTCGACTGCCACGGCGGGTAGTCGCAGACCTGGCCGGAGGCGGGGAAGGTCTTGCCCTGATAGCGCCAGGCGATCCAGCAGGCGGCGAGCCCGATGCAGTAGCCGTCGTAGGCGCTGCCCCAGGGACCGGGCTGGGTGAGGACCGGCGTCTGCGCCTGATCCATGGCGAACACCAGAACGCCCTTGGCCTTGGCGTCCAGCTGCACACTGTCCCAATTCATCGAGCGCCTCCCCCTCGGACAGATTAGCGGGTGAACTCGGCAACGACGGAACGCGACGCTGAGGCGTCGACTATGTGGCAGGGGCGCGGGCCGCACAACCGCTCGCCAATCCCTCCCTCTGGAACGGGCAATTGCAGTCTGCTTGTCGGATTGTCACGGACGGTCGGCACGAAAAGGCATCGGATGCCGACCGACGACGCTTTCGGCGCGGCGCTGTGATGGCCGCGCTTTGGGATTGCCTGGCGGCTACATGCCGCCCGCTATCCGCTTGGCGTATTCGAGGAATTCCTTCGACTTCGGAAGAACCTCCTGCGCGTAACGCTTGAGGGCACCGTTCTTGCCGTTCTCCGAGTAGGCGCCGAACTGAGCGACCGCCGCCGTCTGCAGCCGGACCTGCGCGTCGGCGTAGGCCTTGTCGAACTCCGCCCCCTGAAGCGAATTGAGGCGGGCCATCGAGTCGTCGGTAATCTTCCGGACGTCCTCGTCGGGCGCCATGGACACGCCCGCTTCGTTGCGATTTCTCGTCAGCGACTGCTCGGCTTTGGGATATTCGGCAACCACGCGCGTGGCATAGCCGCGAACAAGCTCGTTCGACGTCTTGCTGAGCGCAAGCTGACCCGACTTCATCTCAAAATCGTTGACCGTCTCGGCGAAGCCGACGAATCGGGAATCGGGCAAGGCATCGACGGCCTGGGCAAGCGGCACGAAGGAAAGCGACGCAACAGCAACAGTGGCCATAAAAGCGCGACGCGTGATCGGCATCATGGGAGTCTCCTGCTATGTATGGTCGTTCAGTCGACGGCTCGGGAAAGCGAGCATCTCGCGGATTGCGATGTAACGGCGAGGGTCCGGCAGAAGCCGCCAGTGCGGACCAAGGCAACCTGAAAAAAGCGTGCGCCCGATACCCAGGGGTGTCAATGCGGCGCGGCCTTCACAACCGCTGGAGGTGGACGCTCTAACCCAGCAGCGCGCGCAGCAGGCCGGAGGCGGCGATGCCGATCAGCACCGTGGGCAGCATCGAGAGCCGCGTGGCGGCAAGCAGCGTGATGAAGAGGGCCGCGAGGTCGGCCGGGTTGTCGGCCACGAAGCTGGGGGCGATGACGGAGATCAGCACGCAGCCCGGCGCCGCCTCGACCACCGCCATCGCGCGCGGCCCGAGCGTGCGGTTGCGCAGCACGAGGTAGCCGCCGATCCGCGTGAGATAGGTGACGGCCGCCATCAGCAGGATGGTGAGAACGACAGCCGGCTCGATCATCGTATGTTGCCCGCGAGAAACCACGCGGCGGCGAGGCCCGACAGCGCGCCGGCCGCGACGTACCAGGCGCCGGGCACCAAGAGATAGGCGAGGGCGGCAACGACCAATGCCACCAGCCACGGCCGCGCGGCGCGGAAGCCGGTCCACATGCCGCGCAGCAGCACCAGGAAGACCGCCGGGAAGGCCAGGTTGAATCCATAGGCTTCGACGTCGCCCAGCAGCGGCCCCACCGCCGCGCCGAGGCTGGTGAAGCCGACCCAGGCCAGCCAGATGCAGGCGCCGGTGCCGACGAAGTAGGGCAGGCTGAACGCGGGTCCATTGTGCGTCGTGCCAATGCCCTGCGCCGCGCGGCGCCGCGCATCGGCGAGGCCCAGCGCCCACGACTCGTCGCACATCAGGAAGAGGGCGGGGAACACCTTGCGCTTCGGCAGGTGCTGCAGGTACGGCGCCAGCGCCGCGCCCATCAGCAGGTGGCGGCTGTTCACCAGGAAGGTGATGAAGGCGATCAGCGCGACGTGCGGCGGCGAGGTCCAGAGCTGGATGGCGGCGAACTCCGAGCCGCCGGCGAAGTTGAGCCCGGTCATCAGCGGCACCTCGCCGAGGCGCAGGCCCTTCTGTGTCGCCAGCGCGCCCAGCACCATCGCGCCGGGAACGACGCCCAGCAGGATCGGCAGGCAGGCGGCGACGCCGCGCCGGAATTCGTCGCGCCAGTCGTCCCGCTGCGTGGCGCCGGGCGAGGTCTGCAGGTCGACGGTCATGCGCGGACGGTATTCCACGCGGCACGCATTTTGATTGCGTAGATGCCGACCGTTGCGAGAGTATTGGCATCTAAGTCACCGTATTGGCCATTTCATGGAAGGAAATGCCAATGGCACTCGACGAGATCGACCGCCGCATCCTGCGCGTGCTGCAGCGGGACGGCCGCATCCAGAACACCGAGCTGGCCAGGAAGGTCGGCCTCTCGCCGTCGCCCTGCCTGCGCCGCGTGCGCCTGCTCGAAGAGGCCGGCGTGATCGACCGCTACGTGGCGGTGGTGAACCCGGCGAAGGTCGGCAAGGGCCTGACCCTGTTCGCGCGCATCGGCCTCAAGACGCAGGACGAAGACACGATCGCCCACTTCGCCAAGGAAGTGGCGAAGCTGCCGCAGGTCGTCGAGTGCCACCTGATGCTGGGCGACTACGATGCGCTGGTGCGCGTGGTGGCCGCCGACATCGAGGACTATCGCCGCTTCCAGTCGGAGCATTTGAGCCGCATCAAGGGCGTGCAGAACGTGAAGACGGAAGTGCCGAGCCAGACGCTGAAGGCCCTCGCGGCGCTGCCCGTCTAGCGGACCGTGTGTCAGCGCGCGACGACGCGCCGTCCGGTCGGCGGCAGGGTGGCGCAGGCCGGCGTGCCGTCCGCGCCGGTGCCGGCGACCCGGGTCTCGGACGATGCCGCCGCTCCGGGCGGCGCGGTCCAGCAGGTCGCTTCCGACGTCGTGGATGTCGATCTTCATCCGCCGCGACCACGGCGAGGCGGCGTCGCCGGCAAGCTGGCCGATGCAAACATAGACGAAACGACGGTCAGGCCCTTCGCGGCGCACCTGGTCGCCGGAGAGCTTGGGGCCGGAAGACTTGGGATTGGAAGACTGGGGGCCGGAAGACTGGGGGCCGGGGGCGACGCGCACGGGGAAATCGAAGACGAGCGGCTGGCCGCCGCGCGACTGTTTCGGGTCGAGCGGCTGGCCGTCCTTTGCCTGAAGGCTGTGGACGACGCCCTCGACCGGCTGTTCGACGACGATGCGGAAGGCGACGACGGTCTGCTTTGTCCGGGCCATGCCCGTCGATAGCATGGCCGGGCGGCGCCACTAAGGGGGCCGGCTTCTGCCGGCTCCGGCGTGCCGGTCTACCGGGTGCGCCGCCGCCAGCCCCGGCCGCCGTCATTGGCGCCGTTGGCCCCGACCGACTGCGTGATGTCGCGCAACGATCCCCATTGCTGCAGCACAGGCGCTGCATAGGGAGCCTTCATGTGTTCCGGCCGGGCCTCGCCCGCCGGCTGCCCCGGTTCGTCGTCGGTCCGTTTGGCTTGCTGTTCCAAGTCGACCCCACTTCCTAGATGCCCGTTCGCGACAGCCGCAGTTCGCGTACGCGAACCCATGCATAATCTATACGGCGGCGGCTGCACACTGCCGCTGCACAGGGCCACTGCCGGCACCCGCGCAGGCGTGAACGCGCGCCGCGGGCCGTTGGCGATTGTCGCAAAGGGGAAGGCCGTCGGCCGGCGGCCCCACATCGCCGCCGGTCCCTGTCGTTTCCCGTTCCAAGTCGACCCCCACTTCCCAGGCGCCCGTTCAGGGCGGCCCCAGATTGCGTTCGGAAACTTACAGATGCCTTACAGGGCCGCGGCTGCATCGCGCCGCCATGCCTTCGGCCGCCGGTATCGCGAAGCCGCGAAGGTGCGAAGGCTGCCGTCGATGAAAATCGAACGCAGCAAGTTCTTCGCCGCCGTGCGCGTCTCGTTGTTCGGCGGCACGCTCTATCAAGGCCAGGTCGACGGCATCGACGCCATTCTCGACGAATGGGAAGCGCGTCGCCTCCGGGACGCGCGCCATCTCGCCTACATGCTGGCCACCGTCTATCACGAGGTCGCGCGCTCGATGCAGCCGATCCGCGAATGGGGCGACGCGCGCTATTTCTTCCGCCTCTACGACATAGAAGGCGAACGGCCGGGCACGGCGCGCCATCTCGGCAACCTCAAGCCCGGCGACGGTGCGCGCTTCTGCGGCCGCGGCTTCGTGCAGCTCACCGGCCGGCGCAACTACCAGCGCATGACCGACCTGCTGACCCTGCCGCGCTTCGGGCTCGACCTCGTGGCGACGCCGGACGCCGCGCTGCAGCTCGACGTCGCCACCGCCATCCTGTTCGAGGGCATGCTCGACGCCGAGTCGGGCTTCGGCGACTTCACCGGCCTGGCGCTCGACGATTTCTTCAGCGCTACCAGGGACGATCCCGTCGGCGCGCGGCAAATCATCAACGGCCGCGACCGCGCCGAGCTGGTGGCGGGCTATCACCGCCGCTTCCTTGCAGCATTGCAGGGGGCGGCGCTTCATGCCTAAGGCCGGAGATCGCACGCCGCCGGCCTGGACGGCGCTCACCACGCCGGAGAACGTCGACGAGATCCATCGTCTGCTGTTCGCGGGGCTCGGCCCGCGTGCCGTCGCGCAAAAGGTGCAGGCGACCGATCCGCCGATGTTTCCCGATACGGCGACCCTGCGGATCGAGAGATGGTTCCAGCGCTATCGCACGGCCTTCATCCTGCCCGAGCGGACGCGCGAGGTGCTGCTGGCCGCCAAGGAGCGCGGCGTCACCTCGGTGCGCCGCAAACTCGACCTCGTCGAAGAACTGGAGGACCTGGCGCTCGAACATCGCGCCCGCTTCCATCGCGGGCTGGCGGCCGAGAAGGACGAGCCACTGCCGCTCCCGGCGGTGACGCGGCTCGCCGTCGTCTATGGCGAGGCGCTGGAGCGGCTGGCCCGGCTCTATCTCGAAACCGGCCTGATGCAGCGCGTGCCGCGCCGCGTCTCCGGCATGCTGCAGGACCTCCTGGGCAACCGCGCGGTGTTCGAGTTCACCGAAGAAGAAGCCGCCCGCTTCTCGAAGGACCGGCTGCTGGAGGGCGTGGCGACGGAGACGCCGGAGCCGTGACCCCTCCCATGACCCCGCCCATGACCCCTCCGTCAGCGCAGACGGCGCCACCTCCCCATTTGAATGGGGAGGCTTCTTGTCATCCTGAGCGCAGCGAAGGATCTCATGC
>NZ_HE997181.1:2684100-2692543 GCF_000312425.1 Reyranella massiliensis 521 | reverse complement strand
GCCCCATGACCCCTCCGTCAGCGCAGACGGCGCCACCTCCCCATTTGAATGGGGAGGCTTCTTGTCATCCTGAGCGCAGCGAAGGATCTCATGCCGGTTGCCCCACTCATGGCAGACGGCGATGAGGTCCTTCGCTGCGCTCAGGACGACAGAGACCATCGAAGCCGCCTACGACCTGATCGCCAAGGTCCCGGTCTCCGGCCGCACGGTGCTCGACCACGCGGCCGAACTGCCGCGCAACGAACGCGGCGCGTACCTGATCGCTGCGGCCGCGCACTTTGCGGGCCTGGTGCCCGAGGCGCACCGCTACCGCCTGCTGCCGGTCGATCTCCGCACCTTCGTCGAGAGCCGGCGCTATCTCGGCCGCCGCGGCATCGTCTATCCCGCGGTGATGGCGGCGATCGCCGAGATGAACGACGGCAGCTATGTCGAGAGCGTGCTGACCGGCGGCATCGGCTCGGGCAAGACCACGGCCGCGCTGCTGGGCATGGCGTGGCAGCACTATCTGCTCTCCGTGCTGAAGGACCCGCACGCCGCCTACGGCCTCGATCCGGCGTCGGAGATCCTGAGCGTGTTCCAGTCGATGAACGCGCGCACCGCCCGCGACAACGACTATACGCGCTTCCGCCACATGATCGCGGCCTCGCCCTATTTCCGCGAGGTCTTCCCGCCCGACGCCACGCGCGGCGCCGAGATCGCCTTTCCCCGCCGCATCGTGGCGCGCTCGCTGACCGGCAACGTCCACGCCGCCATCGGCGCCAACGTGATGAACGCGCTGCTCGACGAAATCAATTTCATGCAGATCGTCGAGGACTCCGCGCAGGCCGCCGACGGCGGCGTCTTCGACCAGGCGCTGGAGATGTACAACGGCATCGTGCGCCGCCGTAAGTCGCGCTTCCTGAAGGACGGCCGGCTGCCCGGCATGATCTATCTCGTCTCGTCCAAGCGCTATCCGGGCGAATTCACCGACCGCAAGATCGAGGAGGCGCGGCGCGAACGGGCCGAACGCGGCCGCAGCTCGATCTTCGTCTATGACCGCACCGTCTACGACATCAAACCCGCCGGCACCTACGGCGCGGCGCGCTGGAGCCTGTTCCTGGGCGACACGACGCGCCGGCCGCGCATCCTGAGTGACGAGGAAAGTGGGGAGGAGGGCGCGGCCGTACCGCCCGAAGACGCGCACCTGATCCGCCGCATCCCGCACGAGTTCAGGTCGGAGTTCGAGCACGATCTCCTGTCGGCGATCCGCGACATCGCGGGCTGCTCGACCCTGGCGACGAACCCCTATCTCATCAACACGGAAGCCGTGGCCGCCGCCTTCGGCGCGCGGCCCTCGGTGCTCTCATTGGAGCGCACGGATTTCGTGACGACGCGGCCCGCGATCCTGCGCGAGCACATCGCCGAGCCGCAGGAGCCGCGGCTCGCGCATGTCGATCTTGCCGTCAGCGGCGACAGCGCGGGCGTGGCGGTCGGCTATGTCGAGCGCTTCGTCGACGTGCCGCGTTCGGGGATGGAAGGGGGCAGCACCATCGAACGGATGCCCAGGATCGCCTTCGACCTCGTGCTGGAAGTGACGCCGCCGCGCAACGGCGAGATCGAGTTCGAGAGCCTGCGCCGGCTGTTCTATGCCCTGCGCGAGGCCGGCATGAACCTGAAGTGGATCGGCTTCGACACCTATCAGTCGCGGGACAGCATCCAGCTTCTGCGCCAGCAGGGGTTCGTCACCGGCACGCAATCCATGGACGCCGACTCCACCGCCTACGACGTCGCCAAGACCGCGCTCTACGACGGCCGGGTCGCCGCCCCGGCCCACGACCACGCCCGCACCGAATTGATCCGCCTCGAACGCGACCCCAGGACCGGCCGCATCGACCACCCCGCCGGCTTCTCCAAGGACTGCGCCGACGCCATGGCCGGCGTCATCTACGGCCTCACCTATCGACGCGACACCTGGGCCCGCCACGGCGAATCCATGACGGCGATCCTGCAATCGATTGCACGGAAGATGGAGCAGAAGGACGCGAAGTCCGAAACCGCAAGAGCCGCGGGGCAGGGACGGCATTTGTCCTCATCCTGAGGAGGCCCGAAGGGCCGTCTCGAAGGATGGGAACGAGCACCTTGTACGCCTTGGCACAGCGTAGGGCACTTTGAACCAAAGCATGTATCAGCTGTCAAAGCAGTAACCGTTCCGTTTGACGCCTTTCCTGTCGGATGCTCTCTTTGCGTGCATAAGAGGTGTGGGGGATCTATCGAATGGAAGAGCCGAACGATGGCAGGGTCTTTACGGCCATTCGTATTCGTTACGATGGTGTCGACGCCAGTCATCACCAAATCGATCTTCATCAGCTAGGACAATCATTGCAGGGCGCCGCCCGGCTAATAGCCGTTTCCAGCCACATTGCACTACGTGAAGAATACATTTCGCGAACACCTGCAATGGCGGTGCGCGTACTAGCGGAGCCACCTCGGGCACATTGTTTTGATGTGAATGCAGTCATTTACTGGTCAATGGCAGCGCTGCCCATCGTAAAGGCCGCGGCACCCAAGGCTGTGGAGGCAATAGTGACTTACTTCATCAAGACATTCGCCAAGCCTAGCGAAGCGTCCAAGGCGCTGGATGTAGCAGGCCAAGCTGTCGAAGCCCTGCGACAGGTGTCAATGAAGACGATAGAGAGCGGCGACAAACACGCTGCGAATTTACGTGATGTGTTGATGATCGCTGCGCAAGACCAACGCCCAGCACTACGAAACTTCTCGGCCCCCATTGGCGCATCGGCGTCGACGGCGACCATTGGTGATCCTCAAACGGCGTATCCCATCGATGTGGCCGCGCGGCAGCTGATTGATGCGGAACCAAAAGTAACATACGGGCTCACGCAGCCCTTTACCGTGTTCATTTCGGAGCTGGATACCCAAACGGGTCACGGGAAAGTGGCAATCAAGGGGGCGGAAGAGGGAAAGCGCTTCCCTTGCGTGATCGGTGATCCGGTCGTGAAGGAGGCCCGTAGCGCTTATTCTTCCGCTCTTGATGCGCAAAGATGGCTCACGGTTTCTGCAAAACCACATCTGAATATCAACGGCGATATTGAGCGTCTCACGATCCTTGATACCGTTAATAACTAGTGGAGCAGACCAAGATGGGGTCTCCTTAGCAAGCGGCTGAAATCAGCTTAGCTTTGCGAATCCGGACTCATGACGAAGAGGCGAGCATGAGAAGGATCGTCGGCACGTTGTTATCGGCCATCGTCATGGCCGTGCTGCTCGCGGCGGCGCCGGAAGCGGCGGCAGAGACGGTCCGGTTTCCTGTGGCGACGAGTCCGCCGACGCCGTTGCAGGAGCGGCTCGCGCGCGAGCGTGGGCAGCCGCTCGCCGCCCAGTCGCCCGCCATCGAGTTGACCGGCGAGCTTTATCGTCCGGCCGGCGCGGGGCCTTTTCCGGCCGTGGTGTCGTTGCATGGATGTGCGGGCCAGCCGTCCCGCGCGGTCGTGGATGCCGCCGGCGCGGCTTACGTCGCGCTCGGCTATGCGCTGCTGGTCGTCGACAGCTTCGGTCCACGCGGCGTCACGCAGCGCTGCGCGACCGAATCCGGCGCTCCGGCGGACCGGATCATGGATGCCTATGGTGCCTTGCTCTATCTCGCGGGCCTTCCATTCATCGATCCCGACAGGATCGCCGTCGTTGGCTATTCGCAGGGCGCCGATACGGCACTCGGGGCGGTCAAGCGGGGCGGCATCGAAACGCAGTTCGACCGGAAGTTCCGCGCCGCCATTGCCTACTTTCCCTATTGCGTCGCCTCCTATGGCGCCGTGTCGGTGCCGGCCGTCATCCTGATCGGCGAACTCGACGAGGCGACGCCGGCGCGCGCCTGCCGGGACATGATGGCCAAGCGGAGCGGCGAGGGCGCGCCGCTGCGGCTCGTGGTCTATCCCGGCGCGCATCATGCGTTCACCAGCTCCCGCCTGCGCGGCAAGCCGGAAACGACCTACGGCTACCGCAACGAATATAACGAGGCCGCAGCTCGGGCCGCCTGGGACGAAGAGCGTGCCGCTTTGCGCGCGGCCTTCGGGCGTTAGTTTTCCTGCCGTCCGGCCGTGCAATCGATTGCACGGGCGACGCCTACGCCGCCTTGTCGATCCTGAGCCTGACCTGAAGGTGTGCGCGATCTGCCAGGTCGATCAGCGCGTCGAGGCTGAACTTCTCGATGCGGCCGCGCAGCAGGTCGTTCAGGCGCGGCTGCGTGACCTGCAATCGCCGCGCCGCTTCGGCCTGCGTCGTCTTCCAGCCGGCGATGCGCTGGCGGAGCGCGATCAACAGGTCCGACCGCATGGTCATGCTGGCCGCCACCGCGGGCGTGTCTTCCAGCGCGTCCCACACATTGGCGAAGCGCTGGCGCTTCAACTTGGGCTTCATGTCCATCCTCTCGTCACAGCAGGCGCAGTCTCAGCGCCGCCACGTCCAGTTCCCGTTTCGCCGTCGCCTGCGTCTTCTTCCGGAAGGCATGCAGCACATAGACGGCATCGGCCCGCGTCGCGACGTAGAGCACCCGAAACGCGCCGCTCCCGTCGCGAAGGCGAATCTCGCGGACGGCCGGGCCGACGCTCTTCATGGGCTTCCAGTCCGTCGGATCGAGGCCATGTTGAACCTGTCGAAGCTCGAAGCCCGCCTGCCGGCGCACTCTCTCCGGAAACTCCCGAACCCTGTCGAGCGAATCGCCCAGGAAGACGACAGGCTTCATGCGCTCCTGCCGTTTATATCAAAATGGATATAGGGAGACAATTTGTCATTCGAGGAGAAATATGGATGCGCCGGAAATAAGTAAAGCAACCAGAAGTGGCGAGGCATGAAGCGCCGTCGAGCGCAGGCAGCGCGAGCTTCGGCCTCTGCTCATCCGCAGGGCACGAAGTCACGCCTTCCGTGCCGCCTCGAACACCGCCAGCTGCGCCGCGAAGGCTCGCTTGTAGGCAGGGCGCGCGACGCCGCGGGCGATGTAGGCGGGGAGGTTGGGCGTGGCGTCGAGCAGGCCCGAGCTTTCCAGGCGGCGCAGCACCGTCACCATCAGCAGGTCGCCGGCGCTGAAGTCGCCGTCGAGCCAGGGGGCATCGCCCAGCCGGCGCGAGAGCTGGTCGAGCCGGGTGCGGATGCGCTCCTCCAGGATCGGCCGGCGCGCCTCGAACCAGTCCTTGCCGCGCTCCACGTAGGTCGCCATCTCGCGCTCGACGATGGGCGGCTCCACCGTGCTGAGCGCGGCGAACATCCAGGCGATGGCGCGCGAGCGGGCGTCGGCGTCGGCCGGCAGCAGGCCCGGACGGCGCTCCGCGATCCGCAGCACGATGGCGCCGGACTCGAACAGCGCGAGGTCGCCTTCCTCGTAGGTCGGGATCTGGCCGAACGGCTGAAGCGCCAGGTGCGCGGGCTTCTTCATCGCCTCGAACGAGACGAGACGGACGTCGTAGGGCTGACCCGTCTCTTCGAGCGCCCAGCGCACGCGCATGTCGCGCGCCAGCCCGCGGCCGCGATCCGGCGACGATTCGAAGGCGGTGATCGTGATGGTCGTCGTCATCGTCTTTCTCCCTGGCGTGGTTCTCCCTGGCATGGTTCTCCCAGGCGCGGCTGTCTGGAAGACGGGCGCGCCGGCGCGATTCCGACATCCGCCGCCTCTCCGTCGGGATGGGGAGGTGCCGCCGTCGCGCGCCGGCGGAGGGGCGGGGGCGGGGCGAGGGGGCAGATATCGCTTGTCTAGTTGCCCGGGGCACACCAAGTCTCTATCGGTAGACCGGGCCCGGCCATCGTCAGGAAGTCGATGGCGTAAACGCTGGTTGGATCGGCCTGTCTGTCGCTACCGGCGTCCAGCCTCCCGGCTCCTGCTTCCCGTCTTTCAGTCCAACAAGGAAAAAGAACATGTCAGCGAAGGAAGTACGCTTCGGCGGCGATGCCCGCACCCGCATGATCCGCGGCGTCGATGTCCTGGCCGATTCGGTCAAGGTGACGCTGGGGCCCAAGGGCCGCAACGTCGTGCTCGACAAGTCGTTCGGCGCGCCGCGCATCACCAAGGACGGCGTGACCGTGGCCAAGGAAATCGAGCTTTCCGACAAGTTCGAGAACATGGGCGCCCAGCTCGTGCGCGAGGTCGCGACGCGGACGTCGGATGCGGCCGGCGACGGCACCACGACGGCCACCGTGCTCGCCCAGGCGATCGTCCGCGAAGGCGCCAAGTCGGTGGCCGCGGGCATGAACCCGATGGACCTCAAGCGCGGCATCGACCTCGCCGCCGAGCTGGTGATGGAGGAGCTGAAGACGCGCTCGCGCAAGGTCTCGACCGGCGAGGAGATCGCCCAGGTCGGCACCGTCTCGGCCAACGGCGACAAGGCGATCGGCGCCATGATCGCCAAGGCGATGGACAAGGTCGGCACCAGCGGCGTGATCACCGTCGAGGAGGCCAAGAGCTTCGAGACCGAGCTGTCGGTCGTCGAGGGCATGCAGTTCGACCGCGGCTATCTCTCGCCCTACTTCATCACCAACCCCGAGAAGATGATCGCCGAACTCGACAACCCCTACATCCTGATCCACGAAAAGAAGCTGTCGGGCCTGCAGCCGCTGCTGCCGCTGCTCGAACTGGTGGTCCAGTCCGGCCGGCCGCTGCTGATCATCGCCGAGGAGATCGAGGGCGAGGCGCTGGCCACCCTGGTGGTGAACAAGCTGCGCGGCGGGCTGAAGGTCGCGGCCGTGAAGGCGCCGGGCTTCGGCGACCGCCGCAAGGCCATGCTGGAGGACATCGCGATCCTGACGGCGGGCCGCGAGATCAGCGAGGATCTCGGCATCAAGCTCGAAAACGTCACGCTCGACATGCTGGGCACCGCCAAGAAGGTCCATCTCGACAAGGACAACACCACGATCATCGACGGCGCGGGCAAGAAGAAGGACATCGAGAGCCGCATCGGCCAGATCAAGGCGCAGATCGAGGAGACCGCCTCCGACTACGACCGCGAGAAGCTGCAGGAGCGGCTGGCCAAGCTCGCGGGCGGCGTCGCCATCATCAAGGTGGGCGGGGCGACCGAGATCGAGGTCAAGGAGAAGAAGGACAGGGTCGAGGACGCCATGCACGCCACCAAGGCCGCGGTCGAGGAGGGCGTGGTGGCCGGCGGCGGTGCCGCGCTGCTCTATGCCACGCGCGTGCTCGACGGCAAGCGCGGCGGCAACCACGACCAGCAGGTCGGCATCGACATCGTGCGGCGCGCGCTGCAGGCGCCGGTGCGCCAGATCGCGGCGAATGCCGGCTTCGACGGCGCCGTGGTCGCGGGCCACATGCTCGACCAGAAGGACCACGCCTACGGCTTCGACGCCCAGAAGGGCGAGTACGTGAACATGATCAAGGCGGGCGTCATCGATCCCACCAAGGTGGTGCGCACCGCGCTGCAGGGCGCGGTCTCGGTGGCGGGCCTGCTGATCACCACCGAAGCGATGGTGGTGGAAGCGCCGAAGGCCGACAACGGCATGCCCGCGATGCCGGGCGGAGGCATGGGCGGCGGGATGGGATTCTAGGCGCACGCGCCATACACGCAGGAGGTCGTCATGACCTTGAGACCGGAGTACACGCTCGGCCACTCGCCCTACAACGAATTCCTCTTCGCCACGATCGGCGAGGAGAAGGCGGGCGTGCCGCTCTCGGTGTTCAGCGCCCTCACGCGACTGGGCTTCGATCCGTGGCGCGAGGCGGCGCGGCTGACGGCATTGCCGCGCGAGACCGCGGCGCGGGCCTTCGCCGTCACCATCGCGATGCTGCCCGAAGGCGACTGGAACGCCGCCGACTCCGAGGCGATCGCCGCGCGCCTGGTGAACTGGCTGCCGGCATCGGGCCCCACCCCGGTCGTTCCTGTGCTACAGATGAACGACAGGAAGCAAGCGGAAGGGACGGAAATGAACGGTGGATCGGGACTCGGGATGCTGCTGGCCTGCGGCATCCTCGCGGTGGCAGTGTTCCTTTTCGTGAAGGACATCACGACCGACAACAACCTCGAACGCAGCCGCGGCTCGACGCAGCAGATGCAGGGCGTGTCGCTGCAGTACCAAGGGGCCGCGCGCTCCTGAGCCCGGCGCGCCGGGCCGCACTCTCCGAACGGCGGCCGCGCCGTTCTGCGCGTCGGCGCGCGACGGCAGCACTCCTCGCACGATAGGCCGGCGGCAAGCCGGAAAGCTGCCGCCGATCGGCCGCCGCCTCCTCGTGGTCCCGGCGCGCCGGCTTCGTGCTCGCCGGCGCTGGCCGTTTTCCAACCGTGACGCTATGTTGGCGGCCGAACGGGGAGTGGCAGTCCCGTCCGGCCGGTTCAACCGGAACGGGCGGCGGCTGGAGAGTTGGGGACCATGACCAAAAAATCGGAAATCACCGGCACCGGCGGCCCGCCGGGGTCGCAGGCGTCGCGTCGTGGCGTGCTTCGGGCGGGCCTCG
>NZ_HE997181.1:2670236-2683554 GCF_000312425.1 Reyranella massiliensis 521 | reverse complement strand
GTCGTGGCGTGCTTCGGGCGGGCCTCGCGGCCGGCACCGTTGCGCTCGGCGGCGCCAGCGCATTGGCGCAGACCGGAGGCGGACAGCCAGGCGGCGCTCATGCGGGCCATGCCGGCCACACGATGCCGGGGGCGCCCGCGCCCGTCACGCCGGCAGTGCCCGCCATCCATGCCGGCCATGCCCACATGTCGGAGATCGGCCTGGCCGCGAGCACGGCGCCGCCGCCGCTCGACCAGCCGCTGATCGAGCCCGAGGTTCGCCGCTCGCAGGACGGCGTGCTCGCGACCAGCCTGCGGTGTGCCTACACCTGGCGCAACATCGGCCAGCGGCGTCTCTACCTGCGCAGCTACGAAGGCGGCCTGGCGCCGACCCTGCGGATGAAGCCCGGCGAGACGCTGAAGGTGCGGCTGGCCAACGACCTGCCGCCCAACCGCGACTGGATGCCCCGGGACATCACGCGGCCGCACCAGTTCAACAACACCAACTTCCACTTCCACGGCGCGCATTGCAGCCCGAGCGGCATCGCCGACAACGTCATGCGCACCATGCTGCCCGGCAAGTCCTACGACATCGAGATCGCGCTGCCGGCCGACCATACGCGCGGCACCTACTGGTACCATCCGCACCATCACGGTTCGGCCGACGTGCAGGTGGCGAGCGGCATGGTCGGCGCCATCGTGGTCGAGGGCGATTTCGCCGAGGTGCCCGAGATCGCCGCGGCGCGCGAGCGGGTGATGCTGCTGTCGCAGGTCGTGTTCGACGCCTTCGGCATGATCGAGGATTTCGGCAGCACGCTGTTCCCCGAGGACGCCACGCGCTTCCTGGCGATCAACGGCCAGCGCCGCCCGACCATTGCCATGCGGCCGGGCGAGGTGCAGCGCTGGCGCGTGGTCGGCTCGCAGTACCAGGACAATATCCTGATGGAACTGGCCGGGCACCGGCTGAACGTCATCGCCTACGACGGCATCGCGCTGGGCGCGATGCAGGAGAAGAAGCAGCTCCTGATGGCGCCGGGCCAGCGCGCCGACGTGCTGGTGCAGGCGGGCGCTCCGGGCACCTACGAGCTGAACGCCATGCCCTACGACCAGGGCCATGCGTCGCCCAGCGGGCCGCTGGCGCGGGTCGTGGTCTCGGGCGAGCCGATGGCGATGAAGCTGCCGTCCGCGCTGCCCAGGCCGCCGTTCGAGACGATCCGCGACAGCGAGATCACCAACCGGCGCACGCTCGTCTTCTCCGGCGCGGGCGATCCGCCAGACAACGATCCCGGCGCGCACTGGCAGGAATTCACCACGCTGATCGACGGCAAGACCTTCGATCCCGCGCGCATCGACCAGCGGGTGAAGCTCGGCGCCGTGGAGGAGTGGACGATCCGCAACATCCATCATCACGACGACCACGTGTTCCACATCCACACCAACCCGTTCCAGGTGACGGAGATCGACGGCAAGCGGCCGGACGATCTCGTGTGGCGCGATACGGTGACGGTGACGCGGGCCGGCGGCAGCACGGTGTTCCGCTCGCGCTTCCTCGACTACACCGGCATCTTCATGCTGCACTGTCACATGATGAACCACGAGGAGATGGGCATGATGCAGACGGTCGAGGTCTACAAGGACTGACCGCCGCTGCGCCCGCGCGGTTCAGCGCTCCAGCGGCATCCTGAGCGTGAAGCAGGTCAGCTCGGGCGTCGAGGTGACGTCGATCGTGCCGCCATGCGCCTTGGCGATTTCCGACGCGATGTAGAGGCCGAGACCCAGACCCTCCCGGCTCGGTCTGACCTCGCCGCGCGAGAAGGGACGGAACAGCCGATCCATCGCCGCCGCTTCGATCGGCGTGCCGGCATTGCAGACGGCGAGTTCGAACTGGTCTTCCGTCTTGGCGATCACGGTCACGGGCTCGCCTTCGGCGCCGTGGGTCAGCGCGTTGCCCAGCAGATTGGACAAGAGCTGCCCGAGCCGTACCGGGTCGGCGGTGACGGGCCTGGTCAAGGCAAAGTCCGTCTTGATGATCGTGCCCGGATGGATGCTCTGCAGTTCGTCGACGACCAGCCGGAGCACGGGTTCGAGCGGCAGGGTGGACAGCGTCAGCGTGAGGCCGCCGCCCAGCCGGCCGCGCGCGAAGTCGAGAAGGTTGTCGACCAGGCTCGCCATCCGCGCGACGCTCTTCTGCACCAGGATGGTGATCCCCTCGGCGCGCTCGTCCAGCTTCGACTGCTGGATCAGGTTCATGCCTGCGGCGATGGACGCCAGGGGATTGCGCAGGTCGTGCCCCAGAACGGCGATGAACTGTTCGCGCAGCTCGGCCTCCATGCGCTGCGCGTCGAGCGCGCTGTCGGTGCGCAACTGCTTCACCGTCGCCTCGGCAACGCGCCGTTCGAGCGTCTTGGCCAGCGTCTTCAGCTCGTCGCGCGCCTTCAGCAGCTCGCGCTCGTAGCGGCGGCGGTCCGTCGCGTCGAAGACGGTCAGCCGGACGAACTGCGGCTTTCCTTCGGCATCGCGCCGCTCCATCGCGTTGACCAGCACGGGATAGGTCTCGCCGTCCTTCCTGACGAGATCGAGCGCGACCTCGTTGAAGAAGCCCTGCAGGCGCAGCAGGGGGGCGAAGTGGGTTTCGTAGAAGATGCGGCCTGCGATGTTGAGGAGGTCGTGCAGCCGCTTGCCGGTCAGCTCGTCGGGCGCGTAGCCGGTCCACAGGCAGAACGTCCGGTTGGCCCTGGCGATCCGCCCATCCGGACGCAGCGAGACAAACCCGCAGGGCGCGTTGTCGTAGAGGTCTTCCAGATCTTCGTTCACGGGATCGGACAAGGTTGCACATCGCCGTGGCGACGTCGTCCGGCGCGCCGAGGTTCGGGCACGGCATCCTGCAGGCCGAGTTCGCGGCCGATCTCGTCCCTGTCGTCGGCGTCGCCCGCGCGCGTCGGGCAGTTCTCGGGGCTGCAGAGGAGCGTTCGCAAGCCGACCTCGAAGGCAGGCGCGACGTGCCGTCCCATGTTCCGGTCGCCGCCGACTCCAGGGGCGAACACGATCGCCGTGGGGCCGGTGCCCGCCGTGCGGACATTGTTGCGCACGAGCGCCGACACGGTACGTACCCCCAAAGCAGCCCAGAACTTCGGGGAAGATATCGCGGTGTACCGGCGGCGTCACGAGCCCGCAGCATCTGCATTCCGAAATCGATTGCGGTGCCAGCACCCACCTGCGTACTTTGCCCGCCCGACACGAGCCCAGGGAGGGGCGATCGATGGCTCTGGTTCTCACCTTGAAGCAAGGCGAAGACTTCTACGTCGACAAGGACCAGTATTTTCTGCGCGAGATCGTGTCGGAGGGAAACGTCCGCGTCTCGCGCGTGCGCGACGGGGCGGCCTTCGACGTCGACGACCGCAAGAAGACGCAGGTCGACGAGGGCGTGTTCCTGCAGATCGGCGACCACATGACCAGCAAGGCCTGCCGCCTGATGATCGACGCCCCGCGCCAGCTCCTGATCGTCACCGGCGCCAAGAAACGCAACCCGCCCGCCTCGATAACATCGCGTCGGTGACACAACACCGGCGATACAATGCCGGCGACACAACGCCGGTGATGAATGGGAGTCCTCTTTGTTGTCTGCGCGCGCTCGACCACGAGCCGCGCCCCGGAAGGAAGTTGTTCAGATGCTTACCAAACGCGACCTGCTTTGTTCGGCGGCGATGGCCGCATTCGCCGCCACGACGGCGAAGTCCATCCCGGCCCTTGCGCAGAACAAGGCCGGATGGCCCAGCCTGCCGGAGGCCAAGGACATCGCCGAGGAAGGCTTCATCTACGGCCTGCCGCTCGTGATGAACTATGCGGTCATGCAGGAGTTCGCCGTCGACAGGAACTCGGGGCAGTTCAAGGCGCCGTTCAACGAAATCAACAATACGCACAGTGTCGCCACCCCGGCGGACACGGCAGTCATCACGCCGAACAGCGACACGCCTTACTCGATTCTCTGGCTGGATCTGCGCGCCGAGCCGATGGTCGTCTCGGTGCCGGCGATCGCAAAGGACCGCTACTATTCGGTCCAGCTCGTCGACGGCAACACCTACAATTTCGGCTATATCGGCACGCGCGCCACGGGGACCGAGCCGGGCGACTATCTGGTGGTCGGCCCCGACTGGAAAGGCGAGACGCCCGCAGCGTCGACCGGACTGAAGAAGGTCTTCCGGTCGACGACGCCGTTCGCGTTCGCGCTTTTCCGCACCCAGCTCTTCAACCCCGGCGACATGCCGAACGTCGAGAAGATCCAGGCCGGCTACAAGGCGCAGTCGCTGTCCGCTTTCCTCAAGCAACCCGCCCCGGCTGCCGCGCCCAAGATCGATTTCCTTCCTGCCACCACGGCCGGGATCAAGGATAACTTCTTCCAGTATCTCGACGCGGCCCTGCAATTCGTTCCGGAGACGGCGCGGGACAAGGCGGTTCGCGCGAAGCTCGCGAAGATCGGCATCGGGCCCGGCAAGACCTTCGCGTTCAAGGACCTGTCGCTCGAACACAAGGCGGCGATCCTGGTGGCCATGAAGCAGGGCGACGACAAGGTCGACAAATGGCTGGCCAATGGAAACAAGAGCATCAACGGCTGGAACGTCGGTGCGTTCTTCGGTGACGAGGCTTTCTACAACGGTGACTGGTTGATGCGGGCCGGCGCTGCCAAGGGCGGCCTCTATGGCAACGACGCCGTGGAAGCCATGTATCCCTATACCCGGATCGACGCGGCCGGCGCGCCGCTCGACGGCAGCAAGCACAAGTACACCATCACCTTCGCGCCCGGCCAGTTGCCGCCGGTGAATGCGTTCTGGTCCGTGACGATGTACGACGGCAAGAGCCAGTTCCTGGTCAAGAACCCGATCAACCGCTACCTCATCAACTCGCCGATGCTGTCGGCGATGAAGAAGGACGCGGACGGCTCGCTGACGCTGTACATCCAGAAGGACAGCCCCGGCGCGGACAAGGAAGCCAATTGGCTTCCGGCGCCGAACGACACGATCTATCTCGTGATGCGCCTGTACTGGCCGAAGCCTGCGCCGCCGTCGATCCTGCCGGCGGGCAACGGGACATGGCAGCCCCCCGGCGTGAAGCAGGTCTCGTAAGAGACGCAGCGCTCGACCCTCACGGGCCGCTCGTCACCGGCGCCAGGAAGCCGCCGTCGGTGACGGGCGATTGCCTTTTCTGTCGTCCTGAGCGCAGCGAAGGACCTCATCGCCGCCTGCCATCGGCACGAGATCCTTCGCTGCGCTCAGGATGGCAAGAGTAGAGGACGATAGAGAGTTGGGGCGCCGCTCGCTGACTCTAGTCCGCTGCCGTCGGTGACGGGGCGCCCGAGGTGGTGCTTTCCCTGTCGTCCTGAGCGAAGCGAAGGACCTCATCGCCGTCTGCCATTGGTGGGGCAACCGGCATGAGATCCTTCGCTGCGCTCAGGATGACAACAAAACTGGTTAGGCAAAGTTGGGGCGCACCAGCGGACTGGCGCGCCCCTCGCTGACTTTAGTCCGCGGCCTTCTGGGCGGCGGCCTTGTCGAAGTCGCCGGCGTCGTGGCGTTCGCGGAGCTGGCCGGGGTCGTTGCCCTGGATGCGGTTGACGAGGCGGCCGCGCTTCACGGCCGGGCGCTTGGCGATCGCGTCGGTCCAGCGGTTCACGTTCTTGTATTCGTGGACCTGCAGGAAGGTGCCGGCATCGTTGTAGATCTTGCCCTTGGCCAGCGCGCCGTACCACGGCCAGATCGCCATGTCGGCGATCGAGTATTCGTCGCCGGCGAAGTACTCGTTGTCGGCGAGGTGCTTGTCGAGCACGTCCATCTGCCGCTTGGTCTCCATCGCGAAGCGATCGATGGCGTATTCGCTCTTGAACGGCGCATAGGCGTAGAAGTGGCCGAAGCCGCCGCCGAGATAGGGCGCGCTGCCCATCTGCCAGAACAGCCAGTTGAGCGCCTCGGTGCGCTTGTCGAGGTCCTTGGGCAGGAAGGCGCCGAACTTCTCCGCGAGATAGAGCAGGATCGAACCGGACTCGAAGACGCGGCGGGGCTTGGCGCCGCTGCGGTCGACCAGCGCCGGGATCTTGGAGTTGGGATTGGCTGCGACGAAGCCGCTGCCGAACTGCTGGCCCTTGCCGATCTCGATCAGCCAGGCGTCGTATTCGGCGCCGCTATGGCCGGCGGCCAGCAGCTCCTCCAGCATCACCGTGACCTTCTGGCCGTTCGGCGTGCCCAGCGAATAGAGCTGCAGCGGATGCTTGCCCACCGGCAGCTCGGCCTCGTGCGTGGCGCCCGCGACGGGGCGGTTGATGTTGGCGAAGCGGCCGCCGTTGTCCTTGTTCCACTGCCAGATTGCGGGGGGCGTATAGGTCTTGTCGTCGCTCATGGCGGGGTCCTCTTTCACGCGAAGTCGTTGGAAGGAGATTACCCTGCGCTCTACCCAATTCCGGCGCCGCGGGCCACCGCCTTCGCGGCGCCGCCGTGTCGTCTTTCGCGTCGTCTTTCTCGTGCGACGGGTGAGACTTGCTCGCTTGACAGCATTCTGCCGGAACGCAGGCGCGCTCCGGCAGATCGTCGCTCCTGCGCAGGCAAGTGCCTTGGGTCGGTGCCGCCTAGCGGCCGCCGGCCAGACGCTTGGAATATTCCGACAGCTCGCGCAGCACCGGCAGCGACTCCTGCGCGTAGCGGCGCAGCGGGCCGCTGCCGCCGCTCTGCGAATAGGCGCCGTACTGTTCGACCGCCGAGGTCTCGGCGCGCATCACGGCGTTGGCATAGGCGGTGTCGAACTGCGGACCCGTCAGCGAGTTGAGCTGCGACATCGCGTTGTTCGTCATCTGGCTGGTGGCGTCGTGCGGCGCCATCGAGACGCCGGCCTCCGAGCGGTTGCGCTTCAGCGTCGACACCAGCTTGGTGTGCTCGGCGATGGCGCGCGTGGCGAAGCCGCGGACCAGCTCGTTCTGCGACTTGGAGAGGGCGAGCTGGCCCGAGCGGATCATGAAGTCGTTGATGGTCTCGGCGAAGCCCACGAAGCGCGAGTCGGGCAGGGCGTCGACGGCGTGCGCCGTCGTGGCGGACGTCGCGGCGTAGGCGAGGGGCGCCGCGGCGAGGGCAGCGAGCAGGGAACGGCGACGGATCGTGGTCGTGGGCATGGTCATGGGTATCTCCCGTTTTCCAGGTGGCAAATGTCGGGCTGACAACGAATTGCGACCGGAAACGTTCCTTTACTCCACATCCCTTCAAGCAACCATCAGTAGCAGCCCTCCATTTTCGCATGCCTCTCCCGCCTCGGCTCCTACTTCATCTGGATCAGCTGGATCAGGTTCCCGCAGGTGTCGTCGAACACGACCATCCGCACCGGCCCGGCATCCATCGGTTCCATCGTGAAGGCGACGCCGAGGTCGCGCAGGCGGCGATGCTCGGCATCGACGTCGTCGACCTGGAACGAGGTCGCCGGGATGCCGTCGGCCACCAGCGCGTCCTTGTACGGCTTGACCGCGGGATGGCCGCTGGGCTCCAGCAGCAGCTCCGTTCCCCCGGGGGCCTGCGGCGACACGACGGTCAGCCAGCGCGCGCCGCCTGCGGGCACGTCGTTCTTCAGCTGGAAGCCCAGCACGCGGGTATAGAAGTCGAGGGCCTTTTCCTGGTCGTCCACGAAAACGCTGGTGACGTAGATTCTCACGGCGGTTGTCCTTTCGGGAGAGGAGAGACGCGATCAGAGGTGCTTCTGCAGCCACAGCGCCGTGGCCTCGCGCAACGGCTCGAGGTCGAGCGAGTGCAGCTTGGTCCGGCCCATCCACTCCACGCGGATCAGCCCGGCCTTCTCCAGCATGTCGAGATGCTGGGTGACGGCCTGACGCGACAGCCCCGGCTCGTTGGCCGCGGCCGAAAGGGCACAGATCTGGAACAGCGACTGCGCGGGGCGCTCGCGCAGCCGGTCGACGATCCGCCGGCGCGTCGGATCGGCAAGCGCCTTGAAGATCCGGTCGAGCTGGTCGTCGTCCACGCCGGATTAAATGCAATAAAACTATTGCATGTCAACCGGCCATTCACGCGGCCTGCAACCGGGGCCTGCAGCCGGAGGACGCAACTCAGTCGGGCGCGGCGGCGAACTCGGCCATCAGGCGCGGGAAGTCCTCCATCGCGGGAAAGCCCTCGAAGCGATGCCGCGCCGGTGTCTCGGCCCAGGGCAGCTTCTCCTTTGTCATCGTCTCGATGAAGGGCGAGAACCAGCTCGGATCGTCGAGCAGGGTGGGCCGCACGTTGAGGAAGGCGTCGAGGCCCGCGATACGCGTGAACATCCAGCTCATGCAGCTTGGGCAGAAATGATGCTGGAGCTGCGGCCCGCGCAGCCCGCCGACCACCGTCCTGCCCTCGACCACGGCGAAGCCTTCGGCCGGAACCATGGCCGTCAGCGAGAACGCGCTGCTGCTCATGCGCTGGCAGCCCGTGCAGTGACAGGCCGCCGTCATCAGCGGCGGCGCGGTGATCTCGAACTTCACCTCGCCGCAGCGGCAGCTTCCGCGCAGAGGCAGTTTCGTGGGCTTCATGGTTGGGGTCTCCTTCGGCGTCAGGCTTCCTGAGTCTGATCTATTGCTGGTCACTCAGTTGTGGGGATTGTGCTAAATTGTGCCTTGAGTTGAGGTCCGATGACGAACCCTGATCCAGTATTCCTCGCACGTCGCGCAAACTACGGCCAAGACTATGAGCGAACTATCAAGCCAACTCTCGAACTGTATCGAGATCAGGTCGGCTTTGGTGTTGAGTACGGCAAGATCACACTATCTTATTTGTTCTTGAGCAATGCCGGTGGGCTCGCGGGTATGTTGGCTATTGCGCCTCTCGTCCGCGATCTTAATCAACTCTGGCTGATGCAGTCGCTTTGGATAGCAATCGCCTTCGGCGTTGGAATTCTATTCGCAGCGATTACCGCAGGGGCCTCGTATGCCAACTTCACCGCCAACGCTCGCATCTACCATACGATGGCTGCTGACAAGGATAACTGGTTGGGTGCTTGGCACTTCGGTCTCCACCAGCAAACTACTCAGGATTTTTCGAGGATCAATCAAGACTATGTGAGGCGAGCCTCTGAATGGTCCATCCGGACCACAAAGATTGCAGTGATATGTGGCATAATTTCAGGGCTGTGCTCGGCGATAGGAGGGATCGCCCTCGCATGGAGTCTTGCACAAACCTCAATCCAGTGAGGTTACCCTCGGATGGCTGCGCAGCTACTCACTCCTCGAATGCTTCATATCTTCGGGGACGAAAGTTCCCATAAAGGCAAGCACAAATTTCTTGTCTACGGGACAGTCAGTTGTGACCGAAGCATGGTTCCAAAGATCCGAGAGGAGATTGAGAAAGCCAAGAAAGGCAAGTCGTTGGAATGGCATTGGAGTGAATCCAAATACCCAGAACTATATCCAGGCTTGGTCGATACCATATTCAAGTGTCGCGATAACTTTGGACTGCGTTTTCGCTGTCTCGTGGTGAACACCCGGCACACTCGTCACAAAGAATACAGTGACGACGATCCTGACCTCGGGTTGGAGAAGTACATTCACCTTCATCTAATGACCTATGCAAATGATCAGAAGGCAAAGGCGCAATTCTTCGTTCAGTTGGACGAACGCACTCCAAAGTATCGCGCAGAAGCACAGAAGCGAGCACTTAATGCAGCAGACCGCCGAGACAATCTAAGGACCTACGACCTCTTTGCGGACGCAATAGATGTGCGTTCCCATACTAGTCCGCTTGTTCAGGTCGCAGACGTGCTTTCGGGAGCCGTCGCATACGTGACGAATGAGCGTTATCTTCTGAGTGATGCCAGCCCCAGAAAGAAAGCGCTTGCAGAGAGAATAGCAAAGCTCGCGAACATCCCCATTGTGGGACACGCCAAAGAGTTGGGGGTGAGGCGCGGCGAGCTTCGGTCTCTCGCATTTGCCACTAATCCTAGAGTGACGCCGGATTTTATCATCTGGCACCTTCATCTGCGAGCAGAAGAGGAAAAGGTACTTAGGGCGCTCAGCGCGGAGCAGCTTAGCCGTTACTCACCAGATGCAACTTATGCCGATCTTCAAAGAGATGGCTATCGCATTGTTGTCGAGTGTGCCCGGTGTGATCATAGTATTTCGGACTATCTGTCGGCTCGTCCACATAACGGTATCAAGCTGGTTTCAAGTAAACCTACGCGATGCGGGAAATGTGGACGCAGAGGGATCGTTCACCTCAAGGCATCTCACTTTCATCGGACTCGATCGGAGCGGAACGCCTAGCGCGCATTTTTCTCTTTGCGGCGGCAACGCGGCGCGTGCCTTGCCTGTTGAGTCTCCCGTCGGGCAGGAGGAGCGTGCGATGGTCCGGGTTGTCCTTTCTCTCGCGACGAGCGGCGCGCTCGTCTTGTCGGCTGCCGGCGCGGCCTGGGCGCAGGCGGGCACCGGCATCGGCGGCAGCGGCACGCCGTCGTCGCCGTCTTCCCCGTCGACATCGCCGTCGACATCGCCGGCGCCGGGCGGCACTTCGCCCACCGTGCCGCCGTCCTCGCCTTCGGTTCCCTCGACCTCGCCGTCACCCTCGACGACGGCTCCCCCGCAGCAGCCGGGGCCGGGCCTCGATACCGACCGCCGCGCCCCGCCGCCGCGCTAGGGCGTCGCGGCCATCGCGGTGTTTGCCGCCAGCGCCGGCAGGGTCGCGGCGAGCAGGCTGGCGATCATGAGGTTGCCGCGCGGGTTCATGTGCGCCGAGGCGTAGAAGTCCTGCTGGTTCGGCTCGGCGGCGAGGCGGCGGAACGTGTCCACCGTGGCGATGCCCGCGCGCGCGGCGCAGTCGAGCAGCGCCTCGACGATGCGGCGCTGGTAGGCGAGGTAGCTGCGATGCCGCCAGGTGTCGGGCGGATACTGCGCCATCACGATCACCCTGAGAGCGCCGTCGGCCTGCAGGCGGGCGAGCCGTTCGATCAGGCGCTTGGCGATCTCCACGCCGAAGCCGGAACGATGGACGCGGCGGTGATAGCCGGCGAGGTGCTGCATGAAGACGGGCATGCCGAGCAGGGCGGTGTCGAGGCGGTGCCGCAGGTCGGGCGAGAGCGTCGGGCGACGCGGCGGCACCGGCACGCCCTTCAGCGCGAGGCCGCTGCTCTCGACGGCGAACCACGGCTTGTCGCGCCACCACAGGCGGCGCATCTCCACGCGCCGCACGTCGTCGGCGATGAAGCTCAGGACGAGGATGGCCGGCCGGTGCGCGGCCACGCAACGCTCGGCGCGCAGTACCATCTGGTCGATGCCGTAGCCCGTGACGCCGCCGTTCAGCACGCGGCGGCCGGTGAGCCGCTGCAGCTGCGCCGGCCACGTCTCCTCGTCGCGCACCTCGTCGCCGTAGGTGAAGGAATCGCCCACCGTCAGGATCGCGCCATCGTCATGGGAGGCCGCGTGCTCGCCGCACGAGCGAAACCCGTCGGCGTCGATCGTATGGAACGACCGGCCGACGCCGGGCCCGCTGAAACCGGGGTTGGGCACATGCCCCAGAAGATCGTCGTGACGAAAGAGTCCGCTTTCCGACATCGCTCCCCGCCTGATCCCCATCCAAGCAGATCGCGCGAAGCGTTGGAACCCACTTCGACATCCTCCCCATTTGAAGCGGGAGGAAATCTCCGGTCTATTCGCTCACGGCGCCGCGGAGTTCGGCCTTGAATCCATCGGTGTTCTCGAACCTGATCGTCACCGCGTCGCCCGGCCTGTCACCCTCGAAAGCGAACGTCCAGGTCTGGGTCTCGCCGCGGCCCAAGGTGCGGCTGTCCAGCTGGAAGGTGCGCTCGTCGAGCCAGCGTCCGCGGACGGCGTTTGTCCCGTAGGGGCCGGGCGGGCTGGTGCGATAGAAGCCGTCGGTGCCGAACACGCCGGTGCGGCGGTCGGTCGGCGGATCGGCGCGCAGCACGACCTCCCAGGTCGGATCGGGCCGATCGAAGAAATCGAGCCGGAAGCTCTTCATGCGCAGCGGATTGTCGGCCAGCCGGTAGACCTTTCCCGAGATCGTTCGGGCGAGACCGGACGCACCTGTGGCGACGCCGGGAGCAGGACCCGGCTTTTCTGTCGCGGCCTCTCGTATCGCCCCGGCGAGCAGCGCCACGCCCGCAGGATTGGCGGGCAGGGGCTCGTCCGACCTGACGGCCTTGGCGATCTCGTCGATCAACCCGGCGACCGGATAGGATTCGGTGTCCCGCAGGACGCCGGTCATCACCGCCACGATATCGAGTTTCGGCAGGACGACGATGAGCTGGGAATGACGGCCGCGCGCCATGTAGGCGCCCTTGTCGGGAAGCGACCACCACAGGTTTCCGTAGCGATAGCCCCATTTAGCGACGACGTTTCCCGCCTTCGCCTGCTCGACCCACGCGGACGGGATGATCTGCTTGTCCTCCCACCGGCCGTTGCGCAGATAGAGATAGCCGAACCGCGCCATGTCGTGCGGCGTGAGGAAGAGGCCGGCCTGGCCGTCCGTGACGCCCTGAATGTCGTTGTTGCCCCAGGCGGCGCTCCTGATGCCGAGCGGTCCGAACAACTCCTTCATCGCAAAGTCCTGGGCGCTCTTGCCGGACTTCACGTTGATCAGCGCGGAGAGCAGATAAGGATCGCCGCCGCTGTAGTTGAACGTGGTGCCGGGCGCGTGCGCCATCGGCCGGTCGAGCACGAAGGCGGTGCGGTCGGGACTGCGGAACATCTGCATCAGCGTTTCGTCCGGCGTGTAGTACCTCTCCGTCCACGCCATGCCGGAGGTCATGTCGAGAAGGTTCTGAACCGTCATCGCCTGCTTTCTCGCGTCGTCGTTCCCGATCTGCCATTTGGAAAACAGGTCCGCCACCCGCCGGTCGGTGCTGTCGAGCATGCCCTTGTGGAGCTGGATCGCCGTCAAGGTGCCGACGACGCTCTTGGTGACCGAGCGCAGATCGTGGGCGATGCCCGGCGCGAAGGGCGCGTAGTAGGCATCGGCGACGATCCGCCCGTGCCGGACGATCAGGAAGCTGTCCTGTCCGAAGCTGCCGACGGTCTCGACCAGCCGCGCAAGCTGCGCGGAGTCCATGCCCCGCTCCTCGGGCGTCGAGACCGGCCAGGACTCGGCCGGCCAGGGATAGGCGGAGGACCAGGACGAAGGAGAGGACGAGGACGAGGCCTGCGGATCGCGAGCCTGCGCGGCGACCGGCGCAAGGCCTCCGGCCAGGAGTTGAACCGCTGCGACCAGTGCAGCCAGGGCAACCAGCTTGAGACGCATGGGCATCCTCCCAATCGTCGACCGATCATACATCAGGACGCCGGCCACGCGGTATTCGCTGTCGCAATCTGCACGTTT
>NZ_HE997181.1:2656887-2669947 GCF_000312425.1 Reyranella massiliensis 521 | reverse complement strand
AACCCCTCCGTCGCCGCAGACGGCGCCACCTCCCCATTTGAATGGGGAGGAGAGCGACGATCAGTGGGCGAGGGCCGCCGACTGCCCCCTCCATCGGCGTCAGACACAGACACCTCGCCGTTTGAACGGGCAGGAGGGAGAGGGCGTTACGGGCCGAAATTGCCGAGTTCGCGCAGGCCGTCGATGTTCTCGATCACGACCTTGTGCGCAACTAGGGTGCTGAGAGCTAAGTTAGAAGTTCCTGTAGTCTTCCAGACTGCCTTGGCGTTAAAATACTAAGAGGGACATTAAGCGCAATACAAATTTCAAAAGCTGCGAGTAAGGCAGTTTCTTGGAATCGACGAATGTCCGCTATATCCGCTCGTGGTCGATTTCGAGTTAAGTCGCGCTCTCGTCGGCTTAGTATCTCGCTGGGAGCGTCAGCCCAAAACACCATCGATGTTAGATTCAATGCTTGGAACACTTCTGCTCGAATCTGCACAAGCCCCGAGGGTGTCTCGATAAGCGTATGGCCGTCCAGGACAACGAGCGCCGCCTGAGGATCAATGGCCTTGTTAAAGCCCTTGATTAGCAAGCGTTGGCTTTCGTCGATGTCGAAATTGCGAAGTGCGTCGAGATTTGGCGAAGTTTCGTTCGCCTTTCGAGCCTCTCTGATCAGGGTGCTCGCACCTAGATGTTGAAACGATATTGTCGCCCCTAGGGCCTTCAATGCCGAAGTCTTGCCAACACCAGACAAGCCGACGAAAGCAACTACTTTCTGCGTCATGTTTCAAATCCGAGGCTCAAGTGAGGCAGTAGCTTTTCGAGGGCAGGTCTACTGATTTCGAAGATCGATTGCGGTGGATGCTGCCGAAATACTCCCTGCTCTTGCAGCCGGCTCAGACCGATGGCGGGGTCGATATAGCCTGCGAGCAAGTAGTTAATAACTTTGACGGGCTTAGCATCGGTCGCCTTCCAGTCGTTCAGTCGCGTCTCGCTATAAACCGACCGACCTCCAGTCATTTGCATAAGGTCTCGTGTTGACCGCGCAACTGAAAAACCTTCGAATATGCCGATCGCCGTGAGCGCTTGAGAGGGAGGACTATTCGACTTTCCTTTGTAAAAGAACAGGAGTGATCCGGCGGGGCCAAGGTTGGATTGTGCCCTGCAAAGATAGACTTTGCGAATAGTATTTCCGGGCTTTTAGGCCCTCCAAGGGCAGCTGATTCGAAAAGATCTGGCTGCTTCTGATCCTTTAGATCTGGATACAAAATATCATGATAGGCTTCTTGAATAGGCACACCAAATGCACGGATCGGTACATCCGTAATGAACCGAGGATAGTTCCGCCGAATAGTCTCAAAATGTTCAACGCCGTCCTCTGGAGAGAGTTTACTTCGCCCAAAGGGCTTTTCGTAAAGACGCTCTCCATCGGACTTGGTCGCCGTGTGTTGAAAGCCGTAGAATTCGAGCAAATCGATAAGAGCGACTTGGCCTTCGTAGGTTGTTAAGTAGACTAAGTCGTACCGATTGACTTGGGCGAACCAGAACACCTTTTTTAAGAGAAGCTCTCCTAGCTTCACGCCTCGCTTCTCAGGCCTAACTTTGAAGGTGCAGATTTTAAGTATCTTCTCTCCACCCATAGTCGCATCTGTATTCGCGGCGTTCTCATCCTTCCTAACAATAAGACCGGCGATTCCATTGTCTTCGACTACCCAGCATGATCGGTGTTCCTTAACGCACTTTTCGCGCCACCAACTGTCAAAGCCGGGATAGTCTTCGCGTAGGCTATCGAAGATGTCATGGTTTGCGGGGATGGTGTGCGCCGCCACTTCTTCGACATATCGAACAAGTGGTTCCACCGGTTCGAACGTCGTTCTGAGTAGCTGAACTGCATCCGGTACAAATAGGACGCGTCGACCGAGTTCTGCCGAATGACGTCTCGCACGATCATGAAGTCCTCTGTCTTGAGAGACGAGAAAGTCTGCAGCACCAAGGTGCAATGCATGGAGTAATGTTGCGTCCACCACGTCATTGGGCTTACGCAGTGGCCCGAAAAGCTTATCGAGGTCGCTTTGTTCAAGGTTTCGGACTTTGCCTAAAATCTGGAACTTGGCCAATTTGCTAAGAGAAATGCTCTTGCGGATGTGATCGCGGTCCCGTCCGATGTCATCACGTGCCGCCTCATGCACAAAGACACCTACGCCATGCTTAGACGCAAGGCTTATGAGCGCGGCAAACGCAGGCTGGACCGTGTGATTATCTTCCAGACCAACAATGACATTCGTATCAATTAGATACGTTTGAATACTCATCTCGGAGAGCCATTCTAAGGATAGGCTTTACGTAGAGAAACGATTGAGGCGGCTCAAATCCAAATCGCTCTCTCAACTCCGAAAGGTCCAGTTGACGCGGGAGAGGTTTAGCGTTGGCGAACTTGAGTGCAAACCCTTCGCTTAGTCCTTCAAAATATGCATCGAAGTCAGCCTTGTTGATAAAGGCGCAGGATGAATACTTCTTCCAGATATGGGAGACAGGCAGCTTAACCACGTCCGTAATCTCGGCGCGGCCAACCATAGCGCGCACTGGAGAAGTAGAATAGATATATGCTAGCGTCCCACGCGGAGCAGATAGGGGAAAGCGCCGACGAAGCTCGACAGTCTTCTTTCCTTCAATGATCTTGTGCGAGTACTCGGGACGGATGCTGAGAACAACATCCCGATGACGCCGGAACAGGTCGTCGCCAAAAATTGAAAAGCAAAGCTGATCTTCGTCGTTGGTCTCAGCGTCGAAGATGTCCCTCAGATGTGCGGCAGAATGTGCGTCGCGCGCAAGCACGGCTGTGACATTTAGCTTCGCGCCGAGTGCTTCCACATACTTTGCCAATGAAGAGATTTGGACATCTCCTCGGCTCTCGATCTTTGAAATCGCGGCTTGCCCAACGCCGAGGCGGCGCGCCATTTCATTTTGGGTAAGGCCCAATAGCTGGCGCAAATCTTTAAGTGAGTCGCCGACGACGCGACCAGCATCGCCCACTCGTATGGCGTTTACTGTCTTGGTGGTGAACTTCGTCATACGCGCCTCACGAGCTAGATATTACACTATTGTGCTTTGGCTATTCCTTTCAAGGAATATTCAGCCCCAACCCACCAGATATTGTGGTGAAAGCACAAAACAGCGCCTATACGCGTGACGTATAGGGCGGAGCATGACAATGTCCAATATGTGAACAAATAGAGAACATCAAGGGGTGAAAAGTCATACTTCGAGGTGGCGCTCGACGATAGACTAGGACGACACGCAGCGACCCGTCCTGCGCCGGCAGGCCGCCGACTTCGACGCTGGTGCGTTCGATAAGCGACAGCACCACCATGTCGGCCGTGCCGTAGGCCTGGACCACCTCCTGTTCCAGCGGGCCGTTCCTGAAGAACGGCCCATCGCCTCCATGCGCTCCGGCGTGATGTCCGCGCCATGCGTCGCGCGCCGCCGAACGGCGGACATCAGGATGAAGTCGTCGACGCGCTCGACCCCTCCATCGGCGTCAGACGCAGACACCTCGCCGTTTGAACGGGCAGGAGGGAGAGGGCGTTACGGGCCGAAATTGCCGAGTTCGCGCAGGCCGTCGATGTTCTCGATCACGACCTCGTTGCCGTGGGGCAGGGAGATCAGGCCGCGCTTCTTCAGCTTGGCGATCGAGCGGCTGACGGTTTCGATGGTGAGGCCGAGATAGTCGCCGATCTCGCCGCGGTTCATGTCGAGGTCGACGGTCGCCGAGTCGCCGAAGCGGGAAGCGTAGAGCGCGTGCATCTTGGCCAGGAAGTAGGCGACGCGCTCCGTCGAGCGCAGCCGGCCCATCGCCGCGACCAGCTCGCCGGCCTCGCGCTGGGCGCGGACCAGGGCGTCGGCCGTCGCGGCGGCGAGCGCCGGATAGCGCTGCGCCAGCTCGTCGAAGCGGCGGCGGCTGAAGGCGCAGGCCTCGACGTCGGTGATGGCATGGCCCTCGAACGTGTAGCGGCCGTCGGTGTGGAGGAAGCCCACGCAGTCGCCGGCAATGCGCAGCGCCACGATCTGCCGCCGTCCGTCGTCGAGCGTGCGGGAGACCGCGACGAGACCCCGGGTGATCTTGAAGAAGTTGGTGATCGGATCGCCGGCGCGAAACAGAATGTCCCGCCGGCGCCATTGCCGCCGGCCGCCCAGCGCCACCAGTTCGGGAAGCTGCGCGTCGGTCAGGGACCCGCAAAGGTTGAGCGAGCGTCCGATGCAGCCCGTGCAGGACGCGCTCTGCGACTCCCGACGAAGCTGTTCGGGAAGCCGGGCGGAGAGGGAAGTCACGGAAAAGCCTAGGCTCGGCCGGTCCCCGATACAATCGGCAATCGGGGAAGCGACATGCCGGAACCGCCTTCTTCGATCACTTCCGGTTGAACGGCACGGCCCCCGGCGGCGGGGGAGACCGGGCGCCGCATCGGGCGCGGCACCGGGCGCTGTTTTCCTCCGGCGCGGGAATTGGTGACTCCGGCGGCGAGGGCGGCTACTCGTCGGGCGGATGACGGGCGATTATCGTTGGGTCGAGTCCTTCGACGACCTCATTCGTGCAATCGATTGCACGTTCGCGCAGACCGGCCGGCCGGTCGAGGTCGCCTGCCGGGTCGATACCGGCGACGGGGCCGGAGCTGACGGAAGTGCAGGCGGGGCCGCCATCGGCTTCACCATGGCGGCCGGCGCGGCGGACTGTCTCGATCTCGCCGGGGCGTTGCCGGACGAGGCCGTCGGGGAGCTGCGCCATCTGCTGACCTCGCCGCGGATCAGGCTGCGCGGCGCCAACTTCAAGTCGGAGATGGTGTGGCTGGCGGCGCGGCTCGGCATCGCGTGCAGCAACTTCGCCTTCGATGCGCTGCTCGCGGGCTCGCTGCTCGACGAGAACCGCGCCAACAGCCTCGCCGCCTATGCGCGCCTCTATGCGGCGCTCGACGCGGACACCGAAGACGGGGACGACGCGCGACAAAAGCTGCTGCGCCGGCTGGGCCGCGCCGTCGATGCCGTCTTCCAGGCCGCCGTCGCGATCCGCGGCGAGCTGCTGGCATCGCCGGCGCTGGCGCATTTCTACGTGACCCTGCTGCATCCCGCCTCGCAAGCCTTCGCCCGCCTCGAACGGCGCGGCGTCGTGGCCTCGCGCGAACGCTTCGAGGCGCTGCGGGTCGAGCTGGAAGGCGAGGACGGCCGCGGCGGCGCGCTGGCCGATCTCGACCGTCAGGTGCTGGCGCTGCTGCCCGGCCGGCTGCGCATGAAATACGCCGACAATCTCTCCGTCCGTCCCGCGATGCTGCGCGATTTCTTCTTCGGCACCGCGGGCCTGCATCTCAAGCCGCGTATGGTGACGCCGCGCCACGGCGAGCCCTCGACCGCCAAGGCCCATCTCGCAATGTTCCACGACGTGCCCGAGGCGGCGGCGATGGTGACGCTGCTGGAGGCGCGCAGTTCGGCGGCCAAGATGCTATCGGCCTATGTGAAGGGCTTCCTGAAGCACCTGCATCCCGACGGCCGCTTTCATCCGGCCTATATGCTCTTTGCCGGACGCGCGGACGATGGAGACGAATCCGGCGGCGGCACCGTCACCGGCCGCACCTCGGCGCGCGATCCCGCCATCCAGACCGTGCCGAAGCGCGGGACGTGGGCGAAGAAGCTGCGCCGCTGCTTCGTGGCGCCGCCCGGCATGGCGATCTGGTCGGCCGATGCCGCGCAGGGCGAACTCAAGATCGCGGCCTGCCTCGCCGACGAGGCCAACATGCTGGCGGCCTATCGCGCCGGCCTCGATCTCCATGCCGTCACCGGCGCCTCGATGATGGACATGCCGACCGACGCCTTCATGGCGCTGGCCGCCGACGTTCGGGATCGCGAGAAGATGGAGCGCTTCGAGCTGGGCCGCTTCAAGGCCAAGGCCTGCAACTTCGGTCTGCTCTACGGCATGCAGGCCAGGGGCTTCGTGCGCTACGCCTGGCAGACCTTCAAGATGGTTCTGAGCGAGGCGCAGGCGCAGGAGATGATCGACCGCTTCTTCGCGACCTATCCCGGCCTGCTCGACTGGCACGAGGCGGCACGCAAGCAGGCGCGGCGCGACGGCGCGGTGGCCAATCCCTTCGGCCGCGTGCGCCACCTGCCGTGGATCCGCGCGCAGGATCGTCAGATTGCAAGCCGCGCCGAACGCCAGGCGATCAACGCGCCGGTGCAATCGACGCTCTCCGATCTCACCTGCTGGGCCTTGAGCGAGATCGACCGCCAGATTCCCGAGGCCCAGCCCTGCGCCATGATCCACGACGCCATCGTCGGCTACTGCCCCGAGGACCGCGCCGACGAGATCGGCCGCCAGATCGTCGAGGTCGCAAGCACTTTGCCGATCGAGACGCTGTGCGGCTGGCGCCCGCAACTCGCCTTCACCTTCGACCACGAACACGGCCCCGACATGGGCTCGATGGTGAAGATGAAGGCATAATTGTCGTCCAGAGCGAAGCGAAGGATCTCATGCCCGTGGACGCAGTCGCGGACCAACGCCGCTCGCGTCGATACCGGCCGTCCGAGACGCGCGCATAGGCTCGCGGCATGAAAATCAAGCAGCCCGAAATGCGTGTCACCCCGCTTGCTCCCGCTGCCGCGCCCGCGATGGCGTCGAACGCGCTGCAGGTCGAGGACGAGTTCAACGCCTTCTACATGACCGGCACCGACGGCGCGGCCGGGCATGTGCTGCGGCCGCCCTACGATCCGAGGGTGCTGGAGCGGCTCACGCAGGAGAACAACGTCCTGGGCGCCTGCATCGATGCCATGGTGGTCAACGTCGCGGGCACCGGGCACCGCATCGAGCGCGAGACCAAACGCGCCGACGAGCCCGACGAGCAGGACGATCCGGTCGCCTGCAAGCTCGAAGCCTTCTTTCGCGAGCCGTTCCCCGGCACCAGCTTCGTCACCATGCGCCGCGACCTCGCACGCGACATGGAGCGGGTGGGCTACGGCGTGCTGGAGATCATGCGCAACGCCGCGGGCGAGGTCGTGTTCCTGCGCAACACGCCGGCCCGCACCATCCGGCTCTGCAAGCTCGATGCGCCGGCGCCGGTCGTGCGCACCGTGTCGCGCGGCGGCGCGGAGATGTCCGTCGCCGTGATGGTGCGCGAGCGCCGCTTCGTGCAGCTCATGGCCGGGCAGTTGCTGTTCTTCAAGGAGTTCGGCGCGTCCCGCCAGCTCGACAAGCATACCGGCCAGTGGGAGAGCGCCGACCGGCCCGTGCCGGTTCAGGCACGCGCCACCGAGCTTCTCTATTTCCAGGTGGGGCAGGACCCCAACAGCCCCTACGGCGTGCCGCGCTGGGAGGGGCAGATCCCGTCGGTCGTGGGCTCGCGCGCGGCGGAGGAGAACAACCTCACCTATCTGCAGTCGGGCGGCCTGCCGCCGGCGCTGATCGTGGTGCAGGGCGGCATCGTGGCGGGCGAGGCGCGGCAGGCGCTGGAGCGCCAGTTCGCGCCCGGCCAGAAATCGCGCGCCGCCATCCTCGAAGTGCCCGCGACCGACGGCATGCTCGACAAGCCGGGCACGGTGAAGGTCACGGTCGAACGTTTCGGCCACGAGCGCGCGGGCGACTCGATGTTCGAGCGTTACGACGACAAATGCGCCGAGCGCGTGCTGCGCGCCTTCCGCTTCTCGCCGCTGTTCCTCGGCAAGTCGGCCGACTTCAATTTCGCGACGGCCTATGCGAGCTACCTCGCGGCGGAGAGCCAGGTGTTCGGGCCGGAGCGGCGGCTGTTCGACGAGATCGTGACGCGCAAGCTGCTGCCCGAGCTGGGCGGCGCGGGCTATGTCTTCCGCTCCAACCCCATCGCCATCAAGGACGTGACGCAGCAGATCGAAGCGCTGGCGCTGGCGGCGGGCCTGCCGGGCATCGATCTCGAAAGCGTCGTCGACCAGCTCAACAAGGCGGCGGAGCTGGAGCTGCAGTTCCGGTGCTCGGAGGCGCCGGTTCAGCTACGTCCCGTGCAATCGGTTGCACGAACCGGATCGGAGGCCGAGTCGTGAGCCGAGTCCGCCAAGTCGGGGGGCAGGTGAAGACCTGGCTGCACCTGCTGCTCTATGCGCTCGCCTTCCACTGTACGCCGATCCCGGCATGAGCCCGCTGCTGGGGGTGAAGCTCGCTGCCGTCGCGCTGGCATTGGCGATCGTCGCGGCGGCGCTGTGGTGGAGCTACGTCGAGGGCAAGAGTGCGGGCCGCAACGAAGTCTCGACGCGGGCGATGGAGAAGGCGGCGGAGAAGACACATGAAGGCATCAGGCTGCGCAACCAGGCGGCGCGTCGCGCTGCTGGCGACGACGACGATACTGCTTTCGAGCGCATGCGCCCCCGCGCCGGTGGTGGTGCTGAGCCCTGATCCCTGCGCCCGCTTCTCCCGCCTGGAGATGACCGACGCCCAGGTCGACGACGCCAGGCGCTCCCCCGAAAGCCGCCAGGTAAAGTACCTCGCGATCATGCGCCTGATCCACGGCACCGTGAACGAGTGCCGCGCGGCGCAGATGGAGAAGAAGGACTGAGCTGAAGGCGCGCCGCAGGGCGCCGAACCCAAGGAGGGGTGGAGCCGTGGCCGACCAGGAACTGTTAGTCGTCGTCCGCATGCGCGACGAAGCGTCGGCGGTGCTGAAGCAGGCGACCGCGGCGATCCGTGATCTTGGAGGCGTGGCCGATGTTGTGACGCAAAAGACGGCTTCGTTCCGAAGCACATTGCAAGTCACCACGACGACAGCGACAAGCTTCGGCCAGGCCAGCAAGACCGCGACTGCGGGATTCACCACACTGACGCAAACGCTTACGCAGACCACCGCGGGTGCGGCTCGATTGGGCACTGCGATGCAAACGGCATCTACGCAGACGGGAGCCCTGGGCCGGGCCGGCAATACTGCCGGAAGGCAGTCAGCTACCCTGTTTCAAACGCTGAAAGCTGGAATGGGGGCCGCGCGGGTGGCTATCGCCGCATTGGAGCCCCTGATCGACTTGTACGGCAAAGCCGTCGACAGGACGATCCAGTATGAGAAGTCGCAGAATGCGCTGAACTCTGCCATGCGGCTCAGCGGCGGCGCCATCGGCATGACGAAGGGTGCGGTCAATGATGTCGTCAACGAAACGGCGAGCCGCACGCGAACCGACGACCAGGAACTTCGCAATGCCGCCGCCCTCCTGATCAATCAGGGCGAAGCCACGAGCGGGACATTCAAAGAGGCTTTGGACGTATCGACCAAGCTGGCGTTCGTCATGGGCACCGATGTCGTGTCGGCTTCTCGCCTGGTGGCCAACGCGATGGTGGATCCGAAGCAGGGCATGGAGGCACTGCGCGAAGCCGGGATCAAGCTCAAGGCGTCGGAGAGGGACCGCATCGCGGCGATGCAGCAGAGCGGTGACAAGATCGGCGCCCAGGCCGAGCTGCTGCGCGCCGTGAGCAAAGAAACCGGATCGGCGGAAGGAGCGAACAAGGGACTGTCCGGCAGTTTCAGAAACCTGTCCCACGCCTCGGGCGAGTTCCTTAACCAATTCAACGACAGCGTGCTTTCCCGGATGACGACCGGGATCGTCAACTTCGGTGCTGGGGTGATTCGAACCCTCACGATTTTCGAAGAAAAGACGAAAGGCGAGCAAACTCAGGAGCTACGTAAAGAACTTGCCGTTTATGAAACACGGCTCGCCAACTTCAAGGCCAGCAAAATTGACAGAGACCCGAAAGACTGGGATCCCCAGGAACACGCGCAAGCTGCGGGAATAGAGAGAGATATCCGGCGAGTGCGTGGAGAATTAGCGAAGATAAGCGCCGAATTCGTTCAGGCAATCGACAAAGGCGCTCAGGCTATCAGGGATAAAGCCGAGGAAGAACTCAGACGTGAAATCGGGAAAAAAGGCTACGCACTCGATAAGGCCGGCAATCTTACAAGCCAGAAAATCGTAGACGCGGATGCCGAGGTCGCGCGTGCTACCAAACTTCGAGATTTGCTAAAAGCGGTCTACGAAGAGTTCGAGAGGTTGGCAAAAGCCGGTGAGGTCTATTCACCGGAGAAATTCAACCGGGCTCTGCAGAACTACCTGCACGCAGAGCGTCTGCTGACCGAAGAAATGGAAACGGCTGCTCGCGCTCGGCAGAATGGCGGCGCGGCAGTAGTAGCAGCCTGTGAAGCCAGCGTAGCTGCGGAAGGCAAGGTGAGCGAGACGCTTAGTCGGGTGACATCTCACTTGGTGTTGTTCAATGATGGACTCGCGGATGTCGGGCGAGGAATTCTCGACTTTGCAGGAAAAGCAAGCCTTGTACGGTCGTCTTTCGACCTTTCGAGCCTTTTGAAGCCACCTGAGTCACCTCAGAAGTACGCAGGAATCGGCATTCGCCCGATGACAGAACTCCTGCCAGACGCCCCAAGCGGCGGCTTCGGCGGCGCGAGCGATGCGTTGAAGTCTCTGCGCGATGAAGTCGCGCGCCTCGACAGGACGCTGAAAGCGCTGCCCGAGGGACCTTATGCCGTGCGCAAGGCCGAAATGGACTCGAGGGCATCGGGTGTGAGCAGCGCCGAGGCCGACCTGGTGCGGCAGGCATTCGGCAAGCGGGAGGAGATCGCGTCCACGACGGCCATCGACAATCTCAAGAAGGAAACCGACCTGCTGCGGCAGTTGGCGGCGGCCGTCGGCGACGTGAACAAGCAGAACCAGATTCGGCGCGACTTCGAGAATGCCAGGAAACTGCTCGATGTGGCGCCGGCGGACAGAGAGAGGCTTGCCCAGGCACAGCGGGACAAGGACGAAGCCGATAAGCAGAGGCAGGAGGCCGAGGCGGCCTACAAGACCGAACAGGACAAGGTTGAGAAGGCGACGGCGTTCGCGCGCGAGACGTTCAAGGGGTTCTTCAGCGACCTCAAGGACGGGCTGAAGAAGGGGCAGGGGCTTTGGGAAGCGTTCGGCAACGCCGCGCGCAATGCGCTGAACAAGATCACCGAGAAGATCGTCGACCTCGTGTCGAACAAGCTGCTGGATCAACTGTTCGACGGTCTGGGCAACGTTCTCGGCGGCAGCGGCGGTGGAAAGGGCGGCGCTGCGGGTGGCGACGGAGGCATCTTCAGCTTCATCGGCAAGGGGCTGAGAGCATTCGCCTCTTTTCTCTTCGCCGACGGCGGCATCATGACCAGCCGCGGGCCGGTGCCGTTGCGCAGATATTCCGGCGGCGGCATCGCGACGTCGCCGCAGCTCGCGCTGTTCGGCGAGGGATCGGTGCCGGAGGCCTATGTGCCGGTGCCGTCGGGGCGGATTCCGGTCGAGCTGCGCGGCGGCGGCCTGCGCGGGGGCCTGAGCGGGGGCATGACGGTGCAGACCAACATCAGCGTCAATATGACGGCGCCGGCTGGTGGTCAGGGTTCCGGCGGCAGCGACGGGCGCGGCAACATGATGGAGCAGGCGCGCGAGCTCGGCGCCATCGTCACCGCGATGGTGAACAAGAACTTGCAGGACCAGATGCGGCCAGGCGGGCTGCTCAACCCCAGCGGCTCGTTCAGCGCGGGAGTGATGCAATGACGACGACGGTTCAGTTTCCCGCCATCGACTGCACCTTCGGCTCGCCGGTGAGCTATGCGCCGCGCGTGCTGAAGAACGCCTACGGCAACGGCTACGAGCAGAGGGTGGGCGACGGGCTGAACACCGTCGCCGAGAAGTGGACGGTGGCGTGGCAGGGCATCGCGTGGAACGAGTGCCTGGAGATCAACAGCTTCCTCAAGGCGCAGAAGGGCTACCTGCCGTTCCTGTGGACGCCGCCGGGCGAGGCGCCGCTCCAGGTCAAGTGCGAGAGCTGGAGCCGAGAGAAGACCAGCGGCACCACCGGCAACGTGCAGGCGACCTTCGAGCAGGTGTTCGATCTCTAGTTCTCGCCGGTGAGAGCGATCCCGGCTTCCGTAGATCCAGCCCAAGGAGGGGCAGGCAATGGCTCACGTCGTCAAGCTTCGCGTCAAGGACACCACCGCCAGCACGGGCACCGGCACGAAGGTGCTGGCGCGCACGTCGACGCTCAACTTCCGCACCTTCGACGCGGTGATGGCCAACGGCGACACCTGCGACGCCATCGTGGTCAACCGCAGCGCCAACCAGTGGGAGCATTCCTCGTGGACCATCGCCGGCGTCGGCGGCGAGCCGGTGCTGACGCGGCTCGAGTTCAAGGAATCTTCGACCGGCACGCCGGTGCACTTCACCGAAGGCGTCAAGGACGTGCTGATGCTCTATCCGGTGGCGGGCAAGCTGGACTTCACAGCGCGGACCCTGAAGCTTGCGCCCAACATCATCGACGGCACGCCCGGCACGGTCAGCGCGTTCCGCTTCTATGACGATGGCAATGGCTGGATCGGTGGTATCGGAATTTCGTCCGGGTCGGTCGACTATCGGTCTGGTACCAACCACACTTGGTACACCGGCACAGCACCGGTTCAAGTTGCACAGCTCAACTTCAGTGGTCTCGGCATCGGCACGGCACCATCACATCGCCTTCATGTAGTAGGCCCGACCGCTGCTTCTACGGCGATGATTGGTGATGCTGCAATCGCTGTACGTCTAGGGGTGAACAACAACGCGGCTTCTGTTGAAGGTGTTAATAACATTAACTCCGTCTACAAACCGCTGTGGCTTAATGGAGAACTACTTCTATTAGGCACCGCCGGTTCTGAGAAGGCCCGCATACTATCAAACGGAAACGTCGGTATAGGCACTACTTCACCTGGCGCTCGCCTGCACGTCCGTGGCTCCGGCTTTGACGGAGGGAAAGGCCTTTTCGAGAGCACCACGAACGGCAATTCGATTGCCGTCATTGGTGTAAATGGTGCGGGTATCTATGACAGCGCCTTTCTTACCCTTTCGGACGGCACGCGCACGATCTATCTCGGCCTCACCGGCACTGCCGCAGGCGGCGATGTCGGCCGTTTCAGGATTATCGGCGCGAACGGCCAAGAGAATTTCAGCATCGGCACGACGGGAAATGTCGCACTTGGCGCCATAACAGCCGCGGCCAAGCTCTCGATTGGTCTGGATGGCGGTACGCATTCGG
>NZ_HE997181.1:2642682-2654794 GCF_000312425.1 Reyranella massiliensis 521 | reverse complement strand
ACATTTACGATCGTGTCCACTTGCTCTCCATGGACACGATCACCGCGTCGACGGGAGACCCTAATCTCGGACTTCAGACCTCAATCGTACAGGCGGTCCCGGCGGAGGGGTACGGATGGCGTGGCCGATCCGAACAACTATGGCCAGGCGATCCAGATCACCCGCGGCCCTTCCGGTGGCCAGCAAGTCGCATTTATTCGGAACGGCACGCAGGTCGTCTCTCTTGGCTATATGCCGGGAAGCAACGCCTTCGGCTTTGGCCTCGGAATTACAACCGACGCCAGCTTCTGGCCCAACTATCTGGCCGTTGGCGGTAACGGCAACATTGGTATTGGGACTGTCACTCCCAATGCTCGCCTGTCGTTCGGGACATCGGCCGGATTAGCTGGCCTCTATCTCTATGACGACGGTAATGCAGGTGCGTCTGGCTTCGGCATTTCCCCCAACACCCTCAACATCTTCGCCAATGCGCTGTCCACCACCAACGCCGCCATCGCCTTCGGCAAATACGACAAGACGACCTTCACGGAGTGGGCGCGGATCGTTAATGGACTTGTTGGTATAGGTATCGTGCCCTCCGGCGGGCGATTGGAGGTAGCTCATGCCGGTGCGCGCGGCAATGATGCGCTCCGTCTCTATGCCAGCGGCACCCGGAAGTTCGTATTCGCCCAGTTTGACGCGACAAATGACATCGGTCGGATTGGGGCTTACGACATGGATGGTTTCGCAGGCAAGAACCTGTACTTTGATGTGGCTGCGCTCGGCGTTGGTTACGGTCACTCCAATCCCATCTTTGGCGTATCCATCAAAGTGGGCGATCCGAATATTTTCCTTGCAGCGGGCGCGACCAAAGGCGTTCGCGTCATGACGAACTCGACTGGAAGCGCCATCGAAGGTGTCGATGCGTCCGGTGTGGGGTCTTTCCAGCCCCTTACAGTGAAGGGCTCAACGCTTGAGTTGGCCTCAGCGACTGGTAGCAAACTGTACGTCACTGATGCCGGTGTCGGCATCGGCGGCGCGCCAGGGTCAATCAACCAACTTGAAGTGCATGGCAATCCAGGGCTCAAGGTGCTGTTCAAGAACTGGGGTACCGCGGGTTCTGCCAGCGAGTTTTGGCAGGATGTTGGTGGGCGCTCTGTATATCGCGGCGTTAACTATAATGGCCAGTATCTCCACGAGTACGGGGCCGGCATCAACACTCGCTACAGCGACTTTGACAGCCACCTCCTGCGGTCTTCAGGCGGGGTAGAGCGCGCTATCATTAACGCGACAGGCCTTGGGGTCGGCCGCAGCCCGGGAACGCCGCTCGATGTTATGTGGCCGTCACCCGTTACGACCAGTTATGCCAACATTGCCAATTTCGGTACCTATAATTCAGCAGGCGGTGCGACTCACACGCGCATGCTTATCGGGCAGGACTCGACGAACGTTATGTTTCTGGAAGTCGCGAACCAGGCTAACACGAAGGGTGATCTAGTCCTCCAGCCTTTCGGCGGCTATGTCCTTATCGGCAACCGCTTGTTCTCTGGTGCCGATATCGGCCAGTTCTCAATGCAAGTCAATTTCGACGGCCCTCTTACGATGGCGATGTACAACCACAGTGGCGGCGGTAGCGCGTCCTGCAAGTTCAATATGATCATCGGTGGTCGCCGCGTTGAGCGTCTTCTTTTTCATGCAGACAAGTGGATGCAGGAGAAAGGCTACGACATCGATCAGTTCTACTCCGAATTCAACCAGCACTTCTGGCGGAACAACGCCGGTGCCGACAAGATGTCACTGAACGTGAACTGCCATCTCTGGCTGGCAGGTACCACCGACCCGGTGACACCGGGGACGGGTGGTTACATCTACATCTCCGGCGGTGCTCTCAAATACCGTGGTAGCGGCGGGACCATTACCACTCTCGCGCCCGCCTGAACCTGTTTTCTTTTGCCGCCACCGGAACCTGCCCGCCCCGATCCCGGTGACGGAAGTCGCCTAATCATCGAACGACCAAGGAGGGTCGCATGGCTGTTGCTTTCACCTGGAAAATCGAGCGCCTGGAATGCTACCCCCAGGTCGGCGATCTGGAGAATGTCGTCGGCAAGGTCCACTGGCGCCTGTTCGGCCACGACGGCGAGGTGCAGGAGTCGATCTACGGCACCTGCGATATCGATCTCGATGCGCAGGCCGCCTTCGTGCCCTTCGAGGCGCTGACCGAAGCCACCATCGTCGCCTGGGTGCAGGCAACGCTGGGCGCCGAGGCGGTCGACCGCCACGAGGCCTCGCTCGCCCAGGCCGTCGACGCGCGGCTCAACCCGCCCATCGTGCCCCGGCCTCTGCCCTGGTCGGCCGCGTAGCAGCGCCGCCGCCGGCATCGCTCCCGGAGATCCCTCATGTCCTCCACCGCGCCGCACGGCGTGCTGCCGCATGGCGACGAGCTGTTCGCCGTCACGCGGGGGCTCGCCGCCGACAACCAGTCGCTCACGCCCGGCGACATCGTCGTGCTGTTCGACATCGACACCGCGCCGATCGGCGGCACGGAGATCTGGTATTTCTGTTCCGGCCTGGTCGACGGCGCTGCGCCGGTGTGGAAGGGCAACACCTACGCGCCGCATCCCATCGTCGCCGAAGGCTTCGAGTGGGCGGGCCGCGGCCAGCTGCCCAGGCCCAAGCTCACCGTCGGCAATGCGCTCGGCCTCCTGCAGGCCGCCGTCGTGCAGTACAACGACCTGCTGGGGGCGAAGGTCACGCGCTGGAAGACGCTGAAGAAATATCTCGACGGCCAGCCCGACGCCGATCCCGACACGCACTACATCCCCGACGTCTACCACATCGACCGCAAGGTCTCGCAGACCAAGGGCATGATCGAGTTCGACCTCTCGGCCGCGCTCGACCAGCAGGGCGTGATGCTGCCGCGCCGCCAGATCATCCGCGACTCCTGCACCGAGACCTATCGCAAGTGGGACGCCGCCACGGCTCAGTTCGTGCCCGGCACCTGCCCCTATGCCGGTGCGGCGAAGTTCACCGCCAAGGACGCGCCGACCGACGCGGCCCATCTCGACGTCTGCAGCCACAAGCTCTCGGGCTGCAAGGCCCGCTTCGGCGCCGACGGCGAGCTGCCGTTCTCGGGCTTTCCCGCCGTTTCGAGGACCCGCTGATGTTTGAGATTTCCCCCGCCGTACGCGACGCCATCCTCGACCATGCGCGGCAAGGCGCGCCCGAAGAAGTGTGCGGCGTCGTGCTGGGCAGGCACGACGGCACGGAGGGAGGCGACCGCTACGTGCCCTGCGCCAACCTCGCCGCCGACCGCACGACGTCGTTCGAGATCGACGCAAGCTTCATGGCGCAAGCGCGGGCGTCGGGCGCGCTGCGCGCCATCGTGCATTCCCATCCGCACGGGCTCGACGGCCCGTCGAAGACCGACATGGAACAGGCCGCCGAAGACGACGTGCCGTGGGGCATCGCCGTGCTCGATCCCGTGCACCGGCCCAAACTCTTCTTCTGGGGCGATATGCTGCCCGTCGCGCCCTACGAGCAACGCGTGTTCCGTCACGGCATCGCCGACTGCTACGCGCTGGTGCGCGACTGGTACCGGCAGGAGCGCGGGCTGGTCCTGCCCTTGACCCCGCGCGATCCCGACTGGTGGACCAAGGGCCAGCGGGTCATTGAGGACAATCTCCACCGCTTCGACTTCGACGCGTTCGGCGACAGCGAGCCGTTGCAGCCGGGCGACGTGCTGCTGTTCCAGGTCGGCGCGCCCACGATCAACCACACCGGCATCTATGTCGGCAACGGGCTGGTGCTGCACCATCTCACCAACCGCCTCTCGCGCAAGGACGTGCTGGGCCCGTGGAAGCAGAAGTACCACGCCAGGACGATGCGGCTGCGGCCTGGTGCCCTCCAATCCGCCGTGCAATCGATTGCAGAAGGGGACGGGCGATGAGTCGTTGTCATCCTGAGCGCAGCGAAGGATCCAATGGCCGTGAGACAGTCGTGTCCTGGGTTAGCGCAATGGGATCCTTCGCTGCGCTCAGGATGACAGAGAGGGCACCATGATGCGCCAGGTCTATCTCTACGGCGCGCTGGGCCGGCGCTTCGGCTATCGCCATCGCCTCGAGGTCGACACGTTGCCGGAAGCGATATGGGCGCTGTCGGCGATCCGGCCGGGCTTCAAGGAGTATTTCTTCCGCGGGCCGGCCTATTCCTTCGTGAAGGGCGCGACGCGGCGCGGCGGCATCGACCTCGACCTCGCCGAACTGCCGATGACGCTCGGCAAGCACGACATCCACATCATGCCGGCGGCGATGGGCGCGGGCGGCGGCAGCACGGGCAAGACGGTCGGCAAGATCATCCTGGGCGTGGTGATGATCGCGGGCGCGTTCTTTACGGCGGGTCTTTCGGCTGGTGGCCTCGCGATGGCTGCGGGCGACGCGGGGGCTATCGGCGTCGTCGAGGCGGGGATGGCGGCCGGCACGTTTGTCGGCGGCGCAGCTGCGGGCACGGGCATGAGTGCCGCGATCGGCTCGGGCTTGATCCTCGGCTCGATCACCTACGGCAACATCGCCTCGGTCGGCCTCATGATGGCGCTCACCGGCGTCTCACAGCTCATCTCGCCGACGCCGCAGGCCTCGCAGGCGGCCTACACGAACATGGAGCGGCCCGAGGCGCGGACGAGTTTCATCTATGGCGGCGCGGTCAACACGTCGGAGCAGGGCGGCCCGATCCCGATCCTCTACGGCCGCATGCGCATCGGCTCGACGCTGGTGGCCGCCTCAGTCTCGACCGATCAAATCGAAGGCACCGTCACCGCCGGCGCACCGGGCACCACCGCCCGCCAACCCTTCTCGGGCGGCGAGCTGTAGACGCCGTTCACTTCTCGAGTTCGATCTTGGCCGCAACGGGCCGGGCGGCGCGTTTGACGAGGATCGTGCCGCGCAACGAGTTGTCCGGCTGGAGGGCGAAGGTGCCGGTCAGGTGATGGGCCGGGTCGATGATGCGGATGTTCAGCCCGTCGATCGCGATCATGTACGGGCCGGGGCATTTGTGGCCGGCCGCCAGGGAAATGCAGTTCTGCGTCGCCTCCCGCTCGTGGAACTTGTAGGCGACGCTGCGGCCGTTGCTGCGGATCCACTGCTCCATCGTGCGGTCGCCCTTGAGCTCTTCGAGCAGGTCCAGCCGGACCTGGTCGCGCTGCATCAGCAGGATGGCGAGCGACTGGCTGCGCAGCGACTTGCTCTTGGAGGCAAGCCCCGTATCGACGGCGAACTTGCGGACGGCCGGCCGGTTCGAGCAGGCCAGCTCCTCGAAGGCGAGAAGCTGCTTCAGCTCGCTGCTGCCGCTATCCTTCATCACCTCCATCATCTCTTCGATGCGGGGCGTCGGCATGTCGATGAGCTTTTCGCAGGCAAGCGCTGCGCCCGAAGCGGCGACGGCGACGGCCAACCCCGCGAGCACGCTCGAGAAGATCCTGAGTGCCATGGCGCGCCCCCTGTCAGGCGATGGATTGGTTGTCACCTGATCACCTTGAAATCCAGCCGCGGCAGCTCGGGATCGATTCCCTCCAGGACGAGCGTGCAGTTGCCGATCCTGAACGGCTCGCCGAACGCCAGCGGCTGTTCCTTGAAGCCGGAGAAATAGTCGGTGCTGTAGAGAATCCAGCCGGCGGGCGCGGGCCGGACCGAGCTGCTGCGCCGCGCGCTCATGTCGGCCTGCCCGCACAGCGCGCGCGGCGTGTTGCCGTAGAGCGAGACGGTCTCGGGCGGGCCGGGCGAGAGCACAGGTGGCGGAAGCGCAGGTCTGCCGGCCGGAGCCTGAGGAACCGGAGCCTGGGGAGCCAGCGCGGCAACGCCCGCGCCCGACATCGCTTCCTGGGTCTGGGCCGAAGCCTGCGGCGAGGGTGAAGGCGAGGGCGCGGCTGAGGGCGAGGTCGAAGGCGCGGGCGCCGCGGCGGACTTTACCCCGCTTTCCGGCGGATCGTCCGTCGCGGGCCGGCTGGCTTCCGCCGGTGGCCGGGAGCGGCCGAAGATGCGGCCCAGCGGCTCGAAGTTGTCGGCCACGAAATAGCCGACGACGGCGAGGATGCCCGTTATGCCGGCCAGCTGCACGCCGCGGCGGACGACCTCTTTCCTCTTGCTGGAGCTTCGGATGGCCTTGTGGCCGTCGAAGATCATGAACAGGCCGCCGGCACAGAAGGCGGCCGCACCGATGGTCCCCGACGCCATGAACAGCCAGGTCCAGTCCTGAAGCTGGGTCTGGGCGCTGCCGATGCTGGCGGCGCAGACACCACCGCCGACCTTGCAGGCGCGCTCGGCCAGTATGGTCGTCTGTGGTTTGTCCCCCGCCTGAGTGTCCTTCGCCACCGGACGTGCCCCAAAGTTTTCGCGTCCGGAAACTCCCGTGAACGAGCGCCGGTGATTCATGGTTGTTCTGGCGCATGCCCACTGCAAGCGCATGTGTTCAGTCGAGGAGGTCGCCTACCCCTTAGGGAGTGCCACCTCTTGCCATTCAGGTGGGGAGGGCGATGAGAGACGCGGGTGGCGCGGGGCTGCGCCACTGCGGCCGGGGCGGCGGCGTCCAGCGTCCGCCGTCGCTACCCTGTCGGCTGTTCAGGCCTATGCGGGAGCCGAGCTGTGGGTCGTGGTGTCTTTGTCATCCTGAGCGCAGCGAAGGATCTCATGGCGTCGAGGACAGGGTGGTTGCGGCGGCGATGAGGTCCTTCGCTGCGCTCAGGACGACAGAGCTTTCTCCAGGAGGCAATCGGTGAGTTCCATCATCCCGAGCCACACCGTCTTCGGGCGCGGCGGCAGCGGCGGCAAGGGCGGGGCGAAGTCGGAGCCGGTGGGGCGCTCGCCGGTCGAGGCGCCGAACTCGCTGCAGTCGCGCTCCATCGCGCGCTTCCTCGACCTGTGGTGCGAGGGGCCGATCCATGGGCTGGTCAACGAAGACCAGTCGATCTACTTCGACGACACGCCGCTCAAGAACGCCGACGGCACCTTCAACTTCACCGGCGTCGCCTTCGACACGCGCTACGGCTATCCGTTCGGCACGCAGAGCTACATGGCGGGCTTCCCGTCGAGCCGCAACACGGTGTCGCTGGGCGGCGGGCAGGGGCTGGAGATCCGCAAGTCCAACGGCGGCGTCACGCGCACCGTCTCCAATCCGCAGGCCAACGCCGTCATCGTCAAGATCTCGACGCCCGCGCTCTACATGCAGAACAACGTGACGGGCGACATCAACCCCTACACGTCCAACTTCTTCATCTCCGTCAAGGCGCATGGCGGCGCCTTCGTGCAGACGCACTATGTCGGCTTCCACGGCAAGACGACCTCGACCTACCAGCGCGACTATCGCATCGCGCTGCCGGCCGGCGGCGCGCCGTGGGACATCAAGATCGTCCGCGAGAACGACGACGATCCGCCGGAATGGTTCAAGGACCAGCTCTTCTGGACCTCGATCACCGAAGTGGTCGACGGCAAGCTCGCCCATCCCAACGTCGCCTATTGCGGCATGCAGATCGACACGGCGCAGTTCTCGGGGTCCGCGCCGGCGCGCTCCTACGACGTCAAGGGCCTGCTGATCAAGGTGCCGACGAACTACGATCCGCTCACCCGCACCTATACCGGCGACTGGAACGGCACCTTCAAGACCGCCTGGTCCGACAATCCGGCCTGGTGCTTCTACGACCTGCTGACGAACGAGCGCTATGGCCTCGGCCTCGATCCCGCGTCGGTGAATCCCTGGAAGTGGGACCTCTACACCATCGCGCAATATTGCGACGCGGTGGACGAGAGCGGCGCCTACCTCGGCATCGACGACGGCGCCGGGGCTAAGGAGCCGCGCTACACCTGCAACCTGCTGCTGAACAGCCGCCAGGAAGCCTATGCCGTGGTCAACACCATGGCGTCGATCTTCCGCGGCATGCCGTTCTGGTCCTCGGGCGCGGTGCGCGCGACCGCCGACATGCCGAAGTCGCCGGTGGCGCTGTTCACCAACGCCAACGTGCTGGGCGGCGAGTTCAAGTACGAAGGCACGTCGCTCAAGGCGCGGCACACCACGGCCAAGGTGGTGTGGAACGATCCGGCCGACGCCTATCGTCCCGCCGTCGAATGGGTCGACGATCCCGAAGGCGTGGCGCTCTACGGCGTGCGCCAGATCGACATCGTGGCCTATGGCTGCACCAGCCGCGGCCAGGCGATCCGGGCCGGCAAGTGGGTGCTCGACACCGAGCGCACGGCGACCGAGACGGTGCATTTCCGGTCGGGGCTGGAGCTGGCCGACAAGTTCCCCGGCGACATCGTGTCCATCGCCGACGAGAACTACGCGCAGCAGATCTTCGGCGGCCGCATCGTCTCGGCCACGCTCGGCAGCGTGACGGTCGACCAGCCCTACGCCGTGCTGGCGGCTTTCAGCTACACCCTGCACATCACCATGCCCGACGGCACGTTGCAGAAGCGCACGCTCACCAACGCGGCGGGCGAGACCGCGACCTTCACCTGGTCGACGCCGCTGCATGAGGTGCCGCTGGCCGGCGCGGTGTGGGCCATCACCTCGACGTCGCTGGAGGCGCGGCAGTTCCTGCTGGTCTCCAACATCGAGGTCGGGCCCGCGACCTTCGAGGCGATGGGCGTGTTCCACGACCCCGCCAAGTTCGATCGCGTCGAGAAGGGCATCGTCGTCCCGCCGCCGCCCTACAATGTGACGCCGACCGGGCCGATCGTGCCGCCGACCGGGCCATCCTCCATGATGCGGCTCTATCAGGTGGGCTCGGCGGTGCGCGCGGCGGCGATCCTGTCGTGGGAGAAGTCGGACGACGGCCGCGTCTATGCCTACGAGGTGCAGGTCAAGGGGCCGCAGGACCTCGACTACCAGACCATCGGCACGACCTCGATGACCAGCATCGAGTATCAGGACAGCCAGGAAGGCGTCTACGATTTCCGCGTGCGCGCCAAGGCGCTGAACGGCAAGACCAGCGCGTGGATGATAGCGCCCGACATCACGCTGACCACCGCGATCCCGCCCAGCAACGTCACCGGCCTGCAGTCCGTCTACGATCCCGACGGCATCGCCATCAAATGGGACGCGGTGGAAGACCTCAACGTCGATCACTACGAGGTGCGCCGCGGCGCGAGCTGGGCCGGGGCCACCAAGGTCGGCGCGCCGCGCGAGCTGCGCCATACCGAGAAGGGCGTCGGCGCGGGCACGCACACCTACTGGGTCGCGGCGGTGACGCGGCCGCAGGGCATCTACAGCCTCGTGCCGGCAAGCCTCGACGTGGTGGTCGCTGCGCCGCCGACGCCCTCGGTCTCGGTCGCGCTGGAGTCCGACCTCTACAAGATCGCCTGGACCGGCGGCGCCTCCTCCTTCCAGGTCGAGGAGTACGAAATCCGCCAGGGCGGCGACTGGGCGAGCGGCGCGTTCGTCTCGCGCGTCAAGGGCACGACCTTCACCTCGCCGGTGCGCTGGGGCGGCAGCCGCACCTTCTGGGTGGCGGGCATCGACAAGGCCGGCAACGCCGGTGCGCCGGGCTCGGCCACGCTCAATGTCGCCGCGCCGACCGCCGTCTCGGGGCTGACCGCGCAGGTGATCGACAACAACGTGCTGCTGCGCTGGAGCGGCGCCACCTCGGCGCTGCCCATCGACCGCTACGTGGTGAAGAAGGGCGGCGCATGGTCCACCGGCACGCTGATCGGCGACAAGTCCGGCACCTTCACCAGCGTGTTCGAGAGCGCGGCCGGCACCTACACCTACTGGGTGGCGGCGGTCGACAGCGGCGGCAACGAAGGCGTGCCGACCTCGGTGACGGCGGTGGTCAGCCAGCCGCCGGATTACCTGCTGCGCGTCGAATGGCCGTCGGTCTTCGCCGGCGCCAAGGTCAACATGACCCTGCAGGGCGGCGTGCTCTACGGCCCGACCCATACCGGCGAGACCTGGCTGACGCACTTCACCAACCGCGGCTGGGACCAGCCGCAGGACCAGATCGACGCCGGCTACCTCGACTGGCTCGATCCCGGACCGGGCACCGCCTCCTACCGGGAGAGCTTCGACTACGGCTCGACGGTCGACGCCACGCTGGTGACGATCAATGTCAGCAAGGCCGACGTCTCCGGCGCGGTGGCGATGACCACGACGCTCGAAAGCAGCCTCGACGGGCTGGCCTGGACCATGGTCGGCACGGGATCGCAGCAATACGTGGCGAATTTCCGCCATCTGCGCGTGACCCTGGGCTTCGTCAGCACCGGCGCAGTGTGCGCGATCGGCGGGATGTCGGTGAAGCTCGCCTCCAAGACCAAGACGGATGCCGGGCTGGTCTCGGCCGGCGCCGGCGACAGCGGCGGCACGACCGTCCTGTTCAACACGCCGTTCACCTCGGTGAACTCGATCCAGACCACGCCCGTGGGCACCGCGGCGCGCTACGCGATCTACGACTTCGCGGGCGTGCCGTATCCCACGAGCTTCAAGGTCCTGCTGTTCGACGCCGCCGGCAACCGCATTTCGGGCCAGGTGAGCTGGACCGCACGGGGATACTGACAACCGCCTCCCCATTCAAATGGGGAGGTGCCTCGTCTTGCGAGGCGGAGGGGTCATGACCCTCTCGCCGCTTTGACCCCTCCGTCAGCGGAGACGCTGACACCTCCCCATTTGAATGGGGAGGCGAATACAGGAGATCGAGATGGCCGACTGGAACAATCCGCAGAACGCATCGCTCTACACCGACGTGATGCAGATGATCAAAGACCGCGACAATGCCGCGATCACGATGCTGGGCACGGGCAGCCTGCCGTCGAACCTGCCGAACGGCGCGATGCGGTTCAACACCTCCACCTACCTGCTCGAGAAGCTATGGGACGGCGTGTTCTACACGCAGGGCATCTCGATTGCCGGCGGCGGCACGGGCGCCACGACGGCGGCGGGCGCGCGCAGCAATCTCGGGCTGGGCGTGGTGGCGACGGCGAATGTCGTGCCGCTGGCCTGGGGCGGCACCGGCGCCACCGACTCCGCCGGGGCGCGCGGCAGTCTCGGGCTGGGCTCGATGGCGACGCAGAACGGCAACAGCGTGTCGATCACCGGCGGCAGCATCACGGGCATTGCCGCGCTGGGCATCGCCGTGGGCGGCACGGGCGCGAACAATGTCGGGGCGGCTCGCGTCAATCTCGGCCTGGGCGGGCTTGCCGTGCTGAACGCGGTGGGCGTGAACGAGATCTGGGACGGCCACGTCACCACCGCGAAGCTGGCCAACGATGCCGTGACGACCATCAAGATCGCCGACGGCCAGGTCACGGACGCCAAGATCGCGCCCGGCCTCAACGGCAAGGGCCAGCGCACCGTCTCGACCGCGGCGCCGTCCGGCGGCAACAACGGCGATATCTGGTACCAGGTGTAGGGCCATGGCGAACGAGTCGACATTCGTGAAGAACGCCGGGGCCTGGAAGAGGGCGACGGCGATCCACGTCAAGGACGCCGGCGTGTGGAAGCCGGTCAAGGGCATCTGGACCAACGACGGCGGCCTCTGGAAGAAGGTCTACTTCAAGTCGTTCCGCTTCGACTTCACCTACAATACCGCCGTTACGAACCTGAGCATGTCGACGCTGGCGACATACATGGGCTGGAACGGCATCGATCCGGTGGTGGGCAACGTCGTCCTCGATGCCGACGTCAACTCGGCGTACACCGGCGTCGCGGCCCTGACCTGCAGCGGGCTGCCGGCGGGCTCGGCGATCAACCTCACCGTGAATGCCGGCCGCACCGTCGGCGGGCGCGGCGGCCAGGGCGGCAACGGCGTGGCCGGCATCAACGGCGAAGCGGGCGGACTTGCGATGTACGTGCGCAACACGCTGAACGTCACGAACAACGGCACGATCGCCGGCGGCGGCGGCGGCGGCGGTGTCGGCGGCGACTATATCGACTGGGACCTCAATCTCTTCATCGGCGGCTCGGGCGGCGGCGGTGGACGCGGCGGCGGCACGGGCGGCGGCGGTATCAACAATGCGGGCTACACGCCGGGCGGCCCGGGCAACAACGGCTCCTTCGCGGGCGCCGGCGCCGGCGGCGCGGGCGTCTCCGTGGCGCGCGGCGGCGAGGAGGGCGGCCCCATCACCTGGCACACCGGCGGCAACGGCGGCAACGGCGGCGG
>NZ_HE997181.1:2626833-2642417 GCF_000312425.1 Reyranella massiliensis 521 | reverse complement strand
GGGCCAGCCGGGCAGCGCCGGCAGCACGGCCAGCAACGGCGGCGGCGGCCCGGGCATGGGCGGCTCCCCAGGCTGGGCCGTCGACGGCAACTCCTTCGTGACGTGGCTCACCCCCGGCAGCCGGTTCGGGCATCTGGGGAATTAGCAGGCGGTGGCCCGTGCAATCGATTGCACGGACGAAGGCGATTCACATCGGCATCACGGCGCCGCTACTCCGGCATCAATTGCAGGTCGGTGTCCTGCAGTTTCAGGCCGCACTGGGTGAGGAGACAGTGCGCCTGGCCGCGATGATGGGTCTGGTGGTTGAAGAAATGCGCGACGAAGACCCAGCGCAGGCCGCTGATCTCGCGATGCGCGCTCATCGAATAATAGGTGAGGTCGCCCGCCAGCCCGTCCGGCGTCAGCGCATCGGCCCAGCGCACGATCTCGGCATCGCAGGCGACGCGCGCGTCCTGCAGTGACGGCCAGGTCGGGAAGGCCGCCAGCCCTTCTGCCATCGTGGGCGCCATCGTGGTCGTGGTCATGGTCGTGGGCGTGGTCGTCGTCGTAGGCGGCGGCGTCTGCTCGAAGCGGGCGAGCCACAGCCGGTCGGCCCAGACGAGATGCGCCAGCGTCGCGTGGATCGAGCCGAAGAAGGCGCCGCGGTCGCGCCGTCGTTCCGCCTCGGAGAGACGGTTCGCCGCGCCGTAGAGGCTTTCGTTCTGCCAGCGATTGTAGCGTGCCATGCGCCGCACGTAGGCCGCGTCGATCATCGGATGCTCCCCCGGTCGTTCCCGGCGAAAAACTTGCCGCCGCCCGCAGGCGTGGCTAGTCGAGGAAGGCACGACATCGCAGAACGCGACGCAACGCAATCACCAAGGAGGGTGGCGTGCTGGTGCTGGCTCTGACTGGATCGCCTGGATCCGGCAAATCGACCGTGGCGGATCATCTGGTGCTGCGCCACGGCTTCCGGCGGCTGCGCTTCGGCGAGCCGCTGAAGACCATGCTGGGGGCGCTGATCGCCGCGCAAGGGCGGCCGCCCGACTATGTGAAGCGCTGCCTGGAAGGCGACCTCAAGACGCGGCCGGTGCGCGAACTGGCGGGGCGCACGCCCCGGCATGCATTGCATGCACTGGCCAACGGCTGGGGGCGCGACATGATCGGGCCCGACCTCTGGGTGCAGTGCTGGCGCGGCACGGTCGAGCCGATGCTGCAGGCCGGGCCGGTCGTCGCCGAGGATTGCAGCCGCTTCGAGGAGGTCGACATGGTGCGCGCGCTGGGCGGGCTGGTCTGGCGCATCGTCCGCACCGACGAGGGCGCCGGCGAGCGCGACGGCGCCGACTCCGGCCTTGCCGCGGCGCCCGATCCCGAGCAGGCCGCCTTCGAGGTCGATGCCAACCTTCTCAACAACGGCGCGGTGCCGGCGCTGCTGCTGCACGTGAACCAGTTGCTGCGCGACTATGTGCGGCGCCAGCACGGGATGGCCAACCGATGAGCGATCGTTGCGTGCCTCTCCATCGCTGTATCGCGGCGGCAGGCGACCTGCTCTCCGGCCATTTCCTGCATCGCCTGCTGCGCTGGCATCGCTACACGAAGGTCCGCCACGGCGGCGACAGGTGGGTGACGCTCACGCGCGCGCAATGGCAGGTCGAGCTGGACTGTTCGTTGAAGCAGTTGCGGCGCGTGCTGGCGACGATGGAAGCGCGCGGCTTCATCGTGCGCGAGCAGCACGGATTCGCCGGCAAGGTCTCGCTGTTCGTGCGGCCGACCGAGGCGCTGCTGCGCGTCGCGGCGGCCGGAGCGGTAGGCGGAGCGGTGGGCGGAGCGGTGGGCGCGCAGGGGCCCACCCAGGCGGGCCCCCGGGGGCTCACCCGGGCGAGCCCTGCAGGGCCCACCCTTCAAACCTTCAGAATCAAACCTATGGAAGAAACCAAGATTGCGTGCGGCCCGCCGGCCGCCGCGGCACCCGCTCCAACGCCAGCCCCAACGCCAGCCCCAACGCGGGCCGCGACGAAGGTTGCGGCGCTGGAAACGCTGTGGCGGGAAGCGCGGCCGTCGGCGCCGATCACCCACAAGATGCGCGGCCAGTTCCGCCACCTCGTGCGCACGCTGCGCGCCGGCGAGGCGGAGCGGGCGGTGCGTTACGCCCTGGCGCACTGGCCGGCCTTCGTGCGCGCCGCGGAGAAGCATCACGGCGCGTTCAAGTCGCCCGACCTGCCGCATCTCGGGTTTCTCGTGAAACACATCGAGGCGGTGCGAGGCTTGCTGGTGCGCTCTCACGGTCTCGCGCCGACTGCCGCCCCTGACCCCTCCGCCCGCGCCGACGGGGGAGGAGAAATCTACCTCCCCATTCAAATGGGGAGGTGTCGCCGTCTTACGGCGACAGTGGGGTCAGTCGACCGGCGCGTCATGACCTATCGCGAGATGCTGGCGCTCGAAGGGATCGCGGCATGAGCGGCGAGGCGTGGGTGCGGCCGCAGGGCGTGCTCGACCCGGAGCGGCATGCGGCGTTGATCGCCAACCGCGAGAGCATCGCGCGGGATGCGGGGATCCCCGTGCATCTGCTGTGGCAGAAGCTGCCGGCGTTAGTTGCTGGTGAGTGATTCGCTATGCCTACTGAACTACCATTTCGAAGGAGCCGTCTGAGCTGACGCGCACTTGCGAAAGAACTTGCGGAACTAGCTGCCGCATCAGGTCTTCGACGTTGGCACGAGGCTGGAGTTTCAGAAGCTGATCGATTTGCGCTTTTTGTGGGCCTTCGAGCAATGATAGATCAAGCGGGTGATCATCGTCGGGCGTGTAGTCGTATGATATGAAAAAGTTTCCTTTGAACTTGTCTCGTTCAATGAAGCCTACTGCTTCTGTATTCGCCGTCATGATGACGCCCATGGGCAACCGCTGGGGCGGTTGTCCGGGGAAGCGAGTAATTTGTCCCGTTGCCAGTTTGCCTTGAGTCGTACCTTGGAAGATTGACGGTCGATCCGGGTCGATGGAGATGAATTCGACGGCACTCTCAAAATCGTAACCAGTGATCCCCGCAGCTTTGTTGAGGTCGTCCCATTCCTTGTAAGGGCCGACGATCTCGACTCGTGCTCGAATTAGCCCGGCGTCCGTCCGCACGACTTCTCGTCCAGTAATTGTTCCGCGGAAGCCCTCAAATTTCTCGAGTATCGCAGCCGCCTCGGGACTATTCGTCAGGTGTTGGTCATACGTTAAGAAGCCGCCCAAAATTTTCGCTTGAGAACCAAGACCAGGGGCCAAAGGCTTTCCAATGTCGATCTTATAGGATTGAGCGCGACGCCGGATGGCATTGGGACTAAGCAGATTCTCGATTGTCGCCCATTTGGCATCCATCTCGCCAAGCGTCCATTCCATGATCGGTCGTTTGGGATCACGATCATATAGGCGAAACAGGCCGCCATTTGTGACCAGATAGAAGAAGCCGCCAACCGCTGGGTGATGCGTGTAGGTGTGTGCTTGCTCGGCGTCGTCGTCGGTAAGCTTTTCGCCTCCGCCCTTCGCTTCGATTACCCACCGCCCGTAAGATTCGACTTCACACACATAGTCACAAAATCCCTTAAGGACTGGATCGGTCAGCTTCTTGCGACCTAGTGAGTACTTCAGCGGAGTTTCTGTTCTCACTCGTTCCGATCCGGCGACTTGATAGCCAAGGCGCTGAATGAATGGAAAGACGATTGCCTCTCTAACCAGCGATTCCTTCATTTCCATAAGATGCGGCTCGAGAGGATGCATAGCGACCATTCTTGCGGAAATTTGACCGCAACCTTCGCGAGAGAATTATCTGTTATTGTATCTATGGCTCGGAAGATCGGAAGGGCGATCCGAGATGGCTTCGCATATCGATGGGAAAAATCTGGGGATTAGCCTCTCAGACTTTGAAAATGTCGATTGCGAGCGAACTCGCTTCGGGTCGAAGCATAGGGGCTAGCCCTGCATGGAGAGTGGTGAGCTTGATTCCTGTAAGTTATCGGCTTTCCTGACTTGCTTGCGCGGCCCAGTTTGTGCGCCGTCGACTATTGGGTGTCCTGAGCGCATGTTAAACGGGTTTACAGACCGCGGAGAAAACTTGCCGCGGCTCCGCAAGGTAGCTAGTCGAGGAAAGCAGGACGCAACACGCACCAAGGAGGGTGGACGTGGCGCAGCTCGGCAATCTCGTGACGCATGTCGAGGCCGCGCGGCGCCTGATCGACAAGCCACCTCACCCTGAGGAGCCGTGCAAAGCGCGGCGTTTCGAAGGACCTGTCCTGAGCGAAGCCGAAGGGTAGGCGCCAGCACTATGCCTGAGGCCGACCCTTCGAGACGCGCCGCTCATGGCGCTTTCACAAGCGCTACCAGGCGCTCCTCACGGTGAGGGCTTTGTTGGACGCCTTCGACCCGAGATCATGACCTACCGCGAGATGCTCTCGCTCGAAGGGGGCGTCGCCAATGACAGAGCGGGCCGCTCCTTCGCGTGTCGAGTTTTCGCCAGGGCTTCGATGATCGTTCAGGTGGCGAGGATATACCCCATTGCAACCACTGCACGGAACCTGCACAAGGATTAGATATGGCTGCTTAGCGTGCACCATCGGCGGGGAGATGATGAAGATGCCAGAGAAGAGCGGATTGAAGCATAAGACAACAACCAAGAGTGTTCTCGAATTAACGAATCTCTATCAGAATAGCCACCTGAACTTAGCCCCAGGTTTCCAGCGTCAGTCGGTCTGGAGAGACCGGGACCGAGCAAAGCTCATTGAGAGCATCCTGCGGAATTATCCGCTTCCGGCCATCTTTCTTTACCGCCGGGAAGATGATGGCGACTTGGTCTACGACGTAATCGATGGAAAGCAGCGCCTAGAATCCATCTTTATGTACACAGGCGCCATACGTGGGCAACGCTATGAAGCGCGCGCGCAGCTAAGTGACGATAGTTCCCCCGAAAAAGTAGACTGGTCAATGCTGAAGCGTCGGCGCATGCAATCACGCATTCTTGGCTATGAAGTTCCGGTGATTGAGGTGGATGGCGATATTGGTGACATCATTGATGTATTCGTACGTATCAATTCAACGGGAAAGGCGCTGACTCGACAAGAACAACGCCATGCAAAGTATTATCAAAGTCCATTCCTAAAAGAGGCAGCGCGTCTCGCTCATAAATTCGAACCATACTTCCTTCGGCAGCGAATTCTCAGCCCTGGTCAGACGAGTCGTATGAAGCATGTCGAATTGATCTGCGAGCTGATGTTGTCGCTCTCGCAAGGTGACGTACTAAATAAGAAGACTGCGTTAGATCGAGTAATGGACACCCAATCATACGATAGTCGTCAGACACAGAAAGCGTCTAGACTCGCTACTGCTACGCTTAATCGAGTAAACTGGATGTTTCCTCACTTGAAAACAACCCGTCTTCGTCAAGTCACGGATTTCTACTCACTTACAATACTGATTGGAAAATTTGAAGCCGAGGGGATGATCCTTACGGATCGGCGCCGCAACACTCTAGCGTGGGACTTGCTTCAATCCTTTGCGGCTACAGTCGATGAGGTTCGCGAACTCCAACGGAAAGCAAAGGGCGCGGGGCCAAACCAAGAATTATACCGGGATTATCTATTAACTGTATCGCAGATGACAGACGACGTAAATCAGCGTCGTAAGCGCGAGCAGATTCTGCGCGGCATTTTGGGTAGCTTGTTTTCTAGCAAGGACGCACAACGAGGCTTCAGTGCTGAGCAGCGCCGCATCATTTGGAACAGCTCTGCCAATCGTTCCTGTGCTACTTGCGGCACTAAGCTAAATTGGAACGACTTCACCATCGATCATATTCATCCTCATAGCAAAGGTGGAAGGAGCCGGCTGGAGAATGCGGCTTTGATGTGTCGCAAGCATAATTCTGCCAAGGGCAATCGACGGTCCCAAGTGTAAACCATGGCTAATGAAACGAAGGCGAGAGACTCGGTCTGTGACTAGCTTCGTGAATTGGTAATCTCGCCAATACTCCGGGCCATGGTTAACCCCAGAGAACCGGCAGCTCCGCATTGTTTTCACCAGGAAAACTTGCCGCTGTCGGGCGAGGCGGCTAGTCGAGGAAAGTACGACGCAACAGACACCAAGGAGGGTGGACGTGCCGGGGCTCGATTATCTTGTGCCATATGTCGAGGCGGCGCTGGCGGTGAGGGCGCACCGCTCCAAGCCAACACCTTACTCTGAGAAGCCTTGCACTAGGTGGCGTCTCAACGGGCTAGCCCTGAGGGAAGCCGAGTGGGCGGTCGCGGGCATCGCGCTCGCGCCCACCCTTCGAGACGCACCGCTAAAGCGCGAAAGCTACTTCGCGCGAAGCGGCGCTATTCGGGCAGAGGGTTTTGCGGGAACGGTGCGACTGCCGGGCGCGCGCGACTCCAGTCGCGCGATTCATGGTGATGACCGCGCCTCTGGAGTGGCGCGCCCCCAGCGGCTGATCATGACCTACCGCGAGATGCTGGCGCTGGAAGGGATCGCGGCATGAGCGGCGAGGCGTGGGTGCGGCCGCAGGGCGTGCTCGACCCGGAGCGGCATGCGGCGTTGATCGCCAACCGTGATGCCATCGCGCGGGATGCGGGGATCCCCGTGCATCTGCTGTGGCAGAAGCTGCCGGCGCTCACGGCGGTGGAGCGCGCGTGGCTGGCGCGGTTCCACCGTCACCGTGGCGAAGGGCGCTGCGGCCTCCTGCTGACCGGCGAGGCGCCGGCGCTCGATCCGTTGCAGCGCATCGGCGCGATGGCGGGCTGCCTGTCGCGCAACTTCGTGCGGGCCCGCGTCGTGCCGCTGCTCGATGCGCTGGAGGCGGTGGCGGCCGGTGTGCCGATCGCCGCGACCTGTCTCCTGATCCCCGACTTCGTGCCCGATCGCGCCACCGTGCGCGAGGCGCCGGCCTGGCGGGTGGCGCAGCTCACGGCGCTGCTCACCGCGCGCTGGAGCGGCGGGGGGAGCACGTCGGGGCTGCAGACCGTGCTCTACGCGCCGAGCCTCGCCGACGCGGGCCGCGAATATGGCGGCTTCGTCGCCGACCTGCTGCGCAACCACTATCTCGAGGTCGCGATATGAGGCGTGCTTGTTTTCCTGTCGCGCGAGACGGCAAGAGTTCCATGCGAGAACTTCACTGATGCTCTCCTCCGCACAGCGCTATCTCGCGGCGGTGATCGCCGAGGGTCGGGTCGAGACGCTGCTGAAGCACGGGCCGGTCGCGCATCTCTTCGCAGGCGAGGAGGAGCGCCTGTGGAGCTACTTCGACCGCCACGTGAAGACCTACGGCACGCTGCCGGACTTCGCCTTGGTCAAGGCCGACACCGGCTTCGATCTCGCGGCGCAGACGCAGCCCGCCGCCTTCTATCTCGACCGCGCGCGCGACAACCACCTGCACCGCAGCCTTTTAGCGCTGCTGGCCGAAGTCCATCACAAGCATCTCGCCGGCGCGAATGCCAATCCGCGCGAGGCGCTGAGCGTGCTGGGCAACGCGGTGATGGCGCTGTCGGTGCAGAACAACGGCGCGCTGGTGATGGACTATCGCCGCGCGCAGGACGCGATCATGCAGGCCTTCAAGGCCAAGATGATGGACGCCGGCACGATGGGCCTGCAGCTTGGCTGGCCGACGCTCGACGCGATGACGGGCGGCCTCGGCACCGGCGACATGATCGGGCTGGCGGGACGTCCCGCGGCGGGCAAGACCTGGTTCATGCTGTGGATGGCGCTGCATGCCTGGGCGGTGCAGGGCAAGGCGCCGCTGTTCGTCTCGATGGAGATCAAGCCGCTTACGATCGTGCAGCGCCTGCTGGCCATCCACGCGAAGCTGCCGTTCAAGGGCATCCGCGATGCCGCGCTGACGACGACGCAATACCGGCAGATGAAGCACGTCCTCGTCGAGACGTCGCAGAGCGCGGTGCCGTTCCATGTCGTCGACGGCAACCTCGCCGCGTCGGTCGCGGACCTGCACGCGCTCTGCCGCCAGCTCAAGCCGGACTTCGTGGTGATCGACGGCGCCTATCTGCTCACGCATCCCACCGAGCGCGACCGCTTCAAGCGCGTGGCGGAGAACGCCTCGCTGATCAAGCAGCATATCTGCGACCTGGCGCCAACGGCGTGCTCGTGGCAGTTCGCGCGGCCGCCCAAAAGTTCGGGCGGGAGCGGGGGCAACCAGAAGAAGCCGCCGCAGACCGGCGACGAGATCGGCTACAGCGACGCGATCCTGCAACTCTCCTCGCTGGCGCTGGGCCTGATGCAGCCCGAGAGCGCCGAGACGATCAAGCAGCGCGAAGTCTCGATCCTGAAGGGCCGCAACGGCGAGACCGGCTCGTTCACCGTGAACTGGAACTTCGACTGGACGACGGACTTTTCGGAGGTGACGGAGAAGGTGGAGGAGCTGGAGGTGGAGTGAGGGGGGGAGCCCTCACCCTGAGGAGCGGCCTAACGGGCCGTGTCTCGAAGAATGGAAGTGTGAAATCTCCATCGCAGCGGCGCGCTTTTCTCCTCATGGGTAGATGATCTTGATGCCTTCACGACCTGCATCAAAGCGTCTAAGCTCCTTGTATTGGGGGACGCAATGACAGGCGAAGACGGCATTAACGGTACATTCAAGATCGACAAGACACAGACACTCGCCCGGCTACTATTCACGACGTATTCAAAGGTAGTGGAGGCAGCTAAAGTTAATAGCTCATCTGCTCCAATAGTACGCGAAGTATGGTTCGCCGTTCTTGGGACGAAGGATGAGCGCATAATTTTGCGAACATTTGACACTTTGCACGAAGCTCTTGATCGGCTCGAAGCTGCTATGTCTAGAGCCCCTAGCCAGACAGAAGACACCATTGTGATGGTTAGCAATCTAGTCCGGACGATGCGTGAATGGATGAGCTTCGGCGTACAGCAATCGTCCTCAACCAATCTGGTAAACAAGACGCCCGTCGACCAGCTTCGCTTCTTGCTATTTGTCGAGCCAGTGATTGCAGCTAACTTTCCCGAGCTTCATTTGTCGCGGATAGCTCTCCACGAGATAGCGAACAAGCTGAAGGAAATGGATGAAATACTGGCCGACCCGGAGATACCGCCGGTGCTCAAAGCCATGCTGCACGAGCTAGTCATGCGCATGAGATGGGCGGTGCAACACTACGACGTCGTTGGTGTCGATGGTCTTTTGAGGCAGGTGCGAGCAGCAGAATTGACTTTAATTCACCTGTCTAAGTTGGGTGGTGATTCTCAAGCAAGCAGCTGGGTTGCAAGCTGCTTTGCGAAGATCTGCAAGATAAGCGAAGTGATTAGCGTGGCATTGAAAGGATGGGAAAAATTGTCAGAGGCAGCAAGTGCAGTGAGCAAGCATCTGCCGGGTAGCAGTGGAAGCATTAGCTGACCTACGCATGACGAAGCCGGTGCCCGATTTATTCTACAAGTACACGACGCGAGACACGGCGAGAATTGTATTGGAGAACGGCACGTTGCGTTGGTCAACGCCTGTGTTGTTCAATGACCCTTACGATATTCAGTTTGATCTTCACGTCGATGTTGACCGTGAAGAAGTGCGCGCTCGTAGTCTCGAAAAGCTCTGGCACGCTTGGTACGGCAGCGCCCCCTACACGCCGCATCCAAGAAACGAGATGGGCGCGATTATTGCCACTCATCGTGATACCTTTCCCAAGATGAGTCGCGAGCAATTTGATGCCGAGTTTGGCCCCGTAATTGATGAAGGTCATAACAATTCGATGCGCATTCTGCCTGACGTTCAAGTTGAAACTCGGGCAAAAATGAGAACAAGCAAGGTTCTATGTCAAAGCGAAGTGTCAGACAGTCTACTGATGTGGGCGTACTATGCCGAACAGCACAAAGGCGTGGTACTTTGCTTCAATGCGCATGCTGATCTAGACAGCCCCTGGCGAGTAGCACGCCCAATCGTGTACAGCCGCGACATGCCACGTCTGTGCGATAGTGAATTTCTATCGGATATGTCCGCGGGACTCGCAATGTTTGATGTCAGTGCGGTGTTTGACGCGCTGGTCTACACGAAGGCGCTTGAGTGGGCGCATGAGCGCGAGTGGAGATTGCAAGCTGGCGATGGCCGGCACCCTGACGCACCGTACGAAGATATTCCCTTTCACGAAAGGGAGCTGGATTCTGTGATCTTCGGCTGCGTTATGCCCCAAGAAGACCGTGAGGCTCTGACTGCTATCGTTCGCGATCGATATCCGCACGCAAAAATTCGCGCCGCTCGAAAGGACGACCGGCAGTTTCGGCTAATCATTGAGGATTTACCCACTTAGCCAATGGAGCTAGAGGCCTTGGTCCGGAACGTCTCTTTCTCGCTAGATGATCACGCTGCTGAATTCATCGACGCACAGGTCCAGACTGGGCGCTACGATTCGGCGAGTGATGTCGTGCAAGCCGACCTGCGCTTGCTCGAGAAACACGAGGCGAGTGTCCACGCGTTGCAATCCGCTCTCGTCGCAGGCGAGGAGTCGGGTACGCCCGCGCCCTTCGACAGCAAGGGTTTCCTGAAGAGGATGCGGGCCAAGTACGTCAGGTGAGCGGGGACTGAGCTCGTTCCCATCCTTCGAGACGGCGCTACGCGCCTCCTCAGGATGAGGGCTTTACGACGCACCCGATACCAGCTCTCGAACGCTGCTTGACCAACCCATAGCTCCATAGCTATGGATATAACCCATAGCCATATGGATATGGATCGCCGATGCAGACCACCCACGACACGCTGTTCAGGGCGTTGGCCGATCCGACGCGGCGGGCGTTGTTCGAGCGGCTGTGCCGCGACGGGGAGAAGACGGTGGGGGATCTCACGGCGCGCGCCGGGGTCTCGCAACCCGTCGTCTCCAAACACCTTGTTGTCCTGAAGCAGGCCGGGCTGGTGCGCGATCGCCACGAAGGCCGCCACACGCACTACAGCGCCCAGCTCCGCGCGCTCGCGCCGCTGATCGACTGGACGAGCCAGATGACCGGCTTCTGGGAGAACCGCTTCGACGATCTCGAAAACCTTCTCAAGAGGATGGACCAATGAGCAAGCCCGCTTCTGCTTCTGCTTCTGCGGCGTCCGCCGCTGCGGATTCCGCCGAAACGCTCTCCGTCGTCGTCGAGCGCGAGCTGGCCTGGCCGCCGGAGAAGATCTGGCGCGCGCTCACGCAGCCGCATCTGATCGAGGAGTGGCTGATGAAGAACGACTTCAAGCCGGCCGTCGATCATCGCTTCAGCCTGCGCGCCGACTGGGGCACGGTCGAATGCCAGGTCCGCACGGTCGAGCCGCAGCGCACGCTCGCCTACACCTGGGCCGCGCACGGCGTCGAAACCATCGTCACCTGGACGCTGACGCCCGCGGGCACGCCATCCGGCGCGGCCACGCATCTGCGCATGGAGCAGGTGGGCTTCCGGCCCGACCAGAAGCAGGCCTATGGCGGCGCACGTCAGGGCTGGCCGAGGTTCTTCGCCAACCTCGAACAGGTTTTGGCGCGCGCGGCATGACCAAGCCGGCAACTAGGGCGAAGGCCGCGAAGAAGAAGGTCGCCGCGACGAAGAAGCCGGTGCTGCTGGCCGGCGGCAATCCGCAGATCGCCAAGGGCGAGGGCGATGCGGTGCTTCAGTCCTATATCGCGGCCATGCCGGGCTGGAAGCGCGAGATCGGCCGCCGCCTCGACGCGCTGATCGTGCGCACCGTTCCCGGCGTGCACAAGGCGGTCAAATGGAACTCGCCTTTCTATGGCATCGAGGGCGACGGCTGGTTCCTCAATTTCCATTGCTTCACCGCCTACGTGAAGGTCGCCTTCTTCCGCGGCGCCTCGCTGAAGCCGGTGCCGCCGGGCGCGTCGAAGCACAAGGACGTGCGCTACGTCGACATCCGCGAGGACGATCCGTTCGACGAGGCGCAGCTTGGCGACTGGATCCGGCAGGCGAGCCGGCTGCCCGGCGAACGGCTGTGAGCGGCACCAGCAGCGGCGGAGACTCGCCCTCGGCGCTGATCGACGCGCGCATAAAGGAGCTGGGCGACTGGCGCGGCGAGACCCTGGCGCGGGTCCGCGCGCTCATCCGCCGGGCCGCGCCCGATGCGGTGGAGGAGTGGAAGTGGCGCGGCGTGCCGGTGTGGTCGCAGGCGGGCATCATCTGCACCGGCGAGACCTACAGGGAGGTGGTGAAGCTCACCTTCGCCAACGGCGCGGCGCTGGCGGATCCGTCGCGCCTGTTCAATTCAAGCCTCGACGGCAACGTGCGGCGGGCCATCGATATCCGCCGGGACGACAGGATCGACGCGGCGGCGTTCGAGGCGCTGGTGCGCGCGGCCGTCGCCTTCAACGACGGCAAGGTGAAGGCGAGGGCGGCTAAAGCGGGGGCGAAGAAGAAACGCTGAACGGCCGCGAAAGGATTTGCCAACGCCGCGCCGTTGCGTAGCGTTGGGCCTCGTCACATCGCACACGATCAAGGAGGATCAACGTGCCCCGGACGACCGACACCCTTGCCAAGGAAATCGACGCGCTTGGGCTCCTGCAGGAGCATGTCGAGAGCGCGCGCCGTTTGATCCGCGACTTCGAGACGAGGCTGGGCGTCGTGCGCGACCGCCTGGTGGCCGACGATCTCTCGGTGAAGAACGGCCGCCACTTCTTCGTCGAGGTCGAGGCCGAGGGGCGGACGGTGCGCGCGGTCAAGGACATGCCGCGGCTCGCGGCGCTGCTCGGCAGCGAGACGTTCCTGCGCATCGCGCGGGTGAACCTCGTGGACATCGACCGCCATCTCACCGGCGAACAGAAGGAGCAGGTGCTCGACGTCTCCCGCAGCGAGACGCGGGCGATCACGTTGCACAAGCGGGTGTGAGGGGCGTTGCTTTCTTCGCCTCCCCCGTCAACGGGGGAGGTGCCTCGTCTGACGAGGCGGAGGGGTCATGACCCCTCCGTCAGCGCAGACGCTGACACCTCCCCATTTGAATGGGGAGGTGTCATGAACCTCGACACCGGCAAGGCGTTCCTGCGCTGCCTGGGCCTCGCGGCCGTGGAGACGCGGCGCACGGGATGGCTGACGGGGGCATGTCCGTTGGGGCCGTGGCGGCATCGCGACGGGTCGGGGCGGGGGAGCTTTGGGCTCAAGCTCGCAAGCGGGCTCTGCACCTGTTTCAGTTGCCACTGGCATGGCGTGCCGTTCGATCTTCTGTACGAGATGCGCCATCTCGAACGGCAGAGGGCGAGCGGGCGGCGGCTCGACTTCAAGGGGGCGCTGGCCGTGCTGGCAGCGGGGAGTCCGGCGTCCGCGCCTGCACCTGCGCCGTCGCTCGACGAACGAACGTGGGGGCAGCGCGAGGACTTTGTGTTCCCCGAGTCCTGGCTTGCCGAGTTCGAGCCGGCTTTTGCAGATGGCGAAGTGCATCCCTATCTCGCCGCGCGCCGCGTTCCCTACGAGGTGGCGGCGGCGCTCGACCTGCGCTTCGATCCGCTGCGTCAGCGGCTCTGCTTTCCGGTGCGCGATTATCACGGCCGGCTGCGCGGGCTGCACGGCCGCACGGTCCACGAACACGTCACGCTGCGCTATCTCATGTACACGCTCGACGGTCGTTGCAGCCCCGAGGTCTGGCTGGGCGAGGCGTGGGCCGATCCCGAGCGGCCGCTGGTCGTGGTCGAGTCGGTGTTCGATCTGGCCCGCGTCTACGAGGTCTGGCCGAACGTCGTCTGTCCGCTCACCGCGTCGCTGGGCGCGGCGAAGATCGCGCGGCTCAGCGGCGTGCGGACCATCCTGCCGATGTTCGACCGCGACGCCGCCGGCCATCGCGCCCGCGACCGCCTGATGCGCGCGCTGCCCGGCGTGCGGTTCTTGCCGGTCGAGCTGCCGCACGAAAACTGCGATCCCGCCGACCTGACGGCGGCGGAGGTGCGGGCGCTGCTGGCCGGCCCGCTCGCCGGCCTCGTCCCTCAGGACGCCGCGAGCCGGAACGTCTTCGCCATGTAGACCCGGGGATGCGGGTCGAGCTCGCGCTCGAGCACGCCACGGCGCACGATCGCGAAGCCGTGCCGTTCGTAGAGGCGGATGTTGGCCACGGCCATCTCGGCGGTCATCAGCGACAGGCCGCCCAGGCCGCGCGCCCGCGCCACCTCCTCGATCCGCTGCAACAGCCAACTCCCGATGCCGCTGCCCTGCCGCGACGGATCGACGGCGATCTGGTCGATGTAGAGGTCGTTGTCCTGCGGCGTCGTCCGCACGGCGCCGACGATGCGCGCCCCGCCCACATCGCCTTCCGCGTCGCCGTCCAACGCGACATAGACGTCGCCGCGTTCGAGTCCCGCCACGATGCGCCCCCACCGCTCGGCGAACTCGGCCGTTCCGTCGGCCGGAAACTCGCGCCCCAAAGCGCGGACATAGGGCGTGAAGGCGGCGCGGATGACGCGCACGACGTCCTTGCCCTCGGCAAGCGTCGCCGTCCTGAAGATCAGTTCCATGGAAGCGAGGCTAGCAGACGGGACGCTCGTCCCCTCAGTAAAGTTTCACCTTGTAGCTTGCGATCAGGCGCAGTTCCTCCGTCGTGGCGAGGGCGCCGCCCTGCCAGACCGAGTTGGTGCCATAGCGGGCGCGGAACCACAGGCCGTCGAGCGGCTTCCACTCGGGCCGCCATTCGAGCGTGAAGTCCCATTCGCTCTCGACCAGCGGCGCGCCGGCGGCGGGGGCGGCGGTCCAGCCGTTGAAGTAGAAGACCGACGCTGCCACGCCCGGCAGGCCGAGATGCTTGAAGACGTAGGACGCGCCCACCATCAGCGCCTGTTCGCCGGCGCGTTGGAAGTCCTGGATCTGCGCGTCGGTGTAGAAGGGGTTGGCGCTCCACGGCGTCTGGATGCCAAAGCCCGGATTCACGACGGAGTAGCCCAGGGTCAGGATCGCCGTGTCGTAGCCCAGCTCGACCTTGGCGCCGAGCTGGTTGGTGGCGAAGGAGACGCCGCCGTTCAGCAGGCTCTGGCCGACGCTGTTCTGGGCCGCGAACTGCACGGCGCCGAGCAGGTGGAAGTCGGGCGCGGGGCTCAGGCCGTACTTGGCCTCGGTGTAGAAGATGTTGAGCGTGTCCTGCGTGTAGTACTCGATGGCGCCGATCGAGGCCTTGCCCCAGGTCAGCCGGCCGCCCAGCACCGCCGTGCCGTAATCGGCGTTGGCCCCGGCGGCGCGCGCCATGCCCTGGAAGTCGATGCTGTCCTGCGGCTTGATCGCGCCGATCCAGCCGCCGCCATAGTGGAAGCTCGGCCCGTCTCCGTCGGGCTTCCCGAACGTGCCCATCAGCGTGTAGCCGTAGAAGGTGTTGGGCGACATGCGGTTGTCGTGCGGCCCGAGGAACGGCGTGTCGTAGTAGTACCGGCCGACCGTGAGATAGTGCGTCTCGAACAGCCGCGCGCGGGCATAGAGCTGGCCCAGCGCGGCATAGCCCTGCTGGTTGTCGAGCAGCAGCCCGGTGTTGCCGTACGCCGCCGGCGCATAGACCGGCAGCGAGGTGTAGAGCACCGCGCCCAGCGACAGCACGTCGAACAGCCGGCCGGTCTCGAACGAGATCGAGCCGCCCGCCGCCCAGGCTTCCTTGAGGGGCGAGGAGCCGGGGCCGGCGGTCGCCTCGTCGCGGTAGTAGCTGC
>NZ_HE997181.1:2601179-2626509 GCF_000312425.1 Reyranella massiliensis 521 | reverse complement strand
AACTTCGAGTCGCGCAGGAAGGCGGGCTGGTCCTTCATCTGCTCGCGCAGGTGCGGGAACAAGGTGAGGGGCGGCGGCTTGGGCAGGGTGAAGGCGCTCTCGATGGCGGTCAGGCTCTCCGCCGGCGTGGCGGGAATCGGCCGCTCCTGCTTGGCGCTCTGCGCCGCGGCCCGGTCGGCGGTCGATACGAGCGCGGCCGCGGCAAGGAACGTCGCCCCGGCACGGTACGCGGTCGGTCGCCGAACCACTTTTGCTCCTGACTAACGAGTAGGCCCCGTCCGGTTTTGCCAGAGGCGCGGCGCGCCGTCATCCTGCGACGATGGACGGACCCGAACATCTCTCGCTCTGGAAGCAGCGGCTGGGCACCGTGCCCGAGGAGGTCTGGCGCCAGACCGGCCTGCGGACGCTGGTGCTGGCCGACAACGACCTCGCGGAGATTTCCGAGAAGGTCGGCGATCTCGTCCGGCTGCGCATGCTCGATCTCGGCCATAACAGGCTGGAGGCGCTGCCGGAGTCGCTGGGCCGCCTCGACGGCCTCAGCGACTTCCTCTACCTGCACGACAACCGGCTGCGTGCGCTGCCGCGCTCGCTCGGCCGCCTGCACCGCCTGCGCTACCTCAACATCGGCGAGAACGACTTCGAGGTCTTCCCCGAGATCGTCACCGCGATGGCGGGGCTGGTCGAACTGCGCGCCACGGACAACCGTTTCGCGGCGCTGCCCGCGTCGATCGCGCGGCTCGTCAACCTGCGCGAGCTGCATCTGCGCAACAACCGGCTGGCGACGCTGCCCGAGTCGGTCGGCACGATGCCCGAACTTCGTCAGATCGACCTGCGCGGCAATCCCGTCGTGCGCCTGCCCGAAAGCCTGCTGGCGCTGCCGCGTCTCGACAAGCTCGACCTGCGCTGGGTCGCGGGCTTCGAGCCGCCGCCCTGGTTTGCCGAGCTGGAGGCGAGGGGATGCGTCGTCTACCTCTGAACGGCCTTATCCGAATGGGGTACTCCAATAGCCCGGCGCTCCGCGGCAATTCACGTCAAGAGAAGTTCGGAACGCCGGGCTGGAAATTCGTTTCTCTATGGGGAACCGTCGCGCGCTGCTACTGTCGCAAACCATGTGCGCCCGCCGATCCGCGGTTACGTCGCGGGTTCCGTCTCGCCGGAATCGGCGCCACAACCCGCGACAGTCCCTGGCAGAGTCGATCGATCGGCGGATCGCCGAACTGCGCGCCTGGCTGGAAGAGAATGCGCCGGATACGACGGAGATGCAGAGCCATCTCGACGCCAACACGTCGGAACGCGCCTACTGGCATCACGGCTACCTGGTCGCGCTGATCGACATGCGCGATCTGCTGCGGGAACGCAAGGACCCGCCGGCCTAGAGACGGCTCCCTAGAAGCTGACCGGCTCGCCCAGGAAGCGGTGCTGCACGTCGAAGAGGTTGCAGCGCGGGCACTTCCAGTCGACGTTGCGCGGACGTACCGGATGGGCGACGTTCTCGCTGGGGTCGTAGTGGTGGTAGAGCTTGCATTCGGCCTGGAAGGCCGCGAGCGGCGAGTCGGCGTAGCTGTAGACGAAGTGCGAATGCATGCCGACATGCTGCTTCAGGCGGGCCCGCAGGTTGACGTCGGACCTTCCCACGAACCTGACGTACACGCCGCCGTTCACGCCGTTGGGGCCGAGGATATAAACGCCCGCTCCCCCCTCCGTAATCACTGCGTCTATCGTCTCGTCGTTCAACTCAACGCTACCACTGAGCGTCGGGATAGCCATGTCAGTCCCCCCGTTCTGGCTGGCCGGATTATCTGCTGACGACTGTGGTCGGATGTGGGCGTGTTCGTGACATTTTGCGTCCGCACCAAAAGTTCGTGCATTTGTCTTGCGATGGTGCAGGAGAGGTAAGGGGGGAACACGCCGAAGAGTGGCCGCCGGGAAGCACTCTATCGATACGAGCATCGCGACGCACGACAAATAGTCGAAAGGCGGCGACGAAAGCGGGCGTGTTGCGGCCCGTGTGCAGGCGCTTGCCGCCGTCGTTCGGCGCAGGGTGGAGGGGGCAGGTCCCGCCCTCCGTTCCCGGTCCGGGGTTAACACCTCCTCCTGCTTTACCCGCCGGCGGGTGCTGGGTAGCGTATCGGCCCGTCCCATCGTGGGCAGCGGAGTCCGACATGCAGCTCAGAGTCCTGATGGGAGACTTGGGTCAGACGCGTGTACCCTGCCGTCTGCCGGGCGCGGTCATCCTCGAAGGTTCGGTGGGTTACACCGGCACCAACCGCAAGGAAGACGTGCTGGCCATCCAGGAGTCGCTGAATTCCGTCGTGGCCGCCCTGGGCGGGCCGGGCGAGCCCCTGAAGGAGGACGGCATCGCGGGGCCGCGCACGCAGAACGCCATCCTGCGCTTCCAGCAGCACTGGGTTCCCTATCGCGACAGCAAGATCGAGCCCGACAAGGCGACCCTGCGGGCGCTGAACCGCGCGGTCGGCGCCTCGCTGACGGCGGGGATTCCCGCGGCGGCCGGGCCCTCTGCGGGAGGTGCCGTCGCGGCCGGTCCCGCGCCCGTGGGCGCGCCGAAGGCCGCCAAGCCGCCGGTTCTCAGCGACGCCGACAAGCAGGCAATCATGAAGGCCGCGATCCGCCACGCCACGGTGCGCAGCGTGCTGCTGCCGGCCTGCTATCAGGCGGCGTTGAGCGCCGTGCGCGTCGCCACGCGCGCCACCGCCTATGCCGGCCGGCTGCCGTCGCCCACCGTCGCGCGCGAGGATCCCGACCGGCTGAAGTTCCTGCTGGTCGCCAAGCACTTCAAGCTGCACGAGAAGGATCCGGGGCATGCCCGGACCGGGACGCAGAAAATCGAGACGATGATTCGGCGCATGTGCATCACGCTGGTCAACCGCGTCGGCAAGCCGATCCCGGGCGTGCCGCCGGCCGACGACATCTTCGTCTCGCTGTGGCGCACGCCGCAGGCCGTCGCCGGCCATCCCGGCTATACGTGGTTGGGCGGCCTGGCGGAGCGGCACCGCATGCTGGGCACGCTCCATGGCGGCGAGGTGCCGGGCAAGCTCTCGCCCGACTATGCCGACCGCATCTACCTCACGCCCGAGTTCGACAAGTCGCACGACGACTATCGTTCGCATGTGCTGGTCCACGAGCTGGCGCATTTCATCGGCGACATGCAGGGCGGCTGGACGCTCGACGATCTCGGCTACACCTACGAGGCGCGCTACCGGAACAACAACTCCTACCAGCGCCTGCACAATGCCGACGCCTTCGCCTCGCTGGTGCGCGAGTCGCATTTCGGCACGACGCTCGCCGCCAAGGGCGCGCAGATCGCGGCCAACCTGTTGGGCAAGGGACCGAACGTCCACGTCGCGGAAACCCCGGTCCTCCCGCCGTTCCCCTCGGGCACCAAGGATCCCTTCGCCTATCCGTCGGGCGGCGTCTGACGACGGAGACCGGCCTCTCCCGTCGACGGGGGGAGGACCTCATGGCGGTTGCGACCGGCGATGAGATCTTTCGCTGCGCTCAAGATGACAGAGAGTGAGAGAGACGAGGAGGCCTTCTCCTTTCCGTTCGGACGGGGAGGCGAACATCGATACGCAGCAAGAGTCGTGCCGAGCCCGGACATGCGCAGCCACTGAGGTTTTGCAACCGCGCTGAAAAGCGACAACGACACGCGCAAAGGCTTTGCCGCCGCCGCCGGCAGGGCGCATGGTTGTGTCGTTGCGTTGCTGCGTTGGCGTGTGGGGGGTTCACATGATCTTCGACAGTCACAGGCTCCATCGGCAGGCGCACGAAGACGACGACGTCGATTCGAACTTCATGCCGCTCGTCGTCGGCACGATGCTCGTCATTCTGGTGTGGGCGCTGCTCTACGCTCTTCTCTCCTGAGCGCGCATCGGACGACACGCCGTCCGCGCATCGGCATCGTGCGCGATGCTTCCATGCGCCGTCGGCGCTTGCGCGTACCGAAAGCGGCGGGCGAGACTTTCGTTCCCGCAGGTTGACCGCGCCGTCGCGTGTCCGTCAGATCGACGGCGACGACGCGCGTAGAGGAGAGTCTGCATGGGACTGAACCCGAACGGAGACTGCGTGTCGCCGAAGGACCTGTGGTCCAATCCGGCGGAGCAGCAGCAGATGGAGCGCGAGATCGAGCGCATCATCGTCGGCCACTTCCGCACCCAGCCCGCGGCGGCGGGCGCCATCGACATCTTCATCGATCCCGGCACCAACGGCCCGGCCACCGTCACCGACTGGCTGTCGCGCAATTCGTTCGGCCGGGTGATCAACAAGAAGCAGATGCTGGACGGCTACCAGGCCGGCAAATACGCCGTGCCCGACATCATCACCAACCGCGGCGCCTTCGCGAAGAGCGAGTTCTACGAGATCAAGGCCAAGTCGGCGGAGAACGATGGCGTGGCGCAGATCGCGCGCTTCACGCAGCTCACCGCCGACTTCAAGCTGCTGTTCTTTCCCGGCACCGACTACGATCCCAACATGTCGGTGCCGTTCGGCGCGCCCATCGTGTTCGCCGGCGACACCTACGACATCCAGCTCAAATGGTTCCGCCACGGGCTCGGGCTGATCCTCTACGAGCTTTGCTACAAGCGGCGGCAGAAGCAGAAGCAGGAGATCCGCGTGCCCTTCCTGGAGACGGCGTTCCTGCTGTTCCTGGGCATCATCCTGCTGATCATGACGCGCGGGAAGGGCCTGCGCGGGCTGACGCCGCAGGGCGCGGGCGGCGGCCTGTTCGGCCCGCCGAGCGACACCGAAGCGTGAGAACGTCAATCACGGGAATGCCCGTCGCGAGGACATCATGAGCAGACTGACGAAGCCGGTCGGCCAGGCGGTGAAGAGCCATCCGCCCGACGCCAAGTACGTGCAGCTTCTCCTCAACGACTGGCGGCAGTCGCGGAAGGTCGAGCCGCTGCTGGTGGTCGACGGCATCGTCGGCCCGCTGACCAACGCCGCGATCCGCGAGTTCCAGAAGGCCGTCACCGGCATCGTCGACGGCCGCGTCGACTGCAACGGCCCGACCATCAAGCATCTCGAATTCCTGCACATCGCCCATATCGACCGGCAGGCCGTCACGCTGGAGCATTACGGCATCATCTCGATGACGCCGCCGCCGCAGGGCCCGGTGACCTTGCCGCAACAGGCCGTCCGCTACCTCACGGCGCTGCGCGCCGGCTTCGGGTAGGCGGGCGGGAACCGGCGGGAGGCGAGGGTGACGCAACGCGACATCAGGACCCGCGACGGCCGCACGCTCGCCTGTCTCGAAGTCGGCGATCTGGCGGGGCCGCTGGTCATCCACAATCACGGCGGGCCGAGCAGCCGGCTCGAAGCGCTGCTGTTTGCCGAAGCCGCCACGAAGAACCGGCTGCGCCTCGTCTCGGTCGACCGGCCGGGCATCGGTCGCTCGACGCGCCAGCGCGTGCGCAGCTATGCCGGCTGGGCCGACGACCTCGTGACGATCGCCGATGCGCTGGGCCATCGCACGTTCGGCGTGACGGGCTGGTCGGAAGGCGGGCCGTGGGCGCTGGCCGCCGCGGCCTATGTCGATCCCGCGCGGCTGCGCCACGTCGCCAGCATCGCCGGCGGCAGCTACGGCGCGTTCGGCGACAACTGGGCGGCCGATCGTCTGTCGAAGGCCGATGCGTTCGGCGGCCGGCTGGCGCTGGGCTTCCGGCCGGCCTTCGGCCTGATGTACGTCGCGCTCGGCCTCACCGCGACGCGCTTCCGCAAGGTCTTCGCCGCGCAGGTGCGCAAGGCGGTGAACGACTACGACCGCGAGATCCTGGCACGACCCAATGTGCTGGCGGCGTTCCAGTTGATGTCCGCCGAGTGCTTCGCGCAGGGCAGCCATGGCCTCGCCCGCGACAGCGAGCTTCTCTACCGCCGCTGGCCCTTCGACGTGACGAAGATCGAACGCCGCGTCCATTTCTGGCAGGGCACCGACGACCGGCTGGTCGCGCCCTCGATCAACAAGACGGTGGCCGACCGCATGCCGGGCGCGGTGTGGCATCCGGTCGAGGGCGCCGGCCATTTCGTGGCGGTCGGCGCCGCCGAAGAGATACTCGCCGTCGCCGCGGCGGAGTTGCGTGAGTGAGCACGGGGCGCCGGCATGACCCCACCGTCGCCGCAGACGGCGCCACCTCCCCATCTGAATGGGGAGGGAAATGACTCTTCGCCTCCCCCGTCAGCGGGGGAGGTGTCGTCGTCTTACGACGACGGAGGGGTCATGAGGCCGTCGTCGCGCATGACCCCTCCGCCTCGCAAGGCGAGGCACCTCCCCATCTGAATGGGGAGGAGGATGACTCTTCGCCTCCCCATTCGAATGGGGAGGTGCCCTGTCATACAGGGCAGAGGGGTCAGGCCTTGCGCGCCGAGACCAGCAGCATCATCGGGCGTTCGAGTTCCTCGGCGAGGTTCGGGTTCTCTGCGATCTGGTCGGGCGTGGGCGCGAACTCTTCCATCCGTTGCAAGGCGAAGCCGGCGCCGATCAGCGTGTTGATCGTGGTGGCGAGCGTGCGGTGGTGCTTCAGCACGCCCTTGGCGAACCAGTCGGTGCGGCGTTCGCCTTCGCGGGCGTAGCCGTTGACCGGCCAGGTCTTGCGGCCGTCCTCGTCCGCGGTCCAGCGCGGATGCGCGGCGGCCATGTAGATCGGATGCTCGATGGTGAACACCAGATCGCCGCCCGGCGTCAGGGCGGTGTGGATGGTGCGGACCAGCCGCGCGAAGTCCTGCACGTAGTGGAAGGTGAGCGCGCTGTAGACCAGATCGAATGCCGCCGCCGGCAGGTCGAGCGTGTCGAGATCGGCGATCCGGTAGTCGATGGCGGAATCGTTGGTGTCGGCCTTCGCGCGCGCGATCATGTTCTGCGACAGATCGAGACCTAGAACCGAGGCCGCGCCGCGTTCGCGAAACCAGCGCGACGCCCAGCCGAAGCCGCAGCCCAAATCGGCCACGCGCTTGTCGCTCGGGTCGGGCAGCAGGCGGCGGATCGCCGGCCATTCCGGCGCGCCGTCGAGGCCGTCGACCTGGCGCGGCAGGCGGCTGTAGCCGGCGAAGAAGTCGGGATTGTCGTAGATGTTCTGTGCCATGTTCGTCTCCAGAGAAAAGGGGAGGACGAGGCATGTGACGGGGCACGTCTTCCACGCCGAACAGCCTCGTCCCTGAGGGGCGAGGCCGAGACAGACAATCGGCGCGGCTAGTTCGTTGCTAGTTCGTCCGATCCGCTTCCCGGCATCCCGCCAAAGGGATACCGGCCGGCCGGGCAACGATGTGGGTGTCCTTCTCGATCATGCGGGCTGTATGAAACAGCGCGCCGCGCCCGTCAAACATCGAAGGCCAGACACAATCCTTGCAGGATTGCGGAGAGCGGCTACACGTCGGAAGCGTTCGCTGTTCATCCGTATCCATCGGTCAAGGAGGACCGTTCGATGTCCAACGTCGCCCCCGATTCCGTTTCCCCGACTCCTGCAACGCCTCCCGCGACACCAAGCTGGATGCTGCGCGGCAAGGCCGCTCACGAGGCCTATGCGCGCGATGCCGCGGAGCAGGAGGTGCGCCGCGAGGCGCAGCGCCGCCTGCATCGCTTTCGCATCGACGTGAACGAGCCGGCGCGCATCACCTTCCTCGACGGCGCGCTCGACGAGGACGGGTTGCTGGCGGTGCCCAGCCTCTACGAACATGCGGTGCAGCTCGCCGGGCGCTGGGCGACCTTCGTGTGTGTCGGCGGCGGGCCCGAACCGTGCCCGATCTGCGACAGCGGCCGGCCGCCCGCACTCGTGGCGGCCTTCACGGTGATCGACCACCGGCCCTACACGATCCGCCGCGGCCCCCGGGCGGGCACGGTCGTGGTCGACCAGCGCAAGCTGTTCGTCGCCAAGAAGGGCACGCTGGCCAGGCTGCAGCTCAAGGCGTCGACGCTCGGCAGCGAGGGCCTGGCCGGTGCAACCCTGGCGGTGACGCGGCTCGACAGCGGCGACGGCCTGTCGCCCGGCGTCGGCACCGAATTCGAGTGCCTCGACCGCACGCCGCTCGACGTGCTGGCGGAACGCTACGGCGCCGAGGGCGTGCCGGCCGACTACGAGCAGGAGTTTCCCTACCTGCCGGCCTCGCGCCTGATCGCGCTGGGCCTCGGCCGCGCGCCCGTCGCCGCTCCCGCCTTCGCGCCGCGCACCTACGACGTCGCAAGACTCGCGGAGAGGATGTGAGCACGCTCCCGCACAGCACCGCGCTCGATCCGCTGGTGCATCGCCTTGTCGGCGAGATCGAGGAGCGCGGACTGGCGCGCGAACAGGTGTCGCTCGATGCCGGGCTGGGCAAGGACACGATCGGCGCGTGGGCGCGCGGCCAGCGCACGCCCAACATCGGCAACCTGCGCGCCGCGTTGCAGGTCGTGGGGCTTGCAATCGATTGCACGCCTCTCGACTGCACGCCGCAACCGGAATCCTCCTTAAGCGGGATTCCTTGCGCTTCGGGAGAAACGTTGCAGAAGTAAAACTCTGGCAAAGACCAAGGAGGGTCGCTGGACATGCCTGTCGTCATCGTGCGGCGCGGAGTTGCGCCAATTCCCCAGCCCATCGTCAAGGAAGGCGAAGGCGCCGCGGGCCGCAACGGCGCGGAATACAAGCGCCGTTCCGCCGAACTGATCGCCAACCGCCTGCTGCTGGCAAAGCTGGCACGCCAGCCGCGGCTGACGCCCGAGGAGGAGTGCGACGCGATCCGCCGCTTCAAGGCGACGCGCGGCGTCACGCGCTACCCCGCCGCCTTCGCCGCGCCCACGCAAGCCTTCATCCGCTAGAGGCGACACGATGCACCTTGCGACCAAGACTCCCGTCTCCGGGACTCATGTCCCGCTCGCGCGCGCATTGAAAGGCGACGTGCTGGCGCCCGATCCGCTGACCTGCACCGCGCACGAGATCGAAAACGTCACGGAAGCCGAGGCGCACCGGCTGGCGGCGGAGATCGCCGAGGCGAGCGACTTCGATGCGTTTCGCCTCGGCGGCCTGCTGGCGCGCATCCATCGCGAGCGCTGGTACCGCGGCGCCGGCTATCCCGACTTCCGCAGCTATGTCGAGGCGCGGCACGGCTTCAAGCTGCGCAAGGCGCTCTATCTCGCCGCGATCTACGAGAGCGTGATCGATCTCGGCCTCACCTGGCAGGAGCTGCGGCCGGTCGGCTGGTCGAAGCTGAAGGAGCTGGTGGGCGTCGTCGACCGGGACAATGCGCGCGACTGGCTGGCCATCGCCGCGGCGGAAGGCATGACGGTGCTGAAGCTGCACGCGCTGGTGCAGGCGGCGAAGGGCGGCGCGGCGGAAGGCGGTGGCGCAGCAACGCGCCGGGGGCGGCGCCGGCGATTTCCGACGCGCAGTTCAAGGCGCATATGGCGGAGATCGGCTGGGAAGCCACGCTCGCGGTGTTCGAGCAGAACTTCCCCGACCTGATGCTGACGGTCGAGGAGAGCTAGGCGAGGAGGGCTGATCTGCAAAAAAACAGAGCGCGCAGGATTCGCGTTTCACCGGCTGTGCGTCGGATGATCGCCGCAAGGTTTCGTCGAAGGTTTCGGTGACCGGGGAAGGTCGCTGCGACGGGAAGCCGGGCCAGCCAAGGAGGGCTGAACGACCAAGGAGGGTCTGCCCGGCGACCTGCTGCACACGAAAGAGGAAAGCACATGAGCCAGAAGAAGATCCGTCTCGCCGTCGACCTCACCGTCGAGCCCAACGCCGCCGGGCCGAACGATGCGGGCCTCGAGACGCTGAAGCAACGCCTGCTCGCCCTCGTGCCCGCCGCCCGCGACGCCGGCACGCTCACCGCCGACACGCCGGCGGAGATCGTCGACTGCAACGCGGTGTGCGTGGAGTACGGGTGAGGGATGCCAGGCCCGTTGTCGTCCTGAGCGCAGCGAAGGACTTCGTCGCCGCTTGCCTTCAGTGGGGCCGCAGGCATGAGATCCTTCGCTGCGCTCAGGATGACAGGAGTAGAGGTACGGCAGCTCCTCGGGGTTAGCTGACGGGATTTCATTCCTCGGTTTGCCCGGCTGGAGTCGCGCGCCTCCAGCCTGTAGAACGCCACCCGTGTCCGATTTCCTGCCGCATCCGTTCTGGAATTTTTCGCTCGAACTCTACGGAGCCGAGGGCGTGGCGGAGGCGTGTCTCGATCTGCAGGAGCGGCGCGGCTGCGACGTCAACGTGCTGCTGTTCTGCTGCTGGCTGGCGGCGTCGGGGCGGCCGACGCTTTCCGCCGACCGGCTGCGCGCGATCCTGAAGGCCAGCGACGTCTGGCAGGCCGACGTGGTGAAGCCGCTGCGCGCGATCCGGCGCAAGCTCAAGGACGGCAGCTGGGCGGGCGCGCTGCCCGAGACCGTCGACGCGGTGCGCCGCCGCGTCGCCGATGCCGAGCTGGCGGCCGAGCATGCCGAGCAGCTCGAACTCACGAACCTTTATGCCGCCGCGGCCGACCGCGCGCTGCATCGCGACGATCCGCCGGAGAAGCGGATGCGCGCGGCGGTGGGCAATCTCGGCGTCTATGCCGTGTGCCTGGGCGTCGTGCCCGACGACAAGGATCGCACGGCCGTGGCGACGCTGATGCGCGCGACCTTTCCCGCGCTGCTGCCGCAGGAGATCGCCGAGGCCGTCGGCCTGAAGGCGTAAGTCGCCTTCGACTGACGAGGGCGACCGACGACGGCGACCGCCGACCGCCGCGCGACCGGGCGAGGGGGGCTTGCCCGCACAACCGCGATGGTGTTTCGTCGACGTCGGAGCGGAGGAGATGTCCATGTCACTGCGGTTGAGTGCAGCGTTGTTGTCGGTCGTGATCGCCGCCGCCGCGTCGGCCCAGACGACGAAGGCGGTGCCCAAGGGCTGGTTCCTGCACGACGACCTGGCGCCCACGCTGGACCTCGCCTTCTACGAGCCGACCCATGTGAGCTTCTCGGTGTCCTGCACGAAGGGCTACACCGACGCCGTCGTCGCCTTCCGGCCCGAGACCAAGGGGCCCGACGGCAAGACGCCGACGAAGCTCGTCCTGTCGCGCGGCGCCGCCTCGGTGTCGATCGACGCGACCGGGCAGATGTTCAACGGCCGCTATGTGGTCGACGGCCAGACCACCATGACGCCGGCGCTCGCCGACCTGCTGCAGGGCGGCTTCACCCTGACCGTCGGCGGCAAAGAGATAAAGACCTACGCGACCACCGACCAGGATCGCGCCCACGTCGAGAAACTCACGCAGGCCTGCCGCAGCTAGACCGCGGTCTTTGTCGTTTCCGTCCGTCGCCGCGCGAATCGCCGGTGGCCGAATCGCCGACGGTGTGTTGTCGATGCCCGCGCTTCGAGGAATCGTACGATGTGGCGATTGTCGGGCAACCAAGTCGGCTTTGCGGCGTTTCTCCAGTACGACGTCGGCGGCTCGTGTCAGCTTTACGCTGGTGATGCCGTGGATGGTTTCTTCAAGTTGCGCTGAGAGCCGGGGGGCCGCGACCATTCGGTTGGTACGGTACGACCCACTCGAAGTCGCAGCGGAGAGGCCGCCAATCGGATATGCCACATCCGCGGGCCGCCGCGCGTCGTCCACCCGAAATCGCCTCCCGGATCGCTCCCGCGAATTCGCCGCGTCCATGCGGCGCCGCAAGCCGCAGAGTTGCCGTGTGCAACGCTTGCGAAAAGGCTGCTCTACGGCCTCTTTCGGCGCGTCGCGGAAAGCCGCCCGCGCCACTTATGCACTGGCGCAAATTGTCACCGCACCCCATGTCCGATTCGGCGTGACACGCCTTCCAACTGGAGTCAGAGTTAGGCATCCACAACCAGCTCGGAGGTCGCCTATGAGCACCGTGGACCACATCGAAGCGCTCAAAGCCAAGCATGCTTCGCTGGAACACGCGATCGATCAGGAAAGCACGCGTCCTTACCCCGACGACGATGCGATCTGCAGCCTCAAGAAGCGAAAGTTGATGATCAAGGACGAGATCGTCCGACTGAGCGGCGCTTCACCTCCTCACTAAATTCCCAATCTTCCGACGTCGGCTCTCTCTTCTAGAGACCGGCCCATCTCGCCAGGGCGACGGCGCCCACGGCACCGAACAGGCCCGGCGTGAAGCCGCCCGCCATGCGCGTGAGCACGGCGGCGGCGATCGCGCCGGCCCAGTAGGCGTCGCCCGCCTGCACGAGTGGCACCACCGCCGCGGACACCAGCACGGCGCCCGGCGCATGATCCAGCAATGCCGAGACGAAGCGATGACGGCCGAGCCAGCGCATGGCGACGAAGCCGCCGCCCTTGGCCGCCATCGCCGCCAGCGCCATCACGAAGATGGCGACGAGATTTTCGGGAGACGCGCTCACGAGCCCGTCTTCCCCGGCGGCGTCTTCCTGTAGTCGCGCAGCGCTCCGAACAGGCCGCCGGCCAGTCCGCCGATCACGATGTACCAGTTGCCGCCGATCGCCCATTTGGCTGCGAGGGCGACGGCGATGGCGACGCCCCACGGCGCGAGGTCGCGCTTGCCGCGGAAGAGGATCGTGGCCACCACCACGAACACCGCGACGCCCACGAAGTCGAGGCCGAGCCGTCGCGCGGCGGTGGGATCGCTGAGAACGCCGCCGGCCGCGAGATGGCCGAGCAGGGTCGAGCCCGACCAGATGCAGGCCATGATGCAGCCGCCGCCTAAAAACTTGCCGAGGTCGCCGTGGCCGCGGCGATACTCCGCGATGTTGATGGCCCAGTTCTGGTCGACGGTGACGTACCAGACCAGCGGCTGCTGCCACCACGGCAGGTGCGGCAGGTGCGGCTGCAACGCGGCGCCCATCACGAAGTAGCGCAGGTTGGCCACGAACACCGAGACGAACAGCGCGACCAGCGGCAGCGGCTGCGCCCAGATGTCGAGCGCCACCATCTGGCTGGTGCCGGCCATGACGGTGAAGCTCATCAGCGTCGTCTCGAAGGCGCTGAGGCCCTTCTGTGCGGCGGCAACGCCGAAGCCGATGCCGAAGGGCAGCGAGGCCAGGCCCGGCAGGACCATGCGCAACGCGCCCGCCTGAAAACTGCGCCACGTCACGCGCGCGGAAAGAGACACGGAAGAAACCTGTTGGACCGGAGGGCGCTCTCTATAGTCGCGAACGACCTCCCGATTCAAATGGGGAGGAAACCGTCGTCCCGAGCGCAGCATTGTCATCGCGCGCGGGGTAGACCCCGCGCGAGACGACAAGGAAACAGGCGGAGAGGCATCCGCCTCGCCGATTGACCGAGGAGGGGAGGATGGCGGGCGGTTTTTGTGCCAAGCTCGCGGCGTCGCCAGGGTCCACTCTCTTGAAGCAGGTCGTGCCATGCCGCTTCGGTCGGAATTCTTTCGCGGCGATGCGCGGCTGGAAGGCGCCGCCAGCCGCGACAGCGCACACGTCATTCCGGGCACCAGCGGCCCGCATGTCGAGAAGATCCAGCTCGCGCTGATGCTGCTCGACGATGCGCGCATCGCGCAGGCGGAACTGGAGGCCGATGCCTACGGCCCGACCACGGCGGCGGCGGTGCTGGCCTACAAGCGCCGGCGCCGCATCGTGAACGAGCGCTACCAGACCATGCCCGACAGCATCGTGGGCCGCATGACCATGGCCGCGCTCGACCGCGAGATGACGGGACGCCAGGCGGTGCGCAAGCGCTGCGGCTGCACCTACGTGCCCACTTACGTGTCCACTGGCCGGCTGCAGCCCAAGCCGTACTTCTTCGCCTTCGCGGTGCCGGCCGGCCTCGGCGGCGCGGGAGGCGGCACGGGCACCAGCGCGGGCGGCGGTGCGGCCAAGCAGCTCGCCGGTGCGCCGCAGTCGACGCTCGACATGGCGCTGGCCGCCGTGCCCGCGGCGAGCGCCATAGCGGCTCGCGGCCCGGGAAGCGCTCGACGACGTGATCGCCGGCGCCCCCACGCCGCGCCGGACCCTGGGCCTCGCGGCGCTCGACCGGCACTACAAGGTGTCGGCCGCGCCCGACATCGACCGCGTGGCGCGCGAGGTGCGCAACAGCCTGGCGCAGGTGTCGAGCCGCCTGCTCTCGGCGCGCGCCTGGCTGCGGCAGGGCACCGGCGGCGGCTTCGCTGACACGCCGACGCCGCGCGACGGCCACACCTACATCAACCTCGACTACGGCGTGGCGGGCACGCTGCTGCGGCCGACCATCCTGATCCACGAGGCCTTCCACGACATCGCCGACCGCAACCAGGATTTCGGCGGCAACCCCGTCGTCGACCAGGGCGCGCGCTACCACCGCAACGACACCGCCACTCAACTGCAGAACGCCTACGCGATGAGCCAGTTCGTCCTGCACATCCATGTCGGCCGGGAGCGGTTCCTGGGCGACACGGAGTAGGCGGCGGCGCTTCGGCTTCGCTCAGGATAGGCCCTCCGAGATGCATCGCTTCGCGCCGCTCCTTGCGGTCCTTCTGGGGTGGGCTTGCGGCCATTGCCCAGTTCGAAGGCGCTTCATATCATCGTGGCCAGGGCGACGGAGGATACGCCATTGGCCCACGAGCAGCGCAGACTTGCGGTCATCGTCGCCATAGACGTCGTGGGCTACTCGCGCCTGATGGGCCAAAATGAAAGTGGCACCCATGCTCTCCTCAAGACGCATCTTGCCGAACGCGTAGAGCCCTCCATCGGCCGCCATGGCGGTCGCGTGGTCAAACTGACCGGCGATGGCGCGCTTGCCGAGTTCGATAGCGCCGTCAATGCGCTGAGCGCCCTCATCGAGCTGCAGCAAGCGATGGCCGGTGCAAACCGCGACCAACCGGAGGCAGGCCGCATTGTCTTTCGGGCTGGCATACATCTCGGCGAAGTGATCGTGGAGGCTGATGATCTCTACGGCGACGACGTGAACATCGCAGTACGCCTCCAAGGTGAGTCCCCGCCAGGAGGCATCCTGATTTCGCGCGCAGTACGTGAGGCGGTGGACGGCCGCATCAAGGCAGAGCTTCGCGCCCTGGGAGAGCTACCCCTCAAGAACATCGTGCGACCGATCCGTGCCTTTCGAGTGGAGTGGAAGGAAGCTGACTGGCCGACCGCTACCCACGCGCAGTTGCCCAAGTCGCCCGTCATCCCCATCCCGACCTCGGCCCTTTCCGACAAGCCCTCAATCGCCGTACTTGCCTTTCGAAATCTGAGCGGCGATGCCGAGCGAGAGTATTTCGCAGACGGAATGGTCGACGACATCATCACCATCCTGTCGCGTATTCCGAACTTCCTGGTGATCGCCCGTAATTCTTCTTACTCGTACAAAGGCCGTTCCGTCGACGTACGGCAGATAGGGAGTGAACTCGGGGTCCGCTACGTCCTCGACGGCAGCATTCGCAGTGCCGGAAACAGGCTGCGTATCAACTGCGTGCTCATCGACGCGACAAGCGGAAACCACATCTGGGCCGAACGCTATGACGGAGCCATCGAGGACGTCTTCGATCTGCAGGACAGCATTACGTCGAGCATCGTCGCCACGATCTACCCTCAGCTCATGAGTTCCGAGATAACCCGCGCCCAAGCGAAGCCGACCAGCAACCTGACAGCCTACGATTTCTATCTGCGTGCAATACCGGGGATTGTCCCGATAGCTACGGAGAGCTCGATCAGCGAAGCACTGATGCTGCTCGATCGTGCCATTGCCGCCGACCCACAGTTTTCGTCCGCCTATGCCTACGTGGCTCGCGCTCATTGGGGACGACTGCATCAAGGATGGGGTTCGAGTCGTGAGGCGAGGGCACGGGGCCATGAAGCAGCGAAGCGAGCTGTCGAGATCGGCAAGGACGATCCCGTTGCCCTTGCGCTCGGAGGATTCGGCATTGCCTCTCTAGGCGGAAAGCCTGAGAAAGGAGTGGAGCACATAGAGCGCGCGCTGACTCTAAATCCCAATTTCCTCATGGCGTGGCGATTTGGCGGTGCCGCGTACTCGATGATCGGAAAGCACGAGAAATCCATTCAGTATTTTGAACGGGCGATGCAGCTCAGTCCCAGGGATGCCTTTGCATTTGAAACATACATCGGTTTAACCACTCCCTACTTTTTTCTAGGTCGCCATGACCAGGCTCACTATTGGGCCGAACGGGCGCTTCGGGACAAGCCACACTCGTTTCTGGCGATAATGTGGAAGATCGTTGCATTAGCGATGGAGAGTCATCGTCCCGACGAACTGGCGGATTTGATTGAGCAACTGAAATCGTTGCGTCCCCGTTTTTCAATTGCAGGATGCATGGTGCGCTTTGGCGCTTTCCAAGACTCAGATCGCAACCTCTTTGAAACAGCGCTTCGCAGGGCGGGGCTTCCAGAGTAGGCAAGGCCGCAAGCGGTGAAAGGGGGCGGCCGTTTGCCCCGATACGGCGGGCCGTGCGCGGGCTATAGAGCGCACGCATGCTGCGTCGCTATCTCTGGTTCCTCTCGCGTCTGCTGCCGAAGCGGCCCGATCCGCCCGGCTTCTCGTTCAGCGAAGACTGGTTCTCCGCCCACGCCAAACGGTTCCGCAAGCACCTGGCGCCGCTCGCCGGCACGCCCTGCCATCTGCTGGAGATCGGCAGCCACGAGGGCCGCGCGACCTGCTGGCTGCTGCAGAACGTCGCCACGCATGCCGACGCGACGGTGACCTGCATCGACGGCGTGAAGCAGCCGGTGTTCGACGCCAACGTCGAGGCCGCCGGCGGCGCGGGCAAGGTGGTCTTCCTCAACCAGCCGTCGCGCGACGCGCTGCGCCACCTGCCGCAGCTCCACTACGACTTCATCTATGTCGATGGCAGCCACGCCACCATCGACGTGCTGGAGGATGCGGTCCTGTCGTTCCGCCTGCTCAAGGCCGGCGGCATCCTGGCGTTCGACGACTACAAGTGGGACGACAGCCGCCTGCGCGAGCACGGCCGGCCCAAGCCCGCCATCGACGCCTTCGTCTCCCTCTACGCCCCGAAGTTCGCGCTGCTCGCCAAGGGCAGCCAGGTCTGGCTGCGCAAGACGCAGGATTGAGGCCGCGCCGGCCCGCACTCGCGCCTGCCGCAGCGCATCGCCGGGCGTAAAAGGTTTGCCGATTGGAAAACTATTCTTGACTCCGGCGCCGCCGCGGCATTAGTTCGCCGTATGGAAAACCATGAGGCCCGCCTGAACCTCGCCTTCACGGCCCTGGCCGATCCGACCCGGCGCGCGATCGTGGCCCGCCTGTGCCGCGGCGACGCCACGGTCGGCGAACTGGCCGAACCGTTCGAGATCGGCCTGCCGACCTTGCTCAAGCACATTCGCGTGCTCGAACGCGGCGGCCTCGTCTCGTCGGAGAAGGCCGGGCGCGTCCGCACATGCTCGCTGGCGCCCGACGCGCTGCGCCGGACCGACGACTGGCTGCGCTCTCACATCGCGACCTGGGAGAGCCGGCTCGACCGGCTGCAAGCCCATCTCGCCCGCAGGAAGAAGGACAGAACGAAATGACCGACAGCTTTGCCCGCACCGAATCGGCCTGGGCCGCCTGGCCGCTCGACCGCGAGGTCGTCATCGCCCGCGTCATCGACGCGCCGCGCGAGGACGTGTTCGACGCCTGGACCGATCCCGAGCAGCTTGTCGCGTGGTTCGGTCCCAAGGGACTGGCGATCGAGACGCACGAAATCGACATCCGGGCGGGCGGCGTGTGGCGGTTCGACATGGTGGGGGCGAACGGCCTTCGCTACGACAACCGCATGACCTTCCTGCGCATCGAGCGGCCGTATCTGATCGAGGTCGATCACGGTTCCGACAAGGACGAAGATCCGGGCAAGTTCCGGATGCTGGTCACGTTCGACGAACAGTCGGACGGCAAGACGGTGCTCACCCTGCGGCAGATGCATCCGACGCGCGCGCGGCGCGGCGAGGTCATCGCCTTCGGCGCGGTCGAATATGGCGGCCAGACGCTCGACAAGCTGGCCGCACACCTGGCGGCCCGCAAGGCGTAGGCCGGCAGGTTCGCGCCCACCTTCGGGGCGAGGGCGTCGGGATGAGGCGTTGGGCGAGCCGTCATGTACCTCCCCATCCGAATGGGGGAGGAGAATGATTCGGGCTCGTCGAACGCTCGATCAGGTTTTCGCCGGCGGGCTGCTCTGGCCGAGCTTCGGCTCGGTGCCGGCGAGCAGGCGGGCGATGTTGGCGCGGTGGCGCGCGATCACGTAGAGGCTGCCGGCGATCACCAGCAGGCGATAGGGCAGCGGCTCGCCCAGCGCGACGGCGAGCACGACGGCCGTGAGGGCCGCCAGCATCGAGCCCAGCGAGACGATGCGGAGGAGGGCGAGCGTTGCGGCGAACACCGCCGCGGCGCCGAGCCCGATCGGCCACGACAAAGCGAGCAGCACGCCGAGCCCGGTCGCCGCCGACTTGCCGCCGGTGAAGCCGAGCCAGATCGAGCGGCCATGCCCCAGCAGCGCGGCGAGGCCGGCGAGGCAGACGGCCCACGGCACCCATGTTTGCAGATCGAGCGAAGCGGGCGGCGTGGCGACGGAGGCAGCGAGCGGCGACGTCGCGAGCCAGGGATAGAACCAGCGCGCGAAGGCGATGGCGGCCGCGCCCTTGGCGACGTCGACCAGCAGCACCGCCAGCGCCGGCCCCTTGCCCAGCGTGCGCAGCACGTTGGTGGCGCCGGTCGACTTCGAGCCGTGCTCGCGGATGTCGATGCCCGCGACCAGCCGCCCCGCCAGATAGCCGGTGGGCAGCGCGCCCAGCAGATAGGCGAGGGCGAGGCCCGCGACGCACGCCGTCCAGAAAACCATCAACGCCCTCGACCTTCTCTCTCTTCGGTTCGCAGTGCTGTCTATATTCTTTCGCCGGCCGTCATTATAACGACACCATGTGCGCGCAGCTTCGCGCATGGACATGGCTGAACGGCAGCGCTCTTCTGCAGCCTGGTACGATATCCCGGTACGATAGCCCAGTTCCTTAATCGAGTGTTCCCCCTCGCGGCCGCGCCGCCGAAGAGGCGAGGCGACCGTCCTGAAACCAGAAAAGATGAATCGGCCTGCGCGACGATCCCGTCGCGGCTGGATCGCCCGCGCGGTTCCACGAGCGATGGAGGGAGCCCATGACCCGGAACATTCACCGTCGTACAGCACTTGCCCTGGGCCTTGCCGCGGGCGCCCTCGCGGCGCCGATGCTGGCCCTGCCCGGCAAGGCGCAGAGCCAGTACCGCAACGGCAACGGCAGGACGGTGCGCATGGTCGTGCCGTTCGCCGCCGGCGGCATCGCCGACCTGCTGGCCCGTCTCGTGGCGCAGATTGTCGCCGACGCGACGGCCGCTTCCTTCGTGGTCGAGAACAGGCCGGGGGCGGGCGGCAATGTCGGGGCGGAGATCGTGGCCCGCGCGCCGCCCGACGGCACGACGCTGCTGCTCGGCACGCTCGGCACCGCCGTCACCAATCAGTATCTCTACAAGGAGCTGCCCTACGACTGCGAGGAGAGCTTCGCGCCGGTGGCGCTGCTCGGCGAGGTGACCAACGTCGTGGCCGTGCATCCGAGCTTCCCCGCCGCGACGCTTGGCGCGTTCGTCGACTATTGCCGGCTCCAGGGGCCCGACAACGTGACCTACAGTTCGCCCGGCGTCGGCAGCTCCGGCCACCTGTCGATGGAATTCCTGCAGCTCGTGGCCGGCATCAAGCTGGCGCACGTCGTCTACCGCAGCCGGTCGGCGATGATGAAGGCGCTGGTCGCCGGGCAGGTGCCGATCGCCATGGACAACCTGCCGCCCTACCTGCGGCACTTCCGGTCGGGCGCGCTGCGGCCGCTGGCCGTGAGTTCGCCGCAGCGCTGGTTCGCCGCGCCGGACCTGCCGACCGTGGCGGAGCAGGGCTATCCCGAGTTCGACACCGCGCTCTGGTGGTATGTCGCCGCGCCCGCCGGCACGCGGCCCGAGATCGTGAACGGCGTCTCCGGCGAGATCGTGAAGGGCGTCGCCTCCCCGCCGGCCGTCGCGAGGATCCGCGCCGCGGGTGCGGCCGAGCGGCCGGGCAGCGCCGACGATCTTGCCAGACACATGGCGGCCGAGAACCGCAAGTGGAAGTACGTGATCGGCGCCGCCAACATCGGACGCCTGTGAGAGCCGCCGCGCCGACGGGGGAGGCGAAGCATCATCTACCTCCCCATTCAAATGGGGAGGTGCCTCGTCTTACGAGGCGGAGGGGTCAAGCCTTCACTGATCGATCTCGAGCTTGTTGTCCTTGATCAGCTTCGCCCAGCGCGCCGTCTCGGCGGCGATCTGGGCCTGGAACTGCGCGGTGGTGTTGGGGATGTAGAGCAGGCCCTGGTCGGAGAGCAGCTTCTGGATCTCCGGCGTCTTGGCCGCGTCGGTGTAGGCGGTGTAGAGCCGGTCGACGATGGGCTGCGGCGTGCCGGCGGGCGCGATCAGCGCGTACCACGACATGACGTCGGCATCGCCCAGGCCCAGCTCCTTCAAGGTCGGCACGTCGGGCAGCTGCGGCACGCGGTTCGGCGTCGTCACCGCGAGCGCCCGCAGCTTGCCGGAGCGGATGAACGGCAGCAGGCTCGGCAGGGTGTCGAAGGTCGACTGGATGTCGCCGGCAAAGAGCGCGGGCAGTGACTCGTTGGTGCCCTTGTAGGGGACGTGCACGACCTCGATGCCGGTCTTCACCTTCAGCATCTCGTAGGTGAGGTGGGCAGGGCTGCCCATGCCGACCGACGCGAAGTTGGTGCCGCCGGGCTTGGCGCGGCTGGCGGCGATCAGGTCCTGCGCGGTCTTGGCGGGCGAGTCGGCGCCCACCACCAGCACCAGCGGCGAGGCCGCGAACATGGTGATGGGGATCAGCTCCTTGCCCACGTCGTAGGGCATGGTCTTGTAGAGGCCGGGGAAGATGGTGAGCGGGCCCAGGTTGCCCATGCCGATCGTGTAGCCGTCGGGCCTGGCCTTCGCGATCTCGGTGACGCCGATGCGGCCCGCCGCGCCCGCCTTGAAGTCGGTGACGATGGTCTGGCCCAGCGTCTTGGAGACACGATCGTTGAAGGCGCGCGCGATCAGGTCGTTCAGCCCGCCGGCCGGCCACGGCACCAGGAAGCGGATGGGCCGGCTCGGCCAGGTGTCCTGCGCCGATGCAGGCATCGCGCCCAAACCCGCAGCCGCCGCTGCACCCGCTGCACCCGCCATCACCATCAACGACCGACGCGAAACCTTCACCGCAAACCTCCTGAAATCCGGCGCCTCTCTTACCAGCATCTTCCGCGCCAATCCTCCTCCGCATCACCCCTCCGTCGCCGCAGACGGCGACACCTCCCCCGCTGACGGGGGAGGCGAAGACTCATCTTCTCCTCTCCATTCAAATGGGGAGGTGCCGCGTCTGACGCGGCGGAGGGGTCATACGCGACGGTCAACGCCCCGGGCGGCTGGGGCGGTGGGTGCGGTGGAGGGTGCGGGCGACGCTGCGGAGCGTCGCGCCGAACTGGGCGATGGCGGCGGAGCGGGTGTCGTCGTCCTGGGTGATCATCGCGTAGGTGAAGGACAGGCGCGGGCGGAAGCGGCGCGTGACGACGTTGGGCGGCAGCGCGTCCTGCGGGAAGGCGTGCATGACGCCGATGCCCGTACCCAGCCCCACCAGCGCGATGGCGACCGGCGTGCTGTCGACGATGGCGGCGACCCGCTGCACGACGCCGGCCTGCCGGAAGATGTCGTCGAGGCGATGGCGGATGATCGATCCGGGCCGGCTGAGCACCAGCGACTCGTCGGCGAGGTCGGCCGGGCCCAGTGCCGCGCGGCGCGCCAGCGGATGGTCGGCGTGCAGCAGGCAGACGACGTCGGCATCCATGACAGGCTCGACGCGCAGGCCCGTGCCGGCGAACGGCATCGCCGCGAGGCCGATGTCGAGGCGGCCGGCGCGCAGCTCCTCGAACTGGGCTTCGCGGCCGCGCGTCTCGACGTCGATGGTCATCTTGGGCCAAGCGCGCCGATGCACCGCGACGGCCCGCGCCACCAGCCCGACCGCCAGCGGCGCGATGGCGCCGATCCGCAGCAGGCCGTGATTGCCGCGCCGCAGTTCGCCGGCCACCACGCCGAGGCGGGCCATGCTGCGCATCGCCGACTGGCCTTCGTCGAGGAACTGGCGGCCGCGCTCGGACAGCACCATACGCTTGGCCCGTCGTTCGAAGATCAGGAAGCCCAGCTCGGTTTCGAGCGCGCCGATCAGGCGGCTGACGGCCGGCTGGCTGAGGCCGAGATCGCCGGCGGCGCGCGTCACCGTGCCGGTCTCGCGGACGGCCAGCGCTGCACGCAGTTGCAGGAGATCGAGGGGACGGTTGGCGTTGCCGTTCTTCATATGATGCGCCTGCTGCATGAACTGATCAGAACTTATCATTTTTCGGCATGACAGCGGCAAGCTAGGTTTTTGGTAGACAGAGCGTTGCAAACGCCGACACCGAGGAAACGGGCTCCCGTGCCCCAAAGCCGCCGCCAGGAGAAAGCATGAACATTCTCTTCATCACGTCCGACCAGCAGCGCGCCGACTGCTACGGCTTCGAGGGCCGCAAGGTGAAGACGCCGCATCTCGACATGCTGGCGCGCGAGGGCACGCGCTTCTCGGCCTGCATCACGCCGAACCTCGTCTGCCAGCCGACGCGCGCCTCGATCCTCACCGGCCTGCTGCCGTCGACGCACGGCGTGTCGGACAACGGCATCGACCTGCCCGACGCGACGGGCGAGGCGGGCTATGCCGGCGACTTCGCGCGCGCGGGCTACAGCACCGGCTATATCGGCAAGGCGCACTTCAAGACGTCCAACACCTTCCATGCGACGGGTTCGCCGGAATGCCGGCTGACCGAACAGCGCGACGACTGGTACGGGCCGTACATGGGCTGGAACCATGTCGAGCTGATGGTCGAGGGCCACAACACGCGGGTGCCGCGCAAGCCGCCGTTCACGCAGCATTACGAGCGCTGGTACTACGCCGACGGCCGCGGCGACGAAAAGAACAGGCTGCTGCACATGGGCCTGCCGCCGCTGTCGGATGCGGCGCAGACCTACAATTCGGCGCTGCCCGTGGCGTGGCACAATTCGACCTGGATCGGCGACCGCACCATCGAGTTCCTGCGCGCCAACAAGGACAAGCCGTTCTGCGCCTGGGCCTCGTTCCCCGACCCGCACCATCCGTTCGACTGCCCCGAGCCGTGGAGCCGCCTGCATCATCCCGACGAGGTCGATCTGCCCGAGCATCGCACGATGGATCTCGAGCGCCGCCCCTGGTGGCACCGCGAGAGCCTCTACGGCAAGCCCAAGCTCGACGATCCGATGCTGCTCAACTTCCGCGAAAAGCATTCGCGCACGCCGGTGCAGACCGACAAGCAGCTCCGCGACCTGATCGCCAACTATTACGGCATGATCTCGCTGATCGACCATAATGTCGGCCGCATCCTGGCGGCGCTCGACACCTATGGCCTGTCGCAGAACACGCTGGTCGTCTACTCGACCGATCACGGCGACTGGCTGGGCGATCACGGCCTGATCCTCAAGGGGCCGATGGCCTACGAAGGCCTGCTGCGCGTCGGCCTGCTGATGCGCGGGCCGGGCGTGCCGGCGGGCAAGGTGGTGGCCGATCCGGTCTCGACCATCGACCTGCCGCGCACCTTCGCCGACTATGCCGGCGTGTCGCTGGGCGACGCCCGCCACAGCCGCAGCCTGAAGCCGCTGATCGAGAAGGAGGCGACGCGCGACTTCGCCTACAGCGAATGGGACCTGCGCGCCTCGCGCTGCGGCGTCGACCTGTGGCTGCGCACGGTGCGCACGGCCACGCACAAGCTGACGCTCGAAACCAACTCCGGCGCGGGCGAGCTGTACGATCTCGTCAACGATCCGCAGGAGATGGACAACCGCTTCGGCGATCCGGGCGTCGCCAAGGTGCAGCGCGAACTGGAAGACATGATCCGCAGCCGGCCGAAGGATCAGATCGATCCGCTGCCGCAGATCGGGATGGCCTGATCATGGGCACGGTCATGAAGCGCCGTTGCTTCACCGCTGGCCTGGCTGCCGTTGCAGGGACGACGTTCGGCACGGCTCCCTCAATCGTCCGCGCCGACAAGTGGCCCGATGGGCCGATCAAGTTCATCGTCGGCTATGCGCCGAGCGGCACGTCCGACGTCTCGGCCCGCGTGGTGGGCGAGGCGGTGTCGGAGAAGCTCGGCGTGCAGGTGCTGGTCGAGAACCGGCCGGGCGCGCAGGGCCGCATCGCCGCCGATCTCGTGGCGCGCTCCAAGCCCGACGGCCAGACCTTCCTGGTCAGCTCGGTCGAGAGCCTGTATCAGCAGGCCTACGAGGCCAAGCAGCCGATCAAGGCCGGCCAGCCGCTGGTCCCGATCAGCATTCTCACCATCCAGTCGCTGGTGGTGGCGGCCCATCCGGGGCGCGGCTGGAAGACGCTGGCCGATGCGGTGGCCAGCGCCAAGGCCACCAAGCAGGACCTCGCCTATGCCACGCCCTCGGCCGGCATCGGCTCCAACGCGGTCGCCGCCGAGCTGATCTTCCGCAAGGCCGGCGCCAAGGTGATGAACGTGCCGTACAAGGGCGGCGGCCAGGCGGTGCAGGACCTGCTGGCGGGCATCGTGCCGCTGGGCGTGCTGGGCTCCGCGCCCGTGGTGCCCTACGGCAAGACCGGCAAGCTCACCTTGCTCGCCGTCACCTCGAAGGAGCGCGACCCGCTGCTGCCCGGCGTGCCCGGCATGGCGGAGTCGGGCTATCCCGACATCGACCTCGCGCAATGGTTCGGCGTCTTTGCACCGGCCGGCACGCCGAAGGAGATCGTCGATCGCATGGGCGCGGTGCTCACGGAGGCGCTGGCCAACCCGAAGGTGGTCGAGACTCTCGCCAAGGCCGCGCTGTCGCCGGTCGGCGGCACCCCCGAAGCCACCGCCCGCCGCTTCGAAGCCGAAGGCGAGACGTGGCTCAACGCGGTACGGACGTTGGGGCTGAAGCCGGCCTGACCCCTCCGTCAGCGTAAGACGCTGACACCTCCCCATTTGAATGGGGAGGAGATGACTCTTCGCCTCCCCATTCAGATGGGGAGGTGCCTCGTCATACGAGGCGGAGGGGTCATGCTCAATTCAGCTTGTGCAGGTTGACGGTCCAGGAGACAAGGCGGCCGTAGGCGTCGCGCGAGCGGCCGCTGCATTGCGCGACGTTGTCGGCGCCGCGCTGGCAGTTGAGCTGGTCGGCGAACCAGCGCGAGCCGTCGTTGCAGGTCGAGTCCGAATCGCGCAGCGCCAGCACCGCGCCGGAGAAGCGCGCCTGCGCGTTGGTGCGGCAGGCGGTGCGGCCGCGCCGCCATTCCAGCCGTCCGTTGCCGCTGGCGTCGAAGCAGTAGGACGAGATGCCGGGCTGCATCTGCTGCGCCTCG
>NZ_HE997181.1:2597378-2600602 GCF_000312425.1 Reyranella massiliensis 521 | reverse complement strand
CGGCTTCCGGCGGCTTGCAGTCGGCGAGGCGCCGCTTGATCTCGGCCTCGGCCAGCGACAGCTCGACCTTCAGCGCGCGCTGGCGCGACTGTTCGGCGGAGAGCGACGCCTTGAGCACGGGCAGGCGATCCTCCGCGACCTGTTGCGGCGTCGGCACCTCGGCGGCCTCGCGCGTGGCGATGTCGAGCGCGGGCTCGGCCGGCAGGCAGCCGCGCAACAGCCACGCGCCGCCGATCAGCAGCAGCATCAACGGCAACGCGGCGGCCAGCGTGCGCAGCCACGGGACGCCGGTGCTGGCGGGAGGGGCGGCGCGCGCAACTGAAGTCCGGCGGACCGCCACCGTGCGATCGTCGTCGCCGGCCGCGCCCAGCTCGGGCTGCAGCACCGAGCGCCGGCCTTGAGGCCCGACGGGTGATCCCCCTGGCGGCTTCTCGGGGACGGGCACATGCGCGCCGCCAACAGGCGACGCCCCGGGCGAAGCGCCAGGCGGCGGCAACGTCGGGGCGCTGTCCTTCTCGTAGCCCCAGGCGACGATCACCGGCCGGTCGCCGACCAGGAAGATGTAGGCGGGCGAGGGCGCGCGGGCGGCGAGCTTGAGCGAGAGGCCGACGACGCCGGTCTCCTCCTTCGGCCCGTGGCCCGCGAGCACATCGCCGAGGCGGCGGATCTCCGCCAGCGTCGCCTCGACGCTCGCCATGGTGGACTGGCGCTCGGCGGGCGGCAGCGAATCGAAGGGGCGGACGGGGCCGGACCAGCCGGCGCGCCAGTCGATGGTCTTGCCGTCGGCATGGATCTGCGGCTCGGCCAGCAGATCGGCCGCCGCGTCGCCCAGCCGGCGGCGCAGCACGCGGCGGAGCTGCGGCGCCGCATTGTGCAGCGGCTCGCCGCGCACGCCGAGCGGCCGCACGCCGCTGCGGGTCGTCACGATCAGCGTGGGGGAGTCGCCGGACATGGGAGCCCGAAATTAGCCCAGCGATTATGGCGGCGCGATGGTGTTGGTGGGGGTGAGTCGGGGCTGCGGAACGGCGTATCGAGGGAGATGCACAGAGCGCCGACGGCCTCGTTCTGAGGAGCGAGTGCAGGCTGGAGGTTGCGCCGCGCGGCGCAAGCGTCTCGAAGGATGGAAACGAGTACGCCGGACGAAAGCAGATTCTCACGAAGCGCGCGGATCGCAACTAGCGATCATGTCGATGAGGCATGTCGATGAGGCAAGTCGATGAGGCAGGGCGAGTGTGCGCGCCGCCAACGTCGAGTCTCTAACCCCGCGGCGTCTTCCCGTTGCCCGGCTTTCCATTCGACGGCTTGCCGTTCGATGGCCTCCCGTTCGATGGGTTTCCATTCGATGGCTTTCCATTCGACGGAGGCGGCGCGGATGCCGCCTGCTGCTGGGCCTGCTGCTGGGCCTGTTGCTGGGGCTGCTGTTGCGCCTGCTGTTGCGACTGTTCCTGTTTGTGCTTGGCGACCGGATCGGGGATCTGGCGTTCGAGGTCCTCGGCTTCCCTTTCGAGGGTCTTGGCATAGTCGAGGAGCTGCGCGCGGTCATCGTCCTGAATGACCGACTGGGCCAGCCGCCGGGCGCGCGCGGCCGCTTCGCGCCGTGTCCGGGCCTTTGCCGCGGCCTCCGCCGGACGATGCCCCGTTTCGCGCCCCTTCTCACGCATGAGAAACTACACCTTTATTGTCGGTACATGGGTCCAACGTCGCGGACTCCACGAACGTTCCGTCGTATTATTGTGACTACGGCGGAGCCTGCGGCGCGGTTCACGCGGTTCCGGCAGTTTAGGTAGAAAAAGAGAGCGGAACGATTGTCGCACGGGCTCCGTTTATTCCTCCCAATGGCAATACGCCGAAAGAGGAAGGAGAAATCTGTTGCGAAGAACGAAGGTCTTCGTTGTCGACGACGAAGTGATCATCCTGATGTCGCTGCGCAGCATGCTCGAGGAGCTGGGCTGCGAAGTGTCCGGCACGGCGACATCGCTCGACGAAGGCGTGCGCCTGGCCGAGACGGTCGAGGCCGACATGGCGATCGTCGATCTGTCTCTGGCGGGCCGCAGGGCGCTGCCGATCATCGAGGTGCTGGCGCGCCGCAACATCCCCGTCGTCGCGTCGAGCGGCTACGATCTCGACGGCATGGACGGCGTCGAGGTGCACGGCAAGCTGCAGAAGCCCTATTCGCTCACTCAACTGGAAGCCGTGGTGAAGCAGGCCCTCGGCGGCCCCGCCGCTAATCCGCCAGGTCCCGGATCTGCTGTAGGATCTTCTGGAACTGAGGCGTGACGGCCTGCTCCTGGTAGAGCGGGGCGGTCGCCTCGACGAACGAGCCACGGTCGATGTCGGTGACGATCTCGACGCCGGCCGGCGCCGCCTCCCGGGGCGCGTGCAGCTCGTTCGAGATGCCGCGCAGGTACATTTCGGAATCGCGGGCGGACTCGCGCAGCGCAGCCTGTTCGTCCGCCGGCAGCATCTCCCAGGTGCGCTGCGAGAAGATCACGATTCCCGGCGTCATCATGTGTTCGGTGACGCTGAAGTAGCGGGCGACTTCATTGTGCCGCGACGTCAGGAACGACTGCCAGTTGCTCTCCGCCAGGTCGACCGTGCGCTCCTTCAGGGCGGCGTAGACCTGCTCGTAGGGGACGGCGACCGGCGTGGCGCCGAGGGCGCGCACCATGCGCACCCACGGACCGGCCCGCGGTACGCGCACCGACAGGCCCTTGAGGTCGGAAGCGGCTCGCACCGGCTTGACGCCGTAGAAGCAGCGCGGGCCCAGTTCGTAGAAGCAGAGCCCGACCAGGGCGCGGGCCTCGAGCTGCGCCATCAGGAGCGCGCCGACCTTGCCGTCGAACACGCGCTGCCGATGTTCAGCCGACGTGAAGAGGTAGGGCAGCGCCAGCAGGTTCGCCATCGGCACCAGCGACGCCAGCGACGCGACGTCGACGCGCGCCATGTCCAGCGAGCCGTTGCGCACCCGGCCGATCAGGTAGCTCTCGGTGTGCGCGCGCTGGCCGTACAGCCGCGTGATCCGGTGGCGGCCGTCGGTGCGGATCGCCATCTGCTCGGAGAGCTGCCCCATGGCGGTGACGGTGGGATGTTCCGACGGATAGATGTCGGCGGCGGAGAATTCGCGGGCGCCGGCATGGGCCGGCCAGAGCGCCGGCGCGCCCCCGGCCAGCGCCATGACGAGGCCCGACAGCACCGACCGCCGCGACGGCAGCGGCCGGACCGCG
>NZ_HE997181.1:2586587-2597003 GCF_000312425.1 Reyranella massiliensis 521 | reverse complement strand
CTTCTCGGTGTTCGGGGAGCCGTTCGGGCCGGCTCTTGTCGCGATGCATGCAATGCTCCCTGCAAAGGCACCGCCTGGTCGAGGCGGCGCCGGCGGAAATCGCGTCAGCCGTTCGGAATCCGAACGGCCGCAACGCATGACGGGTTCCTACGCTGCATCGATCTGCTGCGTTTCGATCCATTGCCGGGCGGGGTCCAGGGTGCGGAAGACCCGCGCCGGCCGCCGATCCGTGGCGATGAAGCCCAGGAGCCGGGTGAAGGTCTCGCTGTCGGTCTCGGGCAGGACGATGGCGATGGGGCCGGTCACGCCCCGGGCATGCTGGGTGCGGATGCGGACGCCGATGGCCATGAGATCCTCGGGCGACATCGCGGGCGTGCAGCGGCGTGCATCGAACAGCTTGCGCCAGGTCCAGGCATCGGCGCCGGTGACGGCATCGAAGTAGGCCATGAGGTCGCCGCGGGTCAGGTCGCCTTCAGCAGTATGTGTGACGAGGCGTTTACGCGAATCGATAATCCAATAGAGCACGATGTGCGGACTTTAGTCTTTGCACTCGGCTTGTAAACTATTGCGGCCGTAAAGATTTCGCTACGCCGAGTGTCAACGGCATATTTGCCGGATTCGTCATCGGAGAGAGGTACTCCCAAGGAGCGCAAGCGACGCGTGAACAAGAGGGGCGCCGCATTTGCATCGCCGGTCTCGATGAGGTCCAATGCCCTGTGGACTCGCGCAGATAAGCAGAGCCGCATCGTCGGGCGGGAAGCGGGGAAACAGGGACCATGGCGATTACCTACGACGAGCTTCCGAACTCGGCCTATCTCGACCTGACAAGCTATCGCGGCAACGCCCCGCTGCCGACCGCCACCGGCCTGAACCAGTCGTTCTCGTTCAACGTCGCGCTGGTGATGGAACGGGCCAACGAGCCGACGGCGCTGCTGGAAGCCGACTGGGCGTCGCGGCAGGCGCAACTGGAAACGCTGAAGTCCAACAACACGCTGTGGTCGACCTACGGCGCGGACCCGACGGCCTATCAGCAGGTCCGCACGGAGCTGACCAATCTCGGCTTCACGCTGTTTCCCGAAGGCAACAACCAGCAATATGTCTCGTCGGCCGAGTCGCGCACCGTCTGGGTGATGGTCGACCAGACCAATTTCCACACGCTGTTCGGCAACTTCCTCCACAAGGGCCTGGACGAGCAGGGCAACGACGTCACCTTCTGGCAGGACAATCTCAACCTGCCCGACACGCTGACCTCGCGCGGCGTCAAGGGCGTGATGTTCGACACCGGCGACTTCGCGTCGCTTCTCGCCGCCGCCCCGGGCGGGACGGGCGTCGACCTGCCCCAGGACGGGCAGAGCCCCGGCAATTCGCTGCCCAGGGCGGGCCAGATCTATCCCAACGATCTCGCCGCCATCTACAACTACCCGTTCAATTCGGAAACGACGCGCGACTGGTGGAAGGCGGTCGCGACTGCGCCGATCGGGCTGATCGAACCCAACATGGGCACGGCGGTCGAGGCTTCGCTGCACAAGACCTTCGCGCAACTGGCGGACGAATACAGACAGAGCCTCCCGGACGTCCACCTCGACCAGCCCGGCACCTACGTGAACGTGGCGCCGGGCGGTGCTGCGAACGACAGCAGCGGCGAACGCTCGCTCGACGTGAGCATCGTCACGACGGCCAGTCCGACCTCGACCGTCATCCTCTATGCCGGGTCGGGCGACGCGCAGGGCGCGCGCTCCGTCGTCTTCACGGCCTACCAGGCCGCCATCTGGGACGAGACGAACAACCCGGCAGTGGTCAGCTCGTCGTTCCGCGACTATCCGCACATCGCGCCGGGCTCGCCGTTCGACTTCGCCTATCGCGAACTCTTCGTCGACGCGGTGCTGCGCAACATCACGATGGTCAATGCCGTGGGCGACGGCGGGTCGGGCGACCAGTTCGCCAACGGCCTGACCAACGTCGACACGATGCACGCCAGTCCTTACTCCATCGTCGCCGGCGGCTCGTCGCTCAGCAGCCAGCAGGCGGCGACCGACGATCCGACCTTGCAGGGCATCGCCAAGAGCGCGACGCCCGGCAACCTGCCGACGATCTGGAACCTGGTCGAGGGCGGCCTGAAGCACCTGCCTACGGCCGATACGCTCACCACGAACGAGCGGCTGATCGAGACCGTCTGGAACAGTTACTTCGTCTACGGCAAGGACATCGTCGACCAGTACAACAACGGCGGCGGTTTCCAGCAGAACTTCGCCGCCGCGGGCGGCGTCGATCCCAGCCAGCCGCAGCCCTCGTACCAGACCGATTTCGGCCTTCATCTGGCGACCTCGGATCCGTCGGCGCTGCCCGGCCGCGGCGTGCCGGACGTGGCGGCCCTCGCGGGCGGCAATTCGCGCTACATCGTGACGGGCAGCGACATGTCGGGAACGGGGAGCGGGGCGGGCACCAGCGCCGCCGCGCCGATGTGGTCGGCCCTGGTGGCGCAGTTCGACGCCGTGTTTCGCGATCAGGGCCTGCCGCACCTCGGCTACATGAACGATCTGCTCTACACCGCCGCGGCGATCGCGCCGGCCTCGTTCAACGACATCACGCTCGGCAACAACACCTCCTCGTTCCTCTACGGCGGGCACTATCTGACGCCCTCGGCCAGCGGCAGCACCGCGACCGTCAACGTGACGCCGACCGGCTGGGGCTACGAGGCCGGCACCGGCTACGATCTCGCGACCGGGCTGGGCACGCCCAACGGCCTGCTGCTGGCGCGCGCGCTGACGGCCATCGCGCACGAGCAGACCTCGTTCGGCAGCGTCGATCATGTCGTGCAGGTCGATGCGGCCGGCGACCTCTCGACGGCGGTTTCGGAAACGCTGCTGATCCAGACGACCTCCAACGCCGCGGCGGCGGTCGACGTGATTACGGGCAGCGACCTCCAGAGCTTCGCCAGCGGCCCGTCGGCGGCCTTCGCCTGGACGAGTCTGCTGGCGCAGCAGTCCCTGCAATCGAACTTCGATCCCAACCTGGTGCGGCTGTTCGACAAGCAGGCGCAGGGCACGCTGGCCCAGGCCGAGACGCAGGCCGGCGATTCGCTGGCGGTCTTCGTCGACGGCACGGAAGCCGGCGCGCCGCAGGTCAAGATGACCACGCCGTTCGGCTTCGTCGACTTTGCGTCAGGCAGCGGCGACGGCGGCGTGCGCGTGGCGCGGCCGGTGGCGGTGGCGGAGACGGTGGGCGGCGCCGACAACCAGCAGGCCGTGGTGCGGGTGCGCCAGAACGGCGAGGACAGTCTCGCCGTCACCTTCTACAAGGTCGACGACTTCAACGGCGCGATCGGCGGCCTCAATCCCGGCGAGGCGGGCTATGCGGCGGCGGCGCAGGGCCGCGCCTATCAGTTCGCCGGCGGCGCCACGTCGCTCGCGGGGCCGGGCTACGGCAACTACACGCAGGCGATGCTGCAGGGCGTCAATGCCGGCGATCACGTAGCGATGAGCCTCGTCAACCAGTCGAGCGGCGCCACCTTCTGGGCCTTCTCGCAGGCCAACGAGCAGGTCGGCGGCCAGTCCGTAGGCCACCTCTGGAGCTACGGCCTCAACACCTGGGGCTGGGAAGACACACGCGGCGGCGGCGACCACGACTTCAACGACCTGATCGTCCAACTCGACTTCACCAGCGCCTCGGGCCACGGCTGGCTGGTCTAAGAGAAGGCATGACCCCTCCGCCGCCGACGGTTGAGGCGACGTCATTTCCTCCCTCGCCAAACAGGACTATCGTGGCGGCAGCCAAACGGAGGACGAGATGAAGTCCAAACTGTTTCTCGCGACATTGGTCGGGTTGGCGGGCGCTTCTCACATCTCCATCGCAGCAGACGCGACATGGGCCGCCATTGGCTCCCTGGAGAATAATGCATCGCCCTATTGCGCCGGCGGGACGATGCCCATGCCGGAGTGGGCGTGGCAGACCGACGGGCGGGTCGATCTAAAGGGCAACACACTCGCCTTTACGACGGCGAGCCGGGCGCCGAACAGTTCGTTCACCGTCGACTTGAAGGAGTTGCAGCCCGATGGTTCCGGACGGGTTGCCAGCAAGGACAACAAGAACAGAACGTTCTACGTCACGCTCGATCCCGGCAGTGGCGCCCGCCCGTTCCATGTGACCTATTCCTACAATGCCTGCCGGCGCGTCTATACGCCCACGAGCTAAGGAGCGGCCCGCATCGCATTCAAGGGCGACATGATGCTGACCCACTCTGTCGTCCTGAGGCGAAGCCGAAGGACCTCAACGCCGCCTGCCATCGGTGAGGCAACCGGCATGAGATCCTTCGCTGCGCTCAGGATGACAGTAGGACTCACTCCTCGCGCCGAGGAGTAGCCTCACCCGCGCCGTGCCTTGTCGATGGCGGCGACGTCGATCTTCTTCATGGTCATCATCGCGTCGAAGGCGCGTTTGGCTTCGTCGCCGCCGGCGGCCATGGCTTCGGTGAGGGTGCGCGGGGTGATCTGCCAGGAGACGCCCCACTTGTCCTTGCACCAGCCGCACATGCTCTCCTGGCCGCCATTGCCGACGATGGCGTTCCAATAGCGGTCGGTCTCCGCCTGGTCTTCGGTGGCGATCTGGAAGGAGAAGGCTTCGGTCTGCTTGAACGCGGTGCCGCCGTTCAGGCCGATGCACCGGACGCCGGCCACCGTGAAGTCGACCGTCAGCACGTCGCCCTTCTTGCCGGACGGGTAGTCGCCGGGCGCGCGATGGACGGCGTGCACGGTGCTGTCGGGAAAGGTCGCGGCGTAGAAGCGGGCCGCCGCTTCGGCGTCCTTGTCGTACCAGACGCAGATCGTGTTCTTGGCCATACCATCTCCTTTCGCTGGGGGGTGAGGGGGAACCGTCGTCTGAGGTAGGGAGCCCGGACGCCATTCACCACCCCCCAACCGGCATCTCATCCCGCGGCCGAGGTTGGCGGAAGGTTGCGGTGTGCGGTAGGAAAGACGGAGCCGAAGCGAGCGGGGGGCTCATTCGACTGCGGCCAGTCGGCCCGGCTGGCCGGTCCTGTAATGACGATTGACGTCACACGTCATAATTCCCATACTCCACCATGATCCTGAGCTATCGGGACAAGCGCACCCGGCAGTTCGCGGACGGTGAGTTTGTCCGGGCGTTTCAGGGATTCGACCGGCAGGCGTGGAAGCGTCTCGACATTCTGGATGCCGCGACCTCGCTGGCCGATCTCCGAGGGTTGCCGAGCAATCGGCTCGAAGCGTTGCGCGGCGATCGGGCGGGGCAGTATTCCATTCGCATCAACCAGCAATGGCGTATCTGCTTCGAGTGGCAGGCCGAGGCGCCCGGTCCGTCGAACGTCGAGATCGTCGACTATCATTGAGGCTGGAGACACCGAGGCAAGGAGAGCAGACGTGACGAAAAGACCCGCCATCCATCCCGGCGAAATCCTGGCCGACGAGCTTGCGGAGTTGGGCGTGACGGCAGCCGAGTTGTCACGGCAGATCGGCGTGCCACCCAATCGTCTCTCGCAGATCATCAACGGCAAGCGCGCGATCACCGGCGACACGGCGCTACGGCTCGGCCACTGGTTCAGGACCAGCGCCGAGTTCTGGCTCAACCTCCAGACCGCCTACGATCTGCGCGTCGCCACCGAGCAAGCCGGCCGCGCCATCGCCAAGCTCCCGACGCGTCTCAGCCATCCCGGCTGAAGTGCCAGTTTGAGACGCGCTCCTCTGCAACATTGCAGTCGTGCCGGTGTTTTCTTGTGGGCCTTCAGAAGGTACTAGGAGAGGACAGGTTGTGGCAGGGAGCGTCGTACAGTGGCGATCAGTTACGTCGAAATTGCCAATTCCAGCTATCTCGACTTCAGCGGCTATCGCATCACTTCCGAGACGACGGTGCCGGCGGCCTACGGCTTCACCGGGGAGCAGCGCATCCCGGCAGGAGAGACCTTCTATACGAACGTCGCGCTGGTGCTGCCGCGGGCCAACGATCCGGCCGACCTGCTCGCGGGCAACTGGGCGAGCCGCCAGGAGGCGTTGAAGCAGCTCAATGAAGCCAGCGCGCTGTGGACCACCTACGGCGCCGAGCAGGCGCAGTTCGACCACACGGTCCAGTATCTCCGGGACACGCTCGGCCTCACCATCCTCGACGCCGCCAACAGCAACTACGTGACCTCGGCCGAGTCGCGCACCGTCTGGGTCCAGGTCTCCACGTCGGCCGAGTTCGAGAAGCTGTTCGGCACCGCGCAGATGGAGGCGACCGACGGCGACCTGAGCGGCTACTGGAACGGCAACCTCTCGCTGCCGCAGGAACTGAACGTCGCGGGCCTGTGGTTCGACACCTCGATCAGCCCGTCGGGATCGAACATGGCGCCGGGCGTGTCCGTCACCCTGCCGCAGGGGCTGCAGAGCCAGGGCAACGGCGCGCCCTACGCCCAGACGCCGACCATCGCGGCGCAAAAGCTCGGCAGCGACTACGGCTACGCCTATCCGCTCGACGGCGCGGCGGTGCAGACCAAGACCATCGGCCTGATCGAACCGGGCATCGGCTCGGCGCTGGCGGGCGATCCCAGCGGCTCCGACTTCCAGGCGCGGCTCACCAAGTTCCTGGCGGCGACCGGCCAGACCGGCGACGGCCAGGTCTATGTCCAGGGCGCGAGCGGCCAGCAGCCGACGGTCTATGGCGAGCGCGCGCTCGACGTCAGCGTCGCGGCCGCCGTCAATCCCAACAGCGACCTCGTGCTGTTCGTCGGCTCGGGCGTCAACACCGACGGCGCGCAGGCCTCGACCTACACGGCGATCCAGAGCACGGTCTTTCCCGGCACGGGGATCCCCAAGGTCTCGGCCTGGTCCGACTCGTTCGGCGATGCGCAGAGCATGTCGCCCGACTCGCCATTCTACCGCGCCTACTGGGAACTCTATGTCGACACGGTGCTGAACAACCAGACCGCGGTGACGGCGCTGGGCGACGGTGGGTCGAGCGAGGAGATCGGCAACGGTCTCACCAACCTCCAGTACAACTGCACGCAGCCCTTCAGCCTGCTGGTCAGCGGCACCTCGATGTCGACCCTGGGGATGGCCCAGCTCGATCCGACGCTCAACTATGTCGTGACGCCGGCGCTGGCGGGCGACAAGGCGACGATCTGGCAGCTCGTCGTCGGCGGGCTGACCACCATGCCCTCCGGTCTGGCGGGCACGCAGTTCTTCGTCGAGACGGTGTGGAACGATTACGTCGTCGACGGCAACACGATCACCGGCACCGAGCCGCTCTACGGCGGCTACATGCAGAACGGCACGTCGAACGGCGGCGTCGATCCCACCCAGCCGGTGCCGAACTATCAGACGGCCTATGGCCTGGTCCCGGTGACCAGCGATCCGCTGGCGCAGATCGGCCGCGGCGCGCCCGACGTGTCGATCCTGGCGGGCGGCAACGCGGCCTATCAGTTCGCCAACACCAACTTCACCGAGTATTACGGCGCGGGCTACGGCACCAGCGCGGCGGCACCGATGTGGGCCTCGCTGATCGTGCAGATCGACACGATCTTTGCCGACCAGGGCCTGCCCGATCTCGGCTACGCGCACGACCTGCTCTACATGGCCTCGGCCATCGCGCCCGCGTCGTTCAACGACGTGACCATCGGCAACAACATCTCGTCCTTCGCCTTCGGCGGCTCGACCTACCAGACCAAGAGCTACGGCGGCGACATGGTGAACGTCATCCCGACCGGCTTCGGCTACTATGCCGGACCGGGCTACGATCTCGTCACCGGCCTGGGCTCGCCCAACGCCACGGTGCTGGCGCGGACGCTCAGTGCCGCCGCGCATTCGCAGATGTATTTCGCCGACCAGCCCGACGTGGTGGACGGCAGCCTGGTCGACGGCTGGACCAGCGGCACGGCGCAGAGCCTGCTGTTCCAGACCATGGCCGGCAGCAGCGTCGATATCGGCGTGACCCTGGGCAGCGGCGGCTTCGACTATGCGAGCGGCGCGTCCGACACCTATGCCTGGACCAGTCGGCTGGCGTTGCAGTCGCTCAACCCGGACTTCGATCCCAACCTCGTGACCCTGTTCGACAAGCAGGCGCAGGGCGCGGAGATGCAGCGCTACGTGGCCGCCGGCCAGTCGCTGGGCGTTTCCATCGACGGCACCGACGCGCAGGCGATCCAGGCGGGCCTCACCAGCTCGTTCGGCTTTGCCGATTTCGTTGCGAGCGAGGGCGTCGTGCGTGTGGCGCGGCCCGTCGCGGTGGCCGAAACGGCGGGCGGCGCCAGCGACCAGCAGGCGGTGGTGCGCGTGCGCCAGAACGGCGAGGATTCGCTGTCGCTCACCTTCTACAAGACCGACGATCTCGCGGGCACCATCAACGGCCTGCAGCCGGGCGAGGCGGGCTATGCCGCGGCCGCACAGGGCCGGGCCTACCAACTCGCGGGCGGCGCCACGGCGCTGTCGGGGCCGGGATACGGCAACTACGCGCAGGTGATGCTTCAGGGCGTCGATGCCGGCGACTTCGTGGCGATGTCGCTGACCAACCAGTCGAGCGGCAACACCTACTGGGCCTTCTCGCAGGCCAACGAGTCCGTGGGCGGCCAGTCGGTCGGCCATCTCTGGAACTACGGCCTCAATACGTGGGGCTGGGAAGATACCAGAGGCGGCGGCGACCACGACTTCAACGACCTCGTGGTGCAACTCGACTTCACCAGCGCCGCCGGCCACGGCTGGCTGGTTTGAGAGAAGGCATGACCCCTCCGCCTGCGCAGACGCAGGCACCTCCCCATGTGAATGGGGAGGCGAAGACTCATCCTCCTCCCCATTCACATGGGGAGGTGCCCCGCAGGGGCGGAGGGGTCATAGCGGAGAGCGGTCGGCTCTATCCCGGGAAAGCGCGGGAGCGGTTTATCGAAACGGTGGGAGTCCGAAACGCGCTCCGATGTGGATCGCTCTCCCGGGATAAGGCCTGGCGCCGACGCTAGTTGAACTTGGACACGGCGCCATCACCCAAATGAGGGACGAAGCCGCGAGTCGAACCGTTCGACATCAAACCTCGGCATAGAGTTCGACGACACTGCCTTCGGGATCGCGGAAGAAGAGCGCGCGGTGATGGAAGGCGGGGATGTCGCGCGGCGGACTCAGGATCTCGACGCCCTTCGACTTGAGCGTGTCGTGGCAGCCGTCGAGCAGATGCGGCGCGACGCGGAAGGCGAGCTGGAGCGCGGCCGTACCGGCGGGCAGCGGGCCGTCGTCCCAGGCGAGGCCGGGGCCGCGCGGCTTCAGTGCCAGCACCGCAGCGCCGACCTGGAACTCCACCCAGCGCTCGCCGTCGCGCGTCAGCGCGAAGCCCATGACGTCGCGATAGAAGGCTTTGGTCTCCTGCAACTTCGTGCAGAGCAGCACCGTGTAGTCGAGGGTGCGGATGTCGCCCAGGCTCATGAAGGTCGGTTCTCCGGAGGATCGATTGGCAGGTCGTTCTTTATGCAGCGACCGATGGTTGATCGCAAAGAAGGGGAGTAGGGTGGCTTGCCCATCGGCTTCCTTTCATGGGCACCAGTCGCGTTCTCGAGTTGTTTTCCAACAAACTCAAGGAGACGCATATGACACCGATTCTTCGCCGCACTTTGCTTGTCGCCGTTGCCGTTGCACCACTCGCGCGCGTTGCGGCGGTGCATGCCGTGGATGCTTTGCCCGACGCGCGATTTGTCGGCTTCGCCGAGACCGTCAACGACTTCGAGATGAAATCGGGCCAGCTGGCGCTGACCAAGTCCACGAACGAACTCGTTCGCGGCTTTGCCACGCGCTCCATCGCGGAACACACGAAATTCGCGGAGTCGCTGGCTAGAAACCGCGCCGAAGGCGGCGTGTCCATGGCGCCCGACGAGGACGTCAGGAAGATTGCAGACGAGGCGATGGCCCGGCTGAATTCGGTTCAGGGCGCGGAGTTCGACACCGCTTACGCCACCGCCCAGGTGCGCGTGCAGACCGCGGCTGTCGATCAATACGGCGCCTATTCCCAGAACGGCAAGAGCGGCCCGTTGCGCCGCTATGCGCAGGAGACGCTGCCGCAGTTGCAGGCGTTACAGGAATACGCCAAGCGCCTGTCGGGCGGCCGCTAGACCGGGCAGCCGGGATGACAGGCCTGGATATCGACCGGATCGCCTCTTGACCCGGACCCTGGGGATGGCTCGATAAGGAGAGCGGTCAGCCACAGCCCCAGGGCAACCGCGAGGTGATCCGTGATGTCTTCCTCTTCTTCCGGTCCTTTCCTCAATCCATCCGAAGCCGCGCGGCGTCTCGGCGTTTCCGCCAAGGCGCTGCGGCTGTGGGAGCAGCGCGGCCTGGTCGCGCCGGTCCGCACCGCGGCGGGCTGGCGGGCCTACGGCTCGGCCGAGATGGCGCGCGCGAGCGAGATCGCGGCCCTGCGCGCGCTGGGCCTCGGGCT
>NZ_HE997181.1:2580365-2586263 GCF_000312425.1 Reyranella massiliensis 521 | reverse complement strand
GGGCTCGCCGGGATCGCGCGCGTGCTGGGTGGCGATGCCGATGCGCTGGAGCCCGCGCTGGCGGCACATCAGGCGATGCTCGAAGCGCGCGGCCGCGATCTTGTGGCGACGGTCGCGAAGGTGCGCGCACTGCGCGCCGATCTCGCGCGCGGCAAGGCGCCCGAGGCGGGCGAGCTGGCGCGCCTGCTGCGGCCCGCCGGCGAAACCATGGCGGTCGCGTTCGATCTGCCATGGCCGTGGGGCGGCGAGCGGTTCGAGCTTTTAGACATCCGCGCGCTCACCTGGATCGTGGGCCCGCTGGGCAGCGGCAAGACGCGGCTGGCGATGCGGCTGGCGGAGGCGCTGCCGGATGCAGCCTTCATCGGCCTCGATCGCGCGGCCGATGGCGGCGCTGCGGCGCGGGCGCGGCTCGACGCCGATGCGGCGCTGAAGGCGCGGGTCGAGCGCGCGACGGCGTGGCTGGTCGAGGAGGGCGCCTCGCCCTCGGACGCGCTGACGGTGCTGCTCGCGTCGCTCGAAGCGGCGACGCCTGCGGCGCTGGTGATCGACATGGTGGAGCAGGGACTGGATCAGCCAACGCAGGAAGCGCTGATCGCCCATCTGCGGCGGCGTGTTTCGCGGGAGCGTCCGCTGTTCCTGATGACGCGCTCCTCGTCGATGCTCGATCTCGGCGAGGTCGGCCCCGACGAGGCGATCCTCTTCTGTCCCGCCAACCACAGCCCGCCGACGCTCGTCCCGCCCTATCCCGGCGCACCGGGCTACGAAGCCGTCGCCACCTGCCTCGCCCCGCCCGACGTGCGCGCAAGAACCGAAGGCGTCGTCGCGTGGCGGCCGGCGGTGTATGAGGCCTCGTGATGAGGTTCGCTGTCGCCGAGAGTTTTCTGTCATCCTGAGCGCAGCGAAGGATCTCATGCCGGTTGCCCCACTGATGGCAGGCGGCAATGAGGTCCTTCGCTTACGCTCAGGACGACAAAGCGAGAGCGCTACTCTTTCTGTCATCCTGAGCGCGGCGAAGGATCTGATGCCGGTTGCCCCACTGATGGCAGGCGGCGATGAGGTCCTTTGCTTACGCTCAGGACGACAAAGAGAGAGCGCTACTTCGCCCGCTTGGGCCGTCGCACCGCGCGGACCTTCGCGCCGTTGCCGTCGCCGCAGTAGAAGCGGTCGGCGCCGTCGGATTCCAGTCCCGACACGCCGACGCCGGCCGGCATGTCGAGCTGTTCCAGCGTCTCGCCGGTCCTGGGATCGATGCGGCGGATGTCGCTCTGGTCGGCTTCCCACGTCGCATGCCACAGCTCGCCGTCGACCCAGGTGACGCCGGTGACGAAGCGGTTGGATTCGATGGTCCGCAGGATCTTGCCGGTCTCGGGATCGATCTGGTGGATCTTGCGTTCGCGATACTGCCCGACCCACAGCGCGCCCTCGGCCCAGGCCATGCCGGAGTCGCCGCCGTCGCCCGGTGCGGGGATGGTGGCCAGCACGCGGCCGGTGCCGGGGTCGATCTTGTGGATCTGCTTCTCGGCGATCTGGAAGAGGTGCCGGCCGTCGAACGCGGTGCCGGCATGGGCCGCGACGTTGATCGAGCGCGCGACCTTGCCGCTCGCCGGATCGAGCGCGTTCAGCTTCTCGCCCGAGGCGAACCAGACATTGGTGCCGTCGTAGGTGACGCCCGCCACCTGGTCGACGCCGGGGAAGGGGCCGTATTCCTGAACGATCTCTGCTGCCTGCGGTTTCATGGGACTGTCCTCGCGACGGGATTGCATTGGTGAGGGTTGCGATGGCCCTTACCTAGCCGCCCGGCAGCGGCGCCGGGAGTAACAAGGTCGTCGTGAAACCGGGCGCGGGCGGCATCATCCAGCGCAGCGACCGTCCGCGGCCGAGCGACTGCACCTTGCCCGCCGCCGCCAGCGCGTCGAGCGCACGCTGCACGGTACGCTGGCTGGCGCCGAGCGCCACGGCCAGCGCCGAACTCGACCACGACTCGCCGTCGGCCAGGAAGGCCAGCACCTCGCCATGCGCCTCGTCGGCGGGCCGCGCAAGCACCACGATCTCGCGGCCGGCGGTCTCTTTTCCAGGGCGCGGCTCCAGCACGAAGCCGCGCTCCGTCGCGGTGACGTCGGCCAGCGGCCTCAGCTCCGCGCGCAGCCGGCCGATCTCGACCCGGAGCCGCGCGCGATGCGATTCGTCGGCGCTGCGGGCGCGGAAGGCCCTGGCGACCAGCACCTCGCGCGAGGCATCGCCCGGCCAGGCTTCGGCCAGCGTGCGGGCCAGCGCGAACAGCACGGGCCGCGTGGCCAGCGACACCACCGTGTCGTCAGTCGTATCGCGGGCGCGCACCACATGGCGGCAGGCATCGACGACCAGCGCGTTCGAGGCGAGCAGCGCTTCGACCTCTTCGAGCAGCAGCGGGCGTTCGCGGCCGCGTTCGATCAGCCGCGCGGCGGGCGTGTCGAGCACCAGCGCCGCGCTGTCGACCTCCGCCGACAGGGCGGGGATACGCGCCTCGCGCGCGGCCTCGCGTGCACGCGCCAGGGCTTCGCGCGCAGCCTTTGTGTGCAGGCGGCGCATCGCGATGCCTGCGGCCACCAGCTCGTGCACGGTGCGCGAGGCCGGCGGCAGCGGCGCGGGATCGATCCTGCCGAGCCGGCGCCCGGCCTCGTCGAGCTTGCCGATCAGCAGCAGCCGGCGGATGTCGAGATGGCGCGCGTGTGCGGCGTTCACCGTGTCGCCATGCGCTTCGAGCGTCGCGCGTGCGGTATCGAGCGCCTTCTCCGGCCAGCCGAGATCGCGCGAGACCAGCGCCACCTCGGCCTCGGCCACGACGCAGCGCGCGCGGGCCATCGCTTCCTTCGGCCCGAAGGCGCGGGCGGCGCTGCGCAGGAGCGCCTTGGCGCGCGCGAAGTCGCCGAGCTGGGCCATCGCAATGCCGCGCAGCGCCAGCGCCGGCGCATCCTCGCGCAGCGCCACGCGATTGAGCGCGCCCAGCGGATCGCCCGCCGCCAGCGCGCGTGCGGCGGCCGTGATCAGCGAGTCCACGAGATTTGCATCCAGAAGCCCGACACGATTGTCACTCTCGTCCGTTGTCCTCCGCGCCTAGACTCTTCGGGTCCCCTCAACAAACAGGAGTAGGCCATGCGCAATCAAGTCGTTTCGCACGAGGACTGGCTCAAGGCCCGTCTCGACCTGCTGGCCGCCGAAAAGGAGTTCACCCGCCAGCGCGATGCGCTGACCCGCCGCCGCCAGCAGATGCCGTGGGAGCGCGTGGAGAAGGACTACCGCTTCGAGGGGCCCGAGGGCACGCTTTCGCTGGCCGATCTCTTCGAGGGCCGTTCGCAGCTCGTCGTCTATCACTTCATGTTCGCGCCGGAGTGGGAGGAGGGCTGCAAGTCCTGCTCCTTCTGGGCCGATACGTTCAATGGCATACCGATCCATCTCGCCCATCGCGACGTGGCCTTCACCGCGATCTCGCGTGCGCCGTTCGCCAAGCTCGACGCCTATCGCCGCCGCCTGGGCTGGAGCTTCCCCTGGGTCTCCTCGCAGGGCAGCGACTTCAACTACGACTTTCATGTCTCGTTCACGCCGGCCGAGATGGAAGCGGGCCATGCCTGCTACAACTACGAGGTCCAGTCGGACACCGGCAGCGACCTGCCGGGCATCAGCGTCTTTGCCAGGGACGACGCGGGCCAGGTGTTTCACACCTATTCCTGCTACACCCGCGGCATCGACATGGTGAACGGCGCCTACCAATTCCTCGATCTCGTGCCGAAGGGCCGCGACGAGGATGCCCTCGGGTTCACGATGTCGTGGGTGCGGCGGAACGATCAGTATTGAGCGGGATCGTTTCGACGATCTCGGCATCCAGCGTGAGGTCGTCGCGCGAGGACAGCAGCCACAGACAGTCCGCCTCGAAGTGCAGGATCGGCAGGTCCCACCAGCGCTCGATCAGGCTCGCCAGCGCAGCGGTTTCCACGACGTCGAGATCGTCGACGAGATTGAAGAGGCCGACGAGGTAGACGTCCGTCACGCGTGCCTTCAGGAGCTTCTGTATCCGCGCCAGCGCATTGTCCTCGCCGCTGCGTTCGGGATAGGTCTTGAGGTAGAGCCGGCCGTGATTGACCGTGCCGGAAAAGAGTCCGCGCAATTCGATCGACGGCCTGCCCACCCGGGAGAGTGCGGCGCGCGTCTCCGCATCGGGTGGCTGCACGGGCTCGCCGCTCGCGAGGGAACCGCACAAGGTCGCGTGCAGCAGGGAGCGCCGGGCGTCGACGACATCCCAGGCGATCTTGCGGGCGAAGGGCGTCGCCCGCAGCTCGTCCGACAGGTCGAGAAAGGCGGGCGCCTGATAGAGGGCCGGGGGAACCGGGAGGGCGATGGAGGTCACGGCCTCGTGCCGGCCCATGACGTAAGGCGTGCCCGGCTTTGACGCGATGACCTTGCGGTGGAACGGCGCGACGAGCGGCAGATGCGCGAGGCGATACTGCGGGTCGAGGTGGAAGGCCTTGCCGGGTGGAAAGTGCGTCCGCTGGGTGGCGTAGCCCAGGTCGTCGTCCGTGCAGAGCTTCATCGGGAGACGGTAGAGCGGATTCCGATGCCGTGGAATACTCCGGGGCCTGCTGTGACCGACAATCGCATGACAATGGCGCCCGTTCCTCGTCAGCCCCTGAGAACCGATCGCCTGCTGCTTCGGCCGACGAAGGCTGCCGATGCGGCGCGCGCCTTCGAGATTCAATCGGACTGGGAAGTGACGCGCATGCTGGCGCAGGCATCGTTTCCGCCCGACCGGCAGGAGATCGAACGGTGGTTCGCCGACCATCCGAACGAATGGGCGGCGGGGAGCGCCTATCGCTTCGCCGTCGTGCTCGACGGAAGGATGGCGGGCCTTGTCGACGTCGACGGGATCGGCGGCGGCGCGGGAAGTCTGGGCTACTGGTTCGAGCGGGCGGCGTGGGGACGGGGCTATGCGTTCGAGGCGGCACGCGCCGTCACGCGCTTCGTGTCCGGCGATGTCGGCCTTGTGAAACTGGTAGCCGGACATGCCCAGGACAATCCGGCCTCCGGACGCGTCCTCGCCAAGCTGGGATTCAGGCGCGTCGATACCGTCGACCTCTTCTCCCGGTCGCGCAACGAATACATCTCGCAGTGTCGCTACGACAGGCTCGACGAGCGGTAGAGCACGATCCTCTGGCCGCGCCATGTCGTGTTGCGCTCGAACGTGTAGTTCGATTTCTCCAGCACGCGGCGCGAGGCGCCGTTTTCGACCTCGACGAGGCCGACCAGCGACGGCAGCGCGAGCTGCACCAGCCCGTAGGCCGTCAGCGCGGGCGCGATTTCGCTCGCCAGGCCGCGGCCCCAAAGCGTGCGTTTGAACGTATAGGCGATCTCGATGTCTTCCCGACCGTCCACGACGACCTGCCGCAGGCCCGCCCGTCCGGCGAACTCGCCCGCCGGCGTTCGCAGGACCCACAGCCCGAAGCCATGCGTCTCCCAGTGGGCCATGTTGGCCGCGAGATAGTCCTTCGTCGTCTCGGGCGAGCGCACGCCGCCCAGGTAACGCGACACGTCGGGATCGAGATGGAGCGCGACCAGATCTGCAAGGTGATCCTCGCTCAGCCTCTCGCCGATCAGCCTCGCGGTTCTGAACGGGGGCGCGGTCATGTGCGCAGCGCCGCGTCGAGGTCGCTCAGAAGTTCGCCGAACCGGGTGCGTCCGCGGCGCGGCGACGGGAAGCGGTGCAGCACGCGGCGCACGGCCGGCGAGGCGAGGGTTGCCGCGCGGTCGAGAGGGTCGCGGCCGGCGTCGCTATCGTTTGCCGCGTCGGGTGCGAGGGCGAGCGCCTGATGGACCGCCGCGCCCAGAACATGTTTGACCTGGTGCGGCGTGGCGCGCGGATGGAGGAAC
>NZ_HE997181.1:2571132-2579962 GCF_000312425.1 Reyranella massiliensis 521 | reverse complement strand
GACCACGCCGCCTTGCGCAGCGCCGCCGTGCGTTTGCCGCCGGCGGCAAAGGCTTCCGCCGCGGCGATGGCGTCGCGCGGGCGCGGATCGTGCGGATGCGCCGCCTCGAAGACCGGCAACGCCCGGCGCGCGCAGGCCGCGGCATAGAGCGCGACCTGTCTCAGCTCGTCCTCTTCGAGGTGCATGCCGTCCGGTATCACATGGCCGGCCCCGTCATGACCAGATCGTCACGGCCACACAGGCGCGCCGTCGAGGCCCGCGGTTTCGGGCAGGCCGCAGATCAGGTTCGCGTTTTGCACCGCCTGGCCCGCCGCGCCCTTGCCGAGATTGTCGACCACGCCCATCGCGATCACCAGGTTGCGCTCCGGATCGGCGGCATAGCTGACGAACGCGAGGTTCGAGCCGGTCGCCCATTTGGTCTGCGGCGGCCTCTCGGTCACGCGGACGAACGCCCGCCCCTCGTAGAAGCGCCGCGCCGCGTCGAGGCACTCCTCCGTCGTGGCACGGCCGCGGCAGTAGATGGTGGCGAGCACGCCGCGCGTCATCGGCACGAGATGCGGCGTGAACACCAGTCCGGCCGCGCTGCCGCCGCTCAGCCGCTCGATGGTCGTGGCCATCTCGGGCATGTGGGTGTGCTTCAGCAGGCCGTAGGGCACCAGGTTCTCGTTGCTCTCGGCAAAGCCGAACTTGCTGTCGCCGCCGCCGCGCCCCGCGCCGGAGATGCCGGTCTTGGCGTCGATCACGATGCGGCTCGGCTTGACCAGCGGGTTGACCAGCACCGGCGCCAGCGCGGTCAGCACCGCGGCGGGAAAGCAGCCGGGATTTGCGATGCGGGTCTGCCCCTCGATCCGGTCCGGCCAGACATCGGCCAGGCCATAGGTCCAGCCCTCGACGTAGCGATGGTCGCCGCCGATATCGACGATCTTCACGTCTTTGGGCACGCGCGCCAGCGCCTCGGCCGAGGTGCCGGTGGGCAGCGACGCGAACAGCAGGTCGAGCTTGGGCAGCGCCGCCGGATCCCACTTCTCGATCACGAGATCGGCCAGCTTCGCCGGCACGCCGGGGAAGCGGTCGGCCAGACGGCTGCCGGCGCTGCCTTCGCCCGCGGCATAGACCAGCTCGAAGGACGGGTGGCTTGCGATCAGGCGCATCGCCTCGCCGCCGCCGAAACCGCTGATGCCGACAATGCCGACGCGAATGCTCATGGTGGTGTCCTTGCTTCTTCTTGGAGTGGCTTCGGGCAAAAGAAAACCCCCGGAGCCGGAGGCTGCGGAGGTTCGGGAATGCGGGGCCGGAGGCCGTTCCGGCGGGTGGGGCCTGCGATGAGGCCGTCACCCCGCGGTCGGACGCCGATCGACGCGCAGCCCGGAAGCCGCCGCGTGGAGGCAGCGGCATCGGCGTCGATCGCAAGGGGGCCGATTCCAGAACATGGCGACGGACACTGTCGCGCCCCGGATTGAGCGTCAAGCGCAATGTCGGTCGCCCGCCGTCCCGGCCGGCTAATCCCGACACACTTGTCACTCCCGCCCATGCGCGCGCGGTCCCAATCTCCCGCTCATACCAACCTTCGATGGAGCGAGAGCGATGACGACGACACACAAGACCGGAACGCGCGAGGAGTGGCTGGCCGCACGGATGGAGCTGCTCAAGGCGGAGAAGGCGCACACGCGGCAGGGCGATGCGCTGGCGGCACAACGGCAGGCGCTGCCGTGGGTGAGGGTCGACAGGGAATATCTGTTCGAGACGGAGCGGGGCGCGGCGTCGCTGGAGGACCTGTTCGGGGGCCGCTCGCAGCTCCTGGTCTATCACTTCATGTTCGGGCCGGATTACGTGGCGGGCTGTCCGTCCTGCTCGTCGATCGCCGACGGCTTCAACGGCATCGTCGTGCACCTGGAGAACCACGACGTGGCCTTCTCGGCGGTGTCGCGCGCGCCGCTGGCGAAGCTGCAGGCGTTCAGGAAGCGCATGGGCTGGACGTTCCCCTGGGCCTCGTCGTCGGGCGGTGATTTCAACTTCGACTTCAATGTCTCGTTCACCGAGCAGCAGCAGCGCGACGGCAGCATCGTCTACAACTTCGAGCGCGACGGCCATGCGATGGATGCGGGCGAGCCGCCGCCGGCTGTCGTGCAGACGGCGGCGGCGACGGGCACCGACGTGCCGACCTTCGCGCGCGACCGGCCGGGCCTCAGCGCCTTCGTGCGCGAGGGCGGCGCGATCTATCACACCTATTCGAGCTACGCGCGCGGCATGGATGCGATCTGGGGCATGTACCCGTGGCTCGACCGCGCACCCAAGGGCCGCAACGAGACCGCGCCCGGCATCTGGTGGCGCCACCACGACAGGTACGAAAAGGCCTGAGCCATGGCCAACCTGACCATGGCCAACGGGCTCGGCCTTGCGGCCGCACCGACCTTTGCCGTGATGGCGCTGCTGACGGCGGCATCCGGCGGCGGCCCGATGGACGCGCTCTGCACCTCGCAAGGGGGGCAGGGCGCGTTCCCCTTCGGCGGCATGGTGCCGATGTATGTCCTGATGAGCGTCTTCCATGCGGCGCCGTGGCTGAAGCTGCTTCACCGTCGAACGACAGGAGAGACGACATGAGCAAGCCCTATACCGGCGGCTGCGCCTGCGGCGCCATCCGCTACGAAATCCCCGGCGAGCCGGTGGTGATGGTCGATTGCCAGTGCCGCGACTGCCAGCGCAAGAGCGGCACAGGGCACGGCTCCTACCTGACCTTTCCGGACAAGGCGGCGGTGAAGCTCGCGGGCAAGGCGACGCACTGGGACCTGGCCGGCGACAGCGGCAAGATGAAGACGCGCGCCTTCTGCCCGACCTGCGGATCGCCGGTCTACCTGACCTCTGCCGCCATGCCCGACTTCTTCACCATCCACGCCGCGAGCCTCGACGATCCCGGCCGCTACCAGCCGCGCATGGTCTTCTACACCGTGAGCGGCCACGCCTGGGACAAGCTCGATCCCGCGCTGCCGAAGTTCGACAGGCTGCCGCCGAAGCTGGACCTCGGCTGAGACAGCGGCCGCGCTCTGCGCCGTGCAATCGATTGCACGGCGGTGCGCTCACAGCTTGTCGGCGCCGGACTTCTTTTTCTTCTTCGCGGCGTCCTCGATTGCCTGCAGCAGGACTGCGTCCGTGTAGGCGATCACGGTCCGCTCGGCCGGCAGGGCCGCAAGGGCCATGAACTCGGTCAGGAACAGATTGGACCGGGCATTCTTCCAGATCAGCGTCCGGCTCGGACGCGGGCGATCTTTGGTCAGGGTTTCGTCGATGTCGGCCTTTCCGAACCTTGTCTGATAGGCCTCGACGAGGCTCGCGAAATGCGCGGGATTGGCGATGACCATGATCCTGAAAAGCCGCTCTGACGTCGCGGCAGCTCCCGACGCCGGCGCAAATGTGAAGAAGACTTCGGCATCGTAGCCGCCGACGTTCATCGGGGCGTCCGCCACCACCTTGCCGTTGTCGACGGTGTAGAGGCGGCAGAGCCTGGCGCCGATCGCGGCAGTGTCGCCGGTCGGATCGAGGTTGAGGCCTGAGGCTTTCGCCAGCGGATCGCCGCCGCAGACGAGTCGCGCCGTGTCGTTGCCGGGATCGGGATGCCGCAGCTTGCGCACCTCGGCGAGCGTCATGCCAAGCTCGAACCCGCGCAGGCCGAGCGGCTGCGGCAGGCCGCCGGTCGTCGCAGGCGCCTGGGGAGCGGGCGCAGCGCCGGCGGCGTTAGCAGCGGGTGCCTTGGCGATGGGCCAGGGAGGGGCCTTCGGGGCGGAAGGCTGGGGCGACGCGATGGCGCCGCCGGCTGCCGGCGCGCCCGGGCCGTCCTTGGCCCGACGCTTGAGCGCCTGGAAGGTGTCGTTATCGAGGAAGGTGAGCGCGCCGGAGCCAAGGTTGTCGCCTTCTTCCTGCAGCACGATGCCGTAGGGCGCGCCATGCCATATCAGGCGCCTGGCGTCGCGGCGCGTGCCCTCCTTGGTCCGTATCGGAGCGGTCTCGTCGACGTCGGGCGCGCCATAGCGGCTTGTCATGGCCCCGGCCATGTCGTCGAACAGCGCCGGCGCGAACGGCGTGCCCATGTGATAGAGCCGCCGCGACGTCGCCGGATTGCCGGACCGCGGCGTGAAGAAGAACGCGACCAGCAGCTTGTGCCGGCCGAACCTCAGGGGAACGGTGTCCCATCGTTCGCTGCCGTCGCGCCCGCGTCCGGCAGATTTGAGGAAGACGCACAGCTCGACGCCGATCCGCGCCAACTCGAGGTCCGGCGCGAGGTCCAGGCCCGCCTGTTTCGCCAGCGCATCGCCGGTGCAGACGAACCGCACGTCGTCGCCGGGTGCCTTGTCGGGATGCCCCCGCCGGCGCACCTCGTCGAGCGTGCTGCCGAGCACGAACCCCTGAAGGCTGGGCGGCCCACGTAAGGCGTCCGCGCGGGCAGCCGTGCCGGACAGCAACGCCAGCAACAGCAGAGGCAGGAGAAACCGGATCATCGCGTGCCCGCTCCCCGCGGCGCTTACAACTTGTCGGCGCCGGGTTTGCCCATGGTCTTTTTTAAGGCGTGGACGAGCTGTTCCAGCTTCGCGTCGGCGTAGACGATGCTTATTTCGTTCTGATGGTCGAAAAAGGAGAGGCTGGCGTGCCTGCTCGTCCAGAACATGTCCCGGTCGGGCAGGCGGCCGCGACGGTCGGGCTGGCCGAATTTGGCAACATAAGCCGCGTCCAGCTCGCTGAAGTATGCGCTCTTGACCTCGGCGACAATGTAGAAGAGCCGCTCGGAGACTGCCGGACCGGAAGCCTTGGGGGTGAAGGCAAACGTCACACGCGCATCGGGACCGCCGACAATCATCGACACCTTGCGCACCTTGCCGTTCGCAACAGCAAAGAAGGCGCATGTCTTGGTGCCAAAGTAGCTGGGCTCGCGGCCCGGCAGGGGATTGAGACCGGCCTCGTCCGACAGCTTGTCGCCGGAGCAGATCAACCGGACGTCGTCCGTCGTCGGATCGGGAAACTTCAACTGGCGCATTTCGTCGAGCGTCATGCCGACGTTGAAGCCGCGCAGGCCGAGCGGGTTGGGGAGGTCTGCCGCGACAGCAGGCGTTCCCATCAGCGCCACCATCAGCACGCCGGCCATCGTCGCGATCAGCGAAATCAGTTTGCGCATCGTTCCTCCGCTTTTCATCACAACTTGTCCGCGCCGGGGTTGGCTGCTTTCTTTTCCAAAGCGCCGACGATCCGCTCCAGCTTCGTGTCGAGATATGTGATATCCAGCGTCGGCGGCTCATCGATCATCACGAGGGTGGCGTGGCGGCTCTCCCATATCCTGTATCGATTGTTCGAGCGCGAGTGGGTCACGGGCTGACCGTATCTGGCGACATAGGCCGCCTCCAGATCGTCGAAATGTGCGCTCTCGGTCCGGACGACGATTTGGAAGAGCCGTTCGGAGATCGCCGGATCGGCAGACTTCGGTGTGATGAGGAATCTCACCGTGCTGTCCTTGCCGCCGACATTCAGTTGAATTTCGCGCACCTTGTCGTTCGCGGTGGAATAGAAGCTGCACCTCTTGACGCCGATTTTGCCGAGGTCGTTGTCTGGTCCAAAATTCATCCTGGCTTCGTCCGACAGCTTGTCGCCGGTGCAGATCAGCCTGACATCGTCCACGGTTTGATCGGGAAACTTTTGCCGGCGAATCTCGTCGAGCGTTGCGCCGAGATTGAAGCCGCGCAGGCCGAGCGGGGTGGGCAGGGGGGTGGATTTGTCTTGAGCCTGTGCCGGGGCGATGGCGGCCAGCAGCAACGCGGCGATCGCCAGCGGCAGAACGAGTCTTGGCATGTTTCCTCTAGGCATTCTTGTTGTTATCCGCCCCGCCGGTTTGGCCGGCAGGGCGGTTGTATCGCAGATCGTGTTATCCTGTATAGGTTGTTCCCGGCAGGATTATGGCCGGCGCAGGTGTCAGACCGCCTTCGCCCAGTCGCGCAGGACGAACTTCTGCACCTTGCCCGTCGACGTCATCGGCAGGTCGCGGAAGACGACGTGGCGCGGGCACTTGAAGCTCGCGAGGTGGGCGCGGCAGTGGGCGACGATCTCCTCGGCCGTGGCCCGGGCGCCGGGCTTCAGCACCACGAAGGCGCAGGGCGTCTCGCCCCACTTCTCGTCGGGCTTGGCCACGACGGCGACGTTGCCCACGGCGGGATGCGCCATGATCACGCCCTCGACCTCGATGGTCGAGATGTTCTCGCCGCCCGAGATGATGATGTCCTTCGAGCGGTCGCGCAGTTCGATGTAGCCGTCCTCGTGCAGGACGCCGAGGTCGCCGGAATGGAACCAGCCCTGCGCGAAGGCTTCGCGGGTGGCGGCCGGGTTCTTGAGATAGCCCTTCATGGTGAGATTGCCGCGGAACATCACCTCGCCCATGGTCGTGCCGTCGCGCGGCACCTCCTTCATGGTCGCGGGGTCCATCACCGTCACGCCGTCCTGCGCCGTGTAGCGCACGCCCTGTCTTGCCTTGAGTGCGGCGCGCTCGTGCGCCGGCAGGTCGTTCCACTCTTCATGCCAGGAGCAGATCGTCGCCGGGCCGTAGACTTCGGTGAGGCCATAGACGTGGGTGACGCGGAAGTTCTCCTTCTCCAGCGCCTCCAGCACGGCGGCGGGCGGCGGCGCGGCGGCGGTCATGAACTCCACCTTGCGCTTCAGCGGCCGGCGCTCGGCCGGCGAGGCGCCGATGATGAACTGCATGATGATCGGCGCGCCGCACATGTGGCTGACGTCGTGGTCGGCCAGCGCGTCGAAGATCGGCTTGGCCGCGGCGCGGCGCAGGCAGACGCTGGTGCCGGCGACCAGCGCCAGCGTCCACGGGAAGCACCAGCCGTTGCAGTGGAACATCGGCAGGGTCCAGAGATAGACCGGGTGCAAACCTGTCGGCCATTGCGTGGCGTTGCCGTAGGCCGAGAGCGTGGCGCCGCGATGGCTGTAGACCACGCCCTTGGGGTTGCCGGTCGTGCCCGACGTGTAGTTGAGCGAGATCGCGTTCCATTCGTCGGCCGGATAGGCCCAGACGAAATCCTCGCGGCCGGTGTCGAGGAACTCTTCGTAGGTGGTGTCGCCGATCTGGGCGCGGTCCTCGCAGGCGGGATCGTCGATGTCGACGACCAGCGGCTGGACCTTGGCGATCGCCAGCGCCTCGGTGACGACGCGATGGAACTCGCGGTCGACCAGCAGCACCTTGGTCTCGCTGTGGTCGAGGATGAAGGCGATCATCGCCGCGTCGAGGCGGGTGTTCAGCGAGTTCAGCACGCCGCCGGTCATCGGCACGCCGAAATGCGCCTCGTACATCTCGGGAATGTTGGGCGCCATGATCGCCACCGTATCGCCGGTGCCGATGCCGACCTTGACCAGCGCCGAGGCGAGCCGGCGGCAGCGCGCATAGGTCTCCGCCCAGCTCTGGCGGCGCGCGCCGTGGATCAGCGCGACGCGATCGGGATAGACGCCGGCGGTGCGCTCGATGAACTGCAGCGGGGTGAGGGGCGCGTAGTTGGCCGGCGTCCTGTCGAGGTCGCGCTCGTAGATGTTGTGGGCGGCCAGCGCCGTCTTGTGCGAGACCAGCCGCGGCGTCGCCAGCCGCGCGACCGACGGCCGGCTCTTGACCGAGCGGCGCAGGCCGGGACGGGCGAGCGACTTCGGCGCGGCCTTGGGCGTTGTCCTGGGGGCAGCCTTGGGAGTCGCCTTGGGCGTTGTCCTGGCGGCGGCCTTGGGCGCCGCGGCTTTCCCGGCGGCGGGCTTCCGCGCTGCGGCCTTCGGTGCGGCCGGCTTCCTGGCGACCGGCTTCTTGACCGGCGGCTTCTTGGGGATCGACTTGCGGGGCGCGACCTTCCGCTTCGGCGCGGCAACCTTCTTGACCTTCGTCGCGGCCTTCTTCCGGCCGCTGCCTTTACCCGTCTGACGCTTTGCCATGATCGCTTCCGTCTGCCTCCTCGAAGACAGGCACTTTCTCACATGCCGCGGGGAGCCGCGATAGTCTTGGTGCCGCTGGGGGCTTGCCGAGCCAACGGGTTTGGCGGATTTATGCGGCCGAGAGTCGGGGGCATTGAGTATGACGATAGACGCGCCGGTTCCGGCTGCTTCGGGCAAACCGAATCGACGCCGCGGCATGCTGCGGCGGATCGCCTACATCCGCCGCAACCGCTGCAGCGTGCTGCTCGGCATGCTCTGCCTGCTGATCGTGCTCAGCCCGCTGATCGGCGGGTCGGCGGTCGGCGGCGCCGTTCTCGTCGGCGCCCTGGTCTCCATCCTGGTGGTGGCGCTGTGGGCGCTGCGCGTGCGCCGCAAGGCGGTGCTCAGCACGGCGCTACTGGGGTTCATCGCCGTCGATGCGGTGGCGCTGCGCGGCATCGGCGGCTCGCTGCTGGTGAACGTCTCCATCGTGGCGATGACCGTCACCCTGCTGATCGTCACCGTCGCCCTGCTGAAATACGTGCTCGACTGGCACGTCATCACCGTCGACAAGGTGTTCGGCGCGATCTGCGCCTATGTGCTGATCGCCTTCACCTTCGCCAGCCTGTTCGCGCTGCTGCAGGTCTTCGAGCCGGACGCCTTCGCCCACAACCAGCCCGGCAGCCACCTGACCTGGGTGGACCTGATGTATTTCTCGTTCACCGTGCTGACCTCGACCGGCTTCGGCGAGATCACGCCGCGCACCGGCATGGCGCGCAGCCTGATCATCCTCGAACAGATCGTCGGCGTGATGTACGTCGCCTTCCTGGTCGCGCGGCTGGCCAACCTCTATGGCAGCAAGCGCGCGCCGAAGTAGGAGCGTTCTTCTCCTCCCCATTCAAAT
>NZ_HE997181.1:2534139-2570788 GCF_000312425.1 Reyranella massiliensis 521 | reverse complement strand
TCCTACGAGGCGGAGGGGTCATGACCCCTCCCGCGGCTTTGACCCCTCCGCCCGCGAAGACGCGGGCACCTCCCCATTTGAAATGGGGAGGGATTTGAGTCCCAGCTCACTCCAGCTTGATGTCCAGCTCCTTCAGGAGCTTCGCGAAGTAGGCCTGGTCGTCCCGCACCTGGACGGCGTACTTGTCGTAGGGCTGGTGCTCGACGTTCTGCGCCACCATCAGCAGCTTCTCCCTGATCTCGGGCAGGGCGGCGGTCTGGCCGGCGGCGTCGGACAGCCGCTTCAGCACCGGCTCCGGCGTGCCCTTGGGCGCGAACAGGCCGAACCAGCTGCGCGCGCGGAAGCCCTTGAGGTCGAGCCCGGCTTCGGCGGCCGTGGGCGTGTCGGGCAGGTCGGCCAGCCGTACCGGGCCGTCGACGATCACGGCGCGCACCTTGCCGGCCTTGGCATAGGGCATGAAGGAGGGATCGAAGACCATCTGGATGCGGCCGTCGAACACGTCGCCGGTGGCGTCGACGATGGTCTTGTAGGGCGAGTGCTGCATCTGGATGCCGGCGGCGCGCGTCAGCACCTCGCCGGTGAGATGCGTGATCGTGCCGAGGCCCGAGGAGCCGAACCAGAACTTGCCGGGATTCTGTTTGGCGAGCGCCACGAACTCGGCCCATGTCTTGACGCCGAGCGCGTTGGTGAGCGTGACGACGAGGATCGGCGTGGAGAGCCGCGACACCGCGACGAGATCGTCGGGATTGTACGGCACCTTGCGTGCGAAGGGCGTGATCGCCAGCACGGCTGTCGGTGCGAGCAGCAGCGTGTAGCCGTCGGGCGGGCTGGTCGCCACCATCTGCGCGCCGACGCCGCCCGACGCGCCGGGCTTGTCCTCGACGATGATCTGCTGGCCGAGGACGCCGCTCATCTTCTCGGCATAGAGCCGCGCCACCTGATCCGCCGAGCCGCCCGGCCCATAGGGCACGATGAGACGGATCGGCTTGGCGGGCCACGCCTGCTGTGCACGGGCGGCTGGCGCGGCGAGGGCGGCGAGCGAGCCGAGGGCAGCGAGCGTCGCGGTACGGCGGCCGATGGTCATGCGTTTCCTCCTTCTCAACGCCGAGGTATGCCCCGGTCGTGCGAGGATTGAACGTCGATGGGCCACGCGCCGTCCACCCTCAATGCCGCATGTCCGGCCTCGGCGAAGCGACATCCTCGCAAGTCGCCGCCTTCGCCTGTTGTCTTGGACGACAAGTGACTTTGCCATTTCGATGGTTGCCGGCCATGTTATCATTCAACCAAAGTGCGAGGTGGTCGCGTGACAAGGGACAAATGCTGTCCCGATGCGTGATCGCCTGAGTGAATGAAAACAGGGGGAGCGTATGCGGGTTCTGGTAGCGGCGCTGTTGCTGGCCGTAGGTTTGTCGTCGAATGCAGCGGCGCAATGGTCTCCATTCAATGTTAGCGACCATCTGCGAGGGAATACCGGTGTCGGGGTGACCGCGAGCGGAGAGATCGACGGTCAGTACGGCAAGCGGAAAGCGGAACTCAACGTCTTTTGCGCCGAGAACGAGACCCGCATCATCATCGCAAGCAAACCGTTCTATGTCGGCGGAGACAACGTGACGATGGAGTACACCTTGAATGGCGGCCCTGTGCAAAAGGCCACTTGGGGTGTGTGCAAGGGAGACGGCTGCATAGGCCTATGGCGTGGGGCCGGTATTCCGTTCCTGAAATCGCTCTACGACAAGGCGCTGCTTCGCATGGTCATCCATCCTCGGCATTTGGCACCATCCAGGCTGACATTCCCGATTGCCGGAGCCAAAGAGGCATTCGAACCCTTGGCAAAGCTGTGCAAGTGGGGGTGAACCGCCGTTGACGGCGGCCGATCATCGGTTCGTTCGCCGTCTACTACCTTGTCGGTGCAATCGATTGCACGCTCGACCACTCACTGCACCAGGTTGAACGACTCCAGGAACCGCCTCGTGTCGGCTGCCTGTTCGACGCCGGGTTTGCCTTCGACGACGAGCTGGTAGAGGCGGCCGCGGACCCAGTAGATGCGGGTGATGGAGACGTTGCCGCCGGCCTGCACGACCGTGTACTCGCGGCCTTCCGAGCGGCCGAGCTGGAGCTTCTTCTCGTCGCGCCAGGTGTTGCCGGCGGCGGAGCCGTTGCGGACCTGCGTCAGGATCACGTCGGCCGCGGCGTTCTTGGTCACGCTGGCGGGATAGTCGACATAGGAGGCGACGTAGACCACGCGGTCGACCACGGCAGTGGCCTCCGTCATGGGCACGCTGGTGCCGGCGCCGGTCGGCACGGGCACGGTCGTGGCTTTCGGGATTGCGGGCATCTCGACGCGATAGCGGCCGCCGTTGGGCTTGTATTCGATCCAGCGCGTCGGGTTGTAGGTCTGCGCGACGGCGGCCGCGCCGGCGAGCAGCAACATTGCTGTCGAGAAGAGCATCGCAACGAGTCGGATCATGGCTTCACGAGCGCGAAGGAATCGAGGAAGCGACGGGAAGCGGGCGTGGCGCCGACACCCGAACCGGAGCCCATAACCGTAATCTGGAAAAGACGGTTCGTGAACCAGACCGTGCGCATGACGATCGTGACGTTGTCCCCCGTGGCAACGACGAATTCGCGGGCAGGCGCGCCGCCGATGGTGAGGGCGGCATCGCTCCGCAGCTCGCCGTGGCGGGCAATGTTGTCGCGCACACGTTCGAGCAGCCTTTCCGGCGGCATGCGGTGGCCGATGTCCGGTGGGTAGTCCATGTATGCGACAGTGTAGTCGGTCTTGGGCAGGCGAACGGATGCTCGCCTCTGCGTGGCGACACGCCCGCCGTCGATTTCGATTTTGGAGGTCTCGATCTGCGGCGTCCCCGGCATCTCGACCCGGAAGCCGCCGCCCGCGGGGCGATACTCTGTCCAGGTCTGTGCGCCGGCTCCCACGCTGCCAAACAGCAGCGCTGCTGCCATGCCAAGCCTGCCCACGCACCACCCCACGAAACGTCGACGCATCGGATCTCCCCCCGGCCTCGCCTTGCAGCGGCATAGTTCCACATCCGGATTGCAGCGGTCCATGGCCGGGGTTAAGCCTGCCTCGACACGGAATGAAAACCTGCTTCCGGCAGGGGAGGAAAACACCATGGCGGTCGGGGACAAGTATCGTGCGGTGCATGCGCGCTCGCTGAGCGATCCCGAAGGTTTCTGGGCCGAGCAGGCGGCGACGATCGACTGGTCGCGGCGCTGGGACAAGGTGCTCGACGGCGCCAATCCGCCCTTCTACCGCTGGTTCGAAGGCGGCGAGCTGAACGCCTGCCATAATGCGCTGGACCGTCACGTGGAGGGTGGGCGCGCAGACCAGACGGCGCTGATCTACGACTCGCCGCTCACCGGCACGAAAACGCACTTCACCTATCGCGAGATGCGCGACCGGGTGGCGGGGATCGCGGGCATGATCGCCGCGCAAGGCGTGGGCAAGGGCGACCGCGTCATCCTCTACATGCCGATGATCCCCGAGGCGGTGATGGCGATGCTGGCCTGCGCGCGGCTGGGGGCGGTGCATTCCGTCGTGTTCGGCGGTTTCGCCGCCAAGGAGCTGGCGAGCCGCATCGACGATTGCGCGCCCAGGCTGATCCTGACGGCCTCGTGCGGTATCGAGCCCAACCGCATCGTGCACTACAAGCCGATGGTCGACGAGGCGATCGAGCAGGCCGCGCACAAGGTGCCGCGGGTGATCCTGCTGCAGCGGCCGCAGGCCGAGGCGACGATGGTGAAGGGCCGCGATCTCGACTGGAACGAGGCGCTGGCCGCCGCCAAGCCGCACGGCTGCGTGGCCGTTAAGGCGACCGATCCGCTCTACATTCTCTATACGTCGGGCACGACCGGCCAGCCCAAGGGCGTGGTGCGCGACACCGGCGGCTACTGCGTGGCGCTGTCCTGGTCGATGAAGAACCTCTACGGCGTGCAGCCCGGCGAGGTCTACTGGTGCGCCTCGGACATCGGCTGGGTGGTCGGCCACAGCTACATCGTCTACGGCCCGCTGATCCACGGCGCGACGACGATCCTCTACGAGGGCAAGCCGGTGGGCACGCCCGATGCCGGCGCCTTCTGGCGCGTGATCTCCGAGCACAAGGCGATGGCGCTGTTCACCGCGCCGACGGCGTTCCGCGCCATCAAGCGCGAGGACCCCGACGGCAAGCTGCTGAAGCAATACGACCTCTCGAAGTTCCGCACGCTGTTCCTCGCGGGCGAGCGCGGCGATCCGCCGACCGTCGAGTGGGCGCAGAAGATGCTGGGCGTGCCGGTGATCGACCACTGGTGGCAGACCGAAACGGGCTGGGCGATCTGCGGCAACTTCGTGGGCGTGGAGGCGATGCCGGTGAAGCTGGGCTCGTGCTCGATGCCGGCGCCGGGCTGGCAGCTCGACGTGCTGGACGAGAACGGCAAGCCGATGAAGGCGGGCGAAGTCGGCGCGCTGGCGGGCAAGCTGCCGCTGCCGCCGGGCACCTTCCCGACGCTCTGGAACGCCGACGAGCGCTACAGGCAGAGCTACATGGCGGAGTTCCCCGGCTACTACAAAACCGGCGATGCAGGCTTCATCGACGCCGATGGCTATGTCTCGGTGATGACGCGCGTCGACGACGTGATCAACGTCGCGGGCCATCGCCTCTCGACCGGCCAGATCGAGGAGGTGCTGGGCGCCCACACCGACGTCGCCGAATGCGCGGTGATCGGCGTGGCCGACGAGCTGAAGGGGCAGGTGCCGCTGGGCTTCCTGGTGCTGAAGGCCGGCGTCAACCGCCCGCACGAGGAGATCAAGGGCGAGGTCGTCCAGATGGTGCGCGACCGCATCGGCCCCGTCGCCTTCTTCAAGAGCGCGCTGGTCGTGCAGCGACTCCCCAAGACCCGCTCCGGCAAGATCCTGCGCGGCACGATGCAGAAGATGGCAGACAGTTTGCCGTGGACGCTTCCGGCAACCATCGAAGACCCCGCAGTCCTCGACGAAATCAAGGACGGATTGAAGGGTGCGGGGTTCGCAGCGAAGGGGTGACTGTCTCTCTCTGTCATCCTGAGCGCAGCGAAGGATCTCATCGCCGCTTGCCACCGCCATGAGATCCTTCGCTGCGCTCAGGATGACAAGAACCCTCTGCCGCTCTGAGCGTTAGCCATGAGAGAACACCGCTACTGGGTCTACATCCTGGTCAGTCATTCGCTCAGCGCCATGTACGTCGGCGTCACCAACGATTTGGGCCGCCGCGTTTTCGAGCACAGGAACGGCCTTGGCAGCGAGTTCGCGAAGAAATATCAGGTTCGCCGTCTGGTCTATACCGAGGAGTTCGAGCAGATCGAGGAAGCAATTGCCCGCGAGAAGCAGCTCAAGGGATGGAAGCGCATCCGCAAGAACGAACTGGTCCGGGCGGCCAATCCGGAGTGGGAAGACCTGATGCCTGAAGAGACGCGAATCTCCCCTCTGTCGTCCTGAGCGTAGCGAAGGACCTCATCGCCAGTTGCCACGGGCATGAGATCCTTCGCTGCGCTCAGGATGACAGAAATGACGGCCAATATGGGCTATAGGAAGCCGACCGCCGTCGACGTGAATTTGTAGTGAAGAAGGACAGCAAGATGACTCTCGATATCAACCGCTCGGATCTCACCGTGGGCGTGGTCGGAACCGGTGCCATGGGGCGCGGCATTGCGCAGGTGACGGCGCAGGGCGGCATGAAGGCGATCATGTTCGATGCAGCGCCGGGCGGGGCCGCGAAGGCCAAGGCCGCCATCGTCGAGACCCTGAAGGGCCTCGTGGCCAAGGGCCGGCTGACCGATGCCGATCTCGCCAAGGCCGACGCCAATCTCGGCGTCGCGGAGAAGCTCGAAGACCTCAAGGGCTGCCACGTCGTCGTGGAAGCGGTGTTCGAGAACCTCGAAGTGAAGCAGAAGCTGTTCGGCGAGCTGGAGGCCGTGCTGGCGCCCGAGGCGATCCTCGCCTCCAACACCTCGTCGATCCGCATCGCCTCGATCGCGCGCGCGCTGAAGCATCGCGACCGCGTCTGCGGCATGCACTATTTCAATCCCGTGCCGCTGATGAAGCTCGTGGAGGTGATCCGCACCACCGACACCGCGCAGTGGGTGGTCGACGCCATGGTGGCGCTGGGCAAGCGCCAGACCCGCGTGCCGGTGGTCGTGGGCGACACGCCGGGCTTCCTCGTCAATCTCGGCGGTACGGCCATCGGCACCGAAGGCCTGCGCATCTATCAGGAAGGCCGCGCCACGCCGGCGCAGATCGACACGGTGATGCGCGAGAGCTGCGGCTTCCGCATGGGCCCGTTCGAGCTGATGGACCTCACCGGCATCGACGTGAACTTCCCGGCGCGCAAGATCATCTACGAGGGCTTCTTCCACGACCGGCGCATGACGCCGAGCCCGTATCACGAGAGCCTCTATGCGGCGGGCAAGCTCGGCCGCAAGACGGGCGGCGGCTGGTACGCCTACGATGCCAAGGGCGCGAAGGTCGATCCCGGCAGCGATCACCTGCCGTCGGTCGAGGCCGCCAAGAGCGTCGTCATCATGGACACGCACAACCAGAAGCTCGTGAGCCTGGTCAACGCCGACGGCGCCAAGATGCTGGGCGCCGACGACGGCAAGAGCCCGATCCTGGTGGCGCCCATCGGCAAGGACTGCACCACGACGGCCATCGAACTGGGGCTCGATCCCAAGCGCACCGTCGCGGTCGATCTCACCGGCGACATTACCAAGCGCCTCACCATCATGACCGCGCCCGGTGCCGACCCGGTGGTGCGGGATTCGGTGGCGGCGCTGCTCGCCAAGTCCGGCGCCAAGATCACCCTGATCAAGGACTCGCCCGGCTTCATCGCCCAGCGCATGGTCGCGATGATCGCCAACCTCGGCTGCGAGATGGCGATGATCGGCATCGCTTCGGCCGCCGACGTCGATACGGCGATGACGCTTGGCCTCAACTATCCGCGCGGGCCGCTGGCGCTGGCCGACTGGCTGGGCGTCAAGGAAACCCACGAGATCCTGGTGCAGGCGCAGGCCATCACCGGCGACGACCGCTACCGCCCCAGCCAGTGGCTGCGCCGTCGCGCGATGCTGGGCCTCAGCGCCACGACGGTGGAGTAAGGCGCGGTCGTGCAGGAGTGTCGGTGGACTTATACGTTATCTGCAGATAACGTATAAGTCCCTTGCCGGGATGGCGAGAAGCCGTATTATACGTTAACCGCAGATAACGTATAATACGGCTATGCCGCCTGCTCCCAGACCTTTGTCGCTCAGCTTCCAGACGACCTACGCCGAGCTGCTGGAGCAGTGTTCGCTGGATGCGTTCAACGAGGCTTTCCCGGAAGCCGGGACCTTCGTCGCGAAGGAAGTTGCCGGCAAGCGCTACTGGTATTTCCAGTTGCCGGCTTCGGAAGGGCAGAAGCAGCGATACGCCGGGCCGGAAACGCCGGAGCTTCTGGAGTATATCGAACAGCATCGGCAAGCGCGTACCGCAGAGCGCTCCAGGCGCTCTCTCATTTCCACGCTCGTCCGTACGGCTGGCCTCCCTCGGCCCTTGCCGAAGATCGGCGAAATCGTCGCTGCCCTGGCGAAGGCTGGTGTGTTCCGCCTGCGTGGCGTGCTCGTCGGAACGGTGGCTTACCAGACATATCCGGCTTCCCTTGCGATACGTCTGCCCGCAGCGTCGACGGCGACCCAGGATGTCGACATCGCTCAGTTCAACAATGTTTCGATTGCCGTGCAGGACGCTACGGCGCCGATGATCGACGTCCTGAGGGCGGTCGACGAGAGCTTTCGCCCGGTGCCGCACCTCAGCGACCGCAAGCGCACTGTCACCTATCGTGCCGCCGACGGCATACGCGTCGATTTTCTGACACCGAACGAAGGCAAGGATACCGACAAGCCGAAACGGCTCCCCGCTCTCGGCACCGATGCGGAACCACTGCGCTTCCTGGACTTCCTGATTCACCAGCCCGAGCCGGCGGTCGTTCTCCATGGCGCCGGCATCTACGTCAGCGTCCCGGCGCCCGAGCGATACGCCGTCCACAAACTCATCGTGACGCACCGGCGCGTCGGACCTGGCAAGGCCAAGCAAGCCAAGGACCTGCTTCAGGCGGAGGCGCTGCTCAATCGCCTCGTCGACGTGCGGCCGGAAGAATTGCGCGACGTGTGGCAGGAAGCTGTGAATCGCGGCGACAAATGGTCAGAGAGCATGATGGCGAGCCTCGCCCATCTCGACGCCAAAGTCCGTGACCGGACTCTGGCTGTGATCGGAAAGCCGCTCAGCGGCCGCCGACGATCCTGACGGGCAGGGGGACGGGGCCGTCCCAGCTTTTGAGGCCCTGGCCATTGATCTTCACGATGTCGACCTTCGTTATGTTGTCGGCGAGGGCGGGCGACACGAGGTCCTTGGCCGTCTGGACGACCAGGGCGGCGGCGATCACGGTCAGGACGATCTTGGTATAGCGGTCTACGAGCACGGCGTTTCCTCTCCCATATGGAGCGGGAACGATAGCTCATCGCGCGAGCTTCTTGCTCATGTAGACCGTGATGCCGTTCAGGAATTCTTCTTCGCGGTCCACGACGTAGCCCAGGCGGCGGTAGAGCGCGACATTGGCCTCGAAGGCGGCGTTGGTCAGGAGCCGGGCCTCGAAGCAGCCGGCCGCCATCGCGATGCGCTCGGCGTGATCGAGCAGCCGCCGCCCGATGCCGCGGCCCTGGGCCTCCGGCGCGACGGCGACGTTCTCGATCCAGATGTGATCCTCGCGTTGCATCGTCTCGATCACGCCGACGATCGTCCGGCCGTCGACGACGACGTCGAAGCGATGCTCGTGCAGCGCCTTCGCATAGTCGACGCGCATCGGCAGCGGTTCGCGGCCGATTGCCGGCACCCATCGCGCATAAGCCGCGCGCACGATGCCGGCGATGGCCGCTGCCTCGTGCGGTTCGGCGGGCCGAAGCTCGGCCAGGGGCTCCAGGGAAGGATCGCTTATCATGGCTGTTCTCCAGAATACGGACACAAAAAACCCGCCGACCGGGCGCGGTGGCGGGGTGCTGCGGACGAACGGCGCGGGGAACTATCTTCCCGCGGGCCTTCCTGTTCGCACGTTCAGCTCGCCGCGCCGCACCGTGAGGGTGCGTCGGCGTCGCTGCGAGAGGAGGGAAGGCCGCGAAAGCATGACGTCATCTGAAATCAGATGGATGCGCCGGTCAAGCGGACCCGTGCCGGTCCGGTTCCAATCCGCATGTATCCGGCGAGCGAGTGTTACTCACTTCGGCGTAACGTTTCTTTTTCGCATGTGGTTTCGGAGATAAATTCGTTCGTCGCTGCCGGAGTCGATTCCCAACTCAAGCGCATCTCTCTTGTTCCTTTAGGGATGCGTTCAGATGTTCAAGCAGACTCTCTCGGCCTTCGCCGGCGGCGCCACCGCCGTTGCCATTGTCATGGGCGGTGCAAGCGGTGCGTTCGCGCAGGCGTCGGAAGAAAACATGGCGCGCTGCCAGCAGCTCTACAGCCTCTGGTCCAAGCACAACGGCACGTCTCCCTACGGCAAGGTGCTCGACGCCGACATGGGCATCGAACATTGCCGCAAGGGTGAATACGCGGCGGGCGTGAAGCAGCTCAAGAGCGCGCTCAACCGCTCCCAGATTCCCGTACCCCCGGCCGTCGAGACCGCGAACAACCGTTAGCTTTTAGCTAAGGGGCGCTCGACACACGGCGGCAGGGGCAGGGCGTGTCCTTGTTCTTGTTCCTGTCGCCGTGACTTCGAGGTCTTTACGTTTCGAACAGTGCGCCGATATCGTCGAGCGCCGGGGCCGGGATCGCGGCGTGGCGCGGATCCATGACGATGGCCTGGCCGAGATAGGCCCAGTAGAGGAAGGTCGCGCGCGCGAGCGCCCGCTTGCGGGCCACGCCGGCCGCGACGAGCAGCTTCGCGATATAGGCGATGCGTTCGGCATCGACGGCGGCGACGATGACCGCCACGCTTTTGTCTTCGGTAGCCCAGGTCCTTATCGCGCGGTCGAGCCGCGGCCTCGCGGCGAAGGCGCGCTTCAGGAGATAGGCGAGACGGTCCGGCCCGTCCTTGCCGGCGACGTCGCGAATGACCCGATCGGTCATCCGCTCCCGCCAGCTCCGCAGGAGCGCCGACTTGAACGCGGCGATGTCGGCGAAGTGCCAGTAGAAACTGCCGCGCGATACGTTCAGCTTCTCGGCCATGGCGCCGACCTTCAGCGCGCCGGCGCCGCCGCCTGCAAGCGTGCGCAGGCCCTGGTCGATCCAGTCCGACTTGCCGAGGCGGTCGTCGTTTGCGGTGTCGTTTGTCACAGCCCGACCATACACAGGTGTATTGACCGGCGCCACGGCAGCTGCCAGCGTCTCCTCCATACAGGGGTGTATGGTCATGGGGGTGTATGGTCATGAACTGGCAGGACATCGCGCTGGTATCGGCAGGAGGCATCGGCAGCGTCGTGGCCGTGATCCACGGCGTCCTCGTGCAGCGTTACATGGTGAGACCCGTGGGTGCATTCCTCCAGGCGGAGGGGCGGGCGGCCGCCTCGACGGGCCGGCTGGTGCCGCTGCTGCTGCATTTCAGCACGGTGAGCTGGTTCGCGGGCGGGCTGGCGCTGATCGCGGCGGCCGGCTGGTTCGGCCCGCAGGCGCGGCTCGCCACCAGCCTGATCGTCGGCGGACTCTATCTCTATGGCGCGCTCGGCAATCTCTGGGGCACGCGCGGCCGCCATCCCGGCTGGGTGCTCTACGGCGTGGCGCTGGTTCTGATCGCCTTCGGGGCCGTCAGATAGGTTGACGTTTACGTAAAGGTAAACTAAATCCCGAAGGCTGGCGCGTGGACCACTGACGGCCCAATGTCCCTATAAGAAGGACACGAAGACAGAGTTCAGGAGGAAGAGTCCGTGACTGCTTTGGCCGCCCATTACACGCCCGAACACCAGATGTTCCGCGACACCTGCCGGCGGTTCTTCGAGAAGGAAGTGATGCCCTTCCACATGAAGTGGGAGGAGGAGGGAATCGTCCCGCGCGAGCTGTGGCGCAAGGCGGGCGAGCAGGGGCTGCTGGGCATGACCATGCCCGAGGAATATGGCGGCGCCGGCGCGGACTTCCTCTACAGCGCCATCCTCATCGAAGAGCAGGGCCGGGCGCTGGCGACCGGGCCGTCCTTCTCGCTGCACAACGACATCGTGGTTCCCTACCTGCTCCACTACGGCAGCGAGGAACAGAAGAAGAAGTGGATCTCCAAGGCCTGTAGCGGCGAACTCGTCACCGCCATCGCCATGACCGAGCCCGGCACCGGCTCCGACCTGCAGTCGGTCAAGACCACCGCCGTGATGGACGGCAACCACTGGGTCATCAACGGCTCCAAGACCTTCATCTCCAACGGCCAGCTCGCGGACCTCGTGATCGTCGTCGCCAAGACCGATCCCAAGCTCGGCGCCAAGGGCACGTCGCTGATCGTCGTCGAGCGCGGCGCCGAGGGGTTCACCCGCGGGCGCAACCTCGAGAAGATCGGCATGAAGGCGCAGGACACGTCGGAGCTGTTCTTCGACAATGTGCGCGTGCCGGCCGATCACCTGCTGGGCGGTCCGGGCATGGGCTTCATCCAGCTCATGCAGCAGCTGCCGCAGGAGCGGCTGGTGATCGCCATCCAGGCGGTCGCCGCGATGGAAGCCGCACTCGACCACACGCTGGCCTACGTCAAGGAGCGCAAGGCCTTCGGCAAGGCGATCATCGATTTCCAGAACACGCGCTTCAAGCTCGCGGAACTCAAGACCAAGGCCAAGATCGCGCGCGTCTTCGTCGACGACTGCATCGCCAAGCACCTCAAGGGCGAACTCGACGTCGCCACCGCGGCGATGGCCAAGTACTGGACCACCGACCTGCAGTGCGAGCTGATCGACGAGTGCCTGCAGTTCCACGGCGGCTACGGCTACATGTGGGAGTTCCCCATCGCGCGCCTCTACGCCGACGCGCGCGTGCAGAAGATCTACGGCGGCACCAACGAGATCATGAAGGAACTCATCGGCCGCACTTTGTAATTTGGAAGGGGCATGACCCCTCCGCCCCTTCGGGGCACCTCCCCATTTGAATGGGGAGGGGAGTGAAAAAAGGAGAGAAGCCATGACCGACGCATATATCTACGACGCCGTCCGCACGCCGCGCGGCAAGGGCCGCAAGGACGGAGCGCTGCACGAAGTGACGCCGGTGCGTCTGGCCGTCACCGCCCTGCAGGCGGTGCGCGACCGCAACAAGCTCGACACGCACCTGGTCGACGACATCGTGCTGGGCTGCGTCATGCCGATCGGCGAGCAGGGTGCCGACATCGCGCGTACGGCATCGGTGATGGCGGGCTTCGCCGAGACCGTCTCGGGCGTGCAGGTCAACCGCTTCTGCGCCTCGGGCCTCGAAGCCACCAACATGGCCGCGGCGCAGGTCATGTCCGGCCAGAGCCAGGCCGCCATCGGCGGCGGCGTCGAGAGCATGAGCCGCGTGCCCATGGGCTCCGACGGCGGCGCCTGGGCGGTCGATCCCGGCGTGTCGATCCCGATGTACTTCGTGCCGCAGGGCGTCTCGGCCGACCTGATCGCCACCAAGTACGGCATCAGCCGCGACGACGTTGACGCCTATGCCGTCGAATCGCAGAAGCGCGCCAAGGCCGCCTGGGACGCCGGCTACTTCAAGAAGTCCATCGTGCCGGTGAAGGACCAGAACGGCGTCGAGCTGCTGGCTCACGACGAGCTGATGCGCCCGCAGACGACGATGCAGACGCTGGCGGCGCTGGAGCCCAGCTTCAAGATGCAGGGCGAGATGATGCCGGGCTTCAACGCGGTGGCGCAGCAGCGCTATCCCGAGGTCGAGAAGATCGTCCACGTCCATCACGCCGGCAATTCGTCGGGCATCGTCGACGGCGCCGCCGCGATCTTGCTCGGCAGCAAGGAGTTCGGCGAGAAGGCCGGGCTGAAGCCGCGCGCGCGCATCCGCTCCTTCGCTTCCATCGGCTCGGAGCCCGCGATCATGCTGACCGGCCCGGCGCCGGCGTCGGAGAAGGCGCTGAAGCGCGCCGGCATGTCGGTCAAGGACATCGACCTGTTCGAGCTGAACGAGGCCTTCGCGTCGGTCGTGCTGCGCTACATGCAGATCCTCAAGATGCCGCACGACAAGATCAACGTGAACGGCGGCGCCATCGCCATGGGCCATCCGCTGGGCGCCACCGGCGCGATGATCCTGGGCACGCTCCTCGACGAGCTGGAGCGCCGCAACCTCTCGACCGGCCTCGCCACGCTCTGCGTCGGCGGCGGCATGGGCACCGCCACCATCATCGAGCGCGTGTAAGCGACTTCAGGGAACAGCGACCATGATCAACTACAAAGTCGACAGCGACGGCATCGCCACGATCACGTGGGACATGCCCGGCCGCGCCATGAACGTGCTGAACGAAGGCTCGATGACGGCCTATGCCGGCGCGCTCGAAACCGCCCTGAAGGACGACAAGGTCAAGGGCATCATCCTGACCTCGGGCAAGGACAGCTTCATCGCCGGCGCCGATCTCGAAATGATCCTCGCCCTCGACACGTCGGACGCGTCGAAGCTGATGGAGCAGTTCAGCCAGCTCCAGAAGATGTTTCGCCGCCAGGAGACCGGCGGCAAGCCCATCGTCGCGGCGATCAACGGCACGGCGCTGGGCGGCGGCTTCGAGATCTGCCTCGCCACGCACTATCGCATCGCCGCGGCCAACCCGAAGACCAAGCTCGGCCAGCCCGAGGTGAAGATCGGCCTGCTGCCGGGCGGCGGCGGCACGCAGCGTATCCCGCGTCTGATCGGCGTGATGAACGCCGCCCCCATCCTGCTCGAAGGCAAGGAGCTGACCGTCGATGCCGCCAAGGGGCTGGGCCTCGTCAACGAGGTCGTGCCGCCGGGCGAGCTGCTGGCCCGCGCCAAGGCGTGGCTGACGGCACCGGCGACCGAGCAGGTCGTGCCGGAATATGCCGGCAAGGGCGCCAAGCCCATCGACGGCCGCGCCGTGCAGCCGTGGGATCGCAAGGGCTTCAAGACGCCGGGCTTCCCTGGTGGCCAGGTGTGGAGCCCGCCGGGCGTCCAGACCTTCATCGGCGGCGCCGCGATGGTGCGCGGCAAGACCAACGGCGTCTATCCGGCGCCCAAGGCGATCCTGAGCTGCGTCTATGAAGGCCTCCAGCTTCCCATCGACGCGGCGCTCAAGGTCGAGACGCGCTACTTCGTCTCGCTGCTGCGCGACCCCGTCGCCAAGAGCATGATCCGCACGCTGTTCTTCGGACTGCAGGAAGCCAACAAGCTGGTGCGCCGGCCGAAGGGCGTGCCGAAGCAGGAATACACCAAGATCGGCGTGCTGGGCGCGGGCCTGATGGGCGCGGGCATCGCCACCGTCTCGGTGCAGGCCGGCCTCGACATCGTGTTGATCGACCGCGACCAGGCCTCCGCCGACAAGGGCAAGGCGCATATCGCCGGCGAACTCGACAAGCTGGTGAAGCGCGGCCGCCTCGATCAGGCCAAGCGCGACGCACTGCTCGCCAAGGTCACGGCGACGCCGGACTTCGGCGCGCTGAAGGACTGCCAGCTCGTGGTCGAAGCGGTGTTCGAGAACCGCGAGGTCAAGGCCGAGGCGACCAAGAAGGCGGAAGCTTCACTGCCGGCGACCGCGGTGTTCGCCTCGAACACCTCGACGCTTCCGATCACCGGCCTCGCCGAAGCCTCGTCGCGGCCGGATCACTTCATCGGCCTGCACTTCTTCTCGCCGGTCGAGAAGATGCCGCTGGTCGAGATCATCGTCGGCAAGAAGACCTCGCCCGAGACCTTGGCGCGGTCGATGGACTTCGTGCAGAAGATCCGCAAGACGCCGATCGTCGTGAACGACAGCCGCGGCTTCTTCACGTCCCGCGTCTGCGGCGCCTTCATCAGCGAAGGCCATCGCCTGCTGAAGGAAGGCGTGCCGGCGGCGATGATCGAGAACTGCGCGCGCTATGCCGGCATGCCGGTGGGCCCGCTGTCGCTGAACGACGAGGTGGCCATCGATCTGTCGTGGAAGATCATGGACCAGACGCGGCGCGATGCCGAGGCGGCCGGCCAGAAGTACGAGGGCAGCGGCACCGAGGACATCCTCGAGCTGATGGTGAAGAAGCTGGAGCGCTTCGGCCGCAAGAACGGCAAGGGCTTCTACGACTATCCGGCCGACGGCAAGAAGCGCCTGTGGCCGGAGCTGGCGAAGCACTTCCCGGCCGATCCCAAGCTCCTCTACGGCGAGGGCGAGGAGAAGCGCGCCAAGGAGGACGAGATCAAGAAGCGCCTGCTCTACGTGCAGGCGGTCGACACCGCGCGCTGCCTCGAATCGAACGTGCTGACCAACCCGCAGGACGGCGATGTCGGCTCGATCATGGGCCTGGGCTTCGCCCCGCAGACCGGCGGCGCGATCAGCCTGATCGACCAGGTGGGCATCAAGACCTTCGTGGCCGAGTGCGACGCGCTCGCCAAGAAGTACGGCCCGCAGTTCGAGGTGCCGAAGCTGCTGCGCGACATGGCCGCCAAGGGCCAGAGCTTCTACGCCAACTACCACGCTGCGAAAGCCGCGTAGTCGGACGAGTACGGGGAGGGCGCGCGCGGCGAGGGTCGCGCGCGCCCTTTTTGTTGCCCTGGCGAAGCGGCCCCGTTCGCCCCGCGAACGGCAATCGCTTTGATCTTCCTCCCCGGCGAAGTACAAGGGCGCGAAGTCCGATAAAGCCGATAGAGGAGACGACGCCGTGGACGCCAAGGAAATCGCCGCACTCGCCGACCGTATTGCCGAAGGCCGGCGCTCCAAGTCGACGATGGATTGGCTCGCCGACGCGACCGCCAATCTCTCAGAGCAGGATGCCTACAAGGTGCAGTTCGCCGTGCAGGACCGGCTGGAAGCGATCGGCTGGGGCAAGCGCGCCGGCTGGAAGGTCGCCTTCGCCGTGCCCGCGCAGTACGAGCCGCTGAAGCTCTCCGGCCCGGCCTTCGCCGGCATCTACGAAGCCGGCATCCGCCCGAGCGGCGAAGTGTTCGAGAAGGGCTGGCCGCTGAAGGCCGGCATCGAATGCGAGATGGTGGCGCGCATCGGCAAGGATGCGCCCGCGGGCAGCGCGCCCTACACCGCCGAGACGATCAAGGCGCACGTCGCCAACCTCTATTGCGGCATGGAAGTGGTCGAGAACCGCTACGGCGACGTCGCCAAGCTGGGCGGTCCGGGCCGCATCGCCGACGACGTGCTGCAGGCCGCCTGCATCGTCGGCACCGAGATCAAGGACTGGCAGGGGCTCGACTTCGCCACCGTGCAGGGTCGCTCCGAACACGAAGGCAAGGAACTCGGAGCCGGCCCCGGCGCCAACGTGATGGGCGGCGCGCTGATCTCGCTCGCCTGGCTCGCCAACCGCCTGATCGCCAACGGCAAGATGCTGAAGGCGGGCGAAACGGTCCTCACCGGCTCGGTCCACCCGCCGCAGTTCCTGCCGGGCCCCGGCAAGGCCAGGTCGGAGTTCAAGGGCCTCGGCAGCGCCGAGATCACCGTCAAGTAATTCGCCGGGGCGCCCCACGCACTCTGTCATCGCGCGCGGAGTAATCTCCGCGCTGGAGCGTAGCGAAGGATCTCAAGCCGGTTGCCTCACCTAAGGCAGGCGGCGATGAGGTCTTTCGCTGCGCTCAAGACGACAAGATAGGAAGGCCATCGGAATACACCTCCGTTGCTGGATAGAGGTCCGGCCGCCGAACGCGTCATCCTCCGCACGCGGTTGACAGGGGCGGCGTGTGGCCTGATAGTTAACCGACTGGTTACGTATCGGGGGATCTGATGACGGCTGGATGCAGCATCGTGACGGTCGAGCGGCAGATCACGGCCGTGGTGAAGGTCGACGCGCCGATGACCGAGCTGATGCAGGCGCACCAGTCGGCGCGGGCCAAGATCAACGAGGCGTTGCCCAAGCTCGATGTCGGTCCGCTCGGGCTCACCTGCACGCGCTGGCGGCCGCCGGTCGACGGCGTGCTCCCGATGGAGCCGGGCACGATCGTGGCGAAGGACTTTGCCGCGCACGGCGACGTCGTGGCGTCGGAGCTGCCGGCCGGCCGCGCCGCGCACTTCGTGTTGAAGGGCGGCTTCGAGGGGCTGGGCGGCGCCTGGCAGAAGCTCTTCGAGTGGTGCGCCGCGGAGAAGCTGACGCTCGCCGGCCTCAACTGGGAGATCTATGGCGCGCCGGCGGCCGATCCCGCGCAGCAGGAGACCTACCTTTACGCAAAGTTGGCGTGACGACCCCTAGATATGGCGTCGTGCAGGAAGCGTTTTGATTCCTCTTGCTTTGATCCCGGACGAGAACATAACATGAACGAACCGTCGCTCGCAGACACTCTCTGAGACGCCGCGGATCAAGCCAAAGTAGGGGGATCAGATGACTGCTGCACGGCCGACCGATCGCCTGTTCTTTGCGGTCCTGCCCGATCCCGCGACGGCGGTGCGCATCGCGACCCTGGGCGAGACGCTGCGCCAGGAGCACGGACTCGGCGGCAAGCCGATCCTGCCGCAGCATCTGCACATCACCCTCTGGCATGTCGGCGATGCCTTCTGGCCGCCGGCGAACGAGTTGATCGCCAAGCTCATACGCCGCGCTGCCTATGTCGAGATGCCGTCGTTCCGCATCGCCTTCGATCACGCGATGAGCTTCCGCAACGGTGCGTTCGTGCTGGGCGGCGAGGAGGGCATTGCCGGCCTCGAGATGCTGCACGCGCGCCTGCGGGCGGTGCTGACGATTCCCGGCCTTCGCCGTCCGGTCGGCGTCTCGGGCTTCACGCCGCACATGACCTTGCTGCGCGATCCCATGCACGTGCCGCTGCAGCCCATCGAGCCGATCGTGTGGACGGCGCGCAAGTTCGTGCTCGTGCACAGCTTGCTCGGCCGCACGACGCACCGTCACCTGGGGCATCTCCCGCTCGCCTGACGTAAGCGGGTATCGACCCCCGCAAAAACTTCCCGCCGAAAATATTGTCCGTCTTTCCGGAACAAGGAGAGAGCGTATGCGTAATGCGCACATGCCCCTATGGTTCTTTGGCTTCTGCCTGTCTGCAGAGGCCCAGCAGCGTACCGTCACACTGTTCGACCGCCTGTGCGAGGATTGGCTGTTCGACGCACAGCCTGCCCCCATCACCCGCCGCCTGCACGTCACGTTGTTTCCTCTCGGCTCGCTCGCCGATGCGCCGCCGGGCGCGGTCGCCGACGCCTGCGCGGCCGCGGGCTCGGTCGACGGGGCGCCCTTCGAGGTGTCGTTCGACCGCGCGATCAACCGGCGCGGCACGCAGATCGCGCTGACGGCCGACCGGCCGTGCGATGCGCTGTTCGCGTTCCAGCAGAAACTCTGCGCCGCGCTGCGCCACGTCGGCATGCGCGCCGTCAGGGGATGGCGGTTCGATCCGCACGTCACGCTGCGCTATCGCGAGAACATCCTGGTCGACCAGCCGGTGCCGCCGGTGTCGTGGCGCGTCGACGAGTTCGTGCTGATCGAAAGCCTGCGGGGCAGGACGATCCACAATCAGCGACGCAGATGGTCGCTCGGCGGTGCCGGTGGCAACGCCGCCCTCACCGCCGCGGCGTAGCCGTCAGCGCACGGGAACGGTGTCGACCGACGCCTTCTCGTAACGGCCGCGATGGCCGCAGAACAGGCACGTCGCCTCGAACGGATCGGGCAGCTTCTCGACAGGCTGCCCGGCCGAGGTGGTCACGCCGAACTTCTCGCCGCACTTCTGGCAGGAAACAAAGGAAGCGGTCTGCATGCCGGCAGGATACCGCGCGCAGATTGTTTTTGCCTCCCCCGTCGTTTTGAAAGGGGAGGAGGGCAGCGGCGGCTTTGTTTTGTATCAATCGCTTCGCGCCGGCCAAAGGCATCTCCCGCCCAGCGGCCGTCATGTTATCGTTCCGCCCCATGATCAGAGACGACAGGAAGCTCGCGGAGCTTGAAAAGGCTCTCAACGACCTGCGCAACGACCTCAACGATCTCTCGTCGAAGGTGAATGCGGAGCCGAAGAACCCCCACCTGGTCTTTCGGCGGGTCAGCTTGATGAGCCGCATCGTGGCGGCGCAGACGAATGTGGACCAGCTGCGCGCGGGGCTGCGCCAGGCCTAGGTCCCGACGTAGCTCCCGACATTGGGGGCAGGCGGTCGTCGTGAGGAAGTAACGCCGCAGGAGAGTGCCGGTGACGACGCGTCGGACGCCCTATGTTCTCTGCCACATGGTCTGCAGCGTCGACGGGCGCATCTGGGGAAGCCGCTGGCGGCCCAAGGCCAATGTCGTGCCCAACCTGTTCGAGCGCCTGCACGACCAGATGGGCGGCGGCTCGTGGCTGTGCGGCAGGGTCACGGCGCAGGAATTCGCCAAGGGCACGGCGCCGCACTATCCGCCGACCGACCAGGTGTTTCCGCGCGAGAACTGGTTTGCGCCGGGCAACCCCAAAGAGGTCAAGGCCTGGGGCATCTTCCTCGACGGCAAGGGCAAGGCGGTATGGGCGCGCAAGGATATCGGCGGCGACCCCATCCTCGTGATCCTGACCGAAGCGGTGCCCGACCGGCATCTCGCGGGCCTGCGCGCCGACGGCGTGTCCTACATCTTCGCCGGCAAGACGGAGATCGATCTTGCGGCTGCGCTCGAAACGCTGAAGCGCGAACTGGGTATCGAGCGGATCATGCTGGAGGGCGGCGGCGGCGCGAACGGGGCGCTGCTGCGTGCCGGCCTGATCGACGAATTGAGCCTCGTGATCTGCCCGGTGATCGACGGCAGCACGGGCGGGCCCGTCGTCTTCAACTCCGGCGATGTCGATCTGGGGCCCGCGCCGATCGAAAGCATGACGCTCGTGAGCCACGAAGTGCTGGACGGCGGCGCGATGTGGCTGCGCTACAGGCTGTCGTCCTGACTAGCTTGTCGTCCTGAGCGTAGCGAAGGACCTCATCGCCGCCTGCAATCGGTGAGGCAATCGGCATGAGATCCTTCGCTGCGCTCAGGATGACAGATTCTCCGCGGCTACTCCGCCGCCTTCTGGTCGAGGAAGGCCAGCGTGCCGTCGCTGCGTTCGCCTTTGAGGTAGCGGAAGGTGCCGGCGCCGGTGGCGATCAGGTCGCCGCTCTGGTCGTAGATCTCGGTCTCGGCGGCGAAGGTGCTCTGGCTGGTCGAGGGACGCCACGCGCCCAGGATGGTGAGCACGTCGCCCTCGCGGGCCGCCTTGATGAACTGCGTCGTGAAGGCCAGCGTCACCGAGAGGCGGCGCGCGGTCGCGGTCTCGTTGAAGGTGCAGGCGAAGCCGCTCGCCGAATCCAGCAAGGTCATCAGCACGCCGCCATGCAGCAGGCCGTTGGCGTTGCACAGTTCCGGCCGCACCTTGAGGCGCATCTCGACGAAGCCGGCGCACCACGCCACGACTTCATGGCCGATCAGGCCATTGAAGCCGCGGAACTCATAAGGAGCGACCGGCCGTGCACCGGCCGGTCGTTGAATTGCCATCTGTAGAAGATCGCGTCTGGAAGGAGAGGGCGCGCCTTAGCGGCGCGCCATCGCCGACATCGGCGGCCGCAAGTGATGGCCATTGCCGTTGCTCAGCGCCGGACGAATGGCCGGACCCTGCGGCGAGACCATCGACGGCTGCGCGGCCATGCCGGTGCGGATGTCGCGCGCGACCTTGACGAGGCGCGGGCCCCAGTCGGCTTCGAGACGGTCGCGGCTGATCTGGTAGATCGGCGCCGAGGCGTTGACGGCATAGGCCGCGGTGCCGTCGGCATTGCGCAGCGGGGCGCCGACGCCACACAGCTCGGGCAGCCACTCGCCCCAGGTCACGCAGAAGCCGCGATCCGCCAGCTCCTTGAACGAACGCTCCAGACCGGTCTTCACCTTGGTCCAGTCGTCGCGCCAGCGGCGGCGGATGGCGTCGAGCTGCTTGTTGCGGTCGACGTCGGGCAGCGTGAAGAGATAGGCGCGGCCCATCGCCGTGCTCGCCATCGGCACGCGGGTGCCGACATCGTGGGTGATCGCCACCACGGACGGGCCGCGGCAAGCTTCGAGATAGATCATCGAGTGACGGTCGCGGCCGCCCAGCGCGGTCGAGGCGTTGAGCGCATGCGCAAGCTGCTCGAGCGGCGCGCGCGAGGCGCGGCGGACATCCATGCTCGAAATCGCGGCGTAGCCCAGCGCCAGGACGGAGGCGCCCAGCTCGTACTTACGGAACCGGCGGATGTAGTTGAGGTAGCCCAGCTCGGTCAGCGTGTGGGTCAGGCGGGCGACGGTCGGCTTCGGCAGGCCGGTGCGGTGGGCGATCTCCTGATTGCCCAGCATGCCTTCGCCGGCATGGAAGGCGCGGAGAATGTCGAGGCCGCGGGCAAGCGCCGTGACGAACTGGCGGTCCTTGGAGCTGACCCCTTCGGCTAGACCGTTCTCGACGGAACTCTCGAAGGCTGCAGTTCGAGTGACGAGATGGCTGACATTGCCCATGCGTTTTACTCCTCTAGGTAAATGGCCGTTTATTTCTTTGCGGGGCGGAACGTGCCATTGCGGTGCCAATGTCGCAATCGTGAGACGACGATTTTGGCGTGCGAACGTGCAGACCGGCCATGTCCCAAAGAGGGGCTTTGCATATCCAAAGTTGTGAAAGGTCGAAAAAGCGCACGGAATCGGTCATTTTTCGCAAAAAATCGTGACGCTGCGCGCACCTTTCGGTACAGCGCTGGCACCTTTTGGGGCGGGCGACTACGATCCGGCCGTCCCCCGCGCTCACGCTCCGAGCCCAAAAAACGAGAGGCGAAATTGGCTAAAGAACCCGCGCTGCCCAAGGATATTGCCGCGCTCTCTTTCGAGGATGCGCTGAAGGAACTGGAAGGTATCGTCCAGCAGCTCGAGCGCGGCCAGGTGAAGCTCGACGAGGCGATTTCGGCCTACGAACGGGGCGCGCTGCTGAAGCGGCACTGCGAACAGCGGCTGGCCGAGGCCAAGATGAAGGTCGAGAAGATCGTCTTCTCCGCCGACGGGTCGGTCGCCACGCAGCCGGCCGATCTCGGCTGAGCGTCTCTCCATGCCCCTGTCGTCGTACCGCCAGTTCGATGCCGCGCTGTCGTTCGCGGCCGAGTCCGTCGAGCGCACCATGGCGCGCCTTCTGCCGTCGGGAGACGAGGGCGAGGCGCGCGTCTTCGAGGCGATGCGCTATTCCAGCCTGGGCGGCGGCAAGCGCCTGCGCGCCTTCTTCGTGCTGGCCTCGGCGACCCTGTTCAAGGTCGGCAAGCTGCCGGCACTGCGCACCGCCAGCGCCATCGAGTTCGTCCATGCCTATTCGCTGATCCACGACGACCTGCCGGCGATGGACGACGACGACCTGCGCCGCGGCAAGCCCTCCTGCCACCGGCAGTTCGACGAGGCGACGGCGATCCTGGCGGGCGATGCGCTGCAGGCGCTGGCCTTCGAGGTGCTGGCGCACGAGGACACGCATGGCGATCCGGCAGTCCGCGTCGCCCTCGTGGCGGAACTGGCGCGGGCCTCGGGGGCGCACGGCATGGTGGGCGGGCAGATGCTCGACCTCATGGCCGAGCAGCGTGCGGAAGCCGGCGGCGAGCCGATGTCGATCGGCGCCATCACGCGCCTGCAGCGCCTGAAGACGGGCGCGCTAATCTCCTTTTCGTGCGGCGCGGGCGCCATCCTGGGCAAGGCCAGTGATCATTTGAGGGCGGCACTCTCGGCCTATGCGCACGACCTTGGCCTTGCGTTCCAGATCGTCGACGACCTGCTCGATGTCGAGGGCGATGCGGCCGAAATCGGCAAGACGCCGGGCAAGGATGCCGCCGCGGGCAAGGCGACCTTCGTGTCGATCCTGGGCGTGGAGCGGGCGCGGGCGCAGGCCGGGCTCCTGGCGCGACAGGCGGCCGCGCATCTCGAACCGTTCGGCGGTTCCGCGGACTTGCTAAAACAGGCGGCAAATTTCGTGGTGGCGCGCCGTACTTGAGATAGGGGCGCGGGAGCCGCCGCGCGGGAGTATAGTAACGCCATGACTGGCCCGAGCATGCCGAAAAGCACGACGCCGCTTCTCGACACCGTAGACGTTCCTGCCGACATTCGCCGACTGCGCGCCGACCAGTTGCGCCAGCTCGCCGACGAGCTTCGCCAGGAGACGATCTCGGCCGTCTCCGTCACCGGCGGCCATCTCGGCGCAGGGCTGGGCGTCGTCGAGCTGACCGTGGCGCTGCATTACGTGTTCGACACGCCGCGCGACCGCGTGATCTGGGACGTCGGCCACCAGGCCTATCCGCACAAGATCGTCACCGGCCGCCGCAGCCGCATCCGCACCTTGCGCCAGGAAGGCGGCCTCTCCGGGTTCACGCGGCGCAGCGAGAGCGAATACGACCCGTTCGGCGCGGCGCACTCCTCGACCTCGATCTCGGCCGGCCTCGGCATGGCCGTCGCACGCGATCTCGCGGGCGGCAACAACAACGTGGTCGCCGTGATCGGCGACGGCGCGATGAGTGCCGGCATGGCCTACGAGGCGATGAACAATGCCGGCGCGCTGCGCAGCCGGCTGATCGTGGTGCTGAACGACAACGACATGTCGATCGCGCCGCCGGTCGGGGCACTGTCGGGCCATCTCTCGCGCCTGCTCTCGGGCCGGCCTTACGTGACGCTGCGCAATCTCGGCCGCGGCATCGCCGAGACCCTGCCCAAGCCGCTGGAGCTGGCGGCCAAGCGCGCCGAGGAGTTCGCGCGCGGCTTCGTGGCCGGCGGTACGCTGTTCGACGAGCTGGGCTTCTACTATGTCGGCCCGGTCGACGGTCACAATCTCGACCATCTGCTGCCGGTTCTGAAGAACGCCCGCGACGCCAAGCTCGACAAGCCGATCCTGGTCCATGTCGTCACCAAAAAGGGCAAGGGCTATCCGCCGGCCGAGGCGAGCGAGGACAAGTATCATGGCGTCGTGAAGTTCGACGTCGTGACCGGCAAGCAGTCCAAGCCGGTGGCCAACGCGCCGCAATACACGGCCGTGTTCGCCAAGGCGCTGATCGCCGAAGCCGAGGCCGACAAGAAGATTGTCGCCATCACCGCCGCGATGCCCTCGGGCACCGGCCTCGACAAGTTCGCCGAGCGCTTCCCCGAGCGCAGCTTCGACGTGGCCATCGCCGAGCAGCACGGCGTTACCTTCGCCGCCGGGCTCGCGACCGAGGGCTTCAAGCCGTTCGCGGCGATCTACTCGACCTTCCTGCAGCGCGGCTACGACCAGGTGGTCCACGACGTGGCGCTGCAGAAGCTGCCGGTGCGCTTCGCCATCGACCGCGCGGGCCTCGTGGGAGCCGACGGCGCCACCCATGCCGGCGCCTTCGACGTCGCCTATCTCGGCTGCCTGCCGGACTTCGTCATCATGGCGGCAGCCGACGAGCTGGAGCTGATGCATATGGTGGCGACGGCCGCCCAGATCGACGACCGGCCCTCGGCCTTCCGCTATCCGCGCGGCGAGGGCGTGGGCGTCGAACTGCCGGCCCGGGGCACGCCGCTGGAGATCGGCAAGGGCCGCGTGCTGCGCGAGGGCACCAAGATCGCGATCCTGAACTTCGGCGCGCGCCTGCAGGAGTGCCTGGTGGCGGCCGAGGATCTCGCCGCCAAGGGCCTGAGCACCACCGTGGCCGATGCGCGCTTCGCCAAGCCGCTCGACACCGACCTGATCCGCCGCCTCGCGCGCGAGCACGAAGTGCTGATCACCATCGAGGAAGGTTCGGTCGGCGGCTTCTCGAGCTTCGTGTTGCAATACCTCGCGACCGCGGGCCTGCTCGATCAGGGCCTGAAGGTCCGCCCCATGATCCTGCCCGACCGCTTCATCGACCACGCTTCGCCCGCGAAGCAATACGAATGGGCCGGCCTCAACGCCCCGCAGATCGTCGCCACTGCGCTCGCCGCCTTGGGCCAGTCGGCCGAACGGGCGAGGGGTTAGGCGGCTCCAGTCATCCTGAGCGCAGCGAAGGATCTCATGCCGGTTGCTTCACCGATTGCAGGCGGCGATGAGGTCCTTCGCTGCGCTCAGGACGACAGAATGCCCAAAGCGAATCGTTCGCCGTCAGCTTCGGTACCCCGGTAAACGGGCGCATTCTCTCTTTGTCATCCTGAGCGAAGCGAAGGATCTCATGCCGGTTGCTTCACCGATTGCAGGCGGCGATGAGGTCCTTCGCTGCGCTCAGGACGACAGGGTGCTCTAACGCGGGTCGATGGGCGTCAGCTTCGGGGCGTGGGCTTCGATGATTTCGGCGGCGCCGAGGCAGAGGTCTTCGCGGAAGCGGCCGGCGACGACCTGGACGCCGACCGGCGTGTTGTTCGCGGCGATGCCCGTCGGCACCGAGGCGCAGGGCAGGCCGAGCACGGGCATCGCCAGCAGCGAGCGCTGTGCATCCATCATCGCCGCGATGATCGCTTCGTCCTCTTCGAGGTCCAGCCCGTCGCGGAACGGCAGCACATGCGACACCGGCGTCACCACGATGGGGAAGCGGTCGAGGAACAGCGACCACTCGCGCATCAGGGCGAGGCGCGTGCCGAAGCCGTCGAGGACGCCGCCGGCGTCGATCTCCGGCGCATAGCGCAGGTGGCCGTCCATGTTGCGCTTGGCGGCCTCGTCGCCGAACTGCCGGACCAGGTCGGCCATGCCGCGGCGCTCCTCGCCGACGACGAGGCGGTGCCAGAGGTCGGCCGCATCGCCCAGCCGCGGCGGCGGCGTCTCGACGACGGCGTAGCCCGCATCGGCCAGAGCGCGGCCGGCGGCGCGGATCGCGTCGCTCACTTCGGGCGCGGTGTCGCCGAACGGATCGGGCACCAGCGCCACTTGAACGGGCCGCGGCGGCGCGGGGCCCTGCAGCGGCACCGGCATCCAGTTGGGATCGCGCGGATCGGGCGCGGCCATGGCGAGCAGGCCGAGGCGCAGGTCGGCGACGGTGCGGGCAAGCGGTCCCTGCACCGACATCATCTGCGCCGTGATCGGGCGCTCGGTCTTGCCCGAGGGATTGTAGGCCGGCACGCGGCCGGGCGTGGGCCGCAGCCCCGCGACGCCGCAGGCATAGGCGGGATAGCGGATCGAGCCGCCGAAATCGTTGCCGTGGCCGATGGCGCCCATGCCGGACGCGACGGCCGAGGCCGCGCCGCCGCTCGAACCGCCCGGCGTCAGCGCCGGGTTCCACGGATTGCGCGTCGCGCCGTGCAGCGCGTTGTCGGTGAACCAGCGGTGCGAGAAGGCGGGCGTGTTGGTGCGGCCTACGATGATGGCACCGGCGCGGCGCAGGTTGGCGACGGGCGGGCTGTCCTCGGTGGCGATGACGTCGCGGAAGGCCTCGACGCCGTTGGTCGTGGCGTGGCCCTTCTGGTCGACGTTCACCTTGACGGTGACGGGCACGCCATGCAGCGGGCCCAGCGCATGGCCGCTGCGGCGCTGCGCGTCGGCGGTGCGGGCCGCTGCCAGCGCTTCGTCGGCCGCGACCTCGACGATGGCGTTGAGCGCCGGATTGACGGCGGCGATGCGGTCGAGCGTCGAGCGTGTTGCTTCCTCGCTCGAAATCGTGCCGCTGCGAATCCCCCGCGCCAGGTCGACCGCCGACCAGCGCCACAGTTCGTCGGTCATCGTCTTTTCTTCCCCCGCCCAAAACAAAGCCTCACCCCGAGGAGCCGCGTTCCGGCGTGCTCCTCCGGGTGAGGCGATATGCTTTAACTTAGTCCTTCGGCTGCGGGACGATGCGCAGGTAGGGCTTCGGCGCCTTCCAGCCGCCCGGGAACTTGGCCTTGGCCTGTTCGTCGGAGACGGCCGGGACGATGATCACGTCTTCGCCCTTCTTCCAGTTCACCGGCGTGGCGACCTGGTGCCTGGCGGTGAGCTGGCAGCTCTCGAGCAGGCGCAGCACTTCGTCGAAGTTGCGGCCGGAGCTCATCGGATAGGTGAGCATCGCCTTGATCTTCTTGTCCGGGCCGATGATGAACACCGAGCGCACGGTGGCATTGTCGGCGGCGGTGCGGCCTTCCGACGTCGTGCCCGCGCCCTCGGGGAGCATGTCGTAGGCGGTCGCGACCTTCAGTTCGGGATCGCCGATCATCGGGAAGGTGACGGCGTGGCCCTGCGTCTCCTCGATGTCCTTCGCCCATTTGGCGTGGTTGGTCACGGGATCGACCGAGAGGCCCAGGATCTTGGTGTTGAGCTTGTCGAACTGCGGCTTGAGGCCGGCCATGTAGCCCAGCTCGGTGGTGCAGACCGGCGTGAAGTCCTTGGGATGAGAGAACAGGATCGCCCAGCTGTCGCCGATCCACTTGTGGAACTCGATCGGGCCCTGCGTCGTCTCGGCCTTGAAATCGGGCGCGGTGGAATTGATGCGAAGCGTCATGGTGAAATCTCCTGTCGTTCGGAAATCGACGTTGCGGACACTCACTCAACTCTGCCCGGGGAATAGGGTCAAGCCTTGGAAGGAATCCAGCTCAGCAGGCCCAATCCGCCATCGACTTCTACTGTCGTACCCACGACATAACGGCCAAATCTTTCCGACAGTATCGCGACGGCGACCTGCGCAATGTCGTCCGGCGTGCCGGCGCGGCCAAGTGGGATTTGCGCGACCAGGCCGCCGAGATCGTCGGCGACGAAGCCGCCGCCGGGGATGGCGCCGGGCGCCAGTGCATTCACTCTGATGCCGTCGGGCGCCAGCACGCGCGCCAGCTCCTTCATCGCCATGGTCATGCCGGCCTTGGCGGCGCTGTAATGCGGCAGGTTGCGCGGCATGAGGCGATGCTGCGACGTGATCAGGAGAATCCGGCCCTTGATCCCGGCGTCGCGCATGTGGCGGCCGGCCTCGCGCGCCAGAAAGAAGCCCGAGCGCAGGTTGATGTCGAGCATGGCGTCCCACGTCTCCTCGCTGACCGACAGCGGCGTGTCGACTTCCCGGCGGCGCGGACTGGCGGCATGGACCAGCAGCGAGATCGAGCCCAGCTTCTCGATCGCGCCGTCGAGCAGGGTCCTCCAGCCATCACGTCGGGAAAGATCGCCGGCCAGGAAGTCGATACCGTCCTCGGCCGGTGGCGGCGCGATGTCGCTGCCGAGGACGGTCGCGCCCTCGGCCTTGAGGGCCCGTGCGATGCCGCGGCCGATCCCGCCGGCGCAGCCGGTGACCAGGGCGCGTTCGCCCCCCAGAAGTTCGGTGCTCATGCTGAATGTTCCCTGCCTGTGTCCCGCATCGGTCATTTTGGGAATGTTGGCCGACATCGGTTCACTTTATAGTAGCAGGGCGTTCGAGCATCTTTGGTTGGGAGAATGAGGATGTTGAGGGGCTTTCTGAGGCTGGTGCTCGTCGGAGCTGTCGGCGTGACCGGGGTGGCCTGCGTGGACGACGGCAATCCGCCGCCGCGCTACTACCCGCCGGCACAGCCGACCTACTATCAGCCGCAACCGACCTACTATAACAATCAGTATTATCGGAACGACGGCTACACGACGGTGACCGTGACGAACCGCGGCCAGAACGGCTATCGCGACGACGTCGTTCAGCAGCGCGTCCCCTGCGGCAGCCAGTATTACGACGGCTACCGTCAGCGAACCGCACGGTGCTGATCGCCTTCGTGCCAGCCTTCATGGCGCGCGTTCATGTGAAGCGCGGAGAAGCGTAGGCATCGAGTGGCCAAGACACGATTGGACGTGGCGCTGGTGGAGCGCGGGCTCGCCGAAACGCGTGCCGCGGCGCAGCGCCTCGTCATGGCCGGGCTCGTCTTCTCCGGCGAGCGCCGGCTCGACAAGGCGGGGCAGGCGGTGGCAGGCGAGACGCCGCTGGAGGTGCGCGGCCAGCCGCATCCCTATGTCTCGCGCGGCGGGCTGAAGCTCGAACGCGCGCTCGACTTCTTCTCCATTCCCGTCGAAGGCCGCATCGCGCTCGATGTCGGCTCCTCGACCGGCGGCTTCACCGACTGCCTGCTGCAGCGGGGCGCGGCCAAGGTCTATGCCGTCGATGTCGGCACCAACCAGCTCGCCTGGAAGCTGCGCACCGATCCGCGCGTCGTCTCGATGGAGAAGACCAACATCCGCGAGGTCACGCGCGCGGAGATTCCCGATCCCGTCGAACTGATCGTCTGCGATGCCTCGTTCATCGGCCTGCGCACCGCCTTGCCGGCGGCGCTGGCGCTCGCCGCACCGGGCGCGCATCTCGCCGCCCTGATCAAGCCGCAGTTCGAGGTCGGCAAGGGCCGCGTGGGCAAGGGCGGCATCGTGCGCGATCCCGCGCTGCACGACGAAGTGCGCGCGACGATCTCGACCTGGCTTGCCGAGCAGCCCGGCTGGACCGTGCTCGGCACCACCGACAGCCCCATCGAAGGCGCCGAAGGCAACAAGGAATTTCTGATCGGCGCGCAGCGTCGATGAGCCGCTCGCGGCCTCTCTGAAAACGGGCTACAGGAGAGCCTTCAGCTTCTGGCGCGTGTCGCCGAGAACAGGAGGCACCCATGGGCAGCTCGCGCAGCCATTGGGAAGATGTGTATACCGCCAAGGCCGAGACGGCGGTGAGCTGGTATCAGCGCCACGCGGTGCAATCGTTGCAGATGATCGCGGCGGCGGCAGCGGACCGCACGGTTCCCGTGATCGATATCGGCGGCGGCGCCTCGACCCTGGTCGACGATCTGCTGGCCGAGGGCTACGGCGATATCACCGTTCTCGACGTGGCGGAGGCCGCGCTCGCGAAATCGAAGGCGCGGCTCGGTGCGGCTGCAAGCAAGGTGTCGTGGATCGTGGCCGACATCACGCAGTGGAAGCCGCCGCGGCATTATCGGGTCTGGCACGATCGCGCGGTCTTCCACTTCCTGACCGACACGCCACGACAGGACGCCTATATCGCCGCGCTCGAAGCGGCCACCGAGCCCGGCGCGACGGCGATCATGGCGACCTTCGCCCTCGACGGACCGGAGAAGTGCAGCGGCCTGCCGGTTCAGCGATACAGCCCGCAGACCCTGGCGGCGCGGCTGGGGCGTTCGTTCCGGTTGATCGACGAGGCGCGGGAAACCCACAAGACGCCCGGCGGATCGGATCAGCACTTCTCCTATTCGGTGCTGCGCCGCCTCTAGGAATCGTAGGGTGCCTTGAGGATGCGGATGAACTCCGGCCGGACCCAGCGCATCGGCCCGATGCCCTGGCCGGCGAGCAGGCCGATACTGTCCTGCGTCGCGTCGGCGGTCTGGAACAGGTTGGCCGTGCTGTTGTCGGCAGGCCAGACCATCGCGGCGGTGGAGTTGTACGGATTGATCCACGAGTCGAGCTTCACGACGGGGACGCCCTGCTGGAAGGGATCGACATCTCCGTAGCCGATCTCCGCCTCGTTCGAGATTTCCCAGTCCACGTCCTTTGTCTGCCACGACCCGAACTGGAAGTAGCTCACCTTCTCCGGCGGCCAGAGATAGTAGAAGCGCGGCTTCATGCCGGCGGGAACGCTCAACACTTCCTTGCTGAACATCTTGTCGTCGAAGCCCAGCCTGCCGCTGAAGCGGATGCGCACCAGCTTCTCCTTGCCGGGAACGAAGGTGGCCAGTCCGGCGATGGTCGTGCCGAACGGGAGCCGCAGCCGCTTGATATCCATCGGCGCCTTGGGCTTCAGCCAGATCCTGTCGCCGACATCGGACCGGCCGGGCGCCATGCGGACCTGCGACTGCGCATCGCGCAGCGCCTCGTCGACGTTGATGCCATAGCCGACCTGGATGCTCTGGAAGACCGTCACCGTGTCGATGGCGCTCTCGGCGTCGCCTTTGGCCTTCGCGTAGGAAATCAGAACCAGGGCACCGAGCTGGGGATCGGCCGCGAGCCGCCGCGTGACTTCGGGCAGCCAGCGCGACTTCCATTCGTCCTCGAAGCGCTTGGCCTGAATGGAGCCGTTGATCTTCTGGAGAATGAAGTTGGCGCCCTGGAAGGCAAGCGTTGCGCCCTGGAACTTGGCGTCGCCGCGCATGTTCGGGCCGTGTTCCACCACAGGCTCGATGGGCTTTCCGACGTCGGCCGTTGTCGTCGCCGTTCCCGTCTTCGATCCGCCGCCGCTGCCGCCGCCGCCCGAACCGGGCGCGCCGCCCTTGCCGGGCGTCGGCTTGGGCGGGTTGTTCTGCATGAAGCTGAAAGGCTTCAGGCCCATGAGTCGCCGCGCCTGTGCGATGTCTTCCGTGCCGCTCGTTGCCTTAAGCGTCTTGCTCTCGGTGGCAAGCGTGACCCCGAGATTCTCGGCGCGTTTGCCGAACGGCCCGTCGAGGGTCCAGAGGCGCGCCTTCAAGGCCTTCGCCTCGGCCGCCACGAACGCGTCGCCCGGCGTCTCCTTGGATTTCCCGCCGCCATATTCCTTGACCCTGCCGAGCTCTCCCGGCTTGGGATCGTAGGTGATGTTGTCGGCATAGAAATCGCCGCGATCCTTGAGGCTGCCCGGCATGGCGGAGGCGGGAGCCATCGCGATCTTCAGGTCCTGCAGCAGCTTCTCGTAGCCCATGCGCAGGTGCACCGGCGAATCGCGCACCAATTCGTTGTAAGCGGCGCGCGACATGTAGACCTGCTCGCCCGATGCCAGCATGCGCTTCAAGGCTTCGGAGACGGCGGCGTTGCCGCGTGCAATCTCGGTGATGACGTTCTTGTCGAGAAGAATGGTCACGTTCGACACCTCGCAGATGAAAGCGTGGGTACTCGATCAGACCGAATAGGGACCTGTTCCGGCGGCAGCGTGTTCCAGATCGCAGGCCGGTTCAACGATCAAACGAGGAGGGGCTGCCTGCCCCTCGACGTCAGCGGACGGCTTTCGTGATCCGAAATTTGTTGTTGTCGGCCAGCGTCTCGAAGCTGGTGAAACCGGCCTTCAGCGTGGGCTCGTAGGGCAGGCCGCGGTTGGCCACCATGAAGAGCCGGCCGCCGGGCTTCAGCGCGCGCGACGCGGCCTCGATGATCTGCTGGCCGAGCGAGGGCGTGGCCGCGCGGCCGCTGTGGAAGGGCGGGTTGCAGACGATGGCGTCGTAGGTCGCGGGCGCGGCTTCGGTCACCAGGTCGAGCCAGTGGAACTTCGCCCGCGCGTCGACGACGTTCGCCTCGGCGGCTTCCAGCGCGCGATGTTCGGCGTCGATGCAGTCGATGCCTGTAACGCCGGGGCAGTGGGCCAGTACGTGGCGCGCGAGGAAACCCCAGCCGCAGCCGAAGTCGGCGACGGTGCCCGCGAGATCGGTGGGCAGATGGCGGACGAGCAGGGCGGAGCCGTCGTCAATGCGGTCCCAGGAGAAGAGGCCGGGCTGACTCTTCCATGACCCGTCGCCGACCGGCTGCAGGGTGGCGAGCCGGCGCCAGTAGTCGGGCGGGGCGCGTTCGCCCTTGGGGAACCAGAAGACGCGGCTGTGGAACTTGAACAGGCTGCCGGCACCGTCGAACGCCTTGCCGACGTTCTTCTCCAGGCTGGCGGCACCATCTTCGTTCGCACCGGCACAGGCCAGCACGCCGCCGGGCACAAGGAGATCCCAGGCGCGCGCGATGTTGGCGAAGTTCTCTTCCTTGTGCTTGGTCAGGAGCACGAGGCCCTGTCCGTAGCCGTCGGGAAGGGAGGGGAGACGCGGCACGACCTTCCAGTGCGCGCGCTTCAGGCGCAGGAACTCCGGCCGCAGCGACTGCTCGGCATCGACATCGCCCAGCGCGCCCGGCTCGGCGCGCATCAGGAACGTCCGTCCTTCCGGCGGCGAGAGTGCGCCGATCTCGAAGGCATAGGCGAGCGCCCGCCCGGCCTGGCTCATAAGGAAAGTCTCCGCGATCCGGATGAATGACTCGTCATCCTGAGCGCAGCGAAGGATCTCATGCCGATTGCCTCACCAATGGCGGGCGGCGATGAGGTCCTTCGCTAATGCTCAGGACGACAGAGGTGTCCTAAGGCACCAGCACCGCGCGGCCCATGATGAGGCCCTTGCGCAGTTCCTGCAGCGTGGCGTCGGCTTCGTCGAGCTTGCGCTTGATGACCGGCACGGGCGTCACCTTGCCGCCGGTGACGAGGTCCATCATCTCCTTCATCTCGGCCGGGCTGCCGGTGACGGAACCCACGATCTGGCAGCCGGTGAAGGCGAACATCGGCAGCGGGATCGAGAAGGTGCCGCCGAACAGGCCGACGATGATCAGCCGGCCGCCGCGACCCAGCGCCTTCAGGCCGAACTGCGCCGAGCTTTCCGCGCCCACGAAGTCGATGGCCGCACCGACGCCGGTGCCGCCGGTCAGTTCGAGGATCTGCTTGCGTGCATCCTTGTCGCGCGGATCGAAGGCCGCGACCGCGCCGTTCTCCAGCGCGAGCTTGCGCTTGTTCTCGTCGATGTCGGCCACGATCGGCTCGCGGCCCAGCACCGACTTGGCGAAGCGCACGCCCATCAGGCCGACGCCGCCCGCACCGATCACCAGGATCGGCTTGCCGCCATCCTCGCCCTGCGCCTTCTTGACCGCGCTGAACGCCGTGATGCCCGAGCAGGCATAGAGGCAGGCCAGTTCCACCGGCAGGTCGCCGTAGGGGTAGAGATATTTCGCATGCGGCACGAGGACATGGTCGGCATAGCCGCCGTCGTTGTTCACACCGAGTGCACGCGGGGTCGGGCAGAGATGTTCGATGCCGCTGGTGCAGTACCAGCACTTGCCGCAGCCGATCCAGGGATAGACCACCGCCTTGTCGCCGACCTTGGCGCCTTTCGCGTCGGGGCCGACGGCGACCACGTCGCCCACGATCTCGTGGCCCATGGTGCGCGGCGGGTTCATGGTCTTCTGCGTCGACACCTTGTTGCCGCCGCCCATGTCGAAGAAGCCTTCCCACAGATGGACGTCGCTGTGGCAGACGCCGGCGGCGGTGACGCGCACCAGCACTTCCGTGCCCTGCGGAGTGGGGTTCGTCTCCTCGACCTTCTGCAGCGGCTTGCCGAATTCGACGACCTTGTAGCTCTTCATGGCGCAACTCCCGTGACTTCTTCCGGCGCCAGCATAGAGCATGTAGCGCCCGTTTGTGCTACGGCTGCGGCAACAAGAATTGCCCGGAGGGGATGCCGCCCGGCCGAAGAGCGCCGCTTTCATCCGCGGTCTTCTTCTCGCCCGCGTCGCGAGCCCATCCTACAGTCGGGACAAAGACGTTTCGGGGAGTGAGAAGCTCATGAGCAAGTACGGTATCGGCCAGCCGGTGTTGCGTTTCGAGGACCCGCGCCTGTTGCGCGGGCAGGGCCGCTACATCAACGACGTGAACCTGCCCGGCCAGGCCCATGCCGTGTTCGTCCGCTCCCCGCATGCCCATGCCCGGATCAACCGCATCGACACCGCCGCCGCGGCCGCCGCACCAGGCGTGCTGGCAGTCTACACCGGCCACGACGTGGTGGCCGACGGGCTCGGCATGCCCAAGGCCAACATGCCGCGCAAGCGGCCCGACGGTAAGCCGATGTTCGCGCCGCAGCGGCCGGCGCTGGTCACGGACCGCGTGCGCTATGTCGGCGATCCGGTGGCGATGGTAGTGGCCGCCACGCTGGCCGAAGCCAAGGATGCCGCCGAACTGGTCGAGATCGACTACGAGGCGATCCCCTCGGTGACCTCGACCGAGGATACGGTGAAGCCCGGCGCGCCTGCGGTGTGGGACGACTGCCCCGACAACATTTCCAACTTCATCGAGCGCGGCAACAAGGCGGCGACCGACGAGGCGATCAAGGGCGCGGCCAAGGTGATCAAGCGGCGCTACGCGATCACGCGCGTGCATGCGCAGTACATGGAGCCGCGCGGCACGCTCGGCACCTACGACCAGGGCGAGGATCGCATGATCCTCTATGCCGACGTGCAGTACCCCCATCGCGTGCGCAACATGCTGGCGCAGAGCGTGTTCAAGGTGCCCGAGAGCAAGATGCGCGTGATCGCCCAGGATGTGGGCGGCGGCTTCGGCACCAAGGGCTGGCAGTATGTCGAGCACCGCTTGACGCTCTGGGCGGCGCGCAAGCTGCTGCGTCCGGTAAAGTGGACCTGCGAGCGCTCCGAGGCGGTGATGGCCGACGAGCACGGCCGCGACAATATCGGCGAGATCGAGCTCGCGTTGGACAAGGACAACAGGTTCGTGGCGCTTCGCCTCAACATGCTGGCCAACATCGGCGCCTATGTCGGGTCGGACCGCAACCTGCTGTCGCCTTTCGGCATGATCGGCACGGTGCTGGGCGTCTACATGATCCCCACGGCCTATATCAACGTGATCGGCGTGCTCTCCAACACCAATCCGACGGCGCCCTATCGCGGCGCGGGGCGGCCGGAGGCGATCTATCTGATCGAACGGCTGATCGACGATGCGGCGCGCGAGCTGGGCGTCGACCGGGTGGAGCTGCGGCGCAGGAACATGCTGCCGGAGAAGGCGCTGCCCTATCAGAGCCCGGTCGGGCCGTTCTACGACTGCGGCGAGTTCGAGAAGAACATGGACATGGCGCTGAAGCTCGCCGACGTGGAGGGCTATGGCGCGCGCGCCGAGGAGTCGAAGAAGCGCGGCAAGCTGCGCGGGCTCGGCATCGTCAACGCCATCGAACAGGCGGCCGGCACGGCGCAGCCCGAATATGCCGAGATCCGCTTCAATCCCAGCGGCACGGCAGCGCTGCTCATGGGCACCAAGAACCAGGGCCAGGGCCACGAGACGATGTTCAAGCAGATCCTGAACGAGCGGCTGGGCATCGACCCCGCCGACGTGCAGTTCATCGACGGCGACACCGACCGCGTGGCCTTCGGCATGGGCACCAACGGCTCACGCTCGACGGTGCTGGGCGGCTCGGCGCTGTTCCTCGCTGCCGGCAAGGTGATCGAGAAGGGAAAGAAGCTCGCGGGCCATCTGCTGGAGGCGGGCGAGCAGGACATCGAGTTCGCCGACGGCACCTTCACCGTCAAGGGCACCGACAAGTCGGTGCCGCTGAAGCAGGTCGCGATGGCGGCGTTCAATCCGACCAAGTGGCCCAAGAGCGGCTTCGAGGGCGGGCTCTACGAGAATGCGACCTTCCTCGGCGAGAAGGACACCTATCCCAACGGCTGTCACATCTGCGAGGTCGAGATCGATCCCGAGACCGGCGAGGTCAAACTCGACCGCTATGCCGTGGTCGACGACGTGGGCACGGTGATGAACCCGATCGGGCTCAAGGGCCAGATCCACGGCGGTGTGGCGCAGGGCGTCGGCCAGATCCTGGGCGAGCAGGTCGTGTGGGACCGCGAGAGCGGCCAGCTCCTGACCGCAAGCTTCCTCGATTACACGATGCCGCGCGCCGACACGATGTGCAGCATGGAGATCAAGTCCAACCCGGTGCCTACGAAGTACAATCCCCTCGGTGCAAAAGGAGCAGGCGAGGCGGGCACCGTCGGCGCCATGCCGGCGGTGATGAATGCCGTGCTCGATGCGCTGGCGCCGCTCGGCGTCAGGGACGTCGCCATGCCCGCCAGCGCCCAAAACGTCTGGCGCGCGATCCAGGCGGCGGGGAAATGAACGTCGGAGGACGCTTCTCTTCGCCTCCCCATTCAAATGGGGAGGTGGCCCGTAGGGCCGGAGGGGTCATGCCCCCTCCGCCTCGCAAGACGAGGCACCTCCCCCGTTGACGCTGAGACTACCAAGGCACACAGGGGATA
>NZ_HE997181.1:2528080-2533624 GCF_000312425.1 Reyranella massiliensis 521 | reverse complement strand
ATGCCCCCTCCGCCTCGCAAGACGAGGCACCTCCCCCGTTGACGGGGGAGGAGAAGAGCGTGGGAAAGGAGAGGTAGTCATGGGCCAGATCGTCGGCGCGGCCATCGTTTCGCATCATCCGGGGCTGGTGCAGCCCAAGGAGGTGCGCGTGCAGCGCGGCAACGGGCGGGACTCCGATCTCATCGAAGGCTTCGATCGGGTGCGGGCCAGGATCGACGCGGTGAAGCCCGACACCTTCGTGCTGTTCGATACGCACTGGATCACGACCTCCATGCACCTCGTGGCCGGCGCGCCGCACTACAAGGGCCTCTACACGTCCAGCGAGCTGCCGTTCGCCATGTCGGGCTTCGCCTACGACTATCGCGGCGCGCCCGAGCTGGCGGCGCTGGTCGAGGACGTGGCGATGGAGCGCCGGGTGCCGGCACGCAACGCCCGCGAGGCCACGCTGCCGCTGCATTATCCCACGATCAACGTCGTGCACTATCTCGGGCGCGGCGAGAAGGTCCTGAGCGTCGGCACCTGCCAGACCGCGAAGTTCCATCACTTCCTGCAGATGGGCGAAGTGGTGGCCGAAGCGATCCGCCGCTCCGACGCGAGGGTCGTGCTGCTGGCTTCGGGAGCGATGAGCCACAAGTTCTACGACCTCGACCACATCCCGCCCAACCCGCGCATCTGGCATCCCGACAATGTGTCGGACCAGAAGAACCGCGCGCTCGACCAGGAAGTGCTGGCGCTGTGGAAGGAGGGGCGGCACGACACCGTGCTCGACCGCTTCCCCGAGCTGGAAGCCGCGAAATACGAAGGCCACGGTGCGCACTATGCGCAGATGATGGGGGCGCTGGGCGGCAAGGCCTGCCGCGCCCGGGGCACGCAGCTCTCGGAATACGAGAACGCGGCGGGCACCGGCAACGTCCACGTCTGGTTCGATCTCTAGGCGAGGAGAGTGAGCAGGATGAGCGTTCTCGAGGGGCCGCGCAAAGAAGTTCGTCACGTCATGAAGGACGGCAGCGCCTATTGGGTGGAGTTCAGGGACGGCAAGATCGTCTTCGCCGACGGCCGCACCTGCGAGGAGAAGGACGTGGTCCATCTGCCGCCCTGCAGCCCGACCAAGATCCTGTGCGTGCACGTGAACTACATCTCGCGCTACTACGAGTTCAACAACACGCGCGTGCCGCCCAAGACGCCGACCTATTTCCAGAAGCCGCTGACCGCGCTCAACGCCCACAAGGGCGAGCTGGTGAAGCCGCAGGGCTATACCTACGTGAACTACGAGGGCGAGATGGCCGTCGTGTTCGGCAAGGTCACGAAGAACGTGACGCGCGAGGAGGCGTGGGACTGCATCGCGGGCTTCGCGCCCGCCAACGACTTCGGTTGTCACGACTTCCGCGACACCGACGGCGGCTCGATGCTGCGGGTCAAGGGCATGGACGGCTTCTGTCCCATCGGGCCGGGCCTCGTCTCCGGCGTCGACGTGCGGCAGTCGACCCTGCGCAGCTACAAGAACGGCAGGATGGTGCAGGAGGGCGCGGTCAGCGAGCAGATCTTCGACTGCGGCTACCTGATCGCCGACCTCGCGCGCCACATCACCTTCCTGCCGGGCGACATCCTGCTGACCGGCACGCCGGCCAACTCGCGGCCGCTGCAGGCGGGGGACACGATCGACGTCGAAGTGACGGGCGTCGGCCGGCTCTCCAATACGGTCGTCGAGACGCCGGCGCCGCGTGCCGCCGAAGGCTTCCCGCCCAGCCCCGACAGCGAGGGCGTGCGCAGGGTGGCGCTCGGCAACGAGGAACGCCTGCCCGACAAGTTCAAGAGCAAGTAGCCATGTGGCCGGCCGCGTTCCTCGGTGCGTTGCTGGGACTGTCGTTCCTGGCGCTGCCGACGTTCGCGGCCGACACGCTGCTCACCCTGTCGCCGCGGCCGAACGTGAGCCTGCGCGTTCTGGTCGACAGGCCGGCCGCTCCCATCGGCAGCGTCGTGCTGATGGCGGGCGGGGACGGCGTGCTCGACATCGACTCCCAGGGCCGCATCGGCAGCAGGCTTGCCGACAATCACCTGGTGCGCACGCGCAGCCTCTATGTGCGGGCGGGCTATGCCGTGTTCGTGCCCGACGTCGCCGCCGACCTCAAGAGCACGCACAACTTTCGCTTCGGCAAAGCCTATGCCCAGGACGTGGCCGCGGTGGTCGCCGCCGCGCGCGAGGAGGCGCGGCCCGTGGCGATCATCGGCACCAGCCGCGGCGCGCTGGCGGTTGCCAGCGTCTTCACGCGGCAGTCGGCGGTGCTGCCCGATGCGGCGGTGATCTCGTCCGGCGTCCTGATGGGCAACGAGGGCAAGGGCGGCAGCGCGAGCACCGTGGGCGACGTGATGGAAATCCGCGTGCCGGTGCTGCTGCTGCGTCACCGGCTCGATTCCTGCCGTGCCTCGCCGCCGGCCGATGCCGAGAAATTCAAGGAGATGCTGACGGGCTCGCCGCGGGTCGATGTGGTCACGCTGGAAGGCGGCGGCCCGCGCAGCAAGACGGCCGATCCGTGCGGCTCGTCGCACTATCACGGCTTCTGGGGCATCGACGATCAGGCGGTGGCGGCCACGGTACAGTGGCTCGCCGCCAACATGCGCCGATAGGAACACGAAAAGGTACGGAGGAAACGATGGTCGCGATCAAGGTGGCAGAGTTTGCCTTTCCCCGCATGGAGGCGCCGGACCTCGACGAGATGGAGGAGTTCCTCACCCATTTCGGACTGGTGCGGGCGGAGCGCACGCCGGACGCACTCTACATGCGCGGCACCGACGGGCATCATCACCTGCACGCCGTCCACAAGGGCGGCACGAAGTTCATCGGCTTCGCCTATCACGCGGCGAGCGAGGACGATCTCAAGCGCGTCGCCAAGCTGCCGGGCGCGTCGGGCATCGAGACCATCGACGAGCCGGGCGGCGGCAAGCGCGTGCGGCTCGTGGAGCCGAACGGCTACCAGATCGAGGTCGTCCACGGCATGCAGGCGGTGCCTGCGGCGAAGACCGAACGCGACTTGCTGAACACGGGCAGCGAGCCGCACCGGCGCGCCGGCCGCGTCATGCGGCTTACGAAGTCGCCGACGCCGATCCAGCGCATCGGGCACGGCGTGCTGGCGACGCCTAATGTCCAGGAGACGGCCGCGTGGTTCCGCGAGACGCTGGGCATGATCCGCTCAGACGACGTCTATGCCGGCCCGAAGGAAAACGTGATCGGGGCGTTCAGCCGGCTCGACCGCGGCGACGACTATGTCGATCACCATGTCCTGTTCTGCATCCACAACGAGAAGCGGGGCCTGAACCACGTCTCCTACGAGGCGCACGACATCGACGCGATCTTTCAGGATCACGAGTATCTCAAGAAGCTCGGCAAGTACGACCATATGTGGGGCATCGGCCGTCATCTGCTCGGCAGCCAGGTCTACGACTACTGGTGCGATCCGTGGGGCCGCGTGCATGAGCGCTGGGCCGACACGGACCGGCTGAACGCAGCCAACGGGGGCAATCTCCTCAGCGTCGAGGAGGGGTTCCAGTCGCAATGGGGAGAAGCCCCGCCGGAGCGTTTCCGGCATCATGCCAGCCCTTAGCAAGGAGGTATGATCCATGTCCAAGCCACCCGCCGCCAACCCGCGCGACCAGTTGCGCGGGTTGGCGCCCAAGCTGATGGACCTGACCGACAACGTGCTGTTCGGCGACGTCTGGGAGCGGCCGGGCCTGTCCAAGCGCGACCGCAGCCTGATCACCTGTGCGGCCCTGGTGGCGCTCAACCGCACGGAACAGCAGACCGGACATTTCGCGCGAGCCATCGCCAACGGCGTGACGAAGGAAGAGCTGATCGAGTTGATCACGCACCTGGCGTTCTACTCCGGCTGGCCGACGGCCATGTCGGCCGCCAACGTGGCCAAGAAGGTGCTTGAAGAGGGAGAGAAGAAGTGAAGCTTTGTTATTTCAACGAGTGGCGGCTCGGCGTCATCAAGGGTGACAGCGTCGTCGACGTCACCGACGCCGTGAAGGATATCCCGCACCTCGATTCGCGCGACCTGATCCTGGGCCTCATTGCCAAATGGGATTCCTACAAGGCCACGGTCGAGAAGGCGGCCAGCGAGGGTAAGGGCCAGCCACTGAAGGGCGTGCGCCTGCGGCCGCCGGTGCCGAAGCCCGGCAACATCGTCTGCATGGCGGTGAACTACATGGAGGACGGCACCTTGCCGGAGAAGCCGCAGATCAACGCCTTCCACAAGGCGGCGACGGCGGTGATCGGCGACGGCGACACGATGGTGCTGCCCGATGCGCCGGCCAGCATCTTCGAGGGCGAGGCCGAACTCGCGCTGGTGATCGGCAAGCCGGCCACGCGCGTCTCGCAGGCCGACGCCATGAAGCACGTCTTCGGCTACACCTGCTTCATCGACGGGTCGGCCCGCGGCCTGCCGCCGCCGGGCAACGTCTTCTTCCAGATGAAATCGCGCGACACCTTCGCGCCGATCGGCCCCTGCATCGTCACGGCCGACGAGATCGCCGATCCGCAGAACCTCGCCATCGAACTGAAGAACAACGGCGAGACCATGCAGAAGTTCAACACCAGCGACATGGCGCACCAGATTCCGCGCTGCATCGAATGGGTGAGTTCGATCCACACCCTGCAGCCCGGCGACATCCTCGCCACCGGCACCAACCATCGCGGGCTGCACTCCTTCATGGACGGCGACAGGATCGAACTCACCGTCGAGAAGGTCGGCACGCTGCACTTCAACGTGAAGGACGAGCTGAAGCGCACCTGGGCCCGCACGACCCGCCTCCAGCACAAGGAGAAGGGCGGCGAGGGCGCACACACCCCGCAGCTCACGGGCAAGCACGCGAAGTAGACATATCTCTGTCGTCCTGAGCGTAAGCGAAGGACCTCATCGCCGCTTGCCATCGGTGGGGCAATCGGCATGAGATCCTTCGCTGCGCTCAGGATGACAAGTATGCTGGAGTGGCAGCTTCTCAAAGGCCATGAGAAGGTACGGCATGACCCGATCCATTCACGCGCCCACAGATCTCTTCGACAGTCTGCAATACGGCTTCGCGCAGGTCGCGGTGATCGCGACGCCGCTGGGGCGGGAGGTGCATGTCTCGGGACAGGTTGCCTGGGATGCCGACGGCAACCTCGTCGGCCCCGGCGACATCGGTCGCCAGCTCGAAAAGAGCCTGGAGAATCTCGCGACGGCGCTGGCGTCGGCCGGCGCCCACCTCGACCAGGTCGGCGCGCTGCGGCTCTACATCAAGCAAAGCCATATCCATGAGGGCAAGGCCATCAGCGCCGCGCTCAAGGCGACGTTCGGCGACAATCCGCCCTGCACGACCTGGATCGGCGTGCCGAGCCTCGCGAGCGAGGATTTCCTGATCGAGGTCGAGCCGTCGGTCGTGTTCCTGCCGAAGGCGTAGTGCAAAGCCTCCCCCGTCAACGGGAGAGGTGTCAGCGTCTGAGCTGACAGTGGGGCATGACCCCTCCGGCCCTACGGGCCACCTCCCCATTTGAATGGAGAGGAGGAT
>NZ_HE997181.1:2510256-2527548 GCF_000312425.1 Reyranella massiliensis 521 | reverse complement strand
ACGGGCCACCTCCCCATTTGAATGGAGAGGAGGATGACGCGGCCAAAAAGAAAGGACGCCACGGTTTCCCGTGGCGCCCCTTCAGGACAGTAGGCTGCTACCTACTTGGAGTGCGTTAGTGAGTGAGCGCGGCCTGGCCGGTGGTGACGGGGATCGCGCGGGGCTTCTTCTCCTCCGGGATCTCGCGCTGCAGCTCGATGGTCAGCAGACCGTTGGCGAGCTTGGCGCCCGTGACCTTCACATGGTCGGCGAGCTGGAAGCGGCGCTCGAAGTTGCGACCGGCGATGCCACGGTAGAGATACTGCTTCTCCTCCTGGCCGTTCGCGGGCGCGGTCTGGCCGGTGACCAGGAGCTCGTTCTCCTTCTGGGTCACGTTCAGCTCGGCTTCGGCAAAGCCCGCAACCGCCATCACGATCCGGTAGGCGTTATCGCCGGCCTTCTCGATGTTGTACGGGGGGTAGCCGTTGGTGTTCGCCTGGCCCGACACCGAGTCGAGCAGGTCGAAAACGCGGTCGAAGCCCACGGTGGCGCGATAGTACGGGGAATAGTCGAAAGTGCGCATGTTCATCCTCTCCTGAGCGATGTGTGATGTCCCAGCCCCTGACGGGCACTGGGAACGATCCTGATTTAGGTCCGGGAAAGCCGCCTTCAAGAGGAGCAAAAATTTCCTTCGCAGGGTCTTGAACGGCAGGAAATGCTGCCTTCGGGGAGACCTTCGGGAAATCAAATCATGGCGGATGTGCGAGATATCGCCAGATCAGAGGCGGTACCAGCATGTCCAAGTTCCTGCGCAAACCTGAAGCCATTTTGTGGGTCCTGTCGGTCTCCCAGGCCGCCGGCATGCTGGCGTTCAACATCGTTCTGCGGGCCGCCGTTTCGTGAAGCACCTGCCGCTCTTCTTCGATCTCGCCGGTCGCCGCGTGGTGGTCGTGGGCGAGGGCGCCAAGGCCCAGGGCCGGGCCGATCTCGCGCGCTCCGCCGGCGCCGAGGTGATCCGGCTCGCCCCCGCCGAGGCCCGGGTCGAGGATTTCCGCGGCGCCTCGGCGGCCTTCGTGGTCACCGGCGATCTCGACGGCGATACGGCTGCCCAGCGCCTGGCCAGAGAGGCCGGCGTGCCGGTGAACGTGGCCGACCGGCCGGCCCTCTGCGATTTCATTCTGCCGGCCATCGTCGATCGCGGCGAGGTCGTGCTGGCCATTTCCACGGGCGGCGCGTCGCCGACGCTGGCGACGATCCTGCGCGGCCGCATCGAGGCGGCGTTGCCGCAGCAGCTCGGCGCGCTGGCGCGGCTGGCGGCGACCTTCCGGTCGCAGGTCAATGCGCTGATCGTCGATCCTGCGCGCCGCCGCGCCTTCTTCCGCCGTCTGGTCGAAGGGCCGGCCGGGCGGCTGGCGATGCAGGGCGACGAGGCGGGCGCCCGCCGCGCCGTGCTGGGCGATCTGGATGCTGCCCGCAGCCACCAGGCCGCAGAGGGCATTGCGCATATCGTGGGGGCCGGGCCGGGCGATCCCGATCTCCTGACCTTGCGCGCGGCACAGCTCCTGCAGGAGGCGGACGCCATCCTGCACGACGATCTCGTGCCGCCGGCGGTGCTGGCGCGCGCCCGTCGCGACGCCGAGTTCGTTTCCGTCGGCAAGCGCAAGGGCCGTCCGGGCTGGGCGCAGGCCGATATCGACGCCGAACTGGTGCGCCGCGTGAGCGCCGGCCAGACGGTGGTGCGCCTGAAGGCCGGCGATCCCTTCATATTTGGCCGCGGCGGCGAGGAAGTCGACGCCCTGCGTGCGGCGGGCCTTGCCTACACGATCGTGCCCGGCATCACGGCCGCGCTCGGGTGCGCCGCCTCGGCGGGCATTCCTCTGACCCATCGCCGCATCGCGTCGGCCGTGACCTTCGTCAGCGGCCACAGCGCCACAGGGGCGAAACAGCCGGCCTGGGCCGCGCTCGCCGCCGAAGGCCATACGCTCGCGATCTATATGGGCGCCTCGGAAGCTGCTTCCGTGCGCGACCGACTGCTGGACGCCGGCTCGCCTCCCAACCTGCCGGTCGCCATCGTCGAGAACGGCACGCGGCCCGACCAGCGGGTCTCCTCCGGCCGTCTCTCGGATATGGCGCGGCTCGTTGCATCCCGCTCCCAGCGCGGCGACGCCGGTCCCAGCCTCATCGTCGTGGGCGACGTCGCGGCCTATGCCGCCACCGCCGACCAACCCCAGCTCGCACAGGTGTCCTGATGGCCAAGAATCTCAGCGGCGATCTGCAGGTCGCGTCCGCCAATCGTTTGGTCGACGGCATGGTGGTGTGGCTCGACGATGCCGGCCAGTGGACCGACCGGCTGGAGCATGCCGCCGTCGCGCGCGACCCGCGCGGCGCGGAGATCCTGCTGGAGCGCGCCCGCGCCGAGAGCTTCACGGTGGTCGATCCGTTCCTCGTCGCCGTCTCGGAAGACGAGGCCGGCACGATCGAGCCGCTGTCCTTGCGCGAAAAGATCCGCGCCTCGGGACTCACCTTCGAGGCCATCGCGGCGGAAGCGGTGCGTTATGCCTGACACTCATTTCTACCGCTACGACGACTACGACAAGACGCTGGTCGCCGAGCGGGTCGAGCAGTTCCGCGACCAGGTGCGCCGCCGCATCGCCGGCGAGCTGACGGAGGAGCAGTTCAAGCCGCTGCGCCTCACCAACGGTCTCTATCTGCAGCTCCACGCCTACATGCTGCGCATCGCCATTCCCTACGGGACCCTGGCATCGCACCAGTTGCGCAAGCTTGCGGAGATTTCGCGCAAGTACGACCGCGGCTACGGCCATTTCACGACGCGCCAGAACCTGCAGCTCAACTGGATCAAGCTGGAGGATGCGCCGGACGCGCTGGCGGCATTGGCCGAAGTCGACATGCACGCCATGCAGACCAGCGGCAACTGCATCCGCAACGTCACGGCCGATCACTTTGCCGGCGCGGCCATCGACGAGATCGAGGACCCGCGCATCTGGTGCGAGATCGTGCGCCAATGGTCGACCTTGCATCCCGAGTTCAGCTTCCTGCCGCGCAAGTTCAAGATCGCCATCACCGGCTCGCCCAACGACCGCGCCGCCGTGCGCGTCCACGATATCGGCCTGCGTCTCTGGAAGAACGGGCAGGGCGAGGTGGGCTTCGAGGTGATCGTGGGCGGTGGCCTCGGCCGCACGCCGATGATCGGCAAGACCCTGCGCGAGTTCCTGCCGCGCGACGAGCTGCTGGCCTATCTCGAAGCGACGTTGCGGGTCTACAACCGCTACGGCCGCCGCGACAACCTCTACAAGGCGCGCATCAAGATCCTGGTCCACGAGATCGGCGCGGAGAAGATGCGCGAGGAGGTCGAGGCCGAATACGCCTCGATCCGCGACAGCGCGCTGCGCCTGCCGGCCGGAACCATCGAGGCGATTGCGGAGCAGTTCGCACCGCCGGTGCTGGCCGAACGCCCCGCGATCTCGGGGCCGGTCGAGGCCGAACGCCTGTCGAACCTCGAGTTCGCGCTCTGGCTCAAGTCGAACGTCGCGCCGCACAGGGTGCAGGGCCATGCCATCGTGACCGCCTCGCTGAAGCCCGCGGGCTCGCCGCCGGGCGATGCGAGTGCCGCCCAGATGGAGGGCGTTGCCGACATCGCCGACGCCTACAGCCAGGGCGAGATCCGGGTCAGCCACGAGCAGAACCTGATCTTCCCGCATGTCGCGCTCGACGATCTGCCGAAGGTCTACAGGGCGTTGGCGGCGCTCGGTTTCGCCGAGGCCAATATCGGCAAGATCACCGACATCATCGCCTGCCCGGGGCTCGATTACTGCGCGCTGGCCAATGCGCGCTCGATCCCAGTGGCGCAGCGCATCTCCACGCATTTCGCGGGGCTGGCGCGGCAGCACGATATCGGCGACCTCAAGATTAAGATTTCGGGCTGCATCAATGCCTGCGGCCATCACCATGTCGGCCATATCGGCATCCTGGGCGTCGACAAGAACGGCGTCGAACTCTACCAGCTCAGCCTCGGCGGCGACGTCGACTTCGGCAAGACCGCCATCGGCACCATCCTCGGGCCGGCCGTGACGGCCGACAAGGTCGTGGAAGCGGTCGATGCGCTGGTCGCCACCTATCTCGACACGCGCAGCGCCGGCGAGCGCTTCGTCGATACCTACCGCCGCGTCGGCGCCCAACCTTTCAAGGAGCGAGTCTATGCCGCTGTTTAGCGAAGCGGGTTTGCCCGCGTCTTTCGTCGCGTTGAGCTTCGCCGACTGGCAGTCGCGCCGGGAATGGCCGGCGGTGTCGCTTGCCAACACCGATCCGGTCGAGGAGCTGGCGCCGCATCTCGGCAGCCTGCGCCTGATCGTGCTCGACTTCCCCAAGTTCAGCGACGGCCGCGCCTACAGCCAGGCCCGCCTGCTGCGCGGCCGGTTGGGCTATCGCGGCGAGCTGCGCGCCACCGGCGGCGTGCTGCAGGACCAGATCCCGTTCATGCTGCGCTGCGGCTTCGACTCCTTCGAGAGCGAGCAGAAGGGCTTCGGGGAAGCGCTGGCCAAGGCGCGCACCCTGTTCAGCGTCGTCTATCAGCCGGCCGAGGATGGCCGCGTGCCGGCCTCGTGGCTGCGGCTCGACCATACCGGCCCGGCAGCCTAGCCGGTCAAGTTTCGGAGTCGGACTCGGTTTCGGGGCTGTTCAGCCATTCGAGCGCCTCTTCGCGGGTGCGATAGACCCGGGCGCGGCCTTCGAACTTGCCGAGATTGATGTAGCGTTCGGCGAGGTCCGGCACGGCGTTGCGCCGCGGCACAAGCGCCAGCCGGCCGCGCCGCGTCAACGTCGCATAGGCGCTGGCCCGCGCCGCCAGGATCATCACGTCGTTGTCGTCGTACGTGCCGGCCGCGTCCCTGGCATCGAACAGCTTGCGATAGGCGAGGGCATCCTGTGCCACGACGGCGTCGGAAAAATCTTCGATGTCCTTCAGGGTGATGATGCCTTCGGCCCGCGCCAGCACCAGGCGCTCCTTGTGGTCGATAGTGTAGATGATCGGCATCGTTCAAATTTAGCCTGTCCGGGGTGTTCCGCTCCAGTGGATGGCCTTCACGATCGTGTCGGCAGCCGCTAGGCTGGTTTCCAAGCGGGGAAACACCGACGGGAGGAAATTCATGATCAAGGGAGTAACGGGCGCCGTGGTGGCGCTCGCGATGGGCTGGTGCGCGTCGTTCTCGATACCGGCCGCGGCGCAGACGCTGGTGAATATCCGCTCGCAGGACGCACCAAGATACGATCCCCACAGCAACACATCGAGCGGCATGGGGCATCCCATGTTCATGATGGGCGACACGCTGGTCGCCCTCGACTGGGACTTGAAGAACGTTCAGCCACTTCTGGCCAAGTCGTGGACCGTCTCCGACGACCGGCTGACCTATACCTTCAAGTTGCGCGACGACGTGACCTTCTGCAGCGGCAAGAAGTTCACCGCCGACGACGTCATCTATTCCTTCACGCGGCTGGCGGACCCTTCGGCCAGGTGGCCGTTCTACTGGCGGCTGGGCGAAATCGACAGCCTCACCGCGCCCGACCCCTACACACTGGTCTACAAGCTGAAGCGGCCGCATTCGGAGCTGCTGGTCGATCTCGCGAACTTCGCGGCGACCATCATCAACAAGGAGAACGTCGAGACGCTGGGCGCCGATTTCGGCGTCAAGGGGTTCGACGGCACCGGGCCGCTGTGCTGGGAGAGCTGGCAGCCGCGCAAGGAGCTCGTGCTGAAGCGGCACGATGCCTACAAGTGGGGACCGACCGGCGTCTATGCCAACAAGGGGCCGGTGAAGTACCAGAAGATGATCTGGCGCATCGTGCCGGAGGAGACGACGCGCATCGCCACCATGCTGTCGGGCCAGGCCGACTTCTGCCACTGGAACCCGCTGCAGGCGATCGAGACCCTGAAGAAGGCGCCCAATCTCACGGTCTACGAACCGACCGCCGACTTCGCGATGTACTATTGGGGGCTGAAGAGCACGCGCGAGAACCTGCAGGACAAGCGGGTGCGCAAGGCGCTGGCCCATCTGGTCGACCGCGAGGAGATCAACAAGGCGATCTTCTTCGGCCAGGCCGAGACGGCGCGCTCGCTGGTCCACCCGAAGTCGCTGGACTTCGAGCCGGCCACGCTCGACGTGCTGACCAAGCGCGATCCCGAGCTGTCCAAGAAACTGCTCGACGAGGCGGGCTGGAAGATGGGCGACGACGGCTTCCGCTACAAGGACGGCAAGAAGCTCGAGCTGCTGATGTACTCCTACACCGTGGGCCAGAACCCCAAGCTGTCGGAAGTGCTGCAGGCGGCCGCACGCCCCGTCGGCATCGACATCAAGATCCAGACCTGGGATCCCACGGTGTTCTTCCAGAAGATCGCGCAGCAGGATTACGATATCTGGACGCTCTCGGTGCCCTACACCTCGGCCGGCGACCAGATGTATCTCTACTATCACTCCAAGAACCGGCCGGTGCCGAACCGCATGATGTGGAACGACCCCGAGACCGACCGGGTGCTCGAAGCCGGGCGCACGGCGACCAACGACGCCGACCGCGAGAAGAACTTCAAGCTCGTCCAGCGCATGATGCACGACGAGGCGTTGATGATCCCCGCGGCTCATTCCAGGCTCTTCCTGGTCGCCAAGAAGAGCATCAAGAACGTGAAGGCCCACGGCATCTACAGCGCGCCCCTCTACAAGGGGCTCGATATCCAGCCCTAAGGCTGGAGGCTTGAAGGAGATCTAGTCTTGTCGTCCTGGGCGTAGCGAAGGACCTCATCGCCGTTGCCACGGGCATGAGATCCTTCGCCGCGCTCCAGCGCGGAGGTTACGCCGCGCGAGATGACAAGAGAGCCACAGGAGGACGAAAGTCCCGGCTACGCCTTGGCCTGCTCCGCGAGCCACTGTCGGCCTTCGTCGACGGTGGCGACGATCCTGGCGGCCCGTTCGGCGCCGCCGAGATTGGTGAAGCGGCGCAGCATGTCGATTGCCTCGCCGGTCACGGCGACCAGGCAGATCGGCCCGCGCGGGTCGACGGCAGCGTAGGCGCTGACCCGCGCGCCGAGCACCATCATGTCGTCGTCGGTCGCCTCGAACTGGGCACGCGTGCAGTCGAGCAGTTTGGGGTAGGGCATGGCGTCCTGCACCATCAGCACGTCGAAATAGTCCTCGACATCCTTGAGGACGACGCGGCCCTCGGCCGTAACATGAACGAAACGCTTGTCGTGATCGATCTTGAACGTCAGCGGCATCATTTACCCACGGCGAGTGTCGGATCGTCGAACGTGCCCTTGAAGAGCTTGCCGCCCAGCATGCCTCTCATCGTGCCGGGCGTTTCGCGTACCGACAGTTCGGCTGTCCCCGTGCGGCCGTCTTCACAGACGACAACGATGGAGCCGAGGCGATCGGCGTCGAGCTGCCAGCGTCCATCGCAGACGGCCCCCTTGTCGCCGCTGAGTGCCAGCGCACCGCCGCCTCTTCCATCGCCCGGCGTGCTGAAGGTTCCGGTGAACTTCTCGCCGTCGGCCGTTTCGCCCGCGACAGGCACCGTTGCAGTACAGCCGCCGAGCGCAAGCAAAGCTACGCTACACAATATCATTCTCATTCCACCCTCCACGTCGACCGTGGCGAGCCCATGAGTTGGCGTCAAGCGTCGCTGACGTCGCGTCGCGCGCGATGGATCAGAGAGCGCCTTCGTGTTCCAGCAGCCACTTCTTGCGCGGCAGGCCGCCGCCGTAGCCGGTGAGCGTGCCGTTGGAGCCGATGACGCGATGGCAGGGCACGACGATGCTGATCGGATTCTGTCCGTTGGCGAGTCCGGCGGCGCGGATGGCGCGCGGCTTGCCGATGCGGCTCGCGAGTTCGGCGTAGCTGATCGTCCTGCCGCGGCGGATCTTGCGCAGCGAGCGCCAGACGCTGCGCTGGAAGTCCGTGCCCGTGGTTTCCACCGGCAGCTTGTCGATCGCGTCGATGTCGCCCTTGAAGTAGGCGCGCATCGCCTTCGTCAACCCGCCGGGATCGCGCGCGGCCTCGAGCGTGTAGCGGCCCTGGCCGTAGTAGCGGTCGAGCAGGCGGCGCATGCGCGCTTCGTGATCGGTCCAGTCGACGGTGCGCAGCCGGCCCTGGCGGTCGGCCACGATCAACAGTTCGCCGATGGGCGTCGCGAGGCGGTCGACGAGGAATTCGAATGTCTCAACCATGGTCGGCCATCCTGAGATGCTGCACGGCATAGGCATTCCACGGGCGCCATGCGGGCGGTGTCCGATCGTCGGCGGTGGCGACCGGGGCATCCCGTTCCCAGTCGCCGGGAGCCCGCAGGCCGGGACGCTTGGCGATCAGCGGCGCCAGCTTGGGATCGCGGGCGAGATGGCTGCCGATGGTGGCGATATCGGCGCCGAGATCGAATACACGGCGCACCTTCGCAACGATGGCAGGGAGCGCCTTCACCTCGGGGAAGCGGATCGTCACCATCACCGAGTTGCGCTCCGGCATGTGGGCGACGGCAACGGTGCCCTTGTTGCCGTCGAGTTCGATGGAGCGATGCCAGACGCCGCTTTCGATCCATTCGGTGTTGGGCGCGGCGCGGGCGGCCAGTGCGGCCAGCATGCCGGGCCAGTCGTAGGGCGGGCGATAGGCCAGCCGCAGGGTGACGCCATCGCGCGCCGAGGTGTCGGCGCCGCTCTTGCGGCGGAGTGCGCTGGGCGGCCGGCCGAACAGGCTGCGGAACGTTTCGTTGAAGCGGCGCACGCTGCCGAAGCCCGAGGCCAGCGCCACCTCCGCCATGGGCAGGCGCGTGTCGTGGATGAGCTGCTTGGCGAAGAGCACGCGGCGCGTCTGCGCCACGGCCACCGGCGAGGCGCCGAGATGACGCTGGAAGAGGCGGCGGAGCTGGCGTCCGCCGACGCCCAGCCGTTCCGCCAGCGCTTCGACGCCGGCCTCGTCGTCGTCCAGCGCGCCGTCGGTGATCAGCGCCAGCGCGCGGCTCACCGTGTTGGCGGTGCCGCGCCAGAAGGCGAGGTCGGGCGCAATCTCCGGCCGGCAGCGCAGGCAGGGGCGGAAGCCCGCCTCCTGCGCCGCGGCGGCGGAGGCGAAGAAGCGGCAGTTCTCGAACTTCGGTGCACGGGCCGGGCAGATCGGACGGCAATAGATGCCGGTCGACGTCACGCCCACGAAGACGCGCCCGTCGAAGCGGGCGTCGTGGCTCTGGAAGGCGCGGTAGTAGGTCTTGCGATCGAGCAGTTCCATGACGGCAATCTCTCACGCACGCGCGACGGACGCTGGCGGTTTTCGGACCCTAATGTCCAGGCTCGCTCAGGCGGATCGCCGGACCCTGTAGGCGCAGCGCCGTGCGCCGGCGAGGAGGTGGTCGATCCGTTGGACCATGATGCCATCGCCGAGCACATTCTGAAAGATTGCCAGCTCGGACCGGCAGAGCGCCTGGCAGGTCGCGGCCGCGGCGCAGATCGGACAGTGATCCTCCACGAGCAGGAAGCTGCCGTCCCGCTCGGCAATCACGCGGGCCATGTAGCCTTCCTGGCTGCGGGCGTCGGCGAGGGCCCTGAGCTTCGCGCGCAAGGGCAGCCTTCGCGGCACGAGCTTGCGATAGCGGGCGAGGGACTCCTCCTCGCGGTGACGGACGAGCTTCTCCAGGCCCGCCTTGCCGAAGAGCGTTTGCGTCGAGCGCAGGAGTTCGAGCGTGAGGTCGGCGTGGCGGTCGGGGAAGCGGCCGTGCCCGCGATCCGTCAGCCGCCAGAACCGCGTCGGCCGTCCGCGCTTCTGGCGCTGCTCCTCGCCCTCGACGAGACCGTCCGCCTGCAGGCGCACAAGATGCTGGCGGGCGCCGGTCGGCGTTATACCCAGGCGCGTGCCGATATCGGCGGCGGTCTGCGGGCCGCGCGTCTTGAGCTGGAACAGGATCCGGTCGTCGCTCGTTGCCGCCATTGCCATCTGACGCTCCGCCGCCGGCGGTGGAAATTTAGAAAGTAAACGCTTTCTAAAATAGGCTATGGTGCCGGCTCCGGCAACGGCGATATCGCCGGGAAGGGGAACGGCCGCCACCATGTCCATGCACGCGCAGAAAGTCGGATGGGCCGCGTTGCTGAAGCCCGCCTGGTTTCCCGCGCTCGCGGTCCTGGTGGGCGGCGTGCTGCTCCATTCCATGAACGTGCTGATGCTGGCGACGGTGCTGCCCAGCATCGTCGAGGATGTCGGCGGCGCGACCCTGATGAGCCTGCCCAACACCGGCTTCCTCGCCTCGTCGATCATCGCGGCCTGCTGCACCGGCTACATCAATGCGGTGATCGGCGCGCGCCGCGCCTTCGCGGCCGGCGCGCTGCTCTTCGGGATCGGCGCCCTGCTGTGCGCGCTTGCGCCGTCGATGGTGCAGGTCGTCGCCGGCCGTTTCGTGCAGGGCTTCGGCGGCGGCCTGCTGTCGGCCATGGCCTACGTGCTGGTGCGCGCCACCTTTCCCGAGATCGTCTGGACGCGCGCGATCACCCTGCTGTCGGGGGCGTGGAGCCTGTCGATCCTGGTGGGGCCGCTGCTGGGCGGCGTCTTCGCGACCTACGGCCACTGGCGCGGCTCTTTCTATGCCGTCGCCGCACTCGCCGTCCTCTTGGCCGTGCTGGCGCTGCGCGCCCTGCCGCGCACGCTCACCGGCCACGGCGAGCGCCCGCGCGTGCCCGGCCTCAGGGTGGCGCTGATCAGCGCGGCAATCCTCGCCATGTCGGTGGCGGCGGCATCGCCCGTGCTGTCGGTCAAGGCCGCGCTCGTCGTCGCGTCGATTGCCGGCCTGGTCCTGATGCTCCGCCTCGACCGCCGCGCGCCGACGCCGCTGCTGCCCAGCGATGCCTTCTCCCCGCGCACCATGACCGGCATCGGCCTCTGGCTGGTGCTGCTGATCTCGGCGGCGTTCAGCCCATTGCAGATCTACGTGCCGACCTTCCTGCAGGTCCTGCACGGGCTCGATCCGCTGGTCGCGGGCTACATGGTTGCGGGCGGCTCGCTGGGCTGGACCGGCGCGTCGCTGATCGTGGCCGGCGCGTCGCCGCGCTGGGTCGACCGCCTGCTGGTCCTGGGGCCGCTCTCGATGGCGGTCGGGCTGTTCGGCCTCTCGGGCGTGCTGCCCCTCAAGCCGTTCGCCCTGTCGATCGGGCCGATCATCTTGCTGGGCATCGGCATCGGCTCGACCTGGGCCTTCACTGCACAGCGTGTGATGAGCGGCGCCCGCAAGGGAGAGGAGACCGTCGCGGCCTCGTCGGTCGCCACGGTGCAGCAGGCCGGCGGCGCGCTGGGCGCGGCGCTGGCCGGGCTGATCGCCAACCTCGCCGGCCTGTCGGGCGGATTGACGGTGGCGGATGTAACGGCGGCGGCTTTCTGGGTGCCGGGGTGCTTCGTTGGCGTGGCCCTTGCTGCAACTGCAGCGGGTATTCTATTGAGACGCGCGGAGGGCCCATGACAGTTGTTTCGATCAGGGAAAGCATCGATCGCACGTACGAGCGCATGAACGATGCCATCGAGAGTCAGCATCTGCTGGAAAGCTTCACCGCGCCGCGGCCCTCGACGGCCGAGCGGCTGGCGGCCGGCAAGGCGTTGCGGGACAAGGTGTCGCGAAAGGCGCAGGGCCAGTACGAGAAATCCCCGGACCGCGCCGATCCCGTCGCCATCCTGGAGAAGCAGAACCTCACCCGTGCCCAGAAGCTGGTGCCGGTACGCTTCGCCCGTATGCTGGCCTCGCCCTTCGCCTTCCTGCGCGGCTCGGCGGCGGTGATGGCGGCCGATCTGTCGACGACGCCCGTCTCGGGCATCGGCGTCGGCGCCTGCGGCGACATGCACGTCTCCAACTTCGGCGTCTTCGCCTCGGCCGAGCGCAACCTGATCTTCGCCATCAACGACTTCGACGAGGTGCATCCGGGCCCGTGGGAATGGGACCTGAAGCGGCTCGCGGCGAGCGCGGCCGTGTCCGTCCGCTTCATGGGCGGCGACAAGGAGGAGGCCGAGGCGGCGGCCCGCGCCGTCGTGCGCTCCTACCGCAAGCGCATGCGGCGCTACGCCGAAATGGGATTCCTGCAGATCTGGTACGACCGCATCGACGAGCGCGCCGTGCTCGACACGCTGTCGCCCAAGGCGCGGCGCAATGCCGAGAAGGTGATGGACAAGGCGCGGAGCAAGGGTCATGTCGCCGTCCTCGAGAAGCTCACCGAGGAAGTCGACGGCCAGCATCGCATCATCGAGGAAGTGCCGCTGATCGTGCGCGAGACCCATACCGAAGGCGGCATCCCGGTCAACGAAGCGCTCGACATGATGCTGCGCTCCTACATCGAGTCGCTGCCGATCGACCGGCGGGTCCTGCTGTCGCGCTATCGCATCGTCGATTCGGCCCGCAAGGTGGTGGGCGTCGGCAGCGTCGGCACGGGCTGCTGGATCGTGCTGCTGCGCGGCATCGACAACGACGATCCGCTGTTCCTCCAGGTCAAGCAGGCGCAGAACTCCGTGCTGGAGCCCTATGTCGACCACAAGCTCCGCTTCGAGAACCAGGGCCGCCGCGTCGTCGTCGGCCAGCGGCTGACGCAGGGCTCGCCCGACATCTTCCTGGGCTGGGGCGAGATCCCCGATCATGGCGATTTCTATGTGCGCCAGCTCGCGGACATGAAGGGCAGCATCAAGTTCAGCGAAGCCGAGGACCAGGATCTCGACGGCTTCGTCGAGTATTGCGGCCTGTGCGGCTGGGCGCTGGCGCTGGCCCACGCCAAGGCGGGCGATCCGGCGATGATCGCGGGCTACTGCGGCAACAGCGAAGCGCTCGACGACGCCATCGGCAGATTTGCGATGGCCTATGCCAAGCAGACCGACCAGGACCACGAAGCGCTCGACAAGGCGCGCCGCAGCGGCCGCATCAGGGTCGCCGCCCAGGCCATGGTGAAGTAGCGCTTCGACTGTTGCCCATCCTTCGAGACGCCGTGCTTCGCACGGCCCTCAGGATGAGGATTGTGTTGTTTCCTCAGGACAGGAGCGAGAGACTGACGATCATGTCGTTGTAGTCGAAGTCGACACCAGCGGTGCCGGCGTTCATGTCTTCGAAGCCGAAGGTGTTCTGGCCGAACACGCGGACGTGGGTGGTGCCGTCGGGGTTCGCGGTCAGCGTCGTCGTGGCGTCGATGGTGAAGACGTTGCCGAGCTGGTTGACCAGCACCGGCGCGTAGTAGCCGTCGCCGCCCGTCACGGTCCAGAGGGCCTGCGACGTGCCGGTCGAATTGCCCTGGGTCGAGCTGAACTCCCAGTGCTGGGCCATGGCGGCACGGAAGGCGTCGGTGTTGCCGTAGGCCACGCCGCCGACCTGGAGCTGCTCGGTATTGGCCGGGTTCTGGTCCATGCGCACGAAGTGGACCGTGTTGACGTAGGAACCGCTCCACGCCAGGTCGACCTGCACCTGGCTGCCCTGCGAGAGATAGACCCAGGCATGGTCGGTGGTGCGCTGGCTGGCGGCCAGCACTGCCGCTTCGCTCAGCGTATTGTCGACCATGGCAGAGAAGTTGATCTGGCCGCCGCTGCCGGCGACGGACACGGCGAGCGTGCCACCGCCGCTGTCGGTGACGCTGGTGGTCGGATTGATGTTGACCACGTCGTCGCCGGTGACGATGGCGAACTTCAGGTTGTCGCCGGCCGGCAGATAGATCGATTGCTGGCCGCTGTAGAACATCTGCCCGTTGTCGGCTGCCACGGCGCCGATCTTGGCCAGCGTCGCGTCGACCAGCGAGGTGGTGGTGCCGCTGCCGTCGCGATTCAGCATGTTGCCGGCGGCGTCGGTGGCATAGGCGATCAGCGTGCCGTTCTTCAGGGTCGAGCTGGAGACCACGAGGTCGATCCAGTTGCCGGCCGTGGTGCCCGGCGCGCCGGGGGTGAGCGACACCGCCGTGCCGCCGCTCGCCGCCACCAGCGGCAAGGTGGCGAGGTTGACGCTGAAGTCGACGAGCTTGGTGGCCTCGCCGACCGGGTTGGTGAGGCCCCAGTCCTGCGGCAGATACTGCTGCATGAAGGCGGTGTAGCTGCCGTTGCCGAACTGCGTGCTCATCGCCGTCTGCCAGTCGCCGTTCGCGGTCGCCTGCGTGACGATGGGCGTCATGACCCAGTTCGGATTGGCGAGGTTGGCGATCGTCAGCTCGGCGACGTTGTTGGGCGGCAGGACGTTGCTCGATCCCGGCGTGGAGCTGAAGGCGAGGCTGCCCAGCAGCATGTTGGTCGGGTCGGCGATGGGCACGAAGGTGCCGCCCTGGTCGAAGCCGACCTGCGGGGCATCGAGGTTCTTCGGCGGCGCGGGCGGAGTCGGATTGGCGTTGGAGAAATAGATCGGATTGTAGGTGATCGCCGTGCCGCCGCCGTTGGTCGAGAACTTGGCGGTATTGTCCGGGCTGATCAGCGCGGACGCGCCGCCGTCGATCTGGGCGGTCGTGATCGTGCTCTCGGTGCCCTGAACGTACATGTTGTACGTCTTGCCGAGCGTGCCGCTGCCGATCGTGAGCTGGTACCAGCCGGTGGCGGCGGCCGACGGCATAAAGACGTTGCTGATCGCGAAGCCGCCGGTCGCGGTATAGGGGTTGGTGGCATCGAGCTTCCAGCCCAGCGTCGCGTCGGGGACGATCTGATAGTAATTGCCGTAGTTGGGGGAGGAGGACGACGACACATCCATGCGGATGAAGCCCTTGCTGTCGGCATGGGCGTCGCCGGGGGCATACATGCCGAAGGTGATCGGCGTGCCGGCCTTCGGCGCAAAGGTGCCCGCCACCGACATGTCGAAGATGAAGGTGTTGGTGCTGTGCGTGGTCGTGGGGATCGGCAGGGCGCCGGAGATGTAGGGAACGCCGGCCTGCGGGGCGTAGCCGGTCGGGGTCTCGTTGAAGTCGAACAGCGTGACGTTGATCGACGACACGTTCGCGTTGCCGCTCCACAGGCTGAGCTGCGGATTGGTGCCGCCGGTCGAGAGCAGGTCGGAATAGGAATAGCCGTAGGCGTTGCCGGCCTTCACGAAGGTCGCAGCCAGCGGATCGTAGAACATCTGCCGGCCAGGACCGGGCGTGCCCGTCCCGGTGCCGAGCGTGTTGGTGTAGCCGTAGTTGTTGGTGCCTGCCGGGGCGTTGATGGCGGCGTAGCTGTAGGGGGCGTCCCAGTTCCAGGTCTGATTGAAGCTGATCGTTTCCTTGATCGTCGGGTTGGGCGAGTTGGCCTTGCCTCCCCAGTAGCCGGCATCGAAGCCCGCGACGAAATACTTGGTGATGTCGCCCCAGGCATTGTTGGGCGTGAAGGTGTTGAAGGTCTGGGTGGGCGTTGCGTCGCCCTTGTTCGCGTAGATGTTGAGCGTGCCGGTCTGGGCGTAGATGTTCTGCTGCAATTCGGTCGAGGTGATGCCGATCACGCCCTGAGTGGTGGTGACGCCGGTCATCGTCTCGGGCGTCAGCCAGAACATGTCCCGGGTGCTGTCGTAGCTCACGCCGTAGTAGGAGAGGCTGGGCGGCACCGCCGGATTGCCGTTCTGCGCGGCGACACCGTTGAAGTAGGAGGCGAGGTAGACCTGGTCGGCGATGCCCTGGAACTTGGTGACGTAGGCTGCCCAGTCGGCCGAGACGTTGGCCGGATTGTTGGGCAGGTTGCTGCCGGCCAGCAGGGCCTCGCGCAACTGGTTCAGCGGCGTCCCGGCGAAGGTGTAGTGCTCGGTGCCGGCCGGCAGGTTGTTCTGCAGGGCGGCGTAGATATCGGCGGCACTCGTGTTGTAGCCGCGCGTCACGCCGTTTGCCGAGATCGAGAGGGTCGAACCGAACTGGACGATGCTGGTGATGTCGGCGACGTCGGCAGGAGCGTTCGAGATCGTGGCTTCGACCACATCGTAGCGATAGTTCCTGGCGATCGCGTCCTCGAAATAGAGGCTGCCGGGTTGTGTGATCGTGCTGGGATCGAGCGGCGCGATGCCGGTGCCCGCGGTCTGCTGGACGACGAAATAGACGGTGCCGGACAGGAAGGTGCCGTCGCCCTGGGTGAGGTTGAGCTGCGGGTTGACCGCCGCGACGCCGTTGGTGACCAGCTCGACCTGCGTGAGCTTGGTCGCCGGCGTGCCGTCGAAGGCGAAGGCCCAGGCATAGATGCCGTTGCCGGACCCGCCTTGCGTCAGGCTAGCCTTATAGGCGTCGCTCAGCGCGACGTTCATTACCGTGTTTGCCATGCTCGAGTCTCCGCCACCCATAGAGAATCGATCGTCCGTACCGTCTCGATCGTTCGGCCGATTTCTTGTTTCACTCGGTTTGAGCATACCCGACGCGAAACGATTACCCAACAACTTTGCCGGGTATCGAGCCAAGGCCAATTTCGACCGCGGCCGAAACGACGGCCGTGTGCCGCCCGGTAGAACGCGCCCGTCAACCTTCGACGGGAGAACTCACATGACAAATCTTCACGCGCTGAAAGACGGACTCGTCGTCACCGCCTTCTGGGAAGCCAGGCCCGGCGAGACCGATGCCGTCGCCGCCATCGTCCGCCAGTTCCTGCCGCAGGCGCAGAAGGAGCCGGGCGTGCATGCCTTCCAGATCCACCAATCGCTCACCGAGCCCGAGAAGTTCTTCTTCTATGAAGTCTTCAGGGACGAAGCGGCCTTCGCCGACCACCAGCAGACCGATCACTTCAAGACGCTGATCGTCGGCCAGGCCGTGCCCAAGCTCGCCAACCGCGTCCGCACGCAACACCGCTTCGTGTGATCGAGGGCTTTGGGCGGACTGTAGAGTCCGGAGTCCGCCAGACCGTTCGGTCATCGCTCCCTAGCTTCGTTGCACGAGCAACGGAGCAGGACGATGACCGATCAGGATGTTCAAGAATTCGTAACCAAGTTTGCCGCCGCGTGGGCCGCGCGCGACGGCGAGGCGTTCCTGGCGCTGTGGCATCCCGACGGCGTGCTGCACTCGCCGCTCTACGACCGCCCGGTGGCTGGCAAGGAGTTCGGGCGGCTCACCGACTTCGTGAACGAGGTCGCGCCCGATCTCGTCTGGCAGCTCCTCGGCTGGACATGGCGCGGCGATGTGGTGGTGGTCGAATGGCAGACCACGCGCGTGCGCGGCGGCCTCCGCTTCGACACGCGGGGCGTCGACAGGTTCCGGCTGCTCGACGGCAGGATCGTGGAGGAGCGCGTCTACACCGACACCGCACCTCTGCGCGCCGCGCAACGCGGCGAACAACTGGAGCCGCTCGTTCGGCTCGCGATTTGAGGCAGGCCAGGGGGGCGCCACCGGAGTGGCGCGCCTCCGGCGTT
>NZ_HE997181.1:2505369-2510053 GCF_000312425.1 Reyranella massiliensis 521 | reverse complement strand
CCGCCTGTGCCTTCCAGGGGCCGACGTCGAGGAAGGTGCTCTGGTAGGTCGCGCCTTCGCCCATGTCGGTGTAGCGGTCCGAGCAGAGCATGTTGATCGTGCCGGACACCGCCTCGGAAGTCGGGCGCTGGCCGGGGACCAGCAGCACGCCGGGCTGCACTTCGTCGACGACCTTCAGCATCAGGCCGACCTCGCCGCGCTCGTTGAACACGCGCACCTGGTCGCCGTCCTTGAGGCCGCGCTTGGCGGCGTCCTCGGGATGCAGGATGCAGAAGGGCTGGCCCTCGCGCTTGCGCAGGAAGCCGACGCCGGAGAAAGCCGTGTGCGCCTGGAAGTAGCCGGGCGCCGTCAGCAGGCGCAGCGGCCACTTCTTCGCATCCGCTTCCTCGATGGGATCGGGCTGCCAGTCGGGAACCGGCGACACGCCCTGCTTGGCGAGCTGCTCGGAATAGAACTCCAGCTTGCCCGACGGCGTCTTGAAGGGCTGGCCCTGCCAGTCGTGCGCGATGTGGTGCGGCTCGCCGGCAAAGAGCTTCGCCGGATCGGCCTTGGCGGCGGGGCCGGTCGCGCCCTTGAGCAGCTCCTCGGCCGCCTCGCGCGGGGTGAGGGTGAAGATCCGGTCCGTCACGCCCATGCGCTGCGCCAGTGCCTGCGCGACGTGGAAGTTGGAGCGCGCTTCGCCCGCCGGCTCGGCGGCCTTCTGGCCCCACTGCATCCAGTAGGCGCCGTAGGCACGGTAGAGATCGTCGGTTTCGAGGTAGCTCGCGGCCGGCAGCACGATGTCGGCGTAGCGCGCCGTGTCGGTCATGAACGGGTCGTGCACGACGGTGAACAGGTCCTCGCGGCTAAGCCCCTTCTGCACCTTGTGCACTTCCGGGCAGGTCACGGCCGGATTGTTGGCCGAGACATAGAGCGCGCGCAGCGGCGGGTCCTTCATGTTGAGGAGTTCTTCGCCGAGTCGCAGGTGGTTCACCATGCGCGCCGTCGCCGGGCCCGAGGGCTTGCGCACCGCGGCGTAGTTGAGATCGCACGATGCGGCCGTCAGCAGCAGCGAGCCGCCGCCCTTCACGGCATAGTGGCCGGTGACGCCCGGTAGCAGCACCACAGTGCGCAGCGCCTGGCCGCCGTTGACGAGGCGGGTCATGCCTTCGCCGAGACGGATGAGCGCGGCCTTGGCCTTGCCGTACATCGCGGCGAACTTCTCGATGTCGGCCACCGAAAGCCCGGTGATCTCGGCGGTGCGCTCCGGTGTGAACCTCGGCAGCACGTCGCGCTCGACCTTGTCGAAGCCCAGCGTGTGCTTGGCGATGTAGTCGCGATTGGCGAGGCCGTCGCGTACCAGGATGTGCATGACGCCCAGCGCGAGGGCGGCATCGGTGCCGATGCGGATGGGCAAATAGAGGTCGGCTGCCTTGGCGCTGCGCGTGCGGCGCGGATCGATCACGACGATCGGCATGCCGCGCTGCTTCTTCTGCGTTTCGGCCAGCGCCCAGAAATGGACGTTGGTCGCCGCGAGGTCGGCGCCCCACGACACGACCAGATCGGAATGCACGACCGATTCGGGATCGGCGCCGCCCACGGGTCCCACCGTCACGTCCCACGCGGTCTCGCAGCAGGTGTCGCAGACCGTGCCGGCCTGCAGCCGCGACGTGCCGAGCGCATGGAAGAGGCCGCCGACCAGCCCGCGGTTCATCAGGCCCTGATGGGCGGAGTAGGCGTAGCCCAGGATCGCCTCGGGGCCGCTCTCGGCGATGATCGCCTTCCAGCGCGCGGCGATCTCGTCGAGCGCTTCGTCCCAGGTGATGCGCGTGAACTGGCCCGAACCCTTGGGACCGCTGCGGCGCAGAGGCGTCGCGATGCGCTCCGGCGAGTTCACCAGATCGGCGTCGCGGTTGACCTTGCCGCAGGCGAAGCCTGCCGTATAGGGATGGTCGGGGTCGCCCTGGACACGCACCACCTTGCCGTTATCGACATGTGCAATGAGGGAGCACATGTCGGGACAATCGTGCGCACAGACAACTCGTACAGACTTCACCACGCCGCCTCCCGTTGGGTATCGCGGCGCGACTGTAGCAGAGGCCCGGCGGAAACCGGGACTTACTTCTTCTTGGCTGCGCCTTTAGCCGGCTTTGCTTCAGGAGCGGCTTCCGCCTTCGCGCCCGACGCCTTGGTGCCGGCGCCCATGGCCGCGGTGGCCGAGCCGGTCATACCGAAGCGATCCTTGAAGCGCTGCACACGACCGCCACGGTCGATGCTCTGGCGCACGCCCGTCCAGGCCGGATGCGTCTTGGGATCGATGTCGAGGCGGAGGCTCGCGCCTTCCTTGCCCCAGGTCGACTTCGTCTCGAAGGACGTGCCGTCGGTCATCACCACGGTGATCTTGTGGTAGTCCGGGTGGATCTTGTCTTGCATGAACTTTCTCCAGCGCGCTCAGGGCCGATTCCGACCGGCCCGCGACAGGGCCGCGGGTATACAAGCCCGGGGACGCGGCCACAAGTCGGTTGTCCGGGCCTTCCTCGGCCTGTAGACCGGCCCGGATCATGACCGATTCAGCTTTCGAAAGCCTCGCCGACAGCCTGCTCGCCGCCCTTGAGGAGGCGATTGCCGACCATGCCGACGCCGAGCTGCAGGGCGGGGTCCTCACCGTCGAGGGCGAAGAGGGCACCTGGATCGTCAATAAACATGCACCCACACGGCAAGTCTGGCTGAGTTCGCCCCGCAGCGGCGCCCGCCACTATGCCTTCGCGGCCGAGGCCGGGAAGTGGCTGGATACCCGCGGCGGCGGCGACCTGCTGGAGGTCCTGTCGGAAGAATTCGGCTTCCCGATCAACTGGCAGGCCCCGTGAGGGAGGCGGCATGAATCGCTTCGGCGGCCTCGCGCTCCTCGGACCCTATCTCAGGCCCTATCGCGGCCGGACCGTGCTGGCGCTGCTGTCGCTGCTGGTGGCGGCGGGGACGGTGCTGGCCTTCGGTGCCTGTCTGCGGGCGCTGATCGACCGCGGCTTTGCGCAGGGCCGGCCCGACGTCCTGAACTATGCGCTGGCCTCGCTGCTGGCGGTGGCCATCGTGCTGGCGATCGCGTCGGGCGCCCGTTACTACCTCGTCTCCTGGCTGGGCGAGCGGGTGGTGGGCGACCTGCGGCGCGATCTCTTCGCGCATGTCGTGCGGCTGGGGCCCGCCTGGTTCGAAATCAAGCGTTCCGGCGACGTGATGAGCCGCATCTCCGCCGACGCACAGCTCATCGAGCAGGTCATCGGCTCCTCGGCCTCGGTGGCGCTGCGCAACACGCTGATGTGCCTCGGCGGCGTGGTCATGCTGGTCGTGACCAACCCCAAGCTCGCGGCGTGGACGCTGGCCGTCGTGCCGCTCACCGTCGTGCCGATCATCCTGTTCGGCCGTCAGGTGAAGGCGCTGTCGCGCGAGGCGCAGGCGCGCATGGGCGACATGGTTTCCGAAGGCAGCGAAGCGCTCGACGGTGTGCGCACCGTGCAGGCGTTTGCCCAGGAGGATCGCGCGGCCCGCCGCTTCGGCGAGGCGACGGAGCGGGCTTTCCAGGCAGCGGCCAAGCGCATCTCGCGGCGCGCCATCATGACCACGCTGGTGATCTTCATCGTCTTCTCGGCGGTGGGCTTCCTGCTGTGGATGGGCGGCCACGACGTGCTGACCGGCCGCATCAGCGCCGGCGATCTCTCGGCCTTCGTCTTCTACGCGGTGCTGGTCGCCAGCTCCGGCGGCGCGATCAGCGAGACCATCGGCGACCTGCAGCGTGCCTCGGGCGCGGCCGAACGGCTGGCCGAGCTGCGCGCCGAACCGCCGTCCATCGCCGAGCCCGCGATGCCCAAGCCGCTGCCGCACCCGGTGAAGGGCGCGGTCGCGTTCGACGGCGTTTCGTTCCGCTATCCCGCACGGCCCGATGCGCTGGCGCTCGACGGCTTCGACCTCGACATCGCGCCCGGCGAGACGGTGGCGATCGTGGGTCCTTCGGGCGCCGGCAAGACGACCGTCTTCAACCTGCTGCTGCGCTTCTACGATCCCGAGAAGGGCGTGGTACGGCTGGACGGCATCGACGTGCGCGATCTCAAGCTGCACGATCTCCGCCGCGCGCTGGCGACCGTGCCGCAGGAGCCGATGCTGTTCAGCGCCTCGGTCGCCGACAACATCCGCTACGGCCGGCCCGACGCCAGCGACGCCGAGGTGCGCGCGGCCGCCGACGCGGCTTCGGCGCTGGGCTTCATCGACGCGCTGCCGCAGGGCTTCGCCACCGATCTCGGCGCGCGCGGCGTGCGTCTCTCCGGCGGCCAGCGCCAGCGCGTCGCCATCGCGCGCGCGCTGCTCTGCGATCCGGCGGTGCTGCTGCTCGACGAGGCGACCAGCGCGCTCGACGCCGAGAGCGAACTGGCCGTCCAGCAGGCGCTCGACAAGCTGATGCACAAGCGCACGACCCTGGTGATCGCCCATCGCCTGGCGACCGTGCAGAAGGCCGACCGCATCGTGGTGATCGACCAGGGCCGGGTGGTCGATGTCGGCCGCCACGCCGACCTGGTGCGCCGCGACGGCCTCTACGCCCGCCTGGCCGAACTCCAGTTCAACCTGTCCGAAGCCGCCGCGGCGAGTTAGGTTCTCGCCTCCCCATTCAAATGGGGAGGTGCCTTGTCTTACGAGGCGGAGGGGTCATAGCCCCTCC
>NZ_HE997181.1:2146259-2504988 GCF_000312425.1 Reyranella massiliensis 521 | reverse complement strand
TAGCCCCCTCCATCCTGACCCCTCCGTCGCCGGTGACGGCGACACCTCCCCCGTTGACGGGGGAGGAAGTGAGACTACGGCCCCAGCAGAATCGGCAGCGCCTGTTCGTAGGCTTTTTCAGCCCGCGTCTTGAGTTCGGGAAGGGTGCAGCTTCCGATGGGATGCTGGACCTTCACGAAAGGATAGTCGGGCAGGCCGAGCACACGCGCGATGTTCTTCGCCGTCACCTCGAAAGGTGTGGTGCAGATCACAAGCGCGCGCTTGCCGAGTTGTTCGAAGGTGATTCCGTCGTGCAGACTGCACGTTGAGCAGGACCCTCAATCCCCGAGGCCAGTGACGACGAAGTCGACATCCTGCGCCAGCTTCACCAGCGTGGGCGAAGGGGCGGGGGCGCTGGCGTTGGACTTCGACGACAGCATGCGCACGGTGCAGCCGTGACGCTCGACGAAGAGCTGCGCCACTTCGTTCAGCATCTCCTCGGCGTTGAGCTTGCCGTTTTCCAGAATGCCGATCCGCGCGCCGTCGAGGCTGGCGAGCGGCGGCGCGCGGAAGGCCTTGCGCTTCGGCGTCGTCGACATGGGTGAATAGAGCTGCATGCGCGTCTCCTTATGACTTGTTGGGAAGAGGGGCGATGGGCGCGTGCTGCATCAACGACGAGCGGCCGCGGCTCCACGACGGAATGAAGCAGGAATGGCCGCCGGCATCGCCGCCGCCCATGGTGATCAGGATGTCGGCGGGGCCGAGGCCGCGATGGACGAAGCCCTGTTCGACCAGCTTGTGTGCGCTCTCGTCGTGCTGGCGGTCGTACTCGCGGTCGCGATACTTGCCGACGCTCTTCATGCCCTCGACCGAGCGCTTGGCCTGGCTGAACAGGCAGTCCTGCGCCTGCTCGCGCGTCCAGCCGGCATCGGCCAGGATGCGCATATGCTCGGGCGCCAGGATCACAACGCTCTGGCCCAAGGTGATGCAGCCGTAGTTGGCCATGGCGTCGGCGACCGAGCCGAGGATCTGTTCAGGCGTGTTGCCGCCGTGGTTCTCGACGTTGCAGAAGCCGCCGCCGGCGAAGGTCGTGACGCTCGACGTGCCCTTGGGGTAGCCCTGCGCCTCGCAGAGCAGCGGCCAGGGATTGCCGCGGCTGCGTTCGGCGATGCAGAAGCTGTACTTGCCGGGATTGCCCTGGGTCGACTTATCGGAAATGCCCGGCAGCATCTGGAAGACGTTGCGCAGAATGAGGCGCGTGGCGCGGCCGATGGTCGAGTTGGCGCGGTTGCCGGGGCCGAACAGGTTGACGTCGGCATTCATGCCGATCTCGTCGACGATGGGACCGCTGACGACCAGCAGCGGCGCCGAGCCGCCGGTGCTGGCGGTCGAGCCATGGAAGTTGAACTCGGTCCGGTTCATCGCCTCGAAGGCGGCGACCAGTACCGGGAAATACTCGGGCAGGCAGCCCGCCATGACGGCGTTGACCGCCGCCGCATGCAGTGAGAGATCGAGCGTGGTCGCCGGATGATGGCAGATGACGGTATCGGCCGGCCGCGCATCGGCGGCCAGCATCGCCTTCACGCGGTCGACCTGCGGCGGCACGACGGGCAGGCCGTCGGTCCAGCCCTGTTCGTAACAGAAGTCGATGGCGGCCAGCAGGTCGTCGGGGGCTTCGTGAATGCGCGGCGCAACGGCGGCCATCCTTGAACTCCTCTATTCGATCTTGATGTCCAGCTTCTTGATGAGCTGCTGATACTTCTCGCTCTCGCCGGGCAGCATAGCGGCGAATTCGGCCGGTGTGTTGAAGACGACCTCCGATCCGTCGCTGCTGAGCGCAGTGCGGAATTCCGGAGCCTCGGCCGCCTTCTTCAGCGTGGCGTAGACGCGCTCGATGATGGCGGGCGGCGTGCCGGCCGGGGCGGCCAGCGCCAGCCACGAATCCTGGACGAAGCCGTCGAGGCCAGCGGGCATCGCTTCGAGGAGGGTCGGCACGTCGGGCATCGCCGCCGAGCGCTTGGCCGAGGTCACGGCCAGCGGCCTGAGCGATCCCTGCTGCGCCAGCCGGACCACAGTGGGCATGGTCGGAAAGGCGACGTCGATCTGCTCGCCCAGCAGGCCGCGCACGATGTCGGGCGCGCCCTTGTAGGGGACGTGGACGTAGTCGATGCCCGTGGCCAGCCGGAAGGCCTGCGCCGACAGGTTCGCCAGGCTGACGATGCCGCCCGAGCCGTAGTTGAGCTGGCCGGGCTTCGACTTGGCGAGCGCGATGAACTCGGCGACGGTCTTGGCGGGAGAAGACGGCGGCACGACCATCAGCGAGGGCAGGCGCGTGATGATCGTGATGGGCGCGAAGTCCTTCAGCCCGTAGCCCGGCTTGGCGTAGAGGAACGGGTTGATGACGTGATTGCCGGTCATCAGCAGCAGGGTGTAGCCGTCGGGCGTCGCGCGGGCGGCCGCCTCGCCGCCGATGTTGCCGCTGGCGCCGGGCTTGTTGTCGACGATGAACTGCTGGCCCAGGCCGGCCGTCAGCTTGCCCGCGGCCTGGCGGGCGGCCACGTCCGGCGCGCTGCCGGCGATGTAGGGCACGATGATCTTGACCGGCCGGTCGGGATATTGGGGCTGAGCCTGTATCTTTCCAGCCGCAAGACAGACAGCGGCGAGAGCGAAAAGGGCAATCCAGCGCATCGGTCTACTCCCAAAAAGTTTCTTTCTTTTCAGTCAAGTAAGTGATATTTCTAATCTATATTCTTAGAGTATAGCCCATGCCTTTTCATCTGCACTCCTGGTGGCCGGCCGCCCTGATCGGCTTCCTGACCCTGCTCAACAGCCTCCCCGGCCTCTTTCAAAGCTAGCCTTCTTGACGCTGCGCGCGCGACTCCAGCGCGCTGATTGATTCCGCATCCCGCAATTCTATATAATAATCATTATATAGACGTAGAGCAGATGCTGAAATTCAAGGTCACCACGGTCGGCGCCTCCGCAGGGTTCATCCTGACGAAGGAGGCGATGGCGCGGCTCAAGGTCCAGAAAGGCGACACGGTCTATCTGACCGAGGCGCCGGACGGCAGCTATCGCCTGACGCCCTACAATCCGGACTTCGAGCGCCAGATGAGTCTCGCCGAAGACATCATGCGCGAAGACAAGGACGTGCTGCGCGCCCTCGCGAAATGACCGCCTGGCGCTGGGTCGCGCTGGACGTGCTCCAGGCCATTCATGACCGGCAGATTGCCGAGCATGGCGGTCCCGACGGCGTGCGCGACGGCGGCGCCATAGAGTCGGCGCTGGCCCGGCCGCGAAACCTTGCGGCCTACGGAAAACCCGACGCGGCCGATCTGGCTGCCGCCTATGCCTACGGCCTTGCGCGCAATCATGGGTTCGTCGACGGCAACAAGCGCGTGGCGTGGGTCGCGGCGCGCCTGTTCCTCGCGGACAATGGCTATCGTCTCCGCTTCGATCCCGCCGATGCGGTCAGGGCCGTGGAAGCGCTCGCCGCCGACACACTCGACGAAGGCAAGCTGGCCGCCTGGTTTCGGGACCGGCTTGAGAAGCTCTAGGAATTAACCCAGCTTTCGCAGTTCGCGGCGCAGGATCTTGCCGGTCGTGGTGAGCGGCAGCTCGGCCACGAACTCGACGGCCCGCGGATATTCGTGGGCGGCAAGGCGCGTCTTCACGAAGTTCGCCAGGTCGGTCTTGAGCGCGTCGGTGGCTGCGATCTCGGGGCGAAGCTGCACGAAAGCCTTCACGATCTCGGTGCGCACCTTGTCGGGCACGCCCACCACGCCGACCATGGCGACGGCGGGGTGCTTCATCAGGCATTCCTCGATCTCACCGGGGCCGATGCGGTAGCCGCCCGAGGTGATCACGTCGTCGTCGCGGCTCTTGAAGAAGACGTAGCCGTCCTCGTCGATGCGGCCGAGGTCGCCGGTCAGCAGCCAGTCGCCGGCATATTTGCGCGCGGTGGCTTCGGGGTTGCGCCAGTATTCCAGCATCACGATGGGATCGTGCCGCCAGCCGGCGATCTGGCCTTCCTCGCCGGGCGGCAGGACATTGCCCCGATCGTCGACGATCGCGACCTTGCGGCCGGGGCAGGCGCGGCCGCACGAACCGGGCCGGACCTCGAACCAGTCCGGCGAGTTCAGCAGCATCATGTTCATCTCGGTCTGGCCGTAGCCTTCGGAGATCGTGGTGCCGAACGTGTCGCGGCCCCAGGCGAGCAGTTCCTCGCCCATGGCCTCGCCGCCGGTGCAGACGGCGCGGACATCGTAGGTCCAGCGGTCGCGCGGCTTGTGGACCTGCCTCATCATCTTGAGCGCGGTCGGCGGAATGAAGCTTACGCCGACGCGATGCTTGGCCAGCAGGGCGAAGGCGCGCTCGGGATCGAACTTGGCGAAGCGATGCGCCAGCACCGGCGTGCCGTAGTACCAGGCCGGGAACAGCGAATCGTAGAGGCCGGCGATCCACGCCCATTCGGCCGGCGTCCACATCACCTCGTTGCCCATCGGCCAGTGGCTCAGCCACTGCTCCACGGCCGGCAGGCAGCCCAGCATCATGCGATGGGCATGCAGCGCGCCCTTGGGCTGGCCGGTGGTGCCCGACGTGTAGATCAGCAGGGCGGGATCTTCGGCCATCGTATCGACGGTCGTGAAATTGTCGGACGCTGCCTCCAGCAGCAGCCGCCAGTCGAGGAAGGCGCTGCCATGCGCGCCGGCGCCGATCACGATTATTGTCTTGAGATGGGGCAGGCGATCGCGCACGGCGAGTAGCTTCGGCAGCTGGCTCATGTCGGTGACGATGGCCGAGGCCTCGGCATTGGTGAGGCGATATTCGATGGCTTCCTCACCGAACAGCGTGAACAGCGGCAGGACCACGGCGCCCATGCGATAGCCGGCGAGATGGCAGATCGTGAGTTCGGCACTCTGGCTCAGGAACACCGCCAGCCGGTCGCCCTTGCCGAGGCCGCGCGCGACCAGCGCATTGGCCAGCCGCGAGCTGGCCGCCAGCATCTGCCCGAAGGTCCAGTTGCGGATCGAGCCGTCGGCATTCTCGACGATCATCGCCAGCGTGTCGGGGGCATGCCGCTCGCAGATCGCGCGCCCGATGTTGAAGCGCCCCGGCGCCGGCCAACGGAACTGCCGCATCGCATCGTCGTAGGAAAGGCCGCGGGGGATCATGCCGGAGGAACCTCTTTTCAGCTCGTCAGCGATTTATGCGGTTCACGACCTTGCCGGCCAGCAGTTCCTGCGGCGTCGGTGTCCAGATTTCGTCGGAAGGCGTGTCGATGGCGCGCTTGGCGAAAGCCGGCGTGACGCCGCTGGCGACGAGGAAGCGGCGCATGTCGCGGTTGCTCTCGAACATGTCGTTGGCGCCGAGGCCGGGAAAGCTGCCCTGATGGAAGCCGAGCCGGCCGGTCGGGGAGATCGAGCGGTCGGTGCCGCCCAGGAACGCGATGGTGCAGGCCGAGGCGCAACCGCTCTCGACATGCGTGGCGAGCCTGCGCTCGCGGATCATGCGGTTGATCTCGAAGGCGGGGCCGATGCGGCCGCCGGGCCCAGCCAGCACGACGCGGCGGACGCGCGGATTGCTGTCGAGCGCACGCCGCACCAGATCGGCGCTGCCGACTCCGTAGGCGCCGTCCACGAGAAGCGTCGTGCCGTCGTTGCTGGTGGCGACTTCGAGATCGCCCAGCTCCTCGTCGCCCCCGTAGATCTCCCACAGCTCGGCGAGCGAGGGCAGGGCACGGTCGTAGAAGAGGCCGCCGACGGCCACGGCGGAAAAGGCGGCGACGACAAGGATCGTCAGCGCGACGAGACCGCGGCTGCCGCGCCGTGCCGCTTGCACGATCAGACCGATCTGCCAGAGCGCGAACAGCGTTCCGACCGTGCACACGATTGCAGGCACGACGACATGCAGCAACGTCACGTCGCCCGGGCTGAACACCGTGAGCGGAATGATGCCGAAACCCACCAGCAGCGCGATGGCCGCCCAGATGCCGCGATAGTAGAGCGTCTGATCGAGCGAGGCCGAGCCGTCGCGCAGCAGCGGCACGCCGGCATTCTCGAGATGGTCGAGCATGCGATGCCACCAGCGGCCCGAGACACGCTTGACGCCGTCGCGAAAGCCGAGGGCGGCCGCGCCGTCGCTCGACGTGGCGTCCGGCAGCAGGCGCAACTCCCGTATCTTCATGGCGCGCGCCGTGCGCTCGGCGAAGGCGACGAGCCTGCGGGCGAGGGTGGTGGAGCGCGCGGCGAGGCGCTCGATCTCGAGGCGCTCGCCGGCGTGGCGCAGCCGCATGGCGGCCAGCGGACCGGCATCGCCGTCGACGACGAATACGGCACGATCCCCCGACGCCGTCGCCGGCCACAGGCCGGGTGCGAAACGCTCTATCGCGGGGGCGTCGGACGCATTGGCACGCCGGACGTTGCGGACAGGAACTCGATCTGAAGACACGCGGCGGGCATGCTGGTGCAGCCTGCTGCCGCCGTCCAGAGTGTCATCTTTGCCGGCCCGGATGACGATTCGCAGACGGCTTCTCCCGCAAAAGCGTATTTTCAGTAGTCCTCTGTCGAGGAATGCACTGGAATTCTGCGTCTTTTCCGGGGAAATGGAGTATGGAAATCACTACGGGTTCGCTAGCGAGGAGTTCGAGTGGCGCGAGATATCGACCGTAAGCTGCGTCTTACGGCAGCGTTGTTGGGCACGGTCGCACGCAAGGACCTCGCGGCGGCATTCCGCCGTGTCAACGCCAACACGTCGTTCGATATCGGCCGGGCCGACAAGTGGCTGCAGGGCCGGGCGCAGCCGCGCGAACGCCAAGTCTACGAAGACTGGGCGAAGGTGCTCGAACTCGACCGATCCGGCCAGTGGATTGCGGATTGCGACATCGATTCTTTCCTCGACGAAATCTGCGTCCGTCACGGCCGGGATCGAAATGTCCTGTCGCGCGACATCGAGGTGTTTTCGGGACGTGTGAACGGCCAGAATGCCGCTCTTTCCCTGGCCGGCACGTTCGTCTGCTACTCCCACGCCTGGTCGCCCTATTTTCAGGGCCGACTGATCCGCGGAGAGCTGACGATCGCGAATTCGTCGACGCCCAACCGGCTGCATGCCTTCTATACCGAGGTCCTGCCGACCGGGCTGCTGGAACTCAAGGGCATGATCAATATCGGCAAGCGGGCGACCCAGGGCAGCGTGGGCGAAGATTCGAGCGGCGTGCCGACGCTTACCTTCTGCCTGTTCCCGGCATCTCCGCCGGCCAGCGTGCTGGGCGGATTGATGTTCGGCACCACTCTGATCGGCCCCGATGCCCAGCCCTCCGTGACTCGCATTGCGATGGTGCGCCTGCCCGCGGCGAATGCGCGACTGCGGTCGACCGCTGCGTATCTGCCGGCACAGGCGTCGATTGCCGGGGATCTGGGCGAGTTCGGCCTGCGCGTTCGCGACGCCGCTGCCGCCGACCGGCTTCTTTCCGAATTTCTCGCCGTCGGCGTCAACGGCTTCGATCAGGTTTCCGTACCGGCCTATCGGGCGCTGGCCGACCTGTTCGACCGGATCTGGCTGTCCGACCTGTCCTGACGCCACCGCACTTGGAGCGCCGGCGCGCCGTCCGGCGTGCTTGCATGGTGTGTGCGATCGGATGAACATGTGGATCAGGGCCCTTCCCATCCACATTGTTCATCGACATGTCATCTGTATGTTGGGCCGGTCCATGAGGAGCGCCGCGTAATGTCCCCCGACGACCATGCCTATGCCCCCGATGCACGGGTGAACCACGGCGATGCCGGCGTCACCACCGTGCCGTCGGTCTGTCCGCACGACTGCACCAGCACCTGCGCGCTCGATGTGGAGCGGCTGGATGCCAAGCGGATCGGTCGCGTGCGCGGCTCGATGCGCAACGACTACACCGCCGGCGTGATCTGCGAGAAGGTCGCGCGCTACGCCGAGCGCATCCATCATCCCGACCGGCTGATGAAGCCGCTGCGCCGGGTCGGTCCCAAGGGCTCCAAGCAGTTCGCGGAAATCTCCTGGGCCGATGCGCTCGACATCGTGGCCGAGCAGTTCATCGCCAAGGCACGCCAGCACGGCAGCGAGACGATCTGGCCCTATTACTACGCCGGCACCATGGGGCTGGTGCAGCGCGACGGCATCAACCTGCTGCGCCATACGATGAAGTATTCGCGCTGGTTCTCGACGATCTGCGTGACGCTGTCGGATACCGGCTGGATCGCCGGCGTCGGCGCCAAGCGCGGCGCCGATGTGCGCGAGGTCGACGCGCATTCCGATCTGGTGGTGATCTGGGGCGGCAACCCGGTGAACACCCAGGTCAACGTCATGACCCACGCCATGAAGGCCAAGAAGCGGGGCGCCAAGCTGGTCGTGGTCGATCCCTATCGCACCGGCACGGCCGATCAGGCCGACATCCACCTTGCGGTCAGGCCGGGCACCGACGGCGCGCTGGCGGTCGGCGTCATGCACGTCCTCTTCAAGGAGGGCTATGCGGACTGGGATTACCTGCGCCGCTACACCGATGCGCCGGACGAGCTGGCCGCCCACGTCGCGACCCGCACGCCGGAGTGGGCGTCCAAGATCACCGGCCTGTCGGTCGAGGAGATCGTGGGCTTCGCGCGGCTCTACGGCCAGACCAAGGCAGCCTTTATCCGCTGCCATCACGGCTTCAGCCGCAGCCGCAACGGTGCCGCCAACATGCATGCCGTGACCTGCCTGCCGGCCGTCACCGGCGCGTGGAAATACAAGGGCGGCGGCGCGCTCTACGGCCACACCGGCATGTACCCGATCAACAAGACCCTGATCGAAGGGACGGACCTGATCGATATGTCGTTGCGCGAACTCGACCAGTCGCGGCTGGGGCCGATCTTGACCGGCGATCCCGAGGCGCTGAAGAACGGCCCGCCGGTGACGGGCATGCTGATCCAGAACACCAATCCGGCGATGGTCTGCCCGGAGCTTGAGAAGGTCCACGCCGGCTTCAAGCGCGACGACCTCTTCGTCTGCGTGCACGAGCAGTTCATGACCGAGACAGCGGCCCTCGCCGACATCGTGCTGCCGGCCACCATGTTCCTGGAGCACGACGACTTCTACACCGCGAGCGGCCACACCTTCTTCCAGGTCACGAAGGCCGTGATCGAGCCGCCGGGCGAGTGCCGCGAGAACCACTACGTGATCTCCGAACTGGCCAAGCGGCTGGGCGCCAAGCATCGCGGCTTCGACATGACCGCCTGGGAGATCATGGACGAGAGCCTCAAGGCCTCGGGCATGTGGGACGCCGAGACCAACTGGCAGAAGGGCGGCCAGGATTTCCATCTCGGCTTCGAGACCTCGCACTTCCTCGACGGCTTCGCCTGGCCCGACAAGAAGTTCCGCTTCAAGCCGGATTGGTCTGCCTACGGTCCACGCGGCAAGGACATGCCGGTGCTGCCCGACCATTTCGACGTGATCGACAATGCGACGGAGGACAAGCCGTTCCGGCTGGTCGCCGCACCGGCGCGCACCTTCCTCAACTCGACCTTCACCGAGACGCCCAGCTCGCAGAAGCGCGAGGTGCGGCCGACGGCGCTGATGAATCCGGAGCAGTGCGCCGAGATGGGCATCGCCGAAGGCGACCGCCTGGAGATCGGCAACGACCGCGGCAAGACCGTCGTCCATGCCAAGCCGCGCAAGGGCCAGCAGAAGGGCGTCGTCGTGGTCGAGGGCATCTGGCCCAATCGCAACTTCGAGACCGGCATCGGCATCAACATCCTGACCTCGGCCGATCCCGGTTGGCCGCACGGCGGCGCGGTGTTCCACGACACCGCCGTCTGGATCCGCAAAGCACCATGAGTTCGCCTGTGAGTGTGCCGGTGAGCGATACCTTCCAGCCAGCCCCCAATCCGAGCGTCGCCCAGACGCAGGCGCCGCGGGCGCCGGGGCGCGGCCATGTGCTGGTGATCGGCAACGAGAAGGGCGGTTCGGGCAAGTCGACGACGGCGCTGCATATCGCCGTGTCGCTGATGAGCGACGGCGCGCGGGTGGCGACGCTCGACCTCGACGCGCGCCAGGGCACGTTGAGCCGCTATCTCGAAAACCGCGCGGCCTATGCCAAGCGCAAGGGCGTCGACCTGCCGATGCCGATGCACACGCCGGTGCCGATCTCGACCTTGAACGAGCGCAGCGCCGCCGAGGCCGACGAGCGCGCACGCCTCGCCGCCGCGCTGGAGCCGGCCGTCGGTGCAGCCGATTTCGTGATCGTCGACACGCCGGGCAGCGACACGCATCTCAGCCGGCTGGCGCACACCTGGGCCGACAGCCTGCTGACGCCGCTCAACGACAGCTTCATCGATCTCGACCTGCTGGCGCGGGTCGATCCCGATACGCTCAAGATCGTGCGGCCCTCGATCTACTCGGAAGCGGTGTGGAAGCAGCGCCAGATCCGCGCCGTGCAGGGCGGCCGGCCGGTCGACTGGATCGTGATGCGCAATCGTCTCTCCGCTTTGGCCGCCCGCAACAAGCGCGACATGAGCACGGTGATCGAGGCGCTCTCCAAGCGCATCGGCTTCCGCGTCGCGGCGGGATTGAGCGAGCGCGTGATCTACAAGGAGCTGTTCCTGAACGGCCTCACCTTGCTCGATCTCAAACGCGGCGGCAGCGGCCCGTCGTTGACGTTGAGCCACGTCGCGGCCCGTCAGGAAGTCCGCGATCTCGTAGCGGCGCTCAATCTGCCGCCGCTGGCCAATGAGTCTGCGCCGCCGGACGAGCCTCAGCCTGAATCTGAGACAACTTCGGAAGCGCCATCATCGTCTGCCGAGGCCGAGGCCGAGGCCCAGCTTCAGCCTGAATCTCCGCCAGAGGATGCGCACGATAGGGAAGCGGCCACGGAAGGCCTGCCGCGGACTGAACAGTAACTCAGTCCGCCGCCACGGGCCGGGCCTCCGCCAGCGGGCGCGCCTGCGATACGAACAGCCACAGAAGGCCTGCCACCTGCAGGACGAACAGCGCGCCGTAGGACCAGGTGTAGCCGTCGGTCGCATATCCCGTTGCCGTGCGCGGCCACAGGTCGACGATCTTTCCGATTGCCCATTGCAGGGCGAAGATCATGGTGAAGACGACGAGGTTCGAGCTGGTGCTGACCCGGCCGGCATAGTGTGCCGGGAAGGAGCGCGCGAGCAGCGGCATGTACTGGATCGGATAGGCGCCGAGAAAGCCGAACAGCAGCCACGCCAGTACGGGCTGGAACGTGGGCAGGAAGGCAAGCCAGGCGCAGACCAGCGCGAAGAGCACGCTGACCAAAGTGGAGGAGGCGAAGTCGCTCACGCCGACCCGGCGGAAGGCGCCCGACAGCACGCCGCTCAGCGCAAAGCCCAAGGTCATCGTTGCCGTCGTGTAGAGCTGGATGTCCGCGCGCACGTCCCTGTCGGCAATGCCGCCGACGTCGCGCAGCCACGGCCCGATCCATAGCGTGATGCTGGCGATGAAGGCGACCTGCTGGAAGGTGAGCAACGGCTGGATGCGCCAGAAGAAGCCGTCGGTCAGCACGATGCCGGTGATGCGGAACTGTTCGCGCAGGGTGCCCTGTGCCTTGGGCGTGCCGCGTTCCGGCACGACCACGAACAGGATCGCCGAGGTGACGAGGCAGAGCCCGGCCAGCCAGAAGAACAGGCCCTGCCAGCTCATGACCGACAACGACCATTGAACGGGAAGCGTGGCGGCCATCGAGCCGAGGCCACCCGCCATCATGTGGAAGCCGGTGATGAGGCCCCAGCGTTCCGGCGGATACCACAGCGTGATCGCCTTGATCGCGGCCATCAGCCCGCCGGCGAAGCCGAGGCCAATCAGCACGCGTGCGACAACCAGCTCGCCGAGCGAGAAGCTGAGGCCGAACAGCGCCGAGCCGACGCCGGCCATCGCCAGCAGCACCGTCTGCACCTTGCGCGGCCCGTAACGGTCGAGCATGACGCCGAGCACGGGCTGGCAGCCCGCGAAGAACAGGAAGAAGGCCGAGGTGAGAAGGCCGAGATCGCCCGCCGTGATGCCGACATCCCGTTCGAGATACGGGAAGATGACCGCATTCACGCCCCGGAAGATGTAGGAGAGGAAGTAGGCGAGCGCGAAGGGTAGAAAGACGCGCAGCAGCAGCGTGGCGAAGGTTGGGGCGTTTCCGGTCATGCTTCGTGTTGGCGCGACTGCGCGCGTGCACCATATTGAACGGATAACGGAGGGTCAAAGGACGTGATCGGCGATCGCAAACTTCCGTCTTCTGCAGGTGCGAACGAAGTCGACGCCTTCGTGCGCGAGGTCGGCAAGTTGCCGACGGCGGCCAAGCCCGGCGGACGCGGACGGCTGCTCTTCGCGATGGATGCCACGGCCAGCCGCGAACCGACCTGGGACCATGCCTGCGCCCTCCAGGGCGAAATGTTCGTCGCCGCCGATACGCTGGGCGGTCTCGACGTGCGGCTCGCCTTCTATCGCGGCTTCGAGGAATTCAAGGTGAGCAAGTGGACATCGGACGGCCGCGAGCTGGCGCGCCTGATGAGCGCGGTGCGCTGCCTCGCCGGCCGTACGCAGATCGCGCGCCTCCTGAGCTATGCCGGAGACCAGAAGCGCGAGAGCCGGCTCGATGCCGTGGTGTTCGTGGGCGACTGCTGCGAGGAGGATGTCGATGCGGTCGGTCACGAGGCGGGGCAGTTGGGCCTGCTCGGCCTGCCGGTGTTCGTTTTCCAGGAAGGCGACGATCGCACCGCATCGCGGCTCTTTCCGCAGATCGCCAAGCTGACGCGTGGTGCTTATTGCAAGTTCGACCGCTCCAGCCCCGACCAGCTCAAGCGCCTGCTGGGCGCGGTGGCGGCCTATGCCGCAGGCGGCCGCGCTGCGCTGCTGAAATACGGCAAGGACCAGGGCGGCGCGGCGGCGCTGCTTACCAACCAGATGAAGTGATTGCCTTTCAAAGGAGAACGTCATGGCCGACCTCGCGACCGCAGTGGAGCCGGGTATCGTGGTTGTCGAGGATAACGGGACCGGACCGTTTTCCGAGACGGTGCGCAGCGGCGCGCATGTGCTGGCGGCCGACGAGCCGGTCGCGAAGGGCGGCAACGATACCGGGCCCGATCCCTATGCCTATCTGCTGGCCGGCCTCGGCGCCTGCACGGCGATGACGCTGCGCATGTATGCGCGGCAGAAGAAGTGGCCGCTGGAGAAGGTCAGGGTGCAGCTCCAGCACGGCAAGATTCACGCGGCCGATTGCGAGAGCTGCGAGACCAAGGAAGGCAAGGTCGACCGCATCCAGCGGACCATCGAACTCGAAGGACCGCTCGACGACGCGCAACGCAAGCGGCTGATGGAAATCGCCGACCGCTGCCCCGTGCATCGCACGCTGACGTCGGAAATCCTGATCCAGACGAGCGCTCGCTAGCGATGAAGACATCGGGTGGCGCATCGGAGTTGCGCGCGGCCGTCGAGACGTTCTTCGACGAGGAGATACTGCCGCGGCATCGCGAGTGGGTGGCCCACGTTGCCAGACATCCGGGAGCGCCGCCGTTCCTCGCCGGACTGCGGGCACGGGCGCGCGAGCGGGGCCTGTGGAACCTCTGGCAGCCGGATCGCCTGAGCAACCGCGATTATGCGCCGATTGCCGAGATCATGGGCCGCCTGCCCTGGGCGTCGGAAGTGTTCAACGGCCAGGCGCCCGATGTCCCGAACATGATCATGCTGCAGCATGCCGCGACGCCGGCGCAGAAGCAGCGCTGGCTGGAGCCGCTGCTGGACGGCCGCATCCGCTCCGCCTTCGGCATGACCGAGCCCGACGTGGCGTCCGCCGACGCCACCAATATCGCCACCAGCCTGCGACGCGACGGCGGCGACTGGGTCGTCGACGGACGCAAGTGGTACATCACCGGCGGCGCCCATCCCGATTGCGCCTTCGTCATCGTCATGGGCGTCTCGCGTCCCGAAGCGTCGCGCACCGGCCGGCATTCCTGCGTGATCGTGCCGATGGATACGCCAGGCCTGAAGGTCGTGCGCGAACTGCGCTTCCTCGGATGGGAGGACAGCATCGCGCCCATCGCCGAGCTGGAGTTTCGCGACGTGCGCGTGCCGCTGGAAAACCTGCTGGGCGAAGAGGGCGAGGGCTTTGCCGCCGCGCAGGTGCGGCTGGGGCCGGCGCGGCTGCACCATTGCATGCGGGCCATCGGGACCTGCGAGGTGCTTGTCGAACTGATGATGGCGCGGGCCGCCGAGCGCACCACCTTCGGGCGCACCCTGGTCGACTACGACGCGACCCAGCACGCGGTCGCGCGGTCTCGCATCGAGATCGAACAGGCGCGGCTGCTGGTGCTGCGCACCGCCGAACGGCTGGACACCGACGGCCATCATGCGGCGTGGCGCGACGTGTCGATGGTCAAGGTCGCGGTGCCGGAGATGGCGCAGCGCATTGCCGACCGCGCGCTGCAACTGTTCGGCGCCATGGGCGGCAGCGACGACGCGCCGATCCACCGTGCCTTCGCCGTGGCGCGCATGCTGCGCATTGCCGACGGCCCCGACGAAGTGCACCTGCGCCAGATCTTCCGTGCCGAACCGCCGGCGCGCTGGCGCGTCGCCGACTCGCCCTACATCACGCCGGGCGCTTAGAGGGCGCTTAAGCGCCCATTAGCCGCGCGGTCCAGCCGCCGGGCAGCACGGAGCCGAGCCAGACGGCGGCCTTGGTGCCGATGGGGAAGGCGATGCGCGCGCGGTCGTTGGCGAGGCCGCGGCGGATGATCGCCGACGCGCGCGCCGAGCTCATCAGGAAGGGCATGGGAAAGGGCGCATTTGCCGTCATGCGGCTCACGACGAAGCCGGGGCAGATCACGCTGACGCCGATGCCGTGCTTCTTCAGCACGTAGCGCAGGCTCTCGCCCCAGACGCGGACGGCGGCCTTGCTGGCATTGTAGGACGCCGAATAGGGCAGGCCGATGAAGCCCGCCAGCGAGGAGACGACGGCGATCTGGCCGCGCCCGCGCGCGATCATGCGGTCGAGCAGCGGCTCGACGGTGTTCAGCACGCCGAAGACGTTGACGTCGAAGGTGCGGCGGATGACGGCGAAGTCGTCGATGGAAGAATTGTCCTTGTCGACCGAGATGCCGGCATTGGCCAGGATCAAGTCGACCGGGTGGGCGTCGTCGAAGGCCTTGAGCCAGTCGGCGAAGCGTTCGCGCTCGACGACGTCGATGGTCTCGGCGAAGACGGTGGCGCCTTTGGCGCGGCAGGCGCCGGCCACGGTTTCGAGGCGCTCTGCGTCGCGGCCGGTCAGGGCCAGCGCGGCGCCCGGCCGGGCATAGTCGAGGGCGATTGCCTCGCCGATGCCGCTCGATGCGCCGGTGATGACGATGCCGGTGAAGCTCTTCATGCCTGGGACGCCCCGATCGCTTTACTGCTTGGCCTTCGCCTTCAGGTCCCAGCCCTGCGCCATGTCCCGCGCCATGCGCGCCGCCATGATGCGGTAGCCGCGGCTTTCGCCGTCCGGCGCCTGATAGGCGTGAATCGAATCGGCGTAGATCGTTTCCTTCTCGCCGGCATAGATGTCGAGCAGGCTGCGCACGGCAATGCCGCCTTCGTTCAGCGTTTCGAGATCGCGCACGATTCCGACATAGCGTTTGCCGTAGGTCATGTCCGGCGTGGCGCGCTTCTCTTCTTCCGTCAGCGGCTTGTCGACGGCGGGCACGGGCTGCAGGAAGAACATCGACTTCACGTTGTAGTGGCGGGCCGTCATGTCCATGATCCGGATGTACTTCCGGTACTGCTCGATCTGGTGAGCCATCAGCTTGTTCGGATCGTCGTAGATGTCCTGCGGCAGCTTCATCATCTCCCAGAACAGCTTGGCCGTCCTCGGATCGGTCTTGGTGGTGAGCTGCGACAGGCCTTCGACCAGCAGGTAGGCGCCGTGGGAGTTTTCGAGGAAGCCGCTCTGTATCCAGGCGGCGACCCGCCCCGCCATCCAGCTCACGACCACCTTGCCGAAGCCGTCCTGGGCGGCGATCGGGTTGGCGTCGAGGAAGTTGTTGCCCGGCAGCTCGAAGCGGGACACGACGCCGGGCTGGATCATGAGCTGTTCGTTGTAGCCGTCGAGCGTGACAACGGCGTCGACGAAGTTGGCATAGATCGAGAACAGGATGGTCTGCTGCGGCTGCTTCCACGCACCGTCGCCGCCGTTCAGAACCAGAAACGGCTTGCCGTTGGGGCTGACATAGTTCCGGTTCAGCTCGTCTTCGAGATAGCGCGGCGCCGGCTTGGGATACATCTGGCCGAGCTGGGCGGCGACCGATCCGCCGGTCAGCAGGACGACGAAGCGATCGGTGCGCCGCTGGTCCGGGAAGTCCTCGCCGAACAGACCGATATTGTTGATGTTGCGCAGCGAGCAGGGCTGCCCCTTGCTGTGGACGAAAGCCAGGTAGGGATGCGGGAACAACGTGTCGCCGTAGCGGCAGCCGGATTCTCGGGCAGCCGCTTCCACGAACGTATTGGTATTCTGGGTGAACAACTTTGCAGCGGACGTGTACTTTCCGTCCCGCAACGTCAGCCATGCGGTGGCACCCACCTCGAAGCAGAGCAGCGCAATCCCGATACCGACCAGAATTGAGAAGATCTTCAGCCCGGTGCGCTTAACCACGCTTGCCCCCAGCCCGATCATTCATTCTGAGAAACTCCATTTGAATTAGCCGGACAGTACACTAATGAGACATGAACGCCCATTGGAGCGAGGATAACTTGATTGCGAGCATGACGGGCTATTCCCGGGCGCAGGGATCGGACGATCGACGGCGCTGGGTCTGGGAGGCGCGGAGCGTCAATGGGCGCAACCTCGAGATCCGTTGCCGCGTGCCGCAGGGCTTCGAGCGGTTGGAAAACCCGGCGCGAACCGCGGTCGGCGGGCGCGTGAAGCGCGGCAATGTTTCACTCACCCTTACCATTGCGAGCGAACGCCAGAGCAAGCCGCTCAGCATCAACCGGACGTTGCTGGCCGAATTGGGCGCTTTGGTCGAAGAAGTGCGCCGCACCACCGGCGCCGCGGCCCCGTCGGCCGACGGCCTGCTGCGCGTGCGCGGCGTCATCGAGGAAGAAGAGGACAGTGCGGAGAGCGAAGAGGCATTGGCGAAGCTCGACAAGGCGCTGCAGTCGACGCTCGACGAAGCGCTGAAGAGTCTGGTCGCCGCCCGCGCTGCCGAAGGCAAGGCGCTGACCGGCGTGATCGAGGGCCATGTGGCGGAGATCGAAAGCCTCTGCGTGCGCGCGGCCGAGCGGGCGCAGACGCAGATGGGCACCGTGCGCCAGCGCTTCCAGGGACAGCTTGCCGAGTTGCTGGAGCGCGTGCCGGCACTGTCGGAGGAACGTTTCGCGCAGGAAGTGGCGCTGCTGGTCGGCAAGGCCGACGTGCGCGAAGAACTCGACCGGCTCACCGCCCACATCGCGCAGGCGCGCAGCCTGCTGGCCGATGCGCGCGCCGACAATCCGGTGGGCCGCAAGTTCGATTTCCTCTGTCAAGAGTTCAATCGCGAGGCCAATACGCTCTGCTCGAAGTCCGCCGACATCGAGCTGACGCGCATCGGCATCGATCTGAAAGGCGCCGTAGAGCGCATGCGGGAGCAAGTGCAGAATGTCGAGTGATGCCGAGGCGCCGATGATCCAGCGGCGCGGCCTGATGCTGGTCCTGTCCTCGCCGTCGGGCGCCGGCAAGACGACCCTGTCGCGGCAGCTCCTGGAGAACGATCCCCACATTCAGCTGAGCGTCTCGTGCACCACGCGCGACCGCCGTCCGGGCGAGCAGGGCGGCGTCGACTATCACTTCGTCGATGCGGCGACCTTCCGCGACATGATCGAGCGCGACCAGTTCCTCGAACATGCCCGCGTGTTCGACCACTATTACGGCACGCCCAGCCAGCCGGTCGAAGAGGCGTTGATGGCCGGACGCGACATGCTGTTCGACATCGACTGGCAGGGCACGCAGCAGCTCAAGGAGAAGGGCCGCGACGACCTGGTGACGGTGTTCATCCTGCCGCCGTCGACGCGCGACCTCGAACGCCGCCTGATCTCGCGGGCGCAGGACGCACCCGAAATCGTGGCGCGCCGCATGGCCAAGGCCGCCGACGAGATGAGCCACTGGGCCGAATACGACTACACGATCATCAACAAGGACATCGCCACCAGCGTCATGCAGCTCAAGGCCATCCTGATGGCCGAACGCTTGAAGCGCGAGCGTCAGCTCGGCCTGTCGGATTTCGTCAAGGCGCTGCGCGAGGGGCGGTGAGGGTATCGGTTGCCCTAATCGACCGCCTTTGATTGAAGACGCCTAGACCGGTTTCTCTCGATCTCTTCTCGCGTGGCGTAGCTTGCCGGGTATGGCGAGTTAACTTGTAAGCAGTCGAGGATGAGCATTTGTTGCCAACGATCACGCCATCCGAACTGATTGAACCAAGTTACCCTCATGAGTCTTGGATCAGGGCTTGGCGAGTTCACAGTCATGACCAGTATCAGCGGCGGAAATGCAATTTCGGAGTAGACGCACTGGGAATTGCCTAACTCTAGGCGTCCAGTAAGGCCCGATTGACGAGCGGCGCGTGAGCCACGGTCATAAAGCCCTAAATAGACGTCGTGGCCGGGGGGCAATTCTCGCGATTCTTGATTGAGTAGATACCTAGCCAGCTCTGGAAACACGAAGTTTGGTCCGCACGCGCTACAAAACATAACCAAAATTTGTTTGAGTAGGCGCAATGGACGGATGTCGACTGACACTCCGACAACTTCGCCTGCTGCAGCCTGTGCCAAGGCAGGCATAGCTCGCCGAGCTAGGTGGACGTAGTCCGATCCATACCAGCTTCCTGTTTTGTTATTGCAAGGTTCGCAAAGAGTGTACTGGCCAGCACCTCCTTGCTGCCGTTTGCCTGGCACCTTGTCCATCTCTGCCCACCAGTCGTGGCCGAGCAGTCGCTCTATCTCGGCGAGAAATACAGTATCGTTGTTGAATGCACTGCGAGGCGGGACGTGCTCAAAGGAAAGGCGCGTGATGTCCCCGCATAGGCAGCATTGTCCGACCGGTCTTTCTTGGTTTGCCATCGATGCTCTAAGTCAGGGCTTGGCTATTAGGACCATTCTGATGGCCGAGCGGCTGAAGCGCGAGCGTCAGCTCGGCCTGTCGGATTTCGTCAAGGCGCTGCGCGAGGGGCGGTGATCGGCTGGCCGATGCCCAACTGGCCCTGCGAACGCAGGACGAGCTGGCTCGGCGCATAGGGACGGCCCGAGCACTCGGCGATCAGTCGATCGCTCGCGGTTTCGATGGCGTCTTCCAGGCGGCGCATGAAGGTGGCCTTGTCGAGGCCCGTCTCGATGGCGGGCAGGAACTCGATGGCCGCGCGGCCCGGCTTCTTCCACCAGTCGCGGCGGTTCCACAGCAGGCCGACCGACGTCGCCACCGGCGTCACCGGCAGGTTCAGGTCGCGATAGAGATAGAAGATGCCCGAGCGGTAGCGTTCGCGTTCGCCCGGCGCCATCAGATGGCCCTCGGGATAGATCGCGATGTGACGGCCGCTGTCGCAGGCGCGCTTGGCGAACTGCGCCAGGTTCTCGCGTTCCTTGCCGCCGCCGCAGGTGTCGACGCGGATCATCTGCAGGCGATAGAGGATCGCGCCGATCAGCGGATAGCGGAACAGCTCCTGCAAGGCGACGAAGGCGATGCCGGGGATTTCCGCGGCAAGGAGAATGCCGTCGCATTCGCTGTGGTGCTTGTTGGCCAGCAGTACCGGGCCGTGCCTGGGCAAGTTATGGCGGCCGCGCACCTCGACCTTCATGCCGCCGATCCAGCGCATGCCCCAGACGACAGCCCGGGCCCAGTAGTGCAGCAGGCCGCGCAGCAGCACCGGCGTGGGGATCGGCACCAGCAGGATGCCGAGGATCGCCGCGATCAGGGTGCCGACATAGAAATAGAGATTGAAGGCCAGGGACCGGATCATGAGTCCGTTTATAGTGAGTGCTCACTCACTAGTCAAGCCGTCCTGCCAGGCGCACGAAGTCGGCCACCGAAAGCTCCTCGGCGCGGGCGGTGGGCGACAGGCCGAGATCGGTCAGGACGGCCGTGGGATCGCCGAACAGGCCCGCCAGGGAGCCGCGCAGCATCTTGCGGCGCTGGCCGAAGGCGGCAGCGGTCACCCGCTCCAGGGGACGGAGATCGGCCAGCCGGTCGGCGGCAGGGCGCGGGGTGAGCCTGGCCACCGAGGACACGACCTTGGGCGGCGGCACGAAGGCGGAGGGCGGAATGTCGAACAGGCGGCGGACCTCGCAGACATGCTGGGCCAGCACGGAGAGCCGGCCATAGTCCTTGCTGCGCGGCGCGGCGACCAGCCGGTCGACGACCTCCTTCTGGAACATCAGCACCATGTCGGCGAGGTCGTCGGCCGCGTGCAGCCAGCGCACGAGCAACGGCGTCGAGACGTTGTAGGGCAGGTTGGCGACGATGCGGCGCGGCGCGGGGCCGAGCGTTGCCGGATCGACCTGCAGCGCATCGGCTTCGACCAGCGCGAGATGGCCGTCGGCGGCCGCTTCGAGTTCGCGCAGGGCGTCGATGGCGCGGCGGTCGAGTTCGATGGCCACGACGTTCGCCGCGCCTTCGAGCAGCAGCGCGCGCGTGAGGCCGCCGGGACCGGGACCCACTTCGACGACGGTGCCCGCATCGAGCGGCGCCGCCGCGCGCGCAATGCGCCGCGTGAGATTGAGGTCGAGCAGGAAGTGCTGGCCGAAGCGCTTCTTGGCGTCGAGGCCGTGCGCGGCGATGGTCTCGCGCAGCGGCGGCAGGGCTGCGATCCGGTCCATGTCGGATGCTGCCGGCTAGGTGCCGCGCCGGCGCGCCATGTCGTCGGCCATGTCGATCGCGGCCAGCAGGCTCGTCGGATCGGCGCGGCCGCTGCCGGCGATGTCGAGGGCGGTGCCGTGGTCGGGCGAGGTGCGCACGAAGGGCAGGCCCAGGGTGACGTTGACGCCGCCCGCGAAGTCGATGGTCTTGATCGGGATCAGGGCCTGGTCGTGATACATGCAGAGCGCGGCGTCGTAGTTGGCGCGGGCGCCGGCATGGAACAGCGTGTCGGCCGGCGCGGGACCGCGGGCATCGATGCCCGCGCGCTGGAGCGCTTCGATGGCGGGCTGGATCACGCGCCGCTCTTCGTCGCCCATCGCGCCCTGTTCGCCGGCATGAGGATTGAGCGCCGCCACGGCAAGCCGCGGACGCTCGATGCCGAAAAGCTCCGAGAGTCCCTGTGCAGTGATGCGGCCGGCGCGTTCGATGGCCGCGCTGTCGAGCGCGTGCACGGCATCCGCCAGGGATAGATGGATCGTCACCGGCACGACGCGAAGCTGCGGGCAGGCGAGCATCATTGCGACCTCGACGCCGCCCGCCAGCTCGGCGAGGAATTCCGTGTGGCCGGGATGCTCGAAGCCTGCGTCCTGCAGGGTCTTCTTCTGGATCGGATTGGTCACCATGCCGGCAATCGTTCCGGCGATGGCGAATTGGGCGGCGCGTTCGATGGCTTCGAGCGTCGCTCCGGCGTTCGCCGGATCGGGCCGCCCCGGCACCACCGGCTTCGCGAGATGCACCGGCAGGACGGGAAGGGCGGTCCCGAAAACCACGACCGCATCCTCGGGGGTCGCGATCTCGTGCACCCGCACGTCGAGGCCGAGGTTCGTCGCCAGCGCACTCAGTCGCGCGGCATCGTCGAGCACGAAAAAGGCGCGGCCGGCGCGATGCCGTGCCTGCCACGCCTTGAGCGTGAGTTCGCCGCCCACACCGGCCGGCTCGCCCATGGTGATGGCGAGCGGCAGGGAAGGGCTCATGACTTGATGTCGATCGTCGCCTGGCGGCGCAGGTCGCGCATGTAGCGGCGGCCCGCGGCTTCCAGCTTCTGCAGCAGGATCTGCTGGGAGATGGCGTCGCGCGTCGGCAGGCCGTCGCCGCCGGACTTGCTGCACAGGGCCACGATCTGCAGACCTTCGGCGACGCGGAACGGTCCGGCGACACCGCCGATCGGGAGCTTCGGCAACTGGTCGTACATCTGCGTGTTGGCGGCGAGGTCGCCGACGCGCACGCCGTTCAGGTCGCCGGAGGTCGCGCCCTTCAATTCGCGCGAGCGGCCGTGCAGGTCGGAGCACTGGCGCACGCCGGTCATCGCCTTCTGGGCTTCCTGCATGGCGCGGTTCGTCTCGTCGGCCGAGGCGTTGAGCGGCAACGGCAGCGTCAGCTGCACCAGGTTCAGGCGAACGTCGTCGGGGCGGGCGGCCGCGAAGGGACGGCGGTCCACCACCATCAGCACGTGCCAGCCCGCGGCGGTGCGGATCGGCTCGGAGAAGGCGCGCGGCTGCAGCTTCTCGATGGCGTTGTCCAGCGTCGGGTCGAGGCCGCCGGGCAGAACCCAGCCGAGGTCGCCGCCGGACTGCGCCGTGGCGCCCTGCGAGAACTGCTGCGCGACTGCGGCGAATGGCGCACCGCGACGAAGCTGTTCGACGACGCGGTCGGCGCTGCGCTTGCCCTCGTCGGCGCCGTCGGCGCGATCCACCGGAATGAAGATTTCGGCCACGCGCGTTTCGGTCTTGCCGACATTGCCGCGCATGCGTGCCAGCGCGTCGTCGATCTCGCCTTCCGAGACATCGACCTGACTACGCACCTTGCGACGGATGATCTTGCCCCAGGCGATCTGCGCTTCGATCTGCTGCACGGCGATGTCGGGTGCGACGCCGACGCTCTGCAGATACTGACGGAACTGGCCGCGGCCCATGCCGGCGGAACGTTCGATCTCGGCAAAGCGATTCTGGATCTCGCCATCGGTGGGCTTAACGCCGAGTTTCTTGGAGTCCTGCACCTGCAGGCGTTCGTCGATCATCTGGCGCAGGATCTGCCCGGCCATGCGCTGGCGCAGGTCGGCGCTGTCGGCGAGGCCGCTCGTCCTGATCGCAAACAGCACGCGCTGCTGAAGATCGAAGTCGGTGATGGCGTCGTCGTTGACGCGGGCGACCACGCGCAGACTGTGAGTCGGCGCAGCCGCGCCGGCAGCGGGCTGCCGTTGAGCCGATGCCGCGGCGGGCAACAGCAGGAAGGCGATCGCAACAAAGGTGCGGAGGACAGACGCGGACATTTCACCGGCAGATTGAGAGAGGGACATCCATTATATTCCGTAGCAGGTCTGCTGCAACGCATCGACCTACGGGCAGACTATGGCAACACACAGGCATTGCTTGACGGTCGGCAGTGGGTGGTTTAGCCGAACACGGCACAGTGGGAGCGTAAAAATCGGCATGACGACGGCCCAAGGCCCGATCAGCATTGCCAGCACCTGGGACCGGGTGTGCTCCGGCGTGGGCTATCACCTCGACAATATGGGTCGTTGGTTGATTATCCACGCGCCGGCGATCGGTGTTGCCTATGCGGGCGTTCTGGCGCCGCGGCGGCCGAGCCTTGAGCCGCGCCCGGGGTGGCGCTTCGCCGAGGAATATTACGATCAGCGTCGCTGGCTGGCCTGCCGGCGCGGCGCCCTGTGGGAAGCGGCGCGCGAGAAGGACCTGGCCGTGCCGCTCACGGTGCGCTGGCACGGCGGCACCACGGTCGATTTGACGCTGGGCAACGACAACAGCCTCTGCCTCTACGTCTGCGGCTCGTTCGAGCCCAACGAATTCGCCTTCGTCGACCGCTTCCTGAAGCCGGGCATGGCGTTCGTCGATGTCGGCGCCAACGACGGCTACTACACGCTCTTCGCCGCCCGCCGCGTGGGCTCTCTCGGCAAGGTGATCGCCGTCGAGCCGAGTTCGCGCGAGAGGGCGCATCTGCAACGCAATCTCGGTCGCAACGGCCTCGACAATGTCCATGTCGTGGCGGCGGCGCTGGGCGCGACGGCGGGGGTCGTCGACCTGCATCTGGCCCATGGCGTCCACGCCGGACACAACACGCTGGGCGACTTCGCCCACGACGATGTCGTTCGCGCCAGTTCCGAACGCGTGCCGCTGGAGACGCTCGACTCGGTGGTCGCACGGCATGGCCTGTCTAAAGTTGACGTGGTCAAGATCGATGTCGAGGGCGGCGAGGCCGGCGTCGTTGCCGGTGCCAAGACCGTCCTGAAGTCGATGCGCCCGCTGCTGCTCATGGAGTTGAACGAGCGGGCGCTGCACGCCCAGCATCAGAGCGCTTCAGCCTTGCTGCAAACCCTGCGGAGCGATCTCTCCTACGAGGTCCTGGTGTTCTCGCACACAACGGGGCTGATCGAGCGCCCGCCCGCGGGTTCGGCCCTGTCGCCGAACGTGGTTGCCGTGCCGATGGAGCGGTTGGCGGAGTTCGTCAAGTAGCTGCCGGCGGCTTCGCCTTTGCCCTGACCGCCGACAGGGTGAAGGCTGTGCGCGTTCCCTCTGAAGCGACATTGCGGAACACCAGCGATTTCGCTTGAGCGGCCGGAGCGGCGACGACGACGCGCTGCCGGCCGGTCATGGCCGAGAGCGTGCGTTCGGGAGAAACGAACGTGGAGGGATCGGCGCCGGCAATGCCGATGCCGAGCTTGCCTTCGCTGACTTCGACGTCGATCTCGACCGCCAGCGATCCGCCCGCCGGCACGGTCGCTACTACGCCGGGGTCGAAAGCGAGCGACAGGGCGTAGCTCCATATCGACGGCGATGTTTCGATGGTGCGGCCGGTGAGGGCGGAGAATTCATGCCGCCCGGTACCGCTGCCGGCGGCACCCGAGATCAGCTTGCGCATGGCGCGCGAGACGGCGCCGACCAGCGACGTCGACGGACCGGCGTCGCGGTCGTTGCGGAACTTCGCCTCGTTCTGCAGTTCGCCGGTGGCCAGCGGCTGGTCGAGGATCGTTCCGGCGACGGCGTCGAGCGACTCCTCGAAGCGCATCGGCGGCGGGAAGACCAGCTCCAGCGTCGCGCCACCCGCGACCTTGAGCTGTTCGCGGTCCCGCTGGAGCACGAAGTTGTCGTTGTCCAGAACGAGCGCCTGGCGATAGCCGCGCTGCGCCAGCCAGGCCAGCGCCTCGCCGGCGCTCTGGTTGCGCTTGGCCAGCGCATGATTGAGTTCGACCACGATGACGGGATTGTGCCGGGCCAGTGTCTGCTCGGCGCCGCGCAGAACCTCGAAGTCGAAGCTGTCGACGTCGATCTTGATGCAGTCGACGCGGGCCGGCTTCTTCTCGGCGACGAAGTCGTCGAGCCGGTAGAACGGGTAGTCCTTCACGTCGCCGTCGCCGCCCCACATGCGGAAGATGCGGTCCTGATGCACGCCGGTCACGGCCCCGAGGGCGACGTCGTGGACCTCGGCATTGGCGATCCCGTTATGCTGCAGGTTCTCGCGCAGCATCGTCGCGGTCGAGGTCGGCTCGAAGGAGAGAACGCGGCCCTTGGGCGCCAGCTGGCCGAACAGGATGGAGTAGTAGCCGACGTTGGCGCCGATATCGAAGATCCACCAGTCCGGCTGCACGTTGTCGACGAACCAGCGCTTCGTCTCCAGTTCGCAGAGAGGATAGTAGCTGCGGAACTCCTCGTAGAAGGAAACCAGCTCGATGGCCGCCCGCCCCGGGATGACCGTCTCAATACGCTCTTTGATCGTCGTCCCTGGCATCGTCGTCCCTAGGTGAGTTGGCTGCTGGGCGTTGTCGGCATTCAGCTGGCGCCCGGTCATTTGGCGCTCGGTCACTTCGCGCCGAGCCCGACCAGGATCCAGCTCTTGCGAATCCAGAACAGCCGGTCGAAGCGCGCCCGCCAGGCGTCGAAGTTTTCGACCACGGCCTGGACGACGCCGAGAGGCGCCAGGTTTCGGCTGAGCGTGTCGGGGTCTGGACAGAAATCGTGCCAGACGCAGGTTCCGCCTTTCCTGACGACGCGCAGCGCCTTCTCGGTATCGCTGGCGACGACATCGGGCGTATGGCCGCCATCGATCAGCACGGTGTCGAAAGGCTCCCGCTCGAACGGCCGCGTATCGAAGTCGCGGCTGTCGCAGAGGACCTGGTGTACGCGCGACGCAAAGCCCGCCTCGCGATAGAGCCGGCCAATGAACTGGCCCGAATCGGTGGAGGAATAGAGCGTCTCGCCGTCGGCGCCGGTCTCGCCTTCGGGAAGGTTCAGCGTCCAGATCTCCGCGTCGGTAACGCGCGCGACGAGCGTCGCGCCGAAGCCTTCCCAGGTCCCGAATTCGAGATGGCGGCGCGGCGCGACGGCACGCCAGAGCTGTTCGAGGATGGGGGCGTCGTCGGCCTCCATCTTCCAGTCGGCCAGCGCCTTGCCGTTGGCGGCAATCGGCTGGGCCTGGCCCGCGACGCCAAGCACCGAAGGAAGGTCTGCGGTATCGACGATCTCGAGCGAGGCGGATGTGGCGGCGAGCGGACGTGCAGGGAAGGGCTGGTCCCACGTCGTCCCGGCCCAGGCGAGTGCGCGGCCAAGCTCGGCGAGCGGGATGCTGCGGCTCTCGGGGGAGGACCAGGAGGCCTGGAAGTTCCTGCCGCCCGGCATCCTATGCGCGCGCAGGCCCAGGATGGCGAAGCGGGTTGCCGTCCCGTCGGATGCAGCGTTGCGGAACAGGAGGTGACTCGCCTTGCCAGGATCGCGCAGCCACACCCGAACGGTTACCGGGGCCGCGTTCGCGCGCACCGTTCGCTCGCGAGAGGCAAAGGACGAATAGTCGGCGCCGATCGCGACAATGCCCAGGTCGCCTTCATGCACCCGCACCCGGCATTCGATGATCAGCGCGTCGTCGGGCGCAAGGCCTTGCAGCGACTCTTCGTGCAACGGGTACGAGAGGGCATAGCTCCACTGTTCGGGAGCCGTCGTCGCCTCGATGAGGGCAATATCTGTGTTCCAGGGAACGACGTTGCGAAGGACACGAGAGACGCCGGAAGGGACCCTGACCGGCGAGTCGTTGTGAACGTTCGGCCGGTCCTGGATTAGTCCTCTGATCTGCTGGGGCATCTTTGCGTTGAACTGGGTGGCGCTGCGGGCGATATCAATCATCGCCCGGGCCTGCCGTCAAACATTGACCGGCTTTGGGGCGCGAGTGATGATCCGCTGTATTCGGGGCGGTGGATAAGTGTCTTGCACACTATGTCGGAAGGAAACAACGCCTGATGATCGACCGGCTGGCCGGACTGTGGCGCACGACGCGGCGCCCCATGGGTGCTGAGGATACGGAAACCGATGGTTTCGAGCTGAGTCGATACACGCTCCACGGCGACACCAGGACTGCAATCGAAAGGCCGCCGCGTTTCACCGCGTCCACGCAGGCATGGTCCTATCTCGCGAGCTGGCCAAACCAATGGCCTGTCGGCCACGCCATCAACCGCGGCCTGAAAGTGGAAGTCGACGTTCGCCTGCTGGCCGGCCGGGCCGAGGTCGGATTGGTTGCCGGCGATCGGGAGACGTTCGTCAGTCGGGCGGAACTCGCCGACGGGGCGCAGAAAGTCGTCCTCGAAGCGCCCGACGCCACGGCCGTGGCGGCTCTGGTCATCCGCAGCAGCGCGGAGGGCCGGGTCGCGGTGGAAGTGGTCGGGCTGGGCAGCACGATGACGGCGACGGCCAAGGTTCGGGAGAGAGGCTTCCTCAACAAGAACGCGACCGACGATCTGGTCGCGCGGCTTGCGGGGCCGACGCCCGTCATCGTCGATGTCGGCGCCAACAAGGGCGATACGGTCGCCCGGTTCATCGAGACGTTTCCAACCGCCGAGGTCTGGGCGCTGGAGCCGCATCCGGACACCTTCGCCGGCATGGCGCAGCGCTTTGCCGGGAGCCCGCGCGTGCGGCCGCGCCGGCTGGCGCTCAGCAGCCGGGCCGGCACCTCGACCATGCACAGCTACACCAACGCCGCCATCAATGCCCTCTCGCCGATCGCGCAGGGTGCCGAGGGGCTGATCGACGGTTCGGTCGTGGCCTCGGCGGCGGTCGAGGTGGAACTTCAGTCCCTGCGGCAGTTCTGCGCCAACGAAGGGCTGGAGCAGATCGACATCCTCAAGCTCGACACTCAGGGCCACGAGCTGGAAATTCTGCAGGGGGAAAGAGAGCTTTTGCGCAGCGGCAAGGTCCGCTTTATTTTGGTCGAGCTGCTTTTTTCGCCGCTCTATGCAACGCAGGCCAGGGCTGGAGAGGTTATAGGACTGCTCGAGAGTTGCGGTTTCAAACTGTTCGATTTCTATGACTTCGTCTACGACGAGCGGAGCGGTCTCAAATGGGGGGATGCGCTCCTGGAGTTTGCCTCTGCGTCGTGAACTTGTGAGGGGCTGTGCGCAATAATGTTGCGTAACTGCTTGACGGCAGTCGGTCGGTACGTTAGCGGGGCGCGTCTGGACCTGCCCGGCAGAGATGAGACTTTACGCCAAGACCTCCATAAGGGTTTACGCATCGATTCTCTCGGCGACCCGCCACAGGGGTCATTACGGTTGGGAGCATTCGTGTGAGTGACGTAGGTATCTTGTCGAAACTGTCGGAATCCCTTCGAGTTAAATGGCGAGAGCGCGGCGGTCCGAACCGGATCCCGGCCGCAGCGAAGCCGAATGCCGATACGGAAGCCGACCAGCTCTATCTCCGGGCGCGCGTGATGGCGCGCGGCGGCGATGCCGAGATGGCGGTGCGCCTGTTCGAGGAAGCCACGGCGATCGCGCCTCAGTTCGATGCCGCCGTCGAGGCCCAGGCCGAACTGCTCGACATGATCGGCCGCAGCGAGGCGGCGCAGGCGAAGTACGCCCAGGCGCGCAATATCCGGGCGGCCACCCGGCCGGGCCCGCCGGATCGGCCGTTCGCCGTCCGCCAGCGCGGCAATTTCCGGTCGGAGATCAACGCCTACGATACGGTCCTGCGGTCCCTCAAGAAGAACGCGCTGCCCTACATCGCGCGCGGCAATGCCTATCTGGCCAGCGGCAAGCCCGCCCAGGCGCTGGCCGACTACGAGCGTGCGCTCAAGCTCAAGCCCGGCCTGCTGGATGTGCAGGCGATCAAGGCCGAAGCGCTGGCCGCCATGGGCAAGTACGACGAAGCGTTGACGACGATCGAGGCCGTTGTGACGGCGCGTCCGTCGGACGCCGAGGCGCTCAGCACCCGTAGCGTCATCCTGATGGGCCTTGGCCGTCCCGACGATGCCAATGCCGATCTCAACCGGCAGCTCGCCCTGCTGCCGACCAGCCAGGCCGCCGCCCGCGCCTGCATCGCGCTGCGCCTGGCCGCCTACGAACTGGCCTTCGCCGAACTCGACAGCGTGATCGCCCGGCAACCGCACGATCCTTACTGGCGCCTCTATCAGGCGACCGCGCGTCTGCGCCTCGGCCAGCCGCCGGCTTCCGTTCAGGCGGCGGAGCAGGGCGCGTGGCCCGCGATCCTTCTGGCGCTCCATGCCGGCCATGCCACCGAGCAGGAAGTGATGGCCCAGGCCGACACCGATTGCCGTCGTGCCGAAGCGTGGTTCCAGCTCGGCGCGCTCGCCGTCGCGCGGGACCCCGAAGGTGCCAAGCGTCACTGGCGGCAGGTCGTCGACCATGCGTCGCCGTCCCTGATCGAGCATGCCGCCGCCCGCAACGAGCTGAAGCGGATCGGCGCCTAAACGGTTCTTCGCAGTCACATCATCTGGACGAGGCTTCGATGTTCTCGGTTATCCTGTACGGCCGCAACGACAGCCACGGCTACAACCTCCACAAGCGCGCGGCGATCAGCTTCAACGCGCTGGCCGAGGTGATGTCCGATCCCGACGACGAGATCCTGTTCGTCGACTACAACACGCCGGAAGATCATCCGACCTTCCCGGAGGCGATCCACGATACGCTGACCGAGAAGGCGAAGAAGGTCATGCGCGTCCTGCGGGTGCGCCCCGAGCAGCACGCCCATCTCAAGTCGAAGACCCATCTGGTCGCGCTGGAATGCCAGTCGCGCAACGTGGCATTGCGGCGGTCCAATCCGAACAACCGCTGGATCCTCTACACCAACACCGACATGCTGCTGGTGCCGCGCACCGAGGGCGAGTCGCTGAGCGACATCCTGGGCGCCGTGCCCGACGGCTTCTACCAGATCCCGCGCTTCGAGCTGCCCGAGATGCTGTGGGAGGCGGCCTTCGACCGCCGCGATCCGGCCGAGAACCTGCGCAAGCTGCGCGACTGGTCGGTGCGCTTCCACCTGAACCAGGTGGTGCACAACTTCATGCCGATGAAGTACGACGCGCTGGGCGACTTCCAGGCGGCGCTGCGCGAGGACATGTTCGCCATCCACGGCTTCGACGAGGAGATGATCCTCGGCTGGCACTGCGACTCGAACCTCGCGGCGCGTCTCGCGCTCTATCGCGGCCGGGTCGATACGCTGATCGACAAGCTGTTCGGCTATCATTGCGACCACACCCGCGTCGCGGCGGCCAACAACAAGGGCCGGCAGACCAAGATGAACGACCAGGATCGTTACATCTGGGACGTGTCGACGCCCTACCTGCCGGCGCAGGCCGAGACCTGGGGCTGGCCGGACGTCACCATCGAGGAAGTGCGGCTTGACCGCGACACCTCCTACCAGCGCTTCACGGCCGGCCTCGACGCCGCCATGGAGCCGGCGACCGTGCCGTACACGACGACGAGCCTCGAATGGCAGCTCTACGACGATCTGAGCTACGACCTGCCGCACACGCTGCCGTTCGTCTGCGATCAGGTCGTGACCTTCCCGCGTTCGACGTCGGTGATGATCGTGGCGACGCGCGCCGAGTTCGTGACCCGCTTCGCCAAGGCGTGGCAGGGCATGGGCTTCGTTGGCCCCCTGCTGGTGCCCGACGAGTGCGAGGGCCTGCCGACCGACCTGCCGGGCGTGAAGCGGGGACCGTTCAAGGAGCTGATCGGCCAGGCGCACATGTTCATTTTCGAGTTCGGTCTGGCGACGCAGCGTCCCGATGAGCCGGTGCGCCGCGGCCGGCTGGCGAGCGCCGTCGACGAGAAGCGGCTGAAGGCGGTCGCCAAGCTGTTCCGCCAGACTGCCTCGACCGAGCACGAGACACGCCCCGCAGGCCGTCGCCTGCCGCGCCGCTTCATCGGCGTGAACGTGATCTACAACAAGTACTGGCCGCTGTTCACCGACCACATCGGCGCCAACATCAACCCGTTCTGCAGCCAGGTGCTGGCCGGCATCCCGCGCGAAGATCCGTCGCTGCGCGGCAAGGTGCTGCGCTTCCGCGGCCGCCACGCGGTCTGATCCGACGGTCGACCCGGCAGGCGCCGCAGCCCGCGGCGCCTATTCGTCGCCCAGGACGACGTTGTCCGGGTTGCGGAAGGACTGCAGCGCTGCCCGCAGGCGGCGTCCCAGTGTGCGCGGCGGCGGGGGCGGCGGCGGTGGTTCGGGCGGCGGCGGATAGAAGGCCGGCGTGTCGGCCTCGTAGGAGGCAATGTACTCGGCGTAGCTCAGCGCCGGCTCGACCTCTCCCTGCGTCTGCCTGGCAAGCATTTCCAGTCCGTTCTGGACGTCGATGACGGTGCCGAGCTTGTCGGGATAGGCGAGCAGCAATTCGGCGGCGGCGTCGGGTTGCTGCCAGATCGAGAAGATCGCCGCGAGCTTCGCCATTTTTTCCGCCGGCATGGCGTCGCCCATCGCCCGTTGCTGCGGCGAGGCCGGATCGCGCGCATAGAGCGCATCGGCCTGGACGGGCCTGCCGGTGACGGTCTGGGCCGGCGACGTAATGGCAAACGGCGAGGGCAGGGCAGCCATCGCGTAGGTGCGGACGTCGAGGCCCAGCAGCTCGAAGCCGCGGTCGCGCATGAAGCGATCGGTATTGTGGAAGACGTGCTCGGTATCGTCCGTGCCGCCGTAGAAGTTCACTTCCAGACGGGCCGCCAGCAGGCCGAGGTCGTCGAACTGGCCGTCGAAGGAATTCAGGACCTGATAGTCCGGGCCGTCGATGTCGATCTTGAGCAGGTCGACGTCGCTCCAGCCCAGTTCCTTCAGCACGTCGGGCACGACCACCGGCTTCTCGGGATCGGCGAGCTTGGTCAGGCTCCACAGATTGTCGCGAAGCTTTTCCTCGAGGCTGGCCGCTTCGAGCCGCGCCTTCCTGAGCTGCAGCGTCCGCCACGCGCTCGTGCGGAAGATCGGATTGACCGTGAAGAGGGGCTTGCCGGCGGCACGGCGGGCGAAGGGATGGTCGGGCGACAGGCCGACGAAGCCGCCGATGTATTTGATGTCGGCGTGCGTTTCCTCGCGCGCAAGGCGCTCGCATTCGTCGAGGCTGGCGTCGAAGGCGACCGCACGCAGCCGCGGACCGAACACCCGCCAGACCGGATCGATGCCGCCGGAACACCCTACATCGATGAGCGTGAACAGCTCTGACTTGAGACTGTCGCTGACATATGCCGCAAAGGCGGTGCTCATGTCCGGATAGATATCTGTCGTTGAGCGGAGCGTCAATTTGCCGGCAGCGCGCAGCCGCAGCGCTCCGCAGACAAGCAAAAAGCCCGCTGGCGCGGGCTTTTCACGATGTTTCGGAAGGGAGGCGCGGTCCTAGCGGCCCGAGCCGAGATAGAGGATGTCGGCCACGTCGGCGAACTTGTCGGCCGGCAGCGTGCGCCACAGGTCGAGCACGGTGAGGCGCTGGCCGTTGTTGCGCTTGCACCAGGCCGAATCGATGTCCTTGTACTCGGGCCAGCCGGTGGCGACGATCAGCAGGTCGCTTTCGCGCACCGCGCCCTCGATCGAGGAGGCGCCGACCACCTTGTCGCCCAGCACGGCGAGTGCGGCATCCTGCGCCAGCGGATCGTGCACGGCCACGACATAGCCCGCATCGGCGAGCTTGGCGGCGAGCTTCACGCTGTGGCTTTCCTCGACCACCGGCGTCTGCGGCTTGTAGGAGAGGCCGAGTATGGCGATGCGCGTGCCGGCCTTGGCGAACTTGGCGACCAGGTTCGTCAGGCGCTCGACCTGGAAGTTGTTGATGCGGTCCGTCGCCTCGGCCACGTCGGCGCGGGCGCCGAGTTTGCGGGCCAGTGCGGCGAAGGCCACGTTGTCGCGCGGGAAGCAGGGGCCGCCATAGCCCATCGCGCCCTTGAGGTACTTCGCGCCGATGCGGGTGTCGGCGCCCAGCGCCTTGGTCACGACATCGACGTCGGCGCCCGGCAGGCGGTCGCAGATGTCGGCCAGCATGTTGGCGTAGGAGATCTTGGTGGTGACGTAGGTGTTGACCGAGATCTTCGTCAGCTCGGCGCTCACCCAGTTCATGCGCTGCACCGGCGGCTTCTTCTCGCACATCTGCAGGTAGATGGTCTGCAGCATGTCGCCGGCCTTGCTGTCGCTCTCGCCGATCAGGATCGAGTCGGGGAACAGCATGTCGCGCACGACCGAGCCCAGCGCGATGAATTCCGGATTGTAGCAGAGGCCGAGGTCGGGACCGACCTTGCGGCCCGAGGCGGCTTCGAGGGCGGCCTTGATCTCGCTGCCCGTCGAGCCCGGCATCACCGTCGAGGTGATGACCACCATATGGTAGCCCTTCTTGTTCTTCAGCGCCTTGCCCAGCGTCTCCATCGCCTGCAGCACGAAGCGGTTGGAGAAGAAGCCGGTGCTGTCCGACGGCGTCGGCACGATCACGAAGCTGGCGTCGCTCTTCTGGACCGCCTCGTTGGCGTCCATGGTCGCCGTGAGGCGCTCCCGGTTTGCGGCGATCAGCTCGTTGAGTTGCGGCTCGACGATCGGCATCTTGCCGGCGTTCATCGCATCCACGAACGTCTTGTTCACATCAAGGCCGATGACAGAGAAGCCGCGGCTGGCGAGAACCGCCGCGAGGGGGGCTCCAAGCTTGCCAAGACCAACGACCGAGACGCGAGGCAGAGTTCCTGTGGTCATTTCCATGTCCGTTTTGAGGGCCGGTACTGATACTGGCGCAGGCGTTCGGACGCCACCCCGAATTTGCACTCTGGCGCCGGCGAAACATCGCTTGCGCCGTCCCGTCGCAGGGGCGAAAAATCGGCGCCAAACACGCGCCAGGAGCGAGGGAATCGAATGAAAGTAGAGTTTTCGGCCTTTCCAAAGGCCTTTTCCGGCAATGTTGCGGTCTTCGTTGCAGCCGATAAGCAACTCCTGGCGTCGGCCCAGGCCGCAGACAAGAAGTCCGGCGGTACCCTGACGCGCGCCATGGCGGCGGGGCGTTTCACCGGCGCCAAGGGCCAGACGCTGACCGTCCTCGGCAATACCGGCGGCGCCGACCGCCTGCTGCTGCTGGGCGTGGGCAAGGGCCAGGAGCTCGACGCTCGCGCCGCGGAAGGGCTGGGCGGGGTCATCGCGGCCGAAGCCAATGCCGCGGGCCACAAGGCCGTCACGGTGGTCGTCGATCCCGTGAAGGGCAGCCGCCTGTCGCCGGGCGAGATCGCCGCCCGCATCGCGCTGGGCGCGCGCCTGCGCAACTACCGCTTCGACAAGTACAAGACCAAGGACAAGCCCGAGCAGAAGCTCTCGCTGACCAAGCTCACCGTCGCGGTGAGCGGCGGCCCCGCCGAGGCTCGCAGGGCCTATGCCCAGCTCGAACCTACGGTCGATGCCGTGTTCTTCGCGCGCGACCTGGTGAGCGAGCCGGCCAACGTGCTCTATCCCGTCGAGTTCGCCCGCCGCGCCAAGGAGCTGACCAAGCTCGGCGTCAAGGTCGAGATCCTGGGCGAAGCCGAGATGAAGAGGCTCGGCATGCATGTACTGCTGGGCGTCGGGCAGGGCAGCGAGCGCGAGTCGCAGCTCCTCGTCATGCGCTGGATGAACGGCCCCAAGACCCAGGCCCCGGTCGCGCTGATCGGCAAGGGTGTGTGCTTCGACACCGGCGGCATCTCGCTGAAGCCGGCCGGCGGCATGGAAGACATGAAGTGGGACATGGGCGGCGCCGGCGCCGTCGTGGGCGCGATGAAGGCGATTGCCGGTCGCAAGGCCAAGGCGAACGTGGTCGCCGTCTGCGCGCTGGTCGAGAACATGCCGGACGGCAATGCGCAGCGGCCGGGCGATGTCGTGAAGTCGATGTCGGGCCAGACGGTCGAGGTCATCAACACCGACGCCGAGGGCCGGCTGATCCTGTGCGACGCCATGTGGTACGCGCAGGAGAAGTTCAAGCCGCAGGCGATGGTCGAGCTGTCGACCCTGACCGGCGCGATCATCGTGTCGCTGGGCCACGAGCGCGCGGGCCTCTTCTCCAACAACACGCCGCTGTCGGACAAGCTCCGCGACGCCGGCTCGCAGATCGGCGAGAAGCTGTGGCGCATGCCGCTCGGGCCGAAGTACGACAAGCTGATCGATTCCGAAATCGCCGACATGAAGAACGTCAGCAACGGCCGCGACGGCGGGTCGATCACGGCTGCGCAATTCCTGCAGCGTTTCGTGAAGGAGGGCGTGGCCTGGGCGCATATCGACATCGCCGGCGTGGCCTGGTCGAGCAAGGGCGACAGCACGACGCCCAAGGGCGCCACGGCCTACGGCGTGCGCCTGCTCGACAAGCTGATCGCCGACAACTACGAGCGCTGAGGGCGAGAGGAAGAGGGGCCATGGCGACCGAGGTCAACTTCTATCACCTGACCCGTTCGTCGCTCGAAGACGCCTTGCCCCGCCTGCTGGTGAAGACCCTGCAGGCGGGCGAGCGCGCTGTCGTGATGCTGGGCTCGGCCGAGCGGGTCGACTCCCTCAACACGCATCTGTGGACCTACGATCCCAACGGCTTCCTGCCGCACGGCTCGGCCCGTGACGGCGAAGCCGACCGCCAGCCGGTGTGGCTGACGCATCTCGACGAGAATCCGAACGGCGCGTCGTTCCTGTTCGTGGCCGACCGCGCGCGTTCGGACAAAGTGGGCGACTACAAGCGCTGCTTCGAGCTGTTCGACGGGCGCGACGACACCGCCGTCGCCGACGCCCGCGAACGCTGGAAGACCTACAAGTCCGCCGGCCATGCCGTCGTCTACTGGCAACAGACACAGACCGGCAGCTGGGAGAAGAAGGCTTAGCCCGAGCGCCCGTCGCCTATCTTTCGCTGGCAGGCGGGAACTTCCACTTGCCGTCGCGAATCGGCAGGAAGTGGCCGTTGTCTTCGCCGACTTCTTCCGCGATGCGCCGGTTGGCTTCCTGGTTCAGTGCCACGATCAGATCGCCGTTCTTCTTCCGGTCGACGGCGAGATTGTTCATCTCCTCGGGATCCTCGCGGCGGTCGTAGACCTCCACGTCGTTCATGGCGAAGAGTTCTTCCAGCGACTTCGGCGTGTTGAAGCGGACCGGCGAGAAGTAGCGCGAGAAGCGATAGCGGCCGTCCCAGATGCTGCGGATCGCGACCCTGTTGAGGAAGTTGGGGGGATTTCCGGCCAGCGCCGCGAGCTGCTTCTCCGGTGTGTCGGCGCGATAGGCGCGGGTGTCGACGGTCATCGCTGCCCACTTGGGATCCTGGAACGACAGCATGTCGAAATTGTAGAGGGAGGAGGGCCGGATCGAGTGCACGCCCGCCTGCGCCGGGTTGCGCAGCCACGACGAGAAGTCCTTGCCCTTCAGGCCCTCGGACGCCCGCGTCCGTGCCACCGAATCCTTGCCGGTCAGGCCGATGATGGTGGGCGTGAGGTCGAGCTGCGAGGTGACGGCCTGGCACTCGGTGCCGCCCTGGAAGGCGGGATGATGGATCATCAGCGGCAGGTGGTTCTGCTGCCAGTAGGCGTTGGTTCCTTTGCCGCGCATCTGATGGCCACCGCCCATCTCGCCGTGATCGGCGGTGAAGACCACAATGGTGTTCTTGTCCATGCCGTTGTTGCGCAGCGCGTCGAGCAGCAGCTCGACCTTGCGGTCGCAATCGCGGATGGCGTTGAAGTAGTAGTCGCGCAGCGCCCGCCAGCGGCGATCCTCGTCCGGCCACTTGCCGACCTGCAGATCCAGAATCTGCTGGTAGATCTTCTGGGCGACGGGCCGGCCGGGACTGTCGAACGATTGGTGCCGGTTGGCGGGCAACGGCGAGTTGTCCCAGGTCGCGCGGTAGAGTTCGTCGTCGGGCGCACGTGCGATGGGCATGGCATGGCTGGCGCTCTGGATGTTCTCCGTCGGCAGGTCGGAGTTGAAGTACATCACGTCGTGCGGATTGACGAAGTTGACGGCGAGATACCAGGGCTGCCCTTTGGTGCGCAGCGTCTCCGCTTCCGTCCGCAGCCAGGTGATCGCCGAGGCCAGCGTCGTGTCGTCGTACTTGTAGCCGCCCAAGGTGAGGTCGATCAGGTCGCCGACGCCGAAGAAGTCCTTGAAGCCGTAGGACGCGATGGTTTCGCGATACTTGGCAAGCGGCGCATCGATCGCCTTGTCCGTGAGATCGAGATTGGCCGAGAGGTGCCACTTGCCCTGGTAGGCGGCGTGGTAGCCGAGCTCGGTCAGGCGGTGGCCGATGGTCTTGATGTTGGTCGGCAGATCGCGCTGCCAGGCATAGTTCAGATTGTCGGCGATGGTGGTGTGCTGGATGTGCTGTCCCGTATAGACCACGGACCGGGCCGAGGAGCACACGCACGAGGCCGCCTGATGATTGAGGAAGGTGACGGCCTTCTTCTTGATGGCCTCGCGCGCCGGCACCGGGAAGGGCCACTTCGGAAAGAAATGCTCCTGGTCGACCAGCACGAACAGGATGTTGTAGCCCGCCGGCATGGCGTCGTTCGCCGGTGTCGAAGCCGGCGCTCCAGCGGTCTGGGCGTGGGCCGACATGCCGCCGAGGAGCGTGGAGCCGAGCAGGGCTGCACCTGAAGCCATCGCCAGCCGGCGCGAAGCATTGGGAGGATCGTCTTCGGTACCTGACATGCGATGAATTCCTCTCTTCACGACGGTCTTGCTCTCTCTCGCGATAATGGTGGCATTCGGTTTTCACCTCCATCGTTCTTTGAAGATCCGCCACGCGGCATGGCCGAATTTGCAACTTCGGCGTAACCCAGAGCCGCAAACGGCTTGAGTCTCTCTTCTGATCGACGCCTGCTTGGAGCTGCGCTACCTACGATGGTCGAGACTGGATCACCCGGGGGAGCATGATCATGGCCATACGGCGCATTGCGGTGGAAGAAGCCTTCGTGACCCCCGAGATCATGGCGCAATGGCATGTCCTGCTGGCCGGCGGCAACGTCGAGCCGGGCTTCGCCAAGATGGGTGAAACGATCCTGGCGCAGACCCCTGCAAACAAGCCGCTGGACGATCGCCTACTCGATATCGGCGCCGGCCGCATTGCTCACATGGATTCGCTCGGCATCGACATGCATATCCTGTCGATCACCTCGCCGGGCGTGCAGGTGTTCGAGACAGCGTTGGCGACACGGCTGGCGGCGGAGTCGAACGATGCGCTGGCGGCGGCGGTGAAAGCCCATCCGACCCGCTTCGCCGGCCTGGCGGCGATCGCGCCGCAGGATCCGGCGGCCGCGGCGCGCGAGATCGAGCGCGCCGCCCGCAAGCTCGGCCTCTGCGGCCTGATCATCAACTCCCATACGATGGGCGAGTATCTCGACGCCCCCAAATACCGGCCCATCTTCGAGGCGGCCGAGGCATTCGACATGCCGATTTACCTGCATCCGCGCGAGCCCGCGCCGTCGATGGTGGCGCCGTATCTCGACTACGCCCTCTACTTCGCCGGCTGGGGGTTCGCCGCCGAGACCGGGCTGCATGCCATGCGCCTGATCATGTCGGGCACGTTCGATCGTTTTCCCAAGCTCAAGATCGTGCTCGGCCACATGGGCGAGGGCATACCGTTCTGGCTGCAGCGCATCGACAACCGCTATCTGCTCGAAGTGAAGATCGGCGCCGTCGACAAGTTGCCCAAGCTGCCAAGCCAGTACTTCCTCGATAATTTCGTCATCACGACCTCGGGCGTGACCTCGATGCCGGCGCTGCGGCTCTCGCTCGACGTGCTCGGCGTCGAACGCATCCTGTTCGCTGCCGATTTCCCCTACGAGGACGATGCCGAGGCGGTGCGCTTCATGGATGGCGCGGCCGTGACCGAGGCCGAGCGTAAGCAGATCTACGAGACGAACGCGCAGCGGGTGTTCAAGCTGAAAGCGTAGCCCAAGGGGCTGCTCGGTCAGTTCTCCGGCGGAATCGGCCGAGCCTCTTTCAGGTAGCGTTCGACGGGGGCGAGGGCCTCGATGCGTGGCATGCCCGCTATAACCTCGCCGGGCGTGCACCAGGGATAGGGCAGGCGGCCAACCCAGTTCATGACGCTGCCGAGTTCGTCTGCCGGCAAGACCTGCATCACGTCGATGGTGATGACCAGCTTCTCGACGAGGCCCGGCGCGTCGGGCGAGAAATACCAGTCGTAACGTCCGCTCCCGACCCGGACCGCACCTCCGTTCCTGGCCGACATGGCGACCAGCCAGTGACAGGGAAAATGACGTCGATGGGCCGCCGTCGGGCGCGCAAGGCCGAAGGTGTAGACGTTCTCGAAATCGGTCGCGATGCGACGAACGAGAACCTCCTCGATCTCGGCCAGTCCGTTGGCCGAACTCGGAAAAGAGATCGCCTCGGTCTTCACGATCATTTCCAGGCGAATGTCTTCGGCAAAGGCCTGGCGCATCAGGAAGGGACGGTTTCCGTCCTTTGCATGGAAGTATGTGGTGACGGCTTCCAGTGGGCTCGGCACGGGCGATGCTCCTTCTTGCAGACGTCGACGGGCCGGCGCGCTCCGTCCGGCTATCGCTTCGACCGTGGCGACAGGTAGGCGCGCCATGCGGCCTTCAGGCGCTCGCCGAGAGGGATCGGTCCTTCGGGCCGGTAGAAATCCGGCGGATCGGTTTCGAACCTCGCCATGTAATCGCGGTAGCCGAGCGGCCGTGCGCGTTCGGGCTGGGCCTGGGCAGCCAGGAGATCGAGGCCGCGGTGGACGTCGAACGTTGCAGCGAGCTTTTCGCGATAGTGCAGCAGCAGTTCGGCGGCGGCGTCGGGGACATCCCAGGCTGAGAGGATTGCCGCGAGCTTGGCGATCTTCTCGACGGACATGGACTCGGATCCCGAGGCGCCGATAAGGCGAATGAGGTCCAGCGCGTAATAGGCCTCGCCCTGGAACGGACGGCCCGAGTGCGTCTCGGCCGGCGTCGGCCAGATGTAGGGTGCGGGCAGGGCGCGCGTGGAATAGTTGCGCACGTCCAGCCGGAACAGGTCGAAGCCCTGGCGGCGCATGAAGCGGTCGGTGTTGTGGAAGGCGTGTTCCTCGGCCGAACCGTCGCCGATGAAGTTCACTTCGAGCTGGACGGCGAGCAGATGGAGCGGCGCCAGACGGCCGTCGAACGATTGCAGGATCTCCCAATCGATGCCGTCGGTGTCGATCTTGAGATAGTCGAGATCGGTCCAGCCCTTGCTGGCCAGCAGGTCGGGCACGACGACAGGCTTGGTCGGATCGGCAAGCCCGGTCATCTCCCAGGCATTGTGGCGGAACTGCTCCTCGGCCGAAGCGGTCTTCAGCCGCTCCTCGCGGATCTCGCGCGTGCGCATGAAGCTCATGCGATCGCGCATCTTCATGATGTGCGGCGCCGCCGGGCCGGCCGAGAGATCGACCGGCTTGTCGGCGCGCGGACTGACGAAGGCCGCGACGTATTCGACGTCGGGATTGCTTTCGGCGGCCGCCAGCCGCTGGCACTCGCTGGCGCTGGCATCGATGCCGAGCGCGCGCAGGCGCGCCCCGAACGCCCGCCACTTGGGATCGAGGCCGCCCGAGCAGCCCACATCCACAAGCGCGAAGCGTTCGGCTTTGAGACCCTGCGCGACGAGTGTCGAGAGCGATGGGGCAGCCACGATGGTCAGACGGTCGCGACGGGAGTCGCGGGCGAACCGACGGCGCCGGGCAGGCGCAGCGGCGGCGCCGTCAGCAGGAAGCGCGACCGCTTCTTGTCGCGCAGCCACAGTGCCAGGTCCTTCAGCCACCAGATCTCGCCCAGGTTCAGGCCGAGCTTGAAGAGGCAGTGATTGTGGAGCGGCAGCGACGGATGCTCGGCGCCTTCCGGGCCGGGCAGGGCGGGGACCGCCTCGACGCCGTAATTGTCGGCGATCAGCGCGGAGATCTGGCTGTCGGTGATCCACTGCAGCAGCCGCTTGTCGCGGCCGTCGAGCACGCAGCACATCGCATGCGCGCGGGCCGGATCGACCTTCTTGTCCATCTTCACGATCTCGTCGGTGAAGCCGGTGTAGAGCAGCAGCATGTCGCCCGGTTCGACCACCACCTTGTCGGCGTCGAGGACGCGCTTGAAGTCGTCGTAGTTCACGTACTTGTGGTCGCGACCGTAGTGCTTCTCGAGATCGACGAGGACGGCGCGGCCCTGGATCGCCTTGGCCGCCATGTTCTCGACGCCGAGCTTGTGGGCATAGGAGAGATGGCCGCAGCCGTCGCGGCCGGCATCGGGCTGCGGGCCGACCACATCGGAGCCCGCCTTGTAGCCGTTGTAGTAGAGCGGCTCGGGTACGCCGTCGCCGTCGGCGTCGAACATGCCGCCGACATGGGCGAGCGTGTCCCACTGTGTCGAATACTGCAGCGTCAGGATCACGCGGTCGTCGCTCGCCACGTCCACGAACATCGGGTTGAGGGTGTTCGTCAGGAAGTTGAAGCGCCAGCCATTCTCGTCGCCGGTGGGCGACAGGACGGGCGGCAGTCGGCGCGCGTTGAGCACGTTGCCGCCGGGAAAATCGAGAGGAAGGCTCAGGCAGAACGACATGCCTTCCTTCACCTCGGCGATGCCTTCGAGCACTTTCTTCGGGGTGATCAGGTTAAGGCGACCGAGCTGATCGTCGTCGCCCCAATCGCCCCAGGTCGAGCCTTCCGGACGGTGCTTCCATCTTTTCATACGCTTCTCCCTAATGCCGGCGCGGACACTAGCAAGCGATATTGCATCGCGTCATCACGAGCGCATGGCTCCCCCGCAGATTTCCGGAGAACGTTCGCGCAGCGGATCGCCTAGTATCGCCGCCAAGAGGTGTCGATGTCTGCAACCACCGCCGAGCCGTTTCGGCACGATGTCCGCGTGATCAGTCTGATCGGCGTCGCCCATGGCGCCAGCCACTACTATCAGCTCGCCTTTGCGACGATGCTGCTGATCGTTCGACAGGAAGTGGGCCTCAGCTATGCCGATGTCGGCCTGCTGGCCGGCATCTTCTACGGCGTTTCCGGCGTGGCGCAGACCGCGGCAGGCTTCGCGGTCGACCGCTTCGGCGCGCGGCCGATCCTGGCCGGTGGCCTGTTCGTCGTCGGCGTCGGCCTGGGGCTGATCTCCTTCGCCCATTCGTTCCCGGCCTTCGCCGCCATCGCCGTCGTTGCGGGGCTCGGCAATTCGGTCTTTCATCCGGCCGACTTCGCACTGCTCAACTCGTCCGTCACGCAAAGCAGGCTCGGCCGCGCCTACAGCATCCACGGCCTCGGCGGCTCGCTGGGATGGGCGGCGGCGCCGGTCATGTACTTCCTCGACAGCCTGTTCGGCTGGATCGGCGCGGCGCTGATCGGCGCGCTGCCGGGCATCATCCTGTCGTTCCTGGTGCTCATCCATCGTCGCGAGCTGGTCGATCATCGCATCAAGGAACGTGCGGCCGCCGCGCAGCACGGCACGACGCCGGCGCTGACGCTCTTCCTGCAGCCGACCTTGCTGCTCTGTCTCGTCTACTTCGCGTTGCTCGCGGCCAACACGGTCGGCATCCAGCAGTTTGCGGTGCCGGCCTGGGGCAGCATGTTCGGCGTCACCGAAACCTATGCCGCCTTCTGCCTGATCGTGTTCATCGTGGGCTCGGCGGCGGGCATGCTGGTGGGTGGTCTCTTTGCCGACCGCGTGCGCCGCCACGATCGCGTCGCGGCCATCGGGTTGATCGTTGCGGCGGCCTTCACGGTGCCGATCGCCATGCAAGCGGTGTCGCCGGCGCTGCTGCCGATCGTGCTGGCGCTGGCCGGCGCGGCGGGCGGGGCGACCAACCCGTCGCGCGACATGATCGTGCGCAACGCCACGCCACCCGGCGCCACCGGCAAGGTGTTCGGCTTCGTCTATTCCGGGCTCGACATCGGCTCGTTCCTGGCGCCGCCGCTGTTCGGCTATCTCATGAACCTGGGACTGCCCGCCGTTATCTTCTGGATCGCGATCGGTCTCTACGTGGCGAATGTCGGCATCGTGATGTCGCTCCGCCAGAGCGTCACGCATAAGGCGGCACCCGCCGCGGCAGACTAAGGATCAGGCCGCCTCGAAGGCTTCCTGCGCGACCATCCACTCGTGCTCGGCATGCGCCAGCTCGCGCTCCAGCCGCAGCTTTTCCTTCTGCAGCTCGGCGGCGACAGTCGGCGGGCCTGAGTAGGTCGCGGGATCGGCGAGCTTGGCCTCGATGTCGTTGCGCTGCTTGGTGAGCGTCGCGATGCTCTTTTCGGCGGCTTCCAGGGCGCGCTTCAAGGGCCCGCGCTTCACCTTCTCGGAGGGTGCCGGTGCGGGAGCGGGCGCAGACGCGGCCTTCTCCTTCTTCTCTTTCTTATCCTTCTTGCCCTTGCCTTCCTTGGCAGGTCGGCCGCTGCGTTCGCGCAGCAGCCGCGCCTGGTAGTCGTCGATATCGCCGTCGAAGGGCACGACATTGCCGTTGGCCACGACCCAGAGCTGGTCGGCCACCATCTTCACCAGATGCGTATCGTGGCTCACCAGCACGACGGCGCCCTCGAAGTCGTTGATGGCGTCGACCAGCGAGGCGCGCGCATCCATGTCGAGATGGTTGGTCGGCTCGTCGAGCAGCAGCATGTGCGGCGCGTTGCGGGTGGCCAGCGCCAGCAGCAGGCGTGTCTTCTCGCCGCCGGACAGCACGCCGACCTTGAGGTTGGCGCGGTCGCGCGAGAAGCCGAAGCGGCCGAGCTGGGCGCGCACCTTGGCCTCGCCGCTGCCCGGACCCAGCGCGCGGTTCATGTGGTCGAACGGCGTCGCCTCGTAGTCGAGGCTCTCTTCCTGGTCCTGCGAGAAGTAGCCGACACGCAGCTTGGGCGTGCGCTTGATGCGGCCCTCGCGCGGCTGCAGCCGGTCGGACAGGACGCGGATGAAGGTCGACTTGCCGTTGCCGTTCTGGCCGAGCAGGGCGATGCGGTCGTCCATGTCGATGCGCAAGTCGAGGTTGCGCAGGATCGGCGGCCCGTCGGGATAGCCCACCGTCACGCCGTCCAGGGTCTCGATCGGCGAGGCGAGGATGTCGGGCGAGGGGAAGTTGAAGGCGATCCTCTCCTCGATGGGCACCGAGGCGACGGGGCCCAGCTTCTCGATCATCTTCATGCGCGACTGCGCCTGACGCGCCTTGCTGGCCTTGGCCTTGAAGCGGTCGACGAAGGCTTGCATGTGCTTGCGCTGCGCGGCCACCTTGGCCTGCTGCGCGGCATCGTTGGCCAGTCGCTCGGCGCGCGTGCGCTCGAAGAAGTCGTAGTTGCCGGTGTAGGGCACGAGCTTCTGCTGGTCGATATGTACGATGTGGTCGCACACGTCGTTCAGCAGGTCGCGGTCGTGGCTGACCATCAGGAGCGTGTTGCGGAATTTCCGCAGATGCTCGGTCAGCCACATCATGGCTTCGATATCGAGATGGTTCGACGGTTCGTCGAGGATCAACAGGTCGGGATCGCTGAACAGCGTGCCGGCCAGCGCGACGCGCATGCGCCAGCCGCCGGAGAACTCGCCGCACGGCCGCGACTGGGCATCGTTGTCGAAACCGAGGCCGCTCAGGATCGCGGCGGCGCGCGAGGGTGCGGAAGCAGCGCCGATCTCGTCGAGCCGCATGTGGATCTCGGCAAGCCGTATGCCGTCGTGGCTGGTTTCGGCTTCCGCCATCAGCGCGGTGCGCTCGACGTCGGCCGCCAGCACGGCGTCGAGGACGGGAATGTCACCGCCCGGCGGATCCTGCGGCACCGAGCCGATACGGGTGCGGCCCATCAGGTTGATCTCGCCCGCGTCCGCCTCGATCTGGCCCTGGATAATGCGCAGCAGGGTTGATTTGCCCGCGCCGTTGCGGCCGACCAGGCCGACCTTCCAGCCATCGGAGAAAGCCACCGACGCGCGGTCGAAGAGAACGCGTTCGCCGTGACGAAAGGACAGGTCGCTGACATGAAGCATGGGGTGGCGGCGTTTAGCATGCGGGGGAGGCCGGTCCAACCGGCTTGCCGCACCGGGACCCCGCGTTTATAAGGCGCGCCCACATGCCAAATGCATACGGGCAAGAGGAAAACATGGCCGTCGAACGCACTTTCTCGATCATCAAGCCGGACGCGACCCGCCGGAACCTGACCGGCAAGATCAACGCCCGGTTCGAGGAAAAGGGTCTGCGCATCGTCGCCCAGCGGCGCATCTGGATGAGCCGCCAGCAGGCCGAGCAGTTCTACGGCGTGCACAAGGCGCGTCCGTTCTTCAACGACCTGTGCACCTTCATGACGTCGGGCCCCGTCGTCGTGCAGGTTCTGGAAGGCGAGAACGCCGTCGCCAAGAACCGCGAGATCATGGGTGCCACCAACCCGGCCAACGCCGATGCCGGCACCATCCGCAAGGATTTTGCCGAATCGATCGAAGCCAACTCGGTGCACGGTTCGGATTCGCCGGAAAATGCCGCGATCGAGATCGCTTATTTCTTCGCAGGCTCCGAGATCGTCGGCTGAAGCCGGCCTCTCGAAACGAAAAAAAGCGGCCCGAGAGGGCCGCTTTTCTTTTGTCTGCGTTCTGCCGGAGCGTCAGCTCAAGACGGCAAAACCGATCAGCAGGGCGATCGAACCGCCGACGCCCAGGAGCAGGCCAAGGATCGACAGGCCGCCCACGATGCCCAGCGCCATCGACGCCAGGATCACCACGATCCACAACAGCGAGAAGGTCACGAGCTTGCTGAAGCCCTCGTAAGTCTGCTGGTGTTCCCGGTAGTCGTCCTGCGCCTCTGCCATATCTCGTCCCCAATGAAAAGCGTTGGCCACTATATACAGAACTAGTGTTCAGGGGAGAAGAGGAGCGTCGCCGCGGGCGGAACGCCGTTCACCGCGACCTTTTCGCCCTCGACCACGATCCGGCCCTCGGCAAACCAGCGCACCACCAGCGGATAGAGCCGATGCTCCTGCCGCAGGATGCGTGCTGAAAGTGTCTCCTCGGTGTCGTCCGCCAGTACCGGCACGGCCGCCTGCGCGATGATCGGCCCGGAATCGAGGTCGGGCGTCACGAGATGCGCGGTGCAGCCGCTCAGCCGCACGCCGGCGTCGAGCGCCTGGCGATGGACGTGCATGCCCTTGAAGGCCGGCAGCAGGGACGGGTGGATGTTGATCAGCCGTCCGGCCCAGCGCGTGGGGAACCAGGGGCTGAAGATGCGCATGAAGCCCGCCAGCACCACGAAGCCCACGCCATGGCGTTCCAGCTCCGCGGAGACCGCACGATCGAACGCCTCGCGGTCAGGATGGTCGCGATGGGAGACAACCGCCGTCGGCACGCCTGCGGCCGCCGCGATCGCAAGGCCCGGCGCGTCGGCCTTGTTGCTCACGACGCAGGCGATCTCGGCGGGATAGTCGGCGGCTTCGGCGGCGCGGATCAGCGCCGCCATGTTGCTGCCGCGTCCCGAGATCAGAACGCCGACCTTCAGCTTCGCCATAGAGTGTCGGCGTGGTCCACGACGCAGTCGGCTTCGTCGGTCGGCGCGCGCTCGATGGTGCCGACGTGATGCACCGTCTCGCCGGCGTCGGTCAGCGCCTTGGCCACGCGCTCGGCATCGGCGGCTGCCGTCACGACGATCATGCCGAGACCACAGTTGAAGGTGCGCAGCATGTCGTCGGTCGGCACCTGGCCTACCTCATGCAGCCAGCGGAACACGGCGGGCGCCGTCCAGCGCCGCGCGTCGAGGCGGGCGCGCAGACCGTCCGGCAGGCAGCGCGGCACGTTGCCCGGCAAGCCGCCGCCGGTGATATGAGCCAGGCCCTTGATCGCGCCGGTCGCGTGCACTGCCTGCAGCACCTGCTTCACATAGATGCGCGTCGGCTCCAGCAGCGCCTCGCCCAGCGACGTGCCGGCGAAGGGCGCCTTGTCGGAATACTTCAGCCCGCTGCGCTCGACGACGCGACGGACCAGCGAATAGCCGTTGGAATGCGGGCCGCTCGACGCGAGACCCAGCACGACGTCGCCGACCGCAATGTCGGCACGCGGCAGCAGCGCGTCGCGCTCGGCGGCGCCCACGGAAAAGCCCGCGAGGTCGTAGTCGCCGTCGGCGTACATGCCGGGCATCTCGGCCGTCTCGCCGCCGACCAGCGCGCAGCCCGCACGCCGGCAGCCCTCGGCGATGCCTGCGACGAGGCGGCGGCCGACATCGACGTCGAGCCGGCCGCTCGCATAGTAGTCGAGGAAGAAGAGCGGCTCGGCGCCCTGCACGACGATGTCGTTCACGCACATCGCCACGAGGTCGATGCCGACCGTATCGGGCACCGCCGCTTCGATGGCGACCTTGAGCTTGGTGCCGACGCCGTCGGTGCCGGACACCAGGATGGGATCCTTGAAGCCCGCGGCCTTGAGATCGAACAGGCCGCCGAAGCCGCCGAGCCCGCCCATGACGCCGGGACGATTCGTGCTGCGTGCGAGCGGTTTGATGTGCTCGACCAGCGCGTCGCCTGCATCGATATCGACGCCCGCATCCTTGTAGGTCAGAGGCGGTCGATTGTGGCCGCGCGCTTCGGCGGCGGCGTCGGGAGAATCGTCGTGAGGGGCGTCGGGCTTCAAGCCGGGCTCATTCATGCTAAACAGGTGGCGCGAACATAGCCAAAAACCGGACCCCCGCAATGCCGATAGGACGCTGGTTCTCCACGATTGTCGCCGCGCTCCTCGCGGCCTTTGCTGCCGGCATCCTGTCGGGAGCCGCCCTGGCGCAGGCTCCAAATGCGTATACCGTCGAGGGCGTCGATGTCGACGCCACGGGCCCCGACCCCATAAAGGCGCGCGACCAGGGCATCCGCGATGCCCGCCGCAAGGCCCTGCAGATGCTTGTGGATCGTATGGTGGCGCCGGAGGACCGCGCCCGCTTGCCGCAGGTCGGCGAGGCGCAGCTCGACAGCATGGTGCGCGGCGTCGAATTCGTGCGCGAGCGTTCCGCGCCCGGCCGCTATATCGGCACGCTGACCGTCGTCTTCGCGCCCGACCAGGTGAAGGCGTGGATGAGCGGGGCCGGCGCCAAGACCGTCGAGACGGTCCAGAAGCCGGCGCTGATCGTGCCGTTGTGGAAGGGCCGGGACGGCCTCCAGCCCCTGGACGACCGCAATCCCTGGCGCGACGCCTGGCAGCAGCTCGACGGCGCGAACAGCGGCGCCAACAGCGCGGTGCCCGTTACCGTGATGCGCGGCGACCAGACCGACCAGGGCGCGATGTCGCCCGAGGAAGCCTATGTCGGCGACATCTCGGCCCTCTCGCGGCTCAATGCGCGCTATCGCATGCCGACCATCATCGTGGTGACGGTCGAAGGCGACAAGGCGTCCGGGCCGCTCACCGTGAGCGGCATGCGCTACGACACGCAGACCGGCCAGCGCACCGAGATCGCCAAGACGTCGCTGGCCGACGCCGCGCAGCTCGGCGATGCAGCCAAGAAGGTGCATGCCAAGGTCGAAGAGGACTGGCGCGGCATTGCGACCGTGCGGCGCGACTCGCAGGACTCGCTCGATGTCGTCGTGCCGATCCGCGCGCTGGGCGACTGGGTGCAGGTTCGCCAGCGGCTGGGCTCGGTGCCGGCGGTCAAGAACGTGGCCGTGAAGCAACTCGAATCGGATCGCGCCGAACTGCGCCTCGACTATTTCGGCACGCCCGAAGAACTGCAGCGCATCCTGGCGCAGGCGGGCCTGCAGCTCGACAAGGACGCCGACCAGTGGCGCCTGCAGCCTCGGTGACTTCCTCGGGCCGCTGGCGTTTCTGGGTCATTGCGGCCGCCGCCTTCCTGCTGATCCTGTGGTTGCTGAACGACATCCTGCTGCCGTTCGTCGTCGGCATGGTGGTGGCCTACTTCCTTGACCCCGTCGTCCTGCGCCTGCAGCGGATGGGCTTGTCTCGCACCATGGCGACGACGGCCGTGACGATCGTGGCGGCGTTGATCGCCGTGGGCTTCTTCATGGCGATCCTGCCGCCGCTGTTCGGCCAGCTGCAGGCGCTGATCGTCAAGACGCCGGAATATATCGTGAAGGTGGCGGAGCGCATCCAGCCGCTGGTCGAACCGTTGCGCGAGAGATTCGGCCTGTCGCCGCTCACCCTGAGCGATCTTCAGACCGAGGCCACGCAATGGGCCGGCAAGGCGTTCGCGGTCGCGGGCGGCATTGCCGGTACCGTCGCGCAGCGCGGCGTCGCCATCATCAACCTGCTGGGCCTGCTGTTCATCACGCCGGTCGTGACCTTCTACCTGTTGCGCGACTGGGAGAAGGTGCTGGCGGCCATCGACAGCGCCCTGCCGCGCGACCATGCCGATACGATCCGCAAGCTGGCTCGTGAATCGAACGCGGCGATTGCGGGCTATGTGCGTGGCCAGGCGTTGGTCTGCCTGGCATTGGGCTCGATCTACGCAATCGGCCTGTCGCTGGTCGGCCTGCAGTTCGGCCTGGTCATCGGGCTCATCGCCGGCGCGATCTCGTTCATTCCCTTTGTCGGCACGTTCGTCGGCGCGGTGATGGCGCTCGGCATGGCGCTGGCGCAATTTCCGCCGGACTGGATGGGCGTCGCGAAGGTCGCGGCGGTGTTCCTGGTGGGCCAGACGCTGGAAGGCAACGTGCTCTCGCCCAAGCTGGTGGGGGATAGGGTCGGGCTGCATCCGGTGTGGATCATGTTCGCGCTGCTGGCGGGCGGCTCGCTGTTCGGCTTCGTCGGCGTCCTGGTGGCCGTTCCGGTGGCCGCTGTGGCCGGCGTGATCGTGCGCCATCTCCTGGCGCGCTACCGCGAGAGCGACATCTACCGCGGGACCGCGAGCTGATCGGCCAGCCGGAACGTCATGGCGAACCAACTCACCTTCGATCTCGCGCTTCCACCGCCGACCTATGCGCGCGAGGACTTCGTCGTGGCCGACGGCAATCGCGAGGCGCTGGCCTGGATCGATCGCTGGCCCGACTGGCCCGCGCCGGCTCTGTCGCTGAGTGGCCCCACGGGCTGCGGCAAGACCCATCTCGGCCGTATCTGGGCCGTGCAGAGCGGGGCGGTCGCGATGGAAGGCACCGACCTCGACGGCAAGAGCGTCGCCGACCTGACCGAGCTGGCCGCCGCATCGCCCGCCATCGTGATCGAGGAGGCGCAGCGCGCGCCGGAGCGGGCGCTCTTCCACCTCTACAATCTGATGCGCGAGCGGCGGGGCTCGCTGCTGCTGATCTCGCCGGAGCCGCCGGCGCGCTGGGCCATCGCCCTGCCGGATCTGGCGTCGCGGTTGCGGGCCGCACCGGCCGTTGCCGTCGCGCCGCCCGACGACGATCTGCTGGGCTCGATCATCCTGAAGCAACTCGCCGACCGGCAATTGCACGCCGGCGCGGGTGTCGTGCAGTATCTCGTGTCGCGCATGGAACGCTCGGCCGAAGCGGCCCGCCGTGTCGTCGCCGCGCTCGACCGGCGTGCGCTGGCAGAACGGCGCGAGATCGACCGCCGGCTGGCCATCGACGTGCTGGCCGAAATCGGCGGAGCGTCGTGAGGGGGAGGAAGACGATGAAGAAGACGTTGGTTCTGGCTACAGTATTGGGCCTGTTGGCGTCGACAGCTTCGGCGCAGCAGGGTGTGGCCGGCACGTGGCTCACCGCGTCGGGCGTGGCGCAGGTCAAGATCGGGCCATGCCCCGATGCCGCGAACGGCCCGATCTGCGGTTTCGTTGCCGGCCTCATCGATCCCAAGGGGCCGGACAAGAAGGTCGTCGCACCCGACGCCGCCACCGACTATCGCAACGAGAACCCGGCGCTGCGCGGCCGCAAGGTGCTCGGCATGCCGCTCATCTGGGGCTTCAAGGCCACGTCCGATCCCAACGCCTTCGAGGACGGCAAGATCTACAACGGCGAGAACGGCAAGACCTACAACGCCAACATCACCCTGCAACCCGACGGCAAGCTGCGCCTGCGCGGCTATGTCGGCACGCCGATGTTCGGCGAAACGCAGCTCTGGACGCGCGTGAACTGAAGCGGCGCCCCCGTCATCCTGAGCGCAGCGAAGGATCTCATGGCGTTGGCAACGGAGAACTCCTGTCGCGTGCGGCGATGAGGTCCTTCGCTGCGCTCAGGACGACAGTAAGAATCCGATTACTTTCGAGAGGAACACGTCATGGATATGGGTATCAGAGGCCGCAAGGCGATCGTGTGTGCGGCCAGCAAGGGACTGGGCAAGGGCTGCGCGATGGCGCTGGCGGAAGAGGGCGTCGATCTGGTGATCAACGCCCGCACCAAGTCGGAACTCGATGCGACGGCCGACGAGATCGCCAGGAAGTTCGGCGTCAAGGTGACGGCGGTCGCCGTCGACGTGACGACGGAAGCCGGCCGCAACCAGGTCCTCGCGGCCTGCCCCGAGCCCGACATCATCGTGAACAATGCCGGCGGCCCGCCGCCGGGCGACTTCCGCGACTGGAACCGCGACGACTGGATCAAGGCGATCGACGCCAACATGCTGACGCCCATCGAGTTCATCAAGGCGTCGGTCGACGGCATGATGAAGCGCGGCTTCGGTCGCATCGTCAACATCACGTCGAGTTCGGTGAAGGCGCCCATCGACATTCTCGGTCTCAGCAACGGCGCGCGATCCGGCCTCACGGGCTTCGTCGCCGGCGTGGCGCGCAAGACCATCCGTAACGGCGTCACGATCAACGGCCTGCTGCCGGGCCCCTTCGATACCGACCGCCTGCGCGGCACGATGCGCGTGCGCGCCTCCAAGGCCGGGGTCAAGTTCGAGGAGGAGTATGCGGCAAACGCTAAGGCCCATCCCGCCGGCCGCTTCGGTACCGCCGAGGAATTCGGCAAGATGTGTGCCTTCCTCTGCAGCGTCCACGCCGGCTACATGACCGGCCAGAACATCCTGATGGATGGCGGCCAGTACCCCGGCACCTACTGAGCGGCAACAAATCTAACCGCCCTAGTTGCATCGGGCGAGACATATTACAGTTGATGTGCTAGAGGGACTCCCAAGGCCTGTGGTGGGGTTTGGGGGCGGTGGGAATGCGTAGCGTGAAGATGGCGCGCACGGCGCGGTTGGCTGTTGCGTGTCTTTTGGGCGCTACGGCGCTGACGCCGTTGGACGCAGTCGCTCAAACCTGGGTGGGGACAACCTCCGACTACACCCTGGCGAGCAACTGGAATCCGGCGTCGGTACCTGGATCCTCCAGCACAGCAACATTCTCCGGCACGACGGCCTCTGCCATCGTCGATATCTCGAACATTCAAAATGTCGGAGCGTTCGTCTTCGACAGCGACGCCAAAGCCTACACGGTCAATGTGACAGGCGCTCTTTTCTTTCGGGGCACTGGTATCACCAACAATTCGGCGCAAGTGCAGACGCTCACGTCATCGACGTCCGGCAGCAACATCTCCTTCTTCAACTCGGCAGGCGCTGGGAATGCCCGCTTCGAAATCACGGACGGCGGCAATCTTTTCTTCAACGGGTCATCGACGGCGGCAAACGCCACGGTCGTCGCCACCGGCGACGTCGACATAGCTGCTAGCCATACCGCTTCGCTCGGCAATGCAACAATTACCTTGAGCGGCAGCAGTGCCTACATCACCCTCTGGGATACCTCGAGGGGAGATCAGGCCAGACTCACGCTAAATTCCGGTTCGAGACTGGTCGTCACCACGACAGCCAACACGGACATGGGGTCCATTGCAGGAAGCGGAATTGTCTCCTTCAACTCAGCCGTTCAGCTTGCGGTCGGTGGCAACGGAGAGTCCACTACCTTCAGCGGCAGCATAGCCGGCGGCGGTTCGATCCTGAAAACGGGCGCCGGCACCTGGACGCTGTCGGGCTCCAACTCCTATTCCGGCGGAACGACGATCAACGCCGGCACGATCTCGATCTCGGCAAACAACGGTCTCGGAAGCACAAACGGCGGCCTCACCTTCGGCGGCGGCACGCTGCAGACTACGGCAACGTTCACCATGTTGCGTTCGACGACGCTGAATGCGGGCGGCGGAACCTTCGAGGTGGCGAACGGAACGACACTCACACAAAGCGGACTGATTACCGGTGCGGGCGACCTGACCAAGTCCGGCGGCGGTACGCTCATCCTGAGCGGCAACAACGACTATACCGGCGACACGAATGTGAACGCGGGCACGTTGGCACTGTCGGGTTCCGGCAGCATCGCCTCGTCGGCCGTCATCTTCCTGGGCGGGTCGGGCACAGTGTTCGACATCTCGCTGACCGCGGGCGGCGCCACCGTCTCCAGTATCGCGGATGCCCCGTTGACGGGCAGCGTGATCGCGCTGGGTTCGAAGACGCTCACCATCACGGGCATCGGGGACTACTACGGCAACATCCAGGACGGCGGTCTCGGTGGCGGCACGGGCGGCGGGATCACCCTGGCGTCGGGCGCCGCGTTGATACTTTCCGGCGTGAATACCTACACTGGCGCCACCACGATCAACGAAAATGCCGTGCTGGAACTGGACGACAACTCGGCGATTTCCAGTTCGAGTATCGTGAATCTGGCCGGCAACGGCGCCGTCTTCGACATCTCCTGCGGTTGCCTCAACCAGCAGATGATCAACGATCTCCAGGGCGTCGCCGGTTCAACGGTCCGCCTCGGCGACAACAGCCTGATCGTGGGGACGGCCAACTCGACGACCTTCGCCGGCGTCATCGACGATTTCGGCGGCAACGGCGGGTTGATCAAGCAGGGTACCGGCACGCTGACCTTGACCGGTGCCAACACCTATACGGGTGGCACGGCGATCATCGGCGGCCTGATCAACTTCACGACGCTCGACAATTTCGGCACCGGCAACGTCACCCTGAGCGGCGGCGGCGTGCAGTGGGCGACCGGCAACACGATCGACATTTCGCCACGGCTGGAAGCGATCGGTATCAACGGCGGCACTTTCGATACCAACGGCAACGACGTCACGCTGGCGACGGCGATCTCGGGTCTCGGCGGCATCACCAAGGCAGGCAGCGGCACGCTCACCTTCACCGCCGTCAATACCTATGCCGGCCTGACAACCGTCAATGGCGGCACGCTGGCGCTTTCCGGCAGCGGCAGCGTCGCGTCGTCGAGCGGCGTCGATCTCGCGGCCGCCGGTGCCACGTTCGACATCGCGGGCAGCGCCGGCAACCAGACGATCCAGGACCTCAGCGGTGTCGCGGGCAGTATCGTGGCGCTGGGCAACCGGACACTGACCGCGGGGACGGCGAACTCGACCACCTTCAGCGGCGTCATCGCCGACAACGGGCTGGGCGGGGCGCTGGGTGGGTCCTTCATCAAGGTCGGCAGCGGTGTCCTGACCCTCGAAGGCGTGAACACTTATACCGGCGCCACCACGATCAGCGCCGGTACTCTGGCGCTGGCGAACGGCGGCCGGATTTCGGAGTCCGCCGTGGTGACGGTCGCCAGCGGCGCCACCTTCGACATCAGCAACAACGTCTTCAACAACAACATCCGGACACTGGCGGGGGCCGGCACGGTCCAGCTCGGTGCCAATGTCTTGCGGATCACAGACGGTTCGACCGAGTTCTCCGGCACGATCGACGATGGCGGCAATTTTGGCGGCATCCAGATCCGGGGCGGCACGCTCACTTTGTCGGGCACCTCGACCTTCAGCGGCCCGGCAGAAATCCGCGGCGGCGGCACGCTGGCCCTCAAGGGCGCGGGCTCGATGGTCAACGCCGGTGTGAACTTCGTCGGCGGCCTGGGGACAGGGGCTTTCGACATCTCCCAGACGAATTCGGGTGCTTCCATCCTCGGTCTGATCGATACCGGCGGTAACGGCGGCATCGTTGCCCTGGGTGCGAAGGAACTCACGATCACGGTTGGTTCGCCCTTCTTCGGCGGGGTGATCCAGGACGGCGGCATCGGCGGCGGGACAGGCGGCAGCCTCCGCATTGCAAGCCTTGCGCTCCAGATCCTGAACGGCGTGAACACCTACACGGGCGCCACGACCATCGAGGGCAATGCGGCGCTGATCCTCGAAGGCAATGGCAGCATCGCCACGTCGAGCAGTCTCAATCTCACCGGCGCGAACGCATTCTTCGACATCGGCTGCAGCTGCGTCTCGTCGGTGACCGTGCAGAACCTGAGCGGTGTCGATTCGTCGTACATTCTTCTCGGCGCCAACACCCTGACCGTCGTCTCTTCCGTCAACACGACCTTCGCCGGCATCATCGAGCCTCTTGGAGATACGGGCGGATTGACCAAGACGGGCAGCGCGACGTTGACCCTCTCGGGAACCAACCTCTACGCCGGCGCCACTACGATCGCTTCTGGTACGCTGGCGCTGGCCGGAACGGGCAGCATCGCGGCGTCGAGCGGCGTCGCACTCGCAGCCGCCGGTGTCACCTTCGACATCTCCGCCAGCAGCGGCGGCCAGACGATCCAGGACCTGAGCGGTGTCGCCGGTACGTTCATCGTGCTGGGCGGCAATACGCTGACGGTGGGTACGGCAAACTCGACGACCTTCAGCGGCAGCATCTCGGGCAGCGGCGGATTGACCAAGCAGGGCAGTGGGACGCTGACCCTTGAAAGCATAAGCGGCTTTAGCGGTGCGACGACGATCTCCAGCGGCACCCTGGCGCTGGTCGGCTCGGGCATTATCTCCTACTCGAGCGTCACGGTGGCGAGCGGCGCGACCTTCGACGTCAGCGGCACCAGCAGCTCCGCCAGCCTGATCACGGACCTGGCCGGTAGTGGCACGGTGAAGCTCGGCAGCATCGAGCTGGTGTTGGACAACGCCACGGGCACGTTCTCGGGAACGATCGTCGATGCCGGGCCCGGCGTCACGCGGGGCGCGCTGACGATCATCGAAGGCAGCCTGACGCTGTCGGGCGTGTCGACCTATGGAGGTGTCACGCAGATCTACCAGGGGGCGAGCCTGACTCTGACCGGCGCGGGCTCGATCGCCGACACGCTTTACGTCGCCTTCTCGCCGAGCTTCGCGGGCGGCGTGGCGACCTTCGACATCTCGGGAACGACCGACGGCGCCACGGTCGGCGGCCTGCGCGGCTCGAGCGGCAGCGGCCTCAGCGTCGTGCTGGGCAACCAGACGCTCACCATCACCGGCACCACGGGAGGCTTCACCGGCGTCATCTCGGGCAGCGGCGGGCTCGTCCTGGCGGCCAATGCCGCGCAGGGGCTGGCCGGCGACAACAGCTATACCGGCGCCACGATGGTCGGGGCGGGCGCGACGCTGGTGCTCTACGACAACGGCAGTGTCGCTACGTCGAGTGGGGTGAACCTCGCGGGCGCCGGCGCGAGCCTCGACCTCTCCGGCGCCAGCGGTGGCCGCACGATCCAGGATCTCGCCGGTGTCGCTGGCTCGAAGATCTCGCTGGGCAGCAACAGCCTGACGGTCGGCACGGCCAACGACACGACCTTTGCCGGCGTGATCGCCGACGGCGGCCAGGAGGGCGGCTATGAGGGTTCGCTGGTCAAGCAGGGCAGCGGCACCCTGATCCTGACCGGCGCCAACACCTATACGGGCGGCACGACGGTGCTGGGCGGCACGCTGCAGGGCACGACGACGAGCCTGCAGGGCAACATCGTCAACAACGCGACCGTGACCTTCAATCAGAGCACGGACGGCACCTATTTCGGCACGATGTCGGGCAGCGGCCGCCTCACTCTGACAGGCTCCGGCAACGTGACCCTGAGAGGCGCCAACACCTACAGCGGCGGCACCGTGGTGTCGGACGGCACGCTGACCGGCACGACGACGAGCCTGCAGGGCGCCATCGAGAACAATGCGCGCGTGGTCTTCGACCAGGCGACCGACGGCACCTATGCGGGCGTCATGTCGGGCGACGGCGTGCTTACCAAGACCGGCTTCGGCACGTTGATCCTGACGGCGAACAACACCTACAGCGGCGGCACGATCATCTCGGGCGGCATCCTGCAGCTCGGCAATGGCGGTACCACCGGCATGATCGCGGGCGACGTCTTCAACGAGGGGACGCTCGCCTTCAACCGTTCCGACGATATCGTCTTTGCCGGCAACATCAGCGGCAGCGGCGACATCGCCTATATGGGCCCCGGCACCGTGACCCTGACAGGCACCAACACCTACAGCGGCGGCACGGCCATCACCGGCGGCACCGTGCAGGCCGGTTCCGACAGCGCCTTCGGTGCAGCCGGTACGCGGCTGACTCTGATCAACGGCACGCTGCAGGCGACGGCAAGCTTCACCATCGCGCGGCCGATCACGTTGAGCGCCCCCGGCGGCACGTTCGACACCAACGGCAATCAACTCACCCTGCAGGGCGCGATCTCGGGATCGGGCGCGTTGACCAAGACCGGCGCGGGGACGCTCATCCTCGACGGCGTCAACACCTACAGGGGCGGCACGACCGTATCGGGCGGCATCCTGCAGGGCACGACGAGCAGCCTGCAGCGCAACATCGTCAACAATGCCAGCGTCGTGTTCAGCCAGAGCACGGACGGCACCTATGGCGGCAACATGTCCGGTACGGGTGGCCTGACCAAGAGTGGTTCCGGCAACGTCACCCTGACGGGAAGCAACAGCTACACAGGCGGCACGACCGTGTCGGGCGGCACGCTCACGGGCACGACGACGAGCCTGCAGGGCAACATCCTGAACAACGCCGCGGTGGTGTTCAGCCAAGGCACCGACGGCACTTATGCCGGCGTCATGTCCGGCACGGGCGGGCTCACCAAGAGTGGCACTGGCAATCTGACCTTGACCGGCGCCAACAGCTACGGCGGCGGCACGACCGTGTCGGGTGGTACCCTCACGGGCAACACGACCAGCCTGCAAGGCAACATCGCGAACAACGCCGCGGTGGTGTTCAGCCAGAGCACCGACGGGACCTATGCCGGCAACATGTCGGGCACAGGCGGGTTCACCAAGAGCGGTGCCGGCAATCTGACGCTGACGGGCGCCAATACCTATAGCGGCGGCACTGTGGTGTCGGGCGGCACACTGACCGGCAACTCGGCCAGCCTGCAGGGCAACATCGCGAACAATGCCGCGGTGGTGTTCAGCCAGAGCGTCGACGGGACCTACGCCGGCAACATGTCGGGCACGGGCGGGTTCACCAAGAACGGCGCCGGCAATCTGACGCTGACCGGGACCAACAGCTACGCCGGCGGCACTGTGGTGTCGGGCGGCACGCTGACCGGCAACTCGGCCAGCCTGCAGGGCAACATTGTGAACAACGCCGCCCTCGTGTTCGACCAGACGACGAACGGGACCTATGCCGGTGCGATTTCCGGCACGGGCAGCCTGACCAAGACCGGCGCCGGACAGCTTATCCTCACCGGCAACAATGTCGTGGGCGGCGGCGCGACGGTGTCGGCTGGCCTCCTGACGGTGAACGGCAGCCTGACCGGCAACGTCGCGATCGGGGCGGGCGGCATGCTCGGCGGCAGCGGCACGCTCATCGGGCAGCTCACCTCCAACGGCGGTGTCCTGGCGCCCGGCAACTCGATCGGCACGCTGAACGTTACCGGCAACTTCGTACAGACCGGCGGCGTCTATCAGGTCGAGGTCAACAGCGGCGGCCAGAACGACAAGATCGTCGCCACCGGCACAGCCGCGATCGGCGGCGGCGCCACGGTGCAGGTGCTGGCGGCATCGGGCACCTATCAGCGCAACACCACCTACACCATCGTCACGGCCACCGGCGGCCTGACGGGCACCTATAGCGGTGTCACGAGCAATCTCGCCTTCCTGACGCCCAGCCTCAGCTACGACGCCAACAACGTGTATCTGCTGCTGTTCCAGACGGCGAGCGCCTTCGCCTCGGGCGCGCAGACGCGCAACCAGTATGCCGTCGGCACGGCGCTGGACATCGCCTCGCCGACGGCGACCGGGGACTTCAACACGGTGCTGAATGCCCTGGCCGGGCTCGACACCCAGCAGGGACCGGCGGCGCTCGATGCGATCAGCGGCCAGCCCTATACCGGCTTCGGCACGGTGAACATCGGCGCCTCGCTGGTGTTCATGAACACGCTGGGCCAGCAGGTGGGGCAGGCCCGCAACGGCAACGGCGCCGGCACCACGCGCGTGGCGCTGGCCGAGGCCTGCACGGTCGCCTGCGACACCCAGGACCTGCCCAAGTGGGGAGCCTGGATGAGCGGCCTCGGCGGCTTCGGCAGCGTCGGCGGCAACACCAACGCGGGCACGCTCACTTACAATCTCGGCGGCGCCGCCATCGGCGTCGACTATCGCCTCGACCCGCGCTTCCTGGTGGGCCTTGCCGTCGGCTACTCGAGCGGCCGGCAGTGGGTGAACGGCTTCATGGGCAACGGCAACGCCGACACCTACAGCGCCGCGCTCTACGCCTCGTTCAACCAGGGCGGTCTCTATGTCGACGCGCTGGCAGGCTACGCCTACAGCGACAACCGGATGCAGCGGGTGATGGCGATCCCGGGCCTGGCCACCCGCATCGCCAGCGGCCAGACCGGCGCCAACCAGTTCCTGGGCCAGATCGAGGCGGGCTACCGGATCGGCCTCCTCGAAGCGGCGCAGGCGACGATCACACCTTTCGCCCGCTTCCAGACCGTGGCGGTGTCGCAGAACCCCTTCACCGAGTCTGGCGCCCAGTCGCTGAACCTCGGCGTGGCGCAGCAGAACACCACCTCGGTGCGCACGATCATCGGTGCCGATCTCGGCGCCAACATCCCGGTGGGGATGGAACGGCCGCTGGGCGTGACGATCCGGCTGGGCTGGGCGCACGAATATGCCGACACGTCGCGGCCCATCACGGCGGCCTTCGCCGGTGCACCGGCCGTGCCCTTCACCGTCTACGGCGCTCAGCCCCTGCGCGACGCGGCCGTGGTCGGCCTCGGCCTCAACACGCAGATCGGCGCTTCGACCTCGATCTACGCCCGCTACGACGGCGAGATCACCGGCCGCGACGACACCCACGCGATCTCCGCCGGGCTGCGCATGACCTGGTAGGGCACTCCCTGCCAGGAACCGCCTCGTGCAATCGATTGCATGAGGGCGTTATCCAGCGCGCTCGATCAAGTCTTCGAGCAGTCGTTTGAGCTGGGCGGTCGCCTTACCGCCGTAGTTCTTGGCGATGTGCGCTTCCTGGCCGAGGGCCAGCGGCGCCAGGCGCTTCGCCAGCTCCTTGCCGCGGTCCGAACAGAAGATCAGGACCTTGCGGCGATCCGCAGGATCGGAAATGCGATAGACGAGCGAGTCGGCGACCATGCGGTCGATGGTCTTGGTGAGCGTCGGATGGTTGAGCAGGGCCGCTTCGGCCAGATCGCCCATGGACCGTCCGTTGCCATCCGACAGCACCTTGAGGATGCGCCATTGCTCGACGGGCACGCCCTCGGCGCGCAATCGTGCGTCGAGCTGGCGGTTGATCTCGCGATTCGCTTGAGCAAGCAGATAGGCCAGATGCACGGTGATAGGTGAATCGGCGGAAGAAGAATTTGACACGGGCGACCTCGGAACCTGCCAAAGGCACGGAACATGCATGCTCGACGATGCGCCTTTATATGTGCTTCAATTGTTGAAAATTCAACAATATTTGGCGGCAGCCTGTCCGGGCAGCGGGGGAAGCGGTTGACGGTTTCGGACGCGTGGCCGGGGGCTCATGATGGCAGGATACGGAGGCTGACATGCGGCGATCTCCCTTGAGTCTTGTCGACGAGGCTGCGGACCCGTGCTGATGCTCGAGGCGCCATATTCGGCCCTTGGGTCCGGTGGAGGCGCGCCCATTGCCGGCGCCTTGCTTCCCGGCCTGCCGAAAACGCTCCGGCGGGACAAATCCAAGTTACGGGTCGCGCACTTCGTCACGATGACCGGCACAGCGGGTATCTGGGGGCCGTCGTCGCTCAACTGCGCCGTTCTCGCCGCCCATCAGATCAATGCGCGCGGCGGGATCCTGGGACGCGAACTGGAACTCACCGTCGTCGATAGCGGCGCGGCGATCGAGAAGGTGACGCGCGACGCCGAAGACATCGTCGAGTTCGATGGCGCCGATGTCATCGTCGGCAACCATATCAGTGCGGTTCGCATGTCGTTGCGCGGGACATTCGCCGGCCATCTCCCCTACATCTATCCCTCGATCTACGAAGGCGGCGAACGAACGCCCGGCCTGTTCGCCATCGGCGAGACCCCGCCGCAACAGGCGCGCCCGGCGATTGCCTGGCTGGCCGAGCGCAAGCATGCCCGACGCTGGTATCTGATCGGCAGCGACTATGTCTGGCCCTGGCTCTCGCATCGCGAGGTCAAGAGCTACATCGCCGAGACCGGAGGCAGGGTCGTGGGCGAGGATTTCGTCCCGCTGGGCAACGACGACCATCATCGCTATGTCGAGCGCATACGGGCGCTGCAACCCGATGTCGTCTTCATCTCGCTCATCGGCCTCGACGGCATTCTCTTCAACCGGCTGTTCGCCGAATACGGTCTCAGCGAGAAGGTGTTGCGGCTGGCAAACTGCATCGACGAAACCGTCCTTTTGGGAATCGGCGCCGACAACACGACGAACTTGTTCGCGGCCTTCGGCTACTTCGCCAGCGTGAGAACCGCATCCAACGAAGCGTTCCTCGCCGCCTACCAGAAGGCGTTCGGAGCCTCTGCGCCGGTTCCGGGCGCCGTGGCACAGGCGAACTACGAAGCGCTCTATTTCCTGGAGGCGCTGGCGCGCAAGTCCGAGACGCTGCACCTGCCCAGCCTGACCAGCAGTGCGTCGAACATGGTCTATCGCGGAGGGCGGGGGCCCGTCGGGCTGCGTCACCGGCGCGCCGAGATGCCGATCTACTTTGCGGAAGCCGACGGCTTCGACTTCAAGTTGCTCGAAAAGTTCTGACGCTTGGGCGCCGAACTTAAACTATTTGAAAAGTGAAAATTTTCTGTTTTAAATACATGGGGTGTGCGGTTCTCGCGTAGCCAACGCGTCGGGCCGCAGTGGCTGCGATCGCATGCGGTGACCATGGGTATCGAAATCAAGCTTGTGTTCGATCTGCTCGCCTTCATGTCGGTGATGGTGCTGATCGTGCTGGGGCTTGGAATCATCGCCAGCATGATGGGCATCTTCAATTTTGCCCACGGCGAGTTCGTCCTTCTCGGCGCCTACACCGTCTACGTCTTCGAAAGCAGCGGCCTGTCGGCCTGGGCCGGCATCCTGGCCGCGCCACTGGTGCTGGCGCTGATCGGCCTCGTCCTCGAACGGCTGGTCATCCGGCGCTTCTATGCCTCGCCCATCATCGCGATGCTGGGAACCTACGCGGTCGGCCTGGTCATTCGCGAGATCGTGCGCGGGCTGCTGGGCGGCCACTACAAGTCGATCTCCGAACCGCTGCCGGGCGCCTTCACGGTCTTCGGCGTCGACTTTTCCATCTGGCGCACCGTCATCGTCGTCGTTACGGCGTGCGTCATCGCCGGGACGTGGCTGTTTCTGGCGCGCACTTCGGTCGGCCTGCAGGTGCGCGGGTCGCTTGAAAATCCCAACCTTGCGAGAGCCTGCGGGATTTCGACGTCGCGGCTCTACGCCTTCACCTTCGCCTTCGGCGCAGCTCTCGCCGGATTGGCCGGCGCGCTCATCGTGCCGCTCTACCAGCTCTCGGCGGATATCGGCACGCGCTTCCTGGTGCAGGCGTTCCTGTCGGTGATGCTGGGAGGTGTCGGAACTTTCGAAGGGCCTGTCCTGGGGGCCGCAGTCGTCGGCGGCATGGCAGCGGGCCTGCCCTGGCTCGTCATGCCGGTGCTCGCCGATCCGCTGGTTTTCATCATCGCGTTGGTAATCGTGAAGTTCCGTCCACAAGGATTCATTACGCAGGGGAGGCTCTGAACATGAGCGACAAGGTGCATTCTCTGGGTCGTCGACGTCTCTTGGGCGCCGGGGCGCTTGGTGCCGCCGGCTGGATCGCCGGGGGTGGCGGCTGGATGCTGGCGCCAAAGGGCGCCTTTGCCGCCGATCCCATCCGCATGGGCATCGCCACCGACATCACGGGCGCCATCGCGCCGTCCGGCAACGCCAACTGGCAGGTGGCGCAGTTCACGGTGGAACAGATCAACAAGAGCGGCGGGGTCGCCGGCCGGCCGATCGAGCTTTTCCTCGAAGACACGGCGTCCGATCCCAAGATCGCCGTCGGCAACGTGCGCAAGCTTATCCAGGAGCGGAAGGTCAATGTCGTGCTGGGCGGCATCACCTCGGCGATGCGGCAGGCGATCAAGGACCCGATCGTCAATCGCGGCCGCACGCTCTACATCTATCCGCAGCTCTACGAAGGGCAGGAGTGCACCAAGTCGCTCTACTGCACGGGGCCGACGCCGGCGCAGCAGTGCGACAAGCTCATTCCCTATCTGATCAAGACGGCCGGCAAGAAGCGCTTTGCCCTGCCGTCGGCCAACTATGTCTGGCCGCAGCTCCTGAACAAGTATGCCCGCAAGGTCATCGAGGCCAACGGCGGGGAGGTCGTGTTCGAGGAATACTATCCGCTCGACCAGGCCGAATACTCGGCGACCATCGGCAAGATCCGCGATGGCAAGGTCGACTGTGTCTTCAACACCGTCATTCCGCCGGGCCTGCAGCCCTTCGTGAAGCAGCTCTACGAATCGGGCTTTCAGAAGAACGGCGGCGTCCTGAGCTGCGTCTACTACGACGAGAACCTGCTGAACTATCACCCGGCCCAGGAGATGGACGGGCTCTATAGCTGTCTCGACTACTTCCAGTCGGTCGACGATCCGTTCAGCAAGCAGCTCCAGGCCGACTACTCCAAGCGCTTCCCCGACACCAAGTATCTGTTCACGGCAGGCTCCGCCTCGACCGGCATGTATCGCGGCATCAAGCTCTACGAGGCGGCGGTCAAGGCAACGAACGGCGACCTGGCGCGCGATCCGGTGTCGGCCGCCATGGACAAGGCCAAGATCGACCAGGGACCCGGCGGCGGCGCCGAGATGGTACCCGGCAAGATGCACTGCCGGATGAACATGTACATCGCGCAGTGCAAAGTCGATGCCGGCAAGACGCGCTACGCGGTGATCGAAAGCGACAAGATGGTCGATCCCAAGGAATGCTGACCAGGGAAGCGTCCGGATGGCCGTGGTAGCCGAGCGTGTGTCCGAACGCCGGGGAACACGCTCCCCTGCGTTCCGTCGAGTCCTTCCCTACATCGAGGGAGGTGCGCTGGTCGTCGCGTTGATCGTGCCGATGGTGTTGAGCGAGCGGACGGACCTCATCACCCTTGCGACCAATGTCCTGATCCTCTCGCTGCTCGCGATCAGCTTCGACCTGTGCTGGGGCCTCTCGGGCATCATGAGTTTCGGCCAGGCGCTCTTCTTCGGCGTCGCGGGCTATGCCATCGCGCTGGTCGGGCGCGATCTGGAGTTCAGCGAACTCTGGGGGACGCTGCCGCTCGCCATGCTGGTCGGCCTGCTGCTGGCGGCCCTGTTCGCGGCCTTCCTGCTGCTGGGCCGCAAGCCGCCGACCACGATCTTCGTGGCGCTCGGTACGCTCACGGGCGCGTATGCCGCCGAGCGTCTGGTGTCGGGCTGGCAGTATGTCGGCGCGGGCAATGGCCTGTCCTCGGTGAAGCTGCTGAAGATCGGCGCTTACGAATTCGTCGAAGGGGTGGCCTTCTACTTCCTCGCCCTGGCGCTCTTGATCCTGATCTATGTCGGGGCGCGCTTCCTCAAACGGTCCCAGCTTGGGCTGGTGCTGGCCGGCATGCGCCAGAACGAGGAACGGCTGGCCTTCTTCGGCTATCGCGTGCAGCTCTTCAAGGCGGTGGTCTTCTCCCTGGCCGGTCTGGTCGCTGGCCTCGGCGGCGCGCTCTACAGCTACCACCAGGGCTTCATCGGTCCCGGCAACATGGGGCCGGGCCTTTCGACGACGGCGGTGCTGTACAGCCTGCTGGGCGGATCGGGCACGCTGATCGGTCCCGTGTTCGGGGCGGTGACGGTCGAGGTTCTGTCGTACGTGCTGTCCGACATCGACGCGATCAAGCCGATCTGGCCGGTGATCCTCGGGCTCATTCTGCTGGGCGTCGTGATGTTCCAGCCCAAGGGCATCCTCGGCCTCTTCGTGTCGGACCGCGAGCGCATCGGCTCCTACGGCCGGCGCCGGCGGGACGGGTGAGGCCGCCATGGCGCTCCTCGAAATCCGCAACGTCAGCAAGACGTTCCGTTCCCTGAAGGCGCTGGATGGCGTCGACATCGACGTGCAGGCGGGGACGTTTCATGGACTGATCGGCCCCAACGGTTCGGGCAAGAGCACGTTGCTCAAGGCGATCGCCGGTGCGCATTTCGCCGATAGCGGCACCGTCGTGTTCGACGGCCACGACATCACGCGCGCCACGCCTTATGAGCGTGCACGTGCCGGTCTCAGCCTCAAGTTCCAGATCACCGCCGTGCTCCCGGAACTCTCGGTCTACGACAATGTGCTGCTGGCAATGCAGTCGACCGAGAGCCTGTCGCGGCTGCTGCTCTCGCTGTCGCGCCGTGCGCTTGACGCCGACGTCACGAGTCTGCTCGAACGCTTCCGGCTCATCGATCGTGCCGACGACCTGGCAGGCGAGCTGAGCCACGGCCAGCAGCAGTGGCTGGAGATCGCCATGGCGCTGGCGCTGCGGCCGAAGCTGTTGCTGCTCGACGAGCCGACCGGCGGCATGAGCCCGGAAGAGCGGCGCGTCACCGGCGAGCTCCTGGCGCCGATCAAGGCCCATTGCTCCCTGATCATCGTCGAGCACGATCTGCATTTCATCCGCGACATCTGCGACCGGCTGACCGTGCTCGACCAGGGCAAGGTGCTGGACCAGGGCGATGTCGAGGCGATCCAGCGCTCTTCCAAGGTCCAGCAGGTGTTTACGACCCGTGTCTGACTCAAGCCTCCTGCAGGTCGATGGCCTCTGCGCCGGCTATGGCCGCAGCCAGGCGCTGTTCGGCGTCTCGATCGAGGCGCCGGCGCGCGGCGCCGTCGCCGTGCTGGGCCGCAACGGTGCGGGCAAGTCGACCCTCCTGAAGGCGCTGTTCGGCGAACTGCCGCCCATGTCCGGAAGGATTCGCTTCGATGGCGCCGCTGTAGAGCGGGAAGTGGCGGAGCGCCGGGTGCGGCGCGGCATCGGCTACGTGCCGCAGGAGCACGGCATCTTCACCAAGCTGACGGTGCGCGAGAACCTGCTGCTGGGCTGCGTACGCCAGCCCGATCGCTCGGGCATGGATTACGTGCTCGATTTCTTTCCCAAGCTGGCGCAACGCCTGTCGCAGACGGCCGGCACCTTGTCGGGCGGCGAGCGCAAGATGCTGGCGATCGGCCGCGCCGTGCTGGGCAGGCCGAAGCTCATCATGCTGGACGAGCCGACCGAGGGCGTGTGGGTCGGGGTGATCGAGGAGATCGCCGACCGCCTGAAGCAGCTCTCGCGCGAGATGGCGGTCATCCTCGTCGAGCAGCATATCGAGCTGGCCCTCGAAGTCGCCAGCTACGCCTATGTGATGGATCGCGGCCAGGTCGCCCTCGAAGGTGCGGCTGCCGCCGTGAAGTCAGATCCGCAACTGATGCGGCATCTCGCACCCTGAATCCGGTATCGACTGAAAGAGGAGGAAGCCATGGCCGTTCAAGTTCCGACCGAAGAGCAACTGCGCGAGGTGGCAGCCGATGTCGGCCTGTCGCTGACCGATGCCGACGTGAAGTCCTACATCGACCTCATGCGGGGGAGCGTGGCGGCCTACAACGTCGTCGATGCGATGCCTGACAACCTGCCGCGCGTGAAGTATCCGCGCACGCCGGGCTATCGGCCGACCGGCGACGAGAACAAGCACAATGCCTGGTACGTCAAAACGAAGGTTGAAGGCGCCGCCCGCGGCAAGCTGAAGGGCAAGACCGTGGTGCTGAAGGACAACATCATGCTGGCTGGCGTGCCGATGATGAACGGCGCCGCGACACTGGAAGGCTATGTGCCCGACATCGACGCGACGGTCGTGCAGCGCGTGCTCGATGCGGGGGCCACGATCGTGGGCAAGGCGCATTGCGAGAACTTCTGCCTGTCCGGCGGCAGCCACACCAATGCGACGGGGCCGGTGCACAATCCGCACAAGATGGGCTACTCGGCCGGAGGTTCGTCGTCGGGCAGCGCGGTGCTGGTCGCGCTGGGCGAGGCGGACATGGCTTTGGGCGGCGACCAGGGTGGGTCGATCCGCATGCCGTCGTCCTTCTCCGGCACCTACGGCATGAAGCCGACCCATGGGCTGGTGCCTTATACCGGCATCATGCCGATCGAGATCTACGTCGATCATACCGGCCCGATGACCGCCAATGTCAGCGACAATGCCCTCCTGCTGGAGGTGCTGGCCGGCCCCGACGGCTACGATTCGCGCCAGATCAACGTCAAGACGCACCCCTACACCAAGGCGCTTCAGGGCGACATCAAGGGCATGAAGATCGGCCTCGTGACGGAAGGCTTCGCCCAGGCCAACGCCGAGAAGGACGTGAACGCCAAGGTCCGGGCGGCGGCCAAGAAGTACGAAGCGCTGGGGGCCGAGGTCAGTGAGGTCTCGATCCCCATGCATATGGTCGCGCCGGCGCTCTGGATGCCCATCGGCACCGAGGGCCTGACCCAGACCATGATGTGGGGCGACGGCTACGGCGTCAGCCGGCCCGATCTCTATGTCACCAGCCTGATGGACTTCCATCGCAACTGGCGCAATCGGGCCAATGAGATGTCGGACACGACCAAGCTGTTCACCATGTTCGGCACCTATATCCGCCGCTATTACGGCAGCCGCTACTACGGCAAGGCGATGAACCAGACGCGGCTGCTGACCGCGGCCTACGACAAGGCGCTCGACGACTTCGACCTGCTGATGATGCCGACGACGCCGCTGAAGGCGACGCCGTTGCCGCCCGCCGACGCGCCGCGCGAACTCTATGTCGAGCGCGCGCTCAACATGATTTCCAACACGGCGCCGTTCGACATCACCCATCATCCCGCCATGGCCGTGCCCTGCGGCATGTCGGATGGTCTGCCGGTTTCGCTGATGCTGGTCGGCAAGCACTTCGATGAGCCCACGATCTACAAGGCGGCGTTTGCCTTCGAGCAGTCGGGCGACTGGAAGAAGATGTAAGGCAGCCGTTGCCGCGGTCCTTCGGGCCCCTGAAGCCCGGAGGACCCTGCGGACGGGGCGGCTCTCGTACGGAACCGAAGCCATCGCACGGCAATCCCTGCTGCGCCTATCGCAGAGTAGTTGCAGGGCGGCACAAGCGGCGCCAATGCGTTTGCATTCGGTGCGGCGGTGGCCAAACTCGGCGTCTCGCAAGCAAGGGATTCGAGATGGCCAAACGTGTTGCAGGAAAGATCGCCGTCGTCGTCGGCGCCGGACAGACGCCGGGTGAAACGATTGGCAATGGCGCCGCCATTGCGCAGTTGCTCGCCCGCGAGGGGGCGACCGTGCTCTGCGTGGACAGGATTGCCGAGCGGGCGCAGAAGACGGCCGATCAGATCGCATCCGACGAGATCGCGCGCGAAACTTCCGCGGCGTCTGCCGTATCCTCTCTGGCCGCCGACATCACGAATGCCGCCGACTGCGCGCGCATCGTCGAGCAGGCGCTCGCACGCCATGGCCGTCTGGACATTCTCGTCAACAACGTCGGTATCGGCGGCGGCGGCGATGCTCCCGCCCATCGCCTCGAAGAGGCGGTGTTCGACCGGATCCTGGACGTGAACCTCAAGGGCATGTGGCAGACGATCAAGGCGGCCCTTCCGGCGATGCGCGAACGGCAGGGCGGGGCGATCGTCAACATCTCCTCGCTGGCGGCGACCAGCGGCGCGACGCAGCTTGCCTACGAAGTTTCCAAGGCGGCGGTGAACAGGCTGACGACGCACGTTGCCCAGTCCAACGCTCGCCACGGCATCAGGGCCAACGCCATCATGATGGGCTTCATGGACACGCCGATGGCGGTATCCGGAATTGCCCAGGCGACGGGCCGCTCGACGGCCGAGGTTCGCGCCGCGCGCGATGCGCAGGTTCCCCTGCGCGGCAAGATGGGGACGGGCTACGACACGGCTTATGCCGCCTTGTATCTGGCTTCAGACGAAGCCCAGTTCGTCACGGGCCAGATTCTCCGCGTTGACGGCGGCATGGGCCTCGGCCTCGCGTAAGGCACCGCGATGGACCGCCTTTGTCGTCGTGGCGCAGCCGTGACGAACGCAGATCACTTGAGGGTGATTGCAGGATAGCCCGGCAGGTTGGCGGGCAGTCCCGTCGTGAGGCCCGGTATGTCGACCGCAGCCGGATCCCAGTTCTTCCGGCCAAGCTCGTTTACCATCCAGAAGGCGACCGTGTTGGACAGCATCTCGCGCGAGTCCCGCAGCGAGTGCTTGAGACGGATCATGAACTGGTCGATCGCGTCGGCTGACGTGATGCCTGGGTCGCCCGGCAGCGCCGGCCGGCCGGGTAGGTAGATAGTGGGGATGTTGGAGAAGACGCGATCGGCGATCAGTTCGCGGTAGTAGAGCGGCCCCCAGACCTGCCTCGTGTAGTAGTTGAGACTATCCGCCGCTAGCTGCGCGTCGCCGAGGCCGGGGCGTATCTCCATGTAGGGCGCGATCTTTATCCGCTGGCCGGGGAGGGTAAAGCCCGATGCCGCCTGCAGGAAGCTCACCAGCCAATTGGTTCCGTCGGTCAGGCCCGCGGAAACGTTGCTGCCGGCCCGGCTGCTCACCAGCACAAGGGCGTTGGGCCAGTCGAGTTTTGCCTGCGCCAATGCGCGCTGCACTTCGGTCGCGGTGCGCACGGTGTCGAGCATGAACGTGGCGATCATGACGTTGCGGAACGGGATCGGGTACGCGGCCGATTTGCCGTTGAAGAAGTCGTCATTCACGTTCGCGACGGTAAAGCGGGTACCGTCGCCGAGCGAACCGGCATAGTCGATGGCGCGCGCGCAGGCATAGTCGACCATGGCGCGGATCTGGTCCTTGTGGGTTCGCCAGGAGGGGGGATCGAGCCGGTCGAGCCAGTTGTCCGCCGCGCGGCTGTTGAGTGCACGCACCTTGCGGACGTGGTCGACCAGCGATGCCAGACGCTCCTTCCAGCGCGGGTCGCCATCGGCTTTGATCTGGGCGAGGTAGGCCATTGCCGGGCCGATGTGACTGATCGCCGTTATCTCGAAAAACCCGCTATTGCGGTCTGCCCGGAAGCGCGCCTGCGCCAGCCGCGCGCCGCTGCCGCTGTCATAGACGTGGATGTCGGAACCGACGACCAGGATCAGAGGCGGCGGTGCCGCGTGGCTGCGCAGCAGGCCAAGCTCGGCCTCGCTCAGCATCTGGCCGATCGTCGGCCGGCCGGCGGGATAGTCGCGCTCCTCGTTGCCACTGAAGTCGAAGAACAGCTCCATGAACGGCGCGGGAGTCGTGTAGGCGCCGTCTCGCTGAGCCTGCGCCTGACTGCTGGCGATCAACGACAAGACCAATGCAAGGATGCCGGCTGGGCGCATGTCAGGTCTCCTGAGGTCTCGCGATGCACCGCGCTCTCGTGCCGGCGACGCAGCAGCAAATCTAGAGATCAGGCTGAGCACGAGGAAGATCACAAACTGCCCTGATCGCCCCCTAATCGCCCTTGAACAGCTTCTCCGTGGCCCGGACCTTTCCGCTTTCGATATCCCGCACGTTCACCATCGGGTAGCCGACCGGCGTGTCGGCGCTGGAGAGCCAGGCGTCCACGATCATGTTGCGCAATGCCGTGGCGCCGGCGGCAAGCCGGTCGGTCGCAAAGGCAATGCCCTGCGGGCCGCCGGGCTTGAGGTCGCCGTCCTTTTCGAGCGTGTAGAGCGGCTCGACCTGGGCCAGCGTGGCGAGCAGCAACGCCTTCGTCTGCGCCTCGATCGAGCAATCGCACGAACGATAGGGCCCGACCTTCGCGGCTATCGCGGCGCGCGAGAGATTGTCCCTGACGAACTCTCCCTCGAAATAGGCGTCGATGTCCTTGGTCGTGTAGCCGTGGGGATTGGGATAGTTCCCCCAGCCTTCGTAGTGCACGGAGACGTGCAGGGGCTGCGAGGCGTCGGCCACGTAGTGGCTCCACACGCCGAGGTCGCGCAGGGTGAGCATCTCCCGCAGTCGAAGATCGGATTCGAACCAGGCGCGCTCCTCGGGCGAGGAGGCGGTCTCGATTCCTTTCTTGGCGGCGCGCCAGTAGGCGAAATCCTTGCGGAGCTGCTGCCAGCCGTCGACGATCGCATAGGGCAGGTAGCCGGCCTTGTACTGGGTAAAGCCCTTGGCCCGCAGCAGCGTGTCGTAGTCCTCGCGCGTCTCCGGCAGGTCGGCCAGCGGCAGGACGCCGACGACCGAGCCGTCGTCGGCCAGCGACACCCAATGGCCCGGGTTGCGCTCGGCGTCGTGCGTGCGGCCGGCGCCCTTGGAGCGGTCCAGTTCGCGCCCCATGACGGCGATCTCGGCGATGGCTTCGGGCGTCCGCACGAAGACGGGGATCGAGTCCGGCAGTTTCTCGATCGCGATCCCGCTGATCCATTCGTGGCCGGTGGCTCCCCATGCCCAGCAGGGCAGGGGCCCGGCGACGGCGACTAGGCCGACGAACAGCGCGGCGAGCCATCCACCCCTGCGATTCATCGGACGTCAGCTCCTGTCGAGATCGCGCGGCCTGACGAAGGATTGAAGCTCGCAGGCTTCCGGGGCCAGGGCGCTCCACGGGCCGCGGGGCAGGCGCAGCGTCGCCAGCGCCCCCGTCGGATATTTTTCCCGCAGTTCGGACAGGGCCGGTTCAGGTCCATGACCGGCCAGCATCGCGGCCAGCTGGCCGATCCCGTCGTTATGGCCGATCAGCAGGACGGTCTTCACCTCGTCCGCCAACCTCTGCAATCGCCGGAGCAGTGCATCCTCGGAGGCGAGATAGAGTTCCTTCTCCAGGGAGATCGGCGGTGCGGGGAGGCCCAGGGCTTTCACGAGCGGCGCCAGGGTCTGGCGCGTCCGCATCGCCGTCGAGCAGAGGATCAGGTCGGGGCGGGGGCCCTCGGCCGCCAGATGATCGGCCATGACGGCGGCCGAGCGCTCGCCCCGCCGGTTCAGCGGGCGGTCGTGGTCGCTCAGGGCGGCGTTGTCCCAGGCCGATTTCGCATGCCGCAGGAGGAGGACTGTCTTCATGCGATAGACCGGAAAGAACCTTTCAGATCAATGGATTACTGAATTGCCATGACATGGTCATGTAGAGACGATACCGTTTCAATGAACCTTAGGGAGAGTACCCCGCTTGGGGTCCACATGGACGCGCTCAACACAACGGCGGATCAGACGCCGGCCCCCGAAATAGCATCCGACAGTCCCCGCCGCTTCATCAATCGCGAACTGTCGTGGCTGGCCTTCAACACCCGGGTCCTCGAAGAGGCCAGCAACCCGCGCCATCCGCTCCTGGAGCGGGTGCGCTTCCTGTCGATATCGGCAGCCAATCTCGACGAATTCTACATGGTTCGCGTCGCGGGTCTTGTCGACATGCTGCAGACCCGCTCGACGCAGTTGAGCGACGACGGCATGACGCCGTCCGAGCAGCTCTCGGCCATCCGCGACCGCGCCTCCATCCTGATGGCACATCAGCAGGATGTCTGGGCGGCGCTGCAGGGGGAGCTGCGCGAGGCGGGGATTGCCGTGCTGGATGCCGGCGAGCTGACCGGCGACGAACGCAACTGGCTCGACCAGTATTTCATCGACCAGGTGTTCCCGATCCTGACGCCGCTGGCGATCGATCCGGCGCATCCGTTCCCGTTCATTCCCAATGGCGGCTTCTCGGGCATCCTGAAGTTGCACCGCAAGGACGACCGCCGCCCGCTGATGGCGCTGCTGCCGCTGCCGCCGCAGGTCGATCGCTTCGTGCGGCTGCCCGGGCCGGAGATCCGCCTCCTGCCGCTCGAAGATCTGATCGACATCTACCTGCCGCGTCTGTTTCCCGGCTACGAGGTGATCGAGCGCGCCTTCTTCCGTGTGATCCGCGACAGCGACGTCGAGATCAACGAGGAGGCCGAGGATCTCGTGCTGCTCTACGAGAGCGCGCTGAAGCGCCGCCGTCGCGGCGACCTGATCTCGATTTCGGTCAATAGCGCCATGCCGGCCGAGCTGCGCGACTTCCTGTTCGACCAGCTCGAAATTCCCGTGCAGACGCAGACCGTGCACGTCTTCCATCTCGATCTGATGCTCAACATCGGCGACGTGAAGGCGATCATCGTCGACGATCGGCCCGACCTCAAGTTCGCGCCGTACAATGCCCGTTTCCCCGAACGCATCCGCGACTTCGGCGGCGACTGCTTTGCCGCCATCCGCGCCAAGGACATCGTCGTTCACCATCCCTACGAGAGCTTCGACGTCGTGGTGCAGTTCCTGCGCCAGGCTGCGCGCGATCCGGCAGTGGTGGCCATCAAGCAGACGCTCTACCGCACCAGTGCCGACTCGCCGATCGTCAAGGAGCTGATCGCGGCGGCCGAGGCCGGCAAGACGGTGACGGCGCTGGTCGAACTCAAGGCGCGCTTCGACGAGGAAGCCAATATCCGCTGGGCGCGCGATCTCGAACGTGCGGGTGTGCAGGTCGTCTACGGCTTCATCGATCTCAAGACCCACGCCAAGGTCTCGATGGTGGTGCGGCGCGAGGCGCAGGCGACGCGGACCTACGTCCACTTCGGCACGGGCAACTACCACCCGATCACGGCGCGCATCTATACCGACCTTTCGTTCTTCACCTGCGATCCCGCGATGGGTCGCGACGCCGCGCGTCTGTTCAACTATATGACGGGCTATGCGCGGCCGGAGCAGATGGAGAAGATCGCCTTCGCGCCGGTGACCCTGCGTCCGACGCTGATCAGCCTGATCGACGTCGAGATCGCCAATGCCAAGGCGGGCCGTCCGGCGGCGATCTGGGCCAAGTTGAACTCGCTGGTCGATGCCAAGCTGATCGACCATCTCTACGCCGCCTCGCAGGCCGGCGTGCAGATCGATCTGGTGATCCGCGGCATCTGCTGTCTGCGGGCCGGCGTCCCGGGGCTGAGCGAGCATATCCGCGTCAAGAGCATGATCGGGCGCTTCCTCGAACATGCGCGCATCGTCTGCTTTGGCAACGGCAAGGCCTTGCCGTCGCTCGACGCCAAGGTATTCATCTCCTCGGCCGACTGGATGCCGCGCAACCTCGACCGCCGCGTCGAGCTGCTGTGTCCCGTCGAGAACCAGACGGTGCGCGAGCAGGTGCTCGACCAGATCATGGTCGCGAACCTGAAGGATGACGGGCAGAGCTGGCTGATGGCGCCGGACGGCGAATACCGCCGGCCCCGTGCAGCAAAGGAACCCTTCATCGCGCATCACTATTTCATGACGAACCCGTCTCTCTCGGGCCGGGGCAGCGCCCTGAAGCTGAGTGGTGCTGTACCGCGCCTTGTCCTGAGTTCGTGACCGGGGAGCGGCGTCGGGTCGCGCCCCGCGAAGGGCTGCAATCCGGCGCTGCAATCTCGATCTGTTTCGGCTAGACGGAGCGCGCATGGACGGCGAACGCACCGCAGGCGCCCCCGAGATACGTGACCCCCTTGATCGGGGCCGCGTCGGGATCATCGACGTCGGCTCGAACTCCATTCGTCTGGTCGTCTATGAACGGGCGAGCCGGGCGCCCCTGCCTGTCTTCAACGAAAAGGTGCTTTGCGGTCTCGCCCGCGGCCTCGACGCGACGGGGCGGTTGAATCCGGAAGGCGTCGAGATGGCATTGGCCAATATCGACCGCTTCATGACTCTCGCACATAACATGAAGGTGACGTCGCTCGATCTGCTGGCGACGGCTGCGGTGCGCGACGCCGCCGATGGCGCAGACTTCATGCACGAAATCACCAGCCGGTCCGGCATCGTGGCGCATACCGTCAGCGGGCAGGACGAGGCGCGTTTCTCGGGCAACGGCGTCATTTGCGGCATGCCCGATGCCGACGGCGTCATGGGCGATCTGGGCGGCGGCAGCCTCGAACTGGCGGTTCTCGGCAACGGCCGGCTGGGCGCGTCGAGCACGCTGCCGGTCGGTCCGCTGCGGCTGATGTCGTCGGGGCGCGGCGATCCGAAGAAGGCCATCGTCGAGGCCATCGAAAGCGTACGCTGGCTACGCGAGGAGCAGGGCAAGACCTTCTATGCCGTGGGCGGCGCGTGGCGTGCCTTCGCCCGGCTGCATATGGAGCAGGCGGGCTATCCGCTGCACATCATCCATCAGTACGAAATTCCGGCCGACGAGGCGCGCGCGGTGGCGCGGCTGATCGCGGTGCAGAGCGCCAAGTCGCTGGAGAAGATGCCGGGCGTGTCGCGCCGTCGTGTCGAGACGCTGCCTCTGGCCTGCCTGGCGCTCGACCGGCTGCTCGGCGCCCTGAAGCCGCGCAATGTCGTCTTCTCGGCCTTCGGTCTGCGCGAGGGCTTCTACTATTCGCGGCTGAGCGCTGCCGAGCGCGCGCGCCATCCGCTGATCGCCTTTGCCGAGGAGCAGGGCGCCGGCTGGCGTCGCTTCGATCTCTCGCCGCAGGAAATCTTCGACTGGCTGACGCCCGCCTTCGCCGGCGAGAGCGAGACCGACCGCGTGCTGCGCACCGCAGCCTGCCATCTCAGCGACATCTCCTGGGACGACCATCCGGACTATCGGGCCGACCAGGCCTATTTCCGCGTGCTGCATCTGCCGTCGCCGGGAATGAACCATCGCGAGCGGGCCGTGCTCGCGATGGCGCTGACCTACCGCTACAAGAGCGATCCCAAGTCGGCGATGATCGATACGGCGCTTCGGCTGTCGGATGGCCGCGGTCGCGCCTATGCCAAGCGCCTCGGCGCGTGTCTGCGGCTCGCCTACAATCTGAGCGGCGGGGCACCCGGTCTGCTGCCGCAGCTCCAGCTGCGCCGCAGCGAGCGCGAATTGCGTCTGCTGGTGCCGTCGAACCTGCGCCGCAGCCTGGGCGACGTGACCGCCCGCCGGCTCGAGACCGCGGCCGAGGCCTTCGATCTCAAGCCGATGATCGTTGTCACCTAAGCTTCTACTTCTGCTTCTGCGTCGGCCGGGATCGGGATCAGCTTGGCGTGCTCGCCCGACAGCGCCAGGGCGAGCCTGCCTTCGATCAGATCGACTGCATCGGCGCCGAACACCTCGCGCCGCCAGCCCTTCAGGGCCGGGACATCGCGCTTGCCGGCGGCAATGCGATCCAGCTCGTCGGCGTTCGCGACAAGGCGGCCCGCCACGCCGGCCTGCTCGGCCTTCAACCGCAACAGGGTGCGCAGCAGATCGACGACCGCGCCGGGCGCGCGAATCTGTTCGGCCGGACGCTCGCGCGCGGGCAACTCGGACTCGGGCAGGGCACGGGCCCGGTCGACCGCCTCGATCAGCTCGCGTCCCTGCCAGCCCTCGGCGAACCCGCGGCCGAGGCCGCGCGTCATGGCCAGCTCCTCGACCGTCTTGGGCGCGTGGCTGGCGATTTCCAGCAGCTGCTCGTCGCGCAGGAGACGTTGCCGTGGGATGTCGATCCGCTGTGCGGTGCGCTCGCGCCAGGCCGCCACTTCCTTGAGGATCGCCAGCAGGCGGGGCGAGGAACCGCGGGGCTTCAGCCGCCGCCAGGCCAGTTCGGGGTCGCCGCGATAGGTCGCGGGATCGTTCAGGACCGCCATTTCCTCGGCAATCCAGGAGAAGCGGCCGGACTTGTCGAGCTGGCGTTTCAGCTTCTCGTAGACCACGCGCAGGTGCGTCACGTCAGAGAGTGCGTAGGTGATCTGCCGTTCGCTGAGTGGCCGGCGGCTCCAGTCGGTGAAGCGGCTGGATTTGTCGATCTTGGCCTTGGCGAGCTTGGTGGCGAGCGATTCGTAGGAGGCGGCTTCGCCGTGGCCGCAGACCATGGCGGCGACCTGGGTATCGAACAGCGGACCCGGCACCTGGTTCAGGCGCAAATGGAAGATTTCGAGATCCTGGCGGGCGGCGTGAAAGACCTTCAGGACCTTGGGGTTTGCCATCAGTTCGTCGAGGGGGGCGAGGTCGATGCCATCGGCCAGCGCGTCGATTGCCGCCGCGTCCTCGGGGCCGGCGACCTGGGCCAGGCAGAGCTTGGGCCAGTAGGTCCGCTCACGCATGAACTCGGTGTCGACGGTGATGAACTCGGTATCGGCCAGCGGCTTGCAGAAAGCCGCCAATTCATCGGTCGTGGTTATGAGCTTCATTAAGAGCGTTCTATAGCGGGCGGCGCGGCGAGGGGCAAAGGCCCCTGCGGAAAGGCTGCCTTCCCTTGACTTAAAGGCGCTTTCCGTGCCTCTTGCCGGGCTTCTAAAACCCGGAAAATACGTAATGTCTTCTGTCTACCGAACCCATACGTGCGGCCAGTTGCGGCCGGAGCATGTCGGCCAGCAGGCCCGTCTGTCGGGCTGGGTGCAGCGCAAGCGCGACCACGGCAATCTGCTGTTCATCGACCTGCGCGACCACTATGGCGTGACCCAGGTGGTGGTGGACGCGAGCAGCCCCGTCTTCAAGGCGGCCGAAGGCGTGCGCAACGAGAGCGTGATCACGGTGACCGGCAAGGTGCTGGCCCGCGAACCTTCCACGGTCAACCCGCGGCTGGCGACCGGCGCGGTCGAGCTGGATGCGGCGGAGATGGTCGTGCAGGCGATGGCCGATCCGCTGCCCATCCCGGTCTACCAGGAAAACGACACGACGCCGGAGGAATTGCGCCTCAAGTACCGCTTCCTCGATCTGCGCAAGGACAAGCTGCACAAGAACATCATGCTGCGCAGCCAGGTCATCGCCTCCCTGCGCCGGCGCATGATCGACCAGGGTTTCATGGAGTTCCAGACACCGATCTTGACAGCGGACAGTCCGGAAGGCGCGCGCTCCTACGTGGTGCCGAGCCGGCTGCACCCCGGCAAGTTCTATGCGCTGCCGCAGGCGCCGCAGATGTTCAAGCAGTTGCTGATGGTGTCGGGCTTCGATCGCTACTTCCAGATCGCGCCCTGCTTCCGCGACGAGGATGCGCGCGCCGACCGCGCCCCCGGCGAGTTCTATCAGCTCGACTTCGAGATGAGTTTCGTCACGCAAGACGACGTCTTCGCCGCCATCGAGCCGGTGCTGGGCGGCGTGTTCGAGGAGTTCGCGAGCTTCGGCCGGGAGACGCCGCGCAAGGTGACGCCGTTCCCGTTCCCGCGCATTCCCTATGCAGAAGCGCTGCTGACCTACGGCACCGACAAGCCCGACCTGCGCAACCCGCTGCGCATCGTTGATGCCGGCGAGGTCTTCGCGGGCTCCGACTTCAAGGTCTTCGCCAGCATCGTGGCCGCGGGCGGCGTCGTGCGCGCCCTGCGGGCACCGGGAGCCGCCGCCCAGCCGCGCAGCTTCTTCGACAAGCTGAACTCCTGGGCCCAGTCCGAGGGCAAGCCTGGTCTCGGCTACATCGTGCTCGAAGCCGGTGCAGGGAAGGGGCCAATCGCCAAGTTCGTGACGGGCGACCGCCTCGCCAAGCTGAAGGCGCTGACCGGGGCAGAGGACGGCGATGCGGTGTTCTTCGTCGCCGACAAGCCGGAAGCCGCCTGGAAGTTCGCAGGTCAGGTGCGCATCAAGGTCGGCCAGGAACTGGGCGTCATTGCCGAGGACGAGTTCCGCTTCTGCTGGATCGTCGACTTCCCGATGTTCGAGTACGACGAGAAGGCCAAGAAGATCGACTTCAGCCACAACCCCTTCTCGATGCCACAAGGTGGACTCGAGGCGCTGGAGACGCAGGACCCGCTGACCATCAAGGCGTGGCAGTACGACATCGTCTGCAACGGCATAGAGCTTTGCTCGGGCGCGATCCGGAACCATCGCCCGGAGATCATGTACAAGGCGTTCGGCATTGCCGGGTACAGCAATGCAGACGTCGAAGCGCGCTTCGGCGGCATGCTCAACGCCTTCAAGTTCGGCGCACCGCCGCACGGTGGCGCCGCGCCGGGCGTCGACCGTATCGTCATGCTGCTGGCCGACGAGCCCAACATCCGCGAGGTCATCTGCTTTCCGATGAACCAGCAGGCGGTCGACCTGATGATGGAGGCGCCGACCGAACTGCCTGCCGAAAAGCTGCGTGAGCTGCACATCGGGTTGCGTCTGCCGCCCCCCAAGAAGGACTAGGACTGGTAGGTCTGGCCTAAATTGACCGGCTAGGAAAAAACATTACCTTCAAGAGGTTATAGTCTTTTCATTAAGAAGATTATGAGCTCTTTCAGGCTCTCCATTTATTTCGTCCTGCCCGTGGCGTTGGGGTTGTCCCTGCTGACCGGCGCCTGTGGTGTGCCGGTTGCCGTGTCGGCGGCGAGCTACGCTGCCGACGGCGGATTCATCGTCGCCTCGGACAAGACCTCGACCGACCATCTGGCCTCGGTCGTCACCAAGAAGGATTGCGCCATGTGGCGCATCTTCCGTGGTCGCCAGATCTGTACGGAGCGTGCCGAAGGCGAAGATCCGTACGACGTCGACTACAACGAGCCGCAGCGTCAGGTCTCCGAGGATGGTGTCCAGTACAGCCCGCCGCTGCGCTCCGGTGCGGATGCACCGGCTGCGAGCTGGGACGAGGCCGCCTACAAGACGGCGCCGCAACCTGCGCCAGTCACCACCGAAGCGCCCGTGGTGGTGCAAGAGCCTGTGACAGCCGCCCCGGCGCCTGTCCCGGTTGCAGCCAAGACCACGGCCGCGCCGGCCAAGCCTGCCACCAAGAAGGTCAAGAGCGCGTCGCGCTCCCCGAAGAAGCCTAAACCTTCACAAGGTCGGGCGGCGCCTGCTTCCTGAGCAGGAAGGCTTCGAGGTTGTCGAGTGCCTTGAAGCCCATGGCGTTGCGCGTCTCGACCGTCGCCGAGCCCATGTGCGGCAGCAGGAACGCGTTGGTGAGATCGTAGTAGCCCTGGTGCAGCTTGGGCTCGCCATCGAAGACGTCGAGGCCGGCCGAAGCGAGGTGGCCGCTCTTGAGCGCGGCGATCAGGGCGTCGTCGTCGACCACGCCACCGCGCGCGGTGTTGACCACGATGGCCCCCTTGGGCAGGCGGGCGATGCGCTCGGCATTCACCCACTTGCGGGTCTGCGGCGTCATCGGCGCGTTGATCGAGAGGAAGTCGCAGTGGGGCAGCATGTCGTCGGGATCGGCATGGAAGATCGCGCCCTTTTCGAGATCGGGCGCCAGCTTGCTGCGGTTGCTGTAGTGGATCTGCATGCGGAAGGCGCGGGCGCGGTCGGCCATGGCCTGGCCGATGCGGCCCATGCCGAGGATTCCGAGTCGCTTGCCGGTGACGTGCGTGCCCATGAGCTGGGTCGGCGACCAGCCGATCCAATGATGGGTGCGCAGCATCGTGGCGCCCTCGTGCGCGCGCCGCGCCGCGCCGAGAAGGCAGAGCATGGCGATGTCGGCGGTGGCGTCGGTCAGCACGTCGGGCGTATTGGCGACCGCGATGCCGCGCTTGGCCGCCGCGGCGACGTCGATGTGCTCGTAGCCCACGGAGAAGGTGGCGATCATGCGGATCGAGGCAGGCAGCGCGGCGATCGTCTCGCCGTTCAGCCCATCGCCCGCGGCGCACATGATGGCGTCGCAACCGGCCGCTGCCTTGACCAGCGCGGGGCCGTCGTAAATCCGGTCCTGTGGATTGAGCACCGCGTCGAAGTTCGCAGACAGGCGGGCTTCCACATCGGGAGGAAAGAGGCGGGTCGCGAGAACCCGAGGCTTGCCGTTTGCCATTGACGCTATCCTCCCTGTGCAGCCCTGACGCAGGCGATCATTCTGGTATTCCGCGCGCATGGATATTACGCTTGGCCCGTCGGCTACAAGGCCTAGCCCCCACGCCAGTGTCCGTTGACCAGTTATAGTTATCGCCGTCCTCGCGCCCAAACAGCGGTCATCGTCACCGCCGTCGGAGCGCTTCTGTTGCTCGCTCTGTGGATAAGGGTCGCCGACGCCCAGCAGCAACAGCCCCCCCAGACGGCGGAATCGCCGCTGGTGCCGCATCGTGCCACCTACGACATGAAGCTCTCCGTGGCGCGGCCCAACAGCGGCATCGTCGACGTGAGCGGCCGCATGGTCCTGGAGACCGTCGAAGCCTGCGAGGGCTGGGAGGTGAAGCAGCGCATCCAGCTCAGGTTCTTGCGCAGCGAAGGCGATGAGTTCGTGACCGATTCGAGCTTTACCAGCTACGAGACCAAGGACGGCCTTGCCCTTCGCTTCAGTGTGCGAAACATCCAGGATCAGGAGATCGAGGAGGAACTGCGCGGCAATGCGGACCTCGAATCGCTGGGAGGCAAGGGCCGGGCGAACTTCACGCTGCCCGAGGTCCGCAGCTTCGACCTGCCGGCCGGGACGCTGTTTCCCACGACACATCTTTCGCTGGTCCTGCGCCACGCGCGCGACGGCGACAAGTCTGCCTCTTACTCGGTGTTCGACGGTGCCCGGCTCGACGGCGCTTTTCTGGTCAACGCCGTCATCAGTCGCTCGCCTCGCCAGACCGGCGCCCCTGTCGTGCGCGGCGACGTCGCCCTGATGCGCAACCAGCCGTCGTGGAGCGTGCGCTTCGCCTTCTTCGCCGCCAACGACCAGGGTGCCCACCCGGAGTACGAGCTGGCTCTCGACCTGCTCGGCAACGGGGTCACCCGTTCGATGCTGCTCGATTACGGCGACTTCGCCATCGATGCTCGTCTTGTCCAACTCCAAGCCCTGCCGAGGCCGCGATGCTGAATCTCCGCCTTCTTGTGCCCGCCGTCTTCGTCTTTGCCGCCGCCGTTCCGGCCATGGCGCAGGAACTGACGCCGCACCGGGCGGCCTATACCGTGACGATGCTGGAGAACGGCAAGCCGAGCGGCGGCGCGCCCGGCAGCTATGCCTACGAACTCAAGCTCACCTGCGATGGCTATGTGGCCAACCAGCGCCTGCGGCTGGAGCTGAGCGGTCAACGCGGTGCCGTTGCCAGCGAGCAGCAGACGCAGATGACGGAGAGCAAGGACGGCAAGAAGCTCACCTTCGAGCATCGTTCGACCTCGGGCGGACGCCGCGCCAGCCTGGTCAAGGGCGAGGCGACATTGGGCGACGACGGCTCGGGCGAAGCGCGCTTCAGCGATCCCGAAGGACAGACCGTGAGACTGCCGGCCGGCACGTATTTCCCCTCCGCCATCCTGCGCGCCACCATTCGCGCCGCGAAGGCCGGCGAGAACGGCTTCGAGGGATTGTTCTTCTTCGGTGACAAGGTGAAGCCGCCGCTGGCCGTCAACGCCTTGATCGGCCGGGTGCCCAAGCGTCTGGCCGATGTGAAAATTCCCAAGGGTGCGGAGGAACTGGCCGATGGCCGTACCCGCATCTACTACCGCGCCGGCTTCTTCGACGACGATGCGAAGAAGCAGGGCGAGCCCGCGTTCGAGATGAGCAGCGTGACGCTCGACAACGGCATCGAACTCTACGGGACGCACGAGCAGAGCGAAGGCGGCATCGAATATCGCATCACCCGTCTCGAGGGACTGCCCAAGCCCGAGTGCAAGTAGCGCCGGTTTGGGCATACTGATGGCCGTCTCACGGGAGAGCGGCAGATGACGGCCAGCGACGCCGACCAGAAGGGACTGACGCCGGAGCAGGCGGTCGCACGGTTGGAACATCTCCATACGGCGGCGTGCACGGCGTTGCGCGAAGCGCTGGCTCGTTACGCCGAAACCGGCGCCGTGCCGACCGCAGAAGAGCGGCTGAAGTTTCGCTACCCCGAGCTCAGCGTCGACTGGCGGCCGTCGGGCGCGGTGCACTTCACGCGGCGGGCCTGGGCGAAGTTCCAGGCGCCGGGGCTCTATTCGACGACGATCACGCAGCCCACGTTCTTTCGCCAGTACCTGCTCGAACAGTTACGGCCTCTGGCCGAGGAATTCGGCGCCAGAATCGAGGTCGGCAGCAGTAGCCAGGAGATCCCGTATCCCTTCGTCACCGAGGCCGGCGACGAGTTCGTCCATGGCGAGCTCTCGGTCACCGAGCTGGCGCGTCACTTTCCGACAGCCGTCCTCGCCAATGTGGGCGACGAGATCGTCGACGGGCTTTGGGAGTTCGAGGACGGCCGGCCGCGGCCGCTGGCCCTGTTCGACGCTGTGCGCATCGACTATTCGCTGCGGCGGCTGATCCACTATACCGGGACCGACTGGCGCACGATCCAGCCCTGGATCCTGTGCACCAACTACCAACGCTACGTCGATCACTTCCTGGTCTGGGCGCTGGAGGAGCTGGCGCGGCCGGACGGCGTCTACACGGCGCTCGTGCTGCCGGGCGGCGCAATCGTCCAGCGCGGCGATACGCCGGAAGCCGCCGATGCCGCCATTGCAGCGGCGCCCTGGCACCGCTTCCAGATGCCGGCCTACAGCCTGCTGCGGGCCGATGGCCGGGGCGGCATCACCCTGATCAATATCGGTGTCGGTCCTTCCAACGCCAAGAACGCGACCGACCATCTCGCCGTCCTGCGCCCGCATTGCTGGCTGATGATCGGCCATTGCGGCGGCCTGCGGCAGTCGCAGACTATTGGCGATTACGTGCTGGCGCACGGCTACATGCGCCGCGACCGCATCCTCGACGAGCTGGTGCCGCCGGAAGTGCCGGTGCCGGCTCTTGCCGAAGTGCAGGTAGCCTTGCAGACGGCGGCCGAGCGGGTGACCGGGGAACGCGGCGACGCGCTCAAGCGGCGGCTGCGCACGGGGACGGTCGTGAGCTACGACGACCGCAACTGGGAGCTGCGCTGGTCGCAGGAGCGGCGGCGCATCAACCATGGCCGGGCCATCGCCGTCGACATGGAGAGCGCCACGCTCGCCACCCAGGGCTATCGCCTGCGCGTGCCCTACGGCACGCTGCTTTGCGTGTCCGACAAGCCGCTGCACGGCGAGATCAAGTTGCCCGGAGCCGCGACGCGCTTCTACCAGCGGGCGGTGGGCGAGCATCTTCATATCGGCCTGGAGACGATTGACCTGTTACGGAGCGAGATCGGCTCGCTGCACTCGCGCAAGCTCCGCAGCTTCGACGAACCGCCGTTCAGGTAACGGGATTCAAACGGGCCACAGCCAGGCGGCACCGCGCACGCCGCTCGAATCGCCGTGTTTGGGCGGAACCAGCCTGGTGGCAATGCTGTCGCGTTCGGAGAAGATATAGTCTTTCCAGCGTTCCGGCACGCGGCTGTAAAGCGCCTTCATCTTGGAAAGGCCGCCCCCCAGCACGATGACGTCAGGATCGACCAGGTTGACGACGCTGGCGAGCGCCCGGGCCAGACGGTCGCAATAGAGATCGAAACATTGGCCGGCGACTCGGTCGCCCTGCACGGCTGCTTCGGCAATGTCGGTGGCGCTCAGCTCGCGTCCGGCGACGCGTGCGAACTGCGATTGGAAGGCGGGCCCGCTCAGCCACGCCTCGACGCAGTTGCGGCGACCGCAGTAGCAGGCCGGGCCCGGCCGTTCGTCGTCGTGCGGCGAGGGCAGGGGATTGTGGCCCCATTCGCCGCCGATCGCCTGCGCGCCGACCAGCGGCCTGCCGTCGACCACGATGCCGCCGCCCACGCCGGTGCCGAGGATGACGCCGAAGACGATCGCCGCGCCGGCGCCGGCGCCATCGGCGGCTTCGGAGACGGCAAAGCAGTTGGCGTCGTTGGAGAGCCGCACCTCGTCGCGGCCGGTCGCACGCTTGAGGTCGACGTCGAGCGGCCGGCCGTTCAGGCGCGTCGAGTTTGCATTCTTGATCAGGCCCGTGGCCGGCGAAATGGCGCCGGGATGGCCGACGCCAACGCGGCAGCGCATGCCGACCTTCGCTTCGAGATCGCGGACCACGCCGGCAACCGCCTCGACGGTGGCTTCGTAGCAATCACGCGGCGTCGGTATGCGCATCCGTGCCCGTTCCGACCCATCGTCGCCCAATACAATGCCTTCGATCTTGGTGCCGCCGAGGTCGATGCCGATGCGCATGAAGTCTCCGGTTCAAATCTCACAGGAAGCGCGCACGTATATCGACACTGTTCTCGCGCCCGACCTTATCGAACGTTTCAAGCAGCCATCGGGTTCCCGCAGCGCGGCCTGCCGTGAACAGCATATTGAGGAATTCCGGCTCGATATTGAACTTGCTGACCGCGCCCAGCGGCGCCAGCGTGGCGGGATCGCCGATGGAGTGGATCAGTAGTTTCTTCAGGCGGTGGCTGAATTCGCCGGTGATGGCACCGTTGTCGATCAGTTCCTGCACGAAGGCGATGGCGCGCATCTCCGCCATCAGCGCGCCGCCGAAGGTGATCTCGTTCAGGCGGTCGGCGATCTCGGCATTGCTGCGCGGGACGTCCGTGCGCGACGGCGGGTCGACCTCGACCATCACCACGTCGGTGCTTTCGCTGTTGTAGATGAACGGCCAGATCGGCGGGTTGCCGCGGAAACCGCCGTCCCAGTAGGCTTCGCCGTCGATCTCCACGGCGTCGTGGACGTTGGGCAGGCAGGCCGATGCCAGCAACGCGTCGATGGTGAGTTCTTCGCGCGTGAAGATGCGCACCTTGCCGGTTCGCACATTAGTGGCGGCGATGAAGGCCTTGACCTCGTGACAGGCATGTACCGCTTCCGGGTTGAAGTGCCGGCGCAACAGATCGCGCAGCGGATCGAACTTCAGCGGGTTGCGCTGCCACGGCGAGAGCGTGCGCTGGATGATGTCGGCCCACAGGGCGCCGGCCGACTCGTCGAGGTTCCAGTTGCCCTGCAGACGGTCGAGCGGCGTGCGTCGGATCGGGCTGGACACCGCCATCTGGCCCAATTCGCCCCAGAACGCGGCGAGGGCGGCACGCGCGCCGGCCGGTCCGCCGTTGGCCCAGCCCTGCAGCATGATCGCGGCATTCATCGCGCCGGCGCTGGTGCCGCTCACCGCTTCGAAGACCAGACGGCCATCCTCGATCAGGGCATCGAGCACGCCCCAGGTGAAGGCGCCATGGCTGCCGCCGCCTTGAAGGGCGATATTGATGCGCTTGGTTTCCGCCATCCTGCCTCCCGAGAACGAGATTCCACGCGGTTACAGTTCACTCTACAGTCCTCGCCTGGAAGCAAGTCGGCGGGATCGGCAGCATTATGGCGAAGAGTGGAGCAGGAGGACCGTGGCGAAAACGCCCGTCGACCATCCTGTGGATGCTCTCCATCGGCCAGCTCATCTCCTGGGGACTCGTCTACTACACCTTCCCGCTGTTCATCGGGCCGATGGAGCAGGAGCTTGGCTGGGCGCGCAGCTCGATGTTCGGCGCGTTGTCGGCCGGCCTGCTGACCGCTGGTCTTTGTTCCATTGCCGTCGGCGCATGGATTGATCGCGGCCATGGACGGCTGCTGATGACCGGCGGCTCGCTGCTGGCGGCCATCCTGCTGTTCGTCTGGTCGCGCGTCGAGTCGCTGCCGGTCTTCTATGCCATGTGGATCGGCCTGGGCGCCTGCCAGGCCGTGATCCTCTACGAGCCGGCCTTCGCGGTGATCACCCGCGTCTATGGTCCGCGCTACAAGCAGGCGATCCTGCTGATGACGTTCCTGGGCGGGCTGGCCAGCACCTTCGGCATTCCGTTCACGCAGCTCCTGATCGAACATATCGGCTGGCGGCCGGCGCTCGAAGTGCTGGCGGCGATCAATCTCGGCGTCGCCTTCCTGATCCATTGGCTGTTCGTCCCGGGACCGCGCGAGGAGGCGGTGCCGATCGCCGAAGTGCGACCGCCGGCGGAAGGAGCGGCTGGCAAGAAGAAGAGTCCGCTCGCCGCGGCCGTGCGCGTGCCGGCTTTCTGGGGGCTTGTCGTCGCCTTCGCCGGCTACGGGCTCGCCTTTTCCGCCATGAGCTTCCACCTGATTCCGCTGCTCGAGGCCCGCGACGTACCCATTGCCGTGGTGATGGCAATCATCGCCCTGATCGGGCCCATGCAGGTCGTGGGCCGCGTCCTGCTGATGGTCGGGCAGCGGCACATCACCACCATCCAGCTCGGCGCCGGAATCTACTTTGCTTTCCCGATCTCGATGGCGATGCTGGCGGCCGGCATCAGCGACGTCTACGGGCTGATCCTGTTCGCCATCATCTATGGCGTTGCCAATGGCCTCGTCACCATCCTGCGCGGCATGGCGGTGCCGGAATTCATCGGTCCCGAAGGTTACGGCGTCGTGTCGGGCGCGCTCACCATGCCGACCAACATCATGCGTGCGGCCGGCCCGCTGCTCGCGTCTTTGGCCTGGGGGGCCTTCGGGGGCTATACGCCCGTTCTGTGGGGGCTGGCGGGCATCATGCTGGTCGCGGCGGCAGGATTCGCTGCGGCGGCAATATTGTCGAAACGCCCGAGCTGACGGCGCTTCTGCGGCGCTAGCTTTCGCCACAATTTCACTCCACATGCACTCGCGATATCAAACGGGAATGAGCGAGGCTGCATGTTCGACGCGAAGCGGTTGCTGGATCAGTTCATGGGTGGTCAGGGAGGCCCAGGTCAAGGGGGCCAAGGGGGCAGCGGCGACTTCCTGCGCGGGGCGGGCGGCGGCGCGCTGGCCGGCGGACTGGCCGCTATCCTTCTCGGCACCAAGACCGGACGCAAGCTGGGCGGCGAGGCGCTGAAGCTTGGCGGCATGGCTGCCGTCGGTGCGCTTGCCTACAAGGCCTATCGCGACTGGCAGGCAGGCAAGCAGCCGGCGCCCGCAGGTTCGCAACAGCCGGCGCAGCAGGCGCCGGTGCCGATGCTTCCGGCGCCGAGCGGCACGCCGTTCAACCCGTCGACGGCGAACGAACAGCAGGCGCTCGCGCGCCATCTGCTGCGCGCCATGATCGCGGCCGCCAAGGCCGACGGCCATGTCGATGCGCAGGAGCAGGCGCGCATTTTCGCCGAGATGGACAAGCTGCCGCTCGCGGCCGACGACAAGGCCTTCGTCATGGACGAGCTGCGCGCCAAGCTCGACATCGATGCCGTGGCGAGCGCCGCCTCGACGCCGGAGGAAGCGGCCGAGATCTATGCGGCGTCGCTGCTCGCCATCGACGTCGACAATGCTGCCGAGCGCGGCTACCTCAGCATGCTGGCCGCGCGTCTCAAGCTCGACGATGCGCTGGTCGCCCATCTGCAGCAGAACGTGGCGCAGGCATCCGCTCAACCAACCTGACCGCTGCGTGCGCGAAAAATAGCACGCCGTCGATGACACCATTCATGCCGGGTGGCGTTCGTCAGTAGGGACAGGCGAGTTGATCGCGCCGCCTGTCCCGTATCGAACACGAGCGGGCCGGCCGAAAATTCGCATGCTCTCGGACCACGATAGTGGGAGGCCGTCACCGCAGGTTGCGTGATCGAAACTCCAATGGAAGGAGCGTGCGATGAAGTTGACTTCCGCGCAGATCGAGCAAACCCAGAAGCAGTTGCAGGCGGATGCCATCCCGGCAGAGCATCCGGCAATGGCACAGCTCGAACGGCTGTTCGGAGACCATACCTATTTCCTCGACAGTACCGGGCTCAGTATCGTCGAGCCTGTCGCCACCGATCAGACGGATACCCGGATGGGGATGGTCGTGAGCCTCGCCAACTGGGCGAGCGGGGATGCGAAGTCGCTGGAAGCCCATGCCCCCGAAGCGACGGATCGCATGATCAATCTCGGCGGCGATCGCGGTCGTTGATTTCCCTTCCGCGAGACGAAGGAGATTTTGATATGAAGAAATCGACAATCGGAGTCTGTGCGACGGCTCTTGCGGCGGCCAGCCTCTTTTTGCTGCCTGCCGTCAACGCGCAGCAACAGTCGCCGCCGGTATCGCCGCCGACCAAAAGCGTGCCGTCGGCGCCGACGAACATTCCCGACAACAAGCTCGATGCTGCGGCGGCGGCCGTCAAGAACGTCTCCGCCGTAAAGGACAGCTACAAGCAGAAGATCGCCCAGGCGCCTGCCGCCGACCGGGAGCGGATCGCCGACGAGGCTGATCAGGCCCTCGTTAAGGCCGTTACCGACAAGGGCCTGTCGGTCGAGGAATACACGACGATCCTCGAAGTGGCGCAGACCGACCCGGTCGTGAAGGACAAACTGGCCCAGCGCTTGAAGAACTAGCGTCGCCGCAGCGTTGCGGTCCGGAGGGCGTCTGCCACCCGGACCGCGATTGCTGCGACTATTCGGCGGCGAGCTTGGCCACCTTCGGCTTGAGGTGCTGCACCTTGGGCAACACTTCGCGCGACAGCAGTTCGAGTGAGTGGCGCCACGCCTTCGGGTTCTCGACATAGTCGAAGCCGAAGACCAGCAACTGTCCGAAGCCGCCGACCTCGTCGTAGATCTTCTCGATCTTCTCCGCGACCGTGCGCGGCGAGCCCACGATCCAGTTGTGCTTGGCGCAGTATTCCGGCGTGACGTCGGAGTCCGCGACGCTCTGGTCGTGTTTCAGGTATTCGAAGAAACCGAACTGGGAGAGCAGCGGCAGGAAGTACTCGCGCATCATCCGGCCCATGTGCGAGCCGACGGAGAGGCGCATCGCCTCCTCGTCCGTATCGGCCACGAAGACCTCGCGCACCATGCGCCACTGGCCACGATCGGGCGTGCGGCCGGACTTGGCGGCGCCGATCTCGACCGACTCCCAATGGCTGCGCACATAGGCCGGGTTGAGGTTGAGGCTCATCGGCAGATAGCCTTTCTCGCCCGCGAGCTTCAGCGTGTCGGAGCCCTTGCTGAGGCCGGCGACGCCGATCGGCGGATGCGGACTCTGCAGCGGCTTGATGTGCGGCTTCAGGAAGCCGAACATCGTGTCGGGCTTGGTGACGTGCCAGTACTTGCCCTTGAAGTCGAAGGGCTCGGGCGAAGTCCACAGCTTCAGGATGATGTCGAGGGCTTCGCGCGTCATCTCGCGATTGACGCCGGACATGCCGTCCACGTTGAACATCGCCCAGTCGCTCGGCAGGCCCGACGCGGCGACGCCGAAGTTGAGGCGGCCACCCGAAATGTGGTCGAGCATGGCGACGCGGTTCGCGAGTTCGGCCGGGTGATGATAGGGCAGCAGGAAGCCGCCGGGCCCGAGGCGGATGTTCTTGGTCTGCAGCAAGCCCTGGGCCACCAGCAGGTCGGGCGAGGGATGCGGCTCCCACGGCGCGGTGTGATGCTCGCCGATCCAGCATTCGGCAAAACCCAACTCGTCGAGCCAGCGGATCACTTGCAGATCCCACTCGTGGCCGTCTTTCAGCGGCCTCTCGGGTGGATGCGATGGCATCGTAAAGTATCCGATCTGCATTATTTCCTCCTGCGTTGTTTCCCGGACTCCACTACCATCGCGCGACGAGCGCAAGAGTGCGGGTTGCATGCCTGACGAAGTTCTCATTCTGATCGACCAGCAGAAGGCGATGGAGCACCCCCTCTGGGGACCGCGCAACAATCGGCAGGCGGAAGCCAACATCCTGCGGTTGCTCGAGGCCTGGCGACGACGCGGCAAGCCGGTCGTCCATGTGAAACACGATTCGACCGATCCCAATTCGCCGTTCCGGCCGGGGCAGGAGGGCAACGAGTTCCTGCCGCTTACCGCGCCGCTGCCCGGCGAGGTGGTGGTGGCCAAGAAGGTCCACAGCGCTTTGATCGGCACCGGCCTGACGGAACGGCTGGAGCAAATGGGGCGCCCGCCACTCGTGATCTGCGGTGTGCAACTCGCGAACTCCGTCGAGGCGACGGTCAGGGTGGCGGCAAATCTCGGCTTTGCGGTGCGGCTGCCGGGAGATGCCTGCTGGTCATGCGACAAGCGCGATCTTACCGGCCGGCTGTGGCCGGCGGAGGACGTGCATCAATTGACGCTGGCGTTGCTCGACGGCGAGTATGCCTCGGTAACGACGACCGATCAGATTCTCGCCTCTCTTTAGCTGGCGTCACCGCGCCGCTGAACGAAAACGGGGCGACCTTTCGGCCGCCCCGTCGTCAAACGTTCCTGTGTGTCCGGCTCAGCCGAGCTGGATCCAGGTGGTCTTCACCTGCGTGAACTTGTCGAAGGCGTGGAGCGACTTGTCGCGACCGATGCCCGACTGCTTGTAGCCACCGAACGGCGTGGTGATGTCACCGCCGTCGTAGGTGTTGACCCACACCGAGCCGGCGCGAAGGTTCTTGGCGAACTTGAACGCCTTGTTGATGTCGGACGTGAAGATCGCCGAGGCGAGGCCGTAGATCGTATCGTTGGCCACGGTCAGCGCCTGCTCGGCATCCTTGACCGGGATGACCGAGAGGACTGGCCCGAAGATTTCCTCCTGGGCGATCTTCATCTTGTTGTCGACATTGTCGAAGACGGTCGGCTCGATGAAGGAGCCGGCATTGTCGATATGGACCTGCTTGCCGCCCATGGCGAGCTTGGCGCCTTCCTTCTGGCCGGCATCGATGTAGCCCATGACGCGCTTGGTCTGCGTCTCGTCGACCATGGCGCCCATCTGCGTCTTGGGATCGAGCGGATCGCCCGGCATCATCTTCTGGCCGATCGCCATGACCTTGGCGAGGAACTCGTCCTTGATCTTGTCCTCGACGATGAGGCGCGAACCGGCGGTGCAGACTTCGCCCTGGTTGAACCAGATGCCGAAGGCGGTGCGACGCGCGGCGATGTCGAGATTGGGCGCATCGCCCAGCACGATGTTGGGCGACTTGCCGCCGCACTCGAGCCAGACCTGCTTCATGTTGGATTCGCCGGAGTACTTCAGGAAGTACTTGCCGACTTCGGTCGAGCCGGTGAAGGCCAGCACGTCGACATCCATGTGACGGCCAAGTGCCTGGCCCGCGGTCTCGCCGAAGCCCGGCAGCACGTTGAACACGCCCTCGGGAATACCGGCCTCGGCCGCAAGTTCGGCGAGACGGATGGCGGTAAGCGGCGACTGTTCGGCGGGCTTCAGGATCACCGAGTTGCCGGCGGCCAGCGCCGGCGAAATCTTCCAGCAGGCCATCAGGAGCGGGAAGTTCCACGGCACCACGCAGGCCACGACGCCCGACGCTTCGCGGGTGATCAGGGCCACCACGTTGCCCGGCGTGGGGGCGACTTCGTCGTAGATCTTGTCGATGGCTTCGGCGAACCACTGCACGGTGTTGGCCGAACCCGGAATGTCGACGGTGGTAGAGAAGGCGATCGGCTTGCCCATGTCGAGCGTCTCGAGCAGGGCCAGCTCCTCGCGGTTCTTCATCATCAGGTCGGCGAGCTTCAGCATGATGCGCTTGCGCTGGGCCGGCGCCATGTTGGCCCAGGTGCCCTTCTCGAAGGCGGCGCGCGCGGCCTTCACGGCGGCGTCGACGTCGGCCTGTTCGCAGGCCGCGACCTTGGTCAGCACCTGGCCGGTCGCCGGGTTGATGCAGTCGAAGGTCTTGCCGGTGAGGGAGGGGGCGAACTTGCCACCGATGAAGGCCTGGTTGCGGTAGCTGAGACCGCCGACACGGCCCTTCCAATCGTCGCGCGAAAGCTGGGCGCTCATTTCTGTCTTCCTCCTTGTTGGATTGGGGCGGAGCCTAGCCCACGAAAAAGCCGCCCGAAAGGGCGGCTGTTCCGTCAGGCACGCCAGGCGGCCGATTTATTTGATCTTCGATTCCTTGAAGACGACATGCTTGCGCGCGACCGGATCGTACTTCTTGAGTTCGAGCTTCTCGGTCTTGGTGCGCGGGTTCTTCTTGGTCACGTAGAAGAAGCCGGTGTCGGCGCTGGAGATCATCTTGATCAGGATCGAGGTGGGCTTGGCCATAACAATTGTCCTTATGCCCGGAAGGGCGAATTCGCAGGAGGGCGCAAAGTAATCAGCGGGACGCCGGTGTCAAGCCTTGCCGTGTCAGGCCCAGCTCGCGCGGTCAGCGAAGGTCAGCGGGCGGCGGCCTGCTGACTGCCCGCCTGCACGGCGTGGGCATAAAGTGCCCGGTCGTGCAGCAGGCGGCTCGCGATCTCGACATCGGCCTCGGGCGCCGTCTCGCCCGGCGGGCAGATCTTGCGCAGGTCCGAAACTTCCTGGCCGGTCGGATTGCGCAGCGCATGCCAGCGCATGAGCTGGCTCTGGTTCGACTCGACCGACGCGGTCGCGAGCTTGGCGGCCTCGCCGGCCTTGGCCGTGCAGATATTGGGCAGGACGCCCAGTTCGTTCCAGGTGTAGCCGGACGGCGCCTGCAGGCGCGACCAGGTCAGGATCAGTTCGCCCTCGTTGGCGAGCCGCACGACGGTCTGCACCGTACCCTTGCCGTAGCTCGTGGTGCCGACGACGACGGCGCGGCCGCGATCCTGCAGGGCGGCGGCGACGATCTCGGCCGCCGAGGCCGAGCCGCCGTTCATCAGCACGACGATCGGCAGCTCCGTGGTCTTGCTGCGGCCGGTCGAGCTCTTGTAGGTGCGGCGGCTGTCGGGGTGGCGGCCGGCGGTCGAGAAGATGGTGCCGTCGCCGATGAACACTTCCGAGACCGTCTGGGCCTGGTCGAGCAGGCCGCCGCGGTTGGAGCGCATGTCGATGATCAGGCCGGCGAGATCCTTGCCGATCTCGGCCTTGGCCTTGTCGATGGCCGCACGCAGATTCTCGGTGGTGGCCGAGTTGAAACCCATCAGATGGATCAGCGCCACGTCGTCGCGACGTTCGTAGACCACGGTGGTGGGGATAATGCGGGCCCGTTTCATCGCCAGTGTCATCTCCGCGCCCTGAGAGGCGCGCAGCACCGTCATGTTGACCGGCGCGCCGACGGAGCCGCGCAGCTTGTGCACCACGTCGGAGAGCGGGCGGCCGATCATCGACTCGCCGTCGATGGCCAGGATCTGGTCGTCGATCCGGACGCCAGCCTTGGCGGAGGGCGAACCCTCCTGCACGGCGCGGATCATGATCTTCTTGTCGTCCGTGCGCTCGACGGTGATGCCGATGCCGCCGCCGCCGTCGCGCTGAAAACGGTTGTCGCGCGCCTCGTCGGGGTCGGCGTAGCGGCTGTTGCGGTCGAGCTGTTTGGTGGTCGAGGTGATCGCCTGGCGGATCAACACCTGGCGATCGACCGCCTGCAGGGCGGGCGAGGCCTCGATGGATCCGGTCATCAGTTCGGCCAGCATGCCGCCCCAGGCCCGCCCGTCTGCCGTGTCGCTGGGCGTCGTCCGGGTGAGTATTTCCTTGCCGTCGCGCTTGACCGTGAAGGCGCCGGCTCCGGCGTCGAGCGACAGGGTGGGGTCGCTGCTGGCGAAGCTGCGGTAGGCCTCGCTCGACAGATTGTGGAAGTTGGGCTCGTAAAGATGGCGGTCGCCGATGGCCCTATAGGCCTGCAGGACCACCCGTTCCATGTTGGCGTCGGCGGAAAGGGCCGGCGCACGGGTGGGAAGCGAGGCTTGCGGGGCGTCGCCCGAGGTCGCACAGGAGACGACTAAACAGGCAGCAAGGAGCGACGCGGCACGCGCCAGCGTCGTACGTAGAAAAGGGAGTTGTGGCACTTCCATACCCGGCAGACCGAGACAATAGCACAAGCCGTCGGCGGGCGGCCACGTCGTTTCAGACCGAGGAGTCGAGGCCCCCGGCTGAAGGCTTGGGCGCCGAAGGTTTCGGAGAGGCTATTCGCTGCGACCAGAGGGCCGCGATGACGGCGCCTTTTATGTGCGGCAGCAGGTAGAGCGCAAGCACAACGGAGAGTGGCAACCACAAAAGAGCGTGAACCCAAAGCGGCGGCTCGTTACCCCAGCGTTCGAGCAGGAGAACCAGCGGCACCACGATGTGGCCGACGACGAAGATGGTGAAGTAGGCGGGAGCGTCGTCGGCGCGATAGGCCTCCAGCGCCAGTTCGCAGGCGGTGCAGTGGTTCTTCATTTTCAGAAACGAACCGAATAGCGCACCCTCGCCGCAACGCGGGCAACGGCCGCTCCATCCGCGTAAAATCGATGTCCAGAAATCGACCGGGGCCGGTGCGCTGTTCATGGCGAACACCATGAGCCCAGCTTTTACTTTCGTCGGCGTGACCGTTTGTCCCGTGGGGGGCCGCCGTGCGCGACGGGACGCCGCGGTGCGCCGCGACGTGCGTCACGCGGCGAACGCGAGCCGCGCGGCAAGGCGTGGCGTTCAACCCGTTCGAGCACCTCGACGATTTCGAACAGCAAGCCTCCGGTTGCAATGTCGGCTTCGACGAGCTTGAGCCTCAGCCGGTCGCCCAAGCCGAACGTCTCGCCGGTGCGTTCGCCGATCAGCAGCTGCCGGCCTTCGTCGTGACGGAAGAATTCCTGGCCGAGCGAGCGGACGGGGATAAGTCCGTCTGCGCCCGAACCGTCGAGAGCGGCGAACAATCCAAAGCGCGTGACGCTGGTGACGCGGCCGGAAAAAGCAGCGCCGACATGGGCGGCCATGTAGGCCGCGACATAGCGATCCATCGCGCCGCGCTCGGCCGCCACGGCACGGCGTTCGCACATGGAGAGATGCTCGCCGAATTCCGCGAAGCGCCCCTTGTCGGCTTCGGCAAGACCGCCTTCGCCCAGACCGAAGGCCGCGATCAGGGCGCGGTGCACGATCAGGTCGGGGAAGCGGCGGATCGGCGAGGTGAAGTGCGCGTAGCGGGCGAGGGCGAGACCGAAATGGCCGAGATTGTCGGGGCTGTAGACGGCCTGGCTCTGGCTGCGCAGGACCGTCTCGTTGACCAGGCGATTGATCGGCTTTTCCGCCACGCGTTGCAGCACGCCGTTGAGATCGCCCGGCCGCAGCCGCGGGCCGGCCGGCAGCGAGACGCCCAGGGTGCCCAGGAATTCGCGCAGCGATTCGAGCTTGGCGAGGTCGGGCTGGTCGTGGACGCGGTAGAGGCAGGGCATGTGCCGCTGCTCCAGCGCCTGGGCAGCCGCGACATTGGCCAGCACCATGAACTCTTCGATCAGCTTGTGGCTGTCGAGGCGGGCGCGGACGCCGATCTCGGCGATGCGGCCGTCCTTGCCCAGGGTGACCTGCCGCTCCGGCAGGTCGAGGTCCAGCGCGCCGCGCCTCTCGCGCGCCGCCAGCAGGGTATGGAAGGCGCCGTAGAGCGGACGCACGACCTCGTCCATCAGCGGCGCGATCTCCTCGTCAGGCGCGCCGTCCATGGCGGTCTGCACGCGGTTGTAGGTGAGGCGGGCGGCCGAGCGCATCATGGCACGGTGGAACTTGTGGCGCTTGAGGTGACCCTGAGCGTCGATCCACATCTCGGCCACCAGGACGGGCCGGTCCTGGCGCGGCACCAGCGAGCACCAGTGGTTGCTGAGCGCTTCCGGCAGCATCGGCACGACCCGGTCGGGGAAGTAGACCGAGGTGCCGCGGCGGTACGCGGCGCGGTCGAGCGGCCGGTCATGGCGCACATACCAGGCGACGTCGGCGATGGCGACGAGGATGCGCCAGCCGCCGGGATGGGCGGGGTCTGGTTCGGCGAACACCGCATCGTCGAAGTCGCGCGCATCCTCGCCGTCGATGGTGACCAACGGGACGCCGCGCAAATCGAGGCGGTCGCCCAGCGGGGCGGCCCTGGATTTTTCGGCCTCCTCGATTGCCGCTTCCGGGAAGTCGACCGGAATGTCGTTGGCGGCGATCGAGATCAGGCTGACGGTGCGCGGATCGCTCATCGGGCCGATCCGTTCGACCACGCGGGCGCGGCGCGCCAGCGCGCCGCCGGCTTCTTCGATCCACACGATGTCGCCCGGCAGCGCGCCGTTCTTGTCCGCCGCGCGCACGTCGAAGACGCGACGCAGCTTCTTGTCGGTCGGCGTCACCAGGCCGAGGCCGTGGCGGCCGTCCGGCTCCTCGTAGAGGCCGAGGATCTTCTTCGGGCCGCTGCCCAGGCGGCGGATGATGCGCGCCTCGTAGGCGTTCTTGCCGCGGCGCTTCAAACTCGCCAGCACGCGGTCGCCGACGGCGGGCGCCGGGGCGCCGCGCGAGCTTTGCGGGACGATTTCGATGCGCGGCGGCGGGCCGTCCTGCTCCTCGTCGTGGCGGCGCGGCACGGCCAGCAGATGGCCGTCGTCGTCGACGCGCACGATCTCGAGCACGGTGATGTCGGTCAGCGCCTTGGGATCCTTGAAGGTCTTGGCGCGGTCGGCCGCGATCTCGCCGCTGTCGCGCAGGTCGCGCAGCAGTTCCTTGAGCTCGATGCGCTGGTCGCCCTTCAGACCGTAGGCGCGGGCGATCTCGCGCTTGCCAATCGGCGTTTCGCTGTCGCGGATGAAGGCCAGCAGTTCGTCGCGGGTGGGGACGCGGCCCTTAGCCATCGGTGCCGGTGCGCGGCGGTGCCTCTGTCTTGGCCTTGGCCTTGGCCGCCTTGCGCTTGGGCGCGGCCTTCTTCTTGGCGGTGGCCTTCTTCTTCGCGGGCTTTTCGCCGGTATCGTTGGCGGCGACCGGCGCGGCCTTCTTGGCCTTGGCAGCCTTCGGCTTCTTTCCGCCGCCCTTGGCGGCGCGTTCTGCCAGAAGCGCGACGGCCTGGTCGAGTGTCAGATCTTCCGGCTTGATGTCGCGCGGCACGGTGGCGTTGACGCCGCCATGCTTCACGTAGGGGCCGTAGCGACCATCGTAGAGTTCGACCGCAGCCTCGTCGGAAGGGTGATTGCCGATGGTGCGGATGGGCTTGGCGGCGGCGCGGCCGCGCGGGTTCTTGGCCTCGGCCAGGAGCGCCACGGCGCGGTTCATGCCGATCTCCAGCACGCTCTCGTCGCTCGGGATCGATTTGTACTTGGGACCGTGCTTCACATAGGGCCCGAAGCGGCCGACGCCGGCCAGGATCGGCACGCCGTCCTCCGGATGCGGCCCCAGCTCGCGCGGCAGTGCCAGCAGCGCCAGCGCCTTTTCCAGCGTGATGTCGTCGGGCGTCATGCCGCGCAGCAGGGAGGCGCGCTTGGGCTTCTCCTTGCCCTCGGGCTCGCCGAGCTGGACGTAGAGGCCGTAGGGGCCCTTGCGCAGCGTGACCTGTTTGCCGGTGGCGGGATCCTCGCCGAGGATCTTCGGCCCGTCGAGATTCTCGCCGCTCGCCGCATCGGCGTCGGCATCGACGATGCCGAGCTTCCGCGTGAAGCGGCACTCCGGATAGTTCGAGCAGCCGATGAAGGCGCCGAACTTGCCGAGCTTCAGCCCCAGCCGGCCGTCGGCGCAGGACGGGCAGGCGCGCGGGTTCTTGCCGTTGTCGTTGGCCGGAAAGAAGTGCGGGCCCAGCTCCTCGTCGAGCTTGTCGAGCACTTCCTTGACGCGCAGCTCCTTGGTCTCGCCGACCGCTTCGGAGAAGGCCTTCCAGAATTCGCGCAGCACCTGGCGCCAGTCGATCCGGCCGCCGGAGATGTCGTCCAGCTCCTCTTCGAGGCCGGCGGTGAAGTTGTATTCGACGTAGCGCGGGAAATAGGTCTGCAGGAAGGCCGTGACGATGCGGCCGCGATCTTCCGGGATGAAGCGCTTGCGGTCGATCCGCACGTAGTTGCGGCGCTGCAGGACCTCGATGATGCTGGCATAGGTCGAGGGCCGGCCGATGCCCAGCTCCTCGAGCTTCTTCACCAGGCTCGCCTCGGAATAGCGCGGCGGCGGTTCGGTGAAGTGCTGCTCCGGCACGACCTCGCGGCGTTCCAGCGCCTCGTTCTCGGCGACGTCGGGGAGGATGGTGCTGCCTTCCTCGTCTTCCTTGGCGGTGTCGTCGCGGCCTTCATCATAAAGAGTGAGGAAGCCGTTGAACTTCACCACCGAGCCGGTGGCGCGCAGCTGTACGGTCTTGTCGCCGCTGGCGATATCGACCGTGACCTGGTCGAGCACGGCGCTTTCCATCTGGCTGGCGACGGTGCGCTTCCAGATCAGCTCGTAGAGGCCGAGCTGGTCCTTGTCCAAATGCGCGGCGACGTCCTGCGGCGTGCGGAAGAGGTCGGTCGGGCGGATCGCCTCGTGGGCCTCCTGGGCGTTCTTGGCCTTGGAGGTGTAAACGCGCGGGCTGGCCGGCACATAGGCCTGGCCATACTTGCTCTCGATCAGGCGGCGCGTCTGGCCGATCGCCTCGGGAGCGAGCTGCACGCCGTCGGTACGCATATAGGTAATGAGACCGACCGTCTCGCCGCCGATGTCGACGCCTTCATAGAGGCGCTGGGCGATGCGCATGGCCGTGGCCGCACCGAGGCCCAGCTTGCGAGAGGCTTCCTGCTGCAGGGTCGACGTGATGAAGGGCGGCGGCGGGTTGCGCCGCACCTGGCGGCGGTCGATCGAGGAGACCGCGAAGGCGCGGCGCTCGATCTCGCGCTTGGCCTGCTCGGCGCGCTCCTGATTGTCGAGATCGAACTTGTCGAGCTTGCGGCCGTCGAGATGGGTGAGGCGGGCCTTGAGCGTCTGCTTCTTGGCCGTACCGAACAGGGCGTCGACCGTCCAGTACTCGCGGCTCTTGAAGACCTCGATCTCGGCCTCGCGCTCGCAGATCAGCTTGAGCGCCACCGACTGCACGCGGCCGGCGGAGCGGCTGCCCGGCAGCTTGCGCCACAACACCGGCGAGAGGGTAAAGCCCACGAGATAGTCCAGCGCCCGGCGGGCGAGGTAGGCATCGATCAGCGGCTGGTCGAGGTCGCGCGGATGGGCGACGGCGTCCAGCACCGACTGCTTGGTGATGGCGTTGAAGGTGACGCGCTTTACGTCCACCCCGTCGAGCGCCTTCTTGCGCCCGAGGATGTCCATGACATGCCAGGAGATCGCCTCGCCCTCGCGATCCGGGTCGGTGGCGAGATAGAGCTTGCCGCCTTTGGAGACGGCCTGCGCGATGGCGTCGATGCGCTTCTGCGATTGGGCATCGACTTCCCAGTCCATCGCGAAATCTTCGTCGGGGCGGACCGAGCCATCCTTGGGCGGCAGGTCGCGGACGTGACCATAGGAGGCCAGCACGGTGTAGCCGGGGCCCAGATACTTCCCAATGGTCTTAGCCTTGGCCGGGGACTCGACGACCAGTACGTCCATCGCCGGATCATGCTCCAGTTCAACATCAAAAACCGGAGCTAAATCACTGATTTACATCAGAGATACGCGGTTACCCCGGTGCCTCTCCAGGCGGCCCTCCAGCTCCAGAGCCATGAGGACCTCCGCCACAGAGGCGGCGGACACTTGGCATCGGCGCACCAGTTCGTCAACCGCGGTGGGGGTGGGACCCAGGGCCGACACCACCCGCGCGGTGGCTGCATCTTGCGGTTTTTTGACAGGCTTTTCAGCCACTTGGGGCGCGCGCCGTGGTTGCCCGAGGACACTCAGAATATCGTTTGCGTCGCGCACCAGAATGGCCCCATCCCGGATGAGGCTATTGGATCCGGCGTGGCGCGGGTCCATCGGCGAGCCGGGCACGACGAAGACCTCGCGCCCCTGCTCGGCAGCCCGCTGGGCCGTGATCAGGGAGCCCGACCGGGCGGCCGCCTCGATGACCACGACACCGGCCGACAGGCCGCTGACGATGCGGTTGCGGCGCGGGAAGGCGCGGGCGACCGGCGGTGCCCCCAGCGAGGCCTCGCTGAGGAGGAGACCCTGCCGGGCGATGGCGGCGTGGAGCCCGGCATTCTGCGGCGGGTAGATCTGGTCGGCCCCGCCGGCCAGGACGGCGACCGTTCCAGTTTCCAGCGCAGCCTGGTGGGCGGCAGCGTCGATGCCGCGCGCCAGGCCGGAGGCGATCACGAAGCCCGCGGCGCCCAGGGCGGCGGCCAGATCGGCGGCGAAGCGGCAGCCGGCCGCCGATGCGTCGCGGGCGCCGACGATGGCCAGGGTGGGCCGATCGAGCAGGCGGCAATCGCCGATGGCGCTCAGGACCGGGGGCGCATCCGGCAGGGCGGCCAGCGCAGCGGGATAGACCTCCTCACCGATGACGACGAAGCGGCCGCCGACTTTGGCCAGCGCATCTTCCTCGTGGGCGATGGTGGCGTCGGAGACTGTCGCCAGTCTGGTGCAGGCCGCCTGGGCGGAGCCGAAATGCGCCAGCGCCTCGTGGAAGGTCACGGGGCCGATGCGGGCGCTGCGGGCCAGCCGCAGCCGGGCGCGGCGTTCGCGCGGATCGAGATCGAGTTGAAGCGGGCCGTCGAACATGCGCTGACGCTAGGCGAGCAATCCAGATTTGTAAAACAACTATAAGTAGAAATCAGCGCAGCCGTGGATTGAGGGCATCGCGCAGCCAGTCGCCCAGCAGGTTGACCGACAGCGACAGGATCACCAGCGCCATGACCGGGAAGATCACGATCCACCATTCGCCGGAAAACAAGAAGGCGTTGCCGATGCGGATCAAGGTGCCCAGCGACGGTTGCGTGGCCGGCATGCCGACGCCGAGATAGGAGAGCGAGGCCTCGGCGATGATGGCCAGCGCCAGTTCGATGGTGGCGATCACCAGCACCGGCCCCCAAGCGTTGGGCAGCACATGCTGGAGCGCAATGCGCGCACCGGGCACGCCGATGATGCGGGCGGCGTTGACATAGTCCTTGTTCTTCTCGGCCAGCGTCGTGGCGCGGGTGACGCGCGCGAACTGCGGCCAGTAGGCGAAGCCGATGGAGAAGACCAGCACCCAGATCGCCACGCTGTCGTGGACGTTCTTGGGCAACACCACGCGCGTGACGCCATCCAGGGTCAGCGCGATCAGGATGGCGGGCACCGTGAGCTGGATGTCGGCCAGCCGCATGATGACCGACTCGACCCAGCCGCCGCGGAAGCCCGCCAGCAGGCCGAGCAGCACGCCGGTCGTGACCGAGAGCAGGATGGCGGCCAGCCCGATCATCAGCGACACGCGCGAGCCGTAGAGAATGGCAGACAGTACGTCGCGGCCCTGATTGTCGGTGCCCAGCAGATGCTTGGCGCTGCCGCCCTCGGCCCAGGCCGGCGGCGTGAAGGCATCCATCAGGTTGAGCGCCTTCACGTCGAACGGATCGTAGGGCGCGATCCACGGCGCCAGCACGGCCCCCGCGAAATAGATCAGGGTTACGAGCGAGGCGGCCACGACCAGCGGCGAGCGGCGGAAGCTCCACCACATGTCGCTGTCGCGCAATTTCGCCAGCGCGCCCGTTTCGCTCATGTCGCCGCACTCCGCCGGCTGAGCAGCGCACCGCCCGCGCCGAGCAGCGACAATAGCGCAGCCAACGGGCCGAAGCCCTCGAAACCGACCGAACCGATCATCAGGGCGCCGAGCGCGGCGGCGCCGATCCAGCCGACGCTGGCCGAGGTGCCGTTGAGGCCGAGCACGGTGCCGCGCACCTCCTCGGGCACGGCGGCCAGCGCGGCCATGAAGGAGGGCCGGCCGAGCGCGTTCAGCAGCACGTAGACGAAGCCGACGGCGATCGAGACGACCGGGCCGGGGTGCCACATGAAGAGCGCCAGGGCCGCGACTCCCGACAGCGCCATGGCGACGGCGAAGGTGAGCAGCCGGTCGCGCAGCCGGTCGGCGAGCTGGCCGCCCAGTACCGTGCCCGCGACGTTGCCCAGCGCGAACACCGCCAGCGGGATGGCGAGTTCGAGCAGGGACATGTGATAGGTCACCTGCATGAAGGTGGCGAAGTAGACGGCCGCGAGGCCGTAGCAGATGCGCTCGGCGACGCCGGTGCCCAGCAGTCCCAGCACGCGCGGCGAGAGGGCGGACTTGAGCGACGGCCGAGCCGCGTCGCCGCGCGTATGGCCGGCGCTGCCGCGTCCGACGGTGAAATAGAGGCTGAGGCAGGCGGCGAGCGCCAGGCCGCCGACGCAGACCAGCCAGCCGCGCCAGCCGATGATCGAGCCGACAGCGGCGGCCATGGGCACGCCGACCACCAGGGTGAGCGACTGGCCGCTCATTACCCAGCCCAGCGCCCGGCCGCGCTGGCTGTCGGGCACGCGGCCCGAGACTTCGGCGAAGATCACGCCGGAGAAGGCGCCGGCGCAGCCGCCGCCCACGGCGGCCCAGAGCGCGACCCAGAAGAACGAGCCGGCCCAGGCTTGGGCAACCATCGCCAGCGCCAGGGCGAAGGGGGCGGCGATCAGGAGCGGCCGCCGGCCGATCACGTCCGACAGCCAGCCGCCCAGGGCGGAGGTGATGCCCCAGGCCGTGGCCGTCAGCGACACGAGGTTGGCGACCAGCGGCATGGCGACGTCGAGATCGTGCGCCATGTCGAGCAGGAAGGGCGCGCGCGTCGTGCCGCTGGAGGTCGCGGCGAAGGAACCGAGGCAGGCGGCGCCGATCAGCGCCCAGGGAAGGACGGCTGGAGGTACGGGCGGCAGGTCGCGCGAAGAACCAGGGCTCATCCGCCGGCCGTTCCCAGCCGGGCACGGTCCAGACGCAGCCGCGGATCGATCGCGGCGTAGAGCAGATCGACGAAGAAATTGATGGTCACGAAGATCAGAGAGACCATGACGAGATAGGCGGCCATGACAGGGATGTCGGCGAACTGCACCGACTGGATGAAGAGATGGCCCATGCCGGGCCATTGGAACACCGTCTCGGTGATGATCGAGAAGGCGATCAGGCCACCGACCTGAATGCCTATCACGGTAATGACCGGCAGCAGGGTGTTCTTCAACGCATGGCGGAAATGCACGGCGCGGTCGGTGAGGCCGCGGGCGCGGGCGAACTTGATGTAGTCGGTGCGCAGCACTTCGAGCATCTGCGAGCGCACCAGCCGCAACACCAGCGTCATCTGGAAGAGCGAGAGGGTGAAGGCCGGCAGCACGATCGCCTTCAGGCCGGAGTCGGTCAGCAGGCCGGTCTGCCACCCGCCGAGGTTCACCGTCTCGCCGCGGCCGAAGGAGGGGAAGCACCAGTCGGCCGGCAGGCCGAGTCCCGGCGCCCAGGATTTACACTCCACGGAGAAGACATAGATCAGCAGGATGCCGATCACGAAAGTCGGCATGGCGACGCCCGCGAGCGAAAAGGTCATCACCGCGCCGCTGTCGAGCGTATTGCGGCGCAGCGCCGTCAGCACGCCGAGCGGAATACCCATCGCCAGCGCGAGGATGGCCGCCACCACGACAAGCTCGAGCGTCGCCGGCATGCGCTCGACGATGAGGTCGGAGACCGGCCGGGCCAGCCGATAGCTCTTGCCGAAGTTGCCGGTCGCGGCGTTGCCCAGGAAGCGCAGGAACTGGACGCCGACGGAATCCTCCAGTCCCAGCTCGCGGCGCATCTCGGCGCGTTCGGCGGGCGATGCCTCCTGGCCGACCATGTTGTTCACCGGGTCGCCCACGAAATTGAACAGCACGAAACACAGGAACGACACCGCCAGCATCACGCCCAGCGACTGCAGAAGGCGGGAGACGATGAAAGCCATCATCTCTCATCCTCCCCGGTCGTCCGGGGAAGACGAGAGCGGCATGCGCGGCCTCACTTCATCTTGCCGTATTTGAAGTTGGGCGAGTCGTTGGCGAAGATCGGCATCGTCACCTTGTCGCTCATCGACCAGACGATAAGCTGGTGATGCAGCGGCAGGTACGGCATGTCGGCGACGACGAGCGCCCAGGCGTCGGCGATCATCTTGTCGCGCTTGGCCTGGTCGACCTCCTTCAGCATGCCGTCGGCCAGCTCGTCCAGCTTGGCGCTGGAATAGCCGGTGAAGTTCCAGCTGCCCACCTTCTTGGCCGCGTCGCTGGTCTGGTACAGGAAGGTGAAGACATAGTGCGAGTCGAGCGTCGGCACGCCCCAGCCCAGCAGGAAGAAGCTCGAATCCTTCTTCTGCAGTTTGGGGAAGTGCAAGGTCTTCGACCGCGCCTGCAGATCGACCTTGATGCCGATCTGCGCCAGCATGCCGGTGACGGCCTGGCAGATCTGCTCGTCGTTGTTGTAGCGGTCGTTCGGGCAGTCCAGCGAGACGCTGAAGCCGTTGGGATAACCGGCCTCGGCCATCAGCTTCTTGGCCGAGGCCACGTCGTACTTCAGGCGCTGGTCGAGCTGCGGCGTGTGGCCGTGCACGCCGGGCGAAGTGACGAGGCCCGCGGGCGCGGAGAAGTTCCGCATCACCTTGGCCTTGATCGCGTTGACGTCGATGGCCTGATACATGGCCTGGCGCACGCGCTTGTCGGCGAACGGGTTCTTGCCCTTGACGTCGGAGTATTTGAGTTCGGCCGACCCCATGTCGAGGCCGAGGAAGATCGACCGCACCTGCGCGGTCTCCTCCGTCTTGAGGCCCGGCGTCTGCTTGATGCGCGCGATGTCCTGCAGGGGCGCATCGAGCACGAAGTCGACCTGGCCCGAGATCAGCGCCGCCACGCGCGTCGCGGGCTCCTTGATCGGCGTGTAGACCAGTTCGTCGGGATAGTCGGGGAAGGCCTTGGCGCCCCAGTAAGTCGGGTTCTTGGCCATCACGGTGCGCACGTCGGGATCGCGCTGCTTCAGCGTGTAGGGGCCGGTGCCCATGGCGTTGCGCACCGCATAGGTCTCTTCCTTGTCCTTGAAGCTCTGCGGCTTGGTAACGTTGTGCTTCTCCGACCAGGCCTTGGACATGATCAGGATCGAGGTCGTGTAGTCGGGCAGGATCGGGTTCGGCCCGTTGGTGACGATGTGCACCGTGAGCGGATCGATCGCCTTCACGTCCTTGATCGAGGAGATGTAGGAGCGGAAGTCCGATGTCGGCGCCAGCGCGCGGTTGTAGCTGAACACCACGTCGTCGGCGGTGAAGGGCGTGCCGTCGCTGAACTTGACGTCGGGGCGAAGCTTGAACTCCCAGGTGTCGGGGGCGATAGGCTTCCACGAGAGCGCCAGGCCCGGCACCTTGGCGAGCTTGGGATCGCGGCTGATCAGGCCCTCGTAGACATGCTGGTTCATGGCCGTGGTCGGGCCTTCGTTCTGCGAATGCGGATCCATCGTCAGCGCATCGCCCTGGCTTGCCCAGCGCAAGGTCTTGGCGTCGGCGACCGACAACGCCACCGATGTCAGGCACAGGCTCGCCACCGCGAGCGCCGCCACACGTGCAACGAACATCGTCATTGCCTCCTGCAGTTGTTGTGCAGCGACCCTAGCACGGGCCGTGAGGCGATCAATGGCGATACCGGCGTTCGAGCGGGCATCCGTGCCGATCAGCTCTTCGTGCGCTGGCCGATCCTGGGTTCGGTGCCCTTGAGCAGGCGGGCGATGTTCTCGTGGTGGCGCACCCAGACTAGCGGCACCAACAGGGTGAGCAGCAGGGCGGCTCGGTGATCGGTGAGGAACCAGGCGGCGATGGCCGCAACCACGACAGCGATCAGCGCCGCCAGCGACGACCAGCGGAAGGCCGCGGCGGCCAGCAGCCAGGCCCCGCAGGCGATCGCGCCCACCGGCCAGGAGAGGCCCCACATCACGCCGAGCGTCGTCGCCACGCCCTTGCCGCCCTTGAAGCCCAGCCACACGGGAAACATGTGGCCGATCACGGCGCCGGCCGCCGCACCGACGGCGGGAATCTGGCCGACCTGATCGGCGATCAGGACCGCCACCACGCCCTTCAGGGCATCGAGCAGGAGGGTCGCGGCGGCCAGTCCCTTGCGGCCGGTGCGCAGCACGTTGGTGGCACCGATATTGCCCGAACCCACCTTGCGGATGTCGCCCAGCCCCGCGGCGCGCGTCAGCAGCAGGCCGAAGGGAATCGAGCCCATCAGGTAGCCCAGCAGAAAGGGACCCAGCAGCAGGATCAGCGTCGAGATCATTGCCGTGGCCTAGGGGCGCATGATCCGGCAGTTGGTGGAATCGACATAGGCGGTGGTCGGCGGCCCGACCAACTCGGTGGTGATCTGCTCGCCGGGCTGGATCGTGATCGGCCCGAAATAGGCATCCTCGAGCGACCTGCCGCCATTCATGAAGGTACAGACGGCCTGGGTTTCGACCGGCCGCTGCGTGTTCGAGGTCAGGGTGACGGTGACCTGCCAGTAGCGCGTCGGACCGTAGGTCAGATTGTTGGCACCGAGCGTCACGAGCGGCTGCGGCGTCGACGCATAGGGGATGGGGCGCGGCCCGGTGCGGCGTACCTGCGGCTGCGGCTTCGGGCCGATGTTTTCCGGAGGACGGTAGCTCGACGAGCGCGGATCGAAGGCGGCGTCGGGATCGTAAGCCCGTGTGCCGGACGATTGGTCGGTTGCCGGACCGGCGCTTCCGAGCGTCGCGGTGCCACCGCCCGGAACGGCCAGAGGCTGCGGTGCGAGCGGAGCCGCGCCGATGGCCGAGCCGCCCATGGTGCCGGCAGTGGACGGGCTGGTGGGCGCGATCGGCGTGGGCATCGGCGCGGGGTTCGCCTGTATTGGCGTCGGTGTCGGGGCGGGCGCCTGCACGCCGCCGATCTGCGTCTGCAGCCGGTCGAAGCAGGAAAGCCGTGCCTGTGTCTCGGTGATCTCGCTGCAGATCTGGATGTGCCGGGTCAACGCATCGAGCAGATCGTCACGCGACTGGCCGCGCTGCTGCGCACTGGCGGTGCCGGCGAGCGCGACCGTCGCGACGCCAAGAAGAAGATACTGCCGGAGCATCATACAAATCCCCGTTCCGGAAAGACGCGCGACCATATCAGACGATATGGCCGTTTGGAGGCAGCAATTGCGCGGCCCATGACAGTAGATCGACGGCAGCTCGGACTATCAGGCCGCCGCTGCCGCCGTTGCAAAACTGTCGTCACGATAGATCGTGCGGCCACCGACAATGGTGGCCATCACGCGACCTTGCACGGGCCGTTCGTCGAACGGCGTGTTCTTGGTCTTGCTCCACAACTCGTCGCGGTCGACCTTCCAGGCATAGTCGGCGTCGAACACCACGAGATCGGCCGGCGCGCCCTTGGCGAGCTTGCCGCCGGGCAGGCCGAACAGAGATGCCGGCGTGCTCGACAGGCGCTGGAACAGGCGCGGCAAGGTGAGCTGGCCGTTGTGCACCAGTTCGAGCGAGATCGGCAGCAAGGTTTCGAGGCCGATGCCGCCCGGTTCGGCCTGGGCGAAGGGCACGCGCTTGCTGTCCTGATCCTGCGGCCGGTGATCGGAGACGATGGCGTCGATCGTACCGTCCTTCAGCCCTTCGACGACGGCCAGACGGTCCTTCTCGGCGCGCAGAGGCGGCACCAGCTTGCCGAAGGTGCGATAGTCGCCGACCGCCAGGTCGTTGAGTGCAAAGTAGGGCGCGGCGGTATCGCAGGTGATCTTGAGTCCGCGCGCCTTGGCGGCAGCGATCACGCTCACCGCTTCCGCCGTCGAGATCTTGGCGAGGTGCAGCCGCCCGCCGGTCATTTCGGCGAGGCGGATGTCGCGCTCAACCATCATCACTTCGGCAAGCGGCGGATTGCCCGCGAGGCCGAGCCGCGTCGCCATCTCGCCACTGGTCATGTGGCCGCCGGACAGGCTGGGTTCCTGTGGCAGGTGGACGATCAGCGCATCGAAGGCCTTGGCGTAGTAGAGGGCGCGGCGCATCACCTGGGCATTGCCCACGGCATGGTCGGCATCGGTGAAGGCCACGGCGCCGGCTTCGGCCAGCAGGCCTATCTCGGCCAGTTCCTTGCCCTCCAGCCCCACGGTCAGCGCGCCGTAGGCGTACATGTTCACCAGCTTGATCTGGCGGGCGCGGCGCGCCACGAACTCGATCAGGGACGCGTCGTCGAACGGCGGCTCGTTGTCCGGCAGGAGCACCAGCGAGGTGATGCCGCCCACCGCTGCCGCCGCGCCGGCGCTTTCCAGCGTCTCCTTGTGCTCCTCGCCCGGCTCGCCGGTATGCACGCGCGTGTCGACGATACCCGGTGCCAGATAGAGGCCGCGGCAGTCGATCGACTCGATGCCGTACGGCGCGCCGGAGGCGAAGAGGTTGGGGCCGAAGTCGGCGATCTTGCCGTCGCTGATCAGCACGGCGCCCTGATATTCCTTGTCGGCGCCGGGATCGACGATGCGCGCATTGATGTAGGCGGTCGAACCCGTATGCGGCGGCGCCGACTTGTAGATGTTGCCGCTCATGCCACGGCCCCGATCTGGTTGCGGTGGCCGCCGATCAGCGCTTCGAGGCAGGCCATGCGGACGGCGACGCCCATCTCGACCTGCTCGTGGATAACGCTGCGGTCGAGGTCGTCGGCGACCTCGGAGTCGATCTCGACGCCGCGGTTCATCGGGCCGGGATGCATGATCAGCGCGTCGGGCTTGGCGACTTTCAGTTTTTCGTGGTCGAGGCCGAAGAAGCGGAAATACTCGCTGATCGACGGCACGAACGAGCCCTGCATCCGTTCGGTCTGCAGGCGCAGCATCATCACGATATCGACGTCCTTGAGGCCGGTCTTCATGTTGTAGTGGACTTCAACACCGAGGCGGTCGACGTCGGTGGGCATCAGGGTGGGCGGACCGACGACCCGCACCCGCGCGCCCATGATCTGGAACAGGTGGATGTTCGAGCGCGCGACGCGGCTGTGCATGATGTCGCCGCAGATCGCCACTTCCAGCCCCTGCAGGCTGCCGCGTCGTCGTCGGATGGTCAGGCCGTCGAGCAGCGCCTGCGTCGGGTGCTCGTGCTGGCCGTCGCCCGCGTTGATGACGGCGCAGTTCACCTTCTGCGACAGGAGATTGACCGCGCCCGACTCGTTGTGGCGCACGACGATGGCGTCGGGCCGCATGGCGTTCAGGGTCATCGCCGTGTCGAGCAGGGTTTCGCCCTTGCGCACCGACGAGGTGGCGACGTCCATGTTGATGACGTCGGCGCCCAGCCGCTTGGCCGCGACCTCGAAACTCGTGCGCGTGCGCGTCGAGTTCTCGAAGAACAGGTTGATGACGGTGCGGCCGGCGAGCATGTCGCGCCGCTTGTCGATCGATCTGTTCTGGTCGATGTAATTTTCCGACAGGTCGAACAAGCCCGAAATCGTTTCGGGCGACAGACCTTCGATGCCGAGAAGGTGGGGCAACCTCGGCACGCCCGCGCGTTTCTTTGTCACTAAAGCGCGACGTTAAGCACGCGCATGCCGCGCTCGCAAGGCAACGTTGTGGTGGATAACCGTTTGGTCGCAGCCCGACCCGTCAGTCGAGCCGAACCTCGGTGCAGCGGCACACTTCGGCAGGGCCGTTGGGCGCCAGAAAGTCGGCCCAGATCGCGTTGTGATGCTCGATGATCTTCACCGCCGGCAGATGCGGACGGTCGCTGGTCGTATGGCCGTCGGACGGCGCGGTCGTGCGATAGCCGCGCGCCAGAGCGCTGCGCACGGTCGTGTCGACGCAATAGTCCGTCGCGCAGCCCGTGATGATCAGCCGGTCGATTCCCTTGGCACGCAGAACCGCTTCCAGGCGCGTCTGCAGAAAGGCATCGCAGGCGGTCTTGCGTACGATCGTGTCGTCCCGTCGCACGTCGATATCCGGCAGGAATCGCCATCCCGGCAGTTCGGGCTGGTGCGGGTCGCCCGGCGGCCCGTCGTGCTGCACGTGGATGACGACACCGCCCTTGTCGCGCACGCTGGCGGCGAGCGTGTTGATGCGCTGCACGAGGGCGGTCGCGTCGTGTCGCGGTGTCGCTGCAGTGAACGATCCCTGCTGCATGTCGATGACGATCAGGGCGTTGCTCATCTCGCGCTCGGCGCTGGTGTGGGGCGGGGGCCTGTATAGCGCGCCCGCGGACGAATAACAGAACCATGCGTGGCCTGTTCCACAGCGTGGCCGATCCAGCCGACGGTGCGGCCGAGAAGGAACAGGGCCAATGCGGAATCCTTCGGCAGGCCGAGCGCGCGTTCGAGCGTCACCGTCGCGAAATCGACCGTGGGCTTGCGGTCGATCAGACGCTCGGCCGATGCCGCGACCTTGTCGGCAAAGGCAAGCTCCGGGGAGTGGGGCACTCTCTCGCGCAACATGGCGAGGAGCGTGGTCGCACGGATATCGCCGTCGGGATAGAGCGGATGGCCGAAGCCAGGAATGTAGATGCGTTCGCGCACGCGCCGCGCCAGTTCGGCGTCGATATCGCCCACCTCCTTGAGGTCGCTGAACAGATCCGCCACGCGGCGCGTCAGGCCGCCATGGCGCGGGCCGTTGATCGCCACCAGCCCCGCCATCGTCGAACCGTAGAGATTGGCGCCGGTCGAGGCGACGACGCGCGCGGCGAAGGCCGAGGCGTTGAACTCGTGGTCGGCCGACAGGACGAGCGCAGCGCGGATCAGCGGCGCGTACCCGGCGGGAACCTGCCAGGCCTCGGCAAGCTGTTCGTGCACCGGCCGGTCGGAGAGGGGCTGCGACGTCACCGCGGCGGCGAGCAGGCGCAGGATGCGGGCGCCCGTTTCGAGCATGGCGCCGCGATCCTCTACCCAGCTCGGATGATCCCAGCGCGCGGCCGCCGGCAACAGGACGAGGCAGCTATCGACCGGCGGCAATGCCGCGGCGGCCTGCCAGGCGCCGCGCAGGGCCGCCGACATGGGCGGCAGGTTCTTGGCGCCGAACGGACGCTCGTCGCAGTCCCACAGGATCTGCGCGACCTGCTCCAGCGATGCCGTGCGCGCCAGCAGGGTGGCGTCCTGGCCGCGATAGAAGAGGTGTCCGTTCTCGATGAGCGTGAGCGCCGATTCCAGCACCGGCGTCCCGAAGTCGAGAGTGTTGGCGGCAATCGACTCCGCCTTGCGGCCGACCTCGCGGCGGCGCTTGAGCTGCGCGACGTCGTCGGCGCGGTAACGCCGCTCGCGTTGGCCGCTGTTGCCTTCGGAGCGCAGCAGGCCGCGGCTCACATAGGCATAGAGCGTCGCCGCCGAGACGCCCAATCGTTGCGCCGCTTCCTTGGAACTCAGCCATTCGGTTGCCATTCATAATTATTGATAAATTCAATCAATATTGACAACATATATGTTCGGCCGAATGTTCAGCATGAACAGCCAAGGGGATTGTCATGCTTCAGACACGGGTGAACAGCGGGCTCGACGGGGTGGTCGTGGCCGACACACTGATGAGCGAGGTGGATGGCGAGGCCGGCCGGCTGATCGTCCGGGGGCATGCCATCGAGGAACTGGCCGCCGAGACAGGCTTCGAGGGCGTCGCGGCCCTGCTCTGGACGGATTTCGCACAGAGCGGCGGCGACGAGGCCGCCGTGCGCCAGGGGCTGGCGGCGGCGCGGGTGCGGGCCTTCGCCGAGGTGCCCAAGCTGGTCGCTGCCACCAAGGGACTGACGCCGGTCGAGGGGCTGCGGGTCGGGCTCGGCATGCTGGCCGATTCCGAGCCGATGCCGCATCACTATCTGGTCTGCGGTGCGCTGCCGGTGTTCCTCGCCGCGCTGCTGCGTGCCGCCGAGGGCAAGTCGGCCCTGGCGCCGGATCCGACGCTCACCACCGCCCAGGATCTCCTGCGCATGGTCCGGGGCAAGCGTGCGGACGCTGCTTTCGAGAAAGGCCTCGACGCCTATCTCGCGACCGTCGCCGATCACGGCTTCAATGCGTCGACCTTCACGGCGCGCGTCGTCGCCTCGACGCGGGCGGGCCTCATCTCCTCGGTGCTGGCCGCACTCTGCGCCTTGAAGGGGCCGCTGCACGGCGGTGCGCCGGGGCCGGTGCTCGACATGTTCGACGAGATTGGCAAGCCGGAGAACGCGGCGGCCTGGCTGGACGACGCCTTTGCCAAAGGCACGCGCCTGATGGGCTTCGGCCATCGCATCTACAAGGTGCGCGACCCGCGGGCCGATGTGCTGAAGAACACCGTCGCGACCCTGCCGCAGACGGCGGGCCGGCTCGCCTTCGCCGTCGAAGTCGAGAAGAGCGCCATCGCCGCGCTGCGCAAGCACAAGCCCGGACAGCGCCTCGACACCAACGTCGAGTTCTACACGGCCCTCTTGCTGGAGGCGCTCGAAGTGCCGCGCAGCGCCTTCACGGCCTTGTTCGCCGTCGGCCGCGTCGCCGGCTGGTGCGCCCACATCTTCGAGCAGGAGAAGGGTGGCCGCATCATCCGTCCGCAGTCGAACTATGTCGGGCCGCGGCCCTAGTCAGCCGCGCCGCCGTGTCGAGCCGCGCCATGTCCGCGCCCGCGTGCCGGCGGCATCGAACACCCAGAGGATCACGTCGGCGCCGGCCGACGTGAAGTTGGCGGTGAAATGCCGCCGCCAGAAGCTGCCATCGGCATGGGCGAACAATGCTTCGGTGGAAAGCTGGTCCGGTCTCACGGTCAGGTTTGCCGATCGCGGCGCCGGCCGGGCATCGGTCGACGCCAGCAACGCAACGCCGTCGACCAGCAGGCCGAAGCGCAATGTTTCGCCCTGTTCGGCCGTCTGCATCGGGCCGCCGTCGATGCGCAGCCAGACACTGCTGCCGCCCGCCGTCTTGTCGACAGAGAATTGGAGGCCGAAGGGTGTCGGGCTGTCGAAGTCGACCCTCGGGTTCCGCGGGGGCGGGACGATGTCTTCCAGCGGGATCGACCGATAGAAGCGGACGGCGCCGACATAGACGCCGACCCAGTCGGGCCAGGTCGTGGCTTGCGCTGCCGCCTCGGGGGCGACAAGCAGCGCGCCGCCGGACGCCAATGCACGCCGCCGCGAGATCATCGCGGCCGGCTTGCCGCGATGTTGAGGTCGACGGTCACTTCGTTGGCGATCTGGCCGGTGCTGGCCCATTCGTTCTGACCGACGCCGTAGTCGAGCCGCTTGAGGACGATGCGGCCCTTCGCGGTGGCGCGCAGCGCACCCGGTTTCGACGGATCGTCGACGATCGTCAAAGTGAACGGCAGGACGGCGTCGCGCGTGACGTCGCGGATCGTGAGCTTGCCCTGCGCCTCGTAACGGTCGCCGCCCTTCGAGACGATGGAGGTTGCCACGAAGCGGGCCTCGGGGAACTTCTGGACGCCGAGGAAGTTCGGACCCTTGAGCAGCGAATCGACGTCGGTGTTGTTGGCGGTGACGGCGCGCGTGTCGATCTTGATGTCGATGCGGGCCGACGCCAGGGCCGAGGGATCGAGCACGATCTCGCCCGTCCAGGTCGGGAACCGGCCGCTCACGATCGAGCCAACCTGGGTGACGGAGAAGGTGAGCGAGGGCGCGCGCGTATCGACCGTCCACGCATCCTGCGGGCCGGCCAGGGCGGGACGGGCCATCAAGAGGGCGGCAAGCAACAGCCAGGCGCGCATCATCTTTCTCCGGACAGCCATATGCGGCGGAAGATGCCGTCGCGGCGCAACACGTCGTGATAGACGACCGCCCCGACATGCAGGGCGACGACCGCCATCAGCAGACGCGATAGCACACGGTGGCCCGTGCGCAACGTCTCGAACAGGGCGGGATCGTGCGGCACCAGATCGGGGATCGGCACGTAGCCGAACCAGTAGAGTCCGACGCCGGCGGCGGAGTTCATCAGCCAGCCGCTGATCGGCATGGCCAGCAGCAGGAAGAAGAGGGCCCAATGCGCGGCGTGGGCAGCGCGGCGCTCCCAAGCCGGCAAGGCGCCGGGCAGGGGCGGTGGTGGGTGGCGCCAGCGCCACCACAGCCGCACCATGGTGAGCACCAGGACCGTAAGGCCGATCCATTTGTGCCAGCCATAGACTTCGAGCTTCAGCAGCCCCAGCGGCAGGCCCGTCATCCACAAGCCGACGCCCAGCAAGCCCAGGACGGCCAGGGCGGTGATCCAGTGAAGGGCCTTGGCGCCGGGATGATGCCCCTGGCGGCGGCCTTCAACGCCAGGCATCGGTGGTGATCGAGATCTCGACGTTGTCGCCCACCAGATCGACATACTTGGTCATGCCGAAATCCGACCGCTTGATCGTTCCCTTGGCGCGGACGCGGGCATAGCGCGCGCCGGGTGCGGCGTTGGGCTTGCGGTCCGACACGGTGACATCGAGGGTCATCGGCCGGGTGACGCCGCGCAGGGTGAGGAAGCCGTCGATCTTGAGCGTTTCCGTGCCCGTCCGTTGGACCTTCTCCGAGCGGAACGTCATCTGCGGGAAGCGATCGACGTCGAAGAAGTCCGAGTCCTTCAGCATGTCGGCCTGCTGGCGGTCCATCATCTTTAGGCTGTCGGTCTGGACGGTGACCTCGACGGCGCTCTTGGGCATGTCCGCGTCGTTCACCTGGACATTGCCCTGCCACGTCTGGAAACCGCCGGTCGTGCGGAAGATGCGCGAATCGCCGATGGCGAATTCCATGGTGCCGCGATTTCCGCCGATCTTGAGGTCTTCGGCAGCCCACGCGCTTTGCCCTGCGACCGAGAGCAGCGTCGCAGCGGCAACGACGAACAGTCCCAAGAACCTAGTTGGCAATGCGAACGCGCTCCTCATAGGTCTCGAAGAAACGGCGGCCCGATCCGCGCTGGTTCTCGTAGATCGATCCTTGGTGGCCGGCCGGGGGCAGCGGCATGCGTATCGGCGCGGGGCGCATGCGGGGCTCGATGGTCGGCTCGCCCAGCACCATGCGGCTGTTGAATTCGTCGAAATCGGCCACGCCCATCAACGGCCAGGCATCGGCCGCGGCATACTCGTGCAACAGCAGACGACGCTGGCTGTTGGAGTGGTTGAGCGCCGAGCCATGGACCAGCCGAGCGTGATGGATGGTCATCGATCCCGCCGGTCCCATCAGTGGCACGGCCTTGCCGAAATCGAGACCGCAGACGGCGGGATTCATCGCGCCGCAGAAGCGGCCGTCGGCGTGATGGTCGTGGACGGGACCGTGGTGAGTGCCTGGCAAGACCATCAGCGGGCCGTTGCTCTCCCCACAATCGTCGAGATAGATCCCGGTCGCCAGCACGTCGTCGTTGGTGTGCGGATAGAAGGCCCAGTCCTGATGCCATTCGACCGGCGAGCCATATCCTGCCGACTTCATATTGAGCTTGCCGCCATGCAAGCGGATGGCCGGGCCGAGGAGCTGGCTCAGGATCGACGTGATCGCGGGATCGCGCGCCAGCGCATGGAAGAAGGCGTAGCGCTTGAAGATGGCGGGCTTCAGCCGGCGTACCCGCGGCAGCGTGGCGCTGTGACTGGGTTCGAGGTCGTAGAGATCGTCGTTGGCGGCAACGCCGCGGGCCTCGGCTACGATCTGGTCGGTGAGCGCCCGCAGGTGCGCGAGTTGTTCGCCCTGGATCAGGCGGGGGATCACCAGATAGCCGTCGCGGCGATAGGCTTCGATCTGCTCGGTCGTAAGCATGCGAAAGCATAGCACGAGACGCCCGGTTCACCGATAATCACGCTATGGCGATCCGTGCCCTATTTCCGACACTGGTTTACCGCGCTTCGTTGATCGACGGCGGCTGGCGGCGTTTCAATCAGGACCTGGCCGACGAATGCCAGTCCCTCAGCCTCTCCGACGAGGCAGGACGGCGCTGGTCGGCGCGACATTATCTGGGCGGCTACACTTCCTACGGCTCGCTCGACCGGCTGCACCTCGTCACTTCTCTGTTCGACAGGTTGCGCAAGCGGATCGACCGCCATGTGAAAGCCTTCGCGCGCGATCTGCACTACGATCTTTCGGGCCGGGACCTGGCGATGGCCGACTGCTGGGCGAACCTGATGCCTGCCGGCACCGTACATTCCATGCACATTCACCCGGCCTCCTTCATCAGCGGCGCCTATTACGTCTCGGTGCCGAAAGGAGCGGGGGCGCTGAAGTTCGAGGACCCGCGTCTGGTCCATCACATGGCCGCACCGCCGCGGCGGGCCGACGCGCCCGAAAGTCAGCAGGCCTTCGTCAACGTGCCGGCGAAAGATGGCGATCTGCTGCTGTTCGAGAGCTGGCTGCGTCACGAGGTGCCGCCGGCGCGCTTCTCCGGCGAGCGCATCTCGATTAGCTTCAACTATGCTTGCCCTCTCAAGCCGGGCGCACGCAAGCCGCGGGGCTGAAAGAAACCATATGCATCGCTTCCTGGTCCTGCTGCCGCTGATTGCCGCCCTTGGAGTCGCGCCCGCCAAGGCCGACGAGCTGCCGATCTTCGATGCGCACATGCACTACAGCCACGATGCCTGGACCGTGGTGCCGCCCGCGCAGGTCGTGGACATCCTGAAGAAGGCGGGCGTCAAGCGCGCCATGGTATCGAGCTCGAACAACGACGGCACCAGGATGCTGCAGGACGCGGCGCCCGGCATCATCGTGCCCGAATTGCGGCCCTATCGCTCGCGCGGCGAGATTTCGACCTGGGCCAAGGATCCGACGGTGATTCCCTTCGTCGAGGATCTCCTGTCGAAGCGCAAATACGTGGCGATCGGCGAGTTCCACATCTACGGCGCCGATGCCGATCTGCCGAACATGCGCCGCATCGTGGAGCTCGCCAAGCAATACGGCCTCTACCTGCACTCTCACTCGGATGCCGATGCCGTCGTGCGCCACTTCCAGCAGGATCCCAAGGCGCGCGTGCTCTGGGCACATTCGGGCTTCGAGCGACCGGAGAAGGTGCGCGAGATGCTGCGTACCTATCCGACGCTGTGGTGCGATCTCGCCTTCCTGACCTCGCATGCCTCGAACGGCAAGGTGGCGCCGGGCTGGCGCGAGACATTCCTCGAATTTCCCGATCGCTTCGTGCTGGGCACCGACACGTTCACGCCGGAACGCTGGCATTACGTGATCGAGCATGCACGCTGGGCACGCCAGTGGCTGGCCGACCTGCCGCCCGACGTTGCCCGCAAGATTGCCTTCGAGAACGGCGACCGCCTGTTCGGCGGTGAACTCTCGGGTGGAAAGCGATGAGACGACTGGTCATTGCGCTCATGGCGTTGACGCTGGCGATGCCGGCAATGGCGGATTGCCCGCTCGATCTCGGCCGCGGCACCGGCTGGGTGGTCTTCTCCGATCACTACATGATCGCCTTCCGCCCCGATCCGGTGCGCATCGAGGTCGGCGAGCCCTTTGCCCTGGTCCTGAATGTCTGCACCAAGGGCGGCAATCCGGCCGAGTTGGTCGCCGTCGAGGCCCAGATGCCGGAGCACAGGCACAGCATGAACTACAAGGCGGCTATCGTCGCGGGGCCGGACGGCCGCTATCGCGCCGAAGGTCTGGTGTTTCACATGCCTGGTCGATGGGAAATCTCTTTCGACGTGCGTGCCGGCGAGGAAAGCGAGCGGCTGTCGCACGATATCATCGTCAAGTGATCAGGTTGCTGCTGGCCCTGGTGCTGGCGGCGACCGCGGCGGGGGCCTCGGCGCAATCGCTACTCGACTGGACGGACGAAGAGGTGAGGAGCATCGGACGGCACGGTCCCTGGCCACCGCCGCCTGTGCGCGATCCGTCGAACCGGGTCTCCGGTACGTCCGCTGGAACCCTCCTGGGCGAGCACCTCTTCAACGAGCCTCGACTCTCCGGCGATGGCAGGATGAGTTGCGCCACCTGCCATCAGGCCGGTCGCGACTGGAGCGACGGCCAGGCGAAGGCACAGGGCGCGGTCGAACTCGATCGCCGCACGCCGTCCCTCTGGAATGTCGGCTACAGCCATTGGTTCGGCTGGGACGGCGCCGGCGATTCGCTCTGGGCGCAGAGCATCCGGCCGCTGCTCGACCCTCGCGAGATGAATGGCGGCACAGAACGCGTCGGCGCCCTGCTGCGCAACGACAGCGTGTTCGCCTGTGGCTACGAAAAGGCATTCGACAGAAGCCCCGATAACGACGACGAACGCCTGCTGGTCGATGCGGCCAAGGCCTTGGCGGCCTTCCAGGCGACCTTGGTCAGTCCGCGCACGCCGTTCGATGCCTTCCGGGATGCGCTGCTGGCCGGCGATCGCGATGGCGCGGCGCGGTATCCCTTGTCGGCGCAGCGCGGGCTGCGGCTGTTCATCGGCGCCGCCAACTGCAATGCCTGTCATTTCGGGCCGCGTTTCACCAACGGCGAGTTCGGCGATGTCGGCATTCCCTTCTTCGTGCGGCCAGGCGAAGTCGATAGCGGCCGGCTGGGGGGACTGGAGCGGCTCGCGGCGAGTCCCTTCAACCTCCTCGGCAGGTTCAACGACGACACGACCGGCGAAGCGGCGCGCCGTACGCGGCATGTCCGGCGTCTGCACAGCAACTTCGGCGAATTCCGCGTTCCCGGCCTGCGGCAGGTCGGACGCGGCGGGCCTTACATGCACAATGGCAGCATCGCGACGCTCGAAGACGTGGTTAAGCATTATTCGGAAGTGAATCCCGATCGCCTGCACAGCGACGGCGTCCCGCTCGTGCGCCCGCTTGCTCTGTCGTCGGAGCAGAGTGCCGACCTCGTGGCCTTCCTGCGCTCGCTCGATGCCGACGTCCCGCCGCGGCCAGCGCCGGCGCCTCTCTGTCCTTAGCGCAATCGCGCTAGCGCACTCTCCAGGATCCAGGCGGCTGCGGCAGCGTCGACACGTTCGGCGCGTTTGGCGCGAGTCATGTCGTAGTCGTCGATCATGCCGCGGGTCACGGCTGCGGTGCTGAGGCGTTCGTCCTGCAGGACGACCGGCAAGGCGGCCAGCGCCGGCGGGCCGTGATTGGCGATATTGGCAACGAACTGACGGACCGACTGGCAGCGCGGACCCTCGGTGCCATCCATGTTGAGCGGCAACCCGACGGCGAGCGCCTTGATCTGATGCTTGGCCGTGAGGTCGTTCAACGCGGCAAGGTCGACGGCAAGCTTGCCGCGCTTCAGGGTGGTGAGCGGCGTCGCCAGCATGCGCAGCGCATCCGACGTGGCGATGCCGATGGTCTTGCTGCCGACATCGAGCGCCATCAGGCGGCCGTCGCGCACCAGCAGAGCCTTGAGCTCGGGAAATTCGACGATGGACATGATGCTAACCTGCTTTGGCGGCGAGCCAGGCTTCGGCCTGTTCGGCGACGCGTTCCCAGCCGGGTTGACCGAGGACCCAATGACCCTGCTTGTCGTATTCGACATAGTCGGACACGTGCGCATAGCGCTTTGCCGTGCGGCGGACGACGTCCGGCGGCACAAGCTTGTCCTCTTTGGCGCCGACGAACAGCAGAGGCACGGTCACGCGCCTGGGATCGACGTGGCTCGCCTTGGCGTTGTCGAGCCAGGGCAAGGCGATCTCGAACAGGGCGCGCCCGGACTCGTGGACGAAGGTCGCGTGGATTGCCGCACCCTCGGTCGGATCTGTCGTATTGAAAGTGTAGGCCTGTGCTTCGCCAAGCGTCGCGCGATGCGGCCTGCGCCACCACGCCCATCGCAGCTGAATGCGGGCGAAGGCCATCAGGTTCGACAGCCTGATGGGAAACACGCCGGAAGGCGGAGCAGGGGTCAACAACACGCCGGCCTTGGCGAGACCCTTGGCACAGAGAAGAAGAGCCACCAGGCCGCCCATCGAATGGCCGATGACGACCGGCTTCTCGGGCAGCCCCCGAATGACAGCTTCGAGATCGGCCACGTAGTCGCACAGGCTGGTCGCGCCCAGCGCTTCGGGAGGTTGTTCGGGCGGCGCTTCATGGTGGCGCAGCGACGGGGCAAGCGTCTGCCAGCCGCGGGCTTCGAGAAACGTCTGCCAGTTTCGCCAGACGCCGGAAGTTCCCCACATGCCGTGAATCAGGATTGCCAGTCGGGCCATCGCAGAGGTTATAAGGCGTCCACCGGCCCGGGTCGACGGGCGGAACCTGTAGCAGGTGATTGGCGCAGTGACCGACACGCATTATGCCTTGCTGGCGATCGCGATGGTGTTGATGGTGGTCAGCATCCTGGTGCCGCTGGCCGAACGCTTCAGGTTGCCACACACCGTGCTGCTGGCCATCGCCGGCATGGGCCTGGGTTTTCTCGGGTCCTGGATCATCGCAAGTGACGTCAAGCTGGGCGCGCTGGGCGCGGCCTTCGTAGGACTCGACAAGCTCGAAGTCGGCACCGACGTCTTCCTGCCCCTGTTTCTGCCACCTCTGCTCTTCACCGCCGGCCTGACCATCGACGTGCGCCGATTGATGGACGAGGTCCATGCGGTGCTTCTCCTGGCCATCGTGGCGGTGCTGGTCTGCATCGCCTGCGTAGCGGGCGTCGTGCATTTCGCGACAGGAATGGACATCGTCGTCTGCCTGCTGCTGGGCGCGGTGGTTTCGACCACGGATCCTGCGGCCGTCATCGGCATCTTCCGCGATGTCGGCGCGCCGAAACGGCTCTCGATCCTGGCCGAAGGCGAATCGCTCCTGAACGACGCCGTCGCCATCGCAGCCTTCGGCCTGTTCATCGGCATTCTGGCGTCGCGGTCAGTCGCCGATCCGGCCGCCGCCGCCGCCGAGGGCGACCCGACGAGCGCCGTCAGCGTCTTTCTGCGCGAGTTCGTGGGCGGCCTGGTATTCGGCTTCGCGATGGCCCGTACGGCGATGGTCATCCTGCCGCGACTGGGCGAGTCGGATGCCGCCATCGCCTCGGTGACGGTGAGCCTCACCTATCTCTCCTTTGTTATTGCCGACCGCTACCTGCACGTTTCCGGTGTCGTCTCGGTGGTGATGGCGGCCCTCACCGTGGCGGCCTACGGGCCCACCCATCTTCATCCCCGGCAGTGGGCATCCTTGCGCCAGATCTGGGCACAGCTCGAATTCTGGGCGAACTGCCTCATCTTCGTCCTGGCCTCGATGCTTGCCGCCAACGTGCTGCTGAAGATCACCTGGCTCTACGTCTGGGCCGTGTTGGCTGTGGCTGTCGGCGCCTTCACAGCGCGGGCGCTCGTGGTGTTCGGCATGCTGCCGATGCTCGAAGCGGTGAAGCTCGTCCAGCCGGTCAACAAGCAATACAAGGCGATCCTCGTCTGGGGCGGCCTGCGCGGCGCCGTGACGATCGTCCTGGCCATGGTGGCGGCAGGCGACGAGCGGTTGCCCGAGCATATCCGCGACTTCATCGCCCTTTCGGCCGTGCTCTTCGTGCTCTTCACCCTGTTTGTGAATGCCACGACGCTCGGTCTGGTGATGCACCTGCTGGGGCTCGACAAGCTCAGCCGTCTCGAACTGGCGATGCGCGATCGCGTGCTGGCGCTGTCGCGCGCCAATGTCACCCGGCATCTGCACCAGATCATCCGCCAGCACAATGCGCGGTCCGAATTGATCGTCGCCGATCCGGCCTCCGCCGGAGAAGCCGAAGTCGAGGCCATGCCGGACGATCTGGCACTGCCCCTCGACGAGCGGGTCAAGATCGGTCTGGTGACGCTCTCGACGCACGAGAAGGAGCTCTATCTCGAACAGTTCGAGCAGCAGATCCTGTCGCGCCGCATGGTCGCCATGCTGGCGGCCCGTGCCGACCGCCTGATCGATACGGTTCGCGACAAGGGGGTCGAGGGCTACGAGGAATGGGTCGAGGAAGTCTCGCAGCCCGACCGAGGGTTCCGGCTGGCGCTGTGGCTGCACCGCCGCTTCGGCCTGGAGCGCATGCTGACGGACCGGCTGGCAGACCGCTTTGAAGTGCTGATGGTGTCGGGCAGCGTGTTGAACGAACTCGCAGCCTTCAACGTCAATTCGATCTCCGACCTTCTCGGCGTCGATGCGGAGGTCGCTCTGGCCGAGGTGATCGGCAATCGCCAGAAGGCGGTGGACAGCGCCTTGCGGGCCCTCTCGCTGCAGTACCCCGGCTACTTCGAAGCCGTCGAAGCGCGCCAGCTCGAACGCGCCGCCATCCGCTTCGAATCCGCGGAATATGCCCGGCGCCTGCGCGAGGGCATCATCAGCCGCGAAGTCTACGACGATCTCAGGGAGCAGCTTTCCAGCCGGCGCGGCGCCATCAGCCGACGGCCGCCGCTCGATCTGGGGCTCGAACTGGCGAACATGATCGGACGCGTGTCGCTGTTCGCCTCGCTCGACCGCGAAGCCATCGTTGCCATGAGCAAGCGCCTGCGCGCCCTCGTGGCGCTGCCCGGCGAGAAGATCGTCAAAGTCGGCGGGCCGCCCGATGCCATGTACTTCGTGGCGGCGGGAGAGGTCGTCGTGCACATCAAGAACCTGACCGTGACCCTGAAGGAGGGCGACTTCTTCGGCGAGATGGGCCTGCTGAGCTCGCAGCCGCGCACTGCCGACGTCGTAGCCAATGGCTACTGTCACTTGCTCGCGCTCTCCCGCAAGGACTTCAACCAGCTCCTGGCCAGCCGGCCGGAAGCGCGTGCCAAGATCGAGGCGGTGGCGAAGCAACGCGACGCGGAGAATGCCAGCGCGGCCCAGGCCGCCTCCTGACAGGGCGGCCCGGCTGCCCCTTTCCTTGCGGGGGCAAGCCAAAACGGCTACCAACCGCGCCGAAAACGTGGTTTCGGAGTGCTGTCATGTCGCTCGACAAGGACACGGTGGCGCGCATTGCGCGGCTCGCCCGTCTCAAGGTTCCCGACGAGGAGCTGGCGCCGCTCGCCGGCGAGCTCTCGGGCATTCTTGCCTGGATCGAGCAGTTGAACGAGGTCGACACCAATAATGTCGAGCCGTTGTCGTCGGTCTCGGACGTGACCCTGCCGATGCGTGCCGACAAGGTGACCGACGGCGGGATCGCGGCCAAGGTCCTGGCCAACGCGCCGGGCGGGGCGGTCTACATCGATCCGTCGGACAAGAACGCTGGCGGCTTCTTCACCGTGCCGAAAGTGGTGGAGTAGACGATGGCCGCTGTCACAGATCTCACCATCGCCCAGCTCACGGCAGCGCTTGCCAAGAAGGAGACCAGCGCCGTCGAGGTCGCCGAAGCCCATCTCGCGAAGCTCGACGAGCATCGCGCGCTCAACGCCTTCATCACGGAGACGCCCGACCAGGCGCGCGCCATGGCCAAGGCCTCCGACGAGCGCCGCTGGAAGGGCGAGGCGGGGCTGCTCGAAGGCGTGCCATTGGCGATCAAGGATCTCTTCTGCACCGAGGGTGTGCAGACGACTGCCGCGTCGAACATCCTCAAGGGTTTCGTGCCGACCTATGAAAGCACCGTGACGTCCAACCTCTGGAAGTCGGGTGCGGTCATGGTCGGCAAGACCAACCTCGACGAGTTCGCCATGGGCTCCTCGAACATGACCAGCCATTTCGGCGGCGTCGAGAATCCGTGGAAGCGCAAGGGCGACAACCGCAAGCTGGTACCCGGCGGCTCCTCCGGCGGCTCCGCGGCGGCCGTGGCGGCCTACATGGTGCCGGGCAGCACGGGCACGGATACCGGCGGCTCGATCCGCCAGCCGGCGGCGTTTTGCGGCATCGTCGGCCTGAAGCCGACCTATGGCCGCTGCTCGCGCTGGGGCGTCGTGGCTTTCGCAAGCTCGCTCGACCAGCCCGGTCCGTTCACGCGCACCGTCGAGGATGCGGCGCTGATGCTGCAGGCGATGGCGGGCCACGATCCCAAGGACTCGACCTCGGCGCCGTTGCCGGTGCCCGACTTCGCCGCCGCCGCGCGCGATCCCAACATCAAGGGCCTGAAAGTCGGCATTCCGAAGGAGTATCGGGTCGACGGCACGTCCGAGGAGATCGTGGCGCTCTGGGCCAAGGGCGTGGAGATGCTGAAGGCGGCCGGCGCCGAGCCGGTCGAGGTCTCGCTGCCGCACAGCAAGTACGCGTTGCCGGCTTACTACATCGTGGCGCCCGCCGAGTGCTCGTCGAACCTCGCGCGCTATGACGGCGTGCGCTTCGGCCTGCGCGTACCGGGCAAGGATCTGCCCGAGATGTACGAGAACACGCGCGGCGCAGGATTCGGCAAGGAAACGCGGCGGCGCATCCTGATCGGCACCTACGTGCTGTCGGCCGGTTACTACGACGCCTACTACAAGAAGGCACAGCGGATCCGCACCCTGATCGCTCGCGATTTCAAGGAGGCCTTCGAGACCTGCGACGTGCTGCTGACGCCGACGGCGCCAACGGCGGCCTTCGCGGCCGGCGACAAGATGGACGATCCGGTGGCCATGTATCTCAACGACGTGTTCACCATCCCGGCCTCGATGGCAGGTCTGCCCGGCATCTCGGTCCCGGCCGGCCTCGACAAGGATGGCCTGCCGCTCGGCCTGCAGCTGATCGGCCGTTCCTTCGACGAGGTCACGATGCTGCGCGCCGCGGCGGCTCTCGAGAAGGCGGCCGCCTTCGCCGAACGGCCGAGCGGGTATTAGAACGCTGGAGTAGCACGCTCCGTGCGCTATCCTCCCGAGAAGGGAGGATAGCGAGCATGTCCGACAACATAGGCGTAAGGGGCCGCACGCTGTTGGCTGCCGGCTTGTCGGCCGCCTTGCCGATGACGACGGTCAGGGCGCAGGCATGGCCGTCCAGACCCATCACGATGGTCGTGCCGTTCGCGCCGGGCGGCGGCACCGATACGTTCGCGCGGCCGTTTGCGGCGAAGCTGTCGCAACAGCTCGGCCAGCAGGTGATCGTCGACAATCGAGCCGGGGCCGGCGGCACGGTCGGCGCGGCCATCGTCGCGCGGGCGCAGCCAGACGGCTACACATTCCTGGTCGGCGCCGTACACCACACGGTGGCGGTCAGCGCCTACAAGAAGCTGTCCTACGATCTCGACAAGGACCTGATCCCCGTCACCGGGCTGGCCTACGTGCCCGACGTGCTGCTCGTGAATCCCAAGGTGCCGGCCAGGACGCTCTCCGAGTTCATTGCCTACTGCAAGGCCAATCCCGGCAAGGTCGATTACGGTTCTTCGGGGCTCGGCACGACGCGCCATCTCGCGGGCGAGATCTTCAATGTGAGGACCGGCGCGCAGATGGTGCATGTGCCTTACAAGGGCTCCGGACCGGCAACGGCGGCGCTGATCAATGGCGAAGTCGCTGCGGTGTTCGAGGGGCTGGGCAGCGCGGCAGGGCATATCCGCAGCGGCACGGTGCGGGCGCTGGCGGTGTTCGCCCGCGCGCGTTCGCCGGCCTTCCCCGATATTCCCACGGCGGCCGAAGGCGGCGTGCCCGACTTCGAGTCTCTGTCGTGGTACGGGTTGTGGGCGCCCGCGGGAACGCCGCGCGAGATCGTGGCGAAGCTCCAGGGCGAAACGGCCAAGCTGTTCGAGGCGCCCGACATCAAGAAGATCTGGTTCCAGCAGGGCGCAGAGCCGGGCGGGGAGGCGAGCGACACCTACGCCACCTTCGTGAAGGCGGAAATTGGCAAATGGGGTAAGGTTGTGCGAGACAACAATATCACACTCGAATGAGCCGTTGAGGTCCTGCGATGTCGCCTGAGCTCTATGCTGCCTACTTGGCCGCCTGCGTGGTCCTGGTGCTGGTGCCCGGACCCACGGTGACGCTCACCATCGCCAACAGCCTGAAGCATGGCACGCGGGCGGGCCTGCTGAGCGTCGCCGGCACGCAGCTGGGCCTGGCGGCGATGCTGGCGATCGTGGGTGTCGGTCTCACGTCGCTGGTCGAGGCGATGGGCCACTGGTTCGACTGGCTGCGCCTCGCCGGCGCGGCCTACCTTGTCTGGTTGGGCTGGAAGATGATCCGCAGCGCCGGCCGCGAGACTGGAGGCGGGGAGGCGGCGCCTCCGCGCGGCGGCTTCCTGCTGCAAGGCGCCCTGGTCGCCCTCAGCAATCCCAAGACCCTATTGTTCTTCGGTGCATTTTTTCCACAGTTCGTCGATCCGGCGCGCGACTTCGGTCTCCAGATCTTCATCATGGGGGTGACCGCGATGGCGGTCGCTGTGGTCAGCGACAGCGTCTATGCGCTGGCGGCCGGCCGTGCACGCCGCGTCTTCTCGGCACGCCGTGTCGCCATTCTCGAGCGTGTCAGCGGCGGATTCCTGATTGGCGGCGGCCTCTGGCTTGCCTTTTCGAGGTCGCGCTGAGCCATGGCAAAGGTAACGGGAATCGGTGGCGTCTTCTTCCGGGCGCGTGATCCGCAGGCTCTTGCCGCCTGGTACGAGAAGCACCTAGGCATCGACGACCTTCAGAAATCGGTGTGGGCGCAAGATGCCGGCAGCACGATATTCGGCCCCTTTGCCCACGACACCGATTATTTCGGGCGTGCCGAGCAGCAGTGGATGATCAACTTCCGCGTCGACGACCTCGACGCGATGATGGCGAAACTCAAGGCCGACGGTATCGCCGTGGAAACCCGAACGGAGTGGGATTCGGAAGTTGGCCGCTTCTGCCGCATCCACGATCCCGAAGGCAATCCGATCGAGCTGTGGGAGCCGGCGAAGAACGTCGACGGTCTGGCCGACTGAAGCGGACCTGGCGAAGACGCCGGCATATCGCGAGCCGACTAAGGCATCGCGCGCGAACGAACGACGCCGCATCTGCTGCTGGCAGTGCTGACAGTCTCGTCGTCGCAAGTTACGCGGGGGTGACGTAGTCAACACTGCACGGGCACGACTCGCCGGGATGAAGCGAATCGCCATTTTGAAAAGCGGGGCTTTCGAAATGTTCTTCGCTCGCAATGCTTGCTTGGAAGCTTGACGCTGACATTTGAAATACCCACTTGGCTGACAGTCCGTCCGGACTCCTCGTCTCGAGGCAGATCTTCCTTCCAATTCGATGTTTGAAGTTGACTAAACCAATTGGTTAACAATAAAGTCTGGCCATCTCCAAAATTGGCAAGCCAGCATTCTTGATGAGGACGGCCATGTCGTTTCGCCGCCCTACGCCCGCAGTCGCGCGGCCCGGGTTTTCAGTCTTTGCCGCCGTCGCGGCGACCATCTTCGTTGCAGCATCCGGCCCCGCCGTCGGTCAGGCACCACCGCCCCCCGAGGTCGATGTTGCGAGCGTCGTGTCGAAGCCGGTGCGCCAGTGGGATCAATTCACCGGACGCATTGCGGCGATCGAGGCTGTCGAGATTCGCGCGCGGGTGAGTGGATACCTCAGTCGCGTCGCCTTCAAGGAGGGCGACGAGGTCAAGGAGGGCGACCTTCTGTTCGTCATCGATCCGCGTCCCTACAAGGCGGCTCGCGACAACGCCGCCGCGCAGCTCGAACGCGCCAAGGCCACGGCCCGACTCGCGGACATACTGGATCAGCGCTCGCAGCAGCTGATCAAGACCGGCGCGATCTCGCGCAACGAATTCGACAGGACCAGCACGTCGCTGGCCCAGGCCAATGCGGAAGTGAATGCCGCCGAAGCAGCGCTGGAAACGGCCAGCCTCAACCTCGACTACACCGAGGTGCGCTCCCCGATTGCCGGCAAGGTCAGCCGTACGATGCTGACGCAAGGCAACCTGATCCAGGCCGACCAGACCGTGCTGACCAGCGTCGTGTCGCAGGATCCGGTCTATGTCTATTTCCAACCCGACGAACAAACCTTCCAGCGCTACGGCGAGATGGCGCGCAAGGGGGAGCGCGCGGCTTCTGCCAATCCGGTGCGTGTGGGCCTGGCCGGCGATCAGGGTCATCCGCATGAGGGCAAGGTGAACTTCATCAACAACCAGGTCGATGCCACGACCGGCACGATTACCATGCGCGCCGTGGTGCCCAATGCGGATCGTGCCTTCGTGCCGGGCATGTATGCCCGCGTCCAGCTTGAGGGCAGCGGCGAGTTCAAGGCCATGCTGGTCGACGAGAAGGCGGTGATGACCGATCAGGACCGCAAGTACGTCTACGTGCTCGGTCCTGAAAGCAAAGCCATGCGCAAGAACATCGTGCTCGGTGGCACGATCGACGGCTTGCGGGTGGTGCAGTCCGGTCTCGATCCCAGCGACAAGGTGATCGTCGCCGGACTGCAGAAGATCTTTGCGCCCGGCATGCCGGTCAAGCCGAACGACGTGCCGATGGTCAAGCCGGTGACGGTGGACACCAAGGTCGGAGGCAACTGAGCGCCTGCCATGGATTTCTCGAAATTCTTTATCGACCGCCCGATCTTCGCGGCGGTCCTCTCGATCGTGATCTTCGTCGCCGGCCTCATCGCGATCCCGCTGCTGCCGATCAGCGAATACCCGGATGTGGTGCCGCCGACGGTGGTCGTGCGCGCCGTCTATCCCGGCGCGAACCCGAAGGTCATCGCCGACACCGTGGCGGCGCCGCTCGAAGAGCAGATCAACGGCGCCGAAAACATGATGTACATGAAGTCGGTGGCGGGCTCGGACGGCGTGCTGCAGATGACCATCACCTTCCGCCCCGGCACCGATCCCCGGCTGGCGCAGGTCGACGTGCAAAACCGTGTCAATCAGGCTCTGTCGCGCCTGCCGGCCGAAACGGTCAGCCTCGGCGTGACGACGCAAAAGCAGTCGCCGAGCTTCCTGACGATGATCACGCTGATCTCGGACGGCAGATACGATCCGCTCTACTTGCGCAACTACGTCAACACCAAGATCAAGGACGAGCTGGCGCGCCTGCCGGGCGTCGGCCAGGTGCAGCTGTTCGGCGGCGGCGACTATGCGATGCGCATCTGGCTCGACCCCAACAAGGTCGCTTCGCGCGGCATGACGGCCGGCGACATCCTGAGCGCGGTAAGGGAGCAGAACCTGCAGGTGTCGGCCGGCCAGCTTGGCGCCGAACCGATCGCCAGCGGCAGCGATTTTCTGATCTCGATCAATGCTCAGGGCCGATTGCGCACGCCCGAGGAGTTTGGAGAGATCGTTCTCAAGACCGGCGCAAATGGCGAGATCGTGCGCCTGGCTGACGTGGCGAGGGTGGAGCTGGGGGCCAACGACTACACGCTGCGCGGTCAGCTCGACGATTACCCGTCGGGCATCATCGGCGTCTTCCAGGCGCCCGGCGCCAATGCGCTGGCGGCGCGCGACGGCGTCATCGCCAAGATGGACGAACTGGCCAAGCGCTTCCCGCCCGGCGTGAGCTACCGCTCGGACTATGACAGCACGATCTTCGTGCGCGATTCCATCCGTTCGGTGGTGAATACGCTGCTGGAAGCCATCGTGCTTGTCGTGCTCGTGGTCATCCTGTTCCTGCAGACATGGCGTGCCTCGATCATTCCGTTGATCGCGGTCCCGGTCTCGGTCGTCGGCACCTTCGCCGTGCTCTATCTGCTCGGCTTCTCGATCAATACGCTGTCCCTGTTTGGCCTGGTTCTGGCCATCGGCATCGTCGTCGACGACGCCATCGTCGTGGTCGAGAATGTCGAGCGCAACATCGAGGAGGGGCTCTCGCCACTCGATGCGGCGCACCAGGCGATGAAGGAAGTCTCCGGGCCGATCGTGGCCATCGCGCTGGTGCTGTGCGCCGTGTTCGTACCCATGGCCTTCCTGAGCGGCGTGACCGGGCAGTTCTACAAGCAGTTCGCCGTCACGATTGCGATCTCGACGGTGATCTCGGCGATCAACTCGCTCACCCTGTCGCCGGCGCTGGCGGCCAAGCTCCTGCGCTCGCACGGCGCCCCGAAGGACCTGCTGTCGCGGATCATCGAAGCCGCGTTCGGCTGGGTGTTCCGGCCATTCAACCGCTTCTTTAAGGCCAGCTCCGAGGGCTATCAAAGCTCGATCGCGCGCATCCTGAAGCGCCGGGGCATCGTGTTTGCGATCTACGCGCTGTTGCTGGTCGGTACGGGGGCGATGTTCAATGCCGTGCCGCGCGGCTTCATTCCGGTCCAGGACAAGCTCTACCTGATCGCCGTCGTGAAGCTGCCCGAAGGCGCTTCGCTCGAACGCACCGACTTAGCGATGAAGAAGCTCAGGGACATTGCGCTCGCCACCGACGGCGTGGCGCATGTGGTCGCGATGACCGGCCTCAACGCGATCCAGTTCACCAGTACGCCGAACTACGCGGTGGCCTTTCCGATCCTGAAGCCGTTCAACGAGCGGACCCGCAGCGCCAAGGAGATCGCCGACGACATGCAGGCGAAGATCTCCGGGATCAAGGAAGGCATGGCCTTCGTCATGATGCCGCCGCCGATCGACGGCATGGGCTCGGGCGCCGGCTACTCGCTGTTCGTCGAGGATCGTGCCGGCCTTGGCTACGGGGCGCTGCAGGAGGCGGTCGCTGCTCTGCAGGGAGCGGTCATGGCGACGCCGGGCATGGGTTTTCCGTTCTCAGGCTATCAATCCAACGTGCCGCAGCTCGACATCGAGGTCGACCGCGTCAAGGCCAAGGCGCAGGGCGTGTCGCTGACCGAGCTGTTCAGCACCCTGCAGGTCTATCTCGGATCGGCTTATGTCAACGACTTCAACATGCTTGGGCGTACCTGGCGCGTCTATGCCCAGGCCGATGGAAATTTCCGCCGGACCGTCGAGGACATCGTCAACCTGAAGACACGCAACGAGCGTGGCGAGATGGTGCCGATCGGCTCGATGGTGAAGGTCAAGGAGAGTTACGGGCCCGATCCGGTGCTGCGCTATAACGGCTATCCGGCGGCCGACTTCATCGGCGAGGCCGAACCCGGCGCCTTGTCTTCGGCGCAGGCGATGCGCCTGATCGAGGAGCTGGCGCGCTCGGTGCTGCCCAACGGTATCGCCATCGAATGGACGGACCTCAGCTTCCAGGAAGCCACGCAGGGCAATGCCGCGCTGTTCGTTTTCCCGGTCGCGATCCTGCTGGCCTTCCTCGTGCTTGCGGCGCTCTACGAGAGTTGGGTGCTGCCGCTCGCGGTGATCCTGATCGTGCCGATGTGCATTCTTTCGGCGCTGGCCGGCGTGAAGCTGTTCGGTGGCGACAACAACACCTTCGTACAGGTGGGGCTGGTCGTGCTGATGGGGCTCGCCTGCAAGAACGCGATCCTGATCGTGGAGTTCGCCCGCGAACTGGAGTTCCAGGGCAAGGGCATCGTCGAGGCAGCGTTGGAGGCGTGCCGTCTGCGTCTGCGACCGATCGTGATGACCTCGGTCGCCTTCATTGCCGGCACGGTTCCGCTCGTGCTCTCGCAAGGCGCTGGCGCCGAAGTCCGTTCCGCCACCGGCATTACCGTGTTCGCCGGCATGATCGGTGTGACCCTCTTCGGCCTGTTCCTGACGCCGGTATTCTATGTCGGCTTGCGCAAGCTCTCGGGGCGCAAGCTGATCCAGCATGGCGAATCCACGGCTCGCGTCCATCATTCGCCTGCGGAGTAGGAAGCGTTCGATAGACGAGCCCATAAGACCGGAGCGCGGTCGCACATCTTCGTAATGCGAAACCTGCAAGCTGATCCCGGCGCTGGAGAGGCGTAAACTTCCGGCAACCCCGGAGGAACGAACATGGCGGAATTCGATCTTGTGATACGCGGCGGCAACGTGGCCGACGGCACCGGCGCTGCGATCAAGGAAGCGGACATTGCGGTGAAGGGTGGCAAGATCGCCGCCGTTGGAAAAGTGAGCGGGCAGGGCGCCGAGGAGATCGATGCCAAGGGCCTGCTGGTGACGCCGGGCTTCGTCGACATTCACACGCACTATGACGGTCAGGCGACCTGGGATTCCCATCTGCAGCCGTCGAGCTGGCATGGCGTCACCACGGCCGTGATGGGCAATTGCGGCGTCGGCTTCGCGCCGGTGAAGGTCGAGGATCGCCAGCGTCTGATCGAGCTGATGGAGGGTGTCGAGGACATTCCCGGCGCCGCCCTCGACGAAGGCCTGAACTGGTCCTGGGAATCGTTCGGTCAGTATCTCGATGCCCTCGAGGCGCGTCCGCGCGACATGGATCTCGGTGCGCAGCTCCCGCACGGCGCGTTGCGTGTCTTCGTGATGGGCGAGCGGGCGGCCAAGCTCGAAGAGGCGACGCCGGCCGAGGTCGAGCAGATGCGGGCGCTGACGGCGGAAGCCATGCGCGCCGGCGCGCTGGGCTTCTCGACCTCGCGCACCCTCAACCACCGCACGGTGAAGGGCGATCCGACACCGTCGTTGCGCGCTTCGGAGGCCGAGCTTCTGGGCATCGCGCTCGGCATGAAGGATGCAGGTCGCGGCGTCATCGAGTTCATCTCCGACTTCAACACGCCGAACCCGGAGAGCGAGTTCGAGATGCTCGACCGGCTGCTCACCGCGTCGGGACGGCCATTCTCGGTGTCGCTGGCGCAGCGCCATTCGCGGCCCGACGGCTGGCGTCGCCTCCTTGGCCTGGTCGAAGGGCTCGTCGCCAAGGGCCACAGCGCCAAGGCGCAGGTGGCGCCGCGGCCGATCGGCGTGCTGCAAGGCCTGCAGGCGAGCCGCATCCCGTTCTCGATGTGCGCGGCCTACAAGGCGATCCAGCACAAGAGCGTCGCCGAACGGCTGGCAATCATGCGCGATCCGACCTTCCGGGCGCAGATCCTGAAGGAGGCCAACGAGCCGCTGCGCTCGGAGATGGCCGCCCGCCTCACCGATTTCGACCGCATGTTCCCGCTGGGCGATCCGCCGAACTACGAGCCGCCGAAGGAAACCTCGTTCGGCGCCCGCGCCGCGCGCGAAGGCCGCGATCCGCGTGAGCTGATCTACGACTACCTGATCGAAGGCGAGGGCAGGAACTTCATCTTCGCGCCCTTCGCCAACTATGCAGCCTATAATCTCGACTGCTGCAGCGAGATGATGCAGAGCCCGCACACGCTGATCGGGCTGGGTGATGGTGGGGCGCATGTCGGACTGATTTCCGACGGCTCCTATCCGACCTACCTGCTCCAGCACTGGGGCCGCGATCGCAAGAGCGGCAAGCTCGACCTGTCGTGGTTAGTAAAGCGCCATACCCAGGACAATGCGAAGGCCGTCGGCCTCGACGACCGCGGCGTCGTGGCGGTCGGCAAGAAGGCCGATCTCAACGTCATCGACTTCGACCGGCTGCGGGTCGAGGCGCCGATCATGAAGTGGGACCTGCCGGCCGGCGGCAAGCGCCTGCTGCAGCGCGCCACCGGCTACCGCGCCACCATCGTCTCGGGTGCCGTCACCTATCGCGACGGCGAGACGACGGGCGCCCTGCCGGGCAAGCTGGTTCGCGGCCCGCAGGCTGCTTAGGCGAAGGCGACACAGGGTCTTCAGCCCGCGCAAGGGAAGGTCGGCCGCCGTTCGGGCGTGCCGGCCCTCTCGAGACGGGGCGAACGGCGGGCCGCGAAGTCCGCCATTCGGACTGGGCGTCAGACTTCCTCGTAGCTCGTGAAGCGGATCGCGTCCGGATCCTGATCGAGCAGCGGCGCCAGCACGTCGTTCTCCCAGATCTTCCAAGGCGCCGGATAGTCGGAGGCCCGCACAGGCGCGTCGACGGTTCCCCAAAGCCGCTCCCATGCGTCGCGGCTTTCGAAGATCCACAGCGCGGTGTAAGCGCCGCGTCGCGCGCCTTTCAGTCCTCTCAGGAAATGGTGACCCACCAGACCCGGAAGGTCGAAGAGGCCCCGACGCTCGGCATCGTGTGTGGCCTGCTCGAACGCTTCGCCGGACACGCTGGGTTTCAGCACATATTCATGGATGCTGATCACCCTCGGCATGTCCGGCCTCTGCGTTTGGTCAGTCGCCCTTGATGTTGTTGTCCTTGATGACCTTGAACCAGCGATCCTGTTCGCTCTTCTGGTAGGCCGCGAACTCTTCGGGCGAGCTGGTCAGGATCTCCATGTTGAACTGCTCGAGGAACTTCTGGGTCACATCGGGCGCCGACACGGCCTTCTTGATTTCGGCATTCATGCGGTCGATCACCGGCCGCGGCGTGCCGGTCGGCGCATAGACTCCCCACCAGGAGTAGGACGGGAACCCCTTGATGCCCTGCTCGATCAGTGTCGGCGTATCGGGCAGGGCGGGCGTTCGCTTCTCTCCGGTAACGCCGATGGGTCGGATCTTGTTGGCGCGGAAGTGCGGGCTGAACGAGGTCAGGCTCGAAATGCCGATATCGGTGACGCCGCCCAGCAGATCCTGGGTGAGAGGACCGCCGCCCTTGTAAGGGATCAGGTTGAGGTCGACGTTGTTTTCCTTCTTGATGAGGGTCATCAGCACCAACGCCTGGCTGGCGCCCAGCACGCCGACATTGACCTTGCCGGGGCGGGCCTTGGCATCGGCGACGACCTCGGCGAAGGTCTTGTAGGGCCGGTCGGGATGTGCCGCGAGGGCCTGCGGCGTGCGGCCGATCAGCATGACGTTGGTGAGTTCCGAGTCCTTGTACGGCAGGCCCGGCGCGAAGGCCGGATTGAGGATGTGGCTGTCGAAGGTCAGCATCCAGGTCTGGCCGTCCGGTGCCGATTTGGCGGCGATCGCCGAGCCCACGGCGCCGGTACCGCCCGGCTTGTTGTCGACGATGATGTTCCAGCCCGTATTATCGATGAGCTTGGCCTGGATGATGCGCGCTACCGGATCGGTCGATCCACCGGGCGGGAAGGGCACGATGATCTTGATCTGGCCCTTGGGCCAGTCGCCGGTGCCGGCAGTCTGGGCTCTGGCAAAGGCAGGTGCGCCGAGCGTTGCTGCGGCCGCACCAACCATGAGAGAACGACGGTTGATGATGGTCATTTTAGACCTCCCTGTTACTGTCTTTGTTGGGGCCGGAGCCTAAGCATGGACAGGTTCGGCGCAAGTGCCTATTTAGCCCCTATGTCACTGATCAAAACTGAATCCGGCGAGTGGGAAATCGTCCTCGGGCTGGAAGTCCACGCCCAGGTGATCTCCGACGCCAAGCTCTTTTCCGGCGCCCCGACCACGTTCGGCGCCGATCCCAATACGCAGGTGTCGCTGGTCGACGCCGCCATGCCCGGCATGCTGCCCGTGATCAACGAGCGCTGCGTGGAGCAGGCGGTCCGCACTGGCCTGGGGCTGAATGCCAAGATCAACCTGCATTCGGTATTCGACCGCAAGAACTACTTCTACGCGGATCTGCCGGCAGGCTATCAGATTTCACAGTACAAGGACCCGATCGTCGGCGAGGGCGAGGTCGAGATCGATCTCCCCGATGGCAAGACCCGCACTGTCGGCATCGAGCGCCTGCATCTCGAGCAGGATGCCGGCAAGAGCCTGCACGACCAGCATCCCAGCCAGACCTACGTCGACCTGAACCGCTCGGGCGTGGCGCTGATGGAGATCGTCAGCAAGCCCGACATGCGCACTTCCGACGAGGCGGCCGCCTATCTCACCAAGCTGCGCTCGATCGTCCGCTATCTCGGCACCTGCGACGGCAACATGGACGAAGGCTCCATGCGCTGCGACGTAAACGTCTCGGTGCGCAAGCCGGGCGGCGAACTCGGCACGCGCTGCGAGATCAAGAACGTGAACTCGATCCGCTTCGTGAAGCAGGCCATCGAGTACGAAGCGCGGCGCCAGATCGAGGTGATCGAGGGCGGCGGCAAGATCGTCCAGGAAACGCGCCTGTTCGATCCCGGCCGCGGCGAGACGCGCTCGCTGCGCTCAAAGGAGGATGCGCACGATTATCGCTACTTCCCCGATCCCGACCTGCTGCCGCTCAATCTGAAACAGGAGTTCGTCGACGCCATCAAGGCGAGCCTGCCCGAGCTGCCCGACGCCAAGAAGGCGCGCTTCACCAAGGAGTACGGCCTCACGCCCTACGATGCCGGCGTGCTGGTGGCGGAGAAGGAGACGGCGGAGTTCTTCGAGACCGTGGCCAAGGGCCGCGACGGCAAGGAAGCGGTCAAGCTAGTGACCGGCGACTTCTTCGCCATGCTGAATCGGCGCGGCGTCGGGATCAGCGAGTCGCCGATCAGCGCGGCCCATCTCGGTAAGCTTCTCGATCTTCAGGCGGACGGCACGATCTCGGGCCGTATCGCCAAGGATCTGTTCGTCGCCATGGAGGAGACGGGCAAGGACCCTGCCGTGCTGGTCGAGGAACGCGGACTGAAGCAGGTCACCGACACCGGCCCCATCGAAGCGGCCATCAAGGCGGTCATCGCGGCCAATCCCGACAACGTCGCCGCCTACAAGGCCAAGCCCAGCATGTTCGGCTGGTTCGTTGGCCAGGTGATGAAGGCGACCGGCGGGAAGGCCAATCCCAAGGTCGTCAACGAGCTCCTGCGGAAGGCGCTCGACGCCTGACCGTTGCGGCCTCCGCGTTCGGCACGGCGCGACCGTTCGATCCGGGGGGCCGCTTCGGCGGTCCCGGCGGCCGCGGAGCCTGGATGTCGGAGACGTCGACCCGCGCACGCTGCTCTGCCGGGTGGGTGGCGCGAGTCAGGTTGAACGCGGTGTTGATCAGCGCGACGTGGGAAAAAGCCTGCGGATAGTTGCCGATCTGCTGCCGGCGCTCGGTATCGTATTCCTCCGCAAGCAAACCGAGGTCATTGCGTAGCGCCAGCAGGCGATCGAACAGCGCCGTCGCGTCGGCGCGCCGTCCGATGGCGATGTAGGCGTCGGCCAGCCAGAAGCTGCAGGCAAGGAAGACGCCCTCGCCGGGTTCCAGTCCGTCGTTGGTGCTTTCGGTGTCGTAGCGACGGACGAATCCGTCAACCACAAGGTCCCGCTCGATCGCTTCGACCGTGCCGACGTATCGCGGATCGGTCGGTGCGACGAACCCGACCTGCGCCAAAAGCAACAGACTGGCATCCAAGGTCGTCTTGCCATAGGCGGATCGAAAGCAGTTCCGCTGCGGATCGAAGCCCTGCTCGCAGACCTGCTCATGGACGCGGGCGCGCAGGACGCGCCACTCGTCGACGGGACCAGGCAGGCCATGGTGTTCGACGGCCTTGATCGCCCGGTCGAAGGTCACCCAGGCCATGACCTTGGAGAAGGTGAAATGCTGGCGCGGGCCGCGGGTCTCCCAGATGCCGTAATCCGGTTCCGTCCAACAGCGCGCAACGTGGTTCGTCAGCGCCAATTGCAGGTCCCATCCGCTTTCCTTCGCACTCAGTCCACCCTCGCGCGCCTGCTCGAAGGTATCCATCAGCTCGCCATAGACATCGAGCTGGAACTGTTGGTGGGCCGCGTTGCCGACCCGCACCGGCTTGGAGTCGAGATAGCCCGGCAGCCAGTCGACTTGCCATTCGGTGAGCCGCCGCTCGCCGAGGATGCCGTACATGATCTGCATGTTCGCAGGACTGCCGGCGACGGCGCGCTGCAGCCAGTCGCGCCATGCCGATGCCTCGTCGTAGAGGCCGGCATTCATCAAGGCGAGGAGCGTAAGGGTGGAATCCCGAATCCAGCAGAATCGGTAATCCCAGTTGCGGGTGCCGCCGACGTCTTCGGGCAACGACGTCGTCGGCGCCGCCACGATGCCGCCGCTCGGGGCATAGGTCAGTGCCTTCAAGGTAATCAGCGAGCGCTGGATTGCGTCGGCGTGGGGGCCGTCCGTATTGGCGCGCTTGATCCAGTCGCGCCAGAACTTCTCGCAGTCGCGCAGCGCCTTCATCGCATCGACCGGCGGCGGTGCCGGGAAATGGGAGGGGCCATGGCTCAACGTGAATGGAATGGTCTGCCCTTCTGTAATCGTGAAGGCGCCGACCGTCCGGAAATCCTCGCCATGGATCGGAGTGGGGGTACGCAGGACGACCATGTCGGGGCCGGCGATGGCCCGAAGCGCCCCATCCTTCATTCGGCTGACCCAGGGGATCGTGGCGCCGTAGTTGAAGCGCAGGACCAGCTCCATGCTCATGGGGACCTCGCCGGACTCGCCTTGCACGATGCGGATGAGGTCGGACGTACTGCCACGCGGCAGCATGAAATCCGTGAGCAAGGCGGAGCCGGACGGCGTGTCGAAGCGCGTTTCCAGGATCAGGGTACCGGGACGATAGTGTCGCGACACGGACTGTTCCACGCACTGCGGTCCGATCTGCCACCGTCCGTTGGACGGGGTGCCGAGCAGCGCGGCAAAGCAGGCCTCCGAATCGAAGCGCGGCCAGCACAGCCAATCGACCGAACCATCGATCCCGACGAGGGCCGCGGTCTGGCAATCGCCGATCAGCCCATAGCTTTCGAGAGAAGCGCTCATGCCGGATCGGACGCGAACTGCAAGATAACCTTGATGTCGCCGTCGCGGCGCTCGAACGCCTCGGGCCAGCGGGCGAGCGGCACGCGCCGCGTGATGAGACGGGCCAGCCAGGCGGGATCGGCGCCAGCCAGCGCCTTAGCGCCTATCTCATAGTGTCGCCGGTTGGCGTTGACCGAGCCGAACACAACGTCGTTCTGCAGGACTGTGGCGCGATTGAAGGCGCCGACATCGAAGGGAACGGTGCCCCCGCTGCTCGATACGCCGGTGAGGCAGACAATGCCGTTGCCACCTGGCCGGCGCAGCGCCTCCAGAATCAACGGCGAGGAGGCCGTGCACTCGATGACGATGTCGACCTGCAGGTCCGGCGGGAGTCTGTCGGCATGATAGACGCCGCCGAGCGCGTGGATCAGGTCGGTCTTGAGAGGCCTGTCGGCGCGATCGAGCACATGCGCCTGCAGGCCGCGCTGGTGTGCCATGAGAGCGGCCAGTAATCCGACGGGGCCGGCGCCGGTAATCAGCACTGTCCGCGGCTTCCAGCCCGTCGTACGCCGGCCGATTCGTTCGATATGCTCCCAGGCCTTGGCGAGCACGCTCGCTGGCTCGAGGAGCACGCCGAGCGCTCCGAGCGATGGCGCCACCTTCACGGCATAGGCAGGCTCCAGCAGGAAGCGTTGCGCTCCGTATCCGTCGGCGGACTTTATGCCGCGCTCGGTGTAGAGCCCGTTCCGACACATGTCCCATTCCCCGACACCGCAGGCAGGGCAAGGCACGGGATCGGGCCGACGGACGATGCCGACCACGAGATCGCCGACAGAGAAGCCGCTGCCTTGCGGTGCGACGAGAACGCGGCCGAGCGACTCATGTCCGATCACCAATCGCGAGGCGCCGGGCGGCGCCCAGCCATAATGACCCGAGACGATATCGCGATCGGTCCCGCAAATGCCGAGCGCGATCGTCTCCACCAGAAGATGCATGGAATCGGCGACCGGGTCGGCATGTTCGTCGAGCCGGAGCGAATTGATCGTACCGGGCTCTACAGTGATGGCTTTCACGGCTGGATCCCCGCGTTCGCGACGTCTCGATCGTCTTTCGAGAACGCAACCGCCATGGCAGGGTTGCATCCTGCGCGCCGGCGGAGAGGCCCGTGCCGGCGTCGCCAATGCGCGACAGGGGAGGAATGATGACGGCAAAGCTCTACGCCATGACCTGCGGCCGCCTGGTCGGTCGCCTCAAGGATATGATCGAGGGCGAGGACGGCCAGGTTGCCCTGCCGATCCCGTCCTATCTGATCGAACACCCCAAGGGCCGCGCGCTGTTCGACACGGGGATGCATCCGCAGTGCCGCGACGATGCGGCAGGGCGCCTCGGCGAGCGGGTGGCACGCATCTTCAGCTTCGAGCAGTATGGCCCGCAGGACGACGTGAAATCACGCCTCGAGGCGATCGATCGCGATCCCGGCAAGATCGACTTCATCGTCAACTCGCATCTTCACTTCGACCATGCCGGCGGCAACGAACTGGTGCCCAACGCCACGATGGTGGTGCAGAAGCGCGAGTGGCAGGCGGCGCAGGATCCCGAGACCGCGGCCAAGGTCGGCTTCCTTCGCGCCGACTTCGATCATGGCCACAAGGTGATGCAGGTGGACGGCGAGCATGACCTGTTCGGCGACGGCAGCGTGGTCTGCCTGCCGACCTACGGACATACGCCCGGCCATCAATCGCTGAAGGTACGGACCGAGGCCGGCGAGGTCGTGATCACCGGCGACGCCTGTTATTTCTGCCGCACCCTGCGCGAACGCCGGCTGCCGCGCTTCGTCTGGGACCGCGAACAGATGCTGGCCTCGCTCGACCGCCTGGAGGCTATGGAGAAGAGCGGGGCCAGACTCTTCTTCGGCCACGACCCGGATTTCTGGAAAGATGTACCGCAGGCACCGGTGCCGGCTTTTTGAGGCACTGGACTATTTTCAATTTATCATAATGAATACGAGAATGCTTCGGACGTCTGTTTTCCGCGCGCCCAAACGCGGCGACCTCATGGTGGAGGAAATCAAACGCTGGATCGTCGAGCGCCGCCTTGGGCCCGGCGACAGGTTGCCCAAGGAAGACGAGTTGCAGGCGCTGTTCGGCGTCAGCAAAGGCACGGCGCGCGAAGCCTTGAAGTCGTTGGAAGTGCAAGGTCTTGTCACCGTAAGCACCGGGCCTTTGGGCGGCGCCAAGATTGGCGAAGTGCCGCTCGATAAGGCTTTGCAACTTCTGCAGAATTACCTTTTCTTTCGAAAACTTGACGTTGCCCAAATCTATGCCGTGCGCCGATTGCTTGAGCCGGAGCTGGCGGCCGGTGCCGTGCCGCACCTGACGGAGAAGCATTTTGCGGCTTTGGAGGGAAGCATCGCCTTCTGTGCTCCGCATTCGACCGATCCACAGGAAGCCTTGGCCCAGCGGCAGGAAGATCTGCATTTCCACGACGTCCTGGCCAACGCCAATCCCAACGTCCTGCTTCGCTTCATGTGTCAGGTGATCAACCATCTGCTGAGCCATTCGGTAGCGCTGGAGCAGCCGGACCACGTGGCAGGGCCAAAATTCGGCGCTGCCAATGTGGCGGCTCACAGGCGCTTGCTGGCGGCAGCACGACAGGGCGACGCCGGGCGCGTGCGCAAGCTCATGGTCGAACACATCGACGAGGTCGAGCGGCACGTTCTTAAGCTCAAGCCCGCTGTGCGACGACGTTTCGTCCTTGATTCGGAGATGCGGACAAGGGTCTCGCCGCAGCGCCGTGCCGCCAGCAAGGAGAAGCCGCGATGACAGACTGCCGTCCGGTCGCCCTCATTCGACGTTCAGCACGGGAGCTGCACCTATGACTTCGGGAACGGATCAGGCCGATTCGGTCGACGGCGACTTCGCCGGACAGTTGGCCGAGTTGCAGCGGAGCGGTCGTGTGTCCGGGCTACACGCGCTTCTGGTCGCGCGGGGCGACAAGATGCTGTTCGAGCACTATGGCACCGGCGAAGACGAGTGCTGGGGGCAGACCCTTGGCGAAGTCACGTTCGGCCCGGACGTGCTGCACGATCTGCGCTCGGTGAGCAAGAGTATCGTCGGCATGCTCTATGGCATCGCGCTCGCCGAAGGAAAGGTGCCGCCGCCGGAAGCCAAGCTCTATGAGCAGTTTCCCGAGTATGGCGATCTGGCGCGCGGGCGCGGGCGCGACCGTCTGACGGTGGCCCATGTGCTCAGCATGACGTTGGGCACCGAATGGGACGAACTGACGATCCCCTACGGCGATCCCCGCAACAGCGAGATCGCCATGGAGCTGTCGACCGATCGCTATCGCTTCGTGCTCGATCGGCCGATCGTGGGCGAGCCCGGTGTGAAATGGACCTACAACGGCGGCGCCACGACGCTGCTGGGGCGCCTGATCGTCAAGGGAACGGGTGAAACGCTGCCGGATTATGCCCGCCGCGCGCTATTCGACCCGATGGGGCTGGGACCGACCGAATGGTCCAACGGCCTCAAAGGCGAGCCAGCTGCGGCATCCGGCTTGCGCATGCGGCCTCGCGACCTGATGTGCGTTGGCCGGATGGTGCTGGCGAATGGTGTCTGGCAGGGCAGACGGATCGTACCGGCCGACTGGCTTCAGAGATCGACGACAGCGGCTGTCTCCATCGAAGGCCCGCGGCGCTATGGTTGGCACTGGTATGTCGGCGACCTTCCCGTCGGCACGCCGCGGAGAACCGAGCCGCGGATCAGCGGCATCGGATGGGGCGGTCAGCGCCTTGAGCTTGTCCCCGCGCTCGGTCTAGTCGTCGTCATGCATTTCGGCAATTACCGCCGGCCCCACATGGAGCAGGGGATGATTGCCAACCGGCTGCTGACGGATTTGGTGGTGCCGGCCCTCGGTTAGCCGCTCAGTTCTGCGGCATGAACTCGATCATCAGGCCGCCGGTTTGCTCCGGCGCCACCAGCACGCGGTCGCCTTCGGTCAAGGCGAAGGGCACGTTGTTGGCGCGCAGCAGGGCCTGCAGCGGGCGCGAGCGCTCGATGGCGACGGCGGCGCCGACGATCGCGGGCAGGTCGCCGGGGGCCATGACCTCCAGCGCCTTGTATTCGAGCTGGTAGGCGAGCGGCGACCAGATCAGCAGTTCCACCGAGCCGGTCTTCAGCAGCATGCAGCCGTCGAAAATCTCCTCGAGATTTCCGCCGTAGCCCGCCTTGAGCGCCTTCGCCGTCTCCCTTGGATTCTCGGCGACGGCGTGAATTGCCATCATGCCCAGTGCCCCGTTGGGGTGGACGATCCATTCCGGCTCCATGAAGGCATCCGGCGTTTCGTGTTTGACCGGAAACCAGGGGAGCGGTCCGTCGCTTTCGCCAACCACGACACCGGCATCGACCTCGAAGCCGTCTTCGGTTTCCCACGCGTGCGTGCGCTCCTCGCCTTCGAGCTCGGCAACATTCATTGCCAGTGCGATGACGTCCGGATCGCCCTGCAGCAGCTCGATATAGTTCGGAATGTCGTCGCGATCCGGCTGGAAGCAGATGCAGCGCGGCTCCACGCCCTCGGGAGTGAGATTGAAGCCGAGCTGGGTCAACTTCAGGGCCGCCCCTTCGGGATCGGAAAGGGTCAGGGAGAGGTGGTCGATATCGCGCGCCGAGATTGTCATGCCCGCTCATACAGGCTTAACCAGTCCGCGCTCAAGTGCGATGCTTCGGCTCCTTCAAGGGAGAAGCAATGTCCAAGATTACTCTTTACGGCATCTGGTTGAGCGGTCCGACCTACAAGGCAGGGCTGGCGCTGTCGCTGATGGGCCAGCCCTTTGCCTACAAGCATGTCGACCTGCGCGCCGGGGCGCACAAGCAGCCGGATTATCTTGCCATCAATCGCTTTGGCCAGGTGCCGGCGCTGGTCGACGGCGACCTCAAGCTCTGCCAGTCCGGCTCGATCCTGCTCTATCTCGCCGACAAGTTCGGCAAGATGGGCGGCAAGACCGCCGAGGAGAAGGCGCGGGTTCGCGAGTGGCTGTTTTGGGAATATGACCGGCTGGCGCCCAACGTCTATCGTGCTCGGGCCATCAAGCGCGGTTTCATGAAGGCCGACGACAGTGTCTACCAACTCTACACGGGGCTCGCGAACGACGCGCTGAAGGTGCTGGACGGCGCGCTCGCCAGCTCGTCGTTCCTGGTCGGCAACGAGGCGACCATCGCCGACGTAGCGGTCTATGGCGACGTCGCCTATGCCGGCGAAGGCGGTATCGACCTCGGTCCCTACAGCAACATCAAGGCGTGGATGGCGAGGGTCGAGAAGCTGCCGGGCTTCAAGACGTACGAGGACGCACTGCCCAAGCAGGACGCGGCCTGAGGCGTCGACAATCAGGCGGCCGCCGGTGCTTTCTTAGCGGCGGTCGCCAGAAGACGGAGTGTCAGACCTCTTCCATCATCTGCTTCCAGCTTTCCTCGACGCTGGCGCGATCGAGGTCGCGGGTGATGAATACCAGGCGCGATCGGCGGTCGGTGTCGGGCCAGCGCGCGAGCAGGGTGGGCGGATGGAAGGTCCGATGCACCCCATGGATCACCAGCGGCTGGCTCTCACCGGCGACGTTTAGGACGCCCTTGACCCTGAGCAGCCGGTCGCCCCAGGAGGCGCGCACCGCCATCAGCCAGCGATTGAAGAAATCCCAGTCGAGCGGTTCCTCGAATGTGAGGCAGAACGAGCCGATATGCTCGTTGTGTCGCGAGCGATCATGGTGATGGGGCTCGTGGTCGCCGTGGCGATGCGCATGATCGTGAGCCTCGGCATTGAGCCAGGCCTGAACCTTGTCGCCCTTGCCGGCTGGATCGAACGGACCTGAGTCGAACAGCAGCGCAGGGTCGATGTCGCCCTGGACGATCTCATAGAGCGCGGCGCCCGGATTGAGCTCCTCCAGGCGGGCCCGCAACCGGGAGCTGGAGGCGATGTCGGCGATGTCGGTCTTGCTGATCAGAAGGCGGTCGGCGACGGCGGCTTGCTTCACCGCTTCCGTATGTTCATCGAGCTGTCGCGTCCCGTTCACGGCATCGACCGTGGTGACCACACCGTCGAGGCGGTAGTCGTGACTGATCATCGGGTGATTGAGTAGCAGTTGCAGAATGGGCGCGGGATCGGCGAGGCCGGTCGTCTCCAGCAGCACGCGATCGAAGGGAGGGGTTTCAGCGGCGGCGCGGCGTCTGGCGATGTCGCGCAAGGTGCGGTCGAGATCGCCCTGAATGGTGCAGCACACGCATCCCGATTGCAGAAGGACCATGTCGCCGCCGACCTGCTCCATGAACAGATGATCGAGACCGACCTCGCCGAACTCGTTCACCAGAACCAGACTGCGGGCCATGCGGCTGTCGCCCAGGACGCGGTTGAGCAGAGTGGTCTTGCCGCTACCGAGGAAGCCGGTAATCAAGGCCACTGGTAGTCGCTCGGCCGACTTGTCGCGATCAAACAGACTCATGGGGCCGCCTCGCCGGGTGACACATTCGGGAATGCATATGTAACAAGATAACAAATGCCGGTTCTTCTTGACGCTCCAATGAGACGGCACGACGCTTCGGGCATCAATCAATAAAAGGAGGGGCGTCCATGGATTCTAGATATCTGAAGGACAAGGAAGGACTCAAATCGTCGGCGCAGGAGGTCGACGACGACCGCCGGGCGTTCCTCACCGCCGGGCTGGTTGGTGGCGCGGTCGCAGCCGGCGCGCTGGTCGCGGGTGCCGCACATGCCCAGCAGGTGGCGCAGGCGCCGGCGCTTTCGGACAAACCGTGGTGGCCGCATCCCAAATGGGGCAAGGACGACCAGGCCGGCGCCTCCAACCATATGACGCCGGCCAAGGTCCTCGACACGGTGAAGCTGATCAAGGACGGCAAAGTCTACCGTATCGGCCGCATGTACGAGTCGGGCATGCCCAAGTTCGGCGAGCGCGCCTTTACGATGCGCATTCCCGGGTCGCCCACAGGCGGTCCGTTCGGCGCCAACAAGCTCGTCTATCACGATGAATATCTCGCCACCGAAATCGGCCAGACCGGCACGCAGTTCGACGGTCTTGGGCACATCGGCATCCAGATGGGCAAGGACGGCGACAAAAACGAGATGCGTTACTACAACGGCATCACCGAGCAGGAGATGGCGACGGCCTATGGCCTCACCAAGCTCGGCATCGAACACGTGAAGCCGTTCTTTACCCGCGGCCATCTGTTCGATGTCGAAGCCGTGAAGGGCAACATGATGGAGGCCGGTCAGGAGATCACCGTCGCCGACCTGCGCGCCGCGCTGCAGAAACAGAACATGCAGGAAGCCGATATCAAGGAAGGCGATGCTGTCTTCTTCAATACCGGCTGGGGCAAGCTCTGGCTCAAGAACAACGACAAATTCAACAGCGGCGAACCCGGCATCGGCCTCGAAGTGGCCAAATGGTGCGTCGACAAGGGCGTAAGCCTGACCGGCGCGGACCAATGGGCAACCGAGGTCGTGCCTAACCCGAACAAGGACCTGGCCTTCGCGGTGCATGCCGAGCTGATCTGCAAGAACGGCATCTTCAACCACGAAAACCTGGACTTCACGGCGCTGATCGCCGATCGCAAGTACCAGTTCGCCTATATCTTTTCGCCTGCCCCCATCAAGGGCGCGACGGGGTCGAACGGCGGTCCGATTGCGGTGACGTGATCATCGAAACGGTCAGGAGAAACGCCCTCGCGCAAGCGGGGGCGTTTTGCTTTGATGGAAGAATGTCCGGGAGGAGAGCGTATGACGTTGTTTCGCGTGGCTGCTGCTGCGGCCGTTGCCATTCCTTTGGTCTTTGGCGCGGCATTGCCAGCCGACGCACAGGGGATTCCCAAGGTTCAGTCGCCGGAAGAGGTGGGCTTTCTGTCGACCCGGCTGAAGCGGCTCAGTGACCGGCTGAACGAGGGCGTAAAGAACAACGAGCTGCCGGGCGCCGTCGTGCTGATCGCGCGCAATGGCAAGATCGTGCTGTTCGAGTCCTATGGCTTCCGCGACAAGGACGCCAAGGTGGCGATGACCAACGACACGATCTTCCGCATCGCTTCGATGACCAAGCCGATCGTGACGCTCGCGGCGATGATGCTGATGGAAGAGGGCAAGCTCACCCTGGCCGACAAGGTGTCGATGTACATTCCGGCCTTCGCCGAGACAAAGGTCGCCGTCCAGAAGAAGAACGCCGACGGGACGGTCGAGCAGGTGCTGGAACCGCAGTTCCGGCCGATGACAGTGCACGATCTGATGCGCCATACCTCGGGTCTGACCTACGGCGCGGCCGGCGCCAATCCGATCAAGCAGTCCTATCTCGACATGAAGGTGAACGACCGCAAGCAGACCAATGCCGAGATGGCCGACAAGCTCGCCAAGCTGGCGCTGCTCTATCAGCCGGGCACGACCTGGGAATATTCCATGTCGACCGACGTGCTGGGTCGTGTCGTCGAGGTCGCCTCGGGAATGCCGCTCGACAAGTTCATCGAGGAGCGCATCACCAAGCCGCTCAAGATGGGGGATACCGGCTTCGAGGCTTCGGCCGACAAGAAGGCGCGGGGCGCTAAACCGATGAAGGAAGGGCCGAAGAACGAGATGCCGTTGATCCCCGATGTCACCGAGAAGTTCACCTGGCGCTCGGGCGGCGGTGGCATGGTCTCGACGGCGGCCGACTATGCGCGCTTCCTCCAGATGTTCGCCAATGGTGGCCAGCTCGATGGCGTGCGGTTGGTGTCGCGCAAGACCATCGATCTGATGACGGCTGACGCGCTGCCGCCCAGCATCAAGATGGGCGCGGACATGTTCCGCTTCGAGGCGCTGGAGCCCAGCGCTTCCATGGGACAGGGTTTTGGGCTGGGATTCGCCGTGCGCAACGTGCAGGGCGTCAACCCTCTGCCGGGTTCGCCCAACGACTACTATTGGGGCGGCGCCTACGGCACCTATTTCTGGCACGACCCGCGAGAGCGGATGTACGTCGTGTTCATGATGCAGTCGCCGCAGGCCCGACTGCGCTATCGCTACCTGATGCGCGATCTCGTCTATCAGGCGATGGTGAACTGATGGACGGAGCCGAAAAGACGCTAGGCAATCGCATGGAGTATCGGCACACTGAGGCGGGGTAGGCGAAAAATCGCCACGCCGTGGGTCCCTGGGGAGGGAATGCCGATGTCGGAACAGGCAGCAGTCCTGGCCGTGACGATGGCGGATTGATCGGGCTCGATGGACGCCTCGGTCGATCTGCTGTTCAACGCGCTGATCTCTGGGCTGCTGATCGGCGGGTTCTACGCTGCAGTTTCGATCGGTGTGGCGATCTCGTTCGGCTTGCTGGATGTCGTCAACATCGCCCATCCGGCCTTCATCCTGCTCGGCTCCTACGTCGCCTTCCTCGGAAACACGGTGCTGGGGATCGATCCGATCCTGGCGGCGCTGATTGCCATGCCAGCCTTCTATTTCCTCGGCATGCTGGCCTATCAGGTCTACTACGTCGCGTTCGAGCGGCGCGACGATCAGTCGATTCGCGGACTGTCCTTCTTCTTTGGCCTGCTGTTCATCACCGAAGTCGCCCTGGTGCTGGTCTTCGGCGTCGACTACCGGACGGTGCAGGCGAGTTACATCGGGGCCACGATCAATCTCGGCCTGTTCGATCTGCCGTTGCGGCTTCTCGTTCCCTTCCTGGTATCGATGGCCCTGGTGACGGTGCTGCAGCTCTTCCTGTCGCGGACCTTCATCGGCCGCGCCATCCAGGCGGTGGCGCAGGACCAGCTCGCGCTGCGCCTGATGGCTGCCAATCCAATCAAGATCAAGCGTGTTGCCTTCGGTCTTTCGATCGCGACGGCCTCGTTGGCGGGTGCTTTCCTGATCATCATCCAGCCGGTGGAACCCTCGATCGGCCGCGAATATATCGGCCGCGTCTTCGCCATCTGCGTGCTGGGCGGGCTGGGCAGCTTTCCGGGCATGGTGATTGCGGCGATGACGCTCGGTATCGCCGAAAGCCTGACCGCGACCTTCTTCGGGCCTTCCTGGGCGCCTGCGGTCGCGTTCAGTATCCTGCTCATCACTCTGGCGGTGCGGCCCAGTGGTATCCTTGGCCGATAGGACCGCCATGAGCGGGGTTGCCACAGGGCTGCGCGGGCTGCCTTTTACCCTCTTGCTGATTGTCATAGCCGCCGCGATCTTTGCGGCCGGCCGCTGGTTCGGCAGTTCCTATGCCTTCTTCATGGGCTACGTGGTGCTGCAGTACATCGTGCTGGGGACGGCCTGGAACATCCTGGGCGGCTATACCGGCTACGTGAATTTCGGCGTCACGGCATTCTTTGCCATCGGTGCCTATTCGACGGTGGTGTTGAACAAGCTCGTGCCGGCCATGCCGCTGCCGGTGATGATCCTGATCGGTGGCGCGATGGCGGGCCTGGTCGGCATCGGCACCGGCTATCTCACCCTGCGCCTGCGCGGCGTATTCTTCTCCATCGCCACTTTGGCGCTGGCCGTGGTGGTCCAGACCCTGATCACCAACTGGGATTTCGTCGGCGGCGCGCGGGGCGCCTACGTGCTGCGCCCGCGCATCGCGCCGCTGATCGGCGGCGAATACGTGCAGTACCTGTTCCTGATCATGCTGGGGCTCTGTGTCGTCGTGCTCTCAACGGCGCGGGCCATCGAGCGCTCGGCGCTGGGCTATGGCTTTGCCGCCATCCGCGACGACGAAGGCGCGGCCGAGGCGTCCGGCGTGCCGACCCTGCGGCTGAAGCTGATTGCGACGGGCCTGTCGGGCGGTTTCATGGGCATGGCCGGTGCGCCGTTGCCGTTCTACGTGACCTATCTCGATCCCGCCTCGGGCTTCAACCTGAACTACGCCGTGAATGCCATCGCGATGCCGCTGATCGGCGGCACGTCGAGCTGGCTGGGGCCGGTGGTGGGCGCCATCCTGGTCGGCGGATTGCAGGAATATCTGCGCGTGACGATCTCGTCGGCCGTCAACGTGCTGGTGGCGGGCATGCTGATGGTCGCCTTCGTGATCCTGGCGCCGCAGGGCATCGTTGGGCTGTTCCAGAGGAAGAAGCGATGACGGCGCTGCTGCGGGTCGAGGGGCTGGGCAAACGCTTCGGCGGCTTCGTGGCGCTGGACTCGATCAACCTCGACGTCCGGCAGGGGGAGCGGCTGGGCCTGATCGGACCCAACGGGTCGGGCAAGTCGACCCTCGTCAACTGCATCTGCGGCACCTTGCGCAACGAGATCGGCCGCGTGCGGTTCGGCGAGGAAGCGCTCGACGGCCTGTCGGCGCACCAGCGCACGCGGCGCGGTCTGGCGCGCAGCTTCCAGTTGCCGCGACCTTTCGGCAGCCTGTCGCTGGCCGAGAACGTGCGTATTCCCATCCTCTACACGGTGAACGCCAGGCCGGGCGCCGGTCTCGGTGGCGGCTCGATCGAAAGACGATGCCGGGAACTGCTGGGCGAGGTCGGTCTGGCCGACAAGGCGGATTTGCGGCCGCGCGATCTCACTCAGATCGAGATGCGCAAGCTCGAACTCGCCCGCGCCATGGCGACCGATCCCAAGCTGCTGATCGCGGACGAGGCGATGGCCGGCCTCAGCCACGCCGAGGTGGACGAAATCATCGCGCTGCTGATCCGGCTGAACGAGCAGGGCGTCACCGTGATCATGATCGAGCACATCATGCGGGCGGTGATGGAATTCTCCCAGCGCCTCGCGGTGCTGGTGGCGGGCCGCAAGATCGCCGACGGGCCGCCGCAGGAGGTCGTGCGCAACCCCGAAGTCGTGAGGGCCTACCTTGGCGAGTAGTCTCGTCGTTGCCAACATCGACGCCGGCTATGGCGCCGTGCGCGTGCTCGAAGACGTCTCGCTGCTGGTCAGCCCCGGCGAAACCGTGGCGCTGCTCGGCACCAACGGCAACGGCAAGTCGACCCTGATGAAATCCATCATGGGCATCGTGCAGCCAATGGCGGGGAGCATCCGCGCCACCATCGACGATGTCGAGCACGAACTGATTGGCCGTTCGACCGAGGAGATCGTCGACCTCGGCATCGCCTTCGTGCCGGAGGGGCGGCGGCTGTTCCCCAAGCTCACCGTGACCGAGAACCTGTTGCTGGGTGCTTTCCGTCCCAAGGCGCGCTCGGCCATCCAGCGCAACCTCGACTTCTGCTTCGAGACCTTCCCGCGCCTCAAGGAGCGTGCCCGCCAGCTCGCCGGCAGCATGAGCGGCGGCGAGCAGCAGATGCTGGCCTTGGCACGGGCTCTGATGTCGGCGCCGCGCATCCTGTTGATCGACGAACCCTCGGTCGGACTGGCGCCGCTGCTGGTCAAGCGCACCATCGACAAGATCAAGGAGCTGAAGGAGGGGTACGACCTGACGGTCCTGATGGCCGAGCAGAACTTCACCCAGGCCATCCGCATCGCCGACCGTGGCTATGTCATCGTCCACGGCCGCATCGCCTTCACCGGCGATTCCGCCGACGCGCTCAGCAACAACGAGCTGATTCGCGAGTTCTATCTGGGCGCCTAGGCCGTCACTTCTTCGGGTCGTACGGATAAATGATGTTGCCGGTCTTGTACTTGGGCGGCCACAGGATCACCTCTGTCTTCGGGTCGCGGAACTGCTCGACGCCATTGCCGCTCACGCCCTGGAACTGGGCAGCGACGACCTGCGCCTGTTCCCACTCGCCTTCCGCATTGAACTTGATGTCGCCGACCACGGTCTTGAAGACGTTCTTGCGGGCGAACTCGGCCAGCTTCGCGTCGTCGGCGCTGCCGGCACCCTTGACGGCCTGCTCGACGACCTGGCCCAGCGCATAGCCAAACGGCGGCAGGTAATAACCCAGCAGGTCGACGCCGGCTTCGGCGGACTTGGCCTGGTACTTCTTCAGGAACTCGCGACCCTCGTCGGTCGCGAAGCCTGCCCAGGGCAGCCAGAAGTCGTAGACGACGATGCCGTTCAGGAGCGGACCGAGCTGCGTCTTGATGGCGGTCGCCTGCAGGCCGACCATGCCGCCGCCATACATCTTGGGCTTGAAGCCGATCTCGTGCGTGGCGCGGATGATGCCGACGGAGTCGGGCGGGTAGGAGGCGGCGAAGAAGATGTCCGGATTGGTCGCCGCGACCGCCCGCATGATCGGCGTGTAGTCGGCCGTCGCCGGCGGGTAGGTCTTGTCGTAGACGATCTTCAGGCCGTACTGCTTGGCTTGGTTGCGGACGCCGTCCAGTGCGTTGCGAGGGAATTCGGCGTCGGCGCCGGTGATGGCCAGTGTCTGCGGCTTGGGTGTCTGTTCCGTCGCAACGGCGAAGAAGCCTTCGGCAAACGATTCCTTGGGCTTGGGGCCGCCGGTCGGCGTGATCGAGAAGTAGCGCGGGTATTTGAACTCGGTGTTCACCGCCAGGCCCAGCAACGCGAAGAACGTACGATCGTGCTGCATGACCACCGGCATCGCCGGTGCAACCATGTTCGTGGCATAGCCGCTGGTTACGATATCGACTTTGTCGACATCCATGAGCTTGGTGTAGAGGCCGGGCACGTTGGAAGGATTGGACTGATCGTCGTAGTAGACGAGCTTCACCGGCCGGCCGAGAAGGCCACCGCGTGCATTGACGTCCTGCTCCCAGATCTGCAGGGCCAGCAGTGCCGCCTTGCCATTGGGTGCGAGGCCTCCGGTCAGCGCCATGCCGAAACCGATGGTGAACGGTTTGGCCTGGGCATGAGCCGAGCCGAACGCGCTCGTACCGGCACCTGCAGCGGCTGCCAGCTTGCCGAAGGTGCGACGCTTGATGAGCATGAACCTTCCTCCCGATTTTCTTGTTTTGACACGCAATCCTAGCTCGGAAACCGAGCCTGTGTCATCGGACGGCGATACTTCGGTCAGACTGTAGGGCAGGCATGACTTCGCGGGTAAAGGCGCGGAGGTTCGCCAAGGAGGCGTTGGGATCGACCAGCAGGATATTGGTCGCGCCGACTGCCTCCAGCTCCCGCAGACGCGAGACGATCTCTTCGGGCAGGCCGAGCAATGCCGCCGTATCGTCCTCGATCCGCTCTGGAAGCTTGTCGCGTGCAAGGTCGCCGATAACGCGGATCACACGCTTGCGCGTCTCGTAGGCGGCGGTGCGCTCGCTTTCGTGGTGGATCATCTGCAGGGCACGCGCCGTGGCCACCAGGCCGGGATGATAGACGCGGCCGACACGCTCGCATTCCTGGCGGAAGAGAGCGATGCGCCGGGCGATCTGGTCGGTCTGGGCAAGCTGGTCGAGCAACAGATGGTAGCCCTCGCGGGCGGCGCGACGCACGCTGTCCGGGCTGCCGGCCGCCAGCCACAGCGGCGGGTGAGGGCGCTGCACTGGCGCGGGCTCGACGAGGATATTGTCGAAGTGCCAGCGCTTGCCGTGATGACTGAAGCGGCCTTCCGTCGTCCACGCTCTGCGGATCACCTCTATGGCCTCGTCGAAGCGCTCCGTAGCCTCGGTCATCGGAATGCAGAAGCCGTCGAACTCGGCCTGGCGATAGCCCTTGCCGACACCGAAATCGACGCGCCCGCCGCTCAGCAGGTCGAGCGTTGCGACCTGCTCGGCGATCAGCACGGGATTGTGCCAGGGCAACACGACGACGGCCGTGCCGAGACGGATGTTCTTCGTCCTGGCTGCGAGATAGGCCAGCACGGCGATCGAGGCCGAGACTTGGCCATGGCCGGTGAAATGATGTTCGACCATGAAGAGCTGATGGAAGCCCAGCCGGTCGGCTTCGATCACATACTCGATGAAGGTCTCGTAGCCCTGGCTGTCTTCAAGGCCGACCGAAGGCCTGGTCCGCGCTCCGCCGAACAGTCCGAACTGCATTGGCTCGCCCTTCACCGAAAGGAGGCGTCAGGTCTTCATACGCATCCGCCCGAGAAAGTCGCGCTTGCCGAGGGGCACGCCCTTGTGGCGCAGGATGTCGTAAGCAGTGGTGGCGTGGAAGTAGAAGTTGGGCAGCGAGAAGGATTGCAGGAAGCTCTCCGCCGCAAACGGCAGCTTGCGGTCGCCGATCTCGAAGACGACATCCTTGCCCATGAGGCTGTTCACCTCGTCGGGCTTGAGCTGCTGCAATGCCTCGCGGGCCTCGGCTACCGACTTCTGGAGGCCGGCATAGTCGAGCGCGGGGACGGGTGTCGGCGGCTTGAAGACACCGGCCTGCACCCCGCGGATGGCGCCCAGGGAATGATGTATGACGGAATGGATCTGAAACTTGAACGGCAGCATGTCCGGCGCCAATCGCGCTTCGACGACCTCGTCGGGATCGATCTTCTTGTCCTGAAGATGGGCGAGACCGCGGCCGAGAAAACCTTCCACGCCGCCCAATGTCTGCAGGAAATTCGTGACACTCAGTTCATAGAGCGAGATCGCCATAGCTCGAATCCTCCGACCATCTTTGGTGCGCGCATTCTCGACGGTCCCCCGAGCGGCGCAACTCTTTCCTCACGGGGCGAATGAGGCTTCCTTGCTTCGGGGGCCCTGTCGAATGGTCTAGGTTTGGCGCCTCCATCTGCTGCTCGGGAGAGACGCCATGATCGATCTGTACTACTGGCCGACGCCCAACGGCTGGAAGATCTCCATCATGCTGGAGGAGTGCGGTCTGCCCTACAGGCTGGTGCCGGTGAACATCCGTACGGGCGATCAGTTCAAGCCGGACTTTCTCAAGATCAGCCCCAACAACCGGATGCCGGCGATCGTCGATCACGAGCCGCCGGGCGGCGGTGAAGCTGTCTCGCTGTTCGAGTCGGGTGCCATCCTGCAATACCTCGCCGAGAAGACCGGCAAGTTTCTCCCCAAGGACCTGCGCGGCAGATACGAAGTGTTGCAGTGGCTCAACTGGCAGATGGGTGGACTGGGGCCGATGGCGGGGCAGGCCGGTCATTTCAACCTCTACGCCCCGCAATTCGTGCCGGCCGAACAGCTCGCCTACGGTCAGAAGCGGTACGGCAACGAGGTAAACCGGCTGTTCGGCGTCTTGAACAAACACCTTGCCGGCCGTCCGTTCGTTGCGGGCGACTACTCGATCGCCGACATGGCGATCTGGCCCTGGATCGTCGGCTACAAGAATTTCGGCCAGAAGCTCGAGGCGTTTCCCGACCTCCAGAGGTGGTTCAGGGAGATCGGCAAGCGGCCTGGCGTCTTGAAGGGCCAGGCCGCGGGTGCGGAGCTTCGTCAAGCGCCGGACATCGACACCGATGAACAGCGCAAGGTGCTTTTCGGTCAAACCGCCTCGGTCGTCCGCTAGCTGTTGCGGCGGCGTATCTCACTCGCCACACGGGCGATACGCCGGCGCAAGGCGACAGGCTTCAGCACCTCTCCTTCGCTTCCCAGCCGCAGCAGGTCGAGGGCTGCCTGATCGATAGATTCGATCGGGATCGTGACCTTGATCCATCCGTCGGCGTCCATCGGCTCAGCCGACTCGCGCGCAGCCTGCTGCACGGCGGCACCCAATGGCTCCAGCCGCTCCAGGCCGATTGTCGACACGCGCAGGGTCGCGTGGCTGCGATAGATGCCGACTTCGTAGGCACGTGTCGACGCTGTCCAGTAGCGAACGAGGTCGAAGTCCTTCGGTCGCTCGAAACCGTCACCGGTCGGGGCCAGTTCCAGGATGTGGGCGACGCGGTAGGTGCGTGTCTGCTCGCCGACGGCGGCGACGCAATACCAGGTGCCGGCCTTCAGGACGAGGCCGAGCGGCTTGAGTTGCCGCGCTACCGACCCTTGTCCGCGCCGATAGCGGATGTCGACCGAGGTCTCGTTCCATACCGCCTTGGCGAGGGCAGGTAGGAGGCGCGCTGCATCGGCGCCGTGGAACCAGTCGACCGGATCGAGATGGAAGCGAGCCGCAATGCGCCGGGCGCCCGCCCGCGTCCGTTCAGGCAGGGCGGCGATGAGCTTTAGCTCGGCGGTCGCCATCGCGTCGGCAAGGCCCAGTTCAGCGGCGGGGCCGGGGAGCCCGGCCAGGAACAGGGTCTCGGCCTCGGCCGGCGACAGGCCGGTCAGTCTGGTGCGATAGCCATCGAGAAGCTGAAAGCCGCCACCTGGCCCTCGGTCGGCGTAGACAGGCACGTCGGCGGCACTCAACTGATCGATGTCGCGATAGATCGTCCGCACCGAAACCTCGAATTGAGCAGCCAGTGCCTCCGCGGTGGTGCGACCTCGGGTCTGCAAGATCATGAGAATGGAAAGCAGCCGGCTTCCGCGCATATGTTGCAGGCTAGCAGAAAATCATGACGTATTCTGTCAGGTATAGGATCGTATGACGACACTCCCAGAGATCAAGGGAGACCGTCATGTCGCAGCAAGCCGCCTTCGACTTCCTCGTCGGCAACTGGACTGTTCATCATCGCTATCTGCGTCGTCGCCTCGGGGGCTGTACGGACTGGATCGAATTCCCCGGCACCTGCTCGATGCACAAGATCCTCGGCGGTTTCGCCAACATGGACGATGGCGACATCGACCATCCGTCTGGCCGGTACGCTGGCGTCAGCCTGCGGACCTACAATCCCGAAAAAGAGTGCTGGTCGATCTATTGGCTCGACAGTCGTTATCCAGGGCAGATCTTTCCGCCGGTGCACGGCAGGTTCGTCGAGGGAATCGGCACGTTCGAGGGCGACGATATGCATGACGGCCGTGCCATCAAAGTCCGCTTCCTCTGGTCACGCATCACGCCGACGTCGGCGCGCTGGGAGCAGGCCTTCCTGGCCGGTGACGGGAGCGATTGGGAAACGAACTGGATCATGGACTTCTCACGAATCTGAGGTCGAACGCGCATGCCAAACTATGACGAGGCCTTTGTGCGACGCTTCATGAAGCCTTGGAACGATCATGACCTCGAGGGCACGATGGCTCTGATGAGCGAGGATTGCCTTTGGGAGACTCCCAGAGGCGCGGAACCCTACGGCACCCGCTACGACGGTGCGGCCGCGGTCCGGTCGGCGATCGCCAATGCCTTCAAGGCCATGCCGGACATCCGCTACGAACTGGTACGTTGCAGTTTCGGCCCCGATCTCATCGTGCTCGAGCTTCTGGTTACTGGGACTCTGGCCGACGGCGGACAGGTGAACTTCCACGCCTGCGATGTGATGACCATGCGGGATGGCAAGGTCGCGACCAAGCGTTCGTATCGCAAGGTGATCGACTAACAGGGCAAGTCCTTTATCGGGACTTTACAAAGATGTAATCAATCCCGCCGCTCTTGACGCTTGGCGGACGGGCAACCACGTTGGCGGTGCTCCTTGAACCAAAGGGGCAGGAGGCACTGTCATGCAGAATCAAGAACGTGAACTCATCACGGGGCTGTTCGGCCGGCTGCAGCCGTTCGAATCCCAACCGCGCGACGCCGAGGCGGATGCAATGATCCGCGATCTCGCGGCGCGCCAACCAGCCTCCGCTTATCTGCTGGTTCAGACGGTGCTTGTTCAGGAACAGGCCCTCAAGGCCGCCCAGGAGCGTATCGCCGAGCTCGAGGCAAAGGCTGCGGCCGCGCCGGCCGGAGGCGGTGGTGGTTTTTTGGGCAGCGCTCCGAAGATCGGGCCCTGGGGATCGGCCCCAGCTGCTCAGTCGCCGGCCGCTCAGGCGCCAGCCGCACAGGCACCGGCACCGCGCCCATCGGTTCCATCGACGCGTTCGCCCTTGCAGGCTGCGGTAGGTCCGCAGGCCGCTGGCGGCGGCGGGTTCCTGCGCACGGCAATGGCGACGGCGGCCGGCGTTGCCGGCGGCGCATTGCTCTTCGAGGGCATCCGCAACCTGATGGGGGGCAGCTCCAATCCCTTCAGTCAGGGCGCGAGCAGCCAGCAGGCAGCAACGCCACAGACCCCGTCCGAGCTGATGCCTCCGGACTCGGCGCAGTCTGCACAGCAGGAGCAGCAGGCTTACGACCAGGACGCGGGACTGCAGGACGACTATGACACGGCGTCGTACGACGACGGCGGTGGCGACGACAGCTGGGGCTGATACGCAATTTTTCGTAAACAACGGGGGAGATGAAGAGATGATCGAGCTTCACACGTGGGGCACACCGAACGGCCGTAAGATTTCCATCATGCTCGAGGAATGCGGGCTGCCCTACAGCGTGCACAAGGTCGATATCTCGAAAGGCGAACAGCACAAGCCGGAGTTTCTGCGGATCAGCCCCAACAATCGCATTCCGGCGATCGTCGATCCCGATGGCCCGGGCGGCAAGCCGTACTCGCTTTTCGAGTCCGGTGCGATCCTGATCTACCTCGCCGACAAGACCCAGAAGTTCCTGCCGGCCACGGGGGTCGCGCGCTACGACGCCCTGCAGTGGCTGATGTGGCAGATGGGTGGCTTCGGCCCCATGCTGGGCCAGGCGCATCACTTCCTGCGCGCGGCGCCGTCTAAGATCGAGTATGGCATCAAGCGCTACGTCGACGAGGCTAAGCGCCTCTATGGCGTGCTCGACCGCCAGCTTGCCGGCAAGCCGTTCGTCGCCGGTGAGGAGTATACGATTGCCGACATGTCGATCTTTCCCTGGGCGGCGCGCCACGAGTGGCACACGGTTAACCTTGCCGAGTTTCCCAACGTGAAGCGCTGGTACGACATCGTGAACGCGCGTCCTGCCGTCACCAAGGGCATGGCGGTACCGTACCTCAACTGAGCATGTGGTCTCGGGTGTCGCGGGCCATTGCGGCAGGGGCTCTGCTTCTGCTTTCGGCCTGCGCCCAGCCCGGTGCTCTGCCGGTTTGCACCGCTCCTCTCAAGCCGGCGCTCGAAGTCAGTCTCTATTTCGGCCGGGACAAGCCGGCCGGCGGGCAGGTGAGCGATGCGGAATGGGTCTCCTTCGTCGCCGAGAGTGTGACACCTCGGTTTCCGGCCGGGCACAGTATCGTCGATGCCGGCGGCCAGTACCGCGATGCATCCGGTCGCATCGTGCGGGAGAGCAGCAAGCTCGTCGTCATTGTCGTCTTCGATGCGCCCGCCCACCATGCCAAGGTGACATCGATCATCGAAACATACGTCAAACGATTCGGCCAGGAGAGTGTCCTGCGCGTGGAAAGGCCGGTCTGCGCCGGCGTTTGACCGGAGCCGGTTCACCGCGCCGCGAAAGCACGTTAGGCTTGCGCCGTTGCCATCTGTACCCGCAGGAGTGCCAGCCCATGAGCAAGGATCCGAAGTCACGCAAGACCGTCGCGCTCGCCACCCCGACCGATCTCGGTGAGAACGCCACCCGCGACCTGGCCGGCGGATTGAACCTGCTGCTGGCCGATGTCGCGGCCCTCTACTGGAAGACCAAGAACTTCCACTGGCACGTCTCGGGACCGCATTTCCGCGACTATCATCTGCTGCTCGACGAGCAGGCGGCGCAGATCGACGCCATGAGCGATCCGATTGCCGAACGAGTGCGCAAGCTTGGCGGTACGACCATCCGGTCCATCGGCCATATCTCCCGCCTGCAGCGCGTGCTCGACAACGATGCCGACTATGTGACGCCGCTCGACATGCTGGCGGAGCTGCGTGACGACAACAAGCAGCTCTGCGCCAGCATGCGTACCCTGCATGAGCTTTGCGACGAGCACAACGACGTCGCCACCGCGAGCCTCATCGAGAACTGGATCGACGAAGCCGAGCAGCGCGTGTGGTTCCTCTACGAGACGACGCGCCGTACCGAGGGCTGATCAAGTCATCGGGGCGGGTGGAAAGGCGCTACTGCCTTTCCGCCCAGCCGATCATCTTGCCGATGAAGGTGTCGCAGGCATCCATCTGCGAGCGGGCCACGAACTCGTTGGGCTGGTGCGCCTGCGAGATGTCGCCCGGACCGCAGATCACCGTCGGAATGCCGTGGCTGCGGAAGATGCCGGCCTCAGTGCCGTAGGGCACGGCATAGGTGCGGTTGCCGCCGGTCCATTGCAGCGCCAGCTTGGCCGCTTCCTCGTTTTCCTGTGGCAGCAGACCGGGTACGAAGGAGCGGCGCTTCAGGGTGATGTCGGCGTCGGGATGCTTGGCCTTCATCTTGGGCAACAGCAGCTCGGCGATGTACTTCTCCGCCCGACGCTGCACTTCCCAGGGATCGTCGCCGGGCAGGGTTCGATAGCCCCAGTTGAGCGTGCATTCGCGGGCCAGGATGTTGCCGGCCGTCCCGCCGGTCACGATACCGACGTTGATGGTCGTGTGGCCGGGCACCGTGTCGAGGTCGGTCCGCTTGCGACCCGCCAGCTCGACCTGCAGCTCGTTCAGCCAGTGGATGAAGTCGCCGGCGAAATGGATGGCGCTGACCCCGAGATGGGTCATCGAGGAGTGGGCCTCGACGCCGGTGAAGGTGGCGATGATCCCGCCGCCGGCATTCTGCGCGTTGACGACGCCCATCATGGTCGGCTCGCCCACGATCACGGCCTGCGGCCGGGGCACGTTGCCCACCAGCTTCTCCGCCAGCGAATGGGCACCTAGACAGCCGATCTCCTCATCGTAGCTGAAGGCAAAGTGCATCGGCACCTTGAGCTTCGCCTTCTTGAGCGCAGGAACATGCGCAAGGCAGGCGGCGATGAAACCCTTCATGTCGCAAGTGCCGCGGCCATAGAGGTTGCCGTCCGGCTTTTCCGTCAAGGTCCAGGGATCGGTTGTCCAGGGCTGGCCGTCGACTGGCACGACGTCGGTGTGGCCCGAGAGCACGATGCCGCCCTCGGCCATGGGGCCGATGGTGGCGAAGAGGTTGGCCTTGGTGCCGTCCTCGTTGGGGACCAGCGTGCTCGGCACGTCGTGCTCGGTCAGATAGCCCTGGATGAACTTGATCAGGTCGAGGTTGGAGTTCCGCGAGGTGGTGTCGAAGGCCACCAGGCGCTGCAGCATGTCGATCGAGGAGGAAGTGGTCATGGCCCGCACCGTCGCACGACATACGCAAGGACGCAAAGAGCGAGGCTATGGTAGGATTTCCGGCTGTAGGAAGACGCCATGTGGTGGTTCAAGAAAGCGATGCCCTTGCCGGTGGCCGCGCTCGAGATTTATCGGGTGGTGGCGCCATTGATGGCGCGTCTGCGCAACAGGCTGGCACCGTTCGGCCTGCATCGCGGCGATGGCTTCGAACTGGAGGCGGTGGCGTTCGTTCATGCCGCCGCCGTGTCAGGCATCGAAGGGTGCCGCTTTGCGGCGACCGACCGCGATCGTCTGCAGGACGCCTTTTCGCTGACCTTTGCCGATCGCATCCTGCGGCTGAGGCTGACGCACAATCTGTTCGAGCTGCATCCCCCTCTGGCGGCGGTGCAGGCCAACGAGGCGCAACGGGAGTTGCGGCTGACGTCGCACGATCGGCTCGACCTCGCCAATCTCCAGCAGTTCCTGGTGTCGCGCGTCGCTGACTACCGGAAGGGCAATCTCGAGGGCCAGATCAGGGTGTTTCTGGCCTTTCTGGAGGTCGGCCGGGAGCCGCCTTTCGAATTGATGTTCTCTCTGGCCATCTTCCTGACCGACACACAGCAGGCTGTCCGGGAAGCTGCCGACGAGCTGCAGGAGCGGGCCTTCCTGGTCTGACGGCCTGGGCGAGAGCATTAAGTAAACAATGCCAAGATCCTGAGAAACCTAGCGAAATCGCCTACTCGTTTGACACTCCCAACGGCCGCCGCTAGAACCGCCGCGCATCCGTCGTGGATATATCGATCGCCGGGGTCTGAACGGGCTGCGGAGAGGTGGCCGAGCGGTCGAAGGCGGCGGTTTGCTAAACCGTTATAGGGTCTAAAGCCCTATCGAGGGTTCGAATCCCTTCCTCTCCGCCATTATCCCCACTACTGCAAAGACTTAAGCGCGGCTTCACCCCTGAGCAGGGGCTGGAGGTCGGCATTTGATCTCGCTAGATTTCAAGCAGACTGCAATGAAAAGGGTGGTTTGTGGGGAAATGCAAGATGGGGTGCTTTTAAGCTTCGTCATTGGGCTTATTGGGGGACCGGCGTGTACTCTTCTTCTGGCCGGGGTCCTTTGGTCTCTGCCTGACAGGTACTGGCGATGATCCAGCAAATCCTGTTCGGCCTTCTGGGCGGCATCTGCGGGACGGCACTCACCCTTTGGGTGCTTCAGCTCATCGACAACCGGCGCCAGCGGGAAACCTACCGGAAGCTGCACGGTCTCTAGCCATGGGCGGGCTTTCCGAAGAACGCGCGACGTCATGGCGCCACTGTCGGCCGGTGCGGCGATGGACTTGTCGGGCCGGATCACGCTCTATGCCCGTCTCGGGGGGAGATCGTATGCGGCGTGCTCTTGTGTTGGCGATGGCTACTCTGACAACGGGATGTATCGCCAGCGATACGGCGACGTTAAGCATGCCCAACGACTTCCGGGACAGCCCGATCCAGTGGACGGCGACCTATCCGGGTTCCTACGAGACGCTATCGAACTGCATCGCGGCGCAGTATGCCGGAGAACTCCGCGTCGCCCCGCAGATTTATCCTACCGTGCAGCGCTCGAGCATCCTGCTGTCGAGCGGGAGCGGGGCCGATGCGGAATTTCAGGTCAAGCAGCTCGACGCGGCGTCGAGCCAGGTGACATGGCGGCGGGCCACCGGCCTTTTCGGCAGCTGGCTCAACGATCGCACCGCGCGCCAGCGCGCCGACAAATGCGGCGGCGTGGCGGGGTAGCTTACTTCGGGGCCACCTGTCCGCGCCGGATGCCGCCAGCGGTCTCCTCGCGCTTTACTTCGGGGAACAGCCACATGGCGAACACCATGAAACCGCCGAGGAAGAGCACGAGATACTGAATTCGATCGTGGCCCAGGGTGCGCTGGAAGAAGAAGGCCGCGATCGCCACGAGCACCACGACCACCGAAAGCGCCAGCTTGATCCGTACGGGCATAGCTGTCCTCCGCTCGCCTATTCGGCCGGTGCGACAGAGCCGGCCTGTGCCGGAGCCGACGGACGCGGCGTACGCGACGTCCGGCGCATATCCTTGCGAATGTACCGGGTGCTGTAGCCGTTGAAGAGGTGGCCGAGCAGGCCACGATCGAGATCGGAGGTTCCGAACAGCCAGTCCATCACCGGGAACGTTAGATTCATGTTCCGCTCCATCATGATCGACTGGTCGTGATGGGCGGTATGATGGCGCCGGATGGTGTTGACGAACGGCATGGTGCGTACGAACCAGTTCTCGTCGACGTGACAGCAGAAGTGCATGAACTCGTAAATGAGATACATGGATGTCGTGGTGCTGATCAGAAGCCAGCCGACATTGGCGGAGATCAGCCAACCCAGAAGCAGCGCGGGCACGATCGACATCAGGGTGAAGGTCACCAGCGCATAGGGCGGAAAAAAGGTGACGCGCCAATCGTTATGATTGGCAAAGCGCATCTCCTGTTCGGTGAAGAACTGATGATGCATCAAGGTGTGGCGGTTGTAGATCGCGCGGAACGCCTTGATCTGCGACGGCCGATGCATGACGTAGCGGTGGATCCACCATTCGAAGAAGTTGGCCGCCAGGAAGGTAATCGGCACGATCAGCCATTCCCACCAGCGCGGGCTTTGGATGTTGGCGCCGTAGATGAACAGCGCCGTCAATCCGATGACGTAGATGACGAAGACATGCAACCAGCCATTATACCAGCCGGCAATGCGCTCCCTGTAGGTGGCGCGATACCGCCGCTGCCGGTCGGTCATCGGGCTGGTCGTGATCTCCATAGGCCGTCTCCGTCTTTCCGCGGTGCGAGGGACCTGCGTTTTTTCTGACATATCACCAATCTATTAGGCGGGCAACGACGCATCTGCAGGCAGAATGCGCTTGCTGGGATGTTTCTTATATACTTATGATATGGCAGATGCGCACGACAGAGGCGCTCGTCGATTTGGGAGGAATGCCATGAAGCACACCCGTCGTGCCTTCTCGAAGCTGGCCGGCGCCGGCATCGCCGCGACCGCAATGCCGCAGCTTTCTGCACCGGCGATTGCCCAGGACAAGCCGCTGAAGATCGGCATTCTCGCGCCACGGTCGGGCGCTGCCGGTACGGCGGGGGAATGCGGCATCCGCGCCGTTCAATGGGCGGCGGACCGCATGAACAAGGAGGGCGGGATCGCCGGTCGCAAGTTCCAGCTGGTGATTGAGGAAGAGACCAACCCCAAGGACACGATCGAGCGCTTCCGCCGCCTGGTCCTTCAGGAGAAGGTCGACGCGGTCCACGGCCTGATCTCGACCGGGGTCAGCCTCGGCGTCGCGCCAGTGGCAGAAGAGGAGCAGGCGCTCCTCGTCATGTGGGACGGCACCACGCAGGACGGCGTCAAGGAGGTGATGCCCAAGTCGCGCTACGTCTTCCGCTCGACCGACAACGAATGCGAGGCGGTGATGGCCTCGCTGCTGGCGGTCAAATACTTCAAGGGCCAGTTCAAGCGCATCGCCGGCATCAATCCGGACTATTCCTACGGCCGCAACAACTGGGAGGCCTTCCGCCAGATCCTCAAGCGCTACGGCGTCGAGGTCGAGGTCGTGGCCGAGCAATGGCCGAAGGTCGGCACGCTCGATCTCACTTCGAACATTGCGGCCCTCAAGGCGGCCAAGCCGGATCTGATTTTCTCCTCGATGCTGTTTGCCGATCTGCCGGTGTTCATGAAGCAGGGGGCGGCGGCCGGCCTGTTCGACGGCACCAAGGTCGTGCTGCCGGCAGCCGGCTGGCAGATCAACCAGCTCAAGAAGGAGTTCATGCCGGAAGGGGTGATCTTCGGTCACAACACGCTCTACTTCGCCTACGAGCAGGGCTCGGCGCTGCAGAAGGCGTTCGTGATGGACTACATGGACCGCTACAAGGAAGCGCCGCACTGGGAGGCCGATCGTGCCTACTTTGCGCTGGCGGCCTACAAGGCCGGCGTCGAAGCGGCACACAAGGCCGGCGGCAAGTGGCCGACGCAGGACAAAGTCAGCGAGGCGATGCTCGGCGTAGAGGTCGAAAGCCTGGGTGGCAAGGGACGCTTCCGCAAGGACCGCATCGCCGAACAGGTCTTCTATCAGGGCCCCTCGACCAACAAGAACCAGTACGATTTCCCGACCCTGGCCTCGGTCGATGTCCTTCAGGCCAGCCAATTGCAGAAGCCGCCGGGTTCGGACTTCTGGGAGTGGATCAAGACGGCCAAGATGCCGGTCTGATCGTCTATGGCGCTGGTCGATATCGTCCTCGGCGGGACATTCCACGCCGCCATCCTGTTTCTGGTGGCAGCCGGGCTTCAGCTCGTGTTCGGCGTACAGAAGATCGTCAATCTCGCCTGCGGCTCGTTCTATGCGTTGGGGGCTTATTTCGGTATCTCGGCCGTCGCGGCCGCCGTGAGCCTCGGCCTGCCGCCGCTGTTGTTCCTCCCGGTCCTGATCCTCGCCGGCCTGGTGATCGGTCTGGTCGGCCTGCCGATCGAGCGCATCCTGTCCACGGTCTACCGCCGCGACGAGAGCTACCAGCTCCTGCTGACTTTCGGTCTGCTGCTGATGTTTCAGGACGTCTTCCGATTCATCTGGGGCGCGACGCCGCGCACCATGGACGACGTCTACATGGCCTACGGCACCGCCGAGATCCTGGGCACGCGCGTACCGGCCTACAATCTGCTGGTCATCGCCGCCAGCCTCGGCCTCGCCATCGCGCTGGGGCTGTTCCTTCAACGTACGAAGACCGGCCGCATCGTGCGCGCGACGGCGGAAAATCGCGATATGGCCGAGGGCCTGGGCGTCAACGCCTCGCGTATCTTCGCCTTGGTCTTCACGGTGGGCTGCATGCTGGGCACAGTCGGCGGTGCGCTCGTCGTACCGTCCAGCGCCGCCTCGCTGGAGATGGCCGTCGAACTGGTGGTCGAGTCCTTCGCCGTGGTCGTGATCGGCGGGCTGGGCAGCATGCGGGGCGCTCTGGTCGGCGCGCTGATCGTCGGCCTGATGCGGGGCGCCGCCATCACCTTCATGCCGGAGATGGAATTGCTGTCGATCTACATTGTGGTCGTTGCCGTGCTGATCTTCCGGCCGGCCGGCCTGTTCGGCAAGCCCGTGACATGAGCGGCACGAAATGACCGACCAGTCTCTTGCTGTTCCGCTGGCCGTTTCGACCGCCCAGGTCCGCCCCAGCGCGCGCGGGCTTTGGATCTTCTTCGGGCTGGTTGCGATCATGGCGGCGATGCCGTTGGTCGCAACACCTTACGCCTTGCTGCTGCTGGTGCCGTTCTTTGCCTATGCGATTGCGCTTTTCGGCTTCAATCTGCTGTTCGGAATGACCGGCCTGCTGTCGTTCGGCCACGCCCTGTTCATCGGTGTCGGCGCCTACACCGCCTCGACCCTGACGTCCAAGTTCGACGTGCTGAGCTTCGAGCTGATCCTGCTTGCGGCTGCTGTCATCTCTGCCGTCGTCGCGCTGGTCATAGGTGCGCTCTGCGTCCGCTACACGCGAATCTTCTTCGGCATGCTGACGCTCGCCTTCGGCATGCTGTTCTATTCCTTCCTGTTCAAGTTTTACAGCATCACCGGCGGCGACCAGGGCATGCGCGTACTGCGCCCCCAGCTGCTCGGCATGGAATGGGGCGGCGGCAAGACGGCGTTCCTGATCGGGCCGTTCTACTTCTATGTGCTGACCCTGCTCACGCTGCTGGGCCTGGTGATGTGGCGCATCGCGCAGTCGCCTTTCGGACTGCACCTGAAGGCTATTCGCGAAAACGCCAGTAAGGCCTCCTATGTGGGCGTGCAGATCTTTCGAATGCGGTTGGCTGCCTTCGTCATCTCCGCGGTCTATGGCGGCGTAGCGGGGGCAATCCTCGCCGTGACGACCGGCCTCGCCGATCCGGAGCTCACATACTGGACGCACTCGGGCAATCTCGTCTTCATGGCTGTGCTGGGCGGCAGCGGCACTTTCGTGGGGCCCGCGGTCGGGGCGCTCGCCTTCGTGCTGCTGCAGGATTTCGTCATGTCGACCACGCAATACTGGCGCTTCGTCATGGGGGGCGTGCTGGTGCTGCTGGTGATCTTCCTGCCGCAGGGCTTGATGGGCGCCTTCGAGGCCCTGATCGGCCGCCGGACGGTGGGCAAATGACGCGCCCGGACGCCGCATCGCCTGCCGGCAAGACGCTGCTGTTCGAGACGACCGGCGTGTCGATGCACTATGGAGAGTATCGCGCGCTGCACGACGTCACCTTCCACGTCGCCGACCGCGAGTTTGTCTCCATCGTAGGCCCGAACGGGGCCGGCAAGACCACGTTGGTCAACGTCGTCACGGGCCTGCTGAAGCCCACGACCGGCGAAGTGCGCTTCATGGGCCGCGACATCGCAGGCGTTGGACCCGTCGAGCTGGCGCGGCGCGGCATGTCGCGCGCTTTCCAGCTGGTGAATATCTTTCCGGCTCTCAGCGTGCGCGAGACCTTGGCCGTTGCCGCTTCTTCCAGGCTGCAGCGGGTCGCGAATCCCTTCCGCTCGCTGTGGAAGGATCGGGAACTGCAGGCCGACGTCGAGCGCGTCGCGGAGGCCTTCGGGCTGCGGGCGCGATTGGAAACGCAGGCGTCGACCCTGTCTCAAGGCGAGAAGAAGCTCCTGGATATCGCCAGCGCCTTTGCGCTCAATCCGGCGGTCATTCTTCTCGATGAGCCGACCAGCGGCGTCTCGACGGCCGACAAGCATTCGATCATGGAAGTGATGGTCGCGGCCGCGAAGGAAGCCGGCGTGCGCGCCATCGTCCAGGTGGAGCACGATATGGACCTGGTTGCACGGTACTCGCATCGCATCGTGGCGTTGCAGGAGGGCAAGGTGCTGGCGGACCTGCCGCCGGATGTATTCTTCTCCGATCCCGCGATGATATCGGCGGTCGTGGGCACGCGGCCGCCCAGCGTGAAGAGGAGCCACTGATGCTCCAGATTTCCAGCCTGACGGTCGATATTCAGGGCAGCCGCATCCTGAACGGCATCAGTCTGTCGGTCGCTGCGGGCGAACTGGTGTGCCTGATTGGCCGGAATGGTGCCGGCAAGACGACGACCTTCCGTAGCATCATGGGCTATCGCCGGCCGTCGTCAGGCAAGATCGAGTTCGACGGCGTCGACATCAGCGGCTTGCCGACATGGCAGATAGCCCAGCGCGGTGTCGGTTTTGCGCCGGAGGAATCGGAAGTCTATGCCGATCTGACGGTGGCCGAGAACATCGAGCTTTCGACCTGGACGCGACCGACGGGCCGCCCGGCCGCCGAGCGGATAGCGGAAGCTTATGCGGTGTTCCCCAAGCTCCGGCAGTATCTTGCCCGTGGCGGCGCGCAGCTCTCGGGCGGCGAACGCAAGATGGTGTCGATTGCGCGCGCCTTGACGCTCGATCCCAAGCTGCTTCTGCTCGACGAACCCTTCGAGGGCCTGTCGCCGGCGATCATTCCGCTGATCGCCGAGGGCGTGGCCTCGATCCGCGCCATGGGGAAGGGTGTGTTGATGGCCGAGTCGAACGTTCATCACGTACCGGACTATGTTGACCGGCTCTATGTCCTGGAGCGTGGCGAACTGATGTTCTCGGGGACGCTGGCTGAGGCGTATCGCGATCGCGAGGTCATGCGGGTCATTGCAGGCGACGCCGAGGCGGCAGCATAGGGACGGGCCGCGCCGCGGGCTGCCCATGGAGAGCGAGATGAAGCGATATACTGGCGACCGAACGATCGATGGCGTCAAGGTGACCGTCGACGGCAGTCCGCTCGACCCGCGGACCGATGTGGCCGAATACAGCAAGAACGGCTTTGAATGGAGCTACGAAGGCCCGGAGCCCCGGCAGCTGGCGCTGGCCCTGCTGGTCGACCATCTCGGCGACGCAGGCGCGGCAAAGCGGATGGTGGAACCGTTCATGCGTACTGTCGTCGCCAACTTCGGCAACGAGTGGGAGATGACGTCGGCCGATATCGATGCCGCGCTGTCGGCCAAGGGAACCGCCTAGATGCCACTGAGGTATCGTGCGGCGGTTCTGCACGCGCCCAAGACGCCGATGGTCATCGAGACCATCACCGCGGCTCCCCTGAAGCCTACCGACGTGCTGGTGCGCATCCGTGCGGCCGGGCTCTGCCATACGGATCTCGAAGTGATCGAAGGTTCGCTGCGCAATCCGATGCCGATCGTGCTGGGACACGAGGCGGCGGGTGTCGTCGAGGAAGCAGGGCCGCTGGCGCGCGGTGTGAAGAAGGGCGATCACGTCGTGCTGTCGTGGAACCCGCATTGCGGCCACTGCTTCTATTGCGATCGCGACCTGCCGATCCTGTGCGAGGACTACCTCGGCCATGGCCCCAAGGCGCGCGCCTTCGATGGCGAGAGCCGGGCTCGGCTCGACGACGGCCGGGAACTGCAGCAGCTCATGTTCCTGGGCTCGTTCGGGGAGTACTGCATCGTTGCCGACCAGCAGGCCGTCGTCGTGCCGCGCGACATGCCGTTCGATCGCGCCTGCCTGATCGGTTGCGGGGTGATGACGGGCGTCGGTGCAGGCCTCAACCTGGGCGCCATCGCTCACGGCGACACGGTGATGGTGATCGGCTGCGGTGCCGTGGGCCTTGCGGCTGTGCAAGGTGCCAGGCTGGCCGGTGCCGGTGCGATCATTGCCGTCGATCTCAATCCAGCCAAGCTGACGCTCGCCGCTTCGATGGGCGCGACCCTTACGGTCGATGCGTCGAAGGACGATCCGGTCGCCCTGGCCAAGGCGGCGACGAATGGACGTGGCGCCGATGTCGTTCTCGAATCGGCGGGTAGCCCGGCAGCGTTTCGGTTGACCGCGGAAGCGGTCCGTCCCGGAGGGCATATCATCTGGCTGGGCAAGGTCGACGTGCAGCAGGACGTCGCCTTCCGTTGGGGATCCTTGATGCAGGAGAAGCGCATCCGCCGGGTGAGCTATGGCAATGCCCGGCCGCGTCGAGACTTCCCGCTGCTGGCGCGGGCCTATCTCGAGGGCTCCCTGATGTTGGATGAATTGATCTCGCGTCGCATCGCGCTCGACGAAATCAACGAGGGTTTCGCCGCTCTGAAGCGCGGCGAGACCATTCGCAGTGTCGTGACCTTCGACTGATCAGGTGTCGAGCGTCTTGCGCGCGAAGTCCTCGATATAGTCGATGAGTCTGTCGGATGCCGTGGCTGCGGCTTTGGGCTTGCCTTCGGCGACGGCCTCGGCGACGGCGGCATGCAGCTTGGCCGCCAGGGGCAGGTCCGCCACTTCCTGATAGTGCTGATACCAGAAGCGGCGGGAGAGGGCGTTCATCAGTCCCATCGACCGCCGAGCGAATTCGTTGCGCGCGACCGTCGCGATCAGGCCGTTGAAGTGCTGATCGAGGCGCATGAACTCCATGTCGTCGGCCTGCGTGGCGGCCTTCAGCATGCCGCGCGCCACTTCGGCGAATTGCTGGCGCTCGGCCGCCGTCGCACGTTCGGCTGCCAGGCGCGCCATCAGCCGTTCGAGTTCGCGGCGAACCTCCAGCAGGCGGAGCTGCAGCCGCGGATTGATTTCGGAGACCAGGATGCCGCGCCTCGGCATGATCACAACCAGGCCGTCGCGCGCGAGCCGCTGAAGCGCTTCACGGATCGGTGTGCGCCCGATGTCGAGGCGCTCGGCAAGCGTATGCTCCGACAGGACGGTGCCGGGCGGAAGCTGCAATGTGACGATCAGCTCTTCGAGTTCCCGATAGGCGCGATCGGTGAGGGTGCCGTCGTCAGGCCGGGTAGGGGGCGGCAGACGCTTGGTGGATGTCCTGGACTTCAAGCTGTAGCCACCCACTGTATGCTATCCTAAGAAAGTTCGTCCCAACCATATACCAGCCATATATTGCAAGGAAGCTTCCAGGCGTCAGGCTGCCGCTGCCATGGCGCGAAAGATGCGCGTCGCGAGCTCTTCGGCGCACAGGCCGCGGCCTTGCTCGATGGCGGCGACGCCGGCGCGCCTCATGGCTGCAGTGACGACAATCGGCTGGGGAGCAACAATCGCCTGCGGCAGTTGTGCCGCGTCGTAGGCCAATCGTGGACGACTGACTGCCTCGCAATGAGCCCTCCAGTGGCCGTCGAGCTGCTGGAGCTCGTGAGAGAATTGCGGCAGCCGGTCCGCCGGGATCGTGCCCTGGTGCCAGTCCGAATGAATGCGATAGCTCAACCCCAGAACGGCAATCGAGAACGCCTTCTGGGTCATCACGCCGCCATCGATGGCGGAATTGAGAAAGGCGAACATGTCGAGGATTGCTTGCATCGGCTCCTCCAGCAAACAGGTTTCGACAGAACCTTACGTGGGGAGTGCAAGCAATGTCGCCAAGAGGTACGCGGCTGTCTGCCGCTCCGTGACATGCCCGATGAACGGTAGGGGTATTCTGCAGGTCGATCCACCGTGTCGTTATGCGCAGTACGGAGGTGGCGACAGCGAGGGCTCTCGCCCCATAAGCTGTGCGCCAATCCACGAAAGAGCACCGCCATGCCCGACACCACGACTCTTCCGCAAGCCAAGGCAGACAAGACCGCGGCAGGGCGGACCGAGCATTTCGACGTTGTCATCGTCGGCGCCGGCATTTCCGGTATCGGCGGCGCTTATCACCTCACCACGCAGAGCCCAGGCCGCAGCTTCGTCGTGCTGGAGTCGCAGGAGAGTTTCGGCGGCACCTGGCTGACGCACAAATATCCCGGCATCCGCTCCGACAGCGACCTCTACACCTTCGGCTATCGCTTCAAGCCATGGACCGGCAAGCCGATCGCCACGGCGGACGAGATCCGCACCTACATGAACGAGGTGATCGAGGACAACGATCTCGCGCGCCACATCCGCTATCGCCACAAGATCGTCTCGGCCTCCTGGTCGAGCCGCGACAATCTCTGGACGCTCGAAGGCGTGCGTACCGACACCGGCGAGGCCGTGCGTTTCACCGCCAACTTCCTGTGGATGTGCCAGGGCTACTATCGGCACGACGAGGGCTATACGCCGGAGTGGCCGGGCATGGAGAGCTTCAAAGGGCGGATCGTGCATCCGCAGACCTGGCCGGAGGACCTCGACTATTCCGGCAAGAAGGTCGTGGTCATCGGCTCGGGCGCGACGGCCGCGACGGTGATCCCGGCGATTGCCGAGAAGTGCGAGCATGTCACCATGCTGCAACGCTCGCCGACCTATTTCATCCCGGCGCGCAATGCCAATGATCTCGCGGACACGCTGCGCCAGCTCGAGGTCGACGAGACCTGGATCCACGAGATCGTGCGTCGCAAGATCCTCCACGATCAGGCGGTGTTCACGAAGCGCTCCTTCGAGGAGCCGGAGCAGGTGAAGAAGGACCTGCTGGCAGGCGTGCGCGCCTATCTCGGCCCCGATCACGACCACAATGTCGATCCGCATTTCCTCCCGAGCTATCGGCCATGGCGACAGCGCATCGCCTTCGTGCCCGACGGTGATCTTTTCCGTGCCGTCCGCGCCGGCAAGGCCTCCGTCGTGACCGACGAGATCGACACCTTCGTCGAGAACGGCATTCGCCTGAAGTCGGGTCAAGTGCTGGAGGCCGACATCATCGTGACGGCGACCGGCTTCCATCTCAGCGTCATGGGCGACATCGCTTTCGCGGTGGATGGCAAGCCGCTCGATTTCGCGAATACCGTCACTTATCGCGGCATGATGTTCACCGGCGTACCCAACATGGTCTGGGTGTTCGGCTATTTCCGTGCGAGCTGGACCCTGCGCGCCGACCTCGTGGCGGATTTCGTCTGCCGACTGCTCGGCCATATGCAGAAGAAGGGCGTCCGCAAGGTCGGCGTGGCGTTGCGGCCCGAGGACAAGGACATGAAGCTCCTGCCCTGGATCGACCCGGAAAACTTCAATCCTGGCTACCTGATGCGCGGCATGCATCTGCTGCCCAAGCGCGGCGAGAAGCCGGAATGGCAGCACACGCAGGATTACTGGGGCGAGAAGAACGTCTTCCCCGCGATCGACCTCGACGATCCGGCCTTCGTCTACGGTTGAGGACGAAGGTCAGTTTGCCGGCGGCAGGTCTTTAAGGACCTTCTTGGCGACGGGCGACATTTCCTTGCAGAAGGCCGATTTGTCCTTCTCGACGGCTTCTTCCATGGTCGCGTAGGCCTTGTCGAGCTTGCGGTCGGCAATGTTGAGCTTCTTTTCGCCCCACTCGGTCCAGTAGTCGAGACGCTGCTCCTGTTCCTTGGTGAGGTCGAGATCGCAGGCGTCGATGGCGATCGAAACGACGTAGAGGCCGACGACCATGTCCTTGATCTCTTCCTGGGTCTGCGCATGCGTTGGCATTGCCGTGGACACAGCAATAGCGCCGGCCAGCAGGCAGGTGGACAGACGATACATTGAGGTTCCCCCGTTTTTGTGGGCGTGACCCTAGTTGACGATGATGCAGCCCGCTACTACCGACCGCCGCAGATCTCGGGAAATTGCAGCGGTTCACGATGTTGTGGTTCACTAATCGCGAGGTCGCGGAGATCGCCACCTCGCGACGATGAAGGCTCGGGGGAGTGTCGATGGCGGGGAGCAATACGCGCCGGGTCATCGTTGCCGGCGCCATCGGCAACGTGCTCGAATGGTACGACTTCGCGGTGTACGGCTACTTCGCCGCCGCCATCGGCCGCGCCTTCTTTCCCGAAGAAGACTCGGTCGCCCAGATCCTGGCGGCCTTCGGCATCTTTGCCGTGGGCTTCCTGATGCGGCCGGTGGGCGGGGCGGTGATCGGCTCGATCGGCGACAAGTTCGGCCGACGGGCCGCACTCACCGTTTCGGTCGCGGCAATGGCGATTCCGACCTTTCTGGTCGGCATCCTGCCAGGCTACCAGGTGCTGGGCATCGCCGCGCCGATCATCCTCACCTTGCTGCGCATGGTGCAGGGCCTGTCGGTGGGCGGCGAGTACACGACCTCCATCATCTTCATCATCGAGCAGGCGCCGCCCGGCCGTAGGGCACTGGTCGGCGCGATGGGCTGCTGCGGGGCTGTCGGTGGCATCCTGCTGGGATCGGCGACGGGCGCCCTGCTGGCGTCGGTCATGTCGGAGCAGGCGCTGGAGACCTGGGGTTGGCGCATTCCCTTCATCCTGGGACTGGTGGTCGGCATCGCCGGTGTCGTGCTACGCCGCCATGTCAGCGAGACGCCGCAATCTGTAAAGAAGGAAAGCTCGCCGCTGCTCGAGACCGTGCGCAATCACGGACCGCTTCTTGCCCGGCTCGCCGCCCTCTCGGTGTTCAACTCGGTCGGCTTCTACCTGATGTTCGTCTACATCGTGAGCTGGCTGCAATTCGCCGACGGCATTGCGCCGGCGCGGGCGCTGGAGATCAATTCCTTCAGCATGGTCGTCCTGCTGCCGGTCATGGTCTTCATGGGCTGGCTGTCGGATCGTCAAGGGCGGCGGCCGATCATGCTCGCCGCCGCGGGGCTGGGGTTCGTGGGCGCCTTGCCGTTTTTCTGGCTGATGCATCACCCGGCGCCGGAGATCGTCCTGTTGAGCCAGCTGGGCTTCGTCTTGTCGGTCGGCACCTTCATCGGCGCACAACCGGCATTGATGGTCGAGGCCGTGCCCGCCGAGATTCGCTGCACGGCAATTGCGCTTGGTTACAACGTGACCCTGGGCATCGTGGGCGGCTTGAGCCCATTGGCGGCGACCTGGCTCGTTCACCGGACGGCAAACAACTACAGTCCGGCTTTCATGATCATGGCCGCCGCCGCCATCTCCTTCATGGCGATCCTGAGCTTCGGCGAGACTTACCGGGCGAAGCTCGAACGGGGCTGATCCACCGCCGGGGCCACGCTCAGCCCGCCAGTTCTGGCACGACCCAAAGGGCAGGTTCGCCACGAGCGACGCGCTGCACATTGTCGAAGCCGTTGCGCAGGCGCGTGATGTTGCTCTCGAAGGTCGGGCCGGCGAGATGCGCGGTCAGGATCACATTGTCGAGCTTGAGCAGCGGATTGTCGGGCGGCGTCGGCTCCTCGTCGAACACGTCGAGGCCGGCGCCGAACAGGTTGCCGGAGGAGAGGGCGGCGGTCATCGCCTTCTCGTCGATCACCGGCCCGCGCGAGGTGTTCACGATGATCGCCGACTTCTTCATCACGGCGAGTTCATCCTTGCCGATCATATGGCGGGTCGAGTCGTTCAACGGGACGTGGAGCGACAGGACGTCCGAATGGCGCAGGATCTCCGGCAGCAGCCGGAAGCGCACCCCGAGAGCATCCTCTTCCTCCTCCTTCAACCGCTTGATGTCGTAGTAGTGGACGATCATGCCGAAGGCCTGCGCGAGCTTGGCGACTTTCTTGCCGATCGTGCCGAGGCCCACGATGCCCAGCACTTTGTTGCGCACTTCATGGACGGTGGGCGGTGCATTACCGTGCCAGCGGCCGGCCACGACGTTGCTGTGCTGGGTGATCAACCGACGCGACACGGAGAGCATCAGGAGCAGCGCGTGCTCGGAAACGGCGACCGAATTGGCGCCGCCGTTGGCGCAGAGCGGCACGCCGCTCTTGCCTGCAGCGTCGAGGTCGGCGCGGTCGTAGCCTGCACTCAGCATCTGCACCAGCTTGAGGTGCGGCGCTTCCTTGTAGAGCTGAGGCGTGACGTACTGCTGGATGAAGCCCACGAAGTAGTGGGCGCCCGGCAGGGCAGCCTTCTGCTCCGGCGAGTTATGCAGAGCCTTGACGATTTCGAAGCCCTTGGGGGCGAGGTCGTCGACCATTGCCAGGCAGTCCTTCGGACCAACGACCAGAATACGCTCGACCATTACCAAGCCTCCGCAGCAACACGATGTCCTTTGAGAAGCCCGGGCAGGCGCCCGGGTTCCGTGCGGCCCCAGCCGCATTCGGCCGACAGGCCGAAATCGTCGACGAACCGCCGCGCCACCGCGATGCGGGCACGATCTCCCGCGTCGTCATCGTGGTGCAGCAGTCCGAGATAAAGTCTTGTTCCTTCCGGCCGCTTCCAGATTTTGAGCGGTGCATAGTAGGCGTCGTCGGTGCGATCCCGAGGGACAGGAATGTGCAGGAAGTCGATGCGCCGGCGCGTCGCCGCAACAATGCCTTGCATCATTTCGGCAAGGATCGCCGCATCCTTCGGCTGAACCAGATGCTCGTCCTTCGGGGAGCCGTAGCAGAGGTGGTAGCCCAGCTCGACATCGACCGGCACGGCATCGCCCAACCGCCCCAGCATGTCGAAGATCTGGCGCTTGTAGTGGGGTGGCCGATCCTTGAAGTAACCCTCGAAGGCCAGCACCTCCTGGCAGACATCCCACTGGATCGTCAGGTCCTGGGCCGGGATTGCCGCCACGATATTGGCCAGAGCGTTCTTCAGGGCGTGCTCGTAGACACCGAAGTAGGTCTCGCGCGCCGGACCGCTGACATAGAGGTAGCCGCTGGCCTGCGGCGTCGGCAGGCTGACCTGGAAGCGCACGCCATTGGGTATTGCGCCGGCATCACGCAGGCAGCGGAAAACCTCCCACGACGCAAGGGCCGCCTTGTCGTAGCCGGTCTCGAAAGCGACTGTCGCCGGATCGACCGTCGGTTTGAAGCGCACTTGTTCGATCTCGCGCACCAGCTTGCCGTCCCATTGCACGAACCTGTAGGGCGGCACGGTCGGGTCAATCTCCATCGCGGGATGGTCGAGCAGCATCTGGCGCTGGAAATAGACCCAGCGCGAGCGCTCGCCGGTCTCGCCGTCGGGAATGCGGCTGAGATGCGGTCCCAGTTCGGCCGCGAGCGTGCGGAACACCGCGTCGCTGCTGTCGAGGGGAATCGACCCTACAAGGTGCAGGCGGCCAGCGACGGCCATCAGGCAACCCGCGTCATGGTGTCGGCGATCTTTTCGGCCGTCATCAAGGTGGGAAAGTTGGTATTGGCACAGGGTACGACCGGGAACACCGAGGCGTCGACCACACGTAATCCCTGCACACCGCGCACGCGGCCCTCGGTATCGACGACCGCCATCGGATCGTCAGGGCGTCCCATGCGGCAGGTGCAGGAGGCGTGCCAGACACCGATCGCAGCCTTGCGCACGAAGGATTCCAGAGCCTCGTCGTCGCTGATCACCTGCTCGAAGGTGAAGCCTTCAACGACGAAGTTCTCGATCATGTAGCGCCGCAACGCCGACGGGCCGTCGAGTAGGACCGACACGGCGCGGGTCAGCCATTTGTTCTTGGTATTCACCACCCCGATCTGGCGCACCTTGTCGCTGTACGACGCCGGGAAGGGGATATCCGTCACAGCCTTCAGCGCGTCGGTCATCTGCACCGCGGCCATCAGCTTAAAGCCGCTCATCAATCGGTCGAGGTCGCGCTTGTCGGAGAGCAGGTTGAACTCGACGATGGGCTCGTTGCGCCAGTCGCGCGACGCGAGCTTGACCTGACCGGTCTCCGAGTAGGTCTTGTTGATGAAGGTAAGTAGCGAGGCAATCTGCTCGCCGACAGCATGCCAGGCAGACTTGCTGACGACGGCGACGAACATGTCGCCCTTGGGAATGCCCGGCAGGTTCGAGGAATAGCGGAGGCCGACATGGATGTGGCGGCGCGTGTGCTGGCGAAGGCGTGCACTGCGCTTGATGAACGAGGAGAGGGCGATGGAGGGATGGTCCATCAGCCGCTGGCCGACGCCGGGCAGGGCCGAGACCACGGGAATCCCCAGCTCGCTCAGGTGCCCGACCGGGCCGATGCCGGCCCGCATCAAGTGCGCCGGCGAATGGATGGCGCCGCTCGACAGGATGATCTCGCGGCCGCGGAATTCCTGTTCCTTGCCGCCGATGGTCGCCGTCACGCCGACGCAGCGCGTGCCCTCGAACAGGAGCGATTTCACCTGCGTGTCGGTCGAGATGGTGAGGTTGGAGCGCTTGCGGGTCTCGGCGTCGAGATAGCCCATTGCTGCCGACACGCGCCGTTCCTCGGCATTGGAGTGGGTGACGGGAAAGTAACCGTCGACGAACTCGCCATTCTGGTCGGGCAGGTACTTGAAGCCCTTGGCTTCCAGGGCCTTGCCGACGGCTTCGGCGTGGCCGGCCCAGTGCTCGCGCGGGATGCGGCGGACGGGGATGCGGCCATCCTTGCCGTGCAGTGGTCCGCCGAAATCGAGGTCGCGCTCGACCTTCTTGAAGTAGGGCAGGACGTCGTTCCAGCCCCAGCCCGTGGCGCCGCGGCTGGCCCACTCGTCGTAGTCGGTCGGCGCGCCGCGATTGGCCATCTGGCCATTGATCGACGAGCCGCCGCCGAGCACGCGCGCCTGCTCGTATTTGCGTAACGGCGGACGGTTCTCCTGCGGATTGTTGTGGCTCACGACCTGCGTGTGGACCTTGAGGTCGGTCCAGTGGAAACGAGGGTCGAAATAGGCCGTACCCGAGTAGCTGTCGGCGATTTCCTTGGGTTCGCGTCCGGGCGGCGTGTCCTGGCCGGCCTCGCAGAGCAGGACCTTGGTGGCGCTGCGGGCGGAGAGCCGGTTGGCCATGACCGACCCGGCCGAGCCACCTCCGACGATAATGTAGTCGTACACGCGCGTTTCCCCCGGAATGTGGCTTTGCCTTGATCTTGTGGGGGACACGCTAGCACGGTTGCGGGCGGTTGTGGCCGCCCACCTTGCCGCCTTTCGCAAAGCCTGCAATCGTTTGCACAGCTTCGTGAGGGAGGTTTCGTATGCCGGACGTCTCAGCCGCAGATTCCGATATCGCCACGCCCGAGCTCATGAAGGCGATCTCCGCAGCCTTCAACAGTCGCGACGTCGATCGCATCGTTTCTCACTTTACCGACGACGCCACCTTCTGGCTGGCGCGTGGCCCGGAGCCGGTCGGCCGCACACTCCGCGGCAAGGAGACGATCCGCAAGACTCTCGCCGACCGTTTCAAGGTGATTCCCGACATGCGTTGGGACCACAAGGAATACATCTACGCTGGCAACCGCGCGATCTCGGTCTGGACCGTGAAGGGTAAGGGCGCCGAGGGCGAAGAGCTGAATTACCAGGGCTGTGACATCTACACTTTCCGCGGCGGCAAGATCGCGGCCAAGGACACCTACTGGAAGATCGTCGAGCAGAAGGATCGCCTGTAATGCCTCACGACCTCGTCATCCGCGGCGGCACCGTCGTCGACGGCTCGGGAAACAAACGCTTCTCGGCCGATATCGGGATCAAGGACGGCAAGATCGCTGAGATCGGCCGCATTGCCGCCGGCAGTGGAAAGCGCAGCCTCGACGCCGACGGGCTGATCGTCTCGCCGGGTTTCATCGACGGTCACACCCACATGGATGCCCAGGTGGCCTGGGATCCCCTCGGGAGCTGCTCGTGCTGGCACGGCGTCACCTCGGTGGTGATGAGCAATTGCGGTTTCGCGCTGGCGCCCTGCAAGCCCGAGGACCGCGACTGGTACGCGCGCTGCCTGTCGGCAGTTGAGGACATCCCAACCGAAGCGATGGCTGCCGGCATCGACTGGACCTGGGAAACCTTCCCCGAATATCTCGCGACCGTCGAGCGCCTGCCCAAGGCCATCAACTACGGCATGTATATCGGCCACTCGGCGCTGCGCATGTACGTCATGGGCAAGCGGGCACTGTCGGAAAAGGCGACCGACGACGACATGACCCGCATGGCGTCGGCGGTGCAGGAGGCGCTGAAGGCCGGCGCCATGGGCTTTTCGAGTTCGCGTGCGTCGACGCACGTGACGCCGGAAGACAAGCCGGTGGCGAGCCGGATCGCCGAGTGGGAGGAGATCGACCGCATCATCGCGGCCATGGCCGAACTCGATGCCGGCATCTTCCAGATCGGCCCCGACATCGCGAGCGGCGCGCACCATCGCAGCTTCCTCGAACGGCTGCGCAAGGTTGCCCTGGAGTACAAGCGGCCGATCATGTTCGGCGTACTGGCGACCAAGCAGGGCGACGATCCGACCGGCTGGGAGTATCAGACCCGCTACATCGACGAGACGGTGGCGGCGGGCGGCCGCATGTTCGGCCAGGGCACGACGCGCTCGATCAACGCGATCTTCTCGCTGAAGTCCTATCTGCCGTTCGACGTGCTGCCGGCCTGGCGTCCGTTGCGCGCGTTGCCGCTTGCCGAACAGAAGAAGAGGCTTGCCGATCCCGCCGTGCGCCGCGAGCTGGTCGAGGCAGAAAGCCGAATGAAGCCGCGCGACAACGTTTTCCAGGGCGGAGGGGCGGCGACCACCGATCCGCGCAAGCCCGACTATTCCAACCTGTTTGCCCTGAAAGGCGTCGACTGGGACGATCCGACGGTCGACCAGCTCGCCAAGGCACGCGGCCAGCACCCGGTTGAGGTGATGATCGACCTGTCGCTGGCCGACGAGAATCAGGTCTATGTCCAGCCCTTGGTCAACGAATCGCCCGACGACGTGCTCGGTATCCTGAAGCACCAGCGCACGCTGGCGACCTTCTCCGATTCGGGCGCCCATGTCTGTCAGGAGATGGGCTCGTCCTTGCAGACGCATCTCCTGAGCTACTGGGTGCGCAAGCGTGGCGCCTTCACGCTGGAACAGGCGGTGAAGAAGCTCACGCACGACAATGCCATAGCCTGGGAACTCAAGGGGCGCGGCCTGGTGCGCGAAGGCTATCAGGCCGATCTGGTGCTGTTCGAGGAGAACGGCATTCGGCCCCAGCTTCCGACCGTCGAGCATGACCTGCCGGGTGGTGCACGACGGCTGGTGCAGAAGGCCGACGGCATCAAGGCAACTCTGGTGAACGGCGCCATTGCGTTCGAGGATGGCGACGCGACAGGCGCCTTTGCCGGTACCGTATTGAAGGGAAGGCTCGCCTCGTGAAGACGATAGCGGCCTTGGTCGTGCTGCTGGTGACGGCGCTGCGGCAGCGCAGACGCCCCCGCCGCCTGCCAGCACGGCAGGGACCGCCGGCGTGAAGCAGCACTTGCAATCGCTGCACTATGGGAACGTCCAGAACCTGCGTCGCGGGCCCGATGGTCAGTGGACCGGCAAGGCGACGCAGAATGGCATCCAGAAAAACATCACCGTTTCCCCCGACGGCACGGTCAGAGCCCGTTAGGCGAGTTCCTTCCGAACGATAGCGGTGCCCTCGCTTAAGGCCTTGAGCTTCCCGAAGGCGGTCGCGCGCGGCAGGTATTTCATGCCGCAATCAGGGGCAGGCAGGAGCTTGTCGGGGCCGATGTGCTTCAGACCGGCGCGGATGCGGTCGGCAACCTTCTGCGGTGTCTCGATCTCGGGATCGCTGAGATCGATGACGCCCAGCATCACCTTCTTTGGCGCGAGGTCCTTCAGGACACCGAGGTCGATCTTGGGCTGGGCCGATTCGATCGAGATCTGCTGGGCGATCGTATCGGCGAGCTGCGGCAGGAAGGAATAGCCGGTGGGCTTGAGCCCGGTGACGACGGCGGCATAGCCGAAGCAGAGATGCACCACCGTCGGCACGGTGAGCCCCTGGAGCGCACGGTTGATTGCCTTCACGGCGTAGCGCTGCGCTTCCTCGGGATTGTTGCGCAGCCATGGCTCGTCGAGCTGGATCACATCGGCGCCGGCTGCGACCAGCTCGTGCGCCTCCTCGTTCACCGCGGCGGCATAGTCCATGCACATCGCCTCGGCGTCCTTGTAGAACTCATCCTTCACCTGCTGGCCCATAGTGAAAGGGCCGGGCAGGGTGATCTTGGCCAATCGGTCCGTGTTGGCACGGAGAAACTGCATGTCGCGCAACTCGACCGGCCGGCTGCGCCTGATCTTGCCCACGACCCGCGGCACGGGCGTGCGGTTGCCGCTGCGATTCACGATCTCGGCGGGATGATCGTCGTCGATGCCGTCGAGCGCCGTCGCAAAGCGGTTGGAGTAGCTCTCGCGTCGCATCTCGCCGTCAGTCACGATGTCGATGCCGGCACGCTCCATGTCGCGGATGGCCAGGAGCGTCGCATCGTCCTGCGCCTGTTCGAGATAGGGTTCGGGCACGCGCCAAAGTTCCTTGAGACGCGTGCGCGGCACGACCTTGCTCAACATCTGTCGGTTAACGAGCCAATCCGGCTGCGGGTAGGACCCGACAACGGTCGTCTGCAATAGTGCTTCGGTCATGGTTCGCAGTCTGGGTAGACGCAGGACGCGTGCGTTGCAATGAAAGGTCTGTCAGCTGTTCGTCAGCCGGCTGAGGTATCGCGATCGCCAAAGGGCTGCTCGTCAGCGGCCTACTTGTCAGCCCACTCTTTGCCTCGGCACCGGCCTTTGCCCAGACGATGAATGACGCAGCCTACTGTCAGGCATTGATCAAGAAGTACTTCACCTTTGCGCCGGCGCATCGACGGGAGATGGCCGGCACCGTCGATGTCAATGTCGCCATCGAAAAATGCAAGGCTGGCAACACCGGCGCCGGTATCCCGGTGCTGGAGAGCAAGCTGCGCGACGCCAGGGTAGACCTGCCGTCGCGCGACGCTCCGCCTGCTAAGCCTTGACCGGATCGATCGGCGTCACGATCCCTTCGGCGGCTTCGATCACCTCGCCGGCGTCGAGGCAGAGGTCCTCGCGGTTGCGCATCGACATGATCTGAACGCCGGTGCGCAGCTTGCCATGGCTGCCAACCGGCACGGCGAGGCCGGGTATTCCCAGGAGCGGGGCGAGCAGGGCGGCCCGCATCGACTCCAGCACTTCCCTCTGGCCGCTGGTCGTGATGTCAGCCACCTGTTTGGGCGGCAGGTCGCAAAGGGTCGGCAGGATGACCAGCGGATACTGCTGGAAGAAGGTCATCCAGCGATAGGCCAGCGCTTCGCGCTCGGTCAGCGCTGCGACATAGGTCGGCAGATCGACCGGCTTGTGAATGTCGAGCCAGGCCTTCATTGCGGCGATGCCATCGGGATCGCCCATCTTCTGCATGGTCGGCCACAGGCCGCCGATCACATCGGTGACGCAGATCTGGTGCCACAGCTCGACGCCGCGCTCGATGTCGGGCGGCAATACTTCTTCGACGACATAGCCCGCTGCCTGCAGGTGCTTGCCGGCAAGACGCACGGCGGCAACCTGCGCAGGGTGGCTCTTGCCGCCCGGCACCTCGGGCACGATCGCGACCTTGATGGGCCGCGCCGGCGGCGGCCCCTGCATCGGCACATCGTTCCAGCGCCAATCGCGCCGATCCCCGCGCGCCATCACCTCAAGCCCCAACCGTGCATCGCGCACCGTGCGGGTATGCGGACCCTGCACGGCCATCAGAATGGCGCCGATGGGGCGTCCCGTCGCCGCTGCGGTCGGATTGAAGGAGGGGATGCGGGCGAAGCCTGTACGCAAGCCGACGACGCCGTTGCAATAGGCCGGGATTCGGACCGAGCCGCCGATATCGTTACCGTGGGCGATGCAGCCGATACCCGTCGCGGTGGCCGCGCCTGCGCCGCCGCTCGAGCCGCCCGGCGTCACCGTGGGATCGCGCGGGTTCAGCGTGCGACCGTGCAATGCATTGTCGGAGAAGATGCGCATCGAGAAGGCCGGCGCGTTCGTGCGGCCGACGATGATCGCACCCGCGTGTTTCAGGTTGGCCACGACGGGGCTGTCTTCCTGGGCAATCAGGTCTTTGAGCGGAACGACGCCGTTGTCGGTCGGCAAGCCCTGCTGGTCGACGTTGATCTTTGTCGTTACCGGGACGCCATGCAGCGGCGGCAGGGCATGGCCGCGCGCCTGTGCGGCATCGGCCGTCTCGGCCTGGGCGCGTGCCTCGTCTTCAAGCACGCGGACGACGGCATTGATTGCGGGGTTGACCTTGTGCAGGCGGCCGAGGACCGAATCGACCGCTTCACGCGCCGAAGCCTGGCCTGTTCGGATCAATCGTGCCAGGTCGGTCGCGTCGTACTGCCAAAGTTCCATGATACCCTCGCTTCACTCACAAACAGTCGAGGGCGAAGAAGATCACGTGTGCGTGCAGAGTCGCAATGCCGAAGTCTTACCGCCGGTGTTGTTTCGTCACGTGGTTCTGGAAGGCGAGAAGCGCGCTCGACGGCAGCATGTCGCGACGACGCACGAAGACGGTTTGCACGTGTGCCTCGGAGGGCTTCAAGCGATGGGCGCGAATGCGGGTGCCACGCCATGCCGGGCCGATTAGCGCGCGCGGCAAAAGCGTGATGCCAAGCCCGGCGGCGACGGCGCCCAGGATCGCTTCCAGGGTACCGAACTCCAGGCGGCGCAGGCCGACGATTCCGCGCCGCGCCAATATCTCTTCGAGGCGCTGCCGGTAGGAACAACCTGCCCGCAGGATGACGAGGCGCAGGTCGGGATGCTGCAAGGCGGCGGCAACCGACGAATCGGTGGGCGCACTGAGCAGAGCCAATTCTTCCTCGAAGGTCGGAGCGGTGGCGAGCAGCGGATGCACGACGGGGCCGCAGACAAAAGCCCCTTCCAGCTCACGGTCAAGCACGCGCTCGATCAACTCTGCCGTCGTGCCGGTGCGCAGCACGAGGTCGACGCCGGAATGGGCGCGGGCGTAGGAAGCGAGCAAAGGTGAAAGCCGCAACGCTGCCGTGGTTTCCAGCGAGCCGATGGTCAGCGTGCCGCGCGGCGCGCCGTCATCGCGTGCGGCGCGGCCGGCCTCGTCGAGCAGAGCATCGATGCGCGCTGCGTAGGGCATCAAGCGCTCGCCGGCTGGTGTCAGGCGGGCGCCGGAGCGGCTACGTTCGAACAGTGCCACGCCCAGCGCCGCTTCGAGCCGGCGCACACGCTGAGTGACATTCGATTGTACGGTATTCAGCTCACGCGCAGCGCGACCCATGCCGCCCAGTCGCGCAACGGCTTCGAAGGTCGCCAAATCCCTCGCGTCCATGAGATCAATTTATCAGATGGGTACGATCAATATAAATCGCTTTTTGCGATGCCGGCGCCTGCATAGACTGTTGCCGAACAGTCGGTGGAGTTTGGTCATGAACTGGCAGGATCGTCGTCTTCTCGACCTTTTCGGCGTCGAGCACCCCATCCTGCAGGCGCCGATGGCCGGCGTAACGTCGCCACAGCTCGCTATAGCCACGTCGGAGGCCGGCGGCATGGGATCGATTGCCGGTGCCATGCTGACACCCGAAGGGCTGCGCCAGGAGTTCCAGATGGTGAGGCAAGGCACCAACCGGCCCTTCAACGTGAACTTCTTCGTGCACAAGGCGCCGACCGTCGATGCCGGCCGTGATGCGCGCTGGCGCCAGAAGTTGGCACCCTACTACCAAGAGTTCGGCGTGCCCGCCGACGCCAAGGGCCCGTCGCGTGCGGCCTTCGACGGCGCGGCCTGCGATCTCGTGCTGGAATTCAAGCCCAAGGTTGCGAGCTTCCACTTTGGTCTGCCCGACCGCACGCTGATGCAGCGGTTAAAGGAGGCCAAGATCCTGCTCATCGGCTCGGCGACCACGGCAGAGGAGGCGCGCTGGCTCGAAAGCGAAGGCGTCGATGCGGTGATTGCCCAGGGCGCGGAGGCCGGCGGCCATCGCGGCATGTTCCTGACCGACGATATCGCCCGCCAGGCCGGCACGATGGCGTTGGTGCCGCAGGTGGTGGATGCCGTGAAGGTGCCGGTGATTGCGGCCGGTGGCATCGGCGACGGCCGAGGCATTGCGGCGGCGCTTGCTCTGGGAGCGGCGGGCGTGCAGATCGGCACGGCCTTCATGCTGACGCCGGAAGCCAAGACGGCACCGATGCACCGCGCGGCGCTCAAGAAAGCCGACGACAATAGTACGACATTGACCAACGTATTCACCGGCCGGCCGGCGCGCGGCATCGTGAACCGCGTCGTACGCGAGGTCGGCCCCATGAGTCCCGATGCGCCGGCCTTCCCTTTGGCTGCCGAGGCGATGCAGCCGCTGCGGGGACCTGCCGAGGCCAAGGGATCGACGGACTTTACGCCGCTGTGGAGTGGGCAGGCGCCGACCTTGGCGCGAGAGATGCCTGCCGGCGAGTTGGTGGCCGCGATGGTGCGGGAGGCCGGCGCCGTGTTCAGTCGTCTGCGGGGATGACTGCCGCAAGGAGCTGATCGACGAAGCCGCGCGTGATGGGCGCGTGGCCCATCAGCAGGCGGTAGAAGAGCGGCCCGAAGATCAGGTCGAGCGAGAGCTCCATGTCTTCGGGCGGCGCGATGACCTTCTCGGCGATGCAACGCATCAGGAGGGCGCGAGTCGCATCGCGGTTGCGCGCGATGAATTCGTTGCGAAATGCCTTGGCCAGCTCGGTCTCCGACTGGGCGGCCGCCACCATGGCGGCGACGCTGCGGCCGGTCGGGGCGGCAAAGGCGTCGGCCAGCGCATGGAGATGTGCGCGCAGCGCGGCCAGCGGGGCGCACGGCGAGCCGGCGTTTGCGGCGCCGGCGGTTTCGAGAAAAGCAGCCATCGCCACTGCCGGCGCGTTGGGCCAATAGCGATAGATCGTCGGCCGGCTGACTTCGGCTTTCTGCGCGATTGCCTCGATGGTGACGCTGGTGAGTCCGCCGCGTTCGAGCAGGGCGCGCGCTGCGGCAAGGATGGCGGCACGGGTGCGGGGATCGCGCGGGCGGCCGCGCGGGGCTGCATGAGAGGGGGCTTGACGGGTCATCTATTAACGTTACGATACGTAACGTAATATAACACAGGTGATGCCATGGGCGCAAAGCAGACGAAGGCGGACCGCAGCGGCGGGCTGACCGTTCAGCCGCATCTGACCGTGCACGACGCCAAGGCCGCGATCGATTTCTACGTGAAGGCCTTCGGAGCGGTGGAGCAGTTCCGGCTGGTCGAGCCTTCGGGCCGGGTCGGCCATGCCGAGGTCAAGATCGGCGACAGCCTCCTGATGATAAACGACGAATACCCCGATTTCGGTGCGAGATGCCCGGCGGCGATCGGTGGCTCGCCGGTCGCCTTCCGAATCGAAGTGGCGGATGCCGACGCTGCGGTCGAGCGCGCCATCAAGGCAGGGGCTACGGCGGTACGGCCCGTACAGGACGAATTCTATGGCGATCGCATGGGGATGGTCGCCTGTCCCTTCGGCTACCGCTGGTCGCTTGCCCAGCCGAAGGAAATCGTAAGTCCGGCCGATATGCAGGAACGTTGGACGAAGATTCTGGAAGGCGGGCAGTCGTAATCGGCCTCGCGTCATCCGGGCTGCACACCTCCCTGCGGCATCGTATAGTTGTATGGACGCATAAGCGTAGTAGGGAGGACAAATTGAAAAGAATCGTTACTGGTGCGGCACTTGCCGTGTTGTTCTCGGCAGGCAGCGCACTCGCGCAAACGCCGCTGAAGATCGGCGTCATTGCCGGCTTCTCCGGCGTCTATGGCGATCTGACGTCCGGACAGGTCGAAGCCGCCCAGATGGCCGCGGATGAAGTCGGTGGCAAGGTGCTGGGCCGGCCGATCGAGATCCTGCAGGCCGACCATCAGAACAAGGCCGACGTCGGCGTGACCATCGTGCGCAAGTGGTACGACACCGACGGGGTGTCGATGGTCACGGGCATCGACACGTCGTCGGTGGGCCTGGCCGTGCGCAAGATCGCCCAGGAAAAGGGCAAGATCGACCTCAACGTCGGCTCTGCGACGGCGGATCTCACCGGGCCGGCCTGCTCGGCAACCGGCGCCTCCTGGATCTACGACACCTATGCTCTGGCACAGGTCACTGGTTCGGCCCTGGTCAAGGCCGGCAACGACTCATGGTACTTCATCACGGCCGACTACGCCTTCGGTCACGCCCTGGAGCGCGACGTGACGGCCGTCGTGACCAAGGCCGGCGGTAAGGTGGTGGGCGGCATCAAGCACCCGATCTCGTCGCAGGATTTTTCGTCCTATTTGCTGCAGGCCCAGGCATCGAAGGCCAAGATCATCGGGCTGGCCAATGCCGGCGCCGACACCATCAACACCATCAAGCAGGCGGGTGAGTTCGGCATTACGAAGGCCGGCCAGAAGCTCGCCGGTCTGCTGATCTTCTCCACCGACGTGCAGGCGCTGGGCTTGAACGCGGCCCAGGGACTGGTTCTCACCGAGTCGTTCTATTGGGATCTCAACGACAAGACCCGCGAATGGACGGCCAAGTTCCGCAAGCGCAAGGACAAGGTGCCGAACATGACGACCGCGGGCGTCTACAGCGCCACCTTGCACTATCTGAAGGCTGTCCAGGCGGCAGGCACGGACGAGCCCAAGGCCGTGATGGCGAAGATGCGCGAGATGCCGGTCAACGACGTCATGACCACGAACGGCAAGCTGCGCGAGGACGGCCGCCTGATGCGCGACATGTACCTCTTCCAGGTCAAGACGCCGGCCGAGTCCAAGAGCAAGGACGACATCTACAAGCTGCTTGCCACCGTCCCGGCCGAGCAGGCTTTCCGTCCCCTGAAGGACGGTGGCTGCCCGCTGATCAAGAACTAGAACAGGCCTGAGGCGAAGAGGGCGTGGTCATACGGCCACGTTCTCTTCGATCCACGCGGCATAGGCCGGAGCGACATGCTCGAAGGCGAAGGCATGGATCGCCGGCAGCTCGTAGGAATGCAGCTCGCGGATCGCCCGTTCGACGGCCGGGTAGTGATCGTCGATCGTCTTGAACAGCACGCGATATTCCTTGCCGTGCTCGATGGTGCCCTTCCAGGGATAAATGCTCTCGATGCGTGAAATCTGGGCACAGGCAGCGAGCTTGGCCTCGACGAGCGCGCGGGCAAGTTCGCGCGCTTCCTTGCGAGTGGCGACCGTTGTGACGACGGCGATAGCGGTCATGTCTCCCGTCTCTCGTTGCGCTCGGCCGGCATCACCGTGATGCGGCGCAGGTCGCTGCCGGCAATGACCGTCAGCACCGTCTCTATGCCGATGCGCTCGCCGCCCAGCAACCGCACAAGATCGTCGGCGCCGGTGACGGGTTCGCCCCCAAGCGCGATCACGATATTGCCGCTCTGGAGGCCGGCCTGCGCCGCCGGCCCATCGGGCTCTAGGCTCGTGATGGCGACGCCGCGCGGCTGGGCGAGGCCCAGTGCCAGGGCGAGCCGGCGCGGCAGGGGCACCGTCTGACCCGCGACGCCGATGAAGGCGCGACGCACCCGGCCGTGGCGCACGACCTCGCTCACCACATGGCTGGCCGTATTGCTGGCGACGGCGAAGCAGATGCCCTGGGCGCCGGCGATGACTGCCGTGTTGATGCCGATCACCTCGCCGCGCGAGGAGACCAGGGGGCCGCCGGAATTGCCGGGATTGAGCGCAGCGTCGGTCTGAACAACGTCGTCGATCAGCCGACCGGTCTGGGCGCGCAGCGACCGGCCGAGCGCGGATACGACGCCGGCCGTTACTGTCGATTCGAAGCCCAGTGGATTGCCGATGGCGACCACGAGCTGGCCGCGGCGCAGATCCTTGGAATTGCCAAGCCGCGCCGCCGGTAGCGAGACGTCGGCGATGATGCGCAGCAAGGCGAGGTCAGTGTGCGGGTCGTTGCCCAGCACACGCGCGGTAACCGTGCGCGTATCGGCCAAAACCAGCCGGACGGTCGAGGCGTTCTGCACGACATGGGAATTGGTCAGCACCAGCCCGTCGGGCGAGATCACCACGCCGGAGCCCGTGCCGCCACGACGGCGGGCCTCGGAATCGGCCGGCGTTTCTACACGCACGACAGAAGGGCCGACCAGATCGACGGCATCGACCACGGCCTGCGAGTAGGCATCGAACAGCGGTCGGTCGTCGACTGTGGTTTCGCGATGGGTACCAGGTATCGAAGCGCCGGGGCGCTCGTCACCGATGAGAAGGGGATCGAAGTCGAACATGCTCCCATATGGGGAGCGGGTGCGAATTCTTGTAGCGAGTCAGTCCAGCGTCGCGCCGGACGCCTTGACCACCGGCGCCCAGCGCACGGTTTCCTCCCGGGTGGCCTTGGCGAAGTCCTGGGGCCCGATGGCTTCGGGCTCGGCACCCTGGGAGAGGAAGGCTTGGCGCACCTCGTCGGAGGCCATGACCTTGGCCACCTCGGCGGCGATGCGGTCGATGATCGGCCGGGGCGTCGCCGCTGGCGCATGCAGGCCGACCCAGGAATCGACCTCGACACCGGTGAGGCCCTGTTCCTGGAAGGTCGGCACATCGGGGAGCAGCGGCGAGCGTTGTGCCGAGGTGACGCCCAGGATGCGGATCTTGCCGGACTGCGTGAAGCCCAGAAGCGAAGGGATGCTGCCGCAGTAGAGCTGCACCGTGCCCGAAACGACGTCGCTCATGGCCTGCGCGCCGCCCTTGTACGGCACATGGACCATCTTCACCCGGCCGTTGAGGTTGATCAGCTCGCCGCAGAGATGCGGCACCGATCCGTTGCCGGAAGAGGCGTAGTAGACGGACTCAGGTTGCTTACGGGCAAGCGCCAGCAGCTCGCCGACCGACTTGGCCGGAAGTGCCGGTGAAGCCCCCAATGCATAGGGCACGTTGGCGAAGCGCACGACCGGCGCGAGGTCTTTCTGAGGGTCGTAAGGCAGCTTGCGGTAGAGATGCGGGCCGATGGCAATCAGGCCATTGGTGCTGACCAGAAGTGTCCGCCCATCGGGCTCGGCGCGTGCAACCAGCTCGGCGCCGAGATGGCCGCCGGCGCCCGGCCGGTTCTCGACCAGGAACGTCTGGCCGGACGCTGCACTCAGCCGCTGGGCCAGGAGGCGGGCCAGCGTGTCGTTGGCCGCTCCTGGGGTGTAGGGCACGACCAGGCGGGTCTGGGCCTGGGCGGCACCGGCCGCAAAACCGAACAGGAAGAACGCGACGACAGCCAGACGCATCACGGCGCCTCCGGTGAGGCGACGACGTCGCAGACGGACACGCGCTTGCTCTCGACCAAGGGCTCCTGCCAGGCGTGCGAATGGCCGGGCTTGGCGCCGTGGGCATCGAGCGCCGCGCGGTCCCGCCACAGCTCGATCAGGAAGATGCGCTGATCCTCGGCCTTCTGCGGCACGGCGACTTCCATGCGCAGGCAGCCATTGTCGTTGCGCATGCAGCTCTCGGCCTCGTCGCGCAGCCGACCCAGCAACGTCTCGCGGCAGCCGTCGCGCGGCGTGTATTCGATGTAGATGCCCAGCGCCATTCCAGATCTCCTAGAACAGCGAGAAATACTCCCGCTGTTCCCAATCGCTGACCTCGAGGTTGAAGCGGTCGATTTCTGCCTGCTTCAGTCGAAGATAGTAATCGACGAAGGGGTCGCCGAGACCTGCGCGCAACGCCTTGTCCTCATGCAAGGCTGCGAGGGCATCGCCGAGGCTGCGTGGCAGCAACGGCGCCTTGGCTTCGTAGGGTGTGTCGGCCGAGGGGCCGGGATCGAGCTTGCGGTCGAGACCGTCCAGGCCGCAGACGATCTGGCTCGCCATATAGAGGTACGGATTGGCGGCGGGCTCGCCGACCCGATTTTCGAGATGGGTGGTTGGATCGCCCGGGCCACCTAGCACGCGCACCATGACCCCGCGATTGTCGCGCCCCCAGATCGCGCGGTCGGGCGCCAGGGAGAAGGGACGGTAGCGCTTGTAGCCGTTCAGGGTCGGCGTGCTGAAAGCCGCTGCCGCTCGGGCATGCTCCAGAAGACCCGCCATGTAGTGCCGGCCTGCTGTCGACAGCGGCTCGTTTGCATCCATGAAAGCATTGGCGTGGCTCGCGCGATCCTTCAGCGATTGATGCAGGTGCCAACCGCTCGACATCACGTTGGGGAGCTTCGGCCGGCACATGAAGGTGGCGTGGTAGCCGTTGCGCTGGGCAATCTGCTTGGTGGCGCTGCGGAACAGCACCATCGTGTCGGCAGGCTCCAGACCGGTGGCGGCGCGGAAGGTGAACTCAAGCTGGCTTGGACCGAATTCGACTTCAAAGGATCGCAGCGGCAGGCCGAGATCGACGAGGTTGGTGCGCAGGATCTCGATGATCGGGTCCATCTCGTCGTAGCGCTGCTCGGTCAGGTACTGATAGCCCTGGTTCAGCAAGGAAACGTCGGGCGGTTCGCCCGGCTGGCCGGCGTCGTTGGCGCCGAGCTTTGCCTTCTCGAGTTTGAAGAGATGGAACTCGACTTCGAGGCCGGCCATGAAGTCGTAGCCACGCTCGGCCAGTGTCTTCAAGGCGTTGCGATGGATATGCCGGGTGCAGAGCGGCATCGGCCGCCCGTCGGCGAAATAGATGTCGCACAGCATCCAGCCGGAATGCGGCGCCCAGGGCAAGGCTCGGAAGGTCGACGGATCGGGCAGCATGACCACATCGGCCGCGCCTTCCAGCTCCTTCATGCCGAAGCCGCCGCCGGGTTGCCAGACAGGGAACACGGTCCGATGCGACGTGTCTTTCAACAGCATCGTCGTGGTGAAGCCGACGCCGTTCTTCAATGCGGCATCGACCTCTGCAGCGGCTATTGTCTTGCCGCGCAGGATGCCGTGCTGATCGGCGAAGGCGAGCCGGGCCACCGACATCTCGCCGGCCCTCATGCGGCGCTCCGCCTCGCGCGTTGCCGCCTTGCGGTCTTCGTTCCAGAGGCCCGCGCGTTCGACGAGTGTCATGGGGGCTATGCGACCAGCGGCGGGACGGTATCGGCAGCCCAGCTCGACTCACGCCGCCGCCGTATGTCGACGTCCTTCCAATAGTCGTCCCAGCCCTCGGTCGGCCCCATGCCGTCGATGGCCACAGGGCCCCGAATCTCGGCAGCGCGCTGGCGGTCGAGCCACATCGGTGGCTTGGCGCCATTGGCGACTTGGCCGATCGCTGAAAGCAGCATCCGCCGATAGGCGACGATGGCTTTGTCGGTCGTGCCGAGATGCTCGCGCGTGCGGTCCTGGATGCGGCCCTGGCTCTCGACGGCCCACTGATCGTGGACGTTGATGTCGAAGCCCATGCCGGTGAAGGTCTGGTTCTTCTGTTCGGCGACGCTGTAGCCGTAGTCGTTGTGACGGCCGATCAAGGGCCGGTAGTCGGGGAGCTGGTAGAGTTTCAGGCGCTGCTCGCGCATCGCGGCATGGTTCACGGGCTTACCGAAGCTGGTGAAGATCGCGTACCAGTAGCAGCTCGTATCGTCGATCGGGACATGCCACTGCGTGATCGTCATTTCCGCGCTCATCGGGATCACGAAGGCGTAGGGGAAGACCAGATTGGTCACGCGCACATGTGTGTGCTTTTCGTTGAGCTTGCGCAGGGCGAAGAGGCGAAGCCCATAGTCTGTCGCCTCGACGTCGAGCTTCGGCCGGGTGTAGTCGCGCAACAGCCGCGTCATCGGGATGTCGGAATCGGAGGAGGCGGAGCGGAACTGCTTGCCATAGGCCGCGCCGGTATCCTCGTCCTCATAGAAGCGGTGGAGATAGGAGGCGTGAGCCGGGTCGATGCCGACTTCCAGCGCCTGCAACCAATTGCACTCGATCAGCCCTTTGAAGGCGAAGGCATGCGTACCGGGGGCCAGGAAGCAGTCGAAGTCGGGGAATGCCGGGGCTTCGCCGTCACCGAGATAGGCGAAGACGATGCCGTTCTTCACGACCACCGGATAGCTCTTCTGCCTGACCTTCTGGCAAAGCACGCTGCCCTCGGGTTCGGCCGGCGTTTCGAGGCATTTGCCATCGACGTCGAACAGCCAGCCATGGAACAGGCAACGCAGTCCGCCATCCTCGAGGCGGCCGAAAGCGAGGTCGGCGCCGCGGTGCGGACAGTCGCGGTCGAGCAGGCCATGGCGGCCGCGCTCGTCGCGGAACAGCACGAAGTCCTGGCCCAGTACGCGCACCGGCTTGGCCGGCCGTTCCTCGGGCAGTTCGTCGGCAAGCGCTACAGGATGCCAATAGTGACGCATCAGGGCACCGCATTTCGTGCCGGGTCCGATCCGGGTGATCAGCTCGTTCTGCTCGGGGCTCATCATGGCATTGCTTCCTGCGCCTGATCTTTGGCAGTTCCGAGTGTTACATTAACGAACATTCGTTCTATTATTGATATTCGCTTACGTTCCGTTTGCCTGGCAAGAGCTCCGCGAGAAAACATGAGCAGATTGCGCCCCGCCGATGCCGAACGGCGCGCCCAGCGTCCCGACAGCGCCAACTTCTCGGAAGCGTTGGCGCGTGGGTTGAGCGTCATCACCGCTTTCGACGATGAACAACGACGTATGACGTTGAGCGACGTCGCTCGCATCGTCGACCTGCCCAGAGCAACGGTGCGCCGGGCTCTGACGACGCTCGTGGAGCTAGGGTACGTCGATGTTGAGGGGCGTTTGTTTCGCCTGACGCCGCGTATCCTCAAGCTGGCGGCGGCCTACCTCTCGTCGAACACGGTGTCGAGCATCCTGCAGCCGGTTTGCGAGCGCCTGTGCCAGCAGGTCGGCGCTTCGTGCTCGGTAGCGGTGCTGGACGGCGACGAGGCCGTGATGATTGCCCGCGCGGTGCCGGCGCGTCCGCCTTCCGTTGGGTTGGGGATCGGCTATCGCCTGCCGGCATTCTGCAGCGCCCTCGGCCGCGCCCTCCTGAGCGGCATGGCCGACGGCGAGCTCGACTCATACCTCTCGCGGCTGCAGCCGCGGCGTGCAACGCGCCAGACGGTGATTGCGAAGCCCGATATTCGCCGACTGATCCTCGATGTCCGCAAAAAAGGATACGCACTCGTCGACCAGGAAGCCGAGGTCGGCATCCGGTCGATCGCCGTGCCGCTTCGCCGCTTCGACGGCAAACCGGTAGCGGCGCTCAACATAGGAGTTCAGCCCGAACAGATGTCGGCCAGGACGATGGTCGCCGAGTACGCTCCGCTGCTTTTACAGGAGGCGGCCGCGCTCAGGAAACAACTGATCTGAGTGTCGGTGAGCCCGACAACGCGCGGCAGGATGCCCCTCGGGCCAACGGGGGAAAGTGACGCCCTAGCCATGGAGCGACCGCAGCAAGTAAATTGGCCCGCATGAACACTTTGAATGGCATGCCGGGCCCGACCTCGCGGGTCTTCTTCTCACAACGTCTGCGACTTCATTATGTCGACTGGGGCAATCCCGAAGCGCCGCCGCTGCTCTTGGTCCATGGCGGGCGCGATCATTGCCGGAACTGGGACTGGGTGGCGCAGGCACTGCGCAAGGACTGGCACATCATCTGCCCGGATCTGCGCGGACACGGCGACAGCCAGTGGTCGCCCGACGGTAACTATTCGATGGCGGCCTACATCTACGATCTCGCCCAGCTCGTCCATCAGCAGGCCCTGGCGCCGGTGACGATCGTGGCCCATTCGCTGGGCGGCAATATCTGCCTGCGCTTCTCGGGCATCTATCCGGACAAGGTGCGCAAGCTGGTGGCGATCGAGGGGCTGGGGCCGTCCCCCAAGGTCATCGCCGAGCGCGGCAGGAAGGCGATGGACGAGCGCATGCGCGAATGGGTCGAGGAGCAGCGCAAGCTGTCTGGTCGCCTGCCGCGCCGCTATCCCACGATCGAGGACGCCTTCAAGCGTATGCAGGAGGAGAACAAGCATCTGAGCGCCGAGCAGGCCCGGCACCTCACTCAGCAGGGCGTGAACCAGAACGAGGACGGCACCTATAGCTGGAAGTTCGACAACTACGTGCGCGCCTGGCCGCCCTACGACATGAGCTACGAGGATATCGAGCATCTGTGGACGAAGATTTCGTGCCCGTCGCTCCTGGTCTACGGCAAGGAGAGCTGGGCCTCGAACCCGGAGAAAGACGGCCGCATCAAGCACTTCAAGACGGCCAAGGTCGTGGAGTTCGACAATGCCGGTCACTGGGTTCACCACGACCGCCTGAACGACTTCGTCGCGTTGACCAGGGATTTCATCAAATGAGGGCAGCGATCTTCCGCGGCGGCGACCTGGTCGTCGATACGCTCCCAGATCCGGTTCCGGCGCAAGGCCAGGTGCTGGTGAAAACGCTGGCCTGCGGCATCTGTGGCTCGGACCTGCATGCGGCCAAGCATGCACATCGCATGGTGGCCGTTACCAAGCGCATTCCGGGACGCGTGCCGATGGATCTCGCGCGCGACGTCGTCTTCGGTCACGAATTCTGCTGCGAAGTCCTCGACTACGGCCCCAAGACCGAGAAGAGGATCAAGCCCGGCACGCGCGTCTGCTCCATGCCGTTGATGATGGCAGCCGATGGGCCGAAGGGCATGGGCTACTCCAACACCTATGTCGGCGGCTACGCCGAACGCATGGTGCTGTCGGCACCCTTGATGCTGGAAGTGCCCAACGGTTTGCCGACCGAACATGCCGCGCTTACCGAACCTCTGGCCGTCGGCGTGCATGCGGTCGAGAAGGCCAACCTCACGGGCGACGAGGCGCCGCTGGTCGTGGGCTGTGGCCCGGTCGGCCTCGCCGTGATCGCGGCTCTCAAGCTCAAGGGAATCCATCCGATCGTCGCGGCGGATTTTTCCCCGAAGCGGCGCGAGCTCGCTGTCCTCATGGGTGCCGATATCGTGGTCGATCCGGCCGCGGAGTCGCCCTATGGCAAGCTGGCGGCGGACAAGCGCGCCGCGGTCTTCGAGTGTGTCGGCGTGCCGGGATTGATCCAGCAGATCTTCGAGAAGGCGCCGCGCGATGCGCGGGTCGTTGTCGTTGGCGTCTGCATGGAACCCGACACGATCGAACCGCTGTTTGCGATCTTCAAGGAGCTGAACTTGCAGTTCGTCCTGGGGTACACGCCCGAGGAGTTTGCGCGGTCGCTTCGGCTATTGGCCGAGGGGAAGGTCGACGCCGAGGCATTGATCACCGGCAAGGTCGGGTTGGAAGGCGTGAAGGGCGCTTTCGAAGAGCTGGGCAATCCCGAACGGCACACCAAGATCCTGGTCGAACCCTGGCGCTAGGGCTGTCCTTCCATTGACCAAATGGCGGTCGATTTGATAGCGCTGTCGGCGTCCTTGGGAGGAAAGCATGAAATTCCATAATTCGATTGGCCCCAATCCGCGCGTTGTTCGGATGTTCATGGCGGAGAAGGGCTTCGAGGTGCCGCGGGTCGAGGTCGACCTGCTTGGCGGCGAAAACCGCCGCGAGCCGTATCTCAAGATCAATCCGTCCGGCCAGTGCCCGGCGCTCGAACTCGACGATGGGTCGGTGCTGGCCGAGATCACGGCGATCTGCGAGTACATCGACGAGGTCAAGAAGGACACGCCGTCACTGATCGGCGATACCGCCGAGGAGCGCGCCAAGACCCGGATGTGGGTACGCCGTATCGACCTTAACATCGTCGAGCCAGCCCTAAACGGCTTCCGCTTCGCCGAGGGCCTCAAGCTTTTCCAGAACCGGGTCCACTGCATTCCGCAGGCGGCCGACGATCTCAAGGAGACGGCGCGCAAGAAGCTGGTCTGGCTCGACGGATTGATGGGCTCGAAGCCCTTCATCGCCGGCGACAAGATCACCCTGGCCGATGTCGTGCTGTTCGCCTTCCTCGACTTCCTGGGCACGGTCAAGCAGCCGCTCAGCCCCGACTGCAAGAACCTGACGGCCTGGTTCGGCCGCATGAAGGCCCGGCCCAGCGCCGCGGCCTGACCTTCAACGCTTCCAAGCCGCAGGATCACCCCGATGCGTCGACTGCTTGCTCTGCTCGTTCTCCTCGTTCTGCCCCTGGCCGGGGCGCACGCTCAGGGCGATCCGCCGGGCGTAAAAGGGTTGTTCCTCCTGACCGACTTCCCGTCGCAGACCGTGCGCGCCGGTGAAGTCACGACCATCCGCGTGAAAGTGAACAACGCTGGCCTCGTGCCGGAGCCGCTGGCGCTCTCGCTGCAGGGCGTGCCGGCGGGCTGGAAGGCCGACATTCTGGGCGGCGGCCAGCCGGTCGCCGCGGTGATGGCGGGTGTCAATCAGGACGTCACCGTCCAGTTGCGCATCGAAGTGCCCAAGGACGCCAAGCCCGGCTCGCAGAACCTGGTGCTGAACGCCAAGGGCCAAAACGCGCAGCAGGCCAGCCTGCCGCTCACCTTGACCGTCGGCACCGAGACGCCGGCCAAGCTCAGCCTGAAGTCACGACTGCCGTCGCTGCGCGGCACGCCGCGCTCGGCCTTTGAATATACGCTGACCATCGGCAACGATTCCGGCAAGGACCTGACCGTGGCGCTTTCCGCGCAGGGACCGGCCAACTTCCAGAACACCTTCACCGAAGGCTTCGGCTCCAACGAGATCAGTTCGATCCCGATTGAGGCCGGCCAGACCAAGGACATCAAGCTCAAGGTGACGCCGCCGCGCGACGTGAAGGCCGGCGACTATCCCGTGCTGGTGAAGGTCGCCGCTGAAGGCGCGACGGCCGAGTTGCGTGTGACCCTGCAGGTGAGCGGGCAGGGCAGGCTGGCACTGTCGACCAAAGATGGCCGGCTCTCCGGCGAAGCCGAGATCGGTAAGGCTTCGACCTACACGCTGATCCTGAACAACGACGGCACGGCGCCCGTCGAGGAAGTCGAGATGTCGGGCACGGTGCCCGCCAACTGGAAGGTCGAGTTCAATCCGAAGACGATCCCGTCGATTGCCCCCAACGACAAGAAAGAGGTGCAGGTTGCGGTGACGCCGGCCGACAAGGCGATTGCCGGCGACTATGTGGCTTCTTTCCGTGCCAATGGCCGCGGCGAGCAGTCCTCGGCTGATTTCCGCATCACCGTCACCACCTCGACCCTGTGGGGGATCGTGGGCGTCGGCGTCATCGCCGTGGCGCTGCTGGTCCTGCTGGGTGCAGTGATGCGCTTCGGACGGCGCTGAGGCCGGAAATGGCCGACAATGTCATCGAGGTTCGCGGGCTGCTGAAGCAATACGGCGCCCAGCGCGCCGTGAATGCCATCGATCTCGACATCCGCCGCGGCGAGATCTTCGGCCTGCTCGGGCCGAACGGTGCCGGCAAGACCACGACCATCCTGATGCTGCTCGGCTTGACAGAAACGAGCGGCGGCACGGTGAACGTGCTGGGCTTCGATCCGGTGCGTCAGCCCCTCGAGGTCAAGCGGCGGGTCGGCTATCTGCCGGACGCCGTGGGCTTCTACGATCACCTGACGGCACGCGAGAATCTCGTCTATACGGCGCGCCTGCTCGACATTCCGCGCCGCCAGATCGACGGGCGCATCCTCGAAGCGCTGAAGTCCGTCAAGCTGGACGACGTGATCGACAAGCGGGTCTCGACCTTCTCGCGCGGCATGCGCCAGCGGCTGGGCATTGCCGAGATCGTGATGAAGCAGGCCGAGGTCGCGATCCTCGACGAGCCGACCTCCGGCCTCGACCCGCATGCCACGTTCGAGCTGCTGGAGATGATCCGCAGCCTCAAGAAGTCCGGCGTCGCCGTGCTGCTATCCTCGCATCTGCTGGACCGTGTGCAAAGCGTCTGCGACCGCGTGGCGCTGTTCAACAAGGGCAACGTTGCCCTCATGGGGACGGTGGTCGAACTCGCCAACCAGGTGCTGGGCGCCGGCCATCCGTTGCAGGTGGAAGCGTCAGGTGTCGATGTTGCCGCGACCCTGAACGGCATCGAAGGCGTGCAGACGGTGCGGCAGGAAAGCGACGGCTCGTGGCGGATCGTGGCCGACCGCGACGTGCGGGCGGCGGTCGCGCAACGCATCGTCACGGCGGGCGGCGCGCTGACGCGGCTCGCCGACCTGCAGCCCAGCCTCGAAGAAGTCTATACGCGCTACTTCCAGGAGGCCCGCCATGCCGCGTAGCCGCGAGGGGTCTCCGTTCACGGGCCTTGGCCCGGTCTTCATGAAGGAGTTTGCCGATCACCTCTCCAGCGCCCGCATGATGGTGCTGATGCTGTTCGTGATCGTGTTCGGGGCGTTCCCGGTCGCCACGTCGCTGCAGACGCTGCGGACCGTCGTCGATCCCAATTCCTTCATCTTCCTGCGCATCTTTACGCTCGAATCGGAGCAGGTCGGCATCTCCTTCACGGCCGCGCTCAACTTCATCATTCCGTTGATGGCCATCGGGCTCGGCTTCGATGCGGTGAACAGCGAGTTCAACCGCCGGACGCTCAGCCGCGTACTGTCCCAGCCGATCTACCGGGATGCACTGCTGCTCGGAAAGTTCCTGGGCGGGTTGGCGACGCTTGCGGTCGCCCTGGTGGCGCTGTGGCTGATCGTGCTGGGGGCGGGGCTCCTGCTGCTGGGAGTGCCCCCGCGGGGAGTCGAAGTGGCGCGAGGACTGAGCTTCCTTGTGGTAGCCATCGCCTACGGCGGCGTCTGGCTCGCCATTGCCATGCTCTTTTCAGTGATCTTTCGCTCGACCGCGACGTCGGCGCTCTGTGCGCTGGGTGTCTGGCTGTTCTTCTTCATTCTCTGGCCGCAGCTCGCCGGCGCGCTGCTGATCAGCCTCGCGCCCTCCGAGATCAGGAGCATCGACGACTATGCCGCCGTGCAGTCGATGGGCCTCGGCCTGATGCGCCTGTCGCCCGGCACCTTGTTCAGTGAAGCCGTGCTCGGCCTGCTCAGCCCGGAAACACGCACCTTGGGCCCGATGCTGCCCAGCCAGATGCGCGGGGCGATCATGGGCGCGCCATTGCCCTTCGATCAGAGCGTGCTCCTGATCTGGCCGCAGGTCACGGGCCTCGTCGCCGGCATGATCGTGGTCTTTGCCGCGGCCTACGTGATCTTCCAGCGCGAAGAAGTGCGCGCTTGAGAGACTGGACCCGCGCGGCCGCTCTCAACAATGCTCGCTGGTGCGATGCGGTCTGCCGCGCGCACGGCAAGCCCGGGCGCTTTCTGCCGCCGATCTGGGTCAATGCCGAGACCGTCCCGCGTTTCTACCCTAACGCCGTGACATTGGAGGTCGGGGAGGAGGCGCTGGAGGAACAGCGCAGCGCCATCGACATCATGCTGAAGTCGCACCTGCCCGGCCGATGGTCGGTGAAGGACAGTTTCAGCACGCTCGACCTGTCGCGCCGCGGCTTCGATGTGCTGTTCGAGGCGCAATGGATACGCGGCACCATGCCGGCCGGAGGTCCGTCCACGGATATCGTCTGGACACGCGAAACCGAGGCGACATCGCCATTGCCCTTCGACGATCCGAACTTCGCCATGTTCGCCGGTCGGCGCGGCTACAGGGTCGTGGCGGGCGGCATGCTCTATCGTGCCGAGGGCGTGGTCGGGCTTTCCAACGTGGTGGCGGAGACTGCCGATGCCACAGCCGTATGGCGCTCGCTGATCCTTCTCGCATCGCAGACTTTCCCGCGCTTGCCGCTGGTGGGCTACGAGTCCGGCCAGGAACTCGAAGCGGCGGTCGCTGCCGGCTTCGAGGCCGGCGATCCCGTCAGGGTGTGGGTGACGGCTCGGGACTGAAACCGCACGCCTGGAGCGCGGCCAGCATGTGCGGTGGCGGCGGAGCAGTGACGACAATCGGCGGTTTGGTCTGGGAGAGCGGCAGGACGATGCCGTGGGACTGCAGGTGGAGCTGCTTGTTCGGCTCGGCCGTGCCATAGAGCCGATCGGCGATCACCGGGCAGCCTGCCGCGGCGCAATGGACGCGGATTTGGTGCGTGCGGCCGGTTTCGGGCTTGAGCTCCAGCCAAGTGATGCCCGGCCCGTGCCCCAGCACCTTGTAGCGCGTCAGCGACGGCTGGCCCTTGGAGGACACTTTCACCGACCAGCCGCTGCGCGTGTTGACCTTGAGGAGCGGCATGTCGAACGCGCCTTCCTCTTCCGGTGGTGCGCCCTCGACGACGGCCCAATAGGTCTTCTCAGTATCGCGCCCCGAGAAGAGGCGGCCGAGCTTCGCCAGCGCCTTGGGATGCCGGCCCAGCACCAGCACGCCCGCCGTATCGGCATCCAGCCGATGGGCGAGTGACGGTGGCCGCGGCAGCCCAAAACGCAGGTCGTCGAAGCATTCCTCGAGATTGGGTGCACCGCTGGGGCCTGCATGCACGGCAAGCCCGGCCGGCTTGTCGATCACCAGGATCAATCCGTCGCGGTGCAACACTCTGGCCTGGATTTCCTCTGCGGTGAGCGGAGGAGGGCGACGCCGTGGCGGCGCCGCCTTCAATCCAGGGCGGGCCATCGATCGAGCCACCTCTCGCTGGCCTCATAGAGCGCTGCAGCGTGCAGCACGGATGCTTCGTCGCGGAAGCGGCCCACGAACTGCAGGCCGATGGGCAGGCCCTTGGTGTCGTAACCGCAGCAGAGCGACAGGGCCGGGTGGCCGGTGATGTTGAAGGGCATGGTGTAGGGGAACCAGTTGCGCCGGAGCTCGCCCACCTCGACACCGTCGATGTCGATGGGATCGAACAGGTCCTGGTCGATCGGCAGGGCCGTCCGAGAGAGGGTGGGCGTCACGAGATAGTCGGCTGTCTCGAACCAGCGCTGGACCATGCGGAAGAGTTCGCTGCGCTGGAACATCGCGCGCTGATAGTCGGTGCCCGACCAGTCGGAAGCCATCGCGACCTGACGCACCAGCGAGGTCGACATGCGATTGCCGTCACGCCGGATCATCTCGTCGAAGCGCGCGCGCCAGGTCGTGTGGTTGATGACCTTCCACACCGGCTCCATGTCCGGCAGTGCTTCGGTGAGCTCGATCAGCTCGGCGCCCAGTTCGCGCAAACGGACCAGCGCCTGCTCGAAGGCCACGCGCACGTCCTTCGCAACGACGGTGTTGCCCAAGGTCAGGCTGTAGAGGATGCGTTTGCCCTTGAGATCACCTTCGGCGCGTGCCGCCGCGAGATAGTCTTGCGGCGCGACACCAATCGACCAGGGGTCGGAGGGATGCGGCCCCGCCATGGCCTGGAGCATCAGCGCCGTATCCATCACCGTGCGCGTCATCGGCGTGACGTAGGTGTAGTTGCCGAAGGCATCGGCTACCTGGCTGTGCGGGATGACACCGTTGCTCTGCTTGAGGCCGACCATGCCGTTGGCGGCCGCAGGAATGCGGGTCGAGCCGCCGCCGTCGGTGGCAATGCCAATCGGGCCGATGCCGGCCGCCACGGCAACCGCAGCGCCTCCGCTCGACCCGCCCGACGTATGTTCTGCACTCCAGGCATTGCGCGTGCGGCCAAACAACGGCGCGTCGGTCAACGCCTTGTGGCCGAACTCGGGGGTCGTGGTCTTGCCGAACAGGATCGCGCCGGCCTGCTTCAGGCGCGCGGCGCAGACGGCATCGTCCTTCGGGACATTGCCCTCGTGCAACAGCGAACCGAAGGTGGTGCGTACACCGGAGGTGTTCACGAGGTCCTTGGCGGCGAAGGGAATGCCGTGCAGCAGGCCGATCTTTTCGCCTTTCACGACCGCGGCTTCGGCTTGCTGGGCGGCGGCGCGCGCCAGCTCCGGGACTAGCGTGACGAAGCAGTTCAGGACAGGTTGCAGCTTCTCCGCTCGCGCCAGTACGGCATCGGTGAGCTCGACGGGAGAGATTTCCCTGGAGTCGATGCGGGTGCGCAGCTCGGACGCAGATAAGCGGGTAAGGTCGGTCACCGGAGCAATCCTCTCGCGGCGAGGTTCCGCATCAATGCGGTGGTGCCGAAGGTCCAGGGCGGGATCTTGTCGCAATGATTCACCTTGTTGGTGAGGGTGCCGAGCTTGGGCGAGCGGATCGAAACGAGATCGCCGACCATATGCGTGAAGCCCGTGCCACCCGGCTTGCGCGGTTCCGTCGGCGCAAACAGTGTGCCGGTCATCAGGGCCATGCCGTCGGGATACTGATGCGCGCCACCCATGGCTTGCCGGACGAGATCGGTCGGATCGCGGCTGATCTTGGAAAGATCGCTCTGGCCGCGCAGGCGGAACTGGTCGGGTCCGGTCACTTCCAATTCAACCTTGGCCTGACGCACATCGTCGAGCGTGAAGGTCGAATCGAAAAGCCGGATGAAAGGACCGATCGCGCAAGAGGCGTTGTTGTCCTTGGCGATGCCCAGGAGCAGTGCGCTGCGGCCTTCGATGTCGCGCAGATTCACATCGTTGCCGAGGGTAGCGCCGACGATCTGGCCCTTGGCACTCACGATCAACGTGACTTCCGGTTCGGGGTTGTTCCAGTCCGAGTCGGAGCGAATGCCGATCTCGGCGCCATAGCCGACGGCGGCCATCGGCGGCGCCTTGGTGAAGATTTCGGCGTAGGGGCCGATGCCGACTTCGAGATACGGCGACCAGGCGCCGCGGGCCATCAACGTCTTCTTCAGCGCATCGGCCTCGGGTGAGCCCGGTTTGATGGTGCTGACGTCGGCGCCGATGATCGTGTTCAGCTCTCCGCGCACCTGCTCGGCGCGACCGGGATCGCCCTTCGCGTGTTCCTCGATCAAGCGCTCCAGCAGGCTGACGGCGAAGGTGACGCCGGCGGCCTTGATGGCCTGCAGGTCGACGGGGGCCAGCAGGTCGCCAACCAGATCCTGCAGCGGTCCGATCCGCTCCCCGGGTGAATTGCGCGCGAGGCCTGCTGGATCCGGCGCGTTGCAGAGGTCGGCCATCGTCGGCACCGTCGCGGAGAGATCGAACACGCCCTCCGCACGCACGGCAACGACCGCCGGGCCGGCCGGCTTTCCCTTGCGCCAAAGCCGCCCAACCAGGGTGCCGGCAGTGCCGTCTTCGGGAAGAATCTCGCTAAGCGATGGTGGCACTGGACGTCTCCGGCGCTTCGTTGCAGAAAAGGCGCGCCACTCCCTGGGAGAAATCAAATCATGGCCGCAGCGCGGATCAAAGGCGTTCTTTCGCCGGTCGTCACCCCCTTCAAGCGTGACCTGTCGCCGGACGTCGGCCGCTTCATCGCACATTGCAAGTGGCTGATCAGCCAGGATTGCGGCCTGGCCGTGTTCGGCACCAATTCGGAAGCCAATTCGATGTCGGCCAAGGAGCGTATGGGGCTCCTGGACGCGATCGTTGCGGCGGGCGTGCCGACCGATCGCATGATGCCGGGCACCGGCGCCTGCTCGATCAACGAAGCGGCCGAAGTCAGCGCGCATGCGACCAAGCACGGCGTCGGCGGCGTGCTCATGCTGCCGCCCTTCTACTACAAGGGCGTTCCGGAGGAGGGGCTGTTCCGTTTCTTCTCCGAAGTCGTGCAGCGGGTCGGCGACGACCGCCTGCGCGTCTATCTCTATCACATCCCGCCGGTCTCGGCCGTGCCGATCACCCATAAGCTGGTCGAGCGGCTGATGAAGGCCTATCCGAAGCAGATCGCGGGCATGAAGGATTCGTCCGACGACTGGCCGCACACCAAGAGCATGATCGATGCCTTCGCCAAGGACGGCTTCGATGTCTTCTCCGGCAACGAGAAGCCGCTGATCGAGAACATCAAGTCGGGCGGCGCGGGCTGCATCAGCGCCACGGCCAACATCAATCCGGGCAAGATCGCGGAGACCTACAAGACCTACGCGACACCGGAAGGCGAGAAGCTGCAGGCCTGGATCAACGAGGTCCGCGGCGTCATGCAGGGTTACGTGATGATCCCGGCGCTGAAGTACGTCATCGCGCACTATGGCAGCGATGCGGCCTGGACGCCGGTCCGTCCGCCGCTCGTCGATCTCGACGAGAAGGTGGGCAAGGACATGATCGCCAAGCTCGACAAGCTCGGCTTCACCATGCCCGGCCTCAAGCAGGCGATGGCTGTCGCGGCAGAGTAGGGAGCACTTAGGTAATTTCTATCGAGGTGGCGCTGCCGTCGGTGCTGCAGCATCTGCAGGATTCTCGAAACGAGCGGCCTGGTGCGCTCGGTAAAGGCAGCGCGTGTCCGCACCTGAATTCGACGGCGCTCGATCAGGCGGAGCGTTGGATATCGCGCCGCCGCTCGGCGATGGAGCGCGCCTTCGACAGGCTGGGCGACTTCCTTAAGGAGTGACGCGAAAGCTCTTAAGTCTGAAGCTGGATCACGCCCGCATCCGTGGGGCGAAAGCCGCACGCGTTGAAATAGAAGTCACGCAGATGCGGGTCGAAATCCACATGCAGCCATTCGCAGCCGCTGGCCTTTGCTTGTCGGACCGCTTCTTCGACCAGCGATGTCGCGAGACCCTGTCGCCTCATCGGCTCGGCAACCACGGTGTCGAGGAGGAAGGCGTGCACGCCGCCATCCCACGCGACATTGACGAAGCCGACCAACCGGCCCTCGTGGCGCAGGCAGACCCAACCGAGGCTGTGGCGCTCGACCTGCGCCACCCAGTCATCCTGCAGAAGCCTGTGCCCGAAGCCTTCGGCATGAAGCGCGTTCAGCTCGCGATTGGTGAAGGAACCCCGCCATTTGATCGAGGAGGGTGTCGGTTTCTGTCGATCATCCTGCATACGACGATAGTGCCACTTGCGGCGGCTGAGCTGTCGAACGATTTGACAGCGATCGAGGCGTAGCCGTATAAAGTAAGCATGACCGTGAACCTGCTCCAGAAGGGTTGGTATTTTACGTCGCTTACATAGGCGGCGCGAATGGTCATGACCTGACGAAAGCCGCCGCTCCCGGCGGCTTCTTCGTTTCTAGACCTTGCCTCCGGGCCGCGGCGGGACCGCAAATCGGAGGACGAGATGTCGATCATCGAAGCAGAGTTGGAACCGGCGGCGGCGCCGTTGGCGATCCGCGTGCGGCTGGCCGGGCCGCGTGACACCGAGGAGCTGTGCGAGCTCCTGGACGACCAGGCCCATGCCCGCGATCAGGTGCTGACCTGGCTGGAGACCCCCGGCACGACCTTGCTGGTGGCGCAAAGCGAGTTCGGGGTCCTCGCCGTGGCGGTGCTGATGACGCGCCTAGTGCCGCTGGAAGGAAGCGGCGCCCACAAGGTGATCGAGGTCGACAATCTGGTGGTCCGAGCGGATCAGCGCGGCCGGCGTATCGGTCGGCGCCTGCTGGCTGCTGCCGTCGAGTGGTCGCGCCAGCGCCGTGCCGTGCAGGTCGAAGCCGTTGTCGGTGACCGCGCAGCCAAAAGGTTCTACGAGAATTTCGGATTCGCCGTGACCAACGACCGGCTGGTGCTGGCGGCGTGACACTCATCATCCGCCCCGCACGGCCGGATTTCTTTCGGCCGTTCGAGGGCCACCGCGGACGCGTGACCAGATCGAGCCGTGGCTAAAAGGGCCGGGCTCGACGGTACTGGTCGCCGACGATGACGGCGACGTCGCAAGTCCTGCCTGGCATGTGGTATGCTCGCTTTTCTTGCACATCCAGTGCCGGACAAGCGTTCAGGAGCTGCCATGAGCAAGAGCCCAGCGAAGCAGGCCCCAGCCGAGAAGCCGCCTGTGCCGGTGAAGCAGAAGATGGCCAAGCCGATCTCGGCCTACGACGATCCGGCGGCGCTGCGCGTCTTGATGCAGAATGCCCGGAGACTGGGGCGCGATGACGTGTGGCAGGAGGCATTTCGGCGCCTCTGCACGCTGGAAGGTGCGGGGCAAACCGAGCCGCTGCATCGCGATTTCTACGAGACGCTGGCCGCCTACGAACAGCTCCTGAGCGAGAAGAACGGCCGCGCGACCCGCGCCAGCAGAACGCGCATGAAGCTGAAGTCCAAGGGACTGGTTGCCTGCCTCGAAGACTGGGCCCGCAGCAAGGAACCCAGCGAAGGTTTCGAACTCCTTGTCGCGAACGGTCTCGCCGAGATGGCGGGCGAGCAAATCGTACTGAAGTATTCCGACCAGTTCTCGCCGGAAGCGGTCGCGGGCGCCAAGGCGCGCCTCGCCGCCCTGGCACCTGCTTCCAAGGATTGAAGGCCGACGGCTAGGCCGGCTCCTGGTCTCGGGCGGCCCACATCTTCTTGAAGGCCGGCCGCGCCTGACAGGTCGCGAGCCAGGCTTTGACCTTTGGCGCTGCCTCGAACAGCTCGGGGGCGGCCAGGGCATAGCGTACGACTTCGGCGGTATTGATGTCGGCCACGGTGAACCGGCCGCCGACCAGGAAGCCGTTGGCGAGCGCTCGATCGAGGACCGAGAACGGCCCCTTCAACGCCTCGACGGCAGCATCGGCTGCCTTGAGGTCCTTCGTCCCCCAGGGGTTGCCGACGCGATTGTAGAGGATGGTGAGCGCGCGCTCCTCGATCTCGGTGGCCGCCCACAGCGCCCACATGCCCATCTGGCCTTCCTCGGCGATATCCTTCGGCGCGAGCGGGCCGCCGTGCTTGCGGGCGAGATAGAGGTTGATGGCCAGCGATTCGTGCAGGACCAGACCGTCGTCATCGACCGAGGGAATATGGCCGTTGGGATTCACGGCGAGGAATTCCGGCGAGCGCGTGTGCAGCATGCCGGCCGGTTTCGGCTCGCGGTAGTGCTGGATCACCGGCACATGCTTGAAGGGGATGCCGAGTTCTTCGGCCAGCCAGATGTTGCGTGAAGCGCGTGAGCGGTAGACGCCATAGATCGTAAGCATGTTCACTTTCCTGTACGGTCGGCTGGATTTTTGCCGCGCCGAGGATCACGCTTCTAAGGCCTTCTTGTCCGGGGCGGTAGAGGTGTCTCATGAGAGCAGAAAGCAAGCGCGAGCCCGTCAAGGACGCCAGCCATCTCTATGAGGTCGAGCGGCGTGCCTACCATCTGCAGCGGCCGGGTTTCCGGATCGCGGAGCTGCAACTGTCACCGACGCAGAAGGTGCCGTGGCACTCTCACAGCAATATCAGCGACACTTTCTATGTGCTGCAAGGCACGATGCGGCTCTTTTTGCAGGAGCCCAAGCAGGAAGTGATCCTGCAACCTGGAGAAAGCTTCGTGGCCGCGGCAGGCCGGCCGCATCTCGTCACCAACGGCGGGCAGGTGTCCCTCACGTTTCTGATCATGCAAGGGGTGGGTGAATACGACTACGTGCCGCTGGTCTGACCGCGCCGCGCTCAGCTGATCGCCGGCGCACTCTTGCCGACGAACTGAACGCGCAACTCGCGCTTCAGCACCTTGCCGGTGGCATTGCGCGGCAGCACATCGACGAAGGCGACGGACTGCGGCACCTTGAACTTGGCAAGGCGCCCGAGGCAGTGCTGGATGACATCGCCTTCGGCCAGATCCTGGTCGGTCTTGCGCACGATGATCGCCATGCCGACTTCACCCCACCGCTCGTTGGGGACGCCGATGATGGCTGCATCGGCAACTTGAGGGATCTGGAAGAGAACGTTCTCGACCTCGGCCGGATACACATTCTCGCCGCCGGAGATGTACATGTCCTTCCAGCGGTCGACGATATAGATGAAGCCTTCCTCATCCTGCCGTGCGGCGTCGCCTGTGTGCAGCCAGCCGTCGGTGAAAGAGCTCTCGGTGGCCTCGGGCTTGTTCCAGTAACCCGGCGTGATGTTGGGCCCCTTGATCAACAGCTCGCCGATGCTGCCCGGTGGCAGATCGCGGCCTTCGTCGTCGACGATGCGGACGGCGGTATGCATCATAGCTTTGCCTGCCGAACCCAGCTTGCGGATCGCGTCGGCTGCATCGAGCATCGTGCCGGCGGGGCTGGTCTCGGTCATGCCCCAACCCTGGACGAGCGGCACACCTCGGGCAGTCCAGGTCTCGAGAATCGAGAGAGCGCAGGGTGCGCCGCCGACGCCGGCGATCCTGAGCCGGGAGAGATCGGCGCTCTGGAATTTCGGATGCTGCATCATGAACTGGTACGGCGCCGGTACAGCGAAGAAATGCGTGATGCCGAGCGAAGGGTTGGAGATCGCGTCGAGAGCCTGACCGGGATCGAAAGTGCGCATGATCAGGATGGTGCCGCCGGCATGCAGGACGGGATTGGCGTAGCAGTTGAGGCCGCCGGTATGGAACAGCGGCAGCACCACGAGTTGAACGGTCTCCGGCGTGATCAGGGCGGGGATACCGAGGTTCACGCAATTCCAGAAGACCATGCCATGGGTGATGATCGCTCCCTTCGGGTGGCCCGTGGTGCCCGAGGTGTACATCACCATGGCGATATCGTCGTGCGTGAGCGCTTCGGGCGCAGGAGGATCGCCAGCTTCGGCGAGCGCAAGCTCGTAGCCGCTGTCGGGCCGCTCGGGATCGATCTCCAGCCGGTTCTTCGAGAGAGCCTTGGCCTGTTCGGCAAAGCTGCTGTCGTGCACCAGCAGCTTCGGTGTCGAATCGCCCAGGATGTATTCCAGCTCCGGCACGGTCAGGCGCCAGTTGAGCGGCAGCATGATCGCGCCGAGGCGCCCGCAGGCGAACTGTAGTTCAAAATACTCAGGGCAGTTGGGCGCGAGCAGGGCGACCCGATCGCCTTTCGTGACGCCCAGCTTCGCCAGCGCAGCCACGAGCCGGTTGGTGCGCCGGTCGAGATCGGCATAGGTGAGCTTGCGCTCGGTCTGCAGATCGTGGACGGCGAGGGTCTTCGGCCGCCGCCCGGCGTGATGGGCGATCCAGTCGTAGTAGGGGATGGTGGGCATGGTCAGTTCACCGCTTTGGTAAAATCACGCCAATAGGGCTCGCGCAGTTCGCGCTTCAGCACCTTGCCGGCTCCCGAGAGGGGCAACGGATGGTCACGAAAATCGACGCTACGGGGGCACTTGTAGCCGGCGATGAGCTCGCGGCAGTGCTCCATGATTTCTTCGACCGCAAGCGTTACGCCGGGCTTGGCCACGACGATGGCGTGAACCCGCTCGCCCCAGCGCTCGTCAGGGATGCCGATCACGGCGACCTCGGCGACACCCGGCATCAGCGAGATCGCGTTCTCGACCTCCGCCGAATAGACGTTCTCGCCACCGGAGATGATCATGTCCTTGAGCCGGTCGACGATGAAGACGAAGCCTTCTTCGTCCATGTAGGCACCATCGCCGGAATAGTACCAGCCGTCTTCGAGCACTGCGGCGGTCTCGGCCGGCTTGTTCCAATACCCTTTCATGATGTTGGCGCCGCGGATCGCCAGTTCGCCCGCGGTGCCCGCCGGCACTTCCCTGCGGTCGGCATCGACGACCTTGATCTCGCAGGCCAGCACGGTCTTGCCGCACGACTTCAGACGGCCGGCAAAAGGACCGTCGAGCACCGTGTAGCGCGGATCGAGCAGGGTGACGATCGGCGAGGCCTCGGTCATGCCGTAGCCATGCATCATGCGGACGCGCGGCATCAGTTCGATGGCCTTGCGCAGGACGCCCTCGGGCATGGGCGAGGCGCCGTATAGGATGAAGGACAGGGTCCCGATGTCGAACTCCCGGAACTGCGGATGGTTCACCAGCATGTTGATCATGGTCGGCACGAACTGCGCGTGCGTGACCTTCTCCATCTGGATGGTCTGCAGGACCTCCATGGGCTCGAAGCGCGGCACGAAGGCATGGCGGCCGCCCGACATCGTGACGCCGAAGGTCGAGGCGCCGTCGGCCAGGTGGAACATCGCCCCGGAATGGAGGTAGGCGGTGTCCGCGGTGAAACCCATACCGGCCACGCCGTTCAGCGCATTCACGACCAGATTGGTGTGGGTGAGCACCACGCCCTTGGAACGGCCGGTCGTTCCGCCGGTATAGAAGAGGCCGGCCAGGTCGTCATTGCGGGCGCCGGCATCGTCGATCGCCTCGTAATTGGTCAAGTCCTCGTAGCGCAACATGCCCTCGGGTCCCGGCAGGTCGTCGAGCCACATGACCTCGCGCAACGCGGGAGTTTTGCCTTCGAGCGCGGACAGGTGATGCGCCATGCCGGTGTCGATGAACAGAGCGACGGCACCGGAGTCGTTCAGGATGTACTCGATCTCCGGCGCGGCAAGGCGCGTGTTGATCGGCACCATGGCCGCGCCCAGCCAGGGGATCGCGTACATCAGTTCGAGATAGCGGTCGGAATTCAGCGCCAGGATGGCCACCCTGTCGCCGCTGCGCACGCCCAATGCGGATAGAGCGCCGGCGACGCGGCTCACGCGGTCCGCACTTTCCCGCCATGTCCGCCGCCGCCCGGCGAAGGAGGTCGCGATGCCGTCCGGCCGAGTCTGGACGGCACGACGCAGTCCCTGAGTGAGTGCAAACATCCGGCGATGCTAGTGGCCAGTTCGTTCGCGCGGCAAGAGGGTTCGTGCTAAGGGAAGGAACATGAACGACATGACTCCGCCAGCCGGACAAGGTGCGCCGATCGAGTTCAACCCGCTCGATCCGGCGTTCATTGCCGATCCGTATCCGTTTTACCGACGGCTGCGCGAGACGGCGCCGGTGTTCAAGGCGCAACAGGGGTTCTGGCTGCTCACGCGCTACGAGGACGTCGCCTTCGCACTGCGCGACAAGCGTTTCGGCAAGGACTTCGCCGGCAATATGGAACGCCGCTACGGCGCGAATCGCATGGACGAGCCGGCGGTCGCCAGCCTGGCGCGGACCATGCTGGTGCAGGATCCGCCCGACCATACGCGCCTGCGTGGCCTCGTTAACAAGGCCTTCACGGCACGGCGCGTCGCCGACATGCGGCCGCGCATCAAGGCGCTGGTCGACGCGCAGCTCGATCGCGTGGCCGACAAGGGCGAGATGGATGTCATGCGTGACCTGGCGCATCGCCTGCCGGTGATCGTGATCTGCGACATGCTGGGCATTCCCGAGGAGCATCGGGCGCCGTTCCTGGCGGGCAGCAACGTCAACGGCCGCATCCTCGAGCCGGTGCCGATGACGCGCGAGGAACTCGACCAGGCCAATCGCAACACCCAATTGTCCGGCCTTTATTTCAAGCAGCTCTGCGACCTGCGCCGCCGCGATCCGCAAGACGATCTGACGACCGAGCTGGTGCGGGCCGAGGAAGCCGGCGACAAGCTGTCCGCCGAGGAGCTTGAGGCCAACATGGGTCTGCTGTTCGGCGCCGGTCACGAGACCACGACCAACCTGATCGGCAACGGGCTGCTGGCACTCCACCGCCAACGCGACCAGTGGGAGCGGTTGAAGGCCGATCCTTCCCTGATTCCCAACGCTGTCGAGGAATTGTTGCGTTTCGACTCCTCAGTCCAGCTCACCGGCCGGGTGACCCATGCCGAGGTCGAGGTCGGCGGCCTGACCGTCGGGCCGCAGGAAAGCGTCATCATGCTGCTGGGCGCTGCCAATCGCGATCCGGCACAGTACGAGAATCCCGACCGGCTGGATGTCGGCCGGCCGAATGTCCGCCCGCTATCCTTCGGGGGTGGTATCCACTTCTGCCTGGGCGCGCAGCTTGCGCGGCTCGAAGCGGAGCTGGTATTCGCCGCCCTGATCGAGCGCATGCCGACGCTCGAACTACCTGAGAAGGACACCCCTGCCTGGCGGCGCAGCTTTACCTTGCGAGGGCTCAGCAAACTGCCGGCGGTGTGGCACTAGACATGGCGACACGCTGGCGGGGTGAGGGCGGCCAACATCAAGGCGCCCGCCCTTATCAAGAAGATAGTTGGCGTCTGGTGACGCTGGGCGACGGCTCGCTGCTGGCGGTCGTGGCCGATGGCATGGGTGGTCATGCCGGCGGCGCAGTGGCGAGCAAGCTTGCCGCCGACGCCTTCGTCAACGCCGTGGAGCAGGGCGGCGGTCTGGCCGATGGGCTCAAGGACGCCAATGCGGCTGTCGGCAAGGGAACGGTCGGTAAGCCGCAGCTTGCCGGCATGGGGGCGACCTTGGTCGCGGCGCACCTGCGCGGCGACGAGGTACGTTGGATCAGCGTCGGCGATTCGCCTTTTTTCCTCATCGAAGCGGGGCGGATCGAGCGGCTGAATGCCGACCATTCCATGGCGCCGCAGATCGACGCGATGGTGGCGCGTGGCCTGATCACGGAAGAGGAGGCCGAGCATCATCCCGGACGCCATACGCTGCGCGAGGCGGTGATGGGTGATCCGCTGACCTTGATCGACAACGGAAGTCGTCGACTTGGACCCGATGCCCGTCTGCTTGTCTGCAGCGACGGCATCCAGAGCCTCAAGATGGAACAGATCCTGGGGCAGATCGGCCGCCCGGTCGACGGCATCATCGAAGCCGTCCTGGCGACCGCCAAGGAGTATCAGGACAACGTGACGGTCGTGAAATTGGAGCGGGCGCGATGAGCAGGGAGCCGGTCGTCATCGAGGTCACCCGGGGGCCGGTTGTCGAAAGCCGCCACGAGGGCATCGCTGCCGTCGTGAAGGCGGACGGTACAATCGTGGACTCCTGGGGAGACATCGAGGCGGCAATCCTGCCGCGGTCGGCCAACAAGCCTATCCAGGCCATGGCTTTCGTCGAAAGCGGTGCTGTCGAGCGCTTCGGCCTCGGCAACGAACATATTGCGCTCGCCTGCGCTTCCCACAGTGGAGAGCCGCGCCATGTCGAGACGGTGCGGGCTTGGTTGAAGAAAGTGGGCCTGAGCGAAGCCGACCTTGAATGCGGCACACATGCGCCACGCCTGCAGACGAGCATCGAGGCCCTGGCGCGCGAGGGCGTGCTGCCGACTGCGGCCTTCAACAACTGCTCGGGCAAGCACAGCGGTTTCCTGACGACTGCTGTGACCTACGGCGAGCCGACCAAAGGCTACATCAAGTACGACCATCCGGTGCAGCAGCGCCTGCGCGAGGTGATGAGCGACCTTTGCGGCGTCGATGCCAATTCGTTCCCGCACGGTACCGATGGCTGCGGCATTCCCACCCTGGCGACACCGCTCAAGCGGCTGGCTCAGGCGATGGCAGCGATGGCTGACCCGTCCCGGCTTTCGAGCAAGCATGCCGACGCTGCGCAACGCATCCGCGCGGCGATGAATGCCGAGCCGTTCATGGTGGCGGGCAGTGGCCGCTTCTGCACCCGCATCAACGAAGCGGCCCCCGGCGTCATTCAGGTGAAGACGGGTGCCGAGGGCGTGTTCTGCGGCATGCTGCCGACGTTGGGTCTCGGTGTCGCGATCAAGATGTGGGATGGCGCCGGCCGGGCCTCGGAAATCGCGATGGCCGCGCTGCTCCACCATCTCGGCGTCTTGCCGGCGAACCTGCGCGAGGAAGTCCTGCATCCGCCGGTGAAGAACGTCGTCGGGTTGCTGGTTGGCGAAATGAGACCAGCAAAGAGCTGGCTTGGCTGAGTCCAGCCGGTGAGTCTGACACTCGATATTCTGGAGATCGGGGGACGGGGCGACGGCATCGCGGAGGTCGAGGGCCGGCGCTATTTCGTGCCCTTCACTCTGCCCGCGGAGACCGTCGAAGCGGAGCCGCGCGACAAACGCGGCGACGGCATTGTCTGCGATCTACTGGAGATCCTGGCGCCTTCGCGCCACCGGGAGACACCGCCCTGCCGGCATTTTGGTGTCTGCGGCGGCTGCGCCCTGCAGCATTGGCGGCGCGACATCTATCTGGGCTGGAAGGTTGACCTCATCACGCGCGCGCTCAGCCAGCAGGGCGTGCAGGCGCCGGCATTCGAGCAGGCTTTGTCCTGCGAGCCGGGCGAGCGGCGGCGCGCCGATATCGTGCTGCGCCGCCAGGGGCGGCGGGTGCTGGCCGGCTTTCACGAGCGCGCCAGCCAGAAGATCGTCGATATCGGCACCTGCGTCGTCGCGCGGCCGGCGGTCAGCGCAGTCTTCGAGGCGTTGCGCGCCGGCATGGCGGATATCCTGCCGGATGGCGCCGCAGCCGATGCGGTCGTGAACGAAACCGACAGCGGCCTCGACATCCTGATCCGGCCGCACAGAAAGCTCGCCCTCAAGCTCGAGATGCGCGAGGTCCTGGTTGCCCTTGCCGAGCGGGCCGGCTTGGCGCGATTGAGCTGGGGCGATCGTGCGACGGCCGAGCCGGTGGTAACGCGCCGGACACCGCTTTTGATCCTGGGCGATGCGACGGTGGACTTGCCGCCCGGCGCCTTCCTGCAGGCGACCAAGCGCGCCGAGCTGACGATGCGCGCTGCGGTCAATGCCTGGATCGGCGATGCAGCGCACATGGCGGACCTGTTTGCCGGAATCGGTGCCCTCTCGCTTGGCCGTCCCGGCAAGCTTTCCCTGTTCGAAAGCGACAAGCCCGCGGTTGCGGCTGTCGACGCGGCGGCGCGCAAGATCGGTGGTAATCGCGTCGTGGCGGAGCGCCGCGATCTCTTCCGCAACCCGCTGACGACGGCGGAACTCGGCAAGTTCGACGCCATTCTTCTCGATCCACCGCGAGCGGGTGCGGCCGCGCAGTGCGCGGAGCTTGCGCGCTCGAAGGTGCGGAGAATCGTCTACGGATCCTGCGATCCAGGCAGCTTCGCGCGCGATGTTCGCGTCCTGCAGGAAGGCGGATACCGACTGGAGAAACTCATGCCTATCGACCAGTTCCTCTGGTCGGCGCATGTTGAGCTCGTAGCCCTGCTGACCAAATGAATTCAGGAGACAACCGATGATGTTCGACCTTTCCGGCAAGGTGGCCGTTGTGACCGGCGGCAGCCGCGGCATCGGCCGCTCGATCTGCGAGCAGATGGCAGCGCACGGCGCCAAGGTCGTCGTCTCGAGCCGCAAACTGCCGGCCTGCGAAGAAGTCGTGAAGGGCATCAAGGAGAAGGGCGGCGAGGCGACGGCGGTGGCTGCCAGCATCTCCGACAAGGCCCAGCTGGAGAACCTCGTCGCCGCGGCCCGCAAGGCTTACGGCAAGATCGACATCATGGTCTGCAACGCTGCGTCCAATCCCTACTTCGGTCCGCTCACCGGGCTGAAGGAGGATGTGTTCCAGAAGATCATGCAGAACAACGTGATGTCCAACCTCTGGCTGATGAACATGGTCGGGCCGGAGATGGCGGAGCGCAAGGACGGCGTCTTCATCGTCGTCTCGTCGATCGGCGCGCTGGTGGGCTCGGCCCATATCGCGGCCTACAACATGAGCAAGGCTGCCGACCTCTCGCTGGTGAAGTCGCTGGCCATGGAGTGGGGCAAGCACAACATTCGCGTCAATGCGATCGCACCCGGCCTGATCCAGACCGACTTTGCCAAGGCGCTGTGGGACAACCCGCAGATCCGCGCCGCACAGGAGAACAAGGCCGCCCTCAAGCGTATCGGCCAGCCCGACGATATCGGCGGCGTCGCCGTGTTCCTGGCCTCCAAGGCCGGCAACTTCGTCTGCGGTCAGTGCATCATCGCCGATGGCGGCGTGATCGGCGCCGGCGCCGAGTAGGGTTACCTGCCGAGCCGGGCCAGCACGGCCCGGCCGCGCGGCGCCAGACGGTAGCCGACCTCCAGGCTCTCCGTCAGACCGAGTGCCTTCAGCTTGCGGACATTGAGCTTGAAGGGGGCGGTCTCTTGCTTGAGTTCGGCCGCCAGGTCGCCGGCACGCCGGCCCGGATGGCGTTCGATCAGGCCGAGCGTGCGCCTCACCCAGGGCGTGGTACCGTCCCATCGCTGGAGGTGCACGAGCAGCGCGTCGAACTCGCCGCTACCGATCCGCGATTTGCTCCGCAGCGCTATCCGCGGGTCGGCGCCGACATATCGGACCTTGATCCGGTAAACGTCGCCCTCGTCACGTTTGGAAAGCTCCGCCTTCAGCTCGTCGAGCGAGGAATAGCCGGCACGTTTGGCGTCCACGGCCCTGACCTTCGACAATGGAGTGCTCTCGACTTCGTCGATGGCGAGGACGCCGACCGCCGTCTTCAATGTGCCGCCTGCTTTCACTGTCGGTTTACGCCAGCGCCGGAACACGAGCGAAATCGATCCGTCCACGATCCCGTCGAGAAAGCGGCGCTTCAGCAGCATGTCGAAAAACCGGCCCTCAGGCCGCGACGTCGAGCTCGCACCAGACGGGCACGTGGTCCGATGGCTCGGTCTTGCCGCGTTCGGCCTTGTCGATGCCGACGGCGGTCAGCCGGTCGGCGGCCTGTGGCGAGAGCAGCAGATGGTCGATCCTGAGGCCATTGTCCTTCTGCCAGGCGCCGGCCTGATAGTCCCAGAAGGTGTACTGCGCGTCTTCGGGGTGGAAGGCGCGGACGGCATCGGTGAGGCCAAGATTGAGCAGCTTGCGTAACGCCGCACGCGACTCCGGCTGGCAGAGCGCATCGTCGGCGAAGGCAGCGGGATTGAAGACGTCGACCTCGGTCGGGCAGACATTGTAGTCGCCGCCCAGCACAAACATCTCCTCGCGTGCCAGCAACTCGCGGGCGTGGCCGAAGAGGCGCTCCATCCAGGCGAGCTTGTAGGCGAACTTTTCAGTGCCGATCGGATTGCCGTTGGGCAGGTAGATGCCGCCCACGGTAAGCGGCCCGCGCGGCGTGTGGATGCGCCCCTCGATGTAGCGTGCCGGCTCGTCGTCGACATGGCCGGGCAGGGCGCGGGCCGTAACATCGAACGGATGCAGGGAGAGGAGGGCGACGCCGTTGAAGCCCTTCTGGCCAACGATCGCCACCTTGTAGCCGGCAGCCTCCACTTCAAGAGTGGGGAACTGGGCTTCCTGCGCCTTGATTTCCTGCAGCACGACGACATCCGGCTTGGCGCGTTGCAGCCACGAAACCAGATTTCCGGTCCGCTTGCGGACGGAATTAACGTTCCAGGTCGCGATCTTCATCGCGGCAGGATCACACGCTGAAGGAGTTGCCGCAGCCGCAGGACGAGGTGGCGTTCGGGTTCTTCACTTGGAACGACGAGCCGACCATTTCCTCGACATAGTCGAGCTCGCTGCCCTGGAGCAATTCCAGCGAGGTGCTGTCGACCAGCACGGCCGCACCGTCGCGCTCGATGACGAGATCGTCGTCGTTGCGCTGTTCCTCGAACGAGAAGTTGTACTGGAACCCCGAGCAACCGCCGCCCAGCACCGCCACCCGCATCATCACGGGCTTGGCCTCCTTGGAGGCCAGGAAGGCGATCCGCTTGGCCGCGTTCGGGGTTACGGAGAAAGAGGTATCGGTCATGTCTACAAGATGTGGTTGGCGGGCCGGTTCGTCAATGCTGCGCATTGGAACTCAGTCATACCCATAGTGTGGCTAGGGGAAAGGGACAAGGTGGTCAGGACGAAACGGCCTTTGCCCGCTCGCGAGCCCGGACTCGCTCGCGGTACAGGATGTACAGGCCGGAGCCGATGACCAACGGAAGGCCATACCAGACCGTCCAGGACGGCTCCTCCTTGAACCACAGGTAACCGAAGGCGACGGCGAGCACGATCGAGGCATAGTCGAAGGGGGCCAGCACCGCGGCCGGCGCCAGCCGCCAGGCGCGGGTGATGAGGATCTGCGCGAACCCGCCCAACAGGCCCAGGGTGATCAGCCACACCCAGTCCAGCAAAGGTGGCCATTTCCACTCGGGAATGGCGCCGACCAGCGACACCAGGCTGGCGCAGAAGGCAAACCAGAAGAGGGTGACGACGTCCTTGTCGTGCCGGCTGAGCAGCCGGACCATCACCGTCGACAGGGCGTAGCAGAAGGTCGCTGCCAGCACGATCAGCGAGATGGCGTGGAACTGGATGCCCCAGGGATCGAGCATGATCAGCACGCCGATGAAGCCCACGGCGACCGCCGTCCAGCGTCGCCAGCCGACCGGCTCGCCCAGTATCGGCACGGACAGCGCGACCATGAAGAGGGGCGAGGCGAAGGAAATGGCATAGGCGTCGACCAGCGGCATGCGCGGGAAGACGTAGAAGAAGCCAAACATGCTGCAGATGCCGATACAGACGCGAAGGGCCTGCAGGCCCGGCCGGGTGCTGCGGATAGCCCGCAGGCCGCCGGCATGCCAGATCATCACGGCCACGGGCACCAGGGCGATGCCGCTGCGGAACAGCATCATCTGGAACGATCCGTAGGTGCCGCCCAGCGCCTTCACCATGGCGTCCATGGTGCAGAACAACACGAGCGCGCTCAGCTTGAAGTAGATGCCGTGCAGCGGCGACGGCGCGGGAACATTTGACAAGGTGCGCTATTTGGCTCGCGTCGCATCCTTTCGTAAAGTGAAGTTCGCGAGGGGGCGTGTAGGTTTATGTCGACAAGGTTGAGCGAACAGACGAGGCGCCTCGCCGCCATCGAAGCTTTGGTGTGCCGCGACGTCGGCCGTAAGACGGCCGATCTGATCGCGGCGAACGCTGGCGGGCTCAGCGACTCGGCGCGGGAACTGGCGCAGGCAACGTCCGTCGGACTGATCACCGGGTTCTTCGTGCCCCGTGGCGATGTTGCCGCCCCCGAAACCGATGGCCCCGTCGGGACGGCCTTGCTGGCAGCGGCGCTGGCGGCGTGTGGCGTCGGTGCGCGCATTGCGACGGATACGCCGTGCGCGGATGCCGTGCGCGCTGCCCTTGCCGCAACGGGTGTTGCCGTCGCCGTCGACGAGGTTGCCGTCTCGGATCGGGCTGGCCTCGACAAGTTGGTCGGCGATTGGCGCGCGGCATCGCTCAGTCATGCGGTCGCCATCGAGCGGTGTGGCCGCTCCGTCGACGGCAAGCCGCGCAACATGCGCGGCGTTGATGTCTCGCCCTGGACCGCACCGCTGGACGACCTCTTCCTGGGCGGCCCCTGGAAGAAGCTGGCAGTCGGCGACGGCGGCAACGAGGTCGGCATGGGCCGACTGCCGGCCGGGCTGATCGCGCGCACCGTTCCCAATGGCGCCGAGATCGCCTGCGTCACCTCGTGCGATCACCTGACCGTCGCCGGCGTGTCGAACTGGGGGGCCTATGGGCTGATGGCGGCACTGGCAGTGCTGCGGCCCGACTGGCAGCCGACGATTGCGAAATTCCTGACAGCAGAACGCGACCTCGCCGTCACGCGCGCGGTCGTCGACAAGGCCGGCGCTGTCGATGGCGTCACGGCGCGTCGCGAGCCCACAGTGGATGGCTTCGGCCCCGACATACACGGTGCTCTCGTCGACGAGCTTGGTCGCATTGCCTGGGGACAGGCGGCGGACTAGTTTGCGCCGCCATGGAAAATCCCTACGCCCCGACCCATCCCGAGATCCGCGACGCCGTTCGCCAGCTTTGCCTCAAGTTCGACGGCAGCTACTGGCGCGAGCTCGACCGCGAGCGCGGCTATCCTACCGAATTCGTGAAGGCGCTGACCGAGGCGGGCTGGCTGTCGATCCTGATCCCCGAGGAGTATGGCGGCGCGGGCCTCGGCATCTCGGCGGCGAGCGCGGTGCTGGAGGAGATCCACAAGGCCGGCTGCAACGCTGCGGCCTGCCACGCGCAAATGTACATCATGGGCACGGTGCTGCGGCACGGCAGCAAGGAGCAGAAGGAGCGCTACCTGCCGAAGATCGCCACCGGCGAGCTGCGCCTGCAGGCGTTCGGCGTGACCGAGCCGTCGAGCGGCACCGATACGCTGAGCCTGCGCACCACGGCCGTGAAGAAGGACAACAGCACCTATGTCGTGAACGGGCAGAAGGTGTGGACCAGCCGCGCCGAGCATTCCGACCTGATGCTTCTGCTCGCCCGCACCACGCCGCGCGACCAGACCAAGAAGAAGACGGAAGGTCTGTCGGTGTTCCTGGTCGACATGCGCAAGGCGCTGGGCAAGGGCCTCACCATCCGTCCGATCCGCACGATGATGAACCACAACAGCACCGAAGTGTTCTTCGACAACATGGAAGTGTCGGCCGAGAACCTGATCGGCGAGGAAGGGCAGGGCTTCCGCTACATCCTCTCCGGCATGAACGCCGAGCGCGTGCTGATCGCCTCGGAGTGTATCGGCGACGGCAAATGGTTCATCGAGAAGGCGGTGAGCTACGCCAAGGAGCGCAAGCTGTTCGGCCGCGCGATCGGCCAGAACCAGGGCGTCCAGTATCCCATCGCGCGCGCCTATACGCAGATCGAGGCAGCCGACCTGATGGTGCGCAAGGCGGCGGCGATGTACGAGGCGGGCATCAATGCCGGCGCCGAGGCCAACATGGCCAAGATGCTGGCGTCGGAAGCCTCGTGGGCGGCGGCCGAGATGTGCGTGCAGACGCATGGCGGCTTCGGCTTTGCCGAGGAATACGACGTCGAGCGCAAGTTCCGCGAAGCGCGTCTCTACACGGTGGCGCCGATCTCGACCAACATGATCCTGAACTTCGTGGCCGAGCACGTGCTGGGACTGCCGCGCTCGTACTGAGCGTGAAGCCGAAGAGCGGAGGCCGGGTCGAGGCGGTCTCGCTGCGCGGGGGAACGCGACGTCAACCGAAGATGAAATCTTGAAGCATGCCGATGGCAGCCATGATAGCTGCATGGCCGACCATCAGGAGAAAAACCGTCCAGGCCGCGGTGATCGCCGTGAACAGCCAGCCCAGCATGGCCATCAGCCCATCGTCCTCGATCAAGGCGAAGCAGAAGAACAGGATGGCGATCGACGGGAATAGGTTGTCGAAGGGAATCGGCAGGGCGAGGATCACGGCGTTGATCACCCAGGCCGCCAGCAGCATGCGCCGCGGCATGCCGTTCACCCACCATTCGTAGCGGGCGTGCACGGCATTCTCGAGCCAGTCGATGTATCGACGCGCCCGTTTGAGGAAGGTTTGCAGCTTGCCGCGCGAAAGGCCGCGGCTGCCGATCACGCGTGGCAGTGACGGAACCGGGCGGCCGGCAAAGAACTGCGCCAGCAGAAACAGGATGGGCACGCCGGTTACCGTCGACAGCCAGGGAATACCTGACGGCACGATGTTCGGCATGTTGAGGGCCATGATCGCGAAGGCATAGGAGCGGCCTTCGAGACCTTTCAGGAAGTCGTCGAGTGTCAGGACAGACGCCGGGTCTCCACCGAACAGCCGGTCGAGCGTTGTGTAGAGACCGAAATTGTCCTTCATCCGGCCCCCGAGTCGGTTGCTCTAGCCCGCGCGTGCGAGCAGGCGGCAAGCCAGCACGAGATGCGGCTTGTCGAGCATCTTGCCGTCCATAGTGAGGACGCCTGCATTCGGATTGCTCTCGAATGTCGCCACGACGCGCTTGGCCCAGTCGATTTCGCTGGCGCTCGGCGTGAAGACCTCGTGGATGATGGCAACCTGATCGGGATGGATGGCGATCTTGCCGCCGTAGCCCATGCGCCGCGCGACCTGCGCCTCGGCACGCAGCCCCTCGACGTTCTTGATGTCGGGATAGACCGTATCGTAGGCGGTGACGCCGGCCGCGACCGAGGCCATCAGGTTGACCGTACGGGCCATGAGGAATGTGTCGTCGTAGACACCGGGCGAGGGTCCCTTGGCCAAGGCGCCAAGGTCGGCCATCAGATCCTCGCCGCCCCAGGAATGGCCGATGAGACGCGCGTGTTTTGCGGGAGCCGCCGTCAGCGCCAGGATTGCCGCAGCACTCTCCGTGGCAATTGTCAGGATGCGGGTCGAACCGGCTTCGATGCCCTCGCGCGCCTCGAAGGCGTCGAGATACGTCGCCAGCAGATCGAGGTTGGCCTGGCCGACACATTTCGGAAACACGATGCCGTCGGGCTTGCCCTGCATGACAATGGCAAGATCGCCCAGCGTGAGGCCGGTATCGAGCGCATTGACCCGGACATAGAGTTTGGGGCCGCTGGTACGGCTGGCAGACTTCAGATAGGCGAGCGCCATGTCGCGCGCGATCTTCTTGCGATCCGTCGCGACCGAATCTTCCAGGTCGAGGATCAATCCATCGGGAGCCGAGGCGGGCCCCTTGGCCAGCTTGCGCTCGGAATCGGCGGGAACGAACAGGAATGAACGCATTTCTCTCAGCCCTTCGGTTTCTTGCGCATCAGCGCCTGGCGCGTGCACGCCGCGACGACCTCGCCGCGCTGATTGATGGCTTCATGCGAAAATTCGACGATCCCGGCATCCGGTCGGGACTTGCTTTCACGGAGGCTCATCACCTTCGTGCGCACGCGCAGCGTGTCGCCATGGAAGACGGGCTTGGGGAACCGTACGTCGGTCATGCCGAGGTTGGCCACGGTCGTGCCGAGCGTCGTGTCGTTGACGGTGATGCCGATCATGAGGCCGAGCGTAAACAGGCTGTTGACGATGCGCTGGCCGAATTCGGTCTTGGAGGCGAACTCTTCGTCGATATGCAGCGGCTGCACGTTCATGGTGAGCGAGCTGAACAGGACGTTGTCCATTTCAGTGACCGTGCGCGTCCACGCGTGCTCGAACACGCGCCCGACCGTGAATTCTTCGTAGTACAGACCTGCCATTTTCCTCCCCGCGAAAGTGCTGCGTCATAGCATGGATGGACGCTGCCCGGTTCGCCATCGTATCAATGTCGCTACAGGACGAAACAGCGATGACGGGAGCGAATCGATGCGCGCAATGCTGAGCGAAACGCCGGGTGGGCCGGAGAGCCTGAAGCTGGTCGAGATCCCGTCGAAGCCGTTGGGCAAAGGCCAGGTTCGTGTTGCGGTCAAGGCGGCGGGCGTCAACTTCCCGGACACGCTGATCATTGCCGACAAGTACCAGTTCAAGCCACCGCGTCCCTTCGCGCCGGGCCACGAGATTGCCGGCGACATCACCGAAGTGGGCGAGGGCGTCACGGGCTACAAGGTCGGCGACCGGGTCATCGGTATGATCGGCCATGGCGGCTATGCCACCGAGGCCGTGGTGGACCAGGGCAGCCTTCTGCCGATGCCGCAGAACATGAGCTACGAGGACGGCGCCGCCTTCACGATGACCTACGGCACCTCGTACTACGCGCTGAAGCAGCGCAGCAGCTACAAGCCGGGCGAGACGCTCCTGGTCACGGGCGCGTCGGGTGGCGTGGGCCTCACCGCCGTCGAATTGGGCGCGTTGATGGGCCTGAAAGTGATTGCGGCTGTCGGCTCCGACGAGAAGATGGAAATCTGCCGCAAGTACGGCGCCACGATGTTCGTGAACTACGCCAAGGAAAAGATGCGCGACAAGGTCAAGGAACTGACCGGCGGCAATGGCGCGGACATCATCTACGACGCGGTCGGCGGCGATGCCTTCGACGAGTCGGTGCGTTGCATCGCCTGGTACGGCCGTTTGCTGGTCGTGGGCTTCGCGGCGGGGCGCATTCCGTCGCTGCCGGCCAATCTGGCGTTGCTGAAGAGCTGCGATGTCCGCGGCGTGTTCTACGGTGCCTGGCGCGGTCGCGAGCCGGCCGAGGCGCGCAAGAACTTCGACGAGATGTTGAAGTGGTACGGCGAAGGCAAGCTCAAGCCGCACATCTCCATGCGTTTCCCGCTGGAGAAGGCGCCCGAGGCCATGAATGCCCTGCTGTCGCGCAAGGCGACCGGCAAGGTCATCATCAACATCGCCTGAACCGGAGGAATCGATGGGCAGGCTCGCCGGTAAGATCGCCATCGTGACAGGCGCTGCGTCGGGTATCGGCGCGGCCTCCGCCAAGCTTTTCGCGGACGAAGGCGCCCAGGTGCTGGCGGTTGACCGGCCGGAATCGGCCATTGCGACGGCGCATGCCGGAAACAATGCGATTTCGGCCTTCGCCGCCGATATCACGGGCGAGGATGCGCCGAAGAAGATCGTGGCGGCGGCGCTTTCCAAGTTCGGCGCCATCGACATCCTGTTCAATAATGCCGGCGTCAGCGGCCGGGCCTTCGTCGAGGAGATGACCGACGAGCAGTGGGACCGCGTGAACAATGTCAATGTGCGCGCGATGTTCCGGCTCTGCCGTGAAGCCATCCCGGCCTTGAAGGTGCGGGCCAAGGAAAAGGGCAGGGCGCGTATCGTCAACACCGCCTCGGTGATGGCGTTCGACACCGACTACGGGCTCGCGGCCTATTGTGCCTCGAAGGCCGGGGTCGGCGGCCTGACCCGGACGCTCGCGCTCGAGCTCGGCAAGTTCAACATCACCGCCAACTACGTCTGCCCCGGTGCGATCTATACCGGCATGACGCAGACCAACTTCGACAAGCAGGAAATCCGCGAGGTCTGGGAAAAGAAGGCGGCGCTGCGCCGGCTCGGCCAGCCCATCGACATCGCCCGCGGCGCCCTGCTGCTGGCCTCCGACGAGGCGGACTTCATCACGGGCCACGAGCTGGTGGTCGACGGCGGCCTGACCCTGCGCACCTGAGGACGAGCCCATGTCTGCCATCCATTCCTTCGCGACAAGCTACGACGAGGCGCGAGACAAGTTCTTGGCGGCGGCGCGCATCGCCGATGCCTGGACCCATCGCTACGACAATCCGACAAAGGGACCGGGAGGCGAGGCACTGTCGACCGATCTCGCCTGGCTCGGGCCGCAGGACGCGTCGAAGGTCGTCGTCACCATTTCCTCGACCCATGGCGTCGAGGGCTATTGCGGTTCCGGCTTTCAGGTCGACTGGCTGGCATCGACGGGTGCTGCTGGGCTGCCGGACGGAACGGCGGCGCTGTTCATTCACGCCATCAACCCCTATGGCTTTGCCTGGACGCGCCGGGTGACGGAGGAGGGCAACGACCTCAACCGCAACTATGTCGATCACAGCAAGCCCTACCCCGAGAACAAGGGCTATCTCGAAATCGCCGACGATCTCATACCGAAGGATTTCAGCGAACAGGGCAAAGCGGCAGCGGACGCACGCCTCGCGGCCTACCGAAAGAGGGTCGGCGAAGTCGAGTTCTTCCGCGCCGTCTCCGGCGGCCAGTACAGCCACCCCGACGGTATGTTCTTCGGCGGCGGCGGACCGGCATGGTCGAACCGGACCTTGCACGCCATCGTCGATCAGTACTTGAAGGACCGCAGCGACGTGGCGGTCATCGATTTTCATACCGGCCTTGGCCCCTATGGCTACGGCGAGCCGATTACGCACTTCGACATCGACACGCCGGCCTCGCGCCGCGTGCGCGCGTTCTGGGGCGAGTCGGTGACAGAGTCCAAGCGCGGCCAGACAGCGTCGCAGGCGCGCGATGGCCTCGGCCACTATGGGCTGAACCGCGTGCTGCAGGAGCCCAAGACCCGGCTCACAATGTGCACTCTGGAGTATGGAACTTTCGACCGGGAAAGCGGTCAGAGGGCCTTCCGGGCAGACCACTGGCTCCACAAGTACGGGGACCCGCTCGGCAAGGAGGCCGTGGCAGTACGCGCCGCGATGCGTCGGCAGTTCTATCCCGAGACCGATGACTGGAAGGAAGCGGTCCTGTTCCGCGGCCACCAGATCGTCCGGCAGGCCATTGCCGGCTTGCAGCGGGGTGCCCTCTAGCTATTGGGGACAAGCCCCGGAAAAGCCATACGTCCGACCTGCGATCCTGCTAAAAGCCTCTTCATGCGTGCCCTTGTGACGCTCCTCGCCTTCGTGGTCGTTGCAGCGCTGAACTATCTCTGGTGGTGGTATCCCAACAAGCCGGTCGAGATCGCCGGTTGGACCACAGCGCCCCTGCAAAGCGTTTCCTTCGCGCCCTACCGGCCGGGCCAGAGCCCGCTGACGCGCACCTTTCCGACGCCCGACCAGATCGAGAGCGACCTGAAGCGCCTTCAGGGCAAGGTCGGCGCGGTCCGGACCTATTCTGCGGGCGAGAACCTGGAGACGGTGCCTCAGCGCGCCGGCAAGTACGGCCTGAAGGTCTGGCACGGCGCCTGGCTGAACAACAACGAGAAGGAAAATCTCGAGCAGATCAACCTGCTGATTGACCATGCCAACAAGTATAAGGACACGGTCGAGCGGGTGATCGTCGGCAACGAGGTCCTGCTGCGCAAGGACCTGACCGCCAACCAGCTCCGGCGTTATATCCGCCAGGTGAAGCAGCGAGTTTCGCAGCCGGTCACCTATGCCGATGTCTGGGAATTCTGGCTGCGCAACCCGCAGCTCGCCGACGAAGTCGACTTCATCACCATCCATATCCTGCCTTACTGGGAAGACGAGCCGATCGGCCTCGACCGCAGGGAACCCGACGGCAAGCTCACGATCGAGAAGCACCTGGTCGACATCTACAAAAAGGTGCAGGCGCGCTTCCCCGACAAGAAAATCGTGATCGGCGAGACCGGCTGGCCGAGCGACGGCCGCATGCGGTCCGATGCCCGGCCTGGCAGGGTGGAGCAGGTAAAGTTCTTCTCGATCTTCCGGTCGGCGGCGGAGCGGGAGAAGTTCGACTACAACGTCATCGAAGCCTTCGATCAGTATTGGAAGGCACGCCAGGAGGGCACGGTTGGCGCCGCCTGGGGCCTTCTCGATGCCTATCGGCACGACAAATTCGAGCTGGGCAAGCCGGTAAGCGCGGAGCCGAAATGGCGGTTGCTGTTTGCCGTGTCGACGATCGTCGGGGGGCTGTTGCTGCTGGCCTATGCCGGTCTGCGCCGGGCATCGACCTGGAAGGGCATCTTGATCTTCGCCGTCTTCGCCCAGGTCGTGGCGACCTGTTACGTGCAGGCGACCTGGATCGACCTGTCGCGTGCCTTCTACTTCGAGCGGACGGTCGGTGTCGTCTTCTGGGGCCTGCTGCTGGCCGTGTTCAGCTATGCCCTGCTGCGTGGCATCGCCGACAGCCTGACCGGCAAGATGGCCGATCCTTCGCTCTATGGCGCGCGTGTGCGGGAGGCCTGGCATGCTTGGCGGGAGTTGCCGCGCTATCGCATCCTGCAGCGCGCCGACCTACTGGCGCAGATGCTCTATCTTGTGCTGACGGTCCTCTGCATCTTCTACCTGATCGTCATCAGCATCGACTGGTACGATGGCGTCATTCGCATCGGCGACTGGTTCCGTCAGATCGCCATCGACGGTCGCTACCGCGATTTCCCGATCTGGAGCTTTGTGATCCCGAGCGTCGTTCTCATGGCTTGGAAAACGATCACGATCCTGCGCAGCGAGCCGGTGGCGCGCGACCATCGCATCGCCAAGGCGCTCTCGTTCGGACGGCTGCTGGGCTACGACGGCAGCCGTGGCTTCGTCCGCATGGACCGCCGGTTCAGCCGCTTCGAGCCGGTCCTGCCCGAGATCTTCCTGGCAGGCATGCTGATCTTCTGGGCCATCGTGATGGTGGTGACCGAGGGGGCGATCAAGCTGCACGACGGTGGTTCGGGCGGCTTCGTCTCGGCCGATGGCGGCCGTTGGGTGATCCGGACCCTGTTCTGGAACACCCAGGCCAACTGGTTCGCCTTCCTGGCACTGCTCATGTCCGTGCCCTATCTGGCAACCGTCTACGTCTCCGTACGCGAACCACTGGCAGAACCGCCGCCGGACTCCTATACCAGCAAATGGTAGGCGCTTTGCCGGGAGTTACCGAATGGAAATCAAGGGTGAGTACAGGATCGCGGCCCCGCGCGAGAAGGTCTTCGCGGCGCTGAACGATCCGGCCATTCTGCAGGCCTGCATTCCGGGCTGCGAATCGCTGGAAAAGACCTCCGATACCGAAATGAAGGCCAAGGTGCGCATGCGCATTGGCCCGGTCAGCGCGGCCTTCTCGGGCAAGGTCACCTTGTCCGACCTCGACCCGCCCAACGGCTACCGGATCTCCGGCGAAGGGCAGGGCGGTGCGGCGGGCTTCGCCAAGGGCGGTGCCGTGGTGGCCCTGAAGGAGGACGGCGGCGATACCATACTGAACTACAATGTGGATGCTCAGGTCGGCGGCAAGATCGCCCAGGTTGGCGCCCGCCTGATCGACGGCACCGCCAGGAAGCTGGCCGACGAGTTCTTCAGCAAGTTCGCGACAATGGTCGGTGGTCCGCCGCCAGCGGAAGCCGTCGCTTCGGCGGCACCTGCCGATGCGACAGCTCCGCTGCCTTCCGCGCCGCCGCCGTCCGCTGCAGTGCAGCGTGGCTACAAGCACTGGCTGATTATCGGCGTCGGCGCCGCCGTGTTGATCCTGGTCTTTATTGCGAGTCGTTAGCGGTGGAGACAATCGCGGATCGTCTGCGAAACCGCCAATTCACTTGACCGCAATGTGACGGGCTTGCGAGAGTTCCACTAATGCCCGGCGGGCCTGCTCTGGCGTGGCTCGCGCGAACCAATACGTTGAGGGAGAAGAGTAATGACCATTTCCGTCGCCATGACCGTCAACGGCAAGGCCGTCTCGGGCAAGGTCGAGGCGCGCACGCTATTGGTTCAATTCCTGCGCGAACATCTCGGCATGACTGGCACCCATGTCGGTTGTGACACCAGCCAGTGCGGTGCCTGCGTCGTGGACGTCGACGGCAAGTCGGTGAAGTCCTGCACCATGCTGGCCGTCCAGGCCGAAGGCGCCAAGGTCATCACGATCGAAGGCCTGGCCGAAAGCGCCGACAAGCTTCATCCGATGCAGGAAGCCTTCCGTGACAACCACGCCCTGCAGTGCGGCTTCTGCACGCCGGGCATGGTGATGAGCGCCATCGACATGGTGAAGCGCCACAACTACCAGCTCGACGAGGCGACGGTGCGCCGGGAACTCGAGGGCAATCTTTGCCGCTGCACCGGCTACCACAACATCGTGAAGGCAATCCTGGCCGCCGCGCCGGCCATGAAGTCAGCAGGGGTGTAGAGCCATGACCGCCGAAACCGGAATCGGCGCCCGGGTGAAGCGGAAGGAAGACCAGCGCTTCCTTACCGGCACCGGTCGCTATGTCGACGATCTGCCCCTCGCACGGGCGACTTACGCGTATTTCCTGCGTTCGCCGCATGCCCATGCGAAGATCAAGAGCATCGACGTTTCGGCGGCGAAATCCATGCCCGGCGTGGTCGAGATCTTCACCGGCAAGGACATTGCCGATGCGAAGGTCGGCGGCCTGATCTGCGGCTGGGTGGTGAAGGACAAGCACGGCGAGCCGCACAAGGCGCCGCCCCATCCGGTTATGGCGCTCGATACCGTGCGCTATGTCGGCGACACGGTGGCGATGGTCGTGGCCAACAGCCACGATGAAGCCAAGGACGCCGCCGAGGCGATCCATGTCGACTACGACGTGAAGCCGGCTAACGTCGATCTCGCGCGCGCCTTCGACAAGGGCGTTCCCGAGGTCCACGCGGACGTGGTGCCGGGCAACCTGATCTACGACTGGGAAATCGGCGTGAAGGCCGATGTCGAGGCGGCGTTTGCCAAGGCGGCGCACGTCACCAAGATGGACATCGTCAACAATCGCCTGATCCCCAACGCCATGGAGCCGCGCGCGGCGGCAGCCGAGTACGACAAGGGCACCGGCAACTACACGCTCTGGTCGACCTCGCAGAACCCGCATGTGTTGCGCCTGATCCTGTCGGCCTTCGTGCTGGGCATTCCCGAGCACAAGCTGCGCGTCATTGCCCCCGACGTCGGCGGCGGCTTCGGCAGCAAGATCTTCTGCTACAACGAAGAGACGATGGTGTGCTGGGCGTCCAGCCGCGTCGGCCGGCCGATCAAGTGGACGGCGGAGCGAGCCGAGTCGTTCATGACCGACGCGCACGGGCGCGACCACGTCACCCATGCAGAGCTTGCCCTCGACAAGGATCACAAGTTCCTGGCGCTCAAGGTCGAGACCATCGCCAACATGGGCGCCTATCTCTCGACCTTCTCGACGGCGGTGCCAACCTATCTCTACGCCACGCTGCTGGCCGGCCAGTACACGACGCCGCTCATCTACGCCAACGTGAAGGCGGCGGTGACGCACACCGCGCCGGTCGACGCCTATCGCGGCGCCGGCCGTCCCGAGGCGACCTTCGTGATCGAGAGCATCGTCAGCAGGGCGGCGGCAGAATTGAAGGTCGATCCGGCGGAGCTGCGCCGCAAGAACTTCATCCCGTCCGACGCCTTCCCGTACCAGACTCCGGTGGCGTTGCAGTACGATTCGGGTAACTACCCGCCGATCATCGACGAGGCGATCAAGATCGCCGACTACAAGGGTTTCGAGGGCCGCCGCGCCGAAGCCAAGTCGCGCGGCAAGCTGCGCGGCATCGGCTTCTCGTCCTACATCGAGGCCTGCGGGCTGGCGCCGTCGCAGGTGATCGGCCAGCTCGGTGGCGGCGTCGGCCAATGGGAGGCCGCCCAGATCAAGTTCAACCCGACAGGCAACGTCCAGATCCTGACCGGCTCGCACAGCCACGGCCAGAGCCACGAGACGACCTTCGCCCAGATCGTGTCGGACAAGCTCGGCGTGCCGCTGGAGAATATCGAGGTCGTCCACGGCGACACTGCGACCACGCCGTTCGGCATGGGCACCTACGGCAGCCGGTCCCTGGCGGTCGGCGGCTCGGCCATCATGAAGGCCGCCGACAAGATCATCGCCAAGGGCAAGAAGATCGCCGCCCATCTGATGGAGGCCTCGGCCGCCGACGTCGTGTTCGAGAACGGCACCTTCAAGGTGGCGGGCACCGACAAGGCGGTGCCGCTCGCCCAGGCGGTGTTCGCCGCGTACGTGCCGCACAACTACCCGCTGGCCGAGATCGAGCCCGGCATGGACGAGAATGCGTTCTACGATCCGGCGAACTTCGTCTATCCGGCCGGCACGCAGATTTGCGAGGTCGAGATCGACCCTGATACCGGCGTCGTCGAGGTCGTCAATCACACCGCGGTCGACGATTTCGGCAACATCATCAATCCGATGATCGTCGAGGGCCAGGTTCACGGTGGCATCGTTCAGGGCGTCGGTCAGGCGCTGCTGGAGAATGCCGTCTACGACAAGGAAACGGGTCAGCTGCTCAGCGGCTCCTACATGGACTACACCATGCCGCGCGCCGACGACGTCCCGTCGTTCAAGCTCGGCTACAAGGTCACGCCTTGCCCGCACAATCCGCTGGGCGTGAAGGGATGCGGCGAGGCCGGTGCGATTGCCGCACCTGCCGCCGTGATGAATGCCGTCCACGACGCACTGGCGCCGCTCGGCGTCACGCACGTCCCGATGCCTGCCACGCCGCTCAGCGTCTGGCAGACCATTCAGGGTGCGCAGCGTAAAGCGGCCGAGTAACGGGAGGATTGAGATGTACGATTTTGCTTACCATCGTCCGAAGTCGGTTGCCGATGCGGTCGCTCTGCTGAAGGGCAAGGAAGAGGCCCGTCCGATGTCGGGCGGCATGACCCTGATCCCGACGCTGAAGCAGCGCCTGGCCCGGCCGAGCGACATTGTCGATCTCGGCGCCATCAAGGAGCTGGCCGGCATCAAGGTCGAGGGCAACAACGTCGTGATCGGCGGCATGACCCGCCACTACGACGTCGCCAGCTCGGCCGACGTGAAGGCCCAGATCCCGGCATTGGCTGCCCTGGCCGGTCATATTGGCGACCCGGCGGTCCGTAACCGCGGCACCATGGGCGGTTCGGTGGCCAACAACGATCCGGCCGCCGACTATCCGGCGGCGGTTGTGGCGCTCAATGCGACGATCACCACCAACACCGGCAAGCATGCGGCCGACGCCTTCTTCAAGGGCCTGTTCGAAACGGCGTTGAGCGAGGGTGAGCTGATTACCTCGATCAGCTTCCCGAAGGCGGAGAATGCGGCCTACGTCAAATTCCCCAACCCGGCTTCGCGCTACGCGATGGTCGGCGTGTTCGTCGCCAAGACCGCAGGCGGCGTGCGCGTGGCGGTGACAGGTGCCGGCCCGTGCGTCTTCCGCGTCAAGGCGATGGAAGACGCGCTCGCCAAGAACTTCACTTCGGCGGCGATCAAGGACATCAAGATCCCGGCCGACGACCTCAACAGCGACATTCACGGCAGTGCCGAATACCGTGCCCACCTCGTGGGCGTGATGGCTCGTCGCGCAGTCGACGCGGCCAACAAGTAGCCATCGATCTCAGCAGTGACTAACGTCGGGGCGCCCCTTGCCGGGCGCCCCTTTGTTTTCTGGATAATAGCATTCGAGGCGAGTGCACCATGAAGGCCTTGGTTACGGGATTCGATCCGTTCGCCGGCGACGAGGTCAATCCGTCCTCTCTTGCCGTCGGCAAGCTGAAGAAGCACCTCGGCAGCATCGTGGTACACACGGCCGAGCTGCCGACATCCTATGCCCGTTCGGCCGAAGTGCTGCGCGCGGCGATTGAGAAGGCAAAGCCCGACATCGTGCTCTGCGTCGGCCAGGCCGGCGGTCGTACCGAACTGTGTCTCGAGCGCGTGGCGATCAACGTCCAGGATGCACGCATTCGGGACAATGACGGCAAGCAGCCGATCGACAGGCCGGTGGTGGCCGACGGGCCGGCCGCCCATTTCACGACGCTGCCGATCAAGGCCTGCGTGGCCGAAATGCGCAAGGCGGGACTGCCGGCTGCGGTCTCGAACACCGCCGGCACTTTCGTCTGCAATCACATCTTCTATGCGCTGATGGACATTGCTGCCTCGCATCCTCGCCCGATCCGTGGCGGCTTCCTGCACATCCCTTATGTGCCGGAGCAGGCGGCCCGCCTCGGTGGTGCGCCGTCCATGTCGGTCAGCGACATTGTGCGCGGCATCGAGATCATCCTTGAAGTCAGCGCCAGCCGGGAGAGCGACCTCCGAACGGCGGAAGGCCGTATCTCCTGACCCTGGGCGCTACTCGGCCGCGATCGCGAGCGTCGGCGGGACGTGTTGCGGCGACGCGGCCTCCGTTGCGGACGGTCTCTTCACCCTGAACCAGGCCGCATAGAGCGCCGGCAAGAAGAGCAGGGTCAGGGCGGTCGCCACCAGCAGGCCGCCCATCAGGGCGACAGCCATGGGTCCCCAGAATACGCTGCGGGACAGCGGGATCATGGCGAAGATCGCCGTGCCGGCGGTCAGAAGGATCGGCCGCGCGCGGCGCACCGTGGCGTCGATCACCGCATCCCAGTCGGTGTGACCGGCGCGGATATCCTGGTCGATCTGATCCACCAGGATCACCGAGTTGCGCATGATCATGCCGGCAAGTGCAATCACGCCCAGCAGCGAGACGAACCCGAAGGGCTGGTTGAATAGCAGCAGGAACAGCGACACGCCGATCAGACCCAGCGGCGCCGTCAGCATGACCAGTGCGAGCTTGGAGAAGCTCTGGAGTTGGAGCATCAGGAACAGCACCATCAGGAAGGCCATGAGGGGCATCATCTTGAAGATGGAGGCCTGGCTCTTGGCCGACTCCTCCGAATCGCCACCGATCTCGATCCGATAGCCGGGCGGCAGTTCGGCGCGCAGCGGCGCCAGCGCCTTGTCGATGCGGGCAGCGACATCCGGGCCCTGCACGCCGTCGGCGACGCCGGCGCGGACAGTCATGAGCAGTTCCTTGTTGCGCCGCCAGAGGATCGGCTCTTCCAGCTCGAACTTCAGCGTCGCAAGCTGGGCCAGCGAGACCACGCCGCCATTGGCAGTGCGGAAGTTGATGGCTTCGAGACCTTCGACGCTCAGCCGCTCCGGCGCGATCGCGCGGGCGATGACGTCGATCGTCTCGGTGCGTTCGCGATACTGCGTGACCGTCACACCGCTCAGCAGCGTCTGCAGGGCATTGCCCAGCACCTGGGAGTCGACGCCCAGGGCGCGGGCCTTGGCCTGGTCGACCTCCAGCCGCACGGACTTGGCCAGCTCGTTCCAGTCGAAGTTGATGTCGCGCGTCGCCGGATCGGCCTTGAAGACCTGCCGCACGCGTTCGGCGACGGTACGGACCTGCTGTGGATCGTCGCCCAGCACGCGGAACATCACCGGATAGCTGACCGGCGGGCCGTTCTGCAGGCGTTGCACGCGGGCGCGGACGGCTTCGAAGTCCTGGGCAAAGAGCCTGTCCAGCGCGGCAACCACGCGCTCGCGGGCGCGGAGATCCTTGGTCATGACGATGACCTGGCCGAAATTGGCGTTGGCGAGCTCCGGGACCGTGGGCAAGTAGAAGCGCGGGCTGCCGGCGCCGATGTAGGACGTGTAGAAGGCGACGTCGGAATTCTCGCCGAGCCACTTTTCGAGCTTGCGCACTTCCTTGTCGGTCGCGGCCCACGAAGCGCCCTGCGCCAGCTTCATGTCGACGATCAGCTCGGGCCGGTTGGCGGTCGGAAAGAACTGTTTCTGGACCAGGCCGAATGCCGCCATCGAGGCCACGAAGGCGAGCGCGGTTATGGCGATCGTGGTCTTGCGCCAGGTGACGCACCACACGACCAGCTTGCGGAACATCGTGTAGAGCCGGCCGCCATAGGGATCGTGATGATGAACCTTAGGTTGTGGCAGCAGGTGATAGCCCATCCAGGGCGTGAACAGGACGGCGACGAACCAGGAGATGATCAGCGAGAGGCCGACCACCCAGAAGATCGAGTTGGTGTATTCGCCGGCGCCCGACCGGGCGAAGCCCACCGGAACGAAGCCGACAGCCGTGACCAGCGTCCCGGTCAGCATGGGGAAGGCCGTCGAGGTGTAGGCGAAGGTCGCGGCTTCGAGGCGGCTCGCCCCCTGTTCCAGCTTCACCATCATCATCTCGACGGCGATGATGGCGTCGTCGACCAGCAGGCCGAGCGCGATGATCAGAGCGCCGAGCGAGATGCGCTGGAAGTCGATGCCGAGCATCAGCATGCCCACGAAGGTGATCGCCAGCACCAGCGGTACGGAGAACGCCACGATCACGCCGGTGCGAATGCCGAGGCTGATGAAAGACACGACCAGCACGATGGCTAGCGCCTCGAGCAGCGAGGCGATGAACTCCTCGAACGACTTGTCGACGACTTCGGGCTGATTGGCGACGCGATGGACGGTGATGCCGATGGGCAAGTTCGCCTCGATCTCCTTCATGGTCTTGTCGAGGGCTTTGCCCAGCGTCTGGACGTTGCCGCCCTGCGCCATCACCACGCCGAGGCCGATCACCGGCTTCGACTTGAAGCGCATGGCGATCTGCCGCGGGTCCTGGTAGCCGCGCTTGACCTCCGCCACATCGCCCAGGGTCAGCGTCTGACCATTGGCAGTGAAGGGGAGGGCCATGAGCTCTTCCGCCGAAGTCGGCGCCCCATCGACGCGCACGGCGACCCGCTCTCCGCTGGTTTCGATCGTGCCGGTGGCGACGATCGCATTCTGCCGGCGCACAACCTCCAGAATCTGATCGACCGGCACGCCCAGCATGGCGAGCCGGGCATGACTGAACTCGATATAGATCTTCTCGTCCTGCAGGCCGATCAAGTCGGCCTTGGTAACGTCGGGAACACGCAGTAGCCGCTGGCGCACTGCCTTGACGATCTCCTTGACCTCGGCCGGCGAGAAGCCGTCGGATTCGAAGGCCCAGATCAGGCTGTAGGTGTCGCCGTATTCGTCGTTGAAGAAGGGACCGACCACACCCTGTGGCAGGGATGATCTGATATCACCGACCTTCTTGCGCACCTGGTACCAGAGGTCAGGCACTTTGGCGGGCGGAGTATCGTCGCGCAACGAGACATAGATCACGGTCTCGCCGGGCTTGGTGTAGCTCGTCACGTTGAAGAAGTAGGGCAGTTCCTGGAGCTTGGTCTCGATCTTCTCGGTGACCTGTTGCTCAATCTCGCGCGACGTGGCGCCCGGCCAGGCGGCCGATACGACCATCTGCTTGATGGTGAAGGGCGGATCCTCGCCGCGGCCGAGATTGAAGAACGCATAGATACCGGCCGCCGTCAGCGCGATCATGAAGAAGACCGTCAGCGTGCTGTACTTCAACGCCAGCGCTGACAGGTTGGTGCGCGTCGTCATGTCCGTCTCTCCGCGGAAGATTGCGGGCTGCTAGGTAGGTCTGCCTAGCGGGCGGCGTGTTGCGGGAGTTGCAGCTTGACCTTCTGGCCGTGCTCAAGCTTGTGCACGCCGGCCGTGGCGATCAGCTCGCCCTCCTTGGCGCCGGAGGCGATGGCGGCGGTGTCGTCGCGCCAGCGTGCGATCGTCACCGCTCTCAACTCGACGGTGCCGCTCGTGCGGTCGACCACCCAGACGGCCGGCTGCGTACCGCGCTGGAAGATGGAGCTGAGAGGAACCTCGGCAACCGGAGTGGGATCTCGCCGATCGAAGGACAGTGTCGCAGTCATGCCGAGGCCGATGAATTGCGGTGGCTCCAATACGCTGAACCGGGCGGGGTAGGTGCGGGTCGCGGGATCGGCACTGGGAGACAGTTCTCGCAGCCGTGCGGCGTGGCGACGGCCCGGGTCGGACCAGAGTTCGAAGCTTGCCACGGACGCTTCGCGCACGCTCTTGAGGCGATGCTCGGGGACGCCGACCAGGATCTCGAGTTCGTCGAGGCGCGCGACGCGGACCACGCCCTGGCCCTGTGCCATCACCTGCCCGACCTCGGCCTGAACGGCGGTCACTACGCCGGCAGCGTCGGCCCGCAATACCGTGTAGTCGAGGTTGTTCTCCGCCGTCGCGAGCTGGCTCTTGGCCTGATCCACCCGAGCCAGCGTCGTCGACGCCAGGGACTGACGCTGATCGAGGGTCTGGGGGACGAACGCCGTGCTTCCGCGCAAATTGAGGTAGCGTTCGTGGTCAGCCTTGGCGCGCGCATAGTCGGCTTCGGCAGAGACCAGCGCGGCGCGGGCATTGTCGACGGCAAGGCGATAGTCGGTGGGGTCGAGCTCGGCGATGACATCGCCAGGTTTCACGGCAGCGCCGACGTCGACGGCGCGCCGTACGATCTTGCCGGCGACACGGAAGCCCAGCGTGCTCTCGATGCGTGGCACGACCGTACCGGCCAGGGTCAAAGACTGGACCTGCCGGCGATAGGCAATTTCCACGACGCGCGCCGGCCGGATCACCGGCTCGGACGCCGCGACCCGCGATGCATTCGCGGTGAAGGAGAAGACGGCAAAGCCGCCGCCGGCCAGGGCAATGACTGCCGTCGCGAAAGCGACGACCTTGAGAGGGAACTTGCGCGGCAGGCGAAAGGTCGGGAGACGCATGGCGGGGGTTCCTTCGGGCGTTTACAATGCAGCCAAGATAGACTAAACGCCGTTAACTTAACGTCGATAAGTTATCTTCGTTAATATAGGAGTCAAGGGCAGGAGAACCCGATTGAGCGCTTTTTCAACAGCTGCCACCGGAGGCCGTAAGAAACGGGGCGAAGGCCATACCCGTCGCGAGGAAATCCTGCAGGCCGCGAAGGAGCTGTTTCTGGAGCAGGGGTACGACTCGACGACGATCCGCAAGATTGCCGATCGGGTCGGCGTTTCGGCGCCCGCGCTCTACCTCTATTTTCAGGACAAAGAGCAGATGATGCTGGCGCTTTGCGACCAGACCTTCGGGCATCTGATCGACAGCATCGACGAGATCGAGAAGAGCGTCGCGGAACCGCGCGACCGGATACGCCAGTTCGGAGAGGCCTACCTACGGTTCGGCCTCAAGCACCCCGATGAATACCGATTGATCTTTCTGGGCAGCAATGTCCCGGAATCGGTGCGCAAGGTCGGTCATCGCATGCCGACCGACGATCCGACCCGGCCGGGCGTCAACGGGTCGATCGTCTTCCAGCGTCTGGTGAGCGTACTCGTCGAAGCCGAAGCCTCGGGGCTCAAGCTGAACTATCCGGCAGATACCTGTGCCGAACTTTGCTGGATGGGGATGCATGGCCTCGCATCGGCATTGATCCTCAAGCCGGAATTTCCCTGGTCCAATCGCGATCTGCTGATCAACGGCATGCTCGACATGGTGCTGAAAGGGATCATCCGCGACACCTGATGGATCAGGCCACCGCGGCGGCCTTCCGGGCGACGCGTCGACGGGCGAGCTTCGTCAAGCCGTAAGTCGCGGCAGCGCCCATGATCAGTACGCCGATGCCGATCAGGGGGCGATACCATAGCCAGCCGAGGGCGATCACGAGCGGTGCCAGAGCTGCGGTGCAGACCATCGCCACCAAGCCGGCGCCGGCACCGACGATGTTGCCCAGGATCGGAATGATGTCGGCGGCGACGCTGAGCGGCCGCAGGATCAAGGCAAAGCCGACGAACATCACGAAGGCGCCGACGGCACGCAACACCCAGGTAAAGGTGACGTTCTCCTCCTGCGCCGCCTTGAACATGGCGGCTGCAGGCACGGTCCCCGGCGCGATGAGTTCGACCGTCGTGCCGGTATGGGTCGTAAACGGGGCGAGGCTCGTCCCGGCCTGCAGGGCGACGACGCTGGCAGTCTGAAGCGGCACCTGGGAGAAAGTAATCCGCATGTCGCCGACGGCAGGCTGCGAAGGATCGCGTCCGATATAGAGGACGCCGTCGATCACCTTGACCGGCTTGTCGATGCGGATCTGCAGGGCATTGGCCTGCACGTCGGTGGCCTCCAGTGGCTTGGGCTCGCCGAAGCCGCGCACGAGCGACTCAGGCACCGCGAACGCGCCGAGATGCGTGCCGGGCGCCACCACTTCGCGCGACTGATAAGCCATCGTCGGATTGGTGTGGCCGCGGACCTCGCGGAAGCGGCTCGAGTCGATGGGCTTGTCGGCCCAGCCGCGGACGTACTTGTAGGTCGTCGTGCGTTCCTCGCCACCGCCGAACTTGGTGCGGGTCTCCGTGTGTGTCTCCTCCTGCCATTGATACATTTCGACATGGCGCAGGAGGCGAAGACTTTGCATGCGCAGGGCGAAGTCGCCGTCGCCGACCGGCGTGCCTGCCGTCAGCATGCCGTTTACATGGATCAGCCGCTGGTCGTTGCCGGGATCGACGCGATCGGCCGAAACGCTACGGACGACGCCGGCCCCTTCGCTGAGGCCCTGCGCTGTCTTGATGGCACGGCCTTCGTTCCAGAACAGCAGCACGCCGGCTCCGACTACGACCGCGATGCCGACCAGAACGCCGACGATAGCCTGGCCCAAGCGACTGAGCCACGACGTGTTGGTGACTTCGGTCACCTGATCGACGCCGTTGTTTTCAGCCATGAACTGCTCCCGGTTGCGCAGGCAGACTAGCGCCTTGGCCAGACTCGCGGGAAGAGGCTACAGGTCATGGGCGCCCCTGGCTGAAGATCGGGCTTGTGGGGAAACTGAAAAGTGCCCGGCCGCGGATCGTAACGGGCATCATCGCCGGTATAGCGCAGCGACAGCCCGCGACGGCGGTTGCCGCTCGTGTCGTTGCCGGGGGCGCCATGGACGATCATGGCATGGAAAACGAGACAATCGCCCGGTTCCATCGTCCAAGACCGGATATCGTATTTGCCGCGGTCGGCGTCGATGTCGGGAATCTGCTGCAGGTCGCTCGACGTGAACTTGGCCTCGTGGCTCTTGCGGAACGGCGTCGGTCGATAGTTGACGCCCCAGCGGTGCGATCCTGCGATGAACTCGACGGCGCCGTTGCTGAGGTCGATATCGTCGAGCGCGATCCAGACCGATGTGATCTGCCAGCCGGTCACCGGCCAATAGGGCTGGTCCTGATGCCAGGGGGTCGGGTGCGCCGTACCGGGTTCTTTTACGAAGAGCTGATCGTAGAAGAAATCGACGTTCTGTGAGTCCATCAATCGGGCGGCAATTTCGACTGCCGGCGAGGTGAGGGCGGCCATCCGGAAATCGTTGTCCTGCCGCCACATGAACATGTCGCCGAAGAACTTACCGGCGGTGCTGCCTTGGGCGAAGTTGGTCGCGTTGGGGCTGGGGTTGGCGAGGTCGCGCTCGACGGCCTCGCTCAGGATTCCCACCCACACGGCGTCAAAGGCGCCGCGCAGGCAGACGACGCCGTCGCGTTCGTACGCGGCGACGTCAGTGTCGGTGACGGTGATCAAGCGTTCTGAAGAACGTGGACGGCGCGATTGGCGAGCAGGTCCTTGTTCTTGGCCGCATAGGCCTTCATGTGCTCGGACGCGCCGTGGGCCTTGAGGTCGTCCATGGTTTCCCACTTCTCGATGACGGCGAAGGTGTCGGGACCGAACTTGGCGAACGGGCCGCCATCGGTGTCGACGGTCGCGCCGTACTCGATGCAGCCCTTCTCGGCATGCACAGCCGGGACGTTGGCCTTGAAGTTCTTGAGGACTTCGTCGCGCTTGCCCGGCTTGGCCGTGATGATGGCGATGACGTGGATCATTGGTCTCTCTCCCTTGATGTACGCTTAAGCGGCGCGGCCGTGTCGTAGCAGACGACCGGGCAGCTTGTCGTTGGCCGCGATGGTATCCTTGTTGTTCTGCCGGATCAGCTTGCCGTTCACGACCACGGCCTCGATGCCGCTCGCCTCGGACACGAGACGGTCGGCGCCGGCCGGCATGTCGTGGACGCGCCTCAGCGGGCCCGGGTTCACGGTCTTGGGATCGAAGACGACGACGTCGGCTGGGCGGCCTTCGGCCAGCACGCCGCGATCGGTGATGCCGAACATCTCGGCCGGGCGCTGGGTGAGGTTGTGCACGGCTTCTTCGAGGGTGAAGACCTTGCGGTCGCGCACCCAGTGGCCGAGCAGGTGCGTCGAGTAGCAGGCGTCGCAAAGCTGGCTGGCATGGGCGCCGGCGTCCGACAGCGCGATGATCGTGTTTGGATCGGTGATCAGCTCGGCCACTTCCTTCTCGTCGAAGTTCATGACGGCCATGCGGAAGCGGGTCAGCAGGTCATCGGCCAGCGAGATATCGAGGGCGAGGTCGACCGGATCCTTGCCGAGCTTGGCGGCCGCGGCGGCGAGCGGCATCTCCTCGAGCTCGCGATGCGACGGCGACCAGGCGATGACGACGCGATCCCACCAGTTGCGGAACAGCGGAGTCACCTCGCTGCGGAGCTTCTCGCGCCACGCCGGATCGGCATAGGCGCGGCGGCGGGTCCCGGGTTCCTTGGCGTCGGCTTTCGCCAGCTCATTCATGAACGGCATCACGTCGAAGATGAACGGCTCAGCGAAGGTGACCTCGAAGTTCAGCGGCCGGCAGCTCACCTGCGGGATCACCATGGCGCCCGACTTACGCTGCTCGGCGGCAAGGTCGAGCTGCTTGCGATGGCCGCCCGGGCCGTAAAGGTGAGAGAGCAGGGCGGTCCAGGTGACGGGGATGTTGTACTTGCGGCTGACCTCGGCCATGTGGCGGGTCGAGAAATCGCGGCCAATGGTGATTTGCATCAGGCCACGCTTCAACTCGCCCATGACCGAGACGAGCTGGTCCATTTCCTCGACGGTGGCCTGGCGGCTGGGCACCGGTTTGCCGCCATAGCCGCTGTGGCTGACGGAGACCGAGGTGCCAAAGCCGATCGCGCCGGCGTCCATCGCCTCGCGTACCAGCATCTTCATCTTCCCGATCTCATCGGGCGTCGCGGCGCGCTCAGTCGATTCCTCGCCCATGACGTAGAGGCGCAGCGGCGTGTGGCCAAACAGGGCGGCGATGTTGATCGCCGAGCCGCGCTTCTCCAGCGTGTCGAGATATTGCGGGAAGGTCTCGAAAGGCCACGCTGTGCCGAGGCCGGCTTCCAGCGCTTCAAGGCTCATCCCTTCGACCTTCTCGAGCGTCTGCATGATGATCTTGCGATGGGCGGCGCGGGTCGGCGCGACGCCGAAGCCGCAGTTGCCGATCACCGTCGTGGTGACGCCGTGCCATGGCGAGATCGAGAGCATGCGATCCCAGAGGATCTGTGCATCGTAATGAGTGTGGACGTCGACGAAGCCCGGCGAGACGATCTTGCCTTTGGCGTCGATGGTCGTTGTGGCTGCGCCTTCAGCCTTGCCGAGCGCCACGACCTTGCCGTCCTTGATGCCGAGGTCGCCAACGAAGCCGGGCTTGCCGGTGCCGTCGACAATGGTGCCGCCGGTAATCTTGAGGTCGTACGTCATGGCCACTCCGGGGTAAACGGTTGTTCATTTTGGCGTGGGTCTTCTGCAGGGGCAATGCCGTGCTTGCATGGCAAGGTCGCGCTGCTAGGGTCCGCGCGGATTTCGGGAGGTTTGAATGGCCAAGCATAAGATCGCGCTCATTCCGGGTGACGGAATCGGCAAGGAAGTCCTGCCGGAGGGCGTGCGTGTCCTCGAAGCTGCGGCGCGGCGCTTCAACTTCGAGCTCGAGTTCACCGATTTCGATTGGTCATGCGATCGCCTGCTGCAGACCGGCAAGATGATGCCGGACGACGGCATGGAGCAGCTCAAGGCGTTCGAGAGCATCTTCCTCGGCGCCGTCGGTTGGCCGGGCGTGCCGGACCACGTTTCGCTTTGGGGCCTGCTGATCCCGATCCGCCGCGATTTCGACGAGTATGTGAACCTGCGGCCGGTGCGTTTGTTCGAGGGTGTGCCGTCACCGCTGGCCAACCGTAAGCCGGGCGAGATCGACTTCTGGGTGGTGCGCGAGAATACCGAGGGCGAATATAGCCAGCTCGGCGGCCGCATGTTCCAGGGGACGGAGAACGAGTTTGCGGTGCAGGAGGCGGTCTTCACGCGCAAGGGGGTCGATCGCGTACTGAAGTTCGCCTTCGAGTTCGCGCGCGGCACGAAGAAGAAGCATGTCACCTCGGCCACCAAGTCCAACGGCATCATTCACACGATGCCGTTCTGGGACGAGCGTTTCGCCGAGATGAGGAAGAACTACCCCGACATCAAGGCAGACCAGTACCACATCGATATCCTGACGGCCCACTTCGTGCGCAACCCGGATTGGTTCGACGTGGTCGTCGGCTCCAACCTGTTCGGCGACATCCTGTCCGACCTCGGCCCCGCCTTGACCGGGTCGATCGGCGTGGCGCCCTCCGGCAACATCAACCCGGAGCGCAAATTCCCGTCGATGTTCGAGCCGGTGCACGGTTCGGCGCCGGACATTGCCGGCCAATGGATCGCCAACCCGATTGGCCAGATCTGGTCGGGCGCCATGATGGTTCGCCATCTAGGATATCCCGAGGCGGCGGAGGCCATCGAACGGGCGATTGCGGCCTCCCTGGTCGAGGGCGGTCCCAGGACCCGCGACCTGGGCGGCAACGGCGACACCAAGACTGTCGGTGCAGCCATTGCCGAACTCGTGAGGACGGTGTAGCAGCCGGATTATCATGGCGTTTGCACACTTCAGGGAGGAATCCACATGAAACGACGCAACCTGTTCGCTACGGCCGCGGCTGCCGGTCTGGCCCTGGCCCCGCTAGGCGCGCTGGCCCAAGCCGCATACCCGACCAAGCCGATCACCGTGATCGTGCCCTTTGCCGCCGGTGGCCCCACCGATGCACTGGCCCGCGTCCTGACCGCCCGGATGGGCGAGGCGCTCGGCCAGACCATGATCGTGGAAAACGTCGGCGGCGCCGGCGGCACGATCGGTGTCAACAAGGCCGCCAAGGCCACGCCGGACGGCTACACGGTCCTGTTCACCCACATGGGCACGCTGGCGGTCAACATCGCGCTCTACAAGTCGCTGCCTTACGACAGCCAGAAGGACCTCGAGCCGGTTGGCCTCGGCGGTACCAACCCGATGGTGCTGGTGACCAAGAAGGACCTTCCGGCCAAGAACTTCCAGGAGTTCCTGGCTTACGTGAAGGCCAACCAGAAGAAGGCGCAGTACGGCATGGCCGGCATCGGCGCCGCCTCGCATCTCGGCGGCCTGATGCTGAACAACATGATGAAGGTCGACGTGCTGGAAATTCCCTATAAGGGAACCGGCCCGGCGCTGAACGACTTGGTCAGTGGCCAGTTCGACTACATGGTCGATCAGGCGGTGAATGTGCTGCCGCAGATCAAGGGCGGCAACATCAAGGCGCTGGGCGTCAGCACGCTGAAGCGCCTGCCGCAGCTTCCCGATGTGCCGACCATCGACGAGGCCGGTCTCAAGGGCTACGAGGTCACGATCTGGAACGGCTTCTTCGTTCCGAAGGGCACTCCGAAGGACGTCGTCACCAAACTCAACCAGGCGCTGGTTGCGGCGTTGGGTGACGAGAAGGTCCGTGGCCGCCTGATCGAGCAGGCCGTCGATCTGCCGACGGCCACGGAAGCGACGCCGGAAGCGCTGCGCGATCAGCTCAAGGCGTCAATCGACAAGTGGGTGCCCGCGATCAAGGCTGCCGGCGTTCAGCCGCAGTAGAAAGATCCAGACGTCGACGAGAACCGGGCCGCCCCTTGGGGCGGCCCGTTTGCTTTTGGGCCGGTGCGTTCGTCTTCTCGCCGAACAGCGCGCGCGACAACATTTCGAGATCCGGCAGGCTTCGCACGAGTTCCTGTACGCGGTCCGGTGTATCCTGGGGCAATTGAGGAAGGATGATTGGATCGCCGGACAGTATGTCGGCCTCGATCGCGACGCGGACATCGCCAGGACGGCCCGCACGTAGACCTGCGATGACGCGACGATGGGCATGCTGCGGTTGCGTGCGCCTGCGGCCGGGGTTGTCGAAGATGTGCTTGCTGGGATCGGCGAATATGTAACGGTGATAGGGGCCGGTCCTGAGCCAGATATTTTCGATCATGCCGCGCAGTTCCGGCAGGGCGGCCGCTTCGTACAAACGGAAATGGAAGGCCCGGTTCTGGATGGTTGCCTGACGTGCATTGCGCGCCATCTTGGCTTCGTCCAGTTGACGATGGATCGATTCCAGTTCGTCGATGAGACGCGGTTCTGCCTGACGCGCCGCAGCTTCGGCCGCCATACCTTCGAGCGCGACACGGATCACCCTGAGTTCGATGAACTGAGCGCGTGTGAGAAGGGGTACGGTGATCGTGCGCCCAGTGCCGACACTCAGCACGCGTTCGGCAACGAGCTGGAGCAGCGCTTCGCGAACCGGAGTGACGCTTGCCTTGAGCCGCTGCGCCACGTCGCGGAAGGTCAGGCGGGCTCCCGGCGCCAGATCGCCCAGCACGATGGCGGTGCGGATCTCGCGCAGCACCTGAGTGGAAAGACTGACATGCTCAATATGCTGCATCGTGGGCTGGATGGCAGTTTCGCTTGCGAGCCGCAAGGCGGCTTCAGGCGCGTCGCGAAGTTTGACAGGGGAGAAGTCACTGCCCATCCTGTCATATGTTATAACAAAAAACCGAATTTAGGGAAGGAATGGCCGCCATGGCGCCGACCATCACTCAGATCCATCCCGTCTTCGCCGGAGAGGTTTCCGGCGTCGATCTGACAAAGCCGCTCAGCCGCAATGAAGCGGTCGCGATCGAGGAGGGCATGAACCGATACGGGGTGCTCGTCTTCCGCGATCAGAACATTACCGACGAGCAGCAGGTCGAGTTCACCAGGAATTTCGGAGAGCTCGAGGTCAAGGAGAAGCCCGGGAATATTCGCAAGACGACAGAAAGCAGGCTCGGAACCGGTATCAGCGACCTTTCCAACCTGACCAAGGACGGCAAGGTCATATCGGCCGACGACCGGCAGTGGTTCTTCAAGCTGGGCGACCGGCTCTGGCATTCCGACAGCTCCTATGCGGTGATCCCAGCGAAGTTTTCGGCCCTGTCGGCGCGTGCCATTCCGTCTTGGGGCGGTAACACCGACTTTGCCGACATGCGCGCCGCGTACGATGCATTGGACGACCGTACGAAGGCCGAGGTCGAGGACCTGATCTGTGAGCATTCGCTGATCTATTCGCGCGCCGCCGTCGGCTTCACCGATCTCACGCCGGAGGAGATCGCCAACTTCAAGCCGGTGCGTCAGCGCCTCGTGCGGACCCACCCGGTGACGGGGCGCAAGTCGCTATTCCTGTCGTCCCATGCCGGCGCCATCGTCGGTTGGACAATCCCGGAGGCGCGTTCCTACCTGTGCGAACTGACCGAACACGCGACGCAGCGGGAGTTCGTCTACTCCCATCAATGGCGGCAGTACGATCTGGTGATGTGGGACAACCGCACCACCATGCATCGCGCCAAGCGCTTCGACCGCAACGAGGTGCGCGACATGCGTCGCACGACCCTGGGCGGCGACCGTCCCACCGTGGAACAGGCCGAAGCGGCCTGAACTTCGGTCCCGAATAAAACTGAAGAACGATAAGTCCGGCTCGAATGAGCCGGCAATATGGGAGGAATGCCATGCATCGCCGGAGCCTGCTCGCCGCCGTTCTCGGGGGCGTGCCCTTCGCTGCCGCCTGGGGCGAGGAGTATCCGTCCCGCCCCGTGAAGGTCGTCGTCGGCTTTCCGCCCGGCGGCGGCACGGACCTCGTCGCACGCCCGCTCGCGGCGAAGGTCCAGTCGTCGCTCGGCCAGTCCGTCGTGGTCGATAATCGTGGTGGCGCCAATGGTGGCGTCGGCCTTGAACTGGTCGCCAAGAGCCCGCCCGACGGCTACACGATCGGCTATGTGAACAGCAGTGTCGTCGTCACCAATCCACTGCTCTATCGCAGCCTGACGACCAACGTGGAGCGCGATCTCGCGCCAATCTGCACCGTTGCCGATTCGGCGGTCGTGCTCGCGATCCCGGCCGATCTGCCGGCGAAGAATCTCAAGGAGCTTGTGGCGCTGGCGAAGGAGCAGCCCGGCAAGCTGAACTTCGGTTCGGGCGGCCTCGGCAGTGTCGATCATCTGAGCTTCGAGGTGGTGAAGCGCCAGACTGGGATCGACTTTCTGCACGTGCCGTATCGTGGTGGCGGACCGGCGCTAGCCGACATGCTGGGCGGTCGCGTCCAGCTCATGATCTCGAGCTTCGGCATGTACAAGGGCCAGGTGGATGCGGGCAAAGTCCGCATCATTGCCGTGCTCTCGCGCGAGCGTCATCCGGCGCTGCCGGACGTCATGACCGCCGTGGAGCAGGGCTGGCCCAACCTCACCGTCTCCGCCTGGCAGGGTGTCGTCGCGCCGGCCCAGACGCCGGCCGCCGTTCTCGACAAACTGGAAGGAGCCTACCGCCAGGCCGTCGCCGACCCCGAAGTCAGTGCGCTGCTCGTGAGCCTCGGCTACTTCCCGATCTTCCGCGGCCGCAAGGAGACAGCAACCCTGATCCGCGAAGAAACCGCGCGCTGGTCGGCAATCATCAAGGAACTGGGCGTGCGACTCGACTAGGTCGGCGACTCAGGTGGCGATGTCCAACGTGTCGAAAGCGATCTCGACGGCGCGGCGGGTATTGCCGCCATCGTCGCGCAGGGCCAGTACGAGCTTGCGTTCCCACCAGTCGACATCGACCACGCCGAAATTGGCCGCGGCGTAGAGGGCTCCCAGCCGGTTGGGGCCGGCTTCCTTGGCGGCCCAGTAGACCATGTTGAGGCCGCTCGAAGTGGTCTCGTACAGCGGGTAGAGGTCGGCCGGCGTCTCGCGATAGAGCGCGCCGATATGGCGGTCGCCGGAGAGCAGGACAACGCCCTTGGCGCCGCTGGCGCGGATCGTGTCGATCAGCTTCTGCTTCTCCAAGGGCATGTTGCCCCAGCGCTCCCAGCCATGGCCCTCGGCCAGCACCTGGGTGCTCGACACGATCAGCCGCAACTCGGCAGGCTTGCGCAGCTCCTCGGCCAGCCACGCCCACTGCACGGGACCCAGCATGGTCTTGGCCGGATCGGGATCGGGCAGGTAGCGTTCCTTGCCCGGCGCGCCGCGCTGGTCGGTAATCTTCAAGGGAGAACGGAACCAGCGCACGTCAAGGAGGATGACCTGCACGCGCATGCCCGGCGGCCCGATGATCCGCGAGTCGTAGATGCCGTCGCGCTTGCGCCGGATGTCGGTGGCGGGTGCGTTCCAGAAATCGAGGAACAGCTCCTTGGACGCGGCCTTGTGCGCGAACTCAATGCCGCCATCGTTGAGGCCATAATCGTGGTCGTCCCAGACGGCGAGATGGCCCACCGTGTCGCGCAGCCTGGCATAGCCCGTGACTTTTCCCGCTTCCTCGTAGGCACGCTTCAGATTGGCTGCATCGGCGGAATTGAAGTCGCCGTAGACATTGTCGCCGCAGAAGATGAAGAGATCGGGCCGGTAGGACAGCACGGCGTCCCAGATCGGCTGGTCCATGTTCTGGTTGGCGCAGGAGCCGAAGGCGATTCGCGACAGCGGCGGCCGGTTCTGGGCCAGAGCAGGGGTGGAGGTGACGGCGGCAGCCGCCACCAGGTGGGCGAGGGTACGACGCGTGAACATAATGACCACTGAAAAGCCAGGATCCGGCGCTTAGATTACATGCCGATGAAGCGCCACCTCAAACGCGCCCTTGAACTCCTGCTCGTGCCGGTCGCGGCGGCGATCGTCTTCTTCGAGGATGTTCTTCTCCACTATCTCGGCCTTGCGATGGCCGCGATTGCACGCTGGCCGCCGATCGCCCGGATCGAGGGCTGGCTCGCCGGCCTGCCGCCATGGGCAGCCTTGATCGCTTTTGCTGCGCCCTCGACTTTGGTGCTGCCAGTCAAGCTCGCGGCGGTCTGGTTTGCGATGCAGGGCAAGTTCGTGCTGGCGACCGGAGCGATCATGCTTGGCAAGGTCGTGGCGACGGCACTGGTGGCGCGACTTTACAAGATCCTGCGGCCGACGCTGCTGCAGTTGTCCTGGTACCTGCGGGCGGAGACTTGGCTGTTCGACTTCCGCGATCGGGTCTACGGCTTCGTTCGCGCGCTGCCTGCCTGGCAGGCGGCAGCGAATGCAATCCGACGAGCGAAAGCCTGGCTGGTGGAATTGGTTTCCGGTGTCACATCGCGCTAGGTTTCTTTCATGATGGAAGTCATTCCCCTCGACGCGCCGCTGGGCGTCCGTATTGAAGGACTCGATCGCGCCAGCGCCAACGAGCCCGCCGTCGCTGCCAAGCTCAACCGGGCGCTGGCCGAACATCTCCTGGTCGTCGTGCCGGGCGAGCGCATGACATCGGAACAGACCCGCGTTTTTTCGACGGCCTTCGGCGCGCCGCAGAAGCAGCTCCTGCGTTACAAGCGCAGCGGCGGTGTGCCGGACGTGTCGATCATGGTCAGCACGCTTATGCCCGATGGCACAACCGACAAGACCGCTATCCGGGCCGAGGACTGGCACACGGACGATTCGTACTTTGCGATACCGGCCAAGGCGACGCTCCTGCACGGCATCGAGATTCCGAGCCGCGGCGGGGCTACCTGGTTCTGTAACATGCACTCGGTCTACGAGACCCTGCCGGAAGCCACGCGCAAGCGCATCGACGGGCTGCGCGCGATCCATGGCTACGACACGCCACGGGCGCGCAACCGGCCATCGGCGCGCACGCCGGAGGAGATTGCGGAGACGCCCGACGTCGAGCATCCCCTCGTGCGGACGCACCCCGAGACCGGCCGCAAGGCGCTCTACCTGAACCCGAACCGATTGGACCGGATCGTCGGGCTGGAGCGGGCGGAAAGCGACGACCTGCTCGACGAACTCGCCGAGGAAGCGCGCAAGCCGCGGCATCACCATGGCCATGTCTGGAGCGTCGGCGACATCGTGGTGTGGGACAACCGCGCCACGATGCATCGAGTGGTGATCGACTATCCGGTGGGCGAGACCCGAATCATGCAGCGCGTACTGATCGAGGGCGACCGCCCAGTCTGACGCTCGTTGGTCTGATCGCTCAGCGGACAGCTCCTGCTCTGCGCAGGGCATCGATTTCGGCGACGCTGTAGCCGACCTCGGCCAGCACCGCGTCGGTATGCTCTCCAAGTCGCGGTGCGTGCGTTTCCGTGGCGCGTTCGCCACCCGAGAAGGTGTTGGCACGACGCGAGCGGCGGATGCGGCCTTCGCTCGGATGGTCCTCGGCCTGGAAGAATCCCACATCGTCGAGATGCGGATCGGTCAGCAGATCGTCGATTGAATTGTAACGTGCCGCCGGCACATCGAGCCGGTCGAATATCTCCAGCCACTCGGCCGTGGTCTTCTGAGCCAGGCCTTCTTTGCGAACCTCGAAGTAGGCGGCGGCATTCGCGGTACGCGAGGCGGCGCTGTCGAAACGGGGATCCTTCTTGAGTTCCGGCCGGCCGATGGCATCGAAGAAGGCGAAGGCCTGCGGATTGGTGTTGGGGCCGACGGTGATGTAGCCGTCCTGGGTGGGCAGGGGCCTGTAGTCTGGGCTCAACAGCCGACCGTCGCCGCTGGGGCCGACCGGCGGGTCGAAGGTCGCTGCGCCGAGATGCTCGCTGGAGACGAAGGACGCCATGTTTTCCAGCATGGGCACGTCGATAGCCTCGCCACGGCCAGTCTTCTCGCGGCGATAGAGGGCGAAGCCGATGCACTGGGCGGCGATCAGGCCGGTCGTGTGATCGCTCATGACCATCGGCACGAAGCGCGGTTCGCCGGTCGCACGCTCCAGGGTGCCGGCAACTCCCGATAGGCTCTGCACGATGGGATCATAGGCAGGGCGGTTGTAGTAGCGGCCGCCACGGCCGAACGCGAGGATCGAGCAGTGGATCAGGCGCGGGTTCCGCGGTGCCAGGCTTGTATGGTCGAGGCCGGCGCGGGCGAGGCCCTCGGGCCGGACGTTGCTCACGAATACGTCGGCCTTCTCAATCAGACGGTGGAGCGCCGCCAGCGCTTCCGGTTTCTTGAGGTCGAGGACGATGGAGCGTTTGTTGCGGTTGAAGTTGATGAACTTGCCCGACATGCCGGGATTGCGGCTGCCCTGCGCCATGGTGCGCAGGAGGTCGCCGCCCGTCGCTTCGACCTTGATTACCTCGGCGCCGTAGTCGGCGAGGGTACGCGTGCAGATCGGACCGACGACGACGGTGGTCAGGTCGACGACGCGCACGCCATCGAGCGGGCCACTCACGCCGCGAACTCCAGGTCCATCTCGCCGCACAGCACGCCGTTCTTGTCGGCGGCCCAGATCTTGAGCTTGCCGTCCTTCTGCGCCTCGCCGCGCACATCGATCAGGTCGCCGACCCAGAGCGGATGAACGAGGCGGGCAGTGTAACCGGTGAGCTTGCCCTTTGCGTGCTTGAGCGCGGCATCGACCATCAGATGCATGGAAAGGCCGCCGTTCGATACGATCGCGGGATAGCCTTCCTCGCTGCGCGTGTAGTCGCCATCGTAGTGAATGCGGTGCGCATTCCAGGTGATGCCGCCGTAGCGGAAGTTGATCGTGTTGGTGAGCGGGGTCGTGTCGTTCCACGCATGGTCCGTTCGGGCCTGCGTTGCCACCGTTGCCGTGGTCTTCTGTCCCGGCGGTACGGCAGGGCGGTAGATGGCGTCGAACGTATCGACCGCAATCGTCTTGCCGCTCTGCTCGATCGTGTGGCGCATGGTCAGGACGAAGATGTCGCCCGAACGGCCGGTCTTGGGGACGATGTTGGCGACTTCGGCCTTCTTTACCGCTGGCTCGCCAGCGCGCAGGGAGGCCATGATCCTGACCTGGCGACCGGCACCCATGCGGCGCGGCATCGGGATCGGTGGCAGGACGATGCCCTTGTTGGGATGCCCGTCGGGCCCCAGCTCGCCCTGGCGGATCGTCTCGCCAAAGAACACCGTGAACCAATGCGGCGGCAATTCATCGCCCCGTTTGATGCTGTCGGGATCGACGTCGAAGGTCGCAGCGACCCGACGGACGGCCATCATGCCGATATCGTCCTCGACCGTGCGCACGCGCCCGATCCAGGGGCGCAGATCCTTCATCGCTTCGTCCATCCAGCCGCTCATCGCGTCTCGTCCCTCGTGTCTGTTCGCGCAGGAGAGTCGCACGCATGCCGGCAAACAGAAAGGGCCCGCTTTCGCAGGCCCTTCCATCAGTCGAAAGATCGGACGATCAGATCGAGTAGTACATCTTGTACTCGATCGGCGCCGGCTGGTGTTCCCAGTTGTAGACCTCTTCCCACTTGAGCTCCATGTAGGCGTCGATCTGGTCGTCGGTGAACACGCCACCCTTGGTGAGGAAGGAGCGGTCAGCGTCGAGCGAATTCAGCGCCTCGCGCAGCGAACCGGCGACGGTCGGAACCTTGGAGAGCTCTTCCGGCGGCAGGTCGTACAGGTTCTTGTCCATCGGATCGCCCGGATGGATCTTGTTCTGGATGCCGTCGAGGCCGGCCATCAGCATCGCCGCGAAGGCGAGGTATGGATTGGCCGACGGGTCCGGGAAGCGGACTTCGACGCGCTTGCCCTTCGGCGAAGCCGAGTAGGGGATGCGGCACGACGCCGAACGGTTGCGCGAGGAGTAGGCCAGAAGCACCGGCGCCTCGAAGCCCGGAATGACTCGCTTGTAGGAGTTGGTGCTGGCGTTGCAGAAGGCGTTGAGCGCCTTGGCGTGCTTGATGATGCCGCCGATGTAGTACAGCGCCGTCTCCGACAGGTCGGCATAGCCCGAGCCTGCGAACAGCGGCTTGTTGTCCTTCCAGATCGACTGGTGGGTGTGCATGCCCGAGCCGTTGTCGCCGTAGAGCGGCTTCGGCATGAAAGTCAGCGACTTGCCGTAGCTGTGGGCGACGTTGTGCAGGGTGTACTTGTACTTCTGCACATTGTCGGCTGTCTTCACCAGCGTGTCGAACTTGAAGCCGAGTTCGTTTTGCGCCGGCGCCACTTCGTGATGGTGGATTTCCATGACCAGGCCCATGTCGGAGCAGACCGACATCATCTCGGCGCGCAGGTCGTTGTGCGTGTCGACCGGCTGCACCGGGAAGTAGCCACCCTTGACGCCCGGACGATGAGCGAGGTTGCCACCCTCGATTACGGCGCCGCTGTTCCACGGCGATTCGTTCGAGGAGATCGAGTAGAAGCTGCCGCCCATCTGGACGTCGTAGCGCACGTCGTCGAACACGAAGAACTCGAGCTCGGGGCCGAACACGGCCGTGTCGCCAACGCCGGACGACTTCATGTAGGCCTCAGCGCGCTTGGCGGTCGAGCGCGGGCAACGGGCATAGAGCTGGCCGGTCGAAGGCTCGACGACGTCGCAGGTCACGACCAGCGTGGTCTGCGCTGTGAAGGGGTCGAGCACGGCGGTCGAGGGATCCGGCATCAGGATCATGTCGGAATCGTTGATCGCCTTCCAACCACCGATCGACGAACCGTCGAACATCACGCCGTCGACGAACGTGCCCTCGTCGGTGGCAGAGGCCATGCGGGCCGTATGCTGCCACTTGCCGCGAGGATCGGTGAAGCGGAAGTCAACGAACTTGACGTCCTTTTCCTTGATCATCGCGAGAACTTGCTTGGCATCCATTTGTCGTTCGTCCCTCTACTTGTGGTTACGTCTCCGGCCCCCTGAGGCCAGGTCCTCATACGGCGGCGTCACCACGCTCGCCAGTACGAATTCGGATCGCATCGTCGATGCTCGACACGAAGATCTTGCCGTCGCCGATTCGGCCGGTGTGCGCGGAGCTGCGGATCGCCTCGACAGCCTTCTCGACCATCTCGTCTTCGACGATCAGCTCGATCTTCACCTTGGGCAGGAAATCGACGACGTACTCGGCGCCGCGGTAAAGTTCGGTGTGGCCTTTCTGCCGGCCGAAGCCCTTCGCTTCCAGGACGGTGATACCCTTCAACCCGATCTGGTTGAGGGCATCTTTCACCTCGTCCAGCTTGAAGGGCTTGATGATCGCTTCGATCTTCTTCATTGGCTTGAGACACTCCGCACGCAGACACCGGGCCTCCCGGTCGGGAGAGCTCGTTGTGAACGGGCATGAAGCAAATTTCATGCCATAATTTTCCACAGCTCGACTGAAGGATAAGAGGAGAAGGGCAGCCGGTGATTTGTCTGCGGAGTAGGCGGATTGATTAATGTGCGGGCGGTTTTTTGCCCAAATGTAAGGCAGTACGGGATCTTCGATGAAATCTGCGAATTCACTGATGTCCAGCCTGGGCACGACAGTCTTTGAGGTGATGTCGGCGCTGGCCCGTGAGCATAAGTCGGTCAATCTCGGCCAGGGCTTCCCCGACGACAAGGGACCGGATGAGGTACGGGCGGCCGCGGCCGACTACCTGCTGAACGGCCACAACCAGTATCCCCCCATGATGGGGATCCCCGAGTTGCGACAGGCGGTGGCGGAGCACGCTAAGCGCTTCCAGGGCCTCGACGTGGATTGGCAGACCGAGGTGCTTGTTACCTCCGGCGCTACGGAGGCCCTGGGCGACTGCCTGTTTGGGCTGATCGAACCGGGCGACGAGGTGGTCCTGATTGAGCCGCTCTACGACTCCTACCTGCCGATGGTGCGTCGGGCAGGGGGTATTCCGAAGATGGTTCGTCTGGAACCGCCAAGCTGGCGCCTGCCCAAGGAAGAGTTGGCCGCGGCCTTTAGCGATCGTACGAAGCTCATCCTGTTCAACACGCCGATGAATCCCTGCTCGAAGGTCTTCGACGAAGAGGAACTCGACTTCATCGCCGGGCTCTGCCTGAAGCACGATGTCTACGCCATTTGTGACGAGGTCTACGAGCACATCATCTTCGACGATCGCCGCCATGTTTCGCTGATGACCCGCCCTGACATGCGCAACCGGACGGTGCGCATCGGTTCGGCAGGCAAGAGCTTCAGCCTCACGGGCTGGAAGGTTGGCTACATCACGGCCGCGCCCGACCTCATGCGGGCGATCGCCAAGACGCATCAGTTCATGACCTTCACGACTCCACCGAACCTGCAATGGGGGGCGGCCACAGGCCTACGTCTGGGAGACAACTATTTTACGGGACTGGCCCGGGATATGCAACGCAAGCGCGACCGGCTGGCCGGCGCGCTGTCCGAGATCGGTTTCGAAGTGTTGCCGGCCCACGGTACCTACTTCGTGACCACCGATTTCCGGCCGCTTGGCTTCAACGGGACAGACGAGGATTTCTGCCGACATATCACGGTGGAGGCGGGGGTGACCGCCGTGCCGGTCAGCGCGTTCTACGATGAGTCCGCCCAGGCGCCACGCCACTTCGCGCGTTTCTGCTTTTGCAAGCACGATGCGACGCTCGACAGCGCGGTGGAGCGTCTGGCAGCGCATTTTCGTTGAATATCACCACAATTTGCAGTCTAGCGAGCTCAGGCTGCAATTGTTACATTTTCTTAGGGACGATATAGAGTGCCGGCGCGTAAGATTACTGCATTGGCATTGCCATTATTCATGTCGACAACGAGATCGTGTCAATATCAGCCACCCTCAAGCCTGCCCGGATCGACGGTCGCCGCCTGCGCAGCGAGCGGACGAAGCAGCTGATTATCGAGGCCTACCTCGCCTTGTTGCGGGAAAGGCCGCAAGCGCCCATGCCGACCGCAGCGGATATCGCGGAGAGGGCGGGCTACTCGGTGCGGTCGATCTTCGAGCGTTTTCCTGACCTCCATACCTTGCGCGTCGCTGCGGCTGACTATGGCCTTGCCCATGCTGCGGCCCTCGCGCCGGCCCGCGATGTCGACGGCGATCGCCCGACCCGGATTAAGTCCCAGGTGGAAACTCGCGCGGGAACCTGTGAGCGCGGTGTCGCGCTCTGGCGTGCGCTCACAGTCAATGTCGACGAGGACGATGCGCTGACGGCCCGGCTTCGCATCGCTCGCAACCGGACGATCCACCGGCTCGAGATCATGTATCGGCCCGAGCTCTCGACCCTTTCCGAGGTCGAGCGGAGGAACATGCTGATTGCCCTGGAAGCTTTGACGGATATCGAAAGTTGGGCGCGGATGCGCGAAATGCATGGCCTGTCATTTGCCGAGTCCTGTTCTCTCTGGATGCGGGCCATCGACCGGATGCTCCCGCCGACTCCGCTCTAGCTCTGACCTCTCAACATTTGGCGACGGAACTCAGCAACGTGTCGGATGCGTCGATAAAGAAGCCCAATCGGATCGACGGCCGTCGTCTGCGCAGCGAGCGGACGAAGCAGCTCATCATCGAGGCCTACCTGGCGCTCGCCGATGCCCATTCGCCGCGTGTTCCGACGGCTGCGGAGATCGCTGAGAAGGCGGGCTACGCGGTGCGATCCGTCTTCGAGCGCTTCCCGGACATTCGCGCCCTTCAGATTGCTGCCGTCGACTATGCAATGGCTCAGGTGACGGCGTTGGCCCCGTCCGGCGAGCTCGAAGGCGATCGGGAATTACGGTTGAAGTCGCAGGTCCGTGCGCGGGCCGAGGTCTGCGAGAGGTGGTTGTCCTTGTGGCGGTCGCTAATCATCAACCAGGGCGATTCCATGGAGCTGAAGGACCGTATCAGGCAGGCGCGCGAACGCTACATCGCGCGCCTCGAGATCATCTATCGGCCTGAACTCGCCACCGTGTCGGAGCTGGAGCGCCGGCAGCTCCTGATTGCGCTTGAAGCACTGACCGATGTGGAAAGCTGGGCCCGTATGCGACAGTTTTTCGGGCTGTCTTTCGAAGAAGCCTGCACAGCATGGGTGCAGGCCGTCGACAGATTGCTTCCTCGGGTTCCGGGCAGCGCCTGATGGACCCCAGGACTGGCCAGGTGAACAAGTCTTCCGACGCCAAGCCGGTCCGAACCGACGGTCGTCGTCTGCGCAGCGTGCGGACGCGGCAGCTCATCATCGACGCATATCTCCTGCTCCTGCGGGAAAGTCCGCAGATTCCCACAGCCGCGGCGATAGCACGGCGTGCCGGCTATTCTGTGCGCTCGGTGTTTGAGCGTTTTCCCGACCTTCATACGCTGCGCGTTGCGGCGACCGACTATGTAATGTCGCAGGCTTCCCTGCAGGCGGCCGGCCACCCGCCCAAAGGCAACCGCGCCTTGCGCCTGAAGACACATGTCGAGACGCGAGGCCGCGTCTGCGAGGAGTGGCTGCCCCTGTGGCGAGCACTGAATGCCAATCAGGGGGAGTCCGCGGAACTCAAGGACCGTATTCGGCGGGCTCGGGAGCTCGTTATCCGTCGCCTCGAAACGATGTACGAACCCGAACTGTCGACCCTGGGGCCGGTCGAGCGTCAACAGACGGTTTTGGCGATCGAGGCGTTGATCGATTTCGAAAGCTGGGCGCGGATGCGCCACATGTTCGGCCTGACGTACGAGCAAGCCTGCGCCCTCTGGGTGAGCGCGATCGACCGTTTGTTGCCGCCGACGCCGTCAGTTTCTTGACGCTCCGGCCCCTGGAGCGTAGGAAGGCGCCGCTTCGTCGGGAGCGATCCACGATGGCGGCCGTAGCTCAGTTGGTTAGAGCGCCAGATTGTGATTCTGGATGTCGCCGGTTCAAATCCGGTCGGCCGCCCCAATCGCCCCTAAATCCTGGTCCCTGGAACACCCATGCGCGACCTCGCTGAAGACGACGAACTCGCGCTTCTGGACTGCACGGAAATGGCAAAGGCCGACGCCTTCGCCATCGCCGGCGGCACTTCGGGGGCCACGCTAATGGAAACTGCCGGCAGGGCCGTCGCTGCGGCCGTCATGCGGCGATGGCCGCGGCGCCCGGTCGCCGTGCTGTGTGGGCCTGGCAACAATGGAGGCGACGGCTTCGTAGCTGCGCGTCGGCTGCGCGAAGCGGGCTGGCCAGTCCGGCTGGGGCTTGCCGGCGCAGTTGCTGATCTGAAGGGCGATGCGGCTTGGGCGGCCGGCGCCTGGAAGGGCAATGTGGAGCCATTGTCGGTTGCGCTCCTGGAAGGGGGGCCGTTGGTGGTTGATGCGTTGTTCGGCGCCGGCCTGTCGCGGCCGATCGGAGGTGCGGCAGGCGATGTCGTCGACCATCTGAACGAGCATGGCCTGACGGTCGTCGCGGTAGATGTTCCAAGCGGTCTCCATGGCGACAGTGGCCAGGTGTTGGGCCGGGCGGCGAAGGCCGTCTGCACCGTTACGTTCTTCCGCGCCAAGCCCGGCCACTTTTCGGAGGAAGGGCTGAAGCGGTGTGGCGACCTGCAGGTCGTCGATATCGGCATTCCGCCGGGGGCCATCGAGGCCATCGCGCCCCGGCAATGGCTCAACGGTCCGATCCTGTGGCGCGAACTGCTGAAGCGAAGCGACCTGGCCGATCACAAATATGCGCGCGGCCACCTGACGATCCTCGCCGGGCCGCAGGCCACGGGAGCCGCCCGTCTTGCAGCCATTGCCGGCCGCCGGGCAGGGGCGGGGCTGGTTACCATTGCCTCACCACGCCCGACCCTTCCGTCCTATCAGGCTGCCGAACCCGGCAACCTTGTCGTCGAGGCCGACGACGCTGCTTCGTTTGCGGGCCTTCTCGACGATCCGCGGCGCAACGCGTTCCTGATCGGCCCGGGTTCGGGGATCGGCGACAGGACGCGAGAGGCTGCGCTGGCGGTGCTGGCGGACCGACGTGGCCTGGTCCTGGATGCCGACGGCATCACGAGCTTCTCGGAAGAGCCTCGGATTCTTTTCGAAGGCGCCAAGGGGCAGGTTTTGCTCACGCCGCATGAGGGTGAGTTCCGCCGCCTGTTCCCAGGCATCAAGGGCGAGGGGGGCAAGGTGGCCCGCGTCCGCCAGGCCGCCGCCCTGAGCGGCGCCACGGTCCTCCTGAAGGGACCCGACACGGTTATCGCCGCTCCGGACGGCCGGGCGGTCATCAATGTGCACGCTACCGCGGGCCTGGCGACGGCCGGGGCGGGCGACGTGCTGGCCGGTATCGCAGGCGGGCTCATGGCGCAGGGGCTGACGGCTTTCGCGGCGGCGGCAGCGGCGGCGTGGCTCCATGGGGATTGTGCTTGTCGGTTTGGGCGCCCGGGCCTGATTGCAGAGGATTTGCTCAACTTAATTCCAGAAGCGATGCAGTCGGCTCTCACCGTCAATTGACCGTTTGACGGGCCCGGGCTAAGAGGCGCGCGATTCGGCCTTCGAGGCACGCCCCGATGGCCCTTGTCGTCGATGTGGGCCGATTCGGGCGGGCGTGGTGAAATTGGTAGACACGCGAGATTTAGGTTCTCGTGCCGCAAGGCGTGGGGGTTCAAGTCCCTCCGCCCGCACCAGGAAATGCCAGGAAATGGAAGTGAGACGATGCAAGTGACGGAACTCTCGGCCGAAGGGCTGAAGCGGCAATTCAAGATCGTTGTGCCGGCCGGTGATCTGTCGGCGAAGGTCGACGAGCGGCTGGCTGAGATGGCGCAGACGGCTGCTCTGCCGGGCTTCCGCCCGGGCAAGGTGCCGGTCAGCCTGCTGAAGAAGCAGTACGGCCAGGCGCTGTTCGGCGAGGCCGTCGAGCAGGCCGTCAACACCAGCACGGCGAAGGCGATCGAAGATCGCGGCCTGCGTCCGGCGCTGCAGCCGCGGGTCGACCTGAAGCAGCTCGAAGAGGGCAAGGACGTCGAATTCGAAGTGGCGATCGAAGTGCTGCCGGAGATCGGCAAGCTCGATTTCTCGGGCATCGAGCTCGAGCGCCTGAAGGCCGCCGTTCCGGACAAGGATGTCGACGATGCCCTCGAGCGCATCGCCAAGGCCAACCGCGATCAGAAGCCTGTCGATCCGCCGCGTCCGGCCCAGAAGGGCGATGCGATCAAGCTCGACTTCGTGGGCTCGGTCGACGGCACGGAGTTCCCGGGCGGTGCGGCCACCGACTACACGCTGGAGCTGGGATCGGGCTCGTTCATTCCCGGTTTCGAGGATCAGCTCATCGGCGCCGAGGTCGGCAAGACCGTCGACGTGAAGGTGACTTTCCCGGCCGATTACGGTGCGGCGGAACTCGCCGGTAAGGACGCGGTCTTCAAGTGCACGATCAAGGAGATCCGTGAATTCGTCGACAAGCCCGCCGACGACGAGCTGGCGAAGAAGAACAACTTCGAGAATCTCGAAGCCATGCGGAAGGCCGTCGGTGAGCGCATCGGCCAGGACTACACCCAGATCTCGCGCCAGATGGTGAAGCGTCAGCTGCTCGACAAGCTTGCTGACAGCCACAAGTTCGAGGTGCCGGAAGGACTGATCGAAGGCGAGTTCGGCGCAATCTGGCAGCGTATCGAGGAGGCCAAGAAGAATGGCCAGAAGCTCGAAGACGACGAAGAGAAGATGAAGAAGGAGTACCGCGAGATTGCGGAGCGCCGGGTGCGCCTCGGCCTGCTGCTCGCAGATGTCGGCCGCTCCAACAACATCGAAGTGACGCCGGAAGAGCTGAACCAGGCGGTGATGCGCGAAGCGATGCGCTATCCCGGCCAGGAGCGCCAGGTCCTGGAGTTCTACGGCAAGAACGCCGAACTCAAGGAACAGCTCCGCGCGCCGATCTTCGAAGAGAAGACGGTCGACTTCATTCTCGAGCTGGCGAAGGTCTCCGAGAAGTCGGTTACGCCGGAGGAACTGCTCAAGGCAGCTCGCGAGGCGGAAGAAGAAGAGCCTGCGGAGAAAGCGGCAAATTGATCCAGAACCGGCGGCCTTGAACGAGGCCGCCGGCGCTGCCACTTTCAAAGCGACATCATACTCAAGGGGGCCCGCGATGAGTCGCGACCGCGATCCGCTGGAAATCTACAACAATTACTACGTCCCGATGGTCGTCGAGCAGTCGGCCCGCGGCGAGCGCGGCTACGATATCTGGTCCCGCCTGCTCAAGGAGCGGATCATCTTTCTGAACGGCCCGATCGAGGACAACGTGGCGGGCTTGGTCTGCGCCCAGCTCCTCTATCTCGAAGCCGAGAACCCCACGAAGGACATCTCCTTCTATATCAACTCGCCGGGCGGCGTGGTGACGTCGGGGTTGGCGATCTACGACACGATGCAGTACGTGCGCCCCAATATCTCGACCTTGGTGTTCGGCCAGGCTGCGTCGGCGGGTTCGCTGCTGTTGATGGCAGGCGAGAAGGGCAAGCGCTTTTCGCTGCCCAACGCCCGGATCATGATCCATCAGCCATCCGGTGGTGCACAGGGCCAGGCGACGGACATCGAAATCCACGCCAAGGAAATCCTGCTGACACGTGCCCGCCTTAATCAACTCTATGTCAACCACACCGGCCGGACGATCGAAGAGATCGAGAAGGGGATGGAGCGCGACCGCTTCTTCTCTCCGCCGGAGGCCAAGGAATTCGGCCTGATTGACGAAGTTTTCGACAGGCGGCCGACTCCGACGATCCAGGCGGCTGCTTCCTAAGCGGCCGTTACGACCAATTGTTTCCCTTTTGCACGCCGACACACCATATTTTGATGTTGTCGCGATCTAGGGGGCGCGTTTAACATAGCTTTGGTGTGGGCTCGCAGGTCGACGAGCCCCCCAAGCGGAGGTGCGTTAACGACATGCCAGCCGCCAAGTCCGGGGGTGACTCCCGTAACACCCTGTATTGCAGCTTCTGCGGCAAGAGCCAGCATGAGGTCCGGAAGCTTATTGCCGGCCCGACCGTGTTCATCTGCGATGAATGCGTCGAGCTCTGCATGGACATCATCCGGGAAGAGAGCAAAACCACCCTGGTCAAGTCCAAGGACGGCGTTCCGTCGCCCAAGGAAATTCGCCAGATCCTCGACGATTATGTAATTGGCCAAGACCAGGCCAAGCGTATTCTCGCCGTTGCGGTGCACAACCATTACAAGCGGTTGAGCCATGGCGGGAAGGCGAACGACGTCGAGATCGCCAAGTCGAACATCATGCTCATCGGCCCGACGGGCTGCGGCAAGACCCTGCTGGCCCAGACTCTGGCCCGCATGCTCGATGTGCCCTTCACGATGGCCGACGCCACGACTCTCACCGAAGCTGGTTATGTCGGAGAGGATGTCGAGAACATCATCCTGAAGCTGCTGCAGTCGGCCGACTACAACGTCGAACGCGCGCAGCGCGGCATCGTCTACATCGACGAAGTCGACAAGATCAGCCGCAAGTCCGACAACCCGTCGATTACGCGCGACGTGTCGGGCGAGGGCGTGCAGCAGGCGCTGCTCAAGATCATGGAAGGCACCGTGGCCTCCGTGCCGCCGCAGGGCGGGCGCAAGCATCCGCAGCAGGAGTTCCTGCAGGTCGACACTACCAACATCCTGTTCATCTGTGGTGGTGCCTTCTCCGGTCTCGACAAGATCATCTCCATGCGTCGCCAGGGCACGTCGATTGGTTTCGGGGCCGAGGTGAGGGGGCCTGAGGATCGCCGTACCGGTGAAGTGCTGCGCGATCTCGAGCCCGAGGATCTGTTGAAGTACGGCCTGATCCCCGAGTTCGTCGGCCGTCTGCCGGTCGTCGCCACCCTCGAGGATCTGGACGAGAGCGCGCTGATCGAGATCCTGACCCGGCCGAAGAACGCGCTGATCAAGCAGTACCAGCGCCTGTTCGACATGGAGAATGTGAAGCTCAAATTCTCCGATGACGCCCTGCGTGCGGTCGCCCAGAAGGCGATCATGCGCAAGACGGGTGCGCGTGGCCTGCGCTCGATCATGGAAACGGTACTTCTCGACACCATGTACGACCTGCCGTCGCTCGACGGGGTCGAAGAAGTGGTAATCAACCGGGAAGTCATTGAAGGACGGGCGCAGCCACTGTATGTGCATGGCGAGCGCAATGAAGGCATTGCTGCGGCGCCGGCCTGATTTTTGCTGCGCCGGCGACGACCGTCGCCGGCAGTCTCCCCGACGGGGCTTGAACCAAATCCTGTTCGGGCCAATCTCTGCTAGCGAGTGCACGTGTTTGCGTAGCGTTGATCGCCCATTTGGGGGTCGCGTCCGCGGTGCGGGTAGCTCTAACAGCGTACGTTGTGAGGCATCATGAACGCCCCCATTCAAGGAACTGTCTACCCGGTCCTGCCGCTGCGCGACATCGTCGTGTTTCCCGGCATGATCGTTCCGCTTTTTGTTGGTCGCGAGAAGAGCGTCAAGGCCCTCGAAGAGGTCATGAAGGACGACAAGCAGATCCTGCTGATCGCCCAGAAGAACGCCAGCCAGGACGACCCCGGCCCCGACGACATTTATTCGATCGGCACGCTCGGCACCGTGCTGCAGCTTCTGAAGCTGCCGGACGATACTGTGAAGGTGCTGGTCGAGGGCGGCCGCCGCGTGCGCGTCACTGGCTATTCCGAGCGCGCCGATTTCTTCGAGGCGCGTGCCGTCGATATGGAGGAGACGCCGGGCGAGACGGCGGAGCTCCAGGCGGCCGCTCGCACCGTGGTCTCGGAATTCGAGAACTACGTTAAGCTGAACAAGAAGGTGCCGCCGGAAGTCGTCGTCTCGATCAACAAGATCGAGGAGCCGACCAAGCTAGCCGACACCATCTCGGCCCATCTCGCGCTCAAGGTCGCCGAGAAGCAGCAGCTCCTCGAACTCGACTCCGTGTCCAAGCGGCTGGAGCGCATTCTCGGCCTGATGGAAGGCGAGATCGGCGTCCTGCAGGTCGAGAAGAAGATCCGTAACCGCGTGAAGCGTCAGATGGAGAAGACGCAGCGCGAGTACTATCTCAACGAGCAGATGAAGGCGATCCAGAAGGAGCTGGGCGAGACCGAAGACGGTCGCGACGAGGTTTCCGAATTGGAGAAGCGCATCAAGAAGACGCGGCTCAGCAAGGAAGCGCGCGAGAAGGCCAATGCCGAGCTGAAGAAGCTCCGGACCATGAGCCCGATGTCGGCCGAGGCGACGGTGGTGCGCAACTACCTCGACTGGCTACTGTCGATTCCATGGCGCAAGCCGACCAAGATCATCAAGGATCTGAAGTACGCCGAGGACATTCTCAACGCCGATCATCACGGCCTCGAGAAGGTGAAGGAGCGCATCCTCGAGTACCTCGCGGTGCAGCAGCGCGTCGACAAGATGAAGGGGCCGATCCTGTGCCTCGTCGGACCGCCGGGCGTCGGCAAGACTTCGCTGGGCAAGTCGATCGCCAAGGCGACGGGCCGCAACTTCGTTCGCATGTCGCTGGGCGGCGTGCGCGACGAGGCCGAGATTCGTGGCCATCGCCGGACCTACATCGGCTCGCTGCCGGGCAAGGTCATCCAGAGCATGAAGAAGGCGAAGTCGTCGAACCCGCTCTTCCTGCTGGACGAGATCGACAAGCTCGGCGCGGATTTCCGCGGCGACCCGTCGTCGGCGCTGCTCGAGGTGCTGGACCCCGAGCAGAACACGTCGTTCAACGATCACTATCTCGAAGTCGACTACGACCTGTCGAACGTGATGTTCATCACCACGGCGAACTCGCTGCGCATGGCGCAGCCGCTGATGGACCGCATGGAGATCATCCGGCTGGCCGGCTACACCGAGGACGAGAAGGTCGCTATCTCGCGCAAGCATCTCATTCCCAAGCAGATCGAAGCGAACGGTCTCAAGGAAGGGGAGCTCGACATCCACGACGACGCGGTGCGTGACCTCGTGCGCTACTACACGCGCGAGGCCGGTGTCCGTAACCTCGAGCGCGAGATTGCCAATCTTGCCCGCAAGGCCACCAAGGAAATCCTCATGAAGGGGACGACCAAGGTGAAGATCGGCCGCAAGAACCTCGACAAGTATGCCGGCGTCCGTCGCTTCCGCTACGGCGAGGCGGAACTCGAGGATCTGGTGGGCATCACGACGGGCTTGGCCTGGACCGAAGTCGGCGGCGAGTTGCTGCAGATCGAGGCCGTGCTGGTTCCGGGCCGTGGCCGCGTCACCGTGACCGGCAAGCTGGGCGACGTCATGCAGGAGTCGGTGCAGGCAGCCAATGCCTACGTCCGCTCGCGCGCGGCGGCGTTCGGCATCAAGCCGAACATCTTCGAGAAGCGCGACATCCACGTGCACGTGCCGGAAGGTGCGACGCCCAAGGACGGCCCGTCGGCCGGTGTCGGCATGATCACGTCGATCGTTTCGGCGCTCACCGGCGTGGCGGTGCGCAAGGATGTGGCCATGACCGGCGAGATCAGCCTGCGGGGGCGGGTCCTGCCAATCGGCGGCCTGAAGGAAAAGCTGCTGGCGGCGTTGCGCGGTGGTCTCAAGACCGTGCTCATTCCCAAGGAGAACGAGCGCGATCTGCCGGAGATTCCGGACAACGTGAAGAAGGGACTGGAAATCGTGCCGGTTTCGACTGTCGATGAAGTACTAGCCCGAGCGCTGGTGAAGCCGCTGGTCGCGATCGAATGGCCGAACGATCTGGAGACGGTCGCGGCCAAGCCGGCGGAAGGCAGCGAGGCGATCCGGGCACACTGAGCCCTAATCTCCTTGCAAGAATCGCCGAAGCCCCGGAGTGATCCGGGGCTTCGTTGCATTTGGACCCAATACGTGTGGGTTTAGGTCTATCAAACCTACAAAATATGGTATTCAACGTTGACGCCGTTTTCCGGCGGCCCGTACACTTGAGGCTGCCGGACCATGCAGGGGCTCCCCGTGAACAAGCACGATCTGATCGCCGCCGTTGCCGCTTCGACCAACCTTTCGAAGACCGACGCCGCCAATGCCATCGATTCCATTCTGACGGTCATCACCAAGTCGTTGAAGAAAAAGGAAAAGGTGTTGTTGGTCGGCTTTGGGACGTTCCAGGTGTCCAAGCGCAAGGCGGGCGAGGGGCGCAATCCGCAGACCGGCGAAAAGATCAAGATTCCCGCGGCCATCGTGCCGCGCTTCAAGGCCAGCAAGGCCCTGAAAGACGCGATCAACTAGGACGCGGCGCGCGCACGCGTGCTAGAAAAGCAACGGGGGCGATTAGCTCAGTTGGTAGAGCATCTCGTTTACACCGAGGTTGTCGGCGGTTCGAGTCCGTCATCGCCCACCATTGTTTCGCACGGCGCGGAAAGTATTGAAAAATCTGGCACTTACGCACGACTTCGCGAGTGCGGTATGCTTGACACCCTATAGGGGCTCCTATATCTCTCCGCGCGCCGTTGGGGGCTAATGCGGGCGTAGTTCAGTTGGTTAGAACGCCGGCCTGTCACGCCGGAGGTCGCGGGTTCGAGTCCCGTCGCTCGCGCCAGCCCCAACGCTGGCAGCCCAGAAAAACGGGGCGCAAGGGGTGGCGATGGAAGCTCTTCTCACGGAATACCTTCCAATTCTGATCTTCCTTGGCCTCGCTTTCGCCCTGACGTGCGCCATGATCGGCGGGTCCTATCTGATCGCCCGTCAGAATCCGAATTCCGAGAAACTGTCACCCTTCGAGTGCGGCTTCGCGCCGTTCGACGATGCGCGTGGTCAGTTCGATGTACGCTTTTATCTGGTCGCCATTCTTTTCATCATCTTCGACCTCGAGGTCGCGTTCCTGTTCCCCTGGGCGGTGGCGCTCGGTGACATCGGGTTGTTCGGTTTCTGGTCGATGATGCTCTTTCTGGCCGTGCTCACCGTTGGTTTCATATACGAGTGGCGGAAAGGAGCTCTGGAATGGGAGTGATAACTCCAGCCAAGCCCAATAGCGCTGCTGAGGCGGCGTTGTCGCGGGCGCTCAACGATGAGCTGGCCGACAAGGGATTCGTCGTTGCCCAGCTCGACAAGCTGATTACCTGGGCGCGTACCGGCTCGATGTGGGGGCTGACCTTCGGTCTGGCCTGCTGCGGCGTCGAGATGATCCATTGCTGGATGAGCCGCTACGATCTCGATCGTTTCGGCTTTGCGCCGATGCCCAGTCCGCGTTCGGCCGATGTGATGATCGTGGCGGGAACGCTGACCAACAAGATGGCGCCGGCTCTGCGCAAGGTCTACGACCAGATGGCCGAGCCGCGCTACGTGATCTCGATGGGCTCCTGCGCCAACGGCGGCGGCTACTATCACTATAGCTATTCAGTCGTGCGCGGCTGCGATCGCATCATCCCGGTCGACGTCTACGTGCCGGGCTGCCCGCCGACCGCAGAAGCGCTGCTCTACGGCGTGCTGCAGCTTCAGAAGAAGGTCCGCCGCACCGGAACATTGGTGCGTTGATGACCGATACACTGGCGGAGCTTGGTGAGCACGTTGCGCAGACCACCGCAGGTGCGGTGACGGCCCATCAGGTGCGTCTCGAAGAACTGATGCTTGAGACGACACCCGACAAGGTGGTCGCGCTGCTGACTTTCCTGCGCGACGATCCCAAGTGTCTTTTCAAGCAGCTCATCGACATCTGTGGCGTCGATTGGCCCGAGCGCGAAAAACGCTTCGATGTCGTCTACAATCTGCTGAGCCTGAAGAACAACCTGCGCATCCGCGTGAAGGTAGCAACGGACGAGACGACTCCGGTGCCGTCGGTTGCCTCGATCTACAGTTCGGCCGGCTGGTTCGAGCGCGAGACGTATGATCTCTACGGCGTATGGTTCTCGGACCATCCCGACCTGCGGCGCATTCTGACCGACTATGGTTTCGAGGGGCATCCACTGCGCAAGGATTTCCCGCTGACCGGCTTCGTCGAGCTGCGGTGGGACGACGTACAGAAGCGTGTCATCTATGAGCCGGTGAAGCTTACCCAGGAGTTCCGCCGTTTCGACTTCCTGAGCCCGTGGGAAGGTGGCATCGAACGGGTGCTGCCGGGTGACGAGAAGGTGACGAAGGCGAACTGACATGTCCGACGTCGAGATCAAGACCCTCACGATGAACTTCGGGCCGCAGCATCCGGCGGCCCACGGCGTGCTGCGCCTCGTCGTCGAGATGGACGGCGAGATCGTCGAGCGCTGCGATCCTCATATCGGCCTGCTGCATCGCGGCACCGAGAAGCTGATCGAGTACAAGAGCTACCTGCAGGCCGTGCCGTACTTCGATCGGCTCGACTACGTCTCTCCGATGAATCAGGAGCATGCCTACGCGCTCGCCGTCGAGAAGCTGCTGGGCATCCAGGCGCCCGAGCGTGGCCAGTACATCCGCGTGCTGTTCTCGGAAGTCACGCGCATCCTGAACCATCTGCTGAACGTCACGACCTTCGCGATGGACACAGGCGCGTTGACGCCGCCGCTCTGGGGATTCGAGCAGCGCGAGCTGCTGATGGAGTATTACGAGCAGGTCAGCGGGTCGCGCATGCATGCGGCCTATTTCCGGCCGGGCGGCGTGCATCAGGATCTGCCGGCCGGCATGCTCGATTCCATGGAAGGGTGGATCAAGCAATTCTATCCGTTCCTCAAGGACATTGAATATCTGCTGAACGACAACCGCATCTTCCGTATGCGCACGGTCGATATCGGCGTCGTGTCGTCCGAGCAGGCTCTCGACTGGGGCTTCTCTGGCCCGCTGATCCGCGCCTCGGGGATTCCGTGGGATCTGCGCAAGTCGCAGCCCTACGACGTCTACGAGCGTATGGATTTCGACATCCCGGTCGGAAAGACGGGCGACTGTTTCGCGCGCTATCTTGTGCGCATCGAGGAGATGTACCAGAGCGCGCGGATCATGGAGCAGTGCATCGCGGCGCTGCGTAAGGTCGGCGGTCCGGTGCGCGTCGACGATCGCAAGATATCGCCGCCGCGTCGTGGCGAGATGAAGGACTCGATGGAGGCCCTCATCCATCACTTCAAGCTCTATACCGAGGGCTACAAGGTTCCGGCTGGGGAGACCTACACGGCCGTCGAAGCGCCGAAGGGCGAGTTCGGCGTCTACCTGGTGTCCGACGGCACCAACAAGCCATACCGCTGCAAGATCCGCGCTCCGGGTTTCCCGCACTTGCAGGCGCTCGACATGATGACCAAGGGACACCAGCTCGCCGACATGTCGGCGAACATCGGTTCGCTCGACATCGTGTTCGGCGAGATCGACCGCTAGGAGACGACAAGATGGCGATGATCACCGCCGATCCGAAGGACGTGCCGCAGGTCGCGAGCTTCACCTTCACGCCGGAATACATGGCGAAGGTGCAGGAGCTGATTGCGCACTATCCGCCGGGCCGTCAGGCGAGCGCAGTCATCGGCGTGCTGGACCTGGCGCAGCGTCAGCAGGGCTGGCTGCCGCGCGTGGCGATGGACGAGGTGGCGAGGATTCTCGATATGGCGCCAATCCGCGTCTACGAGATCGCGACCTTCTATACGATGTTCCAGCTCAAGCCGAAGGGTAAGTACCTCCTGCAGGTCTGCACCACGACGCCGTGCTGGCTGCGCGGTTCGGAAGCCGTGATGAAGGCATGCCAGCATGCGGCCGACGGCGAGATCTTCAGCGTGCAGGAAGTCGAATGTCTCGGCGGCTGCGTGAATGCGCCGGTGGTGCAGATCAACGACGATTTCTACGAGGACCTCGACGAGGCCTCGATGAACAAGGTGCTCGACGCGTTCCGCCGCGGCGAGACGCCGAAGCCGGGTCCGCAGGTCGACCGTCAGACGTCGGCGCCGGAAGGCGGCCTCACCACCTTGAAGGGCGAGTAAAACGATGCTCGGCGACAAGGATCGCATCTTTACCAATCTCTACGGCGTCCACGACTGGCGCTTGGCCGGTGCCCGCGCGCGCGGTGCCTGGGACAACACCAAGGCGCTGATCGAGCGCGGCCACGACGCCATCATCGACGAGATGAAGAAGTCGGGTCTGCGTGGCCGCGGTGGCGCAGGCTTCCCGACCGGCATGAAGTGGTCCTTCATGCCCAAGGAAGTGAAGGACCGGCCGCACTATCTCGTCGTCAACGCCGACGAGTCGGAGCCCGGGACCTGTAAGGATCGCGACATCATGCGTCACGATCCGCACCTCCTGATCGAGGGCTGTCTGATCGCGGGCTTCGCGATGCGAGCCCACGCCGGCTACATCTACGTGCGCGGCGAGTTCTACAACGAGGCGCAGCATCTCATTGCGGCGATCAAGGAAGCCTACGACGCGGGTCTGCTCGGCAAGAACGCCTGCGGCTCGGGATGGGACTTCGACCTCTACGTCCATCGTGGCGCCGGCGCCTATATCTGTGGCGAGGAAACCGCGCTTCTCGAAAGCCTCGAGGGCAAGAAGGGCATGCCTCGGCTGAAGCCGCCGTTCCCGGCAGGCGCTGGCCTCTACGGCTGTCCCACCACGGTGAACAACGTCGAGTCGATCGCCGTGGCGCCGACCATTCTGCGTCGCGGCGCTGCATGGTTCGCTGGCATCGGCCGGCCGAATAACACCGGCACCAAGCTCTTCTGCATCTCAGGCCACGTGAACAAGCCGTGCAACGTGGAAGAGGAGATGGGCATTCCTCTCAAGGAACTCATCGAACGCCATTGCGGCGGCGTGCGCGGCGGCTGGGACAATCTGCTCGCGGTCATTCCAGGCGGTGCGTCGGTACCGCTGTTGCCGAAGTCGATCTGCGACACGGTCCTGATGGATTTCGATTCGCTGCGTGACCAGAAGTCGGGCCTCGGCACGGCGGCGGTCATCGTCATGGACAAGTCGACGGACATCGTGAAGGCGATCGCGCGGCTCAGCTACTTCTACAAGCACGAGAGCTGCGGCCAGTGTACGCCGTGCCGCGAAGGCACGGGCTGGATGTGGCGTGTGATGGAACGCATGGTGACGGGTAACGCGCGGCTCGAGGAGATCGACGCGCTGGAGGATGTCACCAAGCAGGTCGAAGGACACACGATCTGTGCGCTGGGCGATGCAGCAGCCTGGCCGATCCAGGGTCTGATCCGCCATTTCCGGCCCGAGATGGAGCGCCGCATCCGCGCGCGCACCGAAAAACTGGCGGCCGAGTAGGCGGGCGGGGAGTAGGCAATGCCCAAGGTTAAAATCGACGGCGTCGAGATCGAGGTGCCGGCCGGCATCACGGTCCTGCAGGCCTGCGAACTGGCAGGCGTCGAAATTCCGCGCTTCTGCTACCACGAGCGTCTGTCGATCGCCGGCAACTGCCGCATGTGCTTGGTCGAGGTGAAGCCCGGCCCGCCGAAGCCGCAGGCGAGCTGTGCGCTGCCGGTTGCCGACAAGCAGGAGATCTTTACCAAGACGCCGGTCGTGCAGAAGGCGCGTAACGGGGTGATGGAATTCCTGCTGATCAATCATCCGCTCGACTGCCCGATCTGCGACCAGGGCGGCGAGTGCGATCTGCAGGATCAGGCGATGGCCTACGGTTTCGACCGCAGCCGCTATCACGAGAACAAGCGGGCGGTGCCGGACAAGGAACTGGGCCCGCTGGTCAAGACGTCGATGAATCGCTGCATCCACTGCACGCGTTGCATCCGCTTCGCGACCGAAGTCGCGGGTGTCGAGGAGCTGGGCGCGACCGGCCGCGGCGAGAGCATGGAAGTGACGACCTACGTCGAGCACGCGCTGTCGACCGAACTTTCCGGCAACCTGGTCGATCTCTGCCCGGTTGGCGCGCTGACCTCTAAGCCTTATGCCTTCGAGGCGAGGTCGTGGGAGCTCACCAAGACTGAGTCGATCGACGTGCTTGACGCTCTTGGTTCCAACATCCGCGTCGATACGCGCGGTGCGCAGGTGATGCGCGTGCTGCCGCGGTTGAACGACGACGTGAACGAGGAGTGGATCTCCGACAAAACCCGGCATGCCATCGACGGCCTGCGCCATCAACGGCTCGACCGGCCTTATGTGCGCAAGGGCGGCAAGCTGGTCGAAGCGACCTGGGACGAGGCTTTCGGCGCGATCGCGGCGAAGCTCAAGGGCATGGACGGTGCCAAGATTGCGGCGATCGCCGGCGACCAGTGCGACGCCGAATCCATGGTGGCCTTGAAGGACCTGATGACGGCTCTTGGTTCGCCCAACGTCGATTGCCGCCAGGACGGCGCCAAGCTCGACGGTCCGCGCGGCAGCTACATCTTCAATGCCGGCGTTCGCGGCATCGACTCCGCAGACGCGATCCTGCTGATTGGCAGCAATCCGCGCACCGAATCGCCGGTGCTGAACGCACGTATCCGCAAGCGCTACCTGCACGGCCATTGTGCGATTGGCAGCATCGGCCCAGTCGCCGATCTCACCTATCCGGTGGAGCGCCTCGGCGCTGGCCCCGCGACCTTGCGCGAACTGGTCGATGGCAAATTGGGTTTCTTCGAGAAGCTGAAGGCTGCCAAGAATCCGCTGATCATCGTCGGCATGGGCGCGGTCGCGCGCGAAGACGGTGCAGCCGTGCTCGCCATGGCGCGCGAGCTGGCCGAGAAGCTGAATGCCGTTCGCGAAGACTGGAACGGCTTTGCAGTGCTGCATACGGCGGCGGCGCGCGTTGGCGGCCTCGATCTCGGCCTGGTGCCGGGTGAGGGCGGCCGCGACGTCGCCGGGATCCTGGCGGGCTGCGAGAAGGGCGAGATCGGTGCGGTCTATCTGCTGGCTACCGACGAGATCGACACCAAGCGGCTCGGCAAGGCCTTCGTGATCTATCAGGGCCATCACGGCGATGCCGGTGCACACCGTGCCGACGTGATCCTGCCGGGCGCGGCCTATACCGAGAAGCCCGGCACCTACGTGAACACCGAGGGGCGCGTCCAGCTCGGCCGTCGAGCGGGCTATCCGCCGGGCGATGCTCGCGAAGACTGGTCGATCCTGCGCGCGCTTTCCGAACGACTGGGCAAGACGCTCTCCTACGATACGCTGGCGCAGGTGCGGTCGCGCCTCGTGTCGGTCAACAAAGTCTTCGCCGCCATCGATCAGCAGGCACCGGGTGCCTGGGGGCCGTTCGGCAAGGCGGGTGCCACGACCGATGCGGCGTTCGTTTCGGCCGTTGCCAATTTCTACATGACCTGCCCGATCAGCCGTGCCTCGCGGACGATGGCAGACTGCATGGCGTCGCGCGCACATCTCATGGCGGCGGAGTAGGGAATGTACGCCGACTTGATCCAATTCTTCACGACCAACTGGCTCGGCCAGGCGATCGTCATCCTCGCCCAGTGCCTGGCGGTCACCGTGCCGCTGCTGGTTGCGGTCGCTTACATGACCTATGTCGACCGCAAGGTCTGGGCGTCGATCCAGCTCCGCCGCGGTCCCAACGTGGTGGGGCCGTTCGGCCTTCTGCAGCCTTTTGCCGACGGCCTCAAGCTCGTGCTGAAGGAGACCATCGTTCCGTCGAGCGCCAACGGCATTCTGTTCATCGTGGCGCCGATGATCACCTTCATGACCGCACTGATTGCCTGGGCGGTCGTGCCGTTCGACGACGGCTGGGTCATCGCCGACATCAATGTCGGCATCCTCTATCTCTTCGCCATCTCCTCGCTCGGCGTCTACGGCATCATCATCGCCGGCTGGGCGTCGAACTCGAAGTATGCCTTCCTCGGCGCGTTGCGCTCGGCGGCGCAGATGGTGTCCTACGAAGTCTCGATTGGCTTCGTGCTGGTCACTGTCATGCTCTGCGTCGGCTCGCTCAACCTCTCCGATGTGGTGCTGGCTCAGTCCGGCTGGTTCTGGAGCTGGTTCTGGCTGCCGTTGCTGCCGATGTTCGTGATCTTCTTCGTGTCGGCCCTGGCTGAGACCAACCGCACGCCGTTCGATCTGCCGATGTCGGAAGCCGAACTGGTGGCGGGCTTCCACACGGAATACTCGGCCATGACGTTCGGCCTGTTCTTCCTCGGCGAATACGCCAACATGATCCTGCTCTCTGCGATGGGCGCGGTGCTGTTCCTCGGTGGCTGGATGTCGCCGGTGCCGTATGCGCCGTTCACCCTGGTGCCGGGCGTCGTGTGGTTTGCCTTGAAGATCGCGTTCCTGCTGTTCGTCTTCAGCTGGACCAAAGGAACGCTGCCCCGTTACCGTTACGACCAGCTCATGCGGCTGGGCTGGAAGGTCTTCCTGCCTGTATCGCTTGGCTGGCTCGTGCTCACCGCCGCTGTTCTGCAGTTCGGCGGCTGGGTTCCGAAGCACTAGGGAGTCGCACGATGGCCTCTCTCGACCGTACCGCCCGCGCTTTCCTGCTCTCCGAGCTGGTGGCCGGCTTCGCACTCACCTTGAAGTACATGTTCAAGCCCAAGGTGACGGTGAACTACCCTTACGAAAAGGGACCGCTCAGCCCGCGCTTCCGTGGCGAACACGCCCTGCGCCGATATCCGAACGGCGAGGAACGCTGCATTGCGTGCAAGCTTTGCGAGGCGATCTGCCCAGCCCAGGCGATCACCATCGAGGCCGAGCCGCGCGACGACGGCAGCCGCCGCACGACCCGCTACGACATCGACATGACCAAGTGCATCTACTGCGGTTTCTGCCAGGAAGCCTGCCCGGTCGATGCCATCGTCGAGGGGCCAAACTTCGAGTTCTCGACCGAGAGCCGCGAGGAGCTGATGTACAACAAGGACAAGCTGCTCGCGAATGGCGATCGCTGGGAGAGCCTGATTGCGGCCAATCTCCAGTCCGACGCGGCGTATCGCTGAGCCGGGCGGGGGAGAGACAGAAAATGCTTCTTCAGGCTCTGGCCTTCTACGTCTTTGCCGCGGTCACGGTCGCGTCGGCCGCCATGGTCGTGGTGTCGCGCAACCCGGTCTATTCGGTGTTGTTCCTGATTCTGGCCTTTTTTAACGCCGCGGCGCTGTTCGTTCTGATCGGTGCCGAGTTCATCGCGATGATCCTGGTCATCGTCTATGTCGGCGCCGTCGCCGTGCTCTTCCTGTTCGTCGTTATGATGCTCGACATCAACCTCACCGAGATACGTGAAGGCTTCCTGAAGTACCTCCCGGTGGGTGCCGCAATCGGCGTCGTGCTGCTAGCCGAGATCCTGTTGGGACTGGGCGTTCTGGGGAGCGGCTCGGTCACCATCTCCGGCCTCGACAAGGCCGGCCCGCAGGTGCTGGCGGTCGACAATACCCGCGCTATAGGTCGTGTTCTCTACACGCAGTATTTTTACCTCTTCCAGGTCGCAGGCATCGTGCTTCTCGTCGCCATGATCGGCGCGATCGTGCTCACTCTGCGCAACCGGCCGGGCGTCCGCCGCCAGAAGATCAGCGACCAGCTCTACCGGCCGAAGGACCAGGCAATCACGACCGTCAAGGTGCCGACGCGGGGAGGCGTGTGATGACGATCGGTCTCGGCCATTACCTCGCCGTCGCCTCAGTGCTGTTTACCCTCGGCATTCTGGGCATCTTTCTGAACCGCAAGAACGTCATCGTGATCCTGATGTGCGTCGAGCTGATGTTGCTCGCCGTGAACATCAACCTCGTGGCGTTTTCGGCCTTCCAGGGCAACGTGGTCGGCCAGGTTTTCGCCATGCTGGTGCTGACGGTGGCCGCCGCGGAGGCTGCCATCGGGCTTGCCATCCTGGTGGTCTACTTCCGCAACCGCGGAACGATCGCGGTCGAAGACATCAATGCGATGAAGGGCTAGGGGCGCGCACGCATCATGGATCTCGCCATCAAGCTCATCGTCTTCCTGCCGTTGTTTGCGGCAGCGATTGCAGGCCTGTTCTGCCGGGTGATCGGTGATCGCCCCGCCCAGATCGTCACCTGCGCGGCGCTCCTGATCGCCGCGGCGCTATCGGTTTTCGTTTTCATCCGCATCGGCTTCGGCCCGGCTGAGGGCAAGCTCCTGGTCGTGAAGCTCTTCTCCTGGATCGATTCGGGCACGCTCGACATCTCTTGGGCATTGCGCGTCGATACGCTGACGGCGGTCATGCTGATCGTGGTCACCGGCGTGTCGTCGATGGTCCACGTCTACTCCATCGGGTACATGGAGGAGGATCCCAGCATTCCGCGCTTCATGGCGTATCTCAGCCTGTTCACCTTCTTCATGCTGATGCTGGTGACGGCGGACAACCTCGTGCAGCTTTTCTTCGGCTGGGAAGGGGTGGGCCTCGCCTCGTACCTGCTGATCGGCTTCTGGTACGACAAGCCGTCGGCCAATGCTGCGGCCATGAAGGCCTTCATCGTCAACCGCGTCGGCGACTTCGGTTTTGCGCTCGGCATCTGCGCCGTTTGGTTGCTGTCGGGTTCGGTGGGCTTCGAGGAAATCTTCGGCAAGGCGCCGCAGATGGCCCAGATGCGCATCCAGTTCCTCGGCATGGACCTGCCCGCGCTGGAAACGGCCTGCCTGCTGCTGTTCGTCGGCGCCATGGGCAAGTCGGCCCAGCTCGGCCTGCACACCTGGCTGCCGGACGCCATGGAAGGCCCGACCCCGGTTTCGGCGCTGATCCATGCCGCCACCATGGTGACCGCGGGCGTGTTCATGGTCTGCCGCCTGTCGCCGCTGTTTGAACTGGCGCCGGTCGCCTTGATGGTCGTGACCATCGTCGGCGCAGCGACGGCCTTCTTCGCCGCCACGGTCGGCCTCACCCAGTTCGACATCAAGCGGGTCGTTGCCTATTCGACCTGCAGCCAGCTCGGCTACATGTTCTTCGCTTGTGGCGTCGGCGCCTATTCGGCGGCGATGTTCCACCTGATGACCCACGCCTTCTTCAAGGCGCTGCTGTTCCTGGGCTCGGGCTCGGTGATCCATTGTCTGCACCACGAACAGGACATGCGCCAGATGGGCGGCGTGCGCGAGAAGGCGCCGCAGACATTCATTCTGATGTGGGTCGGCACTCTGGCGCTGTCGGGCATCGGCATCCCGTTCCTGCTGGGCAACGGCCTGGGCTTCGCGGGCTTCTACTCCAAGGACATCATGCTGGAGTCGGCCTACGGCGTGCACACGACCGTCGGTCTGATCGCCTTCTGGCTGGGTGTGATCGCCGCCTTCATGACGGCCTTCTATTCGACCCGCCTGATGTTCATGACCTTCTATGGCAAGTATCGCGGGGACCATCATACCTGGGATCACGCCCACGAATCGCCGATGGTCATGATGATCCCGCTTTATGTGCTGGGCATCGGCGCGGCATTCTCGGGACTGATCGCCTACGACTGGTTCGTCGGTCACGACTGGCAGGCCTTCTGGGGCAATGCCATCGCGGTTAAGTCGACCGAGGAAGTGTTGCACCATGCGCACTCGGTGCCGCTCTGGGTGAAGCTGTTGCCGCTGGTGATGGCCGTGTCCGGCATCCTGCTCAGCTACTACTACTATGTGGTGAAGACCGACCTGCCGGCCCGCACCGTGAAGGCCTTCCCGGGCCTGCACGCGCTGTTCTTCAACAAGTGGTACTTCGACGAGATCTACGATGCCGTGTTCGTGAAGCCGGCATTGGCGATCGGCCGCATCTTCTGGAAGAAGGGCGACGGCGCCACCATCGACGGGCTGGGGCCGGATAACGTTGCCGCCCGTGCGCAGGACATGGCGGGCGTGCTGATGCGCTTCCAGAGCGGCTATCTCTACCACTACGCGTTCGTGATGCTGGTCGGCGTTGCCGGTCTCGTCACCTATTTCATGCTGTCGGCGAGGTAAGGCCCGATGTCGAGTTGGCCCATCCTCTCCCTGGTCACTTTCCTGCCGTTGGTGGGAGCGCTGTTCTGCCTGGTCGTCAATGGCCCCAAGGAAGCTGTCGACCGCAACTGCCGCAGCGTGGCGCTGCTGACCTCGCTGGTCACTTTCCTGATCTCGATCCTGCTCTGGGTGCGCTTCGACCCGACCAAGGCCGGCTTCCAGTTCGAGGAGCATCTCGCCTGGGTCCCTGCGCTCAACATCGGCTACCACGTCGGTATCGACGGCATCTCGCTGTTCTTCGTGCTGCTGTCGACCTTGCTGACGCCGATCTGCATCCTGGCGAGCTGGGAATCGATCCAGGTCCGCGTCAAGGAATACATGGTCGCGTTCCTCGTGCTCGAGACCTTCATGGTCGGCATGTTCTGTGCGCTCGACCTGGCGCTGTTCTACATCTTCTTCGAAGGCGTCCTGATCCCGATGTTCCTGATCATCGGCGTGTGGGGCGGCAAGCGGCGCGTCTACGCGGCCTTCAAGTTCTTCCTCTATACGCTGCTCGGCTCGGTGCTGATGCTGTTGGCCATCATCGCCATCTACTGGCATGTCGGTACGACGGACCTGCCGACGGCGATGGAGAAGCTCAACCTGCCGTTTACCTGGCAGTGCTGGCTGTGGCTGGCCTTCTTCGCCTCCTTCTCGGTGAAGGTGCCGATGTGGCCGGTCCATACCTGGCTGCCCGACGCCCACGTCGAGGCGCCGACGGCGGGCTCGGTTATCCTGGCCGGTGTGCTGCTGAAGATGGGTGGATACGGCTTCCTGCGCTATTCGATCCCGCTGATGCCCGAGGCGACGCAGTACTTCGCGCCGCTGGTCTTCGGCCTCTCCGTCGTGGCCGTCATCTACACCTCGCTGGTCGCGCTGGTGCAGGAGGACATGAAGAAGCTGATCGCCTATTCGTCGGTTGCCCACATGGGCTTCGTGACGATCGGCGCCTTCGTCATGAACATGCAGGGCGTCCAGGGCTCGATCTTCCAGATGCTGAGTCATGGCATCGTCTCGGCCGCGCTCTTCCTTTGTGTCGGGGTGGTCTACGACCGCATGCACACGCGCGAGATTGCAGCCTATGGCGGTCTCGCGCATCGCATGCCGCGCTATGCCTTCACCTTCCTGTTCTTCACCCTGGCCAGCGTCGGGCTGCCGGGCCTGTCGGGCTTCGTGGGCGAATTCCTGGTCCTGCTGGGCGCCTTCAAGGCCAACACCTGGGTGGCGTTCCTGGCGGCAACCGGCCTGATCCTGGGCGCAGCCTATGCGCTGTGGCTCTATCGCAAGATCGTCTTCGGCGAACTCACCAAGGATTCGCTGAAGGGCATGCTCGACATGAACAAGCGCGAGATCGCCGTGTTCCTGCCGCTGGTGCTGTTGACGCTCTGGATGGGCATCTATCCCAATTCCTTCCTCGATCCGATGGCGCCGGCCGTGGACAAGCTGATCGGCGACTATCAGGCAGCTCTGAAGCTCGCCCGCACCGCGGCGTTGGCGCCGTGAGCGGCCGGGAGTGACAATGATGATTCTCGGTCTCGAATCCTGGGTTCTGGCCCGGCCTGAAATCTTCCTCGCTGCTGCGACGGCTCTGCTGCTGATCTACGGAGTCGTCCGCGGAGAGGTGGCGACGCCCTTCGTCTCGGTGATGACGTCGGTCGTCCTGCTGGTGACGGCAGTCCTGCTGTTCATGCCTTATCGCGAGGGTACAGCTTTCGCGTCGCTCTTCATCGTCGACCGGCTGACGACGACCATGAAGGCGCTGGTGCTGGTCGGCTCTGCCATCGCCATCCTGATGTCGCGGGCCTATTTCGAGCAGGTCAAGGCCTGGCGCTTCGAGTATCCGCTGCTGGTCGCTCTGGCGACCCTCGGCATGATGCTGATGATCTCGGCCAATGACCTGATGGCGCTCTATGTCGGGCTCGAACTGCAGTCGCTGGCGCTCTACGTGATCGCCGCTTTCCAGCGCGACAGCGTGCGTTCGACCGAGGCCGGCGTGAAGTATTTCGTCCTGGGATCGGTCGCCTCGGGCATGCTGCTTTTTGGCGCCTCATTGATCTACGGCTTCTGCGGCGGCACGGCTTTCGTGCAGATTTCCCGCGCCCTGCTTGACGGCAAGGGAGCGGAGATCGGGACGACCATCGGTCTGGTGTTCGTGGTCGCGGGGCTGGCCTTCAAGGTTTCGGCCGTGCCGTTCCACATGTGGACGCCCGACGTCTACGAAGGTGCGCCGACGCCGGTTACGGCGCTGTTTGCCGTGGCGCCCAAGATCGCCGCCATGTCGCTGTTGGTCTCCGTTCTCATGGGGCCGTTCAAGCCGCTGTTCGTCCAGTGGCAGCAGATCATCGTCGTGGCTTCCGTGCTCTCCATGGCACTGGGCGCTTTCGCGGCGCTCCGCCAGCAGAACATCAAGCGCCTGATGGCCTATTCCTCGATCGGCAACGTCGGCTACGTGCTGCTGGGGCTCGCCAGCGGCAGCGAGAAGGGCATCGAGGCGGTGGTGTTCTATCTCGCCATCTACCTGGTGATGACGCTGGGCGTGTTCGCCACCATCCTTATGATGAAGCGCCGCGACGTCATGCTGGAGAACATCTCGGATCTGGGCGGCCTCGCGCGCAACCAGCCGATGATGGCCTTCGCGATGCTGATCTTCATGTTCTCGCTGGCCGGCATTCCGCCGCTCGCGGGCTTCTGGGGCAAGCTCTACATCTTCATCGCGGCCGTGGAGGCCAAGCTCTATATCCCAGCGGTACTGGGCGTCCTGGCGTCGGTCGTGGCGTCCTACTACTACCTGCGCATCGTCAAGGTGATGTACTTCGACGAACCGGCCGAGGCACTCGACCGTCCGGTCTTCGGCATCAACCGTGCCGTGGCCCTGGTCGCAGCTTTCCTGGTGGCCGTCTTCTCCTTGCTCCCGCAACCGCTCAGCCTGATCGCCGCGGCGGCCGCCAAGGGCCTGTTCCCGTGATCCCTACGCCCGTCCTGCCGGACGGGTGGATGCTGGTCGCCCTGGACAGCGTCGGCAGCACCAACGACGAGGCGGCGCGACTGGCGGACAGCGGAGCACCCGAAGGGACCGTCGTCTGGGCCCGAGAGCAGCACGGCGGGCGGGGCCGTCGCGGCCGGAGCTGGGCATCGCCGCCCGGCAATCTCTACAGCTCGACCATCCTGCGCCCGGAATGTCCGGCAGCGCGCGCCGCCGAACTCGGGTTCGTGGCGGCTCTTGCCGTCGGCGACCTCGTGCCGGCGTCGCGCGCCATTCGCTTGAAGTGGCCCAACGACGTGCTGGTTGACGGCGGAAAGATCGCCGGGATTCTTCTTGAAAGCGCGATTGCCCAGGACGGCAGGGTCGAACACGTGGTTGCCGGGATTGGTATCAACGTCGCCTTTGCGCCACAGCTTGCCGAGATGCGCTATCCCGGCGCCTCGCTGGGCGGCACCGTGGAAGCAGCCCTCGAAGGCCTGACCCGCGCCCTTGCAACGCGGCTCGCCCAGTGGCGTCGCGACGGGTTCGGCGTGGTTCGCGAAGCCTGGCTCGCCCAGGCGGGGCCGCTCGGCGCTGAAGTCGATGTCCGGCTGGGTGAGGGGCTGGTCCGGGGCCGCTTTGCCGGCCTGGACCACGAAGGGGCGCTCCTACTGGATACTGCCGAGGGGCCGCGCAAGATCGTGTCGGGTGAATTGCTGGGCCGGGCGGCCTGAGGAGACTCCGGGATGCTGCTCGCCATCGATGTCGGCAACACCAACTCGAAGTTCGCGGTATTCGATGGCGACACGCTCGTATCGCAGTTCCGCCTGCGGACCGAGGCCAAGCGGACGGCCGACGAATACGCCGCCTGGCTGACGCAGCTTATGCACCTGCAGGGCTTCAACCCCGAGTCGATCACGGGCGCCATCCTGGCGAGCGTGGTGCCGCAGGTGAACCCCAACATTCGCCGCCTGTGCGAGATCTACTTCAGGACCAAGCTGCTGATCGTCGGCGAGCCTGACTGCGAACTCGGCATCAAGGTCCTGATCGACCGTCCGCAGGACGCCGGCCCCGACCGTCTCGTCGGCATCATCGCGGGCTACAAGAAATACGGCGGACCGCTCATCACCATCGACTTCGGCAGCGCCACGACTTTCGATCTCGCCGACAAGGACGGCAATTTCGTCGGCGGCGTGCTGGCGCCTGGCGTCGAGCTCACCATCGAATCCTTCTATTTGATGACGGCGCGGCTGCCGCGCATCCGCGTCGAGAAGCCTGCCAGGATCATTGGCAAGGCGACGGTGCCCGCCATGCAGTCCGGCATTTTCTGGGGCTATGTCGGCCTGATCGAAAGTCTGATCAGGCGCATCCGCGACGAGTACGGCGAACCGATGAAGGTGATAGCGACGGGCGGCCTCGCTACTGTCTTCAAGGACGAGATCGGCCTGTTCGACGCGATCGAGCCCGACCTGATGTCGCTCGGTCTGCTGGAAATCTGGCGGCGCAACCGCCGATGACCGTTCCGTCGAACGACGAACTGCTGTTTCTCGCCCTGGGAGGGGCGGGCGAGATCGGCATGAACCTCAATCTCTACGGTCATGCCGGCAAATGGCTGATGGTCGATCTCGGTATCGGCTTTGCCGACGACACCATGCCGGGCGTCGACGTCGTGATGCCGGATCCGGCATTCATCGTCGAACGCCGGGCCGATCTGGTCGGCATTGTGTTGACGCATGCACACGAAGATCATCTCGGCGCCGTCGCCGATCTGTGGCCTCGGCTCAAAGCGCCGGTCTATGCCACGCCTTTCGCGGCGTCCGTCCTGCGTCGCAAGTTGATCGAGGCCGGCCTGCGCGACGTCGTGCCGGTCACGGAGATTCCACTTGGCGGCAGGTTCGAGCTGGCGCCGTTCGAGCTCGAAATGATCACCATGACGCACTCCATCCTGGAGCCCAACGCGCTGGCGATCCGCACCAAATTCGGCACGGTGTTCCATACCGGCGACTGGAAGATCGATCCCGAGCCCCTGCTGGGCGACACCACCGACGAAGCCATGCTGAAGCGCATTGGCGACGAGGGGGCGCTCGCCATGATCTGCGACAGCACCAACGTCTTCGTCGAGGGCGAGGCGGGCTCCGAAGCCAAGGTGCGGGCCAACCTCGAGAAGCTGGTGCGCGGCCACAAGGGCCGCGTCGCCGTTACCTGCTTTGCTTCCAACCTGGCGCGCGTCGAGAGCGTCGCCTTGGCGGCCGTCGCGGCGGGCCGTCATCCTGTCCTGTCGGGGCGCGCCTTGCAGCGCATGGTCGAGGCTGCGCAGGAGTGCGGCTACCTGCTCGACTTTCCCGAATGCGTGCCGGAGCAGCAGGCGGGCTTTCTGCCCTGCGACAAGGTGCTGTTCATCTGCACCGGCAGCCAAGGCGAGCCGCGCGCTTCCATGGCCAAGCTCGCCAATGGCGATCATCGCGACCTGGTTCTGGAGGAGGGCGACACGGCGATCTTCTCGTCGCGCGTCATTCCCGGCAACGAACGTTCGGTCGGCCGACTGCAGAATGCGCTGATGGCGCGCGGTGTCGAAGTGATCACCGACCGCGAGGCGGACATTCATGTGTCGGGCCATCCGGCGCGCGACGAGTTGGTGCGCGTCTATCAATGGGTGCGCCCCAAGATCGCCGTGCCGGTGCATGGCGAGGTTCGCCATATGGTCGAACACGCAGCCCTAGCGCGGGCCTGCCAGGTTCCCGAGACGGTCGTGGCCCCCAACGGCACCCTCGTGCGGCTGGCGCCAGGGCCGGCCGAAATCGTCGACCATGTACCATCCGGCAGGCTGGCGCGGGACGGTGACGGGCTGGTGCCTCTCGACGGTGAATCCCTGCGCGAACGGCGCAAGCTTCTTTGGAATGGAGCTGCCGCGGCTACTCTGGTGATCGATCGGCACGGCAGGGCTGTCGCACCGCCCAAAGTATCGCTGCGGGGGATCGACGACGCCCAGGGTGAAATTGGCGAGGCGATTGTCGCAGGGCTCAGCGAAATGCTGGCCGATCTCAGCGCATCGGAGCGCGGCGACGACGCCCGGATCGAGGAAGCAGCCCGACAGGCCGTGCGGCGCGTCGTGCGCGCGCACCTCGGCAAGAAGCCGTTGACGGACGTACACATCGTCCGCATCTAGGGGCCAGCCCGTGGAGAGACCGATGATCGGACGCCTCAATCACATCGCCATTGCCGTGCCGGATCTGGACAAAGCCAGCGAACTCTATCGCTCCGTGATGGGAGCGAAGGTGAGCGCGCCCAAGGCGCAGCCGGCGCACGGCGTGACGGTGGTGTTTGTCGAACTGCCCAATACCAAGATCGAGCTGCTGCATCCGCTGGGCGAGAAGTCGCCGATCGCGAATTTCCTGGCACGCAATGCCGATGGCGGCATTCATCATGTCTGCTACGAGGTCGAGGATATCTATTCGGCTCGCGACAAGCTCAAGGCGCAGGGTGCGCGCGTCCTGGGCGACGGTGAGCCCAAGATCGGTGCGCACGACAAGCCGGTCCTGTTCCTGCATCCCAAGGACTTCAACGGCACCCTGATCGAGCTCGAGCAGGTTTAGGAGCGTTCGCCATGAGCTGGGCTACCGGCGTCATGGTCTACTTCGTGATCTGGTGGACCGTGCTCTTTTGCATTCTGCCGCTGGGTGTCCGGCGTGTGGAAAATCCCGGGAGAGGACAGGAGCACGGGGCGCCGGAGAAGCCCGATCTCGTTCGCAAAGCGATAATTACGACCATCGTGGCAGCCGTGCTGTGGGTCGGTTTTTACGTGCTCCATGAAGCCGATGTCTTCAGTTTCCGGCGCCTGGAAGGTAGCTGATTCAATAGCTTAGGTTTGTTTCTTAAGCCTTTGAAAACAAAAAGAAACGGCGGATCAAAGATCCGCCGTTCCTCTACCCCCGAAACTCGTCGTAGGCGGCTTTGAACCGCTCTCCTCCCTAAACTCGGGCTGCGCCCAAGGCATAGGCTCTTTACCTTGGGTTATGGACCTTGCCAAGACCTTTTCTTTCGAGCGCCAGGGCTTCCACAGAACATTTGTTGTGGCCAGTGGTCGTTCGTCGACAAACAAATGTCCGCACTGTTTCGCTGATCATCCGATGACCACGTATTTGATCACGAAGAGTACAGCGAGAACTCCGACGGCCGGATGAACATCGCGGAAGCGGCCAGCGGCGATCTTGATTCCGGCGTACGAGATAAACCCAAAGGCAATGCCGTCGGCAATCGAGAAAGTGAACGGCATCGCGAGCGCGGTGATGACGGCAGGCGCAGCTTCCGTGAGGTCGTTCCATTCCACTTCCGTGAGACCGCGCGCCATCAGGCAGGCGACGTAGAGGAGAGCCGGTGCCGTTGCGTACGCCGGAATCGAACCGGCGAGTGGTGCCACGAACAGCGCGAGCAGGAATAGAACGCCGACGGCTGCCGCGGTCAGGCCTGTCCGACCACCGGCGTTGATGCCGGATGCGCTCTCGATATAGCTCGTGGTCGTCGACGTCCCGACCGCGGCACCAATCGCCGCCGCGGCACTGTCGGAGATCAGGACGCCGCGCAGACGGGGCACGGTTCCATCAGGCCGCATGAAGCCGCCGCGATGGGCAAGCCCGATCAGAGTGCCGGTATTGTCGAACAGGTCGACGAACAGGAAGGCGAAAACCACGGTCACCAGCCCGACCTTCATGGCGCCCGCGAGGTCCATCTGGAGAAATACCGGGGCGATGGAGGGCGGCACGTCGAAGATGCCGACGAATTTCTGCTGGCCGGCCAGGATCGAGATCACCGTGACCACCAGGATGCCGATGATCACGCCGCCCATGACGCGGCGGTATTCGAGGCCGATGATCAGAGCGAAGCCCAGGACCGCCATGAGGACCGGCCAGCTCACGAGCTTGCCGTGCGTGACCAGGGTCGCCGGATGGGCGACGACGATGCCGGCGTTCTTCAGGGCGATCAGGGCAAGGAACAGGCCGATGCCGGCCGCGATCGCCATCTTCAGGGATTTCGGGATCGCATTGACGATCCATTCGCGGATCGGCAGCACGCTGATGATCAGGAAGAGAATGCCCGAGAGGAAGACGCAGCCCAGCGCGATCTGCCAGCTGTAGCCCATGCCGCCGACCACGCCGTAGGCGAAGTAGGCATTGAGCCCCATGCCTGGCGCCAGGGCGATCGGGTAGTTCGCCAGAAATGCCATGAGGAAGCAGCCGATGGCCGCGGCGACGCAAGTGGCCGTAAAGACAGCGCCGAACGGCATCTTGGCATCGGCAAGGATGGCCGGGTTGACGAAGATGATGTAGGCCATGGTCAAGAAGGTCGTGAGACCGGCGACGAGTTCGGTGCGGACGGATGTGCCGTTCGCGCTCAGCTTGAAGACTTGTTCGAGCATCTGCTCTCCCCCTGATGCTGCTTGCAGTGTGCGGGCATCGCCCTGTGCAAAACCAGCTGGGAGAGCCCAGCGGTACGCCTTGGTTTGCCTTTATCTGAGCCGTTCCCTACAGTCCGCCGCCATTCCGACCATCTTCAAGAAGCCTCGACGGCAAGGACCAATTCAGCATGCGGATGAGCCAGTATTTTCTGCCGACCCTGAAGGAGACTCCCTCAGAAGCGCAGATCGTCTCGCACCGCCTCATGCTGCGCGCCGGCCTTGTTCGCCAGACCAGCGCCGGCATCTATGCCTGGCTGCCGTTCGGCCTTCGGGTATTGCGGAACATCGAGCGCATTGTCCGCGAAGAGCAGAACGCTGCCGGCGCCCAGGAAGTGCTGATGCCGACCATTCAGTCGGCCGACCTGTGGCGCGAGAGTGGCCGCTACGACGCCTATGGCCCCGAGATGCTGCGCATCATGGATCGTCATGATCGCGAGATGCTCTATGGCCCGACCAACGAGGAAATGATCACCGTCCTCTTCCGCGATGGGGTGAAGAGCTACCGCGACCTGCCGAAGAACCTCTACCATATCCAATGGAAGTTCCGGGACGAGGTGCGGCCGCGGTTCGGCGTCATGCGCGGCCGCGAATTCCTGATGAAGGACAATTACTCGTTCGACATCGACAAGGCCGGCGCCGTTCATTCCTACAACAAGATGTTCGTGGCCTATCTGCGCACCTTCGCCCGCATGGGGCTGAAGGCGATCCCAATGCGCGCCGACACCGGCCCGATCGGCGGCGATCTCAGCCACGAGTTCATTATCCTGGCCGATACCGGCGAAAGTGCCGTGTTCTGTCACAAGGGGCTGGTCGACAAGGATATCCTGAGCCGCAAGATCGACTACACGTCGGATCTGCAGCCGATCGTCAACGAGTGGACGTCGCTCTATGCCGCCACGGACGAAATGCACGATGCCAAGGCCTTCGAGGCGCTGGCCGAAGGCGACCGTCTGGCGGCCCGCGGCATTGAGGTCGGTCATATCTTCTATTTCGGCACCAAATACTCCAAGCCGATGAATGCCGTGGTCGCTGGCCCTGGCGGCGAGCAGGTCACCGTCGAGATGGGCTCCTATGGCATCGGCGTGTCGCGCCTGGTCGGCGGCATCATCGAAGCGAGTCATGACGATGCCGGCATCGTCTGGCCGGAGTCGGTGGCGCCGTTCAAGGTGGCGATCGTCAACCTGAAGCCCGACGACGCGGCGGTCGGCGGCGCCTGCCAGAAACTCTACGACGAACTGGCGGCCAAGGGCGTCGAGGCGCTGCACGACGATCGTGACCTACGGCCGGGCGCCAAGTTTGCAGACATGGACCTGATTGGCATCCCCTGGCAGGTGATCATCGGTCCCAAGGGACTGGCGGCCGGCAAGGTCGAGCTCAAGAACCGCAAGACCGGCGCCCGCGAGGAGCTGCCCCTCGAACAGGCCCTCGCGCAGCTCATCGACAAGTTCGGCTGAGAAGGGAGCGGGGCGCCGCCATGGCCTTTGCCGCCGTCGAGCGCCTGATCGCCTTCCGCTATCTGCGGGCCCGCCGCGAGGAGGGCTTCATCTCGGTAATCGCCGGCTTCTCGCTGATCGGCATCACTCTGGGCGTCGGCACCTTGATCGTCGTGATGGCCGTGATGAACGGCTTTCGTGTCGAGATGCTGAGTCAGATGTCGAGCATCAGCGGGCAGCTGGGCGTGCAGGGCAACCGCGGCGCCATCGAGGCCACGCCCGATCTGCTGAAACGTCTGGCCGAGGTGCCGGGGGTGGTGACGGCAGCGCCTTCGGTCGAGGGCCAGCTCATGGCCGTTGCCGGCGACCGCGTCCGCGGCGTCGTCGTCCGGGGCATGGCCGCGCAGGACCTGCGCAACCGATTGCCCGTTGCCAGCGCCATCGAAGGGCCGCCTGATGTCCAGAGCCGCCAGCGAGGTCTTTGTCGTGGCGAAGACGACAAGCCCATCGACTGGGGCAGCCTCAAGAACTTTGGCGACGACGACTTTACGGTCGCCATCGGCCGGCGGCTGGCCGATCTGATGGGCGTCAAGGTGGGGGACCGGCTGCAACTCGTGTCGCCCGTGTCGATTGCCACGCCGCTCGGCGTGATGCCGCGCTCGGTTTCCGCCGAGGTGGCGGCGATCTTCTGCACGGGCATGTACGATTACGATGCCAACTTCGTCTACGCGCCGCTCGCCGAGGTCCAGCGCCTGCTCAATCTCGGGCCGGATGTGACGGGTATCGAGATCTTCGTCGCCGATGGCGCGTCGGTTCCGCAGACGCGCCGTCTGGTTTCGACGGTCGTCGGGTCGCAGGGCTGGGTATTCGACTGGCTGCAGGCCAATGTCGGCTTCTTCGCCGCCATCCAGGCACAGACCAATGTGATGTTCCTGGTGCTGACCCTGATCGTGCTGGTGGCGGCCTTCAACATCGTCTCCAGCCTGGTCATGCTCGTGCGTACCAAGACGGCGGACATCGCCATCCTGCGCACGATGGGCGCGAGCAGGGCTGCCATTCTGCGGATCTTCCTGCTGGATGGTTTGGCGATCGGCGGGATCGGCACGATCCTGGGCGTCGTGCTGGGGCTTGCCTTCGCCCGCAATATCGAAGCGCTGCGCCAATGGCTGCAGCGGACCTTCGACATCGTTTTGTTCGACGAGACGCTCTATCTGCTGGCCGAAATACCGTCGCGGATCGAGTGGGGAGAGGTCGCGGTCATCGCCATGATGGCGCTGGTCTTCGCCTTGCTCGCTTCGCTCTATCCGGCGGCCCGCGCGGCGCGTCTCGATCCCGTGGAAGGCCTGCGCCGTGAGTGACCGGGCGCCTGAAGTCGAACGCTGGCTGGCCTGGCGCTACCTCGCGACGCGCCAGCGCGAAGGATTCGTCTCCTTCATCGCGATCTTCTCGCTGATCGGCGTGGCACTGGGGGTGGCTACGTTGATCGTAGTCCTTTCTGTCATGGGAGGCTTTCGCGAGCAGCTCCTGGCCCGGATCGTCGGCATGAACGGCCATATCGTCGTCACCGCGCGCGAGGGCATGCTGAAAGCGACGCCGGAGCTTTTGGCCAAGCTTCAGGCCTTGCCCGGCGCCACGGCAGTGCGCCCGACGCTCGAGAGGCAGGCGCTGGTAAGCGTTCACGGCCAGACGCGCGGTGCGTTGCTACGCGGCGTGCCACGGGAAGACCTGCTCAATCGCGAGATCGTTTCGGGGAATATCGTTCAGGGCAACCTGGCCGATTTTGGCGATAAACCCGGTGTCGTGGTCGGTGAGCGGCTGCGTCAGTCGTTGATGCTGAGAGTTGGCGACATGCTGACGGTCGTGACCCATCGCCTCAACGAGAATGGCACGATTGCACCGCGGTACACGGACTACGAGGTCCTGGCGACTTTCCTGACCCGTCGCTACGAATTCGACAGCGCACTGATCTTCATGCCGCTGGCCATGCTTCAGGAAGATCTCGAATACGGTCCCGATGCCGTGAGTTCGATCGATGTCTTTCTGAAGGACCCCGCCGCGGCACCGCGGCTGGCGCAGGAGCTGCGCCAGTCTCTCGGCCGAGACGATCTCCGCATCTCCCATTGGCTGGGCCTCAATGCCCGTTTCGTCGGTGCCTTACAGGTCGAGCGTGTGATGATGTTCATTATCCTGACTTTGATCGTGGTAGTGGCTGCGATGAACGTCGTCGCGAGCTTCACCATGTTGGTCCGGGTCAAGCGCGGCAGCATCGCCATCCTGCGCACGATGGGGGCGACGCCGCGAACGATCGTTCGAGCCTTCTTCATGGCCGCCGCGGCGGTTGGATTGGTCGGTACGGTAATCGGAACCGGGCTGGGGCTCCTGGTTTGCGCAAACATGCCCGCAATCGGTCGCCTGTTGTCGACGATCACGGGCGCGGCGGGCAGTGGCGGCGCCGAAGTCGATTTCATCACCTCCATGCCTGTGCGGGTGCAGGCCGTCGAAGTGACGTCGATCGTTGCCGTCGCGATCGTGCTGTCATTGATAGCGGCCGCCTATCCGGCCTGGCGGAGCACGAGGATCGAACCTGTCGAAGGATTGCGTCATGAATGATCCGGCAGCTCCGCTGGCCCTGCAGGGCATCCGGCGGACCTTCATTCAGGGCGATCGGCGCCTAGACGTGTTGCGCGGGGTGTCGCTCGAACTGAAACCCGGCGAGATCGTAGCCCTGGTCGGCCAGTCCGGCAGTGGCAAATCAACGATGCTGCATATTGCTGGCTTGCTGGAGAGACCGGACGAGGGCGAAGTCATGGTCGATGGCAAGCCGGCCGGCAAGCTTGCCGACAAGGAACGCACGACATTGCGCCGGCAGTTCCTGGGCTTCGTCTATCAATACCACCACCTGCTGCCCGAGTTCTCGGCAGTCGAGAATGTGATGCTGCCGCAGATGCTGGCTGGGGTTTCCCGAAACGAGGCCCGCAAGCGTGCAACCGAGCTCCTGTCGATGGTGCAGCTCGCGGACCGTCTGGATCACCGGCCGGGACGCCTCTCGGGGGGCGAACAACAGCGCGTGGCGATTGCACGGGCCGTCGCCAACGCGCCCCGTGTTCTTCTGGCCGACGAACCGACCGGCAATCTCGATTCCACGACGTCGGAAACGGTGTTCCGGCAGCTCCTTGCCCTGGCGCGCGGCACCGGCATGGCGGCGCTGATTGCCACGCACAATCCGGAGCTGGCCGCGCGCATGGATCGCACGGTGGTTCTCAAAGACGGTCTGCTGAGCGCCTAACTTTCCACAGGATTGAAGGCGATGATGGCGGGTGGCCATCGCCGATTTCATCCATCTCAAAGTCCGTTCCGCCTATTCGCTCACCGAAGGCGCGAACAAGGTCGACACCATTGTGTCTCTCGCCAAGGCGGAGAGCATGCCGGCCGTCGCGGTTACGGACCGCAACAATCTCTTCGGTGCTCTCGAATTCTCGCAGTATGCCTCCAAGTCGGGCATCCAGCCGATCATCGGGTGCGACCTTGGCATCCGCCGGGAGGAAGAGGGCGGCATCGCGACCACGAGCAAGCTGCTCGCGATCGACTGGCTGACGCTCCTGGTCCAGAATGAGACAGGCTATCTCAACCTGATGCGGCTGGTGAGCCGCGCCCACCTCGAATTCAAGGTCGGCTCGGTCTCTGGCCTTCATCTGATGGACCTCGAAGGGGAAACCGAAGGACTGCTGGCCGTAACGGGCAGCGTCGGCAGCGGCATCGGCCGACTGCTCGCGGCAGGGCAGACGCCGGCTGCGACGCATATGCTGGAGCGGCTGCAGAAGATTTTCGACGGCCGGCTTTATCTTGAATTGCAGCGGCACGGCGAGGAAATCGAGCGCCGGATCGAGGATCCGTTGGTCGATCTCGCGTACGAGCGCAGCCTGCCTCTAGTTGCGACCAACGATGTCCATTTTCCCAAGGCCTCGATGTATGAGGCCCACGACGTGCTGCTCTGCATCGAGCAGGGCGCCCATATCGAGGACCCAAACCGCCGCAGGCTGACACCGGAGCACTACTTCAAACCGGCTGCCGCCATGCGCGAGCTGTTCTCCGATCTGCCAGAGGCCTGCGACAACACACTCGTAGTCGCCCAGCGTTGCGCCTATATGCCGACGCCGCGCAAGCCGATCTTGCCCAGCTACACCAAGCTGGAGGGCCGCTCGGAAGGCGAGGCCTTGCGCGACCTGGCAAAGGGCGGTCTCGACGAGCTGAAGCAGCTCGGCCGGCTGGCCGAGAACATTACCTTCGAGCGCTATACGGAGCGGCTGACCTACGAACTCGACATGATCGAGAAGATGGGGTTCGCCGGCTACTTCCTGATCGTGGCCGACTTCATCCAATGGGCGAAGGACAACGGCGTGCCGGTCGGCCCCGGTCGTGGCTCCGGTGCAGGCTCGCTTGTCGCCTGGTCGCTCAAGATCACCGATCTCGATCCGTTGCGTTGGGGACTGCTGTTCGAGCGTTTCCTCAATCCCGAACGCGTGTCGATGCCGGACTTCGATATCGACTTCTGCCAGGACAAGCGCGACCGGGTGATTCGCTACGTGCGCGACGAATACGGCCACGACCGCGTCGCCGCCATCATCACCTTCGGCAAGCTGCAGGCGCGTGCCGTGCTGCGCGACGTCGGCCGCGTGCTGGGCATGCCCTATGGCCAGGTCGACCGCATCTGCAAGCTGGTGCCCAATAATCCCGCCAATCCGGTAACGTTGGCGAAGGCGCTGGAAACCGAGCAGCTCCTCAAGGAGCAATATTCGGCAGAAGAGGAGATCAAGCGCCTCATCGACCTCGCGCTGCAGCTAGAAGGCCTCTATCGCAATGCCTCGACCCATGCCGCCGGCGTCGTGATCGGCGACAGGCCGCTCGATGAGCTGGTGCCTCTCTATCGCGATACCGACAGCAAGGACTCGCTGCCGGCCACCCAGTTCAACATGAAGTGGGTCGAGACGGCGGGGCTTGTGAAGTTCGACTTCCTCGGCCTCAAGACACTGACGGTGATCGAGAAAGCTTGCGACCTGATCGGCCGGGACAAGATCAATATCGCCAAGTTGCCACTCGATGATCGCAAGAGTTTCGAGCTGCTGGCCCGGGGTGATGGCTCCGGTGTGTTCCAGCTTGAAGGCAACGGCATGCGCGACGTGCTGCGCAAGATGAAGCCGGACCGCTTCGAGGACATTATCGCCGTGGTGGCGCTCTATCGGCCGGGTCCGATGGAGAACATCCCGAGCTACATCAAGCGCAAGCACGGCGAGGAGGAACCCGACTACCTGCATCCTTTGCTGGAAGGAATCCTGAAGGAAACCTACGGCATCATGATCTACCAGGAGCAGGTCATGCAAATCGCGCAGGTGCTGAGCGGCTATACGCTTGGCGGCGCGGATCTGCTGCGCCGCGCCATGGGCAAGAAGATCCAGGCCGAGATGGATGCGCAGCGCGCGAGCTTCATCGAGGGCGCGGAAAAGAACGGCGTCAAGAAGGACAAGGCTTCGTCGATCTTCGACCAGGTCGACAAGTTCGCGGGCTACGGCTTCAACAAGAGCCACGCTGCAGCCTATGCCCTGGTCTGCTACCAGACGGCCTATCTCAAGGCCAATCATCCGGTCGAATTCTTCGCCGCGACCATGACCCTCGATATGGGCAACGTCGAAAAGCTGAACGGCTATCGGCGCGACCTCGAGAAGATTGGTGTTGAGCTGCTACCACCCGACGTCAACCGCTCCTCTGCCGAGTTTACCGTGGAGCGCAATGCCGACGGCAAGAAGGCGATCCGCTATGCGCTCGCCGCCATCAAGGGCGTGGGCCGCGAAGCCATGGTTCGGCTGACCGAGGAGCGGGTGGAGAACGGCGCCTTCAAGGATCTGTTCGACTTTGCCGAGCGGCTGGACCAGCGCGTGATCAACAAGCGCCTGGTCGAGAGCCTCGTTCGTGCCGGCGCATTCGATACCTTGAACAAGAATCGGGCGCAGACCTTTGCTGCCGTCGAGGCGCTGACGCGCCATTCCCAGGCAACCCACGAGTCGCGGGGCAGCGACCAGAACAGCCTGTTCGGCGACGACACCGCCCAGCGCCGGCCCCAGTTGCCGAAGGTACCGGACTGGGCGCCGATGGAGCGGCTGCAGCAAGAGTTCTCGGCGATCGGCTTCTACCTCTCGTCCCATCCGCTGGCCGCCTACGAACGCAGCCTGCAACGACTGGGTGTCTGCCGCGCAGCCGATCTGCCGGCGTTGCTGGCGCGTGGTACGCCGGGCCGGATCAAGCTGGCGGGTACCGTGATCGACCGCATGGAGCGGACCTCGGCCAAGGGCAATCGCTTTGCCTTCGTTCAATGCTCCGATCAGTCCGGCGCCTTCGAGCTGACCGTCTTCAGCGAGCTGCTGGGCAGCAAGCGCAATCTTCTCGAAGCGGGGCAGGCGGTGCTGATCTCGGCCGACGGACGGCTAGACGGCGAGCAGGTGAAGCTGACGGCGCAGACCGTCGAGAAGCTGGACGATGCCGTTGCGAATGCCGCGGCGGGCTTGCGTATTGTGATCTCCGATCCGGTGGCGCTGGAAGCGCTGCGTAAAGCGCTCGACGGCAAACGCGGACGCGGGCGTGTGACGCTTGTCGTGCCGATGACCGACGAGTCCGAAGCAGAGGTCACCTTGCCAGGGACCTATTCGATCGCGGGCGGCCTGCGCGATGTCATCGGCAGTCTGCCGGGCATTGCACAGGTGGAGGAGATTTGAGCCGCCAGCCCGGCCTCTTCGAAACTTCGGCACCGCCCGTCCGGCGCAAAGCCACGGCGGGCGATGTCCGGCCGGCGATGGATTCGCCGCTGCTGCAGGCGCCCGTATTGCCGACCGACATTCGGCTGGGCACGTCCTCGTGGTTCTTTCCGGGCTGGCGCGGCTTGATCTACGACGGCGTTCATCCTCAGGTGACGCTCAGCCGCAAGGGACTGGCCGCTTATGCCGAGATTCCGCTGCTGCGCACGGTCAGCCTCGATCGCACGTTCTACGCGCCGATCTCGGCCGTCGAGTACGCGCGCTATGCCAGCCAGGTGCCCGAGCATTTCAGCTTCGTGGTTAAGGCGCCGGCAATCGTCTGTGATGCGGTGATGCGCGATGAGGAGGGCAGGGGCAAGGTCGCCAACCCGCACTTCCTGGATGCCGCAATTGCCGCGCGGGAGTTCGTCCTGCCCTGCCTTGAAGGGCTGAAAGGCAAGGCGGGGCCTTTGGTGTTCCAGGTCTCGCCGCTGCCGCGTGGGCTGGTCGAGGACGCCTCCTTGATCGTGGAGCGGCTGGAGGCCTTCTTTGCGGCCCTTCCGCGGGAGCTGGGGAAGCACCGTCCAATTTACGCTCTGGAACTGCGAAACCCCGAGCTGCTGACGCCGCGGCTGATGCGCATGCTCGGCCGGGGAGGCGTGCGCTACTGTGTCGGCCTGCATGACCGTATGCCCGAGGTCGAACGCCAGGAAGCTGCCCTCAAGGCCCTGGACGGGGATACGCCGGGCGACCTGGTGGTTCGCTGGAATTTGCACCGGGGCTTTCTCTACCAGGCCGCCAAGCAGCGTTACGAACCGTTCGACAAGCTGGTTGACGAGGATGGCGAAACCCGCCGGATCCTGGCTCGCATGGCGGCTGCGGCTTTCAAGGCGGGCCGCAAGGTCTGGATCACCGCCAACAACAAGGCCGAGGGGAGTGCGCCCCTTTCGCTGCTCAAGCTGGCTGAGGAGATCGCTCAGATCATCGCCTAAGCCATTGATTCGACTGGCGCTTGCATTTGGCGGCGCAAACCACTAGAAACGCGCCACTTCGCACGCGGGTTTGCGGTCGACGGGGAGACATCCCGGCGCTCGCTCCGGTGTCCAGAAATGGACGACGCCCGCGGAGGCTCAACCGGAAAAGGAGAACGGCATCATGACCATGCCGACGTTTACGATGCGCCAGCTGCTCGAGGCCGGCGTCCATTTCGGCCATCACACGCGCCGCTGGAACCCCAAGATGAAGCCGTACCTGTTCGGGGTGCGCAACGGGGTCCATATCATCGACCTCACCAAGACCGTGCCGTTGCTTGAGCAGGCGCTGAGGCAGGTTCGTGATGTCGTTGCCAGCGGCGGCCGCGTGCTGTTCGTCGGCACCAAGGCGGCGGCGGCGGATCGCGTTGCCGATGCAGCGCGGCGCTGCGGCCAGTACTACGTCAACCACCGCTGGCTGGGCGGCATGATCACGAACTGGCAGACCATCTCTGCCTCGATCAAGCGTCTGCGCGAACTCGACGAGCGCCTGAAGGGCGACGTCGTCGGCCTGACCAAGAAGGAACAGCTCGACCTGACGCGCGAGCGCGACAAGCTCGAGCGGTCGCTGGGTGGCATCAAGGAAATGGGCGGCACGCCCGACATGCTGTTCATCATCGACACCAACAAGGAAGCGATCGCCGTTCAGGAAGCCCGCAAGCGCGGCATTCCGATCGTGGCGGTGCTCGACAGCAACTCCGATCCGGACGGCGTCGATTTCCCGATCCCGGGCAACGACGATGCCATCCGCGCCGTGTCGCTCTATTGCGATCTGATGGCCGCTTCGGTTCTCGACGGCATTCGTGCCGAGATCGCTGCCTCCGGCGGCGACATCGGTGAACTGACGGAACAGCCCGAAGAAGAAATTCCGGCGGCGGAAGACGGCGCTGGCGCCGAGGCGTCGCCGGCCGCGTAGGCCAGGCCCCTCATCGACAAGAGACGAACGGGGCCGGTCGGAAGACCGGCCCTTGTCACACCAACGAGTCACGGAGCACTACAATGGCTGAGATCACGGCTGCCCTCGTCAAGGAACTGCGCGAGAAGACCGGCGCGGGCATGATGGATTGCAAGAAAGCGCTGAACGAAGTTCAGGGTGACATCGAGAAGGCGATCGACTGGCTGCGCACCAAGGGCCTGTCTGCGGCCTCGAAGAAGGCCGGCCGTGTTGCCGCCGAGGGTCTGGTGGGCGTCGCGGCGAACGGCACATCGGGTGCCGCGATCGAGGTCAATGCCGAGACCGACTTCGTCGGCCGCAACGAGCAGTTCCAGAAGTTCGTCACGGCAGCGTCCAAGCTCGCCCTCGAAAACGGCGGCGATCTCGCCAAGGTGGCGGCCGCGCCGTTCCCCGGCACCGGCCGTGACGTGCAGGGCGAACTTACCAACCTGATCGCCACGATCGGCGAGAACATGAGCCTGCGCCGCGCTGCGTCCCTGTCGGTCTCCGATGGCGTCGTGGTGGCCTACACGCACAACGCTGTCGCGCCGGACCTCGGCAAGATCGGCGTGCTGGTCGCGCTCGAGTCGACGGGCGACAAGGCCAAGCTCGCCGCCCTCGGCAAGCAGTTCGCCATGCACGTGGCCGCGACCAACCCGCAGTCGTTGACGGTGGCCGAGCTGGATCCGACGGTGATCGAGCGGGAGCGTGCGGTTCTCGCCGAGAAGGCGGGCCAGAGCGGCAAGACAGGCGACATCATCGCCAAGATGGTCGAAGGTGGTCTGCGCAAGTTCCATCAGGAAGTCGTCCTGCTCGAGCAGGCCTTTGTGATGGACGGCAAGACCAAGATCTCGAAGGTGGTCGAGGACGCGGCAAAGCAAGTCGGCGCGCCGGTTCGTCTCGCAGGCTATCTGCGCTTCGCGCTGGGCGAAGGCATCGAGAAGAAGGCCGAGGATTTTGCGGCCGAGGTGGCCGCCCAGCTCAAGAAGTAGTATTAAAATTATCACTGGCGCGCGAGCACTGGGCTTGCGCGCCCAAGACAACGTAATCAGAGGAATCTGATGCCGTCGGGTCCCCGTTATCGCCGCGTCCTTCTGAAGCTCTCTGGCGAGGGGCTCATGGGGAATCGGGAATATGGCCTCGATCCCGACATGGTTTCGATGGTCGCGCAGGAAGTGAAGACCGTGCACGCTATGGGCGTGCAGGTTTGTCTCGTGATCGGTGGCGGCAATATTTTCCGTGGCGTTTCTGCTGCGGCATCCGGCATGGACCGCGCGAGCGGCGACTACATGGGCATGCTGGCGACCGTGATTAATTCACTTGCGATGCAAAGCGCGCTGGAGCGCCAGGGCCTGCAGACGCGTGTCCAGTCGGCCATTCCGATGACTACCGTGTGCGAGCCCTACATCCGGCGCCGCGCAGCCCGTCATATGGAGAAGGGCCGTGTCGTGATCTTCGCCGCCGGCACAGGCAATCCGTTCTTCACGACGGATACGGCCGCCGCTCTTCGTGCCGCCGAGATGGGCGTCGACGGATTGCTGAAGGGTACGCAGGTCGACGGTGTCTACTCAGCCGATCCGCGCAAGGACAAGAACGCCAAGCGTTACGATACGCTGACCTACATGGACGTGCTGTCGCGCGACCTGCAGGTGATGGATGCGTCAGCCATCTCGCTCGCTCGCGAGAACCGCATCCCGATCATCGTATTCGATATCCACAAGCCCGGCGCCTTCGCGGAGACGATGCGCGGCGAAGGTACATTCACCATCATCAAGGACGAGGCCTGATCATGACTGCCGATCTCAAGGAGCTCGAGAAGCGCATGCAGGGTGCCCTGGATGCCTTGAAGAAGGAATTCACGGGTCTGCGGACGGGGCGCGCTTCGGTCAATCTGCTCGATCCGGTTGTCGTCGAAGCTTATGGCCAACGCATGCCGCTCAATCAGGTCGGCACGGTGAGCGCCCCCGAGCCGCGGTTGCTGACGGTCAGCGTCTGGGACAAAGGCCTGGTCGTGTCGACGGCCAAAGCGATTCGCGAGGCCGGCCTCGGTCTCAATCCGGCGCCGGATGGCCAGATGATCCGCATCCCGATTCCCGAACTCACGACCGAGCGCCGTAACGAGCTCGCCAAGCTCGCCCACAAGTACGCCGAGCAGGGCCGCGTCGCTGTTCGCAACGTGCGCCGCGACGGCATGGAAGCGCTCAAGAAGGCCGAGAAGGATCACAAGATCTCGGAAGACGAGCACCGCCAGAAGTCCGACGAGGTGCAGAAGCTCACGGATCGCTTCGTGAAGCTCGTCGACGACTCGCTGGCGCACAAGGAAAAAGAGATCAAGACGGTCTGATGTCGACGGCGCCGCTTCCCGCAGCTTCCGGCGGAGCGTCGGAGCCCCACCACGTTGCCATCATCATGGATGGCAACGGGCGTTGGGCAAAGGCGCGGGGGTTGCCGCGAGTGGCAGGTCATCGCCGCGGCGCCGATGCCGTGCGACGCGTGGTGCGCGGGGCCGGCGAACTCGGCATTCCGGTGCTGACGCTGTTTGCCTTTTCCACGGAGAATTGGGCGCGCCCCCCCGACGAGGTCAGCGATCTCATGGGATTGCTGCGCCACTATCTCCGCAGCGAGCTGGACGAGCTGCGCAAGAACGGCGCGCGCCTCAGGGTGATCGGCAATCGCGAAGGGCTGGCGCCCGACATCGTGCGCGATATCGCCGAGGCCGAGAAACTGACGCAGGGCAACAATCGAATCGACGTCAATATATGCGTCAACTACGGCTCGCGCGCTGAGATCGTACGCGCCGCCCGCGCCTTGGCGCAGCGCGTCGCCGCCGGCGAGCTGACAGCGGACAGTATCGACGAGAATACCTTCGAGCGCGAACTCCTTACGGCCGGCGTGCCCGATCCGGATCTTCTCATCCGGACCAGTGGCGAACAGCGGATCAGCAACTTTCTCCTTTGGCAGTGCGCCTACTCGGAGCTGGTTTTCGTCGACACGCTGTGGCCGGACTTCGGCAAGGAACATCTGGAACAGGCAGTGGCCGAGTTCCGTCGGCGTGAGCGGCGTTATGGCGGCGTCGGGAGCTGAAGCTCCGACGAGTCGTGGCGGGCGGTTCGCGGGCTTGGCCTTGCGGCTGCTGTCGGCTGCGGTGCTCGGTCCGCTGCTGCTGGCCGCCGTCTGGTTCGGCTATCCCTGGATCGATCTCGTGGCAGCCCTTGCGGCGCCGCTGATGCTCTTCGAGTGGACGCGGCTGACGCGCGGCAATCCTGTTCTGCGGATGCTGGCCTGGGGCTACACGCTGGCTGCCGTGACCGCGCTCCTGTGGATACGCCATCAGCCAAGCTTGGGCCGCGAAACCCTGATCTGGATCCTGGTCTGCATCTGGGCCACCGACATTGGAGCATACTTCGTCGGCAGAGCGGCCGGCGGCGCGAAACTGGCGCCCCGGATCAGCCCTGGCAAGACATGGGCGGGATTGATCGGGGGGATGGCCTGGTCCGCGATGGCGAGTGCTGCCGTCGGCTACGCATTCGGGCTCGGCGAGACGCTTCCTTTGGCTTTGATCGGCGCGGGACTGGCCGTCGTCGGCCAGCTGGGCGATCTGCTAGAGTCTGCTGCCAAGAGACGGGCAGGAGTGAAGGACAGCGGTCGGCTGATCCCCGGACATGGTGGCCTGCTCGACCGGGTCGATGGCTTGATCGCAGTGCTGGTTGCCGTCGGTCTGGTGCGGCTGATCGTGGGCGAGACATGGCCCTGGATATGACAAAGTGGACGGCGCCTTCGCACGGCAGTCCACGCGGCGTGACGATCCTCGGTTCGACCGGCTCGGTCGGCCAGAGCACGGTCGACCTCATCGCCCGTGACCCCGCCAGCTATCGTGTCGAAGCGCTCGTGGCCGGTTCGGCTGTTGAATTGCTGGCCGAGCAGGCGAGACGGCTGAAGGCACGCCTCGCCGTGGTCGCGGATCCCGCCCGCTTCCACGCTCTGAAGGAAGCACTGGCCGGCACGTCGATCGAGGTTGCCGCCGGACCAGACGCCGTGATCGAAGCGGCATCGCGGCCGGCCGAATGGGTGATGGCCGCCATCGTGGGGTTCGTGGGGCTTGCGCCGACACTCGCCGCCGCGCGCCGCGGCGCCATGGTGGCGCTGGCGAACAAGGAAGCCGTCGTCTGCGCGGGACGTCTGCTGTTCGAGGCCATCGAGGGTTCAGGCGGCAAGTTGTTGCCAGTCGATTCGGAACACAATGCGATCTTCCAGGTCTTCGAGCCGCAGCAGCGCCACGCCGTCGACCGGCTGATCCTCACCGCGTCGGGTGGCCCGTTCCGCAACTGGTCGCTGGCGGACATGGCCGAAGCCACGCCGGAGCAGGCGTTGGCCCACCCTAACTGGGACATGGGCGCCAAGATTTCGATCGATTCGGCGACACTGATGAACAAGGGGCTCGAACTTATCGAGGCGCATCTGCTCTTCGGCCTGCCGGAAGAGCAGGTCGAGATCGTGGTGCACCCCCAATCCGTCATCCATTCGATGGTCGCCTATCGTGACGGTTCGGTTTTGGCCCAGCTCGGTACGGCCGACATGCGCGTGCCGATTACCCATGCCCTGGGCTGGCCTGCGCGGATCGATGGCCCGGCCGCGCGGCTCGACTTCGCGCAATTGTCTGCACTCACTTTCGAGCGGCCCGATTCTGGCCGTTTTCCAGCGCTACGTCTGGCGCGCGAAGCGTTGGTCATTGGTGGGTTTGCACCGGTCGTGCTGAATGCGGCGAACGAAGCGGCGGTGGCGGCCTTCCTGGCCCGCCGTATCGGATTCCTCGACATTGCCCGTACAGTCGAGGATGTCATGGCCGGCTGGAGTGGCTTGGCAAACCCTGTGGAAACCCTCGACCAGGTCAAGGCGGCGGATCTGGAGGCCCGGAGGAGGGCCGAGGAGATCTGCAAGGGCAAAGAGCTGAGCAATTGAACTAAACCAGAACCCATGATCCACTGAACCATGCAAAGCGTCGCCAGCCTTTTCACGACATATCTCCCGTATTTCATTCTGGTCCTGACGCTGCTCGTGTTCGTCCACGAGTTCGGTCACTATTGGGTGGCCCGGCGCTTCGGCATTCATGCCGAGGTTTTCTCCATCGGCTTTGGACCGGAAATCATCGGCTGGACCGATCGCAACGGGACTCGGTGGAAGATTTCGGCCATTCCACTGGGTGGCTATGTGAAGTTCCTGGGCGACAGCGACGAAACCAGCGCCACGCCCACCGATCAGCCCCTTTCGTCAGCCGACCGGCGGCGCGCCTTCTTCAGTCAGCCGCTCTATGCCCGCACGGCTGTCGTGCTGGGCGGCCCGATGGCGAACCTGTTGTTCGCCTTTGTGCTGCTGACAGGCGTCTTTTACGTCATGGGCGAGCCGTACTCGCCGGCCATTGTCGCCGTGCAGCAAGAAGGGCCGGCCGCCCGTGCAGGGCTGCGCAGTGGGGACGTGGTCGTCGGTCTCAACGGCAAGCGCGTCGACCGCTACGAGGACATCCAGGACTCGCAAATCCTCTATCTGGCCAAGCCGATGCCGATCGAGTATCGGCGCGACGGGCAACTCCTGCGGGGCGAGATTGCCCCACAATTCTGCGAGCGGACGGATCGCTACAACAACACGCTGCGCTATGGCGACCTCGGCATGGACCAGCTCATCCGGCCGGTCGTTGGTGGTTTCACGGCCAACAGTCCGGCGGAGGCGGCTGGCCTGAAGGTCGGCGACCTTTTGCTGTCGATCGACGGGAAGCCGGTGGATTATTTTTCGCGGATCCCCGAACTGATCGGCAGCCGTGGTGGCCAACCCGTGACCGTCACCTATGAGCGTGACGGTCAGCGCCGGGAGACTACGGTCGTCCCGATCGCCGACAAAACGCACGACTGCGCTGGCAAGGAACAGGCAATTGGCCGGCTGCGCGTTCGCCCGGCGGCCGTCACGGAATACCGCCACCAGGGTGTCATCGGCGCCATGGGGGCGGGGGTGAATGCGGTTTGGAGCATGACCACGATGTTCTACACATCGATGGGTCAGATATTGACGGCAGCAAGACCTGTGGATGAACTTGGCGGGCCTATTCGCATTGCCAAGGCAGCAGGCGAGGCGTCGCATGCCGGGTGGGGTGGCATTCTCAATCTTGTCATCGCCTTGTCGGTCGTGCTCGGGGTTTTCAACCTGCTGCCCGTCCCAATGCTCGACGGAGGGCATCTCGCCATGTACCTCTATGAGGCAGTACGTGGCCGGCCGCTTAGTCTCAGGGCTCAGGAGGTCGGATTGAAGTTGGGTTTTGCTCTTGTCATCGGCATGGCGCTGATAGCGACATTCAATGACATCAGGCTGTTGCTGCGGTGAGTGGCGCGAACCTGTGGGAAAAAGGCAGGGGACAAAAGGGATGACGAAGTCCCAGATGCCGGTTTATGAAGCTGCGTTCGCGGGTTTGGCCATCGGTAAGGTCTGGCAGGCGCCGGGGGTGAGTTTGATCTTTCGTTGGGCCGTACTGGCCGTTGCTGCAATTCTCATGTTCAGTACGACGGCGCACGCCCAGCGGGGTGCGGCCGGCGGGACGATTCAGGCCATTCAGATCGATGGCAATGTTCGTTCGGAAGCGGCGACGATTCGCTCCTACTTGCAATTGAAGCCCGGCGAGCCTTACGACGCTGCTGCGGCCGACCGCTCGCTGAAGGCGCTGTTCGCGACCGGGCTTTTCTCCGACGTCGTGATCCAGATGCAGGGCTCGACCCTCGTCGTGAAGGTCACCGAGAACCCGATCATCAATCGTGTCGCGTTCGAGGGAAACAGCAAAATCGAGGACGACAAACTGCGCGACGAAGTGCAGTCCAAACCTCGACAGGTGTTCACGCGCGCGCGCGTACAGTCCGACGTCGAGCGCATTCTGACCATCTACCGCCGCAGCGGCCGCTACAATGCATCGGTCGAGCCGAAGGTCATCAACCTGGAGCAGGGTCGTGTCGACCTCGTCTTCGAAATCAACGAGGGCGACGTTACGGGCGTCAAGCGGATCAGCTTCGTCGGCAACGAGGCGTTCGGCGACGGCACGCTGCGCGGCAAGATCCGGACGAGCGAAAGCGCCTGGTGGCGTTTCCTGTCGTCGGACGATCGTTTCGACCCGGACCGTCTGAATCTCGACCGAGAGCTTCTGCGCAAGTTCTATCTCTCGGAAGGCTACGCCGATTTCCGCGTCGTTTCCGCGGTCGCCGAGCTTGCGCCCAATCGTGAAGGCTTCTTCATCACCTTCACGATCAACGAGGGCGAGCGCTATCGCTTCGGGAAGGTCGACGTCACCAGCCGTTTCCAGGGCCTCGACGTCGATGTGATCAAGGGCTTCCTGACCATGAGCGAAGGCGAATGGTACGACGCCGACGAGGTCGAGAAGTCCGTTTCCAACATTTCGGAGGCGGTCGGCACGCTGGGCTACGCGTTCGTCGACGTTCGTCCGAACATTCGGCGCAACAGGGACAACCTGACCGTGGACGTCACATTCGACGTTCAGGAAGGGCCGCGAGTCTACGTCGAGCGCATCAACATCTCGGGCAATACGCGAACCCTCGACAAGGTGATCCGGCGCGAATTCCGCCTGGCCGAAGGCGATGCCTTCAGTACCGCGAAGGTCCGCCGCAGCCAGCAGCGCCTGCGCAACCTCGGCTTCTTCGAGAAGGTCGACGTTTCCGCGGCGCCCGGCTCCGCGCCAGACAAGACCAACCTGGAAGTCCAGGTCGTCGAGCAGAGCACAGGTGAAATCTCCTTCGGTGCGGGTTACTCGTCGACTGCAGGTATCGTCGGCGATATTTCGGTCAAGGAACGCAACCTGCTGGGCAAGGGGCAGGAACTGCGCCTCGGCCTGTCGCTGGGTACCTTGAGCACGGTCATCGACCTTGGCTTCACAGAGCCTTACTTCATGGACCGGCAGGTTTCGGCGGGCTTCGATCTCTTCAGAACATCGAACGACCGTCAGAACGTCGCGAGCTATAGCGACCGCAGCCTGGGCTTCGCGCTCCGCGCCGGCTGGGCCTACAGCGAAAACCTCCGGCAGCTCGTGCGATACACGCTGCGTCAGACCGACATCTACAACGTGCAGTTCTGGGCTTCGCCGATCATCCAGGCGCAGGCCGGCACCCAGGTCGTGTCGGAACTCTCCGAGACGATCCTCTGGGATACCCGCGACACGCGCCTGAACACGACCAAGGGCTTCCTGGTCCGCAACACGGTGGCCGTTGCCGGTGCGATCGGCACCGAGCAGTATGTCCGCACGACGGCCGATGCGGTCTATTACTACTCGCTCTTCGAGGACGTCGTAGCGTCGATCGGCGGCTCGGTCGGCCTGGTCCTGCCGTACGGTGGCTCCTACGTCCGTCTGAACAACCTGTTCTTTATCGGCGGCGATACGCTGCGCGGCTTCGCGGTCGGCGGCATCGGTCCGCGCGACGCGGGCACCACCGATTCGCTCGGCGGCCAGTACTACTACACCGGCACGGCAGAGCTTTCCTATCCGCTGCCCTTCGTGCCGAAGGAAGTTGCGCTTCTCGGCAAGGCGTTCATCGATATCGGTTCGTTGTGGGGTGTCCAGACGTCGACGACCAACACGACGTCGGTTCTGGACAGCCAGCTGATGCGCGTCGCGGCTGGCATCGGCATCCAATGGGTGTCGCCGTTCGGCCCGATCCGAATTGACTATGCCTGGCCGGTCCAATACGAGCCGTGGGACAAGCAACAGAACATACGCTTCAGCTTCGGCACGCGCTTCTGATGGGAGATGTCGCGGTCATGAACGTACAAGCTGACAAGGCCAGCGTCGCCACGGCGACTTCGGTGGACATCAGGCGGATCCTGCAGATGATCCCGCACCGCTACCCGATGCTCATGGTCGACAAGGTCGTCGACATGCAGCTCGACCAGAGCGCTGTCGGCATCAAGAACGTCACCATCAACGAGCCGTTCTTCCAGGGGCACTTTCCTTCCGATCCGGTGATGCCGGGCGTGCTGGTCGTCGAGGCCCTGGCACAGACTGCCTGTGTCCTGGTCGTTGCGACCTTCGGCGCCTCCTCGGAAGGCAAGCTGGTTTACTTCATGTCGATCGACGGCGTGCGTTTCCGTCGCCCGGTCGTGCCAGGAGACCGCCTCGAGCTGCACGTCCAGAAGGTGCAAAGCCGAGCCAACGTCTGGAAATTCTCGGGTCGGGCTATGGTCGAGGGCAAAGTCGCGGCCGAGGCCACATTCGCCGCCATGATCAGGGATAGATAGGATCAGGGCCAAAGAGGAGAGGGACATGCCTGACGCAGCCGCCAACTATCGCATGCTCCACACGATGATCCGCGTCATGGATCTCGACAAGTCGCTGGCCTTCTACACCGGACCGATGGGCATGAAGCTGCTGCGCAAGCGCGACGTGCCGGACGGCAAGTACAGCCTGGCGTTTGTCGGCTACGGCGACGAACCCGAACATGCGGTCGTCGAGCTGACCCACAATTGGGGACAGGAGAAGCCCTACGAACTCGGCACGGGTTTCGGCCATCTCGCCGTGGGCGTGCCGGACGTTGCGGGCGTCTGCGATCAGGTCACCAAGGCCGGCGGCAAGGTCACGCGCGCGCCCGGGCCCGTGAAGTTCGGCACGACGGTCATCGCTTTCGTCGAAGACCCCGACGGCTACAAGATCGAGCTGATCGAGCGCAAGTAAGCGCGCCTTGGCGGCTTCGGCCGCTATCGGTTCTGCGTGCCGTCGCCATAGCCGCCGCCGATGCGTTGACCGGGCGCCAACAGGCCTTGGCCGGGGACGTAGTTGATCTCCAGCCGCGTTCCATCGGGATCCTCGAACAGGACCGAGTAGTAACCCGGGGCGAAGGCGTCTTCGCGCGGCGGATGGACGATCGTCGCGCCGATTGATTTCAGGAAGGCATGCACCTCGTCGATGTCGCCACGCTCCCGCGCACGCCAGCAATGGTGATGGAGGCCCACGGCGCCTTGCCGGAAGCGTTGGCCGGCAACCTCGGGGGTAGGGGCATGGATGCCGAAGCCGGTGCGACCGCCTACGCCGTAGAACGTATTGTGGGTGTCGGCCACGATGGTCATGCCCAGAAACGGCAGGAGCTTGCCGTAGAACTCCCGGGCCGCTGCGAAGTTGCCCGCTGTGATGAAGGTATGGGCGACGCCGTTGATTTGCATGGTGGCTCCCCTGCAGATGCAGGCGGAGTAGGCACCAGCAATGTCAGTGGTTCAAGATGATCGGCCTCGTGATCGCATAAGGCCGGCTCACGAGTGGCGCTCAGAAGAAGCGCCACTCCGCCAGCACGAAGGTCAGGAGAAGGCCGGCAAGGCCCAGCACGACGGCTCGCGTCAACCATCCCGGTTGCCGGAAATTGTCGTTGGCTGGCCGGCCGAGCCGCACGATTCGCGGCATCGGCTTTTGGTGCTCTGAGGCCGTCCAGGTCGTTGCCCGGCGCGGCCCGAATGACGATCTCGCCATGTTCTTCTCGCTTTCCCCCCGGACAGCGAATGTTGTTATCCGCGCATATGGAGCGGCTTGTACGGCCGCTCGGTCTGGCCGTTGTACAACTGACGCGGACGGCCGATCTTCTGGTCGGGGTCTTCGATCATCTCGTTCCACTGCGAGATCCAGCCGACCGTACGAGCCACTGCGAAGAGAACGGTGAACATCGACGTCGGGATGCCGATCGCGCGGAAAATGATGCCTGAATAGAAATCGACGTTCGGATAGAGCTTCTTGGAGACGAAGTAGTCGTCCTTCAGCGCGATCTGCTCCATTTCCATGGCCAGTTCGAGCAGCGGGTCGTGCTGGATGCCCAGCGAGGTCAGGACCTCGTGGCAGGTCTGACGCATGACCTTGGCGCGCGGATCGTAGTTCTTGTAGACGCGGTGGCCGAAGCCCATCAGGCGGGTGTGATCGTTCTTGTCCTTAACGCGGGACAGGAAACCCGGGATGTTCTGCTTGCCGCCGATCTCGTTCAGCATGTTGATCACGGCTTCATTGGCGCCGCCGTGGCTCGGGCCCCAGAGCGAGGCAATGCCGGCGGCGATGCAGGCGAACGGGTTGGCACCCGAAGAGCCGGCGAGGCGCACCGTCGACGTCGACGCATTCTGTTCGTGATCGGCATGGAGCATCAGGATGCGGTCCATCGCCTTTTCGATCACCGGGTTGACTTCGTACTCCTCGGCCGGAACCGAGAACATCATGCGCAGGAAGTTCGCGGCGTAGGAGAGGTCGTTGCGCGGATAGACGAACGGCTGGCCCACCGAATACTTATAAGCCATCGCGGCGATGGTCGGCATCTTGGCGACCAGGCGATAGGAAGCGACCATCCGCTGGTGCGGATCGTTGATGTCGAGCGAGTCGTGGTAGAAGGCCGAAAGCGCACCGACGACTCCGCAGCAGATCGCCATCGGATGAGCGTCGCGACGGAACCCACGATAGAACTGGCTGAGCTGCTCGTGAATCATCGTGTGATTCGTGATGTCTTTGACGAACTTGTCCTTCTGCGCCTTGTTCGGCAGATCGCCTTTCATCAGCAGATAGGCGACGTCCATGAAGTCGCTCTGTTCGGCGAGGTCGGCGATATTGTAGCCGCGATGGAGAAGGATGCCCTCGTCGCCGTCGATGAAGGTGATCTTCGATCCGCACGAACCTGTCGACGTGAAACCCGGATCATAGGTGAACATTCCGGATTCGCCGTAGAATTTACGGATATCGACCAGGCGCGGTCCGAGGGTGCCGTGGATGATCGGCATTTCATAGGATTTGCCGGTTTCGTTGTCGGTCAGCGTCGCGGTCGATTTGGCCATTTGGTGAACTCTTTTCAGCTCGATTCAGGCAAGGCGCGAGCACCCCGCAGGTGCTGCTCGCCGGTTCGGCGGCACCCTAACAAGCCCCTCCGGAAGGCGCAATTGTGCAGCCCGGCCGCTATTTCGCGGTATGCAGGAAACTTAAAAGTCGACCGTCGATGGCCGCCAGCGAGAGCCCGATGAGGGCCATGCCGACGAAATGGCGAGGCAGCAAATGTTCGCCGAGAACCGAGGCACCGAGAAGGATCGCCGTCGCGGGAATCAGAAAGGTGACGAGCAGAAGATTGGTCGCACCGGCAGCTGCAAGGATGCGAAAATACAGGACATATGCGAGTGCCGTCGACAGCAGCGCCAGTCCGACCAACGATGCCCATACGCTGGCCGATGGAAATGCCGGCAACGTCCAGGGCTGATCGACGATCTGCATGATTGGAAGAATCAACATGGTGCTGGCCGTCACCTGGCCGGCGGCGGCATCGAGGGGTGCGACGCCCATCGCCTTGAAGCGACGGCCATAGACTCCAGCGAAGGCATAGGAGAGTGCGCCGCCGAGACAGGCAAGCTGGCCCAGAACGCCGTGACTCCCGGCCAGTGCATCCGGACCCACGAGCACGGCAACGCCGCCGATGCCGATTGTCAGAGCGCCGAGTTTGATCGCATCGATCCGTTCGTCCCGCGTCAGGAAATGAGCCACGACCATCGTGAAGAGCGGCGTCGTGGCATTCAGGATCGAGGCGAGGCCCGAAGCGATCTGCGTCTGCCCCCAGAAGATCAGTGCGAACGGCACGAGATTGTTCAGCAAACCCATGGCGAAGAAGCTTCGCCACGGCACGTTGCGCAGGAACAGGCTGCCGACGGTGAGGGCCAACACGAAATTGAGCGCGATGGCGGCAAGTGCCACACGAGCGAACACGACCGACAAGGGTGCCAGTTCGCCGAGGGCTACCTTGGCGAAGAAGAACGAACCACCCCACAGGACGGAAAGCGACAGAAGCCAGATCCAGACGCGTGCAGTCATGGCCGGAGACTGCCCGCCTTCGAGAGCGCCTTGCTATCCGGCAGCTGCCAGCAATCGCGCGCGCGTTTCGGCGGGACCCAGGATCGCTACTACCTCGAAGATGCCGGGTGACACGGTCGAGCCCGAAAGGGCCACGCGCAGCGGCTGCGCGACCTGGCCGAGTTTCACGCCCATGCTTTCGGCGAAGCGACGTACTGCGTCCTCGACCTGCTTCTCGCCCCAGTTGGCCGCGTCGGCTTCCAAAGCGGCAGCGAGCTTGCCGAGCAACGATTTGGCCTCCGGCGTCAGCACCCCACGGGCCTTGTCGTCGGCAATCGGTGGCGCGCCGGTGCGGGCATAGAAGACGAGATTGTCGGCAAGCTCGATCAGGGTGCGCGACCGCTGCTTCACGCCGTTCATGCCGCGCGTGATACGCTCCAAGCCGATCGCATCGACCTTCGCGCCCAGCGTCTCCTCGACGCGCGGCAGCACCATCGGCAGCAGCTCGTCGTCCGGCGTCTCGCGCAGATAGTGCGCGTTGAGATTGATGAGCTTCGCCATGTCGAAGCGCGAAGGCGAGCGGCCGACAGCGTCGAGGTCGAACCACTCGATGGCCTGCTGGGTCGAGATGATTTCGTCGTCGCCATGGCCCCAACCCAGGCGCAGCAGGTAATTGCGCAGCGCGGCGGGCAGGAGCCCCATGTCGCGATAGGCGTCGACGCCCAGCGCGCCGTGGCGCTTGCTGAGCTTGGCGCCGTCGGGACCATGGATCAGGGGGATATGCGCATAGGCCGGCTCCGGCCAACCCATCGCCCGGATGATCTGCAGCTGGCGGAAGGCATTGTTGAGATGATCGTCGCCGCGAATGACATGCGTCACGCCCATGTCGTGATCGTCGACCACGACGGCCAGCATGTAGGTCGGCGTGCCGTCGGCGCGCAGCAGGATCATGTCGTCGAGCTGGGCGTTTTCGACCGTGACCTCGCCCTGCACCAGGTCCTTGATGACGGTCTGGCCGGTCTGCGGCGCCTTCAGGCGAATGACCGGCGCGACGCCGGCAGGAGCGTCCTTGGGATCGCGGTCGCGCCAGCGACCGTCGTAGCGCATGGGCTTGCCGGCGGCCTTCTGCGCGGCCCGCATCTCGTCCAGCTCCTGGGGCGAGCAATAGCAATGGTAGGCGTTGCCGGCGGCGAGCATCTGGTGCGCCACCTCGGCATGACGGGCTGCGCGCGAGAACTGATAAGTGACCTCGCCGTCGTGCTGCAGGCCGAGCCAGCCAAGGCCATCGAGGATGGCGGCGATCGCCGGTTGGGTCGACCGCGCGCGATCTGTATCCTCGATGCGCAGCAGGTACTTGCCGCCATGATGCTTGGCGAACAGCCAGTTGAAGAGCGCGGTGCGGGCGCCGCCGATATGGAGGAAGCCGGTCGGCGAAGGGGCGAAGCGGGTTACGACAGTCATTTGTCCAGGGTCTTTGGGGTCGGTAAGCGCGGGTTTTGCCGCATTTAAGCCGCGAAAGCGCGCCGTAGGTAGGCGAGCGTCCCTGCACTGTCAAACGCAGGGCTGGCCGCCAGGCCAAGGGGGAAAGGGAGACGGCGTGGCGGGGGCACGCACTTGGATCCTGCAGCAACTCGATGCCGAGCGCGGCCGCTGGATGCTCTGGCTGCCCGTCGCCATGGGCCTGGGCATAGCCGTCTATTTCGAGTTGCCGAGCGAGCCGGCCTTGTGGCTGGGCCCTGCTCTGTGCGGCGCATCGCTCGTGGCTGCCTTTCTCGCGCCAGCGGGTAGTCTCGCCCGTGCGCTGGCGGTTGGGGCTGCTGCCGCATCGGCAGGTTTCGGCTTGATTGCCTGGCGCACGGCAAGCGTCGCCGCACCGACGCTCAGCCGGCCACTTTTCAGCATCAATATCGAAGGCAGGGTGGCCGACATCCAGCGACTGCCCGACGGCGTGCGCGTCGTTCTCGAGGCCGTCCGACTGAAGGGCAACAATGTGCCGCCGCCGGAAATGATGCCGCTGAAGGTGCGGGTGTCGCTGAGTAGAGGCGCGCCGCCCTTGACCGTCGGTGACCGGCTGCTCGTGCTGGCCAACCTGTCGCCGCCAGCGGGGCCTGCCGCGCCGGGCGCTTTCGATTTCCAGCGGGTTGCCTGGTATCAGCAGCTCGGTGCCGTGGGCTATGCGCTGGCGCCGGCCGCCATCATCGAGAAGGGACAGCCGGACGGCTTCGTCCGCATGCTCGACGCGCTGCGCGCCGATGTGACGGATCGCATCCTGAAGGCGCTGCCCAATCCCGAAGGTGGCGTGGTGGCGGCCATGCTGACCGGCGAGCAGACAGCGGTGAACAAGGACGTCGCGCAGGCCATGCGCGACTCGGGCCTCGCGCACATCCTCTCGATCTCCGGGCTGCATATCGTCTTCGTCGTCGGCCTGGTGATGGGCATCGTCCGTTATGGGATTGCCCTGATCCCGCCGCTGGCCCTGCGTATCGATGCCAAGAAGATCGCCGCCGTACTCGCCCTGGCGGCGGCGCTTTTCTACACGGCCCTTGCGGGCGCGCCGGTGCCCGCGCAACGGGCATGCGCCATGGCGGGGTTTGCCTTGCTCGCAATCCTGCTCGACCGCACGGCGCTGTCGCTGCGGCTCGTCGCCTGGTCGGCGATCATCGTGCTCGTGGCCACGCCGGAGTCGCTGACGGGGGCGTCCTTCCAGATGTCCTTTGCCGCCGTGGTGGCATTGATTGCGGCTTGGGAGAGCGCTGCGGGCTGGCGTCGGCGTCTGCACGAGCACGCCGATCTTTCCCAACGGCGGTGGCTATGGCGTCTCGGGGTTGCGCTGGCCGCCAGCTTGCTCACCACCTTGATAGCTTCGGTCGCGACCGGCGCTTTCGCCGCCTATCACTTCAATCGGCTGTCCCTGCTCGGTGTCGTTGCCAACTTGCTGGGGGTGCCTCTCACGGGCTTCTGGATCATGCCCTGGGGCCTCATGGCCATGTTGTTGATGCCGTTTGGACTCGAAAAGCTTGCGCTGGTGCCGATGGGCTGGGGTGTCGAAGGGTTGAATGCCATCGCCCACCACGTCGCCGCCTGGCCGGAGGCAGCGACTCTGGTCCCGTCGTTGCCCGGCGCGAGCCTGTGGCTGCTGACGGCCGGCGGCCTGTGGCTTTGCCTATGGCGGCGGCGCTGGCGCTTTGCTGGTTTGCCCATCGTCACCATCGGCCTGTTGCTGGGGCCGCCGCCAGCGCCAGATCTGCTGATGAGCGAGGATGGCCGCGTGCTTGGCCTCAGAGACGAGAGCGGCGTTGTGCATGTCGCGTCGGCGCGCACTGATCGGTTCGTGAGCGACACCTGGGCGCGGCGGCAGGGCCAGGAGGGCGCCAAGCGTTGGACCGTGAGCACCGAGGAGCAGGCGAGCGGGCTTGGCTGCAGCACCGGCCTCTGTCGCTGGCGCAAGGGGCCGTGGCGCATCGCGCTGGTAAGCGACGAGCGCCGCCTTGCCGAGGCCTGTGGAGCCGCCGATATCGTTCTGGCCACCGTCGATGCGCAAGCGCGTTGCCGTGGTCCGCGCATGGTGATCGACCGGCGGGATGCCTGGAAAGAGGGCGCGCAGGCCCTATGGCTCGACGATCTCGGTGTGCGGCGCGAGACCGCCAACGCGACGCGAGGCGACCGGCCATGGGTGCCCAACAGCCCCTGGCGACAGGCGGCGCGGGTCAGGGCACCGGGCGCTTGAGCGTCACCGGCAGGGCGGCGGAGTGCTTGCGCGCGGACTCAGTTGTAGCGGCGATAGAGCCCGGCAAGACGGCCCTGGATCTTCACGCGATCAGGCCCAAATATCCGCGTCTCGTAGGCCGGGTTCGCAGGTTCCAGGGCGATCGAGGCACCCTTCTTGCGCAGACGCTTGAGCGTCGCCTCGGTATCGTCGATCAGCGCCACGACGATCTCGCCGGTCTCGGCGGTATCGGCGCTGCGGATGATCGCGATGTCGCCGTTCTGGATGCCGGCCTCGACCATCGAGTCCCCCTGGACTTCGAGGCAGTAATGCGCGCCGGAGCCCAGCAGCGAGACGGGCACGTCGACGGTGGTGGAATTGTCGCGCAGCGCCTCGATCGGCGTACCGGCGGCGATCCGGCCATAGAGCGGCAAGCTGAGCGCCTGCGCTTCGTTGGCTGCCTGGATGGCGCCGGCGAGCGGTACGCGTTCGCCGCGCACGATTTGCGGCACGAAGCCCTCGCGCGCCTCCGCCAGGCCGGCCCGGCGGGCCTCCGCGAGCAGGGGGGTGACATTGGGGGCCGGCATGGCGGCCGTGTCCGGTAGCTTCAACACTTGCAGGGCGCGCGCACGGTGCGGCAATCGACGCAGGAAGCCGCGCTCCTCTAGTCCGGTGATGAGCCGGTGGATTCCCGACTTGGACTTGAGCCGCAGCGCCTCCTTCATCTCGTCGAACGAAGGCGATACGCCATCGTCGTTGAGGCGCTTGTTGATGAACAAGAGCAGTTCGTTCTGTTTGCGGGTTAACACCGTCTTCTCCCCAGACTGGCTACCAGATTTCGGAACAAACCCTGAAACCCGACACATGTTCTAGTTTGGTTCTTGTTCCGGGTCAAGTTATCCCGGGGAAGACGGGGATCAGTAGCCGCCGGGGAGGCTCGCGAGGTCAACAATCTGCACGGTTTCACCCTTCGTTCGGGCCGGGTCGTGCGCAGGCCTGACCAACAGTCCGCTGGCGTTGGCGAGGACGGAAAGCATCGAGCTGTCCTGTACCGGGTGGGGGGCGACAGTCAGGGCGCCGTCGGCAGCGCGAGAGAGCGTCGAGCGAACATAGTCCTCGCGCTGGTCGTTCTGTTTCAGATCGACCGCAAGGCGGGCTGGCTGCGTTGCGACCAGGTCGCCCGGCTGGGCCAGCATCCGCTCGATCGCGGGCTTCAGGAACAGAAGGGCGCAGATCATCGTGGAAACGGGATTGCCGGGCAGGCCGAGGACCCGGGCGCGGTCCTTGGCCGCGAACATCAGCGGCTTGCCGGGGCGCATGGCGATGCGCCAGAAATCCATCGAGAAGCCTTGGGCCTTGAGGGCGGCCTGCACGAGATCGTGGTCGCCGACCGAGGCGCCGCCCAGGGTGATCAGCAGATCGTGCTGTGCGCCGGCGGCAATGCGGCTTTCGATCAGCGCAGCGTCGTCGCGGGCAATGTCGAACAGGGTCGGCTCGCCGCCCCAGCCACGCACCAGAGCCGCGACCGCAATGCCCGAGGAGGAGATGATCTGATTTCGGCCGACCGGCTCGCCCGGCATCACCAGTTCGTCGCCGGTCGACAGGATCGCGACGCGCGGTTTGCGATGAACCGAGAGCCACGGCAGGTTCATCGCCGCCGCGAGGGCCACGTCGCGTGTGGAGAGTGTGCGGCCCGCCTTGAGCGCCTGATCGCCCACCTTGAAATCGAGGCCGGCCTTGCGGATGTGCCGACCTTGGCGCGGCGCATCGAGAATGGTGATCTGCGTGCCGTCGGCCTTTGTGTCTTCCTGGATCACGACCGCGTCCGCACCCTGCGGCAGCGGTCCGCCGGTGAAGATGCGTACCGTCTCGCCAGCCTTCAGGACGTGATCGTAGGAGCCACCCGCCGGCGCCTGACCGACGAGGGTGAGGGTGCCCGGCGTGGAAGGCACATCGGCAGCGCGGACCGCGTAGCCGTCCATCGCCGAGAGATCGGCCGGTGGCTGGGTGAGCCGCGCCGTCGCTGGTGCCGCCAGCACCCGGCCCGCTGCATCGGCGATTGAAACCATCTCGGCCGGCAGCGCCTCGAAGGCGGCGATCACGCGGGCATGGGCATCGCGAACGGAGAGCATCAGCCGGCGCTCCAGGTGCCGGACTTGCCGCCGGACTTGTGCAGGAGTTTAACTTCGGAAATCGTCATGCCGCGGTCGACCGATTTGCACATGTCGTAGACTGTCAGGGCGGCAACCGAGGCCGCCGTGAGTGCCTCCATCTCTACGCCGGTGCGCCCCTTGAGCTTGCAGGTCGCCTCGATGTCGACGGCCTTGCGCTTGGGATTGAGCGACAGCTTCACGTCGACCGACGACAGCGACAGCGGATGGCAGAGCGGGATCAGCTCCGGCGTGCGCTTGGCGGCCATGATGCCGGCGAGCTGCGCCACGGCAAGCACGTCGCCCTTCTTGGCCTTCTTCTCGCGGATCAGCTTCAGGGTTGCAGCCTGCATCGTGACGCTAGCACGGGCCACGGCGATGCGCTCGGTCACGTCCTTGTCGCCGACATCGACCATGCGCGCATTGCCGGTGTCGTCGAAGTGGGTGAGGGCAGCCTTGCGCCTCATGCGGCCTCTCGTACCAGGATCTCGCGCACGGCAGCCTCGACGTCGGGCTTGCGCATGAAGCTCTCGCCGATCAGGAAGGCCGACGCGCCGACCTTGGCCATGCGCGCAAGGTCGGCCGGCGAGCCGAGGCCGCTTTCGGCGACCAGCACGCGATCGCGCGGCACCCGTGGCGCGAGCTGTTCGGTCGTGGCGAGATCGACGGCGAGCGTCTTGAGGTTGCGGTTGTTGACGCCGATCAGGTCGCTGTCGATGCGCAGCGCCCGTTCGAGTTCGGCCGCGTCGTGCACTTCGACGAGAACGTCCATCTCCCAGCGATGGGCGAGCTTGGTGAGGTCGGACGCCATCTCGTCGTCGAGGCAGGCCATGATCAGCAGGATGCAATCGGCGCCCAGCGCGCGAGCCTCGGCGACCTGATAGAGGTCGATCATGAAATCCTTGCGCAGGACAGGCAAACCGCAGGCGTTGCGCGCCTGCACCAGGAATTCATCCTTACCCTGAAAGTAAGGCTCGTCGGTCAGCACGGAGAGACAGGTCGCGCCGCCGCGTTCATAGGCGCGTGCGAGCGTCGGGGGATCGAAGTCCTCGCGGATCAAGCCCTTGCTGGGCGAGGCCTTCTTGATCTCGGCGATCAGCCCGTAGCGGCCCGACTTTATGGTGCGCTTCAGGGCGGCGGCGAAGCCGCGCGGCTTGTCGGCCTTCAGCGCCATATCTTCCACTTCGGCCAGCGTGCGCTTGGCCTTGCGCGCATCGACGTGGCGGCGCTTGTCGGCGACGATCTTCGTCAGCGTGTCGCTCATGCGCAGATCCTCTTCAGCGTCTCCAGGGCGGCCTTGGCTTTGCCGCTGTCGATCGCGGCGACGGCAAGAGCGGCACCCTCCTTCAGGTCACGGGCCTTGCCTGCAACCATAATCGCCGCGGCGCTGTTCAGCACCACGATGTCGCGAAAGGCGTTCTTCTCTCCGGCCAGTACCTTGTGAATGGCTTCGGCATTGTACGCCGGATCGCCGCCCTTGAGGTCGGCAAGTGAGGCACGCTTCACGCCGATATCCTCGGGGGCAATCTCGATCTCGCTCACCTTGCCGTTCTCTAGCGACGCCGCCCAACTCGTGGTGGTCGTGGTGAGCTCATCCATTCCGTCCTGGCCATGGACGATCAGCGCACGCTCAAGGCCGAGCTGGTTCAATGCCTCGGCGACGGGCCGCAGCCAGCGGCGATCGAAAACGCCGACGAGCTGGCGTTTGACGGCGGCGGGGTTCGACAGTGGGCCCAGCAAATTGAAGATCGTGCGCGACGGCGCCAGCTCGACCCGCGGACCGGCGACGTTACGCATGGCACTATGATGGCGTGGGGCCATGAGGAAGCACACCTTTGCCTCGACCAGCGCGCGCTCCAGTGTTTCGATGGGCAGATCGAGATTGATGCCGAGAGCATCCAACACGTCGGCGGCGCCGGACTTGGAAGTGAACGCACGGTTGCCGTGCTTGGCGACGGGCACGCCGGCGCCGGCCACGACCAGGGCGGAGCAGGAGGAGACATTGTAGGTGCCATGGTGGTCGCCGCCTGTACCCACGATATCGATCGCGCCCTCAGGCGCCCGTACACGCAGCATCTTGGCGCGCAGCACACGGGCACCGCCGGCCAGCTCCTCGGCCGTCTCGCCGCGCACCTTGAGCCCCATCAGGAAGGCCCCCATTTGCGCTGGCGTGGCGTCGCCACTGGTCATGATGTCGAAGGCCCGCTCCGCCTCGTCGATGCCGAGCGGCTCGCCATTGCCTACCTTGGCCAGAAGGCCCCGAAAATCGTCGATATCGCCGCTCACCGGAAAAACACCGTGTTGATTTGCCTCTTGCCGGTCCAGCCGGCGGGCGCGAAGCTATATCACATGGCTCAAGAACTCATCCTCAAGGTCACCGGCATGGATTGCGACGGCTGCGTAAAGGCCGTCACCCGTGCCGCGACCGGCGCAGGCACCGCGCCTCTCTCCGTCGATCTCAAGAGCGGAGAGATGCGTCTCCCAACGGGAGCGGACGTGGCCGCCATCACCAAGGCGATCCAACGCGCGGGCTTCGGCGTCGCGCCCTAAGTTTTTTGACGTAATAGACTGATTTTAAAGGGTAATTCCTTCTGGCCGCCAACACTTGCGAAAATAATAAGCAAACTTATATTAAGGGCGCTTAGGAGATGTAATGGAATCGCCCGAACGCAATATCGGTTTCCTGCTGCACGACGTGGCGCGGCTCATGCGCAAGCGCTTCGAGCAGAATGCGCGTGACCTCGGGCTGACGCGGTCGCAATGCCAAGTGCTGGCGCATTTGGCGCGCAACGAGGGCATCCAGCAGAGCGGATTGGCCGACATCCTCGAAGTCGAGCCCATCACGCTCACGCGCCTGCTCGACCGGCTGGAGGAAATGGGCTTGGTCGAACGCCGGGCACACCCGACCGACCGTCGCATTCGACAGCTGCATCTCACTGATAAGGCGCCACCGCTTCTCGGCGAGATATTCGCCGTTGGCGCGGCGACGCGGGGCGAGGCTCTCGACGGCGTGAGCGAAGACGATCGCGATCGGCTGTTCGCCATCCTGTCCAGCATGAAGGGCAACCTTCTCGGCAGGCTGGCGACGAACGCCGGCGACAGGAGAGCTGGCAATGGCTGACAGAAATTCCTTCCGGCGCACTGACCTCGCCGACGAGGTTCCGGCCCCCGAACCGGCGTCCGTGCCGGCTCCCGCGCGCGTGTCGATTGCCGCCAGACTGAAACGGCGGCGGCCGCATAACCTGCGCCGTGTCCTGTTGATGCTGGGGCCGGTCGTTGTGCTGGCAACCGGTTTGTTCGTCTACACGACCGGCGGGCGCTATGTGTCGACCGACAATGCGTACGTTCATGCCGGCAAGCTGACGGTTGCCACGGACGTTTCCGGCATCGTGGCCAACGTCGCCGTCCACGAAAGCCAGAAGGTCGACAAGGGCGACGTCCTGTTTACCCTCGACCAGGAGCCATTCCGCATTGCCCTGGCCGGGGCGGAGGCCAATCTCGGCACGGTGCGCAACCAGATCGCCACCCAGCAGGCGACCTATCGCCAGAAGATGGCGCAGATCGATCAGGCCAAGACCGATGTTGTCTTCTACGAGACCACGGCGCAACGTCAGCAGGATTTGCTGAAGCGTGGCGTGTCGGCTCAGGCGACCTTCGATCAAGCCAAGCGCGATCTCGATGCGGCCCGCGAGCGTCTCAGCATGGCGCAACACGACGCTGAAGCAGCGCTTGCCCAGCTCGGTGGTAACGCCGAAGGGCGGATCGAGGATCATCCCAGTTTCCTCGCCGCCCAGGCGCAGGTCGACAAGGCGCGCCGCGATCTTGCACACACCACAGTTCTGGCATCCATTCCCGGCGTCGTGACCAATGTCGATGCGCTGCAGGTCGGCGAATATCTGCCGGCAGGGCAGGCGGCGTTCAGCCTCGTCTCGTCGGCCGATGTCTGGGTCGAGGCGAACCCCAAGGAGTCTGACCTCACCTACCTGAAGCCGGGTGCAGTCGCGACCATTACCATCGACGCCTATCCTGGCCGCGAATGGCACGGGACCGTCACGAGTCTCGCTCCGGCGACGGGGGCGGAGTTCTCCGTGCTGCCGCCGCAGAATGCGACCGGCAACTGGGTGAAGGTGGTGCAGCGCGTGCCGATCCGGCTCAAGGTCGAGATGCCGGCCGATGCGCCGCCGCTGCGCACCGGCATGAGCGCCTATGTCGAGATCGACACAGGTCATCAGCGTCAGATTGCCGACCTGTTCGGCGGTGCCCGGCAGGCCATCGGACAATAGCCATGTCATCGCCGGCCCCATCGACAGCGGGGGCACAGCCACGCCACGTCGTGCTGCTGACGCTCTGCGTCATGCTGGCCACGATCATGCAGGCGTTGGACACGACCATCGCCAACGTTGCGCTGCCCTACATGCAAGGCTCGCTGTCGGCGACCACCGACCAGATCAACTGGGTGCTGACGTCCTATATCGTTGCCGCCGCCATTGCGACGCCGGTCACGGGCTTCCTCGAACAACGGCTCGGCCGCAAGCGGCTGTTCCAGATTGCGGTCGCGGGATTCACCGGCGCGTCGGTCCTGTGCGGCATCGCCACCTCACTGCCCGAGATGGTGCTGTTTCGTCTGTTGCAGGGCCTGTTCGGCGCCTCACTGGTGCCGCTCTCGCAAGCCGTGCTGCTCGACTCCTATCCGAAGGAAAAGCATGGCTCGGCAATGGCCATGTGGGGCATCGGCGTGATGGTTGGACCGATCCTGGGGCCGACGCTGGGCGGCTGGCTGACCGAGGTCTACGATTGGCGCTGGGTCTTCTACATCAACGTGCCGATCGGCATCCTGACCTTCTTGGGCCTATCGGCCTACCTATCGGAAACCGAGACTCGCAAGGGCAGTTTCGACTGGTTCGGCTTTGCCATGCTCAGCATCGCCATCGGCTCATTCCAGATGATGCTGGATCGTGGCGAGCAGGTGGACTGGTTCTCGTCGACCGAGATCGTGATCGAGACCGTGCTGGCTGCGCTCGCCTTCTACCTGTTCCTGGTGCAGATGTTCACGGTGAAGCAGCCGTTCATCGATCCGGCGATCTTCAGGGATCGCAATCTTTCCGTGGGACTTTGCTTCATCTTCGTGGTCGGCATCATTCTGCTGGCCTCGCTGGCGCTGATCACGCCCTATCTGCATAACCTCATGGGCTATCCCGTAATCACCGCCGGCATGGTGCTGGCGCCGCGCGGCATCGGCACGATGCTCGCCATGATGCTGGTCGGTCGCATCATCAACAAAGTCGATCCGAGGATCCTGCTGGTCGTTGGCCTGTTGATCACGGCCGAAGTCCTATGGGAGATGACGCGCTTTACGCCCAATGTCTCGGAGTGGGCCCTGATCCGCACCGGCATGATGCAAGGCATGGGGCTGGGCTTCATGTTCGTGCCGCTTTCGACCATCACCTTCGCAACTCTGCCGGCGCATTTGCGCACACAAGGCACGGCTCTCTACAGCCTGATGCGCAATATCGGTTCGAGCATCGGCATCTCGCTGGTGATCTTCCTGCTGACTCGCAATACCCAGCTCGTCCATGCCGAGCTGGCAGGATATGTCACACCATTCAACGATGCGCTAAGCCAGGTCGGTCCGTCGCATTTCTGGAACCTGGCGACGACGGCGGGCAAGGCTGCACTCAACGCCGAAGTCACCAGGCAGGCCAGCGTCGTGGCCTATGCCAACGACTTCAAGCTGATGATGCTGGTGGCGCTGGTTGCCTTGCCGCTGGTGCTGTTGCTCAAGAAGGCGAAGGGGCCGGGCGGCGGACACGCGGCTGTGCTGGAGTAGGCTTCAGCCGGCTGATCGCTCCGATCAATAGACCGTTTCGGGCCGCTCGACGGGATTGTCCGCGAGCGGGATGGCGATCCGTTCGTTGTCGCTGCGTATCGCAATCAGGTCGACAGTCTCGGTCGTTTGCCGATTGAACTCCTGGTGCGGGACGAAGGGCGCGAAATAGGCGAAGTCGCCCGGCGTCAGATCGGCCACATACTCGAGCCGCTTGCCCCACCGGATCTCCAGACTGCCCTTCACGATGTAGATGGTGACTTCGTGGCGGCCGTGATGATGGGTGCCGGTCCTCGTACCGGGCAGGAGTGTCACCGTACCGATCCAGGTTCGCTCTCCACCCGTCCCGACATAGTCGACGACGGTCGTGCGTCCCGCGCCTGCCGTCTCCTGTTTGGCCGCTCTTTGCGCCTCAGCGCGAACGACCATAACGCCCGTCCGCCATTCCGCCGCATCCGTCTTTATGGCCTCGGTCGTGACGCCCATCGCGGATCTCCTCACTCGATCTTCACACCGGAATCCTGGACGATTTTGCGCCACTTGGTGTTCTCGATGGCGATGTAAGCCTCAAACTCCTGGCGCGATTCCTTGGCGGGCACGAAGGAGAGGCTCTTCATCTTCTCGAGAACCTCGGGATCCTTGAGGATGCGCATCACCTCGGCGCTGATCTTGTCGAGGATCGGCTCGGGCGTGCGCGCCGGCGCGGAGAGGCCGATCCAGCCGACAGCGACGACACCATTGAGGCCCTGTTCGGCAACGGTCGGCAGGTCGGGCAGGAAGGGCGAGCGCCGCTCGTCGGCGATGCCGATGGCCTTCACCTTGCCCGCGCGGACCGGGCCGACGGCGCCCGGAATGGCATCGGACAGGAGCTGGATGTCGCCGCTCTGCAACGCGAGCTGGGCCTCGGCATTGCCCTTGAACGGCACGTGCGTGAGCTTGATGCCGGCAGCGCTCTTCAGCATCTCGACGGCGAGATGGCTGGCCGAGCCGTTGCCCGAGGAGCCGTAGTTGAAGTCGGCCCCGGCCTTTGCCTTGGCAACAAGATCGGCGACGGAGCCGATGCCGCTCTTGAGACTGGTCATGAGGACCTGTGGCGTCAGTCCGATGTTGGCGATCGGCGCAAAGTCCTTCTGCGGATCGTAGGGCAGCTTCGGATAAAGCGCCGGACTGATGCCGTGGGTGGAGATCGTCACCATCAGCAGGGTGTAGCCGTCCGGCGTGGCCTTGGCCGCGACGTCGGCGCCGATCTGGCCGCCGGCGCCGGGGCGGTTCTCGGCGATCACCTGCTGGCCCAGCGACTTGGTGAGCTGGTCGGCCATCAGCCGCGCCACGATGTCGGTCGCCTGTCCTGCCGGGAAGGGAACGATGATCCGGATCGGTTTTGTCGGCCAAGCCTGAGCGAAGGCCGCCGGTGCGACGGCGGCCGAGGCGGAGGAAAGGAGGAAGAGCCGACGATTGAACATTCGTCGCTAGGCAGCCTTCTTCTTGTTCTGTTGCGAAGGGTGGTCGCCGGCAATCTTCAGGAAGTTTTCGAGGATCTTGTGGCCGTGCTCCGACGCGATGCTCTCGGGATGGAACTGCACGCCATGGATCGGCAGGGTCTTGTGGCGCAGGCCCATGATGATGTCGCCGGTCTCGGCGGTGACTTCGAGGTCCTTGGGAAAGTCCTTCCGGTCGACGATCAGCGAATGATAGCGCGTCGCTTGAAAGGGCGAGGGCACGTCCTCGAACACGCTCTGGTTCTTGTGCTGCACGCCCGACAGCTTGCCGTGCATCGGCGTCGGGGCGCGCACGACCTTGCCGCCGAACACCTGGCCGATCGCCTGATGGCCGAGACAGACGCCGAACAGCGGGACCTGTTCCCTGGCGGCGGCCTTGATGAGGTCCATGCAGATGCCGGCCTCGTTGGGGGTGCAGGGACCCGGCGACAGCACGATGCCGGCCGGCTTCAGGGCCAGCGCCTCGTCGACCGTGATCTGGTCGTTGCGATGCACGACGCAGTGCGCGCCGAGATCGCCCAGGAAGTGGACGAGGTTGTAGGTGAAGCTGTCGTAGTTATCGATCAGGAGAAGCATGGCGAGATATTAGCGGCTTTCCTCAGCTCTGCGCCAGTTCTGGGAAATCCTCTTCCCTGAATTCGCTGGGCCCGCGCTGGTTTTCCGAGGCCCGTTTCTCCTCGTCGCGGCGCAGCTCGACGCGCCGGATTTTGCCGGAGATGGTCTTGGGCAGGTCGGCGAACTCGATGCGGCGAATGCGCTTGAAGGGCGCCAGCCGGCCGCGCAGGTGGCGGAAGATCGACAGCGCGGTCTCGCGGTCGGGTTTGCCGCTCGCCGTCAGCATCACATAGGCCTTCGGCACGGCAAGCCGCACGGGATCGGGGGCCGGCACGACGGCCGCCTCGGCGACGGCCGGGTGCTCGATCAGAACGCTTTCAAGCTCGAACGGGCTGATGCGGTAATCCGAGGCTTTGAACACGTCATCGGCGCGACCAACATAGGTGAGATAGCCGTCGGCATCGCGCGACGCGACATCGCCCGTGCGGTAGACCTCGCCGTCGATGGAGGCGATCGAGCCGTCGTCCTGTTGGTAGCCGCGCATCAGGGCGGCCGGCCGCTGGTCGAGCGCAATGCAGATCTCGCCTTCCTCGGTGTCCTTGTCGTCAGCATCGAGCAGGCGGATGCGGTAACCGGGCAGGGGGCGGCCCATCGACCCCGGCTTCACGGGCTGGCCGGGCGGGTTGCCGACCTGCGTGGTGGTTTCGGTCTGGCCGTAAAAGTCGCGGATGGTGAGGCCCCAGGCCTTTTCGACCTGCTCGATTACTTCGGGATTCAGAGGCTCGCCGGCGGCCAGCACTTCGCGCAGCTTGGTCTTGCAGGCCTTCAGGTCTTCCTGGATCAGCATGCGCCAGACGGTCGGCGGCGCGCAAAGCGTGGTGACGTCGTTGGCGACGATGGTATCCAGCAGGTAGCGCGCATTGAAACGCGGCTGGTTGGCGATGAAGATCGTGGCGCCGGCAATCCACGGCGCGAAGAAGCAGCTCCAGGCGTGCTTGGCCCAACCCGGCGAGGAGATGTTGAGGTGAACGTCGCCGGGCTGCAGGCCGAGCACGTAGATCGTCGTGAGATGGCCCACGGGGTAGCTGCGATGGGAATGCAGCACCAGCTTGGGTTTCGCCGTGGTTCCGGATGTGAAGTAGAGCAGCATCGGATCGTCGGCCTGCGTAACGCCGTCGGGCACGAACGTGGCGGGCGAGTCGAGCAGCTTGGAATAGGCATGCCAGCCTTTGGGCGCGTCGCCGACGGCAATGCGCGTCAGGGCGGGGTCGAAACCGTCGAACTTGGCGGCTTCGCCGGCGGCCGCCACGATATGGCGCGCTCGGCCGCGCTCGAAGCGGTCCGCCAGATCGACCGGGGTGAGGAGAGTGGTCGCCGGAATGACGACGGCGCCAAGCTTCATGGCCGCCAGCATCGTCTCCCAGAGCGGCGCGACATTGCCCAGCATCAGCAGGATGCGATCGCCGCGCTTCACACCCAGTGCCCGCAGGCCGTTGGCCACGCGGTTCGAGCGTTCCGACAGCTCGGCGAAGGTGAGGGTGATGGCTCCGTCGCCGACGATTTTCAGGGCGGGGCGCTTCGCCGCCTCGCCTCGGGCAAGCTCGGCGTCGAACCAGTCCAGCGCCCAGTTGAACTGGTCGAGCTCGGGCCAGCGAAAATCGCGATAGGCTGCATCGTAGTCGCCACGCTTGGCCAACAAGAACTCTCGCGCCGCCTTGTACGCCTCTACGCCCATCGCTCGTGCCTCGCTCGTTTCAACCTTAGCTGCGCCGATCCTGAGCCGAATAAGGGGCTGCATCAAGAAAAGCGCGCTACTCCCTACCGGTTATCGGGCGTAGGCTGCAGCTAACGAGAATAGAATCGCCTTGGTCGTCGAACCCCTCATTGTCGCGCTGCTGCTTGCTGCAGCGCTGATGCACGCTACCTGGAACGCCATCCTGAAGTCCGATCAATCGGACCGGCTGGCGACGTTCGGCATCATCATGACGACCGGCACGGTGATGGGCCTCTGCGTCGTCCCGTTTGTGCCCATGATTGAGCCGGCGGCCTGGAAGTATCTTCTGGCGTCGGTGGCGATCCATATCGCCTACTACTTCTTCCTGCTCAAAGCCTATTCCTATGGCGACCTCAGCCACACCTATCCGATTGCGCGCGGTATGGGGCCGCTCCTGGTGGCCCTGGTGTCGGGGCGGTTCATCGGCGAGCATCTGCGCGTCCAGGATATTGCCGGCGTCCTGCTGTTGAGCTTCGGCCTGATTGCGCTCGCCATGCCCTTGAAGAACGTCGTGCCGAAGCCCGGCAGCCGGCATGGCCTCGCGACCTTGTTCGCCATGCTGACGGGCGTGACCATCGCAGCCTACATCATTGCCGATGGCCTGGGCGTGCGCGCCGCCGGGCCGACCTTCGAGCACAGGATCTCCTATATCGCCTGGCTTGCCGTGATCGAAGGACCGTGGTTGCTGGTTCTGGCGGCGGTGCTGCGTCCGGGGTCTGTGTGGACGCACGTCAAGCGAACCTGGTATCGCGGCATGATCGGCGGCGTGGTCGCCAATGTCGGCTATGGGATTGCGATCTATGCGCTTGTGCTGGGGCCGATGGCGCATGTCGCGGCCCTCCGCGAGACCTCCGTCCTCTTCGGGGCGCTGATCGGCACGTTGCTGTTGGGTGAACCGTTCGGCCGACGGCGGGTCGCCGCGGCGGCGGTGATCGTGATTGGCCTGGTGTTGATGAACGGCCCGCAGCTCATTTGAGGGGACGAAGCTCGACCTCGAGGTGGGACAGCCGCTCCAGCAGCTTTTGACGCGCATAGATCGGCCACCAACCGTAGAGAAAGATATCGAGCGGCCCCCACATCGCGACCCAGCCCACGATCAACAGACCTTCGGCGAAGATGTGAGCGATGGGCGAAGGCGACCCCAGGAGGAAGTGGCGCGCCACGAGGCAGATCACCAGGAAGACAATTCCGACCACGAGGCTCGTGCGGGCGCGCCACCACATGGTGCGGAGTTGCCGTCTTTCGCTGTGGCTGCGCAGCTCGAAATGATGCCGGATCGATGTCGCGACATGCTCGGATTCTGATCGTGCCAACTCGTCTTCGGGCAGAAGAATGACCAACCGCATCGGCCGACTGCCGAGATCCTCGGCCGACCCCACGATGTACTCGTCAGCCGCGGCATCGAGGTCCTTCTCCTGAAAGGGCGAGGGGTCGAGCGAATTGTAGAGACGTGAAAGCCGGTCGAGACGCAATTCCACAGCCGTGGCGTCGGCCTTGTGTGCAATATGATTCGCTGTCATGGCTCGGCCACGATTGTTGGCGACAGGACGAAGGCATGTCCACCCGTAACCTCGACAAGTTGATATCGCCGCGCTCCGTCGTGGCCATCGGCGCCAGTTCGCGACCGCACTCGGTCGGCGAAGCCGTCACGCGTAACTTGCTGGCAGGTGGCTTCCAGGGCGACATCTATTTGGTCAACGTCAAGGGCGGCACGATCGAAGGCCGGACCGTGTTTCGCAAGGTCTCCGAGTTGCCGGTGGCGCCGGATCTTGCCGTGATCACCACACCGGCGGAGACCATTCCTGGTTTGATCGTGGCGTTGGGCGAACTCGGCACGCGTGCGGCCGTCGTGATCAGCGCCGGACCTGGAAGCGGCTCGGATGCACACGCCGTCAATGCGCGGTGGCGCAAGCGCCTGTTGCGGGCCGCCAAGCCCTATCTGATGCGCATCGTCGGGCCCAACTGCATCGGCTTTGCCGCACCGCGAATCGGATTGAATGCGAGCTTCGGACCATCCGGATTGAAGGCGGGCCGCATCGCCGCGGTAGCCCAGTCGGGCGCGGTGCTGGCCGGCCTCGCCGACTGGGGCGTGGCGCAAGGCATCGGCTTCTCTCATCTGATCTCCATGGGCGACATGGCCGATGTCGATTTCGGCGACGTGCTCGACATGCTGGCGCGCGAATACGACACGCGCGCGGTGCTAATGTACGTCGAAGGCATCACGCAGGCCCGCAAGTTCATGTCCGCGGCCCGAGGCCTGGCGCGCGTGAAGCCGGTGATCGTCCTGAAAGGGGGACGCCACGCCTCGGCTGCCGCCGCGACAGCCTCCCACACCGGCTCGATGGCAGGTTCGGCGGCGGTCTACGACGCGGCCTTCGCCCGTGCCGGTCTGGTAAGCGTATTGGGCTTGGGCGAACTCTTCGACGCAGCCGAGACGCTGGCGCACGGCCTTGCGCCACGCAACGGACGGTTGGCGATCCTGACCAACGGTGGCGGGGCGGGCATCGTGGCCACCGATCTGCTGGCGGACGAGGGGGGTGAGATGGCCTCCATTCTGCCGCGCACGATCGCGCAACTCGACAAGAAGATGCCGCGTGGCTGGTCGCGCGCCAACCCGGTCGACATCGTGGGCGATGCCGATGGCGCGCGCTATGCGGCCGCCCTCGACGCGCTGGCCGACGATCGCGGCGTCGGTGCGGTGCTGGCGATGAACGTGCCGACCGCGCTCGCGTCATCGGTCGAGGTGGCGCGCGCGGTGGCTGCGGCGGAGGGCGCCAAGGTCGTCCCGGTGATCGGCTGCTGGATCGGCGGCCCGGAGGCGCAGGCCGGCCGCCGTGTCCTGCACGAGGCCGGCATCCCGGCCTACGACACGCCATTGCGCGCGGTACGCGGCTTCATGCACATCATCGAGTATCGCCGTGGCCAACGCGCCCTGCAGCGCACGCCGCCGTCGGTCTCCGAGGCGCGCGCCGATACGCAGCTCGTGCGTTCGATCGTGGCTGGCGCGCTGGCCGAAAAGCGCGAGATCCTGACCGAACCCGAGGCCAAGCGCGTGCTGGCGGCTTACGGTATCCCCGTGGTGCCGACCGAGATCGTGCTCGATGCGGCGGAAGCCGCCGCCGCCGCATTGCGCATCGGCTTTCCGGTGGCCGTGAAGATCCTGTCGCGCGACATCACGCACAAGAGCGATGTCGGCGGCGTGGCGCTCGACCTCGCTTCCGAGCAGGCTGTCCTCGACGCCGTGCGCGAAATGATCGGGAAGGTGTTGGTAAAGGCCAACAAGGCCCGCATCGACGGGTTCGTCGTGCAGCCGATGATCAAGCGACCACATGCGGTGGAACTGATCCTGGGCGCTGCCGAGGACCCGGTATTCGGGCCGATCCTGCTGGTCGGCCACGGCGGCGTTGCCGCAGAGGTGATCGACGACAAGGCATTGGCGTTGCCGCCGCTCGATCCCGTCCTCGCCGAGGATGCGCTGAGCAGAACCCGTGTCGACCGGCTGTTGCGGGGGTATCGCAGTCGCGCGCCGGCCGACCGTGCCGCCGTCGGTGAGGCGATGATCCGGTTGTCGCAGCTCATCGCGGACGTGGACGAGATTGCCGAACTCGACATCAATCCGCTGCTGGCCGACGCGGATGGCGTGCTGGCGCTCGATGCCCGCATCGTCGTTCGCAAGCCGCAGGCCGGGCAGGAGCGGGCGGCACGGTTTGCCATCCGGCCCTATCCGGTCGAGCTCGAAACCGAGATCGAACACCGTGGCCAGAAGCTGCGCATCCGGCCGATCCGCCCCGACGACGAACCGTTGATCCGGGCCTTCACCACGCGACTGACCCCGGAAGACGTGCGCCTTCGGTTCTTCGGCCCGATACGTGAGCTGTCGCACGAGATGGCGGCACGGCTGACGCAGATAGACTACGACCGCGCCATGGCGTTCCTGTTGCTCGACGGCAAGGAACTGCTGGGAGTCGGCAGGCTGGCCGCCGATCCGGGCTTCGAGCAGGCGGAGTTCGCCTTGATCGTGGCCTCGGATCGCCAGGGCCAAGGCTATGGTGCGCTGCTGCTCAATCATGTGCTGCACTACGGCAAGTCACGCGGCGTCAAGCGCGTGATCGGCCATGTGCTGCGCGAAAACACCAAGATGCTGGAGCTTGCTCAGCATCTTGGCTTCCGACGCGAGAGTGGCCGCGCTGGCGAGCCCGACATTCGTGTCGTGAAGTCGCTGGCCAGTTTGTAATTTTTGTTTTGCTGCCCGCCCTGCGCCAAGGCAAAAGAACAATGACCCGCCAAGACCTTAGGGCAAATCTCTGACATGGCGTCTAGGAAGAACAGAAGCGGGAAGTCGAACAGAAGGAGTCCGAAGCCGCCGCCAGGACTGGGGGATCGTCTACGAGGGCATTTCAGCGGGCTCTTCTCATGGGCCGAGGCTCATCGCTGGCATTCGATCGTCGTGGCTGTCGTATTGATGTTCGTCGGAAGCCTGTTCGGAGGCTACTGGCTGGCGCAGCGACTCGATCTGACGGATCGAGACGGCGTGGCACGCGACACGCTCGAAGACATGAAGCGCGGCGCTTCCTCGGCGACGGGCGGGTCTCAACCGAAATACGCCCGCCTCGAAGATCTGCCTGACTTCCCGAAGTACACCGAGGCAGAACCCGGTAAGCCACGCGCCACGCTCGGCGAGAAGCCGCGGCAGGCACCGCCCAGGCCGCAGCAAATCGCGGCATCGGCATCGATCGAGCAAACCTGGCGGCGCAATGCAGTACCGTTTCGCGACCTCGACAGCCGTCCCCTGATCGCGATCGTGATCGACGATGTGGGGCTCGACCGGCCGCGTTCGCGGCGGGCATGGGAACTGCCAGGCCCCATGACCATGTCGTTCCTGCCGTACGCCAAGGAATTGCGCGAGCAGGCGAAGTCGGCGCGGGCGAAGGGGCACGAGCTGATGTTGCATCTTCCGATGGAGCCCAACGGCCGCAACGATCCGGGCCCGAACGCGCTTCTGGTCTCGCTAAACGATGCCGAATTGCGTCAGCGCACGAATGGTGCGCTCGACAGCTTCGAGGGCTTTGTCGGCGTCAACAACCACATGGGCAGCCGTTTCACCGCGTTCCGTCCTGGGATGGAAACAGTCATGCGCCAGTTCAAGGCACGCGGCCTGATGTTCCTCGACTCGCGCACGACGGCCCAATCGGTCGGCGATCAAACGGCGCACGACCAGGGCGTGCCGTCGATCGTGCGCCACGTCTTCCTCGACGACGACGAGACTTTGGACGCGGTGCGGCGCAAGCTTGCCGAAGCCGAAGCGGTGGCGCGACGACAGGGTTTCGCCGTGGCGATCGGCCATCCGCACGACGTCACACTGCAAGCGCTGGCGGAATGGCTGCCGACCGTCCAGAGCAAGGGTCTGGCGCTTGCACCCTCATCGGCCGTGTTGCGCAAGCGGAACGGTTGGGATTGAGTTCCTCCAACGAAGTTGGAGGAAACCGTGCGTTACAAAAAGCAGGCGATGATCGTGGCTCCGCAACCGGAACCGACGGAGGCGGGTGCCGACGTGCTGCGCGAAGGCGGCAACGCCGTCGATGCGGGCATTGCCTGCGCGCTGGTCCAGGGCGTTGTCGATCCACTGATGTGCGGCATTGCCGGCTTCGGCAGTTGCGGCATCTACATGCCGGGCAAAAAGTTCCACGGCTATATCGATGCCCACGCCCCGGCACCGCTCGGCGCCCGGCCAGACATGTGGGCCAACCTGATCGAGAGCGAGGCGCGTGACGGTTACGGCTTCATCCTGAAGGGCCGCGTCAACGACATTGGGTACAAGTCGGTCTGCGCACCGGCCAATCTCAAGATGTACTACGAGGCGCACAAGGAACACGGAAAGCTGCCCTGGTCGCGCATCGTCGAGCCGGCGATTGCCTGGGCCGAGAGCGGCTGGACAGTGCGGCCGCACGTTCACTATTGGTGGTCCGACGACGGCGCATTCGGCCGGGCACCCAACCACGAACGCATAACCTTCACGAAGGCAGCGCGCGACCTCTACTGTCGTGCCGACGGCACACCCAAGCGGGTGGGGGACCGCGTGGTCAATCGCGACTACGGGCAGACCCTGCGCACCATCGCGAAAGGCGGCGCCGACGTCTTCTACACGGGCGAGATCGCAGCTGCGATTGCCGAAGACATGAAGAAGAACGAGGCACTGCTGGCCGCCGAAGACCTCAAGACCTGGACGCCGGTCCGCAATCAGCCGCTGTGGGGCGACTATCGCGGTTACAAAGTCTCGACGAACCAGCCGCCAGGCGGCGGCGTGATGCTGCTCGAGATGCTGAACATCCTCGAGAACTTCGACCTCGGGTCCATGGAGCACGGCTCGGCGCAGTATTTGCGCGTGGTCAGCGAGGCGATGAAGCGGGCGACCATCGACAAGGACGCCCATGTCGGCGATCCCAGGTTCGTGAAGGTGCCGGTCGAGAAGCTGATCTCGAAAGCCTACGCCAAGGAAATGGCCGGGGAAATCCAGGCCGGCGCTATGGCCAAGGTGCCGCGTTTCAACTCCGGGGCCGTTTCCAAGGACACGACGCATATCTCTGTTCTCGACAAGGACGGAAACTGCTTCTCGATGACCCACTCGCTCGGGATGCCCTCGGGCGTCATCACGCCGGGCCTGGGCTTCATGTACAACGGCTGCATGGGTGTGTTCGATCCGCGGCCCGGCCGGGCCGGTTCGATTGCGCCCGGCAAGGCCCGCTTCAGCTCGGTCGTGCCGTCGATCATCTTCAAGGACGGCAAGCCGCACCTGATCATCGGCGCACCCGGCGCCACGCAGATTGCCATGGGCGTGCTGCACGTCGTGCTGAACGCGCTCGATTTCGACATGACGATGGTCGAGGCGGTGAGCGCGCCGCGCTTCTCGGCGACCTCGGAGACGATCGACATCTCCAACCGCATCCAGGGCAGGGTGGAGCGCGAACTGCAGGGCATGGGTTATCCGGTGGTCCGCAGCCCCTACGGCTTCGGCTTTGCCGCCGTCCACGCCATTCGCATCCACGAGGACGGCCTCGATGGTGGCGCCGACCCTGGCCACGACGGCGTGGTTATCGCTGTCTAGATTGATCTGGCCGGCGGCAAAATCCGCCAAGCGACCGCCCTGCATTGCATGTCGAGTGCAGCCTCGTACAGTCTCGAGGAAAGATAGCGGAGGGAAGCAATGACGGTCCTTGGGCGGCGGCGCGTACTGGCCGCCGGCGTGGCGCTCGCGGCTGCGCCTTCGGTTTCCAATGCCCAAGCGGTCTATCCTGACCGGCCGATCCGGCTGGTCATTGGCTTCCCGCCTGGAGGGCCGACCGATATTGCCGGCCGGCTGCTGGCGCAGCGGCTGACGGAAATCCTCGGTCAGCAGGTCGTCGTGGACAACAAGCCGGGCGTGGCAGGCAATATCGCCTCGCAGATCGTGGCCGATGCCAAGCCGGACGGCTACACGCTGCTGGTCGGCACCTCGATCATGGGAATCGTGCCGGCGCTCTACGAGAAGCTACCCTACGATCCTCACAAGAGCCTCGAAGCCGTTGGTCATTTCACCACTGTCCCGATGATCGTTGTCGCACCGGCGGCCGGTGCGGGTTCCATCGAAGAGCTCGTGGCGTTGCTGCGCAAGGAACCGGGCAAGCATTCCTATCCTTCGCCGGGCAACGGCAGCCTGATCCATATGGGCAGCCTGCTGTTCGCCCAGCGCGCCGGCGCAGATGTCCTGCACGTGCCGTACAAGGGATCGGCCCCGGCCATGCAGGATACTCTCGCTGGGCGTCATGCTTTCCAGATCGATACCTTGGGCAGCAGCAAGAGCTTTGCCGATGCAGGGCGCCTCAAGATCCTGGCCGTCTGCACGCCCAAGCGTGTCGCCTCGATGCCCGATGTGCCGACCGTGCAGGAGAAGACGGGGATCGCTGTCGAAGTCGTCACCTGGAACTTGATCTTTGCCCCGGCTGGAACGCCCAAGCCGGTCGTCGACCGTCTCAATGCTGCGATAAACCAGGCGATCAAGCATCCGGATTTAATGGACAAGGCCAGGGGCATGGGGATCGAGCTGGTGGAGTCGACACCTGCCAGCTCCAAGAAATTCTACGAAGACCAAATGGCCATGTGGGCGCCGATCGTGAAGGCATCGGGCGCCAAGGTGGAATAAGGGGGGACACCATGACGATCACTCGACGGACAGCACTTGCAGGACTTGGCGCGACGGTGCTGGCCACGCCGGCTGTTGCGCAGGCCAATTATCCCGACAAGCCGATCCGAATGATCATCGCCTTCGCGGCCGGTGGCCCGACAGACGTCGTCGGACGCCTTTTAGCGCCGCGACTATCGGAGATCCTGGGACAGCAGGTCGTCGTCGAGAACAAGCCGGGCGCCACGGGCAACATCGGCACGGCAATGGTCGCCGATGCCAAACCTGACGGGTACACGATCCTGTTCAGCGCCTCGACCATGGCCATGGCGCCGGCGCTCTACGGCAAGCAGCTCGGCTACGATCCGGTGAACGGGCTCGCCGCCATCGCCTATGTCGCGAGTGTGCCGCTGATCCTGCTGACGCCGATCGATGGCGCAAAGAGCACGCCCGAACTGGTGAGCATGCTGCGCAAGGATCCCGGCAAATACTCCTACGCGTCCTCGGGTAACGGCGGGATGATTCATCTTGCGAGCTATCTGTTCGCCAAGCGTGCCGGCGGTGACGCCTTGCATGTCCCGTACCGCGGCTCGGCGCCGGGGATGGTCGACATGATCGCGGGCCGACACGGCTTCCAGATCGACACGCTGCAGTCGAGCAAGGGCTTCATCGACGGCGGCAAGGTCCGCGTGATCGGCGTGGCGGCCGCCAAGCGCCTGCCGCAGCTTCCCGACGTGCCGACGATCAAGGAGGCGGCGGGCTTCGATTATTCGATCAACACCTGGTACGCGGCCTACGCTCCGGCCAAGACGCCGCGGCCGATCATCGACAAGCTCAACGCCGCCTTCAACCAGGCGCTGAAGCAGCCCGACATGATGAAGAAGGCGGATGAGCTGGCCATCGAAGTGATCATCTCGACGCCGGAGCAGGCCAAGCAGTTCTACGACAGCCAGATGGCCTTCTGGGACCCGATCATCAAGGAGTCAGGCGCGAAGCCGGAGTAGGGCTACATCATCCCCGGCGCGCCGAGATCGGTACCGTCGATCATACGGCTGTAGCGAAAGGGATACGGATCGACGATCGGCGGATCGCCGGCGACGATGTCGGCCGCCAGGCGGCCAGCGCCGGGGCCGATGCCGAAGCCATGGCCCGTGTAGCCGGTCGAGAGGTAGAGGCCGGGCATCGGGTCGACCGCCGAGATCACCGGAATACCGTCGGGTGTCGAGTCGATCAGGCCGCCCCAGGATCGCGCAACCTGCAGGCCTTTTAGAACGGGGTAGTGCTCGGCAAGCTTCGTCAGCCCCTGGTTCACCAGCTTGGGATCGGCTGCCGGATCGAGGGTGCGCTGGCGCTCGAACGGCGAGACCTTGTCGAAGGACCAACGGGCGAAGGCCTCCGGCCCGTCGAAGAACGAGCGACCGATACCGAAGGTCAGCCCTTTGTGGCGCTTCCTGAGCGTGGGCAGGAACTGCCGGGCATAAAGCAGGCCCTGAGGTGAAAGGTCGACGGTGCCGCGGCCGCCGAGGCCCACAGTGTAGCCGCCATCGAGCCGCCGGCGGATCGTGACGTCGGGCATCGAGAGGCCACCATCTGTGACCTCAGGCGCGGCCATGGTTGCAAAGGAAGTGGAGCGGACGCCGGCTTGGGGGAGGCGCAGGCCGTGGCGTCGCAGGAAGAGGGAACTCCACGCACCGCCGGCGCATAACACGGCGGTCGCGCGGATGATGCCGCGCTCGGTAATGACGCCTGCAACTTTTCCTGCCGCGATATCGAGACCTCGGACCGCACAGTTCTGGTGGATGGTGGCGCCGAGCTTGCGCGCGGCTTCGGCGAGGGCAGGGCCGGCGAGGGACGGTTCGGCGCGGCCGTCGCCCGGCGAGTGCACGCCACCGATCCAGTCGCCGGTGCTGCCGGGCGTCATCGCCTTGGCTTCGGCAGGGCTCAGCACGTGGCTGTGCATCTGGTAGTCGCGTGCCCGCAGCGTCCACTCCTCCCATTGTGCGAAATCGTCGGGGCGAGTGGTGACGTAGAGCAAGCCGGTGGGGCGAAAGCCGGTCTCTGCGCCCAGCTCTCGGTTCAAATCCCTCCATATCTCCAGGCTCTTCATCGCCAACGGCAGTTCGCGCAGATCGCGATGCTGCTGGCGGCACCAGCCCCAATTCCGGCTGCTCTGCTCGCCACCGACATTGCCCTTATCTAGCAGGGCAACCGAGTGGCCCTTCTTTGCGAGCCAGTAAGCGGCACTGCAGCCGGCGATACCGGCGCCAATCACGACGACATCGACCGACGCCGGGAGCTTTTCATCGCTGACGACGGGCTGGACAGGCGGCGACATGCACATTTCCTGAAAGCGAAACGCGGGAGAGCACACTGTAGCCTACGCTTTACGGGCTGGAACCCGGCGCGGTACCCTCCGGCCCCTAAAAGGAGCCCCCAATGGACCTGACATTCGGCAAGGAAGAACTGGCCTTCCAACAGGAAGTGCGCGACTGGCTGAAGGAGAATTTGACGCCCGAAATCATGGGCGAGACCAAGGTCGGCCGTAACGCCTACATGCCGAAGGAACGGCTGATCGACTGGCAGAAGCGCCTGGCCAAGAAAGGCTGGCTCTGCACCGGCTGGCCTAAGGAGTTCGGGGGGCCGGGCTTCACGACGACCCAGAAGTATATTTTCGAGATGGAGATGGCCAAGGCTGGTGCGCCGGGCACCTCGCCGTTCGGCCCCAAGATGTGCGCGCCGGTGATCATGAAATACGGCTCGGCCGAGCAGAAGGCGCGCCACCTGCCGCCGATGCTGAACTCCGACCTGATCTGGTGTCAGGGCTATTCGGAGCCGGGCTCGGGCTCAGACCTGGCCAGCTTGCGGACCAAGGCGGTGCGCGAGGGCGACTTCTACATCGTTAACGGCCAGAAGACCTGGACGACGCTCGCGCAGACCGCAGACTGGATCTTCTGCCTGGTGCGCACCTCCAACGAAGGCAAGCCGCAGGAGGGCATCTCTTTTCTGCTGATCGACATGAAGACGCCGGGCATCTCGGTCGAGCCGATCATCACGGCCGACGGCAACCGTGCCGGCACGCAGGAAGTGAACTCGGTGTTCTTCACCGACGTGAAGGTGCCGGTCGAGAACCGCGTCGGCGAAGAGAACAAGGGCTGGACCTATGCCAAGTACCTGCTCGAATTCGAGCGCGGCGGCAATCCCTACAGCCCGCGCCTGCGGTCCGGCTTCGAGCGGCTGAGGCGGCTGGCCCAGTCGATGCCGGAAGGCGAGGACTCGATCCTGGCCGACGCGGCGTGGCGCGAGAAGCTCGCCCGCATGGACATCGAGATTTCCGGCCTGGAGATGTTCGAGCAGGAATTCTACTCCAAGCTCGCCTCGGGCCAGAACCCGGGGCCGCTCTCGTCGATGATCAAACTGCGTGGCACGGAAGTCATGCAGCAGGTCCAGGAGTACGCGGTCGAAGCGGCGGGCTATTACAGCCAGCCATTTCCGGAGCAGCGCGCCTGGAACGCCAATGTCGAGCCGATCGGCCCCGAAGGCGTCGACGTGCTGGCGCCGCGTTACTTCAACGGCCGCAAGATGACCATCTATGGCGGCTCGTCGGAAGTGCAGCGCGGGATCATGTCGAAGGTCATGCTCGGCCTGTAGCCCGTCGTCCCGAGCGCAAGCGAAGGACTTCAGGAGAGTTTCAGGGAAATCAAGGGAGCGAATGCGAGATCCTTCGCGTCGCCCCAGAAGACAGAAAGACTGAGAAATGCGTCTAGCGTTCAGCGATCAGGAATTGGCATTCCAGCAGGAGGTCCGGGACTGGATCACCGCCAACATGCCCCCCGAGGTGGCCGAGGAAAGCCGCCGCAGCCGTACCAGCCACGTCTCGAAGGAGCGGCTGGTCCAGTGGCAGAAGAAGCTCGCGAGCAGGGGCTGGCTTTGCCCGAACTGGCCCAAGGAGTTTGGCGGGCCTGGCTGGAGTTCGACGCAGAAATTTATTTTCGAGATGGAGATGGCTCGGGCCGACTCGCCTTATCTCTCCTCGTTCAGCATCAAGATGGTGGCCCCGGTCCTCATGAAGTTCGGCAGCGAAGCGCAGAAGAAGCGCTTCCTGCCCAAGATCGCCGCTGCCGAGGAGCTGTGGTGCCAGGGCTATTCCGAGCCCGGCTCGGGCTCCGATCTGGCCTCGCTTCGCACCAAGGCCGAGCGACAGGGCGATCACTACATCGTCAACGGTCAGAAGATCTGGACGACGAACGCCCACTATGCGGACTGGATCTTCTGCCTCGTCCGCACCTCCAATGAGGGCAAGCGCCAGGAAGGGATTTCCTTCCTGCTGATCGACATGAAGTCGCCGGGCATCACGCTCGATCCGATCTATCTCGTCGATGGCACGCGCACGCCGATGCGGCACGAGGTGAACCAGGTCTTCTTCACGGACGTGAAGGTGCCGGTCGAGAATCTGGTCGGCGAAGAGAACAAGGGCTGGACCTACGCCAAGTATTTGCTCGAGTTCGAGCGTGGTGGCCAGGCCTTTGGGCCTCGCCTGCGCAAGGCATTCCGTCATCTCCAGACTTTGTCCAAGACGCAGCTCAACGAGGGTGAGCCGCTGTCGGCCAATCCCAACTGGCGAGAGAAGATGGCGGCGCTTGAGATGGAGATCGATGCCATCGAGATGAACGAGCTGATGTTCTATTCGAGCCTCAAGACCGGCGACGCGCCGGGCAACATGGGCTCGGTGGTGAAGATGCGTGGCACCGAGGTCGGCCAGAAGGTGACGGAGCTCGCGGTGGAGGCGGTCGGCTGGTACGGCACGCCCTTCACGGAACTCCGGAACTACGACAGCAACGTCGTGCCGGTTGGCGGCGAGTATGTCGACGACGTCTCGCCGCGCTACTTCAACACGCGCAAGACGACCATCTACGGCGGTTCGTCCGAAGTGCAGCGCAACGTGCTGGCCAAGGCGATGCTCGGCCTCTGACCATGGATTACCGCCGCCTCGGCCGTGCCGGCCTGAAAGTTTCCGAGATCTGTCTCGGTACCATGACTTTCGGCAACGGCGCGGACGAGGCGGAGGCCAAACGCATGGTCGACGCCGCGTTCGATGCCGGCGTCAATTTCTTCGACACCGCCAATGCCTATGTCGCCGGTGTATCGGAGGCGATGCTAGGCAAGGCCCTGAAGGGCCGACGATCCGACGCTGTCGTCGCCTCCAAGGTCTTCAACCCGATGGGCAGCAGGCCGAACGATTCCGGCATGTCACGCCTGCACATCATGCAGGCGGTCGAGGACAGTTTGCGCCGTCTGCAGACCGACTATCTCGACCTCTACTACATTCACCACGTCGACCATCAGACGCCGCTCGACGAGATGCTGCAGGCCTTCGACGATCTCGTGCGCCAGGGCAAGGTGCTCTACACCGGCTGCTCAAACTACGAGGCCTGGAGGCTGATGAAGTCGCTGGCGATCAGCGGCGCGAGGGGCTGGACGCGTTTCGTGGCCTATCAGCCGCAATACAGCCTGGTCGTCCGCGACATCGATGAAGAGATTGTACCGGCTTGCGAGTCCGAAGGGCTAGGGGTGGTCGCCTGGTCGCCGCTGGCAAGCGGGTACCTCGCGGGCAATTACACGCCCGGCAGCCTCAAGGTTCAGGGGACACGCTCGGCCGAAGGCTGGGGATTCCAAAGCCGCTTCTTTGCGCCCAACCACGGCGAAATCCTGCAGGCACTGCTCGATGTTGCCAAGGAAATCGGCAAGTCGCCGGCCCAGGTGGCGCTGCGCTGGGTCATGGAACAACCGTTCATGACCAGCGCCATCGTCGGTGCCCGCAATGCCCGGCAGCTTGGCGAGACACTGGCTGCGGGCGGCTGGCGTCTACCGGCCGAAGCCCTGGCGAAGCTCGATAGCATGTCGAAGCAGCCGCACCGCTATCCTCGAGCCTTCGAAGATCCGATGGTCGAACGTCGCAACGCCGCCATCAAGATGCCAGTCGGCGCCAGGAACTAAGCCCTTCACCAGCCGCTGCGCTCCAGCCGCCCGTCGCGAACGCTGCAGCGGCCGAGCTTCTTCGCCGGGCTCTCGTCGAGCTGGACGATGCTCGGCACGTAAAGCGGCCGGTTGTTGGCGATGCCTGTTGTCGAGACCAGTCGCGTCTGCTTGCCGCCTTCTGCTTGCGAATAGACCAAAGCAACGCCGTTTAGCAACGCATAGTCGTCGGTCCAATCGAGACGCAGGACAGTCACGGGGCGGCCGTCGGCATCGCGCGCCTGCCAGCGCTGTACGGTTGGCAGAGGCCCTGCCTTGCCCACGCCGCGATGAATACGGCCTTCGAGATCGACGCCGATCTGCTGCAGCTGATTCAGCGGCAGGCTGGTGCGGACGTTCTCCTGATTGAGGCCGATCCAAAGCTCGGCATGCGGGAGATTGATCCAGGAGGTCTTGGCCGCAGCGGGCTGCGCGGCGGCGAGGGGATCGAAGACCTGGATCAGCAGGGATTTCAGCCCGATGGCCATCGCCTTGATCTCCGCCGCCTGGTCGGCGGGTGCCGGCTTGCCGTAGACGATGAAGCCGTTGGCGCCAGCGGTGCTCATTGTCGGCACGCAGTTGCCGATAGCCGTGCCGGTCGGGATCTTTGGATTATCGCCCAGCACTGGACCGACGATGTCGTAGGCGCCCACCACGCCGGGAGTAAGTTTCGGCGCGAAGGGTACCGAGTCCTTGGGCCATTCGGCGCAGCCGATGCCGGGGTCGGGGTGGGTCGCCCGATCTTCCGAGATCGAACGGACGACCATCGTCGCATAATCGTAGTCGGTACTCGTTCCGCTCGTTTCCGAGGATGTGTGATAGCTGCACGAGCGCTCGGTGAGCGGTCGCCACGGCGAGAGCGAGTAGATGGTGGTCCCCGACCAGCGCCAGGAAGAGCCGCCCGTCTGCCAATGGGCCAATCGGTTGGGGCTTATCGTGACTTCATCCTCGCCCACGCCTGATGAACCATAGCCGTCGTTGCATAGTTTCAGGATCTGTTTGGGTGGTGAGGTGCCCTCAAGCAGCCAGTATTCAATACCGCCATTCTTGTCGCCATTGCTGCTGCGACAACCATCGTCCTCGTCTTTGGGCTTGTCGGCGAGGCCCAGACTGACTTCCGCGACGGTGAGCGACGCGCCGGCGGGTGACTTTCCGGCATCGTAGGTCTTGTCGATCTTGCAGGTGGTGCGCGTCTGGCAGATCGCGGCGGTTTGAACGGCATCCGGTGCCGCCTCTACAGCGACCGGCAAAGTTATGAGGAGCGAGGAAAGTAAAAGGATACGCATGACGATTATCACCCCGCGAGCACCGGCTCGCCGACGATCTGCGTGCGGTGCATCAGTCGCCGCAGGCTCTCGTCGAAAGCATCGCGCCGATGCATGACGCAGCGATTGTCCCAAAGGACGAGATCGCCGGCACGCCACTTCTGGTACCAGGCAAAGCGCTCCTGCGTGGCATGCACCCAGACGGCGTCGAGCAACGCCTCGCTCTCCTCGACCGACAGGCCGTGGACATAGGCGCCGGGACGGCGGCCAAGGAACAGCGCCTTGCGCTTCGTAACCGGATGCAGACGGACGAGAGGATGCACGGCGCCCGGCGTCCGGCGCACGTCGAGCGTGCTCTGGAAGCCGCGGCGCAGCTCGCCAGCCGAGTTGCGGCTGGAATCATGGATGCAGGTCTTGCCGTCGACTGCGCGCTTCAGCTCGGCCGGCAGGGTCTCGTAGGACTCGTACATGTTGAGAAAGCCGGTGTTGCCACCGTCGGGCGGCACTTCTAGCGCGTAAAGCAGCGAAGCGCGCGGCGGCAGCGGATTGTAGGACATGTCCGTATGCCAGACGAGTTCGTAGCTGCCGAGACTGCCGACCGCCTTGCCGTCTTTCTTGACACTCGAGATCACGGCGACCCAGTCGCGCGCATCGGCGACGACATCGGAGTCGGCGCGATCCAGGCTCGCCGCGGCAACCGGCACGCGGTCGAGTTCGCCGAAGCGGGCGCTGAAGGCCATCAAGATGTGGTCGTCGAGCTTCTGGCCGGAGAAGCGCAGGACGAGGTGTTTAGCCCAGGCCTCGGCGATGCGCTCGAAGGTGGTATCGCTCATAGGGCGCGACAGATCGATGCCGTGGACATCGGCAGCAAGCGCAGCACCTGTGGGCTGGATCCAGAGTTCGCTCATGGGCCACCTGTCGGATTGAAGTAGTGCGGTACGAAACGGCTGTTGTTGTGCGTAATACGGCGCTCGTCCTCGCGCATGCCAATTCCCGCGGCCTTGCCGTCGATTACCCAGGAACCAACCAATGCGTAGTTGCCGTCGAACACCGGCAACGGCTCGTAAGCCTGCCAGACAAAGCCTTCGGTGCCGTAGTTGCCGCCGGCAGTATCGAAGACGCCCGGTCCGACGACCGTAACGTTGTGGCCCTCGCGGCCGAAGATTGGCTTCTTCACGAAAGCTCGGCCGAGATCGGGATGCTCGCTGTCGAACGCCGGCAGAAGGTTGCGATGGTTGGGAAACCCCTCCCAGAGGAGCGGTAGGATCATCTTGTTGCTGAGGATCATCTTCCACGCCGGTTCGAGGAACGCCGTCGTATCGGTGAGCACGTGCGCACCGAACTCCTCGCGCACCATCCACTCCCAGGGATAGAGTTTGCTCAGCACCTGGATCGGCATTTCGTCGGGATCAGTGAAGCGTCGACCGTTCCAGCCGATCTGGGCCACGCTGATCGGCTTGCCGGCAAGACCGGCTTGCAGGGCCGTGTCGCGCAGATACTCAGAGGTCGCGAGATCTTCGGGATGGTCCTCGAAACGAGCAAAATGGACCAGGGCCTCCGGCGGCAGGCGCGCCAGGATCCCGCGCCACGCCTCGATGAGCTTCTCGTGGATCGAGTTGAACTGATCGGCGCCGGGCTTGGCGTCCTTCAGCCAGTACCATTGCACCACCGCGGCCTCGTAGAGCGCAGTCGGCGTATCGGCATTGTATTCGAGCAGCTTCGGCGGGTTCCGGCCGTCGTAGGCGAGATCGAAGCGGCCGGCGATTGTCGGATCGGACCGACGCCACACGCGCTCGATATAGTCGCCCCACGCCGGTGGGATGCGCATGCGTTCCCACAGTCTATTCGCGACCACATGTTCGACCGCCTTGAGGCAGAGTCCGTGTAGTTCCTCGGTCGAGGCTTCGAGTTCGTCGATCTGGTCTGCGGTGAAGGCATAGCATGCCTGCTCGGTCCAGTAGGCCTTGCTGTCGAGGACGTAGAAGTCGAAGCCGAGCTGCTCGAGCTTCTGCTGCCAGCCTGGCCGCGGTGCAATGATTTCACGCCGCATGTCTAACTCGAACTGGACGAGCCGCTACTCGATCCGGTGCTCCCGAAACCGCCGCGCTGGCTTTGGCTGGGGGCCGGCGTCGCCTTGGGGGCGTCGGGCGTGGTAGCGCCCGGCGAAGTCGCAGTGCCACCGGGACGTGTCGTGGTCGCCGTGCTGCCCGGCGTCTGCGGTCCGGAGATGGCTGGCCCGCGGAAGAACGGGTTCGGCAGGAACCAGAGGTAGGGCAGTGCACCGAGGCCGGCGCCGACGCCCGGCGCACAGGAATAGAGGAGTGCCGCGCCGGCGACACCCATCAGCACGAGCTTTACGCCTCGTGACATTCGGGAGTTGGGGGGCGGGGTATTGGGCGACGGCATGGGTGACCTCAGCTCGTGAGGCAGGCGGCGTTGATCAGGCCGAAGCAGGCGGCAAAGCCGCCGGCTGTGATGCCTGCCGAAGCCTGGTTAGCCTCGATCGCCGTCTTGAGCTGGGGGAGCATCAGGCGCATGCCGATATGCACGATCACCTGCACGACGAGCGCGACCAGTGCCCACAGCACGACATCGGTCAAACTGATGGACTGGGCGATGGTGTTGGCCAGCGGCAGGCAGAAACCCAGCAAGGCGCCGACCAGTGCCGTTGCGGCGGCCGAGTTGCCTGCCCGAATCAGTGTGAATTCCCGCCAGGGGGTGATCAGCGTGTAAATGAGCAGGAACAGCCCGATCAGGCCAAAGCCCACGACGACGTAGCGCACGAAGTTGGGGAAGGCCGCGACCAGCCACTCGAATTCAGGCATATCCGACTCTTCGATGGTCAGCCGTGCATGGTCAAGCCGCCCGACACGCTGATCGTCTGCCCGGTGATGAAAGCGGCATCGTCGCTGGCCAGGAAGCACACCGCGCCAGGAATATCCTCGGGCTGGCCGACGCGTTTCATGGGGATGGCGCCGACCAGAGCGGCGCGCACCTTTTGGCCACGCTCGTCGTCGCCGGCGACGGCTGCCAGCAGGGGCGTGTCCGTTGGGCCGGGGCATACGGCGTTGAGCGTAATGCCCTTGCGCGCCACTTCGCGCGCCACGGTCTTGGTGAAGGCGATGATGCCGCCCTTGCAGGCTGAATAGACTGCCTCCTGCGAGGAGCCGACACGGCCGGCATCCGAGGCGATGTTGACGATGCGGCCGCTGCCGCGCGCCACCATGCCCTTCAACACGAAGTGGCTCACGTTGAGGGGCCCGCGCAGATTGATGGCGATGAGCTGATCCCATAGATCGGGCGTCGTATCGACGAAGTTGGCGAACCGATCCCATCCGGCGTTGTTCACGAGGATGTCGGTGGGGCCCACCTCGCGCTCGAACTGCAGGATGGCGCTGCCCACGGCATCGTAGTCGGAGATGTCGACGCCGGAGGCAAAGCCCCCGATCTCGGCGGCGACCTTGTTCGCTCCGTCGAGATTACGGTCGAACACGCCGACCTTCGCCCCGTAGGAAGCGAAGCGACGGCAGATGGCGCTGCCGATCGCGCCGCCGCCACCTGTGACGATGACGCTCTTTCCGCTCAGTCCGCGCATGGGCTGCTCCTCAGAGGGGCGAGTAGGGATCGAACTTGGGCTTGCGCTTCTCGAGATGCGAGGCGAGCCCTTCCTTCACCTCGGGGCCCAGGAAACCCAGCATCTCGAGTCCGAGCGAGGTATCGAAGGTCGGGCCCATCATGCGCAGCCAGTTGTTTAGCGCGTACTTGGTGAAGCGGATGGAAGTCTGTGCGCCCTCGGCAAGCTTGGTCGCGACTTCGAGGCCCTTGGCTTCGAGCTGATCGTCTTCGACGCAAAGCGAGACGAGCCCGATACGCTCGGCTTCTTCACCGTCGACCGCCTCGCACAGCAGCAGATAGTATTTCGCCTTGGCCATGCCGCAGAGCAGTGGCCAGACGATACAGGCATGGTCGCCGGCGGCGACGCCCAGCCGTGTGTGCCCGTCGATGATCTTGGCCTTCTTCGACGCGATCGACACGTCGGCGAGGATACCGGCGACAAGACCTGCGCCGACAGCGGGGCCGCGCATCGTGCTGACGATAGGCTTGGAGCAGTTGATGACGTTGTAGACGATGTCGCGCGCCTCCTTCCATGTGCGGAGCAGCGCGTTGTAATCGGTGATGTTCTTTTCGATGATGTCGAAGTCGCCGCCGGCCGAGAACACCTTGCCGCCCGCGCCCTGGATGATGACGCAGTTGACCGTGTCGTCGCCGTCGATGTCGCGCCACACATCGACCAGCTCGCGGTGCATGACCGCGTCCGTGGCGTTGTATTTATCCGGCCGGTTCATCGTGACGCGCAGCACCTTGGGATGCGGGCGGTCGAACAGCAGGCGCTGGTATCTCTTCTGCCAATCGGACATGGGGGTCTCCTCCGTTACGGAGGAGCCTAGCCCGTCTCGACGGCTCGTCTCAACGACGCGTGTTGCCCGCGCTCCACTGACCGGCACTGGCGAAGCGCACGGCTTCTTCCGCGGCGCGAACCAGAGCTTTGGCCTTGAGCACGCTCTCCTGATACTCGGCCTCGAGATCGGAATCGGCCACCACACCGACGCCGGCCTGTACGTACAGGGTGTTGTCCTTCACCAGGCCGGTGCGCAGCATGATGCAGGTATCCATCGAGCCGTTGGCCGCGAAATAGCCGGCACAGCCGGCATAGATGCCGCGGCGCACCGGCTCGACCTCGTCGATGATCTCCATGGCGCGGACCTTGGGCGCCCCCGAGAGTGTGCCGGCGGGGAAGCCTGCCTTCAGGGCGTCGATCGCGTCCAGCCCGTCTTCCAGCGTGCCTTCGACGTGGCTCGAGATGTGCTGGAGATGGCTGTATTTTTCGATGGTGAACTGCTCGACCACACGCACCGAACCGATCTTGGCGACACGGCCGACATCGTTGCGCGCCAGGTCGAGCAGCATCAGATGCTCGGCGTGCTCCTTGGGGTCGGCCAGCAGCTTGTCGGCCAGCTGTTTGTCTTCCTCCGGCGTCGCTCCGCGCCGGATGGTGCCGGCCAGCGGACGAATGGTGACGGTGTCGTCTCGCAACCGCACGAGAATCTCGGGGCTGGAACCCACGATCGTGAAGTCGCCATAGTCGAAGAAGATCAGGAACGGCGACGGATTGATGCGGCGGAGTGCCCGGTAGAGCGACAGAGGTGGCAGGGCGAACGGCACCGAGAAGCGTTGCGACGGGACGATCTGGAAGGCGTCACCGGCGCGGATGTACTCCTTGCAGGTCTCGACCATTTTCTTGAAATCGTCCTTCGACATATTCGCCTGCGGCTCGGGCAGGGCGTCGAGGTCCTCGGCGCTTTCGCGACGGAAGGGAAGCGTGCGCTCGAAATCGGCGACAGCGTCGCCCAGCCGTTCCTGCGCTGCCTCGTAGGCCGCCCGCGCGGAGACGCCCGCCTGAGGCCAGGCCGGCGTGACCAGGGTCACGTTGTCTTCGAGGCGGTCGAAGATGCAGATCATGGTCGGCCGAACCATGATCGCGTCGGGCAGGCCGATCGGATCCGGATTGGTATCGGGCAGCCGCTCCATGTCGCGGACCATGTCATAGCCCAGGAAGCCGAACAGGCCCGATGCCATGGGCGGCAGGCCGGGCGGCAGCTCCATCTGACACTCGCGGATCAGCACGCGAAGGGTTTCGAGCGGCCGGCCGTCGAGTTTTTCGAAGGCGTGGGCGTCGGTGCGGGCGTGGCGGTTGATTTCCGCCTGACCCTTGATGCAGCGCCACACGACATCGGGCTTCATGCCGATGATCGAGTAGCGTCCGCGCACCGATCCACCTTCGACCGATTCCAGCAGGAAGGAGTTGGCGCGGCCGTCTGCCAGCTTCAGGTAGGCCGAGACGGGTGTTTCGAGATCGGCGACGAGCTTGGTCGAAACGACCTGCGGCTTGCCAGCTGCGTAGACGGCCTCAAAGGCGCCGAAGTCGGGCGAAATCGACATGGGAAGAGGCCTATTGCTGCTGCTGGAAGAGCGTTGCGAAGGTGGCCTGATCGACCGTCACGCCGTACTTGGCACGCAGCGCCGTCACGAGCTGCAGGATGAGATCGTTGGCGATCATTGTGTCGAGCTGCTTGCCGTAGCGCTCCAGAGCTTCCTTCTCCTTGGCGAGGTCAGGGGCATCGATCTGCTTCAGGCGAACCAGCACGCTGCCCTCGGCGGCCCGCACCGACTGCGTCTTGTCCAGGGCCAGCTTGAAGAGTTCCTGTACGGCGGCCTGGTTGAGGTAGTTGCCGGTATCGTTCTCGAAGCGCGTCACCGGCTTGGCGATGCGGGACTCCAGCCCCAGCTCCTTGGCGAGCGTGGGGAAGTCGGTTCCGGCGTTGGCCTTCTCGACGGCGGCCTTGACCTTCTCGTCGGCGAGCTTGCGCCGCTCGTCGGCCTGCCAGGCGTCGACGACCTTGGCCTCGACCTCGTTCAGAGTGGGCGTGCGCGCCGGGGTGATCCGGTCGGTATGTACGACGAAGTATTCGCCGCGCGGCGTCTCGAGAAGCTCGCTCTCCGCGCTTTCGCGGGTGGCGAAAGCCGCCTGCACCAGCTCCGCCGCTGCCGGGCCGATGACGATCTGCTTGCCGGCAGCATCCTGGCCGCTCGAGCTGACACTCTCGTAGGTGCGGATCTTGAGGCCGAGATCCTCGGCGGCTGCCTTCATCGATTGGGTCTTGCTCAGCACGCGTTCGAAATCGGTGACGAGCTTGATGAGGAGATCGGGGGCCTGCTGGGCCTTCAGCTCCTTCTCGAGCTTGTCCTTCACTTCTTCGAACGGCACAGACTTGCCGGGTTCGATCTTGTTGATGCGGATGACGTGCCAGCCGAGCGGTGACTGCAGCGGCGCCGCAGCGATACCGTCGGGCAGACCGAAGATGCCGTCGGCCAAGGCGCCGGGCGGCAAATCCTTCTTCGTTACGGGGCCGAGCTTGATCACGCCGTCGGCATTGCCGGTGACTTCCTTGGCCGCGTCCTCAAGCGACTTGCCGGCCTTCACGGCGGCGATGATGGCTTTGGCCTTGTCTTCGCTGTCGGTCATCGCCTGATCGACGTCGCGCTTCTCCGGCGTGCCGAACTCGGCAGCGCGCGCTTCGTACTCCTGCTTCACGGCGTCGGCCGTAACGGCGACCTGGCTCTGGACGTCGTCGACGGTGAGCATGACGTAGGAGAAAGCGCGGAACTCGGGGATCTGGAATTTGCCCTTGTTGGCCTCGAAGTAGGTGTTGAGCTGCTCGGGCGTCGGCTTGGGCACGTCGACCACGATCGCGTCGGGAACATAGATCGTCTCGGCGACCCGCTTCTCGCTGTCGAGCCGGAAGATGTCGTCGCGCAGTGTATTGGGCGCGAGACCCTTGGGCTGGACGATGCCGAAAAGCTGGGCGGCCGCGATCTCGCGGCGCATGTCGTTCTCGAATTGCGGGATGCTGATCCGCGCCTGCTGCAGGCGGTTCCTGTAGAGCAGGGGATCGAACGAGCCGCCGGCACCCTGGAAGGCAGGGTTGCGGGCGATGGCGGCGGCGACCTGCGCCTCGCTGGCGGTCAGGCCGAATTCGCGGATGGCGTAGTCGAGCACCGTTCTCTGGATAACGTCCTCGAGGGCGCTGACATGCAGGCCCATGCCCATGGCTTCTTCCGTGGTGGGGCGACGCTTGTACTGGCGCTCGAACGCCTCGAGCTGCCGATTGTATTGCTCGCGGACCTCGGCGCCGGATACGGAGGCACCGCCTACCCAGCCGTAGACCGGCAGGTGATAGCCGCCGACATGCGCCACCTCGGCGCTGCGGCCACCGCTGCGGATCATGTCGCCGATCCCCCAGAAGGCAAAGGCGATGATCAGCATGCTCGAAAGCAGGAACAGAACGACGAAGCGGGCGAATTTGGTGAACTTGTTCACGGCTCGGCTGGGGGTGTGAAAGGGGGTCCGCGCGGGGCGCCATGCCTACCACTGGCCCCCCTGACAGGCAACCGAGCGGCCTTTACCGCAAACTCCGTCGCCGCTAGACACGCCGACGAACGAGTTCACGGGCGAATTAACGGGGAACATCATGGCGCGTACAAGGCGGCCGCTGATCGCGGGCAACTGGAAGATGAACGGTCTCACCAGCGATGCCTTGGCGCTTGCGAAGGATGTCGCGGCCGGCGTGAGCCAAGCCGGCTGGACGGACCGCGAACTACTCGTCTGCCCGCCGGCGACGCTGGTGATGGCCGTAGCCGGAGCAGTCAAGGGTAGCGGCCTGATGGTCGGCGGCCAAAATTGCCACGCCAAGGCGAGCGGTGCCCATACCGGCGACATCTCGGCCGAAATGTTGAAAGACGCCGGCGCCAGCCACGTGATCGTGGGTCACTCCGAGCGCCGCAGCGACTGCGGCGAGACCGATGCCATCGTGCGTGCCAAGGCCGAAGCGGCGTGGCGCGCCGGTCTGACGCCGATTGTCTGCATCGGCGAGACCCTGGCCGAGCGCGAGGGCGGCAAGACCCTCGCTGTCCTCGAAACCCAGCTGAAAGGTAGCGTACCTGCAGGTTCGGCCGCGGCGAAGCTCGTCGTTGCCTACGAGCCGGTCTGGGCCATTGGCACCGGCAAGACGCCTACCATTGCCGAAGTGGCCGCAGCCCACGCGCATATTCGCAAGGTGCTGGGCGGCCTGATGAGCGACGCCGAGGGCGTTCGCTTGCTCTACGGCGGCTCGGTCAAGGGCAGCAATGCTGCCGAGCTTCTGACGGCGGGTGACGTCGACGGAGCCCTGGTCGGCGGAGCCAGCCTGAATGCTGCGGAATTTTTGGCTATCGCCAAGGCCGTCTAAAGGGGCTAGAAGCGCCCGCTTGCGGAGATATCCTTCTAGCGCTGGACAAAAATGGACGCCGTAAGACACTTTCTTCACGAATGGCGGCTCGTGCTGCTCGTCATCCATGTCGGCGTGACGGCCGCGATGATCGTCGTGATCCTGCTTCAGCGCAGCGAAGGCGGTGGCCTTGGCATGGGCCGCACGGACGCGCTGTTTTCGGTACGCGGTCAGGCCAACGTGCTGTCGCGGGCGACCGCGATCCTCGCCAGCATATTCCTGTTTCTCAGTCTGCTGATGGCGTGGAGCCTGACCGATCCGACGCGCGGCTCGAAATCCATCATGGATCGTGCGCCGGTAGGCGTTCCGGCAGCGCCTGCTGCTCCGGGCGGTACCGCACCTGCAGCGCCGTCGCCAGGGGCTCCGGCCGCGCCGGGGCAACCCGCCGCTCCCACCCGCTAGGAACTTCGATGCAACGCATCCGTTTGCCTCGCCGAAGCACCTCCGGCGAGACGATATCCCCATGGCTGCACCCCACAACGTTTAGTATGCTGTAAGCCCATGACGCGCTTTATTTTCATAACGGGCGGCGTGGTGTCCTCGCTTGGTAAAGGGCTTTCATCGGCGGCGCTGGGCGCCCTGCTGCAAGCTCGTGGGTACCGGGTCCGGCTTCGCAAGCTCGACCCTTATCTCAACGTCGATCCGGGGACGATGAGTCCCTATCAGCACGGCGAGGTCTTCGTGACCGACGACGGGGCGGAAACCGACCTGGACCTCGGCCACTACGAACGCTTCACCGGCGTCGATGCGCGCCAGAGTGACAACATCACCACCGGCCGCATCTACGCGACCGTGATCGCCAAGGAGCGGCGCGGGGAATATCTCGGCGCGACCGTGCAGGTCATCCCGCACGTCACCGACGCCATCAAGGAATTCGTGCTCACCGACACCGACAAGGAGGATTTCGTCCTGGTCGAGGTGGGGGGCACGGTGGGCGATATCGAGAGCACGCCTTTCCTAGAGGCCATCCGCCAGATCGCCAACGAACTCGGCCGTGAGCGCACGATGTTCGTGCATCTCACGCTGCTGCCCTGGGTGCCGACGGCGGGCGAACTCAAGACCAAGCCCACCCAGCATTCCGTCAAGGAGCTGTTGAGCGTCGGTATCCAGCCCGACCTGTTGGTCTGCCGCAGCGGCGACAAGGAAATCCCGGCCAACGAGCGCCGCAAGATCGCACTGTTCTGCAATGTAAGGCCGGAACGGGTCATCGAGGCGCGCGACGTCGACACGATCTACAACGTGCCCATCGCCTATCATGAGCAGGGCTTCGATGCCGAGGTCTGCCGTTACTTCGGCCTCCCGGCGGATGCCGAACCGAATCTCGACCGCTGGCGCGGCGTGGTGCGGTCCGTCCGCGAACCCGAGGGCAAGGTAACGATAGCCGTGGTCGGGAAGTACACGGTGCTGCTCGACGCCTACAAGTCGCTCTCCGAGGCGCTGACCCATGGCGGCTTCGCCAACAACGTGAAGGTTGGCCTTGAGTGGATGGATTCGGAGATATTCGAGCGTGACGATGCGGTCGCCCGCCTCGAGCACGTCCACGGCATTCTGGTGCCCGGTGGCTTCGGCGAGCGCGGCACGGAAGGCAAGATCCACGCGGTGAAGTTCGCCCGCGAGCACGATGTCCCGTTCTTCGGAATCTGTTTCGGCATGCAGATGGCCGTGATCGAAGCAGCCCGCAATCTGCTCGGCATCGAGGACGCCTCATCGAGCGAGTTCGGCCCCTGCAAGAATCCCGTTGTCGGGCTGATGACGGAATGGACTAGGGGCAATCAGGTCGAGAAGCGCGAGGCCGATGGCGATCTCGGCGGGACCATGCGGCTCGGCGCCTATCCAGCTCACCTGCGGCCCGGCACCAGAGTACATGAAATTTACGGACAGGACGTGATCAGCGAGCGGCACCGCCATCGCTATGAGGTCAACGTCAACTACAAGGACCGGCTGGAGCAAGTGGGGCTGCGCTTCTCGGGCATGTCGCCCGACGGCATCCTGCCCGAGATCGTCGAGATCCCGGACCATCCCTGGTTCATCGGCGTCCAGTACCATCCAGAACTAAAGTCGAGGCCGTTCGCGCCGCATCCGCTGTTTACTTCGTTCATCGGCGCAGCCAAGACGCAGAGCCGCCTGTTCTAGTCGGCGAGCGAAAGCAGGGCGACAGTGGTCGCCGGGTCGTATTTCGGTCATGTTTCTCGGCAGAATCGAGCTGTCATGATCCGCACAATTGTTTTTGCCCTGATTGGCATCGTCTGCCTCGGCGCAAGCGCCGGGGCACAGTCGTATGGCAAGGCGGAGCGGCGCGATCCGCTCTTCCTGCGCTTTCCCGAGATGGCCGATCGCTATTGGGAACGCTCCGAAACCAGCAACGCCAGCACCAAGGTCGTTGCGATCCCGATGCCGAAGCAATGCGCCTTCCTCTATGCCGACGCCTACACGCGCGGTCAGATGAGCCCGCGCGAGGTACAGGAGACGGCGCTTTCCAGCTGCAACCGGCGGCTCGCCGAACTTGGGCCGCTCGGGGAGAACTACACGATCGACTGTCGTTGCCAGGTCGTGCTCAGCAACGAGAGCTATGCCGTGCCCCGGCAAATGCTGCCGGACGATGCCTACGGGCCGGTGTCGATCTTCTATCGCGATGATCGCGGGAACATGGCCCGCCTGAGCGGTGTCGCTCGTTACGGCGCTCTAATTGGACGTGACCGCTCGGTTACCTTCACCGTCGAGAATCCCAGGGGCGAGCAGGTCTGCAACGGCACCATGACCAACGAAGGGCCGGGGAACGGGCAATTCTCCCTGTCCTGCTTCGGCGGCAAGTTCGGCGGCCGGGGATCCTATGAAAGCAAGACCGGAGCCCCCAACGACCACATCATTGCCCGTGGGCAGACCGCGCGCGGGCAGCCTGTCGTGATGGTGATTGGCTTGCCGGCGCAGCTTGCGACCAACACCTATGGCGCCATCTGAAATGCGTACGCCAGCGCTGCTGTTGACCTTGGCACTCCTGGGCCCGGGAGCGGCCCTGGCGCAGAGCGCCGGCGAAGTAGAGCGCTGCTTCCAGAATCCGGCCGCCTGTGCCTCAGGCGGGGGCGGCGCGGCACCGGCGCCTGTCCACACGCCGGCTCCTCCCGTCGCGACGCGCCAAGCGCCTGCGCCCGACTATGCAACCGTGCTCAACGGTTCGGAGGCGGATCGAAAGAAGATCCAGGAATCGCTTCGTACCCTCGACAAGTATAACGGGCCGATCGACGGCAATCTGCAGTCGGAGGCGACCGTCAAGGCTATCGCGGATTGGCAGAAGGGCCGCGGAACGGCTGCCGTCGGCAAGCTGACGCCCCCCGAAGCTGCACAGTTGAATGCCGAGGCCGCGCGCGCGCCGATCCGGCGGATCGAACCGCCAGCTCAAGCTGCGGCGAGCACGCCGACGACACAGCCGTCCAATGCCGATCAACTCAAAGCGCTGCAGGCGAGGCTGGCAGAGCGCCGCAAGGCCGCCGAGCCCAAGGCGAATGCCGCCGCGCAGGCGCTGATCGCCGACCTCAAGGCCTATGTTGCAGCCGACGGAAAGGGCGTGGCGGGCGATCAGTTCGCGGCCTTCGCCAAATGGTATGCCGACAACAAGGCAGCGGGCCGGAGCTTCGGAGCGATCTCACCCGTGATCGACGACTACGGCGATGCCAAGGCCGGCGCCGCCACTACGGCCGAGATCAAGTTTGAAACCACGCAGGGCGCGAATACGTACAACCAGTGCCTGATGTTCGCCTGGATCGAAGGCAGCCCACGCAAGAATGCCCAGACCTTCTCCTGTGACGACATCGCCGCAGTCGAGAAGTGGAAGGTCGATCAGACCCTGAAGAGCGCCTGGCGTTAGCTGGCGTCTATCGTCTGGCCGGCGACCCCGGAGCTACTATTCGTTCACTACTGGAAACACGCCGAGCGGGCTGAAACTGCCCTGCGCCGCCGGTTTATCGGCCAACCATGCACCAAGGCGTCGGCCTTGGCTTTGCGCAGCGCCTGGGGCGTGCATCTACGCGCCTTTTTGACGTAGGCCCTCGCAGTACGCGCCATACCGTCACTTGCTCACAGCCCATCGCGCGGCTAGAGAAATCGCGCCCCAAACTGGAGTTTCTTCATGAGCGCCATAGCTGAAGTCCGCGGTCGCGAAATCCTCGACAGCCGTGGCAATCCGACGGTCGAAGTGGAAGTCGAACTCGACAGCGGCGCGATCGGCCGTGCGGCGGTGCCGTCCGGTGCCTCGACCGGCGCGCATGAAGCCGTCGAGCTTCGCGATGGCGACAAGAAGCGCTATGGCGGCAAGGGCGTGCTCAAGGCAGTCGCCGCCGTAAACGGCGAGATCATGGATCTGCTCTCCGGGCTCGATGCGCTGGAGCAGATCAAGATCGACCGGGCGCTGATCGAACTCGACGGCACGCCGAACAAAGGCCGCCTCGGCGCCAATGCGATCCTCGGTGCATCGCTGGCGGTCGCCAAGGCGGCGGCAATGGACAGCGGCCTGCCGCTCTACCGCTATGTCGGCGGCAGCCAGGCTTCGGTTCTGCCGGTTCCGCTGATGAACATCATCAACGGTGGTGCACACGCGGATAACCCGATCGACATCCAGGAATTCATGATCATGCCGGTGAAGGCCGAGCGCTTCGCCGACGCCCTGCGCATGGGCGCCGAAGTCTTCCACGCACTGCGTAGCCAGCTCAAGGACGCAGGCCACAACACCAACGTGGGCGACGAGGGCGGCTTCGCACCGAACCTCGCCACGGCCGACGAGGCGCTGAGCTTCGTCATGAAGGCGATCGAGAAGGCCGGTTACAAGCCCGGCGAGGATATCGTCCTGGCCCTCGACCCGGCGTCGACCGAGTTCTTCAAGAAGGGCAAGTACGAGATGGAAGGCGAGGGCAAGTCGTTCGATGCCGCCGGCATGGTCGACTACTACGCCGATCTCGTGAAGCGCTACCCGATCGTGTCGATCGAAGACGGCATGGCCGAAGACGACATGAAGGGCTGGAAGGCGATCACCGACAAGCTCGGCAAGAAGGTCCAGCTCGTGGGCGACGACCTCTTTGTCACCAACCCGAAGCGCCTGGCTCAGGGCATCAAGGACGGGCTCGCCAACGCGATCCTGGTCAAGGTGAACCAGATCGGCACCCTGACCGAGACCATGGAAGCCGTCTCGATGGCGCGGAATGCAAGCTACGGCGCGGTGATGTCCCATCGCTCGGGCGAGACCGAGGACGCCACGATCGCTGACCTCGCCGTTGCGACCAACTGCGGCCAGATCAAGACCGGCTCGCTGTCCCGCTCGGATCGCCTGGCCAAGTACAACCAGCTCCTGCGCATCGAAGAGCAGCTCGGCACGCAGGCGCGCTACGCCGGCACGTCGATCCTGCGGGGCCACTGAGGTCTCCCGGCGTTCGGCACCTCTAAGAGAAGTGCCGGACGCAACCTCGCAAGGTATTGGCTGAAACTGCCGAGCTCGATATCCTTTCGCGTGGCTCGGATCGACCCCAGGAACTCGACCCAGTACTGGTGGGACCGGCACCTTGCCGGCCTCTCCTTGCTGCACGCCGACTTCACCACGCACGAATACCCACCGCACACGCATGATGCCTTGGTCGTCGCCGTAACCGAGCAGGGCGGTTCGATCGTCAAGAGCCGCGGTGAAGTGACGGAGGCGCATGCCTCGACTCTATTCGTCTTCAACCCGGCCGAGCCTCATGCTGGCTGGATGGGCTGGAGCGAGCGTTGGCGATACCGTTCGCTCTATCTTACGCGTGCGGCGCTCGATCAGGTGGCACACGAGCTTGGTATCGAGGCTGTGCCGTACTTCACGCGCAACATGTTCGGCGATCCCGATTTGATCGATGGTTTCCTGGCCATGCACCGGGCCATCGAACAGGGGCGTGATGTCTTCCGCGAACGCGAGCTTCTGGTCGGCACGTTCGGCCGGCTGTTTCTGCGCCATGGCAGTGGCAGCGGCCGGATCGAACCGGGGCCACGGGACCAAGCGCTGCTCGACAGGGTTACGGAACGTATGCGCGCCGACTATGCGAGCGATCTTCGACTGGAAGAGTTGGCAGCCGAGGTCGGCCTGACGACGTTCCAGCTCATTGGGCTGTTTCGGCGTACGGTCGGCCTCACCCCGCATGCCTACCTGACCCAGGTCCGGCTCGGCATGGCCTGCCGGCGCCTGCGGCATTCCAAGGCCATTGCCGATGTGGCAACGGATGTCGGCTTCTACGACCAGAGTGCGCTCAGCCGGCACTTCAAGCGCTGCTACGGCATTACGCCCCTTCAGTTCGCCCGGGCGGCCGCCTGACGTCAATTTTCACCAATACCGTTGTACCGCTGTCGTGTAGTCCGCGGCGATGCACCTCTTTTGCCACGAACACCCCGATACCCTCGTCGTCGAGACCGCCGTTACCGATGCACGGCCAGGCAAGGTCGCGCTGGCGCAGTCGCCTTTCTACCCCGGCGGCGGCGGGCAGCTTGCCGACCGCGGTACTGTCCGCTGGAGTGGTGGTGAGGCCAAGGTAACTGGCTTCGAGCTCTCCGCCGGCAAGGTCTGGCTATTGCTCGACACGCAGGCTGAGATCTCGGGCGCCATTGAAGCGGCCGTCGACGCAGGCTTCCGCCGCATGATGCGCCAGCTTCACACCGGCACACATGTGTTGAACGCGCTGGTCTTCCAGCAGTTTGATGGCGCGCTGGTGACGGGCGTGCAGATGGCCGAAGACGGCACGGCGCGCATGGATTTCGACTTGCAGGGAGCTGACAACGAACGCCTGCGCGCACTCGAAGGCCCGATGAACGATCTCATTCGCCAGGACATCGCCGTATCGACCGCCTATGTGCCAATGCACGAAGCTCATGCCGAGCACGGCCTGATCCGCAGCCGTTCGGTGGCGCCGCCACCGACGCCGGATGGCAAGATCCGCATCGTCGAGATTGCCGGCCTCGACCGTCAGGCTTGTGGCGGCACGCATCTCGCCTCGACGGGGGAATCGCCAACGGTCCGCATTCTCAAGATCGACAACAAGGGTCGCCACAATCGCAGGATCCGCATCGCTCTGTCTGAGGCCAGCACCCCTTGAGGGAACGAAATTCCTTGACTTCCTGACACCATATATTGCCATATGGGGTCAGGAACGCCGCATATGTTGTTGAGACCGCGTCAGATTCTGGCTCCCGTTATCTTCGCCACGGTATTCGGCTATTTCGGATATCATTTGGTGAATGGCGATCGCGGTCTGCTGGCCATGGCCCATCTGCAGCGCGAAGTTCTCATTGCCGAACAGAATCTCGCGGAAGCGGAGACGACGAGGAAGATCTGGGAGCGTCGCGTGTCGGCACTGCGCAACCAGAGCCTCGATCCCGACATGCTCGACGAGCGCGCACGCGTGCTGCTCAACTTCGCGCGCAAGGACGACCTGATCGTCTTCACGCCGACGCGTTGATGACGCAGCGATCAGCGTTCGCTGCGCGGCCCTCCGAAAGAAACTGTCCAGGCGACTCCGCTGTTGGCAAACATTCGCTCAATTGCTGCGGCGCACTCAGCGCGTCTCTGTTTTTTCCTGCTAGATCAACTACATCGCCATAAGCGATGCTATAAACCGGATGGGCTCACGAGGGGGGTATTATGGCGAAGCCGGCCACGAAGCCGAAAGTCGAATCGCTTCCGGAGAAAGGGAAGCCGCCCTCCAAGTCATCGGGGCCGGGCGACAACAGCGCGACGGCCGACGAACTCAAGTCATACTACAGAGAGATGCTGCTGATCCGCCGCTTCGAAGAGCGGGCCGGTCAGCTTTACGGCATGGGTCTCATTGGTGGCTTCTGCCATCTCTATATCGGCCAGGAAGCCGTCGTCACCGGCATTCAGGCCAACGTCCACGAGGGCGATGCCGTCATCACCTCCTACCGCGACCATGGACACATGCTGGCCTGTGGCATGGATCCCAAGGGCGTCATGGCCGAGCTGACGGGGCGTAGCGGCGGCTATTCCAAGGGCAAGGGCGGCTCCATGCACATGTTCAGCCGCGAGAAGAACTTCTACGGCGGCCACGGCATCGTCGGCGCCCAGGTGCCGATCGGCACGGGCCTGGCCTTCGCCCACAAGTACAACGGCAACAAGAACGTCTCCCTGACCTATTTCGGCGATGGCAGCGCCAACCAGGGGCAGGTCTACGAGGCGATGAACATGGCCGCGCTCTGGAAGCTGCCGGTCGTCTACATCATCGAGAACAACCGCTACGGCATGGGCACTTCAGTCGAGCGCGCCTCGGCGATCACCGAGCTCTATCGCCATGGCGAGGCGTTCGGCATTCCGGGGGAGCAGGTCGACGGCATGGACGTCCTGGCGGTGCGGGCGGCGGGCGAGCGAGCCATGGAGTACGCGCGTAGCGGGAAGGGGCCTTACATCCTCGAGATGCAGACCTATCGCTATCGCGGCCATTCGATGAGCGACCCCGCCAAATACCGGACAAAGGAAGAGGTCGACAAGTATCGCAACGAGCGCGATCCGATCGAGCATGTCCGCAAGCGCCTGATCGACGGCAAGATGGCCGACGAAGCCGCGCTCAAGGCGGTCGATACGGAGATCCGAAAGATCGTGAACGACGCAGCCGAATTCGCCCAGCACAGCCCCGAGCCCGATCCGGCCGAGCTGTGGACCGACGTACTGGTTGGAGCCTGATCCCATGTCCATTCAGGTTCTGATGCCTGCCCTGTCGCCGACCATGACCGAGGGCAAGCTTGCGAAGTGGCACGTCAAAGTGGGCGATGCCGTGAAGTCCGGTCAGGTGATCTGCGAGATCGAGACCGACAAGGCGACAATGGAAGTCGAGGCGGTCGACGAAGGAACGGTTGCCAAGATCCTGGTCGAGGAGGGCGCCGAGGGCGTCGCGGTCAATACGCCGATCTGCCTGCTTGCAGCCGATGGCGAGAATGTTGCCGATGCAGCTCAGGCAGCACCGGCGGCAGCGCCTGCCACTGCTGCCAAGGCCGAAGCACCGGCGCCTGCATCAGCAACCGCAAGTGCGACGGCGCCGGCTGCTCCTGCTGTCGCCGCACCGGCCGCCGAGCCGGAGTGGAAGGGCAAGACCGCGCATGTGACTGTGCGCGAAGCGCTGCGCGACGCGATGGCCGAGGAGATGCGCAGCGACAAGTCCGTCTTCCTGATGGGCGAAGAGGTTGCGCAGTATCAGGGCGCCTACAAGGTGAGCCAGGGCTTGCTGGAGGAGTTCGGCGAAAAGCGCGTGATCGACACGCCGATCACCGAGCATGGTTTCGCGGGCCTCGGTGTCGGCGCTGCATTCGGTGGATTGAAGCCCATCGTCGAGTTCATGACCTTCAACTTCGCCATGCAGGCGATGGACCAGATCATCAACTCGGCAGCCAAGACGCATTACATGTCGGGTGGCCAGATGACCTGCCCGATCGTGTTCCGCGGCCCCAATGGTGCCGCTTCGCGCGTCGCCGCGCAGCATTCGCAATGCTATGCGAGCTGGTACGCCCATGTGCCGGGCCTGAAGGTCCTGGCGCCATGGAACGCGGCGGACGCCAAAGGGCTGCTTAAGGCCGCCATACGCGATCCCAATCCGGTGATCTTCCTGGAGAACGAGCTGCTCTACGGACAGTCGTTCGACGTGCCGGAGGATCCCGACTTCGTCCTGCCGATCGGCAAGGCCAAGATCGAACGCCCGGGCAATGACGTCACGATAACGGCCTTCTCGATCATGGTCGGCAAGGCGCTGCAGGCGGCCGACGAACTGGCCAAGCACGGCATCGAGGCCGAGGTGATCAACCTCCGCAGCCTGCGCCCGTTCGACACCGAGACCATCGTCAATTCGGTGAAGAAGACCAACCGCCTGGTGTCGGTCGAGGAAGGCTGGGCGTTTGCCGGCATCGGCTCGGAGCTGGCGGCGCTGATGATGGAGCATGCCTTCGACTGGCTCGACGCGCCGGTGAAGCGCGTGACCGGCCTCGACGTGCCGCTGCCTTATGCGGCTAACCTCGAGAGAATGGCGTTGCCCCAATCCGACAATATCGTCGAGGCCGCCCGCGCGGTCTGCAATCGCTGACGCCGGGGAGAGCAGGCATGTCCATCAACATCCTGATGCCAGCCCTGTCGCCGACCATGACCGAAGGCAAGCTCGCCAAGTGGCATGTGAAGGTGGGCGATGAGGTCAAGTCCGGTCAAGTGATCTGCGAGATCGAGACCGACAAGGCGACCATGGAAGTCGAGGCGGTCGACGAAGGCAAGGTCGGCCAGATCGTCATCGCCGAAGGCACTGAAGGCGTGAAGGTGAATGCCGTCATCGCCATCCTGCTGGAGGAAGGCGAAACGGAAGTCGCTAAGGGTGCGGCGCCCGCGGCGGCACCTGCTGCTGCGCCGGCTCCGGCAGCCCAGGCTCCGGCCACCAAACTCGCTGCTCCCGCCCCAGCAGCAGCTTCTGCTGCCGCGCCAGCATCGGCTGCAGCTCCTGCTGCATCTAGCGGTGGTGCCCGCATCTTCGCCTCGCCGCTGGCCAAGCGCATCGCCGCGGAGAAGGGCCTCAATCTCGCGGGCATCAAGGGCTCCGGCCCGAACGGCCGCATCGTCAAGGCCGACGTCGAGAACGCCAAGCCGGGGGCTGCTCCAGCGGTTGCACCCGCGCCTCGGCCAACTTCAGCGCCGACGCCATCCGCCGGTCAGCCGGTCTTCGTGGCGCCCGGCGACAGTCGCGTGCCGCACACGTCGGTGCGCAAAGTCATCGCGCGCCGCATGCTCGA
>NZ_HE997181.1:2117461-2145687 GCF_000312425.1 Reyranella massiliensis 521 | reverse complement strand
CTACCTAACGGTCGAACTGGAAATCGACGCGCTGCTGGCGGCGCGTCAGGCGATCAACGCCGTCACCGAGAAGAAGGGCGCCAAGGTCTCGGTCAACGACATGGTGATCAAGGCCTGCGCCAAGGCACTGCGCGATCATCCCGAGTGCAACGCCTCGTGGACCGAGGACGAGATGATCCAGTACGGCGCCGTCGACATCTCGGTCGCCGTGGCCACCGACCGCGGTCTGATCACGCCCATCGTGCGCAATGCCGACATGAAGGGCCTGGCGCAGATTGCGACCGAGATGAAGGATCTCGCCGCGCGCGCCAAGGTCGGTAAGCTGAAGCTCGAAGAGTTCCAGGGCGGCGGCTTCACGATCTCCAACCTGGGCATGTTCGGGGTCAAGGACTTTGCCGCCATCATCAACCCGCCGCAGGCGATGATCCTCGCCGTCGGCGCGGGCGAGGAGCGGCCAGTGGTGCGCAAAGGGCAGGTCGCCGTGCGCAACATGATGAACTGCACCCTGGCGGTCGATCATCGCGTCGTCGACGGCGCCATGGGTGCGCAATTCCTGCAGACCCTGCGGAGCTACGTCGAGCAGCCCGCCGCGATGCTGGCCTAGGAGCAGATCATGGCCGACAGCAGCTTCGATCTCATCGTCGTGGGCGGCGGGCCGGGTGGCTATGTCGCTGCGATCCGTGCCGCCCAGCTCGGCATGAAGACCGCCGTCGTCGAACGCGAACACATGGGCGGCATCTGCCTCAACTGGGGCTGCATCCCAACCAAGGCGCTGCTGCGCACGTCGGAGGTCTTCGGCCTGATCAAGCATGCCGATTCCTTCGGTCTGTCGGTCAAGGACGTGTCGTTCGATCCGAAGAAGATCGTCGAGCGCTCGCGCAAGGTCGCGAACCAGCTCAGCAACGGCGTCAAAGGGTTGATGAAGAAGAACAAGATCACGGTCTTCGATGGCACCGCCAAACTCGCGGCCAGCGAGGGCGGCCAACGCAAGCTCGCCGTCGCGATGAACGACAAGACCAACGTGACGCTGACGGCCAAGAACGTGATTCTTGCAACCGGCGCACGGGCGCGTCAGCTTCCCGGCCTCGAAGCCGATGGCAAGCTGGTGTGGAGCTACAAGGAAGCGATGGTGCCGCCGGAGTTTCCCAAGTCGCTGCTGGTGATCGGCTCCGGTGCGATTGGTATCGAGTTCGCGAGCTTCTATCGCACCATGGGCGCCGAAGTGACGGTGGCCGAAGTGATGGATCGCATCCTGCCGGTCGAGGACGAGGAAGTGTCGGCCTTTGCCAAGCGGGCATTCGAGAAGCAGGGCATGAAGATCCTGACCAGCGCCACGGTGTCGAACCTGAAGAAGGGTGCCAACAACGTCACGGCCACGATCACCGCGGGCGGCAAGAGCCAGGAGATCACGGTCGACCGCGTCATCAGCGCCGTCGGTATCGTGGGCAATGTCGAGAACCTGGGCCTCGAAGGCACCAAGGTGAAGGTCGAGAAAACCCATATCGCGATCGACCAGTGGGGCTTTACGGGCGAGCCGAATGTCTATGCCATCGGCGACGTGGCAGGTCCGCCGTGGCTTGCCCACAAGGCGATGCACGAGGGTGTGCTGGTGGTCGAGAAGATCGCCGGCGTGAAGGGCGTGCATCCGATGAAAACCGAAAGCATCCCGGGCTGCACCTACTGCCAGCCGCAGGTGGCGAGCATCGGGCTCACCGAAGCCGCGGCCAAGGCCAAGGGCCTGCAGGTCAAGGTCGGCAAGTTTCCCTTCATCGGCAACGGCAAGGCCATCGCGCTGGGTGAGCCCGAGGGCTTCGTCAAGACGATCTTCGATGCCAAGACCGGCGAGCTGTTGGGCGCACACATGATCGGCGCCGAAGTGACGGAGCTGATCCAGGGCTACAGCATCGCCAAGACGCTGGAGACTACCGAGGCCGAGCTCATGGCCACGGTGTTTCCGCACCCCACGCTGTCCGAGATGATGCACGAGTCGGTACTGGCGGCGTACGGCCGGACGCTCCATATCTAGGCCGTCATGGACGGGACCCTCGACAAACTTTCGCTGAGCCGCGCCGAGCGCCACCCCGAGAAGGCGCATCGGCCCGACAATCCGATTCCGCGCAAGCCGGAATGGATCAGGGTGCGTGCGCCAAACTCTCCGGAGTACGCTGAAACCAAGAAGCTGATGCGCCAGTACGGTCTTTCGACCGTTTGCGAGGAAGCTGCCTGCCCGAACATCGGCGAGTGCTGGAAGCAGAAGCACGCCACCTTCATGATCATGGGCGAGACCTGCACGCGGGCCTGCGCCTTCTGCAATGTGGCCACCGGCAAGCCGGGTGCGCTGAATCCACACGAACCGGGCAACGTCGCCGAGGCTGTCGGCAAGCTCGGCCTTGACCATGTCGTGGTGACCTCCGTGGATCGCGACGATCTGGACGATGGTGGGGCAGGGCACTTCGCTGACGTGATCACCGCCCTCCACAAGTCGGCGCCCAGGACCACGGTCGAGATCCTGACACCGGACTTCATGCGCAAGCCCGGCGCCATCGAGACCGTCGTCGCGGCGCGACCGGATGTCTTCAACCACAACCTCGAGACGGTGCCGCGGCTCTACCCGACGATCCGGCCGGGCGCCCGCTACTTCACTTCGCTGCGCCTGCTTGCGCGGGTGAAGGAGATCGATCCGTCGATGTTCACCAAGTCCGGCCTGATGGTCGGGCTCGGCGAGACGCGCGAAGAAATCCTCCAAGTGATGGACGATCTGCGGGCCGCCGATGTCGATTTCCTGACGGTAGGCCAGTATCTGCAGCCGACGCCCAAGCATGCCGCCCTGGATCGCTTCTGGACGCCGGCCGAGTTCGACGAGCTGGCGAAGCTCGCCCGCGCCAAGGGCTTCCTGATGGTGTCGGCATCGCCGCTGACACGCTCCAGCTACCATGCCGGGGACGACTTCGCGCGGCTGCGGGCGGCGCGTGCAGCCCAGCTCGGGCGCTGATCGACCCTTGTCGACCCGTCACGCCGAACGCCGCGTCGTCAGCTACCCGCCGCATCAGCTCTACGAACTGGTGGCCGACGTGGCGCGCTACCCCGAGTTTCTGCCGTGGTGTCACGCTGCGCGCATCCGGCGTCAGGAGAGCCCGACCGTCGAGATCGCGGAACTGGCCATTGGCTTTGGTCCCTTCCATGAAAAGTTCGTGTCGCGCGTGGTGCGCACGCCGGACGATCCGGGGGGGCCGCGCATCGACACAATCGGCATCGAGGGACCCTTCCGGTTGCTGAAGAGTCGTTGGGTGTTCCAGCCGCATGCCGAAGGCACGTTGATCGACTTCGAACTGGAATTCGATTTCCGCTCGCTGATCCTGCAGAAGACGGTGCAGCTGCTATTTGCCGAAGCGGTACGCCGAATGGTCTCTGCCTTCGAAGCGAGGGCCCAGAAGCTCTATGGCCACACCGGAGTGATTGCGGCCACTTAGGCCGTTTCCCGTCTGGCCGGCCTCGTTGGCATGCGATGCCGTCGCGGTGACCCGGGACGGAGTGGAGCCGAGGCGAGTGGTGGTTTGACCGCGAGGCGCTCGCTCACCGGCCGATCGTCGGACAGCAACACTTCCAGCCATCGCAACGAGGGCAGGTGGGCAGCGACCGTGCTGAGCAGGATCAAGAGAGGGACCGCCACGATGGCGCCGACGGCGCCCCACATCCAGCCGAGCAGCGCCACGCCGGCGAACACGGCCACGGCATTGAGGGCGCAGCGCCGGCTGACGAAGATGGGGGTGACGAGCTGCGACTCGACAAAATGGATGACCGCCAGCGCCAGGGGCGCAGCGACCATGAAGGTCCACTCCTCGTAAGTCAGGAGAGCAACCAGGGCGACGAGGCCGATCGCAACCGGCGGGCCGATGAAGGGAACGAACGAGGCGAGCCCCATCAGCACGCCCCACAGGAGTGCGTTCGGAAAGCCGAGCAACGCCAACACCGTCGTCGAAGCCGCAGCGACAATCGTATAGATCACGGCAAGCGCAAACAGGTAATGACCGACGCGCTCGTTGATGTCCCGCATGATCCGGGCAAGGCGCACGCGGGTGGGGAAAGTCGTGGCGATACGAAGGATCTGCCGTTTGTGCTCGTTGCGATGAGACAGCAGCATGAAGGAGAGCACGGCGGCGTAGCCTATTTGTAGCAGGATCGCCGGCGTGGTCTTGGCAAGCTCGCCAAGCAACGACTGCTCTCGCGCAACAACCTTCTCGGGAGGCGAAGGCGTGGCAGCCGGCGGCGTGGCTGGGCCCGTTGTCGCCTGCTCGACTCTCTCTGAAACCTGCCTGACGATTGCCAGCGATTTGCGGAGTCCCTCCAGCTTGCGTTCAAGCCTGTAGGCGATAAACGGAGCCTGCTCGGCCCAGCTCGTCACGGCCGGCGCCGCCACGGCGAGCAGGCCGGCCACCGCGATGGCAAGAAGGAGAACCGAAGCAGCGGCCGCTCCCCAGGTCGGCACGCGAAGGCGTTCGAGCGTGTTTGCAACTGGAGTCAGTATCAGGGCCAGCACGATCGCGGCCGCTGTCGGAATCAGGAAGTCGCGTGCCAGCCAGGCGATGACGCCGACAGCGCAAACGGCCAGTACCATGAGGGGGCGGCGGATCGCCGATCCGCCGCGCACATGAACTGTCGGGACAGGCAGCTCTGATAGGTCCGACACCGAAGCCCTCGCAGATCGGCAACAACGCCGCCGCGATCCTGAGGTTGCTTGGTCGGCGAGCGCCGGCTCCGCTCGTGAACTCCGTTGTGCTTCGGCGGGAGGATCGTCCGACGGCTGCAACGCCTGCGAAGGCGGCGACGTTCACCTTTCAATCCGCACCTGCGGATGACCCCCCAGAAATCGAAGGAGGCTTTCATGGCAGACGTCACGCAGATCACATCCGGTACACTGATCGCGGCAGAGCGCGTAAACGGCACGAACGTCTACAATCCTGCCGGCGAGAAGCTTGGCAGCGTCGAAGACATCATGCTCGACAAGGTGAGCGGCCGTGCCATCTACGCGATCATGTCGTTCGGCGGCTTTCTCGGCATGGGCGAGAAGCATCACCCACTGCCCTGGTCGAGCCTGAAGTACGACACGGGCAAGGAAGGTTACGTCGTCGATCTCGACAAGAAGAAGCTGGAAGGCGCCCCGAGCTACGATGATCGGGATTTCCGCTGGACGCCCGACTACGGTCGTCAGGTCGACAAGTATTACGGCGTACCGACTTACTGGATCTGATCGGAGCGAGGCAGCCGGGCAAGGTGTATCCGCCGGCGCAATTGAAGAGAGGGAGGCAGCGTGGCTGCCTCCCTCATATCGTCAGCGTGCCGGAGTCGTGACGGTGGTTGTGGTTGTCGGCGGCGTATACGGATCGCCGCTATAGACGGTCGTCGTACGCTGGGTCGTCGGCGCGGGGGCCGGCTGCACGGTCTCGCTTTTGAAGGAACAGCCCGCCGCCATGACCGCAGCGCCGAGCACAATGAAAGTCACAATTCTCATGATCGCTCTCCCTATTGAGTTAGGGGCAAACGTTCGCGAAGCATGCGCAGTTCCCCGCAGGCGCGTTTCCAGTGGGCGACCAATGCTCTGTACGCCAACGTACGCGCGACAGTGCGCATCCGATGAAGTACCGGCGCGGCCAAATTGCCGAGTCAACGCAACGCCGCCGCTGGCTCTCCCGTTAGCGGAAGCATTCCATGCCTAATGCCTATTTCCCGCCAAAACACCATCATTGGAGCCGCTAATGCCCCGCCGCGCGCCAGCCGACGCCATTGCCTTGCTAAAGGCGGACCATCGCAAGGTCGAAAATCTGTTCGAGAAGTTCCAGAACGCTCGCGAAGATGATCGCAAGCGCGCTCTGGTGCGTGAGATCTGCACCGAACTCACGATCCACGCCATGATCGAAGAAGAGATCTTCTATCCAGCCTGCAAGGGCAAGATCAAGGACGAGGAGCTTCTCGACGAAGGCTACGTCGAGCATGACGGCGCCAAGGTCTTGATCGCCGAGTTGCTCGACGGCTCGCCGTCCGACGAGTTCTACGACGCCAAGGTCACGGTGCTGTCGGAGATGATCAAGCACCATGTCAAAGAGGAGGAGCGGCGCTCGGAAGGGCTGTTCGCCCAGGCCCGCGACGCCCGCCTGGACATGGAGGCGCTGCTCGACCGGCTGATGGCACGCAAGGAGGAGCTGACAAGCAAATTCGGGAACGGCGCGAAGCTGCCGCCACCCAAGACCCGTAGCTACACGGGCCACAAGCTGGAGCAGAGCCACCCGGTGCAGGTGGCCGCTTAGTTCTCGACCAGCGTCGCCAGCATCGTCAGCGCCGTGAGCACGGAGACACGGCGGATACCATCGCGGTCGCCGGGGAACACATGACGCTCGGCGACTGGCTCCCGGCCTTGGCGAACGGCTCCGAAATGCACCAGCCCGACCGGCTTCTCGGCCGAGCCGCCGCCGGGGCCTGCAACGCCCGTTACGGAAACGGCAAGCTGGGCATTCGAGCGGGCGAGGGCGCCTGACGCCATGGCGCGCGCCACCGGGTCGCTGACGGCGCCATGGCCCAGGATCGCATCCCAGGGCACGCCCAGCATCTCGCGCTTGGCTTCGTTGGAATAGGTGATGAAGGCGCGATCCACGACATCGGAGGAACCGGCAATCGCCGTCAGCGTGGCGGCGATCAGGCCGCCGGTACAGGATTCGGCCGTCACAACCTTGAGGCCGCTCTTGCGGCAGGCGAACAGAACACGCTCGGCAGCGTCTCTCATTTCATGATCGAACATGCGTACCCTCTAGTCTCTCGGTAGTTCGACGGTAGCGACTGCCTGGGCGGCAATGCCTTCGCGGCGGCCGGTGAAGCCAAGCCCCTCGGTCGTCGTCGCCTTCACGCTTACACGGTCCGCGGTTATGCCGGCGATATGGGCGATGCTGCGTGCCATCGCGTCGCGATGGGGGCCGACCTTCGGAGCCTCGCAGACGATGGTGACATCGAGATGCACGATGCGTCCCCGTCGTGCCGCCACCAGTTCGACAGCGTGGCGCAGGAAGCGATCCGAGGAGGCGCCGCGCCACTGTGGATCGGAGGGGGGAAAGTGCTTGCCGATGTCGCCGGCGCCAATCGTGCCCAGCACCGCATCGGTCAGCGCATGCAGCGCGACATCGGCATCCGAGTGGCCTGCCAGTGCCTGGCTGTGCGGGATGGCGACACCCCCCAGCATCACGGCATTCCCGGCCGAGAAGCCATGCACGTCGAAGCCGAAGGCGGTGCGGGTTTCCATGGCCGGGGAGTGTAAATCATCTACCGTCGTGATCTTGCGATTATCCTCGCTGCCCGCGACCATCACGACCTTGAGGCCGGCACGCTCGGCGACAGCCGCATCGTCTGTAAGAGCCGTCGCCTCTGCCGCTGCAAGGGACGCGGCGGCGCGATGGGCGGCCAGCAGTTCGGCGAAGCGAAAGACCTGGGGGGTCTGGGCACGCCAGAGGTCGCGGCGCGGCACGGTCTCCGTGATGGCGTTGCCGCCGCCAACGCGCTTCAGCGTGTCGGCAAGCGGTATGCCGAGAACAGCGCCGCCGATTCCGGGGACAGCGACGGCCGACAGGCAGGCTGCGATGTCGGCGGCCTGCACGAAGGGACGCGCAGCATCGTGGACAGCGACCAGATCCGGCGGATCGGCCGACAATGCTTCCAGCCCGTTCAGGACGGATTGCTGCCGGCTGCCGCCGCCCGGGACAGGAGGGGGCAAGTCGAGCCCCGCCACGGCCGCGTCGTAGGGAGCATCGTCGCCAGCGGCGATGACGACCCGCAGGCCGGTGATCCCAGGGACATCCCGGAAGGCCAGTAGGGTGCGACGGAGGACGGGCATGCCGTCCAGAAGGGCATATTGCTTAGGCAGAGGGCCGCCAAAGCGGGTTCCCCGGCCGGCCGCGACAATCAGGGCAATGCAGGTCGACACGAGGCCTAGATATCACCGGGCCGGAAGGTGTCTACTTCGATGCCTCTGCAGCCCTTGCGCCGGTCGGTGGGACCCGCTATTGCTCGCCCAATTATTGTGCACTGCACAAGATGCCTATAAACTGATCACACGCATGGACCGCACACCCCGTCTCAGCCCTGTCGATATCGGCCCCGTCCGGATCGAAGACCCCGTCATCCTGGCCCCGATGTCGGGCGTCACGGATATGCCGTTCCGCCAGATGGTGAAGCGCGGCGGCGCCGGCCTGGTCGTGTCCGAGATGATCGCCTCGGCAGCCATGGTTCGGGAGAACCGCAAGACGCTCCTGATGGCCAAGAACTCCCCGGAGGAGTTCCCCATGTCCGTGCAGCTTGCCGGCTGCGAGCCCGAGGTCATGGCCGAAGCGGCCAAGCTCAACGAAGATCGCGGTGCGGCGATCATTGACATCAACTTCGGCTGCCCGGTGAAGAAGGTCGTGAATGGCCATGCCGGCTCCTCGCTGATGCGCGACGAGGTTCATGCTGCCAAAATCCTCAAGGCCACCGTGAAGGCGGTGAAGCTGCCGGTGACGCTCAAGATGCGCACGGGCTGGGACTCGACCAACCGCAATGCCCCCAACCTCGCGCGCATCGCCGAGGAATGCGGCATCAAGCTGCTGACCGTGCACGGCCGCACACGCTGCCAGTTCTACGACGGCCATGCTGACTGGGCCTTCATCCGCGAGGTGAAGGCCGCGACCACGCTGCCGGTCATCGCCAACGGCGATATCAACACGCTCGACGATGTCGACCAGGCGCTCGACCAGTCCCGCGCCGACGGCATCATGATCGGCCGCGGCGCTTACGGCCGCCCGTGGTTCCTGAATCAGGCGATCCACTATCTGCGCACGGGCGAGCGTCTGCCCGATCCGACGCTCGCCGAACAGTATGCGACCGTCCGTACGCACTACGAGACGATGCTGGAGCATTACGGGCCGGAAACCGGGATGCGCATGGCGCGCAAGCACCTCGGCTGGTACTCCAAGGGGCTGCCGGCGTCGGCGGAATTCCGGGCAGCTGTGAATCGCGAGACCGATCCGGGCAAGGTCCGGACGATGCTGTCCACCTTCTTCCTGCCGGCGCTCGAGCGCCAGGCCGCCTAGATGGCCCTGCATTCTCTGAAGCGGTCGAACGGCACGGGCGAGCAGTTTCCCACAGCTATCCTCGATTCACTGTCGGAGGCGGTGGTGGTCGTCGACGCTGGCGGACACATCCACTACGCCAACCTGTCGGCCGAGCAGTTCTTCGGCGTCGGGCGGGCGCGTCTGGTGGGCCATCCCCTGGACGAGTTCGTGCCTGAAGACACCCCGTTGTTCTCGCTGCTGGAGCAGGTGAACACCACGGGGGGCGCGGTCGCGGAGAATGGCGTGACTCTCACGTCGCCACGCATCGGCAACCGCTTCTGCGCGCTGCGCCTTTCGCCCGTCGTCGACAGCGATGGCTTGGTGGCGGTGTCGCTGGTCGAGCAGACCATCGCCCGCAACATTGATCGGCAAATGTCGCACCGCAGCGCCGCCCGATCGGTCAGCGCCCTGGCGGCCATGCTGGCACACGAGGTGAAGAACCCGCTCTCCGGCATTCGCGGCGCCGCCCAGCTTCTCGAACAGTCGGTCCCGGACTCCGAGCGCGAGCTGACGAACCTGATCTGCGAGGAAACCGACCGGATCGTGGCGCTGGTCGATCGCATGGAAGCCTTCGCCGACGGTCGCCCGATCGAGCGTGGCCCGGTCAACATCCATCAGGTCCTGAACCATGTCCGTCGGCTGTCGCAGAACGGCTTCGGCAAGAACGTCCGCTTCGTCGAGACCTACGACCCGTCGCTGCCGGACGTCCATGGCGATCGCGACCAGCTCATCCAGGTCTTTCTGAATCTCGTGAAGAATGCCTGCGAGGTGCCGGGCGAGAGCGAGCGCGAGATCGAGCTTTCGACGGCCTTCAAGCATGGGCTGCGTCTTGCCGTGCCCGGCCAGCAGGCAAAGGTGAACCTGCCGCTGATCGTTTCGGTCCGCGACAATGGCCGCGGCGTGTCCGACGAAATCCGCGGGCACCTGTTTGACGCTTTCGTGACCAACAAGCCCACCGGAACCGGCCTGGGTCTTGCATTGGTCGCCAAGATCATCAACGACCACGGCGGGGCCATCGAATTTGACAGCCAGCCTGGCCGCACAACGTTCAGAGTCATGTTGCCGCTGCAGCTCTCGTCCACCGTCTCCCTGAAGGTCGCGCCATGAGCGTGGCCTCCACAATCCTCGTCGCCGACGACGACCGCGCGATCCGGACAGTCCTGCATCAGGCGCTGGGCCGGCAGGGCCACACCGTGCGCAGCACGGGAGCGGCCGCCACGCTCTGGCAATGGGTCCAGGAAGGCGAGGGGCAACTCGTGATCACCGACGTGGTGATGCCGGACGAGAATGGCCTCGACCTGGTGCCGCGTATCCGCAAGCTCCGTCCCGACCTGCGCATCATCGTCATGAGTGCGCAGTCGACACTGCTCACGGCCGTACGCGCGACCGAGCGCGGCGCCTTCGAATACCTGCCCAAGCCGTTCGACCTCAACGAGCTGATCTCGGTGGTCAACCGCGCGCTGTCGGCGCCGGCATCCTCGATGCCGCACGTGGCCGCGCCGCCGCAGGAGGGGGAGCGCCTGCCGCTGATCGGCCGATCGCCGGCGATGCAGGAAATCTACCGGGCTCTGGCGCGCCTCATGTCGACCGATCTCACCGTGATGGTCACGGGCGAGTCCGGTGCCGGCAAGGAGCTGGTGGCGCGGGCGCTGCATGATTACGGCAAGCGCCGCAAAGGCCCGTTCGTCGCCCTGAACATGGCGGCTATCCCTCGCGAGCTGATCGAGAGCGAACTGTTCGGGCACGAGCGTGGTGCCTTTACCGGCGCGGTGCAGCGTTCCGCCGGCAAGTTCGAGCAGGCCGCCGGCGGCACATTGTTCCTCGACGAGATCGGCGACATGCCGCCCGAGGCACAGACGCGTCTCCTGCGTGTGCTGCAGGAAGGCGAATATATGACGGTCGGCGGCCGCACGCCGATCAAGGCCAACGTGCGTATCGTGGCGGCGACCCATCGCGACCTGCGCCGGCTGATCCAGCAGGGCCTGTTCCGCGAAGACCTGTTCTACCGGCTGAACGTCGTGCCGATCCGTTTGCCGCCGCTGCGCGAACGGATCGACGACATTCCCGAGCTCGCAAATCACTATCTGCAGGCAGCGACCGCCGACGGCTTGCCGGCCAAGGTGCTGTCGCCGGAGGCAATGGCGCGGCTCAAGCAGCATCGCTGGCCGGGCAATGTGCGCGAGCTGGTCAACTTGGTTCGACGCCTCTCGGCGCTCTACTCCGAGGAGGTGATCGGCGTGGAGACGATCGAGGCTGAGCTCGCCGATGCGATGGCGGCGCTCGAACAGAGCCCGACGCCGGCCGACGTGGCCGCGGAAATCTCGCTTGCCGATGCCGTCGACCGGCACCTCCAGAGCATGTTCGCCGCGCACGGCGACCGCCTGCCGCCGGACGGCATGTACGATCGTGTCATTTCCGAGGTCGAGCGTCCCTTGCTCTCGCTCGCTTTGGGGGCTACTCGGGGGAACCAGTTGCGTGCGGCCCGTCTCTTGGGGCTCAATCGTAATACGTTGCGCAAAAAAATTAAGGACCTCGACGTCCCCGTGGTTCGCTCGCCGCAGGTTCGCCGAGGCGGGTGATTTCGTGGCAGCAGCGCTGAGCGGTTCGCGCTTGAGCGATATCGTAAATGCAGTGCTCCGCGGCCTGTCCGGCCGGGCGGCCGCTGCGTCTTTGGCCGTTCTCGCAATCCTTGCGGGCGCTGTTACCTATGCATGGCTTGCCGGGTTCGTTCCTGAAGCCTTCGTGACGCGCGGCTGGATGACGGGCCTGCTGGTGGCCGACCTCGTCATCGCCATCGTGCTGGCCTCCGTGCTGGCGGTGCGCTTGACGCAACTCTGGCTCGACCGCCGGCGCGGCGCGGCAGGTTCGCGTCTGCACATGCGTCTGGTGTTGGTCTGCAGCGTCTTTACCATTACGCCGACACTGATCATGACCGTCATTCTGTCGATGCTGGTCATCAGCCTAACGGATTTCGTCGTGAAGCCCTCGCAGGCGTCGTACGAGGCCGCGCGCGCCATCGGCGAACCGGTACGCCGTGCGCGCGAGCAGGAGATCCTGAACGACATTGCGGCCATCGCGAGCCCGTTGCAGGCCATGGGCATCGACGCCCTGCGCGACGGTCCGGCGACCAAGGTGCTGCTGCAGAACCTGATCGAAGGCCGACCCATCATCGAAGCCACCTTGCTCGATGCCGACAAGGGCGCGATTGCCAACGCCGTCGCACCGGACGCCAAGGGCATGGCCAATCCGGTACCGCCCGCGAAGTTTCTGTGGCAGGCGGTTAATCAGGCGCGGCCCGTGCAGTTCGAATCACCGAACGGCGCTTACTTCGTCATGCAGCTCTTCGTCGGCGAGCCGCTGTTCCTGGCAACGGGCCATGCCGTCGACCTGCGTGTCGTCGACTACATCAAGAGCATCGAATTTGCCGGCACCTTCTATTCGCAGATCGAATCGGCGCTGCGACGGGGCCAGCTCATCATCTTCGTGGTTTGCGGGACCATCGCCTTCCTGATGCTGCTGGCGGCGGTCTGGCTGGCGATCCTGTTCGCGTCGCGCCTGACCCAGCCGATCGGCGGCCTCATGGCGGCCGCAGAGCGGGTCCGCGGAGGCGACCTCAGCGTCCGCGTGGAAGAGGGGCCACCCAACGACGAGTTCGGTCAGTTGGCTCGCTCGTTCAATCGTATGGCCAGTCAGATCGAGACGCAGCGTGGCGAGCTCGTTCATGCCAACACCGAACTCGATACCAGGCGCCGCCTGACCGATGCCGTGCTTGCAGGAGTTTCGGCGGGCGTTCTCAGCGTCGACGGCGCCGGCGTCGTCGTCCGCAGCAATCGTTCCGCCCTCGACCTGCTCGGCTTGCCCGAGGATGGCGTGCTCGGCCGCCCGTTGATCGCCGTCATGCCGGAGCTGGTGCCGTTGGTTGCCCAGGCGGCAGAACGGCCCGAGCGCATGACGCAGGGCCAAGTCGAGATCTTGCAGCGGGGCGCACGCCAGATCCTGCTGGTGCGGATCAGCGCGGCCACGGGCGCCGGGTTCGTCGTGACTTTCGACGACGTGACCGACCTGATGTCGGCGCAGCGCATGGCCGCCTGGGGCGACGTGGCTCGTCGTATCGCGCACGAGATCAAGAACCCGCTGACGCCGATCCAGCTCTCGGCGGAGCGGCTGAAGCGGCGCTACCTGAAGCAGATCAAAGACGACCCGGAGACCTTCTCGATCTGCACCGATACGATCATCCGGCAGGTCGGCGATATCGGCCGCATGGTCGACGAGTTTTCATCCTTTGCGCGCATGCCGCGGCCGACCGTGTTGCCGGAGGATGCGAAGGAGCTTTGCCAGCAGGCATTGTTCCTGCAGCGCAATGGCAATCCGACCATTCAGTACACGTCGCGGCTGACCGACCGGCCGGTGCCGCTGATCTGCGACCGGCGGCAGGTTTCCCAGGTTCTGACCAACATCCTGAAGAACTCGGCCGAGGCGATCGAGGGCAGGGAGGCGGCTCCCGGTCAGCAGCTCCCCCGGGGAGAGATCACGCTATCCTTGAAGGACGACGGCACGACGGTGCAGATCGTCGTCGAGGACAATGGGAAAGGCTTGCCGAAGGAAGGGCGCGAACGTCTGACCGAGCCCTATATGACGACACGCAGCAAGGGCACCGGCCTCGGCCTGGCGATCGTCAAGAAGATCATGGAGGACCATGGCGGCTTCCTGACGCTCGAGGATCGCGAGGGTGGCGGGGCTCGCATCAGTCTGGTATTCCGGCGTGACGCGAAGGAAATCGCGTCGGCTCGACCGCATGCGACAGCCGCACAATGAAGAGCCTAACAATGACCTGCCACGAAGAATGCGGGCTGAAGTGACCTTGAAGTGACATGGGCCACGATATCTTAATCGTCGACGACGAACGCGACATCTGCACGCTGATCGCAGGCATCCTGGAAGACGAAGGCCATACCGCCCGCCGCGCGCACAACAGCACGGAAGCGATCGACGCGGTGCGCCAGCGCCGGCCGGCGCTGGTGATCCTCGATGTGTGGCTGCAAGGCAGCGAACTCGATGGCCTGCAGCTTCTCGAGGTGATCCGCCGCGAGGATCCGCCGGTGCCCGTCGTGATGATCAGCGGCCACGGTACGATCGACACGGCTGTGTCGGCCATCAAGACCGGCGCCTACGATTTCGTCGAGAAGCCGTTCAAGGCCGACCGGCTGCTGGTGGTGGTCGACCGCGCCATCGAGGCGGACCGGCTGCGGCGCGAGAATGCCACGCTGCGCCGTCGTGCGGGTGGCGAAGTGACCTTCGTGGGCTCCTCGGGGGATGCCGCCAACGTGCGCAGCCAGATCGAGAAGGTGGCGCCGACCGGAAGCCGCGTGCTGATCACGGGCGCCTCTGGCGCCGGCAAGGAGACGGTGGCGCGCCTGATCCATCAGGGGTCCAAGCGCGCCGAAGGGCCGTTCGTCGTGGTGAACTGCTCGGCCATGCCGGCGGAACGGCTGGAGATCGAGCTGTTCGGCACCGAGGGGGAAGCCGATAGCGAGACGTTGCGCGTCTCGGGCGCCTTCGAAATGGCGCATGGCGGTACGCTGGTCCTGAAGGAGGTCGCGGATCTGCCGGTGGCACTGCAGAGCCGGCTGGCGCGCGTGCTGCAGGAGCAATCCTTCGCCCGCGACGGCGGCAAGACGAAGGTCGAGGTCGACGTGCGCGTACTCGCCACGACGGCGCGCCCCCTGCAGGACGAGATTGCCGCCGGTACATTCCGCGAGGAGTTGTTCCATCGCCTGAACGTGGTTGCGCTGCCGGTTCCGCCGCTCAGCGAGCGCCGCGAGGATATTCCCGAGATCGCCATCGACCTGCTGCAACGTGTGGCCGACGCGACAGGGTTGCCGCCGCGCACCATCGGCGAGGACACGCTGGCTGCCCTGCAAGGCCACGACTGGCCGGGCAATGTGCGCCAACTGCGCAACGTCATCGAGCGGCTGCTGATTCTGGCGCCGGCCGGCGGCGCGCCGATCCGAGCCGACATGCTGCCCAACGACGTCAGCGAGGACGCGCCTTCGGTGCTGCGCTGGGAGAAAGGCGGCGAGATCATGCAGTTGCCGCTGCGTGATGCGCGCGAGGTCTTCGAGCGCGAGTATCTGCTCGCACAGGTGACCCGCTTCGGCGGCAATATTTCGCGAACCGCGACTTTCGTCGGCATGGAGCGCTCTGCGCTGCATCGCAAGTTGAAGTCGTTGGGCTTGCATGGCAGTTCACCCGAAGATCGCAACGGCGGCGAGCCGGCGAACTGAGGGTTCTGGGGAGAGCGTTATGGCGCGTTATGCCTACGTCAATGGTCGCTACGTGGATCACCGCGAGGCGAGTGTTCATATCGAGGATCGTGGCTACCAGCTCGCCGACGGCGTCTACGAGGTCGTGGGCGTACGCGGCGGCAAGCTGATCGACGAAGGGCCGCACATCGACCGGCTCGATCGATCGCTGCGTGAGCTGCGAATCGGCTGGCCAGTGTCGCGCAACACCCTGGGCTTCATCATTCGCGAACTGATGCGGCGCAATCGTCTGCACGACGGCCTGGTCTACATGCAGGTGACGCGCGGCGTCGCCCGCCGCGACCATGCCTTTCCGACGACGCCGGTGAAGCCTGCGCTGGTGCTGACGACCAAGAACACCAAGCACATTGTCGCCGATACCGGCCCTGGCGTCGCCGTGAAGAGCCAGCCGGACATCCGGTGGGGGCGCTGCGATATCAAGACCGTCGCTCTTCTGCCCAACGTGCTGGCCAAGCAGGCGGCGCGAGAGAGCGGCGCCTACGAGGCCTGGCTGGTCGACGGCAAGGGATGCGTCACCGAGGGCGCTTCGACCAATGCCTGGATCGTCACGGGCGAGGGGGAACTGGTGACGCGCCAGACCGACAACGGGATTCTGGCCGGCATCACGCGGCATACGCTGAGGTCGATTTGCGACTCGCTTCAGCTCAAGCTCGTCGAGCGTCCTTTCACCCTGGCGGAGGCGAAAAAGGCGAAGGAAGCGTTTATCACGAGCGCGACGTCGTTCGTCACCCCAGTCGTGAAGATCGACGGCGACCCCGTTGGCGACGGCAAGGTCGGCGATATGGCCCGCCGCCTGCGCGAGGAATATGTCCGCTTTTCGGAGACGGGCGAGGCAGTGACGTGAGCTTGTCCGCCGGCGCAAAGCCGCCGCGCGCCATTCTGTTCGATTGGGACAATACGCTGGTCAACACTTGGCCGACGATCGTCGAGTGCTATCGCGACACATTCGTAGCCCTCGGTCGAGAACCCTGGTCAGCACAGCAAGTGCAAGACTTCGCGCACGGCTCGCTGCGCGATCTCTTCCCCAGCCTGTTTGGCCCGCGTGCCAGCGAGGCCGAGAAGGTCTTCTACGAGACCTTCTATCGGATTCACCTGGAGCGGTTGCAGCCGCTGCCGGATGCGGAAGCGCTTCTGGCGCATTGCCACGGCCTTGGCTGCTACGTCGCGGTCGTGAGCAACAAGGTGGGGGACAATCTCAGGGCCGAGCTTTCACATCTTGGCTGGCAGAAGTGGATAACTCGGGCCGTCGGGGCGAAGGACGCCCTCCGCGACAAACCGGCGCCCGATCCGATCTTCATGGCGCTGAACGGCACGGGAATTGCCCCCGACGAGACCGTGTGGATGGTCGGCGACACTCTGGCTGATCTGAAATGCGCCCATGCGGCGGGCTGTTTGCCGGTGCTGGTCGGTGGCGCTGAACAATTGTCCGCCACGCTGATGGAATATCCGCCGCGTCTGCGCGCACGTAATTGTCATGAACTGGTGGCATTGCTTTGAGAAAAGTGTCCCCTATATTCGTCGTAACTCGGTAGCGGGGAGAGACCCCGTACCTTTCTGAACCGGGCGCCCTTCGGCAGCCGGATGCCCAGCAAGAGGCCAAGAACATGAGCGAAAAGGCACAGAACGTTCAGGACGTCTTCCTGAACCACCTGCGGAAGAACAAGACCCCCGTCACGATCTTTCTCGTGAACGGCGTCAAGCTGCAGGGCATCGTTACGTGGTTCGACAATTTCTCGGTGCTGCTGCGCCGTGACGGACATTCGCAGCTTGTCTACAAGCATGCGATCTCGACCATCATGCCGGTCACGCCGGTGCAGCTGTTCGACGGGGACAAAGCCGACGCAGCGGGCTGACTTGATCGACGATCTCGAGCAGAACGACCAACACAAGCGCACGCGCCAGCCGACCGAGACCGCGCGACCGGCAACGGTTGCCGCGGTGCTCTGTCCGTTTGTCGCGGGACCGCGAAACGGCGGCGACACGAGAGACAGCGACGCCAGGCTCGAAGAGGCAGTGGGGCTGGCCCGCGCTATCGACCTCGATGTGCGGCTGGCCCAGGTCGCGCCGTTGCGCCGCATCACGCCGGCAACCCTCGTCGGCAAGGGCGTCGTCGAACGCATCAAGGCTGCAGTCGAGGAGCAGGGCATCGGGCTGGTCGTCGTCGACGACAAGCTGACGCCGGTCCAGCAGCGCAACCTCGAAAAGGCCTGGCAGGCCAAGGTGATCGACCGGACCGGCCTGATCCTCGAAATCTTCGGCGCCCGCGCCCGCACCCATGAAGGACGCCTGCAGGTAGAGCTAGCAGCGCTGGACTACCAGCGCGGCCGCCTGGTGCGGTCGTGGACCCATCTGGAACGCCAGCGCGGTGGCTTCGGCTTTCTGGGCGGCCCCGGTGAATCGCAGATCGAGATCGACCGCCGCCTGATCGGCGAACGCATCGTGCGCATCAAGCGCGACCTCGAGGGCGTGCGCAAGACGCGCGCCGTCAATCGCGCCGGTCGCAAGAAAGCCCGCCTGCCGACGGTCGCCTTGGTCGGCTATACCAACGCCGGCAAGTCGACGCTTTTCAATCGTCTGTCGGGCGCCGGCGTCATGGCCAAGGACCTCCTGTTCGCCACGCTCGACCCCACCATGCGCTCGATCAAGCTGCCGAACGGCAAGGGCTGCGTGATCTCCGACACGGTGGGCTTCGTTTCCGACCTGCCGACCCATCTGGTGGCGGCCTTCCGCGCCACGCTGGAAGAGGTGATCGAGGCGGACCTGATCGTGCATGTGCGTGACATTGCCCATCCCGACAGCGAGCAACAGCGCGCCGATGTCGAGCAGGTGCTGCGCGACCTCGGTGCCTTCGACGAAGGGGCCGGCCGGCCCCTGATCGAGGCGCTGAACAAGATCGATGCGTTGCCGGCGGACGTTCGCGGCATCCTCGAGAACAGGGCGGCGACCGGCGCTGACCGGGCCCGGCAATACCCGGTCTCGGCGCTGACGGGGGAAGGGGTCGAGCAGCTCCTGGAGGCCATCGGCGCCTTCCTGAGCCATGCCGGCGAAGCCCGTGAGGTGTCGGTGCCGCTGTCCGACGGCGCGACCATCGCCTGGCTCTACCGCCACGGCGAGGTGCGCAGCCGGCGGGACGAGGGCGACGTGGCCTGGCTGACCGTCGCTTTGGACGATGCCGCCGCCGCACAGTTCGAGCGGCGCCTGGCGCGCTGAAGGCCGCGCTGATGGCCGCGTTGACACCCGGCAGGCCCGCTACCTATAAGCGCCCAACCCCGAGACAAAGGAAACACCATGAAATTCAAGCCCTTGCACGACCGACTGCTGCTGAAGCCGGTCGAAGCCGAGACCCGCACCAAGGCCGGCCTGATCATTCCGGACACTGCCCAGGAAAAGCCGATGCAGGGCAAGGTCGTGGCCGTCGGCAAGGGCCGTCGCCTCGAAGATGGCCGCCTGCAGCCGCTCGACGTCAAGGTCGGCGACACGGTTCTGTACGGCAAGTGGTCCGGCACCGAGGTCAAGCTCGGTGGTGCGGATCATGTGATCCTGAAGGAAGAAGATCTGTTCGGCGTCGTCGGCTGAACCGATGCTGACGGACGGCGATTCGCTTCGAGTCGCCGAACTTATCCGCGAAACCGCGGCGGCCGAACTGCTGCCGCGGTTCCGCAACCTCGCCAAGAGCGATATCCGCCAGAAGCGTCCGGGCGATATCGTGACCGTCGCCGACGAGGCGGCGGAGCAGCGCCTGGCGACCGGCCTTGCCAAGATCCTGCCCGGCGTACCCGTCGTCGGCGAGGAGGCGGTCGAGAAGGATCCGGGCCTGCTCGAGCTGATTGCGCGACAGGGAGAGACCTGCTGGATCGTCGATCCGCTCGACGGCACCGCGAATTTTGCCGCGGGCAGGGACCGTTTCGCCATCATCGTCTGCCTGGTGCACGACACCATGCCGGTCGCCGGCTGGATCCTCGATGTGCCGCGTAACCATCTGGCCGAAGCCCACCGTGACGGTGGCGTGACGCTCGACGGTGTTGCCATAGCAGCAAGAGCGCTCGACCGGCCGCTGATCGGCTATGTCGGCTATCGGGTCATCAAGGAATTCGACCGCCAGCTCGGCCAGGAGCAGCGCGCCAAGCTCGGCCGACTGTCGACCTTGAGCTGCGCCGGCCTCGAATACATCGAACTCCTGTCGGGCCGCGCCGACTTCAACCTCTACCGGATGACCAAGCCCTGGGACCATGCTGCAGGTTCGCTGATGATGCGCGAGGCGGGCGGTGGCTCGGTTCAGTTCAATGGCTCGCCCTATGCGCCAACCCAGGGCCTGGCGGCCGGCCTGATCTCCTCGACGTCGAATGAGGCGCTCGACGAGGCAAGGGCGTTGCTCGAGGCTGTCCAGCTTCCGTTGCTCGCTCCCAAGCCATAGTTAAGCTTTCGTCTTCGCTTCCTGCCAGAAGGCTTCCATTTCCTCGAGGCTGGCATCGGCAGGCTTGCGGCCTTGTTCGGCCAGACGTTGTTCGATGTGGCGGAAGCGCTTCTCGAACTTGTCGTTGGTCGCTCTGAGGGCGACCTCGGGATCGACCTTGCAATGGCGCGCCAGGTTGGCGACGGCAAACAGCACGTCGCCCAGTTCGTCGGTCAGGCGGGCCTGGTCGACCGTGCCCGCTTCGATCTCCGTGCGGAGCTCTCCCAGCTCTTCTTCGATCTTGTCGATGACGGGCCCGGTCGAGGCCCAATCGAAGCCGACCCGGGCCGCCCGCTTCTGGATCTTCTCGGCGCGCATCAGGGCGGGAAGGGCGCGGGCAATCCCGTCCAGGGCTCCGACAGGCTGGCTGCCGTTCTGGACGCCCTGTTGCCTGGCCGCTCGTTCTGCGGCCTTGCGGGCCTCCCAGGAGATCGTCTGGGCGTCGGCCGTCTTGATGTCGAGGTCGCCGAAGACGTGCGGATGCCGGTCGACCATCTTGTCGGCGATGGCGGCGGCCACGTCGTCGAACCCGAACGCCTTGGCCTCGCTGGCCATCTGGGCGTGATAGACCACTTGCAGCAGCAGGTCGCCGAGTTCCTCCTTGAGGGCGGCCATGTCGTCTCGTTCGATGGCGTCGGCGACCTCGTAGGCTTCCTCGATCGTGTACGGCACGATGGTTTGGAAGGTCTGTTCGATGTCCCAAGGACAGCCATGCTCACGGTTCCGCAGCCAGGCCATCACGGCCAGCAGGCGCTGGAGGGGCTCTTTGGGAAGCTGGTCGGCTGTGGGGCGTCCGGTTGGCATGCGGCTTCGATCTTAGGTCGGGTTATCGTATAATATATATTATGGAAAATATCTATTGTGGTTTAGATAGAACGAACTGCCAGTCGATCCGCATGTTTTGCTTTAACAACGCCAGGAGATTGAGGCCACGGTTGGCATCGCTTGCCGGGACGCCCAGGGTCAGCAGTACGCCAGACTTGGAGTCCTTCGGGCTTGGCACGACGAGATCGAACACCGTTCGCGTCTCGCTGTCCCCCTGGGCCTTCGGGACGTTCTCGTAGACCACGAGCAGGCTGCCGTCGCTGAGCTTGCGAGCCCGTGCCTCGACGCCGGGCCGACGTGCCTTGATGGAGCCCGCCTTGGTCGCCGCGTAGTGCTCGGCGTCCTTCACGCCCTCGAACTCGAAGTCGACCCGCCAGACGATCACGCGGTAGCGTTTGTCGATGCTGTACGCCAGGCCCCGCTCCCAGTCCTCCGTCGCCTGCCAGCCCATGGGCAGCGTCATCTCGACCTTGATCGACTGGAACTGGACTCGTGCCGACAGCGCATTGCTGTCGACGCCAACGAGCTTCGTTGATCGTGACCGACCTGCGCCCGTGGTGCCGCCACCAATGCTTTGCTGGCCATGAGAGAAGCTCGCGCCGTTGTCGGCCATCCCGAAATCGCGGAATGTCAGGCCGCCTGTGCTGAGATCGCCGCCTTGGGCACGAGCCGATGGGCCACAGAACTGCAGGCCGCCGGCCGCAAGTCCGGCAAGCAGGAACAAGCGGCGACCGGACTCCTTTTGTCTCATCTGAGGTTACACATTAACAATGTTCCATAACACATTGTTTAAACTAAGAAATATCTATCGATAGTCCATCGTAGCAAGGATGAACGTGAGCGGGTGTCACCCGGTCGACCTCGGCATAGTCCATGTCGACATGCATGTTGGTCAAGAACGCGCGACTGGGCCTCACGCGGCTTATCCACTCCAGCGCCCGTTCGAGATGGGCGTGCGTCGGGTGCGGCCGGTAACGCATCGCGTCGACAATCAGCACTTCCACGCCAGCCAATGTCTCGAGAGCTTCGTCCGACAGCATGACGACGTCGTTGGCATAGCCAACCTTGCCGAAGCGGAAACCCAGCGACGGGATCGTGCCGTGGTCTTGCACGAACGGCACGACCGGCAGGCCGGCAGCCGTGAAGGGGCCGGTGATCAGGCTGTGCCGGTAGATCGGGTTGTAGAAGCCGCCGCCTTCGGCCTCGAAGCAATAGCCGAAGCGCCGCCTCAGCACGCCCCAGGTACGCTCGTCGGACCAGGACTCGATCTGCCCCTGACGCAGCGCATAGGCACGGAGGTCGTCGATACCGTGAACTTGATCGGCATGGTCATGGGTCCACAGGACGGCGTCGACGCGCTCGACCCTGGCATCCAAAAGCTGGCTGCGGAGGTCGGGAGAGGTGTCGACCAGTACGGTCTTCCCTTGGTCTTGAACCAGGATCGAGCAGCGCCGCCGGCGATTGCGGTTGTCGGTGGGATCGGCCGCCCCCCACTCCCCTTGCCCATCCTTGCCGCCGGGCCTTGGAACGCCACCCGAGGTGCCACAGCCGAGAATAGTCACCCGCACCGGGAACGCTCCGCCTTGGTAAACAGCCGGAAGAAATTGTCGGTGGTGGCCGCCTCGAGTTCGGCGATGCCGATGCCCTTCAGTTCGGCCACCTTGGCTGCGGTGTGCGCGACGAAAGCGGGCTCGTTGGTCTTGCCGCGCTTTGGCACGGGCGCCAGATAGGGCGCATCGGTCTCGACAAGCAGCCGATCGAGCGGGATGTCGCGCACGATGGTGCGCAAGCTCTCGGCGGCCTTAAAGGTCACGATGCCCGAGATCGAGATGTAGAGCCCTAGGGCCAATGCGCGGCGCGCCACGTCCGGCCCGGAGCTGAAGCAGTGGATCAGGCCGGGAAAAGCGCCCCTGGCGTACTCGTCTTCGAGGATGTCGCCGGTCTCGGCATCGGCGTCGCGCGTATGGACGATCAGCGGCAAGCCGGTCTGGCGTGCAGCGGCGATATGGGCGCGAAAGCTCTCGGCCTGTTCCTCGCGCGGGCTGTGCTCGTAATAGAAATCGAGGCCGGTCTCGCCGATGCCCACGACCTTCGGATGATGCGCCGCCTCGATCAGCCGGTCGGGAGTGCGTTGCCCCTCCTCCTTGGCCTCGTGTGGATGGACGCCGACGGAGCACCAGACGTTGTCGTGACGCTCGGCAATCGCGCGGACCCGCTCGAACTGGTCGAGCCGCGTGCCGATAGTGAGCATCCCGGCCACGCCGGCCGAGCGGGCACGCGCCAGCACGGCGGTTTCGTCGCCGGCCAGCTCGGGGAAGTCGAGATGGCAGTGGCTGTCGATCAGCATATCAGCTGGCAGCTTTCGCCGGCTCGACGTAACGGGGGAAGACGCCTTGCGGCTTGGGCAACGCCGTGCCGGGCGCCAGCTCCTGGTCGAAGGCCGCATAGGTCCTCGCCTCCTGTGGCACGGCAAGCTGCTCCAGGATCTTCGAGGCCGATTCAGGCATGAACGGCTGAACCAGAAGCGTCACGCGCCGGATCGTCTCGGCCAGCACCCACATCACCGTGTCGCGCCGTGCCGGATCGGTCTTGGCGAGCGCCCAGGGCGCCTGCGCGTCGACATAGCGGTTGGCGTCGGCGATCACTTCCCAGATCGCGGTCAAGGCGCGATGGAAGGCCTGCTCGTCGATTTCGGCGCGAACCGCCGCAAGCAGCCCCTGGGCCCGTCCCAGCAGCGCATTGTCGTCGTCGGTCAGCACACCCTTTGGCGGAACAACTGAGCCGCAGTTCTTCGCGACGATCGAAAGCACGCGCTGGCAGAGATTGCCGTAGGCGTTGGCGAGGTCGGCGTTGAGCCGGCCGATCAGGGCGCGGCGCTGGAAGTCGCCGTCGTTGCCGAACGGCACTTCGCGCAGCAGGAAGTAACGCACCGGATCGACGCCGAACTCTTTGGTCACCGCGACCGGATCGATGGCGTTGCCCAGCGACTTGGAAATCTTCTGGCCTTCGGTCGTCCACCAGCCGGACGCGAAGACGCGCTTGGGCGGCGCCAGGCCGGCCGACATCAGGAAGGCCGGCCAGTAGACGCAGTGGAAGCGGATGATGTCCTTGCCGACGACATGGACGTCGGCCGGCCAGAAGCGCCATAGCGGATTGCTCTCGTCGGGATAGCCGCACTCGGTGATGTAGTTGGTGAGCGCGTCCAGCCAGACGTACATGATGTGCTTGGGATCGCCCGGCACCGGCACGCCCCACGAAAAGCTGGTGCGCGACACCGAGAGGTCCTGCAGCCCGCCCTTGACGAAGCTGATGATTTCGTTGCGGCGGCTCTCAGGCGCAATGAAGCGCGGGTTCTTCTCGTAGAACTCCAGCAGCCGGTCGCCCCACGCCGAGAGCTTGAAGAAATACGACGGCTCCTCGACCCATTCGACCTCGTTGTTGACCGGGCCGGCGCGGCGCTTGCCGTCGGGGCCGACCGTAGTCTCGTCCTCGGCATAGAACGCCTCGTCGCGCACGGAATACCAGCCGGCATATTTGCCGAGATAGATATCGCCGGACGCGACGAGCTTCTCCCACAGCGCCTGGCAGGAGGCGTAGTGGCGCTTCTCGGTCGTGCGGATGAAGTTGTCCGGACTGTAGTTCATCACGCCGAGCAGGTCGCGGAACGACTGGCTCACTTTGTCGGTGAACGACTGGGGCGACATGCCCGCGGCTGCCGCAGCCTTCTCGACCTTCTGGCCGTGCTCGTCAGTGCCCGTCAGAAAGTGGACGTCGAAACCATCCAGGCGCTTGAAGCGGGCCATCACATCGCACGCCAGAGTCGCGTAGGCGTGCCCGATGTGAGGCACATCGTTCACATAATAGATTGGCGTGGTGGTGTAGAAGGTTTTACGGCCCGACATGATGACAGAACTCCGAATCCCTGCTCGCCCCTGAGACGCTCCTCCCGGAGCGCCAGGATCAGCGCTTCAGCGCATCGCCGATTGGAGAGCCAGGAAGCTGCCGAGCACCGTTTGCTTGCGGTCGAGATTGACGGCATCGGCACGGGACAACAGGTGGGCGACCTTTTCCCATGCCTCCATCCAACGATCAAGGCTCGCCGCCTCGAGCAGGCGGGCTTGCAGGCCAAGCTCCGACGGCACCACAGGTGCAGCTTTCCTGTCATTTTCCGGCCCCAATGCCGCAGCACGGGCCAAGCCTTTCAACCAGCCGTCGAACAGGTAATTGAGCGAGCGCCAGTCGGCATTCGCCTCCTCGCCGCGGCGGGCGAACCGCTCGGCAAATCCGTGCAGCCGCGGCATGTCGAGATCGGGCAAGGTCGCCAGCACCTCGACCATCTCGCGGTAGAGAGCGAGGCTGCCCGCCCCGGCCAGTTCGAGCGCACGGCCGATGCTGCCTTCGGCAAGTTGCGCCAGCGCTGTCCGCTCCTCCGGCTTGCTCTCGGGCGCATAGTCGCCCAGCAGCCTCACCACCGTCTCTTCCGGCAGCGGCTGCAAGGCAAGGCGACGGCAGCGCGAGCGGATCGTCGGCAGCAGGCGGCCCGGCGCGTGGCTCACGATCAGCAGCACCGCCTTGGGCGGCGGCTCCTCGAGGACCTTCAGCACGGCGTTGGCGCTGTTGCGGTTCATCTCGTCGGCCGAGTCGACGATGGCCACTCGCCAGTCGCCCATCGCCGGCGTCATATGCATGAAGGCGCCGAGGTCGCGCACATCGTCGACGGCGATCTCGGCGCGCATCCGGCCGGTATCGGGATTGAGTGCACGGCGGAGATGAAAGAGATCGGGGTGCGAGCGCGCGTCGATCAACGACCGGCCCGGCGCATCGGCGGCAACGTCGAGCCCGTCGGGAGCATCCCCGAACAATCCACCCTGCTGCTGCCCGGCCAGCAGGAAGCGCGCAAAGCGCCAGGCAAGCGTCGCCTTGCCGATGCCGCGTGGTCCCGTGAGCAGCCAGGCATGGTGCAGCCGGCCGCTCTGCTGTGCGGCCAGCATGGTCTTCTCGGCGGCTTCGTGATGCAGCAGCCGGTTGTTGCGCCACGGGGGCGGCCAGCCATAGGGCCATTCGAGCTTCTCGAGCTCGGCCGGATCGGAGGGCGTCTTGCCGCGTGCCACGCTCAGACCTTCAGGCGCCGGGTGACGGCCTCGGCGATTGCCGATGCAACCGCTTCGACGCCGGCTGTCGCATCGATCACCAGGCAGCGATCGGGCTCGGCGGCGGCGATGTCGAGAAAGCCCTTGCGAACCCGCTCGTGGAAATCGCGCGGCAAGGATTCGTAGCGCGTCTCGTTTCCGCGCCGCGCCGCCGCGCGTGCCAGACCAGCCTCGACGGGCAAGTCGAGGATCACCGTAAGGTCGGGACGGAAGTCACCGACGGCGATGCCATAGAGCTTGTCGAGCAGCGCGCGGTCGATGCCGTAGCCGCCCCCCTGGTAGGCCATCGTCGAATCGGCGAAACGGTCGCTCACCACCCAGTCGCCGCGCTTCAGCGCCGGCCACACGGTGCTGCGCAGATGCTCCCGGCGAGCTGCGAAGTGCAACAATGCTTCGGTGACTCCATCCCAGCGCTCGGCCGGTCCTTCGACCAGGAGCTTGCGCACCATCTCCGCGCCTGGAGCGCCGCCCGGTTCGCGGGTCGTCAGGACCGAACGGCCCCGCTTTTCCAGGAACGCCTTGAGGTGGGCGATCTGGGTCGACTTCCCCGCCCCTTCGCCGCCTTCCAGTGTGATGAAGCGCCCCTTTTTCGCCCTCTCCTGGGCACCCGTCACGACAGCCAGCCGAACAGGTAATGCTTGATCATGGCGCCGACGCGGCTGACGACCCCCATGCGCGGCACGTCGGCGCCGGCCTCGAGCGGGTATTCCAGCGTCTTGCCGTCGGCCAGCGTGATGACGGCAGTGCCGATCTTGGTGCCCTTGGCGATCGGCGCGGGAACTGGCCCTTCAAAGCGTGCGACGACACGCGGCGACGGTGGCTGCCCGGCAGGCGACGTGACCAGCACGGCCTTGGGGATGACCAGCGGCACATTGTCCTGCGCGCCCAGCCATACCGGCGCTTCGGCGACCGTGTCGCCGGCGCGGAATATGGTGGTGTTGGTCGATTCGCGGAAACCCCACTCGATCAGCCGCGACGTTTCCTGCGCACGCTCGGCCATCGAGGTGAGACCGTTAACCACCAGGATCAGACGCCGCCCGTCGCGGATCGCCGATGTTGCCTGCCCGTAGCCGCCCTCTTCCGTATGGCCGGTCTTGAGGCCGTCGGTACCGGGCGTCTGCTTCAGGAGCCGGTTGCGGTTCGCTTGCCGGATGTTGTTGTAGGTCCAGTTCTGCTCGGCATAGTAGTGATAGTACTGCGGAAAGTCCTCGATGGTGCGATGCGACAGCACCGCGAGATCGCGGGCCGTCGTGTATTGCCCCTCATGCGGCCAGCCCGAGGCATCCTTGAAGACGGATTTGGTGAGGCCGAGTTCGCGTGCTCGCTTGGTCATGCGCTCGGCGAAGGCTTCCTCGGTTCCCGAAAGACCTTCGGCGATCACCACGCAGGCATCGTTGCCCGACAGCACGATGATGCCTTTGATCAGATCCTCGACGCTGACGTCGCTGCCGAGTTCGAGGAACATGCGCGAGCCGCCCATGGCTCGCGCCCGTTCGCTGACCTTGAAGACGGAGTCGAGCTTCAGGCGTCCCGCGGCCAGCTCCTCGAAGACGATGTAGATCGTCATCAGCTTGGCCATCGACGAGGGCGCCATCGGTGTCTCGGCGTCCTTGTAGAGCAGCACGGTCGAGGTCTGCGGATCGACCATGAAGGCGTGACGTGCCAGGGTTCCGATGCCGATCTGCGATGGCGGCAATGCCTCGGGTTTCGTGCCCGTCGGCTTCTCGGGCTTGGACGCGGCCGTCCCCTGCGAGGGCTTCGGTTTTGCGGCAGGTTTCTGCGGCTGGGCCTGCTGGCGGCGCTGCTGCTCCTGCTGCGCGAACGCGTCGAGTGAAGGGCCGAGGAGGCCGCCGACGAGACCGACGGCCAACAGGGGCGCGAGGGACGCGCGCAAGGCGCGTTTGGGTTCAATCCGCAATGACACGTGCATCACCATAGCCGGAGCGCTTCAGCCGGTCGGCAACGATGCCGGCGGCATCCGACGTTGTATAGGGGCCCAGACGGACGCGATAAACCTCGCGTCCGGAAGTCGCGCCATGCGTCACTTCGGTCGTCCCGTAGCTGCGGACGGCGCTGCGCTGGCGCTCGGCATTTTCAGGCGTCGAGAAGGCACCGACCTGAATGTAGAACCCGCTGGCATGCACGCCGGGCGCGCTGGCTGCCGCTACCGGCGTCGCTGCGGCGGGAGGCGTTGCGGCAACATGGACCGGCGCGCTGCGAGGCGGCGGCGCCCCACCCACCCGGCCTGGGCGGGCGTCATCGGCTGCGGAGGTGGCGGCGGAGGCGGTGCGGGCTCCGGTTGGACCGCGGCCACAGCCACCGGCGGAGGGGGCGGTACGGCTGCCGGTGC
>NZ_HE997181.1:1958637-2117123 GCF_000312425.1 Reyranella massiliensis 521 | reverse complement strand
TACGGCTGCCGGTGCGGCAGCAGGTGCACTGCGTTGGCCCGAAGCGAGCGCGGCCAGCGCCTGATGCTGCTCGTCCGGACCACCGCCGCCGAGGGCCACGTCCTTGACCGCCATGCTCTCCTGCGGGAGCTGCTCTACCCGCACCCGTGCGGTACCCGCACGGATGATGTCGAGTTCCTGCGCCGCCGTGCGGGAAAGGTCGATGATGCGGTTGCGGGCGAACGGCCCGCGATCGTTGATCCGGACCACCGTCGACATGCCGTTTTCGAGGTTGGTCACGCGTACGATGGCCGGCATCTGCAGGGTGCGGTGCGCGGCGGTACGATCGGACTGGTCGTAGCGCTCCCCGTTGGCCGTCGCCTTGGTGTGGAACCCCGGCCCGTACCAGGAGGCGACGCCGGTCTCCGTGTAATTGAATTCCTCGCGCGGCGTGTAGGTCGTGCCGTCGATCTTGTAGGGCTTGCCCACCTTGTAGGTTCCGCGCTGGGTGACGCTTGCGCCGCCACCCCCGCCTTTGCTGCCGGACGAGCCGCAGGCTGCGAGACTCGCCAGCAAAGCCGCCAGCCCCGCGAACCGGGCAAGCTTGGCGGCCGAAGATGCTGATATTTCTAAGGTTAGCGCCATTTCTCTCGCATCATACATCATCTTGCAGCACTAGAGGAGCGCCGTTGAAGCATCTCCCGGGCGCTCGATCAGGCGGCGATGCGATCCGACAGCAGACCCACGGCCAGGGCGAAGAAATCGGACTGGTTCCAGCGCAGGATCACCTTGAAATTCTCGGTCGTCCGGAAGGTCGGGCCGCCCGCTCCGGCCGGCGTCACGATGCGGCCGCCCCCGCCGGCGCCGCTGCCGGCCGACACTTCGTCGCCCCAGCGCAGCCCCGGCCGCCAGCCGACCCGCGCGAGGTAGTTCACGATCGAGGCGAAGACGTCGAGCTTGTTGGTCCAGATGTCCTTGCGGCCGTCGCCATCGCCGTCGGCGGCATAGGCCAGGAAGCTGGTCGGAATGAACTGGCACTGTCCCATGGCGCCGGCCCACGAGCCCTTCATGGCATGCAGGCCGATATGGCCCTGCGACAGGATCTTGAGCGCGGCAATCAGCTGCTGGCGGAAGAACTTGGCGCGGAAGTTGTTGAAAGTGAGCGTCGCCAGCGCCGGCACGACCTCGAAGTCGCCCAGCCGCTGGCCGTAATTGCTCTCGATGCCCCACAGCGCCACGACGACCTGGGGCGGCAGGCCGGCCGGCCCCGCGAAGCGCTCGATCGCCGCGCGGTTTTCCTTCAGCAGCGCCTTGCCGCGCGTGATCCGTTCATTCGAGACCACGAGCTCCTGGTAACGATCCCAGGTCATCTTGAATTCGGGCTGGTTGCGCGCGAGTTCCATGACCCGTGGGATCTCCTGGATACCTGTTAGCGCCTGGTCGATTGTCGAACTGTCGACTCCGGCGCGCGCCGCTTCCTGCCGCACGCCCTGCAGCCACTGCGCGAACCGGGCCTCGCTCGACTGCGCCTGCGCCGACAGCGGCGAAAGGACGGATACGGGCGCCAGGGCAGCGCCGGCGCACATCATTCTGCGGGTGATCATGATCGAGGGGCCCGTCTGTTGGTTTTGCTTTATCGACGGATACCTGACTGCCGGTAAATCTTGCAAACTCTAAGGCAACGAGGCACACCTCGCCGGCACGGATGGGTGGCCGAGTGGTTTAAGGCACCGGTCTTGAAAACCGGCGTGGGTTCACGCCCACCGTGGGTTCGAATCCCACCCCATCCGCCATGCTGAGACCCATGCCGCGATGGCAACGGCAATCGCTCCGGCCTTCCCCTGTATCGCCTTCAACACCGGCCGCCGCACGATTCGTTTGTCAACGCGTGTGCCAGATGATCGACTGCACCCGGTTGCGTCGAACGAGTGCGGGCAAATCATGGACGGCGAGTACGATTACATCATCATCGGTGGCGGGTCGGCAGGTGCGGTGCTGGCGGCGCGCCTCACCGAAGATCCGGCGATCCGCGTGCTGCTGCTGGAAGCCGGGTTCGATTTCCGCACCGCCGAGACGCCGGCGCACCTGCGCATCCCCAACCCGCTGCGCGCCATCGGCGACGACAACTATCGCTGGCCCAAGCTGCTGGCGCGGCGCACCGAACGGCAGGAGCCGAAGCTCCTGTGGCGCGGCCGGGCAATCGGCGGCAGTTCGACCATCAACGGGCAGATCGCGATCCGCGGCATCCCCGAGGATTTCGCCGACTGGGAAGCCGAGGGCGCGCGCGGCTGGGGCTGGAACGAGGTCCTTCCCTACTTCTGCAAGCTCGAAGGCGACGTGAACTTCGGCGACAAACCCTATCACGGCAAGGATGGGCCCATCCCCGTCTACCGCGCGCCGATCGACGATTGGGGGCCCGCCGACCGGGCTCTGATGAAGGCGGCAGTCGGCCTGGGCTATGGCTGGTGCGAGGATCACAACGCCCCCGAGGGCACCGGCGCCTCGCCCTACGCCATCAACAGCCGCGCAGGTCTGCGCATCTCCACCAACGACGGCTATCTCGAGCCGGCACGGCATCGGAGCAACCTGACGATCGTGGGCCAGGCGCTGGTCGATACGCTGCAATTCGAGGGCAATCGCCCGCATGTCTCCGGTGTCGCGGTCCGGGTCGGCGGCGAGACGCGGACCGTGCGGGCGCGGCGCGAGGTGATCCTCTCGGCCGGCGCGATTCATTCGCCGGCGATCCTGCAGCGTTCCGGCATCGGCCCGAGGACCGTGCTTGACCGGCTTGGCATCGAGACCGTGGCCGACCGTCCGGTCGGCGAGCATCTGCTCGACCATCCGATCCTCAGCCTGATGCTCCACCTGCGCGAGGATGCGCGGGTCAGCACCTTGATGCACCGTCATACCAATTGCTGCGTGCGCTACTCCTCCGGCCTCGCGGGCGCCGGCGTCAACGACATGATCATGATCGCAGGCAACCTGCGGGCCGAGGCAGACGGCGGGACGGCGCTGGCGCGGCTGGCCGTGTCGGCGTTCCAGGCGTTCAGCGAAGGCACGGTGCGGATCGCGAGCCGCGACCCCGCCATCGATCCGCAGGTCGACGAGCGCATGCTGTCGAGCGAGAGCGATTATCTGCGCATGCGCGACGGCGTGATGCGGTTGCAGGAGATCGCCCGCCACCCCGATGTCCAGGCGATCGCGACCCGCGCCGACTACGGCATGTCGGGCCGGTCGATCGACGAGCCGTTCGCACCGAAGGAACTCGAGGACTGGATGTTCGCCGAATGCTCGGACGCCCAGCATGCCAGCGGTACCTGCCGGATGGGCGCAGCCGACGATCCGCGTTCGGTCGTCGATCCGGAGTGTCGCGTGATCGGCTGCACCGGCCTCAGGGTGATCGACGCGTCGGTCATGCCGACCGTCGTGCGCGCCAACACGCATTTCACGACGGTCATGATCGCAGAGAGGATGGCCGACCGGCTGCGGCTGCGCGCAGCCGGCTAGCGTCTCCTTGCCTTCCTTAGGCGGCCTTGGCCGTCTTGCTCCCCAGCGCTGCCAGAACCTTGGGCGGCGACATGGGCAGGCTGTAGAAGCGCTGGCCGAGCGCGTTGTGGATCGCGTTCGACACGGCGGCGAGCGGCGGCACCAGCGGCACCTCGCCGACGCCGCGCACCCCTTGCGGATGCTTGGGGTTCGGCACTTCGATGATCACCGTGTCGAGCATCGGCAGGTCGGAGGTCACCGGCATGCGGTAGTCGAGGAAGCTCGGGTTATCGAGCTTGCCGTTCTTGTCGTAGATGTATTCCTCGCTGAGTGCCCAGCCGATTCCCTGGGCGGCGCCGCCCTGCATCTGGCCTTCGACGTAGCCCGGATGGATGGCGCGGCCGACATCCTGGAACGAGGTGTAGCGCAGCACGCGTACGATGCCGAGTTCGGGATCGACCTCGACGTCGCAGATGTGCGTGGCGAAGCCGCCTTCGGCGCCCGTTGTATTGAGCTGCGTGCCGGCGCCGATCGGGCCGCCGGTGGCATTGGCCTGGGCGGCGAGCTGGCCGAGGGTCATCGGCTCGAACTTGCCGGCATTGTCGCCGGCCGGCCGCGCCTCGCCGTTCTCCCAGATCACCGCGTCAGGATCGATCTTCCAGATCTTGGCGGCGCGCGCCTTGAGCTGGCCGATCACGTTCTCGGTCGACTGCGTGACCACCATCGCCGAGGCATAGGTGACGCGGCTGCCGCCGGTCAGGTTGCTGAAGCCGATCACGCTGGTGTCGCCGATCAGCACCGAGACCTTGCGATAGTCGATGCCCAGCACCTCGGCCACGATGTTGGCCGTCGACGCGCGGCTACCGCCGATGTCGGGATGGCCGGTGATCACCACCACCGTGCCGTCCTCGTTGACATTCACCTGCGCGCTCGACTCGCCCCCGGCATTGAACCAGAAGCCGCTGGCAACGCCACGGCCGTGCAGCATGCCGTTCTTCGACTTGGGCAGCGGCGTCTTGTAGTGCGCGTGGTCGATCGCCTGTTCGATGGTCTCGACGAAGCCAATCCTTGGGTAGGTCGGACCGTGCGCTGCCTTGGTCCCCTGCTTGGCGGCGTTCTTGAGCCGGAACTTCAGCGGATCCATTTTCAGCGCTTCGGCCAGCTCGTCCATGACGCACTCCACGGCATAGGCGCCGATCGGGGCGCCCGGAGCGCGATAGGCCGCGACCTTGGAGCGGTTGGAGACGACGTCGTAGCCAACGGAGTGGACATTGGGAATGTCGTAGGGCGCGAAGGCACAGCCCGCGGCGCCGCGGATCGGCGAGCCGGGTAGCGCACCGGCCTGCAGGTGGAAGGTCCCCTCGGCGGCGACGATCTTGCCGTCCTTGGTCGCGCCGATCTTGACCTTGCTGGAGGAGCCCGAGGTCGGCCCCGAGGCATGGAAGACCTCGGTGCGCGTCATCGCCATCTTGACCGGACGGCCGGACTTCTTGGCCAGCAGCGTCGCCACGGGTTCGAGATAGACGATGGTCTTGCCGCCGAAGCCGCCGCCGATCTCGGCGGGGATGGCGCGGATGTCGTTCTGCGGGATGCCCGTCAGATAGGCGCACATGGCGCGGACCATGAACTGGCCCTGGCTCGAACTCCAGATCGTAGCCTTGCCGTCGGAGACGCTGACCAGGCAGGCATGCGGCTCAATGTATCCTTGGTGTACGGGCTGGGTGCGGAAAGAACGCTCGATAATCACGTCGGCCTTGGCGAAGCCCTCGCCCACGTCGCCGAGCTTGTGCTCCAGCTTGCCCGCGATGTTCGACGGCTTGCCCTCGAAGGTGATGTGGTCGTGCAGGATCGGCGCGCCGGGCTTCATTGCCTCCTCGACGTCGATCACGAAGGGCAGCACCTCGTACTCGACCTCGATCAGCTTGCAGGCCTCGGCCGCGATCTTTTCCGACGTCGCGGCGACCGCGGCGACGGGATGTCCGACGAACAGCGCCTTCTCTCGCGCCATGACGTTGCGGCACATCCAGCGCATGTCCTGGATGCCCAGCATCACCGACTTGGCGATCGGGAAGTCGACGATGTCCTTGGCCGTCACCACGGCCTTCACGCCGGGATGGGCCTCCGCCTTGGCGGTGTTGATAGACTTGATGCGCGCATGCGGGTGCGGGCTGCGCAGTACCTTGCCCCAGATCATGCCGGGCATGGTCGTGTCGGCGGCATAGGCGGCGCGGCCCGTCACCTTGTCGGCGCCGTCGGGGCGGATCGTGCTCTTGCCGATCCACTTGTTGTCGCCGCCTGCGGTGGTGCCCGCGGTAGTCGTCGTGGCGGTGCTCATCGTGCGCCTCCCCTCATGTCGGCAGCCGTTTCCATCACGGCGCGGACGATCTTGTCGTAACCCGTGCAGCGGCAGAGATTGCCCGCCAGCCAGAAGCGGACCTCGTGCTCGGTCGGATCGGGATTGCGTTCGAGCAGCGACTTCGCCGCCATCAACACGCCCGGCGTGCAGATGCCGCACTGGAGCGCCGCCATCTCGAGGAACTTGGTCTGCAGCGGATGAAGCTCCTCGCCCGCCATGCCTTCGATTGTGCCGATCTGCCGGCCCTCGGCTTCAGCCGCCAGCATCAGGCAGGAGCAGACGAGCCGTCCGTCCAGTGTGATCGAGCAGGCGCCGCAATCACCCGAGCCGCACCCCTCCTTGCTGCCGGTGAGGCCGAGCGGCCCACGCAGCACATCGAGCATGCTCTGGTCGGCGTCGCACAGGAATTCCTGCGGTTCGCCGTTGATGGTGGTGGAGACGTGCAGCTTGGCCATGTTCTTCGTTCCTCGATCTCAGTTGCTATTGGCGCGCTCGGCGGCAATGGCCGCGGTGCGCTTCAGCAGCACGCCCGCGATCTGGGTGCGGTAGGCGATGGTGCCGCGCTTGTCGTCGATGGGACGGCAGGCGGCGCGGCAGGCATTGGCAGCCTTGTCGAGAGCCGCCTCGTCGAGCTTGGAGCCGATGAGAGCCTTGGCGGCATCCTCGACCAGCAGCACGGTCGGCGCGACCGCGCCCAGCCCGACCCGGGCGGCGACGCAGGTGCCCTTCTCCAGGGTCAGGCTGACGCCGCAGCCCACCACGGCGATGTCCATCTCGGTGCGCGGGATCATGCGCAGATAGGCATCACTCGATCCCTTGGGACGCGTCGGCAGCGTGAAGCTGACGACGATCTCGCCGGGTTCGACGTTCAGACGGCCCGGCCCCTTCGGAACCGCTTCGACGGGCAACTCTCGCCGGCCCTTCGGTCCCTGGATCGTGACGACGGCACCAGCCGCGACCATGGCGGGCACGCTGTCGCCGGCCGGCGAACCGTTGCAGAGATTGCCGCCCGGCGTGGCGCGGCCCTGGATCTGCGTCGAACCGATCAGGTTCGCGGCCTCCACGACACCCGGCCAGACCTTCTTGAGCCGGGGATGTTCCCGCAATACCGCACCGGCCACGGCGGCGCCGATGCGAAAGCCGCCGCCGGCAGTCTCCTCGATGGCGGTCATCTCGGCGATCTTCTTGATGTCGATGATGGTGTGCGGCGTCACGGTACCGGCCCGCATCTGCACCAGGAGATCGGTGCCGCCGGCCAGGATCCGGCCCTTCCCCGAACTGGCAGCGAAGGCACGCACGGCCTCGTCGAGCGTTTGCGGCGCCAAATACTGAATGTCGGTCATGCTGCTGAAGCCCTTTCCATCCCGCGCGCGCTTGTGCACGTCGTTGCGTTCTTGATGGCAGGCTAAGGCGGGACATCACCCGACGGCAAGCAGCGTGTGCCCTCGGGGATCGTTTTGAACAGCGATTGGAGGGGCCGAGGTGTGAAACCGGGCGATTCCCGAACCGCCCGGTTCCAAACGAAGCATGGCTCAGACGTCGAGGATCGGGGCAAAGCCACCGTAGATCATGCGCTTGCCGTCGAAGGGCATCGCCCGACCCTGCAGGCGGGAATCGGCCATCATCTTTTCCCAGCCGGCATTGCGTACTTCCTTGGATGGCCACTCGATCCACGAATAGACGACCTGCTCGTCGCCGGTCGCCTTCACCGCGCCCTTGAAATCGGTGACCTTGCCGTCGGGCACGGCGTCGCCCCAGGCCTCGACGACGCGGACGGCGCCGAATTCCTTGAACATGGCTGCCGTCTTCGTTGCCATGTCGCGATAGGCCTCCTTGTTGCCGGCCGGTACCGGGATCAGGCAGCCGTCGACATAGCCCGTCTTGCCTGCCGCGCGCTCGTCGACCAGGGAGGCGAAGCCGCCATAAATCATGCGCTGGCCGTCGAAGGGCATGTTGCTGCCCATATCCTTCATGCGCGGGTCGCTCATCATCTTGGCGTTCGCCGCGTCGTGCGCCTCCTTGCTGGGAAATTCGAGCCACGAAAAAACGACGACCTCGTCCGGCTTGGCCTTCACGGCGCCTTTGAAGTCGGTGACTTTGCCATCCGGCACGTCGTCGCCCCAGGCCTCGACCATGCGAGTCGCGCCGAATTCCTTGAAGAGGGGCGCCGCCTCAGCAGCGTGCTTGCGATAGGTCTCCTTGTTGGCCGCGGGGACAGCGACAACGAATCCGCTCACGTAGGACATGCTCTACTCCTGCTGCTTTGGGACGGGCTTGACGTAATACGTTGATATCAACATAAATACACCATGTCAAAGCTGCCTACCGTCACATTCGAGACGACGGAATATGTACGCGACCATTGCCTGTGCCTGGCCGCTCAACGCGCGGCCCGCACTTTGGCGCGCCGTTTCGACGAGGCTCTGCGGCCGGTCGGGCTGACCAGCGGGCAATTCTCGCTCCTGATGTCGCTCAATCAGCCCACCGCGCCCTCGATCGGGTCCATCGCCGCATTGCTGGCAATGGATCGCACGACGCTTACCGCAAATCTGAAGCCGCTGGAGCGGCGCGGCCTGGTCGAGACAAAGGTCGATCCCGTTGACCGGCGCGGACGATTGCTGGTCTTGACGGCGCTCGGCCGCAATTTGCTGCGGAGCGCCCTGCCCATCTGGCAGCGCACTCAGGGCGAAGTCGACGGACTTCTGCGCCAGACAGACGCCGGCATCGTGCGCGTGGGCTTGCGTGCGCTGGCCTAGCGCACGCCGTATTTGCCGAACTCGCCGCCAATGCTGGGTTGAATTCCGGTCGCCGTCGTCATGTCGTTGATGCCCGCTGGAGTCTCTCCCTTTCTCGACTTGGCGAATCCACGACCATAGAGCGCCCGGGCCCGGTTGGGGTCGAGCGTCAGCGATGCATTGTACTCGGCGATCGCCTTGTCGTAGTGCTTTTGCTTCAGGTAGATCAGCCCCATGTTGTCGTGCGTGTAGGGATCGTTGGGCTGAAGTGCCAGCGCTTCCTTGCAGTCTGCCAGCGCACCATCGAGGTCCCGGCCCATCACGGCGCGCGTCAGGCAGCGATTGTTCAGAGCCGGGCCCATTTTCGGGTCGAGCTTCAACGCTTCATCGTAGTCGCTGACGGCTTTGGCGTATTCGCCCGTGCTGAAATAGGCGATACCGCGATTGAGGAACAGGTTGGGGTCCTTCGGCCTCAGTCGAATGGCGTGATTGAGGTCGTCGATCGCGTAGTTGTAGTCGCCGAGGTTGCTGTAGAGCGTGGCTCGGCTGGCATAGATACGGGGATTGTTGGGGTCGGTCCGTAGAGCGTCGCTGTAGTCGCTGATCGCCCTCGCCGTATCGCCGCGAAGCGCCAGCACTTGCGCGCGATAGAGCAGCGCCGTCGCGTTGCCCGGGGAAAGCTTCAGTGCGGCATCGATATCGGCCAGGGCTTTAGGGAAATCCTTCTTCAGACCGTAGGCGAAGCCACGCTGCGTCAGGGCATTGATGTCTTCGGGGCTGAGCTTGAGGGCGCGATCGAAGTCCTCGATGGCTTCGTCGTACTTGCTCTTGAAGAGCAGCGCCATGCCGCGATTGATGTAGGTCAGCGGTTCCTTGGGGTCGAGCTTGATTGCCTCGGAGTAGTCGGCAATCGCGTTGTCGTAATCCTCGACACGATGATAGGCGGTGCCGCGCTCGAAATAGACCGAGGCGACGCCAGGCGCGAGTTTGATCGCCCGATCGAGATCGGCCGACGCTTCCTTGGCCCGGTCCATCCTCAGATAGGCAGCCCCGCGACCAAGATAGGGGCGCGGATCCTTCTCGTTGATCTGCAAGGCCGACTCGAAGTCTTTGACGGCGGCGTCGTAGTCCTGCTTGTCGATCATCGCCATCCCGCGCTGATAGTAGGCGTTGGCAACCTGATCGGCGGTCTGGGCGACTTCGGGGTCCGGAGCGGCGCCGGTCTTGCGCGCCATCCGCAGGATGTCGGCGGTCTGAAGGCCGAGGCGGATGGCTTCGGTGAAGTCGGCGATGGCGCGGTCGGCATCGTTCTTCTGGCGCCACGTGACGCCACGGTTGACCAGCGCGTTGATCTCCTTGGGATTGAGCTTCAATGCCAGATCGAAGTCGGCAATCGCCTCGTCGAACTTGCCCTTCTTCGTGTAGTAGACGATGCCCCGGTTGACGAGCGGCGCCGGGTCCTTGGGCGTCAGCTCGTGGGCGATCGTGTAGTCTTCCAGCGCGTGATCGGCATCGCCGATGCGATGATACGCGATGCCGCGCTGGGCATGGGCGAAAGCTTGCCCCGGCGTCAGCTTGATGCCTGCGCTGAAATCGGCGATCGCGGCATGGACATCGTTCTTGTACATGTAGGACGCGCCGCGGCCGACATACGGGGAAGCGTCTTGCGGATTGAGACGGATCGACTCCGTGAAATCGGCGATGGCCTTGTCGTAATCCGTCTTGTCGTACCAGGCGAGACCACGCTGGAAATAGGCAAAGGCGGCCTGCAAGGCGAGGCGCTTGTTGTCGTCGTTCGTCGGGGCGAGCTGGCTGGACACCGAGTCGGGGACCAGCTTGACCTCCACCGGGTCGATCTTCTCCGGCAGCTGTTTGATCGCCGTGGTGAAATCCTGAATCGCCTTGTCGAGATCGCCTTTGCGGCGATGGACAATGCCACGGTTGATGTAGGCGCTGATCTCCCGCTGATTGATCTTGAGGGCCGCATTGAAATCGGCGATCGCGCCTTCGTTGTTGTCCTTCCTGGTATAGAGGACGACGCCGCGGTTAATCAGCGGCAGGGTTTCGCGCGGCGCCAGTCGGATCGCGTCGCTGTAGTCGAGGATCGCCCGGTCGGCTTCACCGATTGTCTGGTAGACGACACCGCGTTGAATGTAGAGCTGAGCGTTGAGCGGCGACGCGTGAATGGCGTCGGTGAAGATCTTGATCGCCTGGCGGTAGTCGGCCTTCGAGCGCTTGTCGCTGTCGGGGCCGCTCTCGGCCAGTCCGCGATTGAGGTAGGCGAGAGCCAGGGCACCCCCGCTCAGCGCGCCTTTGGTAATGGCCTCGGTACAGGCGGCGACCTTCGTGGCAGCATCGGCGCCGGTCAGGCCGTAGCAGATATCTGCCGGCGACGGCGTCTTGTTTGCAGCGGCAGGCTGCTGCGGTTGCGGTTTCTGCTGCGCCACCACCGCCGCATTGCCGATTACAAGACCGACGGCGCAGGTGGCGAACACCCACGCCGGCCGATGCGCAATACCCCACATGATCCATCCTCGTGCCACTACGGCGCTCCCACAGCTCCGCAGTCGATAGGCGAAAATCACCAATAAAACGCCTTTTCGGGCATTTGTGTGGAAGTGGCAAGCTGTGTCCGTGGCAACCAGACTGCAGTCGACGGCCGCCGGGCGCCTTGGCAGGCCCCTACTACCAAAATGCAAAGGGAAGAAACGACCATGACCGACCAAAGGAACACTATCAGACGCCGCACTCTCGTCGCAGGGATCGCCGGTGGCGTGACCACCGCCGTGTTGAGCGCGCCGGCCATTGTTTCCGCCCAAAGCAGTTATCCCAACAAGTCCGTCCGCTACATCAACCCCTTCCCCGCGGGCGGTGCCACCGACACGCTCTCGCGCCTCTTCTGCGCCAAGCTGTCGGAGCTGAGCGGCCAGCATTGGATTGTCGAGAACAAAGGAGGCTCGGGCGGCAATGTCGGCATGGAAGCGCTGATGCAATCGCCACCCGATGGCTACACGCTGGGGCTGGGCGGCATCGCCAGCCATGCGATCTCGCCGACCCTCTACACCAAGCTGCCGTTCAATGCGAAGACGGACTTCACCTTCGTCTCGCGGATCTGGCAGCTTCCCAACATGCTCGTGGTCAATCTCGACATCCCGGCGAAGACGGTCGCGGAGCTGATCGCCTTCCTGAAGAAGAACCCCGGCAAATATTCCTATGGCTCGGCCGGCAATGGCACGACCCTCCATCTTTCCGGCGAGTTGTTCAAGATGATGGCGGGTGTCGACATACTGCATGTGCCCTATCGCGGTGCCGCGCCGGCGATGCAGGACCTGCTGGCTGGCCAGATCCATATGATCTTCGACAACATTCCGGGAGCGCTTGCCCAGTCACGTCCGGGCAAGGTGCGAGCGCTCGGCGTCACGTCCAAGGAGCGGACGCCGGTGGTGCCCGACGTTCCGGCGATCGCCGAGACGCTGCCGGGGTTCGACATCAACTCCTGGACCACCCTTACCGGCCCGGCCAAGCTGCCGCCCGATGTCGTTGCACGCCTCTCGGAACTCTCCAAGAAGGCGCTGGAAAGCGAAGACCTGAAGGCCAAGTTCCTCGACCTTGCCGCGACTGCCGTCTGGTCTTCGCCGGCCGACACTTTGGCCTATCGCGACTCGGAAGAGGCGCGGCTGGCGCCGATCATCAAGGCTTCGGGCGCGCGCATCGACTGACTGGAGGGAGGCGTCGATCCTGCCGGCGGCGGCGGGGTCGACGAGCCCACAGAAAATGTCCCGGTCCACGGGATCATTTCTCATATGCAGGTGCGGGACGTAGCCTTCGCGGCCATTGACCGGCATGGTTGCTAGCACTTCCACCAAGGGCGGGACTTTCCATGAAGACACTTTCCACGGCGCAAGCTGCCGTCTCCATGCTCGAAGTGAACGGCATCGACACGCTCTTTTGCCTGCCCGGCGTGCAGAATGACGCGTTCTTCGATGCGCTCTACGACCGTACCAATGCCATCCGGCCGATCCACGCCCGCCACGAGCAGGCCTGCGCCTACATGGCACTGGGCTATGCCATGGCGACGGGAAAGCCCTCCGCCTATGTCGTGGTTCCCGGCCCCGGCTTCCTCAACACCACGGCCGCGCTCTCCACCGCCTATGCCGTCAATGCCCCTGTGCTGGCACTGACCGGCCAGATCCAGCAGGCGATGATCGGGCGCAATGTCGGCTTGCTGCACGAACTGCCGGACCAGCTCGCCATCATGCGCGGCCTCACCAAATGGGCCGACCGTATCCCCTCGCCCGCCGCGGCGCCGGCATTGATCAACGAAGCCTTTCGCCGCTTGCTGTCCGGCCGCCAGCGGCCGGTGGCGCTCGAATGCGCCCTCGATACCTGGGCGCGCCGCGCGCCGGTCGAGCTGCTGAACGCTCCAGCCGCCGCCGATCCTTGTCCGGTCGACGAGGAGGCCGTCGAACGCGCGGCCAAGCTGCTGGGAAGTGCCGAGCGACCGATGATCGTCGTCGGTGGCGGTGCGCAAGGTGCCGGTGAGCATGTTGTCCGCATCGCCGAAATGCTCGATGCGCCGGTGATGACCGGCCGCATGGGCCAGGGCGTAATCGACGGACGGCACAAGCTCTCCGTCACGGCGCCGGCCGGCTATCGTTTCTGGGGCGAGGCCGATGTCGTGCTGGCCGTCGGCACGCGTCTGCAACCGCAGCAGCAGAACTGGGGCGTCGATCCTTCCCTGAAGATCATTCGCATCGACGTCGACAGCGAGGAACTGGATCGCCAGTACAAGCCCGAGATCGGCATCGTCGGCGATGCCACGGCCACCCTGGCGGCCTTGGCCGATCGCCTGGCTGGGCACAACCGCAAGCGCAACGGCCGCGCAGACGAAGTCGCGGAGACGAAGGCCGCCGCCAGCAAGCTGATCCGCGAGACCCTGGCGCCGCAGATCGCCTATCTCGAGGCGCTGCGCAAGGCGCTGCCGGAGGACGGCATCCTGGTCGATGAGCTGACGCAGATGGGCTACGCGGCGCGCTTCGCCTATCCGACCTACAGGTCGCGCACCTTCCTCTCGCCCGGTTATCAGGGAACCCTGGGATGGGGTTATGCGACGTCACTTGGCGCCAAGGTGGCCAAGCCGGATACGCCGGTAGTGTCGATCAGCGGCGATGGCGGCTTCATGTTCACCGCCATGGAAATGGCGACGGCGGCGCAGCACGGGATCGGCGTGGTGGCGGTCGTCTTCAGCGACGGCGCCTACGGCAACGTGCGGCGCATCCAGCAGCAGTCCTTCAACAACCGCACCATCGCCTCGGACCTGCGCAACCCGGACTTCGTGAAGCTGGGCGAAAGCTTCGGCATCGATGCGATGCGGGTCAATTCACCGGAGGAACTCGGCACCGCCGTTGCACGCGGCATCGCCAAAGGAGGGCCGATGCTGATCGACTGCCCGGTTGGCCAGCTTCCCGATCCGTGGAAGCTCATCACCCTGCCGCGTAACCGCCCGCGCCGCGCCTGAGCTACTCGACGCGGCCCTTCTGCAGGATGTCGGCCAGCAGGCGCTCGGCGTGCGCCTGGTCGGCGATGCGCTTGGACGTAAAGCGCTGGTCGCCGGCCGGGGCGATGCCCAGCAGATGGCCCGCCAGGCAGGCCGGCAGCGGCGGCGGCTCGATATCCTCTTCCGGCATCTCGACTTCGGCCATGGCAAAGTAGGTCGAGCCGTCCTCGCGCCGGAAGAAGTCGATATCCCAGTGGAAGCGCCCTTCCCCCCAGGAATACCGCACCTTCTGCAGGCTCTCGATGCGCTGGGTCCACAGCCGCGCGAAATCGATGGCGCTGAGGCCTGTCTCGATCTCGACCACCTGGCCGTCGATCATGCGCTTATAGGTGAAGAGATGGTCGATCTTGCCGTCCGCCTCGATCGAGCGGATACGCAGACCCGGCGCATCGAGATAGGCCTGGCGCAGGAAATTGCGCGAGACGCCGGGGCGGGCAGCCAGCAGACCTTCGAGCTTGCCATCGTCTCTGAGGACAAATTTGCGCTCGTTTTCAATCGGCATGTTAGAGTCGTCTCCATGACTTCACATCAGACGATCGACGACCTGCCGACCCCGGCTCTCATTCTCGACCGCGCCATCCTGCGCCGCAACACCAAGCGCATGAGCGAGCGCCTGCGTAACGCAGGCGTCATGCTGCGGCCGCATCTCAAGACCGCGAAGTCGATCCAGGTCGGCCGCCTGGCCGTCGAAGGCCATGACGGCCGCATTACCGTCTCGACCCTGGCCGAGGCGCGTTATTTCGCCGACGGCGGCTTCAAGGACATCCTCTACGGCGTCGGCATCGTGCCGTCGAAGCTCGCGGCCGTGAGCGAGCTGCGCCGTCAGGGCATCAACCTGCGTGTCGTCACCGACAATCTCGCCGTCGCCAAGGCCATCGCTGCCGCGACCAAGGACGGCGACACGTTCTCCGTCTTCATCGAGATCGACAGCGGCGCCGGCCGGGCCGGGCTGCCCTTCCCCGCCTTGCCAGGCCTGCTCGAGATCGGCCGCGTCCTCCACGAAGCACCGGGTGTCGACCTGGCGGGCGTGATGACTCACGCTGGCCATTCCTATCACCAGAGCACGCCGGACGGCATCGCAGCCATTGCCGAGCAGGAGCGAGTGGCGATCGTCACAGCGGCCGAGAAGCTGCGCGCTGCCGGCATTCCCTGCCCCATCGTTTCGGGCGGTTCGACACCGACGGCGATGCTGTCGCGCGATTTCACCGGCATCACCGAGATGCGGCCGGGCGTCTATGTCTTCAACGATCTCGATCAGGAGTATATCGGCTCCTGCGGTGCGGGTGACATCGCGCTCTCCGTGCTGGCCTCGGTGATCGGCCACTATCCGCACCGCAACCAGCTCTTGATCGACGCCGGCGCGCTCGCCCTCTCCAAGGACATCAGCGCCCAGGAGTTCCAGCCCAAGGTCGGCTATGGCACGATCGTCGATGCGCCGGTGCGCGCCATGGCCGTGGTCGACTGCTCGCAGGAACACGGCTTCGTCGGCGCCGACGATCCACTGCCCTATGGCAATCTGCCGGTCGGCGCGCGCGTCCGCGTCCTTCCCAACCATGCCTGCATCACCGCGGCCGCGTACGACCGCTACTACGTGGTCGACAGCGACCTCGACGGCGGCAAGTCGGTCGTCGACGTCTACGACCGCATCAACGGCTGGTGACGTAATGGCGAGATGGGTTGCCCTCTTCCGCGACGATCCGTCAGCCGACTGGGTTCGCAAGAAGCATAGTCAGGAACATTTCGACTACCTCGCCGCTCATAGCGACAAGATCAAGATCGGCGGCGGTTTGCGGCCCTCACCCGATGAATGGTTCTGCGGCGGCCTGTGGGTCCTCGAAGTTTCGGACCGGGCGGAAGCCGTCCGCCTGGTCGAAGAAGATCCGTACTTCAAGCTCGGACTGAGAACAGGCTACGAGCTTTTCGTCTGGGGTAAGGCCCCCTTCTACGGAGCCGTCACGCTTTAAAGAGAGTTCACCGTGTGGCCGCCGTCGACGGTGAGCACGCTGCCGGTCATGAAGGCGCCCGCTTCCGACGCCAGGAGGAGCAACGCGCCGTCGAGATGCTCGGGCTGGCCGATGCGGCGCTGCGGGATGCGCTCGATCAGGCGTTGACCGGCCGGCGTTTTCCAGAAGTCGCTGTTCATTTCGGTTTCGATATAGCCCGGGCAGATGGCGTTGACGCGGATCTGGTAGCGCGCCCACTCCATGGCGAGTGCGCGCGTCAGATGGATCAGTCCGGCCTTCGAGGCGTTGTAGGGCGCTACCTGGCCGATCGTGCGCAGGCCCAGGATCGAGGCGATGTTGACGATGGCGCCGGGCCGCTTGGCTGCGACCCAGCGCTTCGCTGCCGTCTGGGCCACCAGCCACGCGCCACGCAGATTTGTATCGACCACGGAGTCCCAATCCTGCTCCGGCATTTCCAGCGCGGGCTTCACAATGGAAATGCCGGCATTGTTCACCACGATATCGACCGCCCCCAACGCGGTCTCGGCCTGATCGAAGGCGGCGGCGACAGCTTCGCCCGACTGCACGTCGAGCGTCACCGCTGCGGCTTTCGCGCCGCTCTTCTGCAGTTCCGCCTGTAGAGACGCGAGCCGTTCCGCACGTCGCGCGGCGAGGACGACCGCAGCGCCTGCTTCGGCAAGAGTACGCGCAAAATGCACGCCGAGGCCCGAGGACGCGCCGGTGACGAGGGCCACCTTGCCGCTAAGGTCGAATCGCTTGGACATGGCCATGGCTCCGCTGTTTCATGCCGGCCTTATAGGCGAGCGACCCGTTCGGAGGAAACATGGACCTCGGTCTCAAAGGCAAGCGTGTACTGGTCACCGGCGGCACCAAGAGCATCGGTCGCGCCATTGTCGATACTTTCCTGGCCGAAGGCGCCGTGGTCGGCTTTTGCGCACGCGACGAGAAACTCGTGAAGGAGCGCGAGAAGGACTGGCAGGCCAAGCAGGGCCGAGTCCAAGGGACTGCCCTGGACGTAACCGATGACAAGGCGCTCAAGAAATGGGTTGACGGTTTCGCGGCAGAAGGCGGCATCGACCATTTCGTGGCGAACGTGAGTGCGCTCGGGACCGACGACAATGCCGAAGGCTGGCGCAAGGCCATCGAGATCGATCTCGTCTCGACCGTGAACTCCGTACATCACGTCCGGCCTCACCTGGAAAAGCAGGGAGCCGGCTCGACGCTCACGATCATCGGCACCGTGTCGCTGGTCGAAGTGTCCGGGCCCACCCAACCCTATCGCTCGGTGAAAGCCGCACTCGTCCCCTTCGTGAAGTCCCTGGCGATCGACCTCGCACCAAAGGGCATCCGCGCCAACATGGTGTCGCCCGGCACCATTCTCGAAGATGGCAACACGTGGGGCCGGCAGCGCGACGCCGGCAGTGAGCGCTACAAGCGGTCGCTGGCGCGCAATCCGCTCGGTCGCATGGGCACCCCGCAGGAAGTGGCCAACGCGGTCGTCTTCCTGGCCGGCACGCCGGCCTCGTTCGTGACCGGCACGAACTTCATCGTCGACGGCGCCATCACGGCGCGCGTGCAGTACTGAACACGCCGCGGACACCCTGGGCGCTGGTCGGACTGCTCGTCGCAGCAGGCATCGTCGCGGCCTTCCAGGTCGGCAAGGCACCACCCTCCCTGCCCTCGATCCGCGAGGGCTTGGACGCCAGCTTGCGGCAGGCCGGATGGCTGCTGTCGACCGTCAGCCTGATGACGGCGCTGACGGGTATGGCGATCGCCCTCAGCGCCGATCGCCTGGGCCATCGCCGGATGGTGATCTTCGGTACCGCGCTTTGCTGCGTCGCAAGCCTGGCGGGCGCCTTTGCGGTGAGCGTCGACCAGCTTCTGGTCGGCCGTGTCTTCGAGGGGCTGGGGTTCATCGCGGTTACCGCGGCCGCCCCTGCTCTCCTGCTGCGCATCGCACAGCCCCGCGACCAGCGCCTCGTCATGGCGCTCTGGACGACCTACATGCCGGCCGGTGCCGGCACGATGATGCTGATCGCGGCGCTCGTCCTGCCCGGCACCTCCTGGCGTGTCGTCTGGCTGGTTGCGGCCGGTGCAGCGGCACTGATGTTGGCGGCTTTGCTGCTGCGTGCCGTGCCGGCGAAAGAATTCGATCCCATTCCGGCGCGGCGGCACCCGGTGTTGGCGGAAATGGCGGAAGTCGCCACCAGCGGCGGACCGCTCGCCATCGCGCTCTGCTTTGCCGCTTATTCCTGCTGCTGGTTTGCCGTGGTGGGCTTCCTGCCGACCCTGCAGGTCGAGCGTCTGGGCTTCGCGACCTCGACGGCGGCAATCGTGACGGCCCTGGTCACGGTGGTGAACGCCCTGGGCAATCTCTCTGCCGGATGGTTGCTGCATCACCGGGTGCCCCGGGTGGCGATGATTGCAGGCGCGGCCGTCTCCATGGCGTTCTGTGCCGCGGGCATCTTCGTCGACGGTGTGCCAGACCTTCTGCGTCTGGTTCTGGCAGGCGTCTATTCGATGGTCATCGGCGTTGTGCCCGGCGCCCTCTTCACCGCCATTCCGCTCCATGCGCCGCGGCCGGATCTGGCAGGTGCATCGACAGGCCTCCTGATGCAAGGCTCCAACATAGGTGCTCTGCTGGGGCCGCCGATCACCGGCGCGCTGGTGGCCTCGGGTGGCTGGCAAAATGCCGCCTGGCTGACCTCGACGGCCCTGGCCGTTGTCGTTGCCGCCGCGCTCTTCCTGCACTGGCGCGAAAGGCGTAGGCTTGCCGCATGATCTACGTCGACATCGTCTCGGACACGATCTGTCCCTGGTGTTACATCGGCAAGCGCCGCTTCGAGCGCGCGCTGATGCAGAGTGGGCGCACCGACATTGCCGTCGCCTGGCGTCCCTTCCAGCTCAACCCCGACATGCCCGCCGAAGGCATGACGCGGGACGACTATGTGCGCGCCAAGTTCGGCGGCGGCGACCGCCCGCGCCAGATCTATCAGGCGATCGCCGAAAGCGGGCGCGAGGCCGGCATCGACTTCCAGTTCTCGCGCATCAAGCGCACGCCCAACACGGTGCTGTCGCATCGCCTGGTTCACTGGAGCGCCAAAATCGAACGGCAGGACGAAGTCGTGGCCGAGTTGTTCAAGGCCTACTTCGAAGAAGGCCTGGATATCGGTGACCTGGACACCCTGATCGAATGTGCCGTGCGCGCGGGTGTCGAGGAAGAACGCGCCCGCGCCTATCTCGCGAGCGACGAGGGCCGGCAAGAGGTCGTCGCCTCCGACGTCTATGCCCGGCGCCTCGGGATCAACGGCGTGCCCTGCTTCATCGTCAACCGCAAGTATGCCGTCTCGGGCGCGCAGCCGCCTTCCGCCTTCGTCGAGGTCTTCAATCTCGCCGAACGCGACGCCGCGACGAGCGCGGCCCAATCGACCGCCTGAACGTCCTTCTGGCCAATGATATGTCGGTGATCATATGATATGATCATCGACATACGATGCCGCAAAGCCCCGCCCGAAAGGCCCGGACCCGGGCCGAGATCGTCGAACATGCCGCCCGGCTGTTCCGGCTGCGCGGCCATGCCGGAACCAATATCGACGACATCATGCTGGCAGCCGGCCTGACGCGCGGCGCCTTCTATGCGCACTTCACCTCGAAGGACGACCTATTCTCGGAGATCGTCCGCATGGGGCACGGGTTGCTGCTGAAGCTGCGACGCGAACCCGCGGAAGCGGTGCTCGACGCCTATCTCGACCGCGAAGACCTCGCCGCGAATGCCCTCGCCTGCACCTTGGCCGCCCTGCCCGGCGACATCACGCGCGCTACCCTTCCGGCACGCCTTGCCTATGCCAATGTGCTGCACGCCGTCATCGACGAGCTGGCCAAGGCACGCGGCCGCAGGGGGCTGGATGCCGACGCGACCGCGGCGACCATCCTGGCCGTCGGGGCCGTGGTACTGGCCCGCGCCTCGGGCGATACGCGGCTCAGCGACTGGCTGCTGCGTTGCGCACGCCGCGCGGTCAGGTCGTTGATGAAGAAGCCGGCGAAGAAAAAGCCGAAGAAACCAACGGTCAGGCGGCGAGCTTCGCCAAAGAAGAAACGATCGACGTCACGCCCGAAAGCCGCTGCCGTTCGTCGGCCCACACGCGCTGCACGATCACGCGGTGGTCGGGCCGGAGCTTGACCAGCGGCGCGTTCTTCTGGATCCAGCCGATCAGCCTTTCCGGCTTGGCGAACTTGTTGTCGTGGAAGGAGAAGACGAGCGCCTTCTCGCCGGCGTCAATCTTCTCGACGCCCGCGGCACGGCACAGCAGCTTCAACGCCACCGTGTTCAACAGGAATTCCGCCTCGACAGGCGTCTTGCCGAAACGGTCCACCAGCTCCGCGGCGAAGGAATCGATTTCCGCCTGGGTGGTGAGACCACCGAGGCGGCGATAGAGCCCCATGCGTACCGAGAGATCCGGTACATACTCCTCGGGAATGAGTACCGGGATACCGAGGTTGAGCTGCGGCGACCATTCCGCCCGCTCCGCTTCCTGGGAACGGCCGCGCGCGGCGGCCACGGCTTCTTCCAGGAGCTGCTGGTAAAGCTCGATGCCGACTTCGCGGATATGGCCGGACTGCTCCTCGCCCAGGAGATTGCCGGCGCCGCGGATGTCGAGGTCGTGGCTGGCGAGTTGGAAGCCAGCCCCCAATGTGTCGAGCGTCTGCATGACCTCGAGGCGCTTGGCGGCGGCTTCGTTCAGCGCTCGTCCCGGCGGTACGGTGAGATAGGCATAGGCGCGGGTCTTGCCACGGCCGATGCGGCCTCGAAGCTGGTAGAGCTGCGCCAGACCGAACATGTCGGCGCGATGGATGATCATCGTGTTGGCGTTGCGGATGTCGAGGCCGCTTTCCACGATGTTGGTCGCCAGCAGCACGTCGAACTTGCCCTCGACGAACTCCTGCATGGTGTTCTCGATCTGCGTCGGCGGCAGACGGCCGTGCGCCATGGCCATGCGGATTTCCGGCACCAGCTCGCGCAGCTCGGCCGACACGGTCGCCAGGTCTTCGATGCGCGGGCAGACGTAGAAGCTCTGGCCGCCGCGGAACTGCTCGCGCAGCAGCGCTTCGCGGATCGTCACGCCATCGAACGGCGTCACGAAGGTGCGGACGGCCAGACGATCTACCGGCGGCGTGGCAATCAGGCTCATGTCGCGCACGCCGGTCAGTGCGAGCTGCAGGGTACGCGGGATCGGTGTCGCCGTCAGCGTCAGCACATGGACGTCGGCGCGCAACTCCTTCAGCCGTTCCTTGTGCCCGACGCCGAAATGCTGCTCCTCGTCGACGATCAGCAAGCCGAGGTCCTTGAACTCGATGCTCTTGGCCAGCAGCGCATGCGTGCCGACCACGATGTCGAGAGTCCCGTCCTTCAGCGCCTCCTTGGTGGCTTTGGCCTCCTTCGCCCCGACAAGCCGCGACAGACGGCCGATGCGTACGGGCATGCCCTGGAAGCGCTCGACGAAGTTGCGGTGGTGCTGGCGGGCCAGCAGGGTCGTCGGACCGATGACCGCGACCTGCTTGCCTGACAAGGCCGCGACGAAGGCCGCGCGCAGGGCCACCTCGGTCTTGCCGAAGCCGACATCGCCGCAGATCAGCCGGTCCATCGGCTTGCCCGACGACAGATCCTCGATCACGTCGGAGATCGCCTGGAGCTGGTCGTCGGTCTCGGTATAGGGGAAGCGGGCGCAGAATTCGTCGTAGAGACCTTCGGGCGGGCTCAACGTCTCGCCGCGCCGCACGGCGCGTTCGGCCGCGATCTGGATCAGCCGGTCCGCCATGTCGGCGATGCGCTGCTTCAGCTTCGCCTTGCGCGACTGCCAGGCGACGCCGCCCAGCCGGTCGAGGATGGCCCCCTCTTCCGAAGAGCCGTACCGGCTCAGCACATCGATGTTCTCGACGGGCACGAAAAGCTTGTCGCCGCCTTCGTAGGTGAGCCGCAGGCAGTCGTGGCGCGCATTCTGGATCTCCAGCGTCACCAGGCCCTCGTAGCGGCCGACACCATGCTCGCGATGGACCACGAGATCGCCATCGCTGAGAGCCGCCGCTTCCGCGATGAACCGCTCGGAGGGCCGGCGCTTCTTGGCCGGACGCGACAGGCGGTCGCCGAGAATGTCCTCCTCGCCGATGACCTCCAGCCCCTCGAGCACGAAGCCATGCTCCAGGGACCAGACCGCAAGTCCCAGCGCGCCGGGAGGCAGGCCCTGGACCATCGCATAGTCGGCGACGGGCACCGGCGTCGTGGCGCCGTGTTCCTGCAGGAGATGCTGGAGCCGATTGCTCGAGCCCTCGGTATAGCCTGCGATCACGACGCGGCGGCCGGCCGCGTTCGCCGCCTTCACATGCTCGGCCACCTGGTCGAAGAGATTGACGCCCTGTGCGGTGCGCGCCTGGGCGAAGCCTTCGTGGCGGCGGCCGCCAAGGTCGATAGCGTTGGACGTGCCCGGCATCGCATCGAAGGTGGTGAACTGCACGGCCGCATGGCCGTCCAGCAGCCGCTCCCATTCCGACGGCTTGAGATAGAGCCGCTCCGGCGGCACGGGCTTGTAGTCGGCGCCGCCGCTCATGCCGCCCTTGGCGCCGGTCTTCTGGCGTGCGTCGTAGTAGTCGGCGATCAGCTCGTGGCGTGCCTGGAATGCTTCCTTGGTCTCGTGATCGGCCGTGACCACGGCTTCCGGACAATAGTCCAGCAGCGTCTCCAGCCGCTCGTGGAACAGCGGCAGCCAATGCTCGACGCCGACATGGCGCTGGCCGGCGGAAACTGCCTCGTAGAGCACGTCGTCGCCCGCCACGCTGCCGAACAGCTCGCGATAGCCGCCGCGGAAGCGCGCGATGCTGTCGGGCGTCAGCAGAACTTCGCTCACCGGCAACAGGACGACCTCGTCGCGGTTGCCGGTCGACAGCTGGCTCATCGGATCGAAGGAGCGGATCGTCTCCAGCGTGTCGCCGAACAGGTCTAGGCGCAGCGGCTCGGACGTACCCGGCGGGAAGAGATCGAACAGGCCGCCGCGCACCGCGAACTCGCCAGGCTCCATGACCGTTTCGGCGCGCCCGTAGCCGTTCTCGCCCAGAAACTTGATCAGCCAGGCGACGTCTACAGTCTGCCCCTTACGCAGGATCGTCGCGGCTTCGGCATAGAGGCTGCGCGCCGGCACGCGCTGGAGTGCCGCGCCGACCGAGGCGAGGATAATGCGGCCCGGTGAGCCCGGCTTGCGAAGCGCGGCGAGGCGCGACAGCGTCTCCAGCCGCTCGGCCACGATGTCGGGATGCGGCGACAGCCGGTCGTAGGGCAGGCAGTCCCAGGCCGGAAAAACCAGCACCTCGCGCTCAGGCGAGAAGAAGCGCAGGCCGTCCTGCAGTCGCTCCAGCCGCTGCCCGTCGCGCGCTATGTGCAGAATGTCCCGCCCGCCGGTGGTGCGTGCCAGCTCTGCCAGCACCAGGGCATCGGCGCCTTCCGGCAGGCCGGCGACAGTCCATCGCGCAGCCTTGCGGGGAATCGCGGCCAGGAGCTCGGCAAGCGGCGGCGACACTAGAACCTCACGCGAAACGCAAGCAGCTTGCGCACGACGGGCGTATCGCTCTCCGCTGGGACCGCGACCTTGCCGCTGACCCAGTCGTAGATGTCGTTGTCGCTCGCCGCGAGCAGCCGCTCGTATTGATCCAGCTCCGAAGCATCGAATGTAGCGATATGGGCGCGCGCGAACTGTCCAAGGAGGATGTCGTTCTCCTTGTTGCCGCGATAGACACTGCGGTAGAGCAGACGCTTGCGCCGCGTCTCGATATCCTCGCCTGACATGTTTTCCCCAGGTCCGGCCCGAAAAGGGGCGTAGCATATAGGCGGCAGCGATGGCGAAGTCACGCGGCCGCAGAACTTATCAACCATGCGCCCGCAGAGCCTCACCCCCCTCTTCGCCCAAGTCACCGCGCTGCCCGGCATCGGCCCGCGGCTGGGCAAGCTCGTAGAGAAACTTGCAGGGCCTCTGGTGGTTGACCTGCTGTGGCACCTGCCGTTCGCCGTGATCGACCGGCGCAATGCTCCGGACGTCGCCGCTGCCAAGGCGGGAGAGGTCGCCACGCTCACCGTCGTCGTCGACGAACACCTGGTCCCGCACAGCCCGCGTCAGCCTTACCGCGTCTGGTGCAGCGACGAGACCGGGCGTCTCTGCCTCACCTACTTCAATGGCCGCGAGGACTACCTCCGGAGGCTGCTGCCGCCCGGCGAAACCCGCGTGGTGAGCGGCAGGGTCGAGATCTACCAGGGCGAGGTGCAGATGACGCACCCCGACCATGTGGTGCCGCTGGACCAGCGCGAGTCCGTCCTGCGAGTCGAGCCGGTCTATGGGCTGACGGCCGGCCTCACTCAGAGACCCGTGCAGAAGGCCGTCGCCGCGGCCGTCGAACGGGCGCCCGAGCTGCCCGAATGGCAGGACGCCGCCTATCTCGCCAAGCAGCGCTGGCAGAGCTGGCACGGCGCCCTCACCCGTGCTCACGCACCCACGGAAGAAAACGACCTGTCGCCGATGCATCCGGCGCGGGCGCGGCTTGCTTTCGACGAATTGCTGGCGAGCCAGCTCGCGATTGCGCTGGTGCGTCACCACAATCGCACGCTCGCGGGGCACGCCACGCAGGGCGATGGCCGCCTGCGCGAGGCCGTGCTCGCTTCCCTGCCCTTCGATCTCACGGCGAGCCAGAAGGCAGCCATCGAGGAGATCGCGACCGACATGGGCAAGGCCGAACGCATGATCCGGCTGCTGCAAGGCGACGTCGGCAGCGGCAAGACTCTGGTGGCACTGCTGGCCATGCTGATCTGCGCCGAGGCTGGTGCACAAGCCGCCCTCATGGCACCGACCGAGCTTCTGGCCCGGCAGCATCATGCCACGATTGCGCCGCTCGCAGCCGCGGCCGGTGTGCGATTGGCCCTCCTGACCGGACGCGACGGCCAGAAGGTGAAGAAAGAAACTCTGCAGGGCCTCAGCGACGGTACGATCCAGCTCGTCGTCGGCACGCACGCGCTGGTGCAAGAGGACGTCGAATTTGCCGACCTCGCTTTGGCCGTGGTCGACGAACAGCATCGCTTCGGCGTGCATCAACGCATGGCGCTTTCGTCGAAAGGCCATGCCGTCGATCTTCTGGTCATGACGGCCACCCCGATCCCGCGCACCCTGATGCTGGCGGCCTACGGAGATCTCGACGTTTCCAAGCTCACCGAAAAGCCGGCCGGTCGGCAGCCCATAGACACGCGCACCATTCCTCTGGAGCGGATCGGAGAAGTGGCGCAAGGCGTCGGCCGCCAGATCGCCACTGGTGCACGAGTCTATTGGGTCTGCCCGTTGATCGAGGAATCGGAGGAAGTCGATCTCGCCAATGTCGAGGAGCGCTTCCGCCTGCTGAGCGAGCGGTTCCCCGGCAAGGTCGGGTTGTTGCATGGCCGCTTGAAGAGCGCCGAGCGCGAAGCGACGATGGCCGCCTTTGCCGACGGGCGGCTTTCGATCCTGGTCGCGACCACGGTGATCGAAGTCGGCGTCGACGTGCCGGCGGCGACGGTGATGGTGATCGAGCACGCCGAACGTTTCGGCCTGGCACAGCTCCATCAGCTCCGCGGACGCGTGGGCCGCGGCAGTGCCAAGTCGACCTGCCTTCTGCTCTACGCCCAGCCTCTCGGCGAGACGGCCAAGTCGCGGCTTGCGATCATGCGCGAGACCGAGGATGGCTTTCGCATCGCTGAAGAAGATCTCCGGCTGCGCGGCGCTGGCGAGTTGCTGGGGACACGGCAAAGCGGCCTGCCCGACATGCGTCTGGCCGATCTCTCGGTACACGGCGAGCTGCTGCAGGCCGCTCGCGACGATGCCCGGCTCGTGATCGACCGCGACCCCGATCTGCAATCGGAGCGCGGCAAGGCGCTGCGCGCCCTGCTCTACCTGTTCCGCCGCGACGATGCCGTGAGGACGCTGCGGGCGGGCTGATCACCCCAGCGATGCGACGTAGGTCCTGAGCGCCTCGCGCGCCGTTTCGACGCCCTTCTCCGCCTCGCCACGGCGCTTGGCGATCGCTTCTAGCTCGGTCTCCTGTTTGTCGAGGGTCGCAAGATAGCGGCGCTGCAGGTCGCTGTTGGCCGGCACGCGGGCGAGATTGTCGCGCAGCCGTGCCTGCTCCTGCACGATCTGCTGCCGCTCGCCGTCGACCTGCGTGACCTTGCGTTGCGCCTCGGCGACGGCCTGCTGAAGCTGCAGCACGCGACTGAGGGCATCCCGCGTCTTGGCGTCGAACTCGCGGGCCTGCGCGTAGACGCGAATCTGGTCGGCAGCGCTTTCGACCAACCGAACTTCCTGCTGCTGCGTCTGCTCCTGCACGACCTCGAAGGTCTGGGTCTGATCGCCGCCCGGAAGCTGGAACGGGATGCGATAGTTCCCCTCGCTCAATTCGACGCCCTTGGCGTCGGGCTTCGAAAGCGTCCAGCCCGGCAGGCGGCGCTGGACGACGATGAGCTGGCGCGGCTCCTTGGCAGGGCCACGCACGCGATAGGTCGTGGTCTGGCGCACGACGCGCGAGAGACGCAGTGCCCCATTGGCAATCGTGCCGGTCGCAAGCTGCTCGGTTTGTGCCACGTCGCGCTCGATGACGATTTTCTCGTCGAGGGCATAGGCGAGAAGCCGGGTCTCGCCGGTTGGGAATCCCGACAGGCGGGCGTCGCCCACATAGGCAACATAACCGGCCTTGTCGCGCTCATAGATCGTGATGATGCCCGGAGGCAGCCCCGATTCGCCATCGTTGGTCAGGCGAATTGCGGCCAGCGGATTGCGCGACGCCGTATCGGCCTGATAGAGCGCCAGCCGCAGCGCCGGCACCTGACGGTCGATGATCGGGATCGAAAGCGTGCGGCCGTTCTCCACGCTCACGGCGCGCGGAAACTTGAAGACGACCTGCGTCGCCGCATCGCTTGCCGCAATCGGCTCTGCTCCTGCAGCTATCGGAGCCGGCGGCGGCGGAGGTGCTGCCGCAGGTGCGGCGACCGAACGCTCCTGCTGGGCGCGATACTGGGGAGATGTCGGCAGAGGCATGGTTTTCGCGCGCAGATCGGCGTCCACGCCGCCGCGATCGACGCCTGGCATCAGACGGCCCGCGACTTCGACCGGCACTTCGGGGCGTGTCACGTAATAGGCATTGTAAAGCGCCTGCCGGAAAGCGACCGGTCGGCCGGACACAAGGGTGAGCTCGACATCCTTCCAGTCCTGGCCGCTCAGATTTTCGACGACGGCCCAGCCCTGCAGCGCCGAGCGCGGTGCGGCGGCATCGGCCGGCAAGGTCAGGCGGTAGGAAGCCTTCCACACGGGCGCTTCGACGATGTAGGCGACACGTACGGTGCGCTTGCCGTCGCCACGAGTCGCCAGATCGAGGGTACGCGCATCCTTGGCGCGGTTGCCCTGGATCGCGAGCAGCGCCTGGCCAATTTTCGCGCGCAAGGCCGCGTCGGCGAACTGCAGGTTTTCCGCGTCCTCCAGGATGAACTGCTGCAGGCCGCGGTCGGTGAAAAGCGTCACGCGTGTGCGCTTGGTCGTGCCCTTGTCGCCTGGCAGAGCCACCGTCTCTTCCTCGACAGAGACGACACGGCCCGCGAGAGCACGGCCGCCGCCAACCGTAATCTCGGCTCCTTTCAGGGTGGACAGAAGCTCGGCCGGAGAGCCCAGCGAATGCTGGTCGAACGGCAGGTCCTTGAAGGCCTGGGCAAGCGGTTCGCGTCCCGGCAGGCTGAGGCCGCCGACGCCGCCTTTGTCGTCATAGACGACCAGACTCTTCAGCACGTCGTCGACCTGATCGAGCGACACCGTGAGCTTCAGGGTGGCGTTTCCTTCCACCGTGGCTTCGTACTCGAAATAGCCGAGGCCGCCCGAGGACAGCATGACTCGCTTGAGAGCGAGTTCCTGAGCGAAGGCAAAAGTCGGGAACGCAATCAGGCCCAAAAGAGCCACGACGTTCAAAAATAGGCGCATAGTCTCTCCCGGGCGATGCACGCGCACCGTGAAGTGCGACTGTGACACAACCGCGGCGACGACGCGACGAAACTACGAGAGCGCGTCTTTCAGGGCTTCGAAGGGAAGCAGTACGCATTCCTGTCGCGACTTGTGGGTGGCGACAGGCGTGAACGCCGTAAACGGTTCGCGCGGATCGCCCGCCTCGCGGCCGAGAGCGCGCTCGGCGTCACGCCGGATGTCGGAGATACCAGCAGAATCCCGGCCGACCGCGACCGCCGACAATGCCGAGGCCGAGGCCTGGCACAGCAGGCAGCCGCGGACCTGATGCGCGATCTCCGTGATACGTCCCTGCCCGTCGAGCTTGACGTCCATGGTGACGCGATCGCCGCACAGCGGGTTGTCGCGCCGCGCCGACCTGGTCGGTGCGTCGAGCTTGCCCGCACCTGTCTTGGCTTTGGCAAGCGCAACGATACGGTCCTGATAGAGCTGGTCGTTCATCGCAAGGTACGTGCGGCATGCGCCACGCCGGCCAGCAGCGCGTCGATGTCCGTGTTGTCGTTATAGGGCGCCATCGAGACGCGGGTCGTGCCGTCGAGGTCGAAGCGGTCCATCAAGGGCTGGGCGCAGTGATGGCCCGCACGTACGGCAACGCCGAAGGAATCGAGCGTCTGAGCGACATCGTGCGGATGCACGCCTTCGAGCATGAAGGACACGACCGGATAGCGGTTCTGCAGGCTCGCCGGGCCGAACAGCCTGGTGCCGTCGACCTTTTGCAGGCCGTCCATCAGACGCTGGACCAGGCTCATCTCGTGATCGTGCGCCGCTGTCCAATCGAGCGATTGCATCCAGGTACAGGCTGCGCCGAGGCCTATGGCAGGACCGATCGCGGGTGTGCCCGCCTCGAAGCGACGTGGCGATGGCGCCCATGTCGTCTCGGCAAAAGTGACCCGTCCGATCATCGAGCCTCCGCCCATGAAGGGGGGCATGGCGTCCAGCAATTCGGGCTTGCCCCACAGGATACCAATTCCATTCGGGCCGTAAGCCTTGTGACCGGCGAAGACATAGAAGTCGATGCCCAGTGACGGCAGATCGAGCGGCCCATGCGGCGCGCGCTGCGCACCGTCGAGCATCACCCGGGCGCCAACCGATTTGGCTGCTGCGACGACGGCACGGACATCGAGCAGCGCACCTGTCACGTTCGAGACATGGGCGAGCGAGACCAGCCTGGTCTTGGGGGTCAGCAGGCGCGGCAACTGGGTCAAATCTATACGGCCGTCTTCCGTCACCGGGATCACATCGATCTCGATGCCCGAGCGGGCACGCAGGAGCTGCCAGGGCACGATATTGGAATGATGCTCCAACTCGGAAAGCAAGATGCGATCGCCGGGCTTCAGAAGAGAACCGTAGGAATAGGCCACGAGGTTGATCGCCGCCGTACAGCCGCCGGTGAAGATCACTTCCATCGGCTGGACGCCCAGGAACTTGGCAACCTCGGCGCGTGCATTCTCGTAGGCCTCGGTCGCGCGCTCGGCCAGTCGATGCACGCCGCGCAGCACGTTGGCCCGGCTTGTCGTCTCGTAGTGCCGCACCGCGTCGATCACGGCGAGCGGCGTCTGTGCCGAGGCGCCGTTGTCGAGATAGTGCACCGGCAGGCCGTCGATGATCTCGGAGAGAATGGGAAACTGCCGGCGAACAGCGGCGACATCGAAACTCATGCTGTGCTCCGCTCCCGCCATGCCGCCAGCGCCTCCGGCGTGTCGATGTCGGTGATGGCGGCCTCCCCTGTCATCTCGACCTCGCAAACCAGATCGGCGTGCTCGCCGATCAGATGCTTGGCGCCGCTGTCGCCCGAGAGCTTGGCCATCTCCGGGAAGAAGCGCCGCGCCCACAGGACGGGGTTGCCGCGCTTGCCGCCGACCGTCGGTACGCAGATCGTGCGGCCCTCGACTGGACTGAAGGCGGCGATCAGGCGGTCGAGCAGCGGCGCGCCAACGCCGGGCATGTCGCCGAGCTGGACGATGGCCGCGTCTATGTTCGAGCCGAGCGCGCCGATCCCGGTCCTCACCGACGTGCTGAGCCCCTCGGCAAAGTCCGGATTGGTGACGAAGCGCAGTCGCGACTTCGGCGGCACCGCCTTCTCGATCGCCGGCCGCACCTGATCTTCCATATGACCCAGCACGACCACGACCTCGACAGCCTGCGATGCCAAAGCCGCTTTCACCGCATGCACGACCAGCGGCTCGCCCTCGGCATCGGCCAGCAGCTTGTTGGGACCGCCCATGCGCGTCGACCGGCCGGCGGCGAGGACGAGGGCTGCGACGCGAGGCGCCTGCTGAGGCCCCTCGCCCTCAACCTCGCTGTCGTCGCGCGGTTGAGGACGGCTCGGGATTTCGGCCAGCAGGCCACCCGATCCCATGCGCACGATTTCTGCACGGCCAACCGGCAGGCGTGCGGCAAGCCGCTCTAGCACCATGTCGAAGCCATTGTACTTCGGCGACTTGGCGCAGCCCGGCAGGCCCAGCACCGGCTTGCCGTCCAATTCGCCGGTCAGCAACAGGTTTCCAGGATCGACCGGCATGCCGAAATGGATGACCTTTCCGCCCGCGACTTCGATCCCCGACGGCACGACATCGTGCCGGTCGACAATGGCCGACGCACCGGCGATCAGGAACAGGTCGCATCCTTCGGACTTCAGTTCGGCCAAAGCACCGGCGATCTCCTTCGCGTCGTGCGCCACCCGACGCTCGCCGTTCAGAGTGCTGCCGAGCGACTTCAGTCGCTTGGTGGTCGTGACGACAGCCTTGTCCAAGACCTTGTCGCGCGTGCCCGGAAGCCTCGTCTGGACCAGGCCGGCACGCATCGACTGGAACGGCGCCACCGATACCAAGGGGCGATTGGCCGACTTGGCGACGCCGATGGCACGGGCGACGGCTATACGCGGCGCGGCATAGGGGATGATCTTGACCGTTGCCACCATCTGGCGCGGCTCGACCCTCGCGAACGGCGGCAGGGTCGCCACCGTCACCGATTCGTCGAGTTCGTTCAGTTCGTCGATGCGCTCGCGATCGACCACGGCGAGACCGGCTTCGCGGGCGAAATGATTGCACCGGCCGGTAAAGGGTGCCGTGACCTCGATGCCCTCGCCCGCCAGGACCCTGGCGACGCTGGCAGCCGCCTCGTCTTCGTGGATATCCTCGTCGTCGAGTTTGGCCGCGACGACAGTCGCGACGCCGACCGCCTTCAGCTTGGCCACATCGTCGGCGGAGAGGACGCGGCCCTTGGCGAAGTTCACGCCGTTGGCGCGCCAGCTATGCGCCAGGATGGCACCTGCCGCCGCGTTGATAGGAATCTCGCCGAACCTCACGCTGCGGCGACCTTCGGCGCGGACAGGGCTTCGAGGCGGCGCGCCCGTACTTCGACGATCTGCCCCAGGATGGAAATGGCGATCTCCGCCGGCGACTTGGCGCCGATGTTGAGACCGACCGGCCCGTGCACGCGTGCGAACTGCTCTTCGGTGATCCCCGCTTCGGCCAGCCGCTCCTTGCGCTTGGCGTGGGTCTTCCGGCTGCCGAGCGCGCCGATATAGAAGACCTCCGACTTCAGCGCATATTCGAGCGCGGGGTCATCGAGCTTGGGATCGTGCGTCAAAGTGACGACGGCCGTCGATCGGTCGAGGCCCATCTTCTCAAAGGCCTCGTCGGCCCATTCCTGCATCACCTTCACGCCGGGGAAACGGCTGTCGGTGGCGAAGGCACGGCGCGGATCGACGACGGTGACATCGAAATCGAGCAGCGACGCCATGGGCGCCAACGACTGTGCAATGTGGACGGCGCCGACGATAATCAAACGCGGCGGCGGCACGTAGACATTCAGAAAAATGCGCTGGCCGCCGATATCGACGGTTTCGCTGCGGCCGATCTCGAGTGCCTGCCGCGCCGCCGAGAGCAACGTCTCGTCGCCAGCCTGCTCACCCGACGCCGTGTCTCGGTAGATCAGAGTTTCGGCGGCGTCGCTGAGCCGTGTGGCCAGGGCCAGAGCGTGCCGTTTGTGGCGCGCTTCCTGAAGCGCCGCCAGGGTCTCGGCCTTCATGATTCAGTTCACCTTCTCGACGAAGACCTGCACCTTGCCACCGCATGCCAGCCCGACATCCCAGGCCTGTTCGTCAGTGACACCGAAATCCAGCAGCCGCGGCTTGCCGTCAGCGATCGCCGCCAGCGCTTCCTTCACAACGGCGCCTTCGATGCAGCCGCCGGACACGGAGCCTACCATCGCGCCCGTGTCGTCGACGCCGAGTTGGCTGCCCACCGGCCGAGGCGAAGAGCCCCAAGTGGTGATTACGGTGGCGATGGCTACTCCCTTGCCGCCAGCCTTCCACTTGCCGACCTGATCCAGGACATCGAGTGCGTCGCTCATGATCTACTCCTTGCGAAGTTCGGTCTGCCATCCCGCGAGGCGTCTGTCGGCGCCGGTGACTTGCTTGCCCAGGGCGGCGATCAGCCCCGCCAGGCTCTCCAGATTGTGCACCGGCCGGAACTCGTCGACATGCGGCAACATGGCCTTGTTGCCCTGAGATTTGGGCTCGTAGGCGCCGTACCGCAAGAGCGGGTTCAGCCAGATGAGACGTGAGCAGGATTTATGGAGACGTTCCATTTCCTCACCCAGACCTGCGGCGCCCTCGCGATCCAGGCCATCGGTGATCAACAGGACCACGGCGCCCTGCCCCAGGACGCGCCGCGACCATTTGTTGTTGAACTCATGCAGGGCCAGACCGATGCGGGTGCCACCCGACCAGTCCTCGACCTGTGTGGACGCCTTCTGCAGGGCGATGTCGACATCGCGATTGCGCAGCGCCCTCGTCACGTTCGAAAGCCGCGTACCGAAGGTGAAGCAATAGACTCGGTCGCGGTCGTTGGTGATGGCGTGCATGAAATGCAGGAACATGCGCGTGTAGCGGGCCATCGACCCGGAAATGTCGCACAGGATCACAAGCGGCGGCGGCCGTCGGCGAGGTTCGCGCTTGCGCAGCTCGGTCAGTCCTTCCGGCCGCAGCGCGCGCCGCAGCGAGGCCCGGAAGTCGACCCGTGGCCCTCGTCGCGCCGGCTGATAGCGCCGCGTCTTGCGCTCGGGCACTGGCAGGCGCATCCGGGCAACGGCGCGCAAGGCTTCGTCGATCTCGGCCTGTGACATCTGCTCGAAATCGCGATGCTGCAGCACTTCGCGATCCGAGACCGTGAAGGTCGCCTCGACTTCGACCTCCGGCGGTTCGTCTGCCTGCTCCGGCGCCTCGCCCTTGCCGGGCTGCAGGGCGTCCTGCAGGCGGCGGCTGAGCTGCTTGCGCTGATCCTGCTCGGCCGGCACGCCGACCTGCGGCAGGAGCATCTCCATCATCTTTTCCAGGAGACGCGGATTGCGCCAGTAGACGTGGAACGCCTGGTCGAAGATCTCGCGCTGGTCGCGGCGGTTCACGAAGACCGAATGGAGCGTCCAGTAGAAGTCGTCGCGCTTCTGCAGGCCCGCCGCTTCGACCGCCTCGATGGCGCGCAGTATCTGCCCCGGCCCGACGCGCAGCCCGGCCGTCCGCAAGGTCCGTGCGAAGTGCACGATGTTGGTCGCGAGCTTGCCGCCGCGGGGTTGCGGCGACGCCGTCGGTTCGGGCAGCGCGTCCATCGCGCGCCGCTCAGCCCAGCGGCTGGGCGGCGATGTCCGACTTCACCTGACGCAGGATTTCGGCCGCTTCCGAGCCCTGCAGGCGTTGGATGTCGTCCTGGTATTTCAGCAGTACGCCCAGCGTGTCGTTGATCGTCTTGGGATCGAGATCGAGGGCGTTCAGCTCAGACAGCGCCGTGGCCCAGTCGATCGATTCGGCGACGCCGGGCGCCTTGAACAGATCGAGCTTGCGCAGTTCCTGGACGAAGCCCACGACTTGCCGCGACAGCCGCTCCGAGCTCCCCGGCGCCTTGACCTTCAAGATCTCGAGTTCGCGCTTGAGGTCGGGATAGTCGACCCAGTGATAGAAGCATCGGCGCTTCAGAGCGTCGTGGATTTCCCGCGTCCGGTTGGACGTGATGATCACGATCGGCGTTTCCGCCGCCTTTACCGTGCCCAGCTCGGGAATCGTCACCTGGAAGTCGGACAGGACTTCGAGCAGATACGCCTCGAACGGCTCGTCGGTGCGGTCGAGTTCGTCGATCAGCAGGATCGGGGCGCCATCGACATGCGGCTGCAGCGCTTCGAGCAGCGGACGGCGGATCAGGAACTTCTCGTTGAAGATGTCGGCGGCGATCTCGCTGCGATCATGGACGCCCTGTGCTTCGGCCAACCTGATCTCGATCATCTGGCGCGCATAGTTCCATTCATACACGGCCGAGGCGACATCGAGGCCTTCGTAGCACTGGAGGCGGATCAGTGGCCGGTTCAGGGTCTTGGCCAGGACCTTGGCAATCTCCGTCTTGCCGACACCCGCCTCGCCTTCGCAGAACAGCGGTCGGCCGAGCTTGAGCGCAAGGTAGAGGACGGTGGCGAGGCTGCGATCGGCGATGTAGTCGCCGCCTTTCAGAAGCTCGACGGTGGCGTCGATGGACGCCGGAATGGGCGAAGGCATGTAACTCCCGAAAACTCGGAGGGGCGCTGATGCGTCAGTGTAGCGGATGGAGCGCTGCGCCGATATGGTAGGAATAGCAAGATAATTCAAGCATTTGGAGGAAGCGCATGGGACCTGAATTATTCAAGGGACGTGCCGCGATCGTAACGGGTGGTGCGCGTGGAATCGGGCTGGCTTGCGCTGCGAAAATCACAGCCGGCGGTGGCCGGGTGGCCCTGTGGGATCAAGACCTCGAACGAGCCAGGCAATCGGCGGCCGCGCTCAAGGGAGCGATCGCGGTTTCCGTCGACGTCACGAGCGAGGAGTCGATCGCCAAGGCACTTGCCGCGACCGAGAAGGACCTCGCCGCCCCCGACATTCTGGTCGCCAGCGCGGGCATCACCGGCCCCAACACGACGGTCGTGAACTATCCCGTCGATGCCTGGAGACAGGTGATCGACATCAACCTCACCGGCGTCTTCCTGTGTAATCGTGCCGTGGCGGCCGGCATGTCCAAGCGCGGCTGGGGCCGCATCGTCAACATTGCTTCCGTGGCAGGCAAGGAAGGCAATCCAAACGCTTCCGCCTATTCCGCGTCGAAGGCCGGCGTCATCGGGCTCACCAAATCCCTGGGCAAGGAACTCGCGACGACGGGCGTGCTGGTGAACTGCGTGGCGCCGGCGGTCGTGAAAACGGAGTTGTTCAGCCAGATGACCGAGCAGCACATCCAGTACATGCTTTCCAAGATCCCGATGAACCGCTTTGGCGAAGTCGAGGAAGTGGCCGAGATGGTCGCCTGGCTTGCCTCCCCGCTCTGCACCTTCGCAACGGGTTCGACCTTCGATCTCTCCGGCGGCCGGGCGACCTACTGATGAGCAACCTGCACGACCTCACGCTCACGGAACTCTCCGCGGGCCTTGCAGCAAAGCGTTTTTCCTCCCGCGAAGTTGTCGACGCTCTCCTGGCACGCATCGCCAAGGCCGACGGCAAGCTGCATGCCTTCACCGAAGTCTACGCCAATGAGGCGCGTACGCTGGCGGACGCGGCCGACAAGGCGCGCATGTCGGGCTTTCCGCTCCCGCCCCTGCACGGGCTGCCCATTGCCTACAAGGACCTCTGCGACATCGCCGGCCGCGTCGGCACCGGCGGCTCCAAGATGTTCGAGGGCCGCATCGCCAGCGTGACCTCCAATACCGTCGAACGATTGACCGCGGCCGGCATGGTGCCTCTCGGCAAGCTGCACATGGTCGAGTTCGCCTTCGGCGGCTGGGGCACCAATCCGCTGATGGGCGCACCCTGGAATCCCTGGGATCTCGGGACCCATCGCGTCCCCGGCGGCTCGTCGAGCGGCACTGGCGTCGCGGTCGCCGCCCGCCTGACGCCGGCCGGCATCGGCAGCGACACCGGCGGCTCGGTGCGCATCCCCTCCGCGTTCAACGGCCTTGTCGGCCTCAAGGTCACTTTCGGCCGCATCGGCCTCTCGGGCACGATGCTGCTCAGCTGGTCGTTCGACTCGATCGGCCCCATGGCGCGCTCGGTAGAAGACTGCGCCCTCCTCCTGAACGCGCTGGCCGCACCCGACTCGCGTGACCCGACGACCCTCGATCAGCCGCTCGAAGATTTCACCGAAGCGGTACGCCCAGGTTCGATCGAAGGCATGCGCATCGCGATGCCCGACACCAGGCAGCTGCCGAACTTCATGCATGCCGACGTGACCAAGGCCTGGCAGGCCGCCGCCCGCACTTTCGAGAGCCTTGGCGCTGCAGTCGAGGCCGTGCGTCTGCCCGACTGGTTTTTCGACCTGTCGCGGCCGGCCGGCACCCTGATCGCGTCGGAGGCCTATTCCCTGCATCGCGACTATATCGAGGATATGTCGAAGGCAATCGGCCCCGGCGTGCGGGCGCGAGCGCAGGCGGCGAAGGCCCTATTGCCAGGTGCCTATGCCGAAGAGTTGCGCGCCGTGGCGGCCCGTCGGCACGCGTTCAAGGAGTGGTTCGCGGTGCACGATGCGATCCTGCTGCCGACAATGGCGATCCCCGCGATCCCCGTTTCGGAGGTCGACGAGACATCGCCGATCCCAGGTTATCTGAACCGGCCGGCCAACTATCTCGGTCTCTGCAGCCTCGCCATGCCGTCTGGCCTTTCCGGCGGGTTGCCGGTCGGCGTCCAGATCGTCGGCAAGCCCTTCGCGGAACGCGACGTGCTGCGCCTGGGCAAGGCGTTCCAGGACGCGACGGACTTCCACCGCCGCGCGCCCGACCTTTCCGCTCTGGGGCTCTAGCCGCCAGAGCCTGGACGTCTACTGCCCCTTGCTCACCTCGGCTACAATGCGTTCCCAGCGTTGCCGGTCGCGCACGAGGAGGGCTTCAAAGTCCCGCGTATGGAGGAAGGCTGTCTCGCCTCCTGCCTTCAGGGCGGTGGCCTGAACCTTGGCGTCGGCGGTCGCTATCCGGGCGGCCTCGGCAATGGCCTGCACGATTTCAGGCGGTGTCCCCGCAGGAGCATGCAGCCCATACCAGCTCGGCGCCACGACATCGGGATAGCCGGCCTCCGCCGTCGTCGGAACGTCGGGAAGAAGCCTGGCGCGTTCCTCACCGGCGACAGCCAGGGCCTTCAACTTTCCGCTTTCCAGCATCCCCAGTACCGCCGCCAATGGCGCGACAGCCATAGCAAGCGTGCCGTTGGCCAAGTCCACCAGGAGCGGCGGTGTGCCGCGATAGGGAATTTCGGTAAACTGCAGGCCGGCACGGACGCGTAGCATCCGATGCGCCATCGACTGGGGCGATCCCGAGCCGCCGGGAGCGATATTCAGGCCCGGTTGAGCGCGGGCGGCGGCGACGAAGTCGCCAAGGCCTTTCCAGGGCGACGTGCCGTTCGCCATGAACAGGTTGTAGGTACGCGACAGGCCCGCTACGGGCGTGAAGTCCGATGCCTTCCAGGCAAGGCCCGTCTCGAGAAGCGGATTGACCGTGAGGAACGTGGCGCTGGCCAGGAGCGTATAACCGTCCGGTTTCGCGGTGCCGACGATTGCCGTGCCGATATTGGCATTCGCGCCGGCACGATTGTCGATGACTACCGGCTGCCCCAGCTGTTCGCTCATGAGCGGCGCCAGCATGCGCATCATGACATCGACGCCGCCGCCGGCCGGATAGGGCACGACAATGCGGATCGATTGCTCAGGCCATTTCGCAAGGGCCGGATTTCCCAGGGCGCCGAGCGCGACGCACAGAGCCGAGAGAAGAAAAGAAGGAAGCCTCATAGCGTCCTTCAGCAGGGCTCGAGTGGAGCGGAGAGCGGTACGCCCGGCACCTCGATTCCGCCCGGGCGGCCGCTGCGCGTCGCGCCGCGCACGGTGCTGGTGAAGCTGTCGGGCAGAGCCGGTCCGTCTTCGCAGGCCAGCCACAGTCGCAGCAGGTGGCGCCGCCTCTCGGGCTCCGGCCAATCCACATAGGAGGTTCGCGAGTGCAGGATCCAATGGTTACACAGCATCTGGATGTCGCCGGGACGGAACTCCATCGAGAGATGGATCGCCGGGTCGTTGGTCAGGCTGTCGAAGAAGTCGAGCGCCTCCTCCTGCACCGGGCTGAGCCGCGGCACTTCCGGCATGAGCTGCGCCTTGCGGATGGAGCTGCGCACATAGCGGGTGACCATGTGACCGGCGCAGGCTGAGAAGACCGGGACGCCGTAGTAGGGCTTCAGGCCGGCGCCGATCTCGCCCCAGCGCGTGTAGTAGACGGGCTCGAGAAGTGCCTGCGCGAGATCGGGGCGCCGCCGCACCATCTCATTCCACACGGTCGTGGAACTGGCGATGCTCGATAGCCCTCCGGACTGCGGCGTCTGCAGGCAGAGCAATCCCACCAGGTCCGAAGAATCCGTGTGAAAATTCAGCCTGGCGCTGGTCTGGTAGCCACGCACCTCGGGGTCGGCATAGTCCAGGCCGAGATTGGCGACGTGTCCCAGGACATGACCCTTGCCGTTCTGCGAGACCGCTTCGCCGAGATACAGCCCAATGCCCCAGAAGGCGGCAGCGCTTTCCCAGGGCGTGTATTCGGCAACCGGCACGCCGCGCAGCAGGAAGAACCCCCGGCCCTCGAGCGTTTCGCGGCGCAAGCGGGTGAGCCGGCCCGCCAATCCGGTGAGCGGAAACTGCTCCCGGCCCAGTTCCTGGAGCGGCAGCCCGCTCTTGCGCGCTACGTCGAGCGCCGCCCGCAGCTCCTGACGGTCGGAGTCGGTCAGCTCATGGAGCCAATCGGTAAGTTGCGCCTGTTGCGGGCCATACCAAAATTGCGGCGTATGAATCTCCGAGACAGCATCGTGCATGACGGCAGCAGTCTGGGGCATTTAGGTCTCCATCCCTTGCAGCTGAGTTCTTTTCTATCCAGGCGAACCCGCCATGGTTGACCAGAACAGCTAAAAGACCGCCGCTTCATCGGAACAGCAACGAGATGCAGAAGTCCGTATTACGGACAGCCCTCGCCTCTCCCAGCGGTACGCCGTCTAATCCCGCTGCGGCATGCCTTGCGGAACGACCGTCTTCACGATCGAGGCATCCAGCGCTTCGTACTGGTGGTAGCCGATCGTGTCGTAGAGTTCCTGTCGGGTCTGCATCTGGTCCACGACCTTCTGCGTGCCGCCATCTTTCTGGAGCGCGGCGAACACCCGTTCTTGCGCTTTGTTGGCGGCCCGCAACGCTGAGACCGGCCAGATCACCATGCGATATCCCATCGCCTCGAATTCGCCTGCAGTGAAGAATGGCGTGCGGCCGAACTCGGTCATGTTGGCCAGCAGCTTCACGCCGGGCATGGCCTTGGCGAAGGCCCGAAACATGTCGGCATTGGTCAGCGCCTCGGGAAAGATCGCGTCGGCGCCGGCCTGCAGGTAGAGCCTCGCCCGGGCGACGGCGCCGTCGATTCCCTCGCTGGCCGCAGCATCGGTGCGGGCGATGATCGCGAGGTTACGCCTCGCCTTGGCCGCAGCGGCAACCTTGGCGGCCATGTCGTGGGCGTCCGCGAGCTTCTTGTTGTTCAGGTGGCCGCACTTCTTGGGAAGGATCTGATCCTCGATATGGACGGCGCCTGCCCCCGCCTCCTCGAAGGACCGCACCATGTGCATGACGTTCAGCGCTTCGCCGTAGCCGGTATCGCCATCGACCAGCACCGGCAGCCCCGAGGCGCGCGCGACCTGGCGAATGAAGAAGCATACCTCGTCGATCGTGATAACGCCGAGATCGGGCAAGCCCATCGACGACGACATGGCCGCGCCGGAGAGATAAAGCGCCTCGAAGCCCGCCCGCCTCGCCTGAAGGGCCGCGATGCCGTTGTGCGTACCGGGCATGCGCAGGATCCGCGGTCGGTCGAGGAGTGAGCGGAAACGGATGCCGGCTGGCTCGGCCGGAAGATCGGCGGCGACGAGATACGGCATGTTTCCTCCTCGTGTTTCTCAGGACTGCCTAGGGCTTCTGGGGCCTGCGGCTCTGCCAACCGACCATGAGTCCGGCGCCGATGATTACGGCCGTTCCCAGCCAGGTGTAGGAATCAGGCACTTCGGAAAACATCAGGTAGCCGACGATCACCGAACCGATCATCTGCGTATAGTTGAACGGCGCCACGAAATTCGCCGAAGCATAGGTCATCGCCTTGGCCACGCAGTAGTGTCCCAGCGCACCGAAGACACCCAACGAGCACAGCAATGCCCAGTCGCTCCACGAAAGCGGCATCTTCCAGACGAACGGCAGCCAGACCGACATGATGATGGCACCCAGCAGCACACTATAGAAAACCGATGTCGCCGGATGGTCCGTGCCGGCCAGCCGCCGGATCAGGATCTGGTAGACCGCATAGCAGATGGCGCTGCACAACAGCAGCAGCGACGCCCATTGGAAGACGGCGCTTCCGGGCCGGATGACGATCAGCACGCCGCCGAATCCCACCACGACGGCAGCCAGCCGGAACAGCGTGATGCGCTCGCCCAGCATCGGCCAGGCCAGCAAGACCACCGCGAGCGGCGCCACGAAGGTGACGGAGATCGCCTCGGCCACCGGGATCGACTTCACCGCCGAGAAGAAGAACAGGGTCGAGAGCAGCATCATGATCGAGCTCACGAACTGCGTGCCGATGCGCCGCGTGCGCAGAAGGCCCAGCCCCATGCGCGGCATGAAGACTGCCGCGACCAGGACGAGGTGCGAGACGATGCGGAACCACACGATCTGCTGCGGCTCGTAGGTCGCCGCGAGCAACTTCACCAGCCCGTTCATGATCGGAAACAGGGCGCAGGCGGTGCACATGAAGAGCACGCCCAGCAGCGGCCGCGACGATCGGCTGGGCGCCCCGCTCGTGGCCACCTTGGGCGGCCTCAGCGCAGGAAGCGTTCGAGGGAGCCCAAAAGAAGCGTGCCGGCCGTCGCGATCACGATCAGTGAAGCCGCAATCGCCGTGAAACGACCGATCTCCTGGGAACGGCCGTCGGCGATGATCAAGCGATGGGCAACCATCGAGGCCATGCCGATGCCGGCCAGAGTGATCGCCATGCCAAGAGCGATGGCAATCACGCCGACGACGCCGGCCCACAGCACGTCGAGGGCGATCGACAGCAGGATCACCACCAGCGCACCCGCGCAGGGCGCGATGCCAGCCGCCGTCAGCAGCAGCCAGCCGGCAACTGTCCGCTGCGGGGCTTCGTGGCCGTGGTGATGATGATGGTCGTGACCGCCATGATCATGGTGATGGCCATGCCCATGCCCGTGACCATGGTCAGGCTCTCCATGTGCATGCTCATGGAGCCGGCCGGTGATCCCGGCCCATAGGCGCCAGATGCCGATCAGCAGGATCAGGGCGTAGGACACTGTCTCGACGTTGCGCACCTCGCGCAGGGCGCCGAGCAGGCCGACGGTCGAGGAGAGCTTGAGCGCGCCCGCGAGGAGTAGCGCCGCCAGCGTATGGGTGAAGGCGATCCAACCGCCGGCAAAAATCCCTTCGATCCAGGCGCGCGGCTTGCTGCTGTCCAGGAAGTAGGCCACCACGACGGCCTTGCCATGGCCCGGCCCCAGCGTGTGCACGACGCCGTAACCAAAGCAGACCGTGGCCAGCGTCCACAAGGCGAAGGAGCCCGTCCCCGACTTGATGTCGCGCAACGAGCCCGAGAGCACCTGCTGGATACGACGCTGATATTCCGCCGAGTAGCGCGCAAGGTCTGCGACGCTGTCGCTGAACACCAGGGCGCCAATCAGGGCGGCGAGCAACAGCAGGCCGATCCACAGGAAAGGCGAACGCAAAGCAGCAGTCTTCATGGGAGCTGGCATGTCACGAGATCGGCAAACACGGGATAGCCTCGTATGAACTCGGCTTTGTAGGTCGGATGCTTGGCCAGCATGCAGCCGGCCGGGAGCGAAGCCTTGTCGACTTCGATGCGAATGAAGTCGTCAGGATCGAAGGTCGCGATCGAAACGGTCTTGCTGGGTTCCGGCAAGGCAAACCGCATGACGTAGACCAGATTCCGCGCGCCCTGCTTGCGCGGCGGCTCGGGGTTGTTGGTGCGCTTGTTGGGCGGCATCGCCATGCCGCCGTTGTCGCCGGCCGAGCGATCCCAGTCCGGCAAGGTGAAACTCGCGGGATCGTCCACCCGGGCTGAAAACTGCGCCACCTTGGAGGGGCGAAAGTCTTTTTTGCCGGTGTTGATCCAGCTCATGAAGCCGACTTTCGACAGTTCCGGCATCATGTCGTCCGACAGGAGCTTGATCTCGCGGGCGGAGAACTTGCCGTCCTTGTCCTCGTCGATCAGCGGGATTTCGACCTCGCTCGAAAAGGGATCGAACCGCCATTCGATCTCGACGTGTGTATATTTGCCGTCCTTGGCGACCACCCGCACGAGCTGCTGCACCCAGAGGTGCGGATGCGCCATTGCGGCGGCCGGCAACAGCAGGACAGCGACCGAAAGGATCAGGGCGAGCAGCCGCCTCACGCCGCCACATCCTGCGGCACCGGGCGCGGCTTGCCTTCGTCGTCGATCGCCACGAACACGAAGGTACCGTGGGTGACGCGCAGGTCGGTTTCGTCATGGCGACGGTGCACGACGGTCTCCAGCGCAATGGTGATCGAGGTCCGCCCGACCTTCACGACATCCCCATAGATCGACACCATATCTCCCACTTTGATCGGCTGGACGAAGGTCATAGCGGTGATCGCCACCGTCGCCACCCTGCCCTTGGCCCTGCGAGCTGCCAGCGCGCCGCCTGCAATATCCATCTGCGACAGCACCCAGCCGCCGAAAATATCGCCATTTCCGTTCATATCGGCGGGCTGTGGCACGGTCCTTACGATCGGATCGCGGCGACTTTCTGACATTGAATTCCCACCGGATATGGTTGATTTCAGGCGATTTTGCTACCATACCCATGCGCTATCGGCCACCAAGCGATCCCCTCGCGCGGCCGCGAAACTAAAGAAGCAGGCATGGCAAAGAACGGCGATCTGTTCGATCGGTCGGGGGGCGGCAAGCGTGCCGCCGCGGCCAAGGAAAACTCCTACACCGCGCGCGATATCGAGGTGCTGGAGGGCCTTGAGCCCGTCCGCAAGCGCCCCGGCATGTACATCGGCGGCACCGACGAACGGGCCATGCATCACCTCGTGGCCGAAGTGCTCGACAACTCGATGGACGAAGCTGTCGCAGGCCATGCCGATACGATCTGGCTGGAAGTGCTCGCCGGCAACCGCATCCTGGTCCGCGACAACGGCCGCGGCATCCCGACTGACCCCCACCCCAAGTTCAAGAACAAGTCAGCGCTCGAGGTGATCCTCACCACGCTGCATTCCGGCGGCAAGTTCAACAACAAAGTCTATGCCACTTCGGGCGGCCTGCACGGTGTCGGTGTCTCGGTTGTCAACGCGCTGTCGGACGAACTGATTGTCGAGGTGGCACGCGACCGTCAGGCGTGGGTGCAGACCTTCTCGCGTGGCAAGCCGACGACCAAGCTGAAGTCCGCGGGCCCTGCCCCCAACCGGCGTGGCACGACGGTCACCTTCCATCCCGACCCCGAAATCTTCGGCAAGCAGGCGTTCGTGCCGGAGCGGCTCTACCGCATGGTTCGCTCCAAGGCGTACCTGTTCCGCGGCGTCGAGATCCGCTGGAAATGCGACCAGTCGTTGCTGCCCAAAAGCGGTGAGATTCCTGCGGAAGAGACTTTCCACTTCCCCGGCGGCCTGAAGGACTATGTGACGTCCGAAATCGGCGAGCGGGCCACCGTGGTGCCGCAGCCCTTCGCCGGCGAGGCCAAGAGCGAGAATAACGGCACGGCCGGCGGCAAGGTCGAATGGGCTGTGTGGTGGCCGAGCGACGAAGAGGGCTTCGTCCGCTCCTACTGCAACACGGTGCCGACGGCCGAAGGCGGCACGCATGAATCCGGTTTCCGCAGCGCGCTGGTGCGTGGCCTCAAACGGTATGCCGAGCTTACCGGCAACCGCAAGGGCTCGGTCATCACGGCCGACGATGTGCTGGATGGCGCGGCCGGCCTCGTCTCTGTTTTTATCGAGCAGCCGCAGTTCCAAGGCCAGACCAAGGAAAAGCTGGTCAGCGTCGAGGCAACCAAGCTGGTCGAGACGATTATCGGTGACAATTTCGAGCACTGGCTGACCGGCGACAAGGAAGCCGGCAACGTGCTGCTCGAACACGTGATCTCCAAGGCCGAGGAACGGCTTCGCCGGAGACAGGATCGCGAACAGCAGCGCAAGACCGCGACACGCAAGCTCCGCCTGCCCGGCAAGCTCGCGGACTGCAGCAGCTCGGCCTCGGTCGGTACCGAAATCTTCCTGGTCGAAGGCGATTCGGCCGGCGGGTCGGCCAAGGCCGCGCGCAACCGCGAGACGCAGGCGATCCTGCCGCTCCGTGGGAAGATCCTGAACGTCGCCAGTGCCAGCGCCGACAAGCTGCGCGAAAACCAGGAAGTGCAGGACCTGATCCAGGCCCTGGGCTGCGGTACCGGCGCCCACTACAACGACGACCGCCTGCGCTACGAGCGGGTCATCATCATGACCGACGCCGACGTCGACGGCGCCCACATTGCATCGCTGCTGATGACGTTCTTCTATCGCGAGATGCCGAAGCTGATCGAGAATGGCCATCTTTTCCTGGCCCAGCCGCCGCTCTATCGCATCAGCAAGGGCGGCAAGACCGAGTATGCCCAGGACGACGCACAGAAGGACGAGCTGGTCCGCACGCAGTTCGGCGGCAAGGCCGACATCACGCGCTTCAAGGGGCTGGGCGAGATGCAGTCGGTCCATCTGCGCGAGACGACCATGGACCCGTCCAAGCGTGTCCTCCTGAAGGTCGACGTGCCGACGGCCGCCAATTCCGACGACCGCCGCGAGGAGATGCGCACGCGTACCCTGGTCGAGGACCTGATGGGCCGCAAGCCCGAGAAGCGCTACGCCTTCATTCAGGAAAATGCCAAGTTTGCCAGGGACTTGGACGTTTAGCGTCTGCGCGCAATAATGTGACTGAGCAGGATCGCGCGGCAGGCGTAGTATCAGCCGGTGCTGCGTGAAGGAGACCGTCATGCGCCTTAGGAAAAAGCTCGCTGCCGCCTTGTTCGCAATCGCGGCCATTCCAAGCGCGGTCTACGCCGCAGCGATCAACGACACCTGGTACGCGGTGCAGTACGACTACAGCGAATTCTTCGCCGCGACCGATCACAAGAACTTCCAGGTTATCCTGGCTGGCGACCTGTTTCCCGGCGTCGACCCGGCGACAGTTGCGCGGGATCTTTTGCCCTTGATGCAGGCGGCGAAGCCCCGCCCTGCCCTGACCTTCACCTACGACAAGCCGGCCGAGCCGCCCCGGCCCGACTACAGGCTTTATCTGGTCGCAAACCCGGCGAACGATCTCGGCGGTGACAGCATTTGCCGAGGCACGACGCGCTTCAAGCCCGCCCAGACCGGCATCTTCAGTGTCTTTGCCGTCTACTGCCGCAACGACATGACTATGTCGCAAGCCTCTGTCCGGACACCCGCGACCGGCCCGACCGACCCGCGGATCGCCGAAGCGTTTCGCGAACTGTTCATGGTCGTGTTCTCCGACTCGCCGGCCTTGCGGCCCAACGGTGGCGGCATGGATCGGCGCTAGGATCGCCGCGCTCTTTCAAGCGCTCCACAGGGCATCTCTGATACCCAGACGGAAATGGCTGTCTGGTATTCCCTGATCGATCTCGTCCTTTCCCGCATCGATGCGGAAGCCGCGCATGGGCTTGCGTTGCGGGCGCTGAAGAGCGGACTGACGCCCGGCGATGGTCGCGATGACCCGCCGTCGCTCCGTGTAGGTATCTGGGGGCGACATCTGCCCAACCCCATCGGTCTCGCCGCGGGCTTCGACAAGAACGCTGAGGTCGCCGACGCGATGCTGAAGCTGGGGTTTGGGCTGGTGGAGATCGGCAGCGTGACGCCGCGGCCGCAGGCGGGAAACCCGCGGCCGCGCCTCTTCCGGCTGGCCGAGGATCGCGGCGTGATTAATCGTATGGGTTTCCCCGGCCAGGGCCTCGAAGCCGCGCGTTCGCGGCTGGCAACCCGCCCGCGTCGCGGTTTCGTCGGCGTCAATGTCGGTGCCAACAAGGACAGCACCGACCGTGCGGCCGACTATGTCACGGGCTGCGTGGCGCTGGCGCCCTATGCCGACTATCTCGTGTGCAACGTCTCCTCCCCCAACACGCCGGGGCTGCGCAACCTGCAGGGCCGTACAGAACTGGCTGGGCTGCTGAAGCGCGTCCAGGACGCAATCGCCGCCAAGCCGGTGCCGCTGGTGGTGAAGATTGCACCGGACGCGACCGAAGACGATCTCGACGACATCGTCGCCGTCTGCCGGGAGCTCAGGCTCGACGGCATCATCGTCGGCAATACGACCTTATCGCGGCCAGCGTCGCTGCAGTCGCCCCGACGCAACGAGACCGGCGGCCTGTCCGGCGCTCCGCTGACCAGCCTGTCGACGGAAGTCCTGCGCCGGACGGCGCAGCGGGTCGAAGGGCAGTTCCCCTTGATCGGCTGCGGCGGTGTCGGCTCCGGGGCCGACGCCTATGCCAAGATTCGTGCCGGCGCGACCCTCGTTCAGCTCTACTCGGCCATGGTTTTCGAGGGGCCGCCGCTCATCCGGCGCATCAAGGACGAACTTGCGGCTCTTCTGTTGCGCGACGGCTTCTCGTCCGTCGAGGCCGCCATTGGCGCCGACCTACGCTGATGCCTCGTCGAGGTACTGGCCCGCATCGAATTTGACGTAGGCGCCTGCTTCGTCGAAGGCGACGCCCATTGGATCGCCACCGCCGGCTACGATGTCGATCTGCTTCTGGAGCAGGATACGGAGCATCGACACGCCCTGATCCGATGACATCAGATGCTCCTCGGAATGGAAGGTGATGGGTCCCTGTCCAACCTGGGCTTCGACATCCCCGGGAAACTTCTGGTGCTCGGCGGCCGTCAGCTCGGCCCAGGCCTTGCCGTTGTAGCGCGACTTGAATTTGGCCAGTTCGCCCTTCTCGCGCACGCGGCCGGCGACATAGATGCGGTAGTGCGTATCGTCGATCGGTAGCGTCCAGCCGATCGACTCGACCATGCCGTACTGCGCCACCCTGGGGTTCGGCACGACGCGCAGGGTCGGCACGACGGCTTCGGTAACGCGGCGGAACCTCTTCCCGTCCGGTCCCGGTCGGATCGACGTCGATTTGACGCCTTGGCGGCCATACTCGAATTTTACCTTGGGAAATGCCGCCATCTGCTCCACGAACTGGGGGCCGCTGAAGGTCCCGTGCAGGATCGGTACATGGTAGGGATCGACAACATTCTCGAAATGCTGCAACCAATTGCACGGCGCGATGACGATGCCGCCGCTGCCGATACTCGAATCGTCGGCTTCGACGAACTCTCCCGGCTCCAACGTCTCGAGGCATTCGTAGCGTGGCAGGACTGGCCTTTTGTCGGGCGGTCCGAGATAGGCGAAAACCAGGCCATAGCGCTCTTCGACCGGATACCAGGGCTGCCGCACCCGCTGGCACTGCGCGCCGGTCGGATTGGGCTCGCACGGCATTTCGAGGCAATGACCTTCGATGTCGAACAGCCAGCCGTGGTAGCAGCAGCGGATGCCGCGCTCCTCGACCTTGCCGTAGTAGAGCGTCGTGCCGCGGTGGCAGCAGCGTGGGTAGACCAGCCCGGCTCGCCCCTGCCCATCGCGGAAGAGGATCAGTTCCTCGCCCAGGATCTTCACAGGCCGTGGCGTATCGGCGGCATCGCTGCTCATGCCGACAGGATGCCAGTAGCGTCGCAGCAATTCGCCCATGGGCGTGCCGCGACCGACTTCGGTCAGCCTCGCATTGTGGGTCGGAGGCTTGAGCGAATAGGCCGAACCGATATCAGTCGTGCTCATGCGGCTTCGCTCCCTACTCGACCTTGGCGCCGGATTGCTGGATCAGCTCCGCCCAGATCGGCGTCTCGCGCTTCAGTACGGCGGTGAGTTCGGCCGGTGTCGATCCGATGGGTGTCTGTCCCTGTTCCACCATCTTCTGGGCGACAGCCGGTTCGTCGATCACGGCCCTGATCGCCTGCTGCATCCGGTCGACGATGTCGATTGGTGTGCCGGCCGGCGCATAGGCGGCAACGAACAGGCTGAGATCGAACCCCGCGACCAGTTGCTCGGCAAAGGTGCTGACGTCGGGTACGGACGCCGAGCGCTTGGCACCGGCAACCGCGAGCGGCTTCACGCGGCCCGCCGCAATCTGTGGCTTGGCGCTGGTCGGGCTCGCCCAGGTAATATCCAAGCCACCATTGGCAACATCCTGGAGCGCCGGAACATCGCCGCGATACGGGACATGGCTATAGGCGCCACCCAGAGCGCGCTCGAACATCAGGCCGTAGAGATGACCGCTCGAGCCGATGCCCCAGCTTCCATAGGTTGCCGGTCGACCGAGCGCCTTCACCCAGGCGCCCATGCCGCGAAGATCGTCGAACGGCGCATCGGCCTTCACCAGGACAAGGATGGTGCCCAGCGATACCAGCGACACCGGGACCAGATCCTTGGCCGGATCGAACGGCAGCTTGGCGTAGAGCGATGGATTGTTGGTGTGCGTCGAGTTGGTCGTGATCAGGAAGGTGTAGCCGTCGGGCGGTGCCTTCGCGACGATCTCCGAACCGACGATGGTATTGGCGCCGGGCTTCGGGTCGACCAGCACCTGCTGGCCGAGCTTCGTCGAAAGGCCGTCGGCAATGACGCGGACCAAGGCGTCGATGGCGCCGCCGGGATTGAACGGAACGACGATGCGGATGGGTTTGGTCGGCCAGGTCGCCTGCGCCCTGCCCGCTGCTCCCAGGAAGGGAGCGGAAAGCGCCGCTCCGACGAAGGCTCGCCGACCGACTGCTTTCCGCTGCATCTTCGCCTCCCTAGATGTCGACGAAGGTGTGGCTTTCCTTCTTCGCCCCGGGATGGGTCACTGCCCCGTCGACCGCGGGGCCGACCAGCTGTGCATACTTCCAGAGCGCGCCCGCCGTGTAGCCGTTCTTCTTGGGCTTCCACGTCTTGGCGCGCTTTTTCAGTTCCTTCTCGGAGAGATCGACCGAAAGCCTGCCCTTCACGGCATCGATGGTGATCATATCGCCATTCTTGAGCAAGCCGATTGGGCCGCCGACCTGGGCCTCGGGCCCGATGTGTCCGACGCAGAAGCCGCGCGTTGCGCCGGAGAAGCGGCCGTCGGTGATCAGGGCTACCTTCTCGCCGACACCCAGGCCGTAGAGCGCGGCCGTCGTCGACAGCATCTCGCGCATGCCCGGGCCGCCCTTGGGGCCTTCGTAGCGGATGACGAGCACCTCGCCTTCCTTGAATTTGCCTTTCACGACGGCATCGAAGGCTGCCTCTTCGCTGTCGAAGCAGCGCGCCGGGCCAGTGAAGACGAGGCGCTGCATGCCGGCGACCTTCACGATCGCACCGTCCGGCGCCAGGTTGCCCTTGAGACCCACGACACCGCCGGTAGGCGTGATGCAATCCTTCACCCGATAGACGACATCCTGGTTCTCCGGGAACTTGATGTCCTTGTGGTTCTCGGCCAGCGTCTTGCCGGTCGCCGTCAGCACGTCGCCGTGCAGCAGACCGGCATCGAGCAGTTCCTTGATGACGACCGGAATGCCGCCGATCCCGTAGAGATCGAAGGCGACGTACTTTCCGCCGGGCTTCAGGTCGGCAATGTACGGCGTCTTCTTGAAGATACGGGCGACGTCGTGCAGGTCGAACTTGATGCCGCATTCATGGGCCATCGCAGGTAGATGCAGGGCGGCATTGGTCGAGCCGCCGGTTGCCGCGACGACGACCGCGGCATTCTCGAAGGCTTCACGGCTGCAGATGTCGCGCGGGCGGATGCCGAGGCGCAAGAGGTTCATCGCTGCCTCACCCGAGGCTTCGGCATACTGATCGCGCGTCTCGTAGGGCGCCGGCGCACCGGCCGAGCCCGGCAGCGCGAGGCCGATCGCTTCGGAGACACAGGCCATGGTGTTGGCCGTGAACTGGCCGCCGCAGGAGCCCGCCGACGGACAGGCGGCACATTCCAGCTCGTGCAGGTCGGCATCGGAGAACTTGCCAGCCGCATGCATGCCGACGCCTTCGAAAACGTCGACGACCGTAACGTCCTTGCCGCGGAACTTGCCCGGCAGGATCGAGCCGCCATACATGAACACTGACGGCACGTTGAGGCGCAGCATTGCCATCATCATGCCGGGCAGCGACTTGTCGCAACCCGCAAGAGTCACCATCGCGTCGTAGCAATGGCCGCGCATGGTGAGTTCGACGGAGTCGGCGATCAGGTCCCGGCTGGCCAGCGAGGACTTCATGCCCTGGTGACCCATGGCGATGCCGTCGGTCACGGTGATGGTAGTGAATTCGCGAGGCGTTCCGCCGCCGCGATCCACGCCGATCTTCACGGCCTGGGCTTGGCGATTGAGCGCAATGTTGCAGGGCGCCGCCTCGTTCCAGCAGGTCGCGACGCCAACGATCGGCTGGGCGATCTGCTTCTCGGTGAGGCCCATGGCGTAGAGATACGACCGATGTGGCGCCCGCTCGGGGCCGACCGTCGTATACCGGCTCGGCATCTTCGACTTGTCGAAGGTCGGATTGGGATGGAGCGTGGGTTGCTTCTTCTTGGCCATTTTCACCTTGTCTCCGCCTGATCTGAACCGGCCGGAACTCTAGCGACGATGGCGGCTGATGCCTAGCTCAGCTCCGTGGCCGCGTATTCCCCTTGAACGAGCAGAACACCAAAGCCACCGCTCCCGAATCACGAACCTGGGCACCATGCTGGGCATAGTCGCTGGGGGTGATGGTTGTCCCACCGGCCGCAACAAAGGAGACCTGGGCCGGCAGGAGTTCTTTCGCTCTCTGACTGGGTGCCGTCGTCACCCTCCCGGTCCGCTCAGATTCCAGAACGGTAATGCCCTGAACCGCGCCGGTACGGTCTACCTGCGGTCCACCTGACATGCCCCCCAGCGACCCGGTTGAGGAAGGCGACCGTGCTTGTTCGGCCCAAACCCAGCCACTGACGATCGGCGTCCCAAGGCGGCCGGGCCGGATCCGTGCCATGCCGACGAAGCGTGTGTAGAGCGACGACGGGATGCCTCGCGGGAAGCCATAGTGAAAGCCTTCCTGGTCCATCACCGGGAGGCGGTCGGTCAGCCCGATTTGTGGCGCGTTGTCGGGTTGAGAGGACGTGATCACGGCCACGTCCGCGACGTCGTGCATCCTGACGCTCTGGATTTCCTGCCACTTGCCCTGCACCCGGATAAACGACCGCTTGCAGGTGTCGACGACGTGCCGCGCCGTTATCCAGGTCCGCGGCGCGACCTGAAAGGCGGTGCCGATCGAGTCGCCCTGCACCGTCGCATCCTGCACACGGATATCGAATGCCGGTCGCTCCGGTGTCCGCCCGGTCGGCGGCGGGGCCGGCGTCGGATTCGACCAGGGCGGTCGTTGCGCCGAAGGTGGCGGCAATGGTCGTCGCGGACCGTCGAGATCTTCGACCTCGACGATCTTTGCAATCGCATAGAGTGCGGCAACGATTGCGATCCAGAGCAGGAACCGCTTCAGCGTATCGCTCATCGCAGCCGGTCACCCGGCAATGGCTGCTGCATTGATGATGGCCACCGAAAGATGCGTCGCGCCCAGCGCTGCGGCCGAGGCCATTTCACCCCTTTCGATACGCGCCACCAAATCGTGAAAGACCAGACGCGCCACGAAGAAGGTTCCGAGCTGGACGATCAACGCGACGACGCCCCAGACGATGATGTCGGGAATGCTGACGCTGCGCGCCAGACACATGCCGAGCGGCAGGGCCAGCGACAGGATGGCTGCGCCGAAGGCGACGCCGGCCGCAGCGTTATTTTCGCGGATCAGCCGACCTTCCTTCTGGGGCGTCAGGGCCTGATAGACGAGCACTCCGGCGACCAGGATAAGCAAGGTCACGGCAAGGTGAGCCGCGAAGACCGGCAATGCACGGATCGCGCTGCTCAGGATCGTGTCGAACATTCTCTCGTCTCTCCCAAGCCCGGCAGCCAGTGTTTGCCGCATCGCGGAAAACTATGCCGCAGACGCGGCGCGAACGACACCATACACTCGCCCGGTTAGGGGGAAACGCCGTGCCGCTCTGGATACCGATCACGATCGCTGCAGCCTTGTTTCAGAATATCCGGACGACGATGCAGCAGAAGATTCGTGGCGTGCTGAGCGTCGATGGCGCGAACTTCATTCGCTACCTCTATGGCGCCCCGCTGGCTCTCTCCATGCTCGCCTTTCTGGTCTGGGGCACGGGCCGGGAGATGCCGCCGCTGTCGCTGGCCTTCCTGGGTCTGGTCACGATCGCGGGCCTCGCCCAGATCATCGCGACGTCGCTGATGATCCACGCTTTCTCGCTGCGCAACTATGCGGTCGGCACGGTTTATTCGAAGACCGAGACGGTGTTCGTAGCGCTGTTCGCGACCTTCATCGCCTCCGAGCCGCTGCATTTCTGGTCGTGGATCGGCATCCTGATCTGTCTCGCCGGCGTGGCCATCCTGAGCGTGCGCGGCTCCTTCACGAACATCCGCAACGTGCTTGCCGACCTCACCCACAAGGGCGCGCTGTACGGCATCCTCTCCGGCCTGTTCTTCGCCATCGCCGCCGGCACCATCCGCGAAGCCTCGAAGTCGCTACCGAGTGGCGACTTCATGACCCGCGGCATCACGGTGCTCGCCTGCATGAACACCATCCAGATCGTCCTGATGGTGGTCTATCTCAGCCGCAGCGATCCCGGCCAGTTCCGCAAGATCGGCGTCAATTGGAAGTCCTCGATCTGGGTCGGTATCTTCAGTGTGCTGGGTTCGGCCGGCTGGGCACTCGCCATGACTTTGGAGAATGCAGCTCTCGTGCGGGCCGTCGGCCAGATCGAGCTCGTCTTCACGTTCATCGCCTCGCATCTCGTCCTCAAGGAGCGTCCGTCCATCGGTGAATGGCTCGGTAGCATCCTCGTGGTGGGAGGCGTCGTTCTCATCCTTGTAGCCAGGTGACATAAATGAAAGAGAGTTCACGGCCGCTCGAAGGCCTGCGTATCCTCGACTTCTCGACGACGATTGCCGGCCCGCATTGCAGTCGGTTGCTGGCCGATATGGGTGCCGACGTCATCAAGGTCGAATCGCCGGAGGGCGACCTGATGCGCAGCCGCCCCGTTCAGCGCGACGGCGCCAGTACGATGTTCGGCCAGCTCAACGCCGGCAAGAAATCGATTGTGCTTGACCTCAAGCGACCGGAGTCCATCGCGGCGATCAAGAAGCTCGTCGCCAGGGTCGACATCCTGGTCGAGAACTATCGGCCGGGCGTGATGAAGCGGCTGGGGCTCGACTATCCGGTCCTCGCCGCCCTCAATCCCAGGCTCATCTATTGCGCGATCTCGGGCTATGGCCAGACCGGGCCGGGCGCCGGCCGGCCGGCCTATGCGCCGGTGATCCACGCCGCCACGGGCTACGACATGGCCCACCTCTTCTATCAGCAGGGCCGCGAACGGCCGGACAATTGCGGCATCTTCGTCGCCGACTATGCCAGCGGCGCCTATGCGATGGGCGCGATCCTGGCGGCACTGCATCAGCGTCACTCGACCGGCAAGGGCCAGATGGTCGACGTCTCGATGTTCGAGACTCTGGTCGGCATGCTGTTGGGCGAGGTCAATCGTGCGCAGTTCGATTTCGAGATGCCGTCGCGGCCGATGTATGGGCCGATCGAAGCCGGCGATGGCTACGTCATGCTCGCAACGGCGAGCGAGCGCACCTTCCAGGATATGGCGACGGCTGCCGGACGGCGCGACTGGCTGACTGATCCCCGCTTCGAAAAATACGCCGACCGGCGCATGAACTGGGGCCTGCTGATCGACGAGCTGGAACAGTGGTCGAAGAAGATGACCGTCAAGGAGGTCGTGGCAGCGCTGGAAAAGCACGGCGTGCCCTGCTCGCCCTACCTCACGGTCACCGAGGCGCTTCAGGATCCGCAGGTCGAGCATCGCGGCTCGCTGTGCAGCATCGAGGACAGTGGCGGATCCTATAAGTCTCCCGCCCCGCCTTTCCGTTTCTCCGGCTCTCCCCTGCAGAGCGGCCCCAAGGTCGCGAGCCTGGGCGCGGACACTGAAAGCGTCCTGACCGAAGCCGGTCTCAGCGCATCCGAAATCGAGGCCCTGCTGAAATGATCGATCCGCGTACCCCCATTCTGGTCGGCGCCGGCCAGCTGACCGACACGACCGGCAAGCCGTCGAGCGAGCGCTCCCGCGTCGCCTTCTCCGCCGAAGTGGCGAAGGCAGCCCTTGCTGATACTGGCGCGGCAATCGGCGCCGATGCGCTCGGCCGCAAGGTCGACGCGCTGGCCGTGATGGAGTTCTTCTCCGACATCAGCCCGCGCTTTGCCTCGCCCTATGGCCGCTCGAGCAATCCGCCAAAGAGCGTGGCCAACCGGCTGGGGGCCACCCCTCGGCAGCTCCTCTACAGTCACTCCGGGGGCAACATGCCCCAATACCTCGTCAACCGCTTCGCTGAGGAGATCGCGCGCGGGGAAACCGACCTGGCACTGGTCTGCGGCGCCGAGCTGCTGCGCAGCACCCAGAACGCGCGCCGTGCCGACATGAAGATCGACTGGAACGAAGATCCAGGTGGTGGCGAGCCGACACGCGTCGGCGATTCCCGCTTCGGCTTCAGCGAAGAAGAAGCGCGCCATGAGCTGCGGGCCGCGATCCATTTCTATCCGCTGCTGGAGAATGCCATCCGCGGCGGACTGAAGCGCGACGTCGACAGCCACATGAAGGCGATGGGCCGCCTTTTCGAGCGCCTCGCTGCGGTGGCCAGGGCCAATCCTCTGGCGACGCGTCGCGAGGGCTATAGCGCCGAAGCCCTGTCGACGATCTCCGACGACAATCGCTGGATCTGCTTCCCCTACCCGCGCCTGATGAACGCCAATGCCATCATCGATCAGGCGGCGGCGGTGCTGGTCACGTCGGTCGAGAAGGCTCGCGAATGGGGCATCCCGCAGGATCGCTGGGTGTTCCTGCATGGTTGCGCCGACGGTACCGACACCTGGGTCGTCTCGGAACGCGACCAGCTCGACGCTTCGCCCGCGATCCGCGGCTGTGCCCGCATCGCGCTCGACATGGCGGGCAAGAAGGTGGCCGATATCGACGCGTTCGATCTCTATAGCTGCTTCCCCTCGGCCGTCGAGGTGGCGATGAAGGAGATCGGCATTCCCGAAGACGACAAGCGGCCGATCAGCGTCACCGGCGGCCTCCCCTTCTTCGGCGGTCCCGGCAACAACTACGTCACGCACTCGATCGCCGAGATGCTGAACGTCGTGCGCCGCAAGCCCGGCTCCTTCGGCATGGTAACGGCCAATGGCAACTACCTCACCAAGCATTCGGCAGGCCTCTACTCGACAGAACCGACGAAAGGCTCGTGGCAGCGCCAGGATCCGAAGAAGTTCCAGGCGGAACTCGATGCCGGCCCGAAGCGGAAGGTCGACACCAAGCCGAGCGGCACCGGCACCATCGAGACCTATTGCGTCACCTACGGCAAGGAAGCGCCGGAGCGGGGCTATATTCTCGGGCGCCTCGATGCTTCGGGCGATCGCTTCGTCGCCATGACGCCGGACGAACCGGCCATCGTTGCCGACATGCTGACGAAGGAGCAGCTTGGGCGTAAAGTCACGATCAGTGAATCGGGCGGTCGGAACGTCTTCCGCCCGTTGTGAGGAAACCATGCCGAACGTCCTGAACGCGGCGCAGGTCGCCGAGTACAACGAGAAGGGCTTCACCTACGCGCGCGGCCTGTTTGCGCCGGACGAGGTGAAGCTGCTGACGCGCGCGATGGAAGAAGACCCTGCCGTACGCGACAGCATTCTCGATCGTCGCGACAGCGAAGGCCGTTCGACGCGCATTGCCTTGTGGAACCGGGCCGGCGACAGCGTCTATGGCCTCGCCGCCCGCACCCACCGCATGGTCGATACATCCGCTGCCCTGTTAGGCGGGCCGGTCTATCATTTCCAGTCGAAGCTCACGGCCAAGGAACCCGAAGTCGGCGGCGCCTGGGAATGGCACCAGGATTACGGCTACTGGTACTATAATGGCTGTCTCAGGCCCGACATGCTCTCGATCATGATCGGCCTCGACCGCACCAAGCGCGAGAATGGTTGCCTTCAGATCGCGACCGGCTCGCACAAGCTCGGCCGCATCGACCATACGCCGCTGTCACCGACCCAGAACGAGGTCGATCCCAAGCGTATGCCGCATATCCTCGAAAAATGCCCGATCGAGTATTGCGAGCTGGAAGCCGGCGATGCGCTGATCTTCCATTGCAACGCGATCCACCGTTCGGACGCCAACCGCTCGGCCAACCGGCGCTGGACCCTGCTGATCTGCTACAACAGGGTCGACAACGATACGATCACCCGGGCCGACGACCGCTACTTCGTGCCGCTTGACGCGGTGGACGACGAAGCCATCCGCCGCGCCGGCCTGCGCTTTGCGCGCGGCGACGGCCAGGAACACTTCACCAGCAAGCCGTACGTACCGGACCTGCGGAAAGCGTCATAGCTGGCCGAACCGACTATCTGCTTGCCTGATCGCCACCGAAGACAGACCGGTAGTTTGGCATTGTGCCGCACCCTCGTCGGCTGGCCACCGATAGGTCACACGGCGAAGGTTCACAGCAGCGACGACCTCGTGGTGTGCTTGCTGGATTGATCTCCCATCAACTCCAGCCACGAGGCGAGCAGCGAAATGACCAACGCGTCGAACCTCATGCGCATGAAGAAGATCGGCCTGATCTCGCGCATCAAGGACTTCCTGCGCCCCTACAACGTCTATCTTCCAGGACGAGCCCCGGTACCGTCGTGGCAACAGTCCTTCCGTGTTCTCGAACGTTACGAGTTTCGTCCCAATACAGTGTTCGACATCGGCGTTGCCTACGGGACCTACGATCTCTATCGCGCCTTCCCCGACGCCTATTATCACCTGATCGATCCGACGCGAGAGTCACTCCACTACATGCGGCTGCTCGAACAGCAACTCCGGTGCGAGGTTCATCACATGGCCCTGGGCCATCACGATGGCAGCGTTGATATCGAGATTCGGCCGGACATCCAGGGAGCCACCCTGCTGGAGGATGTCAGCGAGCGCGAAGTCCTGCGCTACGACCGCGTGCCGATGCGGCGTTTCGACTCGCTGATCGGCGAAATCGACCGACCGTCGCTGTGCAAGATCGATGTCCAGGGGGCTGAGCTGATGGTGCTCGAAGGGATGACCGGGCGGCTCGACAGCATCGACGCCCTCATCGTCGAGACCAGCACCATCGCCAGCCTCAAGGGAGGGCCGGAAGTCCACGACATCGTGCACTTCATGCATGGCTACGGCTTTGCAGTGGCCGACGTCGTCGGCATGGCACGCCGGCCACTCGATGGCGCAACTGCCCAGCTCGACCTGCTGTTCCTGCCAGAAAACTCACCATTGCGTCGCGACAGGCGGTGGGCGGCGACCTGAGCCGCCTCCCATGGCAACGCAGGCTTCTCTCAGCTGCTCAACCGCTCCAGCGCCGCGCTCAACCGAGCGCGGGTCTGCTCGGCCTGGGTGCGGCGTTCGCGCTGCTCCTCGACGACCTCCTCCGGCGCACGCGACACGAAGGCCGCGTTGCCGAGCTTGGAGTCGATCTTGCCGACCTCGTCGGCCAGCTTCTTGATTTCCTTTTGAAGACGCGCGCTTTCGGCCTTGAGGTCGATCACCTCGCCCACCGGCAGCGCGTAGGTCGCCTCGCCAACAACGATCTGCAGCGACGCCTTTGGCGCCGATGCCGCGGCCTCGACGCCCTCGATGCGTGCCAGCCGCTCGATGGCGGCGCGGTGGGTCTCTAGACGGCCCTTGGTCGTGTCGTTGGCGCCGATCACCAACAACTTCAGCTTGGCTCCGGCCGGGACGTTGAGTTCGGCTCGCGCCGAGCGGATATCCTGGATCAGCTTCACCAGCCACCCCATCTCGGCATCGGACGCCGCATCGATAGCGGTCGGCGCGGGCCAGGGCTGGCCGATCAGCGCGCCGTGACGGGCACGATGGCCGAGCTTATCCCACAGCTCCTCAGTGATAAACGGCATCACGGGATGCAGCAGCTTCACAGTCTCACGCAGCACGAAGGCCGTAACCGCCCGGGTCTCGTCCTTCTCGGGTCCGTCGACGCCCTGCAGAATCGGCTTGGTCAGCTCGACATACCAATCGCAGACAACGCCCCAGATGAATTCGTAAAGCGTGTTGGCCGCTTCGTTCAGCCGGAATTCCGTCAGCGCCTTGTCGATGGCGAGATTGGCGCGAGCCAGTTCGCCCAGCATCCACTTGTTGACCGTAAGCTTCGCCGAAGCCGGATCGAAGTCCTCGGGCAGTGCCGCGCCGTTCATCTCGGCAAAGCGCGTGGCGTTCCAGAGCTTGGTCGCGAAGTTGCGCGAGCCCTCGACCCGCGACGTTGCCAGGCGCAGACGGCCTGCCTGCGAAGCGGCGAGCGACGTCATGGTGAAACGCAGCGCATCGGCGCCATACTTGTCGATCAGCTCCAGGGGATCGATCACATTCCCCTTGGACTTCGACATCTTTTGGCCCTTCTCGTCCGTCACGAGGCCATGCAGGTAGACCGTGCCGAATGGCACATCGTCCATGAACTGCATGCCCATCATCATCATGCGGGCGACCCAGAAGAACAGGATGTCCCAGCCGGTGACGAGCACGCTGGTCGGATAGTATTTGGCAAGCTCCGGCGTCTTGTCCGGCCAGCCCAGGGTCGAGAACGGCCACAGGGCGGAGCTGAACCAGGTGTCGAGCACGTCGGGATCGCGCTCCAGGGCAACATCCTTGCCGTAGTGCGCGCGGGCCTCGGCCTTGGCCTCCTCCTCCGACAGCGCCACGAACACTTTCTTGTCCGGCCCATACCAGGCCGGAATCTGATGGCCCCACCAGAGCTGGCGCGACACGCACCAAGGCTCAATGTTCTCCATCCACCGGAAGAAGTCGTCGCGGCCACGCTCGGGCACGAACTTCACGCGGCCGTCGCGTGCCGCCGCAATCGGCGCCTCGGCGAGCTTCTTGGCGTCGGCATACCATTGCTCGGTGAGATAGGGTTCGACCGGCACGCCGCCACGGTCGCCATAGGGCACGGCATGGGTGTGCGGCTCGATCTTCTCGACCAGCCCCAGTTCTTCCATTTCGGCCACGATCTTCTTGCGGGCGTCGAAGCGATCGAGACCGCGATACTTCTCCGGCGCGTTCTCGTTCACGCGCGCGAACTTGTCGAAGATGTTGATGGCTTCGAGCTGATGGCGGCGGCCGACCTCGAAATCGTTGAAGTCGTGCGCCGGGGTGATCTTCACCGCCCCCGATCCCTTCTCCGGATCGGAATATTCATCGGCCACGATGGCGATCCGTCGCCCGACCAGCGGCAGGATCGCGTGCTTGCCGATCAGGTGTTTCCATTTGGGATCGTCGGGATGCACGGCAATGCCGGTATCGCCCAGCATCGTCTCGGGCCGCGTCGTGGCCACGACGATATGCTCGTCGCTGCCTTCGACTGGATACTTGAAGTACCAGAGATGCCCCTTGACCTCGCGCGATTCGACCTCGAGGTCGGAGATCGCCGTCAGCATCTTGGGGTCCCAGTTGACCAGGCGGTTGTCCTTGTAGATCAGACCCGCCTTGTAGAGATCGACGAACACCTTGAGGACGGCACGCGACAGGCCTTCGTCCATGGTGAAGCGTTCGCGGCTCCAGTCGCACGACGCGCCGAGCCGCCGGAGCTGGCTGGTGATCGTGCCGCCGGAATAGGCCTTCCATTCCCAGACCTTGGCCAGGAACTGCTCGCGATTGAGCAGCGTCTTGTTGGCGTCCGCCTTGGCGGCCCCTTCGACAGCAAGGCCGATGCCTTCCTGTTCGAGGTTGCGGACCACGACCATCTGGGTCGCGATGCCGGCATGGTCGGTGCCGGGCTGCCACAGCACGTCGTCGCCCTTCATGCGGCGCCAGCGGATGAGCACATCCTGCAGGGTGTTATCGAGCGCATGCCCCATGTGCAGGCTGCCCGTCACGTTCGGCGGCGGGATCACGATGCAGTAGGGCTGCTTCGGCGATTCCGGATGGGCGCGGAAAGCTCCGGCCTGCTCCCATTCGGGGTAGCGGCGGGCTTCGATCTCCTTGGGGTCGTAGGTCTTGTCGAGCATCTCTTTGCCTTATAACGAAAAACGCCACGGTCGCGGCGCCGTGGCGTTCAATTGACGGGTGGCGCCTGGGGTCAGCGGCGTGTCAGCCGGGAAATTTCGCGTTCAACATAGCGCTCGACCATCGGCGGCAGATTCTTGTCGAGCCATTCCTTCAGCATCGGCCGCAGCATTTCCTTGACCAGATCCTCGATGGTCTTGCTGCCATCGCCGAGTTCGGGGCCAGGCTCAGGCGCCGCGGGCGGCGGAACGCTATCCTGCACGGCCTGGTTCAGGCGGGCAAAGGCGGTGGTCGCAACGCCGGCGACTCCCGGCCCGACCAGCGAGCCATCGGAGGGCCCTTCGACAGACGGCTGTGGCATATCTGCGGCCTTGACTGGATCTATACGCGGTGGGCTCGGCGGGGCACCGGACGAGGTTTCCTGCCTCTTGGTGGGCTCCTCGACGAGGTCCGTCAGCAGCAACACGTCGTCGTGCGGCGGCGACTGACGGGGCACTGGCGCGACGCTGGGCGAATGCGGCGGCGTCCCCATTTTCTGTCCGGAAATCTGTGCGCGCGCTTCGTCGTCGGAAATAATCTTGCGAATGGACGCCAGGATGTCGTCCATCGAGGGATCGTTGCTGGGGTTCTTTGCGGCGCTCATCGTGGCGTATTTGAGCGCGGTGGTGAGCCCTGTGGCGGCGCACTGCCAGCCACACCCGTAGGATTGGCCGATGGCAAAATGTTGCCGGTACCCGATTCGCCGCTGCTGCCCCAGCCGATCCACCGAGAACCGACGTCTTTGTAGTAACGCTCCTCGTCGTAGTACTCGACAGGCAACGCAAGAGTGCGGGCCGTCAGGCGGCCGATGCCGGCGAGCACGCCATAGTAGGACACCTGCGTGTCGCGGCGTGCCTGGATCAGGTTCACCTGAGCGTTCAGAAGTTCCTGTTCGGCGTTCAACACGTCCAGCGTGGTGCGCGAACCGACCAGCGCTTCCTGCCGCACGCCGTTCAAGGCCACTTCGTTGGCTCGAACCTGGGATTCGTAGGACGTCACGCGCGAACGCGCCGAGTCGAGCTGACGCCAGGCGCGAATGACATTCTCCGCCACGGCCCTGCGGGCGCTGTCGAGTTCGTTACGGCGCTGAGCCACCAGCTCCCGGGCCGAACGGATTCGCGACCATTCGCTGCCGTTCTGGAAGATCGGAATCGTCGCCTGCAGGCGCAAGGCATAGGTGTAATACTTGTCGTTGGGCACCTGCAGGTCGAACTGCTGCTGCAGGGCGCCGACGAGGTTGACCTGGGGCATCAGGTCGCCAACGGCGTTGTTCACGCCATAATTTGCAGCCGTTATGCGATACGCAGCCGAGACAGCCCGGGGGCCGGCGTCCATTGCGAGGCTGACCGCCTCCTCTTCCGACGACGGCAGCCCGCCGATCAGCGGGATTTCGCCGAGCTTGCCCGGTCGCTTGCCGATCGTCCGTTGGAATGCTGCCTCGGAAATACGGACGTTGGTCTCTGCCGCGACGAGGTCGGCCTTCGCCGCCTCGAGACGCGCCTCGGATTGCGACACGTCTGTGATCGTGAGCTCGCCGACCCGGAAACGTTCGCGCGTCGCGTCGAGCTGCTGGACCAAGACGCGCACGTTGTTGCGGCGCGCATCGGCGATGCCGATGTTCTGGACCAGGTCGGCATAGGACGTCACCGCGGATAGAAGCGTCGTCTGCTCGGTGTCGGCCAGGGCTGCCCGCTGGGCCTGGATGTTGGCCTGTGCCTGCTTGGTCTCCGCGACCGTCTTGCCGCCGCGAAAGATTGGCTGAGTGACCTGCAATGTCGTGAACTTGCCATTCAGGTCGTAGAAGGTCGGCGCCACGCCCGGGCGCGCCGTGTAGGAATCCTGCTGAACCTTGTTGAATTCGACGTTCAACGTCACGCGGGGCCGCCAGTTGGCGACGGCCTGCGACAGCGTCTCGTCGGTCTGGCGCAGGATCGCCCGGCTCGCCAGCAGGTCGGGATTGCTGTTGTACGTCGTCGAAAGCGCCTCGATCAGGCTCTGCGACCACGCATTGGACGCACCACCGAGCCCGACGGCAAGGGCGCACGCTACCGCGCGGCGGGCGTGCCTCAACCTGGGCCGGATACGCATCATTCTCCCCTCATATCTGGCCAGTACCCTAACATCGGCCTGAAGAGTTTTGATAGTCCCGTTCGATACAGGAATCCGGCGGACTGCCTAGAAAGTGAACCTGGGTGGCGGAGTAAAGCCCGGCAAAAGCGGGGTGCCGGCATCGAAGAGCGGACGCCCCGAAGTAACGCCGCCCTGCTTCACGAAAAGCTGGGCAACGCCCAATGCGCCGCTCGGATCGGCCAAAACCGTTGCCAATCGGCCACCTTCGGCCAATTGGCCCGTGATCGCGGGCGGAACTTCCTGCACGGCACCTTCGATCAAGATGACGTCATAGGGGCCCGAAGCCGCGGCGCCCTGGTCCGGCGGTCCGGCAACCAGCTGGATATTTGTGACCTTCAGGTCACGCAAAGTCTGCTGAGCAGAGGCAGCCAGGTCGGCGTTATTCTCGACAGCCACGACCGAACCGACCAGCCGGGCCAGGATCGCAGCGCCGTAGCCTCGCCCTGACGCCGCCACCAACGCCTTATCCTCAGGCTGCGGCTGCAGACTCTGGATGAGGCGAGCCAGAACCATGGGCTCCATCATGTAGCGGCCACTGCCCAGCGGCACATCGTCGTCGGCATAAGCGACCGATTTCAACGCATCGGGCAGGAAGCGCTCCCGTGGCAGCTCGCCAACGGCCGCAAGAAGCGCGGCATTGGTGACCCGATTAGGCCGGAGCTGGCCATCGACCATATTGCGTCGCGCGAGCGCGAAATCCGTCATGGGCTGCCTCTACATGTAGCGGGTCCTATATAGGCAACGCCCGGTGACGACGCAAAGGGCAGCGAGTCGCGGTCGGCTTGACCGCTCCATCGCAGCACGCGTATAGCACCGACCGCAACTTGTGCGGCCTGGTGGCAGAGTGGCTATGTAGCGGACTGCAAATCCGTCAATGCCGGTTCGATTCCGGCCCAGGCCTCCACAAATTCGCGGTCGAAGGGCCTTGCGTGTCCAAACATGCTCTGCCAAAACACCGCGCCTTCGCGGAGCCTTGCCGTTACCGCGACGAAGTTTTTCCGGAGTAGCTCAGCGGCAGAGCAGGCGACTGTTAATCGCCGGGTCGCAGGTTCGATCCCTGCCTCCGGAGCCAATTAAGGGCCGCTCCCTCCTTGGGAGCGGCCCTTTTCGCTTGCAGGGTGCATCATGGCGATTGTCCCTCTCCCCACCGAAAAAGCCGAACTTATCGAGCGCACCGTCGCTTTCCGGGGCTATTTCCGCGTCGCCCAGTACCGCTTTCGACACACGCTGTATCAGGGTGGTTTGAGTGGTGAGGTGAAGCGCGAGGTTTTCGAGCGTGGCGAGGCCGCGGCGGTGCTGCCCTATGATCCCGTTCGAGACGAAGTCGTCCTCATCCGCCAGTTCCGTGCTGGCTCCTACGCCGCCGGCCGCCATCCCTGGGGTTGGGAGACCGTGGCTGGCATCATCGAGGAGGGCGAGTCGCCCGAAGATGTGGCCCGTCGAGAGGCCGTCGAAGAAGCAGCCGTGACGATCACCGACCTGTTGCCGATGGGCAGCGTCGTGCTGAGCCCCGGCGCCTGCTCCGAGACCTGCACCAGCTTCCTTGGTCGCACGGACACGAAAGGTGTCGGTGGAATCTTTGGCCTCGAATCGGAAAACGAGGACATCCTCGTGAAAGCCGTGCCGTTCGTCGAAGCCCGCGCGATGCTCGAACGTAACGAATGCGACAATGCCGTCGCGGTCATGGCGCTGCAGTGGCTCGCCCTGCATCGTGACGACGTGCGGAACCGCTGGCGCTGATCTTGCCGCAAGCGGGTTGCGTGGCCCCCTGCTCCCTGTCTACCGTCCGCTCGGGAGCGAGCGCAGGGTTAGAAGAGCGAGCAGGTCATGAACGTTCGGATGGGTTTTATCGACAGCATCGGCAATACGCCGCTGATCAAGCTGCGCGCCGCCTCTGCGGCAACGGGCTGCAACATCTATGGCAAGGCTGAGTTCCTCAATCCCGGCGGCTCGGTCAAGGATCGTGCGGCGCTGGCGATCATCGAGGATGCCGAGAAGAGTGGAAAACTGCGGCCCGGCGGCGTGATTGTCGAAGGCACGGCTGGCAACACCGGCATCGGCATCGCGCTCGTGGCAAACGCGCTCGGCTACCGTTCGGTCATCGTGATGCCCGAGACGCAGAGCCAGGAGAAGAAGGACATGCTCCGCCTCTGCGGCGCAGATCTTCGATTGGTGCCCGCCGTTCCCTACGCCAATCCCAACAATTATGTTCGCTACTCGGGCACCCTTGCCGAGGAACTCGCAGCCAAGGAGCCGGCCGGCGCCGTCTGGGCCAACCAGTTCGACAACACGGCAAACCGTGATGGGCACTACCGTACGACCGGCCCTGAAATCTGGGACCAGACCGATGGCAAGGTCGACGGCTTCACCTGCTCGGTCGGCAGCGGTGGCACCCTGGGCGGCGTGGCGCGGGCGCTGAAGGAGCGCAACCCCAACATCAAGATTGCATTGAGCGACCCCATGGGATCGGCGCTCTACAACTGGCACGCCAAAGGTGAACTGAAAGCCGAGGGCAATTCAGTTACCGAAGGGATCGGCCAGGGACGAGTCACTGCCAATATCGAAGGTACACCCATCGACCTCGCCTATCAGATCACCGACGAGGAGGCCCTGCCTATCCTGTTCGACTTGATCCAGCATGAGGGTCTTGTGCTGGGTGGGTCGACGGCCATCAACGTCGTGGGCGCCATGCGGCTCGCGCGTGACCTCGGGCCGGGCAAGACGGTCGTGACCGTCCTCGCCGACGGGGGGCAGCGCTATCAGTCGAAGCTCTTCAATCCGGTCTTCCTGCGCGAGAAGAACCTGCCCCTGCCGCCCTGGATGAAGTGAGTCGCCCATGAGCCGGGTGGTCGTCTGCGGCAGCCTCAACATGGACGTGGTCGTGCAGAGTGCGCGCCTGCCCGAGGCTGGTGAAACGCTGCTGGGCGCCGAAGTTACCTTCCTGCCAGGTGGCAAAGGCCTCAACCAAGCCATTGCCTCGGCTCGGCTCGGAATCCCGACGGCCATGGTGGGCGCTGTCGGCAACGATTCCTTCGCCAACAGTCTGCGTGGATTTCTCGCCGACAACGACGTGGACAGTTCGGGCGTCAGGGAAATCGACGGCCCGGCAACAGGCGTCGCGCTGATCCAGGTTGCCGATGGAGATAACTCGATCACCGTAGCCTCCGGCGCCAACATGCATTTCAGGGCGGAGATGCTGCACCAAGCACCGCGGCGCGATGAAGTCTGGGTCGCCCAGTTCGAAACGCCGCTCGCCGCCACGGGCGAGATTCTTGCCCGGGCGCACAAGGCCGGAGCACGGACGGTGCTCAACCTGGCGCCTTATACGCGCCACCCTGCGCGACTGCTGAAATCGGTCGATGTTGCAGTGCTGAATGAAATCGAACTCGGCCAGGCTACGGAGTCGAAGCTCACTTCGAGTAGTTCGCAGCGCAGCCTCGTTGCGGCCTGCGAGAGCTTACGCCAGCGCGGCGCACGCGCCGTGATCGCAACTTTGGGCGCCAAAGGCGCGCTCGTAGTGAGTGCCAACGGTGTCGAGGCCATCCCCGCCTTCAAAGCCAAAGTCGTCGATACCACTGGCGCCGGCGATTGCTTCGTGGGCGCCCTGGCTGCCCGCATGGCAGTTGGTGCATTCCCCACGGAAGCGGCCCGCTACGCCAGTGCTGCAGCCTCCTGTGCCGTCGAGCGTCTCGGTGCCGCACCGTCGATGCCGACGGCCCGCCAAGTTGCGGCCCGGCTGGCGAAAGCCTAAATCCGGTTCATGGTCGAAGAACTCTTCAGGCAGGATGCCTACCTCAAGGAAGCCGATGCCGTCGTGACCGCTCTCGAAGACCGCGGCGTGCGACTGGACCGCTCGATCTTCTACCCCACAGGTGGAGGACAGCCCGGCGATACCGGCGTGCTGCGCTGGGATAGCGGCGAAGCCAAGGTCGTGGACAGTGTCAAGGCCGATGGCGGCGACGTGCTGCTCGTGCTGGAGCCCGATGCGGCACGCCCGGCTGTGGGGGCCTCGGTGCAATCCGCGCTCGATTGGGAACGCCGTCACCTGCATATGCGCATGCACACCGCACTGCATGTCATGTCTGCCGTCATCAAGGGCAACGTGACCGGCGGCCAGGTCGGCGTGGACAAGAGCCGACTCGATTTCAATCTCGAAGGCGAGGTCCCAACCAAGGAGTGGGTGACCGAAGAGGTCAACAAGCTGATCGCCTTGGACCGTCCGGTCACGCCGCAATGGGTGACCGACGAGGAGCTGACGGCACGTCCCGAACTCGTGAAGACCATGAGCGTGCGCCCGCCGATGGGTGCCGGTCGGGTCCGCCTGCTGTCGATCGAGGGGATCGACCTGCAGGCCTGCGGCGGCACGCACGTCGCGCGAACCGGCGAGATCGGCCGCGTCGAATGCATCAAGATCGAGAACAAGGGAAAGATGAACCGGCGTTTCATCATCTCACTGTCATCCTGAGCGCAGCGAAGGATCTCATGCCGGTTGCGAGCGGCGATGAGGTCCTTCGGCTTCGCCTCAGGACGACAGAAACTAGAGTGCCGCAGTAGAGAGCAGGAAACGGATTATGGATTACGCAAGACCCGATGCCCTCGTCAGCACCGAATGGCTGGCTGCCCGGCTCAACGCGCCCGACGTGCGCATCGTCGATGGCTCATTTTATCTGCCGGCACAAAAACGGAATCCCAAGGCCGAGTTCGCCGAGCAGCATATCCCCGGCGCCGTGTTCTTCGACATCGATGAGATTGCCGATACCGAGAGTCCCCTTCCCCACATGCTGCCCTCGCCGGAGAAGTTCTCCTCGCGCGTGCGCAAGCTCGGCCTCGGCGACGGTTCCAAGATCGTCATTTACGACACGACGCCGATGACCGGCGCCTGCCGCGTCTGGTGGATGTTCCGCGCCATGGGATACAAGGACGTGTCGATCCTGAATGGCGGTTTGCCGAAGTGGCTGGCCGAAGGCCGCCCGGTGACCGACGATCCGACGCCGCCGCGCGATCGGCACTTTACGGCGCGTCTCGACAATACGCTGGTGCGGTCGATCGACGACGTACGCGGCCTGATCGAGAGCAAGCGCGAGCAGATCGTCGACGCCCGTGCTGCCGGCCGCTTCCGGGGTGAGACGCCGGAGCCGCGCGCCGGCCTGCGCGGCGGTCACATGCCGGGCGCTTTCAACCTGCCCTACAATGAACTGCTCGACCCCGAGACCGGCACCATGCTGCCCGCCGACAAGCTGGTGGCCCGTATCGCGGCCTCGGGTATCGATCCGGCGAAAAAGGTCACGGCGAGCTGCGGCTCGGGCGTCACCGCCTGCGTGATCGGCCTTGCCCTGTACCTCACCGGTTCGCCGGAGGCAGCGATCTACGATGGCTCCTGGACCGAATGGGGCGGCCGTGCCGACACACCGATCGTCACCGGCGCCTGACCTGTTCGCGCATCAACCGCCACCGCGTGCCGACGGACACCTCTCCGTCACGATCACCCATCTCGAGATGGCGCCGTCCGACTGGACGCGCCGTGGTTTGCCTCCCCAGGTTGACGTCACAATCGAGCATGCGGCGGCTCCCGCGGCTGCGCTCTATCGCGAACTGTACGATCAGATCGGCCGGCCATGGCTCTGGTACGAACGCAGGCTCCTCTCCGATGAGGCTCTGCAGGCGCTGCTGAACCAGCCAGGGCATGAACTTCACATCGCACGCGATAGCGGCAACCTCGTCGGCTTCTTCGAACTGGGCGACGAAGAACTCGTCTTCTTCGGCCTGACGCTCGACTATATCGGCCAACGCATCGGCCCTTGGCTACTCGACCGTGCCATCGAGCGCGCCTTCGCCCTCGGTTGGCGGCGGCTGCTCCTCAACACCAACACGCTCGATCATCCGCATGCCCTCGCCACGTATCGCAAGGCGGGTTTCCATCCGGTGCGAACCGAGGCGAAAGAGCTGCAGGACCCGCGAGTTCTATGGCCTGACGTCTATCGCTGGCCGCCAGCTTGATGCCTGTGTCATAGTCTAAATCATGACCGCTAAGAAAACTTATACCCGCCCCGACACAGTTTTGGCCGTGTCAGGCCGCGATCCCGACAGCAACTTCGGCATCGTCAATCCGCCCGTCTATCACGCCTCGACGATCCTCTCTCCGACCATGGAGAAGTTCGAGAACCGCATTCCTTTCGAGGGCTTCGGTTACGGACGCAACGGTACGCCGACCCAGAAGGCGCTTGAAGACGCCGTTGCCGCCATCGAAGGCGCGCATCGTTCGATCGCCGTTCAGTCCGGTCTCGGTGCCGTCACAGGCGCCATCGTGGGATTCCTCAAGACCGGCGACCACATGCTGCTGACCGACAATGCCTACGGTCCGGCGCGGCGCTTCGCCAACACGACGTTGAAGAACTTCGGCGTCGAGACGACCTACTTCGATCCGATGATTGGCGCGGGCATCGAGAAGCTGATGCGGCCCAACACCAAGGTCGTCTATCTCGAAGCCCCCGGCTCCCAGACCTTCGAAGTGCAGGATGTCGATGCCATCGCCGCCGTCGCCAAGAAGGCCGGCGCCGTGGTGATGATCGACAACACCTGGGCAACGCCGCTCTACTTTAAGCCGTTCGAGCATGGTTGCGACATCTCCATCCATGCCGGCACCAAGTACATCGTCGGTCATTCGGACGCGATGATGGGCATCATCTCCTGCGCCACGCGACCGCTGTTCGAGGTCGCGAAGACGGCATGCCAATCCTTCGGCTTCCATGCCGCGCCCGACGACTGCTATCTCGCCCTGCGTGGCCTGCGCACGATGGGCGTGCGGCTCCGCCATCACGAGAAGAGCGGCCTCGAGATCGCCCACTGGCTGAAATCACGGCCCGAGGTCGACAAGGTGCTGCACCCCGCCCTCCCCGACTGCCCGGGCCACGACAACTGGAAGAAGCAGTTCAAGGGTGCGTCTGGCCTGTTCTCGTTCACCCTGCGCGACGGCTACAGCAAGAACGCGCTGGCGGCGATGCTGGACGGCATGGACATCTTCGGCATGGGCGCAAGCTGGGGCGGCTATGAGAGCCTGATGATCCCCGCCCATCCCGATCAGTACCGCACGGCCGTGCCGTGGCCGCAGGGCAAGCACCTGCTGCGCGTCCATATCGGCCTCGAGGATGTCGAAGATCTGAAGACGGACCTCGCCGAAGGCTTCGAGCGCCTCAATCGGGCGCACAACGCCTAAGCCGAACTCAGGTCTTCCGGCAGTCGGCGCAGAGGCCGGTTACTTCCAGAGTCATGTCGCGCGCGGCGAAGCCGCGGCGCTGGGCGTCGGCGGTGATGGCCTCGGAGAGACCTTCGCCGTCCAGTTCCTCCGCATTGCCGCAGTCGCTGCAGATCAGGAAGAAGCCGCGATGCGACTCACCTGGATGGCTGCAGCCGATGAAGGCATTCATGCGTTCGATACGGTGGATCAGGCCGTTCTCGATCAGAAAGTCGAGGGCGCGGTAGACAGTCGGCGGAGCCGAGCCAAGATCCTCGTTACGCAGCTTGTCGAGCAAGGCATAGGCGCCGACCGGCTTGTGGCTCGACCAGACGAGTTCGAGCACGCGGCGGCGCAGCGGCGTGAACCGCAGGTCCTTGGCGGCGCAAAGCCTCTCCGCGGCGGCCAGCGCATCCTCGACGCAGTGCTTGTGATCGTGTGCATGGGCAGGAGCATGTCCTGCGGGGGCGGCTTTGGCCGGTTTCTTCACGAGCTTCCCGATTTGCCAAGCGATGTTGTGGCGATTATACGCGCCGTTCCCCTCGAAGGCCAAGGCTCGCCATGTCCACCACCTACGCACAAGCCGAGATCGACGCGGCGCTGGCCGCCATCAAATTCGATGCACAAGGCCTCGTTCCGGCCATCGCGCAGCAGCATGACAGCGGCGAAGTGCTGATGATGGCCTGGATGGACCGCGACGCCGTGGCCGAAACCATGCGCACGGGCCGCGCGTGTTACTGGTCGCGCTCGCGCCGCGCTCCGTGGCGCAAGGGCGACACGTCGGGCCACGTCCAGACGCTCGTCGACCTCCGCGTCGATTGCGACGGCGACACGCTCCTCGTGCTGGTCGAGCAGACCGGCGTTGCCTGCCACACAGGGCGGCACAATTGCTTTTTCCGGGCGATCCGCGACGGCGCTCTCGAAGAGATCGCGCCCGTCATCGTCGATATGGACAAGATCGGGAAGGACTGAGTTTGACCTGCAGTGCTGGTTTTTCGCGACGTGCCCTTCTCGGTGCCGGCCTGCTCCTGCCGCTCGGCGCCTGCGACCAGAACCTCTTCGGTCGCCGCAAATCGAATACGCTGTCGCCGCGCGGCGATCGGCTGGTGCGGCTGATCCAGAACACCGGCACCGACAACATGATGGCGCCCGAGGCTCTGGCGCTGATGGGCATCACCAACGAGGGCCGCGACATCCCGGTGCGCCAGCTCGCCGCCGACGGCCGCGACGGACGCTACGTCGTCAGCCTGGTGAACATCCGGAAGATCCACGAGTTCGTCTTCCACCGCCGTCAGGGCGACATGCTGATCCTTCACCTGAGCGACACGCGCTTTGCCCGTCTGCAGAGCGTGCGCTATCCGCGCAACGGCAAGCCTTCGGTCATCACCGACACCGCCTACGCCGAAGACGACTTCCAGCAACAAGTCGCCTTTTGGTTCGACCGTATCCCGGGGCGCTAGTATTGTGACGGCGAGATGACAGTCGCCGTCTCTTCCTCGCCGACCGCCCGCAGGACGCTCACCGTCTGCGGTGGAGCGCATGCTCTCCACGATGGTTTCACCGACCTTCTGAACGTCCTCTATCCGCTGCTGCAGGCGCAGTTCGGCCTGAGCTATGCCGCCATCGGCGCCCTGAAGACCGTCTATTCCGGCGCCATGGCGACCGGGCAGATTCCCTCCGGCATGCTGGCAGAGCGTTTCGGTGGCGTGCGAGTTTTAGCACTCGGGACAGCGCTGATCGCCGTCGGTTACGGCGTCGCCGGCCTTTCGGGTTCGCTCTACGGTGTGATCGCGGGATTGCTGCTGGCAGGCATTGGCGGCAGCACGCAGCACCCGATCGCGTCGAGCCTGGTTGCCGCCATGTATCACGGCCAGCAGTCGCGCACGGCACTCGGCACCTACAATTTCACGGGAGATGTCGGCAAGGTCCTGCTCCCTGCGCTGTTCGCCATGGTCGCCGCGTCGCTCGGCTGGCAACAGGCTATGGTCGTGATGGCTGCCCTCGCCGTTCTCGGCGCTGGCGTCATCATCGCCTCGCTGAAGCCGATCGTCCTGCACGGCAAAGCCGAACTCTCCAAAGTAGTCGCCGGCCAGAACCGGCCGTGGGCCTACTGGCTCCTGTTCTCGATCCACATCGCCGACGACCTCGTGCGCACCGGCTTCCTCATCTTCCTGCCCTTCCTGCTGCGCGACAAAGGCGCGGACCTGCCGACGATCGGCCTCGGTCTGTCGCTGCTCTTCGCCGGCGGCGCGGCGGGCAAGCTGGTGATGGGCTGGGTCGGCCTGCGGCTGGGCGTCGTCCCCTCGGTCGTGCTCACGGAAGTCGCGACGACGCTCTTGGTTCTCGCGCTTCTGCCCCTGTCGCTGGATATCGCGCTGATCCTGCTACCGGCCGTCGGCCTGATGCTGAACGGCACGTCCTCTGTGCTCTACGGCACCGTTCCGGAGTTCGTGAGCCCTGAAAAGCGCACGCGCGCCTTCGCGATCTTCTACACCGGCGGTTCGGTGGCCGGCGCCACCGGCCCATTGCTGTTCGGCCTGCTGGGTGACGTCGTGGGCCTGGCGACGGCTCTCGTTGCCGTCGCCTGCGTCGCTCTCACCACCGTGCCGATGGTGTGGGCGCTGCGGCCTGCCTTCCGCGACGGCTAGGCGCCGTTCCAGACCGGCCCCATCGGCCGGAGCTTGATGCCCTTGCGCAGGTACTTGTAGGGCATATCGACCGGATCGGTGATGTGCGCGCCGGTCGACCGCACGACGAGGATGGTCTCCGCGATCGGCTGGAAGTCGGCCCGGAAATGGACCGTCGACTTGAGGCCGAGGATCGGCACCTTCGACGGCTCGACGCCGACATGGCGGAACATCTCCTGGTCGGCCGCCTGCACGCGCTTGGCCGCCAGCACGGCCGAAACGCCGCTCGCCTCGTCTGTGACCAGCGCCATCGGCCCGATCTGGAACTTGGCGCCGCCATAGAACGGACCCGTGCCCGTGAACTTGCCGTCGCCGACCTTGACCACGCGCCAGTCGGCCTCGACCGGCGTTTCGCCGCCATATCCCACGACGGCGCCGATGCCGCGTCGCATGATATTGCCTTCACCAGCCTCGGCCGCAGCCTTGGCGGCCTCCTCGTCGACGATCATGCCGATCACCGCGCCCTCTGCCTTGTGGCGCATAAGGGCCGCCAGCAGGCCAACGGTATCCGACGTTCCCCCGGCGCCGGGATTGTCCTGTACGTCCGCCAGCACGATGGGCTTCTTCGCGCCCTTCGACAGCTCGATGGCACGAAGCGCCGCTTGGTCTGGATCCAGCAGCTCGCCGTCGAAGGCCTTTTCGTGCGCCTTTACGGTTGCCGCCAGTTTGTCGGCCGCCGCTTCGACAGCTTCCTTGTCGTGGCCGTAGACCACGAGCGCGGGGCCGCACTGGGCGATGTCGGCGGGCGGGAATCCCGGCGTATGGGTAACGCTGACGATGCCCTGGTTGTGGCTCTTCTCGCCGGCTTCAAGCTCGCCCACGAGATCGAAGATGCCTTTGGCCGGCTCGATGAAGGTGCACTGCCAGACCAACGGGATCAGGAAGTCGAGCTGGCGGTAAGCGCGATAGACCGGCCGCTTCTCCTTCAGAAGCTTATCCAGCAGCTCGATGGCGCGGCTGCCTGTCACCGCCATGTCGATATGCGGATAGGTCCGATAGCCGACCAGAGCGGTGGCCAGCTTCGCCATCTCCGGCGTCAGGTTGGCGTGATAGTCGAGACTCGCCACGATCGGCAGTTCGTTGCCGACGATGCCGCGGATGCGCCGCAGCAACTCGCCTTCGCCGTCCTCTGTGTTCTCGGCGACCATTGCGCCATGCAGGTCGAGGTAGACCGCGTCGAACGGACCATGCTTGCGCAGATCTTCGTCGAACAGCTTCCACATCCGCTCGTAGGCATCCTTGGTGACGTAGGAGGCCGGCGCCGCCGCTGCCCAGGCCAGCGGCACGATCTCGTGGCCAAGCTCCGCGAGCTTCTTGACCGCACCTGCAATCGGAATGTTGTAGCCTTCGACGCCTGCGATCATTTCCTGCCCGCGCAACAACGGCGGCCAGGCGTCGGCGCGGACAAACTCCTCCCAGGTGGCCTGCTGCGGCGCGAACGTATTGGTCTCGTGCTGAAAACCGCCCACTGCAATCCGCGCCATTGCGCTCTTCTCCCCTTCACATGAATTCTGTCGGGGCCGACCATAGCACCAGCAATCGAGCCAAGGAGCGTGCCAAAATTTGCATCTCGCCCGAGCAACATTGAGCCTTGTGACGGTCCTGTGCGCCACAGCCTGCGGACCGCCCGGCTCGTGGCAAAGGGCCGGTACCGGCAGTACCGCGACCGCCGCCGATTGGGCGCAGTGCAAGCAGGTCGCCAAAGAGGAAGCGGACCGGCGCTACGTCTTCAGTTTCCCCTTCCCCTATCCACCGGGCTGGGGCGGACGTCAGCCGAGCTATCTCGAATGGCAGCAGCGCTTCGAGGCGGTCAAATCGCAGGAAGAAAGCCGCCTCGCCGACACGTGCATGCGCGAGAAAGGCTATGCCCGCGCCGCTTCGTGACGAAAGGCCCGACTCGCCGCTTCCGCGAAGGCCTTGAGTGTCGAGGCCTTGGCGCCATCACGTGCCGCCGACGACATGCCTGCGAGGGCAATCACCAGCAGGTCCGCGAGTTCGTCGGCCCGTGTGGGAAACTCCGTCGCGATGAAATCGCGGATGCGGGCGCGGCCGGCCACTTTCAGGGCCGCTACCAGAGCACGAGCCTCCGGATCGGTACTGTTGCGCGCGCCGTCTATCACCAGACAGCCCGCCGTGCCGTCCCGCTCCGGGTAAATCCGGGCTGCTTCGAGCAATGTCCGCTCGATCACCTCCGCCACGGACCCGCCTTCGAGGAGTGCGTTGTTGAAGACATTGGCCTTGCTTGCCGTGTAACGCTCGAGAGCCTGCTCGAAGAGACCAGCCTTGCTGCCGAAGGCGGCGTAGAAGCTGGGCGGCTTGATACCGAGTTCGCTCCCAAGCTCGGCGACGCCGACCGCGTCGTAGCCGCGCCTGTGGAACAGCTTCACGGCCCTGTCGACTGCTTCGTCTATGTCGAAAGAGCGAGGCCTCCCGCGTGGCTGGGCTTTTTTTGTAGCGGTCACTAAAAATAATCCTTGCGTGCCGGTCGCTGGATTAATATATAGCGACCACTAAATAATACAAGGAGGCCGACATGGCCGATTTTTCCGGCAAGAACATTCTGATCCTGGGCGGCAGCCGCGGCATCGGCGCCGCGATCGTTCGCCGCTTCGCGGCAGGCAGTGGCAGGGTCGCGTTCACCTATGCCGGCTCCAAGGACGCTGCCGAGGCATTGGCCAAGGAGACGGGAGCGGAGGCCATCCTGACCGACAGCGCCGATCGCAAGGCGCTGACAGCCACCGTCGCCGGCCGTGGCGCGCTCGATGTACTGGTCGTCAATGCCGGCATAGCTATTTTGGGAGACCCGCTCACCATCGAGCCGGATGCGGTCGACCGTCTCATCGACGTCAATGTACGTGCCCCCTACCACGCAGCAGTCGAAGCCGCGCGGAAGATGAACCGCGACGGCCGCATCATCGTGATCGGTTCGGTCAACGGCGACCGCATGCCCTTTGCAGGTGGAGCTGCCTATGCCCTTACCAAATCCGCCGTCCAGGGAATGGTGCGCGGCCTCGCCCGCGATTTCGGCGACCGCGGCATCACGGTCAACAGCGTGCAGCCTGGCCCGACCGACAGCGACATGAATCCGGCCAACGGACCGATGGCGGGTCTCATGCACAGCTTCATGGCGGTGAAGCGCCATATCCGCGCCGACGAGGTTGCGGAACTGACGGCTTATCTCGCTGGCCCATACGGCGCGATGATCACCGGCTCGATGCAGACAATCGACGGCGGCTTCGGGGCTTAGCCTTTGCCGGCAGCGTCTTCGATGGAGCGCAGCAGGACGGGCCAGTACTCCTCGCCATGGCCCAGTTCCACGGCACGCTCCATCAATTCGCGAGCGACGTCGGCGCCCAACGCCGGCACGCCGGTCTCATCCGCCATTTCGATGGCGTAACTCAGGTCCTTGAGCGCGTACTTCGTCGAGAAGGCACGCTCGGGGAACACGCCCGGCAGCATCGCCTTCATGCCGTGATTGCGCAGCGCGAAGGAGTCCGCCGAGCCTTTGGTCAGGGTCTCGAACAGGACCTTGCCATCGACATCGTTAGCCCGCGCGATAGACAGGGCCTCGCCCAGCGCCACGACGGTCTGGAACAGGATCATATTGTTCAGGATCTTGACCGTCTGCCCGGCACCCGCCTCGCCGCAATGCGTGACCTCGCTTGCCATGTGGCGCAGCAACGGCTCGATGCGCCCGAAGGTTGGCGATGTCGCCCCCACCATGATCGACAGCGTGCCGTCGATGGCGGCTTGCCGCGTGCGGGCGACGGGCGCGTCGGCGAAGGCCGCTGCCCTGCCCTCGAACTCGGCATAGAGCCGCCGCGCCAGACGGGGCGGCGCCGTGCTGAGGTCGACAACGGTCCAGCCGAGCTTTGCCTTGGTCGTGAGCCCGTTCGGGCCGAGACAGATCTCCTCCACTTCCTTGCCCCCCGGCAGCGACAGGAAGATCGTGCGGCAGCTCTCGGCGATCTCGTCGACCGAGGCCGCCTTCACGCCGTCGGCAGCCAGCCGTTTCAAAGGTGCTTCGTCGCGATCGGCCGCCAGGACCGTCATGCCGCTCTTGCGCGCCAGGTTGCGGCACATCGGCTCTCCCATGGTGCCGACGCCGATGAATCCGATCATGTCCGTCATGTCAGTCCACTATGAAAAGTTTGGCGCCCTTGTCGGTGCGCGAACGGTGGGCAAGCGTGCCATCGGCCACCTGGTAGCTCTGGCCGGCTTTCAGGACGACAGTCCGCCCATCCGCCAGTTCGGTCGACAGCTCGCCTTCGAGCACCAGCAGGACATGGCCCTTCTGGCACCAATGGTCCGCGAGATAGCCCGGTGTGTATTCGACCATGCGCACACGGATGTTGTTGAAGTTTCGCGTGCGCCAGAACGCCTTGCCGGTTTCGCCGGGGTGTTCCGTGCGCTCCACGCCGTCCCATTCGGTCGTCCCGAAGGGTATGTCGAACATCAGCATGGCCAAACCTCTAACATGGAATCGACGATCAGCCCCAGTTCGCCAACGCTTGTTTGAGACTTTCCGGGCCGCGATAGAGCATGGCCCGCCAGCCGCAGGCACGCGCCGCGTCGACGTTGGCGGCCGAATCGTCGACGAACAGAATCGACTGAGCCACGGTCACGCCCATCCGGGCCTGGGCGTTGGTGAAGAACACCCGTTCGGGCTTCGGGACCCCCAAGGCCGCCGAATAGATGATCTCGTCGAAATGAGCGCCGAGCCCTACCTGGTCGCGCAGGTAGGCGACGCGATGGTGCTCCTGGTTGGAGGCTGCGAAACAGCGCCCGCCGGTACGCTTCCGCCAAGCATCGGCCTGGGCCAGCACCTCGCGGTCGATGATGGCATCCTTCTCGAACCAATAGGCGACGAACTCGTCCAGGCGATCCGCAAGGCCCTTCGCTTCGAGGTAGTCGTGCAGGGCGACATAGAGATCCAGACGGCCGCGAACGACCTCCCGGAAATCGCGATGGAAGAAATCCCGCGCCATCTCATCGTGATCGAAGCCCCAGTCGGCCTTCAGGGTCGCGTACCAGGGATGAGGGGCGCCGGGGTAGCCGAGCGAAATGACGCCGTCGATGTCGAGGGCGAGGACGGGACTGGAACTCATAGGCGAGCATGCTACAGCAAGGCTTCGGTCCGCAGGAAAGTCCTTTGCAACTCGTCGTCCCCTCCCTGGCCTATCTCGGCGAGTATGTCGCCGCTCTGAAGCGCGGCTGGTCGCCGGACAATATCAACCCTGAAGAAACGGCACGGGATGAACTCGAACTCATCGAGGAAGGTGCTGCGGCGTTCGTCGCCTTGCTCGATGATCGCGACGCCAAGGGTGGCCCGATCGCCTTGCCGGACGGAACGTTCGTGGCCAGACTTCCAGGCTATCGGCGTTGGATGTGGGACGACGGCTTCTGCGGCTCGATCAGTTTTCGCTGGCAACCCGGGACACCAGATCTCCCTGCGCATTGCCTCGGCCATATCGGCTATGCCGTTCCGGCCTGGAAGCGCCGGCGCGGCTACGCGACCAGGGCACTCAGGATGCTGCTGCCGGAAGTCGCCAAGGAGGGTCTGCCCTACGTGGAGTTAACGACGGATTTGGACAATCTGCCGTCGCAACGGGTCATCACGGCCAACGAAGGCTACCTAGTGAAGCGCTTCACCAAGATCGCGGCCTATGGCGACAATGTCGAGGCGCTGCTGTTCCGGATCGCCCTACCTGCCACCTGAGCGCACGACCGTTTCGGCCATGGCGGCGAGAGCCGCGAGGCCGCGCGCCTTCAGGCCACGCGACGAATCACGGCCTCCAATTTCGCCCTCCAGCACGAGGGTGATGAAGCCATGCATCGTTGCCCAGGCAAAATCTCTCATGCGCTGACGGACCTCGCCCGAGACCTGCGTGTCGGCCGACTGAAGGGCAGCGTCGACGGCGGCAGCCTGCAGGCGGCGGATCTCGGAAGCTCCCTCGGCCACCTCGAGGCGATTGGCCTCCCGGCTGAACATCAGCTGGAAGAGGACGGGATTGGCCGCGGCAAAGGCCATATATCCAACTCCCAGGCCGACGAGCTGGGCTGTACCGTCACCGCCGGCCCGTTCGGACTCGGTTGTCATGGAGGCGCTCAGTTCCTTGAAGCCTCGCATCGCGAGCTCCGCCAGAAGGTCGTCCATCGAGGCGAAATGATGCGCTGGTGCTGCATGGGATACCTCGGCACGCCGGGCGCATTCACGCAGCGTGAAGCCGCGAACGCCTTTCTCCTCCAGGAGCTTGCGGCCTGACGCTACCAGCGCTTCGCGCAGGTCGCCATGATGGTAGCCTCGGGTCTTAGGACGGTTCATTCGGCCTCCGGCAAGATCGTAAGCCGATAATCTTGACGATGGAAAGAGGCCAAATTCCGGCTGACGCCTCAATCTATACATGGCTTGATCGCCGAAATCTGTGGAGTGTTTTGCCCATGAGTTTCGAGAGCTGGGCGGCCTTCGCCGCCGCGTCGACCATCCTGCTGGTCATTCCGGGACCGACCGTCCTTCTGGTTGTGTCCTACGCTCTGGGACAGGGCTGGCGTACGGCATTGCCGATGGCAGTAGGCGTCGCCCTGGGTGACTTCACAGCCATGACACTCTCGATGCTGGGACTGGGCGCCCTGCTCGCCACGTCGGCGACCTTGTTCACCATCCTGAAATGGCTGGGCGCCGCCTACCTCGTCTACCTGGGCATCAAGCTCTGGCGTGCTGGCGGGACACTGGACGCCCAGCCACGGACGGATGCCATATCGGCGGTGAAGATGCTGGGGCACGCTTGGCTGGTGACGGCGCTCAACCCCAAGAGCATCACCTTCTTCGTGGCCTTCCTGCCCGCCTTCCTCGATCCGACAGGAGACTTCCTGACCCAGATGCTGGTCTTCGAGACCACCTTCCTGGTTTTGGCCTTCGCCAATGCCTTCGGCTACGCGCTTGTCGCTTCGCGCGCCCGTCGCTTTGCCTCGAACCCTCGGGCGATCGGTGTGGTCAACAAGGTCGGCGGCGGCCTTCTGGTCGGCGCCGGCGTCGCCACCGTGAGCTTCGCAGGCTCGCGCACGTAGCCGATTGGAAGCTAGCGTTCGGGCTCGCTGACGAAGGCCACTTTCGACAGGCCAACCTTGGAGGCGTCGGCTAGGGTCTGGGCGACGTAGCGATACGGCACCGTCTGATCCGCCCTCAGGTAGACCTCGGGCTGCGGCCGCTTCTGGCCGGCCTCGGTGAACCGTGCAATCGCGTCTTCGCGCGTCAGCCGTTCGCCGTTCCAGAACAAGCCGCCCTGGGCATCGATGGCAAACTCGATCTTCTCCGGCTTCTGCAGCTCGGCGTTGGCCGTCGCGCGTGGCAAGTCCAGCTTAACGACGTTCGTGAGAAGTGGCGCTGTCACGATGAAGATCACCAGCAGCACCAGCACGACGTCGATCAACGGCACCATGTTGATCTCGGCCATGGGCTGAGAGGAGGATTTGCGCTCGAAGCTTCCGAAAGCCATGGTCGCCTCCGCTCAGCTTACGGCCGCGAGCGGCGCGCCGGCCGTCCGAGCGCGACCGGCTTGCAAGGCGCGGCCCATCGACAGGAAGGTCAGCAGCTCGAAGGCGAAAGCGTCAAGCTTGGCGGTCAGCACGCGATTGGAGCGGGTAAGCCAATTGTAGCCCATGACCGCCGGCAGGGCGACGGCGAGGCCGATGCCCGTCATAATCAGCGCCTCGCCGACCGGCCCCGCGACCTTGTCGAGCATGCCCGAGCCGCTCATGCCGATGGCGACCAGCGCGTGGTAGACGCCCCACACCGTGCCGAACAGGCCGACGAACGGCGCGGTGGCGCCGATGGTCGCCAACATCGTCAGGCCGTTCTCCAACGCCGTGGTCTCCTCGTCGAGAACCTTCTTGATGGTCCGCGTCAGGAACTCCTGCTCGCTGCCGGCCTCTTCGAGCTTGGCGGCGCCGAACTTGGCATGATGCGCCTGGGCATGCAGCGAATGCGCTGTCAGGTGGCCGAACGGCTCGCGCACGCCATGAACCGTAAGTTCGTTCTGCACGGCCTCGAGCGAGGTCGCACTCCAGAAGAAGTTGAGGAACTTCTTGCTGCGCCCCTGGCGCACAACCTGGCTGATCCCCTTGTAGATGATCAGGTACCAGGAGATTGCAGACATCACCGCGAGTACGCCCAGCAGGACCTTCGCGACGAGGTCCGACTGCGCGATGAAATGGCCGAAGCCCAAACTCGATGCATCGCCCATGAGACGCTCTCCTACTGCAACACGAATCTGATCGGAACGAGAACCCATACCGCCTGTGCCAGCCCGCCTTCCGAATAGGGGCGGAACTGCGAGGCGCGTACGGCGCTGATGGCTGCCTCGTCGAGGGCGGTATGGCCTGACGACGATTGCAACGAAACCTGACTGGGGCGGCCGGTGATATCGACCAGCACACGGACCGTGGCCGTCCCCTGCTCGCCTGCACGACGCGAGCGTGCCGGATAGACCGGATTGGGCGGCACGAGATAACCGAGCTGCGAGGCCTGCACGGTCCGCGGCGCAGCCGGCGCTCTCGGGGCGGCCTGCTGCGGGGTCGTATCGACCGGCGCCTTTGGCTGGGGCGGCCTCTGCACCGGCTTGGGCGGTGGCGGTTTGGGCTTCTCAGGAGGTTTCGGTGGCTCCGGTGGCCTTGCCTCCACCGGAAACTCCGGCGGCGGCAAATCGGGAGGCGGCGGTTCGATGGCGGTCGCCAGCTCCGGCAACGGAATTTCAGGTGGTGGAGGCTCTTCGGCCAGGGGGATCTCCGGCGGCGCAGGTTCGGCGGCGGACACCATGCGCACTTCCATGGGCGCGACATCGCCCACGATCAGCTTGACCGGCTCGACCTGGCTCAGCGCCCAGCCGCCGCCGACATGGAAGAAGATGACGAATGCCAGCAGGCCGCCGCGCATCCAGAGCGACAATGGTTCGCGAGAAGGTCCGGGTTGACCGCCAGCCAATGGCGGAATCGTCGAGGTGGGCGATGCGGTCACGACATGCCCCTAGAGCTGCAATGGGCCGACGGCGAGCGCCATCGTGACGGCAACGGCTACGCCGAAGATCGCAATCCCGACTGTCCGGCGACGATGCGTCTCCCACCACAGGATGGCGCCGCTGATCGACAGGAAGATCATGCTGCCGGCCAGGGTGTCGATCAGCAGGATCCAGGGCACGGGCATGGTTGCGCCCTTATGCAGGTTGGTCAGTGTCGCGACGAAGCCATTCTTCGTCGTGCGCACGTTCGCCGACTTGTTGCCAACCCAGTATTCGACCTGCACGACCTTGTTGGGTCCGCCGAAGTTCAGGGTCCAGCGCTCGGGCTGCATGAGTGGCCGAGCGTCGCTGCCCTGCCCCGCTCCCCGCTCGGCCCACGGCACCAGACGGGCGCGCTCAATGCGCGTGCTGTTGGCCGGGCGGTCGAGTTTGAACGACTTCTGGAGCCAGGCGCCCAGGGCGTCGATGGTCTCCGGACGTGGATCGGGCAGCGCGAGTTCAGTCTGAGCTTGATGCTGGTCAGGCAGCGGCATCTTCAAGGTGGCGCGATGGTTCAGCCAGATGCCGCTGAAACCGAACATTAGCCCGAGCAGTGCACCCCACAGGCCGAACCAACCGTGCGTACGTCTGACCCAGCGCACGAAGGTCAGTCGACGGTTGACCTTGTTGCTTCCCAGGGCAGTAGCGGCGGCGGTGCCCATCAGGTCTCACTCCATTGCCTGACGAGGTTGTGATAGCAGCCGATCAACGATCGCCGCGCGATCTCGTCGGCATCGGTCTGGTTGAGGCGCTGGATGGCGTTGTCCATATCGTGAAGCAGCGCACGCTGGCTGTCCTCACGGATCAGGCTCTGCACCCAGAAGAAACAGGCCGTGCGCGTACCCCGCGTGATCGGCGTGACCTGATGCAGACTGGTCGCCGGATAGACGACCATATCGCCGGCACCGAGCTTGATGCTGTGACGGCCGAACGTATCCTCGATCTGCAGTTCGCCGCCGTCATAATCGTCGGGATTGGTAAGAAACAGCGTCGCCGACACATCCGTACGCAGCTTGGCCCCGGTCTGCGGGTTGATGCGCACGCTACCGTCGACATGCGCCCCGAACTTCATGCCCTCACCGTAACGATTGAACATCGGCGGATAGATGGCGTTCGGCAACACGGCGCTGATGAACGTCGGGTGACGTTCAAGTGCCGAAACGACGATCCGTTGGCATGCCATCGCCACGTCGGAGAGTTCGTCGATCTGCTGGTTGAATTTTACCGGAGCGCCCTGATATCCGGCGGTGACGCGGCCATCCACCCAGGAATTGGCGCGGTCCAGCCGCTCGCGCAGACTGACGATCTGCGCGGCATCGAGCACATTGGGAATGCAGATCAGCATGTCCGAGCGGCCGCCTCCCTCACAGGCGATAGTTGAGGGTAAGCATCGCCGTGATGCCTGCGCCTGGCACCGCGCGGCCGCCATCCGACGCAATGACGCCTTCGTAGTACATCGTGTCGAACAAATTGTAGACGTTGAGGCGCACGTCGTACTTCGGCTGCTTGTAAGCTGCTGTCAGGTCGAAGCGGGTGTAGGCCGGGACCGTTACTGTGTTCTGGTTGTTGGCGTAGCGCGCGCCCATGTAGAACATGCCGCCGCCGATCTCGTAGGTGTCCTTGATCGTGTAGGTCGTCCAGATGTTGCCGGAGTCTCTCGGCGTGTTGAGCGGCACGTTGCCCGTGGTGTTGGCCGCCGTGCCGTTCAGGATCCTGCCGTCGAGATAGGCGTAGCCGCCAAAGATCTGCCATTCGGGGAGGATGCGGCCGGCAAAACCGATACGAGCGCCCTGCACCTGGATCTGGCCGGTCGGCGAGAACGTGCCGTCGGGATTTGTGGTACGGGCATTGTTCTTGACGATGCGGAACAGCGCACCGTTGAGAGACAAGTTGCCCTTCAGCAATTCGTACTTGGCGCCGATCTCGAACCCTGCGTTCGTCTCCGGCGGCAGCGCCGTCGTGCCGGTCGTCGACGTAAGCTGCTCAAGCGATGGATTGAACGAAGTGCTGTAGGAGAAGTAGTAGGACTGCTCCGGTGTCGGCTCAAGAATGATGCCGGCACGCACGCTCGTGTATGTGTCCGTCTGCGTATAGTACGGAACGGCCGTGTTGCCAGGGGTGTTCGCCGAGTTGATCGAGTTGCCGATCTGCGCCGTATAGACGTCCCAGCGCACGCCGCCGACCAGCTTCAGCCACGGCATGACCTGGATCGTGTCGTTGGCGTAGATGCCAGCGCCCCATGCCTGCGACGAAGCATAGTTACCCGGGACCGACGGCACGTTCGCCGGCGTATCCCCGCCCGTCGTAAAGCCGGCGGGCACACAGCCTACCGAGCCGGTCGGCAGCGCGGTGCCATTACAGGTGCCAGTGCGCGAGAAAGCCTTGTTAGTGTAGGACTCGTAGTTCAGATCGACGCCGGCGAGCAGCGTGTGACCGATGGAGCCGGTGTTGAACTTGGCCGTCAGCTCAGTCTGGTTTTCGAGTGTAATGTCGTTGATGTTGCGATCTCGGCTCAACTGGCGAACGTAGAGCGAGCTGAGCGGCAGGCCGCTCTGGACCGGCCCGCCCGGCCAGGCGGCCGGCGCCGCAACGAAGGAGCCGTTTGGCGCAAGCGAGCCCACGAAACCGCCCGATGTCTCTTGGACAGCCGTGTTCACCCACACGAACTCGGTTTGGTTGCGCAGGCTGAGGTTCAGATTGAACTTATGATCGACCGTGGCATTCAGCGCGACGACATCTTGGGCCGTGTAGTCGGAGTTGAAGCCCCAGGCCGTGTTGCGCGGAGCGTTGAGCGGGAAGCCGTTGAGGTTCGGCACGCCATAGGCCACCTGATCCTTTTTATGCTGCAGGATCGCGGACAGGGTGATTTCGGTCGGCGTTCCGATGCCGAGCTTCACCGAGGGAGCGATGCCAAAGTCGAGCACGTTCGTCTGATCCAGGGTCGAGGCCTTGCCGGCCTGAAACATCATCGAGACGCGGGCCGCGTTGGTTTCCTCGAACGGCACGTTGACGTCAGCCGTCGTGCGCACGAGGCCATTCGTCGTGGCAGAGAGGCTGAGTTCCGTCGCCTGCTTCAGGAAGGGCTTCTTCATCACCTGGTTGATGACGCCGCCGGTCGACCCGCGGCCGAACAGCATCGACGACGGGCCCATCAGGACCTCGACCTGCTCCAGGGCGAAGACATCGCGATAGTACTGGCCGCGGTCGCGCATGCCGTCGAGATAGATGTCTGTACGGGCAGAGAAGCCGTTCAGATTGATGTTGGTGCCGATGTTACCGCCTTCGGCCGAGCCGATAGTCACACCTGGTGCGTTGCGGACGGCTTGGTCGAGGGTCGTGACGCCCTGCGATTGCATCAGCGCCCTGTTAATGACGACGACCGACTGCGGCACGTCCATCAGGTTCCCGGCGCCGAGCCGGTTGATCGAGCCACGCGTAACCTGAAAGTCTTCGCTGGGGCGACTGCCGGAGACCGTGATGGTTTGCATGGTGGCCGGCGCGCCGGTGGCCGGGTCGCCAGGCTTATTTTCAGTCGGTGGTGGTGCCGTAGGGTCTTGAGGTGTCGTGCTGGCCGGCGACTGCTGGGCCATGGCGGTTGGGGCTACGAGCAAACCAAGAAGGGCTGTCGTTGCCGGCGTACGCTTCGCCATGAAAACTCCCCCGATAAAAACGCGTCCCCCCTCAACAAGGGCGAATGCAAGTCATTATCATAGAGGAAAGACGATATTGCGAATGAATCGCACACAATTTTCGGACGCAGCCTTGCAAAGGCATGACACAGGCAATGCAAGGAAGAATGGTGCGCCCGGTTGGATTCGAACCAACGACCTACCGCTTAGAAGGCGGTTGCTCTAATCCCCTGAGCTACGGGCGCCTCAGTCAACGCGACACGAGCCCCTCTCCGCGGGCCGGAGTTGAATGCGACGGCAAAATATGCGCGATCAGTGTGTCCAGCGGCCAATGCGTCCGTAGGCGAAATTGTCGGCGTAGGCCTTGGGTCTGATCGGCCGGCTATGCGGCTGCTCGATCGTATACTGCCAGCCATTCTTTTCAGCATGAGCTTTGGCTTCTTCCAATGTCGGGAAGAAGAGCCGGACTTGCTGCATTGTATTGCGCGATCCAGTCCAGCCCATCAGCGGATCGATCTCCTTGCGCGACGGCTCCGGTTCGAGCACCCATTCCAAAGTATTCGCCTGACCGGACTGCATGGCCGTCTTGGCCGGCTTGAAGATACGTACCTGCATGGCCCCCGCTTCTCCGTCGACGGTGTGCTGGTGCTGGTCGGGGCGGCCGGATTCGAACCGACGACCTTCTGCGCCCAAGGCAGACGCGCTACCAGACTGCGCTACGCCCCGTTGCCGACACCGCCACAATGACGCGAGGGTTTCTACCAGCGGGCCGGGCCGCTCGAAAGTGCAATTTCTGGATGATAGAGTGACGCATGTTCGATCAGACGCCTGAAGAAGGCCGCCCAGGCCGCGCGCCGTCGATCAATGTCCTCGGCGGCGTGCTGGAGCCCTGCTCCACAAGCCCGGTAACCGGCTTCTATCGCGACGGATGCTGCAATACCGGCCGCGAGGATGTCGGCCTGCACACGGTTTGCGCCGTCATGACCAGCGAATTCCTGGCCTTCTCCAAGGCAAGTGGCAACGACCTCAGCACGCCGATGCCGCAATACGGCTTCGCCGGCCTGAAGGCGGGAGACCGCTGGTGCCTCTGCGCCAGCCGCTGGAAGGAGGCGCTCGACGCCGACGCAGCGCCGCTGGTCGTCCTCGAAGCCACGCATGCGGCCACCCTGCATGTCGTGTCGCTCGAAGCGCTGAAGCAGCACGCCTTCAAGCCCCACTGACCTAGAGCTCGGCTTCTCCGCGCAGGACCGGAACGCACTGCCCGGCGATCGTCGCACGGATACCATCTGCACCACGACGAGCCACCACCTGCAGCAGGCTCGGCCGGCCCATGACGACACCCTGACGAATGTCGAGCCGCTTCTCGGCATCGCTCGACAGCGAGAGCAGCAATGCGCCGAGCGGCCCTGCCGCACTGCCGGTCGCGGCATCCTCGAACGTACCGCCGAGCGGTGCGAACATCCGCGCCTGAACCCTGCCCTCACCTTCGTGCGCATAAAGATAGAGTCCGAGCCGGCCCTTGAGCGCACTCTCACGCGTCACCGATTTGCGGAAGGCCGCGATGTCCGGCGCGGCGCGCTTCAGCGCCGCCGCCTCGACTTCGGCAATGACGAAAGGGTTGCCGAGCGACGCCTGGATCGGCCTGTGCGACTGAACAATCACTTCGTCTGTCTTCAAGCCGGCACAGGCCGCGATCTCCTCGACAGGTAGCTCGACGCCGAGTGATAGTGGCTGCGGCGCGGCGATCGTCGCACCTACCGGGCCGCCCGATTCATTGCGCTGGATTTCGATCTCGACGAGGCCGGCCAGTTCCTCGAACAGCAGCTTGCCGTTCTTGTCCCTGCCCTGCTGCGCCAGCACATAGCCGGTGCCGACGTTAGGATGCCCGGCGAAGGGCATTTCGGTCGTGCGCGTGAAGATGCGCACCCGCGCCGTGTTGGCAGGATCGTCGGGCGGCAACACGAACGTCGTTTCGCTGAGATTGAACTCGGCGGCGAGCGACTGCATCTCGGCGTCGCTCATGCCGCTTGCATCCGGAAAGACGGCGAGCGGATTGCCGCCGAACCGCTGGTTTGTGAAGACGTCGACCGTAACAAAGGAATACCGGCGCATGTCAGTGGAGCCCGTCGACTTCACCGGAAGCCGTGAGGCGGATGTGTTCGGCGGCGGGAACACGCGGCAGGCCGGGCATGGTCATGATGTCGCCGGCGAGTGCCACGACGAACCCGGCACCGGCCGAAAGCCTCACCTCACGGATCGGCAGCGTGTGGCCCGTCGGCGCGCCACGCAGCTCAGGATCGGCGGCGAAGCTATACTGCGTCTTGGCGATGCAGACAGGCAGCTTGCCGTAGCCCGCCGCTTCCAGCGCCTTGAGGCGTCGTTGTGCCGGTCCGGCAATGGAGAGACCCGATGCGCGATAAATCTCACGCGCCACCGTCTCGATTTTCTGCGAAAGTGGCAGATCGTCGGGATAGAGCGGCTTGAATGCGGCCTTACCTTCGTCGAGGGTCGCGACCGCCGCCCGAGCCAGCACCTCGGCGCCGGCACCACCCTTGGCCCAGTGTTCGCAGAGATGGGCCTGGGCGCCGGCAGCCGCGCACTTCTCCTCGATCAGCTTCAACTCGGCAGGCGTGTCGGTCAGGAATCGGTTGATTGCGACGAGTACCGGCAGCCCGAACTTGCCCAGGTTCTCGACGTGGCGCAGCAGATTCGGCAGACCGCGTTCGACTGCCGCAACATCCTCCTTCGCCAAAGCCTTTTCGTCGGCCCCACCATGGAGCTTCAGGGCCCGCACGGTCGCGACGACGACGGCGAGCCCCGGCTTCAGGCCAGCCTGCCGGCACTTGATGTCGAGGAATTTCTCGGCGCCGAGATCGGCGCCGAAGCCCGCTTCCGTAACGACATAGTCACCCAGTGCCAGGGCCGCACGCGTCGCGATCACCGAATTGCAGCCATGGGCGATGTTGGCAAACGGACCGCCGTGGATCAGTACGGGATTGTTTTCCAGCGTCTGCACGAGGTTGGGCTTGGCGGCATCCTTGAGAACGGCGGCCATCGCTTCGGATGCCTTGAGGTCGCCCGCCGTGACCGGCTTGCCGTCACGCGTCTCGGCGACGACGATCTGCGACAGGCGCTTCTCGAGATCGGGGAGATCGCGGGCCAAGCAGAGGATCGCCATCACTTCGGACGCCGTCGTGATGTCGAAACGCCCCTGGCGCGGAAAGCCGTTGGCAACGCCGCCCAGGCTCACCACCATATCGCGCAGCGCCCGGTCGTTCATGTCCATCACACGCGGCCAGAATACGCGGCGGCTGTCGATGCCCAGCGCGTTGCCCCAGTAGATTTGGTTGTCGAGCATCGCGGCCAGCAGGTTGTGGGCCGTCGTGATGGCGTGAAAGTCTCCAGTGAAATGCAGGTTGATGTCAGCCATTGGCACGATCTGCGCCTGACCGCCGCCGGTGGCACCGCCCTTCTGTCCGAAGCAAGGACCGAGGCTTGGTTCGCGCAATGCGATGGCTGTCTTCTTGCCGATGCGGTTGAGTGCATCGCCGAGACCGATCGTGGTCGTGGTCTTCCCTTCGCCGGCCTTGGTCGGGCTGATGGCGGTGACCAGGATCAGATGCCCTTGTTTGCGGCCTTCGAGCGACTTCAGGAAAGTGCCGTCGAGCTTGGCCTTGTCGCGGCCATAGGGCTCCAGCGCTTCATCTGGGATGCCGAGCCGTCCGGCGACTTCGTTCATTGGCTTCTTGATTGCGCGCCGCGCGATCTCGATATCCGACATTATCGTTCCTCAAGCCCTACCACTCGACAGAGCCAGGACCCTAGCGGGCCAAGCCAGTCGCGCCAACCGGAGAGACCATGAAGAGCTGGCCGAAAATCGAAGGCGCCGTTGCCGACTATGTCGATGCAAACTGGCTACGTGAGCCGCCGCTGCGCCGGCGGCTGCGCGAGGAAACGGCGAAAATGCCGGGCGCAGGCATGCAAATTTCAGCTCATCAAGGCCAACAGATCGGCCTGCTCGCCCGGATGATCGGCGCCCGACGTGCCGTGGAGGTCGGTACCTTCACCGGCTATTCCTCGCTTTGCATCGCCGAGGCTCTTCCGGCCAATGGCAAGCTCTGGTGCTGCGACGTCAGCGCCGACTGGACCAACGTCGCGCGTCGCTACTGGAAGGAAGCGGGTCTCGATGGACGCATCGAACTCACTCTCGGCCCTGCACAGGACACGCTCGACTGGCTGCTGGCACAAGGCCTGACCGAACAGCTCGATCTCGCCTTCATCGATGCCGACAAGGAGAACTACGACACCTACTACGAGCGCTGCCTCAAGCTGGTGCGTCCCGGCGGTCTCATCCTGGTCGACAATGTGCTGTGGGGTGGTTCGGTCGCCGACCCGGGCGATACTGATACCGATACCCAGGCAATCCGCGCGCTTAACGCCAAACTCAAGTCCGACAAACGTGTCGACCTGGTCTTGCTTGCCGTCGGCGACGGGATGACCTGCGCCCTGAAGCGCTGAGGATTCAGATGTTGCCGAAGATCTGGTGTTTGACCTTGTCCCCCGGCTTGATGCCGAGCATCCGGGCACTGCCGCCGTTGATCTCGAGAACGGCACGCACCGGAAACTTGCTGGGAATCGGATCCGTCGAATGCGGCACGGCATTGGCGTGAATACTGCGGATCGTGCCATCGGCAGCGATGAAGAGCATGTCAAGCGGGATCAGCGTGTTCTTCATCCAGAAGCTGACCGGCGCCTCCTGGAAGAAATCGAACAACATCCCGTCGTAAGGGCCAAGCTTCTCGCGGAACATGAGGCCCCGCGCCCGCTCGGCATCGTTGAGTGCCAGCTCGACATCGAACTTGAGCTGGCGGCCGCCGGTTTCGATCAGCAGTGACGAACGCTGGAACTGGATGTCCCCGCTGTTCTGCGCGAGGACGGCGCCGGCCGCCAAAGCGAACGGTGCAGCGAGAAGGAGTCGACGGCCAAGCCGCACTCCGGGACCAGCAAATGCCATAGCCATGGATAGAGCGTGGGCGGCGATTTCGTCAAACGGATGACGCTTGCGTGACCGAGGCTCTGTAACCATAGTGGCCCCGCTCATCGGGGGGAGCCGCTTTGCGGCTGAGAGGTCCGAAAGGACGACCCCGGGAACCTGATCCGGTTAATGCCGGCGTAGGGACTGGTGGCTGTGTTGGTCGTTCCTTCTCTCTCCGTGCGCGACGCGCGCATCGCCTTCGGCGGCTACCTTGTTGCCGATCGGCTATTCTTTGAGGCTCCTGCAGGTCAGACGACTTGCCTGCTTGGGCGCAGCGGCGTCGGCAAGACCTCCCTGCTCCGCCACCTCGCCGGCCTTCTTCCCGGCACAACACGCGCAGCCCCCCTTGCCTACATGGCACAGCAGGATCGGCTGCTCCCCTGGCTCGGGGTTCTCGACAACGTGCTCCTGGGCTACCGCCTGCGCGGCGACGAGGCCGCCCGCCGCGCCGCCGAACCGCGCGCCCGCGCCCTGCTGGCCGAGGTTGGGCTCGGTGGCAGGCTGAATGCCCTGCCACGCACCCTCTCCGGCGGCATGCGCCAGCGTGCAGCCCTGGCCCGAACCCTTTGCGAGGACCGGCCGGTGATCCTCATGGACGAGCCGTTCGCGCAGCTCGATGCCGTGACGCGGCTCGACCTGCAGGATCTTGCCGTGCGCCTGCTGGCCGGGCGAACGGCGGTGCTGGTTACCCACGACCCCCTCGAAGCGCTGCGCGTGGGCCACGAAGTCCGGGTCCTGCACGGATCCCCTTTCACCGTCGGCCCCGCAATCGTCCCGCCGGGCCCTATGCCGCGCGACCCCGCCGATCCGGTTTTGCTCGCCCTTCAGGCACGCCTGATCCGCGATCTTCGAGGCGCGGCATGAGGCCATTCATAACCGCGCTGGGCCTGCTCGCGGCGTGGGAACTCCTCGTGCGACTCACGGGCGTGCCGACCTATATACTGCCGCCTCCGTCGCGGATCGCGTCGATCCTGGTCGATCGCTTCGACCTCCTCCTGGAGCAGGCTCTCTGGACGGGCACCGAGATGATCCTGGGCTTTGCGCTGGGCCTGACCCTCGGCGCGGCCCTTGCCATCGTCTTTGCAGCCTCGGCTGGCTGGCGGCGTTGGGCCTTGCCCTTGGTGATCGTCTCTCAGGCCATACCCGTGATTGCCGTAGCGCCTCTGCTGGTTCTGTGGCTGGGCTACGGCATGGCTTCGAAGGTCGCGATGGCCGCCCTGGTAATCTTCTTTCCTGTCGTCAGCAGCCTTTACGATGGCCTGCGCCGAACCGACGAAGGCTGGCTCGAGTTGGCGCGTACGATGGATGCGCCGCCACGCGCGATCCTCCTGCAGATCAAGCTGCCTGCGGCCTTGCCTGCCTTTGCGTCCGGCGCCCGGATCGCTGCGGCGGTGGCACCGATCGGCGCAGTGATCGGGGAATGGGTCGGCGCAAGCGCCGGTCTTGGTTATCTGATGACCCAGCAGCTCGCACGCGGACAGACGCCGCTCGCCTTCGCCGCCCTGTTCGTTCTCTGCCTGCTCGGCCTCGGGCTTTACACGGCCACCGACCGCCTCCTGCGGCGGTTGGTGCCGTGGCAATCGTTTCAAGGAGACTGACGATGAAACTACTGGTCCAACTGATTGCCACACTGGCCCTAGTCTGCGCCGCGTTGCCTGCGGCTGCGCAGGACAAAGTTCGCCTTCTACTCGACTGGTTCGTCAATCCCGACCATGCCGCGCTGGTGATCGCCAAGCAGCGTGGCCTCTTCACCAAGCACGGCCTCGACGTCGAGATGATCGCGCCTGCCGACCCCAATGCGCCGCCCAAGCTGGTGGCTGCGGGCCAAGCCGACTATGCCGTCTCCTACCAGCCGACCCTGCAGATGCTGGCGGCCGAGGGGCTGCCTCTGGTGCGGGTAGGTGTCCTCGTCGCCCAGCCGCTGAATTCGCTGGTCGCCCTCGAAGACTCGCCCATCAAAACCATCGCCGACTTCAAGGGACGCAAGATCGGCTATTCAGTTTCGGGCTTCGAAGAGGCCGTCCTTGGCGCCATGCTGGAGAGCGCCGGCCTCTTGTTGAAGGACGTCACCCTCGTCAACGTCAACTTCGCCCTGACGACGGCTCTGATGAGCAAGCAGGTCGACGGAGTGATCGGCGCCTTCCGCAACTTCGAACTGAACGACCTCGAGATCAACAAGACGAAGGGCCGGCTCTGGCTCGTCGAGAAGCACGGCGTGCCAATGTATGACGAGCTGATCCTCCTGGCGAAACGCGAGACGGTCGACATCGCCCGCACCAAGAAGCTGCTTGCCGCGATCGCCGAGGCGACTACCTGGCTGAAGGCCAATCCGGCCGAAGGATGGGCGATCTTCTCCAAGTACGGCAAGGAACTCGACAACGAGCTTAACAAGCTTGCCTGGAAGGACACGCTTCCCCTGCTCGCCGACGATCCTGCCGCGTTGGACCGCGCGCGCTACGAAGCCTTTGCCGGCTTCCTTGCGAAGCGTGGCCTCATCAAGCAGGCAGCGCCCCTCGACAGCTACCTGCGAGACATCAGGTGAATGGAAATCAAGTGGCCCTGATCTCGACGACCTGAAGGCCCTTCTGGCCTTCGGCAATCCGGATCATCACCTTCTGGCCAGGAGCTAGCGAATCCATGCCGTGGCGTCGCAAGACTGCGGCATGGACGAAGATATCTCCGTCCTCAGCTTCGCGCGTGACGAAGCCATAGCCGCGCTCATTATTGTACCACTTCACAAGAGCTGCAATGTACTCACCCATGGCGACGCCATCCGGAATCGGTGGCGGCTTGGGCGCAATGGCAACGGCCGTCGACGAGTCGACGTCGAGCACCCTCATGACCTGCCAGCCTTTCGGGCCGCGCACGCCAGCACACACAACCGTTGCCCCGGGCTTGAGATCCTCATGCCCAGACTGACGAAGTGTCGTCACATGCAGGAACGCGTCGCTGTTGTCACTATCGAGGGCTAAGAACCCATAGCCCTTTACAGCGTTGAACCACTTGACCTTACCACGCAGCTCAACCGAACCGACGTCCCCGCTCGTCTCTCCCTGTTGGGTCGTCATTCAACGATCCCGTGTTGTTATGCGGAAATCCTAGCATCCCGGATGGACTAAGCAACAGGGCTTGTGGGGATTCGCGGCTCAAACTAGACGAAATGTTCTTAAGTTTTCGGGAGGTGAGTTCGATGTTCAAAAACGACCTGTTCAAAGGCAAGCGTTTCCTCGTCACCGGCGGCGGAACGGGCCTCGGTCGCATGATGGTGGAGAAGTTCGTCGAGCTGGGTGCAGACTGTGTGATATGTGGCCGGCGCGGTGGCGTCCTCGAGGAAACCGCCAAGCAGGTGATGGAAAAACACCCCGGCCGGCGAGTCGATGTGCACACCGTCGATATCCGCGTCGCCACGGCGGTCGAGGAGATGATCGAGCAGATTTGGGCAACGGGCCCGCTAGATGGCTTGGTCAATAACGCCGCCGGCAACTTCATCTCGCAGACCAAGGATCTGAGCCCGCGCGCCTTCGACGCGATCGCCAACATCGTCCTGCACGGCACGTTCTACATGACCAACGCTTGCGGCAAGCGCTGGATCGCCGAGAAGCGGAAGGCGAGCGTCCTCAGCATCCTCACGACCTGGGTATGGACCGGCAGCCCCTTCGTCGTACCCTCGGCGATGTCTAAAGCCGGTGTCGCCGTCATGACCCAGAGCCTCGCCGTCGAATGGGCGCGCCACGGCATACGCCTGAATGCCATCGCGCCGGGCCCCTTCCCGACCGAAGGCGCTTGGGCTCGCCTCAATCCGCTGCAGGAAGGCAACGACAGCCGTTACAACACCCGCAACCCGATGGGTCGAGTCGGCAAGCCGCACGAGCTTGCCAACATGGCCGCGTTCCTGATGAGCGAGGAAGTCGAGTACATCAACGGCGAGGTCATCGCCATCGACGGTGGCATGGGCATCATGGGGAACGGCACGTTCTCCAACATGATGTCCTATAGCGAAGACGACTGGCGCCGCATTCGCGAGCAGATCCAGTCGACCAATGCCGCCGACAAGGTGAAGCGCGGCTGAGCCGCGGTCTACGTTGCGGAGAGCGCCGTCGTCAGCGTCCGGTGGAAGTGGACGATGGCGCTCTCGAAGTGGCCGAACGTGAAAGCCTCGTTGGCGCCACTGGCAAGGCCGCGCTGGATGGCATGGACGACGGCGCGGTCTTCCAGGGCACCGGTGTTGCCAACAAACTCGGCGTCCCGCTTTGCCTCCGCGATCGCCGCCGGATCGTCGCCACCGCCGTTGCTCAGCGTGTAGGTGAATTGGCGCGTGCGATCGACCGCCAGCGGCTCCAGGATGATCACGTTGGTATGCCGTGACAGCACGGTCACCAGCACATTGGGAAACAGGTGATAGACATAGGTAAGGAGCCCTTCGACGCGGCGCTCCCGCGGCGGCACCTTGGCCAGCTTCTTGATGCGCTGGAACGGATAGGTAACCCGGCTGTTGCGGCCGAACAGGTCGATGACATTTAGATTGTCGAACCCGTACGGCAGGAAGCTGTCCGGGTGAGTCGACTTGATGTGATAACCCTCGATAAAGCTCTCGAGGAAGATCTTCCAGTTGACGTCAAAGTCCCGTTCGGCGGTCGCGAACAACCGTTGGTCGGGGTTGATCAGCCTGTCGAGCCCTTCGAGCGGATCGCCGCCTGCGGCAGGTTCGTCCTGAGTCACGAAGACGAGACCAAGGCGCTCCGTCGCCGTGACTGGCATCAGCGGATGCGCCTCCTTGTCGAAGCCTGGGAAGCCGCCTTCGTGCGGGATATGGCGCAGGCGTCCTTCGAGATTGTATGTCCAGCCATGGTAGCGGCAGACGAAGGCGCGAGCACACCCCGCCCCTTCGGCGATCTGCATGCCCCGATGTCGGCAGGCGTTGCGGAACGCACGTACCTTGCCGTCAACGCCCCGCGTTACGACCAGCGGCACGCCTGCGGCTTCGCGGGCGATGTACGAGCCGACTTCCGGTAGCGCGGCCGAAGGACAGAAAGGAACCGGAGAGCGACGGAGCACTCGCTCCATCTCGGCTTTCATTCGATCCGTCGAACGATAGTTGGCGACAGGTTCCCGCCAGACCTCGTCACCGAGATCGGTCGTGCCGTTGGCCATATGATCGAGGACGCGCTGCGCTACCGATTGATCATCCATTCCCGGCTTCATGCTGGTGTTCCTTCTCATTCTGCTTGGTCGAGCATAGGTGAGGCTCAGGACAGGACAAAAGAAAGCAACGGACCGACGCTTGAGCGAGATTCAACTGTTGGCGGCCAACCCGGCGATCAGCCAGCGCTTGAAGCCCCGTAATGCGGCGTTGTGGCTTTCTTCCGGACGATGCAGCAGCCAATAGGCACCGGTTGGATTGGTGAGGGCTACGGGTCGGCAGAGCGTTCCGGCCGCCTCGCGGTCTGCGAACAATGGCGTCAGGCCGAGCGCGACGCCGGCGCCGCGTTCCGCGAGTTGGAGGGCCGCTTCGAAGCTATCGACCCATACCGCTTGCTTTGCCTTGCTGGCTCCCGCTCCGGCTCGGCGGAGCCATTGCGGCCATGCATACGGAAATGACACGACGTGGATCATCGGTGCCCGCACCATGTCGGCCGGGCGGCGCAATTTCAATCGCCGCACCAGCTCTCGCGTCGCCACGGGAACGGCGTGCAGGTCGAGCAGATGCTTGCCGACCAGCCCCGGCCAAGTGCCATCGCCTGCTCGGACCGCCGCGTCGAACGGTTCATTTTCGAGATCGAGAGGCCCGACGGAATTCTCGATGACCAGCTCGATGTCTGGATGGCGTGCCATGAAATCCGCGATACGCGGAAGGAGCCAGGCCGAAGCAAAGAGCGGCGAGACGCTCAATCTTAGCCGACGGCTGGCTTCTACCCCGACCAGCGGCGAGGTTGCCCGGACGAGCTCGCCGAACGCCCGTCCGGTCGCTCTCGCCAGGGTGCGTCCTGTCGGGGTTACCTCCACCGCACGATGCGCCCGGACGAACAGCGCCCCACCCATCGCCCTCTCGAGATTGCGTATGCGATGGCTGATCGCTGACGGCGTGAGATGCAAGGCTTCGGCAGCTTCCTTGAAGCTGCCCAGCCGCACGGCTGCATCGAATGCCTGCAAGGACAGAAGCAGGGTCGGTTTCAATCGGCTTGCGGCAGGCAGAGGTTGGGCCGCTCGCAGGAAGCGCGGCGCGACTGCGGTACGGACGGCCATGCTGTCGAGTGTGGCGCCCGTTCCGCTTCCTGTCACGCCGGCACCGAGCGCGCATCGCCCGCCTGAAAGGACCCTTTGCAGGCATGCTTCGCCGCCGATTGGCCACAGCCAGGCCATGGACATCGGTTGCAGCTCGCTCGTCAACTCGCCCCACGATCACGGGCGGCCTTTCGCGCCGATTGCCTGTCGGCGATAGCGATTAAGGATTCAATCCGACCTGTTGCATTCGTGCAACAGGCCCAAAAACATTGATACGAAAGGCTTTGCCGCCGCGAATCTGCCGAGCATTATAGTTCACGTTCCGTGAGTGCAGTGCGGCAAAGGCTGCGCCTCAATTGAGCCAAAGTGTCATGGTGTTTAGCACCGTCACAACAACCAGTTTTCGGGTCCCTGCGAGATCCAATCGTGCCGTTCATTAGCAAGCCGGTCTCCCAGGTGTTTCACCATTTGCCGCGGCGGCGACTGCTGACGATAGGCGTTGCGTCGGCCGGCGCGCTGTTGGCCACCGCGCCTACAATCGCCCAGACCATCGAGGCTCGTCAGTGGCAGGGCGCCACGGCAGTGACTCGTCAGCCCGAGCATGTCGTCGCCAGTACAGTTGCCGAATGGCGCAGCCTGTGGAGCCGTGTCGGCAGTCCGCCGCCAGACATGTTCGAGGCTGGCCGCATGAATGCCGTCGGTATCTTCCTCGGCCGCCGCGCCAGCGAAGGCTATGCTGTCAATGTGCTCTCGACAGCACGGCGGCGCGACCGCATCGTGGTCGTGTTCGAAGAGCGTATGCCGATGGAGCAGATGATGGCTCAGCGTACGGCTCCGCGCCCTGTTTCCAGTGCACCGCCGACCGCCGCCACCTCCTCCTTGCCTTCCGGAGCCTCAGGCTTTGCCGCGCCCGGTGCGGCCGCAAGCCTCGGCCCGCCGCCGGTACGCCCTGTGAGCCATCCGACGTCGCCTTGGGCGATCATCTTGATCAATCGGGCCGACCTGCCGGTCTCCGTCGAGCAGCGTCTCTTCCGCTGACGGTCAGTGGGAGTGCCGCGGCACTCCCTTGGTCTCGGATATCCGCTGATAGTTGACCGCGAAGTCGAGGCAGGCCCCGCTTGCAAGCTGGCCCACGAACTTGCGCTGCAGTTCCTGCCAGGGCGTCTGGCTCTCCTTGACGTTCGGCTTCCAGGCAACCTTGCGCTTGGCGAGTTCGGCATCGCTGATCAGGATGTCGGCGCGGCGCTTGCCGATATCGATGCGAACCTTGTCTCCCGTCTCGAGCAGCGCCAGGCCGCCGCCGACGGCCGCCTCGGGCGAGGCGTTGAGAATCGACGGGCTGGCCGAGGTGCCGCTTTGCCGGCCGTCGCCGACGCACGGCAGCAGCAGTATACCCCCCTTCACCAGCCGGTCCGGTGGCAGCATGTTCACCACCTCGGCTGCGCCCGGGTAACCGACGGGGCCGGTATTGCGGATGAACAGGATACTGTTCTCGTCAATCGGCAGTTTCGGATCGTTGATCCGGTGGTGATAATCTTCCGGCCCCTCGAACACGATGGCCGTGCCCTCGAAGGCATCCTTGTCGCCTTTTCGTTCGAGGTACTTCTCGCGAAATTCGGCCGAGATCACCGAGGTCTTCATAATCGCCGAGTCGAACAGGTTTCCGCTCAGCACGGCAAAGCCCGCCTGCCCCAACATCGGCTTGTCGTAGGTCTTGATGACTTCCCCATCTGCCGGAAGAGCACCCTTCAGATTCTCCTTCATCGTCTTGCCGGTGACGGTGAGCGCATCGCCATGGACCTTCTTCTTGGCCAGAAGCTCGGCCATTACCGTCGGCACGCCGCCGGCCCGATAGAAGGCCTCGCCAAGGTATTTGCCAGCCGGCATGCAGTTCACCAGGAGCGGAATGTCGTAGCCGATCTTGTCCCAGTCATCGTTCACCAGGTCGACGCCGGCATGACGGGCAATCGCATTGATATGCGGCGGACAATTGGTCGAGGCCCCCAGCGCGCTGGCTGCCACGATGGCATTCTCGAAGGCCTTGCGCGTCAGGATCTTCGAGGGGCGAAGGTCCTCCCAGACCATGTCGACGATGCGCTTGCCGGTTTCGTATGCGATCTGGCCGCGCTGCTTGTAGGGACCCGGAATGGCTGCGCAGCCGGTGAGCGACATGCCGAGCGCCTCGGCCATGCTGTTCATGGAAAGCGCGGTGCCCATCGTATTGCAATGGCCGACACTGGGCGCGCTCGACGCCACCATCTCGATGAACTGTTCCATGTCGATGCGGCCAGCCGCGAGTTCCTGCCGGGCGTACCAAACCATGGTGCCCGAGCCTGAGAGGCCACCGGCGAAATGGCCGTCGAGCATCGGCCCGCCGGACAGCACGATGGCCGGAATGTCGACCGTCGCCGCGCCCATGATCATCGCAGGCGTGGTCTTGTCGCAGCCCGTGGTCAGGACCACGCCATCGAAGAAGTAACCGTAGAGGCTTTCGACCAGGCTGAGATAGGCCAGATTGCGATCGAGCGCTGCGGTCGGCCGCTTGCCCGATTCCTGAATGGGGTGGACGGGAAACTCGATCGGGATGCCGCCGGCGTCCCGAATGCCGTCGCGGATACGCCAGGCAAGGTCGAGGTGGTGCCGGTTGCAAGGCGAGAGGTCGCTGCCGGTCTGGGCGATGCCAATGATCGGCTTGCCGCTGCGCAGCTCCGCCAGGGTAAGGCCAAAGTTCATGTACCGTTCGAGGTAGAGCGCGGTCATGGTCGGATCGCTCTTGGAGTCGAACCACTCGCGGCTACGCAGGCGGCGCTTACCGCCCTTCTCGTCGGACTTGTCCTTCTTGTCGGCCATCCGCTTCCTCCAGATTTGTTAACGCAAGCCTGGGAGAAGGCGTTCCCGAAGTCCAGCGTCTCGCTGGGGCGCCCTCTTGAGGTTCGAGGAGGCCCATGACAAATCTCGGTCATGGCAAACTCTCCTGCGATCGTCAGCCTCGGCGAACCCCTGATCGAGTTCAATCGGCCCAAGGAAGGCGACGGCCGGACCTGGCTGCAGGGCTTTGGCGGCGATTCGCAGAACGTGGCGATTGCCGCGGCGCGACAGGGCGCCAGCGCAGGTTATCTCACCAGCGTCGGGCAGGATTGGATGGGCGATGCTTTCCTGGATCTCTGGAAAACCGAAGGCGTCGATGCTTCCAGAGTCATGCGTCATCCGACAGCGCCCACCGGCGTCAGCTTTGTGACGCACAGTGATGCCGGTCACAAGTTCGACTATCTGCGGAAGAACTCGGCCGCCTCACTGATGACGCCGGAAACGCTCGCCGCCGATTACATTGCCGGCGCCAGGTACTTCCATCTCTCGGCCATCGGCCAGGCCATCAGCGAGAGCGCCCGCCTCACCTGCGCTGCCGCGGTTGCGGCCGCGCGCAAGGCTGGCGTGAAGGTGTCCTATGATACAAACCTGCGGCTTCGGCTCTGGGAGCTCGACCAGGCGCGTCAGGTGATCGACGCCACAATCGCGCAGTGCGACATCGCCCTGCCGAGCCTCGACGACTCCCAACAGCTCACCGGGCTCACCGCCCCCGACTCCATTGCCGACTACTATCTCGGGCTCGGTGCGCCGCTGGTCGCCTTGAAGATGGGAGCGGAAGGATCGTTGATAGCGACCAAAGACAGGCGCACGCGCGTGCCGCCCTTCAAGGTCGAAGCGGTGGATGCCACGGGCGCCGGCGACACTTTCGATGGTGCCTTTCTCGCCCGTCTCCTGGCTGGCGACACGCCCGACGTGGCGGCGCGCTATGCCAACGTCGCGGCCGCCCTCTCGACCACTGGATACGGCGCGGTCACGCCTATTCCGCGGGCGGACGCAGTCCTGGCTGCATTGAAGACCGCCTGATTCCCGGCACCAGCGCCCGGACCAGACGACCAAGAACGGTTACCTGCTGGGCAAGCCAGCCACGCCCATTGTCGGCATCGACGACTGCATCGTCGACGCCCGTCGGCCGGTGCTTGCCGTCATAAATTGCCGTGCCGAACAGGATGTCCCAGATCGGGAAAACCGGCGCGAAATTGTGATCCTGAATGTGGCGCTCCTCCGGCGTGGAGAGAGCATGGTGCAGACGATGGAAACGCGGACCGACCAGCAGCCGTTCGCCCACCCGGCCAAAGCTCATGTCGACATTGGCATGCGACCAGCTCTCGATGAGGCGGCCAATCATCAGGATCATGACGTATTCGCCGGGCTGCACGCCAACGACCTGCGAGAACAGAACCAGCGCCAGGTTGATCAGCAGGTCGTCGACCACGTGGTTGCGGTCGTCGGTCCAAACGGTCATGCGCCGCTGGCTGTGGTGCAGGCTGTGCAGGGACCACCACCAGGCAAAACCATGCTGGGCGCGATGCAGCCAGTAGGCGGCGAAATCGTAGAGAAAGAAATAGACGAGGAACGATGCCAGCGCGTTGTCGCCCAACCAGGGCAGAATGCGTTCCAGCCGTGGCGGCGCGAATCCCCAGGTGCGCACCAGCAGCTCGATATGCTGGACCAGCGGATAGGTGACGATGAAGATGGCAAGCGGGACGATGCCGAGCTTGTTAAGCACCGTATAGACTTGATCGACGCGGATCAGCCGATCGTCCGGGCCAGACTTTTCCAGCGGCCAGCGACGCTCGAAGAAACGCATGCCGAGCGCGATGATCGCGATCTGCACGACACCCAGCATCAGGAATTCGACGGCGCTGTATCCCGGTTCGTACCAGGCCATCAGGCCGAAATGAAAAAGAACCGGGCTAACGATAGTCTCGAACAGCCAGGCCTGGATGTCGACCCAGAAATCGGTGAGTTCCCGCATTGGCGCGGGCCGCTATTTCCGGTCGCTCGCCGTCGAGGCAGCGCGCACCGGCTTGTCCGTCAACAGTGCCGTACCCTGCAGCATGAACACGCCATGGGGTGATTTGCCGACGTGAATGCTGGCAACGACCTTGAGCTGCTCGATATCGACGATCGCCACGCGGCGCAGGAAGCGCTGTGTGACCCAGAGTTCCTTACCGTCCGGCGTGATGTCCATGCAGTCCGGACCGCCCGGGATGCGGATGTTCCCGACGACGCGCATTTCGCCGGTCGTGTCGATCAGCGACACCGTGCCCTCGACGCGATTGCTGACAAAGTACTGCTTGCCGTCGCCCCTGGGCCAGAAATTGTGCGCACCTTTGCCGGTCTGGAGATGGCCCTGCACCGCACCGTCCTTCGGATCGACGACGGCGATGCCGTCCTCGCCTGTCAGGGCAACCAGAAGCCGCTTGTTGTCCGGCAGCATGACGACGCCGGCCGGCGTGTTTCCGACAGGCATGTTCCACTTCAGCGACTGGGTCTCGAGGTCGAACGCCGCGAGACGGCCACTTTGCTGCAAGGTCACGAAGACGGTCTTGGACTCGGCATCGAACGCCATATGGCTCGGCAGACCATCGATGAAGATGCGGCCAGCCAGGCGGAAGCCGTCGGCATGGAAGATGTCGACGTGGTCGAGCCTGTAGGCCGCGGTGACGAACCACTTGCCGTCAGGGCTGAAACCCAGGTGATAGGGATCGATGATGTCCTTGACGATGCGCTTGCGCTCGCCGGTCTTGATGTCGAGGCCCAGCAGCTCGTTGGTCGCAGTCGAGCCGATCAGCACCTCCTTGCCGTCCGGCGTGATGATCAGATGGTGTGGCTCGCGGCCGACCGGGAGGCGCGCAATTTCGGTGCGCGTACTGCGGCTCAGGATACTGTAGGAGGCTTCCTCGGAATTGAGGATCAGCACGGAATCTGCCCACGCTGCGCCGCCTGCCATCACAAGCGAAAGCGCCAACGCCGCGAACGACAGTTTATTCATTGGAGATGCCCGCACCACTAGATGCTTGACTTGAAGCACCTTTCGAGTTCGCGCGCTAGGGGCGTTTGAGATTCGAGGCCGCGGCAGCCAGTCGCTCGACCCTGCCCCAGTCGCCACCTGCAACAGCATCCTTAGGGGCAACCCAGGAGCCCCCTACGCAAGCGACGTTCGCAAGCGCGAGATAGGTTGGCGCCGTTTCCGCTCCGATCCCGCCGGTGGGGCAGAACCGCAGCCCGGCCAGCGGCGCCGACGCCGCCTTCAGCCAACCGACGCCGCCTGCAGTGTCCGCCGGAAAGAATTTCAGGAGGTTGAAGCCTAGATCAGCCAACCTCATTGCCTCAGAGACCGTCTGCACACCCGGCAGGAACGGCAGCCTCGCCGCCCTGACGGCCGCCGCGAGCTCCTGCGTGCAGCCAGGGCTGACACCGAAGCGAGCCCCCGCCTTTTGCACCTGTTCGACCTGCCTTGCATTGAGCACTGTGCCTGCGCCGACCACCGCGTCGGGCACTTCACGCCCGATGAGCTCCAGTGCCTGCAAGGCAGTTTCGGTACGAAGGGTGATTTCGAGGACAGGCAACCCGCCCTTCACCAGCGCCCGTGCCAATGGAACGGCCGTTTCCACTCGATCGATGGTCAGAACCGGGATAACCGGCGCCCGGGCGGCGATGGCCGCAATATCCACGGTCAGACGCTCCAGCCGCCGTCGATCACGTTGACGGTCCCCGTCGTGAAGGCAGCTTCGTCGCTGGCGAGATAGGTGGCCAAGGCAGCTATCTCCTCGGCCGAGCCAAAGCGCCCGGCCGGCTGGCGCTGCAGGAAGAACTGCTTCGCATCCGCACCGCCGCCCAAGGCCGAGATACGTTCGTCGAGTGACGGTGTCTGAACGGTGCCAGGACAGATCGCGTTGCAGCGAACACCCTTGGCGACATAGTCCACGGCTACCGACTTGGTGAGCCCGATGACGGCAGCCTTGGTCGTGCCGTAGATGCAGCGCAGCGCCGCCCCTTTCACCGAAGAGGCAGCGGAAGACATGTTGATGATCGAGCCGCCGCCCTCGTCCAGCATACCCGGCAGGAAGGCTTGGATCGTCCAGAACATGCTGCGGACGTTCAGATCGAAAGCGAACTGCCACTGATCGTCGGTCGCGTCGAGGACCGTGCCGTGATGGACGAACCCTGCGCAGTTGAACAGCACGTCGACCGCTCCGGTCTGGCCGGCCAGGTGGCCGATGGCGGCCTTGTCGAGGACATCGAGCCTGTATGTGGTCACGCCGTCCAAGCCTTCGAGCGTCTTGAGCTTTGCGGCGTCGACATCCGTCGCCCAGACCTTCGCGCCTTCTCGGGCAAAGGCGCGGGCCGTGGCGGCGCCGATTCCCTGTCCGGCGGCCGTCACGATGCAGGTCTTCCCTTTCAAGCGCATATGCGTTTATTCCCCCGGATCGGCGGCCTTACTTGATCAGGCCCTTTTCCTTGTAATATTTCTCGGCGCCCGGATGCAGGGGGATGCCGATGCCCTGGAGCGCCGTGTCGAGCTTGATCGATTTGCCCTTGGCATGGCCCGAGTCGAGCAGTTTTCGCGTGCTGGGCTCCCACAGTGCCGCCGTGACCGCGTAGATCAGTGCATCGGTCTGTTTCGTTGACGTTGTCCAGATGGCGTTCACGCTCACAGTCTTTACACCCGCTACATTCTTGTAAGCACCGTCAGGGATCTCCTCCGTCCCGAAGAAGCTGTATTTCTTCACCAACACCTCTGCCTCGGGACCGTCGATCGGTACCAGATTGATGGGCGTGGTCGCCGCGAGCTCGGAGATCGCGCCGTAGGGCCAACCGCTTACGCTGAAGAAGGCATCCAGCGCACCGTCCTTCAGCTTGTCCGCCGCCTGCTGGGTTTTCAGGTACTCGGCCTTGAGGTCCTTCTCTGTCAGCCCATAAGCGCCGAGGATCAACCGGGCATCGACCAGCGTGCCCGAACCCGGCTCGTCGAGTGACAGGCGTTTGCCCTTGAGATCCTTCACCGACTTGATGCCCGAGCTCTTGCTCGCGACGAGATGAAAGCTCTCGGGATAGAGGCTTGCAATGGCTCGCAGCGTGTCGGCCTTGGGACGTCCCTCGTAGATGCCCGTGCCGGTGAAGGCCCAGTAGCCGACGTCCGACTGGACGAATCCCGACTGCATCGTGCCGGCGACAATACCGCTGGCGTTCGCCACTGAACCGTTCGATGCAACCGCGGTCGCCACCAGCCCGGGAACGCCGCAGGAACCACCGTCGGCGCAGGAGCGCGAGCCCGGCGGGTTGGAGATCGCATTTGCGATCAGGCCACCGATGGGGAAGTAGGTGCCAGCCGTGGCGCCCGTGCCAATGCGGAAGAAAGTGATGTCCTGCGCGCGGACAGGTGCCGTGCCGAATGCGGCAGCCCCCAGGCTGCCCAACAGCGCGGCCCTGCGATTGATCAGCATTGTCAGGCCTCCATGACGGGTTCGATTAAACCGTGTCCCGAGAAGACCTGCAACGATGACCACTCAGTTCACGCCGATCGCTTTGCTGAGAGTCGGGCCGATCTCGTTGTGGATCACCAGATCGGCATCGTCGTCCTGGTCCGTCGGATCGCGATTGAGGATGACGAAACGGGCACCGTTGCGTTTGGCCATTCGCGGAAAACCAGCGGCGGGGTAAACGACCAGCGAGCTGCCGAGCACGATGAGCAAGTCGCAGGCGAGCGTCTCCTCCTGCGCGCGTATCATCGGAATCTCCGGCATCGCCTGGCCGAACGAGATGGTCGCCGTCTTCACGATGCCTTCGCACTTCTCACAAAGCGGTAATTCGCCCTTCTCCAAGAATGCCGTGCGGATTGGGGCGAGCTCATGGCGATGGCCGCAGTCGAGGCAGCTTGCATAGGTGGCATTGCCGTGCAGCTCGATCACCTTCGCATCGGGAACGCCGGAGCGCTGATGCAGCCCGTCGACATTCTGGGTGATGATGGCGCTCATACGCCCCAGCTCCACCAGCTTCGCCAGGGCGCGATGGCCGGCGTTCGGCTCGGCATTGAGCATGGTTTCGTCGGTAGCGAACTTCCGCCGCCAGGATTCGCGGCGCATTTCGTCCGACGCCATGAAATCATCGAAGTAGATGGGCTTGTACCGCGTCCAGATGCCGCCCGGAGAGCGAAAATCCGGAATGCCCGACTCGGTCGAGATGCCGGCTCCCGTAAAGGCCACGATCCGCTTGGCAGCCCCGACGATCTCCCGCAACTGCTCCACGTCGTTCATCAGGCCTCCTTGCGGCGTCAGGGCGCCGGCATTGCGGGGTTGTGGGCGGCACAGCCGATATAGGTCCGCCCTTCGCTATGTACCTCGACAGAATAGGCGAAGAGCGCGCCGGACATCGAATCGACGCAGCGCCGCTCGTCGAGTGTCACCGAAAAGTCCGGGCCTTCGGTGGCGGCGTAGGAAATCGAACCGCCCTGCCGCGAGAGACCGGCATGCGGCGCCCGTTGCGGCAGGGCGCCGCCGAGAACGTTCAGGAGCATGTCCCGGGAGGTGATTTCCAGCCGCCACGATGGCTCATTGCCCAATCCGATCCACTCACGCTGATCGAAACGCTCGCGACAGCCTGCCGTTTCGACGGCAGCCCGTCGGACCTCGAGGGCGCCGACGCCTGCCCCGGGTCCGCTCTCGCGCCCACCGTATAATTCTACGAACATGGGCCGCCCTTCCTGGCCCGCCGTCAGCTCGCGCAACGCCCGGCTCAGCTCCTGGCCGGGCGTGCGATCTTCGAGAGCCAGCGGTGCCCCGTCGCAGGGCGAGAATTGCAGCTTGCCGCCGATGTCCCGGACAAGACCGCGCAGCCGGATCGCGCCGGCGGGCAGCGGCGGACGCCGAGCCTCGGGAGCCGCCAGCGGCACGGACGGCTGGCGGGCCGGCGCTTGCTGGGCGGGTTGCGGGGTCAAGGCCATGACCGACTGCGACGCCGACGCGCCCGGGCCTCGTCCGAAGGGGGTCGGCGCGGCACGGGTGGTCTGGACCGGCAGGGCGTAGAAGAACAACGGCTTCTCGGCAACATCCAGCATGCAGACGAACTGGGTTTCGAGGGGGCTGCGGTCGCGATAGGTCAGCCGTCCGCGAAAGGTGAGCACGGCAGCAACAGCCTGCGTCCCCGCATTGGCGCCGATCCTCTCCAGAGTCGGCGGCGGCACCTCCTGGGCGGTGATACGTTCGATCGAGGGATCGAGCTTGCGGTATTGGCCTTCGCCAAACGCCACGCATTGCTGCGCGAGACGGGTCTGTGCCGTAGCCGGGAGAGCGGACACCAGGGCGAAGCAGGCGAGAAGCGGAACAGCGTGGCGCATCAGACGCCTAGGATAGCCAGCGCTTGCGCCTCTTGTAATGCTTGGTGTCGCGGTAAGACTTTCGCGTGCCGCCTTCGTTCAGGCCCAGGTAGAATTCCTTGATGTCGGAATTGTCGCGCAGCTTGTCGGCTGGTCCTTCGAGCACGATGCGGCCGTTTTCCATGACATAGCCATGGTCGGCCACGCCCAGCGCCATCGTGGCATTCTGTTCGACCAGCAGGACGGAAAGCCTCTCCTGTCTCACGAGCTTGTCGACGATTCCGAAGATCTCTTCGACCAGCATGGGTGCCAGGCCGAGCGACGGCTCGTCGAGCAGCACGACCTTGGGTTTGCTCATCAGCGCGCGGCCGATCGCCAGCATCTGCTGCTCGCCTCCGGAGAGGTACCCCGACTGCTGGTGTCGGCGCTCCTTCAGCCGTGGGAAGTAGGAATAGACAAGGTCGATCCCCTGCCTCACCACCGCGCCTTCCTTCTGGACGTGACCGCCGGCGATCAGGTTCTCCTCGGTCGTCAAATGCTCGAACACGCGTCGTCCCTCGAAGACCTGGACGAGGCCCAGCCGCGTGACATCGTGAGCCCGCATGCCGTCGATGCGATGCTCGCCAAGCTGGATTGTTCCTTTGGTGACCTCGCCACGCTCGCCGCGCAGGACGCCCGAGATCGCCTTCAAAGTTGTCGTCTTGCCGGCCCCGTTGGCCCCGAGCAACGTCGTAATGGCGCCCTCGCGCACGTCGATCGACACGCCCTTGAGGACGAGGATGACACGATCGTAGACGACTTCGATATTGTTGATAGCCAGCATGGCCTGTCGGGTGGCGATTGCTCGCCACCCGCCCATCGGTTCGCTCAGGACTTCTTCGCTTCGGCGTCGAGATGCTTCTGAATCACAGAGCGATAGCCCTGGAACCAGTCCTTGGTCTTCGTGAGCTTACCGCCCTTCACCGTCCATATCTGGACCCAGCCTCCGCCTTCATGGTCGGCCGGCGTGATCTCCATCGGCGGCACCAGCCCGCCCAACGTGAAGCCCTTGATCGCTTCCATGCCGTTCTTGACTTCTTCGGATGTGGGCGCCGCGCCGTTCTTGGCCTTGATGGCATTGCGCACGGCTTCGACATGCAAGGCCGCGATCAAGACGCCGCGATTGTAGTAAACGGTCGAGTCCATTTCCTTTGGCGAGGCCTTGCCCTGCGCCTTGTACATGGCCTCGATATCCTTCAGCACCGGGAAGTCCTTGCCGACGCCCGCAAACTGGATGGTGTTGTAGCCTTCGGCTGCCCCCATGCCGCCCGCAGCGGCGATGTCGGCTTCGGCACTGCCCCACACGAAGGCCACCACCTTGCTGAGCGGAAAGCCCTTGCCCTTCAACTCCTTGATCGAGACCGACGGCGCGCGGCCGAACAAGTGGGTGATCACGAAGTCGGGCTTGAACCGGCCGGTGATATCGAGGATCTGGGCGCCCATCTCAACGCCCGGCGCCGGGACCGCGAAGGTCCTCATCTCGAAACCTTCCGCCTTGGCCAGATCCTCGAGGATCGGCAGCGGCTCCTTGCCTGCAGGATTGTCATAGAACAGGTAAGCGATCTTCTTGCCCTTGAGACTACCACCCAGCCGCTCCTTGGCGAAGGCGACGGCGGCGCCAGCCTGTGACCAGTAGCTGGCGGCAATCGGGAATGTATAGGGGAAGCGCTTGCCGTCGGCCGCCGAGGCCGTCCCGAAGCCCGGCGAGGTGCCGAGGATCTTGTCTTCCTCCAGCTTCTTGTTCAGCGCCGCCGTTTGCGGTGTCCCGTACAGGCCTTCGAGGACGGCCCCTTCCTTCTTGAAGCGCTCATGAGCTTCCATTGCCGGCGGCACCTTGTACTCGTTGTCGATCTCGAGAACCTTGATCTTGAAGCCCTCGACCCCGCCCTTGCTGTTCACCAGGCCGATATAGTCGTGATAGCCCGGACACAGGTTGACGCCGACCGTCGCTGTCGGTCCGGTGCGGTCGCACTGGAGGCCGAACACGAGTTCCTTCTGCGCGAAGGCCTGCCCTCCGCCGAACACAAGGGTTGCGGTGGTCGCCGCGACCCCAAGCCAACTCCTTACGAACCTCGTCATGGGTTCCTCCCTTCGCTATTGCGCCCCTCTAGTACGAGAAGGGCCAGACCCGGAAATAGCTCCGGATATTGCGCCAAAGCCTGTTGAGCCCCTCCGGCTCGACGATCAGAAAGAAGATGATCAGTCCGCCGAACACACCCAGCCGGAGGCCTGAGACGACATTGGCCATTTCCGCCGTGGTGAAGAACAGCGAGCCCACGTCCTCCATGAAGAGGCGGATCACGATGGGCAGCAGGGTCACGAAGACGGCGCCGAAGATTGAGCCCAGTACCGATCCCAGCCCGCCGATGATGATCATGGCCAGGTAGTCAATCGAGACGATGAGCTGGAACTGCTCGTAGTTCGCGATGCCGAAATAGTAGGTGTAGAGCACGCCGCAGACACCGGCGTAAAAGGACGAGATCGCGAAGGCGAGCAGCTTATAGCGGTAGATGTTGATGCCAATGATCTCGGCCGCGATGTCCTGGTCGCGCACGGCGACAAATGCTCGGCCGATGCGGCTGCGGGCCAGATTCAGGGTCGCAACGATTGCCAGCACGGCGAAGAACAGCAGGAAGAAGTAAAGGCTGCCCTGGGTGTTGAAGCTGAACCCGAACAGGCTCGGCCGATCAACCTCGATGGATGCCTGCGCACCGCCCGAAATCGCCGGCACGCGATTGATCGTCCACTCGATGATGAGCTGGCCCGCCAGGGTGGCGATAGCGAGGTAAAGTCCCTTGATGCGCAGGCTGGGCATGCCGACGATCACGCCGATTGCTGCCGCCATGAGACCGCCGGCCGGCAATGTGATCCAGAACGGCAAGTTGAGTTTCACGGCGAGATTGGCCGCGGTATAGGCGCCGACCGACATGAAGGCGGCATGCCCGATCGATATCTGGCCGGTGTAGCCCACGAGAATGTTGAGCCCAAGCGCGCCGACAATGGCGATGAAGATCAGGTTCAGGATCGACAGATAGTATTCGTGGACGGTGAGCGGGACGAGCACGACGAAGATCAGCGCCAGCGCCGCCACCGTCCATTTGGCGATGGGCAATGGATAGAGCGCCGCATCGGCCGCGTAGGTCGTCTTGAAGATCCCGGATTCGCGATGGAACATGGACGCCTACACGCGCTCGATCTTGCGTTTGCCGAAGATGCCGTAGGGCCTGATCATGAGGACCAGAATCATGAGCACATAAGGCGCGAAGTCCTTGGTGCCGCCGCCGACATAGGGGTCGAGGTAGCCCGCCGCGAGACTTTCGACGATGCCGATGATCAGCCCGCCGACCAGCGCCCCACCGATCGAATCGAGGCCGCCCAGGATCACCACCGGGAACACCTTGAGGCCGACCAGCGCCAGATGGACGTCGACGCCCAGCATGCTGCCCCACACCACGCCGCCCAACGCCGACACCACCCCCGCCATCGCCCAGGCAAGCGCAAAGTAGCGCTCGACATTGATGCCCATGGCCTGGGCCACCTGCTGGTTGTCGGCGACGGCGCGCATCGCCACGCCCATGCGGCTCTTCTTGAAGAACCAGCTGAATGCCAGGAAGAGCAGGATGGCGACCACCGCGCCCAGGACCTGGATCGGCGGCAGGCTGGCCGGCCCCAGCACGATCGGTTCGTCGCCGATCGGCAACGACACCGCCCTGGTCTCGCTGCCGAAGATCACCGGCCCCAGGCCACGCAACATGGCGGCCAGACCGATCGTCGCCATGATCACGGCCACCACCGGGCGGCCAAGTAACGGCCGCAGCACGACACGCTCCAGACCGAAGCCGAAGCCGATCATGACGGCCACGACGATGACAATGGCGGCAACAAGCGGCGCACCTTCAAAACCCAGCACCACAGCCACGATCAGCCCCGCCAGCATCACAAACTCGCCCTGAGCGAAGTTGATGGCGTCGGTCGCCTTGTAGACCAGCACGAATCCAAGCGCGATCAGGGAATACATCAATCCGATCGATGCGCCGTTCAGGACCAGAGCGAGAGCGAATTCGAGATCCTCGGACATCCCCTGCTCCCTCAAGCCGCGCGTTGTCCGGGCCGCGCAGCGCCTGCGTCGTGGAGGGCGATGGTCGAAACGAGCGTCGACCGGCGACCGTCCTCGAACGTGATCTCCATGGTCACGTCGACTTCGCCTTTGCCGCCGTAGAAGGCGTCGACGACATTGGCGTACTTTTCGGCAACGAACCGTCGCCTGACCTTCCGCGTTCGGGTCATCTCCGCGTCGTCGGCGTCGAGTTCCTTGTTGAGCAGCAGATAGCGTTTGACCTGCTGCATATCCGGCAAGGTGGCGTTGGCCTTGGCGATCTCCTCGCCGATCAGAGCCGCAACTTCCGGCTTGCGGCTGAGGTCCATGTAGCTCGTATAGGCAAGACCGCGCTTTTCGGCCCAGGTTCCTACCGTCTGCATGTCGATGGCGATCATCGCCGCCACGTAGGGTCGCTGATCGCCGAACGCCACGGCCTCGCGGATGAACGGACTGAACTTCAGCTTGTTCTCGATGAATTGCGGCGCGAAGGCCGAGCCGTCGTTCAGCTTTCCGACATCCTTGGCACGGTCGATGATGACCAGATGGCCCTGTTTGTCGAAGAAGCCCGCGTCGCCGGTCTTGAGCCAGCCGTCGGATGTCATCGTCTCGCGCGTCACGTCGTCCTGCTTGAAGTAGCCCTGGAAGACATTCGGCCCTCTCAGCATGACCTCGCCGCGGTCGTCGATCTTGACCTCGATGCGCGGGATCGGTCGTCCGACGGTGTTGGGATTGGCTTCTGCGTCCGATTGGCAGGAGATCATCGCCGACGCCTCGGTGGCGCCGTAGACCTGCTTCAGGTTGATGCCGAACGAACGGAAGAAGCGATAGGTATCGGGGCCGAGCGGAGCGCCGCCGGTGTAGCACCAGCGCGCATTGCGCAGTCCGAGCTGGTCGCGCACGGGCCCGTAGACCATGACCTCGCCGACCGCGAGCCCCAGCCGATCCGCAATCGACAGCGCCTCGCCGTCGGAGCGCTTCAGCTCGCAGCGTTCGGCCAGTCCACGGAACAACTCGAAGACCCATCGCTTGAGTGGCGTCGCGTCGCCCGCCTTGACCTGCATCGTGGTGAGCATGTTCTCCCAGATGCGCGGCGGCGCCAGCATCGTGTCGGGCCCCAGTTCACGCAGGTCTCGCTGCACCGTCTCGGGATTCTCAGGGCAGTTGGCAATCAGTCGCGCCATCAACGCCATACCCAGTGTGAAGGCCGCGTCACCGACCCAGGCCATCGGCAGGTACGAGAGCCAGTTGTCACCCTGCTTGACGTCGTTTACTTCGATGAAGGCTTCCGCCGTGGCGATCATGTTGCGATGACTGAGCATCACCCCCTTGGGGTTGCCGGTCGTGCCCGACGTGTAGGCGATCATCGCCGTATCGTCGGCGGAACCCTTGGCGAGTTCGGTCTCGTAGAACTGAGGGTTCGAACTTGCGAAGGAGCGCCCCTCCTCCAGCACGCTTTCGAACGAGCGCAGGATCGGATCGTCGTAGAAGGAAAGGCCGCGCGGATCGTCGAACACGATCCAGCGCAGTCGAGGCAGCTTGTCTTTGAGCGACAACGCCTTGTCGACTTGCTCCTGGTCTTCAGCGACGATTACCGATGTCTCCGCATGGTTCAGGACATAGACCAGTTCCGAAGCGATCGAGTCCTGATAGACCGGCACCGACACGCCGCCCAGCGCCTGCGCGGCGAGTTGCGCAAAGTAAAGCTGCGGGCGGTTGTCGCCGACGACCGAAAGCTTGTCGCCTCTCCGGAAACCCATCGCCGCCAGGCCGAGGGCAAAATCGCGGACATTGTCGCGATAGGCCGCCCAGCTGTACGTCTGCCAGACGCCGCGCGTTTTCTCGCGCATGCCCGGCCCTTTGGGATCTTCCGTTGCATTGCGTTGCAACAGCTTGGGCAATGTCGAGGTTTCGACAGCGTCGACCACGCTCATACCCGCCCTCCGCCCTTGCCCGTCCCGAGATAGGCTTCGATCACCTTGGGGTCGCGCTGCACTTCTTCCGGTGTGCCGGCCGCGATGCGCCGCCCCCGGTCGAGCACAACGACGCGATCGGAGATATCCATGACAACGCCCATGTCGTGCTCGATCAGGACGACCGTGACGCCGCGTTCCTGATTCACGTCGAGGACGTAGCGCGCCATGTCCTCCTTCTCGTCCTGGTTCATCCCCCCCATAGGCTCGTCGAGGAGCAACACCTTGGGTTCGAGCGCCAATGCCCGTCCGAGTTCGACCCGCTTGCGCAGCCCGTAGGCCAGCGCTGCCGTGGGCTGTTTGCGCAGATCCTGGAGCTTCAGAAACTCGATGATCTCCTCGATCGCTTCGCGATGGGCGATGTCCTCCTTCTGCGCCATCCCCCAGTAGATGACGCTCGACAGCACACCGGCCTTCATGCGCACGTGCCGGCCAAGCATCAGATTGTCGAGGACGGTGAGACCGCTGAAGAGCGCGATGTTCTGGAACGTGCGGGCGATGCCCAGTGCCGCAATATCGCTCGGCTTCTTCTGCGTGATATCCCGGCCTTCCAGCACGACCCGGCCTGTGTCGGGCTTGTAGAAGCCCGAAATCATGTTCAGGAGCGATGTCTTGCCGGCGCCGTTGGGACCGATGATGGAAAGGATACCGCCACGGGGCACGTCGAGGGAAACGTCTTGCACAGCAGTGACGCCGCCGAATCGCTTCGACACCGCTTCGACCACAAGCTGGCTATCGCCCTCATGCGCAGCCATGCGCTGGGCGGACGTCCCCACCATGAACCCTCCCTAAACTCAGACCTCTTGTTCGCTTATAGTTGTAGGCATCATGCAGATTCCGTAGAGCGGACGCAACCTGCCGGGAGTTCGGTCCATGCCACGTCACATCGTCTGTCTTACCTTCGACCATGACCATGTCTCCGGCCTGATCGCCCGCGGCATGACTTCCCCCACGGCGATTTCACGCGGCGAGTACGACATCGTGGTCATTCCGCGCCTGATCGCCCTGCTGGAGCGCTACGGAATCAAGGCGACCTTCTTCACGCCCGGCCATACGATCGACAGCACGCCGGGGGCCGTCACGCCCTATGTGGAAGCCGGACACGAGCTTGCCCATCACGGCTGGACGCATCGCCTGCCGGTCAACCTTTCGCGCGACGAAGAGGAAGAGGAGATCGTTCGCGGCAACGAATCGATCAAGCGCATCAGCGGACGGACGGCGCGCGGCTATCGCTCCCCGGCCTGGGATCTCTCCCCTCACTCCATCGATCTGCTGCTGAAGCACGGCATCCAGTACGACAGCTCGCTGATGGGCAACGACTACGAATGCTACTATGCCCGGCAGGGCGACGTTGCCGAGCTGATGAAGCCGCTGGTGCGCGGCCACGAGACCGCGCTGGTCGAGATGCCGATCAGCTGGTCGCTCGACGACTATCCCGCCTTTGAATATATGCGCCTGCCCAATGGCTCCGTTCAGCAGGGCCTTATGAACGCGACGGCCGTACTCGAGAACTTCGTCGACGATTTCACCTACATGACGCGGGTCTGCGACTACGGGATCCTGACCTACACCTTCCACCCGCATGTCATCGGCCGCGGCCATCGCATGATGATGCTGGAGCGCCTCATCCAGCGTCTGATCGAAGGCGGCGCCGTCTTCATGACCATGGAGGCCGCCATGCAGGACTGGCTGGCGCGACGACGCGGTATCGCCAAGGCTGCGGAGTGACCTAGGGCAACGAGCCGCGCGCCACCCGAATAGACCGGCAGATCGTCACCATCTTGCCAATGGCGTGATCGACGAAAGCCTGCACGCTCTTCTCGATATCCGTAGCCAGACGTGGCCGCTCCGCCACGACCGCCCGGGCCAGGACCGAGGCTCCCGCTCGCGCCGTTGCCTGGTTCGCCGCGATGGAGCGATCGAGCGAGCCGTCGGCCTGAACGGGTGCCAGCGCCCCTTCGATCCGCTCCAGAAAGGACGGTGCGTGGGCGAGATGCCTGTACATACTGGCAAGGATCAATGGCTGCGAGCGGTCTCCGAACTTGTTCAGGCGCAGCACGCGCGCCCAGGTCTCGGGGGCGACGTCATCCTGCACGGCGAGCTTGGGCAAGGTGACATCGGGAGCAACCAATCGCGGCCCCGGCTCCGCCGTACCTGTGGCGGCGGCTTCGCCGCGCAGCCACACCGCGAGCGCCGCTAGTGCGAAGAGATTTATGGTGTTGGAATGGTCGTAGCTCGCCAGCACGGCGTCGACGCTGGCCGGCTCGTCGCCCGCGAGCGAGCCCAGCCGCGGGAGCTGCATCTTTTGCCTGAAGCGAACCGCCGCGGTATCGGCCATTCCTTGCAGATAAAGCGGCTTTACCGCCGTCCAGGCCCAAGGCAGTGCGCCGTCCATGGTCGCGAGATGGCGCCAGACGAGGTTGACGACCCTGACGCCTACGGTGCTGCGGATATCGGCAAAGAGGTCGGCGACTTCTCCCGTCGCCGTCGCTTCGGCAACGGCCGGAAACGGATCGTTCACTCGGCCGCCTGCTTTGAGTCCTGGCCCAGCACGGTGAAGAAGGAAGCGGTCTTCGGTTGCTTCGGCAGCTCGACGAGTCCTTCCTTCAGGCGAGCGAACCGCGCCTCCTTGCCGCGCACGATGCGGCCCTCGTTCAGGCTCGGCATCGGGTTGCGCGCGATCGGCACCGCGTCGGCGGCCGTATAGACGCAGATGTAGAGGCCGCGCGACTTGTCCGCCCCGTTGGCAGCCGAGCCGTGCAGCAGCCGTGTGTGCATCAGGCAGACGGCACCCGCCTTGCCGACGCAGGGCAGCGACTGCGCCAGGGCCTTCTTCTCCTCGTCGGCCGCGACGGCCCCCGTGAAGCGCTCGCCCTCGAACAGCGAGAGCACCGGCCCCTTGTGCGAGCCAGGCACGACGGTCAGGCAGCCGTTGCTCTCGTCGATATCGTCGAGGAACAGCAGCGCCGTCACGATGTCGTCGTTGGTGTGCGGCGTGTAGGCGAAGTCCTGATGATAGTTCACCTCGGTCTTGGCGCCGGAGAGCTTGAGGTTGATCTTGCAGTGGTGGAACTTGACGTCCGGTCCGATCAGGTCGGCGACCATGTCGACCATGCGGGCGTCGAGCATGACCTCGCGATAGGCGTCGGAAATGTCCGAAGGATTGTTGATACGCCGCAACGCTGGCTTCTCCGCGCTGTGCTCGGCGCCCATGTCGAAACGGGCCCGGCCATCTACCGTCGGCGGACCGAACGGCGCGGTGTGCACCCGGCTCTCTTCCACCCAGCTCGCGATCTCGCCCTTGAGGGCGGCGAGTTGGGCCGGTGTCACAGCCTCCTCGACCATGAGGTAGCCGTCACGCCAGAACGCATCTCTTTGTTCCTGTGTCAGCACCGTCATGGTCGCCTCCTTCTAGACAACGCCGCGTTTGCGGAAATCGGCGATGGCCGCCGCGTCGTAGCCGAACTCCTTCAGGATGGCGTCGGTATGCTCGCCCTGCTCCGGCGTCGCCGACTTCATTTCGAACGGCGTGCGGCTCATGTTGATCGCCTGGCCGATCAGCTCGATGTCGCCGAGCTTCGGAGACTTCACAGGATGCGCCATCTTCAGGTGCTTGACCTGTGGATCGGCGAACATCTCGTCCATCTTGTAGATCGGGCCGGCGGGCACGCCCGCCTTGTTGAGCTTCTCGACCAACTCGGCACTGCCGTAGGTCGCAACGCGCTTGTCGATCTCCGCGTTCAGGGCATCGCGATTCTTCGCGCGTCCCTTGTCGGTGCTGAACCGCTCGTCGGTCATCAGCTCCGGCGCGGCGATGCACTCGCAGAAGCGCTTGTAGATGTGGCCGCCGGAGGCCGCGATGTTGATGTAGCCGTCCTTGGTCTTGAAGACGCCGGTCGGGATCGAAGTCGGGTGGTTATTGCCGGCCTGGCCCGGCACGTCCTTGGCGATGGTCCAGCGCGCAGCCTGGAAGTCGCACATCGAGATCATCGCCTGCAGCAGCGAGGTCGAAATCCACTGGCCCTGGCCCGACGTCTCGCGCTCCAGCAGAGCGATCAGGATGCCGATGGCGCAGTGCAGGCCTGCGCCCACGTCGGCGACGGCGATGCCGGCACGGACCGGACCCTGCTCCGGCATGCCGGTGACCCACATCAAGCCGCCCATGCCCTGGGCGATCTGGTCGAAGCCAGCACGCTCCGCATAGGGGCCGTCCTGGCCGAAACCCGAGATCGATCCCAGGATGATCCGCGGGTTCACCTTCTTCAGGCTCTCGTGGTCGATGCCCAGGCGGAACTTCACGTCGGCCCGATAGTTCTCGACCACGACGTCGGCCTTCTCGACCATCTTCATGAAGATGGCCTTTCCGTCGGGTTCCTTGAGGTTGAGCGTCACCGATCGCTTGTTGCGATGCAGGTTCTGGAAATCGGGTCCGTGGCGCGGCCCGCCCATGTCCATCTCGCCGGCCGATGGCGGCATCTCGATCTTGATGCAGTTGGCGCCCCAGTCGGCCAGGTAGCGCACGGCGGTCGGCCCGGCGCGCACGCGCGTCAGGTCGAGGACGGTGAAGCGGGAAAGCGGTCCTGCGGTCATGCTCTCACTCTGCGTTGCCAATTACTCGACCCGTACCATGGCGGCGGGATCGATCTCCAGCCAGACCCGGCTGCCGACCTCGAACACCTGGCTCGGGGCGGTCGAGACGCGGATCTGCTTGGACCCTGCCAGGGGACGCACCTGATAGTCCCAGTACTCGCCGAGATAGGAACGGCTGGCGATCTCCGCCTCGACGGCCAGAGCCTGCCCGGAGGGCTGGGCGGTGGCCAGCCCGATGGCCTGCGGTCGCAGGGAATAGAGCAACGCGCCGCCGCCATTCACCCCTTCCAGGGCGCCGGCCTTGGCTGTGAAACCGTCGAACCGGACCTCGTTCCCCTGGTGAGCCCCTTCGAGGAAGTTCGTGCGGCCGATGAAGCCTGCGACGAACCGGCTCTTCGGCCGGCCATACAGCGTATGGGGCGCGTCGATCTGCTCGATCTTGCCCTTGTTCATGACCACGATCCGGTCCGACGTCACCATGGCCTCGGACTGGTCGTGCGTCACATAGACCGTCGTGATCTTGAACTCGTCGTGCAGGCGGCGAATCTCGAAGCGCATTTCCTCGCGCAGGTTGGCGTCGAGGTTGCTGAGCGGTTCGTCGAGCAGCAGCACTTCCGGCTCGACGACGATGGCGCGGGCCAGCGCCACACGCTGCTGCTGGCCGCCCGACAACTCTGCAGGATAGCGGCCCTTGAGATTGCGCATCTGGACCACGTCCAGGATCTTGTCGACGCGGCGGTCTATCTCCGACCGTGGCAGCTTGCGGACCTGCAGGCCGAAGCCGACATTCTCGCCCACCGTCATGTTCGGCCAGATAGCATAGCTCTGGAAAATCATCGACATGCGGCGATGTTCCGGCGGCACGACGCCGGATGCAGAGGATATCTGCTTGCCGTCCATCTCGATCGTGCCGCCCGACGGTGGCATGAAACCCGCGATCATGCGCAGCGTCGTGGTCTTGCCGCAGCCCGAGGGGCCCAGCAGCGAGACGAACTCGCCTTTCACCAGTTCGAGGGAAAAATCGGCAACGGCGTCGAAACTGCCGTAGCGTTTGGCGACGTTCTTCAGGACCAGCTTGCTCATGTCGCGTTACGCCTCAGCATGAAATCACGGCCGAGCGCCTTCTGCCCGACCCACAGCAACGGCAGGGTAAGCACCTGCAGGATCAACGCCAATGCGGCGAGACGCTCGAAATTGCCCTCCTCGCTCATGTCGAAGATCATGACCGACGCCACTTTCGTGTTGGGCCCGTAAAGGAAGATAGCGGCCGACAACTCGCGCGTCGCCGGAATGAAGATCAGCAGCCAGGCCCCCAGCAGGTTGCGTTTCAGGAGCGGCGCCACGACGCGGCGCAGCGCCGTCAGACGGCTGCCGCCAAGGACGCGGACGGCCTCCTCCATCTCCGGGTTGAGGCTGCGGATCGCCGCACTGGCGTTGACGTACCCCACTGGCAGGAAACGCGTGGTAAAGGCCAGGATCAGGATCAGCGCGGTGCCGTAAAGCGCCAGCGGCGGCGGCGCGTAGGCGGCATAGAAACCGATGGCTAGCACCACGCCCGGGATTACGAAGGGCGCCACGCAGAGGAAACCCAGGACGCCACCGAACGGTACGAGCTTGCGAGCGACGATGTAAGCCACACCCAGGGTCAGGAAGACAGCCACCGTCGCACTGGCCGCTCCGTAGAGAAAGCTGTTCAGCACCGATTCCATCGCTGTCGCATGCTCGAACAGGATGAAGCGGAAATTCTGCAGCGATATGTTGTCCAGGGAAAAGCCACGTCCCCAGGCTTTCGCAAAGGCCGACTGGATCAGGAAGATGTACGGCAGGAATACCGCCAGTGCCGCGACGAACATCGCATAGCCAAACACGGCCCAGCGCCAGCGGCCGAGCAGGATGGGACGCCGTTCGCCTCCCTTACCCGTCAGTGCGACGAAACCCTTGCGGCGGGTGATCAGACGCTGCACCAGCACCAACAGCACCGTGATACCCAGCAACGGCATGGCATAGGCCGCCGCCACTTCGACCCGCACCGGGTTGCCGAAGAACTGGAAGAGCTGTGTCGTCACGACATTGAAGCGCGCCGGAATGGCGATCATGGCCGGAGAACCGAACAGCGCGATCGCCTCCAGGAAACAGATGATCACGCCGCCCAGGATTGCCGGCAGCGCCAACGGCAAGGTCACCCGCCACATCGTCCGCCATGGGCCCGCGCCCAGGATGTTGGCGGCGTCCTCCATCTCCGACGAGACGAGCTCCAGGGCCGCCGTCGTGAAGATGAAGATATAGGGGAAGGAATAGAGCGCGATGACGACGGCAAGGCCCGTGAAGCTGTAGATGTTGAACGGACCAGCCTCGGCACCCGTCGCCAGCATGTAGAAGCGGTTCAGCCAGCCGGCGTTGGGACCCGCCAGCAAAATCCAGGCGACCGCGCCGGTGTAGGGCGGCGTGATGAAGGTCGCCAATACCAGCATGCGCGTGAACCCGCGGCCGGGCATGTTGGTACGCGCGACCGCCCAGGCCAATGGCACGGCGAATACGCCGGCCAGAAGGGCTGATACTACGCCAAGCTTCAGCGAATTCAGCAGCGCATCGATATAGCGCGCGCGCCCGTAAGCCGTCGCGTAGTTGGCAAAGGTGAATTCGCCCGTCCGCTCCGTCTGAAAACTGGTGATCACCAGGTAGATGAACGGACTCACCACCAGGAACAGCAGGACCGCGATAATCGCGATCCACAGCAACCAGGTTGAATCGAAGGAACCGGCGCGCCCTGGGCGCGCCGGCGCGGCATCGAGAGTAGAAACAGTCACTGTCACGTCGGTTGCCGCTCTCTCGTCAGTTACCGAACGTATCGCGCCACTGTTCGATCACCTCCGGAATGCCCTTGTCTACCTCGGCAACCGTCGGACGGATCACCTTGATCTCGCTGATCGGCTTGGCACCCCGAGGGGATGCCACTTCGGGGCGCAGCGGGATGCCGAAGTGCTTGGCGTTGATCTTCGAAGCTTCGATTGAATAGAGATATTCCATGAAGAGCTTCGCCGCGTTGGGGTTCTTCGTGCCCTTCATGATGGCCGAAGGCGCGATAATCAGCACGGCGCCGTCGCTGGGATAAGACACGGCCAGCGGATTGCCGCGCGCTGCACTGAACAAGGTCGAGCCGTCGGCACCTGCTGCCACCTGCCGCTCGCCGGCATTCAACGCCGTGACCGTATCGTTGATCGAGCGCCCGATCTGCGGCTTGTTCTTCTCCAGCTTCTCGAAATACTGCCAGCCATAGAGCTTCTTCATCGACAGGACCCAGGTTCCGACATAGCCGGAGAAACCCGGATGGCCGGTCGAGACCTTGCCCTTCCACTTGATGTCGAGCAGGTCCTCCCACTTCTTTGGGGCATCCTCCGGCTTCACCTTGGAAGTGTTGTAGGTCAGCACCACCAGTCCGGCCGCGGTCGGGTGGTAGTAGCCGTCCGGATCGAAATTCTGGAAAGTCGGCGAGATCTTCGGCGTCGTCTCGGGGATGTACTTGTCGAGGCGGCCTTCCGCCTTCAGCCGTGCATAGTGGCCGAGATCGGTCGATGAGAACACGTCGCAGATCGTCTGGTTGTTCTTGATGTCCTGAAGGAGACGCTGATAGGCGACCTGCGCCGTCGTGCGGACGACATTGACCTTCACACCGTACATTTCGGTGAAGCCCCGCCCCAGATCTTCCGCCCCTTCGGATGTATAATGGGCGATGTACCAGGTGAGTTCGCCCTCTTTCTTGGCTGCTTCAGCGAGAGCTTTGATGTCCGCTCGCGCCGTTACAGGTGCCAGAAACAGTGCAAAAGCAAGCGCAAGGCGTCCCAACCCCTTCATGATTCCCTCCCGGCTCGTTACTTCATTCCTATTGAAGTGCGATACGATCACACGTAGCGCCACCCGACAAGCTTTAGAGACTCAGAGAACGCGCATGACGGAAAGCCTGCGGTCAAAAAACTGGTCCGCTTACTATCAGCAGCTTCGCGATCGTCCGCCGCGTCGCACATTGCTCGCTGCGCTCGATGCGTTCGGCACGCCACCGACTGACGCACTCGTCATCGATCTCGGCTGCGGCGACGGCCGTGACGTGATCGAGATGCTGCGTCGCGGCTGGCGCGTCATAGCCGTCGATTCGGAACCCGAAGCGCTGCGCCAGTTGCAGGCACGACCGTTGCCGGAAGGCAGCGACGTGACGCCGATCAACGCCCGCCTGCAAGACGTGCCCATTCCCCTCGGTGTTCATCTGGTGAATTCGAGCTTCGCGATGCCTCTCTGCGAACCGGAAGACTTCTTCCGTACCTGGGCACGCATTCGCGAAGCCCTGCCCTCTGGTGGGCGTTTCTCCGGCCAGTGGTACGGGCCGCGCGACAGTTGGGTTGGGCGGCCCGGCATTACCTTTCTCAGCCGCGAGGAAGCCCTCGCCCATCTCGATGGGCTTCAGCTCGAGATGTTCGAGGAGGAAGAAGCCGACGGCGTCACGCCGCGTGGCAACGCCAAGCACTGGCATATCTTCCATATCGTTGCGCGGAAGCCCTAGGGGCAGTCGGCGTGGACAAACGGCCGGCTGTTGGCCGACACTCCCGCACCGCATTCAACGGAGGGAAACATGGCCTCCCCGCAACCTTCCAGCCCGTCGCGCGATGTCCCGGTCACCGCCGAAATCGCCAAGCGAGCCGCCTCTCTCGCCTGGCATGACCTGCCTGGTGATCTCGTGGAGCGCACCAAGCAATGCCTGCTCGACTGGTTTGCCGTCACCATCGCCGGCGCGCAGGAAGAGCTGACGGACATTCTGATCCGCGAAGCGCTCGAAGACGGCGCCAAGGGACCGGCCACGCTCGTTGGCCGTTCGGAGACGGTGCTGCCGTCGGTCGCCGCCCTCATCAACGGCTCCGCCAGCCACGCGCTCGACTACGACGATGTGAATTTCTCGATGGGAGGCCATCCGACCGTTACCGTCGTTCCGGCCCTGCTGGCGCTCGGCGAGCAGATGAAAGCCTCCGGTCGTCTGTTCATCGAGAGCTTCGTCGCCGGCTACGAGACCTCCGGCCGCGTGGGTCGGCTGGTCGCTCCCAGCCACTATCAGAAAGGCTTTCACGTCACCGGCACTGTCGGCTCCTTCTCGGCGGCCGCGGCCGCCGGGCGGATGCTGGGGCTGACCGACGCCCAGCTCGCGGTCGCCTTCGGAATTGCCGCCACCCAAGCCGCCGGCCTCAAGTCGAACTTCGGCACCATGTGCAAGCCGCTCCATGCCGGCACGGCGTCGGAGCATGGGCTGCGCGCCGCGCGCCTCGCCGCCAAAGGCTTCACCGCGCGCAGCGACTCTCTGGAGTGTGACCAGGGCTTCGCCTCGTCGCAGAGCGACCACCTTGAAACCAAAGCCGCGCTGGGCGAACCGCCGCAGGGCTGGCACCTGCGCAACAACCTCTTCAAGTATCACGCCGCCTGCTACCTGACGCATGCCCCCATCGAATGCGCCAAGGAAATCCGGCTGAAGAGCAACTTCCCGCCGGAGCGTGTGCAGAAGATCCTGCTCAGGATCGACTCGGGCGCCGACCGGGTGTGCAACATCCCGCATCCGACGACGGGTCTCGAAGCCAAGTTCTCGCTGCGCCAGACCGTGGCGATGGCGTTGACCGGCGTCGATACGGCCAACCTCGATTCCTACAACGAGGCAGTGACGCAGGATCCGCGGATCAAGACCCTGCGCGACAAGATGGCGATCGAATTCAAGCCCGGCTGGACGCATTCGTTCGCCGAGATGGCCATCCAGCTCGACGATGGCACGACGATCGAGGTCGCGCACGATTCCGGTATCCCCTGGGCCGATCTCGCCAAGCAGCGCCAGGCGCTGGAAACGAAGTTCGACAGCCTGGTGACGCCGCAGCTCGGTGCGCCGGGCACGCGTCGGCTGCACGACGCCATCGAGCGTGTCGACAGCCTCGCCGACATCGGCGAGCTGGTCCGCGCCTCGGCCAAAAGCTAACGGAGATCAACACGAGAATGACTGAAGATTTCAGGGCGCGCGCCCGGCTGGTGCCCAAGGGCAACCGCTATGAGGATTTCGAAATTGGACGGGTCTTCAGCCACCATTGGGGGCGCACGATCACCGAGTCCGAAACTACCCTCTTCTCGACGCTGACGCTCCACTTCAACCCGCACTACTACAATGCGGCCTATGCGAAGGCGCATGGCCATCCCGGCATCGTCGCCAATCCGCTACTCATCTTCACGACGGTGTTCGGCCTTACGGTCGAGGATCTGAGCGAAGGCGGCGGGCCGTTCCTCGGCGTCAACGAGCTTACCTACCATCAGCCCGTCTACCCCGGTGATTCACTCCGGGCCGAATCGACCGTGCTCGACCGGCGCATCTCGGACTCCCACAAGGGGTTCGGCATCGTCACCTGGCACACCAAGGGCTTCAACCAGCGCGAAGAACTCGTGATCGACTTCAAGCGCACTAATCTCGTCCGCCTCAGGAATCCGTAAAGATGCCTTTTCTTACTGAAGAACGCCGCATGATCCAGGAGCAGGCGCGCGAATTCACGCTGAACGAAGTCCTGCCCGTCGCCAACAAGCTCGACCCCGAAAAGGGCGAGATCCCGATGGATCTCCGCGAGAAGATGGCCGCGCTGGGCTATTTCGGCATCCTGATCCCCGAACAATATGGCGGCCTGGGCCTCGGCTGCTCCGAGTACTGCCTCGTCACCGAGGAACTGTCGCGCGGCTGGATGAGCGTCGCCTCGATCATCGCACGCGGCAATCTGCTGATCGGCTCGCAGGTAATGAGCGAGGAGCAGCGCAGCCGCTACCTCCCGCGCATGGCCAAGGGTGAATTTCTCGGTGCCTTCTCGATGTCCGAGCCAAACGCGGGCTCCGACATTTCCAACATCTCCTGCCGCGCCAAGAAGGACGGCAACAGCTACCTGATCAGCGGCAACAAGTACTGGTGCACGTTCGCCGATGGTGCGGACTTCATGATCATCATCGCGCGTACGTCCGACGCCCCGCCGGGCAAGCGTCATCTTGGCCTTTCCATGTTCTTCGTCGAGAAGAAGCGCGGCGAGCTGCCGAAGGGATGCAGCGGCGCGCCCATTCCCAAGATCGGCTACTTCGGCTGGAAGACATGGGAACTGGCTTTCGACAATTTCCGTGTCGATGCCGCCGACCTGATCGGCAAGGAAGGCGAGGCTTTCTACTACGCCACTTCGGGTCTGGAGACCGCCCGCGCCCACACCGCCGCACGCGCTATTGGGCTCGCCCAGGGCGCGCTCGACGATTCGATCCAGTATGCCAACGACCGCAAGCAGTTCGGTCACTCGATCTCGGACTTCCAGGCAATCCGCTTCAAGATCGCCGACATGGCGACGCAGATCGAAGCGGCACGCCAGCTCATGTATTTCGTCTGTGAGCAGATCGACACCGGCCAGCGTTGCGACAAGGAAGCTTCCATGGTGAAGCTCTTCGCTTCCGAGATGGCCGAGCGCGTCACCAGCGAGGGCATCCAGATCCACGGAGGCGCGGGCTACACGACGCTGCACGCGGTCGAACGCCATTGGCGCGATGCACGCCTGACCAAGATCTTCGAGGGCACCTCGGAAATCCAGAAGCGCATCATCTCCGATCGTCTGCTGGGCCGCGGGAGGAACTGATGAAGGTCTCCGCACTTACCGGCAAGGCCAACTACTTCGAGGACTTCACCGTCGGCGACGTGATGAAACACGCGCGCGGCAAGACGGTGGAGCCGATGGAGCAGGTTTGGATCACCAACGTCACCATGAACACGGCCGAAGCGCACTTCAATGAACACCTGACCCAGTCGACGCCCTACAAGCAGCGTCTGGGCTTCGGCGGCGTCACCATCTCCATGTGCATCGGCCTTGCCGCCGAGGACACGGCCGAGAATGCATTGCTAGAACTCGGCATGGACAAGATCAGGCTCAAAGGCCCCCTCCACCATGGCGATACGCTCTACTGCTACACCGAAGTGCTGGAGAAGACCGATGCCAAGCAGGCCGACGCGGGCATCGTCCGCTTCAGGCACTACGGCGTAAACCAGGACGACAAGCATATCTTCGAGGGCGAGCGCACCGTGCTCATCAAGCGACGCAGCCACTGGGGAGACAAGTGAGCGCCGAGGCACCGCTCGGCGCCCTCGATGGTGTCCGCATCATCGACCTCACGCAGATGCTGGCCGGTCCCTTCTGCACCATGCTGCTGGCCGACCAGGGCGCCGAAGTCGTCAAGGTCGAACCGCTCGACGGCGATCACACGCGCATCATCGGCCCCTACCATGCCGACGATAAGTTGAAAGCGTTCGGCGGCTACTTTGCCTCCGTCAACCGCAACAAGAAGTCGATCGCCATCGACCTGAAGAAGCCGGAAGGCCGCGATCTCGTCATCCGTCTGTGCAAGGACGCCGACGCCATCGTCGAGAACTCCCGCGCCGGCGTCATGGAACGTCTGGGCCTCTCGTATGAGACATTACGCGAGAGCAATCCCAGGCTGGTCTACGCCACCATCCGCGGCTTCGGCGACCGCCGCACCGGCGCCAGCCCCTATGCCGACTGGCCGGCCTACGACGTCGTCTCGCAGGCTTTCGGCGGCGTCATGGCCATTACAGGCCCCGACAAGCATACGCCGATGAAGGTCGGCCCCGGCATCGGCGACCTCATGCCGGCAACCATGTGTGCCGTCGGCCTGGTGAGCGCCATCTTCCGCGCCCACAAGACAGGCAAGGGCCAGTTCGTCGATGTCGGCATGGTCGATGCCATCCTCTCGATGTGCGAGCGCATCGTGCACCAGCACGCCTATACCGGCGGCGTGCCGGTGCCCGAAGGCAACCATCATCCCCTGCTCTGCCCCTTCGGCATGTTCCCCGCCAAGGACGGCTTCATCACCATTGCCGCTCATGCAGACGCCCACTGGCCGATCCTGTGCCGCCTCATTGGCCGGCCCGAACTCGGCACCGATCCGCGCCTGGCCACGGTGCAGGACCGCCGCGCCAACCAGGACGAGATCATCGCGACGGTCTCGGCGTTCACCAGCCAGCGCACCAAGCAGGAGCTGCTGCAGCATTTCGGCGGCCAGGTACCTTTCTCGCCGGTGAACGACGTGCGCGATGTCTTTGCCGACCCGCACTTCGCTGCCCGCGATATGGTGGTCCGGGTTCCGCATCCCGGGCTCGACATCGAAACCGCGATTGCCGGTGTCGCCATCAAGATGACCGAAACCCCCGGCCGTGTGCGCCATCGCGCCCCCTTGCTGGGCGAGCATACGGACGAGTATCTGGGGTCGATCGGCTGCGGCGCCGGCGATATCGCCCGCCTGCGCGCCGACAAGATCGTTGCCTGAGGAGAATAGAATGACCGACCGCCAACCCCGCCGCGCCCGCCGCGTTCAGCTTTCGACGCCCGGCTCCAGCGAGAAGATGATTCAGAAGGCGTCGGAGTCGAAGGCCGATCATGTCTTCCTCGATCTGGAAGATGCCGTGGCCCCCAACCAGAAGCGCGATGCCCGCAAGAAGATCATCGCGGGCCTGAAGTCGCTCAACTGGAAGGGCAAGACGCGCTGCGTGCGCATCAACGACCTGACGACCGAGTACGCTTTCGAGGACATCATCGAGGTGGTCGAGGGCGCCGGCGAGCATCTCGACACGATCATGATGACCAAGGTGCTGACGCCGGCCGACGTGCTGTTCGCCGACAAGCTGCTGCACCAGCTCGAGAAGAAGCTGAAGCTCAAGCGCCGCATCGGCCTCGAAGCCCTGATCGAGGAAGTCGAGGGTATGCAGAACGTCGACGCGATCGCCAAGTCGACGCCGCGCCTCGAATGCCTGGTCTTCGGCATGGGTGACTTCTCCGCATCGATGGGCGTCACCAACAAGAACGTCGGCGAGACCGACGGCTATCCGGGCGACATCTGGCACTATGCCCGTTTCCGGCTGATCATGGCCTGCCGCGCCGCCGGCATCGATCCGGTCGACGGCCCGTTCGCCGATTTCAAGAACCCGGACGCCTATCGCGAAGAGTGCCGCCGCTCGATGACCTTGGGCGCCGTCGGCAAGTGGGCGATCCATCCTTCGCAGATCGACATCGCGCTCGACGTCTATTCGCCCAAGGCCGAGGACATTGCCCGTGCCCGCAAGCTCGAGAAGGCCTATGCCGAGGCCGAAGCGCAAGGCCTGGGGGCTATCAACGTCGATGGTATCATGGTCGACGTGGCCTCGATCCGCATCCTGCGCAACACCATCCTGAACAAGGCCGACCTCTTCGGGATGTAAGCCTGCTGCCATGAGGCGCGCGATCATCCCTGTGGCCACAATGTTGGCCATCCAGGTGATGGTCTCGCTCTCCGTGCTTTCGCTCAGCGTGATGATGCCGGCTGTGGCCAAGGATCTGGCCATCGACCCCAAGCTGGTCGGCATCTTCACTGCGATCATCTATGCGGTCGCCGCGACCATGGCGCTCGTGGCGGCGGGACCGATCCTCCGTTTCGGCTCGGTGCGCATCTGTCAGGCCGCCCTGCTGATGGCGGCGATCGGCCTCGCCCTCAATGCTCTGGCACTGGTCGCCGCGACGATACTGGCCGTGGTCTTCATTGGCGCAGCGCAAGGGCCGCTCAATCCGGCTTCCGCTCATGTGCTGGCCCAGCGCGTGCCCCGCGAATATTTCGGGATGGTCTTTTCGATCAAGCAGACCGGCGTGCCGGTCGGCTTTGCGCTCGCCGGCCTGCTCTTCCCTCAGCTTCTGGAATGGGTCGGCTGGCGCGGGGCCAGCTTGATTGCGGCCGGCGGCGCTCTGCTGGCAGCCCTTGCGATTGAGCCGCTACGCCGCGATCTCGACGTCGTCGCCAGCGCCAGCAAGCCCGCTGGTAGCATCTGGAGGTCGATCCGCTTCGTGCTGAGTCACGACCAGCTTCGTGTGCTCGGCTGGTCGGCCTTCGTCTATGTGGTCGCCCAGCACACCTTCACTTTCTATCTCGTCACCTACCTCTACGAGCATTGCCGTCTCAGCATCGCCCAGGCGGGCTTCCTGCTGTCGCTGTCGCAGATCATCGGCACCGGCGTGCGGCTCGTGAGCGGCGGCCTCGGTGATCGCCTGCCACGCATGCAGCTTCTCGGCTGGACGGGCATCCTCATGACGGCGGGCTGCATCGCCACGGGACTGCTGGCCCCCGACTCTCCCTTCTGGCTAATCACCATTGTGGTCGTGGCCTATGGCGGCGTGGTCATCAGCTGGAACGGCACGTCGCAGGCCGAGTTCGCCCACCTCGCACCGCCCGGCGAAGCGGCGGCGGTTGCCTCTGTGCAGACGGCGCTTGCCTTCTCCGGGGCCGTCTTCGGCCCGCCGATCTTCGCCCTGATCGCGTCCGTCGCTAGCTACCGTATGGCCTTCTTCGCGGTGGCCGCCTGTGTCTTCGCCGCGGCCGTCTGGCAGATTGCTGCCGCGCGGAGGACTACGGCTCCTTCATCCCCGCAGTAGTCACGATCTCTCCCCACTTCTTCGTCTCCGCCGCTTGGAAGGCCGCGAGATCCTCGGGCGAGCCGGTGAACGACGTCCCGTAGGTGGTTTTCACCAGGTTCCTGTAAGCCGTCGACTCGGTCGCCTTGCGGACAAGCGCATTCAACTTGTCGACGATCGGCTTCGGCGTTCCCGCCGGCGCGTAGAGCGCGGTCCAGGCGAAAATCTCGAAGCCCGGCACACCACTCTCCGCCACGGTCGGAAACTGTTCCAACCCCGGGATCTTCTCTTTGCTGGTGACGGCAAGACCGCGGGCGCGTCCGTCCAGCACCGGCGGCAGGCCGGCGGTGAAGTCCGAAAAAATCACGTCGATCCGGCCACCCAGGAGATCGGCAACGGCTTGCGGCTGCGTCTTGTAAGGGACGCCCAGCAAATCGACTTTAGTCATGATCTTGAAAAGCTCGGCACCGCCACGGCTCGAACCGTTGCCGCTGCCGAAGCTCAGCTTGCCGGGCTGCGCCTTGGCCAGGGCGATCAGCTCGCCGATGGTCTTGGCCGGCAGGTCGTTGCGCACCATGACGATCTGCGGCCCTTGGGTGATACCAGCGATTGGCGTGAAGCTCTTCACTGGATCGTAGGCCAGCGTTTTGTAGACATGCGGATTGATTGCCTGCGTGGTCTGGGTGGTGAAGAACAGCGTGTAGCCATCTGGCGCTGCGGCGGCTGCAGCCTGCGCCGCGATCTGCCCCTCCGCGCCCGGTTTGTTCTCAATCACGACCGATTGACCGATCTGCGAAGCAATCTCCGCCCCGATCACACGCGCCGCGACATCCGTTGCCGTCCCCGCTCCAAAGGCGGTGATGATCCGGATGGGCTTGTTCGGATAGTCCTGCGCGGCAGCCGGCAGCGCGATGATCAGCGCCACCAGAAAACTCAAGAGTTTCATCGTTCGCCCCCCGCCTAACCGAGGTTTCGACGATAAAGCGCGATCAGCCGCTCCCAGTGTCGCTCCGCCGCTGGCTTGTCGTAACACCAGCGCTGCGGGAAGGCGAAGCCGTGATGGACTGTCGGGTGGACTTCGAGTTCGCCCTTCGCGCCCGAAGCGTCGAACAGTTTCTTCAGTTCCTTCACCATGTCGGGCGGCGCCAGGTCATCGTGCTCGGCGCAGGAAATGTAGAGCTCTCCCTTGGCCTTGCCCAACGTGAGGTGCGGGCTCTCGACGGCATCGCTGACCAGCCAGGTACCGTAGAAAGAAGCTGCAGCGGCGATACGGTCCGGGTAGCGGGCGGCTGCAGCCAAGGCATAGGGCCCGCTCATGCAATAGCCATGGGCGCCGACCGGCCCCTTCTTCGCTTCCTTCTGTTGATCGGCATAGGCGATCAGGGAAGCGACATCGTCCATTACTGGCGGGATCGTCATCTTGGTCCGCACCGCCCGCATGCGCTGATGCTCGGCGCTGCCGTGGGTCAGGACATCGGCGCCGTACTTCGTATCCTTGCCGGCGCGATAGTAGAGGTTGGGTAGCAGCACGTAGTAGCCGACCGTCGCCAGCCGCCGGGCCATGTCGTACAGCTCCTCGCGGATGCCCGGCGCATCCATCAGGAACAGGACGGGCGGATAAGGTCCACCGCGTTCCGGATGGCAAATGAACGTTTCCATGCCGCCGCTCTGGGTCGGGATGTCCAGAATTTTCTCGATCATCTATCGGCGCTCCTCCTGCTTTCCGCGACGCGGCCACCTTGCTAGGCTTGGCCTAACAATAACGCTTCCCGGGGTGAAACGATGAGACGAGCTTTGTTTGGCACGGCCGCATTCTGCCTTGCGGCCTGGTCGCTGCCGGCTGTTGCCCAGCTTTCGGACAATACAGTGAAGGTCGGCGTCGCCACCGATCTGTCGAGCCTCTACGCCGACATCAACGGTCCCGGGGCCGTGCTGGCGACGCAGATGGCGATCGAGGATTTCGGCGGCACGGTGCTCGGCCAGAAAGTCGAGTTGGTGTCCGGCGACATCCAGAACAAGGCCGACATCGCCGCCACCATGGCCGGACGCTGGTACGACAACGACAAGGTCGACATGATCCTGGGCGCCGGCGCCTCCTCTTCATCGATCGCCATAGCGCGCGTCGCCGGCGACAAGAAGCGCGTCTTCATTGCGCCGGATCCGGCCTCGTCCGATCTCACAGGCAAGCTCTGCACCCCCTATTCGATCCACTGGGTCTACGACACGACGGCGCTCGCCAACGGCACCGGCTCGGCGGTCGTGAAGGCCGGCGGCAAGAGCTGGTTCTTCCTCACGGCCGACTATGCCTTCGGCTATGCGCTGGAACGCGACGTTTCCGCGGTCGTGAAGAAGGCCGGCGGTACGGTGCTTGGCAACGTCAAGCATCCGATCAACACCAACGACTTCTCGTCGTTCCTGCTGCAGGCGCAGGGCTCCAAGGCACAAGTAATCGGCCTCGCCAACGCCGGCGGCGACACGATCAACGCGATCAAGCAGGCCGGCGAGTTCGGTATCGTCAAGGGCGGCCAGAAGCTTGCGGGCCTCCTGGTCTTCATCTCCGATGTCCATTCGCTCGGCCTCGAACGGGCGCAGGGGCTGAACCTGACCGAGGCCTTCTACTGGGACCTCAACGACCGCACGCGCGACTTCTCCAAGCGCTTCGGCGCGCGCTTCAACGGCAAGATGCCGACCAGCGTGCAGGCTGGCTTCTATTCGGCCACGCTTGCCTATCTGAATGCCGTGAAGGCCGCTGGAACAGATGATCCCGACAAGGTCATGGCTGCCATGAAGTCTGCCAAGTGGGACGATCCGATCTTCGGGCCGAGCTACATCCGCGCCGACGGCCGCAAGATGCACAACATGTACCTCTTCGAGGTCAAGAAGCCTTCCGAATCGAAGGGCCCGTGGGATTACTACAAGCTTCTCGCCACCATCGCCGGTGAGGAAGCCTTCCGCCCCATGGAACAGGGCGAATGCCCGATAGTTGCCAAGAAGAACTAGCCGAGGAGTACCTGCTCATGGTCGAGCAATCGAACCTCTTTGCCGGGGTTGCTGGCTACTTCGGAAAGACCGAACAGAAGGGCCGCGTCGGAGTCTTCCGGCGCGCCACGGCCGGCGGCGATTGGCAACACGTCCTGGGCAGCGTCCAGGCCTTCACCGTCTTCGTGCACCCGTCGAACCCCGAGATGGTCTTCGCGGGAACCAACGACGGCGTGTGGCGCAGCACGGACCGCGGCGCCACCTTCCGGCGGACCGCCTTTCCCGACAACAAGCGGGAAGTCTGGTCCTTCCTGGTGGATTCGCGCGATCCCAACCGTATCTTCGCCGGGGCCTCACCGATCGACGTCTATCGCAGCGACGACGGCGGCGCTTCGTGGCGGCGACTGCCGTCGCCAGGCGTCGATATGCATTGCAAAGGGCCTTTCGCTTCGCGCGTGATGCGGCTGGTACAGCATCCCAAGCGGCACGACGAGATTTACGCCGCCCTCGAAATCAACGGTGTCATGCGCAGCATCGATCTTGGCCAGACCTGGAGCGATTGCAGCGCCGGCCTTCTGAAACTCGCCGAGCACGAGCACCTCAAGAGCAAGATCGTCAGCGACACCACGGCCGAGGGCATGCTCGACAGCCATGCCGTCACCATCAACCCGGCCGACCCCGACAGCATCTGGCTCGCCGTCCGGATGGGCTTGTTCCGTAGCTGCGACCAGGGGCACACCTGGAAGGACATGGAAGTCGGCCGTTTTTCGCCCACGACCTACGGCCGCGATATTCGCGTCTCGCCGGTCGAGCCCAACACGCTCTACTCCGCGCTTTCCGTTGCGGCGGCCAGCCACGACGGCGGGCTCTATCGCAGCGAAGACGGTGGCGAGAGCTGGAAGCGCTTCGACAAGGTCCAGGTCCACGGCACCATCATGTCGATCGGCCTGCATCCCACCGATGCGGCACAAGTCTATCTCGGCGCCCGCTACGACGGTGAGATCTACGGCACGCGCGATGCCGGCAAGAGCTGGCAGGCCATACCCCTGCCCGGCGACGTCCAGCACATCTATTCGCTGGCCTGCGGCTGAGGTTCGACCGCTACTTCGATTGCGCCGTCACATCGTGTGGCGGCGACGGAGGGCTTTCCTTGCCGCCCGCCGGGACTCGCGTGATGCCGGTCAGGCTGCGCTGACGGCCCGTATCGATCGACACGGTGGCCGTCATGCCAGCCCGCAGCGGCGGCTCCCCGACATGCGGCAGGAGCCGCAATTTAACAGGCAGGCGCTGCACGACCTTGACCCAGTTCCCGCTGGCATTCTGCGGCGGCAGGATCGCGAACTCCGCGCCGGTCGCCGGGCTGACGCTTTCGACCAGCGCCTCCCAGGTCACGTCGGGATAGGTGTCCAGCACGACCGTCGCCTTCTGGCCGACCCGCACGTGGGTCAGCTCGGTTTCCTTGAAGTTCGCCTCGACCCACGGCCGGCTCAGCACCACCAGCGCGAACAGGGGCGTCGCTGCCTTGATCTGCTCGCCCTGCTGCAGACGCATATTCACCACCACGCCGTCGACCGGCGCGCGGACTGCGGTGCGTGCGAGGTCGAGAGCCGCCCGCTCCCGTGCGGCCATCTTCTCGCGCACCATCGGATGCTGGTCGGCCGGCAGCTGCGGATCTCCATTCAGGGCGGTCAACACCCGCTGGAGCTTCTCCTTGGCGGTCCGCACGCGATCGGCCGCGCCACGCGCCTCGTTGAATGCCTCGTCGCGTTTGCTGGCCGAGGCCACGCCCTTGGATGCCAACTCCTCCTGCCGCTGCCACTGCCTTTCCTGATAGGCTGAACGAGATTCGGCTTCCGCAACCTCGGCAACGGCCTCTCGCCAGATGCCGCGAAGACTTTCGACATGGGCACGTGCCGCATCGAGCTCGGCATCTGCGCTGTCGAGCGCCAAACGGAACGGCCGGGATTCGATGGTGAGCAGTGTCTCGCCGGCAGCAACGTTCGCGTGATCCCGCGTCAGGACGCGGCGCACCTGCCCCGACACCTCGGAGGAGATCTGCACGATATGGGCCTTCACATAGGCGTTGTCGGTCGAGACATAGCGGCCGCCCGACATCCACCACCAGCCTGCCCCCGCAATCGCCGCCAGCGGCACCGCAAACAGCAGCACCAAACGCAAGACAGGAACCGGGCGCCGGCTCACGAGCCGTTGCTCCCGGCAAGGCCCTGTAGCCGCCCCTTCACCCGGGCGGCCAGACGCGTGAACTGATCGCGTTCGCGTTCCGAGAGCGGCGCCAGCGCATCGTCCACGGTCGCCTCGGCAATCGCCCACATTTCCTTGTGCGCCCGCCGCGCCTCGTCGGTGAGATAGAGGCGGTTGATACGCCGGTCTTCGCTGTCCGCGCGGCGCTCGACCCAACCGTTTTTCTCCATTCGGTCGAGCATGCGGCCGGCACTGGCGCGATCGATTTCGAGCATGACTGCAAGTTCGGTCTGGCTGGCCCCCGGCCGTCGATAGAGCCGGGTCAGGACAAGCCATTGGGCGCGGGTAAGACCGATGCCGCGGACACGGCGGTCGAACACCGTCCGCATCAGACGCGCAACGTCCGACAGCACGTAGCCGATATATTCGTCGTCGTCTGGCCCCAAGGCGCTGGTCTCGTCGAGAATTGTTGCCTAGGCTACAATAGTCTAGGCAATGAGTTCAACAACCGCCGCCGACACCTTTCCGGAAAGCTCCGAGGAAACCTCGCTGGGCAAGCGGGTGTTGATTCTCGTAATGGTGGTGCTGGGCTCGACCCTCTACGCCACCACCCTTCTGATCGCCTCGACGCTTCTGCCCCAGATGCAGGGCACCATGTCGGCCACCCAGGACGAGATCGCCTGGGCGATGACCTTCAACATCCTGGCCACCGCGGTGGCCACGCCAATGACAGGCTGGCTGGCCGCACGGTTCGGCCGGCGCGAGACTATGGTCTGGTCGGTCTTCGCCTTCACGGTTACGACCCTGATGTGCGGTCTCGCCAATTCCCTGGAGACGCTGATCCTGTGGCGCGTCCTGCAAGGGGCGCTGGGGGCCCCGGTGATCCCGTTGTCGCAGACCATCCTGCTCGACACCTTCCCCAAGCGACAGCAGGGGCTGGTGACCTCGATCTTCGGCATGGCCGTGGTCATCGGGCCGGTGATCGGCCCCACGGTGGGCGGCATGCTGTCGGAGATCTATAGCTGGCGCTGGGCCTTCTACATGATCGTGCCGGTGGGTCTGGTCTCCTTCGTGGGCCTGCGGCTCACCCTCCCCTACGACCGCCCCACCGGGCGCATCAGCCTCGATTGGACAGGCTTCCTCTCTCTATCGGTCTCCATTGCCTGTGTGCAACTGGTACTGTCGCGCGGCCAGCGGCTCGACTGGTTCGAGTCGACCGAGATCATGATCGAGGCCTTCGTTGCCGTCGTCGCGTTCTGGGTCTTCCTCGCCCACAGCCTCACGACCGACCGGCCGTTCCTCAACCTGCGTCTCCTGCTCGACCGCAACTATGCAATCGGCCTCGTGCTGGTGCTGATCTACGGCATGCTGAACTTCACCCCCATGGTGCTGCTGCCCCCGCTCCTGCAGCAGCATGCCGGCTTTCCGGATGCGTTGATCGGAGAAGTCATCGCCGCACGCGGCGTCGGTGCCACCATCGGCTTCTTCCTGGCAATCTTCGTCGGCCGCATGGACCCGCGCATCGGTTTGATCGGGGGCTTTGCCGTGCAGACGCTCTCGGGCGTCTGGTTGATGGCCATCGACCTCAATGTCGACATGGGCACCCTGATGTTGAACAGCTTTCTGCAGGGGATCGCCGTCGGCGTCATCTGGGTGCCTCTCACGCTGGTCACCTTCTCCAATGTCAGCGCCGCCAACCTGGCCGAAGGCACAGCGGTCTATCATCTGCTGCGTAACATCGGGTCGAGCTTCTTCATTTCGATCTGCGTCGCCGAGATCGTGCGCGCGACCAGCGCCAATTACAGCCGCATGGTGGAGCTGGTGAACCCCTTCAACAGGGCCCTGGCTCTGCCATGGGTCACGGGCGGCTGGGATTTCGACACGATGCAGGGGCTGGCTCGCCTCTCGAAAGAGATCGGCCGGCAATCGGCAATGATCGGCTACATCAACGCCTTCGGCCTCTATACTGCCTGCTCGGCGATGGCCATTCCGCTCATCCTGCTGATCGGCCGCCGCACCCGGCGATAATGGACAGCCACGGAGGGGCCGCATGCCCATCAAGGTTCTGGAGATCCACCACACCGGCTACCGCCTCGACGACAAGGGCGAGATGGTCGACACGGTGGCCAACTTCTATGCCGAGGTCCTCGGTCTCGAGCGCGACAGGGGCCGGCCGACCATTCCCGGCATCCCGGGCCTTTGGATCAATGTCGGCGAGGTTGGCCAGATCCACCTGTTCGGCGGCCAACAGCCTTCCCCCGTTGCCAAGGGGCCGGGCATGGACCCAACCCTGCCGCACATCGCGCTGGCCGTCGCCGACATCCAGGAAAGCCGGCGCGAACTCGAACGCCTGGGCGTCAAGTATTGGGCGATCGAAGGACTGACGAGCCCGGACTCGCTACAGCTCTTCATGAACGATCCTTGCGGCAACATGGTCGAGCTGCATCAGGTCGACAAATGCCGCTGCACGATGAGGAATCGCACCTAACGCCGGCGCATCATCTCCTTGGCAACCAGCCGTGCCGCCGGGCCGCTGCGGGCGGCGCTGTTCGGCTTCACCAGGTTGCCGATCTCGAAGCGCAAGCGATGCACCTCAGGATGCTCCTCGGCCGCCCGACGCATTGCCTCCGAGCCCAGCACCATCTTGTCGAAACCGGCCGGCCTGTCGCCCGCGGTCAGCGGGTACTCCAGGTCGGCCATTGCCGCCATAGCCCAGGCCTGCTCGCTCACGGCCGCTGCGCGCGGCAGGTAGGCCGCCGCCACACCGTCGAGGTTGTCCGCCCCCATGGCAGCCAGCGCCTCGCGTAACGCCAGGGCATGGCCCGCGGCGACCGACATGCCCTGCCCGAAGGTCGGGTTGAAACTGGATATGCAGTCGCCGATGGGGAGGACGTGCGGCGGCAAGCCGCTCGCACGCTCGAAGTGCCGCCAGGTCGCGTTGGCGATGCGATAGCTGCGCAACGGCCCGAGAGGCACGGCCTCGCCCAGCCGCTCGGCAATGTCGGGAATGGGCAGCGCCGCGGCATAGGCACGGAAGCCTTCGAGATCCGTCGGGACCTTGTTGTCGAACCGGCTGCAGAGCGTGATCAGCCATTCGTCGTTCTCGACCGGACAGACGAGCCCATACCGATCGTCCGGCGGCTTGGGGATACAGGCGATGAACCGGCCCTCGCCGCGATAGCGCTCCGGCTTGGCAAAGCGCGCCGAAGTGTAGGTGACTTCGATGCCGAGGGTGGTCGTCGGGACATCGACGCCGGCAAGCAATTGATCGCCACGTCCCGTCGCGATCACGGTTAGACCTCTGCCCTCCGAAGGCAGAGCTTGAATCGGCGTGCGATCCTGGATCGTGACGTTGCCCAGCGTCAGGACTTGCCGACGCAGCACATGCTCGTAAGCAGGCCGGCTCATCATCAGCTGGCTGTGGCCAAGATCGCGACGCGCGTGCCACTCGTCGCGCTCCCAGATCAAAACGTCCTCGGTCTGTCGCACCTCGACCGCACCGGCCGCCAGCAAGGCAGCGCGCGTGCCGGGCATCAGCGCCTCAAGGGCCAGTTCGCCCCCCTTGAGGAGGATATGGACCTGCAGATCCTGCGCCACGCCTTTGCGCGGCAGCGGCCGGGCCGGCAGCGCATCCTTGTCGAAGATCGTGACCGCCTCGAAGAATGGCACCGTGGCAGCGGCTGCCGCGAGGCCGGCTATCCCTGCGCCGACGATAACGGCTTTACTCATGCCCCGCCCCTTGCCGCCTTCCGAGCCCTTCGATAGGCGGCGCGAGCCTCCTTGGCGGCCGCGAGCGCCCTGTCCCGCCGGTCCGCGGCTCTGGTGTCCAGGGCATACATAAGCATCGCGATCACGATGAAGGCACCGCCCAGGATGTAGTAGTGCCAATCGACGAGATAGAGCCTGAACAGCACGACGACCAGCGGCACGGGAATGAACGTTGCGGCGAAACGAATCCAGGAGGCTCGACCATAGGCGCGCACCGCCGCCCGCGCCTCGGCCTGGCGATCGAAGGCGCGTCGCTTCAACGTCTCGATATCGCTGCCGGGCATCGAGGGATCAGGAGCCAGTCCTGCGCGAGCGCGCCCGCGACCGTGTGGAGCCCGCCTTCTGCCCCGGCATGGCCCGAATCCGCACCGTCCGCCCTTCCGTTTGCTCGACCTCGAAAGCGCCGGTCTTGCGGACAAGGTCGCTCAGCTTGCGGTAGCCATAGGTGCGCGGATCGAAATCCGATGCGATGTTGGCAAGGCGCTGCCCGACGGCCCCCAGCCGGACCCAACCATCCTCGCTTTCCATCTGTTCGATCGCCCGGCTGAGAATCGGAACCGCGGCACTGGGCGGCTGCAGGGCCTGACGAGGCCCATCTTCCTGCTCGGGGGCGGCTACCGCCACTTCGGGCAGCAGGTTTTCGGTGTAGACAAAGCGGCGGCAGGCTTGCCGGAAGCTCTCCGGTGTCTTCTGCGCGCCGAAGCCATAGACGTCAGCCCCTTCCTCGCGAAGCCGCGAGGCCAGGCGGGTGAAATCGCTGTCGGACGATACCAGACAGAAACCGTCGAACCGGCCGCTGTGCAGGAGATCCATGGCATCGATCACGAGAGCGATGTCGGAGGCATTCTTGCCGGACGTATAGGCAAACTGCTGGTAGGGGTCGATTGCGTATTTCTGCAGGATATCGGCCCATGACTTCAGGCGCGGGCTGGAGAAGTCCCCGTAGATGCGTCGCACGCTCGCCTCGCCGAACTTGGCGATCTCTTCGAAAAGCCCAGCGACGATCCTGGGCGACGTGTTGTCCGCGTCTATGAGCACGGCGAAGCGCCGCAAACGGGTTTCGTCAGCCATACTGTGCTCCCTCGAAGCCAAGACCTGCGTTCCGCAATGGAACGAACAGATTCTGAGCATGTGACGCGCGGTGCGCCCAGTGATTTCCGGCCATTGTGAAGTGATTAGCCTCAGGGACCACCCTACTGCCGGCCCCTACCGCCGCCACGCCGTTCCCTCATTGTGCCTGCTTCCCGGTGCGGACAAGGTACCAGCTCAACGCGACGACGAGCAGTGCTACCACGATGCCGGCGCGAACAAACAAATCGCCGACGAAATATCCCAGCCCCCACAGAATGGCGGCCACGATCAATACGTGTGCGGACAACGCAGCCCAGGGCATCGGAACATGGCGCGGCCACAGAACCAGCAGATGGACCACCTGAAACAGGTTCCGGCTCCCGCCATGCCGAGACTTCTCATCTGGCGCGGCATTCAATGCTTCGGCGACCTTGGCGGCACCGATGAAGAAGTATCCCAGAATCATCGCAATCGACCAAAACACCAGAATATCTCCCCAAGCTTCCGCCAATTGCGACAATCCGGCAGAGGCGGCGACACCCCCTCTCCAGACCTCGCGATCTCCTGAAGCATCACACAGCCTGTACTGGCCACGTGTTGCACATGGTGTCCGCCTTGGAAACACCCGTGCAATCGACCGCTCTTGCAGCTTCGCCATGGTCCTGGCGTTGACGCTGATTCCAGGGAGGAGAACATGGCAAGAGTAAAGGCCCGCAAAGGCATGCCGAAGACCGAACTCGGCAAGGATGAGTTCGAACACCGTCTGCGGCAGCGCTTCTACGATCCTGCCTTCAGCCCGGTCGACGCATCGGTCGAAGCTACTCTCCCGATCGCCTGGGAAGCCTACAAGGATGACCGAAAGGCGCCCCGGACGCGTCGCGCCGGCAGAGGCTTTGCCGACCCCAACTATAAAATTTCCGTCGAATGGCTTGCGGCGCGAGCTGCCATTGCCAAGGCGGAACGTCAGCAGAAGTCGCGTCGATCCTTGTCACGCATCCTGCTCATCAACGGTTCGCCGCGGAGCGACCAGACCTGCCCTGGCGAAATCTCGAAGACCTGGCGGCTGGTCAAGCTCGTGGAGCGGATCTTCAGGCGGCAGCCCGGCTTCGACGTCGAACTACTGGACCTCAGCCGAATCGTATCTGAACGCAGCCTGCACATTCATCCCTGCAAGGCCTGCGTTTCGACCGCCATGCCGCTCTGCCACTGGCCCTGCTCCTGCTACCCCAATCATGCCTATGCGCAGATCAACGACTGGATGAACGATATCTACCCGATGTGGGTGGCAGCGCACGGCATCATGATCGTGACGCCGGTGCACTGGTATCAGGCGCCTACCGTGCTGAAGGCCATGATGGACAGGCTGGTTTGCGCCGATGGCGGCAACCCCGATCCAACCTCGACAAGCGGGAAAGATCCCGACAAGGCCAAGGCGATCGAGTTGAAAGGCTGGGCCTTCCCGCGTCATCTTGCAGGGCGCGCCTTCTCGGTCGTCGTTCATGGAGACGCCGCAGGTGCAGAGACTCTTCGTCGCTCGATTTCAGACTGGCTGAACGACATGGGCCTGATTGGTGCCGGACACCATGCCGAAATCGACCGATACGTCGGCTATTACGAGAGCTACGCGACCAGTCACCAGGCCCTGGACACCGACCATGCCTTCCAGGAAGAGACGCGCAATGCCGCTCGTACTCTCATCAACGCCGTGAAACGGTTGCGTCGCGGCGACCTCGTCGAAGCAGGCAGGAAAATCACCGAGCCGCGACCGAAATGACCCAACTCCTTGGAGACTACTCCCTAAGAACAATCGCTTCGCCTTATGCGAACACGGGCACACCGAAGGCATCCGCTATGTAGGTGACAGGCCTCCGCTTCTCGCCGCCAGCGGCACGGAGGTCACGTTTCCGGACAGAGTGGAATGTGACCATGGACACGCGTGCAGAAGACCTACACTGGCAGGATCATCGCAGCGACGCTCCCACAACGACCGACAAGTCTTCCGACAGCAAAGAACAAAGCTCCCGCCAGGCGTCCGAACCATCTAACGGCACTGGATCGCTTGAGACGCGGCACCCTCCGCAGCCGGGCGATGGTTCGCTGGAATCCATCGAGCTTCTGGGAACGCAAGTCGCCTGCGCCACCTATGATTCGGCGCTGGAGCGGATAAAGGCACTCGCGCTGGAGCAGCGGCCAACGGCGGTCTGTCCTTCCAACACTCATATACTCGGCGAAGCCCGTCACAATCCTGAGTTCGCCCAAATTCTCGACCGCTTCGATCTGGTGTTACCGGACGGCATGCCGGTCGTCTGGGCGCTCAACTTTCGCGGAGCTGGTCTGAAGGACCGTGTGTACGGCCCCTATTTCATGCGGCACGCGCTGCGAAGCACACCACGGCCGTGGCGCCACTTCTTCTTCGGCGATTCCGAGGCGTGTCTCTCCGAGCTGCGACACGTCCTGCTTCAGTTGCAGCCGGACATCGAAATTGTCGGCATGCTGAGCCCCCCCTTTCGGCCGTTCATCGAAGCCGACGAGGTGTCGTTCGCCGATACCATCAATCGCGCCGACCCGGATTTCGTATGGGTCGCATTGCCCGGCGTGCGAATGGAGCAATGGATCATGGACAACCAGTGGCGATATCGGCGCGGGGTATTCCTTGCCGTGGGCGATGCGTTTTCGCTGCTGAGCGGTCGCCGGTCGTTTGCGCCGGCATGGATGCAACGGACAGGCTTGACTTGGGCATATCGACTGAGCAAAGAGCCGCTCCGACTGGGGCCGCGCTATCTGCAGTACAATCTGACGTTCGTTCTCTACTGGCTGTGGGACGTTCTGCGGTGGCGCGCCGGGGGAAAGGCTCGACCATCCGCCCAAGGGTAGTTACGCCGCCCACGGAGAGCCAGGCCTCCAAGCTCGTCGCACCTCCGACGTCAGGCGGCTATTGGTGCGTGCCCGCGAGGTGATCGGTGTTCGGCTGAATCGCGGACAGCGGCTGCGAGACGGACCGGGTTGTCGTTGCCGTCAGGAAAGCGTCTACGGACGCAGCCGTGGCCCTGGGGTCCTCCTCCATAGGGTCGTGGCCGAGCTGATCAAAGATCTGGACCTTCGAACCCTTGATGTCGCTCTCGAACCGAAAGGCATCAGATACAGGGACCCAACGGTCCTTTGCGCCCCACAGGATCAGAGTGGGCACGACAAGCTTCTTCAGTGGTGCTGGATCGAGCGGCTCCTGCGTGCGTGCACGTTGCAGGGTGGCTTCGCGGTTGCCGGGAAAACGCTGCAGCTCGGCCGTGCGTTTCACGCGTTCGTCGGTCACCATCGCCGGATCGGCGTAAGCTTGGCCGAGTTTCCGCCGCACCCATATTTCGGGCTTGAAGTGGATTCCGATGTCACCCACGACCGGCAGGCGTGCGAATCTCGTCGGCAATGCCGCTTCACGGTTCTCGCCTGCCGCATCCACCAGGATGATCTGGGTTACCCGGTCCGGCCATCTCGCCGCGAAAGTCCATGCGACGGCGCCTCCCAGCGAATGTCCAGCCAGTGCTACGCGTTCGATCTTCAGCGTATCGAGCAACACTTCGATGAAGTCGGCATAGGCTTCCACGGTGTACGCGCCACGCGGCCAGGCTCCGGTGAGCCCATGGCCGGGCAAGTCGACCGAGATCAGCCGCCTCTTCGATCGGAGCTCGTAGGTCCACCCCTCCCATACATGCAACGAGCCACCCGAGCCATGGATCAGCACCAGCGGAATGCCGTCGGGATTTCCCTGGTCGCGTACATGGGTCTGTGCGCCCCCTATATCGATGAACTTCGAATCTTCGTTGGCATACCGTGTCTTCAGCATCTCCGCCGGCAGCGAGGGCGTATAGGCCCACAGCGCCACACTCAGCAGCGCGCCCAGCATGACCCACAGGCAGAGCAGCCAGGGCCGCCCTCGGTCGGCGGCGCCATATTTGGCCTCTCTCAGCACGTGAAGTCTCTCAGATGGGCCGGCCGCAGGTCCGTTCGTGACCACCCGGAACCACCGAGATCGCCGGTGCTTGGAACATTCCTCAAATAACGCATCGTAGTTCTTTGAATCGACAAAGCTCGCTGCCTCCTCTTGGAAGGGACGTCTCTTGCTATGTCTGTCAAAAGAGGCAGTGCCCGCGGGTTGAACGATGCGTCGACTTTGTGCGACGCAGCGGTCGGGATCAACAAGCGCCGGTGCGGTACCTCTTTGTTGATTGCTCCCGGCACAATCCGGCTCACACCGACTGTCAAAGAGGGATCAGGCGGCCGTTCCGCTCCTGACCCTTTCGTCGGAAGCCGTCCCAGCCGGTGACGTCATGTCCCCACACGAAGCGGCTTGCTCCACTCTGCCGTCCGACGCGGTAGGTATTGCCGTCAAACAGGTTGTTGCCGCTCGTGATGATCCCGAAATTCTCGCTGCCTGGCTTGGTATCGGAAGTCCCCCCCGCACAAGCCGCGCCTTCGAAGGTCATCTCATTGGCACGGACGGTATTGTTGCGCGTTTTGTAGAACTTGCCACTGCTGTTCCGACGTCCCTGGTCGATCAGCATGATCCCGCATCTTCCAGGTGCGGTGGTCAGTGTATTGTCCGACACCACGACATCCTCGGATGCGGAAAGGAGAATGTCGGTACCCCAGAACCATCCCCTGTTGCCGAGGCCATTGCGCCGCAGCACGTTGTTGCGAATCACTGCCTTGAATGAAATCTCGTGGAAGATGCCGACATCCTGGTTGTTCTCGACGAGGTTCTCTTCATACAAGACATTGCGACAGTCGATGTCGCACCACAAGCCGGGGCCGTCATTGTCGTAGACGTGATTGCCGCGGAACGTGACCCCGTCGCTCAGCGCGATCTTCACGCCGCCCGCCTCCCAGGTGGCATCGAAGCCGTGGATGTTGTTCGACCAGATACGGTTATTCTCTATCCGGATATCATTGCCGTTGCCTTCGATGCCGATCTGGCCATTGTGATGAATATCGCAGTTCCGGACATGACTACCCGTTCCCACGCTGATTCCGGCTCCGCTGTTCAAGCGGGCCTCACATTTTTCGATGGTCCACCCGCTGCCTTCGCGGGAGTGGATCGCCCCCTTTTGCGCAGCACTTGCGAACTTCTCCACGGTGATATTGCTAATCAGCACGTCGGCCGCCGTGCTCTCGAACGCAAATGCGGCGACCGTCAGTTCGACCGTTCGATTGGTCGGATCGTCGCCCAGATAGATCTTGCCAGCAGCGTAATCGATGAAGAACTTGCCGCTCGCCAAACCGTTCTTGCCCGGCAATCGGATCAACGGTCGGTCATCGATGAACACGGCCTCCGGCTGATTGCAGATCGGAGCGCTCGGCAGGCATTCGCCGTGCTTCCGGCTGCGCTGGAGCGCGATGTTCATTACCCAGAAGCTCTCCTCGCGCCTGAATCCGGTGAGCACTCGGCTCCCGTTCAGGACGCTCTGGCCTTCCCCGTAAAATTTCTGCTTTGCCAGCGGTCGAACCGCCTGAGCCCTGTGAATGCCATTCTTGAGGCACAACAAAGCGCCGATACCGGCGCGATCCGCAGCCATCTGGATCAGCGTGCCGGGCTCGACGGCGATCGCATTGGAGGGGCAGCGCGCGTCATCGACGCCTGCCCTTGCCGCTCCCCCCGTGATCAGGAAGCCAGTAAGCACTAGTGAGCCAAGCAGGCTCCTGCGTAGCGCCCACTTTGAAATCCAGCTCATCATCGCAGCCGGCCTACGGCTTCATCGGCAACCTGTGCGCGATAAACCATCACCGATCCAACGCCGAAGCCGAACAGGCACCAGAACCAGATACCCTGCATCGGCCCCTCGAGCGTAACGTCAAACGTCGCGTTGATGACGATCGCGGTCACGTAACAGAAGATCCATAGGAAAAGGTTTCTCCACTGCGTATGTCCGCGGAGATATGCGATCAGCATCGCGCGCAGCATCAAGCCACTCCAGGACAGGAGCACGAGCGACCACAACACCACGCCGGGAACGCCGGCCCGCGCCAGGAGAGTCATGTGTGCGTTGTGCGGGCTTCGCGTCGGGGGGCGAGACGTGTTGGCATCGCCAGTGCCGGCAAACCCATCGGCATCGGCAAGATTCAAGCCAAACCCGCGGCCGGTCCAGAAATGCGGCCCATGGATCGTATCGCCAATGATGATATCCCACCAATCGAGACGCCACTTCTTCGTTCCTTCCGTCTGCGATCCGGACTGACCGATTACGCTCCTGATGTTCTCCAATATCTGATGCGCGCTGACGGGGCGGTCGATGGAATCCTTGACTTCCTCGTAGTCGAGAAACGTAGCCTCAGCCGTGAGCAAAACAACGAAAAGCCCTACGCCCGCGACGGCGGCTGTCAGCATCATGCGAAGCCGTCCCAGCACAAGCATCGCAAGCATGATTGCCACGGCGGCGGCAAGCGTTGCGCCCCGATTGGACGCGCCGATCATCGCCAACGCCCCGAACCAGATCAGGACCCAGAACCACGACACCTTCCGATAACCGATCAAGACGAAGACCGCAGCACCGGCCAGATGCGTGCCGAGCGCACTCGCTCCGATCTCCACGATCGGTATGTTCGGACCGTATAGCCTGGGGATATAGTCCCCCCAATATTTGGTCAGCCAGAACGCCAAGGGTATTATGGGAAAGGTCACGAGCGACGCGGCGTAATAGCGAAGAACGGTATCGATCCTGCGAGCGTCTTCCAGCAGCAATCCAATGACGATGAAGGCAAAGGCGCCGTACAGGAGAATGACGCTATCCCGCAGCGCATCGATCCCGTAGACGGCTATGTACGGGACGGTACGCACCACGACCCACATCATTGTCGCGATCAGCAAAAGGCTTGGAAGTGTCGTGACAGAGGCGACGAGCGCGCCGGATCTGACGAGGACGACGATCCCGGTGAGGAACGCGATCTCGCCGATGTAGAGCGGTGGAATGCCGATATAGGCGAAGCCTTTTCCCAGCAAGGCATAGCCCAGCAATACGATTGCCAGGAACGTCAGATAGCGATCGCCCCAGAGAAGCGTGCGTCCGGAAACGTGTCTGACCGCGTCCGACATCGTCACACAGTGGTGCTGGGCTTCATGGCCGGCTACTCACTGCTTCGCAGGGGCGCCAACGGCGGGGTTGGTCGGCGCCATGCCGCCGGCCGAAGTACCATGGGCCTGGTTCTTGGCTTTCTCACGGGTGATCAACCACGTGATCGCCGTCACCGCCCCTACGGCACGCACCAGGTTGGCGATGAGCAAAGCCAGGCACGCACCGAAGACTCCCATCGGTCCGATGAGTACAAGGGCGAGCGCCAGCGCCACACCGACAGCGACGACGTTGACCAGAAAGGCCAGCTTGCCGGACTGAACGCCGAGCAAGGTCTTGCTGATCATTTCGGCGATGTAGTCGAAGACGCCTGCGACCACGAGAAGCTGCAGCCCGATCACAATGCCGACATACGGTGATGAATCCCCGTAGACGGCTCTCAGGAGAATGTGAGGCACCACCAGTCCGGCGGCGCAGATGAGCAGAATCGGCCCCAATCCGAAGAGCACGTAGCGATAGGCTGCACGCGATGCCGCCAAGACACCGCCCGTGTGGTATGCATGAGCGGCAACTTGAGGAATAGCATTCCCGATACCAAAGATGATCGGGTTCATGGTGTTGGCGAGATTCAATCCGGCCTGAAGCGATGCGGTTGCGGTAAGCCCGGCAAAGACCGCGAGCAGCCAAGGAAAGATCTGTGCGCGGATAAGCACCAGCTCGTAGTTCACAAGCGACCATTTTCCTACCGAGATGTACTCGGCAGCCAACTGACGAATCTGGGTAAAGTCCGGTCGGGCAAACTTCAGCTTCGACGCATGTACAAGCGCCCCGAAGACGAAGGTTGCCGACATCGAATAGAGAGCGGTTGCCAGAGTAACGGAGCCCGCCCACAGCACGAAGGCAATTACGAGAACCTGCCCGACATAGGCGATGCCGTCTCCCGCTACCGCCGCTCGGTAGCGAAACTCGGCGAGCAGGAATCGGCGCGACGTCTCCTGAGCCTGCCAGCAGAGATAGCAGAGACAGGCCGGCAACAGGATACTCTCTTCGTCCAGTATTGTCGTCCCGATCGCCATGGCCACGACCAGAACCAGGCTCAGCGCCACGGTGAGCAACACCGTGTTTCCCAGCAAGGTGCCGCGTTCTTCTTCCTTCGCGACACACAGCCGGACAGATAGCGGATAGGAGATCAGCGAATAGTCAATCGCTCGCAGGAGGAAGATACCACCCAGGAAAAGGGCAAACTCGCCGTAGTCCTGCTCGCTGAGGACGCGCGCGAGCAAAACATTGAGCAGGAAGTTGCCGCCGCTCACCACGCATTGATCGACGAGCGTCCATGAGGCTCTTTCGAAGAACTGCTTCCCTTCCATGGACTGCCCCAATCGTCCTGCCGTTAGATGATGCGTTTCGACCTTCCGGTCGAACGGCGACGCAATTGCTCATCCTGTCGGCGCCCCCGCTGCCCGATCAGGCCGCCACCATGACGGACCGGAGCGAATGCACTCTGAACCAGCGAGGAAAAGCCCGTACGAAGGCGCCGCCACTTGTCCGCGGTCCATCCAGTTCGAGAGTTTGAAATCTGAACGGATGTCGCTCCGCTTCCCACATTACGGCCGCCCGCAATCTGGTGGCCATAACGCCGTCCGGTCGACAAGAGATCGAGAAGGAACTGCCGCGGCTCGAAACCAAGTCGGTCGCGCCAGACCGCCAGACAGACGCCGATCAGCAAGCTCACGATGAACGAAAGGCCCAGGATCACGAATCCCTTCGGGCTGGTCGGCGTCCTGTTTGGTATCGCCAGCTTGACTCCCTCATCGGCTGCGAGGGCTTCCTGAGCGGCATCGTCGGTTGTCAGGATGGCATTCAGTTCGGCGCGCGCAGATTCAAGCCCGTCAACGCTCTGCAGCACCTTGGGATGCCTTTCGCCGTTGACTGACAGCTGACGCTGCAGTTCGGCCTCCGCTGCCGCGACGGCGCTCTGGCTGCGAAGGATCTTCTTGTCGCGGATGTATTCGAGCGCAATGGCGTTGACCACCGCTGCAGCTTCGTCTGCGGAATGCGCGGTGAAGGAAATGGAAATGAGATACGAGCGCGTGTCTTTCGCCACATCTACACGGCTACGCAGCAACGCTACCTGGCGATCAAAAGGCGAATGATTACGGGTTTCAGGCAGGATCAGGGTTCGGATCCAGCTCGTAATTCCAGATCCCCATGATCCCGCCCCCATGACCCCGGGTCTTTCGTCCAGCTTGAGACGTGCCACGACCGCCTGCAGGATCGCATCGGAGACGATCAGCCGCGCTTCGCTGGTGACGAGCGACGACGCATCGATGCTCCCTTTAGGGGTGAGCTTTGCCTGTTCGACGGAGAACAGATTCGGGTAGACGAGCGCGGTCGCCGAGTACTGGCGCGGGATCAGCGGGATGACGAGGCACGCAAGCGTCATCGTCACCACAACGATGGAGGCGATAAGACGCCATTCCCTCTTGATGGACGACAAGGCGCGAGCCGCCACCATCTCATAATACGCTCGCAGATCGGTGCGCTCGAGCTCCAGAGGCGGAATCTGCTGTTTAAGACTCTCCGGCCCCAGCCGCTCGGGGTTTCGTAGTGCCTTGTTGGTGGCGAGACCGGCCCCCCCTTGGGCGAGGCCGGTTCTCCCCTTGGAGAGGTCGGTCCCGGCAAGCGGCTTGTCGCTATTGAGTTCGAGAATACTCATGGTGGAATCCATACCTGATCGGCCCGCGGAACGGGTGACCCTTTGGACGGCGTGATTTCCTCAAACGGGCTAACCCTTAGGAAGCAGCGCGATCCCGGGCACTGCTGTCGCTTCGGCAGAAACGCACCAACGGGACTACCCTTGGCGCTTCGTTGACTCGTTGCGGCTGCGCGCACAGGTTCCATCCAGTAGCGATGGGCGCACGTGTGACCACAAGGCAAAAGCATTGTGACCTCAGACGCAGTGCCGACGCACAGAGCATACGATCCAAAGGCTGCTGCCATGAAAACAGTTCTGTTCTGCGGCGGTCTCGGTACGCGTATACGAGACGTGTCCGAGAGTATTCCCAAGCCGATGATCCCGATCGGGGACAAGCCGATCCTGTGGCACCTGATGCACTACTACAGTCAGTTCGGCCATAAGGACTTCGTCCTGTGCCTCGGCTACAAGGCAAACGTCGTCAAAGAGTTCTTCCTGAACTACAGGCCGCAGACCTACGCAGACTGCGTCGTCTCGGGCTTCGGCGACAATGTGGAGATCCTTGGCGATCCGCAGCAGGACTGGCGGATCGCCATGATCGATACCGGCATCTGGCGCAACATCGGCCAACGGCTGTGGTCCGTCCGCGAGCACGTCGCCGGGGAGGAGATGTTCCTGGCCAACTACAGCGACGGCCTGAGCGACGTGAACCTGGATGAGATGATCGAAGCCTTCCGCGCCAGCCGTAAGGTCGCCTGTTTCCTGGCGGTTCGGCCGTCATTCAGCATGCACCTCGTCGACATGCGGCCGAGCGGAAAGGTAAACCGCATCCGCGCCAGCCAGGAGGCCAATCTCTGGATCAATGGCGGCTTCTTTATCTTCCGCAACGAAATCTTCGACTACATGAAGCCAGGCGATGAACTGGTCGAAGCGCCCTTCCAGCGCCTGATCGACGCCGACCAGCTCATGGCATTCAGGCACGAAGGCTTTTGGCGTCCGATGGATACGTTGAAGGACAAGCAGGTCCTTGAGGATCTCGTCGACAAAGGCACGATGCCCTGGCGCTTCGACGGAGCCGTCAGAGTGGCCCCGAGTGATCCGGCAAGGAAGGCCGGATGAAGCCTCTGGGCCTTGCGGGATCGGGTGATCGTCTTTCAGTGCTTTGTATCGGCGCCCACTCCGACGACATCGAGATCGGCGCCGGCGCCACAATCCTGGGCTGGATCGAGCGCGGCGTCTGCCTGAACGTGCACTGGGCGGTACTTGGCGCCGTCGGCCCCCGCGCCGACGAAGCGCGCGCGTCCGCTCAGGCATTTCTCGGCAATGCCGTCAGTGCTGTCATCGACCTGGCGACCTTCAAGGATGGGTTCTTTCCTCATCAGGGCGCCGAGATCAAGGTCTGGTTCGAAGCGCTGAAAAAGCGAACTTCGCCCGATCTGATCCTGTCCCACTGGCGTCAAGATGCTCATCAGGACCACCGCGAAGTATCCCAGCTGACGTGGAATACATTTCGCGATCACACGATTCTCGAATACGAGATTCCCAAATGGGATGGCGATACGGGTCAACCAAACGTCTACCTGCCGACCACCAGAGCGCTGATGGAGCGTAAGACGAAGCTGCTCCACGATCATTTCGGCTCCCAGCGCGCCAAGGACTGGTTCGACGATGATATCTTCATGGGCCTGGCGCGCCTGCGCGGCATGGAATGCCGTGCCCCCGGAGGCTTCGCCGAAGCCTTTCACGCAAGAAAGCTCACGGTGCAGTGACGTCCGATACCTCCGTCTCTCAAATAGACGGCTGAGCTTTCCCTAATCTTGCGGTCTCGGCCAGCCGCTCAATGGACGGCCGCACTGATCTTCCTCGAAGCCCTGGAATGGCACAGGCTCTCGGAACCAGAAACAGCCTGGGCAACCTCCGCTTCGGGAATTCTCTCCAGCCATATTTCACGCCACCACAAGAATACGGCGCGAGGACAGAGTATCCGTCGTCCGCTGTAGAGCGACTGACAGTGCACGCCGTCGAGTATGACAGCCGGCGTCTTCATATGCAGCATCTTGCCGGTCTTTTCGTCGATGAAGCGCTCTATCCGGGTACGTACCCTGAATACCTTGCCGCAATAGGGAACGAGCTCGGCATCAAAACTAAGACCGCGGTTGGACGCCGACGTGCTCAGCGTCTCCAGTATCTGCTCGTACGATTTGACCCGCACTACTTCTCCCGGCTGCAGATCCAGATCGAGCCTGGGAGTCGGGCCCATTGCGATCTTGCCGGCTTTTCTGGGGAATGGGATGCCTCCCCAGACCGCCTGGAAGCGGTCGTAGAACCAGCGAGACGCCACGCCCCAGCGCGGGGAACGCGCCATCGTGCCGTAGTAGTAGAGCACGTACACGATGGCCTTCAGAACAGTACCTAGAGAATTGTTTCCGGAACGATAAGCCTCGACGTACTGCCGGGCGTCCCACAGGCTGAGGGGGGTGCTGGCTTCCATCAACTGAGTGGCTTGGCACGAGTACCGTACGTCGCCTTCCGGCGTTCGATAGATGGCTGCCGCACGAACCTGGTCTTCGGTGCAGCCGCTCATGGCCCCGGCGATGGACGCTCGATCGACAGACGATCCGGATGCTGGATACCCCGGTCCATCGCCATTGGCGTGCTTGAGCCACGCCTCTTTCCAGAAGATGAGGCAGCCAGCCTGACACCCGCCGTATGCCCGACCATCGCAGCGGTGTTCGAGATGAACCGCGTCATGCAGCCGTCGGCTGACGTAAGTAACACCCGACGGCCCGTCTATCTCGCTGCAGGTCTTTCCTGCCCTCTTGAATACCTGGAAGCGCTGACCGCAATACTGGGTCATCTGCGGCATGAAGGGCAGACCTTCAAGGCGCCCATGTTCGTCCAGCGTCGCAAGAATCTCTTCCTTGCTCCGCACCTCTACCCAGTCCCCTGCCCCGATCGTCATGACCAATACTCTTTCGGAGATGAACTTTTCACTGCCTAGACGAGAACCTTTTCCCGTTGCGCCGGCGCCATCGCGCCTCGCACGTCGGCCTTGTCCAGCAGATCCTGGAGCCAGGTCTCTCCTCGGAACTTCCGGTATTGCTCGGCTCTCAGCCGGTCCGCCAGGCGCCCGGCCGGCAGGACGACGTCGTCGTAGGTGATGACGGCATCCTTGGCGATGTCCCGCAGCAGCTTGCAACCTTCGACGAGACCCTGGGGTAGATATCGGCCACCGGACATCTCCTCGACATTGGCTGCCTCGCCGTACGTCATGTACATGCCGTAGTCGTCCAGTACTTCACCCGCCTTGAGATCGCGCTTGGCCACGGCGCACACCTCCACCACCGGGCCGCCCAGCGACCTCGATACCGGGTCACGGAACAGGCACGTCCGCGCGATGGCGGTCGGCACCTCCAGATTGCAGAGGTGATACGGCACGAAGAACGAATAGAGCGGCCCTGGGCCCATCTTGTACAGGTTGAGATAGTGGGCCTGCTTGGGATCGGGATGTTCGGCCAGACAGTAGACCTTGGTCAGCGGCGTCCCGACCACATAGTCGATCGCCCCGCCGAGCCTGCGCAGCTCTTCGAGATCGTAGATTTCGCCGATCTTCAGCACATCGCCGTGATAGTCGAGGCCGCGCGACATGCCGCGCGTCAACACCTTGAATCCCGTGGCATTGGCGACGACGGCCTGCTCGAAGCTCACCTTCGATCCATCCGCGAAGCTCGTCACCATCGTGGGATTCTGCCCCCACTTCTCGGCGAAGCCCTTCTGTGTCGTCGGATTGCGATAGCGATCCTGAAGGCCCTTCACGTTGCCAAGCAGCCGGGGCGTCATGCCCAGCCCCTTGACCCAGCGGTAAAGGTTCATCTGGATGCCCGGCTCGTCGCCCTCGCAGGCCGTGAAGATGACGCCGTGCGCGTCGGCATAGGTTTGCAGGATTGGCCCGATCGTCGCGTCGAGCTCGGCGTTCATCAGCACGACGTCCTTACCGTACTTAAAGGCTTCGAGCGCGACGCGGGCACCGAACTCCACCGAGCCGGTGACGTCGACCAGGACATCGATGAAGTCGCTACGCGCGATGAGCATCGCATCCTCGGTTGCCACGGGCGTCGAGCGCTCGACTGCAGCATCGAATCGCAATTGCGAATCGGCTACGACGACATCATTAAGGCCAGAGTAGTGAAAGACGTCGACAGCCCTTCCGACCCGACGGTTCGATATCGCCGCTACACGCATTCCCGGCGTGCTGTGCGTGATCTGATTGGTCAGGCCCTGGCACATGAACCCCGCACCGATGATGCCGACGCGAATGGGCTTGTTCGTATCTGCCCGCTCCTTGAGCGCAGAATCGACGATCCACATGACTCACTCCTTCCGAATTGCGCCAGTACCGAAACTCCAGCGCTATGACAGAATGCCAACGGCTTCCGGCCGAGCCGGAGACATTCGTGCAGCGAGCTTGCCTTCGAGTGTCTCCAGGAGATCGAAATTGCTGTCCTTGTCGGAAACAGCGGCGACGGACAGCGGCCATGCAATGTTCAGCCGCGGGTCATCGTATCGCAGGCCACCTTCCGCGCCCGGCGCATAGAAGGTACTCGCCTGGTAGAGAATGGCGGTCTCGTCCTGCAATGTCTGATAGCCGTGCGCGAAGCGGCCCGGAATGTAGAGTGCACGCTGGTTCTCGCCGCTGAGTTCGACGGCCACGTGCTCCAGGAAGGTCGAGCTTTCGGGCCGCAAATCCACGATCACGTCGAGAATCGCCCCGTGCATGCATCGCACGAGCTTCGCTTCGACGGCCGGCGGATACTGGAAGTGCATGCCCCGGACCGTTCCGCGCTTGACGCTCACGCCCACGTTCGTCTGGGCGACATCGGCTTCCAGTCCTAGGTCCTGGAACTCGTGCCGGCAGAAAGCACGCCCGAAGAAACCGCGATCGTCTCGCCGGCGTTCGACGTCGACGATAAAGGCACCTTGGAGCTTGGTCTCGGTGAAGATCACAGGCGCCTCCGTCGAGGCCAACGGTTCGCACCGCCCCTCTCTTGCGGACCGCGGATCGCGCCCATCACGCGCCGACCCTTTCGGGGCGCCGCCCCGGCGCCAGCAGCATCGTTCCCTCGTGACGGCGATCGGAGGACACGACCTGGCGCCCGTCGAAGACAATGGGAGAGCGCATACGCGAGGTGATGTCGTCCCAGTCGAGCTGGCGATAGGCATCCCAGCCCGTGGCGATCACGATTGCATCGGCGCCGCTTGCCGCCGTAGCGACGTCGTGGGCCTGAGTGATGTTCGCCCCCAGTTGATCCCGCACCGTGTCGACCTGGACCATCGGATCGTGCAGCACGACGTCTGCTCCTCGCTGCAGCAGGAGTTTCGAAATTCGCACGCCAGGCGATTCGCGGACGTCGTCGGTCTCCGGCTTGAAGGCCAGTCCCAGTACGGCAATGCGCTTGTCGCGCAGCGTGCCGACCTGGCTGGCCAACAGCTCCACCACACGGCCGGCTCGTTCTTCGTTGACCTGGAGCACCGAGTTCAGGATCGGTACGTCAGCACCTTCTCCATGCGCAAAGGCGCGAAGTGCTCGAAGATCTTTCGGGAAGCAACTCCCGCCAAAACCTATGCCGGCTCTGAGATAGCTCACGGCGCCGGCGAAGCGGGATTTGCCATCATTGCCCGGCGCGCCCCAACACTTGTCCAGATGAACGCCGCGCATCACGGTTGCCTCGTCCAGGCCGGCAACGGACTCGCAGATGCCGGCAATCTCGTTGGAGAAGGAAATCAGGGTCGCCTGCAGCGCATTCGCGGCATACTTGACCATCTCGGCATTGCGCGGCGTTGTCTCCAGAACCGGGCACTCGAAGGCCGCATACATTTCCGCCAGCACCGCGCTCGCCCGCGCGGTATTGGCGCCGATGACGATGCGATCGGGCTTGGTGAAGTCCTCGACGGCACGCCCTTCGCTCAGAAACTCGGGATTCATGGCCAGGCCGAAATCGCGGCCGCCAACCATGCCGGACGCAGCCTCGAGCTCTGCCCGAACGACCGTATCCGTCGTTGTCGGTACGACCGTGCTCTTCACCACGACGACGTGGTAGCCAGCGATCGCCGGCAGCTGCTTGCCGATCGCCCGCGCCGCCTGGCGAATATAGCTGAGATCTATGCCTATCTCATTGGAAGGTGTGCCGACGGCAATGATCGACACATCGGCATTGCGCAGGCTGTCTTCGAGACAGGTCGACGCCTGCAGGCGTCCCGAGGTACGTTGCTCGACCAGCAGCTCGTCGAGTCCCGGCTCGTAGAATGGCGCCTTGCCGGTGGCAATGGCGGCAATCTTTCGCTCGTCGTAGTCTACACACGTTACGGTATGACCGATCGCAGCCAGACCGACGCCAGTCACGAGGCCAACATATCCTGTGCCGACAATGGTGATCTTCATGGATTGCTTCCACGCGATCTCAAGCCGCCACCGTTTCGTGCCGGCGCTCATGGTAAAATTCGAAAGTCCGGGCAAGGCCGGTACGCAGATCCACGCTTGGTTCATAGCCGACATCGGCCCTGACTTTCGTCAGGTCCGGACAGCGGCGGCTGGGATTGTCGACGAGGTACTGGGCATCGTCGCTCTTGCGAAACTGCACGTCGAGTGGTCGGCCTGGATGGCCGGCGATCTCGGCCATCATGCGGGCCACGTCGAGCATCGAGCGTTCCTCGGCATTGCCGACATTGTAGGGCTCCGCCGGCTTGCCGAGAACGAGCACGCCAAGGCTTCCGGCAATAAAGTCGCGAACGTAGCAAAACGAACGCGTCGGACTTCCGTCGCTCAGCAGGACGATCGGACCACCGTCGAGCGCGGCGGACATCATGTCGGGAACCATGCGTCCGTCATTCAGCCGCTGCCCCGGGCCATAGACGTTGAACGGGCGCACGATCTTGGAGGGAACCTTCCGCTGTGCCCAGAAGCTGATGCAGAGCGTCTCCCCGAGACGCTTCGATTCGTCGTAGCAGGCACGCGGTCCCGTGCAGGACACATATCCCCGATAGTGTTCCGGTGTGGGAATGAACCGAGGATCAGGATCGCCGTAGATCTCGCTCGACGAGAAGAAGAGCATGCCCTGTGCGCCGTGCGCTTCTGCAAGGTCCAGCATGCGCCACGTGCCGTTGACGTTCGCGTCGATCGTTTCGAGCGGCCGCGGCCGATAGTAGATGGGCGACGCCATACTTGCGCAATGGATGATCCAGTCGAACTTCCGGCCCCAATCCGTTTCGTCGACCACATTCGCCGTCCGGAGCTCGACGAAGGGATCGGTTTTCAGATGGACAAGGCGGTCGACGTTCGTGGCGATGAAGTTGTCGGAAGCGACGATGTTGGCGTTCAGGCTCGGCGAGGCGTGATTGAGCACCGAGAGAATGTCCACGATGTAGCTGCCCAGGAAGCCAGAGGCGCCGGTGACGAGGATGTTGCTGTTGGCCAGCCGGTCGAACACGCCGGGAATGGTCGCTCGCATCACCTTGGCGTCTTCGTGGATGATCCTGCTCGCACTACTCATGTACCGTGCCTCTCATTCGAGGTGAGTGATTGCGAGGACGAGCGCTTCTGCAGAACCGCCCTGATGTCACTGATTTCCTCGCAATCTTCGACAACTGCGACTGTCAGGTATCAAGGAAATGGGGCCCTGTAGCGAAGGCAAAAAGGGTGGCGCTTCCTAGCTCTGCAGGGTTACCACCGCAGACCCGCAGAACGGCTGCAATGACGGCAATAAGTTGTCGCGAACACTCTCCTCACGACAGTCGCTGCCTCCGATGTCCCGTTGGTATCACCCACGACCTCGTTCATCGTTTCGGCCTCGAAACGGGAACCGCGGCGTAGTCGCCAACTTCTCTGGCTGAATGGCTCGCCGCCTACAGTGCGGACTCCAGTACATGACCCTCTCCACCCAGCATTCTCCACGGCTTTCGATCGGCTTGCCGGTCTACAATGGCGAGCGGTATCTGGCGGAAATACTCGATTGCTTCCTGACGCAGACCTTTCAGGACTTCGAGATCATCGTCTGCGATAATGCCTCGACCGACCAGACGGCGGAAACGTGCCGGTCCTTCATGGAGCGCGACTCGCGCGTTCGGTACCATCGTAATGAGAAGAATCTCGGCGCGATCCCCAATTTCAACAAGGTCTTCCAACTCTCCCGAGCGCCCCTGTTCAAATGGATAGCCCACGACGATCTGTACCATCCCCGCTATCTGGAGAGCTGCGTTCGCATACTGGATGAAAATCCGGACGTCATTCTGGCTCACTCCAAAACCGCGTTCGTGGACGATCGCGGCAAGCCCTTCCCCATCAATCCGGCGACGGGAAGCTATGTCGATCCGAGAACGGGCATCCTGCAGACAGCCGACAGCCCCATGGTCGCCGACAGCCCAACCGCCATCTTGCGTTTCTGGCAGGTTCTGTCGGGCGCCTGCTGGGGCACGCACATGTTCGGTGTCATGCGTCGCTCAGCCTTGCAGAGGACGGGGCTCATACCGAACTTTTCCGGCGGAGATCGCGCGATGCTGGCAGAGCTGGCGCTACTCGGCCGGTTCCAATGCTCAGAAGAGGTACTTTTCTCGAAGCGCTTCCACGAGGATGCTTCCTGCCATCTCGACGAGAAGGAAATCGTGGGTTGGTTGAGCACGGACGGTCAGGCCTATTCCCGCAGGATGCGGCAGCTCAAAACCTATTTCTCGACGCCACTCGGAAAGCCTGTCGGACTGTTTACAAAGGCGGGCTGCATGGGGCTCGTCGCCGTTCATTCCGCGAAAGTCGCGGCCCAGGCAATCGGTGGCAAGGATGCGCGCCGTGCGGTCCAGGGAGTGGCATGGCGCACAAGCAAGTCAGCCCGGGCATAAGACGGCTCGCGTTGCAGGATCGGTGTGTAAGGCAGAGCCTTGGTGAAGGAGTCAGCCGGAATGCAGCACCAGAGGGCTGAATCTTTGGATGGCCTCACCGACGATCGAGCCAATCCCTGGACTGTGCACCGGGAAGAAGAGCGCTTTGCTTGCTCCTATTTCTCGGTTCGGAGCGACACCGTCGCCCACGGGGCTCGTCTTCCGCGCGTCTACAACAGCATCAGGATGAGGACATTCGGCGTCAGCGTCGTCCCGATCGATGACGAAGGCTGCACAACTCTGGTCGGCCAGTATCGCTACGTCGTCGACCGATTCACTTGGGAAGCCCCCGGCGGGGGCTGCAAGCTGGATCAAGCACCGGTGGAAGCGGCTCAAATGGAGCTGAGCGAGGAGACGGGATATCGTGCCGACCACTGGCTTCAGTTGTTCGACGCCAGCCTAGCCCCCGGCACCATCGATGGGCGTACGCAGTGCTTTGTTGCCTGGGGTTTGCAGGCCGGTCTCCCCCATCCTGAACCGGAAGAACGACTGCAGCAGCGCCGGATGCCGTTTGGCCAAGCCGTTTCGATGGTGTTGTCCGGTGAAATCACGAGCTTTTCGAGTATTACGGCGTTGCTGGGCATTCAGGTCAAACTGGCGCGTGGAGAATTGCCGACAGACTTAATGAAACTACTGCGGCAGCATCCGCGATGAAGGGTGACGAGCCCCCCGCTCTCGACTTCACCTGCAATTCGCCACAATTTCCCTGGAACAATGTCAATGCGCTGAGCATGGGCGGCTCCGCATAGTGGGTGTCTATGCGGAGCCTGACCATTCGCTCTCGTGGGATGGGGCCCGCGAATGGCTGCTCTCAGAGTAGCGCCGATCTTTGCCTTTCTGGTGGAGCATTGGGGCAGCTACTCCGAGAGTGTCCGTTCTTCGTCAACGGTGGTCTTACAGGGATGGTTTTGACTCATCCAAGGGGTACTCCCTAAGCAACGGCCCCGCTTCCATGGGAGAAGTGCTTTCAAGCGCTTGATGGCCTAGTGTCGGGGC
>NZ_HE997181.1:1671828-1957159 GCF_000312425.1 Reyranella massiliensis 521 | reverse complement strand
CGGCAGGGCGGGATAGGCGTCGGCTTCCTTCAGCGCCGTCACATTGGCATCGGTCTGCTTGTCGCCGTTGTAGACGCAGGCCGACGACGAATAGAAGAAGCGCGGCACGCCGGCTTCCTTGGCCGCGACCAGCATGTGGGTGCTGACCAGCACCGACAGCATGCACTCCGCCTTGTGCGTCTCGATGAAGCCCATGCCGCCCATGTCGGCGGCCAGGTTGTAGATCATCGCGGCGTCCTTGGCCGCCTTGCGGCAGGGCTCCAGCAGGGCGAGGTCGCCCACCTGGTTCTCGACACCCGGCGTCTTCTGGTACCACTCCGCCAGAGGCTTCACGTCCACCGCGCGGATCTTGGTATGACCGCGCTCCTGCAGCACACGCACCAGATGGCCACCGATAAAGCCACCGGCGCCGGTGACGACCACGAGATCATTCTTCGACACAAGCCCCTCCACTCATCGATCGGCGACCCACTACGACACCGCCATGCCGAATGTTGGCTACAATTCGCGGCTCGGCAGGCAGAAGCCGTCTCGTCTCGGCTACGAAAGCCGCACGGTCTCGTTCGATCCGTGACCGTTCAAATCAGGGGCCATTGTGGCAGCATGACCCTGGATGGCCGCAGCCGCCTTCAGGGCTCGAACTTTGACTTCGTCGCAAGGATAGCCGTTCTCCAGTGCCCAGATGGCCGCCTGCGTGCGGTTCCCGACATGGATCTTCCGAAGGATCGACTTCATATGGACCTTGACCGTCGCTTCAGCGATGTCCCAGGTACGCGCGATCACCTTATTCGCATGCCCCTTCACGAGGCCGTCGAGGATCTGCGCCTCGCGCTCCGACAATTTGGGGAAATTCCGGAACGTGGGCGCACACGGCATGCCATTGCCGCCTGCCTCCGAGTCCACCGTGCCGCCACCGTTCACCGAGGGCTGGGCCCGCTGGAGGGTGAGCATGCCGGTCGCCATCGATTCCTGCTTGGCGTCACTCGATAGGGATTTCCCCAGATTCATCTGCTGTGATTCTTCGCCATGCATCGAAGGGATCGAGGGGCCTTTCCCGTCCCCCACCACCATGACGCGCACATCCTTGATCATGACCAGATCGAGCATGCTGAACAGCGTATGTGGAGATACGAATAGCGGAACGCAGCCGTCGAGTTGCGACGTTATCAGTTGCTGGAAATCGGCCGGAGAGAGGTGCTCGAACAGCAAGACGACCTTGCTGTCAGGCCACAGCCTCCGGATGCTGGCGGCCTCCGAGGCGGCATTGTCGGCGGACAATGCACTCAAGATGACAAGTTTGGGGCCTTCGGCGACGATCGCCGAGTTCTCGATGTCTGCCGCAGAGCTTGCCCCGCATACGAAGTGATAGGAATGACTTTCCATCAGTGATTCGAGTGCTTCCCGCACAAGCAGCCGTGGCTCGATGATGATGGTTGCTACTGTACCCATGATCATTACTCCCCGGGCGCGACGCTCGCCGCGCCTTTGCTCGCCCTACCCTTGCTCTGAGATCAGTGGCCCCCCGTTATCAACGCGGAGTACATCAATCGAGAAATCGACTCGTGATGAGCCCTGACCACCTACCTCATTAAGCTCGCCTTAAGCGGTTCAGGCGACGGGATTTCGTCGACCTCAGGCTGACTTGCGCAGCCCACTGTTGAAACTTGTTCAACCACGGAAGAATGCCGATCGGGCCGATCGGGCCATTCGAGCCGTTGTCGCCTTCCCTAGCGGCCTGGTCGCTGGGAGTACCTCCTATTAGAAGGCAAATTTCAGGCCCTTCCCTATAAGGGCCCGCGCCGCCTCTTCCGCCTCGCCTACAATGCAACAGAGCGACCCAGTCAACGGATCCGGTGGCGGCATGATCTCAATCGTTGGAAATCGCGGGGGCAATCGGCGGCGAGGGAATTCACTGGGTTACCTTTGTCAGGTTCTGGTGAGCGCCGTCCTCCTGGCATGGGCAATGGAACCGGCTGCCGGCCAATCGCCAGCGCCGCAAGCCTACAAACTCGCGCCTGGTGACAAGATTGCCGTGACTGTGTTTGGCCAACCCGACCTGTCCGGTGAGTCGATTGTCGATCAGGGCGGCAATATCCGCTTGCCGATCGTCGGCGAGGTTCGCGCTGCTACGCTTACGCTCGGCGAACTCGAGAAGAGCATCGGCTACTCGCTTGAGCAGGGGTATGTACGCAGGCCGGTGGTCAGCGTGAAGATCGCAGAGTTTCGTCCGATCTATGTCCTGGGCCTCGTCCGGACGCCCGGCCCCTATCCCTATCGGGAAGGACAGTCGCTTCTCGCCGCGATAGCCCATGCGGGAGGTGTCGGCGTTTCCGATCACAGCGGTGTCGCCGGAGATGCCTTCCAGGCAGATGAGCGTGTTCGGTTGCTGGAGATCAGCCGCGTTGCTCTCCTTGCCAAACGGGCCCGGCTGGTGGCGCAACAGAACGGCGACGATCGTATCGATTTTCAGGACATATCCGGACTCGTCGCCGACCCGGCCCGTATCGCCCAGATCCGCGACAACGAACAACGGGTCTTCGCGACCGAGCGGCAGGCTGAGCGGCAGGAAGTCGAGGCCCTGCAAAAGCAGTTTCCGCGACTGGACGCCGAAATCGCCTCTCTCAAGCAACAGTCCGAACTCGAAAGCCGACAGCGTGAGTTGAACAAGCAGCTGATTGCCGACTACGAGCAGCTGGCGAAGTCCGGGCTCGCGCGCAAGCCCACCTATATCGAGATCAAGCGCGAGGAAGCGCGTATTGAGGGAAGCATTGCGCGCCTTCAGTCCGAAACGCTGAGGGCCGAACTCGCTATCGGCGACCTGCAGTACAAGATTGCGGAGCTGCGGAACAATTACCAACGCCGCGTCATGGCCGAACTCCGAGAAACGGACCGTCAGCTGCTGGAGTTGACGGTTACGCTGCCCTCCGCAGTGCGCGCGCGCGCGGCCCGTACAGGCCAGATGGGGTGGCTCACGGGAGCGAACGGTGAGCAGCTCGCCATAACCGTGAGCCGCGCCAAGAGCACCACGACCGTCAAGTACGACTCGGCCGCCGAATTCATGCTCCAGCCCGGCGACATCGTCCAGGTCGGTTCGGTTGTTCCGCCGACTCTGGAGCTGACGCCGAATCGGACCGATGCCTCCAGGCAAGAGACGACAGGAAGTGCGGCTCCGCAGGCAACTACCGCTGGACTGGTGCGGCCGTCTGAATAGGCACATCTGAATAGGCACAAGCGTAATGCTACCGCCTGGAGCAGCGCACTGTTCCGTCACGCTCCTCAGCCGCTTCGAGTAATTTCGGAGCGCCGCCGAACGTTTGGCCCCTGCCGCCTCGAGCAGGCATATCGACGTTCGGTCGTGCAGTGGTGCACTTTCAGCACCACTCCCACCTCACCATTTGAACTTATTGAGAGGACTACTCCCTCTTGGCGCTTGAGAGCGCAATCGCACGCCATAACGTGACAAGCCTGAACGGCGCGGGCCCGCCGCTGCCGGATCGGGCGGAAAGAAGAGCCCCTGGCCCTTAGTTCGAGTGGTTGCGAGCCTATGTCGAACGTTGACGCACAACTCGTCCAGACACTGTCGTCGCCGGATAGCGGGCAGTTCCCGCACGACGCTTCGGCGCGCGGTGTTGCGTCCGCGACCAGATGGAGCAGGCGTCACGTGCTTCTCGAAGCCGGGCTTCTGGCAGGCGACATCGCCTGCGGCGCCATTGCTGTTGCGATGGCCGCCTCGCTGGTGAATGTCGCAGGCCTCGCCTATCCGCTCAATCTCGCGACCGAGTTGCAAATACATGGGCCCGCGACGCTCGCCCTGCTGATCGGCATACATGCTTTGCTGGGCCTCTATCGTTCCAGCACAAAAGGCCCGATGGAACGCTTCCGTCTGCGCGGCACAGCGACATTGCTGTTCGTGTTCGCGGGCACGCTCATGTGGGGCCGCGAGGGGCTGTCGGCCGAACTGCTGTTCGTGCCGATTGCCGGCCTGGTCTCGCTGGTCCTCGGGTCGTGGGTCGATCACCTGATCAACATGCGGCTCGGACGGACAATTGCCCCGGCCGCCATTCTTGGGATCGGCGCCAACAGCCAGATGCTCGCCCGTCTGTTGATGAGCCAGCCCACCTGGGGACTGAGGCCTGTCGGATTCATCGACGATGGCGTGCGCGCCGGCGATGCTGCGGGCAATCCGGCGCTTGGCCAGGACAAAGACGACCCGGTCTCGGGGCTACCTCGAATCCGCATGCTCGAAGAAGGCCAGGCGGCCAACGGTCCCGAAGTCGTCATTGTGCCCGATCGCCGTGCCCTACCGGAGGATCCGAGCTTGCTCTATCGACTGGGCGCCCGGCAAATCCTTGTGGTCAATCAGCTCGGCGATCTTGCCTCCACGGGCTTGCAGACCCGCCATTTCGATCGCTTCGTCGCCCTGGAGCTGGTCGGTCAGCCACTCCATCCCAGCGGTGTTCAAAAGCGCATCATCGATCTTGCCGTGACCTTGCCGATTGCGGTCCTCACGGCGCCTGTCATCTGCCTGCTCGCCCTGGCCATCAAGATCGCGGATCCAGGGCCGGCGTTCTACGGTCAGCGTCGCGTCGGCCGCTACGGCAAGCCCATTCAGGTGCTGAAGCTGCGGACGATGTATCAGGACGCCGAGCAACGGCTCGAGCGCGTGCTGGCAGCCGATCCGGCCTTGCAGGAGCAGTGGCAGCGATACTTCAAGTTGCCGGCCGACCCAAGAATTCTGCCGCATATCGGCAACTTCCTGAGGCGCACGAGCCTGGACGAGTTGCCCCAGCTCTGGAACGTGATCCGCGGCGACATGAGCCTCGTGGGGCCGCGGCCGTTTCCCGCCTACCACATGAACGCGTTCGATCCCGAATTCCAGGCGCTGCGGGTGACGGTGCCGCCCGGTCTTACCGGACTCTGGCAGATCTCGTCGCGCAGCAACGGCGATCTTGGAGACCAGCGCGCCCAAGACTGCTTCTACATTCGCAATCGAGCCCTTTGGCTCGACCTCTACATTCTTATCGCGACCCTTCCGGCAGTGATCCGCGGTCAGGGCGCAAAGTAACCTGGCGGGTTCCTATGTGCGGAATTATTGGCGTCATCGGCAATGCTCCTGTCACGCCCTCGCTGGTCGAGGCACTGAAGCGTCTCGAATACAGAGGCTACGATTCGGCAGGCGTCGCCACCCTGGTCAACGGACACATCGAACGCCGGCGCACCGAAGGAAAGCTGGTCAATCTCGAAGCCCGCTTGGCAAAGGACCCGCTGCCCGGCACGATCGGCATCGGCCATACGCGCTGGGCGACCCACGGCAAGCCCAGCGAGCGCAACGCCCATCCCATCGCTACGGATCAGGTAGCGATCGTCCACAACGGCATCATCGAGAACTTTCAGGAGCTGAAGAACGAACTCGTGGCCGAAGGCCGCCGTTTCGACAGCGACACCGACACCGAGGTCGTGGCGCAACTGCTGACGTCGAATCTCGAACGGCAGATGTCGCCGCAACAGGCCATGGGCAAGGCGATGGAGCGGCTTCGCGGCGCATTCGCGCTGGTTGCCCTGTTTACGGGCCGTCACGACATTCTGATGGGGGCGCGACGCGGCAGTTCACTCGCAGTAGGCCACGGCGACGGTGAAATGTACATCGGCACCGACGCCCTGGCCCTGGCGCCCTTCACCAAGCGAGTGACTTATCTGGAGGACGACGACTGGGTCGTGCTGACCGCCAAGGGCGCGACGATCTACCAGGGCCAAACCGAGGTAAAGCGCGAGGTCCGCCAAAGCGGCATCTCGGGCGCCATGATGGGCAAGGGCAACCATCGCCACTTCATGCTGAAGGAGATTCACGAACAGCCTTCCGTCATCGGCGATACGTTGCAGACCTATCTCGAACCTGCCACGCGGTTGGTGACCCTGCCGGCCCTGCCCTGCGACTGGACCAAGGTCTCACGGTTGACCATGACGGCCTGCGGTACGGCCTTCTATGCCTGCATGGTGGCCAAGTACTGGTTCGAGCGACTTGCGCGCCTGCCGGTCGACATCGAAGTCGCTTCGGAACTGCGCTATCGCGAACCACCGATGTCAGAGAACGGCGTGTGCATCGCTGTCTCGCAGTCGGGCGAGACCGTCGATACCCTGGCCGCACTGCGCTACGCCAAGGCACAGAAGCAGACCATCCTGTCCGTCGTAAATGTTCCCGAAAGCGCCATCGCTCGCGAGTCGCACGCCGTGCTGCCGACGCTTGCCGGGCCCGAGATCGGCGTTGCGTCAACCAAGGCGTTCACGACGCAGCTTACCGTGTTGCTCGCGGCGGCAATCGGTGCCGGTCGGGCACGTCGCAACCTCTCCCGGGAAGAGGAGATGCGGCTCGCCGGCGCCCTGATCGAGCTGCCGGCCCACATCAACGCAGCTATTGGTATGGAAGAACAGTTCAGGTGGATCGGCCAGGAAATCCTCGCCGACGCGCGCGATGTCCTCTACATAGGCCGCGGTTCGTCCTTCCCGATTGCGCTGGAAGGTGCGCTGAAGCTCAAGGAAATTTCCTACATCCATGCCGAGGGCTATGCCGGCGGAGAAATGAAGCACGGCCCGATCGCGCTGATCGACGAAATGGTGCCTGTCGTCGTGGTGGCGCCGAGCGACGCCGTCTTCGACAAGATCGCCTCGAACTTCGAACAGGTGAAGGCGCGTGGCGGCAAGCTGGTGCTGTTAAGCGATGCCGAAGGCGTCTCTCGCCTGGGTTCGCAGGCCGCCGCGTCCATCATCCTGCCCAGAGTCGAACCGGCAGTGGCACCGATCCTCTACACCGTCCCGGTTCAGCTGCTAGCCTACTATACGGCGGTGGCTAAAGGTACCGACGTCGATCAGCCCCGCAACCTCGCCAAGAGCGTCACCGTCGAGTAGGCGACGTCCTCTCCGGTTCGCGTGCCCTGCCGGACACCGGCCCTGGCAGGTAGGGGCTCAGCCCGCCTGCCGCCGCGTCAACGTCAAGGGGTATTGATGACTGTTCTGGAAGAAGGAACCCGTCATTTCGTTCGCCCCGTTCGGACGAAACACGTACGTGTAGGTGTTGCCGTTGTTGGTTCCAACGAGGCGCAGCGTGTCGCCTTCGATCTTCCCCGACCAAGACACTGCGCCCAGGCTCGCCAGGTTTTCGATGCCCGTGCTTGACCCTGTCAGCCAGACGAACTTGGTATCGACCTTGCCGTCCGCCTCGATCTTTTCGACAACAAGGGCAACGCACATCTCGATGGTCGACTGGAACGAGACGTTGCCCGCCCAGACCCCCGAGAAAGCTCGAAGCTCCGGATTCTCAGTCGCATCGGGTGACACGACAGTATACTCGACTTTCTGCTCGCAGAGCTGACTGGATTTTGCCTGGCTCTTCGTTGTCTCCGGCAAGATTGCAAAAAAGACAAAGAAGACGATGAGCGCCGCTGAATATCTCATGGCTTCGCCTCCACCCTTTCCCATCCCTGATTCCCAAGACGTACTTCAACGGTGATTGTGGCTGGCTGTCGACTCCAATCAGCATCGGGTCTCGGAAAGCATAACGGCCTCCACATCTGGGGCGCTCAAGTCCGGGTGCGATACGCCGTACTGGACGGATAGCATCGTCGGGCTGGCATTGCCGACACGGCTCCCACCCGCGGCAATACCTTCGCCCAGGCACGCAGGCCGAAAGGCCCTGCAATCGATGACGCTTCACTCACGTCATCGAGCCTGGGCACTCGCATGTCCGGAGAGGCTGGCAATTTCGATGATCAGGGGAGATCATGAAGGAACGCCCGATCGGCGTGTGAGGACTCCTTGCCTTCTGGACTGACTCGCAGACGCCTTCTCGCTGCCAGCGCAATCATCGGACACAGCGAATTGACGCTCGCCGGGCAACCGTCGCGGTCGACCGACGATTCGCTCTCGCAGATCGCCGCTGGCGCCGGGCGCTTTTTCGGATCTGCCGTACGGATCGAAGATATTGTCCGTGAGGACGACCTGCGAGGCACCGTGTTGCGCGAATGCGCCTGGTTGACGCCGGAAATCGCCCTCAAATGGGACGCCATCGAACGGTCGCCAGGATCCTTCCAGTTTGGTCCGATGGACAGCCTGCTGGCTTTCGCCGCGGCTCAGGGAATGCGTCTGCATGGGCACACCTTGCTATGGCATGGCGGCATCCCCGCCTGGGCAGAATCGGCGCTCGTTACGCAAAAGAACTGGGGGCTCATCCAACGATACTTCGAAGCCGTGCTGGGCCGCTATCGCAGCACGATCACCCAATGGGACGTGATCAACGAACCGATCGAAACCGGGTACCGTATGGATGGCCTTCGCGGCAGCGTGTTTCTCCAGGCATTTGGTCCGGACTACATTCCAAGGGCGTTGAACGAGGCTCGCCGCCTCGCCCCCGGTGCAGAGCTGATCATCAACGAGTTCGCGCTGGAAACCGAGGATCGAGTCGAGAACGATCGTCGCTACCTTTTCCTGAAGCTGCTCGAACGGCTGAAGCGCGCCGGCGTTCCACTGGACGGCGTCGGCTTGCAGGCACATCTCGATTTGTCCAAAGGCCAGTTTCGCGCGGACATCTATGCGCAGTTCCTACGGAACATCGCGGATCTCGGGCTGTTCATCGTGATCACCGAACTGGACGTCAAGGAACATGACTACATCCAGTCGGTGGAGCAGCGGGACCGTCAGGTCGCCGATGCGACGGCTCGCTATCTCGACGTCGCCCTGGCGCAATCCGCAGTACGCGGTGTGACAACCTGGGGGCTGAGCGACCGGCACTCTTGGCTGCAGGTTACGCCGGCTGACCTTGCCCGCTATCCGGGCGGCTGGAGGGATGGATCGTCGCCTGGTGTCAATCGCGGCCTGCCATTCGACACGGCGATGCGACGCAAGCCAATGTACCACACCATCGCCAATGCTCTGCACCACCGTGCCTGACCAGCCTACCGGGCTGGTCAGGGCGCGTAGCGGGGTCAGACCACCATCCGACCGCGTGTGAGTTCGGCCAGACTGCTCGCGGACCTGTCGACCGGCTTGCGGGCCGTCACGACCCAGCGAATGAGTTCCTCCATCCCGTCGTCGAATTCCTGTCGGGGTTTGAATTCGAACTCCTTCTCAATCCTCGAGATGTCGGCGAAGCAATGCCGGATATCGCCGACCCTGTACTTGTCCAGCACCTGCGGCGCGATGTTCTTGCGCAACAGGCGTGCCAGCGTACGCGCAATGCTGTTCACTGTGACGGACTGCCCACTGCCGACGTTGAAAGCCTCCCAGACGCGTTTGTCGCTCTCGAGTACCGTCGCGAAAGCTTCGGCAACGTCGCCGACATGCACGAAATCGCGTTTCTGTTCGCCGTCCTCGAATACAAGTGGCGGTTCCCCGTTCAGAAGCCGCGAAATGAAGATCGCCGCGACGCCCGTGTAAGGGTTGCTGAGCGCCTGGCGCGATCCGTACGCGTTGAAGAGGCGAAGCGCGACAGTCGGAATGCCCAGCGCTCGGCCGACGGTTAGGCACATCTCCTCCTGGTCGCGCTTGTTGATCGCGTAGATCGAAGCCGGATGCAGCGGCTTCCCCTCCTTCGTCGCGACCGGCTCGAGTGCTTCAGTCATCTTTCCGTCGCTTCGCGTGAGTTCCCACGCCCTGTGCTGGAGCTGTTCCTGCGTGCGCGGCGGCGGCGCGAGCGAGCCCTGCGTGGACGCCGAGCGATACTCGCCTTCGCCGTAGACCGACATCGACGAGGCTACGGCCATCCGTTCGACGCTGTGCTGGCACCTCGACAGTACGTCGAGGACGACCGCAGTGGCCATGGTGTTGTTGCGCGTATAGTCGACGATGTTGGTCATGCTCTGACCGACGCCGACCGAAGCCGCCAGATGGACGAGATGCGTCACGCCGGTGAGGCTGGACTCGAAGACTCCGTCATCGAGAATGTTGCCCTTGATGCGCCGGGCTTCCGGATTGAGATAGATCGGCCAGCCATCGGCGGCCATTTCGGCATCGCCGTGAACTTGAGGCAATAGACAATCGAGGACCGTTACTTCAAATCCGCGATCGAGAAGCTTGTCGACAAGATGGGATCCGATGAACCCCGCCCCTCCCGTTACCAACGCATGACGCCTGGACATGATTTAACGCTCCCTTGCAACACCCTCCCTTTGTCTGCCACATGCCGTACGCGTCGACTTTTGGATTTGAAGCACCTGCTATCCGACTTACGTCACCCAAGCCTCGGAACTTGGAACACCCACCGCATGCCAAAGGCCGACATGCGGTGGGCCGAATACTCTAACGCCGGAGTTCCAGCATAAGTGGCTCGTTGGCGTTGATCTTCTCCGTTCGCTCCCACACGAGGCCCTTGTCCTGAACATACATGCGATAGCCGATCCAGAGCGGCACGAGCCAGATCAGCCACCAGATGGCGAGCGACACCGGATTGACCCTCAGCATGTACCATAGCCGGGCACGCATGCTGGTGAGCACCAGAGCCGTGCGCTTCCATGTCGACCAGTACAGCGCCGAGAGCATCACGGCGTAGGTCGCAACGTTGAAGGCGGCCAGGCCAATCGTCCATTCGGGCATGACCGACGTGCCGTCCAGCCAGGTCCATAGCGCCCAGATGCCGATCGGGATACCAAAGGCGTTCAGGGACAGCGACAGGCAAGGCATGAAGATGAGCCACGCCTTGAAGCGCTGCCACCGCGTCATACCCATCGACCGAAGAGGCGAGCCAAGGCTCTGGAAGAAGCCTGCAACCCAGCGCTTGCGCTGCGTGATGCCCCTCATCAGCGTCGAAGGTACCTCCTCGATCAGCGAGTTCTCGATGATGCCGAGGCGCTTGCCGTTCACCCAGAAGCGCATGCCGACTTCGGGGTCTTCAATCGTCAGCCAGGGATGGAAGCCCCCGAGCGCGACGAGATCGGAGGCCCGGAAGATCGTGCCCTTGCCCAGCACCCAGTAGGGCTGGCGCCCATTGGACGACAGGTGCGGGTATTTCATGCCGTCCCAGGCCATGTGGTCGAAGGCATGCCACGAGGCCGCCATGCTGGCGTTGAGATTGCCCGCGACGTTCTTGGCTTGCAGGACGTCGTACCGGCGGATCCCGACCGCGGCTGCCAGCAGGTGGTCGCGCGGCGGGCAGCTGTCGGCATCGATATAGTCGATCAGGAAATCTTCGCGCCCGCCGACCTCCGCAACCATCGTGTAGAAGGCGTAGATTAACTGCCGCGTCTTCTTCGGCGGCAGGTCCCGATTGTAGGCGCGCTGCCCGCTGTGCCACCAATAGGCCTTGTCGTTACGCTGCCAGGCATTCCAAACGACGTGCCAGGAACGGTCGCTCGTCGGCGGCACCCGTATCAACTGAAGGAACGGAAACTCGCCCTGCAGCCGCTCGAGACTGGCAATGGTTTCGATGTCGTCGGAATTGGGAATCGCGATGACACGATAGCGATCGCGCGGGTAATCGAGCTCGGCCAGCGACGTGAGCGTCGTCCGCATCGTGGCTTCGAGTTCCTTCAAGACCGGATAGAAGAGGACGATGAAAGGAAACTCGTCGGGTTGCAGATACTCTGCCTCGTCCATGTCCACGCGGTTCACGGGGAGTGAGAAGAGGTAGAGATCGATCGCGAAGGCCATCAAGTACAGACCTTGTGACAGCACGAAGAGGCCGATCAGGATCGTCGGCAGAGTGATTTGATAGTCGATCATGACCTGAAGCGCCTTCCGCGCAGGACTGTCGTGGATGCCGGTGACATGGGGCTACTCCTCTTGCCTGAACGCTTTGAACGAATTCCGAGAGAGGTGCTGTGAGTCAAAAACGCCACGCAAACTCATCGCATCGACGGAGAAGCCTCAATGTCGCGCTATGCTCTGGTGGTCAAGATCGCGGTAGCTGATGTGCAGCATGGGTCCGCCAAATCCCATTGAGGGGACACGCCCCGGTTGGCTCTAAGTACAACGTAGCAACCGCGGCCTCCCGCTGGAGAGACGATGTCGGGAACCTTTACGTTGCCGCGCCGGTCATTCCCGATCATCGTCATGTCGGGTCTCGTATCGCTTTTGCGCTGGCTGATCCTGATCGCGATCGTCCTGCTGCTGGCGCCCCATGCCCTCGCCTACTTCGACAAACCGCATGGCTACGCGGTGACGGACTATGCTCTGCGCAAGCGAGACCAGATTCTGCAGTTCGTCGGGCCGAAGCTACGGGAGCAGATTCCGACCAAGATCGCTGGCAAGGACCGGACCGATTGGATACTGGTCGCCGGGTTGGCGGTCGTGGCCGTCGGCGTGGGGTCGATGCATAACCACATTACGAGCCGAGCAACTGCGCGGCAGATGCGGCGGCAGCTTCAGCGTTGGAAGGAGTCCATGCAGCTCGACGAGGGCACGCAGGCGGCCGTGGCGCTCGACAAGGGTTTCAAGAGCTTCGAAAACGCCAAGAGTGTCGATCGCAACGAGCTTCTGCGGGCCTTCGCCGAAGCCAAGAAGAAGCTGGATGCCTTCGGCCGCGAGGTGGCCTTCCTGTCCATCGACGTCGTAGGATCGACGGCCATGAAGGAACGCGAGGAAAACGCGGCCATACAGTACGACTTCGCGGAGTACCGAAAGATGGTCGAGGCCGTGTTCGACACTCACGGCATCCTGAAGACGGCCTGGACCCCGGATGGGGTAATGGCCTGCTTTCCGACGATCGACCAGGCAGTCCTGGCCGGCAAGGATGTCATCCTGGCGCTCGAGGCCTTCAATCGGAACGTGAAGCTGATGAGAGAAGATTTTTCCGTGCGCTGCGGGGTGAATGCAGGCTACGTCCATTTCGACGAGTCCACTCCTCTTGCGGCTATGTCGGATCGCGTCATCGACATAGCCGGTCATATGCAAAAGTACGCAGAGCCCAACTCGGTCGCAGTGGCACGCAAGGTCATCGAACCACTTCGCAATCCCGAAGGATTCGAGCCTACCGACAAAGTGGTCGATGGCTACGAAGTGGCTCACTGGATCCCAGGCAAAGCCTGACCTGATGGTCTAGGTTGCGTTGCCGGCTTCCTTGTTGCGGGCCTCGATCCGTTCCCGCAGCCACTCCAGTACTTCGCTCTCGAGCCAGCCAACCCGGCCTCGCGGTCCATCGCCCAGGCGAACGCGCTTGGGGAACTTTCCGGCATCCTCCAGGCGTTGAATATGCTGCCCGGTGTACAGAACCATCTCTTTCAGTTGCCGCTTTGACAGAAGCCGTACCATCGGCTCCTTCGCGGCCTCACACGACTGTCCGGTTGGTTGTAGCAATGGCTGTTGAACATTGGTCATGTTTGCTTCCCTTCACACCCTGTGCTCCCACCACAGGCGCTGCCGACCGCGCAATATTCGCACTCACGATCAAGTCCGGGGCCACAAACCCGAACATCCCAGTTAGAACATTAAGCTGCATCAGCGATGACGTCAGTTCAACCAATCTTGAACGACCCAGACGCCGAATGAGTTTGAAAAGGACTGGGAGGTGGTCGATGCCTAAAGCTTCGGCAAGTGCCTTCCAGCACAGCTGGACATCGCATTCGGTGTGTATTTATGTGGTTGTATGTTCAGCTAAGTGCTGCAACTCGAATGCCAATGCCACTTGTGCCATGTCTCTGTAGTATCTGTTTGGTGGCGGCATATGCATGAGTTCTGCATCGCTGGCATCGATTTGGTCGTTTTGGTCCATCGGGAAGCCGACACATGGCGCGCAAGAATATCTCGGCACATAGCGATGCGCAGTTCGCACTGTTTGTCGATCGAATGAAGGATATGCTCGACGGCGAGACAAAGATCGAATTCGAGGAGATTGTTCGCAGACTGGTCCGCGTGGTGGACAAAGGTTCGGCCCGCTCCAGCACCGACGAGCAAAACGACGACTCGGAGAGTATCAACCAGGACGGCTCACCGGATGTTGACGAAGCGGCCCCCTCGTCGCTCGGTGAGGCGGCCACAGACGTTCTTCCCGATCCACCGGATTTCAATGCGATCGAGATCGCTGCCCGCGAGACCGTAGCCAGCCGCGCCAACCTCATGGCCTTGATTGGACAGCTTGTCTTCAGCTCATCCAACAACGAGAGCCTGCTGATCTACATTCTGATGATTCTGCTGCAAACCGATGAAGCATCGGCGGCAATCGTTTTTTCAACGCTCAACACTACGCGGGCACGACTGGATCTCGTAACTCGCCTTGCCCGAATCAAGATAGACAATCGCGAGGTCCGTTCCGCCCTCGATCAGCTCATCAAGGATTTCAACGATACCAACCAGGTTCGCAACGAATTCCTTCACGCAATGTATACAGTGGATGGCAACGGCGCCATCACACACACCCAAACCATGCGGCTGGTAATAAAGGGGGGCAAGATCAGCTTCGGCCAGCAACACGCCATCGACCAGAAGCGTCTCGACGGCATTCTCAAGACATGCGCCGATCTGAGAAACCTCAACCGGCGCATCTGGGACATGTTGCCCCGGCTGCAGGAAGCCGTCAGGAAAGCCAGCTCACAGGGCCTCAGATCCAAGTCGAGCCGGAACGCCGCGAACGGTCTCGATATTGACCCGGACAGTCCTGCTGGATAGCGCAGGAGACAACGGGCGAGACGCCGGCAGGAAGCTCGGGTGCCGCGGGGCATCAATTGGTGCCGATCTTAGAACCGGGACCTGCTGTTTGCGCTGAGGTGCCTCATACTGAAGCTGAGCTGCCGCATCGCCGATGCGGCGCAGCATCGACGATGCCGTCTTGAACGATACGTTCAGAATTTGATGCAGATGGTACGGCCGCATCGGCTTGGTTCCACCCTCGGTAAGATAGATTGCTTGCAGCCATTTATGGGCAGGCACATGGCTGGAACTCATCAGAGTGCCATGTAGGACAGAAAAAGCCTTCCGGCAGACGTAGCACTTGTAGGTACCGACACGGGTCGTCTCGCCATTCAGCTTGCCGACCTTGCCGATGGTGCCGCAGCGTGGACAACACACGCCGTTGGGCCACAACAGCCCCTCTAGATACCGATGTGCACTCAACTCATCCGCGAATAGCGCAAGCGTTTCGCGGGCCTTGAAGTCCGGCCCTTGGTTCATGACCCCAACCCCAACCCAACCTTCGATCAAAGGAGCCCGAACCCCTCGGACTCCCAATTTCGACGTGTCCCACCACATCAAAATCGTCTTGACGTCTGTATAGCTTACTCGCTGGAGATTGTAATCCTGGGTCGCGTTTCTCCCAGGCTCGAAGCACCACATTCGGTCGCTATCACGAAAATGTCAGAAAGAAATTGCACTTCAGCGCGCCTGCGACGCACCGAGCTTTTCCGCTATTTCTAGATAAAACACTCGGAAAGCGAGTGTATCCTTCGGCGCAGTCAGCGGCCCCAAGCACGTAGACCCGCTCACCTCAGCTCAACGCGATACTAATAAAAATGCCGATAAATATCGGTTACTCGTGGGTCTCAAAAACTTTGAATCGAGGGTGGCGATTGTCCGGTTGAGGCCGAACCGGAATAGGCAGACGCTTCTACTGACGACGAGACGGTCAAGAGCGCAATCTCTGGTTGTCCATCGCTCTTAGGGAGAAAAACGCAACACAATAATCGGGCGAACGGTGACAGTCCGACTGCAAACCGGAGGCGATCCACGCGATCTCGGCTCCGTCGGCCAGATCCGATCTCCGCCATCAAGGGCCGTCTGCCTTGGGGGTAAGGACCTTCGGCAAGCGCCACATCAAGACTTTGCCAACGCCCGATCCGGCCGGGGAAACCCAGCCAGCCCGGCGGCAAGGCGAGCTTGGGGACCTGCAACCACTGCTCTCCCTTGGGAAGAGAGCAAGAACTGGAAAGGAGATCAGTCATGCCACCCCGCTGACCTTTCTGAACTGCTCGCTTTCTGCCAGCGCGATGCGGCCGGAGGCGAAATCTCAAGTCTTTCTTTTCAAATCGACGTCACGTTCACGGTCGATGTTCCGCACACAGATGAATAGCGGGCATGAGTGTGGCGGGGCGTCCTCCAAAGATCACTTACGGAGACACACATGCCTAACGACAACAATCACAGCAACGATCCGAACGACATCCAGGCTCAGTTGCAGGCGCAGCTCGAAGCCCAGGGCCAGCTCCAGGGGCAGGCCCAGGGTCAGGCCAATCTGCAGGGCCAGGGCCAGGGCCAGGGCCAGGCCCAGGGGCAGAGCCAGTACGAAACCCAGGCTGCCGTGCAGGCTGTCGCTCAGTCGGTCGACTCGGCCAACTCGAACGGCAATGGCAATCTCAACGGTAACGGCAACCTGAACGGCAATGCCAATGGCAACGGCAACTGGAGCGAGAACCACAGCGAGAACAGCTCCGCCAACGTCAACGGCAACGTCAACGCGACCTCCGACTCGATCGAAAACACCGTCGACAACACGGTGAACAACACGGTCAATACGACAGTGAACGTTTCGGTCGATCTTACGGGTCTCGACCTGGTGCCGGAGATCTCGGCCGACAATCTCGACGGCATCTTCTTCCAGATGCCGGAGACGGTCGATCAGGCCGTCAACGGCTCGGGGACCAGCAGCATCTTCAACCTCGACCAGGTCAACAACCTCGTCGACGCCGACACGCTGTCCAACCCGACCGTATCCTTCGCTGGCGGCGGTGGCGAGAGCGGATTCGGCTGGGGCCATGACGATGCCGGTGGCACGTCCTTCTCGATGAAGGCTTCGGCGGACGGTGGCTATGCAAAGATCGAGGATGCCACCTCGTCCGTACACGACAACGCCCCGGCAAGCATGGTGGCCGACGCAACGGCTTCGATCACGCAGGATGCGTTCACGCAGAGCATCGTGATGGGAGCGAACATCCAGTTCAACCAGGCGGACTTCAGCGTGGTTGGCAGCGATGTCATCACCACGGACAGCGGCGGGCTGGGCGGCGGTGGCGGCGGCCACCACGGCTAAGGCGGCTTAGGGGCTCGCCCGGCTTCGGCCGGGCGAGCTTCTTCTTTCTCTCATCATGACAATGTGCCGTTTGCCGGGGCTTGTCTTGGCGAGGATCCAGCATGCAGCTCGAAACCAAGAAGAACTACCTCTCCTTCTTCAGTGGCTATCCGCGGATCGCCCTCGAGCCACATCGCGTCCAGATCGACTATGAAGACTTCTTCCTTCGGCCGAAACGCTTAGACGATGCGCCCGCGGCCCGTCTGTCAGCGCACTCCCCCGCCGAGCTTCCCGAGCTCAGTGTCGGCCGCTCGCCGCAGATACACGATCCAGGCCCCGACGCTTGGGATCCCCTGCACCTGGGCGCGCGCAAGTTTCTTCCCCCCGCAGCCCCGTCGCTGCATCTGCCCGGCGTTCCCCAGGCCCCCAAGCCTGTCGATCCGCATGCCAGCAGCCGTAGTGGCGGTGGCGCCGACCTCTATCGGGAAATCGAGGTCAAGTACGACAACAAAGGCGATCCACTCGACCTCCGAGCAACACAGATCAACACGCTCCACGACGACGACATCGTTATTGGCCCCGACGGAGAGAGCTCCCCGTGGCCGCATCATCACACGGCCAGCCTGCACGACCTGGTACACACGGCCGAGGCGCAGATCCCGGAAGCCTATGTCGGAGCCGCCGCCACGCCCGAGTCCATCGTCGCCACCTTGCAAGCGCTGGGGGACCATTCTCTGCCGGCGGTGTCGGCACCGATGCAGCCCGGCGTCACTCTTGACGGCGTCGTCCTTCCGGCCGATGCAACTCCGCCGAAGGGGCCGGCAGATCTTGTGCCCGAGACGCCGACCGACAGCTCGGCAAACATGGCCGTCATCCATACAGGCGACAACCTGGCAATGAATTTTGCCGGGATTGTCGACACGCAGGGCGCGATCGGGACCCTCGTGGTCTTGGGCGATAGTTATAGAAGCGACGTCGTCGTCCAAACCAACGTCCTTGTCGATCAGTCGGCAATTGCAGGGACCTCCGACACCGCCGTGATCCAGGCAGGTGGCAATGAAGCCAACAATGTCGCGGAGTTCATCCAGACGCTCGCCCACAATCCCTATGAGATGGGCTACTTCGGCGGACTTCAGTGGAACATCGATCGCGTCACGGGCGACTACTACAACGTAAAGCTCGTCACGCAGACCAACGACATGCGGGACAACGATCTGGTCCAGCACACGGCCACCGATCACTACAAGATGATCGAGACCGGAGCCAACGAGCAGATTAACGAACTGACGTCGATCCAAACCGGCGCCCAGTACGACCTGACGATCGTCACCGGAAGTCACTATTCGGCGAACTGGATATTCCAAACCAACGTACTGCTGAACAGCGACTATGTTCAAGTCGACGAGGGGCAAGGTGGTTCCGGCACCGAGACGGTCAGCACGGGCGCAAGCTGGCTGACGAACTCGGCGACGATTGCCGACTACAGCGGTGGCTCCTCAGCGCTGTCGTCGGACATGCGCTCCTTGGTGAGCGATCTGCAGCGTGGCGAGCAGACCCTCGACCTCGACAAGGGTTTCGTCGTGCCGGGCGACGGTAGCATGAAGCTGAACGTGCTGTTCATCACCGGCAACTACTACGACTTCAACGTGCTCACCCAGACCAACATCGTGAGTGACAGCGATGTGGTGAAACAGACATTGGGCAACGGCGAGTCGGGCTATGTGTCCACCGGCAGCAACTCGCTGTCGAACGAGGCCCTACTCGTCACGCTTGGCCCGCTCGGCGGCCAGCACGTCGGCGGTCAGCAGTACTCGGAATCGGTCCTCGTCCAGACCAATATCATCACCCAATCGGTGGACATGCTGTCGAGCAAGAGCAGCCTGGTTCTCAACGATCCGGCAAAACTCGCCCCCGAGGTGGCGGCTTTGATCCAGCATGGCGCGGCAGCGGCAATGCCCGTGGAACACTCCACCACGCCGATGCCGATGGAGACCGCCGCGCACATGACGTCAGATCCTCTGAGCAGCGTTCTTTCATAATTTAGAAGCAGTGTGGGAAAGCCATGAATGTTGCTGTGCGTACTCCTCCGGGTGGCGAAGACGAACCAGCATCGACGCCGTCGGCCGGTGCACCGCCCCCACCGCCCAAGCCGCCCCTGCAGCGGCGCTCCTCTGACAAGGAGTTTCGCGAGGTGCTGGGCCGAGGCCTGGCGATCGTGCGCAAGAGCCTCATTACCGTTGCCCTCTTCTCTTTCGCCGTAAACACGCTGGTTCTCGCCGTACCAATCTATCTCTTCCAGATCTCGGATCGCGTGCTGACCAGCCGCAGCATGGATACGCTGGTGATGTTGACGATCGTCGTCATCGCGGCGCTGGTCATGCATGTGCTGGTCGACATCGTCCGCCGCATCATCCTGATGCGCACGGCGGTCGAAGTGGAAAGCAAGCTGGGACCGGCGGTGCTCAGCGCGGCAGCAAAAGCCTCGCAGAATGGTTCGAGCCGGGAATTCCAGGTTCTGGGCGATCTGCAGCAGCTCCGCAGCTTCATTACGGGGCCCGTGCTGCTGACCATGCTCGATGCTCCGGTCACGCCGCTCTACCTGCTGGCCGTCTTTCTGGTGCACCCCTATCTCGGCTTCATCGTCACGGGAACGGGGTTGATCCTGCTGATCATCGCCTACGTGAACCAGCGGGTCACGGCAGGTCCCTTCTCACTATCAAACACCTTCGGGCTTCGAGCCACGCTCCAGGCGGATGCGATGGCACGAAATGCCGGCGTGCTGAACGCCATGGGCATGGTGCCGGAAGCCGTGCAGATCTGGGGGCGCGAGACACGGGAGTCGCTGAAGACCCAGGTCCTGGCGCAGGATCGCAACATTATGCTGGCCGGCGTGTCGAAGCTCATTCGCCTCATGACGCAGATCGCGTTGCTTGGCGTCGGCGCCTGGCTGGCCCTGAAGGGCGATCTGACCGGCGGTATGATGATCGCATCGTCGATCGTCGCCAGCCGGGCCCTGGCCCCCATAGAAGGCACCATCGAGGGTTGGCGGAGCTTCGTTCAGGCGCGTACGGCGTACAACCGCATCCGCGGTCTTCTCCAGAGTTCGCCGCTCAACTTCGAGCGCCTGCGCTTGCCCCGGCCGCACGGATTGCTCACCGTCGAGCGTGTCCTCTACGTGCCGCCGCCGAACAAGCAAGTCATCTTGAACGGCGTGTCGTTCCAGCTCAATCCCGGCGAGTCCATGGCCATTGTCGGCGCCTCCGGCACCGGCAAGTCGACGCTGGGTAGGATGCTGGTCGGCTCCATCTTCCCGACGGCCGGGTCGATCCGGCTCGACATGATGGATCTGCGCAACTGGGACCCCCGGCAGTTCGGCGAGAGCGTCGGATACCTGCCACAGGACGTGCAGCTCTTTCCGGCAACCATCAAGGCCAATATCGGCCGCATGCGCGAGGATGCCTCGGACGAAGCGGTGTTTGCCGCCGCCGAACTGGCCGACATCCACGAGATGGTTTCGAACTTCACTCTCGGCTACGAGACGCCAATCACCGTCGACGGCAGCCCCCTTTCCGGCGGCCAGAAGCAGCGAATCGGACTTGCTCGTGCCTTCTTCGGCGACCCGAAGCTCGTCGTCCTGGACGAGCCGAACTCCAATCTGGACGTCGCCGGCGAAGTTGCCCTGGGCAAAGCGCTGATACGGGCCAAGAAGAAGGGCATTACGGTCGTTGCGATCACCCAGCGCCCCGCTCTCCTGCGCAGCGTGGACAAGATCATGGTGCTGAAGAATGGCACTGTTCAGGCGATGGGCAAGCGCGACGAAATCCTGCCGATGATCAGTGGTCAGGCAGGCAAGGCCGTGGAAGGCGCCAACATCCTCGACAGCCTCCAGGGCTAGAAGCGAAGGAAGTCGATCATGCAAGCCGTAAACCCAGAAACGGATTGGTACGACAGCATCTCCCGGTCGAGCCGTCGCGCCAGCCTGTGGGGCGCCCTGCTTCTCGTTGCCTTCATGGTGGTGTTCGGTTTCTGGGCCGGCGTCGCCCTGATTTCCGGCGCGATCGTCACGGCCGGGTCATTCGTCGCCACCGGCGAGAACAAGATCATCCAGCATCCCGACGGCGGCGTGATCCGGGAGATCAAGGTACGCGAAGGCGACCGCGTCGAGGCCGGCCAGATCCTGATCGAACTGGACGATACGGCCCCCAAGGCGGAGCTGCGACGGCTCGTTCTGCGCGAAGCACGGCTCGAAGCGATGCGGATCAGGCTTCAGGCCGAGGCCATGCGCAAGGACGATCTGCAGTGGCCGGATAGCATGAAATCGTATCTGGACGATCCCGAGCTGGCCTCGATGCTCGAAGTCCAGATGAGCACCTTCGTAGCGCGTCAGAGCAACATCCAGAGCGAGGTCGCGTCTCTGCAGGAGAGCATCAATGCCCTAGTCCAGCGCATCGACGCTGGAAAGATCCAGATCATGAATGTCGAGCGCCAAGTCGCACTGTATACGGAGGAAATCGACAGCAAGTCGCAGCTGGCCAACAGCGGCCTCATCCGCCGGTCGGAGTTGCTGACGCTGCAGCGCGCCCACGCCGGCTCAAGTGGTGAAATCGCTCGCCTGCTTGGCGAGGTCGGAGATGCCCGCGATCGGATCGCGCGGGCCAAGGAACAGATCAACGGCGTCTACAGCCTCGCCGTGAAGACCGCGATGGAACAGCTCCACGAAACGCTCGGTGAACTCCAGGACGTTCGCGAGCGCATTCGATCCGCACAAGCGGTCCTCAATCGCATCCAGATCGTGGCGCCTGTGCGCGGTGTCGTCGTCAAGATGCGGTATCACACGCCCGGCGGCGTGGTCGAACCTGGTCGCAGCATCCTAGATCTCCTGCCGGTGGACGAGAATCTCCTGATCGAAGTCCGCGTCAGGCCGCAGGACATCGATCACGTGAGGGTCAATCAAGAGGCGACCATCCGCTTGAACTTCATGAATGCGCGTTCAACCCCGATGCTCACAGGCACCGTGATCTACGTGTCCGCCGACGCCGTTCCCGACCGTGCCGGCTTCAATGCAAGCCTCGACGGCACCAATCGCGACGTCTATCTCGCGCGCGTCCGGCTGGATCAGGCCGAATCGGGCAAGATTCCCGGATTCCGCGCCATGGCCGGCATGCCCGTTGAAGTGTTCATCCGGACAGGCGATCGAACATTCTTCGAATACCTGACCAAGCCCGTCGTAGACAGCTTCCAACGGGCATTCCGAGAAATCTGACGACGGGGATTTCCTCAGCGCCAAGCCCTACCACCGGCGTCACGACCGGCAAAGGCAAGGCGGATCGTCTGCCCCGGCCACGGTGCGCCCGTCCTCAGCCCCAGCTGAGAAAGACCCCCACGTCGCCCGGCATTCCATTCGGATAGTTTATGATTTCGTAGCGGATGTGATATCCGCGCGGCTGGAGCTGGCGTTTCCAGAACTGGAAGATTTCGTTTGGAATCCCCGTCAGTGTCTTCTCCCAACCAGCTTCACCCTGGTTGATGGCCCGCCCATTGTCGGTGCAGAGCGTGTGGGGAAAACGAAAGACCTGTACCGACATCAAGCCGTTCTCCACCGCACGGTTGATGATGATCGACGCCTTTTCCATGACTTCTTCGTCGCTGAGGCCCGACGGTTTGGTGAGGTGGTCCAGAAGTTCCGCCCTTTCCCGCTCCTCGGCCTGCTGCCGTTTCAGTGCTGCCGACGCTTTCGCGCCCTCGGCTTCGGCGATCTTCGCCTGTAGTTCCTTTACGGTCAGGAGCTTGGCCATCTCGACTCTCCTCGATTCTCAGAAAAGTTCCTCTACGAAGTGCCGGCCCTTGAGCGTCGCCCGATCGTCGTATTGCCGCTTCTCGGAACGCGCCGGCAGCTTGGGCTTCGCCTTGTCGATGCGCTTGTAGGGAATACGGGACAGAATATGCGAGATGGCATTCAGCCGTCCGCGACGCTTGTCGTCGGTGCGTACGATGTGCCACGGGGCATCGTCCGTATCCGTATGTTTCAGCATCAGGTCGCGCGCGCGCGAGTATTCGTACCAGCGCTTGTAGGACTCGAGGTCCATGGGACTCAACTTCCACTGACGGATTGGGTCGTCGATTCGCGCCGTGAAGCGCCTCTCCTGCTCGTCCTGCCCCACTTCGAGCCAGAGCTTCAGCAGGCGGATCCCGCCGTTGACGATAAAGCGTTCTGCAATTGGGCAGTTCTGCAGGAAGAGTTCGTGCTGCTCTCTCGTGCAGAATCCCATCACGGCCTCGACGCCAGCGCGATTGTACCAGCTGCGATCGAAGATCACGATTTCACCGCCGGCCGGAAAGTGCTGCATGTAGCGTTGAATGTACATCTGGGTGCGATCGCGGTCCGTCGGCGCGGGCAGAGCGAACACACGGAACACGCGCGGACTGACGCGCGCCGTAATGGCCTTGATCAACCCGCCCTTGCCGGCGGCATCGCGCCCTTCCAGCACGATGATGACCCGCTCGCCGGTCGCTTTGATCCAGTCCTGGAGATAGCAGAGCTCGACTTGCAGCTTACGAAGCTGCTTCTCGTAGACCTTGCGTTTCAGCTTCTCCTTGTCGTCCTTGGCCATGACGCCCTCCCCATCTCGAAGCCTATCGCCGCCTGTCCGACCTGCCCTTGATATTCGTCAATCGGCCAGAGCTTCACGGGTATAGTGAGCGATCATGCGCTCCTCATCGGTTGGAACGATCCAGGCGGAAACCGTCGCACCGGCCGCGCTGATGCAACGACCGCCCTGCTCATTGAGCCTTTCGTCGAGTTCCAGGCCCAACCACCGGCATCCCGCCACGATCTCCGCCCGCGTCGCGGCATCGTTCTCGCCGATGCCGGCAGTGAACACGATCGCGTCGATTCCTCCCATGGCCGCGGCAAGCGAGCCGATCTCGCGAACGATCCGGTAGACGAACAGCGCAATCGCCTCGCCTGCTTCCGGCGCCTTGGATTGCCGGAGCGTACGCATGTCGGACGAGAGGCCCGATACGCCGAGCAGGCCCGATCGCCGGTAGATCAGGTCTTCGATCCTCGCGGCATCGAAGCCGCGCTCCTGCAGGAGATAGAGCAGCACACCGGGGTCCAGCGCGCCTGTGCGTGTTCCCATCATCAGGCCGTCGACGGCCGTGAAGCCCATGGTACTGGCCACGCTTCTGCCGTCGCGGACGGCGCAAAGGCTGGCCCCATTGCCGAGATGGGCAACGACCAGCCGCGCCTCTGGAGCAAGCGTCAGCGTCTTCCGCACCTGCCGCACGACATAGTCGTAGGAAAGGCCGTGAAAGCCGTAGCGCCTTACGCCGCTTGCGGTGATCTCCCGCGGCAGGGCGAATTCCTGGGCAAGCGCCGGCTGCGTTCGATGGAATGCCGTGTCGAAACAGGCGATCTGCGGCAAATCCGGCGCCGCGCCCGCAATCGCCGCGATCGGTGCGAGGTTGTGCGGCTGATGCAGTGGCGCCAGGGGTACGAGCTTTGCCAGGTCGGCCATGATCGCCGCATCGATCCGCACGGGCTCCGAATACGCGGTGCCGCCGTGGACCACCCGGTGCCCGAAGGCAAGCACGGGCCGGCCGTTCAGCAACTCGCGGCCCATCGTCATGATCTCGGCCGTCGCCGAATGGTGATCGAGGCCGCCCTCCGGCCAATGTCTCTCGACGACGGTCACGCCCGCCGCATCTCGGGCGATCAGATGCGGAGCAAGGCCCAGCTTCTCGATCTGGCCGCGGAACAGCAGGTTCCCGTCAGGACGTGCGTCGTAAAGCGCGAACTTGATGCTCGAAGAGCCCGCATTGAGGACGGCGATGCAGCCCGGTGTCGAGGCCATGGTCGGCTCAGGCCACGATGTTCGTGCCGCCGTCGACATAAACCGTCCCGCCGGTGATCCGATGGGCGAACGGTGTCGCGAGGTAGGCACAGGCGTAGCCGACATCCATGATGTCGACGAGTTCGCCCAGCGGCGCTTTCTTGGCCGCCTCGTTGAGCAAAAGCTCGAAATCCTTCAGACCGGACGCCGCCCGTGTCTTGAGCGGGCCGGGCGAGATGGCATGCACCCGAATGCCGCGAGGTCCCAGCTCGTAGGCGAGATAGCGGCACGAAGCCTCCAGCGCCGCCTTGACCGGCCCCATGACGTTGTAGTTTGGCACGACGCGGCTGGCGCCGTAGTAACTCATGGCAAACATCGTGCCGCCGTCCTTCATCAGCGGCACGGCAAGGCGGGCCATGCGAATGAACGAGTGGCAGGAAACGTCCATCGCCTTGGCGAAGCCCTCGGCCGAACAATCGAGCAATCCGCCGCGCAGGTCGTCCAAGGGGGCAAATGCAATCGAGTGCACAAGAATGTCGAGCCTTCCCCACTTGCGTGCGACTTCGTCGAAGACGGCTTCGAGCTGCCCGGGCACGGCGACATTCAGCTCCGCCCTGATCGGCGCTTCCAGCTCGTCGGCTAACGGTTCGACGTAAGTCCGTGCCTTCTCATTCAGCCATGTGACGGCAATGTCGGCCCCGGCGTCGCGGAAGGCGCGGGCGCAGCCATAGGCAATGGACTGGTCGTTGGCGATTCCGACGACCAGTGCCTTGTGGCCTGTCAGCACCGGCCGGATGGCTTCTCTCATGGGCGCCCTCACGATTTGACAGCCGCAGCAGGCGTCCGGCGCACCGCGGCCACCAGACTGGCCACCGCGCAGGAGGCCAGTCTGGTCGACAGCGAATCGGCCCGACTCGTCAGAACGATCGGGACGCGGGCACCGAGCACGATCCCGGCCGCGTCCGCCGAAGCAAGAAACGACAGGCTCTTGGCCAGCATGTTCCCGGCTTCCAGATCGGGTACGATGAGGATGTTGGCCCGGCCGGCCACAGGCGAAACGATCTGCTTGATGGCCGCCGCTTCGGCGCTGATGGCATTGTCCAGCGCGAGCGGCCCGTCGAGCACCCCGCCGGTGATCTGCCCGCGATCGGCCATCTTGCATAGGGCGGCGGCCTCGACGGTCGACGGCACCTTGGGATTGACGGTCTCCATTGCGCTGAGGATCGCCACACGAGGCACGTCGATCCCAAGGGCCTTTGCGAGGTCGATGGCGTTCTGCACGATGTCGACCTTGACCTCGAGCGTCGGCGCGATATTTACGGCGGCATCGGAAATGATCAGCGCCTGATCATGCGTCGGCACATCCATCACGAAGCAATGGCTGATGCGCCTGGCCGTCCGGATGCCGCTGTCGCGCGCCACGACCGCTCCCATCAGCTCGTCGGTGTGGAGACTGCCTTTCATCAGCGCTTCGGCCTTTCCGGCCCTAACCAGTTCGACCGCCTTGACAGCCGAGTCATGACTATGGAGGGAATCCACCAGCTCGAAAGCGCCAATGTCGATCGAGGCACGCTGCGCCATGTCCCGCACCCGGGCCACAGGCCCGACAAGGATCGGCTTGATCAGGCCGATGCGTGCAGCTTCGCTGACGCTCTCCAGCGATACGGCATCGCAAGGATGCACGACCGCCGTTGCCATCGGCGGGTGTTTCTGGGCGGCCGCGATCAGCCGCCGGTACTTCTCGTGTGCTTGAGACGGTAGGAGATCAGGCATGCTCCGTGCCCGATGTCGATTGCGGCTTGATGTCGAACAGCTCTCCGATGCGCTGCAAGCGCCGTCTGCCTTCCTCCGGCAGACCGCCGCTTGCCATGGTCACGTCCTGGATGGCCTGCCAGCCAATCCCGCGTTGACGCTCGTCGCGCGGCAGCAGCCGGGGAAGCGCCCCGATTGCTCTCTCCTCATCGGATCGGAGCAAAAGGTACTGGTCGCGAAGCAACATCTTGGCTTCGCTGCGGCCGAGACGCCGGTTGGCCGGCTGAACCTGCCGGATGGCCTGCAAGGCGGCGAACCCTCGCTCGTCGACGGCGTGTTCGGGCATCCGGACATACATGATCGACCGTATGACGGCTTCGGCCAAGCCTCCGACGTCGAAGCGTTTTTCGAGGTCGACCTGTCGGCGCGCGGTATTTGCCTCCCGAACCAGATCCCTGTTCGGCCCGGTCGTTCCGGTTCCAGGGCCGAGCCCCACGAGCGACTGCAGCACCGGCGATCCGTAGGTTGTTAGGAACGACGCTTCCGTCATGGCGTCGCGCGTGAGCCTGTAGTTCTCCCAGCAAGTCGAGATCCATGTGGAGGCTATCTGCTCCCAGACAAGCAGCGGGTTGTTGGGCGCAACCGGCTTGCGATCGGCGCGAACGGCCGCAGCCAGTTCCTTCACCGGACGCATCGCCGGGTTGCGATCGGAGAAAGCCGCAAATCGCAGCCGGTTGGCATGCATCTCCCGCAGCAGATCCGCCGATTGCTGCGTCGTCATGGCCCGGACCGCGGGCTGCAGCATCGTACGGTAGAGACCGAGATTGACCTCCGATACGCGCGCCACGGTTGCAAATCGGCGGTCATCCTCCGGGCTGTTGGCGCCCAGCGCACGGATATCGTCGATGGTCCGTGCTTCCAGCCGAAAGAGATACTTGCCGTGGATGAGGTCCGGGCGGTTCGTCTTCTCGTCGACCTCGGTGATCACGGCCTCATACAGACCGGGCGGCAGCATGTCGATCATCTCCATGCAGGAAGCGAACTCGGCATGCTCTTTGGTTGCAACCTTACCGGAAACGAATATGCCGAGATGCCCGATCGTTTGATGCAGCGTGTAGACGATTGTCTGTCCATTCGCGACGATGTCCTGGTCGTCGGCATAGAGGTCGGTGATCCAGCCCAGCGCCTGCTGTGGCGGTGTTATGTTGTCGCCCCAGGAGCAGAGGACGACGATGGGCGACTGGATGTTGCGAAGGTCGATGTGCGCGCCGTCGGAAGTGCGGATTTCGCCCGACGTCAGCTTGTTGCCGACGAACAGATTATCGGCGATCCACTGCATCTCGCCAGCATTCAGCAGGACCGGGCTTCCCCACCAGGTTTCAAAGTCGAGAAAGCGCGACGTCTCCGTATCGACCTTCGAGTAGAGGTTGTAGGGCTTCTGCCAGTAGGTGTTGGCAGGATTCAGCGATTCGAAGTTGGCGACCAGGCTTGCCCCATCGAAGATGCCATTTCCGAGATCGCCGGCGAGCGCCGTCAGCCATGTCCCGCCCAGCGTACCGCCCAGGTAGCGCATCGGGTTGCGGCCGCGCACCCCGGCCCAGTAGGAAAGCGGCGATCCGGCGAGCACCAGAGGCCCGCACAGCTCCGGGCGCATCGCGGCCATCATCATGATTTGCCAGCCAGCCTGGCAGTTGGCGACGATTACAGGCTTGCCCTCGGCATCGGGATGCAGGCTGGCCACTTCCTCGAGGAACGCGGCTTCGGCGGCGCAGACATGCTCTACGGTCTGACCCGCCACTGGAGCCGGCAGGAAGCCGATGAAGTAGCAAGCATGACCTGCGGCCAGCGCGACGCCGATCTCGCTCTCCTGCTTCATGCCGCCGATCCCGGGTCCATGCCCGGCGCGCGGATCGACGACGACGAAAGGCGGCTTGAGCGGATCGATCACCGTGTTCTCCGGTGGCACGACCCACACGAGCACGTAGTTGACTGGCTGCGGCAGCGTCCGACCATCACGCACGACCTCGACTGCAAAGCCCAGTACATTGGGGGCCTCTTTGCCGGACTGCTCGAAATAGATGTTACCGCGCTCGCGCAGCGCGTCGAGCGTCAGGATCGACCGCTGCCAAGCGTCGAGCCAGTACTCGTGGAAGAAACCGAGGTTGGGCGGTGTCGACACGTTGCCTATCCGGAATTGAACGCCGGCAGTATCGTCGCCTCCCGCACCCGCGTCTTGATCTAAGTCAAGAGCGGATGACATGTCGCTGTCATGTCACCGTGCTAACGTGCCGAACGGCGAACGAACCAGACGACGATCGCGCCGAGGACCAGTACGGCAGCGGGAATTGCAAAGCCGAGAAGGTAGAGTTCGAGTGGCCCCCAAGAGGCGATATCACCACGACCGTCTTGAAAGGCCCGGCCATCAGACATGCACAGATACGAGCCATCCGGGTTTGAATGGCATTTTTGTCGGACAAACAACGTCCATCCGATCAGCCATATGGCCGAGGCGATCGCCCATAGACGCAGAAGACCAAATGGCCAGCTCACAACTCACCTCGCAGCGACGAGGACGAAGGCGATCGTACCGCCAACACTCAGGTAGGTCGAGAAAAGTGGACGTCAGCCGATAGCGCTCGTCCTGCCACCGTCGTCGATCTTGCCGATCTCTCGAAGCTTCGCGTGATCCAGAACGATCACTTCGTTGCTCTCGATCAGGCCGATGACCGCCCGCTCCTTCAACTTGGTCATCGAACGGCTCACGGTCTCGATCGTGAGGCCCAGGAGATCGGCGATCTCGCTGCGATTCATATAAAGTTGGAAGGGGCCTGGCTTCGCGTACAGCTCGCGATGGAGCAACGCCATCTTGCCTAGGAAATGGGCTACCCGTTCCGTAGAACGGAGCTTGCCGACGACGAGCATGGACTCACCCGATTGCGCAAGCGCGCTCGAGAGCGCGGCGGCAAGCGCGGCTGCCAGATCGGGATTCTCCGCAGCGAGAGCATCGAATCGACGTCGGTCGAACGAACAGGCTTCGACGTCCGTCAGGGCATCGCCTCCAAACGCATAGTGGCCGTCGGTGTCCAGATAGCCGACGCAGTCTCCCGGAACCCGTACCGCCACGATCTGGCGGCGGCCATCGTCGAGGGTCCTGAAGACCGAAACGAGGCCCTTCCTGATCTTGAAGAAACTCGAGGCAAGGTCACCGGCACGGAAAAGGATCTGGTGCCGTTGCCAGTGACGAATGCTTCCCAACTCCAGCAACTGCTGAAGTCGTTCTTCGTCCAGGGACTGGCAAAGATTCAGATGCCTGCCGATGCAATGGTCGCATGGCAGGTCGGTCGCCTGTTTTGGCCTCGTGAGCGCTAAGCCCCGAGGCTGACGGGGATAGGCTTTTGAATCCACCGTGCGAGATTATCAGCCATAATGCGACGTGTCATTCGGTTTAGTGTGCATACGCTCTGAAATCACACCTCTGGTTGTGCCGATGCTGAGCCCCGACAGCGGCAATATAAGTACAGTTTGGCTATGCCGCCGATGTCGGAAACAGCAGTGCGTTCGTCTACCTGTCACCGATGGCGCTGCCGCCAATGTAGCCAACGGCACCGCCGATCAAGCCGGCGCCGACGACCTGGCCGAAACTGCCGCCCGATACCAGCCCGATGCCAGTACCCAAGGCAGCGCCTGTCACGGCTCCCTTCTGGCCAGTGCTCATGTTGTTGAACTGCTCGCAGCCAGAGACCAGACCGCCGACGGCCAGCAATACGATCAGGATACGCATATCCATACCTCCGTTGTTCGATGCCTTCACTTGCCGCAATGCTCGCGTCCAAGGCCCTGTGGTCGACGATTGTCTCGTTCACGCCGGCACGGCGAACACGGTCACTGCCATGACAAGGTACATGGCAATGAGCTGAACGCCGGTGAACCATGTCGATTTACCGTCGAGGATCAGGATCGAGGCGACGAAGGTCGCCGCCATGACGAGGAAGACCTCGACGCCCGAGAAGGCCAGGCTGAGCGGCTCCGGTGCGATCCAAAGGCTGAGCAGGACGAGCAGCGGCGCCACGAACAGCGCCACTTGCGTACTGCTGCCGACCGCGATGCCGACAGCCATTTCCATGCGGTTGCGCATCGCCACCATGATGGCCGTGCTGTGTTCGGCCGCGTTCCCCACGACCGCAACCACGACGACGCCCACGAACAAATTGGACAGGCCCAGCGCGTGAGACGCCTGCTCGACCGTGGCAACCAGTATTTCGCTCATCCAGACGATCAGCACCGTAACGACGGCCATCACGCCGATCGACAACGAGACCTGCCACGGCGCACCGTGATGATCGCCGCCCTCAGCCTCCTCGCCCCGAAACAAGTCGGCATGGCTGCGAAGGGTGAAGGCAAGGCTGCAGAAATAGACAACCAGAAGGATGACCGACACGATCACGCTGAAGACGGCGGACCGTTTGACGAATTCCCCTGCGCCCATCGCCGCGAACACCGAAGGGACCAGGATGGCCACGGCAGCCAGGGCCATCATGCCGATCTGCGTGCGCACGCCGATGGAGGCGAAGTATTGGACCTTGTAGCGCAGGCCACCGGCCAGGAAGGCCGCTCCCATCACCAGAAGCAGATTGCCGATGATGGAGCCGGTGAGCGACGCCTTCACCACGTCCAGCATGCCGGCACGCAGGGCGACCAGGGCGATGATCAGCTCCGCGGCATTGCCGAGCGTGGCATTGAGGAAGCCGCCAATCCCCTCGCCCGTCCGGACCGCGAGCTTTTCTGTCGCGAGGCCCAGCAGCCCGGCCAGCGGCACGATCGCGACGCAGGCCAGGATGAAGACAAGCAAGGGGGAATCGGGCCGCGCGTGGTGAACCCACGCCGTTATCGGTACGGCAAACAGCAGCCAGGCAAGCGGCGCTTCCGAGAGGATGCTGCGCAGCACCTTCATGACTTCTCCTCGAGGCGGCGTCTTGGCCGCCTCCCTTTTGTGCAATACGCGGTCCCCCTCCTAGCGGATAACCGTCACCTGGATCGCGGTCTGCTGGCTGAACACGGTCGTGATCTGGTCGCCGGTCTTCAGGGTGCGAAGGGCGGCCTTACCCTCCTCGGTGACGATCTGCGGCATCTGGATCACCTCGCCACTGTCGGGGGCCGGCTTGTCGGGCTCGCCGCCGGAAGCATTGATCAGGTACACGACGTTACCCGCGGTATCGACCCGGGTGCACATGCCCGACATCTGCCACAGGTTCACCCGCTGTCGGGCCCCCGGAATGCCCTCCAGCCTTGCGCCTTCCGCAAGCATGGCCTTCGCGCGTGCCGTCACAGCCGGCGTCGTCTTGGCGATCAGGAAGTCCAGGTAGTCATACCAGTGGACGTCGACTGTTTGTCCGACCCTGAGCGACGCGAAGTTGGTCACCAGGTCCGCAGCCTTCATCTTCACGCGGCCGAGATCCTGCCAGATGATCACGAAGCTGCGGGCTTCGGGATGCATGCTATGAATCGTACCGCGCTTGAAGTTCTGGTAGCGGTTCGGCACGGTCAACTCGGCGCTTTGCGCCCTCGCCGCAAGCGGCATACCAGCCGTGGCGACCGCAGCACCGCTCAACAGTTTCAAGGCCGTTCGACGATTTTTCAGAAACATTGCCTCTCCCCTCACTGAATTGGCCCGCCGTCTCATCTGGCTCTTAGGGCGACCGGGCCGCATGCCCGGATCGGTCGAGCCTATTCGCCGTCCCGATCTGCAGCCTTGAGCAAAATCAACGAACGCAGCCGGGCCAGCCCCTACGATGACGACAAACGCGGGAGGCGGAATGCGGATACTTGCCCTGGCAGCCGTACTTGTCATCGCACAGGCGGCGCCGGCTCTGTGCTGGTGGCAGTACGCGGAATGGGGCCTGAGTTCGAGGCAGATCGCCTCGGCCAGCGGCGGGCGAACCGCGCCATGCCAACCCCAGGTGCCCGCCTGTGCGCGGCCGCCAGGTGGCGCAGCACCGTCGCTGTTCGTCGACGGCATTACCATGATCGGCATGCCTGCATCGGTCGCCTTCGCCTTCGATGGCGGTGATCAACTGATACAAACCGTGGTGTTCTTTCCCGGCGCCACGCCCGATCTGATCGAAAAGTTGCTCCAGGGGGTCCACGGCGTTCCCGTCGACGCGCAGGCATCGCCTCCCGTATGGCGAGATGCACGACGTGGCAGCGATATTACTCCCTTCTCCGTCAAGGACGGCGTGATGCTCCTGTATCGCCCGGCCAAGAGTCGTTGAGCCAGAGTCCAGGGAGACCGATTATGAAGGCGTCCCCGGCAGTGCTGCTCGCAATGCTGCTGACCGTCAGTACGGCCGCGGTCGGTCAGCAGCCCACGTCCGCCCCTCTTGCGGTCCTCGTCCAACCTGCCGAGGCGCGTTCACTCGCCGTGCAGCGCGAATTCATCGGCCGCGCTCAAGCGCTGGACAAGGTGGACCTGCGGGCGCGCGTCCAGGGCTTCCTGGGCCCGCGCAAGTTCAAGGACGGCGACCTCGTCAAGCAGGACCAGCTTCTCTTCCTGATCGAGCCCGAGCCCTATCAGGCGAACGTGGAACAACGGGAAGGTCAACGGGCTGCCGCCGTCGGCGCGCTCGCCAATGCCGAAGTGCAGTTCAAGCGCGCCGAGGACCTGGCCCGTACTAACGTGGGTACGCAGCAAACGCTCGATCAGCGTCGAGCCGAACTCATTGGTGCCAAGGGCGCGCTCACCGAGGCCGACGCCTCGTTGAAGGACGCCAAGATCAAGCTTTCCTACACCGAGATCCGATCGCCGATCGCCGGCCGCATTGGCCGTGCAAACGTCCCGCCGGGCAATGTCGTAGGGCCGGAGTCCGGCATTCTGGCCACTGTCGTGGCCGAACAGCCCATGATGGTGCTGTTCGCGGTAACACAGCGCGAACTTCTCGAAGCGCGGCGCGGTGGCGCGTCGGGAGAAGCGTTGACGGTGCGTGTTCGGCTTGCCGACGACAGCCTACATCCCGAGCCTGGAACCCTGGACTTCATCGACGTTCAGGTCGATCCGCGCACCGACGGCCAGACGCTCCGCGCCAGCTTTCCCAATACCGACGGACGTCTGACCGACGGGCAGACGGTCCGCGTGATCCTGGAGGAGAAGCAGGCGGCCAAAGTCGTGATGGTGCCGCAATCGGTGATCGCGTCGGACCAGAGCGGATACTATCTCTATGTCGTAAATCGCGACGACAAGGCCGAGCAGCGCCGGATCAAGGTCGGCGCCGAGCGCGACGGGCTCGTCGTCGTCGAAGACGGCCTCAAGGAAGGCGAGAAGGTCATCGTCCAAGGCCAGCAGAGAGTTCGTCCAGGAATGACCGTAGCGCCCGAGCTGGCACCCCCGTCCGGCCAGCCGTAGCGCCAGATCAATGACCATTTCCTCGATCTTCATTCGCCGCCCGCGCTTTGCGTTCGTCATCTCGGCGGTCATCACGATCGCCGGCCTGATTGCGGCATCGGCGTTGCCGGTGTCGCAGTTCCCCGACATTGTCCCGCCACAGGTGCGCGTGACGACGACCTATCCCGGCGCCTCGGCGTCCGTGGTCGAGGCGACGGTGGCCCAGGTCATCGAAGCCGAGGTCAACGGCGTCGAGCGTATGATCTACATGAAGTCGGTATCGGGCGGCGACGGTAGCTACACGCTGACGGTGAGCTTCGCCGTCGGATCGGATCCCGACCTCAATACGGTCAATGTAAACAATCGCGTCAACCAGGCTTCCGCCCGTCTGCCGCAGGAGGTGAAACGCAACGGCGTTACGGTCAAGAAGCAGTCCTCGGCCCTGTTGCAGCTCGTGGCGGTCCATTCGCCCAAGGGCAGCCGGGACGGTCAATTCCTGTCGAACTACGCCACCATCGAGATGCTCGACAACCTGCGGCGCGTGCCGGGGGTGGGCGATGCCGTTCTGTTCGGCCCGCTCGACTACGCGATGCGCGCCTGGCTCTCGCTCGATCGCCTGGCAAGCCTGGAGGTTTCGACCGACGACGTCGTGAAGGCGATCCAGTCGCAGAACATCCAGGCCGCCGTCGGCCGCGTCGGGGCCGCCCCGCTGATGGGGCCCGTCGAACTCGAACTCAACATCACGACCAAGGGCCGCCTGTCGACGGTCAAGGAATACGAGGACATCATCGTCCGCACCAACCCGCAGGGCACGGTCGTCCGGCTGAAAGACGTGGCGAGGGTCGAATTGGGAGCCAAGTCGAGCGACTCGGTCGGCCGCTACAACGGCAAGCCGGCTGCCGGCATTCAGATCTACCTGCTGCCCGGTGCCAACGCGCTCGCCACAGCCAAGGGCGTCCGCGAGACGCTGAAGGAGCTCGATCCGCTGCTGCCCGAGGATGTCGCTTACGAAGTCATGTACGATACCACGGTTTTCGTAGAGGCGACGATCGAGGCCGTGATCCATACCCTCTTCGAGGCCTTTATCCTGGTCGGCATCGTCGTCTTCGTCTTTCTCGGGAATTTTCGTGCCACGATCATTCCGATCGTCGCCGTGCCGGTTGCCCTGATAGGCACCTTTGCCATCATGCTGGCCATGGGCTTCTCGGCCAACACGATCTCGCTGCTGGCCCTGGTGCTTGCCATCGGCATCGTGGTCGACGATGCGATCGTCGTCGTCGAAGCCGTCGAGCATATCCTCGAGACGGAACCCGACCTGACGCCGGCGCAGGCCACCGAAAAGGCCATGAGCCAGGTAACGGGCCCTATCATCGCCATCACGCTGGTCTTGCTGTCGGTCTTCGTCCCGACGGCCTTCATTCCCGGCATCACCGGCCAGCTCTACCAGCAGTTCGCCGTGGCCGTGTCGGCATCGATGGTGATCTCGGCCATCAACGCCCTGTCCCTGTCCCCTGCACTCTGCTCCCTGGTCCTGCGCCACCGCGGCAAGAGCAGAGGCATCATTGCCCGCCTGAACCGCGGCATCGACGCCAGCCGCAACGGTTATGTGCGCCTTGCCACGCCGCTGGCGCGCCGCGCTCTGATCGCAGGCCTCCTTGCCCTGGCCTTCATTGCCGGGACCGGCGGGCTGGCACGCATCGTACCCACCGGCTTTCTGCCCAACGAAGACCAGGGCGCCTTCATGGGCGAGATCCAGTTGCCGGATGCCGCATCGACGAGCCGGACCCTGGCCGTCGTCGAGCAGGTCGAGGGCATCGTCCGCGGCAAGCCCTGGCTGCAGAACCTCTTCACCGTCAGCGGCTACAGCATGCTCGACGGCCTCAACCTGCCCAACCGCGCCTTCTTCGTGGCGGCGATGAAGCCGTTCGACGAACGCAAGGCTCCCGGCATGTCGGTGTTCGCGGCCCTTGACCAGCTCAACCAGGATTTCCGCCGGATTGCGGCCGCGACCATCATCCCGTTCAACCTGCCGCCCATCATCGGCCTCAGCACGTCCGCCGGGTTCGAGTTCCAGCTCGTAAGCCGTACAGGAGCCTCGCCGACCGACATGGCCGCGACCGCGCGCGGTCTCGTCTCGGCAGCCCAGAGCGTTCCCGAGCTGGCCGGCGTCTACACGACCTACGGAGCGGCGACGCCGCAGATCTATCTCGACCTCGACCGGGAGCGCGCCCAGATCCTGGGCGTCGACATCGCCCACGTGTTCGATGCCCTGCAGACGGCCATGGGCGGCTACTATGCCAACGACTTCAACCTGTTCGGCAGGACCTGGCAGGTGAAGGTCCAGGCGGAAGCAAGTGACCGGCGCGTCGCCCGCGACGTCTACCGCGTGCGCATACGAAACGCCTCCGGCGAACTCATCCCGCTTCGCGCGATCGCCGAGATCCGGCTGGTCACTGCACCCGCACAGGTCATCCGCTACAACAATCTGCGCTCCGTCACCATCAATGGCGGCCCGGCACCGGGCTACTCTTCGGGCCAGGCGATGGCCGCCATGGAAACGCTTGCAAAGACGGCACTACCCGCCGGCTACGGCTACCAATGGACCGGAACGGCCTTCCAGGAGAAGGCAGCTGCGGGACAGACCGGCTTCATCCTGGCGCTTGCCCTTCTGTTCGCCTACCTCTTCCTCGTCGCGCTGTACGAAAGCACGGCGATCCCGGTAGCGGCGCTGCTGTCGGTGTCGGCCGGCCTGTTTGGTGCCATGGCGGCGCTGTGGCTGAGCGGGCTCGACAACAATCTGTTCGCCCAGATCGGCATCGTCGTGCTGATTGCCCTCGCAGCGAAAAACGCCATTCTGATTGTCGAGTTCGCCATGGCCGAGCGCGAGAAAGGCGCCGATGCCGTGACGGCGGCGACAACGGCGGCGAGCCTGCGTTTCCGCGCCGTGATGATGACCTCCTTCGCCTTCATCGTCGGCCTGGTGCCGCTCGTCATTGCAACGGGCGCGGGCGCCGCGACCCAGCGGGCGGTGGGCACGGCCGTCTTCGGCGGCATGCTGGCCGCTAGCTGCCTGGGCATCTTCATCATTCCTGGACTCTACGTGTTGTTCCAGAAGATCCGCGAAACGCTGAAAGCCCTGCCTGACCGCCTCTTCCGTCGGCGATCCACCTAGGATCCGAACGAAGTCACTCTTTGGCGTTACCTCGCCAGGACCAGGAGACTGAGGACCGATGCCCGATCGTTCCCCGAAAGCGCTGCGTCGCCTCTACCTCTACTCCTTGCTGGAGGGCATCCGGATCACCTGGCCCGTGCTATCGAGCTTGCTCGTGCTGCAGGCAGTCTTGGGAGCAATCGTGGGCTTGGTCGAAGGCTGGGGCATCGGCAAGGGCCTCTACTTCGCCTTCATCACCGGACTTACGATCGGCTATGGCGATTACGTGCCGACCCGACCGCTTACGCAGATACTGGCCATCGTCATCGGCTTCAGTGGCATAGCGCTTGGCGGACTGGTGGCCGCGTTGGCAGTGAAGTCGTTCCAGAGGAGCAGGCTGCCCTAGTTTGCCGGTACTCGATGTTTTCGCCGGAGATCGGGCGGTGCCTCATCTGGACGGGCCTACCGGAGTGGGCTGCATTGAACCCGCCAAGGGTTCAGTGATCTGTGGGGGAGATCCACTGTGCAAGCGCTGCGCCATCTCGTGCTCATCGCAGCCCTGCTCGCGTGCGGATGCAAATTCGACGTTTCGCATTATCCCATCACGCTGCAGCCCCCTTATAGCGATCTTCCGCCGGCGCCACCTGGAGCATCGATCGACGCCGGCAAGCCCGTTCCCCTGACACCACTCCAGCAGGAAGCCATCGTCGCTGGGGTGATGGTGTGGCTCAAGGACGGCTCATCGGCCCGGTTCGGAGAGATGCGAGCCGCCCGCAATAGCCATGGGAAAGTGACGGTCTGCGGCCTGGTCGACGGCCGCAACAGCGAAGGCCGCCTTCTCGGTCTGGCGCCTTTCATCGGGGTTATCGCCGGCACGCCGGAGAAACCGGATTTTGTCCTCGTCGAGATCGGCAGCACACCGCGGCAGCGGGCCGTTGTGACCGGCCTGTGCGAGGAAAGCGGCATTCGGGGTTCCGGTTAGCCTCGCCTACTGCACAAAAGCGATGGGCGGGAACCTTGTCGCTCCTCGGACCGTTTTCCGTCGTCAAGAAGACAGAATGACTGAAGAGAGTGACCGGCTCGCAGGTGCGATCAGGCATCTGCCGGGAGGAATAGAGATGTTGAGGCTTCTTCCGAAACTGCTTCTCGTTACGGGCATCGGGATGACCGCGGCGGCATGCCAAGGCGACAGCTATCCCGCACCGCGCGGCTACTATCAGCCCACACCGACGGGCTATTACCAGCCTGCGCCAACGGGTTACTATCAGCCGGCGCCAGCGTACTACAACAACCAGTACTACCGGAACGACGGCTATCGGACGGTGACCGTGACGAACCGCGGCCAGAGCGGCTACCGCGACGACGTCGTTCAGCAGCGCGTCCCCTGCGGAAGCCAATACTTCGACGGCTACCGACAACAAACCGCACGCTGCTGATCGCCTCCATGCGTCGTCCAAGACTCTTCGGTCCGACGCCCGACGTCGATCGGCGCGGCCCTCCGGCTACCGCGTCGCGATCTGCCGGCCGGCGTCGGTGAGGCAAAGGCTTTCGCCGTCCTTGACCGTCAGCCATCCCGCGGTTTCGGCGAGCATCAGCGCCGCCTGCGTTGCGCCGGTGTCGTTCAGCTCCAGGCGCCGCGCCACGGTCTCCAGCGGCACCCAACGCATTTTGATGCCGCGCGTGTAGATCATGATGTCGCGCACGACGCGGCGAGCGATCTGGTCGGGTCGTTGTCCTGCCATCGAGAAGTCCTTCCTGCGCACCGCTACGTGCGCCGAAGGGCGACGCTGCGACCGGAGTTGCTGTGAGCGGCCGGAAATGAAGGCCGAGCCACCGCCGGGATCAATTTTCTGCTGGGGCTTTTGGTCTCGCGTTTGCCGCATGACCATTCCTCGCCCAGGTAAGCGGGCCACTGACGCGCGGCCCGTGAGCGAAGAGGTCTTCGTCGCCCGTGAAGGGCGGCCGCGCTTCAGGTTTTCGGTGACGCCGGATTCGCGAGCATCTCGGCGCAGGCACGAGCGACATCGCTGTTGCTGGTCTTGGATCCTGGCATCAGAGCATAGCCGCCCCGCTCGACTATGCCGCCGCGTTCCCACGAGCTCGCCTTGGTGAGATCGGCAAGCCTGGCCGGGCCGTCGGCCTCGCTACGGAAGCGCTCGGCGCAGATCGGCGCCAACGCGGCGACCATGCCGTCGTGCTGAGCGATGGCGGCCTCCTTGCGCGCGGTGGCGCCGGTGATCCAGCCGCCCCAGGTGAAGCCGAGCGCCATGCACAGCACGGCGCCGCCGACGGCGCCCCAGATCAGGGGCTTGGTGTCCTTGGGAAGATTCATGTGACGTCGCTTTCCGGCCGCGGACGGCCTCACGTCAGCGTGCGCGGGAGCGCGCGGCCGACAATCAGCAGGATCAGGAAGATCGGGAACACGACCGGCAGTACGAGCCATTTCTTCATCGCGCGCCTCCAGCGGTCGGGGCGGGAGCGCACGTCTCTCTCAGCCATCGCAGGCCGGCTTACGCGGGCGATGGTGGTTTCTTGTTATACTTCAGCGCGCGTCGCGTCTATCACCCGTTGGCAATCACGCTGAGGCAGGTAGCCACCTGTACCGCGCCCAAGTGCGGCTGCGCTGCTGCCGGTCGATCCGGTCTGTGCGTCGCCGTCCACGCGCCATGGCGTATCGTCGTGCCCGACAACCGCAGATTTTAGCGCAATCACTGTGATGAAGCCTCATTGCTGGAGCGCACGAGGAGCGCACCGCCATATGGCAGAAACGGTCCGCACGAAGTGCCCGGAGTCGAGCCTAATCGGTTGTTCCCTGGAAGATATATAAGCCACGCGTCACCTGTTAATCGGAGCCCGGCGTCGCCATGTCCCTGGTGTGCTGTTCGAACGATCTCGTTCGAGAAACGGCCGCTCCCGGAAAGGGGACCTCCAAAATGTCCGATCAACCGAAGGCGAACGCCGCAACGATCCCCGTCGACAAGACAATGCCGGCCGATGCTGCGCAAGCCAAGAAGGTGCTGCTGCAGGATATCCGCGTGAAGTGGAGCAAGTTCAGCGAACAGGAGCTGAATAACCTCACGAGCAACGACGACCTGGTCACCCAGCTCGTCGCCAAGTACGGGCTCACGAAAGAGGTGGCGCAACGCGATGCCGATGCCTTGCGCAACAGCCGCAACATCTGAGGCACTGGACCTCGACGCCGCGAGGCCGCCGCCCGGCGGCCTCGTTTGCCTGGGCGGCGACAGGATTCCCCTGCCCCCCTGTGGAACATCGACGACGCCGTTGGCTCCTGAGAGGCGGACATGGCCAAATCTGTGCAGCCCAAACATATCGCCTTGCGCATCTGCAAGACCCTTCACGAGCTGACGGGCGAGGACCTCCACTGGGTCGACATCGATGTGGTATGCGGCCGGCTTGACGAGGACCACACTAAGGAATTGAACGCGGCTCTCGAATATGCGCGCGAGCACGAGCTGCTGGCCTGCGGTCCTGTCCCGGTACGCAGCGTCATGCTGACCCACAGGGGCGTACTGGCAGCGCGCGGCAAATTCAAGAAGTCCCATCGCGAATCGGGCTGAGCGACCGGCCGGGAGTCTTCATGGACAACCTCCCCTAGCGCGGGAGCATTGCAATGCAGGACAGTATCACGGCCGCCTGATAACCTGTGGGTATTCGGACCTTCCTTGTCCGTCGTCTGATCGCAGCGCCGAGCGCTTCGCCGTCGGCTCGCCGTTGTTGCCGTATTTTCCGAACAGAGGCGCACCCGTCATGACCGAAAAGCCGATCGACCTCGACGCCCGCCGCGGAATGGCGGCGCAGAAAGCCACGGATCTGCGACGACTCTTGTCGGAGGTGGAGGCCAACGAAAAGATCCTGCGCGAGCGCCAGAGCGAGCTCGAGGCGCATCTCCTCGCCGCCCCCGCCGCCACCTGGCCCGAAGCGGCCGAGAAGGCGCGCTACGTGCTGGCGCTATATGCCGCCATGCTGCCGACCGAAGACACTCGCCGCCGCACGCTGATCGCCGCCGTCCTCGATGACTTCGATCGCCTGGCGCACGAGGCGCATTCCTGACCTGGAGCACGGAGAGGCTCACTTCATTTCCAGCGGCGGCGCGTGAAAGCGGCAAGCCCTGAAGCTACCATTCGTTTTTCAAATAGCGGCGAGGAGCTGCTATGTGGTGCAGCCTATCGTCCTGTCGCCAAGCCACCGCAGAATGGCCGATCAATTGAGATGCTTCTTGCTCGCCTTCGGTACGCCGACCAACAAGACATCTGCCAGGTCTGGCGCGATATGCCTGATTTCATCGAAGAATACGGTGAAGTACCGGGGCAGTAGCGTTTTCATTTCGTCGCCGATCAGCATGGCGCCGTTCTGGGACATCATCGTCAGCGAGCCGGCCTGGCGGAGCCATAGCACGACCTCTTCCAGCGAGTCTGGGTCATCGAGGATGACGATGAAGCCCAGATTGGAAGCACTGTGCTTGCGGCTGATTTCCGCGATCGTCTCGTCATGAGGGTCGGCGAGCGAGAAGCCCACCTTCACACAATGACCTGAGTCCAGCGTGACGTCGTACTGACGCCACGCAAGGGTGCCCAGCGGTCGTCGTGTTTCCGGGGAATGTCGCGGCATGTCCCCCAACTAGGCTGTTGCGGACTGCTCGGCGTAGGCCAGCACCAACCGCTTCTTTGCAGCCAGATACTCGAGCCATTCTGTCCGGGTTTCCTGGGGGCTGCCGGATAGCTCGACCACGATATGACGAAGCGTCGACCTTGCCCGGTCTTCGGCAACCTTCAGCCAGGCACCATACGCGGCCACGAGTTCAAGCCGCAGTCGCCCCCGCTTCCTCTGGAGGTTATCCATCCAATGCTCCTGATCCGCGGCTACCAAAGCCGTCAACTTCGAAAAATCGCATAGGCGACGATGACGATGACGAGCAGCGCCGGAAACAAGACCGGCGGCACGAGCCACTCCTTCCAGCTTTTCAAGACACAACCGTGCGGAAAGCACGAACGCGCCACGTCGCAATGTGCAGATGATGCATGGGCAAACCTGTCGGTTACCAGCCGTTGCGCTGATACAGTTTGGCGGCAAAGATGGAGCGGGGCAGCGAATCGAAATGCTCCTTCCCCGAGATCGTAAGGACCAAGCTGTTCTTGGCCTCGGCGATGAGACGCAGCTTCAGCAGGCGATCGACGTCGCCGCGACGCAGGGAACGGACTTCCGCTTCGCTGAAGGCGATGCGCCGCAGGGTAATCGCCTCATCGTCGGTAAGCTCGAATAGGCGTGAGACATTGGCGGTGCTTGCGCGGCTCATGGGCGGCCTCGTTGGTTACGCCGGACCACGAGCGACCCGCCGAATGACAAGTCCCGCTCTTCCCTCTTTTGGAGAGATGCGACGCCTCATTCCTCGCTCCGGCGACCAGTACATTCGTGGTCAGCCGGAAAGAGGAAACGGCGATCCGAGGGTCAGGCGACGGTCTTGAGATTCTCGGCGGACTGCTTGCCGCTACGCTGATCCGACACCAGGTCGAACTCGATCTTCTGGCCCTCGACCAGGTGGTTGAGGCCGGCCCGTTCGACGGCGCTGATATGGACGAAAGCGTCCTTGCCGCCGTTATCCGGCTGAATGAAGCCGAAGCCCTTGGACGAGTTAAACCACTTCACGGTTCCCATAGACATGAGGAGAACCCTTTCACTGCTTAGTTGAAGAAATGCATAGCCGCCCGGTGCTTGGCGCAGAGGGCTGGCTGTCGAATTCGCATTGGTTTTCGGGATCAAGTCGCTGGCAGGCGCCTTAAGGTGCACGGCGCGGCCAAATCATCAGTCCGTTTGTCGACTAACTGCATATGGGCGCTTCGCACGCCCTTTACAAGGATACATTGTAATGGGCAATCGAACGTCTCATATACATTCCGTCGACATCATCGTCGATCCTGTCGCACAAAGGACAGCGTCATGGATGCCGACCGAGCGCCGAATCGCTCGGGCATCGAGGTGCGGCGGGCCGTTGGGGCCTTCGCGCAGCCGCTGATCAGAGGCCAAGGAGCCTTGAAACTGCCCTGCCGACCGGCCTGCCGCTCGTGCGTGTCTTCATCGTTCAGCACGATTGCGGGCACGGCTCTTACTTCAGGTCGAGCCGAGCCAAATTCGATGACGGGTTGGGCATGCAGTCTGCCCACCTTCACAACTGTAACGAGGTGATGTGTTTGGGCGCCTCTCGAGACGCGCTTTCGCAGCCGACATGTGTCGCGACGCTTGAACTGTCGGATAGAGATGGGATGGCCCCATTTCCCGAAGCGGTAAGAATGGGAAGGAATCTGTATATGGCGATGCACTATCTTGGGGTCATGCGTGGGACCGGCAGCCTGGCCAGCTCGGACGGCGAGGGCTTCGGTCCTGCCGACTACGACCTGGACGGCTACCTCATGCCCACCGGCAAGGTCGTAGCGTCGGGCGAACTGCGCATGCCCGCCGACGCGCTGGGTCTTGCCATCGGCCGCAACGATTTGCGCCTCTTCACAGAGGACAGAGGCGTGCTCACGGTTCGGTTCTCGTCCAATCGGCACAAGCCCCTTGAGCAAGCGGCCCATATCGATGTCACCGATGGCTTGCCGCCGGCCAAGAAATGGCGTCACTGAATCGAGGCATACCCTGTCGACGCGCATCACCGAGACGATGGTTACGTTTACGCGTCCGTTTCTCCTGACCGGAGTGGACGCCGTCCAGCCCCCCGGGACCTACGCGGTCGTCACCGAGGAGGAGCAGATCCCGGGCTTGTCGTTCGTCGCCTTTCGCCGGCTGGTGACCACCTTGCACCTTCCCGCCAACCCCGCGCCCGGCCAGCGGCGCGAGGCGATCGCCGTCGATCCCGACGAGCTAGCTGCAGCACTCGCGGCGGACGCCGCGGCGACGGGCGTATGCTAGCCACCCACGACCGCGGCAGGAGTCATGATGGCAGGTGACGCAGCCGGCGGCGACTACAAGGACGTCGTGCTCTTCCTGGCAACCGCCGGCGTCGTGGTGCCGATCCTGCGGCGCTGGAAGATCAGCCCGGTCCTCGGCTTCCTGGCCGCCGGCGTGCTGCTGGGCCCGTTCGGCCTCGGCGCCCTTCATCAGTCGCTGCCGTGGCTGGCCTATCTGACGATCGAAAGCCCATCGCAGGTGGCGCATCTCGCCGAGCTCGGCGTGGTGTTCCTACTGTTCATGATCGGCCTCGAGCTATCGTGGGATCGCCTCTGGACCATGCGGCGCCTGGTGTTCGGCCTCGGGGGCCTGCAGGTGATCGCCTGCGCCACCGCGATTGCTGTCATCGCGACCCTTCTGGGCCACGGCGCGGTCACCGCGACGGTGCTGGGAATGGCGTTGGCGCTCTCGTCGACGGCCATCGTAATGCCCCTGCTGGCGGAACAGAAGCGCCAGCATTCGAGGGCTGGCCGCGCGACTTTCTCGGTCCTGCTGCTGCAGGACCTGGCGGTGGCGCCGATCCTCGTGACGATCGCGTTTCTGGGAAGTCATCAGGACAACGACTTCACTTTCAAGCCCCTCATCGCATTCGCACCGGCCGCGCTCGGCTTGCTCGGCCTCGTCGCCCTTGGTCGTCTCGTGCTGCGCCCGATGATGAGATCTGTCGCCCGGGCGGACAGCCCGGAGCTGTTCATGGCAGCCTCTCTCCTGGTGGTGATCGGTGCGGGGCTGGCGGCTGCAATGGTCGGACTGTCGATGGCCTTGGGCGCTTTCATTGCCGGCCTGCTGCTGGCCGAGACGGAGCATCGCAAGCAGATCGAAAGGACGGTCGAGCCGTTCAAGGGCCTCCTGCTGGGACTGTTCTTCGTATCCGTCGGCATCAGCCTTGACCTGTCGCGTCTCGCGGCAGCTCCTGCGCTCATCCTCGGTCTGATGGTCGGCGTGACGGCCCTGAACGGTGCCATCGTCTTCGGACTGGCGCGGTTGTGGCGGCTGGGGCGCGCCGCCGCGCTGGAGACGGCACTGCTCCTGGCCGCCGGCGGCGAGTTCGCGTTCGTCGTCCTGCAGTCGGCCATGACGGAGAAGCTGCTCGATCGCACGCTGGGCCAGACCATCCTCGTCGCCTCGACCCTCTCGATGTTTTCCATACCCGTCCTCGCGGCGATTGGCGCCGCCGTCAGGAGGCGTGTCCTGGCGGCCACCCCGGCAGCCCCCGCGCCGTCGGTTCAGCGTCGCGAAACCTGAAGCGGACGCGCGGAAAGTTGCGATGTAAAGGCCATTCGGCTGCACGCCGGGGAAAAGAATCCGGGTATTGCACCTCGCAAGAGACGCCCGTCGTCACCATTTCCAACTAGCGTCGCTCGGACGATGATCGTTCCGGCGATAGCCACGATCACAGACTTGAGCAGGATTCATGACCTACTTCCGCTGCCGCACGGAGTTCTGCTCGATCGCGCACGACGCGCTGCTCGGCCTGCTGGCCCTCGCCGCGCTAGGCGGCGCCATCAGCCTCTGGTCATCCGGATTGCAGCTGTTCTCCGCCGGCTGAACCCGCGACCGACCGAAGCTGCCGATGAACCTGCTCAATATCCGCCACCGCACGACCTATTGCTATCGCGAGCCGGTGCAGCTCGGGCCGCACCGTTTCATGCTGCGCCCGCGCGAGGGCCACGACCTGCGCCTGCTGTCGGGCAAGCTCGACGTCGCGCCGGCGGCGACCCTGTCATGGACCAATGACATCTTCGGCAACGCAGTCGCCACCGCGCAGTTTGCGCGAGCCACCGAACGGCTCGTGATCGAAAGCCTGGCGGTCGTCGAGCTGGCTGCTGCGCCCTGGCCGGTCTTCGACATCGCAGCGTCGGCCATCCGCTATCCGTTCGACTATTCGCCAGACGAGAGAATCGATCTCGCGGCGCTCGCGGAGTCGCATTATCCCGATCCATCGAACTGGCTGGCCCAGTGGGCGCGAGGCTTCGTGCTCAACCAGGAGACCGACACGCTGGCCCTGTTGAAAGACCTGGCCACCGGCGTTTTCGAGAGGATCTCCTACCAGAGCCGCGAGGAGGAAGGCACACAATCGCCGCTGCAGACGCTGGAGCGCGGCTGGGGATCGTGTCGCGATCTTGCGGTGTTGTTCATCGAGGCGGCGCGCAGCCTGGGCTTCGGCGCGCGAATCATCTCGGGCTATCTCTACAATCCCGACCGCGGCGCGGGCGACGCCGGCTCGACCCATGCGTGGGCCGAGATCTTCCTGCCGGGAGCGGGCTGGATCACCTTCGATCCGACCAATCGCGGCGTCGGCGGCTTCAACCTCATCCCTGTCGCCGTCGGACGCATCATAAACCAGGTAATGCCGATCAGCGGCGCCTTCCATGGAGCAACCGACGCGTTTCAGGGCATGTCGGTCGAGGTGCAGATCGCGCCGTGAGCCTCCGTCGCTGGGGTCGAATGCAACTTGTCGGGCGAGCCGACGGCGATGACTTGTGACGGCCAACGACGAAGCGAACCAGCTTGCGTCGGCGCCGGTCCGCTTTCAAACTGCGCGCCAATCCCATCCGGATTGCCAAGGAGCCGCGCCAGTGGCCCGGGAACCCGATGCCCCCTCCCCTCTCACCCCGACCTCTGTGCATCTCCTGCGCATGCTGGACCGGGCAGAGGGCGCTCGCGTATCGGTCGGCTGGCTGATAAACGAGCTCGGCGAGCGCTCCTTCGGCCTCACGCTCTTGGTGATGGCGATCGTCGCCCTGCTTCCCGGCGCGTCCACCATCGTCGGCCTGCTGATTGCGTGGCCGGCAATCCAGCTCATGCTGGGCCACGATGCCGCCCGGCTGCCGTGGGCGATGGCCCGCCGCGAGGTCGCCGTCGCGCGGCTGGAGCGCGTCATCGCCGCCGTCGCGCCGCGGCTCGCCTGGGTTGAGCGACTGATCAGGCCGCGCTGGCCCATTGTGTTCGAAGCCGCGAGGCCGCTGGTTGGGCTGGCGATGCTGCTGGTGGGGCTGACCCTGGTCTCGCCGGTGCCCATGAGCCAGGTTGTGCCGGCACTGGTCATCATGCTGCTGGCGGTGGCCTACCTGGAAGAGGACGGCCTCGCACTCCTGGTCGCCCTCTTCGCCGCGCTGTGCTCGCTCGCCATGACCGGCGTGATGGTGTGGGGCGCGGTGCAAACCATCGACTGGATCGATCCGGCAATCCCCGTATAAGCCGGCCCCATGAACTTTCGCCGTATAGAAGACCCTTCTCGGCCTCGGCGTTCCCTGGATCGTGAACGTCGCGGTTTGGACAGTGAGGTACCGATGATCGGTTCCCAAGAGGGCTTTTGTTGCCGCTGCAACGGGCTCCGATGACGATTTTAAGCGCTTGAGTATTGTTCTTCCGGATTCCCAGAGAAGTGTTCCCCATCAGAAAAGGCCCGCGTGGGAGCGGACCTCTTCCCTTCTCCGAAGAGAAGATCCGGCACAGACCTGCTGTCCGAATGGCGAATGACGGCGCTCAAGCGCCAGGGAAGAAGGAGCCTGCCCCGCAGCGAGCTCAGAAGGTGAGCCCGGACACTCTCGGATTGGGCGGGATGGAAAAGTGTCCGAAGCGCGACCTTAACGACCGGCGGACAAATTGTTCCAAGCAGCTCTAGGCGCGATCTCCACGGTCGATGCAATTCACGAGCAAGGGTCGCGCTTCCCACAGCCGCAATGTTCCCCTCAAGCGCACATCATACGTGGCGCGACATGAGAACGATTCGGCTTGAAGCGACAAAGCTTCATTAAGCCTCATACCTGTCATTACGCTTACGGTCTTCCCTGCTCTTTCGAATTCGCCGCAGACCCACTGCGACTCCAGGTAACCTGTAATGGCCCCTCGTCTGCCAGCTTGAAAGTGGTGGGACGATGCTGTTCACGGCCACTCTTTTCGATCACGAGCGTCAAAGGCTTCGCGTCCGACGTACAAGCGCCACCTTCACTAAGGGTGAACGCTTGCGCGTGCCTGCCTCGCTTAGAGCCAATCGCCTTTGATAGCCGCTGATTCCCATGTCATCATTCATATTATGGCAGTCGCATCTCCTACTCCCTACACAGTGTCGGCCATTCACCCCGATACACGCAAATTTCACGGCGAGAGTTGCGCAACACTGCAAGAAGCAGAGCGGCGGGCGAAAGAACTGCGGGAATCGGGCTACCAGAGTGTTTCCATAGCACCGTCTGATCCCAAGGGACCATCATGGCCAAAAAGCTGAAACGTTTCGTGATGATCGATTAAAGATAAAGAGGAACTATTCGCGGGAACTTGAGCGCCGACACTGCGACCGCGCGGACTTCCCAGGGAAAGGCAACGTTTCCCACGACCGTCGTCGCCGCCGTGGCTGGACTTCTTGGTTGAGGTCAGGACTTCGGAGGTAGTCGCCACGACGCTCTCGGAGACCCGTCATGATCGGCGAGGGCATCGCATTTCTCCTTGAGATCGGTAACCACGACCTTCTGGCACGACCACTAGGCGACCCAACCAGCGACGACGATACGGTAGCCGCGGCGGGCATAGACGCCTTGCTCGAATAGCACGATGATTGGCTGGCATCGTTCTTGGGCCGCGTGCTCGGGACACCATCGACGGCAGAGTTGACCCGTAGGCTGCAGTAGCCGTTGGTCACTTCGATGGGCGAGCGTCTTGAGCTGGTGGCGAACATCGCTCAGGATGACGTGAACGGTTATGTCGCCCCGCCCTTCGAGCGGCGCCACTTTATCGCCGTCCAGGCGCCACCGAACGAAGCCGAGGAGCGTTCATTCAGTAGCGAAGCGTCCTGCAGAAAGGGACTGCCATGGAGAACGTAGAAGCCGTTGTATGCGACGTGATCGCCACCAAGCTCCGCCTCGCAACGGACCGGGTTGTGCCCGAGGCGCGCATTGTCGAGGATCTCGGCGCTACCAGCCTCGATTCGGTCGACACCATCATGGCCCTCGAAGATGCCTTCGGGCTCGATATCAACGACGCGGAAGCAGAGCGCCTGAAGACTGTCGGAGACGTGATCGTCCTGATGAAGATGAAATCCGAGTACCGGGATCGCGCTCTTGCCAACTAGGCAGCCACCATTGCCGACCACGCGAACCTGCGCCGAACGACGCACGGTGGCGGGGCCGAAGCGATCGTGCGTCATGACTGCCTGCATCGGCTCCTTGCATTCCTGCACCATGCCTTGCCCGGTACTTGACGAAGAAGGCTGACCGCGATTCGCGCTCACCCGGACGCCGAAAGGCGACCTCGTCAACGGCCAGAAGAAGAAGATCGCCGAGGACAATGAAGCGAAGGGCACGCCCCGAAACAAGGGGCTGTATCCTCGTCCTCGATTTCGAGCTCGAGTTCCCATTCGCAATCGAAGACGAGATCGGTGAGTCTATCGTCGACCGAGCCCCATGGCTTGCGCGACCCTCTTCAAAGCGACCTGATGCTTTCCGGCCAGGCCCCCGAACAACTGCCGGATCTCTGCCTGGGCAGGCCGAATGACCGCGTGACAAGACCTCATTTGAGGCGCACCTTTTGTTTACCGTCGGGCGTGAATTGATTGAGCACCGACGGCTGAGAGTCTACGGCATCAAGAACAGAAATGACCGAACTCCCGCTCATGTGCTTTGGCCACGTTGAGGGAGGGAGCGATGATGTCCACTTTCGAATGCTTCCAGCGCGCCGCAAAGTGCACGCGGCTGGCCGAGGTCTCCGACATCGAAGCAAACAAAGCGCAGTTTCTGGCAATGGCTCGACACTGGCGAACTCTCGCAGATAAAATAGTGGCAGGCGAAGTATTCAACTTCGAGCCATCGGCCGGGCCGTGCGGCGACGATGCGTTGAACGTATTTATTGCCGAGGGCAACATTGAAATTTACTTGTCGAAACTACACAGCATCTTCGATCCAACCGAATGCGACCAGATCCGTCACCTGATGGCAAAGGAATTTGCCGGCATGGGGTTCAGTCGCGTGCATCAGGAGGGTGGCGTAAGACGGGTCATGGCCGGTCGCCAACGCCTGGAAAAACAGCGCTTCGTCGTGGCCGGACCGCCATTGAATGAGCTCGCTGCACAGCAGGATGCGCTCCTCCTAGAAATGCTTAAAAGGACCCAGAAGCTGCTGGAGGAGCAGCCGAGGCTTCTGCGCAAACGGCAATAAGTGCCTTAGCCTATGCGATCGTGGGCGGCGTCAACCGGCGTCCAATGTCGTTCCCTTGGCTTGCGGGGTTTGGGGATGGCGCTCGCGCGAGCGTGCCGGACGGAGGCCAGATGGCTATTATTGCAATTCTTCTGGCCATAAACTTCAAGGGCCTCGCGCTCGGCTTGGGAGCGATCGCCGTCATGGGCTTGATTGCGTATTTCGACGTCAATTCTCGATGAAGCACGGCGAGAAGCAGGAGTGCGAGCCTACGTCGGACGAACCCAGATCAAGATTTAGGGAGCTCGGCGCATTCGTCCGCAACGGCATCGGATTGCTGCTGTTGCTCCATCTGCAGCTGCACATGTTCGATGAGGCCTGGCGGCGGAGGCTCAATCTCACCTTCCAGCGCCTTCGCTTGCAATTCCAGCTCGGCGGCGAACTGCAATAGCCGGGCCATATCCTCGGCCGACTGGCCGAGGGCAAGCCGACGAGCCCGCCGATTTGCCCCGCTGAGTGACGCGCGGGTCGCTCCAGCCCTCCTCGACGAGCGCCGTCCGATGAAGGTCGTCCTCCAACGCTGCTATTCCTCCGACAATCAGCATTACACTTCGATCGTCGACTAGTCAGCATTTGCCGGATGGACCTCGAGCACTGCTTCGATCTTACGCCCGCCCGGTTGCTGGGGGCCGCGGGGCAATAGCCGAGCGATCAGCTGCGCGCGTAGATCACGAAAGCGTTGCTCGGACCGAGGGCAAACGCCATCCGGACTTCGGCTATCACGGCCTCCTATTCCGCTACTCACATCACGATGTGCGCCAGGACGGCGTGCTGCCATCCCATCCTTGCCTCGATCGAGACGACTAGGAGCGCCTTCTCACGCGGGATCTCCTGAACCTTCTCTCACCCACAAAAATGGTCAATTATGCTCGTACTGTGTTCTCCGCCGCCGACAAAAAATTGGACTGAGCGCTCAAAGCTGCGCCGCATGGCATGGCAAAGCGAATTCACGCGGTGTTTTGATTCAGATCAATGTTTGCCTGACCGCCTGCCTTAGGCACGTAGGATTGGGCGTAGAACGACTACGCCAGTCGGCAAAGAACGGAGAAAGACATCTCCAATGACCACTGCCAAGCTGAAATTGCGTGACAGCACACGCATGATGTTACCGCTCGCAGCCATCAGCCTCGCAACATGCGGAGTCCTGATGTCGATGGCATCGGCCCAAAATGCGCCGTCGACGTTCAAGGGCGTCATCGATCTCGATGTTCGGAAATCTACGCCCGACTGGACACCGTATATTCCGAAGAAGGCGCCCGAGGGTGCGCCAAACGTTCTTTTCATTCTTTACGACGACACCGGCCTTGCGGCGTGGTCGCCCTATGGTGGCCGGATCAACATGCCGACTCTGGACAAGATAGCCGCCGAGGGCCTGACTTACACACAGTTTCATACGGCGGCGTTATGTTCACCGACCCGATCGATGCTGCTGACCGGACGAAACCATAACGTGAACGGCATGGCTGCCATTACGGAAGGCGCCAACGGCTTTCCCGGAGCGCATGGCCGGTTGCCCGATCAGGCCGCCACCATAGGTCAGATCCTGCAGGACAACGGCTACAGCACCTTTTGGCTGGGCAAAAATCATAACGTCGCCGAGCAGGACGTCGCATCGGGCGCCAGCCGGAAACTATGGCCCCTCCAGAAGGGCTTCGACCGCTTCTACGGCTTTATCGGTGGAGAAACCAATCAGTGGTATCCGGATCTCGTTGAAGACAATCATTTCATTGAGCCGCCGTACGGGCCTGAAAAGGGCTACCACCTCTCGAAGGATCTCGCCGACCGCGCCATCGCGATGGTCCGCGACCAGAAGGCCACGAATCCATCAAGGCCCTGGTACATGTGGTACAACCCCGGCGCCAATCACGCGCCCCATCATGCGCCGCAAGAATACATTGCCAAGTACAAGGGTAAGTTCGACGACGGTTATGACGCTTACCGGACATGGGTACTTGCACGCATGATCGACAAGGGCGTGCTCCCGAAGGGAACGCAACTCACGCCGCTCAACCCCTTGCCCGATGAGGTGGCCAACAAGGCAGACTTTGTGCGCCCATGGAACTCGCTTAGTTCCGACGAGAAGAAACTATTCTCCCATATGGCCGAGGTCTATGCCGGGTTCTCCGAATATACGGACGTGCAAATTGGCCGCATCATCGATTACCTGAGGGAGTCAGGCCAACTCGAAAATACTATCGTGCTCTACGCGGCGGACAATGGAGCGTCCGGAGAGGGCACGCCGAACGGTTCAGTGAACGAGAACAAGTTCTTCAACAATTACCCGGACGATCTGGCGGAGAACATGAAGGCCTTGAACGATCTGGGCGGGCCGAACACCTATCCGCACTATCCGACAGGATGGGCTGCAGCATTCTCAACCCCCTTCAAGATGTTCAAGCGCTACTCGCAATACTCAGGCGGGACCATCGATCCGCTGGTCATCTCGTGGCCAAAGGGCATCAAGGCTCGCGGTGAGATTCGCGATCAGTATCATCACGCCGTCGATATCGTACCGACGCTCTTGGAGATCATCGGACTGGAAATGCCGAAAGTGTATCACGGCATAGATCAATACCCACTCGCCGGCGTCTCGATGCGCTACACCTTTGATGCCAGGCCCCACGATCCGACACGGAAAAGACGCCAGTATTACGCGATGCTCGGAACACGCGGGATCTGGGAGGATGGCTGGAAGGCTGCCGCTGTCCATGCGCCGTTCACTGGCAAAGGTAATTTCGATGAGGACCGTTGGGAGCTCTATCATGTGGACGCCGACCGGTCGGAGTCCAAGGACCTCGCCAAGGAGTATCCCGACAAGCTTCGAGCGCTCATAAAGGCATGGTTCGAAGAAGCAGATAAAAACATGGTGCTGCCGATCGACGACCGAAGCGCTGCAGAGCAGCTGGGAGTTGAACGGCCCACCGAAGAAGCAGCCCGCGAAAGGTATGTCTACTACCCGGGCACCTCGCCGGTGCCTGAAGGCGTTGCCGTCAGTGTGCGCGGCCGATCGTACAAGATTCTCGCCAACATCGAGATTACAGATCCGAATGCGTCGGGTGTGATTTTCGCTCACGGCTCGCGTTTTGGAGGTCACTCGCTCTTCATCAAGAACAAGAAATTGTACTACGTGTACAACTTTCTGGGCATCAAGCCGGAACAGAAATTCGTTTCCGGTGAACTGAAGCCCGGCAAGTACACAGTCGGGATGGAGTTCACCCGCGAGAGTTCGGGCAAGCATGGTGAGTCTCTCGGCAGGACCAAACTCTATGTCAACGATAAGGTCGTCGCCGAAGGTCCGATGCGCACGCAGCTTGGCAAATTCACGCTGTCCGGCGACGGCCTCTGCGTCGGTTACGACAGCGGCGACACGGTCAGCCAGGAGTACAAGTCGCCTGGGAGGTTTAGCGGCGGGGTAATATTCGCCGTCGGCGTCACCGTCGAAAAAGCGCAGTACATCGACCTCGAAAAGGAGGCAGCACGCGCGCTCGCCCGAGATTGAGGCCGCACCTCGTCATCCACGGTCCTTTGATCGAACTAGCCGCCAAGTTCTGAGCCCTTCGCCATTCATCTCCGCAGATCGGCCTCCAGCATCTCGTCCACCCGGCCGGCAATGAGCGAGAAGAAAGGATTGGAGCGAAGACGCGTGAACATCGAAAGCGGCAGGGACAGCGCTCCAGCTTCGCCGCGCAGGAAGAGCGATCCCAACGCCGGCTGGCCGTTCGCTCCGCTGCCCGGAAGGAACCCGTAAACCGGGTCGTCCGGCAGAAAGCAAAGTGCAAGGTGGCCGACCGATACGATGCTTCTGGGCCAAGCGAGGTCGGTCTCGCTCTCGGTCCACCCCTGCCCTGGCCTGCGCCGACGCATCATGACACGCTCCGATTCGTCGTCGCGGTTGGCGACCACTGTCAAGGAATGTGGACGCTGAAGGCTTCTCAGTACTCCCGGCAAGTCGGCGCTTCGAGCACTCTCCAAGGACCGAAATACGGCCAGGCGGTTGACGTCGAACAGTATCAACTCATGCTGCGCGCCTACGAGACGTCCGAACACAGAATCGAATACGCCCCTGGCACCCACCGTCGAGTCGACGACCGACTGCCAGGCGATCACCGGCGGCAATTTGTCCAGCAGGCCCGCCACCTGCGCCTGCTCGAACGCGCGCGTCAGCGCGTTGGTGGCGGCCAGCACCTGGCGCGTCGAGTTCACCGCGAACGAATTGTACTTGTAGGGGTCGTATTCCGGCAGGATCTCCTGCCAGTGCGCCGCTTCCAGTCCCGGCAGGAACGCCAGCGCGTCGATGATCCGCGTCAGGACGGCGATACGCGGCAACTCGATCGCGGGCGATACAAGCAAAACGCGCGTCGGCTGGCGCAGCGTCTCATCGGCCAGGCTCTCGATCGCATGGGTCAAGGCGAGCGTGCCGCCTGTGGAATAGCCGCCGACATAGAAGGGTTGGTTCGGCATCGCCAGCGAAGCCGCGTGCCGGGCCGCTATGCGCACGACGGCACGCCAGTCCTGGAGGGTCATGTGGAGCTGGCCAGCCGGCACGGTACCATGCCCCGGCAACCGCAACACCACGACATGAAGGCCGCCGGCGTGCAGCCTGCGTGCCAACGCCAGCATCGAGTAAGGTGCGTCCGTCAGGCCATGGATCAACAGCGCTGAGCCCCGCCGCTCCTCCGGCACGAGCTCGAACGTGCGGTTGTAAGGCGCGACATGGATGTTATCGGAGGCGCCGTCGTTCGCGGCGCCGGTCAACCGGGCGATCCAGCTGCGAGGAGAGAACCGGGATGACCTCTCTTCGGCTATATCGCCGCTCCGGAGTTCCTTGGCACCGCGCAGCTCTTCGAACAGGCGCCCCTCGAGGGCGAGCAGTCCGGCGAAGTCCAGGTGGGCATCTCGTGCTGCTCTGAACTCCTGCCTGAGATCGAGGGTGTGCCAGGGCGCCAAGGGTCCAAGGGCCAGGACGGCATAGGCCGAAAAGCCCACGACGGCTGCAGCCAGAACAGCAACCGGCCAGATGATCAAGCGCCGCAATACTCTGGTCAGGCGACGTTCAGGGACCATCTCTTGCACCTCAAGTCGTCCGTCCCCCGATCTGCCGGTCCTGTTGCTACTGGCGCACGGCCGCAGGGTCGATCTGGGGTGGCCGCTTGTGCCAGGCCCGACCATCCCTACCCTTCTGAAAGCCGTAGGCGTAGAGAGCCTGCATGTAGGCCGGCTCGAACATGCCGATCTCGGTAGTGGTGAAGTCAGACCCTATATAAGCGAGGTTGTAGTCGATGCCGTCGCGCTGCGCGAGCAGGTAGGTGCGCAGCACGTCGTTTCGCCCGCTCGACGTCAGCATGGTGCTGATGGCGCGGCCGGCGACCGAGATGGTTCGCCGCTTGCTCGTTTCGTAGCCCGGCGTGAGCTTGCCGTTGCGGATGACGTACGCGTGCCGTTCGCGGCGTGGTCCGCTCTCGGCGATGTTGATCGACGATGGATAGATGAAGAGCTGGGCAACGGCGCCGCCGTCGACATGCATCTCTTGGTACTTCTGGCCGTCGATCTCGATATCGACCATGACCGGCTGGAAGGCGCCGGGAATGGCCGCCGAGGCGCGCAGGATCTTGCGGAACAGCTCCAGCCCACCGGGATGGCCGCTGGCCGCGATCGCGCCTATGTTCCAGATTACCGGTCGCTCGGCATCGAGGTCGGTCGTGCCGATCAGCAGCAGGCGACCCTTCCCGTACTCCCGGGCGATGGCATCGAACATCTTCTGGTCAGTGTAGCGTGCGATCACCTCGGCCAACGGACTGGTATCGGCCATGGCGTCGTCGAACAGCGCGGCCGTGAGTGCCCGCGGTCGATAGACCTTGTCGGGTGTCAGGGTCGTATACATCCCGGCCATGACGGCATCGTACTCGGATCCGAGATAGGCGAAGGGCGCGATCAGGGCGCCGGTGCTGACGCCCGTCACGAAATTGAACTGGGGCCGCATTCCTGTCGCGGCCCAACCATTCAGCAATCCGGTGCCGAAAGCGCCGTCATCGCCGCCGCCGGAAATCGCCAGGTAGTAGACCGGCGGCGGGCGCGTCGGTCCGCCTGCGGTGCGCCGTGTCGCCTCCTCCCTTTGGTAGGCGCGGGCGGCTTCCTCCATCATGGGCTTGGGATCGCCGTCGGCGAAGAACCGGGCATTGGGGATGCCCAGCGGCAATGCGACGGTGGTGTGGGTCGAAGGCACGCCGGGGCCGCGCTCGGGATACGAGCAGGCGCCGAGGACTCCGGCCAGCAGCATCGCGAATGACAGGAACTTGCGCATGCGAACGTCTCGTCTCTCGGCGAAGGATGACGCGGAACACGTGTACATTGTCAGCACGGCGGTGCGGCGAACGCGCCGTGCTCGATCAGGCGAAATGCCACACCAGACCAGTTGAAGGCAGAGCGCCGCTGGTTGACCCTCGGCACGACCCGTTACCTATCTTCTTCGATCTGGACCTGAATCCTGCCTGCGCCTACCGCAGCCTTGAGAGCCGCGTGGTCGCGCTCGGCCTGGTCGGCATAAGCAATGGCGAAATCACCCATCGCTTCGTCGAACGCGTCGCTGTTTCCGAGATAGCCGGTGACCAGCCACGGATGGCTGGCCTTGCCGTGCGCCCGCGCCAGCGCCCAACCGCACGCCCTGCCGTAGATCTTCATCATGTCGCGATCGAAGGTTTCGACTAGAGGCTTGATCTTCGCGTCGCGCAACTGGCGGACATAAAGTTGGTTGCCCAATGGCCCAATCGTGTGGCCAAGAAAAATATCCGATGAAGCCTGCATCAGGCGCTGGCCCTCGACCACCCGCTCCCCGGCGTGGCCAAACAGGCTCTTGCCCGCGTAAGGCTCCAGAACGGACGGGACGGCCTGCTTGAATTGCAGGAACAGCGGCTCATTGGACGACGACATGAACAGTCCGATAGAGCAGTACCGGCCGACGCTTCCGACCCCCACAACCTTCATCGCCCCGTCGACGTAGCGGTAGCGATCGAACAGGGCGCGACGGTCAATCGGAAGGCTGTCCCGGTAAGCAGCCATCGTCTTGTCCGTGAGGGCGCCGAAGCCCTCCTGATGCTGAACATCCATGTGATAGATGAGCGGAGGTTGATCCTTGATCTGCACCACCCCGCCGACCATCCTGGCCAACTTCGGATAATCCAGGTCAGATGCCCTTCCTTCTTTCGCTTTGTCGATTCTGCGCCGCACCCGCTTCTGGTCAGCCGGATCGTCGATCAGCCCGAGGTACTCTTCCAGACCGATGTGGGTGTACCATGCTTCCAGCGGGCTCATCTCTGCCACTTGCCGCAACCGCTTGCGATAGCTCCGGGCACAGGCGATGGCTGCGTCGCGGCCAGCCGCATCCGACAAGCCATTCGACCGGGCCGCCAGCACGAACGACGCGACCAGCCGCTTGACGTCCCATTCCCAGGGCGCCGGCAGGGTCTCGTCGAAGTCGTTGATGTCGAAGTTGATGCTACGTTCAGGCGTGGCGAAGCCGCCGAAATTCATCAGATGACAGTCGCCGCAGACCTGGACATGAATGCCCGTGGTGGGTGTCGCGGCGAGGTCGGCGGCCATGACGCCCGCCGCCCCTCGATAGAAGGCGAAGGGTGATTGCAGCATCCGGCCGTAACGGATCGGGACGAGCTCGGGAATCCGGCCAGCATCCGAGGCGCGCAGAATTTCAAGTGGATCGAGCCGTTGCTTGTCCTTCTTCCAGAGACCTTGACTCGCCCGCGGGACCGAATCGCGCAGACGCTGGCCGGCTGCGACGAGATCGTCCGCAGGGATGGAATACTCTGGTCGTCTGACCAGCGGCGTCTGAGCCGGACCCGTAAAGGCTGCCACGTTGTTCAAATCGCCTCCCCTTCCCGAGCTGAATATGTCCGCCCGTCTCAGCGGGCCTTGATGCAAGTCAAGCATTCGCATGATGCAACCACGGGGCGACGCGGCAACGGGCATCGATCTGCATTCGCTTGACGTATCGAACGGATGGTTGTGTTGCATCGACACATCCGTACCCTGATACGTCGGGCTCGACGCAAACTTCACCGCTCCACCGGGGTTTGATCTGAGTCAAAGCAGGCGGAAGCAGATGCGGCGAGGGATGATTGGAAGGACGCAACAGCAGATGTATCCACGCGCTCGCCTAGACGCGCTGACCGACGGGCTCTTCGCCGTCGCCATGACGTTGCTCGTGCTCGACCTCCGCCTCCCGGATGACTTCCAACCGCATGATGCGAGCGAGCTCATTCAAGGCTTGATCGCCCTGACACCCAAGTTCCTGCCCTATGCCCTGAGCTTCGGCGTGCTGGGGCTCCGCTGGCTATCGGGTATTCAGGTGCGGTCGCCGGACGAGAACCTCGGCAGCGAATACGTCCACTGGTGGCTGCTCTACCTGCTTTTCACCACCTGTTTTCCGTTCGTCACCATCGTCGTCGGTCGCTTTCCCAACCTGGCGCCCGCAATCTGGTTGTATGCCGGCAACACATTGATCCTTTCCGCCATCGGCCTGCGTTTATTGGCCCTCATTCCGGATGTGGAGCCGGGCAAGCAGCGAGATCATCAATTCCTGCTTGCCGTTCTGATCGTTTCGTCCGGGCTTGCAATCGGCTGGAGCTTCATCGGTCCTCGCCACGCGCTGTGGCCTTATGTGATGGGCTTCTCCGTGGTGGTGATCGCGAACCGACTCAGGGAGCGACGTCTGAAAAGGGCATCATGAACAAGGCGACGCATCTCCGTACGCAGGTTGACCTGTCGCAGCGCGAGCTGCTCGCCGGCACCGCCACGGCTGCGGCCCGTCAGGAAGAACGATGCACTCGGTCTTCATCGGCATGGATCCGGCGGCCGACTACGCTCCCTTGACCGCTAACGACGATTTGACGACGGGCGGCCCTGCTCGGCTGGTGGCCATCTCTGCGAATCAAAAGTCGGTGCGCGCGGACAGGGCCCGCTGCGGTGCTGGATGCCGGCGATTACAATCCTGCACCGTGACTTTGACATCATCCTGAAGGGGCCACGAAACTTCAGGTGCAGAGCGTACAACCCCTTTGACTTGCCTCAAAGGCCCCGCGGAACTCGATGTTAATCTAAGAAAGCCACTTAGGGAGAATCTCGAAGATGACGCTCCCCAAATCCCCTTCTGGCGGCGCCTTTGCGGAGAATTCAATGGAATTCTCCCTCTTCATCGGGGGGCCCCTGTTTCAGCTTCTTCGTCGCGCCCATCTTACGGACGATACGCTGCGTTTGGTGCGCCGGCGCGTCATCGTCATCTCGCTGCTTTGCTGGCTGCCGCTTCTGGTGATTTCGATTCTCGAAGGAAATCTCTTCCCCGCGGGCGAGAATTTGTCCTTCCTGAAGGATGTTGGCATACACGTCCGCTTCCTGGTGGCGCTGCCTCTATTGATCGCGGCCGAGCTTGTAGTCCATCAGCGCATGCGTCTCCTGGTGCCACAGTTCATCGAACGAGACCTGATTCCGGAGGGAGCCCTACCACAATTCCATGCCGCCATTACGTCAGCCGTCCGCCTTCGAAACTCGATAGTCGCGGAGGTCGTCATTGTCGCAATCGTCTACATTGTCGGCATTCTTGTCGTTTGGCGGCAATACGCGGCAATCGAAACGGGCACCTGGTACGCGGCAGCCTCTGCGAGCGGATCGAAGCCGTCGCTTGCCGGCATCTGGTTGAGCTACGTCAGCCTGCCGATCTTTCAGTTCATGTTGCTTCGCTGGTATTTCCGCCTATTCGTCTGGACACGTTTCCTCTGGCACGTGTCACGCATCAAACTAAACCTGGTGCCGACTCATCCTGACCGGGCAGGCGGTTTGCTTTTTCTTTCCACCACGGTCTACGCCTTGGTGCCACTGCTGTTTGCCCACGGCACAATACTTGCCGGACACATTGCTGATCGCATTTTCTTTGTTCAGGCCACCCTCCTCGATTTCAAGCTCGAAATCGTTACCCTTGTCGTCCTGCTCCTATGCGTGGTGCTGGGCCCACTCCTGCTGTTTGTGCCCCAGATGGCCGAGGCGAAACTGATCGGCCTGCGTGAGTACGGCGCCTTGGCCCAGCGCTACGTTCGCCAATTCGACAGCAAATGGTTGCGCGGCGGAAACTCAAGCGACGAGGAGCCACTCCTAGGCAGCGTCGACATTCAATCGCTCGCCGATCTATCCAACAGTTTCGACATAGTGAAGTCGATGAACGTCGCGCCCTTCACCAAGGAGACAGTTTTGCAAGTCGGCATCATGGCGATCGTGCCGATCGCACCACTTGTCCTAACCCTAATACCGCTGGAGGAACTTCTGAAGAGGTTGTTCACTATACTCCTGTAGGGCGGCCACCGGACCTCGCGACACCGATGCGATCGCGCAAGACCTTGCCGCACGCTCCTTCTGCGCAACGTGTGGGTGAGTTCAATCAAAGCCGGCCTGGGGTACGCTTCAGCCGCATCAATGAGAGCGAACGAAGATCTCATAGATGGACAACAGGATCTCGATAACGATGAGGCAGATGATATACCATTCCAGACGTACGCTGCGCTGATCCTGCACAAGCTCCAGAAGTGTCCGGACTGTTTCACCAACCAGTGTGAGTTTTCGGTCGATCGCGCTGTTGCGTTCGAGCAGTTCGTATTCATCCGCCAACCGGGCGTAGAGACGCTCGAGTTCAGGGCGGTCCCAAAGAACGTCCGGCTTGTCCTCGATCGCAACCCGTCCCACCATCCGATGCTGTGTCAGCAATATGTCGCCAATCTGCTGAATGAGTTGCGAGGCCTTGCGATCGACACGGCCCTTCCGCCGGATGCCGGCGGCCAGCGGTTCAATCTTGTCGAAGGTCGCTGCGATCTGCGATTCGTGATGCGCCAACACGACGCTCTTTGACAGCACGTTGGCGAGGATCTGCAGTCGTTCGGTAGACGCATCCTTCAACACAATGGCGCCGGAAGGCTCGATCTGGTCCTCGCCGTCCGGTGTCACGACAATCTGGACCTGATCGGTTTCCGGTGTTGGCAGAGCCTCCACGATGCTCGCGCGCAGCGTCCCCAGGAGCGCCTCCTCCTCGGCATGCGAAAGCCCCACGAGGACGGCGACTCCATAGCGGAACAGGAAGGCGATACCCTGCTGCCCTGCTCGCAACGTCAGCGGCGCCAGGGCTATCGTATCCTGATGTTCGAGGCCGCGCGTCTCTATGCGTTGTCCAAGCAGCAGCGCGCGAATGGCAAGCGAACCGGACATGATCACCCCCGCCAATGCCGCGACCGTGGATCAGCTTTCGACGGCGTGCCGGTCGTCGCGAACTTCAACGACCGCGACGCTCAAATCCTGCCAGCGCTTGCCGCCACACACTGATCGACGGTGCGATGGGCAACAATCGAGCCGAAATCGGCTTCGGCACCCCGCCTGCGCAACGTATCGGCGACGCCATCGTGCAACTCGGCAAGCCGTACCACAACGCCGCGGCGCTTCATGGTGGCGGCGAACACGCGCAAGCTGGTCAGGGCCGTAATGTCGATTATGGGCACTACGGAGCAGTCGATCACCACTGTGGTCAAGGGGCGCGAGGTCTGCGCCACGAGCTCCTGGAAGCGGCGCCGGATCTGCTCTGCGTTGAAATAGAGCCAGCCCCCGAGGGTGCGCAACACCAGCACGGAGGGCGGCTCCAGGGCCGCCGGATATCTCTCCTTGTTCACGTAGTGACCGCTTGCCGGATCGCGCGCCAACACCGCGACGGCCGGCCGGGAAGCGCGCCCGATCAGCATGACCAGCGAGCCTACCGCCGCCAGCAACAGACCCTGCAAGGGCCCGAAGGCCAGGACGCCGAACAGCGCGAGAAGCGAGATCGCGAACTCGGTGCGCGACGCGTTCTTGAGCTCGCGCAACTCCTCGAGCTTCACCAGATGCTTGGCGGCCATCAGGATGATGGCTGCCAGCACGGGCTCGGGCAGATCGCGGAACAGGCCTGTGAAAAAAGCGAGGGTCAGCGCGACGGCGATCGAGGTCACGACGAGCGAAACCGACGAGGTGGCGCCGTTCATGTCGTTGACCGCCGTTTGCGACATGCCGCCGGCCACTGGAAAGCCGCTAGCCAGGGCCGTGGCGACGTTGGAAGCACCGAGAGCCGTAAGCTCCTGCGACGGATCGATTTCGTAACCTCGCTTCTGAGCGAAGCTGCGCGCCACCGAAATGGTTTCGCTGTAGGCTAGCAGAAAGCAAGCAAACGCCGTCGGCAGGAGATCACCGAGATCGGCCATCGATATCGGCAAGAGGCCCAAGGTCGGCAGACCCTGCGGCAGGTCGCCCACCAGCCGGACATCGAGCTTGCCCAGGCCGAGGAAGCCGGTCGCCGCTATCGCGGCCGCGACCACGATCAACGTGGTCGGTCGACTGGGCAGCTTCCACTCCAGCAGTAGAAAGAGCGCGATCGCCAGCCCGCCAATCGCCAACGACGGAAGCGAGATGTCCGGTATCATTGTTCCGACATTGAAAAGCCGCTCGAAGAAGTTGCCGCTGCCTCCTTCGAGCCCAAGGAGCTTCGGCAATTGGGTCGATGCGATGTACAGAGCTGCGCCGGTCTTAAAGCCCGTCACAACCGAATCGGAGAAGAAGGAAGCAAGGTTGGCCAGCCCGATAAAGCGGCCACCAATGGCAATCAAGCCAACCAACAGTGCGATGGACGCTCCCAAGGCGGCCACCCGTGTCGGATCACCGCCGCCGAGGGTGGCAATGCCGGCAGCAACTGCGAGCGCCAGGGCCGACGTTGGGCCCACCGCCAATTGTCGGCTCGTGCCGAATACGGCGTAGGCCAGGCCCGCGGCGAGGTAGCAATAGAGACCGGATACCGGCGGCAAGCCTGCCAGCGACGCATAGGCTAGCGACTCGGGAATAACGAACGCGGCCAGAGACAAGCCAGCGATGCCGTCGGGGCCCAGCCGCTTAAGGGAGTAGCCGGCGACCCATTCAGTTATGGGGAAAAACTCCCGCCACCGCATTGTTACCCCTCAATACTTTCGAGGGGTCGTGTCGCCGTCGGTCGCAAGCGCAGCTAGGCGTGCCACATGCATGTTGCTCTTCCTGTACTCAGGTCTGCCGGTTATTTCCTCCCCCACCCACGAAGGAAGGGGGACCTCAACATCTTCTCGGGATAGCTCAACCTCGGCCAACACCACGCCACTGAGAATGCCGTCATACTCATCGATCTCCCACACGAAGCCCTTATAGGGGACGTAGTACCTCGTCTTGCTGAGCACTCTGCCATCGCAGTGTGTCGCCAGCAGTTCCTCGGCATCCGTCAATGGGATTTCGTATTCGTATTCTGCATCGCCCAAACTGGCGGTCTTGGCCTTGATGGTCAGCGTCGCCCGATCATCGTAAGCTCGTACTCTCACCTTGCGCCGGCCTGCGGTTGCGACGAGCCCGTCCCGGATGCGCTTTCGATGCGTAAACTGCGTACGCCAGCCGTCACCGGCCAACAGGAATTTCCGTTCGATCTCGGTCGCCATAGGCTGCTTCCCCGATGGACGACTAGCGGTCTTCCTCGATATACGCCTCGATCTTTCCGGCACTCACCGCCGCCTTCAGTGCCGCATGATCACGTTCGGCCTGATCAGCATAGGTGATCGCAAACTTACCCATTGCCTTGTCGAACGCATCACTGGTGCCGATATAGCCGCTCACCAGCCACGGATGACTGGCACGACCATGCGCCCGAGCCAGCGCCCAGCCGCACAGTTGACCGTAGAGTTCCAGTATTCTGCGATCGAACGCCTCCACCACCGGCTTGATCTTCGCGTCGCGCAACTGACGCACATAGAGATGTCGCCCTTCCATCCCGACCGACCAGCCGAGGAAGATGTCGGAGGCCGATTGCATAAGGCGCTGCCCCTCCACCACCCGCTGGCCGGCGTTACCATAAAGGCTCTTGCCAGCGTAGGGCTCTAGCACCGACGGAACGGCCTGCTTGAACTGAAGAAACAGAGGCTCGTTCGACGACGACATGAACAGGCCAATCGCGCAATAACGGCCTACGCTGCCGATTCCCACGACCTTGAGCGCCACATCGACCAGGCGGTAACGGTCCAGCAGAGCTTTGCGGTCGTCGGAAAGAGTTGCCCGGTAGTCGGCCAGCGCCTGGTCGACTACGGGCTTGAAATTCGGCTCATGTACAAAATCCGGGTGAAAGATCAGCGGCGGCTGATCCTTGATGTGCACCTCACCACCGACCATTTCGGCCAGCTTGGGGTACACCAGCTCGGAGGACTTGTCTTTCTGCTCCTGGGCTTTTTCAAGCCGCTTGCGCAAGCGCTTCTTTGCAGCCTTGTCGTCGATCGCATTCAAGAGATCTTCCACGCCAATATGTGTGTACCAGGCTTCGAGCGGGCTCATCTCGGCCACTTCCCGCAGCCGCTCTCGATAGCTGCGGGCACAGCTCACGGCGGCGTCGCGTCCGGCGGTATCCGATAGCCCGTTGGCACGAGCCGCGAGGACAAACGAGGCGACCAGCCGCTTGACGTCCCATTCCCAAGGGGCCGGCAACGTCTCGTCGAAGTCGTTGATGTCGAAAGTGATGTTGCGTTCCGGCGTGGCGAAGCCGCCAAAGTTCATCAGATGGCAGTCGCCACATGCTTGGACATTGACGCCGATATCGGGTGTGGTGGCGAGATCAGCGGCCATCACGCCTGCCGCGCCCCGGTAGAAAGTGAACGGCGTTTGCAGCATCCGCCCGTACTTGATCGGGATGAGCTGAGGAACGCGGCCGGCGTCGGAGGCTTGAAGCAGCTCGACCGGATCCGCCCGATCCTTGTGCCGCTTCCATTCGCCCTGGCTTTCGAGTGAGATCGCCTCGCGGAGACGCTTGCCTGCCGCGAGAAGATCGCTGGCCGGTACCGAGGGCACGGGGCGCTTGGTTTCGGGTATATCTCTACGCGCCGGTAGCTTGGTTACCTTGCCCATGGATTACCCCCTCGGTGGGGCGCACGCCGAAGAGCAACGTACGCGAGGATAGATGCTACAGCTGCGTTACAGGGGAGCTTTGATGCACATCAAGCGGACATCCGATTGACGATGAGGTCGGCATAGCTGCTTGGGCGAAACGGTGCTCACTGAGCGGGTATCGTGACGACAGGCGACGGTGTGCGCACACCGACATCCGAGATCGAGAAGAGCAACATCACGCCCGTGAATATGGACTTCGAGCGGATGTCGTTCTCGGAGATCCAGAACCAGCGCCCCTTGTATTCGATGGCGGCAAAGGCTTCGGATGGCGGCGACGGACCACTCTGGATGTTCAGCACCAGCGGATGCTCGCCGCCCGGCAAGGCGCTGCTGCCGGCTCCTACGGTTGCCTTGCCGCCGACGATATCGGCTTCTGGCACCTGAGCAAAGATGCCAAGTTCCATCATGACCTGTAGCATCGACCGGGTCGCAATGGCGATTTCGTCCCCCTTTCCGGACCAGCCGCCATAGCGTACCGGATGACTCCGTCCCGTCCCGGTCAAGTGTAGGATGCGTTTTACCTCGGCAATCTTCGCTGCCACTTCGGGCGTCACGTTGGCCGGTGGGAATCCAACGACCGCGGTCTCGGAATTGTCCTTCGCGCGATCGACCCGGATCTGCAGCGCATTGAGGCGCTGCAACTCGTAAAGGACCTGGGCCAGGCGGGTGAACTCCGGGTCGCCGGGTCTGCTCATGCCGACGCGCCTCGATTCATTGGCGACGCCATTGATCGAATCAACCGCAATCGGCATGACGATGGTGGCCGAATATCCGGACTGCAGCAGGAACAAGACGGCGGACGGCGGGATCGGCCGCATCAGCGTCTTGATGAAATCGTTTCCGGTCAGCGGCGCATAGACCACCGTCGGACGATCGATGTAGGTGGCACCTGCGCCTACGCTCCCGCCAATGGCAGGCACAGGCCCGCCGATCGATGACGGTGTGAAATTCGCAGCACTCAGGCCTGCCGTAGCGGTCGTTGCGAAAGTATAGCCGGTAATCACCTGTGCAATTTCCATGAAGACCGGGAAATCGCCATAACGCAGCTTTACTATATTGCGCAGCGTCTGCTGCTTCCATGAATCGCCAATCGCGGCGCTGTAGTCGGCTCGGTCGCGCGTAACAGTGCCCGGACCAATGCTGCTGCAAGCGCCAATCGCCGAGGCAATCGACGCAGCGGCAAGAATGGCCGGAATTCGAATTGCCTTCATTTACGGTTCAAGCCCCAGACCGAAAGCCTCGCCAAATCCAGACGAGCGCGAGTACTACGAAAAGAGTGCAAGTGGGAGGAACAAAGGCCCAAGCGGCGAGTTCCAGACGCTCCTGGCTGTACGAATCGCTGAGCGCGAACAGTCCAACCATGCCAACCCAAATCACCGCACTCGCAATCCACAGCCGCAAGAAGCCACGTCCCCAACGCCGGGCTTCCCATTGATCGCCGATTCCGTCGGCATCAACCTTGGGAAGACCCGCATTGTGCGAGCTAGAGGCCGTCCTGATCGTGTCGGTTGTACGGTTTTGTGACATGTCGCCTCCGCTTTAGCCCGGCAACAACCAAAACATATCAAGGTGGGTGGCGCGTACCTTGATGCAAGTCAAAGTCGACAGATCTAAAGCAGCGACCGACACACATTCTGAGCTGCTGCCGCATAGATGCGGCGGTCGCCAGACTGCCTGGCAATAGTCGAAAATGGGATGATGGAACCCAATGCCCTGGATTACGGGCGCGTTTGGTCGCCTTGCGCTCACAGAAGGCCGAGCCGGGCTGGGGCATCGCCAGCCTGCAAAGCAACCTGAGGACAGGTGAGTTGGACTGTCGCCAGAGAATCTCAAGCCCCTGTCGGTCGAGATGCGTCGCCGCCTGGCCGAGGCACTGCCCGACCTGCGTCAGGAGAATCGCCCGGGCAAGAGGGTCGTCAAAGTCGTCTCCCGAGGCTCCCTCTTTTGTTCGGGAGTGGCAGTGGTCAAAGGAGAGGGCTGGGTCCAAGCAATGCCACCCGGCGACAAGTAGGTTCAAATCAGGGGCGCGCTGCCACTGCCGACACACTTCGGCTAACTAACTGCTTTTGCCTCCTCGATCGCCCCTTGGTGCCAGTAGTCGCGCGTTAAAGCAGGCCAGCAACGCCTTCCTGGCCCAGCCCAATCGCATGCTTTTAGGGCTCCTGCTGGCCGCGAAAGCAGCTCATTCCAAGGCTGGACTAGGAGGGAGATGTCCCGACCATTCTCAATCGAAAGTCCACAAGCCTATAACCTAGCTTGCGAGCCTGTTCTTCAAGTAAGGCTCTAAGGCCTTCCCCGGTCACTTCCAAGATGGCACCGCTAACTACGTCGATGAGATGCGAATGAGAATCGCGTCCGACTATCTTGTAGCGAGCCTTGCCGTCGGTGAAGATGTGGCGTGTGATCAGACCTGCCGTCGTGAGATCGCTCAGCGCGCGATAAACGGTAGCCATGCCAATCTTGCGGTTTACAGAGGCGCGCCGATAAATCTCGAAAGTGCAGGGATGATCCGTTGCAGCCTCGATGACTTCCAGCACTATGCGCCGTTGATCGGTGAGCCGCACGCCGCGCTCGCGGCACAGATCTTCCAGGCGCTTCATCCCCTCACCTCCTCAGGAAGAACTGTATGGGTACGATGATCTCCAGGCTCTCGCCCGGCTGATCCTGCGGTAGTGGCGGCAGTGGCTGCGCACGCTGCAGAAGGTCGAGCCCCTCCTGGTCGAGCGCCGCGAAACCCGACGCCCGCTCGAGGCGCATCGCGATCACGCGGCCGTCGCGGCTCATCGTGAATCGCACATAGGTCACGCCCTCGTGCCGCGCCCGCTGCGATTCAGAAGGGTAGCGCTTGTGGCGCTCGAGATGGCGCAGCAGCAGGCCCTTCCAGGTCGGCAAGGTCGCCGACGGCGGATCGACCGAGGCGCCCGGCGTTGGTGCCGCCGCTGTCCGGGCCCGCTCTGGCGCCGCCTGCGGCGCCGAGACCTTGGGCTGCGGCGGCTTCTTCTCGATCCTCTTCTCGATCGGCTTGGGCGGCGGTGGCGGCTTGAGGTCGAGCGGCGGCGGCGGCTCGGGTTCCGGCAGCGTCACCTCAGCCATCACCGGCGGCGGCATCTCGACCGGCGGCGGCTCCTCGGGCTCCGGGATCACCTCGCTCAGCTCCGGCCCTGGCGGCGCTTCGTTGGGCGACGCCTCCGGCGCAGCCGGCAGCGGCGCCAGTTCCATCATGATCGCGGCCGGCGGCGGCGAGTACGGCACTTCGCTGGTCGCCCAGCCGAGCGCAATGCGGATCGCGCCCGCGTGCAAGGCCAGCACGAAGACGAGGCTCCCGATCCAGCGAAACGCTTCCCTCATTGTTCGAGCCCGACCAGAGCCACCTTGAGATAGCCCGCGCTGCGCAGCACGTTCATTGCCTGCATCAGCTCGCCATAGGGCACAGCCTTGTCGGCGCGCAGGAAGATGCGCTCATCCTTCTTGCCGCCCGTCACTTCATCGAGCGCCTTGGGCAGCGCCTCGCGACCGACCGGCGTGTCCTTCAGCGTGAACGACAGGTCGCTCTTCAGGGTGAGGAACAAGGGTGCATCGGGCTTGGGCTGGCGCTCGGCCGTCGACACCGGCAGGTCCACCGGCACGTCGACGGTGGCCAGCGGCGCGGCCACCATGAAAATGATCAGCAACACCAGCATCACGTCGATGAACGGCGTAACGTTGATCTCGTGATTCTCCGCCAGATCTTCGGCGCCGTGGTCGAGCTTTACCGACATCGGCTACCTCCGCCCCAAGTCGCGCGAGACGAGGCGTAATACGGCGGCCGACGTATCGCCGACCAGCGCGCGATAGCCCGCCACCTGGCGCGCGAAGTGGTTGTAGATCACCACCGCCGGAATGGCGGCGGCGAGACCCAGCGCCGTCGCCAGCAGCGCCTCGGCGATGCCGGGCGCCACGACCGCGAGATTGGTCGTCTGCGAGCGCGAGATGCCGATGAAGGAATTCATGATGCCCCACACCGTGCCGAACAGGCCGACGAACGGCGCCGTCGAGCCGATCGTCGCCAGCACCCCGGTGCCCTTCAGCATGCGACGGCCGGCGCCCGCCTCCAGCCGTTCGAGACGCGATGCCACGCGTTCCTTCAAGCCGTCGCGATCGTCGACCGTGTCGACACTCAGCCGCCGCTCGGCCTGCGCCGCCGCCACGAGGTCGCTGGACGGCGCCTTGTCGAGCGACGGCGCATTGTCGATGGCCGCCAGCAGGCGGCACTGCCGGCGCACCGCCACCATGAGCTCCAGGCTCTTTGCCATGAACACCGTCCAGGTCAGCACCGAGGCCACGACGAGGCCGATCATCACCCCCTGCACGATCCAGTCGGCGGCCTTGAACATGCCCCACACCGACAGGTCCTTCGGCAGAACCGCTTGGCTCGGCACGGCCGGCGCGCCCGGTGGCATCACCACAGGCGTCGCTGCGTCGGTCGCCGCAGGATCCGTCGGCGTCGCCGCCGAAGTCGCGGGATCAACGGGCCTGACCGAGGCCGCAGGTGGTGATTGCTCCGTCGTTGCCGGCGCTTGTGCCCAGGCCAGCGACGGAAACAGGACGAGCAGCCCCAGCACACTACGAACGAACTTCATGATTTCAACTGCTCATCAGGCAAGACGTTGACAGACCAGGACGAGCGGCCGGAGCCAGTGCGGCCGCCACGTCAGCGTGCAGACGACGGCGAACGCACCGACCGTCAGCGTTGTCGCCCAAACCAGCGAGCCGAAACCCGCGCCATCGCGCAGCAGCGCGGCACCAAGGCCTGCGATCAGCAAGGCATAGCCCGCAACGCGCAAGATGCAGGCGAGCCGCGGCGGACAGTGGCGCGCGCCGCTGAGATGAAGCCAGTGCCGATCCTGGCTAAGTGCCAGCAAGGCAAAGCCCAGATAGGACGCAGCAAGCACCGCAACGATCAGGACCGCCTGCATCAATGCGGCTTGGCCGGCGGCGGCGCCGGTAGCGGCTCGATACCCTGCGGCTGCATGAGCGTGAGCGTGGTCACGTAGTTCGCGAAATCGTAGGCCTGGTCGCCGCGCTTGCCGGGATTGTTGTCGTCGTGATGCACCTCGAAGACATAGGCGCCGCGCCACGGCAGCTTCACCTCGAAATCGCCATCGGCGCCGGTATGCTCCTCGCGTCCCCAGCCCGACGGCGTGACGACCGCGACCTTGGCCTTGGCCAGGGGTTTGCCCTTGAAGATGACCCGGAACTTGTCGTCGCCCATGGGAACGATATCGAGCGTCAGCACTGCGGGCCGCGGCGTCCGGTCCGGCACGAAGCGCGCCGCCGGCATGTAGATGCCCGTCTTGTTGTCGCGCTTGCGCTCGAACGAGGGCCAGCGGATGTCCTCGACGACGATACTGTCGGTGGCGTCGATCTTGCCGGTGGCGGCGTAGGCGTTGGCGGACTTCTGGACGGTCAACGGACGCTCGCCAGTCGACGACACGATCTTCGCCTGCGGCTGCAGCTTGTCGAGTGTACCCGGCGAGGCTTCGCGCAGGTTCTCGCCGAACTCGCCGAAGTAAATCTTCCCGCCCTGCCCGTCGACTTCGACCCAGATATGATGCGCCGAGGCCGGCACGGCGAACGACAGCGTGAGCGCCGCCAGGGCCGCGATGCCGAAGATGGGTTTCATGATGATTGGCCCTCCAGATGATGTCGCAGTTGTGTCGCGGATGCTCCTTGCCGGCGGCGCTGCAGGCGCCACGCCGTGACGGCGGCGGCAAATCCGCCGGCCAGCAGCACCAGGTCCATGCCGGCGACGGCCAGCTTGCCGGCGGCCCACGCACGCAGGATGTGGTCGCCGGTCGTCGCGCCGTTCAACACGACGGCAAGAACGCAGAGCGCGGCGGCGAGCCAGCACTGGTCGGTCCAGGCGGCGGTGCGCCGCGTCCAGCCATGGGCGAAGCTCAGCACCCAGACGGCGAAGAAGATCCAGATCTCGAGCTCGTAGCGCATGCCGCCCATGAGCGTTGCACCCGACGGCAGCAGGCGATTAGCGACGAAGAAAGCCAGTGTCGCCAGGACCATGCCGCCGGTGCCGCCGACGGCCAGCCCCTCGACGAAGCCGACGCCCCTGCGGCCGGCCGCGACATGCGCTTTGCGCCGGGACTCCACCCAGAAGAGGAAGCCGGTGACGATGAGAACGCAGCCCAGCAAGCCCAGCGCGAAATAGGCCCAGCGCAGCGTCCAGTGACGGAACTGCGCAAAGTGCAGGCCCGTCAGGAACTGTTGCACCTGCGTCGTCTCGCGGATGTAGGTCCGGTAAAGAATCTCACCCGTCGCGGCATCAAAGAAGAAGGGATCGGTGCGCATCGCGACTTCGGCCTCGATCGATGGCCGCACTTCGACATAGGAATTCATGTCGCCATGGTGGAAGACGCGCACCAGGCCGGGATTGAGGCCACCCCAGGCGTCACGTGCTGTGGCCACCATCGCCTCGAGCGACCCAAGCGGCGGGCCGGGCTGGTTGAGTAGAGGCCGGCTGAAGACGTCATAGGTCTCCTGCACATAACCCGAGCGACCGCCGTCGAACGCGACCCATACGCCGGACGGATAGTAGACCGAGGCGAGAATGGTCACGCCCGAAAAGGCCATGACGAAGTAGAAGATCACGCCCAGCGTTCCCGCCGTATTGTGCAGATCGAGCAGCATTCGTTGCGGCTGGCGCGAGCGGCGCAGGGTGAAGAAATCGGTGAAGATCTTGCGGTGGATAATCACGCCCGAGATGCAAAGGGCCATCATCACAATGCCAGCCAGGCCGGTGAGCCACGTGCCGAGATTCCAGATCCTGATATGCAATGTGTGATGGAACGGAAAGAAGAATCGCGTGCCGGCCCAGCTTTCGGCCGGCGCGACGGTCTTCAGCGTCAGCGGATCGAACAACGTCCGCTCGAAGCCCCCTCTTCCACGATAGCCGATCCAGAGGGCTGGATCGCGCGGTGTCGGCATGACGATTGCCCAGGGCGCGGCGTGTGGCGCAAGCCGGCTCGCTTCCTCGCGCAGACTGTCGATCGCGATCGGCTCGCCTGAATAGACCAGCCGCGTCGAAGGATTCATCCAGCGGTCGATCTCACGGTCGAAGACGCAGAGCGTGCCGGTCCAGAACACCGCGAAGAGCAGCAGGCCGATGACGAGACCGGCCCAGGTGTGCAGCCAGTCCATCGATTCGCGGAACGTCGCGGCCATGCCTACGCCCCGCCGATGAGAGCCGGAAGAAAGCCGATCCCGGCCCCCACCGCGGTGATGAGCAGCAGGCTCGCAACCAACTGTAACAGCCTGGGCGCCGCCGCGGCCCATAGCGCGAGTCCTGTATAGAGCAGGAAGCCCAGGATGCTGCAGGTGGTGAAAGCGTCGCTCTTGTTGACGCCGGCCAGAATCAGCGCTGCGACACCAGCCGCCACGACCGCAGCGCTGGCCGCGTAGGCGCCGAAGACGATGGCGAGGACGCGCACGACCACCTTACCGGCGCCAACGGGTGCGGGAGCGGAGACGGACTTCGCCATGAGGCCGCTAAAAGTCGGCGGTGAGCGACAGCATGAAGGTCCGCGGCGGATTCTGGAAGAAGAACGAGGTCGTCGCGATCCAGTAGTTGGCGTCGAACAGGTTGATGACATTCGCCCGCAGCGTGACAGGCTTGCCGTCGGTCCGGTCGAACGTGTAGCGCAGGCCGGCATCGAACCGGGTCCAGGGCGGCGCGGCCTGGGTGTTCGCGGCGTTGAGGTAGACTTGGCCGTTGTACACGCCGCGGCCCATCACCCCGAGGCCCTTCACCCAGGGCGTATCCCAATCGAGGCCCAGCGACGCCTGGAACGGTGTCGTACCGACCGCCTGCTTTCCGTTGGTCAGGCCATCCTGGGTGCTCATTTGGATCGCGTTCAGCACGGTGAATCCGCCCAGCAGCCGGAGGCCGGGCGCCGGCTCGCCGAAGGCGACGAATTCGATACCTTGATTGCGCTGCTGCCCGTTCGTGACAAACGTGTTCGTGGCAACATCGGTGAAGGACGAAGGAAGCGTTATCTGGAAAGCGCTGAGGGTCGCGCCGATGAAGCCGAAGTCAGCCTTCACACCGATCTCAAACTGATTGGTGACGAAAGGCGAGAACTGCATACCGGCGTTGACCACGCCGGCCGGTGCGATCGGCCCCTGCTGGAGCGCTTGAATGTAGTTGCCGTACAGCATGACTTCCTTCATCGGCTTGAAGACGAAGGAGGCCGACGGCGACACGACCGTCTGATCGTTGCCGTTGGTGGGCAGGCCGGTCACCGCGTTGTAGTTCGCGGTCTGCAGGCGCTGAAGGCGTGCACCGCCGATGATCTGGAACATGTCGTTGTTGAACGAGATGGCATCGACAATGCCGACGCTTCCGTATACCGAATCCGAGGTGAGCGGCGGCGGCTGGGTACGGAAGCCGGCAAAGCTCGGCTGCGGGATGAATGTCGGATTGTAAATGTTCGAATTCAGCGCGGCCGCGAGCGGATTATTGAACGTGAAGTTCTGGGTCTTGAGGTAATCGCCGATCAGCGCCGCCTCGTGTTTCAGAGGCCCGGTATGAAAGATGGCACGCAGGCCAGCTTCGAGGGAGAGCGCCTCGACCGTCGACATGTACTGGCCGGCCGACAGGACGGTCGTATTGCCGCTGTAGTTCACGATGTTCTGATTGAAGAACACAGACGTGTAGTTGCTGCGGCGCGCGCCGGCCTTGATGAAGCCAGTGAGCCCCTCGACGATGTCGTGCTCGAATTTCAGCGATCCATAGACGTCATTGCCCTGCAGGCGTTCCCATGGCTGGTAGGAGCTGTTGCGCGCATAGGGTGCGGGCGGAAGCTGGACACCGGCCGCCAGGAAGATGCCGCCTTGGAAGGCTCCGACATCGCGCTGCAAGAATCCGAGATCGGCTTCGAGGCGCGTGTTCGCGCTGCGATAGTCGAAGCCGAGAGTGAGCGCGAGACGTTCGGCGGTCTGGTTGTTGACGGCCGTGTCCCCAGAATAATAGGTGGCGCCGGCGCGCAGGCCGAGTTCGTTGTCCGGACCGAAACGCCGCCCGACGTCCAGCGAGCCGCCGAGCTGGGAGTCGGAATTAAAGAGAAGCGTTGCCTGCGTTATAGGCGCATCGGTCGCGCGCTTCGGGACCAGGTTGATGGTGCCACCCACCGCGTTCGGCAACGCGCCGTTCAGGAACGCTGTCGGACCGCGGAAAACCTCGACTCTCTCGATGCCGGTCGTATCCACCTGGTTGGGCACGATGCCGAAGAGGCCGCCAAATCCGAAATTGGGATTCGTCACGGTGATGCCACGGATCATGACGCGGTCGTCGAACACGTTGCCATTGGGAATGCCCGAGCGCAGCGTCGGATCGCCGGCAAGGACGTCAGTCAGCGTGCGGGCCTGCTGGTTCTGAATGTACTGGTTCGTGTAGGTCGTCTCGCTAAACGGCGTGTCCATGTAGTCGCGATTGCCGAGCAAACCGACCTTGCCGCCACGCGCCACCTGGCCGCCGGCAAAGGCCGGCGACTGGTAACCGAGCTCGCCTTGCGGTGGCGTTGCAATTGCACCCTGTATCCGCACCGGATCGAGGACCAGCGCGCCCGATCCCACCGCTCCGGCCGGCACGGGCGCCGGTGCGCCGGCAACCGTCACGGCATTGGCCGATGTGAACTGGTAGCCAAGACCGGATCCGGCGAGGAGTTGGCGCAGCGCCTGATCCGCCGTCATCGACCCAGCGACCGGCGCGCTGGTCTTGCCTGCAACGGTCGCGGAATCGACCGCGATCTGCATGCCAGACTGGCGGCCGAAGGCCATCAACGCCTGCGATAGCGGCTGTGCCGGAATGTCGAAAGTCGTCGTTTTGCTGGCCTGTGCCACGAGCGGCGCCTGATCAGGGCCAGGCTCTGTCTGGGCATGGGCCATGGGGCTACTGATCGCTGCAACAACTGTCGCAATGGCAACTGCTTGCGCGACGCTACCGGTCCTGGCTGGCAACACGACGAACTCCCCCGATGCTCCACGCCGGCGGGTCATGGAGGTGCTGTCTTCACGCGAACGATTTTCGTTCGCGTTCAGAGGACGGACTGGAGTGGCCGGATTTAAGGGGCGCCGGAAAAAATACTTATTGCTTGGAGGCTGCCGAGACGACCGTCAGATAGGGTGAAATCTCCATGACCGAGCCGTGCTGGGCGCGGGCTACCGTATGCAGCGCTTCCAAGGGGCGGCGGAGGTCGAAGACGCCGGTGATGCGACGGGCGGCCAAGTCGCGATCGCCCAGCATGATGACGCCGGGATGATGACGCTCAAGTTCCTCGACGACCTCGCCCAGTGTGGCGCCGTCGACGACCAGCCGGTATTCGCGCCATGAGGCGACATCCTCGGGCGCAACTTCGAATCGGTCGACCTGCCCGCGCCGGTCGACCAGCATGCGCTGGCCTTGTTTCAGGGTCAATGCGCCGCGACGGCCGCCATCGATCGTGACCTCGACGGTTCCTGACTGCACGGCAACGGCCACGCCTTCCCGGGAAGAGCCGACGTCGAACGCCGTCCCCTTGACAGTCACCGTCACGTCGCCAGCCATGACGAGGAACGGCTGATCGTGCGTCGACACGACCTTAAAAAACGCCTGACCGGCCAGCAGTTGGACCTCACGGCGCGAAGCGCCGTAGCGCACGGCGATGGCGCTGGCGGCATCGAGATGAACGATGCTGCCGTCTTCGAGGACGAGTTGGCGCACCTCTGCTATGCCAGTCAGGTGATCTGCTTGCAGGCGCACTTTCAGGCTCGGCACAAAATAGAACGCGATACATGCGGCAAGGACCGTCCCCGCAAGTGCCCAGACGCGCCGTGTGCGACGAACGCGCGGCAGCTTCACGACTGTCCTGGCAGTGGACGGAGCAGCCGACGGCAATTCACCCGTCAGCCGCCAAACCCGTTCGACGCTGCGATAGGCTTTGCGATGCTCTTCGCTGGACGCCAGCCACGCATCGAGACCGGCATGGAGAACGGCATCTCTTGGAGCGGCCTGAATCCGCACCAGCCAGTCCACCGCCTCGCCGCGCAAGGAATCGCTCTCGTCCACGTCGGATGTCACCCGTCTCGATCTCGCCCGCCCGCTCCGGATGGCTACATGGAACAGACGGAAGACGATATCGACTTTTAAGGGCGGTAACGGGAAACTTCCATCGGATCAGTTATCCATGTCGTCCAAACGGCGTGCGACGTGGAGAATCGCGTCTTTCACGAGTTGGTGAGCGCGCACGACCGAAACGCCAAGCCGATCAGCCACCTGCTGGAGGGTGTGCCCCTCCAAGCGGTACATGTTGAAGGCAATGCGCGTCCGTTGTGGCAGTTCGGCCAGCGCGTCGGCCAGGAGTCGCAGCTCGTCGCGGTAATAGAGGACGTCCTCGGCCGTCGGCGCTTCATGGGCGACCTCCTCGAGCGCCGCCGGTTCCCCGGCCGACACAGCGTTGGACGAGCGGCTTACCCAGTCGAGCGCAAGGTTGCGAACGATTCGGTAGAGATAGCTGACGGGATTGGCGATCGGACGGACATCACCGTTGGCGGCGCTGAACCGGAGATAGGCTTCCTGCACGACGTCCTCGGCTCCCGCCCGATCTCGGACGATGCCGTTGGCGTAGTTCACCAGCGAACCGCGATGTTCGAGATACAGGTCGAGGGTCGGGTCCGCCGAGGTCACGCTTTCTATCTACTACTACATGCGAATGATTATCAGTTCGGTTATAATAGTGCCCCATCCAGGCGGCAAGCATGGAAAGACCACCGTCGATTGCTCAACATATTTCGCTGGGCTGATGGGCGAAGGTTCGAGAAGTTGGTTGGTCCGCCCCTCCCCCTGATGATGCCAAGCGCGCCAACCGCGCGGACAACCCCAAGGAGCAGGGTAACGCCGGCAACATCACCCAGAACACGCATTATCAAGGCTATCAACAGGACCGTTAGTCATGCCTCAGAAGCATCCGAACACCGAACGCGTCGGCGGCCCTGGCGCCTCTCACGAGAATCACAAGCATCCAGAGAAGTCGCGGCCGCGCGGCAATCGGCCAAAGGACTCCCACAGCGACAAGCGCACCGGCATCTCGGGCGGCGGGGGCGAATGAGACTCCCACCATACTCATGATCCGGCTTGGAAAGGCGGGCGGTTAGTACTTCCAGGCACAGATGACCGACCTGGGGTTCGCCTGGAGCGTACCTCGAATTGCCTCGCCTCCTTCGCCAGGATGGAAAAACGTCGAGGCGCCTCCCCGACCTCGGCGTTCGCGCGATCGCCCCCGCCCGCGCTTGGCGACGGTCTTGGCCTTGCGCCACCGATCGGCGGCCAGCGACCGGCCCACATCTTCCACCTCCCTAAAGGACATGCCGCGGGCATTGCGACGCACGAAGAGCTTGTTGGCGCCTCCGTGTGCCGCCGAGACCAGGCTTGACCCAGCGGCGTGGCTTCAAACGTCGTGGTGCCTCTCGTCATGATCAGCCGAAGTAGGTTGAGCTTCACCAGATCGTGGGTATGCAGGCATTGATGACTGCCCCTTGCCAATCGAGACCAACGTTTCCGCCTCGCCTGGCGTAAGGTCGATATCGCCCACGCACGGGCAAGCGGCCAAATCCGGTGGTGCGGCTACCCGAACGACGACTGCTGTACGATGTCGATCGGACGGTCGACGATCGGCAGCTCGGGCACCGAAGGTCTTGCCGGTCGTGATCCAACGCTGACTGCGGCTCGTATCCAAACGGGAAGGATACACCGTGAAAACATACGCGATCGCCTATCTCGCCTCCGGCTTGATCTTCTTCGTCATCGATGCCGTTTGGCTTCATCTGGCCTCGGAGCGCCTATACAGGCAACATATCGGCCATCTTCTGGCTGACAGTTTCAACCTGGTGCCGGCGATTCTATTCTATCTGATCTATGCATTCGGCATTGTTGTCTTCGCGGTAGCCCCGGCACTCAAAGCCGGTTCTTGGAGCACCGCGTCTCTCTTGGGTGCCTGCTTGGGTCTCGTTGCATACGCAACCTATGATTTGACCAACCAGGCGACGTTGCGCAGCTGGCCAGTGGTCGTAACCCTTGTCGACTGTGCTTGGGGCGCTTTCCTCACCTCAATCGCCGCCACCTTCGCCTACTATGTTGTGTCGCGCGTTGTCAGCTCCGGCAGCATCGCTTCCTAATATTGCAGCGCGCTTCTCGAGCGACGGCTGCAATGCCTTCACGATCAAGCAGTCGTCGGCGGGACCGCCTGGGCACCTCACGCTGGAAATCTAGCTACCCGGCAATGACCGCTGCACGACGTCGATCGGGCGGTCGCCGATCAGTAGTTCGGGCACCGTCTTCAAAAGACCGAACTCGACCGCTTCCTTCTCGACCAAGTGGCCGTTGATCACGACTGCGTCCGCCTTGAAGGGGCCGCAGCGGTGCTGAAAAAACTCGCGAGCAGAGGGCCGTCAAAGTCGTCTCCCGAGGTTGTTTCTTTTGTTCGGGAGTGGCGTCCCCTACGGGATTCGAACCCGTGTCGCCGCCGTGAAAGGGCGGTGTCCTAGGCCTCTAGACGAAGGGGACTGAAGCCGGCGGCAGGGTGTACCCGCAAGAGGCTGGTAAATCAAGCAAAGCAGGCTCAGCCCAGAACGGAACCGGCCGCCGGGGCGGCGTCGTCGATCTGCAGGCGCACGCTCTCCCGACCACCGAAACGGTCGATCCGCAGGGCGCCCGCGACATGCAGCACGGGCCGCGCAGAATCGAGCAAAGCCGGGCCCAGAGCTGTCTGGTTGGCCCGGAAAGCGATGGCCTCGATCCGGCCGCGCTCCGCACCCACTAATGTGCAGCGCACATGTCCCTCGCCCACCGGCTGGGCATAACTCACGCGTACGCCGGTCAGCGCAAAGCGTGGCAGCGCGTTGCCGGCGCCGAACGGCCCCGCCCGCTCGATCATATCGACCAGTTCCTGGGTTGCCGCGGCGGGCGCCAGGGCGGCATCGATGCCGAGTTCGCGCACGGCAGGTGCTGCGCCAAGCTGCGGGGCGATCCGCGTATCGAGGAAATGCGCCAGATCCGGCAAGGCCGGTCGCGCAACGGTGAGGCCCGCCGCCATGGCATGGCCGCCGCCATTGAGCAGCAGGCCCGCCTGCCGCGCCGCGATCACCGCCGCGCCGAGATCGACGCCGCGCACGGAGCGTCCCGAGCCCTTGCCCAGTTCGCCGTCCATGCCGATCACGAAGGCCGGCCGGCCGTAGCGCTCCACCAGCCGGCTGGCCACGATGCCGATCACGCCGACATGCCAGCCCTCGCTCTCGACCAGTAGCACCGAGGGCAGGCCCTTGCGGTCGGGGCCATACAGCCCTTCGATGCGGGCGATCGCCTGGTCGAGCACCTCACGCTCGATGGCGCGGCGTTCGGCATTGAATTCGTCGAGCCGAAGCGCCAGCGCCCCCACCTCGTGCGGATCGTCGCTGGAGAGCAGCCGCGCGCCAAGGTCGGCCTGTCCAACGCGGCCGCCGGCATTGACCCTCGGCCCCAGGAGAAAGCCCAGATGATAGGCGCCCGGCGGTTCCTTCAGGCGTGCCACGTCGGCGAGCGCGGCCAGGCCGGCATTGCGCCGCTGCGCCATGACCTGCAGGCCCTGCCGCACCAGCGCGCGATTGACGCCAACCAGCGGGACGACGTCGCACACCGTGCCCAGCGCCACGAGGTCGAGCCACTGTCGCAAGTCGGGCTCCGGCCGCGATGTGCTGTACCAGCCGGCCTCGCGCAGGGCCCGGTTGACGCCGACCGCCAGCAGGAAGGCTACGCCCACGGCGGCGAGCTGCTTGTGCGGGCTCTCGTCGTCGAGCCGGTTGGGATCGACCACGGCGATGGCCTCGGGCAGCGCGATCTCCGCCATGTGATGGTCGATCACGATCAGGTCGAGCCCGACGCGCCTGGCTTCGGCCAACGGTTCGAAGGCGGTGACGCCGCAATCGACGGTGACGACGACCGAGGCGCCCTCCTCCTTGATCTTGACCAGCGCGGTCGCGTTCGGCCCGTAACCCTCCTTGCGGCGGTCGGGAATGTAGACGCCGATATCGCCGCCCACGGCGCGGAAGAAACGCAGCAGCAGTGCCGACGAGGTCGCGCCATCGACGTCGTAGTCGCCGAACACGACGATGCGCTCGCCCTGACGGACGGCATGCACCAGGCGGGCGACCGCGGCGTCCATATCCTTGAGGTGCGACGGATCGGGCAGGAACTTGCGCAGGGTCGGGTCGAGAAAGTCCGGAACCGCCTCCAGCGCAACGTCGCGCGCCGCCAGCAATCGGCAGATTGCGTCCGGCAGGCCATGGCGCTGGCCGATCGCGAGCGCTGTGCGCTCGTCGGCCAGTCGGGCCGCCCAGCGCCGCCCCGTCAACGAACGTTCGATGCCGAGAAACGCCGCGCGCTCGGCTCTCGCATCGCTGGAAATGACACTATCGGACATGAAGGCACCTTAGCGCGAATGCGCTGTGGACGACTTACCGCACGAGCCCTGCTAGGTTCCCGCGCGAGATTTCGGGTGGGGAAGCATGATGGTGAGATTGTTCGTCGGACTGCTGCTTGCGGTGCTGGCGTTCATGCCGTCGGCGACGGCGCAGACGAGCAAGGACTGGGTCACGGGTTTCCCGCGCGAGCAGATCGCGGTGAAAGCCTGGCCCGAGGGCCGCAAGGTCGCGGTCTGCTTCGTCTTCTACGTCGAAGTCTGGGGCAAGGATCGCGGCCCGAACTTCCGGCCCGACATGACGGACCGCAAGCCCGATGTCGTCGACGAAGCCTTCCGCCAGTACGCCATCGAATGGGGTGTGCCGCGGGTCGGCCGGCTGTTCAAGGAACAGAATGTGCCCCTCAGCATCGCGCTCAATGCGCAGTTCCCCGAACAGCATCCCGAAATCTGGACGCAGTTCCCCTCGTGCCCAAGGCGGCAATCGTCGCGCACGGTCTCAACAACTCGACCGAGATGCTGCCACTCGACAAGGGCCTCGACGCGCAGAAGGCCTACGTCCGGCAGACGCTCGACAGGATCGAAAAGAGCACGGGCGTGCGCTCGAGTGGCTGGTCGAGCCCCAGCGTCTTCCCAAACGTCGAGACGTTTCCGGCTACCGCTGCCGAGGGGATCAAGTACACGCTCGACGGCATGGACTCCGACGTTCTGTCCCGCCTCGACACGCCTTCGGGAAAGCTGGTGATGGTTCCCTACCCCGCGGTCACTGTCGACATGGGAAGCTATCTCTCACGCCTCAAGGATCCCGTCGACCTCGAGCGTTTCTGGATCGACTATATCGGCGAACTGGCGCGCGAAGCCGAGACGGATCCGCAGCGTCCGGCCACGGTCGTGGCCATCGGTATCCATCCCTTCGTCGTCGGCACGCCGGCCGGCACCGCCTCGCTGCGCCGCGTGCTCGAAACCATCAAGAAGCACAAGCTCGTCTGGATCACCGACGTAGAGGCCGTGGTGACGGCGGCCGGCGAGAAACTCTGAAAACGCCGCGTCAGGGCGAACGAAGGACCGTGATGCCGAGGCGGCGAACCTCGGCGCCGCCGAACTGCAGGGTAAGCGGCTTGCTGTCGAGTTCGACCTGCAGGCTGAGACGGATGCCCGGGCAGTCTGTCCGGCGGACAGAAGCCAGGACCGACAAGCGGCGTTCGTCCTGCACGACGTCGATCCAGGCATCGTCCGTGAGCGTGACCTGATATCGGCCGGCGGCGATCCATTGCAAGGTGACGATGCCGCCGAAGCCGTCGTCGCGTCCGCGCTCCGGCGTGACGAGATAAAGCGCCGAGCTGACCGGGGCCAGGATCAGCGTGAAGGCCCCCTCGCGCGGCAGCCACGACGAGGCATCGACCGCCGGCATGTAGCCGTCCGAAAGAAGTTCGATCTCGCGCGTGAGCGGCCATCCGAATCGGCCGCAGCCATCTTGTCCCGCTGCAGGCCCAGCGAGCCCGAGCGGCATGAGAAGAAGAGCGACGAGAACGCCGCGCATGCCCGGAAGGCTCGCACGGGCGGGTGGCCCTGCCAACCCGCCGCGTCAGCCCCTCCAGCGATTTGCGGCTAAGCCCAGCGCCGGGCGACTAGGCCCAGGTGCTGGACGATTACGCCCAGCTGGGCAGGCCGGTCTTGACCGCGAAGTTGTGGTGCGCCGAGACCCAGCGAACGGTGCCAGTCTTGGAGCGCATGACGATCGAATGCGTCTCGGCACCGTTGTGGAAGCGACGGACGCCCTTCAGCATCGAGCCCGAGGTCACGCCGGTCGCCGCGAACATCACGTCGCCCTTGGCCATGTCGGTCATCGAGTATTTGCGGTTGAGGTCGGTGATGCCCCACTTCTTGGCGCGGGCCTTCTCGTCGTCGTTGCGGAACAGCAGCCGGCCCTGGATCTGGCCGCCGATGGCGCGCAGCGCCGCCGCGGCCAGCACGCCTTCCGGCGCACCGCCCGAGCCCATGTAGATATCGATGCCGGAATCGCCGGTCGAGGTTGCGATCACGCCCGACACGTCGCCGTCGCCGATCAGCATGATGCGTGCGCCGGCCTCGCGGACCTTGGTGATCAGTTCGGAGTGGCGCGGCCGGTCGAGGATGCAGACCACGAGATCGGCAACTTCGACCTTCTTTGCCTTGGCGAGATCCGCGAGGTTCTGCGCCGGCGTCTTGTCGAGATCGACGATGCCGTCCGGCAGGCCGCCGCCGACGGCGATCTTGTCCATGTAGACGTCGGGCGCATTCAGAAAGCCGCCATGCTCGGCCATCGCGATGACGGCGAGCGCATTGGGGAGGCCCTTGGCGGTAATGGTGGTGCCTTCCAGCGGATCGAGCGCGATGTCGATCTTGGGGCCTCGGCCGAGGCCGACCTTCTCGCCGATATAGAGCATCGGCGCTTCGTCGCGCTCGCCCTCGCCGATCACCACCGTACCTTCGATGGCGAGCGAATTCAGCGTCGTGCGCATGGCGTCGACGGCCGCCTGATCCGCCATCTTCTCGTCGCCGCGCCCCATCAGCTTGGAGGCCGCCAGCGCCGCCGCTTCGGTTACGCGCACCACTTCGAGCGCAAGATTGCGGTCGAGCTTCACGTCTTCTGCCATCGTCTCCTCCGTCGCCTCGTTCCTAGGGCGTCGTCTAGAATGCTTCGATCCTGATCAGGCAAGGCTCCTCGGCGACAGCGCCGAGCTTGCCGATGCGCGCGAGGGCACGCCGCATCGCCGCCTCTTCCGTCTCGTGCGTGGTCAGCACCACCGGCACCTCGCCGGACTGCGAGCGCCCGCGCTGCAGCATCGATTCGAGCGAGATGCGTTCCTTGGCCAGCGCGCCGGACACTGCCGAAATGACACCCGGCCGGTCCTGCACCATGAGGCGCATGTAGTAGGCACCGACATGGCGATCCATCGGCGAGACCTTCTTGTCGGCAAGCCGGTCGGCCGGCACGACGAAGGCCGGCATGTGTCGCCCGCGCGCCACGTCGACCAGATCGGCGACGACGGCCGAGGCCGTCGGTCCCTGCCCGGCCCCGCGGCCCTGGAACATGGTGGTCCCGACGAAGTCGCCTTCGACGACGACGGCGTTGAACACGCCCTCGATATGCGCAATCGGCGCGCCGAGCGGCACCATGCAGGGATGCACCCGCTGCTCGATGCCGTGACGAGTCTCGCGGGCCAGCCCCAGCAGCTTGATACGGTAGCCCAGCTCCTCGGCGAACTGGATGTCCATTGAGGTGACGCGGCGGATGCCTTCGACGTGCACGCCGGCAAAGTTCACCCGAGCGCCGAAGGCCGTGCCGGTCAGTACCGCGAGCTTGTGCGCGGCGTCGATCCCGTCGACGTCGAAGCTGGGATCGGCTTCGGCGTAGCCCGCCGCCTGCGCCTCGGCCAGCACGACGTCGAAGTCGCGGCCGGTCTCGCGCATGGTCGTCAGGATGTAGTTGCAGGTGCCGTTGAGGATGCCGTAGAGCCGGCGCACGCGGTTGCCGACCAGGCCCTCGCGCAACGCCTTGATGATCGGGATGCCGCCCGCCACCGCCGCTTCGAAGGCGAGAATCGCGCCCTTCTTCTCGGCAGCCATGGCGATCTCGGTGCCGTGCATGGCGAGCAGCGCCTTGTTGGCGGTCACGACGTGCTTGCCCGAGGCCAGCGCCTTCTGGACCAGACGGCGCGCCACGCCACCCGAACCGCCGATCAACTCGACGACGACGTCGATGTCGGGTGCGGTCGCCAGCGCCATCGGGTCGTTCTCCCAGCGTACCCCCGAGAGATCGATGTCGCGCTTCTTCGCCTTGCGCCGGGCGCTCACGGCGACCAGCTTCAGCGGCCGACCGCCGCGCAACGCGAGAAGCCGGCCATGCTCGGCCAGCAGCTTGACCACGCCAGCACCAACGGTGCCGAGCCCGGCAATGCCTATTCTAAGAGCGGAATTCATGGGGCGCCTGATACGACAGGATGGGGTCAGGCGCGAGCCTTGATCGGCGTGATATTGTCCCCAACACCGCGCAGGTAAAGATCGATGGACCGACCGGGGTCGGCCAGCACCTGACGAATGTTGCGGATGGCCTGACGGATACGGTGCTTGTTCTCGACGAGCGCGATGCGAACATGCCCGTCGCCATGCTCGCCGAAGCCGATACCGGGCGAGACCGCCACGTTGGCCTGCGTGAGCAGCAGCTTCGAGAAGGCCAGCGAGCCCAGCTCGGCGAATTCCTTAGGCAGCGGCGCCCAGGCAAACATGCTGGCGGACGGCGCCGGCAGGTCCCAGCCCGCCCCCCTCAAGCCTTCCATCAGAACGTCGCGCCGTTCCTTGTAGGTGTTGCGCGCCTCGACGATGCAATCCTGCGGGCCGTTCAGCGCCGCCGTCGCCGCCACCTGAATCGGCGTGAAGGCGCCGTAGTCGAGGTACGACTTGATGCGGGTCAGAGCCTGGATCAGCGTCTTGTTGCCGGCCGCAAAGCCCATGCGCCAGCCAGCCATCGAATAGGTCTTGCTCATCGACGTGAATTCGATGGCAATGTCGCGAGCGCCCGGCACCTGCAGCACCGACGGCGGCGGCACGCCGTCGAAGTAGATCTCGGCATAGGCCAGGTCGGACAGGATCCAGATGCCTTCGCGTTTGCAGAAGTCGACGATGGCCGCATAGAAATCGAGATCGACCACCTGCGCCGTCGGGTTCGACGGATAGTTCAACACCAGAGCAAGCGGCTTCGGCACCGCGTGCCGCACCGCGCGCTCCAGCGCCGGCAGGAATTCCTCGATCGAGGTCGAGCCCGGCACCGGAATGTGGCGCACCGAACCGCCGGCGATGATGAAGCCGTAGGGATGGATCGGATAGCTGGGGTTGGGGACCAGCACGGTGTCGCCGGGCGAGGTGATCGCCTGCGCGAGGTTGGCGAGACCTTCCTTCGATCCCAACGTCACGATGACTTCGGAATCGGGATCCAGTTCGACGCCAAAGCGGCGCGAATAGTAGGCAGCCTGCGCCTTGCGCAGGCCCGGGATGCCGCGCGACGCGGAGTAGCCGTGCGCCCGCGGATTGGCGGCAGCCTCGGCGAGCTTGGCGACGATGTGTGGTGCGGTCGGCAGGTCGGGATTACCCATGCCGAGATCGATGACGTCCTGACCGGCGCCGCGAGCGCGGGCCTTCATGGCGTTCACTTCCGCGAACACGTAAGGCGGCAGGCGCTTCAGCCGGTGAAATTCGGAATCGTCCATGGGTTCTTCCTTCGACGCCTTAGATGCTGGCGAAGATGTCGACGCGCCGGTCGGCGGCAATGTAGGTACCCGCAGGCAAGGCCGACTGTTTCTCGGGCACCGGAGCAGCGGGCGTTTCCGGCGCCGGAGCGGCCGGCGCCTGGGGCGCCGCATCCGTGGCAGGCTGCGCCGGTGCGGGGATCGGTGTGGTCGAAACAGGAGCCGGTGGCGGCACCGCAGCCGGTGCCGCTTCGATCGACGGCGCCGCACTGGGCGGGGCTACGCCGGCAGGTGCTGCGCTGGGAGGCGCGGAGCCGCCCGTCCCCTTCTCGGCTTCCTTTTCCCTCGCCTTGCGTTCCTTGTCTTCGGCCTCGCGCTCCAGACGGGCTTCGCGATCCTTCTTGTCGCGCTCCATCTGCTCTTTCTCGATGGCTTCCTTCTGGGCCTTCTGACCGCCCTTGCCGGCGACGATGGAGCCAATTGCGCCACCGCCACGCGTCTCGTCGACAGCCACCGTCCCCGATTCATAGCTGCGGTTAGCGCTCGGCGCCGGCAGGGCCGCGCTCGGCTGCACCTGGCGATCCGCACCCGGACGCGGCGGCGCGCCGACCGGCGTCGAGCTGCTGAACCAGTCACAGCCGGCCACGAAGGCGAGCATGGACACACCGAGCAGGCCGAGCCATCGGCCTCTGCCGTTCGTGTCCTGTCGTCGCTGCATTGTCGTCACCACTGTCGCCTGTTGTCCGTTGCTGGGGCCTCGCGGAGGCCTTGTTTAGCGGAGCCCGAGAGGAAAATTGACCCGTCTGTTGTCGCAGCCTACCAATTGGGGGCGGGTCGCGACCCGGGAACATGACACAAGGTATGGTACCGGGCCGTTGAAATTACCGCAAGAAACGCCATAAAGGCAATGAATCAAAAGGGGAAACGCATGTCGGATACGCCCGCCCCCACGGCCTTTTCCGCACTGTCTCCAGAGGAAACCGAGAAACTCCAGACGGCCTTCAAGGATATCGCCACACGCAGCCAAAAGCTGCTGCAGGACTTCTCCGAGCGCTACAAGGCCGACGGGCCGCAGCCGGCCGACCCGCTGCAGCTCACCCAGACCTTCATGGACTTCACGGCCAAGATGCTGGCCGATCCGAACCGGCTGGTTCAGGCCCAGATGGAGCTCTGGCAGCAGTATATGAACCTCTGGCAAGTCACGGCGCAGCGGATGATGGGGCAGCCCGCCGCCCCGGTCGCCGAACCGGCCAAGGGAGACAAGCGCTTCAACGATCCGGCCTGGAAGGACGAGGTCGTCTTCGACTACCTGAAACAGTCCTACCTGCTCACGGCGCGCTGGCTGCAGGGCACGGTAAAGGAGGTCGAAGGCGTCGACGACAAGACCGCCAAGAAGGTCGACTTCTATACGCGCCAGTTCATCGACGCGATGTCGCCCTCGAACTTCGCGATGACCAATCCGCAGGTCGTGAAGGCAACCGTCGAGTCCAAGGGCGAGAACCTGCTCAAGGGCCTGCAGAACATGCTGACGGACCTGGAGCGCGGCAAAGGCAAGCTGGCGATCCGGCAGACCGACATGGATGCCTTCAAGGTCGGCGGCAATGTCGCCACCTCTCCGGGCAAGGTGGTCTATCAGAACGAGCTGATACAGCTCATCCAGTACGCCCCTTCGACGGCGGAGGTCTATCAGGTTCCGCTGCTGATCGTGCCGCCCTGGATCAACAAGTTCTACATCCTCGACCTCAAGCCCGAGAACTCGTTCATCAAGTGGGCCACGGAACAAGGCTATACGGTGTTCGTGATTTCCTGGGTCAATCCCGACGAGCGCCTCGCGGGATTTGTGTTCGAAGACTACATGAAGAAGGGCCCCCTCGCGGCGCTCGATGCCATCGAGAAGGCGACCGGGCAGCGCAAGGTCTCGGCAATCGGCTACTGCATCGGCGGCACCTTGATGGCGACGACACTCGCCTACATGGCCGCGCGCGATGACAATCGCATCGCCGCCTGCACCTTCTTCACTGCCCAGGTCGACTTCACCGAACCCGGCGAACTGGGCGTCTTCATTGACGAGGATCAGCTCGCCGGCATCGAGCAGATGATGAGCAAGAAGGGCTATCTCGAAGGCGCCGAGATGGCGACGACGTTCAACATGCTGCGCGCCAACGACCTCATCTGGTCGTTCGTCGTGAACAACTATCTGATGGGCAAGGATCCCTTCCCCTTCGACCTGCTCTACTGGAACGCCGACGCCACGCGGATGCCGGCGGCGTTGCACAGCTACTACCTGCGCAACATGTACCAGAAGAACCTGCTCAGCCAGCCGGGGGGACTGGTCGTCGACAGCGTGCCGATCGACCTCCGGAAGATCACCATCCCGGTCTATCTGCAGGCCGGCAAGGAAGATCACATCGCACCCGCGAAGTCGGTCTACAAGGCAACGCAGATCTTCAAGGGCCCCGTGCGTTTCATGCTGGCGGGTTCGGGCCACATCGCCGGGGTCGTGAATCCGCCGCGCAACAAAAAGTACCAGCACTGGCTGAACGAGACGGCGACCAACCCGCCGACCCTCGCCGAATGGCAAGCCGGCGCCAAGGAGTTTCCCGGTTCATGGTGGCACGACTGGGACAAGTGGCTCTCCGCCCTCTCCGGCCCCAAGGTCCCTGCGCGCGTACCCGGCGAAGGCGGCCTGCCTGCCATCGAAGATGCGCCCGGCAGCTACGTGAAGGTGCGCTCAGGCGAATAGACGCCCGGCGCGCGATTACACGACGTCAGTGATCGGCGGCCAGAGGCGCCGCCTTCGCGGCGAGAACTTCCAGCGCCAGCTTCGGCGCGAGCCTCACCTGCAGGCCGCGCTGACCGCCGTTGATGAAGACATAGTCGTGGGCGAGCGCCCGCTCGTCGATGACGGTCGGCACCTGTCGCTTTTGTCCGAAGGGGCTGATGCCGCCGACCTTGTAGCCGGTGATCCGTTCGGCATCCGGCGGCTTCATCATCTGCGCAGACTTGCCGTCGAAGGCCGCCGCGAGTTTCTTCATCGACACTTCGCTGTCCGACGGAACGATGACGCAGACCGGCTTATCGTCGACCAGCGCCATCAGTGTCTTCAACACGCGCTCTGCCGATTCTCCAAGAGCTTCCGCCGCCTGAAGGCCGATCCGATCCGCGTTCGGATCGTAGTCGTAGGTATGAACGGAAAAGGCGACGCCGGACTTCTTGAGTTGATCAGTGGCGCGTGTCGTCTTGGACATTGATCGAGACTCATCTCATTTTTGTTTCGTGATTGTTACTCTGGGCATCGATCGGCGAATCGCAAGCGGCCTAGCGACCATCACTCTCACCTACCATAGCAAGACCGGCATGCATGGCCGCCGCCTTGCCGTTCGTTGGGCTACCTCTCATTTCAGGCGCGGATGGAAACGCTCGTGCCGATCATGATCCGGCCGTTGCGATCATGCCTAGTCGTGAGCCTGAAATGTTTTCAGATTTGTTTCGTTCATCGTTCGTGTTGGCTGTCGTCCTTGCTGCCGGCGCCACGAACACCGTCTCCGCACAATCCGTCTCCAGCCAGACGTCGCCCGATCCCAAGGCCCGCTGCAATCAGCTCATCTCGTACTTCGACCGATATGCCGCCAGCCGCGGCGAGAACTCCGACGGCGAGCGCAATCATACCCGCATCGGTGCGCGTATCGATTGCGACAACGGCCATCCGGCGGAAGCTGTCGCGACCATGGAGAAACTTCTCGAGCGGAAGAACATGGAAATTCCTCCTGCGCCCACCGGCCTCGCCCAGCCCACCTCGCCGGCAGGTACGAACGTTCAGCGCTAGGCGCTACTCCGCAGCCTTCGGAACATCGCCGCGATAGGCCTGTGCGAGCTGCACATAGCCTGCGGCGGAGCGGCGGAAGGACTCGAGATCCTTCTCCGTGATGTCGCGCATCTTGACGGCGGGATTGCCGGCCCACAGCTCGCCCTTGCGCACAATCTTGCGTGGCGTGACGACGGCGCCCGCCGCCACCATTGCGCCGGTCTCGACGACAGCCTCGTCGAGCACGGTCGAGTGCATGCCGATGAAGGAGTCGTCCTGCACTTCGCAGGCATGCAGCAGCGCGAGATGGCCAACGGTGACGTTGCGGCCGACGGTCGTCCCCACGCCCCGCGCGGCGATGTGGATCACGCAGCCGTCCTGGATGTTGGAATTCTCGCCAATCCTGATCGGCGGGCCGTCGCCACGCAGGACAGCGCCGAACCAGATGCCGCAATTGGCGGCGATCTCGACATTGCCGATCAGGGTCGCGTTCGGCGCGATGAAGGCCGACTTGTCGATCTTCGGGACGAGGCCATTGAAGGGCACGATGAGGCCGGACATCAGATCGCTACTCCACTCCACAAAAACGAAGGGCGCCTCGCGGCGCCCTTCGAAGATAGACCAAGCCGCAGATTAGCGCTTGGAGAACTGGAAGCGGCGACGGGCACCGGCACGGCCGTACTTCTTGCGCTCGACCACGCGGCTGTCGCGGGTGAGGAAGCCGCTGGTCTTCATCGCGCCGCGCAGGCCGGGCTCGAACTTCGAGAGTGCCTGGGCAATGCCGTGACGAACCGCACCGGCCTGGCCCGAGAGGCCACCACCGGACACGGTGGCAACGACATCGAACTGGCCATTGCGCTGCGACACGTCGAACGGCTGCTGGATCATCATGCGCTGCGTCGGACGCGCGAAGTAGATCGTCTGGTCGCGGCCGTTGACCGTGATCTTGCCCGTGCCGGGCTTGACCCACACGCGGGCGACCGCGTTCTTGCGGCGGCCAGTGGCGTACGCGCGGCCCTGGCTGTCGACTTCCTTCTCGCGGAGCGGCGCCGGAGTCTGGGTGCCGGCAACGACCGGCGCCTTCTTCAGTTCGGCAAAGGACGAAAGTTCGGTAGCCATGTTAGCCGATCCTCGAATTCTTGCGGTTCATTGCGGCAACGTCGAGCTTCTCCGGCTGCTGCGCCTCATGCTCGTGGTTGGGGCCCGCGAAGACGCGCAGGTTCTTCATCTGCGCACGGCCGAGCGGACCACGGGTGATCATGCGCTCGACCGCCTTGATGAGGACGCGCTCGGGGAAGCGGCCTTCGAGGCGCTTGCCCAGGGTCTCGCCCTTGATGCCGCCGGGATGGCCGGTGTGCCAGTAGAAGACTTCCCGCTCGGCCTTGCGGCCGGTCAGGCGCACCTTCTCGGCGTTGATCACGACGATGTTGTCGCCGCAATCGATGTGCGGGGTGAATGTCGGCTTGTGCTTGCCGCGCAGGCGCATGGCGATGATCGAGGCGAGCCGACCGAGGACGAGGCCGTCGGCGTCGATCAGCACCCACTTCTTCTGCACGTCGGCAGTCTTGAGACTGACAGTACGGTTGCTAAGGGTATGCATGGTTCTTTCTTCCAATGAGCGCGCGCTTATGGAGAGAGAACCGGGAGATGTCAAATCTCCAAAAATATCCTATTAGATTCAATGACTTAAGATAGCGGTATTATTATACCTCCTCTTAACTCCTTGAAGCGGGCGGAATTGCATAGGTCAGCGTGGCATGGGCCACCGGGTCGGGCTTGCCGTCGCTCCACATCGTAAAATCGCCCACCGCGAGCGACTTTCCGAGCTTCAGCAGGCGTCCTTCGCCGATCACGTCGCCCGGCTCGGGCTTGCGCATGAAGTTGATGTTGAGGTTGGTGGTGACGGCCAGCGCCACCGGCCCGAGCTGGGCCAGGATCAAAAGATAGAAACCGCAATCCGCCAGCCACATCAACGTCGGACCGGAGATGGTGCCTCCCGGGCGCAGATTTCGCTCGTCGGTCGGCAGGCGCAGCCGGATGGTCTTGTCGTCGAGGTGCTCGATAGACAGGTTGAGGTGCGACGACTGCGGAAAATGCTCGTCGAGGAATTTCAACAGCTCGTCGGGCGACATCACCGGCATGACGCAACTCCCCTCTTCCCATAGACTGGCGCCATGACTGCCGCCCCCAACGAACCTGTCCTGTTGCGCCGCGACGAAGGTCGAGTCGCGATCCTAACGCTCAACCGCCCTCACGCCATGAACGCGCTCTCGGGCGAGCTTATAGACGCCCTGCAGGCGGAATTCGACAAGCTCGCGAAGGACCGCGAGATCCGCTGCGTCGTCATCGAGGCTCAGGGCGACCGCGCCTTTTCGACAGGCCACGATCTGCGCGAGGTCGCCTCGACACGCGACTACGCCTTCCACCACGGCCTCCTGACGCGCTGCTCGGCGATGATGGTCTCGATCCAACGCCTGCCGCAGCCCGTCATCGCCAAGGTTAAGGCTGTCGCGACGGCGGCCGGCTGCCAGCTCGTGGCCGCCTGCGATCTCGCCGTGGCGTCGAGCGCCGCGACCTTCGCCACGTCCGGCATCAACAACGGTCTCTTCTGCGGCACGCCTTCGGTTTCCGTCGGCCGCAACGTCGGACCCAAGCGCGCCCTCGACATGCTTTTCACCGGCGAGTTCGTCGATGCCGCAACGGCGTTGCGTGACGGGCTGGTGAGCCGCGTCGTGCCACCGACCGAACTCGATGCGGCGACGATGGCGCTGGCCAATCGCATCGCCGCCCAGCCGCCGCAGCAGATCGCCGAGGGCAAGGCGATGTTCCACCGCCACATGACGATGGAACTGGGCCAAGCCTATGCCTATGCCACAGAGTTCATGGCAGGCGCGATCCAGCGCGAGGATGCCCAGGCCGGCATCGACGCCTTCGTGAACAAGAAGCCCAAGCCGGAGTGGAACGGGCGCTAGGCGCGTCCTCTCCGCCGACGGCCGTCTGCGTCGGGCGTTACTGCCGCCAGTCGGTCCCCTTGCCCTGAACCTGGCGTAGCGCGGCGTTCCAGTAGGTCACGCCGTACTCGGGATTGGCCCGCATCTGCCGGGCACGCTCGCCGTACTGACGCACGACATCCGGGTCGATCGGCGCCGGCTCCTCGTCGAGGCTGCGGGCGATCACCTCGACCTCGCAGGCGCGTTCCAGCATGTACATGCGCCGCAACGCACCGGGGATGGTCGCGCCCACCGTCAGCAGGCCGTGATTGCGCAGCACGACCGAGTTGCCGCCCTGGCAGGTCGCGCCGAGCGCCTCGCATTCCTCGTCCGAGGTCGGCATGCCGTACTCGTGATAGACGAGATCGTCGTACACGGAGAGCGCGTCCTGGCTGATCGGCCGGATGCCCTTCTTCAGCACCGAGACGCCCGTGCCGGCGCGCGTATGGGTGTGCATCACGCAATTGGCGTCGGGCCGCGCCTTGTAGACGCCGCTATGGATGGTGAAACCCGCGGCATTGAACCGGCCATCCTTGCCATAGACCTTGCCGTCCAGATCCATCTTCACGAGGCTGGACGCGGTGATCTCGTCGAACAGGTCGCCGTAGTTATTGATCAGGAAGCAGTTCGGCTCGCCCGGGATGCGCACCGACATGTGGGTGTCGATCGTGTCGGTCCAGCCGAAGTGATCGGTGATGCGATAGAGCGCCGCGAGATCGCAACGTGCGGTCCACTCGGCTTCGCTCATGTCGATGCGACTGTGCACTACCGTATCCATCCCTCGCTCCGTTCTTTGTGTCGGCGTATCGGCTTTCAGCCGGCATTCATGCCTTTCATGTACGTCGACGGGACCACGCTCTTCACCGATTGCGCGCGCTTGGCGAGCCAGTAGGCCTGCGGCGGCGGCACCGAGCCGAACTGCTGGTCGACGCCGAGCTTCTGCGCGGCATCCATCGGCCAGTTGGGATTGTAGAGCAGCTCCCGTGCCAGCGCGATCAGGTCAGCCCTGCCCTCCTGGAGGATCTGCTCCGCCTGATCGGCATGGACGATCAACCCGACGGCCATGGTCATGATGTCGGCATCCTTCCGCAGCCGCTCGGCATAGGGCACCTGGTAGCCATAGGTGACGGGGCCCGAGCCCACCACCGGCGCGCCGCGCATGCCGCCCGAACTGCAGTCGATCACGTCGACGCCCTTGGGCTTCAGGATCTTGGCCAGGGCGACGCTCTGGTCCGGGCCCCAGCCAGCGTCGTCCTCGACGGAGAAGCGCACAAACAGCGGCTTCGACGCCGGCCAGTGGGCGCGCACGCTCTCCACCACCTCGATGCAGAAGCGCATGCGGTTGAGTTCGCTGCCGCCATACTCGTCGTTGCGCACGTTGGAGAACGGCGAGAGGAACTGGTGGATCAGGTAGCCGTGCGCGGCATGGACATCGAGCACGTCAAAGCCTGCCTCGTGGGCACGCCGGGCCGCCTGCCCCCAGCGCTCGACGACCTCGGGGATCTCCGCGCGGGTAAGGGCGCGTGGCGTCGGATCGGACTCGGGCGAGTTTATGCCGCTCGACGACACCAGTTCCCATTGATCCCAGTCGTCGATCTCGGGCGATGGCTTCAGCGGTGCCCCGCCTTCCCAGGGACGGAAGCGCCGCGCCTTGCGGCCGGAATGGCCGAGCTGGATGCCGGGAACCGAATTGTGCAGGCGGATGAAATCGGTGCAGCGCTTCAGCCCGGGCACGAAGGCATCGTCCCACAGGCCGAGATCGCCGATCGTGCCGCAGCCGCGCCGCTCGACCTTGGTTGACTCCATGATGACGAGGCCGGCGCCGCCGGCGGCATAGCGTCCGGCATTCATCAGGTGCCAATCGGTGGCGAAACCCTTGACCGCCGAATACTGGTGCATGGGCGCCACGACGACGCGGTTCTTCAGGGCGACATCACGGATCGAAATCGGTTCGAACAGCTTCGGCAGAGCCATGTATACTCCCCCCATGCCAGCCGCCTTCAGCGACCATTACGAAGACAACTACCTGCGCAAGATCCTGCGCGACACCAAGACCATCGCCATGGTGGGCGCTTCGGCCAACTGGAATCGACCGTCCTATTTCGCGATGAAATACTTGCTAGACTGGGGATACAAGGTCATCCCCGTCAACCCGGCCGCCGCCGGCCAGGAGATCCTGGGCCAGAAGGTCTACGCCTCGCTGGACGAGCTGCCGGTCAAGGCCGACATGGTCGATATCTTCCGCAATTCCCAAGCCGCCGGCCCCATTACCGACGAGGCCATCCGGCACGGCGCGAAGATCGTGTGGATGCAGCTCGGCGTCGTGAACGAAGCCGCGGCCGAGCGCGCCGAGAAGGCCGGCCTCAGGGTCGTGATGAACCGCTGCCCGAAGATCGAGCACTCCCGCCTCGCCGGCACGATCGAGTGGCACGGCATCGCCAGCGGTGTGATCTCCTCGAAGAAACGCGCGCTTTGAAATTCGGCGTCTTCGACCACATGGATCGCGCCGGCCCCGACCTCGGCCGGCAATTCGAAGATCGCCTGCGCCTGGTCGAACTCTACGAGCGCGCGGGCTTCTACGCCTATCATCTGGCCGAGCATCACGCGACGCCGCTGGGCATGGCGCCGTCGCCCAGCGTCTTCCTCGCTGCCGTGGCGCAGCGGACCAAGCGGCTGCGCTTCGGGCCGCTGGTCTACACCGTGAACCTCTACCACCCGCTGCGGCTGATCGACGAGATCTGCATGCTCGACCAGATGAGCGGTGGCCGGCTGGAACTCGGCGTCGGGCGCGGCATCTCTCCCTATGAAGTCGGCTACTATGGCGTCGACCCCGCCACGGGGCCGGAACGTTTTGCCGAAGCGCTGCAAGTCCTCCTCAAGGGGCTGACGCGGGAGCGTCTCGACCATCAAGGCAAATTCTTCACCTTCAAGGACGTGCCGATGGAGATGCGGCCCGTGCAACGCCCGCACCCGCCGCTCTGGTATGGCGCCAACTCTCTGGAGAGCGCGGACCGGCTGGCGCAGCAGGCCTGCAATACGGTGGTCGGCATGAAGGCCGAGGCCGTCGGCCAGTTCGCCGCCCGCTATCGCGCGGCCTGGAAGGCGCTGGACCGCGCCGAGGAAGACATGCCCCTGATCGGACTCAGCCGCCATGTCGTGGTCGGCGAAACCGACAATGAAGCGCAGTCGGCCGCCAAGCGTGCCTTCGCATTGTGGTACGACGCCCTCATTCATCTCTGGCGCGAAAACGGGGTCGGCCTGCCGCGGCAGATGATCCCTGCCGAATTCGAGGCCGCTCTGGAGGGTGGCTACATCATCGCCGGGTCACCCTCGACCGTGCGCGACCGGCTGATGCGCGACAACGAGATTGCCGGCATCAACTACTGCCTCTGCCGGCTCGCCTTTGGCGATCTGTCGTTCGAGGAATCGGCGCGCTCGGTCGAGCTTCTGGCCAAAGAAGTAATGCCAGCCCTGTAGGCTGGCAGCGAAAAGAGTGGGTACTAGGTACGTACGCTGCCTAGCCCCACCCTCCCAAGACAGCCGTTGACCGGCTGCCTCCCCCTTAACGAATTCGCTCAAAAAAACCGCCCAACACCAACCCGGGGATGAGTTTGCGGTGCGGGGCGGTAGGTAGTGGGTGGCGGCGGGGGCCTCCACCCAACTCGGATTAGGAACTGCGAACGGGGTTGGCACCCATGACCCGGGGAGAGATAGCCCAGGCACCAACCCCGCCCCCAAGTCTCCAGGCGTTACTGGAGCCTCCCTTGAGTGGGTCCTACCGGCCTCAGGCGCTGCGGGGAGAGATCGCGACGAAGCGGGTCATGCCTTCGCGATACACCTTCATCAGCACCGGCTTGCCGGTCTTCTTCGCTTCCGTGAGCTTCTCGACGGCGCTCTTCGGGCTGTCGACGGAGTCCTTGCCGACCTGCTGCAGGACGTCGCCGGCCTTCAGGCCCTGGTCGTCGGCCGGGCTGCCCGGCTCGACCGTGGCCACTACGACACCCTTCATCTCGCCGTCGAGGCCGAGCTGCTTGCGCGCCTCCGAGGAGAGCGGCGCCAGCGACACGCCGTAGGACAGCGGCTGAGCCTTGGCAGCCTCACCCGACTTGCCGTCGGCCTTGGCCTTGATGATCGCCGACTCTTCCTTCTGGTCGCCGACCTTCGCCGTCAGGCTCATGTCCTTGCCGTCGCGCCACACACCCAGCTTCACCGACGTGCCCGGCTTGATGGCGGAGATCATGCGCGTCAGCTCCTTGACGCCCTCGATCTTCTTGCCGTCGACGCTCACGATCACGTCGCCCGACTTCACGCCGGCGGCCAGAGCGGGGCTGTCCGGCTGGACCATCGCCACCAGGGCACCCTTCTCGCTGTTGAGCGACAGGCTCTCGGCGATCTCCTTGCTCATCGGCTGGATCTGGACACCCAGCAGGCCGCGCTCGACCCGGCCGTTGTCCTTCAGCTGGGCCACCACCGGCTCGGCGAGCGAGGACGGAATGGCGAAGCCCAGGCCGATGTTGCCGCCGGTCGGCGAGAAGATGGCGGTGTTGATGCCGATCACCTTGCCGTCCATGTCGAACAGCGGGCCGCCCGAGTTGCCGCGGTTGATGGCCGCGTCGGTCTGGATGTAATCGTCGAACGGACCGGAGTGGATGTCACGGCCGCGCGCCGACACGATGCCGGTGGTCACGGTGCCACCAAGGCCGAACGGGTTGCCGACTGCCATCACCGCCTGGCCGACGCGCACCTTGCCGGCGTCGCCGAAGGTGACGAACGGCAGCGGCTTGTCGCTCTCGACCTTGAGCACGGCCAGGTCCGTCTTCTCGTCGCCACCCAGCATCTTGGCCGGCAGCTTGGTGCCGTCCGCCATGGTGATGGTGATCGAGTCGGCCTTGCCGACCACGTGGTAGTTCGTGACGATCGTGCCCTTAGCATCGACGATGAAGCCCGTGCCGACGGCCTGGGCCTTCTCCTTCGACGGCGCACGCTTGCCGTCCGGACGCGGGCCCGGCTGCATTGGCTGGCCGAAGCGCTCGGCAAAGCGCTTCATGAACTCTTCCATCTGCTGCTGCTGAGCGTTGCCCGACATGCGGGCCTCGTCGCCATCCTCGGCGCCGGCCTTCATGGTCACGGCCACGTTCACGACGGCGGGGGTGACTTTGGCGGCCAGATCCGAGAAATCCTGGACTGCGGCCACAGGCTGGCCGGCAACGGCTGCCGGCGCGGTGAACATCGGCGCGATGAGCGCCGGCGCCGTGAGAGCGGTCGTCAGCGCCAGGGCAGTCAGAATACGGGTCTTGGTCTTGCTCATAATCTAAAACCTCCTCCTTGGGGGCACGCGGAATATGGGCTTCGACCTGTAGCGTCCCGATGGCCGCCAGATTGAATGTTTGTATAGTTGGGGAGCGTTGCGCCGGGGCTCGGCGCCGGTTAGACGGGCGTCGTGAAAATCCTCCTCGTTGAAGACGACAAACAGACCGCCGACTACATCGCCAAAGGCCTGCGCGAGCACGGCCATGTGGTCGACCACGCCGACAACGGCCGCGACGGGCTCTACCTCGCCACGGGCGAGAAGTATGACGTGCTGATCGTCGACCGCATGCTGCCGGCGATGGACGGGCTCTCGCTCGTGAAGGCCGCGCGCGCCTCCGGCATGACGGCGCCGGTGCTCTTCCTCACCACGATGGGCGGCGTCGACGATCGCGTGGCCGGCCTCGAAGCCGGCGGCGACGACTACCTCACCAAGCCCTTCGCCTTCGCCGAGCTGCGGGCGCGCATCGGCGCCCTCGCCCGCCGGCCGCCGATCGTGGCAGCAACCTCGCTGGGCGTCGGCGATCTCGAGATGGACCTGCTGGCGCGCACCGTGACACGCGGCGGCAAGCGCATCGATCTGCTGGCCCAGGAGTTCAAAATCCTGGAGTATCTGTTGCGCCATGCCGGCGAGGTGGTGACGCGCACCATGCTCCTCGAAAAGGTCTGGGACTTCCACTTCGACCCCAAGACCAACATCGTCGAGACGCATATCAGCCGGCTGCGCTCCAAGATCGACAAGGGTTTCGACAAGCCCCTGCTCCATACGATCAGGGGGGCCGGCTATGTCGTCCGGGCGCCTGATTAGGATCCTGCGCTCGGCAAGCTTCCGCCTGCCGCTGCTCTACGCCGTCCTGTTCATCCTCTCGGCCGGCGCGCTGTTCGTCACCGTCTACTGGACGGCGACGGCGGCGATGCAGAGCGACATGTCGGCGGTGCTGCGCTCCGAGGCCTATCAGCTTGCCGAGGTACACCGGCGCAGCGGCCTTTCCGGCCTCGCCGACCAGATCACGCGGCGCATCAACTTCCGCACGCGCGGCCCCATCTTCTATCTGTTGCAGGCGCCCAACCGCCGCGTCGTGGTCGGCAACCTGCCCGGCATGCCGCCGGTCGAAGGCTCGATAGACTTCATCCCGCAGCGCGAGGCGCCTGAGGCCGATATCGACCGCTCGAAGCTGATGGGCTTCGGCCTCACCCTCCCCGACGGCTCGTTCCTGCTGGTGGCCCAGGATTCGACGCGGCTCACCGACATGCAGCATGCCATCGTGCGCGCCTTCTTCTGGTCGAGCGGGCTCGCCCTGCTGCTGGCGATTGCCGGCGGCGCCGTGCTGGGTGCCAACTTCCTGCGCCGCATCGACACCATCACCCGCACCAGCCGTGCCATCATGGAAGGCGATCTTTCGGCGCGCATCCCGGTGCGCGGCACGCACGACGAAATCGACCAGCTCGTCTCCAGCCTCAACGCCATGCTGGCCCGCATCCAGCAGCTCATGGACGGGCTGCGCCAGGTGTCGAGCGACATCGCCCACGACCTGCGTACGCCGCTCGGCCGCCTGCGCCAGCAGCTCGAAGATGCCCGCGAGCGCGCCACCTCGACCGCCGACTACGAGGCGGCGACCGACGCCGCCATCGAGGAAGCCGACTCGCTGCTGGAGACCTTCTCTGCCCTGCTGCGCATCGCCCAGGTCGAGGCCGGCGCGCAGAAGAGCGGCTTCGCCGACTTCGATCTGTCCGACCTGCTGTCGAGCCTCGGCGAAACCTACACGCCGGTCGCCGAGGATGCCGAGCATCCGCTCGAGGTGCAGATCGACAGCGGCGTGAGGCTGATCGGTGACCGCCAGCTCTTTGCCCAGCTCGTGTCCAACCTTCTGGAGAACGCGCTGCGCCACACGCCGGCCGGCACGAAGCTCTCGCTCCGCCTGCGCAAGCAGGAGACGGGCTTCGAGCTGGAGGTTGCAGACAACGGCCCGGGCATCCCGACCATCGAGCACGACAAGGTGTTCGACCGCTTCTATCGCCTCGACCGCAGCCGCTCGACCTCGGGCAGCGGCCTCGGCCTCGCCATGGTGAAGGCCATCGCCGGCCTGCATGGCCTCACGATCAGGCTCGAAGACGCCCGCCCCGGCCTCAGGGTCGTGCTGCAGACGGCCAATCAGACGGCCAGATAGCGCTTCTTCACGTCGTCGTTGGCGCGCAGCTCGTCGATCGAGCCGCGATAGACGATGTGGCCTTTGTCGATCACGGCGACATGGCTCGCGATGTCGAGACAGAAATGCATGTTCTGCTCGGCCACGATCAGGGTGATGCCCATGCTGCGCAGCCGCTGGATCAGCTCGCCGATCTTCTCGACGATAATCGGCGCCAGCCCTTCGCTGGGCTCGTCGAGCAGCAGCACGTCGGGGTTGCCCATCAGGGTGCGCGCGATGGTGAGCATCTGCTGCTCGCCGCCCGAAAGGCGGCCGCCCATGCGGGTGCGCATCGAGGCCAGGATCGGGAAGACGTCGTAGATCTTCTCCAGGGTCCAGTCGGAGCGCCCACCGACACCCGTCTTGATGCCGATCTTGAGATTGTCCTCGACCGAGTGCTCGGGGAAGATCTGCCGGTCCTCCGGCACGAAGCCGATGCCCTCGCGGGCGATCCGGTCGGCCGTGAACTTCTGCACCGCCATGCCATGGACCGAAATGGCGCCGCGCCTGGGCGGCGCCAGACCGATGATCGCCTTCATGGTCGTGCTCTTGCCGGCACCGTTGCGGCCGAGCAGCGCCAGCGACTGGCCCTTCTCGACGCCGAACGAGACGCCGAACAGGATCTGGCTGGCGCCGTAGAAGACGTCGATGCCGTCGAGCGTCAGGATCTCCGCCGCGCTCACGCCGCCGCTCCTTCGGCCGAACCGTGCGCCGACTTGCCGAGATAGGCCTCGATGACCTGCGGGTTGCGGCGGACTTCCTCCGGCGTGCCTTCGGCCAGCACCGCGCCGTAGGACAGCACGCGCACCGTCTGGGCGACCTTGAAGACGATATCCATGTCGTGCTCGATGAAGATCAGGGTCATGCCGCGGGCCCGCCACAGGCGCTGCACCGTCTCGATCATGCGCCAGCGCTCCTCCGGCCCCATGCCGGCCGTCGGCTCGTCGAGCAGCAGCACCTTGGGCTCCAGCGCCAGCGCCAGACCGATATCCAGCAGCTTCTGGTCGCCGTGGCTGAGGTTTCGGCTCAGGATGCCGGCGACGCGCGCCAGCCCCAGCAGCTCCATGACCTCGTCGGCATGGTTCATGGCCGCGGCGGTGGGAAAACCGACCAGCATCGCGGTTTCGCGCCGCTGATGGGCCTGCGCGGCGGCCGCCAGTGCCTCGCGGACGGTGAGCGTCGGGAACAGGCTTGCCACCTGGAAGGCGCGACCGATGCCCCGTCGCACGATCTCGCGCCGCGACAGTCCCGCGATATTCTCGCCGCCCAGCAGGATGCGGCCGCTGTCTATCGGGAAGCGGCCGGTGATCAGGTTGAACAGCGTCGTCTTGCCGGCGCCATTGGGGCCGATGACGGCGGTCAGCGATCCGTCGGCGAAGTCGAGCGTCACGTCCCGGGTCGCCGCGACGCCGCCGAAGGATTTCTTGAGGTTTTCGAGCTTCAGCATCAGGAGCCACCCTTCCCGGTCTCGGTGGCCCGGCTCTCTGTGGCCCCGGCGTCGGCGGCATCGCGCACCGCCTGCGCCGCCGCCTGACGCCGGTTTTCCAGCCGCTCGGCGATCAGGTCGAGCGGACCTTTGCGCAGCCCCAGCACCAGGACCAGGATCACGATGCCCAGCACCAGTTCGGTGTGGCTGGTGTAGGTCACGGTGATGTCGTTCAGCAGGCGCAGGATGACCGTGCCGACCAACGGGCCCAGGAAGACGTTGGAGCCGCCCAGGAGGATCATGAAGATCGCCTCGCCGGAGGTCGTCCAGAAGCCGAAGTTGGGATAGGCGCCGGACACGAACAGCGTCAGCAGGATACCGCCGACCGCCGCCACGCAGGCCGAGATCACGAAGCAGGTCAGCTTCACCAGGGGCACGTTGACACCCAGGAAGGCCGCCCGCTCCTGATTGTCCCGGATCAGCCGCAGGGTGTAGCCGAATGGCGATGTCACGAGCTGGCGCAGGATGGCGATACAGACGATGAAGGCCACGCTGCAGAACACATAGAGCTGCGTTCGGTCGGCCAGGTCGATGCCCAGGAACTTCGGTCGCGGGATGCCGCCCATCAGCCCCTGGTCGCCGCCGGTGAACGACACCCAGCCCAGGATGATATTGTAAAACAGCATCTGGAAGGCGAGCGTCAGGAAGGCGAAGTAGATTTCGTTCAGCCGCACGCAGATCGCGCCGACGATCAACGCCAGGACGGCCGTGAAGACGATCGCCAGCGCGAACGCCGCCGGGATCGAGAACTTGCCCGATTGCATGGCGAGCCCGAAGGCATAGGCGCCCGAGGCGAAGAACATGGCATGCCCGAAGGAAACCAGCCCCGAGTAGCCGATCAGAAGGTTGAGCGACATGGCCAGCAGCCCATAGGCCATGCCGAACATGATGAAGTCGCGGATGGCGGGAGGGGCGCCGAACAGCGGCACCAGCAGCAGGACAACGAGCCCCGCTCCTGCCAAGGCGAGATCGCGCCAGCGTCCAGTCATGGCCGACCTACTTGTTGTGCGGGCGACCAAACAGGCCGCTCGGCTTGAAGATCAGGACCAGCGCCATGATCAGGAACATCACGCCGTCGACGAACAGCGGGAACCCGATGCTGCCGAAGGAGCGTGTGAGACCGATGATGATCGAAGCGACGAAGGCGCCGACGATCGACCCCATGCCGCCGATCACCGTGACGATGAAGGACTCGATCAGGATCGAGAAGCCCATGCCCGGCGTCAGCGACCGCACCGGAGCGGCCAAGGCTCCTGCCGCCCCCGCCAGCGCGCTGCCGATGCCGAACACCGCGGCATAGTAGAGGTTCACCCGGATGCCCAACGCCGACACCATCGGACCGTTGACGGCGGCGGCGCGCACGATATTGCCGAAGCGCGTGCGCGCGATCACCAGCCAGAGCAGCAGGCCGATCGCCATCGCCGTCACGATCATGAAAATGTAGAACGGCGGCACAACGCCGCCGAAGAAGCGCAGCGGCGGCAGGCGGAACTCCACCGGCATGCCCATCGAGAGCGACACCGGCCCCCAGATGATCTTGATCAGGTCGTCTGAGATCAGCACGACGGCGTAGCAGACAAGAAGCTGCATCAGCACGTTCGAGCCATAGACCTTGCTCATCAGGAACCGCTCGAACAGGACCCCCAGCACGCCGACCGCCACCGCCGCGCCAAGGGCGGAAACGAAGTAGCTGCCGGTGAGCTGGTAGAACGTCCACGCCGCGTAGGCGCCGATCATGTAGAGCGAGCCGTGCGCGAAGTTGATAACGTTCAGCACGCCGAAGATCAGCGTCACGCCCGACGCGATCAGGAACAGCAGCATGCCGATGATCATGCCGCTGGTAAGTTGGGTCACGACACACGACGTCGTTCCGACGCAGCGCATCAACGCGTCAAGATCCACGGGAACTCCCAGATTTTCTTGTTCGCCCCATCACTCCTCTCCGCCACACGGCGGAAAGGGCTGGCGAGAACAGTGCAGCGACTGAGTGGATCAGGCGTAACCCTGCTTCTTCTTCCACTGCTTCTCGAGCTCGTAGATCGGCTCCCAGGGCGAGGTCTGGAAGTCGGCAATATACGGCTCCTTGGAGAGCGAGACGCCGTAACCGATGATGTAATTCACCAGCGTATTGTCTTCAGCCCGCATGGTCACCGAGCCGCCGACGCCGAACTGTGTCTTGATCGTCAGGCCCTTGATCACTTCGGCGAGCTTCTTGCCGTTAGTGTCGCCGTTGGTCTTCTTGAGCGCCTCGACGACCATCTGGGCCGCCACGTCATTCTCCCACGACCAGTTGGTCGGCTTGTGCTTCTGGGTCTTGACGTAGTTCTGGTACCACTCCTCGTTTTCCTTGGTCGGCGGCACCGTGCGGTTGTAGCGACCGCCCGAGTAGACGCCCTGCGGGAACTGCTTGACCTGATCGACGACGCCGTAGTCGCCGAGATTGACCATGAAGGAAGCCTGCTTGTCGAACAGGCCGTAGAGATTGGCCTGGTCGATGAAGGCCACCAGATCGCCGCCCCACAACGCCGAATACATGGCGTCGGCCTTGGCGTTCAGCACCTTGGTCACGACCTCGGTGTAGTCGGGCTGGAAGAGCTTCGGCCAGGATTCCTCGACTACCTGGATATTGCCGTCAAAGTGCTTGGCATACTCCATGAACTCGGCCGTATTCGAGCGGCCGTAAGCGTAGTCCGGCGAGCAGGTCGCCCACTTCTTCAGGCCCTTGGCCTTCGCGATCTTGGCGGCGTAGTCGCCGCCGCCGATCGCGTCGTGAATGCCCTGGCGGGCCGTGCGGAACGCCGTCGGGACATGCAGCTTAGGATCGGCGGTCAGCGACGAGGTTTCCGAGTTGGTGTGCATGCAGAGCACGCCGATCTCGCGGATCACTTCCTGCACCGCAAAAGCGCCGCTCGAGGCCTCGGCGTCGATGATGATCTGGCAACCGTCGTTGTTGATCAGGTCGCGCGTGACCTTGGCCGCTTCCTGCGGCGCGCCTTTGGAATCGCGAACGACCATTTCGATCTTGCGGCCGTTGATGCCGCCCGACTCGTTCACCTTGTCGAACACGACCTTGAGGCCGCCGACGCTGGTCTGGCCGAGCACGGCGACGCGGCCCGACAGGATCGTCGGCACGCCGATCTTGATGGCGCCGCTCTGGCCTTTGACGATAGCCGGCGCGCCGATGATGCCGGCTGTGGCGAGTGCGCCAGCGCCTTTCAGAATCTGGCGACGGCCAGCACGGCGTAAGTCGATCGAAGTCATGGCATTCACTCCCAAACGTTCTTTTTTACGGTCGACGACCAGTTGGCGCGATCTTATGAACAATTGTTCAACATGGTCAAACGCAGCAACCGGTCCGGGCAAAGGACGTGATTCCTCCTTCCTGGCTCTGGATCCCCCTCACCGTCTTTGCCGCTGCAGCACAGACTGCCCGCAATACCGCGCAGCGACACTTGATCGGCGAGCTGGGCACGCTCGGCGCAACGCTGGTGCGCTTCCTCTACGGCATGCCCGTACTGACATTGTGGCTTGGCATCCTCCTCGCGCTCGGCGGATTCGAGTTACCGACTCTGACCTGGACCTTCGCCGGCTGGGTGACGGCCGCTGCGTTCAGCCAGATGGCGGGCACGGCCTTTCTGCTTCGGGCCATGGCCGCACGCAGCTTCGCCATCGGCCTCGTCTATTCCAAGAGCGAGGTCATCCAGGTCGCGATCTTCTCCGTCCTGTTCCTTGGCGAATCCCTGTCGCTGACGACGGCTTTGGCCGTTGGCCTCGCCACCTGCGGCGTCGTGCTTCTGTCGCCGCGCCTCAATGCCAGTGCGACCGGCGCGCGAAGCTGGACCGATGCGGCCGCCCTCAACGGCCTTGCCTCCGGGGCGACCTTCGCCATCTCGGCGGTCAGCTATCGCGGCGCCAATCTCGCTCTCGAATGCGCCTCGCCCTTCCTTGCTGCGGCCGAGACGCTCTTCTGGAGCCAGCTCGTGCAGACGCTGCTGCTCGGCGGCTGGTTGCTCGCCCGCAACCCGACGATCGTCCTGGCAGCGCTGCGGCAATGGCGGGTCTCGACCTTTGCCGGCGTCGCCGGCGCGCTGGCCTCGCTCACCAACGTGACGGCGCTGGCCCTCGCGCCGGCATCGCAAGTGCGAACCCTGATCCTGATCGAAGTCGTGTTCAGCTATGTCGTCTCGCGCCGCGTCTTTCGCGAATCGGTGAGCCGGCGCGAGCTTGCCGGCATCGTTCTTGTCGTCCTGGGCGCCGCGTTGATCGTTGCAGCGGTACGTTGACCTTCTGTCGACCGGCCGCCGACAATGGCGGGATGAGCACAAACCGACTTTTCGCCTATGTCGGCAGCTACACCACGCCCGAGCGTCAGGGTCGCGGCAACGGCATCAATGTCTATCGCGTCGATCCACGCAGCGGCGCCTTCCGGCACATCCAGCATCTCGCCGGGCTGGAGAACCCCTCGTTCCTTGCGCTCGATGCTGCGGGTACCCGCCTCTATTCGGTCCATGGCGATCGCAGCGAGGCGACGTCGTACACGGTCGACCCGGAAACCGGCCGTATCGCCGTCCTGAACCGCCAGCCGACCGGCGGCTTCAACCCCATCCACCTCGCCTTCGACGCCAGCGGCCGCTTTCTGGTCGTCAGCAACTACGGCTCGGACTCCATCGCGGCCCTGCCCATCGGGCGTGACGGTGCGCTCGGTGCTTACACCACCTTGACGGCCGTTACCGCGCCGCTCGGTCCGCATCGCGTGGAGCAGAAGAACGTGCGGCCGCACCACAATCCGCTCGATCCGCAGGGCCGCTATTTCTACCTGCTCTGCAAAGGATCGGACTGCGTGATCGGCTATCGCCTCGACAGGCGGCGCGGCGTGCTGATCGAAGCCAATCGCGTTGCCGCACGCCCGAGTGCCGGCCCGCGCCATATCGACTTCCATCCGACCAAGGCGCTGGCCTATGTCATCAACGAGCTGGATTCCACGATCACGACCTATCGTCAGGGTCGCCGCAGCGGCGAACTGACACCCCTGCAGACCGTGCCGTCCACGCCGCCGGACTTCACCGGCTACAGCACCGGCGCGGAGATTTGGGTCGATCGCGCCGGCCGCAACGTCTACGTGTCAAACCGCGGCCACGACAGTATCGGCGTGTTCGGCATCGACGCCGGTAAGGGCACGCTCACGCCACGCCAATGGGTTCCGACGAAGGGCGGCACGCCGCGCTTCTTCGCCTTCGATCCCGCGCAGCGTTTCCTCTATGTCGCAAACCAGGGCGGCGATTCGATTGTCGGATACCGCGTTGGCCGCGGGGGCTTGCTGATGCCCACGCGGCTCCGGGTAAAGGTCGGAAGTCCGGCCTGTATCGTGTTCAGCCCTCTTCCTGGAAAGCTTCCTCGCGCGCCTTCTTGACGCTGGGCAGAGCCATCAGGACCAGCAGAGCAGCCGTCGCGATCAACAGGCCGAGGCTGATCGGACGTTCGAGGAAGACCATTGGATCGCCACGCGACAGCAGCATAGCGCGACGGAAGTACTCTTCCATCTGCGGTCCCAGCACCAGTCCCAGCAGGAACGGCGCGCCCTCGCAGCCCAATCGCACGAAGATGTAGCCCAGCACGCCGAAGACGGCGACCTGCATCACGTGGAAGGTGCTGTTCTGCAGGCTGTACGCGCCGATGCAGCAGAAGAGCAGGATCGCCGGAGCCAGGAAGCGGTACGGCACCGTCAGCAGCTTCACCCACATGCCGATCATCGGCAGGTTGATGATGACCAGCATGGCGTTGCCGATCCACATCGAGACGATCATGCCCCAGAAGAGATCCGGCTTCTTGGTCATGACCTCAGGCCCCGGCTGGATGCCCTGGATGATCATGGCGCCGACCATCAGGGCCATCACGGCGTTGGACGGGATGCCCAGGGTCAGCATGGGGATGAACGAGGTCTGCGCTGCGGCATTGTTCGCGGCCTCGGGTGCCGCCACGCCTTCGACTGCGCCCTTGCCGAACATCTGCGGCGTCTTCGAGAGCTTCTTCTCGAGCGTATAGGCCGAGAAGGCACCCAGCGTCGGACCACCGCCCGGCAGCACGCCGAGGATCGAGCCCAGGGTGGTGCCGCGCAGGACTGCGGGAATGGCCCGCCGCATTTCGTCTCTGGTCGGCCACAGCGAGGAAACCTTGATCGCGCCCGTTCGCGTGAGATGCCGTTCCAGGTTGACCACGATCTCGGCGATGCCGAACAGGCCCATCGCGATCGGCGCAAAGTCGATGCCGTCGCTGAGTTCGGGGATGTCGAACGTGTAGCGCTGGGCGCCGGTGTTGACGTCGGTGCCGACCAGGCCGAACAGCAGGCCGAGGAAGACCATGGCGATGGCCTTAGTGACCGAACCGCTGGCCAGCACGATCGCCGCGATCAGGCCCAGCGCCATCAGCGAACAGTAGTCGGCCGGACCGAATTTTTGCGCCATCAGGGTCAATGGCTCGGCGAACAGCACGATCAGGATGGTGCCGACCGTGCCGGCGAAGAACGAACCTACCGCCGAGATCGAGAGCGCCGCCCCCGCTCGCCCGTTGCGGGCCATCTGGTAGCCGTCGAGACAGGTCACCACCGACGAGGCTTCGCCTGGCAGGTTGACCAGGATCGAGGTCGTCGAACCACCATACTGTGCGCCGTAATAGATGCCGGCCAGCATGATCAGCGAGGCCGTCGGCGGCAGGTGGAAGGTGATCGGCAGCAGCATGGCGATGGTCGCCACGGGCCCGATGCCGGGCAGCACGCCGATCAGCGTGCCGACCATGCAGCCCAGCAAGGCGTAAGTGAGGTTCTGCAGGCTGACGGCGACGCCCAGTCCGAGGGCCAGATTGTGCAGCAGATCCATCTTACCACACCCCTTGCAGGATCGAGATGTTCATGCCCAGTCCGAGCTTGAAGACGATGACGCAGAGAATCGACAGCACCACGATGTTGCCGATCACTTCGAGGAGCTTGAATTCCTCGCCGGCGAGCGAGGAGATCAGGATCAGCACGACCAGCGCCGGAAAGAGGCCGGCGCGTTCGAGGAGGAGCGCGAAACAGACGATGCCGATGGTTACCAGGGTGATCGGCTTCCACTTCGGCTTCTCGACCTGCTCGCCGGGATTGATCAGCGCGAACACGCAAATTAGGAGGCCCAATCCCAGGAGGATCAGCGACAGCATGCGCGGCACGTAGCCCGGCCCCATGCGTACGGCCGTGCCGATGGCCAGCTTCTGTCCGAAGTAGAGCGTCGCCAGGCCGAAGCCGACGAACATCAGCCCGGACAGGAAGTCCTTACTCAAATATCGATTCACGCTGTCGTTTCCCCCGAGCAATGACCTGAACGCCAGCAAAGACGCCGCTGGCGTTCATTGTTCGTGCAGTTGTTCTGCAAGAGAGCAAACGTAGTCCTCCATGCTTACGCGAACCTGACAAACGGCCGGCTGCGGCCGTTCTGCGAGAGGAATCTCGACAAAGCCCGCGGCAGCGCCTATATGTCTCCAATGGAGACATTCAACGCCCGCACCATGCTCTACGACACGATCCGCACCCAGCTGGGCCGGAGCGTCCCGTTCGCCCGTCATGCCGGCGTCGAGATCGACGCGATCGGAAAGGGCCACGCTTCGGCGCACCTGCCCTTCCGGCCCGAGGGCCTGAACCATATCGGCACGCAACATGCGGCCGCCCTCTTCGCGCTCGGCGAAACCGCGTCGGGAGCCGCCATGGCCGGCGCCTTCGCCCCGATCCTGTTCGAGGTCCGGCCGGTCGCCGCCGAGGCGACGATCCGCTACCTCGGCCCGGCCAAGGGCAGCGTGTCGGCGGAAGCGCGCGTCGACGGCGAACCCGACGCCCTGCTCAGCACGGTCAAAACCGAAGGAAAGGTGCGCTTTCCCGTCGTCGTCAGCCTGAAGAACGAAGACGGTGCCGAGATCGGCGAGATGCAGGTCAACTGGCACGTCTCGCGCGGCCGCGCCTAGCCTCCTCGTGCCCCGTAAGCCGACGCGCGAGACCTTCCACCACGGCGATGCCAGACGCGCCGCGGTCGAAGCCGCGCTCGCGCTCCTCGCCACGGGCGGCCGCGACGCGCTGACCTTGCGTGCCGTGGCCGAACGGATCGGCGTCAATCATCGCGCGCTCTATCGCCACTTCGCCTCTCTCGATGCGCTCAAGGTCGAGGTGGCCGCCGCAGGCTTCGCCCACCTTGCCGATGCGCTCGAAAAAGTGCCGCCCGGTGAGCCGCGCCAGCTCGCGAGCAGCTATGCCCGCTTCGCGCTCGAGAACGGACATCTCTACGACCTCATGTTCTCCATGCCGTTGCGCAAATGGTACGGCGCGGCCTCCGGAATCGGCCCAGCGGTTCGCCGCGTCACGGCTGCGTCCATCGTTGCCATCGGCGACAGGAAGGATGCGAAGGCGCGCGTCTTCCGCATCTGGGGGCTCGTGCACGGTCTGCTCGGCCTCTATCGCACCGAGACTTGGCGGGCCGCCAACGACAGCAAGGCCGTCGAATTCATCGCCTCGCTGGTTTGACGCCGCCGCACTATCTTGTGATCACTGATCAAACCGAATAGTATTGCGTGCACGTGGAGCCATGGCGCGCGATCGGACGATCATGTGCGCCGCTGGTGCATGCCACCAAAAGCAGAACGAGTGCGCATGAAGAATTCAATGAGGCTCCCTGACTTCTCTCCGGTGAGCCACTCCACCGTCCATGAAAAGGTTTACGACCGGATCAGGGACGCTCTCGTTGCAGGCAAGATGCTGCCCGGCCAGCGCATCGTCATCCGCGAGCTGGCCGACGCTCTCGGCACAAGCATGATGCCGATACGGGAAGCCCTGCGGCGGCTTGAGGCAGAGAATGCGCTCGTCGGTTCGGCCGGCGGCACGCTGACGGTTCCGATCCTCAGTCCGACCGACTACGAAGAACTCTGCCTTATTCGCGTGGCACTCGAAAGCAAGGCGGCTGCCGAAGCGGCGACCCGCATCACGCCGCGCGAATTGGATCGGCTCGAACGGGTGCTCACGACGCTCGAAGAAGCCTCCGACGTGCGCGATCTGGAGGCAGCACTCCGCCTTAATCGGGAGTTTCACCACCTCGTCTACGTTGCAGCTCGACGTGCCTTGCTGCTGCGGCTGATCGAAAGCCTCTGGCTGCGGGTCGGCCCGCAGCTCAGCTATGTCGTGCGCAGCGACATCTACGGCGGCATAGCAATCAGAAGCGACGATCACCCGCACCGTCAGATTCTCGCCGCACTGAGATCCGGCAATGGACGCGCCGCCGCTGCCGGAATCACGCGCGACATTCGCCGCGCGGAGAAAGTAATCGTCGACCATCTGCTGGAAGAGCAGAAGCAGCGAGAGATTGCCTCCCGGGACGACGAAGACGCGCCTCACCCAGCCTTGGCTCCAGCCGGCGGAGCGGGAGGAAAGAAGGTCCGTCGGCGCAACGCGACATCGCCAGGCGAAGCCGCAAGGACGCCTGGCGGACGATCACGCTGATCGCCCCGTATCTGGCAATACGAACAATCTAAATCTTGTGATCTGTGATCACAAAGACCTTGACTCGAGAGACCCCGGCCCGCCAGATAACGACGATGCGCAACTGCAGGCGCGTCGTCGCACCACAACGCTGGTGCAAAGGAGGAAAACCCATGAAATTCGCCCGTATCCTGGCAAGCACCGCGCTCGCCGCATTGGCCCTGACCGGCCCCGCTCCCGCCCAAGACGCCTCGACCGTGAAGCTCGCCCTGATCGACGGTCAGTCAGGTCCGAACGGCTTCATCGGCGAGAGCATGCGACAGCATCTGCAGTTCTTTGCCGAAAAGCAGAACGCGGCCGGTGGCGTACTCGGCGGCAGGAAGTTCGACGTCGTCGCCTTCGACAACAAGTTCGACCCGCAGGAAACGATCATACAGCTGCAAAAGGCGATCGATGCAGGCGCGCGCTACGTATTCCACGGCAACAGCTCGGCCGTGGCCGGCGCAATCGTGGACTTCCTTGAGAAGCACAATCGCCGCAATCCCGACAAATCGGTGCTCTACATTAACTTCGCGGCCCTCGACCCCGTACTGACGAACGACAAATGCAGCTTCTGGCATTTCCGCTTCGATGCAGACGTCAACATTCGGACGGCGGCCATCACCAATCAGATCCAGAAGGACCCTTCGATCAAGAAGGTCTACCTGTTCAATCAGGACTACTCGTTCGGCAAGGCCGTGCGCACGGCAGCTACGCAAATGCTGAAAGACAAGCGGCCGGACATCCAGATCGTCGGCGACGAGCTGATTCCTCTCCAGAAGGTCACTGACTTCACGCCGTACATTGCGAAGATTCGCGCGACGGGCGCCGACGCCGTGATCTCCGCAAACTGGGGCAACGATCTCAATCAGCTCGTAAAAACTGGCGGCGAACTCGGCCTGCCCGTCAAATGGTTCACCTACTTCGCCAATGGCGAGGGCGGCGTTACCGCGCTCGGTGCGGCAGGTGTCGGCCGTGTGTTCGCCGTCAGCGAGTGGCACATGAACGTGCCCGAAGCGACATCCGAGAAGCTGGCCGAGGAGTTCGGCAAGAAGTACAATCGCGACCTCTTCTTCTACCGGCTGAACACCGTGGTCACGATGCTGGCGCAGAGCATGGACGAGGCAAAGACTACCGACCCGAAGGCCGTCGCCGAAAAGCTGGAGACGATGGCCTTCAAGAGCCCCCTGGGCGACACGTACGTCCGCGCCGCGGACCATCAGTTCTATCAGCCGCTCTACGTCTCCGTGATGTCCGACGACGTGTCGAAGAAACTCGAAAAGACCCCGTTCGGCTTCAAGACCGTCGGCATGTCTGCGGCGAAGGAAACCGAAGTTCCGACGACCTGCAAGATGAAGCGGCCGTAGACTGACTGCTCCGCCGCGGACGGCCGATCCCACGGCCCGGCCGCGGCGGCCTGCAGCCCACACTGCGCTTTCCCTTCCTTGCCTGTACCCTCGCCTGGACGACGGCTTTGCTGGAACAACTCGCTATTTCGACCCTGAACGGCGTCATCTACGGGATGCTGCTGTTCATGCTTGCCAGCGGCCTCACGCTCATCTTCGGCATGATGGGGGTGCTCAACCTGGCTCACGCCAGCATGTACATGCTGGGGGCCTATCTCGGTTACCAGATATCGAAAACGATCGGCTTCCTGCCGGCCCTCATACTCGGACCGCTGGCGCTCGGGCTCGGCGGCGCCTTGCTCGAACGATACGGCCTGCGGCGCGTCCATCAGCACGGGCACGTTTCAGAGCTGCTCTTCACATTCGGCATCGCCTTCATGATCCAGGAAGCCGTTCAGATGATCTGGGGACGGATCGGCGTGCCCTATAGGGTTCCTCCGGAACTCGACTTTCCGTTGTTCCGCCTGTTCGACACCCCCTACCCGGCCTACCGCATCTTCGTGCTGCTGCTCGCCGTGGCGATCTTCGTCGGACTGTTCGCGATCCTCTCCCGGTCGCGGATTGGCCTCGTCATACGCGCCGCCCTCACCCATCCGAACATGGTCGGCATGCTCGGCCACAATGTGCCGCAAGTCTTCATGCTGGTCTTCGGCGTCGGCGCCGGATTGGCAGGCCTCGCCGGTGTCATCGGCGGCCCCATCTTTGTGACCTCCCCCAACATGGCGGGAGCGCTCGGAGCCATCCTCTTCACGGTCGTGGTCATCGGCGGATTGGGATCGCTGCCTGGCGCCCTGCTGGCATCGCTTCTGATCGGGCTCGTCCAGACATTCGCCGTCGTCATGGACGTGTCTCTCGACGATTTCATCAAGGCAATCGGCGTTGACGCCAAGGCTGGCAACGTGCTCGGCGACATCCAGCATACGACGATCGCCCAGATTGCCCCGATCCTGCCCTACCTGATGCTTCTGGTGATGCTGGTCGTGCGCCCCCGCGGCCTCTTCGGGAGTCGCGACGTATGACCGCCCTTTCGCTCGGCCGGCGCGCCGGACCCATTGTCTGGTTCCTGGCGATCATGCTGGCACTGCTGCTGCCGGACCTCATTCCTTCGAAGACCGCACTGACGAAGATGTGCCTGATCGGCATCACCATCGTCTTCGCCCTCTCCTACAACATTCTGCTGGGTCAGACGGGGCTGCTCTCGTTCGGTCATGCCGTCTACTTCGGCCTGAGCGGGTTCGCGGCCATCCATCTGATCAATCTGATCGGCCGGCACCAATTGCCGATACCCGTGCTCATCGTCCCGCTTTTCGCCGGGCTCGCCGGAGCGGCGTTCGGCCTGCTCTTCGGCATCCTGTCGACCAGGCGTCACGGGACGGCGTTTGCGATGATATCGCTGGCCATCGCCGAGCTGGTGGCCGCCTCGTCCCTGATCCTGGAGAGCTTCTTCGGTGGCGAGTCGGGCGTCACGACGGATCGCAGCGTCGGGCCGCCGTTGTTCGGCATCGACCTGATACCGCAGATCCAGGTCTACTACCTGATCGTGGCTTGGGGCGTGCTGTCTGCCGTCACCATGTACGCATTCACGCGCACGCCGCTCGGACGCATGGCCGCAGCGGTCCGCGACAATCCGGAACGGGCGGAATTCATCGGCTATAGCCCGCAAGTCGTCCGGCTGCTGTCGTTCATCATCTCGGCCTTCTTCGCAGGCGTCGCTGGCGGCCTGGCCGCCATCAACTACGAAATCATGACGGCGACCAATCTGTCGACGGCCGCCTCCGGCTCAGTCTTGATCATGACCTACATCGGAGGTGCGGGCTTCTTCTACGGGCCGATCATCGGCGCCATCGTGATCAGCCTGATCCAGCTTTCCCTGAGCGATGTCACCCCGGCATGGCTGCTCTATCTGGGACTGTTGTTCGTGATCACGGTATTGTTCGCCCCGACCGGGATCGCAGGCCTGATCGAACGGCACCTGCCGCCGCTGCGAGCGCGGATTCTGCATCGCCTGATCCCGTCATATCTGGTGAGCGCGGCCGCTGGTTCCGTATTGGCCGTCGGCGCCATCGCGTTGCTGGAGATGAACTATCACGTCACGCTCAACGCGCACGAAGGGCCGTTGCTGCGCATCTTCTGGATCCAGGTCGATACTGCGCAGCCTCTGGCCTGGGGCGTCGCGATCGTTGTCACCGTCTGCGGGTTTCTTCTGTTCCGCCGCACCTGGCCGTTGGTCGGTGGGGCCTGGAACGAGATCGACAGCCGTTTGCGCAAGGCAGCGCCATGAGGGAGCCGGCTCTCGTCCTCACCGATCTCCGGAAGGATTTCGGCAAGACATCCATCATCCGAGGCGTGTCGCTGTCCGTCGTCGCCGGCGAGCGCCATGCCATCATCGGCCCTAACGGCGCGGGCAAGTCGACACTCTTCCATTTGATCAGCGGCCGCTTTCCACCGAGCGGCGGCACGGTCGCCCTTCACGGTCACGACATCACGAACCTCAAGCCGTCGGCAATCAATCGCCGGGGGCTGTCGCGCAGCTTCCAGGTATCCAACCTGTTTCCACGCCTTTCGGTGTCCGAGAACATCCGCTGTGCGCTGCTCTGGTCGACCGGCTATCGCTACTGCTTCTGGCGCTGGGCGGATCGCCTGAGCGATGTTTCGGCGAAAGTCGAAGACGTGCTGACCCGCACCGGATTGAGCGGGCGCCGCGACGCCCTGGCGGGAGTCCTGAGCTATGCCGACCAGAGGGCGCTGGAAATCGGCATCGCGATCGCCGGTGGTGCCGATGTCGTTCTGCTCGACGAACCGACGGCAGGCATGAGCCACAGCGAAACCCGCCGGACGATCGATCTGATTCGTGAAGTCACGGTCGGCAAGACCCTTGTCATGGTGGAGCATGACATGGGTGTGGTGTTCGATCTTGCGGACCGAATCTCGGTCCTTGTCTATGGCGAGATCATTGCCACCGGAACCGCCAGCGAGATTCGAGCCAGTAAAGCCGTCCAAGATGCCTATCTTGGAACGGCGGGGGCTGCCCACTGATGCTCGAACTCCAGGATGTCCACGCCTACTACGGCAAGAGCCACGTTCTGCAGGGTGTCGATCTTCACCTGACAGAAGGCGAGATCGTCACTCTCCTTGGACGCAATGGCGTTGGACGATCGACGACAATCAAAGCGATCATGGGCGATGTCGTCTGTACCGGCACGATCCGCTTCAAGGGCCGCGACATTCTGGGACTGAAGTCGTACGAAATCGCGCGTCTTGGCGTGGGATACGTACCGGAGAATCGCGACATCTTCCCGGGATTGACCGTGCGCGAGAACCTCCTGCTCGGGCAGAAGAAGCGACATGCGCAGGGCCGGTGGTCGATGCAGGACATGTTCGCCCTGTTTCCCCGGCTCGAGGAACGCGCCGAGGTCTCGGCTGGAGTACTTTCGGGTGGCGAACAACAGATGCTGACGATCTGCCGGACACTGATGGGCGATCCCGATCTGATCATGGTCGACGAACCGACCGAGGGGCTGGCGCCGAGAATGGTGGAACTGGTGGCCGACCTGTTGCGGCGCATCTCGGAACGAGGCGTGTCCATCCTGCTCGTAGAACAGAAGCTCACGATTGCACTCGACATCTCCCGGCGAGTCTATGTCATGGGCCATGGTCGTGTCGTCTTCGAGGGGACACCGGCCTCGTTGAGCGCCGATGCGACAATCAGGAAGGAGTGGCTGGAGGTCTAGATTTGACGGCTGAGGCAGGCGCGGCCAATTTGAGGCTTCAGATCCAGGCGGACATTGTCCGCCTTTCCAAGCCCTGGTCGTGGAGAGTTCAGTGAGCGACAAGCAATACGGTTTCGAAACCCTGTCTGTGCATGCAGGCGCCGCCCCCGATCCCGCCACCGGCGCGCGCGCGCAACCGATTTACCAGACCACCGCCTATGTCTTCGAAGATGCCGACCACGCCGCCGCGCTCTTCAACCTCCAGACGGTGGGCTTCATCTACTCGCGCCTGACCAATCCGACGAATGCTGCGCTCGAGACGCGCATCGCCTCCTTGGAAGGTGGCCGCGGCTGCACCGTCGCCTCCTCCGGCCATGCCGCACAGGTGCTCGGCCTCTTCCCGCTGATGTCGCCCGGCGCCGAGATCGTCGCCGCCTCCCGCCTCTATGGCGGCTCGCTACAGCAGATGAAGAACACCTATCCGAAGTTCGGCTGGAAGGCGAACGTCGTCGACGCCGACCAGCCGGACAACTTCAAGCGCGCGGTGACGGACAACACCAAGGCCTTCTTCATCGAAAGCCTCGCCAATCCCGGCGGCGTGATCAGCGACATCGAGGCGATCGCCCGCATCGCCGAGGATGCCGGCGTGCCGCTGCTGGTCGACAATACCTTGGCGACGCCCTGGCTGTGCCGGCCGATCGACTACGGCGCGACCCTGGTCGTGCACTCCACCACGAAGTTCCTGAGCGGCACCGGCACGTCGATGGGCGGCGCGATTGTGGATTCCGGCAAGTTCGACTGGTCCAAGGGCGGCAAGTTCCCGAGCCTCGCCGGCCCCGAGCCCGCCTATCACGGGCTGAACTTCTACGAAACCTTCGGCGACATGGCCTACACCTTCCACAGCCACGCCGTCGGCCTGCGCGATCTCGGCCCCTCGCAGGCGCCGTTCAACGCCTGGCTCACCATGCTCGGCATCGAGACGCTGGGCCTGCGCATGGAACGCCATTGCGCCAATGCGCTCGCCGTCGCACAGCATCTGGAGAAGCATCCTGCGGTGGCCTGGGTGAACTACGCCGGCCTGCCCTCCAACAAGTACAATGCGCTCGCCAAGAAGTACCTGCCCAAGGGCGCGGGCTCGGTCTTTACCTTCGGCGTCAAGGGCGGCTACGAGGTCGGCGTGAAGGTCGTCGACAATGTCGAACTCTTCTCGCACCTCGCCAATATCGGCGACGCCAAGAGCCTGATCATCCACCCCGCTTCGACGACGCATCGCCAGCTCTCCGACGAGCAGCGGGTCGCCGCCGGCGCCGGCCCCGACGTGCTGCGGCTGTCGATCGGCATCGAGACCGCCAGCGACATCATCGCCGATCTCGATCAGGCCCTCGCCAAGGCGACTTCGTAGGGAATCGGCACGACATAAAGACTAGCGGAATAGAGCGTTAGACCGGCGGTACCGGCTGCTCTATCGTCCGCCTTGTTTTTGAGATCGGGGAGACTATCAGTGACTGTCAAGATCTACGGGCCTACCGCATCCCGCGCCGCCCGTGCTTTGTGGATCGTGCACGAACTCGGCATTCCGTTCGAGCACGTCGCGGTGGAGATGAAGGATCTCAAGGGCGCCGAGTTTCTGAAGGTCAATCCCAACGGCAAGGTGCCGGCGCTGGCCGACGGCGACTTCAAGCTCTTCGAGTCGATGGCGATCAACCTCTACCTTGCGGCCAAGCACGGCAAGGACGGCTTCATGCCGTCGAGCCTCGAGGACCAGGCGCTCGTCTGGCAGTGGAGCTTCTGGGGCATGACGGAAGTCGAGCGCCATCTGCTCACGATCCTGATCGACATGTTCATGACTGCGCCGGACAAGCGTAAGCCGGAGGCGGTCGCGGAAGCGCAGAAGGCGCTGCCCAAGCCCTTCGCCGTGCTGAACGGCGCCCTGGAGGGCCGCGACTACCTGCTGGGCTCGACCTTCACGGTGGCCGACCTGAACCTTGCGTCGATCTGCAGCTGGGCCAAGCCGATCAAGTTCGACTTCACCCCATTCCCCAATGCCGGCGCCTGGCTCGACCGCTGCCTGGCGCGGCCGGGCTACAAGGCCGCCCGCGGCACCAAGTAAGCGACCCGCAACGAACCTGCTACTCGGCCGGCGCCGGTTGCGGCGTCGGCCGTTTCGTTTGCACGATGGCTTCCTGGCCGCGATCGTTGCCCGGCAGCAGCAACGCCACCAGCGTTATCACCACCGACGTGGCGGCAAGCCCCAGGAACAGCAGTTCGAGACTGCCCGTCGTTTCCCGAACCCAGGCGATCAACAGGATCGCGAGCGGCCCCGCCCCGAAGGCCACGACGAACTTCGCACCGAAACCAAGCCCGTGATAGCGGCTGGGCGTGTAGCGCGCGATCAGGATGTTCTCGATCGGGCCGGCCGCCGCACTCAGCACCGCCGACGCGATGGCGCCCAGCAGCGCCACGTAACCATTGCCCATCGCCAGCGCGAGCATGGCGCCAATCTGCAAGGCCGACGCCACGATGTAGGTCGCCTTCAGCGGATAGCGATCGACGACCCGCCGGCCCAGGGCGTACTGCGCAAAGCCCGAGACGACGTAGATCATCGAGGTCGCGAGCCCAACCCACAGCACGACCTTGGTCGCCACGCCCCACGAGGCGAGCCCGTCGCGCAGGGCGCTGATCTCGGGCGCCAGCTTCACCTCGAAGACCAGGGCCGCGCCGAACATCACGGCCTGCCAGATCACGCCTTCCAGGGCCATCGTCACCGACAGCACGGAAAAGACGCGCCAGAACTCGCGGCGGCCCACCTGGACGCCGGGCGTCGCCGGCATCGGGCGATCGCCGACCTTGCCCTGCCGCATCTGCACGAAAAGCACCGCCCCCACGGCGAGACAGACGAGGCCCGGCACGATGAAGGCCGCGCGCCACGAGGCGAGCGTGATCAGCACGCCCGGCACGATGCCATAGAGCGCAAGACCCGCGCTGCCCCAGAGGCCGTTCACGCCCATGGCGTGCCCCTGCTCCTTGGCCGTGCGGATGACCCAGCCGATGCCGACGGAATGGTAGATCGCCCCGAAGGTACCGATGCCGCAGAGCGCCAGGGACAGCAGGAAGGTGTCGCCGGTCGGCACGAGGCCGCAGGCGATCGAGGACAGGCCGAGGCCGAGGAACATCACGACCATCATGACCGGCGCGCCGAAGCGGTCGGAGGCCCAGCCGGCCGGCAGCGACATTATCCCCAGCAGGACGGTGGCCGGGGCGTAGAGACGCAGCAGGTCCTCCGCCGGCAGGTTCCAGGAAACCGCCAGCGTCAGCACGATCACGGCATAGAAAGCCGTCATCATGTGCATCAGGGCATGGCCGATGGAGGAGAACAGCAGGACGCGACTGGCGGAATCGATCATGGTGCCTGTATCTGTCGACGCAAGGATCGATGCAAGTTGGCTTGCGGCAACGCTGCTATTCGCGCTAAAGCCCCCGTGCCGCGGGCCGACAGGCCCAGGCATCCGGTCGGGGCGTAGCGCAGCCTGGTAGCGCATCAGTCTGGGGGACTGGGGGTCGCAGGTTCAAATCCTGTCGCCCCGACCATCTAACCTCCCGTTTCTTTCGAGTGCAGCGGCCCACTGTCGAAGCCTGTCGTCCGCCACTGGCGGACACGGCTCGGTGCGCAATCAGCGACCGCGTTGGCGAGGCAGCACCGCAAGATCGTCCTTGCGTCGGCGGCCCGCGGGTCGCACCTACAAGCGCAATGAACACCCGGCGGGCGCTAGCTTTCATCTTCTGTACCGTGACGCTCGACGTGCTGTCGCTGGGTCTCATGATTCCCGTGCTGCCGACGATCGTGCTCGGTTTCATGGACGGCGACACGGCGGGCGCCGCCGAGGTCTTCGGCGTGTTCGCCACGGTCTGGGGGTTGATGCAGTTCCTCTTCTCGCCGTTGCTGGGCGCGATGTCCGACCGCTTCGGCCGCCGGCCGATCATCCTGATCTCCTGTCTGGGGCTCGGCCTCGATTACATCTTCATGGCGCTGGCACCCTCGCTCGTCCTGCTGTTCATCGGCCGGGTGATCTCGGGCATCACCGCCGCCACGATCAGCACGGCCTTCGCCTATATCGCCGACGTCACCAAGCCCGAGGCGCGCGCCAAGGCGTTCGGGCTGGTGGGCGTCGGCTTCGGCCTGGGGTTCGTGCTGGGGCCAGCGCTCGGCGGCCTGCTGGGCGGCATCGATCCGCGGCTGCCTTTCTGGGTGGCCGCCGGGGCGACGCTGCTCAACGCGGCCTTCGGCTGGTTCGTGCTGCCGGAATCTCTGGCGCCGGACAAACGCATGGCCTTCGCCTGGAAGCGGGCGAACCCGGTGGGATCGCTGCGGCTGCTGGCCTCGCACACCCAGCTCCTCGGACTCTCCGCCGTCAATTTCCTGGGCGGCCTTGCCCATCAGGTGCTGCCGACCGTTTTCGTGCTCTATGCCGGCTATCGCTATGGTTGGAAGGAAGAGACGGTCGGGCTGACCCTGGCGCTGGTCGGCATCTGCTCGGCCATCGTCCAGGGCGCGCTGGTCGGCCCGGCCGTCACCCGGCTCGGCGAACGACTCACCCTGATTGCCGGTCTCGTCTGCGGCGCCGCCGGCATGGCGATCTACGGGCTGGCGCCGACAGGGATGCTCTTCTGGGCGGGCGTGCCGGTCATGGCGTTCTGGGGGCTCTCGGGTCCTGCCGCCCTCGGCCTGATGAGCCGGCTCGTCGGCCCCTCCGAGCAGGGCCAGCTGCAGGGCGCGAACACGTCCCTCGCCAGCCTGTCGTCGCTGGTGGGCCCGGCTCTGTTCTCCCTGACCTTCGCGTATTCCATCGCGCGGCCTGGCAGCCCGTGGCCCGGCGCGCCGTTCCTGCTGGCCGGCCTGTTGCTGCTGCTGGCCGGCGCGACGGCCTGGCGTGTTACAGCCCGGCCGCGACCTGCCGGCCCGCCTCGGTGAGCTTGCACACCAGCCAGCCCGGCTTCAGCGGATTGTTGAACCAGGGCTCGGCCCAGCCCCGCTTCAGGCATTGCTTGACGATGGCAACATCGACTTGTTGCCCGTCCAGGTCGAACAATGGCAGCTTGCCGCCGGCCTGCGTGAGACCACGGCGCAAGTAAAGTAGCTCATGTAAAGTTGGAAGATCCTCCTCCAACCCATTGTCATTGAAAGCAAGTGCATTCAATGACTGCGCCTGATGGCGCGCCAGTTCACGATCTGCAAACACGGCTCCGTCCCCCTCTGACGATACCGTTGATAAGCCCCTCGCGAAGCACGATACGCGTGTGTGGCAAAAACCCAAGCAAAATCAGATGCTTGTTACACTCTCTTACAATTCCCACCCGATCTTGTGGCTGTCAGGATCGAAAACAGCCACCCCTTGAGTCCCGCCTGACGGCGGTACGGGCGGGCAAGACTAGTTGTGGGCCTTGAGCGTGCTGCGCAGCTGCGTCAGCGCCTGTTCCAGGTCTTCGAGAACGGATTCGATCTCACGCCGCTTGTGCAGGTCTAGAACCGCCGCGCGGGGCGTGGTGGTCGAGGGCTGCGGGCCCGTGCGTGGCAGCGGCTGGCGGTTGGCCCCCGCGGCCATGGCCTCGGCCCGTGCCGAGACAATACGCAGGCTCTCCAGAGCGCTCTCGGCGGCAAGATCGAGCCGCTGCGCCGGCAGGCGGCCACGGCCCTCCTTCAGCAGGCGCTGGACGCCCTTGATGGTGTAGCCGTCTTCATACAGCAGCGTCCGGATGCGGCGCAGGAGGTCGATATCTTCCGGCCGATAGTAGCGGCGACCACCGCCCCTCTTCAGCGGGCGAACCTGGCTGAACTTGCTTTCCCAGAACCGCAGAACATGCTGCGGAACGTCCAGCTCCGTCGCGACCTCGCTGATCGTGCGAAAGGCCTGCGCCGACTTCTCAACCCGCCTTTCAGCGGCCTGAACCGAAACAGCCATCTCTTATCCCCTCGACAGCTCGCAGCTATCCTTTTTCCTCGCCGGGCGTCCCGTTGATCAAAGATTTAAGGACATTCGACGCTCGAAAGACGAGTACCCGCCGCGGCAGAATCGGAACCTCCTGCCCAGTCTTTGGATTGCGGCCCACACGCTGGCCCTTGTCGCGAACCGTGAAGCTCCCGAACGAGGAGATCTTCACCGATTCACCACGTGCCAAAGCCTCCACCACCTCGGAGAGGATCGTCTCCACAAGGTCGCTGGACTCATTACGAGACAGTCCCACTTCCTGGAACACTGACTCGCTGAGATCGGCTCGCGTGATAGTCCGGCCTTCCATCCGGTACCCTTCCTTCCCCCTACTTAATCCTTACTCTAAGGTGGGAAAGCGGTCAATATCAGTAGGATAGAGGCTGGACTTGAATCGCCGTCTGTTCACGTTCCGTTACGGCCGATTTCGCCCCTCGACCAGCGAGGGAGTCTTACCAGCGGACGAGCGAGGCACCCCAGGCCAAACCGCCGCCGATGCCCTCCATCAGCAGCAGATCGCCCTTCTTGATGCGGCCATCCTTCACGGCGGTATCGAGCGCCAGAGGGATCGAAGCAGCGGACGTGTTGGCGTGCTTGTCGACGGTTACGACCACACGCTCCGCGGGCAGGCCGAGCTTGCGGCCCGTACCGTCGATGATGCGTTTGTTAGCCTGATGCGGCACCAGCCAGTCGATGTCCTTGGACTGTAGGCCCGCCTTCTCCAACACCTCGCCGACAACGGCGGCCATGTTGACAACGGCATGTTTGAAGACTTCCTTGCCTTCCATCCGAAGGAAGCCGGTGGTGCGCGTCGAAGACGGCCCACCGTCGACATAGAGGATGTCGTGCTGGCGGCCGTCGGAGTGCAGTGCGTTGGCGAGGATGCCACGGTCGGCCGAGGTGCCCTTGCCCTGCTCGGCCTTGAGCACGATGGCGCCCGCGCCGTCGCCGAACAGCACACAGGTCCCGCGATCGTTCCAGTCGAGGATGCGCGAGAAGGTCTCCGCGCCGATCACCAGCGCCGTCGAGGCGACGCCGTTCTTGATCAGGCTGTCGGCGACCGAGACGGCATAGACGAAGCCGGCGCAGACCGCCTGGACGTCGAACGCCGCGCCGCGGGTCATGCCGAGTTCGGCCTGCACGCGCGTTGCCGTGGCGGGAAAGGTCTCGTCCGGCGTCGCCGTGGCCAGCACGATCAGGTCGAGATCCGACGCCTTGATGCCGGCATGGTCGAGCGCACGCTGCGACGCCTTGATCGCGAGATGCGAGGTGAATTCACCATCCGCCGCAATGTGGCGCTGGCGGATGCCGGTGCGCTGCTGGATCCACTCGTCGGAGGTCTCGACCTTGGCGGCCAGTTCGTCGTTGGTGACGATACGCTCCGGCAGATAGGCGCCGCATCCCTGGACAACAGAACGAATCACTCGGCCCCTCCGCTTGCCTGCAGCGCCGACGCTTCGGCAACCGAGGTGACCTCGTGCAACTTGGTCAGCCCCTCGGCAAGCTTGCTCTTGTACTCATAGCGAACCAGATCGACGGCCACGCCGATCGCATAGGCAAAGCCCAGCGCATCGGTGCCGCCATGACTCTTTACGCAGACGCCGTCGAGGCCCAGGAAAACGCCGCCATTGTAGCGCCGCGGATCGACGCGCTTGCGCATCTTGAGGAAGGCGCCTGCCGCGAAGAGACCACCGATCTTCGCGAAGGTCGATGTCTTGAAGACCTCACGTACCCACTGCGTATAAAGCTTCGCCGTTCCCTCGATCGACTTCAACGAGACATTTCCCGTGAACCCGTCCGTGACGACAACATCGACCACCCCGGCCCCGATGTCGTTGCCCTCAACGAATCCGTGGAAATTAACAGGTGCCTCCGGGCGCCTCAGCCGCCGCGCGGCCTGCCGCAACTCCTCGTGCCCCTTCTCTTCTTCGGATCCGACGTTCAGCAGGCCGACCTTGGGCCGGTCCAGACCGAGCAGGACCTGGGCGAAGACGCTGCCCATGACCGCAAACTCGGCGAGGTTGTCGGCATCGCATTCGAGGTTGGCGCCGAGGTCGAGCATGACAGTCTCGCCGCGCGAGGTCGGCAGAAACGACGCCAACGCCGGACGATGAGCGCCTGCGATGGTGCGCATGGCAAACATCGAGATGGCGAGCAGCGCGCCGGTATTGCCGGCGGAAACCACGGTATCGGCACGCCCTTGAGCGGCGGCCTCGACGGCCAGCCACATGCTCGACTTGCGGCGACGGCGCAGCGCGAACGACGGCTTGTCTTCCGCCAGCACGGCATCTTCGGCCGGTACGATTTCAAGGACCTGCGACAGGCCCTTGTGCCTGTCGACCAGCGGCTTCAGCCGCGCCGGATCGCCGAACAACAGGAAGGATGTCCCGGGATAGCGCTCACGCGCGATATTGGCGCCGTTCACGATGACATCGGGGGCGTGATCGCCCCCCATGCCGTCGAGCGCCAGGACGATCTTACCCGTGCTCACTCAAAGCCCCGCCTGTCGAATGCCAGCGCATCGCCGGCGGCGTGCTGCAGACTACTTCTCGGCCGACGCGCTGTCGGCCAGGACCGGCATGTCCTCGCGGTAGTAGCCGCAATGCGTGCAAACCATGTGCGGGCGCTTCAACTCGCCGCAATTCTTGCACTCCATATAGGCCATGGTCGGCACCGCGTGGTGCGAGCGACGCATGTTGCGGCGGGACTTAGAAACCTTCTTCTTGGGAACTGCCATAACGATCTCCACGACGGGGCGGCGTTTCAAGACGACTGCGCCTGCCCCAAAAAAGCTGCGGCCGCGCTCTATAGGCGCGGCGGGCGGCATTCTCTAGCCAAATCGTTCTACCGCCGCAACAGTTTAGCGGCCGCGGCGCGGTTTGTCCCTCAGGGCGGCAAGGCCCGCAAAGGGGTGGCGGCGCTGTTCCGGTGGGCCCCGGCGGCCCGCCGTGCGCAGCTTGGGCAATACATCTTCGAGCTTGATTCCGGCCCTTCTGGGATAGGGGTCGGCCGTCAGCGAGAGCTGCTCGGCGACAATTTCGCCGACATCGAGCATATTTTCGGCGAGGGGTTCGGGGGCATCGGCCTGAGCATTGAGGACGGCCTCGCCGCTCTCGGGGTCGCGCTCGTCGGAAAGGTTCTCGGCAAAAACCAGCCTGAAGGCATCGTCCAGTTCCTGAGGTACCGGCTCAAGGCTCAGCACGCAGGCCTGGATGATCGTCCCGCGCAGCCGCCCTTCCACAATCACCTGGCCGCCGGGCCGACGGTCCACGGTCACGCGGGCGGAAAAGGCCGGCAAGCCAAGAAAGCCGAACCGCTTGGCCAGGGCCGCCCGCTCGGTGTCGGAAGCGACGATTTCGACGGCGGCGCCATTCGTGCCCATTCGCTCAAGATCGACAATCCGCTCGAGTTCCGATTTTTGTTTTTTTTCAGTATTTTGTGGCATTTACTTAATTCACTTTGCAAGATCGCCGCGAGCCGTTGCCGCGAGTTGGTCGGCATAGCGCCGGACATAGGCCTCGAGGGCAGCGACAGTCTGCGCCTCCTCTGGCGGACTACCGCCATAGGCGTTGCGGCGCAAGACCTCCGCCAGCGGCGTCGGGCCGCCGGCCAGCGCCTCGCGGTAGGCCAGCGCCCGCCCGTGCAGCCCTTCGGCCATGACCTTGATTCGCCGGCCGACCCCCAGGTCTTGGACCCCGATCTCGCGCAGGGTGAGGTCGAGGTGGCGGAACATCGCGTCGAAGAAGGCCTGGGCCAGGGCGTCGCCATCGGGTTCGCGGCGCAGGCGATCGATCATCAACGCGGCGTGCAGGGATAGCGAATCGAAACGGCCATAGAGATTGTCGGGAATGCCGCAGCTCTCGAAGAGATGGGGTGTGCGCGACTGTTCGGCCGTACGCTTGTAGATGGAAGCGGCAAATTCTTCCTCCGGCTTCCTGCGACGAAACACGATACTCTCCTCCCCATTCCCTGTGTCCCAAGCGGTTGACCGACGCCCAGCATCACGACATGTTGTGGCCCCTCTTTCTCGCGAAGCCAAGAAACCGTCCATGCGTCGCACAGTCCCGCTTGCCCTGGCAGGCGTCCTTCTCGCTCCCCTTCTCATCGTCGGGGGCTGCAGCAATGTCGTCGACCAGCGCGGCTTCACGCCGACACCGGGCTCCGTCGAAAAGCTCGAAGTCGGCACGCAGAGCCGCGAAGACGTCGTGCGCGTGATCGGATCGCCGTCGGCGGTCGCCACGTTCAATCCGAACATCTGGTACTATATCAGCGAGACGCAGGAATACTGGGCCTTCACCAAGCCCAAGATTACCGAGCAGAAGGTCATCCAGATCACCTTCAACGATTCGGGCCGCGTCGAAGGCATCAAGAACTACGACCTGAAGGATGCCGAGCAGATCGCGATGGTCCAGCGCATCACCCCGACCTCGGGCAAGCAGCTCACGGTGCTGGAGCAGATCCTGGGCAACGTCGGCCGGTTCAGCGGCCCGCGCCAGCAGAGCAACCCCGGCGCTCCGACCGGCGGTGGCGGCGGCAGCGGCGCGCCCTGAGCCACCCTTCCGGGCCGCCCCTTTCGAGACGGCCGCCTTCAAGACGACAACGAAAAAGCCCCGGTCCTTCGACCGGGGCTTTCTCTTTGTGGAGACTTCAGCGGCTCAGTGCGCGAGCACGGCGAGCAGCAGAAGCGCCACGATGTTGGTGATCTTGATCATCGGGTTGACGGCCGGGCCCGCCGTATCCTTGTACGGGTCGCCGACGGTGTCGCCAGTCACCGCGGCCTTGTGGGCCTCGGATCCCTTGCCACCGAAATGACCTTCCTCGATGTACTTCTTGGCATTGTCCCAGGCGCCGCCACCCGCCGTCATCGAGACGGCGACGAACAGGCCCGTGACGATCACGCCGAGCAGCATGGCGCCCACCGCGGCAAAGGCATCCGCCTTGGTCGCGATCGCCGAGATGACGAAGTAGACCACGATCGGCGACAGCACCGGCAGCAGCGACGGCACGATCATCTCCTTGATCGCCGCCTTGGTCAGCATGTCGACCGCACGGCCGTAATCCGGCCGGTCGGTGCCCGCCATGATGCCGGGCTTCTCCTTGAACTGACGGCGCACTTCCTCGACCACCGCCTGCGCGGCACGGCCGACGGCCAGCATCGACATGCCGCCGAAGAGATACGGCAGCAGGCCGCCGATCAGCAGGCCGACGATGACATACGGGTTCTCGAGACTGAACTGCACAGTCCCCTGAACGCCGAGCTTGCCCTGACCGATGAAGTACTTGAGGTCTTCGGTGTAGGCCGCGAACAGCACCAGCGCACCGAGGCCTGCCGACGCGATGGCATAGCCCTTGGTGACGGCCTTGGTGGTGTTGCCGACCGCGTCGAGCGCGTCGGTGTTCTTGCGCACTTCCTTCGGCAGGCCCGCCATTTCGGCGATACCGCCCGCGTTGTCCGTCACCGGGCCGTAAGCGTCGAGCGCCACGACCACGCCGGCCAGCGCCAGCATGGCGGTGGTGGCGATGGCGATGCCGAACAGGCCGGCCAGGATGTAGCAGACCACGATGCCGGAGCAGATCACCAGCGCCGGCAGCGCGGTGGCCTCCATCGACATGGCGAGGCCTGCGATCACGTTGGTGCCGTGACCCGTGACCGACGCCTGCGCCACCGCCTTGACCGGACGGTAGTCGGTGCCGGTGTAGTACTCGGTGATCCAGATGATCAGGCCGGTGACGGCGAGGCCGACCAGCGAGCACCAGAACAGCGACATGCCGGTGAACGACATCGTGCCGACCTTCATGACCGTGTCCATGCCGACGACATGCGAGGTCACGAACCAGATGGCCGGAATGGACAGCACCGCCGCAGCGATGAAGCCCTTGTACATCGCCCACATGATGTTGTTGTCCGAGCCGAGCCGGACAAAGTAGGTGCCGATGATCGAGGTCAGGATGCAGACGCCGCCGATAGCCAGCGGATAGGTCATCAGCTTGGAGACCAGGACTGCATCGGCCTGGAAGAAGATCGAGGCCAGGACCATGGTGGCAACGGTCGTCACCGCGTAGGTCTCGAACAGGTCGGCCGCCATGCCGGCGCAATCGCCGACATTGTCGCCGACGTTGTCGGCAATGGTGGCCGGGTTGCGGGGGTCATCTTCCGGAATGCCGGCTTCGACCTTGCCGACCATGTCGCCGCCGACGTCCGCACCCTTGGTGAAGATGCCGCCGCCGAGACGGGCGAAGATCGAGATCAGCGAAGCGCCGAAGCCCAGGGACACCAGCGCGTCGACCATCACGCGGCCGCCGGCAGGGATTCCCATGTTGAGCAGTACGGCGAAGTAGCCGACGACGCCGAGAAGCGCGAGGCCCGCCACCAGCATGCCGGTGATGGCGCCCGACTTGAAGGCGAGGTCGAGGCCCTGCCCCAGGCTCTTCTGCGCAGCCACCGCGGTGCGCACGTTGGCGCGGACCGACACGTTCATACCGATGAAGCCTGCGGCACCCGACAGCACGGCGCCGATCAGGAAGCCGATCGCGGCGAACTTGCCGAGCAATAGAGCGAGAACGATCAGGACGACCACGCCAACGATGCCGATGGTGGTGTACTGGCGGCGCAGATAGGCGGCCGCTCCCTCCTGCACCGCTTGCGCGATCTCCTGCATGCGTGGCGTGCCAGCATCTGCTGCCATGACCCGCGACGCCGTCACGATGCCGTACAGCAGGGCGATAACGCCACAGCCGATAACGGCCCAAAGAATAGTCGACATAATTGTTGTTAACCCGTTGTTTTCACAGCGCTTCCGGCGCATCGCAGCCCGAAGTGCGTATCTCCCCCGGGGCGAAGGCGGCCAAAAAATGACAGATGCGCCCTAGCCGCGCAACTCGCGACTAGGCACAAAAACCGCGTCGCCTCAAAGGGTTGGCATTGGAGTATGCCGTATTCAATCTAAATTGAGATTTCCTTTTCCCACCATGGAATGGTGGAATAAGACAACGTGATAAGTAGTGGCGGAACGCGCTTGGCGCACAACCGCAACCGAGGGAAGAGTCGCAGATGAAAAGTGTAGCGGGCATTGCAATGGCCGTGCTGGCAATGAGTGCTGTTTCGGCTTCAGCGCAACACAATACGTGGCAAAGCAAGTGCCGTACCGATCAGATGACCGACAAAAAAAACTGCAGCGTCGATGCTACCATCGATCCGAAGCAAGGTGTAGAAAACATGCTGATCGTTGGCATTTCAACGACGCCAGTCGGGATCGTTGTTGTAGGTAGCGGTCACGGGGCGAGAGCCCGTATCAGGATCGATGAAAATCAGGCTGTGACGTTGTCTGATTGCGACTCAGCAGGATGCATTCTGGCGTCTGCGCAAGCGACCGCAGCGATCAGACAGATGCGCAACGGCACTCGCATGTTGGTCGAGTACAGTGACGTGCGAGGCCGGACAATTGGACCCTGGGAAATCAGTCTCTCGGGCTTTGATGCGGAATATCGGCGTTCTCTGTCTGGGGGCGGTGCGCGGTGACCGTCTATGCGCCGAATCGCTCAACTGGCGATTAGGCAAAACCACGCCACCTCAAAGGGTTGGCGTCAGGCGCGTGACGGATGACGCAACCGGAAAGCAACGATCACGATAAAGGCGATCAGGACCAGCACCAGGGCCACGTAATTGAGCGTCGCCCAGCCCTGCAGCTCCAGCACGACGCTGGCCATCAGGCTCGAAACGGTCGTGACGCCGAACACCATGAAGTCATTGAAAGCCTGCGCTTTGCCCCGCTCGGCCTGCCGATAGGTCGTCGTCAGCAGGGTCGTGGCGCCCACGAACAGGAAGTTCCACCCCACCCCGTTCAGGCTGAGGGCGCCCCGGAAGTGCCATTCGGTAACGCCCATCAGGGCGACCGCAACCCCCGCCACGAGCAGGACGATGCCTGCCATCATCATGTTGAAGATGCCGAAACGGGAAATCAGGTGGCCGGTGAAGAACGACGGCAGGAACATGCCCATGACGTGCACGAAGATCGTGACCGGCGCCTCGGTCTTGTCGAGGCCGCACTGCACGATGGCCAGGGGAGAGGCCGCCATCACGAAGGACATCACGCCGAAGGCGATCATGGCGCCGGCACAGGCCACCATGTAGGTCGGCTGGGTGACGATCTCCCGCAGCGGCCGCTGCGGTCCGGCCGTGTCCTCGCTCTTGACCTGCGGGAACTCGATGAAGCCCAGGACGATGAAGACCAGGATGTGGACAATGACTACCGCCACGAAGCTCGCCTGGAAGGTCGGCATCCAGAGGTCGGGGGTAAAGCGCGCCAGGGTGGGCCCGATGATGCCGGCGAGCACGCCGCCCGCCGTCACATAGGAAATCGCCTGCGCCCGGAAATGGCCCGGCGCCAGCTCGACCGCGGCAAAGCGGTAGAGCTGCATGTTGGCGATGCCATACCCCAGGAAGATGCCGCCCAGGCACATGAGCGGAAAGCTGCCGACGCCGACGCCGATCGCGGCGCACGAGGCGCCGACCATGCCCATCACCGAGCCGCTGCGGAAACCGAACTTGCGGCCGCGACGCATCATTAGCGCCGAGGCCGGAAAGACCGAGAGCATGACGCCGAGATGCTGCATGGTGACCGGCAGGTTGGCCCAAATGCGCATGTCCGGCGGAACGATGGTCAACACCGCCAGCGCCGACGAGGCGAACATCAAGGTGTTGCTGCTTTGCGTCAGTGCCTGGCAGATCGCCAGCAGCGCGATGTTGCGCATGGAGCGCCGAGGCATGCCCCCGCTGGTCTCCGCGGTCGCTTCCTGCACTTTGGTTGAGCCGTCCATTGGGCGCGCACTCTAGTCGTCGAGGTCGGGGGCGGCCACTCCGGTGGCGCGACTCAGCTACGCCGGAGACGCGTACCACTAGAAGTGAGCGTAGCCCTTGCGCGTCGCCCTCGCCGGCCGGCCGCCGACGGTGAGCTGCACGCCGGTGCCGCGCTCGAAGCGGCCAATAGGCGTCATCTTGATTCCAGCGGCCTTTGCCGCGGCGAGCAGCGCCCCGCGCCGGCGGGACGGGACCGCCATGACGAGTTCGTAGTCGTCGCCGCCGCCCAGCACGTTTGCCCAGAGTTTCGGTTCGGCGATCACCGCAGCGCGCGCCGCCGCCGACAGCGGCACCTCCTCGCGTTCGACGGTGACGGCAAGCCGCGAGGCGTCGGCGATGTGGCCCGCGTCTGCCAGCAGACCGTCGGAAACATCGGCCATCGCGGTCGCAACGCCGACCAGGCGCGGGCCAAGGCCCGAACGCGGTTGCGGCAGCCGATAGCGATCTTCGAGGGCGGCGCACTGTCGAGGGGTGACGCCCCGCAGCTTGCCGCGGGCCGCCAGAAGACCGAGCGCGCCGTCGCCGACCGTGCCGCTCACCCAAAGCTCGTCGCCGGGCCGCGCCTTGTCGCGGCCGAGGCCCTTGCCGCGCGCCACCCTGCCGAACGCCGTGATCGTCACGGTGAGCGGCCCCGGCGTCATGACCGTGTCGCCGCCGCACAGGATAATGCCGTAGCGGCGCTGGTCGCTCGCCAGCCCCTTGGCGAAACCCGCCACCCAGCTTTCGCGCCAGCCGACCGACAGGGCGAGCGAGAGCTGATAGACGAAGGGCGTCGCGCCGCCGGCCGCGAGATCGGAGAGGCAGACGCGCAGCGCCTTGGCCGCCGTCCATTCGGGCTTCTCGCCGGACAGGAAATGCACGCCGGCCACGATGGTGTCGGTCTTCACCACGAGATCGTGGCGCGGATCTGCCGGCAGGAAGGCGTTGTCGCTCTTGAGGCCACCGGCGCCCTCGAAGCCGCGGGCAAGCGGCGCGAAGTAGCGGGCAATCAGCTCGAACTCGCCGATACGCCGGCGCGGCGCCATGGTCTGCTACTTCACCAGATCGGCCGAGCGCGACTGGCGCGCCACGCGATCGAGCACGGAGTTCACGAAGTTCGGCTCGCCCTTGTCATAGAAGGCGTGCGCGACTTCGACATACTCGTTGATCACCACGCGGGCCGGCACGTCGTGGCGATGCACCAGCTCGTAGGTGCCCGCCAGCAGGATCGCCCGCACGAGCCGGTCGATACGCGCCCAGGTCCAATCCTGCGCCAGCGCGGCCGAAACGCTCTTCTCCAGCTCGTCCCTGTGCGACGCTGTTCCTTCGACCACGTCCTTGAACAGCGGCCGGTCGGCGTCGCGGCGCATGCCGCCCTCGCCCGTCTCGCCCGTCCGCACCTTGAGGAACTGTTCGACGATCTCGGCCGGGGCGTCCTGCCCCTCCTGCCACTGATAGAGCGCCTGCACCGCCGCCAGCCGCGCAGCCTGGCGACGGCTGGGCGCGGGCTTGTCGCTCACTTGCTCTTCCAGCGGCGGCTGAGCGCCACCATGGCGAGGCAGGCATGGGCGGCATCGCCGCCCTTGTCGCCGCGGTCGATGAAGGCACGCGCCTCAGCCTGCTCCATCGTATTGACCGTCACGATGCCGTAGCCGATCGCCAGCTTATTCTGGATGGCGAGGTCCATCAGTCCGCGCGCACTCTCGCCGCAGACATAATCGTAGTGCGAGGTCTCGCCGCGAATGACGCAGCCCAGCGCGACATAGCCGTCGTAGCGCTTGCCCTTCTTCGAGGCGGCCAGAGCGATGGCGCCGGGAATCTCGAAAGCGCCGGGGACGGCGACGCGCTCGGCCTTGGCACCGTTCTTCTCGATCTCGCGCTCCGCGCCCGCGACCAATGCCGCGGCGATCTCCGTATAATACGGCGATTCGACAATCAGGATGCGTGCGCCCTTGACGCCGGCGACTGCCGGCCGCGCCGTCGGCGTTTCCGTCCGTGTCGACATGATCAGGAGGCCTTGCGGCCGGGCACCGGCCTCTGGCCGACCACCTTGAGGCCGAACCCTTCGAGACCGACGATGCTTTTCTTGCTGTTAGTCAACAGGATCATTTCCTTCACACCGAGATCGATCAGGATCTGGGCGCCGACGCCGTAGTCGCGCAGCTCCTGACCCGACGGCGGGATCGGTTCACCGGCGCGACGACGCTGCTCGGCGAGGACGACCGTCAGCGGTTCGCGGATCAGCACGATCACGCCCCTGCCTTCTTTGGCGATCTCACGCATCGAGGCTTCGATCTCGCCGCCACGACCGCCGCTCCTCTGGCCGAGCGTATCGGTGAAGATATTGACGGCATGCATGCGCACCATGACCGGACCGCCCGTTGCCGGGTCGCCCTTAACGAGAGCGACGTGCTGCGCCATCGTCACCTTGTTCACGTAGACGACGCAGCGGAAATCGCCGCCGTAGGTGCTGTCTAGATTGGTCTCGCTGATACGCTTGATGATCGAGTCGTAGCGCCGGCGATAGGCGATCAGATCGGCGATGGTGCCGATCTTGAGTCCATGACGCTGTGCGAAGGTAATGAGGTCGTTGCGACGAGCCATGGTGCCGTCGTCGTTCATGATCTCGCAGATCACACCGGCCGGCGTGAGGCCGGCAAGACGCGCCAGATCGACGGCCGCCTCGGTATGGCCGGTGCGCTCCAGCGTGCCGCCGTCGCGCGCCACCAGCGGGAAGACATGGCCCGGGGTCACGATGTCCTGCGGGCCGCAGGACGGGTCGATCGCCACGGCGACGGTGCGCGAACGGTCGGCGGCCGAGATGCCGGTGGTGACGCCTTCTCGCGCTTCGATCGACACCGTGAAGGCGGTCGCATGGCGCGTGCCGTTGTTCTGGGACATCAGCGACAAGCCGAGTTGCTCGACACGTTCGCGCGTCAGTGCCAGGCAGATCAGGCCGCGCGCGTGCTTGGCCATGAAGTTGATCGCTTCGGGCGTCGCCCATTGCGCGGGGATCACGAGGTCGCCCTCGTTCTCGCGGTCCTCGTCGTCGACGAGGATGAACATCCGGCCCTTGCGAGCCTCCTCGATGATGTCCTCGGCCGCGGCCTTCACTTCCGAGAAGGTGATCCGCCAAGCGTCCTTTTCGAGCGCGCTCATGTCTTTCCGTGCTCCAACAATCGCGCAACGTAACGCGCGAGCATATCCACCTCAAGGTTGACCTGCTGGCCGACCTTGGCCTGTCCCAGCGTCGTGACCGCCTGCGTGTGCGGGATCACGTTCACGCTGAAGCGATTGCCGTCCACTTCATTGACCGTGAGCGAAATGCCGTCGATCGTGACGGAGCCCTTGGGCGCCACGAAGCGCGCGACCTCGCCCGGCGCCTCGAAGTCGAAGCGCATGCTGCCGCCGACCGGCGTCATCGACACGATTTTGCCGACGCCGTCGACATGGCCGTAGACCAGATGGCCGCCGAGTTCGTCGCCGAGCTTCAGGGACAGTTCCAGGTTGAGCTTGCTGCCGGTCCTCCAGGCGCCGAGATGGGTCTTGGACAGGCTCTCGGCGGACACGTCCACGGCGAACCTGCCGGCGCTCTTCTCGACTACGGTGAGGCAGCAGCCGGAGCAGGCGATCGACGCACCGATCGGAACGGCGGCGAGGTCGTGCTTCGTCGCGATGACAAAGCGCCGGTCGCCCGACTTGCCCCCCTCGTCGACCGAGACGATTTCACCGATGTCGGTGACGATGCCTGTAAACATGGCCGTTCCTTAAGCCTCTCGCCGCCAGGTTTCCAGCGTGTCGCCGTGCAGGCGCCGCGCCGAAACCAGCCGAAACCGGGGCGCGAAATCCAGACGCTCCAGGGCGAGCGGCCCTACCGCAGAGCGGCTGTCGCCGCCCAGCAGAAGCCCCGCCCGGTAACTGGAAATACGGTCGACCAGTCCTGCCTTCAGGAACGAGGCCGCCACCTGCCCGCCGCCCTCGATCAGGACGCGGGTCAATCCGCGCGCGCCCAATAGCCGGCCGGCGGCGGCCGCGTCGATGCGACCATCCGCGCCGGCCTCGACCTCGACGATCTCGACGCCTTGCCCGGCCAGCGCCTCGCGCGCCGCGGACGGAGCGGCCTGGGTGCAGAGCAGCCAGACCGGGCGTTGCCTTGCCGTTGTCGCCAGCCTGGACTCCGGCGACAACCGAGCCTTCGAGTCGAGCACGAGGCGCACCGGCGATCGTTGGCCAAGGCCCGGCAGCCGGCAGCCGAGATCGGGATCGTCCGCCCGCGCGGTCTCGCCGCCGACCAGGATGGCATCGTGCGTAGCGCGCAGATGGTGGCCGTGCTGGCGTGCCGCCGGCCCAGTGATCCACTGGCTCTCGCCCGACGCGGTTGCGATGCGTCCGTCGAGCGAGCTTGCGATCTTGAGGTGAAAGAGCGGCCGCCCCTCCTTCACCCGCATCAGGAAGCCGGCGTTTATCTCCACAGCCTCGGCAGCGCCGTCGCCGACGGCGACCTCGATCCCTGCTGCCCGCAGCCGTTCGTGCCCCCGCCCCTTCACTCTCGGATCGGGATCTTCGAGCGCGGAGACGACCCGCGCGACGCCGGATGCCACCAGCGCATCGGCGCAGGGCGGCGTGCGGCCATGGTGCGAACAGGGTTCGAGCGTGACGTACGCCGTGGCGCCTTTCAGCGACAGGCCGGCGGCGGCGGCCTGGGCAATCGCGTCGGCCTCGGCATGCGGCCGGCCGCCCTCCTGCGTGCGGCCGCGTGCAACAACCTCGCCGTCGCGCACGATCACGCAACCGACGGCAGGGTTGGGCCAGGTACGCCCGAGCGACCGACGCGCCAGCGCCAAGGCCGCGCGCATCGCCATTCGCTCAGTCCTTGAAGTTCGTGTCGGCGAGGTCGGAAATGAACTCCTCGAAGTCCTTGGCCTCGCGGAAGTTGCGATAGACCGAGGCGAAGCGCACATAGGCCACCGGATCGAGCGCACGCAGTGCGTCCATCACCAGCTCGCCGATCTGCGTCGAGGGAATCTCGCTCTCGCCCGAGCTTTCGAGGCGGCGGACGATACCGTTCACGACACGCTCCGTGCGTTCCGGATCGACCGGCCGCTTGCGGCAGGCTACCTGTATCGACCGCGCGAGCTTGTCGCGATCGAACGCCACGCGCTGGCCATTCTTCTTCACCACCGTCAGTTCGCGAAGCTGCACGCGCTCGAACGTCGTGAAGCGCGAGCCGCAGGACGGACAGTAGCGCCGCCGGCGAATCGCCGAATTGTCGTCGGTCGGCCTCGAGTCCTTAACCTGAGTGTCCTCGTGACCGCAGAATGGACAGCGCATCTCTTCCCCCTGTTATTCTTGGCTAAGTGCGTCGTCAGTCGCGGTAGATCGGAAAGCGGGCGCAAAGCGCGTGCACCTTGCCACGCACCTGGGCCTCGACCTGGGCGTCGCCGTCGGGGCCGTTCTTGGCGATGCCGTCGAGCACATCGGCGATCAGATGGCCGATCTGGCGGAATTCGGCGACGCCGAAGCCGCGTGTCGTGCCGGCCGGCGATCCCAGCCGCACGCCCGAGGTGATCGTGTACTTCTCCGGGTCGCCCGGAATGCTGTTCTTGTTCGCCGTGATGCCGGCGCGATCCAGCACCTTCTCGGCCGAGACGCCGGTCGCCTTCTTCGGGCGCAGATCGACCAGCATGACATGGCTGTCGGTGCCGCCCGAGATGATCCGCAAGCCGCGCTCGGTCAGCACCGCGGCGAGCGCCTGCGCATTGTCGATCACGTTCTGGGCATAGACCTTGAAGTCCGGCCGCAGCGCCTCGCCGAAGGCCACCGCCTTGGCGGCGATGATGTGCATCAGCGGGCCGCCCTGCAGGCCGGGGAACACCGCCGAGTTGATCTTCTTCCCGAGCTCGGCGTCGTTCGACAGGATCATGCCGCCGCGCGGGCCGCGCAGAGTCTTGTGCGTCGTCGTCGTCACGACATGGGCGTGCGGCAGCGGGCTCGGATAGACGCCGGCCGCGACCAGGCCGGCATAGTGGGCCATGTCGACCATGAAATAGGCGCCGATCTCGTCGGCGACCTTGCGGAATCGCGCCCAGTCGATGGCGCGCGAATAGGCCGAGGCACCGGCGATGATCAGCTTCGGCTTCTCGCGACGCGCCGCCTCCTCCATCTGCTCGTAGTCGATCAGGTGCGTGTCGGGCTTGAGGCCGTAGGACGCGACCTTGAACCACTTGCCCGACTGGTTGGCCGGCGAGCCGTGCGTGAGATGGCCGCCCTGGTCGAGCGCCATGCCGAGGAAGGTGTCGCCCGGCTTGAGCAGCGCCATGAACACGGCCTGGTTGGCCTGCGCGCCGGAGTGCGGCTGCACGTTGGCGAAGGAGCAATTGAACAGCTTGCAGGCGCGTTCGATGGCCAGCTGCTCGGCCTTGTCGACCTCCTCGCAGCCGCCGTAGTAGCGCCGGCCAGGATAGCCCTCGGCATATTTGTTGGTGAGCACGGAGCCGGCCGCTTCGAGCACGGCGCGCGACACGATGTTTTCCGAGGCGATCAGCTCGATCTGCTCACGCTGGCGATGCAGCTCCCCTTTGACGACGGCCTCGATCGCAGGATCGGCCTCGGCAAGGCTCCTGGTGAACATCGGCAACGGCGAATCGTCCGACTTGGCAGCAGCTTGGCTCATCTTACTCAACCCTTTGACAGCTTTTCGACACGGCCGGCGTGGCGACCGCCGGCCCATTCAGTAGACAAGAAGGTCCGGAGCGCCTCGCGCGCCGTTTCGACGCCGATCAGGCGTTGGCCGAAGGCAATCACGTTGGCGTCGTTGTGCTCGCGCGACAGGCGCGCCGAAGTCACGTCGTGGGCAAGAACCGCCCGCACCTTGGGATTGCGGTTGGCGGCAATCGAAATGCCGATGCCGCTGCCGCAGACCAGCACGCCGCGCGCAGCTTTCCCCGAAGCAATGGCCTCGCCCATCGCCTTGCCGAAGTCCGGATAGTCGACGGATGCAGTTGAATTGGTGCCGAGATCGAGCACCTCGTGACCGGCTTCCTGCAGGTCCCGCTTGAGAATCTCTTTCAGGTCGAAGCCGGCATGATCCGACGCGACCGCGATGGCGCCCCCCGGCATGTCGACGATCGATCCCCTCTAGCTGTTGAGCCCCCTGCTACCATATTCGGGGCCGCAGTGTCACTGTCCCCCAAAATCGTGGGAAGCTACCTACAAGACATTGAACTGGAACGAAAAAGGCCCGGCGCTGGCCGGGCCTTCGTCGCCAATGGTCGGGGCGCCTACTTGGACGGGTAGGACGTGCCGTCCTTCCAGACGTAGATGTCATAGACCGCGTTCTTGATGTCGCCCTTGGCGTCGAACTCCAGGACGCCGACGGCGGAGTCGTACTTACCGGAGCGCAGCGCCGCAGCGACCTTGGCTGCATCGGTCGACTTCGCCTTGTTGGCGGCGTCGGCCCAGGCCTTGACCGCGGCGTAGCTGAACAGCGTGTAGCCCTCAGGGTTGTACTTGGCGTCGCGGAACTTCTTCACGAGCGCGGCATTCTTGGGGTCGTCCTCGGCCTTGGGCGGGAACGACATCAGCACGCCGTTGGTCGCCGCGCCGCCCAGCTGGGCGAACTCGGCGGTCTGCAGCGAGTCGAAGCCCATCATCTGGGCCATCAGACCCTGTTCGCGCGACTGCTTGATGATCAACGCGCCCGCGGTGTGGTAGCCGCCGAGCACGATGATGTCGATCTTGGCCTGCTTCATCTTGTTGACGAGAGCGGCGAAGTCCTTGTCGGTGTCGTTGTAGGCCTCGTACATGGCCTCGCGGATGCCGCCCTTGTTCAGAGCCTTCTTGGTCTCGTCGGCCACGCCTTTGCCGTAGGGCGACTTGTCGTGAAGGATTGCGACCTTGGCGCCCTTGTGGTGCTTCAGGATGTAGTTGCCGACCGTGGTGCCCTGCACGTCGTCACGGCCGCAGGTGCGGAACACCGTGGTGTTGCCCTTGGCGGCGGCGTCCTCGGTCAGCTTCGGATTGGTTGAGGCCGGCGTGATCTGCAGGATCTTGCCTTCCTTGTAGATGTCCGACGCCGGGATCGAGGAACCCGAGCAGAAGTGCCCGGCCACGAACACCACCTTGTCGGAGACCATCTTGTTGGCGACGGCCGTCGCCTGCTTGGGATCGCAGGCGTCGTCGCCGACCACGAGTTCGAGCTTCTGGCCGTTCACGCCGCCGGCTGCGTTGATGTCTTCCACCGCCATCTGGGCGCCGCGCTTGAGCTGCTCGCCGAAGGCCGCGTTCGAGCCTGTCATCGGACCGGCCGAGCCGATCTTGATCTGGGCAAGCGCCGGCGTCGCCACGAGCGCCACGGCGGCGACGGCCAGGGTGCCGTACAACTTCCTCATCCCACGTCTCCCTTACTTGATTTGAATCTCCCCGCTTTTGCGGGGCATGGCGGTTACATTAGTGCCGCTCCTCCCAACCCAGCAAGCCTTTGCGCCGATAGAGCCAGGGATATTGGTTAGCCATCTGACGCGCGCGTGTCAGGCGATAGGCGAACGCCGCGATGGCGAGCTGCACGGCCCAGCCGAGTAGAAAACCGCCGACCGACCACAACTCGCCATTGGCCAGGGCATAGTCGAGGAAGCGCAGCGTCGCGGCCAGAAGCGCGGCATAGAACACGATCTGCAGCCAGGGCCGCCAGATCAGCGCCACCGCATGTCCGGCCGCAAAAGACGCCGGCCCCACAAGCACGAGATTGAACAGCACGACATTGAAGAATGTGTCGCCGAACCAGTCGAACATGAAGGTGTCGAGGGGACTCATCCGTGGCCGCCTTCCAGGTAGGCAGTACGCACTTCCTGGTTTGCCAGCAGTTCTCGGCCGGTCCCGCTCAGCCGCACCCTCCCGTTCACCAGCACGTAGCCGCGATCCGCGAGCCTCAACGCATGAAAGGCATTCTGCTCCACCAGGAAGATCGTGACGTTTTCCTCGCGGGCGATGCGGCCGACGGCATCGAAGATCTGCCGCACGATCAACGGCGCAAGTCCCAGCGACGGCTCGTCGAGCAGCAGCAATCGCGGCCGGCTCATCAGCGCCCGGCCGATCGCCAGCATCTGCTGCTCGCCGCCCGACAGCGTGCCGCCGCGCTGTGTCCTCCGTTCGGCGAGCCGTGGGAACATCGTGAAGACACGGTCGAGGTCGCCGCTGAAATGCGCCGGATCGGCGAGCGTCGCCCCCATCTGCAGGTTCTCGAACACGCTCATGCGCGGGAAGATGCGCCGGCCTTCCGGCACCTGCGCCACGCCACGCCGCACGATCTCGTGCGTCTGGAGCGACGTGATGTCTTCGCCGTCGAGCCGGATGCTGCCCGAGCGCGCCCGCGGATTGCCGCAGATCGTCATCAGCAGGGTCGACTTGCCGGCCCCGTTGGCGCCGATCAGGGTCACGATCTCTCCGCGCGCCACGTCGAGGTCGACGCCATGCAGCGCCTGGATCGCGCCATAGAAGGTGGTCAGCCCCCTCACCGACAGGATCGACGTCTCAGCCATCGATCGCCTCGTCGTCGGTGCCGAGATAGGCGCGGATGACCGCGGGATCGTTCCTGACCGCCGCCGGGTCGCCCTCGGCGATCTTGCGGCCATAGTCGAGCACGACGATGTGGTCGGAGATGTTCATGACCACGCTCATGTCGTGCTCGATCAGCAGCACGCCGATGCCGTCGCGGTCGCGGATCGAGACGAGCAGTTCGTTGAGTTCCGCCGACTCGCGCGGATTGAGGCCGGCCGCCGGCTCGTCGAGGCAGAGCAGCTCGGGCTCCGTGCACATGGCGCGGGCGATCTCCAGCCGCCGCTGCGCGCCGTAGGGAAGCTCACCGGCCGGCCGGTCGGCGTCGGCCAGGAGCCTGATGCGCTCCAGCCATTGCCGCGCCAGATCGACCGCGGCCTTCTCGGCGGTGCGGTAACTCGCAAATCCCAGCAGGCCGAGAAGACTCCAGCCAGACGCACGCATCAGCTTGTTGTGCTGTGCGACCAGCAGGTTCTCCAGCACGGTCATGCCGGGAAAGAGCCGGATGTTCTGGAAGGTCCGCGCTACCTTCGCGCGCTGGCCGATCTCGTGGCCCAGCATGCGCTCCAGCAGGAATTCGCCCCTGCCCCCGCGCAAGGTCAGCCGCCCGACGGTCGGCTTGTAGAAGCCCGTGATGCAGTTGAACACCGTCGTCTTGCCCGCGCCGTTCGGGCCGATGATCGCGGTGATCTCGCGTGGACGGGCGGTGAACGAGACATCGTCGATCGCCACCAGGCCGCCGAAGCGCATGGTGAGGTGTTCGACCTCGATGAGCGGTGTGGCTGTGGCCACGCTCATCCGCTCCCTCCCGACCCGGCCGGATGCAATCGGATCGACGGTTCGCGATGGGCGACCAGTCCGCGCGGACGGAACACCATGATCAGCACCATCGCGAGACCGAATGCCAGCATGCGGTAGTTGCCGAGATCGCGAAACCACTCCGGCAGGCCGATCAGCAGGACGGCGGCCAGAACCACGCCGATCTGGCTGCCCATCCCGCCCAGCACGACGATGGCGAGGATGATCGCCGATTCGATGAAGACGAAGCTCTCGGGACTGATGAAACGCTGCTTGGCGGCAAAGAACGATCCCGCGAAGCCTGCGAACATTGCACCGATGGCGAAGGCTGTGAGCTTGGTGTTCGTGGGATTGATGCCCAGCGCCCGGCAGGCGGTCTCGTCCTCGCGCAGCGCCTCCCAGGCGCGGCCGACCGGCAGGCGGCGCATGCGCTGGGTGAACAGGTTGGTGATCAGGGCCAGCACGAGGATGATGTAATAGAGGAAGATCAGCCGGTGATTGCCGTCGAACGGAATGCCCAGCATCTCCGACACGGTCTGCTTGCCGGCCGGCGCCGTTTCGGCGAACACCGCCCCGAACAGGGTCGGCCCGGGAATCGATCCAATGCCGGCGGGTCCGTTGGTCAGGTCGAACCAGTTGAGCAGGATCAGGCGGATGATCTCGCCGAACCCCAGGGTCACGATGGCGAGGTAGTCGCCGCGCAGACGGAGCACCGGGAAGCCCAGCAGCACACCGAATAGCGCCGCCATCATGCCGGCGAGCGGCAGCACCGACCAGAAACCCAGGCCATGTTGCGTGCTGAGCAACGCATACGAATAAGCGCCGACGGCGTAGAAGGCGACGTAGCCGAGGTCGAGCAGACCCGCGAGGCCGACGACGATGTTGAGCCCCCAGCCCAGCATCACGTAGGTCAGGATCAGCACGCCGAGATCCATCGTCTTCTGGTCGGCGAAGGGCGAGAACGGCAGCAGCACCGCCGCCGCCAGCAGCAGCCAGCCGAACCATTTGGCGCCGGCCCGGGAGATCGCCTGCCCCGAGGGCGTGCGTGCCGCTTCGTTCACCGCACTGTTGGCCCAGGGCCAGATGGCGCGGATCACGAGCAGCACGCCGCCCAGCGCCACGAACCAGTGCAGGAAGCCCGAGGGCAGTTGCATCGGCGAGGCGCCGGCCACGATCATCACCGCGCCCAGCGCGATCGCCGGCCAGCGCAGGCCGTTCGCCGCCATCGAGAGGCCGAGACGCCCCAGGAAGATCACGACGACCGCCACCGCGAGATCGACGAGGTGGTAATCGAAGGTGAGCCCGCGACCGACGTCGACGGTACGGAAGCCGACGATGAAGATGCCGAGCGCCGCACCGACGAAGGCAGTCAGGCCCGCGTCCTTCAGCATCAGGGGCAGACGCGAACCCATGCGGTCAGACCTTCTCGATCTCCGGCTTGCCGAGCAGTCCGGTCGGCCGGAAGATCAGCACCAGGACCAGGATCGCGAAGGCGGCGACGTCCTTGTACTCGCTGGAAAAATAGGCGGCCCAGAAGACCTCGATCAGGCCGATCAGCAGCCCGCCCAGCATGGCACCCGGCAGCGAACCGATGCCGCCCAGCACGGCCGCGGTGAAGGCTTTGATGCCGGCCAGGAAGCCGATGAAGAAGTCGATGACGCCGTAGTACATCAGGAAGAGCATGCCCGCGACTGCCGCCAGGGCCGCGCCCAGCACGAAGGTGAGCGAGATCGTGCGGTCGACGTTGACGCCCAGCAGCGACGCCATCTTCATGTCCTGCTCGCAGGCGCGTTGCTGTCGTCCGAGCGAGGTGCGCGCGATCAGCCAGGTGAAGCCCGCCATCAGCACGATGGTCACCACGACGATGATGATCTGCAGCCAGGTCACGCGAACGTCGAAGCCGTCGTCGGCAAAGAGCGTGAAGCCGCCGGACACGATCTGCCCTCCTGGCTTGGGCCGCGCGCCCTGCGCCAGCTGCACGTAGTTCTGAAGGGCGATCGAGACGCCGATGGCGGAGATCAGCGGCGCGAGACGGAACGAGCCGCGCAACGGTCGGTAGGCCGTGCGTTCTATCGACCAGCCATAGACCGCGGAAAACGTCATCGCCAGAAGCAGCACGAGAAGGATCGCGACGGGCGCCGAACCGATCCCCAGCATGCTGCAGATCATGAAGCCGATGAGCGAGATGAACGCACCGATCATGAACACTTCGCCATGCGCGAAGTTGATCATGCCGATGATGCCGTAGACCATCGTATAGCCGATGGCGATCAGGCCGTAGATTGCGCCCAGCGTGATGGCGTTGATCAGCTGTTGCGTGAAGTACGCCATGTCTTTTTCTGACTCCCTGCCTTGCGACGTACGATGCTTTCGCGGGCACTGGCAAGCGGTGTATTGAACGAACCTTGGGAGGAAATGGATGGACGATCTCAAGATGATTCGGGTGCAAATCGCGGACCATATCGCCGTCGTGACGATGGATAACCCTCCCGTGAACGCCCAGAACGCCGAATTACAGGATGAAATGATCCGCGCTTTCGACCGGATCTCCGACCTCGATGAGGTGCGGGTCGCCGTCCTGACCGGCAAGGGCAAGTGCTTCTGCGCCGGCGTCGACATCAAGGCCCGCGCCGGTGCCGAGCGCGGACCGGGCGATGCCTGGCGCGGCATGCGCTACGCCCGCGAATGCTTCCACGCCATCATGGAATGCAAGAAGCCGGTGATAGCCGCCATCAACGGCCCCGCGCTCGGTGCGGGCCTTGCGGTCGCGGCCTCCTGCGACATCCTCGTGGCCGGCGAAAGCGCCTCGGTCGGCCTGCCCGAGATCGACGTCGGCCTGATGGGCGGTGGCCGCCACGCCATGCGCCTGTTCGGCCATTCGCGGGCGCGGCGCATGATGCTGACGGGCTACCGCGTGTCCGGCGCCGAACTCTACCGGCTGGGCGTGGTCGAGGCCTGCGTTCCCGACGACAGGCTGATGGACACCGCGATGGACCTCGCCCGCCAGATCGCGGCCAAGAGCCCGATCGCCAGCGTCACGGCCAAGCACGCGCTGAACACCATCGAGGAAATGACGCTCCGCGACGGCTATCGCTTCGAGCAGAACATGACAGTGAACCTGCAGGGCACCGAGGATTCCAAAGAAGCGATGCGTGCCTTCATCGAGAAGCGCAAACCCGTGTTCAAGGGACGATGAGCCCATTAGGGTGACGGCGATTTAGGTAAAGGATACATGGCAACTCCCTCCCACGACGTGATCGTCATCGGCGCCGGCCCCGCGGGCCTCACTGCCGCCACCGAAGCCGCACGCGCCGGCCTCAAGGCCTTCTGCCTCGACAAGCTCGCGCCGGGCGGCGAGCTGGTGAACCTGGGCGAGCTCCACGACTTCGAGGAGATGTTCAACGGCACCGACATGGCCGCACGTCTCACCGACGATGCCGTCGTGGCGGGTGTCGAGATCGGCTTCGGCGAAGTGACCTCCATTGCCGGCAACGGCCCCTTCACCATCGAAACGGCGGACGGCGAGCGGCACGAGGCCCGCGCCATCGTCGTGGCGACCGGCCTGAACAAGGGCAAGCTCGGCGTCCCGAACGAAGAGAACTACGAAGGCCGCGGCCTGTCGCACTGCGCGATCTGCGACGGCCCGCTCTATGCCGGCCAGCCCGTCATCGTGGCCGGCGCCACCGGCTGGGCACCTTACGAGGCGGCAGCCCTGGTCGGCATCGCCAGCGACGTCACTCTGCTCGGCACGCCGGACGGCAGCGTCGCCGACGGCATCAAGACCCGGCCGGGCCGCATCGTCGGTCTCGCCGGCGACAACGGGCTGGAGTCGGTGACCATCGAGAACGACGGCGCGCGAAACGACGTTTCGGCCAACGCGGTGTTCGTCTATGTCGGCCAGTCTCCCGCTGCGGAATTCGTGCCGGATTCGCTTGCACGCGACGCCACCCGGCATATCGTTGTCGACGAACAGGGCCGGACATCGATGCCGCTGATCTTCGCGGTAGGCGACGTCCGCGCCGGTGCACGGCATTACATCGCCGACGCCATCGCCGACGGCCAGAAAGTGGCCAAGGCGATCGTGGCGGCGCTCAAGCCATAGAGGTGAGGAGAACGGGCATGCGTATCATCAACCCGACCTTTGGACTGGCGGCGGCCGGCAGCGCAAAGGTGGCGCTGAAGCCCGTCAACTGGGCGACCGACGCCATCGCGCTGGTCTCCAATTCCAAGCCGAACGCCCGCGAGCTGCTGTCCGGCATTCGCGACAAGCTCGGTGCGTTCCGCAGCGTCGACAATGTCGAGTTCCTCGCCAAGAACAGCGCCAGCCAGCCGGCGCCGAAGGATCTGCTGCAGGAGGTCGCCGCGAAGTATCGCGGAGCCCTCCTCGCCATAGCGGATTGAGGAAGCTGTTCATCGTGGAGTTTCCACGACAGCATCGAACTCGAGAAACTCGGCATCACGGCCTACGTGATCGCCACAGAGACTTTCAAGCCGCTGGTCCTCGCCCAGGCGAAGGCCCGCAAGGTCGAACCACGGCTGATCGTGGTGAAGCATCCGATCGGCGGCCTCAACGCGGAAGAGCTGCGTGAGCGCATCGAAGCGGCGACCAAGGGATTGAGCGAGGCGACGGCAAAATGAAGGATATCGCCGAGCAGGAAGTGATCGACCTCGACGACATGGATGTCGAGGCGTTCAACGACTTCGCCGCCGAACAGGGCTGGAGCGACGGCATGCCGCTCTACGTCCCCACCGAGGCCAAGGTCGCGAAGTTCGTCGACACGGTGCGGGGCGACAATCGCCCCTACCCGGCCGTGCCGCCGCGCCAGATCGTGCCGACCATCCAGGCACTCGCGGCCAATGCCGTCATGGCGGGCTGCAAGCCGGAATATTTCCCGGTCGTGACCGCGGCGCTGCGCGGCGTCCTCGATCCGGACTACAATCTGCATGGAACGCTCGCCACGACGCATTCCTGCGCGCCGATGGTGATGGTCAGCGGACCGATCCGTCACGAACTCAGGATCAACTGCGGCTCGAACTGCTTCGGTCAGGGCTGGCAGGCCAATGCCACGATCGGCCGGGCGCTTGGCCTCATGCTGCTGAACGTCGCCGGCGCCAAGCCCGGCGAGATGGACCGCTCCACTCAGGGCAATCCCGCGAAGTACACCTTCTGCTTCGGCGAGAACGAAGAAGAGAATCCCTGGACACCCTATCACGTCCAGCGTGGCTTCGCGCCGACCGACAGCGTGGTCACGGTGATGTCGGGCGAAGGCCCGCATAACCTCAACGACCATGGCAGCACGAGCGGCGATGGCCTGCTGACGACCTTCGCCGGCGGCATGGCCACACCGGGCGCCAATACGATCTACGGCAAGGGCCCGATGTTCGTGATCATCGGCCCCGAACATGCCGCGACCCTGAAGCGCGACGGCTTCACGATCGAGACCATCCGGCAGGAGCTGTTCGCCCGCTCGCGGGTCCATGCTTCGCGGATTTCGGCCGAGAACCAAGACACCTACATCAGCACGGGACACAAGCCCGACGGCGACTGGTTCACCATCGCGCGGGCGCCCGAAGACATCCACATCACGGTGGCCGGCGGGCCGGGCAAGCACTCGGCCTTCATACCGTCGTTCGGCGGCACCACGGTCGCCTGCACGCGCATCGCCCGATGACGGCGTGGTGCGGCTGGCCGGTCGTCGACGAGCAGACGAGCTGGGAAGACGCACAGCAGATCCTGACGGAGGCCGAACTGTCGGACGGCCTTCCCCTCGTGCCGCCGACCCGGCGGCGTCTCGAGGCGATGGTGGCGGGCGCCAAGGCGCGCAGCGACACGCTCGGGCTAATGCCGCCATTGTTCGGGGAACTGAGCCCCGAGGCCGTCGCCTATCAATGTGTGCTAGCCGGCTGCCGCCCGGCCGAACTGCCGGTGGTTCTCGCGGCCGCCGAAGCGACGCTGGAGCCGGGCTTCAATCTCCTGGGCATCGCCACCACCACCGGCACGGCCTGCGTGGCGCTCTGCCTGCACGGCCCGATCGCCCGCAAGCTCGGTGTGAATGCCGGCACCAACTGCCTCGGCCCGGGCAATCGCGCCAATGCCGGCATCGGGCGCGCGTTGCAGCTCGTGATCCGCAACATCGGCGGCGCACGATCGGACGTCGGCGACATGGCGACCATGGGACAGCCGGGCAAATACACCTTCTGCTTTGCCGAACGAAACGACGGCCCCTTCCCGACGCTGCCGGCCCGCCGCGGCCTCGGCAGCGACGCCAGCGCGCTCACTGTGATGGGGGTTTCCGGAACGGCCGAGATCCTGCCGGGCGATGGCGAGGGTGCGACTCCTGAAGCCATCCTCTCGCCGATTGCAACGGCCATGCGCGCCGCCATCGTAACGTCGGGTGTGGCCCGCAAGAACGAACGCGGCGAGCAGGTCGTTCTCCTGCCGTTGGAAATGGCCGAGAAGATCGTGCGCCACGACGGCTGGGACCTTGCCCGCGTGCAGCGCCATCTCTTCGACGAAGGCCAGGGCGTTGCGCGCGCACCGGACGCCATCCACGTCATCGTGACGGGCGGCGCCGGCTACAAGATGAGTTATCTGCCGATCTGGGGCGGCGGCTCGGAAACCGTGACGCGCGCCCTCTAGGCTCGACTACGCTTCGGAGAAGCGGCCCATCCGCTTGGCTTCGGCTTTCATCCGGCTCCTCGCCCGTGCGACTTTGATGTCCTTCGCGGCCAGGGCGGGCTTGACGACACGGCTGCCGGTCCGGCCGGCGGCCAAAGACTGTTCCAGGGGCAGAAGCTGGGTCCGGCGCTGTCGCCAGAGCGGGACGCTACGCTTGCTACCAAGCATCAGATCCTCCATCCAATCCACTCACATACGCCACGGCCCATGACCCATTCGAGGTCCTGACTCGCGAGCCACGGCAACTCTTCCGTAAACATGGTGATGCCCTGGCTGTAGTTACAAGGCAGCCGCGACCAATCGGTTCCCCAAAAAGTACGCTTTGGTCCGAAAGCATCGAATACGCGCTCGATATGTGCGTGGAGCGATCTGAAAGGATAAGTTTTGTCGTCGGCGTAGCACGGCAATGCCGAAACCTTGGCCGCCACGTTCGGTCGCTTGGCCAATGCCAGCACCTTGTCGAGCGTCGCGAAGTTCGACGCTTCCGTGACACCCTTGCCGCTCTTCAGCCCGAGATGATCGAGCACGAGGCGCAGCCCGGGGTAGCGTTCGGCGATGCCGTCGGCGAGATGCATGTACTCGTGATGGAACAGCACCATGGCGGGAATGCCCGCCTTCTCCATCTCGCCCCATACCCAGTCGAAGCTGCCGTCGAGCAAGGGCTTGCGCAGGATCTCGGTATGGAAGGTGAAGCGCATGCCGAGCATGCCCGGCTGCGTCTTCCAATTCGCGACCTGGCCGCGCGCGCCGGGCGCTTCGGGATCGAAGCGGCCCATGACGGCGAAGCGATCCGGGTGAGCTGCGGCGGCTTCGATCGCGAGGTCGTTGCGGTCGCCTTCCCACGATGGCGGCACGAGGATCACACGGTCGACGCCGGCCTTGTCCATCTCCGCCAGCAGCTCTTCCTTGCCGAGCGGCGCGCGGTGAGGTTCGGCGCGCGCGGGCCACGGACGCTCAGGCGTATTGGCTGCCCAGATATGTACCTGGGCATCGGCGATCAGCATCGAGACGACTCCTGTTCTAGCGCCAGCCGAGGGCCCGTCGCAGCAACCCGATGAATATCCAGATGCCCAGACCCCAGAAGGCATAGACGATCGGCGCGACGACGACGCCGGGCAGATTGAACCCGTTGCCGACCGGGGCCCCCTTGATCGGCAGCACGACGAACCAGTTGACCAGGGTCACCAGGATTCCGGCGAACGCCATCCAGCCATAAGGTCCGTCCAGCCAGGCCGGCAGGCGTGGCACGAGATAGGCGCCGACGATGCCCCACAGGCCGCCCCAGAACGCGCCCGAGAGGATCACCGGCGCGCCGAACGGCGGCACCGGCCGCATGTTGTAGATGACGGAGCGGGCGACTCCGAGTTCGTTGGCGATGTGGAAACCAAGCTGATGGAAGGTCAGCACACTCAGGAAGCCCGCGATGAAACCCACGATGACCGTGCGCATCTCGTCTTTCCTTCAATCACACCTGCAAGGGCGGCCGCTTGTCCCGCCACGGCCGAGCTTCTTCGAGCTGGGCTGCCAGAGAGAATAGCATTTCTTCGGCGCCGAAGCGGCCCACGAAATGCATACCTATCGGAAGCCCGTCTTCCGCCCAGGCGAGTGGCACCGACATCGCCGGTACACCCGTCATGTTACAGACGGATGTAAACGGCACCATTGGCGCCAGCCCTTCCTCGTAATGGTCGAGCGTATCGTCCGTGCGGACCGTCCCCAACGGCAAGTGGGTGCAGGCCAGAGTCGGCGAAAGCAGGATATCGTAGCGCTCGAAGAAGACGCCGAGCTGCCGGCCGATGCGATGGAAGGTCTGCACGGCGCGGATGTAAGTGTCGGCACTGATCTTGCCGCCGCGCTCGGCCGAAAGCCGCGTGACCGGCTCCAGATCGTCCGGCCCCGGTATACGGCCGTTGGCGCGAAGCTGGATGTTGGTGAAGGTGTTGGCGGCCATCACCGTGCCGAACGCCGCGCCCATGGCGGCGCCGTCGAGATCGGGCTCGGCCTGTTCGACATGGTGTCCCAGCTCGCCCAGCAGCGTCGCCGTCTGCTCGACGGCGGCAACCAGCGCAGGATGCAGCGGCGGTCTGCCCTTCAGCGCTTGCATGAAGGCAACGCGCAATCGGCCCGGCGGCCGCCCGGTGGCCGCGAGGAAACTGCCGCTTGCCGGCGGCGAAACGTAGGGGTCTCCCGGCGCGTCGCCGGCAATCGCGTCGAGCAACGCCGCACTGTCGCGCACGGAGATCGACACGCCAAGCTGCGCACCCGCGCCGGCCAGGGTCTCGCCGAGCGGCGCCAGGCTCACCCGGCCGCGCGACGGCTTCAGGCCGAACAGGCCGCACAACGACGCCGGAATGCGGATCGAGCCGCCGCCGTCCGTCGCGTGAGCCATGGGCAGTGCTCGCGCTGCGACCACGGCCGCCGACCCGCCCGACGATCCGCCGGGCGACAGGTCGGGACGCCAGGGGCTTACTGTCGCGCCGCCAAAGGCGGGCTCGGTTGTGGGCGCCAGCCCCAACTCGCTGGTGTTGCTGCGTCCGACGATCACGAGGCCGGCCCGACGCATCCGCGCGACCGCCGTGCTGTCGGCAACAGCAACAGGCTCCTTGGCAAAGAACTTCGAGCCCAGGGTGGTCGGCGTCCCGGCACAATCGGCCATGAGCTGCTTGACCACGAAGGGAATGCCCTGGAACGGCCCCTCCCCAGCTGCGGCAACCGACCGTTCGAGCAGGTCGCCTTCGTAGAAGTCCGTGATCGCGTTCAGCTTGCTGTTGACGCTGCGCAATCGCGCGAGCGTGGCCTCCAGCAATTCCTGCGCGCCGAGCTTCCGGGTCTTGATCAGCCCTGCAACGGCGAGCGCATCGTGCGTTGCAAAGAGGTTCTCCACGAGTTCAGTTCCGCCAGCGCTCGATGTTGGCGGCGACGAAGGCATCGTCGTGCAGTTCGGGATAGGTCGCATAGAGCCGGTCGATGCCGGCGCTCTGGCCCTCGCTCAGCTTCTCGTGCGGATCGAGGCATTCGATCGAGGTCAGCAGCCCCTGCCGCCGCAGGATTTCGTGGCAGCCCGGAATGCAGCCGGCGAAATCGTGGTCGACGTCGAAGACGACGCTGTTGCAGTCGGTCACGAAGGAATCGAGCGCCAGCACTTCGGGCGGAATGGCGCCCGCCGACACCGATAGCTTCAACCGTTCCAGCATCTTCACCGCCCCGCGCGTCCACACGCTCCAGTGCCCCAGCAGGCCGCCCTGGAAGCGCAAGGTGACCTCGCGGTTCCCGGTGCGCACGACCATCGGCGTCACGAGATCGGCGACGATATGGTCGTCGTTGCCGGTATAGAGCGTGATCCGATCCTCGGCCTCGGCGGCCGCAATGCCGAAGCAGACATCGAGCGTGCGGTAGCGGTTGAACGGCGCCACCTTGATCGCCACGACATTGTCGATGGCGGCGAAGCGGGCCCAGAAGGCGCGCGACAGCGGAATGCCGCCCACCGCCGTCTGCAGGTAGAAGCCGATCAGCGGCATCTCCTTGGCCACCGCCGTGCAATGCTCGATCAACTCGTCCTCGCTGGCGCCCTTTAAGGCGGCGAGCGACAGAAGAACGGCGTGATAGCCGAGCGACCGCGCGGTTCTCGCCTCCTCGACCGCCTGCGCGGTCTTGCCGACGGCGCCGGCGATCATCACCAGCGGCCGGTCGGTCCAGTCGCGCGCCGTCTCGATGGCGAGTTCCAGCACCGGCTTGTAGAGCCCGACTTCGCGGATCGCGAACTGGGTCGAATGCACCCCGACGGCCAAGCCACCGGAGCCGGCGTCCAGGTAGTAACGGCTGATGGCGCGCTGCGAGCGCTTGTCGAACTTGCGTTCGGGGTCGAGCGCCAGCGGATGCGCCGGGATCACGGTGCCTTGCCGCAGGAGAGACAGGACAGGCGCCGGCAGATCGCGCCAGTGGAGAGCCTTGTCGGTGGTCATGGTCGTATCCTAACCCAGTTCCGGACCGGCGAGGGCAAAGACATGACGCGGATCGTCGAGCCCCTTCGCCTCGCCTAGGGTCATCCGCATATAGCCTCGCGGCGACGTCGCGCCCTGTGCTTCAAGCCATTGCCGTACCGCGCGATGGGCCTCAGGTACGTCGATGATGAAGGGACCCGGTGCCGCCGCTGCGGCCTTCGAGATCAATGCGAGCGCAATGGCTTCGCTGTCGGCCACGACGGGGCCCAGCGACGTCGCCGTCCGGCCTTCGCGGCCCAGCACGAAGCCCACGATCTTGCCGGCTACATCCTCGGCGATCCACGCCCGCCCCGGCTGGCGCAGCGCGAGATGCACCAGGATGGACGGCCGCTCCATACCCGTGAGCGGCCGGTCGTAGGTGGCGAGGCGCGGCAGGTCGGCGTGGACAATCGGCCGGATCGTGACGCCCGGCGGCGGCGGCACCGCCTCGCCCGTCGCGCGGTCGAAATGCCAGCGGGCGATGCGATAGAGATCGCGGAAGCCCAACCCGAGATAGATCGGCCGGCCCTGGTCGGTCGCATCGAGACCGGCCACGGCGCCGGCCGAACGCACTTCCTCGATGCAGCGTTTCAGCAGCTCCGTCCCGACGCCACCCCGACGCCGCGCCTGCGTGACCAGCACCATGCTGATCCACGCGAGCCTCTGTCCCAGTGGCAGAACCAGCGAGCTTGCCTGCCACGTGCCGTCGGCGCCGGTACAGCCGAAGCCTCGCCCGGCGCCCAGCATGAAACGCCAGTCGGCGACACTCTGATTCCAGCCCGCTTCGATCGACAGCGGCCATACCGCATCGCTCTGCTCCGGCGCGATCGGCCTGACGTCGAGTACGTCAGTACTTGCCATCGCGCACCTCGTAATGCGTGGGCTTGTTCAGGGTGACCATGTCGCGTTCCAGCCAGTCCGCCGTCCATTCGATCATCTTCGACAGAGGCACGCTGGGCGGCCCGAATTCCTTGGCCATGCGGCTGGCATCGTTCAGCCACCCGGTCGGCGCTTCCTTGCCGGTGAGCGTCGGGATCTTGCCTAAAAGCTTGCCGAACTCGGCGGCGAGCCAGCGGACTTCGATGGTTTCGAGGCCGGTCACGTTGATCGGCGTGGTCGGTGTCGTGGCGCGCGCGAGGCAGCGCAAGGCCACGGAGTTGGCATCGCCCTGCCAGATGACGTTGACATGGCCCATCGAGAGATCGATGGGCTCGCCGTCCCGCACCTTGCGGCCGACGTCGTGCAGGACGCCGTAGCGCATGTCGATGGCGTAGTTCAGCCGGAACAGCCGGCCCGGCGTGCCATGCAGCGCGGAGAAATACTCGAACATGCGCTCGCGGCCGACGCAGGAGTTGGCGTAGTCGCCTGACGGCGGCACCGGCGCCACGTCCTCGGTCGCGCCGCCGCTGTCGACGGGCACGAAGGGATAAACGCAGCCCGTCGAGAAGGCCACGATGCGCGACGCCTTGAAGACTTCGGCCACCATGGCCGGCACCTGCACGTTCATCGCCCAGGTGAGCGGCACGTTGCCGGTCGCGCCGAACTTGCGGCCGGCCATGAAGACGACGTTGGCGGCCTTCGGCAGTTGCTCCAGCGCGGCGCGATCCAGCAGATCGGCGGCAATCGGCTCGACACCGGCCTTCTCCAGGGCCTCGCGCACGCCGGGCTCGCTGAAGCGCGCGACGCCCATCACGCGCTTTGTTGGCGCCGCCCGCTTGGCCATGCGGGCCAGGGTCGGGCCCATCTTGCCGCCGACGCCCAGCACCAGGATGTCGCCCGGCGTCGCCGCCAGATCGGCCACGAGTTCGGCCGACGGCGCGGTCATGAAATCCTCGACCGCCTCGACACCCTCGAAGCGCGCGGGAAGGTTGGCACTCATGTCTTGCCTCCGGGGTGGGCGGGGTGCAGCCGGTCCTTGGGCGCCGCCGGCATCGCCCGCAACGCTGCAAAGTCGAGATCGACACCGACCGCGAAACCCGGACATTCCAGCGATCCCAGCGCCAGGGTGCCGCCTTTGGCCCGCAGCCGCGCCGGCCGGCCGGGCTGCCGCTCGTAGAGATCGGGATGGGCCTTCACGAAGGCCGCCTGCTCCGCCTCGGAAGCCGAGGACATGCCGTCGATGAAGTGATGCGCGTTGCGTTCGACATGCGTCAGGCCGAGCAGCGAGACCAGCGCGAGGTCCTGCTGCACGCTGACGCCGGGCTGCGTCGTCAGATCCTCGGCCGACATGAAATAGCCCGGCCCGAGCCTGGCCGCGCGCGCGGCGTTCAGGATCGACTTGTAGAAGCCCTTGCAGTTCTTGCTCGAGACGCCGGCATAACCGAGCTTCAGCGCCTGCGGGAACGTCGAGAGTTCGCCGTCGGACTCGTCGATGATCACGGGGCGGTACTCGGCCAGCGCCGTGACGGGCCGGCTCAACGCCGCCTGACGCTTGATCGGCTGCTCGATGAACAGCGTCGCCTTCACCATCTTCGCCAGTGCCGGCGTCTCCTCGACCTTGCGCCAGAGTTCGACGATGCCGTCGACGTCGTCGTACTGTTCGTTGCCGTCGAAAGTGACGCGATAGTCGCCCGCGCCGGCCCCGACCTTGCCATCGAGCACCGCCGCGATGCGGGTCAGCCGGTCGAGATCGGTGCGGACATCGCCGCCGACCTTCAGCTTGTAGTAGCGGCCGCCATAGTAGGACACGACCTCTTCCAGCGTTTCCGGCAAGCCGTCGTTCACCCGCTCGGAGGCCGACCGCTCGGCCGTCGTCAGCGGATCGACGAGGCCCACGGTATGACGAAGATCGATCGACGCGCGAGGCTTCAGGCCTGCCAGGAAGGATGCGAGATGCGCCGCGTCGATGTCCGGCGTCAGGTCGGTCGCTTCGATGCCCGGCACATTGGCTGCGATCATCCGGGCAAAGGACTGGCCGGTGATCTTGCCCAGGGCATCGATGATCGCCCGGTCGAGCAGCGCCGGACCATAAGAGGCGACCAGCGGATTCAGGCCCAGCTCGGCACCGCGGGCGATCTGCTGGCGGTAGGCGCCGGCATAGAGGCCGAACGGCGTGGCGAAGCCCTGCGCCGTGTAAAGCTCGATGGCGAGTTGCAGTGCCTGACGAAGCTGGTCGAGGTTCTGGGCGTCGGAGAATTCGGGGCTCTTCTCGAACCACTTGGCGCCCAGCGCCTCGGCCGCGACGCCCTCGCCGGTCCGGCCGTCCTCCAGCGCGATGCGCACGCGGATGATCGCCTGGATGCCCTGCGTGACCGTGATCACGCCGAAGCGGAACGGCAGGCGCAGGCGATGATCGCGCTCGAACCGATCGACTGCCTCCAGTTTCACTTTCATACGTCTTGCTCCAGCAGCCCCTGCACGTAGCCGATCATGCGCGCTGCGCAGGTCGGCCCATCGGGCTCGTAGATGAAGGGTTCCATGGCGACCCAGCCGGTATAGCCGGTCTCGCGCAACGCGCCGACCGCGGGCGCGAACTTGTCGCCGCCCTGCCCCGGCCCGCGCTTGTTGCGGTCGTTGAACTGCACATGTGCCATCAGGCCTGTCGGCATCCAGCGCCGGATCGCATCGGCCACCGGCTCCTTCTCTTCCAGGCTGCTGGCCAGCGTGTCGACCATGATCCTGAACGCAGGATTGGCGATGCGGCGCGCCACATCAGCCCCTTCGGCCAGCGTATTGACGAAATTGCAGTCCGGCCGGGCGAGCGGTTCCAGGCAATAGACGACCCCCGCCTGCGCCGATGCCTCGGCGGCCTTGGCCCAGGCCTCCTCGGCACGCTTGCCATCGTCGGCACCCGCCACCCGGCGCTGCGCCGGCGAGCCATGGACGAGATAGGTGCCGCCCAGCTCCGCGCAAAGATCGACCAGGTGGCACAGAACATCGACGCTTTTCTGCCAGACCAGTTTGTCGGCGGTGGTGATCGACAGGCCCGCCGGCGCCGCCAGCAGCCAATGCAAGCCGCTCACCTTGATGCCGGCATCGCTGCACGCGCGCCGGATCTCGCTGCGCTTCGCGGCCGGCATCTGCCAAGCGTCGTCGCCGAACGTGAACGGGGCGACTTCGAGGCCACGGTAGCCGAGGCCTGCGGCCAGCGCACATTGCCGCTCGAAAGAGAGATCGCGGATCACTTCGTTGCACAGAGAGAGCTTCACTGACGATCCTCGCCTTGACGGGCAAATCCGCGTTCGCCAGTCTCACATCATGTGTGCGCATACTAACAGCGAGACAAAAGCGGTGAAGCGATTCATCGCTGCCAGCGCATGACGAAATTTTCCAGCCTCAGTCGACAATATTGGCCGACGGTCGCCCTGTTCGCGTTTCTGCTCGCATGCTGGCAGCTCGCCGTCAGCCTGGGCGGCATTCGCGAATATCTCCTGCCCTCGCCGCTCGCCGTCTGGAACGCGCTGTGGCACAGCGAGATCGGCTGGACTCAGCATCTCTGGGCAACGACACTCGAAATCATCGGCGCCTTCGTGCTGGCGGCCGTCGTCGGCGTGGCGCTCGGCGTGGCGATTGCCTGGTCGCCGCTGATCGCCAACGCGCTGGTGCCCTTCCTGGTGTTCGTGAACACGCTGCCCAAGGTCGCCATCGCGCCGCTGTTCCTGATCTGGATGGGCTACGGCATCTTTCCCAACATGCTGATGGGCGCGCTGATCGGCTTCTTTCCGGTGGTCATCAACACCGCCGTCGGCCTGAGCCAAGTCGAAGCCGACATGCTGGATCTCGGCCGCGTCTTCAACGCGCCGAAGTGGAAGATCTTCGCCAAGATCCGCATTCCCAACGCCCTGCCCTACATCCTGAGCGCGCTGAAGATCACGGCGACCGCCGCCGTCGTCGGCGCCATCGTCGGCGAGTTCGTCGCCTCGCAGAAGGGCCTGGGCTACGTCATCACCACGACGCAGAGCAGCATGAACACGGCCGTGGCTTTCGCCGCACTGATCTGGATTTCGATTGTCGGGCTGCTGCTCTACGGCGCCGTCGTCCTGCTGGCGCAGCTCTGGGCGCCGTGGGCCGAGGGCGTCGATTGATTACGGGGAAGGGTAAAGGGAGATAACTATGAAAAAGACACTATCGTTGGCCCTGGCCGCGCTGATCGCGGGCACGGGTAGCGCCTCGGCGCAGGAGAAATTCACCTTCGCGCTGAACTGGTTTGCCGTCGGCGACCACGCGGCCTACTGGGTGGCGCTCGACAAGGGCTACTACAAGGCCAAGGGTCTCGACGTGACCCTGGAGAACTCCAAGGGTTCCGGCGATTCCATCGCCAAGGTCGATACCGGCCGCGCCGATGCCGGTCTGGCCGACGCTGCCGTCGTGATCGCCTCGATCGGCCGCGGCACGACGGTCAAGACCGTCGGCATGGTGTTCGACAAGACGCCGCTCAACATCTTCAGCCTGAAGGACAAGCCGCTCACCAAGCCCAAGGACCTCGAGGGCAAGACCCTGGGCGCCCCTCCGGGCGACAGCCAGCGCCAGATGTTCCCGGCCTTCGCCAAGGTGAACGGCATCGACGTCAGCAAGGTCTCGTGGGTGAACATCGAACCGGCTGCCAAGATCGCCGCCGTCGCCGAGAAGCGCATGGACGGCGTGGGCGACTACTCGACCGGCCTGCCTCTCTACGAGAAGGCCGCCGGCAAGGGCAACGTGGTGATGATGCCGTGGGCCGATTTCGGCTTCGACATGTACTCCATGTCGATCATCGCCAGCGCCAAGACGATGAAGGAGCGCCCGGCCGTTCTGAAGGCCTTCCTCGAAGCCTCCTACATGGGCTGGCGCGATGTGATGGCCGACCCGAAGGCCGCGATGGAAATTTTCAAGAAGCGCGTTCCCGAAGTCGACGTCGAGGTGATGACGCCCAACATGATGATCGGCCTCGGCCTGATGAAGACCGAACGGTACGCCAAGAACGGCATCGGCTGGATCGACGCCAAGAAGATGTGCGACTCGGTCGATCTCGTGAACACCTACATGGGCCTGCCGAAGAAGGTCGAGTGCAAGGACACCTACTCGACCGACTTCTTCACCAAAGTCGCCATGCCCAGCAACTGATGTCGGCAACCGATCTGGACATTCGCGTAGCGTGACCAAGACACTGATCGACCTCGACAAGGTCGGCATGACGTATGAAGCGGCGAGCGGCCCTGTCGAGGCCCTCGCCGGCATCACTTCCGCCATCGGCGCCGGCGAGTTCGTCTCGCTGGTCGGCCCGAGCGGCTGCGGAAAGTCGACTTTGCTCAGGATCGTGGCCGGGCTGCGGCCCGCCACGTCGGGCACCGTCACCGTCTCCGGCCGCCCGGTGACGCAGCCGATCCCCGATATCGGCATGGTCTTCCAGGCGCCGATCCTGCTGAAGTGGCGGTCCATCCTGGAGAACGTGCTGCTGCCGGCCGAGCTTGCCGGCAAGGATCCCAGGACGCTGAGATCGCGGGCCGAGCAGCTTCTCGACATGGCGGGCCTCGGCGGCTTCGGCCCCAAGCTGCCACGGGAACTGTCCGGCGGCATGCAACAACGTGCCGCGCTCTGCCGCGCCCTGCTGCTCGATCCGCCGCTCCTGCTGATGGACGAGCCGTTCGGCGCGCTGGACGCCATGACACGGGACGACATGGCCCTCGAACTGCTGCGCATCTGGGGCGAGAAGGACCTGTCCCGCGACGCCCGCAAGACGGTCCTGTTCGTCACCCATTCGATCCCCGAGGCCGTGTTCCTGTCCGACCGTGTGCTGGTCATGTCGGCCCGCCCGGGCCGCGTCGCGGCGGACCTGCGCATCGATCTGCCCCGCCCGCGCACGGTCGAACTCAGGGCCTCCGAAGCCTTCGGTAAACTCTCTCTGGAGATTTTCCGCGCCCTGACAGGCCGCACCGAGGGCGCAGCCGGAACCGCCTGACGACGGCCAGGCTACGGCCTCTCCGGCGAACGATCATTGCGTATTTGGACTGCCAGGACCGTTCGCCGCAACGGTTGGCGTGGCCCGCCTCGCCTGTTAAGACGCCGCGGAAATAGCCAGGAGAAGATATGGCCACCGCCGCGACCCCGATGAAGAGTGCCGCCAAGGGCATTTCCGCCGACGCCAAGCCGTTCGACTGGGAAGATCCCTTCTTCCTCGACGACCAGCTCACCGAGGAGGAAGTCGCGATCCGCGATGCCGCGCGCGATTACTGCCAGGACAAGCTGATGCCGCGCGTGCTGCTGGCCAATCGCAACGAGAAGTTCGACCGCGAGATCATGAACGAGTTCGGCGCGCTGGGCCTGCTCGGTTCGACGATCCCCGAGAAGTATGGCTGCGCCGGCGCCAACTACACGACGTACGGCCTGGTGGCGCGCGAGGTCGAGCGCGTCGATTCCGGCTACCGCTCGGCGATGAGCGTGCAGTCCTCGCTGGTCATGCATCCGATCTACGCCTACGGCAGCGAAGAGCAGCGCATGAAGTACCTGCCCAAGCTCGCGACCGGCGAGTGGGTTGGCTGCTTCGGCCTCACCGAGCCCGACCACGGCTCCGATCCGGGCGGCATGAAGACCCGCGCCGTGACGGTGCCGGGCGGCTTCAAGCTCTCGGGCTCCAAGATGTGGATCACCAACTCGCCGATCGCCGACGTGCTGGTGATCTGGGCCAAGCTCGACGGCGGCGCGATCCGCGGCTTCATCCTGGAGCGCGGCTGGAAGGGCATCGAGACGCCCAAGATCGAAGGCAAGTTCAGCCTGCGCGCCTCGACGACCGGCGCCATCATGCTCGACGAGGTCTTCGTGCCGGCCGAGAACCTGATGCCCAACGTCTCGGGCCTGGGCGGTCCGTTCGGCTGCCTCAACAATGCCCGCTACGGCATCGCCTGGGGCGCCATGGGCGCCGCGGAGTTCTGCTGGAAGCAGGCGCGCAACTACACGCTCGACCGCAAGCAGTTCGGCCGGCCGCTGGCCGCCAACCAGCTCATCCAGAAGAAGCTGGCCGACATGCAGACCGAGATCGCGATCGGCCTGCAGGCCTGCCTGCGCGTCGGCCGCCTCAAGGACCAGGGCCACGCCCAGCCGGAGATGATCTCCCTGATCAAGCGCAATAACTGCGGCAAGGCGCTGGACATCGCCCGCGTCGCCCGCGACATGCACGGCGGCAACGGCGTGTCGGACGAGTATCACGTGATCCGTCACGTCATGAACCTCGAAGCAGTGAACACCTACGAGGGCACGCACGACGTGCACGCGCTGATCCTCGGCCGCGCCATGACCGGCATCCAGGCGTTCAGCGCCGGAGCGTAATCGGCGTGGATCTCCCTCCCCCCGGCGACATCGCAATCGTCGTCGCCGGGGCACTTGCTGCGGGTTTCGTCAACGGATTGAGCGGCACCGGCTATGCGCTGGTGGCGCTGGGCTTCTGGCTACAGGCCATGTCGCCGTTGACGGCCGCGCCTCTGACGGCGCTTTGCAGCGTCGCCGGCCACATACAATCGCTGCCGCGCATCTGGAGCGGCATCCGCTGGCCGCGGCTCTGGCCGTTTCTCGTGGCCGGAGCGATCGGCGTGCCGATCGGCACCATGCTCCTCGAAGATGTCCGGCCACAGCCGCTCAAGGTCGGCGTCGGCCTCCTGCTAATCGTCTACAGCGCCTGGATGGCCTTCGTGCGCCGCCCGCCCGTCGTCGCCGGCGGCGGCCGCGTCGCCGACGCTGCGGTGGGCCTGGTCGGCGGCGTGCTGGGTGGGATGGCAAGCCTGAGCGGCCCCGCTCCCACGATCTGGGCGCAGCTTCGCGGCTACGGCAAGAACGAGCAGCGCGGCGTCAACCAGCCCTTCAACATGAGCGTGCTCTTCCTCGCGTTGATCTCCGCCGGCATCGCGGGCTTTCTCGACCGGACGTTCTTCATCTGGGCTGCGATCTGCGTGCCTACGACCCTGATCGGGGCGCGGATCGGCCTCGCCCTCTATGGCCGCATCGACGACGTGCAGTTCCGCCGCATCCTGCTGGCGCTGCTGGCCTTCTCCGGACTGACGCTGATCGGCTCGTCGCTGCGCTGAGCAGGCTCTAGCTCGCCAGGCCTTTCAGGCAGCCGCTCTCGACAAGTATCGGCTCCAGACCTGCTACCCCCTTGGCAGCCGCATACTTGCGCCGGATCTCGGCGAGCGACCGCGCATGGTACTTCTGCGGCTCCTGCGTCCATTCCGAACCGCCGAGGGTCATCGTGAAGCTCTTGTCGCCGCGCTCGATCGCCTGCGCGTTGGCCTGCGACCACGGCAGGAAGAGGCCGGCCACCTCCTCCTTGAGCAGCGGCATTAGGGTCGGCGACAGCGCCGCCAAGGTCTCGAAGGAACCCTCGACCTTGGGCGACAGCATGCGCTTCACCCAGGCCATCACATGCGGTGCCGACGCCCGCAGCAGCGCACCCGGCGTCGGATCGGTCGCGGCTTCGTAGAACTGGCCCCACAGGCCGAAATCCGCCATCGAAGGCCGCGCGCCCAGGACATAGGGCCGCGTCGCGAGATGGGCGTCGAGCAATGCCGCCGCCTTCTTGAACGAGGCTTCGATCAGCGGCCGGGTCTTGCCGTTGGAGCCCACGAAACCCAACCGGCCCATCATGCGCTCGGCCACCGCCGCCCGCGCCTGCGCGACCGCGAGCGTCCCCTCCGCCCCCATCATCTGCTGCGCAATGCGCTCCGCCGTCGACCAGGCATCGGGCTGGTAGTGCCAGCGGTAATGGAACATCCATTTATTGCCCCACTCGTCGCCATATTCCTCCAGCAGCGCCGAGACGAAGGCGAGTGCGGGATCGTCCGGCGTCACCGACGGCTCCGGATGCGCGGCTTCGATCCGTTCGAGGATCGGCGTCGAATCCTGAAGGCCCTCGTCCTTCGGGGTCACAACCAGCGGAACCAGCGGCAGCTTGGCATACTTCTGGAACTCCGCCTGCACGGCCGGCGACCGCGGAATCCAGCTGTGCTCGATGCCCTTGAAGCGGAAGTAGGAGCGCACCTTCACCGAATAGGGCGACAGTTCGGACCCGAAAATACGATAGGCGTTCGTCATCTGCTCAAATCCACCGCTTGCGCTTCAACCAGAAGAAAATACTGCCGACGATCACGACGACCATGAACCAGAAGAAATAGTAGCCGTATTGCCAGCCCAGTTCCGGCATGTTGCCGACATCGCGCTCGAAGTTCATGCCGTAGATGCCGGCCAGGAAGCTCAAGGGCATGAAGAAGACGGTGATGATCGCCATCGTCTTCATCACTTCCGACATGCGGTTGGAGGAGTCCATCAGATAGACTTCCATCAGGCTGTTCGTCATTTCGCGGTAGCTCTCGACCAGGTCGAGAACGGCCACCGCATGGTCGAAGCAGTCGCGCAGGTAGGTGCGCGTCTCCGGCATGATGAACGGCACGTCGGGCCGCATCACCGCGAGAACCGTCTCGCGCTCGGCCCACTGGATGCGGTGGAAGGCGACCAGCGCCCGTCGCGCCTGATGGATGTGATAGAGCGTGTCCTGCGTCGGACGTTCCAGCGCCTCGTCCTCGAGCTGTTCGAGGTGGTTCGACACCGCCTCGATCAACGGGAATTTGCGGTCGACCACGAGATCGATCAGCGCATAGACGAGGTAGTCGATGCCGAAGATGCGCAGCCGCGAGCCCGCCGTCTGGATGCGGTCACGGACCGGCTTGAAAATGTCGACCTTGTGATCGTGGAAGGAGATCACATAGTTGTCGCCGAAGAAGATGCTGACCTGCCGCGACAGCAGCGCGCCGTCCTCGTAGATCGGGTCGTTGAGGACGATGAAGCCCTGCCCCTCGTAGAGGTCGATCTTGCTGCGCTGGTTGGCGTGGAAGACGTCTTCGAGCGCCAGCGGGTGCAGGTTGAAGGCCATGCCGAGATTGCGCAGCATCTCGGAGCTGGGGCGACCCGCCACGTCGATCCAGGTATGGCCCGGCGTGCCGAGGTGGAAGCGACATTCGTCGACCTCCACCCCATGCACGACCTGGACATCGTCCGGCGTGTATTCGACCAGGGTAAAGTCGAGAGCCTCGTCGGGAACGGGAGCGCGTCCGGCGAGCGTTCCGGGAGCGGTACCGGGCTTGGTATGCCGGTGGATGATACCGTCCATGCGTCCCCCATACGTCCCTGGGACTCTTCCCCGGTTCAGGGCTTCAGACTTCTTCCATCACCTGCACGTCGGGACGGCCGGCAAGATAGTCGCCGAGCTTGCGGCCAAGCTCCTTGAAGTGCGGCGCCGCCCGATGGGCTTCGAGTGCCGCCTGGTTTTCGTAGCGTTCCAGCATGACGTAAACATTAACGTCGGCCGTCTTGTGCAGCGCGTAGAGCTTGTTGCCCGGTTCGTCGGCCTGCACCTTGGCCTGCAGGGCCTTCATCGTCGCCTCGAAGTCGGCATTGGTGCCGGGCTTGATGGTGAGCTTCGCGATAACGCCAATCATGGTCTCTCCTCTGTCGGCTACTGCGGCCGCTTTTTGACAAGGTACTTGTGCTCGCCGTCGCACACCAGCTCGCCCGACTGGTTATGGATGGTGAGCTTCAGGATGGCCACGCCGGTGGTGCGGCCGGGCTTCAGTTCGACGATCTCAAGCATGGGATAGAGCGTGTCGCCGACATAGACCGGCTTCAGGAAGCGCGAGGACTGCTCCAGGAAGCCGACCAGCGACTCGCCCACGATATGCGGAAAGATGCCGCCGCCGGCCGCGCCCTGGATCGCGACCTGCAACCCGTGAGCCAGCATGTCGCGATGTCCCAGCGCCTTGCAGTACTCGCGGTCATAGTGGATCGGGTGGTTGTCCCCGCTGGCCAGCTGGAAGGCCGAGAACAGCGCATCGGTCTGGGTGCGCGAGTTGATGTAGAACTTCTGGCCGACCTTCAGGTCCTCGAACCAGTGCGCCGGCCCGAAGCGATGCTGGGCCGGATCGAAGGGTTTAGCATTGGCATCCGCCATTGGATGTCTCCCTCTTGTCGTTGCAGGCGTCAGGCCGCCTTGGCCTTGCGGCCCATCCCGTCGAACTGGTCGAACATGCGTTCGCGCCAGGCATGCACGGGATCGTCGTTCTCCAGCAGCGCCAGCGGGCTGGTCGCATAGGCCCACATGAAAGTGCCGAACAGCGCATAGTCGGCATAGTTCGTGCGCGTGCCGCCCAGGAACTTCTGCTCGCGCAGCACACGACGCGCCGGCTCCAATGCCGTCCGCAGCGTGGCGACGCCCTTCTCCCGCGCCCGCGCCTGGAAGCCTGCGAAGTCGGCCGTCCCCAGGCGCTTGCCGCGCGACTCGATGATGTAGGCCTTGTCCTCCGGCCGCACGCGTTCCACCAGATCGGCGACCAACAGCGGGAATACGGCCGCGTTGATCGCGACGTCCGTCCAGCCATTGGCGAGCTGGCCCGCCAGCCGCTCCTGCTCGTTGGCGAAGATCGGCTTGTCGGGATAGGCCTTGTCGAGATGGCAGGCGATCGCCCAGCTGTCCTTCACCGCCACGTCGCCGTCCTTGAGCACCGGCAGGAGCTGGGAATCGGCAAAGGCGATCTTGTGCTTCTCGGTGAATCCCGTCGGCTCGTCCTTCCACTCCAGCCCCTTGTGGGCCAAAGCGAACTTGGCGCGCCAGCAGAAGGGGCTGGGGCGACGGTCATTCTGGAAGACGAGATCGTAAAGCGTAATCATTTACTCTGTCCGTTACCTTTCCGCGTGACTGGGACCGTTGAGACGTCGGCTCCAAGAGTAGAGCGGATCGTCTGTTTGAAGCAGCGCAAATCGGCTCGACTGCTCCGCCCAATGGAACGCCGCAGCGACCATGAAATCCGCCATGCCCGGCGTGGCGCCGTGAAGGTTACCGTTCTGCTTCACCGTGAGACGCAGAGGGTCGAGCACCTTCTGGAACGCCGGCAATCGCGCCGCGCGCGTCTCGTTCAACTTCTCCAGCGGCCCGAAGCGCGGCTCGCGCGTGCGGCGGATATAGGCGCGGTCTTCCTCGTCGATATGGTCGAGCATGTCGAACAAGATGAAGCTCGCGATCTCCGGCGTGAGCCAAAGGCCGCACCAGTTGTTGAAGTAGCGTGCGAGCGCCCGCCCCGCCTCGCCGCCGAACAGGGACGGCCGGTCGGGATAGGCATCTTCGAGGTGGTTGGCGATGCGCCAGGAATCGGCCACGACCTTGTCGCCGTCCACGAGCACCGGCACGCTCTGCGACTTGGCGAAGGCAATCGCCTCCTTGTCGACGAAGCGCACCAGCTCGATGCGGTCGACAGCGAGGCCCTTGTGCCGGAGCGCAAGATGGACGCGCTGGCCGAACGGGCTGAGCTGCCGCCCGTCCAGCGATTTCAGGTCGTAGAGGGTACGGCCCCCTGCCTGCGGATCACTTGCCATCCAGCATCTTGACGATGCCGGAGAAATCCTTAGCGCCGTGGCCCGAGTTGACGAACATGTTGAAGAGCTGCGCGGCCTCGGCGCCGAGCGGCGTGCTGGCGCCCGCGGCATTGGCCGCCTGCTGGGCCAGCACCAGGTCCTTCAGCATCATGGCCGCCGTGAAGCCCGCCTGGTAGTCGCGGTTGGCAGGCGACGTCGGCACGGGGCCCGGCACCGGACAGTAGTTGGTGAGCGACCAGCACTGACCCGACGAGGTCGAGGCCACGTCGAACAGCTTCTGCGCATCGAGGCCCAGCCGCTTGGCCAGCATGAAGGCCTCGCTGACGGCGATCATCGAGACGCCCAGCACCATGTTGTTGCAGATCTTGGCCGCCTGGCCGTTTCCGCTGCCGCCGGCATGGACGATGTTCTTGCCCATCTTCTCCAGCACCGGCCTGGCCTTGGCGAAGGCGCCGTCCTTGCCGCCGACCATGAAGGTGAGCGTGCCGGCCGTCGCGCCGCCAACGCCACCCGACACCGGCGCGTCGATCATCTCCAGGCCGGCCTTGTCGGCCAGCGCCGCAACGTGACGAGCGCTGTCGACATCGATGGTCGAGCAGTCGATCAGGAGCGTGCCCTTGGCGACGTTCGGCAGCACATCCTTCTCGTAGACCTCGCGCACATGCTTGCCGGCCGGCAGCATGGTGACGACGATCTCGGCCCCCTTCACCGCCTCGGCAGCCGAAGCGGCCTTATGCGCCCCCTTCTCGACTGCCGTATTGACGGCCTCTTCGGACAGATCGAAGGCCGTCACGTGATGCTGCGCCTTGGCCAGGTTGGCGGCCATCGGGCCGCCCATGTTGCCAAGACCGATGAAGGCGATTTTCGCCATGGCTTCCTCCCTTTGTGGCCGCTCAGTCGAAGAACAGGTCGTTCGACACCGGCCGGAAATGCTCCTCCACCATCGCCGTGGTCACGCCGTCGATGGTCGGCGGGTTCCAGACCGGCTTCTGGTCCTTGTCGATCAGCAGCGCACGCACGCCCTCGAAGAAGTCGTGGCCCTTCTGCATGCAGCGCTGCGACATCCGGTATTCGATGGTCATCGTGTCCTCGAACGACCGGTTGGCGCAGCGACGGAGCTGTTCCAGCGTGATCGCCATGGACAGCGGCGAGAGCTTCAGCAGAGCCGCGAGCTGCTTCTGGGCAAACTCGCTGTTCGACTTCCTGAGCTTCGCAACAATCTCCTGCAGCGTCTCGGCCGAGAAGCAGCGGTCGATCTCGGACATCAGCCCCGGCAGGGTCGCTTCGCCCGGGTCGGCCGTGAACTTGGCGATGACCGCATCGACCTTCTCGTTGGCGCGCGGGCCGGAAAGATCGGCTGCGCCCAGTGCGGCCTGCAGGTCGTTGATCTTGGCGCTCGGCACATGCGCCTGCACGATGCCGGCCCACAGCGCATCGGCCACCTTCAGCCGATAGCTGGTGAGCGCCAGGAAGGTTCCGAGCGCCCCCGGCAGGCGGGTCAGGAAGTAGCCGCCGCCGACATCGGGGAACAGGCCGATGGTCGTCTCCGGCATGGCGAACAGGAACTTCTCGCTCGCGACCGAATGCGAGCCGTGCGCCGACAGACCGACGCCGCCGCCCATGTTGATGCCGTCGATCAGCGAGATCCAGGGCTTGGCGTAGCGATAGATGCGGCGGTTGACGATGTACTCTTCGCGGAAGAAGTCGCGGCGCAGGGTGCCCGCAGGATTGTCGCGCATCTCGCGATAGAGGCCGGCCACGTCGCCGCCGGCGCAGAAGGCACGATCGCCGGCACCGCGCAGGATCACGGCCTTGATGGCGGGGTCCTTCTCCCACTGCGGCATCACCCGTTCCATTTCCTGGATGATGTTGTGCGACAGGGAATTCAGGACCTTGGGCCGGTTCAGCGTCATCACGCCCAGGCCGTCCTTCACCTCGAACAGAATCTCTGCTTCAGACATCACAACTCCAAAAGAAAAACCGCGCCGCAGGAAAGCTCAAGTCGGCGGCGCTCTCGTCATCCCATCAACAGCCTGCGCGAGATGATCACCCTCATGATCTCGTTGGTGCCTTCGAGGATCTGGTGGACGCGCAAGTCGCGGAGATAGCGCTCGATGGGGAAGTCCTTCAAGTAGCCGTAGCCGCCATGCAATTGCAATGCGTCGTTGACGACACGGAAGCCCACGTCGGTCGCGAAGCGCTTGCCCATGGCGGCGGCCTGCGTGGCCTCCGGCGACTTGGCGTCGAGCAGGGATGCCGCGCGCCAGATCATCAGCCGCGCCGCGTCCAGCTCGGTCGCCATGTCGGCGAGCTTGAACTGCGTTGCCTGGAAATCGGCAATCGGCTTGCCGAACTGCTTGCGCTCCACGACATAGCGCGACGCCGTTTCGAGGCAGGCGCGCGCGCCGCCCAGCGAGCAGGCGCCGATGTTGATGCGCCCACCGTCGAGCCCCATCATCGCGATCTTGAAGCCATGGCCTTCCGGCCCCAGCCGGTTGGCGACAGGCACCTTGCAATTGTCGAAGATCACCGCCGCGGTCGGCTGGCTGTTCCAGCCGAGCTTGTTCTCCTGCTTGCCGAAGGAAAGTCCCGGTGTGCCGGCCTCGACCACCAGGGTCGAGACGCCGCCCGCCCCCGGCCCGCCGGTGCGCAGCATCACGACGTAGATGTCGCTGCGGCCGCCGCCCGAGATGAAGGCCTTGGTGCCGTTCAGGATGTAGTGATCGCCGCTCAGCTCCGCGCGCGTCGCCAGCGCGGCCGCATCGGACCCGGCGCCGGGCTCGGTGAGGCAGTAGCTCGCGAAATGCTCCATCGAGCAGAGCTTGGGCAGGAAGCGCCGACGCTGCTCGTCGCTGCCGAAGCCGTCGATCATCCAAGCAGCCATATTGTGGATGGAAATATAGGCCGCCGTGCTCGGGCAGGCCGACGCCAGCTCCTCCATGATCAAGGCCGCGTCGAAGCGCGAGAGTCCGCTGCCGCCGACATCGTCCTTCACATAGATGCCGCCGAACCCCAGCGCCGCAGCCTCGCGCAGGATGTCTTCGGGGAAGATCTTCTCGGCATCCCAGCGTGCAGCCTCAGGCAGCATCCGGTCCGACGCGAACTGCCGGGCCGTATCGCGGAAAGCCTCTTGGTCTTCGGAAAGTGCAAAATCCATGGGGGTCGGATCATATCGGGGGGCCTTGGGCAGTCAAACGACCCCCCGCGCGACGAAACAGCGTGCTGAACACGCCGCATTGCCGGTTTCTGCAGATCGCGCGATAACGCCACCCATGCCCGCTCGCTTCACAACGCTCGGCCGTTTTCCCACCACCCGGCTGCGCCGCAACCGCCGCGAGGACTGGTCCCGCCGCCTCGTTGCCGAGAACAAGCTCTCCGTCGACGATCTGATCTGGCCAGTGTTCGTGCAGGAGGGCAGCAACGCCCGCACGCCGGTGGCCTCGATGCCCGGCGTCGACCGGCTCTCGATCGACCTCTTCGTCGAGGCCGCCAAGGAAGCGCGCGATCTCGGCATCCCCGCCGTCGTGATCTTCCCCGAGACCGATCCCAAGGCGAAGACGCCCGATGCGCGCGAGGCCTACAATCCGGACAATCTCGTCTGCCGCGCCATCAGGGCCGTGAAGAAATCCGTCTCCGATATCGGTATCGTGTGCGACGTGGCGCTCGATCCCTTCAGCAGCGACGGCCACGACGGCATCGTGCGCGACGGCTACGTGCAGAACGACGAGTCCGTGGAAGCGCTGGTCAAGCAGGCGATCGTGCAGACCGAAGCCGGCGCCGACATCCAGGCGCCCTCCGACATGATGGACGGCCGCATCGGCGCCATTCGCAAGGCGCTCGACGGCAAGGGCTACGGCAATGCGCAGATCATGTCCTACGCCGCCAAGTATGCCTCAGCCTTCTACAGCCCGTTCCGCGACGCCATCGGCAGCTCGGGTGCGCTGAAGGGCGACAAGAAGACCTACCAGATGGACTACGCCAACACCGACGAAGCACTGCGCGAAGTAGGCTTCGACATCGAGGAAGGCGCCGACATGGTCATGGTCAAACCCGGCCTGCCCTATCTCGACGTGGTGCGCCGCGTGAAGGACACGTTCGGCGTGCCGACCTACGCCTACCAGGTGAGCGGCGAATACGCGATGCTGCGCGGCGCCGCCGACCGCGGCTGGCTCGACTGGAACAAGGTGCTGATCGAGACGCTGACCGGCTTCAAGCGCGCCGGCTGCGACGGCATCCTGACCTATGGCGCGGTGGACGCGGCGCGGCTGCTCAAGGGCAAGTGACTGCGCGCATGATCGAACGCCCGTCGGCCCGGCTGATCCTGCTCGATCCGCAGGACCGGCTCTTCCTGTTCAACGTGCACGATCCCGCGGTGTTCGATCCCGCCCAGCCGTTCTTCGATCCGTTCTGGGTGATGATCGGCGGCATGGTCGATCCCGGCGAGGATTATGCAGAAGCCGCCGTGCGCGAGGCCGGCGAGGAAACCAAGCTGCCGGTGATCGACGCGCCGCGCTGGGTGTGGACGCGCGAGCGGCGCATGAGCTGGCGCGGCAAGGACGTGATGCACAAGGAACGCTTCTTCCTGGCGCGCACCGATCGCACCGAGATCGACACGTCCGGCCTCGACGAGAAGGAACGGAGCTGGACCCGCGGCCATCGCTGGTGGACCGCCGGTGAGATCGCCGGCTCAAGCGAACGCTTCGAGCCGCTCGATCTCGGCGCCCGTCTCGGGACGCTGCTGCGCGACGGCCCGCCCGCGGCGCCCATCAGCATCGGCTAGAGGATTTACGCGAGCGTCGCGAACGCCCGGCTGAAAAAATCGACCCCGCCGAAGTTGCCCGACTTCAGGGTTACATAGATGCCCTGGTCCCCCGCGTCCGGCGAATGCGCATGACACCAGGGTACGCCGGGATCGATCTGCCGGCCGATCTGCAGGCGCGTTACATTCAGGGCACCGATGCAGGCGCCTGACGTCTCGCCGCCGGCCAGGATCAGCTGGCGCGCGCCTCGCGCGACCAGGCGGCGGGCGATCTGCGCCAAGGCCTGCTCGATCAGCCCTCCCGCCTGCTGCGCGCCCAGCCGCGATTGCACGGCCTGCACCTCGTCCGGCCGGGCGGTGCTGAAGACGAGTACCGCGTGCTGCGGCGCGGCCCGCCAGTGTCGTTCGGCCCATTCCGCGATCTCGTCCACCTGCGCGGCGAGCGCGTCGCCGTCAAGCCGTCGGGAATCGAGCGACCATGCCGCGCCGCCGCTGCCGACGAAGTGCGTCACCTGGGCGTTGGTTGCCGCCGAGCAGCTGCCCGACACGATCGCCCGCAGCCCCTCCACCGGCGGCAAATGCCGCGCCGTTTCCGACGGCGTTATCCCCCAGTTGCCCGGCAGGCCGATCGCCAACCCCGACGCCGCGCATAGCAAGGGCAGATTGCCCGCGGCAGCCCCGAGGCAGGCCAGATCGTCGTCAGTAAGGGCATCGGCGATCGCCAACGCGCAGCCCTGCGCCTGCAGATCGGCCATCCGTTCCCGGATCCGCCCCGCGCCGCCGGCCACCTGCCGATGGTCGATCAGGCCGACCCGGCGGCGGGCGCCGGCAGGAAGCTGGCGCTCCAGCACCCGCACGAGATTGGCATCGGTCATGGGCGTCAGCGGATGGTTGCGCATGCTGCTGTCGCTGAGCAGCGTGTCGCCGACGAACAGATGTCCCTGATAGACGGTTCGTCCGGTCTCGGGGAAAGCCGGCGTGACGATGCAGAACGCACAGGCAAGCTCGTCCATCAACGCATCGAGCACCGGCCCGATATTTCCCCGCGCCGTGGAGTCGAAGGTCGAGCAGACCTTGAAATAGATCTGCCGCGCGCCATGCCGGCGCAGCCAGCGGCATGCCTCGACCGATTGCGCCACAGCCACGGACGTCTCCGCCGTGCGCGATTTCAAGGCGATCACCACGGCATCGGCATCCGGGCGGTCGGCGACGTCGGGCACGCCGATGGTCTGCACCACCCGCATCCCGGCGCGTGCCAGCGTGTTGGCGAGATCGGTCGCTCCGGTGAAATCGTCGGCGATGCAACCAAGCAGCAACGGGGACATGGAACCTCGGCCGGCGCCCCTCGGGCAGGTGCGCCTGGATATCTGTCGTTGTTCTTCGGGGTGCGGGCTGCGGTCCCGCATCGAGTTGGGCGCCCGGGACGAATCCCGGGCGCCCTGACGGCAAGGCTCTAGCTCACGCCTTCACGGCGATGCCGGCGATCTCCACCAGGAGCCCCTCGCCCGCGAGGTCGGCCCTCACGGTGGCGCGTGCCGGGAAGTCCTTCTTGAAGAACTCGATATAGACCGAGTTCATCGCCGCATAGTCGGCCAGATCCTGGAGGTACACCGTGGTCGACACCACGTCGTCCAGCGTCATGCCGGCTTCGGCCAGGATCAGCTGCATCTTCTCGATGACGACCCGCGTCTGCGCCTTGGCATCGCCAGGGCCGATCGCCTTGCCGTCATTGTCCTGGGAAATCTGGCCCGAAATGAAGACCATGTTTCCCACTTGAGTGCCGAGCGAATACGGACCGCGCGGAATCCACGCCTTGGGCTGCAGAACCTTCTTCGACATCTTCTACTCCTTCTGATCGATCGCCCGGCGCGCTCGGTGCGCGCCGGCGATACCTGTGAAACGGACGTTGGACGTTCGGGATCAGCCGCTCTTGTGCGCCTTCTCGACCGATGTGTTCGCCATGGCCTCCAGGACGGTGACCACGGCGCTCGAGTCGATCTGACCGTTGCCCTGCGCCTGAACGGCGCGCAGCATTTCCCGCGCAGCGCTGACGGTCGGCAGCGAAACGCCGACCCTCTCTGCCAGCTTCATCGCGCCGGTCAGATCCTTGTGCATGTTGTTGGTCGAGAAATGCGCCGGGAAGAAGTTGTGCTGGATCATCCGCGGACCGCGCGTGGCCATGGCGCCGGTTTGCGGCCCGGTCCCCGGCAGCGAGGTGATGTCGACCACCAGCTGCGGATCGATGCCGGCCTTCGCGGCCAGCACGAGGGACTCGGCCACGGCCTGGATCGACACGCCCATGACGAGATTGGCGATCAGCTTGAGCGTCGTTCCCTGTCCGTTGCCGCCGACATGCAGAACCATGCTGCCCAGCAGCTTGAGGATGGGCTCGCAGGTGCGGAAGGCTTCCGTCGGCCCTCCGACCATGATGCCGAGCCGGCCGTCGGCAGCGACCTTGGGGCCGCCCGACACCGGCGCGTCCAGCATCGCGACGCCCTTCGCCCGCGCCTTCTCGGCGATTGCGAGCGACGCCTCGGGCTCGATGCTGGCCGAATCGATCACGATCAGGCCCGGGCGGGCGCCGGAAAGCACGCCGTCAGCGCCGCATATCACGCTCTCCGATGCCGCCGCGTCGGTAACCATCGTGAAAACGATGTCCGAGGCGCGCGCCACCTCACCCGGCGACTTGCCCCATTTGGCGCCTGCCTTCAGCAGGTCCTCGGCCTTGTCGCGGCTGCGGTTCCACACCGTCAGGCCATATCCCGCCGCGAGCAGGCGCTGCGACATGACCTGCCCCATGGTTCCCAGGCCGACGAATCCCAGTTTCTCCTTCATCATCTCTCCTCACCATTGACTGTTGACATCCCCGATTGCCGGACTGGCGCGTTCACAGGGTTGGGGACGCAAACCTGTGTGCATCGACGAGCACGGCCCGCCGCCGGCGGCGACTGCACGAGCGGTGCCGGGACCGATCTTCGGCAGCGGCCGCATCTCACGAGCCGCTTCCCTGGGCGTGGACACCCATCAGCTGCCGCTGCAACTCCTGATCGGAGGCCAGCGTGGCGGCCGGCATCGTGCGCACGACACAGCCGTTCACCATGACGGCGACCGTGTCGGCGACATCGACGGCAAAACGAAGGTTTTGCTCGACGAGCAGTATGGCAATCTCGGTTCTGGCGGCGAGCGATCGCAAGATTTCGGCGAGTTGCTCGACGATGATCGGGGCCAGACCCTCGGTTGGCTCGTCCATGACCAGAAGGCCGGGATCAAGCAGCAGCGCCCGGCCGATGGCGAGCATCTGCTGCTCGCCTCCCGAAAGCTGTGCCCCACCATTGTGCCGGCGTTGCTTCAGACGGGGGAACAACTCGTAGATTCCCTCGGGCGTCCATTCGCCCCGCTTGGACCGATGCGCCAGGCGCAGGTGCTCATCCACCGTCAGCGAGCGCCAGACGCGGCGCCCCTGAGGGACGTAAGCGATACCTTTGCGGGTAATCCGGTGCGGCGGCAGCCCGCCTATCTCCTCGCCGAACAGGCGAATGCTTCCGGTCGACGGCACCATCCCGGTGACGGCGTTGCAGAGCGACGTCTTGCCCATCCCGTTGCGGCCGACGATCGCCAGCGTGCCGCGCTCGAGCGCCAGCGACGCCTGCTGCACGGCCCGGGCGCGCCCGTAACGGACATCGAGCCGGTCGATCGCGAGCGCGGGCTGCCCCGCGGCGGCCTTGCTAGTGGGCACGATCGGCGGCCTCCTTCGACGCGCTGCCGAGATAGATCGCCTGCACCTCGGCATCGCTCATGATTTCGTCGGGCGTGCCCTGCTTCATGACCCGGCCGCCATGCATCACGCTCACCCGGTCGGCGACGTGCAAAGCGATCTCCAGGTCGTGCTCGATGATCAGGAACGCCGTGCTCCGGGGCAGCGAGGTCAGCAGCTCGGTCAGGTCGCGCCGCTCGACCGCCGACAAACCGGCGGCCGGCTCGTCGAGCAGGATCAGACGCGGGGTGCCGGCAAGCGCCATGCCGATTTCGAGCTGGCGTTGCTGCCCGTGCGACAGGGTCGACACCGCCTGCGCAGTGACCCCCGTCAGGCGAACGTTGCGCAGAAGTGCCTCGGCAGCCTCTACATCCGCATCTCCCGGCCGGATCCGACCGAGGCCGAAACGTCCCGGCCGCACGCCCCGGACGGCGATCAGGAGGTTCTCCAGCACCGACAACTCGGGAAAGAGCATGGACGACTGATAGGTCCGCCGCATGCCAAGGCGCACCCGCGCATGCGGCGGCAGCTCCGTGACGTCCATGCCGAAGAAAAGGATACGACCACCGCCCGGCGTGAGATCGCCGCCGATCAAGTTGAACAGTGTCGTCTTGCCGGCACCGTTCGGCCCGAACACGGCGTGCCGCTCGGTGGAACTGATCGTCATCGACACGTCGCTCAGCACCTGGATCCCGCCAAAGCCCACCGACAGGGCCTCAACAACCAGTGCGAGGGGTGCCGCCGTCTTCTCCGCCCCGCTGGCTGGCGCGTCCGGGGACGCGCCAGGCCGTTCTTCGGTTCGGATGGCAATAGAGTGGCTGCTCACGGGCACGCCGGCACGTCGCGCGAGCCGATGCCCATCTTGTCGAACTCGGCCTTCGACAGGTTCAGGTGCTGGTCGATCTTCGGCACGGTCTTGACCACGCTCGACACCAGTTTGCCGTCCGGCCGCTGAACGATCTTGGTGACGAATGCCGGGCCGATCGCCTGACGATTGCTATCGAGCGTGATGAGGCCGACCGGCGACTGCAGCTGCGTGGCCGCCAGAGCCTTGCGGAACTTCTCCTGGCCGTCGGACAGATCGCCCCCGACCTTATCGAGCGCATTCAGCGTCGCCTTGACGGCATTGTAGTAGGCGAAGGCGAAGTAAGACGGCGCCGGGAAAGCGTCCTTGGAGCTCGCCCGGTAGTCGGCGACGAACTTCTCCCAGGCCGGCGTTTCCAGCGCATCGGCGGTCCATCCGGACGACAGGGTCCCGACCAGGTTGCCGCGCAGCCGCCCCTTGTAGCTCAGCACCGTCTGGTCGACCATGACGGAGCCGCCGATGATCTTCTTGTCGCCGCCGGCCTGCTCGTACTGCCTGATGAAGTTCACGGCGTCGGCGCCCGCGAGGACCACCAGCAACGAATCGACGTCCTTCGGAATCGAAGAGATCACCGACGAGAAGTCCTTGGTGCCGATGGGAACCCACGCCTTGCGCGGCACCTTGCCGCCGGCCTTGCAGAAGCCGGACATGAAGCCCTGCACCTGCGAGTAAGGGAACGCATAGTCCTCGGCGATCACCATCACGCGCTTGTAGCCCTGCTCGAACGCATACGCTCCGAGCGGCGCCATCACCTGCGCGCCGTCGAGGTTGAAGCGGAAGAAATTCGGCGAAGGATTGACCAGCGTTGTCTGCTGGCCGCCCGAGCTGCCATCGATGAAGGTGACCGCCGGCTGTGTCTTGGCATAGTCCTTGACGGCCACGCCTTCGGAACCAGACAGCGGCCCGATCATCAGCGAAACCTTGTCCTGCTCGACAAGCTTGCGCGTGGCATTGACGGCCGATGCCGGCGAAGCGTCCGACGATCCCCGGACGAACACGATCTTCTTTCCGCCGGCGACGCCGCCGTGCTCCTTGAGCGCCAGTTCCGCGCCGCGCACGCCATCCTGTCCCAGGACCGCAAAGGCCCCTTCCAGGCTTGCGACCAGCCCGATCTTGAGTTCCTGCTGTGCGCTTGCCGCAGTCGTGCAGCCCAGCAGAATTGCCGCTCCCAACAGTGAGCGTCGAAGCATCTTGGTTGTCCTGTCCATCTCGTCGTCCCTCAGGGCGTCATTGTTGCGTTGCCACGCCTGCGCCGGCGCCCCTCACCGGCCAGGAATCTCGCTGTCGCTATTCAGGAATGTCGCCGGTCGGTCGCCATCCCCCACCATCGGCGGCAGTGCGCCCACAGGCCCAGCAGGCCATCCTGGGAAAACAGCACCGTCGAGAGGAAGATCAGCCCGATCAGAAGGCGGAAGCGCTGGCTGCCGATCAGATCGATCGCAAAGCTCTGCAGCAGCACGAACACGGCCGCGCCCAGGAACGCCCCCAGCGGACTTCTGATGCCGCCGATGACGGCGACCAGCAGCACGTTGATCATGGCGTCGACGCCGACCGTGGCCGGAGATACGAAGGTGTTGTACCAGGCCAGCAGGACACCGCCGACGCCGGCAATGGCGCCTGCCATCGCATGCGCGGCAATCCGGTGACGGTTGACGTCGTAGCCGAGGGCGCTCATGCGCCGCGGATTGTCCCGGATGCCCTGCAGGGCGAGCCCGAACGTCGTGCGGCGCAGGCGCCATACGAAGTAGTAGCCGGCCACCGCGCAGGCCAGCGTCAAATAGTAGAACGCCGACGGCGAGCGCCAGTCGACCCCGAACACCATCGGCGGCCGGACATGGGAGAGGCCCTGAAAGCCGTTGAAGATCGTGCGGTTCTGCAGCACCAGGTAGAAGACCGCGACACCGACGGCCAGCGTGATCATGATGGTGTAGATGCCCTCGGTGTTCGCCGACAGGGCACCGATGAAAGCCGCGACGATCACGGCGACCAGGATCGCCGCCGGTATCGCCAGCCACCATGGCCAGCCAAGGCTCACGCCACCGTGGCTGTCGCCGAGCAACGCCACCAGGTAGGCCGAGATGCCGGCTACCGTCATCTGGGACAGGGTGACCATGCCGCCGTAGCCCGCGAGCAGCATCAGCGACAGGGCGATCAAGCCGATAATCAGCGTCTGTCCGCCGATCTGCAGAATGAAGAAGTCGTTCGCGAACATCGGGTAGATCGCGAGCGCCGCGAGCAAGAGGCCCGGAGCCAGCGCCGTCCGCTGCCAGCTCGCTGCAGGGATCGATCGGATGGTGTCCATCTCAGCGGCCGCCGAAAATGCCCTGGGGGCGATAGAACAGCGTCGCCACCATGATCATGAAGGTGAACAGAACGCCGTAAGTCGGGGCGTAGGCCAGGCCGTATTGTTCCGAGAGACCGATCAGCAAGGCGCCGACGGCCGTGCCTGCCACGCTGCCCAACCCGCCGACCACGACCACGATCAACGACGCCAGCAGATAGCGCGTATCCTCGCCCGGCGAGATCGACAGCGCCGAACCGCCGATAACCCCGGCGAAGCCCGCAAGCCCGGCGCCTATGGTGAAGGTCACGGCGAACACGACCTGTATGTTCACGCCGGTCGCCGCCAGCATCATGCGGTCGTCCACACCGGCGCGGATCATCGTGCCGATTCGCGTACGGTTCAGCAGGAGCCACAGGCCTCCGCCGACGGCGACGGCAAGCGCCAGCAGGATCAATCGGTAGGTCGGATAGTGCTGCACGATCGGCAGGACCGACGCGCCGAACATCCAGTCGGGCGGATCCAGCTGATAGATGTCGGCGCCCCAGATCCACATCATCAGGTCGGCCAGCACCACCGAGATCGCTACCGTCACCAGTGCCTGACGCAGCTCCTGCCCCGGCATGAACTGGAACACGGCGACCTGCAGGACGACGCCCAGCACCGCCGCCCCGAGCGCGCCGGCCGCAACGCCCAGGTACCACGAGCCTGTCAGGTCGCCGACGGTGTATCCGAGATAGGCGCCCAGCAGATAGAGCGAGCCATGCGCCAGGTTAACGTTGCGCATCAGCCCGAAGATCAGCGCAAAGCCGCTGGCGACGAGAAAGTACAATGCCGCCAGTGTCACGCCGTTCAGGGTGGCGGCAACGAACAACCGGGCATCGTTGTAACAAGCCCAGGCAGCGCCCCCAGCAAGCAGCGTCGCGACGAGCAAGGCTTGAGGGTAACGGCGCGCCCACGTCATGAACCTGCCCTCCCTACGCCGTCCGTCACCCGATCGCACATGATGAGATTCCCCCGCCCCTTCACCCGAAGTCGTGCGCAGCGAAATAGAAGTCGAGCAGCGCGCGATTGACCTCGTTCGGCTTCTCGACCGGCGTCCAGTGACCCGTCGAAGGAAGGATCACGGCGCGGGCCCCGGCGATCGACCGGGCCAGCTGCACCGTCGCAGGCGGCGGCCCGACTCCGTCCTCGTCTCCCGTGATCAGCAAAGTCGGGCAGCGGATCGCCTCGGGTTTGGCCGCTGTCGCGGCAGCCAGGGCCTCGCAGGTTCTCGCGTAGCCTTCCGCCGGCTGGCGCATCAGGATCTCCCGCACGAAGGCGGCCACCGTCGGATTCGCCGTGCGGCTCGCAACCGATAGCGACGCCTGAACGAGTGCATCGGCAATCGGCACCATGCCTTCGGACCGAGCCAACTTCGCCCGCTCTGTCAGCGCCGCTCGCGCGGCCGGTGGCGGTTCCGCCAGCGGCCCGATCAGCGCCAGGCTCGTGACCCGCGATGCGTGAGTCGCGGCGAGGTGCTGGCAGACGATCGTTCCCATGGAATGCCCGACCGCGTGGGCGGATTCGATCTCCAGGGCGTTCAGCACGCCGACCATGTCGGCCACGAAGCTGGCGATCGACAACGTGCCATCGAGCGGCGAGCGCCCGGACCCTTCGAGATCGGGGCAGATGACCTGGAAGTTCCGCGCCAGCATGTTGCGCTGCGCGTGCCAGGTGTTGGACGTGCCGCCCAGGCCGTGAACCATCAGCACAGCGTCGCCCTTGCCGTGAACCTCGACAGCCAATGTCTTGCCGTTGACTCGCACGTCCCCCTCCGCCGATCCGGATCATTTGCATCCTCGGGAGGCTCAATCAGGTGAGCCCGGGATGAAGTCGCTGTGGTTTGCCCTGGTCCGCTGCCCAACGCGTCGCGCCGGGCAGCCAAGGTCGCTAGGGTCGACTAGGCATCCGCCATCTCGCGCGTGCGTGCCGACCCTTTGCCTGTCTTCCGCCGTGGCCTCGGCGCCTTGAAGTACGCGCCGTCCTTCATGATCATCAGCAGGTTGTCGCGATCCTGAAGGATCTTGATGTCGGCTGTCGGATCGCCGTCGATGAGCAGCAGATCCGCAAGGAAGCCTTCCTTGACGAGGCCGAGATCCGGCATGTCCATGATCTGGCCGCCCAGCATGGTCGCCGCGCTCAGGGTCTCGGCCGGCGTGTAGCCGAACAGATTGACGAAATACTCGAAGTCCCGCGCGTTGGTCCCGATCGGGTTCCAGATGAACCCGTAGTCGCCGCCGGGCATGACGCGGACGCCGCGCTTGCGCAGCTTGTTGTAGACCTGGGCCGTCTGCTCGATGGTCTTGAACACGCCCATGCGCTCCGCCACGTCGTGCGTGATGCCCCATTCCTGGGCATGGTGGGCCAGCCGGTAGTTCGCGCCGATGGCGGGCGCCAGGAAGATGCGGTCCTTGGCGGCCTCGATGAGGTCGAGCGTCTCATCGGTCGAGTGTTCGCAGTGGTAAAGCACGCGGAAGCCGAACTTCAGGGCCATCCGCACCGACTTGTCGGCACGGCTATGGCACGACAGCGCCACCCCGCGCTCGTTCGCCTCGTCGGCGGCGGCCTTGACCTCCTCTTCGGTGTAGGTGCAGGCGCCGTCCTGGCCCAGGCGGACGAAGTTGTCGCCCGAGATGTTGATCTTGATCTGATCGACGCCTTCGCGGATGCACGTGCGCACCGTCCGCCTGATCTCGTCGACGCCGTCGGCGATGATCTCGATGCCCTGATGGTACATGTGCAGCTGCCGCTCGTCGCCCAAACCGCCGGTCGAAACGATTTCCGGCGACGCCGCCCGAAAGCGCGGGCCCGCAATGCGGCCGGCATTGATCTCGTTGCGCACGACGACCTCGGTCCTCGGCTTCGACGATGCTGCAGAATAGAGGCTGGTGAAGCCTGCCTCGAGCATCTTCCGCGCGTTGTGCATGGTGACGAATACGTGCTCTTCGGGCGGCGTCTCGCCGAGCTCGCGCAGCTTCAGCATGTCGGGATAGGTGATGTGCGCGTGCGGCTCGCAAAGGCCCGGCATCAGCGTGGCACCCTGCCCGTCGATGACCTCGGCTCCTTCCTGCGAAATTTTCTGGCTGCCCTTCGCGACCGCAGTGATCCGGTTGCCCTCTACACGCACCTCGCCGGGAAACGGCGAACTGCCTGTGCCGTCGAAGATCACCACGTTCTCGAAAACTTTTGCCATCGAACTCCTCCAGTAACCACAAGTCGATCGGTCCGAGGAGCGTCGCCGTGGCTGCGTTTTCTTTCTTGCGGAGAAGATATCGGCAGTGATTCGCAGTGATAATACATATAAAGGTAATTTTATTCGATATTGAGAGTATCAAGTTAAAGTGGATCGGTTAGTTCAGATCGAGGCGTTCGTTGCCGCGGTCGACCACGGCAGTCTCACCAAAGCGGCGCGTGATCAAAACGTAACGCCGGCAATGATTGGCCGGCGCATCGACGCGCTGGAGAAACGTCTTGGCGTCAAGCTTTTACATCGATCGACTCGCCAACTCGCCTTGACCGAAGAAGGCGCGAACTACGCCGTGGAGTGCCGCCGGATACTGTCGGATCTCGACGAGACCGAGGAGGCGCTGTCGAAGAATCGGCACGACGTCACCGGCCGCCTGGTAGTATCTGCGCCCGCCTCCTTCGGACGCAAGCACGTCGCCGCCCATGCGCCGGCGTTCCTGCAGAAATATCCGCAGGTCGAAGTCTCCTTCAATCTGTCCGATCAGATCGTCGACGTGGTGCGAAATCGCTGCGACCTGGCGATCCGCATGGGCGGCGTGATCGATCCCAACGTCGTCGCCATACGCCTCGCAACCAATCGACGCGTGGTGTGCGGCTCGCCGGCCTACTTCGCCCGCCACGGCGTTCCGCGGACACTGGAGGAGATGGTCCGGCACAACTGCCTGGCGTTCAACGCCAGCGGCACCGAACGCCGCCCGTGGCAGTTCTCGCGCAACGGCCGGATCGTCAGCGTGCAGGTGAGCGGCGCGCTCGACTGCAACGACGGCGACCTGCTCCACGCCTGGACCTTGCAAGGGCTCGGCCTGCAATGGCGATCGCTGTGGGAAATCACCGATCAACTCAACAAGGGAGAACTCGTCACCGTCCTCGACGACTTCGCGTTGCCGGACTACGACGTCATGGCCGTCTACCCGCGCAACCGCTATGTGCCGGAGCGCGTCCGCCACTTCATCAGCCACCTCAAGACCATCTACAGCAGCAAAAGCTACTGGAAACCGGCCTGACGGACCGCCACGCCGCAGGCGTGAGCCAATCCTGAAGTTGCCGGATGTCGGCCGCGGCGCTAGTCGAAGCGACATACCAAGGAGGGTATGCAGCGATGACGATGGCTTCGGCGGAGTACCTGGCTCTGGCAAGTGCAATCGATTGCACGACCTATCATGTCGACCGCTGCATCGCGGTGGCCGGCGGAGAGCGATGCGGCCTGTTCCTGCACAAGCTCCTGCGCTGGCACAGATACACCAAGGTTTCGCGCAACGGATACAAGTGGGTGACGCTGACGCGCGCGGGGTGGCAGGCGGAGTTGCATTGCACGCCCAAGCAGATTCGTCTCGTTCTCGAAAAGATGACGGCACGCCAGTTCATCGTGCGCGAGCAGCACTACTTCAAAGGCAAGGCATCGCTGTACGTCCGGCCGACTGAAGCACTCCTTCTTCTTGTGCTGATCGGCGAAGGGCCCGCCCGGGCGGGCCCTCCGGGGCCCAGCCAGGATGGCCCTTTCGGGCCATCCCTATATGTAAACCTTCATAGTAAACTTTGATTAGAAACTAAGATTGCGATCGGCTTCGCCGACGCGGCCCTCCGCTGCAATCGATTGCACAGACACAGTGGAGGCCCAGGTCAACGGTGATCCTGCCCCCTCTCGCGCTTCTCGCGGTTGCGTTCTTCCAGCTCGGCCGACGCGCCTCGATAGGCGCGCCACGCCAAGACAAGAGCCACCAAGGAGCAGGCAACGCCGACGATCAGAGCCATGGGTTCCATGTTGGTCATATGGGGCGCTCGAAAAACCTCGCAACGGCCGCGTCACTCCAGGGTTGCCGGCTGCCGGCGCCGTGGAAGCCGACATGTCCGCCGTGCCGGGGCAGCTGCGGCACGAGCGACGGATTGCTTCGCCAATCGTAGCCGCTGTAGAGCACACCGGGAATCCAGGGATCGTCGAGAGCCGCGATCACCAGGGTGGGAATGCGGATGCCGCCCATGAAGCGCAGCGGCTTGCAGCGGTCGTAGTAGTCCTCGGCGCCGGCGAAACCGTGGCGCGGGGCGATGAAGTCCTGATCGTAGTCCCATACCGAACGCGAGCCGAGGATCGCCGCACGCTCCGCCGCCGTCACCTCGGCACCTGCAGCCGTCGCCTCGACCTTCATCTGGCCGAGAATGTGACGGTGATAGAGCGTATTGCGCGGCCGCATCATGTTGCGGCACGTCACCGAAAGGTCGATGGGCGCGGAGATGCTGGCCGCCGCCGCCAGCGGACAGCCACTTCCCTCCTCGCCCAGATATTTCAGGAGCATCGCGCCGCCCAGCGAGTAGCCCGCGGCCACCAGCCCGTCGCCCGTCAAGCCGGCGGGCAGCTTCGCCAGCAGCGCGCGAAAGTCCTGGCTGCGGCCGGCATAGTATTGGCCCTTGCAGCTCGCGCGCGACGGGCCGGCGCCGCGCAGGTTGACCCGCAGCACCCGGTGCCCGCGCTCCAGCATCGTGCGGGCCATGCTGTAGATGTAATGGCTCTCCTGCGAGCCGGTGAGCCCGTGGATCAGGATGACGAGCGGCGTCCCGGTCCGCGGCATCTGCGGCCGGTCGAGCGTGCAGACCAGTGCGTCGCCCGTGCCGTCGTTCAAGGCGACGGGCAGCCGCTCGCTCGCATGGGGCGCCAGATCGCACCTCGGCGGCACGAGCACATTGGCGACGGTCTGCAGGTCGCCGCCCCACCAGGGAAAGCGCGGCCGAAAGGACGCTGGATCGAGGCTCACGCCCCGATACTAGCAAGAGGCGGGAGCAAGCCGATCGAAGAATTTCTCCATCGCGATATCGCACCACGGCTGGGTGCTGTCGTGCGCATGGAAGCCGATGTGGCCCCCCGCCGGCGGGAGCACCGGCAACAGCGCCGGATTGTCGGACCACTTGAAGTCCCGGTAGCATTCCACGGGAATCCATGGATCGTCGCACGCTGCCAGGACCATGGTCGGCACGCGGATCTCCGGCATGAAGGCATGCGGCGTGCAGAGGGCGTAGTAGTCCTCGACGTCGCGGAAGCCGTAGCGCGGCGCGATGAACTTGTCGTTGAAGTCCCAGACGCTGCGGGCGGCCCTGATCGTCTCGCATTCCTCCGGCGTGTTCGACGCGCCTTCGGCCAGGGCCTCCGCCTTCATGTCGCTCAGCAGGTAGGCGTGATAGAGCCAGTTCCGCGGACGCATCATGTGCTTGCAGTTGGCGGCCAGATCGATCGGGGCACAGATCGTGGCCGCGCCGCGCAATGGCGAGAAGGCCCCTTCCTCGCCGAGATACTTGAGCAGCATCGCGCCGCCCAGCGAATAGCCCACGGCAACGATGCCGTTGCCGGTAAGCTCTTCGGGAATCTGCCACAGCACGCGCCGGAAGTCGGCGGTACGGCCGAGGTGATAGTGCTCCCGGCAGTAAGGCCGCGAGGGGCCGCAGCCGCGCAGGTTCAGCCTCAGCACGGTGTAGCCGCGAGCGAGCAGATGACGGGCGGCGTTGAGCATGTAGGCGCTGTCTTCGCTGCCCGTACATCCATGCACCAGCAACACCAGCGGCCTTCCGTCCACCGCTTCCGCGGGGCGGTCGAGCATGCCGAGCAGAATGTCGCCGGTGCGGTCGGCCATCGGAAAGGCCAGCCGCTCGCTGGTGTGCGGTGCAAGGTCGAGCACGCGCGACGACGTCAGCCGTATGGCGATCGTCTGAAGATCTGCCCCCCACCACGGAAATCGCGGCCGAAACGGCGGCAGGTCGAGGGAATCAATGGACGGGGGCACGTCGGAAACCGTATTCAACCATTCTTCGAAATGAAAACGTCGAATACCCTGCCGAGTTCCGCGCTGCTTGGCGCTCTCTACGCCGTCACCGCCGCCATCGCCTTCAGCACAGCCGGTGTCATCGTGCGCCGCATCGACCTTCCCGCATGGGATGTATCGTTCTGGCGCAGTGCATTATTGGTTGTCACGATGTTGCCATTAATGATCTGGCAACGCCGCGCCATTCTGGTCGATTCCCGCAATGCCGGCCTGGCGCTGGTGATGAGCGCGGTCCTGCTGGCCGGCAGCTTCGTCAGCTTCATTCTCGCGCTCGGTCTCGCCCCCGTGGCTAACGTGCTGATCATGTTCGGCGCCACGCCCTTCATCACCGCCATCGCCGCACGAATTTTCCTCGGCGAGCCCCTGCACGGCCATACGATTCTGGCCATGGGCGTCGCCGTCATCGGACTCGCTCTCAGCGTTGCAGGGTCGCTGCAGGCCGGCGCGCTCGCCGGCATGGCCGTGGCGTTCATCGTCGTGCTGTGCATGAGCGGCAACTACGTGGTCGTGCGCCACCGCCGCGACGTCGGCATGGCGCCGTCGATCTGGCTGGCCGGCGTGATCTCGGGCCTCGTGGCCCTGCCCTTTGCGCATCCTGAGAATGTCACCTGGGCACAGCTGCCCTGGCTGTTCGCGCTCAGTCCCGGACAGCTCGCGGTCGGACTGCTGCTCTACATGGCGAGCCTGAAGCGTATTCCGGCGGGCCGTGCAGCTTTGCTCGGCCTGCTCGAACTGGTCCTCGGTCCCATCTGGGTGTGGCTGTTCGATGGCGAAAAGCCGGGCGACCTAACCTTGATCGGTGGCGCCATCGTGATCGGTGCCGCTGCGGCCAACGTGTGGCTGGATTCGCGCCGACCCTCTGGCTAAGAACTTCGTATGACCCAGAATACGAAAGGCCCGCTGTCGGGCATCACCGTCGTCGATCTGTCCCGCATCCTGGCGGGCCCCTACTGCACCCTGCTGATGGCCGAGATGGGCGCACGGGTGATCAAGGTCGAACCGCCCAAGGGCGGCGACGATGCGCGCGCCTATGGTCCTTTCGTCAACGGCAAGTCGACCTATTTCGCATCGGTCAATCGCGGCAAGGAGAGCATCGCGCTCGACCTCAAGGCCGACGCCGATCGCAAGATCTTCGAGAAGCTGCTCGAGAAGGCCGACGTCGTGGTCGAGAACTTCCGGCCCGGCACGATGGAGAAGCTGGGCTACGGCTGGGACACGCTGCACGCCAAGTACCCGCAGCTCATCTACGCCTCGGCCTCGGGCTTCGGCCATACCGGGCCGAACTCCAAGGACCCGGCCTACGACATGGTCATGCAGGGCATGGGCGGCATCATGAGCATCACCGGCAACGAGGGCCAGCCGCCGAGCCGCGTCGGCATGTCGATCGGCGACATCGGCGCCGGCCTCTACACCGCCGTCGCGGTCAACGCTGCCCTCGTCCACCGCCTGAAGACCGGCGAATCGACCAAGGTCGACATCGCCATGTTCGACTGTCAGCTCGCGCTGCTCGAAAACGCCATCATGCGCTACACGGTCGAGAAGGAAATCCCTGGCCCGCTCGGCGCGCGCCATCCGACCATCACCCCCTTCGAGGCCTTCGCCACGTCGGACGGCTCGATGATCATCGCCGCCGGCAACGACGGCCTGTTCGTCAAGATGTGCGAAGCCCTCGGCCGGCCCGACATGGCGGCCAACCCCCAGTACAAGTCGAACGCGCTGCGCCAGAAGAGCCAGAAGAAGCTGAAGCAGGAAATCGAGTCCGTGCTGAAGACCAACACGACCGACTACTGGATCGGCGTCGTCTCCAAGGGCGGCGTGCCCTGCGGCCCGATCAACAACATCGCGCAGGCCATCGTCCATCCGCAGGTCGCCGCGCGCAACATGCTGGTCGAGGTGCCGGACGGCAGCGGCGGCACGCTGACGCTGGCAGGCAATCCGCTCAAGATGTCGGCCTTCGCCGACCCGCCGACGCGGAACCCAGCCCCCGACCTCGACGCCGACCGTCAGGCGATCCTTTCCTATATCGGCGGCTAAGACAGTGCGGGCGTTGCTGCGTGTTGCCGCCGGCCTGGGCAAGTTCCTGGTCGGCCTGGTGGTGGCGTTCGCCGTCGTCCTGCTCGGTACCTATTTCCAGGTGCGCGGCGCGCTGCCGTCCTATAGCGGCCACCTCGAAGCATCGGGCCTGAAGGCGCCGGTCGAAATACAGCGCGACAAGAATGCCGTGCCGCACATCATCGCGGGCTCGCTCGAAGATGCGGCCTTCGCGCTGGGCTATGTCCACGCGCAGGATCGCTTCTGGCAGATGGAACTGATGCGGCGGCTGGGCCAAGGCCGCCTTGCCGAACTCGTGCCGCCTGCCCTCGTCGGCGGCGGGCTGGTCGAAAGCGACCGCACGATGCGCGGCCTCGGCGTCTATCGTAAAGCGTCGGAGAGCGTGAACGCGCTTTCGCCTGCGATGCGCGGCCAGATCGAAGCCTATGCCGCGGGTGTCAACGCCTGGATCTCCGGCGAGGGCCAGCAGTTCGGCCTGGAACTCACCGTGGTCAAGCTGCTGTCCGGCGGCCGTTACCGGCCCGAACCGTGGCGACCGGCCGATTCGCTGGTCTGGGCCAAGCTGATGGCGCTGGGCCTCGACGGCAACTGGCGGGCCGAGCTTCTGCGGCTGCGCCTCGCCAACAAGATCGGCGAAGACGGCGTGAAGTTCCTGATCGAGCCGGCGGGCGACAGCCGGGACTCGACGCTCTCGCTGGTGCTGCAGGCGGTGCGGAACATCGACCTGGACCGTCTCTATGCCGAGACCGACAACACCGCCACGCGCAAGCGCGAGGCCTCCAACGAATGGGTGCTGTCGGGCGCGCACGCGGTTTCCGGCAAGCCGCTGCTGGCCAACGATCCGCATCTCGGCTTCTCCTTCCCCGGCGTCTGGTATCTCGCACGGCTGGTCGGGCCGGGCTTCGACATTCGCGGCGCCTCCTCGCCAGGCTCGCCCGCCATCGTGCTGGGCCACAACGGCACGATCGGCTGGGGCTTCACCACCACCAACCTCGACAGCCAGGACGTGTTCGTCGAGAGGGTCGATCCGACCGACCCCAACCGCTACATCACGCCGGACGGCGCCCGCTCCTTCGGCGTGCGCGAGGAGACGATCAAGGTTGCCTGGGGCGATCCCGTCACGATGCGCGTGCGCGAGACGCGGCACGGGCCGGTGATCGACGACTTCATCCGCCGTACCGAAGGCATGACGCCGCAGGGCCATGTGCTGGCGTTGCAGGCGACCGCGCTCGACGGCGCGGATACGTCGGCCGAGGGCTTCGGCCGCCTCGGCATGGCGCAGAACTGGGAGGATTTCCTCGCGGCCGCGCGCCGCATCGGCTCGCCGATGCAGAACATGGTCTATGCCGACACGTCGGGAAATATCGGCCTGATCGCGCCGGCCAAGGTGCCGATCCGCCGCAAGGGCGACGGCTCGATGCCGGTGCCGGGCTGGACCGGGGAATACGACTGGGCGGGGTTCGTGCCATTCGACGAGCTGCCGCGCGTCTACAATCCGCCGGCCGGCCTCATCGTCAACGCCAATGCCCGCCTCGTCCCGGACGACTACCGCCATTTCATCAGCAAGGACTGGGCCGAGCCCTATCGCCAGCGTCGTGCCGATCAGCTTCTGCGCGAGGTCGAGCGTCATCCGGTCTATGGCATGATCGTCATGCAGGCCGACAATCTGTCGCTCGACGTCAACGACATCCTGCCGTTCCTGCTGCGGGCGGCCCCGCGCAACGCGCGCGCGGCGCGGGCCTACGAGCTGCTCGGCCGCTGGAACCGCTTCATGCTGGCGAGCCGTCCCGAGCCGCTGATCTACAGCGCCTGGATCACCGAGCTGCAGCGCGGCCTGCTGGCCGACGAACTGGGCGAGCCTCTGTTCGACGCCCTCGCCTCACCCAACGTACCCCTGATGGTCCGCATCCTGCGCGACAAGCCGGGCTGGTGCGACGATGGCGGTACGCTGCAGACCGAGACGTGCGACGATGCCGTCGCCCTCGCCCTGGAACGGGCGTTGGACTGGATCAGCCGCCGCAACGGGCCGGACATGTCCAAGTGGCAATGGGGCGCCGAGCATCTCGCTGTGCACCGCCATCCCCTGTTCGACCGCATCCCGCTGCTCGGCAACCTCGCGTCGGTGCGCTTCGTCTCGGACGGTGGCAGCCAGACGCTCAACCGCGCCTCGCCCTCCTATCGCGGCAACCGGCCATTCGATGCCGTGCATGGCGCCGGCTATCGCGGCATCTACGATTTCAGCGATCTCGAAAACAGCCGCTTCGCGATGCCGCTCGGCCAGTCGGGCAACATGCTCTCGCCCTGGGCACGCAACTTCGTCGAGAGCTGGCAGAGTCTTTCCTACATCGGGATCGGCGGCACGCGCGCCGAGACCGCCCGCACCGCCATCGGCACGATTACCCTCGCCCCGCCGCAGCGTTAGGCCTCGTCGATCGGCGGCACTTCCCGGTGGACCAGGAGCTTGTCGATGCGGCGGCCGTCCATGTCGACGATTTCGAAGGACCATCCTTCGTAGGTGAACTTCTCGCCCGCCACTGGCAGGTGGCCGAGCTGGGACAGCGCAAAGCCCGCCACCGTATGGAAGCGGCCGCTGGTCAAAGGCGCCGCCAGGGCCAGCCGATTGAAGATGTCGCCGGCCGGCGCCATGCCGTCGATCAGCAGCGAGCCGTCGGCGCGTTCCTGGACATCCGGCTGGCCGCCATCCGTTTCCGGCAGTTCGCCGGCCAGCGCTTCCAGAAGGTCGGCCTGCGTGACGATACCTTCCAGACCGCCATACTCGTCGACCACCACGGCCAGCCGCACCGGCGCCTGCTTGAATTCGTCGAGCACCTTGAACACCGGCGTGGACTCGTGGACCAGCAGCGGCTTTCCGATGACGGCTTCGAGATCGAGCGGGCTGCCGGCCAGGAGCTGGTTCAGGAGGTGCCGCTTGGAAACCGCGCCCACCAGCTCGTCGATGTTGCCGCGGCTGATGAGGAGCTGCTCGTGCCGGCTCTCGCGGAGCGTCTTCACGACCTCTTCGTGACTGTCGTCGAAATCGATCCAGTCGACTTCGGTGCGCGGGGTCATGATGTCGCCGATGCGCCGGTTGCCGGCATCTAGGGCACGCATCACGACCTCTTCCTGGGCCGCCTGCAGGAGGCCGGCATCCTGGCTGGCCGCCACCAGCAGCTTCAGCTCGCTCGCCGAATGAAGCGACTCTTCGCCTGTGCCGGGCCGCAGGCCACAGAGCCGCAGCACCAGGTTGCCGAGGCCGTTCAGCACGACGATCGCCGGCCGCAGCAACCATAGGAAAGCCGTCAACGGCCGCACCACCCAGAGCGCCGTTCCCTCGCTGCGCTGCAGGGCCAGGCTCTTGGGCGCCAGTTCGCCCAGCACGATGTGGAGCGCTGTGATCACGATAAAGGCGATGGCAACGGCAATGCTGTACGTACCGACCCCGGTCCAGGTCCCCAAAGTCTGACCCAGCAGCGGTTCGATCAGGTGAGCGAGGGCTGGCTCTCCGACCCAGCCCAGCCCCAGCGAGGAAATGGTGATGCCGAGCTGGGTCGCTGCCAGATTGGCATCGAGACTGCCCAGCGCCTTGTCGAGGGCCTTGGCGTTCATCCGGCCCTCCGCCATCAGTTCGACGACGCGGCTGCGGCGGACGGCGACAAGGGAGAATTCAGCAGCGACGAAAAATCCGTTGGCGGCGACGAGGACGAGAACGGCGATCAAACCGCCAATGTCGGACATTGTCTGCTCCAGTTCAGGTCGTCGCTATCTGGGTTTGTCGCCGGCAAGCGTGATGCGGTGCATCACGCGACGGTGGCCGTGATAGTCGTTGATCGGATTGTGCATGGCCGCGCGATTGTCCCAGAAGGCGAGCGAGCCCGCCTCCCAGCGAAACCGGCAGGTGAACTCAGGCCGGGTCTGGTGCTCCCACAGGAACCTCAGCAGCGGCAGGCTCTCCTTTTCCGTCCAGCCCTTGATGTGCGAGGTGTGGGCGTCGGACGTGTAAAGCGCCTTGCGGCCGGTTTCGGGATGAGTGCGCACGATCGGATGCTCGGCCGTCAGCTCCTTCAGCTCGGCCCCCGCCGCCTTCATGCGGTCCTCTCGGGTCTTCGAGACGTCGGCCTTGGCCGAGGAGCTGACCCCGATCAACCCGTCGAGCGTCGCCCTGAGCCCTTCCGAAAGCGCCTCGTAGGCGAGGTACTGGTTGGCGAACATCGTGTCGCCGCCATAGGGCGGCACTTCGCGCGCCAGCAGCATGCTGCCCATCGGCGGCTGCGGCAGGTAGGTGGTATCGGAATGCCAGATGCCGCCGAAATTGTTGCGCTCGTGTTCGAGCTTTACCACCGGCGTGATCATCGGCGATTCGGGCAGGCCCTTCAGCTGCGGATATTCGATCGGCTCGCCGAACTTGCGCGCAAAGGCGAGCTGCTGCAGCGGCGTCATGGTCTGCCCGCGCAGGAAGATCACGAGATGGTCGAGCAGCGCCTGGCGCATCTCGGCCACGACATCGGCTTCCAGGTCGCGCGAGGCGTCGACGCCGTGGATCTCCACGCCCAGCGCACCGGCGATCGGCCTGACCTCGATGTGGCGATAGTTGCGCATGGCTCTGCCCCTCTAACCCCTGCTCCAAGACGGCGACGCCTTGGCCTTGAATGCTTTGATGCCCTCGGCCGCCTGCGGCCGTCGCAGCAGGCCGACCAGACTTTCCGCCGCGGCGTCGAGGACCGAACGATCGTCCCGGGTCGCGCACGACAGTACCAGATGCTTGGCGGCCGCGAGGGCCACCGGCTCCATCTTGAGGATGTCGTCGAGCAGGGCCTTGAGCGTCGCGTCGACCTCCTCCGTTGTCCGGCAGAGGTAACGGCCCACTCCCAGCCGATGAGCCTCGGCGGCGTCGATGACGCGGCCTGTCACCGCGAGATCGCGCATCGGCCCCTCGCCCAAACGGCGCACCAGGAAAGGAATGATCTGCGAGGGGATGAAGCCTACCTTCGGTTCCGGTACACCGAAATGCGCGCTTTGGTGCAGCACCACGACGTCGGAGCAGCAGGCCATGCCGAAGCCACCGCCTACCGCCGAGCCTTCGACGACGGAGATCGTCGCCTGCGGCATGGAATCGAGGGCGAGCAGCGCGTTGCCGAACTGCCGATAGGCCGGGAGCAGCGGATCTTCCGCGCCGTTCGACGGCCGCGGCGGCATGTCGGCCATGGCATCGAGATCGCCGCCGGCACAGAAGTGCCCGCCCGCGCCGCGGATCACCAGTACGCGGCAGAAAGGGTTGTCGGCGACCCGCGCAAAGGCGTCTTCGAGTTCCAGCATCATGCCGTGGGTCAGCGCATTGCGGCGCTCCGGCCGGTTGAGCGTCAGCCATGCCACGGCGTCGCGACGTTCGAGCTTCAGGAAAGCATAGTCGGCCATGGGCAAAGTCTTAACGAGCGACTATCCTGCCAACAAGATGATGCGTTTCGTCATTCCGCTGCTCGCGGGCTTCCTTTCGATGGCTGCCGAAGCGGCGGCGAATGACTGGGCCACTGCCACCACGCCGGCGCCCGGCCCGCCCCAATCCATCGGCTTCTATACTGCAGGCTGCCTGCAAGGGGCCCAGGCGCTGCCGCTCGACGGCCCGGGCTACGAGGCTATTCGCGTCAGCCGCAATCGCTACTGGGGCCAGCCCGTCACGGTCGATTTCATCACCGCGCTCGCCGAAAGGATACGCGCTGCCGGCCAGGCGCATCTCTATATTGGCGACCTCGGCCAGCCGCGTGGTGGGCCCGCGCCCTCGGGCCATGCCAGCCATCAGGTCGGCCTCGATGCCGACATCTGGTTCGAGCGCCAGCCCGGCACGCGGCGTGCGCCCGGCGAGCGCGAGAACCCGCGCCTGCGTTCGCTGGTACTTCCGGACGACAGCGGCATAGACGACACGGTGTTCTCCCAGCAGCACGTCCTGTTGCTGCGCACGGCCGCCGAGATGCCCAACCTCGACCGCATGTTCGTGAACAAGTGGATCAAGCAGCGAATCTGCAACACGGCGACCGGCAACAGGAGCTGGCTGCGCAAGCTGGTGCCCTGGTACGGTCACGACTCGCATTTCCACGTCCGGCTCCACTGCCCGCCCGGCAATCCGCAGTGCCAGCCCCAGGCCACCTATTCCGACGACGACGGTTGCGGTGAAGCGCTGGAGTCGTGGTTCCGCAAGGCGCCGCCCCCGCCGCCGCCGCCGGGCCCACCCAAGCCTTATCGCCCGAAGCTGCCCCCTGCCTGCCAGGCCGTCCTCAACGCGCGCTAGATGACAGGCTCGTTCAGGATCGCCCGCCTCCAGCCGTCCGACGCCGAGGCGTTCCGCACCATTCGCCTTGCTGCGCTGCAGACCGCGCCCGCGGCGTTTGGATCGACCTACGAGATCGAGGCCGCGCGGCCGGTCAGCGCGTTCGCCGACGGGCTCTCCGCGTCCGTCGTCTTCGGCGCTTTCGATGACCGACGCATCGTCGGCATGGCCGGGTTCAGGCAGGAAGCCGGCCCGAAGGTCTCTCACAAGGCCGTCGTCTGGGGCTTCTACGTCGAGCCTGCCTGGCAGGGCCGCGGCGCGGGATCGGCGCTCCTCGCCGCGCTGATCGAAGCGGCGCAAGACGTCGTCGAGCAGCTCACGCTCACGGTCGTCGAAGGCAAGGACGCCGCGATCGCGCTCTACACGAAATTCGGATTCACCGCCTATGGCACGGAACCCCGCGCCCTCAAGACGTCGTCCGGCTACGTCAACGAAGTCCTGATGGCGTTGCGCCTGCCGCAGCGATCCTAGGACGTCCCGCCGCAGCGATTGGCGCGCTCGCGGGCCTGGACGTCGAGCCAGTCGAGGCCGCCGACGCTGCCCAGCCGCTGCCAGCTCACCTGGATCGTGCCGTCGGGCACGCGGCTCACGAGATAGCGCGACTCGGCCTGCGGGGCGCTGCGCGGCACATAGGAAATAGCGGTGACACCCGGTTGCGGCGGCGGCGTCTGGGCGACCACGAAGCCCTCGCCGGCCGGCTGCGACAGGCAGCTCACCATGGCGTCGAGCGGCACGGTGTAGACGTTCGTCCAGGCCGGTTTCGGCGTCGGCGGCGTCTGGGAGGTTGTCGTGACGCAGGCTGCGGCGGCAAGCGCGATCAGGACGGGCAACACAGCGTGCTTGGACATCACTCACCTCGATGAACGGTCGACCCTGCTCTACTCCCCCTGTCCCAGCAGCGACCCTGCCCGGCGCGAGGACCGGAAGAACCACTGGAACACCTGGAAGCCTACGACCAGATAGACGATCGACAGGCCGAAGGCGAACGCCATCAGATCCCAGTGCACCGTGCCCTCCGCCAGGATCGACCGCATGCCCTCGAAGACATAGGAGGTCGGCACGCCCCAGGCGATGACCTGCAGCCAGTGCGGCAGGACGGAGATCGGATAGTAGACGCCGCTCACCGGCATCAGGATGAAGACGGCGGCCCAGGCGAAGGTTTCCGCACTCTGGCCAACCCTCATCACCAGCCCCGACATGGCGAGCCCGATCGACCACGAGAACATCTGCAGGATCACGAAGAAGGCGATCAACGGCAGGCCAAGCGTGTAGATCGAGTAGCCGAAGAAGGCCCAGGCCAGCAGCGACACCGGCACCATGCCGAGCAACGTGCGCAGCAGCGCCACGATCACGATGCCCGCCGCCATCTCCCACGACCGAATGGGACTGACGAAGAGATGGCCGAGATTGCGCGACCACATCTCCTCCAGGAAGGCGATGCTGAGCGAGAGGTTGCCGCGCACTACGAGTTCCCACAGCAGCAGGCCCGCCAGCAGCACGCCAGCGGCATGGCCGACATACGAAGTCTGGTTGGCCAGGAACTGAGTCAGGAAGCCCCACATGACCATCTGCACGGCCGGCCAGTAGATCGAATCGACGATGCGCATTACCGATCCGCTCCACAGATGGATGTGGCGCATGACCAGGGCAAAGATCCGGCGCAGCGAACCGCTCATGGCGTTCCTCCCGGCTTCTTCAGGGCGTCGAGCCCACGGCCACGGCCGCGCGCCATGTCGAGGAACACCTCCTCCATGTCCTCGCGGCCGAACCGCTCGATCAGCTCGCGCGGGCTGCCGCGCTCGAAGACCTTGCCCGACTGCAGCAGGATCACGTCGTCGCAGAGCCGCTCGACTTCGCCCATGTTGTGCGAGGCTAGCAGGATCGTGGCGTTCGTCTCGTGCTGATACTCCTCGAGATAGCCGCGCACCCAGTCGGCCGTGTCCGGATCGAGCGACGCCGTCGGCTCGTCGAGCAGCAGCACGTCAGGCCTGTTGATCAGCGCCTTGGCCAGCGCCACGCGCGTCTTCTGCCCGGCCGACAGCTTGCCCGCCTGACGGTCGAGGAACGGCTCGACCTGCATCTGGCGCGCCACCTCGACGATCCGTGCCTTGAGGTCCTTCACACCGTAGAGGCCGCCGTAGAACATCAGGTTCTGCCGCACGGTCAGCCGATGCGGCAGGTCGACGTAGGGCGATGAGAAGTTCATGCGCGGCAGCGCGGCGTAGCGGCGCTTCAGCATGTCGATGCCGAGGATATTGATGCTGCCGGCCGTCGGTTCGAGCAGGCCCAGCAGCATCGCGATCGTCGTCGTCTTGCCGGCGCCGTTGCCGCCCAGCAGACCGAGCACCGTGCCGCGCGGCACGGAGAAGGTCAGATCGTCGACGGCGACGACCTCGCCATACACCTTGCGGAGGTGCTGGACCTCGATGGAAGGAATATTCGCCATGCCGGCATCATGCTGCCTTGATCGCCGCTTCGATGCGATCCAGGCCCTTGCTGAGCCGCTCTGCGCTGGACGCGAAGCAGAGGCGTATGTTGCCCTGGCCGCCCGGCCCGAACGCTTCACCCGGTGCGAGGCCGACCTTGTACTTCTTGGCCAGCGTCTTGCAGAAGGCGAGCGTATCCGTCACGCCGTCGACCGAGAAGAAGGCATAGAAGGCCGCCTCCGGCCGCGAGATCGTCACCTGCGGCAAGGCCGACAGCCGCTGGAACACCAGCTCGCCACCGGCACGGCAGCGTTCGACCATCTCGGCGACGAAGGCGTCGCCCTTCTCGACCGCCGCGATGCCGCCGCGCTGCAGGAAGCCCGGTATGCCGGAGGTGTTGATCTGGACCAGCTTGGCGAACTGGTCGCCGAGCTGCGCGGGATGCGTGAGCCAGCCCAGCCGCCAGCCGGTCATCGCCCAGGGCTTGGAGAAGCTGTTGAGCACGATCAGCGGATCGTCCGGCCCCGCCTGTTCGAGAAATGACGGAGCGATCTGCCGCCCGTCCGGCCGCTTGCTGTAGATCAGCCGCGCATAGACCTCGTCGGCCATGATCCAGAGGCCACGCTTCTTCGCGAAATCGAGAAGCGCGCGCTGCTCGTCCGCCGTCATCGTCCAGCCCGTCGGATTGCCCGGCGAGTTGACGAAGATCGCGCGCGTGCGGGCGTCGACGGCATCGAAGACCTTCTGGAGGTCGAGCTTCCAGCCGCCGGTCGGGGTGCGGTCCAGCGCGACATACCTGGGCTCGCCGCCGACCAGCTTGGTGGCCGAGGTGATGTTCGGCCAGATCGGCGAGACGATCACAACGTTGTCACCAGGATCGAGCAGGAGCTGGCAGGTGAGCAGGATGGCCTGCATGCCGCCCGTCGTCACCGTGATGCGGTCGGCCGGGCACTTGATGCGATAGAGCCGCTCCGTATATGCCGAGAGCGAGGCCCGCAGTTCGGGGATACCGCGCTGCCACGTATAGAACGTCTCGCCGGCCTGCAGCCCCTTGGCCGCAGCATCGCGCACGAAATCGGGTGTCACGAGATCGCTTTCGCCGAACCACAGCGGCACGACATCGGGATCGCCAAAGACCGACATCGCCACTTCCGAAATGGGGGTATCGGGCATGCCGGCAGTGGCGCCGCTCAGCGAGGCAGCAATGCCCGGCGCGACAAATCTGGTCTGATCTTGCATCCTTCCGACCTAGCGCATCGTCTGGAATTGCGCCAGCCATCCACCTGCCCGACAATTGTTGGCGGCCAGACCAAACCTGACTAATCGCTTATGGATGATCGCATATGGAGAAGGAGATGAAGCCCTACATCGCTCCGCTTTCCGCCGTGCTGCTCGCGGCTTTACTGGGCGCCTGCGTACACGGCGACAATGTCGAGCGGCTGCATGCCGGGATGAGCCGCGACCAGGTCCAGGCCGTCCTGGGCCCGTCGGAAAGTTCGGCCTACTCGCCCGGCAAGGAATGCTCCTACTACACCGTCCTCAAGGACTTCTGGCAGCGCACGCCCTGGACCATGTCGGACCGTTATTACGTCTGCTTCACCGACGGAAAGGTCGAAACGTTCGGCCGGGCCGACCAACCCAACGCTGCACAGATGACAGGACAGTGAACGCACGATACCCTGCACCAGGGGAGCAGGAATGCATCACAATCATGTAGACGGCCAGATCGCGACCTGGCTGGGCGAGCGTCAGGCGAGCACCTACGCGGACGGACGCCGCTGCGACGAGATAGGCTATCTGCAGTGCAAGTTGATCCTAAAGCCTGACCGTTTCACTTCCGCACGCGTCTTCAAGGAATTCGCAGCCCTCGTACAGCGCGCCGCCGAGACGACCGGCGTCGGCTTCCAGCATACGCCCAAGTTCATGCAGCGGCCCGAGGTGCGCGAGGTCCTGTTCCTCGATACCGGCGGCTACCACCTCTACAACAATGCCTTCATCGTCCGCCGGCGCATCGCCTACGAGGACGGTTTCGCCATCGGCGATCCCGAGATCGTCTTCAAGTACCGCAGCGACGACATGGCCAAGGCCCAGGCGCTGGACGTGCGGCCGAAGATCGACGGCAAGTACAAGATCAAGTTCAAGCTCGAAGTCATGCCGCTCAAGGAGAAGATCGGCGGGCTGCGGCGGCTGCTCTCGCACAATGTCGAGTTCGGCCTGAGCCAGGCTCCGGAGGCGGCACGCATCGTCATGTCGTCGCTCGGCCACATGTCGCTGCCCGAGCTTGCCAAGATCTTCCCGGCGCTGTCGTCGATCTCGTGCGACGGGCCCGACGACGTCTCGCTGGTCAACCAGACCATCGTCGAGGAACTGCTGCAGGACATCTGCACGCTGGACTTCGGACACCGCACGGCCGCTACGGCCAATCTCGGTCTGTGGCGCTCGCGCGGCGACCACCATGCCTTCGTCGGCGAGTTCGCTTTCCAGCTCCGCTTCGCCGGCCCCGACGACATCAGCCACAAGGCGCTGAACCATTGCGAGCGGTTCTTCCTGGAACTGCAGCAGGTCGCCGGCGACTGGCTCGCGCTCACCACCACCAAGACCGGCGCCGTCTATCGCCTCAAGGGCAACCCGCCTCAAGCCCACGAATGAGCGCCGCCCCTCAAGTTGCAGCTCCGCCGTCGCTGGGAAAGCTCTTCTGGGTCTTCCTGGTGATGGGTGCCACCAGCCTGGGCGGCGGCGTGGTCGCCTACCTGCGCACCGGCCTGGTCATCCGCCAACGCTGGCTCGACGACGTCACCTTCGTTGAGCTGCTGTCGATCAGCCAGACCCTGCCCGGCCTCAACGCCACGAACATGTCGATCCTGGTCGGCGATCGGCTGCGCGGCGGCATGGGCGCGCTGGTCGCGACGCTGGGCATGTGCCTGCCCGGCGCGGTCCTGATGACGGGCGCGGCCTTCGCCTACGGCATCGGCGGCGACGATCCCTGGTCGAAAGCCTTCCTGCACGGGATCGCCGCCGGTGCGGTCGGCCTGATCCTGGTGGTGATGGTGCAGCTCGGCGCCAAGGTGCTGAAGACGCCGGCCGACTATCTGTTCGTTGCCGCAACGGCCGCTGCGGTGGCCTTCTTCAAGGTGTCCGTCCCCGTCGCGCTGCTCGTGGCCGGTGCGGTCGCGATCTGGTGGCATCGGCCTCGGGACAAGACCCCGCGATGAAACAGCTCTGGGACCTTACCGTCGTCTTCTCCTACCTGTCGCTGCTGACCATCGGCGGCGGCATGGCGGCCTTCCCCGAACTGAAGGAACTCACGGTCAACACCTACCACTGGGTGACCTTCCCCGAGCTTCTGCATTTCTACAGCCTGGGCCAGCTTTCGCCCGGCCCCAACATGATGATGGTGGCGTCGATCGGCGCCGTGGTGGGACACATCCCGGGGGCGATCGTCGCCCTGGTGGCGTTCTTCCTGCCGACGGGTCTGCTCACCTTCGCGGTGGGCCGTCTTTGGACGCACCTTGCCACCTGGCGCTGGCGGCCGGCGATCCAGACGGGCCTCGGCTCCGTCGCCGTCGGGCTGGTGCTGGCCGGCGCGATCATCATGGGCATCGGCGCCATCACCGATATCTTCTACGGCGCCATCGGCCTCGCGGTCTTCCTGTTGCTGTGGCGAACCAAGATAAACCCCGCCTACCCGATCGTCGCTGCCGGACTGATCGGCATGGGGATGCACTATTTCGGCTTGGGCTGATTCGGCTTGGGCTGACGACCTGTCGGCCGGCCTATTTCTTCAGGTCGGCCGTTTTCCGAGGAATGTCCTCGCAGCTTGCGCGGGAAACACCGATGGCGACGACCTTGTCGTCCACGGCCAGACAACCGTTGCGCCAGTTGCCCGAGAGGGTGACGCCGCCCAGCTTCACCGTGCCGGGACCGTTGGGAACGTCGTTGGCGTAGGTCCCCTCGAACCAATCGGTCGGCGTCCAGCTATAGCGCCCGACACCCTCGCGACGGCCGTTGCGGTAGGTTCCTTCGAAGCGGTCGATGAGCTGGCCGTGCTCCGTCCATTGCACGACGCCCGTCCCTTCCTTCAAGACACCGCGGCAGGAGCCGGTCCAGCTCGCTTTGTCGTCGAGGTCGGGATGCCAGTCCCACATGCGGCAACCCACCCCCGGCTCGAACAGCCAGTTTCCCTGCTCGCACGGTGCATCCCAACTGATCTGGACGGGATCGGGTTCATCGGCGACGCAATCCGCCTTCGCAGCGGCAATTTGCTGAGCCGCGGCGGGAAGAACTGTCAGTGCGAGAGCTGACGATATGAGCACTAGCGAAATTTTCACGATACCCCTCAACGGCCCCCTCGACCGTCGAAATGGAACGCGCTACGCCTGAGACAGTTGCCCCCGTCTGCGGCTGAATCATGGAGACGGCGGGGCATTTTCAGGCTGAGGCGCCCCTCCGGCCATGACTATTAAGGATAAGGAAAGAGACGATGAGCGAGGGTCAGGCGGCGGCAATCGCCACCGCGATAGGCGACATCTACAGTGAAAAGAACGAAGGCGGCATGCTCTGCTGCACTCTCGAAGCGGTGAATGCCGAAGGCATGGATGTCTCCATCCAGGTCATGGCGGAAACCATCAACCTGGCGCCCTACCCCTACGCCGACGATCCGCTCAGCCGTCTCGAATTGAGCGGCGCGCTCGAGACCCTGCACGATCTCGACCTCGCGCTGGTCGATTGGGATGCCAATGCCTTCGCCACGGTCGGAACGGGCGGCAACCAGCCCGCCGCCATTGCCCGTCTGGTCGACGAGACCTTCCGGAAGGTCATGGGATGCGATCCCGGCTACGCCTTCAAGGCATCGACCGAGGATCTTGGCTGAGGCCGCATGCAACGTTGGGAGGCGCCCCGCATTATTGATAGGCATCAGTAATGTGGAGTGTGCCTTCCATGAAACCTGTCCTATTGGCGGCCGCGGCCCTTCTGGCCTCCACTTCTCTGGTGTTGGCGCAAACAGGCACGCCACCCACGTCGCCCGGCACCGCGACGACGCCGTCGGTGCCGCCGGCCGGCATGCCCGGCACGGCGCAAAGCGCCACCTCGGCGCAGGCCCAGATCGAAGCCAGCGGCTATACCAACATCAAGGAGCTGAAGCGTCAGAACGACGGCAGCTGGCGGGCACGAGCGACCAAGAACAACGAGGAAGTCGCCGTTTCGGTCGATTCGACCGGGCTCGTCACGCAGATGTCGCAATAGCAGGAGGCACTCAGCCTCCACGGGCGAGCCGTGCTAAGACAGCGGCATGGTATGGCTCGTTCTCGGTCTCGCACTCTTCCTCGGCGCCCACACGTTCGGCACCCTGCGCAACTCCCGGGCCGCTTTGATCGGACGGTTGGGCGAAGGTCCCTACAAGGGCCTTTATTCGCTGGTCTCGCTGGCGGGCCTGGTGCTGATCGTGGTGGGCTTCGGCGCCTATCGCGGCTCGGGCTACATCCAGGTCTGGAACCCGCCACGTGCGATCTTCCATCCGATCGCCCTGTTCCTCCTGTGGTTCGCCTTCGTGGCGCTGGTCGCCACCTACTCGCCGCCCAGCCGCATCAAGTCCCTGCTGCGCCATCCCATGCTGGTCGCCGTGAAGGCCTGGGCGCTATCGCACCTGCTGGTGAACGGCGATCTCGGTTCGATCCTGCTGTTCGGCGGACTGCTGGCCTGGGCAGTCTACGACCGCATTTCGCTGAAGCGGCGGGGTGACGTCGGTGCTCCACAGGTCGGCTGGTCGGGCAACGATGCGCTGGTGGTCGCGCTCGGGACGGCCGCCTATTTCCTCATGTTCTGGCTGCACGATTCCCTGATCGGCGTGACGGCAGCCTGAGGTCGCATTGTTGGCTTCTCTTTACTACCCATGCTAGCGTCGCGCTCTCGACTGCCGGAAGTGACTGCGTGCTGAAAAGCTATCGACTGGACAATCCCGCTACGGACGAAGTGCGCGTCCTCAATCGGAGAGCGTATTTCTGGGGCGCGCTGGGCGGCCCGCTCTACCTCGTGGCGAACCGGCTCTACTCTCTGGCCATCGTGATGCTGCTCATGATGGCGGGCATCGCCGTAGGCGCCATCGTCGGCCTCGCCTTCTCCGTCTATCTGTTCGATTCCTCCCTGCCGGGCTTGATCACAATGCTCGCCATCGTGATCGGCGCCTTCGCCCTGAACGGCATCGTCGCGGTCGGCCTTGTGCGCTACGGCTATCGGCGCAGAGGCTGGGAAGAGTATCGCGCCTAATGCGCATGGCCGTGATGGTGGCCGCCGGCGTAGCGGTCGATGTGTAGAGGCTGCTTGGCCAGCCCCGGACAGAACGTCCCCACGACCTTCTCCAGCCTGTCGTAGAGCGCCTTCGCCGGCGCGCGGCCCTTGGCAAGCCGCTCGCGCGTCTTCTCGGCCTTCCTGGCAATCTGCGCCAGGTCGACGGTGAGAAGCTTGTGGTTCTCGACTACCATGCGCCCGCCGATCATCACCGAATGCACGGCCGAGCCGTCCTCGGTATGCACGATCTGGTTGGTCGGATCGTTGAACGGGATCCAGTTCACGTGGCCGAGATCCAGGAACACGATGTCGGCCTTGTAGCCGGCTTCGAGCTTGCCGATGCGGTCGCCCAGCCCCAGAGCGCGCGCGCTGCCCGCGGTCGCGGCTTCGAGCACTTCCTCCGTCGAGATCCAGTTCTGCCGATCCGGCCCCTGCACCTTGGAGACCATGGAGGCGAGCCGCATGTTCTCGTACATGTTCTGATTGTCCGAGCAGCTCGCGCCGTCGGTGCCGATGCCTACGTTCACCTTGGCATCGAGCATGCCGCGCATGTCGGCGATGCCGTTGCCCAGCAGCATGTTGGAGCCGGGATTGTGCGAGACCGAGGCGCCGCGATCGCCGAGCAGCTTCATGTCGTCGCCGTCGAGCCACACGCCATGCGCGACGGTGAAGTCGGGTCCGACGAGGCCCAGCGAATCCATGTAGGCGGCGAGCGAACGGCCGTAGAGCTGGTAACCCGCGATCACCTGCACCTTGGACTCCGCCACATGGCTGTGCAGGCCCGTACCGTAGTCCTTCGAGAGTTTCAGGCAGGCCAGCAGGAATTCGCGGCTGCAGTGATGCGGGATGGTGGGCGCCACGGCGAGCTGCACGCCCTTCGATGCGAGCTTCCAGCCGTGCAGCGCCTTCTTCATCTGCGCCACGCTCGCCTTATAGGGCGCCAGGCGATAGCGCTCGACCTCCTTCCGCAGCGACGGCGACAGGCGATCCATCAGGCCGGGAATGGCCTCGAAGAAACTGGTGTCGGCCACCATCGGCGCCAGGGTCGCGCGCATGCCGATATCGGCATAGGCTTGGCCGATCGCCGCGAGCCCTTCGGCCGTCGGCATCGGAAACTCGGCCGCGAGATCGTAGGCAGCGGTGCATCCCTTCAGGACCATCTCGGCAGCGCCGATCAGGCTCGACAGATATTTGTCCTCCAGCGTGCGCGCACCGCTCATATAGGGACTGGCCGTCAGAAGCAGTTCGAGCGTGATGCGGTCCATCATGCCCTTGGCGAGATTGCCATGGCTGTGCGTATGGCCGTTGATCAATCCCGGCTGCAGCAATCGGTCGCGCGCATCGAGCATCGTTGCCGCGGGCGGTGCGGCAAGACCGGGCCTGCCGATTTCGACGATCGTATCGTCCTTCACCAGGATGTCGGCCTTGGGCGCCGCGTGACGTTTGATATCGAGCACGCGGCCGCCACGGATCACAGTCATTGCCGCCTTCGCCATGTCGTTCGTCCTCCGTCGTACAGTGCGCCGTCGTGGCGCCATCGTGCAGTGCGCCGTCGAACACTCTCCTAGCACGGGTCGCGCTTCATTCGTCGCCGGCGATTTTCGATGCAACACATGCGCGCGCGACGACGTTGAGTCCGGGCAGCCCACCTACCCCTCTCAACCCTCGAAGGAGGACGATCAACATGCGGACCACTTTCGCCACGCTCGCCCTGATCGCAGCCGCTGGCATCGGCAGCGCCGCCTACGCCCAGACGACGACGCAGCCCGGTACCACGCCGAGCGCGCCGGGCGGCACGACGACCATGCCCGGAAGCGGCACGCCGGCCACCAAGCCGGTAGCCGGCGAGGCGGCGGCCAAGGCCGCGCTCGAAGCCAAGGGTTATACCGGCGTGAAGAAGCTCAAGCGCGACAATGCCGGCAACTGGAGCGGCACGGCGATGAAGAACAATGCCGAGGTCGCGGTGATGGTCGACTCGACCGGAAAGATTCGCGAGCAGTAGGCGCCACACCCTCGCTGCCCGCGGATGGCGGGGCGCCCCACTCCGGTGGGGTGCCCCGTTTTCGCGCCTCTGGCGAAGCGGCCGGGACGTCCCATATGATGTCCCATGCGCCTCATTCCAATGTCCGCCACTCTGGTGGCGATGGTCGTGGCCGCGGGGACCGCTTTTGCCCAGCTCCCACCAGGTTCGGCCGGCAATGCCGGTCGAATGCCCGAAACGATGTCGCCCGGCGCCCTGCCGCCGCCCCCGACCCCGCCGCCCGCGCCCGTGATGGCACCCCCGGCGCCCTATCCCAATACACAATCCATGACGCGCGACCGCATCCAGAGCCAGGACTACAAGGTCCAGCGGCTCCAGCAGCGGCCGGACGGTTCGTGGAAGGCCGACGTCACGCGCGATGCCGTGCCGACACGCCCGCAGGGCGTGCCCAAGAAAGTCACCATCCTGCCCAACGGGCAAATGATCGAGGAATGGTGATCGGCGAGTAGTGATCGAGTGAGGGTCAGACCTGGAAAAGCAGGAACCCGCCGAAACCGACCACCATCAGCGCCGCCCCGAGATTGCGGTAGAGGCGTACGGATTGTGTGGCGAGCAGCCGTTCGTCCAACGAAGACGGATGTTCGTTGCTCGACCGCCCCGCCTTCGCCTGGACCTGACGGGCCAGAAGGCCGGCCGAAAGCTCGCTTTCCATGGGAGCGTCGGTATCGAACTCGACCAGCGTCCAGATGCCCCACATCAAGAGGCCGACGACGCCCACGCCAATAAAGCCGACATAGGCCACGGTCGCAAAGACGACCACCGAGATGAGAAACCAGAGGCTGAGCGCAACAGCCATGAGGATGGATCTGCCCGACATGCACGATCCCCTTGCGATCGTGCAATCCTACTCCTCGCGGCCGGAGCCGGCCAGCCGTACTGTCTACTGGCCCGGCTTGATGCCCGCGTCCTTGATCACCTTGGCCCACTTCGGGATGTCGGCCGCGATGGCCGCGCGGGTCTCCTCGGGCGTGCTGCCGACCAGGTCGAGACCCATCGCGGCAATCTTCTTCTTCAGTTCCGGATCGGCCAGCGCCTTCAGCGATTCCGCCCGCACCTTGTCGACGATGGGCTTGGGCAGTCCGGCCGGTCCCATCAGCGCGAACCACGACGTCGCCTCGAATCCCGGAAAGCCCTGCTCCGCCAAGGTCGGCAGATCGGGTGCCGAAGCGGTGCGCTTCAGTGACGTGACGGCAATGCCGCGCACCCGGCCGTCGCGCACCAGCGGCATGGCGGCACCTGCGTTCTGAATACCCACCGGCACGACACCGCTCATCACGTCGGTGAGGTTGGCGCCGCGGTAGGGGATATGCTCCATCTTGATCCCGGCGAGATGGGCGAACAGTTCGCCCGCGATATGCTGCGGCGTACCGACGCCCGGCGTGCCGTAGGAGAGCTTGCCGGGGTTGGCCTTGGCATAGGCGATCAGATCGGCAATCGACTTCACCGGCAGATCGTTGTTCACCACGAAGACCGACGGCATGACCAGCGAGGTCGAGATCGGCGTCAGGTCCTTCAGGGGATCGAAAGGCAGTGCCTGCATGCTGGGCAGGATCGTGATGGCGGCATTGCCCGACCACATCAGCGTGTAGCCGTCGGGCGCCGCCTTGGCGACGCGATCGACGCCGATGGCGCCGGAATTACCGGCAATGTTCTCGACCACCACCGGCTGGCCCCAGGCTTCGGTGAATTTCTGCGCGAACAGGCGCGCGGTGACGTCGGTGGCGCTGCCGGCGGTGAAGCCGACCACCAGTTTCACGGGCTTCTCGGGCCAGTTGGTTTGCGCTGCGGTGTGCTGGACGAGACCAAAGGCCAGCAGGCAGCCCGCAAGCATGCGGACGATCCAATGCATCGGTAGTTCCTCCCTGGCGTTATGTGTCGCCGTTCGATGTAGGCTATGGGATAGGCAGTCGACGATCCAGCCCGGGAGACGATGACCATGCGCAGAGCGACAGTTCGATCTCTCCTGCCACTGGCTTGCGCCGCTGCCGCCGCCTGCAGCAGCGGCTCTCCGGTCAAACCAGCAGCGGCCGAGCAGCCCGTGGCGAGCGTTCGCTACACGTGTGCGCAGAACAAGACGATCGCCGCCGAGTATTTCAACGGCCCGACACGTACGGCGCCGAACGGCCAGCCGATCCCTGGCGGCCGCGTCGACGTCTCGTTGAGCGATGGTCGGAAGCTCAGCGTGCCGCAAACCCTCTCGGGCTCGGGCATTCGCTACGCCAACGCCGACGAATCCTTCGTGTTCTGGGGCAAGGGCGACACCGCCTTCGTCGAAGAAGGCAAGACGATGACCTACACCGGCTGCGTCGCCGCGAAGAGCTAGCGGCGACCCGCCAGCGCGCGGTTCTCCAGGCGGCTGAGCAGCCGGACCACCGGCCACAGGATGAGGAAGTAGATCACCGCCGCCATGACGATGGGTGTCGGATTGTAGGTGACGCTCTGCGCCTGCCGCGCCTCGTAGAGCAGTTCCGGCACGGCGACCACGCTGCCCAGCGAGGTGAGCTTCACCACCTCCAGGGTGTTGGACAGCAGGTCGGGCAGCACGTTGCGCACGGCCTGGGGCAGCACGACGTAGCGCATCGCCTGCATGCGGCTGAGGCCCGTCGAGCGCGCCGCTTCGACCTGGCCGGCGGGTACGGAATCGATGCCGGCACGGAAGATCTCGCCGTAGTAGGAGCCGGTGTTGAGGAAGAAGGCGATGGCCACGCAGGCAAAGCCGCCCAGTTCCAGCCCTGCAAAAGGCAGGCCGGCGAACAGCAGAACCAGCAGCACCAGCGGCGGGAAGGCGCGGAAGAAATCGACCCAGGCCATCAGCGGCCAGCGCACCAGCGGATGGCGGATCGACGCCAGCAGCGCCAGGATCAGCCCGCCCAGCAGTCCCAGCGGCACCACGATCAGCGACAGGAGGATCGTGTTCCACAGGCCCGACATCACGATCGGCCAGGCCGCGACGATGATCTCGGGATTGAAGAAGGTCTGGATCATCGCGTCGCCCTCACCGCTTCCAGGCGAACTTGGTTTCGATCCAGCGGGCGGCAACGACCACCGGGAAGAACAGCACGATATAGGCCGCGGCTCCCATCATCAGCGGCGACGGATTGTAGGAATTCGACACGGCCGAACTCGCCTGCCCCAGGATCTCGGTAACGGCCACGACCGTGCCCAGCGCCGTGCCCTTGGTGATGGCGATGGTGCGGTTGGTGAGCGGCGGGATCGTGAGGCGAAAGGCCTGCGGCAGGATCACGTTGAACAGGGTCTGGCCGTAGGACAGCCCGGTCGAGCGCGAGGCCTCCCACTGGCCGCGATGGATCGACGTGATGCCGGCCCAGAAGATCTCCTCGGAGAAGGCCATCAGCACCAGGGCGAGCGACAGCCAGGTCGAGACGAAGCCCGACGGCGACGGCCCGGCATAGGGCAGCCCGAAATACATCAGGACGATGATCACCAACGGCGGCAGCGAGCGGAACAGGTCGACGATGAAGATGATCAGCCAGTTCAGCGGCCGGATGCCGAGCGAACGCAACAGCGCAAGCGCCAGGCCCGCCGCGAGGCCGGTGACGACGATCAGGAGCGCGAGCTCGATCGTGACCACCATTCCCGACAGGATGTCCGGCAGATACTTCGCCATGACCTTCGCGTTGAAGAAGGTCTCGACGAAACGGTCCCAACCACTCATCAGTGTCTCTGGATCTGCCCGATGAACGCCCGCGTGCGCTCGTGGGTCGGGCTCTCGAAGATGGCGGCCGGCGGCCCCTGCTCCACGATCAGGCCGTCGTCCATGAACACCACGCGATCGGCGGCGTTGCGGGCAAAGCCCATCTCGTGGCTGACGACGATCATGGTCATGCCCGTCTCGCGCAACGACCGCATGACCTCCAGCACCGAGCCCACCAGTTCGGGATCGAGCGCGCTGGTCGGCTCGTCGAACAGCATGACCCGCGGCTCCAGCGCAATGGAGCGCGCGATGGCGACCCGCTGCTGTTGGCCCCCGGAGAGCTGGCCCGGCGTATGGTCGGCGCGGTCGGCGAGCCCGACCCGCTCCAGCGCCTGGCGCCCGAGCGCATCGGCTTCGGCTCGGCTCTTGCCCGCCACCTTGCGCAGCGCCAGGGTCACGTTGCCCAGCGCCGTCATGTGTGGATAGAGATTGAACGATTGGAAAACCATGCCGATCCGCTGGCGGGCATGGTTGATATCGGTCCTGGGGTCGAGCATGTCGATGCCGTCGACCACCACCGAACCGGAGGAAGGCTCCTCAAGCCGGTTGAGGCAGCGGAGCAAAGTCGACTTGCCCGAGCCCGACGGTCCGATGACGAACACCAGCTCGCGTTCATCCACCTGGAGATCGACCCCCTTCAGGACATGAAGGGGGCCGAAATGTTTGTGGATGCCACGAGCTTCTACGATGTGCTTTTGGACCATTGTCCCTGATCAGCTACCGCACTTCAGTTCGTGGGGCGTGGGATCGTAACCCGGCATGCCCGGCACGCCGTAGCCAGGCGTGATCACCACGGCGAGGTCGTCGGCGTCGGGCTTCTTGCCGAACCACTTCTCGGACAGCTTGGCGATGGTGCCGTCCTTCTTCATGCAATCGAGTGCATCCTGCAGCTCGGCGCGAAGCTGCGGATTGTTCTTCGGTACGGGCGCGGCCCAGTGTGCGCGCGTCTCCTTGAGCTCGAGGTCGGCAATGAACTGCGGGTTCTTCGACGCGGCATAGACGATCGTGGTGTTGCCGCCCAGGGTGGCGTAGGCGCGGCCCGACAGCACGGCCTGCGTGGCGTCCGGCTGGGTGTCGTAGACCTGCACGGTGAAGCCGTGCTTCTCGCCCATCTCCTTGGCGAGCTTCTCGTAGGGCGTGCCCTTGTTGACGGCGACGGCCTTGCCCTTGAGGTCTTCCCAGCCCTTGATCGGCGCGCTGCCCTTCTTGATGCCGAACTGGAAGGAGGTCCAGATGTAGCCCGCCGTGAACAGCATGTTCTCGGCCCGCTCCTTGGTCACGGTGGTCGGCGCGGCGATGAAGTCGTAGCGGCCGGCCTGCATGCCCGGGATCAGGGTCGAGAAGCTCACGGCGTCGATGACGATCTCGCGCTTCATGCGCCGGGCGACCTCGTTGAACAGGTCGATCTGGAACCCTTCGACGCCGCCGCCCAGCTTGGGCATGGCGTGCGGGGCGAAGGTCCCGTCGACGCCGGTGCGCAGCGGCGGCTTCTTGTCCTGCGCCAGCGAAGGGCTTGCAGCGATCAGCGCAGCAACGGTGAACGCGACCAGACGGCGATGCAACATTTGAAGCCTTCCTTCCCTTTTCCTCGGGCCATTTCCGGCCCATTTTCCCCAGGCCGCGACGTTAGATCAGCCATTGTTGAATAGCAATTTAGAGGCCATCTTCGGCGACATGCCCGAGCCGAAACCCGACCGTATCCTGGTCATCAACCCGAACTCCACCGAAGCCGTGACCAAAGGCATCGATGTCGCGATGGACCCGTTGCGCATCAATGGCGGCCCCGTCATCGAGTGCGTCACCCTGAAGGAGGGTCCGCCCGGCATCGAAAGCCAGGCGCATGCCGAACAGGTCGTCGGCCCGATCGGTGCGATGGTCAGGAAGCGCGACAACGACTGCTCGGCCTTCGTCATCGCCTGCTATTCCGACCCGGGCCTGCATGCCGCCCGCGAACTGACGTTGAAGCCGGTCCTGGGCATCGCCGAGTGCGGCATCCTGACCGCGCTAACGCTCGGCCAGCGTTTCGGCGTGATCTCCATCCTGCGCAAATCGATCCCACGCCACCTGCGCTATGTCGGACAGATGGGGCTGAACGACCGCATGGCCGGCGACCGCGCCATCGGGCTCGGCGTCGTCGAACTCAGCGACGAGGCGCGCACCTTCAGCCGCATGGCCGAGGTCGCTGCCGAATTGCGCGACGAGGACGGCGCCGACGTGCTGATCATGGGCTGCGCCGGCATGGCGCGCTACCGCGACCGGCTGCAGCGCCATGTCGGCCTCCCCGTCGTCGAGCCCAGCCAGGCTGCCGTCTCGATGGCGATCGGGCGAGCCAGGCTGGCCTGGGGCTGACCCCTACTCCGCCGCCTCGGCCTTCACGACCGGCGCCGCGGGGAACTCCATCCGGTCGTCGGTGCGGCAGTAGCGGTCGGCGAACATGCGGCCGACCGGATGGTACTTGTCCATATGGACGCGCATTGCCTTGGGGTCCCACAGCTCATCGCGGATGTGGAAGCGCAGCCCCTCGCCGATCACAAGCTGGCGGTCGTCCTTGACGTTGATGACCTGCCAGGTCTTGCACTCCATCGACCACGGCGCATCGGCCAGCCGCGGCACCTTGATGTCGACCGACGGCGCGAGCTTCAGGCCGAGATAGTCGGGCTCGCCGACGTTCGGCGGGAAGTCACCGCTCGAATCGTGCATCACGCGCGCCAGCGGCTCGTCGGTCAGGTTGACGACGAATTCGCCCGTGCGCTCGATGTTGGTCCAGGTGTCCTTGATCCGCCCGTCGGGCCGCTTGTTGATGGCGAACATGCAGAGCGGCGGGTCTTCGGCGAAGACATTGAAGAAGCTGAAGGGTGCTGCATTGACGACGCCGGTCGGCCCAAGCGTCGTCACCCAGGCGATGGGACGCGGCAGCACGAAGGCAGTCAGGATCTTGTAGCGGTCGTGGTGGTTCACGTCGGCGGCGGCGTATTGCATGTCAGTTGCTCGGCTCCACTTTGACGCCGGCTCGTTCGGCAATGAGCTTGTAGTGCTCCGGCCGGCGGTGCTTGGCGAAGTTGAAGGTGGTGTTGCGGATGTACTCGCCGAGCGCAAGGTCGCAGTCGTAGGAGATGACCTCGTCCTCCTCGGTCGTGCCCTTGGCAACGACCTCGCCGGTCGGCGCCACGATCACGGAGCCGCCGTGCAGCCAGAAGCCGTCTTCCTTGCCGGCCTTGGCGGTGGCCACGACCCAGATGCCGTTCTGGTAGGCCGCGGCCTGCAGCGACAGCATGTGGTGGAACACGCGCAGATACGGCGGTTCGTGCGGCGCATAGACGTTGTCGCTCGGCGTGTTGTACCCCAGCACAACCATCTCGGCGCCCTTCAGACCCATGACGCGGAACGTCTCGGGCCAGCGCCGGTCGTTGCAGATGCACTGGCCGACGATCACGTCTTCCTTGAACATCTTCCAGACGTTGAAGCCGAAATCGCCGACCTCGAAGTATTTCTTCTCGAGATGTTGGTACGGCACGTTCGGACGATGATCGTCGTGGCCCGGCAGATGGACCTTGCGGTACTTGCCGACCAGCCGGCCATCGGGCCCGACCAGGATCGAGGTGTTGAAGTGGTGCGGCTTGCCGCCCTCCTCGGTGCGCTCGGCATAGCCCAGGTAGAAGCCGATGCCCTTGGAGCGCGCCAGCTCGAACAGCGGCAAGGTCTCCGGACTCGGCATCTGGCTCTCGAAGTACTTCTCGACTTCGTTCGGGTCTTCCATCCAGTAACGCGGGAAGAAGGTCGTAAGCGCCAGTTCCGGAAACACCACGAACTTCGAGCCGCGGCTGTCGGCCTCCTTCAGCATCTCCATCATGCGCTTGACCACGCTCGCGCGGCTGTCGGCGCGATGGATCGGCCCGAGCTGGGCGGACGAGACCTTCAGACGACGGGACACGTTCTTCTCTCCTCTAAAACAGTGGCTTCAGGCCGAAGCGGGACATGGCCTGCAGTTCGGGCGCGGTCTGGCCCTGCGGCTTGGCGGAATCGGGCGACGCGCAGGGCAGGAACTGCCCGGAGCCGCGCTCGGCGTTGAGCTTGCCGTCCTCGACCACGACCCGGCCGCGGCTCACCACCGTGATCGGCCAGCCCTTGAGCTGGCGGCCTTCGTAAGGGCTGTAGCCGACATTGTCGTGCAGGTCCTTCCAGCGGACCGTGACATCCTTGTCGGCGTCCCAGATGGCGAAGTCGGCGTCGGAGCCAACGGCGATGGTGCCCTTGCGCGGATAGAGGCCGTAGAGCTTGGCGTGGTTGGCCGAGGTCAGCGCCACGAACTGCTGCAGGGTGATGCGGCCCTTCTGCACGCCCTCCGAGAAGAGGATGGGCAGGCGGATTTCCAGTCCCGGCACGCCGTTGGCCATTTCCTTGAAGGTGGTCTTGTCGCCCTTGGGGATCTTGCCGCCGGCGTTGAACTGATACGGCGCGTGATCCGACGAGAAGGTCTGGAAGGTGCCGTCCTTCAGCGCGGCCCAGACTGCCTCCTGTGCCTCCGAATCGCGCGGCGGCGGGCTGCAGCACCACATGGCGCCTTCGACGCCGGGCTTGTCCATATCGTCGGCGGTCAGTGCGATGTACTGCGGGCAGGTCTCTCCAAAGATCTTCAACCCCTTCTTCTGGGCCTGGCGCAAGGTCTCGATGGCCTCGACCTCCGACATGTGCACCAGCAGCAGAGGCGCATCGACCAGACGCGCCAGCGAAATGGCCCGATTGGTCGCCTCAGCCTCGGCAACGCGCGCATGGGCGATGGCGTGGAACTTCGGCGCACCATGGCCCTGCTCGATCAGGTGATGCGCCAGCCACTGGATCATGTCGTGGTTTTCGGCGTGCACCATGACCAGCGCGCCGTCCCGGCGGGCCAGTGCCAGGATGTCCAGGATCTGGTAGTCGCTGACCTTCATCGCGTCGTAGGTCATGTAGATCTTGAACGAGGTGTAGCCGTCCCGGATCAGCGCCGGCAGTTCCTGACCCAGCACCTGCTCCGTCGGATCGGTAACGATCAGATGGAAGGCATAGTCGATCACCGCCTTGGGCGTCGCTGCCTCGTGATAGTCCTTCACCACCTGACGCAGCGACATGCCGCGATGCTGGGCGGCGAAGGGAATGACGGTCGTGGTGCCGCCGAAGGCGGCGGAGACGGTGCCGGTGTAGAAATCGTCGGCGCACATCACGCCCATGCCGGACTTCTGCTCGATGTGGCAATGGCTGTCGACGCCGCCCGGCAGGACGAACTTGCCGCCAGCGTCGATCTCGCGCGTGCCCTTGCCCTTGAGGTCGGGGCCGATCTCGACGACCTGCCCGCCCTTGACGGCGATATCGCCCTCGATCTGGCGTTCGGCGGTGACGATCTTGGCGTTGCGGACGATCAAATCGTAGTCGGCCATGTCCCTACTCCGCCGCCTTGGGCAAACGGCCGGCGCCAGCCAATCGCCTTTCGAGGCGCGCAATCAGAGAGTCTAGCTCGGCCTTGTCGGTCGCGGTCAGCGACGAGCCGGGCGCGCGCTGCTTCGGGCTCTTGATAGCGCCGCGGCGGAACAGGACTTCCTTGCGCAGCGCGAGGCCGATGGCCGGCTGCACCTCGTGGCGCACGAGCGGCAGATAGATGTCGAACAGATCCTCCGCCTCCTCGGGCTTGCCCTTGGCGAAGAGGTCGTAGACCTGCACCAGCATCTCCGGCCAGGCGAAGCCCGTCATGGCGCCGTCGGCGCCGCGCCGCATTTCCTGCGGATAGTAAAGGCCGCCATTGCCGACCAGGATCGAGACCCGGCGGCGGCCCGGCTTCTTCTCGCCTTCGCGAATGCGCGTCAGCTTGGCGAGACCCGGCGCATCCTCGTGCTTCAGCATGACGAGCTGCTTGAAGTCGTCGACCAGACGCTCGAACACGTTGGCTGGCAGATAGACGCCGGTGGTTTGCGGATAGTCCTGGTAGACGACCGGAATGTCGGGACCCAGCGCCTGGAAGACCTGCGCATAGTAATTGTAGATGCCCTCGTCGCCCTTGAGGCCCGGCGGCGGCGCTACCATGACGCCGGCGGCGCCTGCGATCATCGCCTCGTGCGAGAGACGCCGCACATTCTCAAGCCCGGCATGGCTCACGCCGACGATCACCTGGCGGCCCTGCGCGCGGCCGATCACGCGGTTGACCACGGAGATCGATTCTTCGGCCGTGAGCTTGTGCGCCTCGCCCATCATCCCGAGCAGGGTGAATCCATGTACGCCGCAGCCCAAATAAAAATCGGTCAGCGTATCGACGCTCTGCAGGTCGAGCGCACCATCGTCGGTAAACGGCGTCGCCGCGATGATGAAAACGCCTTTTGCCTGCTCATTCAGCTTGTTTGACGACATGGTCGACGCTCCTCGAGGCGCTTGCTGCAGCGATCATGCCACCCGTGGGGCGCTTGTCGAGCATCGTCGGGTCGGCCAGTGTTCTTACCCGAAGAGAAGCAAGTTTCGGACAAAAATGAACATGAAGACGACCAGGATCACCAGCCTCGACCATATCGTTGCGTGGGACGAAGCCGAACAGCGGCATGTCTACCTCGAAGACGCCGACTTCGTGTTCAGGGGCAACGAGATCGCGCATATCGGCCCGGGCTACACGGGCCCGGTCGACACGACCATCGACGGCAAGGGGATGATGGCGATTCCCGGCCTGGTGAACGTCCACAGCCATCCCTTCTCGGAGCCCGCCAACAAGGGGCTCACCGAGGAGTATGGCAGCGACAAGCTGGGTCAAAGTTCGCTCTACGAATATCTCACCGTCTTCGGTCTCAATCCCGAGGATGCCGGTCCCTCGTCGAAGGTCGCGGTGTCCGAGCTGCTGAAGAGCGGCGTCACGACCATCACCGACCTGTCGATGGCGCGCGACGGCTGGGTCGACGACCTCGCCTCGACCGGCATTCGCGCCGTCGTCTGTCCGATGATGCGCCAAGGCGTCTGGTACACCAAGAACGGCTACACCGTCGAATACGCCTGGGACGAGAAGGCCGGCGCGAAGGCCTTCGAGGCCTCGATGAAGACGCTCGACGAGGCCGCCAGACATCCGAGCGGCCGCCTCTCAGGCATGGTCGGCCCGGCGCAGATCGACACCTGCCGGGAAGGCTTCTTCAAGGAAGCGCTGCAGGAAGCGCGGCGGCGCGGCCTGCCGATGCAGACACATGCCTGCCAGGCCGTCGTCGAGTTCCACGAGATGGTCCATCGCCACGGCAAGACGCCCATCGAGTGGCTGGACTCGATCGGCGTGCTCGGCCCCGATCTCGTCATCGGCCACGGCATCTTCCTCAACGACCATCCGCAGATCCACTACCCGCACGCCAACGACTTCGAGCGCCTGCGCGATTCGGGAGCGTCGGTGGCGCACTGCCCGACGGTGTTCGCGCGTCGCGGCATGGTGATGAACTCGATCGGCCGCTACATGAACGCGGGCATCACCGTCGGCATCGGCACGGATACCTTCCCGCACAACATGCTCGATGAGATCCGGCTGAGCTGTTACCTCGCCCGCGTCTTCACCATGAACTACAAGATGGGCACGACGCGGCATGCCTTCGAGGCGGCCACGGTCGGCGGCGCCAGGATCCTGCGCCGGCCCGACCTCGGACGCCTGGCGCCGGGTTGCAAGGCCGACTTCTCATTGGTCGACATGAGCCATCCCTACATGCAGCCGGCCCACGAGCCAGTGCGCAGCTTGATCTATTCGGCGAGCGACCGCGCCATCCGCCACGTCTATGTCGACGGCACGCAAGTGGTGCACGACGGCAAGGTGCTCACGGTCGATGTCGAAGCCGCGACCGCGGGCCTGATCGAAGGCCAGCGCAAGCGGCTCGAAACGGTGAGCCAGCGCGACTGGGCCGGCCGCACCGCCGAGCAGCTCGCGCCGCCGGTCTATGGCACACGCGAACGCCTGCCGCAGTCTCGTCCGGTGACGTGACGTCGACGAAAGCCGACGTCTAAGCGTCCGGCACGCCCGAGGTCGTCGAATACTCGAAGTGCAGTGGCGTTTCGGGGCGGATCAGCGCATAGGCCGAGCGCGCCGCGATGGCGGCCTCGGAGAAGCCCGTCAGGATCAGCTTCAGCTTGCCCTGATAGGTGACGACGTCGCCGACGGCGAAGATGCCGGGCTTGCTCGTGGCCGAGGTCGACGGGTCGATCTCGATCTGGTTGCGCTCCAGCGCAAGTCCCCACTCCGCAATCGGCCCCAGCGACATCGACAGGCCGAAGAACGGCAGCAGCACGTCGGCAGCAATCTTCTTGGTGGCACCATCGAGCGTCGAAACGACCACCGACGAGAGATGGCCTGCAGTCCCTTCGAGGCCATGAAGTTGATAGGGCACGACAAGGTCGATCTTGCCGGCCTTCGCCAGCGCCTTCAGCCGCGCTTCGCTCTCCGGCGCGGCGCGGAACCGATCGCGGCGATGGACCACCGTCACGCGACTCGCGACCTCGGCCAGGGACAGCGCCCAGTCGACCGCCGTATCGCCGCCACCCGCAATCACCACCTTGCGGCCGCTGAAGGTCTCGCGGTGCGTCACGTAATAGAAAACGCTCTTGCCTTCGTAGGCTTCGATGCCGTCGAGCGGCGGCCGGTTGGGACCGAAGGCGCCGACGCCGGCGGCGATGATCACCGCCTTGGCCTGCAGCACCGTGCCCTTGGAGGTCGTGACCCGCCAGAAGCCGCCGGTCAGCGGCTCGACCGCCTGGACCTGCTGGCCGAGATGGTAGACAGGGCGAAAGGGCGAGGCCTGCGCCTTCAGGCGGACGATCAGTTCGGCCGCTTCGATGCGCGGAAAGCCCGGGATGTCGTAGATCGGTTTTTCGGGATAGAGCGCCGTGCATTGCCCGCCGGCATCGTCGAGCACGTCGACGACATGGCAGTTGAGGCGAACCATGCCGCACTCGAACACGGTGAAGAGGCCCACGGGCCCCGCGCCTATGATAACGACGTCGGTCTGGTGCGTATGTCCGTTGGCCATGATCCTAAACTGGCGCAGACCGCGCGCAAATGAAAGGCCCCCGGCTGTGATGGACCGGGGGCCAGAATTTGGTAGCTGGGGGCGGACTTGAACCGCCGACCCCGGCATTATGAGTGCCGTGCTCTAACCAGCTGAGCTACCCAGCCATGGGTGCGCGCTTTTATGCGGCGCCGCAGTGCCCTGTCAAGAAAGGCGAATTCGCTTCCCGACCCGTCAGCGGCAGGCCGTTATCGCGGCGCCGTCGAGCCTGTCTGCAGGCTGCCCGAGAAAATCCAGAATGGTGGGCGCAATGTCGACCAGACTGGTCGTGCGCTCGATGCGGCCCTGGCCGAAATCGGCATGCGCGATTACCAGGAACGGCCGCGTTTCCTGCGGCCCCAGCCCGCCATGATGACCGCAGCCGATCTCCGGCGGACCCTCTCCGTCCTCGACCAGCCAGCGCGTTCCCGCGACGCCGTAGCCGTTGTGCTCGTCGTGACGCGCCGTGTCGACGGCCGCGACCAGCATCGTTCCGGAGAGTCCCGTGGCCGCCAGCGCCTCGCCGGTGAGGATCGCGCCGGCCCACGGCTCCTTGTGCATGCGCGGCAACACCTCGTCGAGCGCGGGCCTCGCCTTTTCCGTGGCGTAGATCAGACCGCTGGTGCCCTGCGAGGCGACGGCGATCCGGCCGTGCCGCAGCTCGGCCTCCAGACCATTGTCCGACAGCCAGCGGCCGACATGCACGGAGCGGCCGACCGTCTCGTGCCCATGATCCGAGCCCACCAGTATCAGCGTGTCGAAGCGATCCTCGTGCGCCCGCACCGCGTCGAGAACTTCCGACACCAGCCCGTCCGTCACCTTCAGGGCGTGCAGATGCTCGGGCGAGCCCAGCGGCTCGTGATGCGAGGTGAGGTCCGGATTGGCCAGCCACAGGACAGCGAGCGCCTGCGCCTCCGACGGCACGACCTCGGCACAGAAGCGTCGCGTCATCTCGATGTCGCCGGCGAGATCGTGCGTAACGGCGAGATGCGCAGCGCCCGTGAGCGCCGCCCCTCCGGGAGCGAAGGAGCCGGCGCGATGCAGCACGGTTCCAAAATGATCGGGATCGAGGAAGTAGGCCGCACCGGGCGACACATTCGAGTAGGCCACCTGTCCGCCGCACGAGACCAGCCGCTCGGCAAGCGTCGGCACGCGCAACGTCCGGCCCGTCGCCTGCCGCATGGTCTGCCGGAAAGTCGGCGCGCCGACATTGTGCACGGTGAGCCGACCATCCTCGAACAGCGCCATCTGGTTGCCTTCGAGCCCGTGCCGCGCCGGATGGCAGCCGGTGGCGATGGACGCCGCCGAGACGCGCGTCACCGAGGGGAATACCGCGCGGTGGTCGCCGGCGCTGCGATGCGCGGCCTGCAAGCGCGCCAGCGTCGGCGTCCGCTCCGCATCGATCCATTCTGCACCGAGGCCATCGCAGACGATCAGGATGGCCCGGCGGCGGCGGGAAGAAGTCATGCCGGCATGATAGGCAATGCCGCGCCCGAGGCCATCGTCATTCCGCCTGTATGCCGGCTTCCGAAACGATCCTGTCGCTCTTCGCGACTTCCGCGCGGACGAACTGCCGGAACTGCTCGGGCGTCGAGCCTGCCGGAACGGCACCCTGATCGCGCAGGGCGGCCTGCACGTCGCTGGCGGCCAGGGCGGCAACCAAGCCATCGTGCAGGCGATCCACAATTTCCTTCGGCGTTCCCTTCGGCACGGCAACACCGACCCAGGTGTTGAACTCATAGCCGGGGAAGCCGAGCTCAGCCATCGTCGGAACATCGGGCAAGGCTTCCGACCGCTTCGACGACGTCACGGCAAGCGCGCGCAGCTTGCCCGACCGAACGAGAGGAACCGCCGGCGGTACGCTGCTCACCGCCATGTTGAGATGGCCACCAACGGCATCCTGCACCAGCGGTCCCGAGCCCTTGTAGGGAACATGAAGGAACTTCGCCTTCGCCATGGTCGAGAGAAGCTCGGCGGCGAGATGCTGGGGGCTGCCGCTGCCGATGGAGCCGTAGCTGATCGTATCCGGCTTTGCCCGCGCCGCGTCGATGAGCTGGCCTAGCGACTGGGAGGTCGCGGCAGGTGCCACGAACACCAGGGGAAATGTCGCGAGGAGACTGACTGGCTCGAAGTCGTTCCGCGGATCGTAGGTCATGTTCTTGAACAGGCTGGCGTTGATCGCCATCTCGCTCGCCGCGCCGAACAAGACCGTGTAGCCGTCGGGCGTGCTCTTCGCGACACTCCCCGCCCCGATCATTCCCGTGGCACCCGGCTTGTTCTCGATGACAACGGATTGCCCCAGAAATTCCGAGAGCCTCTGAGCCATCGCTCGCCCGGTGATGTCCGTGCCGCCGCCGGGCGGATAAGGGATGATTAGCTTGACCGGCTTGACGGGATAGAGCGCCGGCTGCGCCATCGCGAGAGACGGCGCGGCACCAAGGGCGAAGAGGCCGGCGGCGATACGGAGCTGTTGGCGCCGCGTGAGGAGGCTGTGGGATCGATCATCGTGCATCCGGGCCTTATCGGAGCGACCCGTGACGCGGCAATGACAGCTGCCTGTGACCTATTTTTCTTTCATCGAACGCGCGTCCCACAGACGCACGATGTAGCCGTCGGGATCGTGCAGCTCGGCGCCGTATCCCCAGAAGGCCTTTTGCGGTCCGTGGACGAAAGCGACGCCACGTTTCGACCATTCGGCATGCGTTGCATCGACGTCGTCGACCTGGAACCAGAGTGCAGTGCCGCCTGCTGTGACCGGCGATTCTGACTCCTGCAGGAAGATCGCAAAGCCGTCGCCATCCTGCGGCGCCACCGTGCGCTGATCTGGGACTTCGAATTCGACCTTGAGGCCGAGCGTTGACATGTACCAATCACGCGACCGGTCGAGATTGCTGACCGGAAGGTTGAGGTGATCGAACTTCATCATCGCTAGAACCTCTTGATGAACCCTCCTCCCAACACACGGCTGCCGGTGGCGGCGTCGTAAACGACGCAAGCCTGACCGGGGGACACGCCGATCTCAGGTTCAGCAAAGCGCACGATGGCACCTGCCTCTGTCAGCTCGACGGTCGCCGCGCGCAGCGTCTGGCTGGAGCGAACGCGGACCAGCACGTCCAATGCTCCCGACGTTGCGGGACCGATCCAATTTACGTCGTAGAGCGCGATCTCGTCCCGGCCGAGCGCGCTGCGCGGACCGACCACGACACGTCGTGTCTCCGGCTCCAGCCGCACGACATAGAGCGGATCGTTGTCGGTGCCCTCGCGGCCGCCCAGCGCGAGGCCGCGACGCTGGCCGACGGTGAAGCGCACGATGCCTTCGTGGCGGCCGACCACCCTCCCCGTCATGTCGACGATCTCGCCGGGCTCGACCGCCTCGGGCCGCAGCTTCTGCACCACCGAAGCGTAATCTCCGTTCGGCACGAAACAGATGTCCTGGCTGTCGGGCTTGTCGGCGACGGCGAGGTCGAAGCGCTCGGCCAGGGCGCGCGTCTCGCTCTTGGGCAGATCACCCAGAGGGAAACGCAGGAAGTCGAGCTGTTCGCGCGTCGTGCCGAACAGGAAATAGCTCTGATCGCGCGCCGGGTCGGCGCCGCGGTGCAGCTCCGGCCCCGCCTCGCCCGCGACGCGGCGGACATAGTGACCTGTCGCCAGCGCCTCAGCGCCGAGGTCGCGCGCCGTCTTCAGGAGGTCGCGGAACTTCACCGTTCGATTGCAGGCGATGCAGGGCACCGGCGTCTCGCCACGCGCATAGGCATCGGCGAAGGACTCCATCACCTCGTTGCGGAAGCGGCTTTCGTAGTCGAGCACGTAGTGCGGCATGCCGAGGCGGTCGGCGACCTGCCGGGCATCGCGGATATCCTGGCCGGCGCAGCAGGCGCCCGCCTTCCCGACCGCCACGCCGTGGTCGTAAAGTTGCAGGGTGACCCCCACTACATCGTAGCCCTGATCCTTCAGCAGCGCCGCAGTTACCGACGAATCGACGCCGCCCGACATCGCCACCACCACGCGGGTGTCGCCGGGCGCCTTGTCGAGACCGAGGGAATTGCGGGCCATAAGGGGGCCTATATAGGGCCGCCGGATCGGCAACAACAGGGCCGGAAGACGCGTTGTCGTCGACCATGCGCGACCACGAACCTGCCATCCGGCGCTTTTTCGAGGCCTATCAGGCCCGCATGAACGACGCCCTGAAAGCCCCGCCCAGGGTCGATATCCCGGGGGCGCTCGCCGCTTTCGCCAAATATTTCGTCGGAAGCGATCCCCGGCGGGTCTCCGACGGACGCAACGGCTGGCTCCTGCGGTTCATGATCCCGCGCGGCTATGCCTTCTACCGGAAGATCGGCACGGAACGCATGGAAGTGCGCGCGCTCAAGGTGACGCCGCTCGACGATTTCCACGCCATGGCCAAGACGAGCTGGTGGTCGAGCTATCGCAAGAAATCCGGCGAACGGGTCGAGATCGAGTTCGACAACATTTACCTGCTGCGCATCCCCGATGGGCATGCGCCGGAAATCTTCGCCTACGTCACGGGCGATGAACAGCAGGTGCTGAAGGATCACGGCCTCGTCTGAGGCCGCCGCCGGTCAGTCGCGCCGGCGGCCGGTGTCGCGCACGACCTTGGCGACGCCGTTACGGTCATAGACGATCGCCACGCGGTCGCCCATCTGGATGTCGCCGTCGTCGTACTGCGCCACCGTCACGCGCTGGCCGTCGTCGCGCTGCACCGTGATTTCGATACCGCGGCGTGTAGATTCCTGGTCAATGGCCGTACCGGCAATGGCGCCGCCGACCGCGCCCAGCACGCCGCCCACGACCGCGCCGCCCACCGAATTGGAGATCGCGCCGCCCGCCGCCGCACCGCCGATGGCGCCGACCGTACCGCCGATCATCGTGCCGTCGTTCATGCCGCCGCGCTGGCCGCGGACGCGGACCTCGCGAATCGACACCACACGTCCGGTCTCGCCGCGATAGCTGGCACCCTGCGCCGACGTATTGACGACACCCGGCTGGACCGCACCGCTGCTGCCGTTACAGGCACCCAGGCTGGCTGCGAGCGCAACCGGAACCAAGAGGGCCAGCGCCCGTTTGCCGATCCATTTGCCGAACATCCGATGACGACCTTTCACTAAACTCTACGAAACCACTCTAGCGATTCAGTCGGGGGTGCGGGAAGTGTCTCGCACGGCCCGGGCAACACCCCGGCCGTCCTGCACGATCTGCACCCGGTCGCCGAGCTGCACGTCGCCGTCGTCGCGCTGGGCAATGGTGACGTTCTGGCCGTCGTCGCGCTGGACCACGACCTCGATGCCGCGTCCTGCCCCCTGCTGGCCGTCGAAGATGTTGCCGGCGATGGCCCCGCCGACTGCGCCGAGCAGCAAGCCGACCAGGCTACTGCCGACGGTCTGGCCGACGGCACCGCCGATGGCCGCGCCCGCCGCGGCGCCCAGGAACCCGCCGGTCATGGTTCCCTGGCCACTGCCTTGATAGCCGCCACCCCCGCCCTGCAGGGCGATCTCGCGGATCGACACGACCCGGCCCGGTCCGGCCACCGCGCCGTTATAGGCGGTACCTGCCGTCGGCGGCGGAACGCTGGACGAGGTCGTAACGACGCCGGGCTGGCCCGCCGTCGTGTGGACAATGCCAGGTTGGACGGCGTTGGATGCACAAGCCCCCAGCCCCACCGCCAAGATCAGCGGCAGCAGCACAGGGCGCCCCTTTTTCACGATCATAGACGGCCTCCGGAGACCGAGCAAAATCGCCGTTATTTTCGACTAAATTGCGGCGTCGAGCCAGCGTCCTGATGGCGGCGCACTAGTCGCGCTCCTCGATCCAGGCCGCCTGGATCGCTTCCAGGATCTTCTCGTTGGAGCGGTTGGGATCGTCTTCGAAATCGGGCAGTTCCATCACCCAGCGGTGCAGGTCGGTGAATCGCAGATTGACATTGTCTATATCGGGGTGGCGTTCCTCGAGTTCGATCGCGATGTCGTGGACGTCGGTCCAGCGCAGCTTCTTTGCCATCGCGTGCCCTCCCCCTTACTTGTCGACCATCATGTTGCGCGTCGCCGCCGGCAGGCGCACCACCAGCCCGTCCAGCGATTCGCTCATGCGGATCTGGCAGCCCAGCCGCGAGGTGTGGGTAAGGCCGAAGGCGAGGTCGAGCATGTCTTCCTCGTCGTCGCTGGCCGGCGCCAGTTTGTCGAACCAGGTCTTGTCCACGACGACATGGCAGGTCGAGCAGGCCAGCGAGCCTTCGCAAGCGCCCTCGATGTCGATGTGATTGCGGTGGGCAATCTCGAGCACGCTAAGACCGATGGGCGCATCGACTTCCTTGGGCGACCCGTCCTTCAGGATGAACGTCATCTTCGGCATCTCAGTCTCTCTTGCTCCTTACTCGCCGACCCTGTTTTCCAACTCGCCGACCGACAGGCCCGACAGCGCCTCGCGGATGCCGCGGTCCATGCGCCGTTCGGCGAAGGGCTTCGATAGTGTCTCCAGCGCTTCGGCAGCGGCATTGATCTCGTCGCGGCTTTCGCCGGCCATGGCGGTTTCGACGGCGGCCCGCGCCTCGTCGATCGCCGCACGCTCCTCGGCCGACAGCAGCGAGCCGTCCCTGGCGAGCGCTGCTTCCAGCGCTAACAAGCTGCGCCGCGCCTCGACCCTGGCCTCGGTCAACAGGCGCAAGGTCATGTCGGCTTCGGCATTGTCCATGCTGTCGTAGAGCATGTCGGCCATGTCTTCGTGGCTGAGGCCGTAGGACGGCTTCACCTCGATGCGCTGGGCAATGCCCGTGGTTCGCTCCTCGGCAGAGACCGTGAGCAGGCCGTCGGCATCGACCGCAAAGGTGACGCGGATGCGCGCGGCCCCGGCGGTCATCGGAGGAATGCCGAGAAGCTCGAAGCGCGCCAGGCTGCGGCAGTCCGCAACCATCTCGCGCTCGCCCTGCACGACATGGATCGCCATGGCGCTCTGGCCGTCCTGATAGGTCGTGAAATCCTGCGCGAGCTGCACGGGGATCGGCGTGTTGCGCGGCACGATCTTCTCGACGATGCCGCCCATGGTTTCGAGGCCCAGCGACAGCGGCGTGACGTCGAGCAGCAGGGTATCGCTGCCGCCGGTCAAAGCCTCGGCCTGAAGCGCAGCGCCTAGCGCCACGACCTCGTCGGGATCGATATCGGTGAGCGGCGGCTTGCCGATCATGCCGGCGACCTTCGAGCGCACCAGCGGCACGCGCGTCGAACCGCCGACCAGCACCACGCCCTGCACTTCCGCGGCGGTCATGCCGGCATCGGCCAGCACGTTGCGGGCAATGTCGAGCGTCCGCTCGACGAGCGCGTCGGCCATCGCGTCGAACTCGGCCTTCGTCAGCGCATGGAACGACGGCACGCCCGCGATATCGAGCCGGCCCGACGTCTGGTCCCGGTCGGAGAGCTGTTCCTTCATGTGGCGCGCCAGCGCCAGCGCGGCCTTCACCGCGGCTTCGTCGACCGCGTCGGCAAGACCATCACGCTTGCGCTCCGCCAGCATGCGCTCGGCGATGGCGCGATCGAGGTCGTCGCCGCCCAGCGCCGTGTCGCCGCCGGTCGCCAGCACCTGGAACACGCCCTTCTCGAGCCGCAGCAGGGAGAAGTCGAAGGTGCCGCCGCCCAGATCGTAGACCGCGTAGAGGCCTTCGGAGCCCTTGTCCAAACCATAGGCCAGCGCCGCGGCCGTCGGCTCGTTCACTAGCCGCAGCACTTCGAGGCCGGCCACCCGCGCGGCGTCGCGGGTCGCGGTGCGGGCGGCATCGTCGAAATAGGCCGGCACGGTGATGACGGCCCGCTCGACCGGCTTCTCCAACGCATCCTCGGCGCGCTGCCGCAGCGCCTTCAGGATTTCGGCGGAAATCTCGACCGGCGAGCGCGCCTTGCCGCCGATGCGCAATTTCACCATGTCGGTCTGGCCGGTGCCCGGCTCGATCTCGTACGGCAGCACACCGGCCACGGCGTGGACGTCGGCCGCACCGCGGCCCATGAGCCGCTTGATCGAGGAGACGGCATTCTTCGGCTCGGCGGCCGCGATCTGACGTGCTTCGTCGCCCACCAGGACACCACCGGCCGCCGGATAGGCTACGACCGACGGCACCAGCGCCTTGCCGGTCGCGTCGTGCAGGGCGGCAGGCACGCTCTCGCGCGCAATGGCGACGACGGAGTTGGTCGTGCCGAGATCGATGCCGACCGCCAGCGATCCCTCGCCGGCATGCGGCAGAGGCGTTTCGCCCGGCTCGTGGATCTCCAGCAAAGTCATGCCCTGGACCGTTCAATATTCATACGTCGCGCACGCGCCTCCTCGGCGAACTTGTCGAGGTAGCGCAGACGAAGGAGCGTTTTTCTGATGGCCGGCCGGTCGTTTGCCAAGAACAAACTGCCCAGCGCCGCCATTGCCTTGTTCACCTCGTCGCGCGCCTTGGCCGCCAGTGCTTCGACCGCCTCGCCGCTCGACGCCTCATGCAGTTCCTCGCGTGCCTCCATCGCCTCCATCAGGAGATCGGGATCGTCGATGGTCTTGCCGTCCCCCGGCAGTTCCACGCCCTTGAGCCCGGCGAGATAGACGGCCCGGCTCAGCGGATCCTTCAACGTGCGATAGGCGTCGTTGAGGGCCGCAGCCTCGACCGAGGCGCGGGCGCGCTCCTCGGGGTGCTTGCCTACGAAGCGGTCCGGATGCCACTGCCGCTGGAGGGCGAAATAGGCCCGATCCAGTGCGGCCGTCTCGATGTCCAGCGCCGCCGGCAATCCCAGCCGCGCGAAATGATCCATGATCCGACTTCAGACGTGGAAGGACTCGCCACAGCCGCAGCGTCCCTTCTCGTTCGGGTTCTTGAACACGAAGCCCGACTTCAGCTTCTCTTCCTCGTAGTCCATCTCGGTGCCGATCAGGAACAGCGAGGCCTTGGGGTCGATCAGCAGCCTGATGCCGCCGGCCTCGACCACCTCGTCCATCGGCTCCTGCTTGTCGGCGAATTCGAGCGTGTAGCTCATGCCCGAGCAGCCCTTGCTGCGCACGCCGATGCGGATTCCGGCCGTCGGCTTGCCGCGGCCCTCGATCAGCGCCTTGACGCGCTCGGCGGCGAGCGGCGTCACCGTCATCACCTGCGGGCGCGGACGGCGCGGCCTCGGGGCGGCGGCGGGAGCGGCGGGCTTCGCCGTATCCGTGGTCGTGCTCATGGCTACCTTGCTCCGACTGCTGCTACTCGGCCGCTTCTTTCGGCTCTTCCTTCTGGGCCTTGGCGCGATAGTCGGCGATTGCCGCCTTGATCGCGTCCTCGGCCAGGACCGAGCAGTGAATCTTCACCGGCGGCAGCGCCAGGTGGCGCGCGATGTCGGTGTTCTTGATCGTCTCGGCCTCGTCGATCGTCTTGCCCTTCACCCATTCGGTGACGAGCGAGCTGGACGCAATGGCCGAGCCGCAGCCGAAGGTCTTGAACTTGGCATCCTCGATCAGCCCGTCCGGGCCGACCTTGATCTGCAGCTTCATCACGTCGCCGCAGGCCGGAGCGCCAACCAGACCCGTGCCGACATCTTCGGCATTCTTGTCGAGCGACCCGATGTTGCGCGGATTCTCGTAGTGGTCGATCAGCTTTTCGCTGTAGGCCATGACACTCTCCTCAAATCTCAGCGCGACGCCCCAAAAGGCCGCGCATCGGTAAAACTAGTGGGCCGCCCATTCGATCGACTTGAGGTCGATCCCTTCCTGGGCCATCTCCCAGAGCGGGCTCATTTCGCGCAGCTTGGTGACGTGGCGCACCAGCTCGTCGACGGCGGTGTCGACTTCGTGCTCGGTCGTGAAGCGGCCGAGGCCGATGCGCAGCGAGGTGTGCGCCATCTCCTCTTCGACGCCCAGCGCCCGCAGCACGTAGCTGGGCTCCAGCGACGCCGAGGTGCAGGCCGAACCGGACGACACCGACAGGTTCTTGATCCCCATCATCAGCGACTCGCCTTCGACGTAGGCGAAGGAGATGTTGAGGTTGCCCGGGATGCGATGCTCCAGGTCGCCGTTGACGACGATGTCCGTCAGCTTGGCCTGCAGGCCCTTCAGCATGCGCTCCTGGAGCTTGGCCAGGCGCTTGGCCTCGGTATCCATCTCCTTCATCGCGATCTCGCAGGCCTCGCCCAAGCCGACGCAGAGCGGCGTCGGCAGCGTGCCCGAGCGGAAACCGCGCTCCTGGCCGCCGCCATGGATCATGGCGACCAGCCGCACGCGCGGCTTGCGCCGGACGTAGAGCGCGCCGATGCCCTTGGGCCCATAGATCTTGTGACCCGAGATGCTCATCAGGTCGATGTTCATCGCCTCGACGTCGAGCGGGATCTTGCCGGCCGCCTGGGCCGCGTCGGTGTGGAAGAAGACCTTGCGCTCGCGGCAGATCTTGCCGATCTCGGCCAGCGGCTGGATGACGCCGATCTCGTTGTTCACCGCCATTACCGAAACCAGCACGGTCTTGTCGGTGATCGCCGCGCGCAGCACGTCGAGGTCGAGCAGGCCGTTCTGCTGGACCGGCAGATAGGTGACCTCGAAGCCCTGCTGCTCGAGATGGCGGCAGGTGTCGAGCACGCACTTGTGCTCCGTCACCGTGGTGATGATGTGGTTCTTGCGGTCCTTGTAGAACTCGGCCACGCCGCGGATCGCGAGGTTGTTCGATTCGGTGGCGCCGGAGGTGTAGATGACCTCCTTCTCGTCCGCCCCGATCAGCTTGGCGATCTGGCTGCGCGCCTTCTCCACCCCTTCCTCGGCCTCCCAGCCGTAGGCGTGGCTACGCGAGCCCGAATTGCCGAACTTGTAGGTAAAGTACGGCATCATCACTTCCAGGACCCGCGGATCCATGGGTGTTGTCGCCTGGTAGTCCAGGTAGATCGGCTGGTCGTTGCGCCGGATCTGGGTAATGGCTGTCATGCTAACCCCTTGAAACTCCTACGCTGCTTCAGCCTGAGAAATATCCGACTGCGTCACTCGGATATATAGGTCCCGCCACGCGGCGATCAAGCGCTCGATATCGGCCGGTTCGGTGTTCCAGCCCAAGCTAATTCTGATGGCGCTCCCGGCCTCCTCGACCGGCACGCCCATGGCCGCCAGAACGGCCGACCGCTGGACCTTGCCCGACGAACAGGCCGCTCCGGCACCGATACAGACACCGGCAAGATCGAGCGACATGACCTGCGTCTCGGCCGGAACGCCCGGCATGGAGATGCAGCTCGTATTGCCTAACCGCCTGGCACCAACGCCGAAAACACGTGCTCGTGGCGCAATCTGGACAAGAGAAAATTCGATCCGGTCGCGCCAGCCAGCGAGATCGCGTCCCCCGTCGGCCGCCTCCTGCGCCGCAACGCCGAAGCCCACGATCCCGGCCACGTTCTCCGTACCGGCGCGGCGGTTGGATTCCTGGCCGCCGCCCCGGCGATCCGTCGCGAAGGGGGCGCCGTCGCGCACCATCAGGGCGCCGACGCCAGTCGGGCCGCCGAGCTTGTGGGCGGACAGGCTGAGATAGTCGACGCCGAGACCATGCACCTCGACCGGCACCTTGCCGGCCGCCTGGACGGCATCGCAATGGACCAGCGCACCGGCGGCGCGCGCCAGGCGTACGACGTCGGCGATCGGCTGCAGCACGCCGGTCTCGTTGTTGGCCAGCATGACCGACACCAGGGCCGGTTCGCCTGCGGACGACCCCAGCGCCCGCTCCAGCGCCGCCAGATCGACGACGCCGTTGCCATCCACGCCGACGATCTCCGCCCCCGGCACGGCGCGCAGCACGCTGTCGTGCTCGACCGCCGAAACCAGGACGCGGCGACGGCCGGCGCCGGAAAGCGCCAGGTTGTTGGCTTCGGTGCCGCCCGACGTGAAGACAATCTCGGCCGGCAATGCGCCCACGAGGGCGGCCACCTGGCGGCGCGCCGTCTCGACGGCGGCGCGGGCCTTGCGCCCGGCGGCATGGACGGACGACGGATTGCCGCCGGCGCGCAGCACCTCGACCATCGACTCGAACGCGGCCGGCCGCAGGGGGCTGGTGGCGTTGTGGTCGAGGTACGCGAACGCGGCCATGGTCCGGGCAGTCCCTAGCTGGCGGCGGCCATCGACGATTCGGCCTCCGGAACGCCCGGCGCCTCGACGATGCGCGACGCCAGCTTGCGCTCCAGCACGTCGTGCAGGGTAACCGAGCTCAGGAACATGTGGATCTGGTTGCCCAGCTCCTCCCACAGGTCGTGGGTCAGGCACTTGCTACGGTCGGTGCGGCAGCCGGGCGCCCCCATCTCGGTGCAGCGGGTGGCGCTGATCGGCTCGTCGACCGCCAGGATGATCTCGGAGACCCGGGTCTCCATCGACAGGCGGGCCAGACGGTAGCCGCCGCCGGGACCGCGCACGCTCTTCACGAGACCGGCGCGTCGCAGCCGGGCAAAGAGCTGTTCGAGATAGGACAGGGAAATCTCCTGCCGGGTGGCAATATCCGACAGGGAAACCGGCTTCGCCTGGGCGTGGCGCGCCAGATCGACCATCGCCATAACGGCGTAACGACCCTTGGTGCTGAGCTTCACAGCATCCTCCATCATGGCCGGATCATCCGACCTTGCATTACGGAACGCCTAAAGGTCTTGAAAACCAAGGCGTTACTACGATATTCCGGCCCCTCAAGGCGGGGTTCGGGCAAAAACCAACTACGTAGCTCGGGATTTAGATAATCCGAGTAAGTCGGTCAAGTATCAAGAATCCCCCCCATCGATCGCCCCAAATCGGTTACGACCGGAGGTCAACAGGGTGAAAAACCGGAGTCTCCATGCCTGACGTGATGTTCACCGGCCCCGAGGGTCGTCTCGAAGGCCGCTATCACCAGAGCAAGGAAGAACGTGCGCCCATCGCGCTGATCCTCCATCCGCATCCGCAATATGGCGGAACGATGAACCACAAGGTCGTGTTCTCGCTCTTCCATGTCTTCGTGAATCGCGGCTTCTCGGTGTTGCGCTTCAACACGCGCGGCGTCGGTCGCAGCCAGGGCCGCTTCGACAACGGCATGGGCGAACTCTCCGATGCGGCCGCGGCACTCGACTGGCTGCAGGGCATGAACGCCGACGCCAAGTCGTGCTGGATCGCCGGCTACTCGTTCGGCGCGTGGATCGGCATGCAGTTGCTGATGCGCCGACCGGAGATCGACTGCTTCGTCTCGGTGGCGCCGCCGGCCAACTCCTACGACTTCGCCTTCCTCGCGCCCTGCCCTTCTTCGGGTCTGATCGTGGGCGCGGAGCGCGACGAAGTGGTGCCGCTCGCCGACATCCAGAAGCTGGTCGCGCGACTGTCGCTGCAGAAGGGCATCACCGTGGAGTCGCGCACCGTGAAGGGCGCAAACCACTTTTTCCACGACTCGCTCGACAAGCTCGCCGTCGATGTCGACAGGTACGTTGCCAAATCCCTGCTCAATCCGCCGGGCCGCGCGACGAGCAACAAGGAACCCTAGGGTTCGCTGAGGCGGCCGCCCGTCATGGGACGCGGCGCGCCGGTCGTCGTCGGATAGGTCAGTGGCAAACCACGCAGGGAGCGCACGGCCAGGAAGGCAAAGGCCTGCGCTTCGAGGGCGTCGCCGTCCCAGCCGAGATCGGCCGCCGTCACGACCTTGCCGTGCGTTTCCTCGGCAATCGCACTCAACAACGTCGGATTACGCGCACCGCCGCCGCAGACCACCCATTGAAGAACCGGCGCCGGGAAATGCCGGGCAGCGAGCGCGATGGCGCGTGCCGTGCCACGCGTCAGAGTCGCGGCGCCATCGGCGGCGCTCAGCCCTTCCGCCCAGGCATCGTTGAAATCGCCACGGTCGAGCGACTTGGGCGGCGTGCGCGCAAAGTAGCGATGCTCGCCGAAGCGTTCGAGCCTCGCGCGGTCGACCTTGCCCGAGGCCGCAAGTGCGCCGTCCTTGTCGTAGCGCTGGCCGGCGCGCCGCGCACACCAGTCGTCGATCGGCCCGTTGCCCGGGCCGGTATCGAAAGCCAGCAGCGCCCCGTCCGCCCCCACCCAAGTGACGTTGGCGACGCCGCCGATGTTCACCACCGCAAGCGGCCGCGGCAGATCGCGCACGAGGGCCGCATGATAGGCCGGTACCAGCGGTGCGCCCTGCCCGCCTGCGGCGACATCGGCGATGCGCAGCTCGTTGATCACGCGCACGCCCAACGCACGCGCCAGAGCGGCGCCGTCGCCGATCTGCCAGGTGAAGCGCCGCTCCGGCCGGTGCGTGATCGTCTGGCCATGGAAGCCCACGAGATCCACCGTCGAGAGCGGCACGCCCTGCTCGCTCGACCAGCGTCGCACGGCGTCGGCATGCGCCTCGGTCACGGCCCGTTCGGCGGCACGCGTCGCTTCCGACACCTGCTCGGCGCCAAAGGCTGCGCGGATCGTGCGACGCACCTCGTCTGCATAGGGAACGGTGAGGCTCGGCCCATAGGAGGCGATACGTTCGCCGTCGGTCTCGATCAGGGCCACGTCGACGCCGTCGACCGAGGTCCCGCTCATGAGGCCTAGAGTGCGCAACGGCCGTTCGGTTGCAAGCTGGGTGAGCATAGTCTGGGGTATGGCGAGCCGTTGAGGCACTTACCCTCACATGTTACACCCACGGCCCTTCACGAACAAACGAGCCAGGCGGCGGCGGACGGCGATATGTCGGGTTTCAAGTCGGATTTCATGCGGATCGTGCACGAGCGCGGAATGGTGCATCAGTGCAGCGACCTTCAGCGCCTCGACGAACTTCTCGCGAGCGGCGTCCGCACCGCCTATATCGGCTTCGACTGCACCGCCGATTCGCTGCATGTCGGACATTTGCTGCAGATCATGCTCCTGCGCTGGTGGCAGAAGAGCGGCCACCGTCCGATCGCCCTGATGGGCGGCGGCACGACCAAGGTCGGCGATCCCTCGGGCCGCGACGAGACGCGCCAGCTCCTGACGACGGCGCAGATCGACTCCAACATGGCGGCGATCAAGCGCAGCTTCTCGAACTACCTCACCTTCGGCGACGGTCCGACCGAAGCTGTCATGGCCAACAATGCCGACTGGCTCGACGGGCTGCTCTACATTCCGCTGCTGCGCGATGTCGGCCGGCACTTCTCGGTCAACCGCATGCTGACCATGGATTCGGTCAAGCTGCGGCTCGATCGCGACCAGCCGCTCACCTTCCTCGAATTCAACTACATGATCCTGCAGTCCTACGACTTCGTGGAGCTGCACAAGCGCTACAACTGCATCGCGCAGATGGGCGGCTCCGACCAGTGGGGCAATATCGTCATGGGCGCCGATCTCGGCCGCCGCATGCAGGGCGCCGAACTGTTTGCGCTCACCTCGCCGCTGCTCGCGACCGCGTCTGGCGCCAAGATGGGCAAGACGGCCGCAGGCGCAGTGTGGCTCAACCCCGACCGGCTGTCGCCCTACGATTTCTGGCAATACTGGCGCAACACCGAGGATGCCGACGTCGGCCGCTTCCTCAAGCTGTTCACCGACATGCCCCTGTCCGAGATCGCGCGGCTTGAGGCGCTGCAGGGCCAGGAGATCAACGAGGCGAAGAAGATCCTCGCGACCGAGGTGACGACGCTGGCGCACGGCAAGCAGGCCGCCGACAGCGCCGCCGAAACCGCACGCCGTACCTTCGAGGAAGGCGCCAAGGCCGAGACGCTGCCGACCATCGACATGGCGCGCGGGAAGCTCAAGGCCGGCATCGCCGCCTTCGAACTGCTGCACGACGCCGGCCTGACGGAAAGCCGCAACGAGGCGCGCAAGCTCATCAAGGGCGGCGGCGCCCGGCTGAACGACAAGCCGATCGTCAGCGACACGGCGACCGTGGGCGAAGCCGACCTCGATTCCTCGGGTACGCTGAAGCTCTCGGCCGGCCGCAAACGGCACGTCCTGGTGCGTGCGGTCTGAGTCGGAGAGTCTCGGCCTCTCCCGACAGCGACCGACTACTTCGGGGCCAGCGGCGCGTTGAAGATCTCGCGCAGGGCGCCGGGCGTTACGGCCGACATCATGTTGACGTCGCTCTTCAAGTCGTCGAACCGGCCATGGAGTTGGTACGAGATGGCAAACATGCCGCCATCCTTGCCGCCGGTCAGCAGCGGCCCCAGCAGCGGCACGTTGGACAGGAGATTGTTCAGCGCAAAGGCCGGCACGATCACGCCGTAGAGCTGGGCCGTTTCGTTGCCGACATCGACGATGCCCTGGGTCGTGAGGCCGATGGATTGACCGCTGGTGCGGCCGTTGCGCACCTGGATGCGGTCGCCCGCCTTGGAAACGTTGGCGCTGAGACTGTCGAACTGCTGCAGCGCGTTGCCGGCACTGTTCAGACCGTCGATGGCGGCATTGAGCGTGCCGATGTCGGGTCGCGGCGACACTTTCTGCAGGCGGTAGGGGCCCATCTTCAAAGTGCCGTCGAGGGGAGGATCGGCCCAGAGATCGTTGAATTTCCCTTCTATGTGCAGGTAGCCGTTGACCAGGCCGTCCATCCAGCCGGCCTGCGAGAGTAGCTGCCCGAAGTCCGCAACGTAGAGGAAGAGCGTGCGGCCGGATTGGCCCGGCGTCACGCGGAAGGTCGAGCCCTTGCCCGCCCCCATGCCGAGATCGGCAAAGGTTACGCGATCGCCCATCATCTCGAAGCGGCCATTGAGGTAGCCCAGCGACCCATGCTTCAGAATCACGTCCTGAATCTGAAGCGTCATCTTCGTGCTGTTGCGGGCGTCGGCAGCCGGCCCCTTGGGTTCCCGCTTGGCGATCTCGTTGCGGGCCCGCAGCATTTCCTGCACGCGTGCCAGCTCCAGCGACTGGCCCTTCACCGACATCTCGACGCCGGCAGGGACGCGCTTCCAGTCGAACGATACGTCCGACCTGCCGAGCTTCGCCTGCTGCACCGTAATCTGCTGAAGCAGATTGTCGGGACCGAAACGCGCCTGGCCCTTCGCCTGCAGACCGGCACCGCGGCCTTCGAAGTCCGCCGTCGCGAGCTTGCCGCCGGGCGCGAGCTTCAGAGTCAGGTTGGCCAGCCCCTCGGCGCCGGCCACCTTGGTTAACGCGAGCGGCTCGACGAAGACCTTCGCTCCCTTGAGATCGAAGCGGCCCACGACCTCGCTCGTGCCGTTGGTCGCGACTTGATAGGAGAGCGTGGTGCCGATCGGGCCGGTAATGAAGGGATCGACGGCGGGGAAGCCCGCCTTGCCCACGATGTCGGCGTTCACCGTCCCCTTGACGTCGTAGCGCCGGCGAAACGGCGCCTTGGCCGCGAACAGCTCGCGCCAGTTGAGGTCGATGGTATTGCCGTCGAGCTTGCCCTGCCCTGAGACGCTGAGTTCGGAGTCGCCATATTTCAGGCGTGCCGTGGCGTCGGTGAGATCGAGGTCGCCCAGCACGTCCTTGAGCGAGAACGACGTGAGCGTGGCGTCGGCCTTGATGTCGATATCGGCAACGGCAAGTGCATTGATGAGCGGGAAGCCCAGGGACAGGTCGATCTCGACATCGCCGCCCAGCCGGCGATAGTCGTAAAGAACGTCCTTGGACAGGCCGAGCTTGGGCCGTGCCAGGAAGCGGATGACGTCCTGAGCAGAACCCGTGATCGGCAAGCGCAAGGCGGCCGTCTGCACTGAGCCGTCGAGGCCGGTCAGCTCAATGGAACCATCGACGACCTTCAGGCCAACGGCCCCGCCCCGCACCACGTCGAAACGCAAGCTGCCGTTCTCGTAACGCGCCTTGCCCGAGACGTCCTGCAGCTCGGGCATGTGCGGCATATAGCGCACGGTCATGCCGCCGTACTCCAGCAGGCCGACCAGCCGGTCGACCTTCATTGCCGAAATATCGTCGACCGGCGAACTCAGCGCGAACTCTGCGGCAATATCGAGTGCGCCGTTGCTGAGATTCGCCATCGCCCATTCGCGTCCACCCGTCGCGAATTCGAGCGGCCAGTAGTCGCGCAGCTTGTCGATCGGGATCTGCCGGATTTCGGCCCGGCCCGAGAAGGTGCGGCTGTCCTCGGTGCGCGTGCCGCTGCCCGTGACGAGGATCCTGGCGGCGCCGAAATCCATTTCGACCTTGTCGATCTTGGCGACGTGTTCGGTGGCATCGACCGAGAAGCGAGCTTTCATGCCGCGCACCTCGTGCGCCGCTTGCAGGATACCCGGCAGGGTGACGCTGCCGGCACCGCCGGTAATGTCCACGCCGACCGTCCGGATTTCGCCCTGCCCGCTCGCTTCGATCTGCATGTGGCCCGACAACTTGACGTCGACACCGCGCAACAGAACGAGATCGGGCGACAGATCGGCGAACACCCAGGGCTTGAAGCCATCGATCCTGGCATCGACAAGAATGCGGCTGCGATCTCGCGTATAAACGCCCGAGAACGAGGTATCGACCGGATCGCCATGCCCTGTGAAACGCGCATTGGCCTTGATCGACACGCCGGCGGCATCGCGTCTCAGCTCGGCATTCGCGCCCGGCGCCACCCAGACAAGACCCGACTTCAGGTCTCGCAAAGTGACGGTGGCCTGCTGCACCTTCACCGAGTCGAGCTGGCCCATCAGCGATTTGTAGTTCGGTTCGGCCAGGAGCTGGTCGATCAGGATCGACACCGCCTCGCCCTGCGCGCCGCCGGTCTCGGACGTGAAGATGCGTTTGAAGACCCCGCCGTCGCGGGCGATGTCGGCCTCGATGACCGGCCGCTCGACCACGACCGCCGTCGGCAGGAAGATTCCCTGGAAGACCGAGCGAGGCTCGAAGGTCAGGGCCGCGTCGGGCGCCGAGGCGATGACCTGATTCTGGTCGTTGGTGAAGCGCAGCCCCTGGAAGGCCAGCCGCATCGGCTGGTTGAGGGCCGTCCATTCGAAGGCGAGACGGTCGAACTGGGGGCGGATGTCGTTGCCGGGCGCGTCGATCAGGCGCGTGATCTGGGGCTTCAGGAAGTCGAGATCGACCGGACCGGCCGACAGGCGGATTGCCGCCACGATGACCAGCGCGGCGAGTGTCAGGACGACACCGGCCACGACACGGACACAGACCCGATAGGTTCGCTTGACCAAAACCGACTCTTTCCGGTTCTTGACGATGGTGACTCGCTTGGGCGAGCGTGCCAACGGACAAGAACAATTTAACTGTCGACGTATTGAATGTCTTGGTTTTCGATGACCCGCCTGCCGCGACCGCACGATTCCGAACGGCAGAGCGTGGCGTGGACGCGCTGGAAAGAGCGCACCGCACCGCCCGACGACGCAACCGGCGTCGCCCTGCTCGACGCACTGTTCGGTAACAGTCCGTATCTGACGGAGACGGCGCTACAGAACCCCGATTTTATGACCGATCTGTGGCGCCATGGGCCGGATGCGGCGTTTGCCGGGCTGATGGCCCAACTTGCCGCAACTCACGACGAGGCACGATCGGGGGCCACGCCCGAGGCGATCGCGGCCACCCTGCGGCGGCTGAAGCGGCGCGTGGCGCTGACCGTGGCCGTGGCCGATATCGCCGGGGAGTGGCCGCTCGACCGCGTAACCGGCGCGCTCAGTTCCTTCGCCTCGGGCTGCCTGGACGCCCTCACCGATTCCATTCTCCTGCAGCTTGCCCGCGACGGGCAGCTGGGCATCGGCAACGATCCGCAGGCCGCCGCCTTCACGGTGCTCGGCATGGGGAAACTCGGCGCCGGCGAACTCAACTATTCGAGCGACATCGACCTGATCCTGCTCTACGACCGCGACGCGCCGGCGGTGGCCGAGAACGAGCAGCTCTCCCGCCATTTCGTGCGCGGCGCCCGGCTCCTGGTGCAGCTCATGTCGGAAGCGTCGGCCGACGGCTACATCTTCCGCACCGACCTCCGGCTGCGCCCCGATCCCGGATCGACGCCGCTCGCCATGTCGGTGCAGGCGGCGGAACTCTACTACGAGAGCGTCGGCCAGAACTGGGAACGCGCGGCCATGATCAAGGCGCATCCGGTGGCCGGAAATCGCGCGGTCGGCGCGGCCTTCCTCAAGGACATGACACCCTATATTTGGCGCAAGCACCTCGACTTCGCGGCGATCCACGACATCCATTCGATCAAGCGCCAGATCGACGCCCATCGCGGCGGCGGCACGATCAAGGTGCTGGGTCACAACGTGAAGCTGGGCCGCGGCGGCATCCGCGAGATCGAGTTCTTCGCCCAGACCCAGCAGCTCATCTTCGGCGGCCGCAATCCCTCGCTGCGCCTGCGCGGAACCTGCGAGACGCTGCGCGCCCTCGCCGCCGCCGGCCATGTGACGTCGCGCGCAACGGAGGAACTGATCGAGGCCTACGGCTTCCTGCGCCGCGTCGAGCATCGCCTGCAGATGATCGACGACCGCCAGACCCATTCGCTGCCGTCCGACGAGGCCGGCATCGCGGCCGTCGCGACCTTCCTGGGCTACGACGACCCGATGACGTTTCAGGCCGAACTTCTAAATACACTGCGTCTCGTGGAGAGCCACTACGCCCATCTGTTCGAGGAAGCACCGAGCCTGGCCGGTCCCGGCGGCAATCTGGTCTTCACCGGCACGGACGACGACCCCGGCACGCTCGAGACCCTGAAGGGACTGGGCTTCCGCGACGCCTCCGCCGCGGCGGCGATCGTGCGGCGCTGGCATCACGGCCGCTACCGTTCGACGGCGACCGCCCGCGCCCGCGAACTGCTCACCGAGCTGATGCCGGGCCTGCTGAAATCCCTGGGCGAGACCGCGTCGCCCGACCAGGCGTTGCTGAACTTCGACCTCTTCCTCGGCAACCTGCCGGCGGGCGTGCAGCTCTTCTCGCTGTTCAAGGCCAACCCGGCGTTGCTCGAACTGCTGGCGACCATCATGGGCAGCGCACCCGGCCTCGCCGCCCACCTTTCGCGACGCGCCCTCCTCCTCGATTCCGTGCTCTCGCCGGATTTCTACCGGCCCTTGCCGCCGGCGGCGGAAATGACTGCGGAGCTCGGCGCGATACTGGCGCGCGTCGATCACGAGCAGGACATTCTCGATCTCGCGCGGCGCTGGACCAACGACCGCCGCTTCCAGGTAGGCGTCCAGCAGCTCAAGCGCATCGTGAAACCCGCCGAAGCAGGCTTCGCCTACTCCGACATCGCCGCCGCCTCGATCTCGGCGCTCTGCGACCGGGTCGAGCAACGCTTCGCCGACACCCATGGCGGCTTCCAGGGCCAGCGGCTGGCCGTGCTGGGCCTGGGCAAGCTCGGCAGCCGCGAAATGTCGGCGACCTCCGACCTCGACCTGATTTTCGTCTACGACATTCCCGATGGCATGGAAGTGTCGGACGGTGCCCAGCCGCTGTCGCCCATCCAATACTACACACGGCTCAGCCAGAAGATCGTGACGGCGCTCACCGCCCATACCAACGAAGGCGCGCTCTACGAGGTAGACATGCGGCTGCGCCCGTCGGGTCGCGCCGGGCCGCTCGCCAATTCGCTGGAAGGCTTCGAGACCTATCACGCGCAGTCCGCCTGGACCTGGGAACACATGGCGCTGACGAGGATGCGCGTGATCCATGGCCCGACGGCGCTAGTCGGACGGCTCACCGAGATCGTGAGGGCAACCCTCTGCCGGACGCGCGATCCCGCGACGCTCGTGCGCGACGTGGCCGACATGCGCGACCGCATCGCCCAGCACGCGCCGCCCAAGAGCACCTGGGACTTCAAGCATCTGCGCGGCGGCCTGTTCGACATCGACTTCGTGGCGCAGTACCTGGCGCTGCATCACGCTCCGGAGCGTCCCGACATCCTCGATCCGCATCCCGCCGAGATGCTGCAGCGCATGGCGGCCGCCGGCCTCATCGCTGCTGAGGATGCCGAGCGTTTGTGCGCCACGCGCACCCTGCTGTCGGACGTGCAGAGCCTATTGCGGCTCACCCTGAACGGCGACGAAGCCGCGTTCGACGAAACGAAAGCGCCCGAGGGCCAGCGGCGCCTGATCGCGGCAACCGAAGGCGCGACCGACCTCGGCGACCTGCAGATACGGATCGGCCGCGAAGCCGACTCCGTGCGTGCTATATACGAGCGTATCGTCGAGGCACCAGCCCGCGCCGCCGGCTGGGTACCCCGCAAGGAAGGCAAAGGAAGCGAACGATGAGCGTCGAGGAAGGCAAGAAGGCCCCGGATTTCACCGCCCCCACCGATGGCGGCAAGAAGCTCAAGCTTTCCGAACTGCGCGGCAAGCCGGTGGTGCTCTACTTCTATCCCAAGGACGACACGCCGGGCTGCACCACGGAGGCCTGCGGCTTTCGCGACGCCGCGCCGGACTTCAAGAAGCTGAAGGCCCAGATCGTCGGCGTCTCGAAGGACAGCGTCGCCCGCCACGACAAGTTCAAGGCCAAGTACGACCTCAACTTCCCGCTGGTCTCAGACGAGGACGGCAAGATCTGCGAGAAGTACGGGACGTGGATCGAGAAGAGCCTCTATGGCCGCAAGTACATGGGCATCGACCGCGCGACCTTCCTGATCGACAAGGACGGCGTCGTCCGCAAGGTCTGGCACAAGGTCAAGGTGAAGGGCCACGTCGACGAAGTGCGCGAGGCGCTGGCCGCGCTTTAGTGTGCGCCCCGATCAGACCAGCCAGCCGTTCCCTGACGCACTGGTGAAGTCGAGCTGGACCACCAGGTCGTTGTAGTCGCGGTCGCCGCCGCCGTAGGTGTCTTCCCAGCCCCAGGTGTTGACGCCGTAGTTCCAAAGGTGGCCGACATGGCCGCCGCTGGCATTGGCTTCGTTGGCCTCCGAGAACGCCCAGAACGACTCTCCCGACGTGTCGTTCACGAGGTGCATGGCGATGATGTTGCCTGCATCGACATTCGTCAGCATCGCTTGACCGTAATTGCCATAGCCCGGCCCGGCGATCGACGTTCCGCCCGTGCTCGTCGTGTAGGCCCGTCCCAGGGCAGCCTCGGCATAGCCTGCCTCTCCCGGCCGAAGGCCGCCGATGGTGCCGTTATGGTCGTCGACGCGATAGAAAGTCAGAGAGAGCGAATCCTCGCCGTTCTGGCGGATACGCACCACGGCCTGTTGGTCGCTGGCGTTGCCGACAGTCTCCGCAACGGCCACGGCAGAGGCGACTCGAACGACGGTGTTGCCGTCGTTGGCAACGAAGTCGACGAAGCCGAAATCGTTGGTCAGCGTTCCGCGCGGCGTGGTGGTCGAGGTGCCGTTGATCTCCACGGACAAGCTGCCGTCGGCCGCAGCCGACGACTGCCCTACCCAGCCATGCGTCTGCTTGTCGAACAGGCGAACGAGCTGCGGATCGAAATCGGCCTGCAGCGACTGCTGCGCGAGCTGGCTCGTCCAGGCGAAGGCCGACGAAACGCCGCTGCCGAAGGTCAGGCTGTGCTCGCCGGCCGTCACGTCGATGGCGGCATTCCTGCTCGACATCGATTGGACGAGCAGCGACTCGCTGACGGGTGTCGTCCAGCCACCGGCCCCGGTCTGGTCGAGCACGTCGGGCGTCGAGCCGTAGGTGTACTGCTCGTGAGCGATCGTCGTGAGTGCGCGCGCCAGCAACGTCCCGTTCGGCGTCCCGAGCCCCGTCGTCAGATCGTAGCCCGGCGCCGCCGAATAGCCGAAGCCTGTCAAGGTGACAGGCCAGCCGCCGCTCGAATACTGGCCATCGTTGTCGTAGTAGTACGATGTGACGTTGTTGCCGAAGGTGATGTCGTTGAACGACGCGGGAGCTATCGCGGCCGCGGTGTAAAGCAGGTCGTTCATGTAGCCGAGGCTGGGCAGGCCCTGATCGCCGAAGATTGTGGTGATCTGCGCCGCCAGCGACGCCCAGAGCGGCGTGGCGGCGCTGGTCCCCAGATCTTCCCAGATGTCGCCGGGCTGCATGGTATCGCCGGGCGCGAGATAGAACATGTTGCCGCCGGCATTCGCGGCGACGTCCGGCGCCCCGCGGCCGGTGCCGCCTCCCGGATTGGCCGAGGTCGGCGTGAGGCCGAAGGCCGTCTGATACCAGGGCGTCGGCTGCGTCGTATCCACGCCGCCGTCGCTTCCGGCAGCGGCCTCCAGACCGCCCTCCGGCCCGATGACGTTGTTGTTGCCGATGACGTAGCTGTTCCACACCGATTCAAGCAAGGTCGTCTGCGTCGCGTCGGTTCCGGAAACGCCGCTCGGCAACTGCGTGAGGCCGCCTTCGATCAGCCGCCACAGCATCGACATGTGCCCAGCCATCGCCTGGCCATAGACCGACTGCGACGGAGACGGCTCGTGCGCGACCGTCGGATCGTGTGGCGCTGCGGCAACCGTGGTGATGGAGGTGCCGCCGACGAGAACAGCGTAAGGCGAACTCAGGTTGGCGTTCTGGTTGGCGAGGCCGTTGGAGAAACTGTAGCTCGACCCCCAGTCGTTGTTGGCAATGAAGGTCGAGACGTTGCGCAGAGCCGCGTCCACGAAAAGTTCCCGGACCGCGAATGCGAAGGGCGAGTCCGGTGCCGACTGCGAAATGATACTGAAGGACGAGGAGACCGCTGCCGGATTGTTGGTCTGATCCCAGAACGACGATTGATAGGCGGTATATGAGTTCGCGTAGGCGCCCCCCTCGGGTGCAAAGCCAGATCCGGCATAGAGACCGACCTTGCCGTAGGGATTGATGGCGGCGACGACGCCGAGGTCGAGAGACCGTTCGCCGGGATTTGAAACATCGGGATCGCCCCAGCTGTACCTCTCGCCGTTCTTCGCGACGACGTAGAACTCGCCGTCCTTGTCGATGCCGGCGCTCCGAAGGTACGAGTTCAGCCCTTCCTGAAGGGTGTAGTCGGATCCCGGTGGCAACGCGCCGCCAATGCCCGGTTCGACCAGCCCGACGGTGGCCGTCGGCACATCCTTCCCCGTCAGCGGGAAGTTGTAGAAATTCTCGGCGATTTCGTTGGGATACTGCGTCGACGGATTGTTCGACAGCGAGTTGCCGATGCTGAGCGCGCCCTTCGGCGGCGACACCGACGCCTCTCCGGCAAGGTTCGAGGTCCCCGGCTCCGTTCCCCAGACCGGCGGTGCATCGAACCACAGGCCCGCGACGTCCATGCCCTCCGGCAGCGAGAGGTGACCCTCCCAGTAGAACATGCCGCCTTGTTCGAGAGAGGCCGTCTGATAGCCCGTCGTGCCGAACAGGGTCTGGAAGTTCTCGGGCGTGAGCGAGACCCAGATCGTGCGCGAGTCTTGCGACGTGATGTAGCCGCCAGTACCGCTGGCATCGCCCACGATGGGGATGCCCATGTCGTTCAAGGCATTTGTGACGGCGGTGTAGTTCTCCGTCGCAGCGCCATAGGTCGACCACAGGGCGCTGTCGTTGTCGAGCTGCTCGAACTGTTGCTGGCGTGTGCCCCAGTCGCTGTTGAGAAGCGCCGTCGGGTCGTTGGCCCGCTCCAGGACCAGCGCAACATTGATCGTGGCGGTGGTCGGGATGGGTGTGCCGGTGAGGCCGTAGGCTTCGGCGACGCTGGTCGCCGTCGTCATCCCGTGGCTGGTCATGTCGAGGAACGTCGAATTGGCAATGACGACATTGGCCATGGGTGACTCACCTACTCCGAGGAACGCGTCGCTTTCCTTATCGTAGGGTCGATCTCTCCGTCATCGCCAACATCGTGCAGTCTCACTGAGGCTTGGACCGAAACGTCCGCTCAGGATTTTTCGGCCAGCTCGTGCAGGGCCTTCACCGTCTCGCGCAATCCCCGCTGCAGGACCTTGTCGCGACGGACTACGATGGCGAGCTTGCGATAGAGCCTGGGCGTCAGGCGGCGCACCACGAGGCGCGCGCGATCGCCTGGCTCTCGCAACGCCACGGCCGGCAAGATCGCACAGCCCAGCCCTACGCCGACCAGCCGCTTGATCGCCTCCACGCTGCCCAGCGACATGCTGGGCCGGAGTTCGACGCCACCCTGAAAGAACCATTGATCGGTCACCAGTCGCGTCTGGCCGCCCGGCTCGAACATGATCACCGGCAAACGCGCCATCACTTCGGGCGTGACGCGCGCCGGCAGCTTCACGCCCTCGCGCGAGGTCACTGCGACGAACTCGTCGTCCAGCACCGGCGTCACCTCGAGATTGCGGCCGCCGGCCGGCAGCGTGACCAGAGCAACGTCGAGCGCATTGTCCTGCACGGCCTTCACGATATCGGAGGTGTTGCCCGTGGCGATGGTGATTTCGAGCGACGGCAGGCGCTGGCGCAGGCGGCGCAGCATCTGCGGCAGGCGGAAGATCGCCGCCGTGGCGCCCGTCCCCAGACGCACACGGCCAACCTCGCCGCTCTTGTAGTGCGCGAGCTGCTCCAGCGCGGCCGTCACCGCGCCGTCGATGCGCGCGGCATGGTCGAGCAGTTCGAAGCCGGCCGCTGTCGGCGTGGCGCGGCGCCCCAGTCGTTCGACCAGCGTCACGCCGAGCCGCTTCTCGAGTTGGGCGATCTGCTGGCTGATCGCGGGCTGCGTCAGGTTGAGCTGTTCGGCCGCCGCCGAGAATGTGCCGAGTCGCGCCACTTCGGTGAAGGCCCGGACATGGTCGAGATTGAGACCGCGCATCCAAAAATTCTCTTATGGATCGCATAAAATGACAAGATTTCCCTTATGTCACCGGCAGCAGCAGATTGCGCCCATGTCGCGTAGCTGTTCACTTGGAGATGTCATCGTGGAGATCGCTCGTTTCATCGGCGGTTCACCCTGGTCGCGCACCCGGCAGCGGGCGGCGCTCAGAAATCTCGACGACCGCCTGCTGGCCGATATCGGCCTCACGCGGCAGCAGGTGCTTTCGGGAGGCCCGATGATGAAAACGGCGGTGGTCGTGCGCGATGCACGTGAAGCCGACATGACCTTTGTCCAGGAGATCTATGCCCACCATGTGCGGCATGGGCTGGCGAGCTTCGAGGAGACTGCGCCGACGGTCACCGAGATGATCGGCCGGCGCGAGAGCGTCCTGAAGCTCGACCTGCCCTACCTCGTGGCCGAGATGGATGGCCGCGTCGTGGGCTACAGCTACGCGTCGAGCTACCGTCCCCGTCCCGCCTATCGCCACACGATCGAGGACTCGGTCTATGTCCGCGACGGGCTGGCGGGCCACGGCATCGGCCGCGCCTTGCTCGCAATGCTGATCAAGCGCTGCGAAGCCGGCCCCTGGCGCCAGATGCTGGCCGTCATCGGCGACAGCGGCAATGCGGGCTCCATCAGCCTGCATGCCAGCCAGGGGTTTCGCCAGATCGGCACGCTCGATGGCGTCGGCTTCAAGTTCGGACGCTGGGTCGACTCGGTGCTGATGCAGCGACCGCTCTGCGGCGGCAGTACGAGCCTGCCTACTCCGTGAAGGCCGCGAGGTTGGCCAGGCTCGATTCGATGCCGACCCGGTGATCGCTGTCCTTGATGCCTGCGGGCGCATTCTCGCAAAGCACGGTCACCCTGGTTCCGGCGGCGACGGGCTCGAAGGTCGTGGTCAGGCGCATTGTGCCCCTGAAGTCGGGATCGTCGGACTCGAAGTCGATCTCCTCGACGATGCAACGGTCCGGGTCCAGCTTCGCGAAGCGCCCCTCGAAGCCGTCGGAATGTTCCGAGGTCTTGCCACGCACGGAACGGTCGTCGGCCGAGTAATCGAACGCCATCCGATAGCCGCCGCCTTCGCGGGCATCGAAGGCGAAGATGCGGGCCGTCATGCCTGCCGGCGGCCGCCACGTGGCGACCGACTTCGGATCGAGGAACGCCCGATAGAGCGCTCGCGGGCTTGCCTTGATGATCCGCGAGACGGCGAGCGTCATTTCTTCGGCGACCAGCCGTAGATCTTTTGCAGCGAGCCGCCCATCAGCACGGCACGGTCGCTGTCGGAGAGGCGATCTGTGACACGGAAGGCATCGACGCCTTCCTTGTAGGTGAGCAGCGCCACCGCGCGCGTCCAGTCGGTTCCCCACATGCAGCGGTCGAGGCTGAAGGCATCGAAGATGCGGCCGAGCGGATCCCAGATATCCTTGTAGGGGAACTTCTCGTGGCTGAGCGTGCAGGCGCCGGTGATCTTGACCACGACATTGGGATGCGCGGCGAGTGCCAGAAGCTTCGGTAGTTCCTGCCATGGCTGCGGCGGGGCCGGCGGCGCAAAGGGCTGTTCGAGGCCCAGGTGGTCGATGACCAGCGTCGTGTTCGGGTTGCGCTTGGCAAGCTCCGCGACCTGTTCCAGGCGGCCGCGTGCCATCAGGTTCACCGGCAGATCGTGCTTCGCCGCCGCGGCCAGCACGCGGTTGATGCCGGGATCGGCGGCGTCGGTCGAAATCTCCGGCGTGAACATGATGCGGATGGCCACCGTGCCGTCCATCGCCGCCCAGTCCGCAATCGTGTCGGCGACCTTGGGGTCGTTGGCGTTCACTGGCTTGATGACGCCGAAGCGACCTGGATGGGCCTTCTGCACCGCGACGGCGTAGCTCTCGTCCCAGCGATACATCGTGTAGACGGAGACCAGCAGAGCGCCGTCGACGCCGACCTCGTCCATCGCCTTGATCATGTCTTCGGCAGTGACTTCGGGCGGCCCCGCGAGCACTGCCGCCCAAGGCCGGCCCGGATGATTGCGTTCGTAGCAATGGACCTGGGCGTCGATCGTCGGCATGTGTGTCCTTCCCTCTAACCCACTCGCTGGGCTCTTACCTCTTGTGGAGCGCGACGCTAAGTTGCCCCGCCCCGATGTTCAAGGGCATGACGACATAGCAAGGTTGCACAGACATGAGCGTAGAGACCGTGCGTGCGTTCTTCGCCGCACACGCGCCCGACATCTCCATCGTCGAACTCGATGCCAGCACCGCCACGGTCGAGATGGCCGCGAGGGGCCATGGCGTTGCGCCGGCGCAGATCGCCAAGACGCTGTCGCTCAGGATCAAGGACCGCACGTTCCTGATCGTGACGGCAGGCGATGCGCGGCTGAACAATCGCAAGATCAAGGATGTGCTGGGCGGCAAGCCGCGCATGCTGGGACAGGACGAGGTCGTGGCCTTGACCGGCCATCCGGTGGGCGGCGTCTGCCCGTTCGGGCTCGCGACGCCCCTGCCCGTCTATTGCGACGTCTCGCTCAAGGAATTCGACGAGGTCGTGCCGGCTGCCGGCTCCACGAACTCCGCCCTGCGGATCAGCCCGGACCGCATGGCCGCCTTGGTCAACGCCGAATGGGTCGACGTCTGCGATCGGGGCTGAGACGCGTCAGCCTCGCGCCACCTTCTGTTCCTCCAGCCGGTCGGTGGCCGGCGGCGGCGTGCGCGACAGATCGGCGATCTCGCGATAGAGCTCCGGTGTCATGTCGACCTTCACCGAGGCCAGCGAGTCCTTGAGCTGGTCGAGATTGCGGGCGCCCACGATCGGCGCAGTGATCGCCGGATGCGCGCCCACCCAGGCGATGGCGGCGCTGACAGGATGCAGGCCCTTCTGCTTGCAGAAGGCCACGTATTTCTCCGCGACCTCGAAAGCCCAGGCCTCGCCGTAGCGCGCCTCGTACATCTTGTTGGTCTTGAGCCGGCCCGACGCCTGGCCGAGATACTTGCCCGAGAGCAGCCCCGCTGCGGCCGGGCTGTAGGGAATGACGCCGATGCCGTTGGCCGCCGCCATCGGCAGGATCTCGACCTCGGCCTGGCGCTTCACGAGGTTGTACATCGGCTGCACGACCTGCAGACGCGCCCAGTTGTGCCGCTCCTGGATGTCGACCGCGCGCTGCGTCTGCCACGCCGACCAGTTGCTGACGGCGGGATAGATCACCTTGCCGGAGCGCACGAGGTCTTCGAGGGCGCGCATCATCTCGTCGATCGGCGTCACCTGATCGAAGCGGTGCAGGAACAGCACGTCGATCCGGTCGGTCTGCAGGCGCCTCAGGCTCGCCTCGACCGCCTTGGCGACATGGCGGCGGTTGGCGCCGCGGGCGTTGACGTCGGGGCCGGTCGGATTGAAGCACTTGGTGGTGATGACGAGATCGTCGCGATGATCCTTGGCGAGGCGGCCCAGAATCTCCTCGGACCTGCCCTTGTTGTACTCGTTGGCCGAGTCGAAGAAGTTGATGCCGGCGTCGCGGACTGCCTTGTACATCGCGGCGGAAGTGGCTTCGTCGGCGTCGCCGCCGAAGGACATGGTGCCGAAGCAGAGTTGCGAGACGGAGATGCCGGTACGGCCGAGGAGCTTGGTCTTCATGGCGTGATGCTAGCACGAAGCCGCTGGTGCAGGCCCAGCCCTCCGACGATCAGCGCCAGCCCGCCGCCGATCAGGAAGCCCGTGGCGTAGCCGCCGGTGAGCGTGAGCGCCGCGCTGAACAGCAGCGGCAGGAGCAATGCGCCCGCATCGCCGAACGCCAGCACGGCGCCGGTGGTGGCGCCGATGCGGCCGGGCGGCGAGAGCCTTGCCACCTCGGCCAGCAGGACGCCGTGCCAGCTCACGGCGGTGACGCTCAACAACGTGGCGATCACCGCGGCGACCCAGGTGGGCCATGCAGGATCGATGCTGGCGGTCAGCGCCGCGGCCGCCGCCATGCCCACGCCCAGCACCGCCAGCAACGTCGCCGGCTTCACGAACCGCGACGCCAGCCAGCCCCATCCGATGCGGGCCGGCACGGCCACGGCCACGGCAATGGCGAAGACGAAGCCGGCGCGTTCCAGGTCGTAGCCGAGCCCGCGCACGAGATAGAGCACGAAGAAGCCGGTGAAGAGCGTCTGCAGACCGACGAAACTGAACATCGCCAGGCAGAGTGCGCGCAGCGCCGGATTGCGCACGACGCTCGCGACGTTGGCCCGGATATCGGCCGGCGACAGCGGCTGGTTGGGATTGCGGTCGGTATCGAAGCGCCCGCGCAACGGCTGCAGCGCGATAACGGTCAGGACGCAGATGCCGGCGACAACCAGAAGCGCCGTGCGCCAGCCGGCTTCTGTGGCCAGCGCCGGCGCCACGACGCCGGCCAGCATCAGGCCCACCGGAACGCCGGTCTGCTTGATCGAGAAGACGAGCGGCGCCAGATGTTTCGGCGAGAGCCGGCCCAGCAGATGCGAACTGGAGGGCGTCGACAGCGCCTGCCCCAGGCCGCCGACGAAGGCGCCGACGGCGAACAAGGCCAGCCAGCCGGACACCACCACCGCGAGGCCTGCCCCCAGGGCCAGCATGCCGACCTGGGTCATGCGCAGCGCGCCATAGCGCTGGATGAAGCCGCCGCATCCCATGGTGGTGATGAAGGCCGCAACGGAGCCGATGGCGAGATAGATGCCGACCAGCGCCGGATCTATGTGGAGATCCGCGACGATGGCGGCGGCGATAAGCGGCACGGTCGAGCGTCCCATCGTCGCGAAGGTCTGCTGGACCGTCATCGCACCGAGGGCGAGATAGAGGTCGAAGATCGCCGGGGTCCTGCTGCCGTCTTCCATTTCGCCCAGCATGGCATGGCGATGCGGCGGGAGTCGCGCGCTCTCCCGCGAGACGGTACGCTCTGCGACATGGACGGGGGAAAATTCGATTTCATCGTCACCGGCGCAGGCTCGGCCGGCTGCGCCGTCGCCGGCAGGCTGAGCGAGGACGGCCGCTACTCGGTGCTCCTGCTCGAAGCGGGTCCCAGCGACACCTATCCGTGGATCCATGTGCCGCTCGGCTATCACAAGACCTTCAACAATCCGAAGGTCAACTGGATGTTCGACAGCGAGCCGGAGCCCGAACTGAACAACCGCATCATGTACCAGCCGCGCGGCAAGGTGCTGGGCGGCACCAGCTCGATCAACGGCATGGTCTACATGCGCGGCAACGCCGCCGACTACGACGAGTGGAGACAACGTGGCTGCGAGGGTTGGGACTACGACTCCGTCCTCCCCTACTTCAAGCGCGCCGAAGACAATGAACGCGGCGCCGACGCATTCCACGGCACCGGCGGCCCGCTCAAGGTCCAGGATCATCGCTGGCAGCCGACGCTGGCCAAGGCGATGCACGACGCCGCGGTCGAGGCCGGCATCCCGGCCAACCCCGACTTCAACGGCGCGACGCAGGAAGGCGTCGGCTACTACCAGACCACCATCAACAAGGCGCGGCGCTGGTCGAGCGCACGGGCCTATCTGCGCGAGGCGAAGAAGCGCCGGAACCTCACGATTGCGACCTCGGCCCATGCCACCAGGGTGCTGATCGAAAACGGCCGCGCCGTCGGCGTCGAATACAGGACACCGGCCGGCCTGCAGACGGCGCGGGCCAATCGCGAGGTAATCGTCTCCGGCGGCGTCTATGGCTCGCCGCAGCTCCTCCTGCTGTCAGGCCTCGGCCCGGCCGAGCATCTCAAGCAGCACGGCATCGACGTCGTCAGGGACATGCCGGGCGTGGGCAGCCACCTGCACGATCACTTCAACACCTACATCGCCTACAAGTGCAGCCAGGCGGTCACCATGAACGACCTGGCGAACAGCCTGCCGCGTCGCCTCCTCGCCGGCGCGATGTATGCGCTCGGCCGCACCGGGCCGCTCGCCAGCATGGGCCTCTATGTCGGCGCCATGGTGCGCAGCGACAAGCGGCTGGAGCGGCCCGACCTGCAGATCAATATGTTCGCCTGGGCCATCAAGACCCGCGACCGCAACGGCGTGCAGGCCCAGCCCTTCTCCGCCTTTGGCCTCAGCCCCGTGCATCTGCGTCCCGATGGCCGCGGCACGGTGCGGCTGAAGTCGGCCGATCCAATGGCCGCGCCCGAGATCAGGTTCAACTTCCTGCGGACCGCCAACGACTGGAACGCCATGCTCCAGGGCATGCGCCTCTGCCGCGAGATCGGGAGGCAGCCGGCGCTGAAGCCGTTCGTCGTCGAAGAGATCATGCCGGGTCCCGGCGTCGCCGAGGAACCTGCACTGCGCGATTACCTGCGCAGCACCGGCGTCTCCAACCTGCATCCCGTCGGCACCTGCCGCATGGGCCACGGCCCCGACGACGTGGTCGATCCGCAGCTCAAGGTCCACGGCATCGCCGGCCTGCGGGTTGCCGATGCCTCCATCATGCCGAACATCGTCGCCGGCAACACCAACGCGCCATCGATCATGATCGGCGAGAAGTGCGCGGATATGGTGCGGATGGCGGCGGTCTGAGAGCCGCCCGCCCTTACCCGTTCCTCTTGACCACCTTCGGGTACATCACGGCGTCGCCATGGGAGAACATGTGCGCCAGTTCCTCGTCGGTGATGTATTCCGGCGTCCGGCCGTTGGCCGCGCAGAGCTGCTCGACGATGATGTTGCGCTTGATCTCGCTCACCAGCACGCAGGTGCGATGGTAGGCTTCCGACACGCTGCGCCCAAGCACCGTGAAGCCGTGACGCTTCATGATGATGCAGTTGGTGTCCTGGATGAACGTCTTGATCGGTCCGACATCCTCCTCGACGTTGATGCTGGCCGGCAGATAGTGCGCCGGCTTCTGCATAAGGTAGCCGTAGGTCAGACTGAACGAACGGATCTGGTCATAGCCGGCGGCCATGAAGGCGATCATCTCGTCATGATGCAGATGGATCACCGCGTTGACGTCGGGCCGCAGGCGCAGGATCTCGCGATTCATCTGATGCCCCACCGTCGTCGCCCGCTCGCCACGCAGGATGCGGCCGTACGGGATGTCGGTGATCACCAGATCATCTTCCTCCACCTCCTCCAGGCTGATGCCTTGAGGCTTGGCGTAGCAGACGCCATCGGCGTGATCGGGATGGGCGACGCGGATCACCATGCCACCCACGCTGCTGTTGACCAGCCCGCGTGCGGCCAGGCGATGGGCGTAGATAACGTAGCTCTTCGTTACCTTGGGATCGAACTGGACATTGGGATCGGGTGTCAGTTCGTTGACCTTGAAGGCCGGGCTCGTGCTGCCATCCATGGTGTTGTCCTTTCTTATTCCGGCTTGATACCGAGACGATCCGCGAGCGCGCGCAGATCGGCGGTCTGCTTCGCCATCAGACTCGCGAACTCCTGCGGGGTCGACATGACGGGCTCGACGTCCATGGCCCGCAACGCCGCGCGGCCCGGATCGACGAGGAAGCCATCGGCCAGCGCCTTCTGGATGCGCTGCGCGATCTCCTGCGGCAGACCGGCCGGGGCAACGACGCCATACCAGAAGACGTCATCGAAGCCCTTCACGCCCAGGCTCTCGAAGGTCGGCACGTCCGGCAGCACCGGCGACTTGCGCGTCACGGCAAACCCCGTCAGCCGCCCCTCGCGCACCAGTCCAGCCGAGCCCGAAGGATTGTCGAGCATCACGGCAACGGTGCCGTTCATCAGGTCGGGATAGGCAACGCCCGACCCCTTGTAGGGCACGTCGATCATCTTCAGGCCGGCGATCAACTCGAACTGCTTCGTCAGCAGGTAGCCGAGCGTCGAGGTGCCGAGCGAAGCGCAGGGAACCTTGCCCGGATTGGCCTTGGTGGCCGCAATGAAGCCCGCGAGGTCCTTCGAACCTGCGGCCGGCCCGCCGATCAGAATGTAGGGCGTGGTGCCCAGCAGCGTGACGGCGGTAAACGACTTTACCGGGTCGTATGGGAGATCCTTGCGGAACACCGGCGCCGCCGCGTGGCTGCTCGCCGTTGCGATGCCGAGCGTATAGCCATCCGGTTCGGCCTTGGCGACGACATCGCTGCCGATCGTTCCGCCGGCACCGGGCTTGTTCTCGACAACGACGGGAACGCCCAGCACTTCCGACAGGCGCTGCATGGCCTTCCGTCCGATGGCATCCGTACCGCCGCCCGGCGGCAGCGCGACGACACATCGGATCGGCTTGTTGGGCCAGGTCCCCTGAGCGCGGACAATGGCGGGAAAAGCCAGGCTGGCCGTGGCAGCCTTGAGAAGAATACGGCGCGATGTTCCAGTCATGTAGTCATTGTTGCGCCGAACGGACGACGCAACAAGACACCGGAGCCGCACGTCAAATCTTGATTCCGGCCTTCTTGATGATCTCGCCGAAGGATTGCGCTTCGCGGGCGATGGTTTCGCGGAACGCCAGGGCTTCGAGGTAGCTCGGATAGTTGCCGCTGGCGACGAGCTTCTCGTTGATGTCCGGCATCGCCGCCGCCTCGCCGATCGCGCGGCTCATCTTGTTGACGACGGCAGGGCTGGTTCCTCGCGGCGCCAGGATGCCATACCAGGCATCGCCGCCCATCTTGCCGTAGCCCTGCTCCTTCAGGGTCGGGATATCGAGCCGGCCCGGCCAGCGCTTCTCGCTGGCGATGGCGAAGCACTTCAAGCGGCCAGCCGCGATATGCGGCAAGGTCGTCGGATCGAACTGGACCTGGATCTGGCCCGACAGCAGGTCGTTGGTCGCCGGTGCGCTGCCCTTGTAGGGCACATGGACCATCTTCACGCCAGCCTCGATGTTGAAGATCTCGCCATAGAGCTGGGTGATCGTGGCGAGCCCCGCCGATCCGAAGTTGATCTTGCCGGGATTGGCCTTGGCGTAGGTGATGAACTCCTGAAGGTTGTTCGACGGCACCTGCGGGTTGATGCCCATGCCGATCCAGGACGTCGCGTGCCGTGCCACCGGAACGAAGTCGGCGGCGGGATCGTAGGGCAGCGGCTGCAGGTGCTGCGTGATGCAGACCATGGCCGTGGTCGACATGAGGAACGTGTAGCCGTCGGGCACCGTGTTCTTGACGTGCTCCGCGCCGATCGCGCCGCTGGCGCCGCCCTTGTTGTCGAACAGGATGCTCTGGCCCAGGATCGAGCCCGCCCGCTCCAGCACGATCCGCGTCGTGACATCGGACGGGCCGCCCGGCGGGTAAGGAATGACGATGCGGATTTGCCGGCTCGGCCAATCGCTCTGCGCCGAGGCGATGGCGGGCGCCGCGACCAGCCCCGCGGCCGTCATCGAGATGAAAGGACGGCGCCCAATCTTCTGCTTGCCCATGGCGTTTGCTCCCGGAGTCTCTTTTGCCCGGGAGCATACACCGGCAGGCGTCAGTCGCGCACCGTCATGTCCACGGTCCGCGCCTTGTGGGCGTAGATGTCGATCTTGGCCCACATGCGGGCGACCGCAACGGCATCGGCCTCCGCCTCGGTCGCAAAGGGTCCGTGCCAGGCCATCGTCTCGATTACCGGCTTGTTCCAGTTGGCACGCCGGCCCTCGATTGCATACTCAGCCTCGAACACGAACCACATAACGCCCTCCTTCAGGCGGCTTCCTTGTCGTTGCCCTCGCCCACCCGCGCCGCCAGCGATGCAGCCATGAACTCGTCGAGATCGCCGTCGAGCACCTTCTGCGGGTCGGAGCGCTCGACGTTGGTGCGCAGGTCTTTCACCATCTGATAGGGCTGCAGCACATAGGACCGGATCTGGTGGCCCCAGCCGATATCGGTCTTGTTGGCTTCCGCCTCCAGCCGCTCCGCCTCGCGCTTCTGCAGCTCGACCTCGTAGAGGCGCGCCTTCAGCATCTGCATGGCCTTGGCGCGGTTCTGGTGCTGCGAACGCTCCTGCTGGACGGCGACGGCAATGCCGGTCGGAATGTGCGTGATGCGCACCGCCGAGTCGGTCTTGTTGACGTGCTGCCCGCCTGCGCCCGACGCGCGGTAGGTGTCTACGCGCAGATCCTTGTCGAGGACTTCGATCTCGATATTGTCGTCGACCTCGGGATAGACCCAGACGCTGGCAAAGGACGTCTGCCGGCGGGCGTTGCCGTCGAACGGCGAGATGCGCACCAGCCGATGGACGCCCGATTCGGTCTTCAGCCAGCCATAGGCGTTCGGCCCCTCGACCTTGAAGGCGCACGACTTGATGCCCGCTTCTTCGCCGGCGCTCTCCTCGAGCCAGCTCACCTTGTAGCCGCGACGCTCGGCCCAGCGCGTATACATGCGCGCCAGCATCTCGGCCCAGTCCTGGGCCTCGGTGCCGCCGGCGCCGGCATTGAGTTCGACATAGGCGTTATTGGGATCGGCCTCGCCGGACAGCAGCGTCTCGAGACGTGCCGTCGCCGCTTCCGAGCGCGCTTCGCCCAGCGCCTTCTCGGCGTCGGCGATCATCGCCTCGTCCTTCTCGGCCTCCGCCATTTCGATCAGGCCGACATTGTCGTCGATCGAGGCGCGCAGGCGCTTGATGGTCCCGATGGCCCCCTCCAGCCGCGTGCGCTCGCGCATGACGGCCTGGGCCTCCTTGGGATCGTTCCAGAGCGCCGGGTCTTCGGCGCGCGCGTTCAGCTCATCCAGACGTACGACGGCACGGTCGTAGTCAAAGACGCCTCCTGAGGAGTGCGAGCGACTCCTCGATTTCGGTCACCATGGCCTGAGCTTCGGCGCGCATCGTCACTCCTCAAACGGACCGCGGGCCTCAAAGCGCGGGGGTTACCCCGCGCGGAGCCCGCGTCCCACGATCAAGATCAATAGGTTTCGCCGGTGCCCGAGAGACCCGGACGCCGGGAGCCACCCGCCTGCTGCGGGCCCGCGGTGGGGTCTATAGCGGAATAAGGGGCCGACCCGTCAAGCGGCGAGACTTGATAACCTTCCGCCCCCGGCTCGGTGCCTGGCTTGAAGACCTCGTCGATCGTGCCGCCCTCGTAAGTGAACTTCACCATGCGCAGGCCCGGCGGCACGCGGAACGGCGTCGGCGGCTTGCCCTTGAAGATTTCCTTGGCGATCGCCTCGTAGATCGGGGCCGCATTGCCGCCGCCGGTTTCCTGCGAGCCCAGCGTGCGCGGTTCGTCGAAGCCGATATAGACGCCGATGGTGATGTCCGGCGTGGAGCCCAGGAACCAGTTGTCGTGCGCGTCGTTGGTCGTGCCGGTCTTGCCGGCAATCGGCCGCCCCAGCGCCGCCAGCCGCCCGGCCGTGCCGCGCGTGGTGACGCCCTGCATCATGCTGACGACCTGATAGACCGACGCCGGATCGTGGAACGGCTTGCGGCCATCGATCAGCTCCGGCGCGACCGGCTTGCCGCTGGCAGCGGCCTCGCCGCAGCCGCCGCACGTGCGCGGCTCGTGGCGATAGATCGTGCGGCCATTGCGGTCCTGCACACGATCGACCAGCGACGGCGTGATCTCCAGCGCGCCGTTGGCCAGCATCGCATAGGCCATGGTCATGCGCAGAAGCGTGGTCTCGCCCGCGCCCAGCGCCATCGGCAGATAGGCGCCCATATTGTCGGTGACGCCGAATTCCTTGGCGACCTCGACGACCTTCTTCATGCCGACCTGCTGAGCCATGCGCACGGTCATCAGGTTGCGCGACAGTTCCAGACCGCGGCGCACGGTCGTGGGCCCCAGCATGTCGCCGCCGTAGTTCTTCGGCGTCCACAGCGGCTGGCCGTAGCCCGGGTCGTAGACGAAGGGCGCATCGAGCACGATGCTGGCTGGCGAGAATCCCGAGTCCATCGCCGCGAGATAGACGAACGGCTTGAAGGCCGAACCGGGCTGGCGCGCGGCCTGGACGGCGCGGTTGAACTGGCTCCGGCCATAGGCCCAGCCGCCGGACATGGCGAGCACGCGGCCGGTCTGCGTGTCCATCACGACCACGCCGCCCTCGACGTTGGGAACCTGGCGCAAAGCGTAGGTCCGCGGCGGATAGGGCTTGGCGTTCTGCCCCGCCGGCTTCTCGACCTTCTCGACGACGATCACGTCGCCCACCGCCACGACGTCGCGCGGACCGCGCGGCGCGCCGCCGACAGTCTGATCCTTGAGAGTGGGACGCGCCCAGGTCATCTCGGCAAACGGCACCGTGCCTTCGCCGTCGCCGGGCAGGCCCACGATCTGGACCGCCTGCGCCTCGACCTTGCTGACGACCGCAAGATGCCAGCTTGCCGGGCCGAGCAACGGCCGGCGCTGGGCGATGCGGGCAAACTCCTCCTCCCAGACGGTCATGTCGGGGATCTTGGCGTAGGCCCCGCGCCAGCCATGGCGACGGTCGTAGGTGATCAGGCCATCGCGCAGGGCGGTGTCGGCCACGGCCTGTATCGAGGGATCGAGCGTCGTGCTGACGGTCAGCCCGCTTTCGTAGAGGCTCTTTTCGCCATAGGCGGCCATCAGGTTGCGGCGCACTTCCTCGGCGAAGAAGTCGGCCGTCGCGGTCTCGGTGGCGCTGCGCCGGCGGTACTGCAGCTTCTCGGCGCGCGCCGCCTGCGCCTCGGCCGCCGTGATGTAGCCGTCCTCCAGCATGCGGTTCAGCACATAGTCGCGCCGCGCGTAGGCTTCCTTCTCGTTGCGCACGATGTTGTAGCGGTTCGGCGCCTTGGGCAGCGCCGCGAGATAGGCGATCTCCGACAGCGAAAGCTCGCCTAGCGAGCGGTCGAAATAGTTCAGCGCAGCCTGCGCCACGCCATAGTTGCCGGACCCCAGATAGATTTCGTTGAGGTAGAGTTCGAGGATGCGCTCCTTCGAGTAGGTCTCCTCGATGCGGAAGGCGAGGATCGCCTCGCGAATCTTGCGCGCCAGGGTGGCCTGGTTGGTCAGGAGGAAGTTCTTGGCCACCTGCTGGGTCAGGCCCGAGGCCCCTTCCGGTCGCTTGCCCGGGTTGGCGACGTTGGCCACGACGGCGCGCACCACGCCGATCACGTCGATGCCGGGATGGCTGAAGAAGCGCTGGTCCTCGGCGGCGACGAAGGCTTCGAGCACGCGCTTGGGCATGGCCGCGACCGGGACATAGATGCGCTTCTCGCGGGCATACTCGGCGAGCAGGCGACCGTCGGCGGCATAAAGACGGGAGGTCGTGGCCGGCTGATAGTCGGCGAGTTGCTTGTGGTCCGGCAATCCATGACTGAAATGCCAGAACAGGCCCGCCACGGTGCCGGTACCTACGATCAGGGCGGCCGTTGCGAAGGCCAGCGCCACTTTCATGAAATTAAGCACACTCATCTTCTACAAGGATTTCCTGCCCCGTGCAGCAGGGCGAGAAGTACAGGGTGCCGCGGACTTAAGCCTTTCTTGTGGCGACACTGGCCCCAAAATAGGCATCGACCGATGCGCGCAGGGCCCGTGCCAAAGAAAGCTGGTGCTGGCGCACCGTCAGCAGCTTCTCGTCCTGTGGATTGGAGAGGTAGCCCAGCTCGACCAGCGCCGCGGGAATTTCGGCCGAGGTCAGGACGGCGAAACCCGCCTGCCGATGGGTGCGCGGCAGCAGCCGCACGCCGTTCCTGGCGAAGGTCGCCACGATCGTCTCGGCGAGCCGGCGCGACTCGTTCACCGTGCCGCGCTGGCTCATGGCCACCAGGGTCTGGGCGACATTGTCGGGCTTGTCGGCCAGCCGCATGCCCGACACGACGGCATCGGCGCGGTTCTCGCGCGCAGCCAGCGCGGCGGCTTCGCGGTCGCTGGCATCCTCGGACAGCGTGTAGACCGAGGCGCCGCGCACATCGGAGTTGTCGTGCGAATCGGCGTGAAGGGACAGGAACAGGTCGGCCTTGGCCGCCTGTGCGCGGGCCACGCGCTCGCGCAGGGCAATATAAGTGTCGCTGTTGCGGGTCAGCAGGACGCGATACCGCCCCCCTGCCAGGAGTTCGCGCTGCACCGCGCGGGCGATCGTCAGGACGATCTTCTTCTCCTGGGTTCCCCGTGCCCCCAGAGCGCCGGGGTCCTTGCCGCCATGGCCAGGGTCGAGGACCACCAGCTTCGGCTTTGCCCTGGTCGTCGGCAGCGTCGGCGGCGTCGGCTTTCCGATCGATTTGCGATTCTGCTGGCGCTTGGTGGACTTCTTGCTCGGCCCCGCCCACGCCTCGCCCATGCCGGCGCCAAAGGCGGTCAGCCCTGCCAGGACGGCAAGCAGCTCGCGACGGCGGAAAAGGGACATGGCTGGCGTCAGAAAATTAGAAGGAGCGGTAATTATTCTTTCGATTATCTTAAACTTGATACACAAGAAGCGCGAATATTTCAAGTATTCTCAATCGCTTAAAGGCGAAAACTCATGCGACGCAATGTTTTGATTGTCGCTCAGTTTCTAACCCCGTATGTTGCGGCTGCGAGCAGTCGCCGTCGTTCGTAGCGCCCCTCATCCCTCGGGAGGTCTGGAGTGCTCCGACGGCAGTCTCCGGGCCGGACCGGGCTGGCGCCCTTAACCAAGAAGCGGGCGCGGTGGGTCAAACCGGGATTGTCAGGCAGGCGGTGGCTATCAGGAACCTCGAGGTCGGCAGGATCCAGTTGTGATCCGGCGGCGCGTAACTTCCCCGTCTTGGCCTGAGTTGGCCGTTCGACGGGTCGATGACGCACCGTCCCCCTCGCTTTAGTGAGGCGGCTAGGCCGCCGGTCGCTCGCGCCGGTTGGGATCGAACGCCTCGGAGCGAGCCCATGGCAAGGCGCATGCTCATCGATGCGAGTCACCCGGAGGAAACCCGGGTCGTCGTCGTCGATGGAACACGACTCGAAGAATTCGATTTCGAAACCGCAACCCGCAAGCCCCTCAAGGGCAACATCTACCTGGCGAAGGTCATCCGCATCGAACCGTCGCTGCAGGCGGCGTTCGTGGAATATGGCGGCAACCGCCACGGCTTCCTCGCCTTCTCCGAAATCCACCCGGACTACTACCAAATTCCCGTCGCCGACCGCGAACGGCTGATCGCCGAACAGCAGCGTCTGCACGCCGAGGCCGAGGACGAGGAGCCCCGCCGGCGCAGCCGGGTCGATCGCACCGATATCGAAGAGGTGCGCGAGGACAATCGCGAGGCGGCCGACGACGACGACGAACAGCCCGCGCCCACCGAGGCGTCGGCCGACGCCGTGGCCGACGCGCCGGCACCTGACGCCGTCGCGGCAGACCCTGCCGGCGAGCAGCCTGCGGCCGACGCGCCTGCGGTCGAAACCGCAGCCGCCGAGCCGGCTCCCGCTGAATCTGCTCCCGTCGAACCCATTGCTGTCGAGACGGCTGCCGTCGAGGTCGCTCCCGTCGTCGAGACGGCGCCGGCCAGCGAGCCCGAGCCGCAGGCCCAGCCCGCCCAGGCAGCGGAAATCCCCGTCGAACGCATCGACGGCCCGGTTCATCACGAAACCGCTGAGACGGTCGCCGAAGCCGAGACCGTCGTGGTCTCCGAGACCGGCGAGCCCTCCTCCGAACCCGTCCCGGCCGAGGCATCGAGCGAGACGTCGACCGAGATGTCGACCGATCCGTCGGAGGCACCGCAGCCCGACGTCACGGTCGAGACTCTGGGCGGCGACGAGGTCGTCGAGGAGCGCGAGACGCGCGAGCGTCGCCGCCGCAACCCGATCCGCCAGTACAAGATCCAGGAAGTCATCAAGCGCCGGCAGATCCTGCTGGTGCAGGTCGTCAAGGAAGAGCGCGGCAACAAGGGCGCGGCGCTGACCACCTACCTGTCCCTGGCCGGCCGCTACTGCGTGCTGATGCCCAACGCCGGCCGTGGCGGCGGCATCTCGCGCAAGATCTCCAACCCCGCCGACCGCAAGCGCATGAAGGAGATCCTGGCCGAGCTCGACGTGCCGCAGGGCATGGGCGTGATCCTGCGCACTGCCGGCCTCGAACGCAGTACCATCGATATCAAGCGCGACTACGAATATCTGTCGCGCCTCTGGGATTCGATCCGCGAACTCACCATGCGCTCGACGGCGCCGGCGCTGATCTACGAAGAAGGCGACCTCATCAAGCGGTCGCTGCGCGACGTCTACGACACCGACATCGCCCAGGTTCTGGTCGAGGGCGAAGCCGGCTTCCAGGCGGCATCCGAATTCATGCGGCAGCTCGTGCCGCACCAGGCCAACAAGGTCGAGCTTTACCGGGAGCCGATTCCCCTCTTCCACCGCTACCAGGTGGAGAGCCAGTTCGACGCGATGCATTCGCCGACGGTGCAGCTGCGCTCCGGCGGCTACATCGTGATCAATCCGACCGAGGCGCTGGTCGCCATCGACGTCAACTCGGGCCGCTCGACGAAGGAGCGCAACATCGAGGAGACGGCGGTCCGGACCAACATCGAGGCGGCCGAGGAAATCGCCCGCCAGGTCCGCCTGCGCGACCTTGCCGGCCTGATCGTGATCGACTTCATCGACATGGAGGAGACGCGCCACCAGCGCCAGGTCGAGCACAAGGTGAAGGATGCGATGCGCAACGACCGCGCCCGCATCCAGATCGGCCGCATCTCCGCCTTCGGCCTGCTCGAGATGTCGCGCCAGCGGCTGCGGCCCAGCCTGCTCGAGCACTCGACCGAGACCTGCCCGCATTGCGCCGGTACCGGCCGCATCCGTTCGATCGAGTCCGCCGCGCTGCATGCCTTGCGCGCCATCGAGGAAGAAGGCGTGCGTCGGCGGGCGAGCGAAATCCTGGTCAGCCTGCCGCCGAACGTGGCGCTCTACCTGCTCAACCAGAAGCGGCACACACTCAGCGACATCGAGAACCGCTACAACTTCCATGTCACGATCGAGGCCGACGACGAGCTGCATGCGGCGGACTGCGAGATCGAGCGCGTGCGTTCGCGCCGCGAAGATCGCAGCGAGCGGCCGGCCCAGGAGCTGGCGCGCGCCAGCTACGAGGAAACGTCGGGTGAAGCTGCTCCGGCAGAGCACGAAGACGAGACCGAGAGCCGTGGCGACAGCGAGGATCGTGGCGAGGAGCGCAGCGCCGACGATGAGAATGGCCGCGGTCGTGGCCGCCGTCGCCGTCGTCGTCGTCGTGGCCGCCGCGATGGCGAGAGCGAGGGCGAGGAGTCTGATCGTCCGCGCGTGGCCGGCGAAGAAGGCGCCAGCGATGAGCCGCGCGACGATGCTTCCCGCGAGAGCGACGCCGACGAGAGCGATGCGCCGGAAAGCGGTGCCGAGCAGGCCGAAGGCGAACGGGCCGACGGCGAACAGGCCGAAGGCGCAACCAACGGCGACGCAACCGACGACGAACGTGGCGGCGATCGCCGCCGCCGTCGTGGCCGCCGCGGTGGCCGTCGCCGTCGCCGCGAGAACGGTGAAGCCGAGCCGGGTGACTTCCCGCAGCACGAGCAGAGCGCCAATGGCGAAGATGCACCGGCGGCAGACGCCTCGACGGGGCAGGAGGAATCTGCTTCGGAGTTCCCGCCTGCAACCGCGACGCACGAGCCGGCGCTTGTCGATGCCGCACCGCCGATGGAATTCGCGCCCTTCGATCCCGGCCCGCCGGTGAATGTCGAGGCGGCCGAGCCTCCGCCTCCCCCGCCGCCACCTCCCGCAGAGCCCGTCGCGGTTACGCCGGCGATGGTTGCGGCCCCGCCGGCCGAGCCCGAACCCGCCCCCGCGCCGCCCCCGGTCCCCGTGATCGACGCGCCGCCGGAAAAACCCAAGCGCGGATGGTGGCGCCGCTAACGCGGCACTACCCGCAGTAAGAAACGCGCAACTGGAGTTGCGCGTCCGGAGCGACGACAATCTTCGGCATGATTGATCGTCGTCGCCTCCTTCTGGCCAGTACGGCCGCGCTGTCCATCGGCGGCGCGGCGAAGGCCGACAGTTTTCCCAACGGCCCCTTCCGCATCATCGTCCCATTCGGTCCCGGCTCGGCGACCGACCAGAGCGCGCGCAATGTCGCCGAGGGATTGAATCGGGCCTTTGGCGTTGCCGCCGTCGTCGAGAACAAGCCCGGCGCCAACGGCGCGATCGCGGCCGAAGTCGCGGCCAAGGCCAAACCCGACGGGCAGACCATCTTCGTCTGCTCCAATACGGCGGCGGCCTCCAATGTCGCGATGATGAAGTCCCTCTCCTACGATCCGCTGAAGGACTTCGATCCGGTTACGATCATCGGGCGGGCGCCGGTGTTCATGATCGTCAACGCCAAGGTCGAGGCGAAGTCAGCGCCGGAATTCGCGGCCCTGTGCAAGCGCCAGCCCGGCAAGATCAACTTCGGATCGGGCAGCGCCTCGACCCGCATCTCCGGCGAGCTGTTCAAGGCCAAGGCCGGCGTCGACATGGTGCATGTGCCCTACAAGAGCACGCCCGCCGCGCTGCAGGACTTGATGGCCGGCCACGTGCAGATGTGCTTCGCCGATCCGGTGACCAGCCTGCCGCAGGTCAAGGCCGGCACGGTGCGCTGCCTGGGTGTCGGCAGCCGCGGCCGCTACAAGCTGACGCCCGACATCCCGACCTTGATCGAACAGGGCATCCCCGACTTCGAACTGATGACCTGGACCGGCATCCTGCTGCCCCGCGGCGTGCCTCAGCCGGTCCAGACAAAGCTGCGCGAGGCGATGCTGAAGGCCATCACCGACCCGACCTATGTCGAGCGCCAGGCGCAGGGTGGCTCGGAGATCGCCCCTTCAAGCCCCGAGGAAATGCGCCGGATCATGGTGGCCGAGATCCAGCTCTACAGGGACATGATGAAGATCGCCGGCATCGAGCCGGAATGATGCCAAAGGCAGCGCCCTCCCTTTGCCGGCGGCGCATTCGTTCCAGAACGGATCATTCCGCCGCTGGCGACAGGTCTGCCACCTGATAGGCAAGGGATATGACGATCGCACGCCCGCAAGCCTCGGCCTGGCCAGAAGCCGCCCGCCTGGCGGCGTTGCGCCAATACGACATTCTCGACACTCCTGCAGAGCCGACTTTCGACGCCCTGACAAATCTGGCCGCCCGAATCTGCGGGACCCCGATGGCGGCCTTCGGGCTGATCGACCGAAACCGAGTATGGTTCAAGTCGCAGGTCGGGCTCGGCGTCTCCGAAATCCCCCGCGATCTGGCGTTCTGTGAACGGACCATCCAGATCGGCGATCTTTGTGTCGTGCAAGATGCCGCGCTCGATCCGGTGTTTCGCGAAAGCCCGCTGGTCGTCGGTCCCCCCAAGGCACGCTTCTATGCCGGAGTCCCCGTACGCTGCGGCGACGGCTTGCCGATCGGAACGCTTTCCGTTCTCGACAGCACTCCACGCGTACTCGAGCCCGTTCAGGAAAAAGCGCTGATCGATCTGGCGCGGCAAATCAGCGAGCTGTTCGAGCTCGGCCTTGTCCGGCGGAACTTAGGAACAACACTCGATCACGCTGCCGGCGGCATCCTGGCCGTCGACCGCGACCTCCGCGTCACTTTCATCAGCCGCGAGGCGACCCGTTTGCTTGGCGCCATTGGCGAAGACCTCACCGGCACGGCCCTGTCTGCCGGCTTGCAAACGGCTCTACGAAAGACGGAGCGTCATCGCTTCGAGATATTCCACGAACCCTGCGACCGTTGGCTGGACGTCACCGCCGATCCGCTGGACGACGGACTCACGGTCCATATCGGCGACATCACTGTCCGCAAACGCGAGGAGCTGCAACAACGCGCGAGCAATCGCGTCCTGCGGCTGATTGCGCTTGGCGGCGCATTGACGACGATCCTGCGGGCCTGCGCCCGATCGATCAGCGACATATCGCCGGGACAGCGTGCCTCGATCCTCCTGATCGCCCCCGATACCGGACGCCTGAGTGTCGGTGCTGCCCCTTACCTGCCTCCGTCGTTCCTGTCGGCCCTCGACGGGCTGGCCATCGGCCCCGATTCGGCCTGCTGCGGAACGGCCATTCATCGGCGCCAGCTCGTCGTCGCTGACGACATCGGCAGCAATCCGCTTTGGGCCGACCTGCACGCTGTCGCGGCCAGCCACGGGCTGCGTGCCTGCTGGTCGATGCCGATCCTGCACTCAGACGGCTCGCCCGTCGCCGCTTTCGCGGTCTATCGCGATGCGGCCAGGGGCCCGACCGAAGCCGATCTCGCCGTGCTTACCCATTTCGCCAAGCTCGCGGCTCTGGGCATCGAACATGTGCGGCGCGACGAAGCCCTTCGCGAAAGCGAGCGGCGCGCCCTCCAGCTTGCGGAGAATGTCGACGAGATATTCTGGATTGCGACCGTTCCTGACAATCGCGTGCTTTACGTCAATCCCGCCTACGAGAAGATCTCGGGCCGACGCAGCGAAGCGCTCTATCACAGTTTGAACGAGCTGCTCGATGCCATCCATCCCGAGGATCGCGCCCGCATCCAACTCCCCGCGACACACTTCCCGAACGGATCGCACCTCAACCATTTTCGCCTGATACGGCCCGACGGTACGGTGCGATGGATCGAAGACCGGGCCTTCCCGGTATACGACGGCCAAGGCAGGCTGATACGACGGGTCGGCGTGGCCAAGGACGTCACCGACGCCAAGCTTGCCGAACTCAAGCTGCGCGAAAGCGAGGAGCGACTGAGCATCGTCGCCCAGACCACGGCCGATGTCGTCTGGGACTGGAACCTGACCAGCGATATGATCCGCTGGAACGACGGTCTGAAACTGCGCTTCAGGCACGAATTCGGCCCTGACGCGCCGTCGGCGAGCTGGAAGGACCATATCCATCCTGACGATCGCGAGCGCGTCGTCGCCGGGATTTATGCCGTGATCAATGGCCGGCTCAACGACTGGCAGGACGAGTATCGCTTTCTCTGCGGCGATGGCTCCTCGATTGTCGTCATCGATCGCGGGCGCGTCATCCGCGACGAAGCCGGCAAGCCGCTGCGCATGGTCGGCTCGATGATCGACGTGACGCAGCAGCGCCATCTCGAAGAGCAGCTTCGCCAATCGCAGCGCCTCGATGCGGTCGGTAAGCTGACCGGCGGCGTCGCGCACGACTTCAACAACATCCTCATGGTGATTGCCGCCAACGTTGAGGCCTTGCAGGAGGAGACCCTCGACAAGCAGATGGCCGAGCGGTTGGAGCGCATCGGCGGCGCCGCGCGGCGTGCCGCCGACCTGACCCGGCAGCTCCTCGCCTTCTCGCGCAAGCAGACCTTGCGGCCGCAGATCACCGACCTCAACGCACTGATCACCGTCACAGGAAGTCTCCTGCATCGCACCTTGGGCGGCGAGATCGACATCGACATGCGGCTGGCGGACGAACTGGGCTACACCAGCGTCGATCGCAGCCAGTTCGAGACCGCCCTGGTCAACCTCTGCATCAATGCCCGCGACGCCATGCCGGTGGGTGGCCGGCTGGTGATCGAGACCGGCAACGTGAGCTTTGCCCGAGGCAACGAAGGTGAAATCGCGCCCGGCGACTACGTGATGCTCGCCGTGACCGATAGCGGCACCGGCATGCCGGCCGACGTCGCCTCGCGCGCCTTCGAACCCTTCTTCACCACCAAAGATGTCGGCAAGGGCAGCGGGCTTGGCCTCTCGATGGTCCACGGCTTCGTCCATCAGTCGAAGGGCCATATCGACATCCAGTCCCAGGTCGGCTGGGGAACGACAGTTCGCATCTATCTGCCGAGGGTCGAAGGCACCACCGAGCAGCTTGCCATGTCGGCAGAGGCGGCGCCGCGCGGCAAGGAACGCATCCTCCTGGTCGAGGACAATGACGAGGTGCGCTTCCACGTCTCCGCCATGCTCGCCAGCCTGGGCTACGAGGCCACGAGCGCCGCCAGCGGCCGCGAAGCCCTGGAGTTGCTGGATCGTGCCGGCGACTTCGACCTCCTGTTCACCGACGTCGTCATGCCGGGCGGCCTGAACGGCCGCGAAGTCGCCGAAGAAGCACGCCGCGCCCGGCCCGGCCTTCGGGTCCTGTTCACCTCGGGCTATGCCGAAGGCGCATTGCAGAACGATGGCCGCCTGGAAGCCGGCGTGCTCCTGCTGCCGAAGCCCTATCGCAAGCGCGACCTCGCCCAGAAGGTGCGCGAGGCCCTGTCGGCACCGCCCGGCGCCGTCCCCGGCCCTGCGCCGCCCCGGCCGGGCCCGGCCGGCCGGCTCAACGTCGTTGCGCTGAAATAGCCGGCTATTTCTGGCTGCGTTCGTTATGTCGCATTAGGCATACCGAATACGCTGCTCCGGAAAGAAATTGTTCTACCAGGCCAACGACTAGGCAACGCACGACCGCCGTTGCCGCGGATCTAACTTCCTCCACATTTGGCTTTGCCAGGTGGTACTTTCCTGACGTTATATCTATATATATACAGCGAAGCGCAGGAATTACACCAATCCGGAGGATCCCATGGCACACGAGACGCAGTTCTACATCGACGGCAAATGGGTGGACCCGGTGAAGCCGGCCTTGCTCGACGTCATCGACCCCTCGACGGAAGAGACCTATACGCAGATCGCCGTCGGCAGCGCCGCCGACGTCGACCGCGCGGTGGCCGCGGCCCGCACTGCCTTCGCTTCCTACTCCCGCACGACACGCAAGGAACGGCTCGACCTGCTGCGCGCCATCCTGGCCGAATACAACAAGCGCCGCAGCGATGTGGGCGATGCCATCTCGCGCGAGATGGGCGCACCGCTGCAGTTCGCCCGCGACATCCAGGCCGGTCGCGGCACCGCCCATCTCGAGCGCATGATCTCCGTGCTCGAAACCTACCCGTTCGAGACGGTCGAGGGCACGACGCTGATTGCGCGCGAACCGATCGGCGTCTGCGGTCTCATCACGCCGTGGAACTGGCCGACCAACCAGATCGCCTGCAAGGTGCTCCCCGCCCTCGCCGCCGGCTGCACCATGGTGCTGAAGCCTTCAGAGGAGGCGCCGATCGACGCCATCATCTGGAGCGAGATCATGCACGCCGCCGGCACCCCCAAGGGCGTCTACAACATGGTCCAGGGCACGGGCGCTGTCGTCGGCGAGGCGATGTCGAGCCATCCCGACATCGACATGATGTCGTTCACCGGCTCGACGCGCGCCGGCATCCGCGTGGCGCAGGCGGCGGCGCTGACGGTCAAGCGCGTCGCCCAGGAGCTGGGCGGCAAATCGGCCAACATCCTGCTGCCCGACGTCGACTTCCAGACCGCCGTCACCAAGGGCATCAACAGCATGATGGTGAACTCGGGCCAGTCCTGCACTGCGCCCAGCCGCATGTTCGTGCCGCAGGAACGGCATGATGAGGTCAAGGCGATCGCCAAGGTGGCCGCCGAGCGCTTCGTGGTCGGCGATCCGCGCAATCCCGAGACTCGGCTGGGTCCGGTCGTGAACGCCGCGCAGTACGAGAAAATCCAGCGCCTCATCCAGGCCGGCATCGACGAGGGTGCGGAACTCGTGACCGGCGGCCCTGGTCGTCCGGAGAACCTGAACCGCGGCTTCTACGTGCGGCCGACGGTCTTCGCGAACGTCACCAACGACATGACCGTCGCCCGCGAAGAGATCTTCGGGCCGGTCATCGCCATCCTGCCCTACAAGAACGAGGAAGAGGTCATCCGCCTCGCCAACGATACGATCTACGGGCTGGCAGCCTACGTGCAGGGCGCCAACCTCGACCATGCCCGCAAGGTCGCGTCGCAGATGCGCGCCGGCAACGTGCACGTGAACTATCCGATGGGTGACACCGCCGCACCTTTCGGCGGCTACAAGCAGTCGGGCAACGGACGCGAGTACGGCAAGTGGGGTCTCGAAGAGTTCCTCGAGACCAAGGCCGTGATCGGCTATCAGGCCGCCTGAGCCTGCCAGGCCGCCAGCACGCGCAGCGAATCGATGATGTGATAGAACGAGCTCGCCGGTGCGGGCTCGTCGATCCACTCGCCCTCGCCGGTCAGCTTGTCCCGCCACAGACCGGCAACAGGCATCTCCAGGAAGCGCTGCAACGACCGCGCTCCTGCCGCAGCATCGGCGAGATAGGCCAGCCGCGTCGCCTCATCGGTCTCGGAGCGCGCCAGGATGATCGCGGCCTTCAGCCATTCGGCCTGCGCCCAGAGCCGCGCCTTGGGATCGTTTACGGCCATCTCGTCCGTCAATTCGAAGACCGCCACGCCGCGCTTGGCATCGATGCCGTGATCCGCCCCGATACGATAGAGGCACCGCGCGACCTTGCGGACATCCTCGCGGCCGCGCGCGAGCGCCCAGCGCTCCAGCAGGCCGGCCCACTCGAACTGATGGCCCGGCCAGACCAGACGCCCCATATCGCCCGCCGCCGGCGCCCAGGAGGAGTCGAAGTATTCGAGCAGGATGCCGCGATCCTTGGTGATAAAACGTGCAAGGCAGAGCTCGGCCAACTCGTCCGCCAAACGAGACCAGCGCGGGTCAGACGAAATCTCCTCCCAGGCCAATGCCGTCTCGAAGAGGTGCATGTGGGGGTCGGACTGGTAGACGGCATCGTCCACGAAGCCGGTGAAACCGCCGGCACGGCCTCGCCGCTCGCTGAGCAACTTCCCCAAGAGTTGCTCGGCAACCGGCACCAGCTCCGGCATCCGCTTCTCGGGCCCATGGGCCGTCGCCATGGCCAGAAGCGCGAAGGCTTGCTCGTAGAGGTAAGGCGCTGCTTCGGCCTGCTTGCCGTCGACGGTCAGGGAATTGCAGAACAGGCCGTCCGGCCGGCGATAGCGACCCAGGAAGTAATCCAGACCGTGCGTCATGGCTTCTTCGGCCGGCCCGTTCCAGCCCATGTCCCGCGCCACCGCATAGGTGAAGATCTGCCGCGCCTGCACCCTCGCCCGGCGATCGGCGATGACCGGCCGGCCGGCATGGTCAATGGCCTCGTGGAAGCCGCCTCCCGTCTTGTCCGCACCGACGTTCCACCAGATCGGCAGAGCGTCGTTCATCAACCACTGCAGCAGACGCTCCCTGAGGAGGCCGAGATCGCCTTCGACATTCTTCATTTTTCATCCATCGCTGCGTCTACCATTACCGCTCGCACGGACTTTGTACCGCGACAGCTCGCACATGCAACGCCAACCGGCTGGTCTTGCTCCATGCCCCGTCGCATAATCGGCATATGGGACGTGCGCCAGCCAAGCCAGCCGCCAAGACTGCGGAAAAGACTTCATTGCATCTGCGGATCGACTTCAGTGGAGAGCGATCCATCGGACCGGGCAAGGTCCGCCTTCTGGAGTTGATCAACGAGACCGGCTCGATCTCTGCCGCCGGCCGTGCCCTGGCAATGTCCTACCGTCAGGCATGGCTGCTGATCGACGAACTCAACAAGATGTTTCGTGCGCCGGTCGTCACGGCCCAGACCGGCGGCGGCGGCGGCGGTGGCGCGGTGGTTACAGAAATCGGCAACGACATCGTGCGGCTCTACCGCGAAATGGAACGCCGCGCCTACGGCGCCTCGATCTCCGAGATGCGCTCTCTTGCCCGTCTGCTAACCCCGTCGGCCGACAAGCCGCACTAGCATCCGGCTCTCCCCCTGCCCGAGCGCCGCTTGCGCCGTCCTTCGCTATATCTTACTGAATATAGCGTTGTTCACGAACACGGGTATCTCGCCATGGAAATCGTCGGCAAGGCTCTGACCACCTGCCAGGTCGATCCCACGGGCGACTCGTTTCGCATTGTCATGGAAGACACGGACGGCCGCCCTGCCTCGGTCGTGTTACCGACCGATTGCCTGCGCTCGCTGCTGATGACCTTGCCCAACGTCATCGAGCAGGCTCTGAAGGTCCGCTATCGCGACGATACGCTGAAGGTCGTCTACCCGATGGGTGGCTTTTCCCTGCAGGCCGCGGCCGGCAGCGACAGCCGGATCCTCACCATGACGACACCGGATGGCTTCAGGGTGTCCTTTGCCTTGTCGCCCGAAGATGCCGGAGGGCTGGCCACGTCCCTGGTCGACACCGACGTCGATCAGCCGCGGGCCGCGCTCAACTAGGCGTCGGATGGCCGGCAGCGAAGCGACGGCTCCTACTTCAGTACAGTAAAGCCCTGCTTCTCGAAGAAGGGCCCGGCGGCCGGCGACTTCAGATAGTCGACGAAGGCCCGCGCATCGGGATTGGTCGAGCCGGCGAGCAGCGCCATCGGATAGATGATCGGCGGATGCGTGCCGTCGGGAAAGGCGCCGACGATGCGCACATTCGGATCGGATGCGGCATCGGTCTTGTAGACGATGCCCAGCGGCGCCTCGCCGCGCGAGACAAGCGTGAGCGCCATGCGCACATTCTCGGCCTGGGCGACGCGATCGGCCACCGACGACCATACGCCCAGCGACTCCAGCGCCGCCTTGCCGTACTTGCCGGCCGGAACCGAGTCGACATTGCCCATGGCCAGGCGGCCGTCGTTGCCCAACGCGGCGCGCAGACCGAAGCCCTTGTCGATCTTGAGATCGATCTTGGAATCCTTGCCCGCAATCAGCACGATCTGATTGCCAAGGAAGTCTGACCGGCTCGGAGCCTTGATCAACTTGCGCTCGGCGACATAGGTCATCCAGGGAACGTCGGCCGAGATGAAAATGTCGGCGGGAATTCCAGCCTCGACCTGCTTGGCGAGAGCCGAGCTTGCGGCATAGGAAATCTTGGTCGACTTGCCGGTCTCCTTGGTCCAGGCCGCCGAGGCGTCATCGAGGGCATTCTTCAAGCTGGCGGCCGCGAGGATGACGACGTCCTTGCCCTGGGCCTCAGCGGGCCGTGCCCCACCGGCAGCTGACATCAGCGCGGCCGCGGCCAGGGCCGCCGCAAAAACTCGACGAGTTGCCAACATGAAGATCTCCCCGCATTCCGATCCTTCGATATATCAGAGTGAATATATCGATATCCAATAGAATTGCGGACACAGTAATTATGGAGTTAATGAAAAACTATCCGTTATACCCAAACGGATATATAGCGCCCGCCCGTACGCCCGGCATTACTTCTCAGGGAGATTTGTAACGATGCCTATGCGCTTACGGCGCGCGATCCCGCGGCCGGCTCCAAGAACGCCACATTGAATCAGCGTTTGACGGTACTGTTGCGGGAAGATGGACGGGCCGGTTTCCTCGGGCGCCGGCCGGCGCCTGGCTTGCGGGCCGTGCCGTCCCGCTCCTGGCCAGGAGTATCGTCCGGCGGGTAGCCGTAAACGCCATGATCACGCTGCTCGTCGCGCCGGCGTTTGTCCGCCTGGTCAGAGGCGCTGTAGCGGCCATAGGCGCGCTTGATGTCCTGCTTCGCCTTGTCGTCGCGAGCCATGGATTCTCCATTGGGCACGATCCCAATGGAGAAAATGGATGAGGGCCGACTTGGTTGCCGGTCAGGCGGCGTATCTGCTCTCGGTGAGAGCGGGCCACATGGCGTCGCGGCCGGCCTTGGCGAAGGCCTGGCCGATCTTCTCGCCCCAGAAGGCCTCGCTGCCGAAGTCGCGACGCCACACCCAGAGGCGGCGCGTGTAGTGATGCAGGATGTGTTCGTGGGTGAAGCCCATGGCGCCCATCGACTGGTGCGAGAGCGCCGCGATGCGGTGCGCAAAGTCCGAGCACTGGGTCTTGGCCGCCGCGATCGAAAAGCTGCCGCCGTCTGCCAGGCCGCCTTCGTCGGCATCGCGTGAGGCCGATTCGGCCGATGCGATGGTGGCCGCCACGCAGCTCGCCAGCTCCGCCAGCATGTGCTGGATCGCCTGGAAGTTCGAAATCGGCCGGCCGAACTGGACGCGCTGCTTGCAGTACTCGACCGCGGTCACCAGCACCTTGTCGGCCGCGCCCGCCATCTGCATCGTGCGCGTCAGCGCGGCGAGTTCCAGCGCGCGGTCGGCACTCACCGCCGACGCCGCCGAGAATTCGACCGGCGTATTGTCGAAGACCACCGTGCCGTAGGGCTCGCCGGCATGGCTCGGCGTCTCCTCGACGGACGCCTCGTCGCGCGCCACGACCACCAGGGTCGGCTTGCCGCCGGCGCTGACGACTGACACGAAACGGTCGGCGACGCTGGCGAACGGCACGCGCATCACCCTGCCCGAGAGCCGATTGCCCTGAAGCGACAGATCGCTGCCGCCGAGCGCCAGCGTCGAAGGTCCGCTTGCGGGCTTGCCGCCCGACGCAGCGACCAGGAGATTTGCAAGCGTCGTCTCGGCGAGCGGCACAGGCACGGCATGCTCGCCGGCCACGCGCAGGAGCGCCAGCAGATCGGCCAGCGTGCCGCCCACGCCTTCCTGGGCTTCGGGCACAGCGATCAGCGGCAGGCCCATCTCCTCGATCTCCTTCCAGAGATCGGCGGGCCATACCCCCTTCTCGACACCGTTCACGACTTCCTTGCCGCTGCGCTCGGAAAAGAAGCGGCCGGCGGTTTCCAGCAACATGTCGCGGGTTTCGCGGTCCATGGTCGTTCTCCTCAACGCAGTCCGAGGCCGCGGGCAACGATGCCGCGCAGGACCTGAGTGGTGCCGCCCTGGATGGTGTAGCTCGGGGCCATCATCGTGGCGTACTGAGCGATATCGAGGAAATCGGCGAGATCGTCCTCGGTCGTGGCATCGGACTCCGCCAGTGTGCGTGCGATCTCCGGCAGGTCCTGCTCGTAGATCGTGCCGAGGTCCTTCACCAGGGACGCCTCGATCGCCGGCGACTTGCCGCCCTGCATCATGCCGGCCACCGCGGTCGACATCTGGCGCAGAGTCCAGAGGCGCGCGATCAGACGGCCGACGATGGCGCTGGCGCGCTTGGCCGGCTGGCGGCCGAGCACGCGGATCAGCTCGCGCAGCACGTAGACGTTCTGCATGAAGCGTTCGGGGCCGGAGCGCTCGAAGGCGAGTTCGCTCGTCACCTGCAGCCAGCCATCGCCCTCGTTGCCGATCAGGCAATCCTCGGGGATGAACGCATCGGAGAATGTGACCTCGTTCCAGTCGTGCCTTCCGGCGAGGTTGATGATCGGGCGGATGGTGACGCCCGGCGTCTTGAGATCGACCAGGAGCTGGCTCAGCCCCTTGTGGCGGTCGCCGTGCTGGCCCGAGGTCCGCACCAGCGTGATGCAGTAGTGGTTGCGATGCGCGCCGGAGGTCCACACCTTGGTGCCGTTGACGCGAAAGCCGCCGGGAACCGGCTCGGCGCGCGTACGCACGGAAGCCAGGTCCGAGCCCGAGTCGGGCTCGCTCATGCCGATGCTGAAGTAGCACTCGCCGCGCGTAATGCGCGGCAGGATTGCCTGGCGCTGCTGCTCGCTGCCGAACTTCAGCAGAAGCGGACCGGACTGGCGGTCGGCAACCCAGTGCGAGCCGGCCGGCGCGCTGTTGCCCAGCAGTTCCTCGGTCACGACATAGCGGTCGAGGAAGGTGCGCTCGCCGCCGCCGTACTTCTTCGGCCAGGTGATGCCGAGCCAGCCCTTGGCGCCCAACGCCCGGCTGAATTCGGGTGACGGCGTATTCCAGCTCGCGAAGCGATCCTCGGTCTGGATGCCGGGCAACGTCTCCTTGAGGAAGGCGCGGACCTCGCCGCGCAGGGCCTCGGCTTCGGCAGGCAGGTGGAACGGCGGGAATTCGAGCTTGGGGATGGACATCATCATCTCGGCGGTTGGATGCCCCTTCTCTGTCGGCTAATCCTGTGGCGCGCAACCCGGGAGTTTCGAGGATCGAATGCCTCGCCGTCCACCTCGCCTGCCGCCGCTCCTGGCGGAATTCGACGATGACGAACGCGATGCGGTGCTGGCCGCCAATCGTGCCTTCTATCGCGCGTTCAACGACCGCGATGCCGACGCGATGGATCAGATCTGGGCACCGACCGGATCGGTCGTCTGCCTACATCCCGGACAGGCCGCGCTCCACGACCGCGCCGAGATCATGGCGAGCTGGCGCGCCATCATGAAGCACCCCGAGGCGCCGCGCGTGCGCTGCACCGAGGAATGGGTGGTCGGCCGACCTGGATTGGCACTGGTGATCTGCCGGGAAATCCTGCCCAACGGCCAGCTCATGGCGAGCAATCTCTATGTGCGACTGAGCGATGGCTGGCACATGGCGAGCCATCATTCGGGGCCGGTCCCCGCTGTCGCGACCGAGCGCGCAGCGCCTGCGGGTTCACCGACGGCGACCCGCGACCGCCGCAAGCTGCACTAGCTGAGAATTAGTGAGCGATCGGACTGCCCGCGCGCAGATGTGAGCGCAACTGCGCATAGGGAATGTCGACCGTGTAGGCGCCCGCGGCGTAGGGCCCGACCTCGTAGGCATTGAAGTAGAGCTGCAGCTTGCCGGCCTGCCAGCAATAGTGGCCGCCCTCGCGCAGCAGCTTGGTGAGGCTTGCCGGCTTCAAGGCGTCGTCGAAGCCGGGATTCTCGACGAACTGTTTTTTGAGATCGGCAGCCGTGAGAGCGACCAGCGCCTTCAGCCATTGATCGCCCGGTGCAAACACCGCCTCGGGCGCCACTGCCTTGCCCGTGCGCAGATCGACCAACTTGCAGGTGATGGCGCCGTAGCCGTGGGCGCCGCCGGTATAGCTCCAGAAGTCCAGCGCCACCGTGATGGCGTCCGGGCCGGGGCGGTAGAGGGCGTAGCTGCCCATCGCCGACCATTCCTGCGGCCGATCCACGCCGGCATCGGCCGTCGGCGTCGTCTCGCGTGCCGCCTTGGCAGCATTGTCGGCATAGACCTTGTTGACCGCGGCGAAGTCGGCCGTCTTTCCGGCGAAGCGCGGATAGAGAATGTCGATGGAATAGTTGACCTTGCCGACCTTGCCCCTCTTCTCGATCGTCTGCGCCTCGACGAAGGGATAGGTGCCCGTGCCGGATGCCTTGAGGTCGGCGATCCTCTCCTCGTATCGCTTCTTGAGGCAGTAGGTCGCCATGTCGGGCTCGCTGGCGCCGCAACTGCGATTGCGGCTTACGATCCAGCTCACCTGGTTCTTCTCCAGGTTTTCCTTGGCCGGCCCGCTCAACCGCCCCAGCAACGCCGTATAGAGGCCCGCCAGCTCGCGATCCGCTTTGGCGAGATCGGCGTCCTTGCAGACCGCCCGCTCCACGACGTTGGAGGCCTTCGCACAATCGAAGCTCGGCCCGCTCTGCGCCTGAGCCGCCGCAGCCATCGTCAGAGCAACGACAAGAGAAGCCGCCGGGAACAATCTCATCGCAAATCTCCTCAAGCGCGACGCCAGGCCTTGAGCCGACGCACCGCCTCTTCCATCTCGGCGGTCGATCCGGCGAAGGAGATGCGCAGGGTCCCCGCCCCGCGGGCACGGTCGAAGTCGACGCCGGGCGTCGTCGCGACGCCGGCCTCGCGCAACATGAGCCGGCAGAACTCGCGACTGTCGTTGGTGAGGTGGGAGACGTCGGCATAGATATAGAACGCGCCCTGGGCCGGCGTCAGGCGATCCAGGCCCGCGGCCGGGAGACCAGCCATCAGGAGGTCGCGATTCGTGCGGTAGCGATGGACATGGCCGTCGAGTTCGTCGCGGCACTCGAAGGCAGCGAGCGCGGCGTACTGGCTGAGCGTCGGCACCGAGATGAAGAAGTTCTGCGTCAACCGTTCGATGGGCCGCACCAGATCCGGCGGAACGACCAGCCAGCCGACACGCCAGCCGGTCATCGAAAAGTACTTGGAGAAGCTGTTGACCACGATCGCGCTGTCGGTGACCTCGACCGCCGAGGCGGTTTCGCCCTCGTAGACGATGCCGTGATAGATCTCGTCGGAGATCAGGCGCACGCCCTTGGCATTGCACCAGTCCGCCAGCACCTTGAGCTCGGCCCGGTTCACCATCGTGCCGGTCGGATTGGACGGGCTCGCCACGATCAGCCCGTCGATGCGCCCGGCCTTTTCCAGCGCTTCGACCGTCGGCTGATAGCGATCCGCGGCAGATGTCGGCAGATCGACGGTTTCGAGGTTCAGCGCCGTCAGGATGTTGCGATAGGCCGGATAGCCCGGTGCCGCGAGCGCAACGCGATCGCCGACATCGAAGCTCGCCAGGAAGGCCAGAGGGAAACCGCCGGACGATCCGGTGGTCACGATCACGCGGTCCGGCGAAACCTCGGCGCCATAGGCCTCGCGATAGAACCGCGCGATGCGTTCGCGCAGCGCCGGCACGCCGAGCGCGGCGGCATAGCCGATGCGGTCGTTGTCCAGCGCGGCATGAGCCGCAGCCAGTGCGCCCTTGGGCGCGGGCGTGCTGGGTTGCCCCACTTCGAGGTGGATGACGGTATCGCCGGCGGCCTCCTTCTCGGCGGCCGCGGCCATCACGTCCATGACAATGAAGGGATCGACGCCGCCTGCGCGACGCGAGAGCTTGCCCGACATAAAGGTCGCCGCTTACTGCGCGATCGCAGCGAGGCCCGCGCCGGCGGGATCTGCGGCCGCACGGCAGGTACTTCCGTTCGCCCGCAAACCAGAGGGACAAGCGATGGCGTTCACGAAGCCGCCCTGACCGCGCGTTTGCGACAGCACGGTTCCCAATGGCCTGTCATCTTCGATCGCGCCGCGCGCCACCCAGCCCAGCGCCTGGGCCGCCGTCGCCGCACCGCCACCGGCACCTGCGAACGTGAATTCGCCGTTGCTGGGATTGGCGATGATGAGCGGGCTGACCGCGGCCGCATTGGCCGTCGGCGCACCGAGCAGGATGCCGGTGTTCGGCACCATGACGCGAGCGCCGAAAAGCTGCCCCATCGACAGAGCGCATGCAGCCGCCCCGCCCTGGCCATCGGCTGCGGCCAGACCGGCAAAGCCGTTGGAGTCGACCGGCACGGCGCCGCCCGGCGCGCTGCCCTTCCAGCCGGCGAGGGCGGAAGCGCCCGCCATCGGCGCCGGCGACACGTAGACCCGACGGCGATAGTGCGATTCACTCATCGGCGCGCTCGCCTGCGGCACGGCGCTGCGCAGCACATCGACCGGCATGCTGCCGCCGGCCTGGGAAATCTGTTCCGAGATGGTCCGCGCGAGCTGACCCTGGAAGAACTCGGCGCCGCCGCGCTGGCGGATGGCGCCCAGCGTCCCCGCCAGTTCCGTCTGGATGAGATTGGATCCTTCGCGAGCGTTGCCCAGAATCCGCTGCGCCTCGTTATCCCCGAGCATGCCCGCGCCTGCCTGCAAGTCGCGCGACAGGGCCCGCGAGACCGGCACGCCGAAACGCGCCAGCCGCTCGGCCGGTGCGACCACCGCCTCCCAGCGCGACGAGCCGTGGCGAACATGCATCAAGGTGACGGCGCGCACGCCGTTCGGCACCGAGAACGACGCGCCCTTGATCGGCCCGGGCGCTGCAATCGGCGCGAAGACGAACGATTCGGCCTGCTTGCTCTTGTCGTCATGAACGATACAGGCGCCCGACGCGCCGAGGCTGGCCGCCGACGGCAGGGTCACGGCCAATGCAAAATACATGGCGACCGCCGCGTCGGTGGCATTACCGCCGTTGGCGAGGATGTCGCGGCCGATTTCGGCGGCGCGGCTTTCGTCGGCGGTCGCTGCGGCGAAAGACGAGGTCGCGACAACCCGTGAAAGGCCCTGCCGCCCCGGCGGCAGACCGGCCGGATTGGCGGCATTGTTGGCCCGGTCGATCTCCCGGCTCGTCTCATTTGTGCCACAACCCGACAGCAAGAAGGCAGCAGCCGCAATTAGCGCGGCGCTGTACAATTGACGCGACCGCTGACCGTTTCTAGCCTTTTGCAGAGCCGTGCCACCCGTGTTCAGACGCATCACTACCCTCATCTGTCTCGCCTTCCTGGCGCTGGCGCCGTTTCGTGCCGCGACAGCGCAGCAAGGTCAACGCCTCAATCTCATCCGCGACGCCGAGATCGAATCCACGATCCGCACCTTCACGGTCCCGATCTGGAAAGCAGCCGGTCTCGACCCCAACGGCGTCGAGATCATGCTCGTCCAGGACAATTCGCTCAACGCCTTCGTGGCCGGCGGCCAGCGCATCTTCATCAATACCGGCCTGATCATGCGCACGGAGCGGCCCAATCAGCTGATCGGCGTCATGGCGCACGAAAGCGGTCACATTGCAGGCGGCCATCTGGCGCGCATGCACGAAGAACTGCGCAGCCTGTCGACGCTGCAGATCCTGGAGACCATCCTGGCGGGCGGCGCCATGGCGGGCGGCGCCGTGAGCGGCGGCGGCGGCGGTCTTGGTGGCCCAGCCGGCTCGGGCGGCATGGGCGGCAAGCCGATGGCGCCGGGCTCGTTGATGTCCTTCCTCAAGTACACGCAGACGCAGGAAAGCGCCGCCGACCAGGCCGCGATCAGCTACCTGCAGCGCACCGGCCAGTCGCCGTCGGGAACGATCGAGTTTCTGCGCATCCTGCAGCGCGAGGAAAAGCTCGCCATCAACCGGCGCGATCCCTATCTCACGACCCATCCGCTGACGCCGGAGCGGATCGCGGCCTTCGAGGAAGCCGCGAAGAATTCCCCCTACATGAAGACGCCCGATTCGCCGCAAGCCCTGATGCTGCATCAGCGCATGGTGGCCAAGCTCTACGGCTTCATTGCACCCGACCTCGCCCTGTCGCGCTATGTCGAAGGCGACCGCGCCGTACCGGCCCGCTACGCCCGCGCCATTGCCCTCTATCGCAAGGGCGCGCTGGGCTCCGCGCTGCTCACCATCGACGGGCTGCTGAAAGAGTATCCCAACGACGGATACTTCCACGAAGTCAAAGGCCAGATGCTCTACGAGAACGGGCGCGCCAACGAGTCGATCGCATCCTATCGGCGCGCGGTCCAGCTGCTGCCTGCCGCAGCCATCGTGAAGATCGACTTCGCGCGCGCCCTGCTCGATACCAACAACGTCGAGAACGAGCGCGAGGCCATCCGAAACCTCGAACAGGCCAAGTACCAGGAGGCGGGAAGTTTCGAGTTGTGGCGGCTCATGGCTTCCGGATATTCCAAGCTCAACAACCCCGGCATGACGTCGCTTGCCCGTGCAGAAATGGCTTCCCTGCGCGGCCAGCGCGCCGAAGCACAGAATCATGCCGACGCAGCGGTGCGGCAGCTGCCCGCCGGAACACCGGCATGGCAGCGTGCGCAGGATCTCAAAGCCTATATAAACAGCCGGCCGCGCAAGTAGCCCCCGGCTCTGGAGACATAGCAATGCGTTCGTTCCTGTTTGCAATCTGCCTCGGCCTGATCGTCGTCGGGGCGCTGGTCGCCACGCGTACCGGCGTGCCCGGCAATTCACTTTCACCGGCCGCGGCCGCTCCGAACGGAGCCGGCGTGCCGGCCGACCTGGGGCAGAAAATCCGGGCCTATCTGCTCGCCAATCCCGAAGTGCTGGTCGAGGCCATGCAGGAGCTGGAGCGCAAGCAGGATACGCAGCGCGACGCCGTTGCCCAGAAGGCGATCGGCCAGCACGACGCCGCGCTGTTCGCCGACGCCGACAGCCCGATCGGCGGCAATCCCGCGGGCGATGTCGTGATGGTCGAGTTCAACGACTATCAGTGCCCCTACTGCAAGCGCGCGCACCTGGCGGTGAAGTCCGTCACCGGCGCCGACGGCAAGGTCAAGATCATCTACAAGGATCTGCCGATCCTGGGTGAACCCTCCCGCATCGCAGCCCTCGCCGCCCTCGCCTCCGTCAAGCAGGGCAAGCATACGGAGCTGCACAACGCTCTGATGGAATACAACGGCAAGCTCGATCGCGACCGCATTCTCGAGATCGCGACGTCGGTCGGCCTCGACATCGCCCAGCTTCAGAAGGACATGGAAGAGCCGAAGCTGAAGGAGATCATCGACCGCAACATCGCGCTGGCCAACGCGCTCGGCGTGCGCGGCACGCCGGCCTTCGTCGTCGGCAAGCAATTCGTGCCCGGCGCGATCGACGCCGCCACGCTGAAGCAGCTCATCGCGGAAGCCCGCAAGAGCAAGAGCTAGCACGTGATGATTGGCGAGTGAATCGAGAGGGGATTCCCATAAGGGAGGGCTCGGGATTGATTCTACAGGAGCAGGGACCAGGTTAGCTTGCGGCCCGCGGTAGCCGGGAAGGACCTGTGAATGATGCCTTGCCTCCGCCTGCTCGCCCTTCTCCTCACCGGAGTCGTTCTCGTGCCGAGCACGGCGCATCTGCTCGAGATGCCGGGCAAGGCTTCTCTCGACGAGAGCACCTACTTCGCCGTGCAGGCGATCTATGCCGGATGGTCGGCCTTCGCAGTGCCGATCTTCGCGGCGATCCTGGCCAATGGCAGCCTGGCCTGGCTGGAGAGACGAACGGCGCCCCGCAGCGCGCAATGGGCGGCCGCGTCGGCAGTCCTGATTGCCCTCAGCCTCGGCGTGTTCTTCATCTGGGTCCTGCCGGCGAACCAGGCAACATCGAACTGGACAGTCAAGCCGGCGGACTGGGCGATGTTCCGGACCCACTGGGAGTACGGTCACGCCATCGGCGCCGGCCTCGTCTTCCTCGCCTTCGTATCCACGGCCCTGGCGACGGTCAGGCTCAAATAGTGTCCGCCGCCGACGGTTGACCGACGCTCTCGGGCCAAGTTCCTAGCGCGACAAGGTTGCCGTGAGGCCCAGCGCATTGACCAAGTCGGCGCCGGGCCTCCCGAGATACTCCAGCTTGTCCAGCCCGAGCGCCGGCTGAGGCGTCGCGTCGAGCGTGAGCGTACCGCCCTGCTCGACGAAGCGCGCAATGGTGTCGAGCAGCTTGGTCATGTCCTGGGTGATCAGTACGCCATGCGGCTGGTGACGCCGGATCTCGCCAGCAAGCTCCGCACGTTCCGCCGCGACATCCTTGCCGCCGAGCTTCGACTTGGCCTGCAGGCTGCGCTGCAGCAGGCCCTTGTCGGCGATCGTCAGCCTGGCCGAGGCAAGCGCTGCCTTGGTGCCGAGCAGGACGTAGAGTTCGCCGAAGTCGACGGCCTCCCAGAATTCCTCGTCGATATCGACGATGCGCGCGGTGAAGGAAAAGTCGCCGAGGTTCGGCCCGCCCAGCTTGCAGTCGTCTACCCTCAGCTCGTGACGGGCACGATCGTCGACGGCGCTGCAATCGAAGCCGAGCTTGACGGCATCGAGGTTCATCGCCTGCAGGACCATGCGGATGGCGACGGCCTCGACGCTGCGCCATGAGGGCGCCAGGACGAACCCGTCGACGCGCAGCCGGGAGCGGCTGATATCGCGGCTCTCGGCCTTCGTCTCGATGGTGATCTTGCCCAGCGACAGGCCGTACTGGGCCATCAGATTGCCGCCGAAACCCGACAGTTCGGCGAAAGCGACCGGAACGCGTCCGATCGGCATGCCCGGCTCCCAGTCGATCGAGCCGGCAAGGTCGAGTTGCCGCCGCAGGTCGACTCCCGAGGTCCGCAATTCTTCGAGCGTGAGTTCCTGGGGCTTCGGCCCGGCACTGACGACTTTCAAGCTTTCGAGGTCGAGCTTGCGGAACAGGCCTTGTTCGTAGTCCTCGATCACGAACTTACGGGCAGACAACGTCGTGTCGTCGAAACTCGTATGCATAAGCTCGGTCTGCTCGATCCGCTCTACAGAGAGAGCGCGCAGAAGCCGGGCGATCAGGACCCTGCCGCGAAAAGGGCCATCGTAGACCGGATCGTAACGCTGCAGGTCGACCCCGGTGGCGACCATCTCCTTGACCGTCCAGGCCCCGCCTTCGTCGGGATCGGCGAGGCGCACGTCGCCGAGATGCAGGCGTGCCGCCTGCAGCGGCTCGCCCCAGTTCAGGCCGTCGAACGGCAGGCGTCCCTGCCTGATCTCCTCGAAAGGCCATGCAAGTCCCTCGACCTTCCAGCTCCCGATCTTCATGTCGCCATTGGAGCTGGTCATCGTGTCGATGGCGACGCTGCGCTCGAGCAGATGGACAGTGACGCTCTCGACGTCGATGCCGCTCTGCGCCAGGCCCGCCTTGATTCGCCGGGCGGCGTGGTCCTCGACAAATGGCACGGTGGCCGCGCCGGCCCCCACGAGAACAACGAGGAGCGCGGCAACAACGACAACGGCTTTCTTCACGGTTCGGCGTCCGGCTGCTTCGAGGGCTGGGCGGCGTCGAAGGCCGGGTGCTTCATGCAGGTGTCGTAGATCCGCTGGATGGTCGGGTAGCGCGCCATGTCGACCTTGAAACGGGCGGCGTTGAAGACCTGCGGCACCAGGCACATGTCGGCCATGGTCGGCGAATTGCCATGGCTGAACGTGCCGGTCCCCGGATCCTTGCGGAGCGTGGCCTCATAGGCATCGAAGCCGGTTTCGATCCAGTGGCGCGACCAGGCGAAGGCGCTCTCCTCGGTCTGGCCGAACTTCGCCCGCAGATAGCCCATGACCCGCAGGTTCTGGATGGGATGGATGTCGGCGCTCACGATCAGGGAGAGCGCCCGCACCCTCGCCCGACCGACCGGATCCTTGGGCAGCAAGGCGGGCTCGGGATGCGTCTCCTCGAGATATTCCATGATCGCCAGCGACTGGGTCAGCACCGTTCCGTCGTCCAGAACGAGGGCGGGCACCAGCTTCTGTGGATTGATCGCGGCATAGTCGGGCGCCGACTGCTCGCCTTTCCGCAGATGCCGCGACGCCTGCTCGACCTTGATTCCCTTCAGGTTGAGCGCAATGCGTACGCGGAACGCCGCGGACGACCGGAAATAGCCGATAAGCTTCATGACCGCCTCCCGCGGTCACTCTAGCACGGCTCAGGCGGGCGGCGTGTAGCGCACGACCTTCTGGTCGATGGCACCGAAGATCGACTTGCCGGCACGATCGAACATTTCGATGCGGATCCGATCGCCGAACGACATGAAGGGCGTCACCGGCTTGCCGCCGTCGATGGTCTCACGGACCCTGCGCTCGGCGATGCAGGAGCAGCCCGCTGCCGCATCGCGGTTCGCGACCGTGCCGGAACCGACGACCGTCCCCGCCTCCAGATGACGGGTCCGCGCCGCGTGGGCGATGAGCTGGCCGAAATCGAAGGTGAGGTCCGTGGCCGCGTTCGGATGGCCGAATTCCTTGCCGTTCAGGGTCGAGATCAGCGGCAGGTTGAGCTTGCCGCCATCCCAGGCATCGCCCAGCTCGTCCGGCGTTACGGCGACGGGTGCGAAGGCGGTCGCGGGCTTGCCATGGAAGAAGCCGAAGCCCTTGGCCAGTTCGGTCACGATCAGGTTGCGCAGCGAGACGTCGTTCAAGATCGTCACAAGCTTGATGTGCTTGCGCGCCGCCTGCGCCGACACGCCCATCGGCACATCGTCGACGATCACGCCGATCTCGCCCTCGAAGTCGATGCCCCAGGCTTCGTCCGCCATCTCGATCGCGTCGTTAGGGCCCGTGAAGGAGTCGGAACCGCCCTGGTACATCAGCGGATCGGTCCAGAAGGACGGCGGCATCTCGACGCCGCGGGCCTTGCGCACCAGTTCGACGTGGACGACGTAGGCCGACCCGTCGGCCCATTGATAGGCACGCGGCAGCGGCGCCGCGAATGCCGTCGTGTCGACCGCGAACGCCCCCGGCGCCTTGTCGTTCTCGAGCTGGGCAGCCAGGGCCTGCAGCTTGGGTTCGGCCGCAGCCCAATCGTCGAGCGCTCGTTGCAGGGTCGGCGCCACGCCCGTGGCGCGCACGGCCCGCGTCAGGGCACGATTGACCACGATCAGCGTGCCGTCGCGGCCGCCTTCCTTCAGCGATCCCAGCTTCATTGTTTGGATTTCCCCTACTCTGCTGCCTGCTTGACCTCGGGCGGCCGCCACGACTTCACGTATTCCTCGAACTCGACGCCGGCCGGCATGGGCGCGACATCGACGGCGTCGCGCGTATCGACCATGACGGCGACCTCGTCGGTCTCCATCTTGCCGCCCTTGGTCGCGGCATTGAAGGCCTTGGGATGCGGGCCGTGCGTGAAGCCGGTCGGATGCACCGTCATCATGCCGGGATGGATGTTGTCGCGGCTGAAGAAGCTGCCCTTGTGATAGAAGATCACTTCCTCGAAATCGTCGTTGTTGTGGAAGAACGGCAGGCGCAGCGCCTCCGGATCGCTCTCGAACGGTCGCGGCACGAAGGTGCAGACGACGAACCGGCCGGCCACGAAGGTCGTGTGCGCCGACGGCGGCAGATGAACGCGATGGCTCATCAGCGGCCGCAGGTCGCGCCAGTTGATCCGCACCACGCTCAGATCGCCGTGCCAGCCCACCGCATCGAGCGGATTGAACGGATAGGTCACCGTCGAGAGCTGGTTGCGCCGCTTCACCGAGACCTTCCAGGTGCGTTCGTCCTGCTGCGCCTTGAACGCATCGTCGATGCGCGGCGTGTCGAGCATCGCCGTATCGAAGATGGCGTGATGTCCGACCAGCCCCTTCTCCGGCAGAGTGAAATGATCGTTGGTCGCCTCGATCATCAGCGACACGGTGGGCTTGGCGGGCTCCAGCCGCCACATCGTCCCGCGGGGGATCACGAGGTAGTCGCCCTCGTTGTAGTCGAGATGGCCGTAGTCGCAGAACAACGCACCGTGGCCTTCGTGGACGAACAGGAGCTGGTCGCCGTCGCTGTTGCGCGCCAGCTCAGGCATCGCCTTGTCCAGCCGCCACATGCGCATCTGCATGTGCGCATTGTCCATCACCAGCTCGGCGTTCCAGGGGTTGGCCCTGGCCGTCGCGAGCTTGTTGAGGTCGAGGGCACGCGGCCGGATCGGGCCATCGAAATCGATCCAGTCCGTGGGCTTGTGCTTGTGATGGAACTGCGCCGAGGGGCCGAAGAAGCCCTCCTTGCTGATCTCGCGTTCGTAGGTGCCCTCGGGCAGCCTCACATGGGCTTGGCGCGAGGCGGTACCTTCGATCTGGCGTAGCGGAATCCAGTTCTTGGCCATGGTTTCCTCCTCAAGCTTTCAGCACGCCGCGGCGAATCTGGTCGAGCTCGATCGACTCGAACAGGGCGCGGAAATTGCCTTCGCCGAAGCCTTCGTTGCCGCGGCGCTGGATGATTTCGAAGAAGATCGGGCCGATCACCGTCTGGGTGAAGATCTGCAGCAGCAGCCCGCCGCCTTCGGTCGGGGCGCCGTCGATCAGGATGCGGTTGCGGGCGAGCCGGTCGAGGTCCTCGCCGTGGCCCGGAAGGCGCTTGTCGACCTGCTCGTAGTAGGTGTCCGGTACCGTCTGGAACGGCACGCCCTTGGTCTTCAGCGTCTCGACGGCGTCGTAGATGTCGTGCGTGCCCAGCGCAATGTGCTGGATGCCCTCGCCGTGATAGGCGGAGAGATATTCCTGGATCTGCGACTTGTCGTCGGTGCTTTCGTTGATCGGGATGCGGATCTTGCCGCAGGGGCTGGTCATCGCCTTGGACTTGAGGCCGGTCAGCTTGCCCTCGATGTCGAAGTAGCGGACCTCGCGGAAATTGAACAGCCGTTCGTAGAAGTCGGCCCACTCATCCATGCGGCCGCGATGCACGTTGTGGGTCAGGTGGTCGATGTAGGTGAGCCCCACGCCCTTGGGGTTGCGATCGACGCCCGGCAGATACTCGAAGTCGACATCGTAGATCGAGCCGCGCTCGCCATAGCGGTCGACGAGATAGAGCAGCGAGTCGCCGATGCCCTTGATTGCCGGGATGTTGAGCTCCATCGGCCCGACCTTGCCCTCGACGCCCCAGGCGCCGAGCGACAGCGCCCGCTTGTAGGCGAAGGCCGCGTTCTTCACGCGCAGCGCGATGGCGCAGACGCTCGGCCCGTGCACCCGCGCGAAGCCCTGGGCGAAGCTCTCCTTCTCGGCGTTGACGATGAAGTTCACATCGCCTTGCCGGTAGAGCGAAACATCCTTGGAGCGGTGCCGTGCGACCCTGGTGAAACCCATGCTCTCGAACAGCGCCCCCAGCGCCGCCGGATCGGGCGCGGTGTACTCGACGAACTCGAAGCCGTCGGTCCCCATGGGATTGATTTCATCGATCTCCAGGACATTGCGATCGTTGGCGCTGGCCATGATGACCTCCCGAGGTTGACCGTTAAACAGAATTAGTTTCAAATGTAACTATTATGTCGAACGCTTTGCAAGCCCTCGAACTGGAGAAATTTCTCCCCTACCGCCTGTCCATCTTGGCCCAGCTTGTGAGTGAATCGCTGCACGACCTTTACGCGGCACCGTTCGGCCTCAGCGTCACGCAGTGGCGGGTCATGGCCGCGCTGGGGCGCTTTGCCCCCCTCACCGCTTCTGAGGTGGGGCAGCAGATCGTCATGGACAAGGTGGCCGTGAGCCGGGCCGTGGCGGGGCTGATGAAACGCGACCTGGTCGAGCGGGCGACCGATCTCAGCGACCGGCGCCGGGCCTCCTTGCGGCTGAGCGCCAAGGGCCGCGCCATGCACGCCCGGATCGTCCCGCTGGCTCTGGGCTACGAGGCCGAGCTCTGCCAGGCCCTGTCCCCGGAGGAGCGCGAAACCCTCAACGGCTTGTGTGACCGGCTATTCGCACACGCCAAGCTGTTGAGAAAGGGGGTCTGAGGCCGCCTTGTCGGCCGGACTCCCCATGCTATAACGCCGCCTCTTCTATCTGGGAGGCAGGATTGGCCGCAAAGGCCGCCCGGCGCCCGCCGGCGACCAAGCCGGTGCTGGTGCTCAACGGGCCAAACCTCAACATGCTGGGTAAGCGGCAGCCGGAAATCTACGGCCGCGAAACGCTGGCCGATGTCGAAAAGGCGTGCCGCGCGGAAGCGCAGCGGCTCGGGCTCGACGTCGAGTTCGCCCAGAGCAATCACGAAGGCGTGCTGGTCGATCTCATTCAGGCCGCGCGCGAGAAGAATGCCGGTATCATCATCAATGCCGGCGCCTATACCCATACCTCGGTCGCCCTGCTCGACGCGCTCAACGCCGCCGAGCTGCCGGCCGTCGAGGTTCACCTGTCCAACATCTACAAGCGTGAGAGCTTCCGCCATCATTCCTACATCAGCCCGGCCGCGGTCGGCGTGATCGCGGGACTGGGTACGCAGGGATATCTTCTCGCCCTTCAGGCGCTGGCGCGCCTGCTGGGACGCTGACAAACATCGGGA
>NZ_HE997181.1:1331485-1671560 GCF_000312425.1 Reyranella massiliensis 521 | reverse complement strand
CTCCATGGCAAAATTCGAGATGGATACCGAGTTCGTCCGCAAGCTGGCGGAGATCCTGGAGGAAACCCATCTCGGCGAGATCGAGCTGGCCGACGGCGAGCGCCGCATCCGTGTCGCCCGGCCGGCCGTGACGATGGCCGCTGCGGCTCCGGTCGCCATGGCCGCCCCCCTCGCCGCCGCGGCGGTTGCCCCGACAGCCGCCGGTGCCGCAGATATCGCCAAGCATCCCGGTGCCGTGAAATCCCCGATGGTCGGCACGGCCTATCTGGCACCCGAACCGGGCAAGCCCAACTTCGTCGCCATCGGCGACAAGGTGACGGCCGGCCAGACGCTGTTGATCATCGAGGCGATGAAGACCTTCAATCCCATCAAGGCGCCCAAGGCCGGCACGGTGACGCAGGTCCTGGTCGAGAACGCCCAGCCCGTGGAGTTCGGTGAACCGCTGATGGTCGTCGAGTAAGGACGCCCGGACGGATGTTCGACAAGGTTCTGATCGCCAACCGCGGCGAGATTGCCCTCCGCATCCATCGCGCTTGCCGCGAGATGGGGATCCAGACGGTCGCGGTGCATTCGACGGCGGACAGCGACGCCATGCATGTGCGGCTGGCCGACGAATCGGTCTGCATCGGACCGCCGCCGGCTCGCGACAGCTACCTCAACATTCCCCAGATCCTGTCTGCGGCGACCATCGCCGGCGTCGATGCGATCCATCCGGGCTACGGATTTCTGTCCGAGAATGCCCGCTTCGCGGAAGCCGTCGAGGCGCACGACTTCACATTCATCGGCCCCACGCCGCAACACATATCCATGATGGGCGACAAGATCGTCGCCAAGCAGACTGCCCACGAGCTTGGCCTGCCCTTGGTGCCGGGTTCGCCCGGGCCGGTCGAGTCGCTGGAAGAGATCGTCGCCCTTGGCGAAAAGATCGGCTGGCCGGTGCTGATCAAGGCTGTGGCAGGCGGTGGCGGACGCGGCATGAAGGTCGTGGAAAGCCCGGAAGCGGCGGCGGAAGCCTTCTCGCTGGCGCGTGCCGAGGCCAAGGCGGCCTTCAACAACGACGCGGTCTATGTCGAGAAGTATCTCGCGCGGCCGCGCCATATCGAGATTCAGGTGCTGGGCGATGGCCTGGGCGCCGGCGTGCATCTCGGCGAGCGCGACTGCTCGCTGCAGCGCCGCCACCAGAAGGTGCTGGAGGAAGCGCCGTCGCCTGCCCTCAATACCGAGCAGCGCAACAGGATCGGCGAGCTGGCCGCCGACGCCGTCCGCAAGCTCAAGTATCGCGGCGCCGGCACGTTCGAATTCCTGTTCCAGGACGGCGAATTTTACTTCATCGAGATGAACACCCGACTTCAGGTCGAGCATCCGATCACCGAGGCGGTGACCGGCATCGACCTGGTGCGCGAGCAGATCCGCATCGCCGCCGGCGCGCCGCTCGGCATGACCCAGAAGGATATCGTCATCCAGGGTCACGCCATCGAGTGCCGCATCAACGCCGAGCATCCCGAGACCTTCATCCCCTGCCCCGGCAAGATCGTCGACTATCACCCGCCGGGCGGCCTCGGCGTGCGCGTCGATTCGGGCCTCTACACCGGCTACGTCATGCCGCCCTACTACGATTCCATGGTGGCCAAACTCATCGTCAACGGCACCTCACGCAACGAGTGCCTGATGCGTCTGCGCCGTTCGCTCGAAGAGTTCGTGATCGGCGGCATCGACACGACGATCCCCCTGCATCGCCGCATCATCAGCCAGCAGGCCTTCATCGACGGCGACTACGACATCCACTGGCTGGAGAAGCTGGTCGGCCTGAAGAAATAGCGGCGGCATGCTGGAGATCACGCCCGACCTCCTGCTCCAGGCCTACCGGATTGGCGTCTTTCCCATGGGAGAGCGCCGCGACGACCCCAAGCTCTACTGGCTCGACCCGCGGCTCCGCGCAGTGTTGCCGCTCGACGGCTTCCACCTGCCGCACCGCCTCGCCCGCACCGTCCGCGCCGGCCATTTCGCGGTCAGCGCCGATACGGCCTTCGCGGAGACGGTCCGGGCCTGCGCCGAGCCAAGACCGGGCCACCCCGAGAGCTGGATCAACGAACCGATTGTCGAGCTCTATACCGAGCTCCATCGCCGCGGCCATGCCCACAGCGTGGAGTGCAGTGTCGACGGCAAGCTGGTCGGCGGGCTCTACGGTGTAGCGGTGGGCGCAGCCTTCTTCGGCGAAAGCATGTTCTCGCGCCAGCGCGACGCCTCGAAGGTCGCGCTGGTCCATCTCGTGGCCCGGCTGATCGTGGGCGGCTTCCGCCTGCTCGACTGCCAGTTCATGACCGAGCATCTGCGCAGCTTCGGTGCGATCGAGATCCCGCGCGACGACTTCAAGCGGCGGCTGGCCGAGGCGATCGACCAGAAGGCGACGTTTCAGCGCGAGCTGGGCGGTGTCGATCCCTGCGCCATCGTGCAGGAGAGCACGCGCACGTCGTAGACACCGTGATCGAGCGCGGAGAGCGACGGCGTCGAGGCGAACATCCAGCCCGCGAACAGCTTCTCTTCCGCCTGGCCGGGCTTGTGGTCGATGATCGTGAGATAGGCGACGGACTCGGGCGGCGCTTCCGGCACGTTGACCAGGCAATCGTCGACCTTGATCTCCAGGGTGCCGAAGCGCGTCGCCTTCCCGACCGGCGCATAGAAGCGCTGGGTCCGTGCCGTCACCTTGTCGAGCCCCTGCAGCTCGGCCGAGCGCGTGCCCGGCCCGTCCGGAACGGGACGCAGGTTGGCATTGCCGGGACGCGCCGACGGCGGTGGCGGCGTCTGCGCTCGAAGCTCCCAAGCCGGAACCGTTGCAGCGATGCCGGCGACGATCGCGGCTGCCGCGAGAAAGGTGCGCAAGCTCACTTCTTCGCGTGCGGCGGCGCCAGACCGTCGATCAGTTCGTGAAGCGCCTGTTTGATCTGGCTTGCGTCGCATCCCATCAGAACTCCGTCCTCCAGCGCATCGGCGCAGAGGGTTTCGATCTCCTGGATGTTCTGGTTGAGGACTTTGATCTTTTCGAGGCACGAGACCGGCTTGCCGTCCGGTTGCCGCCAGACCGGCGGCGCCTTGGGGGCATGAGCATTCATCATTTGCTCCCTGCGCTTCCGAACATGAACTTTGCGATCAACTCGGTGAGCGGGATCGAATCCTGCGTGTGGGCGATCTCGCCGCCAGCGCGGATCGTCGTCTTGTCGCTGCCCGGCTCCAGGACCACCACCATCCCGCCCAGCAGAGATTCGCTGACGATCTTGGCGGTGGTGTCGGACGGCAGACTGACATTGGACGACACGACGAGGCGCACGACGGCCTGGTAGGTCTTCGGATCGAGCGTGAAGCCGGTGACGGCGCCGACTTTCACTCCGCTCAACGTGACATCGGCGCCGCGCTTCAATCCGTCGATACGGCCGAAACGGGCGACGACATCGTAGCCGTCCGGACCGCTGCGATCCGACTTTGCAAAGGCATAGAAGACGAAGACGCCGGCCACCACGAGGACCAACGCGCCTACGATCGTCTCGACGATATTGCGGCCCACCCTCGTCTCCTTCACTGCCGCCCGGGTCAGCCCGGACGCCACGCCTCGTAAGGCGGCTTCGGCTTGTCGCCATCGGAGAGCGAATGACCGGGCGGACGATATGCTTGGTCGGTGCCGGTGAGATTCGGCACATGCTCCTTCTGCCACGGCTTGCGCGGCAGACCGCCTGCCGGCGGAATGACATCTGTCGTGTGATGCAGCCAGCCGTGCCAATCGGGCGGAACGCGGGAGGCTTCGGCGACGCCGTTGTAGATCACCCAGCGCTTGCGCCGCAGACCAGGAATGGTGCGCTTGTCGAGATAGTAACGATTGCCTTCGCCATCCGTGCCGACGAGTTCGCCACGCATCTTGGTGAAGAGCCAGGTGCCGATAGTCATGGACCAACCACGTTGTCGTATGTGACCGCGCCGCTTGTACGCGGGCGCTTCATCGCGTGCAACGCGACGTGACCGACACATGATTCACATCGTTCGTCGTCATGCGAATCGCGCTTTTCGGCCGACTGTTGCGCGCTTGCATCATCTAGTACCATCAACATGGTGGTCTACAAAATATAGTTGCGTACACAAGATTTTGTAATTTACTATCATCGCGTGCCCATATGTGCGTGTTCGAGAGTGATCGAACATTGCCCGCGACAGGGACTAGACGACGGGAAATTAGGGCACGGGGGATCGTCGATGCGCTTTGAGCGTCGGTATACGCAAGCAGGAAAATCGCCATTCGAAGGGATGGCGTTTCGTGCTGCCGATTCCGAAATCCGCAATCCCGACGGATCGATCGTCTTCCAGCTCAAGAATGTCGACGTGCCCGCCGAGTGGTCGCAGGTCGCAGCCGATGTGCTGGCGCAAAAGTACTTCCGGCGCGCCGGCGTGCCGGTACACCTGATGCGCTTCGCCGAGGCCGATGTGCCGGAGTGGTTGTGGCGTTCCATTCCCGACGATGCCGCCCTCGCCGAACTGCCCTCCGCCGAACGCTACGGCAGCGAGATGAGCGCCCGGCAGGTCTTTCATCGGATGGCCGGTGCGTGGACCTACTGGGGATGGAAGGGCGGCTACTTCGACAGCGAAGACGACGCGCGCGCGTTCTACGACGAACATTGCTACATGCTGGCGGCGCAGATCTGCGCACCCAACTCGCCGCAATGGTTCAACACCGGCCTGCACTGGGCGTACGGCATCGACGGCCCCGGCCAGGGTCACTGGTACGTCGATCATCGCGATGGCCAGGCTTATCAGTCGGACTCGGCCTACGAGCGGCCACAGCCGCACGCCTGCTTCATCCAGAGCGTCTCCGACGATCTGGTGAGCGAAGGCGGCATCATGGATCTCTGGATCCGCGAGGCGCGCCTCTTCAAGTACGGCTCCGGCACCGGCTCCAACTTCTCCAAGGTGCGTGCCGATGGCGAACGTCTGTCGGGCGGCGGCAAGTCGTCCGGCCTGATGTCGTTCCTCAAGATCGGCGACCGCGCGGCCGGTGCGATCAAGTCGGGCGGCACGACCCGGCGCGCCGCCAAGATGGTGACGGTCGATATCGACCATCCCGATATTGAAGACTTCATCGCCTGGAAGATGCTCGAAGAGCAGAAGGTGGCCGCGCTGGTCGCCGGCTCCCGGCTGGCCAATCGCCACCTCAACGCGATCATGCAGGCCTGCCTCGACGGCAGTGTCGCCGGCGACGGCGCCTTCGACCCGCGACAGAACCCGCAACTGCGCCGCGAGATCGTTGCTGCCCGGCGGGCCGAGTTGCCGGAAAACTATATCCAACGCGTCATCCAGTTCGCACGGCAGGGTTATCGGCACATCGAGTTCCCGACCTTCGACGTGGATTGGGAGTCGGAGGCCTATGCCTCGGTCTCTGGCCAGAACGCCAACAACTCGGTGCGGGTGACCGACGCCTTCCTGCGGGCCGTCGAGGACGACCGGCAATGGGCCCTGACCGAGCGCACCACCGGCAACGTCGCCCGAACAGTCAATGCGCGGGCCCTTTGGGATCAGGTCGCCGAAGCCGCCTGGCACTCGGCCGACCCCGGCGTCCAGTACGACACGACGATCAACGACTGGCACACCTGCCCGGAGTCGGGGCGCATCAACGCCTCCAACCCGTGCTCCGAGTACATGTTCCTCGACGACACGGCCTGCAACCTCGCCTCGCTGAACCTCATGCGGTTCCGCCGGGAAGACGGCTCGGTCGATGTCGGCGCTTTCGAGCATGCCAGCCGCCTGTGGACAGTTGTGCTCGAAATCTCGGTGATGATGGCGCAGTACCCGTCGCGCCGGATCGCCGAACTCTCCTATGAATACCGCACGCTCGGCCTGGGCTATGCCAATCTCGGCGCCCTGCTGATGGCGTCGGGCCTGGGCTATGACAGTGCCAAAGGCCGCGCCATTGCCGGTGCCCTGACGGCGATCATGACCGGCACTGCCTATGCGACGTCGGCCGAGATGGCCGGCCTGATGGGCGCCTTCCCGGGCTTCGCCGCCAATCGCGACGCCATGCTGCGGGTCATCCGCAACCATCGCCGGGCTGCCGACAGCGCCCGCGGCGGTTACGAAGCCCTGTCCACCCTGCCCATCGCGCTCGACGCGGCCAACTGCCCGGACGAGCGGCTGGTCACCGCGGCCCGCCACGCCTGGGACCGGGCACTGGAACTCGGTGAACAGCACGGCTTCCGCAACGCCCAGGTCTCCGTCATCGCGCCGACCGGCACGATCGGCTTGGTGATGGATTGCGACACCACCGGCATCGAGCCTGACTTCTCGCTCGTGAAGTTCAAGAAGCTGTCTGGCGGCGGCTACTTCAAGATCATCAATCAGACGGTGCCGCTGGCGCTGCGCACCTTGGGCTACGGCCCGGCAGCCGTGGATCGCATCGTCGCTCATGCGGTGGGCCATGGCTCGCTCGAGACGGCGCCGGCCATCAATCATCGGAGCCTCGCCGCGCGCGGCTTCGACGAGGCGACGCTGAAGCGGGTCGACCAGGCGATCGCCACGGCCTTCGACATCCGTTTCGCCTTCAACCGCTACACTTTGGGCGATGCCTTCTGCCGCGACGTGCTGGGTCTCGACGACAATGCACTCGCCGACAGCAGCCTCGACATCCTCGCGAGCCTCGGCTTCTCCAAGAGCGATATCGCCGCCGCGAACATCCACGCCTGCGGGACGATGAGCATCGAAGGCGCTGCCGATCTTCGTCGCGAGCATCTTTCTGTGTTCGATTGTGCGAATCCCTGTGGACGAGATGGCAAGCGCTGCTTGTCTGCGGAGAGTCACATACGCATGATGGCAGCAGCCCAGCCGTTCGTATCGGGCGCCATCTCCAAGACCATCAACATGCCAAACGCAGCTACGGTCGAGGATTGCCGCAAGGCCTATGAGATGTCGTGGAAGCTCGGATTGAAGGCCAACGCGCTCTATCGCGATGGCTCGAAGCTCTCGCAGCCGCTGTCCGCCATGGTTCTCGGCGACGATGTCGCCGCCAACGACGATCTCGCCGACATGCCGCCGATTGCGCGGGCGCCGATCGTTGCCGAGCGGATCGTGGAGCGCATCGTCGAGCGCGAAGTCCGCGCCGGCCGCGAACGGATGCCGCAACGCCGCAAGGGCTACACGCAGAAGGCCAATGTCGGCGGGCACAAGGTCTACCTGCGCACCGGCGAGTACGAGGACGGCCGTGTCGGCGAGATCTTCGTCGACATGCACAAGGAAGGCGCGGCTTTCCGCAGCCTGATGAACAACTTCGCCATCGCGATCTCGATCGGCCTGCAGTACGGCGTCCCCCTCGAGGAGTTCGTGGAGGCTTACACCTTCACGCGCTTCGAGCCGTCAGGCCTCGTCGAAGGTAACGACGCCATCAAGATGTCGACCTCCGTGCTCGACTACATCTTCCGTGAGCTCGCGATCTCCTACCTCGGGCGCAACGACCTCTCGCATGTCGAGCAGGCCGATCTTCGGCCGGACGGCGTCGGCCGCGGCGAAGTCCAGGGCGAACTGCCATTGCCCGGCACGGATGCCGCCGAAGCGGCTGCCGCCGCGGTGAGCCGCATCGCCAGCGTCGGCTACATGCGCAGCAACCTTTACGTATTGAATGGCCGGACGGCCGGCAATGTCGCGATCGCCAGTGAAGCGGTCGTGGCCGGCCCCGTGCCCAACGGACTGACGGACGGCCCAGCCGTCGCTTCGGCGCACATCGCCAAGGCGGCCGTCGTCGGCGCCACGCGCGGAGAAGCAACCTCCTCGCCCTCGAGTCTCGCCTTCGAGGCGAAGCTCAAGGGGTACGAAGGGGATGCCTGTCCGGAGTGCGGCAACTTCACGATGGTCCGCAACGGAACGTGCCTCAAGTGCACGACCTGCGGCGGCACCACCGGATGCAGTTGAGCATGCGTGGCGTAGCGTACCCGCGTACCCCGGAGGCCTCGCGGTTGGGGACCTCATAGCTAACCATAGGAGACAGTTATGGCTGCTAAGAAGAAGGCTGCTAAGAAGAAGGCTGCTAAGAAGAAGAAGCAGTAAATAGGAAAGGGCGTAGGCCAAAGTTCACTTTGGCCCCTCTAACCAACGCCTTTCGGCTTCCGTGTGGGCGCCCCTCAGGGGCCCCACCGGAAGCCACCTCTAGAAGACGAGCAATAAGCTGATCCGACGTCCCGGCTTGCCGGGGCGGAAAGGCGGAAACTAGCTAAAGCGTCCGGCGACTTCGGTCTGCCGGACTTTTTTCTTTTCAGGCCCCCTGCTGACAGCCTTGAAGGCCGATCAATTCCGCTCTACATGGCGGCATATGGGTACTGAACAGTCAGTCAATACCGCCGGTGATGGCGGCGATCTTCCGCCGAGAACACGGCGGCCGCAGGATCGCACCGGCGAAATTGCCCGCGCAGCGCTCGACCTGTTCGTCACCCGCGGCTTTGCCGCCACCAAACTGGACGACGTCGCCAGAGCCGCGTCGGTCAGCAAGGGCCTCCCCTACCTCTACTTCAAGAACAAGGAAGAACTCTTCAAGGCGGTCATCACCGAAGCGATCGGCGGGCCGCTCGCCGAGGCGACCGAGATGATCGACCGCTTCGAAGGAACCAGCGAGCAGTTGCTGCGCGAGCTCGTGGCCGGCTTTCGTTCCTTCGAAGAGAGCCCGGCCGGCGGCGTCATCAAACTGATCCTGGCCGAGGCCGGCAATTTTCCCGACGTCGCCCGCTTCTTCTGCACGCACTTCGACCGGCGTAGCCACGACCTCTTCGTCCGCACCTTGCGCCGCGGCGTGGAGAGCGGCGAGTTCCGCCCTCTCCCCAACCTCGAGATGACGGCGGTCATCATCGTTCAGCCCCTCGCCATGTTCTCGGTCTGGAAGCGGTCGCTTGCGCCTTTCGATCCCCGGACCGTCGACAGCGACGACTACTACGACGCCCACCTCGATTTCGTTCTCAAGGGTCTGCGGCCATGAAAACTAAGCAAAAATGGCTGTTCGCCGGCATTGCCGTCGCGGCCCTCCTGTTGGGCGGCGCGTCTTTCGCCTGGAAGAGCGGCAAGACCACGGCCGCGACGACAAAGGACGTGGCAGCGACGAAGGCCGATCGCCCGCTCGAACTCATCCCGGCCGAAGTCCATACGATCAAGCCGCGCGGCCTCGTCGATGTGGTCCGGTTCACGGGCACGACGCAGCCGATCGACCAGACGATCGTGAAGAGCCGCGTCGCCGGCCGTCTCGCCGACGTCATGGTACGCGAAGGCGACCGTGTGACCGCGGGCCAGGTCATCGCCCGCTTCGAGACCATCGAGCTGCAGGCCAAGGTGAACGAGCGCCAGTCGGCGCTTGAAGCTGCTCGCGCCGACGCACGATGGACGGCGCGCGACCGCAACGACAAGGAAACGCTCGCCAACCGCAACATTGTCTCGCAGTCGGCCGCCGATCAGGCCCGCGCCACGGCCGAGAACCGCGCTTCGATGGTCGCCGTCGCCGAAGCGCAGCTCGAGGTTGCCCGCAAGAACCTGGCCGATGCCGACGTCCGCGCCCCGTTCGACGGCGTGATCGGTGAACGCATCGCCAACCAGGGCGAATCGTTGCCGATCGACGGCAGGATCGTGGCTTTGCTCGACACCAGCCACGTCGAGATCATGGCCCAGATGCCGGCCGCCGACGTGGTGCGCATGAAGGTGGGACAGGTCGCGACCGTGACCCTCGAAGGCTTCGGCGACCGGACATTCGACGGCAAGATCACCCGCATCAGCCCGACGACTCAGGCGGGGTCGCGGTCGATCCCGGTCTATGTCGAGGTCATGGACCGCCACGACGCATTGCGCGGCGGCCTGTTCGCCTCCGGTTCGGTGATGGTCCAGGAGAAGAGCCACGCGCTTGCGGTGCCCGCGCCAGCGATGCGCAAGGACGATCAAGGCGACTATGTGCTGGCGGTCGAGAACGGCGAGCTGGTGCGCAAGCCCGTGGGCGCCGTCCGTACCTGGTCGCGCGGTGAGCTGGTCGAGGTGAAGGGCCTCGAATCGGGCATGACGATCGTCTCCGCGCCCCTGCCCGGCCTGACCGCCGGACAGAAGGTCAAGCTTGTCGAAGGCCGCCAGGCTGCTCCGCGGCCCTGACGATGAAACTCACCCAGATCGCCGTCGACAACCCGGTCTTCGCCACCATGATGATGGTGGCGTTGCTGGTCATGGGCCTGTTCTCCTACCGGCAGCTCGGCATCGACCAGTTCCCCAACGTCGACTTTCCCGTCGTCGTGGTGACCACCGACTATCCCGGCGCCTCGCCTGAGACAGTCGAGACCGAGATCAGCCGCAAGATCGAGGAATCGGTCAACGCCATTGCCGGCATCAAGTCGCTGTATTCGCGCTCGCTGGAGGGCAAGTCCTTCGTCATTGCGGAGTTCGAGCTCTCGGTGCCGTCGGCGGTCGCCATGCAGGACGTGCGCGAGAAGGTACAGCAGGTCCGCGCGGCCTTCCGGCCGGAGATCAAGGAACCGCTCATCCAGCGCTTCAATCCGGACGACCAGCCGATCGTCTCGATTGCCGTACGGTCCGATATCCGCTCGGTGCGCGATCTCACCACGCTGGCCGACCAGCTCATCGTCAAACGCCTGCAGACAGTGCGCGATGTCGGTCGCGCCACCATCGCCGGCGGGCTGAAGCGCCAGATCAACATCGAGCTCGATCCGGGCCGCATGCATGCCCTGCGCGTGGGCGTGAACGACATCATGCGGGCGGTGAAGGACGAGAATCAGAACTTCCCCGCCGGCAACGTGCAGCGCGGCAACGACGACCGCCTTGTCGAGGTCACCGGCCGCATGGCCGAGCCAGGTGAATTTGCCGACCTGATCGTGGCCCGCCGCGGCCCTGCCCCGGTCTATCTCCGTCAGGTCGCCAACGTCGTCGACGGCCAGCAGGAACTGGAAAACGTTGCGACCCTGAACGGCGAGCGCGCGCTTGCCATCGACATCGTGAAGACGCAGGGCTCGAACACGATCGAAGTGGCCCGCGGCGTGCGCCGCGCTATCGCCGAGCTGCAGTCGTCGCTGCCGCCCGACGTCAAGCTGGAGATCGTCCGCGACAGCTCGCGCGGCATCCAGAACTCGGTCAACAACGTCCAGCAGACGATGATCGAGGGTGGCCTGCTCACCATCGCCATCGTCTTCCTGTTCCTGCATTCCTGGCGCAGCACCGTCATCACCGGCTTGGCGCTGCCGATCTCGGTGTTCGGCTCGTTCATGGTGATGGCGGCCTTCGGCTTCACCCTGAACGTCCTCACCCTGATGGCGCTGAGCCTCGCCATCGGCATCCTGATCGACGACGCCATCGTGGTGCGCGAGAACATCATGCGTCACATCGGCTTCGGAAAGACGCACCGCCAGGCCGCCATCGACGGCACGAACGAGATCGGCCTCGCCGTCCTGGCCACGACCTTCTGCATCGTCGCGGTGTTCCTGCCCGTGGCCTTCATGGGCGGCATCATCGGCCGCTTCTTCTTCCAGTTCGGCGTCATGGTCTCGGCGGCGGTGCTGATCTCGCTGTTCGTATCCTTCACCCTCGACCCAATGCTGTCGTCGGTCTGGTACGATCCGCAGGCCCACGGCAACGGCCGCTTCGCCCGCATCGTCAACGGCGCCCAGGACCACGCCAACCGCTTCTATCGCGGCGTGCTCGGCTGGTCGCTGCGCTGGCCCAAGACGACCCTGCTGATCGCGCTGGCCACCTTCCTCGGAAGCTTCGCCCTGCCGAAGTACATCGGTTTCGAGTTTGTGCCGCAGGCCGACCTCGGCGAACAGGTGATCAGCATCGAGACCCCGGTCGGCTCGTCGCTGGAATATACCGAAGCCAAGCTGCGCCAGGTCGATGCCGCCCTGCGCGAATTCCCCGAGATCGAGTACACCTACGGCGCCGTCAATACCGGCTACGCCAACGGCAAGAACCAGGGCAGCCTCTACCTCAAGCTCAAGCCGGTGAACGAGCGCAAGCGCTCGCCGAGCCAGCTTGCCCAGCCGATTCGCGAACGCCTGGCCCAGATCCCCGGGATCCTGGTCTCGATCAATATTCCCGGCGGTCCGGGCGGCGGCGTGCAGAAGGATCTGCAGCTCTCCTTGCAGGGCCCCGACACCGCCGTACTGGACCAGCTCTCGCAGGCGGTCATGAAGCGCGCCGCGGCGATCCCCGGCGTGGTCGATCTCGACCGCAACCTGAAGGCGGCCAAGCCCGTCCTGTCGGTGCGCCTGCGCCGCGATGCCGCCTCCGACCTCGGCCTCGGCTCGGCTGCCGTCGCGCAGTCGCTGCGCGCCCTCTTCGCCGGAGACGAGACCAGCCTGTGGCGTGCTCCGGACGGCGAGAACTATCTCGTCATGGTCCGCCTGCCCCTCAACGACCGCACCGGGATCGCCGACCTGCAGCGCATCTGGTTCACCGCTGGCACCGAGCCCAGCGGGCTGCCGCGCATGGTGCATATCGCCCAGATCGCCGACGTCGTGAACGACGTCGGCGCCTCGCAGATCAACCGCCGCGACCTCAATCGCGAGGTCTGGATCACCGCCAACGTGTTCGGCCGCTCCACCGGCGAGGCCTCGGCCGACCTGCAGAAGATCCTGGCCGACACGCCGCTGCCGCCGGGCTATCGCTTCGTCTTCGGTGGTTCGACCAAGGACATGGCCGAGAGTGCCGCCTATGCCGGTCAGGCGCTGCTGCTCGCCGTCATCCTCATCTACCTGATCCTCGCCTCGCAGTTCGGCAGCTTCCTGCAGCCCATCGCCATCATGATGTCGCTGCCGATGTCGCTGATCGGCGTGTTCCTGGGCCTGCTGATCGCCGGGACGACGCTCAACATCTTCTCGGCCATCGGCTTCATCATGTTGATGGGCCTCGTCACGAAGAACGCCATCCTGCTGGTCGATTTCTTCAATCAGGCGCGCGCGCGCGGAGCGCCGGTCGACGAGGCCCTACTCGAAGCCGGCACCATTCGCCTGCGCCCCATCCTGATGACCACGCTCGCGATGGTCTTCGGCATGATGCCGCTGGCGTTGGGCCTGGGCGAAGGTGCCACGCAGCGTGCACCGATGGCGCACGCGGTGATCGGCGGCCTCATCAGCTCGACCCTGCTCACGCTGGTCGTCGTGCCCGTCGTGCTGGTCTACATCGACCGGATCGGCGCGTGGGCAACCCGGCGTTTCAGCCGGTCTGCCGACGAGGTGGCACGTCAGCACAAGCCAGCCGAGTAAAAACCGCGGACTCTCTTCGCCCTTTTCCTGGCACGATTCACGCTATGCTGTAGACATGCCGGATGACACCCCGACCGTCGGCCTGCGTATCGTCGACTCGCTGGCGGCCGTCGATGCCGCCCAGTGGAACGCCTGTGCGCTCGCACCCGGCTCGGCCGGCAATCCATTTCTCAGCTATCGCTTCCTGAAGGCGCTCGAGGATTCAAAATCGGTCGGGCGACGTACCGGCTGGCAGCCGCAATATCTCCTCGCCGAGGCTGCGGACGGAACCCTGCAGGGTGCGGCACCGCTCTATGTGAAGGGTCATTCCCAGGGCGAATATGTGTTCGACCATGGCTGGGCGCAGGCTTTCGAGCGTGCCGGCGGTCGCTATTACCCCAAGCTGCAGGTCGCCGTGCCCTTCACGCCGGTGCCCGGTCCCCGCCTCTTCGCCCGGCCCGGCCCCTACGCCGAGGCCGTGCGCGACGCGATGATCGACATGCTGACGACGATCGCGGGCGACAACAACATCAGCTCCGTCCATGCCACCTTCTGCACCGAAGCCGATTGGAAGCGCTTCGGCGCGCGCGGCTGGCTGCTCCGGCTCGGCCAGCAGTATCACTGGCACAACGACGGCTACCGCACCTTCGACGATTTCCTGGGTGCGCTGGCGTCGCGCAAGCGAAAGGCGATCCGCAAGGAACGCGAGTCCGTGCGCCGCGAGGGGCTGACGGTGCGCGCGCTGTGTGGCGACGAGATCGGCCCCGAGCACTGGGACGCCTTCTTCGCCTTCTACATGGATACCGGCGGCCGCAAATGGGGATCGCCCTACCTCACGCGCGCCTTCTTCGACATCCTCGGCAGCACCATGGCCGACAAGGTCGTGCTGGTGATGGCCGAAGCCGACGGCCGGCCGGTCGGCGGCGCCCTCAACCTCAAGGGCGACGACACGCTCTACGGCCGCTACTGGGGCTGCCTCGAAAGCCACGCCTTCCTGCATTTCGAGGCCTGCTACTATCAGGCGATCGACTATGCGATCGCCCATGGCCTGGCCCGCGTCGAGGCCGGCGCCCAGGGCGACCACAAGATCCAGCGCGGCTACCTGCCGGTGCCGACCTTCTCCGCGCACTGGATCGTCGATCCCGGCTTCCGCCGCGCCATCGACGATTATCTCAAGCGCGAGCGGCCTGCCGTCGAGCAGGAGATCGAAGGTCTGATGCAGTATTCGCCGTTCAGGAAAGACGGCGACTGACGACGTCTGGGCCTTACGCCACCTTCTGAAGACCTTTCGCCTATCAAGCTATCGAGACGCAGTACGCTTGACGCATGAGCGCGCCCTTTCTATTCATCGAAATGTTCGTTAATACGACCTCTGTACGTATATACGAACACCTGAAGGAAGGTCGTCATGCCGCTTACCCAAGCCGCTCCACAGTCAATCGATCGCATCTTCTCGATCCTCGGCCATCTCGCACGCGAGCGGGACGGTGAATCGCTGTCCGAGCTGGCACGCCGGGCGGATGCCCCGAAGAGCAGCGTGGTCGGCCTCCTTACCGGCATGGTGGACAGCGGCTACCTGATCCGCGACGTCCAGGGGAAATACCGGCTGGGACCGAACATGGTCGCTCTGGCGATCAGCGTGGTCGCTCGCCAGGGTCTGCAGGATCTCGCGCGTCCGGTGCTGCAACGCCTGGCTGATCAAACCGGTGAGACGTCGCTGATCGGAACTTTGGCATCCGACGCGGATCTCGTGATGTATGTCGACAAGGTCGAGAGCGCGAATCCCGTGCGCTACACGGTACCCCTTGGCGAGCGGCGTGAACTCTACGCCTCGGCAGTCGGCAAGGTCCTCCTGGCACACATGGCGGCGGATCGATGCGATACATATCTCCGCAACGAAAAGCTGCGCGCCTTTACGCCCAAGACCATCACCAGCGTCCGCACGCTCCGCCAGGAAATTTCCGAGATCCGCGAAGCCGGTCTGGCCCTCACCGTCGACGAACGCGTGGTCGGCGTCAGCGCCCTCGCGGCGCCGATCCATGGCGAGGGAGGCCGGGTGATCGCAGCTATCGTGATCGCCGGGCCGTCGGAGCGCATGCGAACTGCCTTGAAGCAACACAAGGCGAGCCTTCGCGCCGCCGCCAAGTCGCTCTCACTGGCCATGGCCGGCACGACGACGCACTGAAGCCATCATCAACTGGAGGAAACAGGATGCCGCAGAAAACCTACGACGAATATTTCGTCGGTGAAGTGTTCGAGAGCTACGCCCGCACCATCACCGAGGCCGATATCGTCAACTTCACCTGCTTTGCCGGTTTGAAGTTGCCGATGTTCATCGATGAGGAATTCTCGAAGAAACACAGCATCTTCGGCACCCGTGTCGCACCGGGACTGATGACCGCCTCGATCGCCGCCGGCATGCTGGAGGACATCCTCGGCAAGTACACGCTGGCGGCACTGGGCCTCGACAAGTTCAAGTTCACGGCACCGGTGAAGGCCGGCGATACGCTGCATTCGCGTATCACGGTGGAAGGCTTGAAGGACATAGGTGACGGCAAACGGGGTGTCATCACCGTCCGCATCTCGGTCGTCAACCAGACTGGCGCCGTGCCCTTGGAATTCTGGGGCAACTTCATGATGCGCAAAGGCGAGTTACCATGAACCAGCCCCTCAGGGGCCTGCGCGTCTTGGACTTCGGCCAGGGCGTGGCGGGTCCCTATTGCGGCCAGTTGCTCGGCGACCACGGTGCCGACGTTATCAAGATCGAACCACCGCGAGGCGACTGGTCACGCACGATGGGCGCCGCCAACGATACTGGGCTGGGTGGCACGTTCATCAGCGTCAACCGAAACAAGCGCGGCCTGTGCCTGGACCTGAAGCAAGCCGAAGCGATCGAGATTGCGCGGCACCTTGCGAACCGGGCGGACGTCGTCGTCGAAAGCTTCCGGCCCGGCGTTCTCGACCGGCTGGGTCTCGGATATGAGGCCTTGTCGAAAGCCAATCCGGGCCTCGTCTACTGCACGGTGACAGGCTTCGGCGAGAGCGGACCGAACGTCGATCTTCCCGCCGGCGATTCGATCATGCAGGCCTATGGCGGCCTGATGAGCATCGTCGGCGAGCGCGACGGCCAGCCGTTGCGGATTGGCAATGTCGTCTCCGACATGGTCGCCGGAACCAACGCCTTCAGCGGCTGCGTGCTCGCCCTGCTCATGCGCACCCGCGACGGCAAGGGCCGCAAGGTTGGCGTCTCGCTGCTCGACTCGATCGTGGCTTTCCAGGGACCTCCGCTCACCGAGTACCTGCTTACGGGCGAGGCGCCGCAGCGGCTGGGCAACCAGCATCCGCTGATCGCCCCGTCCGGCGCGATGAAGGCCAGCGACGGATCCTTCTCGTTCACTGTCCTCGATCATCAATGGCCGGCCTTCTGCGACGGCATCGGCGTCACGCCGTTGAAGGCCGATCCGCGCTTCGCCGACAGCGCTAGCCGCCAGCGCAATCGCGACGCCTTGGACAAGGCATTGTCCCAGGTTTTCGAGACCCGCACGGCGGCGGAATGGGTGAGTATGCTGCAGGCGCTGGACATCCTCTGCGCGCCCATCAACGAATATCCGGCCCTCGTGAGCGATCCGCAGGTCGTCCACAACGGCCTCATCGAGACGACGACGAGTACCAAGGGCAGTTCGCTGCCCATGCTGCGCAATCCCGTGCGGCTGCATGACGGCGCGACGACCTACGCACCGCCTCCCGCGCTCGGCGAGCACACGCGCGACATCCTGGCCGATGAGCTCGACTACGACACGTTAACGATCGATGCCCTGCTTGCCCGCCGCGTGGCGCTCGCATCGCCCAGGACGGTCACACAAGCCGTCTGAATACCAAGAAAAACGAAAGAGGAAACGTCATGAGAAAGATACTGGGAGTTCTTGCCGTCACACTTGCCATCGGCCTGTCCGCCTTGCCGGCCGAGGCACAGCCCTATCCGTCACGGCCCATCCGCCTGATCGTGGCCTACGGCCCCGGCAGCGGCGCCGACATCGTGGCCCGCATCCTGGCCGACAAGCTCTCCGAGCAGATGAAGGTGAGTGTCGTCGTAGAGAATCGCGACGGCGCGGGCGGCGCCATCGGCACCGCGATGGCGGCCAAGGCGGCACCGGACGGTTACACGCTCCTGATGGCGCCGACTACGCTGACGGTGAGTCCGAGCATGATGAAGGAGCCCACCTACGATCCGGTCAACGACTTCAGCGCAGTCACCAAGGTCGCCGTGCAGCCGATGGCTGCCGTGACTCGGCCAGACGCTCCCTACAAGGACTTCAAGGAACTCATCACCTATGCCAAGGCCAATCCCGGCAAGGTAATGTACGGCACCTCCGGCAAGGGCTCGCCCAGTCATCTCGAGGTCGAGCTGTTGCGCCAGCGCTATGGAATCGACATCCAGGACGTTCCCTACAAGAGCTTCGGACAGGCCATCACCGACACGATGAATGGCCTGGTCTCCTTCTACTTCCCGACGCTGCCGGCTGCGCTGACCCACATCAATTCCGGCAAAGTGCGATCACTGGCGGTCGGAAGTCCCCAGCGTTCGCCGCAGGCGCCCCAACTGCCGACCATCGCCGAGGAACTCGGCCTGCCGGGTTATGAGATCAGCGTCTGGTACGGCATCGTGGCCCCGGCAGGCACGGCGAAGGACATCGTCGCTAAGCTCGACTCGGAAATCTCGACCGCGCTCAAGTCACCCGAAGTGAGAGAACGCATCGAGAAGACTGGCGCCATCATTTCGCCGATGGGTCCAGACAAGTTCGGCGAGATGATCCGTGCTGAAACTAGCAAGTGGGACAAGTTGGTCCAGGAACTCGGCCTGAAGGGCGCCAACTAGCGGGACTAAAGACTGACGACCTACTTGGTCATCAGCACCCCGATGAAGAAGATCACGAAGAAAAGGAGCTGCTCGGTAAGCCCGAGCGGCGCCTGCCAGCCGATCTTGTCGACGAGGAACAATGCGACCCAAAACACCGCGGTGGCGAGCACCGCGGCGCGAAGGGCGATCCAGAGAGGCCGAAAAGCGTTCACTCGGCCAGAACGGGTTCTTGGTTAGCCGGCGGCAGCGCACCGCGCTCCGGTGGCAGGAACGTAAAGGCGAGCTTGGTGGCATCGCCCTCGCCTTCGGTATCGACCCGCACCGTGCCGCCGTCGGAGAGCTTGCCGAACAGCACTTCTTCGGCCAGCGGCTTCTTCACGTATTCCTGGATGACGCGGGCAAGCGGCCGGGCACCAAACAGCCTGTCGTAGCCCTTCTCGGCCAGCCAGTTGCGCGCCTTGTCGTTCAACTCGATGAACACCTTGCGGTCGGCAAGCTGGACTTCGAGCTCGGCCACGAACTTGTCCACCACCTTGCCCATCGACTCGGGGCCGAGGCTCGCGAACTTGATGATCGCGTCGAGACGGTTGCGGAACTCCGGTGCGAACAGCCGGTTGATCGCCTCGTCGTCCTCGTCGTGCCGCTGCTCGCGGCCGAAGCCCAGCGCGGGCTTGGCGATGTCGGCAGCACCGGCATTGGTCGTCATGCAGAGGATGACGTTGCGGAAGTCGACCGTCCGGCCGTTGTGGTCGGTCAGCTTGCCGTAGTCCATCACCTGCAGCAGGACGTTGAACACGTCGGGATGCGCCTTCTCGATTTCGTCGAACAGCACCACGCAGTGCGGATGCTGGTTGACCTTGTCGGTGAGCAGGCCGCCCTGGTCGAAGCCGACATAGCCCGGCGGGGCACCGATCAAACGCGAGACGCTGTGCCGCTCCATGTACTCCGACATGTCGAAGCGAATGACTTCGAGACCGAGCAGACGCGCGAGCTGGCGCGTTACCTCGGTCTTGCCGACGCCGGTCGGGCCGGCCAGGAGGTAGCTGCCGATCGGCTTCTCCGGCGACCGCAGGCCGGCGCGAGCCAGCTTGATCGACGCCGAGAGCTGATCGATCGCGCGGTCCTGGCCGAACACGACCGTCTTCAGGTCGCGGTCGATATTGCGCAGGAGTTCGGTATCGTCCTTCGACACGCTCTTGGGCGGGATGCGCGCGATCTTGGCAACGATCTCCTCGATGTCCGGCACCTCGATCGTGGTCTTGCGCATATCCGGCGTGCGCAGCATCTGCGCCGCGCCGACCTCGTCGATCACATCGATCGCCTTGTCCGGCAACTTGCGGTCGTGGATGTAGCGCGCTGAGAGTTCGACGGCGGCCTTGATGGCGTCGTCGGTGTAGCTCACATGGTGATGCTTCTCGTAGACCGGCTTCAGCCCCTTCATGATTTCGACGGCATCGCCGATCGTGGGCTCCGGCACGTCGATCTTCTGGAAGCGGCGGACCAGCGCGCGGTCCTTCTCGAAGTAGTTGCGATATTCCTTGTAGGTGGTCGAACCGATGCAGCGCAGGTCGCCCGACTGCAGCGACGGCTTCAGCAGGTTCGACGCATCCATCGAGCCGCCCGACGTGGCGCCGGCGCCGATGATCGTATGGATCTCGTCGATGAACAGCACCGAGTTGGGCTTCTTCTTCAGCTCCGAAAGCACGGCCTTCAGCCGCTCCTCGAAGTCGCCGCGATAGCGCGTGCCGGCCAGCAGCGCACCCATGTCGAGTGCGTAGATGATCGATTCCTTCAGGACGTCCGGCACTTCGCCGTCGACGATCTTGCGCGCAAGTCCTTCGGCGATCGCCGTCTTGCCGACGCCCGGCTCGCCCACATAGAGCGGGTTGTTCTTGGTGCGGCGGCACAGGACCTGAATCGTGCGCTCGACCTCGTGCTCGCGGCCGATCAGCGGATCGACGCGGCCATCGCGGGCCTTCTGGTTGAGATCGACGCAATAGGCGGCCAGCGCCTCGTTGCCCTGCTTGGTATTGGACTCGGCGCCGCTCTCCTCTTCCGAACCCGAGACCCGGCGGGCGCGGGCCCGGCCCGGTACCTTGGCCTTGCCGTGGCTGATGTAGTCGACGGCATCGAGCCGGGTCATGCCCTGGTTCTCCAGGAACGACACGGCATGGCTGTCGCGTTCGGAGAACAGCGCCACCAGCACGTTGGCGCCGGTCACTTCCTTGCGGCCGGACGACTGCACATGGACTGCGGCGCGCTGGACAACGCGCTGGAAGCCCGCGGTCGGCAGCGGCTCGCTGGGCGTCTGGGTAATGATGCCCTTCAGGCGATTGTCGACGAAAGTCTCGAGGTCGTGCCGAAGGCGGTCGATGTCGACACCGCACGCCTTGAGGACAGGTATTGCATCTTCGTCCTCCGTCATCGCCAGAAGCAGGTGCTCCAGCGTCGCGTATTCATGGCGGCGTTCGCCCGCGAGACCGAAGGCGCGATGCAGGGACTTTTCGAGGTTCTTGGACAGCATGGACATCGAACCACCTCGGCAGAAAAACGAACTACTCTCCGGTCGCTACTCTTTCTCCAACGTGCACTGGAGAGGGTGCTGGTTCTTGCGGGCGTAATCCACCGTCTGAGTCACCTTGGTCTCGGCGATCTCGTAGGTGTAGACACCGCACACGCCCACACCCTTCTGATGGACGTGAAGCATGATCTGCGTGGCCTCTTCGCGATTCTTCTGAAAGATGTTCTGCAGAACGTCGACGACGAATTCCATTGGTGTGTAGTCGTCGTTCAGCATCAACACCTTGTACATCGACGGCTTCTTGGTGCGCGTCCGCGTGAGCGTCAGGGCTCCAGTGCGACCGTCATCACCACCTTGCCCATCGTCACGGCGTGGCGGCTGCTGCGGCGGCCCTCCGGGAGGCTCGTTCGGGCCGCCCAACCGCCATTCGCCTGCACTACGCACAAAGTCCATCGTTCCGATCAAACTCCAAGTCAAAGCCACACGCGAATTATATAGGCAGTGCTAGCGATTCCGCTACCTCGGCCGCAGACCATCCTTGCCTACCACCAGCATCCAGCGGTCTGCCCGCGCCCGCTCGATGGGTGCGTTCCAGTCGCGCCGCAGTTCGGCCGGCTCAAGTTTGCGTGGCGGATTCACAGGCACCGGGACATTGTCCCACGAGAACAGCTTGGCCGAGAATTTCACATTGGCAAAACCGTCGGTCGGATAGTGGTAGGCCTGAAACCCCCAGACACCGTTGCGGCAGGAAGCGACCGTCCACCAGAAATCATTGTCCGGCAGGCGAAGTCCGTCGGGCGGCGGGCCAAAACCGCGGCTGGCCTCGAGCAAGCCGAGAAGTTCGCGGGTTTCGGCCGCGTTCAGCAGGCGCTGGCCGCGCTTCATGCTCCAGGGGCCGAGAATATCCGACGGCTTCGACAGCAGCATGTTCGTGATGCCCGTGGTCACGGTACCCTGCCCGGTCAAGACGCCCATATCGAGGCCCGCCGTACCGTCCGGCTGCAGGAAAACCTCGTAAGTGCGGACCTGCTCTTCCCACAGCGCATTGTAAATCAGCCGCAGCCGGCTACGGCCGCCCGGTGTACATTCTTGGCGAATATCCTTGGCCGCGACGTAGTCGAACCAGTGGAAGCTGCGAACGACAGGCTTGTCGACGTTCCGATCCGCCCGTTGTGCCCAGGCCGACGGTGCCGCGGCTATGGCCAGCGTCGTCAACGCCACAAAAAAAGCCTTCATCGCTGCCTCCAGATGGGGTTCAGCACTTTCCGGTCCAACTTTGGCACTACGGCGGCGGCTGAAGCGTTGCACAATCCCATGATCTTTAGTAATCTTACAACAATTGCCCATAAGCTATTGGCCGGGCACAAAAATCCGATTTAAGCGTATGGCATATTCGCGATGACCTTCCCCTTCAGGCGAATCGCGGTCAGCCTTTCCTGGCTAGCCGTGGGTGTAATATTTGTCGGCACCACGGTGGCGCCGCTGCCCGTCGACGCACAGACGACATCTGTCAAACGGGCTGGGCCGGTGAAGTCCAAAGCTCGCTCCAAGGCAAGCCGCGTCACCCCTGCCGCCTCGTCCTGGGTGCCCAACCCCGCAGTAAGCGGTCGTGACGCCTACCTGATCGTCGATGCCCAGAGTGGCCGCGAGCTGGCTGCCGACCGGGCGGACGAGCTCCGCTACCCCGCGTCGCTCACCAAGATGATGACGATCTACCTCGCCTTCTCGGCCCTCGACTCGGGTCAGCTGTCGCTGGGGGATTCGCTGCCGGTGTCGGTGAACGCGCTGAATGCGCCGCCGACCAAGATGGGCATGACGCCGGGCGGCACCGTCAACGTGCGCGATGCCGTGATGGCCCTGGTCACCCGTTCGGCCAACGATGCCGCCGTCCTGCTGGCCGAAGGCATGGCCGGCAGCGAGGAAGCCTTCGCCCGCGCCATGACGCAGAAGGCGCGCCAGCTCGGCATGAGCTCGACGGTTTTCCGCAACGCCTCGGGCCTGCCCAACCGCGAGCAGGTGACGACGGCTCGCGATCTCACCAAGCTCGCCAACGCATTGCTGCGCGACTATCCCCACTATTACGGGATCTTCTCGGTGCAGAGCTACGCCTATCGCAATCGTACGCTCACCAACCACAACCGCATGCTCGGCAACTACGATGGCGCCGACGGTCTCAAGACAGGCTACACCAACGCTTCGGGCTTCAATCTCGTGATGTCTGCCGTGCGCGATAACCGCCGGCTGATCGGCGTGGTGATGGGCGGCGACAGCGCCAGCCAGCGCGACCGGCAGATGGCCGCGCTTATGGACCGTGGCTTTGCCATAGCCCAGTCCATGCAGCTTTCGGCCTGGACGGCGCAACGCAGGCCGCCATCGGCCCGCTATACGGCTGCCCAGTTCGATCCGGGCGCAAGCTTCGCCGAGGCCTATCGTCCGCCGGCGACCGCCTCGAAGGTGGATGCAACGACCCAGCAGAAGCCGACCGTCACGCCGAAATACGCGGGCTTCGTCGCCCCGGCGCCGGCAGCACCTGCAACCGTGCGCGCCACCGCTGCAGTCCCTGCTGCCAACGATACGCCCACACTCGGAAGCTGGGTGATCCAGGTCGGCTCCTTCAACGATCCGCAGGCTGCCCAGCTCGCCCTGGCGCGCGCCACGTCGCAGCTCCCCTCCTCGGTCAAGTCGGCCTCTGCCATGGTCGACGAAGTCCAGATGGCGAACCGCACCTTCCATCGCGCCCGGCTCGGCAACCTGTCGCAGGACCAGGCCATCGACGGCTGCAAGCAGCTCGAGAAGAAGAAGATCTACTGCTCGGCGCTGCAGATCACGGCGTGGAATACCCCAAGCGCTCGTTAAGAGCCTTGCGAAGCCAGTTCACGAACGCCCGCTTGTGACGGCGCTGCCATAGCGCCAGATTCCAGGGGTCGGCGCTGGGCTGCAGCCGGGTCTGGATCGGCTCGAACACCGATACCGTCGTCAGAGCGCCGCTGACCTTCACCCGCAGCGGTGCGATGCGATAGCCCGGCCCTTCATAGCCGGCGAGCCGTGCTACGTCTCGGCGGCTGAGGCCGCCGACGATTGCTCCCTCGACCTCCCCACACGGATCGGGAATCACCACCGGATAGGTGGCATCCTTGGCTCGGCGGCGCGCATGGCCCAACAGGCTCGCCGCGAGAAAGGCCTGTGGCGGCAGGCGACGGCCCAGCACGATCGCGGTGACGTCGCGATCGAGCAAGGTGCCGTAGAAGAAGAAGCGCATCAGTGGTGGCCGGCGCCGCCCGCCTCGACATCGTCGGGCAGTTCGACGCCGCTGGCGGCCAGCGCGGCCTTCAGCTCATCCTTCAGCCGGTCCAGGCCGGCAGTGTCGGCCGCCTCGCAGCGCGCTACGAGGACGGGCTGGGTGTTCGACGCCCGGAGCAGCCACCAGCCGTCCTTGGTGCTGACCCGCACGCCGTCGATGTCGGAGAACTTCGCGCCCTCCTTCTGCAGGCGTGCCTTCACCTTCTCGACCACGCCGAACTTCTGATCGTCCGGGCAGTCGAAGCGCAGCTCCGGCGTATTGACCGGCTGAGGCAGCCCGTCGCGCATCTCCGCCAGGCTCTCCTTGGCGTTGGCGACGACGTTCAGCAGCCGCAGCCCGCAGTAGAGCGCATCGTCGAAGCCATAGAAGGTATCGGCGAAGAAGACGTGGCCGCTCATCTCGCCCGCGAGCGGCGCCCCGATCTCCGCCATCTTGCTCTTGATCAGCGAATGGCCGGTCTTGAACATCATCGGCTTGCCGCCGGCCTTGGCGATCTCGTCGAACAGCACCTGGCTCGCCTTCACGTCGGCGATGATGGTGGCGCCAGGATTGCTCTTCAGCACGTCGCGCGCCCACAGGACCAGGAGCTGATCGCCCCACAGGATACGCCCCTTGCCGTCGACCGCACCGATACGGTCGCCATCGCCGTCGAACGCGATGCCGAGATCGCAGCTATGCTTCTTCACTTCGGCGACGAGCTGTTCGAGGTTCTTCGGCACAGTTGGGTCGGGATGGTGCGCCGGGAAGGTGCCGTCGACCTTCTCGTTCAGCACGAAATGCTCGCCCGGCAGCTTGTCGACGACGGCGCGGATCGAAACGCCGACGGCGCCGTTGCCGACGTCCCACGCGACCTTGAGCTTCTTGCCAGGCTTCACGTCGCGCAGCAGGCGCGCGGCATAGTCGGCCAGGATGTCCTTCTTCTCGACCTTGCCCTGCCCGTTTTCCCAATCCCCCTTGCCGGCCATGGCACCCAGCGTCTGGATGTCGGCGCCGAAGAACGACTTCTTGCCCATCATCATCTTGAAGCCGTTGTAATCCGGCGGATTGTGCGAGCCGGTGATCTGGATGCCGCCGTCGGCGCCGAGATGATAGACGGCGAAGTAGAGCATCGGCGTCGCGGCAACACCGATGTTCACGACATCGACACCGGCGGCCGTCAGCCCCTCGATGCACGCCGCCGCCAGCTCGGGCGAACTCAGCCGACCGTCATAGCCCAGCGCCACGCGCTTGCCGCCCTTGCGCTTGACCAGGGTGCCGAAGGTACGGCCGATCGCGCGCGCGTCCGCGGCATGGACGGTGTTGCCCACGACGCCACGGATATCGTACTCGCGCAGGATGCTGGGCTCGAACTTGTGCGCCGTCTGGCTCATGCAGGAAACTCCTGAGTTGTGCGTTGAGTTCTAGTTGCGGGGCGCGGGCCGGCCGACGCCTTCGTAGGCAAAGCCCAGGCCGCGCATCTCTTCGGGATTGAAGGCGTTACGCAGGTCGACGATGCGAGGCTGGCGCATCAATTCCTTGAGGCGGCGCGGGTCGAGACCGCGGAATTCGTGCCACTCGGTGATCAGCACCAGAACGTCGGCCCCGCTGGCGGCCTCATACGCTGTCTTGGCGAATTCGATCCCCTTCATCAGACGCCCTGCTTCGGTCATGCCTTCGGGATCGAAGGCAACGATCGTCGCACCGGCCGCCTGCAGGGCCGGCACGATGTCGAGCGACGGCGCATCGCGCATATCGTCGGTATCAGGCTTGAAGGTGAGGCCCAGCACGCCCACCCGCAGCCCCTTAACCGAGCCGCCGCAGAAGGCGATGACCTTGTCGGCCATCCGCTTCTTGCGCGCGTCGTTCACCGCGATCACCTGTTCGACGATCGTCTGCGGCGCGTTGACCTCGCGCGCCGTATAGGCGAGCGCCAGCGTATCCTTGGGGAAGCACGAGCCACCGAAGCCCGGACCGGGATGCAGGAACTTCCGGCCGATGCGGCCGTCGAGGCCGATGCCGCGCGCGACGTCGTGGACGTCGGCTCCGACCTTCTCGCAAAGGTCGGCGATCTCGTTGATAAAGGTGATCTTGGTCGCGAGGAAGGCATTGCCCGCGTACTTGGTGACCTCGGCCGTCTCGATGTTGGTGAAGACCATCGGCGTCTGGATCAGGTTCAGCGGCCGATAGATCGCAGCCATCACCTCGCGTGCCCGGGTACTCTCGACTCCGATCACGACGCGATCGGGCTTCATGAAATCCTCGATCGCCGCGCCTTCGCGCAGGAACTCCGGATTGGAGGCGACGTCGAACTCGGCCGTGGGCCGGGATTCCCGGATGATGCGAGCGACCTCGCGACCGGTGCCCACGGGCACGGTCGATTTGGTGACGACCACCGTATAGTGCTGGAGAGCCCCGGCGATCTCGGCCGCCGCGGCATAGACATAGCTCAGATCGGCATGGCCATCGCCGCGCCGGGTCGGCGTGCCGACCGCGATGAAGACGGCATCGGCGCCACCGACGGCATCGTGAAGGTTCGTGCTGAAGGACAGCCGTCCCGCGCGCGCATTGTCGGCGACCAGCTTGTCGAGACCCGGCTCGTAGATCGGTATCTCGCCCTTGCGCAGCCGCTCTATCTTCGCAGCCTCCTTGTCGACACAGACGACGTCGTGGCCGAACTGGGCAAAGCAGGCACCGGACACCAGTCCGACATAGCCCGAACCGATCATCGCGATGCGCATTGTGTCAGCCCTTCATCAGCCGTTCGATGAGAGCGCGACTTTCGGCCTTTGTGTCCTGCCGGTCGAGAGAGATCGCCACGTTGGCCTCGAGAAAACCGAGGCGGCTGCCGCAATCGTAGCGCCTGCCGGCATAGCGCAGGGCATGAAACGGCGTATTGCCGATCATCCTGGCCATGGCGTCGGTCAGCTGGATCTCGCCACCGGCACCTGTCTCGTGCCGGTCGAGATGGTCGAACACTTCCGGCAGGAGCACGTAGCGGCCGATCAGCGCCAGGGTCGACGGCGCCTCTTCGGGCTTGGGCTTCTCGACCATGCCGGTGATTTCGGCGAGGCCATCCTTCTCGCCCTTCACCGCCGCGATGCCATAGCTCTTGGTCTGCTCGCGCGGCACATCCATCACCGCAACGACGCTGCCGCCGGTCTTCTCGTGGGCCGCGGCGAGCTGGCCGATGCAGCTTGGCGTATCGAGCGTCAGCTCGTCGGGCAGCAATACGGCGAAGGGTTCGCGCCCGATCCAGTGACGGGCACACCAGACGGCGTGGCCAAGCCCCAACGGCTTCTGCTGGCGCGTGAAAATCGCATTGCCGGGCTTGATGGTGGCCGCCTGCGTCTCCTTCAGCTCCGGCGCCTTCTTGCGCTGCTCGAGGGTCGTTTCGAGTTCGTACGCGTGGTCGAAGTGATCCTCCAGTGCGCCCTTGTTGCGGCCGGAGACGAAGACGAACTCCTCGATCCCCGCCTGCAGGCATTCCTCGACCGCATACTGAATCAGCGGCCGGTCGACCACGGTCAGCATTTCCTTGGGCATGGCCTTTGTCGCCGGCAGGAACCGGGTTCCCAGGCCCGCGACGGGCAGAACGGCTTTACGGACACGCTGAACCATGCTCACCAACCTCGTTGAACGGGTGGATTATATTGACAAATCAATGCTTTGACAGGGATTGCCGGGTGACAATCCGAGGGCCGGGCTAGATGCCATCCGCGGCTGCCGCTGGCAAGGTCATCCACCAAGCAGCACGTCCTTGGCCCGATTGATCCGGGCGGCGAGATCGGCCGTCCCCCCGACGTCGGGGTGCATGCGCTGAATCAGGCGGCGGTATGCCGCCCGTATGTCGTCCGGGGTTGCCCCCTCGGTAAGCCCCAGGACGGCCAACGCCTCGTCATGCGTCATGTCGGTGCGCGGGCCGCGCGGCGGCGGCTGTTGCTGCGCATTGCGCCAGTCTGCCCCCAAGCGGCGATCGAGATAGGCCTCCAGCACCCTGAGAGAATCGGCATCCGCCGCACATTCCCGGTGCAACTCTTGGAGTTCCAGATCGGACAGCGCATCGAGCGTACGTCCGGCAAAACGACCCGACAGGATCGTCCCGCCAACATCGCCGCTGCCATGGTCGATCCAGGCCTGCAGAAAGGCCGTCCGCACTTCCGTGCGTTGGCCATGGCCCGGCGAACTGAAACCGCCTGACGGCCTGTGACGCGCCGCTCGTGCAATCAACGCCGTAATGACGACGCCGGCGAGGCCCAGGAGCTCGGGCAGCAGGCCGGGCAGGAAGCGCAATCCGAAAATCAGCAGTGCGCCGACGCCGATGCCGCCCAGCACGACCAGGGCAATACGTACGATACGGGCCAGCGCCGACGGCTTTGCCCGAAGAAGCCAGGCAACGCCCAGCGCCATCGCTGCAAGAACGACCAGCGCCAGAAGGACGGCTGGCATCCCTACTGTCGGCGCGGCGCGGGCGCCGGCGTTGCGGGAGCCGGTGCAGGCGTCTGCGGCTGGGCCTGCTCCTGGGACTCCGCACGCTCGCGCTGGATCTGCCGCCAACGCTCGACGTTGCGCTGATGCTCGTAGAGCGTGAGCGCGAAGGCATGCCCGCCCTGCCCGTCAGCGACGAAGAAGAGCGAGCGGTCGCGCGCCAATGGATTGGTCGCCGCCACGATCGAGGCGCGGCCGGGGTTGCAGATCGGGCCGCGCGGCAGGCCGCTGATCACATAGGTATTGTAGGGCGTGTTGGAGGTCAGATCGGCGCGCGTCAGTTCGCGATTGAACGCCACCTTGCCGTCCGTCAGGCCATAGATGGTGGTCGGATCGCTTTCGAGCTTCATGCGGCGGCGCAGCCGGTTGATGAAGACCGCGGCAACCTTGGTCCGTTCGGCCGGGACCGCGGTCTCCTTCTCGATCATCGACGCTAGGATCAGCGCATCGCGCTTGTTTGCCAGCGGCAGGCCGGCGGCCCGCTTGCGCCACGCCTCGTCGAGCGTCTTCTCCATCGCCTCCTTCATGCGCATCAGGAGACCGTCGCGCGTGTCGTCGCGCGAATAGAAGTAGGTCTCCGGCAGAAGGTCGCCTTCCTTCAGATCGAGCGTGATCTCGCCCGACAGCGCCTCCGTCTTGCGCACGAGATCGAGCACCTCGGCGGTCGTCATGCCCTCCGGCACGGTCAGGCGGCGCTGAACGACCTTGCCGGACTGCAACAGCTCGACCAGCGACTGCATGGACGTGTGGGCCGGCACTTCATATTCGCCGGCCTTGATGGGCTTGGGCGACGGGTCGATCATCAATGCTAGGCGAAACAGCCGCGGATGGGAGATAACCCCTTCCTCCTGCAGCAGCTTCGACATGGTGGTCGGCCCCGCACCGCGCGGGATCACGACGTTCTTGGTCTTGTCGAGCGGTCCTTCGGCGACGAGGATCGCGTGGCCGAGATAGAGCGCACCGCCCATCACCGTGACGAGCAGCGCGACAAAGAAGAGGACCCAACGAAAATAGCTGAGCAAACTCAGCTCCCGGCGGTCAGACGGCGCCGACGATCAAGGAAGCGTTGGTGCCACCAAATCCAAACGAATTGCTGAGCGCATAGCGAACTTTGCGCTGCTTGGCCTGCTTGGGCACCAGGTCGATGTCGCAACCTTCGTCGGGCTCGTCGAGGTTGAGGGTCGGCGGAACGGCCTGCTCGTTGATCGACTTGATCGCATAGATCGCCTCGATCGCACCAGCAGCGCCCAGCAGGTGTCCCGTCGCCGACTTGGTCGACGACATGGAGAGCTTGTAGGCGTCTTCGCCGAACGCCCGCTTGACGGCGCCAAGCTCGATGACGTCGGCCATCGTCGAGGTGCCATGGGCGTTCACGTAGTCGATCTGGTCGGTGCCGAGCTTGGCACGCTTGAGCGCCGCCTTCATGGCACGCATCGCCCCGTCGCCATCCTCGGACGGTGCGGTGATGTGATAGGCGTCGCCGGAGAGGCCGTAGCCCACGATTTCGGCGTAGATCTTGGCGCCACGCTTCTTGGCGTGTTCGTATTCTTCGAGCACCACGCAGCCCGCGCCCTCGCCCATGACGAAGCCGTCGCGCCGCTTGTCCCATGGCCGCGAGGCCCGGGTCGGCGTGTCGTTGAAGTCGGTCGACAGTGCCTTGCAGGCGTTGAAGCCCGCGATGCCGATGCGGCAGATCGCGGCTTCTGCACCGCCGGCCACCATCACATCGGCGTCCTCAAGCTGGATCAGTCGTGCCGCATCGCCCAGAGCATGGGCCCCAGTCGCGCAGGCCGTGACCACCGAATGGTTCGGTCCCTTGAAGCCGTACTTGATCGAGACCTGGCCGGAAACGAGGTTGATCAGCGCCGAGGGAATGAAGAACGGGCTGACGCGCCGCGGTCCACGTTCCTTCAACACCAACGACGTCTCGTAGATCGTCTGCAGGCCGCCGATGCCGGCGCCGATCATGACGCCGGTTCGGGTCATGCCCTCTTCGTCCTGCGGCTTCCAGCCGGAATCCTCGACCGCCTGTTCGGCGGCCGCGAGACCGAAGACGATGAACTTGTCGAGCTTTCGCTGGTCCTTGGGCGCGATGTAGGCGTCGGCATTGAAGTGCCCGTTCGCCTTGTCGCCCAGCGGCACCTCGCCCGCGATCTTGGTCGCGAGATCGGAGGTGTCGAAAGCCTGGATGGCCCGAATGCCGGACTCCGCCGCCATGAGGCGACGCCAGTTCGTATCGACGCCGTCACCCAACGGCGTCACCATACCCATACCAGTTACGACGACTCGCCTCATCATCCGCCTTCCTAGCTGCAGGAACCGGCGAAGATCAGGACTTCGCGTTGCCTTTGATGAAACCGATCGCGTCGCCGACGGTCTGGATCTTCTCCGCCGCGTCGTCCGGGATCTCGATGCCGAACTCTTCTTCGAACGCCATCACCAGCTCGACCGTGTCGAGGCTGTCCGCGCCGAGATCGTCGATGAACTTGGCGTCTTCCTTGACCTGCGCGGCCTCGACGCCGAGATGCTCCACGACGATCTTCTTAACGCGCTCGGCAATATCGCTCATTTTCTTATCCTTCCCGATCTATCCAAAAAATCCCGGTCGCCTAAGGGGATGGGCGAAGTCCGGGCTCTTAACATAGCTCCACGGCCATTGGCTAGGACCGAAAAGCCCACAAAATCAGGCACTTGAAGGGTTGTCCCAAAGACCTCCCCTCAGATCATCGCCATCCCGCCATTGATGTGGAGGGTCTGGCCGGTGACATAGCCCGCTTCGTCGCTGGCCAGATAGACGACGCCGGACGCGATTTCCTCGGGCGCGCCCAGGCGGTCCGCCGGCACGCGGCCGAGGATTGCCTTCTTCTGGTCGTCGGTCAGGGCGTCGGTCATCGGCGTGGCGATGAAACCCGGCGCCACGCAGTTCACGGTGATCCCGCGCGAGGCCAGCTCCTGCGCCAGCGACTTCGACATGCCGATGAGGCCGGCCTTGGCGGCCGCGTAGTTCGCCTGGCCGGGGTTGCCGGTAACGCCGACGATCGAGGTGATGTTGATGACGCGGCCGAACCGGCGCTTCATCATGCCGCGCATCGCCGCGCGCGTGAGGCGAAAGGTGCCGGTGAGATTCACCTGCAGTACCTTCTCCCACTCCTCGTCCTTCATGCGCATCGAGATGTTGTCGCGCGTGATGCCGGCATTGTTCACCAGAATGTCGATCTTGCCCATCGCCGCCTCGGCCTCCTTGGCCAGGCGTTCGATGTCGGCAGCGTCGTCCATCTTCGCGGCAACGACATGAGCCCGCTCGCCGAGCTCAGCCTTGAGCTGTTCCAGGGCATCCGCACGCGTGCCCGACAGGGTGACGGTCGCGCCCTGCTTGTGCAGAGCCCGGGCGATCGCGCCGCCGATGCCGCCCGACGCGCCGGTCACGAGGGCTGCCTTGCCGCTGAGATTGAACATGCCGCTACTCCTCAGGCGGTTTTCAGGAAGGCTTCGATGTCGGACGGCGTATTGAGCGCCAGGCCCGTCATATCCTTGTCGATGCGCTTGACCAGGCCCGACAGGACCTTGCCGGTGCCGCACTCGACCAGCGTGTCGATGCCCTTCGTCTTCATGTACTGCACGCCTTCGCGCCAGCGCACGAGGCCCGTCACCTGTTCCACCAGCCGCTGCTTGATCGCACCTGGGTCGCTGACTTCGGCGGCCAGCACGTTGGCCACCAACGGGACCCGCGGCGGCACTAGCGCGACGCCTTCGAGCGCCGCCTTCATCGCATCGGCGGCGGGCTGCATCAACGGGCAATGGAAGGGCGCGCTCACCGGCAGCATCATGCCGCGCTTGCAGCCCTTGGCCTTGGCCGCCTCGATCGCCCGTTCGACGGCTTCCTTATGGCCGCTGACTACGACCTGACCGCCGCCATTGTCGTTGGCCACGGCCACGATCTGGCCCTGCGCGGCTTCCTTGCAGGCTTCCTGCGCCGGTTCGAGCTCGATGCCCAACAGGGCCGCCATGGCGCCGACGCCGACCGGCACGGCCTTCTGCATGGACTGGCCGCGCAACTTCAGGAGTCTCGCGGCGTCTGCGAGCTGTAGCGCGCCTGCGGCCGCGAGGGCTGAGTATTCGCCGAGCGAATGGCCGGCGACATAGTCCGCCAGAGACGGTAGTGGCTTACCGCCGTCCTTTTCGAGGATCCGCACGACCGCGACGCTCACGGCCATCAGGGCGGGCTGGGCATTCTCGGTCAGGGTCAGGTCGCTTTCGGGCCCTTCCCGCATCAGCTTCGACAAATTCTGGCCCAACGCCTCGTCGACTTCGCCGAATACGTCGCGGGCGGTCGTGAAGGCTCCTGCGAGGTCGACGCCCATGCCGACGGCCTGAGATCCCTGGCCCGGGAAGACGAAAGCCCGACTCATACGCGTTTTCCCCCTTTGTTCGACGCGAATTGCGGGCAGTCATACCGGCGCGCCCGACGCAGTCAAGCCGCACCGGGATTGCTTGATTTCGGGCGGTGGGCCTGTATAACCGCCGCTCTTCGGGGCCTAAATCGGCCCCGATCTCCTTGCCGGCTCGAGCATCCACCCGTTTGGGGCAGATGCAGGGAGCCGGCTAGATCCGGCCGGTTCCCTGAACTCCGGGTCGCTAACAGCCATAAGGAGCCAAAACGACATGGCACTCTACGAGAACGTCTTCATTGCGCGTCAGGATGTCCCGACGACGCAGGTGGAGGCACTGACCAACCAGTTCGCCGAGCTGGTCACCGGCCTGGGCGGCACCGTCTCCAAGAAGGAGTACTGGGGCCTGCGCTCGCTGACCTATCGCATCAAGAAGAACCGCAAGGGCCACTACACCCTGCTCAACATCGACGCCCCGTCGGCGGCGGTGAAGGAGCTGGAGCGCACGATGTCGATCAACGAAGACATCATCCGCTTCATCACGGTTCGCGTCGACGAGCTCGAGGAAGGCCCCTCGGCCGTCATGCAGCGCAGCGCCGAGAAGTCGGACCGTCCGGGCGGCGATCGTGGCGATCGCTGGGGCGACCGTCCGCCGCGCCGCGAGCGTCCGCGCTTCGGTGACGAAGCTGCCGCGCCGGTCGCCATCCAAGCAGGAGAAGAAGAATGAGCGCGCAACGCCGCCCCTTCACCCGTCGCCGCAAGAGCTGCCCGTTCTCGGGCGCCAATGCGCCGAAGATCGACTACAAGGACGTGCGCCTTCTGCAGCGTTTCGTCTCCGAACGCGGCAAGATCGTTCCGAGCCGCATTTCGGCGGTCTCGTCCAAGAAGCAGCGTGAGCTCGCCCAGGCGATCAAGCGCGCCCGCTTCCTGGCGCTCCTGCCCTACGTAATCGCCTAACCAGGAGACGCGATCATGCCGATGAACGTCATCCTGCTGGAGCGCGTGCCGAAGCTCGGTCAGATGGGCGATGTTGTGAAGGTGAAGCCCGGCTTCGCCCGCAACTTCCTCCTGCCGCAGAAGAAGGCCCTGCGCGCCACCAAGGACAACATCACCTACTTCGAGTCGCAGCGTAAGACTCTCGAGGCCCAGAACCTCGAGCGCCGCTCGGAAGCCGAGGCCGTCGGCGCGAAGATGAGCGACCTCAAGGTCACTCTGATCCGCCAGGCGTCGGAAGCCCTGCAGCTCTACGGTTCGGTCACCTCGCGCGACATCGCCGACGGCGCTGTTGCGGAAGGCGTCAAGCTCCAGCGCAGCCAGATCGAGCTCGACAAGCCGATCAAGACGCTGGGCGCGCACAAGATCAAGGTGCACCTCCATCCGGAAGTCACGGTCGAGATCACCACGATCGTTGCCCGTTCGCCCGACGAGGCCGAGTTCCTCAGCAAGGGCGGCACGCTGGTTGCCGAGACCGAACGCGCAGCGATGGAAGCCGCGGAAGCCGCTCAGCGTGCTGCCGAACAGGCCGCCGCGCTGTTCGAAGCCAAGGCCGCTGCCGAGAGCGAAGCTGCCGAGGCTCCAGCCGAGGGCGAAGAAGCACCGGCCGAAAAGAAGTAGCTCGCGTGCCCCCGGGCACCGTGCAAGTCTGCGAACGCATGCCATCGTACCCCGGTGGCATGCGTTTTCTTTTGTGGCGATCGGACGGACTTCTGCCGTGATCTGGCGACTGGGCGCTTTCTGCGTTGCAGCCCTTGTGGCGATGCCGCTGCTCGGCATCGCCTCCAGCCTCTTCACGTGGCAGGGCGAGCTCTGGCGCCACCTCGCCGAAACCCAGCTTTCCGACATCGTCGCCAACACGATTGTCCTGTTGCTGGGCGTCGGCGCCGGCACCGTCGTCATTGGCACCGGCACCGCCTGGCTGGTCACCATGTGCCGCTTCCCCGGCAGCCGCATCCTGCAATGGGCGCTTCTGCTGCCGCTGGTCCTGCCGACCTACATCATCGGTTACGCCTATGCCGATCTGCTGGCCTACGCCGGCCCGATCCAGACGGCGCTTCGCGATACAATGGGCTGGGGCCGCGCCGACTATTGGTTCCCCGACCTCGGGTCGGCGAGCGGCGTGGCCTTCCTCTTCACGCTGGTCCTCTATCCCTACGTCTATCTCGCGGCACGCGCGGCGTTCCTGTCGCAATCGCCGGCGCTGCTGGAGGCGAGCCGCATCCTGGGCCATGGGCCGTGGCGCACTTTCCTGCGCATCGGCCTGCCGCTCGCCCGTCCCGCCGTCGCAGCGGGCACGGCACTCGCCCTGCTCGAAGCACTCGCCGATTTCGGGACGGTCCAGTACTACGGCGTTCACACGTTCACGACGGCGATCTATCGAACCTGGTACGGCATGGGAAATCGCGAAGGCGCCGCGCAGATCTCGCTGGCGCTGATCGCAATCGCGGCCGTTCTCATCCTGCTGGAGCGCCATTCGCGTGGCCGGGCGCGTTTCACCATCGCATCCAACCTGCGCCATCATGCCGAACCGGCGGCGTTGTCGGCCGGCGCCGGCCTGCTGGCCGCGGCCGCCTGCATCCTCCCGGTCCTGCTGGGCTTCGTACTGCCCACGCTGCACCTTGCCCGCCTCGCCCTGACCTCGGGCGCGACGGTCGCCGACGAGCACTTCGTGGGCGATGCCATCAACAGCCTGGTGCTCGCCACGCTCGCCGCCATCATCATCGTCGCGATGGCAGTGTTCCTGAGCTATGCCGGCCGCCTGGTGCGCCGCCGTGCTCTCAACCGCACCATCGAGTTCGCCTCTCTGGGCTATGCGATTCCCGGTGCCGTCATCGCCGTCGGCGTGCTGCTGCCCCTGGCGGCGGCCGACCACGGTATCGACCGGCTGGCGCAGGGTCTCTTCGGCGTGCCGGTCGGCCTCCTGTTGAGCGGCACGGCGTTTGCTCTGCTGACGGCCTACACGGTACGTTTCCTGGCGGTCGGCCTGGCCAATGTCGCGCCTGGACTGGCTGCGATCGATCCGGCCATGGACGCCAGTGCACGCGTGCTCGGCGCCCGGCCGTGCCAGGTCCTGCGCTTCATCCACTTGCCGATGCTGCGCGGCCCCCTGCTCACGGCCGCGATCATTGCCTTCGTCGAGGTCCTGAAAGAACTGCCGGCAACCTTGCTGATCCGGCCGTTCAACTTCGACACGCTGGCGGTCGGCGTCTTCCGCTTCGCCTCCGACGAACGCCTGGCTCAGGCGGCCGTCGGAGCAATCCTCATCGTCACCGTGTCGCTCGTTCCGGTGATCCTGCTCAGCCGCGCCGTCGCGGCCACGGCGAGAATTACTTCCAGCCCGCGCGGTCCATGATCTTCAACGCTTCGGCATTGTTCTGCGCGAAGACGCGGGCGTTGAGCTGATCCTCCTTGAAGGTGCCAAGCGACTTCAGCTCCGGCGACAGCTCGACGCCGGCAACGACGGGGAACTCCGAATTGCCCTCGGCGAAGTAACGCTGCGCCTGCGGCGACACCAGGTATTCCAGGAACTTGACCGCGGCTTCCTTGTTCGGCGCATGCTTGGCTACCGCGCCGCCGCTGATGTTCACATGCGTGCCGCGGTTCGCCTGGTTGGGGAACACGACCCCGACCTTCGCCGCGACCTCGCGATCCTCCGGCTTTTTCGAGCGCAGGAGGTTCACGTAATAATAGGTGTTCGCTACGGCGATCTCCGCCTGCCCGGCCGCGACGCCCTTGATCTGGTCGGTGTCGCCGCCGCGCGGGGGCCGCGCGAGGTTGCCGGCAACCGCCTTGGCCCAGGCTTCGGTCTTCTCCAGGCCGTCCGCAGCCAGGATCGAGCCGACGAGCGACTGGTTATAGATGTGGCCCGACGGCCGGATCAGGATCTTGCCCTTCCACTTGGCGTCGGCCAGGTCCTCGTAGGTCTTGGGGGCATCGGCGGCCGTCACCTTCTCCTTGTTGTAGAAGATGACGCGGGCACGCTTGGAGAAGCCGAACCAGCTATTGTCCGGGTCGCGCAGATGCGCGGGCACGGCCTTGGCCAGTACGGCCGAGTTCACGGACTGCAGCAGGCCCATCTCGCGGGCGCGTTCGATGCGGCCGGCGTCCGTGGTGATGAGGACGTCGCAGGGGCTCTTGTCGCCTTCCGCCTTCAAGCGCTGGACGAGCGGATCGGGCTCCGCATCGACACGGTTGATCTTGATGCCGGTCAGATCTGCAAAATTGCCGTAGAGGGCTTCGTCCGTGTTGTAGTGGCGCGCCGAGTAGAGGTTCAGTGTCCCGCCCTGCGCATAGGAGCGCCGGGCAATGAATACTCCGGCGCCAAAGGCTAACCCCGTCGTTACCAATGCGCGTCGCTTCACGTTTTCCTCCACTGCGAGTGAGTATTAGTTCGATAACACTGGCTCGGCAGGACTGCAAATCAATTGCAACTCAATCTCTGGCTGCCCCGAGGTATTTTTGCACTCACCCCCTTTGCCTTGAAAAAGCCGTTCGGATTAACATTTCACTTAACAACGACGTAGAGTTACGGGACGAGCTTGCGGTCGCCCCACAGCTCGTTGCCGGGGGGAATGACGATGCTGCTAGCAAAGGTCCTTGCCCGTGTAGTGGGTGAAGGCCAGTTGACCATCATCGATGAGGCCGGTCGGCCCCATCACCTCACGGGAAAAAAACCCGGACCCGCAGTCACCATGCGCATTCGCGACTGGTGGACGGGTGTGCGCATTGCCCTGCGTCCCCGGCTCGCCTTGGGCGAAGCCTACATGGACGGCAGGCTCACGCTCGAACAGGGCGATCTCTACGATCTCCTCGACCTGCTCGGCCGCAACGTCGCTGCCCTGGAAGCGACGCCGATGGTGCGCTGGTCCTACATCCTGCAGGGCTGGTTCCGCGCCATCGAGCAGTACAATCCGATCGGCAAGGCGCAGAAGAACGTCGCGCATCACTACGACCTCAAAGACCAGCTCTACGACTTCTTCCTCGATCGCGACCGGCAATATTCCTGCGCCTACTTCAAGACCGGCAACGAACCGCTGGAGACAGCGCAGGAGGACAAGAAGCGGCATATCGCGGCAAAGATGCTGCTGGAGCCCGGCCAGCGCGTTCTCGATATCGGCTCCGGCTGGGGCGGCATGGGTCTCTACCTCGCCCGTGAATTCGACGTCGACGTCACCGGCGTCACGCTGTCGACTGAACAGCACACGGTGTCGAGCCGGCGCGCACTCGAAGACGGCATCGCCGACAAGGTGCGTTTCAAGCTCCTCGATTATCGTCAGGAACCTGGCCGATACGACCGTATCGTATCCGTCGGCATGTTCGAGCATGTCGGCGCTGCCCATTATCTCGAATACTTCAGCAAGGTGAAGGAGTTGCTGACGGACGATGGCGTCATGGTGCTGCATGCGATCGGGCGCATGGAACCACCGGGCGGCACCAATACCTGGCTGAAGAAGTACATCTTCCCCGGTGGTTACACCCCTGCCCTGTCGGAAGTCCTCGCCGCGATCGAGAAGACCGGCCTTTGGGTTACCGACATCGAGGTGCTGCGGCTACACTATGCAGAGACCCTGCGACACTGGCGCAAGCGCTTCCTCGCCAACCGCGAAGAGATCAAGAAGCTTGCGGGCTACGACGACCGCTTCTGTCGCATGTGGGAGTTCTATCTGGCCGGCTGCGAAGTTGCCTTCCGTTACATGAACCAGATGGTCTTCCAGATGCAGATCACGCGCCGTCAGGACGCGACGCCGCTCACGCGCGACTACATGGTCGACGCCGAGCGCACGGAAGGAGACACGCGATCGATCGCAGCGGAATGATGTTGCATTAGGGTTGTCCCCAGCTTTCAGGTTATCCTGACGGGGTCACCGCATTAGTGGTGGTCGCTGCCCCCTCTCGTGACTAACAAAGGCTCTCCATGGAGCCCCTGAAAGACACCTCGAACGTTACGCGCTTGCCTGGAGCGGAAGATATCCGCCTGCGCGAGCCGCCGCACAATTTCGAAGCCGAGCAGGCTTTGCTCGGTGCGATTCTGGTGAACAACGCCGCCTATCAGCGCGTCGCGGAGTTCCTGAGACCCGAGCACTTCGCCGATCCGCTGCACGGCAAGCTCTTCGATTCGCTTTCGCGCCTGATCGAGCGCGGCCAGGTCGTGAGCGCGATCACCCTGAAGACCTATGTCGAGCAGGACGAGGCGATGAGGGAAGCCGGCGGCGCGGCCTACTTGGCTCGCCTCGCCGCTGCGTCGGTGCATGTGATCGACGCCGGTGCCTTTGGTCGCACCGTGCACGATCTCTATCTGCGTCGGCAGCTCATCGACCTCGGCGAAAGCGTGGTCAACGGCGCCTACTCCGGCGACGTCGAGGAAACGGCCCTGCAGCAGGTCGAAGTCGCCGAGAAGAAGCTCTACGACCTCGCGACCAGCGGCCAGACGGAAGGCGGCTTCAAGCCCTTCAGGATGGCGCTAACCGAGGCCACGGTCGCGGCCGAGGCAGCCTATCACCGCGTCGGCCAGCTCACCGGCGTGGCTTCGGGCCTCTTTCAGCTCGACCAGCTCCTGGGGGGCCTGCACAAGTCCGACCTGATCATCCTCGCGGGGCGTCCGTCGATGGGTAAGACGGCGCTGGCGACCAACATCGCCTTCAATGCCGCCAAGGCCTACCGGGAAGAAATCGTCGACGGAAAGCCGAACGCCGTGGACGGCGCGGTCGTCGGGTTCTTCTCGCTCGAAATGTCGTCCGAGCAGCTGGCGACCCGCATGCTCGCCGAACAGGCCGAAGTCTCGTCGGAGAAGATCCGTAAGGGCGAACTGATCAGCAGCGACTTCGACAAGGTCCTGTCGATCAGCCACGAACTGGAGCATCTCAACTTCTTCATCGACGACACACCGGCGCTCTCGATCGCCGCGCTGCGAACGCGCGCGCGTCGCCTGAAGCGCACGCATGGTCTCGGGCTCATCATCGTTGACTACCTGCAGCTCCTCAATCCGTCGGGCAAGAGCCGGCAGGAGAACCGCGTGCAGGAAGTCTCGGAGATCACGCGAGGCCTCAAGACGCTGGCCAAGGAACTGATGGTGCCGGTGATCGCACTCAGTCAGCTCAGCCGCGCGGTCGAACAGCGCGAAGACAAGCGCCCCCAGCTTGCCGACCTGCGTGAATCGGGCTCGATCGAGCAGGACGCCGACGTCGTCATGTTCGTCTATCGCGAAGAGTATTATCTCACCCGCTCCGAGCCGAGCCGGCGCGGCGAGGAAAGCGATCAGAAGTTCAACGAGCGTCACGACGCCTGGAAGCAACGCTGCGAGCAGACCTACGGCAAGGCCGAGGTGATCGTGGCCAAGCAGCGCCACGGGCCCACCGGCATTGTCCAGCTCTCCTTCGAGGGACAGTTCACCAAGTTCGGCAATCTGCCGGGCTATGCGGACCTGCCCGACGCACCGGCCTTCTAGGGACAGCCGAATGTCCTTTCCAGCCGACGAGAGCGCGCGCCGGGCTGGCGCCATCCTCACGATCGATCTCGGCGCCATCGCCGCCAACTGGCGCGGCTTGCGCGATGCGGGGCGGGCCGCCGGCCGCCCGGTCGACTGTGCCGCCGTGCTCAAGGCCGATGCCTATGGCACCGGCGCCACCGTCGTCGGGCCGCGCCTGGCAGCAGAAGGCTGCCGGCAGTTCTTCGTCGCCCATATCGACGAGGGCATCGCGCTGCGCCGCGTTCTGCCCGAGCATCCGATCTACGTGCTGAACGGCCTGCTTGCCGGCACCGAGCCCGACTTCGTCCAGCATGGGCTGACGCCGGTGCTCAATCACCTCGGCCAGCTCAATGCCTGGCGCGCCGCCGCCCAGCGCTACGAGCGGCCGCTCGACGCTGTCGTCCATCTCGACACCGGCATGCACCGGCTCGGCTTCGGTGCCGAGGATGCGCAGGTCCTGATCAACGAGCGCGGCCGCCTGCGCGGGCTGCGGCTGGCGCTGATCATCAGCCATCTCGTGGCGTCCGAGGAGCCGGCCAATCCGGTCAACGGCGAGCAGCTTTCGCGCTTCCGGAACTTCGTGCGGGCCATGCCGGGCGCGCCGACCTCGCTCGCCAACTCCTCCGGCATCTTCCTCGGGCCGGACTATCACTTCGACCTGCTGCGGCCGGGTGCGGCACTCTATGGCATCAACCCCCTGCCCGGCCGTGGCAATCCGATGCTGAGCGTCCTCACCTTGCAGGCGCGTATCCTTCAGACACGCCGGATCGATGCCTTCCAGACCGTGGGCTATGGCGGTGCCTGGCGGTCGGCGCGGCAGAGCCGGATTGCCACGATTGCGCTGGGGTATGCGGACGGCTATTTCCGTAACCTCGTCAACCGCACGCATGTGCATATCGCCGGATACAACGTGCCCGTCGTCGGCCGCATCTCCATGGATCTCGTGACCATCGACGTGACCGACGTGCCGGAGGCTGCCTGCCAGGCCGGCGCGACGGTCGAGGTGCTGGGCCCGCACCTCACGCCGGACGATCTTGCCGATCATGCCCGCACCAATGCCTACGAAGTGATGACCGCGCTGGGCCGGCGCTACCACCGGGCCTATGTCGACGGTTATGCGGACGAGCCGGGCGACGAGCAGGACGAACCGGATCCTCCCGGAGCGGCCGCGTGAGCATTCCCCTGCTCACGATCCTTGGTCGCATGACGCTGGCCTTCCTGGAGGCCATCGGGTCGGTCTCGGCTTTCGCCTTCCATGCTGTCCGGCAGGCCGTGCAGCCGCCCTGGTACCGCCAGCAGATCCTGCGGCAGATCATGGAGATCGGATACTACTCCCTGCCCGTCGTCGGCCTGACTGCGATCTTCACCGGCATGGTGCTGGCCCTGCAAAGCTATACGGGTTTCGCTCGCTTCTCTGCCGAAAGTGCGATCCCCAATGTCGTCGTTGTGTCGTTGACGCGCGAGCTGGGCCCCGTCCTGGCGGGATTGATGGTGGCCGGCCGCGTCGGCGCGGCGATGGCGGCCGAAATCGGCACGATGCGCGTCACCGAGCAGATCGACGCGCTAACCACCCTTTCGACCGACCCCTTCAAGTATCTCGTCGTGCCGCGCCTGATTGCCGGCATCGTCACCCTGCCCGTCCTCGTGCTGATCGCCGACATCATCGGCATTCTCGGCGGCTTTCTGGTCGGCGTGTACAAGCTCGACTTCAACGACGCGGCCTACCTCCGCAACACGCTCGACTTCCTGGAGTTCCAGGACGTGTTCTCCGGCCTCGTGAAGGCATCCGTCTTCGGCTTCTTGATCACGCTCATGGGCTGCTATCACGGTTATAAGTCGAAGGGCGGCGCCCAGGGCGTGGGGCTGGCCACGACCAACGCCGTGGTCTCCGCGTCGATCCTGATCCTGACGTTCAACTACTTCATCACCGAAGCCTTCTTCGCGCGCTGACCGGCCCTGCCATGGCTTCCCCCAAAATCTCGCTGCACGGAGTCACCAAGTCCTTCGGGCCGAAGAAGGTGCTTCAGGGCATCGATCTCGAAATCGCGGCGGGCGAGTCCATGGTCGTGATCGGCGGGTCCGGCTGCGGCAAGTCGGTTTTGCTGAAGTGCATTCTGGGTCTCATCAAGCCCAATGCCGGCTCGATCCAGATCGACGGCGAGGAGACGACCGATCTTGCTAGCCAGGATCGCGCCCGGGTCATGCGCAAGTTCGGCATGCTGTTCCAGGGCGGCGCGCTCTTCGACTCGCTGCATGTCTGGGAGAATGTCGCCTTCGGTCCGATTCAGAGCGATGGCATGCCGATCGACGAGGCTCGCGAGGTTGCGATTGCCAAGCTGGGCGCCGTCGGCCTCGGCCCGGAGATCGGCGAGCTTTATCCGTCGGAGCTCTCGGGCGGCATGCAGAAGCGCGTGGCTCTTGCGCGCGCCATTGCCCGAGAACCGGAGATCATCTTCTTCGACGAGCCGACCACCGGCCTCGACCCAATCATGGCCGACGTCATCAACGATCTGATCGTGAAGTGCGTCCACGACCTCGGCGCAACCGCCATTTCGATCACCCACGACATGGCCAGCGCCCGCAAGATCGGCCATCGCGTCGGCATGCTGCATGAAGGCAAGCTGATCTGGCAGGGACCCGTCGGCGAGATCGACCGATCGGGCAACGCCCATGTCGATCAGTTCATCCACGGCCGTGCCGAAGGCCCGATTCGCATGCAGGTCAGGAAGCTCTGACATGTCCGATCTCCAGCCCAGCCTCGAAGTGGCCCGGCGCTGGTTCGCCGAAGGTCTGCGCACGGCCTGCCATCTCACCGACGATCGTGTCGTGGACGCGTTCGCCGCCGTGCCACGCGAAACCTTCGCCGGCGCCGGCCCGTGGCGCCTCTTTCACTTCGTCGACGGTTACTGGAGCACCCAGGACGCCGATCCGCGCCGGCTCTATCACAATGTACTGATTGCGCTCGACGAGAGCCGCGGACTGAACATCGGCGAGCCGGCCCTGTGGGCGCGCCATTTCGACCGTCTCGGCATACCGGACGGCGCGCGCGTGCTGCAGCTCGGGGCAGGCTCAGGTTACTACACCGCGATCCTCGCGAAGCTGGTTGGGCCGACGGGCCGCGTGGATGCGATCGAAATCGACGGACCGCTCGCCGAGCTTGCGCAACGCAATCTCGCGGCATGGCCCAACGCTCATGTCAGACTGGGCGATGCGAGCCAGCCGGTCGACGGCCATTGGGATGCCGTCGTCGCGTTTGCGGGAGCCACCACGCCGCATGGCTGGTGGCTCGAGGCGGTGGCCGATGGCGGCCGGATGCTGCTGCCGATGACAGCCGAGCGGCGGCGCGGTGGATTCATGCTGCGCCTGGATCGCTACGGCGACAGTCTCTCGGCGCGCTCCGTCGGTTGGGTCGCCTTCTACCCTTGTGCGGGCGCCCGCAGCCCCGAAGACGCCGAAGCGATCGGCCAGGCCATTGCCGATCCTGTCGGCCAGCAGGCCGTGCGCAGCCTGCGGCGCGATCCGCACCAGCCCGACGAGACGTGCTGGCTGCACCGCGACGGCTGGTGCCTCTCCAAGCGCGAGTTGCACTGATGGCGCGGGCAGTAAAGCGTTTCGTCTGCCAGTCCTGCGGCGCTGTCACCACCAAGTGGAGCGGTCGCTGCGAATCCTGCGGCGAGTGGAACACCATCGTCGAGGAAGCGGCCCCCGCGCCCGGCCCCGCCGGCAGCGGGCTGGCGCGCGGCGGCAAGGGCCGTGCCCTCGAATTCGCCGGCCTTCGCGGTGCGACGCCCCAGCCGCCCCGCTATCTGAGCGGCATCGCCGAGTTCGACCGCGTCTGTGGCGGCGGACTGGTGACGGGCTCGGCACTGCTGATCGGCGGCGATCCCGGCATCGGCAAGTCGACCCTGCTGTTGCAGGTGGCGGCCGCACTCGCACGTCAGAACACTGCCTGCGCCTATATCTCCGGCGAAGAGGCGCTCGACCAGGTGCGGCTGCGCGCCGAACGGCTGGGCCTGGCCGACGCGCCGGTGCAGCTCACGGCCGCAACCTCCGTGCGGGACATCGTGGCGAGCCTCGAACGGCCCGATGCACCGCGGGTCGCCGTGATCGACTCGATCCAGACCATGTGGCTGGACACGGTCGACAGCACGCCCGGCACCGTGACGCAGGTGCGTTCCTCGGCCCAGGCCCTGGTGGAACTCGCCAAGCGGCGCGGCATTGCCGTGCTGCTGGTGGGCCATGTCACCAAGGACGGTGCCATCGCCGGTCCGCGCGTGCTCGAACACATGGTCGACACGGTGCTCTACTTCGAAGGCGAGCGCGGCCACCAGTTCCGCATTCTGCGCACCGTCAAGAACCGTTTCGGCCCGACCGACGAGATCGGCGTGTTCGAGATGTCCGACCGCGGGCTGAGCGACGTCGCCAATCCCTCGGCGCTGTTCCTCGCGGAGCGGCGCGGCCATGTCTCCGGCGCCTGCGTCTTCGCGGGCATCGAGGGCACGCGGCCGGTGTTGGTCGAGATCCAGGCGCTCGTCAGCCCCTCTTCCCTCGCCACGCCGCGCCGTGCCGTGGTCGGCTGGGACTCCAACCGTCTCGCCATGGTGCTCGCGGTCCTCGAAGCGCGTTGCGGCGTCAGCATTGGCGGGAACGACGTCTATCTGAACGTGGCCGGCGGCCTCAGGATCGGGGAGCCGGCCGCCGATCTCGCGGTGGCAGCGGCCGTCGTCTCCTCTCTCGCCGACGAGCAGGTGCCGGGCGATATGGTCGTATTCGGCGAAATCGGGCTCGGCGGCGAGGTCAGGCCGGTCGGACAGCGCGAGGCCCGCCTACGCGAGGCCGCGAAGCTCGGCTTCCGCAGCGCCCTTGTGCCACGCGGCCGTGGCGGTTCGGGCCCTGTGCAACGGTCGCCGGAGGGCATCGCCATTGACGAAATCGAGCATCTGGCGGACCTTGTGGCGCGTTTTCAGCCACCCGATCGGCCGCTAAAGAAAGGTCGGCGCGAGGGTTCCTCCGACCGCGAGCGCGAATAGGAAACGGAGCGTGCAGAGTTGATGGATCAGCTTGGGATAACCGTTTTCGACGTCGCCGTGATCGCCGTGGCCGTCTTCGGAGCGATGATCGGCATGTCGGCCGGCTTCGCCCACGCCATTCTGTTCATCGGCTCCTGGATCGGCGCCGGTTGGGCCGCCTGGCGGTTCTCCAAAGTGGTCGAGCCGGAAGTCCAGCAGATCGTGGGCAGCACGGAGCTTGCCTACTTCATTTCCATGCTGGCCGTGTTCGTGGCGGCTCTGATCGTGTTGATCATGCTGACCAACATGCTCTCGCGCTCCGTCCGCGCGAGCCCGCTGGGCAAGCCAGACCGCATTCTGGGCGCCGGTTTCGGCGTCCTGTGCGCCTGGGTCGCCCTGGGCACCGCTTTCCTGTTCTACGGCTATCTCGGCCCTCGCCAGCTCCCGCCCGCGGTCGAAGCCGGGGCCACCTTCCCCATGATCCGAGAGATGGCGACCTTCGTGGAGCCCCATCTTCCGCCGGGTTTCCGTACGCGACTGCAACGGCCAGGCATGGATACGGGCGCCATTCCCACACCGGCGCCAACTCCCGCCGCGCCACCGGCGCTAGCACCCGCGCCGCCACCCGCCGAAACGCCCGCGCCTGCCGAGGGTGAAACCAAAGCGCCGCAGTGACTTATCCTTGATAGCGCGCGGGGCACACCCCAGCTATAACCCCGCCGTGCAAAGCACCCCGAAACGACCCGACCACGACCTCGACAAGTTTCACGAGGAATGTGCGTTGTTCGGCATCTACGGGACGTCAGATGCCGCCGCGCACACCGCGCTAGGCCTGCATGCGCTTCAGCATCGTGGCCAGGAAGCCTCCGGTATCGTCACCTTTGACGGCCGACTTTTCCACAACCACCGGGCGGCCGGCCTGGTCGGCGACATCTTCGGCGCCCAGTCGATCATGGCCAAGCTGGTGGGCTACTCGGCCATTGGCCATAACCGCTACGCCACCACAGGCGGATCGTCCGACCGCAACATCCAGCCGATCTTCGCCGATTTCGACTTCGGCGGCCTGGCGTTGGCCCATAATGGCAACCTCACCAACGCATACCTGCTGCGCAAGGAACTGGTCCGCATCGGCTGTCTGTTCCAGTCGACCACCGACACCGAGGTCATCAACCATCTGATCGCCCGGTCCAACTATTCGACGGTGCAGGACCGGCTGATCGACGCGCTGGGCCGGGTCAAAGGCGCCTACTCCCTGCTGCTGTTGACCAACGAGTCGCTGCTCGGCGTGCGCGACCCGATGGGTGTCCGCCCGCTCGTGATCGGCCGCCTGGAAGATGCCTGGATCCTGACGTCCGAAAGCTGCGCTCTCGACATCCTCGGCGCCCGCTATGTGCGCGATGTCGAGCCGGGCGAGATCGTGATCGTCGACGGCAGCGGCCTGCGCTCGATCAAGCCCTTCGCCAAGAAGAAGCGCCGCTTCTGCGTCTTCGAGCATATCTACTTCGCGCGCCCTGACTCGAAGGTCGAAGGCATCGGCGTCTATGACGCCCGCAAGCGCATCGGCATTGAGCTGGCCAAGGAGAGCGCGGTACCCGCCGATCTCGTGGTGCCCGTCCCCGACTCCGGCGTTCCGGCTGCCATCGGCTATGCGCAACAGTCCGGGTTGCCTTTCGAGCTCGGCATCATTCGCAACCACTATGTCGGCCGCACCTTCATCGAGCCGGCAGATCACATCCGCCATCTCGGCGTACGCCTGAAGCACAACGCCAACCGCGCCATGATCGAGGGCAAGCGGGTCATCCTGGTCGACGATTCGATCGTGCGCGGCACGACCTCGATGAAGATCGTCGAAATGGTGCGCAACGCCGGTGCCCGCGAAGTGCACATGCGGATCGCAGCGCCGCCGACGACGCACCCCTGTTTCTATGGCATCGACACGCCCGAACGCGAGAAGCTGCTGGCTTCGCGCTACGACGTTCCCGGCATGGCCAAGTTCATTGGCGTCGATTCGCTCGCCTTCCTGTCGATCGACGGCCTCTACCGCGCCATGGACAAGCCGGCTGGTCGCGACGCGGAAGACCCGCAGTTCTGCGACGCCTGCTTCACTGGCGACTATCCGATCGCACTCGACGATGTCGTCGGTGTTGAGGATCGCCAGCTCTCGCTACTCGTCGAATCCGCCTGAGCATGAGACTGAAGGGTCGTCTTGCGCTGATCACCGGCGCATCGCGCGGGCTGGGTGCTGCTGCAGCCCTGGCCTATGCTGCCGAGGGCGCTCATTGCGTGCTGGTAGCACGCACCGTCGGCGGCCTTGAAGAAGTCGACGACAAGATCAAGGCATTGGGAGGCTCGGCCACCCTCGTGCCGCTCGACGTCACGGATGGTGACGGCCTCGACCGACTGGGCGCCGCACTCTACGAGCGCTTCGGCAAACTCGACGTGCTGCTCGGCAATGCCGGCATCCTGGGAACGCTCTCTCCTGTCGGTCATTTCGAGCCCAAGATCTTCGAGCGCGTGATGGCCGTGAACGTCACGGCCAACTGGCGCCTGATCCGGTCGATGGATCCTTTGTTGCGCCGTTCCGATGCCGGCCGCGCCATTTTCGTAACATCGGGCGTTGCGCGCCGCGTCGTGCCCTATTGGGGCGCCTATGCGGCCAGCAAGGCCGCGCTCGACATGCTGGTCGGCGTCTATGCCGCCGAGGTCGCCCACACGCAGGTCCGGGTCAATCTCTTCAATCCAGGACCGATGCGCACCTTCATGCGCCGCGAAGCGTTCCCCGGCGAGAACGAAGCCCAGCAGACACCGCCCGAAGCCCATGGCGAGTCGCTGATCAAGCTGGCGCTTCCGTCGTGCACGATGAACGGCGAATGGGTGGCCGGCGACGAGGCCCTAAGCTCCTAGTGAGCGCCTAGCGCTTCTTCTTCGTGCGGCGGCCTTCGTAGGGATTCTTGGGCTTGCGCATGGTGAGCCGGATCGGCACGCCGGGCATGCCGAAATCGTCGCGCAGGCGATTGGTGAGATAGCGCAGATAGTCGTCGCCCAACTCCTCGGGCTGGCTGACCGACAGGACGAAGGTCGGCGGCCGACGCTTGATCTGGGTCATGAAGCGTAGCCGGATGCGCCGGCCGTTGCTTGCCAGCGGCGGCGGATGAAGCGTCTCCATCTCGCGCAGCCAGCGATTGAGCTTGGGCGTCGGCACGCGCTTGTTCCAGATCTCGTAGGTCTCGAAGACCTTCGGCATCAGACGCTCGACGCCGCGGCCGCTCATTGCCGAGAAGCCGACGATCGGGACGTCCTTGACCTGGGCGAAAGATGTTTCGAGCCGGTCGCGCAGCTTGCGCCATGCTTTAGTGGATTGTGACTGATCGTCGGCCAGCAGGTCCGTCTTGTTGACGGCGATCACAAGGGCGCGCCCCTCCTCGATCACCCATCCGGCAATGTTGAGGTCCTGCTTCTCGGCCATGTCGCCGGCATCGAGGACGACCACGGCCACGTCGGCCAGGCGTATCGTGTCGAGCGTGTCGGCGACGGAAGCCGCTTCCAGCTTGGCCTCGATACGGCTCCTGCGCCGCATGCCCGCCGTATCGACGAGGCGGACCGGCCGGCCCTTCCATTCCCATTCGACGCGGATCGCATCGCGCGTGATGCCGGCTTCGGGGCCGGTGAGCACGCGCTCCTCGCCTACCAGGCGGTTGAGCAGGGTCGACTTGCCGACATTGGGACGGCCGACGATGGCCAGAAGCAGCGGGCGGCCAGGCGCCAGATCTCCTGCCTCGTCGTCGCCTTCGCCCTCTTCTGCTTCCTCGTCCTCTTCGGGCATGGGCTCGATATGGCGGCCGAGTGCTTCGTGCAGGTCGCTCAGGCCCTCGCCATGTTCCGCGGAAACAGGGATCGGCTCGCCCAGTCCCAGCCCGTGTGCCTCGGCAAGCCCCTGCTGTCCCGCGCGGCCCTCGCACTTGTTGGCCACGAGGATCACTTTAGCCGAACGCTTGCGCAGCCAGCCGGCGAAGCTCTCGTCGAGCGGCAAGATCCCGGCACGCGCGTCGATCAGGAACAGGACGACGTCGGAACTCTCGATGGCCCGCTCGGTGAAGCGGCGCATGCGCGCTTCGAGCGCCTCGCCACCGGCCGTCTCCCAGCCTGCGGTGTCGAGCAAGGTGAAGGCAAGATCGCCGAGCTGCGCCGGTTGCTCGCGGATGTCGCGTGTAACGCCCGGCGTGTCGTCGACGATGGCCCGGCGCCGGCCAACCAGTCGGTTGAACAGCGTCGACTTGCCGACATTGGGACGGCCGACGATGGCGACCCGGGGCAGGCTCTTGGCCAGCCCGGGGGTCAGCCCGCGATCTTCAGCGGAGGGCAATGAGCCGCCCCGAATCGGACAGCACGTAGATCGTGCGGTTGGCGATCACCGGACCGAGACGCACGCGGTCGCGCACGTCGATCTTGCCCAGGATCTCGCCGGTATAGGGCGACACGGCCAGAAGGTCGCCGAGCGAGCTCGTGATCAGCAGGCGATCGCCCGCCAGCACAGGTCCGCCCCACAGCGTAGGCCGGCGACGCTTGTCGTCTTCGTATTGCGTGAGAGGCGTCACCCAGCGCACCTTGCCACTGTCGCGCAGGATGGCGGCGACGTCGGCCGTGCTGGTCAGCACGAAGACGAAGCGTCCTGCCACCCAGGGAGTCTGGCTGCCGCCGATATTGCGATCCCACTGGCGCTGGCCGGACCTGAGGTCGATGGCGGCAATCTGGCCGGCCGAGCCCATCGCCAGCACGAGGCCGCGATCGATCACCGGACGGCCGCGAATGTCGGTGAGATTGCCGAAGGCACGGATGTCGCCACGCGCGCCGATGAGCGTTTCGTTCCACACCGGCCGGCCATTGTCGATACGCAACGCGACCAGCTCGCCCGACGAGAACGGGGCCACCACGACGTCGCCGGAACCGGCCGGGCTGTTACCGCCGACATAGCCGGCGCTTTCCTGCAGGCCGCTGAACTGCCAGAGGTCCGAACCGTCGGACGCGGCCAGCGCCTGCAGCTTATTGTCGATGGCAACCACGAACACGCGGTCGGCAAAGACCAGCGGCGCGCCGCGCACGGGCGCGCTTACGGTCGAGGCCCAGTCTTCCTTGCCCGAGTTGGGATCGAGAGAATAGACCGTCGCAAAGCCCGTCGTCACGAACAGCTTGCCGCCATAATAGGCCAGGCCGCCGCCGAACTCGTCGCTGTCGCGCGCTTTCTCCGGCTTGAGCGTCACCCGCCACAGGACCGCGCCCGTGTTGGCATCGAAAGCCGTAACGGTGCTGCCGGCATCCTTGGCGAAGACCTTGCCGTCGGCCACGACCGGGGCCGTGGTGAGGGTCCGCGACGCTGTCGAACCAGCGCCGACATCGGCCGTCCAGATGATCTGCGGCGAGTCGTTGATGGCGAGGTTATGCATCGCATGGTTGGCGAAGCCACCGGATTGCGGCCAGGATTCGTTGACCACTGGTGCCGGCAGGACCACGTCGACATTGGCGACGTCCTTGTCGGCTTCGAGGTCGCGCCGGTCGCCCAGCACGGAAATGCGCTCGCCCGGCAGCGGCTGCTTGCTCTTCTCGAACCAGTCACAGCTCGACAGAGAGACAGTCAGCAGCGTGGCAGTGAGCAGAAGCCGAGGATCGACAACGGTGCGGAATACGCTTTGCATGGAATTACTTCGCCTCCGCCGCGCCGTGGACGCTGAGCATCGCTGATGCGCGCTGGGCCATGCCCTGCGGCGCTGCCCGGTCCTTGGTGATTTCCGTCCAAAGTTGCTGGGCGCGCTTGGCATCGCCCTTCCCCATTGCCGCCATCGCCTGCAGCTCGTGCACGCTCAACTGAAAGGGCCGGTCGACTGCGCCGAGCGGCTCGAGCAGCGCCATCGTCTCCTGCGCCTTCGGCGTACCGACGCTCTTGAAGCCGGCAATCACCATCGCAAGGTCGCCGAGCTCTCGGGCCGGCAGGCTTGGCGCGACGGCGACCAGTGCCGTCACCTGCTCCTCGTGCGTCGCGCGCAGCTGAGCAGCCACCATGGCAGCCAGCGAACGGTAGGGCTCGGCCGCGCTGGTCGATTGCTTCTCGAGTTCGGCGCGTGCGGCCGCCGGATCGGTCGCGGCGAGCGCGAGGGCTGCCGAATAGGCCGCACTCGCAGCCCCGCGCTGCGCCTGATCGTACTGGCGCCAACCCACGAGGCCTGCAGCCCCGACAACGACGACGACGGCGGCGGCGACCACCCAGGTACCGTATCGTCCCCACCACTCCTTCATCTCGTCCTTGCGGACGGCATCGTCGATTTCTTGAAACGCGGCGGAGTCGGACACGCAGGGCTCCCGGATTATCGCGAAATATCAACAGCTTCAGCGGCGGTTCATAGCCGCCCCCCCGGCCTTTGGCAAACCAGCCGAAGCCGTCGGGAGGGCGCTTTACCCCCATTCACCGTTCTGCAAGAATTCATGGCAACGACATGACCGAAAACATCGCGGCATGACCAACTTGTACCGTTTGGCCGATCAAAGGGCCCGACGCCGCATTGTCTCATTCGACCGGCGAGAACTGTCCCGGCTGCTGAACCTTTACAGCATGCGGGTCGCCTCCGGCGAGTGGCGCGATTACGCCATCGACTTCCGGCCGGGCATGGCCATTTTCTCGATCTTCCGACACACCGCTGAGCAGCCGCTTTTTGCTATAGCCAAGGTCCCCGGGGGCGGCTCAGGGGGCGGCTACATGGTCTACAACGGGCCGCGCAAGCTGGCGCACGGCGACTCGCTCGAAGACGTGCTCCGCGTCTTCGACCGCAAGCTCAAGCTGCTGCTTCGCTGAACCCTGTTTTCAGTGTTTCGGCGTGGTTGCCGCGCCAATGCCGGCGCCGACTGCCGTGCCGACCAGGACAGGCGCAAGAAGCGGCCAGCCAGCCACCGCGCCGACCGCCAGACCAGTACCGGCGCCGATGCCGGCCCCCGTCACTGCGCGCTCGCCCCACGTATCGCCACAGGCAGCCAGCGACAGGAAAAGAGGAGCCGCGCAAAGCGCAAGGATTCGGGAACGCATCTTTGACCTCGAAATTGAGGGGAGAAACGACAGACTCAGTCGCGAGAAATGAATTATCTTGGCCGCTTAAGGCTTTATGGGACAACCATCAGGTATTTCACCTTTAGTGTCAATAACCCCAGTTAATACACTGAAGTTCCATAATAAAATAAGCAAATGATAACGGCCTAACTGCGATCCAGCGCCTCTTCGTACTGAGCGGGCTTGAACCCCACGAGCAGCTTTCCGCCGGTTTCGAGCACGGGCCGTTTGATCATCGACGGGTTCGCGATCATCAGGGCGATCGCCTTCGTCTCCGTCAGACCTTCCTTGTCCCCTTCAGGCAGCTTGCGGAAGGTCGTGCCGGCCCGATTGAGCAAGGTCTCCCAGCCGGCCTTCCTGGCCCACCCTTCGAGGCGGCCGCGCTCGATCCCGGCGTTCTTGTAATCGTGAAAATCGTAGGCGATGCCTTTCTTGTCGAGCCAGGCGCGCGCCTTCTTCATCGTATCGCAGTTCTTGATTCCATAGATGACAACGGACATCGGCTGACTCTCACAGGGACGACAGCCGCATGATCGGCCGGCCGGCAGCGTCGAGGAAGAAAAGTTTGCGCTGCTGCGAATCGATCCTGAAACTCCGCACTGCCTCGAGAGCAGACAGGAATTTGCTTTCCTGGTCCATGACAGCCGGTGGGCAGGCCATACGCGTACTGGCGATGGCCCCAAAAGTGAGGCTCGCCCCCGAAATCGTCGCCTGTCCGTGCAGGCGGTTGCAACCACCGCTGCCGGTCACGACTCCATCGGCGGTGATTTCCAGCACGGACTGCAGATTGTCGATCACCCCGCGGCCGCGAATGTCCTCCGCCAGCCAGCGTCCCGCAGGCAACGACGACGACGGCGGTGGCGGCGCTTGCCTGGCGACATTTTCGACCTGGATTTCACCATCGTCCTTGCCGCCGGCGAAAACGGTGTGGCGTGTCGTGCTGATGAAGAGCAGCCGGTCGCCTTCCTGGATGCGGGCATGCAGGGCATAGGTGTGTCGCGGGTCGATCTGCGCAGAATCGTACCGCAGCGTGTAGGGAATCGGACTGGCCTTCGCGTCGGTGATCCGCGTTTCGGAGATCGTCTTCGCAGGCGCATCGGCCAGCGAGATGTCGAGCAGCTTGACCTCGACCACGGCTCCCGGAGGCAACATCATGCGCTCGCGATAGACGACCTTGCCGCTGATCGTCCGGGCTTCGGCCGCCGCCTGCCCTGCTGGTATCAGAAGGCCTGCCGCCAGGATGCCGACGATAGGACGTCGCGAAATACTCACTGCCGCTAACTCCTAGCGATCGTTGAGCGACCACTGCCCGAGCGGAACATATCGATCATGTTCGGGCAAGCGCTGGACCAGAGCGAACGTGCGGATGGGCAAGGTGCCCGGCTGCTGCCCTTCACGGAGCAATATCGCGGGCAGCGTGAGATGGGCGCCAAGCCCGGCAGCCTGCAGGGCCGCACCGAGAGTACGCTGAAGCGTCAACACGCCGTCCATGTCCTGCGTGACCGGCATCGAAACGGTGGATGCAGCCTTCATCGCCATGTCGACCGTGTCATACGGCAGAGCAGGAAGACCGTCGATGCTGGCAAGCGCCAGCCCCGGCGCTACGGTGAAGAGGAGACTCGTCGTCGCGGGAACGAAGTCGAAGCCGCGTTCCCCGGGAAGCTGATCGAACATGCTGATTACTACCGCCATGGCTGCGAGGCCCCATTACCTCGCTCGGGTCGTTCCCATGTAGGCGGCAATCGACGACAATCAACCTTTGCGACCGGCGCTGCGCGCCATCGTATCGACAAGATCGTTGAGCTGATCGAAGCCGGAATTCACACCGACAACGAAACCCATGCCGACATGCTCGTTGCGCATCGCCACGGTGTCGAAAAGGGTGCTGAAGGTCAGCAACGTCTTATCCCGCTTCTCCTCAAGGGTGATCGTGTGCACCATCCTGCCCGCACCTTCGATCTCGAAGCCGTTGTCGTAGACGATGCGCTGGTTGGGCACGATCTCGCGATAGGTGCCGCCGAACGGCGTGTTCTGCACGCCATTGGGACCCGTCATCGCAAAGCTGAACTTGCCACCGACGCGGAAGTCCATGTCGCATTTGGTCAGCGGCCAGCCGACCGGCCCGAACCATTTGATGACATGCTCGGGCTTGCTCATCGCCTCGAACACGATGCGTACCGGAGCATTGAGTTCGCGAGTGATGACGACGGTACGATCGGCGATCGACTCACTTGCTGCTGCGTTTGCGCTTGCGGCCATGATTCTTTTCCTTTCGATGGAGTTCACTTGCATAGGCGTCGAGCCGGTCGAAGCTCTCTTCCCAGAAACGGCGGTAGTCACCGATCCAATGCGCGGCCGTTTCGAGAGGCGCCGCGTTCAGGCGCACCGGCCTGAACTGTGCCTCGCGGCCGCGTGACACCAATCCCGCCCCTTCCAACACCTTCAGATGCTTGGAGATGGTCGGCTGGCTGAGATCGAATGGCTCGACCAGTTCGTTGACGGTCGCCTCGCCGGCCGCGAGGCGCGCCAGGATCGCGCGCCGTGTCGGGTCGGCGAGCGCAGCAAAGACCAGATCAAGTTGTTGCCCGGATTGCAGCATTATTAATTGCCTTTTGGCTATATTGCCAAATAGCAATATTATGCAGTCGCGAGCGCGTCAAGTGAGACGTCTCCGGATCGGTCGTCTATTCCAGCTGGACCCTCGCCGCCAATGCGCGCAGCCGCCCCTCTTCCCGTGCCACGAACGTCCCGAACGATGCCGGATCGGCATACTCGGCCAGAACGTTGCCCGCGCGCGCCTCGGACTCCTTGAACGATGGGTCCGCGAGAATGTCGCGTAGCGCGGCCGAGAGGCGCGCGACCACGGCCGGCGGCAGGTTTGCCGGTCCGGCGAGACCACCCCAGAGATCGGCTTCGATCCCTTTGACCAGTTTTCCTTCGTTCACCGTCGGCAGGTCGGGCGCCGTGGGATCGCGTCGTAGCGAAATCAGGCCCAGCGACTTGAGCTTGCCCTGACGGATCAGACTGAGCGCCGAGCCCAGCGCCATGGTGGCGACCTGAACCTGTCCGCCTACCAGGTCGGTCAGGAGCGGCCCGCCTCCTTTGTAGGGCACGATGTCGAACTTGAAGCCCGCCGCCTCCGCGAACATCACACCACCGACGGTCTGCAGCGTTGCGAGGCCCGTGGCGCCGAGCGGCACCGGCCGCCCCTGCTTCTTCGCGTAGTCGATGAACTCATCGGCTGTATCGGCGGGCAACGCCGGGTTGGCGACCAGAATGGTCGGAACCTGGAAGACCTTGGCAATCGGCGTGAAATCCTTCGCTGAGTAGCCCACCTGTTTGAGAACGATCGGCGCCATGACCAGATCGTTGACCGTGCCGATCAGCAGCGTGTAGCCGTCGGGGCGCGCACGCAGCACCTTCTGGCCGGCCAGGGTGCCGGAAGCTCCTCCGACATTGTCGACGATCACCTGCTGACCCAACCGTTTGCCGAGTTCCGCCCCGAGCGCACGGCCCGCCCGGTCGGTCACCGCCCCCGGCGGAAACGGCACAACGAGCGTTATGGGCTTGTCCGGATAGGACTGCGCCATTGCCGCGAGCGGCGCCATGCCCAGGGCCGGCACGGAAATAAGCAAAGTGCGGCGCGAAAGCCGTGGAAAGCGATCCGGCATGGCATTTCCTCTTCACCGGGGACGGTTGGTTGTGTGTCCCTTCAGCGGTTCAAATCATCGGCGAAAAGGAATAAGTAACTAATCGAATAGATAGGCCATCAATAAACATCGCTAATATCGTGAGCGCCAACGCCTCTGCCCTGCGCAATCGCCTGATCGCCCGCGCGCGCATTCGCCACCTGCAGGTGCTTGTCCAGATCGCCGAACTCGGCAGCATCAAGCGTACCGCAGAGGCGATCGGGCTGACGCAGCCGGCCGTGACGCATGTGCTGGCTGATCTGGAGACACTGCTCGAATGCCAGCTGTTCCTGCGCCATTCCAGGGGCATGCGCCCGACTCCGATCGGCGCGGCACTGCTGGCGCCGGCCCGCCGCATCCTGGCAACGGTGGAAACCGGCGCCGAACAAGTGGTGGCGATGACCGGGCGTGCCTCGGGAACCGTACGCGTTGCCGCAATCTCGGCCGGGATATCGGGCGTTCTGGTGAAGGCGCTGCCGCAGTTCAGCCGCCGGCATCCCGAGATACTGGTACAGGCGCGCGAAGCTGACGCCGTACGATTGGCGGCCCTGATCGAACGCGATGAGGTGGACATCGCCCTCTGCCGGGCGCCCAGCGTGACGCCCGAAGGCTGGCATTTCGTCCCTTTGCTCGAGGATCGTTTCGCGGTGGTGGCGGGTCCGGGTCACCCGCTGCTGAAACGCCGCAAGGTCGGGATGGAGGAACTGCGCAAGGCAAAGTGGCTGATCGCTCCGGTGCCGATGGCCGCACGCCTGGCCTTCGATCGGCTGTTTGCCGACGAGACCATCGCACCCCGTACCAGTTCCATCGTCACCAACGTGCCCGCGCTGTTCTGGTCGATGCTGACGCGCGAGCAATTGTTGTGCGTTCTTCCGGCGAGCTTCGTGACGCAACTCGCCGACGCCGGCCAGGTTTTCGAGGTTTCACTTGCGCAGGAACTGGCCTTCGAACCGATCGGCATGCTCATGCCAACGGCGGACGCCGGCGAAGCCGTTCGAAAGCTCGCCCGCTTCCTCGTCGCCTTTTCCGCGCGCGACTAGCTGGCTTTCCTGGCAAGCAATGCCATGAGGCTATCGTAGTGTACGATCTGCCAGCATGCCCATTGCTCGAACTCAGCGACCAGGCCGTCGCTGACCTCTATCAGCCGGCCTCCGTCGCCGATGCTGAACCAACCGCTTTGCGCAGCTTCCTCGAGGAGGTTGCCGACATGAGCGCGCGAGACCTGGAAGCGTTGGGCCAAACTGCGCAGGGTAAGCGGCAGGGCATCCGGCGCCCCCGAAACCGCAGCTGCATAATGTGCCCCGATGACAGCCGCCAACAGCGAATAGCCACAGTCGCGCCCCGCAAAATGCAGCACACGCGGAAAGTCGTGAATCAACGTCCCCTTCTGAAGAACGAAAGCCGCCGACTGGTGCAGCAGCTCACCCAATCTATCGGGTTCACCGAGCAGGTCTGAGAGGGCCGGCTGCCGGTCCTCGATTTCGTCCGCGGCCCGGACGAAGAGCCGAACGGAGCGGCCGATCTCCTCCACCATGGCAGGCGCCGGCTTCAGCCACTTCACCCGCCGGTCGGCGGGATCGGTTTCGGCGACGACGAAACCTCCTGCCTTCATGGCCGCAACAAAACCCGCGGTCTGCCGTTCGCTCGTGCCCGTCACCTTCTGCAAGGCCGTCAACGTCGGTGGCGGCCCCTTCTCATGCAGCCAGGCATAGTAGTTGTGGATCAACATGTAGGAGGCGACGTAGCGGTGGAGCTGATCGAACATCTTGAAGATCGGCCACGCCACCGGCGCTTCGCCCGCCATGTCGTGACAATAGCGCGCCAGGGCAAGACGAAAGTTGTTGCGTTGGCGCAAACGTGCGCCGGCTTCGAGGAAATCGCCCGACAGGCCCCGCGCCGCGCGATCGACGGCGACCATTCTTTCCACGGCCTCGCGTCGATCGCTCACGATTGATCGATCCCTGCAAAGTTTGGACTCTTGGCGACGAGCGGGCATCGGATAGCCTTTCGCGGCTCTTCCACCTTGGAAGCCCTGTCGACAATCGCGAAGAGGCCCGCGTCATGTGTAACGATCATCCGGTTCAGCTCCCCCGTCGTGGCCTGCTCGCGGTCAGTGCTGCCAGCCTTGTCGCCGGAAGCCTTGCCGCCCCGGCACTCGCGCAAACGGCCAAGCCGGCGCCGAACGCCATGACGCCCGACCAGGCGCTGAAGCGCCTGATGGACGGCAATGCACGCTACGTCGCCAACGCTCCCGATAACAAGGATTTCTCCGCCGGTCGTGCCGCGCGCGCGCAATCGCAGCATCCTTTTGCCGGCCTGCTGAGCTGCGCGGACTCCCGCGTTGCCCCCGAACTCGCCTTCGACCAGAGCCCCGGCGAGCTGTTCGTCGTGCGCGTCGCCGGCAACTTCGTGAACACCGACGGACTCGCCAGCCTGGAGTTCGGCGTCAAGGTCCTCGGCATGCCGCTGATCATGGTGCTCGGCCACACGAACTGCGGCGCTATTGCCGCCACCATCAATGTGATGAAGGAGAAGACCCAGCTTCCGGGCCATCTGCCCGATCTGGTCAAGGCCATCAAGCCTGCAATCGATCTCGCCGAGAAGGCCAACGCCGCGAATCCGCTCGACGAGGCAATCAAGCAGAACGTGCGCTACAACGTGCGACGTCTGCTGGAAGCCAAGCCGATCATCGCCGAGGCTGCCGCGGCCGGTAAGGTCAAGGTCGTGGGTGGCATGTACGATCTCGCGACCGGCAAGGTTGCCCTCATCTAGGCTGCCTGCACGTCGCAGGCTGGGCAAAGCAGCTCCCCTGCCGCATGAGCCTGCAGGCGCCGGCTACGCTTCCGACGCCTGCTTGCGGCGCTGCGGGTAGATCGTCTCGCCGCGCTTGAGCATCGCGACGAAAGTCTCGATCTTTCTCTTCCGTCCGGCTTCGGTCTTCATGTTGTGGGTGCGGAAGGCCAGCGCAAAGCGGTTCTGCGCGCTGAGCGTCGCCAGCATTGCCTTGGCCTTGGGGTCGGCATCGATTGCGGCCTGGAGATCGTCCGGGATCTTCATGTCCTTGCCGCTCTTATAGGCCCGCGCCCATCGTCCGTCGGCCTTGGCCGCTTCGACTTCGCGCAGTCCATGCCCAGTCATCTGGCCGCCCTCGATCAACCGGGCGACATTGTCGACGTTGATCTGACTCCAGGTGCCTTTCTTCCCGCGCGGTGAGTAGCGCTGCAGGAAGCTCTTGTCGTCGAAGCTCTTGCGCAAGCCGTCGATCCAGCCCCAGCACAGCACAACGTCGATGGCTTCCTTGGGCGTGATCGACTTCAGTCCCGACCCTACCTTGTGAATCTTGATCCAGACCTCGACTTGTTTGTCGTGGTTCCGGCCGAGCCATCTGTAGAAACTCTCCGCATCCTTGAACGCGTGAACTTTGCTGGGATCGACTTGCATGGAGCGATTTCCGTGGGCAGCCAACAGACGGTCTAGCCAGGCATCAACGCGGCTTTGCCCCGATGACGATCCGGATGGGGGCGTCCGTCGCGGCAGGCGTTTGCGGACCATTGAGCGTGCCCCGGAAGCGATGCCAGCCTGCCGGCCAGTCGCCCTTCGTGGCATTGAAGCCGGCCGTACGCAGCGCCTCCACGAGCGCGGACGCAGCCTCGTTCGTTGCAGCGTCGCTGCCTTCCTTGAGGAGCACGGTCACGCCGAAGAGTCCCGCCACGCCCGTCCATGTCCAGGTCTGCGGTGCCCATCCGGCATCGCCGAGATAGGCTGAGATCGTCGAGCCGACGGCCGGCGCGTCGGATACCTGATCGAGGACGAATATGGCGGCGTTGGTACCGGCGAATTTCCGAAGACTCGCGACAATCGGCGACGGCTGCTCTTCGCGACTTGCTGCAGTGCCTTCGGGAGTAGTCTCTCCCTGGGCCGGCCGCGGCGTCTCGGCCGCGCCCTGCGGCTGATCCGTCGCGCGCGCGGTCGCCTCCCTGACGAGCTTCGCCAGATCGGCAACTCGCTGCTGGATCGCAGCGGCGTCGAGCGACGGCGCTCCTGCCTTCTCGCGGGCCGCCTTCTCGGCCGCCGCCTTCTCGCTGGCCGCAGCGCTTTCGCGGGCCGCCCGGGCTGCCCGTTCGTTGGCGTCGCGGGCCGCCTGCTCGAACGCCACCGCGCGCTCGCGCGCCGCGGAGGCCTGCTGCTCCAGCGCCGCGGCCCGCTCCCGCGCTGCGGACATCTCCTGTTCGAGGGCCGCCGTCCGCCCTCGCGCCGAGGAAACCTCCTGCTCGAGCGCCGCTGCCCGATCGCGAGCCGCCGCAGCATCCTGCGCGAGCTGGCCGGACTGGCTTTCGATACCCTTGTATCGATCGACGGCCGCCTGCTCATGGGCACGTACGGCCGCGCCGTACTTGAACGACTGCCATGTCGTGATGCCAAGCGCCGCAACGGCCAGGATGGTGGCAATGAGGCTGGCGATCATGGCCTTGTCCATGAACGCCGCCCATCCTCGCAGCTGATCGATATCCATGCTCACCAGCTTGTTGGAGCGCATCTCAGGGACGGTGCTCGTCATCGTGCTCTGCCTATGCGCGTAGTGGTCGAGAGCGCAATGTAGCGCTTTGCCGTCGTGCGTTGCGGATTCTTAATCAACAGGCATGGACAGACCACTCGACGAATCGTCGCTCGACGAGTGGCTGTGATCAATTTGTGGCGACAAGAATAGCGGTGCGGGGGGAGCGACCCCTCTTCGGCCTTCAACGCGACGGCATGAGGCCAAGCTGGCTCATCATCGACAGGCCATCCATCAGGTTCCAGGTCTGGATGATCAGGCCCTCGCGGTTGAAGCGATGAAGGTCCCAGAAGGTCGTCTCGATGGTCTTGTGGGTTGCGGGAACGCCCATCACCGTACTGGAGTGCGTCGCGGTCGTGATGCTCCGCCCCATGACCCAATCATCTTCGGCCAGTGCATTCTCGACCGCGATCCGAATATCCGGCCAGGTCGCAAAGGACTCCTCGAAGAATCTGCGGATATGCTCTCTGCCGCGTGGTGTCGGCTTCGACATGATCTGATGGTCGGGCGCGTAATAGGCAATGCAGGCATCGAGATCGCGCGCGTTGTAGGCGTCCTTGGCCTGGAGATAGTTCTGCTTGTTTCTCTGCGCGAAGGAATGAGCTTGCTGCTGATCCATGGCCGGCCCCGTGTCGTTGCAGTCGCGTGTTCTCCGCCACCTTACCTTGGGTTGACCCGCGAGCCGTAATGCACGTTTGTTCAACGCGGTGCCGCGGCATGTGGATAGGGTTTGTCTGCCCACAAAGGAGAGAGCAGATGCCCGACGTCAGACAGATCGAAGCGCCGCCGACGCTCGAAGCGCTGTTTCAGCGCTATCACGCGAGCTGGGAAACACGGAATCCCGACCTGATTGCGTCCCTTCATTCGGAAGACACGATCTTCTGGATCCATAACGGATCGGAGCCGGTCAAGGGCCGGGAGGCGCTGCGCCAGCATTGCATCGGACTGTTCGCTGCGTTCGACTTTACGCTGGAGATGAGCCGCCTGCTGTACGGCGCCGATCACTGGGTCCTCGAATGGACAATGGTTTCGACACTCACGGAACCCGGCGGCACGCCCTTCACCGCACGAGTGGAGATGCTCGACGTGGTCACCGTCAATGCAGCCGGCCAGGTCGTGCGCAAGGATGTGTTCGTGAATGGCCGACAGTATCAGGAAGCCTTTGCGAGGGCCGGCATCGCAAGGTAGCCACGCAAGGTAGCCACAAGGGGGGCCGCCCTCGGCAAACGCCGCCGTGGCGGCCCCTCTTGCGCCGGACGCATCGGCCGGAAATAGTCGGGGCGATGCCCGACCCGCTGTCTCCTTTCCGCAATGCGCTCCTGCCGGTCGGCAGCAGACGGCTCCGGGCGCACGCGAACGCCGTCACCTGCGTGCTGGGCGGGCGGACGGGGCCGCTGCGGCTGGAGCACAAGGGACTACGCGTGGAGGGTGACATCCTGCTCGTCAGGCCGGGCATCGTGCATGCGGTTGCCCTGCCCGAGCGCGGCGCCGACGTTCTCTATCTCAACGGCTTGCCGTTTCCCTTCCAGGTGCCTCTGGCGCAGGCACTGAGTGGCGTGCTGGCGCAACGGGCCTGGGAGGCGCTCCGCGGCGCCGAGGACGCCACGAACGAACTTCGAGCCAAACTGACGGTGTCGCCGGCCGCCCCGCGGGATCCGGTCGCGGAAGTCGTTCGGGCGATCTATGCCGATCCGATGCAGCGCATGCATCAGGGTGAGCTGGCGCGCCGCCTGCACCTGGAGCGCACGCAGGCTTTGCGTTGCTTCAAGGCCGCGACCGGACAGAGCTTTCGCCAGTTCAAGTCGTGGTCGGCTTTGCAGTTTGCCGCACAGCTAATGGCCGATGGCGCGCTGGTCCGGACGGCTGCCCTGGATGCGGGCTTTGCCGATACCGCCCACCTGTCCCGCGTTTTCAGCCGTTACTTCGGCCTGACGCCGAGCGCGGCCATCGCCGGGCTTTCACTGTAGAGCGGGCGACGCCTTAGGCGGGATTGCCGCAACGGTTGGCCTTCTCGAGCGCGCCGCTTCCCGCGCCGCTGCCGGGCCCGCCGTAGATGCTTCGATAAGTAACTTCGCTGTCTCGCGCGGAGATCTGACGGATATTGTACTCGCCGAGCGCGGAGCCTGTCGGGGACGTGACGACCACCCTCGCCCGGCGCTCCTGCGAATAGGTCGAGGGCGTCGCGGTCGTCATGGGACCTCGTTCGAGGTCGGCGATGCAGTTCGCCATCCTCTCGTAGGGCGCCTGATAGACGGCGTTCCAGGCGGGCGCCTTCTGGGCGAGTTCGCCCGGTGACTGGCAACCGGCCAATACGCTTGAGGCGGCGAGGCCGAGCAACGTTCTGTAGATCATGGGCAAAGTATGCGCCCGCGGCCGAGCTCTCTCAACAGCCGGGGTGCATGGAGCGCACCCGACCCCTTCTACGACCCCGGGTGGAGACCCGGCGCCTCCTTGCCCGTCCGCGCCACGTATTCCGTGTAGCCGCCGCCATACTGGTGAACGCCCTCGGGCGTCAGCTCCAGGACCCGGTTCGAAAGTGCGGCCAGGAAGTGGCGATCGTGGCTGACGAACAGCATCGTGCCCTCGAACTCCGCCAGGGCCGCGACCAGCATCTCCTTGGTGGCCATGTCGAGATGGTTGGTCGGCTCGTCGAGGACCAGGAAGTTCGGCGGGTCGAACAGCATCTTGGCCATGACCAGACGCGCCTTCTCGCCGCCGGACAGCACGCGGCACGGCTTCTCGACATCGTCGCCGGAGAAGCCGAAGCAACCGGCCAGCGACTTCAGCGCGCCCGTGCCGGCCTGCGGGAACGACCCGTCCAGCGACTCGAAGATCGTGTCGTCGCCGTCCAGCAGGTCCATGGAGTGCTGGGCGAAGTATCCCATCTTGACGCTGCTGCCGACGTTCACGGTGCCCTGATCGGGCTCGGTCGCGCCCGCAACCAGCTTCAGCAGGGTCGACTTGCCCGCGCCGTTGGCGCCGAGCACGCACCAGCGTTCCAGGCGGCGCAGCCGGAAGTCGAGCCCCTCGTAGATCGGCTGGCTGCCATAGCCCTTGTGAACGCTCTTGAAGCTCACGACGTCGTCGCCCGAGCGCGGCGGCGCGCGGAACTCGAACCGCACGGACTGGCGACGCCGCGGCGGCTCCACCTTCTCGATCTTGTCCAGCTTCTTGACCCGGCTCTGGACCTGGGCGGCGTGCGACGCCCGCGCCTTGAAGCGCTCGATGAACTTCATCTCCTTGGCGAGCATCGCCTGCTGGCGCTCGAACTGCGCCTGGCGCTGCCGCTCGCCGATCTCGCGCTGCTGCTCGTAGAAATCGAAGTTGCCCGAATAGGTGGTGAGCGAGCCGCCGTCGATCTCCACGACCTTGCCGACGATGCGGTTCATGAACTCGCGGTCGTGCGAGGTCATCAGCAACGCGCCTTCGTACTTCTTGAGAAAGTCCTCCAGCCAGATCAGGCTTTCGAGATCGAGATGGTTGCTCGGCTCGTCGAGCAGCATGACGTCGGGCCGCATCAGCAGGATGCGGGCGAGCGCCACGCGCATCTTCCAGCCGCCGGACAAGAGCCCAACATCGCCGTCCATGCGCTCCTGGCTGAACGAAAGCCCCGCCAGCACCTCGCGCGCCCGCGCATCGAGCGCATAGCCGTCCAGCTCCTCGAAGCGCCCCTGCACTTCGCCATAGCGCTCGACCAGTGCGTCCATGTCGTCGGCCTGTTCGGGATCGGCCATCGCCGCCTCGAGCCGGGCGATCTCGACGGCCAGCTCGCTCACCGGCCCGACGCCATCCATCACCGCCGCGACAGCGCTCTTGCCCGACATCTCGCCGACGTCCTGGCTGAAATAGCCGATGGTCATGCCGGGATCGATCGTCACCTGGCCGTCGTCGGGCTGTTCCTGACCGGCGATCATCCGGAAAAGCGTCGTCTTGCCGGCACCATTGGGCCCGACCAGCCCCGCCTTCTCGCCCTTCTGGAGGCCCATCGACGCGTCGATGAACAGGATCTGATGGCCGTTCTGCTTGCTGATATTGTCGAGGCGAATCATGGGGCGTTGCTGGCGGGAAATGGATGGCAACGCAAGCCACCACCAGTTCACGGTATTGCGGCTGATTGTCCCCGCCCCAGGGCCCCAAAACACCTCGTGCTCCGACCGCCGGCGGCGCTTCGGACCGGCCCACAGCGCGCCGGGGTAGGCTTTCGGCGGCTTCAGCTTATCGCTGCGGTAGGGCACTCAGGCGAGTCATCGAGGAAGACGTGGCGAGCGGGTCGCGACCTGTGCCGCTCTCGAACAGCGCGCGCGGTACGTTGATCATCTCCGGCGAGCGCTCCCGCTCGTAGCAGACGGGCGTGCCGCAGTTGGCGCAGAAGCCGAGCACATCGCCCACTTCGTCCTCGAACCGTGTGATCGCATTCGCGCTTTGGCGACGCAAAATCGGCTACGCCAGCTCCCGACATAAGTCGCGTGGGCTGCGCCATGCACGTATCGGCTTTTGCGGGAGTGATCGTGCCAAGAGTAGCGAGCGGGAACGCCGATTTCGATCTGGGCCTTCCCGCACCGGCAGCGGCCGGCGGCCATGCTTTTTGTTTCAAGAGAGATCCTTGCAATTGGGCGAAGATTACCTGTCCTTCGCCGGATGACCGCCATGGTTGGTCGTTCCCACTCGACCGTCTCTCGATATCAACAGGCCCGAGCTTCGCGACTTGCGATCATGGTTGAATCGCGTAACCTTGTACTCGGCTGATCCGGCCATGCCGTCCACAAAGGCGAAGCTCGAGGGCAGGAAGTTCATAATCAATCCGTCCGAACCCCTTCAAGGTGTGCGGGCCTAGTGGACACGCCTATGCAAGCACCGCCGGAGTGGTTCGATGCGAATCCCATACTCTGACATTGCGTGTCCCAAGCAAGCTGCCAAACAGCTCGCTCGCTTCTCCCCCCATGTAAGGTTGTCAGCAGCCCAAGAGGTGCTGGCGCGTAAGCTTGGCTATCGCAATTGGCACGAACTCGAAGTTAGCACCCGGGTATCGGCAGCACCTGTTCCCCGGCACATGCCAAATGAGGATGCATTGCACTTTGTACTCGGGATATCCGATGCACTCGGCCTGCCCGATGCCGATGTGCAGTACGTGATTTCCAAATCGCGTCTAGTTCGAAATTCGCCATGGTCGATGGATGATCAACTGTCCATCCGATCCGCTATCTGGCGTCAACGTCTATTCGGACCGCCCAAACGTGGAAAGCCTGGGACAGTGGTTAGAGACAGGGCACATGGCGCAAACACGCCTGCCTATCTTAAGCAAGCTGGACGCCCCACCCATGTTCTCTTTGACACAGGATTAGGCATACGCGCCGACTTCGAGGTTGTTACGCCGCGCACAGCATTGGCTGACTTCGTTCCATCACGACTTTGGCTACCCTATGGGTATTGGACACTGAAGGACGGTTCAGAAGTCATCTTCGCTCGGGACTATCTTCCCATGTGGCGGATCGCAGAAGGTGTAGTCGAACGATTGACTCCCTGGCTCTGGATCAACGGCATCATCGATGAGTTTTTCTTCGCTGAGGCCGCCGCAACGGTTGCATGGGCACGCGGGTCCGCCCGTCAACTCGCACTGAACCACCTCTCAAAGCACCGAATATTTGAATTGCCCAAGCTCGTGGATGTTATGCCTCATCTTTTTGAGGCCGACGTCGAGACAGTCGGAGATAGCGTCAGCCGATTGCAGCAAGCGAGTGGCGTGGGGCACGTTCCTCCGTATGCTCAACTCAATACTCTTTTGGCTCTGGACTAAACTCGCGTCGCGCACAGATTCGATTGAAGATCGCGTCCAGTCGTTTCTATGTCTTGCTGGATTAAACTTGGCCGAAGGACGTTTCTCGCGTGGAAAACCCATATCATCGAACGAGTATCAAACCGCACTACCTGGATCGAAGCCTTGCGCAGACCATGTGCTTTGACATCTTCAACATCCTCTCTGCTAGTCGCGAGCTTGCGAGTGAATTTGAAATGTCTGAAAGCGGAGATGGCGATATCCGCACGTCATCTAACTTCAAACTTCATCACCTGCTTGCAGAATCACGTCTATCTCAGCTCTTGCTACAGCTCGCGGTGTTCGTTCGCACGTTCGATGATGTTCTCTCGATTGGAGAACATTCCGAACCATACGCAAAGCACTCCGCCGCAACACAAGGAGAGAACTACATCGGCACACTAGACGGAGGAGACCTAAGGCTGAGGGAGGCATGCAACAAGATCATCCACGCCGAGGATTTTCGGCCGGTGTACGACCATTCTGTTCGGGAGGACAACGACGGCGTCGAGCAGCGTGCTTGGTACTTAACAGATGAAATAGAACTGACTGGAACCTCTTACGGGAAGCATTGGGAGGCAACGCTTAATACTTCTAACTTTCTTGAAATCGTGCTTGATCGCATTGCTTTCTCGCCCGCTGGCTAGTCCCCGCGCTCGCCGGATCAATCACCGCTCTCCCAATTCTTTGCGACCTCCATTTCGCGCATGCATGTGGCGCTATTTGTAATCGTCTCCAATATCGCCTCTAAACCCGCGTAGTTGTAAGCGGACGCGCGAATTCTCTGTTCCAAAAATTCTTTCATGTAGCGCGTCTTGCGCTCCAACTCGCCATGATAAGTTTCAGTTTTAGCGTTGTAGCCGGTCCATCGCACTCGCGCATTCGCATCTAAGTCAAGATAGCATTCAATGGCCGCGCCCCTTCCATTTATGTTTGCCTTGTGCACACCAGCTGGCCCAATCGTTTCGAACGTTGAGAACGATGGAAGATCTGGCAGTTTGAGTATCGACATGTTCGAGGGGACATTTAGCTCTCTGCATCTCTTGTAGTTCGCGATTCCTTCTGCATCGTTGTCGAAAACTACGAGAACTTTGTTTTGCACCGAAATGCTGATGAGGCCTTGTACAAAGCGAAATAGGTTTCCCGTTCCAGAAAACGGATAACCCTCTTCCATATCAACGAAGTCGAAAAAATCCGCGATGTGTGGCCGCAGTATATTTAAAGCCTGACGTAGAATAGCGGCGTCTGAGCTGCCTTCGGTTACGATGAGAAAGCGATTCGCGGGATCGAGCCGGCGCACGAAGTCACTACGCTTAGCGTATCCTCCAGTATCGATGTCGCTAAAGGCCCATTGCACCGGCAAGTCTTTGGTCAGGTCATTGCGCGACAACAGTTGCAGAATTGTGTAGGCGCTTAAGTTTTCCATCGCTTCGGAAACTGAGTGCATTTCGTAGCGGTCTGATTCGAGATGATCATGAAGACCAATGCGAGGAGCGATCTCGCGACGGAAAAATTTTCCAAAGTCCTCGCCGCCTTCACCGTAGTTGACTGAAAGCACGTTGACGTCTACCTCGGCCAGTGCACTCTGCAGTTGCTGAAAACGGAAAAGAGTTCGATCAAAACCGTTCAAGGCAGCCAAGAAGTCAAATTCTCGCTCACATTGCTGACTAGTGTGACCAAGCAGATTCAATCGATCGATAACCAATGAAAGCGGTTTCGAGAGACCTTCTTTCAGCTCGATGATTGGCTTCCATTTCGGATCGCCCTCGAAGTCCGTGCCGTCGGCTTCACCGGCATAGTAGTAGGGCACCTGCGTGACATCATCCTCGGCCTGAAACAATGCAGAGTGATCACGAAATCCTTCGTTCTTACCCCAATCGATCTCCAGCCGGCCAACGGCCAAGTGAATCATGGAGCCCATGGCAACTTACACTTGGGAATTCCAAACCGTCGGACTCACGCCTACTCCCACTCAATCGTCCCCGGCGGCTTGCTCGTGATGTCGTACGTCACCCGGTTCACCCCCCGCACCTCGTTGATGATGCGATTGGCGACGCGGCCGAGGAAGGCGTGGTCGAAGGGGTAGTAGTCGGCGGTCATGCCGTCGGTCGAGGTGACGGCTCTGAGCGCACAGGCCTGGTCGTAGGTGCGGCCGTCGCCCATCACGCCGACGGTGCGCACTGGCAGCAGGACGGCGAAGGCCTGCCAGATCTCGTCGTAGAGGCCGGCCTTGCGGATCTCGTCGAGATAGACGGCGTCGACCCTGCGCAGGAGATCGAGCTTCTCCTTGGTGATGTCGCCGGGGATGCGGATGGCGAGGCCCGGTCCCGGGAACGGATGGCGGTTCACCAGATCGGCCGGCAGGCCGAGTTCGCGGCCGAGCGCCCTCACCTCGTCCTTGAACAGCTCGCGCAGCGGCTCCACCAGCTTCATGTTCATGCGCGCCGGCAGGCCACCGACATTGTGGTGGCTCTTGATCGTGACTGAAGGCCCGCCGGTGAAGGACACCGACTCGATCACGTCGGGATAGAGCGTGCCCTGCGCCAGGAACTCCGCGCCGCCGATCTTCTTGGCCTCGGCCTCGAACACGTCGATGAACAGCGCGCCGATGGTCTTGCGCTTCTTCTCCGGGTCGGTGACGCCCTCGAGCGCCTTCAGGAATTCCTTGGAGGCGTCGGCGTGGATCAGCGGGATGTTGTAGTGGTCGCGGAACAGGCGCACGACCTCTTCGCCTTCGTTGAGGCGCAGCAGGCCGTGATCGACGAACACGCACTGGAGCTGGTCGCCGATCGCCTCGTGCAGCAGCACGGCGACCACCGAGGAGTCGACGCCGCCACTGAGGCCGCAGATCACCTTGCCCTTGCCCACCTGGGCGCGGACCTGGGCGATGGCGCGCTCGCGGAACGCCGCCATCGTCCAGTCGCCTTTGGCGCCGGCAATGTTCAGGGCGAAGTTGCGCAGGAGCTTGGCGCCGTCGGGCGTATGCACGACCTCGGGATGGAACTGGACGCCGTAATAGCCGCGGCTCTCGTCGGCGATGGCGGCAAAGGGCGCGTTCTCGCTGGTGGCGACGACCGAAAAGCCGGCCGGCAGCTTGGTCACGCGGTCGCCGTGGCTCATCCAGACCTGCTTGCGGTCGCCCGGCTGCCAGACGCCGTCGAACAGGCGGGTCGAGGCCTTGATCTCGACCTCGGCGCGGCCGAACTCGCGGTGGTGGCCGCCTTCGACCGAGCCGCCCAGCTCCTTGGCCATGGTCTGCTCGCCGTAGCAGATGCCGAGGACCGGCACCTTGGCGGTGAAGATGGCGGGATGGGCGGTCGGCGACTGACCCTCGGTGACCGAGGCCGGGCCGCCCGACAGGATGATCCCCCGCGGATCGAAGGCTTTGATTTTCGCGTCGTCGACTGCCTGGAAAGGCAGGATTTCGCAGTAGACCCCGGCCTCACGCACGCGCCGGGCAATCAGCTGGGTAACCTGGGAACCGAAATCAACGATCAGCAAACGGTCGGTCATGGGGCGATATAAGCGCGAGGGGCCGCCACAGCAACCATTTGTCGGTGTGGATGGTTGGTGTGCCTGATTGGTGTGCCTGCTTCAGGCGTCGTCGGCCAGCCGGCGGCGGACCAGCGGGACATCGAGATTACGCCAGGCATAGGCGATTTCCTCGACATCGACGCCGGACAGGGTGTCGATGCGCTCGCCCACCCGTTCGCCGCCCAGCCCCTCGTAGAAGAAGCGCGTCGGGTTCTCGGCCAGCATCCAGAGGACGGCGGTATCGCAGCGGTCGGTCTTGAGCTGGCGGAACAGGGCGGCCAGCAACTGCCGGCCGAGTCCCAGGTTCTGGAAATCGGGCTCGACGTAGAGCGTGTAGACCTCGCCGACCTTGATCTCGCGGCCGTCGAGGCCCTCGGGCGGATCGCGCATCGGGCCGCAACTGCCGAAGCCCACGACGCCCGCTTCCTGGTCGTCGGCCACGAAGACGCCGCGCGCCTCGCCGGGATCGGCCAGGAGCTGCGACCACCAGGCCGACTGACGCACGTCCGACATCGCCACCAGCATCGCGTCCGGCAGCAGGCCGGCATAGGTCGCCTGCCAGGTCTCGACATGGACCCGTCCGATCGCCGCGGCGTCGGCACGCGCGGCGCGGCGGATGCGGATCACGCGCCCTCCTCGACGCCAGGTTCCTGCTGGATCGGCGCTTCGGGCGTCGGTTCTTCCCGCGTCGGCTCTTCCTGCGAGGGCGCTTCCTGCGATGCGGTTTCCTTCGCCGGCTCCTTGCGCACCAGGGTCGCGGCAAAGAAGCCATCGGTGCCGTGCTTCAGCGGCGAGAGCCGCAGGAAGCGCGCGCCTTCGAGATCGGCCGGCGGTTCGGTCGGCAGCACGTCCCGCCAGATCGCCGTCACCGGCACCGCCTCGAAATCGGGATGGCGTTCGAGGAAGGCGTCGATCTGGTGTTCGTTCTCCGCCGGCAGCACCGAACACGTCGCGTAGATCAGCCCACCGCCCGGCTTCACCAACCGGGCCGCGGCGTCGAGGATCGCCGCCTGCTTGGGCAACAGCTCCTCCAGATCCTTCGGCTGCAGGGTCCAGCGTCCGTCGGGATTGCGCCGCCACGTGCCCGTTCCGGTGCAGGGCGCATCGACCAGCACGCGATCGAAGGCACCGGCCTGGCGCTTCAGCCACTTGCGATTGTCGGCATCGATGGCGCGGCGTTCGACGTTATGGGCGCCGGCGCGGCGCAGGCGCTGCGCCGAACGGTCGAGCCGCGTCTCCAGCACGTCCATCGCGACGACGCGGCCCTTGTTGTTCATGCCCGCCGCCATGGCCAGCGTCTTGCCGCCGGCGCCGGCGCAATAGTCGGCGATCTGCATGCCGGGCTGGGCATCGACCAGCGCCGCGACGAGCTGCGAGCCCTCGTCCTGGATCTCGACCAAGCCGTTCTGGAAGGCGTCTCCCGCAACGACCGACAGGCGCTTGCGCAGCCGCAGGCCGTTCGCCGCGTAGCGCATCGGCTCGGTATCGATACCTTCGCGGGCCAGAGCCTCGCGCGCTTCCTCGACGCTTGCCTTGAGACGGTTGACGCGCAGGTCGACCGGCGGCGGCGTTTCGAGGGCGGCGATCTCGCGGCCCCAGGCGTCGCCGTAGGCTTCCTTGAGATGCGGCGCCACCCACTCCTGCACGTTGAGCCGCACCCAGTCGGGCTGCTCGGGATGAGGCAGCGAGTGGCCTTCCATCTGACGCAGCGCACGATATTCCGCCTCGTCGAGCATCGAGGGCCGATAGCGGCCGCCGTCGAAGATCGCCTCGAGGTCGCGCATGCCCATGCCCTCGACCAGCATCAGGTCTGCCGCGACGATGGCGCGGCCACCGCGATCGGGATGGCGCGTGCGTTCGAGCCACCAGGTGAGCTGGCCGTAGCGGCGCAGGATTCCCCAGGCGCGTTCCGACACGGCACGCCGGTCGCCGCCGCCGATGAAGCGGCGCGCGCGGAAGAAAGCATTGGCGACGAGATCGGCCGGTCGCTCGGATCGGCTGACGATTTCGTCGAGGAGTTCTATGGTGGCGGCAACCCGCGCGCCTGGTGTCACGTCCGTTTTTCCTTTCAAAGCATGCCGCTACGATGAATACGCCCGACGCGCAACGTCCCCGCCCGCCGCAGCCGGGGCCGCCCTCGACGCCAAGGGCCCGTTCCAGCCTTCCAGGCCGGATCACGATGGTCCTGGTCGCAATCCTGGTGGGCTTCGGCCTGCTCGAACTGGGCCTGCGTGCCTGGTCCTGGGACTACCTCTTTTCCTGGCCGAACTTCGTGCTCGATGCACGCACGGTCCTGGCCGGGCGCGACTCCAATCGCTACATCCACGATGACCGGCTGGGCTACCTGCCCCGCGCAGGCTATGCCGCGCCGGGCATCACCATCGAAGCCGGCGGCCTGCGCCATACGGGTGCACCACCGGCCGGCAGTCCGGCGCCCATTCTCGCCGTGGGCGATTCGTTCACCTTCGGCGACGAGGTGAACGACGCCGAAACCTGGCCTTCGCAACTCCAGCGCCTCATCGGCCGGCAGGTTCTCAATGCCGGCGTGAGCGGCTACGGCTTCGACCAGATCGTGCTGAGGGCGGAAGCACTGGTGCCCTTCTACCGGCCCGAGGCCGTGGTCGTGGCCTTCATCGCCGACGACATTCGCCGCACCGAAATGCGCCGCCTGTGGAGCGCCGACAAGCCCTACTTCGATATCGACGGCGACTCGGCCACCTTGCGCAATGTGCCGGTGCCGCCGCGCGCCGATCCCCGGACCACCCTCACCTTCTGGCAGCGGACGCTGGGCTACTCGCTTTTGTTCGACTTCGTGCTGCGCCGCCTCGACCTGCTGCACAACTGGTTCGGCGACCATGTCCGCGTGCATCCTGCCGGCACCGGCGAGCGCATCGCCTGTGCGCTGACAGAGCGGCTGGCCGACGTGCAGAAAACCAACGGGGCGCCCGTCTTGCTGGTCGCGGAGTACGACCCCGTCGTGTGGGACAACCCGGCCTTCGCCGCCGAACAACGCCGGCTCACCTCGGGCCTGCTGGCCTGTGCGCGCAGAAACGGGCTGGCGACGCTCGACAGCTACGACGCGATGGCAGCCACGCCGAACCCCCGCCAGCTCTATGTGCTGTGGCACATGAACGAGGCCGGCAACGCCCTGATCGCCCAGACGATCAGGAACGCGCTCGACAAAATCTCAGGTCACATGCCGCCGCGGTAGTTCGGCGCTTCGCGCATGATCTCGACATCGTGCACGTGGCTCTCGCGCAGGCCGGAGCCGGTGATGCGCAGGAACTGGCAGTTCTTCTGCATGTCCTTGATGGTGCCGTTGCCGGTGTAGCCCATCGCGGCGCGCAGGCCGCCGACGAGCTGGTGCAGGATGTTGCCCACGGCGCCCTTGTAGGGCACCCGGCCTTCGATGCCTTCGGGCACCAGCTTCAAGGTGCTCTGCACTTCCTGCTGGAAGTAGCGGTCGGCCGAGCCGCGCGCCATCGCGCCGATCGACCCCATGCCGCGGTACGACTTGTAGGAACGGCCCTGGTAGAGGATCACCTCGCCCGGCGCTTCGTCGGTGCCGGCCAGCAGCGAGCCGATCATGGCGCAGTCCGCACCCGCGGCAATCGCCTTGGCGAGGTCGCCGGAGTACTTGATGCCGCCATCGCCGATCGCGGGAACCCCCGCGGCGTGGCAGGCCTCGGCCGCCTCGATGATGGCGGTGAGCTGCGGCACGCCGACGCCGGCCACCATGCGTGTCGTGCAGATCGAGCCCGGCCCGATGCCAATCTTGACAGCGTCAGCACCAGCATCGATCAGCGCCTGCGCGCCTTCGCGGGTGGCGACGTTGCCGGCCATGATCTGGGTGTAGTTGCTGAGCTTCTTCACCCTGGTCACGGCTTCGAGTACGCCGCGCGAATGGCCGTGCGCGGTGTCGACCACGATCACGTCGACCTCGGCGTCGATCAGGAGCTGGGCGCGGCGCAGCCCGTCCTCGCCTACGCCGGTCGCCGCGGCGGTGCGCAGGCGGCCCTTCTCGTCCTTGCTGGCACCGGGGAACTTGTTGGCCTTCTCGATGTCCTTGACCGTGATCAGGCCGATGCAGCGGTAGGCGTCGTCGACGACCAGGAGCTTCTCGATCCGGTACTGGTGCAGCAGGCGCTTGGCCTCTTCCCTGGTGGCCCCCTCGCGGACAGTGACCAGCTTGTCCTTGGTCATCAGCGCATGGACCGGCGTGTTGCTGTCGGTCGCAAAGCGCACGTCGCGGTTGGTCAGGATGCCCACCAGCTTGCCGTTGCCGCGCTCGACCACGGGAATGCCCGAGATCTGATGGGTTTCCATCAACGCCAAGGCGTCGGCCAGCTTCTGCTCGGGGTGGATGGTGACCGGGTTCACCACCATGCCGCTCTCGAACTTCTTGACCTTGCGCACCTCGTTGGCCTGCGCCTCGGCGTCGAGGTTCTTGTGGATGACGCCGATGCCGCCGGCCTGCGCCATCGCAATCGCCATGGCAGCCTCGGTAACCGTATCCATGGCCGAGGACATCAAGGGGATGTTGAGTTCGATGGTCCGGGTGAGGCGCGTCCGCGTATCGGTCTGGCCGGGCAAGACTGCCGAGGCGGCGGGCTTCAGGAGGACGTCATCGAAGGTGAGCGCTTCCTGAATCTGCATGCCAACCTCCAAATGGAGAAAAGAAAACGGCGGCCCTCGGGAGAGGGCCGCCGGGTTGGCGAGCCTTTATACACACTGCCGCGCCCAAGCCAAGTCCGGCAGCGCGGGTCCGTTATGCACAGGAACCCCTACGCCGGACCGGCCTATTGGTCCCCGACGGGCCGCTCGACGTCGGGTGCGTTGCTGCAATCGAAGGTGATCTTGCGCGGCGCCACGGCGAAAGGAGCTTGCGCCACGCCCATCTCGGCCGCCTGTTTTGGCCATTCGCCCAGCGCCAGCTTCTTTTCAATAAGAGGAACCAGCTGCAGGAACATGATCCAGGCCCTGAGCTTCACACCGGCCGGCGTGTTGTGGAAGGCGTCGCTGAACAGCTCCGGATCGTGCGGCATCCAGCCCGCGACGTCGATGAACGGCAGCTTGTGCTCGGCGGCATACTTCTCGAACACGAGGTTCTCGAACTTCGTCATCCGTTCGAGATCCCGGTAACGATACGGATACAGACGCACGTTCAGCCCCTCGACCAGCGGCTTGTGCCGGTTGGCATCGAGCTGGAGCCCGTCCTTGGCCAGCCAGCTGAACGACGAAACGGCAAGCTCGCCCCCCGCCTTGGTCACGTCCTCGCGAATCGAGTCGAGGTTGCGCAGGATCCCGCTGAGGTTGACCGGCAGGTCGCCCCGCGACAGGTCCGGATTCTTCTCGTCGACACCGGCAGGCCAGGTGAGCTGATAGTCGGGCTTCGGCCATTCACCACCATCGGTGACCGCTTCCAGCCGCCGTGCCAGCGCCGAATGCTTGGCGGCCTCGCGCAACCAGCGTGCCAGCTTGCCGGCCGGCTGCGGCACGCCCTTGGGCACTTCCTTTACCACCGTGGAGAGATCGAGTTCGTTGCCGCCTTCGTAGTAGACGACGAGGTCCGGCCGGAGCGGCGCCACCTCGGTCTTCACGACGGCGGCGATATCGGCCGATTGCAGGCTCTCGCGGCCGGCATTCAGCACCTCGAAACGGACGTCGAGCTGCTTCGCCGCCGCCCAGCGGTTCAGCCAGTTCTGGATGTACTCGGGCCCCGAATAAGGATAGCCGTGCACCTCCGCCGTGGTCGACGCGCCGACGAATACGATCCGGATCGTCTTGGGCTGACGCGCTGCCTGGACCGGCGGGCCGCGCCACCCCAGTTCGTTGGTGACGAGGCCGCGCGGCGTCGTGACGTTGGGCAAGAAACGGAACACCGGCCGTGCCTTGCCATCGGGCGGATCGTAGACCCAGAGCTGGCCCGGCGCGCCCTTGAGATACCAGTGCTTGCAGACGTCATCGCCAACAAATACCGAGTTCCATGCCTTGAACATGTCCCAGTCTTCGAAGCGATGCTTGCCAGTCTTGGCGCCGCCCTGGGCGGTACCACTGACGATCGCCCTTTCGAGGTCGATCCATTCCTGTGGCGCCTTGGTGCGGTTGGGCAACGGCGGCGGATCGCTGGCGTAGAGTGTCGGGGTGGCACCGTCGGCCTTGGGAAGATTGCCGAGATGGTTGGCCGTCGTATCGGTGCCTTCGGTACCGCCTACGGGAGGCAGATCTGCTGCGAACCACGGAAGACCGTCAATCATCCGCGTCGCCAGTTCGGCAAAAGCCACGCAGACCACGACTGACATCGCGGTCAGCAGCACACTACCCAGAAACTTCTTCATTGCTCACGCCCAGCACAAACCATTGCAGCGGCCTTCTATACTGTGGTGACGGCCCCCGATCCTCGGGCAATCAGCCGCGGAAGCCCGTGCCGACGACATACATTTCCGCTGAATCGGCCCGGCTTGCCTCGGGCTTCACGTGCCGCACCTTGGTGAAATCCTTCTTGAGCAGGTCGAGCAGGGTCCGTTCCGTACCGCCGCGCAGCACCTTGGCGACGAACGTGCCGCCGGGCTTCAGGATCTGCCGTGCGAAGTCATGGGCGGCTTCTGCCAGGCCCATGATGCGCAGATGGTCGACCTGAGTCTCGCCTGTGGCAGCAGCAGCCATGTCGCTCAACACGACGTCGGCCGGCCCGCCCAGAAGCGCCGTCAACTCGGCCGGCGCATCCTCGTCGTAGAAATCCTTGGCCAGCACCGTGGCACCGGCGACCGGCTCGACAGGCGTGATGTCGATGCCCACCACGACGCCAACGCCCTTCCCCGCCTTTGCCCCAGCCTTCACGCGCTCGACGGCGACCTGGGTCCAGCCGCCAGGGGCTGCCCCAAGATCGACGACGCGGGCACCGGGCTTCAGGAACCGAAACTGGTCGTCGAGCTGCAGCAGCTTGAAGGCCGCGCGCGAGCGATAGCCGCGCTTCTTGGCTTCGGCGACATAGGGATCGTTGAGCTGGCGCTGCAGCCAGCGTTGCGAGGAGGTGGTGCGGCCGCGTGCCGTCTTCACGCGCACCGTGGCGCGCCGGCCGGTCGGCTTGCTCCCGGTGGGGCGGCCGCCGCTGGAATCACGGGCCATGCTCAGTTGTCCCGTCGGCAGAGAGGGTCGGCTTCCCGATCGGCCTGACGCATGAGATCCATCAACACGCCCTCGCGCAGGCCGCGGTCGGCCACGCGGACCGTCGGCGCGGCCCACTGCCGGCACACCGCTTCGAGGATCGCGCCACCGGCCAGGGCCAGGTCGGCACGATCGTCGCCAATGCAGGGCAAATGGGTAAGCTGGTTCACCGACATCACCGAAAGCTCGTCGCAAATACGCAGGATTTGATCGCGGCTGATTCGCGAGCCGTCGACCATGGTGCGGTTATAGCGCTTCAGGCCCAGGTGATGCGCGCTCACTGTCGTCACAGTGCCCGAGGCCCCAACCATCTGGACTTCACCTCGGGCGATGGCAGGGCCGATTTGATACTTGGCGCAGAATTGCCGGAGGTCGGCGCGAATACGCTCGACCATGTCGTCGTAGCAGGCGCGAGTCAGCGGCCGCTCGCGCGGCTGACCGCTGGTGCAGGCTTCGGTGAGGGTAACGACGCCCCACGGCACGGATGTCATGCCGATCAGCTCGGTCGCGACGCCGCCCTGCCGGTCGTTGCGCGGCTTTACGTGGACCCAGCTCACTTCCGTCGATCCACCGCCGATGTCGATCAGCAGGCCGAAAGGAACCGCCGGATCGAGCAGGTTTTCGCAGCTTGCGAGCGCCAACCGTGCTTCCTCGGCCGGCGCAATGACCTCGAAGCGCAGGCCGGTGCGCTCCATCACCATGCCCAGGAAGTCCTCGCCGTTGCAGGCACGACGGCAGGCTTCCGTGGCGATATGACGGGCGCGCGTCACGCTGTTGCGTTCGATCTTGGCCGCGCAGACGCCCAGCGCATGCAACGTGCGCTCAATGGCATCGCCGCACAGCGTCCCGTTCAGCGCCACCCCTTCGCCCAGGCGAACCGGGCGGGAATAGGCATCGATCACCTCGAAACCCTCGACCGATGCCCTGGCCACCAGAAGCCGGCAATTGTTGGTGCCGAGATCTATGGCGGCAAAAGTGTGCGCGAACCGACCGCTGTGCCAGCCTCCCTGTGGCTTGGAATCCCCGGCCATCAAAAACTCTTTCTTTGGCCGAATGGTAACTTATGAAACGCCCGGGAGCGAGCGCCGCTTGCCATTTCGGCCGGTCATCGCTAAATCGTGCGCCCGACCCGCCCGTCACCGGGCCGTTGGGGGATAGTTTAACGGTAGAACAACCGGCTCTGACCCGGTTAGTCTAGGTTCGAATCCTGGTCCCCCAGCCATCCGCCAGAAAGCCCCATTTTCGGGGCTTTTTTCATGGCTGTTCTACAGAATGTTCTACGATTTGTTCTACGCTTGACAGATTGTCGCAGGCGGTCTGAAAGGATAGCCAGATGGCTTGGGAAACGATCCACGAGAACCTGAAATGTCCGAAGTGCGGTGCGCTCGGCACGTTCACCTATAAGGAGGGCGATTCCCCCTACATGGGCGGACGGATGTCTGACGCTGAGACGACGCCGGGCTTCACTATCACCAAGGACACCGGCTACGGACACTCGACCAAGATCAGTTGTGATGAGTGCAAAGTCGAAGTGAACTAGCTTCCGACCTAATCCGATCAGGGATTCGACCGCCGTAGGATTTCTACCGCAGTACCCACAGGGAGGATGCCGTCGTCTGGGCTGTGGGCGGATGGCGACGCGAATCGCCATCCCACGGGGACCTTCAGCAGTGAGCGCAGTCCCAGCCTCACGAGGGCTCGCCGCAACAGTGTGCCGGACCCGTATCGCCGTGGACCATGCTGGGCTTACCCCTCCGCAGGCAGACACGAACGACTGAGACACCCGGTAGTAACCCCTGCGACCTCACACTTCGGCGCTCAACCTCGCGGCTGAACCACCACAGCGATCTATTTACGGGTTACGGGACTACCGCTTGCCCTGCCCCAGCAAGAGCGAATAGGTCGTCGCGAGTTCCATTGTCGCGATCTTGGTTGCCTTCCGGTGCTTGGTCAGATCGGCCTCGATTTGCTCGCGCTGATCCGGAGTGAGGTCCGAGGGAAGCACTGAGCGGTCGGGGACAAGTTCAGGCACATCGCCCGCAGCCAGCATCTTCAAGCTCTTCAGCACGAGCGGGTTCCGCTTGTCCTCCCAGCCCAGAAGTAATGCCACGATGGAATGCAGGGCTTCGTTCTTCGCGTGCAACTGATCCAGCTTGGCGGTCAGTTCTTCAATTCGTTTGTCCATTCTGTCCCCCCAAGCCCTTTACCGCCGTGCGGCCCGTGCGGTCGCAACGGGATTATCCTACTGTCGCCACACCGCTGATCGCTACCAGTCCCTGATGCTACTTCACTTCTCTGCAAGTTCAGGCGGCCACACGATTTTGCGCCCGCGGTCCCGGATCACGTATCGGCGATCTGCCCGGAGCCTTGTGCCGTCTGGGAGTCGCAGCTCCCCTGCGTACAGGATAGCTTGCTCTAGATCGTCGAACTTCGCCAATGGTGTGGCGCTATCCTCGATACTCATGAGCCAATAGGGCTTGCCCGGTTGTCCCTCGACGCCTGACATGCTGCCCCACAACCACTGAGATTCAGTTTGTCTTCCAATTTGGAAGATGTGTCGGCATGTGACCGATCACAACAACCTGCTCTTCGTCATCCCAGAAAAAATACACTCGGAACATGTTTCGCGGATCAGTGCCGCCCCCATACTTAAGATGTCGGTCACAGGCTTGCTTTCCACTGCCATAGGGAACCCAATATTGAGAGAACGCCTTGATGTCGTTTGGCTGACTAAAACACGCGCTCTCTTCTAACCGAAGCTCTCTGCATCGAGCCTCAAATGCCTCTCGTGTTATTTCAGCATTGCCGCGACGCATGGGGACATAAAAGTCCTTGAGCAATAGAAGAGCCTCTTGAAACGCACTGAGGTCTCGAAAATTACCGTTCTTCACAGTTTCACGGATCGCGCGCGGCAATACAATTATCGAACCAGAAAGATGCGTGTCTACCCATTCGCCAATATCGTCATAGCTTTCCAAAGGCGTAATAGCTTCAGTGCCTTTCTGTTTCAGAGCATGCTCTAGCCACTCAATTCTACTACGAAGCTTCTCATTCTGGTCTCGGGCCGCGTGGAGTTTGGCTTCTGCTTCATTCTTCTCCGCTGCAGCTTCGTCTAGTAACTGTTGCGAAGCTGCCGCATCTTCAGCGGCCTGTGCCTCGATAGCTTTAATCTGCTCAGCCAAGTCTGCCTTTATGTCTTCCGCCGTCGCCGTAGAAGACACATGTCGCGAGGCTTCAGAAACTAGCGATGCCCGTCGCACTTGCTCAAAGCGTAGAGCGCTTACGTCCGCGTCAGGTCGTGTAAAGGTGCCTTGGAGCACCGACCGCACTATGCGGTCCAACAACTGCGCTTCGCTGATACCGTGCCGCCAAAGAAACAATTCATGGTCAAATGGATTGCTCTCATCGAAGCTCAATCCCGGCTTACAATGTCGAACTGCTCCATTGTATACGGAGAATGCTCGCCCTACGTCCTTCGTGAGTTGCCGACTTACGTTTGGTGTGATTACGGCGACATGAGCAGCACCGCAAAGTTGACTCGCTAAGTCGTCGGCATCGAGTAGTGACGTGCCGTGCTCATTCTGTGATATCAAGATGAGGCTGGCCTGTCGGCGCTTGTCCTCAAGAAAATCGAGAAGCCCCAAATAGCCGTCGGTTGTCTCTGCAACTATCGTTGGCCGATTGCTCAGTAGACGGCCATCGAGATAAGCAACTCTTCGATCCGCAAGCTGCTTAACGATTCCCGGAATGCTTGGGGTAAAGGCCCGATCCTCACCTCGCGTTACATTGGTCAACCGCGCGCCGAATCGCATTGTGGTTTGATTACGACCAACCGATATCTCAGTAAGCCAAGTTCGCTGAGGCACGGTCTTGTCATGGAAGTCCAAGCGTGCCGCCCAAACCGAAGCATCTTCTCCAGCTATTCTTGCCGCTGCTGCCCAATGTGCCCCTTCGGCATCAGTCAGATCGAAGGGCTCACCGGAAAACGCATTACTGGGAATTCTCGCGTTGGCTCTCTTGGCGATCCACGCAACACACTCTGAAATCGCCTGAACAAAGGCGTCAGAGCCGACTAGCTCCAGTGAGACTTGCGATACAGGGCGAACAATAGGCCGTTTCGCTTTATGCGGCGTCGCCACAGGCGCAAGTGCGACGCTGAAATCGGTTGCCATCAGTAGGTCTCAATCGCGATTAAAACGCATCTAGCTTACCACCATATCGGCGTATGGCTAGTCTGAGTACGAACTGGTGGCGGTGGCGCCTCTCCCATCACGCCCTCCCCCGCTTCGCTCTTATCGATTGAGCCTACGCCGATAAATATCGGCATGTCAGTCCGTAAACACGAATACAATCTTATGAATCGCGACCCTATCAAGGTCGCCGAACTCCAAGAAGTCATCGATGAGATGTGGTCGAACGAGATCGCAGAATTTCGCGCGCTCGCAAAGCCACATCGGAGCCCGTTCAAGATCGATGTGAAGCGTCGGGATGCCGGAGAAGTATGGCTGGCCGAAGCGGCGAAGTCGGACAATGCAGGGCTAGCCCGGGACAATCGCAAAGCAGCGAAGCTCCGTCTGCTTACGATGATGATGGATTTGATGATCCAGCCCCGTCAGAAGGCAGAACTGGCTGAGGCCGATGACGAACACGCCAAGCGAGTTCGACTTGCCGAAGAACTCCTAGAAGCAGTGGAAGGTCGCCAGAAAGTACCCGAACTCAAGACACTCCGAAAGATCACCAACGATGATGTGAATATCCCCCACGCTGTAGGGAGCGACCCGGACGAACCTGAATGAGCGTCCGGAAGAAGGCCGCGGCCAAACCCGCTCTCGAACGGCTCGTAGACTTTCCGACTTTCCTGCGGATGTGGAATTTGCATCTCGGGCAGTCCACTCCGGAGCTTCATGTTCGGATGGCCCGATGGCTCGAAGCCACCGAAGGCAAACCCACCCGGCTTCTGATGTGCTTTCGAGAGGCTGCGAAGAGCTGGCTGATCTCGCTGTTCATCGCATGGTCCCTCTATCGGGACCCGAATCGAAGCTTCATCATGCTGAGCGCTAGCCAGACGCTAGCCAACAAGAATGCTGGATTCGTGCGGGGGATGATCGAGAACCACCCGCTCTGCCAGCATCTCGTACCTCCGGGAAAGATGGATGAGCTTTGGAGGCGGACCAGCTTCACAGTGGTCCGCTCGAAGACGCTGCCGAATCCCTCGGTACAGGCACTATCCCTTAAGGGCGACATCGTCGGACTGCACGCCGATCTGATATTCGCAGATGATCTTGAGACACTGGAGGGTTCGAGAACCGAAGAAGGTCGTGACCTCATTCGGACCCGACGTTCCCAGCTTCGTTCAATCGCGCCGAAAATCACCTATATCGGTACGCCTCATGCCGGTGCTGCAAGCATGTACAAGCCCATGCTGGAAGACGCTGAGAACATCGAGGCAATGGTCGTCCCGATTCTCACCGAGGACGAGGACAACGTCTTCTACGCGTGGCCGGAAATGCGTGGTTCGGAGTATATCGCCAATCTCCGGACCGGAGCCGATGCAATTCCGGATTCCGAGTGGGAATCCCAATTCCTCCTGAGGTTCGTCGATATGAATGCGGGCGGTCTTCAGATCGACCTCGCCCATGAGTATTCTGATCCCCTACTTTCCCAGAATATCACCCGGGGTTGGTCGGGACGCGCTGGGGACGATGATTGGGGTTCGACCAGAACTGAGGCGAAGATCGGTCAGTTCGACATCGTCGATGCCCTCGCGGCGTGGGACCCCTCAAAGGCCCAGAAGAAGTCAGACGATTCTGTGGCGGCCATTGTGGCCCGCTCAAAGGATGACCGTACGTTCCTCCACCACATTTCGAAGTTACCGGCTATCGATCACGAGGGATGGAAACCTCAGATTCGAGCGATCCTCAGAATTATGAAGGGCTACGGCATCACGAAGATCGTAGTCGAGACCAACGTGAACCCAGCGATGGGTGCGGAAATTCGAATGATCGCCGAAGACCGCTCAGAGCCGGACACCCACATTCCGGGAATCGTTGTGATCGAGAAGGACAACAAGCTCCCCAAGGAGGTTCGCATTCGGGCCAGCTTGGAGCGGTACATCAATCGGGCTCGGTTTCACATTCACAGCTCCATCCGGAATACCAAATTCATCGAACAGTGCCGGGACTTCCCGCACAACTTGATCGGGAAGCGGAAGAACGACTGGATCGATGCGGCTGCGTTCGGGATTCTACATCTCCGGCAGCTTCCCGCCGGAGTGGTCATCGATGGGAATTTTGATCGTCGAACCCGGGGAGTGCAGTCCTCGACTGCAGGTCGTGCCCATGGGAGTGCCCTCGAACGGCTTCGGGCTGGCCGACGCAGGTAAATACGAGACGGGGTTGACCCGGTTCTGAGGGTTTAACCTGTGTTCGAGCGTTTGAAGGGACTACTTGAGGAGGCCAAGAATTTCAGCCTCACGAGATTCGTCATCATGACAGTGTGTGGGTTCGCGATCTGGCTGATGCTGATCTTCACCCTCGAATTTACGAACGTGATCAACATCGATGCGACCTGTGGTGATCGCTGCATCGAGCTAATCCGAGAGATCAGCACTCCGTTGAAGCCAGCCAAGGCAGCCGGGATCGACCTCCATTCACCCACTACTCCGATCCAAGTCAGAGTTACGTTTCTGCCCTAGTCTGGCGCGTCCCGACATCTGGTCGCCTTTAAGGCACATTGAACCGGCTCAGTCGGCTTACATTGAGTCGTATACAAGTTCCGATTTGAATCAAAATTGCGAATTTCCTCTTCAAATCTGTATACGTTTAAGTGTCCCCCGTTCCGACTCATGCCGGGATCGGTACAACCGAAGGAGGACATCATGCGGCTGATCCCGAACGACCGAACCCATCACATGGCGCTGAGCTTGTCGGCCGGTCTCGATGCGTTGATCAAGATCATGCCGGTACCCGAGGACCAGTACGAACTGATGGTACTGATCACCTCAGAAGATCGGCTTGGTGTCGCCGATTATCGATGGAAGGAGACTGGCTTCGGGCTCAGGTTCTACGACGCTGATGATGATCTGATCGAGGCCGGACCCGACTATGATCTGAACGAGGCCATCCTGATCGCGCTTAGAGCGGAGCCCACTTCGATGGCCGAACATGACTGGTGGACCCACGCTTATTCGGTCGGGGTCGGGTTCGAGATCGCGGCACGTTCGTAATCGTCCTGCTCCGGCTCCATTAGGATCGCCGTCAGCTCCTCACGGAGCCGACGCTGGTCGGCCAGCAACTGGTCTAGGTCGGCCTCAAGCTGGTCGATCTGGCTCATCGCTAGTTCCTCCGGCCTGTGTTGAGGCCGAGCGGATCGCGAGCCCGAGCTGAGATCACCTCGCTGAGCTTGTCCCGCTTGGCGAGTTCGGCCCGAAGACTCTTGATCTCGGCCTCGTAGTGCACCCTCTGTGCGCGCGTCGTCTGGCTCTGATCGGCCAGACGCTGGTTCGCCTCAGCGAGCTGCTCCGTGAGGTCCTCAATCTGGCTCTCCATTCGAGCGACCTGCTTCACCAGCGGGGCACTCTCGATGACCGCGATGATCGCAGCCTCCTCCCTAGCGGGCTGGAGATGGGCCTCGGACTTGTACTTGGCGATCTGCCGGTCCCGGGTCTCAATGGTCGCGTAGGCCGCCGCAAGCTTGGCCCTAAGCATGGCCTCGGTCGTCTCGGCCGGGATCGCCGCCACCTGTCCCCGGCCCTTCTCTCTGTCGGCCGCCTTCTTAACCCGGTAGGCCCTCTTACGATCTCGCTCAGCCTGCTTCCGGGCATCGATGGTCCTCTGCACGTCTGGGAGGTGAATTTCAGGGGCTACGTAGCCAATCAGGTCTAGAGCGATCCCGCGCTCGCCAGCGATCCTGACCACAGCCTCATGTCGGAGCTGAGCCTGAACCTTGGTCCGATGCATATGGTGGATATCAGCGTACTGGACGCGACCGGACTTGCGCGCTTCGAGGTCGTACATCCACTGCGGTGGCGCGCAGTCGAAAAATCTGACGAACTCCTCGTGGAGGTCAGCCACCCGATGAAATCGATCCGCCCATAGGTCCCGGTCCGGGTCCATAAACGACGCCCAGAGCGCATCCACCAGCTTCATCAGGCCGACACGGTCGAAGCCATCAACTGCGCTGCGCATCCTCGCATGGATGGTGGCTTCCTCGGGCTCGGGCTTGAAGGTCTTCAAACTGAGGTACCACTGAATGAGGTCGCAATCCTCGTCCCGCTTCAATTGAATAAACTTGCCGACGATCTCCATATCGATCTTCTCCAAACGTAAAAGGGGCTCCAGTTCGGTCGCGTCGGCTAAAACTTCCCGGAACTGGAGCCCCATTCGTGACGAGCTAGGCTCGCCTTGGAGAATCTCTGTACTGATCGTGTTGCCGACGCGATCACCCTCTATTTAGGGTCGATGAAGAAATCCGATGCTCTATCGAAGCTGGAGCTATCGACGGTCCAGTTCAAGGTCGCGAACAGATTTCGTTCGATGGTCGATGTCGGCTGTCTGGATGATCGCTCGCCCTGTCGGGCTCGCTCAAAGTGTATACACCAGCGATGGGACAAATCCCGCCTGTCCCATCATAGAAGATATACTCTCTTCTATTCTCTTCTCTAGTTATTAACTAATAATGATTCTTAAGTATAAAACTTAAGTATGAAACAGAAGAAAGAATAATAGGTATTATATCTTCTATGATGGGACAGGCCGGATTTGTCCCATCGCTGGTGTATACACGAGGGAGGGAGGCGAAGCCGACCGAACGAGGTCAGCACATCGATCCAGACAATCGAATGGGCATCGATCCCAAATACATCGATGACTCAGATCAAGCTCACACCCGATCAGACCCGAACCATCTTCGTCTCGAACGAAACCCATTCAGCGCTAGCCGAGCGATACGCCGTCTCCCCATCGCTGATAAGTCTCATCCAGCGCCGTCAGGTGGCCCGCAGGATCACAGCCGACCTTCCAGACGCGAGGTCTAGTCCTCGGCGTCGAGGCCGACCCAGAAGACCCAAGCCTCCGACCTCCAAGACCCCTCCCAGATCGAAGCAGATCGTGATCCACTTAACCGACGATCAGATCAGATCGATCTACACCTCGACAGCTCCAGCCCGCATCGAAGCCCAGCGCTACGGTGTCAAGCCTACCCTGATCCGGTCGATCCGAGATCGTTCAATCTTCAGCTACATCACCATCGGCTTGAAACGCCCCACGAAGGCCAAGCCAGTCCAGCCCGCCCCCATTAACAGCCGACCTCACCGGCGACATCCAACGACGCCCGGGATCGACTTTGCCGCTCTCGTTCAGTCCCATCAGAATCTCGAACGGCCCCGTACGGCTGTAAGACGACTTCGGTTGAAGCCCGGCTACAAAGGTGCGAGAGAGATCATCGCCTATCTGATCCCGTTGATCGGTTGATCGGTTGAAGCGGATTCACTCCGACCCTACATAGTGCTGAAGACAGGTTCATCTCCGTCCTGTCCCGGCCTGACCAGCCACGATTGAACCCCGCCATCCATCAGGACTGGCGGGGTCTTTGTTTTTGATCGGTTTTTCCCGGGTTTTGAAGTACCTGGCCTAAGTATCTCTAGACGCGCTCGTGGTTGGGTCGTCATTGTTAAACGGAGATGAAATCAATGGCAGATAACTATCCGGCCACAGCCGGTTTCAAATCCCTTGGCGCGTCTGAGATCGCAGCACGAATTGTGGATCGCGACCCCGAACGTAGACTCAACACAATGATCAGCATTACCCTGGTCGCGCTGATCGGTACGCCGATGGTCGGAGATGAGATCGCCCTGACCATCCATGAAGGTGTGCTCTACGTTCGCCCCCGAATCAGCGAGTTGGTCGCGCTGGGAATCCTCGTCAAAGGTCCGACCAGACCGGCTTCGATCTGCGGACGCATGGCCTCGGTGCTCCAGCCGTCGAATGACCTACTTGATCTAATCGAACGACGTGGAATCCAGCTCGATGGATCGGATGATGATGCGCTCTGGGCTGCGGTCGGCTCGATAATTCTAGCTCGGCTAGAGGCTGCGAAGCATCAGCGAATGTGAAAGCCCACCAAGCCTGACCCTCCGCCTTCATCTTCTCCTTCACCATCTTCACCACCATCTTCAGGCGGTGGTGGAGGCGGCGTGTCGCGCGTAGGTTCGTCAGCTCTCCAGCCACTTGGCCATCTCTGTCCTGAAGCATTTATGACGTGCGTCAGCAGGCCTCCCATCGACGTGTCAACCTCGACTTCGACTGGTTCCGAATAGACTCTAACTTTATATGGCTGGCTCGGACGGATACCTAGTTGGTGCTTTCCAATGCCATTATTCGGTATAGGCAAGGAAGCAACATTGATCCAAGCGGAAACCCGATAGCCAAGCAAGTTTCTCGCATTATTCCGGATCGTCGCGTAGTCATCAAAGAGTGGCAGGCCGTAGTAAGTAGGCGTGCCGTTCTTCGCATGTGCGACTAACTTTGCATGCTGATCTTGGCCTTTCGTCTCGTTGAGCTTAAAGCGCCATTCTTGATAACGAGAACTCCACTTAGCCGCCTTGTACTGCACGAGCAAGGAAAAGCCCGCTACATCAATACTCGCATCAAACCCGGCCTTGGCTTCCTCCCTCGGAGACGGAGCCCAAACAGTTACATTCCTCTGGAAGCAAGATCCAAGTACCCACATCCATTCCGCTGTGAGGTTCATCTCCACCGTTTTCTCGCTGACCAACCCGCCCCCCCCCAATCACTTTGCATGAACCTGATAGGTCCCTAAGCGAAGGTCAACTGAGGTCCGCCGGTAAATACCGGCATGGCATCGACACTTTATCAGATCATCACTGCAGCGAATTTGAAGATCGGAGGCGATCCGATCAGCTCCCTCGACGAGGAGGAGCAGCAGGCTCGTGTATACGCTGGAATCTGGAAGCCCGTTCTGGATCGGTGCCTCGACGCAGCACCCTGGAAGTTCGCGACTAGAACTCTTGAGCTGACCCGACTGGTCGGCAACCCGGCCGACCCTCGGTGGAAGCACCGGTTCACGCTCCCGGCCGACTATCGTCGCACTCGTTTCATGATGAACTCCGCGGGTGCCCGGCTCCTAGCGGACACCTACATCAGTGAGGGTCATGAGGTCTTCTCGAACTACTCTCGGCTGATCCTCAAGTACGGACGCACCTATGGCGAAGCCGACATCGGCAGCCTCCCGAGTTCGTTCGTTCAGTATTTCATCTGCTCCCTGGCTTATGAAGCGGCGGAACCGCTCAGCGCGGAATCCAGCGTCAAGCAGTCCTGTGCGCGAGACACGCAGCTCGCGTTCAACGATGCGGCTGTCATTGATGGTTGGTCCCAGCCCGGTTCATCGCAGCCCGAATCGACGTGGCGTCGTGTCCGAGGTGGCTAAATGCCCATCTTTCGGATTACCCAGAACAGCTTCACGTCGGGCCAATCAAGCACCAACGACATCGTAGGACAGGCACTCGAAGGACGCTCGAACCTAGAAGTCTATCAGTCCGCCCTCCGCACTTGTTCGAATTTCATCCCGCTTCCGATGGGCCCCCTGTTCAAGCGGCCCGGGCTGAAGCTGGTTGGCGAATCCGCTGGTGCGGTGAAGATCGCCCCGTTCGTGTTCAACGAATCTCAGGTCTACCTGTTCGTGTTTCGGAATGGCGCGCTCGACGTTTACCGGAATGACGTAGCTGTCGCGACGAACATTGTAGTGCCATGGACCTCATCGCAGCTAGCCACCATGAAATTCACCCAGTCGAAGGATTTGTGGATCGGGTTTCACGATGATGTCCCAATGACTTCGATCAAGCGCGGTGGCAACGATGCGACTTGGACCGTCTCTTCCGTGGCGATCACCAACGCACCGACCTTCGACTTCGGTTCGGGTGCCGAGGCCGCGTGGTCTAATACTCGCGGTTACCCCAAAGTTGGTACTTTCCACCAGAATCGTCTGGTCATCGGTGGTTCCAAGAGCCTGCCTGAGACCGTATGGGGTTCTCGATCTGGCATCCTGTTCCACTTCACCACTACGCCAGTTGCCGACGACATGTCGTGGAGCTTCGTGCTGGGATCGACCGCCGTTCATACGATTCAGGACTGCTATTCGATTCGCCAAGAGCTGATCATCAACACCAGCGTGGGTGAGTGGACTGAGAGTTCCGCGCCTATCACTCCGTCGAATGTGCTGTTCCGGCTGAATACCCGACATGGGATGATCAACACTGGCATACGTAGCCTTGGGGTGGATTCGGCGAATGTATTCGTGGATCGTCGGGCTCGGCTTCGTAGCTTCGGCTACGACTTCAACACAGATTCGTTTATCGCGAAGAATCTCAGTGTGCTCGCACCGGGATTATTAAAGTCGCCCACTGATGCCGCCTATGTTCGGGGCTTCGCTTCGCAAGCGAACCTCTGCTTTTTCCGCAATGCCGATGGTACTTGCTCTCTTATCACCATCGACTTCGAACAGCGTGTTCAAGGCTGGGCCACTCTTGCGATGGCCGAGGGTACAATCAATTCGATCTGCTCTCTCGATGATACTCTATATGCACTGGTCACCTACAACTCGAAGACATGGCTGGCGAAGCTCACCACGGATGTCTGGTGCGATCTCTGGTCCCACGACACTAGCGTAACGCCCAAGGAGACTTGGACCGGGTTCACCGCGCATGCATCGAAGATGGCCTCGGTCATCGGTGATGGACTGGTGTTTCGGGATGTTGCCATCGATGCGAACGGTGACTTCACCCTGCCCTCCGAAGTCTCAGAGGTCTACGTCGGTGTGGCCTATACGGCGCTGGCCGAATGCTTGCCGATATCCCCAGTGGTGAACGGTCAGTTGCAAAGAGGCAACAGCATCAGGCTGGTGAAAGGCGATTTCACGCTTCGTAATACTCAGGATTTCTGGGTCAACGGTACCCGCATCGCACTCCGTTCGATGCCCAACGACATCTTCGATGCTCCTCCGGAGACCTACGATACGATGAAGCGCGTCTGGCTCGGAGGTGGCTGGAGTCCAGAGCCAATCCTGTCCATTGAATCTCGCGATCCCCTGCCCTGTACGGTGCTGGGATTCACCGTCGAAGCCAAGACCTCGCCCTCGCAATGATCGACATCAGTATTGAACCCGGCACTCGCGATGGTCTGGAAGAGGTCCTATCGAATCCCCGAGAGATCGAACTCGATACCTGTCGCATACTGGGTGTGAACCTCTACGAGTTGGTCGATCAGGTACTTCGGACTACTCGTCTGGAAGTCGTCCGGGTCAATGGAACGGCAGTAGCAGCCCACTACCTGAACCTGATCGATCCTGATCTGGTCATGTACGGTGCATTCGCCACACCTGAGGCGGAACGTATTCGCCTCAGCCTGACCAAGCAGGCTCGAACATTCATCCGGGGTGGTCAGATCGACTATCCCAATCGGACCCACTGGACGGTGTGTCCCCCTGATGGCCCAGCCCGTGCTTGGCTGAATCTGATCGGCTTCCACGCTACCGATCAGTATGTCGATGGACTGCCTCTGATCTACATGCACGCGCCCGGCCGTAAATAACCTCACAACATAGAGGTTCAAGACGGAATGGGAATTGATCCAATCAGCATCGGCATCATGGTCGCTACGACTGCACTGAGCGCTGTTGCCGCAAAGGTTGGAGCCGACCAGAAGCAGGCTCAGTACAACGCTCAGGCTCGGCTCGCTCAGCAGCAGGCCGAGAATACTCGCACCGAAGCAACGCTTAAGATCGAAGATATCAAACGGCGAGCCGACAAGATCGCTGGTCGACAGGCTGCTCTGGCGGGAGCAGCGGGTGTCGATGTTCAAGGCTCCATCGTGGACATCCTGGCTGACACCCGAGAGGCAGCTCAGCGGGATGTCTGGAATACCAACTGGTCTGCCGATGTAAAGGCCGACAATCTCGAAGCTAGCGCTCAGAATCTCTATTCGATGGGCCAGCAGGAGCAGACCAACGCGATGATAGGCGTCGGTCTGAAGACGGTCAGCCTGCTTGGCGGCCAAGCCATGAGTTCCATGAATGGATTCACCTCGGTCAGTCCTTCTGCAGCCAGTGATAAGTGGCTCAGTGCGCTTGACCGTTCCAACCTGACCCAGACAGGTCCGAGCACATGGGAGCGACTCTAATGGCAGAGCTTCCTCTTTATGCTCCGATCACCGTCGCTCAGAATCCCGGCACTGGCGTCGTCATCCCGGCTCCGAACACCGCCGTGTGGGAGCAGCTCAGCGAATCCCTTTACAAGTTCGCCGAACAGACCGGTGTTGAACAGGCCCGCGCCAAGGGTGTCCAAGATGAAATGAACAATCCCAACCCGGACACTCCGGTAGATGCGGGGCCGCTTGCCAAGCTGTTCCCGATCTCCAAGGCGTATCAGTCCGGAGCGGATGAACAAACGGCCGTGCGTAAGCAGATCGACCTGCAGTCCAAGGCCGCGGAAATTCAAAAGCAGAATCCTACTGACTCCGCCGCATTTACGAAGGCTTTCGATTCGGTGAAGCGAGAGTGGCTCGGCAATGTCCGTCCCGATCTCCTGCCACAGTTCGCACTAATGGCGGATCGACAGCAGATTCAGACGGTCACGCAGATCGAACAGGCCGGTGTTGTCCGAGCCGCGCAGGAGCGCACTGCTGAAATCCAGACCAAGGTCGAACAGCTACGCACCGAGGCCTACGATGGAATCCTCAATGGATCGCTAACTCCGGATCAGGTTCAGGACCGACTGGGTCAGGCCGCCTCTCTGATTCAGGGCGGAGTTAAGAACGGCGATATCAATCCGCTGGCCGGTAAGGATTACGCCGACAAGGTCGGAGCTACGATCCGTGAAGCCGAGATCATGAAAGATTTCCGCGCGACCGGATACAGCTTGGCGAAGATCGACGCGATGAAGAACAGCAAGGATGCTGTTCCCGGCATGCTCGGAAAGCAGCCTAGCCCTGAGGAGCGCAAGCACTACGCGGCGATGATGACCGTCGAGTACAATCAAAAGCGAGCCGAAGCAGCGATGGCCAACAGTGCCAATGTTGCCGCACTTCGCACCAAAGCCAACGATGTCCTCGTGGATGTCGAGGTGAATGGTGCGCCGGGAATGAGCGAGGCCGAAGTCCGCGCGATGTTCCCGAAGAACTCCAGCATGGCCGAAGAGTTCCTGAATAAGCAAAACTTGGCGAGGCAGGCGTATACATTTCAGACCTCGATTGGGCTCACCAGTCCGGCGGAGGATCAGGCCAAGCTCGATGCGTTGAAGCCCGCATCTGGATCGGTCGGCTTCGCCGATTCGCATACGGCCTACCTGAAAGCTCAGCAGATCGTCGGGCGGAAGTGGCAGGCATTTACCGCTGATCCCGCCCAGTACGTCACGAGCCAGTCCAGCCAGCTCCGAGAGATGCTTAGCTCTCCGGATGCCAGCGTGCGCTCCATCGGCTACCAGACCCTTAGTGAGGTCCAGACCCGCATGGGTGCTGGCCCCGGACAGATCGCCCTAATGCCCAAAGCCACTGCAATGTCAGTGGCCGCCGATGTGAATGCACTGGCGATCTCGGCTCCCATCGAAGCCGACAAACGCATTAAGGAACTGGCCAACCAGTACGGGGATCAGTTCCCCGTGGTGATGCGTCAGCTCGCTCAGCTCGATCAGCCCCTGAGTCCAAGCTTTCAGATCGTCGCCACCCTCAACCGACCGGAGGATGCACCGGTTCGGAGTGACATGATCAAGGCCCTCTCTCTGGGCGATAAGACCCTAAAGGAGAATCTCGACCAGACCCGACCGGGCGTCGCGGGCAAAATCGAAGAAGAAGTCCAACGCCAGCTTGCCGACTTCAATCGTACGGCCCGTGTTGGTGGCGGAGAACGGTTGACCGCAATGGTCTATTCGGGTGCTCGAAGCCTCGCATTCCTATATGGCGATCAAGGACTCGATGAGAAGACCGCAGCACGCCGTGCCGTCGATGGTCTGATCAGTAAGAAGTACGACTTCGGACCGACATACCGGGTTGAGAAGGGTCTCCTGCCGAAGGCGGAGGAGGCCATCGCTGAAGCGCGCCGTACCCTGACACCGGAGATGCTGGTCCCACTTCCGGCTCAGCCCGGCGATGTACTCACCGATGAACAGCGACTGAAGATTCAGTTCGATCAGGCCCGGCGTGGAAACTTCGTCACGTCCCCGAATGATGGTGGCCTGATCTGGCTGTACCCGAATGGCAGACCTGTCGAACTGAAATCTCCTCGCAGTCCCCTCTCCATCGAGCCGACCGTTGTTGATACTCAAGCGGGACCCGGTACGACTACGGCCGAACCGAAAGTTCAGGCCCAAGCACTGGCGAAGAAGCGTTCGGTCACCTCCAATCCTTCGAACGAATCCAAGGTCGAAGAGGCTACCGAGCGCGTGATCAATCGGGGTATCGGCCCGAACTTCTATGAGATTCCCTATTCGGAGATTCGCGGTACGGTCGTTCCGAAGAAGAGCATGTGGGATTGGACCGGTATCGGCCGTTCGGGAGTGACCCCGTAATGGCAGGATTGTACTCGGACCCCATCCGGATTGATCCGTTGCTGGATCAGCTCGGCATCAACCAGTTCCAGTCGAACACCGCTGAGGTACTTGGTGCCACATGGGCGGATCAGCGTGCTGGTTCTACGACAAACCTCGTTCAGAACTGGATCGACATCTCCACGGAAAATTCACCGACGCTCAGCTACACCACTGAGATCGGGGACGATGGCACGCCTCGTACTGTTCCGGTTCCAAACCCTCGTTATGTAGAATCTCCCCTGCTCCAACCGGACGAGGCCAATGCCAAGTACGGGATCAAGCAGGGTACGACCAGACTGCTTGGATGGGATCAACCCGTTCGGGAGCGAGAGGCTCAGCAGCTCCAGCGCCTCAAGCGCGAAGAACTCTATCAGCAGTCGATCATTAATCGTGGCACCGGAGGATTCTGGCAGGGTGCTTCTCAATTCGTCGTGGGCGGTGCAGCCAACCTGATCGATCCACTTAATATATTGAGTGCGTTCATCCCTGTGGTTGGTGAGGCCCGTGCCGCGGCCATGCTGGCTCAGGTCGGCTCAAGCGTGATCGGTCGAGGCGTCGTTCGGGCTGGCATCGGTGCGGTCGAAGGCACGGTCGGTGCCGCCATGCTGGAGCCGATCAACTACACCCTCTCCAAATACGAACAGCGCGACTACACCGCCCTGGATTCCCTGACGAACATCGCATTCGGCGGTGTCCTAGGCGGTGGCCTCCATGTCCCAGTCGGATATGCGAAGGATCGTTTTTTCGGGATCGCCCGGCTGATCGATGACGCACCGATGCAGGTCAAGCAGGCCATGCTCGGAGACGCGCTCACTTCGGTGATGGAAGGCCGCCCAGTCAGAGCTGACCTCGCCCTGCGCGAACACCTTCTTGGGGGTTCTTCCAACCTGACTCCGTTCGAGATGGCTCGGTCACGTTTCGAAACCGCAATGGGTCCCTTCCCTACGCCCGAACGCGTCGGCATCGACATGGGTGGTCCCCGAGTTGGAGGTGATATTCCTCATCCCCTGGCTGAACCGACAGGATCGGTCGTCCCTGTGCTGGCCCGTAACGGGGAGATGATGGAGTTCACCACCCTAAAGCGCGCGGAGAATGCAGCACGCCGCATCAGTCGAGATGAAGGCTATCAACCCAGCGTGCTCGAACGCCAGGATGGTTCATTCATCCTTCGACGTGAATCCCAGATGGAACCACTTCGCCAGTCCAATGGATCGGTCATGACCTTCCCGAACCAGAGACAGGCTCAGCGCTACCTTGACAACATCGCCCTCCGGGACGGACCCGACATTGATCCGGTCACCGGCACTGGTCGTGAGTATCAGGTGATCAAGTTCCATGACGGTACCGGTCCGGTGAAGTACACCTTGGTTCAGGGTGCGACCGATGCCGACCTTGCCGCGTCTGCCAAGGGCCCCGGACATATCGAGCTTCGCTCCTCCAAGGATTTGCCGACCTCAATCAGTGATGCGGCAGCTCGAATCACCGAACAGCGCGATCAGTTCCTGAATGAAGTTACCCAATGGAACAGGGATCGCTATGCCCCTCTGCTTCAAACCACTCGGGAAGAGAGAACCATCCTGACCGAGCACGATGCTCGTCTGGTCCGGGCCAAGGGTGATGATGAAGCGATCCGTCGTAGCGGTGGTCAGACCGAGCTGACTCAGCTCCAGAGGGAGATCGACGATCTAGCTGTCCGAGTTGGTGACATCGAAAAGAACGGAGAACTTCCAGCCGGTGCACGTGCCCTATTGGATGATGCCGATGCACTTGTAGCCAAGGCCAATGCCGAAGCTGAGATGTACGGACGGATCGCTGCGTGCATCCGCTGAGGTAGATAAGGTATGGCAGGACTAGGCGACACATGTAAGGCAGCGATCAAGGAAGCATACGGGGACAAGCTCACCGATGCTGAAGCAGATCGCCTCACCCAGAATCTCACCGACAAGGCAGCGGAGATGATCCGCTCCAAGCGTGCCGTCTCCGACTCCGAGGCGTTGACCCTCGCCACCATCGAACTGGCAGAGACCGCGAAGCGCACGGCGATGCTGGAGCAGCGTGAACGTTACTTCAACGTCGAACGCAAGAAGGAACGCGACACGCTGAGGAACTCGGACGAATGGAAGATGCGTCCGGGCGATGCAATCGAGGCTCAAATCTGGGGCATCGAAGGACCTCAAGCCGGGGCCGCCCGTTCGACCGAGGTTCTTCAGAAGGGACACACCGAACGTCTGACCACCGCGCTCGGTACCAAGCTTCGTGAGTCCGGTATGGATAAGGCGATCAAGACGCTGGACCGCGACGGCGACATGAACGTCTGGATCGAGATGTCCCGGGCTCGCGGTGGCTCCGACCCTGCCTCTGGTAACGAGGTCGCGACCAAGCTGGGTAAGATTTACGCAGAAGCCATCCACGCTAGCGTCCTCCGGATGAACGATGGTGGCGCGTATATTCGTGAACTCGCAGGATTCGTGGTCTCCCGCAGCTACGACCGGATGAAGGTCCGAGGTGCAGGCGGTGAAGCTGATTTCCAGGACTTCATGAAATTCTGGACGGAGCCGGGTCGCCTCGATATCGGAAAGACCTTCCCGCATATCGATCCCTCGAACAGCACTGCGCTTACCCAAGAGCTACGTGAACTCTGGACCTCGTTCAGCACCGGCCATCATGGTACCGGTCAGTCCAACGATTGGCTGACCGCGTTCAAGGGCGGATCATCGAATGTCGCCAAGAAGGTTGGTCATTCCCGTTCCATCCAGTTCGAGACTGCCAAGGGCGAGTTCGAGATCATGGAAAAGTACGGAACCGGGAACGTCCATGAGAATGTCATGCTGGCTCTGCGTAGGGCTGGCCGGACCCGTGGAATCCTCGACATGTGGGGACCGGCTGGTCGTGCAGCCATGCGCGCCGACGTGGAAGATGCCAAGGCATCGATGCTTAAGGTTCTCAACGATCCTGCCAGCACCGATGAGATGCGGCAGGCCGCGACCAAGCAAATCGAGAAGCTTCAGAGCCGACGCATCGAACAGGCATTCGACTACATCGACGGCACGTCCAGCATTCAGGGAACCATGACCGGCGCTACCCTGTTGAACCGGGCTCGGTTGTTCGGATCGTGGACATTATTGAATAACGGAATCCTCGGGTCCCTCCCCGACATTGCTAATCGCGCAGGTGAACTCAAGTGGCTTGGCCAGTCCTTCACCGAGGGTAACCTCAAGGGTATCGGCGCGATCTTCAGCGGTGCACCATCAGCGGAGAAGCGTGCGTTCGCGGCCCGGGTAGTGGTGGCCTCGGACTCGTTCACCTCTGAATTACTGGAGCGGTTCGATGCAGGATCGAGCCCGGATGGTAAGTGGTCCAAGCGTGTAGATTTGACCAACACCCTGAATGGCCAGCGCTACCTCAACGACGTACTCAAGACCCAGTCCGCCATGGATATCGGCGTGACGCTGGGTGCGCAGAAGGACCTGGCTCGGGCCGCCCTGGACGCCAGATTGAGAACGACCTTCGACCGCTATTCGATCACGGATTCGGACTGGGATTACGTTCGTACACATACGATCAAGGACCACAACGGGCTCGATTTCGTCGTCTCCGATGCGATCCATCAGGAGAGTGACGCCGCTATCCGCAAGATGATGGGCCGCGAGAACGCCAGTGAAGCGGAGATCAGAAAGTTCAAAGACGACTTCGAGCTGAAATGGTCCTCGATGTTCTATGACATCGTTCGCAATGCGGCGACCGATCCCAATGCGAAGACCCGTTTTCATGCCACACTCGGTACTCAGGCCGGAACACCCGCGGGCGAGATCGTCCGCACTCTGACACAGTTCATGTCCTATCCAATCGGTGCGATTCAGCACCACCTCGGTCGTGAACTCTACCGAGGGGGATCAGCTAATGTATCCGGGATGGTCCACCTGATCATCGCGACTACCGTATATGGGGCTATCGCGAACGCTGCCCTCGACGTGATCAAGGGTAAGACCCCGTTCATCCCCGAAGATGGTGGTGACTACGTTCAGATGTTCGGCAAAGCCATGGCCCGCGGCGGTGGTCTGGGATTCTTCTACGACAAGGTCATCGCCGATTGGGGTCGTGGTGGCGGAGCACATTTACTTGGACCGACAGTCGGCACCGTCGCGGACTTTGCTAAGCTGACCCAGCACCTGAAAGAAGTCTGGGTCGATGACAAGGGGCACAACCTTGGAAGCGAATCCCTATCCACGATCAGCAGGCACACTCCCTACGTAAACCTGTTCTATACGAAGGCCGCTTGGGAGTTCGTCGTCCTGAACGGCCTGATGGAATCCGTTAATCCCGGCTACCTAGGGCGCATGGAACGTAGACTCGAACGCGAGAACCACCAGCAACTGCTCCTGCCCAGATCGGCTTGGTAACTCCGACTCATAAATAGCTGCACTCCTCACTCATATGGAATGCAGCATCGATGACAGTCGCTTCAACTCAGGCCCGTTCTCAGGGTGTCGGTAACGGATCGCAGACGACCTTTACGTATACGTTCGAGATCAACGACGAAGCGGACATTCAAGTATTCGTCGGCAGTATCGAACAGAATCTCATCACTGATTACACAGTAGCCGGAGTTGGGCAGGACGGTGGGGGCACGATCACATTCGCTGTTGCCCCTCCCCTCGATGCGCGGATCAGGATGCGTCGGAATCAGGCCTATGTCCGAGAGGTGGACTATGCCGCGGCCGGGGCATTCCACTCCAAGAACGTCAACTTGGACATGGATCGACTGGTCATGTCCGATCAACAGCTTCAGGAGCAGATCGACCGCACCATCCGACTGGGTTCCGCCGAGGCTTATCAGGGTGAGAATATGGAACTCACTCACAATGCGACGGAACGTGCCAACTCCACCTTGGGATTCGATGAGAACGGTGACCTGACCACGGTCTCTCTCCCACTCCTCACCCCATTGGCACTTACCGGGCAGGCCCAGAGGATGCTGCGAGTTCACTCGAATGAACTCGGCTACGAACTCCGGACTCCCGCTCAGGTACGTTCGGACATCGGAGCGGACAACGCTTCGAACCTCACATCGGGTACGATTCCGGCAGCTCGGGTTCCCACCATTGGAACCACGGGCGGAACGACCACCGTCACTGGGTCCGACATCAACTTGGTCACGACAGGTGGAACACAGGCGAAAGTCCGGAACCATGCGAACGCCGTGAACTACGTCACCATGGAGGGTGGTGCCGCATCGGAAGCCGTCTTCATCGGTGCAGATGGTTCCGATACCCACATCAGCTTTGTGTTCTCCCCCAAAGGTGGAGGCCTCACCTTCTTCGAAGGCACTGGTGGAATCATCATCCCGAAGGGTACGACCGGCGCTCGTGCTGCGTTTCAGGGTGCCATTCGGTTCAATACCGACACGGGTCGGTTCGAAACCTACGACGGTTCGGTCTGGGCAGACATCGCCACGAGTTCAAGTTCCGATACCTTCAGTACCGGGGACATGAAACCCAGTTGGAAGACCACCCCAGATGCGGGATGGATCATGTGGGACGATGGCACCATTGGCTCCGCCAGCTCCGGTGCCTCGAACCGAGCGAACAATGATACCAGCGCCCTCTACATTCTGCTCTGGAACAACTGCTCCAACACAGTGTGCCCGGTTACGGGAGGGCGTGGTGCAAGCGCTGCCTCGGACTTCAGCTCGAACAAGTACATGCGCCTACCGTTGGGCATGGGCCGCACTGTTGGCGTTTCTGGTACCGGCTCTAGCCTAACTCCTCGCGCGCTGGGTACCTCGGTCGGTACGGAGACCCATCAGCTCACGATCAATGAAATGCCTCGCCATCGGCACGCACAGGTACCGAGCGGCGGTGGTGGCGTGGGCACGTCCGGCGACCCTCTCGCGTCCACCGGGGGCGGCCTGATTCTCGGTAGCCCCACGGACTTCACTGGAAACGACGCCGCGCACAACAACATGCAGCCAACCACCTTCTCTAACTGGATGATCCGGCTCTGATCGATCCTGCCTAAATAGTCCTGTCGCAGATCAACACAACGACAGGACTTAGCAATGGCACGACGATGGCTTGACCAGCTCCCCATATCAACGGTCGATGATACCGAGCGTACGACGCTCGAACAGGATTACGCCTTCGTATTCGAATCGGAACGAGGCAAGCGAGTCCTTGAAGACCTCGCCTACCGGTCGAACACACCAAGTATCGCAAACGAGAACATTAACACGAATCTCGCGATCTGGATTCTCGCCCGACAGAATCTGATCACGTTCATCGACAATCAGATTGAGGCGGCCAAGCAACAACAGAACAAGAAGGGGTAAGCCGCGATGGCAGAAGAAGCTACACAGACCACCGACACCACGAAGGCCGAGACCACTCCTACCCCGGCTCCTGTTTCAGCTCCGACCGAGACCAAGCCTGCTGCCCCTCGCAGTATTCTTTCGATACCTCAGAAGACAGAGGAAGCACCGACCGATGAGGGAGAAGCTCCGAGTGAACCCAAGCTTCTCGCTGGCAAGTACAAGAACCAGGAGGAACTGGAGAAAGGTTACCTTGAACTTGAGAAGTCCAAGCGGAATGGCGCTCAGGTACCCGAGACATACAGCTTCGATGAGCTGACCAAAGATTCCGGCATCGTCTTCGAGAACGATGAGCAGAAGGGACAGTTCTCAGCGTTCTTTAAGGAAGCTGGATTCTCACAGGAGCAGATCGATAAGTCCAAGCCCGCGATCAAACAGTTCGCCGAGAACGTTGCTCGGCAGGCAGTCGCGGCCAAGGAAGTTGAAATTCAATCCGACGCCCTCAAAGCACTGAACCTTCCCTCCAACCCATCCGGAGAGGTCGCCAAACTCAGGGCCAAGTACGGTGACAAGCTCGATCCCATGATGGAATCCATCCAGGCGTGGGCCAAGGATAAGCCATACATCTGGCATGCCGCGATGACCGCCGATGGGTTCAACGCACTCGTCTATCCGGCATGGAAGGCAGCAATGGGCCCGGACTTCAACATCGATACCGATGCGGGCGGTGCTGATCCGATTCAGTTGAAAGCCAGCCTTGGTGAGATCACCCGAAACCCTGCTTATGTGAGGCCGGGCTCCGAGGGCGACCGCCTGCGAGCCGAAGCTGACAAGATTGCGAAACGACTAGCCGCATTCAAGAGATAACCAAGAAGGATCGATCAACGATCCGAACAGAGGGGCACCCATGGGTGCCCCTTTCTGTTTGCGCATCCGTCTGAACGCACTTCCCTAAATAGATTCAGACGACCACGCACGAGCCTCTTGAGAATCGGCGCACTCCCGGAAGGGACCGACACAAGGGGCACACCTCGGGCAGCAGGCGTCCTCCCAAAAACAATAAGAACAAGAGGCCAAAGTCATGCCCAATATCGATTCGGCAGCAGTTATTCAGTACCAGTCCCAGTTCGAGACCGCGCTTCAGCAGAAGGGTTCGAAGCTCCGTCCGTTCGTCTACGAAGAGTCTGTTCAGGGTGAGTCCACTCGCTTCGGCTCAGTCGGCGAATCCAACGTGCAGGAGGACCGTCCGCTCGGACAGGCCATCGAGTTCGATTCGGACAACCCCATCGAAAACTCGCTTGCCGAGATGAAAGGTTATGAGGCCGCTCGCCTCATTAACAAGCTGCAGGAGTTCGAACTCAAGGCCCCCATTCGGCAGAAGTTCGCCGATGCGAATGCCATGGCGCTGGCCCGGAGCATGGACAAGGTTCTCTTGAATGCGATGAAGGCATCGAACACCTCCGCGGGTGCGGCAGCGCCGTTTGACATGGCTCTGCTCAGCACAGTTTCCGAGCTGACCGAGACCTACGATTGGGAGACCGATGAGCGCACGTTGGTGATTACTCCCCGCGTTTACAACAAGCTGATGCAGATCAATCAGTACGGCAGCGCGGACTTCAACAAGGGTGCTCCGCTGGTCAACGGGCGTGCCACTTCCTTTATGGGATGGAATATCGTCGTGTCTTCGTTGCTCCAGTCCAAGGACTACTGGAACACCAGCGTGATTCATAACTGCTACGCGTTTGCAAACCATGCAGTGGGACTTGGTGTCAGTCAGGACATTCAGAGCGATGTCGAATGGCGTTCTGATCTCCGCGCGTGGCAGGCAATCGCCGATATGAAGATCGGTGCGGCCACGATCCTACCGAAGGGTGTGCTCAAGGTTACGGTCAACGGTCTGTAATCGGCCCAACAAACAAGAAAAGAGGTAAACTCCAATGGCAACTGACAATACTGCAAACACCGCGCTCCGCAGCGGGATCAAGCTGGAGCATCGCGCTTCCACCTACACCGCTGCAGCTCTGGCTCAGAACGAGATCGTGAACATGCTCTCGATGTTCAGGGGCGAGAAGGTCGTGGATGTAGCCGTCCACTTCGACGCACTGGGCTCCAGTTCCAGCCTGTCCGTGGGTACCCCGGACAGCGCAGCCCGCTTCATCGGAACCACTACGACCACCTCTGCGGGTCGTGGCTCGCTGAATACCGGTGCTGATCTCGGTCAGGGCTATGTCTTCCCGGCCGATGGGACCATCGACTTTAAGGTAGTCGGTGCTGGTGCGATCACCGGCAAGATCACCGTAGTTGTGACGTTCGTCCGTACCTTCCCGGACCCAGTCTAAGCGACCCATCTGAAGGAGCTGAAGGCCCGATCCTCGTTGGTCGGGCCTTTTGCATGTCCGCGTGGGCCTAAATAGCTGAACGAACAATCAATAACAGGGAACCAACCCATGGGATTTCTATTCGGCGGAGCACCGCAGCCGGAAACACCTCCTGCTCAGGACACCAGTGCACTTCAGGCTCAGAGGGCGAAGGAGGCCGAAGAAGCTGCCACCAAGGAACGTGTAGATCGTGCCCGTACCGGCGGGATGTACTCGACGCTTGGTCCGAACGGATACGCAGGCGTCACCGGTCAGCAGTCCACTCAGACACTGGGTGCTGCCTAACCGATGGACGAGATCGCCAAGACCAAGAGCCGGTTTGAAACGGCCAAGCGGAAGCGACAGCAGATCGAAGACGAACTGCATGGGGCGTACTTCTACACGTCCCCGATGGGATCGCCCAAGAACATCGCGGATAGCCCTCCAGATCGGACCGAACAGTTCGACTCCACCGCGGAAGACGCAGTCAACACCCTAGTAACCACGATCATGTCCCACCTGATCCCGAGAGATCAGGCATGGATCAGGCTGAAGCTGAGCGAACGCTTCAAGCAGTTCGTCCCCGCACATTTCACCTTTGAAGTCCTACTCGAAATCGAGCAGGCGAAATTCTACGAAGCCATCAACGGGTCGGACTTCTACAAGTCGGTCAGCGAATCTCTAAAGGACTGCGTCATCAGTGGCACCGGAGCAATCGGTCTGCGTATGGCGGAGGATCGCACCCTCCTGTTCTACGCCCTGCCTCTGGCTCAGCTCTACTATCTGGATGATGGATGCGGCGAGATCGACACGGTCTTCCGAGAGCACCGACTTCCTGTTCGTACGGTCATAGCGAAGTACGAGAAGGTCCCCGACTGGATCACGCGTATGCACAACGAGAAACCCGACGAACCTGTCGAGGTGATCGAGTGCATGTTCCCCGGCAAGAAGCTCGGTCAGTACGAGTGGCAGGTGTTCACGGGTAAGTGGGAAGAACTGGATTCACAGACGGTCAAGTACAAGCCCATCATTGTGTTCCGTTGGGATAGAACCACCAACAGCACATGGGGCGATAGCCCCGTTCGTAAGGCACTCCCCGATATTCGTACGTTGAACCTGATGATGGCCGACCTGCTGGATGCGTCGGCCTACGCAGTATGTCCGCCGATGCAGACGAATGCATTGGAACTCCAGGACGCGAAGATCGAAGCCCGCAAAACCTATTACAGCCCGAACGGTCAGATCAAAGCCATCGAGATGAACGGACAGCGTTTCGACGTGGGTCCACAGCTCGTAGAGATGCTCAAGCAGAGTATCCGCCGGATGCTCATGGCGGATGTCCTGCCCCAGTCCGACCGCATGACCAGCGCAGAGGTACAGGTCAGACAGGCAGAGTTCTTCAGGAGAATCGGCGTGTATGCGCTCAGGCTAGAGGAAGAACTCCTCGAACCCATCGTCCGCGCCACCATTGCATGCCTTCAGAACATGAACGTCATGGAGAAGACCCTCGGTGGCGAAGCTGCCACCTATGATGACAAGGTCTTCACGCTGGAGACCAACAGCCTGAACAAACGTGTGGAAGCTCAGCGTGAAGTGGATCGTGTCACCAACATGTTCATGATGGCCTCTCAGCTCGGTCCCAATGGGCTCCGGCATATCAACCTGCCGAAGACTGGACGATACCTGTTGGAGCGTGGTGGCTTCCCCGCAGAACTGCTGAATCCTGAGAAGGAAGTCGAAGACGCCATCAAGGCCGAACAGGCTGCGAATGTCGCATCGGGTGCAATGGCCGCAGAGAACGGTCAGGCTACAGCCGAGTCTAACCAGAAGCTCGGTGAGGGCGCAGCCGCTCTAATGCCGGAGCTAATGAAGCGGATGCCTCAGGGCTAAATAGAACGTGACCATATAGGTGACGAGTGGTGATCGCGATCCACTCCACAATAGGCTCCAGAATCAGACTGATCGATTCGTGGAGCGCTTCAGCCTGCCCACATCTGATTGATTCCAATGCTCCCGACTGAGCGAGCGCGGACGGCACTGGCATGCAAGTAGACGACCTGTCGGAACGAACTGTCAGAGCCTAGGATCAGAACGACCAGTCAGAGCATAGCGTCAGAGCATAGCGTCAGAGCATAGTGTCCCTCCTCTTCCACCTTCGAAGTTTGCCCGGCTCTGATCGATCCCGATGCTCATCGCGTTGAAGTTTCATCGAGGTCATCGGATTGCACGCGCACCGCCCAGAAAGTTCCCGTCGAGGCCGTGTGATTCCGGATCGCGGACCACATCATCTAGCGCTCGCGGACTTTCCATAACATCCAATCTCCGATCTTGGCTGCGCTTGGCACCACATCTGGATCGCGCGCGTCATGGGTGATGTGTCGTGATCGGCCTGCCATCACCCCAAGCTGGATGCCTGATCGCGCTGGTTCCGGAGGCGATTCCCGTTGGTTCCCGCTGGACTCCCCCCGGGGGTGGGGTGCTCGCCCCATCGCGCGAAAATGCTTGGGATCAACCCCCTCTTATCATTCGTGGGAGAAATACCCTCTAAAATCGATTCCTAGACTCACTGAGAGGGGTCCTGCTGTTTTGGCCACCCTACTATCTACGTGTCTCAGATGGCCTGTGGGGAGTCTCAGATGCACTTGCGGAGGCATTCCAGAAATCGACCGTACATTGAAGTTCGCTAGGCCCCACTGCTGACTGCGGTTCGGGCCTGTCAACTGTCTATCGATCCCCAGAATTGCCCACAGCTTGGGTACATTTGTCGGTTTCCCCTTGCTTGAATCAAATGAATTTCGGCTTGTGTTTGGGTTGTCCCCAGCTTTCAGGCTATCCTGATCCCAACGTCCCAAATTTGGTGGCGCAGGTGTTCGGCATCTGTATTCACTGAAGGGGTCATCGGTCGTACCTGAGCCCCCTCGGATCGGCCACGCGTATCAGTCTTTGAGTTTCTCCCGGCCAATCGAAACCCGATTCGGCCAACGCCTGAACTTTGTCTGGAGCCTAGCCATGCACGTCCACATCGTCGTGACCACTGAAGCTTTCCTTCTGATTCTGGTCTCACTCCGCCTTCTCGGCATTACTTGAACTCGGGATTGCTGGCAGTGCCTGCACCACTAATCGTTAATCTGTCGAATGAGTGACTACGTGAACTGTCTGAATACTGTGCGAACGAGAATTTGCTTATTTAAGAAAGCACCCGTAGATGGAATCTCCATGACTTCTCGTTGTTCATGGAGAATTTGATGATCGTTCAATTCAACCCGGTAATCCGAATCACCGTCAATGGGCCTGCGATGGCCCTTCTGATCATGCTGTTGAAGATGGCTGGATGGCTATGAGCCTGTTCAGGTCACAGCATCCAGTAGAGTCGGTTCAAACGGACCGATATCCGAGCAGGTTCCAGTGGAAATGCCATAGTCGGGAGCGTCCAGAGCGAACACGTTCCTGCGGAAGCCGTTCAGTTTGATCGCACGACTCAGGTCCCTAAGGTAGGCGGCACGACTGACTAAGTCTCCGCCTTCGAACAGCGAATTGGTTCTGGTGCAACCGTACTCACCGCAATAGATACGATTCCGGCTGATGCCATAGGTGGACATCCAATCATTTAGCTTGGCCAATTCAGCCTGCATCCATTGTCCATTCAGGGGGACATCGAAGTAGTACCCCAGCTCCTGTGTCTGTGCGGCGATGGTATCGAGCTTCTGTTGGCTCGTTAGAGTCGAATCCCCATTCACTTGCGCGGTCATCGCTGCAATGGCGGAGTCTTTTTCAGAGGGGTTCGGGGGATAGTGAAGGCCGAACGTATACTTGTTGTAGGCCGAACTCGGGTAGCCTTGGATCGCGAAGATCGCTGGCGCGTAGGGGTGCACTTCGAACAGCGTATTGGAGTCGTACCCTCGGGGATCGAACAGGGCCATTCGGTCGATGTTTGCGTAGGTGTCCGAAGTCAGACCGATGGTATGCGCGGTCATCTTTGAACGTGCACTCGCGTAGAGCGTACGTTGCATCGTTGCCCAATCCCCGATGAACTCGCTCGGGTGCGGTGGTTCATTGAACAGGGTCAGGGCGAATCTCGACTGGGAACGGGTTCGGTAGCGATCTGCGAATAGTCCGACCACTGCATTGTACTTCGCGCGATTGCCATTGAGGTCCGAGAGGATGTCCCGAACCTTGAACAGCACATAGTCGGTCGCATGGAGATCAACGACCACACCAAGGCCCGAATCGATCAACTGATCTACGGCGGTATCCGTCAGCCCGAATAGGTATTCGAGGCGGGTCGGGTTGCCGAGTGCTTCCATCCACGGGCCGGGAACCACGTTCAGACGGATATGATCGAACTTCGCTCGCTTGATCTGGTCCAGCACTCCGCTGGTTATGTGAGCGGACCAGCCACCCGTTGGATTATCGAAGACGCTCTCTCGGTAGGTCGTTTCGGGATTCTCCGGATCGACCACCAACGGCCCCATGAACGGCCACATGACGTTGATTCCATGCTGGCCCGTGAAGCTGACCGGGTCGCGTTCGATGATCGCGGGACCGGAATAACACCGCATCAGAAGAAGGCTTCCACGAGGATGTAGCCCGCGGCCCCTGCTCCACCAGCATAACCGCTGGTGCCTGCGGTGCCTCCGGCCGAACCGGCTCCTACCGTGTAGGCGTAGCTCGCTGCGGGGTTATCGATCAGCACGACGATGCATGCACCTTCTCCACCACCGCCACCGGGATCACCCACGCTTCCCGATCCTGCGCCGGCTCCGCCACCACCCGAATTTGGAACGGCGCTATCGCCAACCGCGTTCACTCGGCTACGACCACCACCGGCACCACCACCGGCTCCGCCCAAGTGATACTGATAGGAACCCGTACCCCCGCTATCGGGAGCACCTTGACCCTTCTGTCCGTTCGTATTGATCAACCCACCCGAGGCAGTTCCTCCGGCCCCACCAGTCGATCCCGAGGAAGCCTGTCCCCGGACCGCGGTGTATACACCGAATGTACTATCGGAGGCCGGTGCACTCACAGCGCCTGGGCTCGTGCCTGACCCAGCTCCACCAGCACCGGGACCCTGCAGGGTCACTCGGAGATACCGGGCACCTTCTGGGGTCGTATAGCTGCCAGAACCCGAACTCAGGTACGTGAGTACCGGGTCCCGCTGCACAGGCAGGACTGATACCGAGTACTTCGTCATCAGGCGTAATAGCTGATGTTGAGAATCGCGCCCGAAGCCGCTTCGATAAATCTGAGCAGACTGAGGTCACCCTCGTAGACCAGCGTAATTCCTACACCGGCGGGCATCCCGAAGGTCGCGGTCGGGGTTTGACCATCATCGGTCCAACGGACCATCTGGCCATCCACGCTGATCATCGCGAAGCGTGCCCCATTCGGAACGCCAAGCGTGGTTACTTCGCTGAGATCGGTGATCTGCTGATAACCCAAGGGTAGGTCCCGGGAGTTATATCCGTCCTTGAATGCCACTATCCTTACCTCGATGAGATGAATCGTCGAGGTATTTACCGGCTGGGCGCTGAGTTCTGTCGGCACACAACCCCATTACGCTTCGAGGTGACAATGACAACCAGCGATGATCGCAATGAGACCTTTCTTAAAGGCCCGTTACTCCAGCAAGGGCAACGCTATGACGAGAGTCTGGAATCCTACAATAAAGATTGGCGACTTGGCGGGCAGATATATGGTTACCAAAGGGCTGCGGAGACCTTGATCCAGCACGTTCTTGAGCATGGTGCTTACAGCGGACGGACCTTTCTGCATCCAATCCTATACCTTCATCGGCACAGCATCGAGCTTCGGCTCAAACGGCTAGTCAGCACGTATGGTGGCGAGTGGCCGAAAACCCAGCACAGCATCGCGAAAGTCTGGACGAAAGCTAAGGAGGTGATTGACCAGAACCTAGCTATTGCTTGCGATGACCTAGAGCGATTGCTGTTCGAATTAGATCAGATCGATCCCGATGGCCAAACCTTCCGGTACACAAGCAATCGCCAAGGCGAGCCGATTAACATTCCGATTGCTGAGGTGGATATTCGGCATTTCCAGAACAAGATGGAGGAGATCGACATCGCGCTCAGTGGACTTGAAGACATGCTGGAACAGGCAATCACGGCCAAATGGGAAGCTAGTCGTTAGCGTCAGTGGACGCAGAGATCAGAACTGTTAGCTAGCCTTCCTGCGGCTCTGGCTGGGGCGCGGTGTATCTCGGGTAGGTGAAACTGAACGACCACCACTCATCCTCGGGATGATCCTCGGGAAGGATCATTCGATCTCCGAAGATACGAATGTCATCGGTCAGCATCGGCTCAACCTGCTCCATCACCCATGCCGCGGTTACCTGATCGGTGACCGGTCCATGATCGGCGATCCATTCGCTGATCGAGTTGATCTTCACCTGCATATCGCGCTCATAGGCGTCCTCTTCGGGACTACGTTCGGCCATATCGGGTTCCCTTCATCAGATTCTGAATGAACCTATTTAGGACCCTCTGGCCGCTGCCTTGACATGGCAGTGCTCAGCAAAAAGGCCCCACGGGATTCAGTCCATGGGGCCTCTTCAACAGGAGCGTGGCTGGTGAAGAACGAAACCTAGGCCACAGGACTATTTAGTCTGATAATCAGAACGGGATGTCGTCATCCAGTGTGCTCTTGTCGATCTTCTTCTGCTCAGGTTTCCCAACTTTCTTTGGCTCCGGATTGTCCCTCGCTTCGGTGACGATACCGAACAATTCACGGACCCGATCCACGAAGGGCTTCGCGTCTTCTCCAACCTTCTTCACCACGCCACTCACTTCGAGAATCATGTGAAGAACGCCCTGAATATCTGTACGCTCACGGTCCACCTCTGATTGAAGGCGCGCGATCAGTCGGAAAATCGCATCGCGCTTATCGATACTGATATCCATCTTCTCAATGAGCTGCCGAATCTCGTTAAGGAGTTCGTGAACGCGCTTTTTATACTTCGCACTCAGCACAACCGACGTGGAGTTGCGCTTCTGGTGGAAATAGATTGTGGTCCGATAGTGTCGCAAATTCTGCCGAAACTTCTCGAACCAACTCCAAAAGGTCTTCTGATCACCGGGTGGCTCCGGAGCAAGAAGCTGATACCTATCCTGCATCCGGTGAACGTTGATATGAGCTTGGATGTCGCCCCACCAAGTCCGCCCTTCGGTCATCCCGAACTCGTTGTTCGCCATGGCCGGGCCGACCTCGCTCTCCATCTGGTCGGCCATGATTGCTAGGGCTAAGTCTGGATCGTCGGGCAAATTCTGAATGTCGTCTTCTGTGAGCATGGCGTCCGCTGAGTGATTCAGCCGCATTATACTCGAAATGGAGTGGTGCGATCAGCCACAAGGCAACCTATTCACAAGGCAACCGGGTTGTGCCTCTGACAATCCACAACCTTTGCAGTATTATAGACGTGCTCAAAAAGCCAACCCCCTCCGCGGGAGCGGGGAGTCATCCGGCCCACCTCTTAGGAAGACGAAACTTCAGGATCATCCCGATTCTGGATGTGGGGAAATGCGCCGGAAGGACCCTTTTTGATGATCAAACTCTCGTTCAAATTCGATATTCAGCTGAGCTGGGCTCAGCTCAATCGCCTGATAGCGTTCGGCATTCTGGCTTTGCAGGCGATCTCCTGCAGTCCGGGATGAATGAAGTCCCGACCCTCTGGTCAGCCAGAAATGCGGATCGGGTAGCGGATCGCGTCGATCTCCTTCTTCAGCTTCTTCAGCGAAGCGCCTGCATAGATGTAGGTCTGGTGAACGCTGGAGCCTTTGCTGTGCCCAGCCAGCTCCATTCTCAGGCTGAGGTCGTGACCTTGCTGGGAACCGTACGTGATGAAGGTTCCTCGCAAGGCGTGGAAATCCACATTCACGTCCGAGACCTTGCAGTCATCGCAGTACCGCCCGAACCACTGGGTGGCTGCGTTCGTGCTCGGAACCATGAGCTTCTCGACATCGGGAGCATGGAAGCGCTTGCCCGGCTCCTCCACCAGAGGGACATCCCGGAATAGCCAATCGCGCTTTTCCTTGATGGCTCGCTTGTGCAGGTCGATCAGTCCGAGACGGATCAGCTCCCTGTGGATCGGCACGACCCTGCTCTGTCCGCCCTTCACGCGCTGGCCCCGACCCGGATGGATCAGGAGATGCCACACGCCGAACTCATGGCTGATGTCAGTCGGACGAAGCTGGATCGCCTCACGAAGTCTGACGCCCGCATAGATGCCCAACAGAGGAGCCCAGTACTGCCACTCGGCTTCGCGCTGACCATCCACGAACAAGGCGGTGAGTTCCTCCTTGGTGTAGAGGCGACGCTTCTTCTTCCGATTCTCCCCCTTCGGGTACAGCTTCACGTCTCGCATCGGGTTGTCATTCCGATGCCTCTGCTCGATGGCAAAGCCGAACACCGAAGAGACCGCTGACATTTTGTTGTTCTTGGTCTGACCGGCTAGAGGCTCGCCCTTCTTCTCATCGAGGGTCTCGTTCAGCCAGTTTCGGAAGGCCCAGCAGTGGTCTGGTGTGTACTCGCCGATCTCCAGATCGCCGCACTGCTCCCGGAACTGCTCCAGAGCCCGACGATAGTTGGCCGGGCGATCCTTGGCTCCGAAGTAGTCCCGGGTGACCTCGGAGTGCAGTGGCGTCCGATTCGCTGCCTTCCTCACGGACTTCACGAGTTCGACCGGACTATGCGCGGGGCTACGGTTGATCCGGGCCTCCCCGATCAGGGCCTCCGGGTCGTCCAGCTTGATCAGGCTCTGGGCCGCTTCGACCCGAACACGCTGCTGATAGACCCGTTCGACCCAGCGAGAGATGATGGCCTGATCCTCGTAGCTGAACGTCCGGTCCATCCTCCGGAGCCACCCACGGGCGTCCGGGCCCAGCCCCGGGGTGAACAGCTCTGGGTCCCGGCGATCCTCCTCACTCGCCGTCCACGCGGCTGAGCAGATAGCTGTGGCCAGCTCCCATGCGTCGGCCTCGGTCACCCTGTAGTTGACCCTCTGGCGGGCCCGGACGATCAAATCCTCGGAGTAGGCCCTCGCCTTGGTCGGGGTCATACCGTCGCGGAGCGGAATGTAGAGATGCTGGGTCAACTTGATCCCGTCGATCACGATCCCCTGAATTTCCGAGGGCACCCGCCTCTTGTGATATTCCGTCCGAGCCACCGTAGAACGCCTTTCTCGCCAAATGTTCTACGGAAAGTGAGTCGGTAAAAGCCTGTGTTCAAGGGCTTTTAGGCCCTTCAACGTTTTGGATGTTCTAGAACTGGGCTCCTGGTCCCCCAGCCAATTTTCGCGCGCTTCTTCTGAAAATTTCGCGTTTTCGTCCCCTGAGTCCCATCGGGGCGCTTCGTCGTGGCAACGCGCCGCTGCGTTCGTTAGCCCTCGCGCGAATGGGCCGCCCGGCCCAAGCTAGCGGGCCCTAGCCGCCCCTGTGACAGGAGACACCATGACCGCTCCGCGCCCGTCCAAGACGCATATCGGCAACCATGCCCTGAAGCCCGAGACCCTGATGCTGAGCTATGGCTACGATCCGGTCCTGTCTGAGGGTGCGGTGAAGCCGCCTGTCTTCCTCACCTCGACCTTCGTTTTCAGTTCGGCTGAAGAAGGCCGCGACTTCTTCGACTACGCGTCGGGACGCAAACAGCCACCGAAGGGCAGTTCGGCCGGTCTCGTCTATTCCCGCTTCAACCATCCCAACAGCGAGATCGTCGAGGACAGGCTCGCGGTCTACGAGGGGGCGGAATCCTGCGTCCTGTTTTCCTCCGGCATGTCGGCGATCTCCACGACGATCCTCGCTTTCGCCCGCCCCGGCGATGTCATCCTGCATTCGCAACCGCTCTACGGCGGGACGGAGACGCTTCTGTCGCGGACAATGGCGGACTTCGGCATCCACGCCGTCGGCTTCGTCGACGGCGTGAGCGAATCCGCTGTCCGCGCCGCCGCGCAAGAGGCACGTGGCAAGGGGCGCATATCGGTCATCATGACCGAGACTCCGGCCAATCCGACCAACACGCTGGTCGACATCAAGCTCCTGCGGAAAATCGCCGACGAGATCGACGCCGCCCAGGGTTTTCGGCCCGTTCTGGTCTGCGACAACACCCTGCTCGGCCCGGTGTTCCAGCGTCCCCTCGCCCACGGCGCCGACGTCTCGGTCTACTCGCTGACCAAGTATGTCGGCGGCCATTCGGACCTCATCGCCGGCGCTACGCTGGGCTCCAAGGCGATCATCGGGCCGATCAAGGCCTTGCGCGGCAGCCTGGGTACGCAGCTCGATCCGCATTCCTGCTGGATGCTGGGGCGCTCGCTGGAGACGCTCGGGCTGCGAATGGAGCGCGCCAACTCCAACGCAAGGCTCGTCGCCGAATATCTCCGCGATCATCCCAAGGTCGCCAAGGTCCACTACCTGGAGTTTCTCGAGAAGGGCTCGGCCGCACAGGCCGTGTTCGCCCGGCAATGCACCGGCGCGGGCTCCACCTTCTCGTTCGACATAAAGGGGGGAGAGAAGCAGGCCTTTGCCTTCCTCAATGCCCTGCAGATCTTCAAGCTGGCCGTCAGCCTCGGCGGCACCGAGTCGCTCGCCAGCCATCCCGCCGCCATGACGCATTCCGGCGTGCCGGCCGATGTGCGGGCCCGCATCGGCGTTCTGGATACGACGATACGTCTGTCGGTCGGCATCGAGCATCCCGACGATCTGATTGCCGATCTCACACAGGCGCTGGCCGCGACGGCAAGCCCTAGATGAACCCTATCCAGCGCCCGGCCACCAGGACGGTCAGCCACAGGGCTGCCGAGCACCCGGCCATGACACGAACACTCGGGCGAACGGCGCCGCTCGCCAAGGCGTTCTGGTAATGCCGGCTGCGGTGCTGCAGCACGACATTCATCAGCGCCAAAAGCAGAAAGACGATCTTCCAGAGAAAGGCCGGATTGCCGAGATATTCGACAGGTTTCACCGAAAAGAGCCAAAGGCCCGTGAGGATCGCCAAACCGACTCCGCTCGCTGCGACCCGCACGAGGAACGGGCCGATCGCGGCGAGCGGCACACTGCGGAAGAAGCCCAGCAGGCGCATGTCGAGCGGGAGAATGGCGCCCAGGATCAGCCCCACACCGAGAATATGGACGGCGTTCACCAGCAGATAGGCGACACCGGAGCGGTGCAACAGGACGGCGCCCGGCCAGGTAGCGATCCATTCCGCGAGCTGCATCGGCGAAACGGGACTCAGTTGGTACGGATCCGTTCGGGATACATGTCGTAGTTCTTGCCGGCGATCGTGATGCGAACCGCCTTGAACTGCATCTTCGTCTTGTCGAGGTGGCGATTGCCGAGAACGACGATGGCGTCGCCCGGCTTGGCAGAAGTGGCCGTGAACCCCGACCGCGCCGTCTGGTTGGGATTGCCGAGATCGACCTGCCAGAGGACGCCATCTGCCGCGACCATCTGCAAAGACGGATGCGGCGGCGCCATGGAAATGGACTGGATCGTCCCCTTAAGTTCCGTCTGCTGCTCCTCGGCCCAAGACCATCCATGATGGGCCATTGCCGGCAAACTCGCTCCGGCGACGGCGCTTCCCAGGGCAGCCCACAGGAGCCGGCGCCGGTTCAGGCGATCGTCGATCATTGCCTTACGCATGGTGACCTCCGTAACGCACGTGGAAGTCTATCGTCCTCCGGGTCGGACCTCCTGTCGAGAGTTTGCGCGTGTGCTCACCACGCCGCCTTCAGCACCTCGCGCAGAAGATCCCTCTCCTTCACGAACTCCTGCTTGGGATCGGCATTGAAGTTCGTCAGCGACGGTTCGAGGATCGCGTCGATGCTGGACTGCGGAACGTCCAGGGGCGCGAGATTGATCGGCATGCCGATCGAGGCGAACACCTTCTCCAGCTGGTCGGCCGCACGGGAGGGCGCATCGGCGACCGGATCGCCCTCTTTCCAGACGCCCAGCGCGCGAGCGATCGCACACATCTCCTGCGGGTCGCGATTGCCCAGCCGACGCATGACTGTCGGCGTCAGGGCGCAATGCGCCGCGCCCTGCGAGACATGGCCGTGGAGATTGAACAGGCTCGACGCAAAGGCATAGACGACGCGGCTGACCCAATGCCGAACCGGCGCCCCGCCATCGTCGACCTCACGATTCTGCAGGAAGGTCGCGAGGCAAAGATCGTTGCGCGCCGCCACGTCGTGCGGATCGCCGAGACGCGGCAAGGCCCGGCTCATCAGCTCGAAGGCCTGCCGCCGGGCAAAGTCGGCCAGCGGCGCGGCCTGCGTGTAGCCCATGTTCATGATCGCACGCCAATAGATCGCGCCGCCACTGGCGCACACCATTGAGGTCGGCGCCGTGAGCAGCGCGTCGTTGTCCCAGAACAGCGCCACCGGCCGCGTCTTGGGATCGAAGAACTCCATGCGGCGACCCAGCTTCTCCGACTTCACCGCCGAGCCAGCGCGGTTCTGCGCCGACGAGCCCACGGTGAGGACGTTGATGATCGGCAACTTGGGCGCCATCAGCTTGGGGCTGATCGCAGGCCGCCCCGGCGGATACTGCGTGATCAGTTGTTCGACAGGCTCCTTCTCGGCCAGCAGAATGGCGACCACCCGTGTGCCCTGGAGCACGCTGCCAGCGCCGACGGCGATCAGAAGATCTGCCTCCGCCGCCCGGGCCTTGTCGGCGGCGGCCATCACATCTTCGATGGGCGAGTCCTTGCCCATCTCGTCGTAGAGACCGGCGAACCGCTCGCCCAACAGCTCGCGAATATGGGCCACGAGCGGCGTGTTGCGCGATACCGACCGGCCGCAGACGACGAAAGCGCGCTTGGCGCGATGGCGCCCCACCTCGGCAGGCAGGCTCTCCAGCGCTCCTTGTCCGCTGTAGACGCGGACCGGATAGCTGACGACGCGGTAGTCTAGGAAGGACGCAACAGAACTGGTCATGACTGTCTTTCGATGGGAACGCCCGCACTATTGGCTACGGCTTGTGCGACGTCTACCGATTGGACCGTAAGGCTTCCGAGGAGTGAGGTCTGTACACGCCGCCTTGGCCAAGCCCGCCACCTGGATAGAATTTTCTTTCCAGCTTCTGGGCCGCTCGCTACCGTTCAGGCCAGGATCGGGGAACGCCTGAAGGACGCTGGTTTGCGGTTGCTCCATAGACGCAAGGAAGAATCGCGATTCTTCGTTAAGGCACGGAGCCCATAGGCGTTCATGCCGCCCCCTCTCGGATTCCTCATTCTTTCGCATGCCGCTCCGGACCAACTCGAGCGACTGGTCGCCACCCTGAACCGCCTCTACGACCACCCCGCCATCGCGATCCATCACGACTTTTCGCAGTCGACGGCCGATACGACCCGGTTCCCGGACAATGTCGGCTTCGTACAGCCCAGCATCAAAACGAAGTGGTCCGACGTCGCCTGCATATACGCTGTACTGGCGGCATTGAAGCTGCTGTACCGGCGCGGCTCGCCGGAGTGGTTCACCCTCCTCAGCGCGGCCGACTATCCCGTAATGCCGAGCGATGACGTCATCTCGGAGTTGCGCGGAAGTCCCTTCGACCTCTATCTCGACTACCAGCTTGCCGAACTGAAGCCGGCGCCGATCGAGAACCCGCCGCACAGCTGCATGGGTACCCATCCGGTGGCATGGCGGCGCATGGCGTACGACCGCTACATATCGAAAGAGTTCCGTTACCCCTCCCTCACCAAGCGCCTGACCTACACGCACCGGCAGATCATCATCCGCAACAGGCTCCTCCTCAGCCCTTTCCAACCCTTCTCACCGACCTGGCAGTGCTACGCCGGCGATTTCTGGTTCACCGGCAATGGCAAGGTCGCGGACATACTGATGACCGCAGCGGAGAAGCATCAGCGAACCTTCGATCACTTCAGGGGACGATTGTGCCCCGAAGAAGCCGTGCAGCACACTATCCTCGCTAACCAGCCAGGGCTCAGGATCTGCAAGGACAATAAGCGGTATACGAACTGGCTTGGCCAGATTTCCCACCCTCGGACGATCGAGTCGGAAGACCTTCCTAGGATCGTCGAGCTCCGGTCGCATTTCGCCCGCAAGTTTTCGCCCGACGGATCAGCCGGAGTGATCGCCGAGATCGACCGCATGCTGGGACTCAGATGATAGAGCCGAAGGCTTCATGCCGATGAGCAGACAGCGGATTCTTGTCGTCGGGGCCGGCTTTGCAGGGGCGACCTATGCTCGCAACCTCGCCGAAGCGGGACACGCCGTCACCCTCCTGGACAAACGCGATCACGTCGGCGGCAATGCCTACGACTTCGTCGATCAGAGCGGCACGCGCATCCATCGCTACGGACCGCATCTCTTCCACACTAACAACGAGGAGGTTGTCCGCTGGCTCCGTCGCTGGGGCGATTGGGTACGGTACGATCATCGCGTGCGGGCATTGCTGCCGTCGGGGTCGACCGCCCCGCTGCCGATCAACCGGCGTACTTTGGAGATCGTGTTCGGTGTGGATCTTCCCGATGCCGATGCCGCGCGGTCCCTTCTGGCCCGTGTCTCGGAAAAGATCGAGCACCCGGCACATGCCGCCGACTACCTGAACAGCCAAATCGGCAAGGAACTGACGGACCTGTTCTTCCGCCCCTACACGAAGAAGATGTGGGCCCTCGATCTCGAAGAACTCGACGCCGGCGTCGTGAAGCGTTTGCCGCTCCGCTTCGACGACGAGGATCGTTACTTTCCCGACGACCGCTTCCAGCTCATGCCGCGCCATGGCTACACCGCGATCTTCGACCGACTTCTCGACCATCCCAACATCGAGATCGGACTTGGCCATGCTTTCAGCCGCGGCCTCGAACGGGACTACGATGCCGCCTTTCTCAGCGTGCCGATCGACGAATATTACTCGGAATGCTTCGGCCCCCTGCCCTATCGCTCCATCCGCTTCGAACACATCACAAAGGCGAAGCAGCCAGGGATGGGCTGGACCGTCACCAACTACACCGACAGCAGCCGCTGGACCCGCGAGACGGCCTGGCACCTGCTGCCGCATCACGACAATGGGCGCCCCATCGGCCCTCACACCCGCGAGGAGCCCTGCGACTACAGGGACAACAATTTCGAGCGCTACTATCCGGTCCGCACCAGCGATGGCCGTTTCCAGAAGGCCTACGAACAGTACGCAAAGCTTGCCGAGGAGACACCACAGATCACCTTCATCGGCCGTTGTGGACTTTACCAGTATCTGGACATGCACCAGGTCATCAATCAGTCGCTCCTGGGCGCTCGTCGATGGCTAGCGACTCACAGCTGATTGCCGGTATCTCCGCTACGCCTTGAAGGGCCAGCAGGGCGACGTCCCCTGGTTCACTCCCCTCAAGGTGACGAAAGCCAGATAGGCGAAACCGACGACGAAGATCGGGAACAAGGGCAGTTGGTAGATATTGAAGCGAACACCGACGTTCGGAACGAGCCAGAGGCAGAAGAAGAACAGGAGTTCGAGCGGATAGATTCTCGATGTCATCCGACGACGAAAGATCGCAACCACAGCCGGCATCAGCAGCAGCATGTCGTAGTTGACCAGGTATGGCGTCAGCAACAGCGTGCCGGCGGCGAGAACGGCCGTCCGCTCGTCGCTGTGAGGATAGCGCCTGAAGCCGAACCAGACCAACGCGCACCCGGCGAGCGCTCCCGCGACGTGCAGCAAGCCAGCGATGTCCGGCGCGACGCCGAGGATCCGTGCAGCCGCCAGGATGGTCGTCATGTAGATCGACACGTCCCTGAACATCATGTTGACGATCTCGGGCGAAGACGCCTCGCGCGCCATCTCGAAGAAGCGAATCCAGAAATCGAAGCCGAAAACCAGCAGGCTGAGCAGGGCAAGCACGAGCGCGGTACCGATCGTAGAGACAAGCGCCCTCCAGTAACGCCCCGCGACCAGAGCTACCGGGACGAGAATCCAGAGCTGCGGCTTGTATGAGAGAATGCCCAGCAAGATGCCGGCGGCGACCGGCGATCGCGTCAGCAGGCCCATGCCGCCGTAGAAGAGCCCAATCGTCAGGAAGGTGTTCTGCCCCGAGATCATCGTCCAGAGCGCAGCTGGAGAGGTGATCACGGCCAACCATCCGTAGAGGTCCGAGCGCCCAATCAACACGTACGAAATGGCAGCCGTTGCGGCCATGAACGCGCCATAGGCAGCCGCGACCGCGAGAAGCGCCACCGGCAATATCAGCAGGAGCCAGACCGGAGGATAGAGGAACGGCCTGAATCCCAGGGGCGATGGAAAGCGATCAACATAGATCCGGTTCTCGTAGGCAACGAATGCCGAGAAATCGTAGACGATCGAGAGGTTTCCCTCGAAGAAGGCGCGCGCCGCGGCGTGGAATACCAAAAAGTCGGGGAACAGAACCCAGCGCTGCGGACCGATGAGAGGTCCTCCGGACAGGAAAAGCGTTATGGTCAGCAGGTCGTAGAGGCCGACGACGGTGCAGAAGGCAGCCGCGACGCCGAGCAACAGTCTTCCCGAGTTGGCCGTCCGGCCCGAGTATATGGCCCTGGCGACGTGACCGGCTTGATGCATCCAACGCCGCATCGGCGTGTCGACCTGCATGTATCAGATGCCCGAATTCCAACGCGGCTGCCGTCGGCCGTGATAGAGGCCGGCGAGATAGGCCAGATGCAGGGAAACTGTCCTGCCTAGATTGTCTCTGTTCAGGACATACTGACGATAGGTCCGCCAATTGGCCCTCAAGATGGCCGGCAAGCGGCCTTCGACCACACGATAGAAGTAGTTCAGATTGTAGGCTGCCATCCGGACATAGTCGGCGCCGACATCGGTACGGCAGCCGCCGCTGGGGTCCTGGAAATGCACGAGCGCAGCGCGGCCGGCGTAGTGAATCGTGCCGCCATGCTTTCTGATGCGATAGCAGAACTCGGCATCCTCCCCGATGGCATTGGCCACGAAGTTCTCGTCGAACCGGCCGACCTGCATGGCCGCCGACTTCCTCACCGAGAGATTGCAGCCGATCCCCCAGCTACAGGGTTCGAAGTCGAAATCGACATTCAGCAGCAGCCGGTCGTCGATAAACAGCTTCGCGTACTGTTCGTCGGAAATCTCATCCCGGCTCAGCAGCCGCTCGCCCGGGTTCGGCGACGGGCCAGTCACGGCCCAGACCTTTTCGTCGGCATAGGGCGCGACATGGGCGGCAAGAAAGCCTTCTCCGGTCTCCACGTCGTCGTCGATGAAGACGACAATCTCGCCCTTGGCGACCTGCAGACCTTCATTACGCGCGCGGGGCAGGCTCTTGTAGGAAGCGCGACGGTGGATGATGCGCGAGCTCACGCTCTCGAGATACCGGGTGGTGGCCTCTTCGTGCTGCTCTGTCTGGTCGACCACGATCACCTCGAACGGGTGGTAGTCTTCGCGGCTGAGTAGCACCTCGATCGTTCGTCGAAGCATCGCCTCGCGGTTCAATGTCGCAATGACGACCGATACCATCGGCCGATCCGCCGACTTGCGCTCGGACACTATCTTCTCCCTCACACCGGCCGGCGCGCGACGGTTATGAGATCGTAGGCCCTCTCCTGCGGATAGCCTATCCAACCCAGCAGACGATCGACCAGTTGGTGCTTCCACCCATAGGCAGTGATCGAGCGGCCGGGCGTATCGTTCCTTGAGCGTATAGCCTCGTGGGACTCGAAGCGGTTCACGACCGTCTCCAGGCCGGCATCGTCGAGCAATGCCTGCATTCCCTCCGGAAAGACACGCCAGCAGTCGATCGGCGCTTCATGATAAGGCCAACTCACCGGGTTGACCGTCACCACGTAACCTCCAGGCCGAACGATTCGCGACAGTTCCCGCATCCATATCCATGGCTTGCGAACATGCTCCAGGACATTCGCCGCCACGACCATGTCGTAACTCGCTTCGGGAATCGGATACTCGTATTCGCTGGTCGCGACGATCTGTAACTGCGGGTCGGGCTCCAGGCCCAGGACGTCCCATTCGATGCCGGGTCGGTGTGAGATGTCCTGCAGGGTGGTGGGGAACTTGTCCGGCCCGATCTCCAGAACCCTCATTCCGGTTCGGAACAAAGGCGCCGCATATAGCTCGTAGACAATCCTGCAGTTTGGGTGCATTTTCTTACTATAGCGGAGCGGCAATATTGTTCAAAGAATTTGCGCGCCGCCAGATCCCTCTCCTTCCGAAGCCGTACCTTCCAAATCAAGATGGCGTCCCGAAGGACGCCATCTCGGCCACGGTCCCGGCGGGACGGGCTCCGGAAGCTCCTACTTCGCTTTAGCTTTCGCCTTCTCGAGATCGGGCAGCGCCGCGGACGCAGCGGCAAAGCGCGGCGACTTCGTATGCTTCAGTGCTTCCGCGGCCACATCGTTCTGCATGATCTTGGCCATGATCGCCTGCTGGGCGCGCTCGAAGACAGCGCGATTGTCGATCAGGTACTTCTGCGATTCACGCAGCTTGGTCACGTAGCCGTTGATCTCGGGGATCACGTAACGCGCCACCATGTCCCAGCTCCGGCGGGTATCCTCTGGATTCGCCCAATCGTGTACGAAGCCAATGACGGTGCCGAACCCGCCGCTCTTGTCGTAGACGTCCTTGATCATCTTCACGAGGTCGTCCGGCGTCCCAATCGTGGCCGCCGAGCCCTCGGCAAAGGCCGTCTTGTCCACGGCATCGTCCGGCGAGGCGAAGGGACCGGCGCCCGGCCGCTGCAGCGTGCCGACGATGTACTCGTTGTGCCAGCGCAGCAGGCCATGCTTGGCCTGCTCACGCGCCTTCTCGCGAGTCTCGGCCACGTGCCAGTTGAGCAGGACGCGCCAGTTCTTGCGGTCGACGGTCTGACCGTGCTTCTTCGCGGCGGTCTCGGCGAAACTCCACTGGGTCGGCAACGCCAGCAGGCCTTCGGTCGACATCGAGCCGAGCGAGATGATGCCGATGCCATATTTACCGGCCAGGGTCATGCCCGAGGGGCTGACCTGCGAGGCGACCACGAACGGCATTTCTTCCTGCAACGGCAGGAGCTGCAGCGCGGCATCCTGCATCGTGTACCAGTCGGTCTTGTCGGTCACCCGCTCGCCGTTGAACAGGCGCCGTATGATGCCGATCGCATGATCCTGGCGGTCGCGCTGGACCATCGGATCGATGGCGAGCGTATAGGCGTCGGAAGGAAGCGCGCCGGGACCCGAGCCGAACATCGCACGGCCGCCTGTCATATGGTCGAGCTGGACCATGCGCTGGGCGACGTTGAACGGATGGTGGTAGGGCAACGAGACCACGCCGGTACCGAGCATGATCCTCTTGCTGCGTTCGCCTGCCGCCGCCAGGAACATCTCGGGCGATGCAATCATTTCCCAGCCGCTGGAATGATGTTCGCCGCACCAGAATTCATCATACCCCAGTGCGTCGAGCTGCTCGACGAGATCGAGGTCCCGGCGGAACTGCAGCATCGGGTGCTCGCCGATCGGATGATGGGGGGCGAGAAAGGCGCCGAATTTTAGCCGAGCCATGTCGAACTCCTCGGGGACTGGTTGTGTTCCTGACCAGAATAGATCATGGCCCGCCTTGGCGCCGAACGGGATCGGTTTGGTCCTGCAGATTTCGGTCCGCGGATGGGTTGTCACAGTCTCCGGCCCTCGGCCGGCGACCTGTCACGCCCTCAACATAGTTGATGCCAGGCCATGCCCGACCTGTCAGAAATTGGCCCAATGAAGCGGCATATTTCCGTTATCGGCCTCGGCTATGTCGGGCTGCCTGTCGCCACGGGCTTCGGCCGCGCCGGTTACAGGGTCCTGGGATTCGACATCGACCCGCGACGTGTAGCCGAGCTCACCAAGGGCCACGACCGCACCGGCGAGGTGCAGGCAGCGGACCTCACGGCGCCCGGCCTGCGCTTTTCTTCGCAATCCAGCGATCTCGCCGCCGCGGATTTCCACATCGTCACCGTCCCCACGCCGATCGACGCCAGCAAGCAGCCCGATCTCGCACCGTTGAAGGGGGCCTCCGCAACGATCGGCCGGACGCTGAAACGAGGCGATATCGTCGTCTACGAATCGACGGTCTATCCAGGCGTCACCGAGGAGATCTGCATACCGATGCTGGAGAAGGCATCGGGCCTCAAGTGGAAGACCGACTTCAACGTTGGCTACTCGCCAGAGCGCATCAATCCCGGCGACAAGGAGCGCCGCTTCGACAACATCCTCAAGATCGTATCGGCGGACACACCGGAGACCCTGGACATCATCGACGCGACCTACCGGAGCGTCGTCAGCGCCGGGACGCACCGGGCGGCCTCGATCCGGATCGCCGAATTCGCCAAGGTTCTCGAGAACACCCAGCGCGACGTGAATATCGCCTTGATCAACGAGGTCGCGCTGATCTGCGACCGGCTGGGCGTCGATACGCGCGACGTCCTGGAGGCCGCCGGCACCAAATGGAACTTCCTGCCCTTCCGGCCGGGCCTTGTCGGTGGCCATTGCATCGGCGTCGACCCCTTCTACATCGCCCACAAGGCCGAGGAGGTCGGCTACCATCCGCACGTCATCCACTCGGGCCGCCGCGTCAACGACGGCATGGGCGTCTACGTCGCCAACCGCGTGGCGCGCAGCATCATGCGCAGCGCCCGCAATGGGCGCCCGACCGTGACGGTGCTGGGCGTCACCTTCAAGGAGAACGTGCCGGACATCCGCAATACGCGCGTAATCGACATCGTGCGCGAGCTCGAAGATTTCGGGATCACCGTCCAGCTCCACGATCCGATGGCCGACAGCGATCTGCTGCACGAAGAATACGGACGGGCGCTGACACCATTGGACCAGCTGAAGCCGGCGGATGCCGTGGTTCTGGCCGTCGCCCATCGCGCCTATCGCGAGGGCGGCTGGAACCTCGTCCAGCGACTGCTGACGCCGTCGGGGGGCTTCGTGGCCGACGTCCCTGCCCTGCTCGACCGGAGAGCCACGCCATCCGGCGTCACGCTCTGGCGTCTCTGAACTCGTTCAGGATCGCCGCCACACCCGGCTGCAGCCCATGTCGGGCCGCACGACCATGCTGGTGCGGAGTCAGGCCTCGAAGGCTCGCCCCTACTTGGAGGCGAGCTTCAGCGGCGGCCGGCCACCGACGTTGGCCGGCATATCGGCTCCGGCGCCGTAGTAGCCACGGTAGCGTGAGTAGTAGTCGCCGTGGTCGCCGTAGCCGTAGCGGGCATGCTTGGCGAGGTTCACGCGGTTGATGACGATGCCGACGTGGTTGGTCACGCTGAGCAGCGCCCCGACCGCCGTCTTCACGACCTCGCGCGGGGTCTTCGCCCACTGCACGATGAATACCGTGTAGTCGGCCAGCCGCGAGATGATGCGCGCGTCCGACACGGCCATCACCGGCGGGCCATCGAGGATCACCAGGTCGTAGCGCTCGGCGAAGACGCCCAGCGCTGCCTTCATGGCGTGCGACTCCAGGATTTCCGGTGCATTCGGCGTGTTCGGCCGGCCGCAGATGTAGTCGACGCCCGACAGTTCATGGCGCCGGGTGCATTCTTCGAGCGTCTTCAGCCCCATGAGGTACTCGTCGATGGTGCCGCCGCGATCCTTGAGGCCGAGCGCCGCCGACAGACGCGCCTGACGGAGGTCGAGATCGACGATCAGGACGCGCCGGGAGGCATTCATCTTGGTCAGCAGGCCGCCCAGCGAGGCCACGAACGTGGTCTTGCCTTCGCTCGGCGTCGACGACGTCACCGCCACGATGCGCGGCGGCCGGTCGAGGCTGCCGAGACTGATGGCGGTGAACACGGCACGGATCGATTCCGCCGCGGGCGACGTCGTGTTCTCCAGCACGTGGGCAACCACGTTGGAGCGCGTCGACGCGGCTCCCCGGACCTCCGGCACCATGCCGAGTACGCCCACACCGACAGCCTCTTCGACCTGTGCGGCCGAACGGAACACGCGGTCGAGCTTCTCGGCGGCCACGGCGCCGGCCATGCCGAGCATGGAGCCGATGATGAAAGCCATCATCAGGCCGCTGCGGTAATTCGGCGAGGATGGCCCTCCGGCCGGATGCGCGTAGGCTAGGATGCGCGCGTCGGCACGCTGAATGTCCTGCTGTTCGCGCAGTTCCTTGAAGCGATTGAGGAAGCCTTCGTACAGGGTCCGGTTCGACTGGGCTTCGCGTTCGAGCTGCTTCTGTTCGGCTTCGTACTGACTGGCCGTTCCGGCGACGACCGAGGCCTTGTCGACCAGCTCCTTTAGGTCCTCCTCCTCGGCCTTCGCCGCGTCGAGCTCGGCGCGGACGGCCAGCGTTATGCGCTGCGTCTCGGTCAGGAAGCGCGCGCGCACGGCAGCGAGTTCGCTGCGAATCTGCTGGATCTTGGGATGGTTGTCGCCGAGCTGCGAGGCAAGCTCCGCACCCTTGCGGGTCAGTTCCACGTCCTAAATACGCAGCGCCGCCAGGGTCGTGTTGCCCGACACTTCGGGAATGTTGGCCAGTTCGCCCGGGTTGAGGCTCGCCTTGCTGAGCGCGACCAGACGCCCTTCCCGCTCGATGCGGCGCCCCTTGGCGGCGGTGTAGCGCGTGTTGAGGTCAGACAGCGTCTGAGACGAGATGGCGCCTTCCGGGCTGCCGGCCAAGCCCTTGTCGCGCCGGTATGCAGCAACCGCCTCTTCGGCGACCTGCAGATTGCGACGCAACTCGGCCAGGCGCTGCTCGAGCCACTCTGTGGCGCGGCGGTTGGCCTCGTTCTTGTTGTCGACCTGGTCGGCCAGGTAGGCCTCGGCGATCGCATTCGCGATACGCGCGGACATGGTGCCGTCGGGGCTTTCCACCGTCACCAGGATGACGAAGGTTCGGCCAAGCAACGAAACGCTGAGACGGCTGGAGACGGCACCGATCGCGGCACGACGGCGGGGATCGCTGTCCTCGGCCGGGCGGCCGGCACGTTGCGGCTGTGCCGAAGCCTGCTGCGGCTTGGGTGGCGGCGCCAGCAGGGTCGAAATGCCGGTGCTCCAAAGGTCACGCAGCGGCTGCAATGCATTGTCGATGAAGCCCGGCGGCTTGGTGCCGTTGAACTCCGGATTGTTTGCAAGACCGAGCTTGTCGACGACGCGGCCGATCAGGAAATCCGATTGGATGACTTCCAGTTCGCTCTGAATGGCGCCCATGTTGAGCGTATCGACGCCAGAGAGAGCCGCTTCGGTGCTGACAACCTTGAAGGTCCGCGTGTCGAGCATGATGCGTGCCGTCGCCTTGTAGAGCGGCGTCGCCTGCGCAAGCATCAAGGCCATCAGCGCCGTCGCGATGAGGCCACAACCGACGATCAGCGCCTTGCGGCGATTGAGCAGACGCAACCATTCCCACAGCTCGTTCGGGCTGTCGGTCGGACGCAAGGGCGCAAGCGCCGACGAGTCGGCGGCCGATACCATTCGACTCTGATTTGGCTCGTCCAGCATCTGGTCGGCCCTAGACAACGATCCCATCCCACCACACTCCACGAAATACCGACTCGGACGAACGCCTCACCGGCGTCGCCACGTGCCGGCCCCTTTGTCGCCGTCTACGCCATGAGCGGTCCCACACCGCTCCCCCCAAGCAAATAAACGACTACCCTTACGCTAAACTGTCAAAACCAACGCTCCGGCACCCGAATGATATCGCCCGGCCCCACCGGGGAATCTTCGTTTACCGCTTCCTCCTGCCCCAACGTCGCATTGAACCGCTGGATCGTGACGCGGGTCTTGGCCGCACGCCGCGTGTAACCACCGGCGATTGCGATCGCCTGTACCACATTGATGCCCGACACATAGGGAAACGAGCCGGGCCGCGTCACTTCGCCGATAATGTAGAATGGCCGCCGCGACACAAGATCGACGCTGAGCCGAGGCGAGCGCAGGTAGCCGCCGCTGCGATAGCGGTCGGCCAGCAGCGTCTCGATCTCGGGCGTCGACATGCCCAGAACCACGACGCGGCCCGCCATGCGCGGCGCAATCATGCCCGTCGAATCGACTTCGTACTCTCCCGACAACTCGGCATCCGACAGCACCACCACCCGCAATCGGTCGCCCGGGGCCACTCGATACTCGCCCAGCCGAAGGTTCTGCGTTCCCTGGGAGGGCTGTTGGATCGTCGCCGTGGAGGTCGGAGGCGTCTGCTCGCACGCCGAAACGGCCAAGCCTATCGCCACCACGAGGACCGCGGCACAACGGGAAAGAATTCTACTGAAAAACACCGGCATCACCGCTTGGCCACGAAACGAATTGAGAACTGATCGCGCGAGTACTGCGGCCCACCTGCACTCGGGTCACTGGTCCAGCCGGTCGTGTGCTCATAGAGCGGACCGATCGAGAGTTGCGGCCGGAAACTGTATTGGAGGCCGAGCGACGCCTTCCAATAATAGTCGGTGCGCGGATTGGTGTTGGCGACGCCCGCGGCGGGGTTGAAGTCCGCTGTATTGATCGAGGTTCCGCCGACCGCCGTCCAGGCATCATGGATTTCATAGGTGAAATCGACGCCGACCGTCGTGGAGACGTAATTCTGATAGGCGCTGTAAGCGGATTCGTTGATGGTCCGGCTGATCGATGGGCGGATGGTCAGTGGCTCGTAGCCATTCCAGGAACCGGACAAGCCAAACACGGTCGCAGGCGTCGAACTGCCATCGGCGATGTACGACAGCTGCTGATAGCCGATGAAGCCTTCCAGCTTGGTCTTTCGCCCGACTGTCCAGGTCGCACCGAAGTTCAGGCCCCAGCCGATCGAATCACGCGCCTGGCCAGCCGCGTTGATGTAAGTATCGTAGATGCGCTGCTGGAAGCTCGGCGCGACCCAAAGCGCGAGATCCTCGTTGACCTCGTATCCGAGCCGAATGCGCTGCTCGTATTCGGTACGATCACGGCTCGCTGCCGGCAAGCCACCGGCGGTAATAATGCTGTTGTCGTAGTACCAGTAGCGGGTCCCGGCGGCTGTAGCGCGATAGAAGAATCGATTGAACCGTTGGTAGAGATTGAACTCTACCGGAATCGTATCGACCACTGTCGGCGCTGTCGCAAACTCGGTGTTTGGTGTGCCGAGTGCCTCGGTCGCCCGCCGGGCAGCGATCATGCCGGTAGCATAGAAATCGTAGCGGATATCGAGCTTGCCATCGAACTGGAACAGGTAGTTCTGGTAGTTCTGGCTGGACGCCGAGGGATAGAAGCCGAAGCCGCCGTTGGCGAGCACCCTGACTTCATGCCTTATCCAATCGGAGCGAAGCTCCAGCGCCGGACGGATGTGCGTGTACATCGAACCGGAGGTCGGCGCCGGAGTGGCGAAGACGTTGCTGTCGTAGCCCACCTGGACGTCCAACGATGGGTAGAGCGTGAAAGCGCCGATCCCTATGCCCACTTCACCGCGAGTTGTGCCTTCGCCTGACCCCGAGGCGGGCACTCCAACGGGAAGATCGACTTGTGGTGTCTGCTCTTGCAACGTCTGGGCGGCCGGTGCCGGTGTCGAATCCTGAGCCTGCGCCACCGCGGTGGCACAGGTCAGCAGGACCCATCCCAGAACGGGGGACCAGACTAATTGCGAGCGACTCGCACTAATAGTCATGGAGCTGACATGCCATCCAGGAATGGGTCCGAGCGTCGGAGGAAAGAAATTCCAGCGCGGACTCAGAACGTCAGCTGCCGCTCGTGCGATTCTGCGTCGGCACATCGTACACAGGAGGCAGCTGCCCAGTCTGGCCAGGTGGGATGAACGTCGGCCCAGTCGGCGGCGGCGTTGTCACCGGGGTGAGTGGAGACGATGTCTGAGGCGGCGTAGAGCCGGGGCCGGACGTGGTGCCGGGAGGCGTCACGAGATTCACGATGCTGGCCAGTGTTGCCGGCGACGTACCGTTCGGACCGCCAAGCAACTGCGCCACCAGTTGGTTCATACTTCCAGGAGTTGCGGGGACGAAGGCCTCGGCGGGCAGAGGCCCGCCAGTCGGCCCGGCTGCCTGAAATGCCAAGCCGCCGAGTTGCGGCGGCATGCCTTCCAGCCCGCCCAGATTGCCGGGGGTCGGAGCCGTATTCTGCAGCGGCATGGCCGTCTGCAAAGGCCCGGAATTCTGAAGAGGAGCAGCGCTCTGCAAAGGAGCCGCTCCCTGCAACGGCCCCGTGCTCTGCAGGGGACCTGCCCCCTGTAGAGGACCAGCCCCTTGGAGCGGTCCGGCACTCTGCAAAGGCCCCGCGCTTTGAAGCGACCCCTGCTGGCCCTGCTGTGGATCGCCGGAAACATTCATCGGCGGCGCCCCACCCTGCAACGGCCCCGCGCCCTGAAGCGGGCCGCCTGCCTGCAGTGGACCGCTGCCCGCGAGTGGATTCGCACCTTGCTGCGGACCGCTGCCCAGCTGCGGCCCACTCGGCTGCCCCTGAGCAAGTTCGGGATTGCCTGACCGAGCTTGGGCAAGCTCCGGCGACGCCGGCAATGCCTGCGCCAACTCCGGTCCGCGCTGCCCATAAGCAGCCGTCGCAGAGAGAAGAACCGACAACGCAACAAGACCCTGCGTCTTGAGTGCAATATTAAACATAACACCCAACCCGATCATGCGGTGTTCCCACTTCACGATCATTTAGAAGGAGCTCTCGATTCTGCTTGGTCCGAATCGGCGCTTCCGAAGCGGTCCCACCCAAGTCTTGCACGTAAAATACAGATTCGCACGCAGGAAGCCAAGACCTCACGAAGCCTGCAGGCTTGGGCAAATCTCCTGTTCCAAGCATATCGACGCTCCTGCGAACCAAATTCCCGCACGAATACGGCATATCTGGGATCGTGGGCCGTCCCCGGCCTCATCGACAATCAGTTTTGATTACAAACCCTAAAACAGCACTCTTTGTGCAAATAAAATATCGATCTCTCAAAAGGAATAATATCACCAACCCTCAGTACATTACACGGCATTGTTACAGCGAATGCCTAGCAATATCATCGCCCTTCGAGCCCTCCGCGACGACCGAAGCCGCGGCTTTGTCAGCCACCCCCTCCAATACCGCCGCAAATCCCGCTGCGTCGCCGCAATCGACCCGCCAGTAGCCGGCTGGAGAAGGGCGGGCGAGCAGATCGACATCCGAGCGGGCGCTTCCGACAAAGAGCACCGGCTTTCCCGAATCCACGCAGGCGTAGATCTTCGAGGGCAAGACAAAGCCGACAAAAGCATCTCGCAAGGTGACGAGATGAGCGGCCGGCGCCCGCAAGAGCGCCGCCAGCTGCTTTAGCGGCACCGGCGGCGAGCGATGGAAGGGAAGCCCCCCGTCCTGAAACCTCGCAGCAAGCGCATCGGCACCGGCTCCTGTGGCACTAAGCCACAGGCGGACTCGCCCGCTCCCCAGCCGGTGATGGCGCTCGTAGCCAGCCGCAACAGTCTCCACCTCGTGGGCGACGCCGTAGTTGCCGGCATAGAGCAGGACGCAAGTACCCTCGAGTTCGCGGGGCAATGGCATCGCCTCCCCGCCGGCCTCGAATGAGACCGGCGAACCATCACGCACGAGTGTCATGCGATCGGCCGGTATGCCCGTTTCGGTGAGACGGCGGACTTGGTCCTGCCCCAGGACCTCGAAACCATCGACCCGTCGCCGCCAGAAATTCGTCAACGCCAGGATCAGCCCAAGCGCCCATGAGGGCCGCGGCTGGGCGGCGATCAGGCATTCGGGATGAAAATCGGTGATGCGGTAGACCAAACGCCCGCGCCACAGAAACTTCAGGGGCACGAGAAAGTGGATCAAGAACGGCGGCGAGCCGGTAAACAGGATGCCGTCAGCAGCGCGCAATCGACCGAACGCCGCTGTGAGCAGACGCAGATTGGCCGTAATGGTCCACCACAGCCGGCCGGCCAGAGACGCGCGCGGCACTGGTCGCGTCCGGAGGCGAATCTCGGTCAGCGTGCCCTTGCCCCTCGTGGTGCGCGTCGTCGAACCGGCAGCGGACGAGAGGCCGACAAGCGTTACATCGTGCCCCCTCTCTGCTAGCGCTTCCGCCCGCATTTGCATGTACTGGCCGACTGCCCCGAAATCCGGCGGCAGCCAATCTGCGATGATGACAAGCCGCTTCTCCGCGAGATCGAACGGACTGCGGGCAAGCAGCTCCATCATGCCGCGGCCCTCGCCCCCTTCGCCCCATCGACAATCGAGCGATAGAGGTCCGCCATCCGGCGCGCGATGGCGGGCCAGCCATAATGATCGATGACGTGGCGGCGCCCTGCCTCGCCTTTGCTGCGACAGGCTTCGGGATCGGCGAACAGACGATCCAAGCCTGCCGCGATCGCTTCCGGCGTCGGCTCGACGACGGCACCCGCGTCGATCTCGCGCACGATCTCCGACATGCCGACGTCGGGCGTCGCCAGCACCGGCAGGCCACGCCGCATTGCCTCGAACGCGGCAATGCCGAAATTCTCCGACAGCGACGTCATGGCGAACAGGCGCGCTGCTGCGAAAAGCGCTTCCTTGTCGGCACCACTGACATGACGCGACAGGATCGTAACGCGTTGCGCCACGCCGAGCCGCGTCGCCTCCGACGCAAGAAAGGCGGCATGACCATCAGCATCGTCGCCCGCGATCACCGCGCGCGCCGTTGGCACCAGACTGAGCGCTGCGATCAATCGGTCGAGCCCCTTCTCCCAACTGATCCGGCCGAAGGCCAGAACCATCGGCCCGCCGGCAATAGCCGCCGCCACGTCAGCCGACAAAGGCGCCGCACTCGGCGGCGGCGGATCGTCGACGCCGTGCGGAATCATGGCGATGCGCGGCAGGCGCCAGCCGAAACTCGCTATGTGGCTTGCCTCCACGGTGGATGTCGCATGGATCGCCGCGGCCGCCTCGAGGTTGGGTCGCTCGATCAGTCCGATCCAGGCTTCCTTCACCCATCGGCTCTTCCGCCGAATAAGCTCCGGCACGAGCATGCCTCGCGGCGAGATCACGTACGGAACATTGCGTGCCCGCGCCGCCCTTGCGCCGGCCAGGATGGGCCAAAGGTAAACGGCATGCAGATGGACGGCATCGAAACTCGCAACCGAAGCATCGAGTGCCTTTCGCATCGGCGGCGACCAGTAGAGACGGCGCAGGATGCGGCTTGGAAAGTAAGTGACCTTTACCCCTTCCAGATCGACAGGCTTCATCAGCGGCACGTCGCTGTCGGTGGGACCGTCGACGCTGGTCGTGAAGACCTCGACATCGTGGCCTGCCGCAGCCAGTTCGCGGCATAGCGCATGGACCGAACGGATCGGCCCGCCATATCTCACCGCAGGGAGGTAGGTCGGAACGACGTGAAGAAGGCGCAAGGGCTCGTCCAGGGCTTCGCAGGGCTTCGCAGGGCTTGATGTACTCGGCCGATTGATAGCATAGGTGTCACAGGGATGGGCGCCGCGATCGAATGAAGCTCAATATCGGGTTCCGGCCATCGATCGTGGTTGCGGCTCTGGCGGTCGTGGCCGCCCTGCTCTGGCTCCTCGCCTGCTCCGCGGGCACGGGGTCCGGCATCTTCTGGATCACCCTTCCCTTTGCGCTTTTCTACACGATGCTCCTAGGCCTCTCCGGCTTCTCGATGCTGCGGATCGCCGCAATCGAGCGCTGGATGGACTGGAACTCGCCGGGTCGCCTCCTCATCCTGGCCCCGCACGAAGACGATTGCGTGATTGCAGCCGGTGGGCTCGGCTTCAGGAACGCCCGCCTGGGCGGCGCCGTCCGCATTGCCTATCTCGCGCGGGACGAGAACCCCGGTTTGCCGGAGAGGCGCGCCGCCGAAGCGCGCGAGGCCTGGCGTCTCGCCGGACTCAGCGAGGACGATCTGCTGTTTCTCGACTTGATGCCGCCATTGGAAAGTCGCGATCCCGAAAAGCTCGACCGGGCGAGAGCCGTATTGCGGGACTTGATCGACGACTTCCGCCCGACCGCGATCGTCATGCCGGCCTTCGAGGGAGGCCATATCCATCACGACATGGTCGCCGCGCTGGTCGATTCCATCGTGACCCCGAACGATCGCTTCGATCTGTTCGAAGCTCCCGAATACAGTCCTTATGTGTCGCTGCTGAACACGCCCCATCGCATTCTGTCGCTTGCCGCGCGATGGCTCTTCCTTGTCGTCTATGTCGGCGAACCCGACAGCGTCGATCGGCGGCACGTGCTCAAGGTCAGACTCCATCCAGACGAACTCGCTGCCAAGCGGCGCATGCTTGGGGCCTTCGTCAGCCAGAACGCGCCGTCGCTCGTTGCGACCCGCAGCTATCCCGACCGGCTCACGGTGCATCGGCCGCCGCAATATCGACGGTACCCGTTCGACTTCGCGTCGTCCTATCTGCGCTTGGCTCTGGTCCTGCGCCACCGCCTACCCGCCTCGATCGTCGATCGCCTGCTGCCGGTCCAGCTCGGCACGATCGGCCGGATGGGCACGATCACCGACTGGGATGCCGAGCGCGGCGTCTCCGACCGCTGAGCCGCCTCAACGCCTCTCGTAGAACTCGAAGGCGTGCGGGTCGCCCGGAAACTCCTTCCGCACCCCCCAGGGTGTCTTGTCGGTCGGTACAAAATACGGTTCGAGCAGGCCGAGCTGGGAAAGCGATTGCGCCATGTCGCGGAGGTTCCATCCCACCAGGAGCAGGCCGCCCGGGCGCATGACGCCGTGGAGCACTTTCAGCAGCGCCCGAAGGTCATCCTGCTCGACGAGACCGTAGTCGCCATGTTCTGGGATACGGTAGGCCAGCACGCCACTGAGAACGATGCAGTCGAAAAAGCCGGGCGGCCTGTGCTGGCTGATCTGCTCGATAGGCGCCACGATATGGTGCTTGCTGCCCCAGACCTTGGTGGAGGGATTGCGGTCGATGGTCGTGTAGCGGTCCGGATCGTCAGCGAACAGCTTCTCGTACTGATAGGTGTAGACCGCCGTTCCGACGAACAGCACCTGCTTGTAGGAAGCGCTCACCCACGGCAGCGCTTCGTTCTGCAGGAACAGGCGCTCGGGGTTTTCGCGCAGCATCCTTTCGTATTGATCGTTCATGCCGACGATGCGCAGCAGCACGAACCGATGCAGCGGTTTGGGAACCAGCGACTTGGCATTGGGAAAGACGTCGTTCACCCAGTAGGCCAACCTGCTGAACAGACCCTTGAGACCACTAATCATCAGGACACTCCACCGAATCGGTCGACCAGGTCGAGATAGGCTTTGGCACGCTGCTCAAGCGTCAAACTCTCCACGATCATATCTCGTGGCGCGAATATCCCCGCCTCGACGCCAAACCAGAATTCGTCGAAAGCCGGCAGAAGATCGACGCCACTCTTGAACTTCACGCCGCAGCGCTCATCCCAGTAAGGCACCGACGTCACGGGCGCGAAACGCACGTGATGGGGCGCGTAGGCAGGGTCCTTCCAGAGACCGCCACGATCCCAAGCGAAGAGCGGAATGCCGGAAGACAGCATCTGCTGCGCCGCAATTCCCTGCGTCTCGTGATGGCTGAGATAGACCATCGAACGCGCGCGCCGGCTGAGCTTGTGGAGCTGTTCTTCGCGATAGGAACCATAGCGCAGCACCTGAAAGCTGAGATTGCGGCGACGCAACTCGGCGACCAGCGGCTCGACGATGGTGCGCAGGTACCGCGGGCGGTGCCATACGATCTTGTCGTAGATCAGGACATCGACATCCTTGTTGGCGCGCATCGACAATGACCAGCGGTCGGTGTCGATGCCCGTTGGCCAGGCGCTGACAAGCCCCGGCCAGACGGCCGAGAACATGCTCACTGTCCAGGCGCACGGCACCAGCACGCGACGGATCGGTCGTTGCCGCGGCAAATCGGGATTGTCGTTGGGATGATTGTAGATCGACGTTCCGAAAAGGATCGGCGTCTGGAGCGGCAGTTTGTTGAGGACGAACGGCTGACCGATCACACAGGCCAGTTCGTCGGGATTGGCTTGGAGATAGCGGAAATCATTGGCACGATAGCGCACGCCCAGCCGATCGAGCCCCGCCCGCAAATTGAGATACGCACGCATCGTACCGCCGGGCTGCTTGGGGCCTCGCAATGCCCAGCGTGCGACGCGGCGTGGATAGCGATCGAAGCGCGTCCATCGGTCCGCATCAGGCTCTTCATAGAATAGGTTGAGGGGCGGCCGAGTGTGCATGGCGAGACGGCGCAAACCTAAACTGCACTGCCACTGAGAACAAGAAATTGCGACCCAACGAAACAGGTCGATGCAGTCGCACCCTATCGGGCTTTCCCGGCGGTCCGTACCTTCCGTGCGGCCATGACGTCGAGATAGAGGGTCGCCATGTCGGAAGCGACATCGCCGATGGTCCGGCTCCGACGCATATTGCTCGACAGACGCGCGAGCTCGTCACGATTCGTGACCGCCTTGATCATCGTCTCCGTCCACGGGCGCGGATCGTCGAACGGGAGAAGCCAGCCATCCGTTCCGTCGCGTACGCGCTCTGCAATGCCGCCGAGATTGGCACCCATGACAGGGATCCCCAGCGCCTGTGCCTCCTGCACGACGATCGGTCCCGTTTCCATGTAGCGCGACGGCACGGCAAGAACGTCGATCGATTCCAGAAACTTCGGCACCTCTTCATGTTCAACGAGACCGATCATTTCGATCCGGGAGTCGCGCTTCGCCGCCTGCTCGATCGCATGCACATAGGCCGGTTCGGTGCCGGTACCGGCGATGCGCAGGCGGACGGGCAAGTCCTTCGGCACCCGTGCCAGGGCCTTGATGATCAAGTCCGCGCCTTTGTACGCTTCGAGGCGCCCCAGAAAACCGATGACGATCTCGCGACTGTCGTCGCGTTCGCGTACCCGTCGACTGCGTTCGACGAAGGTTTCACTGGCAGCCTGCGCCGACACGACGATTTTCTCGGGCGGGATCGCGTTGGCGACGAGAGCGGAACGTACCCATTGGCTGGGCGCCACGATGCGTTCGGAAAGCGTCGCCATCGACCGTAGTTGTCGTGCCTTGGTCGCCGCACTTGCCGTAATGGAGAGCAGCGCCGCGGCACGAGGAGACATTCGCGATATCTCGCTATCGGTCGCATCCCACTGCGGCAGCATCGACACCAGCCACGCCGCCGGCCCCGGAAACCCGCGATGCAAGGCCCAGCATCGCGCGCATCGCCGGGCGTCGATACGCCCGTCACAGGCTCCCTTGCCGTAGAGCAGCATCGTGCCGCGCATGCACAGCGCCGACGGCACATGCATGGTGACGATCGACGGGATCCCCATCCTCGCCACCTGCCGCAGGTGACCGAGGCCCGCGCCACTGGTCCACGAATGCAGATGGAAAATATCCGGCGCCGCCTCTTCCACGATATCCTGGAAAACCGAGCGGCGTCGCTGCGGAATCAATCCGGACGCGGGAATAGAAGGAACATTGATCGCATCGATCGGATAGCGCACGACATCGACACCATGCCACTTGTATCGGTCGTAACCCTCGTCCGTTGCCGCGATGATCGTGCCGTCGATCGCATGACGCGCCAGCGCCGAGACGAGGTCGCGGACATAGACTTCTGTCCCGCCGGTCGAATCGGGAAAGTAGAAGCCGACGCAATGGACGACACGCAGGCGCCGACCGCCGACCGGGCCATCAATCGACGTCATCGCCAGAAGGCCCCGAGACGCAACAGCCTCTCCGTCGTGGCGAAGCCCAGCACCCTGTAGGCGAGCGTCAGGACAGGCCGCACCGGCGGTTTGAACTCGGGGTCGAGCCGGTAGATCCAGTCGACGATCTCGGCGGCTTCCGCCGGATAGGCTTTGGCGAAGGTACGCACATTTGGCCACAGCACACCGATCGCCGCGCGCTTGCGGCGCAACGTCAGCTCGCCCCGTGCTTCTAGCATCGCCAGGACCTTGCGATAGATCGAGATGTAGGTCCAGTAGCCGAGATCGCGCTTGAAACCGGCCGTGTACTGCAGCCTTTCGCGACCATGGCGCCGGTGCACGAACCCCGGCTGCCGATAGACCGCCAGCTGCGGCTTGCGCATCGCGACCTCGAGGATGAACAGCCTGTCGTCGCGCAAGGCGAAGTCCTGCCGGTGTGGAATGTCGCGAACCAGGTCGCGGCGAAACAGGAACGCCGAATAGTGCGAGGACCAGACTTCTCCGAGTTGCTGTGCAATGAAGTCGTCGCTGTCGACCCACTCGTTGACTTGTCGGGCGCCGGTAGTGTCGTCGTGGTCTGCGTATCCCGCAACGACGATGTCGGCGCCGGTCTGCCGTGCAATATCGAGCTGGTCGCGGTTGGCCTGGGGCGTAAGCCAATCGTCGGAATCGAGGAAGCGCACATAGTCGCCGCTCGCCGACTCCATCGCCCGCTGCACGGCCCAGTCCTTGCCCCAGTTCTCCGTGCGAATGGCGACGAGATCGGACTGCGATTGAAGCCACTCCCATGTGCCATCCGTGCTGCCATCGTCGACGACGATGATTTCCACGTCGCAGCCAGCCGACCTGCAGGAGTCGACAGCTTGCGGCAGCGACCACAGCCGATTGTAGGTCGGAATGACGACGGAAATGTCGCTCATACGAGACGCGGCGGCGGCGTCAGGGTGTCGTCGTCCGCGGCAGACCGGCGCGCTGGTCGAGCCAATGCATGACGACCGGCAATGCGAACTTCGCGATCAGCGACCAGACCAGGAAGAACATCAGCATGGCGCCCAGCATCTTCGGCAGCGACATTTCCATGCCGACGCCGCCGGCGCTGAAGGCGAACGCCATGACGATACCTTCGCGCAGCATCCAGGGCAGCGATCTTGTCATGAAATACTTCATGACCAGCGCCAGCATCACGCCGATCACGAAGATACCAGCCAGCATGCCGGGGAAGCCGAGATCGACATAGTTCTCGGCCATGTAGCCGACGCTGATCGAGGTACCGAGCCGGACATACTCCATCGGATCGGCGCGCGTGAGGCGCATGTAGACATCGGTGTCGGAGAGAGGCGCCTTGCCGGGAAAGAGAACACGCGGCTGCAGGACGTGGGAGAGCGCCTCCCGCCATTGGCGCATCGGCACCGCCTCAGGGACGCTCTCGGCGACGCTGATTACCTGGCCGAAGACGTCGATATAGGCGAAACGAATGAGCAGTAGGTAGGATGTCTCGCCCCACTTCGTGTCTCCGATATTCAGCGCCTTGTCGCCGAGATAGGCCATGCGTTCGCCGAGCGGTACCCGGATCTGCTGGCTCTCGGTCTCGCCCGTAACGTAGTCGCGATACTCGACCTTCACCGATGTCCAGAACAATGCCAGCAGCAGGAGCAGCGCGAGCCAGGCGACGGCGGCGGCACTTGCTGTAAAGGTCCACTTGACGCGGGCCGCAATGGCCGCGAAGGCGACGTAGATGAAGACCGCGCGGAAGTCGGACAGGAACCCTGTAAAGCCAACCAGGATCTCGATGAAGATAGCGGCCAGCAAAGTCCCTCCGCCGCGCCCCGTCGTGAATACGTAAGTGCAGAGCAGGAACAGTGCGACGACCTTGACCTGCGATGCGGCAAAGAGCGGCTGATCGAGGCTACCCACCTGCCGCGAGAGGATATTGAAGAAGACAGAGGCCGCGATCGATCCGACATAGACGATGATCAGGTCCTGCGCGCGCCAACGCTCGTGGGCATAATAGTCTCGAGCGGTCGGCGGCTTGATGCCTCCCAGCACCAATCGGAAGGCAAGCGCCAGTACGACCAGACTGCTCAGCGCATACCAATAAGCCTGGAGCACATCGGGGCCGGAAATGCCGTTGGCCATCGATTCGCCGTCGAAGATCGACTGGAGCGCACGCGAGAATGTCTGCGCCCACTGCCACAGCAAAAAGAAGGCAACGCCCTTGGGCATGGTCGGCTGGCCGATGATCGCCAGCAACCCGAAGGGAGTTGCGGCACCGACGGCGTAGGCAAAGGAATCGGGAACGAACGGCGCGGCAAAAAGGTTGACGACCCCGAAATAGAAAGCGACGCGCCGCAGCAGCTCGAAATCGAGCCTGGGGACTGCGGGTGCCGGCATCGCTGTGGTGGTCGTCATCTTCCGATCGGGTACTGACTGCGCCGCAGGCCTTATCTTAGTCGAGTCAGACCGGCAAGAGCAGCCCCGGCTTCGAGAATGCCCTCAGCCGCCCGCTCCGGCGAATAAACCGTCATGCGCTCCGCCAGATGACGACGGGCCACAACAGGATCGAAGCCAAGCACGCGATCAATGCCGGCAGCCAAGGCCGGCACGTCGTCGAGGGGGGTAACCTCTCCGGTGACGCCCGGCTCGACCAGATCGGGCCCGCATCCCACTGCATCGGACACCACGGCCGGCGTGCCGCAGGCCATCGCCTCGTTCACCACCAGTCCCCAGGTCTCCTCTGCACCCGATGGCAGCACGAGGACGTCGGCGTTGCCGTAGACCTGCGGCAACCTGCTCTGATTGGTGAAACCCAGGAAATTTGCACTCACCCCTTCCACCCTGACTGCCTCTCGCAGGCTGCTTTCGAGTTCGCCAGCTCCTGCAAACGTGAGGTCGACCGGCCGACCGGCCGCCATCAGCCGTGCCGCGGCGGCCACGATGGCCATCGGCCGCTTGTAGGGAACCAATCGGCCCACAAAGAGCACGCGGCGTGCTCCTTCGCCGCTTCTCCGGCTGGCAGCGCGGAACGCTTCGTTGTCCACGCAATGTGGAGAAAAGAACAGCCGATCGGCCGGCGCGCCGTAGTGTTCCAGGTAGGCTCGATTGCGCATGCCGACATAGAGATAACCGTCGAAGAGTTTCATCACCTGCGAGAAGGCCAGCTCCTTGGCCAGGCGCAGCATGGCGCGCCGTCGACTACCGAGCTGGGAATCGCCACGCACCAAGACGGGAACCCCTTGGCGTCGACAGGCCCTCGCGGCCTGCCAGTAGGACCGCAGCGACCATCCCGGCACGACAAAGATATCAAAGCAACCTTTCGCAATCCTGTCGGCGATCTCCGGTGTGTTGCAGCCGCCGAACCGCGATGTCGACGGTTGGCGCGAGACGTTGGTCAGGAAGTGGCTCTCATAGCCCGACAGAAGGTCCACGTCCCAGTCGAAGGCAACGCCGTAGCCGATTTCCGCCTGTTGTTCTGCCGTCTGCCGATGCGCGAAGAAAACGGTGAGATCGCAGCGTGCCGCAAGCGCGCGAAAGATCGGCGCGTAATACTGGATTGGATGGCTGATCAGAAAACCAACGCGCGGCATCACCGAGACTTCTCCCGCGCAACGGCAAGGTCGAGCGCCTCGGCAAGGGCGCGCGTCGACGCGCGTGCCGAATAGGCCTCGAAGCCGCCGAGATCGACCTTCCGATGGGCAGGACTTTCCATGAATGCCAGCAAGGCCGTCGCCACCTCTTCCGGAGCGGGAAGCCGCTGGGCAGTCAGCGTCAGCACCTCGCCCGCTCCCGCTTGCCGAATCATCGACACGGCCGTGCTTTCCTCGTGCAGCATCGCGAAGACGGGCCGTTCCGACAGTATCGCCTGGAACACTTTGGAGGGCGTATAGTGTCGTTCGGTCGATCCCAGGACCAGAACACCGCTGCTCTGCATCAGATGGCCCAGCGCATCGACATATCCAATTCGATGCGGATGCTCGCTCACTATGTCGGCAACGCCGGCAGCCTGCGCCCGCGGCAGCACGCGAAATCCCTGCGGATCATCCGGCGAACTGCCTGTACCCACGAAATGTACGCGCAGCCGCGAAGCGGCCGGCGGCGCCTGTTCGCGCAGGGCACGCAGCCCCGCAAGGAAGGCATCGACGACCCCTAGTCCGGCCGGCAGCAGCGCGCCGGCATAGATCAGATGGAAATGCCCATCGTCCGGCTGGAAGAGAAACGGTTCGCGTCGCAGGTCGCGCACCAGCGCATAGTCTTCAGGCGCGCTGCCCATGGGCATGTAGGACAGTACAGCCCGCTCGGCCACGCCGGGATTGCGTTCGAGCATGCCGGCGACATAGCCGGGCGCCATGCCGGTAATCAGTGCCGCGTCGCGGACCGACCACGGTTCCAGCAAGCCGGCGAGCCGGTAGGACATCCAGGCGCGACTGAATGGTACATCGATGCCCGGCCAACGATTGACCCAGGGATCCTGATAGTCGATGCCGAACGGCACACCGCGGCGCATATGCACCAGGCGGCCGACAGGGGCGAGATAGTTCGACGGAATCGTCACCAGGACGAAATCGAGCCGGCCGGCCTTCGCCATCGAAGAAAGCGCACGATAGCAGCCCCAGAACGCCCGGACTCCGATATCGCCGACCAGACGCACCGGCCGCGTCGACAGCGTGGCGGCATGCACCACTTCGAGGCCGGCCGGCACGAGCCGTTCGAGATCGGGATCGGGCCGCTCCTCGTACTTGGCCGGATCGCCGGTCACGACCACCGGCTCCCAGCCGAACTCCGGCAGATAGCGCGACCATAGACGCGCCCGGTGTGCACCAACGAGGTTGCTGGGTGCGAAATGCCCCGTGACGAGGGCGACACGCCGCCTCATGTCGCCGCCAGTCGGGCTCTGACTTTCGAGTAGAGGTCGAGGTAGCGGGCGACTACGGCATCTGCCGAGAAGAGCTCCTCCGCGCGATGCCGGCACTCGGCGCGATCCAGGGCTCCCACGTGCTCCACGGCCGCGCACCCCTCCTCAATCGAGTTGATCAGAAAGCCATCGACACCGGGACGCACGATCTCCGGCAACGCGCCGCGCGGACATGAGATTACGGGTGTGCCGCACGCCAGCGCCTCGGCGAACACAATGCCGAAGGGCTCGTTCCACTGGATCGGCACCACCATCGCCCGCGCCTGTCCAAGAAGAGCGTTCTTCTGCACGTCGTCGACCGGCCCCACATACTCGATGCCGTCCTTGCCGATCTCGGGTGCAACCTTGCGTCGCCAGAATTCGCCTTCCGGATCGTTTGCCGTGGAATGGTTCCCTGCGATCACGAGACGTCGGCCGGTGCGCCGTGCGATTTCGATGGCCCAATGAGCACCCTTGATCTCCTCGACACGGCTCAGGAACACCAGCGGTGCATCGGCCGGCACGGAGCGGCTGAGCGTCAGCGCCTCCGTGTCGGCAAAGTTGGGAATGCCATGCCAGTCGCCGCCGGCGGGCCGACCGCGACGTGCGATGTAGTCGCTGCACCCGGTGAAGGTGAGGACGCCGGGCTTGGCGAGCTTCACCGCCAGCCCCGCAGTCCGCAGCGTGGGTTCGCGTTGATAGGACATCACCAGCGGCGTCCGGCCGCGCAGCAGTGGCAAGAGATAGGCCACACGCGAGAAGCTGTGCACGAGGTCGGGTTTGAATGTCCTCGCCGCCCGCCAGAGAAAGGACATGTTGGAAAGCGTGTCGCGCCGGGAAAGCGAGCTCAGCCCCGGCCAGGGGAAGAAGGCATCTGCCGGACATTCGGAGCCTGGCCGGGCCATCAGGCCTACCGTATGCCCCGCCGCCCGCAGGCGGCGCACCAGGACGTCGACGATACGTTCGATTCCGCCATAGAGTCGCGGCGGCACTTCGATTTCCGGGTCGGCCGTCAAGAGCAGGCGCATCAGGATGCCACCCTTCCGACCGGGCGCCCCATTCGTTCGAAGGCTGCAGCAACGGATGTGAGCAGGATGGCTTGTTCCCTGTCCCAGTTGTAACGCTCGCGGCCGAGTTTCCACGCTTCCGCCGCAGCCTCGGCGAGGACGACCTCCGATGCAAGTTCGTCGAGGATCGCCGCCAACCCGGCTGGATCGGCCAGAGAGCAAAGACGCGCCGCAGCGCCGAGATCGGGCGCCAGCCGGCTTTGGGCCGGTGTGTCGCTCATGACGACGGGAACGCCGGCCAGGAGATAGGTGAAGATCTTGTTGGTGAGGCAGATCCGGCGGTTCTCGCTGACATCGGTTTCGAGCGACAGGCCGATATCGTATTGCGCAGCCAGTTGGAGCATCTCGCCCGGGGACGCCATCGGCAACAGATTGACCCGATCGCCGATGCCAAGCCCGTGGGCCAATGCCAGCAACGCATCGCCATGTCCCCACCGATTGCTGCCCCTGATGTCCAGGGTCACCGCGGCGCGCGCCTTGGCCATCGCCTCGATGAAGGGCTGAAGGCCGCGATCGAGGCCGATGGTCTGGGAGAACCAGTAGGCCCTGAGCGGCCGCGCATTACGCTGCCTCGGCTGCGACGGCGCCATCGACAAGGGAAAGACATTGAGCACGGTCGAAGGTGATACTCCGTAGCGCCGCGCGTAGGCCTCGCCGATCAACGGCGACGCCGCCGTCGTGTAGGTACATGATGGCAGAAAGGCGCGTTCGACGGCCTCCACCATTTGCATACGGAAGGGTTCCCCCGGCGCTCCTGTGCCCTCGCCCGAATGAAAATCTTCGGCATCGAAACCGAGCAACGCACCATGACGCCGGGCTGCGGCCGCCGCCGCGGGCAGCGCGGCGATGTAGTGAGCAATGTACAAGTCTGCGCGGATCTGTCGGGCGGCCCTCGTCAACGGCATGACCGGCGCGCGGGCACTGCAGGCCGCGACACTGGCCGGTACAGGCATTCCCGTCGACAGGAGGATCTTCGCCAGCACCGTAGCAGCCCGCGCCGCGATGCCCTCTTCTACCGCCCTGTTCACACGTACGACCTTCCACGGCACGGAAGCCGCGATCGCGTCATCCTCCCCACGCAGCGCGTCGCTGTAGTTGCACACGACAGCAGTCACTTCGTAGCCAGCACCGTGAAGTGCATCGGCTTCTTTCAGCACACGTGGATTCGATGCAAGGTTGCCAGGGCTGACGATGCAGACCGCGCGCGACATGGCAGCGATCAGTCGGCTGCCGGCGACTTGGAGTCGATGCGCATTTGCCCGTCGAGCTGCCACGCGATGACACCTTCGCCGTAGTTCTGCTTGAAATCGAAGGCGATGCCTCCAGGGCTGCACGTCGCGACGTTGAACATGATCGCGTTGGAGACGTCATGATCGACCACCGACGGCAACGAGACGGCGCGAAGATCGACACTGTAATCGCCTGAGGCCAGGAACAGGGGCTGCAGATTGAACGTGCAGACATACCTTCCCGGTTGGGCCGGCATCGCCTTGTCGGAGAAGATCGCGGACGAGTAGTAACCAACCGGCAGGTTGTTGGCATCGCGAAGCCGCAGATCGAACCCAATCCTTAGCGTGTCCATGGTCTCAATTTCGATGCGGAGACGGAATGGCGTTCCCGGTTCGTAGGTATCGGTCGCCATGCCTTGCGGGTCGAGCAAGTCGGCCGCAACGATCGCCGAATGACGGCCCCGCCCCCAGTCCCGCCCCGCCTTCCCCTTGGCGAGCGACAGCGAGTATTGCGCAACGGCAGCGTCGACCGGCCCGTCGAAAATAAGTCGACCTTCCTTCAAGACGATGCCCCGTCGCGTAAGTGCCGTCACGGCAGCAAGGTTGTGGCTGACAAACAGGACGGTCCGACCGGCGTTCGCTACCGCCGACATTCTATCGAGGCAGCGCTTCTGAAACTCGGCATCGCCGACGGCCAGCACCTCGTCGACGAACAGAATGTCGGTCTCGAGGTGCGCTGCGACGGAAAAGGCCAGCCGTGCATACATGCCGACCGAGTAGCGTTTGACCGGCGTGTCGAGGAACTTCTCGACGCCAGAGAAGTCGACGATCTCGTCGAACCTGGACAGCACTTCCCGGCGGGTCATGCCGAGGATGGCGCCGTTCAGGAAGATGTTTTCGCGTCCGGTTAGTTCGGGATGAAAGCCGGTTCCCACCTCGAGCAGACTGGCCACGCGGCCGTTGAGTTCGACCCGTCCGCTCGTCGGCTCCAGAATGCGCGACAGGATCTTGAGCAAGGTGGTCTTGCCGGCGCCGTTGCGGCCGATGATGCTGACAACCTCGCCGCGCCTGATCTCGAAATCGACGTCGCGCAGCGCCCAGAATTCCTCCAGCACATCGCCCTCGACCACGGCGCGGCCGCGCAGCATGTCGGCACCCTTGCGCACGACACTGCGTGCGCGGCGGACCAGCGCCTCGCCCAGGATTGCGCTATGCTGGAGCTTGTTGTGGCCGATGATGAAGCGCTTGCCGAGCTTGTCGGCACGGATGACGACATCGGGCATGGTCAGATCATGTCAGCGAAGCCGCGCTCGGTGCGGCGGAAGGTATGGATGCCGAACCACAGCATGAAGGCCGTGACCACAAGGCTCAGCGCAAAGCCGGGAAGGTAGAGCGGGCTCTCGCCCCCGAGAATCGCCCAGCGGAACCCGTCGATGACACCGACCATGGGATTGAGGCTGTAGAGGAGCTGCCACTCCTGCGGAATGATCTTGGCCGAGAAGCCGACCGGCGAGACATAGAGCCCGACCTGAACCGCGAACGGAATGACGAAGCGGAAGTCGCGATACTTCACGATCATTGCAGCCGCCCACAGGGCAGGCCCGATCGCCACCAGAACGGCAAGCACGACAAAGACCGGCATCAGCAAGATGTGCCAGTCGGGCGCCATGCCGTACCAGGCCATAACGCCCGCCAAGATGAAAAGGCTTACGCCGAAGTCGATCAGGCCGACCAGTACCGTGGCGAGAGGAATGATGAGCCGCGGGAAATAGACCTTGCTAACGAGCTGCGCATTGCCCGTGACGCTGCTGGAGGCATCGTTCAGAATCGACGATGCGAGCGTCCAGGGCAGGAGGCCTGCAAAGACCAGCACGGCATAGGGTGCCGCGCCCTCTGTCGGCAGTTTGGCGAGCTTGCCGAACACGATGGTGAAGACGACCATCGTCATGAACGGGCGAACGAACGCCCAGGCCAGCCCAATCACCGTTTGCTTGTAACGAATCGCCACATCGCGCCAGGCAAGGATGAAGAAGAGTTCACGGTAGCGCCAAAGGTCCCACCAGTATTGGCGGTCGGCACGCCCGGCCTCGAGGATGAGCCGTTCCGAGGATTGATCGTTCATATGCCGGACTTCTTACGACGCGGCCGGGCGACAAGGCGAGCGTAGAGTGCGCGGGCTGCGGCGGCAAAATGCGCCCGCCGATAGGGTTCGACGGCCGTGGCGTCCGCCCTGCCCTGTCCCAGCAGGCGCACGATCGTCTTCAGCAGGGCGTCGCGGTCAGCAGGATCGACGATTGCACCGACGCGCTCGTCGGGAATGGCGTCCGCGGTGCCGCCGCCCCGTCCGCCGACCACTCTGAGACCACAGGCGGCCGCTTCGAGATAGACGATGCCGAAGCCCTCGTCCGTGCTCGGCATCACGTAGAGATCGGCCGAGCGATAGAGATCCGGCAAGTCGGCATCGGGAACATAACCCAGGAATCGGACTGCGCCCGGCGCCAGCTTGGCGGCGACGGCTTCCAGTCGCACACGATCGTCGCCGTCTCCCGCCACGACATGGATCAGGTCGGGAAATTGCTTACGCAGAGCCGGCAACACCGAGAAAATTGGCTCATGCCCCTTGTAGCGTTCGCTCGCCGCCAGACGGGCGACTGTCAGCAAGACGGGCCCGGGCCCGAGATCGAGACTTTCGCGGAATCCCGGCCGCGGGGGGCCTGGCGTAAACACGTCCTGAACGGTGTCGGGCAGCACACGCACGCGGTCCGGAGGCAGGTCGACCCAGGTCAGCAGGATGCGACGCGTCTCGCGGCTCACCGTGCTGACCATGTCGGCAGCTTCGATCAGCCGGCGCGTGAGCTTTCGCCGGTCGTTCCAGACATCGGTACCGTGCGTTTGCACCCAGTATCGCGCACCGAGCAAGCGGGCGAGCACGAAGGCGAGCGGCGCCATGAACACATGGCCGCAAAAGACGACATCGACCGGCCGGAATCGCCAAGCGGCAACGAAAGCGGCGATGGAGTAGCCCAATCGATTGAAGATCGCGGTGGTCTGCCGAACGCCGCGCGGCAGAGCCATGCCGGTTGCATCACCCAGGCGCGGCAGGACTAGAATCTCGGCATCGCCATCCGCCAGCGATTCGAACAGGTCCTGATTGTAACGCGCGATACCACCACGGGCGCCGTAACAATCACCGACGAGAGCCAGGATACGAGAAGCCATTGCGTCGTCAGGCGGCGGTCGGACCGAGCCAGCCGGCACGCCAGACGCTCTGCGCCCAGGTGCGCGATGCTACCGAAAAATCGATGCCTTGCTGCGAGGGTTCTCCGGCGGTTTCTCGCAACCATCGCCCGACAGGCGTCGAAAAGCCAGTCTTGCGCCGATAACGGATGCTGTCGGGAAGAGGTGTCGTCGGCGCTTCGGCAACCGCATCCTTGGCTCCAAGCGCCGCCAGCACCTCACCGGATGGCAACGCAGCGAGGAAGAATGGATCGACGTAGGGCACACGGATCTCGACCGAATGAGCCATCCCTGCCCAGTCGGCATCGCGCAGAAGCTGGTTACGCATGTAGAGCGACGTTTCGAGCGTGGCAACGCGATCGAAGTCGCCGAGCGGCTTGCCAGCCTGCAGCGCGGCGGCAATGCGGCTGAGAGGCGCCAGCCGGCGCAGCCCCTTTTGCACCACCTCGGGCTCCAGCAGCTCATCGAGCTCCCACGGCATGTAGACGCTTCGCCGCAGCAGGTAGGCGCCCTCCCAGCTTCCGCCGTACTGCAGGACGCCGGCTGCCTTCGGATGCAGGCCAAGGCCTGCCGCAATGGCGCCTGAAAGGCCACGGCGGACCAGGGCGCCGAGGCCTGGCACCCACGAGAGCAGACGCAGCCAGTGAACGCTTCGCGGCACATCCTTGAACGACGGATAGCCGCCGAAGCACTCGTCGGCACCGAGTCCGCTCAGAGCCACCTTGATCCCGGCTTCGCGCGCCGCCTTGGCGACGAACCAGATGTTGATGCCGTCGATGGTCGGCAGGTCCATCGCATCGAGCAGCGCCGGCAGATCGTTCTCGAACTCGGCGCGATCGACCGTGCGCACGACATGGCGGGCGCCGTAGCGCGCCGCGACCTCGGCGGCCAGCGGCGCCTCGTCCAGGGGCAGTCCCTTGAACTCGGAAAAAGCCAAGGTGACAGCCGACACGTTGCGCGCCCCAAGATCCGCCATCGTGCCAAGCAAGGCGCCTGAATCGAGACCTGCCGAAAGGAAGACCGCGACCGGCACGTCCGCCACCAGATGGTGGCGCACCGAATCGTGCAGCGCCGCAGCTAGCTGGCGGCGCGCCCCGGCAGCGTCACCACGCGCGCCCGAAGCCGAGCGTTCGGCCAGCGCGCTGGCAACATCGTAGTAACGCAACGGTTCGCGCGGCCCTGTCGCATCGACGGTGAGCGTCGTCCCGGCCGGCAGCGCATGCACGCTCCTCCAGACGGTAAATGGCTCGGGCACGCTGCCAAGCAGATGGAACCCGATGATGCCCGCCGGATCGGGATCGCGCGGAACGGCGCCGCCCGCCAGCAACGCTTTCGCCTGTGAGGCAAAACGTACAGTCCACCCGTCGTCCGCCCAGTAAAGCGGCTTGATGCCGAGAGGGTCCCGCGCCAGCAGCAGCGTGCGCTTCGCGGCATCCCACAGGCCGAACGCGAACATCCCGCGCAGCCGGCTGACCATTCCTGCCCCATGCTCGGCGTAGAGCTGCAGGAGCACCTCGGTATCGGATTCACTCGTGAAAATGCGCCCCTTGGCCTGAAGCTCCGCCCGCAATTCGCGATAGTTATAGATCTCGCCGTTGAAGGTGATGCTGAGCCGGCCGTCGTCGGCCTGCATGGGCTGCGCGCCACCCTCGGAAAGATCGATGATGGCGAGCCGGCGATGGCCGAAGCCCGTCCGATGATCGTCGGCAAACCACAGGCCGCTGCCGTCGGGCCCACGCGCCGCCATACGCTCGGTCATGCGCAGCAGTTCGCCGCGATCAACCGGGGGCGCAACGTCGAGATAGGCGTGAATGCCTGCTATGCCGCACATGGATTGTCCGGTCGCAGTCTAGCGCGCGCCGGTGCCCTGGAACACCACGGCGAAGGTCCTGAGCGCAATCACCATGTCGAGCCACAACGAACAGTGCTTGAGGTAGTACAGGTCGTACTCGAGCTTGGCACGCATTTCGTCGACATCGTGGGCATAACCCTGGTTGATCTGCGCCCAGCCCGTCACACCGGGGCGCACGATGCCACGCAGCGCGAAGTACTCGATGTCCCGCACATAGCGTTTCTCCAGCGAGGCCGCCTCGGGCCGCGGACCGACCCAGCTCATCTCGCCCCGCAGGATGTTGAAGAGCTGCGGCAACTCGTCGAGACGGCAGCGCCTGAGGTAGTGGCCTACCCGCGTGATCCGCGCATCGGACGAGGTCGTGAAGCTCGGGCCGGCGGCGCCGTGGAACATCGTGCGGAACTTGATCATGCGAAATGGCCGTCCACGACGGCCAATGCGCAGCTGCACGAAGAATACCGGCCCGGGACTGTCGAGACGCACGAGCAGGCCGACAATCAGCAACACCGGCAACAGAAGCGGCAGGGCGAGCAAGGTAAGGCCCAGCTCGACGACCCGGCGAACCACGAGATACTGGCGCGACGGCAAGAGCGCACCGAACTCGTTGGGAGTCAGCCCGCCAAGGGGCGTGCGGCCGGTCAAAGTCTCCACGATGTGGCGCCGGTCGAGCACCGGAATGCCGGCAATGGCGGCGTCCGCCAATGCCTCGATCTGCCCCTCCTCCAGCTCGGCGCCCAGATCGGCGACGATGGCGTCGACCCGCAAGCCCTCGCGGCGCACATCGGCGAAGTCGAGCCAGCGGCATGTCGGGAGGGACGGCATTGCCGCAATCGTGCTGCGTGGCATGACGGCGTAGTTGCGGATCAGGTAGCGCGACCTGAGCTGGGCCACCGTCGTCACCCAGAGCAGCGCCAGCAGGCCGCTACCAAAGAGCTGGAAGCGCGAATAGTCGAGGCGCAGCAACAGCAGGATCGCCGCGATCAGGGCGTAGGTCACGATCGCGACAGGCGCCATGTAGCCCGCATTGCCGCGAAGCCGAGCGCTCGGATAGGCGTCGAGCCGGCGGCCGCAATACCAGACAATGGCGTATGCGAGCGCCGTCACGGAGATGGTGATCTCGGCCGCGCCGAACTCCTTGGCGAAAGGCTCGGCGGTTGCATAGATCGGAATCGGCAGCACGACGCAAAAGAGGAAGCCCAGGACGGCGTCGACCCAGGTCTCGATGAAGCGCTGCGGAGCCGACCGCATGAGCGGCACGCCCGCCGATCGAACATCCGCAGCAGGCGCACCAAGGCTAGCCGAGAAAGCTCTGCGCACGCTCACTCCCAAGACGGATTGCGAGCCATTCGCAACGGGCACGCACCCGCTACCGCTCGCAGCCTATCAATTTATTACCATACCCACAGGTATGCCCCCACGGCATACTTGCACCCTTAATGAGCTTATATGAATTAGTGCCCGGTGACAAAGAGTTCCGGCGCCCTATCCCTGCGACCGAATGCCTGTGCCCAGCCCATGCCGAGGAAAGCGCTGACGACGAACCCGATGGCCGGCATCTGCAGGCTGAAGTCGATGGTCGAATGCAGGATGGGTATTGCCGCAAGCGCAAAGGCGGCAGTCGATAGATAGCGATGCCCAAGCCGCCGTCGCAGGGCACCACGCAGGCAGATGATCCAGGGCAGCAGGACGACGGCAAACGCCAGCATGGCCCCGAATACCCCCAGCTCCACCATGACCTCGATGGGAGTCGAATGGGCGAGGTCGTTGGGCTGCAGGATAGTGGCCGGCTGCAGGATCATGTAGGCGTCGGCAAAGCCGCCCAGCCCCCAGCCAAGCCAGGGAGACAGGGCAATGGCCTTGAAACTGGCCTGCCAGATGCGGATACGGGCCCAGGGATCGGCTGAATCGGCAAATTTGTTGATCAACGCGCCGCCCGCGATCACGCCGACCACGACGCAAACCGCCAGACCGATGAAGAATATGCGGCCAAGGTCGGGTCTCGATTTCCAGCGACCCCGCATCATCAGAATGCCAAAGACCAGGACACCGATCACGGTCGCGGCAAATCCGGCGCGCGAAGCTGAGAACAGCAGCCCTCCCAGCAGCAGCAGCAATGCGGCGAGTTGGGCAATCCGCTTGCCCGTCAGCCAGTTGATGAAGCGCGTATCGTCCTCCTCGTTGTGGCCATAAGGCGTATCGGCCTGCTTCTTGTCGCGGCTGAAAAGAAGGGCGATTACGGCCACGACCGCCATGCCGGCATAACAGGCGAACGAGTTGGAGTTCACGAAGGTGCCGCTCATCAGGCAGCGCTGGGTTTCGGCATATTCGAACTGGATCTTGAGATAGGTGCCGACATAGCAGGCATTGGTCGACACCTGCATGGCAAGGCCATAGGCCACGACCAGGACGCCGCTCAAGACCATCCCGACGAGGAGCCACCGCGCATTGTCGCGGTCGCGGCAGATTGCGCGCGCCATCAGGAAAATCAGAGCGCAGGCGATGGAGCGCAGCAGCGAGTTGCGCGCGAGGTCGGCCGCGACTGTGGGGATTGGCGCATGGGCTTCACCCAGAATCTCCTTGGCGCGCGCAAACAGCCAGGCATCGCCCGCCAGGGGTGCCAGGGTGGACATCTGCCAGAGTGCAAAAGCCAGAAAGGCCGCGAAGCAGAGGATCAGCGCCAGGAGCGGCTTGCCCTCGGCGGGGGCGATCGACATCCCCCTCCGGCTTCCAATCCCCAACGCGACCGGGATCGCCATCAAGCCGAAGGCGACGCTAAGCGGTGCCCATGCCCAATCGCGATTGGCCCCCATCGGTACCGCCGCAAGCATGAGGATCAGGAAGAACAGCCCAACCGCCGTCGCGTCGATGGTCCTGCGCAGATACCACGGCCAGCGGCGATCAGGGATCACGCCCGGCTCGATGCCCTCTTCCTCCCATTGAGCCATTTGCCAGCGGCTGTTCATTTCTTCTTCTCCGCAAGCAGACGCGTCAGCTCGTCCTGCGCACCCGGTTCGTCGCGCACAAAATAGCGCACGAAAAGCTCGTCCACCGGCGTCCGGATCGCATCGGCGAACCAGCGCTTGTCCGGACTGAGCTGCCAGGTCCGGACAACATAGAGGCCCACCTGCTCGCGCTGCTGGGGCGTGAAGACGCGCCAGTTGTCCAGAATGAGATGCAGGCGTGCCTTCCAGATCGGCAGCATCATCGGCGAGGTATCGATCGACATCAAAAGCGGTGCGACGGATCGCTGCGATGGCCCTTCGAGGGCCAGCCGAACGACTGCCAGCCTGAGCCACTGCACGCCTCGACCGGGATCATTGCCCAACCCAAAGTTGAGGTCGGCTTCGGCGCGCTTCAACCATTCGGTGCGCTGTATCGGTGTCCGCTCGAACGTCGGCACGAGGGCCGCGGCGGTCAGGAGTTCCGATCGTTGCATATGCCGGGTCGCCGTGGGATCGAACCCGATGGCGCGGTCCAGGGACTCGATGGCGAGCCGCACGTCGCCAAGGTCGACCTTGTAGTCCAGCCGCAGGTGGGTAACGACGACGTCCGCCTGCTGGGCTTGCCATGCTCCCTTGGAGACAGGCCAGGTGACCCAAACCAGGATCACACCGCCAACGCCTAAAAGAGCGCGCAGCAGCCATTCTAGGATATTCAAGAGATGCCGTTCCCCTTGCGCCTTGGCGGCTGACCGTTTCCGCCACTCAACCGCTGCGCGCGAATGATGTCAAAGGTCTTGCTGTGCCGGTACCTGCTCACTTGCAGGTCTTGGCAGCAGCGTACGCACCTGCACGTCGACTGCTGTTGTGACGATGACATCCGGCGAACCTGTAAAGGTGCCCTTGATGGGCATCGCCTGCTCGGGATCTCGCCCAACCCCGACCCGGATCAGCCGCTCGCTGCCGATGATGCCATTGGTCGGATCGAATTCCACCCAACCGGCGCCCGGCAGGTAGGCCTCCAGCCAGGCGTGCGGATGGGCATGAGCCACTTCCTCGCCTGGTGCTGCATCGAGCGCCGGATCGTAGAGATAGCCGGTAATGAAACGCGCAGCGATGCCCAGTGATCGCACCCCTTCCATCATCAACAGCGCATAGTCTCGGCACGTGCCGCCCCCGCTTTGCAGCGTCGTCGCCGGCGGCTGCGTACCGATCTCGAAACGCATGGCGTAATTCAGCGTCTCCTGGATGCCCTTGCAGAGCCGCGTCAGCGTCGCAAACGTATCGGTACCACCTTCGCCTTCCAGAAATTGCTTGGTCCAGGTCGAAACCTCTGCGTTGGGATCAGGATAGTGACGCTCGACATAGCGCAAAAGGTCAGGCGCTTCCTCGGCAAGATAGGAGAACGGCAGAGTGCGCGCATACTCCTCGATCGGCGACAGTTCCGGCGGGGCCGCGAAATGCTCCAGCTGGATGGAGCTGGTCAACTCCAACGCCTGCGTCGAGCCCTCGAACGAGGCGATGGCGATCGAATTGCCGAACGGATCGTGAATCCAGCGGACCTGAGCCGCTGGCTGTATGGCAAGGCCCGTTTGCAACAGGCGAAGGTCATGACTGTCGCGCGGCCGGAACATCAACCGATGATCTCCGAGCGTTACGGGTTCCGAGTACTCATAGCGAGTGCGATGGACGATCTCGAGCTTGCGCATGCCTGATCTTGATGCCTGATTTCGTATGTCCGTGCAGGCGCACTGAGGACGGCTGCTATCCGAGAGTCAACGGTCCCGGCGATGATTGATACCTCGTTTGCGGTTCCTGGGAATCGCCGTTGCGCCGACGGCCCGCCGGTACCGGACATTCGCTTGTGAGGCTACCGGGAAAACGGTCTAATCCGCCGCGATGTCGGAAGCCCCCAACGCACAGCACGATACCTCGCCCGCCATTCCACAAACCGAGTATTCGAGCGGAGCGCCGAGCTGGCCGAACCGCTACATATGGCCGGTCCTGTTGCGCATCCTGGACAGCAACAAGGTATCCGCCCGAAAGGTCTTCGAGATCGGGTCGGGCAACGGCGCCACGGCCAATCTTCTCGCCAGCTATGGTTACGACGTGACGGCCATCGAGCCGTCGCGCGAAGGCGTAGATGTCGCGAGGCACAACTTCTCCGGCCCAGCCTTTCATCTCGGTACGGGATATGACGATCTGGCTGGCGTCTACGGCACCTTCCCCATCGTCATCAGCCTCGAGGTCATCGAGCACTGCTATTCGCCCAAGACCTTCCTCGAGAGAACCTACGACCTGCTGGAGCCTGGCGGCCTGGGCATCATCTCGACGCCGTTCCACAGCTACCTGAAAAACCTGGCGCTCTCGCTCGCCAACAAATGGGACACCCATCACGATCCGCTTTGGGAAGGTGGGCACATCAAGTTCTATTCCGAGAAGACCCTGGCAAGGGCACTCGGGCAAGCCGGCTTCACGCAGGTAACGTTCGAGCGCGCCGGCCGCATGCCGATTCTCGCCAAGAGCATGCTTGCCGTCTTCCGCCGGCCGTAGGGCCTGCTCAGGCGAAGGGATAAGGCCCCGGGAAAGTGCCGATCGGCACGAAGTGCGTCACCAGACCTGTTCCCTCCTTCCAGCGATGCAGCAGGAAAGCCGGCGGCTCGACATGGGAAGCGGCCTTGGCATCCGGCCGAAGCCGCAAGGCAACGGCTGTCGTGGTCGACGGCGCGGTGCAGAGCATCGTGCCGCCGAAGCGTACCTGCATGAAGCGGTGAACGTGTCCGCAGACCGAGCGCTCGACCTGACGGTGGCGCGCCAGGACATCCGCCAGCCGCTGCCCTTCGCGGCAGGAGTAGAGATCGAGATACGGTATGCCCGTATCGAACGGCGGCTGGTGCATCATTACGATGGTCGGACGCCCGGGTTCCGCTGCCAGCATCGCATCGAGCCACGCCGCCCCTTCTACACCGACCATGCCATGATGCAGGCCCGGCAGCGTAACGTCGAAACCGACGATCCGGACCGGACCGCGATCGCCGACGACGTAGTCGACCGGACCTGCTGCCGGCAGCCAGCTCTTTCCGGCAAACGCGCGGCGGAAAGCCTCGCGCTCGTCGTGGTTGCCGGGAATCGCCAAAAAGGGAATCTCGAGCGTCGCCAGGAGTTCGAGAAGCATGGCGTACTCGTCGTCGTGGCCGTGATCTACGAGATCGCCGCTCAGCAGCACGAGGTCAGGTCGCGGATCGAGTGCATTCAACGCCGCAATCGCCGCGGCGAACTGGGCATTGGAGTCGACGACACTCTGGTAGAATTCGCCTTTCGGGCGGACATGCGGATCCGAAAGCTGGGCGATCAGCATCTATGCCGTCTTGCGGTCGAACCGCTCCAACCCCTGCCGCCCTTTCGGCGTGATCGCATAGACGCCCCGCTCCACCCTTTCGAACCAGCCATAGACGTCGCTCTGCAAGATACTTGCCACGTTCGGGACATCGGCCGCGGCGCGCATGGCGGCGAGCTTCATGGGTCCGTTCAGCGCCAGCAGTTCGGCGCAGCGCAGCGCCTGCTGGCGATAGGCCGTCATCAGCGGGGCCCGCATCGCCTGCCCGCCAAGGTTGGGATCGCCGACGCGGCGCGCATGCTCGCCCAGCATCCGTCCCGCCTTGCGCTTGTTCTTTCGTGGCAGATAGGGCGCCGGGTCGATTACCACGTCGGCCTTGTCGCCCCCGACCACGATCAATCCCAAGCCCAGCCGACGGCAGAGCTTCTTGACGTTCTTCATCTGCTTAGGCCATTGGCCGACAGCGAGATAGACGAGATCGGTGAGCGCCAGGCGGTCGACGCCTTGCAGGACCAGCCCCAGCCCGAAAGCCCGCTTCAATTCGACCACGACGGGCGGTTCCGCACCGCGCACTGCGACGACATCGCAGCCCCGCACCTCGCCCTTGACGACGTAACCCTGTCCTTCCAGCAGCGCCTTCACCGGCGCATAGAGATCACTCTCCAACGACATAGCTTCATACCGTAACATGCCGCCCGAAACGCTTCGGGGGAAAACTGTATGACCGAGTTGCTGGACCAGGGTGCTGCCGCCATTGCCGACGCGGTGCGTGCGGGCAAGACCAAGGCACGCGATATCGCCGAGATGGCGATCGCGCGCGTGGAGGCGAAGAACGCGCAGCTCACCGCCATTGTCGACTTCGACCCGGCTGAGGCGCGCGCATCGGCGGATGCCGTCGATGCCAGACGTAAACAAGGCTTCGACGGCCCAATCCTCGGAGTGCCCTATACGGTGAAGGACACGACCTGGGTGCAGGGGCGTCGCGTCACCAACGGCTCGCTGCTCCACAAGGATTTCAAGCCGCCGCGCGACGCCGTCGCCGTCGAACGCCTGAAGAATGCCGGCGGGATTTTCCTCGGCATGACCAACACCCCCGAGATGGCCGCCAAGGGGCACACGGAAAACAAGGTCTATGGCCCCTCGCGCCATCCAATGAACCCGGCGCTGACGCCAGGCGGCTCGTCCGGTGGCGCCGCGGCAGCCCTGGCAGCCGGATTCTCGCCGATTGCCCTCGGCACCGATGGCGGCGGGTCTGGCCGCCGCCCGGCGTCGCATTGCGGTGTCGTCGGTCTCAAGACATCGGCTGGCGCCATCCCCTCGCCGTTCGGCTTCGGGGGCGCCTACGGGCCTCTCTACGGCGTAACGGCGCCCATGGGCCGCTCGGTTGCCGATGCCCGCGTAGCGTTCGAGGTGATGGCCGGCCCCGACCGGCGCGATCCGCACTCCGTCGCCCTGCTCGACATACCGCCGCCCTCTCAACCGCGCATCGCGGTGAGCCCACGCCTCGGCCTCAACGTCGCGGTCGACCCGGATGTCATGGCAGCCTTCGAGGCAGCCATCGGCAAGCTGCGCGCAGCAGGCTGGCGCATCGAGGAAGCCGACGTCGCGTGGCCCGAGAGTACGAGCGAGGCGGCTTTCTCAGCCGTGAACGCCGCGGCCTCGGCGTTGCTCTATGGCGAACAGCATGCGGCGGACAAGAACCTGTTCGGCGACAATGTCTCGGGCCTGATCGAGCGCGGCCGTGACGTGCACGGTACCGATGTCGTGTCGGCCTTCCGCCTCGCCGATGCCTGCGCGCGTTCGGTCGCCCAGTTCTTCACCGAGTATGATTATCTCCTGACTCCGACCACGGCCTGCGTGTCGTGGCCCGTCGAACAGGTCTATCCCAAGGTGATCGAGAACAAGCAGGCAGGTCCGCGCGGCCATGCTGTCTTCACGCCGCTGTTTAATCTCGCCCTGGTGCCGGGCATTTCGGTTCCTTGCGGCACCGGCCGCGACGGCTTGCCCGTAGGCCTGCAAATCGTAGCGCCGCGCCTGCATGACCGGCCCCTGCTCGCCATGGCCCAACGGGCAGAAATGGCCTTCCGTTGACCGGCATTCCAACGGAGATACTGATCGTCGTAGGCGTGGCGGCCGTCGTCGCCATCGGCATCAAGCTCTATCGAGCCAGGAACACCGCCCGGCGCGAAGTACCACATGTCCACGACGCGCTCATGAAACGCGCCGAGGCCCATGCGGCAGCAAGTCCTTTCCTTCGCAAGGTCTGCCAGGAGTACAAGGCCAACGGGCACATCTCTAACCGGCAAGCCGAAGCCGTCGCCAAGGCGGTTGCACGCATTGAACAGCGCGCTCGAACTTGAACGGCCCACCGGCTTGACCGATAGTCGATCGACAAATGAAGGCGTGACGTATTCTCATGGCGCAGACGACCAAAGGCCCAGATCTCCCGCTCTGGAAGAAGGTCTTGTTCAGCCTGATCCTGGTCGTTGGCTTTCCGGTCGCCGTCATCCTGGCAATCGAAGGTGCAGGATACGCCATCCTCCATTTCAAGCATGGCGTTCCCGGGAAATCCTACGGCCTCTGGACTTACGACGAAGAACTCGGCGCGATCCATGCCAGCAACGCCTACAACTCGAATTCACAGACCAACAATCTCGGCTTCCGCAACAAGGAAGACGTGATCGAACCCAAGCCGCCCGGCGCCTATCGGGTGATCGCCTACGGTGGCTCGACGACCTTCTGCTACAACCTCGAAACGGACCGCGCCTGGCCCCTGCGCCTGCAAGAGAATCTCCGTGCGCGGACAAATCCGAAGTCGCAGGTCCTGAATGCCGGCGCCATCATGTGGTCGATCGGCCAGGAGGTCGCCCGCGCCAAGCGCGATCTTCCGCGTCTCAAGCCCGATATCGTGATCATCTATTCCGGCATCAACGAGCAAGCCAACGAAGAGCTGTTGCGGGCCGAAGGCATCAGCCTCGAACGCGCCCTCGCCGAGGGCAAGCACGGCCTCTTCTCCAAGCACCTCGATCAGGGACGATGGCTGAAGCGCAATTCGACCATCGTGCGCTTCCTCGAATATACGGGCGCCGCCGATTGGTTCTTTTCCGCCGGCCATACCGATACTCACGGCGCGACCGCACCGCCACCAGTCGATCCCGGCATCAATCTTGTCGTCGCCGAAAACTTCGACCGCACGCTACGCGAGTTCATCGAGTTGATCCGGAAGAACGGCGCCAAGCCGGTCTATGTCATCGTCGGCGGCCTGCCGGAGGTAGGACGCAACACGCAGCTCCTGCGCTACTCGCGTCAGGGGGCCGAGGTCGCGCGCCAGATGGGCGTGCTGGTGATCGATTCCAACGATGTCGTTGCCGCCTACAAGGGCAACAAGCACGACCTGTTCTCCGACAGCGGCGTGCACTGGTCCGATCTCGGCGCCGGCCTGCTCGCCGACTTCATCGACGAGAAGGCGTTGAGGTCGATGGCGCCTTAGAGCGACCTGCTGGCAAATTGCCAGCACTGACGCTCAGTGCGTTTATGCGCCGAAGAGTCGATGACATCCGAGCGGAATACGCTCTAGTGTCGCGCCGTGCCCCGCTCCCGTGAAAAACTTTCGGCCGCCTCGGCCCGCCGCATCGCCCTTGCCGCACAAGGGTTCAATACGCCCCGGCCGGATGGAGCCTCCAATCTCGGCCATGTGAAACGCGCCATCGACCGGCTGGGGCTGCTGCAGATCGATTCGGTGAACGTGCTGACGCGCGCTCACTACCTGCCTCTGTTCTCGCGGCTGGGGAACTACGACAGCACCCATCTCGATGGTCTCGCCTGGGGACGCAAAAGCCGGCGCGGCCTGTTCGAGTTCTGGGCGCACGAGGCATCGCTGTTGCCACTCGCCTCACAGCCATTGTTGCGGTGGCGCATGGCTCGCGCCGCCGCGGGGACCGGCAAGGGCTGGTTGCCCAAATTCTACCGCGACAAGAGCGCCTACATCGAAGAGGTGCGTCGCGAACTCGAGCGGCAAGGACCGCTGGCAGCATCCGATCTCGGCAACGGCGGCGAACGCCGTGGTCCCTGGTGGGGCTGGAACGACGGCAAGCTTGCACTCGAATGGCTGTTCTTCGCCGGCATCGTCACGACCGCCACGAGGCGCGGCACCTTCGAGCGGGTCTACGACCTCACCGAACGCGTGCTGCCACCTCACGTGCAGGCCCTGCCGACGCCCTCACCGGAAGAAGCGCAGCGCGAACTGCTGCGCATCTCCGCCCGTGCCTTGGGCGTGGCGACCGAATACGACCTGCGCGACTATTTCCGGCTGCCCGTCGCCGATACCAAGGCGCGGCTGGCCGAACTGGTCGAGGCTGGCGATCTGCTGCCCGTATCGGTCGAAGGATGGAAGCACGCCGCCTATCTCGATCCCCAGGCGCGGCAGCCGCGCAACGTCGAGGCGCGCGCCCTGCTGGCCCCTTTCGATCCGCTGATCTGGGAGCGCGACCGTACGGAACGCATCTTCGATTTCTTTTACCGCATCGAGATCTACACGCCCGTCGCCAAGCGCAAACACGGCTACTACGTGCTGCCCTTCCTGCTGGGCGACCGGCTGGTCGGCCGCGTCGATCTCAAGGCCGACCGGGCCAGTTCGAAGCTCCTGGTCCCTGCAGCCCACCTCGAATCGGGCATCGAGGCCAAGGCGGTCGCGGAGCCGTTGCGCGATGAGCTGAGGCTGATGGCCGATTGGCTCGGCCTGGAAGGCCTCGTTTTGCCCCGCACCGGCGCTCTGGGCCGGGCATGGAGCGGCAAACGCCAGAGATAGCGGCAAAATAGCGCCTCCCTGCGAAACACAGCCCTTGGCTTCCGGCTCCAGCCCCGGCAAATGACTCGGTCTGCAGAATGCCCTTTGCCCGAAGGAAGCCTGATCATGGGTGTCTATCGTTCGTCAAAAACCACCAGCGGCCAGCATGCAGCCGGCGCCCGCGCCCTGTGGCGCGCCACCGGCATGACCGATGCGGATTTCGAGAAGCCCATCATCGCGGTCGTCAATTCCTTCGTGGAGTTCGTCCCCGGCCACGTCCACCTCAAGGATCTCGGCCAGATGGTTGCGCGCGAGATCGAGCGTGCCGGCGGCGTCGCCAAGGAGTTCAACACCATCGCCGTCGACGACGGCATCGCGATGGGCCACGAGGGGATGCTCTATTCCCTGCCCTCGCGCGACCTGATCGCCGATTCCATCGAGTATATGGTGAACGCCCATTGCGCCGACGCGATGGTCTGCATCTCCAATTGCGACAAGATCACCCCCGGCATGCTGATGGCCGCGATGCGCCTCAATGTGCCGGCGATTTTCGTATCGGGCGGTCCGATGGAAGCCGGCAAGGTCAATTGGAAGGGCCAGGATATCAAGGTCGACCTGATCGACGCCATGCTGACCGCCTACAAGCCGGGCGTGGCAAAGGAAGACGTCGAGGTCTACGAACGCTCGGCCTGCCCGACCTGCGGCTCCTGCTCCGGCATGTTCACCGCCAACTCGATGAACTGCCTCACCGAAGCGCTCGGCCTGTCGCTGCCGGGCAACGGCACCGTCCTCGCCACCCATGCCGACCGTCGCGAGCTGTTCCTCGAGGCCGGCCGGCGCATCGTCGAGCTGACCAAACAGCACTATGGCAAGGACGATGCTTCGGTGCTGCCGCGCTCGATCGCCAACTTCAAGGCGTTCGAGAACGCCATGCGGCTCGACATCGCCATGGGCGGCTCGACCAACACCGTACTGCATCTGCTGGCCGCCGCCTTCGAGGGCGAGATCCCCTTCACCATGAAGGACATCGACCGCCTCTCGCGCGTCACGCCACATCTCTCCAAGCTCGCCCCCTCCTCGCAGCTCTGGCACATCGAGGACGTGCATCGCGCCGGCGGCGTCATGGCGCTGCTCGGCATCCTCGACGGCAAGGGCATGATCCATCGCGATGTCGCGACAGTCCATTCCGCGACCATGGGCGATGCGCTGAAGCGTTGGGACGTCGGCAACGGCGCCGACGAAGGCGTGAAGACCTTCTATCGCGCCGCCCCCGGCGGCGTGCGCACCACGCAGGCATTCTCGCAGAACAAGCGTTATCCCGAACTCGATCTCGACCGGGCCAACGGCTGCATCCGCGACTTCGAGCACGCCTACAGCCAGGACGGTGGCCTCGCCGTGCTCTACGGCAACCTGGCGACCGACGGCTGCATCGTGAAGACTGCCGGCATCGATCCGAGCGTGCTCAAGTTCAAGGGCAAGGCGATCGTGTTCGACAGCGAGAACGACGCCACCGCGGCCATCCATGCCGGCAAGGTCGCCGCCGGGCACGTCGTGGTGATCCGCTATGAAGGCCCCAAGGGCGGGCCAGGCATGCAGGAGATGCTGGCGGCGACCAGCGCCATCAAGGCGCGCGGGCTTGGAGCGCAATGTGCGCTGATCACCGATGGCCGCTTCTCCGGTGGATCGTCGGGCCTGTCGATCGGTCACATGTCGCCGGAAGCGGCATCGGGCGGAACGATCGGCCTGGTCCAGGACGGCGATCCGATCGAGATCGACGTCCCGTCCCGCTCCATCGCGCTGGCCGTTCCGGAGGCCGAGATCGAGGCCCGGCGGGCAGCGATGAAGGCCAAGGGCCGCGAGGCGTGGAAGCCCAAGCGCGACCGCAAGGTATCGGCGGCGCTGCGCGCCTATGCAGCCCTGGCAACGTCGGCGGCACACGGCGCCGTACGCAATGTCGACCAGGTCGGGGGCTGAGATGAACGATCTCGTCCTCAAGGGCGGCCGCGTGGTCGATCCCTCACAAGGGATCGACAAGGTGACGGACATCGCCTTCGCGAGCGGCAAGGTCGCCGCGATCGGCGACGGCCTCACCGGCAAAGACACCCGCAACGTCGAGGGTAAGATCGTCTCGCCCGGCCTGATCGACCTGCACACGCACGTCTACTGGGGCGGCACCTCGCTCGGCGTCGAGGCCGAGCTGGTGGCGCGCTCCGGCGGCGTCACGACCTTCATCGATGCCGGCAGTGCGGGCCCGGGCAACTTCCACGGCTTCCGCAAACACGTGATCGAGACCTCCCCGGTCCGCATCCTGCCGTTCCTCAACGTCTCCTTCCCCGGCATCTTCGCCTTCTCGAAGACCGTGATGGTGGGCGAGAGCGCCGACATGCGCCTGCTCGACGCGCGCGAAGCGGCGCGGGTGGCGCGCGAGCACAAGGATCTGGTGCTCGGCGTGAAGGTGCGCGTCGGCAAGTCGGCCAGCGGCGATTCCGGCATCATGCCGCTCGACATCGCCCTGGACGTCGCCGAGGAAGTCGGCTTGCCGCTGATGGCTCATCTCGATGCGCCGCCGCCGTCGCGGCACGAGGTGGTGAGCCGTCTCCGTCCGGGGGACATCCTGACCCACTGCTTCCGCCCCTTCCCCAACGCACCCGTCCGCCCCGACGGCCAGGTGCGCGACGAGATCCTGGCGGCACGCCAGCGTGGCGTGATCTTCGATATTGGCCATGGCGGCGGCTCGTTCGGCTTCGGCACGACACGCAAGATGCTGGCGGCAGGCTTCCTACCCGACGTCATTTCCTCCGACGTCCATGTGATCTCGATCGAAGGTCCAGCCTTCGACTTGCTGACCACCATGTCGAAGTTCCTCTGCCTCGGCGTCGACCTGCCGACGGTCATCAAGCTCGCCACCGTGAATGCCGCCAAGGCGATCAACCGTCCGGAGCTCGGCAGCCTCAAGGTCGGCAGCGTCGGCGAAGCCACGGTAATCACTATCGCCGCTGGCAAGTTCGACTACGCCGATTCGATTGGCGAGCGTCTCGAAGGTGACAGGCGCCTGCTTTCCGCCGGTGTCGTCCTGGCCGGCAAGTGGTGGCACCCTCTTTAGGCTCCCACGAACGGGAATTAGTGACTGAAAATCAGACGCTTAAGGAGATCTGATCTTTCCGAGCATTTTCCTGCAACTTCCACAGGGGCGCCCTCGTTGATGTGCCGTGACTGGATAAGTATGCGTCGCCTCTGCCCCCGCTTCGGCGGCGCCTTTCTCCCCTATCTAGTCGCAAAGCCCGTCCTCGAGAGACCTCGGGGGCGGGCTGCTTGTTTGTGGAACCTTCTTGTCGCCAGATGACTCAGGCAGCGGCCTGCAGCCAGGCAACGGCGAACAGATGCTCTGGATCGGTCCAAGTCTTCGCAATGGCAAAGCCGCCGCTTTGGGCCAGAGCAGCAATCCCGGCATCGTCGTACTTGTATGAATACTCCGTATGAACTCGCTCTCCTGCGGCGAAGAAGAAGCGGCGTCCCGCTACGGTCACTGTCTGCGAACGCAGGCTGCGAAAGTAGATCTCGATACGGCCTTCGTCCGGACTGTAGAAGGCCTCGTGAGCGAAGGCCGCGAGATCGAAGTTGGCGTCGAGCTCCCGGTTCATCCGGCGCAAGAGATTGAGCGTGAACTGAGCCGTCACGCCGGCCGAATCGTTATAGGCATCGTGTAGCCTCTGCGAATCCTTCTTGAGGTCCACGCCAAGGATCAGCGCGCCGTCGTCGCGCAGCAGCCGGCGGGCCCGGCGCAAAAAGGCCGTCGCTTCTTCGGGCGTGAGGTTGCCGATGGTCGACCCGGGAAAGAAGCCGATACGCCGGGCGCCGTTGATGAAGGCCGGCAGGCCGTCGAGCGCCATATAGTCGGCGCACACCGGTTCGACACGCAGCCCCGGGTAATCGCGGCGCAACCGTGCGGCCGTCTCGTCCAGATGCTCGCGCGAGATATCGATGGGCACGTAGGCATCGAGATCAGGCATTGCGTCCAGCAGCAGACGCGACTTCACGCTGGAGCCGCTGCCGAACTCGACCAGCACGCAATCCGGCCCGGCACGCTGCGCGATCTCGGCGGCGCATCGGCCGAGAATCGCCGTTTCGGTTCTCGTCGGATAGTACTCGGGCAACTCGCAGATCTCGTCGAAGAGCGCGGAGCCGCGAGCATCGTAGAGAAAGCGAGCGGGAATAGCGCGCGGTGTCGAACTGAGTCCCGAGATGACCGCGTTTCGGAACTCCTCGCGCGCGGTTACATCAGGGCGTTCAAGCGTTGCGATAGGGAGATTCATCGAAGGTCCTCTGCAAGGCGAATGCCGCCGAACATCCAGCGCGCATCGAGCGGGAAGAAGTTGCGGTAGGTCGCGCGGGCATGGCCTTGCGGAGTTGCGGTACAACCGCCGCGCAACACCGTCTGATTGGCCATGAACTTGCCGTTGTATTCGCCGATCGCGCCCGGCGGCTCGCTATAGCCGGGGTAGGCAACGTAGGGGCTGGCGGTCCATTCCCAGACCTCGCCGATGCCGTCGAGCGAGGATGCAGCCACTTCCCATTCGGCTTCACGCGGCAGCCGCTTGCCCGCCCACTTTGCAAACGCGGCAGCCTCGAAGCCGCTGACATGGCAAACCGGCCTTGAGCGATCGAGTGGCTCGAGCCCCGAGAGCGTATAGATCATCCAGGCGCCGTCGCGCTGTTCCCAATAGAGCGGCGCCTGCCAGTCGCGCTGCCTCACGCAATCCCACCCTGCCGATAGCCAGAACTCGGGGCGCCGATAGCCATCGTCTTCGATGAAGCCGAGGAACTCCGCGCAGTTCACCGGCCGAAGGGCCAATGCAAAGGCGTCAAGCCAGATGCGATGGCGAGGCCCTTCGTTGTCGAAGGCAAATCCTCGTCCATCGTGGCCGACCTCGACGAGACCGGCCTCGAACTCCCGCCAACCCAACGCCCCCGCAACGCCGGTCCGCCCAGACGAGGCTCGATAGGCGGGCTTGAGGGGGTTGAGCGAAAGGGCATGCTTGATATCCATCAGGATCAATTCCTGATGCTGCTGCTCGTGCTGAAGGCCGAGCTCGACAATGTCGCCGACGTTGCTGGCATTGCCAGCAGAGAGGAAGGCAGCCATCGCCTCGGTGACATGACGGCGATAGGCCATCACATCGGCCACGCCGGGACGCGTGATCAAGCCGCGCTGCGGGCGGGGATGTCGCGGCCCGACAGCCTCGTAGTAAGAATTGAAGAGATACTCGTAAGCTGGGTCGAACACCCGGTAGCCGCCGCCGACATACGGCCGCAGCACGAAGGTTTCGAAGAACCAGGTTGTGTGCGCAAGGTGCCATTTGGTGGGGCTGGCATCGGGCATCGATTGGACCGTCTGGTCTTCCGCCGACAGCGGCGCAGCAAGTCCCTCGGTATGCGAACGAATCGACAGGAACCGCCGGAGGCCGTCGAGATCGTTTGCTTGCAGTTCAGGCGTGGTCGGATCAGGCACGAAACCTCCGCAGGTCCTAACTTGGTAGCCCACTGTCCGGTTGCAAGAGCGCGGTCGCGCCGTCACGCTCGCAACGTCGACGCGCCCACCCGAGGCAAGCAAGTGCCGATTTGCGAGATCGATCCCTGGCGTACTCAATATTTCGAGAGGGTGCCCTGCCCTCCGGACACTCTCATACCGACTGAGGACAGCGACGCCTGGACCTGGAATCCACGGCATCGCTGGGTTTACGACAAGCTGGAAGTAGCGCTTCGACAGGGGCTGGACGCGGCACCGCATGGGGTGGCGCCTCATCGCTATCCGGTCTTCTCCAAGCCGCTCTACAACCTGAAGGGGATGGGCGTGGGCAGCCGAACCTTGCGCTCGGCCGCCGATTACGAAGCCGCATACCAGCCGGGCCACATGTGGATGGCCCTCCTCGAAGGAGACCACATCAGCAGCGACGTCGCGCTCGTCGATGGTTCCCCGACATGGTGGCGCCACGCCCGCGGATTGGCTTCCGGCGACGGTACGTTCGATCATTGGGAAGTCGCTTCTTCAGCCGAGCCCGCTGTCGAAACCTGGGGAGCCAACTGGTGCCGGCAGCACCTCGCGGGCTACACTGGCATGGTCAACCTCGAAACGATCGGCGGTCGCATCATCGAAGTGCATCTGCGCTTTGCCGATCAATGGCCCGATCTCTACGGCGGCGATCCCTGGATCGAGGCCCTGATCGAACTCTACACCCACAAGGTGTGGCGCTACGACGATCGCGACAGGCGGCTGGGATACAGCGTGGTTCTTTTCCTGCCGCATGGTCCGCAATACCGTCATCCGCCTGCCGAGATGGTGCGCGGCATCGAGCAACAGTCTGGCATTTCAAGCGTCCAGATCACTTTTCACGAGGGACTGGCTCCTCACCGCCATGCCATGCCACCCGGCGGTTTCCGGGTGGCGATCGTGAATTGCTGGGACCGCGAAGCCGGCAACGCAGCGCGCGCCGCGCTTCGCCGCCACTTCATCGCGACCGCTGCAGCCTAAGGGCTGTTGCGACGAACAAAGCCTGCGAACAGGCTGACGACGAACAGCACCAGCGCGATGACGAACAGGATCTGCGCCATGCCCGTCGCGGCCGAGGCAATTCCGCCGAAGCCGAAAACGCCCGCCACTATCGCGATTACCAGAAACATCAGCGCCCAATACAACATCGCTCGCTCCCTGTTTGATAGGTCGAGCAATTAACGCGGGCCGATTCGGGGTGGTTGCCGAAGTGGCAACCGCTTTGGTGCCGGGGACGTTGATCAAGTGGCAGTTCACAACCCTTAAGGAGGGCCGATGAAACGCGAACTCTCCCCGACCGAAGCGCGCAGTGGCCTTATCAGCGGACGTATCTTCATGATCCTCTTGGCCTCGTCGATCGGCGCGGTCGTGGCGCTTGCACTCGCCTGGTACTTCCTCTTACCCTACGGCGGCTAGCGCAGAGATCGAACATCATCGCGCGCTGTCGTCGAACTCGGGATGACGGCGCACATAGGCAACGATGTAGCTGCAGGCAGGCACGATCTTTAGGCCACGGCGATGCGTATCTTTGAGAGCCGCATCGACGAGCTTCGCAGCCAAGCCCTTCCCCTGGTCCTTCGGAGGTACCTCCGTGTGCGTGAAGACGAGCCTGTCGCCCTGCTGGCGATACTCGGCGATCGCCAGACCATGCTCGGTCGGCATCTCGTAACGAGAGCGGACGGGGTTATGCGTTACTGACATCTATACTCCGTCCACAATCGATGAAGCGTCAGACCGGACGCCGGGCCGCATACTCCCGCTGTACGCAGACGTCGTAGGTCCGGTCGTAAGGCACAAGGCCGTAAGCCCGGCAAGCTGCCTGAGCGTCGGCGTAGATCTGCGGCTCCGAATAGCCGACGACGACCCTGCCCTGTTGGCGCGCCGAATATTCGCGCGCCCGACACTGATCGTAGGCCGCCGTACCGACTCTGAAGCCATAGGTCGCACACGCATCATCCGGCGCCACCACGACACGCGTCTCGGTCGCGCACGCGCCGAGGGCTACGGCCGCGACAAGCACGGGCACCAACCGCTTCAGCATCCGATACCTCCTTGGGATCTACTTTACATCCCGGCACGACAACGTGAGGAGGTATCGTCAGTTCCCGCACAGGACTACCTATCGACCTGCCAGAACATCGGATAGGACGACTGGATCAGCCCCTTGAGTTCGGTTCGATAGCCTGCGGGGATGGTGAACTGTCCCCACATGAGAGAGGGCACCAGCTCGTAGGAAAGCACCTGAATATCGGCGGCAATTTTCTTGCGCTCTTCCAGCGTGCTGGCGCGCGTAAACGCCTTGAGCAGGTCGGGTATTCGGGTGTCGCAGGACCATCCGGGGAAGTCGTTGCATGTCGCCGCCACATAGAAGTGCGTCAGCGGCGAATACATGTCGGTGCCGTTGGAGTAGACCGGAAACATTGACCAGCCGTCCTTCTTGGCGCGACGCGCCAGTACGGTCGGCCAATCGCGCGGCTGCTGTTCGACGGTGAAGCCAACATCACGCATGTTCTGGACGAGCACACGCGAGGCGGTCTGGCTGATCGAACCTGCGACTTCAAGAATGATGACCGGCTCGCCCTTGTAACCCGAGGCTGCAAGCTCGGCCTTGGCCGCCGCCAGGTCGACCTTCGCCGCGCCCGCCCCTGCGTCGGTTGAAAGTGGCGTGCCGCACATCCAGAAAGAGGAGCAGTTCTTGGTCTGATACTTGTCGGGTACGCCAATGGCCGTCAGCGTCGCATTCTGATCGACCAGCTTCCATAGAACCTTGCGCACCGCCGGATTGTCGAACGGCGGGAAGGCATGGTTCAGGCGGAAATTTCCCTGGAACTGGTGGATGCCGCCCAGGCCCATCAACTTGATGCTCTTCTCCTTCTCAAGGATCGGCAGCATGTCGAAAGGCAGATACTGCATGTAGTCGATTTCGCCGGCGATCAACGCGTTGGCGCCCGTCGATTGATCGGGCATGACGCGAAGCACGAGCTGGTCGATCTTGACGTCCTTGCCGCCGGCCAGAAAATCCGGTGCCTCCTTGCGCGGCACATAGGCCGGGTTGCGCTCAAGGACCATCGCATTGCCCGGCCGCCATTGATCCTTGAGAAAGCGGAACGGGCCCGAACCGATCGGATCGCCGATGCGCTGGTCCGCCGGCGTCGCAGCGAGCCGTGCCGGCATCATGACCGGCAGCGGCGCGTTGGGCTTGCCGAGCACGTCGAGAAGCAACGGGAACGGCTGCTTGAGGACCAATCTGATCGTCTTCGGATCCTTGGCCTCGAGCGTTTCCGTATCCGTCATGAGCATCTTGCCCAGCGGATCGCGGACAGACCAACGCTTCAGGGATGCGACGCAATCCTCGGCCGTCACCGGATTTCCGTCGTGCCACTTCAGGCCGTCGCGCAGCACGAAGGTCCAGGTAAGCTTGTCGGGGCTCGCCTCGTAGCCTTCGACCATCTGCGGCTTGATCTCGCCCTTCTCGTTCATGGCAAACAGCATATCGAAGACATGCAGCCCGAACGTTCGCGTGATTGTGGCGGTGATGACGTGGGGATCGAGGATCGTGACCTCGGATTCGAGCACCACCGTCAGCGCCTTGGCCGCCCGCGCTTCCCGCGGCCTGATCAATGAAGCGCCCGCCAATGCTGCGCTGCCTGCAAGTGCGGTCCGCCGTCCAATTCCAATGCTACGCATTCGCTATCCTTCTTCCCCGGAAGGCGAAGGTAACGGGCTTTGCCGGAAAGTGGAACGCTTGACCCGTTTCGACATGCGGCGAAACGGGCGCTAGATCGCTACGGCGGCGAGACCAATCGACAGGTCACGCGATCAACGAAGATGTCTACGCGCGGACCGTAGACCGGCATGCCCCAGCGCTCGCCAGGCCCCGACGGTGGTGCCACCACCCGAACTTCCTGGACGGGCCGGCCACCATTGGTGAACAGGCAGCTCACCACGGCATCGACGACGCCTGCGCTGTTGTTGGTCACGTAGATCGCGGACAGCCAGTTCTGCTGCGGCACCGCCTGCAGCCATGCGCCATCGAGCGTGGCGATCGGTACCGTCGGGCCGGCGGTGATCGGTACAGTGCCCATCAAGTTGCCGCGCGGCCGCTGGACCACGGGTGGCATCGTCACGGCCTGGCTGTTCGGATCGAAAGCTTTATCCGCCGGCGTTGCCGGCATCGCCGCCTGCTGCTGAGGGGTCTGGTTGTCCTTGCTCACGTTTTCCGGCGTCCAGACCTTGCCGGTCTTCTCGTCACGGAATTGCGGGACCTGGGCAACGGCAGCGGTTGCCGCGACCAACCCCATCACGCCGACAAGCGTCGCCAGATGAATGTGACGCTTCATGTTTTCTCTCCTTGGCCTGGTGCAGCGCGAGACCTCACATGTCCTTACATGTCGCGATAGCGACGCTGCTCCCAGGTGCTCACCTGGGCTTCGGCCTCTTCCTTCGAAATGCCGTAACGCGTCTGGATCTTGCCGACGAGCTGATCGCGCCGCCCCTCAATGGCGAGCAGGTCGTCGTCGGTGAGCTTGGCCCACTGCTCCTTCACCGCTCCCTTGGTCTGATTCCAGCTACCCTTGAACTTCTCCCAGATCGTCTTCACGTCGTTCTGAGTGGTGGTCTGGCCCGACGCCTGTGCGTTGACGGCGACGGGCAGTGCGCCGATGGCAAGGCCGGCACACGCGGCAAGAACGGCGAGTGAACGCATCGAAAACCTCCTTGTGAAACCGTCGGATCAACAACGAGGGGCAGCAGCCGAGGTTGCCGCCTCAGAATGACCACAGCGATTTCAGAAAGAATGCGAGAGGGATCACGACGATCATCGCGACGTAAAGATCCATAAGCTCGCCCGCCAGTGGATTGCGCGACGCCTCGTCCGAAGACATGTTCGACGCATGCGTGGCGTCGGGAACTTGCCTGGATTCCATCTTGCCCCTCCAGCCTTTGACATTCCCCGCTTGCCGAAGAAACGCCATAAAACGGCCCAGGGTTGCACGCGACACGCGAAATCAGGCGGCCGCTCTCCTCGCCGCGTGGTCCAGTGCCTGCTGGAGATCGATGGCCGAATAGGGCTTGGAGATGAACTGCGTACCCTCGACTAGGGGCCCCGACGGACCGTAACCGCTGGCTATTACCACCGGCAGAGTCGGGTACTGCTGGCGGACTCGATTCGCCAATTCCTCCCCGCTCATGCTGGGCAAGCCGAGGTCGGTCAGAAGGAGATCGTACTTCCCGTCCTTCGCCAGCAGCTCCAGGGCCTGCTCTCCGGTCCCGACGCCGGACACGACGCACCCCATCTGCTCGAGCATGTCCGTGGTGGACATACGCAGGACGATCTCGTCCTCCACGAGAAGAATGTGCCTCGGACGATCGGTAAACGCCGGCGCTTTCGGGGTCGCTGCAGACGGTGCAGCCTCCGGCTTGGCCGCTGCTCGCGGCCGGCGCGCGGCCAGGACAGCGCGTACGCGCGCCGCCAGCGCCTCACTGCTGTAGGGCTTGGGGATCAGCGGATAGCCCATACGGCTGAAATCCGGAACGAGGTCGCGGGCGAAGCCGGAGGTCAGCAGCACGGCAATCCCTGGTCGCTGCTTCTGAACCAGTTCGGCAAGCTCGATTGCCGTCATTGTCCCGGGCATCACGACATCGGTGAACAACAAGTCGAAGGCCGGGTCCTTTTCGAACAGTGCCGCGGCAACGTCGGGATTCTCGGCGGAAACGACGCGATAACCCCATCCTGTGAGCATATCGACAACGGCATGCCGCACGTCGTCGCTGTCCTCGACAACCAGGATGCGCTCGCTGCCCGTCAGGATCGTCGCTGCGACCGCGTCGTCGTCGACGACGGCGTCCTGGGTCCGAGGCAGATAGAGCTTCACGCTGGTGCCCTGCCCGATCGCACTGTCGATCCGGATGTGGCCATTCGACTGGCGCACGAAGCCGTAGACCATGCTGAGCCCCAGGCCTGTTCCCTTGCCGTCGCTCTTAGTAGTGAAAAATGGATCGAAGGCCTGGGCGACGACCTCCGGCGGCATGCCGCTGCCCGTGTCGCTGACATCCACCAACACATAGGGGCCCGGCGTCACGTCCGGATGCAGGGCGGCGTAGCGACGGTCCAGGGTGGCGTTCGAGACCTCCACGCGGACGGTGCCGCCTTCCGGCATGGCGTCTCGCGCATTGATGGACAGGTTCAGGATGGCATTCTCAAGCTGGCTGGGATCGATCCTGGCGTTCCACGGATTGTCCGCCACCTTGAACTCGATGGCGATGCGCTCGCCCAACGAATGGCGCAGCAAATCGGCAAGGTCGCCGATCAGGTGGGCGACGTTCGTCGGCTGCGGCGCCAGGGGCTGGCGGCGCGCGAACGCCAGCAATTGCTGTGTGAGCCGCGCCCCGCGATCGGCCGCGGCAGTCGCAGTCTGGACACGCGCGAGCCCCGCCTCGTGGCCACCAAGTTCCCCCTTTAGGAGATCGAGATTGGCCCTGATGACCTGGAGGATGTTGTTGAAGTCGTGCGCCATGCCGCCGGTGAGCTGGCCGGTGGCCTCCATCTTCTGACCCTGGCGCAGGGCCGTTTCGTCGCGCAGCTTCTCTGTGATGTCGACGCAACGGATGACGTCTCCACCGCCCTCCATCTCACCGCGAAAAACCTCGAAGTCCCTGCCGTCGTGCGATACCCGCACCACCGACGTGCGGTCTTCGGAGGCGGCATCGGCCGACACTGCGCCGAAGCCAAGCGGCTGAAGCAAGGCTCGCGTCGCCGGCGAGCGATCGGACAGCAGCTGATCGCGCGTCAGCGGCGCCTGCTTGGCCGGATCCCATGCGGCAAGCTGGGTGAATGCGCGGTTCCAGGCCACGAGCATGCCCTGTGCATCGAGCACGAAGATCGGGTCCTGCAGACTCTCAAGGGTCATCTGCAGCAGCCGCGACCTTGCGGTCAGGTCCTGCTGCGTTCGCTCGAGTCGGCCGGCACCGCGGACGACGATATAAATGCCGGCGACGAGACACATGAAAGCGCCTGCCATCACCAGGAGGCCCGCAATGTCGGCCTGTTCCTGCTCCGAACGCAGCGCCGCAAGCTGGCTCGCCAGAAGAAGACGCTGGCCCTCGATGAAGGAATCGCCCAGCAGGCGCACCTGCCCCATCATCGCGCGGCCTGCGCCGGTCCGATCGAGCGCCAGTGCGGCCTCGCGGCCGTAGAGCTGGTAAGCACCGACCGTGGCGTTGAGCTGTTCGAGCTTCTCCCCCGCGAGTGTAGCGAACTCGCGGAACTGCCGTGTGGCATCGAGATTGCCGACCACGGACGCCTCGAGTTGCCGCAGGCCCGACTCGATGCGCACGCGCGCCCGCTCATACGGCTCCAGCCGGGTCGCATCGCCGGACAGCAGATAGCCGCGCTGGCCGATCTCGGCATCCTGCAGCGCGATCACCATGTCGCGCATCAACGCCATCGTCTCGTAATTACTGACCACGAGCCGCTGCTGTCGCGCGGCCGACTTGGAATGGGTGACGGCGAGCATGATTCCGCTCGCGATCAACACGGCGATCGTCAATCCGACGACGATGCCGATCGAGCGTGCGGATCTGAGAAGATTAGACATCCTCTCCCTCGTCGGCGCCGGGCGCCGGGAAGACGACGGCAATACGGCTGCCCCCACCCTCCTTGACCGAGATCGTGGCTTCACCGCCAAGCTGCATGGCCAGCCCTCGGATCAACGTGAGACCGAAGCCGCCACGGCCGTCGGGGCCGAGGGTACCGGCATCGCGTCTCAGGCCATTGTCCTCGATCACCAGCTCCACCTGTCCGTCTTTCTCGATCGTCTCGATTCGCACTTCCGGCGACGCCACGCCCTCGAAATCGTGAGTGAGCGCGATGCTCACGGCCTCAGTCACGATGAGGCCGACGGGAATTGCCGTGTCGGGTCCCACCGCCATGATGGGCGCGCGGATATGGTAGCGCGGCGCCTGCCGTTCGGCACCCCGGCGGCCCACCGAGATCTGACGCACCAGATCGCTGATGAACTGCTGAAAGTCGACCAGTGACCAGCTCGAACGCTCGTAGAGATGCCGGTGCAGGATCGAAAGCGTGAGTACGCGATTTTGTGCGTCGCCGAAGAAGCGCCGGATTCGCGGCGACCTGATCTCGCCGGCCTGTAGGTTGAGCAGACTCGAGATCATCTGGAGGTTGTTCTTCACGCGATGGTGGATCTCGCGCAGCATATGGTCGCGTTGTTCGAGGCCGGCCCGCAGTTCGGCTTCACGGCTGGCGATTGCCTCTGCCATGGCCGAAACACCCGCGCCAATCGAGGCCATTTCCGGTGACCAGGCATGAGGCGGTGCAAACTTGGCCTCTTCGCCCCGCGCCACCTTCTCGGCGAAGGTCTGGATATACCGCAGCGGCTGCACACACCAGCGATTGGCGCTCAACCAGACCACCAGCAATACGACGATCACGGCCAGTACAAACAGCCCGAAAGCCGCCCAGCCCTCGGTCAATCCCGTAATGCCGTCCGGGATCGGCACGGATGTCACCGCAAAGAGCGTGCTGCCGGTGATCGGCTGGACGCGAAACTGATAGAGAGAGCTATCCCGTCCGTACTCGGAAAAGTCCAACTGGCCGCCGGTAATAGATGCCGCAAGACGAGACGACATCGGCAGCCGGCGCATTGCAACCGGATCGCCGCCTATCGTTGCCCCATCACGGGCAACGACCGCTGCCCCGATCGAGCCTGACGATGGTGCGGCCGCAATGTCGCCGAGGGCCTTGAGCGTGATGCCGACCGCGCACATGCCGCGAAAGGCACCATCGCTCGCGATCGGCAATGCCACCGGAATGATCGTATTCGGTCCAAGGCGGCTTGCGACTTGTTCGCCCATCGCGAATTGGCCAGAAGAACGCACCTGCTGGAAGATATCGCGGTCGGCGAAGCTCATGCCCACTGCCGTGGGCTGACTGGCACAACGCGCGACACCCTGGTCGTCCGTCACTAGCATGACGGAATACTGCGACGGCGCCGTGCTAAGCACGCGCGTGAAGTAGGATTCACAACGGCTGACGTCGACAGGTTCGGGCTGGATGTTTGCGCTCTGGCGCACGACATCGGCCGTGCAGGCCGCGGAAAGCAAGCGCCGCGAGGCTTCGATCAATTCGCCATAGCGCGCTCCAACGAGGTCGGCTGCAGCGGTGAGCGATGCCTCCCGCAGGTCAGCTTTCGCTGCCTGCTCCCGCTCGGCCTGCCAGGCGGCAAGTCCGAGAATCGGCAGGAGCGTCAATGCTGCAATCGCGACCAGCGTCGACCGGAGTGACCATCGCGCCGGCATCTGCTCCGATCTCGCGGTCAGATCGATACGGTATCGAGCGCCTGCGCGATAGCCGCGCGAAGGAGATCGGGATCGAACGGCTTGGAGATCACGAACGCCGGCTCAACCTGCTTGCCGGTCAGCAGCCGCTCCGGGAAGCCGGTGACGAAAATCACCGGCACCGACATCGATTTCATGATTTGATTGACGGCGGAGATTCCGCTGTCGGAACCGCGAAGCTGAATATCGGCCAGCACCAGATGCGGCGAGTGCTTCGAGGCAAGGTCGATCGCTGCCTTCTCAGTGGCCGCAATACCCACGACCTCGTGTCCGGCGTTACGTACGATGTCCGCCACATCGAGTGCAATGACGGCTTCGTCCTCGATGACCAGCACGCGCACCGAGGCTACGCGCTGCAGCTCCCGACGTGCTTCCTCGAGGCTGCGCTCGGCCACATCGACGCTCACGCCCAGAATGTGGGCCGCGTCGCTTACGGTGAATCCTTCGAGAACGGTGAGCAACAAAACCTGACGCTGCATCGGCGCCATGTCGGTCAGTGATTCCTTCAACCGGCCGCTGACGCTCTCGCCACCGCTGGCCGCCACCTCAATGTCGCCGAACGGCTGGCGCAGTCGATGGAACAGCGCGAACACGCCCACTTTCGTATCCTCGGCCTCGGCAATGAGCTCGGGCTGCTGCACGGCAACCTCAGCGCAAAGCCGAACCCATTCATCTCCCTGCTGCTGCGATCCGGTAACTGCCCGCGCATAGCGACGCAGAAACGGCAACGTCCTGGTGATCGCCTCGGACATTTTCTTGGTCGCTACCTGCCCTTCCGCCACAGCGCTCTCCCTCTCACTCAATAGCCTTAATCCCTGAGAAGCACCCGAAATCGGACGCTCACAGCGCGCCCAGCGCTCCATCCTACCAACCATCAGGCCTACGAACCATTAGGGGCGATGAAGCCGGACATGGCTGCGCCTCCCAAGGTTCTTGTTTCCCTGGGAGGCGTCAAACCTTCTATTCAAACAACGTCAAATGCAATGACAGGTTCCGAACCTTTCCGGTCACATGCGCCCGATCCAGCTCTGCACCTGTTTCTCGGCCTCATCCTTGGCCACGCCATAGCGCTCCTGAATGCGGCCGACCAGCTGCTCCTGCTTGCCGTCGATCACCTTGATATCGTCGTCGGTCAGTTTGCCCCACTGTTCCTTGACCTTGCCGGTGACCTGCTTCCAATTACCTTCGATGCGATCCCAGTTCATGGCTAACTCCCTCTCTGGTTGACAATGTCTCAATCTGCATCTGGCAACGCTGCCATCGGGACGCGGTTGCCACCTTCGATTTTCTCTTTCGTTCAGCCTTGGGCTCCCCACATTGACAATGATGAAAGAAGACATCGTCGCCCTTCTTCCCGATCTTCGTGCTTTCGCACGGTTCATGTGCCGAGAGCGCGAGGCGGCAGACGATCTTGTGCAGAACACCATCCTCGCAGCCCTCGACAAGCACGAGCAGTTCACGCCAGGCACCAATCTCAAGGGCTGGTTGTTCACCATCATGCGCAATCGCTTCTATTCGGACCTGCGCACGCAGCGGCGGCGGCCGCAGACAATCGACGACGAGGTGGCCGCGCCGCTTCCCGCCGTCGACAATCCGGAAGCGACGCTCGCTCTAAAGGAGCTTTCGATAGAATTGTGGAAGCTCAGCCCCCAGTCGCGTGAAGCCTTGGTGCTCGTGGGCGCAGGTGGTTTTTCTTATGAGGAAGCAGCCAGCCTGTGTGGTTGTTCAGTCGGCACGCTCAAGGCGCGAGTATCGCGGGCGCGCAAGTATCTCTCGGAAAAACTACAATAAATCTTCACAAATTTATCCAGCAATATCAAATACTTAGAAAATAAGATCTCCTGTGCCTGTAACCAAAAGCAAGCTCAGTCATTTGTTCGAGGTAGGACGCAATTACCGAGGAGAGAGAACAATGACGGCGCAGATTCAGCAGGACCAGACCGTTCTCGACTTTCACGAGCAACTGAAGACTGTCCTGCCCCGCCTGCGGATCTACGCTCTCTCACTGACGCGTGACCGCGATGCGGCCGACGACCTCGTGCACGATACAGTGGTCAAGGCGCTGACCGGCCGTCACAGTTTCCAGCCCGGCACCAACTTGGCTGCCTGGCTGTTCCGCATTCAGCGTAACGAATTCATTTCCGGCCTGCGCCGTCGTCGCCCGACGGTGCCTGTGGACACTGCGATTGCCGAATCGCTTTCCCATCCAGCTCATCAGGACAGCGGGTTGATCATGCGTGAATTCATGAACGCGTTCGGCAAGCTTGCTTCCGCGCAGCGCGAGGCATTGTTGCTCGCCGTGCTCGAGGGACTGCCTTACGAGACGATCGCCGAACATACGGGTGTCTCGGTCGGCACCGTGAAGAGCCGTATTTCCCGCGCACGCGATACTCTCGAGCGGCTCCTTCTGGAAGGCGACACGCGCCAGCCGGCAGAGGAAGTCCGTGGCGGCACCGTGCAGAACAGCGAAGAGCCTCGGGCAACGACGCGTTAACCGTGCCCCTTTTCAAACACTTCAGTTGAGTGTGAAATGGCCATGGGCGATTTCAGGGGGAGAGCGGCATGGGTCGAACAGGGTCCCGCGGAGCCTTCTGTCTCCGGGGAGCATGTAATGGCCGATGACACCAGCAAGGCGGGCGATGGGCGCCCGCGTTCGGATCGCCCCACACCGAAAACAGGTGAGCGTCCCTTCGACATGTGGCTGCAAAAGCAGCTCCATGCGATGTACGACGAGATCACGAACGAGCCTCTGCCTGACGATCTGCTCACCCTGATCGACAAGGATGCTGCCCGGGAGAAGCAGAACGGCACGTCTGACAGCCCCCCTGTGGGGAAGAAGTAAACTACGGGAACTCGGCTGGTCGGAACTCCGTTGCTGCGTAGACAGAAAGCGGAGGCATCATGATCAGCGCCGAAGACAAGAAGAAGGCCCTGTCGAATCCCAGCAGCGTATTCCGGCATCCCGCCGATGTCGTGGACAGCCGCGATCTCGACGTGATCGAGAAGACCAAGATTCTGAAACAGTGGGAACTCGATGCCCGCCTTCTCCAGGTGGCCAGCGAGGAAGGCATGAACGAAGGCGAGCACAGCCTGTTCGCCGACGTGAAGAAGGCGCAGCAGCGCCTTCAGGCGCCGCCGCTCGAGGAAGATGGAGCGCCGACCAAGTCCGGCCCCTGACAAAGATAGGGAACATTCGACGATAAAATGGCGGCGGTCTTGCGACCGCCGCCACCCTTGTCCGCTGCCCGCCGGTCAGCCCGGCCGTCGAGCCGCGAACTCGTCTCGTTGGCTGAGATCAACGGCTTGAGCCGCTTTCGGTTGCGCTGTTCCGGTTGTACAGGTTCGCTATACAGACTGTTACGAACCGGGGGGAGCAATGAAACTGTTCGATCTTTCGGGCCGGGTGGCCATCCTCACCGGCGGCAATGGCGGCATTGGTCTCGGCATGGCGAAGGGTATGGCAGCAGCCGGTGCCGCTGTGGTGGTCGCCGGACGCAACGCCGCGAAGAACGATGCCGCCGTCAAAGAACTTCAAGCCATAGGCGGCAAAGCGAGCGCCATCGCGGTCGACGTGCTGAAGGAAGACTCGTGCCGCGCCTTGATCGCCGACACCGTCAAGCAACATGGCCGGCTCGACATTCTGGTCAACAATGCCGGCATCAACATCCGCAAGCAGCCGCAGGAATACACCCTTGCGGAATGGCACCAGGTGATGGACAGCAACCTGACCAGCGCCTTCCTGTGCAGCCACGCCGCCTATCCCGAAATGAAGAAGGCCGGCGCCGGCAAGATGATCAACATCGGCTCCATGATGTCGATCTTCGGCGCCTCCTTCACGACGGCCTATGCGGCGAGCAAGGGTGGCATCGTTCAGATGACGAAGGCGATGGCGACCGCGTGGGCCAGGGACAATATTCAGGTCAACGCCATCCTGCCGGGATGGATCGATACGGCGCTGACCCAGCGCGCGCGACACGACGTGCCGGCGCTGCATGATTCGGTGTTGAAGCGCACGCCGGCCGGTCGTTGGGGTACGCCCGACGACTTCGCAGGTATCGCTGTCTTCCTTGCGAGCCACGCGTCGGACTATGTCACCGGCGCCGCCATCACCGTCGACGGCGGCTACTCGGTGCAGGGATAGACCGTCCTAGGGCGAAACGATCCGGCACTGGGCACGATCGACGAACAGGTCGGTCTTGGGTCCGTAGATCAGGAGACCGGCGCGAACGCCGGCTCCCAGCGCCGGAACGAGCACGCGGGTTTCTTCGATCGTCTTGCCCGCGTTAGTGAACCGGCAGTCGATCATCGGCACCATCGTGCCATTGGCGTTGTTGTCTACGTAAAGCACGACCTGCCAACGCTTGCCGGCAACAGCACTCAGGCTGGCATTGTCGAGCGACACGAGCGGTACATTGGGCCCCGCCGAGGGTTGCGACCAGCCGAGCCGCACGGCCGTCGGCCGCTGGATCACGACGCCGTCGATCCGCGTCGCCTGCGCCAGAGGATCGAAGGCGAGATCGGCCGCGGTCGGCTTGCCGATCGGGTTCGTGCCGACATTGTTCTGGTTCCAGACCTGGCCGGTCTTGGGATCGCGGAATTGCGGGACGGCTTGCGTCGCCGACGTCTCGACCACGCTGCGCGGTACCCGGGTTGGCGCCTGCGCCGGAGTCTGGGCAATCGTCGCTGTCGCCGTCATCGCGCCAAGCAGACCCAACAGAACGCGCTTCGCTGCAATCGAGGCCATAGGCATGGTCAATCTCTCCCCTCCGCTGTCCCTAGCCTAGACGCCTCCCCCCGATCGAGGAAAGAAGTTTGGACTACTTGAGCGCACAAGCCAGCGCAGTGGCGACCCACAGGCCGCCGGCCGCGATGGCAGGACCATAGGGCAACCTGCTCTGAAGTCGGCCGCGCGCCGTCGACCCGTCGGCATTGGCAACCGGCCCGATCTGCACGCCGGCCAGCACGACGATTCCCAGAACACCGCAACGACGCCAACGACGAGCAGGAAATCCAGCATCAGGGCTGGGCCGGCGAAGAGGGCCACAGCCGCGGCCAGCTTGACGTCGCCCCCACCTATCATTCCGGCGGCAAAGCCCGCAGCGGCAACGAGGAAGAGCACGGCGGCGTACCCTATGGACAGCGCGATCCCTTCCACCGTCAGTGTCCCCGCGACCATGCCAAGGATCGACCAGGCCACGAAGGCGCCGACGACGGACAGGGGCAGGCTATTTGAGATGTGCAGAGTGCGCAGATCCTGCCACGCCGCCACAACGAGCAGAACGGCGAGGACGATCAGGCATCCGGTCTGGAAAAGCGCGAGGAATGGCATCCGCCACCTGCGCCGGGGAAGGCTAGTTCAGCGGACCCACTGCGTTGAGCACGTTGGTCACCTTGCCGGTGACGGAACGCATGGAGGCAATGGCTGCGACAGCGATGATCGAGGTGATCAGCGTGAGCTCGACCGCCGTTGCGCCCTGGGTGCTCTTCATCAAGCGACGGAAGATCGACAGCATATCTGCCCCCACGCAATTCAGCGAGGCGGGCCGGCCTCGCCTCTCAATATGAATTGTGAATCAACTTAGCTACCGTACTTAAAGTAATTCATCAGGTCAATTCAAATAAGCCGTAAAATCGCCGTTATTTACAACCTTTTGATATTAAACAACTATCCAGAAGTCCCTCTCTAGAGATAGTGGGTTCGCTTTGTGGCCGACACAATGGCTACAAACCGGATTCTGTTTCTGACTTCCAGGTTGCCACCAGCCAGAGGAAGGACGCAGGAAAGAGGCAGAAGGCTCGCCCCGCTGCGCTGCCATCACCGCCTGCCCCAGGAAAGACGCGCAGGTACACACGAAGGACGCCAGCAGCAGCGCCGCCCAGCTCGCATTGCCGGCCTCTGCCAGCGCAAACCCACCGGCACCGCGGCATCATAGAAAGCCATGTCGCAGACGATATCGAGATAGCCGCCAAAGGCCGTCGGCGTCCCGTGCCGGGCCACGGCGCCGTCGAGGCCATCCAGCAGCCGATTGGCCAGGATCGCAGCGAGAGCGGCCCCTTAGAGCCCGTGGGCCAATCCAACGCCGCAAAACAGGGTCGAGCATGCCGACCCGACGGCGTCAGTCCTGCGGGTCCACCGCGCGCAAAGGAACCACCTCGCCGGGCGCCGCAGCGGCCTGACGGTCGGCCATCGCCTGCCGGCGATAGGCCATCCAGCTGAAGGGTATGAGGGCCATGTAGCCCAGCCCCAGCAACGACAGGCCGATCCAGGGCGAACTCGCAATCACGGTCATCACCAGCGCCGCGCTCAGCAGGGCCGGCAACACGAGGTGACGCGGCACCCTGCCCTTCTTGAACGAGAAGGTCGGCAGCCGGCTCACCATCAAGCCGCCGACCGCAACGAGCACGATGCCGACGACCAGGGCATGGCGTGGCCAGGCGGCCTCGATCTCGAAGCTCACCATCAGCGGCATCAGGGCCAGCAGAGCCCCCGCCGGGGCCGGTACGCCGGTGAAGAACGACCCCGTCCACGCCGGTGGCGGCGTATCGGAGACGAGCGCGGTGTTGAACCGGGCGAGCCGCAGCGCCGAGCAGATCGGGAACATCAGGACCACGATCCAGCCCAGCGACCCCGCTTCCCGCAGCGAGCCGAGGTAGAGAACGAGTGCTGGTGCCACACCGAAGCACAGGAAATCGGAAAGCGAATCAAGCTCGGCGCCGAAGCGGCTGGTAACGCCCAGCCGCCGCGCCACGCGCCCATCCAACGCATCGAAGATCGCGGCGACGATGATCGCGATCACCGCGAGCCGCATCTCGCCCTGCAGCCCGAAGCGAATGGCCGTCAGGCCCGAGCACAGCGCCGCCAGCGTCAGCACGTTCGGGATCAGGCGATTGATCGAGAAGCCGCGCAACCGGCCGCGGCGCGAGCGCAGATCGTCGTCCATGAGTTAGGACTCCCTAGAACTCGATGGCGGTACGCGGTTCCGTCCTGCCCGGATCGAGCTCAGCCATAACGGTCTCCCCACCGATCATGCGCTGGCCCGCCGCGACCAGCAAACGCGCGCCCGCGGGCAGATAGAGGTCGGTACGACTACCAAAGCGGATATGGCCGAAACGTTCCCCGGCTGCGACCGCCTGTCCCGGCTTGACGTAGCAGACGATGCGGCGGGCAACCCAGCCCGCGATCTGCACGCAGCCGATGATGCGGCCGTCGGCCCGGCGTAACGCCAACGCCATGCGCTCGTTCTCCTCGCTCGCCTTGTCGGCATTGGCGTTGAGGAACTTGCCCGGCCGATAGGCCACGACGTCGACCGTGGCCGCACAGGGCGCACGATTGATGTGCACGTCGAACACCGACAGGAAAATGGAGACGCGGGTCAGCGGCTGATCGCCGAGACCCAATTCCGCCGGCGGGACGGCTTGCACCACCATCTGCACCAGACCGTCGGCTGGCGCGATCAGCAGGCCGTCTTCCTGCGGCACGCCACGCGGCGGATCGCGGAAGAAGTAGATCGACCACAGGGTCAGCACGAACAGCGGCCAGAACAGCCACGCGGCGCCTGTCAGGGCCGCGAGGAAGGTCGCGCCGGCGAAGAGGGCAATGAAGCGCCAACCGTCGTCGATGATCGGCACCAGAAAATTGGCCAGCATGGTGAAAGAGCTCGCTTTGGGCCCAGGCTCGTCAGTTGACCTTGGGCAGGGTGAGGACCTGTCCCGGATATATCAGATCGGGATCGCGAATCTGCTCTTTGTTGGCGCCGAAGATGATCGTGTGCTGCCATCCGGCGCCATAATGCGCCCGTGCGATGTTCCAGAGATTGTCGCCCCGCACTACGTGCAGGCGCCGCGAATCGGTATCGGATGCCGGCGTGATCGTCAGCTTTTCGAAAGGCAGCTCCAGCCGCGCCACCGGCTTGCCGTCCTTGGCAATGCGATCGAGACGCAGCTTGTACTTGCCCTGCTCGAGCGGATCGATGGGCTTCAGGCGCCAGCGACCATCCGTTCCCGTCGTCCCCTCCGCCACCATACGATCGTTGATGTACGCGCGGACGACCGTACCTGGGTTGGCCTGGCCAGTGATGGTGACGTGCCCACGGTCATCGTAGTCGAGCGTCGAAAGCACGAGGTCCGCCGATCTCGGCACACCGGCCGGCGACGGCGGCTGGACCAGCGTCGAGGCGCCCGCACGTGGCGAGATCATCACCAGCGTGTCTTCGCGAGGCTTGTCGGTTGCGCCCGGCTGCTCCGGTACGACCGCAACCACGGCCTGGTCCGACGTGAGGGGAGCCCGCCCTTCGATGTGCTGAACGACGCGCAGCTCATGCTGTCCCACCGCCAGCGGCGGATCCTGCACGATAACGACCCACTCTCCCCGCGCGTCGGCCTCCGCTTTGGCGATTTCCTTGCCGCCATCCAAAAGCACGATCTTGGCGCCGGGCGCTGCACGGCCGGCAACCACAGCCCGACCGTCCGGCCCGATGCGGGCGATGTCGAAGCTCGGCGCCGTCGTGGCCGCGGTATCCGCGGGCGGCGTGCTCGAAGCCGGCGGCGTAGCCGGAGCGGCCGCCAGCGGTGCCGATGAGGGCTTGGCTGAATGATCTATGGCGGCTTGCTCTCGGAGCTTACCGTGCCATGCAACGCCCAACGCAATCGCAATGACGATCGCGCCGATCGCAACCAGCCCGAAAACAGTGCGTGACATCGCCCTCCCAACGGTGCGACGACCATCCCCATTGGTGTCGCGACCATCCTTCGCGAAATGATACCATGCCATCCCGAGCCGTGAAGGCACCCGTTCGTCTCAAAAGAAGCAGCTTTCGTGCCCGAGTCCAGCCCTCCCTTCCCCAACCCCAAGTCCCTGTGCGTCTTCTGTGGCGCCCGTTTCGGAACCGACCCCGCCAGCCGGACAACCGCCATGGCCTTGGGACAAATGCTGGCCAATCAAGGCGTTACGCTGGTTTACGGCGGTGGCGGCGTCGGCCTTATGGGCCTGGTGGCCAACGCCGCTCTCGATAGCGGCGGCAAGGTTATCGGTATTATCCCGCGTTTCCTGCTGGAACGCGAGGCAGGCCATCCGGACCTGACTGAGACATCTGTCGTCGAGACCATGCACGAACGCAAGCTCCAGATGTTCGAGCGGTCGGACGGTTTCGTGGTGCTGCCCGGTGGGCTCGGCACCCTCGAGGAGCTGTTCGAGGTTCTATCCTGGCGCACCCTCGGCCTGCACAGCAAGCCGATCGTGATCATCGATCAGGGTGGCTACTGGAAGCCGCTCGCCGCGCTGCTGCAGAACGTCGTGGAGGGTGGTTTCGCCGAACGAACCCACCTGGACCACGTCGCCTTCGTGAATGGCATCGACGAAGTGCTGCCGACAATTGCAGCCATGCCGCGATCCGCCGGCTTGGCAAAGCGCCTGGATCGCGTCTGACGCCTGCGCCGCGTTCGCAGGCCGCCCACTTGTCTTGGCTCTTGATCGTCACTTTTGTCGTAGTTGCGAAATAGCCCGACGACCCGATCGCCTCGTGCGGCAACACGGCGACGACGCACGGGAAGAGATAGGCCGAGCACCCTGGTAACGCCGCCATGGCAGAGATTGCCTTTGCTTCGCGGCGGTGCAAAAAGGACGGGCTAAAATCAGCAATATATCAACTCAGCCAATCCCAAAGCGGCGCACGGAGTGCAGGTATGTCAGATCTCGAAATCGTCTGGACAAAGGTCGATGAAGCCCCCGGGCTTGCGACGTTTTCCCTGCTGCCGATCGTCGAGGCGTTCGTCGCGACAGCCGGCGTGAAGATGAAGCTGAAGGACATTTCGCTAACCGGCCGTATCATCGCCAACTTTCCCGACAAGCTGAAGCCCGAGCAGAAGATCAACGACGAGCTGGCGGAACTCGGCAAGCTCGCGACGCGCCCCGAAGCCAACATCATTAAGCTGCCCAACATTTCCGCCTCGATCCCGCAGCTCAAGGCCGCGATCAAGGAGCTGCAGAGCAAGGGTTACGATGTCCCGAACTATCCGGACAGCGACGCGACGCCGGCGGACAAGGAAATCCGCGCCCGCTACGGCAAAGTGCTCGGCAGCGCCGTCAATCCCGTGCTGCGCGAGGGCAATTCCGATCGCCGCGCCGCCGGCGCCGTGAAGCAGTACGCGCGCAAGCATCCGCACAAGATGGGTGCCTGGAGCAAGGACTCGAAGACCCGCGTGGCCCACATGACGGGCGGCGATTTCTACGGCTCGGAGGTCGCCACGACCATCGCCGCACCGACCAATGCCCGTATCGAGCTGGCCGCCGCCGATGGCGCGGTCACGGTGCTGAAGCCGAAGATTCCGCTCAAGGCCGGCGAGATCATCGACTGCTCGGTGATGAACCGCAAAGCGTTGCGCGACTTCTACGCCGCTGCGATCGACGCCGCGAAAAAGGACGGCATCCTGTTCTCGCTGCACCTCAAGACGACCATGATGAAGATCTCCGATCCCATCCTGTTCGGGCATTGCGTTTCCGTGTTCTTCGCCGACGTGTTCGAGAAGCATGGCGACACGTTCAAGAAGCTCGGCGTCGATCCCGACAACGGCCTGGGCGACATGCTTACCCGCATCGAGACGCTGCCGGAGGCCGAGAAGGCCGCCATCAAGGCCGATATCCAGGCCGAGTACGCGAAGCGGCCGGGCCTCGCCATGGTCAATTCCGACAAGGGCATCACCAATCTCCACGTGCCGAGCGACGTGATCATCGATGCCTCGATGCCCGCGATGATCCGCGAGTCGGGCAAGATGTGGGGCGCCGACGGCAAGCTGCACGATTGCATCGCCGCCATTCCCGACCGCTGCTACTCGACGCTGTTCCAGGCCGTCATCGCGGACTGCAAGACGCATGGTGCTTTCGACCCGAAGACGATGGGCTCCGTACCGAACGTCGGACTGATGGCGCAGCAGGCCGAGGAGTACGGCTCGCACGACAAGACGTTCGAGATCGCCACGGCCGGCACGGTGCGCGTGGTCGCCGAGGACGGCAAGGTCCTGATGGAACAGAAGGTCGAGGCTGGCGACGTCTTCCGCATGTGCCAGGTCAAGGACGAGCCGATCCGGGACTGGGTCAAGCTCGGCGTGCGCCGCGCGCGACTCACCAACACCCCGGCGGTGTTCTGGCTCGACGCCAAGCGCGGCCACGATGCGCAGCTGATCGCCAAGGTCGAGAAGTACCTCAAGGACGAGGACACGAAGGGTCTCGACATCCGCATCCTCGCACCCGTCGAGGCGATGAAGTTCTCGCTCGAGCGCATTCGCAAGGGTCTCGACACGATCTCCGTCACAGGTAACGTGCTGCGCGACTACCTGACCGACCTCTTCCCGATCATGGAGCTGGGCACGTCGGCCAAGATGTTGTCGATCGTACCGTTGCTGCAGGGCGGCGGCCTGTTCGAAACCGGCGCTGGCGGCTCGGCGCCCAAGCATGTCGAGCAGTTCCAGCACGAGGGCTATCTGCGTTGGGATTCGCTGGGCGAGTTCCTGGCATTGGGCGCTTCGCTGGAGCATCTGGCACAGACCTCCGGCAACGAAGACGTGAAGGTCTTGGCCGAGACGCTCGACGAGGCCAACGGCAAGATCCTCGAAAACAACCGCTCGCCGGCACGCAAGGTCGGCGAGATCGATAATCGCGGCAGCCATTTCTACCTGGCCCTCTACTGGGCCCAGGCCCTGGCTCGGCGCGACAACAGCACGGCCCTGTCGGCCCGTTTCAAGCCGCTGGCGGAGACGCTCGCTGCCAGCGAGGCCAAGATCGATGCCGAGCTGATCGCCGCGCAGGGCAAGCCCGTGGATACGGGCGGCTACTATCTGCCCGATCAGAAGAAGACATCGGCCAGCATGCGGCCGAGTGCGACGTTGAACGCAGCGCTCGCTTCTCTTTAATGCGGCGCTAGGTGAGCCGCCCCGGGCGACCGGGGCGGCTTTCTAATTCCCGCGCGCGTTGACTGAGAGGATCGCAACATGCCGAAGATCAAGGTGAAGAACCCGGTCGTCGATATGGACGGCGACGAGATGACCCGCATCATTTGGGCATTCATCAAGGAAAAGCTGATCCTCCCCTACCTCGACATCGACCTGAAGTACTACGACCTCGGCATCGAACATCGCGACAAGACCAGCGATCAGGTCACGGTCGACGCGGCCGAGGCTACCAAGAAGTACGGCGTCGCCGTGAAGTGCGCGACCATCACGCCGGACGAGGCGCGCGTGAAGGAGTTCAATCTCAAGGAAATGTGGCGGTCGCCCAACGGGACGATCCGCAACATCATCGGCGGCACCATCTTCCGCGAGCCCATCGTCTGCAAGAACGTGCCGCGCCTGGTGCCCGGCTGGACCCACCCGATCGTCATCGGCCGCCATGCCTTCGGCGACCAGTATCGCGCCACCGACTTCGTGGTGCCGGGCAAGGGCAAGCTGACCGTCCGCTTCGAGGGCGAGGACGGCAAGGTGATCGAGCACAACGTGTTCGACTTCCCGGCCGGCGGCGTCGCCATGACCATGTACAATCTCGACGAGTCGATCGTCGGTTTCGCGCGCAGCTCGTTCAACTACGGCCTGATGCGCGGCTGGCCAGTGTACCTCTCGACCAAGAACACCATCCTCAAGCGCTACGACGGCCGCTTCAAGGACCTGTTCCAGGAGGTCTTCGACAAGGAGTTCGCCGACAAGTTCAAGGCGAAGAACATCACCTACGAACACCGCCTGATCGACGACATGGTCGCCTCGGCCCTGAAGTGGCACGGCGAATTCGTGTGGGCCTGCAAGAACTACGACGGCGACGTCCAGTCCGACACGGTGGCCCAGGGCTTCGGCTCGCTCGGCCTGATGACCTCCGTGCTGATGACGCCGGACGGCAAGACCGTCGAGGCCGAGGCCGCGCACGGCACGGTGACCCGCCACTATCGCGAACACCAGAAGGGCAAGCCGACCTCGACCAACCCGATCGCCTCGATCTTCGCCTGGACGCAGGGTCTCAAGTATCGCGGCACGTTCGACGCCACGCCCGAGGTGGTGAAGTTCGCAGACGCGCTCGAGAAGGTCTGCGTCGAGGCCGTCGAGAGCGGGAAGATGACCAAGGATCTCGCGATCCTCATCGACAAGAGCCAGCCCTACCTGACTACCGAGGAATTCCTCGCGACGCTCGACGGCAATCTCAAGGCCAAGATGGCCGCGTGGTAGCGGTCCGTTGATCGTCGGGGGCGCCGACGGCTGCCGCGCCGGCTGGGTCGTCTGTCGGCGCGATCTCGACGGCACTCTGGACATAAGAGTTGTGAAGGCCCTCGCAGACGCTTGCGAGGGCCTTTCCATTTTGGCGGTCGACATGCCGATCGGCCTCACCGACACGCCCCGCCCCGGCCGGGCCTGTGAAGCCGAGGCGCGCGCCCTGATGCCGGGCAAGGCCAGCTCGGTGTTCCCCACCCCCTGCCGCCCGGCGCTCGCCTGCACGACCCACGCCGACGCCAATGCGGCCAGCCGCAAGCTGGGCCTGGGCATCAACCGGCAGACGTTCCATCTCTTTCCCAAGATGCGCGAGGTCGACGGGCTGCTGCGCGGCAGCGCCAGGCTTCGACGCGTCGTCTACGAGGCGCATCCCGAGCTCGCCTTCACACGCATGAACGGCGACAAGCCCGTGCTGAGCAAGAAGCGGCAGCCGGACGGCTTCGCCGAGCGACTCGACCTCCTGGCGAAGCACGGTTTCAAATGGAAACCACAAACGGTATCGGGGGCAGCCCGCGACGACGTGCTGGACGCCATGGCCGTCTGCCGGACGGCGACCCTGATCGCCGCGGGGACCGCCACACGCCTTGGCCCGAAACGGCTACGCGACCGCTACGGCCTGCCGATGAACATCTGGTACTGAACCGGGCCCGGGGAACCCGAGCCCAAACACGCCAAAAATCAGACCATGCCCAGAGCGTGCTTGTAGACGTCGAGCAGGGTCTCCTCCTCGGCGCGGTCGGCGGCATCCATACGGCGCATCGACACGATCTTGCGGATCGTCTTCACGTCGTAGCCCACGCCCTTGGCCTCGCTGTAGACGTCCTTGACGTCACCGCCGATGGCGCGGCGCTCTTCTTCGAGCTTTTCGATGCGTTCGACGAAGCTTTTCAGCCGGTCTGCCGAAACCGGCCCGGCCTTGGTCTTCTTGGAAACGGCGCTTCCGTCCGGCATGTCCGCAACTCCTTGATCCCGACGGCCGGACCATAGGAGCGGCGACTATGTCGACTCAACGACTCTCGGGCGATGAATGATGGGGATAACGTGGACTTGGCCACGCGAGGGCTAGGAATGCTTGTGCCCGGCCTTGTCGAAGGCCTTTTTCTGGTCGCTTGAAGCTTCCTTCTGGTGCTTGGCCTTCCATTCTTCATAGGGCATGCCGTAAACGATCTCGCGGGCCTTGGGGTCGGCGATCTCGATGCCGCGGGAGCCCGCCTCCTCGCGGTACCAGCGCGACAGGCAGTTGCGGCAGAATCCGGCCAGATTCATCAGGTCGATGTTCTGGACGTCGGTACGTTCCTGCAGGTGCGACACCAGGCGTCGGAAGGCGGCGGCCTCGAGTTCGGTACGGGTCTTGTCGTCCATGATCGTCTCCTGGAACCACGAAGATCAAAGCTTCGTCCGAGGATATAGGCGCAGCCCGCCGCATAAACCAGTCGGCCAGGGCGAGGCCGGCAGGATTGCCTGAGGCGAGGATGCGCACGTCACGACAGGGCCCGCCCAACTGCCGAGCGGATCGCCGGCGCCAGCCGCTGGCCCCAGGTGCGGGCATCATCCGGCGTGGCCATGAGGTCCTGACGCACTTCCAGCGAACAATGCGGAACAGCTCGGGATCGCGCATGCGCCGTCAGCGTGTATTCGTAGGAGGCACGCGCCGAGTAAGGTTCGTTGTCGCCGACGACCAGTTCGGGGTCCCGCCGTAGTTCGGTCAGCAGCGGCTCCGGCAGGCGCGGATCGTCGTTCCACAGCACACCGACATGCCAGGGCCGCACGAAGCCTTTCATGACCGGCGTGAAGGAATGCACGACCAGCAGGCAGACCTGGCGGCCGCCAGCCGTCATGGCGTCGAGCACGCGATCGACCTCCCGGTGATAGGGCCAGAAGCAGGCCTCCGCCCGGGCATCGACCTGCTCCCGAGTGAGCCCCTGGTTGGCCGGCACGACGGTTCCGTCGCTGACCTCGGGCGTCGAGCCTTCACCACCCGGCCAGCGGTTGCAGTCGATCACCAGCCGCGAATAGCCCGACGCGACCAGTGGCGCATCGAGCGCGGCGGACAGTGCGATCGCCGCATCGAGGCCGCCGATGTCCCAGCCGATATGGCGCGACAGCTCGACCTCCGAAATGCCGAGCGAGCCCAGCGCTTTCGGAACCGCCTTGCTGGCATGATCACAGAGCAACAGCAGCGGTGCCTTGCCCCTTTCGTTCACGACGGAAAAGGGCGGCGGATCGCCGGGCCCCAGCAGTTGTTGCATCGAGCCCCTATAGTGCGAAGATTGCACAAATGAAAGATGCCGACGCCCGCGCCTTGCTGCGCACCATGTTCGACGCCGCCCTGGACGTCGCGCGACCCGAAACCTGTCTGGCCCCCTTCATCGCCAAGCTGCAGCCACCAAAGGGGAAGACTGTCGTCATCGGCGCCGGCAAGGCGAGCGCCGCCATGGCCAAGGCGGTCGAGGACCAGTGGCCCCACCCGCTCGAAGGGCTTGTGGTGACGCGCTATGGCTATGGCGAGGCCTGCAAGCGTATCGAGATCGTCGAAGCTTCGCACCCGGTGCCCGATGCCAAGGGACGAGAGGCGGCCCGCCGCATCCTCGAGCGCGTGCAAGGGCTCCGTGCGGACGATCTCGTACTTTGCCTCATTTCCGGCGGCGCATCGGCGTTGCTTTCACTGCCGGCACCCGGCCTCACCCTGGAAGACAAACAGGAAGTCAACCGCGCGCTCCTGAAGTCGGGCGCCAACATCGTCGAGATGAACACGGTGCGAAAGCACCTCTCGATGATCAAGGGCGGACGGCTCGCCGTTGCCGCGCAGCCCGCACATGTGCTGTCGTGGCTGATCTCCGACGTGCCCAACGACGATCCCGGCGTGATCGGCTCAGGCCCTACGGTTGCCGACAAGACGAGCTTTGCCGATGCACTGGCCGTCCTCGCTAAATACCGCCTCGATCCGCCCGCTCCGGTCCTCGCCCACCTGAAGGCCGGCGCTTCCGGCACGGTCGAGGAAACACCCAAGCCCGGCGATCCACGACTGGCTAACGTCGAAACGATCATGGTTGCCACGCCGAAGCGCTCGCTCGAAGCCGCTGCAACCGTCGCCCGTCAGCAGGGCTGCGAAGTGGTCATGCTGGGCGACAATCTCGAAGGCGAAGCGCGCGAACTCGGCGCCACGCACGCACGTCAGGCGCTCGATCTCCTGAAGCGTGGCGACAAGCCGGTCGTGATCCTGTCCGGCGGCGAAACCACGGTGACGATCCGCGGCAAGGGTCGCGGCGGGCGCAATGTCGAATATCTGATGGCCGAGGCCATTGCCGCGAACGGCACGCCCGGCATCTGGGGCCTCGCCGCGGACACCGACGGTGTCGACGGCGCAGAAGATATCGCCGGTGCGATCTTCGCGCCCGACACGCTGGCTCGCGCGCGCGCCAAGGGCCGTGATCCGCAGACCATGCTCGACGACAATGACGGCCACGGCTTCTTCGGCCTGTTAGGTGACAGTGTCGTCACCGGCCCCACCCGCACCAACGTCAATGATTTCAGAGTCACCTTGGTCACACCATGACGACATATCCCGGATCCTGCCACTGCGGTGCTGTGAAGATCACTCTGACCTCGGCCAAGAAGCCCGAGGAAATGCGGGTTGGCCGCTGCGCCTGCAGCTTCTGCCGCCGCCACGGTGCGCGCACGATGGGAGACCCCGAAGGATCCGTCGAGTTCCAGGCCGCGCCGGGGGCACTGTCACGCTATCGCTTCGGGCTCGGCATCACGGACTACCTATTGTGCGCGAGGTGCGGTGCCTATGTTGGCGCTGCCATGCCCGACGGCGGCAAGGCCATCGGTATCGTAAATGTAAATTCACTCGATACTCGCGATACATTCGATCCGGCCCCGCCATTGCACCACTACGACGGCGAGGATGAAGACAGACGGCGCGCACGGCGTCGAAAGTTCTGGATGCCGGTAACGATCATCGCCTAACGTCAGGCTATGGCTATTCTTGGAGTGATCGCCGACGACTTCACCGGCGCGACCGACATTGCGGGCATGCTGGTCAAAGGCGGCATGCGTACCATTCAGACTATCGGCGTTCCGTCTAAGGGTACGATCCCCGACGACGTCGACGCCGTGGTCGTCGCGCTCAAAACACGCTCCATCCCGGCACAGGAAGCGGTGTCCCAGTCGCTCGATGCGCTGAAGGCATTGCAGGCGGCGGGCTGTGTCCGCTTCTTCTTCAAATACTGCTCGACCTTCGACTCGACCGATGCCGGCAATATCGGCCCGGTGGGCGATGCACTGCTCGATGCGCTCCAGGCCAAGCAGGCGATCTACTGCCCCGCTTTCCCCGAGAACAACCGAACCATCTTCTTCGGCCACCTCTTCGTCGGTGAAGTGCTGCTGTCGGACTCGCACATGCGGCACCATCCTCTGACCCCGATGACGGATGCCAGCCTGGTGCGGGTGCTGGCGCGCCAGACCAAGCACAAGGTCGGGCTGACGCCGCTGAAGCAGGTGCAGGCGGGTTCCGCGAGCCTCCGGGCCGCGCTCGACAAGCTCGCTGCCGACGGCGTGCGCCACGTCGTGGTCGATGCCGTGGCCGATACGGATCTCGGCATCATCGGCGAAGCCATCGGCGACGACGTGCTGGTGACAGGCGGCTCGGGCGTGGCGCTCGGCCTGCCCGCCGCCTATCGCCGTCGCGGCCTGCTGCCCCACAAGGCCGGCGCCGATGCCCTGCCTAATGTTGCGGGCGCCGCCGCGGTCCTCGCAGGCTCCTGCTCGGCCGCGACGCTGGGCCAAATAGCGGCCTTCAAGGGTGCACATCTGGCCCTCGACACCGATGCGATCTGCCGTGGCGAGGATGTGGCCGCCAGGGCGCTTGCCTGGGCCAAGGGCAAGCTCGGCAACGGGCCGATCCTGCTCTCGGCCAGCGACAAGCCCGAATCCGTGAAGGCACTGCAAGCCAAGTACGGCATCGAGAAATCGAGCCTCGCGATCGAGAAGACGATGGCGGCGCTGGCGCGCGGTCTCGTCGAGGCCGGAGTCGGCCGGATGGTCGTCGCAGGCGGAGAGACCTCGGGCGCCGTGGTCGGCGCCCTGGACATCACGGCGCTGCGGATCGGCCCCGAGATCGATCCCGGCGTGCCCTGGACGGCATCGATTGCCAAGAAGCCGATGCTGCTGGCGTTGAAGTCCGGCAACTTCGGCGCCCCCGATTTCTTCACCAAAGCCTTCGAGCGCCTATGAGCACTGCTGAAACCAAGATGCGCGACGCCATTTGTGCGTTGGGCGCCAAACTCGCCGCCCGCGGTTTCTGCCCCGGCACGTCGGGCAACATCAGCGCTCGCGTGGCCGACGGCTGGCTGATGACGCCGACCAACTCCTCGCTCGGCGAGCTCGAACCCGGGCAGCTTTCCAAGCTCGACCTGTCGGGCAAGCATGTCGGCGGCGATCCGCCGACCAAGGAAGCCTTGCTCCATCGTTCGGTTTACGACGTACGTCCCAAGGACGGCGCCATCGTGCATCTTCATTGCACGCATGCGGTGGCGATCTCCTGTCTCGATCCCTCGTGTCACCACAACCAGGACACCACACTGCCGCCCATCACGCCCTACTTCGTGATGCGGGTTGGCAAGCTGCCGCTGGTGCCCTACTTCAAGCCGGGCGATCCCAAGCTCGCCGACGCCATCCGCGACTACGCCAAGGGCCATCGCGCCGTTCTTCTGGCCAATCACGGGCCGGTCGTCGCCGGGACCTCGCTGTCGGCCGCCTCTGCCGCGATAGAAGAGCTCGAGGAGACGGCGAAGCTTCACCTGCTGCTGCAGGGCTTCAAGGTGCGGACCCTTTCGGACGCCCAGGTGCGCGACGTCGAAGAAGCCTTTCCCTCCTGATCGGACCATCAAGAATGCCCAAGCTCGCCGCCAATCTCTCGTGGATCTACCAGGAGGTCCCGTTCCTGGAGCGCTTCGGCGCTGCCGCGGCGCATGGCTTCAAGGCCGTCGAAATCCTCTTTCCCTACGAAGCGCCGGCCGCCGACATTGCGGCGGAACTCAAGAAGCACAAGCTCACGCAGGCGCTGTTCAACCTGCCGCCGGGCGATGCCAGCAAGGGCGAGCGCGGGCTGGCCGCCCTGCCCGGCCGCGAAGCCGAATTTGCTGCCGCACTCGAGAAGGCGCTGAATTATGCGCAGGTGCTGGAATGCCGGACCCTGCACGTCATGTCCGGCATGATCGCCCCTGATGCGGATACGAAGGCGATGCACCGCACCTTCGTGTCGAACCTGAAGAAGGTCTGCGACCGCACGGCCAAGAGCGGCATCACGATCGTCCTGGAGCCAATCAACCATCGCGACATTCCGGGCTACTTCACGAATACCACGGACCAGGTGAAGGCGATCATCGACGAGGTCGGCGCGCCGCACCTTCGCCTGCAGCTCGATCTCTATCACCTGCAGGTGACGGAAGGAGATCTGCAGAAGCGGATGGAGCGACTGTTCCCGATCACCTCGCACGTGCAGATCGCCGGCAACCCCGACCGCAACGAACCCGACATCGGCGAAGTGAACCACCTCTATCTGCTCGATGTCCTCGATCGGCTGGGTTACGAGGGCTATGTCGGCCTGGAGTACAAGCCCAAGACGACCACCGGCGCCGGACTCGGCTGGGCCGCCAAGTACGGCATCAAGGCCTGACCCATGGCGGACAAGAACACTCCCGTCGTTGCCTTCGTGGGCCTGGGTTCGATGGGCCTTGGCATGGCCAAGAACCTGCTGAAGCACGGACACAAGGTGATCGGCGTCGATCCAAGTGCCGCCGCCCGCGATGCCTTCGCCGCTGCCGGCGGCAGTCTTGCGAGCACGCCTGCCGAGGCCGCGATGCAGGCCGATGTCGTCATCGTGGCCGTCGTGAATGCCCAGCAAGTCGAGTCCGTGCTCTATGGTGAGGGCGGTGCCGTGACGGCCCTGCGCAAGGGTGGCGTCGTCATGCAATGCGCCACCTGCCCCGCGGCCTTCATTCGCAAGCTCGACGAGCGTCTCGCAACAAGTGGCCACGACCTTCTGGATGCGCCGATGTCCGGTGGCCGCGCGCGGGCGGAGTCGGGCGAGCTCACCTTCATGTCGTCGGGCAATGCCAGGGCTTTTGCTGCAGCGGAATCGATCCTGGCGGCGACCTCCGCCAAAGTCTTTCGCCTCGGCGACAAGGCCGGCATCGGCTCGCTGGTAAAGACTGTGAATCAACTCCTGGCGGGCGTGCACATCGCCACGGCCGCCGAGGCGATGGCGCTGGCGGCCAAGGCAGGCGCCGACACGCGCGCCGTCTACGACGTGATTTCATCCAGCGCCGGCAATTCCTGGATGTTCGGCAATCGGGTGCCGCACATGCTGGACGACGACTATTCTCCGCTCTCGGCGGTCGAGATTTTCGTGAAGGACCTTGGCCTCGTCCTCGATACAGGGCACGAGTTGCGCCTGCCGCTACCGCTCGCCGCTGCGGCACATCAGCTTTTTATCGCCGCTGCGGGCGCGGGCTGGGGCAAGCTGGATGACGCCGCCGTCGTCAAGGTCTACGAACAAGCAGGCGACTTCAAAGTGTCGTCGCCAAAGAAGTAGACTGGGACCATGCATCGGGATCGCTTTACCAAGATCGTCGCCACGCTCGGCCCCGCTACGTCGAGCCTCGAACGTCTGCGTACGCTGTTCGAAGCTGGCGCCGACGTCTTTCGCCTGAACTTCAGCCACGGTCAGCCGGAAGATCATCGGCAGCGGGTCGATCAACTGCGGGCCCTTGAGAAAGAATTCAAGTACCCGATCGCCATCCTGATGGATTTGCAGGGTCCCAAGCTCCGCCTCGGTACTTTCGCCAAGGGACCGATGGCCTTGAAGAAGGGCCAAAAGCTGCGCTTCGACATGGACCCTGCGCCGGGTACGGCCAAGCGCATCCCGCTGCTGCATCCGGAGATCTTCAAAGCTGCCCAGCCCGGTGGCGTGCTGCTGGTCGACGATGGCAAGGTCCGGCTGCGCATCGTCGCACACGATGCCGACACCATCGACGCCGAAGTGGAGGTCGCAGGCCCGATCAGCGATCGTAAGGGCGTCAACCTGCCCAACCTGATCCTGCCGGTCTCGCCGATGACGCCGAAGGACCACAAGGATCTGACCTTCGGCCTGTCGCTGGGAGTCGATTGGGTCGCCCTGTCTTTCGTCCAGCGCGCACACGATATCGCCGAACTGAAGAAGCTCGTCGCCGGCCGTGCCGCCGTCATGGCCAAGCTGGAAAAGCCGCAGGCGATCGAGCATCTCGACGAGATCATCGAGCAGAGCGACGGCATCATGGTGGCGCGCGGCGATCTCGGCGTGGAAATGCCGCCCGAAGCCGTGCCGCCGCTGCAGAAGCGCATCCTCGCCGCCTGCCGCGTCGCCGGCCGCCCCGCGATCGTGGCGACGCAGATGCTCGACTCTATGGTCCATTCGCCGACGCCGACGCGCGCCGAAGTCTCCGACGTGGCAACGGCAGTCTATGACGGCACCGACGCCGTGATGCTCTCCGCCGAGTCGGCCTCGGGCGACTATCCGGTCGAGGCGGTCACGATCATGGATCGCATCCTGAAGAGCGTCGAAGCCGATCCCCTCTATCGCCGCCTGATGGATGCGAGCCGCCACGAGCCCGAGGCCACCACCGCCGACGCCATCAGTGCCGCCGCACGGCAATGCGCCCACACGCTCTCCGCAGCGGCAATCGTTACCTATACCAACACCGGCTCGACGACGCTGCGTGCGGCGCGCGAGCGCCCGGACGTGCGTATCCTCTGTCTGACACCCAATCTCGACACGGCGCGGCGCCTGACGCTCACCTGGGGCGTGCATCCCGTGCGAACCGAAGATGCCCATAATTTCGGCGACATGGTGCAGCGTGCCGTCCGCGTCGCCCGCCAGGAAAAAATCGCCAAGGAAGGCGAGCGGCTGGTCATTACCGCGGGGGTCCCCTTCGGCACGCCGGGTGCCACAAACATTCTCCGAATTGCCTACGTCTAGCCTCTTCTGGGACGGAATGCGGAGGGATGAAGGATCATTCCTATCCGTAGATATTTCAGCCCAGATTCGAGAGGCCAATCGTGGAAAACGGCCAGAACAGCACCGAGAGCAAGGCAACGGCCACCGTAGGCAAGTTCCGTGGTAACCGCCTGACCTGGATCGATTATCTCGTCATTGCCGCGACTGTCCTGACCTTCGCCGTCGTGGCCGACGCCGCACTGGGCCGCGCCAAGGCATCGGCGCCGCCGAAGCCTGCCGCCGCCGTCACGGCAATGGTCAGCCAGCTCCCGGACGATCCCGGCCTGATCAAGGCAAGATTGAGGCTGGCGGCCGGTCTCTGACGCGAAGGCGGCAACTGAGTTAATCCTCGGTTCTAATACACGACACCTTCCCGTTGAGGCCGTTCTTTCTGTTGTAGGTCACTCTTGCGACCTCGCTCGCGGTATTCTCCTCGAAGCTCCGAATGGTGAGAGAAGCAGCGTCGCGGAGCACTTCGATCACGGTCCAGTCGTCGCCCGTCCGGCAATCCGGATTGTCGAAAACGGAGACTTTCTGGCCGGCCCGAACATTGGTCAGAACCGCAGATCTAGCCTCGTCGTTTTCGCACTCGCCGCTGCCGCGAAGTCGAACAGTCCGCCCGGGTCGCACGTCGAGGTCGCACACCTTGTTCTGGGTGGCGTTGGCGCCTTCGTAGAGGGAGAGTATTCCCGACGCACGGGCTGCCGAACCGATCTCAAGTCTCGAGACTTTGCCGTCCAGGCCGTTATTGCGGAAATAGCGTAACCTGAAGGGCCCCGTATCGACCGGCCGTTGAAAGGTCGGCACGGTGATGAAGTCCTGCAGTTCGACCACTTCGATCTCGCTCCAGTCGTCTCTCCGCTTGCCGTCCGGATCGTCATAGACGCGAATGACCGTCCCGACGGGAACTCGATGAAGGACCAGCGACCGAGCCTCGTCGTTGGCGCAGGCACTGCCCGAGTTCTTGAAGTTGATCGAAGCCTGCCTGCCGGGCAGCGTGCAGACTCGGTTCTGCGAGCCATTGTTGCCCTCGAAGAGGTCGATTACCGGCTCGTGGGGCGCGTCGGCTACTTCGACGGCGCTCACCTTCCCGTCGAGTCCGTTCTGGCGGTGAGCATGAACGGAGACATTTGCTGTCGAGGCCAAGCGATCAAACGATTGAACGGTTTCCACTGTGAAGGGACGCTTCACCAGTATCTCCGTCCAGTCGTCGCTCGATGCGAAGTCGGGACTGTCGAACAGTCGAATGGATTTGGATCTCTGCAGGTTATACAGCCTCACGGAACGCGCTTCGTCGTTCGAGCACCCCAGATCGCTCACCTTGCGTCGCAGATTCTGTTCAAGGGAAACCGTGCAGACGATGTTCTGCGTCCCGCCATTTCCTTCGTAGAATACGGCCAGCGGTTCGGGGCCGCCCGCCTTGATCTCCAGTCGCGACACCTTGCCCTGCAGACCGTTGTTGCGATGGAATTGAACCCTGTGGGTCGGTTGATTGATATCGGTTTCGAAGGTCGCCAGGCGCAGCTCGGGGACCGGCCTCAATATGGATATGTCGAGCCAATCATCCTTCTTGCTCCCATCCGGATCGTCGTAGAGGCGAATGCGGACGTTCGCCGGAACGTTCCGTAGAACTGCCGATCGCGCCTCGTCGTTGTCGCATTCGGCTGAGTTCTTGAAGTTGATTTCCATCGGAACGGTGATGCGCAGCTCGCAGACTTTATTCTGCGTGAAGTTGTCGCCTTCGTAGAACGCGATCGTCGATCCGAGCGGGTTGCTGCGGGGGTCGTCGACCCGCGCGACCTCCACCCGCGAGATCTTGCCATCGAGCCCGTTGTTGCGGCTGTAGTGGATCGCCACAACGCCATCGTCCTGGGCGGCCTCGAACGATGAAACTACATGCACCGCCGCGTCCTTGAGAACGACGACCTCGGCCCAATCGTCTTCGAGCTTGCCGTCTTCATTGTCGAAGACGCGTAGCACCGTGCCCTTCTTCACGTTCAAGAGTTTGACACTGCGGATTTCATCGTTCGGGCAAGGGTGGTTCTTCAGCGAGATCGTCGCGGGAACATCGGCCAGGTTACAGAGCATGCTCTGGGTTGCCGCATTGCCTTCGTAGAACACGAAGCCAGGTCCGTCGAAGGCGTTCAACCAGCGATAAAGGGCCCCGCCTCCGACCACGATCAACGCCAGCCCGGCCAGTCCGATGATCCCCTCGCGCGAAACGAGGCGCCGCCCGAAGAACAGAAAGGCAAGCACCGCCAGACCCGCGGCAAGGACTATGGTCCCAACCAGAGAGCCGACGAACCAGTTGAACAATGTATCGAACAGCCATTGTACGGGTGAAAATAGAGTGTTCATGTCGTCACTCCATGCCGGGCTGTATTGGCATTATGCGATACAATAGCCTGGACTCCATCCGGACGATGTCAATCTTTCGCGCGTCTATCGATCACGCGCCGCGCCTTGCCAAGCGACCGCTCGATCGAACCCGGTGGCAGGACATCGACAGTGGCGGTAAGGCCGCACATCCCCTTCAGGCGCTGTATCAGCTCCCGAGCTGATCGTGCTTCCGCGTGGCCGCCAAGCGGCGTGCGGGCTTCGGCTCTGACCAGAAGATCGTCGAGTGCGCCCGTCCGCGAAAGCTCGATGACATAGTGCCCGCTCAGCGCCGGATCCCGCAGGATCTGCTCCTCGACCTGGCTCGGAAAGAGATTGACGCCGCGCACGATCAACATGTCGTCGCTGCGCCCGGTGATCTTGGCCATCCGCCGCATCGTCGTCATCGAGCCCGGAAGCAGCCGCGTGAGATCGCGCGTGCGATAGCGGATCACCGGCATCGCCTCCTTGGTCAACGTCGTGAAGACGAGTTCGCCGGGCTCGCCGTCGGCTACCGGCGCGCCGGTCTCGGGATCGACGATCTCGGGATAGAAATGATCCTCCCAGATCGTGGGCCCGTCCTTGGTCTCGACGAACTCGCAGGCCACCCCTGGCCCCATCACTTCGCTGAGACCGTAGATGTCGACGGCATCGATGCCCAGGCGGCGCTCGATCTCCGCGCGCATGGCTTCGGTCCAGGGCTCGGCACCGAAGATGCCGATGCGCATCGCCGTCTCACGCGGATCAATGCCCTGCCTCTCGAACTCCTCGGCGATCGCCAGCATGTAGGATGGCGTCATCAGCACGACCCGCGCGCCGAATTCGCGAATGAGCTGGACCTGCCGCTCGCCGAAGCCGCCCGACATCGGCACCACCGTGCAGCCGAGCCGTTCCGCGCCGTAATGCGCGCCGAGCCCGCCGGTGAACAGACCGTAGCCGTAGGCATTGTGGATGATATCGCCCGGCCGCGCCCCACCGGCATGGAGCGAGCGCGCCATCAGCTCGCCCCACGTGGCAATGTCCCGCGCCGAATAGCCGACTACCGTAGGCCGCCCCGTCGTGCCGCTCGATGCATGCACACGCACGCAATGTTCGCGCGGGATCGCCAGCATGCCGTAGGGATAGGCGTCGCGCAGGTCGCTCTTGGCCGTGAAGGGAAAGCGGCGGAGATCGTCGAGCGTGCGCAAATGATCGGGATGGACACCCACGGCCTCGCACTTGACGCGATACGGCGCCTGGTTGTCGTAGGCATGCCGCACGGCTTCACGCAGCCGTTCGAGCTGCGTCGCCCGCAAGGCGTCGAGAGACAGCTTCGTCTCTGGAAAGAGGTCGCTCGTCATTTGCTGTCGAAGCCGAAGCGGCGATAGGCATAACCCAGCCCGATCAGCGCCGCGCCAAGGCCCAGGAAGGAGAAGACCCGCAGCAGGCCCTGCAGCCCCGCCATGTCGATCAGGAACACCTTGGCGACCACGATGCAAACCAGCACCATGCCGGCATGCCGGAACGCCGCGGCCTTGCGCACGAAACCCAGGGCCAGCAGGGCGACGCTGAACAGGAGCCATACGATCGAATAGGTGTAGAGTTCCAGTCCGTCTGCACCGAAGCCAGGCCGCTCGAACGACGGATCGAAAACGTGGCGCACCTCGAAGGAGACGTAGACGAAGGCCAGGATCGAGGCTGTCACTTCGGCCAGGACGGCCACCCGGCGCTCCGGATCGGCATCGATCCACTGCCGCGCCAGCACTGCCATCGCGGCAGGCACCGCATAGGCAAGCAACAACCCGTTGGCGATGGGCAACATGCCGACACCGGCCGGCTCGAACACTGGATTGGCGATCACGACCTGTACGATCAGCGCGAGGAGCGCGGCCGCAGTACCGCTGAGGCGCCAGGCCCACAGCGCCACCAGATCGTGGTCGCGACGCGCCCACCAGAGTGCCGCCAGCGCGAAGCCTCCCCACACCAGCACATAGAACGCCCGCTCCATGAAGCCGGAGCCCAGCATGTCCATCGTCGCGGGCTGGAAGATGCTCCTGACCTCGAGCGTCAGCAGGACGAAGACGAGCAGTGCCGCTGCGGCCTCGACGGCGCGGACGAGGCGAATGTCGCCAGTCGGGCGCAGGAAGCGGAGTGCGACGACCAGTGCGGCGATGGAGATGCCATACCCCCAAAGGATCCAGTTCAGGATCGGCGAGAGTCCGAGTGGATACTTCAGGACTTCCGGGTTCAGCACGAAGCGCACGACCACGACTGTCAGGAGCGGCCAGCAGAGCTGGCGCAGCGACACCAGCCCGAGCTGGGCCGCGATGGCCGCCACCGCGGCCAGTTCGATGGCATAGGCCACCGTGATCCACTCGCGATTGAGTTCGAGCGGGATCGCTGCGCCGATAAAGAAGGCGACGCCGGCGGCGAAAAAACCCAAGGCTTCGGTGGCGCCCGGCATGGTTTCGCGCCACCGCACCAGCCGCTCGGCCCCTACCAGGAAAGGCGCCGCAAGCCCGATGCTGATCAAGCCCCACGCGCCACCTGCCTCGCGCAGCACGTACCAGCTCAACAGGAAGTGTGAGAGTGCCGCAGCCACTGAAAGGGCCGCCCAGAAGCCTGGCCGCGCCGCATTCCAGAGCAAAGCGAAGGCACCCGCCGCGTAGAGACCGCCAAAGCCGACCGCGAGCCAGCCAAAGCGCGTATCGCTCCATTCAGCCGGGATATCGCGTGAAGCCAGCCACCACAGGGCCAACGCTGCCAGCGATAGGGCCGGCGCCAAGGCTGCCGCGTACTGGAAGCGCGGCGTCCATCGTCCCAGGACGAAAGCGCCGACACCGTGCAGCGCGAGGGCCGCCCAACCCGTCATCTGCTGGCCGCCATCCTGCACGATCAAAGCGACGAGCAGCGCACCCGAAATGCCGACTGCCGACCAGACCAGTGCTGCAACATCGCGGGGAGGATTCTCCTCCTCCGCCATCCGCCGCCAGGTCGCCCAGACGAAGAGCCCGGACACGCCCACCAGGAACAGGCCGACCCAATGGAGCTCCGACATGTCGGCCCCCATCAGCATCCAGGCTACCGTCCACAGGACTGCGCCGGCCAGCACGCCCCAGCCGAGGAGCCACCAGCCGCGCACGCGGATGACGCCCAACGTGCCCGCGGCAATGGCAAACAGGTAGCCGAACAGCACCGGCGTGTTGGGTTCCTGGCTGCCGATGACGGCGGGGCTCGCGAAGCCACCGACGAAGGCGAGCGCCGCGACCAGGATGCCGTGACGCAACGACAGGCCCATGCCGAAGGCCGTCAGCGCCGCGGCAGCACCTCCTGCGGCAAACTTGGAGACCATGCCGTAGAGCGCGACGGCTGCGAACAGTGAGCCATAAAGAGCGGCCACGCCGGCGGCGGACAGCGCCTGGGCGACACGGTCGTCCTTGCTGCGCAGCCGCTCGGCACCGCCGATCAGCGCGAAGCCAAACAGCGCCGCCAGGATCACCCGCACCTCGGGCGAGAGGTATCCTTCCTCGATCGAGTAGCGAACCAGGAAGATCGCCGCGAGCGCCAGCGTGATGGCGCCGATCCACAGGAAGGCCCGCGCCCCCAGCCGCTGCTCCCACCCCACAGAAACAGGGGCGACGGTCGGCGCCGGCAGCGGCGGCAGGCTTTCAAGGGGGACGGTTTCGGGCTCCGGCTGCGTGTCCGGCTCGAACGGCGCCCCCGGCGGCGGCATTGCTTCGATGGGAATGGTTGGCGGTTCGACCGCCGAAGCTGCGAAAGGTGGCGGCAGCGCTTCGCCGGCCACCAACTGACGCTTGATTCCCGCCAGTTCCGACGCCAGCCGTTCGTTCTGCGCGCGCAGGCTCGACGTGCGGACCAGCGCGATGATGGCGATCAGCGGCGTGCCGAGCGCCCAGGCGATCCCGATCAGGATGAGAAATATCTCTTCCACAAAACCCTCGGGATCGCCGATGCCTGCGCCCTACTCGGCCGCGACGCGCGTAGCCTGCGCGGCAAAAGCCGCACGATTGTCCTTCGCGACGATGCCGCGCTTCACCACCATCCGGTGGTTCTCCTTGCGGGCGGCCCGCTTGATGTCGGCCAGCGCATCGCCGTCGCACACCACGAAATCGGCAATGTTGCCTTCCTTGATACGGCCATGGTCGCTAAGCCGCATCAGGTCGGCGGCGCTGGCGGTGGCGAAGAACAGCGAGTCGCGCGCCGAGATGCCGATGTCGCACATGAATTCGAGCTCGCGTGCATTCTCGCCGTGACGATTGTGCGGCGTCCCCGCATCAGTGCCCATCGCGATACGACCGCCGGCCGAATAATACATCTTGGTCGCCTCGATGTGACGATCGTAGACGCGCCGGCTCTTCTCGATCACGTAGTCGGGAATCGAGCGGTCGCCGTCGTCGTAGCCCTTGAGGATGTTCTTCACGGCAGCCAGCGTGGGCACCAGCCACACGCCGCGTTCCTTCATCTCGCGACAGCATTCTTCGTCCATGAAGATGCCGTGCTCGATGGAATCGATGCCGCCCCGCACGGCGTTCAGGATGCCGAGCGCGCCCTGGGCGTGGCTGGCGCAGCACTTGTGGAAGCGATGGGCCTCGCTGATGCCGGCCTTCATCTCTTCGGGGCTGTAGTGTGCGTCTTCCGGATTGACGCCGGGCGTCATCACGCCGCCGGTCGCCATGATCTTCACCAGGTCGGAGCCGGCATGGACCTGCTCGCGCACCGCCTTCACCACCTCGTCGATACCGTCAGCAACGCGGCCGGTACGATTGCCGTGACCGCCCGTCATGCAGATCATGCGGCCGGCGCAGCGCATGGTCGGCCCCAGGAAGCGGCCGGCATTCATGGCGTCGCGAATGGCGAACTCAATATAGTCCTTGCCGCCGCAGTCGCGCACCGCGGTGATGCCGCCTTCGAGCGTGCGCTGCATGAATTCCATGCCGCGCACCGTGATCTGCGCCGCGCTCAGCCGGTCCTGCACCGCGCCGGGATTGCCCTCGGCGCCGGACAGCGAATGGACGTGGCAGTCGATGATGCCGGGAATCAGCGTGCCGCCCGACGTGTCGACCCGCTGGCCGGCAAACCCCTTGAACTCGCCCACGGGTGCGACGCGCTTGATGCGGCCGCCCTCTTCCAGCACCGCCTGCCCGTCTTGCACCTTCTCGCCGTCGAACAGGCGTCCGCCGACATACAACGTGGCCATTTCCTACTCCCTCGGAAAAGATGGTCCGGCAATGTGCATCCGGGTTGTTGACGCGGCAAGCGCGGCGCTAGCGTCCGGCAGTACGTTCCCCGCAATCCAGCGGATTCGACGGCGCGTCGCCCCCCAGCGCCCGCAGACGCGCGATTTCACCATCTATGCCCTGAATGTGCGGATTGTACTTGCGCGCCAGTTCGAAGGCCGCGATCGCCCGGCCGTTCTCGCCCATCTCCGCGCGGATCATCCCGAGACCCGAATAGGCGCCGAAGTGGCGCGGTTCGCGCTTCACCGTCTCGCAGATGTCCGCCAGCGATCCCGTGAAGTTGCCCATCAGCCAGTGCACGGTCGCGCGCTTGTTCCAGGCTTCCGGCAGGTCGGGGGCGATTGCAATCAATTGCGTGAACGTCTCGACGGCCGACTGGAAGTCGCGCTGCTGCATTTCCGCCACGCCGCGCAACATCAGCTCGCGTTGATTCGCATCGGGAACCATCGTCCACTGTTCCCAGATCGCCGCTTCCAGCGCCTGGATAGCCGACGGATCTGTGGCGGATTGCAGCTTGGCGAACAGGGTATCGAGCATGGTGTTGCTCCCCGGGCTCTGTGCCAGCACGTTCGCTCCCAGCATCAGGCCGATCAGGGCGGCAAGGCAAGAGCGAAGGAGCGTCATGGCGCCTCTGGTTGATGGCGTCTAACGAAAGGCGGCTGGCCTCGGTCCCCCGGTCGCCCAGTCCAGCAGCTCGACCGTATGAGCGATCGGGATGCCAGTGCCTGCCGCGATATTGCCGATGCAGCCGAAATTGCCGGCGGCGATCACGTCGGGTTTCACGCTTTCGATATTCGCCACCTTGCGGTTGCGCAGGCGGCGCGACAGCTCGGGCTGCAGCACCTGATAAGTGCCGGCCCAGCCACAGCAAAGATGGCCTTCGGGCACGTCCTTCACGACGAAGCCCGCGTCGCGCAGCAGCTTCTTGGGCGGTTCGATGACCCGCTGCCCGTGCTGCATCGAGCAGGCCGCATGATAGGCGACGGTGAGTTTCTGCGGCGTCACGTTCACGAGACCGACTTCGGCCATGACCTCGCTCACGTCCTTGGCAAGCCGGGCGACCTGCAGCGCCTTCTCGTGCCACTCCGGCTCGTCGGCCAGCATGTTGCCGTAATCCTTCACCGTCGTGCCGCAGCCCGAGGCATTGATCACGATGGCATCGAGGCCAGCGCCGTCCATCTCGCGCAGCCACGCGGTGATGTTGCGCTTGGCAAGTTCGATGGCCTCCTCGTTGCGGCCGACATGCAGCACCGAGGAACCGCAGCACCCGGAGCCCGCGACATTCACCACTTCGATATCGTGGCGCGTCAGCAACCGTACCGTTGCCTCGTTCACCTCGGGCGCAAGCACCTGCTGACCGCAGCCCGGCATCAAGGCCACCCGCTTGCGGCGCAACCCCTTGGCCGGAAAGGTCTGTGGGCGGTCAACGGGCGACGGTGACGCCAGCCTGTCCGGCACGGCCTCCAGCATGGCGCGCAGACGGCGCAGGAAGGTAGCGCCGCCGGCATCGCTGCTCGTCGACGGCAGAACTAGCGTCAATGGCTTGGCAAGCCGCCCCAGGATCATGGCCCAGCGGAAGAGACCGGGCCGTGGCATCAGATAGGCCAGGACATTGCGCATCAGCCGGTCGGGCAACGAGCGTTTGTAGCTTTCCTCGATGCGATGCCGGCCATGATCGACCAGATGCATGTAGTTCACGCCCGAGGGACAGGTCGTCATGCACGACAGGCACGACAGGCAGCGGTCGACGTGCCGCACCTCTTGCGTTGTAGGCGCCCGATCCCCCTCGAGCATCGCCTTGATGAGATAGATGCGGCCGCGCGGACTGTCGCGCTCGTCGCCCAGCAGCACGAAGGTCGGACAGGTTGCCGTACAGAATCCGCAATGAACGCACTTACGCAGGATCTGCTCGCTGCGGGCGGTCTCAGGGTCGGCAAGCTGCGCCAGGGTGAAATTGGTCTGCATGATCAGCCCATCCGCCCCGGATTGAAGAGCCCCTTGGGATCGAAGCTCTCCTTTACGCGCGCCGACAGCGCCGCCAAGGCCGGCGGCAGCGGCTGGAACACGGGGACTGCCGCCCGCACGGCTTCGGGAGCGCGGATCAGCGTCGCGTGACCGCCAGCTGCCCCAATGGCCCCGCGCACCAGGACATGGTCGGCATCGGCGCTGGCCGGCAGCGCCAGCCAGATCATGCCGCCGGACCAGTCATAGAAGGCTTCGGCGGCGCGGCATCCGGCGCGGATCCTCGCCACGATGGCCGGCCCTTCGGTTGGCGGACAGGAGATCTTCCAGACGACATCGTTTGCCGCGGCCTTGAGCGGTGCCACATCGCGGACCTCGCGCCAATAGGTGCGGCTTTCGAGCGTGCCGAGTTCCTCCATCCGGGCGCCGCTATCGGCCAACAGCTCGCGCAAGCCCTTAAGACGTGCCTCGACCGAGGGCGCCACGCCTTCTATGCGCAGCGCCGTCCTGCCCGGCAGATGCGCCGCTCCCGAAACCTCGTGCGGGCTGCCCATGGCCGCGCACATCGCCTGCACGGCCGCCTCGTCGGCGAGCCCCAGCAGAAGGAGCGTGCGGGTCTGATCGGGCGCCGGCAGCACCTTCACCGACACTTCGTCGAGCACGGCCAGGGTGCCCCAGGAGCCGGCGATGACTTTGGAGAGGTCGTAGCCGGTGACGTTCTTCATCACCTTGCCGCCGGACTTGAACGCCTCGCCGCGCCCGTTGACGCCGTTGAAGCCCAGGAGATGATCGCGCGCCGCGCCGGCCGAGAGGCGGCGCGGACCGGCGAGATTGCCCATCACGGCACCGACGAGCGTCCCCTCGCCGGCCGGCCGGCCCAGCAGCGGACCAAGGTCGGGCGGCTCAAAGGCCAGCATCTGGTTACGTTGCGCCAACAGCGCTTCGATATCCTTGAGTGGCGTGCCGGCACGCAGGGTCACCACCAGCTCCTCGGGCGCATAGTCGACCACGCCGGAGAGGCCCGAGAGATCGAGCACCTGATCGCAGACCATCGGCTTGCCGAGGGCAAGCTTGGCGCCACTGCCGCGAACGTCGAGCGTCGCCCCCTCGTTCAGCGCCCATTCCACCGCCTGCCGCAACTCCTTCGAGTCGCGCGGCTTGATCGTGCTTGTCATTTCTTAGAACCGCGGAATGTCGGGGAACGGGATCTTGTTTTGCGTCACGACCAGCCGGCCAAGTTCGGCGCAACGCCGCAGCTTGGGGAATACCTTGCCGGGATTGAGCAGGTGGTCGGGATCGAAGGCGCATTTCACGCGCATCTGCTGATCGAGGTCGATCTCGGTGAACTGCTCGCCCATCAGGTCGCGCTTCTCGATGCCCACGCCGTGCTCGCCGGTCAGCACGCCGCCGACCCGCACGCAGAGCCGCAGGATATCCGCGCCGAACTCCTCGCAACGGCGCAGCTCGTCGGGGTCGTTGGCGTCGAACAGGATCAGCGGATGAAGATTGCCGTCGCCGGCATGGAAGACGTTGACGACGCGCAGGCCGTGCTGCTTCGACATCCGGCGCATCTCGGCCAGCACCTCGACCAGCTTGCCGCGCGGCACCGAGCCGTCGAGGCACATATAGTCCGGCGAGATCTGACCGACGGCCGGGAAGGCCGCCTTGCGGCCCGCCCAGAACAGCACCCTCTCCTGCTCGTCGTTGCTCACGCGCACGGTCGTGGCGCCGCGGCTGCGGGCGATCTCGGCGACGCGGTCGACCAGATAGTCGACCTCGACCGACGGGCCATCGAGTTCGACGATCAGCAGCCCCTCGGCATCGAGCGGATAGCCGGCACCGACATAGGCCTCGGCGCACTTCACGGCATCCTTATCCATCATCTCCATGCCGCCCGGGATGATGCCGGAGGCGATGACGGCAGCGACGCAGTCGGCGGCGCCGGCCTCGGTCGGAAAGCCCAGCAGAACAGCGCGCGCCGTCGCGGGCTTGCGCAGCAGGCGCACCGTCACTTCGGTGACGACGCCCAGCAACCCTTCGGAGCCGGTCATCAGACCGAGCAGGTCATAGCCGCCGGCGTCGAGATGCTTGCCGCCCAGCCGAACGACCTCGCCGGTCATCAGCACCATTTCGATGCCGAGCAGGTTGTTGGTGGTGAGGCCATATTTCAGGCAGTGCACGCCGCCGGAATTCTCCGCGACATTGCCGCCGATCGAGCAGGCGATCTGCGAACTGGGATCGGGTGCGTAGTAGAAGCCCTCGTGCTCGACCGCCTTGGTGATGCCGAGGTTGGTGACGCCGGGCTGCACCCGGGCGCAGCGGTTGGCGTAGTCGATTTCGAGCACGCGGTTGAACTTGCCGAGGCCCAGCAGAATCGCATCGCCCACCGGCATGGAGCCGCCGGACAGCGACGTGCCGGCGCCGCGCGGGACGACCTTGACCTTGTTGTCCTGGCAATAGCGCAGGATGGCGGAGACCTGATCGACCGTCTCGGGCAGGACCACGACCAGCGGCATCTGGCGATAGGCCGACAGCGCGTCGCACTCGTAGGGACGCATGCCGTCGAGATCGTCGATCACACCCTCGCCGGGCACGATGGCACGCAACGCCGAGACAATTTCTGAACGACGAGAGAGGATGGCGGGATCGAGCGGCGGCATCTGCATGCTTCGCTCATACGCCAAATGAAAAAGCGGCGGAAGCCAAAGGCCTCCGCCGCTTTGTTCATGAAGACGCGAACCGCGTTCAGCCGGCCGGTTAGCCCTGGCGAGCCTTGAAGCGCGGGTTGGTCTTGTTGATCACGTAAACGCGGCCCTTACGGCGCACGATGCGGCAGTCCTTGTGACGGGCCTTCACCGACTTGAGAGAATGACGGATCTTCATGGTCCTAACTCAACAAAAAGCCCCGGCCGAGCCGGGGGAATTCCGAAAGCGGGCGGAAAATACGGACCAGAGCCCGATCCGTCAACCCGTTGTTTTCACGTTGGTTTTCCACCCAGCCTGTCCTGTCCCAGGGACCGCCTTTCCAAGCCGAAAAGGGCAGATTCGTCAATATTTAGAGGGACTTAGGTCGCAGGCCAAGACGGAGGACGGCGACCAGCGGAACTCGCGGACTAACTTGCGGACAGCTGCTTCGCCATTCTCAGGTCCTTGACCAAGGTAGAGAATCCCGCGCGGCGTGCCGCCTCGTCGGGCATACGCAGGATCGCCGAAGGATGGGTCGCCACCATTCCACGCCGACCATCGGGCAGTTCGAGCACCCGGCCCCGTTCGCGCGACAACACGATCGTCCGTCGCCCCGTCAGGCTCTGCGCCGCCGTGACGCCCAGCGCAAGGATGAGCTGCGGGCGTACCAGGGAGATCTCCTTGTCGATCCAGACCTTGCAGACTTCGGTTTCGTAGCGGTTCGGCCGCTTGTGCAGCCGTTTCTTGCCTCGCGGCTCGTTCTTGAAGTGCTTCACCGCATTGGTGAGGTAGACCTTTTCGCGATCGATTCCCGCTGCTGCCAACGCACGATCGAGTACCTTGCCTGCCGGGCCGACGAAGGGTCGGCCCGCCCGATCCTCCTGATCGCCCGGCTGTTCGCCCACCATCATGATCGCCGCGCCAACCGGACCTTCGCCGAACACGGTCTGCGTCGCATGGCGGTAAAGCGGACAACGCGTGCAAGCCGCGGCTTCCTTCGCGGTGCGCTTGAGCTGTGCAGCTCGCCCCTTCATGCTCTCCTCACCGCGCGTCCAGCAACCGGGCCAGGGCCCGGGCATCGTTCGGCGCCTGCAGCTTGTCCGTATTGTCGAAGTAGACATAGACGTCGCGCGGCATCGACCGCTTTGGCGGCGGCCCCGCAAAGTCGCCATCGCGCATCGGCTTGCCGTCCCGCCAGGCACGAACGCGCTTGGCCCAGCGCTCCAGCTCCTTCCTACGGTAAGCGCTGCGATAGAGTTCACGCGAGCCGTGCAGCCGGCAGTAGACGAAGTCCGCCGTCAGATCCATGAGCAGCGGCCATTCGACCGTGTCGGCGCACACCAGAGCGACCTTGTACTCGCGCAGCAGGGCAATGAAAGCCGGATCCCGAAAACTCTCGTGACGTATCTCCATGGCATGCCGAATCGGCCATCGCCTGGCCGGCCGCAGCCAGGCTCTCGCCTTCAAACGATGATCGTGACGGCGCCCCAAGGTAGCGGCCGTCTCCGTGTCGTGCGGCAACAACTTCAGGAACGCCTCGATCGTCGGCGCATCGAAGCGAAAGCTCGGCGGAAACTGCCAGAGAAGCGGCCCGAGCTTGGCCCCCAGCCGCAGCAATCCCGAGGCCATGAAGTTGGCCAGGGGCGCGGTCGGTTCGCGCAGACGTTTTATATGCGTGAGGAAACGCGGCCCCTTCACCGCGAAGACGAAATCATCCGGCGTCTCTTCGGCCCATCGTGCGAAGGCATCAGGCCGCTGCATGCCGTAGAAAGTGCCGTTGATCTCGATGCTGCGAAACACGGAAGCTGCGAAGGCCAGCTCTCTCTTGCGCGGCAGCTTCTCCGGGTAGAACCGGCCGCGCCAAGGCGCGTAGGTCCAGCCCGAAATGCCGATGCGGATCTTCGCCGCCCGAGCCATCGTTCCATCCGTTCCCGTAGAGGCCGACAAGCAACGGGCATTCCGGAGCGGAGTTCCTGCTACAGTCTCGCCTCGCACAAGGAGACCTCCATGCCGTCACTCACGCTCGCCCAGGCCAACAGGATCGTGGAAGCCGCCCTCGCCAAGGCGCGCGAGATGAAGATCAAGCCTCTGGCCGTGGCGGTGCTCGATTCCTCAGGCCATCTGAAGTCGCTGCAGCGCGAGGACGAGGCCAGCATGTTCCGGGTCGACGTCGCCATAGGCAAGGCGTGGGCCGCCGTCGGCATGGGCGCCTCCAGCCGCACGCTGCTGGCCCGCGCCAAGGAGAACCCGCAATTCTACGGCGCGCTGGCGGCGACGGCGCAGGGCAAGTTCCTGCCGCAGACCGGCGCGGTGCTGATCAAGGACGCCGCCGGCGCCATATTGGGCGCGGCTGGCGCCAGCGGTGGCACAGGCGACGAGGACGAAGCCGCCTGCATTGCCGGCATCGAGGCGGCCGGGCTTACGGCAGGATAAAACCTCGGGACACCTTAGGGCCGGGCTTGCGCCGGCCGGAGACGAAGGAGGACGTCGAGGACCAGGACCAGCACGACCTTGCCCTCACCGTCGGTCAGCTCCGTCCTGAAGATCGCGACGGCGTCGCGGCGCTCCGGTCGGAGGGTGATCTTCTGGACCTCTGATCGGCCCGTAAGCTTCGTGCCCGGGCGGACCGGCGCCGGCAGCCGGACCTCGATGCTGCGGCCCACGATCGCCGCAACTTTCGACCAGACCGCCTCCACGATGAGCCGCTGGTAGATCGCGATCGTATTGAACCCGCTGGCGATCAGTCCGCCGAAAGGTCCGGCCGCCGCGGCTTCGGGATCGGTATGGATCGGCACAGGATCGTACTGCCGCGCGAACTGCAGGATCTCCGCTTCGCTGATGGTGTATTCGCCGAGTTGGAACTGCTGACCTTCGGCGAGGTCTTCTGCATACAACATTGCTTCTTCTCTCATCCGTGCGCGGCGGGTCGCTACTCCCATCGTTCATCGCACATCTCGCGACGGCAATAACCTTGCAGGTAATCCCCTTGGAAACCTATTCCTCCGGCTCGGTGCTGAACTCGAGCGGATGACCGGCGCTGCGGCCCATGTCGTTGGCCTCGGTGGTCTTGGATTCGGCGATGTCGCGCGTGTAGGTCGCGACCACGCAAGCGCCGAGCTGATGGGCCGTCATCATGACGCGGTAGGACTGCTCCTCGGTCATGCGGAACACGGCCTTCAGCACCACGACCACGAATTCGCGCGGCGTGTAGTCGTCGTTGAGAAGGATGACCTTGTAGAGCGGCGGCTGCTTGGTCTTGGTCCGCTCCACTACCTGCGGCTTGGTGTCGATATCGCTCATCGGCCCCTCCTCCGCCCTGTCTATTAATACTCCTCGTCGAGAAAGCGTTGCACCAGCCGGTCGGCGCGGCTGCGGTCGGTGAATTGCAGGTGCCGTGCCAGGTTGCGCGTCGACGAGGCAAGGTAGAAGCGCTCGTACTGTTCGTTGCGGCTGGCCAGCGCGCTGCCGGCAAAGTCCCAGGCCAGCCGGAAGACGCGGATGCGCTCCTCGGCCGCCATGCCCTTGGCGCCGGGCAGGTAACGGTCGATCAGCGGCCGCAGGTCGGGATCGGCGAGCTGGGCCGCGGTCGGGGCCGCCAGAAGATTGTGCGAGCCGATCAGACGCAGGATCTCGTTCACCCGCGGGAACCACAGCGGCAGGGTGGCCCGCAGGGCGTGCAGCGGACGGATGCCGCAGGTCCAAAGGCCGGTCGGCCATTCCTTCGCCTCGGCCTCGGCCGCCACGATGGCCGCGCGCGTGAACTCGGCATAGGTCCAGATTTCACCGATCAGGCGTTGCGTCTCGGGATCGACGGCGTTGATCGACGCCGCCATGCGCAACGCCAGCCCCCAGGCGAAGTCGAGCTTGGTCCAGGCCCGGATCATGGTCTGCTGCATGATGTTGGGCTGCCAGCTCGAGGTCATCACCGTGTTGTAGGTGGCGAGGTTGCAGTCGACGAACAGCCGGTCGCGCGGCACCTCGACATCGTCGAAGATCACGAATGCGTCCTGTTCGTCGAACCGGCCGGACAGCGGATGGTCGAAACGATTGCCGGGCGCCGACATCGAATCGCGGCAGAGAAACTTGAGCCCCGGCGTGCCCATCGGCACGCAGAAGGAAAGCGCATAGTCGTCGGCACCCTGTGGCAGCGGCGCCGCGGGATAGACCGCGATCTCGTCGGCGAACGGCGCCAGCGTGGCCAGCACCCGCGCGCCGCGCACGACGATGCCGTGTTCCGTCTCGCCCACCTTGCGCAGCGCATGGGCGTTGCCGGCCGAGGGCGCGTCGCCGGCCGCCTTGTCGACGGTCGGCTGCACGATGGTGTGCGTCAGCGCAATGTCGCCGCGGCGCAGCAGCTTCTGGTAGGCAATCAGCCGCTCCGCTCCAAATTCGTTGCCGTTGGTGCCCCATTCGTCCGGCCGTCCAGCGAAGCCCGCATAGGTCACGTTCATGTAGTCGGGAGTCCGGCCCATCAGGCCGACCGAATATTCGGCGACCTGACGCAGCGCCCGGTGCCGTCGCGCCAGGTCGTCGCGTGACCGTGGGATCAAATGGCTGACAGGGATCGCCTCGCCGGTCTCGGGATCGGCGGCGAGGCAGATGTCGGCGTGCTTGTGATGGAGATCGTAGACCTCGGCCAGGGCGTGGGCGGCGCCCCGCAGCTTGGGATGGTCGACGACGTCGGCGATGCGTTCGCCGTCGACCCAGACTTCACGACTGCCGCGAAGCCCCTCCAGGAATTGCTCGCCTGTCCGTGCCGGCATGTCCGCCCCCGACGTCGCCCGATGCCTGCACCTAGTCTAGCGCAAAGAACCGGCGGCGGACGATCGGCCGCCAATTATCCTTTTGGCATCGTCTCCGCGAGCGGCGGCAGCATCACGACCTTGGCGTACCAGGCGTCGAGTTTCGGATGGCCGGGCCGCCACGGCTCGTTGGCGAAGCGGAAATCGAGATAGCCCAGCGCGCAGCCGACGGCGATTTCGCCGATCGTCTTCAGCTCGCCGAACGACGCCGCTTCCTTCTCGAGCGCGTCGATGGCGCGGCTCACCTTGCCGCGCTGCAGGTCGATATAGGCCTTGCGGCCGTCGTCCTGCGGTAGCGCGATCTCGCGGCGACGCGGCTGGCTCGCATCCATGATGCCGTCGCCCAGCGCCTGCTGACGCAACGCATTCCAACGCGCCGGACCTGCATCCGGGAAAAGCCTGGCCGCGCTGCCGACGCTGTCGAGATACTCGCAGATCACCGGACTGTCGTAGAGCATCATGCCATCGTCGGTGACGAAGCTCGGCACCTTGGACAGAGGATTGAACGGCAGCAGGGCCGGATCGGTCGTGCCCACGGTCCAGCGTTCGATCTTGTCGTTGAGGCCGCGGGCAATCGCGCAAGCCATGACCTTGCGGACATACGGACTTGCAGCGGAATAGGCGATCTTCATGGGGTTCCCTCTTGTCCTTGCTGGGATCGGCGCGCACGCTACCCCGGCGTATGGGAGCAACGCCATGAATTTCCAAACCGAAAAGCTCGGTGGCCATATGGCGGCGGCGGTGAGCGGTGTGGATCTCAATCGCCTGCCGGATGCCGCGACGCAGCAAGCACTGATCGACGTGCTGCACGACAATCTTGTGCTCTGCATCCGCGGCCAGCACCTCGAACCGCGTGCTTTCCTCGATGCCATGTCGCGGTTCGGAATGCCGATGCTGCGCAAACAACTCGCCAGCACGCCCGAATGCGCCGAGGTCAACATCATCTCGAGTGAAGATCGCGACGTGCTGGGCGACGGCAAGAAGATCGTGAACGGCGCCAACTGGCACACCGACGACAGCTTCATGCGAGAGCCCTGCTCGCTCACCATGCTCTACGGCGTGATGGTACCGTCTCGCGGCGGCGACACGCAGTTCACCAACATGTACGCCGCCTACAGCGACCTTCCAGCCGAAACCCGGGCGCGCATCGATCCGCTGAAGGTGATCCACAAATACAGTTCGAGCCGGAAGCTCAGCCGCATCTCGACACGACCCGACGAGGAAATGGCCGCCATGCCGGAGGCGACGCATCCTCTGGTACGCACGCATCCCGAAACGCGGCGCAAGTCCCTCTATCTCAATCCCAACCGCATGGAACAGGTTGTCGGGCTCGACCGCGCCGAGAGCGACCGTCTGCTCGACGAGCTGATCGCCCACGCCACGCAGCCGAAATACCAGTACCGCCATGTCTGGCGTCGGGGCGACATCGTGATCTGGGACAATCGCTGCACCATGCACAAGGCCAACGCCGACTACCCCGAAAGCGAACGGCGCCTGATGCACCGGGTCATTGTCGCCGGTACCGAGCCGTTCTAGGCCTCAAGCAGAACGCAGTGCTCCGGCGAGAAAGACAGCGTTACGTCGGCGCCTTCGGATAGAAGATTCACGGGCGGCCGGCGCACGATCAGCGCACCCACGGCACTGTCGATGACGTACTGCACGAAATCGCCATGGAACAGACGCTGCCGCACCTTGCCCGGCACATGGTTGTCGCCGGACCGCGGTTCGAGATCGATATAGGCGGTGCGGACGGCGACTTCGTTCTCCTTGCCGTGCGGCTCATGCGGCGCCATGACCTTCAGCGTCGGGCCGCCTTCGACGGCAAACAGCCCCTCGCCCACCGATTTGCCCTTGATCAGGTTGGCCGAGCCCACGAAGTCGGCGACGAAGCGACTGCGCGGCTTGTTGTAGATCTCCTCCGGTGTGCCGATCTGCTCGATCACGCCCACATTCATCACGATCACGCGGTCGGAGATCGCGAGCGCCTCCTCCTGGTCGTGGGTGACGTAGACCGACGTGATGCCGAGCCGTCGTTGCAGTTGCCGCAACTCGACCCGCATCTCCGCGCGAAGCTTGGCGTCGAGGTTGGAGAGCGGCTCGTCGAACAGCACGACGGTCGGCGAAAAGGCGATGGCGCGGGCCAGCGCCACCCGTTGCTGCTGGCCGCCCGACAGCTTCGAGGCGCCGCGGTCGGCAAGATGGCGCATCTGCACCAGGTCGAGGGCGCGCTCGACATTGGCCTTGATCTCCTCGGCGCCGAGCTTTCGGACCCGCAGGCCGTAAGCGACGTTGTCGAACACCGTCATGTGTGGCCACACGGCATAGGACTGGAACACCATGGAGACGCCGCGCTGCTCGGTATGGACATTCTTGCGCTGCGAGGAGTCGTACATCGTCTGGCCGTCGATGCTGATCCTGCCACCCGAGGGGGATTCCAAGCCGGCGACGGCGCGCAGGGTCGTGGTCTTGCCGCAGCCTGACGGGCCAAGCAGCGTCAGGTGTTCGCCGCGACCGACCGTGAAGCTCACGCCATTCACCGCCACCTGATCGCCGTAGCGCACGACCAGATCCTTGACTTCGATACGCGTCACGCTCACTGCAGCTCCTTGGTCATGCCGCGCGCCACGCGGAACAGAATGATCAACGCCACGATCACCGTGAAAGTCTGGATCAACGCCATCGCTGCGGTAAGTTCCGTGCCGCTGGTGGCGAAGGCGTTGACGATCGACGGCGCGATCACCTTGGCGTTGGGGCCCATCAGGAAAGCCGAGGCACCGAGTTCGCGCACGCAGGCCATGAAGATCAGCAGCCACGCGGCCAGGATGCCGGGCTTGAGCAACGGCAAGGTGACGGTGCGCATCTGGTAGCCCCACGAGGCGCCGCAGACCCGCGCGCACTCCTCCAGACTCTTGTCGATCTGCAGCACCACGCCGGCCAGCGTGCGCACACCGAGCGGCAGCATCACCGTGAAATAGGCCAGCGCCAGCAGCCACAGAGTGCCGTAGAGGCCGACCGGGATGTTGAGCCACGCCCACAACAGAGCCAGGCCGAACACAAGGCGCGGCACCGCCTGCGGGAACATGACGAGATACTCGATCGCCCCGCGACCGCGCAGATTGGATCGGTAGATGATCCAGACCAGCAACGCCATGATCGCCACGCCCACCGTGGCGACGCCCAGGCCCAGCATGATGCTGTTGAACAGCGCCGTGCGTACCGGACCCAGCGACAGCGCCACCTCGTAGTTGGCAAGCGTCCATTGCGCTTGGTCGAGGAGCACAGTGGCGAAGCGCTGCAGCGAGGTCATCAGGAGCGCCGCGATCGGAAAGACCACCGCCAGCGCCACATAAAGCGCACAGACGCTGAACAGCACCCAGGCGAACCGCCCCATATCCATCGGCCGGGGCCGGAACGCCTTGCCGGTGATGGTGGCGAAGCTGCCGCGGCCGATGACGCGGCGGTAGAAGGTCAGCATGCCGAACATGACGACAAACAGCGAAAGGCCCATCGCCGAGGCACGGCCATAGTCCGGCGGATAGGCGAGCGTCGAATCCCAGATCGCCGTGGTGATGACATAGATGCGACCGGGAATGCCCAGCACCAGGGCGGCAGCAAACGAACCCAGCATCTCGGCGAAGACGAACAGCATGGCCCCCAGCACGCCGGGCATGACCAGCGGCAGCGTGACGGTCAGCATCGTGCGGAGCTTCGAGGCCCCCATGACGCGCGCCGATTCCTCGAGCGCGGGATCCATCGACTTCATCGACGCCGAGATCATGACGAAGGCCACCGTGCCCTCGAACAGCGCCATCACCCAGGCGATGCCGAAGTGGGTGTAGATGTCCGCGATATCCCCGGTGCCGCCAAGCGCCTTCCAGATCTGGTTGAGGAAGCCGCTCTTGGGGCCGGCGATCACCGCCCAGGCGAGCGCGCCGACCAGCGGCGTCATATAGTACGGCAGCTCCATCAGCCGCTCGAGCTTCTCGCGCCCGGGCACGTTGGTGCGGGTCAGGATCCAGGCGAGCGTGAAGCCGATCAGGATGGCCATCACCGTGGCCATCACGGCGATGACGACCGTGTTCCACACGGTCTTGAAGTCCTCCTCGAGAATCGCGATGTAGTTGGCGAGGCCGAATTCGACCGGCGGGAACGCCATGGGGTCGCCGACGTTCAGCGACTCCTCGACCAGGAATACCATCGGCAGCAGGACCAGGAAGCCGACGATCGCGAGGACCGCCAGCGTCGTCAGGGCCTGCCCGTTGATACGAGGGCGCAGAACGCCCATCGGTCCGTCAGCCAATGCCTAGCGCCCCTTAGCGCCCAGTGCCGACGATGCGGTTCCACTCCTTGGCGAAAGTCGGACGGTCCTTCTCGAAGGCCTCCCAGTCGGCCGGCGAGAGCAGCTTCATCTTGCTCAGCGGCACGGTATCGCTGCCACCCGGCGGCGGCACGTCCGCCCGCGGCGAGTGGAGCAGCAGCGCTTCCGCCAGGGCCTTCTGGCCGACCGGCGACAGGAACCAGTCCATGAACAGTTCGGCAGCGTTGGGATGCGGCGCCTGGTCGACGATACCGTAGGTCTCGGGCACGGCCGGCACGCCGGTTTCCGGGAAGACGAAGGCGAGCGGTGCGCCTTTAGCCTTGAACTCGATGTAGCCCGAGTACTGCGCGCCCATGATGATCTTGTCCTGCCCGTCGACCAGCCGGCCGTACTGCTGGACGTAGGAATCGAAGGCGCGCGGCTTCTGTTCGCCGAACTTCTTGAAATACTCGCCGCCCAGGATCGGCAACAGCATGTACCAGACGCCGTGCTGCAGGCCCGAGTTCGACACCTTGACGTTGATCGAGTCCTTCCACTTCGGGTCGAGCAGGTCTTCCCACTTCTTGGGCGCCTCCGCCGCCGACACCTGGTTGGGATTGTAGGCGATGCCCGCCATGATGACCGAGCCCCAGGTCCAGAACCCTTCCGGCTGGCTCTTGGCCTCCTTGGGGAAGAACTGCATCTCGGGCGAGACGTACTGGCGGAAGCCGCCCTTGCGCTGGAAGTCCAGGATCATGCCCATGTCGGAGATCTGGATGACATCGACGAGATAGGACTTGGCCTGACGCTCCGAAAGCACCTTGGCGTAGAGCGCGCCGGCCTGCAGGCGGACGTAGCTCGTCTTGATCTTGGGAAACACCTTGTTGAAGGCGGCCAGCAGCTTGACTTGGCCCTGCTCCGGATCGGTTGAATAAAGGGTGAAGGCACCTTCGGCTTCCGCCTTGGCGATGTCGGCGCAGGTCTTGAAGCCTTCCATCTGTTGCGGCTTGTCGCAAACCTTGGGTTTGTTCTGGGCTTGAGCGTTGGCGGGCGACCATCCGGCCCAGGCGACGGCGCAAAGCACCGCGGCAACAGCAGCAACCGTCTTCATGATTTCCTCCGGATGCATTCTTGTTGCACGGAGCGTAACGGTGGCTGTCTGGAGGTTCAATCTTTCGATTCAGTCGTCGCGTGCATAGGCTGACGTGTCCGTCACCTAACTGGCCGCGATGTCGGCCGCGAACGCCGTGCGATCTCGCCTAGCCTGATTTGACAGCGATGTCGGCGACACCTGGGTCAAGTTCATGACGCTTGAGATGAAACTCTCTTCCGCTAGTCTCCGCGCCGCATGCCACTTACCCATCCTGCTGCCGACCTGTGGACGCTGATTGCCGGCATCGCCGACGAAACGCCCCAGGCACCGGCTCTTATTCATGGCGATCGGGTGCTGAGCTTCGCGGAGCTGGTCGACAGCGCCGCGCGGGCCGCTCAGGGCCTGGCCGACCTGGGCGTCGGTCCGGGCGACCGGGTCGCGCTCTGGCTGCCCAATACACCCGCCTACCCCCTTCTCTTGTTCGCTTGCGCGCGGCTGGGCGCCATCGCCGTTGCCGTCAACACACGCTATCGCGCGGTCGAAGTGGCGGACATCGTCGAGCGCTCGGGAGCCAAGGTACTGGCCTGCGCGCCGGGCTTCCGCAGCATCGACTTTCTCGCGATCCTCGCCGACATCGATCCCCACGCCCTCGACAGGCTCCGCGCCCTCGTGACAGTCGGCGACGAACCCGCGTCGATACCGCCCGCGATCGAACGTCTGCGGCGCGTACCCTTCGAGCGGCTGCTGACACGTCCGCGGCTTGCGGCGAATCACGCACGGCCCAGCGCACCCTGCAACATCTTCACCACGTCGGGCACGACGAGCGCGCCCAAGTTCGTCCTGCACCGCCAGGGCGCCATAACCGGCCACGCCCAGCAAGTCGCGCGCGTCTTCGGCTTGGCAGCACCCGAGACGATCTCGCTCTCCATCCTGCCGCTCTGCGGCGTCTTCGGCTTCAATCAGACGATGGCGACCCTGGCCGCCGGCAAGCCCTGCGTGCTGGTCGAGTCCTACGAGATTGCCGAGATCGCGCGTCTCATCGAACGACACCGACCGACCACCATGTTCGGCAGCGACGATATGTACGCCCGCCTGCTCGATGTCGTGCCGGGCGACTTACCCTTTCCGTCGATCAAGTGGGCCGGTTACGCTGCCTTCAATGCGGCCCTCAACGATCTGCCCGAAAGGGCTGAGCGACGCGGCCTTCGGCTCAGTGGCCTCTATGGCATGAGTGAAGTGCAGGCCCTCTACGCCCTCCAGCCCCCCGATTCGGCGGTGGCCGACCGCAAGAAAGGCGGCGGCGTGCCGACCTCGCCGCTGGCGCACATCCGCGTGCGCGACCCCGAGAGTGGCGAGCTGCTCGGCGTCGGTCAGCCCGGCGCGCTGGAATGCGCCGGCCCGTCGTTGATGGCCGGCTACTACGGCAACGAAAAAGCCACCGCCGAGACCGTCACGGCCGACGGCTATGTCCGCACGGGCGACCTCGCCGAGCTCGATGGCCGCGGCGGCTTCACGTTCCTCAGCCGCATGGGCGACGTGCTGCGGCTCTCGGGCTTCCTGGTGAATCCGCTCGAGATCGAAACCCATCTGCAGAAGCTGCCCGGCATCACGGGCTGCCAGACCATCGCCGTCGCCCGTCCCGACGGCGTGCGCGCCGTTTCCTTCGTGATCCTGGCGCCCGGCACGAGCCTCGACGAGGCCGCCGCAATCGCACACTGCAGGCACGGCCTCGCCGGCTACAAGGTCCCGCTACGCGTCTTCGCGATCGACGATTTCCCCAAGACGCCGTCGCCCAACGGCTTCAAGATCCAGCGCAACAGGCTGCGGGACATGGCCCTGGAACGTTTGAAGGGCTGAAGCGGCACCCGTTCGGAACGACAAATCGAGGGAGAGAACGATGGCCAAGCGCAAAAGCGTCAACTACCCGGGCTATACCCACCAGAACCCGATCCCCAACGCCAGCCGCATCGGCAACATCGTGATGTCGAGCATCATGAACGGCACCGAGCCCGGAACGCGCAACGTGCCGTCGGATCTCGCCAGCCAGGTCGTCAACATCTTCAAGCACATCAAGCTCTGCGTCGAAGCTGCAGGCGGCACCCCCGACGACATCATCAAGATCAACTTCTGGATGAAGCAGCCTTCGACCGGCCGCGCCGCGCTGAACGACGAATGGGTGAAGATGTTCCCCGACGAGGCGTCGCGGCCGGCGCGTCACACGTTGCAACTCTCCGGCGACAGCCCGCACCAGGTGACCTGCGACTTCACCGCCGTGATCGGCGGCTAGCGGCCGGGGAGTCTCAGACCCGAGACCGACGGGCCGATGAAATTCTGCGGCTTCGAGGGTCGATCGATCCCCATTTGCTTCTCCAAGCCTGCAACACAGGATTGCGTCGCCTGGGCAAGCCCTGCCCAGGTCGAGACACCATCGAACTGCTGCAGCAGGCATTGGTCGTAGTAGGTGAACTGATCGTCCGCGCCGCAGCCGAAGCTCACGCGGTCGGAGGCCGCCGCCGTCAGCACGATGCGATTGGGCTGACGCATTGCCCGGGTCAAGAAGATGCCGCTGTGGCAAGCCGAGACGATGACGACCGTCGGTCGTGCACTACAACCGGCATCGAGCGCATTGTTCAGCGCGCTGGGCTCCAGCAAGCCGTTGGCGGCCTTGAGCGCGACGCCGCTTTCGAGGCCATGGCTGGTGACAAACACCAGACAGGCTTGTCCGCTGCCGCTGCGCAGCGCCGACGAAATGTTCGCCGTGCTCGCCACCTTTGCCGACGGATTGCGGTCGGGATCGGAAGTAAGGACATGCATGTCGCGCACGCCACGTGCCGCCAGCTTGTCGCGCAGCGCATCGATGCCGTTGTCGAAAGCCGGGCTGTTGTTCTCGCCGGCGATCAGGACGGCACGCCAGCCTGGCGCCGGGATCGAGAGCGGCTGGGCAGGAGCCGAATTGCTTTGGGTCGACGGCGGCGTGCCGGTCGCCTCGGGCGTGCAGGCAACCATGGTTCCAACGATCGCAATCAAAGCCGCGATGCGCAGCCTCATGCCCGATACTCCTATGATCAGACTCAAGCGAACTTACGTCGGCGGGAATGGTTGCGCGCCGACCATGCGCAAGGCCATGTCGGCGTAGAGGTTGGCCATCTGCTCCTCGGTCAGATCGCCGCCGGGACCATACCACATGGAGACGTGGGTGCATTGGTCGAGGAGCGCCATGGCAATCGTCTTGAGATCGTTCCTGCCGTCGACCTGTGGCGGCTCGAAGACGCCGCGCTTCACGCCGTCGACGAAGATCGAGACCAGGATGTCGCGAATGGCGCGGCGGCTGCGGCGGATATCGGCAACGCGTTCACCGTCCAGCCAGCCGATCTCGCGGTTGGCGACCAGCGCCTCGACCCTGAGGCGACAATGCCGCATCACATAGATGCGTACGAAGGCTGCGAGCTTGGCGCGGGGATCGTCGCCCGCCCCGGCGACGGCCTGCTTGCATTGCCGCTCCAGCTCGCTCTGCGTCGACGTGATGATGTCGTGCAGCAGCTCGTCTTTCGACTTGAAGTGGTTGTAGAGCGCGCCCTGCGTGAGACCGCAGGCCTTCATGATATCGCGAACCGTCACCACCGGATAACCGCGCTCGGCGAACTGAGCGAAGGCAGCCGCGCGGATCGCCTCGACAGGCGCGCGCGATTCCCGCTCCACGACAGGAGATGCCTCGACCTCCTCCCGCCCTGGCTTGCGCCTGGTCATCGGGCACCCCCGGCGATCTGCTCGACGATGCTCCACGCCAGTTCGGCCGGGGGGCGCACCATCTTGCCCGATTCGGCCGCCCGGACGTTGGACGCCGTGCCATCCAGCGAGCGGGCGTAGACGCCCTGGCGGATGCAGGAGACGCGAAAGAGATTGTAGGCGATGTAGAAGTCCCAGAGTTTGGTCTCCGGGATCGGCCGCTTGGAGAGGCTGCAGTAATAGGCCACCATTTCCGCTTCGGTCGGCAGCCCCTGGGCCGCGAGATCGTGGCCCTGCAGGCCTCCCCAGTCCCTGGGCGTTCGCCACAGCATGCAGAGATAGGCCAGCTCGGCCAGCGGATCGCCGAGGGTCGAGATCTCCCAGTCGATGATGCCCAGCACCCGCGGCTCGCTGGCATGGAAGACCATGTTGTCGAGCCGGTAATCGCCATGAACCAGCACGGTCTCGTCGTTCGATGGCAGGTTTGCCGGCAACCAGTCGAGCAGACGATCCATGGCTTCGATCTGCTCGGTTTCGGAGGCTTTGTACTGCTTGCCCCAGCGCGAGATCTGGCGGGCGACGTAGCTTCCCGGCCGGCCGAAATCGCCCAGGCCCACCGCCACATGGTCGACGGCATGCAGGCGAGCCAGCGTTTCGAACTTGGCCTGATAGATTGCCTGCCGCCCCTCCTTGGGAACGTCCGGCAGCAGCGGATCCCACAGCACGCGGCCGTCGCAATACTCCATGATGTAGAAGGCCGTGCCGACGACACTGTCATCCTCGCAGAGCGCATAGGCACGCGGTGTCGGCACATTGGTCCGGTTGAGCGCCGAGATGACGCGGAACTCACGGTCGACGGCATGCGCCGACGGCAGCAGCTTGCCGGGCGGCTTGCGGCGCAGGACATAATGGCGTCCACCGCCGTCGGTCAGCCGATAGGTCGGATTGGACTGCCCGCCCTTGAACTGTTCGACGCGGACCGGGGGCACGAAGCCTTCGACGTTTGCAGACATGAAGCGCCCGAGCGACTGCTCGTCGAAGCGATGCTTCTCCTGCACTTCCATCGTACCGATATATTCCGCGCCTTTTCTTGCCACCCTGCAGCCCCTGAACAGTCATTCATATTGGCCGGGAGTTTGCTCGTCCGAAGGGGTGCATGCAATATCGACCAACGGAGACCCGACGTGGCTGAGCTGATTTCGGCTTATCCCCCAGGCATATGGCTGGCATTGCTGGCGACCGGCCTGATGATCGGCGTCCTGGCCGGCTTGCTGGGCGTCGGTGGCGGCGTGATCGCCGTTCCGGTCCTGCTGGAAGTATTCGAGGCCATCGGCATCGACGGGACGCGGTCGATTTCGCTCGCCGTCGGCACCGCACAGGCCACGATTCTGGTGACGTCCTTCACCGCGACCGCCGCTCACTGGCGCGCAGGCACTGTCGACTGGTTGCTGGTGCGCAACTGGTTGCCGGCGCTGACAATCGGAATTGCACTCGGTCTGATTCTTTCAGCATTCGCTCCAGCCAGATTGCTGACGACGGTTTTTGCCGTGGTCGCGGCCGGGCTTGTTCTCAAGCTGGCCATTGGTGACAGGCTCGTCATCGCACGAGCGTCGCCAGGAGGAATCGCTTCTCAAGCCGCGCCGATCGCGGTCGGTAGCCTCGCTGCCGCGGTTGGCGTGGGTGGTGGAACATTGAGCACACCTGTGCTCACTCTTTTCTCATTTCCACTGAAGCGCGCGATCGGCGCAGGCGCCTTCTTCAATCTTGTGATTTCCCTGCCGGCGACGATCGTTTTTCTCATTGTCGATCACCAAACCGACGGCCGGCCAGTCGATGCGCTGGGCGATGTCGCGTTGTTTTGCGTTGCGGCCCTATCACTCCCCGCGCTCTTTGTCGCGCCTGCGGCGGCTAGATGGTCGGCACGCGCGCCAGTCTCGGTTCTACGGCGCTTGTTTGCTCTTTGCCTGGCCGTCATCGCAGCACGGATGATGTTTCGCTAACTAACTTGGCACTTGAACTGAACTTGGCACTTGGGCAAAGCGGCGAAATTGTGTTTAGTGTTGGTGCAATGGCCCCGTGGGTTCCGGGCCCAACATCACAATGAAGACTGCGCGTATCTGGGAGGCGTCGTTGAATCGATTCCTGAGCAAGGACTTCTTGTCCGGGCTGATGTTCGTTGGTTTCGGCTTGTTAGCCCTGTATTTCGGCCAAAAGCTCGCCTTGGGCACGCCTGTCCGTATGGGCCCTGGCTATGTCCCACGAATGCTCTCCCTCGTCCTTGTCGGGCTGGGGATTCTGATTTGCATCGTTGCTGTAGTTTCGGGCAGCGACCCTGTCGAGAGACCGAAATGGAAGCCCATCACTCTGGTGACCATCGGCATCGTCTGCTTCGCGCTGCTTTTCGAGCGGGCCGGGCTGATCCCGGCCTTGATCGTGCTGATATTGATCGCCTCGCTGGCCAATGAGGAATTCAAGCTCGTCGAGGTGATCGGCAATATGGTGGCTCTCTCCGTGTTGTGCACCCTCGTCTTCAAAGTGGGACTCGGGATGAATATCTCCATCCTGCGTGGGGTGTGGTGACATGGAGCTTTTTGAAAACCTCGCGCTGGGCTTTAGCGTCGCTTTCACTTTCCAGAACCTGATCTATGCGCTGCTGGGCTGCCTCCTCGGCACGCTGATCGGCGTTCTGCCGGGCATCGGCCCTGTGGCGACCATCGCCATGCTGCTGCCGATCACGTTCCACCTGCCGCCGACGGCCTCGCTGATCATGCTGGCCGGCATCTACTACGGCGCCTCATACGGCGGCTCGACGACCTCGATCCTGGTCAACCTGCCAGGCGAATCGGCATCGGTGGTGACGTGTCTCGACGGCTATCAGATGGCGCGCAACGGGCGTGCCGGTGCCGCCTTGTCGATCTCGGCCGTGGGCTCCTTCTTCGCCGGCACCGTCGGCACGGCCATCATCGTGATGTTCGCCGAACCGCTCACGCGGATGGCGCAGAAGTTCGGTCCTGCGGATTACTGCTCGCTGATGGCACTCGGCCTCGTCGCCGCGGTCATCCTGGCCAGCGGCTCGGTGATCAAGGCCATCGCCATGATCTTCCTCGGCCTGCTGTTTGGCCTGGTCGGCACCGACGTCAACACCGGCGCCCAGCGCTTCACCCTGGACATGCCCGAACTCAGCGACGGCATCGACTTCGCGCCGATCGCGATGGGCATCTTCGGCATCGCCGAAATCGTCGTTAACCTCGAGCGACACCTGACGCGCACCGGCGGCACTATCAAGGTGAATTCGCTGTGGCCGACGGCGGAGGAAATCCGCCGCGCCATTCCGGCGGCCTTGCGTGGCACGTTCCTCGGTGCGGCGCTGGGCGTGCTGCCGGGCGGCGGTCCGACGCTGGGTGCGTTCTCCTCCTATACGCTGGAGAAGAAGATCTCGAAGAACCCCAGCCAGTTCGGCAAGGGTGCGGTGGAAGGCGTGGCGGCTCCCGAATCGGCCAACAACGCCGCGGCTCAGACGTCGTTCATCCCGATGCTGACCCTGGGCATCCCGTCCAACGCCGTGATGGCCCTGATGGTCGGCGCCATGATCATCCAGGGTATCCAGCCGGGTCCCGAGGTCATGACCAAGAAGCCGGATCTCTTCTGGGGCATGATTGCCTCGATGTGGATCGGCAACGCCATGCTGGTCATCATCAACCTGCCGATGATCGGCATTTGGGTGAAACTGCTGACGGTGCCGTACCGCTTCCTGGCTCCGGCGATCCTGCTCTTCTGCTGCATCGGCGCGTACAGCCTGCAGAACAGCACCTTCCACGTGATGCAGGTCGCCGTCTTCGGCGTGCTGGGCTACATCTTCGTGCGATTGGGCTGCGAGGGCGCGCCGTTCCTGCTGGGACTGGTGCTGGGACCGCAGATGGAGGAATACTTCCGTCGTGCCATGCTGCTGTCGCGTGGCGATCCGATGGTCTTCCTCGAACGTCCGATCAGCCTCGGCCTGCTCATTACCACGGCCCTGCTGCTGGTGCTGATGGCCTTGCCCAGCTTCAAGAAGGCGCGCGAGGAGGCCTTCCAGGAAGAGGGCTGACCCCCTCTTCCCTCAAGGGAGTAGCAGATGTCCGATTTGCCCAAGCGAGTGTCGATCGACGAGGAAGGCCCTCGCGAGGGCTTTCAATCGGAGAAGAAGGCGATCCCGGTCGCCGACAAGGTCCGCCTTATCGAGGCGCTGGCGGACGCAGGCCTCAAACGCATCGCCTGCGTCTCCTACGTCAATCCCAAGCGTGTACCGACCATGGCCGACGCCGAAGAAGTGGCGACGGCGATCCGGCAGAAGCCCGGCGTGCAGTATGCCGCTCTGTGGCTGAACCAGCAGGGCCTGGAGCGAGCCCTGCGTGGGCCGCTGCATGTTGACGGTGGCGTCAGGGTTACGGCCTCCGACACCTTCTCGCTGAAGAACATCGGCAAGTCCGTACCGGACGCGATGGTCGAGCAGCGCATGTCGCTCAAGACCTTCAAGGACCGCGGCATGCCCGTCGAGTGGGGCATCATCCTCGGCGCCTTCGGCTGCAACTATGAGGGCGAACTTTCGACCGACCTGATCCTGCGGCGTGTCCAGCTCGCGCTCGATGAAGCCGAGCTGGCGGGCTTCACGCTCAAGGGCATCAAGCTCACCGACGCCATGGGTTGGGCAACGCCGCAATCCGTCGAGCGTCTGATCGGCGCCATCCGCAGCAAGTGGCCGGAACTCGAAATCGCCCTCCATCTCCACGACACGCGCGGCACCGGCATGGCGGCGGCCTATGCTGGCCTCCGCCTCGGCGTCACCAAGTTCGACGCCTCGATCGCCGGACTGGGCGGCTGCCCGTTTGCTGCAACCGATGGCGCTGTCGGCAATATCTGCACCGAGGACTTCGCCTTCATGTGCGAAGAGATGGGTATCGACACTGGCCTCGACGTCGAGAAGCTGATCGAGGTCGCCAAGATCGCAGAAGACGTCGTCGGCCGTCCCCTGCCCGGTCACGTCATGCGTGGCGGTACGCTTAAAGCCGCCAAGGCGCGCGGCCGACAGCGGGCTGCCGCGTGACCACCCGCGCGGACGGCGCGACCGTCCCCGACTCGACCTATGTCGACGTCGCAGATGTGCCCTGGCAGCCGACGCGCTTTCCCGGGATCGACTCCAAAGTCCTCATGGAGAACAAGGAGACCGGTCTGTCGACGGTGCTGATGCGCTGGGCGCCCGGCACTCGCCTGCCGAAACATGAGCATGTCGCCATCGAGCAGACTTTCGTCCTCGAAGGCTCTTTCGCCGATCATGCCGGTGTCTGCCGCGCCGGCAACTATGTCTGGCGTCGGGCCGGCAGCCGTCATGATGCCTGGACGGACGAAGGCTGTCTCATGCTTGCGGTCTTCCTGAAGCCCAACACCTTCTTCGATTGAACACCTCCCTCCGAGTTGGCAACATGCTCGGGCGATCGACGCCGGAAACAAGGCGCGACGCAGGGAGGAAAATTCATGAACCGACGCACCGTCATCACGGGCGCCGCATTGGCGCTGCTCATCTCCAGTCCGGCACTCAGCCCCGCCTTCGGCCAGGCATTACCCAAGGAAATGTCCTGGACCGCCTACGATACCGGCTCCTCGGGCTTCAACATCGCTGTCGCCATTGGCCAGCAGTTCAAACAGAAACTCGGCACCGACGTCCGCGTGCTGCCTTCGGGTAACGACACCGGCCGCCTTGCGCCGGTCAAAGCCAATCGCGCCATCATCTCGCAGATGGGAATCGGCACCTACTTTGCGCAGGAAGGCGTCTTCGAGTTCGGTACCAAAAGCTGGGGTCCACAGGCTAGCCGCCTGCTGATGGCCGCCACGGCGTGCAACGGCCTCAGCCTCGCCGTCGCCAAGGACACCGGCGCAAAGGAAATCAAGGATCTCAAGGGCAAGCGGCTCGGCGTCGTGGTCGGTTCGCCGGCATTGACGCAAGGGGCAATCGCCCTGCTCGCCTTCGGCAACCTCACCGAGAAGGACGTCACGCTCGTCCAGTTTTCGTCGAACAACGCGATGTGGAAAGGCTTCATCAACAACGAAGCCGATATCGCCCTCTCGTCGACGATCTCCGGCCAATCGAAGGAAGCCGATTCCTCGCCGCGCGGCGTGATCTTTCCGGCCATGCCGGCCGACGACAAGGCAGGTTGGGCGCGCGTCCACAAGAAGGCGCCCTACTTCGTCGCTCACAAGGCGACATGCGGGGTCGGCGGTCCATCGCCGCAGACGCCGGTCACGATGGCGAGCTACGCCTATCCGATCTTCATGACCTACGCCGACCGGCCGGCGGACACGATCTACGCCATCACCAAGGCGATGATCGACACCTTCGACGACTACAAGACGGGCGCGCCCGGCGCCGATGGCATGGCGCTGTCGCTGCAGAACCTCGCCTGGGTCGTGCCCTATCACGACGGCACCATCCGCGCCTTCAAGGAGAAGGGCGTCTGGACCGATGCCGCCCAGAAGCACAACGACAGCCTGGTGAAGCGCCAGCAGGTCATGATGGACGCGTGGAAGGCCTATTCAGCCAACGCTCCGTCCGACGACAAGGCCTTTCTCGAAGGCTGGATGAAGGCGCGCGCCGCCGCGCTTCAGAAAGCCGGGATGGATGTGATTTTCGATCAGTAGCAGCAGTCGGGGAGCAAGAGCGATGGCGTATGGGTTGCGTAGTGTTGCCGTAGCTGCGGCAATAGCGATGGCGTGTATCGGCAGTGCGGCAGCGCAGGACGTCAAGCTCCCCGGAACACTTACGGTGACGGCCTACGAGACGGGCTCCAACGCCTTCAATCAGGCAGTGGCCGTCGGCCAGATGCTGAAGAACAAGTACGGTACCGACCTGCGCGTATTGCCGGCCGGTAACGACGTGGCTCGACTGGGTCCGTTGCGGGCCGGCCGGGCGCAGGCCTCGGCCATGGGCGTCGGCATCTACTATGCGCAGGAGGGCGTGCTCGAATTCGCCACCAAGGAATGGGGGCCTCAGAGCTTGCAGCTCCTGCTGTCGGCGACGACCTGCAGCGGCCAGGCCTTGGGGATCGCCAAGGATCTCGGCGTCAGCCAGGTCAAGGATCTCAAAGGCAGGCGGATGGGCTGGGTGGTCGGCTCGCCCGCCATCAACCAGAGCCTGCTCGGCCTGATCGCCTTCGGCGGTCTCACGAAGGCCGACGTCAAGGTCGTCGACTATTCGAGCTACGGCGCCATGATGAAGGGGCTGGTCAATAACGAGGTCGACATCATCTTCGCGTCGACCATTTCCGGTCAGGCCAAGGAAGCCGAGAATTCGCCGCGCGGGATCATGTGGCCGCCGATGCCCCCCTCCGACACGGCGGGATGGGAGCGCGTGCAGAAGCTCGCCCCGTACTTCTACCCGCATAAATCGACCTGCGGCGCCGGCTATGCCAAGGGCGAGACCATCGAAGTCGCGGTCTATCCCTATCCGATCTTCATGGCCTATGCCTCGCAGCCGGCGGAGCTGGTGCACGCCCTGACCAAGGCGATGATCGCGAACTACGACTCCTACAAGGATGCCGTGGTCGGCGTCGACGGCCTCGAAGCCAAGCGCCAGAACCAGAAGTGGATCGTCCCGTACCATCCGGGCGCCGTCCGCGCCCTGAAGGAAGCCGGCGTCTGGACCGAAGAAGGCCAGAAGAACAACGACACGCTGATCGCTCGTCAGAAGGTCCTCGCCGAAGCCTGGGCCGCCTATCTCAAGACCAACCCGCCCGACGACAAGGATGCCTTCCGCAAAGGCTGGATGGAGGCGCGGCGGACGGCACTCACCAAGGCCGGCCAACCCGTAGGCTTCGACGAATAGGAATACATCGCATGACCGATCAGGCGACGCGGGTAGTCTTCGACGACCCGCATCAAACGGGCCCGGCCGAAGCCGAAACGATGCGGGTCCGCCCCCTGGCCGGTGTCTGGCGATGGGCCTTGATCGCGCTGACCGCGGTCACGATCTTCCTGTGCATCAATCAGCAGTTCGCGCTGCGCTTCTTCGTGGGCTTCACGCCGCTCAATACGGAGTACTTCTACCTTCTGATCTTCTGCATGCTGCCCTTCACCTTCGTGATCTTTCCCGGCAGCTCCAAAGCATCGATCAACCGCATCGCCTGGTACGATGTCGTGCTGTTCCTGGGCACGGCGGCAGCGTCGATCTATCTTATGCTGAACATCCGCAAGGCGGCCGAACTAGGCTGGGAATTCGGCGATCCTCCGCAGCCGATCCTGTGGGCCGGCCTCTTCATGTGGATCGTGCTGATGGAGGCGCTGCGCCGGACTGGCGGCTGGAGCCTGCTGCTCTGCGTCTTTCCCTTCACCATCTACCCGCTGTTCGCGGGTGCCGGCTGGCTGGGACCGCTCAAGGGCAACCAGTCGACCCTGGACCAGACGATCGCCTACCATGTGCTTTCGACCGAGAGTCTTCTCGGCATCCCCATCCAGGCTTTCGCCGATGTGGTGATCGGCTTCCTGGTATTCGGCACGGCCTTGATGATGACCGGCGCCGGGAAGTTCTTCATCAACCTCTCCTTCGCGCTCTGCGGCACCTTCCGCGGCGGCGCAGCCAAGGTCTGCATCTTCGCCTCGGGCCTGCTCGGCATGATGTCGGGGAGCATCGTCAGCAACGTGCTGACCGCCGGCACGATGACCATTCCCACCATGAAGAAGACCGGCTTCAGCCCCTCCTACTCCGGCGCCATCGAAGCCTGCGCCTCGACGGGTGCCGTGCTGGCGCCGCCGGTGATGGGCGCGACCGCCTTCGTCATGGCCCAGTTCATGGGGACGACCTACGCCGAAGTCGCTCTCGCCGCGATCATCCCGGCCCTCCTCTACTATGTCGGCCTGTTCATGCAGGTCGATTCCTATGCCGCGCGGCACGGCCTCAAGGGCCTGGAAAGGCGCGAGCTGCCGAGCGTCTGGGCAACCTTCAAGGATGGTTGGTACTACGCCTTCGTCATCGTGCTGCTGATCGTCATGCTGCTCTACTTCAAGCGCGAGAGCCATGCCCCCTTCTACGCCACGGCACTGCTGCTGGTGCTCAATCAATGGGCGCAGCCCGGCAAGTGGAAGATGGTCAACACGCTCAACATCGTGATCGCCGTTCTCGTGGCCGCCATCATGACGGTGCGCGGCGAGAACTACGGCAAGGCGCTGGAAGCCTCGGACGCCGGCGCCTTCGATGCCTGGACCAACGCCATCCTGCTGCCGGCGCTGGGCGGCATGATGCTCCTGGTCGTCCTGAACGAGCTGTGGGGCGAGAAGCGCTGGGGCCTCAGGAAGTATATCGGCTTCCTCGAAGCCAACGGCCGCACCTTCGTCGAACTGGTCGGCATCCTGGCGGGCTGCGGCCTGCTGATCGGTGCCTTCTCGCTGACCGGCGTCATTGCCTCGCTGGCCAACGACCTGCTGACGATCGCGGGCAGCAACGTGTTGCTGCTGCTCGTCATGTGCGCCATCACCAGCCTGATCCTCGGTCTCGGGCTCACCACGACGGCCTGCTACATCTTCCTCGCCATCCTGGTCGGGCCGGCGCTCGAAAAGCTCGGCCTCAACAAGATGGCGGTGCACATGTTCATCTTCTACTGGGGCATGCTCTCGTCGATCACGCCGCCGGTCGCCATCGCCTCCTTCGCCGCCGCCGGCATCGCCGGCGCTCCCGCCATGAAGACGGGATGGGAATCGATGTGGGTCGGCAGCATCATCTACTTCATTCCGTTCTTCTTCGTCGCCAATCCAGCCCTCGTGCTGCAGCCCGGCGACGGTGGCGGCATTCCGTACCTCGAGGCGGCCTATCTCGTCGTCACGTCGCTGGCCGGAATCGTCTTCATCTGCGGCGGCATCCAGGGCTATCAGGCCGGCATTGGAGATTTGCGCCGCGCGGGCGTGCTGGAATGGCCGCTGCGTGTGTTGCTGGTGGTGGGCGGGCTGGTGCTGGCCGCGCCCGGTGGCGGAATCATGCCGTTCAGCAATGCACAGATGGAGCTGCTCGCAGCCGCCTTGCTCGTTCCCACGGTACTGGTGGCTCTGCTAATGGTCCGTCGCAACCGGCCGACAGGAGATGCGGCCGCAGGGTGACCAAGCGCGGAGGCAGAGACACATCATGGCTGGGGTTCTGGAAGGCATTCGCGTACTCGATTTCGGCCGCTACATCGCGGGTCCGTTCTGCGGCACGATGCTGGCCGACCTCGGGGCCGAAGTAATCCGCATCGAGAAACTGGAGGGCAGCGAGGATCGCTGGGTGACTCCGGTCGTCGAAGGCGGCGAAGGCGCCATGTTCCTCCAGATGGGCCGCAACAAGCTCGGCCTGACGCTCAATCCCGTAAAGCCTGCCGGCCGCGAGATCGTGAAGAAGCTGGTCGAGGCGTCGGACGTCGTGATCGCCAACCTGCCGTACGAAGATCTCAAGAAGATGGGCATCGACTACGAGACCATCTCGGCGATAAACCCGAAGATCATCCTCGCCACCAACTCGACCTTCGGTTCGGAAGGTCCTTACGCCACGCGTGTCGGCTTCGACACGATCGGCCAAGCCATGTCGGGCGCCATGTACCTGTCGGGCGACGGCAAAGTACCGACCCGCGCGAACACGCCCTATGTCGATTTCAGCTCCGCCCTGCTCTCGACGGTCGGCGTGCTGGCGGCGCTCATGGACCGCGCCAAGAGCGGCAAGGGCCAGAAGGTCGAAACGGCGCTGCTGCGCACCGCCATCAACATCGCCAACGGGCATCTGATCGAGCAGGCGATGCTCGACCTAAACCGGATCGCCACGCTCAACCGCGGCTTCACCGCCGGCCCCTCCGATACCTTCAAGTGCAAGGACGGCTGGATCTACGCCATGACGATCGGCCAGCCGCTGTTCGTGCGCTGGTGCCGCCTGATGGGCAACGAGGACCTGGCATCCGACCCTCGGTTCAAGGACGATCTGGCGCGCGGCGACAATGGCGAGGCGCTGTCCGACATCATGCAGAAATGGTGCGATACGCGCACCGTCGCGGAGGCTCTGGAACTGCTCGAAGCGAACCGTATTCCGGCCGGTGCCGTCTATACGCCGCAACAGGCGCTGGACGACCGCCACGTACGCGAAGCGGGCTTCTTCCATCAAATGGAGTATCCGGGTGCTGCCAAGCCGGTGCCCGTGCTGCAGGAGCCGGTCAAGCTCTCGCGCACGCCGCTCAGCATCCGCCGCCGCGCGCCCAAGCTCGGCGAGCATACGGACCAGATCCTGCAGGAGCTGGGTTACACCGCCGACGCCATAGCGAAGCTCAGGGCGGATCGCGTGGTCTGAGGATCGCCGTACAACGACAGTGATCCGGCCAGCCTTTCGGGGCGTATACCCCCGAAAGGAGTTCGGCCATGCGGCGATTCTTGATCGCTCTTCTGCTGACTTTGACAGGTGTTTCGGGGGCCGCGGCATCGGGCCCGCTGCCTTACGGCCCCTCCCTTTCCTTCATCGCCTATCGCAACGGCGAACCGATCGGGCGTCACACCGTCACCTTCGAGCGCGAAGGCGGCCAGCTCAAGGTTACGACCTCCATAGACCTTGCCGTGAAGTTCGTCGGCTTCACGGCCTATCGCTATACGCACCGAGCTCAGGAAGTCTGGTCCGGCGCTTCACTTGTCTCGCTGGTCAGTCAGACCGACGACAACGGCACGAAGCACAATGTAAAGGCGACCCGCGAGGCGAATGACATCGCAGTCACCCACAATGGGGGGCGCACTGTCTTGCCGCAGCAGACGCTGCCCTCTTCGCACTGGAACATCGACCAGGTGCGCCAGACAGTCCTGCTCAATACGCAGAAGGGGACCGAGGCTCGCGTCAAAATCACCCCAGGTGCCCGGGAACTCATCAAGACTGCGTCCGGAACGATCCCTGCGACACGCTACAGCTACACTGGCGACGTCGTCATGGACCAGTGGTTCGACGATCAGGGCCGATGGGTAAAGACCTCTTTCAAGGCTTCCGACGGATCGACGATCGAGTACATTCTGCAGGGATGACGCCTGCTGATCGCTTCGCCCGTCTTCTCGACCTTCTCTCCGCCGACGACGATCTCCGTCGCCGCGGCCGATGGGTCACCGTCGAGTGCCGGGTCGATATCGGCAGCGAGCCTTTTCACCTCTCTCTGAGCGACGGCGCCCTCGCGGCGCTCGACCGCGGACCGCGACTGATGCGGTCCACCGCGTTCACCGTGCGCGGTACCGAGGAAGCCTGGCAGAGACATTGGGAGACGATTCCCGCGCCCGGCTGGCATGATCTCTTTGCGCTCACCAAGCGCGGCGCCGCCTCGTTCGAGGGTGATCTCCGACCTTTGCTGCAGAACCTGCAGTTCTTTAAAGACCTGCTGGCGCTGCCACGCCGGCTGCCGGAGGCGACCTGATCATGGCACCGGCGCTGGATCCGATGATCGGCCGCTACCTGCGCATCGAGATCGACGGCGTTCGCCATCGTCTCTACTTCGAGGAAGCAGGCCCGGCTGACGGCATTCCTCTCGTCTGCCTGCATACTGCCGGCGCCGACAATCGGCAGTTCCGTCATCTGCTCGCCGACCCGGAAGTGACGAAGCGCTTTCGGGTTCTGGCCTTCGACATGCCCTGGCATGGCAAGTCGACACCGCCCGATGGTTGGGAGAAGATCGAGTATCGACTGACGACGGCCTCCTACACGGCGGCCATTCGCGCCTTCTGCCAAGCCTTGGACCTCGACAGGCCGGTCGTCATGGGCTGCTCCATCGGTGGCCGCATCGTCCTCAACCTCGCGATTGCGCACGCAGCGGAGTTCCGCGCCCTGATCGCCCTGGAGGCCGCCGACTTCCAGCAGCCCTGGTACGACACGGCTTGGCTGCACCGGCCGGACGTCCATGGCGGCGAGGTATGTGCGGCGCTGATTTCCGGGCTGATCGCCCCGCAGAGCCCGCCGGTCAGTCGACACGAAACCCTCTGGATGTACATGCAGGGCGGCCCCGGCATCTTCAAAGGCGATCTCTATTTCTATCGGGTCGACGGCGACCTGCGTGAAAAGGTGAAGGCCATCGACACCAAGCTCTGCCCGCTCTACCTGTTGACCGGCGAGTACGACTTCTCCTGTACGGCCGAGGATACGCTGCGCACCGCGTCGCACATCGAGGGTGTCGACGTCCAGATCATGAAGGAACTCGGCCATTTCCCGATGAGCGAGAACCCCGTGAAGTTCCGCGAGTACATTCTGCCAGTGCTGGACAAGATCGCCACCCAAGACCACTGCTAGCCCCCATGAGCGTCAGGCCCTTCGCGTCGCTGCGGGGTTATCGGCGGTCGTGGCTGCTGAGTGACGCCACGGCGGGGTTGATGCTTGTGGCGATCGCACTGCCGGGTCAGTTGGCGACAGCCCGCCTTGCCGGAATGCCTGCGGAGGCCGGTCTGATCGCGTTCGCCGCAGGTTCGATCGCCTTTGCTGCCTTTGGCGGCAATCGCTTCATCTCGGCGGGCGCCGACTCGACTATCGCGCCGATCTTCGCCGGCGTGATCGCCGCCATGGCGGTCAGCGATCCTGCACGTCACCTCCAACTCGCGGCGACTCTTGCCTTGCTGGTCGGCGCGATCCTGGTCATTGCGGGAAGTCTGAAGGCTGGCTGGCTGGCCAACCTGCTTTCCGTGCCCGTGACCACCGGCTTCCTGGCGGGTATCGCCATTCACATTGTCGTCGGGCAGTTACCCGCGATCCTCGGTGTTCCGGCTCCCAATCCCGAGGCGCATCTGCTGTTACGCCTCGTCGACGTCCTTCAGCGGGTCCCGGTGGCCAATTTCTATGCCACGACGATCGGGATCGCGGTCCTGGCGATCACAATCGGCGCCCATTGGCTTGGCCCTCGAATTCCCGGCGCCCTGCTCGGCCTGGTCGTGGCCGGCCTGGCGACGTGGCATTTCGGATTGGCCGAACGCGGCGTTGAGACGTTGGGAGCGTTGTCGGCGATAGTGCCGACGATCTCGCTGCCCCTTGTCGGCCTGGGCGACCTGATAGGCCTTCTGCCGCTGGCGGGCACTGTCGCCCTCGTCTGCATGATGCAGACTGCCGCGGTCGCGCGGTCCTTTCCGTCGACAAAAGGCGTCGCCGACGATGTCAGCCGGGATTTTGTCGGCGTCGGCGCCGGCAGCCTGATCGCGGGCGTCACGGGGGCGTTTGCCGTCAATGCCAGCCCGCCGAGCACCGCCGTCGTGGTCGAAGCCGGCGGTCGCTCGCAAGCGGCACAATTGCTTGCCGTCGCGGTCATCGCCTTGCTGGCCGCGACGGCCGGCGCGGCGGCCGCCTACGTGCCGCGCGCGGCGCTCGACGCCGTGCTGGTCTACATCGCGCTCCGCATCTTCCGCCTGGGCGACATGATCAGGATCGCCCGCAGGAGCGCCGGTGAAATCGTTCTGGTCGTCGCTTCGGTTCTTCTGATCGTTCTGCTGCCCATCCAGCTCGGCGTCGGCTTCGCGATCATGCTCTCGCTGTTGCATAGTACGTATCTGCTGGCGCGGCCGCTCTCTGCCCGCCTGGAACGGCTGAAGGGCACGACGATCTGGTGGCCGCCGAATAGCCGCGTTCCCAGCGAGAGCATCCCCGGCGTGCTGGTTTTTGCACCCGCGGCGCCGATCACCTTCATCAATGCCGAGTACATCCAGGGTCAGCTCGACAAGGCGTTGGCGGAAACCAAGGACGTGCGGCTCGTGGTGGTCGAAGCCAGCGGCGTCACCTTGATCGACTACACGGGCGCCGAGTCGTTCATCGACAAGATCGCACGCCTGCGGAGCAACGGAATAGATGTGGCACTGGCCCGCCTCGAAGCCAGCCGCGCTACGGCCGCCGCCCAGCGCAGCGGGCTGATCGATGCCCTCGGCGCCGACCATGTCTTTCATTCCGTCGAAGAAGCCGTCCAGCGCCTGGCGGCGACTGGCCGCTGATTTCAGCGCCCAGGTAGGCAGATCGAGCGTGGTACCGTGGGGAAAGCTAGAGGATCTGGAAGACGTCGTAGACGGGGCCGGCCGGCTCGCGGCGACCCGTCGCGACGCAGACGATGCGGTTGAGGAAGCGGTACTTCTCCGACGAGGTCTCGAACCAAGGCGTCGTGCGGAAGTAGTACTGGCCGGGATCGACCTTCTCGCCCTTGTTGAGCTGCTCGATCACCCAGGCGGGGCCGTGGCGCATGCCGCGGTAGCTCATGTAGACGAGATGGCCATCGTCGGTCTTGAGCGTGAGCCGCACGTCGAGCTGCAGAATGCCGTCCCGGCGCTGCAGCAACCAGTCGCCGGCGGGAGCCGGCAATACCGTGCCCTTCAGCTCCTCGCCCTCGAAGGTGCCGCCGGTCACGGTGGCGATGCGCCGACGGCCATAGGGCGTCTCGCCGACATCCGTCACATTCGGATCGACTTGCAGGGTTAGCGTGAAGAGATGGGTGGAACGAAGCGTCGGTCCAGACATAACAACCCTCAGATCTTGGCGGCGCGGCCTTCCCAGTAAGGCGCCCGCAATTCGCGTTTCATGATCTTGCCGATGGTGCTGCGCGGAAGCGAGTCCCGGAACTCCACAGCGACCAGCCGTTGCGTCTTGCTGAGCTGGCCATTCGCCCATTCGCGCACGGCGTCTTCCGATATCGAAGCGCCGTCACGACGGACGCAGAGCGCCATCGCCGATTCGCCCCACTGCTCGCTCGGTACACCGATCACCGCAGCATCGACGATGTCGGGGTGTTTCAACAGCAGCACTTCGATATCGGCGGCATAGACGTTGAAGCCGCCGGAAATGATCATGTCCTTCTTGCGATCCAGCAGCACGACAAAGCCGTCCTCGTCGATCCTGCCCATGTCGCCGGACTTGAAGAACAGCCGCCCGTCCTTGTCGTACCAGAAGAGCTCGCGGGTCTTGGCGTCCTGCTTGTAGTAGCCCTTCATCATCATCTCGGCACGGCCGACGATCTCGCCGACCTCGCCCTGCGGCAGCTCGTTGCCCTGCTCGTCGAGGATCTTCAGCTCGACGCCGAAGCCCGGCTTGCCGACGGTATGGAGCTTGTCGGGGTGGAGGTTGGCTTCGAGCATGCAGCTCCCGCCACCTTCGGTCAGGCCATAGATCTCGATCAGCCGGCCCGGCCAGCGTTTCAGCGCATCGGCCTTCACCTGCGCACGCAAGGGCGCGCTGGTCGACATCTTGGTCCTGAAGGCACTGAGGTCGTACTTGTCGAAATCGGGATGGGCCAGGATGCGCTGGTATTGCACCGGCACCAGCATGGCATGCGTCACCTTTTCGGCCTGGGCGAGTTCGAGGAACTTCACCACGTCCGACCTGCGCATCAGGATCGTCGTGCCGCCGATGCCGACCGTGGCCAGCAGCGAAACCAGGGTCGTGTTGGAATAGAGCGGCGTCGAGACCAGCGAGATCGTCTCGGGACCATAGTCGAAGGCCGTGAAACGGACCGGGAGCTGGCTGCGCAGCGCGTGCGAATGGAGGATGCCTTTGGGCAGTCCGGTGGTGCCGGAGCTGTAGATGATGTTGAAATCGTCCAGCGGCTGAAGCTCGACGGCAAAGGGCGCATCGCTCGCGGGCGACAGCCAGGCCTCGAAGCCCTGCCAGCCGGTCCTCGTGAAGTCGTAAGCGATGCGGCCGCCCGGCACGAGCTTGGCCAGGCGATCCTCGTAGGGCTCGACCAGCGGGCGATACTGATCCGACAAGAACAGGACCTTGGCGTCGCAGTCGTCGAGCATCTTTTCGAGCGCGTCGGCGGCCGCCATGGTCGAGAGCGGCACCACGCAGACGCCGGCGCGCAAGGCGCCCATGAACGTCTCGAGATATTCGATGGAGTTGGCGGCCAGCACGGCCACCTTGTCGCCGCGTCCCAGGCCCATCTCGGAAAGCCGCCGCGCGATCTTGTTCAGGCGCTTGTCGAAGTCCGCCCAGCTTCGCACCACGCCGTCGCACTTGACCGCCGCCTTGTCCGGATGGGCGGCGGCATGGCCCGCGATCAGATGCGGGATGGAAACGAAGGTCGGAATGTCCTCGACCGCAGGCTGCGGCACGATCGGATCCGGCAGCGCATGCTGGTCGGGGCTCATCTCCGTCCCTCTCCTGCCTTTGGGGCTTACTTCTTCTGTTCGACTGTCTCGACCGGGCCGCCGGCCTTCTTCCAGGCGCCGAAGCCGCCCTCGAAATGCGCCACCGGCGTCAGGCCCATGTCCTGCGCCGTCTTGGTCGCCAGCGCCGAACGCCAGGCACCGGCACAGAAGAAGACGAACTTGTTGCCGGTCTGGAAATAGTCCTTGGCGTAAGGGCTCTTGGGATCGATCCACATTTCCAGCATGCCGCGCGTCACGTTGATGGCGCCGGGGATCGTCCCGTCGCGCCACAGTTCGCGCGGATCGCGGATGTCGATGAAGGTGACGCCCGACTGGCCATGCGCCTTCATGGCGTCGGCAAGCGACATGGTCTCGATCTGGCTGTTCGCCTCGTCGACCATCTGCTGCACGGTCCTCTTGATCTCGAGTGGCATCGAATCCTCCCTACGCGGTGCTCCGGGCCTTGGTAGCATTTTGGCCCCACCAAGCAAGAGTGGCACGCAAGAGAAGCAGGCGCCTACTTGCCCTTCGCCTCCGGAATGGCTTTCAGCTCGGCCAGCCAGACATCGGGGCTGCCATCGGAGGGCGCGCGCCAGTCGCCGCGCGGCGACAGCGAACCGCCGGACGAAATCTTCGGCCCGTTGGGCACCGCCGAGCGCTTGAACTGGTTGGTGAAGAACCGCCGCAGGAACAGCGCCAGCCAATGCCGGATCTCCGCCAGCGTGTAGGCACGGCGCGCGTCGCCGTCGAGGTTCGCCGGCCATGCGCCCTTCTCGGCATCGTGCCAGGCATTCCACGCGAGGAAGGCGATCTTCGAGGGCCGATAACCAAGCCGTGTCAGGTAGTAGAGATTGAAATCCTGCAGCGCATAGGGGCCGACCGACTGCTCGGTCGACTGGATGACGCCGCCGGCACCGGCCGGAATCAATTCCGGCGATATCTCGGTGTTCAGGATATCGTGCAGGATCGCGGCGGTTTCCTTGTCGACGTCGCCGGAGGCGGCAACGAAGCGGATCAGGTGCTGAATCAGCGTCTTGGAAACCGAGCCGTTAGGATTGTAGTGCGACATGTGATCGCCAACGCCATAGGTGCACCAGCCGAGGCCCAGCTCGGACAGGTCGCCCGTGCCGACCACGAGGCCGCGATGCCGGTTGGCCAGCCGGAACAGATAATCTGTCCTCAAGCCCGCCTGCACATTCTCGAAGGTGACGTCGTAGACCTTCTTGCCCTTACCGAAAGGATGGCCGATGTCGGCCAGCATCTGCGTTGCCGCCGGCTTGATGTCGATCTCGTCGGCCGTGACGCCCAGCGCCTTCATCAGCCGCCAGGCATTCTTGTACGTCTTATCCGAGGTGCCGAAACCCGGCATGGTGTAGGCGAAGACGTTCTTGCGGCTGAGCCCCAGCATGTCCATGGCACGGCAGGTCACGATCAGCGCGTGCGTCGAGTCGAGACCACCCGATACGCCGATGATCGCGTTCTCCGTGCGGCTCGACTGCAGGCGCTGCGCCAGACCCTGGACCTGGATGTTGTAGGCTTCGTAGCAATTGTCGCGCAGCTTGGCGGGATCGGACGGCACATAGGGGAAGCGCTCGACGGCGCGTTCCAGGGCGACGCGGTTCTTCGGCGGCTCCAGAGTGAAAGGAACGCGCCGGAAGCGGCTAACCCGCTCGCGCTCCTGCTGGGCGCAATCGGCGAAACCGCCATAGCGCAGGCGCTCCTGGCGGATGCGGCCAAGGTCGATGTCGGCCTGCACGAGCGTCGAATCCTTCTCGAAGCGCGTCGACTCGACAAGCTGATCGCCCAGCTCGTAGACCGCGGCATGGCCGTCCCAGGCAAGATCGGTCGTCGACTCGCCCGGCCCCGCGGCCGAATAGGCATAGGCGGCGACCGCGCGCATCGACTGGCTGCCGCACAGCAGCCGCCGCGCCTCCGCCTTGCCGATGGTGATGTTGCTGGCCGACAGGTTCACCAGCAGCTCCGCGCCGGCGAGGGCTGCGTGGCTCGATGGTGGAATCGGCACCCACACGTCCTCGCAGATCTCGACATGGAAGGTGAGATCGACGCCGCTCGCCTGGAACAGGAGATCGGTGCCGAACGGCACGGTATGCCCCGCCAGCTCGAGTTCGTGGGCGATGACATTGGCGCCGGAGACGAAGTGGCGCTTCTCGTAGAACTCGCGATAGTTCGGCAGGTAGATCTTGGGAACGACGCCCAGGATCTCGCCACGGTGAATGACGACGGCGCAATTGTAGAGCCGGCTGGACACCCGCAGCGGCGCCCCCACGATCAACACCGGAAAGAGCTTGCGGCTCGCAGCCACCACTTCGGCAATCGACGCCTCGACCTGGTCGAGCAGCGCGTCCTGCAGCAGCAGATCCTCGATCGAGTAGGACGAGAGACCGAGTTCCGGAAACACCATCACGGCCGCGCGGGCCTTGTCGCCCTTGGCCGCAAGTTTCAGCGTCTCGGCAAGATTATAGGCCGTATCGGCGACCCTGGTGCGCGGCACGCAGCAGGCCACTCGAACGAATTCGTGGGAATAGAGCGAATAGAAATCGGACATCGGGACTCCAGTGATCCTCTACGGTCCGATAGCGCTCGTTTCCGATCAAGGGCCGGTGGTTGCGCGATGATGGGCGCGACAGGGATTGAACCCGCGCCCCCCGACATGTCAAGACTATCGGCGATACCCCAGAAGGTGATGCCGAGGAATGCATCACTGCGATTATTCCGCACAGACACCATCGAGGCCGGTAAACGGTTCAGGGGGACGGAATGGAATGGACATGGGTGCATCTCGCCTTGGCTGCCTTGGCGGGACTGGTCGGCGGCGCTGTCAATTCACTCGCCGGCGGCGGCACCCTGATCACCTTTCCCGCCCTTACAGCGCTCGGCGTGCCGGCATTGCAGGCCAACGTAACGAACACGATGGCCCTGATCCCGGGGTATCTCAGCGGTGCCTTCGCCCAGCGCGGGGCCCTGATCAGTCAGAGTCGCAAGGTCCTGATTTCGGTTCCCGCAGCGGCTGTGGGCGGTCTCCTGGGCGGCTGGATTCTCCTGCGAACGGATGCAGGAACATTCGAAAAGCTCGTTCCCTGGCTGGTCCTGCTCGCGACGCTGTTGCTGGCGTTCGAGGACCGCATCAAACAAGCCGTCGCCCGGCTCTCGCACCGTGAGGCTGCGTCGGAAGGGACCGGCAGCGATCTCGCGCTGGTATGCGTGGTGTTGGTCGGCGCGTTCTACGGCGGGTTCTTCGGTGCGGGGCTGGGGATCGTGGTGCTGGCGCTAATGGGCTTGGTAATGTCCGAAACGCTGACGCGCATCAACGCGGTCAAGCAGACGGTCAGCCTGGTCTCGAACTTCGCCGCCGCCCTGCTCTTCTACGGATCCGGGCTGGTCGAATGGCCCGCAGCGATTGCCCTCGGGATCGGCGCTTTCGCAGGCGGCGAGATGGGCGGCCTGTTCGCGTCGAAGGTCAATCCGCGAGTGCTGCGGGCCGTCGTGGTGGTACTCGGCGTCGCGATCTCGATCGGATTCTTCATCAAGCACTATTGACGACGTTAGGATTCCCCCACTTCCAACCAAGGAAAGACACATGCCCTCGCTCGTTGCCCTCGATTCGCTGACGGTGGATGTCATCACCGACAATGTGAGCGACACGTATGCGAGCAAGCCGGCTTTCGCCGTGTCGGAAATGGCAAGCATCTTGCTGGCGGGCGCTAAGGAGATATCCGGCGAGACATTGCTGGTCGCCAACCTGGGCTATGGGCTGCGGCTCCGGTCCCGCCTCGGCGACAGGGAGCATGTGATTCTCTTCGACACCGGCACGGAGGGGGCGGCCTTCATCCGGAATTGCCGCAATCTGGCGATCGACCTGGGTGAGGTCGAGGATATCGCGGTGACGCACGGCCACTGGGACCATATGGGCGCCCTGCCCGCCGCCCTCGATGCCATCGTCGCCCGCCGCGGCCGCAACAGCGTCTCGGTCCACGTCAATCCCGGCATGTTCAACGAGCGTGGCGTCCTGCTGAAGGACGGCACGATCTTTCCTGCCGCACGCGTTCCTACGCCCGCACAAATGGAGGCGCGCGGCGCGCGTGTCGTGAACGACGGCAAGGCGCGTCTCCTCCTCGATGGCCACTTCTACTACAGCGGCGAAATTCCCAGGGTCAGCGCCTTCGAGAAAGGCCGCGAGGACCACCTCTGCCGCAGCGACAACGAGGAGGAATGGCGGCCCGATCCCTTCCTGATGGACGAGCGCATGCTCATCGTAAACGTGCGCGATCTCGGCCTGATCGTGTTCAGCGCCTGCTCGCACGCCGGCATCGTCAACGTCTGCACCGAGACGCGGCGCCTGTTTCCCGATACGCCGATCCACGCCGTCATGGGCGGACTGCATCTCGGCGGCGTCATGGAGCATTTGATTCCCGAGACCGTCGAGGCCCTCAAGCCGTTCGATGTCCGCGACTTCATCACCGGGCACTGCACCGGATGGCGCGCGCTGCATGCCCTGGCGAACGCCTACGGCGACCGGGTCAGCCAGTCCGCCGTCGGCACCACATACAAGTTCGACGCCGCAACGCCCCTTGATGAACGCGTTTCGCAGGCGGCCAGGAGCTTCTCGCCCAAGCCGTCCTGGTAGGAAACAATTCGCAGCAACAACGAGCCTGTGCTCGTGGCGGCTCCTCACTTGGGAGCCGGGGGCGATGGTGGGCGCGACAGGGATCGAACCTGTGGCCACTGCCATGTCAAGGCCCGGCCCATCTGCTAAGTATTTGATAAATAACGAGGTACTGCTGTGGATGACTCGACAAAACACCCGGAACATATCGTGAAGGACGCGCAAATTGCGCGTACGAACCCAGCGGCACAGGTGCTCACAGAGCGGCCCAAGAACTATGTCGAGTATGAGGGCGCTCGGTACGGCCTGCACACGCGATATGATGTATGGGCCAAAGGCTACGTTGGGCCGACAGAGGGGTTCTGCCCGGCCACGGTCTATTCGCCTCTGGGAAATGGCCATTCGATTCCAGGCCAGTGCTCGCGGAAGGGCAAGCTTTCGTGCGAAGGTCACCTATGGTGCGCCACTCACTACCCTCCGAACGTCGTCAAACGGGAGACAGACCGGCAAGCAAAATGGGAAGCCGAGTCGAAGCGGAATGCCGCCGAATGGGAAGCCCGCGCCGCCAATCGAAAGCTGCGAGAGGATGCCCTGGATGCCATCAAGAAGATCGCGGCCGGGCACAACGACCCGAGAGGACTTGCCGAAGAGGTCCTTTCCGGCAAAACCCCGGAAGTGAATGAATGAGGCGATAGCACGTATATGATTCTGCTTCGCACGCAGGTTGGGATTTACGTTCCTACTTCCCCGGCGGCTTCCACTGACACAAAACGCGGCCGACTTCGTTGTGAGCCACAATTGCCCTAGCCGTCTCGTCCGTCAGCTTGTCCGCCTTGCTGAGGTAGATCGGCCGCGCCGCCGTGCAGTAGGATTGCGGGCTAGTCGCGGGTCCACTTCCGCACGCCGTCAGCAATATCGCCGCTATTGGCAGCATCCCAATCAGCACGGGTCGCATCGGCCTGCCTCCTGAGTTCGTCGTTGCGTTTGGCCTGGTCCGCGCGCTCTGCGTCACGGCCTGCCTGCTTGAGTTTGCCGATTGCCAGCAGAATGCCGCCGACGATGGCGAGGCCGGCGAGCAGCTTTCCCCACTGCTCAGATAGCCACGCCATCAGACGATGCCCTGCTTGGCCATATCGAGGCGGGCCCGGCGGATCGAGCGGAAGTAGAACAGCGCGATAACGCCGCCCACCAGCACCATCGCGCCCAGCACCGCCGCCACCTTCCAGTCGAGCCCGGCGAAGGCCGTCACCACTGGGGCCGCGGCGCCGGCCGCAACCGTGATGGTCTGCGCGGCGCTGCCCTTGTCGGCGTCTTTCACGATGCTCCCGCGCTTGGGGTCCGGGTTCACGATGTTGCCGTCCGGCTTCACCTCGTAGCCCTTGGGGGCTTCCACCACGACGCGCTGCATCTTCGCCGTGTAGCCCTTCACGGTGCGCAGGATCGAGCCCAGCTTGGCGGCATAGGCCGGGTCGGTCGCGTAGCCCGCGCGCTGCAGGGCCAGGAAGTAGGCTTCGTCGCCCTTCCCGTCGAAGACGCCCGCCGCCTTGTAGCGGCTGTTCTTCTCCAGAAAGGAAAAGTGATCGGCAAAGCTGTCGGCAATGCTCGGGTAGTCGCGGAAGGTGTCGTGGATCTGGACGTTCTGGCCGTCGACATGCTCCCAGGTAAGGACGGTCTGGGTCTTGCCGGTCCAGTTGCCCGATGCCTTGATGCCGAAGATGTTGTTGCCGATGGCGGCCTTGCCCCAGCCGGTTTCAAGGGCGGCTTGCGCAATGATCGCCTCGGGCGAGATGCCGAGCTTGCGGGCAGTGGGCTCCGCGCCCGGCATCAGCTTGGCCACCCACTCCGCGCGGGCCTTGTCGCCGCTGTTCTGCGGGACGCTCATGATGCGGTAGACTACGTTCTCCATCTTCTATCTCCGCTGCCACTGTTGGCGCTGCTGCTCTTCGGCCGCGCTGGGCGGCACACCCGGCGTCATCCGCCAGACCTGCCGCTGCAGGTCCCCGATCTTCTCGTCTTGCTGGTCGTTCCGGCGCTCGATGGCGTCTATGCGCGTGCTTTGGTGGAGTTGGTTGGCGCTGAGTGTCGAGAAGCCCACCTTGAGGGCCGTCACGTCGTCCGCCGTCTTCTGCACGGTAGACAGGATCAATCCCGCCAGCGTCGTGGTCGCCGCGAGGCCGACACTCATCCACCAGCGGTAGGCCTGCATGCCCCGGCTGTCTTTGGATGCCTGCTCAGTCATGAGGCGCCTTCCCGACCTACCCCCGTTCGGATAGGCTCTCTCGCATGCTCGATACTGTTCGCGCCGCCATTCAGGCCAAATTCGAAACTCTCTCCACGATCGGTCGCGCGCGGGCGGCGGCGGCAGCCAAGGCCGGCGGCGACTGGAGCATCTACGACAGGCGGGAAGACAATGGGATGTTCACATCCCAGGTGTCCTTTCTTCGCGGCCTGCCAAGCGGCGCTCGCATCCTCGACGTGGGTTGCGGGAACAACGCGCCCTTTCGGGTAAAAGACATTCGCCCGGACTGCTACTACGTCGGTCTCGATGTCGGAGACTACAACCAGGATCGGCCAATGGCCGCCAACGAGTATGTTCTTGTCAGCCCGGAGGAGTTCGCCGGCAAGATCGCGACGCTGGGGCAATTCGAAGGGGTCATCTCCACCCACAATCTGGAGCACTGCAACGACCGGGGCGCGACGCTCGCCGCCATGCTCGGTGCAGTGAAGCCCGGCGGCGAAATCTACATGCTCTTTCCGTCCGAACTCAGCGCTTCCCTGCCGTCGCGGCGAGGCGGCCTCAACTACTTCGACGACGGAACCCATCAAGGACGGCCGCCGTCCTTCCACGAAATCGTGGCGACCATGCGGGGGTTCGAGTTCATCGTGTCCGCGCCGGAATACCGCCCCCTCGCAGACATGCTGCTCGGGCTGTACAACGAACACGAGTCCGTCGAGAGCGGTTGGATCAAACCGGGGACCTGGGCGCTTCATGGCTTCGAGGCAATCATCTGGGCGGCTAGATGCCGGACCTGACGCGCGTCAGAGCCACGGCGAAGTCTCTCGATCCGCCCGCATTATTGTAAATCCGGTAAGCGCTTGCGCCGTCGAAGGCGATTGAAGCTTTCCCTGCCCCCGGCGTGGTGGTGGACGCGACCCATGTTGAACCCGTAGAGGCTGCTACCAGCGGCGACGCACCGCCGCCGCAGAGATACATGCCCACATCTCCATCGTTCGGATTGGAAATCACGATAAGGCCAGCGCCTGCCGCGATAGCCGCATTGGCGCCGTTGGCAATCGTGACAACGTTGTCGCTGGCGTCCGTAATCCAACCCGATGTCGGGCTCATCCGGATCACATCGGTGCCGTAGCGCGTGTTCCTTGATGTGATGTTCGAGCCGAACGGCGCGCTGACGTTGTTGATCGGAACTGCGCTGCATTCGATTGTCAATTCCGCCGAGCCGGTCACGCCATAGGCGCCGTTGTCGGCCAGTTCGACGGACTTGCCGAGAACCATCGTGACGGAGTTGTCGTTGCAGACGATTCCGCTGCCGCTGGCGTTCTTGAAGACGCCTAGGCTGGAACGAACGTCGCCGCCGGTCCAATTCGTGATCAGCAGATTGTCCCCGCCGGTCGTGCCCGCAAACCAACCCTCCGCATAGATGACCTTCGAAAGCGTGTTGACGGACGTATCGTCGACTTTCATGCCGGCGGTCAGATTGAGATCGAACTCACTATCCGATGCGATGAAAATTTGCGTGTTGCCCGTCCCGCTGATGGTCGTGTCGATCAGCAAGCCAATGGTGCTGTTCTGTTGACGCACCATCTCGGTATGAAGCCCGCCGCAGCCGCCGCCGCAGTGGATGCTGGCGACGCCGTTTGCGGGCGACCTGCTTCCCGCAACCCACGCGCTGTTGAGATGGCCTCCCGAGCCCTCGTTCCAAATTACCTGCCTGTTACGCGTATAGATCAGCGAGGAGTTCAGATTCCACGTCGATGACTTGTCGAACCAGACGCCATCCCACAGGTTGCCGTTGCCGCCAGGAATGCCGTTGATGAGGAGATTGACCTCGATGTTGACGTACTTCTTGATGCGGATGGCCGCGCCTGACGTAAGCACCGTCGTACTGCCGACAGTGAAGTCGTACAGGTTCAGGTCCTCGTAGACGTTGGTGCCGTCGCCGAACGTAACGAGGTCGCCCGGAGTCTGGCTGCTCCCGGTATATTGGAGCAGCCCCGGCCCCGCGATGCGAAGCCCGGTCCCCAGCACCGGCGTCAGGGCCATGGTGAAGTTGTACGCCCCGGCGTCGATGTACAGGTCCTTGTAGACCGGGGCGAGCGCCAGGAATGCGTTAATGCCCTCCGTCTCGTCGCCTACGCCCTCGCAAAGCCATTTAATGTGAACAGGACCGTCGAACAGGCGCTGCCACGCGCCGGTAGCGCCAGTCGGACCGCTATCGGGCGCAACCCATACGCCCCCTCGCGGATCAGCGGTGACGTTCGCGGACTGGTCGCCGGATCGCCACGCGAATTCGCCACCTCGCCCCTCTTCCGTGACAAGGACGCCGGTGGCGGGGCCTTGGTAGCCTTTGAGTAGCGCAATCGTCTCGAAGGAGACGCTGGGCTTGGCCTGCAGGATAGTCTCGATGGTCTGGCCCGTGGGCGCGGCGCCTGTGTTGCCGGCCAGCACCTCGCCGTCCGCGAGCGGGGCGGTCACGGCAACGGCATTTGTGCCCTGTCCGATCATCACGCCGTTGTTGGTCAGCGACGTGTTGCCAGTGCCGCCGTTTGGGGTCCGTAGAGTCCCCGTGGCATTACTGACGTCACGCACAAACTCAAGGTCTGCATCCAGGTAAGATCCAGGGACCCGTCCGGCTCGATCAGAGAACGTGTAGGGAATATCAGCCATCAGGTGAACATCCCGACGGCAAGGACGGTGACACCGGCCCCGGTGACAACCTGCCAAGCGCCGATCTGAGAGCAGGCGCCGATCTCGATAGTGTAGGTTCCGATTCCTCCACCCGGGCTGTTCGGCAGGATCGTGTAGGCCGAGCCGCTGCCGTCCTTGATCTGAACCTGAGCTGTAGCGGGCGTCGCGACCGTGCAGATAAGCCGCGCGAGGTAATCGCCCTTTGCTCCAGCGCTCCCGAGCGCAGTCGCGGCCTGATTTGCGGCGACCGTCTGAGGCGTCCAAGAGGTCTTCTTCAGATCGGGATACATGCCTGCCTCACTGGTTGCAGAATTCGGTGATGCGAACGAAGCCGGCCGAGCCGTTGCCGCCCGCTGCCGTCGATGACGTGTTGAAAGCCAGCGCGCCCGAGCCACCGCCGCCCGTATTGGCTGGCGCGTGCGAGCCCGCGACGGTCGTGGATGCAGCGCCGGAAAGAGAAACGCCCGCCGCGCCGCCGCCGACCGGCGTCGAGCCGCCCGCGCCGCCTGAGGGCCATGCAGTGATAGCGTTCTGGCCGCCAATGCCCGGAAGCCCCGGCTGTCCCGCGCGCGCCATGTCGCCAGTCCCGGCCACGCCACCAGCACCGCCAGCGCCATTGAAGACGTTCCCGACCGGGCTCGCCGCGACGCCACCCGAGCCGCCCTTGGCGATGCACAAAGAGCCAACCGACGTGTCGCCACCGGCAGAGCCGTTGTTGGCACCCGCAGATCCCCCCGCGCCCCCCGCGCCCACCGTGACCGCCTTCGATTCTCCAATATCAGCAGCAGTGGCTAGCTTGGATGCGTACCCGCCGCCGCCCCCACCGCCCGACGCCGCAGAGTTAGACGCCGCGCCATTGACGCCGCCACCGCCACCACCGCCGCCGACGCACTCGATGATGCAGTTCACCATGCCGGCGTGTGGGGTGTAGGTGCCGCTGCTCGTGAAGGTTTGTACGTAGACCTTTGCCGCCACCCCCTGCACGAAGGCCGTCGTGGCGATCTTGCGGGTGCTGTTGCCTGCGGCCTGCGTGGCCGCCACATTGGCGCCGGTCTGCATGTGAAAGACCGGAGTGGCTGCCGCCACCTCGATCTCGTACATCCCGCCAGAAACGATATCGTCGGCCACGAGCGCCGACCCATCGGGCCACGTCACCGCGCCAGCGCCGACGCCGTTCACATTCACTGTCACTGCGCCCGTGTTATTGGCCGCGGCCTTGAAGCTGAACATCTGTCCGACTTCGTAGGTCGTGATGCCAGGGGCGGGAGCGATCACGATCGCATTCGCGCTTCCCGTGGCAACGCCGCCATAGGTCAGAACGCCATCCGCCACCTGCCCCAGGTTCACCGAATCGGTCGACGCGGTGCCGTCACCGAGCCCGGTGAGCTTGTTGCCTCCCATCGGCTGGTTGCCGGTGTAGGTCGTCTGCCCGTCCTTCGAGATCGACTGAGAGATCGCGGCGCCCATATCCGACAGGTCGGAGTTCATCGGAGACGAGGCAATCGTCGTCCCCGGCACGAAGGCCGGTTGCGGAAGGAGGTACTGGCCAGATCCGTTGCGGGGCATCTCTACCTCGGTGCCGAGAAGTTGCCGCCAGCCGCGCCCGCTACACCCGCCGCGAAGGGACGGGCGCCGGTCTGCTGGCGTAGGATTTCGTCAACGAGACGAAGCGTTTCCGCGTTCGCCGCCGCGTCGGGATTGGCGAGGAGATCGGCCAGCCGGGAGCGCACGGCCTCGTTGGGCTGCCGCATCTTGGCGTAACGATCAAAGAAGGCTTGAAGGAGCGAGACGGGCGAGCTGCTGCCGGTCGGGATCGTGAGCGCGGCATCGTCGGCAATGGCCGCCGTGCGCTCGGCGGTCTGCGACCCGCCCAGTACCGTCCCCTGCGTCTTGGCAAAGGTGCGCTCCGCTGCGGATCGGCGCATCAGATCGTCGGCAACCTGCGGGCCGTAAATCTCCGCAAGCTTCTGCTGCATGATCTCGTTGTCGGCTATGGCCTTCGCCAGCCGGCGTGTGGACTCGGGCCCGCTCGTGGCCGCGTCGCGCATGACGTTGGTCGAGCCGGTGCGGAAGGACTGCATCTGCGGCCCGGTGGCACCAGGCAAGTCGGCCGCCAGCGCCGCGGGCGAGACACTTACGGCAGCTTCACCTTGTCCGGCCTTCATGAAGTTGGCGCCGCGCTCCAGCCAGTCCGGCAGAGAGGCGATCTGCGCATAGGCCGTGTCGGCCTCGCGGATGGCCGGGTTGGCACTCCACAGGGCCTTCTCCCAGGCATCGCCCGCCTTGCGCACCATGTCCTTGTTTATCGCCTTGCCGCTCTGGAAGGCCGCCTCGACATTCTTGTTGAGCGTCTGCTTCACGAGATGCGCAGCTTCCGCGGCACCAAGGTCCACGCCATACTTGCTGGCGTCCGCGATGATCTGGTCCATGGTTTCGCGGATGGCCGGGACCTTCAGTAGGTCGTCCATCTCGGGCGAGATGTTGAACTGTCCATTGCGCAGCACGGGATCGTAAATCTGCGATCCCTTGGCGCTGCGGTACTTGTCGAGGAACTGCTGGGCGTCGAACATCGAGGGCCGCTTGGCTTCGTCGCCCAGAGTGTTGAGGAAGCGCTGTCCGGTCTGCGCATTACGCTGCCCGAAGGCGGCCGTGTACTTCTCCCCCGCTTCGCCCGGCAGGATCGCACCGAGATTGGCCAGACGGCCGGCGCCCTTGCTGGTATCCGCGAGGAAGGCCCCCTCGCCCAGTTCCGCGAGCTTCTGGCGTGCCTGCGTCGAACCGCCGGAACGCGCCATCTCCGTTGCGAGGCGCTTGACCGCCGCGTCGCCCTCGATGCGATTGGCCGCGCCGCGCGAGCTGTCGGCAATCGTGGCCGCGAGGCTGTCCTGCGTGACCATCCCGCCTTCGGGAGCGGCCGCCGAGAGAGAGCCGGGAACCACCTTCGGCGCGTAGTCATCGGCCTTGTTGGCGATGAAGTTGAGGACCTTGGGGGCAGCTTTCTCGTAGCCGTAGCCGATGGCGCTGCTAACCACGGGAGCGGCCGCGCCGATGGCGCCACCGATCAGTGCGCCGGTGCCACCGCCCCTGAGGCGATTGCCAAGCCCGCCCTCGCCTTCGCCAAATCCCTGAGCCCCACCAAGGGCAGCGCCGGTGGCCGCGCCCTTCGCGATATTCATGGGAAGCGTGGCGCCAGCGAACATAGAGGCCGGCAGAAGCGTCGCCCCCGCGACCGCGCCACCGACATTCGCCGCGGTTGCCGTCGTGGGGTTCTGCTCGGCAAACTGCCTGCGTTCACCACGCTCGCGCGCGAGGTTTTCGTCGTACCGGGCCTGCCAGTTTTCCGCTTGGGAGATGGGGCGTACCTGTGAGATCAGCTCGCGCGCCGGCAGCGTTGCGTCGATGGCCGCGCCGATTTCGTCGCCAAACCCCAAGGTCAAGCCTTGGCCGGCCTCGCGCAGCACGCCCTTCGCATATCGGCCCGCGCGGTCCAGGAACGACGCCTGGGGCGCGTCCTGCCACGAGGTGCCGCCCTGCACGATGGGAGCGTCCTGCCAGCTCATGGCTTGACCCTCGTGGTGCCGTCCGGGGCAATGAAAGTCGTGCCGCTCGGCAGCTTGGCGTAGTCGTCATTGCCCGTGATCTTGGGCATTTGGCCGGGGGTGGATTTGGGCGCTGGGGCGGGTCCGGCGACCGGGGCCTGCGGACTCCCGCCACTGCGCACGTTGAACAGAATGCGGTCGGGGTTCAGGCCGTAGGACTTGGCAGTCTCCGTATAGGCACGCGTGATTTCGTCGTTGGATGCCTTCAAGGCGCCGAAGCGCGATTCCAGTTCGCTCAAGAGCTTCTGACGTGTCTCGGGAGAGAGCATCGCCTGTCCGTTGAGCTGGCCGATATACCCGGCCAGACGGTCGGCCACGCTCGCCGTCGCCACCACGCCCGCCGTCTCGCTCTCGCGGACTACCGACTCGGGGTCCATCATCTTGGCGAAGGCGTACACAAGGTTGAGGTCGGCCGCGCGCGTCGGGCGCGTCGCCGCGTCCTTGGCCGACTCCAGCATGGGCACGACGGTGCGATACGCCTTGACCGCCGGTTCACGGCCGTAGTCGTCACGCATCTTGCCTTCGTTCTCGAATGCCTTTTGTGGTCCCTCCCAGGAGATTGCCAAGCTGGCGGCGGCCCTCTGCAAGGCGCAGTCGGTCATCGAGGGCGCGAAGAAGGACTCTAACAATCCGCACTTCAAGACCAAGTATGCCGACCTGTCGTCGGTGTGGGAGGCCGTGCGCAAGCCCCTGACCGACAATGGCCTGTCCATCGTGCAGTTTCCGCGCACCGTCAACAACGGCGTGGAGATCGAGACGACCCTGCTCCACACTAGCGGGGAGTACATGAGCGATGTGCTCTGGATGCCGTGCACGCAGATGAATGCTCACGGCGTCGGCTCTGCCATCACCTACGGCCGGCGCTATGCCCTGATGGCTGTGGCTGGCGTTGCCCCCGAGGAAGATGACGACGGCAACGGCGCGGCAGGTCGCAATGGTGGCGACGAGCCCCATAAGCCCGGCGTGGGCTCCGCGAACGCTGGCACCGATTTCCGGCCCGCACGTCGCGGCTCGATGATGACGGCCGCCACCGATTCCATCAAGGATGCTCGCCGCGATATCGAGGCCCAGAACGGCCCGCGCCGCAACACCGGATCGAACTGGGTCGACGAGGCGCGCAACGACGGCACTCTCGACGAGACGCGCGAGAAGGGTGCGCTGCCCGGTAAGCCTGCCGCGCCCGGCAAGAAGTCGGCTGCCGAGAAGGCCAAGACCTGGACCGACAACGCCATCCAGACAATCCGCCTGCCCGGCCAGCATGTCGGCTCCCTCGACAAGTGGTGGAAGGAGCAGCAGGTGGTTCCGGCCGGCGCGAAGTTCTCGCCTCTCGGCTGGCTGGAGGAAGCCGCGCCGGAGGAATACGAGCGCCTTCAGGCCGCTTTCGATGAAGTCCGCAGCAACGCCCAGCAGGTGGCAGCATGAGCAACATCGGTCACAACCAGCCGCCCCTGGCCGAACGGCTGGATATCGATCACGCCTCGCTGGCCCAGCAAGCGGCCGACGTGCTCGCCCTGGAAGCCCTGTCGCCCATCATGGTGGACGATGATCTGGCCGACTATAGCGAGCGTGCCAAGTCCCTGAAGGGCGTCCTCTCGATGATCGAGAAGGCTCGCAAGGGCGAAAAGGAGCAGATCAACAAGGACGCCAAGACGGTCGACGGGTTTTTCCAGAAGCTCGCCAAGCCCGTCCAGGACGCCGCTGACACAGCCGTGGCCGCCATTAATGCGTGGCAGCGGGCCAAGCTGGAGGAGCAGCGCCGCCGCGAACGCGAGGAAGCCGAAGCCAACAAGGCACTCCAGATCGACGAAGCCCCGGAAACCCCGGCGCCGGCCAAGGAAGTGGCGCGTGTCGTTTCCTCGGCCGGCAAGGTTACAGCCTCTGCCAACACGTTCTGGACCTTCCGGGTCATGCCAAGCACTTGCCGAGCGCCGAACGGGCAAACATAGCCATCAAGCACCTGAAGGAATTTTACGGGTCCGGCACGGTGTCTCTCGTGAATGCCCGCAGCCACGCGCGATACGTTGCCCAATGCGTTGCCGAAGGGAAATCCCCCGGCACGATCAATCAGCACCTGGTACGTCTGCGGGCAGCCCTGAAGCGCGCCGTGCGCAACGGAGAACTTGCGACCGCTCCATTTGTGCCCGCGCTTGAGGAGCCAGACCCGCGCCCCCATGCCCTCACCCGCCCACAGATCGCCGCCCTGCTCCGTGGGGCGCGCGCTCTAGGGTACGATCACATCGCCCTGTTCATCCGCTTTGCCGTCTATACCGGCGCGCGGCGTGGCGCGATTCTGCAGCTCACCTGGGATAGGGTCGACCTCAAAGCGGGCACCGTCGATTTCCGACTGCCCGGGGTCAATCACTCGCGCAAGCGTCGCGCGGCAACCGGCATTCCAACTCGTCTCGTGGCGAGCCTACGGCGGCTGCGTAAGCGACAGACCGGCGACAACGTCATCCAGTATCACAACGCTCGCAATAGCGACGGCGAGCGACGCACCACCCGACCGATCAAGGGCGTCAAGCGCGCGTTCCGCAATACGGTCGAGGCGGCAAACAAAATGCTGACGAAGGCCGGCGAGAAGAAGTTGCCGCACGTCACGCCGCATGTCCTGAAGCACACCGCAGCATCACTCGCGCTGCCTATAGTCTCTGCATGGATCGTGTCGGGGATGATGGCAACCAGCATGCGAACGCTGCAGAAAGTCTACGGCAAGCACATGATGAGCGACCTGAAGGCCGGCGCGGAGACGCTGGCACATGGGCGGGTACGCGCAAATCACGCGCAAAAACAGCCGCCCAAGAAGGTCGTGCGCAAACCGACCAAGAAGCGTAAAATGCTGCCCCGTAAGGGTTAGGCGATGGTGGGCGCGACAGGGATCGAACCTGTGGCCACTGCCATGTCAAGACAGTGCTCTACCGCTGAGCTACGCGCCCATCGCCTGAGGTTGCTGGGGTGCCTGAGCACCGGCAACGCGGAAGCCCGGTCGTCTACATCGCGGATCGACGGTTGGCAAGAGCGTGAGGCGTGACGCGCTTCGTCGCGCGGGTTATTAGCAGGGGATGAACAATCTCCCGGCTCTGCCCGATCACGAGGCCCTGGATTGCCGCCTTCCGGCACAGCAGGCGGTCCCGGTCGTGGTGGCGTCGCCGCACAGCGGATCGTTCTACCCCCCCGCCTTCCTCGATCAGGCCGCCGTGCCGCTCGCCGCCTTGCGCCGGGCCGAGGATGCCTTCGTCGACGACTTGTTCGGAGCAGCCCCTGCCCTCGGGATGCCGTTCCTGGCGGCGCGTTTCCCTCGCTCCTACGTCGATGCCAATCGTGAGCCCTATGAGCTCGACCCCGGCATGTTCGACGGCCCGTTGCCGCGGGCGCTCAACCATCGCACGACGCGCGTGGCTGCAGGTCTCGGCATGATCCCGCGCGTGGCCGCCAGCGGCGAAGCGATCTATCGCGGGCGCGTGCCGTCGGAGACGATCGAGGAGCGGCTCGAAACCTGCTGGCGCCCCTATCACACGGCGCTTTCGATACTGCTTGAACGGACCTACAGCACCTTCGGCGGCGCGTTGCTGGTCGATGCCCACTCCATGCCCTCCTCGGCCTCCAATTTCGGTACACGGGACCGCGACAGCCGCGTCGACATCGTGCTGGGCGACAATCACGGCGAGTCTTGTGCGCCGGATCTCGTTGCGTGCGCCGAGTCGTGGTTTCGCGCGCGCGGCCTGCGTGTTCTGCGCAACCAGCCCTATGCCGGCGGCTTCACGACCCAGTGCTACGGCCGCCCTTCACTGTCGCGCCACGCACTGCAGATCGAGATCAATCGCGCGCTCTATATGGATGAAGCACGCCACGAACGACTGCCCACGATCGGCGTGTTCACCAAGCTGATCACCGGGTTTTTGCAAGAGATGGGCAGTCAGTCCGTCGAGATATTGCTGCCTCACCGGCTCGCCGCCGAGTAATCAGGCACTGGGCAAAAAAAAGGGGCCGTGACAAGCACGGCCCGAGTTTAGGGAGGAAACGCCCAAGACGGGCATACAGCAAACAAAGAGGCCGCCGAGGCGGCGTTTGCTGCCCCCTAAGAATGGTGCACCTGCGAAGGGATTTCAAGAACAAAAAAGAGCCCTGAATTCACATGTTTAACGTCTGTTGATGTGCGTATTTGGGTGTGTCTTTTTTGCAACGCACAATAATCATGGGATACAGCTTTGCACTGGGTGCATTGCTTTTGCAGAATCGGGCCTGTGCATTTTTGTAGGGTATTCAAAGGCTTGAAGCCTGGATGGAGGACGAGTTGGCTAAGAAATTTGTCGTTGCAATGATGATGCATGAAACGAACACCTTCTCTCCCCTACCCACACCCATAGAGTCCTTCGCCCGCGCCGGGTCCCTGAGCGGCCCGATGGCCATCAAGGAAGCCGAGGGCACCAACACCTCCCTGGGCGGCTTCATCGACGTCGCCCGCAGGGCGGGCGCCGAATTCACCGTTCCCATGGCGGCGTCGGCCAATCCCTCGGGTCTGGTCACCAAGGCTGCCTACGAGCAGATGACGACGGCAATCGTCGACGAGGTGAAGAAGGGCTGCGATGCGGTCCTGCTCGCCCTGCACGGCGCCATGGTCGCCGAACATTACGACGACGGCGAAGGCGAGCTGCTGAACCGCATCCGCAAGATCGCCCCCGACGTGCCGATCGCCGTCGCGCTCGATTTCCATACGCAGATGACCGACGCCATGATCAACGGCGCCAGCATCATCACCGGCTATCGCACCTATCCACACATCGACATGGGCGACACGGCGCAGCGCGCCGGCCGGACCCTGATCCGGATGCTGGCGGGCGAAGTCGAGCCGAAGATGGTCTGGGGCAACCGGCCGATCATGAGCAGCTCGCTGGTCCATACGCCGTCGCGCGAGCCGATGAAGACCTTGATGGGCATGGCCAACCAGGCCGAGGACACCGGCCAGGTGTTGAACGCCTCGGTGTTCGGCGGCTTCCCGCAGGCCGACATCCCCCATCTCGCCCTCTCCTCGGTGATCGTCTGCGACAAGCGCACCGCCGAAGGCGAGATCCTGCTGAACAAGATCCTCGATACCGCCTGGGAGAAGCGCGAAGGCTTCCTGTTCCATCCCGAGCCGCTCTCCGTCCAGGTGGCCCGCGCCAAGTCTTATGACGGCGGCCCCGTCGTTATGGCCGACCACGGCGACAACACCGCCTCGGGCGGCACGCAGGACGTGATGAGCGTCATCGAGGAAGCCATGAAGCAGGACCTCGAAGATGCATGCGCCGGCCCGATCTGCGACCCCGCCTGTGTCGAGCAGATGATCAAGGCCGGCGTCGGCGCCGAGGTGACGCTGGAGCTCGGCGGCAAGATCGACATGCCGGCCATGGGCCTGAAGGGCAAGCCGCTCAAGGTCACCGGCAAGGTGAAGGCGATCACCGATGGCCAGTTCGTGGTCACGGGCCCGATGGCGACCGGCACCACGGTGCGCATGGGCCGCACGGCCGTGCTCGACACCGGCAAGATGCAGATCGTGGTCTCCGAGAAGCGTGCGGAGCCCTACGACCTCGGCGTATTTACCCACTGCGGCATCGATCCGCGACGCAAGAAATACGTGCTGATTAAGTCGCGCCAGCATTTCCGTGCAGGCTTCGAGCCGATCGCCAAGCATATCGTCATGTGCGACGGTGACGGCTGCACGGCGTCCGACCTCAAGCTGTTCAAGTACACACGGGTCAAGCGGCCGCTCTATCCGTTCGACCTCGACATGCGGCTCGGCCGCAACGAAGCGTAGGAGTTTCGACATGGCTGCTTATGATGTCGTCATCCGCAACGGCCAGGTGGCCGACGGGACAGGCAAGAAGCTCTTCGCCGCCGACGTCGCCCTGAAGGGCGATCGCATTGCCGCGGTCGAAGCCCCCGGCTCACTCAAGGGCGACAACGAGATAGACGCCAAAGGCAAGGTCGTGGCGCCGGGCTTCATCGACGTGCACACGCACGACGATACGGCGCTGATCGACAATCCCACCATGGCGATGAAGGCGAGCCAGGGCGTGACCACCGTCGTGTGCGGCAACTGCGGCGCTTCGGCCGCACCGTTCACGCGCGACGATATCGGCCACTTCCTGACTCTGATCGTCAAGAAGCCGGAGAATGTCGCCAAGAGCTTCGGGGAGTTCGCCGGCAAGGTCCAGGCGGCCAAGCCCGCCATCAACGGCGCCTTCCTGATCGGCCACTCCACCCTGCGCATGAACGCCATGGGCGACAATCTCGCCCGCCAGGCGACGGCCTCCGAGATCGGCGTCATGCGCGACCTGCTCGACCAGAGCCTCGAACAGGGCGCCATCGGCATGTCGAGCGGCCTGTTCTATCCGCCGGCAATGGCGGCCTCCACCGACGAGGTGGCCGAGATCGCCAAGCCGCTCGGCAAGTGGGGCGGCGTCTACACCGCGCACATGCGCGACGAGGGCGACGATATCCTGAAGTCGATGGACGAGACCTTCGAGATCGGCCGCCGTGCCGGCGCCGAGGTCATCGTCTCGCATCACAAGTGCTCGGGCCGCACGAACTTCGGCCGCATGAAGGAGACGCTGCCCAAGTTCACTGAGGCGATGAAGCAGCAGCAGATTTCCTTCGACGTCTATCCCTACGTCGCGGGCTCGACCATTCTACGCAAGGAAATGCTGGACCGTGCCGACAAGGTGCTGATCACCTGGTCCGACACGGTGAAGAACGTGAGCGGTCGCGATCTCAAAGAGATCGCCCAGGAAATGGGCTGCTCGATCTACGACGCAGCCGACCGGCTTCAGCCCGCCGGGGCGATCTACTTCATGATGGACGAGAAGGATGTGCAGAGCGCGATGGCTCACCCCGGTGCCATGATCGGCTCCGACGGCATCCCCTTCGACACCCACCCGCATCCGCGGCTCTGGGGCACCTTCCCGCGGGTGCTGGGCCACTACTCGCGCGAGCTGAAGCTCTTCCCGCTGGAAGATGCTGTGCGCCGCATGACGTCCTACTCGGCGCAGCGCTTCCATCTCACCAAGCGCGGCGAGGTGAAGCCCGGCTTCTATGCCGACATCTGCATCTTCGATCCGGCGACCGTGATCGACACGGCAACCTTCGAGAAGCCTATCTCGCCGGCCAAGGGCATCGACACGGTGCTGTGTAACGGGGAGGTCGTCTGGCGCGACGGCAGGGTCGGCAGCGGCCGCGCCGGCCGCGCGCTGCTGCGCCAGGATCTCCAGAAGGAGGCGAAGGCCTGAAGGCCTTCGCACTCTTTCAAAAGATCAGCCTTCGTCGCGGCGCGTCCGCTCCATGCGTTCGTGGCGCTCCTGCGCCTCGACCGAGAGCGTAGCGATAGGACGGGCTTCGAGACGCTTCAGGGAGATCGGCTCGCCGGTCTCTTCGCAGTAGCCGTAGGTCCCCTCCTCGATCGACTTCATCGCCTGGTCGATCTTGGAGATCAGCTTACGGAAGCGGTCGCGGGTCCGCAGTTCAAGAGAGCGATCGGTTTCGGCAGTCGCGCGATCGGCGAGATCGGGCTGAGCCAGGCTCTCCTCCTGCATGTTCTGCAACGTCTGGTTAGACTCCTCGATCAGCTCGCCCTTCCACTTCAGCAGCTTCTGGCGGAAGTATTCCTGCTGCATCGGGTTCATAAAAGGCTCACGCTCAGTCGGCCGATAATTCTGCGGCAACGTGATCGACATTGTCGGCAACTCCACTCGCAGCGACTACTGGTCCACCGAGGGGACGGCGGACCCTTGAGGCGCGCGGAGTATAGGGACGGTCCTTTGCACCGCAAGAAGGTTCAGTGTCGTTGACTGATTCTAGCCATGCAGTGCAGCATAAGTTGCCACCTGATCAGCCCCTATTTTTACAGGGCTTTTTCGACTCCATCGCCCAAGCGATGTTGCGTTGCAGCAATTGCATTCAAAGCGAGCAGACGCGTGAACGTCGTGGGCAGGTCGAAAGCATCATCGGTTCGAAAGCCAACCTCGGCCGCCCTCTCCAGGGTTTCGCCCCGTCCTACAGCCGACAGAAATGCCTCTTCGGCTTCACTGACTTGGATAAAGGCTGCATCGTCCTCTTGCCGCAGAACCAGCAGGCTTACGCCTCCGGCCCCAAGATCGACGGTCTCGTCTGCCGCCCCTGGTTGAGAGACCCGCCAAATCCGATCGATGGGATAGCTCGAACGGAGGACGGCGGCCCCAGGCGCCAGCGCCAGGGGCAGCTCCGCCACGCGCTCCGCCGACAGCGAGGAGAGGTCAGTGGCCGTCAGATAGTTCGCCGCCAAACTGTGGAAGGCGAGGTTCAGCGCCCAATCGAGGCGGGCTACATCGGCAAGATAAGGCAGGGACTCTGCAGGTTCGTAACCCGCGATGAACCGCGGAAAGCCGGCGCCGTATTCGGCCAGCACCGGCTGGCGCGGCAGATCGCCGTCGACATAGCGCCCGGCCATCGCCCGAAAGAAATCCTCACCGACGATCGCCTGCACGGTCGAGAATGTAGTCGCTAATGCAGCGGCCAGGCTTCGCTCCACGTGATGGCGGTAGACGCGAAGCCGAGCGGCGGCAGGGATGGAATCTCCCACCACAGCCGCCTCCAGCCGCCGCTGGTCCTCGCCTTTCACCATACCGGCGAAGGCTGCCTGCAGATCACGCAGCCCGAGCATCCGCCCCTGTCCTGACCTCCAAGGCACGGCCAGCGCGTGCCGCTTCTTCGAGAAGGATCCCGAGCGCCGGGAGGTCGGTGTCCCATTCGATCAGCGTCGGACGAGGCCCATAGTGCTCGAGGACCGAGTCGAACAACGACCACACTTCCGCGCTCACCCGGCTGCCATGATCGTCGATCAGGATCGGCTCGCCGTCGGCATCGTTCACCGCGTGGCCGGCAAGATGGTATTCGCCGATAGCCGACGCCGGCAGGTCGGCGAGCCAGGCTGCGGGATCGAGCCTGAGATTGTGCGCCGTCACTACGATGTTGTTCACGTCCAGCAGCAGGCCGCAGCCGCTGCGCCGCACGAGCTCGCCCAGGAACGCCGGTTCCGAGAACGTCGAATGCGCGAAACCCAGATAACAGGATGGATTCTCGACCAGGACCTGACGCTTCAACCGATCCTGAAGCCGCTGGACATTGCCCACGACGACGTCGAGCGCTTCCTCGGTGTAGGGCAGCGGAAGAAGGTCGTTGAAATAACGTCCGCCGCTCACGCTCCAGGCCAGATGATCGGAGATCAAAGCCGGCGCGAGGCGCTCCGCGAGAGCTGCGACGCGTTCGAGATGAGCGTTGTCTATTCCCTCGACGGAGCCGAGCGACAGGCCCACCGCGTGGAGGGAAAACTCATAGTCGGCCCGCAACCGCTCGATGTTCTGCAGGGCCGGCGATCCGGTGAGATAGTTCTCGGCATGGACCTCGAGAAAACCTGTCGCCGGCCGGTCATGCGCCACCTCCGCAAGATGCGGCGAGCGCAGGCCAATGCCGGCGACGGCGTGCATGCTCAGCCAGCAGTCAGCTTGCCGCCGACGATCTTGTCACAGGTGCCTTTGGGAACAGAGATCCAGGCGTCGCTCTGATGGTCCGTCTTCGACGTGCCGGCGCAGGACGACTTCGCCGTCTGGCAGTCGTTCTTGCCGGCCTTGGCTACGCCGTAGCACTTCTCCATGTTGCCCTGCGCCTGGACGGTGGCCGGCAGTGCAAGGGCGGCAGCGAGAGCCGTGGCAATGGCAATGCGGGTCGTGTTCATGAATTTCTCCCTGACATGGCGGCATGGATTATATAGGCCAGCTTGAGCTCACCAGCCCTCACACGCGGGCTATCGTAGCCACAGCCTGGAGTCACGCAAACTTGTTCGACAAGCCCGGCAATGCCTTACTTTCGCCCGGAGACTTCGTGCGCCACGCCGACCGACCGGATTGGGGCCTTGGCCAGATCCAGTCGATTGCCGGACATCGCATCACTGTGAACTTCGAGAATGCCGGCAAGGTCGTCATCGACGGGAACGTGATCGAGCTCCAGTCAGCCGACCTGCCGCGACCTTGAGTTCCGCCGGCGTATTCACGTTCAGAAAGTGTGCGGCCCCGCCGCCCGGCCAGACCAGTTCCTCGAAGACGTAGCGCCGCGCGAACTCGTCGACCCGGCGCACGCCCTCTTCCAGTATCGCCCGCCTGAGATCGCCCGCGAGCTTGACCGACCAGACGGCGAGTGTGTGCTCGCGCCGCTTGCCATGCCGGACCATCAGCACGTCGGGCTCCGGGACATGCATGAGCCCGCAAAGCCGCACGGTCAGGTCGAGCGGCAGGAAGGGCACGTCGGCCGGCGCCGTCAGGATCCAGCCGGCGTGTGGATGCTCCCGCAGCGACCATTCCATTCCGGCCAGGATACCGGCCAACGGTCCCAGCCGCCGTCCCTCGCGCTGCGCCGCGTCCTGGATGTCGGGCGGATCGGCAATCACGGGGACCTTGAGCTTGCGAAAGGCAGGCGACGGGTCGTTCGCCACGACGACCAGATCCATGACCTGCGGGCGGAGCCGTTCGACCACATGCGCCACCATCGGCCGGCCGGCCAGCGGCCGCAGCGGCTTCAAGGGGCCCGGCCCCATCCGTCGCCCCTCGCCGCCTGCCAGGACAACACCGACCACGGCTCCGGCGCGGACCGGGCCAAAATGTTTCGCCGCTTCTGCCATCATGGTGGCACTATGCGGGCCGCTTGAAATCAAGCAAGGGGGGGAACGCATGTCGCTCAGCATCGCCAGGGTCGCGAACTGGCTGAACCAAGTCGACAAGGCGCGTGCCGTCGTCGGCTGGTGGCCCGAACATCTCATGCCTGCAGACGAGCGCACCGCCTACAAGATCCAAGACGCGTTCCTGAAGAAGCAGGTCCTGAAGCAAGGCCCCTGTGTCGGCTACAAGATCGCGCTGACCTCGCCGCAGATCTGGGAACAGACCGGCCTGCGCGGCCCTGCCTACGGACCGATCCGCAAGAAGCGAGTCTTCGAGCACAAGGCTGCCGTCCGCGCCGATCGTTGGACCCGCCTCGGCGTCGAGCTCGAGATCATCCTCACTGTGAATGCCGATGTGCCGAAGCCTAGAGGCAAAGGCTACGACAAGGACTCGATCGCGCCATATGTGGGCGATGCACGCGCCGGCTTCGAGCTGATCGAGGATCGTGGCGCCGACTACAGCCGCCTCACCGTCAATGCCCTGATCATGGACGCAGGCTGGAACGGCGGCTCGCTGCTCGCCAAGCCGAACAAGAACTGGCGCAAGCTCGACCTTGCGAACCTCGACGGCTCGATCTCCTTCGACGGCAAGGTCGTGCGGACCGGCCATTCCGGCGATGTCCTGGGCCATTGCTACAATTCGCTGGCCTGGCTCGCCAACAAGCTCGGCGAGCACGGCAAGCAGCTGAAGAAGGGCATGATCGTTTCGACCGGCAGCATGGTTGCTTGCCAGTTCGCGCCACCGGGCAGCACCGCGACAGGCCGCATCGAGGGCCTGGGTGAGGTCACACTGAAGTACGAGCTGCCGAAGTAGCTAGCTGTGGAGTCTCAACAGGTTATTCCAGGTTAGACCGAGTTTGCTGATGGGCGGGTGGCCGCCGATGCCGGCGTGAGGTCTATGCCAGTTGTATCGTTGGATGAAGACGGGCAACTCCTTGGCGCGCTGCCGCGAGGAGTCGTAGGCACGAGCGTACGCCCATTCTCGTAGAGAAGTTTGGATGAAGCGTTCGGCCTTGCCGTTTGTCTTGGGCGTGTAGGGCTTGGTGAAGATCTGGCGGAGACCCAGCCGCTGACAGGTTTTGCGGAAGGCGTTGGAGCGGTAGCACGAGCCGTTGTCGGTCATGACCCGCTCCACCTTGATGCCGAGCCGTTTGTAGTAGGCGATGGCCGCCTTGAGGAAGGCGACGGCGCTGTGTTTGCGCTGGTCCGGCTTGATCTCAGTGAAGGCGATGCGCGAGGCATCGTCGATGCAGACGTGCACGAACTCCCAGCCAATGCCACGGTGCCGATTGACGGCGCCCCTATAGCGTCCGGTGATGCGATGGCCGATCGAGCCGATTCGGCCGAGCTTCTTAATGTCGAGGTGGATGAGCTCGCCTGGCCGGTCACGCTGGTAGCGCCGCACAGGCTCGGCAGGCTCCAAAGCGCTCATCCTGTTGAGGCCCAAGCGCTTCAGCACCCGGCTGACGGTGGCCGCCGACACACCGATCTCAGTGGCAATCGCCTTACCCGTCCAGCGCTGGCGGCGCAGAGCCTCGATGCGGTTGATCGAGGCTTGCGGCGTCGGCCGCCGCAGCCGGTGCGGCCGCGAACTGCGATCCCGCAGGCCCGCCACCCCTTCCGCTTGGTAGCGGCGAACCCATTTACGCACTGTGCGAGGACAAACGCCTACGGCTTCACTGACGGCCTTCGGCGTTTGCCCACGACAGATCTGGCTGACCATCCGCTCTCGACCGAGCGGCGTCAGCCGGGCATTCTTGTGGATGTCCATTCGGCTCTTCTCCAACGGATCACTGAAGTCTCGACAACCTCAGCTTCCTCGGTCAGAGCCGGATGGACAACCTATTGAAAGCTCACAGCTAGCCCAGCGTCGCGTCCGGCCGCAGGCGCCGCCACGACAGGCGGCGCACGGTGTCGCGGCCGACGACCAGGGCGTCGTAGTCGTCCGGGAAGAGCTGGGCAATTGCCGGATCGAGAGCATTGAGGCCGCCGGCATAGGCGCCGAAGGCCGGCAGGATCAGGCGCCTGCCGTCGGTCAGGAAGCAGCGCCGCCGCAGGCCGCGGCCACGCACCGTAAGCGCTGCCACGGGATGAAAGTGGCCGGAGACCTCACCGTCGGCCGGACCGAACTGCGCCTCGTGGCGAAATACCAGGGGGCCGCGATCGATCTCTTCCGCGACATCGCCCCAGCCGGCGGGCGGCGGCGCGGGATCGTGGTTGCCGGCGATCCATACGAAGCGCGCCCGGGCGGCAAGCCGCTCGATCCCGGCCCGCTCCTCTTCGGGCAGGCGGGCAACGGCGTCGCGGTCGTGGAAGGAATCGCCGAGGCAAACCACGGTCCGCGGTCGCATCGTGTCGATCAGGGCGGTGAGCGCATCCAGGGTCTGGCGCGTGTCGTGTCGTGGCAGAAGCTTGCGGGCATTGACGGCATAGGAGGAACCCTTCTCCAGGTGCAGATCGGCAACCGCCAGCAGCCGTTCCGTGGGCCAGTAGAGGGCCCCCATCGGCAGCGCCTGCAGCGTCTCGCCCGCGCAAGTGAACTCAAGACCATTCATGGCCGACGTCATGGCCAACCTCATGGATAGATCACGACCCGCGCCCCGGTCGGCACCAGGGACCAGATCTCGCGGATCTCCGGATCGGTGACGGCCACACATCCGGTCGTCCAGTCGCACACCGGGTGAGGTGTCCGGAGCTTGCGCCAGCCATTGGGCAGGCCGTGGATGTAGATGTCACCGCCGGGCGGTACGTCGAACGCCGCGGCATGCGCCTTGTCGCGGTCGTCGGGATAGGAGACGCGCAGCGACAGATGAAAGGAGCTGCGGGGATTGCGGGCATCGATCGTGTAACTGCCTTCGGGCGTGCGGCCGTCGCCTTCCCGTTCCTTGTGCTGTTCCGGCGCGAATCCCAAAGCAATGCGATATTCCTTCAAGACCCTGCCCTGGCGCTTCAGCAGCATGCGACGCGCGCTCTTGTACACTTCCACGAGATCGGCCTGCTCCGCCTCCGGCACCATCACAGGCGCCACTGCCGGCGGCGCGAATCCGCGCCAGAATCCCGCCACGATCTCCCGCCAATTCATGGCGCGCACGATTGACCTGTCCCAGCCCCGTGCGCAAGGTGGTCTCATGCGTCGACTTGTGTGTTTTGCCCTCGCGGCCCTGGCCGTCGCACCATCGGGCGCCTTCGCTCAGATGCAGCCGCATCGCGCCGAATATGCGCTTCGGCTGGGCGCGGCAGCCAATGCGCCCCGCATCGGCACGGCCGTACAGGACCTGACGCAGGATTGCGCCGGCTGGCACCTCAAGCGCGACATCCTGACGGAGATCGCACTCACCGCCTCCTGGAAGATGAACCTTTCCTCCAAACTCGATGCCCAGGAGCTGCGCACGGGCAATGCGCTGCGTTACCGGACCGTGCAGGTCCAGAACGGCAGTGCGCGCGAGACCAAGGGGCGCGTCCAGAAATCCGAGAAGGAAATCCGTGCCGAGATCGCCTACCCCGAAGGGCCTCCCGCCCAGTTCACCCTGCCGCCGCCGACCTTGATGCCGGTCGCCGCCATCGACCACCTGATCGAGCGACTGAAGGCCAAGGCTGCCGCCTTCCCCGCCCTCATGTTCGACACCGAAGTGATGAGCGACGTCTTCCTGATCGACGTGACGGAGCTGGAGGATGGCCGGCTGCGCGGATCGCGCCCTGCCGACAAGCCCGTCGCCCTCCCCAAGGTCAAATCCTGGCCCGTCTACATGACGTTCACGCGCGGCCGGCAGCAGGCACAGAAGCCGCTGTTCGCCGTCTCGGCCCAGGTCCTCGAGAACGGCGTGCTGGACCGGCTCACCGTCGAGACCGGGCTGCTGACCGTCACCGCCGACCTGCAGTCCCTGGAAATGCGGCCGGCCGCGACCTGCCCCCGTTCCTGACTAGCCTGGGACGGGCCAGCCGGCCCTCGCGCAATCGATTGCACAAGCAAAACTCACCGTATCCCGAGGAGGTCTGAGGCCGCCGGGTCTTGCATCCGAAACCGAAGCGGGCGAGATTTTTACCGCTATGCCGCTCGCTGCCCGCTTCGTCCTGAAAGCTCTGGATCGACTGTCCCTTGGCCGCCTCACCATGAGGCTCCCTAATGGTCGTGTGCATGTCTTCGGCGGCCCTGAGGCTGCCCCCCATGCCGAAGTCGACGTGAAGGACTGGCGATTCTTCCGCCTGGTGCTGATCGACGGCGATATGGGCTTTGCCGAAGCCTACATGGAAGGCTTCTGCGATTCGCCCGACCTGCCGGCCCTGATTCGCCTGCTCGCCGCCAACGAAAAGGCGCTTAGCAAGGTAAGCCGCACCGGCGCACTGCACACCCTGATGCGCAGGCTGCTGCACCGCCGGAATGCCAACACGCGCGAGGGATCGAAGAAGAACATCCACGCCCACTACGACCTCGGCAACGAGTTCTACAGCCTCTGGCTCGACCCCTCGATGACCTACTCCTCCGCCCTCTACGAGGGCGAGGAAGGCAAGCCGCTGGAAGCGGCGCAGATCGCCAAGTACGAGCGCATCCTCGACCGGCTGGGCGCCCGCCAGGGCGACAGCATCCTCGAGATCGGCTGCGGCTGGGGTGGCTTCGCCGAGGTCGCAGCTCGCCGCGGCATGAGGGTCACCGGCGTGACGATTTCCAAGGAGCAGCTCGACTATGGACGCGCCCGCCTGGAGCGCGCCGGGCTCGCCGACCAGGTCGACCTGCAGTTCTGCGACTACCGCGATATCCAGGGACGCTACGACCACATCGTCTCGATCGAGATGATCGAGGCCGTGGGCGAGCATTACTGGCCCGACTATTTCGCGGCCTTGAAGCGGCATGTCGCCCCCGGTGGCTCGGCGATCGTGCAGGCGATCGTCATCGCCGACGACTTCTTCGAGCGCTACCGCCGCCAGCCCGACTTCATCCAGACCTACGTCTTTCCCGGCGGCATGCTGCTTTCGCCGGCCAGCCTGCGCGAGCAATGCCGACAGGCAGGGCTGAAGGTCGCCGAAATGTATAGTTTCGGCTTGGACTATGCGCGGACCCTGGAAACCTGGCTGGGACGGTTCGACCGGGCGGCCGACCAGGTCGGTCGGATGGGCTTCGACGAGCGGTTCCGCCGGATGTGGCGGTATTACCTGGCCTACTGTGCCGCAGGCTTCTCGACCCGGCGCACAGACGTTTTGCAGGCGCATTTCAGGCATATATAACTGTCGGCAACAAAGGGCCCGCCGCTCGAAGGTGTGCCGAACAGGAAGGCAAAACCCGCGTGCATGCGCCCAAGTCCGGCATCGCCACGATGACGACGTCCGTGAGATTGAGTTTCGACCGCCTGGTCGCCTACTCCACCAATCAGCTCCCCCTGAACATGGCGGCCCTGCCGGTGGTGCTGAACGTCAGCCATTTCTATGGCGAGGTCCTCAAGGTGCCCCTGGGGATCATGGGCCTGATCTTCATCGCCACACGCGTGATCGACGCAATCCAGGATCCCGTCATCGGCCTGATCAGCGACAAGTTCACCCATCGCGGTCCGCGCGGGCGGCTGACCTTCGTGGCGCTGATGCTGCCGCTGCTGATCGGCGGCTTCTACATGCTGTTCCATCCGCCGCAGTCGCTGTTATCGCAGCCGGGGCTGCTCGCGACCTGGCTGTTCGTCGCGCTGTTCGTCGTCCATCTCGGCTATGCCGGCGTTTCGATCAGCTACCACGCCCACGGCGCGGAACTCACCGACGACTATAATGAGCGGACGCGCGTCACCGTCGGCCGCGAGGTGTTCGGACTGTTGGGCATGACCCTGGCCGTGGTGCTGCCGACCTACTTCACGGCGAAACTCGGCGACCACGCAGGCTACGTCTATATGGGGCTGATCTTCATCCCCATCGCCATCCTCTTCGCCCTGCCGACGCTGATCTGGTCGCCGCCGTCGGTGCATCCGCCCGTCGTCCGCGAGGAGCCGGAGACCCATGTCCGCTATTTCCGGAACTGGCTGGTCGGGCTGATGCCTTGGCTCGCCCGGCCGACGCAGAACATGGACAAGAGCTTCACGCTCAAGACCCTCGTGCCGTTCTTCGCACCGATGAAGAACAAGCTGTTCCGCCGTCTGCTGCTCGTATTCATCGTCAACGGCTCGGCGCTCGGCGTCGCCGTTTCGGTGATGTTGTTCTACGTCGAGCATGTCTTGAAGGGCGACAAGCTGCAGGCCGGCATCATCCTGCTGGTCTATTTCGGCTCCGCCGCCCTCAGCGTGCCCTTGTGGCTGATGCTGTCGCGCCGGCTCAGCAAGACCGCCGCCTGGTTCATCGCAATGGTGATGACCGCGGCCGCAATGCTGCTCGCCGTCTTCCTCGGCGCCGGCGATTTCGTCTGGTTCGTGCCCATCGCCATCATCACCGGCCTCGGCATCGGCGCCGACTATGGCCTGCCTCCGTCGGTCCTGGCCGACATCATCAACTCCGACGAGGGCAAGGACACGCGCGGCGACACCGGCGCCTATTTCGGCCTGTGGGCGCTGTCGACCAAGCTGGCTACCGCCATCGGCGCGGCAGGATCGCTGCCCGTGGCGGCCATGCTGGGTTTCAACCCCGGCATGGGCCAGTACAGCAGCACGGCGCTGATCGTGGTCTACATCATGCTGCCGGTCGCGATCAAAATCATCGCCGCCTTGCTGATCTGGTACATCCGCATCGAATCCGAACGCGGCGCGGTGCGCGACGAAATCCTGGGCCGCCGCGCCGGCGCGGCCGCCTGAGGTCAGGCGAGAAAGCCGAGCTTCTGGGGCTGGCGCAGTCCGTAGTCGCGCTGCAGGCCCCAGCATCCCTGCGCCACGGTGGCGAAGACGCTGCGGAAATCGACCGCGTGCTTGAGGTCGCCATCCTGCAGGTCATGCAGCGACGGATAGGCGCCGTGCAGCCCCCCTTTCACGGCGCCGCCCATGACGAACTGCGGTGCGGCAGTACCATGGTCGGTGCCGGCGCTGGCGTTCTGCCTGGCGCGCCGGCCGAACTCCGAATAGGTCATCACGACGACGTCGTCCCAGCGACCGGCGGCAATCAGATTGTGCCGCAAAGTGGCTAGGCTCGACGCCAGATAGGCCAGCAGGCGCTCCTGCGTCGGCGTCTGGTTGGCGTGCGTATCGAAGCCGCCCAGCGCCACCTTGATCGCCACGACCGGCACCTTCGAGGTGATCACCCTGGTCGCAACATCGAGCTGGCGGCCGAGCAGGAACTCCTGCCCGTAGGCTTCGGCCGGTGCCGCCGCCGCGCGCAGCTTGTCGCGCAGGCCCGCCGCCGCGGCATTGATCTCGTGTCGCACGGCCAGCAGGTGACGCAGAGCCGGATTGCCGCCATCGCCCATGTCCTGCGCGTCCTTGAGGTTCTGAGCCTGGCGCAGGAAGTTCTCGGCATCCTGCATCACGATGGTGCGCAGCTCGGGGCCGGTCGAGGGCAGCGCATTGGTGTCGGCCACGATGCAGTCCACGCCCGCGCCCTTGGGCAGGCTGACGCCCTCGAAGGACCGTGCAATCCAGCCTTCGCTCAGCGTCTGGCTCGACGCCGACGCGGTGTCCCAGATCTCGATCGAGCGGAAGTGCGAGCGGTTGGGATAGGGATAGCCGACGCCCTGCACGATCGCGAGGTCACCCGCCTTCCATGACTCCATCAGCGGCAGCAGCTTTTCGTGGAGCCCGACTTTTTCGTCGAGCTGGATCACCCGTTCCCGTGGCACGCCGATGGCCGGCCGCAATTCCCGATACTTGGCATCGGCATAGGGCACCAGGGTGTTCAGCCCGTCGTTGCCGCCCTTCAGTTCGACCAGGAGCAGGATCCGGCTCATCGTCCCCTCCTCACTTGAGCTGATAGGCCGTATCGAGCATCGCCGCGGCAACGGCGGCGCCCGGCGTGCCCGAGGCATCGACCGAATCGATAGGCTGGCGCGGCAGCAGCGTGCGCACGAGGGTCGCGCTGTCGACACCCGTCAATGTCGGCCCTAATCGCACTTCGACGCCGGCGTTACGCAGGCTGCGCCCCTCGACTGGCCGGCGCTCCGCCATCTGCATCTGCACGGTGCCGTCTTCGCCCGCAATCTGCTGCTTGCGATCGGCGCGGCGATTGGGCCGCGGCGCCATCATCATGCCGCCCTCCATCGACGCCACCGTGGTGGCCTCGATCATGCGCCGCAGGAACTGCTGGCGGAGCAGCAAGGTGTAAGTGGTGATCCAGCTTTCGCCGCCCAGCCAGCCCTTCACGTTGGGCGGGTCGAACGGCACCTGCCCCAGCCCCTGCAGCATGCGTACCAGGCCGGTCTTCTCCGGTACCGGCAGGCCGAGCATGTGGACGCTGCCCACGATCAGGTCGACTGGCGATTTGATCAGCGCGCCACGGTTTGCGGGATCGCGGAACGCCGGCGACAATAGCATTGCGCGCACCAGCGGCTTGATCTCGTAGCCGCCGCGGCGGAAATCGGCTGCCAGCTGCTTGACCTCGGCCGGGTCGGGCTTCAGCGACACGAACTCCAGCCACATCTTCTGGACAATGGTCTCGGCCGTCCGTGGATGCGCGAGCAGGATCGCGAGGATTTCTTCGCCGCCGAAACGGCCCGTCTTGCCGAGGAAGGTCTTCTCGCCGTCGTCGTGCTGCCCCTGGCGCTCGATGAACTGTCCGGTTTCGCGATTGACCGACCAGCCGGTGAAGGCGCGTGCCGCGGCCTTGATGTCGGCTTCGGTGTAATGGCCTTCGCCCAGGGTGAAGAGTTCCAGGAGTTCGCGGGCAAAATTCTCGTTCGGCTGACGCGCCACCGAGCGCATGCCGTCGAGGTAGATCAGCATCGCCGGGTCGCGCGCCACCTCCTTCAGGAGGGTCGCGTAGTTGCCCAGCGCCTCGCGGCGGAACAGGGCGTTCTGCCTAAACAGCGCGGGCGCGTAGCGCACCTTCAGCATCGAGGAGGTGAAATGGTTGTGCCAGAACAGCACCATGCGTTCGACCAGCGGCTGGTCGGTCGCAAGCATCTCCTCGATCCACCAGTTCTTGAGTTCGCGGCCCTGCTCCTGGATCGGCCGCACGATCTCGAGCTTCCTGCCGTCGACGCCTTCCTTGCGCTGCGCTTCGGCCGCCTGCTGCTGCCGGCGTACTTCGGCCGGCCCTTGGTTCAGCCACTGCGGCCCCGGCGTCCCGGCCGTGCGCCGGACATTGCCGAGCAGACGGTCGACGGCAGCGGCGTAGTCCAACTGCTCGAAGACATGGATCTCGGCCGGCGTGGCGCCGAATGACGTGCGCGACAGAAGATGCCTTGCCTCGTCGAAGTCCATCGTTGCGGCGGCGCGAGCTGGCGATGCCGACCACAGGCCGGTGGAAAGCGCGGCAATGCCACCCACGAACCCACGACGGCTGAGAGGGAAGGCCATGCGATGCCTCCTGCTACTGGGGCGGACGCGGTGCCGCCTGCTCGCGCGGACGCTGCGGTGTTGACGACACGCCGGCGAAGCGATCGGCAAAGATCACGTACATGCGCTCGCGCTGCTCTGGCCGCAGCTTCGGCTCGAATGCCGCCAAGGTGCGCAGGTTTTCCTTGATCAGCTCGCCGCGCAGCTCGCTCACACGGTCGATCAGGCCCTCGACCTTCGCCAGGTCGGGCTGAGGACGGCGCATTTCGGCGGCGACCTGCTCGCGATCCCGGTGGATCTCCTGCAGGCGTTCGCGGCGCTTGGCGGCATGCTGCTCGATCAGGCTGCGAAACACTTCGCGCTGGCCTTGGTCGAGGTCGAGCTCGCGCGTGACGACTTCGAGCGGGCCGGGCCGCGGTGCTGACCCGGATGGCGGAGGCGGAGGCGGAGGCGGCGGGGCCAGCCCGACTTCGGTCGGCGGCGCGATCCAGCCCCTGTATACGAATCCCGCGATGACGAAGCTGTTCAATAGAAGCGAGAAGATCAGCAGGAGCTGAAGCAGACGCGAGCTCATGTCAGATCCCGTCGGACGTGAAGAATTCGCTGATGTCGGTGGAGACCTCCGACCTTGAGCTGGCCTTTTGGATGCCGTTCACATCACTTTGCTGTTGCGCGAACGACGCGCCGAGCCCGCCGCCCATCGTAAAGCCGCCGACTGCAATGGCGATCGCCGCCATGGTCACGGCAGCAGGCCGCAGGGTCGAAGGCGCCATCCAGTTCAGCAGCCAGTCTCCAAATCCCTTGCCGGCAAGCCTGCGCTCGGCTTCAAAACCAACAAGCGCACGCGCCTGCACGACGACACGCTCCGGCGCGTCGGGCAAGGGCTTGCCCAGGATGTCGGCAATATCGAGGGCAGCGCGCCGCATATCGGGATCGGCCGCCACCGAAGCCTCCAGGCGTGCCATTTCGGCCTCGTCCAGCCGGCCTTCGATCCAGGCCGCGAATTCCATGTCGTCGACCGGCCGCTGGGCGGCGCCATTGGCATCGAGGCTGTGCCACAGCTCCTTGTCGCTCGCGGGTAAGTCGTTACGTTGCGTGCTCATCGCACTCTCCTGGCTCACAATACGTTAGAAAGTCCGGTTTCATCCCCGACTCAGCCGGTCCCTTCGCGGAAATATGCGCGCAACCGGACCAAAGCGCGGTGCTGGGTGCTGCGCACCGTCTGCGGATCGACCTTCAGGAGCTGCGCAATATCGGCAACCTCGCGCTCCTCGTCGTAGAGATACTTCAGGATGAGGGTTTGACGTTCGGTCAGAAGCCCTTGAGGAATCTTGAGTTTTTCGACATGCCGGTCCTCGACGCCCAGCGCGGACTCCGGCACTTCGTCGATCGGCTGAGTGGGACGGCGCCGGCGTCGCGCATGGTCGATGGCCGCCGACCGGGCAACCACGGCCACCCATGTGGATAAACCGGCCCGCGCCGGATCGTAGGTCTTAAGGAGGCGGAAATCCTGGGCGCAGAGCCGAACGAAGACGTCCTGGGCGGCGTCCATGACATCCTCCTCGCCCAGTCCGTAGGGCGCGAGAGCGCGGCGCACCATGGCGTTGATCAGCGGCGCTGCCGCGGCGACAAAAGCGTCCCAGCTACGCTTGTCGCCTCTCACGAGCGCCTGCAGGTCGATCTGGTTGAGGTCCGCCACCTGCACTCTTTCTCGCCGGTCCGCCCTGCAGTCTAACAGGCTTTGTGGCCAAAAGCGGTCCCGCTAAAGTCCCGCCACCAATCCAGGAGCGTTGTTGATGAGCGAATCGCTGACACGGCAGTTGAAATTCACCAAGCACGCGGTTCGCGGCAAGGGCGTGGTCGTTGCGCAGAATGTGAAGGCAGCGGAGGTCGGCGCCGAGATCCTGCGCAAGGGTGGCAACGCCATCGACGCGGCGGTCGCCACCGGCATGGCCATCGGCGCGCTGGAGCCCTGGATGAGCGGCATCGGCGGCGTCGGCTTCATGACGATCTGGAGCGCCAAGGAAGGCCGCGCCTGGACAGTCGATTACGGCCCAGTCTCGGCCAAGAAGCTCGATCCGTCGGTCTACAAGATCGTGGGCCCCGGCCCCGCCAACCCTTTCGCCTGGCCCGACATCGAGGATCAGCGCAACGAGGTCGGCTACCATTCGATCGCCGTTCCCGGCATGGTCGCCGGTCTTGCCAAGGCGCTGGAGCGCTTCGGTTCGCTCAAGTGGAAAGACGTGCTGCAGCCCGGCGTCGAGCTTGCCCAGCGCGGCATGGAGCTCGACTGGTACATGCAGGTGATGATCGCCAACGGCGCCAAGCACCTCGCCAAGTTCCCGGCGTCGCGCGAAAACTATCTCTGCGACGACGGCCGCGTTCCCGCCCACGACTGGGCCGGCACGCAACGCTTCATCAAGCTCGGCAATCTCGGCGAGACGATGCGGCGACTGGCCGAGGGCGGCCCGCGCGAATTCTACGAAGGCAGCTTGGCCCGCGATATCGTGGCCGACCTGCAGGCCGGCGGTTCCACCATCTCCTTAGACGATCTCAAGTCCTTCGAGGCCAAGATCGTCGAGCCGCTGTCGTTCGAGCACAATGGCGTGACGATCAACGTCGCGGGCGGCCTGACAGCAGGCCCCACCCTGCGCCGGACCATCGAACTCGCAGGTGCCGGGACCAAGGGCAAGGGTGCGCCCGATGCTGCGTTCTTCGCCGCCATCGCCGAAGGCATGCACAAGGCTTACGACGAGCGCCTGAAGACCTTGGGCGACAAGCCGACCAACACTTGCACCACGCATTTCTGCGCCGCCGATTCCGAAGGCAACATGGTGGCGCTGACGCAAACGCTAATGTCACTGTTCGGCTCCTGCGTGATGCTGCCCAAGACCGGCATCACCATGAACAACGGCATGCTGTGGTTCGACCCCGAGCCCAACCGGCCAAACTCGATTGCCCCGGGCAAGAAGCCGCTTTGCAACATCTGCCCGATGGTCGTCGAGAAGGATGGCAAGCCGTGGTTCTGCATCGGCGCCTCGGGCGGCCGGCGCATCGTGCCGGCGGTGACGCAGCTTTCGCTGATGATGGTCGACCGCGGCATGGACGTCGAAGCAGCCTTCCACCAGCCGCGCATCGACGTGTCCGGCGTCGGTCCGATCCGGGTTAATCGCGATCTGCCGGATGCGGTGAAGAAGGCGATTGCCGCCAAGCTGCCGATGGTCGAGGTCGACAATCCGGTCTCGCCGTTGGGCTTCGCCAACCCGTCCTGCATCGTGCGCGATCCCAAAACCGGCGAACTGACCGGCATGAACGAGATCATGTCGCCATGGGCCGGCGGCGCCGCGCAGTAGCCGCGGCATTGATGTCTTTTGCGCTCGCGGCTCCGGCTGCGGCGCAAAAGGCCGATGTCTCGCTTCCCGTGCTCGTTCCGCTCACGGGCTTCGTTGCGCTGGAAGGTACGAGCCAGCGCAACGGTGCGATTCTGGCTGAGCGCCAGCTCCGCGACGTGAAGATCGAGACGCGCGTGCTCGACACGCAGGCGACCCCCGAGGCTGCCGTAACGGCCTGGGAACGGGCGGTCGGCGCCCCCGCCACTCGCCGTGGTGGGCCCGATCCTCGGCACGCAAATGCTGGCGTTGATGCCGCTCGCACAGGCTGTCGGTGTGCCCCTGCTCACCGTTTCCGGAACGGCGCGGCTGTCGGAGATGGGCAACCCCTACTTCTTCCGCTTCTTCCCTAGCGATTCGACAGTGAAGGTGGCGCACGCCCGCTACGTGGTCGAGAAGCTCGGCGCCAAGCGGCCCGCCGTGATCTACCAGAGCACCGCCTACGGCCAGTCGGGCCGCGAGCAGCTCGCAAAGACGCTCGCCGACCTCAAAGCCGCGCCGGTGCTCGAGCAGAGCGTTGCGCCGTCCGCCAACGACCTGACAGCGGCTCTCACTCGCGCCAAGGGCGCCAATGCCGACGTGATCGTGCTGCACCTGCATGCCGCCTCGACGGTGCTGGCTGTCCGCCAGGCGCGACAGCTCTTCCCCGACCTGCCGGTCGTCGCGGGCTCGGCCATGCACCAACCCGCGACGGCCGCGCTGCTCGAACCCGCCGAACTGAAGGGTGTATGCGCCGAAACTGCAGCCTCGCCGATTTCGGCGACCAGCGGCCCGATGAAGGCGTTCACCGACGCCTACCGCGCTGCCTTCAAGACCGAGCCCGACGCGTTCGCGGCCGCCCAATACGACGCCGTCGGGATGCTGGCCACGATTGTCGCCGACCTCAAGAAGGCGAAGCAGACCGTCACGCCGAGCGCCGTCCGTGGCGCTCTCGATCGTGACAGCTACAAAGGGCTGGTCACGACCTACAAGTCGGACGGCAAGGGCAACATGGCCCACGAAGCCGAGATCGTCTGCTTCGACGGCACGAGCCGCGTACCCAAGGTCGTCGAGCGCTACACGATCAGATAGCGCTCCAGCCTCAGTGCTTGCCGTTGGGCGACTGGCTCAACCTGTCGACGAAGGCGATGCCGACGGCGGAAAGGATGAACAGGCCGTGAATGATGGTCTGCCACATGATGCCTGCCTCGGTGTAAGCCGAGTCGGGCTTGCCGAGCGAGCCGGCCTCGATGAACGTCCGCAGCAGATGGATCGAGGAAATGCCGATGATTGCCATGGCGAGCTTGATCTTGAGCACGCTGGCGTTGACATGGCTCAGCCACTCCGGCTGGTCGGGATGGCGATTGAGCTGCATCCGCGACACGAAGGTCTCGTAGCCGCCGACGATCACCATGATCAGGAGATTGGAGATCATCACCACGTCGATGAGACCCAGCACGATCAGCATGGCCTGCTGCTCGGTGACGCTGGGGCTGTGCAGCACCAGGTGAACCAGTTCCCTGAGGAACAGAAAGACGTAGACGCATTGCGCAACGATCAGGCCCAGATAGAGCGGAAGCTGCAGCCATCGCGACGCAAAGATCAGACGCGGGATCGGACGCAGGCTTCTGGGATCACGGATCGGTGCAGTGGCCTCGGCGGGCGTCATGGGGGGGGATTCCGTCAGTTGATAAGTGGATCGGAGGACCGGATATGGCCAATCCCAGGCCGCCTTGCAACAGGTGTGCAACGCCGTTCACGAACCTTAATTTCTAGCCACGGTGGAACCGCCCGCTGCCTCCGCGAACCTCAGTCGAAGGCCGCGCGAACCGCCCAGGCTCTCGCCTTGAATGGGATTGCGCCGTCGGCCCGCAACGGGACGCTGTCCTGCAGTTTCTGCCTCAACTTCTCCCGAGCGTCCGGCGCCAGCTTCGCGCAGTAGCCCGGCGCCGGCCCCGCCCCCAAGGTGAAGGGCCGCCAGTAGTCGTCGAAGTCGCTGAAGACCGTCGGCACTTCGATCGGCGCGCAGCTCACTAGCCCGAGACCGGCATCGGCTGCCAACTCGGCCAGGCCCTTCGGCGTGCAGAAAGGAAAGCGTCTGTCCTCGGTAAGGTCCTGCGCCGCAGGGTCGAGTGACACCGCCGCGCGCCAGAAGGCACGCACGAACTCAATGCCGCCGCCGGGATAGTCCCAGACATAGAAGCCGATCGTTCCACCCGGCCGGACGATGCGCTTCATCTCCGCGAGCGCCTTGCGCCGGTCGGGAACGAAGTTCAGCACCAGGGCCGATACCACGACGTCGCGGCTGTCCGTTTCCACCTCGACCGCCTGGGCATCGCCGACCCGGAACTCGGCGCGCTTGTCGGGAATGCCTGCTCGCACCTTTGCGACGAAGCCGTCGGAAGGGTCGATGGCCAGCAAGCTCGTTGGCTTGCACTGCGCGAGAATGGCGGCCGTGAGCGCCCCGGTACCGCAGCCAATATCGAGCCAGTTGCGGTCCTCCGGCGCAGCTAGCCAGTCGAGGAAGCGAGGTGCGACCTTGCGGCTCCACCTGCCCATATAGGCATCGTAGCTTTCGCCCGCCTGCCATGCATCGTGACGCGAGGCTTCAACCATGGGTCGCCCTCCCGATCCGAACCGATGTCATTGAGGCACCGCGCCCCCGCAGAAAGCCAGAACGCGGCACGCACGCAGTCGATGAATTTTCCGTTAGGGCGTCAGCCTAGTCCTGGCTGGCGGCAGTGCCAAGCCTGCAGCGTCGACCCTCGTCTTGAAAATGCTGCCGCAATTCTCGCTCGGGCCGCCACGTGAGCCCGTGACGACGTAGAGATCACGCAGGTCGTCGCCGCCGAAGCAGACACTGGTGACCATCGGCAGAGGCACTTCGAGATCGCGGCGGTGCGCACCGTCTGCACCGAAGACCGCGACGCGGCCGCCATGGGCGTCGGCAACCCAGACCGAACCGTCGCTCGCCACCTTCAATCCGTCGGGAACGCCGCCGTCGCCCATCGAGGCGAACTGCCCCCACGGGCCGACGCCGCCATCCGCCGCCACATCGTAGACACGGACGATCCCGGCGCGCGCGTCGCTGTGATAGAGACGCTTCCCGTCGGGCGAAAAGCCCAATCCGTTGGTCAGGAGTATGCCGTCGGACACGGTGCGCATCGAGCCGTCCACGTCGATGACATGCAGGTGCCCGGGCTTCGGCGGTTCGCCGCCGAATACCTTGAAGGCCAGCGACCCTACGTAGATGCGCCCGACGCTGTCGGTCGTGAGATCGTTGAAGCCGGTGGCGCCGGGGATGGCATCGAGCGGCAGCAGCGTCTTCGTGCCCCCGTCGGCCAACGAGACATGGGCAATGTCGCGCCCGCCCACGATCAGACCGCCGCTATCGTGAAGCGCCATGCCGCCGATGCCCCGCCGCTTCGGCACGGCCAGGGAAACTGCACCGGCGCGATCCAGCAGGTAGACCCCGCCATTGATGACGTCGCTGAAATAGAGACCATGGGCCGAATCCCAGACTGGGCCTTCGACGAGCCCGTAGCCTGTCGCGACCTGTTGCATCGATTGTCCCCCTATCGAGGTGCCAGCCCCTCTTCCTGCGCCTTGATCTGCAGGGCGAGGTACTTGGAGTACATGCGGCACTGCGCGAAGGAGCCGCCGGTGAACCAGAGGCCGGGTTGCGCGGTCGGCACCCACATATTGTTCAGCTCCTGAGTGACCGGATCGAAGCCCCAGACCGCACCGACCTTCTTGGCGACCTCCGGGCCGAAAAGCTGGCCGACCAGGTGGTCCTGCCCCTTGTAGCCGGTAGCCAGCACGATCAGATCGGCAGGACGTTCGCCGCCGTCCTTCATCTTCAGGCCGGTCGCCGTGAACTCGGCGATGTCGGCATATTGGATGAGGCCGATCTCGCCGCGCGCGACCAGATCGGAGGCGCCGACATTGAAATAGTAACCGCCGCCTCGGGAGCGGTACTTCAGCGGCCAGCCGGTGCCGCCTTCGCCGAATTCGAGCCGGAAACCGACCTTCTCCAGCCCTTCGAGAAGCGCGGCATCGTGCCGGCGCGATTCGTCGGTCAGGATCTTGTGCGCCACCTTCATCACGCGCAGCGGCACCGAGACGTTGATCAGGTCGCGGTCTTCATAGGCCGGCCCCTTGCCGTAATAGACGCCGTCGTAGAGCTGCGCACTGGGCTCGACGTTGGTGATGAGGGTCGGGCTGCGCTGCACGACGGTCGTGTGGGCGCCATTGCCGTGCAGGTCCTGCGCAATGTCGTGCGCGCTGGTCCCCGTGCCGAACACGTAGACGTTCTTGCCGCGCCACGCGGCGCCGTCGGTGAATTTGCTGGAATGGACAACCGGCCCCGTAAAGCGGTCGAGGGTCGGGATGTCGGGCAGGTTCGGCGTACCGCTGACGCTGGTCGCCATCACGATATGGCGTGGATGGAGCGTGCGCCCCACACCGTCGGCGACGTCGAGGGCAAGCTGCGCCGTCCAGCGCTTCTTCGACGCGTCCCAGGTGGCTCCCTGGAAGGTCGTGCGCGTCCAGAAGTCGATCTCCATGGTCTCGACGTAGGACTCGATCCAGTTGGCGATCTTGTCCTTGGGAATGTACTTCGGCCAGGTCTTGGGAAACGGCAGATACGGGAAGTGATTGCTGTGCTTCTGATTGTGCAGCTTCAGCCCATGATAGCGCTTGCGCCAGTTGTCGCCGATGCGTGCCATGCGGTCGACGACCAGCGCATCGATGCCCAGGGCCTTGAAGCGCGCCGCCGCCGTCACGCCGGCATGGCCGCCGCCCACGATCAGCACCACCGGCTCGCGATCCTCGTAACGCGACGACTGCTCCCGGCGGTCGAGCCAGTTGGGGCCGTGGAAATCGCGCTCGAAGGCGGGTTCTTCCGAGGCTTCGAGGATCACTTCTTCTTCGTAGCCGGTGAGTTCGTCGAGGGCGGTCATCAAGGTCCAGGCCACCGTCGAGCCAGCGCGGCAGTCGCTGCGCTTCAAGCGAACGATGCCGGCTCCCCTGCCCACCTTCGTCGCGAAAGTCAGGATCGCCTCGACGCAAGTCTCGCCGGCGCGCTCGACGTCGCGCGGCGGATGGCGTTCGGGATCTATGGCAAAGTCGCACGCCCCGGTGGCTGTGGCAGCTTCCACGAGGCGCCGCGCGACGGGCTCGCGATCACTCACCGTCTCGATGGTCCAGGTGAGCGCCACGATATCGCGCCAATCGCAATCGCTGCGGAACAGGGCGCCGACAGCGGCAGCGTCCTTTGCCTCGAGAGCGGCATTCAGGCCTGTCAGCCAATCGCCGACAACTTGTTTCGCATCACGGCTGAGTTCGACATCCATGGAATCGAGCCTAGAGCGTAACGCGCGTCCTTGTCATCCTGAGGTCCAGCATCACGGCGGGAGATCGAAATGGCGCTCTACGAACTCAGGACCTACACGCTTTACGTCGGCAAGATGGCGGAGGCGGTAAAGCTCTATCAGGAGTTCGGCTTCCCCGCGCTCGACAAGGGCGGCCATGCCAAAAACCTCGTCGGCTATTTCCAGGGCGACACGGGTACCATCAATCAGCTCGTTCATCTCTGGAAGTTCAACGACGATGCTCACCGACGCAGCCACTGGGCCGCTGTCTTCTCCGACCCCGCCTTCATGGACGGCTTCGCCGTCAAGTTTCGTCCGCTGGTGATGAGTCAGGAAGTGAAGCTGCTGAATGCGGCACCCTGGGGGCCGCATCCGTAAGGATGCCGTAATCCACCTGCAACATTTAGGAACCCAGCTGCGGCGTTTAGCAGGTCGAAACATACTCGCCCGACGCGACGGCAGCGGTTAGTGTACTGTCGGGTGTTCAACGGGAAATGGTCTACAATTTAACTTTGGTCCACCTGCTGCTGGCTTTGGGGGCGAGCGGCTGTGTGTACTTCGCATTGCGCGAGATCCGACGCCGTTACGTGTCGATCTGGCGTCTGTTCGTGCCTGCAACGCTGGCGACGGTCGTCGCCATCGGCATGTTCCTGCTGCAGGTCATCGCCCATCGGCCTCCCTGGGTTTTCGAGGCGGCAGTGCTCGCGGGTTTGGCGATCGGCATGCTCCGCGGCTTCACGACCGTGCTGCACGTCGATCTCTACATGTCGATGCTGCAGGAGCGGTCCGCCGCCAAGCGGGCGCTGCTCTGGGTGCCGATCATTCTTGCCGTTGCGGTCGCCACCGAGATCGTGGCCGCGATCTTCACCCCGGCTCTCGAGAACCTTCAGCTCGGCGCCGCGCTCATTGCGACATGCTGCGCCGGCATGCTGGTCGGCCGCGCTCTTGTTCTATCGGTGCGGCTGGCTGCGTCATTGATGAAGCCGGCACCAAGCAGTCGAAAGCGGTCTACTGTCAGGCAGGCGCCTTCCGAACAGACCTGAGCCGTTCGGCGGCGGTGTCCCGTCAGGGCACCGCGGGATTGAGCGGCGGCAAGATGCTCGCCCGCTCTCGCCGTACCGTCGCATGGCGCAGCGCCTCGGCCTTCCTGGCGAAGGCATCGGCCCTATCGGGCGACCAGGGCGCGCCGGCAAACAATGCGGCTTCAATCTCCTCGGCAAGTGGCGCGGCATCCTCCGGCCTTGGCAAGCGCTGCCGCCACGCCGCAAAGGTGCGATAGGCGGCCTCAGGTCCGTCTTTGCGACACGCAGCCTTGAGATCGTCGAAGGCCTTTGATTCGGAAGCCAGCCAGCGGGCGCGACGATCAGCCTGCCATCTGCGTACATGCAGCCAGCTCCACAGCGCCAAGGACACGAGACCCAGTACCGTGGCGGCCGCGAATACCCAGCGCTCGACAGGGTCGCCAGGCGCCGCAGCAACCGGCGCGCTCGCCACCGCGATCGTGGCGCCTCCACCCACGGCGCGCCGGAGACGGTTCGCCGAAAGATCCCACCAGGGCTGCGCGACCTCGGGAATTACGAACGAACCGCCAGTCTCGAACACATAGGTCACGCGATCGGTTCGCCGGCCTGTTAGCGCGCCGCGACTGACCTGATCGGTGCTTTGCGGCGGGTCGACATAGACACGTACGCCTCGCGGCGCGGTGAAGGCGAGGTCGAGCATTGCCATGCCTGGCACATCGGCGGCGACGCGGGTGATCGTGCGGACGATGGCGTCGCCCGCCTTGAAGGCATTCGACGGCACCGGCTGCCATTGTTCTTCAAGCGTGAGCGAGTCGGCGGCGACCACCGGTGCCGTCGGATCGACACCCGGCGGCACGGCAATCTGCAACTCGAGCGGCTTTCCCTGGAGCTGGCCCGCAATATCGCCGGAGCTGTTCAATATGGTCACCGACGGCGCCGGAATGGTGAGCCGGCCGCCGCGACGCGGATAAAGGGCGAACTCGAAGCGCTGCCCGGCATAAGTCTTGCCGTCGATCGTGTCGCTCATTGTCGTGGCCTGCGTTTCGTAGCGTACGATCTGCGCGCCCGACATGTCGGCGAGAGAAACCCGCGGCGGTCGAGGCATCTCGCCCGGAAACAGGACATCCACCAAGACGCGGACATGCTGCCCCAGCACGACGCCCTGCTCCGGCTTCACCGTGGTCCGTACGACCACGCCTTCGGTCTGGGCCATCGCCGGCACCGACAGCAGCAGGACCAGAAGCGAAAGCACCACTCTCATGGCGCCTTGCTCTCGAGCTGGTTGACGAAGCGCGCCCGAAGGAAGTCGGCGGGGCGACTCTGCAGACGCTTCAGCCACACGGCGCGCGAGGCTTCGTCGGTCATCACGGCGCCGGTAACCTCGGTCTTCTGCCCCTCCTGGTTTTTCTTGTCCTTGTCGTAGACGATCTCGTCGGCGCCCTCGCGCTGGTCGCCGGCATCGGCACCCTTCTGCCGCATCATTTCCGCCCGCAGTCTTGCCAGCGTCCGGTTTGCCTCTGCATCGGCCCAGCCCGGCCGCAGGGCCAAGGCACGATCGTAGCGGCCGACGGCATCGTCGTACTTACCGAGCATCACCAGTGCATTGCCTTGATCGTAAGCCGCCGCTGCGGTCGCCAGGCCACCAAAGGTCTCCGCGGCCTCCTTGAACTCACCGGCGCGGAAGCGGGCAACGCCAGCCCACATCGGATCTGCGAAGGCCTTGGCGGCCTCGCGATAATTCTGTTCCGCCATCCACCGGCGACCACGCTGATCCGGTGTCATCCAAAGATCGGCCCAGCCGATCTGCCAAGCTCCGATCGCCAAAGCCGCGACGACCAGCGATGCCACCACAGCCATCGAGGTACCCGGCCGCTTCATGACGCGATGACCCAACCGCGGCGAAACCACAGCAGCACCATCAGAGAAACGGCTGGCGTCAGCCACCAGCCTGCTTCCTGCCAATGCACCGTCTCACCGGCAGCCACTGGCGCACCGGGTGCATCCACCAGCCGGCGTGCAATCGCCTGCACATCCTGATTGTCCACCGTCGCGACGACCTCACGGGCATCGAGTGCCGACACTGCCGCCGCAAGGCCCGCATCGGCCGCCACGAACTGCGGCGGAGCCACGGCGAACAGGATCACCGGCGCCCCGACGGCGAGCGATTTCAGCGCCGCGGCCTGACCGCGCGCCGCATTGTCGGCCACGACCAGGATCGAGCCGCCCTGTCCGCCATCCCGCAGCACCTGCGCAGCGAGCTTCACCGCATCGGCCAGCTGGTCGCCTTCGCGCGGCATGATCGCCGGCGACAGCGCCCCCGCCATACCAATCACCACGTCGCGATCGGGTGTCGGCGGCAGGACGAGGTGGGCGGAGCCACTATAGGCGATGAGCCCTGCCGGCATGCCGTCCCGGAGCTTGAGCAGATCGCCGATCTTCTGTCGTGCCCGGTCGAGGCGCGTCGGCGCCAGATCGGGTGTCGTCATTGAGGGCGTCACCTTGAGCACGATCATCGCCGGTGCCGCCTGTTCGGCAAAAGGCGACGGTTCGCGATGCCACGTCGGCCCTGCCGCCGCCAAGGTCACCACGGCAATACCAGCCAGCAGCAGATGATGCGGGCGCAAGGCACGGCGGGCCGTGTCGCCAACGACGAGATGCTTCAGCAGCGCCGGATCGATCACCTGCCGCCACCGGCGCATCGTGTCGCTGGCCCGATGGCTCGCCCACCACAGGGCCAGTGCGGGTAAGAGCAGCAGCAACACCCAAGGGCGCAACAGATGAAAGTTCTCGAGGAAAGCGGTCATGACGCCACCTTCAGGAGGCGGCTCAACCGTGGCCGCCGCACGACCATCAGGGCCTGCGCCAACAGCGCCACCGTGATCATCGCAAGCAGCGGAACCCAATAGAGATCGGTACGCGGCTGGTAGCTCACCGTATCGACCTTGCGTGCTTCGATTTGGTCGAGCTTCGTATAGATGCCGGCCAGTTCGGCGCGGTCGAGCGCGCGGTAGAAGCCGCCGCCGGTCACCGTGGCCACGTCCTTCAACGCCGCTTCGTCGAGCTTCTCCTCGCCGGCCGCTGCGGGATCGCCGATCGCCACGGTATGGATCACGATCCCCTTATCGTGAGCAATGCGCGCCGCTTCGGCCGGCGGCACGCTGCTCGCCGTGTCGTTACCGTCGGTCAAGGCAATCATGGTCTTGGCCGGCGCCGTCGAGCGGGCGAACAGGTTGATGCCGAGCCCGATCGCGTCGCCCAGCACGGTACGCGGCCCGGCCATGCCGACCTGCATCTCCTGCAGCAGCGCGCGCGCCAGCTTCAGGTCAGTCGTGAAGGGTACCAGCGTGAAGGCCGCGTTACCGAAGACCACGACACCGACGCGATCCCCTTGCCGCTTCGCGAGAAACTCGTCGAGCACCTGCTTCGCGGCCGTCAGGCGATCGACCTTGGCGCCCGATGGATCGGTGAAGTCCCTGGTATCCATCGAGCCCGAGAGGTCGACCAGCAGCAGGAGATCCCGCGCCGGCCTTTCCCGATGGATCGGCGGCTCGAGCCATTGCGGCCGCATCAGGGCCAGCAACGACAGCAGCCAGCACAGCACCAGGCTTGCCGTCCGCCAGAAACCACGCTGCCGGGTCACGACACCTTCGTGCGGCTGCAAGCCGGTTGCAGAAACGAGCAGCGTGAAGAACGGGACACGCACGCCGCGCCGGCTCTCTGCATATGCCGGCATGAGCCACCAGATCAGTGCCGGCAGAGGCAGGAGAAGAGCGAACCATGGTTGGGCAAACGTCAGCATCGATGCCGCCGAATCCAGTTGCGGGCCGCCGCCCGGACGGCCTGCTCGTCGCCGGCGCCGCCAAAGGCCAAGCCTTCCAAATCGCGCCCGGCTCCCTGGGTGAACACATTGCTGCGGGCGGTGCGGTCCAGAAAGGCAAGCCACTCGGCGCCCGTCAGCGACGCCACTTCGGCCCGCGGCCACGCCGCCAGCGCCACGCGTTTCAAGATGCTGGAGATGTCGCCAGCGTCGGCCGTGTCGAGAGCAACGAGGGCGGCCCGTCGATAGGCATTGCGCCTGTATCGAGCGACGATCATGCCGGCGAAGATCGCCGCCATGGCAATGCCGCCCGCCAGGAGTATCCACCAGCCCGGCGCTGGTGGCCACAGGGCGACCTCAGGTGGGACGACGATGTCGCGCAGGTTGGAAAGATCGGCGGGATCGCTCATCCCCGCGCTCAGGCCGCGCGGCGCCGGGAAAGGCGTCGGCCGAGCTGTTCGCGGAACTGGTCGGACACGTCGCGGCCCGTGACCAACGGCAACACGGGAATGGCTCGCTGCAACGAGAAACGGGCCGCGCTGGCCCGCCGTTCGGCAAAGCCTGCCGAGAATTGCCGACGCAGAACACCTGCGGAGAGGTCCGCTTCGATCTGGCGGCTGCCATCGGTCAGAACGGCGTTTCCAATGTCCGGCAATTCGGCTTCCAGGGGGTCTGAAATGAATACGGAAAGCGCGTCGTTGTGGCCAGTGAGGCGCGTCACGTGCTTGACGCTCTCGGCGTCGGCCCCCGCGATGTCGGAGATCAGCACGATCAGCCAATCGTGATGAGCGAGGCGGACGGCGCGGCGCAGCGCTTCGTTGAGCAGCGCCGGATCGGACTCACCAGCCGTCGCCGACAGCAAGCGGTTGTGACGCACGATCTCGCCCAGGATGCGCCGGACACCGGCGTCGCGCGCCTCCGGCTTGATTTCGACCACGCCGCCCGCCTCCGAGAAGACAATGGCGCCGACCCTGTCGCCCAACGACGCGACGCGGAAGGCCGAGAGGGCTGCCGCTTCGGCGGCGACGACAGACTTCATGGCAAGCTGGCTGCCGAAGAACATGGATTGCCGCTGATCGACCAGCAGCAGGACGTTGCGATCGCGTTCCTCGCCATAGACACGGACATGCGGCGTCCCGAGCCGCGCGGTCGCAGCCCAGTCCATAGCTCGAGTGTCGTCGCCTTCGGCATAGTGGCGCAGTTCCTCGAAATCGAGACCGCGGCCGCGCAGCCGCGAGGCATGTCGGCCGGTCAAAAGGCTATGCACCGGCTGGCGGGGCAGAAAGCTGAAGCCCTTGGCGCGATGGCGCAGATGCAGCAGCTCGTCGAGGGTCACATAGGCGCGTGCCTCAGTCATCCGCCCTCCTTCTGCGTCACGCCGCGACGGCCACCTGCTTCAGAATTTCGTCGATGACGTCATCCTTGCCGACGCCCGCGGCGGTGGCCTCGTAGGAAAGCGTCAGGCGATGGCGCAGGCAATCGTGTGACACCGCCCGCACGTCTTCCGGCAGGACATGATCACGTCCCTGCAGCCAGGCATGGGCTCGCGAACAGCGGTCCAGCGCCAGCGAGCCACGCGGGCTGGCGCCGATCGAGAGCCAGTCCTTGAGCTGGTCGCCATATTCCGATGGTCGACGGGTCGCGGCGATCAGCGCGACAATATAGGTTTCGACGGCGGCAACGCTCTTCACGTGATCGATTTCTCCGCGCGCAGCAAAGATGGCCCGCTGCTCCACCGGCGGCAGAGGTGCCGTCTCGACGCCCTGTGCTTCTTCCCCCCGCACGAGTTGCAGCACCTTCACTTCGTTCGCATCGCTTGGATAGTCGATTCGGACATGCATCAGGAACCGATCCATCTGCGCCTCGGGCAGCGGATAGGTGCCTTCCTGTTCAATTGGGTTCTGGGTCGCCAGGACCATGAACAGAGCCGGCAGCTTGTAGCGCTTGCCCGAAACCGTGACCTGACGCTCCTCCATGGCTTCCAGCAATGCCGACTGGACCTTGGCCGGCGCACGGTTGATCTCGTCCGCCAGCACAAGATTGCCGAACACGGGTCCCTGACGGAACTGAAAGGTGCCTGCCCCCGCGCCCTGGCTGAGATAGATCTCGCCCCCCGTCACGTCGGATGGCAGGAGGTCCGGCGTGAACTGGATGCGGCTGAACTCTGACTCCAGCGCCTTCGACAGGCTCTTGATCGCGCGCGTCTTGGCCAGCCCCGGCAGCCCTTCGATCAGTACGTTGCCGTTGGCCAGCAGGGCGATCACCAGCCGCTCGACCACCCTTTCCTGGCCGATGACCGACGCATTTACCCGGCGCTGGATCTCGGCGATCTGCTCGCGCGCGCTCATCGTGAGCACGTCCCTGCATAGTAGGCGTCGGCGTCGCAGGTCTTGCCGCCGGGAAGCGAGCACACGCCCTTTTCTGCGGCGGCAGCCGGCGGCGACGACACGGCATAGCGGCCGCCGGTGATGGCGCAGAACCGGCCGGCAGACGTTACATAGCCCGTCACGCGCAACCCTCCCTTTGGGCATTCGCCGCGGAACAGTGCCCATTCCTCACACTGATAGTTGTCGACGAAGGTGCAGACACCGTACTGACCGCCATCGGGGCGCTTTTCGATCTCGAGCGCCCCGCCCTGCTCGACGCATCGCACCGAAGCCGGATTGGCAAGTTGCGGCGGACGTTGATCTTGCGCGGAAGCACTGCCGAATGCACTCAGCAGCACCGTACCGAGAATGATCGCTCCCCGCAAAACGTCGCTCCTATTTCGAGATTGCGTTCAACGACTTCTGCATGCCCTCGACGATCTGGTCGATCGAGAAACTAGAGGCCCGCTGACTGGGCGGATACTCCTTGAACGTCGCCAGGAATTTGCCGACCACTTCCTGTGCGGCAAAGATGACGTAGGGCTGCGAGATGAACCAGTCGTAATAAGTGTTCGAGGTAATGTCGGCCCGTTCGTAGGGGTCGGCACGGAGATCGAACAGCTTCGGCAGGCGCAGCTTGGTGAACGGTTCCGCCCACACCCGCATCGTTCCGGGCGCGCGCTGCTCCTCGAAGACGATCTTCCAGTTCTCGTAGCGCAGACCGACGAGTTCGGCATCATCGTTGAAGTAGACGAACTCCTTGCGCGCGCTGTTGGGTTCCTTGGCGGTCAGATAAGGAAGCTGATTGTAGCCGTCGAGATGGACCTTGTAGGTCTTGCCGCCGGTCTGATAGCCCTTGAGCAGCTTGTCCTTTATGTCGGCCTCGCCGGCCGCCGCCACAAGCGTCGGGAACCAGTCCAGCCCACTCACGATTCCGTTGAATACGGTCCCCGGCTGAACGCGGCCCGGCCAGCGAACGAAACAGGGCACACGATACGCCCCCTCCCAGTTGGTGTTCTTTTCGCTGCGGAAAGGCGTGGTGGCGCCATCGGGCCAGGAGTTGGCGTGCGGGCCGTTGTCGGTCGTGTAGATCACCAGCGTGTCGTTGGCGATGCCGAGATCGTCGAGCTTCTTCAGGATCTGCCCGATATGACCGTCATGCTCGACCATGCCGTCGGCATATTCTGTGAGCGCCGTGAGGCCGGCCGGGCTGCGTCGATCCTCCTTCACATGCGTGCGGAAGTGCATGCGCGTGGAGTTGAACCAGCAGAAGAATGGCTTGTTGGCCTTTACCTGGCGATCCATGAAGTCGATGGCGGCCGCCGACGTTTCGTCGTCGATGGTCTCCATGCGCTTCTTGGTGAGCGGGCCGGTGTCCTGGATGCGACCGTCGGCATAGGAGCGGATGACGCCGCGCGGCCCATACTTCTTGCGGAACTCCGGATCCTTCGGATAGGTGCGCTGCTCAGGCTCCTCCTCGGCGTTCAGGTGATAGAGGTTGCCGAAGAACTCGTCGAAGCCGTGATTGGTCGGCAGATACTCGTCGCGATCGCCCAGGTGATTCTTGCCGAACTGACCGGTCGCATAGCCCATCGGCTTGAGAATCTCGGCAATGGTGACGTCGCGGGCCTGCAACCCGACCGTCGCGCCCGGCACACCGACCTTGCTGAGGCCGGTGCGCAACGTGCATTGTCCCGTGATGAAGGTCGACCGCCCCGCCGTGCAGCTCTGCTCGGCGTAGTAGTCGGTGAACATCGCGCCCTCGCGCGCCAAGCGGTCGATGTTGGGCGTCTTGTATCCCATCAGGCCGAACGTATAAGCGCTGATGTTCGACTGCCCGACATCGTCGCCAAAGATGACGAGGATGTTCAGCCGTCGCCCGCCGGCCGGCGTTTGCTGTGCCTGCGCCTGCTGCACCGTCCCGGCAAGCCCGACGGTACCCAGCACCGAAACCGCTGCACCGCCAAGCAAGAGGTTGCGTCGCCGATTGTCGATCACTCGACCGCTGCGATCGTCGCTCATACCAACCTCCCTGTTGCACAGCAGGGGTGGACTTTACGACCGGTTGTCGCCGCCGGTAAATCTCAGATTGCGCATAGGCGCGCGGGACAGACCGACCTCGCAACCACGCGCCGATCACTTGGTGTGCACGCCAGAAACGCATTTGTGATCTGGACGCTGATGCTCACTCCATCCTAGGGTGTGTTGGCAGCCGCAATTCTGGACGCGGGAGACACATATGGATCGGCGTAGAATGCTGCTGGGCGCCTTGGCGATGTCCGCGCTGGGATCGTTGAATTCCATGCCGTGCTTTGCCCAGGCCTCTCCTCCGGCACCTCCCGCGCCCGAGGACGACAAGAAAACATTGAAGCCCGAGGAACTCGACCAGATCCTCGCGCCGATTGCGCTCTATCCCGATTCGCTACTGTCGCAAGTTCTGATGGCGACGGGATATCCGTTGGAGATCGTCGAGGCTGCCCGCTGGTCTAAAGCGAACCCGGCGTTGAAAGGCGATGCGGCTGTTGCGGCCGTGAAGGACAAGAGCTGGGACGTCAGCGTGAAGTCGCTGGTGGCCTTCCCTGCCGTGCTGACGCAGCTCAGCGATCATCTCGAATGGACGCAGAAGCTCGGCGACGCAATGATCTCGCAGCAGCAGGACGTCGCGGACTCGATTCAGCGACTTCGCGCCAAGGCAGCGGACGCCGGCAATCTCAAGAGCGGTCAGCAGCAGACCGTCACGAGCCAGGGCTCGGGCGCAGACCGCACGATCATCATCGAGCCGGCCAATCCCGAAGTCATCTACGTTCCGTCCTACAACCCCGCCTGGGCCTATGGCGCCTGGCCCTATCCTGCCTATCCGCCGACCTACTATCCGCCGCCACCCGGCTACGGCTATGGAGCGGCCCTGGCGACCGGCCTGCTGTGGGGTATCGGCATCGCCGCAGCAGGCTCGATGTTCTCGAGCTGGAACTGGGGCCGCGGCAATTCCTACGTTAACGTGAACGTCAATCGCGCGGTCAACATCGACAACAACTTCGACCGCAACCGCTACGTCAACAACAGCAACCGCTGGCAGCACGATCCCGGCCACCGCCGTGGCGTCGCCTACCGCGATCCGGCGACCCGCCAGCAGTTTGGCCAGCACAAACCAGCCGGCGCTGCCGAGCGCCAACAGTTCCGCGGTCAACTCGCCGGACAAACGCCTGGCGGCCGCACGCCCGGTCAGGCGCCTCACCTGCCGCAGGGTGGTGCCAATCGTCCGCAGGGCGGCGCCAATCGACCGCAAGCCGGCACGCATCCCCAGGTTCAGAATCGCGGCAACTTCGCTCAGGGCGACAAGCCGTCGGCCCTGAGCGGTGTCAATCGAGGCCAGCAAGTGAATCGCGAAGCGACGCGCGGCCGCGCGCAGCAAGGACGTGCCAACTCGCATCCGAACTATCAGCGGCCATCCGGTGGCGCCCGCGGCGGTGGCGGCGGCTCTCATGGTGGCGGTGGTGGAACGAGGGGAGGCAGGCGATGAGCATATCCATTCGAATGCTCCTCGGGAGCATGGGCTTTGCCCTGTTGCTCTTCGCGTCGCTTGCAGGCGTCGCGTCCGCGCAGACCGACAAGCAGGAACGCTTTGCCACTCCCGATGTCGCCGCCGACACGCTCACCGAGGCGATTCGCAAGAACGACGACAAGAAGGTCGAGGCAATCCTCGGAACCGGCTGGCGTGACCTGATTCCCGGCAACACCGCACACGAGGACGATCTGCGTGCCCGCTTCCTCGCCGCGTGGGACGAGAATCACAAGGTCGTGATGCAAGGCGACGACAAGGCGCTCGTCGAAGCAGGCAAGACCGGCTGGAGCATGCCGATCCCGCTGGTCAAGGACGCCGGTGGCTGGCATTTCGACGTCGTGGCGGGAAAGACCGAGATCGAAGCCCGCGAAATCGGACGCGACGAGTTCACCGTCATCCAGACCCTGCTCGCGATTGTCGACGCACAGCACGACTATGCCGCGCTCGATCCGATGAAGATCGGAGTTCCGACCTATGCGCGTCGCCTGCTCAGCTCACCCGGCCAGAAGAATGGCCTCTATTGGGAGACGAAACCCGGCGAGCCGGAGAGCCCGCTCGGCGCTCTCGTCGCCAAGGCGCAACCGGGCGACGGGCCTGGACAGGGCTATTTCGGCTACCATTTCCGCCTGCTCTACGGCCAAGGTGCTGCGGCCCGAGGCGGCGCCTACGACTACCTCGTCAACAATCGCATGGTCGGCGGCTTCGGCGTCATCGCCTGGCCTGTGACCTACGGCGAGACCGGCGTCATGACCTTCATCGTGAACCAGGACGGTGTGGTCTACGAACGCGATCTCGGCCCGAAGACCGGCGAACGCGCCGGGACCATCGCGCTGTTCGATCCCGACAAGAACTGGGAAAAGGCCGACATGACTTCGCCCTAGGGCAAGGGTAATACGGTTGGCGGCTACGCCCGTCGGCGACAGCCCGACGATAGCAGCCGATTGCCTATGTCCTCCCCCTCTTCGGACCTGCCCAGCGACTCAATCAAGCGGCTGCTGCCCTGGCTCGTCGCCGTCGCCTTCTTCATGCAGTCGCTCGACACGACGATCCTGAACACCGCCGTTCCGGCGATCGCCAAGGCAATGGAGGTGACGCCGCTCAACATGAAGGCGGTGCTGGCGAGCTACACGTTGAGCCTCGCGGTCTTCATTCCGATCAGCGGCTGGATGGCCGATCGCTTCGGCACCCGCCGCGTCTTCGCCTCGGCCATCGGTCTATTCACCCTGGGCTCTATCCTGTGCGGTCTCGCGACCAGCATCGAGATGCTGGTGGCCTGCCGCGTGATCCAGGGTGCGGGCGGCGCGATGATGATGCCGGTCGGCCGCATGACGCTCGCACGCACCTTCGGCAAGTCCGATCTCGTGAAGGCCATGAGCTTCGTCGCCATTCCGAGCCTCGTCGGCCCCATGATCGGCCCGGTGGCAGGTGGCCTGATCGTTGCCTATCTCCACTGGAGCATCGTCTTCTTCGTGAATATTCCGGTGGGCCTGCTCGGTCTCTACTTCGTGCGGCGCTATTTGCCGGACTATCGCGAGGAACAGACCCACCGGCTCGATTTTCTGGGTCTTGTGCTGTTCGGCGGCGGCATCGCCCTTCTCTCCTATGTTCTGGAGGTCTTCGGCGAGAACACGCTCGGCATGATGGAGATACTCGGACTTCTCGGCATCGCCGTCGCACTGCTCGCAGGCTATGGCATCCGTGCCAGCATGACCGACTTTCCGCTGCTCAACCTCGGACTGTTCAAGCTGCGCACCTTCCGCGCGGCCGTGAGCGGCGGGTTCTTCACGCGCCTTGGCCTCGGCGGCATCCCTTTCCTCTTTCCGCTGCTCTACCAGATCGGCCTGGGCTTCTCGCCGGTTCAATCCGGCCTGCTGGTCCTGCCCCAGGCAATCGCCTCGATCGGGCTGAAGACCTTCATGCCGGCAATCCTGGCGCGGCTCGGCTATCGCAACGTGCTGGTCGGCAACACGATCGTCGTTGGCCTCATGATCATGTCGTTCGCCACGGTGGGGGCTCACACGCCGATCTGGCTGATCGTCCTGCAGGCCTTCATCCTGGGCTTCTTCACCTCGATGCAATACACGAGCATGAACACGCTGGTGTATGCCGACGTCAGCGCCTCGCAGACCAGCGCCGCCAGCACCATCGCCGCGACCGGCCAGCAACTGGCCATCAGCTTCGGCGTCGCGGGCGCCGGCCTCATCGCTGCCATCTTCGTGCCGCCGTCCCTGCATTCGCATCCCGATGCGTTGATCCACGGCGTGCAGCAATCCTTTCTGGCATTGGGCATCCTCACGGTCGTATCGTCGGTCGTCTTCATGGAGCTTCGGAAGGACGATGGTGACACCATCAGCCAGCACGACTCCCAAAAGCATCGCGCCGCCCACCCCGAAAGTGCGGAGCACTAGGAGGAATTGAATGCTGCTGCCGCTCGCCGACGTGCCGCGCTGGCATGCCGACCACAAACCGAGCGGCACCGTTGCCGTGCGGCACGAGGGACGGGAGCTCACCTGGGACGCCCTCGAACGCGGTGCCAACCGGCGCGCGCGCGCCTTTGCCGAGCGGGGCGTCAAAGCCGGCGACTTCGTCGCCATCGGCCTGCCCAACAGCAACGCGTTCTATGAGACGAGCTTTGCAATCTGGAAACTGGGCGCGACACCGACATCGCTCTCGCATCGTCTACCGCGCGGCGAAGTAGCGGCGATCCTGGAGGTCCTGAAACCCGCCCTCGTCGTCGGCGGCGAGCCGGACTGGAACGCCCCGAATGCCCTGCCGCAGGACTTCGTCCCCGAAGGCGTTTCCGACGAACCGCTCGACCGCCCCGTCGCTCGTTACTGGAAGGCGATGACCAGCGGCGGCTCCACGGGGCGTCCCAAGATCATCCTCGACCACCAGCCCGCCGTCGTCGAGCTCGCGGCGCCGGCGCTGCTCGGCATCGAGCCCGGCACGGCGCTGCTCAATCCCGGCCCACTCTATCACAATGCGCCGTTTCTCGTGAGCCACCAGGCGCTGTTCGCGGGCGGCAGCGTCACCGGCCTGAGGAAGTTCGATGCCGAGGAAGCGCTGCGTCTGATCGAGGCGCACAGGCTCGAATGGGTGAACTTCGTGCCCACGATGATGCATCGGATCTGGGCGCTGCCGGAGAGCGTTCGCAACCGCTATGACCTGTCGAGCCTCATGGTCGTCTTCCACATGGCCGCCCCGATGCCGCCCTGGCTCAAGGAAAAGTGGATCGACTGGCTGGGCCCCGAGCGGATCTTCGAGCTCTATGGCGGCACCGAACGCCAGGGCAGCACCGTGATTTCAGGAACCGAATGGCTCGCTCACAAGGGCTCCGTCGGACGGCCCGACCCCGCCGTGTGCCAGATCCGGATCATCGGCGAAGACGGCAAGGACGTGGCGCCCGGTGAAACCGGCGAAATCTACTTCCTGCCCGCCTCCGGTTCCGGCAGCACCTACCACTATCTCGGGGCGAACCCGAAGCGGCGGCAGGATGGCTGGGAATCGATCGGCGACGTCGGACACTTCGATGCCGAGGGCTATCTCTACCTCGGCGACAGGCTGAGCGACATGATCCTGCGCGGCGGCGCCAACATCTATCCGGCGGAGGTCGAAGCGGCCGTGGTGGCACATCCCGACGTGCGCTCCAGCATCGTCGTCGGCTTGCCCGATGCCGAACTCGGCAACCGCCTCCACGCCATCATCGAGATCAGAGAGGATGCCGATCCGCGAAGCGTCATCGACGGCATGGGTCCCCTGCTGGCCGACTTGCTCAGTCGCAACAAGCATCCCGAGAGCTACGAGATCGCCACGGCGAGCCTGCGCGACGATTCCGGCAAGGCACGCCGGACCCTGCTGCGCGACGAGCGGCTGGCCTGGCTCAAAGACGGTCGCGATTTCCGATTGTCTCCACGCCGTTAGATCAAGCTGGCGCCGACGTTGATGGTGAGCGCCAGGATCGCAGTGTTGAATGCAAAGGCCACGATTCCGTGGATGAGGCTGAGCCGGCGCATTGCGTGCGACTCCGTCTCGACGTCGCCGGTCTGCGCCGCGCAGCCGATGACGAAGGAGTAGTAGAGGAAATCCCGGTAGTCGGGCGGGCGGTCGCCGGGAAAACGCAACCCGCCGGGCCCGTCATCGTCGAGCCGGTAGTAGATGTTCGCGTAGTGAAGCGCGAAGACCATGTGCGTGAACGACCATGACAGCACCACGGTGCCGCCGGAAATCAGCAGCGCAAGCCAGAGCGAACCGTGCGGCGTCTTGAGCAGGGCAAGCTCGGCGAAGATCGCGGCAAAGCTCGCCGCCCCGCTCACCACCACGACGAGAATGATCACCCAATCGCCCTCATCGTAGAGTTCGGCTCGGGTCCTGCAGGTCGTGACCGTCGATGTCGATATCATCCGCAGCGTGCTGCCGATGTAGAGCAACGCCATCAGATCCCAGCCGAGCAGGCATCTCGTTTCGATCCGCATGCCGTGAGGCAACAACAGGAACAATGCGAGCCCGGCCACGAAGGACAGCAACAACCTGGGGTGGGCATGGAGGAAACGAGGCGCTCGGAGCTTCATGACCGCACTCTGCCATCTCGGCAGCGCAGGGTAATCGTTGTAATGTTTATGTATAATGCTCTTCACCGCGATGGACCTCGCCGCGACCTTCGTGTTCGCCATCAGCGGCGCGACTCGCGGAGTGCATAAGCGTCTCGATCTGTTCGGTGTCCTGGTGGTCGCCTGGGCGGCAGCGGTCGCAGGCGGCATTGCCCGGGATCTCCTGATCGGCGCCGTGCCACCGGCGGCGATCTCCAACTGGCACTATCTTGCTGCCGCCCTCGCCGCCGGCGTGCTGGGTTTCTTCGCCTCGGATTGGATCGACCGGCTGCGCACCCCCGTCATGCTCTTCGATGCGGCAGGCCTCTGCCTGTTCGCTGTGACCGGCACGCAGAAGGCGTTGGCCTATGGGCTGAACCCGGTCATGGCCGCTGCTCTGGGCCTGGTGACCTGCGTTGGCGGCGGCGTGGCGCGTGACCTGCTCACCTTGCAGGTGCCGACGGTCCTGCGGTCCGAGCTCTATGCGGTGGCAGCCCTCGCCGGAGCGGGGACGGTTGCACTGGGAACATGGCTCGGCCTCCCCAGCCTGCCGGTAGCCCTCGCAGGGGCAGGGCTTTGTCTCTTCCTGCGCCTGATGTCGATCTATCGGGGGTGGCATTTGCCGATTGCGGCGACCAAAACACGGTCTTTTAAAAAAACCGACTAAATTCCAACGCCTGAATCCGCGCCCTGCCCTTGCCGGTCTTGTGGAGGGACGCTAAACATCCGGCCGTCATTTTGTCGCAAGCGGCGTGGGGGAAAAGCAGCATGGCGACGAAGAAGAAAGCATCATCGCCTGGCACTGCTCCTGCGGACAAGGCGGCCAAGAACTTGAACGGCAAGGCAAACCTGGATCGTACCAGCGGTACGCCGGAAGCCAGGGATACCGCACGACTCCTCCTGGAGATCGAGGCGATCCACTGCCGACCCGACAACCCGTATATCTTCACGTCGGGGCGGGCGAGCCCGGTCTACATCGACTGTCGCAAGATCATCTCCTTCCCGGAGGCCCGCGCCAAAATCATGGCGCATGCGCATAAAATGATCGAGAAGTCGATCGGCTGGAGCAAGATCGACGTGGTGGCCGGCGGTGAGACCGCGGGTATCCCATTTGCCGCCTTTCTGGCTGCACTGGCCAAGAAGCCGATGATTTATGTGCGCAAGCAGCCCAAGGGCTTTGGGCGCATGGCGCAGATCGAGGGCGAGCTGAAGCCGGGCAAGCGGGTCCTGCTGGTCGAGGATCTGGCCACCGACGGCGGCAGCAAGCTCGTCTTCATCGAAGCGCTTCGGAAGGCCGAGGCGAAGGTTTCCGACTGTTTCGTGATCTTCCACTACGGAATCTTTCCGCAGAGCATTGAGATGCTGTCTTCCACCGGCGTTAAGCTGCATGCGCTTGCGACTTGGTGGGATGCGCTGGAAGCGGCGGAGAAGCACAAGTACTTCGACGAGAAGGGCCTCACCGAGACCCGTGCCTTCCTCGAAGCGCCAGAGCAGTGGTCGGCCAGCCACGGCGGCCGTCCGCCCTCGTCGCGTCCGACGCTCGGACGGTAAGTTCCGCGTCCGATACTCGGACCGTGAAACAGGGACGCTGATAGAGTCTTTTGCTACGGTGCGGCGGACATGATCCGCCGTTTCCTTGCCGGCCTTCTGGCCCTCGCCGCCCTCGCCGCCACTCCTGCCCATGCCAAGGACGAACTCGTCGTTGCCATGACGCAGATGCCCGGGACCTGGAATCCGGTCATCAGCTCGATGCTGGCCAAGTCGCTGATCGCCAACATGACGGCCCGTCCGCTCACGGCCTACGACGCGGACTGGAAGCTGGTCTGTCTCGCCTGCACCGAACTGCCGACCATCGAGAACGGCAAGGCGCGTGTGATCGACCTGCCCGACGGCAAGAAGGGCATGGAGGTCGACGTCGAGCTGCGCGACCTGCGCTGGGGCGACGGCGTGCCGGTGACGACCAAGGACGTCGCCTTCACCCTCGAAGTCGGCAAGCATCCGCTGTCGGGAGTCGCCTCCTCCGAAGGCTTCAAACGGGTCCTCAAGCTCGACGTCAAAGACGATCATCGCTTCACCATGACGATCGACCGGGTAACCTTCGACTACAACAGCAGCGCCCTGCTTCTGCTGCCGGCGCACATCGAAAAGCCGATCTTCGAGGCGAACCCGGCCGAGTACCGCAACAAGACGGCCTACGACACCCAATCGACCAATCCGGGCCTGGCTTTCGGCCCCTACCGCATCGTCGAGATCGTGCCCGGCAGCCGGATCACCCTGGAACAGAACCCGACCTGGACCGGCGAGAAGCCCTACTTCAAGCGCATTGTCGTGAAGATCATCGAGAACACGGCGGCGCTGGAAGCCAACCTGCTTTCGGGCGGTGTCGACTATGTGCTGGGCGAACTCGGCCTCTCGCTCGACCAGGCGATTGCGTTCGAGAAGCGTCACGGCGTCAAGTACAACGTCATCTACAAGCCCGCGTTGATCTGGGAACACATCGACGTCAATCTCGACAACAAATTGCTGGCCGACAAGCGGGTGCGGCAGGCGATGCTGCTTGCCATCGACCGCAAGGCGATTTCGGAGAAGCTGTTCGACGGCAAGCAGCCGATCGCGCATGGCGGCATCAGCGACCTCGACCCGATGTTCAGCCCGGCGGCGCGGCAGTACGGCTATGATCCCGCTGCCGCCAAGAAGCTGCTCGACGAAGCGGGCTTCTCGACCATCCGCAACAACGTGCGCCAGAACGCGGCGGGCGAACGGTTGTCGATCGAGCTTGGAACGACGGCCGGCAATCGTGTGCGCGAGCTGGTGGCGCAGGTCATCCAGAGCCAGCTTCGGCAGGTCGGCATCGAGGCCCGCATCAAGGCCGAACCGCCCCGCCTCTTCTTCGAAGTGATGAACCGGCGGAACTATAACGGGCTCGGCATGTATGCGTGGGTCCAGCGTCCCGGCGGCGTGCCGCGTTCGACCTTGCATTCCAAGGAAATCCCCACTGCCGAGAACGGGTGGAGCGGCCAGAACTACCCGGGTTACGCCAACCCGCAGATGGACAAGGCGCTCGACGACGCCGAGCGTGAACTCGACGTCGACAAGCGCCGCGCCTTGTTTGCCGAGATCCAGAAGCTCGCGGCCGACGATCTGCCTTCCCTGCCCCTCTTCTTCCGCGTCGATCCCTTCGTGATCCCCAAGGCGCTGAAGGGCGTCACGCCCACCGGCACGCTGAACAGCTCGACGCTCTGGATCGAGCAGTGGCGGTGGGAAGGCCCGTGAGCCCTTGAGGTGAGTCGCTACTTCGTTTCGCGCGCCGTCCAGACAATCTTCACGCTCGCCGTGATGAGCCTGGTCGTCTTCCTGCTGATCGGACTGATGCCGGGCGATCCGATCGATCTGATGATCTCGGGCGACCCCAACATGAAGAGCGAGGACGCAGCCCGACTGCGCGCAGCCTACGGGCTCGATAGGCCGCTGCTCGAACGCTATCTCGCCTGGGCAGGTGAAGCGGTGCAGGGCAATTTCGGTTACTCGCGCTCCTTCGGCCAGCCGGTGCTCACCATCCTCTGGCCGCGCCTCCTCAACACCCTTCTTCTGGCCGGCTCGGCCTTCGTGCTGTCTGTCGCGATCGCCCTGCCTCTGGGCATCTGGGCCGCCGCCCATCCCCGCAGCCGCGCCGACTATCTGATCAATCTCTTCTGCTTCGCCGGCATTTCCACGCCGCCTTTCTGGCTAGCGCTTTTGCTGATCACCCTGTTTGCCGTTTTCCTGGGCTGGCTGCCAGCCGGTGGCATGGCGTATCCGCGCCCCGACACGCCCTGGAGCGTCGCGCTTGCCGAGCAGCTTCGCCACCTCGTGCTGCCGGTAGTGACGCTGACCCTGGTCCAGCTCGGGCCGTACACGCGCTTCATGCGCGGCGCGATGATCGAAGCGCTGCGCCAGGACTACGTCCGCACGGCACGCGCCAAGGGCGCCCCGGAACGGACCGTGCTGTGGCGGCATGCCTTCGCCAACGCGCTGGCTCCCGTGCTCACGATCCTGGCTTTGTCGTTCGGCGGGCTGTTCTCCGGCGCGGTGATCACCGAGACCATGTTCGCCTGGCCGGGCATGGGCAAGGCGATCTATCAGGCGATCCTCGAAAACGACTACAACCTCGCGCTGGTCGGCCTGCTGCTGGCGACAGCAGCCACCATCGCCGGCAATCTGCTGGCCGACCTGGGCTATGCCTGGGTCGATCCGCGTGTCTCGCTGGCGGCAGATCAGCCATGACCCGCGGCTGGAACCGCCTGCGACGCCACCATCTGGCGCGCGCTTCGTTGATCTTCCTGATCGTCATCATGGCGCTATCGCTCGCTGCTCCGCTGATCGCGGAACTCCGGGGCGTCGATCCCACGCAGACCGACCTGTTCCGCCGCTTCGAGCCGCCCTCGGCCGCGTACTGGCTCGGCACCGACGATGTCGGCCGCGACCTCTTCCAGCGCCTGCTCGACGGCGGACGGGTGTCTCTTCTGGTTGGCCTTGCCGGTGCTCTTCTCTCGGGCCTGCTCGGTGCGCTGATCGGCGTCGCGGCCGGCTATCTCGGCGGCCGGCTCGATGCCTTCCTGATGCGCTTCACCGATGGCGTGATCGCCCTGCCCCTGCTGCCGCTGCTGCTCGTGGTGGCCGCCATCGATCCGCGAAAGCTCGGCGTGCCGGCGGAGCTGGCCCAGTCGGAAGCCTTCTCGCTCTATCGCATCGTCGTGATCATCGCCCTTACGGGCTGGACGACGGTCGCGCGACTGGTGCGCGCCGAAACGCTGTCGCTCAAGGCGCGCGACTTCTCGCGGGCCGCGCGGGCGCTGGGTGCCCGGCCTCTACGCATCATGCTGCGCCATATCCTGCCCAATACGGCGGGATCCCTGATCGTTGCCACGACGATCTCGATGGGCACGCTCATCTTGCTCGAGTCGACCCTTTCGTTCCTGGGCCTCGGCATCCAGCCGCCGGCCGCAAGCTGGGGCAATATGCTGACCGGCGCGCAGGAACTCTTGCAGGAAGCACCCTTGCTGGCGCTATGGCCTGGCCTCCTTATTTTCCTGACCGTGATCGCCTTCAATTTCCTTGGAGACGGTCTGCAGGACGCCCTCGACCCCCGAAGCGAGAGACGCTGATGACCGATGCAACATTGAAATCCGCCGAGTTCACCGCACTCAGCAGGCTAACTGCCGACATCGACCTCAATGGAGAGGGCAAGGCCACGGGCTTCGTCCGCGTGCCGCATTCGGTGCACCGCTCTGCCTATGGCTGGATTCCGATCCCCATCGTGCGCATCAAGAACGGCGACGGGCCGAACGTTCTGATGCAGGCCGGCAACCACGGCGACGAATGGGAAGGCCAGATCGGGCTGGGCAACCTGATCCGCAGCATCGAGCCCAAGGACATCAAGGGCCGGCTGGTCATCCTGCCCTCCGCGAACTTTCCCGCCGCCATGGAAGGTCGGCGCACCTCGCCGATCGACGAGGGCAACCTCAACCGCTCCTTCCCGGGCGATGCCGAAGGCACGATCACGCAGCAGATCGCCTACTGGATCGAGCATGCCCTGCTGCCGGGCTTCGATTACGCCTTCGACTTCCATTCCGGCGGCAGCTCCCTCACCTACATTCCAAGCGCGCTGGCGCCGCGCCATCAGGACGCCGCGCGCATGGAGAAAGTCACCGGCCTGCTGAAAGCCTTCGGCGCGCCAGTGAGCTACATCTCCGCCGCCCCCCAGGGCGGCGGCCGCACTTTCACCTCGGCTGCCTATCGCGCAGGCGTGATCGCCATGGGCACGGAGCTGGGCGGCGGCGGACTGGTGACGCCGGGTTCCCTCAAGGTCGCGGAAAGCGGCACGCGGCGCGTGCTGGCCCATGTCGGTTTGCTGCAAGGCCCCGCTCCTGCGCCGTCGCCGACGCGGCTCACGGAAATCGGCGGCGATGACTATTACGTCTACGCCACCGACGGCGGCCTGTTCGAGCCCCTGGTCGAGCTGGGCGATGAGGTAAAGGCCGGTCAACCTGCCGCGCGCATCCACTTCCACCACACGCCGTGGCGCGAACCCGAGGTCGTGCCGTTCAAGCGCGCCGGCCTCGTGCTCTGCAAGCGAGTCCCCGCGCGCTGCGAGCGCGGCGACTGCCTCTTCCATCTCGCCACGGATATCGCAGGCTAGGAAACCTTCTCGGGGAATCGAGCCGCGCCCTCTTCCAACGCGACGCCGGTCGCATTCAGGAAGAACGCTGCCATGTGATAGTAGCCAATAGTCAGGATCAGCTCGACAAGCTGCTCCTCCGGCCATGCAGCAGCCAGCTCCTTCCAGAGCACATCCGAGACCGTCGACGTGTCATGCAGCTCGTCGACGGTGCGGAGCACGAGTTGCTCGCGTGCCGTCCATACGGGATCGTTCCATTTGCCCTCGCGAGTCGCAGTGACCTGCGCATCGGTGAGATCGCAGCTCTCCTGGTAGAGCCGCACGTGCATGCCCCATTCGTATTCCGAACGGGTGCGTGCGCCGGTGCGCATGATGGCGATCTCGCGCTCCCGCGCCGGCAGCTTGCCGCGGAACAGCAGCGTCCCGCCCATCGCCTGGAAGCGCATCAGGAACTTTGGCGAGTGGGCCAATGCTTGCATGAGGTGCCGTGGCGCCGGCCCATCGAAACGCATGCCCTCCATCAACTTCTCGATCTCGGGTTCGTAGGGCCGCGGGCGTGATGGCAGACGGGACATTTGCACTCCTGAAAACGTTTCCAATTCTTCTTGCCAACTCAGATATATGGATCAATATTAAAAGAAATTTTTGATAGGAAATCGTTTCCAAATGGGTCGAATCACGATCCGCGACGTTGCGCAGGCGGCCGGGGTTTCCCTGGGTTCGGCCTCGCGGGCGCTGAACGGCGGCAAGCATGTCAGCGCGCGCATTGCGCGCGACGTGGCGGCGGCCGCCAAGCAGCTCGGCTACGAGCCCGACTTCCTCGCCCGCAGCCTACGTACACGTTCCAGCGGCATGATCGGCTGCCTGGTATCGGACGTGGCCAACCCGCTCTACGCCGGCACTGTCCACGCGGCAGAAGCGCGGCTGCGCGACGCCGGCTATCTGCTGGTCGTCGCCAATACCGCCAACGAACCGGCGCGCGAGCGGGCCGCCGCGGCAGAATTCCGCGGCCGCCGCCTCGATGGCGTCCTCGTCGCTCCCGGCAGCGACGCCAACGACGAAACTTGGCGTGGCCTCGTCGCCGGCGGGTCTCCCGTCGTCATCCTCGATCGCGATGCGCCGGATGGGGATGGCGACGATTCTCCCTGGCCTGCCGTGCTGGTCGACCACCGCGGCGGCGCCCAGGCTGCGACCCGCTACCTGATCGGTCTCGGGCATCGCCGCATTGCGCTACTCACCCCCGGCGCGCGCATGCGGCCGGGTCGCGAACGCATCGCGGGCTTTCAGGCGGCGTTTACCGAGGCTGGTCTCGATCTGGCGGGAGCGATCGTTTCGACGCAGGAATCGTCGATGGATTTTGCGCACGGCGATGCGTTGGCACTGCTGGGTGGGGCCAATCGACCAACGGCGTTGATCGCGCTCGGTACACGCATTCTGGCCGGTGCGCTTCGGGCCGCGCGCGACCTCAACCTCTCCCTGCCAAACGATCTATCCGTTCTGTCGGTCGGCGATACCGATCTGGCAGCGGTTCACGCGCCGGCCATCACGGCGTTGCGCTGGAGCCTGGAAGACGTCGGCCGCGCCGCTGCCGAACTGCTGCTGCAACGCTTGCGTGGCGACGGAGCCGGAGCCGCAACACGCGCCCTGCTGCCTGTCGATCTCGTGCTGCGCGAGTCCTGCGCCGCACCTGCCAAAACCTGAAGGACATCGAGGGGAAGGAAACGATGAAGATGCTTCGCAGAACGATGGCATTTGCCCTGGCCGCAGGGTTTGCCGTGCCGGCATTCGGCCAAGGTGCCGATGCCAACTGGCCGAGCGCCAAGCCCATCAAGATGATCGTGCCGTTTGCCGCGGGCGGCGGCACCGACCTGGTGGCGCGCGCGCTTGCCGAGAAGCTCGGTGCTGCCCTCGGCCAGACCATCATCGTCGACAACAAGCCCGGCGCTTCGGGCGTCATCGCCATGGAGGCCGCCGCCAAGTCGGCGCCCGACGGCTACACGCTGGTGCTGGGCTCGGCCAGCACCGTCGTCGTCAATCCCGCCGTGCTGCCCGACCTTCCCTACGATCCGGTCAAGGACTTCGAGCACCTGGGCGATGTCGGCTCCGGTTCGGTCGTGATGGTCGCCCATCCAGATTTTCCGGTCAAAGATCTGCGTGACGTGATCGCCCTGGCCAAGGCCAAGCCCGGCGAACTGAATTACGGCACCTGGGGCAACGGCTCGACCGGCCATATATGCGCCGAGATGGTGAGGGCAGCGACCGGCATTCAAATGACACATGTCCCCTACAAGGGGGCGGCACCTGTGTTGAACGACATTGCCGCCGGACACATCAAGCTCGGCTTCGCCGACGTACAGTCCGTCGTGCCGATGGCCAAGTCGGGCAAGGTCAAGGTGGTCGCCTCCTGCGCCCGTCGCTCGATCAACTTCCCGGATGTGCCGGGTTACGTGGAGCAGGGCGTGCCGTTCGACTTCGTCTGGCGCTACGACTTGATGGCCCCGGCGAAGACCCCGCAGCCGATCGTCAATCGCCTGCATGCCGAACTGATGAAGGTCCTGGCCCTGCCCGACATCAAAGCGCGCTGGATCGAGTTCGGCATGACCCCGTCGACCATCAGCCCGGCCGAACTCAAGGCGCAGACCGGCCGCGACATCGAAATCCTGACCAAACTGGCGCGCGATGCGGGGGTCCGTCCATGAGCCGCCTGCTGGGTCCCGTCCGTCAGAACGGCTATGTCGTCCACGACATCGAGAAGGCCATGAAATACTGGTCGGAGACCATGGGTGTCGGCCCCTGGTACTACATCGACAAGCCGCCGGTCGAAGCCTTCGAGTACAAGGGGCAGCCCTCGCAGCCCGACATCTCGATTGCTCTCGCCAACTCTGGCCCGCTGCAGATCGAGCTGATCCAGCAGCGCAACGACGCGCCATCGATGTATCGCGACTTCCTTCAGGCGGGCCACGAAGGTCTGCAGCATGTCGCATACTGGACCACCGACTTCGACGGCACGCTCGCCAAGTGCCTCGACGCCGGCTGGCGCATCGGCCATCGCGGCCACATCGGCGCGCGCGGGCGCTTCCTCTACTTCGAAAGCACGGGCCATCCGGGAACGGTGATCGAGCTGTCCGAGATCTCGGGCAACAAGGGCAAGTTCTTCGAGAAAATCGCCCGCGAAGCCGAGAACTGGGACGGCAGCAACCCGATCCGCAGGCTCTGATCGTCATGTCCGATCCCTCCCCGTCCCGGTCGTTGTCCGGACAAGTGGCCGTCGTCACGGGCGCAGCGTCGGGCCTGGGGCTCGCCATCGCCGAACGGTTGACCGAGGAAGGCGCGCAGGTGGCACTGTGGGATCGCGATCCCACAGGCCTCGGGCATGCCAGGGAGAAGATCGGCGCTACGGCACGCGCCATCGTCGCAGACGTCACCGATACGAAAGCCGTGCGAGCTGCCTGGACCAAGACGAAGGAGTCGCTCGGCACACCTTCGATCCTGGTCAACAGCGCCGGCATCCTGGGCCCGAGCGCCGCCTTTGCCGACTATCCGGAAGAAGCGTGGCAGCGGGTGCTCGACGTCAATCTTAATGGCACCTTCCGCTGCTGCCAGGCCGCCGTACCGGACATGGTGGCGGCAGGCTATGGCCGTATCGTCAACATCGCCTCGGTCGCCGGCAAAGACGGCAACCCGTACGTCGCAGGCTACGTCGCCTCGAAGGCAGCGGTGATCGGCCTCACCAAATCGATGGGCAAGGAACTCGCGACCCGCGGTGTGCTGGTCAACGCCATCGCGCCGTCAGCGTCCGAAACCGCGATCTTCGGTGAGCTCACCGACGCCTATCGTGCCCGCCTGATCGCCAACGTGCCGATGGGCCGCTTCGTGGCGCCGCGCGAAATTGCCGAGATGGCGTTATGGCTCGCGTCGTCTGCCTGCAGCTTCTCGACGGGCGCCACTTTCGACATCTCCGGCGGCCGCGCGACGTTCTAGGTCTGGCGGCAGCTCTGGCAGGAGAGCATGGGCGCCGTGCGACGGCCATCCTTTCGTGGCCGTGCTTCGGCATGGCCGCAGACGGAACAGCCATCGATCTCGAAGTCGATCCAGTGCGTGGGCATACCGCAGGCCTCGCAGGGCAGGCCCCGGCGGGACTGAATGGGGCCGAAGCCCGGCGTCCGGCACTTCGGGCACAGACGCTCCAGGCGCTTGGCGAGCTTCCACGACAGCGCCCGTAGCACCTGCATGCGCGTCGGATTGCGATGCGCGCGCATGTCGGCCAGCAGCACCGCCAGGCCGTCGGCCGAGCGGCGCGCCTCGCGATCCATCGCCGCCAGCACTTCGGCCTCCGTCTCCAGGCCCTTGATCGGATGGTCCATGTCGCTGGAGCAGATCACGAACACGCCGTAGCGCGGGAAGCCCATCGCCTTCAGGACGCCCGGAATCGCCGGATCGCCTGCAGGAAAGCGCTGCAGCCGCCAGTTGGTGCGATGCGTCCCCAGCGTCTCGACCAGGCGCAGACCGCGCTTGCGGTCGACGAAGGCCATGATCTCGACGCCGCAGGACGTCAACGGCACGCGCTCGATCGGCCCGTAACTGCCCTCGCTGGCAAGCGCGCAATCGACGTCCATGGTCTTGAAGACCATCTCGGCCTTGATGGCGCAGGTCTCGACCAGCGCGTCGGGCCGCGGCACCTCGCCCGAAAACGTACCGAGCTTGTCGGTATCGAGATCCGGCGCGACCAGGACCTCTGCCCCCAGTACCCGCCGGAAGGCAGGCGCAGCCGCCTGCTCCTTGGCATGAATGGTGGCGAGGCCGACGCGCGCGCCGGCGTAAGGATGATCTAAAACAGCCACGACACAGAGCCGGTTAGAAAGGCTAGACGCTACTCCGCAGCCTGCGGCAGGGCTTCACGGCCGAGCTGCTGCTCGACGAGGGTCGCCCAGTAGGATGCGCCGAGGGGCAGGATCTCGTCGTTGAAGTCGTAGCCGGGATTGTGAACCATGCAGCTGCCGACACCGTCGCCGTTGCCGATCCAGATGTAGCAGCCCGGTTTCTTGAGAAGCATCCAGGCAAAATCCTCACTGCCCATGGCCGGCGTCGGATTGCGGTTCACGTTCTCCAGACCGACCAGCGCCGACGCAGCCTTGGCGGCAAACTCGGTCTCCTGCTCGGAGTTCACGGTGGCCGGATAGCGCCGCTCGTAACGCCAATTGGTGACTTCGGCACCGAAGCCCGCCGCGACGTTGCGCGCGATCTTTTCGATCTGCTTCTCGATCATGTCCTGGACCGGCTTTTTGAACGTGCGGACCGTGCCGCGCAGCACGCATTCCTGCGGGATGACGTTCCAGGTATCGCCGGCATGGATCTGCGTCGTCGAGACGACGGCTGTGTCCATCGGATCGAGGTTGCGCGCCACGATCGACTGCAGCGCCGTCACGATGTGCGAACCGACCACGACCGGGTCGATGCCGTGATGGGGCATGGCGCCGTGCGCACCGACGCCTTTCACGACGATCTCGAAAATATCGTAGGCCGCCATCATCGGGCCGGGACGGACGGCAAAGCGGCCGACCGGGATGCCCGGAATATTGTGCATGCCGTACACGCCTTCGACGGGGAACTTCTCGAACAGCCCCTCCTCGACCATGACGCGGCCACCGCCTTCGTTCTCTTCGGCCGGCTGGAAGATGAAGTAGACCGTACCGTCGAAGTTCTTGGTCTCCGCGAGATACTTGGCGGCACCCAGCAGCATCACCGTGTGGCCGTCATGGCCGCAGGCATGCATCTTGCCGGGAATCGTCGACTTGTGGTCGAACTGGTTGGTCTCGTGAACGTCGAGCGCATCCATGTCGGCACGCAGGCCGATAGCCCGCTTCGACGTCCCGCTGCGCAGGATGCCGACCACGCCCGTCTTGGCCAGGCCGCGATGCACTTCGAGGCCGAACGACTTCAACTTCTCGGCTACGACATCGGCAGTCCGCACTTCCTCGAAGGCCGTCTCAGGGTGGCTGTGGATGTCGTGACGCCACGCCGTCATGTCTTTGTGGAACGAGGCAATGCGGTTGATGACCGGCATCTAAAATCTCCGAAATAAGTTCGAATGGATCGTAAGCAGGCGCGGCAGGGGGTCAAGCTTCCTCGGCATGCGTCGACGCACACCCTGTCGTGCAAGAAGACGGACCGACAAGAGACAGCGGCGTCAGTAGCTGCGGTCTTCGACCGGCAGCCTGCCCTCTTCGATCGCGTGGCACGCGACCGTGCCGCCCTCGATCGGCAGCGCCTTGGGCCGTTCGGCCTTGCAGCGATCGTTGGCGAAGGGACAGCGAGGATGGAAGGTGCAACCCGATGGCGGGTTGATGGGACTGGGCACTTCACCGGCGACCGGGCTGCGCTGGCGGCCGGTCATGTCGAGATCGGGGATCGTATCGAGCAACATCCGCGTATAGGGATGCTTGGGCCGACGGAACAGCGTCTCGGTCGGCGCGACCTCGACCAGGCGGCCAAGATACATCACGCCCACCCGCGTGGAGATATGATAGACGACCGCGAGGTTGTGCGAAATGAAGAGATAGGTGAGCTGCAGACGCCGCTGCAGATCGACCATCAGGTTCAAAATCTGCGCCTGCACCGACACGTCGAGCGCCGAGGTGGGCTCGTCGCACACCAGAAACTCCGGCTGGCTCGCGAGTGCGCGGGCGATGGAGATACGCTGGCGCTGGCCGCCCGAGAATTCGTGCGGATACTTGCGGCCATCGGCAGGCGTCAGGCGGACCTGGCGCAGCAGGTCGCCAACCTGCTTTTCCAGGTCGGCGCGATCCTTGGAAAGGCCGAAGGCACGGATCGGCTCGGCAATGATGTCGAACACCCGCCAGCGCGGATTGAGGCTGGCATAGGGGTCCTGGAAGATCATCTGCATGCGCCGCTTGAGCGAGGCCGTCTCCGCCCTGCTGCGCCGCGACGCCATGTCGTTGCCGTCGAACTCGATACGGCCATCGGTCGGCGGGAAAAGCCCCACCACCAGCCGTGCCACCGTCGACTTGCCGCAACCGGATTCGCCCACCAGCGAGAAGGTTTCGCCTTTGGCGATCTCGATATCGATGCCGTCGACGGCCTGCACGATCTGCCGCGGCTTGCCTTCGAGCGCACGCACCAGCCAGGGCGGCGACACGTCGAAGTAGCGCTTCAGCCCTTCGAGCTGGACGAAATAGTTCTGGCTGCCATCAGGCATCGACCATCTCCTTCGAGACGGCTTGGCCAACCCCACCGGCATCGTGTCGCCAGCAGGCTGCGCGGCTCGCCCCGGCCGCCATCAGCTCCGGCCGCTCCACGAGGCAGCGCGCGCCGTGCACGGTGCAGCGTGGATTGAACGCGCACCCCTTGGGAATTTCGGTGAGCCGCGGCATGGCGCCGTCGATCTGGGTCAACCGCTCGTGGCGCACGCCGAGGCTCGGGATCGAGCCCATCAGCCCCTTGGTGTAGGGATGCTGTGCGTGCTTGACCACGTCGCGCACCGGGCCGATTTCGGCAACGCGGCCGGCATACATCACCGCCACACGGTCGGCAGTCTCGGCGATCACGCCCATGTCGTGAGTCACCAGCATCACCGCCGTCTGATGTTCGCGGCAAAGACGCTTCAGGAGCGCGATGATCTGCGCCTGGATGGAAACGTCGAGGGCCGTCGTGGGCTCGTCGGCCACGATCAGCCGCGGGCCTGCGCACAAGGCAAGAGCGATCACCACCCTCTGGCGCATGCCGCCGGAAAACTGGTGCGGATAGTGATCGATACGCATCTCCGCACCGGGAATGCCGACCTCCTTAAGGAGATCGATCGCACGGGTTCGCGCGGCCGCATTCGAAAGCGAGAGATGTGTCTGGATCGTCTCGATGAGCTGGCGCCCCACCGAGTAGAGCGGATTGAGGCTGGTCAGCGGATCCTGGAAGATGGCGCCGATGCGCGCACCTCGGATCTTGCGCATTTCCTCGTAGGGCAGATTGTCGATGCGTCGTCCTTCGAGCCTGATCTCGCCGCCGGCGATGCGGCCCGGCGGCTCGAGCAGTCCGATGATGGCATTGCCGGTCAACGACTTGCCGGCGCCGGACTCTCCCACCACCCCCAGCACCTCGCCCGGTGCGATGTCGAACGACACGTCGTCGACGGCCAGCAGGGTCCCGCGGCGCGTCGGGAATTCGACGCGGAGGTTGCGAACCTCGAGAAGTGGCGGATTGTTCGATGCGGCGGCCATCTCGCGTCCAACCTCAACGCAGTTTGGGATTGAGGGCGTCGCGCAGCCAGTCGCCCAGAAGATTGACCGCAAGCACGAGGGCCGCGAGCGTGACACCGGGGAACACAGTGATCCACCAGTCGCCCGACTGCAGCACTTCGTTGCCGAGCCGGATCAGAGTGCCGAGCGACGGCTCGGTCGAGGGCAGCCCGACGCCCAGGAACGAGAGCGTCGCCTCGGTGATGATGGCGAGGCCGAGATTAATGGTGGCGATGACGAGGACCGGCCCGGTGACGTTGGGCAGGACGTGGCGGACCATGATCACCAGCGGCGACAAGCCGATCACCCTCGCCGCCTGCACGTATTCCTTGTTCTTCTCGACCAGCACCGAGCCGCGCACGGTGCGGGCATACTGGACCCAGAAGGAAAGCCCGATGGCGCCAACGATAACGAACAGGGCGATCTCATCGTGGCGCTGCACGGAGATCACCGTGCGCACGACACCGTCGATCAGCAACGCCACCAGAATGGCCGGAAAGGTGAGCTGCACATCGGCGATGCGCATGATCACCGCATCGATGGTGCCGCCGAAATAGCCGCTGAGCAGGCCGAGCGTGATGCCGAGGGTCATGGCGACCACCACCGAGGCGATGCCGACGACCAGGGAAAGTCGCGTGCCATACATGATCGACGAAAGGATGTCCCTGCCCTGGTCGTCCGTACCGAGCGGAAAGGTCCAGTCACCATCGGACGAGATCAGCACGGGCGGTTTCAGCCCGTCGCTGAGACTCAAGGTTGCCGGATCGAAGGGCGTATGCGGCGCCAGGATCGGCGACAGGAAGGCAATGGCGACGATCAGGATGGTGGCGACCGCAGCCGTCACGGTCAGCGGCGAGGACTTGAAGCTCCACCAGACGTCGCTGTCCGTCATGCGGTGCAGCCAGCCGGGCGATGCCCCGGATCGTGCCGATGAATCAGCCATGTCAGTGTCCCGCGGCGCGCGCCGTGCCCTGCGCGCGCAGGCGCGGGTCGACGGCGAAGTAGAGAAGATCGACGGTCAGGTTGATCAGCACGAAGAGAAGGCCGATCAGCATCAGGTAGGCCGCCATTACCGGAATATCGGAGAACTGGACGGACTGGATGAAGAGCTGGCCCACGCCGGGCCAGGCGAAGACCGTCTCGGTGACGATGGCGAAGGCGATCAGAGCGCCGAGCTGCAGGCCCGTCACGGTGATGACCGGCACCAGCGTGTTCTTCAGGGCGTGGCCGAAGTTGATGGCCCGATTGGAAAGGCCGCGGGCGCGCGCGAACTTGATGTAGTCGGTGCGCATCACCTCCAGCATTTCCGAGCGCACAAGGCGCATCAGAAGGGTGAGCTGGAACAGGCCGAGCGTGATCGATGGCAGGATCAGCGCCTGCAATCCCTTCACCGTCAGGAAGTTGGTCGTCCACCAGCCGATCTGCACCGTCTCCCCTCGCCCGAACGAGGGCAGCCAATGGAGCCAGACGGCAAAGACCAGGATCAGCAGGATGCCGATCAGGAAGGTGGGTAAGGAGATGCCGATCAGGGATACGGCCTGGAACAGCCGGCTCGACCAGTGATTGGGATAGAGGCCAGTATAGACGCCCATCGGGACGCCGACGAACAGAGCAAACAGGGCGGCGCAGAAGGAAAGTTCGAGTGTCGCCGGCATTCGCTCGACGATCATGCTGCCGACCGGCTCGGAGGTCCGGTAGCTCAGGCCGAACTTGCCCTGCACGGCATTGCCGATGAAACGAACGAACTGGACGGGGGGAGGATCGTTGAGGCCGAGCTTCTCGCGTAGCGCCTCGCGTTCCTGGGCCGGCGTATCCTGCCCGACCATCGCGTTGATCGGATCGCCGACGTAACGAAACAGAGAAAAAGCGACCAGCCCGACCGTCAGTAGCACCGCGATCGATTGCAAGAGTCGTCTCAGAATGAAGGCAAGCATACGTTGTCTTTTTTATTCGGCGCCAGCGCCCCTGCGCGCGGGATCATCCCTAGCAGGATTAAGGCCAAAAATGAAGTAGCGCCGGGGTTCGCCCCCCGGCGCTGCATCATCGATTGGCGGAGATTGCGCCACTCGTGAGAGTAGCGCGCACCCTGCTACTTGATGGTCACGTACCGCAGCGGGAAGCTGTTGTCCGCAGGCTGCACGAGGTTGATGTTCTTGCGCGATGCCCAGACCAGCGCCTGCTGGTGCAGCGGAACGTAGGCGAAGTCGTCGACGTAGATCTTCGTGGCTTCGCGGATCAGGGCATCGCGCTTGGCCTTGTCGGTCTCGACTTCGATGGCGTTGGAGAGTTCGTCGAACTTCTTGCTCGAATAGCCGCCGGCGTTATAGAGGCCCTTCTTGGCCTTCACGTTCGGCGTCTGGATGATCTGCTCGAAGACATTGTGCACGTCGTAGGTCGTCGCCGGCGACCAGCCCAGCATGTAGAAGCTGGTGTTGCTCGGCTTGCCGTCCGCCGTGCTACGCAAGATCTTGGCGAAGTAGAGGTTACGCGTCTGGGCGCGCAGGTTCACCTTCACACCGATCTTCGCCAGCATCGAGACGACGGCCTGACAGATCTTCTCGTCGTTGACGTAGCGATCGTTCGGGCAATCCATGCCGACCTCGAAGCCGTTGGGATAGCCGGCATCGGCCAGCATCTTCTTGGCTTCCTCGGGCTTCAGCAGCGCCGGACGCTTGTCGAGATCCTTCGTGTAGCCGTTGATGCCCGGCGCCACCATCAGGTTGGTCGGGAACGACTGGCCACGCATCACCGTGCGCTTGATCGCGTCGACGTCGATCGAGCGATGGATCGCCTCACGGACCTTCTTGTCCTTGAACGGGTTCTTGCCCTTGACGTTGGACTCCACGAGCTCGTCGCGCTCCTGGTCGAAGCCCAGGAAGACGATGCGGGTTTCCGGCCCTTCGAGGACCTTGATGTTGGCGTCCTTCTTGAGGTTGTCGGTATCGGCCGGCGGCACCTCGTAGGTCATGTCGATATCGCCCGCCTTCAGCGCCGCAATGCGGGTCGCAGCGTTCGGCACCGGCGTGAAGATCACCTCGGTGAGGTTGTGCTCCGGCTTGTCCCACCAGGTGGGATTGGCGACGAGAATCGTCTTCTCGCCTGCGCGGCGCTCCTTCAGCATGAAGGGGCCGGTGCCCATGGCATTGCGGGTCGCGAAGTTCTCTTCGTTCTTGATCATGTCCGCCGGCTGCAAGGCGTTGTTCTTCTCCGCCCAGGCCTTGGACATGATGCTGATCGACGCCCACTTGTCGGCAAGCAGCGGATCGGGAACGCTCGTCGTCACTTCGACGCGGTAGTCGTTGATCTTCTTGATCTCCTTCATCGAGGAGAAGTTGCCGTTGACGTTCGAGCCCGGGCCGTTGGCGCGGTTGATCGAGAAGATCACGTCGTCGGCGGTGAACGGCGTGCCATCGCTGAACTTTACGCCTTCGCGCAGGTCGAAGAACCAGCTCGTCGGGCTCGTCTGCCCCCACTTGGTCGCGAGCGCCGGCTCGAGCTTCAACTCCTTGTTACGGCGCACCAGCGGGTCGTAGATGTTCGCGGTGAAGGTCAGCAGGAAGGTTTCCTGCCGGGCGTAGGGGTCCATCGAGCTGACATCGCCCGAATTGGCCCACTTGAAGGTCTTGGCGTTGGCCATCGGCGCAAACGCCGCGCTCGCGCAGACGAGCGCCGTCAGCGCCACTGTATGCCGCAGATTGAAATGCATCAGAACTTACCCCCTCAGTGGTCGTCGTCACTGCCGCAGGGGCAACCTCCCCGGCCGCCAACCCATGCGTGGACGCATATCTTGTTCACGTTGCACCCGCCATGAGACGGCGTCAATTGCACAAAAAATTTGCATGTCCAGATAGAGTGAACTTAGGCCTCAGGCGGGCTATCGTGGCCAAATTCACAGTATTAGGGGTACGGCCATGAACGACGTTTCTCGCAGCTTCCGCGGCAATTCCAATGCTTCGCGGGATATCGCACACCATCTGCACCCCTATACCAATTTCAAGAAGCACGAGGCGACGGGTCCGCTGACCATCGTGCGCGGTCGCGGCGTCTACGTGATGGACGACGACGGCAAGGAATACATCGAGGGCATGGCGGGTCTCTGGTCGGCCGCACTCGGCTTCAGCAACGAGCGGCTGGCGACGGTCGCCTACGAGCAGATGAAGCAGCTGCCCTTCTATCACGCCTTCAACCAGCGCAGCCACGAGCCCGCGATCAACCTCGCGGAGAAGCTCAAGTCGATGGCGCCGGTCCCGATGTCGAAGGTGTTCTTCGCCAACTCCGGCTCCGAGGCCAACGACACCGTCGTGAAGATGGTGTGGTACATGAACAACGCGCTCGGCCGTCCGAAGAAGAAGAAGATCGTCGGCCGCCTCAAGGGCTATCACGGCATCACCGTGGCGTCGGGCAGCCTCACCGGCCTTCCGACCAACCACCGCTCCTTCGACCTGCCGATCCAGGGCATCGTCCACACGAGCTGCCCGCACTTCTACCGTTTCGGCAAGGACGGTGAGACCGAGGAGCAGTTCGCGACGCGCTGCGCCGAGGAACTCGAGCAGCTCATCATCAAGGAAGGCGGCGCCGACGAGGTTGCCGCGATGATCGCCGAGCCGGTGATGGGCGCAGGTGGCGTGATCGTCCCGCCCAAGGGCTACTACGAGAAGATCCAGGCGGTCTGCAAGAAGTACGACATGCTGTTCATCGCCGACGAGGTGATCTGCGGCTTCGGTCGGACCGGCAATGTCTGGGGCAGCCAGACGATGGGCATCAAGCCGGACATCCTGACCTGCGCCAAGGCCCTGTCGGCGTCGTTCCTGCCGATCTCGGCCGTGATGATCAACGAGGCCGTCTACCAGGCGCTGATGAGCGAGAGCGACAAGATCGGCACCTGGGGCCACGGCTTCACCTACTCCGGCCATCCCGTCGCTGCCGCCGTCGCGCTGGAGGCGCAGAAGATCTACGACGAGACCGACCTGTTCGGCCATGCCAAGCGCCTCAGCCCCGCCTTCCAGAAGCACGTCCAGTCGTTCGCTAATCATCCGCTGGTCGGCGAGGCGATGAGCGTCGGCATGATGGGCGCGATCGAGATCGTGGCCGACAAGAAGACCAAGGCGCCGTTCGAGATCGGTGCCGTCGGTGCCGCCGGCACCAAGGTCTACAATCACGCCGTCTCGCGCGGCCTGTTCATCCGCAACATGGGTGACCGTGTCGCGATCTGTCCGCCGCTGGTGATCAACGAGACCGAGCTCGCCGACCTGTTCGGCCGTCTCCACGAGGCCTTCGACGCGACCTTGGCCGAACTCAAGTCCGAAGGCCACTTCAAGGGCTGAGATGACCTTCAGCCCAGATAGCGCTGGCGCAGTATCCGGCGGAACGCTGCCGTCGGGCACGTACCGCCACATACGCACCGGCGTTGTCTGGGCGCTGGTTCTTTTCGCGATTGCCATCGTGCCGATCGTCATTGCGACGCTCGGCATGGTGAACAACAGCTCCATCCATCTTCCACTGCTGTTCGCCGTGTCATTGTGGGCGCTGGGCACTCTGGTCGCCTTGTGGGCCGCTCTGCCGGCCCTGCGCCACTGGAGCACCCTGCCCCGCGAAGTGCGCTCGTTGGCCATCACCCCGCTTCTCTGCATTGGCTTGCCCCAGGCCGTCGCGTTGCTCGTGCTTTGGCTTTGACTGAACCGCCGTTCGGCACGGGCCGCCGCATCCGCAACCGGGCTATCTGGGCCGTCGCCCTGTTCGGCGCCTCGATCGCGCCGGCCATCATCGGGCTCGGAGTCGCAACGGCGACCGAAGATCAGATCAACACCGCCCAGCCGTTGGCCCTGCTGTTCTGGGCCGTAGGCCTGCTCTTCGCGCTGTGGGCCGCCGTTCCGGCGTTGCGATATTGGGACGGCCTGCCGGCCCAGACACGTTGGCTCGGCACACTTCCCCTTCTCTCGGTTTCCCTGTTCCTGAGCGTGGCGCTGGTCGTACCATTGCTGATGTGATCTGCGAGCGATTCGCAACTGGACCGCGCGCCCGCGACTAAAATGTGTCTGCTGCAGAGGCTGCAACACGACTAAAATTACTTTGATGGATTACGAGGCATTCTTCACCGGCCATCTCGGACGCCTGCGCGACGAAGGACGGTATCGTGTTTTCGCCGAACTGGAGCGCATCGTGGGTGCCTTCCCGCGGGCACGCCTGCATTGCGAAGGCAAGCCGCCGCGCGACGTCACCGTCTGGTGCAGCAACGACTATCTCGCGATGGGCCAGCACCCCGCCGTCGTCGAGGCCATGCAGGCTGCGATCGGCGCGCAGGGATCGGGCGCTGGCGGCACGCGCAACATCTCCGGCACCAACACGCTGCACGCCGCGCTCGAGCGCGAACTGGCCTCCCTTCACAACAAGCAGGCGGCCCTCGTCTTCACGTCGGGCTATGTCGCCAACGAGACGACGCTGCAGACGCTCGGCGCCATGCTGCCGGGCTGCGAACTCTACTCCGACGCCTTCAACCACGCCTCGATGATCGCGGGCATCCGCCACTCCGGTGCCGTCCGCAAGATCTTCCAGCACAACGACGTGCGTCACCTCGAGGAGTTGCTGGCCGCGGCCGATCCCGCGACGCCCAAGATCGTGGCGTTCGAATCGGTCTACTCGATGGATGGCGACATCTCGCCGATCAACGAGATCTGCGACGTCGCCCATCGCTACGGTGCCCTCACCTATCTCGACGAAGTCCATGCCGTCGGCATGTACGGGGATGGGGGCGGCGGCGTTGCCGAACGCGACGGTGTGCTCGACAAGGTCGACGTCGTGCAAGCCACGCTCGCCAAGGCTTTCGGCGTCGTGGGCGGCTACATCGCCTCGACCGAGGCGACGATCGACTTCGTGCGCTCCTGCGGCTCCGGCTTCATTTTCACAACGTCGCTGCCGCCGGCCATTGCCGCTGCGGCACTTGCCAGCGTGCGCCTCGTGCGCAGCCAGCCGGAGTTGCGCGCCCGCCATCAGGAGCGCGCCACGACCCTGAAACGCCGCCTTGCCGCCGCCGGCCTGCCGGTGATGCCGTCGGTCACGCACATCGTGCCGGTGTTCGTGGGCGATGCCGCGCTCTGCAAGCAGGCGAGCGACCTGCTGATGGAGCGTCACGCAATCTACGTGCAGCCGATCAACTATCCGACGGTGCCGCGCGGCACCGAGCGGCTGCGCCTCACGCCGACGCCGCTGCACGGCGACGAGGATATGGCGCGTCTGGTCGATGCCCTTCAGGACGTCTGGCAGACCTTGGGCCTCACCTCGAAGGCTGCGGCGGAGTAGCGTCTACTCCACCGTCCGCATCGTCCAGAGACGCGAGCGGACCAGCACGATGCCGATCAGCACCAACATGGCCCCGGCCGGCAGCAGCATCGCCACCTTGAGGCCCCACACCGAACAGATCGTTCCCGTCAGGAAGGCGCCGATCGGGCCGCCGCCGCTCAACCCCAACTGGAAAAGCGACATCAGCCGGGCGCGATGCGTCGCCGGCGCCACGATCTGCACCACCGTCCGGCTCTGCGTCATGGTGATGCCGGCGCCGATGCCCCAGACGAAGTTCAGCGCCACGAAGACCGGGAACGGGGGCAGCGTCGCCATGGCGAACAGCACGCCCGCGCCGACCATCACCGCAACGCCGATCAGCCGGCCGCGCAGGGTGAAGCGCCGCGCCAGCCCGACCAACGCCATGCTGGCCACGATGGTCGCCGCCCAAAAGGCCAAGTTGACATAGGAAAGTTCGAGCGCGCCGCCCTGATAGTTGTCGCGCACGACCAGCGGCAGGACCGCCATGAACGGCCCGACGTAGAAAACGCCGACACCGAAGTTGAGCAACAGCACCGGCCAGATCTGATCCGATTTGGCCGCCGCCGATACCCCCTCGCCGACGCTCCGCCAGAAGCCGGCATGTGCGCCCGGCGGATGCGGCGGTGGATCGGGCAGTTTCTTCACGGCAAAGCAACCCACCAGCACCATGCCGGCATGCAGCAGCAGCAGGGGCACCGCGCCGAAACGGTCGGCCGACGAGGCGAAGCCGATGCCCAGGAGCTGACCGCCGAACTGGAGTGCCGTGGCCAGTGCAACAGCGCGCGGCAGCGCCCCTTTCGGCGCGACCACCGGCAGCAGCGCATCGCGCGTCGGGATGGCAAAAGCGCCGATCGCGCCCGCGGCAATGCCGTAGGCGATCAGCAGCGGATAGCTCAGCGCGCCCTCGCCGCCCGACCACAGCAACGCCGCCAGCGCCAGCGGCGGCGCGGCATAGAGCATGTGATAGAGCAGCAGCAGGCGGCGGGGATTGCCACGGTCGGCGACCAAGCCCCCCAGCGGCAGAAACAGCAGCGAGGGCGCCATGACGGCCGCCTGCGCGACGCCGACGGCAAAGGCGTCCATGCGCAGCACCACCGCGACCAGCCAGGGGAACAGCACCATCTGGATGCCGAGCGGCACGAACCAGGTGCCGAGGCCGGCGAGGTAGACAGGGAAGGCCGAAGACGCGTCGGGAGAAGGCGGTGGGCTCTTGGCTTGATCCAAGGCAAATCCATCTATATCTTATAGGCACTTAGTGCACATTGCTCATTCATTAGTCAAAGGCACATATTTCGTGTCGACCTTCAATCGTAACACCCTGGTCAAGGTTCTCGAGATCCTGGACAGCAGCCATGCCGAAGAGGCGTTGGCGGCCGCTAAACTCGCTTCGGCCATGGTGCGCGAAGCCGGTCTCACCTGGGATCAGGTAATCGACACGACCGTGCTTCCCCGTTCGGCGCCCACGCCGGCTCTACCGGAGGCACCTCCGCGTGCCGTCAGCGCCGGCCCCTTCGGCTATCGCCGCGAGCGCGATCTCTCGCCCCATGAACAGTTCTTCATGGTGCTGCTAAGCCCGCGCACGCCGGCCGACATCAAGCGGAAGCTCAGGAACTGGGAAGCGCGTGTCCTCGACGGCGAGATCACGCCGCAGGAAAGCCAGGACCTGCAGTTCATGTATCAGAGTTTCGTCGTCGCCTGAGCGACGCGGTTTTGTCGCTCCTGACAATCGTGGGTCAAGAGCAGCCGACAGCGCGCGACGTTCAGGCTGCCAGCAGGACGCTCTGCTCGCGCTCCAACACGCGCCTCACGGCCGGGCGCGCAAGCATGCGGTCCTTCCAGGCGGTGTAGTTCTTGAGCTCGCCAACGGGCAGGCCGATACGCTTGCCCCAGCCGTAGAAGACCAGCGCGTAGCCGTCGACGACCGAGAAGTCGTCGCCCAGGAACCAGGTCTTGCCAGCCAGCAGCCCGTCGATTTCCTTGAGGTTGGCGTGGAAGTTCTCCCGCCCCACCGCCTTCAGGTGATCGAACACGGCCGTATCGGTGGCGAAACGCTCGGGCCGGCCGATATGGGTGAAGTTCGGATGCACGCCGTTGGAGAACCAGGCCATCAGCGAGATCGCCCGCGCCCGCTGAACGGGATCCTTGGGCATGAGCTGCGGCGCATACTTGGCCGCGACATAGTCGAGGATCGCCGTGTTCTCGACGATCGTGCCCTCGTCCACCACCAGCGCCGGCACGCGGCCGCGCGGGTTCACTTTGAGATACTCCGGCGTCCGCTGCTCGCTCTTGGCGAAGCTCAAGGCCTGCGATTCGTAGGCGGCACCACTCTCTTCGAGGCCAATGTGCGACGCCGTCGAGCAGGCGCCCGGTGCGTAATAGAGCTTGAGCATGAGGGTCTCCCGAAGGCTTAGAGCGGCTTGGTGCTGCCGTTGGGCCGGACGCGATGCAGGAACTCGCGGCCGATCTTCACGCGCTTCTCGCCGTTGTATTCGACGATGTCGGCGGTCGCGTAGGTCTCGGTCCAGTTGGACGGCAGGAACGAGCCCGTGCCCACCACATCGATGGGCGCCTTGGCTTCGGCCATGACGCGGCACTTGGCCGGCCCGAAGCCCGAAGAGGCAACGATCTTCACGGCATTGAAGCCCGCACGATCGAGTTCGGCGCGCAGATGGAAAATCGCGGCGGCAGAAACACCCGTACCGACGAGGTAGCGCAACTCCTCTTCGCTCCTGTAGCCGCGAATCGATTCGGGCGAGAAGCGCTCCAGCACGGCGTAGGACGAAGCCGGATCGAGGCCCTCGACGTAACGGCCGCCCGTCGTGTCGAGCCGGAACGAGAGCATCCCCTTGGCAGCGAGCTCCGGGAACCGGCGGCAGACTTCGAGCGAGTCCGAGACCTCCTGCGCGAAGTAGTCGACCAGCACCGTCATCGGCTCGCCGGGAAACGTCTCGGCAAACATCTCTGCCGCCCGCAAGGTCGAACCGGCATAGCCGATCAATGCATGCGGCATGGTGCCGAGCCCCTGCTCGCGGCCGAAGAAGTGCGCCGTGGCGTGCGTGGCGTTCCCGATGAAGCCGACGGCGCCCACCTTGCGCTTGGCGCGGGCGGAGCCAACGGACGCGGCATAAGCCATCATCTCGGCCATCTCGCGGCCTGCGCAATGGCGTGCATCCATGGCGAGGAAGGCAGCCTTCGGCAGATCGGCGCACATGGTCCAGGCGTTGTAGGCCGCGACGCAGGACGGCCCCAGCTTCTGCAGGAAGATCGTCTCGAGATCGACGAGATGGAAGAAGGAGCCGGTGATGTACATCATCGGCTCGCCGGCGCCGACCCACTTGCCTTCGCCGTAGCGCAGGTCGAGTTCGACCTTGGTGTTGCGCTGCCGGCCGGTCTCCTCCAGCCACTCCAGCGCCAGCCGCGGCGCAAAGACCACCGGCCGGCGCATGAAGACGGCGTAGGTTACGCGGGCATCGCCAAAGCGGCCGATCACCTGCTTCGTGCGATTGAAATAGTGATCGGTATAACGCTCGATCTCGCCGTTGCTCGGCTGCGTCGTCATCGACTTCCCCCGGCTCGCCTACGCTGCCTTCTTGTTGCTCAGACGGCCGGACGCACCTTCGTCGCCGACAGGCGCTCGGCCTTGAGCTGCTCGGCCAGCAGAAATGCGAGTTCCAGCGCCTGGCTGGCGTTGAGCCTCGGGTCGCATTGCGTCTCGTAGCGCTCGTTGAGGTTATCGACCGTGATGTCGGTCGAGCCGCCGATGCACTCCGTCACTTCCTGGCCGGTCATCTCGAAATGCACGCCGCCGGGATGCGTACCCTCGGCGCGGTGCACCGCGAAGAAGGCTTTCACCTCGTTCAGGATGGCATCGAAGTGGCGGGTCTTCTTGCCGTTGGACGCCGTGACCGTGTTGCCGTGCATGGGATCGCACGACCACACCACCGAGCGCCCCTCGCGCTTCAGCGTGCGCACCAGGGCCGGCAGCTTGTCGCCCACCTTGTCGGCGCCCATGCGCGCGATGATGACGATGCGGCCCGCCTCGTTGCTCGGGTTCAGCGCATCGATCAGGCGCAGCAGGTCGTCGGTCGGCATCGTCGGGCCGGCCTTGAAGCCGATCGGGTTGCGAACGCCGCGCATGAACTCGACATGCGCGCCATCGGGCTGGCGCGTGCGATCGCCGATCCACAGCATATGGGCCGAGCAGTCGTACCAGTCGCCCGAGGTCGAATCGACGCGGGTCAGCGCCTCCTCGTACTGCAGCAGCAGCGCCTCGTGGCTGGTGAAGAAGTCGGTCTCCGCGATCTGCGGCGTCGTCGCCGAGGTGAGGCCGCAGGCGGCCATGAAGTTCAAGGTCTCGTCGAGACGGGCCGCAAGATCGTGGTAGCGCTCCGACGACGGCGAGTTGTGCACGAAGTCGAGGTTCCAGCGGTTGACCTCGTGCAGGTCGGCATAGCCGCCCTGGGCGAAGGCGCGCAGCAGGTTCAAGGTCGCGGCCGACTGGTTATAGGCCTGCACCATGCGCTCCGGATCGGGCAGGCGTGCGGCGGCCGTGAACTCGAAGCCGTTGACGTTGTCGCCGCGGTAGGATGGCAGCTCGACGTCGCCGATCTTCTCGACATTGGACGAGCGCGGCTTGGCGAACTGGCCGGCCATGCGACCGACCTTCACGACGGGCACGCCGGCGCCATAGGTCAGCACGACGGCCATCTGCAGCAGCACGCGGAACGTGTCGCGGATGTTGTTGGCGGTGAAGTCGGCAAAGCTCTCGGCGCAGTCGCCGCCCTGCAGCAGGAAGGCCTCGCCGTTGGCGACCTTGGCGAGAGCGCCCTTGAGCTTGCGCGCCTCGCCGGCAAAGACCAGCGGCGGATAGCGGCGCAGACGCGCCTCGGCATTCGCCAGGACGGCAGCATCGGGATAGACCGGCATCTGCAAGGCTGGCCTGCTGCGCCAACTGGTCAGCGACCAGTCGGCGGCACTCGAACTGCGGGACTGCGCTTTCGCGGCCACCTTGGATGGGCCCTGAATCGCGGTCATCGACTCCTCCTGAACCCGGCGACCAGGAACAAAGGGGGCCGCTTCGGGGGTGGTGAACCTATACGCGCTGTGGATAAAAGACCAGCCGGGCCGGAAGGCCCAAAAATCACTCTGCGGCTGCCCTTTCGGGAGTCGAATCGGCCCGTGCCGTGCGCATGGTGACGAATTCCTCGCCGGCCGTCGGATGGATGCCGACGGTGGCGTCGAACTGGGCCTTGGTGGCCCCAGCCTTCACAGCCACGGCCAGCCCCTGGATTAGCTCGGCGGCATCGTCGCCCACCATGTGGATGCCCACGACCTTGTCGGTCGCCGCCTCGACGATCAGCTTCATGAAGGTCCGCTGGTGCCGACCGGAGATCGTGTACTTCATCGGCCGGAAGGCGGCCGTAAAGACGCGCAACTCACCCAGTTGCAGTTTCGCCTGCTCCTCGGTCAGACCGACATTGGCAAGCTCGGGCTGGCAGAAGACGGCCGACGGTACGTCGCGATGATCGGCCTTGCGCGGCTTGTTGCCGAACTCGGTGTCGGCAAAGCAGTGCCCCTCCATGATGGCGACCGGCGTCAGGTTGATCCGGTCCGTGACGTCGCCCACGGCCCAGATATTCTCCGCGGTCGTCTTCGACCATTCGTCGACGGCGATGGCCCCCGCCTTGTCGAGCTGAACGCCCGCCTTTTCCAGCCCGAGGCCCGAGGTATTGGGCGCACGCCCCGTCGCGTACAGGACGCAATCGGTTTCGAACATGCCGCCATGCGGGGTGTGGATCTCGAAGGGACCGCTCTTGCCATCCGCGCCCTTCGCCACGATGCGGCCGATCTCCATCTCGGTGCGAAGCCGGATACCGCTGTCGCCCAACGCCTGGTGCACGAAAGTCCGGCATTCCTCGTCGAAGCCGCGCAGCACGCGATCGCGCCGCAACACCAGATCGACCTTCGCCCCCAGGCCGTTGAAGATGCCCGCGAACTCCACGGCGATGTAGCCGCCACCGACGATGGTGATGCGCCTGGGGAATTCGGCGAGGTGGAACGCTTCGTTCGAGGTTATGGCGTGTTCGCGGCCCGGAATCGGCGGGATCACGGGGTGGCCGCCGGTGGCGATCAGAATCTTGTCGGCAGTGATGGTCTCGTCGCCGACCTGAATCGTATGGCGATCCATCAGGCGGCCGCGCCCCATATGCAGCTTCACGCCGGCACCGTCGAGCAGCCGCAGGTAGACCGCGTTCAGGCGATCCACTTCCCTGTTCACATTGTCCCGCAAGGTCGGCCAGGAGTGCGTAGGCGCCGGCACCGTCCAGCCGAAGGCCTCGGCGTCCTCGAACTCGTGCGCGAACTTCGACCCGTAGACCAGAAGCTTCTTCGGCACGCAGCCGCGGATCACGCAGGTCCCGCCGACGCGGTAGTCTTCGCAGATTCCGACGCGCGCACCATGGCCCGCCGCAATGCGCGAAGCGCGCACGCCGCCCGAACCGGCACCGATGACGAAAAGATCGTAGTCGTAGGCCATGGGATATCCCCAGAGGAGAACAAAACCTCAACGCGGCCATAATTCGGTCGCGGGCCGGACTATATCGGGGCTCACAAGGCGCGGTAAGGAGACTTATGATTGTATAGATTGTCTCTGACACAACCTATAGGATAGATATGCTCAAGCTCATCCTTCTCGCCGCGGCCGTGCTCGGCCTGGCCGCCCCTGCTCTCGCCCAGCAATCCCGCAGCAACACCAGTGGCGTCATGCGTTACGACACCAACAAGGATGGTGCGGTCGACCGAGACGAGTGGAATGCGGGCCAGGAAGCCCGTTTCAAGCGGCTCGACACCAATAGCGACGGCAAGTTGAGCCAGGACGAACTCTTTGCCCGCACCCCGGCCGCCGGCAACAGCGTCCTGCCGAGCGACCGTCAGGCCAGCCGCCAGTCGAGCTACTTCCAGCGTCTCGACACGGACAAGGATGGTGTCGTGACGCTCGCGGAGTTCATGGCCCAGGGCGAGCGCAACTTCGTGCGCTGCGACCTCGACAAGAACGGCCGCATCGACTCCGCCGAGTGCCGCCAGGCGCTGCAGCGCAAATAGTCCCTCCGCCCCCAAAGGCCGCCGCAGCGGGCGATCGGGAGCGGAGGAATCAGGAGATCAGCTGCTTTCGGCGTGCATGACATCGCCGAACAGGTGCCAGGTCTCCCCCTGGAAGCGCTGAAGCTGGACGGCCTGGATCGGATAGAAATCCGTCGGGCTGGTACTGACGGTGATTCCTGGCAGCAGCAGCGGCACCTTGAGCTTCTGGTGATTGGCTGCCTGACGCATGACGTTCGCGCGCGTCAGGTTGTCACCGCACTTCTTCAGCGTCTCGTGCATCAGGAAGGAGACGGCATAGGCGAACACGTTCGACGCGTCGGTCACGTTGCCCTGTGGGTTGGACTTGGCCATCCAGGCCCGCCACGCCTTCATGTCGGCGTTGTCGTCCCACTGCTTGTCCGTGGGATCCATCAGATAGGCCGCGGTGATGATGCCCTGGCTGTTCTCGAAACCTGCCGGCTTCATGGTCGAAGCGACCGAGGCTGACACGTTGTTGAGGTACTGCGCCGGCTTCCAACCGATATCGGCGGCCTTGCGGATCGCCTGGGCGGCAAACTTCGGCGTCGAGATGTTGAAGAAGACGTTGGCGCCGGAGTCCTTCAGCTGAATCACCTGGCTGTCGACTGTCGGGTCCGTCACCTCATAGGTGACATGCTTGGACACCCTGTTGGCGTCCTTGCCCAGGCCTTCCTTGAAGCCTTCCCAGTAGTCCTTGCCGTAGTCGTCGTTCTGCATCAGCACGCCGATCTTCGGATCCTTCACATTCGCCAGAATGTGCTTGGCATAGATCACGCCTTCGGTGTGGTAATCGGGCTGGAAGCCCATCGTCCACGGAAACTCCTTCGGCTTGCCCCACTTCGACGCGCCGGTGGCGACGAAGAGCTGCGGCACCTTCTTCTGGTTCATGTACTTGTGGATCGCCGTATTGGTCGGCGTACCGAGCGTGTTGAAAGTGCAGAGCACCTTCTCCTGCTCGACCAGTTCGCGGATCATCTCGACGGTCTTGGAAGGATTGTAGCCGTCGTCGCGGGTGAGGAACCTGACCATGCGGCCATTGATGCCGCCCGCCTCGTTCACGCTCTTCCAATAAGCTTCGATCGTCTTGCCGATCACGCCATACGCCGAGGCCGGCCCGCTATAGGGGTTGGTGTGACCGATCCTGATCTCTTTGTCGGTCGCTCCCTCGTCGTACTTCTTCTGGGCAAACGCTACGCCTGACGCGGACAAGACAGCGGCGGTCGATACGCCGCTCAGGAAAGTACGCCTGCTGGTCTTCAACGTTGCCTCCTTGGTTTGACGCGCTTCAACTCCCCGATTTGTGTTTTATGCAGAACAGGGTTGCGCGAAATTTGAGGCTTGGAAAGCGAAAAACGCGCGAGCTGTTGAGACCATTTGGATGGTGCAGCGCACAAGAAGGGAGAAGGCCGTCGCTGGATATCGACGGCCCTTGCTCACTCCGACATCTGCGTTCAGGCACTCTCGGCGTGCAGCACGTCGCCGAATAGATCCCAGCTCGCGCCCTTGAAGCGGGCGAGCCGCATGGACTGGACGGGGTAGAAATCCGCAGGGCCGGTGTTGACGGTGATGCCCGGCAGCAGCAGCGGCACACGCAGTTTCTGATGACTGGCGGCCTGGCGCATCAGATTCGCGCGCGTGAGGTCGTCGCCGCACTTCTTCAGCGTCTCGTGCATCAGCGAGGTGACCGCATAGGCAAAGACGTAGTTGGCGTCGGCCTGAACGGCGCCCGGCATCCACCTGCTCATCCAGGCCCGCCATGCCGTCATCTCGGGATCGTCGTCCCACTGCGGATCGGTCGGGTCCTTGAGATACTGTGCGGTAATGGTGCCCTGCCCGTTCTCCAGCCCGGCAGGCTTCATCACGGTTCCCACCGACGCCGAGACGATGTTGAGGTAGTGAACGGGCTTCCAGCCGAGATCCGCCGCCTTGCGAATCGCCTGCGCGGCCGCCTTGGGTGTCGTGACGTTGAAGAAGACGTTGGCGCCGGAAGCCGCGAGCTGGATCATCTGGCTGTCGACCGTGGGATCGGCAACCTCGTAGGTCACGTGCTTCACGACCCTGCGGGCGGCATCGGCACCGAGGCCCTTCTTGAAGCCCTCCCAGTAGTCTTTGCCGTAGTCGTCGTTTTGCATCAGGACGGCAATGCGCGGGTCCACGACATTGGCCAGGATGTGGCGCGCATAGATCGCCCCTTCGGTGTGGTAGTCGGGCTGAAAGCCCATCGTCCAAGGGTATTCCTTGGGCTTGCCCCACTTCGATGCCGCGGAGGCGACGTAAAGCTGCGGCACCTTCTTCTGGTTCAGATATTTGTGGATCGCCGTGTTGCTGGGCGTTCCGAGCGTATCGAACAGGCAGAACACCTTCTCCTGTTCGACGAGCCGGCGCACGAGCTCCACGGTCTTGGCAGGCGAATAGCCGTCGTCGAGGGACATGAAACGGATCTTGCGACCGTTGATGCCGCCCGTATCGTTCACGCTCTTCCAATAGGCGTCGATGCACTTGCCGATGATACCGAGGGAAGAAGCCGGCCCACTGTACGGGCCGGTATGGCCGATCTTGATTTCCGTATCGCTGGCGCCGTCGTCGTATTTCTTCTGGCCGGCCGCCCCCGAAGCAAGAAGCAACGTCGCAGCGGATGCCCCGCCTACGAAACCACGCCTACGCATGCACATACCCCCGACAAAAACCGGGCGCGTGCTTGCCTGCCGAATGGGGCAAAAAAGAGAAGGCCGCCTTTCGGCGGCCTTCCCGGCATTTGTCTCTGTGCCTCTCAGGAACCTTCGGCCGACATGATGTCGCCGAACAGATCCCAGCTTTCGCCCTTGAAGCGGGCAAGCTGCACCGACTGGATCGGATAGAAATCCGTCGGGCTGGTGTTGATGGTGATGCCCGGCAGAAGCAGCGGCAGCTTGTACTTCTGGAAGTTAGCCGCCTGTCGCATGACGTTCTCGCGCGTCAGCTCGTTGCCGCACTTCTTCAGAGTCTCGTGCATCAGGCTGGCGACCGCGAAGCCGAACACGTGATTGGCGTCGGCCTTGTTGGAGCCCGGCATCCACTTGTCCATCCAGGCGATCCAGGCCTTGAAGTCGTCGGTGTTCTCCCACTGCTTGTCGGTCGGGTCCTTGAGATACTGCGCCGTGATGATGCCCTGGCTGTTGTCCAGGCCCGCGGGCTTCATCACCGAGCCGACCGACGCCGACACGTTGTTGAGATACTGTACCGGCTTCCAGCCGATATCGGCCGCCTTACGGATCGCCTGCGCGGCCGCCTTGGGCGTGGCGATGTTGAAGAAGACGTTGGCGCCGGAGTCCTTCAGCTGGATGATCTGGCTGTCGACCGTGGGATCGGTGACTTCGAAGGTCACGTGCTTCACGACCTTGTTGGCATCCTTGCCCAGGCCTTCTTTGAAGCCGTCCCAGTAATCCTTGCCGTAATCGTCGTTCTGCATCAGCACGCCGATCTTCGCATCCTTCACATTCGCCAGAATGTGCTTGGCATAGATCACGCCCTCGGTGTGGTAGTCGGGCTGGAAGCCCATCGTCCACGGGAATTCCTTGGGCTTGCCCCACTTCGATGCGCCAGTCGCCACATAGAGCTGCGGCACCTTCTTCTGGTTCATGTACTTGTGGATGGCGGTGTTGTTGGCCGTGCCGAGCGTATTGAAAAGGCACAGCACCTTTTCCTGCTCGACGAGCTGGCGGGTCAGTTCCACGATCTTCGCCGGATTGTAGCCGTCGTCGAGCGTCAGGAACTTGACCTTGCGGCCGTTGACGCCGCCTGCATCGTTCACGCTCTTCCAATAGGCTTCGAGCGTCTTGCCGATCTGTCCATAGGATGATGCGGGGCCGCTATAGGGGCCGGTGTGGCCGATCTTGATTTCCGTATCGCTCGCGCCATCGGAATACTTCTTCTGGGCGAATGCGGCTGTCGAGCCGGAGAACAACGCCAGTGCGGACGCACCACCTACAAAACCACGTCTACTCGTCTTCACGTTTACACCCTCCCTTTATTCATAGGCTAAGAATGATGTTCGCCCGAAATATGGGCGAATTAAAGAGGCATTAAGTGCGTGCGACGCTGCGGTCGATACAACCGGGCGTTCGTCTCATCTGCACACGATTCGGGCAGACCGCCCCTCTCCACTCGCTATGCGAGTGGAGACTCCGATTGCGCTTCGCCCTTACCGGGCGCCCCTGATCTTGCGCCAGGCGATGGCAACACCGCCCGCAATTCCCATCGGCATCAGGTAAATAATCGCGATCAGCAGAACGCCGAAAACGGTATAGGCCGAGAGGTCGAACGGCACCCCAAGATCGTTCTTCACGAACTGCGAGAGTGCCTGAGCGGAGTTGTCGACCAGCACGTAGAAGACGCCGCCGATCACCGAGCCGGTCAGTGAGCCGATGCCGCCCACCACCAGGCCGATCAGGAACTTGATCGACAGGAAGATGTTGAAGCTGTCGGGTGCGACGAAGGCGATGGCCGACGCCGAAAGCGCACCGGCGATGCCGGTATAGGCCGCGCTGATGCCGAAGGTGACGGTCTTGTAGAGGGCGGTGTCGATGCCCATCGTGTCGGCCGCCATGTACTGGTCGCGAATCGCCATCATGGCGCGTCCGCTGCGGCTGTTCAGCATGTTGGCGGCCGCCCAGAACAACACCACCATCACGATCAGGCAGAAATAGTAGAGCCACTGGTCTTCCGTCAGCGGCAGGCCGAACGGCACCTCGGGCTTCATCAGTACGATGCCCTGCACGCCGCCGGTCAGGCCCTCGAGCCACTTGTATTTCAGGATCTGCGGTACCGCCAAGGCGAGCGCGAAGGTCGCGAGCGCGAGGTAGTGGCCCTCGAGCTTCAGCGCCGGCAGACCGAACAGATAACCTACGATGAAACAGACGATCGCCGCTGCCGGGATCGTCGCCCAGTAGGGCACGCTCAACTGATCCATCAGAATGGCGGCGGTGTAGGCGCCCACCGCGTAGAAGGCGCCATGGCCCAGCGAGAACTGGCCGTTGAAGCCCGTCAGCAGGTTCAGCCCCAGCACCGCGATCGAGGCGATGATCATGGTGCTGACCAGGAACAGCCGATAGTCCGAGATCAAGTCAGGAAAGAACGGCTTCAGGAGCGGAACGACGAACGCCAAGACGACGATGCCGAGAACCCACTTTTTCGACGCGCTGGCCATACCTCAGACCCTCTTCACGACGACGCGGCCGAACAGGCCGGCGGGTTTCACGGTCAGGACAAAGATGACGATGATCAGGGCGACGGTGAGCTTCTCGCCGTTGCCGATGATGTAGATGCCGGTCGCTTTCTCGATCTGGTTGCCGGCGTAGGCCACCATGTTTTCGAGCACGCCGACGATAAACCCGCCCGCGACCGCGCCGGCAGGGTTCGAGATGCCTCCGACCAGGGCGCTGGCGAAAGCATAGAGCAGAATGCCGGCCATCATATTGGGATCGAGGTAAACGATGTGCGCCACCATGATGCCCGCGACCGCGCCGATCGAAGAGGCAAGTCCCCAGCCCAGCGCCAGCATCCAGTCGACGCGCACGCCAACCAGGCGCGCCATCTGTGGATTCTGCGCGGCTGCCCGCATCGCCAGCCCGAGCGGGGTGTAGCGGAAGAAGACGAACAGCAGGCCCAGCACGAGCAGCGTCACGACCACGACGCCCAACTGGTGCGGCCCGATCACGCCGGCGATGCCGAAGCTCGACTTCGGAAACGGCGAAGGAAATTCCTTGATCAGGTAGCTCCAGATGGCGCCCGCGACCGAATTGAAGATCGCCAGCAGGCCGATGAACACTACGATGATCGACAGCACCGGCGCGCTATGCAGCGGTCTCAGGATCAACCGTTCGATCAGTACGCCCATCACGAAGGAGAGCGCCACGGCCACGATGAAGGCCGCCCAGAAGCTCAGGCCCCAGGTCATGAGCTGCCAGCTCAGATAGGTCGAGAACATCGCCATCTCGCCCTGGGCGAAATTGATGTGGTCCGTCGACACGTAGATCATCACCAGCGCCAGGGCGACGCAGGCATAGATGGCACCGTTGGCCAGGCCCGAGGCGATCTGCTGGAGGAACTGTTCCATGGTCTGTGCCTCAGTAGCCGAGATAGGACTTGCGGACGTTCTCGTCGTTCTTCACGACGTCGGATGGACCGGACATCACGACCTTGCCGGTTTCGAGAACGTAGGCGTGGGTAGCCAGATCGAGCGCCAAGGCAGCATTCTGCTCGACCAGCAAGATGCTCACCTTCTCCTCCTCGTTGATGCGCCGCAGGATGCGAAAGATCTCCTGCACGATCAGCGGCGCCAGACCGAACGACGGTTCATCAAGCAGCATCAGGCGGGGCTTCAGCATCAGCGCGCGGGCAATCGCCAGCATTTGCTGCTCGCCGCCCGAGAGCGTTCCGGCCTGTTGCTGGATGCGCTCCTTGAGACGGGGGAAATAGGCAAAGACCCGCTCGAGCTCGTCCTTGACGGCCTGCTTGTCGCGCCGCGTATAGGCGGCGATCCGGAGATTCTCGTCGACAGTGAGCGTCGTGAAGGTGCCGCGGCCCTCGGGCACGTGGGCGATCCGCTGCCGCACGATTTCTTCGGTGGCCATACCGCGGATATTCTTGCCATCGAAGCGGATGGTGCCGTCGGTGCGTACCATGTTGCAGATGGCGCGGAGCGTCGTCGTCTTGCCGGCGCCGTTGGCCCCCAGCAGAGTGGTGATGCCGCCAGTCGGGATGTCGAACCCGACATCGTAGAGAGACTGGGTCTGGCCGTAGAAGGCTTTCAGCCCACTGACTTCGAGCAGTGCCGCCATTTACGCAGTCCCCAGATAGGCGCGGATCACTTCAGGATCGCGCTGCACCTCCGCCGGCGTGCCGTCGGCGATCTTCTTGCCGAAGTCGATGGCAACCACCTTGTCGGACACCGACATGACGAGGCTCATGTGATGCTCGACCAGCAGCACGGTGACGTGCTGGGTTTCGCGCACCCGCTTGATCTGCCCCTTCAAGACCTCGATCTCATCGTGGTTCAGCCCGGCGGCCGGCTCGTCCAGCAGCAGCAGCTTGGGGCTGGAAGCCAGCGCGCGCGCCAGTTCGACGCGCTTGCGGATCGGGAACGGCAGCGGCCCAGCCATCGCCATTGTAAAAGGCAGGAGGTCCATGAACTCGATCAGTTCCATGGCCCGTTTGGTGATGCGCTCCTCCTCGCCCTTGACCTTGGGCAGGCGCAGCGCGTTCTCGAAGAAGGAGGTTGAGCTGACGGAGTGGCAACCGACCTTCACGTTGTCGAGAACGGACATCCTGTCGAACAGCGCCACGTTCTGGAACGTACGGCCGATGCCGATATGAGGGATGTCGTGGCGCGGACGCTTCAGGATCGACTGGCCTTCGAACCGGACATCGCCACTGTGCGGCGTGTAGAGGCGACTGAGGCAGTTGAAGAGCGTCGTCTTCCCAGCCCCGTTGGGACCGATCAGACCGGCGATCTGGCCGGGAAAGACGTCGAAACTGACGCCGTCGAGGGCCACGATTCCCCCGAAGCGGACGGAAACGTCACGGACGCTCAAAAGCGCCGAGCCGCGAGATGAGGACGGTGCTGCCATAATTGTGCCGGTTTCGACTGTCGGCACAAATCGCATGCCAACATGTCGAAATAACCCTTGCCTCCCAAGTACTTGCGACCCTTCTTCGGAGTCATCTCAATACTTCACGATGGCGTATCCCAATGTGGGACGCAACTCAAATGGCGCGGCGCCATGCTTTCGGCGTGATTGCGCCGCAGGATGTCGCCGCTCTGCGGACATTGACAGCGAACGCATTGCAACCGATACGAAACCTCCCCTCCCAAAGCGGGTCTACCGCCGATGCATCGTCTTTTTCGTCCGTCGCTTTTCCTTCTCACTGCTACCTGCCTCACCGCTCCCGCAGTCGCCCAGCAGACACCGCCGCAGACGCCGCCTACTCAAGGCTGGCCCGCGAACAAGCCGCCGGCGGCCGCTCCCGCGACTCCTCCGGCAGCAGGCGCCACGCCTCCCGCAGCCGGCGCGCCCGCAGCTACCGCTCCTGCAGCACCGGGGCAGGCCGGTGCGACTCCGCCCGCGATTCCCCTGCCGCAGTGGTTCGTCGATATCGACGTCAACAAGAAGGGCGAGGTCACACGTGCGGACTTCCTGAAGTACCGCATGAAGTCGTTCGAGCAGCTCGACGCTAACAAGGACAACAAGCTGTCGCTCGAAGAGTTCCTGAAGGTCACCGAACCGCCGATGACCCCCGATGTGCCGAATCTGCCGCCGCTCGAGGAGCGTAAGACACGGGCACGGGCCGAATTCCAGAACCTCGACACCAACCGCGATGGTTTCGTCGAGCGTGGCGAAGCCGAGGCGCTGGTTCACTCGGAGTTCAACAACTACGATACCGACCGCGACAACAAGGTCACCGAGCCGGAAGTCCGCCTGATCGTCCAGCGCTCCTTGCAGCGCGAGGCCCAGGAGCGCCAACAGGCCGAAGCGCGCCGCCGCCAGGGTCTGATGACCTTGAACGAGTTCATCGATATGCAGATGCGTTCGGCCGACCAGCTCGACAAGAACAACGACGGCAAGGTCAACCAGCAGGAATACCTGGTGATGGCCGGCCCGGCCGATGGCCCGCAGGCCAAGAATCTCCTGCCCTTCGATCTGCGCAAGCAGATCGCGCTGCGCAAGTTCGCCGAGATCGACACCAACAAGGATGGCCAGCTTGACCGCGTCGAGCTCACCGCTTACGCGCTGAAGCAGTTCCTGGAGATCGACAGCAACAAGGATCGCTTCCTGAGCGAAGACGAATTCAAGAAGGCGCAGGAAGGTGAAGCGGCCAAGGTCCGGGCGCTCATCCAGACGCTGCAGCCGGCCCAGCCTGCACAGCCACGCCCGGCCCAACCGCGTGGTGGGCAGCCTGCTCCGGCGCCCGCTCCTGCGCCGGGCCTTGCGCCTGGCTTGCCGCAAGGCACGCGCTAACTTTTTCCGATCTACCGCCGTCTTCCCGCATCGCGGGAAGACGGAGAGTCATTCGACCGTGACGCTCTTGGCGAGATTGCGCGGCTGGTCGACGTCGGTGCCCTTGGCAACGGCCGTGTAATACGCCAGCAACTGCACCGGAACCGTGTAGAGGATCGGCGCCACCACGGGGTCGACCGTCGGCAGGGTCAGGGAAACTACGGCTTGGTTGCCGAGGCGCCCCACGCCTGCAGCATCGCTCAACAGGACCAGCTTGCCGCCCCGCGCCTTGGCCTGCTCGAAGTTCGACGCGGTCTTGTCGAAGATCGCGTCCGTAGGCGCCACCACGACCACCGGCACGGTCTCGTCGATCAACGCAATCGGGCCGTGCTTCATCTCGCCGGCCGCGTAGCCCTCGGCGTGGATGTAGGAAATCTCCTTCAGCTTCAGCGCCCCCTCCAGCGCGATCGGGAAGGACGAGCCGCGGCCGAGGTAGAGCACGTCGCGCGCCTCGGCGAGCACCGTCTCGGCGACGCGCCGGTACTCTTCCTCCATGTTCAAAGCCTGATTGACGTGTGCCGGCAGCTCGATCAGCGCCAGCGCCAGCCGCGCTTCGGCCTCGGGAGAGAGCGTCCCCCTGGCCCGGCCGGCGGCAATCGCCAGACAGAGCAGCACCGTGAGCTGCGTCGTCGTGGCCTTGGTCGAGGCGACGCTGATCTCCGGTCCGGCGAGCGTCGGCAGCACCAGATGCGATTCGCGGGCAATGGCGCTTTCCGGCACGTTCACCACGGAAAGGATCGTCTGCTTGTTCGCCTTGGCGTAGCGGATGGCGGCCAGGGTATCGACCGTCTCGCCCGACTGGGAAACGGCGATGCAGACCCCGCCCTCGGGCAGCGGCGGCTCGCGGTAGCGCAGTTCCGACGCGACCTCGACCTCGACCGACAGCCGGGCCAGACCCTCGAACCAGTATTTTGCGACCATGCAGGCATAGTAGGCCGTGCCGCAGGCCGTCATGGTGATGCGGCTCACTTTGTTCCAGTCGAACGGCAGCACCGGCAGGGTGACGGAGCGCGTGGCCGGATCGAGATAGGTCTGCAGGGTGTCGCCAATGACCGCAGGCTGTTCGTGGATCTCCTTCAGCATGAAGTGGCGATGGTTGCCCTTGCCGATCATCGCTCCGGAGATTCCGCTCTGGCGGACCTCGCGCTTCACTTCGAAGCCACCCTGATAGACGGTGCAGCCATCGGCGCGCAGCACGACCCAGTCGTCGTCCTCGAGGTAGCTCACCTGCCGCGTGAACGGCGCCAGCGCCAGCGCATCGGTGCCGACATACATCTCGCCGTCACCGTAGCCCACCGCCAGCGAGCTGCCGCGGCGGGCGCCCATCAGGATGTCGTGCCGGCCGCTGAACAGGATGGCGAGCGCAAAGGCGCCGCGCAGACGCTCCATCGCCTTGCCCATCGCCTGCTCCGGCGACATCTGCTTTTCGAGATAGGAGGTGATGAGCTGGGCGACGACCTCGGTGTCGGTGTCGCTGTCGAAGTGCCGGCCCTCGGCGACAAGCTCGCCCTTCAGCTCCTGAAAGTTCTCGATGATGCCGTTATGGACAACGGCGACCCGATCGGTGGCGATGGGATGGGCATTGCGCTCCGACGGCTTGCCATGCGTCGCCCAGCGCGTGTGGCCGATGCCGATGGTCCCGGGCAGCGGTTCTGACGCCAGCCGGGCTTCGAGGTTGACCAGCTTGCCCTCCGCCCGACGACGGTCGATGTGGCCGTTCACCAGGGTGGCGACACCCGACGAATCGTAGCCGCGATATTCGAGCCGCTTGAGCGCGTCGACGAGCAGAGGCGTGACGGGCGCTTTGCCGATAATGCCGATGATGCCGCACATGGGAAGGGGGTCCGGGCTGAGGAGTGGCTATTTCTTCTTGCCGCGCTTGGCCGCCGCCGCGCGAGCTTTGAGTTTCGCACGAAGCGGCGCCGCCCGCCCCTCCTTTGTCACTTGGCGGGCTCGCCCGAAGGCCAGCGCCCCCTCGGGAACATCCTCGGTCACGACGCTGCCAGCCGACACATTAGCCCCCTTGCCAATACGGACCGGCGCCACAAGAGAACTGTTGGAGCCGATGAAAACATCGTCCGCTATGACGGTGCGCCATTTACCGAAGCCATCGTAGTTCACGGCGATGGTTCCCGCCCCGATATTGCTCGCAGCGCCAATGTCGGCATCGCCAAGATAGGCCAAGTGGTTGGCCTTGGCGCCGCGCCCCATGCGCGTGGCCTTGAGCTCGACGAAGTTGCCGATGTGAGCATCCTCGGCCACCTCCGAGCCCGGCCGGATGCGCGTGAAAGGCCCGACGATGGCGCCGCGCCCGATGCGCGCCCCTTCGATGTCGCAGAAAGCCTTGATTTCGACGTCGGCCGCAATCTCGACGCCCGGACCGAAGCGCACGTTGGGGCCGATGACGATGTCGTTTGCAAACTTGGTATCAGCCGATAACCAGACAGTGTCAGGATCGATCATCGTCACGCCACCCATCATCGCCGCAGCGCGCAGGCGCTGCTGGAGGGCCCGCTCGGCGACTGCCAGCTCGGCCCGCGAGTTGATCCCCTGGAACTCCGCTTCCTCCCCCTCGACGGCGATGGCCTTGTGGCTGGCGGCACGTGCCAGCGCGACCGCGTCCGTGAGGTAGAATTCGCGCTTCGCATTCTTGTTCTTGATGCCTGCCAGCAGGCCGGCGATCAGGCGCCCGTCCAGGCACATCACGCCGGAATTGCAGAAATCGACGGTCCGCTCGATCTCGTCCGCATCCTTGCTCTCGACGATCTTCTCCAGCATGCCGCGTTGGACGATCAGCCGGCCATAAGGCGACGGATCGCCGGCGACGAAGCCCAGCACGCCCACGGCCGCGCGCTCCTTGGCGCAGGCAGACAGCAGCCGTTTCAACGAGGCCGACGTCACGAGCGGTGCATCGCCGAACACGACGAGGACGGGGCCGGTATGGCCACGCAGCGCACCGAGGGCGGCTTTGGCCGCATCGCCGGTGCCTAGCGGCTTCTTCTGCACCACGGTCGCATGCGGCGCGAAGGCCGCCATCACGTCGCGGGCACCAGGAGCAACGACCCCCACAATGCGTGCTGGCTTCAGAGCCATCACATTGGCCAGCACGTGCCGCAGCATCGGCCGGTTGGCCAGCGGATGCAGGACCTTCGGCAGAGCCGACTTCATGCGCGTGCCGGCTCCGGCGGCCAACACGACCACAGCGATAGGCGATTTCATGCCCCGTCCGATGCCATGCGGCTGGCAGCCGGGCAAGGCGGATGTGCTAGAGGAGTCTGCATGGATACCGACAAGCTCATCGCCGCCCGTTTCGATACCGTCCTCTACGACCTCGACGGCACCCTGATCGACAGCGCCAAGGACATGGAACTGGCCGTCAGCCACGTCCTGGCCGACCACGGCCTGCCGCCGGTTTCGGAGGAAGATGTACGGATATTCATGGGCCAGGGCAGCAAGGTCACCATGGGCAAGGCCTTCGCCAAGTACGGCAAGGTGCTGGACGATGCGGCGCTGAGCGCCGTGACGCGCGAGTTCGTGCGCTATTACGAGGCCGACCCGATCAGCAATACGACTGCGTTTGCTGGCGTCGCGGAAGTCGTGGCCCACTTCGCCGGGCAGAGACTGAAGCAGGGTGTCTGCACCAACAAGTTCGAGAAGCCCTCGCGCATGATCCTGGAGCACCTGAAGCTGATGCCGCCGATCAGCGACGTAGCCGGCGCCGACAGCTTCCCGGTCCGCAAGCCCGACCCGCGACACATCCTGATGCTGCTGGAGCGTATGGGCTGCGATCCCAAACGCGCCGTGATGATCGGCGATTCGATCCACGATGCCGAGGCCGCGCGCGGCGCAGGCCTGCCGGCGGTGCTGGTGAGCTGGGGCTACACGGCCCGCCCTGCCAGCGAACTCGGCGCCGATGCCGTCATCGACCGCTTCGATGCCTTGCCCGCCGCACTGGGCCGACTCGCGGCAGGGAGCCGTTGACGATTCGGTCAACAGGCCCTATACGCCCCCCTTCCCGGGCGCTTAGCTCAGCGGGAGAGCACACCCTTCACACGGGTGGGGTCGTAGGTTCAATCCCTACAGCGCCCACCATGGTTTCATAGGGCTCCGAGGCACTGGCTTCGGGGCCCTAGTTCCAGGTTCTGCAGCCGACCGATCCATGACCAACGCCCTGTCGCTCCGAGTCGGTGATCGCCTTCCGGATTTCGTGCTGCCCGGACTCGACGGCAAGCTGCGCAAGTTCGTCTGGTCCTTCACCGGCGACCCTGTAGTCCTGCTGGCCGTCGCCGATCTCGGCTTGATCGATGCGGAACCCTTCGCGGCGCTACGCGCTGCGTGCACGGCCGCGGCGTCACGACTGGTCGTGGTCTCTGCCAGCCAGACACCGGCGGCGGCCGCCGCCTGGAAGAAGTTCGGCGCCGAGCCGGAAAACCCGCTGCTGCTGCTCGATCAAAAGGGCCAGTTCCTGCCTGCCCTGCTTTCTCAGGGCGGCGCCGTCTCCTTTGGCCAAGGCATGGGGCTACGCCAGCGTACGATCGTCCTCGATCCCAACCAGCGCGTCGCCGGCACCTTCGACACGCGTGTGCTCGCGGCAACCACCGAAGCCATCGGGACCCTGGCCGATTCCGTGCGCGCCAACGCCGGTTCGGACGTGCGGCTCAACACCGCCATGGCGCCGGTGCTGGTCCTGCCGCGTGTCTTCGAGCCGGATTTCTGCACCCAGCTCATCCGCCTGTGGAACAAGGGCGATCGCCAGGATGGGGGCGTTTCCAGCCGCTACGGCACCGTCAACATGACCGAGCTGAAGCGCACCGAAGACTATATGATCGTCGAGCCGATGATGCAGAAGGCCGTTTCCGACCGGTTGGCCTACCGCATCGGTCCCGAACTCACCAAGGTCTTCGCCTTCGACCAGCAGTTTACCTTCGATGCCCACGTCGTCCTGTCGTACAGCGCCGAAGGCGAGCACTTCTTCGGCGCCCATCGCGACAATGGCGCACCGACCACGGCCGACCGCGCCTTTGCCGTTTCGTTGAACCTCAACGACGATTTCGAGGGCGGCGAACTCGTGTTTCCCGAGTATGCCGGCGTGCGCGTCAGCCCACCCGCCGGGGCCGCCGCTGTCTTTCCCTGCTCGCTCCTGCACAA
>NZ_HE997181.1:1238600-1331286 GCF_000312425.1 Reyranella massiliensis 521 | reverse complement strand
GCCGCTGTCTTTTCCTGCTCGCTCCTGCACAAGGTCGGCCCGGTGAGCCGGGGCCGCCGCTATGTGCTGACGACGTTCTTCCGCCAGAAGCGCTGAGAGGCCGTCGCCTAAGCCGAAGCCGGCAGCGGCAGGTCCAGCGTCGTGGTCCGCCGAAGCTCACGGCGATGGGTCTTGTCGTCGAACGGCCGGGCACGATGCATGGTGCACCGATTGTCCCAGATCACGAAATCATGCGGCCGCCAGATGTGGCGATAGATGAACTGCGACTGCGTGGCATGGTCGATCAGGTCGCGCAGAAGCAGCCGACCCTCCGGCACCGGCCAGTCGACGATATGGGCGGCGTGCGAGGCCAGATAGAGCGCTCGGCGACCGGACCCTGGGATGGTGCGCACCAGCGGGTGGACGGCCCCCTTCAGCTTATCCTGCTCATCGTCGCTGAAATCGAAACCGAGGACGTGGCGCGAATAGACGATGGAATGAAAAACGCGCAACTCTTCGATTGTGCCGCGGGTGTCCTCGTCGAGTGCATCGTAGGCAGCGCGCATGTCGGCGAACTCCGTATCGGCACGCACCGGCGGCACCACCCGAGCCGATAGCATGGAGTAGCGCCCCGGCGGATCGACGAACGACGCATCGGTATGCCACAGCCGGTTGGCGACCCCGGCGGCGCGCATGCGGTTGTTGGCCTCCCGGATCTTGCCATCCTTGTCCACGTTGGAGATGTCCGCCAGCGCCTCGTTGCCGAACCGATTCTTGCCAATGGCCGAGGAGGATGTACGGGCGTGCAGCGTGCCATCGAAACGCTGGGCGAAGTCGAGCTGCTCTTCGTTAGTGAAATTCTGATCGCGAAAGACCAGCACGGCGTATCTTTCCATGCCGGCGCGGATCGCCTCCAGCGATTCGCGATCATGGACCCGCCGCAGGTCGATCGCGCCAACTTCGCCGGCGAACACGGACGTAAGCGGCGTGATGGTGACGGTCATGACGGGCTCCTTCCTGGAGAACGAGTGGGCCATCTTGGTCGATGAACACAAAACAGCCAACTCGTCTGTTCTGCTCCTCGGCCGCCGGCCTCACGCCATGAGCTGCCGAATTGCCGCCTCCTGCACTCCGGCCGTGAAACCGTCGCCTGTCGAATGACGGTTTCGCGGCGCTATGGATCGCCTGCCCGGAACATCCCTAGGTCGCCTGGATCCAGCTCTTCGCTTCGCCGGCATAGTAGGCGCCGGGATTGCCGTGGACGGTGGTGCGCCACATCAGACGCCCCTCCTTCTCGCCATCGAACCAGGTCGCGGCATGGATCAGGCAGCGATTGTCCCAGATCAGGACATCGCCCTGCGTCCATTCGTGGGCATAGCAGAAGCGGCGCTCGGTCAGATGGGCCATGATCTCGTCGAGCAGCGCTGCTCCCGCGCCATGCGGGCCGGGCTCCATGCCGACGAACGGCCCCTCGAACCAGTCCATCTGGCCCCATTCGCAGAGATAGAGCGCACGCTCGCCCGTGACCGGATGCGTGCGCACTACGGGCTGAGGCTGCGAGCGCTCGTGAGGGGCAAAGGCGCGCGGTTGCCGCCCCGCGAACGCCGCCTCGCGACCGCGGCCGCTGCCGGGCTGGGCATGCAGGCCCTGCAGACCCTCGACCTTTGCCTTGAGATGAGCAGGCAGCGCCTCGTAGGCCAGGATGCCGTTGGCAAACAGCGTCTGGCCGGTGTCTCGTGTCGCGGGTGTCACGGCGTAGAAGAGCGAGATGTCGGGCGGCGGACGGCGATAGCTTTGGTCCGTGTGCCAACCCTTGCGATGCGGATACTGCACCGGGATCAGCCCGTCGGCCGCCAGCGGGGGCTCGGGCCGCTTGGGCGGCGCCTTGCTGACCGGCGGCATGTTCGACACCAGGAGGATCTGGGGCACCGATACATGCACCGACTTGAGGTCAGTCAGATTGTGGCGATAGTCCTCCACCTCCGGTCCGAACACCCGGCTAAAGCGGATGAGCAGGTCGGGATCGTCGGCAATATCGTTGAGGCCCTGCACAAGCAGAATCCCCTTGGCCTCGGCCAGCGCCGCAGCCAGCTCGTCGGCCGCCGTTTCAGCCGCCGCGACGACGGCGGCGGCGCCCTGCCCGCCGTCGCGCAACCGCACCGTGCTGCCGAACGCCGCGCCCGGCAGCGGACCCTTTGTCTCGAACTTGGGACTCATGCACGCGCTCCTGGTCCTGCATAAGGATCGTTCACCCCGTCCAACGGCCAGATCGGCCGGCGCAGCTTGGTGAACTTCAGCCGCGTGATGTCCGGCGAGCAGATGCCTCCCGAATCGACCAGGATCACCTCGCGCGCGATCGGCGCGTAGGCAGCGCGGAAGTGCTGGACGCTCTTCACCACCACCACGCTCTTGGTGCGCGGGTCGATGCCCTGGCTCAGGAACACCTGCAGGTCGATCGTCTGGATGCGGTTGGAGATCGTCACCACGTCGATGCCACCGATGCGCAGCACCGCCGTCGGGCCCATCGAGGTGCCGACACCGGCGTTCATCGGGCCGTCGTTCTTGAACTCGCCGTCCGAGAGCATCTTGACGATGGCCTTGGCCTTGACCGGCCCACCCATCGACGGATCGGTATGGCCGCCCAGCACGACGTCGATTTCCGCGCCGACGCCAGCTTTGATCGCCTGTTGCACCGTGCCCGGATCGAAGATCGTGCCGAAGGCCACGTTCTCAACCTTGGCGTCGATCAGCGCCTGCAGCACCGGCGTCGTGTCGTTGTAGCCGCCACCGCCCGGATTGTCGGTGCCGTCGGCCACGACCAGCGGCCCCTCCTTGCCAACGCCCGCACGCGCGGCGGCAATGGCATCGGAAATCGGTCGATAGTCCGACGAGCTTTCGTCGCGACGCTTCCAGATCTCGTCGAGGATCGCCGCGGCCACCGCCTTGGCGCGCGCTTCGGCGGCGGGCTCGTGGCTCACGGCGACCGACGGGCCTGTGTAGGGAATGTCGGCCCAAGTGAAACCGGCCTGGATGCTGACGACGTTGATGCCCGGCTCCTTCTCGAAGGCATCGGCCTTGGCCAGCAGGTCGCGCATCAGGCCAGGCTGCGTCGTGCGGCCATGGTCGGCGCCCTCCAGCATCGCCGGCTGCACCAGCAGGCAACGCGGCTGCTTCTTGCCTTCCAGCGCTTCCTGCGCCAGCGCCGCCGCCTGTACCGCGCGCTCGTAGCCGTCGACATGCGGATAGGTGCGATAGCTCACCAGCGCATTGGCGTTCTTGGCCATCTTCACCGTGGCATTGGCGTGCAGGTCGAGCGTGGCGACCAGCGGCACGTCGGGGCCGACCACGCCGCGCAGCGCTTCGAGCAGCGCGCCTTCGGCATCGTCCTCGGTCTCCGTCACCATGGCGCCGTGCAGCGAGAGGCAGACTGCATCGAGCTTGCCCGCTGCTTTAGCCTTCTTTGCCGCGCCGACGATCATGTCGCGAATATGCTCCCAGGTTTCCTTGGTGAGCTTGCCCGAGGGCGTCGCGTTGGCGGCGCCAGCCCATACCGGCTCCCAGCCGTACTTCTTGGCGGAATCGATATAACCACCAATCTCGTTCTTCGTGTCCGTGAAGCGCAGCACCATCGCCTCGCCTTCGATTAGCCAGCGCTTGCGATAGTCTTCGAGCGTGGTCGGCAATTTGCTGAAGGTGTTGGTTTCGTGCATGAACTGCGCGACCAGTACGCGATACGCCATCTCTCGAACTCTCCTATTCCATCCCGTCTCAGAGTTTTGCCGTCTTCAGCCATTCGGCCTGGCCTTCCTCGCCGTCGACACCCATCGACTCGAGGAAGCGGCAGACCATCATGTAGTAGCCGATGGTGAGCGTGAGCTCGACCAATGCGCCCGGCGTCAGGAAAGCCTGCACCGCCTTCAGCGTCTTGTCCGAAGCGCGGACGTTGCGCACCACGTCGTCGGTGTAGCGCAGCACCGCCTTCTCGTTGTCGGTGAAGGCCGCCGCCTCGATGGTGGCCTCGCGCAGAGCCGCGATCTTGTCCTCCGTCACGCCGACGTCGCGGCCGATCCGTTCGTGCTGGAACACTTCGTAGGCCGTACGCGAAAGCCGCCCCACGCGAATGATCGCCAGCTCCCGCAGGACCGGATCGAGTTCGCAGCGATGCAGCAGCGCATTTCCCATGCGCAGGAAGCCCTTCGCGCCCTGCTCCGAGTTCCCCAGCATGCGATAGATGTTCAGCATGGGATCGAGCTTGCCCAGGAACTCGGCATGCTTGCCGGTGGCGTTCTCGACTTCGTAGTACGGAATACGCGGCATCTGTTCTCCTCTTCGCGCAGCTCGCGCGATCATAGCCGTGATTGGGCGGGGGCGCGTCGTCAATACGCAGCGCCCGACGCGTCGTGGGAACGGCTACACGCGTCCGGCCGCCCCGAGATCCCAGAACAGGCCTGTCATCAGCCGCAGCCCGTCGCGCGCCACCGGCGCCAGCAGGTGCTCGTTGGGCGCATGCTGCGAGCAGGCCGCATAGGAGTGCGGTACCCAGACCGTCGGCATGCCGAGAATGTCGGTGAACACCTCGTTCGGCAACGAACCGCCGAGATTGGGCAGCATGTTGGGCTTCTGACCGGCCGTCTTCTCGATCGAGGATGCGGCAAACTTGGCCCAGGGATTTTCCGGGTCCAGCCGTGTCGCGTTCATGATGACGTCTCGCGCCGGCTCGACCTCGATCTGGCCGAAGCCATGCTTTTCGAGATGCCGGCGCAAGGCCGGCACGATGTCGTGCGGGTCGGTGCCGACGACGAAACGGAGCTGGCAGTAGGCGATGGCGCTGGGCGGGATCGCATTCACCGGGCGGTCGGGATTGCCGGTCTTGAACGCCAGCACCTCGAAGCTGTTCCAGCCGAACACCCGCTCGACCGGCGTCAACGACTTCTCCCCCCACTCCGGATCGATCTCCGGCGCGCCTTCGCCCGCATCGACATGGGCGTCGGCCAAAGCCGCCCGCACCGAGTTGGTAAGAGTCTTCGGCCGCCACTCCGGCACTTTGATCTGGCCACGCTCGTCGGTGATGGTGGCCAGGGCATGGGCGAGGATGATGCCGGGATTGGCGAGCAGCCCACCCCAGTTGCCAGAGTGATGCCCGCCTTCGCGCAGGGTGAGCTTGAGGTTGAAGTTCATGGTGCCGCGCGTGCCACCAAACACGGTCGGCCGGCGGTGATCGAGCCGCGGGCCGTCCGAGCCGATCAGGGCGTCGGCCTTGAGGGCGGCCTTGTTGGCCTTGCAGAAATCCGCGAGGCCCGGCGAGCCCGTCTCCTCGCCCGTCTCGATCAGGATCGTGGAATTGAAGCCCAGCGAGCCGCGCTCCTGCAGCACGCAGGCGAGAGCCGCGATATTGATCGTGTGCTGGCCCTTGTTGTCGGCTGTGCCACGTCCGTAAAGCCGGTCACCTTCCACGACGATCTTCCAGGGCGACAGGCCCGATCGCCATTGCTCTTCCTGGCCGCGAATCACATCGCCATGGCCATAGGTCAGCACCGTCGGCTTGGCGGGATCCTCGACCCGGCGCGCAATCAGGAATGGACCGTATTCGGCGCGCGGATTGGGCAGGACGGTGCAGTCGTAGCCGAGCTTCTGCAGCGACTCGGTCATCTCGCCGGAGACGTACTCCTGCAGCGCCGGCATGGAGTCGGTCTCCTGGCTGGTCGTCGGGATCGCCACCCGCCGCTGCAGTTCCTCGAGGAATCCGCCTTCGTCGAAATATTTCTCTGCGCGGCCGATGGCGCCATCCCGTGTCCCGGTCATGCTTTCCCTCGAGGTGTTTCGCGGCCACGATAGCACCCCTGCGCGGGAGGAGAGAATGCCGTCATCCGGTCGAGTCGTATTCAGTCGCATGGACGAAGTCGTGTTCGGCAAGCCTGCCGCCGAGGCGGTATCCGAACTGGTTTCACGTCACGGCGCGCAACGCGTATTCCTCATGGCGAGCGGAACGCTTGATCGTGAGACCGACGAGGTCGAGAAACTGCGCCGGGCGCTCGGCAACAAGTGCGTCGGCACCTTTGCCAGCATGCCGGCCCACTCGCCACGCTCGGCCGTGATTGCAGCCGCCGAGCAGGCTCGTGAGGCGCGCACCGACCTGATCGTCACCCTGGGCGGAGGCTCGATCACCGACGGCGCCAAGGCGGTGCAGCTCTGCCTCGCCAATGACATCCACACACCTGAGGAGATGGATCGGATCCGCGGCCAGTCTGACGTGAAGCCGCCCACGGTGCGGCAAATCTCAATCCCCACCACCTTGTCGGCCGGTGAATTCTCGGCCATCGCGGGCGTCACCAACGAGGAAACCAAGGTGAAGGAGATGTTCCGCCATCCCCTCACCATCCCGCAGGCCGTGATCCTCGATCCCGAGGTGACGCGCCACACGCCGATGTGGCTCCTGCTCTCGACCGGCATTCGCGCCGTCGATCACTGCGTCGAGGGCGTGTGCTCCAACGAGTCGACGGAGTACAGCAACGCCTCCTCCCTGCACGGCCTGTCTCTGCTGGCCCGCGGCTTGCCGCGCGTGAAGGCCGATCCGTCGGATATGGCCGCGCGGCTCGACTGCCAGACCGGCTCGTGGCTTTCGATGGCCGGCATCGCCGCCGGCGTTCCGATGGGCGCAAGCCACGGCATCGGCTACGTGCTGGGCGCCGTGTTCGACGTCCCGCACGGCCATACGTCGTGCATCATGCTGCCGTCGGTCATGCGCTGGAACAGGCCGGCCAATGCCGACCGTCAGGCCTTGATCTCCGCGGCAATGGGCCATCCCGGCGAGGACGCGGGTGACGTGCTCGACCAGTTCATCCGCGGCCTGGACATGCCGCGCAGCCTCTCCGACGTGAAGATCGGCCGCGAACATTTCGACCGCATCGCCAAGCAGGCGATGGGCACGCCGTGGGTGCCACGCAACCCGCGGCCAATCCCGACACCCGCCGAAGTGAAGGAGATTCTGGAGCTGGCGGCCTAGATCCTGCCTTTGCGCTTCGCCACCGACTCCGCGAGCAGGCAGAGGATTTCCCACATCATGGTGACACCGACCAAGGCGGTGTTGCCGCTCATGTCGAAGGGCGGCGAGACTTCGACGACGTCGCCGCCGACAAGATCGAGCCCGCGCAGGCCACGCAGCATCCGCTGCGCCTCGTGCGGGGTATAGCCGCCGATTTCGGGCGTGCCTGTGCCCGGCGCATAGGCGGGGTCGAGACCGTCGACATCGAAGCTGACATAGGTTGGGCCAGTGCCCACGACCCGGCGCGCCTCGGCAATCACCTTTTCTACGCCGAGGTCGAAATACTCCTCGATGGTGATCACCCGCATGCCCTGGTCGACGGCCCACTGATTGTCGTCGCGCTTGTACATCGAGCCGCGGATGCCGATCTGCACGACGCGCTTGGGGTCGAGCAGCCCCTCTTCCACGGCGCGGCGGAACGGCGTGCCGTGCGTGTACTTGTAGCCACCGAAATAGGTGTCCCAGGTGTCGCTATGGGCGTCGAAATGGACCATGCCGAGCGACGGCCCGCCCTTCGCGATGGCACGCATGATCGGCAGCGTGATCAGGTGATCGCCACCTGCCGACAGGGGCACGACACCGGCTGCATGGATCTTGGCGTAGTGCTTCTCGATTCGCTCCAGCGAATCGTCGACGCTGGCGGGATTGACTGGCGCATCGCCGAGATCGCCGCACTTCGCCAGCTCGTAAGGCGCCACGCCGGTCACGTGATGGATGCGTCGCATCATCGTGGAGAGGTCGCGCATCTGCCGTGGCCCGTGGCGGGCGCCGGGACGATTGGTCGTCCCGCCGTCCCAGGGTACGCCCACCATGCCGATCTCGACTTCGGCAGGATCGCGAAACAGCGGCAACCGCATGAAAGTGGCGACGTCGCCGAAGCGTGGCACCACCGTGCCGGCGACCGGCTGGGGGAAATTGCTGGTGTCGTTCATGCCACCTATTTAGGCGCTCCTTACGGCTGCAAAAGAGCCTTGCGGGCCGAAACGAACTCCTCGACGGCCGCCACGAAACGGTCACCTTCGGCATCGCCGATCATGACGTTCAGAGCGACGAAGCCGCGCCGCGCGATCCAGATGCCGGCGGTGCTCATGTCGAAGAAGAACAGCTCCTTGGCGTCCTGGTTGCCGGCCGCAATGTCGGCCGCCGACTTGATCGGCCGCGACGTGGCATGCGCCGTCATCATCGAACCGATGCCGGAGAACTGGAACGCCACCTTGTTCTTGGCGCAGATGGCGTTCAGGCGCTCGCGGATACGATCGCCACGCTCGTTAAGCTCCTTGGCAGCCTCAGGCGTATAGACCTCGCCATAGCCCGCTACACCCGCTGCCATGGTGAGCGCGTTGTTGTTGAACGTGCCGGCATGGGGCAGCGAGTCGGCCTTGGTCGGGTCGAACAGCTCCATGATCTCGCGCTTGCCGCCAAAGGCGCCGAACGACATGCCGCCGCCGATATACTTGCCGAGCGTCGTCATGTCGGGAATGACGCCATAGAGCCCCTGCAGGCCGCCCGGCGAGAGGCGCGAGGTCATGACCTCGTCGAAGATCATGGTGATCCCGCGGGATGCCGTCTCCTCGCGCACCATCTTCAGGAAGGCGACGTCGCCCGGCAGGCAGCCGTGACTGCCCTGCATGGGTTCCAGCAGGACGGCGAACAGCTCCTCGCCGTGCTTGGCGATCAGGGCCTTGGTGCCCTCGATGTCGTTATAGGGCGCCACGATGTACTCGTAGGGCACGTTCACCGGGCTGCCGCCGCTCACGAAGTAGAGCACGCCGCCGTGATAGCCACCGTGGAACACCATGACCTTGGTAGCCTTGGCGCGGCCCTTGCGCTGGGCAAAGACCTTGGCGCCAGCCAGCGCCATCACGTTGCCTTCGGTGCCGGAGTTGGTGAAGCGCACCAGGTCGATCGACGGCATGCGGTCGGCGATCAGCTTGGCGAGCTTGCCTTCGTTGGCGTTGCGGCCACCGTAGTTCCAGCCGTGGTTCAGCGCGCGGTCGATCGCAGCGCGGATCACCGGATGGGAGTGGCCATAGATGCCGGCGGTGTATTCGCCCAGCACATCGATATATTCGTGGCCGTCGGCATCCCACAAGCGGCAGCCCTCGCCGCGCACGACGGTGAGCGGGAACGGCGAGTTGTGCAGCGTGGTGCGGGTGTTGCCGCCCGGCATCGCCTCGCAGGCTTCCTGGTGGCGAGCAAAGCTCTTGGGGTTGCGATCGATGTAGGCCTGCTTCGCTTCGGCGAGCGCGGACTGCAGATCTGAATTCACCAACGCTTGATCGGGCACGGCACTCTCTCCTCACATGAGGTGGAGAGTATCACACTACGTTCAGCTCCCGGATAGGCCGGCCTGCGGATATGCGTTCATAACCGAAAGGACTGAGGTCCAGAGTCCGATAGCTGCCATGCACAATCAGCTCGGCAACGGCGCGGCCGACCGCGGGCGATTGCTGGATACCGTGGCCCGAGAAGCCGGTGGCGAAGATCAGGCTCTCGATTTCCGGATGACGGCCGACGATCCCGTTCTGATCGAACGTGTTGTACTCGTAATAGCCCGCCCAGGCGTTCACGACCTTGGCCGCCTCGAAGGCCGGCACGCGGGCCGCGAGCGTCGGCCAGACGATCTCATCCCACTCCTGATGCTGGACCTCGAGCGGTGCTCCAGGCGGATCGTTGCCTGCCGCGGGGGTCGTGCCGCCGATGTAGAAACGGCCCTCCGGCCGAAACCAGGTGCCCGAGGGGTCGATGGTGAGGGGCGTTATCCCCGGCGGCTCGCGCACGTCGAAGACGAAGACCGAGCGCCGGCGCGGCTCGACCGGCAATACGATGCCGGCGCACGCTGCCACTTCGCCGGACCAGGGGCCGGCTGCCAGCACGATAGCTTTTGCCTCCAGCTGGCCGCCCTTGCGCAACGTCACCACACGGTCCGAGACCCCGACGACCTCGTCGGCGACATAGGCCGCACCCAGGTCGCGCGCCTTGCGGCGAAATCCCTGCATCAAGGCGGGACCGTCGAACCAGCCTTCGTTGGCCGTGCCGTGCGAGGCGAGCGTCACACCCTCGGTCGAGATCCACGGGAAGCGTCCGACCAGCGCGGCCGGATCGAGCAGCTCGACCGCACAATCCTCCCCCTTCTGGATCGCATGGTTCGCCCGCAGCACCGGCTCGCCGGCAGGGCTTGCCAGGAAGAGATAGCCCGGCTCCCGCAACCCCAGCTCGACACCCAGCAGTTCGCCGGCGCGGCGCAGAAAGCCGATGCCATAGCGCGACAGATGGATGTTGAGCGGTGTCGAAAACTGCTGGCGGATCGAGCTTGCCGACAGCGCCGAGGAGGCTCGCGCATAGGTCGGATCGCGCTCGATGATGGTCACGGTACCCGTGAAGGCCGGATCGGACTTGAGATGATAGGCGACGGACGATCCCATCACGCCGCCGCCGATTACAATGACATCGCTCTTCATCGTGTAATCAATGGCACGGCCCGCCCGGGGAATGCCAGCGGCTCACTCGGCAGGCACCCTCACCCAGCCTTCCATCAGGCGTCGCGCGGACCGGCTCATCATCACCTTGGCGACCTTCCATTGCCCCGCCTCCTCGCGCGCTTCGGCGCCAACGGAGAGTGTTCCCGAGGGGTGGCCGAAGCGGACGCGGCCGTCGGCGCCCACCGGCGCCACACGCGAGACGACCGTGCCGGGGATCGCTGCGGCGGCGGCAATGGCGACCGCGCCGGTGCCTGTCATGGCATGGTGCAGCACCCCCATCGAGAAGATGCGTGCGAGCAGGTCGATCGAGCCGGCCTCGATGCGCTTGCCGTCCGATGCCATATAGGATGCCGGCTTGGCCACGAAGGCGAGCTTGGGAGTATGTGGCCGCTTCGCTGTCGCCTCCTCAGTAGTAGCGACCAAGCCCATGGCAACGGCGCCCAGCGCACGCACGGCCTCGACCCGCTGCAGCAGCGCCTTATCGCCATTGACGTCGCCCTGCAGCTCCATGCCCGTGAGGCCAAGCCGCGCGGCATCGACGAAGATCGTCGGATTGCCGGCGTTGATCAGCGTCGCCTCAAGCTGGCCGACACCCGGGACGTCGAGAACGTCGATGCGCTTGCCCGACGGGAACATGGCGCCGCCACCCTCCTGACCTCCGCCCTCCTCGTCGGCCGCGGGATCGAGGAACTCGACCTTCACTTCCGCCGCCGGAAAGGCCACGCCGTCGAGCTCGAAATCGCCCAGCTCCTGCACCTCGCCGCCCTGCATCGGCACGTGGTTGACGATGACCTTGCCGATGTTCGCCTGCCAGATGCGCACCGTAGCCATCCCATCGGCCGGGCCTTCGACCAGCCTCGCACTCAGAGCAAATGCACCGACCGCCGCGCTGAGGTTGCCGCAATTGCCCGACCAGTCGATGACCGGCGCGTCGATCGCCACCTGCCCGAAGCGATAGTCGACGTCGCAGCCCGCGCGATCCGACTTCGACAGGATCACAACCTTGCTGGTGCTGGAGGTGGCACCCCCCATGCCGTCGGTATGCTTGCCGTAGCGATCCGGGCTGCCAATGATCCGGAGAAGCAGCCGGTCGCGCACCGCGGGATCGGACGGCAGATCATGGGCGAGGAAGAACACGCCTTTACTGGTGCCGCCGCGCATGTAAACGGCGGGAATACGAAGCTGCTTCATGGTGCCTCAATACAGGGCTTCCGCTCCTGAAACGATGATCATGTCGAACACGATCACAACTTATTGTCACCATACTCTTGAGTAATTCTCTTGATAGTTGTGTTTCGCGTCACTTTTACAGTAGACACGAGGTCGCTGTGCACGCAAAAACCAGCAGAAAATCCTTGGCCACGACCCTGTGGAACTCACTCGAAGTCGCGAAAATGTCAGCTTCCATCGTTACTCCCGTAGCTATCGCATTCCTCGGATATGCGTTCTGGAGCACTCAGCGTGGCGTCGTGGAGAACTGGGAAAAGCAACAGCTAATCGAAAGGCAGATACTGGATTCGAGAGAGCGCGAACGAGATCGACTTCGTGAATTCAGGTTGGCGATCTTCAAGGATGCCGCGCCGCTTCTTAACGACATCTACGCGTATCACTTCTACATCGGAAGCTGGAAGGAACTTACGCCAGCCAACATCATCGAGAAGAAGCGCCATCTCGACAGACTGATGTACTCGAACGAAGTCCTGTTCACACACGACTTCTTCAACGCGTACCGGGACTTCATGAAGCAGTCCTTTGCAACTGCGAGAAACTACATCGGAGAGTCAAAGATCCGTACCGACTCCAAGTGCCGAGGTGCCCATTGGGGCAATAGCTCGGGAAACTGGCTCCCCCTCTTCACCAATGAAGACAACAGGGACAAAGTCTGCGTCGCGTATCGCAAGCTTCAGGGTCGCTTATCCGAGGAGCTGCTATTTCAGAACATCAACATCGCCAACGGCGATGGCGGCCAGTGCCCCAAGAAGTATGAAAGAGGCAACTGCGGCTAAGGCCGCCTAACGCCGGCGCCAGGCCTGCAGGCGGTCGAGGAGGAAACGGTCGGCGAGAAGATGGGCGACCTTGACCGCCGCCGAGGTCAGCACGATCACCACGCAGAGCGCCGCCGCCGCCGCGGTCGTCCCGGCTTCCTCGATGTTCACGGCGGCCACCGAGGCGAGCTTGGTGTCGGGCGAGTAGAGGAAGATCACCGAGGAGACCGTCGTCATCGCGTTCACGAAGAGGTAGATCGCGATGTCGAGAATGGACGGCAGACAGATCGGCGTCGTGACCCTGGTGAAAGTGCGCCAGATCGGGACCTTGAGCGAGGCGGAAACGGATTCGAACTCGGGGTCGATCTGCTTCAGCGCCGTCGTCGCTGTCAGGTGCCCCACCGTATAGAAGTGCGCCACCGTATTCACCACCAGGATGCCCATGGTGGCGTAGAGGAAGCCCAGCGGGTTGCCAGGCGCGTTGAAGAAGAAGATGTAGCCCAAGCCGAGGACCAGTCCGGGCACTGCCATCGGCAGGAAAGCAAGCAACTGAACGACGCCGCGCACGAGATGGAAATCGCGCGTCTTCTCGGTAAGCCAGGCGCCGGTGAACATTAGCGCGGTACCAAACAGCGCGGCGCCCACCGCCATCTCCACCGAGTTCCAGTACGAATCCCAGCCATTGGCGTCGAACTTGGCGAAGTCGTAGTTGTCGAGCGTCAAGCTGAGGTTGTACGGCCAGTACTTGATCAGCGACCCCCAGATCGCCATCCCGAGGATCGCCAGGATGCCAAGCGACACCACGGTGCAGAAGAGCGTGGCAAGGAAATCGCGCCCGGGCTTGGGTTTGGGCACCAGCGGCACCGCCCGCGCCGTGAGCAGCGCCACCTGCTTTCGCTGCACCAGCCGGTCGACCACGAAGGCAAGTGCAGCCGGTGCCAGCAGCACCATGCCGACCACGGCGCCCATCGAAAAGTTCTGCTGGCCGATCACCTGCTTGTAGACGTCGGTCGCCAGTACGTTGAAGTTGCCGCCGATCACCTTGGCGATGCCGAAGTCGGTGATCACCAGAGTGAAGACGACAAGCGCCGCACTGATAAGGCCGTACTTGGCGCCCGGCAGGGTCACGGTGAAGAAAACGCGGAGCTTGCTGGCCCCCAGCGCATCGGCCGCCTCGTAGAGCCGCGCATCGGCGGTCGCGAGCGCGGTCACCAGGATCAGGGTCGCGTGCGGGAAGCAGTAGAAGACCTGCGCGATCACGATGCCGTCGAAACCGTAGATCGAACCTCCCCCCAGGAGCGCCTTGAAGAAGCCTTGCGTGCCGAAGAGATAGATCAGCGCCAGGCCCGGCAGCAGCGAGGGCGCGAAGATCGGGATCAGCGCCACGCCCTGGAACAGCCAGCGCATGGGCAGCACCGTCCGAGTCAGCGCATAGGCATAGAGGAAGGCCAGCGGCACGACGATCACGGTGCTGACCGCCGCCACGTGCAGGCTGTTCAGCGCCGAGTTGAAGAGTGCGGGCGTCGAGAAATAGGAAACATAGTTGGCGAGGCCAACGAACTTGCCGTCGCGGTCTTCGAAGCCCTTGGCCAGCAAGGCCCAGAGCGGCAGCCCGACGATGACCAGCAGGAGCGCTGCCAGCAGCACGACGCCCCCGCGCATGACGAGGTCGTCGCGCGAGAGACCGACTTTTGTCGACGGTACAGCGAGGCTCACGCAGCAAAGACCCTGAGACGATCCGGTGGCAGGGCGACGTCGAGCCGGGTGCCGCGCTCGACGCCCAGGTCACGAATCAGGTTACTGGAGAAGTCGGCGGTCATCGCCACATCGGCGGACGGGCTCTTGAGGGCGGCCTTGAGCGTGGCCCGGCAGAAGGCGCCGACGAAATCGAGCTCGGCCACCTCGACCGTCACGCGATTGGCGACGCCCTCAGGCAGGTCGCGCACCCGCACATCCTCGGGCCGGATACAGAGATTGACCTTTTGTCCCGGGGCCAATCCCTCCTGTCCCGGACAGGCGAAGTCGACGCCGGCCACCTGAACTTTGTCGGGCGCCATCAGGGTCCCCTGGAGGAAATTCATCGACCCGACGAAATCGGCGACGAAGGCGGATGCCGGCCGACGGTAGATTTCCTGCGGCGTGCCGACCTGCTCGATGGCGCCGTGGTTCATCACCACGATACGGTCGGCCATCGTGAGCGCCTCTTCCTGGTCATGCGTCACCATGATGGTGGTCACTCCCAGCCGGCGTTGGAGCGCCTTGATCTCGTGACGGAGCCTCAGGCGGACGCGGGCATCGAGCGCCGACAGCGGCTCGTCGAGGAGCAACAGCCCGGGCGACGTCGCAAGCGCTCGCGCCAGCGCCACGCGCTGCTGCTGGCCGCCCGAGAGCTGGGCGGGATATTTCGGACCGGCATCGGGCAGCCCAACCATCGCCAGCAGCTCGAGGACGCGGACGGCAATCGCGGCCTTCTTGTCACGCCGGCTGACCAGCCCGTAGCCGACATTGTCGGCCACCGTCAGGTTGGGAAAGAGCGCGTAGGACTGAAAGACGATGCCGAAGTCGCGCTTGGCCGGTGGCAGCGCCGACACGTCCCGCCCCTTCTGCCGGATCGTGCCGGAGCTCTGCGGATCGAGCCCCGCGATGGCGCGCAGCAAGGTGGTCTTGCCGCAGCCAGAGGGGCCCAGGAAGCAGACGAACTCGCCTTCGGCGATATCGAGCGTGATATCGCCGAGAGCAGTAAAGTCGCCGTAGCGTTTGGAAAGACTACGAACCTCTAGGTAAGTCACGCGGTGCGGATCACTTCTTCGGGGCGGACTTGCCGTCGTAGCGCTTGGTCCATTCCGCCAGGATACGCTCGCGGTTCTTGGCCATCCATTCCATGTCGTTCTTGATCATCGCGGGCTCGGCATTGACCGGATAGTTGACCGGCGCGGCCTTCACGCCCGGCAGTGCGACCACGGCATAGGTCTTGGCATAGAGTTCGTTGGCCTTCTTGGTCACCGCCCAGTCCGCGAGCTTCTTGGCGGCATCGAGGTTCTTCGTCCCTTTCATGATCGCGGTGGCTTCGAGCTCCCACCCCAGACCTTCCTTCGGCACGATGAGATCGATCGGCGCGCCCTTGGTCTTCTCGGAAGCGCCGCGCATGTCGAGGCCGATACCGATCAGGCGCTCGCCTTTGGCGGCCTGAACGCAGGGCGCCGAACCGGAATGGATGTACTGCGCGATGTTCTGGTGCAGCGCATCCATGTACTTCCAGCCCGCTTCCTCGCCCATGATCTGAAGCCAGGCGGCGATGGTGAGATAGCCGGTGCCCGACGAGGCCGGGTTCGGCATCACGATAGAATCCTTGTAGTCGGGCTTGGTGAGATCGGCCCAGCTCGTCGGCACCGGCTTATTGCCCTTCTTGCCTTCGGCGGTGTTGAAGCAGACCAGCGAGAGATAGGCGTCCATGCCGACCCATGTGTCGGGCGTCTTGCCGCTGCGGAACATCGGCTTCAACGCCTCGACGCCCTTCGGCGCATAGGGCTCGATCATGCCCATGGTGGCGAACAGCGCGGTGCTGGACGCCGCAAGGCCCCAGATCACGTCGGCGCGGGGATTGTCCTTCTCGGCAATCAGCTTGGCCGTGACGACGCCCGTGGAATCACGCACCCAGGCGATCTCGATGCCGGGGTTATCGGCCTCGAAAGCCTTCTTGAACGGATCGAGCTGGTCGTTCTCCAGCGCCGTGTAGACGGTGAGTTTGGTCTTCTGAGCGAAAGCCGGGACGGCCGTCAGGCCAACCATGGCAAATGCGGCAGCGCCTGCCAGTGCGGCCCGCCTGATGATGTTGTTCCCGGTCATTTCATCCCCCTTGTTTGTCCCTGTCTCAAGCCCGGTAGAGACGTTGCGCTACAGAGCAATCATGAACTTTCCGTTACGCCAACGATACAGCAGCATTGCCGGACAGCGGAAAAGATCAATTCGCAGCCTCTATCCGTCCAGTATATATTTCAAATGAATCCTATCGGTTCTGCCTATATGGCGCTCAACGGTCTGTCGCCAGCTTTGCACCGACCGCCGCCAGCCAGCGGCGCACCACCTTCTCCTCCTCACGCCCAACCAGCCCTGCGAGCCGCTCCTCGACCTCCTGGACGCGGACCTTACAGCGCCTCAGCAGCGCCTCGCCTTCGGCTGTCGTCTGCAGGCGCAGGATGCGGCCGTGTGCCGGATCGGCCGACTTTCCGACTGCGCCGGCCTTTACGAGGTTGCCCACGATCAGGTTGATGGTCTGCGGCGTCAAGAACGTGAGCCGTGCAAGGTCTGCGCCAGAAAGGCCGGGATAGGCACCAATCATCGTCAGTACGACGAACTGCGGCGACGTCACGCCCAGCTCTGCGAGCACCTTGTCCATGGCGGCCCGGACCGCAACATGGGCCTGACGCACGAGATAGCCGAGGTAGCCATCGGGGCCACGCTTGCCTTCTCCCGCGCGGGGAACGGCCTTGACCTTGCGCGGCATCCTAGGCGCCGAACACCGTCTTGAGATCGCTGGTCGGCATCGTATCGCGCATCCAGAGGAAGCTGCCGGCCTTCATGTCGCGAGCGCCCTTCATGAAGGCCGCCAATGCCAGCCGCGAAAGCGCGCCGCCGACGCTGATGCGCTTCACACCGACCGCGGCGATCTGATCGGCTGTGAGATCGGGGTCGCCCGCGCTCATCACCACGTTCAACGGCTTGCCGATCTCGGAGACCACGGCGCGCATGCTCGCGAGGTCGCGCAGACCGGGGGCATAGAGCACGTCGGCTCCGGCCGCCTCGAACGCCTTGAGCCGGCGGATCGTATCGTCGAGATCCCTGACGCCGCGGATCAGGTTTTCGGCCCGTGCCGTGAAGGTAAACGGCACGTCGAGCGAGCGCGCCATCTCGACGCCGGCCTGCACGCGCTCGACCGCATGATTGAAATCATAGATACGCTCGCCGCTCCAATCCTCGATCGAGCCGCCGACGATGCCCACCGCCGCGGCATCGCGCAGAATGGTCGCCGCTTCCTTCGGGTCGTCAGCGTAGCCATTCTCGAGATCGGCATTGACCGGCAGGTCGGTAGCCGCGGCGATAACGCGGCAGTTTTCGAGTAGCTCGGCACGGCTCACGGCATTGTCGCCGTCGACCCTGCCGAGCGCGTTCGACATGCCGAGGCTCGTCGTCGCCAGTGCCTCGAAGCCCAGCGACTGCAACAATTTCGCAGTGCCGGCATCCCACGGATTGGGCAACAACAGCAGACCCTGTCGTTCGTGCAGCCTACGAAACTCCCGGCCTTTTTCCGCTTGCGTGCGCATCGCCTCTCCTCCGCTTTCTGCTAAGGAACACCGATGGACAATCAAGCGCAACCATTGCGCTGGATCCCACCCCCAGCGACGAAGGTCCCCGATGACTCCTCAACACCAAAGTGAACTCGCCCGTCTGCTCGCCTCTCTTCGCCGCGATGGCCGCCAGCAGAGTGGCCTCGCCGCCAACCTGGTGCCGCCGGACAAGGCCACAGCTTACAAGATCGCAGGCCTCGTTGCCGAGGAACTCGGCTGGCCGGTGCGTGGCTGGAAGATCGCCGCCATGAAGGAGGAAATGCAGAAGGCGCTGCGTACGGATTCGCCGATCTACGGCCGTGTCTACTTCGCCAAGCCGACACCCGTCACCGTGGAGCGCGCCAAGCTCGCGAGCCCGATCCCCGAGGTCGAGTATCAGGCCAAGCTCGGCAGCGACCTGCCGCCACGCGAGAAGCCCTACTCTGTCGAAGAAGTGACCGAGGCCGTGGCGTCGCTGCATCCCGGCCTGGAACTGGCGGAGTGCCGGTTCATCCACGATTCGGTCTTTCCGCCCTTGCCGGCGATTTTGGCCGACGGCGCGGGCTCCGGCACCATCATTTATGGACCGCCGATCGAGGATTGGCGCAAGCGCGACATCACCGGGCAGGAGGCGACGCTCTCCTCCAATGGCAAGCTTCACCGCAAGGGCACCGCCGCCGACGCGCTCGATCATCCGATGGTGCCCCTCACCTGGCTCGCCAACGAACTCTCGCGTACCGGCGTGGGGATGAAGGCCGGCGAAATGGTGAGCACCGGCACGTTGACCGGCATGCTCGCACCGAAAGCCGGCGAAACCTACGTCGCCGACTTCGGCCCCTTCGGCTCGGTCGAGGTCGCCTTCACTTAAAGAACGTCGAGTTCATGCTTGACGCATGGCATGCGCCTTATCATAACTAATGGGTTATATAATTCTTTGGTTATGTCATGCTGTTGACGCAACACCTCGACGCCACCTTCGCCGCCCTGGCCGATCCGACGCGCCGGGCGATCATTGCCCGCCTCACCCAGGGCGAGGCTTCCGTGATGGAGCTGGCCCGCCCTTTCGACATGAGCCAGCCCGCCATTTCCAAGCACATCAAGGTGCTTGAGCAAGCGGGGCTGGTCTCGCGCGGCCAGGACGCGCAACGCCGCCCCTGCCGGCTGGAGCCCAAGCCGCTCGCCGAAGCCACCTCTTGGCTCGAATACCACCGCGAGCTCTTCGAAGCGCGCTTTCAGCGCCTCGACGCCCTGCTCGAAGAAATGAAGGCGGAGCGTCGAGCGACCGCCAAGCGCAAGCCCACCGTCAAGTCCAGAAAGGGAGTCCGTAAATGAGACGGCATGCCATGAAGCTCACCCCTCAGGGCGACTGCGAGATCGTGATCGAACGCAGCTTCGATGCGCCGCGCGATCTCGTATTCGAGGCCTTCACCAAGCCAGAGCTGGTGAAGCGCTGGATGCTGGGGCCCGATGGTTGGTCGATGCCGGTATGCACCATTGATCTCCGCCCCGGCGGCAAGGGGCGCTACGAATGGCAGAATGCGGACCGCAGTGCCGGCATGTCCCTCAATGCGGTCTTCAAAGAAGTCGTGGCCCCCGAGCGCATCGTCCACACGGAGCGATTCGACCAGGACTGGACACAGGGCGAGGCCACAATCACGACGCTGTTTGCGGAGAAGGACGGCAAGACGACGGTGACCATGAGGATCGTCTATGCGTCGCCTGTCGTGCGCGACATGGTCCTGACGTCGGGCATGGACCAGGGCATGGCCCGCAGCTACGAGCGCCTCGACGACGTGCTGAAGAAGTGACGTCCGGTGGAACGCGCTCCGCAGGGGCGCCGTCCCCTTAACGCGTAAAAGCCATCGCTTTGTCGCGCACCGAGCCGTAACGCAGGCTCACCAGATCCAGCGCGTAGTTCTGATAGAGCTTCCAGGGGCGCTTAGAGCCCTGCTTGGGTTGATGCGCCAGCGCACGCTGGATGTAGCCTGATGAAAAGTTGACCCACGGCTCCTCGGTCAGGGTCGGATCGTTGTTGCGTGGCGTGCACTGCCTGAAGCCCTTGCGGTCCATATGGTTCAGCAGGCGACAGACATACTCGCAGACGAGATCGGCCTTCAGTGTCCACGACGCGTTGGTATAGCCGAACACCGAGGCGAGGTTCGGGATGTCGCTGTACATCATGCCCTTGTAGATCATCGTCTCCCAAGGCTTCACCGGCTTGCCGTCGACGACAAGGCTCGCGCCACCGAGCGGTTGCAGGACCAGCCCGGTCGCCGTCACGACGATGTCAGCCTCCAGCTCTTCGCCTGACTTCAGCTTGATACCCGTCTCAGTAAAGGTCTCGATCTGGTCGGTGACGACGGAGACGCGCTTCTTGCGGATGGCGCGGAACAGGTCCGCATCGGGCACGAGACAAAGGCGCTGGTCCCAGGGGTTGTAGCGCGGGGTGAAGTGCTTGCCGACATCGTAGTCCGGCCCCAGCATCTGGCGCACGCCACCCAGGATCAGGCTCTTCACCTTCTCCGGCTTGCGCTTGCACATCTGGTAGAAATACATGCCGAGCAGCACGTTCTTCCAGCGCGTCATCATGTAAGCGAGGCCAAGCGGCAGCTTGCGCTTGAGCTTGTTGGCGATCGGATCCTCGGCCGGCCGTGCCACGACATAAGTCGGCGACCGCTGCAGCATGGTGACGTGAGCCGCCGTCTCGGCCATCGCCGGCACCACGGTAACCGCCGTGGCGCCGCTGCCGATCACCACGACCTTCTTGCCGGCATAGTCGAGGTCTTGGGGCCAATGCTGCGGGTGGATCATCTGGCCCTTGAACCGCTCGGTACCCGCGAACTCCGGCAAGTATCCCGCCTCGTAGCGATAGTAGCCGCTGCACATCCACAGGAAGCCGCAGGAGATGAAGATGCGTTCCTTGTCGGGGCCTCGCTCCAGCTCGACTGTCCATTTCGAGTCGGGCGTCGACCAGGAAGCGCCGACGACGCGATGCTGGTACCTGATTTTCCGATCGATGCCGTGGTCGGTCGCGACCTCTCTGATGTAGGACAGGATCGATGGCCCGTCGGCGATCGCCTTGGCATCCTTCCACGGCCGGAAGCGATAACCGAGCGTGTACATGTCGGAGTCGGAGCGGACGCCGGGATAGCGGAACAAGTCCCAGGTTCCGCCACTCGCCTCGCGTGCTTCCACAATTGCGTAGCTCTTGCCCGGGCATTCCTTCTGCAGGTGCCAGGCGGCGCCAATGCCTGACAGGCCGGCGCCGACGATCAGCACGTCGAAATGTTCAGACGCCGTGCGGTCAGCCGGCATCAGGGCGGCGATTGTATCCATGCCAACTTCATCGCGGAAAGTGCGAGGCATGGCAACTCCACCCTCCGCAGATCTAGCGGCCCCATCGCCTTCCGGCGAACAGCGCCAAGCAGCCCACTGTCGTGATGATCGAGGCCAGCACCAGCCCCGGCCCATACCCGCCAAATCCATCGCGCAGGAAGCCCAGCAAGGCCGGTCCGAAAGCCGACGTCAGCTGGATGACCGTCGCGGCCGTGCCGTAGGTCGCGCCGAAAGCAGCGGCGCCGAACTCGCGGCGAACGACGACGGGACCGAGGGTCGTCACATGACCGATACCGTAGCCGTAGACCAAGCTCGCCGCGACGAGCATCGGCACGGTCGGCCAGAGCGCGATGGCAAGCAGGGCGAGTGTCTGGACGGCCATGACGAGGCAGGCCAGGCCGCGGACATCGACCTTGTCGACGATCCGCGCCAGCACGAGCCGGCCCACGAAGGCTGTCACGCCGGTAGCGCTCACCAGCAGGCCCGCTCCCGCCGTCCCCAGCAGTGGTTCGGCCAAAGCGACGTGATGGGTGATGAATCCGATCTGCACCGTGAGGGCGAGGGCAAACCCCACTGCCGCGCTCCACAGCAGGAGGCGGGGCCGCCCCAGAGTGGCGACGGGCGTCGGGCCAGTAGACGGCGCAGTGCCCATGGCAGACGCCTCGCCGTCGCGGCCGACGCCGAGATCGGCTGGACCGCGAAAGCGCAGCACGCGCCAGATCAGCGGCAGCAGGAACGCCGCCGCAACGATGCCGGTAGCAATCAATCCCTGCCCCAGGCCAAGCCGTGCCAAGACGAACAGCAGCAACGGCACGCCGAGGATGGCCCCCAGGCTGGCGCCCATGATGGCGAGCGTCATGGAGCGCCCTTGATGGCGCTCGAACCAGGGCGCCACAGTCGCGGTGATGCCGGTAGTCGACAGGGTCGACCAGCCGATGCCGACCAGTACGAAGCAGGGATAGAGCTGCCAGGGCGCGCTCACCTGCCCGATCAGCGCGACGCCCAGAGTCATGGAAACAACGCCGATCGATAGGACCGGCCGCGGCCCCCAGCGGTCGATGCTGCGGCCGACGAGACGCTGGATGCTGGCGCTTACCAGGAAGAAGAGCGTGATCGCCGAGGCGACCTCCGAGACCGGCCAGCCATGCGCGGCGGTGACTGCCTGCAGGTAGACGCTGGCGCCGAACAGACCCAACGCCCAGGCGAAGGCCGCGATGACGAAGCAGGCCGCAACGACCCGCCAACCATGGAACACGAGGACCTGCTCAGTTCGGCTTGATATGGCCCTTCTGGAGGACGTCGCCCCAGCGCTTCTGCATCTCGGATTGCGCGCTGCCGACAAGGACTATTCCGAGCCGCGGACTGCGGGACAAGGACAACATCACTCTTCCCTCGGAGCTTTCAATTGGGTCACACTGCATACGCCGGACTGGAAATTCCACCAGTTCCCACGACAACGATCACTAGGAGGAAATCCATGGCAACGAACGTCAAGCAGTTAATGGAAGCGGCGAACGCGGCCGTCCCGAAGATCACGCCGGCTCAGGCCAAGGAGATGATCGCCAAGGGCAATACACTGGTGGTCGATGTGCGCGATTCCGCCGAAGTCGAGAAGAGCGGCAAGGTCGCCGGCGCCGTCAACGTCTCGCGCGGCATGCTCGAGTTCCGCGCCGATCCCGATTCGCCCTATCACGACAAGAGCTTCGACAAGGGCAAGACGGTGATCGTCTACTGCGCCTCCGGTGGCCGGTCTGCCCTGAGCGGCAAGGTGCTGAAGGATTTCGGCTTCAACGACGTCCACAACCTCGGCGCCTTCAAGGACTGGGCCGAAAGCGGCGGAGCCGTCGAGAAGTAACCTCTCGATCCGGTCCCGTTCTGCGTTCAGGCTGATTCCGGAGGCACCATGAAGAAGCTCCTGGCCGGCTGCATTCTGGCCCTCTCCGTTCTGGCAGCTTCGACCGCCACGGCGCAGACCTATCCGTCCAAGCCGATCCGCTGGCTCGTGCCCTACCCGGCCGGCGGCGGCTCGGACTTTCTGGCGCGCACTATCGGCCAGCAGCTCTCGACGCAGACCGGCCAGACGGTAATCGTCGACAACAAGCCGGGCGCCAACACTGCAGTTGCCGCCGCGGAGACCGCTCGCGCACCAGCCGACGGCTACACCGTGCTCTCGGCCGACAATGGCACGATGGTGTTCAACCCCGTGCTCTACAAGTCGCTCGCCTACAGCCCGACCAAGGATCTGGCGCCGGTTACGCTGATGGGCCGCTTCCCGATGATCCTGGTGGTCAACCCGGAGAGCGGCATCACCGACGCCAAGGCCTTCATCGACAAGGCCAAGGCGTCGTCCACAGGCATCAACTACGCCTCAGCCGGTGCCGGCAGCCCGCATCATCTCGCCATGGAACTGCTGAAGGTCGAGACCGGGCTGCGCCTGGTGCATGTTCCCTATCGAGGCGCCGCGCCGGCCCTGGCCGACCTCGTGAGCGGACAGGTCCCTGCCATGATGGTGGATCTCGCCGCCGGCGCCAGCTTCATCAAGGGCGGCAAGGTGAAGCCGCTTGCCGTGGCCAACGCCGTGCGCCTGCCGCAACTGCCCGACGTGCCGACCTTCGCCGAGCTCGGCTACAAGAACGTCGAGGCGGCCGCCCTCGTCGGCCTCGTGGTGCCTGCAGCAACACCACCCGATACCATTGCTGCCCTCAACAAGCAGATCGTCTCCGCCATCCGCGAGCCCGGCGTGAACAAGAAGCTTCAGGACTTCGGCGTCGAGCCCGTGGGCAGCACGCCCGCCGAGTTCGCCGACTTGCTGAAGAGCGAGTCGGCGCGCTGGCAGAAGCTCATCCGCGATCTGGGGATCACCCTCGACTGATCAGAGGGATCAATAGAGATTCCCGCCCTACTCCTTCATGAAGGCGTTGAGGTCCGGCGTGGAGATCGAACGATCGAGATAGGTGAAGGTGCCTTTTTCCTTCACTTCCTTGGCCGCGTCGACGAGCCCTGTCATGGCGGCACGATAGAGCGACGTCGCGAGGCTGATGCGCTTCACGCCGGCGGCCTCCAGTTCGGCCTTGCTGAACGACTTACCCTTGATGCCGACCATAAAGTTGAACGGCTTCTTGAGGGCGCCGCAAACCTTCTTCACCGCCGCGAGGTCCGGCAGGCCGGGTGCGAACAGCACATCCGCGCCGGCCGCTTCGTAGGCCTGCAAACGCTTGATGATATCGCCGAGGTCGGCCTGTCCGCGCAGGAACCCTTCGGCCCGCGCCGTCAGCACGAACGGCACGGGCAGCGCGCGCGCCGCCTCGACGGCCGCCTTGACCCGTGTCGCAGCCGTCTCGATGTCGTAGAGCGGCTTGTCCTTGTCGCCGGTCGCATCCTCGATGGAGCCGCCAACCAAACCTACACCCGAGGCTTGACGGATCGTCTCGGCCGCATCCGACGGCGAATCGCCAAAGCCCTTCTCGAGGTCGGCGGCGACCGGCAGGTCGGTCGCGTTCACGATCAGACGCGCATTGGCCAGCGCTTCTTCGCGCGTCACCTTGCCGTCGCGCTTCCCCAGCACACCCGCCTTGGCGCCGCTCGACGTTGCCAGTGCCTCGAAACCGAGGCCGGCCAACACGCGCGCGGAGCCCGCATCCCATGGATTGGGAATGATGAAAGCGCCGGGCGCCTCGTGCAGAGCGCGGAACTTCCTGGCCTTGTCTGCCTGACTGACACTCATGGTGCTTCCCCTACTCACAACACTAAAGGCTTCGCCCGTCGAACGGGCGGGGCGAGAGTTTGTCCACGTCCATCCCATCGATGCAACGGAGATTGATGGCGACCGTCGGTGTCCCGTCGGGCATCGCGCCTTCGGCGAAGGTCTCGATCCCGCAGGTTCTGCAATGGCGATGACGCAGACGCTTCTTACCGAATTGGTAATCGACGAGGGTGTTCTCGCCGGACTTCATCGTCAGCTTGCTTCTGGGAGCGAAAGCCAGCACGGCGCCGAGCCGGCTGCAGATCGAACAGTTGCACTTGATCGCCCCTGAGACGTCGAGTTCGACGTCATAGGCCACGGCCCCACAATGGCAGCTTCCTGAATAGGACTTCGTCTCCGTCACGGCTTCCTCCTCCAGAACACTGTTCTCTATATGTTCTTTATCGAGGAGAAGGTCCAGAGGCTTCTGCCAGGGACGCGAGGCTCCCTACTCGATCTGTCCCTAGCCCGGCCAGGGCAAGGACCAGGTCTTCACGTTGGTGAAGCTCTTCATCGCCTCCAGGACACCTTCCTTGTAGCCAAGACCGGAGTCCTTGATGCCACCGAACGGCGACATTTCGATGCGATAGCCAGGCACTTCCCAAATATTGACGGTGCCGACCTGCAGCTCGTCGACAAAGCGGGTGATGTAGTCCAGCCGGTCCGTGCAGACGCCAGAGGAGAGGCCGTAGGCCGTGCCGTTGGAGACGCGGATGGCGTCGGCGATATCCTTGACGCGGATGATCGGGATCGCCGGCCCGAACGTCTCCTCGCGCACCAGCTCGGCCTGAGGGTCGACATGATCGACCACGGTGGGCGGAAACAGCGCGCCACGGCGATCATTGCCATGCAGCAGCTTGGCGCCGTGCTTGGCCACCGCCTCGCTGACCCTGTTCTGGAACAGCGTGGCGGCGCGCTCGTGAATGACGGTACCGACATCGGTCTCCGGATCGAGCGGATCGCCGGCCTTGAGTTTCTTCGCCTTGGCGAGCACCCGCTCGACGAAGACGTCGGCCACCTTTTCCACCACCAGGATGCGCTTCACGGCGGTGCAGCGCTGGCCGGAGTTCTTCGTCGCGCCGGCAACGGCGAGGTCCGCCGCCTTGTCGAGGTCGGCATCCTCCATGACGATCAGCGGATCGTTGCCCCCCAGCTCCAGCACGATGCGCTTGTAGCCGGCTTTCTCGGCGATGTACTTGCCGACCCGCACGGAGCCCGTGAAAGTGACAAGATCGGCGCGCGGATCGACGATCATGGCGTCGCCAATGTCGGACGGATTGCCGGTAATGACCGACAGCATTTCGGGCGGCAGGCCCGCTTCGTAGAGCGTGTCCGCCAGGAACAGCGCGGTGAGCGGCGTCAGCTCCGTCGGTTTCAGCACCACGCAGTTGTTGGTTGCGAAGGCCGGCGCCAGCTTGTGCGCGACCATGTTCAGCGGATGGTTGAAGGGCGTGATCGCCGAAATGGCATTCAACGGCTGACGCAGGGTGAAGATCTTGCGCGACTTACCGTGCGGGGTGAGATCGCACGAAAAGGTCTGGCCATCGTCGAGCATGCAAAGCTGGCCCGCAAACGTAAAGACATCGTAGGCCCGGCCGACCTCATAGAGCGAGTCCTTCAGGCAGAGTCCCGACTCCAGGGTGATGAGCCGCGACAACTCTTCTTTGCGCGCGACCAGCAGGTCGGCAGTCTTGAGCAGGATCTGCTGGCGCTGATACCGCGTCAGCTTCGGCTTGTAGTCGTGCGCGATCTGAAAGGCCTCGGCCACCAGCTCCGGCGTGGCGCGCGGCACGGTACCGACGAGGCGATTGTCCCAGGGGAAGCGCACTTCCAGTCTCGCGCCCGTCTCGACCTTGCGGCCTGCGATGCGCAGATGCTCGTGCCGGACATCGGCGCCGGTGCGGGTGATCGTGTCCATGGATGCTCTCTCAGGCGACGAGGTTGAGGGCGAGATCGAAGGCGTCGAAGTTGCGCCAGCGCCTGGAGGCAGCGGCGCCGTCGGCCAGCTTGCGATTGCAGATGACCGGCACCTTCTGCTCGGAAATGCCGCCATGGCTGCGCAGCGGTTCGGTGAGCCCCGAGAGATCGTGCCGTGCCGCAGACGTTCCCAGCACCTTGTGCTTGGTCGAGACCACGATCAGGTCGCCGAGACGATCCGCCGGCAGCTCGAAGCGTGCCGCCGCCTCCTCCTTCGTGAGGGCGGCCTCGACGCCCGGCATCGCCTTCAGCTTCGCGGCTGCCTCAGCGGCCGTCGTGCCCTGCGGCAGATAGACGACGGCAAAGGAACCCAACGCGCCGTGGTGCACGACATAGGGATCGGTGATCGGCAGGATCACCCGCGCCTTGTCCTTGCCGAGCCAGCCGTCGAAGACGTCTTGCAGGTAGATCACGTCGGGCTGGCCGTCGCTGCCGAACTTGGCGTTCATGCCGTGGTCGGCGGTGACCACGATGGTGCAGCCCATGGCGTCGAGCTTGGCCAGATAGCCATCCATCATGGCGTAGAAGGCATTGGCGACCGGCGTACCCGGTGCGTGCTTGTGCTGGATGTAATCGGTGGTCGAGAGATACATGATCTCCGGCCGGTCGCGTTCCATGATCTTGACGCCGGCCGCAAACACGAACTCCGAGAGGCCGGCGCTGTAGACGTCGGGCACGCCCATGCCGACCAGTTCGTTCACCTTGTCGATGCCGTTTTCGGCCAGCGTGGCCTTGTCCGACTTCTCCGAAGAGAAGGAACAGGCCTTGCCCGCGCCCAGCTCCAGGCCCTTGCCCAGCAGGCCGCGCAGCTTGTCCTTGGCCGTGACCACGGCGATCCGGCAGCCGGCGCGCTGCAAGGCCGGGAACAGCGTCTCGACGCGCAGGAACTTGGGATCGTTCATCATCACTTCCTTGCCCGTGTCGGGATCGAGGAAGTAGTTGCCGCAAATGCCATGCACTTCCGGCGGCCGGCCGGTGACGATCGAGAGGTTGTTCGGGTTGGTGAAGGACGGCACCACGCAATCGCCGACGAGGTTGGTGCTGTTCTTGAGTACCTTGGCGAACCAGGGCGCCTGCCCCGCCTCGACGGCGCGCTCGATGTAGCCCGGCTCCGAACCGTCGACGCAGACGACGACGACAGGCTCCTTCGGGAGACGATAGCGGCGGCCGTTGACGGCGATCTCTCCGCCGCTGGTGTTCAGACTGTCAGGCGCCATCTTCTTAACTCCTACTCGGCCGCCAGGGCCGGGCCGCCGTTGGAAACACGCATCTCGTCGAGCACCTCGCGTACCGCGGCGAGAGCGCCCTTCATGTGCTCCGGATAAAGCCGGCCGATACAGCCCATGCGGAAGGAATCCGCCACCGTGAGCTTGCCCGGATAGATCACATAGCCGCGGTCCTTCAGGCCATCATAGAACTGCTGGAACACGAACCTTGGATCGGTCGGCATGTGGAAGGTGATGATGATCGGCGCCTGCAGCCGGTCGTCGAGAAGCGTGCGGAAGCCCATGGCGCGCATGCCGTCGATCAGCACTTTAGCGTTTTCGCGATAACGCTTGCCGCGACCCGCCACGCCACCTTCGGCCGCATGCTCCTCGATCGCCTTGCCCAGCGCCACGATGACGTGGATCGGCGGCGTGAAGCGATACTGGCCGGTCTTGGCAAAACCCTCGGCCTGGTCGAACAGGTCGAGCACCAGCGTCGTCGCATTGCCCTTGCACTCGGCCAGCGCGGCCTTGCGGCAGACGACGAAGCCCAGCCCCGGCACGCCTTCGAGGCACTTGTTCGAGGAAGCCGCCAGCGCATCGTAGGGCACCTGGCGCGCATCGATCTCAAGGGCTCCGAAGGCAGACATCGAGTCGACCAACAGGCGGCGGCCCTGCTTCGCAACCAGCGCAGCGATTTCGACGATGGGATTGAGAATGCCCGAGGTCGTCTCGCAGTGAACCGCAAAGACATGGGTGATTGCCTTGTCGGCCACCAGTATCGCTTCGAGCTTGGCGAGATCGGGCGGTGTGTCCTCCGGCGTCTCGTAGGTCGCAACGCCGCGACCTGCGATCTCCGCAATCTTCCTGGCGCGCTGGCCGTAGGCGCCGTTGATGACGACCAGGAGCTTGCCCGTCTTCGGCACGAAGGACGTGATCATCGCCTCGACGGCGAAGGTCCCCGACCCCTGCACTGGCACGGTGACATGGGTGTCCTGCGCGCCGGCCAGTTCGGCGATCTTCTCCAACACCATCTTGTTGATGGCGATGAATCCCTGATCGCGCGAGCCCCAGTCGTGGACCATGGCCTGCTTCACGCTGGCCGAGGTGGTGAGCGGACCAGGCGTCAGCAGCAGTGGATCGCCGGTTTCGGAAGAGGCTTTCGGGGTCGTCATGAGATCAATGATCGGCTCGCATGTTCTATCCGTCCAGTATATATTCCATATGCTACCTATTGGTTTTCTCTATATGACACCCACGCAGCTCCGCGCCTTTCATCTTGTCGCCGAAGCCGGCTCCTTTTCCGCCGCCGCGCGCGCCTCCGGCCTCAGCCAGCCCAACCTGTCGGGCCAAGTAACCGCCCTCGAGAAGAGCTACGGCGTGCGCCTGTTCGACCGGAAGAGCCGCGCCGTGACGCCAACGGAGACCGGCCGTCAGTTGCACGGCATCACGACGCGCCTTTTCGCCGTTCAGGACGAGGCGCAGGCACTGCTGGCCGGCGAGCAGGCGCTGGTGCGCGGCCATTTGCGCATCGCCGCGGACTCCGCCCATCATGTCGTGCCGATCATGGCCGCGCTGCGCAAACGAGCCGGCGGCCTCACCTTTGCGCTCTCCATCGACAATTCCGCCGGCGTGCTGGAACGCCTGCTGCGTCACGAGGCCGATGTGGCAGTCATGGCCAAGAGCATTTCCGACCCACGGCTTCATACGGTGCGGCTGCGCACGGACCGAGTGGTCCTGTTCGTACCGGCGCGCCATGCGCTCTCGCGGCGTGGCCGCACCCCTCTTGCCGCGCTTGCCGGGCAGGAACTGGTCCTGCGTGAACGCGGTTCGATCACACGAGAAGTGCTTGAACAGGCGATGGCCGCTGCCGATATCAAGCCAGCCTCCATCGTCGAAGTGCAGACGCGCGAAGGCGTGCGCGAGGCGGTGGCGGCAGGCTTCGGTATCGGCGCAGTGTTTGCGAGCGAACTCGGCGAAGACCGCCGCTTCCGCCGCATCGTCATCGCCGATCGTGATCTTGCCGTGGCCGAGTATGCGGTCTGCCTCCAGGAACGCCGCCGCGTCGCACTGGTCCGGGCCTTCATGGACGAAGCAAGCAAGCTTGCGTCGTAACAAATTAGTCAAAAAACTTTAACATCTAGAGAGCGAGGCGTAGGGTTCGGCGATCATGCAGGGTGTCGACACAGTTCTGAACGTGCTGGGCAGCGTCTGCCTGCTGCTCTGGGGCGTCCGCATGGTCCGCACCGGACTGACGCGCGCATTCGGCGCCACCCTGCGCCGCGCCATCGGCGCTTGCGCGCGCAATCGCTTCACCGCCTTTGCCGGCGGCGTCGGCCTCACCGGTATCCTGCAGTCGAGCACGGCGACAGCGCTGCTGCTGGCCTCGTTTGCCAGCCGCGGACTCATCCCGCTGTCGATCGCGCTCGCCGTCATGCTCGGCGCCAATGTCGGCACCACCCTCACCGCCCAGATCCTGTCGTTCAACCTGGGTTGGGTGTCGCCGTTCATGATTGCCGTCGGCGTAATCGCCTTCCTGTCCAACAGTTCGGACAAGGCCCGCCATCTTGGCCGCGTCGCGATTGGCCTCGGCCTGATGCTGCTGTCGCTGCATCTTCTGGAAGCCGCCGCCGCGCCGCTGCGGGCCTCGCCAACCTTCGTCGCCGTGCTCTCGGGCCTGCAGGACGAATACGTGCTGGCCGTCGTCTTCGCTGCCGCAGCGACGTGGTTCGTACATTCCAGCCTGTCGTCGGTCCTGCTGGTCATGTCTTTTGCGAGCAGCGGCATTATCGAACCCAAGCTCGGCCTTGCGCTGATCATCGGCGCCAATATCGGCGGCGCGATTGCGCCCTACTTCGACCAGTCGACCACCGATGTCGATGCCCGTCGCGTGCCTCTCGGCAATCTGATCACGCGTGTCGCGGTCGGGGCCGGATTGCTGTTCTTCCTCGGTCCCATTCACCACTGGCTGGCGTTCATCGATCCCGCGCCCGCCCGGCTCCTGGTGAATTTCCACACCGCGTTCAGCGTGGTGGCAGCCATCGTCTTCCTGCCGCTGAACGACCCCCTGGCCGCTCTCTGTCGGCGGCTGGTGCCTGATCGGCCTCAGGCCGACGACCCCGGCCGCCCTCGCCATCTCGACCCCAACGTGCTCGACACGCCCGCCGAGGCGTTGGCCTGTGCCATGCGCGAGACGCTCAATCTCGGCGACAAGGTCGCCGACATGCTGCGCCAGACCATGGACGCCCTGGAGAACAACGACGCCCGGGCGGTTAAGGCGATTGAGGCGGCCGACGATGCCGTCGATCACCTCTACGAGGCGATCAAGCTCTACCTCGTCCAGACCTCGCGCAACGAGCTCGGCGAGGAGGATGGCCGGCGCTACGTCGAGATCCTGACATTCACCACGAATCTCGAACATGTCGGCGACATCATCGACAAGAACCTGATGGAACTCGCCGCCAAGAAGATCAGGAACCGCTATTCCTTCTCGGCCGAGGGCACGAAGGAGCTCCGCGCCTTCCATGCCCGCGTCCTCGAGAACCTGCGGCTGGCCCTGAACGTGTTCACGACCCGCGACATCACGCTGGCCCGGCGTCTTGTCGCCGAGAAGACGTCCATGCGCGAGGCGGAGATGCACGCCGGCGACAGCCACTTCGCACGCTTGCGCGAGGGCCGGCCGGAATCCATCGAGACCAGCTCGATCCACATGGATGTGATCCGCGACCTGAAGCGCATCAACGGCCATCTGACGACGGTCGCCTATCCCATCCTGGAAGCGGCCGGCGAACTTGCCGAAACGCGCCTCAAGCCTGCCGATCAGACCTTGATGCGGGCTCCGGCGGAATCGTAAGGCGGCCGCAGCGAGACCTTGGCCTTGAGCCGGGTGCCGGCAAGATCGACTTCGAACCGGCCCGCTTCCAGCCAGGCTGCATCGATTGCCGAACCGTCGGCGCGCTTCACGTAACCCAGCCCGAGCGCAGCGCCGATCGTGTGGCCGTAGGCAGCCGAGGTGAGATCACCCACCGGCGCTCCGTCGCGCAGAAGAGCTTCACCGCCCCATAGCAACGGTTCGCGGTCCTCGAGCACTACCGATACCAGCCGCCGCGTCAGTGGCTTGGTCTTGGCCTCGACCAGCGCCTCCTGACCGATAAAGCCACCGGGCTTGTCGAGTTTCACGGCCCAGGCGAGGCCGGCCTGGAACGGCGTGTCGTCCGGAGTCAACTCGCGCCCCCAGGCGCGGTAGCCCTTCTCCAGACGCAGGCCTTCGACCGCATAGTAACCGGCATCGCGCAGGCCGAACTCGGCACCTGCCTCGTGTAGGGTCTCGAACACCGTCGCGGCGAACTCGGCCGGCACGTAAAGCTCCCAGCCCAGTTCGCCCATATAGGTGCGACGCGCCGCCAGCACCGTGGCGTAGCCCACGCCGATCTCGCGAATCGCTGCGAATGGAAAGCCTTCGTTGGAGAAGTCGGCGCGGCTCACCTTCTGCAGGAGCGCGCGGCTCTTAGGCCCCATCACCGACAGCACGGTCCAGGCGGACGTCACATCCGTCAGCACGACATGTGCGTCGGGCAGCAGGTTGCGGCCCAGCCAATCCATGTCGCGCGTCGGCTGGGCCGAGCCGGTGATAATCAGGAACTTGTCGCGCGCCAGCCGCGCCACGGTGAAGTCGCTCTCGAAGGTGCCCCGCGCATTAAAAGCGCCTGTGTAGGCAGTCTGCCCGACCGGCAGAGCAACGTCATTGGCGCAGAGCTGTTGCAGGGCTGCTTCGGCATCGCGCCCCTGTACCAGGATCTTGCCGAACGAGGTCTCGTCGACCACCGTCACGCCTTCGCGCGTCGCGCGATGCTCGGCAGCGACCGCATCGAACCAGGCGCCGCGGCCCCAGCCGTATTGCATTTCCGGCGTTTTGCCGATTCCGGCGAACCAGTTGGGCCGCTCCCAGCCCATCTTGTTGCCGAACCACGCGCCTCGCGCCTTCAGGCGATCGTAGAGCGGCGAACGACGAAACGGCCGGCCACTCTCCTGCTCACGCTGCGGCCAGGACATCTTGTAGTGAAGCCCCAAGGTCTCGCTGACCCTTTCGCGCAGCCAGGCATCGTTGCCGTGGAAATTGGCGAAGCGGCGGATATCGACCGGCCAGAGGTCCATCGTCGGCTCGCCGGCCACGATCCATTCGGCAAGCGCCATGCCGGCGCCGCCGGAACTTGCGATGCCCATCGAGTTGAATCCTGCGCCGACGAAGAAACCACGGACCTGCGGCGCCTCGCCCAGGATATAGTTCAGGTCGGGCGTAAAGCTCTCCGGCCCGTTCATGAACGTCTTGATGCCGGTCTTCTCCAGCGACGGGACGCGGATCAGCGCATTGTCCATCAGGATCTGGAACTGATCCCAGTCGTCCGGCAGCATACCGAACTCGAAATCGTCGGGAATGATGTCCTTGTTCCAGGGCTTGGCCTCGGGCTCGAAGCCGCCCATCAGCAGGCCGCCGACCTCTTCCTTGAAGTAGATGTAGCCATCAGGATCGCGCATCACCGGCAGATCGCGCGGCACGCCCTCCATCTTCTCGGTGACGATGTACATGTGCTCGCAGGAATAGAGCGGCACGGTGACACCGACCTTGCGGCCAAGCTGGCGCGCCCACTGCCCCGCGCAATTGACCACGATCTCGGCCGTGATCGGCCCCTCGGTCGTCTGCACGCCGGTGACGCGGCCGTCCTTGGTATCGACGTCCGTGACCCGGACCTTCTCGAAGATGCGCACGCCGCCATTGCGCGCGCCCTTGGCCAGCGCCTGGGTGATGTCGGCCGGGTTGGCCTTGCCGTCTCCTGGCAGCCACACGGCGCCGACCAGGTCGTCGGTGCGCATGATGGGATATTTCTCGCCCGCCTGCTTCGGCGTCAGCGGCTCGCAGGCCACGCCCTGGGCATTGGCCATGGCCGCCGAGCGGCGCAGCAGCACCATGCGCTCCTCGGTGCGCGCAACGGAGAGCGAGCCGCACTGCTTCCAGCCGGTGGCAAGGCCGGTTTCGGCCTCGAGCTTAGAGTAAAGCTCGGTGCTATAGCGGATGAGGCGCGTCAGGTTCTGGTAGCTGCGCAACTGACCGACGAGTCCTGCCGCGTGCCAGGTCGTGCCGCCGCTCAACCGGCCCTGCTCCAGCAGCACCACGTCCTTCCAGCCGAGCTTGGCGAGATGGTAGGCCGTGGAACATCCCATGATGCCACCACCGACGATGACGACCCGGGCCTGCGTCGGAAAGCTGGCGGCCATCAGAGCCGGCCCGCCACGGCGGCTTCGTACATCTTGCGCATTTCCGGCACGCCCGCCTTGATCGGATTGCCGCCCGCCGTCGGATCTTCGGCGGCCATGGCAGCGAATTTGTCGAGGTGTTCGACCTTCACGCCAAGCTCGGCGAGCGTATGGGGAATGCCGATCTCTCGGCGCAGATCGAGGGTCCACTGCATGAAGCCGTCGAAGGTGGGCGTGCGCAGGTCGAGCCAGCGCGCCAGCCGGACGACCTTCTCCTCGATCGCCGCGCGATTGAACTTCACGACGTAAGGCATGGCGACGGCGTTGGTGAGGCCATGATGCGTGTCGAGCACGGCGCCCACCGGATGCGACAGGGAATGGATGGCCCCCAGCCCCTTCTGGAAGGCCGTCGAGCCCATCTGCGAGGCCGCCAGCATGTGGCTGCGGGCCTCGATGTCGCGGCCGTCCTTCACCGCACGCGCCAGGTTCTCCTTCACCAGCCGCATGCCCTCGACGGCGATGCCTTCGGCATAGGGATGATAGCCCGGCGCGCAATACGCCTCGAAGCAATGGATGAAGGCATCCATGCCCGTGCCGGCCGTGAGCTTGGCCGGCAGGCCGACCGACAGTTCGGGATCGGCAATGACAATCGAGGGCATCATCTTGGGATGGAAGATCACCTTTTTGGTGTGCGTCTGCTCGTTGGTGATCACCGACGCCCGGCCCGTCTCAGAGCCGGTGCCGGCCGTCGTGGGCACGGCGATCGAGGGATAGATCCCGGCCGGATTGGCGCGTGTCCACCAGTCGCCGACATCCTCGAAATCCCAGAGCGGCCGCGTCTGGCCCGCCATGAAGGCAATGGCCTTGGCCGCGTCGATGCCAGAGCCGCCGCCCCAGGCGATCACGCCATCATGCTTGCCGGCCCGCAGCACCCGGATGCCGGCCTCGACATTGGCAGCCACCGGATTGGGCTTCACGTCGCTGAACAGCGCCACTTCGAGGCCGGCCTTGCGCAGGCCCGTCACGGCGTCGCCGATCATCGGCAGCTTGGCGAGGCCGGGATCGGTGACCAGCAACGGGCGGCGCAGCCCCACGGCCTTGCAAGCGTCGGCCAGCTCGCGGATACGGCCAGCGCCGAAGCGAATCGAGGTCGGATAGTTCCAGTTGCCGACGAGTGACATCAGATGATTTCCATATAGCGGTCGAGTTCCCATTCCGTGATGGCCTTGCGGAACTCCCGCTCTTCCCACTCACGTGTTGCAGCATAATGATCGACGAAGGCATCGCCGAACAGGTCGCGTGCCACCTTCGATGCCTTCAGCCGGCCCGCCGCCTCCATCAGGGTGCGCGGAAGCTCTGCCCTCGCCGGATGCTTCTTCTCGTAGGAATTGCCCTTAACCGGCTCGCCGGGATCGACCTTGTTCTCGATGCCCCACAGGCCTGCGCCGACCGCTGCCGCCAGGGCGAGGTACGGGTTCGCATCCGCCGCGGCGACGCGATACTCCACGCGCGTCGACTTGGCCGAGCCCGGAATGACACGCAGCGAGGTCGTGCGGTTCTCCACACCCCAGCTCGACACGGTCGGCGCCCAGAAGCCCGGAATCAACCGGCGATAGGAGTTCACGTTGGATGCCACCATGCCCAGCAGCTCGGGCATCAGCGCCGCCTGGCCTCCCACGAAATGGCGCATGGTCGGGCTCATGCGATAAGGCGCCTTCTCGTCGAAGAACACCGGCTTGCCGCCCTTCCACAGCGACATGTGCATGTGGCCGCCGCAGCCGGGCCAGTCCTTCGACCATTTAGCCATGAAGGTGGCGAGCCAGCCGCGCTTCTGCGCCAGCACCTTGGTGAAGAGCTTGAAGAGCGCGGCCTTGTCGGTCGCCGCCAGCGCATCGTCGACGCGCAACGCCGCTTCCAGCACGCCCGCGCCGGTCTCGGTGTGCAGCCCCTCGATGCCCATGTCCATCGCCTCGCACATGGCGAGGAGGTCCTTGTACCAGTCGCTCAGCACGGAGTTGCGCAGCACCGAGTAACCGAAGAAGCCCGGCGAGATTGGCTTCAGGTTCCTGTAGCCTTTCTCGCGGATCGACTCGGGCGTCTCGGCGAAGACGAAGAACTCGTATTCGAAGCCCACCTTGACCTCGAAGCCGAGCCTGGCTGCCCGTGCCAGCACGCGCCGCAGCACCCCGCGTGGACAGATCTCCTCGGCTCGGTCCACGAACTCGCAGAGAAACATCAGGTTGCCCGGCTCGGTCGCGATCTCGCGGCACGTCTCGGGCAGGATGCGCACCATGGCGTCGGGGTAGGCGGTGTGCCAGCCGGTATAGGTGACGTTGTCGTAAAGCTGGTCGTTGATGTCCCAGCCCAGCACGACGTCACAGAAGCCGAAGCCGCCGTCGAGCGCCGAGTTGAACTTGTCGACGTGCAGGTACTTGCCGCGTAGGACCCCGTCTATGTCGTGGACGCCCACCTTGACGTGGGTCAGTCCGCGTTGCTTGACGATCTTGCGCGCATCGGCGCCTGTCTTGACCTGACGCGGTTCCATTCATCCCCCGAGAACTTCCAGTCTCGGGAGTTTGGCAGAGGCCGATCTACCTCGACAGGATGAAATCGGCCGGCCAGGTCACGAAGCTGGGGAAGATGGTCATCAGGGCCGTAAAGCCCATCATGATCAGGAAGAATGGGATGACCTTCCAGGCGACGTAGGTCTGCGAGTCGCCCGTGATGTTCTGGATGACGAACAGGTTGAAGGCCACCGGCGGGGTGATCTGCGCCATCTCGATGGTCAGGATCAGGAAGACGCCGAACCACACCTTGTCGAAGCCCGCCGCCAGCACGACCGGCAGCACGATCGGCAGGGTCAGTACGATCATGGAGAAGCCTTCCAGCACCGTGCCGAGCAGGATGTAGAAGAACATCAGGAACATGATCAACACGAAGGGCGACAGGTTCCACGAGGTGATTTCCGCCGAGACGAACTGCGGCACGCGCAGGTTGGCGAGCACCGTGCCGACCACGAAGGCGCCAAGGACGATCATCCCGATCATGCAGGTCGTCTGAACCGAGCCCAGCAGGGCATCGCGCAGCCCCTTCCAGCTCAACGTGCGCTGGAAGGCGGCCACCGCCAAGGCTCCCAGCACGCCGATCGCCGAAGCCTCGGAGGGGCTGGCGATGCCGGCATACATGGTGCCGAGCACCGAGAGGATCAGGAAGGCGACCGGCCCCAGCTCGATCAGGCTGCGGAAGCGATCGGACCACGTCCAGTTGCCGTGATCGTCACTCGGCAAAAGCTTCGGATTGAGGGTCGCCCGCAAGCCCATATAGGCCATGAAACAGCCGGCCAACGCGATCCCCGGCAGGAAGCCCGCCGTAAACAATCGCAGCAGCGATTCCTCGGCCAGCACCGCGTAGATGATCATGGGGATCGATGGCGGGATCAGGAAGCCGAGCGTTCCCCCTCCCGCCAGGCTGCCGACCGCGAGCCCCCTGTCATAACCGCGGTTCAAGAGCTCGGTCAGGGTGATGCGGCCCACCACCTGCGTCGTCGCGGCCGACGACCCCGAGATGGCGGCAAACATCGAGCAGCCGATCACCGTTGTGTGGAACAGCCGCCCCGGCAGGAAGCTCATCCAGGGGGCAATTCCCGAGAACAGGGACTGCGACAGCCGCGTACGGAACAGCAGCTCACCCATCAAGATGAACAGCGGCAGCGAGACGATGTCCGACGAAGTGAGGACGTTGAACGCCCAGGCACCGATCAGCTTGTGCGTCGGCCGGTTCGTGAACATCTCCAGGAGGCCGACGCCCACCGCGAGAAGCGCAGGACCGATCCAGATACCGAGACAGAGGGTTGCGGTCATCAGAACCAGCAACCAGGTCAGGATGGCACTCATGCGTTATTCGATGTCCTGACCGATACGGAGACGGGAATCATCGCCCGGCTCGCCGCGCAGCAGGCGGCCGAGCCGTGCAATCGTTTGCAACGTGAAGAGGAGCGAGCCCAGCGCCAACGGGAACTGGGTGATCCAGCGCAGGATCTCGCTCTTTTCCGGCGAGCGTGACTCGCGGACGTAGGACAGCCAGGTGAGTTCGCCCAGCGCCCAGGTAAGGTAGACGGCGATCAGCACGCCACAGATCGTGGCGAAGATATCCAGCAGCCGCGCCATAGGCTTCGGCACGTTCTCCAGCAGCACATTGACGCGGATTTGCGCCCCGGCGCGCAGCGCATAGGCCGCGCCCATCAGGAAGGCCGCGCCCATGAGGTACGCACTGAACTCCCAGGCGAAGTAGAGGCTGACATTGAAGAAGTTGCGCGACAGAACTTCGGCTACGATCAGGCCGAGAATCGAGACGATGCAGAGCGCGGATGCCCAGGCACCCCACATCGACAGCCCATCGATCAGGTCAAGGACACGGCCCGCCGGATCCGCCTTCATCCATACTCCTCTTTTCTTTTGAGATTCGGCGGGAGCGCGCCGTCCAACCGACCCGCTCCCGACAAAGACCGGCTACGAGCGGCCCAGCTCTTTCTTGTACTTGGCGATGATGTCGGCCGAGACCGGACCGGCGCGATCGATGAAGGCCTTCTCGAGCGAGGCGGTCCGCTTGCGCATGTCGGCCAACATGGCCGGCGGCACTTCGATCATGGTCATGCCGCCTTCGATCATCCGCTTGGCGCTGGCCTGGTCGGCATCGATCGAGACCTGCCAGAACTCCGGCTGCAGCTTCGCCGCGAGATCGGTGATCGCCTTCTGATTGGCCGGCGAAATCTTCTTCCAGGTGTCGTTGTTGATGGTGACGATCTGGCTGCTCCAGACATGATTGGTCTTGTAGAAGACCTTGAGGAACTCCCAGAACTTGCCGTCGACGCCCGACACCGAGGAGGTGCTGACGCCCACCACGGCGCCCGACGCCAGCGCCGGCACCGTCTCGCCCCAGGGGATCTGCACGGCCGACATGCCGAGCAGATTGATCATGTCGCCGGCCTGACGGTCGGGCACACGGATCTTGAGGCCCTTCAGGCCGTCGACCGTGTCCGCCTTGACATTGCAATGGATGTACTGCGTGGGCCACGGCACCGTGTAGAGGATCGTCTGGTTGAACTTGGTGGCGATCTTGTCGAACTCGGGCCGCGCATACTTCTGCAGCACCTTGAGTTCATCGGCATTGCCGACGAGGAAGGGCACGCCCTCGATGCCCAGCAGCGGCGCATCGCCGACCTGCTGGATGTTCAGGATATCGGCCATCGGCACCAGCCCGTCGCGCACGGCGTTGAGCTGTTCGGGTCCCTTGTAGCCCAGCGACCCGCCGGAATGGACGGTGATCGCCACGCCGCCGTTGGTCGCCTTGCCGACTTCCTCGGCGAACTTCTTGGCGTTCTTGGTGTGGTAGTTGCCATCGGGCCAGACCGTTGCCAGGTCAAGCTTCATGCCCGACTGCGCCTTCACGATCGCCGGTGCGAACATTGCCGCGCCGGCGCCAACCTTCAGTGCGGTTCGGCGTCCCAGTTTCATCGAAGTCTCCCTTCCCTGTTTCCCTGTTTTGCTATTCTGCCGCTTGAAGCGGCTTATATGCATATAGCTTGCTAGCTGCTTCCTCGGAGATCAAGCCGTCGGCGAGATCGTTAGCGACTTGAACCCGATCGCGTTCGGCCGGCGCGCCGATACCGGCACCACCCGGCGTCATGATTACGAGGCGGTCGCCCGGTGGAATCAGCTGGAAGCCCTTGCCTTTGAGCTTACCACCGGACTTAAGCGCCACGAACCCCGCCTCGCCATCGGCGCCACCGTCGCGGCCGCGCGGCGGATGGTCGATGCGGTCAAAAGCGGCCAACAGATCAAACGGCTCCGCGATGCCGCTTTCGATTTCCATGATCTGGCCCAGCCCGCCACGCGTGCGGCCGGCACCGCCGGAGTCGGGACGGAACTCCTTGCGCCAGAAAATGAGCGGCGTCTGTGTCTCGGCGATCTCGACGGGCGTGCCACGCACGCCGCTGGGATAGGCCGTGGCAGAGAGCCCGTCCTTGTCCGGACGCGCACCTGTACCGCCGTTGGAGGTGATGGCCATGCCGAATCCGTAGTTGCCGCCCTCGCCGCCTTTCACGTGGCCGCGCACGTTGATGTTCCACAGGCAGGAAGTGCCCTCGGCAGGCACCCGCTCGGGCACCGCCTGGCGCAGGCAGCCAAAGGTCACGTCCGGCAGCATCTGGCCGATGACATGACGCGAGGCCACGGCGCTGGGCTTGGGTGCATTCAGGATGGAGCCCTCGGGCGCCGATACGGTAAGCGGCTCGAGCGAGCCTGCGTTGTTGGGAATATGTGTGGAGACCACGCATCCCAGGCCGAACACCGTATAGGCCGTCGTATAGGCGTGCGGCACGTTGATGCCACGCCGCGACACGCCGGTGGTACCGGTGTAATCGACATGGATGCCCGTGTCGGACACGGTGAGCGAGGCCGACAAGGTCACCGGCTCGTCGTAGCCGTCGACCGTCATGGTGTTGTGCCAGGTGCCTTTGGGCAGCTTGGCGATCTCCGCCAGCACGGCCTCGCGCGAGCGGGCGATGATGTGGTCGCCGAGTTCGTCCAGCGAGTCGATGCCGAACTCGTCCAGCATCTCGACCAGACGGCGCGCGCCGACATCGTTACAGCCGGCCAGAGAGTAGACGTCGCCTTCGGTGTCGACCGGCTGGCGCGTGTTGGCGCGGATCATCGCAAACAATGTCTCGTTTGCCTTGCCCTGGTCGAAGAGCTTCAGCATCGGAATATAGAGGCCTTCCATGAAGACGTCGGTCGCATCGGGACCGAAGCCGATGCCACCGATATCCATGAGATGGCTGGTGCAGGAGAACAGCGCCACCAGCTTGCCGTTGTGGAAGCAGGGCGTGGTGATGACGAAATCGTTGAGATGGCCCGTACCCATCCAGGGATCGTTGGTGATGTAGGCATCCCCCGGCTTCATGCTCTCGACCGGAAAGTAACGCAGGAAGTGCTTCACCGATTCGGCCATCGAGTTCACATGGCCCGGCGTGCCCGTCACCGCCTGGGCGAGCATCCGCCCCTGAAGGTCGAAGACGCCGGCGGAGAGGTCGCCGCACTCGCGCACGATCGGGCTGAAGGCAGTGCGCATCAGGGTCTGCGCCTGCTCTTCGACCACCGCGATCAAGCGGTTCCACATGATCTGCAGGTCGATCAGGCCGACGCTGTTGGATTGGCTCATCGGTGGTTCCTCACGCGTCTTTGCGATCCATGACGATACAGCCGGACGCATCGATATGCGCGGCAAAACTCGCGGAAATGAAGGTCGAAGTCTCGTCTTCGGCGACGATTGCCGGCCCCTGGAATGCGCTCCCCGGTGGCAGACTCTCGCGGAGATACACCGGCACCTCGGCCGACTTGCCGCTGCGGCCATCGAACACCGGCCGCCGGCCTACGGGCTCGGGCGCAGCTGCGGTCCCCGCCTTGCCCTGCACCTCCGGTCGCTTGGCCTCGGTCGAGACCTGCACCGACCAGCTCAGCACCTCGATCGCGGCGTTGGGGATGTGCCGCTCGAACAGGACGGCATAGTCCTTCTCATAGGCCTCGCGCAGCGCCTGGGTATCCGCTTCGGTGAGCGGCCGCTGCGGCAAAGTCACCATGATTTCGTGGCCCTGACCGACGTAACGCATGAACGCGACACGGCGCTCGAAGGTCGGCAGACCGCGCGCCCCCGGCGCCACCAGGGCCGTCGCTTCCGCGCTCATCTCGTTGAGAAGCTCTGTCGCTCCCACCGCATCGAACGTGTCGAGACGCATGTAGCGGCTGCGCACGAGTTCATAGGACACAGGTGCAGCGAGAAAGCCCACCGCCGAACCGACACCGGCATTGGGCGGCACGATCACGCGCTGGACGCCGATCTTCTCGGCAACGCGCGCGGCATGGAGCGGTGCGCCGCCGCCGAAGGCGACCAGCGTATATTGATTGACCACCGAGCCGCGCTCGACGGCGTGGACTCGCGCCGCACTCGCCATGTTCTCCGACACCATCTCGTAGACGGCGTATGCGCCCATCTCGGTCGACAGGCCGATACCTTCCGCGACATCGCGCTCCAGCGCGCCGCGGGCCGCCTCGATATCGAGCGCGATCGAGCCACCCGCGAAGTGCGCAGGATCGATGGTGCCCAGCACGACGTTGGCGTCGGTGACGGCGGGATGCCTGCCGCCGCGGCCATAGCAGGCCGGTCCCGGCTCCGCGCCTGCGCTCTCCGGCCCGACGGTGACCCGCTTCAACGCATCGAGCCGTGCAATCGAGCCGCCGCCCGCGCCGATCTCGACCATCTCGATGACCGGGATGCGTACGGGCAGGCCGGAGCCCTTGAGGAAGCGCGCCGCGCGGTCGACCTCGAAGAGCCGCGCCGTGTGCGGCTGATAATCGTCGATCAGGCAGATCTTGGCCGTGGTGCCCCCCATGTCGTAGCTCAGCGCCCGCTTCTCGCCGGCGCGGGCCGCAACCTGTGCAGCAAAGATCGCGCCACCGGCCGGGCCGGACTCGACCAGACGCACCGGAAAGCGCCGCGCCGTCTCGATGGCGGTGAGACCGCCGCCGGACGTCACGAGATAGATCGTGCCCTTGAACTTCTCGGCCACGAAGGCCGACTGCATGCGCGCGAGGTAGGAATCCATCAGCGGCTGCACGTAGGCATTGGCAACGGCCGTCGACGTGCGCTCGTATTCGCGCACCTCGGGACAGACCTCGCTGGAGAGCGTCACCCAGAGATCAGGCAGCTCGGCTTTCAGGATGTCGCGCACCCGGCGCTCGTGCACGGGATTGACGTAGGAGTGCATGAAGGCGATGGCCACGCTTTCGATGCTCTCGCGCTTGAGCTGCTTGGCCAACTCCCGGACGGCCGCCTCGTCGAGCGGCAGTCGCTCCTTGCCGTGCACGTCCATGCGTTCCGGCACGGTAAAGCGCAGCGCGCGCGGCACCAGGGGCTTGGGCTTCTCGATGGTCAGGTCGTACTGGTCGTAGCGGCTTTCGTTGGCAATATCGAGAACGTCGCGGAAGCCTTCCGTCGCGATCAGGGCCGTGCGCGCGCCGCGCCGTTCGATGACGGCGTTGGTCGCGAGCGTCGTGCCGTGCACGAACACAGCGATGTCGCCAAAACCCTTGCCGGCATCCCCCAGGATCAGGCGGACGCCTTGAAGCACCGCTTCTTCGGGCCGCTGGGGCGTCGTCAGCAGCTTGCGCGTGAGCCGCCTAGCCCCCTGTTCCAGCACCACATCCGTGAAAGTGCCGCCGATATCGACGGCAATGCGCAAATCGTTAACCACCTTGATCTGATACCCCTAACCGCGACGCGGACACGACCGTAAACCGGGCCTCCCCGCGTTGCAATTGGCACGCCAAGCCGCCTATGGTCGCCCTGTGACGGCCGCGTCAAAGACACTCCGATCGCAGGTTTTCTCGGTCCTGCGTCCTGCCGAGCCCAGCCCCGCTGCGCGGCGCTGGCGGGCCTTCCATCTTATCGTTCTGGCTGTCGGCCTGCTGGCAGTGATCCTGCTCTCGATCGACGAATTCGCGGCGGGGCATCGCGTCTATCTCCGCAGCGCAATCTGGATCGTCACGATTGTCTTCCTGGTTGAATATCTCGTCCGGCTCTGGATCGCCCCCGAGATGCCGCTCTATGCCGAGATGCCGCCGATGCGGGCACGACTGCACTGGGTCGCCACCCTTCCTGGCTTGATCGGCCTGCTGGCGACCATGCCGGCCGTCATGATGACCGGCGGCTACGGCATCACAGGTACCGATACGGCGTCCGTCTTCTGCATCCTGTGGATCATGAAGCTCGGTCTGCATGCGCCGGCCTTCGGCACCCTGGCCCGCGTGATCTCGAACGAACGCGCGCCGATCGCCAGTGTGCTGATTGTCTTTGCCATCCTGTTGATGGCCGCGGCCACTGCTGCGCACATGTTCGAGCGCGTGAAGCAGCCCGAGGCTTTCGGCAGCCTGCCCAATGCCATGTGGTGGGCGGTCGTTACTCTGACGACCACGGGCTACGGCGACGTCGTGCCTCTTACCGTCGGCGGCCGGATGATCGGCTCGCTGCTGATGATCAGCGGCATCGCCGTGCTCGCGCTGATGACCGGCGTGCTCGCGACCGGCTTTGCACAGGAAGAGCGGCGACGCGAATATCTGCGCGTTTGGGATCAGGTCTCGCGGGTTCCCATCTTCGCCTCCCTCGGCGTCGTTACCTTGTCGGAGATCGTGGGCAAGTTGCGCACGCGCTACTACCCCGCCCATGTGACGGTGTTGCGTCGGGGCGATCCCGGCGACTCGATGTTTTTCATCTCGAACGGCGAGGTCGAGGTGCGATTGCCGACCGGCGGCTCGGTACGGTTGGACGACGGAGCGTTCTTCGGTGAAATGGCGCTGCTCAATCGCCAGCCGCGCGCCGCTTCGGTCGCGACGACTCGGCCAACTACCCTGCTGGTTCTTTATGCCAGCGACTTCTACGAGATTGCCTCGCATATCCCGGCACTGGCCGAAGCGGTGGAGAACGAGGCCACACGGCGGCGCGAAGAAAACCTCGGTCGCGAAGGCAAACGATGATCGAAACCGACCTTCTCGTCGTCGGCTCGGGTGCCGCCGGCTTCTCGGCGGCACTGACCGCCTCCCATGCAGGCCTGAGCGTGCTGATGGTCGAGAAGGAGCCGCTGTTCGGCGGCACCACGGCCTACTCCGCCGGCGTCATCTGGATTCCCGGTAACCGACACGGCCGGGCTCTGGGCATTGCCGACTCCAAGGAGGATGCGCTCACCTACCTACAGCAGGAGGCAGGCAACCGACTGAACCTCGAACTCGCCAACGCCTTCCTCGACAACTGCAATCCGGCGGTCGAGTTCATCGAGAACAACACCTATGTCCGCTACGAGGCGGTGCCGATCTGGGCGGACTATCATCCGACCAAAGCAGGCGCTGCACAGGGCGGCCGTTCGCTCCTGCCGTTGCCGTTCGACGGACGTCGCCTCGGCAAGCGCTTCGCCGAGCTGCGGGCCCCGCTACGCACCATGATGGCCTTCGGCGGCATGATGCTCGGCCGCAACGACCTCCCGCATGTCTTCCGCATGACCCGTTCCGCCCGTTCGGCGCTCCACGTGGCGGGCATGACGATCCGCTATGCCGTCGACCGAACCAGCCACGCCCGCGGAACACGCCTCACCAATGGCAATGCGTTGATCGCCGGGATGGCGCTTTCGGCCCAGGAACGCGGCATCGATCTTTGGCTGGAAAGCCCGGTGGTGGAGTTGGTGCAACGCGACGGCGCCGTCGTCGGCGCGGCTGTGAAGCGCAACGGCCAGCGGCAAGAAATCCGTGCACGCCATGGTGTTGTGCTGGCCTGCGGCGGCTTCCCGGCCGACGATGAATTGAAGCGCCGCTACTACGGCCATGTTCACGAGGGACATGCGCACCGTTCGGCTCCGCCGCCCGGCAATCGCGGCGACGGCATTCGGCTCGGCCAGTCGGCAGGCGGGGTGATGGCGGAGGACGTCGCCTACGCCGCGGCCTGGGTGCCGGTCTCGCTGGTCCCGCAGCCCGACGGATCGACCCTGCCCTTTCCGCACTTCTACGAACGCGGCAAGCCGGGCTACATCGCCGTCGATGCCACCGGCCGGCGATTCACCAACGAGTCCGCCTCCTACCATGACTTCGTGCCCGCCATGGTCGAGACCTGCCGCGGCCGCGCGGAAACGAGCTGCTGGTTGATCTGTGACCATCGTGCGATCCGCCGCTACGGCATGGGCGCCATTGGGCCGGCACCGCTGCCCCTCGGGCCACATCTCCGAAGCGGCTACTTGCTGAGTGCCGGAAGCTGGGCGGAGCTGGCAGGCAAGACCGGCATTTCCGCAGACGCCCTGCAGGCCACTATCGACCGCTTCAACGCGAACGCGGCGCGCGGTGAAGATCCCGAGTTCGGCAAGGGAACGGACGCCTATCACCGCTTCAACGGAGACCCCACCCACGGCCCCAACCCCTGTCTCGCACCGCTCGTGCAAGCGCCGTTCTACGCCATGAAAATGATTCCGGGCGATATCGGCACCTTCCTGGGCCTCAGGGTCGACGGCCATGCCCGTGTCCTCGATAGTGCAGGCGCGCCCATTCGCGGCCTCTATGCCGCCGGCAACGACATGACCAGCGTCATGGGTGGCACCTATCCAGGTGCGGGCATCACCATTGGCCCGGCCCTCACCTTCGGCTATATCGCGGCCCGACATGCGGCCTCGGCCGCCCGGTAGAACGCCCGTCAATAACGAAAGCAGTCGCCATGTCGCAGATCACGCCCGTCATCCTGGTCGGAGGCTCCGGCAAGCGCCTGTGGCCGCTGTCGCGCGAAAGCATGCCCAAGCAGTTCGTCCCGCTGCTGGGCAAGCAATCGACCTTCCAGCAGACTCTGGTGCGCGTAGCCGACCGCGGCCTGTTCGGTCGGCCCGTGATCGCGACCAACGAAGCCTACCGCTTCATGGCCGAGAAGCAGGCCAGTGAAGTCGGCATCGAGATCGACATTCTGGTCGAGCCGTCACGCCGAGATTCCGGTCCGGCCATGGCCGCGGCCGCCGTCTATACGCGCAACCTCGGCGCCAAGGCTGTGCTGGCGCTGGCGTCGGACCATCTGGTGATCGGGGCGGAGGAGTTCCTCGCGGGCTGCCGCGACGGGCTCAACGCCGTGCAGAAGGGCGGCATCGTGACCTTCGGCATTCCACCGACGGAGCCCAAGACCGACTACGGCTACATCCGGCCGGGCAGCGAGCGCATCGGCCCCGTCCAGAAGGTCGCCGCTTTCGTCGAAAAGCCTAATGCCCAGACGGCGCTGCGCTATATCGCCGAGGGCCTTCTGTGGAACAGCGGCAACTTCCTGTTCCCGCCCGAACTGATGCTGTCGGAGATGGCTCGCTTCGAGCCTGCCATGGCCGCCGCTGCCGAAGAGGCTGTCGCCAAAGCGAAGAAGATGGGTTCGACGATATTTCTCGACGCCGAAGCCTTCGCCAAGGCACCGGCTAAGTCGATCGACTACGCCGTGATGGAACGCACCGACAAATGCTGGGTGGTGCCGGCCAAGTTCCGCTGGTCCGATCTTGGCACCTGGGACGCCCTGCTCGATGTCGGCGAGGCCGACAGTGCCGGCAACGTCACCGAAGGTCCGGTCGAGGTCGACCATGTCCGCAACTCCTACATCCGCTCCGACGGTCCGCTGACAGCGGTGATCGGCGTCGAGGATGTCGTGGTCGTGGCGATGAACGATGCCGTGCTGGTCGGTCATCGCGACAACCTCCCGCGATTGAAGGACGTTGTGCAGCGCATGTCGGACGGCAATCATCGCGCGGCTACGGAGCACACGGTGATTCACCGGCCCTGGGGCAGCTATCAGGACATCGATCGCGGCGAACGTTTCCGCGCAAAGCGTCTGACGGTCAATCCGGGCGCCAAGCTCAGCCTGCAGAGCCACAACCGCCGCGCCGAGCATTGGGTGGTCGTGAAGGGTGTTGCCGAAGTGACGCTCGACGGCCAGATCACGACCTTGCACGAAAACGAATCGACCTACATCCCGATCGGCGGCATCCACCGTCTCGCCAATCCGGGCCCCGACCTTCTGGAAGTGGTCGAGGTTCAGACCGGCGACTATGTCGAGGAAGACGACATCGTCCGCTACGAAGACATCTACGCGCGCGTGTGACGGATGCTGTTCGGCGCTCATCACGAATGGGGCCAACTGCGCGAAGTCGTCATCGGGATATCGCCCGCCGAGGACTTCGTTGTTTTCCACGAGCCTTCGCAGCGCTGGCTGACATCAGACGGCGCGGCGTTCTGCCGGGCTCATGTTGGTCAACGTCTGATCGACGTCGATCCGGCGAGGGCAAAGCTCATCGAAGATCAGGCCGATGCCTTAGCCGAACTGGTGGCGCGCCAAGGCGTCACCGTCCATCGCCCCGAGCGGCTGAAGGGCGAAGAACGAACCTTCATGGCGCCCAACGGTGAAGGCGCCCAGCTTTTCCCGCGCGACGGCATGATCGTCGTTGGACACCACGTCATCGACGCGTCGCTGCGCCTGAAGTGCCGGCAGCGCGAACGTTTTGGCTTGCGCCCGATCATCCAGCAAGTCGTTCAGCAACGCGGCGCTCGCTGGTCCAGCGTACCGCTGGGCTCGCCCGGCTGCGTCGACGGACCGTTCCTCGAAGGCGGCGATACGCTGCTGAACGGTTACGAAATCTATGTCGGCATCTCCGGCTGCGCCTCCGATCTGGCGGGCGCCGACTGGCTGCAGGCGCTGCTGGGTGACCGATACCGGGTGATCCCCGTGGCGTTGCGCTCCAACGTGCTGCACCTCGACTGCGCAATGGCGCTGGTCAAGCCCGGCCTGCTGATCTACTGCCCGCAGAAGCTGATCGACGGCCTCCCCATGTCGCTACGCGACTGGGACAAGATCGAAGTCTCCGTCGAAGAAGCGACCCTGCTGGCCACCAACTGCCTGGTCCTCGAAGAAGGCCACGCGATCGTCGATGCCGATAATGCTCGCGTCATCGATGAGCTGAAGCGGCGCAAGGTCGAGGTCATCCCTCTGCCCTTCGACGGCCCGATCGCAACGGGCGGCGGCCTGCGCTGTGCGCACCATCCGCTATTGCGCGAAGGCGCCCTCGCCTAACGCCTAGCCAACTCCGGTTCAGGTGCCGCGCTTGGGTGTGCGGTCGAAGACGACAGGCTTGGGCTTGCTGAACAGCTTCTTGATATGGACACCGAGCGAGCGGACCACCGTCGCGGCCTGACCGCCGACGAAGCGCAGCAGCACAATCGCGAACTGGCCCGGCGGGATTTCACCGCCGCGAATGAAATTGTGACCCGCACGCAGGAAGGTGGTGGCGCAGAACAGCACCCAGGCAAAGGTGATGATGAACAGCGTCAGCAGCAACGGGATCAGCGATGGCGCCAGCAGCGCGGCCAGCAGACCGGCGGAAACGCCAACCAGCAACACCGGCTGATTGAGCGACATGCACAGGTGCAAGAGCGCCGCTCCCTTGGCCGCAGGCTTGATCGTGCGGCTCTTCAGGATCTCAGGAAACATCCGCCAAGAAACGTGGCGAAATCCATCCTGCCAGCGCTGCTGCTGGCGCAGCCAGGTCTTGGTGTCGGCCGGCAACTCGCCCGGCACGCCCACGCTGGTCAGGAACAGCGCGCGCCAGCCCTTGACCCAGCCGCGGTAGGTCAGGTCGAGATCCTCGGTGACGGTATCGCCCTTCCAGCCGCCTCCCGCTTCGATCGCCGCGCGCTGCCAGATGCCACAGGTCCCGTTGAAGGGCAGCGGATGGCCTGCCCAGCAGCGGGTCGCCTGCTCGATCCCGAGATGGGCATCGAGCGTCACCATCTGCATCTCGGTGAGCGCATTTTCGTGCGGATTGAGGAAGTCGAAACGGGCCTGGACGAAGGCGGTCTTCGGCTCGGCGAAGAATGGCCGCATGCAGACGCGCAGGAAATCAGGCGACGGGATGTAGTCGACGTCGAAGATCGCGAAGTAGTCGTAAGGCGTCTTCTGCATCGCCTCATGCAGGGCCCCGCCCTTGTAGCCGCTGCGATCGGTGCGCTGCAGAGCCACGATGTCGAAGCCCTTGGCCCGCAACTCTGCCGCCACGGCACGCACCATTTCGGCAGTCTCGTCCGTACTGTCGTCGAGAAGCTGGATGTGCAGCTTGTCGCGCGGCCAGTCGAGATCGGCGGCCGCCTGTGCCCCGCGGCGTACCACGGCTCCTTCGTTGAACGAAGGAATCTGCACCACCACATGCGGCAGCTCGGCGTCGGGCGGCAGTGGCGTGGCGAGCAGCGTCTCCTCGCGGCGCAATCCCGCTTCCTTCAGCCGATGGTGCAGCACGACCATATAGAGCAGGCTGCCGATGAAGGAGGCGAGCAACACGCAGCACACCGCAAAGATCGCGGCGAGCAGGAGGGCCAAAGTCGCCAGGATTACCGCCATAGCTCGCTCAGATTCCTGTCTTCGGCGTACGTTTGAACTCGGTCTTCTTGCCAAAGCCCGCGCCGACGATCGAGGCGGTATTGACGAAGGCAAGGTACACGATCAGCGCCGGCACGCTTGCCGCCGTGACGAGGTAGCGCATCAGATCGCCACGTTGCAGGCGACGATAGGCCCCCCAGGTCATTCCCAGCAGCACGGCCAGCATGCCGATCAGCCACAGCCAGAGGCCGAAGCGGAACAGGCCCAGCAGCTTGCCGTGCCCCAGGATCGAAATGAAAAGCCCGACGATGCCGACCGCGAGCAGCGGAAAGATGAGCTGCTGGCCGAGCGCCACCGTGGTCGTGAATTTCGCCTCTGTCGACCAATCGGCATTCCAGATCGGTCCCAGGAGCTTGCGCGCGACCTGGATGAACCCCTTGGACCAGCGGCTCTGCTGAACTCCGAACTCGTCGACCTTCTGCGGCAGCTCGCCCACGACATGGGGCTCCATCAGGAAAACGCCGGTCCACCCCTTGAGGTAAGTCCGCAGCACGAGGTCGAGATCCTCCGACAGCGTGTCGTGCGACCAGCCGCCCGCCTCCTCCACCGCCGCCCGGCGCCAGATGCCGCCGGTGCCGTTGAACTGGAAAGGTACGCCGCGCCGCGCCCGCACATCCTGCTCGACCGCGAAATGCGCATCCTGCATGAGCCGCTGGGCACGGGTCAGCCAATTGCTGTCGCCATTGCCCCACTCGATGCGGGTCTGCACGAAGGCTGCCCTCGGATTGGCCAGCATTGCGGCCATCGCTCGACGGAGCCAATCGGGCGGCGGCACGAAATCGGCATCGAACACGGCGACATAGGGCGCGTCGTCGAGCGCCAGGCCAGCAGCCAGAGCCCCGGCCTTGAAGCCGCTGCGATCGCTCCGGCGAACGTGATGGGCGTCGATGCCCTCCCGCCGAAGACGGGCGACGGCGTGAACGGCGATGTCCGAAGTGAGGTCGTTGCTGTCGTCTAGGAGCTGGATGGTGAGCCGATCGCGCGGCCAGACGAGCGCGCCTGCTGCGGTCACGGCACGCTCCACGACCAGAGGTTCGTTATAGACCGGAATCTGGATGAGAACGCGCGGCAGGTCGGCCGGCAGCGAGGCTTCGGCCGCCTGATCCGGCGGCAACTCCCGCAGCCAGTAGATCAGGTAGAGGAAGTAGCCCGCGATGGCGAACTGCGCGAGGAGACAGACAAGGACGATCAGGTCGACGGCGAAAAGCAGCATTCCTTGCTGCCCGTCAGTGATAATGGATCGGCACTTCGAAGCACCGCCCATCCTCGATGTGGAGACGGCGCGAAGCGACGTCGAAGATCCGCTCGTCGTGCGTCGACAGCACGACGGCGCACTTGGCGCGCATGGCGAGATCCTTGAGCTGATCGACCACGACACGGCCGGACACGCGATCCAGGGCCGAGGTCGGCTCGTCCGCGATGATGAGATCCGGCAGCCCAATCATGACTCGGGCAATGGCGACGCGCTGCTGCTGGCCGCCCGACAGCTCGTCGGGCCAGGCTTCAGCCTTGTCGGCGAGCCCCAGCAGTCCGAGCAGATGGCGCGCGCGCCTCTCGTCCCAGTTCGGGTCGGCAAGCGGCGTGGTCGAGACGCCGGCAATGACGTTCTGCAGCGCCGTTAGCGAGGACAGAAGATTGCGCTTCTGGAACAGGAAGCGCACGCGATTGCGCAGCGTATCCAACTCGGCGCCGCCCAGGCCGACGATATCTGTGCCCAGCAGGCGCAGCTTGCCTTCCGAGGGTTTGCGCATCGTGCCGAGAATGGTGAGCAGGGTCGTCTTGCCCGAGCCGGACGGCCCCGTGACGATCAGCAGCTCGCCCTCGCGGACCTGCATGTTGATGTCGAACAGCACGTCGACCCGCTGCGGCCCCTCGCCGTAGTGGTGATGGACGTCGACCGCCTCGACGACTGGCGGCCCGAAGCCGTGGGTGTCCGTCGTCATGGTCACTCGAACAGCATGATGGGATCGACCTTCCACAGGCGGCGGATGGCGAAGAGGCTGGAAACCACGGTCATGATCACGCAGGCGACCAGCGCCACGACCATCTCGCGCAGCCCCATGGTCATGCCGAGATGCATTGCGGCCTCGGTCGCCCCATACACGAACCGGCCCAGCGTGAAGGCCACCAGGAAGGCCGGCGTGATGATGGCCGCGCCGATCTGTCCGATCATGAACAGGAAGAACCACCAGTCATAACCCAGGCTCTTCAAGATTGCGTATTCGGGCAGATAGAAACGGATGATCTGGTACTGGGCGTAGTAGATGAACACCATGCCGATCATCACGCCCATGATGAAGCCCAGGTCCGTGATGTAACCAACCGGCGTCTCGCGCGACCAGTAGGCGCGTTCGCGCTTCTCGAAATCGCGGATGGTGATCACTTCGCCGCGGCCTGCAAGAGCCTTGTTGATCTCCTCCCGTACCGCATCCGGATCGGCACCCTTCACGAGCTTGATGCCGATGAAGGCCGGCCGGTCGGACCACCAGGCTCCGAAGACTTCCGCCATCGTGTCCTCGGACATCAGGATCGCGCCGTCGTTCAGCACGTTGGGTCCAAGGGCGAAGTTGCCGACCACGAAAAGCTGACGCAGGAGACCGCGATTGTCGGGCGGCCCCAGAACCTGAAACTCCGGCTTACCGGGCCCGACCGATTCGGCGAGATTGCCGAAATAAGGCCGCGAGTCCCGATCGTAGAGCATGCGGCGGGCTTCGCGCAGCCGGTAGAGATTCTCACGCAGCCCCGGAACGTCGATGGCCGGCCGCTCAACGTCGATGGCGTACCAGGCGATACGGCGGGGCGTCGTCATTCCGGCATGGGTCATCGACATGACGCCGAACCAGAACGGCATCGTCATCGCGACATGCGAGTTGGCGGAGACCACGTCCGTCATGGCGGCCGGGACCTCGCCGTGAAGCTGGAGCGACTTGAAGCCATAGGGAACCAGCACAAGGTCCCCTGTCACGGAACGGTGAAGCCGGATCGCCGAGTCGTAGACCGCGCGCTCGATGCCGAGCTGGGCGAAGATCACCAGCAGGCTCGCGGTAACGCCGGCAAGCGACAGCAGCGTACTGGTCCGCTGACGCTTGAGCTGCTGGGATCCCAGCGGCATCGCCGTGGCGGTCCGGGCGGCAGCCTTTAGGCGGGCCAGCGAAAACTGTGGCCACCACTGGAACCATTGCCGTCGCCGCGACGACGGAACGGCAGGCAGCGTAACGGCCATTAGAGGAAAGTGACGCGCGTCTCGCGTCCCAGCACCTGCGGCATGCTGGAGGGGTCATCGAGCTCAATTTCGACCTGCACGACACGCGCGTCGGTCGAAGAGCCGCCATCCGGCTCGATACGCTGCATACGCTTCACCGTGGGCGCCACGCGCGAGATCGTCCCCTTGTAGACAGTCGGGCTCCCGCGGAACGTGACTTCAACCTTGCCGCCGGGCGATATCCGTCCGACCTGAAGCTCGTCGACGTCGGCCAGCACGCGGAGCTGGGAGAGGTCCACGATCTTGGCGATGCCGTTCGTCGAGACGCGCTCGCCCTGCCGCGTGTAGATCTGGATCACGACGCCATCGAGCGGCGACCGCACCAGGGCTTGCTCGCGTGTATTGCGGGCGTTCGAGAGCTTGGTCTCTGTGATGGCGATTTCGGTGTCGATTTGCGCCAAATCACTCTGCAGCGTTTCCTTCTGCACGCGCAGCTTCGCCTGCTCGCGCTCTAGGTTCTGCTGCGAGATCGACATTTCGAGCTGCTTCTGATCCGGCGGCTTGCCCGACCGCTGCATCTCCAGCGTCTTGAGCTTCAGCTCCTCGGCCGACGACTTCACGACGACTTCCTGCATCGCGATTTCGGCGGTCCGGAAACCGCTGATCATGGCTTCGCGCTGCTGCTTGGTCTTGGCGAGCTCAGCCTCGGTCGTCCGGACGGCAATGTCGGCCTTGGGATAATTGGAAAGGACGGCGATTACCTCGCCCTTCTTCACCTTCTGGCCATCAGCGATCTTGAGTTCGATCAGCACGCCGCCGCCCTGCGGATCGCCAGCGATGATCGCCGTACCCGACGGAGCATCCGTATAGCCACGCGAAATCAGCGGCGGGGCCTGCCGCGCCGCGTCCTGGGCACTGCTGGTCTGCCGGCTGGGGGTCACCCAGAGAAGAATGGCGCCGACGACGAGCAACGCCACCAATCCCGCCGCACCCCATGTAAATTTTCTTGCCTGCGCCATACGGAATTATACCAAAAAACGGCTGGGATTGCTGCCCCTAGATCAGAACGATGTCGCCGGGATCACCGTGCCCCTCGCGACACCCACAATCGAGAACGTGCGATAGATCGAAGTCAGGATCTTGTCGTACTCGTAAAGCGGTGCGTTCGTGACGTAGATGACATCGCGTGCCTGGATCGGGAACTGCTGCGCAATGAAAATAGAGACTGGCTGGTAGAGGTCCAGTCGAAAAACGCGAGCCCGGGCTGTGGGATTCTTCTGCAAATCCCCCATTCTGAACACATAAACGCCCGTTTTGTTTGCTCGCTGATCGGCCAAACCGCCAACCGTGCCCAGTGCCTCGAGCAGGCTGGTATTCTGCTTTGACAGCTCGACGTTACCCGACTTCATGACGGCGCCCAGCACGGTGTAGACGCGCGAATTGGGGCGCACGACGATCTCGTCGTTCTTCTGGAGTGCCACGTCGCGACCAGCCAGCAGGTCGGAATACTGCGTCTGCAGGATCACCTGCCCCTGCCGGCGGAGCACGACCTCGACCTGGTTCGACGGGCTCGTAGCGAAGCCAGGCTGCGAACTGCCGCCGACCGGACCGCCCGCACGGCTGATGGCTTCGGCAAGGGTCCGCACGCCGTCGAGCATCGAGATGCGCCCGGGTTGCTTGACGTCGCCCGAAACCATGACGGTGTGGGTGCGATCAGCAACGAACTCGACGATTACCTGCGGGTCCTGAGCCTTGCCCGATGCCGCCACTTGCTGGGAGATCTTCTTCTCGATCTGGCTGAGATCCATGCCGGCAACGGCTACGGTGCCGACGAACGGCACGCTGATCGTGCCATCGTCCGTCACTCTCTGGACGCCGAAGTCGGCGCCCGGCCGCTGAATCGTCGGGAAGATGCTGCCTTCGTAGGGTTCGAAAATGCGCACCTTGAGCACATCTCCCGGCGCCACGGAAATGCGGCCGCCTGTTGCGGAGAGGTTGCCCACCGTCGAGGGGACGTCGAAGGGCGCCAACTGATTGTAGCTGGCGATCGTCGTCGGCGTGAGGTCGATCACATCGAACGGGAGAGCCTCAGTGCTGGTGGCAGCGGCGCCTCCCATCCACGGCCCATCGCCCGGGATCGCCGTGCAGGCTGAAACACCGATGCCCAAGCCGAGGACAATGGCGATAGGGCGCGCAGTCGCGCGCAGCCAACTCCAAACTGTCAAATCCCTGTCTCCGTCCGGAACGGTCGCCGCGTTGATCGCCAGCGCCGCGTCCCATCGCATGGTCCTGCTTCAGCAGGGGCAGTAATTAACCCGTGGCGCCACGCCGGTGCAAGCGCCCCGCTGGATCACCCACAGGCCCGCGTTTCAACCGAAGGGCGGCGTCTGCAGTGTTTTCGGCAACATCGAACAGCTCCGAAAAGCCGCTGACGAGCAGGCAATCGGCAGCCGGCCCCGAGAAACGACACAGCACGACCCGCGCGCCCACCTCCGCCGCGCGATGGAGTACCGTTGCAAGAGTTCGCACCCCCGCTGCGCTCATGTAGGTAACGTCGCTGCCGTCGACGATGACGCGCGCATTCGGTCGCACTTCGCCCAGCAGCAGCTTTTCCACCGACGCCGCCGTCGCCGAGTCGACGCGCGCCGGCAGCATGACCGTCGATATCGATTTGTCGATGTTCAGGTCTTTCATACGGATGTCCTCGAAGCGCTTTTACCGCGGCTGCGCCACTCACCACCAAGGTCTGTCCCGCGCCAGGGAATTCGGCGGCCCCCGATCGCGGATACAGCCAACACCGGCGCCAGGGCTTCGCGAACCAAGGCCGCCCCGGCAGCCGACCAGCCAAACGAGAGATGGCGCCCCGCCATGAACCACTTTTCCCCAGCAAGCCAGGCCAACACGTGTGCAGCCAAAGCGGCCGCCACCAGCCCGGGCGCAACGCCGCTTGCCAGCAATGCGGCAGCCCCGACCAGGCCGGTGACCGTGCAGCCGATCGCCGGCTCCCAGAGGACGAGAGGCCAGACAGGCAGACGCAGGCGGGTGCGCGCCCAACGGACCTGGCGGCGCCAAACCGCCGGCCATGGCCGTATACCCAGCGGCAACCGCGGCATGACTTCGCCGAGTTGAGTGGACAATCCCAGCTCGCGGACCGAACGCACGACGGAATAGTCGTCGGCGATCCACCGATTGAAACCGCGCCAGTTGCCGATGCGCTGGAGCGTGTCATTCGTCAGAAGCGTGACACCTCCCGACGCAACGGGAATCCCGAGCCGGTCCGCTGCAAGCAGGAAGCGCGCCTGATGGCCATCGATATAGGCGCGCTCGATCTCGGCTGCGAACGTCTCCGGCGCCTCGGCAGCCTTCAAGGCCAGCACGAGGCCGACCTTGTCCGAGAGCGGCGCGGCGGCCTGGCAGAGCTCCTCAGCATCGATCAGGATGCCCGCGTCGCAAAGCGCCACCACCTTGCGGCAAGCGGCTTCGAGTCCCTTGCGGACATTATTCATCTTGGGATTGAAGGTATCGCCGTTGCCCACCAGGATCGGCGCATCGGGCCAGAGCGATCTGGTCGGCGCCACCGCGCCATCGTCGACGGTCGCCACACAGATCAGGATCTCGGCGCCCGCCTGGGCGAGACGTTGGAGCGACCGCACGTAGGGCGTGGAGGCATCCTCCGCGCCCGCCATCGGCGCAACGATGCTGAAATCCGCCGCCCTGTGATGCACGGCGGCACCCTGCCTAGGGGTGCGTGCGAGAGCGGCGCTCGCCCAATGCACGGCCGTCCCGAACGACCACCAGCCCACTCCGAGCCACGCCAGGGCGCCCGGCTCCATGGCGCATTACTCGCCTGCCGCTACGGGCTTGGTTTCGGCCTTGCCCGCCGTAAAGCGGTTGACGTCGTCCTTCTCGACCAGCAATGCGCGGTGATAGTTGCGGATCACGTCGTTGGGGTCGCCCTCCTCGCGGATGCGCCCCTCCTCGATCCAGATCGCCCGGGTGCACAGGCGGCGCACTTCCGCCATCGAATGCGAGACGAAGAGCAGCGTGCCGGTCTTGCGGAAATTGTCGATCCAGTCGAGGCACTTGCGCTGGAAGGCGGCATCGCCGACCGACAGCGCCTCGTCGACGACCAGGATCTCGGCTTCGACGTGGGCACAGATCGAGAAGGCAAGGCGCGTACGCATGCCCATCGAGTAGTGCTTCACCGGCTGGTCCATGTAATCGCCGATCCCGGCGAACTCGGCGATCGAGTCGAACTTGCGCAGCACCTCGGCGCGCTTCAACCCCAGCACCGCGCCACCGATCATGACGTTCTCGCGGCCCGACAGCTCCATGTCGAACGTCGAGCCCAGCGCCAGGACCGGCGCGATACGGCCGTTCACCCGGAGCTCGCCATGGCTGGGCAAGGTCATGCCGCAGATCACCTGCAGCAGGGTGGACTTGCCGCAGCCGTTGCGGCCGAGGATGCCGATGCTCTCGCCGCGCCGCACTTCGAGGCTGATGTCGCGCAGCACCCAGAACGGCTTGAAGTACGACTTCCACCAGCCGAACAGGACCTGTTTCAGCCAGTCGTTGCGGTGAGCGTAGAGTTGGAAGGCCTTGCCGAGGTGTTTCGCCTCGACGACGACCTCAGAGGACGTCGACGATGACATTCCGATACCTGTCGAAGAACCAGTAGCCGAAATAGAAGCTGAACAGTGAAATAAACAGTGTCCAGCCATAGAGGATCATGTTGGGCAGCTTGCCCACCAGTACTATGTCGCGCAGAATTTCGACGAAGCAGACCAAAGCGTTGCCGTAAATCCAGAAATCGTAGGGTGCCGGCACCATCGACTGCGGATAGAATATCGGCGTTGCAAACATGAAAAGCGGCACGATCGTGATCATCAGATAGCCGGCATCGCGCGTGAACGCTCCGAGAGCCGCCAGGAACCACGACATGCCGATCAAGAACGCCATAAACGGGATGAAAATCAACGGCAGCAGCAGTACCGTCACGGGAAGCTCGCCGATCACCGCCAGTTGGAACAGCAGCATCACTCCCATCGAGATCAGCGTGTAGGCCGTGGCGCGCAGCGTCGAGATCACCGCCAGCATATCGCTGGGAAAGATCGTCTGCTTGATGAAGTGAGTGTACTCGTGCAGCAGCATCGGCGCGCGAAACGCCATCTCCGAGAAGAAATTGAAGATGATGAGGCCGCCGAAGATGAACAGGGCATAGCCAGCCTGGCTCTCGGCGAGTTTGTCGGGCAGCGGTAGCGTCAGAGTCGTGCTGAATACCAGGGAATAGACGGCGATCATAAGAAGCGGCGCAATGATCGCCCAGATCCAGCCGGCGATCGAGCCCTTGAAGCGCTCGCGCACTTCGCGGCGCAGAATCGCGAACACGAGGTCCCGATGCTGCCACATCTGCGCGAACGGCTTCACCAGGAAGCTCACGATCCGCTCGATCGGGCCGAGATTCTCGACCACGATCTGCTTGCCGTTGACGACTTTCACCGACGGCATGAGCCGCGCTTCTCCTTCTTGGGTCCAGTGGTGAGCCCGGTAGGGATCGAACCTACGACCACCTGATTAAAAGTCAGATGCTCTACCGCTGAGCTACGGGCTCGTCCCGGTTCCGCGCCGCGGGCCGTAGTCCCGCGCGGCGCCCGTATAAGGTGTGCGGGCGTTCCGGTCAACGCAGCCGCTTGGGATGGCAAGAAAGCCAATTCAGGGGCTCGCAGACCGGAAATTACTCCTTGGCGAACTTCTTCTTCAGACGCTCGAATACCCGCTTGGAAACGAACTGCGACGTGTCGCCGCCCAGTCGGGCAATATCCTTCACCAGCGAGGAGGCGATGAACTGGTGCCGGTCCGAGGCCATGAGGAAGATGGTCTCGATCGCAGGCTCCATGCGGGCGTTCATGTTGGCCATCTGAATTTCGTACTCGAAATCCGAAACGGCCCGCAGGCCGCGGATGATCACCGACGCATTCACCTGTCGTGCGAAGTGAATCAGCAGGCCCTCGAACGGAACGATCTCGATCCGGTCCCGGTCGGCCTGGGGAAAGTCGGCGATGTCGTCCTTGATGATGTCGATGCGCTCCTCGAGCGAGAACATCGGGCCCTTGCTGATGTTCATCGCCGGGCCGATCACCAGCTTGTCCACGAGCCGCAGCGAACGGCGCACGACTTCCATGTGCCCGCTCGTGATGGGATCGAACGTGCCCGGATAAACTCCGGTGCGTTCTACGGCCATGTCTTCCCCCCACTCCGCAACGACTTGTTCGCAGACTGCGACTGCAAGGTCTTAGCGACACGGCCGGTCCTTATCCACCGTTTGTTTCGGAACTGGGCGTTTCGGAATCGGGCATTTCGGAACTCGCCTCGCCGTTGCCGTTCCCAGCATCGTCCTCGCCGATGCGCACAGCAGAAACGACGCGCTCGCCTTCGCTCACATTGACGATGCGGACACCGCGCGTGCCTCGACCTGCGATGCGAATCCCGTCGACCGGGCAGCGGATCAGCGTGCCACCATCGGTGACAAGCATGATCTGGTCGTTGTCGAGTACGGGGAAAGCCGCGACGACCTCGCCGCCCTTGCCCAGGTTCATCAACTCCACACCCTTGCCACCGCGGCCCGTCACTCGATACTCGTAGGCAGAGGTGCGCTTGCCAAAGCCGGACGAAGCGACGGTAAGGACGAACTCCTCCTTGCCCTGCAGTTCGGCGAACCGTTCCGCCGTGAGCGTCGTCGCGGGTGCGGCAGCCTCCTCGGCCGTCGCCGCGGCATCCTCATCGGCCGCTTCGGCCGCGTTCTCGGCCTGTCGCAGCGCACGCGACTGACGAAGGTAAGCGTCGCGGTCCTCGGTCGGAATGCCCTTGCCGTTGTCGACCAGCGACATGGAGATCACCTCGTCGCCATCGGCCAGGGCGATGCCGCGCACGCCGGTCGAGGCGCGGCTCTGGAAAACGCGCACGGTCGAGACCGGGAAGCGCATGGCGCGGCCCTGGCGGGTGGCCAGCAGCACGTCCTGCTCTTCGCTGCAGACCCCCACGCCGATCAGGCGGTCGCCGGCATCGTCGCCCTCGAACTTCATGGCGATCTTGCCGCTCTGATTGACACTGACAAAATCACTCAGCTCGTTGCGCCGCACGCCGCCACGAGCCGTGGCGAACATGACGTGCAGGGTCGCCCAGCTCGCCTCGTCCTCCGGCATCGGCATCACGGCGCTGATGGTCTCGCCCTCGTTCAGCGGCAGAAGGTTCACGAACGCCTTGCCCCGGGCCTGCGGCGCGCCGAGGGGCAGCCGCCAGACCTTGAGCTTGTAGACGATGCCCCGGCTGGAGAAGAACAATACCGGCGTGTGCGTATTGGCAACGAACAGGCTCGAAACAAAGTCGTCCTCGCGCGTGGCCATGCCCGAGCGGCCTTTGCCGCCGCGGCGCTGGGCGCGATAGGCGGAGACCGGCACGCGCTTGACGTAGCCGCCGTGCGTCACCGTCACGACCATGTCCTCGCGCTGGATCAGGTCCTCGATGTCCTGCTCGAACTCGTTGTCGAGGATCTCCGTCCGACGCGGCGTCGCGAACTGCTCCTTGATCTCGAGCAGTTCCTTCCGCATCAACGCGAAAAGCTTGTCGCGGTCCCCCAGCAGCTCGAGGTAGCCCTCGATGAGCTTGGCCACTTCGGTCAGCTCTTCGGCAATCTTGTCACGTTCAAGACCCGTCAGGCGCTGAAGGCGCAGCTCGAGGATGGCGCGCGCCTGTGCCTCGGAAAGGCGATAGGTGCCCTCGGGCGAAACCTCGCGGCCGGGTTCGGCGATCAGGGCGATCAGCGGCGCCACGTCGTGGGCCGGCCAGTCCTTGGCCATCAGGCGTTCGCGCGCCACCACCGGATCGGGCGCGCGACGGATCATCTCGATCACTTCGTCGATATTGGCGACGGCGATGGCAAGACCGACCAACACATGGGCGCGGTCGCGGGCATGGTTCAGCTCATACTTGGTCCGCCGCGTGATGACCTCGGCGCGGAAGCGGATGAACGCCTCCAGCAGCTCCTTGAGGCTCATCAGCTTCGGCCGGCCGCCGTCGAGTGCCAGCGCGTTGACGCCGAACGTCGTCTGCAGCGGCGTGTAGCGGTAAAGCTGGTTCAGCACGACATCGGCCATGGCGTCGCGCTTCAACTCGATCACCAGACGCACGCCGTCGCGGTCGCTCTCGTCGCGAATTTCGGAGATGCCCTCGACCTTCTTGTCGCGCACCACTTCCGCGATGCGTTCGTGCAGGCGGGCCTTGTTTTCCTGATAGGGAATTTCGGACACGACGATCATCTCGCGTCCGCCGCGCCCCTCCTCGATCCGAGTGCGCGCCCGCATGACGATGGAGCCGCGGCCAAGCTCATAGGCCGCGCGGATACCGTTGCGGCCGAGGATGGTGGCGCCGGTCGGGAAATCCGGCCCCGGCACATATTCCATCACCTGCTGCATGGTAAGCTCGGGCGTGTCGATCAGCGCACAGCAGGCGTCGATCAACTCACCGAGATTGTGCGGCGGAATATTGGTCGCCATGCCGACGGCGATACCGCCCGCACCGTTGGCCAGCAGGTTCGGAAAGGCCGCCGGCAAAACCGTCGGCTCCAGCGTGGTCTCGTCGTAGTTGGCCTGGAACTCGACCGTGTCCTTGTCGATGTCGGCCAGCAGCGCTTCCGCCGCGCGCGCCAGGCGCGCCTCGGTATAACGCATCGCCGCCGGCGGATCGGCATCCATCGAGCCGAAATTGCCCTGCCCCGAGATCAGCGGCAGGCGCATGGAGAAATCCTGCGCCATGCGCACCATGGCGTCGTAGATCGCGCTGTCGCCATGCGGGTGATACTTACCCATCACCTCGCCGACGATACGCGCCGACTTGCGGAAGGCGTGCGTCGAGTCGAAGCCGCTTTCCTTCATCGCGTACAGGATGCGGCGCTGCACCGGCTTCAGCCCGTCGCGCGCGTCGGGAAGCGCACGCGACACGATCACGCTCATGGCGTAATCGAGGTACGACCGGCGCATCTCCTCTTCGATCGTGATCGGCGCGATATCGTGCGGAGGGGGCGGAGGCGCGTCAGAGGGCGGCGGCGCCGGTGGCAGAGTCGTATCGTCGCTCACGAAAAACCTGGTTTTTATCTCGTATTGGTGGCCGTTCCGGAGACTCCGGCTGGGCGATTTCGAACACTAGCAAAACGGCCCCCGAAGACCAACTAAAATCGACTCTCGCACATAGCTTTAACTAATTGATTTTATTGATTAAATTATGCGCACAAACACCCCTCAGAAAGGCTGCGATTTGAGCCCTCGAACGCCCCCTCCCCGGCCCTCGGTCGCCATATTCGATTTCGGCGGAGTCCTGGTCGACTGGAACCCCCGGCACCTCTACCGGCAGCTCATTCCGGACCCCGACGAGATGGAGGATTTCCTGGCCAATGTGACCACGAGGGCGTGGCACGAAAAGCAGGACCATGGTGGAGACCCTGTGGCGGCGACGCGGGCGCTGCAGGCCCTCCACCCCGGCAAGGAGGAACTGATCGCCGCCTTCTACGGCCGGTTCGACGAGATGTGCACGCAGACCTTCCGCCCGATGATCGAACTGGTCGACCGGCTGCACCGTGCTGGCACACCGCTCTACGTTCTCTCGAACGCGCCGAACCTGCTCGATCCGTGGCTGCGCGGCCCCGGCCGCACCCGGCATCCCTTCTTCGGCCATTTCCGCGACTACGTGGTCTCGGGCCTTGTCGGCGTCTCCAAGCCCGATGCCGCGATCTACGAGTTAGTTTGCCGGACCGGCGGCTTCCAGCCCCAGGATGCGGTGTTCATCGACGATGTGATCGCCAACGTCGAAGGCGCCCGCGCCGTCGGCATGAACGCCATCCACCACCGATCGGCCGAAGATACTGTGGCGGAACTGCGCGCCATGGGCCTGCCTGCGTGAAGGCCTGAGACGATCAGACTTACAGCTTGAAGAGGTTCACGGCGTTGGTCTCGCAGACCCGTTTCCGCTCCTCGGCGGTCAGGACCGTCTCCTTGATGAAGTGTACGGCTTCATCGTCGTCTTCGTAGGGATAGTCCGCTGCGAACAGGACACGCTCGCTGCCGAGCACGTCGAGGCAGAGGCGCAACGTCGGCAAGGACGTGACGCCGGCCGTCGTGACGTAGAAGTTCTCGCGGAAGTACTCGCTGGGCTTCCTGGCCAGCGCGGGCGTGGCACCGAGCTTGACCTGCATCGCATGGCGATTGTCGATGCGCTGCAGGTAATAAGGAATGCCCTCGCCCATGTGGCCGAGCACGATCTTGAGCTTGGGAAACCGATCGAAGGTACCCGACACGATCAGGCGCATGGCATGCAGGCCGGTCTCGGCGGAGAAGCCCCACATGGCGAAGTAGAGCCCATAGTCGAGGAACGGCGTGACCATCGGCGTCGACGGCTCGCGCGGATGGAGATAGATCGGCATGTCGAGCGCTTCGGCCGCTTCGAGGATCGGCCGATACTTGGGCAGATCGAGATACTCGCCCCCGGTGTGGGAATTGACGATGACACCCCGCATGCCGAGCTGCCTCGCCCCCCGCTCGATCTCCTTGGCCGCCACGGCAGGATCTTGCGGCGCAATGGCCGCCAGCCCGGCCAGCCGCGTCGGATAGGCCTTCACGGCCGCCGCCAGCATGTCATTCGACTGGGCCGCCAGCCGAATCGCCGTGGCCGCGTCGAGCACCTGCACTCCGGGCGAGGTCAGCGACAGCACCTGCATGTCGACGCCGACCTTGTCCATGTGGGCGATGCGGCCCGCCCCGATATCGAGCATCTTCTCGAACAAGGGCCTACCGGCAGGGCTCAAGAGAGCGCCCGCCATCTTCGCGAACCCTGGCTCGACGTCGTCTCGCTTCAGGCATTCTTTCCAGGCGGCAAGAATCTCAGGCGTGATGAACGCCTCTTCCACGGCAATGCGACGCATGTGGCGCCTCTAGAACGGAATGTCGTCGTCGAGTTCCGGCTTGCTGCCGCGAGACGCCGACCGGCCACCTCCGCCGCCGCCGCCGCCACCGGACATGCCGCCACCTCCGAAATCGTCGTCCGGTCCACCGCCAGGACCACCGCCCTCGCCGCCGCTACGGCCATCGAGCATGGTGAGCGCGCCGCCGAAGCGCGGGATCACGACCTCCGTCGTGTAGCGCTCCTGGCCGCTCTGGTCGGTCCACTTGCGCGTCGCGAGCTGGCCTTCGACATAGACCTTCGAGCCTTTGCGCACGAACTTCTGCGCAACCTCGGCGAGCTTCTCGTTGAAGATCACGACACGGTGCCATTCGGTGCGCTCCTTGCGCTCGCCGCTCTGGCGATCGCGCCATGTATCCGACGTAGCCACCGACATGTTCACCATGGAACGGCCATCCTGCATGGACCTCACTTCGGGGTCGCGGCCGAGATTGCCGACCAGGATGACTTTATTGACGCTGCCCGCCATGGGGGCCTCCTCGCATTCCCGGTGCCGCGGGGCGCGGCACCTACCTCATGGCGGCGAACCTAGCTCCGGCAGCCTGTGGGCAGCCACCTAATTTGGGTTGTGTCCCCCTTTGGGCTGCAGACGCCGTGAGCTTCACTCATGCCAGCCCTCCGACAATTCATTGGTTTCCGCAGCAACCCCTCCCCTATCTTGCCGCGTCATGAGTAAACCCTTTCACGTCCCCCAGGTTTCGACCGGTCAGGCCTACGCCATGCTGGGCGGCGCCGCGCTGATGATGACCCTGGCCATGGGCATCCGTCAGAACCTCGGCCTGTTCCAGGCGCCGGCCTCCAAGGAACTGGGCATCGCCATCTCCGACTTCGCGCTGGCCATTTCTGTCCAGCAGGTCGCCTGGGGGCTGAGCCAGCCGATTGCCGGCGTCTTCGCCGACAAGTACGGCACCCGCTGGGTGGCCCTCCTGGGCAGCGCCATGTTCATCCTGGGCATCTGGCTCACGGCCACCGCGCAGGGCGCCCTGGCGATCATTCTGGGGGCCGGCGTCCTGATCGGCATTGCGCTGGCCTGCACGACCTCGGGCATCACCGCCAACATCGCGGCGCGCGTCGTCGAACCCGGCCGGCGTACCCTGGCCTTCGGCATCGTCTCGGCCGCCGGCTCCGTCGGCACGATGGTGACGGCACCGATTGCGGCCTACCTCCTGACCTCCGATGGCTGGCGGGCCGCCTCGTGGTCGTTCGTGATCCTGGCCATCGCCATGCTGCCGGCCGCCTGGATCGGCAGCCGTGCCGACAAGCTGCCCAACACGCTGGCGAGCGACCGGGACCTCACGCTCATGGGCGCACTCGACGAGGCGCGGCGCCACAGCGGCTATGTCGTGATGGCCATCGCCTTCTTCGTCTGCGGCCTGCAGCTCGTCTTCCTCACCACGCACCTGCCGACCTACCTCGCCCAGTGCGGCATGGATGCAAGTTACAGCGCCGTGGCGCTCATGCTGATTGGTGGCTTCAACATCCTGAGTTCGTGGCTGTTCGGCTGGCTGGGCGACAAGTATCCCAAGCGGCTATTGCTGGGCGCGATCTACCTGCTGCGCTCGCTCACCCTTCTCCTTTTCTTCATGTACCCGCCGACGCCGCTCTCGGTGGTGCTGTTCGGCGCGGCCATGGGCACCCTCTGGCTGGGGGTCATTCCGCTGGTCAACGGGCTGGTGGTGCAGATCTTCGGCCTGCGGTTCCTGTCGACCCTGACCGGCATCGCTTTCCTCAGCCACCAGGCAGGCTCTTTCCTCGGCGCCTGGGGCGGCGGCTATCTCTTCGATCTGATGGGCTCCTACGATCTGGCCTGGAAGATCGGCGTCCTGATCGGCCTGATCGCGGGCACCATGCAGCTCCTCATGAACGACCGGCCGACCGACCGGGTGCTAGCAGCGCAGGCATCCGCAGCCTGATCTTGCGGCTTGTGGAGGACTGGCGCGGTTGGGGGTGAATCGCCATATGCGATGATCCCGCGCTTCCCCTATTCTCCCGGTCCACATGGCTAAGTCACGCTTACCTGCCGCCGAGCCGCACCGCTTCATCTCGATCCGCGGTGCGCGCGAGCACAATCTCAAGAACGTCGACCTCGATCTGCCGCGCGACCGGCTGGTGGTGATCACCGGCCTGTCGGGCTCGGGCAAGTCCTCGCTCGCCTTCGATACGGTCTATGCCGAGGGCCAGCGGCGCTACGTCGAGAGCCTCTCGGCCTATGCCCGCCAGTTCCTCGAATTGATGCAGAAGCCCGACGTCGATTCGATCGAGGGCCTGTCGCCGGCGATCTCGATCGAGCAGAAGACGACGTCGCGCAATCCGCGATCGACGGTCGGCACCGTCACCGAGATCTACGACTATCTCCGCCTGCTGTTCGCGCGCGTCGGCGTGCCCTACTCGCCGGCGACCGGCCTGCCGATCGAAAGCCAGACCGTGTCGCAGATGGTCGATCGCGTGAAGGCGATGCCCGACGGCACGCGCCTCTACCTGATGGCGCCCATCGTGCGCGGTCGTAAGGGCGAGTATCGCAAGGAACTGCAGGAGCTGCAGAAGAAGGGCTTCCAGAGGGTCAAGATCGACGGCAAGCTCTACGAGATTACCGAAGCGCCATCGCTCGACAAGAAGTTCAAGCACGACATCGACGTCGTGGTGGACCGCCTCGTCGTGAAGCCGGACCTCGGCAACCGGCTCGCCGATTCCATCGAGACGGCGCTCAATCTGGCCGAAGGCCTGGCTGTCGCGGAGAATGCCGACAACGGCGAACGTACCGTCTTCTCGGCACGCTTCGCCTGCCCGGTCTCGGGCTTCACCATCGAGGAGATCGAGCCCCGCCTCTTCTCCTTCAATGCGCCACAGGGCGCATGCCCGTCCTGCGACGGGCTCGGCGTGAAGATGTTCTTCGATCCCGAAATGGTGGTGCCGGACGACCGTCTGTCATTGTCCGAAGGCGCGATCGCGCCCTGGGCCGACAGTTCGGGCCAGTATTACATGCAGACGCTCGAGAGCATCGCCAAGCACTTCAAGGTCAAGATGTCGGTGCCCTGGCGCGACCTGCCGAAGAAAGTGCGCGACACGATCCTGCAAGGCAGCGGCGGCGAGTCCATCGCCATGCGTTACGACGACGGCATTCGTCAGTATCAGACCACCAAGCCGTTCGAAGGCGTGATCCCCAACCTGGACCGCCGGTGGAGGGAAACCGACTCCTCCTGGGTGCGCGAGGAGCTGGAGCGCTTCCAGCACGAGAGCAAGTGCGAGGCCTGTGGCGGCGCCCGACTGAAGCCAGAGGCGCTGGCGGTGAAGATCGCCGGCCTCAACATCAGCCAGACGACCGAATTCTCGATCGGCGATGCGGTGAAGTGGTTCCTGGAACTGACACCCAAACTGACGCCCAAGCAGCGCGAGATCGCCGAACGCATCCTGAAGGAGATCAACGAGCGGCTGGGCTTCCTCGACAATGTCGGCCTGTCCTACCTGACGCTGAACCGCACCTCCGGCACGCTGTCGGGCGGCGAGAGCCAGCGCATCCGTCTGGCGTCGCAGATCGGCTCCGGACTTACCGGCGTGCTCTACGTCCTCGACGAACCGTCGATCGGCCTGCATCAGCGCGACAACGACCGGCTGCTGAAGACGCTGACCCGTCTGCGCGACCTCGGCAACACGGTGCTGGTGGTCGAGCACGACGAAGATGCGATCCGCGCCGCCGACCATCTCGTCGACATGGGTCCCGGCGCTGGCGCGCATGGCGGCAAGGTCATCGCCCAAGGCACGCCCGAGGAGGTGATGCAGAACAGCGCCAGCCTCACCGGCCAATATCTCTCGGGCTTCCGACAGATCCCCGTCCCCAAGGTGCGGCGCGAGCCGCCGCCGAAAAACGGCCGCTGGCTGACGGTGAAGGGCGCCAGGGAGAACAATCTCCAGAACGTGACGGCCAGCATTCCGCTCGGCACTTTCACCTGCGTCACCGGTGTATCGGGCAGCGGCAAGAGCACCCTGATCGTCGAGACGCTCTACAAGGCGCTGGCCAAGCGGCTGAATGGGGCCCGCGAACATCCCGGCGCACACACCGGTCTCGACGGCGTCGGCCAGCTCGACAAGATCGTCGACATCGACCAGTCGCCGATCGGCCGCACGCCGCGCTCCAATCCTGCGACCTACACCGGCGCCTTCTCGCCGATCCGCGACTGGTTCTCGCAACTGCCGGAATCGACCGAGCGCGGTTACAAGCCTGGGCGCTTCTCGTTCAACGTCAAGGGTGGCCGCTGCGAGGCCTGCCAGGGCGACGGTGTCATCAAGATCGAGATGCACTTCCTGCCGGACGTCTACGTCCAGTGCGACGTCTGCAAGGGCAAGCGCTACAACCGCGAGACCCTGGAGATCGTGTTCCGCGGCAAGTCAATTGCCGATGTACTGGACATGACCGTCGACGAAGGCTGCGAGTTCTTCAAGGCCGTGCCGGTGATCCGCGACAAGCTGCTGACGCTTCAGCAGGTCGGCCTGGGCTACATCCATATCGGCCAGCAGGCGACGACGCTCTCGGGCGGCGAAGCCCAGAGGGTCAAGCTCGCCAAGGAACTGTCGCGCCGGGCCACCGGCCGCACGCTCTACATCCTCGACGAGCCGACGACCGGCCTGCATTTCGAGGATGTGCGCAAGCTCCTCGAAGTCCTGCATCGGCTAGTCGAAACCGGCAATACCGTGCTGGTGATCGAGCACAATCTCGAAGTCATCAAGACAGCGGACTGGATTCTCGACATGGGCCCCGACGGCGGTTCGGGCGGCGGCCGTCTGGTCGCCGAAGGTCCGCCCGAGGAGGTCGTGAAGGTCGCCGAGAGCTACACGGGCCAGTACCTCGCCCGCCTGCTGCCACGCAGTTCGGCGGCGAAGAAGCGGGCCTAGCTGGGAGTGCGCCGCTCCCAGCGGATCGTCCCGAGATCGTAGCCAAACTGCCGTTCGACGACTTGGGGAGTAGCGTCGGACGCATCGGCCTTGCGCGCGGCCACGCGCTCCTGGGCGACTTCCTTCGGCACATCGAGCCAGATGCCCTGGAAGGGCACCCCTACTTTAGTCGCCAGGGCTTCCGCCGCCACCCGCTCGGGCTCGCGGGCAAAGACGGCGTCGAGCACGACGCTATGGCCGGCCCGCAGCACCCGCTCCGCCCGTGCCATGAAAGCAGCATAGACAGCAGCCGAGGCTTCCGGCGTATAGCTGCCCGCCGGCATGCGCTCTTCCAGAGCAACGCCGGCCTGTCGCTTGCGCTCGACGTCGCTCCGGACCACGACCGCCCCTGGTGAGCGACCAACGTCCGGGGCGAGCTTCAGCGCTAAAGTAGTCTTGCCGCTGCCGGAGAGTCCGCCTACCGCCAGCAGCTGCGGCGGCGCGGGTCGCAGGAAATCCAGCGCGGCTTTCTGGTAGGCCCGCGCCGGTGCATTGTCGGCGCCGCTCACGGCCGTGATGGCCGAATCGACGTAGGCGCGGATTGCAGCCCGGCGGGCGAGGAACATCGGCAGGAGCGCCAGTGCCTCCTCGTGCGAAGCCTCCGGCAGTTCGCCGACGCGCCACAGCCATTCGTTCAACAGCCGGTTGGCCAGAGCACCGAGCCCTTGTCGCGCCAGATCCATCAGCGTGAAGGCGAGATCGTAGAGCACGTCGATGTTGGCGATCTTGTCGGAGAATTCGATGGCATCGAACGGCACAGGCTCGCCCTGCAGCATCACGATGTTGCGCAGGTGGAGATCGCCATGGCAGCGGCGCACGGCGCCGACCGCGACCCGGCGCGCCACCAGTTCGACGAAGGGCTCGAGCGAGCGCGGCATCGCCTCGGCCAGCGCTTCGCTGGTCGGCGGATCGAGCCGTTCGCCTGCCTCGCGCATCTGGCGCACGTCGGCCGCGACGGAATGGCGGTAATCGTCGGGCGAGCAAAAGCCCGCCACGATCGGAGGCAGGCCGTCGTGAAAACGTGCGACGCGAGCGCCGAGCGACGCCATCAGGGCCGGCGTCAGCGCTCCCCGCGCCGCCATGCGGTCGAGCATCCCCTCCTCGTCGAAGCGGCGCATGACGACCAGCCAGTCGACGGCCTCCTCCCCATCCTCGCCGATCTCGCCCAGGGTCAACTGCCCGTTACGGCAGAACACCGGCATGACGCCCAGATAGATCTCCGGCGCCAGCCGCCGGTTGACGTCGATCTCGGCGGCACACATGGCGGCACGTCGCGGTGCCGTCGAGAAATCCATGTAGGGAAACTTCACCGCGCGCTTCATCTTGTAGGCGCGCTCGCGCCCGAGAAAGACCACGGCGCCGTGCGTGTCGATGCGCCGCTCGGGCTTCAACTGCCTCTCGAGAAAGGCCACGGTCTCGGACTGGTCCTCGACGACGAAAGCGGGCTTGTCGGTCATGATGCGTGCGATGGATCGACGTGGAGAATGATCTCGGCCCCGGGAAAGGCCTTGGCGATCTCACCCTGCACCTGACGGCCGATATCGTGACCGGCGATCAGGGACAGGTTTCGATCGACATCGATGTGAAGCTGGATGAACCGCGTGGCGCCGCCGGAGCGTGTGCGTAGCTCGTGAACGTCCTTCACGCCGGGATTCCGTCGGGCAATCTCTTCAATCTGTCGGCGATCTTCGTCCGGCAGTTCGCGGTCCATCAGGATGTCGAGCGAGTCGCGGCCGATCTTCCACGCGCCGTGCAATAGATACAGTGCCACGAAACCCGCGATCGAGCTGTCGATCAGCGGCAGGTCGAACTGCCCCGAAAGAAAGAGGCCGACGCCTGTCACCAGCGTGGCCACGACGTCCGTGCCGTAATGCGCCATGTCGGCGCCGATTGCGATCGAGCCGGTACGACGCACGACATGGCGCTGGAAGGCGACGAGACCGATCGCCAGAACCAGCGCCAGCGCGCTGATCACCAGGCCGACACCTTCCTCCCGCACCTGCTTCGGCGCGTTGAACCGCTCGACGACGGCGAACAGCAAGGCGCAGCCCGACGCAGCGATGAAGCCGGCCTGCACCAGTCCGGACAGTGCCTCGGCCTTGCCATGACCGAAGCGATGATCGGCATCGGCCGGGACGAGCGCCTGACGGACGGCGAAGAAGGTGATCAGTGACCCCACCAGGTCGAGCGAGGTGTCGACCAGCGACGACAGCATGCTCACCGAATCCGTGACCACCCAGGCGACGGCCTTGGCTCCCAACAGGGTCAAGGCGACCGATGTGGAGGCGACGGTCGCCAGCCGCATCAGCCGCTGGGGGTCCATCGCCATCGTAGTCTCAGGGATAGAGGGCGCGCGTGGTCCACGGCTCGGCCGCCGAGCCGCGCCGGTATTCGAGCCGGTCGTGCAGACGGAAAGCACCGTCCTGCCAGAATTCGATCAGGGTCGGCTGCAGCCGGAATCCCGACCAGTGCGGCGGCCGCGGCACCTTGCCGACCACATGCCGGGCCGTCACCTCGGCGACTCGCTTTTCGAGGGCGAAACGGCTTTCCAGGGGTCGCGACTGCTCCGACGCCCAGGCACCGATCTGGCTGCCCCGCGCGCGCGAGGCGAAATAGGCATCGGCCTCTTCCGCCGTCGTCTGGCTGACCGGTCCCTCCAGGCGAACCTGCCGGCGCAGCGACTTCCAATGGAACAGGAGCCCAGCCTTGGCATGGGCCAGCAACTGCGTGCCTTTGCGGCTCTCGTAGTTGGTGTAGAAGACGAAGCCGTCGGCATCATAGTCCTTTAGCAGGACCATGCGGACAGACGGTGTTCCGTCGGGCCCCACCGTGGCCAACGCCATGGCGGAGGGGTCATTGGGCTCGCTCTTCTCGGCCTCGGCATACCACGTGCCGAAAAGCTCCAGCGGGTCGGTCGTTTGCCGGATCATGACCACAATATGAGGGGGTTGGAAGCCTTCCACCACCGGCATCTTGTCCCAATAGCCATCCCCCGCTAAGAACAAGGGATGACCGCTGCTGCACAACTGATGGCCGGCAAAAAAGGCCTCGTCATGGGCGTTGCCAACGAACGCTCGATTGCTTGGGGTATTGCCAAGGCCTGCCACGACGCTGGCGCCAAGGTAGCCTTCACCTTCCAGGGGGAGGCCCTTGAGAAGCGCGTCCGGCCCCTGGCGAGTTCCATCGGCAGCGAAATCATCCTGCCCTGCGATGTCACCAACCCGGCGAGCATCGACGCCACCTTTGCCGAGATCCAGAAGCAGTGGGGCGACCTCGATTTCGTGGTCCATGCCATCGCCTTCTCGAACAAGGATGAGCTGCGCGGTCGCTATCTCGACACGACCGCGGACAACTTCGCCCTCACCATGAACGTGAGCGTCTATTCATTCACGGCCGTTGCCCAACGGGCGGTGCCGATGATGAAGAACGGCGGCAGCCTGCTCACGCTCACCTACTACGGCGCCGAACGGGTCATCCCCCATTACAACGTCATGGGCGTCGCCAAGGCCGCCCTCGAGGCCAGCGTCCGCTATCTCGCGGCCGATCTCGGCGAACAGAAGATCCGCGTCAACGCAATTTCCGCCGGCCCGATCAAGACGCTCGCCTTCGCTGGCATCAACGACGGTCGCTACATTCTCAAGTGGAACGAACTCAATTCGCCGCTGAAGCGTAACGTCTCGACGGAAGAAGTCGGCAATGCCGGCCTCTACCTCCTGTCCGACCTCGGCACCGGCGTGACCGGCGAAGTGATGCACGTCGATGCGGGCTATCACGTCGTCGGCATGATCAACACCTCGTCCGCGAAGCAGATCGCCGAATTGCTCGGCACCTTCGAAGGCGATTAAAGCGAGGAGCCGGCGACCATGGCCGGCAGCAGTTTCGGTACCCTTTTCCGGTTCACGAGCTGGGGCGAAAGCCACGGCCCGGCCATCGGCTGCGTCGTCGACGGCACGCCGCCGCGCATCCCGTTGGCCGAAGCCGATATCCAGGTGTGGATGGACAAGCGCCGGCCGGGCCAGTCGCGCTTCGTCACGCAGCGCCAGGAACCCGATACCGTCAAGATCCTGTCCGGCGTCTTTGAAGGCGTCACGACCGGCACCCCGATCGCACTGCACATCGAGAACGTCGACCAGCGCAGCCGCGACTACGGCGAGATCAAGGACCAATTCCGCCCCTCCCATGGCGACTACACCTACTGGAAGAAGTACGGCGCGCGCGACTATCGCGGCGGCGGCCGCCAGTCGGCACGCGAGACGGCCGTGCGCGTCGCCGCCGGTGCGATCGCCCGCAAGATCCTGGGAGACGGCGTCAGCATCCGCGGCGCGGTGATCCAGATCGGCACGCAAAAGATCGACCGGGCCAATTGGGAGTGGGACGCGACCGGGGACAACCCCTTCTGGTGCCCCGACCGCCAGGCCGCCCAAGGCTGGGAAGGCTATCTCGACGACGTACGCAAGCGCGGCAGCTCCTGCGGCGCCGTCATCGAAGTCGTCGCTTCCGGCGTCCCCATCGGCCTCGGTGATCCTGTCTACGACAAGCTCGACGCCGACCTCGCCAAGGCGCTGATGAGCATCAACGCCGTCAAGGGCGTGGAGATCGGCGACGGCTTCGCCACGGCCGCCATGAGCGGCGAGGAGAATGCCGACGAGATGCGTATGAAGGACGGCGAGCCCTCCTTCCTCAGCAATCACGCTGGCGGCATCCTGGCAGGTATCTCGACCGGTCAGGACATCGTCTGCCGACTCGCCATAAAGCCCACCAGCTCGATCCTGACGCCCGTCCGCAGCGTCGACCGCAATGGCCGCGATATCGAGCTGCGCACCAAGGGGCGTCACGATCCCTGCGTCGGTATCCGCGCGGTGCCGGTAGCCGAGGCGATGATGGCCTGCGTATTGGCCGATCACCTGATGCGCCATCGCGCCCAATGCGGCTGATCGCAGGCGGCTGAGCGTTGGCGCAGCCCAAGCTCGAAGCCCGTTACGGCGTGCTGCACAATGCCGGGATGGCAGCCGTGTCGATCTTCATGATCGGTGCGGCCATCGTCCACTTTGCATCGGGCTCTGCCAACGCACCGACGCTCTCCCTGAACGACCCGCGCTTCGTTCTCTTCTCAGTCCTGGCGTTGGCGCTGGCCTACTACATCTTCCTTGGAATTCGTCACACCCTCGACCGTGCCCCCCAAATCGTCATCGATCACGAGGGGTTGATCCTCGGTTTCGGGCGCAACAAGCGCATCCCCTGGCAGGATGTTCAATGGGTCCGTCTTCGCCGCCTGGCCTTGCGCCCGCAGCTTCAGGTCGGCATCGCACCTGAAGCTTTTATTGCAGCGGACTTGCGGCTCTCCCTGCTCAATCTCGACGACAGCCTGCGTCCGATCCGTGGCATGCCGACGGCCGTACTGGTGCGCGACAACGGGCTCGACACCAAGGCCACCGTCATGCTTGACGCCGTGAAGCGCTTCCGGCCGAATCTGGTGCAGTCCTAGACAACACAGCGGAGTTCTCGCATGCGGCGATACATCGTCGGCCTTCTTGCGACCGTGGGCACGCTCACCCTGCTCGCAATTGCAGCTGGCATAGCCTTCGTCGCATCGAGCCCCTTCTCGGCCAAACCGCTCCCCCAGCAGATGGTGCTGTCGCTCGATCTGAGGTCGCTGCCGCCGGAGAGGACTTCCACCGATATCCTGAGTGGCGGCTTGTTCCATGGCTCGCGCGACATCGTCGAGACCGTACAACTCCTCTGGCAGGCAGCCGACGATCCACGGGTTGCCGGCCTCTACATCGAGATCGGCGACGAGCGTGCAGGCCTCGCGCGCGTTCAGGAACTGCGACAGGCGATTGCGCATTTCCGCGGCAAGGGCAAATTCGCCATTGGCTTTGCCGAATCCCTGGGCAGCGGCGGCAGTCATTTCGCCGACTATTATCTCGCCGCCTCTCTGGAGCAGATATGGCTGCAGCCCAGCGGTGGCTTCGGCGTCGCGGGCATCGCCGTCGAGACACCCTTTCTCAAGGGTGGCCTCGACAAGCTCGGCGTGAAGGTCGAGGGCGGCAAGCGCTACGAGTACAAGAGCGCCCCCGACAGCTTTCTCGAGAGCGGCTACACCCGTCCGGCCCGTGAGAACCTCCAACAGCTCCTCGACAGTCTGTTCGGTCAGTTCGTCGCCGACGTGGCGCGCGACCGCCACCTCGAGCCTGCCGAGCTGCGCCGCCTGATCGACACGGCGCCGCTCGAACCCGAACATGCGCGGCGCGACGGCCTGGTCGACAAGATCGGCTATCGCACCGATGCCCTCGACGAAGTCTATAAGCGAGCCGGTGGCAAACGAGACCTCGTGACGCTCTCCGAATATGCCGGCGACGAGACGCGGCCCAAGGCGCAAGGCGAAGTCATCGCCCTGATCCATGCCAGTGGCGCCATCATGTCCGGTCCCTCCGGCGACAACCCGTTCCAGGAGGAAACCTCGGCCAATTCGGAGGACGTGGTCGATGCACTCGACGAAGCCTCCAAGGCAAAGGACGTGCGCGCCATCGTCCTGCGAATCGACTCACCCGGCGGCACGTACCCTGCAGCCGATGCTATTGCAGACGCGGTGGGTCGTGCGCGGGCGGCCGGAAAGCCGGTCATCGTATCGATGAGCGACGTCGCCGCTTCCGGTGGCTATCTCGCGGCCGTCAGGGCCGATGTCATCGTGGCGCAACCCACGACCATCACCGCCTCGATCGGCGTCTTCAGCATCTGGCCGATGGCGCACGAACTGCTGGCCTCGCTGGGCGTCAATGTCGAGCGGGTCTCGGTCGGCACCAACGCTGGCATGTACTCGACCTTTCAGCCGCCCAGCCCGGCGCAACGGCGGGCCGTCGCCCGGGAACTCGACACGATCTACTCGGAGTTCACCCGCATCGTCGCCGACGCGCGCAAGCTGAACGCCGAACGCATGGATGCCGCCGCTCGCGGTCGTGTTTTTAGCGGCGTCGACGCCAAGAAGGCCGGTCTGGTCGACGAGCTGGGCGGACTGCAACTCGCTCTCAATATTGCCCGGGCCAAGGCCGACCTGGACGAGACGAAGAAGGTCGAGATCAGGCGTTATCCCGACGAAACCGACCGCTGGCAGCGCATGTTCGAACGCCTGTTCAAGCTGGCCAGTACCGATGCCGGCCCGACCGTTCGCCTGCCGCGCGAAGTGCGCGACGCCCTTGCTCAGTTCGGCATCACGGCGCGACCGGGCAATGTCCGACTGCCGCCCCTGCCACCGCTCTGGCACTAGCGCCGCCACAAGCGATGCGGGAGCGCGGAGGATTTTCTCCGATGACGTTTCGCCGCCTCTGTCTCGTCCGCTCGCACGCCGTGGTATCGTGAGCGCGTCAACGCTGCACAAGGAACTCCATGTCGAATATTCCGGATGACATCTTCACCGAGCCCGAGGACGTCTCGCCCGATACGCTGGCCAATCTGGGACCGTTGCGTCGCCTGGCCGGCGTCTGGCAGTCAGACAAGGGCGTCGATGTCAGCCCCAAGGCGGACGGCCCCGAACGGCGGGTGTACCGCGAGCATATCCGAATGGAGCCGTGCGACCCGCAGGCCAACGGTCCGCAACTCCTTTACGGGCTGCGCTACCACATCCACATCAATACGCCGGAAGAGGCCATCACCTTTCACGATCAAGTCGGTTACTGGCTGTGGGAACCGGCCACTGGCCTGATCATGCAAACCATCGCCATTCCGCGCGGCCAGGTGGTTCTGGCAGGCGGCAAGGCGAGCGCCGACGGCAAGCACATTTCAGTCGAAGCGAGGCGCGGCGATACCCGGTTCGGGATCTGCTCGACCACCTTCCTGGAAGAGGCTTTCCGCACCGACTACTACCGCATCGACATCACCTTCAACGACGATGACAGCTGGACCTATCTGACCCGCACCGATCTTGCGGTTCGAGGCAAGGAGCCGGCCTTCAATCATCACGACACGAACACCATGCGGCGTGTCGAACCAGCCTCGCCAAACCCGCTTGTCGGCTTGCTGAAGGACGGCAAGGCGAGCTAGAGCCGGACGCTCTTCAACGTCTCCAGCCCGTCGGCCGTGCGGCGCAGTAGCGCCAGCTCCTCGACACGGCCGTGCATGGGCAGGTGCTGGCGCTCGACGATACGCGCGATCTGTTCGGCATCGGCCGCGCGCTCGAAGAGGCCGAGAGTCATGTGCGGTTCGAACGGCTCGCCGCTTCCCGAAGGATTGAACGTCTCGTGAAGCTCGACCAGCTCGACCGCGCCGTCGGCCGGCGTCGCATAGAGATAGGCGCCACGCGACGGCGGCGGCTGATCGTGCCGCAGGAGGCGCTCCAGCACGAACCAGAAGGGCCGGCGCTCGATACCCTCCAGCGCGGCGCGCAAAGAGATTTCGCGATCGAGCGGCGCGCCAAACACCAGGGTGAAATGCGGGCCGATCAGGTCGGCCTCGCCCGGATGGTACTGCGCCCGCAGGCGGCGCAGCGCGGTATCGTCGGCCTCGCCGAGGGTCGGCAAGGCCACGACATAGAGCATCAGCTGTAGCTCTTGGCCATGCCCAGCGCCGGATCCATCGCCGCGCCGTAGGGCGGGAACGGATAGCGCAGCCCATTCTTGCCGAGCTGGATCATGCCTTCGATGGCCCGCAGGAACTCGTCCGGCGGGCAGGCCATCAGAAGCTCGTCGTCGGCCACGCCGCCATAGCGACGCTCGGCGAAGCACGGCAGCGACAGCGAGGTCTGACGGGTGGCAAGCGCGCGGCCCCACGAGTCGGCGCAGGCGCTCTCGCCCGTCACGGTGAAGTCGTAACGGCGATAGCGGTGATACTGCAGGCCGTTGATGAAGTAGATCATCTGGCCGGGCGATCCGTAGAACAGGCAAATGTCCGGCGGATCGAGGCGGCCGGAGCGCAGCGGCGCCACGACCAAGCCGTTGTAGGTGCCGTGCGGCACCCGCGGCATCTGCGCCTGATGCGCCGCCGACGCTTCCTTGTTGCCGAACCACACGCCGTTCATGTGATCGCCCGACAGGAAGCCCTCGCCCGGGTGGTTGAGGCCGACCACGCCGCCGCAATTGCCGCCGCGCGTATTGTCGACGGTGATGCCGAGCGTAAAGCCGTACCAGCGCGCCTGCGTCACCATCTGGCACATGGTGAACTTGAACCCTTCGGTCGGCTTGCGCAGGCCCTTGATCTTGTCCATTTCGGCCGGGTCCTCGAACAGCCGCATGCCGATCGGCTGCGTGCGGATGCGCAGGAGGTCGATCAGCTTGGTGCTGGCCTCGCTCAGCATCGCGCCGGTAATCTTCTCCGGCGGCGACCATGGCGCGGTCTTGTAGCCCGGCGGCAGGGTCTGGACGTTCATCTACTCCTCCATCCTTCAGTCTTCTCAGCGATACTGGTCGCAATCGAGGCCGGCTGCCTAGTGGGCTTATCGACCGACGTTCACCTGCTGAACGCTTGAGGGCCGCCCGCTTCGAGCCCACGCTGCATTTCACGCCCGAGATTTTGCGCCGCGGTACGCAGAGCCGACAGGCATTCCCGTGCGATTGCCTCCGGCGTCGACATCTTCGGCAGGAAAACGACGTTGAGGCAGGCCATTGCCCGGCCGCCGACGAGCACCGGGACGGCAATCGCGCCCACGCCGGGTGCGATCGTGGCATCGCGAACGCCGTAGCCACGCTCCTGGGTCCGCTCGATTTCCGCGTCGACCGCGGCACGTTCCGCCGGATCGGCAAGCTGCCTCAAAATCCGCTCGCGTTCATCGGCATCGCACCATGCAAGGTAGGCCGAGCCCGAGGCCGAACGGAAGATCGACGACGTCATGCCGTCGTAGCGCGTGTTGATGTTGAGGCCCGAGCTGTCGCGGTTCGACGTCAGCACAAACATGTTCTCGGCGCTGCGGACCATGAGATCCGACGGCCACCGGATCCGACGCATCAGGCGCCGCAGCCGCGGCTGGGCGATGGCCGTCAGCCAGGCGTTGTAGTCGAAGCCGGCGGAGAGCGCCGTGACCCGCGGCGAGGCACCGTAGCGCGCGCTGCCCGGCACCCGTGCGACATAGCCCGCCCCTTCCAGCGTCTCGAGAAGACGGATCGCCGTGGCGCGGGGCAACTTGGCCTCCTGCGCCAGTTCGGCAATCGACCGGGCCTGGCCCCGATTGACGGCCGCCAGGAGATCGAGACTGCGCAAGACGGCGCGCACGGGCTCGAAGGCAGGACGGGTGACGGACCGGCGGGTGTTCACCAGGTGAACATTAGAGCAATCCGGCGGCTAGGCAATCAAGGCGCGCTGCGGAGAATGCCGGAACGCGCCCGGGGGCGGGCAAACGTGGGGAAAGACCATGCGCCTGAAATTCATCAGCATTCTAGCAGCTCTGGCAGCACTCCCGGTCGCCTCGCCTGCGGTGGCACAGCAGGCCTATCCCAACAAGCCGATCCGCCTCATGGTCGCTTACGCTCCCGGCGGCTCGGCCGACATCATGGCGCGCCTGCTGTCCGAACCGCTCGGTCGCACGCTGGGCACGACCGTGATCGTCGAGAACAAGCCGGGCGGCGCCGGCATTGTCGGCACCGAGGCCTGCGCACGAGCGCCTGCCGACGGCTACACGATCTGCTTCGGCTCGACCACGACCCACTCCATCCTGCCCTTCCTGCATGGCGGCAAGCTGCCGTTCGATCCGCTGAAGGACTTCACGGCGCTGACCCTGGTCGGCACGCAGCCCAACGTCATCGCGGTCAATCCGACGATTCCCGCCAACACGATGCCGGAGCTCATCGCCTGGGCGAAGGCCAACCCCGGTGCCGGCTACGCGACGGCCGGCATCGGCACGTCGAACCACCTGATCGGTGCCTACCTCAACAAGGAGCTGGGCCTCGACATTTCACACGTGCCCTATCGCAGCGGCGGTCTGGCCACGGGTGCTGCCGTTGCCGGCGAAGTGCCTATCGTCATCGACCAGATTTCGACCGTGTTGCCTTTCCTGACCAGCGGCAAGCTCAAGGCCATCGCCGTCACGAGCCCCAAGCGATCGCAGCTCCTGCCCGAAATCCCCTCGATCACCGAAAGCGTGCTGCCGTCGATCAAGTTCGATTCATACCAGGCCCTGTTCGCTCCCGCCGGCCTGCCACCTGAACTCGTGCACAAGCTGAACGACGCGATCCGCAAGGCCCTTTCCGATCCGGAAATCCGCAAGCGCCACCTCGAACTCGGCATCGAGCTGGTCCTGAATTCGTCCGAAGACTTCACGGCCTGGCTGCGCGAGACCTCGCCGCGCTGGCAGGAACTGGTCACCCTTTCCGGCGCCAAGGTGGAGTAGCTGAGATGATCCGCGTTGCGTCCGACATCGGCGGCACTTTCACCGATCTGGCCCTGGAGCGCGACGGGCGTATCTTCAGCACCAAGGTCCCGACCACGCCGTCGGAGCCCGACCAGGCGGTGATGGCCGGGCTGGAGCAGCTTCTCAGCGAGACCGGCACCACCCCTTCCGAAATCGATTTGTTCATCCACGGCACGACCCTGGCGACCAACGCGGTGATCGAGCGCAAGGGCGCCCGTACGGTGTTCGTCGGCACGGAGGGCCTCACCGATTCACTCGAAATCGGCCTCGAGAACCGCTTCGACCAGTACAATCTCAATATCGAGAAGCCGCGGCCGCTGGTCCCGCGCCCCCTCCGCTTCGGCCTCAAGGAACGTGTCGCCGTCGATGGTTCGGTCGTCGAGACGCTGGAAGACGCCGCCCTGGAGCGGCTGGAAGCCTTCGTGCGCGCACAGGAAGCCGAAAGCGTGGCGGTGTGCCTGCTGCACGCCTATCTCAACGACGCCCACGAGCGCCGCGTGGGCGAGCATCTGCGCCGTGCCCTGCCCGGCCTGTCGGTGTCGCTGTCGAGTGAAGTGTCGCCCATCGCTGGCGAGTACGAGCGTGGCACCACCGTTTGCGCCAACGCCTATGTCCAGCCCTTGATGGCCCGCTACCTCGAACGCCTGCAGACACAGCTCACCGCGAAGGGAGTGGTGGCGCCGATGCTGGTGATGATGTCGGAAGGCGGCCTGACCTCCGTCGAGACGGCCTGCCGTTTCCCGGTGCGGCTGATCGAGAGCGGCCCGGCCGGCGGCGCACTTCTCGCCGCCTCGATCGGCCGCCGGCTCGGCATCGACCGCCTGTTCTCTTTCGACATGGGCGGGACGACTGCCAAGATCTGCCTGATCGACGATGGCGTGCCCGAGTTTGAAACCTCGTTCGAGGTCGATCGCTCCTACCGGTTCCGCAAGGGCAGCGGCCTGCCCCTGCGTATCCCCGTGGTCGATCTGGTCGAGATCGGCGCCGGCGGCGGGTCCATCGCCCGCATCGATGCGCTGGGAAGCATCCGGATCGGCCCGGACAGCGCCGGCAGCGAGCCCGGCCCGGCCTGCTTCGGCAAGGGCGGCACCCTGCCGACCGTGACCGACGCCGACCTGGTCGTGGGCAAGATCGATCCCGCACGGTTTGCCGGTGGCGCCATGGCGCTCGACAAGCGCGCCGCAGCGGCCGCGATCAAGGCCGGCATCGGCACGCCCCTTGGCCTCGACGATGCCGCTGCCGCCGCCGCGATCGGCGAAATGGTCGACGAGAATATGGCCAACGCCGCGCACATCCACGCCACCGAGAAGGGGAAAGACATCGCCGGCTACACCATGGTGGCCTTCGGCGGCGCGGCCCCCCTGCATGCGCTGCGCGTTGCCGAGAAGCTCGGGATCGAGCGGGTAGTCATTCCCCCCAATGCCGGTGTCGGCTCGGCCATCGGCTTCCTGGTCTCGCCGGTCTCCTACACGACGCGCCGCACGCACTACATGCGCCTGGCCGATCTCGATCCCGCCATTGTGCGTAGCATTCTCGAAGAAATGCGTGCCGATGCCGAGACCCAGGTGCGCTCCGCGGCTGCCCATGGCGCCTCGACCGAGGAATGGAAGACCTTCATGCGCTATGTCGGCCAGGGCCACGACATCGCGATCCGCCTCGATGGCTTGCCGGCCGAGATCGCTTCCCCGAGCCTTGCCGCCTCGCTGACGGCGCAGTTCGAGGAAGAGTATCGCCGACAGTTTGGCCGCACCCTCGACGGCAATGCCATCGAGATTGTCGGCTGGGCCTACAAGCGCGCCATCATGCGCAACGATGCCGAGACGATCTGGTCCTCGGCGTCGACGACCGGCAGCGCGATGGCGGAGAGCCGGCACGATCTCTACGACCCGGTGAGCGGCCGGACTGTCGACGCCCTCCAGCTCGACCGCGCCGGCATGACGACGACGCCGCGTCCCGGTCCCGCCCTGATCGTCGAAGCACAGACCACCATCGTCGTACCCGAAGGCTTCGACGCCGCGCGCGACGACAGCGGCTGCATTGTCGTGCAGCGCCACGGCAAGCGGACGACGCAAGCCGCGGCGACACAAAGCGATCTCGCCAATCAGATCATGTGGAACCGACTGCTGTCGGTCGTCGAAGAGCAGGCGCAGGCGTTGATCCGCACCTCGTTCAGCTCGGTGGCGCGCGAAGCAGGCGACCTTTCCGCGGGTGTCTTCACGCCCGATGGGCGGATGATCGCGCAGGCCGTTACCGGCACGCCGGGCCACGTCAATTCCATGGCCCAGTCGGTGTTTCACTTCCTCAAGGCCATTCCCCTGGAGCAATGGCACGAGGGCGATGTCGGCATCACCAACGATCCGTGGAGCGGCACTGGGCATCTCAACGATTTCTGCGTCGTAACGCCTGCGTTCCGCGGCGGACGGATCGTCGGCTTCTTCGCCTGTACGACCCACATCATGGATGTCGGCGGTCAGGGCGCGGGTTTCGAAGGCCGCGACATCTGGCACGAAGGCCTGCGCATCCCGATCGTGAAGCTGGTCGAACGCGGCGTACTCGACGCCAAGCTGGTGTCGATCCTGTCGACCAATGTCCGCCTGCCGCAGCAGGCGATCGGCGATATCATGTCGCTGGTCGCGGCCAACCACACCGGCTGCGTACGGCTGGACCGCATGTGCGAGGAGTTCGGCCTCGCTCATGTCGACCATCTCGCCGAGTACATCTTCGCCCGGTCGGCAGCCGGCATGCGCGAGGCCATCGGCGCCCTGAAGGCCGGGACCTATCGCGCCGAGCTGCAGATGGACGGCGTCGAACGGCCCATCCATCTGGTTGCCGACATGACCATCGGCGATGGCGCCATTCGTGTCGCGCTGTCGGGCGAATTGGCGCCCTCGCTCAAGGGCATCAACGTGCCCTATTGCTACACCGACGCCTATGCGAGCTATGGCGTGCGCTGCCTGGTGGGGCCGGAGATCCCCAACAATTACGCCTCGCTGACCGCAGTGCGCATCGAAGCGCCCGAGGGGTCGATCCTGAATGCGACGGACCCCGCACCCGTCGCATCCCGACATATGATCGGCCAGATGCTGCCCGACCTGATGCTGGGCTGCCTGAGCGCTGCCGATCCCCGGATCGCGCCGGCCGAAGGCAGCGGGTCGCTGTGGAACATCCGCCTCTTGCGCCAAGGCGTCGGCGGAAGCGACGGAACCAAGCACCCGCGCTTCATCTCTCTCTTCTTTCACTCCGGTGGCGTTGGCGCGCGGCCGGGCCTCGATGGTCTCTCGGCCACCGCTTATCCGAGCGGCGTGCGCTCGATCCCCGTCGAACTGGCCGAACGCAATGCGCCGGTGCTCTATGTTCGCAAGGAGCTGCGGCCCGACTCCGGTGGTGCCGGCCGCTGGCGCGGCGGCCTCGGACAGGTGATCGAGTTGCGGGCGCGGGACGGCGGCGACATGACTTTGGCGGCCATCTTCGAGCGTGTCGCCAATGCCGCACGCGGACGGCATGGCGGCGCCGACGGAAGACTGGGCAAAGTCAGCCTGAAGGCGGCCGGCCCGCTTTCCGCCAAGGGCCTGCAGACCATTCCGGCCAACGACGTCCTGGTGGTCGAGAGCCCCGGCGGAGGTGGCCTGGGCGATCCTCTGACCCGGCCTGCAGAAGCCGTACATGCCGACGTTGTCGCCGGCTACTGCAGCCTCGTGGAAGCGCGCACGGCCTATGGCGTCGTCGTGAACGACGATCTCTCGCTCGATCAGGCCTCGACGGCGATCCTGCGACGCCGCCGTCAGCGACCGACGCCTCAGGACGGGATCATTTCGACGACTATGTGAGGTTCAACCCGCCATCGGCGATGACGATTTCGCCGGTGACATAGTCGTTGGCACACAAGGCAGCCACGAGGTCGGCGATGTCTTCCGGCTTCGCCGGACGCTTCATCGGCGACTTGGTGTTCCACAACTCATACGCCGCCTCCCAGCCCGTGCTCATGGGCGTGTCGACCAAGCCGGGCGCCACGCAATTGACGCGGATATCCGGCCCGAGAGTCAGCGCGAGGAGGCGCGTGGCATGATGCAGCGCCGCCTTGGCTGCGGCGTAGGGGATCGACGAGCCCTTGGGGCGCACGGCGGCATGCGTGCCGATGTTGATGATCGAGGCAGGCCGCCCCTGCTTCGCCGACTTGCGCAACGCGGCCTCGGCTTCGGCGATCAACATCCACGGCGCAATCACGTTCACGTCGAACATGCTGCGCCAGATTTCGGGGGTCGCTGCCTTGAGATCGGCATGCGGGAAGCGCGCCACGATACCGGCGTTGTTCACCAGCACGTCGAGCCGTCCATGATGCGCGACGACCTCGCGCACGAGCCTGCCGGCATGTTCGACGTCGGCGAGGTCAACCTGATGGTAGCTCGCGCCGGGCAGTTCGGCCGCCATGGCGCGGCCGAGATCGGCCTGACGCCGCCCATGCAAGGCAACTCTGTAACCGTCGCGGGAGAGCCGACGTGCGATGGCTTCACCGATGCCCGAGGTCGAGCCGGTGACGAGGGCCACGCGATCAGACATCCGCCTTCAGAGCCTCCAGCGTTTCGTCCGGCCGCTCGACCATCATGAAGTGCCCACAGTTCGGGATGACGACAGTCTTCGCCCCCGAGATGGCCGCGGCCAAAGCCTTGCCCTTGGCCGCCGGCGTCATGAGATCGCCATCGCCCAGCACCAGCACGGTCGGCGCCTTCACCGCCGCGGCGCGTTGCGGCGCATCCTTGTAGGCATTGCATGCTGCGAGATCGGCATGGATCACGTCGGGCCGATTGCCAGCCAGCACGGCGAGCGACTCACGACGCAGCCACAGGCCCGGCGAGACCATGCCGCCTTTGTGCAAGGCGTTGCCCATGCCCCAGAAGGTCATGAGTTCCTGGACTTTGAGCGTGTTGGCCTTGGCCGACTCCAGCATCTCGGGATGTACGGGCATGTCGACCGCAACGCCGCAAAGGCCGAGCGCCCTCACCTTCTCGGGGTGTCGCGCCGCGCAATCCAACGCCACCAATGCGCCCATCGAATGGCCGACCAGGGCGGCCTGTTTCAACCCGGCAGTCTCGATGAGCTTTGCCGTCCAGTCGGCCATCGCGGCGATGCTGTCGAGGGCGGGCCCTTCGGATCGGCCGTGCGCGGGGAAGTCGACCGCGAGCACGCTGCGGCCATGATGGGCAAACCAGCGCGTCTGCAGGCGCCAGGCCGTTCGGTCGAAGCCTGCGCCATGGAGGAAGACGATCGCGGGCTTGGCCGCATCGAACTCGGCGCCGCCGGTGGTCGCAAAGACGGTCCGGCCATCGACTGTGAGATTCATGGTCAGCCCTTCTGCGAGGCGCGCAGCGCCGGCCCGAGATCGTCGATCAGGTCTTCGGGGTCCTCGAGGCCCACCGAGAGCCGGATCATGCCCTCGCCGATGCCCGCCTGCTTAAGTGCCGCCGCGTCGAGCTGGGCGTGGGTGGTCGAAGCGGGATGGATTACCAGCGACTTGGCATCCCCGACATTGGCGAGATGCGAGAAGAGTTTCAGCCGTTCGATGAAACGCCGCCCGGCCTCGCGGCCGCCCTTGATGTCGAAACTGAAGATCGAGCCCGTGCCCTTGGGCAGCATCCGTTGCGCCAGCGCATGGTCGGGATGGTCGGGCATATCCGGTGAGGCGATGCGCTCGACCGCCGGGTTGGCCTTGAGGAAGGCCATCACCTTGCGCGCATTCTCGACATGGCGCGCCACGCGCAGCGGCAAGGTTTCCAGGCCCTGCAGCAGATAGAAAGCCGTCTGCGGCGCCATGCAGCAGCCGAAGTCACGCACGCCTTCGGTGCGGGCCCGCATGATGAAGGCGTGCGGCCCGAACTCTTCGGCAAAGTCGATACCGTGATAACCGGCATAGGGTTCGGTCAAGGTCGGGAACTTGCCCGATCCCTCCCAATCGAAACGGCCGGATTCGACGATCACGCCGCCGATCGCGACGCCATGACCGCCGATGAACTTGGTCGCGGAATGGAAGACGATATCGGCCCCCAGAGTCAGCGGCCGGCAGAGCATCGGCGAGGCGAAGGTATTGTCGATCATCAGCGGGATCTTCGCCTCGTGCGCGATCGCCGCGATGGCCGGAATGTCCAGCACCTCGCCCCCCGGATTGCCGATGGTTTCGCCGAGGACCAGTCGCGTGTTGGGCTTTATGGCCTTGCGGAAACCCTCGTGGTCGCCGGGGTGCACGAAGCTCGACTCGATCCCGAAGCGCGGCAGGGTGAGCCCCAGCATGTTGCGCGTGCCGCCATAGAGCGACGTCGACGCGACGATGTGGCTGCCCGCGCCCATCAAGGTCGCAATGGCGATATGCAGCGCTGCCTGCCCGCTCGACACCGCGAGCGCCCCCGAGCCTTCCTCGAGAGCGGCCACACGCTCCTCGAACACCGCCACCGTCGGATTGGAGATGCGGCTGTAGATATGGCCGCCGACCTCGAGGTTGAACAGGCTCGCGGCATGGTCGACGTCGCGGAACACAAAGGACGTCGTCTGGTAGATCGGTACGGCACGCGCGCCGGTCACCGGGTCTGGATGCTGGCCTGCGTGCAGCGCCAGTGTATCGGGCTTCAGGAATTTGGCGTCGACCACGATGTCTTCCTTTTTCTCAAGCGGTCTTGCCGCATGAAGCTCACTTCTTGAAGAGCGAGGCGGCGGCCGCGGCGTGGCTCTGCTTGGCCTTGATCTTGTTCTCGACCCTCGCCAGCTCCGCCTTCAGGGCAGCGACATACTCCTTCAGGTCCTCGATGTTCATCGCATCGAGGTTTTTCGGTTGCGGCTTCTTCTGCCGGGGGTCGAGATCGTCGAGGTCAAAGGCCATAGCGCGGCTCCACGGAAGCGGCTAAGGGAGGACTAGCATTGCTCCCCTTGCTTCGAAAGGCCGACCATGAGCGCCCTGCCCGCAACGATGACCTGCGTCGAAATCACCAAGCCGGGCGGCCCCGAGGTGCTGGTACCGACGACGCGGCCGGTACCGCAGCCTAAGGCCGGCGAGATCCTCGTCAAGGTCGCGGCCACGGCCGTGAACAGGCCCGATATCGCACAGCGCGCGGGCCTTTATCCGCCGCCGCCGGGGGCCTCCGATCTGCCGGGCCTCGAGGCCGCCGGCACGGTCGCCGCGCTGGGCGATGGTGTAACCGACTGGAAAGTGGGCAATCAGATTTGCGCACTGACGCCGGGCGGTTCCTATGCGGAATACTGCACCGTCCCCGCACCGCAGTGCCTGCCGCTGCCCAAGGGCTTCGACATGCTGCAGGCGGCCGCACTGCCGGAGAATTACTTCACGGTATGGCACAACCTCTTCGAGCGCGGCCAGCTCAAGGCCGGCGAGAAGGTCCTGATCCATGGCGGTGCGAGCGGCATCGGCACGACGGCGATCCAGCTTGCCAAGGCGTTCGGCGCCACCGTGTTCACCACGGTCCGCACAGCGGCGAAAGCCAAGGCGGTAACGGAGCTCGGCGCCGATCACGCCATCATCTACAAGGACAATGACTGGGCCGCCGAGGTGAAGAAGCTGTCGGGCGGCGTCGATGTCGTGCTCGACATGGTGGCAGGAGAGTATCTGCCGAAGAATCTCGGCCTCTTGAAGCTCGATGGCCGCTGTGTGGTGATTGCCGTACAGCTTGGCGCAACGGCCACGATCAGCGCCGGCATCGTCATGGTGAACCGCCTCACCCTGACCGGCTCGACGCTGCGCCCTCAGAGCGTAGAGAACAAAGGCCGCATGGCCCGCGGCCTGAAGGAAAAGGTCTGGCCGCTGCTCGAGGCCGGCAAGATCAAGCCGATCATCTTCAAGACCTTCCCGCTCAGGCAGGCCGCGGAGGCGCATGCCGAACTGGAACGCGCCGACCATGTCGGGAAGGTCATGATGACCGTCTGAGGTCTCAGAACTTTCCGGTCACGAAATACATCGCGATCCAGGGCTGCCACACCACCAGGAAGAGGCAGCCCAGCATCAATGCGATAAATGGCAAGGCGGCCCGGCAAAGCAGCCCGAACGGCTGCTTGAAGGCGCTCATCGCCACGATCAGGTTCAATCCCACAGGCGGCGTCAGGTAGCCGATCTCCAGATTCAGGATCATGATCACGCCGAAGGTCACCTTGTCGAAGCCGTAGGCCGCTGCGACCGGCGCCAGCAACGGCGCCAGAACCAAGATGGCCTCGCCGGTGGTCATCAGGCAGCCAACGATCAGCAGCAGCACGTTGACCAGCAGCATGAACATCCAGGGATTGTCGATGTAGCCCTGCATCAAGGCCACCATGCCCTGTGGGATGCGGTGCTCGATCAGGATGATGTTCAGGCTGAGTGCGACGGCCAATACCGGGAACAACGAGCCGCCGAGCTTCGAAGCCTCGAGAACGACATTGTAGAAGTCGCGGAACTGCAGCTCCTTGTGCACGAAGATCTCGATCACCATCGCGTAGGCGAGCGCGACCGCCGCGGCTTCGGTCGCCGTGAAGTAGCCGCTGTAGATGCCGCCCAGCATGATCACCGGCATCAGCAGCGCCCAGATGCCACGGCGGAATGAGTGTAGGAACTCGTGCAGGCTGAAGGATTCGGCCGCCCGCTTTCGGTTGATCCAGATGGCATAGGCCGACAACACGACGGTGAGCAGGATGCCCGGTCCGAAGCCTGCCGCGAACAGATCGACGATCGAGGTTTCGGTGACCAGCCCGTAGATGATCATCGGGATCGAGGGCGGGATGATGATGCCCAGCGTACCGCCGGACATGATGGCGCCCAAGGTGAACTTGAGGTCGTAGCCCGCCTGGCGCATGGCCGGAAGCATCACCGAGCCGATCGCCAGCATGGTGACGATCGACGATCCCGAGATGGCCGCGAACACCGCACAGGCCAGCACACAGGCCACCGCCATGCCGCCCGGCAACGGCCGCGTGATGGCGGCCAACATTTCGATCAGACGTTGGGCGATCGAGCCGCGCGTCATGACGTTGCCGCACAGGATGAACAGCGGGATCGAGAGAATCAGCTCCTTGTCGAGGCCGACCCACATGTCCTCGACGATGTAGTCGAGCTGACCGCGGCCCCAGACGAGATGGATGTAGCCGGTGATCGACAGCAGAATGATCAGGAGAGGCTGTCGTAGAAACAGGAGAACAAGGACGAGCCCGACGAGAGCTAACGTGGTCATTCCTGGAACTCTGGCGGCTTGGGCCGGAGACCCGGCCAGATCGCGTAGGCGAAGTAACGGCCGGCCGCGGACAGGAAGCCGATCGGGATGGCCATCTGGAACGGCCACACCACCCAGTCGAGCACGGGTGCGCGCAGATCAGCCGTGAAGGTCGAGTGCACGAACTCCACGCCGTAGTAGACGACCACGATCAGACAGACTCCGGTGACGACATCCGCCAGCCTGTCCATTGCCGGCCCCCAGGCCGCCGGCGCCCAGCCGAAGCCGACCCGCGGCACGAGATGGCTTCCGGTCGCCGTCGCAATGCCGATGCCCGCGAAACTGCCGACGACCAGCGCATAAATCGAGAACCGTTGCGACGCGAAGATGCCGGTCGGTCCGACATCGATTCCCAGCGCATTGAACAACGGCCCAACTAGCTCGCGGCCCAGTACATCGAGCACGAGAATGATGGCAATGAAGGAGAAACAGGCGACGGCAAGCCAGCACTCGAGCCGGTGCCAGACAGCCAGCACCCGCACCGCCCAAGGCGGTGCGGTCGCGACCGACACATCAGTCATAAACGGCGCTTAACTCTTCTTGTCGCAGGAGGCCCGAGCCGCTTCCATTTGCTTGTAGAAGTTCTGTGCTTCACCGCCCACTTCCTGCACCATCTTCGGCCATACCGGCTGCAGGACCTTGCGCCACTCTTCGCGCTGCTCAGGGGTCGGTGTCGCAATCGTGCCGCCGGCCTTCACATGCATGTCGCGCAGCGTTGCCTCGAAGCCGCGGATCTCCTGCCGGAGCTGAGTGGCGCTGCGACGGGCCAGGGCCTTGTCCAGCGCCGCACGCTCGGCTGCCGGCAGCTTGTCGTAGGCGGCCTTGTTCATGAGGATGATGCCGGGAGCGTCCGACAGTTCGACGCGCGACAGCACCGGCGCAACCTTCGCGAGGCCCGACGGGAGGTAGAAAGTCACGACTGTGGAGTTGATGTCGGTGAGCCCGGTCTGGAACGCCGACGCAATCTCGGTGATGCCGATCGGTGTTGGGTTTGCGCCGAGCGTCGACCACATCGCCGCCGAAACCTTGTTCGATGCCGAGGCTGCCTTCAGCCCCTTGACGTCCGCCGGGACCAGATAAGGTTTCTTACCGACGATGTCGGCGGTGCCGACTTCCGTCCAGCCGAGGAACTTCACGCCCTTCTTGGCCAGCAGGTCCGAGACCGTCTTGGTCATGGCGTCGACCGTGCAGTCCTGCTCGGCGATGTTCTTGAAGTAGAACGGCAAACCGAGCAGCGAGAGCTCCGGGACGATCAACGCCACGGCACCGTTGGAAAAACCACCCATGTCGATGCGGCCGCGCGCGACCTGCTGCACCGTGTCCTGCTCATTGCCGAGCTGGGCGTTGACGAAGGAGGAAATCTTGAGCTTGCCGCCGCTCTCCTCGGCGACGTCCTGCTCGAAGCGCCGAAGCTGGGGTGTCACCCATGGCGTTTTCTCGGGTGCCCCTGTCGTGTAGCGAAGCTCGGTGGCCTTCTTGTCCTGCGCAGTGGCGGCGCCGGTCAAAGCAAGCGCCAAGGCTGCCGTGGCAGCAACAGCCGCCGCAGTCATTCGAACCATGCTGGTGTTTCCTCCTATCCTTGCGGGCGTAGCGCACTTTGGGGCGCCTTCATCCCGCGGACAGTCTGCCGAGGTTCGCGCTCCAATGCGAGCACGAAGTTGGCGGAGGTGTCAGCTTTGTGTCGGATCTCCGATGTCGGGCTGATCGGCTTCGGCCGGGTCGACTGGCGCAGCGTCGGATACATCCTCAACCGGAAGGCCGGCCTTGGCGGCCTCCCTCTTGCGCGCGGCGTCCTCACGAGCGGCCTTGCGGCGTGCCTTGTCGACCGCATCGTTGAGGTCCTTCAACGAACAAAGGCCGAGCGTCACCGGATCACGTGGACGGACGTTCTGCATGTTCCAGTGCGTACGATCCCGCACCGACTGGACCGTGCTCTTGGTCGAGCCTACCAGCTTGGCGACCTGACTTTCCTGCAACTCCGGGTGAACCTTGAGCAGCCAGGCAATGGCATCGGGCCGGTCCTGGCGCTTGGCGACCGGCGTGTAGCGTGGGCCCTTGGAGCGGGCCACCGGCATCGGCACGTCGCGCGGGCTGAGCTTCAGACGTGCCCCCTGGTCCGCCTCGACGCGTTTGATCTCTTCCTTGGTAAGCTGGCCATTGGTGGTCGGGTCGAGACCCGTCATGCCGCCTGCAACTTCGCCATCGGCGATCGCCTGCACTTCGAGCGGATGCAGGCCCGTGAAGGCCGAAATCTGGTCGAAGGTGAGGGTCGTATTTTCGACCAGCCAAACGGCGGTCGCCTTGGGCATCAACACTTGCGACATGAATTCACTCTCCTCGCCCGGATATAGAGGCCGTCTCAGGCCCCGCCAACCTGAAAAGCACCCTATCCCATCGCATAGCTGAAAAAGAAAACGGCCGGGGTCGCCCCCCGGCCGTCCTCAAAGACTTGGCTTCGGATCGTCTTACTGAATGACGATCTCGACGCGGCGGTTCTGCGGCTCGCGGACGTTCGGGCCGGTCTGAACCAGCAGGCCCTGCTCGCCACGGCCGACAACCGCGATGGCCGTCGCCGGCACGCCTTCACGCACCAGAGCGTCCTTCACAGCGTTCGCACGGCGCAGCGA
>NZ_HE997181.1:1116023-1238329 GCF_000312425.1 Reyranella massiliensis 521 | reverse complement strand
CAGCGTTCGCACGGCGCAGCGACAGCGCCATGTTGTACTGCTCCGAGCCCGACGTATCCGTGTGGCCCGTCGCCGTGATGCGCGCGTTGCCCTTGGTCTTGTAGGCCTGAGCGGCCTGCTTGATCGTGTTCAGAGCCTGGGCCGACAGGTTCGAGCGGTCCCAATCGAAGAACACCATGTACGACGGCGGCGCGACGGCCGGAGCCGGCGGCGGCGGAGCGGCCGGAGCCGAGCCGAACTTGAACTGCAGGCCGAGCATCACGCTGAAGTTGTTGTTGCTCCAGCTCTGGCTGCCCCAAGCCGTGTTGATGGTCGGGTTCGACGTACCGTAGTAGCGGCCGTCCAGGTTGACGCGGAAGTTCGTGTCGACGTTCCAGCTCACACCGACGATGCCCTGATAGGCGAACACCGTGCTGCCCAGCGAGGAGTTGCTGTCGACGAAGCCGATACCGGCACCGGCACCGATGTACGGCGTGATCACCGAACCCGGCATGAAGTCGTACAGCAAGTTGGCGAGGATGCCGAGCTGGCCGACCTGGGTGTTGGCGGCAGCGCCCGGGATCCAGAGGTTGGTGCCGTTCTGACGGTACACACCCTCGATCTCAACGCGCGGGCCCACGAAGTCGTAACCGATCACACCACCGACTGCCCAGCCCGTCTGCGGCGAAACGTTCACGCCTGCGATGTTGGTGTTCAGCAGCCAGTTCAGGCCGCCTTCCGCACCGATATAGATACCGGGCTGCGGCGACTGCGCCTGCGCCATGACCGGCAGAGCAACTACCGCCGCGGCAGCCAGAAGTGCCTTCTTCATGAGTACTTCCCCTCGTCTTCAAAACTGGTCGAAACCGAACTTCATTCAGGCGGGCTGGCTTGGACCAACCTCACAGGCTTTTATACACACCAGTTCTGGTGAGGCGCAACCAAGGCAAAGAGGCCGTCATTCAGTCGCGAGAGTCCTGTGGCGGCGGGGCAACAGTCCCGCATTATCGGGCCTCTAGCAGCGCTTGTGAAAGTCAGGGATTGCGTACAGCCCCGCTACTAGATCTTGTGCCAGCCGATGCCCCGCTGCGGTCAACGGGAATGGGCATCCTGAGGCCAATGACGCCACCGCCCGACTCCCGTCGGCCGAACAGCGTCGGGCCGCTCAGCGGCTCGGGCGCCGTGTCGGACCGCTCCGCCAGATCGGGGTGCGGCAAGGGTACATCCGGGTCCGAGGCCCCCGGCGACAACAATCTACCCACAATCTCGGCGCCGGTAGGCTGGGTCTCGGCGGGGGCCAGGGACGAGCGCTGGGGTGACTTTGCGGTGTTGCCGGCCGGCCGGGTACGCGCGGACGGGGAAAGCGCAGCGCCCGGCGTGGACACAACCTGTGGTGAGGACGGCTCCGCCGCCGCAGTCGGTGTGACAATGGCCAAAAATGCGACCACCGCCCCTGCCGTGGTCGCGGCGGCGTGCCTGAAGATTGAATTTTTCATTTCACCTAGCAGATGGTGCATTCCGCCTGACTTTTCACCGCGGCATTTTGGATACCCCTGCAACCGAGTTCTGCGGTAAATCGCCATTCACTACTTATTTGGAGGAAATTGCATGGGCCAGTTCAGCAAAGTCGAGACCGACGGCCGCTTGATGATCGTCACGATCAACCGCCCCGAGGTCTACAACGCCTGCCATCCCATGGCGAACCAGGAACTGGTCGAGGCATTCGATGAATTCCAGACCAACCCCGATCTGTGGGTCGCCATCATCACGGGCGCCGGCGACAAGGCCTTCTCGGCCGGCAACGACCTCAAGTACCATGCCGAGATCCAGGCCAAGACCGGCAAGCGCCCGGTTCATCCGGCCAAGGGTTTCGGCGGGCTCGCCAACCGCTTCGATCTCGATAAGCCGGTGATCGCAGCGGTGAACGGCGTCGCCATGGGCGGCGGCTTCGAAATCGCGCTGGCCTGCGACATCATCATTGCCTCAGACAAGGCGACCTTCGCCCTTCCCGAGCCCAAGGTGGGCCTCGCCGCCGGCGCTGGCGGCATGCAGCGCCTGTCACGCATGATCCCGCTCAAGAAGGCCATGGGCATGATGCTGACCGGACGCCACGTCTCGGCCAAGGAAGGCTACGATCTGGGCTTCGTCACCGAAGTCGTGCCGCACGCCGAACTCATGGCATCGGCCAAGCGCTGGGCCAGCGACATTCTCGCCTGCTCGCCCATGTCGGTGCGCGCCACCAAGCAGGTCGTGATGCGTTCGCTCGACACGCCGTCGCTGGAGATCTCGATGCGCAACCAGCACTACCCGGCCTTCATCGCGATGGCGCACAGCGAGGACACCGTCGAAGGACCGAAGGCCTTCGCCGAGAAGCGCAAGCCCAACTGGAAGGGCCGCTGAAGCAGCAACGCTTCAGAAATTGCAGAGCGGCCGGGCCGCGTTGACTCGTAAACCTTCATCAATGAAGAAGTTTTCTAAATAAACGCTCATTGATGAAGGAGAACGCCATGTCTTCGAAGTTGCTCGGGCGACGTCAAATCACGATGGGCGCGACGGCGGGTGTAGCGACGCTCGCACTGCCGTCGCTGGTGCGCGCGCAGGACCAGTCGATCAAGGTCGGCACGATCTTCCCGCTGTCGGGCCCCGCCGGCCCCAACGGCCAGGCCGTCACTCATGCCGTGAAGATCGCGGCCGACATGATCAACGCCAAGGGCGGCGTTCTGGGTCGCAAGATCGTCCTCGTCAGCAAGGACGACGAGAGCACGCCAGCGGTCGGCGTCACGCGCGCCAACGAGATGGTGGCCGAGAAAGTCGCCGTCGTCATCGAAGGCTGGAACAGCCCCGTCACGCTCGCCATGCAACCCGTGCTGGCGCGCGGCAACATTCTCGACATCACGGCCGTGTCCAAGGCCGACCCGATCCTGGCCGGCCAGGCCAACCCCTATGCAGTGCGCATCAACAGCTCGAACGGCCAGGATGGCAAGGTGATTGCCGACATCCTGTTGAACAAGCTCAACGCAAAGCGGATCGGCTTCCTGACGCAGAACGATGCCTACGGCAACGGTGCGCAGGCCGTCATCGAAGCCGAGATGACCAAGCTCGGCAAGCCGTGGGAAAAGGTCGTCACCGAACAGTTCCCATTCAAGCAAACGGACTTCCGCGTCAGCCTCGCCAACGTGAAGCAAGCCAAGCCGGATGCGGTCGTGGCGATCAACGCCGCCGAATCCTCCGGCATGCCGGCGTTGATCCAGCAGTATCGCCAGGCCGGCATCGAGGGCACGCTGGTCGGCGCCGTCGGCACCATCCTGCCGACCGTCTTCAGGATCGCGGGCGAAGCGATGACGGGCGTGGTCTCCGCCGACATCTACTTCCCCGACCTGCCGCCGTTCGACGGCATCAAGGAGAACATCGAGTTCGTCGCGGCCTACAAGAAGGCGCACAACGAACTGCCGGACAAGGGTGCCGCCCTGGGTGCGGCCGCCCTCGAAGTCTGGGCCAGCGCCGCCAACGCGGCCAAGAGCCTCGACCGCAAGGCTGTTGCCGAAGCGATCCGCGGCAAGACGGTATCCGGCACTATCCTGGGCAACCTCGCTTTCGCGGCAAACGGCCAGGCGCAGCACAAGGAAACCGTCATCAAGGTCGTCGACGGCAAGACGGCGAAGATCGAGGTCCTGAAGTAGTTGGTTGCCACGGCGACAAGCAGCGGCGAGCGCCCTCATCTCGCCGTTGAAGGCCTGACCGTACGCTATGGCGCGCTGACGGCCCTGTCGGACATGAGCTGGCAGGTGTCCGGCGGCGAGGTGCTGGGCATCATCGGACCGAACGGCGCCGGCAAGAGCTCGTGCTTCGCAGCCGTAACGAATGCCGTACACCGGCAGGGCAAGGTGCAACTCGACGGTCGCGATGTTGGTGACTTGCCGACGCACGAACTAGCCCGCCTCGGCCTGCGACGCACTTTCCAGCACAATGCCTTCTTTGGCGAACTGTCGCTGCTCGAGAATGCTGCCGCGTCGATGCTGCGCGAACACTCGACATCCTTGATCCAGTCGCTCGCCCTGCCCTGGCGCGAAGCCGCAACCCGTCGGCGCGCCGAAGCTGCCGCTGCCGAGCTGCTTTCGTCGTTCGGCATCCCTGCTTCCGAGCATGGCAAGCGGCCGGGCGATATTGCCTATGGCACGCAACGCCTGCTTTCCATCGTCTTGGCCTATGGTGCTGGCGCGCGCGCGCTGCTGATCGACGAGCCCGCAGCGGGCACCGGCGGTACGGACATGCAACGCCTTGCCGATTTGCTGATCGACCTGCGCCGCCGCGGCGTCGCCGTGGTCGTGATCGAGCATCACATGGATCTCATCATGGCGATTGCCGATCGCATCGTGGTGATCGACCAGGGCCGCAAGCTGGCGGAGGGAACGCCGGCGGAGATCCAGCGCAACGAGGCCGTGCTCGAAGCCTATCTGGGACGCGCCGCATGACCGCCGCCCTCGACGCACAAGGACTGACTGTACGGTACGGCGGCAATCTCGCCGTCGATGGCATCGACGTCACGGTAGGTGCCGGCCAGATGGTCGGCATGGTCGGCGCCAACGGCGCGGGCAAGAGCACGTTGATCAATGCCTTGGCCGGATGGTCGCGCGGCACGCCGACGGTGCGCGGCACCGTACGGTTGGGCGAGCAATCGATGGATGGCCTGCCGCCGCATCGCCGCGCCCATCACGGGCTGGTGCTCGTCCCCGAAGGCAAGGGCATCTTCGCCGAGCTGACGGTGATGGAAAATCTCGCGCTGGTGCGACCGCCGGTCGATACGACGGGCCGTCACGTCTTCACGATGGACGACATCTTCGATCTGTTCCCGCGACTGGCCGAACGGCGCAGTCACAAGGGCCGCATGCTGTCGGGCGGCGAACGGCAGATGGTGGCGGTGAGCCGTGCCCTGCGGGCAGCGCCGAAGGTCCTGCTGCTCGACGAGCCGTCGGCTGGCCTCGCCCCGCGCCTGGTGCTGGAATTGCTGACGACCATGCGCAGCCTGGTCGATCGCGGCCTGTCGCTGCTGCTGGTCGAGCAGAACGTGCGCGCCACCCTGGAACTGGTCGACGAACTCTATCTGCTGGAGCGCGGCAAGGTGGTCGCCAAGGGGGCTGCCGCTAGCATGAAGAACGACCCGCGTATCCTCGAAGCCTATCTCGGAAGCCTCACCGCATCATGACCAGGCGCCCATGAACCTCGCGCAACAGCTCATCAACGGCCTGGTCCTGGGATCAGGCTACGCGCTGATCGCCATCGGCTGGACGGTGCTGCTGGGCGCGGCCCGGCTCGTTAACTTCGCGCACGGCCAGCTCTACATGCTGGGCGCTTTCGTTGCCTGGGCGATCATGCACGAGCTCGGGGTCAGCTACTATCTCGCCGTGCCGCTCGCCGTGCTGACGGTAGGCCTGCTTGGAGTTCTGCTGCAGGTCATGATGCTGCCGCTGGTCATGCAGCAGAACCTCACCAGTTTGATGATCGTCACGCTTGGCTTCGGTTACGTGTTCACCGGCGGCGCCTCGAAGATCTTCGGTGGCGATCCGCAGGCGTTCGTCAGCCCGCTGACGGCGGCGAGCATCCGTTTCGGCGATGTCTGGTTCACCTGGGCCGACGTCGTCACACTCGTCGGTACACTGATCCTGTTCGCCGTGTTGTGGCTGGTGCTGAATCGCACGCGCACAGGAGCGATCGTGCGCTCGGTCGCGGAGGATCCGAAGCTCGCGCAGCTTTTCGGCATCAATGCCGCCTTGGTCTATATCGGCGTCTTCGTCTTCGAATGCGCCGCTGTGGCCCTCGGCGCCGGCCTGGTGGCGCCGCGCAGCCCGATCCTGACCAGCATGGGCTTCGACGAGGTGATCCTGACCTTCGTCATCGTCGTGCTGGGAGGCATCGGCAGCGTCGGCGGCAGTCTGCTCGCCGGCTTCGGGCTCGGCATGTTCACCGCCTTGTTCGGCGCCCTCGTCTCGCCGGCCCACACGACGGCCGCGGCGTTCTTCGTGCTGCTGGCGGTGCTGGTGCTCCGACCGGGTGGACTGGCCGCAAAATGATCAAGCGTCACTCCACGTCCTTCGCGCTGGCCCTGGCGGGACTCGCTTACTTCGTGCCCACCGTGGCCGGAGGGGCACCGGCTGCCTACACGGCCTGCACGACGATCGCGATCCTTGCCGTCATGTCCTACGGCGCCGACCTGATCCTCTCCTATCTCGGCGAAGTGAGCCTCGGTCACACCGTCTTCTGGGCTGCCGGCGGCTATGCGGCCGCTCTGCTGTCGGTCAACTACGGCTGGAATGGCTGGGCGACGGCCGGCGGCGCCATCGTGGTCGCGATCATTTTCGCTTGCCTGCTGGGCCTGGCAACGTTGCGCACGCGCGAATTCGTCTTCTCGCTGGTCACCTACGCCGCGGCCGTCGTCGCCATGGAGATCGCCTTCAACTGGTCCTACCTTGGCGGCTCCGACGGCATCGTGGGCGTACCACCGCTCGACCTGCCGCTGTTCGGCTGGAACCTGGGCGGCGGCACCAACGACGAGCTGTGGCCGATCGCCTGGCTGCTATTGATGATCACCCTGCTCTTCATCCACCGCTTCCGCCGCTCGCGGCTAGGCGTCAGCGCGTTGATGGTGCACATGAACCCCGACCTCGCCACCGCGCTCGGCGTCGACGCACGTCGCGTCCGGCTGGCGGTGTTCGTGACCTCGGCGCCCATCTCCGCGCTGGCCGGCTGGCTCTACGCCTACCAGCGCGCCTATGTCGGCACCGACATGTTCGAGAGTTACTTCCTGGTGCTGATGCTCACGGCGATCGTCATCGTTGGCCGCCGCATGATCCTAGGCCCCCTGGTCGGCACGGCGCTGATCATCGTGCAGCAGAATTTCTTCTCGATCGGCGGCGACGGCGACAAGATCGTGCTTGGCGCCGTGCTGGCCGCGATCCTCCTCCTCTGGCCCAAGGGTCTGGTCGGCGTGTGGGATCTGCTTGCGAGCCGACGCTCACAGGCCGTACGTCATCGCTCCTGACGTTCCATCACACGCCAACCACGACTCACTTGCCCTTGAAGTTCGCCTTCCGCTTCTCGAGGAAGGCGTTGAGGCCTTCGAAATGGTCCTCGGTCGCAGCACAAGCGGCAAGGCCCTCAGCCTCGCGATGGGAGTGCTCGTCCCAGGAATTGTCGAACGAGTTGCGGATCAGCTTCTTGGCGACGCCCAGCGCGTAGGTCGGACCGTCGGCGAGCTTGCGGGCCAACTTCTCGGTTTCGGCGACGAGCTGATCCTTCGGCACGACCCAGTTCAGGATGTTGTTGGCCTTGGCCTCCTGGGCTGTGAAGCGCTCGCCTAGCAGGGCGATTTCCAACGCCTTCCGCTCGCCCACGACTCGCGGCAGGAAGTAGGTCGCGCCACCATCGGCCGAAAGGCCGATATGGCGATAGGCCAGGGTGAAGAAGGAATCGTCGCTGGCGATGGCGAGATCGCAGTTCAGGATCAGCGACAGGCCGAAACCGGCGGCGGCGCCCTGCACCGAGGCCAGCACCGGCTTGTTCATGCGGCGAATCTGGTAGACTGCCTGATGCGCCTTGACGACGCGCATCTCGAAGCCTGCGAGATGAGCCTCCCTCTCCGTCGTCAAGGACTTGTGGAAGCCCCTGATGTCGCCGCCCGCCATGAAATGCGTGCCGGCGCCGCGGATCACCACGCAACGCACTTTCGGGTCCTTCTCGAACGACGCGCTGTGCTCGACCAGCAGGTCGCGCATCTCCATCGACAGCGCGTTCAACGAGTCCGGACGATTGAGCGTCAGCCAGCCGATGCCGTCTTTGACTTCGGCGAGGACGTGTGGTGCGGACATGCGGATACTTCCCTAAGTGATGATGTCCGGCCAGTTTGCCCCAAATGAGTGTCGAGCCAATCGGCTATTTCATCCCAGGGCCGTCGCGGCATCGACTTGCGGAAGAAGCCGAAGTGGCCGACGGCATCCGTTCCGAGATCGTCCGGTGCGAGATGCAGACGCTCGACGGCAGCATTCGGATAATAGGGTCGCAGCGCTTCGACCGCATCCAGCGGCGCAATGGAATCATCGGTGAAGCTCATCCACCGCAAAGGAAACGCGACGTCCGCGTTGTGCGGCCTGAGTGGCGCTCCCCGTGTGTCGCAAACGTAGTGGCGCGACCGGCCCCAGCGCGCCCAGCTCCGCGCCACGCCGCTCGGCAAGTCGGCCGTGCCAACCCATGCGCCAGGGAAGCGACCGGTGAGCATGGTGAGACCCGGGATCAGCAACCACCATAGCGCCAGCATGCGCAGGCGGCGACGACCGGCCGGCCAGTGTCGCCAATAGCCGCTCTGACTGCAGATCAGGACAGCGGCATCGAGGCTGCCGATATTGTCGGCGAGCCCCAGTATCTGGCCCCCCAGCGAATGGCCGATTACCGCCCGCGAAGCATCGGGCGCGAGCGCCGCGAGATGGTCGATCATCGACGCCTGATCGACCCTGCCCCACTGCTCCATGGTCGCGTCGCGCGGTTTGTCCGACCCACCGAGGCCGCGATAGTCGTAGGTCAGGACAACGAAGCCACGGTCGGCGAGATGCCGGGCAAAGGCCGCATAGAACTGGCGCGGAATGCCCGTGCCGCTGTTCAGCAGGACGGCATGGCCGTTCGGAGTCGCGGGCTCGAAGAGGCTGGCGGCGAGCTTGGCGCCGTCGCGTGCGGCGAGAAGGAGATCCATGCGGCCAGTCCAGCGCGCAGCGATGGCGGCGACAAACGCATTGGCGGCCGCCTGTCGTGAATGGGATTCAGCCCGGGGTGCGGTGCGGCGCGAAGAGGATGATGCCGGCGCCGACCAGGCAGACAAGGGCGCCGGTCACATCCCAGCGATCGGGCCGCGTACCCTCGACCAGCCACAGCCAGACGAGCGTCGCTGCGATATAGACACCGCCATAAGCTGCATAGGCGCGGCCGGCGGCATCGGAATCGATGAAGGTCAGGAGCCACGCAAAGAGCAGCAATGCCCCAGCGCCGGGGATTACCCACCAAGCGGACGCGCCCAGACGCAGCCATGCCCAGAAGGCGAAACAGCCGGCGATCTCGAAAAAGGCCGCACCTGCGTAGGCGAGGATCGATTTCATGCTGCCGCTGTCATGGCAGCGATCTCATCGACAAGCCAGCGGCGCAGGGCGCGGATCGTCGGCACCGAGCGCTCGCGCGACCGGCAGACGAACCAGATCTGTCCCTGGGTCGGCACCTGTGGACCGACGCGCACCAGCGCGCCCGACGCGATCTCGCTTTCGATCAACGGATCGAAGGCGAGGGCAACGCCCAAGCCATGCATGGCGGCACGCAAGGCCGGACCCATGCCGTCGACCTGCACGCCCTTGGTGCCGCCGCGACGTTCGGCGAAGCCCTCCGGTGCGAGCCCCGCCCCTTTTGCCCATTCGATCCACGACATGCCGAAGGGCGAGACCCGAATCAGCGGGGCGCGCAGAAGATCGATCGGCGTCTTGAGCTTGAGACGCCGCGCCAGCACCGGCGACGTCACCGGAACGGCCCGCAGTTCCAGAACCTTCTCGGCCGCGACGTCGGGCCAACGGCCGTCGCCGTAACGAAGGGCGACATCGACCAGCCCGGCCTCCATGTCAGCCATGCGCGGGCTTGCCTCGACCTGCAACTCGATGGTGGGATGAGCGTCGAGGAACTCGCCGAGCCTCGGCAGCAGCCAGTGCGAGGCGAAGATCGGCACGGCCGAAACGCGCAGCCGCCGCGAGCCCTCACCCTGCTGCGCCATCGCACGTGCGAGCTCTCCGAAGGCACGCCCCGTCGTGCCGGCGAGTTGTCGACCAGCGGGCGCCAGCACGACACCGCGCGGGCCGCGCTCGAACAGCTTCTCGCCGAGCTGGCGCTCGAGACCGGCGATGCGATGGCTGACCGCCGAGGCGGTGATGTGCAACTCCTCGCCCGCCGCCTTGAACGAGCCGGTGCGCGCGGCAAGCTCGAACGCCTGCAGCGCCAGCAACATTCGCGAGGTCAGCACGGCCCGTAGGCGTGCATGCCCTGCATCAGAACGCCTCGGCCGGCAAAGCCATCAGGGTCGAGGCGCCCGCCTTGATCTGATGGTTCAGCGAGACCGTCTGCGGCAGCACGCGCGCCATGTAGAAACGCGCGGTGACGAGCTTGGCTTCGTAGAAGGCGTTGTCGTTGCCGGCGGCCAATCCCTTGTGGGCGGCGACCGCGATACGGTTCCACATGAAGGCCATGGCCGTGAGCGCCATCAGGCGCAGCAGATCGCTCGCCGCACCACCGGCCTCGTCGGGATTCTTCATGGCGTTCTGCATCAGGAAGAGGGCCGAGTCCTGCACGCGGCCCAGCGCCTTCTCCAGCGGCTCGACGAACTCCTTCATCTTTTCGTCGGCCTTGTGGGTCGCAACGAAGGACGAGATCTCGCCCAGCAGGCGTTGTGCAGCAGCACCGCCCTTCATCGGCAGCTTGCGGCCGACCAGATCGAGCGCCTGGATGCCGTTGGTGCCTTCGTAGAGCTGGGTGATGCGAGCATCGCGGACGAGCTGCTCGACGCCGTTCTCGCGGATATAGCCGTGGCCACCATAGGTCTGCACCGCGAGGTTGGCGCACTCGCTGCCCATGTCGGTGAAGTGTGCCTTGATGATCGGCGTCAGCATCTGAACGAGATCGTCGGCCGCCGCGCGCTTCTCCGCATCCGGATGGGAGTGCGCTTCGTCGATCAGCATGCCGACCCACAGCGACAGCGCGCGGGCGGCTTCCGTGAACGATTTCTGGATCATCAGCATGCGCCGCACGTCGGGATGCACGATGATCGGATCGGCCGGACCGCCGGCATTCTTCGGGCCCGTGAGCGAGCGGCCCTGCAGGCGGTCGCGCGCATAGGCGACGGCGCTCTGATAGGACGTCTCGGCAATACCGAGGCCCTGCATGCCGACGCCGAGGCGGGCGGCATTCATCATCACGAACATGGCCGGCATGCCCTTGTTCAACTCGCCGACCAGCCAGCCGGTCGCGCCGTCGAGGTTCATGACGCAGGTCGCGTTGGCCTTGATGCCCATCTTGTGCTCGACGGCGCCGCAGCGGATGCCGTTGCGCTCGCCGATCGAGCCGTCGGCCTTGGGCAGGAACTTCGGCACGAGGAACAGCGAGATGCCCTTGGTGCCACCGGGCGCATCCGGCAGGCGCGCCAGCACGAGATGCAGGATGTTCTCGGCGAGATCGTGCTCGCCGGCCGAGATGAAGATCTTGGTGCCGGTAATCTTGTAGCTGCCGTCGGCCTGCGGTTCGGCCCGCGTGCGCAGCATGCCGAGGTCGGTGCCGCAATGGGGCTCGGTCAGGCACATCGTGCCCGTCCAGGTGCCGTCGGTGAGCTTGGGCAGGTACTTCTTCTTGAGATCGTCCGAGCCGTGGCGCGACAATGCTTCGTAGGCGCCGTGGCTCAGGCCGGGATACATCGCGAAAGCCTGGTTGGACGCGGTGAACATCTCCTGCAGCGCGAAGCCCACCGTCGCCGGCAGCCCCTGCCCGCCGAACTCGGGGTCGCAGGTCACGGCCGTCCAGCCGCCCTCGGCGAACTGCTTGTAGGCTTCCTTGAAGCCCTTCGGAGTGCGCACCACGCCGTTCTCGTAGTGGCAGCCTTCCTCGTCGCCGGTGCGGTTCAGCGGAAACAGCACGTTCTCGCAGAGCTTCGCGGCTTCCTCGACGATCGCGTGGATCGTGTCCGGCGTCGCTTCCTCGTAGCCCGGCAGCTTGGCGAGCGACGAAACGTCGAGCACTTCGTTCAGAACGAACTGGATGTCTTTGATCGGGGCCTTGTAGACGGCCATTGCTTCCTCCTCAGTCGCTTTTCAGCCTAGTCACTCTCAGGATCGACGCCGCGCTGGCGCAACTCGGCGCTCACCTGGCTCTCGACTTCCCTGAACTCGTTGATGTGCTGATCGAGATCGGCGCGCTTGCGCTCGAGATCGGCGATATGGAGCTGGCTGCGGCGCAGCAGCTCGCGCAACTGCTGCACGCCGGTGCGGTCGACCTGGTAAAGGTCGAGCAGTTCGCGGATTTCCGCGAGCGAGAAGCCCAGCCGCTTGCCACGCAAGATCCAGCTGAGCCGCGTGCGGTCCCCGACGCTGTAAAGGCGCGTCATGCCCTGGCGGCGCGGCTTGATCAGGCCCTCGTCTTCGTAGAAGCGGATCGTGCGGGGCGTGATCGCAAACTCGCGCGACAGTTCGGCGATGCTATAGATGCGCTGTGTGTCACGCGGCACGGCGCTCTTGGCGGAAGATGAGGCGGCGACGGACATGGTGACGAAGTCTTAGTTAACGTTTACGTAAACGTCAATGCAGGTTAACGTAAACGGAAGGGAGAAACATGGCCATCTATCAGTTGAACGACCGCGTGCCGGTGATTCCGAAGTCCTGCTACATCTCCGAGGAAGCCACGATCATCGGCTCGGTGATCCTGGGCGAGAACGTGAACATCTGGTTCGGTGCCGTCCTGCGCGGCGATAACGAGCCGATCGTCATCGGCGACGACAGCAACATCCAGGAACTCTGCGTGCTGCACACCGACCCGGGCGCGCCCCTCACCATCGGCAAGAACGTAACGGTCGGCCATCAGGTGATGCTGCACGGCTGCACGATTGGCGACGGCTCGCTGATCGGCATCCAGTCGGTCGTGCTGAACCGCTCGGTGATCGGCAAGGATTGCCTGGTCGGCGCCGGCGCCGTCGTGACCGAGGGCAAGAGCTTCCCCGACCGCTCCGTAATCTTCGGTTCTCCGGCCAAGGTCGTTCGCGAACTGAACGAGGAGAATGCCACTCGCCTCAAGATGAGCGCCGAGAGCTACGTCGTGCGCGGCCAGAACTACAAGGCGAACCTGAAGCGCATCGGCTGAAGTCGTGATCACCGCGCTCGACCATCTCGCCATCGGCGGCTCCGTTGCGGCCTACGAGACCTTGCTGGGCCGTCGCACGATCGATGGACGGCTGCGCACCGGCAATGTCGGGCTCACTTTCTCGCAAGGCGTGGCCGGGCTTCAGTCGATGACCTTCGCGACAGCCGATCTCGGCAAGGCAGCGACCTTGCTCGAGCGGCGCGCCGTGGCGATCACGAGCGATGGCGATACGCTGGCCTTCACCGGACACGGTGTCCCGCTCAAGCTCGCGGCTGCATCGGCCGATGAGGCCTCGCCCTTCACCGACGATGAGGCGGCCTGTGTTTCCGGCCTCGATCACGTCGTGGTGCGCACGCCCAATCCTGAGCGGGCAATCGCCTTCTATGCGGGGCGGTTGGGGCTCGATCTGCGTCTCGATCGCAGCAATCCGCAATGGGGCGCACGCCTCCTCTTCTTCCGCTGCGGCGACCTCGTCGTCGAGATCGCGCACGATCTGAAGAAGGGTGTCTCCGACGGGCCGGATCATCTCTGGGGTCTGTCCTGGCGCGTGCCCGACATCGCCAAGGCCAATGCCCGCCTGAAGGCCGCCGGCATCGAGGTCTCCGAGCCGCGCGACGGCCGCCGGCCGGGCAGCCAGGTCTTCACCGTCAAAAATCGGACGGAAGGCGTGCCCACCATCGTGATCGGCGGCATCGGTCGTTGGTAGGCCCGACCGTGCGCGCGCTCGCCGCACTCGCCCTTCTGCTCGTCGCGGCCGCCTGTGCCGAAGCGCCGACGGCGCCCAAGCGCGTCGTATCGGCCGCCGACCTGCCGCCGCTCGGCCCCTGCCCGCCCTCGTCCTGGAAGCCGGAAGCGCCGCCACCGACGGCCAGTCGCAAGACGTCGATGATCCTGCTGGCAGTCGGCGAATGGGGCCGCTTCGGCAAGCAGGTCATCACCTACTCCAACGATGCGCCGCCACGCACCGAACAGCTCGGCATCAAGGAGCGCGACGCGCCGGAACGCATCGGCGATTACTGGAATGCCGTCGACAAGCCCGGCCGTACCGGCCTCGACGACATTCCCTGGTCGGCCGCCTTCATTTCGTGGGACATCGAGAGCGCGGGCGTCCCGCGCGATCTCTTTTGCCCGAACTCTACCCACACAATCTACGTCGAGAGGATCGTCGAACGGGCGAAGAAGCCGGGGGCCGCCTTCATTCCGCATGCGCCGACCGCCCGCGCGCCGCAAGTCGGCGATCTCATCTGCGCGTCGCGCAACGGCAGTGGCACGACCTTGCAGAACCTCAATCGCGGTGCCGGCCATTGCGACATCGTCGTCGAGGTCCGCCCCGGCCAGGTCTTCGCCATCGGCGGCAACGTGGGTGACTCCGTTACACGCAGCGTCTTTCCACTGGACGCGAGCGGGTTTTTGTCGCCCTTATCCGGACGACCATTCTTCGCCGTAATTGAAAATCGACTGCCGTAGGAAGGACCATGTCTTCGCTGTACGACTATATCATCGTGGGCGCCGGCTCCGCCGGCTGTGCGCTTGCCGCGCGGTTGGCCTGGGGCCGCCCCAAGCTCAGGATCCTGGTTCTCGAAGCCGGCGGTCCGGACAAGTCGTTCATGCTGAAGATGCCCGCCGGCTTCGCCAGCCTGGGCGAAAACTCCCCCTACAACTGGCACTACGCCACCACCCCCCAGAAGCACTGCAATAACCGGCAGATGTACTGGCCGCGCGGCAAGACCCTGGGCGGTTCCTCGTCGATCAATGCCATGCTCTATATTCGCGGCCATGCCTGGGACTACGACCAATGGCGCCAGCTCGGCAACCAGGGCTGGAGCTACGAAGATGTCCTGCCGTACTTCAAGATGGCGGAGAACAACGAGCGCGGGGCCGACGCCTTCCATGGCAGCGGCGGCCCGCTGAACGTCGCCGACCAGGTCGATCCCAGCCCGATCAACGAAGCCTTCCTGAAGGCGGCCGAACAGGCCGGCCACAAGCGCGTCGCCGACTTCAACGGCGCGGAGCAGGATGGCGTCGGCTTCTATCAGGTGACCCAGAAAAACAAGCAGCGCTGGAGTGCCGCCAGCGCCTATCTTCGTCCGGCGGTCGAGAACAGCGGCGCCCATCTCGAAGTGGTCACCGGCGCTCTCACCGAACGCATCATTTTCGACATGGGCCGCGCCATGGGCGTGCGCTACTCGCTGAACGGCCGCGACGAGGTCGCACGCGTGACGCGCGAAGTGATCCTGTGCGGTGGCGCGGTGAACTCGCCGCAGCTCCTGATGCTGTCGGGCGTCGGCCCGGCCGCACATCTGGAGTCGGTCGGCATCAAGCCGGTCCACGATCTGCCGGGTGTCGGCGGCAACCTGCAGGACCATCTCGATGCCGCGCTGCTGCAGTTCTGCAAGACGCGCGACACCTACGACACCGCCAACAAGCTGGTTTCGCTCTACCAGTATGTGATGAACAAGAAGGGCCCCGGCACGTCGCCGATCGCCGAGTCGGGTGGTTTTGCCCGCACGCGCTCAGGTCTGGCCGCACCCGACATCCAGTTCCATTTCCTGCCGGTGCTGGTGGTCGATCACGGCCGCACCAAGATGAAGAAGAACGGCTACAGCCTGCACATCTGCACTCTGCGGCCCGAGAGCAAGGGCACGATCCGGCTGCGCAGCAAGAACCCCAAGGAACATCCGCTGATCGACGCGAACTATCTCGCCGAGAAGCAGGATCTCGACACGCTGATCGCCGGCGTGAAGATGGGCCGGGAAATCTTCGCCCAGTCGGGCCTCGATCCCTACCGTGCCGACGAATTTCAACCGGGTGCCGCGGCCAAGACGGATGCCGAGATCGAACAATGGATCCGCGCCAAGTGCGAGACGATCTATCACCCGGTCGGCACCTGCAAGATGGGCCCCGCCACCGATCCAATGGCGGTCGTCAACGACAAGCTTCTGGTGCACGGCCTCGAAGGGCTGAGGGTGGTCGATGCCTCGATCATGCCGACCCTGATCGGCGGCAACACCAACGCACCGAGCATGATGATCGCCGAGCGCACGGCAGCGATCATGCACGAGCAGGGCCTGACCAACTAGGAGGCTGCCGGGGGCACCATCATGACCCGCGCCGCCGACGTGGCACGCCCCCGACGAAGGGCTGCCATCGTTGGCGCGGCGCGCGATTGCGCCAGGCATCTACCAAGGGTTCTCGATAATCTCGGGCGAATTGCCCAAATCTACGCGGAGACGTTCTTCGTCTTCGCTGTCAGCGACTCCAGCGACGATACCTTCAACCAGCTCGAAACGTGGGTCGCGAATGGCCGCAACGGCCGTGTCGTCGATCTCGGCACCCTCGAGTCCACCGTTCCTGTGCGGACGGCGCGTATTGCCTGCGCCCGCAACGCCTGCCTGGACGCAGTGCGCGAGTCGATCGCCGCGGAGTACGATCATCTGATCGTCGTCGATCTCGACGACGTTCTCGACGGCGACCTTGCGATCGATGCTGTGGAGCAAGCGGCCGATTGGCTCGACGCCGCACCTGAACGCGCGGGCGTCTTCGCCAATGCCGCGCCGCGCTACTACGACATCTGGGCCTTGCGCCACGAGAGCTGGTGTCCGGGCGACTGCTGGCACGCGATCTGGGGCCGGCCGGCTGATCGGAGCTTCGAGGCCGCGAAGTTCCGCGAATCGCTATTTCGCCAGATCGTCCTGCCCGCAGCGATGCCGCCTATCGCCGTACAATCGGCTTTCGGAGGCCTTGGTCTCTACAAGATGTTCTTTGCCCGTCAGGGCACCTATTACGGCGTCGATCCGCAGGATCGTCCGGTCTCCGAGCACGTCGCCTTCAACGAGGCGATCCGAAAGGCTGGCGGCCTGCTCCACATCTTTCCATCGCTGATCGTGCAGGCGCCACGGCAGCATCTGTACAGCCCCGACGAGTTTTCGCCGCGTTGGCGCCTGCGGATGCAACTGCGACATCTGGCCGAACGCATGCGCCCGCCCTGGCGCGCGCTGGTGCAGGACGAGCGGTGAAGGTCCTCGTCATCGACCCCGCCCTGCATTCGATGGGCGGGCACCACTACAACGCGACGCACGCGCTGCGAGCGAAACTGTCGGCGCTCGGCGTCGAACACGATTGCCTCGGATCAGCCAATGCCGATGCGCAGACGATTCGCGATCTCGGCTGCACGCCCTGCTTCACCCAGGCCGTCTACGGCCGCACCTACGAAGCGCCGGAAGAATTCGAGCAGCGCGTCCAGACGGTTCTGAAGGAGCTGTCGGATGCCCTGAAACAGCGACCGAAGGTCGACCTCATCATTCTGCCATGCTGCGATCAGGTCCTCGCCTTTGCCCTGGCCCGTTACTTTCGCTTCAGGCCGGCGCCCCATCTCCTGCTCTGGGTACTGTACGCTCCGCATCACAACAAACCGTTCGACGATCCAGCGACGCTGCCCCTGCGGCGCGAGACGCGCGAAGCCTTCGCGGCACTCCAGAGGATCGTCGGCCTGCAGCGCATCTCGGCCTTCTGCGAGACGCCGCAGATGGCGGACATCTATCGCGACCTGACAAGCTTCGAGGTCGGCGTTGCCTCGGGGCCCGGTGCGATCAGCGGAACGCGCGCGGAGCGGCAAGGCGCCGCCCCCGTCGTGAGCTGCATCGGCTTCGCCAACGAAGCCAAAGGCTATCGGCTGCTTCCCGAAGCCTTGCGCGAAGTGATCCGACGGAACCATGACGTGCGCTTCATGATCCACGGGGTCTTTCAGGGCTCCGATGCACGGGACCAGGCACCTGTGTTCGAGGCGCTTGCCGAACTGGGGCCGCGCGTAACCGTCAGCACGGAAGTCCTGTCACAATCAGACTATCTAACGTGGCTCGGCCAAGCCAATCTGGTTCTGCTGCCTTACGATCCGGAGGTCTATAAGACGCGAGGCTCGGGGGTATTCTTCGAGGCTCGCCGTCTAGGGATTCCGGTGATTGTCACAAGGGGATGCGGCTTCGCCCAACCTGCCTTCGAGGCAGGCTGGGGTGTCGAAATCCCGCAACATGGTTCATCCGACGTCGCCGCGGCCGTGCTGCAAGCCCTGCAGAATATAGACGAGCTGACGTCGCGTGCCCGCGCGGTGTCGACGCCCCACGACGATGTCGACGATATCCTGAAAGCAGCCGTTACGAGGCTCCTCAGCGGCCGCGGAAGGCGCGGGCGAGCTGGTCCGTGAGCGGCTTCACCAGGAACGAGGCGACGGTGCGCGGCGTCGTCTGGATGAAGACTTCGACCGGCATGCCGGCGAGAAGCTGCAGCCCGCCGAGGCGCGCAAGCTCGCCGTCGCTGACGCGGACGCGCACCGAATAGTAAGGCTCGGTCGCCTTGTCGTCCTGCGCGACGTCGGCGCCGATATGGATCACCTCACCGTTGAGTTCGGGCGTCGTGCGCTGGTTGAAAGCGGCGAAGCGCAGGACGGCATGCTGGCCGATATGGATCTGGTCGATATCGTGCGGCGCCACTTTGGCCTCGACGATCAGCGCTTCCGTCTGCGGCACGATCAGCATGACCGGCTCGCCGGCCTGGATGACGCCGCCGACCGTATGCACATTGCGCTGGAAGACCCTGCCGTCCTGAGGCGCCACGAGGTCGATGCGCTTGAGCTGATCCTCGGCAGACACGCGTCGCTCGGTGAGTTCCGATTTCTTGGCGCGGATCTCGGCCAGTTCCTTGCCGACTTCGGTGCTGAGGTCCTGATCGATCTGATGGATCTTGAGTTCGAGTTCGGCGATACGGCCACGCCCCTGCGCGACCGCGGCGATCAACGATGCCCGTTCGCCTTCGAGGCGCGCCGCGTCACGTTCGAGTGCCGTCACCCTGCTGATCTGCACGAGGTTCTGCTTCCACAGCACGCGCACGCTCTCGAGCTCCTGCATCAGGAGCTTCACTTCCTTGGTTTTGGCGGCCTCCTGAGCCTGCGTGCCTTCGATCTGGAGCTGGAGCTGCTGGATCTGTTCGCGCAACTGGGCCTTCTGCCCGTCGCGCGCGGCCTTGCGCATCTCGAACAGCCGCTGCTCGCCGGACATCAGGCGTGCCACTTCAGGATCGTCCTTGCGTTCGACGAGGTCGGCCGGGAACGTCACCGACTTGTCGCCGTCGCGCTCGGCCTCGTTGCGAGCCTGCCGCGCGACCAGCTCGTCGAGCGCCTTGTTGACCACGGCGAGGCTCGAACGAGCCTGCGTACCGTCGAGCCGGACCACGACATCGCCCTGCTGTACCCGGTCACCTTCCTTGACCAACAGCTCGCCCACGACACCGCCTGTCGGGTGCTGGACCTTCTTGACGTTGCTGTCGACCACCAGCTTGCCCGGCGCGATCACCGCCCCCGAGATCTGCGTCGCGGCGGCCCAGCCACCGATCCCGACCACAAGAAGGGCGACGGCGACCAAACCCAGGATCAAGGGTTTGCGTGTCGAATGCTGAACGCTCGTCGGCACGGTCATGACGGTGTCCTTCCAGGAACACGAAGCGGCTGCGGTGCAGCGCCCTGAGCCATCATCGGCGCCGGTGCCGGCGCAGGGGCAGTCCCTGGCCCTTGCGCGGACTTCATCGCCTCCCGCAGCACGGCGTCCTTCGGCCCGAACGCCTGCTGGCGACCGGCACGCAGCACCAGCAGATTGTCGATCCCCGCCAGAGCACTGGGGCGATGCGCGACCACGATCGCGATACCGCCGCGCGCGCGAACCCCCATGATGGCGCGGGTCAACGCTTCGTCGCCGTCATGGTCGAGGCTGGAATTGGGCTCGTCGAGCACGACCAGGAACGGATCGCCATAGAGCGCGCGCGCCAGCCCGATACGTTGGCGTTGACCGGCGGACAGAGCGGCACCGCCCTCGCCCATCTGCGTTTCGTAGCCATTGGGGAGGCCGAGGATCAACTCATGGACGCCGGCAGCCTGCGCCGCCGCAATGACCTTGTCCGACGGCGGTTCGGGGTCGAGCCGGGCGATGTTCTGCGCGACGGTGCCGGCGAACAATTCCATGTCCTGCGGCAGGTAGCCGATATGGTCGCCCAGCATGTCGGGCGACCATTGGTCGAGCGATGCGCCGTCGATCCGCACCTTGCCGCGCGCGATCATCCAGACGCCGACGATCGACCTCACCAAGGTCGACTTGCCCGATGCGCTCGGACCGATGATGCCGAGCCCCTGCCCGGCCTTGAGGTTGAAGGCGATATCCTGGAGCACCAGCGTATTGGAGCCCGGCGGCGCCACACTGATGCCTTCGACGGCCAGCGTATGGCGCGGCTTGGGCAGTTCCATCATCGCCGTCTCGGCCGGCATGCGGGCCAGCAGGTTGTTGAGGCGACGCCAGCTCTGGCGCGCCGCGACAAAGACCCGCCACTGCGCAATCACCACCTCGACCGGCGCGAGGGCGCGCGCCGACAGGATCGAACCTGCGATGATGATGCCGGCCGACGCCTGCTGGTGAATGACGAGATAGGCGCCCACCGCCAGCACGGCCGACTGCAGCATCATGCGCAGCGCGCGGGAGAGACCGCCCATCCCGCCGGTGATGTCGCCGGCCTGCTGCTGTACGGCGAGATAACGCCGGCCGCTTTCCGCCCACAGAGCAGAGAAACGCCCGACCATGCCCATGGCGTGCAACACCTCGGTATTGCGCCGGCTCGCCTCGGCAAGGCTGTTGCGTTGTGCGGAAAGCGCCGAAACCTCGATCGACGGCTTGCGAACCTTGATCTCGGTCAGCGCCGTGATGATGACCAGGATGACGGCGCCCACCGTCGCGGTGACGCCGATCAGGGGATGGAACAGGTAGCAAATGCCGAGATAGAGCGGCAGCCAGGGCAGGTCGAAGAGCGCCGCCGGTCCACCGCCCGACATGAAGCCGCGAATCTGGTCGAGGTCGCGGGCCGGCTCGAAGTTGCCCAACGTCGGCGCTCGCAGCGGCAGCTTGACGAGGAGGTGGTAGACCCTGGCGTCGAGCTGCTCTGAGAACCCACCGGCGATACGGATCAGCACCCGGTTGCGCAGGATGTCGAGCAGCGCCTGGAAGCCGTAGAGCACACCCGCCAGGACGCAGAGACCAACCAGGGTCGGCACGCTGCGGCTCGGCAGCACCCGGTCGTAGACCTGCAGCATGAAGAACGAGCCGGTCAGGTACAGGACATTCAGGATGGCCGTGAATACCGCGACACCGGCATACGACGACCGGCACGTCGCCAATACCTTCGCCAGTTCAGACCGTGGATCCCCAATAACAGGAGGCCGCATTATCCCCGCCACTTAACGCGCCTTTCTCCGAGCTGGCCCCATCGATGCGCGGGGCCGCCCAGCTTATTACACGGCTCTTCGCCCAGGATATTGCCGGAAGTTCAACTCTAGGAAATGTTTGATTCCGCACAGGAACGTGGGAGACGGCGGCTAGGAGCGTTTCTCGACCACCACGAGCCACGATTTGCCGGCAACCGGCCGCAGCCGGCCCCGCGAATCTACCGGATAGAGGCTCATGGCCACGCTGTCCTTCACGTTGCCGCCAATGGCCTGGACGTAACCGCCGCGGACGTCGGTGACGATGTCGCAATGGTTGGCGGTATTGTCGAGCCGCCGATGAGCCGTCCGGGGATCGCTGAAGCGCCAGGTCGGCCCCGCGCTGCCCGTACAGACGAGATCGCCGGCCTTGGGCGCGTACTCGTTGGGCGCGTGCAGGCGGAAAGGCGCGCTGCGGGAGGCGCGTTCTCGGTCGTAAAGGGCGGAGAGATAAGCACCATGGCGACCGTCGCGCGGGAAAGTCGTGGCGCCGTAGCCGGATCGGGCCATCACCCAGGTGACGAAAGCCCCGGACCAGGGTCGGCTGGAGCTGCGCCCATTCCATTCGGGCCGGCCGCAGGCGCCCCAGTACTCGCCAACCCGGCTGGCCAGAGGTTCGTTGCGCTCGGTAATGCCGGGACGGTTGGTGTAGCCTCCCGCCTGTCCGCCATAGACGACCGTGGCCCGGCCGAACTTGGTCCATTCCTGCCAAGCGGTCAGCGCAACACGGTCGGTCGGCGGCCGGTCCGCATAGCCCGTGCCCATGCGGCTGGAACCTCCGCAGCCGGCGAGCGCCAGGCAGAGCAGAAGGACGACTGGAAGGATCGCTGGCAGCCGGAGACCGATCGCGCGGGAGGAAGGGCGGACGGGCGACTGCCAGCAAACACAAAAGCCGACAAAGGGGCGGTCGAACTTCATGTGTAACTTACAGGATTAAAAATAAACGATTGTTATTATTGGTTATTAATTTATCACAGCGGACGCTCAATGTCACCTCTTCATAAACTGGATGAAGTTCGCCGACTGGAGGAGTTGGCCTTTCGCGGCTGGCCTGCCCTGGAGAGCCAGAACCACAATGGCTGGCATCTGCGCTTCTCAGGCGGATACACAAAAAGATCCAATTCTATCAATGCCATATCGGAAGATGCTTCGACAGATATTGAAGATCTGGAAGCCCCCTACCGAGCCCGCGGACAGCGTCCAGCCTGGCGACTGAGCCCTTTGGCGCCGCCGGCCATGGTCGGGCTGCTGGAAGCACGCGGCTACAGCAATATCGAACGCAGCCTCGTCCAGCGCTGCCCCCTCCACGACGGCTTCACCGCCGATCCTGCCGTCGAAATCGGGCCGCAGCCGACGCCTGCGTGGATCGAGGCCTTCTGCGCCCATAGCCCAGTGCGGCCCGAGCATCGCGAGACGATGGAGAGGATGCTGGCGGCGATCGCCACACCCAAAGGCTTCGCCCTCGTCCAGAGCAATGGCCGCCCGATGGCCATGGCGATCGGCGCCGTCGAAGGCGACCACATGGGCCTGTTCGACGTGTTGGTGATGCCCGAGGCCCGACGCCAGGGCCTGGCCCGTCGTGTCACCGAGAGCCTCTATGCCTGGGCCTGGCAACGCGGTGCCCGCTTCGCCTACCTGCAGGTCGTCGCTGCGAATGCCGCGGCCCTGCCCCTCTACGAAGCGCAGGGTTTCCGCACGGTCTACGCCTACAGCTATTGGCTGCCGCCGGCGTGACATCCTCGCCTTGACCCTGCAGCCACCGCCCTCGCATAGTCGATGCAGGGAGGAACACAAAGAATGGCCAACTATCCTTGGGAAAAGAGCTATCCGCCGGGTGTGAAGTGGGAGCTCGAAGTACCGAACAAGACCATTCACCAGATATTCGACGAATCTTGTGCGCAGTATGGCAGCCGGCCGTTCACCGACTTCCTCGACAAGGTGATGTCCTTCCAGGAATACAAGGATGCCTCCGACAAGGCGGCCGCTGGTTTCCAGAAGCTCGGCGTGAAGCCCGGCGTCAATGTCGGCCTCTACCTTCCCAACACGCCGCATTACCTGATCGCCTTCTTCGGCGTGCTGAAGGCCGGCGGCAAGGTGGTGAACTACTCCCCGCTCGACGCCGCTCGCGAACTGGAATTCAAGATCGGCGATTCCGAGACCGATATCCTCGTGACGCTCGATGTCGCCGCGCTCTATCCGAAGATGGCCGCGATGCGCGGCAAGACCCGGCTGAAGAAGCTGATCGTCGGATCGATCGCCGACTATCTGCCCTGGCCCAAGAGCTGGCTCTACCCCATCGCCAAGAAGAAGGAGCTGTCGGCCTGGCCGCGCGACGACTGGCACATGTCGTTCAAGGACCTCCTCGTCAACGACGGCAAGTACACGCCGCACAAGCCCGCCAACGAAAACCTCTGGGACGAAGTCGCGCTGCTGCAATACACCGGCGGCACGACCGGCCTGCCGAAGGCGGCCATGCTCACCCACGGCTGCATCATGGCGGCGATGAGCCAAGGCCAGGCCTGGACGACGCCCTATACGACGCCGGGCACCGAAAAGGTCGTGTGCGTGCTGCCGCTGTTCCACATCTATGCGCTGTCGGGAATCATGCTGGGCGCCGTGCGCAACGGCAATCAGCTCATTCTCTATCCGCGCCCCGACATCGACATGATCGTGCACGATCTCGGCAAGAAAAATCCGACGTTCCTGCCCGGCGTGCCCACGCTCTACACCGCGATCAACAAGCATCCCAAGGCGCAGGGGCTCGATCTGAAGTCGCTCAAGATCTGCATGTCAGGCGGCGCACCGTTGCCGGTCGAAGTGCAGCAGAGCTTCGAGAAGCTGACCGGCGCCACCCTGATCGAAGGCTACGGCCTCACGGAAACCTCCCCGACCGGCGCGATCTGCCCGGTCGACAAGAGCGTGCGCCGGGTCGGCTCCTGCGGCGTGCCGATGCCGGGCACGATCATCGAGATCCGCGACATGGAGAATCCCGACCGGGTCCTGCCGCCCGGCAAGGAGAATGTCGGCGAGGTCTGCATCGTCGGCCCGCAGGTCATGAAGGGCTATTGGAAGAAGCCCGACGAAAGCGAGAAGGTTCTGTTCCGCCATCCCGCGAGCAACTGGATGGGCCTGCGCACCGGCGACATGGGTTACATGGACGAAGCTGGCTGGCTGTTCCTGGTCGATCGTTCTAAGGACCTGATCATCTCCTCGGGCTACAATGTCTATCCGCGCATGATCGAAGAGGCCATGTACGAACACCCGGCGGTCGACGAGTGCATCGTGATCGGCATTGCCGATCCCTATCGCCAGGAAGCGCCCAAGGTGTTCGTGAAGCTGAAGCCCGGCGCTTCTCTCACTTTCGACGAGATGAAGGCCCACCTCGCAACGCGCGTCGGCAAACACGAGATGCCCGTCGCGCTCGAAATTCGCGCCGAGCTGCCCAAAACGCCGGTCGGCAAGCTCTCCAAGAAGGAACTCAAGGAGGAGGAGCGCGCCAAGGCCCAATCCAAGGCGGCGTAGTCATCTTCTTGCGCCCCGCTCTTCAATCGATGAGGCGGGGAGCGCTAAGATGAGAACGTGAAGCGACGAGCAATCCTCTTTGGCGGCGCCGGCCTCGTCCTGGGTGGCTGTTTCGACCGCCCCTGCCACGAGCGCAATCCTGAGCAGAAGGCCTTCCTCGATGGGCTGCAGGCGCTGGCCAAGCCGGCGCTCGCCTCCAGCAATCCGCTGCAGATCGAGGAAGCGGCCAAGCAGAGCATCGCGCTGGCCGGGAAGACCGGCGTGTTCACCGACTGGTGCGGAACACTCACCAAGATCGAGGGCAACGCCCAGGACGTGGCCTTGACCATCGACATCGGCCGCCAAGTTTCGCTCTACGCATTCAACGACTGGGCCTTGGCTTTCGCCGGCTCTGTCGCCGACCTTTTCACACGATCGCGCGCAACGCCGCCGCCGGGCCTTTCCGAAGCGGCCATTACGGCGCTAAAAACCCTGCGGCTTGGCGAACGCGTGATGCTCTCCGGGCGGATGGGAGAGATCGCAGGTTCCGGCCTGTTCGACCTGTCCCGCCTCCTCGGCAAGAGTGCCGCCGAACACCGGCAGTTTTTGCAGACGCCGCGCTTCGTCGCGCGCATCGAGGCCCTCGCGGCCTCGAAACAGAAGTAGAAAGGATTTCGAGGTGCCGTCTTTCACGTACGATTTTCCCTACAGCACCAAGAAGCTGCCCGTCTTCGCCGACAACGTCGTCGCCTCCTCCCAGCACCTCGCCGCCACCGCCGGCCTGCGCATGATGGCCAAGGGCGGCAATGCCGTCGACGCCGCCATCGCGAGCGCAATCGCCATCACCGTCGTGGAGCCGACGATGAACGGCATCGGCGCCGACGCTTTCTGCATCCTGTGGGACGGCAAGCAGCTCGTCGGCCTCAACGCGTCGGGCCACTCGCCCGCACTGATGACTCCCGACCAGTATGCCGGCCATGACAAGATGCCCCATGTCGGCTGGGGCAGTGTCACGACGCCGGGCGCGGTGTCGCTGTGGATGGAGCTGCACAAGCGCTACGGCAAGCTGCCTTTCGCCGATCTCTTCGAGCCGGCGATCAAGTACGCACACGACGGCTTCCGCGTTTCCTACATGGTCTCCCAACAGTGGGATCGCGCCATCGACCGGCTGAAAGGTCAGGAAAGCTGGGTAAAGGCCTTCCTGCCGAACGGTCGCGCCCCGAAGCCGGGCGAGATCTGGAAGTTCCCAGACCAGGCAAAGACGCTCGCCAAGATTGCCGAGAGCAAAGGCGAGGCCTTCTATCGCGGCGAACTCGCCGAAACGATGGACAAGTATGCCCGCGAGACCGGCGGCGCCCTGCGCAAGGAAGACCTTGCGGCGCACAAGCCCGACTGGGTCGATCCGATCGGCCTCACCTACCGCGGCACGACCCTGCACGAGATCCCGCCATCGGGTCAGGGCATCGCCGCCTGCATGGCGCTGGGCATCCTCGAGAACTTCGAGATTGCGGGCCACGATTGCGACGGCCCGGAAGTCACGCATCTTCGCATCGAGGCGATGAAGCTCGCCTTCGCCGACATCTACCGCTACGTCGCCGACCCGCGCTTCATGGAAGTGACGCCGGCGCAGATGCTCGACAAGCATTACCTCAAGAGCCGCGCCAAGCTGATCGATCCCAAGAAGGCCAAGGACTTCGGCCCGGGTACGCCCAAGGATGGCGGCACGATCTATCTCGGCACGGCCGATCAGTCCGGCATGATGGTGTCGCTGATCCAGTCGAACTACACGGGGTTTGGCTCGGGCGTCGTGGTGCCGGGTACGGGCATTGCGCTGCAGAACCGCGCCACAGGCTTTGTCACGACCAAGGGCCATCCCAACGAAGTCGGACCGAAGAAGCGTCCGTTCCACACGATCATCCCTGCTTTCATCACCAAGAATGGCAAGCCGGTCGCCACCTTCGGGCTGATGGGCGGCGCCATGCAGCCGCAGGGCCATATGCAGGTCTTTTCGCGCATCGTGGACTATGGCCAGAACCCGCAGGCCGCGATCGATGCCCCGCGCTGGCGCGTCCACGAGACCGATGGCACCGTGTGGACCGAAGAGCATATGCCGAAAGGAACGCTCGAGGGGCTGGAGACGCGCGGCCATCGGCTTACGCGCACCAAGATGCCGAGCTTCGACTTCGGTTCCAGCCAGATCATCTGGCGCTATCCCGACGGCGGCCCCTACCTCGGCGCGTCGGAAAGCCGCCGCGACGGTGCGGCCGTCGGCTTCTAGCTGGGGCGAGCCTTCGGAAAGACGGGAAGCTCGTCCGCGAGCTTCACCCAACCTAGTCTTGATTCGCCGAAGGTATGGTCGATTGGCGGCACCTGCTCCGGACTCTCCAGCGAGCAGGTGGTGAGGTCGATCAGATCGGGATGATGCGACGACTGGAACGTGATCTGGGTGCCGCACTTCGGACAGAAGCTGCGCGAAGCGGTGGGCGAGGATTGGAACGTCGTCGTGTCGCCGGAGATCGTCAACGACGAGATCGGTACGGTGAACCAGGCGACGAACGGCGCGCCTGTCGTCCGCCGACAGATCGAGCAATGGCAGGCAGTCTCTTGCGACGGGCTGGCCGCACTCTCGTAGCGAACAGCACCACAGAAGCAGCGGCCTTTCAGCATCACGTCCTCCGTTGTGGCTTGCGCAGCATCGGAAAAAGTTTGGGTGATGAACCAGCCTGTATGGTGCCCAGCAGCTCGAAGCCGAGGTGCTGATAGAGCGGCACGTTCCGCGGATTGCTCGATTCAAGATAAGCGAGACTGCCGTCGCGATCGCACTCTGCCAGCGCATGCCGCATCAAAGCGCCGCCCAGACCCTTGCCCTGATGCACCGGATCGATGCCGATCAACGGCAGATACCAGTGCGGCTCCTTGGGATGGTAGTTTCCCATCTGCTGCATGACCGCGATCCCGTCCTTGCCGATATGCGCCGGCACGGTCTCCTGCATCAGGATTCCCATCGCCTCGTCATCCGGCTCGGCGCCGGGCGGAAGCCAGAGCGCTGCTCCCTTGTTGCCTTCAGTGACATGCGCCGTACCGCGCTGGAAGGCAGCACCGCCGAATGCCCGGACAAAGCGCGGGAAACTGGCGAGGTAGACCCGCGGATCGGCCCAGCTCCACCGCGCCGCCGGATCGGTGCTGAAGGCCAGCGTTAGCAGATCCGCAACATCCGCGATCTCGGCAGGCGTTGCGGACTTGACGGTGTGTGCGGTCATGGCTGCCCTGCTGGATGCGGTCGCCTTCAAGATGGTCCCGAAGGCGCCGCTTGCAAGGCGAAGCCCGCTCACTTTCCGCAGTAGGCTTCGACACGGTAGCCGTCGGGGTCGATCGCGAAGGCCGCGTAGTAGTTCGCGCTGTAGTCAGCTCGGACACCAGGCTTGCCGTTGTCCTTGCCGCCGGCCTTGAGCGCGGCCGCATGGAAAGCGTCGACCGCCTTGCGATCCTTCGCGACGAAGCAGAAGTGCAGGCCCGACTCCATGTCGGCCTTCACGGGCTTGCCTGTCGCACTGATCCAGAGGCCTACCGCCTTGTCGCCGTACCCCAGCGAACTCTCGCCATCGCTCAGCAACGTGTAGCCCAGCGGCTTCAGCGCTGCGTCGTAGAACTTCCGGGTGCGGGCAATGTCTGCAACGCCGATGGAAACATGGTCGAACATGGCATTTGCTCCTGCTTAACTATATAACTGGTTATATGGTTATGTCGAGCCTGCGAGCTTGTCAACCAGTCAACCGGTTAGTAAGTCCCGCTCATGAACCGCCCCGACCTATGCCTGGAATTCGTGAACACGCGCTATTGGCGCGGCCAGGCAACGCCGACGGAAACGCTGAACCAGCCTGAAGACCTCGCGGCCTGGAGCGCCGCCAATGGCGGGCCGAAGGGCGCGAAGCCGCTCGCCCGCAAGGAGTTCGACCAGGCGATCGAACTGCGTGAAATGATCCACCGGCTGTTCGATGCGGAAGCGCAGGACAAGGCCCCGGCGGCGCGCGACCTCGAAGCTCTCAATCACGCATTGGCCGAGGCCCCTGCCCGCACGACCTTGCGGCGCGAGCGCAGCCTCTACGGCTGGGATGTCGATATCCGGTCGGGAACGGCGTTGGCGCTGCTGGCGCCCGTCCTATGGTCGGCAGGCGATTTGCTGGCCGGGTCGCGGCTCGACCGGGTGCGCCGCTGCGCCAATCCCGAATGCGGCTGGCTGTTCTTGGACGACAGCCGCGCCGGCAAACGACGCTGGTGCTCCATGCAAAGCTGCGGCAACCGCGCCAAGGCCAAGCGGCACTATCACAAGAGCCGGGAGAGCTGAGCGGCCCCAACAAAAAGGGCCCCGCGAGGGGCCCTTGATCTGTACCTGACTGCTGTATCGAGCTTGTAGAGCCTGCTAGCGCAGGATGCTCTGCAGCTTCATGGCAACGCCCATGTCGCCTTCGATCTTGAGCTTGCCGGTCATGAACGCGGTCATGCCATCGAGCTTGCCGCCGATCAGGTCGGCGAAGTCGCTGAAGTCCATCTTGATGGTGCAATCGGCAGCCTTGTCCTCGTTGCTCACCGACGGCGGGTTCTGGTTGCCGTCGATGTGCACGACGCCTTGATCCGTAGCGAACTTGACGGAGTTGCCGAAGGCCGACTTCTTGGAAGCCCCTTCCTGCATTTTCGCGGTGATTTCCTGCAACGTCATGGCTTGCTCCCAGGTCGAATTGCCCAATGAAATGACCTGGCCCGGCTTACTTGACCTTTACGTAAACGTCAAATACAGCCCGAGTAACGAACCGCACATCACAAGATGCTTGGATGCATCGGCGGACGGCCGATAACTGCCGGGTCAAAGGCGGAGGAAACATGTCGTATCGCTCGGTCTTCACGCCGGGACTGTTCAATGGCCGAACCGTTATCGTAACCGGCGGCGGCAGCGGAATCGGCCGCTGCACGGCCCACGAAATCGCCGCCCTCGGTGCCCATGTCGCCATCTGTGGCCGCAAGCAGGAAAAACTCGACACTGTCCGCGGCGAGATCGAGGTGGCCGGCGGCTCGTGCGAGACGCATGTCTTCGATATCCGCGAGGAAGCCCAGGTCAAGGACGCGGTGGCGGCGATCGTCGCCAGGAACGGCCGCATCCACGGCCTGTTCAACAATGCCGGCGGCCAGTTCCCCTCACCAGCCGCTTCGCTCAGCGCCAAGGGCTTCGACGTGGTGGTGCGCAACAACCTGACCGGCGGCTTTCTGGTCAGCCGCGAGGTCTTCACCCAGTCGATGCAGAACCACGGCGGTTCGATCGTCAACATGACGGCCGACTATCGCAACGGCTTTCCCAACATGGTCCATACCGGCGCCGCCCGCGCCGGCATGGCGAACCTTACCATGACGCTTGCCTATGAATGGGCGGTGGCCGGTGTGCGCGTGAATTCCGTCGCACCGGGCTGGATCGCCTCCTCCGGCATGGACACCTACACGGGCGAGTTCAAGGAACAGATCCCCAAGCTCAAGGGCTACTGCCCGCTCGGCCGTCTCGGCACGGAGAGCGAAGTGTCGGCAGCCGTCTGCTTCCTGCTGAGCGATGCCTCGGCCTACATCACCGGCACGGAAATCCGCATCGACGGCGGTGTGCCGCTCGCCAATCGGTCCGTCGACCTGCCCGCCACCGACAAGTCCCAGGCCTTCAACGGCTTCCACCTCGCCAAGACGCCCAAAGTGTTGGGCGGCTGAGATCCATGCCCATCATCGAAAGCCAGGTCGACCGCAACGGCGACGAGTTCAGGAAGAACCGCGAGCGCATGCTGGCGGCCATCCAGGAGTTTCGCGACGCCGAAGCGAGCGTGCAGGCGGCGTCCGAAAAGTCGCGTGAGCGTTTTCGTAAGCGCAAGCAACTGATGCCGCGCGAGCGCATCGCCTTGCTGCTCGATCGTGGGGCACCCTTTCTCGAATTGATGCCGCTGGCCGGCTACCGCATGCATGACGACAAGGATGGCTCGAGTGCGGGCGGCGGCTCCGTCGCGGGCATCGGCTATGTCGAGGGCGTGCGCTGCATCGTGACGGCGTCGAACTCGGCGATCAAAGGCGGCACCGTCGCGCCCTCCGGGCAGCGCAAGGGCCAGCGCGTCCAGCAGATCGTGATGGAGAACAAGCTGCCGGTGGTGAACCTGGTCGAATCCGGTGGCGCCAACCTCCTCTATCAAGCGGAGATCTTCATTCCCGGCGGCCGCGGCTTCGCCAACCAAGCGCGCATGTCGGCGCGCGGCATCCCGCAGGTCACGGTGGTGCACGGCTCGTCGACGGCCGGCGGTGCCTACCTGCCGGGCCTTTCCGACTACGTCATCATGGTGCGCAATCAGGCCAAGGTCTTCCTGGCCGGCCCGCCCCTGCTGAAGGCCGCGACCGGCGAGATTGCGACCGACGAAGACCTGGGCGGCGCAGAGATGCACGCCACCGTCTCCGGCGTCGCCGAATGGATGGCCGAGAACGACGCGGACGGCATCCGCATGGCGCGCGACGTGATCGCCAAGTGGCACTGGAACGACAAGCTGCCGCCGTACCAGGCAAAGCCGTTCAAGGAGCCGCTTTACGACATCGACGAACTGTGCGGCGTCGTCCCGCCCTCGCACAAGGATCCCTACGACGTGCGTGAGGTCATCGCGCGGCTGGTCGACGGCTCGGATTTCTTGGAGTTCAAGGGCCTGTTCGACCAGCAGACGATCTGCGGCTGGGCCGAGATCGAGGGCGAGCCGGTGGCGCTGATCGGCAACAACGGCCCGATCACCACCAAGGGTGCCGTGAAGGCGGCGCAGTTCATCCAGCTCTGCTGCCAGCAGGGCACACCGATCGTCTACCTGCAGAACACCACCGGCTACATGGTGGGCACCGAGGCCGAGCGCGGCGGCATCGTCAAGCACGGCTCCAAGATGATCCAGGCCGTGGCCAACGCCACCGTCCCGCAGATCACCATCGTGATCGGCGGCAGCTTCGGCGCCGGCAACTACGGCATGTGCGGCCGCGCCTACGATCCGCGTTTCATCTTCGCCTGGCCCAACAGCCGCACGGCGGTGATGGGCGGCGAACAGGCGGCCGGCGTCATGAAGACCGTGACGGAACAGAAGTTCCAGCGCGAGGGCAAGGAGCCGCCGCGCGAGCAGATCGACAAGATGTTCAAGAGCATCGTCGACCAGTTCGAGCGCGAATCGACGGCGCTCTACGGCACGGCGCATCTCTGGGACGACGGAATCATCGATCCGCGCGACACGCGCCGCGTGCTCGCCTTCACCCTGTCGATCGCCCGCGAGTCGATCGTGCGGCCCTCGACTTCGCTGCCGACAAGTTCGCCGAGGCTCGCCGCGGTCCTGAGGCCGCCGAAGGATTGCGTGCCTTTGCCGAGAAGCGGCCGCCGCGCTGGGCGGTGGAGTGAGAGCGGTCGCGTGATGGGCTTCACCAAGGTTCTGGTCGCCAATCGTGGCGAGATCGCCTGGCGCGTGATGCGCACGGCCAAGGCGATGGGCTATCGCACCGTTGCCGTTTACTCCGACGCCGATAAGGATGCGCCGCACGTCGCGTTTGCCGACGAAGCGGTCCGCATCGGCCCGCCGCCTGTCGGTGAAAGCTATCTCAGTGCCGATCGCATCCTCGAAGCTGCCCGCAAGAGCGGCGCCGACGCCATCCACCCGGGATACGGCTTCCTCTCCGAGAACGACGCGTTCGCCGCGGCGTGCGAGAAGGCAGGCATCGTCTTCATCGGCCCACCGGCCTCGGCCATCGCCGCCATGGGCAACAAGGCCGCCGCCAAGCGGCGCATGATCGAAGCCAAGGTCCCCTGCGTGCCGGGCTATCAGGGCAACGACCAGAGCGATGGCAACCTCGAAAAAGAAGCACGTAAGATTGGCCTGCCGGTCATGGTGAAGGCAGCCGCAGGCGGCGGTGGCCGTGGCATGCGGCTGGTCGAGCGTGAAAGCGATCTCCTCGAAGCGATCCGCACGGCACGTGCCGAGGCCGAGAGCGCTTTCGGGTCCGGCGAACTGATCCTCGAAAAGGCCGTGGTCGACGCCCGGCATGTCGAAATCCAGGTCTTCGCCGACGCGCACGGCAATGTCGTCCATCTCGGCGAACGCGACTGCTCGGTGCAGCGCCGCCATCAGAAGGTGATCGAGGAAGCGCCCTCGCCCGCCGTCGATGCCGATCTGCGCCGCCGTATGGGCGCAGCGGCCGTGGCGGCCGCACAGGCAATCGGCTACCGCGGGGCTGGCACCGTCGAGTTCCTGCTGGGCCGCGACGGTGCCTTCTATTTTCTGGAGATGAACACCCGCCTGCAGGTCGAACATCCAGTGACGGAGGCGATCACCGGGCTCGATCTCGTCGAATGGCAACTCCGCGTTGCCCGCGGCGAGAAGCTGCCGCTGACGCAGGATCACGTCACCTTCTCCGGACACGCCATCGAAGTGCGCCTCTATGCCGAGGATGCCTATGCCGGCTTCCTGCCCCAGACCGGCCGCATCGATGTGTGGCGGCCGGCAACCGGCCCCGGTGTGCGAATCGATCACGGCATGAAGGAAGGGGTCGCGATCTCACCCTTCTACGATCCGATGATCGCAAAGGTGATCGCGCATGGTGCCACGCGCGAGGAAGCCCGCACCCGCCTGATTCGTGCACTGCGCGAGACCATCGTGCTGGGGCCGACGACCAACCGGCATTTCCTGATCCGCCTGCTGGAGCATCCCGAATTCGCGGCCGGCAAGGCGACGACGGCGTTCCTCACAAACCACGAGTTCCCGGCTCCTGCGATTAGCGATGCGCATTGGACGACGGCGGCCGATCTTCTGTGGCGGGCTTCGGCCGAACGTTATCCGGCGCCGCTGCGCGGCTGGCGCAACTCCAATCCCGAGCCGACGCCGATCCGGCTGGCGGCGGGCGGAGCGGAGCGCCTGCTTCTCGTCGACGGAGATCGGCCCCCTCACGATGCGCCTTTCCACATCGACGGCGACGATATCGTCGTCGACCTCGATGCCCTTACGGTGCGCTTCACCGACAAGACCTATGCCCCGCCCGAAACCGCCGCGGCGGGAAGCGACGGCAAGCTACGCGCCCCGATGGATGGCCGCATCGTCTCGATCAAGGTTGCGCCCGGCGAACAGGTGAGCCGCGGCCAAACCCTGGTCGTGCTCGAAGCCATGAAGATCCAGCACCAGCTCAAGGCAGCCCTTGACGCCAAGGTCGAGGCGATCTCCGTGCACGAGGGCCAGCAGGTCTCCAACCGCACGGTGCTGGTCACCATGGCGCTCGACACCCCTGCACCTTGATATCGCCACGATGGCGTTGAGGGCATCGGCCCGCTAGTCTCCCCGACAACGAGAGAACCAGGGAGGATGTGCGATGTTGCGTAGAAGTGCGCTCGCCATGCTGGCGGTGGCGGCAGCGAGCCCGGCCTTCGGTCAAGCCTATCCGAACAAGCCGATCAATCTCATCGTTCCATTCTCGGCCGGCGGGCCGACCGACGTGATGGCCCGCATCGTGGGCGAGCGCATGTCCAAGGAACTCGGCCAGCAGCTCATCATCGACAATGTGACGGGGGCCGCCGGATCGATCGCCATGGGCAAGCTCGCCCGCTCCGCCCCCGATGGCTATACGATCGGTATCGGCCATCTCGGCACGAATGTAGTGAACGGCGCGGTCTACAAGAACCTGAACTACGACCTTCTGAACGACCTGGTACCAATCGCCCTGTTGCCATCCAATCCGTTGCTGGTCGTCACCTCGAACCAGGTTCCGGCCAAGGATCTGAAGGAGCTCGTCGCCTATCTGAACGCGAACGCCAGCAAGATCTCCGGCGGCACGGCGGGCATGGGCTCGGGCTCCCATATCGGTGCGCTGGCCTTCTTTGCGGTCACCGGCACCAATTACCAGCTCGTGCCCTATCGCGGCACCGGCCCGGCGGTGCAGGACCTGATCGCCAACCAGATCCAGATCATGATCGACCAGTCCTCGAACTCGCTACCGCACGTGCGCGCGGGCAAGCTCAAGGTCTATGCCGTGACCGCCAAGCAGCGGACGGCGGCGGCGCCCGATATCCCGACCACGGCCGAGGCCGGCTTCCCCGGCATCGAGGTCGCGATCTGGCACGGCCTCTGGGCGCCCAAAGGCACGCCGCGCGACATCATAGACAAGCTCAACGCGGCGGCGGTCGCGACCCTCAAGGACCCGGAGATTCGACGCAAGCTCGAGGATCTCGGCCAGGACATCCCGACGCCCGCGCAGATGCAACCCGATGCCTTCGCGGCCTTTCAAAAGGCGGAGTTCGCCAAATGGAAGCCGATCATCGACAAGGCGGGCGTCAAGATAGAGTGATCTCAGCTTTTGTAGTCTGGCGGCACCGGACAGGGCGGTAGGAGCTTCTCCAGCGCCTTGGCGACACCGAGAATCTTCGCCTCGCCCCAGCGCTTGCCGACGAGCTGCAAGCCGATGGGCAGGCCCTCCTGGGAGAAGCCACAGGGCAGGACGACCGCCGGCTGGCCGGTGAAGTTAGCGAGGAAATTGTAGGACGTGCCGGCGAAGAAATAGGGATGGTCGACACCGTCGACGTTGAGCGGCTGGCTCTGCCGCTGGCGGATGAAGGCGGCGCCGGGCATCACCGGCATCAGCCAGGCATCGTAGTCGTCGAGGAAGGCCTCGCAGCGGCGGATGAGCTGGTCGCGCCGGTCGAGGACGGCGAAGAACTGGCCGAGGTCGAGGCGGGCGGCCCGCGCCACCGATCGGGTCGATGGGTCCGTCGACTGCTCCCGGCCGAAGAAGCGCTCGCGCTCGCCGAGCGGCTGCAGGGCGCGGATCAGGTACTGGAAGAGATCCGACCAGTCGTCCCAGGCCTGTTGCCAGTCGAGCCCTGCCGGCGAAACGTGCTTCACCTTGGCCCCGGCCTTGGCGAGCAGCCGGGTCGTCGCCTGCACGACGGTGGCGGTATCGGCCGAGACTTCGACCAAGGGATTGCTGGTGAGCACGGCAACCTGCAGCCCCTTGGCCGACAGTTTGGGCGTCGGCCCGAGCGGCACGGGCGGCGCTTCGGCTTCGTAGCCGTCGGGACCGGCAATGACCCGCAGTGCCGTTTCGAGATCGTCCACCGAACGGGCCAGCGGTCCGAAGCAGCCCATGTAACGCACGGTACGCGTCATGCCCGGCAGGTCCGGGACATGGCCGTGCGAGGGCACGCGCCACTCCGTGGGCTTCAGCGAGAAGATACCGTTGAAGTGTGCCGGATTGCGCACAGAGCCGCCGATATCGCTGCCGAGTTCCAGCGGCGACAGTCGTGCGGCCACAGCCACGGCGCCGCCGCCGGTGGAGCCCCCCGCCGTCCGGCGCGCATCCCAGGCATTCTTGGTGGTGCCGAACAGGGGGCTGTCGGTCTGAAAGTCGGCGCAGAGTTCGGGCACGTTGGTCTTGCCCAGGATCACCGCACCCGCCGCGCGCAGGCGCGCCACGATGCTGGCGTCGGCCGTGGCGATATTGTCCTTGAGCGGCCGATGGCTGGACGTCGTCGGCAGGCCGGCGATATCGAAGGCCTCCTTGATCGTGATCGGCACGCCATGCAGCGGTCCGAGTGGGGCGCCCTTCTTGCCCGTCTTGGAGGCCTTCAGCGCCCGATCGGCCGCCCGCGCCGCTTTCATCGCGCCGTCGCGATCGACCAGGACGATGGCATTGATGGGACCGTTCACCCGCGCGATCCGCTGCAAGTGCGCCTCAGTCACCTCGGCGGAACTCAATCGCCCACTGCGAATAGCGCGGGCGAGCCGCGTGGCGGATTCAAAGCACGGATTCAATGCATGCCTCCCTTGAGTGAGGGAACACTAGCGGCCTCAATTGGGGCCGGCTATAGAGCCCAAAGATTTCTTGGGGGCGCCATGAGTTTGGGTAGCAAGACCCTGTTCGTGACCGGCGGCAGCCGGGGCATCGGACTGGCGATCGCGCTGCGTGCGGCGCGCGACGGCGCCAACATCGCGATCGCAGCGAAAACCGTGAAACCCGATCCGCGCCTGCCCGGCACGATCTTCTCGGCCGCGGAGGAGATCGAGAAGGCGGGCGGCAAGGCCCTCCCCCTCGCCTGCGATATCCGCGACGAGCAGGGCGTCGAGAAGGCCGTCGCGGAGACCGTCGCGAAGTTCGGCGGTATCGACATCCTGGTGAACAATGCCAGCGCCATCAGCCTGACGGGCACGCTCGCGACGCCGATGAAGCGCTACGACCTGATGCACCAGATCAACGCACGCGGCACCTTCCTGGTCTCGCAGAAGTGCATCCCGCATCTCGAGAAGGCGGCCAATCCGCACGTCCTCAACCTGTCGCCGCCGCTCGACTTCGACGTGAAGTGGTTCGCCAACCACGCGGCCTATACGCTCGCCAAGTACGGCATGTCGGTCTTCGCCTGGGCGATGGCCGAAGAGTTCAAGGACAAGGGCATCGCCTTCAACTGCCTGTGGCCCAGAACGGGCATCGCAACGGCCGCCATCCAGAACATTCTGGGCGGAGAGGAAGGCATGAAACGTTGCCGCAAGCCCGAGATCATGGCCGACGCAGCGCATGCCATCTTCAGCCGGCCGGCGCGGCAATGCACCGGCAATTTCTTCATCGACGACGAGGTGCTGGCGGCCGAAGGCGTAACGAACTTCGACCAGTATGCAGTCTCGCCAGGCACGCCGCTGATGCCCGACTTCTTCGTGCCCGCGCCCGGCGCGACCACCGTCGTCGGTCGGGGCTAGGCGGATCATGGCAACGTTTCTGCTTGTACACGGCGCCTGCGCGGGAGGCTGGTGCTGGGAAAAGGTCGTTCCCCTCCTTGAAGCCAAAGGCCACAAGGTCTGCGCCCCCGATCTCCCCGGCCTCGGCAACGACCAAACCCCGCCCGCCGTCGTCACGCTGGCCGACAATGTCGAAAAGCTCGCCCGCCTTCTCGACAAGATGGACGATCAGGTCATTCTGGTTGGGCATTCGTTGGGGGGCGTCACGATCAGCCAGCTCGCCGAAGCGCGGCGGCGCAAGCTCAAGGCACTCGTCTATGTCTGCGCCCTGCTGCCGACCTCGGGCAAGTGCGGTCGGGACATGACAAACCAGGAACCCGACGCGATGTTCCGGTTGTCCCGCCAGGTCAGCCCCGATGGCAAGACCTATACTTTTGCGCGCGACAAGCTGCCTGCCCTCTTCTACTCCGATGTCTCGCCGGAAGACCGCTACAAGGCAATGGAGCGCCTCAGGCCCCAGCCGCTTTCGATCTCGACCACGCCCGTGACGCTCACGGAGGATCGTTTCGGCTCGGTGCCGCGCTGGTACATCGAGTGCACCTTCGACTATGCCATCCGCATCCGGCTGCAGCGCGAGATGGTCAAGATGACGCCGTGCAAGGTGATCACGATGGAATGCGGACACTCGCCATTCTTCAGCAATCCCGAGGAGCTGGTCGAGCACCTCGAAATGATCGCGAACGCCTAGCCTTCGTTCAGTCGAAGAAGGCGAAGGCCCGGGCTTCGATGCTCTGGCGCGGCCGCGCGTTCGCAGGCGACGTCGGATCGTCGAATGCCGAATGCAGCGAGAAGCGCGCCCGGCCATCCTTCAGAGAATCGTAGCATTTGATCAGGATCGCCTCGTCGCGCGTCATCGCCGGGAAATAGCACCAGCGGTGATCGGCATTGTAGACGCCCTGGTATATCTCGCCGGTGCGGTCGGCATAGACCAGGTCGCAGATCGCGAGATCGCGCGGCACGATGCTTTCGGAATCGACGAAGCCCAGTGGCGCCATCTCGATCGGCGCGTGGTCGATGTTGCGCCACACATTGTACTCGGCGAAGCGCTTCTTGAGCCGTGCGTCGGCTTCGTCGGCAGGCAGCAGATCGCGCGCCCTCTGAGGGCCTGATTTCTCGGTGTAATCGTTGTGCACGCTGCGCACCGGTGTACGCAGCCCGCGCTCCACCGCGCGGTCGGCCGTGCGCACCGTATGATCGAAGACCACGACCTTGGCCGCACCGGTTTCTCGCTTGATCAACGCTTCGACCTCGGCGTGATACTTGGTCCGGACCTCTTCTTCATCGAGGAAGTCGCGGACCTCGGTGTTGTGTGGTGTCAGGATAAACGCTTGGCGATCCAGCGAAAGATCCCGAGCGCCTGGCCGCATGTCGTGAATGCGCACCATGAAGTCACGGTAGTTTCCGTCGCGTCGCGGCAAGCTCGTACCGGGCGGAGGATTGTAGGTGACCGGCTTGATACTGAGGTCAGCTAGGTAGTTCACCGGCGCCTCGACCCAACCGGCCGCCGGCGGGCGGACGAGATTGGCGGCATTGGTGGCTCGAACGTCAGGCATGATCGCACCCGTGGCTGTTTTTGCTCCTCTCAACTCGTCAGGGAATTACAGCGTTCAAGGGCCGGACTCTCATGAGAAGACCTCATGAGGGTACAATGGAATTGGCCCCTGCCTTCAGTCCGCGTGCGTACGCGGCTTCCCGACGAGCAGCGCGTCGCAGGGCACGTCGTATATGATCGACTTTGCCGCGCAGCCGACAAGGGCTTCCACGAACGCGCTGCGTCCGCTTGCCCCGAGAACGACGAGATCGACGTCCATGTCGACTGCATAGTCGCGCAGCAAGGGGCCTGGGGCACCGTCCTCGACAAAAACGCGAGGCTCCCACCAGCCGGTCTCCGGCCTGGCGACCATTGCCAGGAACGTATCGCACTCCTGCATGGCCACTCTCCTGTACTCTCTCCGATAGGAAGCCGCGTTTGCCATCAACCCCGACATGGGAGCGCTATAGGCGTGGAACACGGTCAGCGTCTGCTCCGGAAAAAGCCGGGCCGCCAGTTCGACGGCGTGACGCGACGTCGCCGAGAAATCCGTGGCGGCGAGAATATGACGATAGGGTCCTCGCGGGCGCTCCCTGACAACGAGGACCGGCAGTCGCGAGCGGCGCAGCAAACGGTCCATTGTTTTCCCGAGACCGAACCGCCCGAACGCCCCTTCCCGCCCGAGGCCTATCACAATCAGCTTGCAACGTTCCGCATCAGCGGCGCGCAGGATCTCCTCTGCCGGATCGCCCTCGGCAATCAGCATCGTTGCCCTTCCCCCGACGTCCCCGATGTCCGCACATAGCTGCTTCCGCGCGATGCCGCGTGGATCGGACTGATTCCGCCACGAAGGCGCCAGCCCCGTTTCCGGAGGCCTGCGGTCGAGGCCTTCGAGCACGTGCAGCACGACGAGGTCCGACCGCCACTGCTCAGCGAGCCGAGCAGCCCTGGCCAGGGCGCGATCACAGCGAGGGCCGAGGTCCGTCGCCAGAAGTATCCTCTTCGGCGGCGCCTCCATCCAGCTAGGTGTGCCCATGCCCGAATACCGGCACCATGGTGAAGGCAGCTCGGTGCACTTCCGGTCGATAGTAACGGGTCCTGCCCTCCAGAGGACGAAACCGTTCCTTCAGGATCTTCCTCGGAGCTCGCAACGCCTTGCCGGACGAGCCGGCGACGACGAGCGCCAGCGCGCCCGCCGCGTAGGTCGGCACCGGCGCGAGGAAAGGCTTTGCCGTGCCGAAGACGCCCCCCAGACGATCACAGACCTTGGCCAATAGCTCCGGCTGATGGAAACCGGCACCGCTTTGCACGGCAACGATCCCACCGGGAAGGAGCCGGGTTCGGCAGTGACGATAGAAAGCCTCCGAGAAAAGCTGCTCGCCGGGGCCAACAGGGTCGGTCGAATCGATTATGATGACATCGAATTGCGAATCCGTATCGGCGATGTACTCGGTACCGTCGCCCACGATTACCGTGGAACGTGGATCGGAGAAGGCACCGGCCGACACGCCCGGCAGAAACCGCTGCGAAAGCTCGATAACCTCGCGATCGATCTCGATCAGGACGACCTCCTCGACCGGGTGCTTGAGCACTTCTTTGAGCGTACCGCCGTCCCCGCCGCCGATAACGAGCACCCGCTTCGCCAGGCCATGCGCCATCAGCGGCACATGCGCGATCATCTCGTGATAGATGTGGTTGTCCCATTCCGTCAGCTGGATGACGCCATCAAGCACGAGAACTCTGCCGAAGAGCCGGTTTTCGAAGATGAGGACATCTTGAAAGGCGGTCCGGCCCTGGTGCAGAAGCCGATCGACCGACAGCACCTGCGAATGGTGATCGGACGACTTCTCCAGGAACGACCTCACGGCATCACTCCCCGTCTATGCTCGGAAATGGTCAGCATGCCCGGCAAGAAGGCGCGCTTGAGCATCTCGACTGCCTTGTGAGGTTGCGCATCCCCGCACATGAAGACGTCAACCGCCGCATAGGCACGCTCCGGCCATGTGTGGATGGAGATATGACTTTCCGCGAGCACGGCCACGCCCGTGATGCCGCCGTTCGGCGAGAAGGAATGCAGGTCGATGTTGAGGACGGTGGCACCTGCAGCGTCTGCCGCCTTGCGCAAGGCCGCATCTACCGCGTCGATATCGTCGAGGTTGGATGCCTGCCAGAGATCGGCGATGAGATGGGTTCCGGCAAATCGCACGCCGTCCCGCTCGATGAAGTGGTCCTGGTCGAGCGCCGGTTCAGGCGAAGCGACGTGGCCGTTGGCGCGTCCATTCCGAAGCGCCGCCATGTCGACGCGAACGACTTTCTCCATTCAGTTTTCCCTCCTATGCAGGAACCCTGCCGTTGAACGTGGACAAGAGAGATGCATCGGCCGCGTCGCCGATGCCGAGTACAGCGTCAGCTCAGGCTGCGCTCGGTCCAGGATCGTCGTCGCCGTCATGACCTGGTGGGGCGGCCTTCTGATCACGCACAGGAGGCTTGGTGACGCTCTTTTTCCTGACCATCTCGATTCTGGCTTTGGGGGTGAGCATTACGACGTTGCCCCGAGGTCCCGTCGTCTCGGACCCGCCTTGCGCCCGCAACCCCTTGTCGTCGGTTCCGGATGTCATGTGCCGTCTCCTCTGCGATGGACGTTCCTGCCCCTAGCCTGCGCGAGCCTGCACGCACGCGACGAGCCATTGGCGAGCGCAACTCGCGAGCGCGAAATTCACTATGTGTCGGAAAGCGTCGTTACGGCCGCCGCGGCGTGCCCGTCACGCCAAGATCACCCCATTCGGTTGTCTTGGCGTATGTTCCCCGAGCCCGGGATGCGACGACGCGCGATGAGCTCGGGGCTAGATGCCCGCGATCAGATTCCCCGTACGGCGAAGAAAGCGACGGTAAGTCATGAACCTAAGCATGATGCCGACATACGTGGGATATTTCGCATCGGAAGTCAAACACGGCGGGCCACCGATGAAGTGGCAGCATCGATGGCCGGCCGGGTGCTTTCGAGATCGCCCCGCGCTGGAAGAATGGCGCCTCTACCATCGTCTCCACGACCGTCTCCCCGAAAGAACTCAACCCGGCCAAAGCACCAGACGCACCGAATGGCTGCACGCGGCACGTCGCGATTGCAGTCGTAGCAGTACAAGCCCGCAAGTCGAGCGACCACGCTCCCCCTCCCTCACGGCGCCGAAAGCTCAGGCGCCGACACAACGATCGTATTGTTGCGAGAAAGCCCGGGATGGAGCGGACGTCAGAAGGTCGCGAACCCCTCCCGGGAGAAGGCATGCGCCTTCTTGGGAAGCCTCATTCTACGAGAACTGGTTCGCGCGTACATGCATCGCAATGTGGTGGCGTGCTCATCGATTTCAAGATGGTTGAGGCGCGCAGTTCGTCGCGTCGACTTGATCAGGACCACTCTCGATGGTGCACATCCACGAGCCTGAGGAAAGAAGCGGCCCACCGTCGTCGGCGCCGCACCGTATCGATGTCATGGCGCTATGTTGCGTGGCGATATCGAACCCGCCGTCGATCATGACCGGGCGGTACCGGCCTGCACGGGCATGGTCTATAACCCCGCCTCCCATGAGAACCTGAGGAGTGGAACGAGATGCCCGAGGCCAGTCGTGGCGCCCTGGAAGGCCTGAAAGTCATCGACCTGTCGCGCGTTCTGGGCGGCCCCTATTGCGGCCAGATGCTGGCCGACCATGGCGCCGACGTGATCAAGATCGAACCGCCGCAGGGTGACGAGACCCGGCTCTGGGGCCCTCCGTTCGACAAAGAAGGCATCTCCGCCTACTTCGCCGGCATCAACCGTAACAAGCGCACCATCGCCCTCGACCTGTCCAAGCCCGAGGGCCGCGACGTGCTGATGAAACTGCTCGAGACGGCCGACGTGCTGATCGACAACTTCAAGACTGGCACGATGGAGAAGTGGGGCATCGGCTACCACGACACCCTTTCCAAGAAGTTCCCGCGCCTCGTCCATGCCCGCGTCTCGGGCTTCGGCGCCGACGGCCCTCTGGGGGGCTTCCCGGGCTACGACGCAATGGTCCAGGCCTCAGCCGGCCTCGTCTCGGTCAACGGTTCGCCCGAAGGCGGGCAGGTTCGCATCGGTGTGCCTGTAGTCGATCTCTCGACCGGCATGAATGCCACCATCGGCATCATGATGGCGCTCTACGAACGCAACCGCTCGGGCAAGGGCCAGTTCGTCGACGCGACGCTGTACGACAGCGCCATCGCGCTCCATCAGCCGCACGCGCCGAATTATTTCATGGCCGGTCTCACGCCGAAGCTGGTCGGCAACAGCCATGCGAGCCTCGTCCCCTACTCCAACTTCCCCACCAGGACGCGCAACATCGTCGTCGGTGCCGGCAACGACGGGCAGTTCCGCAAGCTGACGCAAATGCTGGGCAAGCCGGAGCTGGCCGACGATCCACGTTTCAAGACCAACAAGGAACGCGTGGCCCATCGCGCCGAACTGGAGGCCGAGCTGCGGGAACTCCTGAAGGACCGCGATGCCAACGAGTTCTCTCAGGAGCTGATGAAGGGAGGCGTGCCATCGGCCGCCGTCCTCGAAGTTCCCGATGTCATGGAGCATCCGCACACCAAGCACCGCGGCATGGTCTGGGAGAAGGATGGCTGGCGGAACGTCGGCAATCCCGTGAAGCTCTCGCGCACCCCACCCAAGGTACGCACCAAGCCCAAGAAGTTCGGCACCGACACCAAGGCCGTACTGGCCGAGGCGGGCTACTCGCCGGCCGAAGTCGATAAGCTCGTCGCTTCCGGCATCGCTTTCATCGAAATCAAGAAGTAGAGGGTCCGAAATGTTTCAACCCGACCTGCTGAAGGGCAAGCGCATCCTCGTCACCGGCGGCGGCACGGGCCTCGGCCGCTCGATGACGCAGCGCTATCTCGAACTGGGCGCCAACGTCGTGATCTGCGGCCGACGCGAGGACGTGCTGAAGGAAACCGCCGCCGAACTCGCCAAGGAGACCGGCGGCGAGATCGAGACCGTGGCCTGCGACGTGCGCGTGCCGGACGCGGTCGAGGCCATGATGGACAAGATCTGGGCCAAGCGCCCGCTCGACATCCTGGTGAATAATGCGGCGGGCCAGATCCTGGCGCAGACCCACAAGATGTCTTCGCGGGCGATCGACGCCGTCCTGGGCATCGTGCTGCACGGTTCGGCCTATTGCACCGTCGCAGCCGGCCGTCGCTGGATCGACGCCGGCGAACGCAACAAGGTGGTGATGTCGATCCTCACGGTCTCCTCGCTCACCGGCGCGCCGTTCACCGTGCCGTCGGCCATGGCCAAGGCCGGCGTGCTGGCGATGACCAAGAGCCTGGCCGTCGAATGGGGGCCCAAGGGCATTCGCACCTGCGCCATCGTCCCCGGCCCCTTCCCGACGGAGGGCGCGTGGAGCCGGCTCATGCCCAAGGAACGTGGCAGCAACGAAGACATGCTCAAGGCGATCCCGTCGCGCCGCGTCGGCGAACATCTCGAACTCGCCAATCTCGCGGCATTCCTGGTGAGCGATGGCGCGGCCTATATCAACGGCGATGCCATCGTGATCGATGGCGGCAAGATGCTGCAATCGGGCGGTGGCGGCGCCAATACCGCCGCCATGCTCGACTGGACAGACGAGCAATGGGACGCCATTCGCCCGAAAAAGAAATAGGTCAGTCCCGCTGTCTTGATTGTCCACCGGCGCGGGACCTACCTTTCTCTCTAGGATAGGGAGATGGGTATCGCCTATGGATCCACCCAACCGGAACAGGTGACGCGGCACCGGAAGTCCGCGAACCGTTTATCCCGTCAGCCGCGAAGAATGCAGGCAGGCCGAACTTCCTGATTTCGGAGGGGATCATGTCCCGAACGAACCCCGCCCGCCGCAAGCGGGCGGGGTTCTGTTTTGCGGTCAAGGCAGCGTCATCCTGGTCACCGTGCGCTGGCCGGCAACGATCTCGAATTCCGCCTCTTTCCTGGCATCGCCCTTGATCGCGACCACGACATACTTGCCAGCCGGCAATTCGAAGTTCTTGAACGGTTCATAGAGCGTGGTGACATTCGTGCGCTCGCCGTAGATGTCGCGGCCGGCTCCCTTGATCTCGATCGTGTCGACGCCGGGTGCCTCGAAGGCAGCAATGCCAGCATCGAGTGCGAACTCGATATCGAGCCGCTGGCCTGCCTTGATCTCGAACTTGAACGTACGATCGATGGCATCCGACGTAATGCGTGCCCGGTAGGCACCGGCTGCGAGATCGAACTTGGGGGCACTGCCGTAGGCGTTGGTGACGGAAGTTTCGTTCTCGACCGGCTCGGCCCCGGCAAAGATCTCGATGAATGGATCGCGCAGTGCCGGCCCACCCTTGGCGAAGACGATCGAACCCTGCATGCGGCCGACGCCCGCCACAATCTCGACCGCAGTCGTATCGCCCGCAATGACTTCGACCTCGCGCTCGACCTTGGCTCCACCGAGAGTCATCGTCACAGTGTACTTGTCCGCCGCGACGATGGTCGACGTTTCCGGATCGAAAGAGTTGAAGACTGTCGACCCGTTGCTCTTCGACACGACCTCCCAGAACACGTCGCCCTTCTGGTTCTCGTCGGCCGTTCGCTTGGCGCGAAGCGCGAGGCGGCCTGCGTTCAGAACCACGTCGAGGCGATTCATCTTGGCCGGTTCCACCTTCACGGATGCCCGGCGCTTGACGGAACCGATGCTGACTTCGACCAGATAGTCGCCAGGTGCGATCTCGGTTTCGATCAGGCTGTTGTTGGACGTCTGGACATATTCGGGCTCAACACCCGCCGGCATCGGCTTGTAGAAAACCCAGACGATGAAATCCTTGCCGACCAGCGGATCGTCGCCTTCGGCAAGCCGGGCCGAGCCTTCGAGATTCCATTCCGGCTTGAGCTCGGCCTTTGGCGGTGGCGGCGGCGTGGCGGATGCCTTCTGACGTGCCGCTTCGACTGCCTGACCGATTGCCTTGCTGAGTTCGCCGGCATTACCGGCCGATAGAGCAAGGCCGCCGGTGGCCGCCGCCATGCACTCGAGCTGCTTCGCGGCCTGCCGATCCTGGATATCGAAGCCCACCGTATGCACGACGAGCTTCACATCGGCCTTCTTCAGCTCCGCCGCCACCGAGCAGGGATCGGCCTTGCAGGTTTCGACGCCATCGGACACAAGGATGACGCTGGTCAGCCCTTCGGTCGACTTGAGCTGCTCCGCCGCCATTTTCACGGAGGCGGTCATGGGCGTCATCCCCTTGGGCGAGATGCCGTTCACCTGCGCCATCAGTGCATCGGCATCGACCGGACCAACCTGCCTCAGAACCTCGATGTCGCCGCAGTCACCCTTGCGGCGATGGCCATAGGTCACGAGCCCGAGCTGGTCCTGCGGCCGCCAGTCCTTCAGGAGGGAACGGATGGTTTCGCGCGCCACCTCGATCTTCGTCTGATTGCCCACTCTGCCCCACATCGACCCCGAGGCGTCGAGGACAAGGAAGACGCGGGCACCATCCGGCGCTTGGGCCATGGCCGGACCGCCGCTCCAGAACGCAAATGCCAGAACACTGCACAAAACGGCGAAGCAACGATGGACCATGCAACTCCCCTGAAGAGGTGCGCGACTATACACGGACCATGCCGAATGCAGGTGCCTAGCTGCGCTGATCGACGGCCTCGACCTTCTGGGAAGCGGCCTCGCCACCGATGCGATGACCGCCGGCGATCCAGGCCGTCACCAGATCGTAGAACACCGCCAACACGACCGGGCCAACGAAGAGTCCGATCAATCCGCCGGCCAAGGTGCCGCAAATCACACCGGCCAGGATGACGGCCATGGGCGTCTGCAGGCCGCGCGCCATGAGGATGGGACGCAACACGTTGTCGAGGAGAAGTAGCGGCACCGTGTAGGCGGTGAACAGCGCTGCGGCCAGCGCCGGCTGTTCGAACCACACCCAGACGATTACCGGCAACATGACAATGTTGGGACCGACCTGCACGATTGCCAGCACGAGGCAGACGAAGGTGATGGCGCCGGCAAACGGAACGCCGATCACCAGCATGCCGACACCCAGCAAAGCCGACTGCAGCAGCGCGACGCCGATCACCCCTTGGGAAACGTTACGGATGGTCGAGCCGGTGATTTCAACAAAGTGCCGCCCCCGAGTATCGGCGATACGGCCGGCCAGCCCGCTTACCGTTTCGCCGAGCCTCTCCGCATAGGCGAGCAGGATCCCCGCCACAATGATGGCCCCGGCGAACTGCAGGACCTCGAAGACGACGCCCGCGGCGATCCGGCCGATCCAACGGCCAAGCGAGGCGATCTGGCCGACATGCGACGCCACCAGAGCACGGATGTCCTCCGAGCCGTGCATCCAGAATTCGTAGATCCGCTCTCCGACCAAAGGCCAGGCGCGAACCGATTCCGGCGGAGGCGGCACGACGTGATCGCCCCGCAGCAGCATTTGTGCGTAGGCATTGAGCGTCTCGATGGCAGAACCTGCGAGAACGACGACCGGCGTGAGCAGCAGCACCAGCAGAAGGAGCGACAGCACTGCCGCGGTCAGGCCGCTGCGCAGGTGGAGGCGCCGGCGCATCACCTTGAACAGGGGATAGACGGCCACCGACAGGATGATGGCCCACAGGATCAAAGGCGCCACCGGCCGCAGGAGCAGCAGACTCACATAGACCACGCCGGCAATCAGGGCGATGCGGATCGCGAGGTCGATCGTGAATCTCGATACCTCTGCCCTGCCCTTTTCCGTCTCGAGCATCGCCCTCTCTCCCCGCCGTTCTGACGAGGAGCTTATCGCACGGGTCGCGCCTTGGCGGTATTCACGACGCGCAGGAGGTCGCCATCGACCGGAATGCACGTATCAGCCCGCCGAAACATGCCCCTCCAATCCCGGCGAGGCGAGATTGCTCCTGCCAATCGCATGGCAGTGCGCTAGGCTCACAATCACGAGACAAAGACACGGGAATCGGGGGAAATGGCCGAATACGACTACATCATCGTTGGCGCAGGGTCGGCGGGCGGCGCGCTTGCTGCCCGTCTGTCGGAAACGGCGAGCAACAAGGTCCTCCTGCTGGAGGCAGGCGCAGCCAGTCATCCCTATTCTCGGATGCCTCTGTCTTTCGGACTGCTGATCGACAATCCGGCGGCCAACTGGCTCTACCAGTCCGAGCCGGAAGCCAACACCGCCAACCGGACCATTCCGGTGCCGCGCGGAAAACTCCTGGGCGGCTCCAGCTCGATCAACGGCTTGGTCTGGGTGCGTGGCCAGCCGCTCGACTTCGACACCTGGGCCCAGATGGGGTGCCGCGGCTGGAGCTGGCGCGACGTGGCGCCGGTCTTCACACGCATCGAGAATTTCGTCGACGGCAACGGCTCCAACGGCCGTGGCACTGAGGGCCCGCTCAAGGTCTCGACCGTGCCCGACCAGAACCCGCTCTATGACGCCCTGTTCGCGGCCTCCAAGGCTGCCGGCTTCAAGACCAACCCGGACTACAACAGCGAAGACCAGGAAGGCGTCGTGAAGACGCAGACCTCGATCTACAAGGGCCGACGCATGAGCGTCGCCCATTGTTACATCGAACCGGCGATGAAGCGGCCGAACCTGCACGTCGTCACCAACGCCCACACCTTGCGCGTCCTGCTAGACGGCAAACGCTGCGTCGGCGTCGAGTATGAGAAGGACGGTAAGATCGTCCAGGCGCGCGCTCGTGAAACGATCCTTTCAGCCGGAGGCGTCGCCAGTCCGCAAATCCTCGAACTCTCCGGCATCGGCCAGCCCGAACTGCTGAGGAACCATGGCATCGAGGTGAAGCACGAACTCAGGGCCGTGGGCGAGAACTTCCGTGACCACATCAACGCCCGCATCATCTGGCGCCTGAAGGTCGCCAACGTCTCTTACAACCACATGGCGCGTGGCCTCGGCGCCGTCACACAGATGATGAAGTACCTCGCCACCGGCGGCGGCTTCATGAGCCTGCCGTCGGCGCCCCTGCTCGCCTTCCTCAAGACGCGGCCGGAACTCGAGACGCCCGACGTGCAGATGCACCTCGTGCCCTACGCCATCAAGGACCCGAAGACCCGCAAGCTGCAGGACTTCCCCTCGATGACCATCGCCTGCTACCAGCTCCGGCCCGAGAGCCTGGGCTCGATCCACATCAAGTCGCCCGATCCCAAGGCGCATCCGGCGATCCGCTTCAACTTCCTGGCCGACAAGATCGATCAGGATGCGATGGTCGCGGGCTTCCGCATGATGCGGAAGATCGTCGATGCGGCACCAATGGACGCCTATCGCGACGAGGAGTTCTCGCCAGGTGCCTCGGTGAAGAGCGACGATGAAATCCTGACCTGGATCCGCAACAACTCGCAGACGGCCTATCACCCGATCGGCACTTGCCGCATGGGCCCGCAAGGCCCCGGCACCGTCGTCGACGACAAACTCAAGGTGCATGGCCTCGAAGGGCTGCGCGTGGCCGACGCCTCGATCTTCCCGACCATGCCCTCCGGCAACACCAATGCGCCTTCGATCATGGTCGGCGAGAAGATGGCCGATATCCTGAAGGCGGCGGCCTAACCGCCGAGCTTCTTCCGGACGTCGTCGGGGATCGGCACCGAGGTCAACGAGCGCGCATCGCCGTCCTTGCGCGCCCAGATGCGCGTCTCGGTGCCTTCGGCCGCGACGGCACCCGAGGCGTCGCGGAACACGTGGCTGATGGTGAAGGAGCTGTTGCCGAAGCGCGAGACATGGCTCTCCATGACGAGTTTCTCGCCATGCTGCGAGGGCCGGCGGAAGGAGCATTCCGCTTTGACGAGCGGCGTTCCCTCTTTCCATTGGCCGCTGGTGATGTCGTCTCTCTTGAGCCCGGCCGCGAGGAACAGCCGGTAGGTCGCCTGATCGCACCAGCGGAAATACGACGGGTAGTAGACGATGCCGGCGGGGTCGCAGTCGCCCCATTCGACGGTGATCTCGTGTCGGCTGGTGAGCGGCATGGCGTCAGACCACCACCGGCTTGCCGCTGATCAGGGCCGTGCCGGTCATGGCCGCGACCAGCTTGCCGTCGGCGCGCACGACGTCGATGCGGTAGTTCGAGGCCTTGCTGGAGCGCGAAATCTCGACGGCCGTCGCCGTCAGCACATCGCCCGAACGCGCGGCCATGCTGTAGATCATGTGGGCGTCGATGCTGCCCGAGATCACGCCCTGCGAATTGCAGGCATAGCCGAAGGCGGCATCCGCCAAGGTGAAGGTCAAGCCGCCATGGCCGACGCCGTTGAAGTTCAGGTGTCGCTCTTCGAGGGTGACGCGCGTCACGGCCCGGCCGAGCGAGGCTTCGACCAGCTCGATGCCGAGGCCGCGGGCGAACGTGTCGCGCCGCGCGAGAGCCGCAATGTCGATCACTCGGCGGCCTGCCGGAGCGACGGACTGGCCGATGCGATGGCCGCCAGGGTTTTCGACAAGGTCTCTCCCTCGGGATCGGCAAGCGCTGCCACCCTAGCATTGGCGACGGCATCGGCTGCGGTTCTCGGCGCCATGCGGCCGGCCAGCGCCGGAGCGATCACCTCGTCGGAGATGCGGCGATAGTTGCCCAGCCCGCGCTTGTAGGTGTCGCCATAGCCCTTGATGAGCCGCGCCAGCTCTGCAATTTCGCGCGCCAGATCGACGCTGAGCCGCGCGGCGGCACGAATCTGTTCCAGCCACCGCTCGATCTCGGCCTGCTCCTCGACATAGCGGAAGGTGCGCGGGCGCCACCAACGCAGACCAGCGACCAGACGCAGGCGTGCAAAGCCCAGAATGGTCGTCGTGCGCACATGCATGGAGAAATAGCTCTTGCCCAGGCGGCCGGTGCGTTCGCCCCAGGCGAGCAAACGACGTGCTAGGCCCGATGGCAGCACCGCGGCGATCTCCTCGATGCCCGGCTTGAAGTGCTCGGTGATCGTGAGCGGCTCATTGGCTTTTGCGCGCACTTCAGACCGAACCCGCGCCACCCGCTCCGCCGACGTCTTGGCTTGGGCAACCCGAATCACATCCTCGAACGACATGCGTACGGCCAGGTGCCGAGCCGTCTCGCGCAGGAGATCGGTCGAGGCCAAGGCGTGGATCGTGTCCAGTCGGTCGAGATAGAGCGTCGCGTACTTCCGATCCTGATAGCCCGTGAGGCGGCGAATCCCCTCCTCCACGATGTCGAGGCTCGATGCCGGATAGGTCCGCCGCGCCCGCTCGATCAGGTCTTCGACGCCCTGCGCCGCAGCCTGCCGCTTGCGGTGCTCCCGCACCGCCTGCTCCAACTCGCCGCGCGCATGGCCCCGCCCGAAGGCAAAGGCCGCGAGATTGGTGTCGACCGACTTGCCGGCATGCCGGATCGCCGCCTCGAAGGCGCTGTCGGCAATCGGCAGCTTGCCCGATCCGGCCAGTGCCCCCAACAGCACGGCGTTGATCACGCCGCCCGATTCCTCGGCCGCCTGATCCATGTCGAAGAGAATCTGTTCCTTGCTGCGTTCCTTTACGGCACGCAGCAGGCGGCCGACATCGAAGCTGCCATCGCCCATCGCCATGCGCTCGCCGATGGCCAGCACGCGGTGGGTCGAGGCAATCAGCGTCGTGCGATCCGGCGTCGCGAAGCCGTTGAAGATCATGCGGCCGGCTTCCAGAAGCTCGGTCGCCAGCGCCACGTCGACCTCGCCGATCGCCGGATTGAGCGCCAGCACCGACGCGGGCGGCGCGGTCCCGGGCATCACTTCGAGATAGTAGGTCGTGGCGCCGGTACGTTGCGCAACGCCGGGAATCTGCGTCGCTTGCACGCCCAGGCCCTGGCTTTGCGCCGCCGTCACGATCCAGTCGCACAGCACGCCGCCGCCATCGCCGCCCAGGGCGCCGATCAGGATCGTAACGGGTTTAGGCACTTGCCATCGCTCCGATGACAGCCGACCGCACGCGCCATTTCAGGCGGTCCCACCAGGTGGCGTTCTGCACGATCTCCGCCTTGTAGAAGGACGGGCAGAGGACGGCTGCATCCGCCACTTCACCGCAGAGTCCGCACCCCACGCAGCCGTTGTTCACACTGGCCACGGGGTCCGTGCGCAGCGGATCGGGACTGGGCTTCACGACCAGCGACGGGCAGCCCGAGAGCCGGATGCAGGAGTGATCGCCGGTGCAGACCTCGTCGTCGACGCCATAGCGCGTCCGCACGACCCGCTCGCCGCGCTTGAGCTGGGCGGCAATCTGCGGACGGATGCGACGCTGGCGGGCGAGCTGGCATTCGCCGTCGGCGACGATGACCTTGAGGCCTTTGTCGTCCGTGCTCATCGCCTCGCGCAAGGTCTTGAGCATGGTGCCGACGTTGTAGGTCCGGATGGTGCGCAGCCAGCCGACACCCATCGCCTTCAAGGTGGCCGCGATGTCCGAGGTCGTTTCGCCGTCGCGGCGGTTGCCCGAGGTGTTGGGAATGAACTGCGCGCCGGTCGCCGAGGTGTAGCCGTTCTGCATGATGACCAGCACGCGGTCGCCGCGGTTGAACATCGACGAGGCCACGCCGCTCAGCAGGCCGTTGTGCCAGAAGCCGCCATCGCCCATCACCGAGATGGTGCGCTTCTGCATCACCGGCGCCACCGCACCTGCAGCGGCCAGCGACATGCCGAAACCCAGGATCGAGTTGCCGAGGTTGAACGGCGCCAGGGTCGCGAAGGAATGGCAACCGATGTCGCTGGAGATATGGACCTTGCCGACTTCGCGTTCGAGCAGCTTGATCGCCGAAAAGACCGGCCGTTCGGGGCAGCCGACACAGAAGCCCGGCGGCCGGAGCGGCAGCAGCCCACCCAGCAGGCGTTGCGCCTCGGCTCGGCCCGCACGCGCCGCCTCGAAACGCTCGCGCGGCTTGCTGAGGTCGATATCGTTGGCCGATTGCGCGAAGAACTTCAGCAGGCCGTCCGTCACCACCTCGGCCGTGTATTCGCCGGCCATCGGCAGCACGTCCTTGCCGTAGATCTTGGTATCGATGTCGCGTTTGCGCAGGAGGGCATGGATGGCCTGCTCGATATAGTCGGGCGCCCCCTCCTCGACGATCAGCACGGCGCGCTTGCCCTTGCAGAAGTCGGCGATCTGGTCGGGCACCAACGGATGGGTGACGTTCAGCACCAGGGTCGGGATCTTGCCCTCGACTTCCAGGCGGTCGAGGCCGCGCACCAGTACATTGGTGATGCCGCCCTGGACGATGATGCCGAGATCCGAGCGCTCGCCCGGCAGGAACTCGTTCAACCCATGCTCGACGATAAAGCGCTCGGCGGCCGGCTGGCGCACCTCGACCTTCACCTTCTCGTGCACATAGGTCGAGGGCGGATGGGAAATGCGGTCGTAATTGTGCAGCGCCGGGCTGGCGAGACGATGGTTTCGCGAGATCGCCGGCGGCTTGTTGTCCTTGGCGACGAACTCGCCGGTGACGTGACAGGCGCGGATGCGCAGTTCCATCATCACCGGCGTGTTGGTGGCTTCCGAAAGCTCGAAGGCCTTCTCCGTGCAGCGCACGATGGTCGGCAGCGTGGGCCGCGGGTCCATAAGCCAGACCGACGACTTCAGCGCATAGGCCTGCGTGCGCTCCTGGATGACCGAGGCGCCCTCGCCATAGTCCTCGCCGACCACGATCAATGCGCCGCCGATCACGCCGGGCGAAGCAAGGTTGGAGAGCGCATCGGCCGCCACATTCGTGCCGACGATAGATTTCCAGGTGACGCAACCGCGGATCGGATAGTTGATCGAGGCGCCGAGCAGCGCTGCCGCCGAGGATTCGTTGGTGCAGGTTTCGAGATGGACGCCGAGTTCGTCGAGCAAGTCCTGCGATTCCACCAGCACGTCGACGAGATGCGAGACCGGCGCGCCCTGATAGCCGCCGACATAGGCAACGCCAGACTGAAGGATCGCCTTGGTGACGGCCAGGATGCCCTCGCCGCGGAAGACTTCGCCCTCGCCCAGTCGAAGCGCCCGGACTTCCTCGGTAAAGGAGCGCTCCGGATTGGTGCGCTGGGAAACGGGAAGCTGGGCTGCCGGCTGGTCGAGCATGGGCGGAGTATAGGGGCTAACGCCGGGACCGACGATCCCGTTTGGAATCACGGACACCGGCGGCGCGGGCCTTGGCCAGCAGCTCGCGGAAGGGAACGAGCAAGCGCTCCCGCACTGCAGCATCGCCTTCGAGTACCTGAAGCGCCAACGCGACGGCCTCCAGGGTCGACACCGCATCCGGCCGCGCTTCGCGCCGCAGGTCGCCGTAGAGCGAGGGGCCATCGGGCACGACCACGAAGCGGCGCAGCTTGGTCAGCCACGGATTGCGCCACCACAAGGCCTTGGCCTGCGCCCAGTTGCCGTCGAGCGCGATCAACCCTTTGAGGCCCGCCAGCCCAGCGGCTTGATCGGCCAGCGGCTCGCCCTTGCGATCGACGGCGACCAGTGGCGCCTGCCCTTTCGCGTGCGTCGAGCCAAGATAGAGTACGCCCCAGTCCTTGGCCTCGGCCGGTTCCTTGACGGCATGCGCGAGGTTGCGCCACGACAGGCCGACCACGACCTTCGCATTGGCAAGCGTCGCGGCGATCAGCCGTGCCGTACCCAGGACGCGGTCCTGCTCCTGCGGATGTTGCAGGATCAGGATGCTCACTTTGTTGTCCACCTTTTCGGACATGGCCGAGGTATAGCGTCCCCGCTAGGTTCGCGCGATGTCCGTTGCCGTCCTGATTTTCGACAGTGTTACCAAGCTGCCCCCCGAAGCGGACGGCGCCGTTGTCATCACCGGCTCTCACGGTGCGGTCTACGCGGCCTACATGTCGGCCAAATACGGCTGCCGCGCCGCCATTCACCACGATGCCGGCATCGGCAAGGACGAAGCCGGCGTCAGCGGCCTCGCCTATGCCGACAAGCTCGGCATGGCGATGGCGGCGGTGGCGACCGCCAGCGCGCGCATCGGCGATGCGGCCGACTTGCAAAGACGCGGCACCATCAGCCGCGCCAACGCGCTCGCGACAAAATGCGGTGTCGTGCCCGGCATGCCGGTGCGAGAGGCCGCCGAGCTTCTCAAGCAGGCACCCTGGCCCCATACGATGCCATCGGCCAAGGGCGAGAGCCGGTATTTGGTCGAAGGGGTGATTTGCGCCGATTCGGCGAGCCTGCTGATACCCGAGGATCGCGGCCGCATCGTCGCCACGGGCAGCCACGGCGCCCTGAATGCCGCAACAGCAACAGCGCCTTTCCAGCCACTCCTGCTGATGTTCAACGATGCGGGCTTTGGCGCCGACCGTGGCGGCGTCCTGGCGCTGGCCGAGCTCGACAAGCACGGGATCGCCGCCGTCGCCGTCGCCGCGCAGTCAGCGTGCATCGGCGATGGCCGCTCCACTCTGCAGGACGGAATAGTCTCCACTACCAATGCAGCGGCATATCGACTAGGCGCCCATGTGGGCGGCTCCGCCCTTGCACTGGCGCGCGTGGTGTCCGAAAAGCTTAGGCAGCGCTAGCGCAGAGCGGGAGAAGCTACGGGAATGGCCGTCGTCAATGTGAAGTCCGAGATTGCGGGCAATGTCTGGAAGATCCAGGTCAAAGCCGGCGATCGCGTCGACGTCGAAGGGGAAATCATGATCCTCGAGTCGATGAAGATGGAAATCCCGGTGCTGTCCCCCAAGGCGGGCGTCATCAAGGAAATCAAGGTCAGCGAAGGCGAGGCAATCGGCGAAGGCCAGCTCGTCGCCATCCTCGATGCGTAGTAGTACAGTCGCCGTCGAGCTGGCGCGGCTCTGGGCGCCCGACAACCTCCGCCGCTCTGCCCCCGGCATCGCCCTCTGCGCCGCCATCGCCGCGGTAGCGTTCTATCTCGACACCCATAGCCTGCTGCGCTTCGGTGCCGTCTGGGTGCCGCCGCTGATCCTCACCCTGGTGATCGGCATGGCGTTGCAGCCCCTGTCGACCAAGGCTGTGCTGAAGCCCGGACTGGAATTCGCCGGACGGACGCTGCTGCGCGTTGGCGTTGCCCTGCTGGGCGCACGGCTAACGCTCGGCCAGCTTGTCGAAGGCGGGGCGCTCCCGGTCGTCATCGCCGTATCAGCCGTCGCTTGTACCATCGTCTTCGGCGCCTGGGCGGCGCGTTTCTTTGGCCTCAGCCGCGATTTCGGTCTGCTGACCGGCTGCGCCACCGGCGTCTGCGGTGCGGCAGCGGCAATGGCCGCCTCGGCCGTGCTGCCGAAGCACGAGAATTCCGACCGCGACCTCGCCTTCACGGTCATGGGCGTCAACTTCCTCAGTACCGTGGTGATGGTGATTTACCCCACCCTGCACGATGTGCTGCGCTTCTCGCTGTTCGAGATGGGCGTGTTCCTGGGCGGCGCCATCCACGACGTGGCGCAGGTCGCCGGCGCCGGCCAGACGATGGGTCCGCAGGTTCTGAGCGACTCCATCATCACCAAGCTCCTGCGCGTGGCGGCCCTCCTGCCGGCCATCGCCGGGATCGCCTGGTGGGTGGCCAGGAGCGGCGGCCCGCAGAGCGATGCCCGCCCCACGCCGCCGGTCTTCCTGTTCGGGTTCCTGGCACTGGCCGCGCTCAATTCGATGGGTGTCGTGCCGGCCGGCGTGCGCGATGCGGTGGGCCAGATTTCGTCGTTCCTGATCATCACCGCCATCGCGGCCCTCGGCATGAAGACGTCGTTGCTGGCGCTGGCACGTATCGGCATGGGTCCAGTGATGCTGCTGATCACCCAGACGATCTTCATTGGCCTGCTGGTGATCAGCCTGATTTACGGCATGCGCGCCCTCGGCCTCTGAGGGCGCGCGCGGCCGCCGTCAGAAGGCGCCGGCCATCTGCGTCAACCCCGACGCGACAGACAAAAGATCCGAACCGCTGGCGAGACGGGCGGACGGCGCTGCCCGTCCGATCGCGGCGCGTACGGCGGGGACACGGCTCGATCCACCCGTGAGGAAGATCGTATCGATGGCGGCGGGCTTCAGGCCTGCCGCTGCAATGCACTCGCTTGCGGATCTGTAAAGCCGTTCCGTCCTCGTCTCGATGGCGCGGTCGAACTCGGCGCGCGTCGCAGCGACCGATAGGCCCGCCTCGAGAAACGTCAGAGACACGTCCGCACATTCCTCTGCGCTCAGCGAGATCTTGACGTCTTCCACGGCGAAGGCGACGCGATGACCGAGCCTGTCACGCACGACCGTCAGCAACCGCTCCACTTTCTCGGGCTCGCGCGCGAGCGAGACCAGCTCGGAAAGCTCGCGTTCGTTTTTGTAGGTGTAGGCAAAGTTGATCGTCGGCCAGGCGGCAAGCTCGTGATAGAGCGCATTCGGCATCGGCAGGTTCTTTTTCACGAGCTGCGTGCCCAGCCCCAGGAGCGGCATCACCGCGGCGAGGTTGAGTGCGGTGTCGAAGTCGGTACCGCCCACGCGAATGCCGGCCGTTGCGAGCACGTCTCCGGTGCGATCGGCACGGTCCCGGTGCTGCGGTCCGACGCGGATGATGGAAAAGTCGCTCGTGCCGCCGCCGATATCGGCGATGAGGGCCAGTTCCTCGCCCTGTACCGTCTGTTCGTAGTGATGGGCGGCAGCAATCGGCTCGTACACGAACGCAACGTCGCGAAACCCGACCTGCTTCGCAATTCCCTCGAGTACGGCCTGCGCACGCGCATCTGCCGCGTCGTCATCGTCCACGAAACGCACCGGCCGGCCATGCACGACGGTCGTGATCTCCTGGCCGGCAAAGGCTTCGGCCTTCTGCTTGAGATGTCGAACGAAGATCTCGACGACCTGCTTCAGTGGCACCTTGCGGCCTGCCAGGAGGGTCTCCTCCTCGATCAGGGGAGAGCCCAGGATCGATTTCAACGCCCGCATCAGCCGGCCTTCGGTCTGGCCGACATAGGCCGAGATGGCTTCCTCGCCGAACAGCATCCGGCCTTTGGTTTCGTAGTCGAAGAACACCGCGCTCGGTATCAGCGTGCTGTCTGCTTCGACGGGCACCAGTGCCGCGGTCTTGTTGCGTGCGACGCCGATCGCCGAGTTCGACGTCCCGAAATCCAATCCGCAGGCAATCATCTCTGTCCCCAACTGGTGCGAAGGGGTTCTCATTTATTGAGATGTGCCGCGCGTTGCTAGTCTGTTTCTTTTCGCCTAGACTCGCCTTGATAAAGGGATGTCCGAGATTTCGGGCGTCCCTTTTTTCGTTACCGCTGCGAAGGGCTAGGCTCGTGCCGTCGGGCGCGACGAGACGGCGTTCCACCAGCGTGTCAGGTTTGCGTGATCCTCGGGGATCGCGAGCTTCAGCGCCCCCCGCGCCGTCAGGAGGGCTACCTGAGCGGTAATGTCGGCGATGTTGTAGCGGTCGATGCCGATAAACTCGCGGCCTGCAAGTTCCCGGTCGAGCCAGCCCATGCGTTCCACCAGCACTTTGCGGCGCTGCTCGCCCCATGCCGCGATCTGCGTGCGCTTGCCGATCCAGAACGGATTGGTGTGGATGAAGACGTCGATGGTCGGCAGCAGGAGTTCGAGCTCCATACGGCGGTTCCACATCTCTACCTGCGCCCGCTCCAACGAGGATCGGCCGAACAAGGGCGGCTCGGGGATCATCTCCTCGAAGTAACGGCAGATTGCGACCGATTCGGAGATCAGCGTGCCGTCGTCGAGTTCGAGCACAGGCAAGGTGCCGAGCGGATTCTTCGCCAGGAAGGCGGGCTGCTTGTGGCCCGCACTCTCCATGTCGAATTCCTCGACGGGGATCGAGATCCGCTTTTCGGCGAGAAAGATACGGACGCGACGCGGATTGACGCCGTTCTTGAGGCTGTAGAGTTTCATCGCATTCAGGTTCCCGGCTTGGTCCCGGTTGCCTTTACCACCTCGCCCCAGGTGTCGATTTCCTTCTTGATGAAGTCGGCGAACTGGATCGGCGACCCCGGCGCCGGGATGGCGGCGCGCTGCTCGATCTGCTTGATCACCGCATCGTCATTCAACAGCGCCGTCACGTCCTTGTTGACCCGAGCCACGATCTCGAGCGGCGTCCGCGCCGGCGCCGCGAGGCCCGACCAGCCGGCAGCATCGAAGCCCGGCAGCGTCTTGGCGATGGGCGGGATATTGTCGAGCGGCGGCGGCGCCGTCCGGGCCGTCGTCACCGCCAGAGCCTTGATGCGACCGTCACGGATGTGGTTCAGCGCCGAGGCGGTGCTGTCCATCATGAGCTTCACGTGGCCGCCCAGCAGATCGGCCATGGCCGGCCCGCTGCCCTTGTAGGGCACGTGTACGATGTCGAGGCCGGCCTTCAGCTTGAACAGTTCCATGCTGAGATGCTGCGACGTCCCCGGCCCTGCCGAGGCATAGGAAAGCTTGCCGGGTTCCTTCTTGGCGGCCGCGATCAGCTCGGCCAGCGTGTTCACCGGCAGGCTGGGATGGGCCACGATCACCAGCGGGACGAGGAAGATGTTGGAGATCGGCAGAAAGTCGCTCAGCGGCTTGTAAGGCAGATCGGGATAGAGGCTGGGATTGACGCCGAACGTGCCGCTCGACACGACCATCAGGGTATAACCGTCGGGCGCAGCGGCCTTGCCGTATTCCGTGGCGGGGATGCCGCTGCCACCGCCCTTGTTCTCGACAATCACCTGCTGCTTCCAGACGTCGGTCAGCTTCTCGGCCATCAGGCGCGCGAAGATGTCGGCGGCCTGTCCCGGCGGGAAGGGCACGACAAACCTTACCGGCTTGTTCGGCCACGGCGTTTGCGCGATTGCCGGCGCCGCCAGCGCCGCACTTGCCGCCCCTGCCAGTACCAATGCACGACGCCGCGTCGGATTAGTCCGCATCCCAAGTCTCCAAGTTCATTTCGACTGACAGGCTAGCACATGGCCCGAGGAATGGCCGCATCCTACCCGCCCCCCGTCGGCCCCCTTGCTATGCGACCAGCCTCGCGGGCACCAACGTCTCAGACTCGACATAATCGGCGCCAAAATAGAGAAAGTGACGAAGGCCCATCACCCGATGAACCGCGTCGCGATTACATCCTGTTTCCGGAACCCGATGCCAGACACCGTCTACAGGGAGCTGGTCCTTTGACGGATCGCTACTACGAGGATTTCAAGGTCGGCGAACGCTTCACGAGCGGCGGCCTGACGATGACCGAAGCCGGCATCGTCGAGTTTGCGCGCCAGTGGGATCCGCAACCCTTCCATATCGACGCCGAGTTCGCCAAGAAATGGGCCTATGGTGGCCTGATCGCGTCGGGCCTGCACACGATGAGCGTGACCTTGCGGCTCTGGCTCGACCTCGGCATCTTCCGGGCCTGCAGCCTGGGCTCGCCGGGCATCGGCGACGTTCAGTTCGCCCGCCCCGTGCGTCCCGGCGACACGCTGCGCGTCATCACGGACATCGTCGAGCTGCGCGTCTCGGCGTCCAAGTCCGACCGCGGCATCGCGCGCGTGCGGCAGGTCACGATCAATCAGCGCGGCGAGGCCGTGCTGGAACAGGAGACCACCGTCTTCCTGAAGCGGCGGCCGATCCTCGCCGCAAATCTCAGCGTGAGATCCTAGCGCCAGGCGAAGACAGGCTGCTCGTAATGGTCGACGCGCGTGTCGCGGCCGGCCAGCGCCACTTCCCGGAACTGAAACAGCAGAGCGGCAGTCGGCGCGTTCACCGTCGCGACCGGCAACGGCAGGCGGATGATCGGCCGGTCGGATTCCTCGATGGCCACGATCTCGGGCGAACCATCGCGAAACAGCTCGCCGCAGCCAATGCGATAGGCGCCGGCAACTTCGGCGGGATTGGGCGTCATCGTGATGCCCGGCGCCCACACCACGACGGGCGCGATCAGATAGCCCGAGCGCGTTGGATAGTCGTCGAGCGTGCCAAGGACGTCGTCGGTCGAGGCCAGTATGCCCAGCTCCTCGTGCAGTTCGCGCAATGCCGTCTGCTCGATCGTCTCGCCGGGATCGACCCGGCCACCCGGCAGCGCCCACTGCCCGCCATGGGCGCGCAGCTTGGGGGTCCGCTTGGTCAGCAGGAACGCCGCTTCTCCCGGCTGGTCGGCCTCGACAAGGACGACCGCGACGGCCGCGCGCTTCAGCCCCCCGGCATCGAGCTGGCGACGAAGGTCGAAGCGGTTGAGACGGGCAGTGACCTCGTCCCGCAGCATCTGATCAAAACGAAACGATCTCACGCGCCTTCGGGCCTCCGAAATGTCCAGACCACGGCCGGTGGCATGTTGCGCCAGATCCGATGGCCCCGCGTGGCGACCAGCCTCAGGCTTTCACGCAGGCTGCGCGGTACGGGCGGCTTGGGGCCGTAGGTGAACTGGATGAGGGCAGCCCCTCGAGGCAGAGCCTCGAAGACGCCGCGGACAATGCCGTCCACGACATCCGCCGGCAGCGACAGCAGCGGCAGGCTCGACACAATGGCGGCGGGCGTTCCAAGTCCCCGTTCCTGCAGGAGCTGCGGCAGGCGGGCAGCGTCTCCCTCGACGATGTACGGTTCCGGGAAATGGCGGTGCAGGAAGGCCGCGAGCTCGGGTTCGCGTTCGATCAGCACCAGCCGGTCGGCGGGAATGCCCGCCTCCAGCAACGCCCGGGTGACCTGGCCGGTGCCGGCGCCGAGTTCCACGATAGGCCCCTGGCGTCCTTCGATGGCTGCCAGCGTCGCCCCTGCCATTGCCTGCCCCAACAGGCGTCCACTGGGGACAGCCGACCCCATGGTAAAGGGCCGCCGCAGCCAGCGCTTCAGGAACAGGACCGTGCCTGCGCGCGCGCCGCGGCCATCGTGTGACTCAGTCGAGGGCATGATCAAACGCTAACAGACGCTTTCACCGAGTCGACAGGGAAAAGCGCCCTCCCCTTACTGTGCGGCCTGCAGGGCGGGCGCCGACGCGGCCGGAGCCGCGGGGGCGGCGTCGAACACCGTCCGGGCGTGCCGCATCTGCTCCAGGGCGTTCACCATGGAGACGTAGACGGCCGCCGCGAAAGGCAGCGACTGGACGACCATGAATATCGCCCAGAGCCGCGCCTCCGGGTTGACCACGCCGTTGGTGGTCCACAGCACGATTGCGGCCAGCCATAGCAATACGGCCAGCACGGCTTCGCCACGGGCCATGCCCAGCGCCATGCCGAGCGTCGCGCGCTCGTCCATCTTGGGCGTGCGCATGAACGGCAGCCGGCTGGTCGCCAGGCCGTAGATCACCGCGCGCCCCACCGTATAGGTGAGCGCCAGACCCGCCAGCGACGCGCCTATGCTCTGCCGGAAAGTGCAGCGTACGCGATCGAAGTAGAGGCCGAACGAGTAGACCAGCTTGAAGACGAAGATGCCGATGGTCGGCACGATGAACTCGGCCGGCGGCAGGCCGACCGGCTTGATGCCGAACAGCGGCGGCAGCAAGACGGCCAGGACCCAGGCGAGGCCCGCCCAGGTGAAGATCAGGTTCAGCGCATCGGCGAACCACGGCAGCCAGCCGGCGACGAAGTGGAACTTCTGCCAGAAGGTGAGCTTGGTCTGGTTGCCCAGCATCTTGCCGGCATGCGCCTTCATGATCTGCATGGCGCCGTAGGCCCAGCGGAAGCGCTGCTTCTTGTAGCCGGCAAAATGATCCGGAGTCAGGCCATGGCCGAAGCGCTCGCGGCTGTACATGGCGCCGTAGCCGTTCTCCATCAGCCGCAGGCCGAGCTCGGTGTCCTCGGTGATGCACCAGGTCGCCCAGCCGCCCATTTCCTCCATGCAGGAGCGGCGCACGAGGGTCATCGTGCCGTGCTGGATGATGGCATCGTATTCGTTGCGCAGGCACATGCCGATGTCGAAGAAGCCGGCATATTCCCAGTTCAGCATCTCCTTGAACCGATCACCTTTCCAGTCGCGGTGATCCTGCGGCGCCTGCACGTAGCTGATCTTGGCGTCGTCGAAGTACGGCACCAGCGCCTTCAGCCAATCCGGGCGCACCATGTAGTCGCTGTCGATGACGCCGATCACCTCGGCATCAGGCGCGGTCTGGCTCAACACGTAGTTCAACGCGCCGGCCTTGAAGCCTTTCATCACGTCGAAGTGGAAGAACTTGAAGCGCTCGCCGAGCTGGGCGCAGTAGTCCTGCACCGGACGCCACACCGCGGGATCCTTGGTGTTGTTGTCGATGACAATGACTTCGAAGTTCGGATAGTCGAGCTGCTGCAGCGAATCGAGCGTCTGGATCACCATCGCCGGCGGCTCGTTGCAGATCGCCAGATGGAGCGAGACCTTGGGCCAATGGCGATCGGCCGGCTGGCGGGCAATCATCTCGGCAGCCGGCAGGGCCTCGCGCGTCCAACGACCGCGCCAGATCGTTTCCGCCATTTCCAGCGCCTGGATCAGGGCCATGCCCAGGCTGATCACCAGGAAGAAGGCGAGTACGCCCCAGCTCACCATCTCCGAGGCAAGCATGTAGGTCCCGGCGGCAACCGACGCGCCATAGACGACGGCACTCACCGACAGGGCCACGAGGCTGCAGAAGCCCAGCTGGCCTATTGCGCCTAGGCGCGGCCAACGCCACAGGAAGAGCAGCATCAGCGGCAGCGACGCCGCAAGCGACCAGGCAGCGCACGCGGTCCATTGCGGGAAGCGTTCGACAGGGCCGGTCCAGGCGAATTTCTGCTGCCGGTCGGCGTTCCACAGGCCCCAGTAGCCACCCGCCTTGCCTTCGAGGTCGTAGGACTTCCAGGGCTGGTCGACGGCTTCGACGACGAAGGTGTCGATGTTCTGCGAACGCAGCCACGCCACCATGTCGCGCACATTCTTGGCCTGTTCGGCCGGCGTCGCGTACTTGACCAGGCCCGTCGCCGGGCTGCGCCGCGCCGCGCCGTTCGACGGCCAACCGACCTCGGTCACGACGATGTTCTTGTTGGGATAGAGCTTGCGCAGCAGCGCGATCTTTTCCTTCACGTACTCGAGCGGCGTCGCGCTCGACTGCTCGTCCCAGTAGGGCAGGATGTGCACGGCGAGATAGTCGACCTCGCGCACCAGCTCGGGATAGCGCTCCCAGATGTGCCACGGCTCGGCCGTGCTGACGGGCACCTTGACGTTGCGCTTGACGTTCCTGATCTCGCGGATGAGCTGCGCCGGGCTGACGGCATTGGGGTCGCGCCGGTCGCGCTCGCCGTCCCAGCGCAGGATGTTCTCGTTGCCGACCAGCACGCGCTCGACGCTGGGGTTCTGGTTGGCGATGCGGATCAGCGCGCCGGTCTCCTCGCCGTTCACCTCGCCGGCCTCGCGGCCGAACTGCTGCTTGGCTTCGTTAGCGCTGTAAATCCAGGCGCCGGGGACGAGCTTCAGCCCGTACTTCGTGGCAAGGGCCGGCATCACGTCGCCGCCGTCGGTCGTGCGGTAGGTACGGACGTAGTTGACCTTGCCGGAGAGCATCGCGAAGTCGCGCTCCATCTGCTCCTTGCGCGGCTTGATCTGCGGCGTCGGCGCGTCGGTCACGGCGGTGCGCAGGAAGCTCCATACGCCGCTCGACTTGCCTTCGAGCGGATCCTGATCCTTCGCCCACGGCGCGTAAGTCACGCCATGCAACGGACCTTCGACATTGGCGGCCTGGAGATAGCCATCGAGCAAGCGCCAGCCGACAACCGTGGCCAACGCCGCAATCAGAAGAACGAGACCCCGACGCATCATGAAAGGTTTGACAGCTCCGGCTTCCGCCGATGGCGCATGCTCGCTTCGGGGATCGCGGTCGCATGTCTCCTGCGGACGACTGGCGTCGGCGCAAGGACCGTGCCGGATCGACTCACCAAACGAGCCGACTACCACGCAGTGCGGCAGACCTCTTGGAGGTTTCCTTGCGCCAGATTTCCTCGTCTACGACCCTTCGCAGGCGATCAGGCGACGCCGCGATCTATAGCCCGCGTCTCCCCCAACGGTAAAGAGACCGACAGGGATGATGGCCAAAATGCCTAATTCTCCGCTGGCTTTGGCCCGAGACCTTCGCCAAAACGCCACAAAGAATGACCGATCAAGATCCGACGGCAGCACCGGCCGGCGTGCCGCCATCCCTTCATGCAACCTATCGGGCTGCGGACCGTTACGGTTTTCTTGAGCGCGCCGCCGCGCGCATTCGGTACGCCTGGTGGAACAGCCCGGGACCAGGTCCGGCCCGGGGCACCGTCGTCGTCCTGACCGGCCGGGCCGAGTTCATCGAGAAATATTCGACCGAGGTCGTGGGCGAACTCCTGGCGCGGGGCTACGCCGTCGCGGCCATGGACTGGCGCGGCCAGGGCCTGTCCGACCGCCCCCTGGCCGACCGCGGCAAAGGCCATATCGACAATTTCACCACCTACATGGCCGATGTCCGGCTGTTCCTCGACAGCGTCATAGGGCCTATCGCGCCGCGGCCCGTCCTGGCGCTCTGCCATTCCATGGGCGGCCACATCCTGATGCGCGATCTCGCGGAGAACGGACCGGGGCCGCTGTCCGCCGCCTTGTTCGTCTCGCCGATGACCGGCCTCTATCGCGAAGCCATGTTGCGGTCGGTCCTGATGCTGATGCCGGAGGTGCCCATCGTCGAGGAGCGCTACCTCTTCGGCACCGGACCATTCGTGCTGCTGGCCCGCGAATTCAACTCCAATATCGTCACCCACGACGAGCGGCGTTACCGCTTCACCGACGACTGGTTCACGGCCGATCCCCGACTTGCCCTCGGCGGACCGACCCTGGGCTGGGGCCGCCAGGCGGTCCGCTCGATGGCCACCGCCCTGCAGCCCGGATATCTCGAACGCATAGAGCTGCCATTGCTGCTCATCACAGCGGATGAAGACCGGCTGATCGATCCCAAGAGCCATGCCGTGGTTGCAGCCCGGCTCCGGCACGGCGAGCACTTCACAATCGCCCATGCCCGCCATGAGATCATGATGGAAACCGACGACATCCGGGCCTTGTTCTGGGAGGCCTTCGATCGGTTGGCGAAAGGCGTACTGAGCTGAAATGACCGAAGTGCAGATGCTGGTGATTGCCGGCGCGTTCATCGTCGCCGGGATCGCCAAGGGCGCCATCGGCATCGGCCTCCCGCCCATCGCCATCGGGCTCATGACACTCGCAATCCCGCTCGAGGATTCGCTGGCGATCATGACCATCCCGACACTGATCACGAACGTCTGGCAGGCGATCTATGGTGGCGGCTTCTGGCGCCTGTTCCGCCGTTTCTGGACCCTCGCCGCTCCCGGTGTCGCCGCTCTGCTCTTCGTCGCCGCTACGCTGGGGCAATTGGGGTCGGCTCGTGCCACGGCCTGGCTCGGCGTGATGCTGGCGGCCTACTCGGTGGTTGCCCTGCTCGCCTGGCGGCCGAAAGTGTCTATCGAGACCGAGCGCTGGGCCAATCCATTGATCGGCATTTCCAGCGGCGCCATTGCCGGCGTCACCGGCATCTCCGCCGTTCCCTTCCTGCCCTACATGCAGTCGCTCGACATCAACAAGAACGATCTCGTTCAGGCATTGGGCATCATGTTCATCTTCCTGATCGGTGCGCTCAGCCTGGCACTTTTCCGGCAGGGCGCCTTCGACGCGACCAATACCATCGGCGGCTTTGCGGCGGTGATACCGACGTCGATTGGCGTCTGGATCGGCCAGAAGTCGCGCGAAGCGCTGTCGCCCGAGATGTTCCGTCGCATCTTCCTGGTCGGCTTGCTGGGCATCGGCCTGCACATGACCCGCGGCTTACTATAGAGTGGATCCCATGTCCCTTCCCCCGTTCAAGGTCACGATCTGCGGCATCCCCGAGTTGTCGCAGCATTGCTCGGTCGGCGTCAGCCACGTCTTGTCGATCATCGACACCCACGAGCCACGCCCGCTGGCGCTCGACGACTACTTCGAGATCGACCACGAGCTGATCCGCTTCGACGACGTGGTGGCGGAGTATCCAGGCTTCGAGGCCTGCACGCCGGCGCATATCGAGAAGGTTCTGGCGTTCGGCGAACGCGTCCATGCGCGGCCCGACGGTCATGTGCTGGTGCATTGCCACGCCGGCGTGTCGCGCTCGACCGCGGCGGCCGCCATCCTCATGGCGCAGAACGCACCGGGCTACGAAGAACAAGCCTTCCTGAAGCTGCTTGAACTGCGCAAGCACGGCTGGCCCAACACGCGCATGGTCGAGTTTGCCGACACGCTCCTGAAGCGCGACGGCGCGATGCTGCGGGGGCTTGTCGCCTATCGCAAGGCACTGCTTGAGGTGAAGCCGCACCTCACCGAGATCATCCGCAACATCGGCCGCGGCCACGAAATCCCGGTGTAGGGACTGAGGACGTGCCGGTCGTCCAGCACGCCCTCGCCCTGCCCTAGCTGCGGTGAAAGACCAGCGTCCGCACCTCGATGCTCTCGCGCGGCGGCGCGTCGGCGGCCGCGGTCGGATCGGTGAAGGCGCTGTGCGGCGTGAAGCGCGCCGGAACGCCGGTCGACGTATCGGAGCACTTCAGGAGAAGCGCCTCGTCTGTCTGCATCTGCGGCACGTAGTACCAGCGATGCGTCGGATTGTACTTCACCGAATAGGTCTCGCCGACGCGATGCGGATAGACGAGATCGGACGGCACCAGGTCGTCGGAATGGATGGTCGTCGCGTCGCACACGGCGAGCGGTGAATCCTGCAACGGTCCCTTGATCGGCCGCCACAGGTTGATGACCTGTACACGGTCCTTCAGCAGTTCCTCCGCCTCGTCCGGCAGCAGGTCGCGCACGCGCTGTGGCCCGGACCGCGCGGTATGGTCGATATGGACACGGCGCACCGGCTGACGCGGCGCATCAGCCTGCGTCTCGGCGTCGGGCACGCGGCGGCGAGTCGTATGATCGAAGATGTGGACGCGATAGGCACCCGTCGCCTGCTTCACGAGGCGCTCGACCTCGGGATAGTAGACACGGCGCACTTCTTCATCGTCGAAGAAGTCCTTTACGGCGCTGCGATGCTGCAGCAGCGCGAATCCGTTGGCGTCGAGCGACACGTGCCCGGCGATGGGCCGCGCGTCGCGGATCTTCACCGCATGCGCCTCGTGTTCAGCATTGGTGCGCGGCACGCCGGCCGGCGGCTCGAACGTATAGTTGCGCGGCCGCTCCGCCATCGGAACGAGATAGTTCATGTCAGCGGTGACGTGGGACAGGTTGGAAAGGATGTCGAGATTCTCTTGCAGCGTCATAGGGGCAAAACCTCCGAATGTGTTCGGATGATTTTGGGCCTGCCGCCTTTGCGCGCCATGGAGAAGAGTTGCGGCGCTTCATGAGGGGAGATTATCCGAAAAGAAAACCCCTTCTCCCGTCGAGCCTCGCCGCAGCACGTTCAGGTTGCCGCCGGCTCCTGCGCATAGGCCGATGCTAGACGACGGTGGAAATCGACGACCAACGTGCTTTCCTTCGCGCACATCACGCCGCCCGCACGATCCGCCTGCAACTGCTCGCAGGCTTGCTTGATGAGATCGGCGGCCTGAGCGTGCGCTTCGACAGCGCCGCCGAAGACATGGGTGAAGAGTCGTGTGCGCAGGAAAGTGTGCGGCACGACCTGCTCGACGATCGCCAGCGCTCCCGCCCGCCGCATCACCAGTAACGGCCAGCGCCACACGAAGTCAGGCGACGGTTCATGCTCGGCGAGCAGATGCTCGACACAGACCTTCCAGTTGCAGGCGATGTCCGTCACCGACGTGCCGCCATAGGCCGGCACGTCCGCGTCGATCCCAGCGATGGCCGGCGGCGAACTCAGGCTGAAGAAAACAATGCCCGACACGGTCGTCGTCGCCAGGCTCGCGAGGTGCAGATCCGCCGACTGCGGATCCTTCGGTGCGACCGGCGCCGGGGCTCTGAGAAAGCGGCCCTGAAGATCGTAGGTCCAGCCGTGGAAGCGACAGCGAAAGCTTTGGCAGTTCCCCGACGGCGTCCCCACGACCTGCATGTTCTGGTGCCGGCAGGCGTTGCGCAGGACGCGCACGACACCTTCCCCGTCACGAACGCCAAAGACACTCCAGCCCCCAACACTCGCCGCCAGAAATTCCCCCGTACGCCCGATCTGGGCCGCCGCGCAGAGCGGCAGCCAGTTGCCCGAGAAGACAGTGTGCTTCTCAGTCTGGAAGGCCTCGCCGGCAGTGTAGTCCGGAGTTTTCATGTGCTTTAGTATACAATACTGCCGAATTCAGATTCAATTTTGACTCATACCTGCATAATTGTATACGATTTTGCTTCCAACCGAAGGAGGCCTCACATGGCAAAGAGTGCGTTCCGTCAGGCTCTCGAAGAAGCGATCGAACAGCGTCATTCGGCCGTGCATCCCTGGAGCGAGGCCTGGACCTCGGGCAAGCTCGACCGGCGGCTGCTGGGCGAATGGGTGAAGCAGCACTTCCATTATGTGAGCCACTTCTCGGAGTGGCTGGGAGTCGTCTACGCCTCCTGCCCGCACTGGGACGTGCAGCACTTCCTGCTGGAGAACATCACCGAGGAGGAAGGCTTCGTGGGCTCCGGCGACTTCGCGGCCGTGCGCCATTCCGATCTCCTGCTCGACTTCGCCGAGACCTGCGGCATGAAGCGCTCGGAAGTGCTGGCAGCCCAGACCAACGGCGAGCTGCTGCCCGAAACCATGGGGCTACAAAGCTGGTGCGCCATGCAGGCCCACAAGCCTTTCGTCGAAGCGCTGTCGGGCCTCTTGATTGGACTCGAAAGCCAGGTGCCGCGCATCTACAGCAAGACCACCCCGCCGCTCCTCGAGAAGTATGGCTTCGCCGAAGACGAGGTGACCTTCTTCACCCTGCATATCGTGGCCGATGCCGAGCACGGCGAGAAAGGCTTCGAGATCGTGGAAAAGTACGCCACCACCGACGAACAGCGCACCGCCTGCGTCCGGCTCGTCAAGGAAGCGACCATGATGCGCCGTCTCTACCTCGACGGCCTCTATCGCAAGTTCCTGGTGCAGCCGCAGGCCGAAGGTAAGAAGCTCGCGGCCTAACATTGTCGCGTAGCCAGGGATCGAAGCGTGCATACCTACAAGACCCTCACCCTCGCCGAGGCACATACCATCCTCGACGCGGCGCAGAAGAAGGCGGAGGAGCTCGGCATTCCCGAGGTCCTCTGCGTGGCCGACAATGCCGGCTATCCGATTGCGCTCCGACGGCTCGACGGCGGCAAGGTGACAAGCGTGCAGATCGCCATGAACAAGGCGTTCACCGCAGCGGGGCATCGGAAGCGCACCGACAACTACAAGAACGCCTATCCCGGTGAGGAGGCGTTCGGCATCTTCACCCAGCACGAAGGCCGCTTCACGGTGTTCGTGGGCGGCTTCCCGATCTTCGTGGATGGCCAATGCGTCGGCTCCGTCGCAGCCTCCGGCGGCAACGGCGAACAGGACATCGCCTGCTGCGAAGCGGGCATCGCCGCCTTCATGGCAACTTTGAAGGCCTGATCATGGCGGCCGACCGCACCTCCCTCAGCAAGGTCGTCAGCGACCAGATCCGCGGCCAGATCCTGGAAGGCAAGTTCCGTCCCGGCGAGCGTCTGGTCGAGGACAGGCTCTCCGCCGATCTCGGCGTGTCGCGCGTCCCGGTACGCGAGGCCCTGCTCGGCCTTTCCATCGAAGGGCTGGTGCGGCTGGAGCCGCGCCGCGGCGCCACCGTGGCCGAGATAACGCCGCAGATTGTGGCCGAGCTTGTCGAAGTTCGCGCCCTGCTGGAGGGCCAGAACGCCCGCCTGGCCGCGCGCCGTCACGATCCCGAGATCGTGGCCGAGCTACGCGAGACGCTGAAGCATGGCAACGAGGCCGCCGAAACCGGCACGCCCGAACAGCTCGCGCGGCTGAACGGCGAATTTCACGAGCGGCTGGCCGAGGCCAGTCGCAACTCGGTGCTGACGGAGATCATGCGCTCCCTGCGCGAACGCACCAGCATCGCCTTCGCCATCAACGGCCGCGACCGCGCCCGCGAGGACTGGAAGGAACATGCCGGCATCCTCGCCGCCGTGATCGACGGCGACGAGGAGTTGGCGGCTTTGCTGGCGACCCGCCATGTCCACAAAGCCGCCGAAGCCTTCGCACGTGCGCACGCCGCCGCGGCAAATGACGCGGCGGACTGACCGTCGGGCGCGGACTACCGGCCCTTCATCGGCAGGCCGCCGAGATGCGTGCCGGCATCGACGATCAGGAATTCGCCGGTGATGTTGCTGGCGCTGGTGAGGAAGAAGATCGCCGCTTCGGCCATCTGCTCGGGCGTGCCGGCCTGGCGCAACGGCGTTGTCTGTTCCTGGGCTTGCTTCAGCTTCTCGTAGTTCTCCTCTCCCAGGGCGCCCAGCAGCCAGCGTGTCTGGATGAAGCCGGGGCACACGGTGTTCACGCGGACCGCCGGCCCGAACCAGCGCGCCAGGGATAATGTCAGGGTGTTGAGCGCCCCCTTCGAGGCTGCATAGGGGATCGACGTGCCGACGCCCATCACGCCTGCAATCGACGAGATATTCACGATCGAGCCGCGATCCTGGTTCTCGTCCCACTGCTTCTTCATCGTGGGATAGACCGCGCGGCTCATCATGTAGGGGCCGGTGACGTTGACGCGCAGGATGCGGTCGAAGTCTTCCGGCGTCACGCCGTCAAGGTCGCCCTGGTTCTGGAACTTGGTCGTGCCGGCATTGTTGATCAGGCCGTCGATGCGACCCCACTTCTTCATCGTCTCGGCGGCGAGCTTCTTGCAGTCCGCATCTTGGCCCATATCGGCCTGCACCAGGATGGCCCCGACGCCCTTGGCCTTCACCGCCTCGTAGGTCGCGTCGGCTTCCTTCTTGCTCTTGGTGTAGTTGATCACGACGTTCCAGCCGCGGCCCGCCAGATCGACCGCGCATGCAGCGCCCAGCCCTGTTGCCGAGCCCGTCACGATTGCGACCTTGTTCGATTTCGCCATGCTTCTCTCCCGATATCTCGCGGCCCCTTTCATAGGCTAGGATCGGCCACCAAGGCAAAGCAACGAGAGCAACGGGAGCGCGGGCGAAACATGGCCGATCTGTTTTCGATGAAGGGGCGCGTCGTTCTGTTGACGGGTGCCTCGCGCGGGCTGGGCCGCGACATGGCGCAGACCCTGGCGGGTGCAGGCGCCACCGTGCTCTGCGCCGGCCGCACCGTGAAGGAACTCGAGACCACCGTGCGGGCGATCACGCGCAAGGGCGGCAAGGCCCACGTCGTGCCGCTCGATATCACCGACGAGGCGGCCGTTTGCCAGCAGGTCGATGCAATCGTGCGCCGGCATCGACGCATCGACGTGCTGATCAACAATGCCGGCATCCTCTATCGGCAGGATGCCGTCGACACGCCGACCGAGACATTTCGCAAGACGGTCGAGACCGACCTCGTCGCCCAGTTCGTCGTGGCGCGCGAAGTCGGGCGCCACATGCTGAAGCGTAAGTACGGCCGCATCGTCAACATCTCCTCGGTCATGGCGATCCTCGGCCGCGCCTCGGTGGCGGGCTATGTCGCGGCCAAGCATGGTGTCGTCGGCCTCACCAAGACGCTGGCAGCGGAACTCGGTCCGAACATCACTGTGAACGCCATCGCACCGGGCTACATCCGCACGGAGATCAACGTGGCGCTGCAGAAGAACAAGGACTTCAGCGACATGCTTGAGCGCCGTACCGCCGCCAGCCGCTGGGGCAAGCCCGAAGACCTGCGCGGGGCGCTGCTGCTCCTGGCCTCCGACGCCGGCGCCTACATCACCGGCCATACGCTGGTGGTCGACGGTGGCCTGACGACGATCCTGGCCTGACCATGCATCTCACCTCGATGCCCCGTTGGGCGATCCTGTTGCTCGGTGTCGTGCTGCTTGGCCTAGGGTTCGCGGCTCACAAAGGCTGGCTGCGCGATCCATCGCTGGCGCGGACCGACTATATCGGCGGCACTGACGTGTCGGTCGAAGACGCGAAGCTCTATCGCGCCGTGCCCTTCGAATGGCGGGTGAATACGGCCGGCGGCTCGTTCAAGGGCGACGACCGGGCCTATGTGCGTATCGACCCATCGGGGGAGAGCACCCTGCTCTGCGGCTGGATCCGGCTCGACAAGGGCGGCGCCTCGATGCGCGCCACGCGATGGCTGAGCGAAGCGCGCCTCAAGATCGGTGAACTGAAAGTCTCTGCGCTCTTCATCGCGCCGGTCGAGAAGACACCGGGCGATGGGCTGAGCGCGGGCTGCGCCCGCCTCGATCCCGGCGTGAAGCCCGCCGTCGATGCGCCGTTGGTGCTGGAGGGTCCTCCCGTTCGAGAGTGACGAGCGTCACGCCCCCAGCCGGCGCATGATCTCCGCAACGATGTCGGACGGCCCGCCGTGGACGTCGACGATGATCGGATGCTCGTCGGGCTCGGGTTGCTGGAGGGTCGCGAACTGGCTGTCGAGCAGGCCCACCGGCATGAAGTGTTCGTGTCGGGCCGCCATGCGGTGCTGGATGAGTTCCCTCGAACCTCTGAGATAGACAAGCGCCACCTCCGGCCGATCACCGACGATGATCGCGCGATAGGCCCGTTTCAGCGCCGAGCAGGTGACCACGCCCTTCTCGCCCTGGGCCCGCCAGTCGTCGATCTCGCGTGCAATCGATTGCAGCCAGGGCAGCCGGTCGGCATCCGTGAGCGGCGTGCCGCTCTTCATCTTCTCGACGTTGGCGCGCGGGTGCACGTCGTCGCCTTCGAGGAAACGCGCACCCAGCGCCCCTGCCAGCATGGCAGCGACGGTCGTCTTGCCCGAACCCGACACGCCCATGACGACGATGATGGTCTTCATTGGCGGCGAGCCTATCATGGGCCCGGCTCGGAAAACGAACGGGAGAGACGGATGCAGCTTGGCATGGTCGGCCTGGGACGCATGGGAGGCAATCTCGTGCGGCGCCTGGCGCGGCAGGGACACGAATGCATCGTGTTCGACGAAAATCCGGCGGCGGTCGCCTCTCTGGCTGACGAACCTGTCCAGGGTGGCGCCGATCTCGCCGACCTGGTGCGGCGCCTCGCCACGCCGCGGGCCGTCTGGGTGATGCTGCCGGCGGGCGAGATCACCGAGCAAACCGTCGCGCGACTGGGCGCGTTGCTCGAACCCGGCGATACGATCATCGACGGCGGCAACACGTTCTTTCAGGACGATGTGCGCCGCGCCGGCGCTATGAAAGCCAAGGGCATCCACTATCTCGACTGCGGCACCAGCGGCGGCGTCTGGGGTCTGGAGCGCGGCTACTGCCTGATGATCGGCGGCCCCAGGGAAGCCGTCGACCGGCTCGACCCGATCTTCCGTGCCCTGTCCCCGGGAGAAGGCACGATCGCCAAGACCTCGCATCGCGAGGACCGCGACCCCCGCGTCGAGCGCGGTTACCTGCACTGCGGCCCGAGCGGCGCCGGCCACTTCGTGAAGATGATCCATAACGGCATCGAGTACGGCATGATGCAGGCCTTCGCCGAAGGCTTCGAGATCCTGAAGAAGGCCTCCTCCCCGCACATACCCGAGGAGCGGCGCTACGACTTCGATCTCGCCGACATTGCCGAGGTCTGGCGGCGTGGCAGCGTGGTCAGCTCCTGGCTGCTCGACCTCACGGCATCGGCGCTGGCCGAGGATCCGGCGCTCGGCAGATATTCGGGCTTCGTCGAGGATTCGGGCGAAGGTCGCTGGACGATCAATACCGCCATCGAGGAGGCCGTGCCCGCGGACGTGCTGTCGGCGGCGCTCTACGCCCGGTTTCGTTCACGCGACAAGGAAGGCACGGCGAACAAGCTGCTGTCCGCCATGCGCCACGCCTTCGGCGGCCACGTGGAGCCGAAGGCATAGCTAGAGAAACGATAGGCCGCCGCTCAGCGCCACCGTCTGGCCGGTCATGTAGGCGTTGCCGATCACCATCAGCACGGCCTGGGCGCATTCCTCCGCCGTGCCGAAACGGCCCAGCGGAATGCGATCCGGCGACGAGGCGAGACCGGCACGCACCATGTCGGTCTCGATCAGCGAGGGCGCCACGGCGTTGACGGTGACGCCGTCCTTCACGACGCGGGCGGCGTAGCCGCGGGTCAAGCCTTCCATGCCAGCCTTGGAGGCATTGTAGTGCGGCCCGATGCCTCCCGCGCCGCGTGCTGCGCCGGAAGAAATGTTGACGATGCGGCCCCACTTTCGCGCCCGCATGCCGGGCAGGACGGCCTTGGTGCAGAGAAAGGCCGATTTCAGGTTCACCGCAATCGTGCGGTCGAACTCCTCCTCGGTGAGATCGTCGATGCTTCGGATGATCGCGAGGCCGGCATTGTTCACCAGCACGTCGACCGGCCCCAGCTCGTGCTCCACTGCTGCTACCATCTCGGCAACGGCGCGGGCATCGGACACGTCGGCGGCGACGTCCATGGCCTTGCCGCCATTGCGCCGGATCGCAGCAACGACGTCGCGCGCGTCGGCGGCTCGTTCGCGGTAGTTCACGGCGACGGCCGCCCCCGCTTCCGCCAGCGACAGCGCGACCGCGCGACCAATGCCCCGCGAGGCGCCGGTGACCAAAGCCGTCCGGCCGGCCAGCGTTTTCAAGGTCAAACCTCGTCGACGCCGAAGGCCTGACGCATGGCCTTCACGCCCTCCTGGTGCGGCGTCCACAGGCGACCGCCGACCAGGCCGCCATCGACCACGAGGTCGTGGCCGTTGATGAAGGTCGAGTCGTCGGAGGCCAGGAACACGGCCGCGTGGGCAATGTCGTCGGTGAGGCCGGCGCGCGGGATCGGCTGGTTCTTGGCCATGCTGGCCTTTACCGCCTCCGCGTAGCCGTCGGCCTTGTCGGCGGGCAGTCCGAGCGCCTTGGCGAAGATGCCGGTGGCGATTCCGCCGGGCGAGATCGAATTCACCCGCACCCCCTTCTCGCCGAGCTGCATGGAAACGCAGACCGTGAGATGGACCACGGCGGCCTTGGCGGCGCTGTAGATCATCGATGTGGAGTAGCCCGCCCGGCGGGCGGCAACGCTGCCATTGTTGATGATGCTGCCCGAACCCTGCTTCATCATGATCGGGGCGGCATGCTTCATGCCGAGCATCACGGAGCGCACCAGAGTGGCCATGGCGGCGTCGAAGCCATCCACCGGCACGGTTTCGATGCCACCGACCGGCGCCGGACCGCCAGCATTGTTGAACAGGCAGTCGAGCCGACCCCACTTGGAGAGGCAGGTATCGAGCACCTTCTTCACATCGTCTTCCTGCGTGGCATCTGCTTGTACGAACACGCAGCGGTCCTTGCCCAGCGCCTCCTCCAGGGAACGGCCGAGCTCAGCACGCCGGCCGGTGGCCACCACGCGGGCGCCCTCCGCGACGAAAAGCTCGACCGTGCGGCGTCCGATGCCGCTGGTCGCGCCCGTCACGATGGTGATCTTGCCGTCGAGCTTGCCCATGAAAATCTCCCCTTTTTGCAGGATGGGATGATACACCAACGGCCACGAGGAGAAGCGCATGACGGTGTTGGGCATTCTGGGCGGAAGTGGCGTCTACGATATCGCCGGTCTTGAGAAGGCCGAGTGGCGGCGGGTGGCCTCGCCCTTCGGCCAGACGTCCGACGAGTTCCTGTTCGGCGTCCTCGACGGGCTCGACGTCGTGTTCGTGCCGCGTCACGGCCGCGGCCATCGCCATTCGCCGACCTCGATCAACTACCGGGCGAACATCGACGCCCTGAAGCGCGTGGGTGTCACCGACATCCTCTCGCTGTCGGCCTGCGGCTCGCTGCGCGAGGACCTGCCGCCGGGGCACTTCGTCGTCGTCGACCAGTTCATCGACCGCACCTTCGCACGCGAGAAGAGCTTCTTCGGCGAAGGGCTGGTGGCCCACGTCTCGATGGCGCAACCGACCTGCAATCGCCTGGCGCAGGCCGCCTACGATTGCGCCAAGGAAGCGGGTTTCCCCGTGAAGCTCGGCGGCACCTACATCGCGATGGAAGGTCCGCAGTTCTCGAGCCTCGCCGAGTCCAAGCTCTATCGGAGCTGGGGTTGCGACGTCATCGGCATGACCAACATGCCGGAGGCCAAGCTCGCCCGCGAGGCGGAGATTTGCTACGTCACCGTCGCCATGGTCACCGACTTCGACTGCTGGCATCCCGACCATGACCACGTGCAGGTGGCCGACATCGTGCGCGTCCTGCTCGACAATGCCGAGAAGGCCAAGACGCTGGTCACCATGATCGCGCCGCGCCTCAAGAAGACACGGCCTGAAGTATGCCCCGCCGGCTGCGACCGGGCCCTGGAACATGCGCTGATCACGGCACCGGCCGCACGGTCAGGCGAACTCGTCGCGAAGCTGGATGCCGTCGCCGGTCGCGTGCTGAAGCAGTGACCCAGTGACCCGTTCCCTTCCTGCGTATTCCGTCCTTCGCGAGAGCTGCACCGAGATTGCGGAAGCAGCCGCCGCCGAAATCATGCGCATCTATGCCGGCGATCTCGGCGTGCGTAACAAGGCCGACAAGAGCCCTGTCACCGATGCAGACCACGCGGCAGAGGCGGTCATCCTGGCGGGCCTGCGCGAGCTCACGCCCGGCATCGCCATCGTCGCCGAAGAAGAGATGGCAGCCGGCCGCAAGCCCACACTCGATGGCGGGCCGTTCTGGCTGGTCGATCCGCTCGACGGCACCAAGGAATTCATCAAGAGGAACGGCGAGTTCACCGTGAACATCGCCCTGATCGAGGAGGGACGGCCGACGCTCGGCATCGTGCTCGCGCCGGCGACCGGCCTGCTGTGGCGCGGCGTGGCCACTCTGGGGGCTGACAAGCGCGAGCGCGGCGGCGCCTTCACCGCGATCGCCACGCGCTCGCCACCACCCCAAGGCCTCACGGCCTGCGCCAGCCGCAGCCACGCCATCTACAGCGACCTCGACATCTGGTTCCGCAATCAAGGCCTCACGGTCGCCGAGCGGCTGGAGGCAGGATCGTCGCTCAAGTTCTGCCTGATCGCCGAAGGCAGGGCCGACATCTATCCCCGCTTCGGACCTACCAGCGAATGGGATACGGCAGCCGGCCAGGGCGTCCTTGAGGCGGCCGGCGGCGAAGTCGTGACGGTCAACGGCAAGCCCCTGACCTACGGCCATCCGCCGTTCCTCAATCCGCATTTCATCGCCCGCACCAAGGCGGCGCGATGAAGGTCGTCGAGCCGACAGCGCAATCGGTTGCCGAAGCGGCGACACTTCTGCGCGACGGCAAGCTGGTCGCGTTCCCGACCGAGACGGTCTACGGCCTGGGCGGCGACGCGACCAACGAACGTGCGGTTGCCGCGATCTTCGAGGCCAAGGGCCGGCCGCAGTTCAATCCTCTGATCAGCCACGTGCTGGATGCGGCCGCAGCCCGGCAGTTCGTGCGCTGGAGCGAGACCGCGGACAAGCTCGCCGCCCGATTCTGGCCCGGCCCCCTGACCCTGGTGCTGCCGCGTGCCGAAGGATCGCCGATCTCGCTTCTGGCGACGGCTGGTCTCGATACGGTGGCGATCCGTGCGCCTTCGCATCCCGTGGCGCAGGCGCTGATCCGTGCCGCCGGCCGTCCCATCGCGGCGCCATCGGCAAACCGCAGCGGCGCCATAAGCCCGACGCGGGCCGAACATGTCGCGGAGTCGCTGGGCGACAAGGTGCCGATGATCCTCGATGGCGGCCCCTGCCTGGTCGGCGTCGAGTCGACCGTGCTCGATCTCTCGACGGCGACGCCCACGCTCCTGCGCCCCGGCGGCGCGACGCGCGAAGCGATCGAGGCGGTGATCGGCCCGATTGCCCTCAGCCATGCGATCCCGACCGGCGAGGCGTCGCACAAGTCGCCCGGCCAGATGCAGAGCCACTACGCACCGGAGCGGCCGGTGCGGCTGGAGGCGACCAGCGTTGCGGCCGACGAGGGGTTGCTGGCGTTCGGTCCGACCGTGCCCACAGGCGCCATGCTGACCTACAATCTCAGCCCGACCGCCGATCTCGGCGAAGCAGCAGCCAACCTCTTCTCCATGCTGCGCGCGCTCGACCGGCCCGGGATCGGCCGCATCGCGGTCATGCCCATTCCGCAAACGGGCCTCGGCCTTGCGATCAACGACAGGCTCCGTCGTGCCGCCGCGGATGACGGCACCAACCAGCGCGGCTAGTCTGCAGCAAACTAGAGGAAACGATGCCCGATACCGTCATCCCGCCCGTCATTCCGACCACGCCGGTCACGCCCGCCCTCCTGGAGGCGCTGCGCGCCATCGTCGGCGACAAGGGCCTCATTCAGGACGAACCGGGCAAGCAGCCCTTCGTCACCGACTGGCGCGGCTCAATCGTGGGCAATGCAGCCGTCGTGGTGCGCCCGGCGACCGTCGAGGAAGTCTCCAAGGTCGTGAAGCTCTGCTACGACAACGGCATCGCCATCGTGCCCCAGGCCGGCAACACCGGCCTGATGGGCGGCGCCACGCCCTACCCGTCCCACACCGGCATCGTTCTGTCGGTCGGCCGCATGAACAAGGTCCTGAACGTCGACCCGGTCGGCTATTCAATGACCGTCGAAGCCGGCTGCATCCTGCAAACCCTGCAGGAGACGGCAGCCAGCCACGACCGTTTCCTGCCGCTCAGCCTGGGCGCCCAGGGCTCGTGCATGATCGGCGGCAATCTCTCGACCAACGCCGGCGGCGTGCAGGTGCTGCGCTACGGCAATGCGCGCAATCTGGTGATGGGCCTCGAAGTCGTGCTGCCGAACGGCGACATCTGGAACGGGCTGCGGGCGCTGAAGAAGGACAATACCGGCTACGACCTCAAGCACCTGTTCATGGGCGCCGAAGGCACGCTGGGAATCATCACCAAGGCCGTGCTGAAGCTGTGGCCTGCCCCCAAGGACGTGGCCACTGCCTGGCTCGCCATCCGCGATCCGCAGGCCGCCATTGAAATCCTCTCTGAAGCGCATGCCGCTTCGGAGGACAATGTCGGCTCCTGTGAGCTGATGAGCCGCGCCTGCACCGACATGGTGCTGCGGCACATCCCGGGCACCCAGGACCCGCTCAAGGCCGATACGCCGTGGTTCCTGCTACTCGAATGGTCCTCGTCGCGGCCTAAGGCCGATGGCGCCGAGGGCATGTCGGAGAAGATGGAGCAGTTCCTCGCCGACCAGATGGAAGCCGGCCGCGTCCTCGATGCCGTGATTGCACAGAACGAGGCGCAGTCGCGCAACATGTGGGTGATCCGCGAGTCCGTGGCGCCGGCCTCGCGCGCCGAAGGGCCGGGCCTCAGTTACGACATCTCGGTTTCGATCTCCAAGATCCCCGACTTCATCGAGAAGGGCATCAAGGCGGCCTGCGACGTCCTGCCGTCGATCCGCCCCTATCCGCTCGGCCATATCGGCGACGGCAACCTGCACTTCTCCTTCATGGGCCCGGTGGGCATGGACCGTCAGACGCTGCACCAGTATTCGCCGGCCATCACGCGCGGCGTGAACGATCTGGTGCGCGACATGGCAGGCTCGATCTCGGCCGAACACGGCATCGGCATCGAGAAGATCGACGAGCTGGCGCACTACCGCTCCAAGATCGAGCTCGACACGATGCGCTCCATCAAGCGCGCGCTCGATCCGAAGAACATCATGAACCCTGGCAAGATCCTGCGACTGTGACCGACCTCATTGAACGCCTGCGGGCCATCGTCGGCGACAAGGGCCTCATCCTCGACGAGGAAGGCAAGCACCCCTACCTCACCGACTGGCGCGAGACCTATCTCGGCAAGGCGCTGGCCATCGTGCGGCCGGCCACCACCGAAGAGGTGGCGGCCGTCGTGAAGCTCTGCGCGGCCGAGAAGGTCGCGATCGTGCCCCAGGGCGGCAATACCGGCATGATGGGCGGCGGCACGCCGCACGAGGACGGCCACGAGATCGTGCTGTCGCTCAACCGCATGAACCGCATCCTCGACATCGACACGATCGGCTACACGATGACCGTCGAGGCCGGCGTCATCCTGAAGACCATCCAGGAGACCGCCGCACAGAACGACCGCCTCTTTCCCCTGAGCCTCGGTGCCGAGGGAAGCTGCACCATCGGCGGCAACCTCTCGACCAATGCCGGAGGCGTGCAGGTGCTGCACTACGGCAACGCGCGTCAGCTCGTGCTGGGGATCGAAGTCGTGACGCCTCAGGGCGAGGTATGGGATGGTCTGCGGGCCCTAAAGAAGGACAATACCGGCTACGATCTGCGCGACCTCTATCTCGGCGCCGAGGGCACTTTGGGCATCATCACCAGGGCGGTGCTGAGGCTCTGGCCCAAGCCAAAGGATGTCGCGACGGCCTGGATCGCCGTCCCCTCGCCGGAGGCTGCCGTCGAACTGCTAAGCGGCGCGCATGCCGCCTCCGAGGACAACGTCACTTCCTGCGAGTTGATGGCGCGCCAGGGCATCGACTTCGTGCTCGATCACATCCCCGGTTCCACCGATCCCCTGCAGGAGAAGTACGACTGGTACGTTCTTCTCGAATGGTCGTCGACGCGCGCCCGCCGGCCCGGCACCAACGAGACCGGGCTTGCCGAGAAGATGGAAACCTATCTCGGCGAAGCGATGGAAAAGGGCCTCGTGCTCGACGCCGCCCTCGCCCAGAACGAGGCGCAGGCGCGGGCCTTCTGGGCGATCCGCGAGAACCATTCGGAAGGCCAGAAGCGCGAAGGCCCGTCGATCAAGCACGACATCTCGGTGTCGGTGAGCCGCATCGCCGGCTTCATGGCCGAAGGTCTTGCCGCCATGAAGAAGGCCCTGCCCGACTGCCGGCCCGTGGTCTTCGGCCATGTCGGTGACGGCAACCTGCACTTCAACTGCCAGTCGCCGCCGGGCTGGGACAAGGCGCAGTTCATGGCCTACCACCATGCCATCAGCGGCCCCGTCTACGACCTCGTGGTGAGCCACGGCGGCTCGATCTCGGCCGAGCATGGTATCGGCCGCCTCAAGGTCGAGGACCTCGCCCACTACCGCAGCAAGGTCGAACTGGACACGATGCGCACCATCAAGCGCGCGCTGGATCCGCAGAACCTCATGAACCCGGGGAAGATCCTCCAAGTCTGAAAGCTGCGCGGCTCCGCGACGCTCTAATTCTAGTTCCGGGGTGTCCGGTCGTTGCTGCGATCGACGATTTCGTACTGCACGTCGATCACCTTGCGGTCCTGCCGCGCCGGCGGTTCGGGCGGCGGTGGCCGGCGAAACAGGTTCAGGATCCAGGCCTTGGCCTTGAAGCCCAGCAGCGCGATCAGCACGACCGCGGCGACGCCGGCGATCACGGCGAAGCCCAGCACCGCCAGTATGACAAAGCCGATCAGCGCAAGGATCGCCTGCAGCCAGACGCGGGCCGGCAGGCGCGACAGCATTTCCAGAAACTGCTTGCCGTTCATGTCGCCCAGCGCTTCTCGAAATCCCAGACTTCGGCGAAGCCCATCAGCTCGTGCATGTCGCGATACTGCGGGACTTCGACGCCGTTGCTGGTGCCGCGATCCTTGAGATGCGTCCAGGCGAGCCGCATCGCCTCGGCGGCGACGCTGAATCCCAGGCCGGGATAGATCGCGAGGTCGAACCCCCACTTCTTCAGCCGGTCGACTTCGACCCGCGGCGTCTTGCCGAACTCGACCATGTTGGCCAGCAGCGGCTTGGAGACTTCGCGGCCGATCCGCTCAAGTTCCGCCTCGGACTCCGGCGACTCGACGAAGATCACGTCGGCACCCGCCTCGTCGTAAAGCCGCGCCCGGCGCAGCGCTTCGTCGAGACCGTGCGCAGTGCGCGCATCGGTGCGCGCCACGATCAGCGTCTCCTCGTGGCGGCGCGAATCGGCGGCGACCTTGATCTTGAGCGCCATCTCCTCGGCCGGCACGACCCGCCGGCCCGGCGTGTGCCCGCACTTCTTGGGCATCTCCTGATCCTCGATCTGGATTGCGGCAACGCCCGCCGCTTCATAACCGCGGATCGTGCGCTGCACGTTCAACAGCCCGCCGTATCCGGTGTCGGCATCGGCGATCAGCGGCGTCTCGACCACGGAGCAGATCATCTCGGCGCGGCCGACCATGTCCGAATAGGTCGCGAGCCCGGCATCGGGCAGGCCCAGCATCGAGGCCGTAGCGCCATAGCCGGTCATGTAGAGCGCGGGAAAGCCCATGCGATCCGCGACGCGCGCCGAAATGCCGTCGTAGATGCCCGGCGCCAGGATGAACTCGCCCTGCGCCAGAAGCTGCCTGAGCTTCGCTGCCTTCTGATTGCCTGCCATGCCCTACTCCTTACCCGGAAACATGTCGGAGTTGTGTCGCCGTTGCCAGCATCGAGACGTCGATACCTGAAATGGAAACGGCCGGCGATCAGGGACCGCCGGCCGTTTCTTTCGACTGTGGTGGATCAGACCGAGACGGGCTTCAGCTCCTGCGAGCCCGCCGACTTGCAGAAGGTCGTGGTCTCGGTCGTGGTCTGGCCGTTCTTGGTGGCCGTCAGCTCGATCGGGCGGCAGGTGCTGCCGTCGGCGCGCGTGCTGGCCGGCGCGACCGGCTTGGCCGCCACAATGGTCGGTGGAGCCGAGGTCGACGAAGAGGACGAGGTCTTGGTCGGCTCGACCGTATAGGACGTCGGCACGTTGGTTTCGGCGACGAAGGCGTTCTGGGTCGCCTCCGCGAGGCGACGGCGCTCCTGGTCGTCCAGAGCCTTGCCGACGAGGTTGCCGGCCAGAGCGCCAACCAGCGCACCGCCGACGACGCCGCCAACCGAACCGAAGGCGAGGCCGCCAACCACGCCACCCAGCGCCGCACCCATGAAGGTGCCGGTCGCCTGGTTCGACGGCCGACCCTGGTCGTCGGACATGCAACCAGTGGCAATACCCAAGGCGGCAATCATGCCGACAACGCGAACCACGATTCTCCTGAACGAGTGTGCTGCTGTATCGGCAGTCAAGGCAGTCATCTGGTACATCTCCGTTTGTACTCTGGAACGTTTACTCTACCCCAAAGGTACAGTTTCCGGCCACGGGCATCATCTTCGGCCTCTGAATAAGACCGCGGGGCATCGCACGACGCCAGCAGCAGGCCCGTCTTGATCAAGGTGAGCGCGAGGTCGTCGCGGTCGGAGTCCGGCGCGTCGGCCAGCGGCTCCTTGGCGGTGCGCTTGGTGATGAGGCAGCGGTAGAGCGGCGTTCCGTCGGTCAGGCGGTCGGTCTGGCGGCACCGCACATTGCGCGCCTGCTCCGCCAGCGCATTCACCGCCAGCTTGTGCAAATCGGGATCGTCGACCGAATCCGCGCCCTGCAGCCTGATGTCGCCCGGCCGGTCCTTGATGACAATCAGGTTCAGCGTCTTGCCGAAATGATCGAAGTTGCCGGCGGCGAATTCGGCGGCCTTGCGTGCCTCTTCGGCGGCCTTCCGGCGGGCGGCTTCCTCGGCTTCGGCCTTCTGCCGCGCCTCGTCTTCGGCCCGCTTCTTCTCGGCGAAGGCTGCTTCGGCGCGGCGCAGAGCGTCCTCTTCCATCTTGCGCTGTGCCTCGGCCTTGTCCTTGGCCTCCTGCTCGGCCCTGGCCTTGGCTTCCTGCTGTGCCTTCTCGGCGCGGAGTTTTTCTGCCTCCGCCTGTGCCTTGTTCGCGTCTGCCTGTGCCTTGCGCTTGGCCTCTTCGGCGGCCTCGGCTGCAGCCTTCGCCCTCACTGTCTCCGGATCGGGACCACGCGTCGCCATGGCGTAGTAGCCACCGCCCCCCAGGGCCAGAACCAGTACCGCCGCAAGCGCTACCCACAGGCCGGTCTTCTTTTTCGGTTCTTCCGACACCCTATCGGGCGAGGGTTCCGCGACCGTCGGCGCGCCGAGCACAGAAACGCGCGCAGCAGGCGCAACCGTATCCTTGCCCATGACGACTGTGGCGCCTGCCTCGGGGGCGGACGTCATGCCGAGAACGGGCCGCCAGCCTGCAATCGACTGCGGCCGGTCGCGCGCTGCCACTGCCAGGCCGGCATCGACGCCGGCCAGAAGCCCCGGCGAAAAGCCCACTGGCGCGAACTTGGTCAGAGGCTCGTACGAGTCGTCCAGCATGCGATCGAAGGCGTTGGGCGGCGCCTTGCCCATGATCGCGTGGTAGATCGTGGCGGCAAGGCCATAGATGTCCGACCAGGGGCCCTGCTTGGCCGAGGTCATCTGCTCGGCCGCCGCATAGCCCGGCGTGAAGATGGCCGTCATCGCCGCCGTGCGGCCAACCATCGCCGCGCGCGACGCACCGAAATCGATCAGCGTCGGGTTGCCGGCAGCATCGAGCAGGATGTTGGCCGGCTTGATATCGCGGTGCAGGAAGCCGGCGCTGTGTACCTGCTCCAGCCCATCGAGCAGCGGCCACAGGATGCGGTCGACCTCTTCCGGCGTGAGCTTGCCGTTCTTCTTGATGCGATCCTCGAGCGTTTCACCGCTCAGGAGCTCCATGACGATATAGGCCGTGCCGTTGGCTTCGAGGAAGTCGAAGACCTGCACGATGGCCGGCACACGGTGCAGACTGGCAAGCGTGCGCCCCTCGGTGACGAAGCGATCGCGACCCCATCCGAAATCGTCGGCCATCCGGGTGGAGCGCGGCAAGACCGTCTCCCCGTCCTGACGCACGGCGAGCGCCGACGGCAGATATTCCTTGATCGCGACCTCGCGGTCGAGCTGGACATCCCGGGCGCGATAGGTGATGCCGAAGCCACCTTGTCCCAGCACCGCCAGAATTTCGTAGCGTCCGATCGTCTGACCGGGCTTCAGCGCGACGTAGTCGACATCCTGCGGCTGGTCAGCCGGACTGCTGCCGATCTGCGTATCTGAGCTGTCATCGGTCATGGCGCCGGGCTCCAGCTAGATGTGCTGGATGAGCAGCTCGACATCGCCGAGCCGTAACTTGGAGCCGGCCTGCAAGGCCATTGGAGCGCCCGCCTTGAGCACCACACCGTTCACCGCAGTGCCATTGGTCGAGCCGAGATCCTCGACCTGCAGCGCCTCGCCTGCGAGCGAAAGTTTGGCGTGCCGGCGCGAGACAGTGGGATGCGGCACGACGAGTTCGCACTGATCGGCGCCACGGCCGATGAACAGGCCCTGCGGCTGACCGACCAGCTTGTCCAGCGCCACTTCGAAGAGATGCTTGCGGCCCGCGGAGTCGGGCCCCTCGAAGCGCAGCGTGATCTGCGGGACCATGCGCGTCGTCGTCCCCGGCGCCTGGCGTGCCGGGCGGACGTGGAACACCTGTACGGAGCGGCTCACGTTCTTGAGCTGGTGCTCGCCTCCGTCATGGAAGGCGTATTCGACACGCAGCTCCACCAGGTCGCGCACAGCACGCGACACCGCAATACCGCCCGGCTCTGCGATCGCCTGAATACGGGCAGCGAGATTGACGCCATCGCCGAAGATGTTCTGGTCTTCGTCGTCGATGATGACTTCACCGAGATGCACGCCGATACGGAACAGCATGCGCTGGTCTTCGTTCAACGCCTCGTTGAAACGCGCCATGCGCTCCTGGATGTCGATGGCGGCGCCGACGGCGGAGACGGCCGAGCCGAACTCCGCGAGCATGGCATCTCCTGCCGTGCCGACGAGGCGGCCGCGACCGACGTCGATCGCCGGACGCCAGACCTCGATCTGGGCTGACTTGAGGTGGCGGAAAGTACGGGTCTCTGCGCCTTCCATCATCCGGGTGAACCCGGCGAGGTCGGCGTGGACGATAGCGGCTAAGCGGCGTTGCATGATCTGTTTAGTAGAGCGGCCTTATCTCGGTATCACGGCCGTTAGCAACATACTTCAGTCGCCTGGGATAAACATGGCCGATCGTAAGAAAGAAAAAAGCCGGATGCCTCCAAAACGACAAATTGCCGAGCCGGTGCACCCTCAATCAAGGGATGTTCACATGGATCCGCGGGTCAACGGCCCTTGAAGGCGGGAGCCCTGCGCTCACTGAGGGCGGCCAGCCCTTCACGCAGATCTTCCGACGTGGCGCAGACTTTTGCGCTCTGCCGGATTGACGGGACGTCGGGCGAAGCCTGGGCAAACTGCTCGATGGCACGCTTCATGCCGGCCATTGAGAGCGGCGCCAGATTGGCGAGCCGGACGGCCTTTTCGTCCACCTTGGACTTGAACTCGGCGCGCTCGACCAGCCAGTCGAGGTAGCCCACGGCCAGAAGCTCGGCGTCGTGGAAATCCTCCGACAGCAGGAAGGCGCGCTTGGCAAAGCTCGGGCTCACCTTCTGGGTGTAGCGGCGCAGTCCGCTCGGATAGTAGTGCAGGCCAAAGCGCGCGGCCGGCATGAAAAAGCGCATTCCCTTGACGCCCAGCCGGAAGTCGCAGGCCAGCGCCAGGTCGGTAGCACCGCCATAGACACCGCCGTTCAGCGCGCAGAGCGTCGGCATACGCATGGCCTCGATCCGGTCCATGACCTTCTCGAAACTGTCGTCGCTGCCTTCGTCGCGGCGCTCTCCGGCTGGGATAGAGCCCAGGTCGTAGCCGGAGCAGAAGGTCTTGTCGCCGGCGCCGGTGATCACCGTGACGCGGACGTTCGGATCGGCGTCGGCCTTTTCGACAGCCTCCCGCAGGAGTCGCAGCCCGGCCGGGTCGAGACGATTGTGCTTGGCTGGGTCGTTGAGGGTGATAGTCGCGCGAGGGCCATCGATGGCAAGCAAAACTGATGCGGTCATGTTGGCTTCAAAATAGCCGAGCCGGTCGCCAAAAGCGACCAATCGCGGCATATTGCGGCCCGGAGGAGTACACATGACTTATACAGCCCCCCTGGCCGACATGCGTTTCGCGCTGCGCGAGGTGGCCGGTCTTTCCGGCGTCTCGGCCTTGCCGGGCTATGAGCATGCGACCGACGACACGATCGACGCCGTGCTCGAGGAAGCCGCCAAGCTCGCCGGCAACGGCCTGGCGCCGCTCAACCGCGACGGCGACAAGGTGGGTGCCAAGCTGGAGAACGGCGTGGTCCGCACCGCTCCCGGTTTTGCCGGCATCTACAAGGAATTCGTCGAAGGCGGCTGGAACTCCCTGCCCTTCGATCCGGCCTTCGGAGGCCAAGGCATGCCCTGGCTGCTCGCCACGACGGTGCAGGAGATGTGGCAGGCGGCGAACATGGGCTTCGGTCTCGTGCTGCTGCTGAACCAGGGCGCAATCGACGCCATCCATCATCACGGCTCGGAGCAGCAAAAGGCCACCTATCTGCCCAAGATGATCTCGGGCGAATGGACCGGCACGATGAACCTCACGGAGCCACAGGCGGGTTCCGATCTCGGCCAGCTCAAGAGCCGTGCCGTGAAGAGCGGCGATCATTATCTCGTGACCGGCCAGAAGATCTTCATCACCTACGGCGAGCACGACATGGCCGAGAATATCGTGCACCTCGTCCTGGCTCGCACACCGGATGCACCGGCGGGCGTGCGCGGCATCTCGCTGTTCATCGTGCCGAAGTTCCTCGTCGATGCCGATGGCAAGCCCGGGAAGCGCAACGATTTGCGCTGCGTGTCGCTGGAACACAAGCTCGGCATCCATGGCAGCCCGACCTGCGTGATGTCCTTTGGCGACGATGGCGGCGCGGTGGGCTATCTGGTCGGCGAGGAAGGCCGCGGCCTCTCCTATATGTTCACCATGATGAACAACGCCCGGCTCTCGGTCGGCGTCCAGGGGCTGGCGATCGCCGAGCGGGCCTACCAGCAGGCCGCCGCCTTTGCCCGCACCCGCGTCCAGTCCAAGGACGATGGCAGCCCCCAGCCGCAGCCGGTTTCCATCGTCCATCATCCCGACGTGCGGCGCATGCTGATGTCCATGCGGGCCCAGATCGAGGCCATGCGGGCACTGGGTTACTACACTGCCGCCGGCATCGACGGCGCCCTGAAGCACCCGGACAAGGAGACCGCGCGCAGGACGCAGGACCGCGTCGACCTCCTGATCCCGATCGTGAAGGCCTGGTTCACGGACCTCGGCAACGAGATCGCCTCGACCGGCGTGCAGATCCACGGCGGCATGGGCTTCATCGAGGAGACCGGCGCCGCCCAGCACCTGCGCGACGCCCGCATCCTGCCGATTTACGAGGGCACAAACGGCATCCAGGCACGCGACCTGGTCGGCCGCAAGGTCGCCAAGGACGGCGGCGAGACCATGCTGGGCCTGGTGGCGGAGATGCGTGCCGTGGTGCAGGAAATGAAGTCGGCGCCCGGAGACGATCTGGCGGCCATTGCGAGCGGCGTAGCCGCCGCTGCGGAGGCGCTGGAGGACGCCACCAAATGGGTGGCCCAGTCGGTCAAGGCCGAGCTGGTGAATGCCCTGGCGGGCTCCGTCCCCTTCCTGCGGCTGGCCGGTACGGCGCTGGGTGGCTGGCTGCTGGCCAAGAGCGCCCTCGTCGCCCAGGCCAAGCTTGCGGCCCGCGATGGCGATCCGGCCTTCCTCGAAGCCAAGCTGGTCACGGCGCGCTTCTATGCCGAAGTCCTGCTGCCGCCGGCGCTGGCCCAGTTGGGACCGCTCAAGGCCGCGGGCCGCACGGTCTTTGCGCTCACGGAGGAGCAGTTCTGACTGCGGGCCTGATCGAACTCCCTCCGGACGAGGCCCGGGCGTTCGCCGAACGCTTCGACCTCGCCGCCCTCGACCGCGCCTTCCTCGACGATCCGTTCCCCCGCTATCACGCGCTGCGCCGCTTCGCGCCCGTGAAGCGGCTGCCGGACGGCAGCGTGTTCCTATCGCGCTACGCCGACGTCGCGGTTTGCTATCGCGACGCCCGCATGAGCTCCGACAAGAAGGCGGAGTTCGGCCCCAAGTTCGGTGTCGGCACCCCGCTCTACCGCCATCACACGACCAGCCTGGTCTTCAACGATCCGCCGCTGCACACCCGTGTGCGCAAACTCCTCGCGGCAGCCTTCACACCGCGTGCATTGGCTGCCTTGCAGCCGCGGATCGAAGCCATCGTCGACGGGCTGATCGCCCGGCATGCCGACGATGGACACATGGACCTGGTCGAGGATTTCGCCTTCCAGCTCCCCGTCGAAGTTATCTGCGATATGCTGGGCGTGCCGGCCGGCGAGCGCTCGCCGTTCCGACGCTATTCGCTCGCCATCCTGGGGGCCCTGGAGCCCGTCGCGGGACCGGAGCGGCAGGCGGCCGGCAATGCCGCCGTCGTGGAGTTTTCAGCCTATCTGGACGAGCTCGTGGCAGCGCGGCGCAAGCGGCCGGCCGACGACCACGATGTGCTCGGGACCTTGATCCATGGCGAGATCGACGGCGAGCGGCTGAGCCACGAAGAGCTGGTGCAGAACTGCATCTTCCTGCTGAACGCCGGCCACGAGACGACGACCAACCTGATCGGCAACACGATAGACGCGCTGCTGCGCTTTCCCGACGAACTTCGGCGCCTCAAGGAAAACCCCGGGCTGCTGAAGAGCTGCATCGAGGAAGGGTTGCGCTTCGAGAGTTCCAACCAGCTCGGCAATCGCCGCCTGACGGCCGACCTCGAGATCGGTGGCGAGCGGCTCGCCGCGGGAACCTATCTCCATATCGGCATTGGTGCGGCCAACCGCGATCCGGCACAGTTTCCCGAACCGGATCGCTTCGACGCCGGCCGCGAACCCAACCGGCACTTCGCCTTCGGGTCGGGGGTTCATATGTGCCTCGGCGCCGTACTGGCCCGCCTGGAGGGCACGATTGCCGTTGGCCGCCTGATCGACAGTCTGGACGGGCTGGCGCGCGACGGCACGCCGGAACGCGGCGGTCGTGCCCGCTTCCGCGGCTTCAATCGCTACCCGGTCGCTTGGGCAAGGAAGAACAGCGACAAAAGAAAAACGCCCGGCTGAACCGCCGGGCGTTTTCTATTCGGTCGAGGCAGGAAACGGCTTACGCCGCGGCCTGCTGCTCGGCGTTCTCGGCCGACGGGCCGCTGTCCTGACCCTTGGCGTCGGCGTTGCGCTCGACGAACTCGATCACGGCCATCGGCGCGGCATCGCCGAAGCGGTAGCCCGCCTTCAGCACGCGCAGGTAGCCGCCGGCGCGCTTGGAGTAGCGCGGACCGAGGGTCGAGAAGAGCTTGTCCGCGACGTAGGGGTCGCGCAGGAAGCCGATCGCCTGACGGCGCGCGTGCAGGCCGCCCTTCTTGCCGAGCGTGACCAGCTTCTCGACGATCGGACGCAGGTCCTTCGCCTTGTGCAGCGTGGTCGTGATCTGCTCGTGCTTGATGAGAGCACCGGCGAGATTGGAGAACATCGCCTTGCGATGCTCTGCCGTGCGGTGGAATTTCCGGCCGCGATTTCCGTGACGCATGTCCTAGTTTCCTTCTGTCGGCCTAGTACGGCTCTTCCAGCCGCTTGGCCATCTCTTCGATGTTGTCCGGCGGCCAGCCCGGGATTTCCATGCCCAGGTGGAGGCCCATGCCGGCCAGCACTTCCTTGATCTCGTTCAGCGACTTGCGGCCGAAGTTCGGCGTACGCAGCATCTCCGCTTCGGTCTTCTGCACGAGATCGCCGATGTAGATGATGTTGTCGTTCTTCAGGCAGTTGGCCGAGCGAACCGAGAGTTCGAGTTCGTCGACCTTGCGCAGCAGGTTGCGGTTGAACGGGAAGTCGTCCTGCTGCTCTTCCTTGCGGACTTCGCGCGGCTCCTCGAAGTTGATGAAGAGCTGGAGCTGGTCCTGGAGGATGCGCGCAGCCAGCGCCACGGCGTCGTCCGGACGGGTCGTGCCATTGGTCTCGACCGTCATCGACAGACGATCGTAGTCGGTGACCTGACCGACGCGGCTGTTCTCGATCTTGTAGGAAACGCGCTTGACCGGGCTGAACACCGAGTCAATCGGGATCAGGCCGATCGGCGCGTCTTCCGGACGGTTCGCCGAGGCCGGGATGTAACCCTTGCCGGTGGCGACCATCAGTTCCATCGAGATCGACGCGCCGTCGTCGAGCGTGCAGATCAGGTGCTTGGGATCCATGATCTGGACGTCGCCCGGAAGTTCGATCATGCCGGCGGTCACTTCGCCCGGGCCGACGGCACGGAGGTAGAGACGCTGCGCACGATCGCCCTGCATTTTGACGGCCATCGCCTTGATGTTCAGGACGATGTCGACCACATCCTCACGGACGCCCGGGATGGAAGAGAACTCGTGCAGCACGTTGTCGATCTTGATCGACGTGACGGCGGCACCCTGAAGTGAAGACAAGAGAACGCGGCGCAGAGCGTTGCCGAGCGTGAGACCGAAGCCACGCTCGAGCGGTTCCGCGACGATGGTCGCGGTACGACCAGGATCAACGCCGGCTTCGGTGACAAGCTTTTCCGGCTTGATCAGGTCCTGCCAGTTCTTCTGAAGCACGGGGGCTACCTCTCTAGACCGGGTGGTTTCAGCGACTCCCTCGGGAATCGCGACACATTCCTCACGAGCGGGCGGCGCCGAAAGCGCCGCCTCCACTCAAATCGAACTCAAACGCGACGACGCTTCGGCGGGCGGCAGCCATTGTGGGGGATCGGCGTCACATCGCGAATCGCGGTGACGGCGAGACCCACGGCCTGCAGCGCACGCAGCGCCGACTCGCGCCCCGAACCGGGACCACGCACTTCGATCTCCAGCGTGCGCATGCCGTGTTCCATCGCCTTGCGGCCGGCATTCTCGGCGGCCATCTGGGCAGCGAACGGCGTCGACTTGCGCGAGCCCTTGAAGCCCTGCTGGCCCGACGACGACCAGGAGATCGTGTTGCCCTGCGCGTCGGTGATCGTGACGATCGTGTTGTTGAACGAGGCGTTCACGTGCGCGACGCCCGCGATGATGTTCTTGCGTTCCTTGCGGCGAGGACGCGCGCCGGCGGTGGCGCCCGAAGAGGCTGCAGCCTTGGCCATGATCCGGTTCCCCTCGACTTACTTCGTGACTTTCTTCTTGCCGGCAATCGGCTTGGCCGGCCCCTTGCGGGTGCGCGCATTGGTATGCGTGCGCTGGCCATGGACCGGCAGACCGCGGCGATGCCGCAGGCCGCGATAGCAGGCGAGGTCCATCAATCGCTTGATGTTCATCGCCACTTCGCGACGCAGGTCGCCCTCGACCGTGTAGTCGCGGTCGATAGTCTCGCGGATGCGGATGACCTCGTCGTCGCTCAGCGTGTTTACCCGCCGCGACTGCTCGATCCCGACTTTTCCACAGATCTCCTTGGCCTTCGCCAGACCGATCCCGTGGATGTACTGGAGCCCGATCACCACGCGCTTGGCGGTCGGAATGTTCACACCGGCTATACGAGCCAAAGTTCTAACTCCTTCAAAGACTTATGGCGCGCTCGCGCGCGCCCGTCACATGTTCCGCTGGCCCCGGAAAAGCGCGCGATTATATGTACCTGCGCTCCCGAGTCAACGGAACTCCCTCTTGTCAAGTCCCCACCAAAACCCCTGAAATCTGGCGGTAAACTTCGTCCATCTGAGCCATCCCGTCGACCTTCCGCAGCACCCCGCGAGCGCTGTAGTACGGCAGCAGGGGCTCCGTCTGGGCCCTGTAGGCGACCATACGTGTCTTCATGGTCTCTGCATTATCGTCCTTGCGACGGCTGAATTCCGTCGAGCCACAGACGTCGCAGACCCCATCGACCTTGGGCCGCTTGAACTTGTCGTGGTACCCCGCGCCGCACTTGGCGCAGGAGAACCGGCCGACGATGCGCTCGGTCAGCGCCTTCTCGTCGACTTCCATTTCGACCACCCGGTCGAGCTTCTTGCCCGTCTTGTCGAGCATCTTGTCCAGCGCCCTGGCCTGGGCCTCGGTCCGCGGGAAGCCATCCAGAATAAAGCCGTTGGCGCAGTCCGGCTGGGCAATGCGATTCTCGATCAGGCCGACGATCAGCTCGTCCGGCACCAGCTCGCCCCGCTCCATCAGGCCCTTGGCCTTCTGTCCGAGCTCGCTGCCCGACGCCACGGCCGCCCGCAACATGTCGCCCGTCGAGAGCTGAACCATGCCGCGATCCTGCTGCAGCCGCTGGGCCTGGGTGCCCTTGCCGGCCCCTGGCGGTCCCAGAAGGATGATGTTCATCGTCCCTTGCCCCGTAGACGGGCCTTCTTGATGAGGCCCTCGTATTGATGCGCCAGCAGATGCGCCTGGATCTGCGTGACCGTATCGAGCGTCACCGAGACCACGATCAGGAGGCTGGTGCCGCCGAAGTAGAACGGCACGCCGCCGCGGGCGATCAGCAGCTCGGGGAGGATACACACCGCCGAGAGATAGAGCGCGCCGATCACGGTCAGGCGGTTGAGGATGTACTCGAGATATTCAGCAGTGTTCTTGCCAGGACGGATGCCGGGCACGAAGCCGCCGTTCTTCTTGAGGTTGTCGGCCGTGTCGTTCGGGTTGAAGACGACGGTCGTATAGAAGAAGCAGAAGAAGACGATCAGGGCGATATAGGCCAGCAGATAGAGCGGCTGGCCGTGGCCCAGATAGGTCGACATCCACTGCATCCAGCCCGGCTCAGCAGTATTGCCCTGGAACGAGGCAATGGTCGCGGGGAAGAGCAGCAGCGACGACGCGAAGATCGGCGGGATGACGCCGGCCGTGTTGATCTTGAGCGGCAGGTGCGAGGCCTCGCCGCCATACATGCGGTTGCCGACCTGGCGTTTGGGATACTGCACGACGATGCGCCGCTGGGCCGTCTCGACGAACACCACGACCGCCACGACCAGCACGACGCCCACGATCAGGGCGATGATGAACAGCGCCGACAGGGCGCCCGTGCGGCCGAGTTCGAGGGTCTGGATCATGGCGTCGGGCAAGGCCGCGACAATGCCGGCAAAGATGATGAGCGACACGCCGTTGCCGACGCCGCGCGCGGTGATCTGCTCGCCCAGCCACATCAGGAAGAGCGTGCCGCCGACCAGGGTTACGGTCGTGACGAAACGGAAGAAGATGCCTGGATCGACCACCACAGGCCCGGCCGAGGCCACCTGGCTCTCCAGTCCGATCGCGATGCTGTAGGCCTGGAAGGCCGCCAGAATCACCGTGCCGTAGCGGGTGTACTGGTTGATCTTCTTGCGGCCGGCCTCGCCTTCCTTCTTCAGCGCTTCGAGCGACGGCACGACCGTCGTCAGGATCTGCATGATGATGGAAGCCGAGATGTACGGCATGATGCTGAGGGCCAGCACCGACATGCGGCCGATCGAGCCGCCGGAAAAGACGTCCAGAAGGCCTGCAATGCCGCCCGCGTTCTGACGGAAGATCTCCGCCAGCGCATGCGGGTCGACACCGGGAACCGGAACGTAGGCGCCGATACGGAACACGACGAGCGCGGCCACGGTGAACCACAGACGCTTCTTGAGCTCGGTCGCCTTACCGATAGCGCCCCAGTTCAGATTGGATGCAAGTTGCTCGGCGGCGGATGCCATGGAACCTCACGCGTGAACGACACAAAGGGGGCACGACGCCCCCATTGACGCCGTCCGGTTCAGGCCGCCTCGGCCACGGGCTTGGGCGGGAGTTCGACCTTGCCGCCGGCCTTCTCGACCGCGGCGATCGCCGACGCCGAGGCGCCCGCGACCTTCACTTCGATCTTGGTCTTGATCTCGCCCTTGCCAAGCAGGCGCACGCCATCTGCGGCATTCTTAAACAGACCGGCGGCCTGCATGGCGGCAGCGTCGATCACCTGGCCGGCGTCGAGCTTCTTGTCGTCGATCGCCTTCTGCAGCGTGCCGAGGTTCACCACCTGGAAGATCTTCTGGTGCGGCGGACGGAAGCCGCGCTTCGGGATCCGGCGATAGAGCGGCATCTGGCCGCCCTCGAAGCCCTTGATGGCAACGCCGGTACGCGACTTCTGGCCCTTGACGCCACGGCCCGCCGTCTTGCCCTTGCCCGAGCCGATGCCGCGGCCGACGCGCATGCGCGCCTTGCGGGCGCCCGGATTGTCGGAGATCTGGTTCAGTCTCATCGTTCTCTACCTCCGCGCCAAAGCCTGCTGCTCAGCGCGTTTCCTCGTCGATGCGCACCAGGTGCTGCACCTTGTTGATCATCCCGCGCACCTCGGGCGTATCCACGAGTTCGCGGCTGCGATGGCGCTTGTTCAGGCCCAGGCCGATCAGCGTCGCGCGCTGGTCCTCGGTACGGCCAATGTGGCTGCCCGTCTGGGTGATCTTGATCTTCTTGCCTTCGGCCATTGTCCGGCTCCTTAAGCGGCCGCTTCGGCGACGGCATCCTCGCGACGGCCGAGCAGGTCACCGACCTTCTTGCCACGGCGGGTCGCCACCATGCGCGGCGAGTTGAGCTGCTCAAGCGCCTTGAAGGTCGCCTTGATCATGTTGTGCGGGTTGGACGTGCCGACCGACTTGGCGACAATGTCCTTGATGCCCAGCGTCTCGAAGATGGCGCGCATCGGGCCACCTGCGATGATGCCGGTACCGGCCGGGGCGGCGCGCAGCGTTACCTTGCCGGCGCCGAAGCGGCCGCGCACGTCGTGATGCAGCGTGCGACCGTCACGCAGCGGTACGCGGATCAGCCCGCGTTTCGCGGCTTCGGTGGCCTTGCGGATCGCCTCGGGAACCTCGCGTGCCTTGCCGGCGCCGTGGCCGACGCGGCCGCGCTGGTCGCCGACGACAACGATCGCCGCGAAGGCGAAGCGCCGACCACCCTTCACCACCTTCGCGACGCGATTGATGGTGACCAGCTTGTCGGTCAGTTCGTTTTCCTCGTCGCGATCGCGATCGCGGCCCCTCTCGCGCTCGCGCGGGGGACGGCCGGAACCACCGGGTGAACGAGCCATGTGCACTAACTCCCGATCAGAACGACAGGCCGCCCTCGCGGGCGGCATTGGCCAGCGCTTCCACGCGGCCGTGATAGATGTAGCCGCCGCGGTCGAAGACCACTTCCTTGACGCCGGCCGCGATGGCGCGCTGAGCGATCAGCTTGCCCACTTCGGCGGCCGCACCCTTGTCGGCGCCGGTCTTGATCTTGCCCTTGACGTCCTTGTCGAGGGACGAGGCGGCAGCCAGGGTCAGGCCCTTCCGGTCGTCGATGACCTGGGCATAGATGTGCTTGCCCGAGCGGAACACGCTGAGGCGCGGGCGACCACCGCCAGCCTGGCGCAGCGCGTAGCGCGTGCGCCGCTGACGGCGGGCGAAAAGAGCGTTGCGATCGGACATGATGGATCTCGCCTTTACTTCTTCTTGCCTTCTTTGCGCCGGATCGTCTCGGTCGAGTACTTGATACCCTTGCCCTTATAGGGCTCCGGCGGACGCAGGCCGCGGATCTCGGCCGCAATCTGCCCGACGCGCTGACGGTCGGCGCCGCTGATTTCGATCTCGGTCGGCTTCACCGCCTTGATCTGGATGCCGGCCGGAATGGGAATCTCGACATCGTGGCTGAAGCCGAGCTGCATCTTCAGCATCTTGGCATCGGCCTGAGCGCGATAGCCGACGCCGTTGATCTCGAGGTTGATGGTGAAGCCGTCCGACACGCCGCGGACGACGTTGCTCACCATGTTGCGCGCCGTACCCCACTGCATGCGGGCGCGGCGGGTCTCGGTACGCGGCTTGAAGACGAGAGCATCGCCTTCACGGGCGATCGACACGTCGTCGTGCACCGTGAACTGCAGCTCGCCCCGCTTGCCCTTGGCCTTGAGGTGCTGGCCCTTGAGGTCGATGGTGACCCCGGCCGGAATCGGAACCGGATGTTTGCCGACGCGCGACATGGTTAGAACACCTTGCAGATAACTTCGCCGCCGACATTGGCAGCGCGCGCCTCGGCGTCGGACATGACGCCGCGCGGCGTGGAGAGGATCGAGATACCGAGCCCGTTGAAGTGGCGCGGCAGCTCACGGATCTTCGAGTAGACGCGGCGGCCCGGGGTGGAGACGCGCTTGATCTCCTTGATGACCGGACGGCCGTTGTCATACTTCAGCTCGACGCGAAGCTCCTTCACGCCAGGCCGCAGTTCTTCTTCGAACCAACCGCGGATATAGCCTTCGCGCTGGAGCACATCGAGCACACTCGACCGCAGACGCGAGGCCGGAACGGTCACGCTGTCGAGACGTGCCGACTGGCCGTTGCGGATGCGGGTCAGCAAATCGCCGACGGGATCTGTCATTGCCATAGTTCTACGGCCCCCGTTACCAGCTCGACTTCACGACGCCGGGCAGAGCGCCCAGCGAGGCGAGCTGACGCAGCGCAAGGCGCGACAGCTTGAACTTGCGATACACGGCCCGCGGACGGCCCGTGAGTTCGCACCGATTGCGAATGCGCGTCGGCGAGGAGTTGCGCGGCAGCTTGGCGAGCTTGAGACGCGCCCCGAACCGCTCCTCCGGCGTCAGCTTGTCGTCGACAGCCATCGCCTTGAGCATGGCGCGCTTGGCAGCGTACTGCTTCGCCATCTTGGCGCGCCGGTTGTTCTTCTCGACTGAACTTGTCTTGGCCATATTCTTCTCCGGCCTCAGTTCACGAAGGGGAAGTCGAAACCGCGGAGAAGCGCCTTGGCTTCCGCGTCCGTCTTCGCCGTCGTGCAGATGATGATGTCCATGCCACGGACCATGTCGACCTTGTCGTACTCGATCTCCGGGAACACAATCTGCTCCTTGAGACCCATCGCGAAGTTGCCACGACCGTCGAACGACTTGCCGTTTAGCCCGCGGAAGTCGCGGACGCGCGGCAGGGCGATGTTCACGAGGCGGTCGACGAACTCGTACATGCGGTCGCGACGCAGCGTGACCTTGGCGCCGATCGCCATGCCTTCGCGCAGCTTGAAGGTCGCGATCGAAATGCGCGACTTGGTGACGACCGGCTTCTGGCCGGTGATCGCCGCCAGGTCGGCCACGGCGCCGTCGACGGCCTTGCGGTCGTTGACCGCCTCGCCGACGCCCATGTTAATCACGATCTTGTCGAGCTTCGGCACTTCGAAGGCGTTCTTGTAAGCGAACTCCTTCGTGAGGGCCTCACGGATCGTCTCTTTGTAGCGTTCTTGCAGTCGCGCGGGCATTGACCCGTCTCCTACCGGTCTATGGTCTCGCCGGAGGCGCGCGCAAAGCGCACCTTACGGCCGTCTTCCAGGAACTTGAAACCGACCTTGGTCGGCTTGTCGGACTTCGGATCGAGCAGGGCCACGTTCGACACGTGGATCGCGGCTTCGCGCTCGATGATGCCGCCGGACTCGGCCCGGCTCGGCTTGGTGTGGCGCTTGATGACGTTCACGCCCGACACCACGACGCGGTTTTCCTCGGGCAGTACGCGCAGGACGTCGCCCACCTTGCCCTTGCTGCGGCCAGTGATGACCTTGACGCGGTCACCCTTCCGGATCTTGAGCTTGTTGGCCATGGCTTAGAGCACCTCCGGCGCAAGCGAGATGATCTTCATGAACTTCTTGGCGCGCAGCTCGCGGGTCACCGGCCCGAAGATACGGGTGCCGATCGGCTCGTCCTGCTTGCTGATCAGGACCGCGGCGTTGCGATCGAAGCGGATGGCGCTGCCGTCGATACGACGCAGCGGGAACGACGTCCGCACGACGACGGCGCGATGGACTTCGCCCTTCTTCACGCGGCCGCGCGGAATGGCTTCCTTGATCGACACGACGATGATGTCGCCGACACTGGCGTACTTGCGGCGAGAGCCGCCCAGCACCTTGATGCACTGGACTCGACGGGCACCCGAATTGTCGGCGACCTCGAGGTTGGTTCGCATCTGAATCATGACTTCTGCTCCGACCGCTTAAGCCTTCGCGCCTTCGACAAGAACTTCCCAGCTCTTGGTCTTGGACAGCGGGCGGCACTCGCGGATACGCACGATCTCGCCGATCTTGCCCTTGAAGGCATTGGCTTCGTCGTGCGCGTGATACTTCTTCGACCTACGGATGAACTTCTTGTAGATCGGGTGCTGAACGCGCCGTTCGACCTTGACGACGATGGTCTTGTCCATCTTGTCGCTGACGACGACACCTTCGAGAATTCGCTTCGGCATTTACGACTCCTTAACCCGCGGCCTTCTCGCCCTGCACCGTCTTGATGCGAGCGATGTCGCGGCGCACCTGGCGCGCGCGGGCTGTCTTCTGAAGCTGGCCCCCGGCCTTCTGGAAGCGCAGGTTGAACGCTTCCTTGCGCAGGTTCCCGAGCTCGGCCTTGAGCTCATCCTTGGTCTTGGGGCGCAGATCGCTGGCTTTCATGTCAGTCTCCCTCGTCCCTAGGCGCCGACGCGCGCAACGAAGCGCGTCTTGATCGGCAGCTTGGCGGCAGCGAGTGCCAGAGCCTCGCGGGCCACCGTCACCGGCACGCCGTCGAGCTCGAACAGAACGCGGCCCGGCTTGACGCGCGCCGCCCAGAATTCCGGCGCGCCCTTGCCGGAGCCCATGCGGACTTCGGCCGGCTTCTTCGACACCGGAACGTCGGGGAACACGCGGATCCACACACGGCCGGCACGCTTCATGTGACGCGTGATGGCACGGCGGGCCGCCTCGATCTGGCGCGCGGTCAGGCGATCCGGCTCCATCGCCTTCAGCCCGTAGGCGCCGAAGTCGAGGTTGAAGCCGCCCTTGGCCACGCCGTGAATGCGGCCCTTGAACGCCTTGCGGTACTTGGTGCGCTTGGGTTGCAGCATGATGACTTACGCGTCCCTCTGCTCGGTGCGCTCGACGCGCGCCGGCGTGCGTTGCGGCGCAGCTTCCTCGGCGCGCTTGTCGTGCGCCATCGGGTCGTGCGCCATGATCTCGCCCTTGAACACCCACACCTTCACGCCGCAGGTGCCGAAGGTGGTGAAGGCCGTGGCGGTCCCGTAATCGATGTCGGCGCGCAGCGTGTGCAGCGGCACGCGACCTTCGCGGTACCATTCCATGCGGGCGATTTCCGAACCGCCGAGGCGGCCCGAGCAGTTGATGCGGATGCCCTGGGCGCCCAGGCGCATCGCCGACTGCACGGCGCGCTTCATGGCGCGGCGGAAGGCGACGCGGCGCTCGAGCTGCTGCGCGATGTTCTCGGCGATCAGCGTGGCGTCGATCTCGGGCTTGCGGATCTCGACGATGTTCAGGGCCACTTCGCCCTTGGTCATCTTGGCGAGGTCGCCACGCAGCTTCTCGATGTCGGCGCCCTTCTTGCCGATCACCACGCCCGGACGGGCCGTGTGGATCGTGACGCGCGCGCGCTTAGCCGGACGCTCGATGACGATCTTCGCGACACCCGCCTGGGCAAGCCGCTCGCGCAGCACCTTGCGGATGTGGATGTCCTCATGGAGCATCTTCGAATAGTCGCCGCCTTCGGCGTACCAGCGGGAATCCCACGTCCGGTTGATGCCGAGCCGCAGGCCGATCGGGTTGACCTTCTGACCCATTACTTGTCCTCCGCCTCGGCGCGCTCGCGCACCACGATGGTGAGATGAGCGAAAGGCTTGACGATACCGGCCGCGCGGCCGCGGCCACGCGTCTGGAAGCGCTTCATGACCAGCCCCTTGCCAACCGACGCCTCGGCAACGACCAGACGGTCGACGTCGAGGTTGTGGTTGTTCTCGGCATTGGCGATGGCCGAATTCAGGGCCTTCTTCACGTCGCGGGCGATCCGCTTCTTGGAGAAGGTGAGTTCGTTGACCGCGGTTGCGGCCTTCTTGCCGCGGATCGTGGCGGCGACGAGGTCGAGCTTGCGCGGGCTGATGCGCACGGCGCGCAGCACGGCCTTGGCCTCGTTGTCCGCCTCGCGGCGGGGAGCGGATGGCTTGCTCATCGCGCGTTACTCCTTCGACACCTTCTTGTCACCGGCATGGCCGGTGAAGGTGCGGGTCGGCGAGAATTCGCCGAGCTTGTGACCGACCATTTCCTCGGTGACGTTCACCGGGATGAACTTCTTGCCGTTGTAGACGCCGAACGTCAGACCGACGAACTGCGGCAGGATCGTCGAACGCCGCGACCAGGTCTTGATGACCTCGCTGCGGATGTTGCCGCGCGACTTCTCGGCCTTCTTGATCAGGCTGCCTTCTACGAAGGGACCCTTCCAAACGGAACGTGCCACTGTCTATCTCCTAGCGCGTCGCATGCCGGCGGCGGATGATGTACTTGTCCGTCGCCTTGTTCTTGCGCGTCTTCTTGCCCTTGGTCGGCTTGCCCCACGGCGTGACCGGATGACGGCCGCCCGAGGTACGGCCTTCGCCGCCGCCGTGCGGATGGTCGACCGGGTTCATGGCGACGCCACGGACGACCGGACGGATACCCAGCCAACGGGCACGGCCGGCCTTGCCGATCACGATGTTCTGGTTGTCGGGGTTCGACACGGCGCCGACGGTGGCCAGGCATTCGCCCGGCACCAGACGCAGCTCGCCCGAGTTCAGCTTGATCTGGGCATAGCCCGCATCCTTGCCGACGAGCTGGGCGTAGGTGCCGGCGGAACGCGCCAGCTGGCCGCCACGGCCCCTCTTCAGCTCGACGTTATGCACGATCGTGCCGACCGGCATGTTACCGAGCGGCATGGCGTTGCCCGGCTTGATGTCGACGCGCTCGCCCGACACGACCTCGTCGCCCGCCTTCAGGCGCTGCGGCGCCAGGATGTAGGAGAGCTCGCCGTCAGTGTACTTGATCAGCGCGATGAAGGCCGACCGATTGGGGTCGTACTCGAGGCGCTCGACCGTCGCGGCGACGCCGAACTTGCGGCGCTTGAAGTCGACCAGACGCAGACGGCGCTTGTGACCGCCGCCCATGTGGTTGCTGGTGATGCGGCCATGGTTGTTGCGTCCGCCGGTGTTGCTCTTACCGCGCGTCAGCTCCTTGACCGGCTTGCCCTTCCACAGGCCCGTACGGTCGACGATGACCAGCTGTCGCAGCGACGGCGTGATCGGCTTATATGTCTTCAAAGCCATTGCTGTTTCCCCCGTCCTACAGGCCCGTGGTCACGTCGATCTTGTGACCATCGACCAGCGAGACGATCGCCTTCTTCCAGTCGCTCCGCACGCCCGGACGGCCGCGGAAAACTTTCGTCTTGCCCTTCACCGTCACGGTGTTGATCGCCTTGACCTTGACCTTGAACAGACCTTCGACGGCCTGCTTGATCTCGGGCTTGGTGGCGTCCATCGAAACACGGAACGTCACCTGGCTGTGCTCGGAACCGTTGGTGGTCTTTTCCGTGATCAGCGGCGCGCGGATGACTTCGTACATCCGTGCGCGCGAGACGGTCTCGGCCGGATAGCGCTTGGCGCTCATTGCAGACGCTCCTCGAGATGCTTCACAGCGTCCTTCGTCAGCACCAGCGTGTCGCGACGCAGGATGTCGTAGACGTTCGCACCCTGCTGCGGCAGCACATCGACATGGGCGATGTTGGCCGCCGCGCGGGCGAAGTTGGTGTCGACCTCGGCGCCGGCGATGACCAGGACGCTCGAAATGCCGAGCTTGCCGAAATGGCCCTTGAGCTTGGCCGTCTTGGGCTCCGGCAGGGTAGCCGCATCGACCACGATCAGCTTGCCTTCGGCGGCCTTGGCCGACAGCGCGGTACGCAGCGCGAGCTGGCGGACCTTCTTCGGCAGGTCGCTGGCATGGCTGCGCACGACCGGACCGAACGCCTTGCCGCCACCACGGAACTGCGGAGCAGCTTCGTTGCCGTGACGGGCGCGGCCGGTGCCCTTCTGGGCATACATCTTCTTGGCCGTCGCCGTGATCTCGGAGCGGCCCTTGGTCTTGTGCGTGCCCTGCTGGCGGCGCGACAGCTGCCACACCACGCAACGCTGCAGGATGTCCTTGCGGACGGGGACGGCGAACACGGCGTCGGCGAGATCGAGCTCACCGGCGCTGCCGCCTTCAATGGTCTTAACGGAGATCTTCATGATCCTACCTTGCCCTACCCTTCGCCGCTCAGGCCGCCGGTGCAGCCGCTTCGGCAGCCTTGCGCAGGCCGGCCGGGTACGGTGCATCCTTGGGGCGGGCGCGCTTGGACGCGTCCTTGACGATGATGTAGCCGTTGGCCGGGCCGGGAACGGCGCCGGACACCAGCAGCAGACCCTTTTCGTCGTCGACGGCGACGATCTTGAGGTTCTGCGTGGTCACGCGCTCGCTGCCGTAGTGGCCCGCCATCTTCTTGCCGGGGAACGTACGGCCGGGATCCTGACGGTTGCCGGTCGAACCGTGACTACGGTGCGAAACCGACACGCCGTGGCTGGCTTCGAGGCCACGGAAGTTCCAGCGAACCATCGACCCCGTAAAGCCGCGGCCGATGGTGGTGCCGATGACATCGACGAACTGACCCGGCACGAAGTGGCTGGGCACCAGCTCGGCGCCGACTTCGAGGACCGCATCCTTGGCGACCCGGAATTCGACGAGCTTCTTCTTCGGCTCGACCTTGGCCTTGGCAAAGTGACCGCGCATCGGCTGGGTCACGTTCTTCACCTTGGCCTTACCATAGCCGAGCTGCACGGCAACGTACTTGTCCGTCTCTTCCGAGCGGACGGCGACGACCTGCAGATTGTCTACCTTCAGAACGGTGACGGGCACATGTTCTCCGGCGTCGTTGAAGACGCGGGTCATGCCGACCTTCTGAGTGACGAGACCGCAACGCATGGTCCTGTTCCTTCTTTCCTTGTCCGCTCGCCTTAGGCGCCGAGCTTGATCTCGACGTCCACGCCGGAGGCGAGGTCGAGCTTCATCAGCGCGTCCACCGTCTGCGGCGTCGGATCGACGATATCGAGCACGCGCTTGTGCGTGCGCACTTCGAACTGCTCGCGCGACTTCTTGTCGATGTGCGGCGAACGGTTGACCGTGAACCGCTCGATCCTGGTCGGCAGCGGGATCGGACCACGCACCTGCGCGCCCGTCCGCTTGGCTGTGCTCACGATCTCGCTCGTCGACGTGTCGAGCACGCGATGATCGAAGGCCTTGAGCCGGATGCGGATGTTGGTGCTGTCCATGATCTACTCGCTCGTCGCCAGTTACTTAACGACTTTGGTGACGACGCCGGCGCCGACGGTGCGGCCGCCCTCGCGGATGGCGAAGCGCAGGCCCTCGTCCATCGCGATCGGCTGGATCAGCTCGACCACCAGACGCGCATTGTCGCCCGGCATCACCATCTCCGTGCCTTCCGGCAGGGTCACCACGCCCGTCACGTCCGTCGTCCGGAAGTAGAACTGCGGACGGTAGTTCGTGAAGAACGGCGTATGACGGCCGCCCTCTTCCTTCGTCAGGATGTACGCCTCGGCCTCGAAGTTCGTGTGCGGCGTGATCGAGCCCGGCTTCGCCAGGACCTGACCGCGCTCCACGTCCTCGCGGCCCACGCCGCGCAGCAGCGCGCCGATGTTGTCGCCCGCCTCGCCGCTGTCCAGCAGCTTGCGGAACATCTCCACACCCGTAACCGTCGTCTTCGTCGTCGCCTTCAGGCCGACGATCTCGACTTCCTCGCCGACCTTCACGATGCCGCGCTCGACGCGACCCGTCACCACCGTGCCGCGGCCCGAGATCGAGAACACGTCCTCGATCGGCATCAGGAACGGCTTGTCCTTGTCGCGCGTCGGCTGCGGAATGTAGCGGTCAACTTCCGCCATCAGCTTCAGCACAGCCTGCTCGCCCAGCTCCGGGTTCTTGTCTTCCAGCGCCATCAGCGCCGAGCCCCGCACCACCGGAAGGTCGTCGCCCGGGAACTGGTAGCTCTTCAGAAGCTCGCGCACCTCAAGCTCGACCAGGTCCAGAAGCTCCGGATCGTCAACCATGTCGCACTTGTTCATGAACACAACCAGCGCCGGAACGCCGACCTGGCGCGCCAGCAGGATGTGCTCGCGCGTCTGCGGCATCGGGCCGTCCGCCGCAGACACAACCAGGATCGCCCCGTCCATCTGCGCCGCGCCCGTGATCATGTTCTTCACGTAGTCCGCGTGGCCCGGGCAATCGACGTGCGCGTAGTGGCGGTTCGCCGTCTCGTACTCAACGTGCGCCGTCGAGATCGTGATGCCGCGCTCACGCTCCTCAGGCGCCTTGTCGATCTGGTCGTACGCCGTGAACGTCGCTCCGCCGCCTTCGCCAGGATCTTCGTGATCGCCGCCGTCAGAGACGTCTTCCCGTGGTCAACGTGACCGATCGTTCCGATGTTGCAGTGCGGCTTGCTCCGCTCAAACTTCACCTTCGTCATGGTCTTTGGTCCCTGGTCAAATCAGTTCTGGTTCGGTCGGCGGCGTCAGCCTGCCAGCTTGGCGACAACTTCGTCCGCGACGGCCTGCGGAACAGGCGCGTAATGGTCGAACGTCATGGTGTAGGCGGCCCGTCCCTGCGTCATCGACCGCAGCGTGTTCACGTAGCCGAACATGTTGGCGAGCGGCACCATCGCGTTGATGACCTGTGCGTTGCCGCGAGCTTCCATGCCCTGGATCTGACCGCGACGGCTGTTCAAGTCGCCGATGCAGTCGCCCATGTAGTCTTCCGGCGTCACGACCTCGACCTTCATGATCGGTTCGAGGAGTTTGCACTGGGCCTTCGCCAGGCCTTCCTTGAACGCCGCGCGGGCAGCGATTTCGAAGGCCAGTACGCTCGAGTCAACGTCATGATAGGCGCCATCGATCAGCGAGACCTTGAAGTCGATCACGGGGAAGCCGGCAAGCACGCCGGTCTCGCGCGAGGCCTCGAGGCCCTTCTCGACACCCGGGATGAATTCCTTCGGAATCGAGCCGCCGACGATCTTGCTTTCGAAGCTGTATCCCGAGCCGGGTTCGCCCGGTTCGAAGACCAGCTTGACGCGGGCGAACTGACCCGAGCCACCGGACTGCTTCTTGTGCGTGTAGTCGATCTCCGCCTTGCGGCCGAGCGTCTCGCGATAGGCCACCTGCGGCGCGCCGACATTGGCATCGACCTTGTAGGTACGCCTCAGGATGTCGACCTTGATCTCGAGATGGAGCTCGCCCATGCCCTTGATGACGGTCTGGCCGGTCTCCTGGTCGGTGGTGACGCGGAAGGTCGGGTCTTCCTGGACGAGACGGCCCAGAGCCTGGCCCATCTTCTCCTGGTCGGCCTTCGACTTCGGCTCGATCGCCAACTCGATAACGGGCTCGGGGAAGTCCATCTTCTCGAGGATCACCGGGTTCTCGGGCGCGCACAGCGTGTCGCCAGTGGTGACGCTCTTGAGACCCGCCAGGGCGATGATGTCGCCGGCGCGAGCTTCCTTGATGTCTTCACGGTTGTTGGCATGCATCAACAGCATGCGGCCGATACGCTCCTTGCGATCCTTCGTGCTGTTCAGCACGCCGGTCGAGGATTCGAGCACACCCGAATAGACACGCGCGAAGGTGAGCGAGCCGACAAACGGGTCGGTCATGATCTTGAACGCCAGAGCCGACAGCGGCGCGTCGTCACTCGACGGCAACGAAATCGCCTCGTCCGAGCCCATCTTCACGCCCTTGACGTCCTCGACGTCGGTCGGCGCCGGCAGGTAGTTCACGACGGCGTCGAGCATGGGCTGCACGCCCTTGTTCTTGAACGACGAACCGCAGAGCACCGGAACGAAGGCGTAGGAGATCGTGCCCTTGCGGATGCACTTGATCAACGTGTCGTAGTCCGGCTCTTCGCCGCCCAGGTACTTCTCGAGAGCGACATCGTCCTGCTCGACGGCCATCTCGATCAACTTGGTGCGGTACTCGGCTGCCTTTTCCTTCAGGTCGGCCGGAATGTCGGTGATCTCGTACTTCGCGCCGAGCGTCTCCTCGAGCCAGATGATCGCCTTGTTCGCGACCAAGTCGACGACGCCCTTGAACTCGGATTCCACGCCGATCGGCATCTGGGTCACGAGCGGCTTGCTGCCCAGGCGATCGACGATCATGTCGACGGTGCGCCAGAAGTTGGCACCCGTGCGGTCCATCTTGTTGACGAAACACATGCGCGGCACGCCGTACTTGTCGGCCTGACGCCACACGGTCTCGGACTGCGGCTCCACGCCGGCCACCGAATCGAATACGCAAACCGCGCCGTCGAGCACACGCAGCGAACGCTCAACTTCGATGGTGAAGTCGACGTGACCAGGCGTGTCGATGATGTTGATGCGGTAGCTCGGACCGGCGAACGGCCCCGTCTCGGCCTTCCAGAAGCAGGTCGTCGCAGCCGAAGTGATCGTGATGCCGCGCTCCTGCTCCTGCTCCATCCAATCCATGGTCGCGGAGCCGTCGTGCGTCTCGCCGATCCTGTGCGACTTGCCGGTATAGTAGAGGATGCGCTCGGTAGTAGTCGTCTTACCGGCGTCGATATGCGCCATGATACCGATGTTGCGGTAATGCGCGATGGGAGTGGTACGAGCCATGGAGGGGGCTTTCTCGAAGGGGATCTAGAGGACGCTTACCAGCGGTAGTGCGCGAACGCCTTGTTGGCGTCGGCCATCTTGTGGGTGTCCTCGCGCTTCTTCACGGCATTGCCGCGGCGATTGAAGGCGTCGAGCAGCTCGGCGGAGAGCTTCTCCTGCATGCTGTGACCCGAGCGATCGCGCGCCGCCTGGATGATCCAGCGGATGGCGAGAGCCTGGCGGCGCTCCGGACGGACTTCGACCGGCACCTGGTAGGTCGCACCGCCGACGCGGCGCGAACGCACTTCGACCGCCGGCTTCACGTTTTCCAGCGCCTCGTGGAAGGCCGGAACCGGGTCCTGCTTGAGCTTGGTCTCGATCTCGTCGAGCGCGCCGTACACGATGTGCTCGGCGACCGACTTCTTACCGCGCTCCATCAGCGTGTTCATGAACTTGCTGAGAACGATATCGCCGAACTTGGCGTCCGGCAGGACTTCACGCTTTTCTGCTGCGCGACGACGGGACATGGCTTCCTCCGCGCCTTACTTCGGGCGCTTCGCGCCGTACTTCGAACGGCGTTGCTTGCGGTCTTTGACACCCTGCGTATCGAGAGTGCCGCGAATGATGTGATAGCGGACGCCCGGAAGATCCTTCACGCGGCCACCGCGGATCATGACAACCGAGTGCTCCTGCAGGTTGTGGCCTTCGCCCGGAATGTAGCTCACCACTTCGTAGGCATTGGTGAGGCGCACCTTGGCGACCTTACGCAGCGCCGAGTTCGGCTTCTTCGGGGTCGTGGTGTAGACGCGGGTGCACACGCCACGCTTCTGCGGGCAGGCCTGCAGCGCGGGGACCTTGTTGTGCGACTTGAGGCCGTGGCGCTGCTTGCGGATCAACTGGTTGATAGTCGGCATCGATTTCGGTTTCCTTACCGCCGTCTCGTGTCCGCCCAATATCGACCCTGTGGCGCAAAGCGAATGCGCGCGGGCATGGCGGCAAAAGCGCAGCCCCGCGCAAGGAAAAAGCTTTGCGGCCGGATGGCCTGACTTGTAGCGGTCCTCGGCGTCAGGCTGCGTCTTGGCTTACGCCAACCACCAGCCCCTCGACGAGGTGGCGCGCTTATATGGCCGCGTCAGTTGCAGGTCAAGCGCGCTGCACCGCTTTTCGCGTTGATTTTGTTGGTTATTCTCGGCTTGGCGGACTCGACTCGTTCCTGACTCGCAATCCTTGCGAGACGCAAGAATCTAACAACCATATCTTGTGGGTCCCGCCTCTCCCTGGGCACAAGTTTACTTCCGCCAATATGTCCTGTATGTGCAAGGACATGTTGCGTCAGACCCCGCGTATGACCTCGGCTACCAAAGCATGCTTTGGGGCGGGGAAAGTCGTGTGTGATCGTCTGATCTAGTCGTCGACTTGGAAACCCTGACCCCGCCGCGACGGTCGGGGTCAAACGCAACAGGTCCCGCCCTCCGGCCAACGGAAGCGAGACCTCGATGCCACCCGCCTACCCCATGCCGCCAACGCCGGTGCTCCAAACGCCGCGCCTCATCCTGCGCCCGGTGCGCAGCAAGGACGCCCCGGTCATCCAGCGCCGCTTTCCGCGCTGGGAGGTCGTTCGGTGGCTGAATGCCCGGATCCCCTGGCCCTACCCTGCCGACGGCGCCGCCGCCTATGTCGCAAGCTGCCTCGAGGAAATGTCCCGCGGGGAAAAAGCCCACTGGGCCATCATCCCGAAGTCCGGTCCCGCCGATTTGATCGGGGTCATCGACCTCTGGCCCGACGACGGCGATAGCCACGACCAGCGGGGCTTCTGGCTGGATCCCGAGTTCCAGGGGAAGGGCCTCATGACCGAAGCGGCGGAGCGGGTGACGGACTACGCCTTTCGCACGCTCGACTGGCCGCATCTGTGGCTGACGAACGCCCAGGACAATCATGCCTCGCGGCGCATCAAGGAGAAGCAGGGCGCCCGGCTGGTCGACCTCAAGATCGGCGAATACGTCGGCGGTCGTGGCCCTCTCATGGTGTGGCAGTTGACGCAGCAGAACTGGCTCGTCCGCCAGGCCGCGTCCTCCGCAGCGGCATGAGGACAACCCCAAAGAGAAAGGCCGTCATCTTGCGATGACGGCCTTTGATTTTCAGGCGTCGGAGCCTCAGTCGGCCGCGCGCTCTTCCTCCAGCGTCGGGACCGGCTGGTCCTCGCCGTCGGCACCGGCCGCCAGGATGGCGCGGTCGCGCTGGGCGGCGATCGCCTTCAGACGGTTCACGACTCCGCCAGTGCCCGCCGGGATCAGGCGGCCGACGATGACGTTCTCCTTCAGGCCCTGAAGGCTGTCGACCTTGCCCGAAACCGCCGCCTCGGTAAGCACGCGGGTGGTCTCCTGGAAGGAGGCCGCCGAGATGAACGACTTGGTCTGCAGGCTGGCCTTGGTGATGCCGAGCAGCACCGGATCCGCCTTGGCAGGCTTCATCTTCTCGACCAGCAGCTTGGCGTTCTCCGCGTCGAACTCCTGCTTGTCGACCTGCTCGCCGATCAGGAACGTCGAGTCGCCGGCGTCGGTGATCTCGACCTTCTGCAGCATCTGACGCGCGATCGTCTCGATGTGCTTGTCGTTGATCTTCACGCCCTGCAGTCGATAGACCTCCTGGATCTCGTTCACGAGATATTCGGCCAGCTTCTCGATGCCCAGCACGCGCAGGATGTCGTGCGGCACAGGGTTGCCGTCGATCAGGAGATCGCCGCGTTCCACGTAGTCGCCTTCCTGGACCGCGATGCGCTTGCCCTTCGGGATCAGATACTCGACCGGCTCCGCATTCTCGCCTTCCGGCACGATCAGGATGCGGCGCTTGCTCTTGTAGTCCTTGCCGAACTCGATGCGGCCGGCGATGTCGCAAATGATCGCGAAATCCTTCGGCTTGCGGGCTTCGAACAGCTCCGCCACGCGCGGCAGACCGCCCGTGATGTCGCGGTTCTTGCCACCCTCACGCGGGATGCGCGCGAGGATGTCGCCGGCATGGACGTCCTGGCCGTTCTCGACCGAGAGCACCGAGTCGAGCGACAGCAGGTACCGAGCCTCCTGGCCGTTGGCCAGCATGATCGGGTTGCCGTCGGCATCGTGGATGGCGATGCGCGGACGCAGATCGCCACCGCGCGGCTGGCCCTTCCAGTCGACGACGACGCGGTTGGAGATACCCGTCGAGTCGTCGATCACTTCGCGCATCGACACGCCTTCGACGAGGTCGACGTAAACCGCCTTGCCGGCCTTTTCGGTGATGATCGGCAGGGTGTACGGATCCCACTCGGCGAGCTTCTGGCCCTTCGAGACGGGTGTGTCGCTGTCGACCAGCAGGCGCGCGCCGTAGGGCACGCGATGCTTGGCACGCTCGCGCTGGGCGCCGTCGATCAGCACCAGCTCGGTGTTGCGGCCCATCACGACCGGAACGCCCTGGCTGTTGATCACGACGTTGCGGTTGCGCACCTGGATGGTGCCGTCGTGACTCGCTTCGATGTTCGACTGCTCCGCACCACGCTGCGCGGCGCCGCCGATATGGAAGGTACGCATGGTGAGCTGCGTGCCCGGCTCGCCGATCGACTGGGCGGCGATGACGCCCACCGCTTCGCCGATATTGACCGGGGTACCGCGGGCCAGGTCGCGGCCGTAGCACTTGCCGCAGACGCCGATCTTGGTATCGCAGGTCAGCACCGAGCGGATGCGGATCTCCTCGATCCCCGCCTTCTCGATCTGCTCGACCTTGACCTCGTCGATCAGTTCGCCGGCCTTGCTGATCAGCGTGCCGTTCACCGGATCGACGATGTCGTCCAGCGCCGTACGGCCCAGCACCCGCTCCGAGAGCGGCTCGATCACGTCACCGCCATCGACGACGGCGCGCATGGTGAGGCCACGCTCCGTTCCGCAATCTTCCTCGACGATGATGCAGTCCTGCGCCACGTCGACCAGACGGCGGGTCAGGTAACCCGAGTTCGCCGTCTTGAGCGCCGTGTCGGCCAGGCCCTTACGCGCGCCGTGGGTGGAGTTGAAGTACTCCAGCACCGACAGGCCTTCCTTGAAGTTCGAGATGATCGGCGTCTCGATGATCTCGCCCGACGGCTTGGTCATCAGGCCGCGCATGCCGGCGAGCTGCTTCATCTGCGTCGCCGAACCACGCGCGCCGGAATGGGCCATCATCCACACCGCGTTGACCGGACGGCCCGGCCGCGGCGTTGAAATGCCCTTCATCATCTCCTCGGCCACGCGATCCGAGCAGCGCGACCAGGCGTCGACGACCTTGTTGTACTTCTCACCGGAGGTGATCAGGCCGTCCTGGTACTGCTGTTCGTATTCCTTGACCTCCTTCTGGGTCTGGGCGACCAGCTTTTCCTTGGCCGCCGGAATGACGAGATCGTCCTTGCCGAACGAGATGCCGGCGCGGCAGGCGTGATAGAAGCCGAGGCCCATCAGGCGATCGGCGAAGATCACCGTCTCCTTCTGGCCGCAGTGGCGGTAGACGGAGTCGATGACGTTCTGCAGATCCTTCTTGGTCAGCAGTCGGTTGATCAGCGAGAACGGCAGGTTCTCGTGCTTGGGCAGGATCTGCGCGAGCAGAATGCGGCCCGGCGTGGTCTCGACCACGCGCTGGGCCAGCACACCCTTGTCGTCATAGGCCTCCAGCCGCATCTTGATCTTGGCGTGCATCGACAGCGTACGGCTGTGCAGCGCATGCTCGAGATCGCCGATGTCGGAGAACAGCGAGCCTTCGCCGGGCTCACCCTCGCGCTCGAGCGTAATGTAGTAGATGCCGAGCACGATGTCCTGCGACGGCACGATGATCGGCTTGCCGCTGGCGGGCGAGAGGATGTTGTTGGTCGACATCATCAACACGCGCGCTTCGAGCTGGGCTTCCAGCGACAGCGGCACGTGCACCGCCATCTGGTCGCCGTCGAAGTCGGCATTGAAGGCCGTGCAGACCAGCGGATGGAGCTGGATCGCCTTGCCCTCGATCAGCACCGGCTCGAAGGCCTGGATGCCGAGGCGGTGCAGGGTCGGCGCGCGGTTCAGCAGGACGGGATGCTCGCGGATGACCTCCTCGAGGATGTCCCACACCTCCGGCCGCTCCTTCTCGACCATGCGCTTGGCGGCCTTGATGGTGTTGGCCATGCCGTAGTTCTGCAGCCGCGAGTAGATGAACGGCTTGAACAGTTCGAGCGCCATCTTCTTGGGCAGGCCGCACTGGTGCAGCTTGAGCTCCGGACCGACCACGATGACCGAGCGGCCCGAGTAGTCGACGCGCTTGCCGAGCAGGTTCTGACGGAAGCGGCCCTGCTTGCCCTTGAGCATGTCGCTGAGCGACTTCAGCGGACGCTTGTTGGCGCCCGTGATGACGCGGCCGCGACGGCCGTTGTCGAACAGCGCATCGACCGACTCCTGCAGCATGCGCTTCTCGTTGCGCACGATGATGTCGGGAGCGCGCAGCTCCATCAGGCGCTTCAACCGATTGTTGCGGTTGATCACGCGACGATAGAGGTCGTTCAGGTCGGACGTGGCGAAGCGGCCACCGTCGAGCGGCACCAGCGGGCGCAGTTCGGGCGGGATCACCGGCACCAGCTCGAGGATCATCCACTCCGGACGCGCGCCGGACTCGATGAAGTTCTCGCAGAGCTTCAGGCGCTTCACGAGCTTCTTGCGCTTGGCCTCGGAGGTCGTCTCGCGCAGCTCCTCGCGCAGCCGCGGGCGCTCCTCGTTGAGGTCGATCGCCTGCAGCATGGCGCGGATCGCCTCGGCGCCGATCTCGGCCTCGAACGAACCGTCGCCGTACTCGTCGAGCGCGTTGAGGTACTGGTCCTCGTTCAGGAGCTCGCGATACTTGAGGGCGGTCAGGCCGGGGTTGGTGACGACGTAGTTCTCGAAGTAGAGGATCTTCTCGAGATCACGCAGCGTCATGTCGAGCAGCAGGCCGATGCGGCTCGGCAGCGACTTCAGGAACCAGATGTGCGCGACCGGCGAGGCGAGCTCGATGTGGCCCATCCGTTCGCGGCGCACCTTGGTGAGCGTCACCTCGACGCCGCACTTCTCGCAGGTGATGCCGCGGAACTTCATGCGCTTGTACTTGCCGCACAGGCACTCGTAGTCCTTGATCGGTCCGAAGATGCGGGCGCAGAACAGCCCGTCACGCTCCGGCTTGAACGTGCGGTAGTTGATGGTCTCCGGCTTCTTGATCTCGCCGTGGCTCCAGGTGCGGATGCGCTCTGGGCTGGCGATCGAGATGCGGATCTCGTCGAAGGTCGGCGTGCCCTGCGGCTGGCCTAGTACGTTGATGAGGTCGGTCATCTTTATGGTCCTCATTTCCCCCCTTTTGGGGGTTCGTTGGACTTAATTCGCGAAAGCAGAGAAGTCGTCGGCCACGCTCACGTGACCGACTGGTTCAGTTCGACGTTGAGGCCGAGCGAGCGCAGCTCCTTGACCAGAACGTTGAAGGATTCGGGGATGCCCGCTTCGAAGGTGTCGTCGCCGCGCACGATGGCCTCGTAGACCTTGGTACGGCCGGCAACGTCGTCCGACTTGACGGTAAGGATCTCCTGCAGCGTGTAGGCAGCGCCGTAAGCCTCGAGCGCCCACACCTCCATTTCGCCGAAGCGCTGACCGCCGAACTGGGCCTTGCCGCCCAGCGGCTGCTGGGTAACGAGGCTGTAGGGGCCGATCGACCGCGCGTGGATCTTGTCGTCCACGAGATGGTGCAGCTTCAGCATGTAGATGTAGCCGACGGTCACCTTGCGATCGAACGGCTCGCCCGTGCGGCCGTCGATCAGGGTGACCTGGCCCGACTTGTCGAGGCCCGCCATCTCCAGCATGCCGACGATGTCGGCCTCGTGCGCGCCGTCGAACACCGGCGACGCGAAGGGCACACCCCTCGAGAGGTTGCGGGCGAGCTCGATCACATGCTCGTCGTCGAGATCGGCGATGTCGTTCTTGAAGGTCTTCTCGCCGTAGATGTCGCGCAGATGCTTCCTGATCTGCGCCGCCGAAGCCTCCCGGGCATTCGCCAGCATCTCGCCGATCTTCTTGCCGAGACCCGCCGCGGCCCAGCCGAGATGGGTTTCGAGAATCTGACCGACGTTCATGCGCGACGGCACGCCGAGCGGGTTCAGCACGATGTCGACCGGGCCGCCCTCTTCGAGATACGGCATGTCCTCGAGCGGCATGATGCGCGAGATCACGCCCTTGTTGCCGTGACGGCCGGCCATCTTGTCGCCCGGCTGCAGCTTGCGCTTGGTCGCGACGAAGACCTTGACCATCTTCATCACGCCCGGCGGCAGCTCGTCGCCGCGCTGCAGCTTGTCGACCTTGCTGTCGAAACGGTCCTGCAGACGCTTCATCGATTCGTCGAACTGCTTGTTCAGCGCCTCGATCTCGGACTGCTTCTTGTCGGTCTTGACCGCAATCTGCCGCCACTGGCCGGGGGTGTACTCGCCCAGCACTTCGTCGGTGATCCGCGTGCCCGGCTTGAGGCCCTTCAGACCGCCGGCCACGACCTGGTTGAGCAGCATTTCCTGGATCTGGCTGTAGAAGCTGCGCTCCAGGATGGCCTTTTCGTCGTCGCGGTCCTTGGCGAGACGCTCGATCTCGTCACGCTCGATGGCGAGCGCGCGCTCGTCCTTGTCGACGCCGCGGCGGTTGAAGACGCGGACTTCGACAACCGTGCCCTCGACGCCCGGCGGCACCTTCAGCGAGGTGTCGCGCACGTCGGCCGCCTTCTCGCCGAAGATAGCGCGCAGCAGCTTCTCTTCCGGCGTCATCGGGCTCTCGCCCTTCGGCGTGACCTTGCCGACGAGGATGTCGCCTGCCTTCACCTCGGCGCCGATGTAGACGATGCCCGCCTCGTCGAGGTTCTTGAGCGCTTCCTCGCCGACGTTGGGGATGTCGCGGCTGATCTCTTCCTGGCCGAGCTTGGTGTCGCGGGCCATGACCTCGAACTCCTCGATATGGATCGAGGTGAAGACGTCATCGCGCACGATGCGCTCGGAGAGCAGGATCGAGTCTTCGAAGTTGTAGCCATTCCACGGCATGAACGCGACGAGCACGTTGCGGCCGAGCGCCAGCTCGCCATCGCGGGTCGACGGACCGTCGGCCACGATGTCGCCCCTCTTCACGTGGTCGCCGACGCGGACGAGCGGCTTCTGGGTGATGCAGGTGCTCTGGTTGGAACGCTGGAACTTCAGCAGGTTGTAGATGTCGACCGCCGGCCGGTTCGGGCCGACGTCTTCCGTCGCACGCACGACGATACGCATGGCGTCGACCTGGTCGACGATGCCGGTGCGGCGCGCCGCGATGGCAACGCCGGAGTCACGGGCGACGACCTCTTCCATGCCGGTGCCGACCAGCGGCGATTCGGCCTGGATGAGCGGCACCGCCTGGCGCTGCATGTTCGAGCCCATCAGCGCGCGGTTGGCGTCGTCGTTCTCAAGGAACGGGATCAGCGCCGCGGCGACGGAGACGATCTGCTTGGGCGAGACGTCGACGAAGTCGATAGTCTCGGGCCGGCCGAGAATGTACTCGCCGCCCTTGCGGCACTGCACCAGCTCGGACACGAACTTGCCCTTGGCGTCGATCTCGGCGTTGGCCTGGGCGACCGTGTAGCGGCCCTCCTCCATCGCCGAAAGATAGACGACCTCGTCGCTGACGCGGCCGGCCGTCACCTTGCGGTACGGGCTCTCGATGAAGCCGTACTGGTTGACGCGGGCGTAGGTCGCCAGCGAGTTGATCAGGCCGATGTTCGGGCCTTCCGGCGTTTCGATCGGGCAGATGCGGCCGTAATGCGTCGGATGCACGTCGCGCACCTCGAAGCCGGCGCGCTCGCGCGTCAGACCGCCCGGTCCAAGCGCCGAGAGGCGACGCTTGTGCGTCACTTCGGAGAGCGGGTTGGTCTGGTCCATGAACTGGCTGAGCTGGCTCGAACCGAAGAACTCGCGCACCGCCGCCGCCGCCGGCTTGGCGTTGATCAGGTCGTGCGGCATCACGGTGTCGATGTCGATCGAGCTCATGCGCTCGCGGATCGCCCGCTCCATGCGCAGCAGGCCGACGCGATACTGGTTCTCCATCAGCTCGCCGACCGAACGGACGCGGCGGTTGCCGAGGTGATCGATGTCGTCGATTTCGCCACGGCCGTCCTTGAGGTCGTGCAGGACCTTCACGACGGCGAGGATGTCCTCGCGGCGCAGCGTACGCTGGCTGTCGGGTACGCCCTCGAAGCCCAGACGCATGTTCATCTTCACGCGGCCGACCGGCGAGAGGTCGTAGCGCTCGATGTCGAACAGCAGGCCCTGGAACAGGGTCTCGGCCTGCTCCAGCGTCGGCGGCTCGCCCGGACGCATGACACGGTAGACGTCGAGGAGCGCCTCTTCACGGTTCGAGTTCTTGTCGGCCGCCAGCGTGTTGCGGATGTAGGGGCCGACGTTGACGTGATCGATGGCGAGCGTCGGCAGGACATCGATCTCGTTTTCGTCGAACAGCTCGAGGACGGCCTCGGTGATTTCCTGGCCGGCTTCGACGTAGATCTCGCCCGTCTTCTCGTTGATGACGTCGAGCGCGGCGTAGCGGCCGATCAGCTCCTCCGGCGAGACGCGCATTTCCTTGAGGCCGGCTTCCTTGAGCTTGGCCAGCAGGCGCGGCGTCATCTTGGTGCCGGCATCGGCGACCGACTTGCCGGTCTTGCCGTTGATAAGATCGTGCGTCAGCTTCACGCCGCGCATCGACTCGCCGTCGAACGGCGTGTTCCAGCCGTCCTTCTCGCGCTTGTAGACGACCTGGCCGTAGAACGCGGCGAGAATCTCCTCAGGCGACAGGCCCTGGGCGTCCGCCGGATCGAGCGGCTGATTCTTGGCGGCTGCCGAGGCGCGCTTCTTCCAGGTGGCGTCGTTGTCGAGCGCCAGCAGGAGCGTCGTCACCGGGATCTTGCGGCGACGGTCGATGCGCACGTGGATCAGGTCCTTGGCGTCGAACTCGAAGTCGAGCCAGGAACCGCGATAGGGGATGATACGGGCGGCGAACAGATACTTGCCCGAGCTGTGGGTCTTGCCCTTGTCATGATCGAAGAAGACGCCCGGCGAACGGTGCATCTGGCTCACGATCACGCGCTCGGTGCCGTTCACGATGAAGGTGCCGTTGTCGGTCATGAGCGGCATGTCGCCCATGTAGACGTCCTGCTCCTTGATATCGCGAATCGAACGCGAACCGGCTTCCTCGTCGATGTCCCACACGACGAGCTGCAGAGTGACCTTGAGCGGCGCTGCATAGGTGATGCCGCGCTGCTGGCACTCTTCGACGTCGTACTTGGGCTCCTCGAACTCGTACTTCACGAACTCCAGGCTGGCGCGCTCGGCGAAGTCCTTGATCGGGAACACGCCCCGGAAGACTTCCTGGAGGCCCGACTGGGTGCGCTTGGCTGCCGGCGTGACACGCTGCAGGAAGCTCTCATACGAGCTCTTCTGGACCTCGATGAGGTTCGGCATCGGCGCCACCGATTCGATGTGGCCGAAGAAACGACGAATCCTTTTCCGCGTATTGAAGGCCGTGGCCATCCTGCGTCCTCGAAGGTTCAAGGGCGGAGAAAATACCCGCTGCTTTCTCGGAGCTCCCGGCCCGCCAGCCGTTCGCCCCATCCGTCGCAGAGGGCCACTTGTCGGAACGGACCACGATCGAGTCCGCTCGGAGAAGAGGCCCGATAGGGCTGGCTCCTTGCGGAACCAGCCCGATCGGTACACGCTTTACTTGAGCTCGACCTTGGCGCCTTCCGCCTCGAGCTTCGCCTTGAGCTTCTCGGCGTCGGCCTTCGGCACGGCTTCCTTGACCGGCTTCGGAGCGGCTTCGACCAGGTCCTTGGCTTCCTTGAGGCCGAGGCCGGTGATCTCGCGCACCACCTTGATGACGTTGATCTTCTTGTCGCCGGCGGCGGCGAGAACGACGGTGAACTCGTCCTTCACCTCGGCCGGAGCGGCAGCGGCACCACCGCCAGCGGCGGCGACGGCGACCGGAGCGGCGGCGCTGACGCCCCACTTCTCTTCCAGCAGCTTGCTGAGCTCAGCGGCCTCGAGGACCGTCAGGGCCGAAAGCTCTTCGACCAGCTTCTCAAGATTTGCCATTTTAACTCTCCTGATATCCCGAACTTCGTTGAACGTAACTTGGATAGCTTGACGCGCGGCTTACGCCGCCTTCGCGCCGTCTTCCTTGGCTCCGTACGCACCGAACACACGAGCGAGCTGGCCGGCCGGCGCCTGGAGAACACCCGCCACCTTGGTGGCCGGGGCCTGCAGGAGACCGATGATCTTGCCGCGCAGCGCATCGAGGGAGGGCAGCGTGGCAAGAGCCTGAACGCCAGCGACGTCCAGAACTTTCTCGCCCAATGCACCGCCGACGATGGTCAGCTTCTCGTTAGTCTTGGCGAACGCCGCAACGACCTTCGCCGCTGCGACCGGATCCTCGGAGTAGGCAATGGCAGTCGGCCCCGAAAAAAGGGAGCCGAGCGCCGTGAAGGACGTACCCTCGAGGGCACGCAGCGTGAGCCTGTTCTTCGTGACCTTGTAGCTTGCACCGGCTGCCCTGATCTTGCGACGCAGGTCCGTGACCTCCGCGACCGTCAAACCTGTCTGGCGGGTGACCACCACCAGGTTTGCGCCCTTGAAGGTCTGGTTCAGCTCGGCGATCGCTTCGGCCTTTTCCGAACGATTCACGGCTTTCTCCAAATAAGGCCCAACCCAGAGGATCCAGGTCGGACCGGCTGCGGTACAGACTGCGCAGCCTCCGTTGGCGGGTTAGCGCGAACGGAGACCTTGCGGTCCGGTTCGCCTGCCCCGGAAGTTCGGGCGCGTGCGCGCACCAGAAGGTGCAGCGTCGATTCCCTTGCCCCCGTCTGCGCTGGCGGGTTTCCCCATTACGTCCACCCGAAGGTGGTCACCGGCGGTCTCGGACAGGTGGAGCTCGGAGCCTTGCGGCCCGTCGCTCCCTCCTCCGCCGGCCCCTGCAATCGAGGGGCCGACGTCGGAAACTCTAAAACTCTCTGCCGCCGCGCCTAGCTCAGCGCGGAAGCCGGGTCGAGCTTGATGCCCGGACCCATCGTCGAACTCAGCGACACCTTCTTGATGAAGGTGCCCTTGGCGCCGCTCGGCTTGGCGCGGTTGATCGCGTTCACCAGCGCCTTCACGTTGGCGACGATCGCCTCCTCGCTGAACGAGGCCTTGCCGACGCCGGCATGCACGATGCCGGCCTTTTCGGCGCGGAACTCGATCGAGCCGGCCTTGGCCGCCTTCACGGCCGCGGCGACATCCTGCGTCACGGTGCCGAGCTTCGGGTTCGGCATCAGGCCGCGCGGGCCCAGCACCTTACCGAGACGGCCGACCACGCCCATCATGTCCGGCGTGGCGACGCAGCGCTCGAAATTCATCTCGCCGGCATTGATCTTCTCGGCGAGGTCTTCCGCACCGACCAGATCGGCACCGGCTGCCTTGGCCTCGTCGGCCTTGGCGCCCCGCGCGAACACCGCGACGCGCACCGACTTGCCGGTGCCGTTCGGCAGCTCGATCATGCCGCGCACCGCCTGGTCGGCGTGGCGCGGGTCGATGCCGAGGTTCATCGCGACCTCGATGGTCTCGTCGAACTTCGCCTTGGCGTTCGCCTTGACGATCTTCACCGCCTCATCGAGGGGGTACATCTTCTCGCGGTCGACCGTGGTGACCGCCGCCTTGTAACGCTTGCCCTGGGTCATAGCTTACTCCACCACCTGGAGGCCCATGGAGCGGGCGGAGCCCACGATCTGCGCCATCGCCGATTCAACCGTATCGCAGTTGAGATCCGGCATCTTCTGCTTGGCGATCTCCTCGATCTGCTTCGTCGTGACCTTGCCGACGATCTGCGTGCCGACCGTCTTGGCGCCGGACTCGACGCCCGCGGCCTTCTTCAGGAAGTAGGTCACCGGCGGAGTCTTGGTGATGAAGGTGAAGCTGCGGTCCTGGAACACGGTGATGACCACCGGAATCGGCATGCCCGGTTCCATCTTCTGCGTCTTCGCGTTGAACTGCTTGCAGAATTCCATGATGTTGACGCCCTGCTGACCGAGCGCGGGCCCGATCGGCGGCGACGGATTTGCCTTGCCAGCCGGCACTTGCAGCTTGACGTAGGCCTGAATTTTCTTGGCCATGCCTGCCCCTCCTATGGGCGGCGCGGTACGGCCATGGCCGGCCTCCCGCACCCTATGTTAAGGTTAAGTCCTTGATCCTCATGGATTTTGGAACTTAACCAGCCTCACGAGAAAAGGCCGGCGCACGGCCAGCCCTCCCAAGGGCGCGCGGTCTACCAAATCCAACCGCCCGCCACAAGCCTGAATTTGTCCCCCAATATGGGGGTGAATCAGATCTTTTCCACCTGCGCGTAATCGAGTTCGACGGGGGTCGACCGGCCGAAGATCGACACCGCCACCTTCAGGCGTGCCCGCTCCTCGTCGACATCCTCGACCGTGCCGTTGAACGAGGCGAACGGGCCGTCGGCCACCTTCACCTGCTCGCCGATTTCGAAGCTGACGGCGGGCTTGGGTCGCTCCACGCCCTCCTGCACCTGCTTCAGAATGCGGCCGGCTTCGGCTTCGGAGATCGGCACCGGCTTGCCACGGCCACCGCCGCCCAGGAAGCCCGTCACCTTGGCCGTGTTCTTGACCAGATGCCAGGAGTCGTCGGTGAGATCCATCTTCACGAGCACATAGCCCGGGAAAAACTTGCGCTCCGTCTGCACCTTGGCGCCGCGGCGCACCTCGACGACCTCTTCGGTCGGCACGATGACCTCGGTGATTTCCTCGGCCAAGCCCTTCTTTTCGGCCTGCTCGCGGATCGACTGGGCGACCTTGTTCTCGAAGCCCGAATAGGCGTGAACGACGTACCAGCGATGGGCCATGGTCAGGAAACCCCGAGCAGCAGCTTGATAACGAAGCCGATGAGCTTGTCGGCCACCAGGAAGAACAACGCCGCGATCACGACGAAGATGAACACCATGCTGGTGGTGATCATGGTCTCACGCCGGGTCGGCCAGGTGACCTTGGCCACCTCGGCGCGGACTTCGCGGGCGAATTCTATCGGATTCTTCGTCATGCTCGCTTTTCTTCAGAAAATGGCAGGAGTGGAGGGACTCGAACCCCCGGCCCTCGGTTTTGGAGACCGATGCTCTACCAACTGAGCTACACTCCTACGTGCCGCCAGCGGTCTCATAGACTGCCGGCGGCATAATCGCTAGAGCATTACTTAACGACTTTGGTGACG
>NZ_HE997181.1:1099444-1114761 GCF_000312425.1 Reyranella massiliensis 521 | reverse complement strand
CGCCGCCGTCAGAGACGTCTTCCCGTGGTCAACGTGACCGATCGTTCCGATGTTGCAGTGCGGCTTGCTCCGCTCAAACTTCGCCTTCGTCATGGTGTCACGACCCTCGTCATTCTTTCGACCGACCGGCCTTAGCAAACTCTGGAGCGGGTGAAGGGAATCGAACCCTCGTCGTAAGCTTGGAAGGCTTCTGCTCTACCATTGAGCTACACCCGCAATCTCCTGAACCGAGCCAAAACTCACGCTGTGTCCGTTGGTGGAGGGGGAAGGATTCGAACCTTCGTAGACGCGAAGTCGGCAGATTTACAGTCTGCTGCCATTGACCGCTCGGCCACCCCTCCGAACCTGCGGTACGCAGCGCGAGTTTAGCCCGTTCAACCCGCTTTCGCGGGCGGGCGTTGCTCGCAAATCCAATGGGTTACGTCAAGGCCCATTTCCCTCAGAGGCGCAGTATTTGCCCGCATGCCCGCCGCACCCTACAAGCGTCGGCATGCGTCAACGCCCCCACCGCCCCCATCGACAGCCTGCCAATCGGCAACCGCGTGGGGGCCATCAATCGGTATGGCTCTATGGCCGTCACGCCGTCGTGGCGGCCCTCGCCAACCCCGATCGCCGCATCGAAAGGCTCTTTGCCACCCGCGAGATGGCCGACCGGCTGAAGGTCGAGATCGGCAAGACCGACGTTGCTATCGTTCCCCGCGAGGATCTGGCGCAACGCCTGCCGACTGGGGCCGTCCACCAGGGCATCGCAGCCCTTGTGGCCCCGCTCGAGGAGCCGATGCTGGAAGACCTGCTGGCGCGGTGCGGCGACGACGCCCTCGTCCTGGCCCTCGATCAAGTGACCGACCCCCACAATGTCGGCGCCATCCTGCGCTCGGCCGCCGCCTTCGGCGCCGCCGGCGTGATCGCGACCGACCGCCACGCCCCTGCCGATACAGGCGTCCTGGCAAAAGCGGCCTCCGGCGCGCTCGAAGTCGTCCCGCTGGTGCGGGCGGTGAATCTCGCCCGCGCGCTCGACCAGCTCAAGGAGGCGGGTTTCTGGCGCTACGGCCTCGACGAACGCGGCGAGGCCGCAATCGGCACCCTCGACCTGCGCGGTCGCACCTGCATCGTCCTCGGCGCCGAGGGCGAAGGGCTGCGCCGCCTGACCGCCGAAAAGTGCGACCGCCTCATCACCATTCCGACCAGCGCCGCCCTGGCCGCGCTCAACGTCTCCAATGCCGCGGCGGTCGCCGCCTACGAATGGGCACGGCAGCGACAGTCAGTCTGATGCACCTTCGGCCGCATTCGACTATGGTGCGGCCCCTTCCAGGCGGGCCGGGTTAGCACAGCGGTAGTGCAGCGGTTTTGTAAACCGAAGGTCGGGGGTTCGATCCCCTCACCCGGCACCATTTTAGAGGCCTGTCCCTTTTTTGGTGGGGACTCTTGGTGGGGACTCAGGCGAACGGCGTTCGGGCTCTTAGCGTGATGCTATTCAGTTTCGCAGCTTTTCCGATTGGGTTGCGTTTCTCCCAATATGGTTGAAATACATGTAGAGGGCGAAAAATCCCGTTAACTCATTGTTATTTTTATATTTTTTCGACTTGACTTTAGATTATCGCAATTTCGTCCTCGTTGACTAAATAAACATCTTGTTTAAGAGTTCGTTTTAGCGGGTGAGCTAGGGGTTGGATGACATGGAGCAGAATACTCTACTTGCGAGGGATCCAGTGGGCACGGCTGTAGCCCGCGACACGGGTCGCTTTAGCAAGCTGTATTCCAATGGTCGCCCAGTTATTCCGGACGACTATTGCGAGCCGCTGCAAATCACAACGATTCGTCAGCTCATCGGCGCGCGGGTTCGTCAGGCTACAACTGCCTCGGTGCCCGAAGCCCCAAAGCTGGTTGAATTGGATTCAGTACCCTCGTAAGAGGTCTGATAGCGAGCGGGAACGTATAAGCCTGCCGTCGAGGTAGGCACTTGTTCCTGCAAATCAGCCCGACGACTATCGATGACTGGCTCAAGGACGAAGAAGCGTTCTGCTACGATTTTCTGCGGGCGCAGCACTTTATTGTGCAGTCAGTCGGCTATGCCATCAATCCAAGCAGTAAGGCCTTGAAAGAGGCGCACCGGGCCTGGAAGGCGCGGTGCGACGAATGGCTGAATGGCAAAATGGCCGACCCGGGCAAGCCATTATCCCTGATGAAGGTGCTTGCGATACTGCTCTACGAACTCTGCGAAGCGCAATGGATTCGGAGCCTGGAAGAGTTCGACGAGGAGAAGGCTCCAGCACCTTTTGCCGGCACGGACGATGAGAAACAGGAAGTCCGCAACGACATTGCTGCTGGCCGCGAGGCATACTTGGCTCTGCAGTTCGTTGTGGTGTTGATCAATTGGTTTGAAAAGGCCCGAACCGATCGCATTCAAGAGTTCGAGTTTCGCATGACCCTCGATCTCAGCCACGACATCATGTTCTACCTGACCGGAGCACAGAAGGAGCCGATCGCCATCTATCTGATACTGAAGGCGCTATATACTCGGGATCCCACTCCCGATGCGCCAAACAACTGACCCGAGATAGATACATGGCCGACTCGATCGTCACCTGCATCAACAAGGTTCCCCGTACGAACCGCTACGAAGGGATAACTCATCTCGGAGTTCCGGGGCGATGGAAGTGGACACGGGAACAAGTGATCCTCTCCATCGAAAGCAAGACTAATACCTTCTACACACTGGTTCATGGCAAGCGCGCGGACATTGGGGTCGTAAACGGCCCCAACGGTAAATACTTAAGGACCTATGCCGACGGGGTTTGGAACGACAACCTTCTCGCCCTGCCCGAATGCGAACTTTAGCCAAATCCAAACGCCGGCGTCTCTGAATTGTCGCTGGATCCTCGCCCAGCCACACGACCTCGGGGTCGGCGAGCCGCCAGTCGGCGAACTTGGACGGCAGATCCTTGAGGTCGACCACCCGCTTCGGCCGATTGCAAGCCAGGCACGTCACCCGCAGTCGGATGCCTTTGGCCTTGACCCCACCTGCACCCGAACGCCGTTCGCTTCCCAGCAGTGTCCTACCGCGGGTTGAAGCCAGCGCCTCGAGGCGCCCCATCTCATTCTTGAGTGTAAGCCCCGCGGCGCTACCGCATGCTGAAACAGACAAACTGATGATGCGAACGCCGTTCGCCGGTCCGCCGCTGGCGAACTGCACCTTGCTGGAGCAAGTTAACGCGTGCAATCGTTCTTGCGAATATGACCGGGTGTTTTAGGGAACCACCTTCAAGAGATTGTGTATCGTCCACATGTGCTTACCGATGTTTCGGCGAAGCCTTTTCTCTTTCGCACCGACTAGTTGGCCATGAGCAGCGCTAATCCTATCGGGGTTTATTCCCTTCAAGCTGCTGCATAGAAACGTATCGATGTACTTCGGCATGAGCATGTTGCAAAAGGCATCGGCCAGTTGACCAAGCGTCATCTTGCTAACCTTTTTCAGAGTCAGCGTTTCCGTCTTAGCACCGTTCTTGATACTGATTGGACTTGCATTCCTCACTTGGCGCTTCAAGTAATTCCGGGCGGTGTTTTCCGCGAGCTTGCATGCGTCTTCGAATCCCCGCTTCCAGTCGCCATTGCTGATTGCGTCATGAATGGGTGTTAAGTGGGGTCTGAGTTTCTTGGCCTGCCCAGTGAGCGGCGGAAGCGAAACATTCACCGAAAGATCAGCCGGTAAGGCTACTTCTGTCATTGAGCCGTCGGCGGCTACAACCGTGAGTCCGACGCCTAGTCGGCGCGCACGGGCAACCGACTTACCGTCCAGGGTAGCAGTGTCAGGAACACACAAAGTTATAAAGGTAGCTGAACTGCAAGACCTTCCGAACGTCGCCCAAAGATCGATCCGCTCGATCTTGATCCTGGCCTCCACAAGATAGAAGCGGTGTTCGCCCCGGCGATTGGTATAGAGGCTTGCGGTTTCGGGAAAATGTGGCTCGGAATGTTCACAATGCAGTCCAGCTCCGCGCAGCGCGGTATAACAAGCGTGGGCAACCTGTAGTAGTTCGCTAGGGATAGTTACAAAGTTCGGCAGTGAAGCAGCCATCGCAGCGCACTCCTACAGAAGTGCCCGCAATCGGCTTATGAGCGCGCGGATCTGATCTTCGAACTCAGTTGCGAGTTCGTTGTCCTCCTCCAGAACCGCTAGCCATTTTTGCTCGAATGCAGCCAAGCCTCGCTGAAGTGTTTTAGTCTTCTCAATCGCCTGCGTAGTGCTGGAAACTACATCCCCGATCGACATTGTCGGTTGCGTCATGAACCGCCGGATGACGGTTTTCACCCGCGCTAGCTGGACCTCGCCTCGATCGACAGCACGTCCGACCGCTCCAATTTTGCGTGGCTCCACAGTGCTGTTAATTGTCCCCGAACGAAACTTTTGGATGAATGCATTCACCAGCGGTCGTTCTTGCGTAGGCTCAATAACTCCAACTTTCGCCAACTTGTCGGCTGCGTCGACCGCCTCGATGACCTGGTCGACAGAGATTGCTTCCTTACTTCGCGGGTCGGCCAGGTCTTCCAATAGTGATTTTTGGAGATCAGCCGGAATTCGCAAGATCTTGCGATACCGTCGAACCGCTCCGCGACTTAGCGATGCTGATGCTGCGAGCTCTGTTTCAGTTAGCTTGCGCCCTCGAATCTTTTCCAGCTCGGCTTCAAGTGTCTGCAGCTTAAGAGCTGTCGGAAGAGGATCCCAGTCGCGCCTGGCGTTGTGAATGGCGAACATCATCATGATGTTCTGCACGCGCGGAGGTTTCGGCTGAACGATGGCGGGAACTCGATGAAGGCCCAGCTTCCGCGCGCAGCGCCACCGACGCTCCCCGTCCAGGATGACGAAACGGCTCTTTCCCTCGGTGTAAACTGACAGCGGGACGAGAATTCCTTGCGACGCGATACTTTCCTCGAGCTCTTCTAGCTCCTGCAGTCGGAAGATCAGCCTCGGATTGTCTGGATTCGGTGTAATGTGTGCTGGATTCAGGAGCTCAACTGTTCCCGCCATCGCCCCCCTCCGTAGTCTTGCCCCTTAGATTCGTAGTGTGGCCCACCGAACAGAATCAGTTCGGAGGTTTGCCGCCGCTTCTTCGTGTCGTTTGCCAACGTCGATGCGCGGCGGAACGAGACCGTTCCAAACCCAGGGTACAGATCACGTACGTCTGTATGGTCGGCGTTCGTAATCAGCACGTTCGCTCGCTTCTCGACTAGGGTTCTTGCCATGGCCGCTAACCTTACTTGGTCTTTCCAACGGAACAGTTTCTCGTTCCAATCGGCGAATCCATTGAGGTTATGGGATGTCACATAAGGAGGATCGAGGAACACGAAGTCGCCTTCGCCGACGCGGGTCGATATCTCCTCGAAATCCTGACAACGGAGCGAGACCTCTCGCCTTCGAAGCTGTCTGGAGCAGTTCTGTAGATTCGCCTCATCAACGATGAAATCGCTTTTTGGCTGACCAAACGGGACATTGAAAATGCCCGCGGCATTCACGCGATATAAGCCATTCCAGCACGATTTGTTTAGGAAGATGAACTGGGCGGCTCGGTTTACCTCGCTGCGCGGCTTCTGAAGCTTTATTCGGTCAAAGTTCTCGCGCGTCGGCTTTAGGGGCCGTAGCAGCTTTAGCAACTGATCGGGCGCGGCTTTAACAGCTCGGTAGGTTTCGACAAGCGCGTAGCTTGCATCCGATATTTCCGCACGCTTGGGCTGCAAGTGGAAGAAGAGCGCCCCGCCACCGAGAAAGGGCTCGAAGTACTTGTCGAAATGCTGCGGAATCAGGGGATCGAGATGCCGGATGAGTTTCCGCTTCGATCCCGCCCAGCTCAGAAACGGCTTTATATCATTGGTTTGGATACGTTTATCGGACAACTGGCTCTCCCGGTTAGTACGGCTAGCAAACTGAGAGCTCTGCGACCAGCCTCAGACTGGGGAAAAAAGGAACTTCTCCGCCGTACCTAGCACCGCCAGCCGCACCCTACGGGTGCTCTGGACAGGCTAGTCAGTGACCAGGCGAAGAAGTAACAACGAACCGGCACTTGCGCCGAACGCCGTTCGGCCTGCTGGCAGCGTGCCATCCCACAACCTGTTGTGCGCATGCACGCGCATGCAGGCGGACGCTCTCTCGAATCGGCATTATCCTTGAGCGACATTGCCGGAGGTGGCGCCGATCTCTGCGCACTAGTCTCGCCGCATGCCCGAAAATCGCTACTACGCCCGGCCGAGCGGCATCGTCACGATCAAGGGCCAAGGCTGGCACGTCATCGATCGCCAGACCGGCACGGATGCAGAGAGCCTGTGGGTCGGCGGCTATAGCGAGGAGCGCGCCCGGCAGCTCGCCAGGCTCCTCAATTTGAATGCTCGGCCGAGCAACGTGCCGGCGTTCGAAGGGAACCGCTGGGATGTCGGCGGCCCCGAGCTGATCGTTTACGTGGAATGCGACCGGCCGCGCGATCGGGCGGCGCCCGGCATCGTCGGCCGGGTCCGGATCAACGGCCGCGACTTCGACTGCCTCGACGTCCTGGCCGGCCCGTTGCCCGGCAAGCCCATGTGGGTCGACGTGTTGTCGACCTGCAGGAGGGCGCGCGCCGCTTCGGTGAGCAACGTCGTCATCGCGCAGCGGCCGGAGGCGATCGAACACGGCCTGGTCGTAGAAGAACTCCGCCCGCGAAGCACTGTCGGCCAGGGCCTTGGCCGGCGTCGCCTGGACGAGCCGGCACACCTTGGCGGCATCCTCGCCCAGCTCGAACATCAGGTTCAGGGTGCAGGCCTCGGGGTCGATCATGTCGGTACACTCGCCGGCGAGATCGAGGGTGTTCATGACGATGCCCAGCGCGATGCGATAGGTGAGCCACCGCAACAACGCCCGCCTCTACGTCGGAGAGATCCTGTCCTTCTTCGGCCCCGACATGGCAGTCGCCAAGATCGAAACGGGCGAACCGCCGGACGATCCGACAGGCGAACTCCCGCGCACGGTCCGCGGCTATGAAGCCTTCGCCGCGCGCCAGACCCTCAAGAAGTGGCGGGGCGGTCCAGGCGTGAAGCTGGACGACGTCCCCGATCCGACCGTGCCGGACCTGTGGCTGGATACCGGAAAGGTGCGCTCGCCGCGCACGACCAACAATTACCTTGCGGCATTCGAGGGCATGCTGGAGATCGCCACCAAGACGATCGACAAGACCAGCGGGCGCCGGATTCTCGAAGTCGTTCCGGAGATCAACTTCCACCGCCTGCCCCGGCGGATCCCGCGGCCGATGCCAGACGTCGAACTGCAAGCCAGGCTGAGCGTGGCGCCTCCCTGGACGGTCGACGCCGGCGAGATGGCACGTCTCTTCAGCCTGCGCCTGAACGAGGCCCTTGCGGTCCAGCTGCATCACATGGACCCGGAGCTGCAAGGTCTGAGATTCAACGCCGGCGAGACGAAGTCCGGCAACGAGGAAGTGGCCTGGGGCGGCAAGGCGGGCTGGCGGTTGCTGCAACGTCTCGCGCGCCAGGCGCACGCCCGCCGCACGACCTACCTGATCACTTGGCCGGGGCAGAGCGATTGGCAGGCTGTCCTACTGGGCCGCATGAAGCCGGAGGCGGCAACGTGGCAGCGCCTCAAGCACATCCGCACGAGCTGGCGATCGAGCGCCAAGGTGGCGGGCATCAAGGCACCGCACCGCTTCCACGACGTTCGCGCCCGCGGGATCACCGAAGTGGCCCGTGTGATGCCAGGCGCCGCCCAGGGTGCCGCCCGACACCAGAGCCCGCAGTCGACCGATTTCTACATCGGCTTCGCCTCGACCGAGATCGCCGAGGCCGTCGACAAGGCGACGCGCCGGCGCTGGAAAGGTAAGATCGGAACGCCCATCGACCCGCTGGCGAACGCCGTTCGGTTGGTGGGGATTCCGGAGGGGACTCGGGCCGCAAAATCGGCCCGGGAGGGCCTGAAGCGGCGACGGAAAGGTCAATAAAGCCGGGGTTTTTGGCTCGTCCGTAGACTTTGTAAACCGAAGGTCGGGGGTTCGATCCCCTCACCCGGCACCATTTTCTCACCCTCCAGTTTTCGCGAAGCTTCCGACAAATCCGTCGGAGGCAAGTGAAGCCGTCCAGCCCCTTCGACTGGGGTTGCCCTGTGCTGCGCGATCCATCTTGACTACGGGTATTGATGAGACAAAATACAACTCATAAGGGAGGACAAATGAAGGGATATTCGCGTTGGCTGGCGTTGAGTGCGCTTGCGTCCGTATCGGCGTGTGCCTCAGTCCCGATGGCGCCTGCCGATCTTGATCTCCAGGGCAAGCGGTTCCAGGCACCCCCTTCCGGGAAGGCCGCCTTCTATATCTACCGAGAGTCGGTCTTTGGGGGAGCATATTCGGTCAACGTCACCATGGGGCAACGCGCGCTCGGCGCCCTTGGGGCCGACACCTGGTTCCTGGTCGACGTCGAGCCCGGGCAATACGATATGCGATGCAGCGCCGGAGAAGGTTCTGACTCCAAAGTCGTCGCTATTGCGACGGGCGAAACCCGCTATGTCGAAGTCGCAATACGGATGGGGGTAATGCAGCCACGGTGCGCCGTGTTCGAGGTCGCTGCCGAGCAGGGCCAGAAGGCTGTTCTTGGCGGCAAGCGGGCCCAGGAAATTCGCTGACGACCTGTGAATTTCTCCTAGATCGCCGAATTTTGACAGCGGAAAGATTCTTTAATCATCGAGATTAAGCCAGCCTCAGTGAGATTAAGCCAGCCTCAGTGGCAAGTCTCGCAGGCGTGTTCCTGTCGCTGCAAAGATGGCGTTGGCGACAGCAGGAGCAATGGGCGGGGTGCCGGGCTCTCCCACGCCGCCAATGATCTGGGAGCCACTATCGACCAAGTGCACCGTCATTGCCGGCGCCTCGGCCAGCCGCACGGCGTCGTAGTCGGGGAAGTTCGCCTGTTCAACCGCACCATTGGCCAGAGTGATCTCGCCGTAGATCGCGGCGGACAGGCCGTAGACGATGCCGCTCTCCATCTGCGCCCGCACGATCGCGGGATTGACCACGGGTCCGCAATCGATTGCACAGGTGACGCGCTTGACCTGCAGGGTCTTGCCGTCCGGCACGGCGATCTCGGCAACCTGCGCCACGATCGAGCCGAAGGAGGCCCGGAGCGCGATCCCGCGGCCCGATCCCGGAGGCAGCGGCGTGCCCCACCCCGCTTCCCGCGCGGCCGTCTCCAGCACCTTCAGGTGCCGCGGCTTGTCGGCCAGCAGGTCGCGGCGGAACTCGAATGGGTCCTTCTTCAGGGCCGCCGCCAGCTCGTCGACGAAGCTCTCGTCGAAAAAGGCAGTGTGCGAATGGCCGACCGAACGCCAGAAGCCCACCGGCACCGAACCGTCGGCCACGATGGCGTCGAGCCGGTAGAAGGGAAAGGCATAGGGCGGATTCTCGACGGCATTGCCCTCGGGCTGGCCCTGCATCGGCAGGCCGATCGTGCGCGCCGGGAACTGGTCGGTCGGGGACTGCGCCACCTGCCGCTTGGCGACCCCCACTAGTTTCCGCGCACCGCCTGTCGTTTCGAGGTCGGCCCGCCAGCGCGCCAGCGCCATCGGCCGGTAGAAATCGTGGCGGACATCCTCCTCGCGCGACCACAGGAGCTGAACCGGCCGCTCCGGCATCGCCAGCGCGCAGGTCACGGCCTGGCGCACCAGATCGACCTCGGCTCGCCGGCCGAACCCGCCACCCAGGAAGGTCGTGTGCACGCTCACCCGGTCCTGCGGTACGCGGGCGACCTTGGCCGCCACAAGCCGCATCAGGGTCGGCGACTGGTTGGGCATCCAGACCTCGACACCCTGCGGCCCGGCCTTTGCCGTGCAGTTCATGGGCTCCATGGCCGTATGGGCGAGGTAAGGCGCCCGATAAGTCGCCGTCAGCACCTGTGTTTGGGCGGGTTTCGTCTCGGCGCCGAGCGTGCGCGTGAGCGCCGGCTTGCCGGTTTCCAGCAGCTCCGCATAGCGTTTCCAGAGGCCGGCCGACTCCAGCTTCGGCTCAGGGCCTGCCTGCCATTTAACGTCAAGGCCATCGTCGAGGAAACGGTTGGCGGCCCACCAGCTGGTGCCGATGGCGGCAATCCCGCCCGGTACGATCACTACTTTCTCGATGCCCTTGGGCAGCTTCTCCTGCTTGAGCGTGAACGAAAGCGCCTCGCCGCCGAAGGTCGGCGCGTTGCGGATCGCGGCATAGAGCAGGCCCGGCAGGCGCACATCGACGCCGAACGTGGCCGCGCCCGTCACCTTGGCCAGTACGTCGACGCGCGGCAGGGGCTTGCCGATCAGCTTGAAGTCCGCCGGCTTCTTGAGCGGCGGCGGCGGGCGCTCGGCAAGGTCGCCCACGGAGTCGACCAGCTCGCCGAAGGTGGCGACCTTCGTGCCGTCGAGCTTGCGGACCTCGCCGTCGACGACGGTAAGGTCGGTCACGGGCAGGCCGGCCTTGCGGCTGGCAGTGCGAAGCAGGAGGTCGCGTGCCACAGCGCCCGCCATTCGCATTGGCCGCCAGGCATCGCGCACCGATGTCGAGCCGCCGGTCGCATTGACGCCCAGAACGCCGCCCAGCTTGCCGGCCACCCAGTGCGCAGCGTCGACGACGGTGCCGGACTCCTCCGGGGAGAACGGCAGCCCGTCGATCAGGATGTCGACGTTGCGGTAGACCGCACTCTCCGGCGGTTCCTCGACCTTGATCTGATCCCAGCGCGCATCGAGTTCCTCGGCGACGAGCATGGCGAGCGCGGTCTGCACCCCCTGCCCCATCTCGGCGCGCGGCACGGCGACGGTGACGCTGTCGTCGCGGCCGATCTTCACCCAGCCATTGAGGCCGACTTCGTCCGACTTCACCTGAAGGAGCTTGCGATCCCCAAGCCGGTCACGCTCGCGGGCCAACCAGAAACCGACGCCCAGCAACCCGGCGCCGGCGAACCCGCCGATGATCGCCAGGCGCCGGCCGAGCTTCTTCACGACGCGCCGCCCAGGATCGCCGCCGCGCGATGCACGGCGCGGCGGATGGCGCTGTAGGTGCCGCAGCGGCAGATGTTGCTCAGAACATCGTCGATGTCGCTGTCGGTCGGCTTGGGATTCTCCTGAAGCAAGGCAGCCGCCGCCATGATGAAGCCGGGCTGGCAGTAGCCGCACTGGGGCACCTGGTTCTCGATCCAGGCGCGCTGCACCGCATGGAGCTGGCCGCCCTGGGACAGGCCTTCGACGGTCACGACCGCCTTTCCGGCGGCATCGCTCACCGGAAAGGAACAGGACCGGACGGCTGTGCGCTCGACATGCACCGTGCAGGCGCCGCAAGCCGCGACTCCGCAGCCGAATTTCGGGCCGACGATGTTCAGGTCCTCGCGCAGGACCCAGAGCAGCGGCTTGTCAGGCTCGACGTCGATCTCGTGAACCTGACCGTTGACGGTGAGCGAGATCATCGCCGGATGAGGGTATCACCCAGTACGAGAACGTCCATCTTTGTCCGCAGGAAGCAGTCGATCGCCTCCTCGGGCTTGCACACGACCGGCTCGTTTTCGTTGAAGCTGGTGTTGAGCACGATGGGCACGCCGGTAATCTCGCGGAAGGCCGAGATCAGGCGGGCATAGCGCGGATTGCTCGACCAGGTGACGGTCTGCAGGCGGCCGGTGCCGTCGACGTGGGTGACGGCCGGGATCTCCTTGCGCTTCTCCTTCCGGATGCGGAAGACCTGCATCATGAAGGGCACGTCGCCGTCGGTCTCGAACCAGTCCGGCACGGCCTCGCGCAGGATCGACGGGGCGAAGGGCCGGAAGGATTCGCGCCGCTTGATCTTGAGGTTGAGGATGTCCTTCATGTCGGCGCGGCGCGGATCGCCCAGGATCGAGCGGTTGCCCAGCGCCCGCGGGCCCCATTCCAGCCGGCCCTGGAACCAGCCGATCACCTTGCCGTCCGAGATCGCCTGCGCGGTGTGACGGCAGAGCGTGGCCTCGTCGGCGATGCGCTCGATGGTGCAGCCGGCGGCGTCGAAATCGGCGCGGCGCTGGGCGATGGCCGCCGCGATCTGTTCCGGCGTCGCCGAGGGCCCCCAATAGGCATGATCCATCACGAAATGGCGCTTGGCTTCTGCTCCGCCGGTCTTGTGCCAGGTCGCGAAGGCCGCGCCGATGGCGCCGCCGGCGTCGCCGCCGGCCGACTGGACATAGAGCTTCTTGAACGGCGTGCGTTCCAGCACCTTGCCGTTGGCGACCGAGTTGTAGGCGCAGCCGCCCGCCAGAACGACCGCATCGCTGCCGTAGCGCGCCTGCAGGGCATTCAGCAGGTTGAAGAAGGCGTTTTCGTAGGTGACCTGGGCGGAGCGCGCGATGTCGCGGTGGCGGTCTTCCAGCGGCGCCTGGGGGTCGCGCGCCGGACCCAGCAATTCGGCCAGCCGGTCGGTCCACAGACGGCCGCCCGAGGGGATGCCGTCCTTCACCTGGTAGTTCGCGCCGCTGCCCGAGGCGTGGCGGAAGAAGCGCAGGTCGAGGGCGAAGGTGCCGTCGTTCCGCAGGCGCACGATCTCCTTCATCTGCTCCACGTGAGTCGGCTGGCCGTAGGGCGCGAGGCCCATCACCTTGTACTCGTCGCCATAGTGCGGGAAGCCGATGAACTGCGTCATCGCCTCGTAGAAGACGCCCAGCGAATGCGGAAAGTAGACTCGCCCGTCGACGGTGAGATTGCTGCCCTCGCCCAGGCCCCAGGCTGCCGAAGAGAAATCGCCGAACCCGTCGACCGAAACCGCCACGGCCTTGTCGTAGGGCGAGACCAGGAAGGCCGAGGCGAGATGGCAGAGATGATGCTCGACGGCATGCGTCGTGCCGCGGAACTCCTGCTCCGGCAGGTGTTTCTTGAGATTGCCGACAATGTCGGCGCGTTCGCCACGATTGCGCAAGCGATCAAGCACGTATCTCGGGCTGATACCCGATCTCAACGCGAACGCGACCTTGCGCCAGCGATTCGCCCGGTTGTCGCTGTTGATCGCGACATGGTCGACGTCGCCCAGCGAGATGCCCGCTTCGGCAAGGCAATAGCGGATCGACTCGCTCGGGAACCCGCCCCAGTGCTTGACCCTCCGGAAGCGCTCCTCCTCGACGGCAGCGACCAGCTCGCCGTCCTTCACGAGGCAGGCGGCGGCATCGGCATGATAGGCATTCAGCCCCAGGATGAACGTCATCGCGGGGTCTTTCCGGGGGCGAGGCGGTCGAGGTCGCGGCGTAGAAGGTGCATGGACAGGATCAGGTCGGCGGTGATGCGCTGGGCTGTATAGAGGAGACCCGCCTTGCCGTCGAAGATCAGTCCCTTGCCCAACAGGCAATGCAGGGCGACGGCCGGCGGTCCGAGAACGCGCGTGCAGCGCAGCCGGTCGGCCCAGCCGAGGTCGGCCCATGGCCGGGTCGAGAGCTTTTCCGCCTCATAGGCCTGGTAGCGCGCCTGCGATTGCAGCCAGCGCTCAAGGCTCTTGCGATCATCGTGCAGGAGACGGTTACGAAGCCGCCTCACCTGACCGTCGATCCGTAGTTTTTCCGTATGGCCGTCCTGCACGAAGGAAGCGCGGCCACGGCGGAACAGGACTGGCAGCGCCGGGTAGAGCGAGCCCCGCAGCGGCCGGCCCTCGATGCAGTAGGTGAAAGCGATTTCGTAGGCGGCGGTCTCGGCTTCAGGCTTCAGTGGAGCGAGTTCGTCGCGCAATGCCGGTTCGAGCATGTAGTCTGCATCGAGCCGCAGGACCCACTCGGTCGTGACGCCGGTTTCCTCGACAGCAAAGCGCCATTGCTGGGCGTGGCTGTCGAAAGGCCGTTGAACGACGCGGGCGTTGGGAAACCGGGCGGCAATCGGCAGCGTCTCGTCCGTCGACCCGCTGTCGACGATGACCACTTCGTGAGCCCAGGTCAGGCGTTCCAACGAGCGGCCGATATTCGCCGCCTCGTTGTAGGTCAGGATGACAGGGGTGATGTCGGCCAGCACGGCGTCCGGTCAGTCGAAAAAAGCGGCTATGTGGCTGGTATAGATCATTTTTTACGCTGAACCATCACTTTCACCGTCCTTGCAAGATAGCCGGAGTACGGGCTGGGCATGTCTTACTGGACGGTAGCGAACCAAATCATGCACAGCGCGTGCGGCGCGACGACCGCTTGACGGAGGAGATTGAGGCGAGCAAACGAACCCTCCGTACGGCCATGCCCCATGGCCGTCTCGCGTCCTCGACTGAGGCGTGGCCAAATTCACGCAAGTGTTTGAGAGTCCGTTAAACTCCCGCTTCGATCCATAGGGTGCTTTTGATGTCGAAGAATGATCTCGTTGTCGTCACCGGCGCTGGTGGCTTTATCGGTGGCCATCTGGTGCGCGTGCTGCAGGAGCGCGGTCATACCAAGATCCGCGCGGTGGACGTGAAGCCTCTGGCGGAGTGGTACCAGAAGACGCCGGGCGTCGAGAACCAGGTGGGCGACCTGGCCCTGCTGGAGCCCTGCCGCAAGGCGGCCAAGGACGCCGCGATGATCTACAACCTGGCCGCCGACATGGGCGGCATGGGCTTCATCGAGACCCACAAGGCGGAGTGCATGCTGTCGGTGCTGGTCAGCACCCACATGCTGGTCGCGGCCAAGGAAGCCGGCGTGCCGCGCTTCTTCTACTCGTCGTCGGCCTGCGTCTACAACGGCGACAAGCAGACCGACGCCAATGTCACGGCGCTGAAGGAAGCCGACGCCTATCCCGCCCTGCCGGAAGACGGCTACGGCTGGGAGAAGCTGTTCAGCGAGCGCATGGCCCGCCACTACCGCGAGGATTACGGCATGGCGACCCGCGTCGCCCGCTACCACAATGTCTACGGGCCGGAAGGCACCTACGACGGTGGCCGCGAGAAGGCGCCGGCCGCGATGTGCCGCAAGGTCATCGAGGCCAAGCTGTCGGGCAAGCACGAGATCGAGATCTGGGGCGACGGCGAGCAGACCCGCTCGTTCATGTACATCGATGACTGCACCGAGGGCACGATCAAGCTGGCCGAGAGCGACATCGTCGAGCCGCTGAACATCGGCAGCGACGAGCTGGTCAGCATCAACCGCCTGGTCGACATCGTCGAGAAGATCGCCGGCATCAAGCTGAAGCGCACCTACAAGCTCGACGCGCCCAAGGGCGTGCGCGGCCGCAACAGCGACAACACGCTGATCAAGCAGCTGATGAACTGGGCGCCGTCGATCCGTCTCGAGGACGGCATGGAGAAGACCTACAAGTGGATCTACGACGAGATGACCTCGGGCAAGGCCTCGGTCGTCAACGCCCTGCCGAAGCAGGCCCTCGC
>NZ_HE997181.1:344001-1098962 GCF_000312425.1 Reyranella massiliensis 521 | reverse complement strand
CACCCGATGACCGACCCGACACTAGGCCATCAAGCGCTTGAATTCACTCCTAATTCACCGAAGGATGCCCCTGCTCGCTTCCTGCGGGAACGAGCCAAAAGCAGTAGGCAAGAGAGCAGAGGAAGCGTCGAATGAGTATCGAGATGGTGGGCCTGGCCGATATCACGCGAGTCCATGCAGCCCAACGGCCGGATGTCGCCGCCCTGGTCTATGAAGGCCGTACCACGACCTATGGTGCCCTGGACAAAGCTTCGAGCCGCGCCGCCAACGGCCTGATCGCCGAGGGGATAAAGCCCGGCACGCGGGTCGCCCATCTCGACAAGAGCAGTGACCTCTATTTCGAGCTTCTGTTCGGTATCGCCAAGGCCAATGCCGTCATGGTGTCGGTCAACTGGCGGCTGGCGCCGCCGGAGGTGCTGCACATAATCAACGATGCGGAAGCCGAAATTCTGTTCGTCGGCGAAGAGTATTTCCCGGTCGTCGAGAAGATCCGCGACGAGCTCAAGACCGTTCGCAGGATCGTGAGCCTCGACTCGCGCCACGGTGCGTGGCCGTCCTTCGCCGAATGGCGCGATGCCAATGCCGCGACCGACCCTCTCCTGCCCGCCCGTGCAGCCGACACCGCCGTTCAGTTCTATACCAGCGGCACGACCGGCCTGCCCAAGGGGGCCGAGCTCACCAACGCCAACTTCGCCTTCATGTTCGAGCAATGGACCCGAAGCTGGCTGATGCAACCCGGGACGGCCACGATCGTCTGCCTGCCGATGTTCCATATCGGCGGTTCCGGCTGGGGTATTGCCGGCCTCTTCGCCGGGGCTACCAACCACGTCATGCGCGAGTTCGTGCCGGCTAAAGTGCTGACCACCATCGAGCGCGAGCGCATCGAAGTGATGCTGCTGGTACCCGCGATGATCCTCTTTCTCGTGCAGGCGCCGCAGATCCGCGAGACCGATCTCTCGAGCCTGCGCCTGATCGTTTACGGCGCGGCACCGATCCCCGCCGATCTGCTGAAGCAGGCCATGGAAATCTTCGGCTGCGGCTTCCAACAGGTCTACGGTCTCACCGAGACGACGGGCGCGATCACGCTGCTGCCGCCGGAGGATCACGATCCATCCGACGCCAAGAAGCTCCTTTCCTGCGGCTACGCCCAATTCGGAGTCGAACTGCGAATTGTCGACGATGCCGGCAAGTCGCTGCCGCCGGGCAAGGTCGGCGAGATTGCGGTGCGCTCGCCGCAGGTCATGCACGGCTACTGGCGGCTGCCGGACGCCACCAAGAAGGCGATCAGGGGCGACTGGTTCATCACCGGCGATGCCGGATATCTCGACGAGAAGGGCTATCTCTACATCTACGACCGCGTGAAGGACATGATCGTCTCGGGTGGCGAGAACATCTATCCCGCCGAAGTCGAGAGCGCTCTGTTCGGCCACCCCGCGGTGGCCGATGTCGCCGTGATCGGCGTTCCCGACGAGCGATGGGGCGAGGCGGTAAAAGCCGTCATCGTGAAGAAACCTGACGCCGACCTTACTGCCGGCGAGCTGATCGGTTGGGCGCGCGAGCGCATCGCGGGCTACAAACTGCCGAAGTCGGTCGATTTCATCGACGCACTGCCGCGCAATCCCACGGGCAAGATTCTGAAGCGCGAACTGCGCAAGCCTTACTGGGGCGACAAGCAGCGTCAGGTAAACTGACCGCCATGCGGATTGTCGTGCAAACGTTCCTCGAAAATCGGCCAACACGATCCTAGAACGGTTCCATGTCCGACCTGCCCGATAACCTCACCCCCGTCCGCGCGGCCCATGTCTTCGACCAAGCCCGTCTCGCCGACTACATGAAGGACAATGTCGAGGGCTATCGCGGCCCGATCAGCGTCCTGCAGTTCGAAGGCGGCCAGAGCAATCCGACCTTCCACGTGACCGACGGCGGTGGCCGCATGTACGTGCTGCGCAAGAAGCCGCCGGGCAAGCTCCTGCCCTCGGCGCATCAGGTCGACCGCGAGTACCGCGTTATCAAGGCCCTGTCCGACCACACCGACGTGCCCGTGCCCAAGCCCTACGCGCTCTGCCAGGACGATTCGGTGATCGGCACGGCCTTCTACATCATGCAGTTCCTGCCGGGCCGCGTGCTGGCCGACCCGAAGATGCCGGGCATCTCGCCGGCCGATCGCGGCAAGATCTTCGATTCGATGAACGATGTGCTGGCGCGCCTGCACAATGTCGACTACCGCGCGGTCGGCCTCGGAGATTTCGGCCGCGAAGGCCAATATATCCAGCGGCAGGTCGCCCGCTGGTCGAGCCAATACGATCTCGCGCGCACTGAAGACATCGAAACGATGGAAGCCCTGAAGAAGTGGCTGCCGGAGAACATTCCGCCGGGCGACGAGACGCGCATCAATCACGGCGACTATCGCCTGGGCAACACCATCGTGCATCCGACCGAGCCGCGGGTCATCGCCGTGCTCGACTGGGAGCTGTCGACGCTCGGCCATCCGCTGGCCGACCTCGGCTACAACTGCATGATGTATCACTTCGGCGAAGGCTTCGGCGCCTCGGGCGGCTATGCCGGCATCGATCTCAAGACCTTCGGCATCCCGACCGAGCAGGAATATCTCGCGGCCTACGCCCGCCGCACGGGGCGCAAGGAAGTGCCGGCGTGGGACTTCTACCTCGCCTTCTCGCTGTTCCGCCTCGCCGCCATCGTGCAGGGCGTCTACAAGCGCGGCCTCGATGGCAATGCCTCGTCGGAGAACGCCACCAAGTACGGCAATCGCGCACGCGCGATGGCCGATCTCGCCTGGGCGTTGGTGAAGAAGCGCGCCTGAACGGCGCGCCTATTCGTCGGTCAGCGGCACCTTCGACGTGTCGTTGCCGACCGGGCAGTTCTCCGTGTCGACAACCGCATTCTGCGGATTGCGGTAACGGCCGATGTCATACGGCGCGGAGTCGCTCGGCGGCCGCGGCGGCGGCGTGCTGAGCGTCCACGAAACGAGGCGCTTGATCACACTCCCCAGCGCCTGATCGAAGGCATTGACCACCAACGGCACCTTGTCGCCGCGGGCGCGCACGCACCGCTCGAACGAGGCGACGCCGATGATCTGGCGGTCCGGCATGCGCACCAGCTTGGCGATGATGCGCACCTTCACGATCGGCGGCTGGCCGTAATAGTACATCGCCTCGAAATTGCGCAGGTCGGGCTGCAGCAGATAGTTGGCCCGCAGCGCGATCGACTCGCGGGCGACGGCGACGATCTTGCGGGTATTCTCAAAGGAATCGACAATCCGGGTCTGCACCATGAGCGGCGCCCGGTCGGTCCACGCCACCTTGGCATAGTAGTCCGTCGACGTCGGCGTCATGGCGATGGCGATGCGGCCGGTATTGAGGTTGGCCGCTGCCACCGGCACTTCGACGGCGAGTTGCCAGAACACGTCGGGCAGGCCGGGATCGAAGGTGCTCTTGGGAGAAACCGTATAGAGGTCGGTCGGTTCGGCAGCTGAATCCACCGCGCTGATGAACTGGCAGCCCGCAAGAACAGCGGCGGCCGCCGCGCAGACGGCCCAACGAAGTATCATTTCGGCGTATATCCTTGCTTACCGCTGAACACGAAGGCAGCCGGATCGCGTTCCAACCGTGTCGCGATGATATTCAAGTTGGCGGTGAGCTGACGAAGCTCACGAATGGCCAGCGAGACTTCGGTGAGACCTGTCTCCGTGAAGCTCTTGATCGGGCCCTTGCTCTCGCTCACCAGCTTGTTGAGCTGGCCGGCGGCGGCGTCGATATTAGCGAGGGCATGCCGCGCCTCGCTCAAGGTCTTGCGCAGCTCGCCGGGATCCTTGCCCGCCAGCGCTTTGCGGGTCTCGGCGTCCTGCGGGCCGATCTCCATGGCGATGAGACTGAGCGAGTCAGACAGCACATCGAGCTTGGCGAAGGTCTTGCGGAAATCGGCGACGGCTCCGGGCAGCTCGGCCAGGGTCGACTGGATGGCCGTATCGGACTTGGCGAAGGCTGCCGTCGCCGTCTGCAGGTTGCGCAGCGTTTCGCCGACAGCCCCGATATTGTCGGGGCTGAGGAGGTCGTTCAGCCGGTCAACCGTGGTGCTCGCCTTGGTGAGAAGTTCCTGAGCCGATGTCGACGTCGCCTGAAGGAACGAGGCGCCTTCGCGGATCTCCGGGTAAGGCTTGTCGCCCTGCCTCTTCTTCGGCTTGATATGGTCCGATTCGAGGCGGCCGGCGATCTGAATGTACGGTGCGCCGGCGATGAACGGCTTCTCGAAGACGGCATAAGATCGGTCACGGATGTCGATCGCCCAGTCGACGGCAACCGTCACTTCGATCTTCTCCGAAAGCCGCTCGCGCCCGGTCGAGCGCTGAGTGTCGATCCGCGAGGTGAGCTGGATGTTGCTCACCCGGCCGACGCGCAGTCCGCGGTAGAAGACCGGCGAATCGTTGGTCAAGCCCTGCACGTCGCCAGAGAAGAGAATCACATAGTAAGCATAGGCGGTGCGATCACCGGCCCGCAGCTTCCAAATCACGAAGCCGGCCACCGCTGCAATAAACAGCAGCATTGCGGCGCCGATCAGCACATAGGGCGATCTTCTTTCCATCGGAAGCTGCTTCTACTCCTGCCTCGAGGCCCGGCCGCGCGGCCCGTGGAAATATTCCCGTACCCAGGGATGATCGTACGCGAGCATTTCCGCCATGGTACCTACCACGACGCGCTTGTCGAGCAGGACCGCGATGCGGTCGCAAATGGCGTTCAGGCTGTCCAGATCGTGCGTCACCATGAGGATGGAGAGGCCGAGACTATGGCAAAGCCCCTTCACGAGTTCGTCGTAGTGTGCGGCGCCGATCGGATCCAGGCCGGCCGTGGGTTCGTCCAGAAAGAGGAGCTCGGGGTCGAGCGCGAGCGCCCGGGCAAGACTTGCCCTCTTGCGCATGCCGCCCGACAGCTCCGAGGGCTTCTTCTCGCCCGTATCGGCCGGCAGGCCGACCAGCGCCACTTTGAGCGCGGCGATCTCGCGCATGGTCAGTTCCTCGAGCTCGGCATGCTCGCGGATGGGCACGATGATGTTCTCGGTAACGTTCAGCGAGGAAAACAGGGCGCCGTCCTGAAACTGCACGCCGGTGCGCGCCAGCAGGTTTCGCTTGGCCTTGCCGTGTAGCGTGCTGGCATCGACGCCCAGCATTTCGATCGTGCCCTTGCGTGCCTCGTTCAGGCCGACAATGGTCCGCAACAGCACCGACTTGCCGGTGCCCGAACCACCCACCAAGCCGACAATCTCGCCTTTGAATAAGTCAAAATCGAGATTGTCGTGGATGACTTTGTCGCCGAACTGCGTGCGGATGCCGCGCAGTCTAAGCACAACGTCCCGCCCATTCCTATGGTCGACGAGCTGTCCGCCTTCAGCCATTAGACGCCCGCGAGCAGGAAGATGATTGAAAATATGGCGTCGAGCACGATGACACAGAAGATCGACTCGACGACCGACTTGGTCGTGAGCTGGCCCACGCTTTCGGCGCTGCCCCTGACCTGGAGCCCCTCGAAACAGCCGATCGTGGCGATCACGATGCCGAAAACCGGCGCCTTGATCATGCCTGTGTAGAAATGCCAGACGCCGACCGTGTCGCGCAGGCGGTCGAAAAACTGAACGAAAGTGAAATCGAGGTAGATGGTACAGGCCACCGCGCCGCCCAGGAGGCCCGTCATATCGCCCCAGAAAGCCAACAGCGGCATCGCAAAGACCAACGCCGTAATCCGCGGCAAGACCAGCCATTCGATCGGATTCAGACCGATCGTGCGCATGGCGTCGACTTCCTGGTTCACCTGCATGGTGCCGATCTGGGCCGTGAAGGCGCTTCCCGACCGTCCGGCCACGATTATGGCCGTCAGGAGCACGCCCAGCTCGCGGAACATGCCGATCGCCACGGCCTCGACGGTGAATGTCTCGGCGCCGAACTGGCGAAGCTGCTCGACGCCCTGATAGGCGATGACGACGCCGATCAGGAAGCAGAGGATCCCCACGATCACCAGGGCGCGAATCCAGACCTCGTACATCTGCTGGATTACGGCGTTGATCCGGAACCGCTTGGGCTGCAGGCAGGCCTCGACGAAAACCACCAGGATCTCGCCGAAGAAGGCGCACAGGTTGACGGCCTGTGTATAGAAATGGAGAGAATTGCGGCCAATCTCCTCCAGCCAGTGCGCGAACCAATTCACACGCCGCTCGGGCGGCGCAACGCACATGTTCTTGCGTACGACGTCGAAGACGTCCGCCTGCGCCTGGTCCTTGGTCATGACTTCGGCGTCGGGTCCGCCCCCGACAAGCGCCAGAATCTCGAGGGCGCCGGCCGTGTCGAGCCGCTCGACGGCGCGCGCATCGACGCTGCGCGTCGTCGCCTTGCCGGCACCGGCAGCTTGCAGCGCCTTCTCCGCCTTCTCCCGAATGCCGCGAACACTGAAAATCGTCCAGGTCCCGCCGACTTCGACGACGGGTTTCCCGGAACGCATGGTGCACTGAATTGTCGGCTCGGCTTCGACCATCGCGGAGATTAGTCGTCGCAGCCGTTCTTGCTGTCAATCTCTCTGCACGTTGCCTTGCCCCCAAGGCGCTGGCACGATCCGGCAGTGGAGGATTCGATGGGCAAATGGCCGCGGCTGGACAAGATCGAGATGATCGACAGTCCGATCGACGATGAAGCGTACGAGCATCAGCTCAAAAAACTGCAAAATCGCCTTCTCGACCTCCAGATTCACCATATGAGGACAGGCGGACGGGTCCTCATTGGCATCGACGGCTGGGATGCCGCCGGCAAGGGCGGCTTGATCGAGCGAACCGTCGCAGGACTCGAACCCAAGTCAGTGCATGTCTGGCGGATCGGCGCGCCGCCGCCCGAGGAGCAGGGTCGCCACTATCTCTGGCGATTCTGGAATCGACTGCCGGCGCGCGGCGACTGGGCGATTTTCGATCGCACCTGGTACGGCCGTGTCCTGGTGGAGCGCATCGAAGGGTTCTGCAGCAAGGACGCCTGGAAACGCGCCTATAACGAAATCAACGAATTCGAGCGACAGCTTACCGACGATGGCGTCCGAATCGTCAAGATCCTGGTTCATGTCAGTGCAGAAGAACAAAAGAACCGTATGATCGATCGGCTGACCAAACCCTATAAGAGGCACAAGGTCGGTCTCGAGGATTTCCGCAATATCGCCAAGCGCAAGGAATATCTCGAAGCTTATGACGACATGCTCGAGAAGACGGACACCAAGAATGCGCCCTGGCACGTCATCGCCTCCGACAACAAGAAGCACGCCAGGCTGATGGGGCTTGGCATCGTCGCCGAAGAGCTGGGTCGCGGCATAGAGCTCACCGAACACGAGCTCGACCCCAAGATCGCGGATGCCGCCTACAAGGCCTGGGGCTGGGAACTCGGAAAAGAGCACGAGGGCGGGGCGGAGAAGAAAAAATAGCGCCCGCGATCCTTCGGTGGCGGGCGAAGCATGAACCGCCGCGTGCCGGTTAGCTTGATACTCCTGTGTACGAGTGGAGTTCTTTGATGTCCGTCGGCCAATCCCGCATCTTCGCCGGCTGGTGGGTGGTCGCCGGCGCCTTCCTCTGCATGCTGACGGGCTTTGCCGTCGCCTATTCCTTCGCCGCCTTCTTCGGCGCTTTAGAAAGCGAGTTTGCCGCCCGCCGGGGCGAGACTTCGCTGGTCTTCTCGATCTGCGCCTTCCTCTATTTCATCCTTGGCTTGCCGGCGGGCATGATCGCCGATCGCGTCGGACCGCGGCCTGTCGTGTTCGGCGGCCTGATGCTGATCGCGGCGGGACTGGTCCTCGCTGCCGGCGCAACGAGCCTGTGGCAGATCTACCTCGGCTACGGCATCGGCGCCGGGGTCGGTGTCGGCCTGTCCTATGTGCCGAGCGTCGCGGCCGTACAACGCTGGTTCGTGCGCAAGCGCGGCACGGCGGCAGGCCTGGCTGTCGCCGGCATTGGCGTCGGCACGCTGATCGGCGCGCCACTCGCGCACGAGCTGATTGCCGCCGTCGGCTGGCGCAAGACCTACCTGATCCTCGCCGCCCTCACCGTCGTCGGTGCTGTCGTATCGGGCATCCTGGTGCGCCGGTCGCCCGAGCATTACGGGCTCGCGCCCGACGGCGACCCGCCGGCTCCCAAGGGGAGCCCGCCGGCCATCCCGCCCGGCCTCACCTTGCGCGAGGCCGTGCGGACCCGCCCCTTCTGGACGATCTACATCGGTGCATTGCTGATGTCGTTCGGCCTGTTCGTACCCTTCGTCCATCTGGCGCCCTACGCGGCCGACATGGGGCTGGGCGAAGGCTTCGGTGTGCTTCTGATCGTCCTGCTGGGCGTCGGCAGCACGGTCGGCCGCTTCATGTTTTCGAGCATCACCAACCTGCTCGGCCGCCGACTCTCCTTCGCCGCCATGTACGTCGGCGCGGGGGTCATGATGGTGATGTGGTCCCAATCGACCAGCTCCGTTGCGCTGGTCATCTTCGCCTTGCTGTTCGGCGCCTTCTACGGCGGCTTCGTCGCCATCGCACCCTCCCTCGCCGCGGACTATTTCGGTGGGCGGGCACTCGGTTCGGTGATCGGCGCGCTCTACAGCGGCGTCGGCGTCGGCGCGCTCCTGGGCTCGCCCGCCGCCGGCTATGCCTACGACTTTTTCGGCAGCTATGCTGGCGCCATTCTGGCCGGTGCCGCGCTCTGCGCCGTCTCCTTCGCCATCACGCTCCTGATGCCGGAGCCGGCGCACTGGCTGGCGGAGCGGAAACGGTCGTCCTGACGTCGAGTCCGAGCCGGCTCGCGATCCACGGCAGCGCCTCCCGCATCGCTTCCTCGAAGCGCCAGGGTGGATTGATCACCGCGAGCCCGCAGGCGGCGAGCTTGCCCGGCGCCGTGTCCAGCCCCAGCCGCAGCTCCATGACCAGCAGCTTCGTGTCCTTCAGAGCATCGACGAAACCGGCCGCGCCTTCCTCGTCCTTGATCGGATACCAGATTGCGTAGCATCCCGTCGCGAAGCGCCGCAGCCCCTGCCGGACGGCGCGCAGCAGGGTCTCGAACTCGTCGGTCGCCTCGAACGGCGGATCGATCAGCACCAGGCCGCGGCGTTCGACCGGCGGCAGCAGTGCCTTGATGGCGTGATAGCCGTCGGCCTGACGCACTTCGACGGCACGGTCGCCGGCGAACTCGCGTTTCAGGGCCAGAGCCTCTTCGGGATGGCGCTCGCAGGCGATGAAGCGGTCGCCCGGGCGCAATGCGGCCCGGATCAGGCGTGGCGAGCCGGGATAGCGGCGCAGCGATCCCGACGGCGCACCGAACTTGCGGTCATAGGCCTGGACGGCCGCGAGGTAGCGCGCGACGGCCCCCGGTGCGCCGGCCTTCCCGTCGGCCAGCAGCCGGGCAATGCCGGCCTCGGCCTCGCCCGTACGCCTCGCCCTGTCGGCGGCGAGATCGTAGCCGCCGGCGCCCGCATGCGTGTCGAGCACGAACAGTTTCTTGTCCTTGGCCGTCAGCAGACGCAGCAATTCGCAGAGGGCGGTATGCTTCAGGAGGTCGGCGAAATTGCCGGCGTGATAGCCGTGGCGGTAGTTCATGCGCCTGCCTATAGCATCCGGGGTAGGGATTGTGCTTCAACCGCTGCACGATCGAGGGGAACCAAATGGCCACGCATGAACTGCATTCTTCGCCCGATACCTGCCACTGGGGCTATTTCGACAGCCAGCTCGAACCGCAACTGCGTGTGAAGTCGGGCGATATCGCCACCATTCACTGCGTGTCCGGCGCCGCCGAAATCCTGCCGGGCGAGCCTTTCAATGTCCTGCCCGAGCATCGCGAGATCCTCGGCAAGCTGAAACCCCATATCGGACGCCATATCCTGACCGGCCCCGTCCATGTCGAAGGCGCGGAGCGCGGCGACGTTCTGGCGGTCGAGGTGCTGGACATCAAGTTCCGCACCAACTGGGGCTGGAACGTCCAGCGCCCGCTGATGGGCACGCTGCCCGAGGACTTCCCCTTCTACCGCCTGACGCACATTCCGATCGATTCCAACCGCGGCGTCTGCACGATGCCATGGGGTACCGAAATCCAGCTCAAGCCCTTCTTCGGCATCATGGGCGTGGCGCCGCCGGCCGAATGGGGCCAGTGCAGCTCGGTCGAGCCGCGCGCCTTCGGCGGCAACATCGACAACAAGCACTTCCAGGTCGGCACGACCGTTTACTTCCCGGTCTTTGCCGATGGCGGCCTGTTCTCGACCGGCGATGGCCATGGCGTCCAGGGCGACGGCGAAGTCAACCTGACCGCGCTCGAGACATCGCTGTCGGGCACCTTCCGCTTCACGGTGCGCAAGGACATGAAGCTCACCAATCCGCGCGCCGAGACGGCCACGCACTGGATCACCCACGGTTTCGACCAGGATCTCGACGACGCTGCCAAGGAAGCACTGCGCGACATGATCCGGCTGATCACCGCCAAGACCGGCCTGAAGCCGGAGGATGCCTACATGCTTTGCAGCCTGCAGGCCGACCTGCACGTCACCCAGACGGTGGATGGCAACAAGGGCATCCATTGCATGATCGAGAAGAAGCTGATCGGGGGATGACGTGACCGGGCTTCATCTGCTCAACGAGGCGGTGGCGCCCCACGACGATGCCGAGTGGGCGCGCCACGCCCTGGAGATCATCCAGAACGACCAGCGGCGCTCGGCCGACACCCACCTGCTGCGGCTCGACATCCCGGTGCTGGAAGGGATCGACCTCTATCTGAAGGACGAGTCGACACACCCGACCGGGAGCCTCAAGCACCGGCTGGCGCGCTCGCTCTTCCTGTTCGGCATCTGCAACGGCCGTATCCGACACGACACGCCGATCGTCGAGGCGTCGTCCGGGTCGACCGCCATCTCGGAAGCATACTTCGCACGTCTGCTCGGCCTGCCCTTCCATGCCGTCATGTCGGCCAGCACGTCGGCGGAGAAGATCCAGGAGATCGAACGGCAGCATGGCAAATGCCACCTGGTGGCCGACGGCAAAGGCATCTACGCCGCGGCTGAGGAACTCGCGGCCAGGCTCGGCGGCGTCTATATGGACCAGTTCACCTACGCCGAGCGCGCCACCGACTGGCGAGGTAACAACAACATCGCCGAATCGATCTTCGATCAGATGAGCCGCGAGCGCTATCCGGTGCCGACCTGGATCGTCATGAGCGCCGGCACCGGCGGCACCACGGCCACGCTCGGCCGCTACATCCGCTACAAGCGCTTCGCGACGCGCCTCTGCGTTGCCGATCCCGAGTATTCGGCGTTCTTCGAAGCCTTTGCCAAGGGCAACTCCCAGGCAATCAGCGAGAAAGCTTCGCGCATCGAAGGCATCGGCCGGCCGCGGGTCGAGCCATCGTTCGCGCCCAACGTCATCGATCGGATGTTGCGGATACCCGATGCAACGTCACTGGCAGCGATGCGTGTGCTCTCGCGACACCTCGGCCGCAAGGTCGGCGGATCGACGGGCACGAATTTCTTCGCGCTCTGCCTGCTCGCCTCGCGCATGCGTGCCGACGGGTCGAAGGGATCGCTGGTCTCGCTGATCTGCGACAGCGGAGAGCGTTACGGACATACCTACTATAACGACGACTGGATCGCCGCCCAAGGCTTCGATCTCAGTTCCAGCGAGGCGGCGCTGGAAGACTTTCTCCGAAGCGGCGAGCCGCCCGTCTAGCGCTCAGGCGACTGCTGTCTGCCTACTCAGATTTGCGCGGCGGGGCACTGCGTGCAGGTTTGGGCACGGCGACGTTTGGGGACTCCGGCATCGGCAGAGCAATCTCCTTCGGTCGATCGTTGAAATCCCTGCCGGGCATGGGAAGCGTAGCCTGATTCCTGAAATTCGGACCGACTGTCGCCCCGTTGCCGGACACGACCGGCGGCCCGGATTCGCGAGTGGCATTGAAGTCTTCGTTGAAGCGCTGTGGTGATTCGGCTTGGACCATTCCCGCCCCACCAGCGAGCCCCACGAACGCAAGCAATGCGATTTTCATCGGACTTCTCCGAGCCTGATATTCAATCAACTCGGAGAGGCGGATCGCGTTGCGCGAGGCGCCGCTAACTATGCGGGCTGAGCGACCGGCTGACGCCGTCCGGGCAGCGGCGGGAAGGCGAGCGCCATGGCGACGGCCGCGATGCCCATGCCGAAAGAGGCGATGTAAAGAAAGCCGTAGCCGTTGAAGGTATCGAAGATCCAGCCGCCGACGGCCGGCCCCAGGGCCATGCCGAGGCTGGAGATCATCGCGGCGGCGCCGAACACGGTCCCCATGATGCGCATCGGAAAATACTCGCGGGCAATCACGGCGTAGAGCGGCATCACGCCGCCGTAGGCCATCCCGAACAGGATCGCCACGGCATAGAACTCTCCGATTTCGCGCGTGAAATAGTAGCCTCCCGCACCCAATGCCTGGACCATGAGACCCAGCACGACGATCCGTCTGGCGCCGAACCTGTCGCCCAGCAGGCCGAACAGAATGCGGCCACCCAATCCTGCCAGACCTTCGACGCTGTAGATCGTGACCGCCGTCATGGCCGACAGGCCGCAGGTCAGCGCATAGCTCACCGTATGGAAGATCGGGCCCGAATGCGCGGCGCAGCAGAAGAAGAACGTCACGGCAAGTACGATGAACTGCGGCGAGCGCAGCGCCTGCGCCACGGTCATCCCCTCCCCTCCCTCGGCCGGCATCCCGGCGGCGGCACTGCGTGCGGGCGGCGGCCGGCGGACCAGGAGCGCCGCGGGGACCAGGAGCACCCAGGACATGATGGCAATCGCAAGAAGCGCCGTGCGCCAGTCGTAGGAGGCGATCAGCCAGCTGGCGAACGGCGAGACCGTCATCGGTGCCACGCCCATGCCGGCCGAGACGAGCGAGACCGCAAGACCGCGGCGCTCCTCGAACCAGCCCGTGACGGTGGCAATCATCGGCGCAAAGACGGCGCCGGCGGCAACGCCGACCACGACGCCGTAGATGATCTGGAATTCGAGCAGGCTGTTGGCGCGGCTCGCCAGAGCAAGGCCCAATCCCAGCAGGATAGCGCCGGACAGCACGACGATGCGCGGACCGAAGCGATCGGTGAGTGCGCCCCAGCCGAAGGCCGCGATCCCCATCGTCAGGAAGTCGAGGGTCATGGCGCTCGAAATGCCGGTGCGCGACCAGCCGGTGGCATCCGACATGGGCTGCAGGAAGACTGCGAGCGAAAACATGGCGCCGATGGCGACACAGCCCATCAGCGCTCCGGCGCCGACGATGACCCAGCCGTAAGACCGCTCCATGGCCGATCCTTTCGCATCCATGAAAACTTAACTCATAGGTTAAGTATAAAGGCCGCCCTTGGCAAGAGAGGAACTTGCCTGCCCCGGGAGGGTCAATCCGGCTTGATGTTGGCGTCGCGGATCAGGCGCCCGAACCGTTCGTATTCCTGGATATTGAAGCGGGCGAATTGCTCGACGCTCATGGTCCCCGGCTCGCCGCCGAGACCGCGCAGCTTGGCCTGGACGTCGGGCAGGGCTATGGCACGGGCCAGCTCCGCCTGCAGCCGCGCCACCACATCGGGCGGCGACCCCGCCGTCACGTAGACGGCATACCAGGTCGTCATGTCGAACCCCGGCAGCCCCGCTTCGATCAAGGTCGGCACATCGGGCAGTTCGCTGCTGCGACGATCGGAAGTCACGGCCAGCGTCTTGAACTTGCCGGCCTTGATCTGGCCCATCGCCGAAGAGGTCGTGTCGAACATCATCTGGACGTTGCCCGCGATGATATCGAGATGGGCCTGCGCGCTGCCCTTGTACGGCACGTGCACCCCCTTGACGCCCGCCGCCATGTCGAAAGCTTCGCCGGCGATGTGCTGCGTGCTGCCGACGCCGGAAGAGGCATACTTGAACTCGCCTGGCTTGGCCTTCATCTGCGCAATCAGCTCCGGCACCGAATTGACCGGCACCGATGCCCCAACCACCAGCACATTGGGCACGCTCACCACGAGGCCGACCGGCGTCAGGTCCTTGATGGGATCGAAGCCCAGCTTGAGGAGATGTGGCGCGATCGCCTGTCCGGTGTTGGTGGCGACCAGCAGCGTATGACCGTCGGCGGGGGCCTTGGCCGTGAGATCGGCGGCGATCGTGTTGGAAGCGCCGGGCTTGTTCTCGACCAGGAACGTACCCTTGAACTGCGCAGCGAACTTGTCTGCGAGCATGCGGGCCACGATATCGGTTCCGCCGCCGGCATTGGCACCGACCATCAATCGCACGGCTTTTACCGGATAGACTGTCTGTGCTCTGGCCGCCAAGGGCGTCAGCAGAACAGCGGATGCCAGGAGGAGCCTGCGCTTCATGGCGCCGGCTCCACCAGGAGTTCGGTACCGTTCACCGCCTTCACACGCACCTTGGCGCCTCTGACCATGTCGGGACCGGAGATGCTCCAGCTGCCGTCGCCCAAGTTGACCCGACCGCGACCATTGAGGATGGGGCTATCGAGCACGAACGTGCGCCCGATCATGGCGTCGCCGCGCGCGTTCAGGGTATTGGGCGGCCCGTCGATAGACTGCAAGCGCCGCAGGCTCCGCCGCAATCCCACGGCGGAGGCAACGGACACGACCGCGAAGATGAGAAGCTGAAACTCGAGCGAGAGGTCGGAAACGATCAGAAGGACGAAGCCCGAGGCCAGCGCGCCGATCGCCAGGAACATGAATACCACGCCCGGCAGCATCATCTCGAAGACGAGCAGCACCGCCGCAAGCGCCCACCAGTACCAGAAGATGATCTTGAAGCTCATGGCTTAACCTGCGTTGGGAACCGAGCCCCGTGACCGCGGCGCCGCATCGGCAGCGCGAGACTGCGCCTCCTTGGCCAACTCGCCAATGCCTGCGATCGACGCCATGACGCCGGCCGCTTCAACGGGAAGGAAGAAGACCTTGGCATTGTTGCTCGACCCCATACGGGAGAGCGCTTCGACATACTTGGTGCCGAGGAAGTAGTTGGTCGCCTGCACGCCGTTGCCGGCGATCGCCTGCGCCACCACGGACGTCGCCTTGGCTTCGGCCTCAGCCAGACGCTCGCGCGCCTCAGCATCGCGATAGGCAGCCTCGCGGCGGCCCTCGGCGGTCAGGATGGCCGACTGCTTTTCGCCCTCGGCGCGCTGGATGCTCGATTCGCGCACGCCTTCGGCTTCGAGGATCGTCGCACGCTTCTCGCGCTCCGCCTTCATCTGCCGGCCCATCGATGCGACCAGATCGTCGGGCGGCGCTATGTCCTTCAATTCGATGCGCAGAACCTTGACGCCCCACGGACCAGTCGCCTGGTCGATGACCGCCAACAGGGTGTTGTTAATATCGTTGCGCCTGGAGAGAACCTCGTCGAGTGCCATGTTGCCCATGACCGAGCGGATGTTGGTCAGCGCCAGGTTGGTGATGGCGAGATGGAGGTTCTGCACCTCGTAAGCCGCTCGCGCCGCGTCGATCACCTGATAGAAGGCGACCGCATCGACCTGCACCGTGGCGTTGTCCTTGGTGATGACCTTCTGACCCGGGATATCCAGCACATTCTCCTGCATGTTCATCTTGCGCCCGATGGTGTCGATGAAGGGCACGATGAGATGCAGGCCGGGTGGCAGCGTGCGTGTGTACTTGCCGAACCGCTCGATGGTCCAGTTCGTGCCCTGAGACACGGTCTTGACGCCGGCGAACACAAGAACCAGCGCCACGACAACCAACGCCAGAACAAAGATCAGCGCACCAGACATTTCCAAGCCTCCCCGACTTCCCCGCGACCCTAACCCAAGCAGGTGCGGGGGGCCAACGCCGACGCTACAGTCCGGCAATCGATACAGGAGGCGTCCGCGTGCTTGAACCAGTCTGGGAACCGCTGAGCAGCTACCGTAGTTATCCGCCCGAGCAGATGACGGCGCGGGCAAAGTCCTTTCATGCCGAACTCCGTCGCCGGCGCACGGTGCGCGACTTCGACAGCCGCCCGGTGCCGCGCGGTGTCGTCGAGACATGTCTGCTTGCCGCCGGGACCGCCCCTTCGGGCGCGAATCTGCAGCCATGGCACTTCGCCGTCATCGAGAACCCGGCTGCCAAGAAACGCATCCGCATCGCCGCCGAGGCCGAGGAGCAGGCCTTCTATAGCGGACGGGCGCCCAAGGAGTGGCTCGAAGCGCTGGCGCCGCTTGGCACGGATGCCGACAAACCATTCCTCGAAGAAGCCCCGCTACTGATTGCGATCTTCGCGCAGAAGTCAGGCACGCGACCCGATGGCCGCACCGTGAAGCACTACTACGTGCCGGAATCGGTCGGCATTGCGACGGGCTTCTTGATCGCCGCCCTGCACGATGCAGGTCTGGCCACCCTTACGCACACGCCCAGTCCGATGGGCTTCCTGAATGAAATCTGTTCACGCCCGGCCTGGGAGAAGCCGACGATCCTGCTGGTGGTCGGCTATCCCAAGGCAGATTGCCGGGTACCCCACCATGGCGGGCTGAGGAAGAACCTCGAAGAAATCAGCTCGTGGGTCTAGGCACGCGCTAATGGCGCGTGTCGGTCGCCAGCCAGCGGTCGAGAAAGCCGTCGATCCAGCGATCGAGGGGCGGATCGTAGAGCGGATGCATGGAGAGGTGGACGCCGCGCTGCTGCGCCCCCGGCATCTTGAGGCGCTCCGCCGCCTTCATCGTCCAGATGTTCTTCATCTCGAGCGTGACCTCGGGATGGAACTGGAAGCCGAAGGCATTGGGGCCGCAGCGGAAGCCCTGGACGGGATAGCGCTCGTTGGTCGCCAGCAGCTCACAGCAGTCCGGAATGGTCATGCCCTCGCGGTGCCACTGATAGACCTTCATCGGCGCCTTGAACCAGGTGCGCCCGGCCTCGGTCGGTTCGATATCTACATAGCCGATCTCGACGAGACCTTTGGGATGCGGTGCCACGCGGCCGCCTGCAGCCCTGGTGAGCAGCTGGGCGCCGAGGCAGAGGCCGAGATAGGGAACGCCCGCCTCGACCACGCGCGGAATCCAGTCGAGTTCACACTTGATGCCGGCGAGCGTGCCGCAATCGTTGGCTGACATCGGGCCGCCGAAGATCACCACGCCGGCATAGTCGGACAGGTCTTCAGGCAGCTCGCAGCCGAGATTTGGGCAGAGGCGGTGAAGCTCGTAGCCGCGCTTCTCAAGGAGGGCGCCGACCCGACCGGGCCGCGAATGCTCCTGATGCACGACGATAGCTATCTTCTTGGGAGAAATTTTTTTGGGCTTCTCAGCCATTACCGTCATGGATTTGCAAGATACGTGTCGCTTGTGGCAACGACAAGGCGAACCGGCAGCGGAGGGACGAAATGGCGCGGCGGCTCGACTTTTACTTCGATTGCTCCAGCCCGTGGACCTACCTTGCCTTCCACGCGGTCCAGCCTCTCGCCGCGGAAGCCAGCGCAGAAATTGTCTGGAAGCCCATCCTGGTCGGCGGCGTGTTCAATGCGGTCAACCAGACGGTCTACGAAAGCCGTGCCAAACCCAATCCGCGCAAGCAGGCCTACATGCTGCAGGACCTCGCGGCCTGGGCGAAACTCTACGGTCTCGGCATCGTCTTTCCACCCAAGGTCTTTCCAGTGAACAGCGTAAAGTGCATGCGCGGCGCCTTCGTGGCACTCGACGAGGGCAAGCTGGTGCCCTATGCGACGGCGGCCTTCGAGGCCTATTGGGGCAGCGACCTCGATATCGCGCAAGAGGCCGTGCTGGCCGACATCGCGAACCGGGCGGGACTGGAGCGTCAACATTTCTTCGCGGGCATCGAGACCGACTCCTGCAAGGCGCGCCTGCGCGCCAATACCGACGAACTGATCGCACGCGGCGGCTTCGGCAGCCCGACGATATTCGTGGGCGACGAGATGTTCTTCGGCAACGACCGCATGCCGCTGATCAAAGCGGCATTGGAAGCAGCCTGACGGAGGCAAGATGAGTGCCAATGACGACCCGCAATTTTGGGCGAAGGCGCGGGCCCATCTCGTCCGCTATGGCGGCGCCTTCTCACCGCTGATCGCCGAACGGGCCGAAGGCAACTACTTCACCGACGCCGACGGACAGAAGATCCTGGATTTCACCTCCGGGCAGATGAGCGCCATCCTGGGCCACAGCCATGCCGAGATCGTCGCCGTTGCCCGGCGTTATGTCGGCGAGCTCGATCATCTCTATTCGACCATCCTGTCCCGCCCGGTCGTCGAGCTGGCGGCGCTGATCGCCGAGATCTCGCCGGGCAAGCTCGACCGCGTGCTGCTGGTCTCGACCGGCGGCGAGTCGAACGAGGCCGCCTTGCGGATGGCCAAGCTCGTGACCGGCCGCCATGAGATCGTCGCCATGAGCCGGTCCTGGCATGGCGTCACCGGCGGCGCAGCGTCGGCCACCTACTCCTCCAGCCGCAAGGGTTACGGTCCACCGCAGCCGGGATCCCTGGTCCTGCCCTCGCCTGACACTTATCGTTCGCGCTTCATCGACGAGCGCGGCGTCTACGATTGGAAGACCGAACTGGATTTCGGCTTCGACCTGGTCGACCGGCAATCGAGCGGCTCCCTGGCTGCCTGCATTGTCGAACCGATCCTGAGTTCGGGCGGCGTGCTCGAACCGCCCGAGGGCTGGATGGCGGCGCTGGCCGAGAAGTGCCGCGAACGCGAGATGCATCTCATCTTCGACGAGGCGCAGACCGGCCTTGGCCGCACCGGCCATCTGTTTGCCTGTGAACGCGACGGTGTGGTGCCCCAGTATCTTACCCTGTCCAAGACACTGGGCGCCGGCCTGCCCCTTGCCGCCATGCTGACCACGCCGGAGATCGAGGACATCGCCGCGGAACGCGGTTACCTGTTCTATACGACCCATGCCTCCGATCCCCTCCCCGCGGCAGTCGGCCTCAAGGTCATCGAGGTGATTCTCCGCGACCGCTTCACGGAACGCGCGACAATCCTCGGTTGCCGCCTGAAGGAAGGCCTGCAGGCGCTGCAACAGCGCTACGACTGCATCGGCGACGTACGCGGCCGAGGCCTGCTCCTCGGCCTCGATCTGGTGAAGGATCGCCGCTCACGGACGCCTGACCCCGAATTCGCCCAGCGGGTGGCGCGCGCCTGCCTGGACCTTGGCATGATGACCAGCGTGGTCCGCGGCGGCTTCGGCATCTTCCGCATCGCCCCGCCTCTTACCGCCACTGAAGCCGAAATCGACCTTGGTCTGGAGATCTTCGACCAGGCGATCACCAAAGCTTTACAGTGAAATCGCCAGATTTCCCGGCCTTCTCGCTCCGCAAACGGCATTTACATTTGAAACGAGTCTCTATCTGTTGTACCCGCTGGCGGTTTCCGGGCCATGTGTTGGGAGTGTGCGGATGATCAAGGTGCTCACGCAAGTAGCGATTCTCTCGGCATGCACCCTAGCGCTGGGCGCCTGCACGCTCGGGCAGGCCAGTACGGCTTCGGCGCCGTCCAAGCCGGCAGCCCCCGACTACCAGGCACCCTCTCCGCCGCCGCCGCCGGCCGGCCAGATCCGCGCCATTTGCTACAACGAAGCCGACATCACCCACGTGCGGTCCCGCATGGTCCAGCAGGAACTTCAGGTCATCACCCTGCAGTGCCAGAGCGGCGGCGGTAAGCGTGCCTACGAGCGGACCTATGCCGACTTCGTCGGAAAGTTCCGGGCCGAGTTTGCCACCAATGCGCGTGCACTCTCCCAGGTCGCTGCCCGCAAGCGCCTCAACGTCGATACCCTGGTGACCGAAATCGCCAACCGCACGGCCCAGCGCGCCCAGGTCGACAAGGAATTCTGCTCTCGCGGCAAGCGCGCCTTCGACTGGGCGCTGGATGCCAAGGTGACGAGCCTCGCCCAGGTGCCGCCGCCGTACGATATCGGTGCCGACATGAACATCTGGCCCTGCCCGGCTCAGTAGCCGGCGGCAGGTTCACAACAAGAAGGCGGCCGACGGGCCGCCTTTTCTTTTCGGCAATCGGTCTCCTCAGATGTGCTGCGCGCCACCGCTTCGGCCGCCACGTGTCGCATCGACAGTCGCCGACGTTGCCGCCTTCAGAACTGCGAGATAGCCCGGCTTGATCTCCATCTGGTCGCGGCAGCCGGCCGCCAGCAGGAGCCGGTGCGCTTCCGGAAGGCGCCAGCAGGGCACGAACATGAAGAGGTGGTGTTCAAGGTGGTAGTTCACCCAATAGGGCGCCACAAGGAGCCGCATCAAAGGGTTGGCATAGGTCGTCCGGGTATTGCGCAGCGGATCGTCGTTGTCGGGTACGACTGCATGCTCGGCGATGTTCCGGACCCGGCTGATGAACTGGTACCAAGTGGCCAGCGGCAGCAGCCAGAGCGCCGGGTAGAGCCACCAGTAGCCGGCGACGCTGCAGGCGACCAGCATTGCCGCATTCGCCAGCAAGGCCCCCTTCTCGCGCTGCCAGAGCCGGCCCAGGCGGACAATCAACGGCGCATCCGCCGGCCCCAGCGCACGGCGGATCTGGTCGCCGCGCCGCAGGTAGGCCGTCTGGCCCGTGAGGTCCCGCACGATCTTTCGCCGCAGGCTGGTGCGGCTGATCGGAAACGGCGCCGACAGGCCGAGGTCGGGATCGCCCGCCTGCTGCGTGAAGCGATGGTGCTGCAGATGATAAGGCCGGTAGAGCGTCAGGCTCGTGAACACCGGAAAGGCGCAGAGCCAGCTTCCCATCCAATCGTTGAGACGCCGGTCGGCGAAGAGGAGCCCGTGCGCGGCGTCGTGCATCAATATGGCGAGGCCAAGCTGGCGCCCCCCGATCACCATCACGCCGAGGAGAAAAGTGAACGGATTGGGCCACCACGCGAAAAACGCCATGCTGCCCAGGATCAGGGCCCAGGCATGGAGCACGAGCAGCAGGCCGACGACGTTGGACTTGGCGCCGAGCCGCCGCTTCTCCTCCAGGCTCAGAAGATCTTTTGCAGCGTTCATCAGGACAAGGCTGGGCGCGGCCGCAACGACTGTCAACGCAGTCCCCGACCCGCTATCGTTCGATGATGCAAAGCAAGACTGTACGAACGGATGTCCTCGAGGTCGCCTACGAGGAGCATGGCCCCGCCGACGGCGCGGCCGTCATATTGCTGCATGGCTTTCCCTACGACGTCCGCGCCTTCGACGAGGTTGCGCCGGCACTTGCGGGCGACGGCTGTCGCGTGCTGGTGCCCTATCTCCGCGGCTATGGGCCCACGCGTTTCCTGTCGCCCGCGACTCCACGTTCCGGCGAACAGGCGGCCCTCGGCCACGATTTGCGCCGGATGATGGATGCACTCGGCATCGAACGGGCGGCCCTGGCGGGTTACGACTGGGGCGGACGGGCCGCCTGCATCGTGGCGGCCCTGTGGCCCGAACGCGTGCGCTGTCTGGTGAGCTGCACGGGCTACAACATCCAGAACATCGCCGTCTCGGCCGAACCGGCCTCGGCCGCGGCAGAGCATCGCTTCTGGTACCAGTATTACTTTCATACCGAGCGCGGCCGGGCCGGCCTTACCAAGAACCGCCGCGATATCTGCAGGCTCCTCTGGAAGCTCTGGTCGCCGGAATGGTCGTTCGACGACGCGACATTCGAACGGACGGCTCCCTCCTTCGACAATCCGGATTTCGTCGACGTGGTCATCCAGTCCTATCGCCATCGCTATGCCTATGCGAAAGGTGATCCTTCACTGGAACCCCTCGAAGCCCAACTCGCCAGGCAACCGAAGATCTCCGTACCAACCATCAACCTGCACGGCGGCCACGACGGCGTGGGCCCGGCACCGAAGAGCGACCACCAAAGCGGCCAATTCACCGGCCCCTACGAACGGCGGATCCTTCCGGGGATCGGCCACAACGTCCCGCAAGAAGCGCCAGCCGATACGACGACGGCGCTACGCGATCTCATGAAAGCACATCCAAGATGACCGACATTGCATTGATTGGCGCGACCGGAAACATCGGCAGCCGCATCCTCACCGAAGCCCTGTCGCGTGGCCACGCAGTCACCGCACTGACGCGCGACGCCTCCAAGATGAAACCGCGCGCCGGCATGACCGTCAGGCAGGCCAGCACGACGGACGTCACGAACCTGGCCGCCGTGCTCGCCGGCCACGCCATTGTCGTCGTCTCGGTCAAATGGAACGAAGCCAACATCCGGGACGTTCTCGACGCCATCCGTCGTTCCGGCGTGACGCGCGCGCTGTTCGTGGTCGGCGCCGGCAGCTTGATCCGCGCCGATGGCCGTACGCATCTCGACCACATGATCGACAGGGGCGTACAGCCGCCGACCTCCAAACCCGGCTTCCTGGCGCTCACGGAACTCCGCGAAGTGACCGACCTGGATTGGACGGCGATATCGCCGCCCACCTCGATCCGGCCCGGCGAACGCACCGGCGAATTCCGGCTCGGCGAGGATCACATGCTCGAAGACGACGAGGGGCAGAGCCAGATCAGCTACGAAGACTTCGCCATCGCCATCGTCGACGAGATCGAGAAGCCCCGGCACTCTCGCCGGCGCTTCACGGCTGCCTATTGAACGCCGGCCCCTACTCCAAGGTCTCCAGGAGCCGCGTACAGAGATAGGTTCGCGGCACCAGCGACGAATAGTAGATCTGCTCGTCGATGGCATGCGCCCCCTTGCCGTCGGCGCCCAGGCCGTCGAGCGTCGGAATGCCGAGGGCTGCCGTGAAATTGCCGTCGCTGCCGCCGCCCGTCAGCGGCACGTCGTGCAGTTCCTTGCCGATCTCGCGATAGATCGCCTGCGCCTTCTCGAACAGCGACGTGATGCCGGCGTCCTTCTGGTAGGGCGGCCGGTTCATGCCGCCCTCGACCGTGAGTTCGACGTCCTTGCCGATCGGCTCCAGGTTCAGGAACCAGTGGGTCATCTCCTCGGCGAGCTGCGGGCTAGGCACGCGCAAATCGACGTCCGCCACGCATTCGGCCGGCGTCACGTTCACCCCGGTGCCGCCGCGGATCAGGCCGACATTGCAGGTGATGCCGCGGGCATAGTCGGTCTTGCCCTCGATGCGCTCGATCTGCCGCGCCATTTCGAGAATGGCGCTGCGACCATCTTGATGCCGGACGCCGGAATGGGCGGCACGGCCCTTCACCGTCAACGTGAAGCGACCGACGCCCTTGCGTGAGGTCACGACCTTGTCGCCATCGCGGCCGGGCTCCATGACCAGGGCGTATTTGTGGCCCCTGGCGGCCTCCTCGATGCGAGCCCGCGAGGTCGGACTGCCAACCTCTTCCTCGGGAATGAACAGGAAGGTGACAGGCAGCTTGGTCCGCTTGCCCTGCCGGATCAGGTGGCGCAGCGCATAGTAGGCGATGTAGCCGCCCGCCTTCATGTCATAGATGCCGGGACCGAAGATGCTGTCGCCTTCGCGACGCACCTTCAGTTCCTTCTCGATCATGCCAATGGGATGCACGGTGTCGAGATGGGCGAGGATCAGGATGCCCTTGCCCTCGCCCTGACTCCATCCTGCAGGAGTCTTCGCCTCAAGGATGTCGCCGAACCCGTCGCGTCCCGGGATACGCTCAAGCTTCAGCCCGAGGTCGCGGAACTGGCCTTCGACATGGTCGACGACCTTGTTGACCGACTTGGCGTCGTGGCTCGGGCTTTCGATGCTGACCCATTCCACGATGCCGCCGAGTACTTCGTCGGCATCGATCTTGGGTTCGTTCTTCATCCTCTCGGCGGCCATTGCTCGAAGCCTCTCAGATCGGATCCCAGGTGAAGTATTCCGGCGAGCGCTTGAGGTCGGTGAAGAAGGGCTTCATCGAGGGCACCGCATGCTCGGCGATCGTTTCGAGGGTCCAGCCATCGGAGTTGTGCACCGACCGGACCGGGCGGTTGGCGTTGAACAGCATGATCTCGTTCATGCGCACGCCGAAGATCTGCGAGGAGATTCCTTCGGCCGCGTCGGAGAGCAGGAACACCGCCATCGGCGCGATCTTGGCCGGGGTCATGCGCTTGGACCGCTCAAGCCGCGCCTTCTGCGCGTCGGTGTCGGCAGGAATGGTGCCGATCATGCGCGTCCAGGCGAACGGCGAAATGCAGTTGGAACGAACGTTGAAGGCCGCCATGTCGAGCGCGATCGAACGCGACAGGCCGATGATGCCCATCTTGGCCGCCGAGTAGTTGGCCTGACCGAAGTTGCCGACGAGACCCGACGTCGAAGTAAAGTGCACGAAGGCGCCCGACTTCTGCTCCTTGAAGTAGTTGGCAGCAGCGCGGCTGGTGTTGAACGAGCCGTTCAGGTGGACGTCGATCACCATCTTCCAGTCCATGTGGCTCATGCGATGGAAGATGCGGTCGCGCAGGATGCCCGCATTGTTGATGACGCCGTCGATGCGCCCGAAGTTCTCGACGCCGGCCTTGATCATGCGCTCAGCGCCCGCCGGATCGGCAACGCTGTCGCCGTTGGGAACGGCCTGGCCACCGAGTGCCTTGATCTCATCGCAGACCTTCTGCGCCGCACTGACGTTACCGCTGCCCTCGCCGTCGACCGCGCCACCAAGGTCGTTGACCACCACCTTGGCGCCTTCCTTGGCCGCCAGCAGCGCCATCTCGCGGCCGATGCCGCCGCCCGCGCCGGTAACCAGTACGACCTTGTCCTTCAGCATGTTCGTCATTGTCTTCTTCTCCTCTTCTATGAATCCAGTTTCGGGGGACGCGGCGCACCGCGCAACAGCTGCGCGCTCCAGAGCGTTGCGATAGCGAAAGGTGCGAGGCCGATCACCAGCGGCATCGCCACGTAACGGCTGCCGATGATCGACAGGGCCGCTACCGCCACGGTGCCCATGGCGCCCATGCCCATCTGTGCGAGGCCTGCCAGGGACGACGCCGTGCCGGCGAGTTTGGGAAACATGCCGACGGCGCCCGCGTTGGCGTTGGCCACGATCATACCCGTGCCGAAGCTCAATACCATGTGCGGCCCAACGATCGCCCACCAGGTCACGACCTCGGAGAGCGAAAGGGCGGCCATGCCGATGAGTGCCGCTACGTGGAACCAGCCCGAGAACTGGATGATCGTCGTCGGCGCGACGCGCCCCATCAGCCGGTTGTTCACGAAGGTGCCCGCGGTGAAGCCGCCCACCGAGAGCAGCACGATCAGGCCGAACTCACGCGGGCTGAAGCCCAGGCTCTCCTGCAGGATGAAGGGAACGCCCGCCAGCATGCCGAAGTTCATGGCGAAGGCGAAGCCCAGCGGGAGGATATGGCCGAGAAAGCGGCGGTCGCGCAGCATCTCGCCCGAGCCGCGCAGCAGGCTCTTGAGATCGACCCGCTCGCTGCGGAACTTGTTGGTCTCGCCGAGGCCCGCGAGAACGACGACGAACAGGATCGTGCCGAAGCCGCCGACGAACCAGAAGGTCGCCCGCCAGCTCGCCCATTCCCCCAGGAAGCCGCCGATCGTGGGCGCAAGCGAGGGCGCGATGTTCTGGCCGAGCGAGATCCAGCTCATCACCAAAGGCATTTCCTTGAACGTATAGGCGTCGCGCGTCAGCGCGCGGCCGAGCACCGACCCGGAAGCCGCCCCCAGCCCCTGCAGAATGCGCAGGCCGATCAGGCCGCCGATGGACGGTGCAAACGAACAGGCGAATGTAGTCAACGTAAAGAAGAAGAGGCCGCCCAGCAGGACCGGCCGCCGGCCATAGCGATCGCTCAATGGCCCGTAGAAAAGCTGCCCGACCGCGAAGCCGATCATGTAGGTCGTCAGCGTCAGCTTTACACTGTCAGGCGTCGCCGTGAGGTCGTGTCCGACCGACGGCATGACCGGCGTATAGATGCTCATGGTGAGCGGGCCGAAACTGCCCAGCGCCACCAGCAGGGCGATGTACGCGGCCGACCGCGGCTTCAATGTCACGACAACGTCACTTCGGCTTGGCTTCCGCTGCACCCTCGGCACCGAAGTCGCCGCCCAACGGCATTTGCTCCTGCGCCCGCGTCATGCGCGGGTAATAGTGGCGGAAGGCGCCGCGGATCTCGTCGAACGGAATGTCGGCGAACACACCGCGATAGGCGAGATACTCCATGTGCCGCCGGCCGCTGAGATCGAACGGATGATAGATCGAATCGCCCACGGCATCCCAATCGAGCGGTTTGAGACCGAACTTCTCGGTCAGCTCGCGATTGAAGGCCGGTGTCGCCTTGACCCAGCGCCCGTCGAGCCAGACGTCGGTGTAGCCGTGGTAATAGAAGACATCGCTGCCCATCAGCTCGGCCAGCCGCTTCGTCGTCATGTGGTTGCGCACGTCGGCATAGCCGACCCGCGCCGGAATGCCGACGGCCCGGCAAACCGCGGCCATCAGGCCGGCCTTGTTCACGCAGTAGCCGTGCCCGGAGGCGAGGGTTGCGCTGGCGCGGTAGGCGTCGCGCTTCATGGGCGTGTTGTACGGGTCGTAACGCAGGTCGTCGCGCACCGCGTAGTAAAGGCGCAGTGCCTTTTCTTTGTCACAGCCCTCCCCCGCCACGCGTGTTGCATAAGCAACGATCTCGGGATGACCTGCATCGATCAGGTCACCCGGCTGGCGATAAGCCTCGAAGCCGGCGCCGTCGCGCACGACGTCGTCCTGGGGGGTCCTGAGGGAATCGTAGTCCATACTCTGGGTTGTTTAATGCAAGAGCTGGGAAAGTCCACGAGTGACGATGCGCAATTCACCCATGCGCAGATGGTACGCTTCGACCGCGTACTCTCCGGGCCACCGGAACGGACCTGGGCCGTGCTCGCCGATACCGGCGGCCTGCCCGGCTGGTACGGCGCCGGCCATATCGAGCCGCGTGCCGGCGGCGCCGTCGAGCTGATGGGCGGCCACATCAAGGGGGTGGTGACCCAATGGCAGCCGACACAACGGCTCGCCTACACCTGGAACGTCTTCAATCCCGGCGACGCGGTTTCGCCCTATCCTGAATCCTACGTGACGTTCTCGCTTGCAGCCGTCGGCGACGGCACCGTGCTGACGCTGGAGCATCTGCCGGTGCTGGAGCAGTTCGTGCGCCTGAATGCCATGGGCTGGCACACCTTTCTCGACATGGTGGCAGCCGCCGTTCGCGGCGGCCCCGTCGAAGGGCGCGACACCTACATGAAGGCCAACGCCCGGCGTTACAACATCGACCTTGCCAATCCGCTAGGCTGATACCTACAGCGACGGCGGCGCGTCGGCGTCGGACTTCACGAGGAAGTGCGCATTGGCCGTGGCGACCGGCTTGGAACGATCGTCCTGCCACGCTTCGGCGAAGACATTCACCATACGGCGGCCCTGCTTGGTGACCTTCGCGCAGGCGATGACATCCATCGGCCGTGCCGAGCGCAGATAATCCACGGTGATGTTGACGATCTTCGGCACCGTCTCGGTTTCGGTCTCCCACAGGAGATGAAAGATGGCAGCCATCTCCAGCATGGCGCCCAGGGTGCCGCCATGGATCGCCGGCAGGAACGTGTTGCCGATCAGCCCGTCGTGAAAGCGCATACGGGTCAGCAGCTCGCCCGTGCCATTCTCCGGCGCGATCTGCATCCAGCGCGCATAGGGGATCGCTTCCGCCAGCCGGCCGACATCGCCGGCCTTGCGGGCCTCGGCGAGGCGTTCGAGGAGCGCGCTCATTTCTTGTCCGCCATTGCCGGCCGGGTCGCCTTGCCCTTAGTGCCCAGCATGAAGGTGCCTGCAGCCGCCGCGATCGGGTCCTTCGCGTCGCCATGGTGGGCAACGGCGCGCGTGAAGGCGACCGACCGCGTGATGCGATAGCACTCGGCCTCGGCGATCACCGGCTTGCCCGGATCGGCGGGCCTCACATAATCGATACGCAGGTCGAGCGTGGCGAACGGCTCGGGCTTCTTCAGCATGGTGGCGACGGCCATGCCGCAGCAGCCGTCGAGCATTGCCGTCAGCGGACCGCCCGCCAGCACGCCGGTCTCGGGATTGCCGACAAGCTCTTCACGCCAGCCCAGTTCCATCGACGCGAAACCCTTGCGTGCGCCGATCACCTTCAGGCCCAGCGCCTTGTTGTGCGGGATCGCGTCGGAGAACCATTGCTGGAACAACGCAATACGGTCTTTCTCTTCCATTTAAAGGCCCATCTGGCGTGCCGCGAGATCCTTCATGATCTCGACCGAACCGCCGCCGATCGACATCACCTTGGTCTCGCGATAGATGCGCTCGACCTTGGAGCCGCGCAGGTAGCCCGCCCCGCCGAAGACCTGCATCGCCTCGTTGGCGCAGAACTCCATGGTCGAGGTCGCGAGGTTCTTCAGCATGCAGATCTCGGCAACGGGCTTCTCGCCCTGCCCGACCCGCCACGCCAGCAGCTCCAGGGTCGACTTCACCGCATTGATGCGCATTGCCATGTCGACCAGCCGATGGCGGACAACCTGGTTGGCGATCAGCGGCTTGCCGAAGGTGTGACGCTCGCGAGCATAGGCGATCGCCTCGTCGAGGCAGACCTTGGCGAAGCCACAGGCCCCGGCCGACATGCCGAGCCGCTCCGAGTTGAAGTTCAGCATGATGCCGATGAAGCCGCGATTCTCCTCGCCGATCAGGTTCTCGACCGGGACCTTCACGTTGTCGAAGAAGAGCTGGGCCGTGTCCGATGCCCACCAGCCCATCTTCTTGAGCTTGGTGCGCTGGAAGCCCTCGCGGTCACGCTCGATCAGCAGCAGCGAGACGCCGCCGGCCCCCGGCCCGCCGGTGCGCACGGCGACGGTGTAATAGTCGGCGCGCATGCCCGATGTGATGAACATCTTGCTGCCATTGACCACATAGTGGTCGCCCTCGCGGCGCGCCGTGGTCTTGAGGTTGGCGACGTCGGAGCCGCCGCTGGGCTCGGTGATGGCAAGCGCGCTGATCTTTTCGCCGGCCAACACCTCGGGCAGTACCTTGCGCTTCATCCATTCCGGGCCGAGCGCCGCAATCGGCGGCGAGCCGATCGTATGGCTGTTGAGGCTGGCGTTCAGGCCGCCGCTGCCGTGGCGCGCCATCTCTTCGGCCTTGATGATGCCGAAGAAGGGATCGGTCGGAACGCCGCCATAGGCTTCGGGGAAACCTAGCTGCAGCAACCCTGCAGCAGAGGCCTTGCGATAGAGCTCGCGGGGAAACTCCTCGGCCTCGTCCCACTGGTCGACGTGAGGCATGATCTCGCGCTCGACGAAGCGCCGGACGGTATGCCGGAACGCCTCGTGTTCCTCGGTATAGAACGGCGACGGTGGCCCGCCCGACGGACGCACCTGCTCAGCGAGCGACATGGAAATCTCCGCGACCAAACGTGTGATGAATCGACACTAGCGCACCCGGGATGAAAATCCATTGACTCCCGAATGGCCGACAAGTCTTATTGCCGCGCCTCGCGAAATCTAGAGCCGCAAGCAACAAAAGCGAGGTCCATGGGCCGTAGTACAGGGTAGGGAGAATGCTCGATTTCATCCAGCAGCTCGTGAGCGGAATTGCGCTCGGCTGCGTCTATGGCCTGATCGCCCTGGGCTTCGTGCTCATCTACAAGGCGACAGAGGTCGTGAACTTCGCCCAGGGCGACCTGATGATGCTGGGCGGCTTCTTCGTCTTCACCTTCATCGGTCTGCTCGGCCTCGATTACTGGCTCGGCTTCCTGTTCGCCGTCTGCGGCATGGCTGTATTCGGCATGGCGACCGAACGCATCCTGGTGCGGCCGATCCTGGGCTATCCGCAGTTCTCGATCGTCATGGCGACGATCGGGCTCGGTTACTTCCTGCGCTCCATCGCCGGCATGATCTGGGGCACCGACGACCTCAAGATCGACACGCCCTTTTCGAACGGCGTCTTCAAGATCGGCGAGCTCGTCCTGGCCCACGACAAGCTCTCGGTGATCGTCGCCACCGTGATCCTCTGCGCCGTCCTCTACGCCTTCTTCAACTACACGCGCATGGGCACTGCCATGCGGGCCACCTCCGAGAACATGCTGGCCGCCTATTACATGGGCATCCCCGTGAAGCGGGTGGTCTCACTGATCTGGGCGATCAGCGCAGCGGTCGCGGCCACCGCCGGCGTGTTGCTGGCCCCCATCACCTTCATCCATTCCAACGTTGGCCTGGCGCTCGGCCTCAAAGCCTTCCCGGCGGCGGTGCTGGGCGGCTTCGGCTCGATCCCCGGCGCACTGGTCGGCGGGTTGATCATCGGCGTCATCGAGACCTTGGCCGGCTTCTACCTGCCCCAGGGCTGGAAGGACGTTGCACCCTACATCGTGCTCCTGGTGGTGCTGCTGGTCCGGCCGCAGGGTCTGTTCGGCCCCAGCATGCGCAAGAAGGTCTGAGCCATGCGTTTCATCTTCAAGACCGACTACGACCAGGATATCCGCATCCTGAAGCATGGCGGCTACTGGTGGTCCTACGGCATCCTGCTTGCCGTTCTGGCTGCCCTGCCCTTCTTCGTCGGCAGCTACCTCCAGAGCCAGGTCGTCTTCGTCTTCATCTATGCGATCGTGGGCGTCGCGCTGATGATCCTGACCGGCTTCACCGGCCAGGCATCGCTGGGCCATGCCGCCTTTCTGGCGATCGGCGCCTACACGGCAGGCTACCTGCAGAGCCTCGGCATGCCATTCATCGTCTACTTCCCGGCGGCCGCCCTCCTCACCGGCATCGTTGGCGCCATGGTCGGCTTCCCGGCGCTGCGGCTGACCGGCATCTACCTCGTGATCGCCACCATCGCCTTCGCCTTCATCGTCGAGGAGATCCTGGCGCGCTGGGAGTCGGTGACCCACGGCAACGAGGGCATGCGCGTCAGGACGCTCGATATCGTCGGCATGCCCCTGCCGCGCGATGGCGAGGCCTTCTACTTCCTCTGCCTGCTCACCTTGGTCGGCAGTATCCTGCTGGCCCTGAACCTGCTGCGGTCTCCGACCGGCCGCGCCTTCATCGCCATTCGCGATTCCGAGACCGCCGGCAAGTCGATGGGCATCGACCTTGCAGCCTACAAGGTGAAGTCCTTCGCCATCAGCGCGGCGATCACCGGCCTCGCAGGCGTACTCTTCGCCCACAAGATGACCTTCATCTCGCCCGAGATGTTCACCCTGCTGCTCTCGATCGAGTTCATCATGGTGATCATCATCGGCGGAGCGTTCGGGGTGCATGGCGCGGTGTTCGGCGCGATCTTCATCGTCATGGTCGACCCTTTCCTGACGGCGCTGAAGGACGACGTTCCGGTCCTGGCCGCAAGCGTCGCCTCCTCGCTGGGCATGGCCTCCGACGCGGCCAGCAAGCTGCGCGACACGATGTCGGCGATAGGCTCCGCCGCCGGCCTCAAAGGCGCGATCTACGGCCTCATCATCATGATGTTCATCCTGTTCGAGCCCTATGGACTCTATGGGCGCTGGCTCAAGGTGAAGCTCTTCTTCCAGCTCTTCCCGCTCTACAAGAAGGCAACCTTCAAGCGACAGAAGACCTACGTGAAGTCGGAGCGCAACCGATGAACTTCTTCACGGTAGACAGCATCTCGCTGCAGTTCGGCGGCCTCAAGGCGGTCGACAGCGTTAGCTTCAGCGTCGCCAAGGGTGAGATCTTCACCATCATCGGCCCCAACGGCGCCGGCAAGACCTCGATCTTCAACCTGATCTCCCGGCTCTACAATCCGACATCTGGCAAGCTGTTCTTCGAGGGCCGCGACATCACCGAGGTGCCGCCGCACCAGATTGCCAAGCTCGGCATCGCACGCACCTTCCAGAACATCGAACTGTTCGAGAACGCGACGATGCTGGCCAACCTGCTGGTCGGCCGGCACTGCCACGCCACGACGCAGCTCTGGCAGGAAATGCTCTTCCTGCCCTCGGTGCGGCGCGCCGAGAAGGAACATCGCCACAAGGTCGAGGAGGTCATCGAGTTCCTCGACCTGCAGGCCTATCGCGAGAAGCTGATCGCCGGCCTCCCCTATGGCGTGCGCAAGGTGATCGAGGTCGCCCGCGCCCTCTGCTCGGAGCCCAAGCTGATCCTGCTCGACGAGCCATCGTCCGGCCTCAACGTCGAGGAAACCGACGACATGTCGTTCTGGATCCGCGACATCCGGAGCGAACTCGGGATCACCGTGCTCATGGTCGAACACGACATGTCGCTGGTGAACCGTGTCTCCGACCGGGTGCTGGCTCTCAACTACGGCAAGGTGCTGGCCACCGGCACGCCCGCCGAGGTGCAGGCGCACCCCGACGTCATCGCAGCCTATCTCGGCGCCTGAGCGGAGTTCCCGATGCCCCCCGACGCCAGCGACGATATCCTCAAAGTCTCCAACATCGAGAGCTACTACGGCCCGATCATGGCGATCCGCGGCGTGAGCCTCGCCGTGCCGCGCGGCAAGATCATCACCGTGCTGGGCGCCAATGGCGCCGGCAAGACGACGATCCTCAAGACGATCTCGGGCGTACTCGACCCCCAGAAGGGCACGATCGAATTCGAGGGCAAGCCGATCCAGCGCATGGATGCCGACAAGATCGTGCGGCTCGGCCTCAGCCACGTGCCGGAGGGCCGCGAGGTCTTCCCGTTCCTGTCGATCCGCGAAAATCTCGCGATGGGCGCCTTCCTGCGCAACGACAAGGACGGCGTCGCCCAGGACCTGGAACGCGTCTTCGGCTACTTCCCGCGCCTCAAGGAGCGCATCGACCAGCCCGCCGGTTCGCTGTCGGGCGGTGAACAGCAGATGCTCGCCATCAGCCGCGCGCTGATGAACCGGCCCAAGCTCCTGCTGCTCGACGAGCCCTCCCTCGGCCTCTCGCCGCTGCTGGTGAAAGAGATCTTCAACATCATCAAGCGCGTGAACGCCGAACAAGGCGTGTCGATCCTGCTGGTTGAACAGAATGCCAAGATGGCGCTGGAGACGGCCCATTACGGCTATGTGCTCGAAGTCGGCCGCGTGGTGATGGACGATACCTGCGAACGGCTGATGAGCAGCAAGGACATCCAGGAGTTCTATCTCGGCGCCAAGGAAGAAAGCGCACGCGGCGAACGCCGCTGGAAGCGCAAGAAGAACTGGCGCTGATCGGGAGGTGGATGCATGACCCAGCAAGCGATCCTGACCGTTGCAGAGACTCTGCCCAAGAGCTTCGTGCTGTCCTGCAAGACACGCGGCGACAAGCCCGCGATGCGCGAGAAGCTGCTCGGCATCTGGAACGCGATCTCATGGAACCAGTGGCTGGAGCGCTCCCGCTCGGTCAGCTACGCCCTGCATTCGATCGGCTTCCGGCCGGGCGATGTCGCGTCGGTCCTGGCCAACACCGTTCCGGAATGGAACTACGCCGATTTCGGTATCCTCTGCGCCGGCGGCGTCTCCTCGGGTATCTACCCCACTGATTCGGCCAAGCAGGTCGAATACCTGATCAACGATTCCAGCACTTCGGTGCTGTTCGTCGAGGACGATGAACAGCTCGACAAGGCGCTCGAGGTTCGTGAACGCTGCCCGACCCTCAAGAAGATCGTCGTCTTCGACATGGAAGGCCTCACCGCCTTCAACGACCCCATGGTGGTCTCGCTCGACGAATTCATGGCAATTGGCCGCAACTACGCCCAGGGCAAGGAAGGGCTGTTCGACGAACTGGTCGCGTCGCGCAAACCCGACGATCTCGCGGTCCTCGTCTACACCTCGGGAACCACTGGACCGCCCAAGGGCGCGATGCACAGCCATCACAACATCGTCTTTACGATGCAGAACTGCATGCACCCCGAGCTGTCGCTGTCCTGGCACGAAGGCGACGAGCGACTGGCATTCCTGCCGATGTGCCATGTCGCCGAGCGTGTCGCCGGCAGCTACTATTCGATCGCCACCGGCGTCTGCAGCAACTTCGCCGAGAGCCCCGAGACGGTGCCAGACAATATCCGCGAAGTGCAGCCGACCCTCTTCGGTGCCGTGCCGCGCGTCTGGGAGAAATTCTACGCCGGCATGATGATCGCCTTGAAGGACGCCACGCCGCTGCAGCAGTGGGCCTACAAGAAAGCGATCGACGCGGGATACGCCGTAGCCGACGCCCGCCTCGAACGGCGCGAGCCCTCGGCGATCCAGAAGCTCAAGTTCGAGGCCGCCTACTGGCTGGTGCTGAAGAACATGCGCAAGATGATCGGTCTCGACCGTTGCCGCTGGCTGTTCACCGGCGCGGCGCCGATCTCGCCCGAGCTGATCCGCTGGTACCTGGCGATGGGCCTCGACATGTACGAGGTCTACGGCCAGACGGAGAATTGCGGACTGGCGACGGCGATGCCGGCCAACGCCGTCAAGCTCGGCACAGTCGGCAAGGCCGTACCCTATGGCCAAGTGAAAATCTCGCCGCAGGGCGAGATACTGATCAAGGGCGACTTCGTCTTCAAAGGCTATCTCAATCAGCCGGAAAAGACCGCGGAGACCGTCGACAAGGACGGCTGGCTGCACACCGGCGATGTCGGCTCGATCGACAACGAGGGCTACATCAAGATCACGGACCGGATGAAGGACATCATCATCACGGCCGGCGGCAAGAACATCACGCCCTCCGAGATCGAGAACCAGCTCAAGTTCTCGCCCTATATCAGCGATGCCGTCGTGATCGGCGACAAGCGCGCGTATCTCACCTGCCTCGTCATGATCGAGCGCGAGACCGTCGAGAAGTATGCTCAGGACCTCGACGTGCCCTTCACGAACTATGCGAGCCTGTGCCGTTCCAAGGAAGTGCAGGACCTGATCTGGTCCGAGATCGAGAAGGTCAACGCCAACTTCGCCCGCGTCGAGACGATCAAGCGCTTTTTCCTGATCGAACAGCAGCTCACGCCCGAAGACGAGGAGCTGACGCCGACCATGAAGCTGAAGCGCAGCTTCGTGAACAAGAAATACAAGAACGAAATCGACGCGATGTACCGCCCCCAGGCGGCCTGAAAGAGTTCGAGTTCCGTGGGAGTAGTGGAGGAAGAGTAGTTATGCGTTCGTTTGGCGTAAAAGCCGCCTTGTTGGGCGGCGTGTTCGGACTTGCCGCGCTGCCGACGGCAGCCCAGCAGACTAAGGTCACCAACCAAGGCATCACACCGACCGAGATCGTACTCGGCACCCATCAGGACCTTTCCGGTCCGATCAAGTCGTGGGGCGTGCCAGTCACCAACGGCATGAAGATGGCCGTCGAAGAGATCAACGCGGCGGGCGGCATCAACGGCCGCAAGCTCAAGCTGATCGTCGAAGACGTCGGCTACGATCCCAAGCGCGCCGTGCTGGCGACCCAGAAGCTCGTCGAGAAGGACAAGGTCTTCGCCATGGTCGGCCCCCTCGGCTCGCCCACGGTGCTGGCCGCCCAGGACATCCTGCTCGAAGCCGGGGTGCCGCAGCTCTTCCCGGTCACGTCGGCCGAGTTCACCTACAAGATGGACCCGAAGAACCCGCAGGAGCGGTTGAAGTTCAACAACGTGCCGCCGTACACCGAAAGCGTGCGCGCCGGCGCCCGCCACCTGATCCAGGAAAAGGGCCTTAAGAAGCCCTGCGTCCTCTACCAGGACGACGAGTTCGGCAAGAACGTGCACGATGGTTTCACTCAGGCATTGGCCGACACCAAGCTCACGGCCGTTGCTACGACGAGCTACAAGCGTGGCGCCTCCGACTTCAGCTCGCAGGTCGCCAAGCTCAAGTCCGATGGCTGCGACTTCGTCGTGCTCGGCACCGTGGTGCGCGAGACTGTCGGCGTCATGGCCGAGGCCAAGAAGATCGGCTTCAACCCGGTTTACTTCGGCAGCACCGCGACCAACGTCGTCGAGGTACCGGCACTGGGCAAGGAGCTGACCGAGGGCTTCTATGCCGTGGGCGGCATGGAGATCCCCTATCGCGACACCGCCACGGGCAAGGCCAAGGAGTGGGCCGAGAGCTACTTCAAGACCTACAATATGGAGCCGAACACCCAGTCGGCGCTGGGCTACAACGACATCATGACCTTCGCCCACTATGCCAAGCTCGCCGGCAAGGACCTGACCGGCCAGAAGTTCCTGACGGCGATGGAGTCCGGCGATGTCTTTCAGGACATCTTCAACTCGCCGCCGGTGAAGTTCTCGCCGACCCAGCACCTGTCGGCGACTGTGTTCCTGCTTCAGCAGATCAAGGATGGCCGCTGGGTCGTGCTCAAGCGCGATCTCGTGAACTAAGCGACGCCTTTCGGGGCATCCAGCAAGGGTCCGGGCGGGTTGCCGTCCGGGCCCTTTTTGCTGCCCGGAATATCGCGTTTCGCCGTGCACAATCTCTGCGAAACTGCTTTAATTCGACCAAGTCGCCGAAGCGACGACGTCGGGTAGGCGCCACCCGCCGGTACAAGATTGGCGCCGCAGTGGAGGAAATGCGCAATGCACATCAAGTCATTCGTCGCGCCCTTGGTCGGGGCGGCGGCAACGCTGGCGATGCTACCGGCGTTCGCCCAGACCAAAGTCACCAACCAGGGCGTGACGCCGACCGAGATCGTGATCGGCACACATCAGGACCTCAGCGGTCCCATCAAGGTGTGGGGCGTGCCGGTGCTCAACGGCATGAAGCTCGCGGTCGAGGAGGTCAACGCCAAGGGCGGCATTAATGGTCGCAAGATCCGCCTGATCGCCGAGGACTCGGGTTACGACCCGAAGAAGGCCGTGCTCGCCAGTCAGAAGATGGTCGAGAAGGACAAGGTCTTCGCCATGATCGGCCCGATGGGGTCGCCGACGGTGCTGGCCGCCCAGGACATCCTGTTCGAGGCCGGCGTGCCGCAGCTCTTCCCGCTGACGGCCGCGGAATTCACCTACAAGTTCGATCCGTCGAAGGCGCAGGAGCGGCTGAAGTTCAACAACTTGCTGCCCTATGTCGAAAGCACGCGGGCCGCCCTGAAGTACATGATCGAGTGGAAGAAGCCGAAGTCGGTCTGCATCATGTACCAGGACGACGAGTACGGTAAGAACGTCTTCGACGGCTATACGCAGCAGCTGGAAGCCATGAAGATGAAGCCCGTGTCGGTCACGACCTACAAGCGCGGCGCTTCCGACTTCGCCGCCCAGGCCGCCAAGATGAAGTCCGATGGCTGCGACCTCGTTGTTCTGGGCACGGTGATCCGCGAGACGATCGGCCTGATGGCCGAAGCCAAGAAGATCGGCTTCACCCCGACCTGGCTCGGCGCCACGCCGGTCAACGTTCTTGAGATTCCCGCCCTCGGCAAGGAGCTTGTCGAAGGCCTCTACTCCGCCGCGGGCTTCGAGATTCCCTATCGCGATACGGCCAAGGGTCCGGTCAAGGAATGGGCCGAGGCCTACTTCAAGATGTTCAACTCGGAGCCCAATACGCAGGCGGTCATCGGCTACAACGCGATCATGACCTTCGCGTTCTATGTCCAGCTCGCCGGCAAGGATCTGACGGGGCAGAAGTTCCTGGAGGCGCTGGAGTCCGGCAAGGAATTCAAGGACATCTTCAACTCGCCAGTCACCAAGTTCTCCAAGACCAACCACCTGGCGACCACCATCACCCAGGTGCAGGAGGTCAAGAATGGCCGCTGGGTCCTGGTGAAGGAGGGTCTGTCCTTCTAAGCCTCGAGGCTGCAAGAGAAACAAAAAGCCCGGGCGGGAGACCGTCCGGGCTTTCCTTTGCGCGCTATTGCCGATCAGCCCGGCGGCGGTACGGCGACCTTGTTGTTGCGCAACTCGCGCTGCAGCACGGGAATACCGGCCGCGGTGTTGCCGTCCTGGCACTGGGCAATCGCCACCCGGGCATCGATATCGGGCTGACCGCCGCCGACGCCGACACCACCCTCCGCCGTGGCGACGCCGGCGACATACTCGGCATAGGTCGTGGTGAGCTTCGTGCAGTAGGCCTGCCCCTGCGCGGCTGTCATGCCGGGCGGCGGCCCCCCTGTGGTCTGCGTGCAACCGACGACCAACAGCGACACCGTCATCAAACCTACACTGCCAACGAGCTTCGCCATGCGATCCTCCCTTGCCGATACGCTACTGCACTTGCCTTTGGTCCGCTATGGTTCCGCATAGATGAGCAACGAACTTTCAGGTCAGGTCGCCATCGTGACCGGCGGTGCCTCGGGAATCGGCGCGGCGTCGGCCGCCCTCCTCGCCGGCGAAGGCGCGACAGTGATCGTGGCCGATCTTCAAAAAGGCTCCCAGCCCAACGAGGTCGGCCGCTTCGTGACCCACGATGTCGCATCGGAAGCCTCCTGGCAGGCTCTGCTGGCAGACGTGCTCAGGCATGATGGCCGGCTCGACATCGTCGTGAACAATGCCGGCATCTCCGGCGGTTCGGGCACACCCGAGACTACGACCGTCGAGAACTGGCAGCACGTTCAGGCCGTCAATTCGGAAGGCGTCTTTCTCGGCTGCAAGTATGCCATCAAGGGCATGAAGCAGACCGGCGCGGAAAAGCCTCAGTCCGGCGGCTCCATCGTCAACATATCGTCGGTCGCAGGCCTCGTCGGTGGCGCCGGGCCGACCGCTTACACCGCCAGCAAGGGCGCCGTGCGACTGCTCAGCAAGAGCGTCGCGCTCTACTGCGCCGAGCAGAGGAACGGCATCCGCTGCAACTCGGTGCATCCGGGCGGTGTCGACACGGCAATCTTCAATCCGCTCTGGCAGGCCGTGGGCCACGAGCAGGGCAAGGCCTTCATCGGCTCTCGTCATCCGATCGGCCGCATGGCCGAACCCGAGGATCTCGGCGAACTGGTCCTGTGGCTGGCCTCGGACCGCTCGCGTTTCGTCACGGGCGCGGAGTTCACCGCCGATGGCGGCTTGACCGCCGGCCTGCTCAGGAGGTCCCTCTTTGCCCCGTCTTGAGAACAAGGTCGTGCTGCTGAGCGGCGGCGCGTCGGGTATCGGCGCGGAGACCGCGCGCCAGGTCGTCCGCGAGGGTGGCAAGGCCGTCCTGGCGGACCGCGACGAGACCAGGGGCCGGGCACTGGCGGACGAGCTGGGCGCCGCCGCGCATTTCGTGCCTCTGGATGTAACGCAGGAGGCGAGTTGGCAGGCCGCCGTCGCCGCGACGGTCGAGACGTTCGGCGCCCTGCATGGGCTCCTGAACGCAGCCGGGATCGGCGTCCGCAATTCGATCGAGGACTGCACCCTGGAAGAGTATCGCCGCGTCAACGACGTCAACTCCCTCGGTACCTTCCTCGGCTGCAAGACCGCCATCCCCGCCATGAAGGACGCGGGCGGCGGCTCGATCGTGAACATCTCCTCCGTGCTCGGCCTGCGCGGCGCCGCCTATGCCATGGCCTACTGCGCCAGCAAGGGCGCGGTCCGCACCCTCACCAAGAACGTGGCGCTGCACTGCGCACAGATGAAATACAACATCCGCTGCAACTCGGTGCATCCGGGCTACATCGACACGCCGATGATCGCGCCGCGACTGGAGCAGAGCGACGGCAACAGGAGCGGTCGCCAGTCCCTGGAGGACATGCATCCGCTCGGCCGCCTCGGCCGCGCCGACGAGGTCGCCAGCATGATCCTGTTCCTGCTGTCGGACGAATCGACCTTCTCGACGGGTTCCGAGTTCGTCTGCGACGGCGGCCTGACGGCCTAGCTCTTCATTCCCGTGATCGAGGCGCTCACCGCACGCGGGTCGCGCCTGGGCCAGCGGCCGGCGTCGACTTGCACGATGAAGTCGCCGACGATCCGGTTGAACTGATCGGGATCCTCGAGGTTGATCGTGTGGCCGCAGTTCGGCATCACGGAGAGTGCCGCCGACGGGATCTCGCGCTTCATCAGGAGTGCAGGGGCGAGGCAGGGCCAATCCTCGTCACCGGTCAGTACCAGGGTCGGCACCGTCATCGCCCGCATCTCGGCGACCAGATCGTAGAGCGAGGGCCTTTCCCCTTGGCACCCGATCTGCGTGTTCGCTGAACCCAGCGCCGAATGCGCCGCCAGCGCCTGTTTGAACTCTGCAAAACCGCGCGGGTCCTTGTTCTCGAACTGCACACGGGTCGGCCCGTAGGCGTATTTCTCGGCAAAGGCCGCCATCCCCTCTTCCAGCAGCGACTTCGCCACCACCGCGACCTCGGCCTTGAAGCGGGACTGCTGCTCCTTCTCGGCGCCGTAACCCACCCCAGCCACGACAAGGGAAAGCGCACGCGTGGGATGGCGGAAGCCGAAGTGCAGCGTTGCGAAGCCTCCCATGGAAAGGCCAACGACGTGCGCCGTGTCGATCTTGAGATGGTCGAGAACCACCAGGATGTCGTCGGTGGCGCGATTCTGACTGTAGCTCGCGGCCTGCTCCGGCACGTCCGACGGCGGATACCCACGAGCACTGTAGGTGATGCAGCGGTGGCGCTGGCCAAAATGGCGCATCTGCGCCTCCCAGGACCGGTGATCGGCAGCGAACTCGTGCACGAACACAATGGGCGTGCCGGCTCCGACCTCTTCGAAATAGAGTTTCACCCCGTCGTCGGTCGTCGCGTAAGGCATCGTTTTTCTCCGGGTCGGCCCAGAGTTTAGATCATATGGCAGTCCCGCGACGGAATGATAGGCTTCCCAACATGAGCGAAATCGGCACCGGCCTACAGAACGCCACGAGCATCCGCACCGCCGTTGGGCGGGCAGGTTATGCCTTCGTCGAAGCCTCGGACATGCGCAATGCCCTGGCGCGCTTCGGCACCCTGGCCGACTGGCCGGCCTTTGCCGAGAGCTGGAACGATCTCGAAGTCGATACCTACATGGGCGACGGCGGCCGCTATCGGAAACGCCGCTTTGGCGTCTGGCGTGCTGGTCGTCAGGGCCCGATCACCCGCGGGTCCCATCAGCCACATTATCAGGGCGTCAACTACAATACCCTGAACGGCGGCATCGAGCGCTGGTTCAAGCCGATCACCGAGGAGATCGGCGCAGGTGCCTCCATGCGCACCATCCTCGAATATTGCCGGGCGCTCTTTGGTCGGCTCGCGCCGGAAACCGCCGAATGGCATGTCGAAGCGCACCAGTTCCGGATCGAGGCCAAGCAGGGCGAACAGGGCAAGCCGACGCCCGAGGGCATGCATCGCGACGGCGTCGACTATGTGCTGGTGCTGCTGATCGCCCGCCGCAACATCGCGAGCGGCACGACGACCGTGCACGATCTCGACAAGCGCGCGCTGGGCAGCTTCACGCTGACGGACCCGCTCGACGCCGCCTTGGTCGACGATGCCCGCTGCTACCATGGCGTGACGCCGGTCGAGCCGGAGAACCCTGCCCTTCCCGCCTATCGCGACGTGCTGGTCGTCACCTTCAAGAAAAAGGGGTGAGAGCCAGCTCGGCGGACCTCACGCCGTGATCGTCATCCTGGCGATGGTGCAGCTCACGGCAAAGATCGGCACCGGCTCGCAGAACTCGATCTTTCCCTTTGCGCCCTTGGCGGCGGCGGCCGCGGCGATGAAGGTCCGGATCTCGAAGCCGCCCTGCCCTGCTTCGCGGTAGGTTTCGGCGTCGCTATAGGAGAGCATCGCCTCGCGGTCGTTGGCGGCCCAGCGGGCGAGAAATTCCCGATCCCACGCCTCGTTGATCTTCCCCGAGTCGGGCGTTGCCGGCCAATGCGAGATGCCGCCGGTGCCGACCAGGGCGATCCGCTCCGGCACGGAGTCGGCCGCCTGGCGCAGCGCCTCCCCGAAAGCCCAGGCGCGGGCCAATGGCGCAAGCGGCGGGCCCTGGCAATTGATGTTGGCGGGAATGATCGGAAGGTCGTAGTCGGGCGTCAGGAAATGCAGCGGCACGGAGATGCCGTGATCGAACTTCCATTCCTCGGCATAGGCGACGTCGACCGTCTGCATCACCTTTTCGATCAGCCGGCGCGACAGGGCCTTGTTGCCGGGGACGGTGGTCCGCTTGATGCGCAGGAACGCCTCGTCCTCGATCGGTCCTTCGTAGGAGTCTGCCATCCCCATCGCGAAGGCCGGCATGTTGTTCATGAAGAAATTGGCGAAATGCTCGGCGGCGATGACCACCAGTGCATCCGGCCGCGTCGCACGAATATCGTCGCCCATGCGCCGGAATGCGCTTTCGAGCGCCTGCCGCGTCTGGGTATCGGCCCGTTCAGCGCGGGCGGTGATGCCGGGGGCATGGCTGCATGCGCCGCAATAGACCAAAGGCATCGGCCTTCTCCCGTTTACCTGTTCTCTCTGTCGCGCTTCAGCCGAGCGTCGTGCGCCTCGACACCTTCGTAGCCAGTCGCCGCATAGACGCCTTCACGCACCTGGCCGTGCTCCCGAAGCCCATGGCGCATCCGGTCGAGATAATCGGTCCACTCGATCTTGTGGAGGGCGGCAAAGTGCATGAGGAGCTGGCCGTTGACCCCCAGCACATAGAGCAGGCCGATATCGGGCTTGGTGAGCGCGCCCGTCTCTTCGGCGGTGAGCTCGTACTCGGCCAGTACCGCATCGCGCTCAACAGCATAGCGTTCGCGCGTCCGCGGATCGCGGTTGAGCTGATAGATCAGCTTCTGGACCTGATAGAGGCTCATGGAGCTGCACCTATTCCAGTTTCACGCCCGAGGCCTTCACGATCTCTCCCCACCGCGCCCGCTCCTTGGGAATGAAGGCCGTGAACTCTTCGGCAGAATTGCCGACCAGACGGATGCCGCGCTGCGCGAACTGCTCCGCCATCTTGGGGTCCTTCAGGATCTTCGCTGCCTCGGCATTCAACCGGGCGACGATTTCCTTGGGCGTGCCGGCAGGCGCGACCAACGCGAACCAGGACGAGGCTTCGAAGCCTGGCAAACCCGCTTCCGCCGCCGTGGGCACGTCAGGCAGGATCGCCATGCGCTGCGGCGCCGCCCAGGCCAGCGCCTTGATGGTGTCGCTCTTGATGTGAGGCAGCACCAGCGGCGGGTTGTCGACCAGCCCGTCGATCTGTCCGGCGACCAGATCCTGCACCGCGGGCGCCGCACCTTTGTAAGGCACGTGGGCCAGTTTGATTTTGGCCGCCTGCTCCAGCAGCACAATGGCGAGATGCGTCGTCGTGCCGTTGCCGGCAGAGCCGAAGTCGAGCTTGCCCGGCTGCGCCTTGGCCTTGTCGATCAGCTCCTTGAGCGTCGCCACGCCGGCCCGCGGATGGACGACCACGATGTTGGGCATGTCGCCCACGACCGTGATGGGCGCGAAGGCCGTCGCCGGATCGAAAGGCATCTTGGCGTAGAGGAATTCGTTTATGGTCAGAATGCCGGCCGAGGCCAGCAGCAGCGTATGGCCGTCGGGCTCTGCCTTGGCCACGATCTCCGCGCCGATATTGCCGCCCGCTCCGGGCTTGTTGTCGACGATCACCTGCTGGCCGAGAGCCGCCTGCAGCTCGGGGGCCAGAGCGCGCGCCAGCACGTCGGCAACACCGCCGGGTGGGAAAGGCGCCACGATGCGCACGGGCTTGGTTGGATAGGGCTGGGCCCAGACGGGAGCTGCCATGAGCATCCCGAGGGCGGCGAGTAAAACGCCAACGCAGCGTTTCATTTGTTGCTTCCTCCCAAAAGCCTCCCCTCTTCCGCAAGGGCGCGGAGGGGGAGGTTCTGGGTGGATATGCTAGCTTCCGATGGTCACGCCCGCATCGGCAATGATGGTCTGGCCGGTAATAAAGGCGCCCGCCTTTCCAGCCAGCATCACGGCGATTCCGCCGATATCGTCCGGTTCGCCGATGCGGCGCAGCGGGGCGCTCTGCAGGCGCTTGTCGAGATATTCGGGGTTGTCCCACAGCGCCTTGGCGAAGTCGGTCTTCACCAGGCCGGGGGCGATGGTGTTGATGCGGATATTGTCGGGACCGAGCTCCGTGGCGAGGTTACGCGCGAGCTGCATGTCGGCAGCCTTGGAGATGCCGTAGGCACCGATCACCGGCGTACCGCGCACGCCGCCGATCGACGAGACGATGATGATCGAGCCGTCCTTCTTGGCCCGCATGTCGGGAATGCAGTTGGTGATCAGCCAGATGTTGGACAGGATGTTGTTCTGCATGATCTTCATGAAGGCATCGTCCGGCATCTTCTCGGTCGGCCCGTAATAGGGATTCGAGGCCGCATTGCAGACCAGGATGTCGACCGGCCCGAGCTGCTTTTTCGTCTGGGCGATCAGGTTGATGCACTGATCCTTGTCGGAGATGTTGCAGGGGATGACGGTGGCATGGCCGCCCGCCTTCTTGATCTCGGCGGCCGCCTCCTCGCACGCCGGCGCCTTGCGGCTCGACACCACGACCTTGGCGCCCTGCAGCGCGAGATGCAGGGCAATCGATTTGCCGATGCCCTTGCTCGAGCCGGTGACAACGGCGACCTTGCCGGTGAGGTCGAAAAGCGGCGATGCCATGAACAGTCCTCCGATCCAATGAAAGGGCGAAGCTAGCAAATTATCGTGCGCCAGGCGCATCGGAACTGTCCGGCCATCGCACGCCAAAGCCGGCTCGCGAAACAGCAATGTCGTCAAGGAAGCGTGAATTGCTCGTGCGGAATCCCAGGGGCTAGTTTGGCATTCCGCAGGAGGCCTCGATGCGCATCGTTCATCGTATTGCCGCCACGTTGTCTGCCGCGATCGTCCTGCCGACGATCGCGCTTGCTGGCTCGATCGGCGGCAACTACTACGCTCCGCAGTACGACTATCGTGAGTTCTTCGCGGCGACCGACGGCAAGAAGTTCCCGGTCATCCTGGCCGGCGATGCTTTTCCCGGTGTGGATCCGGCGGTGGTGGCAAGGGACCTGCTACCTGCCATGCAGGCGGCCAAGCCGAGGCCGGCACTCACCTTCACCTACGACCGTCCCCTGCCGCCACCCAGCCCCGACTACCGACTGGTGCTGATTTTCTATCCGGCCAACAACCTCAATGCCGATCCGGTCTGCGCGGGGACACCACCTCGCTTTCGGCAAGGCCAGCCTGGTCTGTTCTACGTCTACGCGATCTACTGCCGAAACGATCAGGCGATGTCCTTCACCACGGCGTGGACACCGGCTGCCGGCCCGGCCGATCCGCGAATCGAGCAACTGTTCCGCGAACTCTTCATGGTGATCTTCAGCGACCAGCAGCGCCGCTTTGCAGAGATCGATCCGGCGCTACGCTAGGAGCCCGCGCAACCAAGAACCGGCCGAGCGAAAGACTCGCCTATTCGGCTTGCTAGCTTCAGGTCGACTGATATCTTGCCGCAACCCGTATCGTTCTTTTGAGTCGCGAGCCCATGCCGAGTTTTGGTCCATACGAGACTGAAGTTACGTTCCTCTCGGGCGTCAATGACGCCAACCAGGCCGCCGCCACCTCGTATTACACCTACACTGGCAACGTTCCGCCGACCTACGGTCCGACGTCGAACGCAATCAAGTGGGGTGACGCGACCCCGGGAACCGGCGGCGGCACCGTCAAATATTGGTTCGATGCCGCCGCAAACTGGAACAATACCGAGAAAACTATCTGGGAAGGCGCTTTCGCCCAATGGTCGGGGATCGCCAATATCTCCTTTTCGCTGGCCGACGATGCGGCCGCCGCCAATGTCACCATCCAGCGGCTCCCCAACAAGCAAGCGTATGCAAACTTCAACACCGACGCGAACGTTCCCGTCGGCAGCAGCACGATCGTCAAGGCGCCCGCCAGCGGGGCGATCGTCACCATCGACACAACCTGGAACGGCTACGGTCCACTAGACGGCAATTCCAATGCCGTCGGCGGCTATCCCTATTCGACAGTCATCCACGAACTCGGCCACATCATCGGCCTGGGCCACTCCGGCCCCTATAACGGCGCGGTCAACGCCCGGCAGCAGCAATTCGGCGTCTACGATACGTCCCTGTGGTCGATCATGTCGTACATCAACCCGGGCGACACCGGGACGACGTACTATGGCGACTATCCGGTGTATGCGAGCTGGGGCAAGACTGCCGATGGCTCGCAGTACCAGCCGTTGACGCCGCAGATGATGGACATTCTCGCCATCCAGCGACTGTACGGCGCCTCGACCAGCGACACGTTTGGCGGCAACCAGACCTTCGGTTTCAACTCGAGCTTCACCGGCTACTTCAAGAGCATCTACGACTTCGGTACCGGCAATAACCCGGCCGCCATCGTCACCCTCTGGAGCCACGGCACCAACAACGCCCTGAACCTCTCCGGCTTCAGCCAGAATGCCTATGTCGACCTCAACCCCGGCACCTTCTCCTCAGCCGGCGGCAAGGTGAACAATATCGGCATCGCCTTCGACACGGTGGTCGAAACCGCGATTGGCGGCAGCGGCAACGACACGATCAGGGCCTCCAATGTCGCCTCCAGCCTGAGCGGCGGCGACGGCAACGACATTCTGATCGGCGGCAATGGTGCCGACACGCTGCTGGGCGACAACGGCAACGATCTCCTGCAAGGCGGGGGCGGCGACGACCAGCTCTACGGCGTCGCGGGCAACGACACGCTGCAGGGCGGCGCCGGCAACGATGTACTGGCAGGCGGCGACGGCGACGACGTGCTGGACGGCGGCGCCGGCATCGACACGCTGGTGGGCGGCCCCGGCGCCGACATCTTCCAGTTCACCGCCGGCCAGGCCAACGGCGACATCGTGACCGACTTCTCCAGCAGCAGCGCCGGTGGCCAGGGCGATGTCTTCCAGTTCTTCGGCTATGGCACGGCGGCCGACGGCGCCAGCTTCACCAAGGTCGACGACACGCACTGGAAGGTCACTTCGGCCGACGGCCTGATCGAGGACACCATCATCATCGCCAACGGCGCCTCGATCGATCCCGGCGACGTTTCGTTCCATCCCACCTACAGCTCGCTCGCCAATTCGAGCTACATGGACCTGGGAAGCTGGCGCAGCAACGCGACCGAGGGACCGAGCGGCGGCGCACTGGCGGCCGGCCTCAAGATGAACGTCGCATTGGTGCTCGACCGCGCCAACGCCCCGACCGCCCTGCTGAACATGAGCTGGGCGGATCGTCAGAAGGAACTGAAGACACTCAACGACAGCGGCACGCTGTGGTCGACCTACGGCGCCGACCAGACTCAGTACAACAACGTCGTGACCGAGCTTGGAAAGCTCGGTATCGACGTCGTCGCTTCTGGCGGCGGCTATGTCTCCTCGGCCGAGTCGCGCACCATCTGGGTGGAAGTGACCGCCGAAAACTTCTCGACCCTGTTCGGCCCGCAGGCCCAGTGGATGACGAGGGGCAGCGGCAGCAGCGAGTCCTGGTACTGGACCGGCAGCCTGTCGCTGCCGACTGCACTCACGGGCAGCGGTGTCTCGAACCTGTGGTTCGACACCGACAAGTTCCACCCCGTACTGGCCAATCCCGGCACCGCCAGCCAGAGCGTGACGCTCGAACAGGGCTGGCAAAGCCCGGGCAATGCCTCCACGGCGAAGACCAGCCCCTTCCCCGGCGAGATCGCGAACACCTACTACAACTTCCCACTGCCGGCCGGCGTGGCGACCGGCGCCATCGGCCTGGTCGAGCCCGGTGTCGGCACCGCGCTGCCCGGCGACAACGCCGGCGCAGGCTTCCAGGCGGCCATCGATGCCTATCGCGCTGCCGCCGGCATCACGACGAGTGCCAACGTCACGCTCGTGGCGCCGGGTGGCCAGGCCTATCCCACCGTGACGCCGCCGGCCTTCAATCCGGCCGGGGAGCGCTCGCTCGACGTCGGCGTCGTTACGTCGATCAACCCGCAGAGCCCGCTCGTCATCTATGCCGGCGCCGGCCCGCAGACCAATGCCTACACGGCCTATCAGGCTGCTTTCTGGGATACCGCGAACAATCCGGCGGTCATCACCTCGTCCTTCGGCTACTCGCCGCAGACCGCTCCGGGTTCGCCCTTCTACAACGCCTCGCGCGAACTCTTCGTTGATGCGGCGCTGCGCAACATCTCGGTGTTCAACGACAACGGCGACGGCGGTTCGGGCAACCAGACCGGCAACGGCGTCACCAACGTCAGCACAAGCCGAGCCAGCCCTTATGCGGTGATGGTGGGCGGCACTTCGCTCAGCACCGTCGGATCGGCGCAGGCCGACGCCACGCTGGGCACGATCGTCAACAACGCCCTGGGCGGCGACCTGGCGACGATCTGGTCATTGATCGCCGGCGGCCTGAAGACGTCGCCTGTCGGCGCAAGCGGCGGTGCGGCGACCCTGATCGAGACCGTGTGGAACCGCTACTACGTGGACGGCACCACGATCTCCAATCCGGGCGGCACGGGCTACATCCACAACAATACTGGCTCGGGCGGCGTCGATCCCAGCCAGCCAACGCCTTGGTACCAGACCGCCTACGGTCTTGTGCCGGTAACGAGCGATCCCAGCCAGTTGCCCGGCCGCGGTACGCCCGACGTCTCGGCCAATGCCGGCGGCAACATGCTCTACAAGGTGCCTGGCGCCGACATGCAGGGCCTGCAGAACGACGACGGCACCAGCGCCGCCACGCCGCTCTGGGCTGCCTTCGCATCGCAGGTCAATACGATCTTCGCCGACCAAAACCTGCCGCAGCTCGGCTACATGAACGATCTGCTCTACATCGCCGCGGCGATCAAGCCAGCCTCGTTCAACGACATCACCACCGGCAACAACACTTCGTCGTTCGTGCTGGGCGGTGACTATACCAGCGACGGCCAGCAGATCACGCCGACCGGCTACGGCTATTCTGCCGGCCCCGGCTACGATCTGGTGAGTGGGCTGGGCACGCCCAACGGCACCTTGCTGGCGCGCGCGCTGACCGAGATCGCCCATCACCAGACCTCGTATGCCGATTCGCCCGGCCTCGTCGTCGCCAATGGGGCGGGTGGCTGGAACATCGACGCCACCCAGACCCTGCTGATCCAGGCTAACACCATCGCGGCGGGGATCGACACCAAGCTCACCATCGGGGCCCAGACCATCGATCTCGGCGCGCCCGTCGCCAGTCAGTTCGCCTGGACCGCCCAGTTCGCCCAGCAGTCGCTGCAGTCGGACTTCGACGCCAACCTGGTGCGCATGTTCGACAAGCAGAGCCAGGGCTGGGTCGGATGGCAGGACGCCACCACCGGCCAGGCCGTCTCGGCCACCATCGGACAGGGCCAGGCCTCGGCCCCCCAGGCCAGCCTGACCAGCTCCTACGGCATCGTCGACTTCTCGACCCAGCCCTTCTCCGCGAAGAACGAAGAGACAGGCGTCACGAGCTATGTCACGGGGGGCACCGTCCATCTGGCGCGCGCCGTCGCCGTGGCCGAGACCGTCGGCGCCGCCAGCGACCAGAACGCCGTCGTGCGGGTGCGCCAGAACGGCGAGGACAGCCTCTCGCTTTCCTTCTACAAGGTCGACAATCTGAGCGGCGCGATCGGCACGCTCAACCCCGGTGATGCCGGCTACGCCGCGGCGGCGGCAGGCCGTGTCTACGGCCTGCAAGGTGGTGGCACGGCCCTGCAGGGTCCGGGCTACGGCCTCTATGCCCAGGCCCAGATCACCAACGTCAACTCGGGCGACATGATCGCCATGCAGCTCACCAATCGGTCGAGCGGCGACACCTTCTTCGCCTTCGGCCAAGCCAACGGCGACAGCACCGCCCATCTCTTCAACTACGGCGCCAACACCTGGGGCTGGGAGGACACGCGCGGCGGCGGCGACTACGACTTCAACGACCTCATCGTCCAGCTCGACTTCACCAGCGCCTACGGCAACGGCTGGCTGGTCTAAAGGCCGCCTCTTCTGTAGGGAGAGGCGGTGTTTCCCAACGACGTCGCGTCCTTCCTCGACCTCATCCGCCAGCATGGCGATGTTGCCTATAGCTTCCTCGCCATCTACTCGATGGCGAACAGCCTGTTGCTCGCCCTCTTCTCGGGCTATGCCGCCCAAGCCAACGCCCTGAGCTATGAATATGCCGTGGCCGCCTGCTGGGCCGGCACCTTCGCGGGCGACGTCATACGCTTCTGGGTCGGGCGGCGCTTCGGAACCGGCTGGCTCGGACGGTTCCCGCGCCTGCGACGCGCCGTCGACGGAGCAGCCCGGCTTGCCGACCGCCATCACGTCTGGATGATCCTGATCCACCGCTATCCCCGCATCATCCGCAACGTCGCAGGCTTCGCCTATGGCGCCTCCTCCCTCGGCTGGCCGCGCTTTCTGATCCTCAACTTCATTGCCGCCGGCCTGTGGGCGAGCGCCGCCGTCTCGATCGGCTATGGCTTCGGCTATGCTTCCGAGAAGACGATGAACGATGCGCTCCAGGTCTTCGGTATCGTCATGCTGGTGGCTTTCCTCGCCCTCGCCTGGTTCCTTACCCGGCGTCTGGAACGGGTAATCGAGCGCAAGCCCGCGGATTAGTCGGGCGGTTGGACAGGAGCGCCGGACGGTGAAGATATCGCGTCGTGCTTTTGTCGTTGGGGGTTTGGGTGCAGCAGCTCTGCCAGCGACAGCTGCCGTGCCTGCGGCCGTTGACTCCCATACGCACGCCTTCGTGCGGGGGCTGAAGACCACAATCGATGCCCGCTATGTGCCAACCTACGATGCCTCGTGGCAGACCTTGCTTGCTCTCGCCGAGACCAACGGCTTGGGCCACGCTGTGCTCCTGCAGCCGTCGTTCCTGGGTTTCGACAACTCCTATTTGTTCGAAGCGCTGAGGGCCGAGCCCGGCCGCTTCCGCGGCGTGCCCTGGGTGTCGCCGTCCATCGAAGTAACGGCCCACGACTGGGAGAACCTGGCGCAGATCGGCGTGCGCGGCCTGCGCTTTCCCATCTATGGCCTGCCGACGCCGCAATGGTCCGCCTATCGCGAGATGCTGGCCGAGGCGCTGAAGCGCGACTGGCCGATCCACCTCTATGCCGAGAGCCGACGTCTGCCGGAGATCCTTCCGGTCCTGCTCGACGGCGGCCACAAGGTCGTGATCCCGCACTACGGCATGTTCGACCGCACCCTGGGCCCGATGCGCGATCCCGGCTTCAAGGCGCTGCTGGACAGCGCTAAGACCGAGCGCGTCTGGGTCGTGATGTGCGGCGCCTATCGCGTCGGGCCGGAACGCGCACGGGCAGCGACGCCGATGCTGCTCGACGCCTTCGGTCCGGCCCGGCTGATGTGGGGCAGCGACTGGCCGCATACCGACACTGCCCTCGACAGGACCAAGACCTACCCCTTGACCCTCAAATGGTTCGAGGAATGGGTGCCCGACGAGGCGACGCGGGCGATCATCCTGAAGGACACGCCGTCGAAGCTCTATGGCTTCTGACGCTCTGGCTTAGATTGCGCCGCCCTCCACGCTGCGGCCTTCGGCCCGCCAGCGCAACATCCCGCCGGGCAGGTTGGCGATATCGGTAAAGCCCGCCTTCTGCAGGATGGTGGTCGCCTGAGCCGAGCGGCTGCCGGCGCGGCATACCGCAACGATCGGCTTGTCCTTTGGCAGTTCCTTGGCGCGGGCCGCCAGTTCTCCCAATGGCACAAGAGTAGCTCCCTGAATGTGTCCCAGGGGGCCGATGAACTCGGATGGTTCACGCACGTCGACGACGCGTACCTTCGCCAGATTCTCTTCGAGCCATGGCGGCTCGACTTCCCAGATGCCGCCGAACGTGAATCGCAGCGGCGCCCAGGTCGGCTCGCTCGGAGCCTTGGTTTCGTTGCCGGGCTGGCCACACCGCAGGTTGGCCGGAACTGCCTCGTCGATCTTCTTGGGATGCGGCAGGTCGAGGTTCTTCATGTAGCCGACATAGTCGTTTTCGGCGATCTCGCCGCCCAGACGCGGATTGAACGTCTTCTCCTCGACGACGCTGCTGACCGTGAGGCCGCGATAATCATGCGCCGGGTAGAGCAGGCAGCTTTCGGGCAGAGAGAAGATGCGCGATCGGACGGATCGATAAAGCGCGCGCGGATCGCCCTGCTGGAAGTCGGTACGACCCGAGCCGCGAATCATCAGGCAGTCGCCCGTGAATGCCATGCTCTCGTCATCCAGTACATAGGTGACGCAGCCCGACGTGTGCCCGGGCGTCGAACGCACTTCGAGCGCACGACGGCCAAACTCGATCCGGTCGCCATCCTGCAGCAGACGGTCGGCCCCGCTCGCCCCCGACGCGGCCGACAGCGCGATCCGGCTGCCCAGCCGCTGCTTCAGCAGCCAGGCCCCCGTGACGTGATCGGCATGGACGTGAGTGTCCAGCGTCCAGGAGAGCGTCAGCCCCAGTTCCGCGACAAGCGCGCCGTCGCGCCGCACCTGCTCGAAGACAGGATCGATCAGCAACGCCTCGCGGGTGCTGCTGCAGCCCAGCAGGTAGGTGTAGGTCGACGATGTAGGATCGAAGAGCTGGCGAAAGACGAGCATCGTTCCTCTGGTCCTCAGGCTGGTGCGCTGGCCTTGTCGATCGCGGTAACCGAGTCGCCATCGAGCTTGAGCTGGGGCGCCGCGAGAAGGTCCTTGAGCTGGTTCAGGTTGGTGGCGCTGACGATCGGCGCAGTAACCGCCTTTCTCTGCAGCAACCAGGCCAGCGCCACGGTCGTGTTGCTGGTGTTGTGTTTCTTGGCCGCGTCGTCGACCGCCTTCAGTACCGCGAATCCCTTGTCGTTGAGGTATTTCTTGACGCCACGCGGCCCGCGCACGCTCTTGCCGAGATCGGCCTCGGACCGGTACTTGCCAGTCAGGAAGCCGCTGGCCAGTGACCAATAGGGAATCACGCCCAGACCTTCTTTCAGGCACTCGTCCTCGAGCGGCCCCTCGAACACTCCGCGCTCCACCAGATTGTAGTGCGGCTGCAGGCTGACATAGGCCGGCAGCCCCTTTTCTTTCGAGATCTTCGCGGCTTCGGCGAGGCGCGGCGCCTCGAAGTTCGACGCCCCGATCGCCCGGAGCTTGCCTGCCTTGATCAGTTCGCCATACGCCGCGAGCGTTTCCTCCTGCGGCGTATCCTTGTCGTCCTGGTGCGACTGGAAGAGATCGATGCGGTCGGTGTTCAGCCGCTTCAGCGAAGCATCGACCGATTTCACGATATGGGCGCGCGACAGGCCTTTGCCGTCCGGCATCTCCATGCCGCACTTGGTGGCGATCAGCACCTTGTCGCGCTTGGCCGGATCCTTCCGCAGCCAGCTTCCAATGACGGTTTCGGACTCACCGCCCTTGTGACCCTCCGCCCAGCGGGAATAGACGTCGGCAGTATCGACGAAGGAAAAGCCCGCATCGACGAAGGCGTCGAGCAGCTTGTGCGAAATGGCCTCATCGGCCGTCCACCCGAAGACGTTGCCTCCGAAGGCGATGGGGGCGAATTCGAGGTCCGACTTGCCGAGTCTACGCTTCTGCATCTCCTACTCCTCTATGACGATCGCTATTCCGCCGCCTTGGGAGGCGCGGCGGCAGCTGGTGCGGCCGCAGCCGCCGGCGGTACGGGCGGCGTGGCCGGAATGGGGAACGGATAAGTCGGCGTCGCAAACTTGATGCCGAGCGCGGGGAAGGTGTCGTACATCCGCCGGACCGCCATACGCTGAATCATGCTCGGATTCTTTGGCCGGGCCATGAACTTGAAGCGGATGATCAGCGAATTGTCTTTGATGTCGACGACACCCTGCATCTTGAGCGGCTGCATCAGGATCGGCTTGAACTGAGGCTCTTCCATCATCTCCAGGCCGATCTTCTTCACCGTCTTGCGCAGCAGTTCCACGTCGGTGCCGTTGGCAAAAGCAATGTTGAACTTCACGACCGTCCAGTCGCGGCTGAAGTTGGTGATATGGCCGACTTGGCCGAACGGCACGATATGGAGCTGGCCGTTCTGATGCCGCAGCTTCAGCGACCTGACGCTAAAGCCTTCGACGACACCTTTGACCTTGCTGCAGTCGACATACTCGCCGATGCGGAACGAGTCCTCGGCGAGGAAGAAGATGCCGGACACCACATCGCGCACCAGCGCCTGGCTGCCGAACGAGACCGCCAGGCCGAAGACGGAGAAGGCCGCGATCAACGGCGTGATGTTGATCCCGAGTTCCGACAGGACCAGCAGACCGCCGGTCACGGCGATGGCGACACCCGCGATCGCCCGCAACAGCGGCATCAGCGTCCGCAGCCGCGATGCCGCCACGCGCACTTCGTCTTCCTGATCGCCGCTGACATCGGCCGACGGCAGAGGATTGGCCGCAATATAGGAATCCATGCGGTACTTCAGGAACCGCCAGAATGCGTAGATCGCCACCGCGCTCGCCGCCGCGAGCTTGGCGCCGCGATCGTGGACGAGCCATTCCTCCGGCGTTGCCGCTCCCAGCACCCGCACCATCAGCGCTTCGGCGATGATGATCAGCGCGTAGAGCCGCACGAAAAGGCGGACGCAATCGGCCACCACGTCGCCCGCCATCGGCAGTTCGGACACGATGTGCCGCGTGATGCGATGCATCAGGGTTTCAAACAGCAGGAGTGCAATCAGCGTCGACTCGATTAGCGCCATGCCGCGCGATGCGGTGCTGCTTTCCGTCAGGGCGGCGTAAACGGCCGCCACTCCCATCAAAGTGTAGAAGGCAAGGCCTGCCATCCACCAGTTGCGGGCGGCGTCGAGCTTCAGCTTGCGGATGAGACCCTTCGGCGGGACCATGGCCATCAGCCACGCCGCCATGTCGAGCCGCCAATGCCAGACGACATAGACGAGGGCTGCGGCGAACAGCGGGACGTAAAGAATGATGGCGGCCCCGGTCATTTCGCGGGTCGCGCCGGTGATCGGCAATGCCCGCGCCAGCAGACCGGCGACCAGCGGCAACAAGACCACCAGATTGAGGGCGATCAGCAGCCGCCGCGCCGTGTCGCTCTCGACTGGCGCAATACGGCCCTCGGGCGCGCCGGGCCGCAGGAACGCCCGGAAGATGACATTGAAACCGCGCCAATAGACCAGCGCATGGAGGACCATCTGGCCGAGCTGATGGCTGATGCTGTTGGCATCGCCCCCCATGCGACCGAGAACGATCCGGCCAGCCACGACCAGGGCAACCAGCGCCAGCACGTCGAGCAGGAGGGTACGAAAGAAGGCCCTGAGCGGCGTGTTGGCTACAAGCCGGTCGAAAGCGTTGGTTCGAGCCCGGCTCAGGGCAAGCCGCACGACGAATTCCGCCAGGAGGCCCGCGACGACGATGCCTGCTATCCAAACGGCGGCATGACCGTCGAGGTCGCGGAGCAGAACTATCATGTGATCGCGGAGCGCGGGTAGCTGGGAGAACGTGAATTCGAAGCGCTCGGTGAGCAGGGTCAGGAAATTTGCAGCGGCCCCCTCCCCGCCCGTTACCGCTTGTGCTGCGGTCGGCGCCGTCCACACAGCCACAATAGCTCCACTAGCCATGGCCATGCCGTATCTTGACCGCATCGTCGTTTCTCCCGCAAAGGATGAGGCAGGAGCCTAGGCCAAATGCCGCCTAGCCGCCAGACGACACGCCTTCAGAGACCAGGAGAAACGCCCAGATGTTCGGCCTGATGCAGGATCGCCCGTTGCTGATTTCGCAGCTCATCGAGCATGCAGCCCTCAATCACGGCGATACGGAAATCGTCTCCCGGACGGTTGAAGGCCCGATCCATCGTTACACCTATCGCGATGCCCGGCTGCGGGCGAAGAGGGTCGCCGAGGCGCTCATCGAACTGGGAATCAAGCCGGGCGATCGCATCGGCACGCTCGCCTGGAACGGCTACCGGCACTTCGAGCTTTACTACGGCATCTCGGGCATGGGTGCCGTCTGCCATACGATCAACCCGCGCCTCTTTCCCGAGCAGATCGTCTACATCGTGAACCATGCCGAGGATCAGCTCCTCTTCGTCGACCTCAATCTCCTGCCGGCTGTCGAGAAGCTGCTGCCGCAGATGAAGGGCGTGCGCCATGTCGTCGCCATGACCGACCGCGCCCACCTCCCGAAGGACTGCAATATTCCCAACCTGCTGGTCTACGAGGAGCTGATCGCCGACAAGCCCGGCACCTACGAGTGGCCGGAGTTCGACGAGCATACGGCCTCGTCGCTTTGTTACACCTCGGGAACGACCGGCAATCCCAAGGGCGTGCTGTATCACCATCGCTCGACCCTGCTGCATGCCTACGGCAGCGCCTTGCCCGACACGCTCAACCTGTCGGCCCGCTCGGTCGTGCTGCCGGTCGTGCCGATGTTCCACGTCAACGCCTGGGGCCTGCCCTATTCCAGTGCCCTGGTCGGTGCCAAGCTGGTGTTCCCCGGCGTCGCGCTCGACGGCGCAAGCCTCTACGAGCTGTTCGAGAAGGAAGGCGTCACCTTCACCGCCGGCGTACCGACGGTCTGGCTCGCCCTGCTGCAGCACATGCAGGCCAACAAGCTGAAGCTCTCGACGGTGAAGTATGCGGTGATCGGCGGATCGGCCGCGCCGCCGGCCATGATCGAGGCGTTCGACAAGGAATTCGACGTCGAGGTACTGCATGCCTGGGGCATGAGCGAGATGAGCCCGCTCGGCACGGTCAACCATCCCAAGGCCAAGCATGCCAAGCTGTCGGCCGGGGACATGCTTGCGGTGCGACTGAAGCAGGGCCGTCCACCCTTCGGCGTCGACATGAAGATCGTCGACGGTGCCGGCAAGGAACTGCCGCGCGACGGCAAGGCGTTCGGAGACCTGCTGGTCCGCGGCCCCTGGATCACCTCGGGCTACTTCAAGGGCGAGGGCGGCGAGATCCTCGACCAGGGCGGCTGGTTCGCCACGGGTGACGTCGCCACCCTCGACGAGGATGGTTACATGCAGATCACCGACCGTTCCAAGGACGTGATCAAGTCCGGCGGCGAGTGGATCAGCTCGATCGATCTGGAGAATGCGGCGATGGCGCATCCCGGCGTCGCCGAGGCCGCGGTGATCGGTGTCTTCCATCCGAAATGGGACGAGCGGCCGCTCCTGATCGTGCACCGCAAGCCCGGCGCCGAGATCGACAAGAAGGAACTGATCGAGTTCCTGGGCACGAAGGTCGCGAAGTGGTGGCTGCCCGACGATATCCAGTTCGTCGATGCCATTCCTCACACGGCGACCGGCAAGATCCTGAAGACCAAGCTGCGCGAGACCTTCAAGGACTACAAGCTGCCGACGGCCTAGCGCTTCCCGGCTCCGCCCCGCTATGCGGGGCGGAGAGGCATCATGGCCGCCCAAAGAAAGAGAAGGGTCGCGACGATGCCCAGCATGGTACGCCGCGCATGCAGGCGGCCCCAGCGCTGCAGCAGGGTGTGGCTCTCCTCTCCCGCCTCGTCGAGCGACGTTGCGTTGAGGGCATTGTTCACCGGCATGATCATCAGCATCGTGTAGGGCCAGTTCGCCACCAGCACGACGGCGCCGGCGATCCAAAGTTCGTCCCGCGTCTGCCACCAGGCGCCGACGCCCAACAGAAAGCCGATGACGGCGAGCGAATCCTGCATCTGGTAGCCGCGCGCATAGGCCGGCTTCCACTGCTGGAGCTGTGCCCGATCGTCGAGACCCGACCGCGCGGGATGCTCTGCGAAACTGATATAGAAGGCAGCGCCGGCAAAAAGCGCCGCCACGGTCAGGGCCAGGATCCCCAGAATCAAAGCTTCTCCTCCGCCGCTCGCGCCGCTGGACCGCGGCACTTCGCGGGCATTATCGTCACGTCAGGAGGAACAAGCCATGGCGACGGAGACGATTCCTGTCATCGACCTCGGCCCCTATCTCGCCGGCGAGGCGAGGGCGATGGATCGCACGGCGGCGGAGCTGCGCTTTGCGCTCACCGAGATCGGCTTCTACTTCATCGTGAACCACGGCATCGCGCGCGAGAAGATCGCGGCCATGTTCGCCGAGGTGAAGCGTTTTCACGCCCAGCCCATCGAGAAGAAACTCGAACTGAAGCTCGACCAGCACAATACCGGCTATCTGCCGATGCGCGGCAACACGCTGCGCACCTCGACCGTGCAGACCGGGACCAAGCCCAACCTCAACGAGGCCTTCTTCGTAAAGCGCGAGATGGCGCCCGATCATCCCGACGTGCTGTCGGGCCGACGCTTCCGCGGCCTCAATCGCTGGCCCGACCTGCCGGGCTTCCGCGACACCGTCGTCGACTATTGCAACGAGATGGAGCGGCTGGTGCAGAAGATGGTGCGGCTCTACGCCCGGGCCCTCGGCCTGCCGGCCAACTGGTTCGACACGGCTTTCGCCGAACCGATGTTCTCCATGCGCATGACGCATTATCCGCCGCAGGATGGCCCGGTGGACGACGAATTCGGACTGGCGCCGCATACCGACACCAGCTTTCTCACTCTCCTGGCTCCCAACGAGGTGCCGGGCCTGTCGATCCGCACCCAGAGCGGCAACTGGATCGAAGCACCGGCCATCGACAACGCCTATGTCGTGAACGGCGGCCAGATGCTGCAGCGCTACACCAACGACCTGTTCCTGGCGACGCCGCATCGCGCCATCAACAAGAGCGGCCGCGAGCGCTATGCCCTGCCCTTCTTCTGCGACAGCGGCATCGACTGGCCGGTCGCTGCCGTGCCGACCACCGTGGGGCCGGACAAGCCGCCGAAGTACCCGACGACCTGGTACTCCGACTACATGACCTGGTACCTGAAGCGGAACTACGACGTGCTGAACGCCAGCCAGCAGGCCGCCGAATAAAGGTCCCACGAGAAGGACATCAAGCTCGAATGAGTACCGCCACGCTTGCCCGCGTAGAAGCCCACGTCTTTCGTACCCCCATCAAGGAGCCGGTCCGCACGTCCTTCGGGACGATGACGGAGCGCGTCGCCGTCTTCGTGCGCGTCGAGGATTCCGACGGCGCACGTGGCTGGGGCGAAATCTGGTGCAACTTCCCCAATGCAGCCGCCGAGCACCGCGCGCTGCTCTTCGCCGATATCGTAGCGCCGCGGGCACTGGGCAAATCGCTCGACGATCCCGTCGCCCTGTGGGCCGAGATCGACCGCGCGCTGCATGTGCTGCGCGTGCAGAGCGGCGATGCCGGCGCCCTGTCTGCCGCGGCGGCGGGTCTTGATCTGGCGATCCACGATCTGCGCGCCCGCAAGCGCGGCCTGCCGCTGTGGCGGGCCCTGGGCGGCACGGACGATTCGCCCCTCCCGATCTACGCCTCGGGCCTCAATCCCGGCCGCTCCGCCTACGACACCGTCGGCCGCATGCGGGCGGCGGGCTATCGCGCCTTCAAGATCAAGGTCGGCTTCGGCACCGAAACAGACCTCGACACGCTGCGGCCGGTTGCACGTGAGCTGAAGACCGGCGAACGGCTGATGGTCGATGTCAACCAGGGCTGGGATCTCCGCACTGCCTGCGCCATGGTGCCGAAATTCGCCGAGTTCGGCTTGCAGTGGATCGAGGAGCCGCTGATGGCCGATCGCCCCCTCGCCGAGTGGACGCAGGTTGCAGCAGCCGCGCCGACGCAGCTGGCCGCGGGTGAAAATCTGCGCGGTGCCGGTCCTTTTCAGGAGATGGCCGACAGCGGCCTGTTCGGGGTGATCCAGCCCGACGCCGCCAAATGGGGCGGCCATTCCGGCTGCCTGCCCGTGGCGCGCGCCGCCCGGGCGGCCGGCCGCACCTATTGCCCCCACTTCCTGGGCGGCGCCATCGGGCTTATGCATTCCTTGCACTTGCTGGCCGCCGTCCGCGGCCCCGGCCTCCTGGAAGTGGATGCCAACCCCAACCCGCTGCGCGAAGGTCTGCTGGGCGACTTGATGGCGGCCCATGAGGGCACTGTGTCGCTTCCCGGCGGCCAGGGACTCGGTCTAGAACCAAACCTAAAGCCGCTCATCAATCTTCGAAGCCTTCATACCGAGCGGCGTGCGTAACAGAGGAAACGCCATGCTGGGATTGATGCAAGACCGTCCGCTGCTGATTTCGCAGATCATCGACTTTGCGGCCGCCGCCTACCCCGATGTCGAGATCGTGACGCGCACGGTCGAGGGACCGATCCATCGCTACGGCTACAGGGATGCGCAGAAGCGCGCCAAGCAGGTGGCCGAGGCGCTGCAGGGACTAGGCATCAAGCTCGGCGACCGGGTCGGCACCATCGCGTGGAATACCTACCGCCACTTCGAGCTCTATTTCGGCATTTCCGGCATCGGCGCGGTGCTGCACACGATCAACCCGCGCCTGGCGCCCGAGCATGTCGCGTACATCGCCAACCATGCCGAAGACAAAGTAATCTTCGTCGACCTGAACCTCATGCCGGTCGTGGAAGGCGTGTTCGAGCAGCTCAAGACGGTGAAGCATGTCGTGGTCATGACCGACCGCGCCCACATGCCGACGTCGAGCAAGATCCCCAACCTGCTCTGCTACGAGGAGCTGATCGCCGACAAGCCCGGCACGCTCAAGTGGCCGGAGTTCGACGAGAAGACCGCCTCGTCGCTCTGCTACACTTCAGGTACGACTGGCAATCCCAAGGGCGTGCTCTATTCGCACCGCTCGACGATGATCCATTCGATGATGATGGCGTCGGGCCCGGTGCTGGCGCTCGATCCCGACACCACCATCCTGCCGGTGGTGCCGATGTTCCACGCCAATGCCTGGGGCCTCGTCTACGCGGGACCATTCTGCGGCACCAAGCTGGTGTTCCCCGGCTTCAAGCTGGACGGCGCCAGCATCTACGAGCTGCTCGACAAGGAGCAGGTGACGCTGAGCGCCGGCGTGCCAACGGTGTGGCTGGCCCTGCTCGACTACTGCGCGCAGAACAAGCTCAAAATGTCTTCGGTCAAACGCTCGCTGATCGGCGGGTCGGCCGTGCCCTACGCGATGATCGAGCGCTTCTGGAAGGAGCATGAAATCGAAGTGGCGCAAGGCTGGGGCATGACCGAGATGAGCCCGCTCGGCACCCTCACGCGCTTCAACAAGGGCGAGCGCAACCTGCCCGACGCCGAGCGCTTTGCCATCACCGCCAAGCAGGGGCGCCCCGTCTTCGGATGCGAGATGAAGATCGTCGACGACGCCGGCAACGACCTGCCCATGGACGGCAGCGTCTCCGGCAACATGGTCGTGCGCGGGCCGTGGATCGTGAAAGGCTACATGAAAGGCGACGGCAAGAACCAGTTCGTCGAAGACGATTGGTTCCACACCGGCGACGTCTGCAAGATCGAGACCGACGGCTCAGTCGTCATCACCGACCGTTCCAAAGACGTCATCAAGTCGGGCGGCGAGTGGATCAGCTCGATCGACCTCGAGAATGCCGCCATGGGCTGCCCGGGCGTGGCCGAAGCGGCCGTGATCGGCGTGGCTCACCCCAAGTGGGACGAGCGGCCCCTGATGATCGTCGTGCGGCGCCCCGATGCCGATGTCACCAAGGGCGATATCCTGAAGTACCTCGACGGCAAGATCGCCAAGTGGTGGATGCCCGACGACGTGCAGTTCATCGACGCCATCCCACATGGTGCCACCGGCAAGATCCTGAAGACGGCGCTGCGCAAGCAGTTCGAGAGCTACAAGCTTCCGACCGCCTGAGGCCCGCTTTCACGGGCGTGACGCAGCTCGGCTACGGCCGCGCGCGTCACCTGGACGGCACCGACAAGGGCAAGGCCGGACATGATCGCGGCGACAAGATAGTCCGGCCAGCCGCTGCCCGAGCCGAACACGCCCAACGCGGCCGCCAGCACCGCCAGATTGCCGATCGCGTCGTTGCGCGTGCAGATCCAGACAGACCGCATGTTGCTGTCGCCGTTGCGCCAGCGATAGAGGAGCAGCGCGACGCCGAAGTTGGCGGCCAGCGCCAGCGCGCCCACCACGCCCATCACGGGCGCTTCGGGCACCGTGCCCGCCATCGCATGACCGATCGTGGTGATGGCAACCCAGGCGCCGAACGCCGCCATGCTGGCGGCCTTCACCAGCGAGGCGCGGGCGCGCCAGTGCAGCGCCATGCCCAGCACGAAGAGGCTGATGGCGTAGTTGCCGGCGTCGCCCAGAAAGTCGAGCGAGTCGGCCAGCAGCGACACCGATTCGGCGGCGAGACCGGCGCCGATCTCGACCACGAACATGGCGAGATTCACGGCCAGGGCCACCCTCAGGACGCGCCGGTAGACCGGCGACGCCGCGGCGGCGGAAGCATGCTCGTGGCCGTGATCGCAGCAATGGGCGCTCATTTTCCGCTCCCTCCTCAGTGCTCGGCGATGTGACTGACCATATCCTCGATCATGCGGCGGACATGAGCATCGTCCGCCTCGTAGTAAACCTGCTTGCCCTGCCGATCCGCCCGCACCAGCCGGGCGCCCTTCAGCAGCCGCAGATGATGGCTCACCAGAGATACCGAAAGGCCCAGCCGGTCAGCGATATCAGAGACTGCCAATGGCGTGCGCAAGCAGGATACGACGATCCGCAGCCGCGTCGGATCCCCCAGCAGACGGAACAGATCGGCCAGCGCTACGGCATGGTCGTCGGACAGGATTGTTTTCTTTGTTTTCGACATTTGAATAACTGTTCAAATGTATTATCCTTCCCTGCCCCCGTCAAGAGACAGGGGAAGAGCGGAGCCCATTCCAGCCGCCCCCTGTCAGGCAGCCCGTGCGTCTGCTAGGCTCGGCCCATCATGACGATCGACATTCGTCCCATCGATCCCGCGAACCGCGCCTTCTTCGCCGGCGAGGTGTCGGGCATCGATCTCACCCGCCCTCTCTCCGATGCAGAGGTGGCGGCCATCCATGCCGGCATGGACGAGTACGGCGTACTGGTGTTCCACGACCAGCGGCTCGACGACGAGAGCCAGCTCGCCTTCAGTCGCCAGCTCGGGCCGCTCGAACAGGCGACGGGAGACATCATGCCGCCGGAGCAGCGGCGCATGAGCATGGACCTCAACGACATTTCCAATCTCGATGTGAACGGCAACGTGCTGGCCCGCGACGACCGCCGCCGGTTGTTCAGCCTGGGCAATCTGCTCTGGCACTCCGACAGTTCCTTCAAGGACGTGCCGGCCAAGTATTCCCTCCTCTCTGCCCGCACGATCCCGGCGGCCGGCGGCAACACCGAGTTCGCCGACATGCGGGCAGCCTACGATGCGCTGGACGAAGAGACGAAGCGCGAGGTGCACGATCTCATCTGCCGGCACAGCCAGATCTATTCGCGCGGCATGCTGGGCTTCGAGGACTTCACCGAGGCCGAGCGGATGAAATGGGCGCCCGTGCGCCAGCGCCTCGTCCGACGCCATCCGAACACCGGACGCCTCTCGCTCTATCTCGCGAGCCATGCCGGCGAGATCGAAGGCTGGCCGGTACCAGAGGCGCGTGCCTTCCTGCGCGACCTCAACGAGCACGCAACGCAACGACAGTTCGTCTACGCGCATGTCTGGCGGCCGTTCGACCTGGTGATATGGGACAATCGCGTCACCATGCATCGCGCGCGGCGCTTCAACTCCAAGGAAGTCCGCGACATGCGGCGCACGACGCTCACCAACGAAGTGTCGAGCCTCGAGCAGGCACCTTAATAAACAACGTAGTCGGTAATTTATGCGTCTCCAGTTTCTGGGTTCCGGCGATGCCTTCGGCAGCGGCGGACGGTTCAATACCTGCTTCCATCTCGAACGCTCTCAACAGGGCAATGTTCTGATCGATTGCGGTGCTTCGTCCATGGTTGCGATCCGCAAGTGGGGCGTCGATCCCAATAGCATCTCGACCGTGTTGGTGAGCCATCTGCATGGCGACCATTTCGGCGGCCTGCCCTTCTTCCTGCTCGATGCCCAGCTCGTCAGTCGTCGCACCGCACCGCTCGTCCTGGCCGGCCCACCGGGCTTCCGGGAACGGCTGATGGTCGTCATGGAAGCGATGTTCGCGGGCTCCACCAAGGTCGAGCGCAAGTTCGCCCTGGAGATTCGTGAGCTTGAACTGCACGAAAGGGTCGAGTTCGATGGGCTTGCCGTCACCCCCTACCTGATGAAGCACTATAGCGGCGCACCATCCTATGCGCTCAGGATCGAAACCGAAGACAAGGTGCTCACCTACTCGGGCGACACCGAGTGGGTCGAGGAACTCATCCCCGCAGGCCGCGACGCCGATCTCTTCATCTGCGAAGCTTATTTCTTCGACAAGGTGATGAAATACCACATCGACTACACGACACTCAGCCGACATCTGCCGGAGATCGGCGCGAAGCGTACGATCGTCACGCATATGAGCGCCGAGTTGCTCGGTCGGCAGGGCGAGATCGCCCTCGAAGCAGCTCACGACGGGATGGTCGTCGACTTCTAGCCCTTGGCGACCCACTCCTCGACCTGCGTCCCGGTGGCTTCGTCGATCACCCGGCTGCTGCGCAACACCATGCCGTGCTTCTGCAGCACGTCTTCCGGCGTCACGCCGTGACCGACGCCGGGAAAGACCGGCCGGCCGCGCGGGACGCTTGCATGTCCGCGGGTCAGATAGAACACGTCGTAGCCGATGTTGAGGAACAGGCCGAACACGTCGGTTCCGCCCACCACGGCCAGAGTGCCATCGGGCACGCCCAGCTTCATCCATGCCTCCTCGAATGGCGCCGTCGCCGGATTCCACAGCACGGCATTGGCGTTCCGGGGATCCGGCACGATGCGCTCGACCCGTCGCGTCAGCACGATGCGTTTGCGCGCCGCTTCTTTGGGGCCGCCCTCGGCCGAATGCCGACCGTTGGCCACGGCGGAAACCCGGTCGAGCGAGTCCTGATAGAATTTCTGGTCGCCCGGAACCTTCAGGCCCTCTGGAAAGGAGGCGTCCGAGCCGGCAATCATGCCCTCGCGGGATACGATCGCGAATCCTTCGATACGGGGTCGCTTGGTCGTCATGAAGCCGCCTTTCAAACGATCGGAGTTTAACGCGAACAAACGCCCGAGGTAGGGGTAAGGTCAGCTCCGACCTTACCGACCGAGGACGAAGAGACAATGACCGCGTATCAGGATTACAAGCCCCTTACCTTTCACGACGCGACACAGCGCTTCCGCGATGGCAGCGACACGCCGCGCGCCTATCTCGAACGATGCCTGGAAACCATCGCGGCCCGCGAGCCCGTGGTAAAGGCGTTCACTGCCATCAACGAAGCAGGTGCCCGTACGGCTGCCGATGCCAGCACCGTGCGTTGGAAGCAAGGCAAGCCGCTGTCGCTGATCGACGGCATGCCGCTTGCCATCAAGGACCTGCTCGAAACCAAAGACATGCCGACCGAGATGGGTTGCGTCGCTTTCAAGGGAAACTTCCCCAAGCGCGACAATGCGGCCGTCTGGGCGCTGCGCCAGGCGGGTGCAGTGATCCTCGCCAAGGCCGTGACCGCAGAGCTGGGCGGTTCGCATCCCGGCGCCACCACCAATCCGTTCGATCCTGCTCGCACGCCCGGCGGCTCTTCCTCCGGCTCCGCCGCCGCCGTGGGCGCCAACATGGTTCCGGCTGCAATCGGCACCCAGGTCGGCGGCTCGATCATTCGGCCCGCGGCCTATTGTGGAAATTTCGCACTGAAGCCGACGCAGGGCGGCCTCAACCGTGGCGAACGCCAGGCGACCAGCCAGAGCACGCACGGTCCTCATGCCGGTAGCCTGGAGGATATGTGGCAGGTCGCCATCGAGATCGCCCAGCGCGCCGGCGGTGATCGCGGAGCCGTCGGCCTGATGGGCCCGTCGACGTTGCCGGCGTCGTCGAAGCCCAACCGGCTGATCGTGCTCGAAACCGAGGGATGGCCCGATGTCGACGCAGCGACCAGGAATGGCTTCGAGGCCGTGCTGAAGCAGCTGCACGATGCGGGCGTGACCCTGATCCGGCGCAAGGACAATCCGTTGGTCGAAGCGCTGGAACGGTCGATCGCCAATGGCCGCGCCGTGTGCAATGGCATCACGAGCTGGGAGAACCGCTGGGGTCAGCGCGGCATCGTCGACAACAATCCGGCCGGTGTCAGCGAGCGCGCCAAGGCCACTCTCGCCAAAGCCGAGGCGATGACGCCGGACGATTACCGGGCCGCGCTTCTCGCCCGCCAGATGGCACAGCAGACCCATGCCTTGCTGGCGTCGCTGGCAGATGCCGCGATTACGCTTGCCTGCCCCGGACCCGCGCCGCTCTGGTCGGGCGACGTGCCGGGCCAGCCGCTGGCGCCGCGGCCGACCGGCGATTTCGTGTTCAATGCGCCGAGCTCGATGCTCTTCGCGCCGGTCGTGACGGTGCCGCTGATGAGCGTCGACGGCATGCCCGTCGGCGTCCAGCTCATGGGCCAGCAGCACGAGGACGCGCGGGTGACCGGCCTCGCGCGCTGGCTCTCCGAGAACGTGAAGCGCGTGATTACTCGGGCTTGAGGCCCAACGCCACGATGCGCGGGATGAGGGTCGACTTCAGCCGTTCGTAGTCGACCATCACCTCTTCATGCTGCAGCGGCTTTTCGACGAGACCGAAGCTCTGCATCATCTTGCGGCCGGGTTCGGAGTCGGCGGCCGCAAACCAGAGATCGGACATCTTCTTCACGATGTCCTTGGGCGTGGCGGCCGGTGCCGCCAGCGCCAGCCAGCCCGACACGGTGAAGGAATCGTCGTCGAAGCCCTGCTCCCGCGAGGTCGGAACGTCGGGAAGCTGTACGGCACGGACCTTCGATGGCGCCGCTATGCCGCGAATCTCGCCCTTCACCAGGAGAGCGTTCATCGCCTGCGGGCTGCCCATCGCAGCCTGCAGCGAGCCGGCGCCCATGTCCTGCCACATCGGCGCTTCGCCCTTGTAGGTCACGATCTCTATCTTGAGGCCGTACTTCTCGTTCAGCGCCTGGGCGAAGATATGGGCCGAGGAGCCGAGCGCCCAGGAGCCGAAGTTGACCTTGTTGGTCCGGGCGTAGCCGATGAAGTCCTTGAGGTTCGTCACCGGCACCGACTTGTGCACGACCACCGGAAGCACGCCCGACGGCGTGCCCGAGACGATGGTGAAGTCCTTGTCAGGGTCGAAGCCGAGCGTCTTGAACATGACGCGGTTCTGAATCAGCGTGCTCGACACCGAGTGCAGGAACGTATGGCCATCGGCCGGCGCACGGGCGACCATCGCTGCACCGATGTTGCCGCTGGCGCCGGGCTTGTTATCGACGACAACCTGCTGCCCCGTCGCCTGGCTGACATGCTGGCTGAAGGCGCGCGCAATGCCGTCCGTCAGGCCGCCTGCCGGAAAGTTCACCACCATGGTGATCTGCTTGCTGGGCCAAGTGCCCTGGGCACGGACAATGGACGGTGCTGAAAGCGTCAGGCCGGCAGCTGCGCTCGTGCGCAGAAGGCCGCGGCGGGTCGTGATCAGGTTCGGCATTGCCTCATGTCCTCCAGAGTATTTTTTTCGCGGCGATGCATAGCGACCGCGTTTATGGGCCGCTAGGCTGTGTAAATGCACCTTTCTCCGCAAAGCGAAACGCGTAGTCGCTGGGCGGCGCGCGCAGGGATTGCTAAGACCATGCCCCCGAAACCGGCACTTACCAGGGAAGAACGTCCATGTCCGACGCTGTCATCCGCTCCATAGAGGGGCGCATCGGTATCCTCACCATCAATAATCCGCCGGTAAACGCGCTGGCGGCCGCCGTCCGCGACGGCATCAAGGAAGGTATCGACGCCTTCGCCCAGGATGCCAATGTCGACGCTATTGTGCTGATCGGCGGTGGCCGCACCTTCATCGCCGGTGCCGACATCCGCGAGTTCGGCAAGCCCCCCAAGGGCGCCAACCTGAACGACGTCATCGCCACGATGGAAAACTCGCCCAAGCTGATCGTGGCCGCGCTACACGGCACACCGCTGGGCGGCGGTCTCGAAACCGCGCTTGGCGCCCACTATCGCGTGGCCCTGCCCAGCACGCGCCTCGGCCTGCCGGAGGTCCATCTCGGCCTGCTGCCGGGCGCCGGCGGCACCCAGCGCCTGCCGCGCCTCACCGGCGCCAAGTATGCGCTCGATGCGATCCTCTCCGGCCGGCACATCCCCGCCCCCGAAGCCAAGAACAAGGGCATCGTCGACGCGCTGGTCGAAGGCGACGACCTGCTGAAGGGCGCTGTCGCCCATGCCCAGATGCTGGTGGCCCAGAACGCGCCGCGGCGGCGGGTGCGCGACCTCAGCGTGACCTTAGAATCGCCCGACCTCTTCGCCGAGACCGAGAAGGCGATCGCCCGCAAGGCCCGCGGCTTCAAGGCGCCGTGGAACATCATCAAGTGCGTGCAGGCCGCCGTCGAACTGCCGTTCGACGAGGGCATGAAGCGCGAGCGCGAGCTGTTCGTCGAGCTGCTGACCTCGTCGGAGTCGGCGGCGCAGCGCTATTACTTCTTCGCTGAGCGCGAGGCGGCCAAGGTACTCGACGTCCCGTCCGACACGCCCCAGCGTACGATCAAGACCGGCGGCATCATCGGTGCCGGCACGATGGGCGGCGGCATCGCCATGAACTTTGCCAATGCCGGCGTGCCTGTCACGCTGCTCGAGACCTCGCAGGAGGCACTCGACCGCGGCCTGAAGACCATCCGCACCAACTACGAGAACACCGCCAAGCGCGGCGGCATGAAGGCCGAAGACGTCGAGAAGCGCATGGCGCTGATCAAGCCGACGCTCGACTACGGCGACCTCAAGGACGTCGATCTCGTCATCGAAGCGGTGTTCGAGACCATGGAGGTCAAGGAAGCCGTCTTCAAGAAGCTGGACGAGGTCGCCAAGCCCGGCGCCATCCTGGCCACGAACACCTCCGGCCTCGACGTCAACCAGATCGCCAACTACACGAAGCGGCCGGGCGACGTGATCGGCATGCACTTCTTCTCGCCGGCCAACGTCATGAAGCTGCTGGAGAACGTGCGTGGCAAGGCGACCGAGAAGGATGTCATCGCCACGGTCATGTCGTTCTCCAAGAAGATCGGCAAGATTCCCGTGCTGGTCGGCGTCTGCGAAGGCTTCGTCGGCAACCGCATGCTGCGCATGCGCGGCGTGCAGTCGGCCTACATGATGGAGGAAGGCGCCCTTCCCCAGCAGATCGACAAGGTGGTCTACGATTTCGGCTTCCCGATGGGGCCCTTCGCGATGAGCGACCTCGCCGGCAACGACGTGGGCTGGCGCATCCGCCAGGGCAAGAAGGAGAAGGAAAAGCGCAACGTGCGCTACACCGGCTACGTCGCCGACGCGATCTGCGAGCTCGGCCGCTTCGGCCAGAAGACCGGCGCGGGTTATTACAAGTACAACCTGCCCGACCGCACGCCGATCCCCGATCCCGAGGTCGAGAAGATCATCGAGGAGACCTCGAAGAAGCTCGGCATCACCCGCCGCGCGATCTCCGATCAGGAGATCATGGAGCGCGCACTCTTCCCGATGGTGAACGAGGGCGCCAAGATTCTGGAAGAAGGCATGGCCCAGCGCGCGCTCGACATCGACGTGATCTGGGTCAACGGCTACGGCTGGCCCGTCTATCGCGGCGGCCCGATGTGGTGGGCCGACAATGTCGTGGGCCTCAAGACCATTCACGACGCCCTGCTGAAGTATCGCGATGCCTCCGGCGACCCGTTCTGGGAGCCCGCCCCGCTTCTCAAGAAGCTGGTGCAGGAAGGCAAGAAGTTCTCTACCGTCTGATCAATTCGAACCGGAGGAAAATAAAATGGCTGATGCCGTTATCGTCTCGACTGCCCGCACGCCGATCGGCAAGGCATTCCGGGGCATCTTCAACGACACCCACGGCGCCGACATGGGCGCGCATGTGATCAAGCACGCCGCCGAGCGCGCCAAGGTCGACCTCGGCGAAATCGAGGACGTGATCATGGGCTGCGGCGCGCCGGAAGGCACGACCGGCTCGAACGTGGCCCGCGTCGCGGCAATCCGTGCCGGCGCCCCGGTCAGCGTCTCGGGCGTCACGGTGAACCGCTTCTGCTCCTCGGGCCTGCAGACCATTTCGATGGCCGCGCAGCGCGTGCTGGTCGACAAGGCCACCGTCGTCATCGGCGGCGGCCTTGAGTCGATCTCGCTGGTCCAGGGCCCGCCGGGCGGCAACAAGAACCGCCTGGTCAATCCCTGGGTCCAGGAGCATGTGCCGGGCATCTATCACTCGATGATCCAGACCGCCGACACGGTTGCGGCACGCTACAAGGTCAGCCGCGAAGCGCAGGATGAGTATTCCTTGCAGAGCCAGCTCCGCACCGCGGCGGCGCAGCAGGCCGGCAAATTCGACGACGAGATCGTGGCGATGGAAACCGAGATGCTCGTCGTCGACAAGAACACCAAAGAGACCTCGAAGAAAAAGACCAAGCTCACCAAGGACGAAGGCAACCGTCCCGACACGACCCTCGAAGGTCTCGCCAAGCTGCAGCCGGTCATGGGTCCCGACAAGTGGATCACCGCCGGTAACGCCAGCCAGCTCTCCGACGGCGCCTCGGCTGCGGTCGTCATGAGCGATGCCGAAGCTGCCAAGCGCGGCCTCAATCCGCTGGGCATCTACAAGGGCCTGGTCGTGGCCGGCTGCGAGCCCGACGAGATGGGCATCGGCCCGGTCTATGCCGTGCCCAAGCTCCTGAAGCGGTTCGGCCTCAAGATGGATGATATCGACCTCTGGGAGCTGAACGAAGCCTTCGCCGTGCAGGTGCTCTACTGCCGCGACAAGCTCGGCATCCCCAACGACAAGCTGAACGTCAACGGCGGCTCGATCTCGATCGGCCATCCGTTCGGCATGACCGGCGCGCGTTGCGTCGGCCACGCCCTGCTCGAGGGCCGTCGCCGCAAGGCCAAGAACGTCGTCGTCACGATGTGCATCGGTGGCGGCATGGGCGCGGCCGGCCTGTTCGAGGTCGTGCAGTAAGCGCGGCGACCGCGCGGCCCGTTCCCGCGCGACAATCCCGGCGGTGATGTCGATCCCGAGATCACCGCCCACGGTTTGCGCTTCACGAGCGAAGCGTGCCGGTCAACCGCAATACCTTGGAGCCGGATCGAAGAGATCCGGCTTTTTCATGCGGTCATCGGTCGAGCGCGCGTTCTTGCTCTCGAGGATCGTTCCCGCATTGGAGTCGCGCCCGGAAGCAGCATGGAGCAGCCATGATCTCTCACATCCATATCGGCGTTGCCGACCTGGAACGCGCCTGGCGCTTCTACAGTTCTGTCCTGCCTCACCTCGGCCTGAAGGTCCGTTTCTACGAGCCAGAGAGGGGCTGGGGTGGTTGGCAGGCACCGGATCGGACACGACCGCTTTTCCTGATCGGCCGCCCCTTCGACGGCGCGCCAGCCCATTGCGGCAACGGCCACATGACCGCCTTCCTTGCGCCGGACCGATCCTCCGTCGACCGCGCCTACGCCGCGGCACTGGCCGCTGGCGGCGTCTCGGAGGGCGCGCCGGGGCTCCGGCCGCAATATCATGCGAACTACTACGGCGCCTACTTCCGCGACCTCGACGGCAACAAGCTCGGCGTCTGCTGCCACGATCCGGCGTGAAGCTCGGTTAGGTGCCGACAAAGGTGGCGCGCATCTGCTCTCCGCACGCCAGAACCAACAATCCTGTCTGGCGAGTGAGCGGCCCTGTGCCTTCGATGGAATCCAGGTGATCAGCGCCGGTTGCGGCGCAGATCCTCCTCGTCCTTCCACATCAGGAACTGCGGGCCGAGATCGGCGATCTTGGTCGCACCGATCTGGGCCATGCTGATATCGACTTCACGGCGGAAGATCTGCAGGGCCTTGGCGGCTCCCGCGACGCCGCCCGCCGTGACACCGTAGAGCGTGGGCCGGCCGACGAAGACGAACTTGGCCCCCATGCAGAGGGCGATGATAGCATCGAGGCCGCGGCGCACGCCGCCATCGAACATCACCGTCATCTTGTCGCCGACCGCGTCACGGATCGCCGGCAGCACTTCCAGCGGCGACGGCGCGAGGTCGAGCTGACGTGCGCCGTGGTTCGACACCATGATGCCGTCGACACCCAGCGAATGGGCCCGGATCGCGTCTTCGGGGTGCATGATCCCCTTCAACACGAAATTGCCCTTCCACAACTCACGGAAGCGCTCGACATGCTTCCAGCTCATCGGTGCCCGATTCTGATAGGCGACGAGATCCGCCACCTTCTCGGCCGTGGCGTCGGGGCCGGCATACTTGGCCCAGTTGTCGAAATAGGGCGTGCCATGCTTCAGCCACTGCATCATCCAGGCCGGATGCAGCAGCGCCTCGAACTTGGTCTTCCAGGTGAGCTTCAGCGGCCGCCCCCAGCCGTTGCGCGTGTTGCGCTCGCGGTTGGAACCTTCCGGCACGTCGACCGTGAAGACCAGGGTGTGCAGGCCGGCATCGGCGGACCGCTTGATCATGTCTTCGGAAACCGCCTGGTCCTTGGCGGAATAGAGCTGATACCAGCCATGATCAGGCGCCAGCTTGCCGAGATCCTCGATCGAGCCGGTGCTGGAGCCCGACATGATGAAGGGCACATTGGCGTCGCGCGCGGCTTCCGCCAGCATCAGGTCGGCGCCATGGCGAAACAGGCCGGCAAGGCCCGTCGGCGCGATCCCGATCGGACTCGAATAGGTACGGCCGAACAGCGTCGTCGACTGATCGCGCACCGAAACATCAACAAGATAACGCGGCACGATGCGTGCCTTGCGGAAGGCCTGTTCGTTGGTAACAAGGCCGACTTCATCGTCGGTGCCACCCTCGATGAAGTCGTATGCAATCTTGGGCAGCCGCTTCTTGGCGAGCTTCCGCAGATCCTCGATGTTCACCACGCCGTCCATCGTGTGCCTTGTCCTCGAATTTCAATGGCAGGATTTTGACCGTCTTTGCCCGCCCGGGCCAGCGATGTTAGACGGATCGCCATGCAAATCAGGCACGCACGGAGTGGCGACGAGGCCCAGCTCGCCTTCCTTCTGGAAGATCATGAGCGCCACTACGGCAACCCGGTTGCCGACGGTGCCGGGGCCACGGGGGCTTCCTTCCTGATCGAATCGCCGCCTGGCGGTACCATGTGCCTGGTAGCGGAACAGGACGGCGGCCCGCTGGTGGGATTCGCCATCCTCAACCCCTACTTTCCCGGCCCGAAGCTGACACACGGCCTGTACCTCAAAGAACTCTACGTCATGGGCAATGCGCGCTCGGCCGGTGTCGGAGAGAAACTCATCGACGGCATCCGTGCGCTTGCCGAACAGCGGGGCGATACGCGCGTTCTGTGGACGACCGGCGAAGAGAATGCCGGCTCCCAGCGCTTCTACGACCGTCTCGGGATGCGGCGCGAGAAGAAGGTCTACTATGTGATGGACGTCTGACGCGGTGAAGGGCGAGGTCCCCTATCGCATCGGCGCACCGGCCGCCAGCCAACGGACAGATTCATGACCAGTCTCATCCTGCACAACTACGACTTCTCCAACTTCGCCGAGAAGGCGCGCCTGATGCTGGGCTTCAAGGGCCTGGCTTGGCGCAGCGTCGAGATCCCGCCGATCAATCCGAAACCGAAACTGACGCCATTGACCGGCGGCTACCGCCGCACGCCGGTACTGCAAGACGGCGCCGATGTGTGGTGCGACACCCGGCTGATCGCCCGCGAACTCGAACGGCGCGTACCCGAACCCAGTTTCTTCCCGGCGAAGACGTCGGGTTCCGCCGACGCCATCGCCTGGTGGGCCGAGCATCAGTTCATGCGACCGACGGCGCTCTATGTGTCCGGCATCAACGCGGAGCACATGCCGGAAGGGCTGCACGAGGATCGTGCCAAGCTGCATGGCTTGCCGGTCCCGTCCATCGAAGCCGTGCGCAAGGCTGCGACGCGCAACCTCCATCTTGTGCGGCCGCAGATCCGCTGGATCGCCGACATGCTGGCCGACGGACGCCCCTACCTGCTGGGCGACACGCCGTGCATCGCCGACTTCGCGACCTACCATGTCGTCTGGTTCTATCGCGGCCGTCACATCGACTGCCGCCACGAGCTTGCGCCCTATCCCCGCCTTCTCGCCTGGCGCGACCGCATGGCCGCGATCGGCCATGGCAAGCGCACGAATATCGAGGCCGACGAGGCGCTTGCCGAGGCACGCGCTGCGACGCCGGCGACACCGCGCCCCTCGCAGCCGCAGGAAGGCGATCCCCAGCCCGGACAGGGCGCGCGCATCCGCCCCGCCGATAATGCCAAGGATTGGGTCGAGGGCGAGGTGACGTTCATCGACGCGCACGAGATCGCCCTGCTGCGCAACGATCCCGAGGTCGGCGACGTCACCGTACATTTCCCGCGACTGGGCTACGACTGGCGCAGCGCCTCACGCTAGCTTGACGGCCTGATTATTCGGCGAGCATCTCGCCCGAGCCGCCAAACTCGGCCGGGAAGTCCTTGAGCTTGGGAAGGCCGTCCTTCATCCGCAGCACCGTCTCGGCGTAGTTCACGTGGACTGCCGGCGCGAAGGCAAGCGTCGGGATGGTTGCCGCAAAGACATCGACCAGCCCGAGCGGCGGGTGGTTGGCCATCAGGTGACCACCGCACTTTGTGCAGTACTTCCGCTCACTGAGCGGGGTCTTGGCAAAGGTGGCAATATGCTCCGCCCCTGACGTAACGCGCACGGCGTCGGGCTTCCAGAGGCTGAAGGCATTCACCGGACCGCCCGACCACGACCGGCAGGATTGGCAATGGCAATAGCCCATGGCTTCCGGCGCCCCTGTGACCTCGAGTCCGACCGCACCACAGAAGCAGCCACCTTGGTACTTCATGTTCACCTCCTCCTTCGGTTGCAGGATGTCGATGTCGATCTTCCGCAACGATCATCCTGAACCGCGATGAACCGGCCGTCACGCAGCTTCCGTTTCAGCTCTCGTGAACGACCTCCGGGCAATCGGCGGCGGACTATTGCCCCAAGCGGTCGATCCCCAGCCCGTCGAGCGGCCGTGAATGCCGCCGCAGACGATGACGACGTCGGCCGTGCGGGCCATGTCAGCGCTCCACCGCCTTGCGCTCGGCTTCGCTGATCGGCAGCGAGGCGAGTTCCGCCAGGGTGATCGGCTTCACCGGCGGCCGCAGGCGGTAGTAACCGACCTCGGCAGGCGTCATCTTCCTCTCCGCCGCAATCAGCTCGGTGACGGTGAGGCCACATAGCCGGCCCTGGCATGGCCCCATGCCACAGCGCAGGAAGGCCTTCATCTGGTTCGGCCCCTCGCAGCCGATGCGGGCCATGTCGCGCACCTGCTTGGCGGTCACTTCCTCGCAGCGACAGGCGAGCGTCTCGCCCTCGGGCTGACGGAAAGAGTCGGCCGGACGGTTCAGCCAATCGAGGAACGCACGCCCCATCTCCTCGCGTTGCAGCTTCTGACGGATTGCCTGAGTGTCAGGCAGCGTCGCTTCCGGACGCAAGGTACGGACCGCGGCAATGGCAGCGATGCGGCCACGCTCGGCCGCCGCCGTGCCACCTGCGATGCCCGCACCGTCGCCGGCCACGGCGATGCCGGGAACGGAGCTGCCGAAATCGGCGTCGAGCACCGGCACGAAGCAGAGTTGCCGGTCATTCCAAAGATGCGCAACGCCGGCCGCATTGGCGAGGTTGACGTTAGGCACGACACCTTGATGGAGCAGCAACAGATCGGCGGGCAGGCGCCGCTCGCGGCCGCCGCTCGCAAAGACGACTTCGCCGAGCTTCTCCTTGCCCACCGCCTCGATCTTGTCGACGCGATGCACGGGCACTTTCGCCTTCACTTCGCGCAGCAGCGCCAGGCCTTTGGCGAAATATGGCGAGAGGGCGAAGTCGGGCAGATGGACCAGCGCCTGCAACCAGTTGCGCCACGGCGTGGTGTCGAGGATGGCGTCGATCCTCCCACCGGCACGCAAGGTCTGCGCCGCGAGCAGCCAGAGCAGCGGGCCACTTCCTGCCATGACCGTGCGGCCGCTCGGCACCAATCCCTGCGCCTTCAGCGCCGTCTGCGCACCACCCGCCGTCATGACGCCCGGCAGAGTCCAGCCGGGAATGGGAAACAGGCGTTCCTGCGAGCCCGTGGCGATGATCACGCGCTTGGCCTCGATCATGCGCGCCTTGCCGGCGATGGAGACCCCAACGATTTTCTGAGGATCGAGGCTCCAGACCGTGGCGCCATTCACAATCAAGGCGCCGCTGGCCCGGGCTTCGGCCGCCAACTCGGCGCCCGCCCAATAGTCCTCGCCCAGGATCGAGCGATCGGCGACGGGCGTCGTCGTGATGGCGCGATAGATCTGACCGCCGATGCCGGGATTCTCGTCGAACAGGACGGTGGAGACGCCCGCACGAGCAGCAAGCGAGGCCGCGGCGAGGCCTGCCGGCCCGCCGCCGATGACGACCAGATCGTAGGAGGGAGCGAGATCGGAGGCGGTTGTCATCGCCCAGCCTCCCGCTTGCCGATCTGTGTCTCGACCTTCATGCCTTCACACACCGGGATCAGGCAGCCTTGGCGACTGCCCACGCCATCGACCGTCACCAGACACTCGAAGCACACGCCCATCAGACAGTAAGGCGCGCGAGGTGCCCCGGTGACCGGCGTGGTGCGGCAATGGTCGATGCCGGCCGCCAGCAGCGCGGCCGCGACCGTATCCCCCGACCGTGCCGCGACAGGCTTGCCGTCGACCGTGATCGCGACGGCAGCACCGGCATCAGCCAGCCTCTTGAACATGGAACCTCCGGGCACTGAAGGGAGCGACGAGCGACTTGTCGAGCGCACCGCGGGCAATCATGGGCGCGACGGTGAGCGCATGGTTGGCGGCGAGCGTCACGCCGGAATGGCAGCAGACGGTGAAGGCGCCGGGGTGCGTCTCGGACTCGTCGTAGATGGGAAAGCCGTCCTGGGTCATGACGCGGATGGCGCTCCAGGTCCGCACCACGTTCACGTTGGCGAGCAGCGGAAACTGCCGGACCGCGCGCTCGGCTTCGGTCGCGCTGACGCCGATCGTAAGGCCGGCCGGATCGACGCTCTCCTCCTTGGAGTCGCCGATCATCACCGTGCCCTCGTCGGTCTGGCGCAAAGTGACGACGGGATAGTTGAGGAAAGGCCGCAGCCGCTCGGTCACGACGATCTGGCCGCGCTCCGGCCGCATCGGCGCTTCCAGCCCGACCATGGGGGCCAATCGCATGTTGGCGTTGCCGGCGGCCAGCGCCACCTTGCCCGCCCGGATCTCGCCATGCGCCGTCGTGAGACGGAACTCGCCGCCTTCCTTAGTGATCTTCTCCACCCGATGACTGGGCAGGTAGGTCACACCGCGCGCATTGATGGCCGTGTGCAGGGTGCGGAACAGGCGCAGCGAGTTCACATGGCCATCGAGCGGGCAATAGCTGCCGCCGACCACTTCGGGACCAATGTCCGGCAGCATCCTGGCCACCTGCGAATGGTCCAAGATCTCGGTCCTGTACTCGACGATTCCCGGCTGGTTGTGCAGCCGCTTCAGCGTATCGGCGCGTGCCTCCAGTTCCTTCTCCGACAAAGCGAGGTGGAAGCCGCCCGGCCGCTGGAAGCAGACGTCGAGCCCGGTCTCCTGCTTCAGGAGATCGGAGAAGCCACCCCAGGCGTTGGAAGACCGGACCGTCCAACCGGCATAGGGGGCGAGCCCCAGTCCTTTGCTCTGCACCCAGACCAACGCGAAGTTGCCACGGCTTGCGCGCACCGCACGATCGCCTTCGTCGAGCACGACGACCCGGCAGCCCTCGCGCGCCAGCCCCCAGGCGGTAGCAACGCCGACCAGACCACCGCCGACGACGGCGACATCGTAATCGGCGACTCCCAAGCTAGCAGCCATGCATGACTCCTCGCCAACCAGCGACCGGACGAGGCTGATGAAGACGCCCCGTCCAATCTGCGTAGAGAAACGCGCCGAGGCGCGTCAAACGTTGCATTTTCCCTTCCTTGCTCGTGATGCCCCGTGGGCCATTCCGGGGACCATATTTTTCACAGGGCCTTGGAGCGTCAAATCCGACTTCTCCGGACACGCCGTACCGGCTTCTTGTGTCACCAGACACCGCGTTCAAGATCATGACGCGGTGACGAGCATGAACGTCAGCTCGTGCTTGTTGTTGTGGAGATGCAGGACCTTGGCGCCCGGCAAGGCGGCAAAGGCCTCCGCCGTTTCGTGATCCGTCTCGCCCTGGAACTTGATGGTGCAGACGAAGTTCTTCACCTGGCCCGTCGCCCGCCAGCGTTCCACCAGCCGCAGCAGGCGCGCGGGATAGCAAATGACGTCGGAGAACAGCCAGTCGACCGGGCCGATGCTGGCCGGCTCCAGCGCGAAGGCGCTCTCGCCGCGCCACTCGACGCCGGACATCGCGGCAACACGCGGATCGAGAGGCGCCTTGTCGATCGCCACGACCTCGGCACCGAGCTTGGCCAGTACCCAGGTCCAGCCGCCGGGCGAAGCGCCGAGATCGAGGCAGCGTTCGCCGGGCTGCGGCCAACGGCGCAGCCGCACCAGCGCTTCCCATAGTTTCAGGTAGGCCCGGCTGGGCGGCCCCACCTTGTCCTCGACAAGCTCGACTTCGCCATTGGCAAAAGGCGAACTGCACCGGGGCGCGGCCAGCATCCGATCCGGCGCCAACAGGGTCCAGGACCCCAAGGGGGCCGTCGGAGCTGCAGCCGGAAAGATCACCGGCTTGGCAGAGACGTGCGGCAGGCGCTCCTGGATCAGCGCAGCGCGACGATGATGCAGCGGCGCATACATTGCCCAATTGCGCTGGATGTCGCGCAACGACTTGGCCGCCGTGCTGATAGAAGCCACGGGCAGTTCGATGCACTCATGCCAGACATTGGCAGCCCAAGCCGCATGTACGGCCGCCCCCTCCGCGACCACAAGCCGTCCATGCTCCGTGGCAATGGCGACGCCGCGGCGGGCAAGTTCTTCACGCAGTTGGGCTTCGAAGCCATCGGCGGCGAGATAGGCCGTCGTCACGTTGAAACCGTGGCTGCGGTTCGAGCGAACGCTTCGAGCAAGTCGCCGATACAGTGGCGCTGCAGCTCGAGCGCGTGCTCGAAGAGATCGCGGACCTCGGCGGTGGCGCCTGTCAGAGCGTAGCCTTTGCCATCATGCATCGTCATGACGCGCATACCGCCGGGAAGATTGATCAAAATCAATCTCAATGTAACAGGCGTGCAGTGGCGAATCCGCCAACACTCGTGTTAGCGTGATGCAACAACGGAGGGAGATACAATGCTTACTAAACGCTTTCTGATGACGGCCGCCGTCGCGGGCGCCCTGACCGCGCCGACGCTCGGCACAGCTTTCGCGCAGAGCCAGCCGATCGTCGGCATCTCGACCGTCACCACCTATTCCATTGACGCGACCATCACTGCCATCGACCCGGCCAAGCGCACGATAACCTTTACGGGTCCGGCCGGCCGTTCTCTCACGCATCGGGTGAGCGACGGCGTCAAGATGGACACGTCCAAGGTCGGCGACGTCGTCTCGATCGCCTTCGAGGACAAGTTGAGCTTCGTCCTGTCTGCGCCGAATGCGCGCACGCCGCGCGATCGCAATCTCAACGTTGTGGCCGGTGCCACCGGCAACAACCGCGCCGCGGGCGTCATGGCCGACCAGTCGGTAGCGACCTGGTGGGTGACGGCGGTCGATCCCAGCGCCGGCAAAATCTCCGTCGTGAATCCCGGTGGCGGCGAGGTCCGCACCTACAACGTCCTGACCGGCGAAGGCCGCGCCCAGCTCCCGCGCGTCAAGCCCGGCGACAATCTCACGGCGATCGACACGCAGGTGCTGATCATGGCGGTCACGCCGAAGAAGTAGAAGTTAATGGGGCATTTAGGGGGGCGTGCCGCTCTACGGGTACGCCCCCCGCGAAGAGGCCTAGCCACGCTTCGCCGCCGCTTGCTAACCTCCGGCCAACACGGAGGAATTCATGGCAAAGTTCGGCATCGGACAATCGGTTCGCAGGGTCGAGGACCCCCGGCTTCTGACCGGGGGCGGTCGATATACCGACGACACCAAGCTCTCCACCCCGGCCGCCCGCGCCTATGTGCTGCGGTCGCCCCATGCCCATGCCGACATCAAGAGCATCGATACGGCCGCCGCGCGCAAAGCGCCCGGCGTCCTACTGGTGTTGACTGGCGATGACGTGAAGAAGGCGGGCTACGGCGACCTGCCCTGCCTCGTGCCCGTGAACAACCGGGACGGCAGCCCGCGCGCCGACACGCCCCGCCCGATGCTGGCCCAGGGCCGTGTCCGCCACGTCGGCGATCCGGTGGCCCTGGTCGTCGCCGAGACGCTGGAGCAGGCCAAGGACGCTGCCGAGCTGATCGAGGTCGATTACGAAGCCCGCCCCCATACGGTCGGCACCTATGAGTCGGCCCAGCCCGGCGCGCCGCTGGTCCACGATCACATCAAGGGCAACCTGGTGTTCGACTGGGAGATGGGCGACCGCGCCAGGACAGAAGCAGCCTTCGCCAAGGCCGACCGGGTGGTGAAGCTGCAGATCGTCAACAACCGGCTGGTCGTGAACTCGATGGAGCCGCGCGGCGCCATCTGCGAATACGATCCCAAGGACGACCGCTCCACCCTCTGGGTTTCCTCGCAAGGCGTCAGCGTCATCCGTCCCGTCGTCGCCGACATGATCCTGAAGATCGGCCAGCCCAAGCTGCGCGTGCGCACAGGCGACGTGGGCGGCGGCTTCGGCATGAAGATCTTCGTCCACCCTGAATATCCCCTCGTCGTCTGGGCGAGCCGTGAACTCAAGCGCACGGTGAAGTGGATTCCCGATCGGCAGGAAGCCTTCCTCTCGGACGTCCAGGGTCGCGACCATGTCTCGATCGCCGAGATGGCGCTCGACAAGGATTGCAAGTTTCTCGGCTTCCGTGTCACGACCTATGCCGCACTGGGTGCCTATCTCAGCCACTTCGGCGCCTTCATCCCGACCATGGCAGGCACTGGCATGCTGGCCGGCCTCTACCAGACGCCCACGATCTACGTGAACGTGAAGGGCGTGATGACCAACACCGTGCCGACCGATGCGTATCGTGGCGCCGGCCGTCCGGAAGCAGCCTATCTGCTGGAGCGGTTCGTCGACCATATCGCACGCGAAACCGGCCTGACGCCGGACGAACTGCGCAAGCGCAACCTCGTGAAGCCGAACCAGATCCCGTGGAACACGGCGCTGGGCGACACCTATGATTCCGGCGACTTCGACAATGTCATGCTCAAGGGCATGGAGAAGGCCGACTGGAAGGGCTTCCCCGCCCGTCGTGCCGCCTCGCTTGCCAAGGGCAAGTGGCGCGGCATCGGCATGGCGACCTATGTCGAGAAGTGCTCGGGCGGTGCGCCGGAAAGCGCCATCGCCAAGTTCAACGAGGACGACACGATCACCGTCTTCGTGGGCGTGCAGACCAACGGCCAGGGCCACGAGACCGCCTTCACGCAGATCATGTCGGCCCGGCTCGGCGTCGATGCCGACCGCATCCGCATCGTGCAGGGCGATTCGGACTTCACGCCGGAAGGCATGACCGGCGGCAGTCGCTCCATCCCCGTGGCGGGCGCGGCAGTCCTGGGCGTCAGCGACAAGATCATCGAGAAAGGCAAGCTGGTTGCCGCTTCGGCGATGGAAGCGGCTGTCGGCGATATCGAATACAAGGATGCGGTCTTCCGTATCGTCGGGACCGACCGCACGATGAACCTGTTCGACGTGGCGAAGGCCGCCCGGAATCCCAAGCATGTTCCGGCCGGCGAACAGCCCGGCCTCGATGGCGACTTCACCCGCACGCCGTCGGCGGCAACCTTCCCCAACGGCTGCCATGTCTGCGAAGTCGAAGTCGATCCCGACACCGGCACGTTGCAGATCCTGAACTACTCGATCATGGACGACTTCGGCACGGCCCTGAATCCGCTGCTGCTGCAGGGGCAAGTTCATGGCGGCGTCGGTCAGGGGGTCGGCCAGGCGCTCACGGAAAAGACCGTTTACGACAACGACTCTGGCCAGCTCATGAGCGGTTCGTTCATGGACTATGCCCTGCCCCGCGCCGATGTGGTGCCGCATGTGCACTTCGACATGCACAACAGCCTGTGCACGACCAACCCGCTGGGCGTGAAGGGGGCCGGCGAGGCCGGCGCCATCGGCGCACCGCCGGCCGTGATCAACGCCATCGTCGATGCGATCCATCCGCATACCGGCCTCAAGCATGTAGACATGCCGGTGACGGCGGCATCGCTGTGGGCGACAATCGAGGCAAATCGAACTAGGAAGGCGGCATAGGCCCATGGCCGAACAGAAATCAGACTTGGTGAATGCGCTTGCGAATTCACTGAAAGCCATCGACGACGACTTCACCGAGGAGATGCGCGAGCTGCGCGCTCTCTTCGAGGAAGCCAAGCGCGAGGCCGAGAAGGACGAACCCAACGGCCAGAAACTTCGTGCCCTGCTGCACGACGCCAACGAGATGGTGCGCACCTTCACGATTCTCGATCCGGCCTGGCAGGGCGTGCAAAGGGTCGCCCGCCTTTTCGGCATGCTTTAGGGACGACGCAGGATGGATCTCGTCGAAGTCGACCGCGCCGAGATCCACATCCTGGTCGACAATGCGACCGACGGACTCTCCTCGACGCCCCTCAATGTCGAGGGAGAGTTCGCCTTTGCCAGCCGCCGCGGCCTGCGCGCTTCATCCGATCGCTGCCTGTGCTGTGCGGTCCACGGCCTCTCTTGTCTCGTCACCGTCGAGCGCGGTTCGACACGGCATACGGTGCTGTTCGACAGCGGGCCGGAGGAATATGCCTTCGAGCGCAACACGACGCGGCTCGGCGTCGATCTCGGCCGCATCGAGGGCATCGTGCTCTCGCACGGTCATTGGGATCATGCCGGCGCGATGAAGCTCGCACTGCAGGGCATACGCGGACGCAACGGCGGCCGCCCCGTTCCCTTCCATGTGCATCCCGGCATGTTCCGGCAGCGCGGCATGAAACTTCCCGACGGCGGCGTGCGGCTGATGGACGATGTACCGAGCGTCGCCGAACTCGCCGGCCTGGGTGCCGAGATCGTTTCGACAGCGAAACCGCAGCCCCTGCTCGACGGCATGTTCCATGTCAGCGGCGAGATTCCGCGCGTGACGCCGTTCGAGCGCGGCTTGCCCGGCCAGGTAAGGCGCACGGAGGATGGCGCCGGATGGGAGCCGGACGAACTCCTGATGGACGAACGCTGGCTTGCCGTAAACGTGAAGGGCAAGGGGCTGGTCGTGCTGAGCGCCTGCTCGCACGCCGGCATCGTGAATGTCCTCACGCATGCGCGGGCGAGTTTTCCGGATCTGAAGCTGCATGCCGTGCTGGGCGGCCTGCATCTCTCGGGGACCAACGAGAAGATCATTCCGGAAACGGTCGCCGCCATGAAGCAATTCGGACTGGCGCAAATCGGGGCCGGGCACTGCACCGGCTGGCGCGCCATGTCGGCGCTGGCCCAGGCCTTCGGCGACGATGTGCTCGCGCCGTCCGCCGTCGGTAAACGCTACTGGTTCTAGCGCTGCTGCTTCAGCAACGCCTTCCGCAGCCGCGTCATAGTCTCGTCGTTGAGGAAAAAGGCCCGTTCGCTGCGATAGCCTTCGTAGCGCGCGATCTGAATGGCACCGACCGTCACCGCTAGCCGGTCTGCATCCATCTTGCGCTCGAAGGCACAATGAACGGCAGGGCCGCATTCGTCTTCCACGGTACGTACCGAGTAGTAACCCTGTGGCGGAAAAGTGAGAATGAGATCGTGCAGGGTACGCGCCATTTCTATGATCGGGCGGCCGCCATCATCGGCTTGGCAAAGCACCAGATACGGGCTGATCGCCTCCAGGGTTGTACCTTCTCTCATAGTGATTTTAACGGCTAAGCCGTTGGCAAAGTTGCATGATCATTCGGAGGCAGCCCAGCCTGCAACCCTTAGCCGCGACGAGCGTTGATAGGACGATGCGATCTTTCGGCCGCGGATGTACCGGCAGAGATCGTCCAAGGCCCGCCCGGAATCTCCGGCGCGGGCCTTTCTCGTTGGATTTGCCGGCCTGCTAATAGTCCCACTCCATCTTGGCGCCGACGCGCCCCGTAGAATCCGCACCGATATCGCCTTCCAGCTTAACATTATCGAAGATGTCGATCTGCACGACGCCGCGGCTGGAATTGCCTGAAGCGCCTTGCTTGGCACCGACATAGATTCCGGGCGCCACATAGCGGCCGGCCTCGATGGAGACGGGCGAGCCGCCTGAGCCCCCGGCGCCGCCCGACGAGCCCACGCTCAGCCGGTCGAGACCCAGACCCCGACGCAGGCGGCTCATGAAGCTGCTGCCGGGCGACTGGCCGGTCAGCTCGGCGACGGCGGCAGCGACTTGCACCAGTTCGAAGGCGCTGAGGCTCGACGCTGGCTTGCCGAAGATCAGCAGCGCCATGGCCTCGTCGGCAGGTAGCGACGGCGAGGAACTGATGGCAATGGCAGGTGCACGCGACGTGCCGGAGACAGTTACGGTGATCGTCGTCTGCTGCACGCTGGTCGAGGCAACGAAATCCAGCGCCGGATCAATCGTATCGAGGTTGTCCAGAGTGACGACGCCTCGCGTGAAATTGAGTCGCCGGCCGCCCAGGGTAAATTCGCCGCGCCGCATCGTCAGCCCGCCGATGGCCTCCGGCGCCGAAGGCGTACCGCTGACCTGGAACTGACCCGACATCTCGGCATCGAGGCCACGGCCGCGTACGAAAATCGCCTGTGGGGCGCTGATCGTCAGTGCGAGACGGATCGGCGCCGCCCCCGGCGGAGGTGCTGCCTTCTTCGGCTTGTTAAGATCGACCGGCGGAGGCGGTGCGGCGCCAGGCCGGTTGATCTCCCGCACCTGCAGCGTTGGAAAATCGATCGATTGCGCAGCACCGACGGCGATCTCCGCGCGGTCGATGGTGATCGGACCGGAGACGTCGATACCGCTCGTCGTCGAGCCGGCGATCTTGAGGTTGCTCGAAATCGTCGCCACGAGATCGGGCCGGCTCACCAGCAACGCGCGCTGGCTGCCGACCGAGAGGTCAAGGACAGGTCCCTGATCCGGATCGAGCCGGACCGTGCCACTCGCCGTAACGCTGCCGTTGCGGCCGGTCTGGAAGGTAAACCGCTGGATCTGCAGGACGTCGCCCTGCAGGGCGAGCCGCGCCTCACCGCCGCTGAGGCGCAAACCAGCCTCGGGCAAGGCCAGCGCGCCGTTGGAAAGGTCGACCGTGCCGCTGCCCGTAACACGCGAGCCCGCAATGTCGAACGACAGGTTCGGACGCACCGTGCCGGTGACGCCGCGTATATTGTTACCCAGCAGCGGCGCAAAGGGTGCGATGTCGACGGACCCGCCCACGGTCGCGGTGGCCGCAAGCGGTGCGCGGCCCTGAGGGAGCGTCGCCTGGCCCTTCAGCGTCAGGTTCGTTGAACCACCTGCGGTGATCCTCGCGTCGAGCGCGGCCTGCTGGCCGACCAGCGAAGCCGTCCCCCGCAGCGCCAAAGGCGGCACCAAGGCCGTATCCGGCATGCGCAGCCGAACACCTGCTGCATTGTAAGTGGCTTCGACGCGCGGCGCCGCCATCGGGCCTTGCACACGCAGCCGCGTATTGAGCGTGCCTTCGAGATTGGTCCCTGGCGCAAAAGCCTCGATCAGCGAGAGCGGCAGTGCGGCCACTTCGAGCTGGAGATCGCTGGCGACCGGATCAAGCGTGCCGCTGGTGGAGAGACGGCCGCCGCCCAGCCGCATACTGGTCGGATCGATCCTGATCCGCTCCCCTGCGATATGAATCCTGGTCGGCGCCGCCAGTGCCAGGGGAACGCGATCGTAGCGCCCGTCGAAGCGCTGCAGAGCGACGAGAATCTCGTCGGCAGCCATTTCCAGCCGAGCCGCGAGATTGGCAGCGGTGCTGCCTGTCGCCTGCATCGTTACATCGAGTCCTTGCCGATCGCCCTTGGCAGTTGCCGTCACGCCGTTGACGCCCGATGCGCCAACCAGACGGCTCGCTGTCACCGTGAGATCGGTACGGGCATTTCCTGTCGGGTCGTCGATCGTGCCCGCCAGATCGACAGTACCGACGGCAATGCCGCCGCTTCTGATATCCGCGCCCTGCACGCGAACGTCGAGCCGGCCCGCCGGCGACGCGGGATCGGCCGTCACTTCGGCATTGAGCGATCCCGCGATCTCGGTGCCGATTAGAGGAGACAGATCCTGCAGACGCGCCATGCTGAGCTTCGCATGGCCTGTCGTGCGCGCCTGAGTGACGGCCAGATCGGCTACATCGAGGATGGCGCTCGCCCAACGTCCCTGGAACGACGGCACGATGATGCCGCCCGTTGCGTTTCGCTCGAAGCGACCGTTGAGGGTGAGCGCCTGGCTGGCCACGTCACCGCTGGCTTCGACCGCCCCCCGCACCGCCCCAGAACTGTCAAGCGATGCGGTCGCCGAGAGATCGAGCTTCTGTGCCTTGAGCTGCTGATAGGCGAGTTCGCGAAGCGCCGCGTCCAGCTTGATGTCGGTGCCATCGCCCCGCAGGGTGATCGTGGCCTTGGCCGAGGCACCGCCCGCGACATCGGCCCGAAGAGCCGCGAGCTTCGGCAGGTCGAGCGACAGGTCGAGCGTTCCCGTCGATCCGCGGCCATTGCCGTCGACGGTGAATGCGCCGCCTTCAGTCGCGATCCGCACCGCGCGCAGGGACCAAGTCTCGTCATGCTTCAGGCTGGCCGTCCCGTCGAGCGACACCGGCGAAGCAACGAGGTCGTGCGGGAGGCCGGGTGCCCCCAAATCGCGCAACGCCCCTTGCCATGCAAGAGTGAGATCGCCCTTGTCGCTGGTCGCCGTCAGATCGAGATCGGCCCGGCCGGTGAGATCGCGGCCGGCCAGTGCCGAGAAGGGCGTCAAGCTCGGTACCGTCAGCGTAACCTTGCCCTCGCCCCGCTCCGTGGTGGTGACGTAGGTGCCTGTGCCCTTCACCGCTGCGGGCGACGAGACGACGTCCAGCAGTTCGACGGTCAGCGTCTTGTCGCGCACGCCCACTCGCGCATCGAGCACCACCTTTCCCAGCGCCGGAAAGCGCGCATCGATCGCAGTTACTGAAATGTCCTCCGCGCCGCCGGTCAGCAGAAGCATTCCCTGTGGCCGCGTCGCGAGGGCGCCAAGATCGGCTTTGGCTTCGAGCTTCAGGCCGCGCCAAGTGGCGCCCGCCAGCAACGGGCCGAAGGGTCCGGGTTCCGAGGCCTCGACGGAGATCGAGCCCTGCAAGCGATCGGCGGCGCGTTCGTAGCGGCCCGACGCAGTCACGCCGACCGGTCCCAAGTCCAATCGCGCTTCGCGAAGCGTCACCAGCTTGTCGTCGAGCGCGGCGGTCGCCGTCAGCGTCATCGGTCCACGGATCGCATCCGTCACCGGCCCCTTCGGCAAGCCGGGTCCGGCGGTATCCAGGCGCAGAGTGATCTCCGTCGCCGCATCGCGTGGCTGCCAGCTCGCCTTGCCTGTTGCAGTCGCGGCATCGGCCGCCGACAAAGTCAGATCGGCGCTGCCGGTATGGGCATCGCCGCGAACGGCAAGGCGGGTCGTAAAGCCCTCGATGTCGGGTCGCTCAAGTAAAGCCGCGACGACACCGCCCTTCCCTTCATCGAAGGTCACCTCTCCGCTGACAGCCTGCGTGTTGGCGTCGAAGCGGATATCGGCCCCCAGACGCCCCATCGGGCCATCGAGGCGGTTTCCCTCGAGCTTCAACCGACCGTCGGCGAGACTCGCCGGCAGCACCGCATCGCCCGCGATCTTCCAACGCGAATCGACTTGGGCGAGCGCAGTACCGATATGAAGCTCGTCAATCGAGAGCGCCTGCAGATCGATACCGACAGGCAATTGCAGTGATCCGCCGGCCTTCGTGCTGCCGGCCTCGGTCTTTGCCGGTTCCGGCGCTCGGGCAACATCGATGCGCCGCGCGGCAACGACGTCGACATGTACCCGCCCACTCAGCAGCGACAGGAACGACCAGCGGACCTCGGCATCTTCGATCGTGAGCCAAGGACCTTGCCGGTCGGCGAGTTCCACGCGCTCGATCTTCAGATCCGTCGGGATGAAGCCGCTCAATCCCTGAAGGCTGAGCCTGCTGTCCGGCGTCGACGCCAGGTCGGACACGATCGACGCCAGGGAGCGCTGTACGGGCCCCGTCTGCAGCGCAGCAAACAAGACCACCAGCACGGCAAAGAGGCCGCCGAATGTCCAGGAAAGGAGCCGTACGATCCTCATCAGAAAGCCTGCCCCAGGCTGACATAGATACCAAACGGCGGATCGCCTTCGCGCCGATTAAGCGGAATGCCGACGTCGAACCGGATCGGGCCGAAGTCAGTATAGTAGCGGATGCCCGCACCCGCACCGACGCGCGGCGCGAACAACGAGAAGTTCGGCAGATAGTCGGGATAGGCGCTGCCGGCATCGACGAAAGCCACCGCGCCGAACGACCGACCGATGCGCTGGCGCAATTCGACGCTCGCCTCGATGACGCTGGCGCCGCCCAGCGGGTTGTTGAAGGCGTCGCGCGGGCCTGCGCTCTGGTAGACGAAGCCGCGGACCGAGCCGCCGCCGCCAGCATAGAAAAGCTTGTCCGGCGGGATGCTGTTGATGTTGGTGGCGGGTTCAGTGCCAAAGGACGCGCGGGTTGCCAGAACGGTGCGTCCGGGCTCGGCGAGATCGAAGTAGCTGCGGCCTGTCAGGCGCATGATCGTGAAGAAATTGCTTGCCGCGCCGGCATCGACCCAAGGCGTTACGTCGAGCTGCAGGCGATAACCCTTGGTCGGGTCGACGTCGCTATTCGCCTTGTTGTAGAGCACCGTCATCGGGACACCGATGAGGTTGTAATCCTGGGTAATGCCGTTGCGGGTGATCTGCGCAAACTCCGCGGCGAGCCCGAAACGCACCTGCAGATGCGGCGAGACGGTACGATCGAAACCAGCCTGAAACGTGATGGCGTTGCGGGTGTAGGCGTCCAGCACCTCGCGCAACGCTGCCGCTTCGAGCCGCGCGTCCTGGCCGGGCAGCCACCAGTCAGGTTTGCGGAAGGCCGCCCGAAAGGCGAAGCCCGTATCGAGGAGCGCGTTTTGCCCGATACGGTTGATCTCTGCTGAAAGACGCAGGCTTTCGGCCTGGCCGAACAGGTTGCGATGAACCCAGAAACCGTCGACGGCGAAACCCAGCTGCGTCTCGTAGCTCACGCCAAAGCCGATGGACCGCTGCGGCCGATCGGTGAGTTCGACATCGATCGGTAATTCACCATTGGTATCGAGGCCGGTGGCCGGCCGAATGCGCACCGCATTGAACACCCCCAGCGACGTAAGCTTGCCGCGCAGGGCATCGACCTTGGCGGGCTCGTAGGGTTCGCCTTCCTTGAAGGGCACACGACGCTGCAGCCAGACTGTGTCGACTTTCTCGGTGCCGGAAAAACGTACCGGACCCATGCGCGCCGTCGGTCCGCTTTCGACGATGAAGGTGACGTCGGCTTCGCGTGTAGCGTGATCGACGATGACTTCGCGATCCTTGATCGCCGCCAGGGCGTAACCGTGCTCTCGTAGTTGAGAGAGAAGCCGGTCCTGCGCGCCGATGATCGCGCCGGCATCAGCCGGATCGCCGGGAGCCAGCTCGAGCTTGCTGCGGTCGATGTCGGGCATCGAAACCATGGCACCGGGAGGGCGAATGACCAGTTGCCCGATGCGATAGCGCGGGCCGGTCTTGATATTGAAGGAAAAGGAGATGGCGTCGGCTTCGGGTCGGGCCTCGATCGCATCGAGGGCCGCCGCATCGGCAATCGGTCGACCATCAAACGTGCCATTCACCTCGGCGTCGTAGAAGCCGCGGGAGCGCAATGCAGCGTTCACCCTCGCCAAGGCGGCTTGCGCGCCCTGCAAAAGGGAAAGGCCATCGCCAGAGAGCGGCTGATTCTTCTCGATGCCCTCGACGAGGCTCTTGATATCCGCCTCCATGCCCTCGTCGCCGGACATGGTGAGCTCGATCTTGGCGGTTCGCGCCTGCGCGATTCCGCACAACGATGCCCAAAGCATCATCACGAACAGTGTCGTGCCCAACAAGCGCGCAAACGCGCTTTTGCCCAGCACGGTGCGGTGTGGGGGGCAAACCGTCATCACCGTTACACAACGCCCCAGCGGTTATTTGGATGCAAGACCTTGGTGTGTGAAAACTTCATCTCGGCACAGAGTGAACGATCTCGCGGTCTGGCGATAATGGAAATGGGAGAATTCTCAATGGCAAGAGTGACGCGCACACTCCTGGCCGGCTCGGCTGCCATCGCTGCGACAGCCGCTCTGGCGACCGGAGGTTACAGCCAGACAGAACGACCAGACCAAGACCGCTGGCGGCAATACGAGGGCCTTACGGCTCTCGAGATCCCATTCGCCAACGGACCGATCTCGATGGAACACGTGCCGCAGGTCTGGTTGAAACTCAATGGTGCGCGGCCACGCTGGTTCGGCATGGATACCGGCTCGACGGGTATCGTCACGTCGGCTGAGCATTTCGCGCCGGGGCCGGGCGATGTGGCTCAGGGACCCGGGCGGCTGGTCTACAACAGCAGCGGTCGCATCCTGAACGGCGAGCACTATCTCACCGACATCGTGATCCAGCGCGATGCGCATACGCCCGTTGCCACGGCGCGCGTGCAGGTCCTGCGTGTTACCCACATCACCTGCCTGGAGCACGCCCGCGATTGCCGACCGGAGCAGAACCCGCGCAATGTCGGCTTCATGGGCGTCGGTTTCGATCGCGATTCCGCGCAGGGCACCACTGTCTCGGCGCCCAAGAACCCCTTCGTCAGCCTCACGTCACTGGCGTCGGGCCAGCCGGTCGGCCACGTACGTCAAGGTTATGTGATCACCCGCAACGGCGTCCATCTCGGCATGACCCCCGAGCTCACCCGCCATATGGCGTTCGTCAAACTGACGCCGAAGGCTCATACGCCCGGCGTGCCGGACTGGAATGGTGCGCCGCTGACCATATCCGTCGATGGTCGGGAGGGACGCGGCACCATGCTCATGGATACCGGCATCAACTACATGTTCCTCTCGCCGCCGGCAGGAACGCGGCTGGAGCGCGGTCACGCTGCGCCGGAGGGCACACGGATCGACCTCTACATGCCGGACAGGCAGCGGCCGCAACCCGCGCACTACCATCTGACCGTCGGCCGTCGCGGCAATCCGCTCCATCCCGAAAAGGTCGAGGTGGTGAGAGACGCAGGCGTCTTCGTGAACACGGGCCGCATGTTCCTGCAGGGCTTCGACTATCTCTACGATGCAGCCGGCGGCTATGTCGGATACGGCTGGAATGGCCGCGTCAGTCACGAATATGGCGGCGTCACACCGGGTGTTTCGGCGGCCCGCTAACGCACCTTGGATAGGTCGAGCGTGCACTGATCGTCTGGCGGCCCTGGCATGCTCTTGAAGTCGGAGCGTGCAATTGTCGTTGCCGAAATCCGGTCGCCCGCAATCGTGCCGAAGAAAGTCCCGCTGAAGCTTCGTATCGGATCGGGGACTGTCCATTTGACGCTGGCAGAGTAGCGTGTGCCGCTGATGGTCATCGAGAAGGCCACGCTGTCTCGCGGACCGCTCGTCACCTGGCCGCCGGTCGCCGAAAGATCGAGAGGCAGGCCATTGCCCGGCCATGTCGCGCATTTGATGCGGCCCACCCAGCGCGCGGTGTCGACAGGTGGGGCCGGCGGTGCGGCAACGATCGACGGTGCCGGCTTTGCCGCAACCCGACCCACCGAGGACGATCCGACGAGCGCCAGACTCGCCCCACCTCCAACACCGACTCCGGCCAGTTGAATCAGCAGGCGGCCTCCGTCGAGCTTACCTTTCACCGTGAGCGGCAATTTTTGGCAAGTCGCGTCGAAGGTCGTCGCCTCGCCGGAAACATCACCAGCCGGCGTGACCCGGATCGAGATCGGGCTGTTGCCGCAGATCGTGTTCTGCAGGCTGCCGCTGCCGACTCCGCTTGAAATTTGAAGCGATACCTGACGGGGCCCATGATCCCCCGGGCGCGCGCCCATCTGATCGTAGGTGCCACCATAGGCGCCATCGAAAGCAGCAATCGCTGCGGCGACGGCGCCGTGCGCCCTTGCCTCTTCAGCTTTGCGCAGCGCCTCGGCTTCTGCGCGCTGCCGCTCGGCCTGCGCCCGAGCCAACGCCTCGTCGGCCCGGTGCTTCGCCTCGGCTTCCGCGGCAGCCTTCTGGCGTGCCACCAGCTCCGCATTCTTCAAGGCGGCGATCTCGGCCTCCGCGCGGCGCTGTGCTGCTTCCGCTTCGACACGCTGGGCTGCAGACTCCGCCCCGCTTTGCATCTGCTGCCGACTGGCTTCGATCTCGCCACGCAAGCGGCCCAGCTCCTGCTCGGCCGACTGAAGTTGTTGCTGTGCTTTCGCGAGGTCGGCATCGGCCTGTCGCTTGGCCGCGCTATCGACGTCGGCCTTACGCCGGGCCTCCTCTTCGAGCCGCCGCTTCTCTGTCGCCGCCGCATCGGCAGCGCGCCGCTCCGCCAGAAGACGTTCGAGATCCTCGGTCCTCATATCCTGAAGGGAGAGGGCCTGAGGCGACGGAGGCCGCGACGTCAGCGTAAGGTAGGTCCCGCCGGCAACAAGGAGCAATGCTGCCACGGCCCCTCCGGCATAGAGGCCGATACGGCGTGGCGCTGGCGAGGGCGACAGCGCCGAAGGTGCAAGGGCCGACACCCGAGGTCGCATCACGATGGTTGCCTCGGGATCGAACGCCGAGATGAGCGTGCGCCAGGAGCCGATCGACTGTGGACGATCGGACGCGCGTACGGCCAGCGCGGCATCGAGACCTGCCAGAAGGCCGCGCGAGAATTCCGGATCGGCGAGACGGGTAAGCGGCTCGTATTGATCGTCGAGCATGCGATCGATCGCGCTGGGCGGCGCCTTGCCGGCGATTGCGTGGTAGAGCGTCGCCGCGAGGCCATAGATGTCCGTCCAGGGCCCCTGCTCGGCAGAGCTCATCTGCTCGGCAGCCGCGTAGCCGGGAGTGAACACGGCCGTCATGGTCGCCATCCGCCCGGTCATCGCAGCCCGCGCGGCGCCAAAGTCGATCAGTGTCGGATTGCCCTGTTCATCCAGCATGATGTTGGATGGCTTGATGTCACGATGCAGGAAACCTGCAGCGTGAACCTGCTCGAGGCCGTCGAGCAGCGTCCACAGAATCCGGTCGACGGCGGGCGGGTCGAGCCTTCCGACCGACTTCAACCGCTTGTCGAGCGTATCGCCCCGGATCAGTTCCATGACGATATAGGCGGTATCGTTGAGTTCGAGGAAATCGAAGACCCGCACGATTCCCGGCGCACGGTGGAGCGTGGCCAGTGTGCGCCCCTCGGCGACAAAACGGTCGCGCCCACGGGTGAAATCGTCGACAACCCTGGTCGAGCGCGGCGACACGGTCGATCCGCGCTGCCGTATGGCAAGCGACGTCGGCAGGTACTCCTTGACGGCGACTTCACGGCCAAGCTGGGCGTCGCGGGCATGATAGGTAATGCCAAAGCCACCCTGCCCCAACACGGCAAGCACTTCGTATCGTCCGATCTTCGTGCCCGCTGGCAGGGCGGCGAAATCGACGTCCGGTGCGCCGCTCCTGTCGGATCCGACCTCGACCATGTGCCGAATGTCCCCCTGTCTGGAAGGCTAAGTTGCAGGCTGCAGGCACGCAAAGAAAAAAGCTGTTCCAGATGTCGGATGTCCGCCCCGCCATTCGTCCTCGGGACTAGAACCTCGACTGGAGCCCCAATGACCGCCTCTTCCACCGCCGACCGAGAACTGGTGCTGACCCGCCTGATCGATGCGCCTCGCGAGAAGCTCTACCGGGCCTGGACCGATCCTGCCCTGCTGAAGCAATGGTTTGCCCCCCTGCCCTACACGACGCCGGTGGCCGAACTCGACGTAAGGCCGGGCGGCGCCAATTTCATCGTGATGCGCGGGCCCGATGGCCAGAACATGCCCAACCGGGGCGTCTATCTGGAAGTGGTACCGAACGAACGAATCGTCGTCACGGACGCCTTCACGACGGCATGGGAGCCGTCCGAGAAGCCATTCATGACGTTGATCCTCACCTTCGAGGACGAAGGCGGCAAGACCCGCTACACCGCAACGGTACGCCACTGGACGGTCGAGGACCGCGAGGCGCACGAGAAGATGGGCTCCATCAAGGCTGGGGCATCTGCGCCGACCAGCTCACGGCGCTTGTTGCAAAGCTGTAGAACCTGAGACGCTGCCGCCCGCAGCCGAACGGGCGGCGGCAACAACGTCGCCGGGGCCGGTAAGAGTTCGCCCAAAGCGCCCGGAAGCGGGCTCGGTTATCAAGGCATGCCACTGTAAGGTGGCGTCATGATCAGGCTGCTCCATAAGGCTATCATTGGCACCATCAGGCGCCTGCCGCTGCGGGCGGCCTGTTTCGTCTTCCGCGGATACAACAAGGCGCTCCGCCTGCTGGGGCCAGAACACGTCGCAACGACCTTCTTCGGCGCGAAGCTTCACTGCAGCACCGAAGATCTCATCCAGCGCATGATCCTGCATTTCGGCGTCTGGGAGCCGGACGTATCGCGGGTGATCGAGCAAAACCTCAAAAGCGGCGACGTCTTCGTCGATATCGGCGCCAATATTGGCTACGACACGCTGCTGGCCTCCGCCCGCGTCGGTCGCGCCGGTCAGGTCGTGGCGATCGAAGCGTCGCCCCGGACATTCGCGTTATTGCAGAAAAACCTCGCGCTCAACCCCGCCTCGATAAATGTGCGCGCAATCAACGCCGCCGTTTCCGACAAGCCTGGCACCCTCGAGCTTTACGAGATCAGCAGCGCCAATATCGGCGCCGCGACGACTCTCGCCTCGCGCGGCGGCACATTGATAGCCTCGGTCGAAGCACGACCGCTGGACCAGATCCTGACTGCCGACGAAATCCAGCGTCTTCGGCTCATCAAGATGGACGTCGAAGGAGCGGAGCCGCCGATTCTTCGGTACATCCTCGGTCAGCTTCATCTCTATCCGCAGACCATGGACATCGTTGTCGAGGCAAGTCCGCAGGATGATCTCGCGGCATGGCGAAATGTCTTTGACGGCTTGCGGACGGCTGGCTTTTCCGCCTGGGTGATCGACAACAGCTACGAACTCGAATGGTACCTGCGCTGGCGCCACCCTACGGCGCCGCGGCGGATCGAAACCATGCCGCCGCACCAGCAGGATCTCCTGTTCACCCGCCGCTAGCCTGCGGGCCCCTGCCCCGATGATTTCTGCAAGGCCTGGACGATATTCATCATCAGGCCAGCACAGCCCTTCTCGATCAGGTCGAGCGCCCGCTCGTAGTCAGCGACGCTGCCGCCGTAGGGATCGACGATGTCCGTTGCGCCAGCCTCATGGACGTGCCGCAGGAGGAGTTGCGGCCGGTCGGTGCAACCAGCCGGCGCCATCCAGCGCATCGCAGCGAGGTTGGTCCGATCCATGGCAATCGGATGATCGTAGCGCGCCAGATCGTCCGGCTGCAGCGACCGTATCTTTACCGCACCGAGCATGTAGCCACGTCGTTCGGTGACCTCGTGCGCCAACAGCGACGGCGCTTCGCCGACATGGCCATCGAACGTTCCAGCACTGGCGACGTCGAACAGGTGTTCGATCCGGCCTCGCCGCGCGAAGGTACGGAACACACTTGCCGCCATTGGCGCGCGGCAGATACCGCCGGTAGATACAAACAGAACGCCGATCGTCATACCTGAGAGCCGCAGGACATGTTGTCGGGCAGGTCAATCTGGAAAATGGCGCCTGCGCCGCTCGGCTCCAAGGTCAAGCTTCCGCCTGCATCGCGCAGAATGCCATAGGCAACGGCGAGGCCTAGGCCCGTAGCCTGGCCTTCGGGCTTCGTCGTGAAGAATGGTTCGAAGATGCGCTCGCGAATCTCTTCGGGGACACCCGGCCCATTGTCGGCAATGCGCACCCGCAGGTGGCCATCGGCACTCCGCCCGGCCGAAACGTCGACGACCTTGTCACTTTGCGCGGTATCGCCGAGTGCATCGCGGGCATTACCGAGCACGGCAACCAACGCCTGCTCGATCAACGGCTGGTGCCCTACCACTACAAGCGGTTCCTCGCCCAGCTCGTGCCTGAGGACAATACCGGCAGTGCGATAGGGCTGTCCCATGAGGGCGATTGCGCCGAGGCAGGCGTCGCGCAGATCGAAGGGTCGCGGGCCTTCGCGGGTCGAGCGGCTGAATATGCGCATGCGCGAGATAACGGCAGCGGCCCGATCGACCTGGGCCATGATCCGGGTGAGTTTCGCAGCCGCGAAGTCGCGGAACTCAGCATCCGACATCGCCGGGATCGGCTCCTCGGCATCTTCGTCACCGGCAGCCGCCGCGGGTAACTCGGATTCCGCCTCGGCCAGAGCATTCTGCGCAGCCATGCGGATCACGTTCAATGGCTGGCTAAGCTCGTGCGCAATGCCTGTCGTGATCTCCCCCAGTGTCACGAGCTTTCCCGACAGCGCAATCGCACGCTCTGCTTGGTGACGGAGCGTTTCGTCATGACCGACCAGGATTACGCTCTCACCGCTGTCGGGCAGCGATTGCCGCGACAGAGAAAAGCGCAGCCGCCGCGTCCGATCACCCGGCTGCAACAGGCCGAGATTGATCTCCGCGGTAGGCACCTTGCCGTTGATGAACGTGAGAAGCGGCTCGACGCCTTCGAGAGCAGGATTAAAGAGCGCGTCCGCCACGGCGCGATCCGGCCCGGTCCCGAGCAGGCGGCGAAAGAGCGAATTGGCATGAACGACCTTGCCATGCCGGTCTACGACGGCGGTCATTGCCGACGGCGTATCGACGATGGCCGCTAGCACTTGCCGTTCCGAAGCCTCACGTGCAGCCGCACTGGTCCGCTCGATCAGCCTCGCCATGAGCACGCCCGCCAAGACGGTGAGGACGGTCAGCAGAATGCCGATGCCCACGATCAGCAGGTTGCGATCATGCCATGGCGTCAGGAAGGCGCTTTCCCCTACCGCGACAGTGACATAGGCCGGAAAGCCTTCGAGCTTGGTGGCAACGACGATGCTCGACGGATGCCCCCCTGCATAAGACGGAAACGATCCACGAGCCAGAACGGCGTTCCCGGATTCGCCTGTTTCGATCAGCCGTTGAGGCAGCGTCTGATCGAAGCGCGATCCGAGCTTCTGATCGGGGAGATTTGTGGCCAGCAAGGTGCCGTCATTGCGAAACAGCGCCAGCGAACCGTCGGGACCGAGAGCGACGCGATTATAGAAGGCGGCAAAGAAGTTGGCTTCGAGGCCTACACCTACAACGCCGAGCAACTCGCCCTTGTCGGATACGATCTTACGCGCGATGTAGAAGCGCGGGTGGCCGGTTATCACACCAGTCGACGTCCCGCTCAGTGCCATGGCTCCAGGTTCGATGGCGATCCTGAACGAATCCCGTTGCGCAACATTGACTGCGGCCGGCGGCCACGCTCGCGTCGCGTTCACGACATCGCCGTTGGCGGCAACGATCAGGGCGATCCCGATTTGCGGCTGCCCCAGGATGCGATCGCGCATCGCGTCGTAGAAGCGCTTCTCGCCCATGACCTGACGAAATTGGTGCTCGGTCTCGATGCGCTCCTCGGCGATCCAGTCGACCATGCTTTTTACAACCAGATCCGCCGCACCCTGCGTCTGAGCTGCATGCGCCGCCACCGCGAGAGCGATGTTCTCCGCCGATGTCTTCCAGCTTTCGACGGCACGTCCGTAGTTGTCCTCGATGATCAGGAACACCATGGTCCAGACCAGCAGAATGTGCAGCACACCGGCAAGCAGGGTACGCCGAGTGCTCGCCGACCCGCTCACGAGACTCAATGCACGTCTGTGTGCCGGCCGCTCTTCGCCCTGTTCGGCTTCCCCCAAAGACACCGCCATCCCCCCACATATGCCATTATCGGGCCGCCGCCACCCACAAAAACCCAAACAAATCGCTCAACCCTTGCGGAATGTACCTCGAACCGGGCAATTTCAGCGGTACACCCCGATTCCAATCGCCTCCAATTTGGAGGTTAAGCCACTGTCTGCAAGAGAGCCCTGCCGTACATGACAAGTTCCGGCCGTCCGGCCCGCCCTTTTCGCAACGTCGATGCCATGGTGGTCGACGACGATTCGGCCGCAGTCGAGGAGCTGGTTGAATGCCTCGCCAAGGCTGGCCTTTCCTGCCTCTCGGCAGGCAACGGAGGGCTGGCGCTGCAGCTTTTGGCAGAGGGAAATCGCGCAAAGGTTGTAGTTTCCGATCTGCGTATGCCCGAACTGACCGGACTGGAGTTTGCCGAACGCCTCGGCCGGCTGGACGACGACGACCGGCCGGAGGTGATTTTCGTAAGTGGCCATGCAGGGTTCGACGATGCCGTCGAGGCAATCCGCCTCGGCGCCCGCGACCTGCTCACGAAGCCCGTCGACGGGCCGAAGCTGGTGCGCGCCGTGAAGGCGGCGCTGCTCGCACGGCAGGCCCGCCAACGGGCAAATCCGTCGACCGAAGCGTTCGCTGACGAACCTTGTGGCCGCAAGCGGGCCGCGTTGAAAGACATGCGGTCAATGCGCAAGATGCGCAGTCAGTATTTTCCCACCGAACTCTTCTCCGATCCGTGCTGGGAAATGTTGCTCGACCTCTACGACGCCCGATTGGCGGGAGCCGAAGTCACCGTCACCAGTCTGGGTGCTGCGTCCGGCGTGCCCCTGACGACAGCCCTCCGCCGCATGGAGCAGCTGATGGCCCATGGCCTCATCGAGCGCTCCGGCGACACCGGAGACAAGCGACGTACCATCGTCCGCCTGAGCCAAGAGGGGCTCAATGCCGTCGAGCAGTTCTTCGATACTTACCTGCGCCGTAAGTGAGCATCAGCCAATCCCTCCGATCCGGAGGCGATCTGTCGTGAAAAGTACATCGAGATCGTCCTATATCGTGCACCATGTCTCTCGACGATCAGGGCGTAGCATCCTTCCTGACAGACGTCCTCATTGTGGAAGACGATCCCACGCAGGCTGAAGAATTGGCCTGCTACCTTCGCCGGGCACGTCTCAGGGTCGAATCCACGGTCAGCGGCTCGCTTGCCATCCACACGATTGCACAACTGCGGCCCAAGGTGGCGCTGATCGACTACAATCTGCCCGATCTCGATGGCGTGACCGTCGCCGAGCGCATCAAGCGGCTCAGTCCCGGCACGGCCATGATCGTGATGTCGGGCCGCATCGACAGGCTATCGGACCACACTCTTGCCAACACCGGCATTTTCACCTTCATGAACAAGCCTGTGGCGCTGGGTCCGTTGCGCAGTGCCGTCCTGACTTTGATCCGTACGACGACACGGACTGGCTTGCCGCCGCCCTTGCCCAAGAAACGGTTGCTAACGCTGCCCTTCGGCTCCTTCAGCCTCACCTGAAGCAGCGCCAAGGTATTCACGTTTGAGAGGGTGCAATTCTTGACTCGCGCTGGCGCGCGAGGCTTCACTCAGTGCACGTTCTATTTGAAGTGGTGTCGCTCTGATGACCCGCGGGGTGGCTGTGCGGATACTTCTTGTCGAGGATGACGAGGATCTCCGGACGGAAATTCGCGAGTACCTTCAGCGCCGTGGGCATGACGTCACGGCGTGCGGGTCGCTCGACGATGCCCGCTCGGCTGTTCGTCGCCTTGCCGCATGCGGCATGGCCGCCGAGGCAATCGTTTGCGACGTCAACCTGCCTGACGGCAATGGCATCGACTTTTATGCGGCCTCAGCTGCAGAACTCCCCGCTTGTCGCTGGGTTTTGATGTCCGGCGCGCACGATGCCGCGAGGATCGACGGGCTGAGCGCCGGGAAGGGCCTGCCGCGCTGCACCATCGTCGAGAAGCCGATGTCGCTCCGGATCCTGAACGGCGCCCTCAATCGGATATGATCAACCGGGAAGCGGGCTCTTCTGAAGCGCATGGATGTCCGCAATCTGCGCTTCGAGGGCTTGGATACGCCCCTGCCGTTCGCGGGCGACGCTTCTTCAAAAGACGCGGCACGGCCCCGAGCCCTCGTTCATCTAGCTCTCCATAGGTCGATCACCGGCCCACGAGGCCCCAACACAGGATCCTTCTCCGGCAAGGGCACCGCGGCGACAGAGCGCCGAGCCACCTCGCTGTCGACCTCTCCAGGTCGCTTCTGGTCGAATTGGCCGTTGCGCGGGTAAGCGCCCACCACCAGGAGATCGGCGCTGGCGTCGAGCCGCTTGTGGCCGGTGCCGGCCGGCAAGACGACGACATCGCCCGCGGCGACGGTAAGAGGCCGGCCCTTGGCTCCGCCGAACTCGACAGTGGTGCGGCCGCGCGCAATCCCGAGCACTTCGTGCGTCCCTGTATGGAAGTGCAGGAAAGGGTAGATCCCGTTCCGCCAACCATCGGACCAGCCATTGCGGGCAAATGTCCGTTCGAGCCACCCCGCCGCATCGTCGACAGCCTGGTCCGGGACCACACCGCGATAGACAACCAACGGCAGCCGCGGATTGTTGGGCGTCTCGTCATCGCCTTCGAAGCGAAATGTCTCGAAAGTGTATTTTCCGGTCGGGTCCGCGTTCATGACGGGAATTGCATACCGCTTCGCCTCGATTGGCAAACACCTCCGCGAGGTCGGCCAAGATCGCTACTCCATTCATTTCCGGTCACTCCCTCGGACCTTCGGGGAGATCGATCGGTTGGAGCGAGGCGTACATCTTCAAGGCGACGTTTTCATTTGCGAATGGATTGCGGGTCCGTCTAACGTTATCTGCCTTCACGGGGGAGTTCATATGGCCCAGGATCGTCGTTCACTGCGCGCACTGGCACAGCTTCTGCCTTCCGGGGCGCTCGGTCTGTCGGTCACCCTGGCGGCCGCCGATGCCGCCGCCACGGCCACCCCGGCACCGGACGACAACAAGAAGAGCGGTTCCGTCGCCGAGCGACTTCAGACCATCCGCAACGACGTCTCCGGCGCCATCGAGCAATATCGCAAGGACGGCGAGCCGTTTGTCGCCGTCGACCCGGAGCAGCTTGTCGCTTGGTGGGGCAACGGCGGCTGGCGCAACGGCGGTTGGCACAACTGGGGCAATGGCTGGCACAATGGCGGCTGGGGCAACGGCGGCTGGCACAACTGGGGCAACGGCTGGCACAACGGCTGGCATAACTGGTAATAGCCGCCGATGCCTGCCACGCCTGAGATCGGCATGGTGGTCGTGCAGCCGACGGCGTTCTGCAACATCGCCTGCACCTATTGCTACCTGCCGGACCGCTCCAACACACACGTGATCGCCCAGTCGACGGTGACGCGGCTGTTCGAGGAGATTTTTGCGTCTGGCTGGTCCTGCCCAGAACTCATCGTCGTCTGGCATGCCGGCGAACCGCTGGTGGTGCCTGTCTCTTTCTACGAGGAAGCCTTCTCCACGATCGACCGGCTGCGGCCGGCGAATGTTATCGTGAAGCACTCGTTCCAGACCAATGGCATGCTGATCGATGCCGATTGGTGCAGGCTCTTCAAGCAGTGGAACGTCGGCGTCGGCGTCAGCCTCGATGGTCCGCGCGACTTGCACGACCTGCATCGCAAGACACGCAGCGGCAAGGGGACATTCGACAAGACGATCGCGGGCGTCCGCACCTTGCGTGAAAACGAGGTGCCCTTTCACGTCATCTCGGTTCTGTCGAAGGCGAGCCTCGACATGCCGCACGAGCTGCTCGACTTCTACCTTACCGAAGGCATCGACCAGGTCTGTTTCAACGTCGAGGAGTCCGAAGGCGACCATGTGTCGAGCCTGTTCCACGGCCCGGCGCTGCGTCAGCGATATGCGGCTTTCCTGAGGACTTTCTGGCATGAAGCACGCCGCAGCGGCCGCGTCCGTTTCGTGCGCGAGATCGATCTCACCCTGCCGCGGGTGTTCCGCCCGGAAGGCGCGCCGACGCGCAATATCCAGGTCGAACCGCTCGCCATGCTGAACGTCGACAGCCATGGCAATGTCTCGAGCTTCTCGCCCGAGCTGTTGGGGCTGAAGAACGAGGCCTACGGCGACTATCTCCTGGGCAATATCCGTTTTCAGTCGATGGCCGAGATTCGCGACGCCTGCCTCGCCTCGCCGCTCTATCGCGATATCAGCGAAGGCGTACGGGCCTGCCGCGCCGCCTGCGACTACTTCTCCGTTTGCGGTGGTGGCGCGCCGGTCAACAAGCTGTTCGAGAATGGCAGCTTCACCGGCACCGAGACGTCCTACTGCACACTGACCCAGATGGTACCGACCGACCTGATCCTCGAGGCCTATGACCGCCTCGAAAAGGGTTGGGTCGCCGCTGAACCCGCCACAGTCACTCCGCCTCCGCCCCTTCCGAGCGGCCAGACCGCCGCGCAGCCCCCGAGGATGCCATGACACGAACCAAGCTCTTTGCCCTCGCCTCGCTGGTGGCCGCTGGCTCAATGCTGGGGGCCGCGCAGCTCAGTGCCCAGCAGGGGCCGCCGCAAGGCGCGCCGCGTGGCGGGCCGGCCACGCCGCAGGAAAGCGGTCCGCCCCAGAGCCAGCCGCCCGGACAGCCCGAAGGCCGTCCCTATCCGGTCATGTTCGTGACCAGCGTCGAGCTGCTGCGTTCCGAGCGCACCGGCGGCATCGACATCGTGCGTGCCCGCGCCCTGGTAAGCTCCAACTCCTGGACCTCGCCGCACCTCCTGCCCATTACCGTAGGCAAGGGCATCGACGGCATGCTGGACCTGATCTTCCAGGCGAGCGCTCCGCCCAGCATGTCGCCGCTCGGCCCCTTCATGATGGTGGAAGCCTTGCTGCCGCTGGGTGGTGGCCATCCCTACAAGGGCATCCGTGTCCGCTCGGGCTACAACTCCGTCACGCTAAAAACCTTGCCGGGCTTCGCAGAAGCGACACCGCCCAAGGAAGATTGCGAGAAGTGCCTCGGCAAATACTTCCAGGCCAAGGGAGCGGCGGCGCCGGCCGGCCAGGCGGCAGGCAATATCGTGCGCGAGGAAGACCTCCCCTATCCGCTGCGCATCATCCGCCCGAACGACGGTATCCCGAGCTACGAGTACGATCCCAACCGGCTGACACTGCTTCTGTCCGAGTCCGGTCAGATCGTCGACGCGGCCTGGGACTGACCCGAGCCGCACCGACCTTCCGAACTGCGTGCATTAGAGTGGTGGTAGCGCGTTGCGTAGCGGCGCGCTGGGCACCTGCATCAGTCCGTCGAACGGCTGGCCCAGCTCCAGGATCAGATAGATCGCGCTGGCTGCCGACAGGGCGCAGAAGAACAGCACGCAGAGAAGCGTCGCGTTGGGCGCCGACGACATGGCAAAAGTCGCAAAGATGAAGCAGAGCCAAAGGATCAGCAGGAAGACGAACGGCTTGGACATCGAATCCGAAGGGTGAGATTGGAGCGATAGCTGGATCTGGGCGAGCGCGGTGCTCGCCGCCAGAGCGCGGGCCTGCCAAACGCCCTGCGGATCCTGTGTCACGAGCTGGCGCAGCTTGCCGACCACACCGATCTCCTCGGCAACGGCCTTTGTGGAATTGCCCGCCTCGGACTGCCAGATCGAGTCGGCAAGGGTCTTCACATCCTCACGAAGCAGATGCCGCAACGCCGCTCCTTCCTCGCCGACCCCCTTCAGGATGCGGTCGAGCTCGATCACGTTTGCCGTGAGCTGGGAAATCTGGCTGCCGGTCGCCTCGTAGGAAGCCCGGGTCGAGGCAAACAGGAGCGCAATGACCAAGGCCGACATCGTCCCCACAAGCGCCGTTGCAAGCTTGATGACCTCCTTCGAATCGCCGCTTAGATGCCGCTCTGGCAGCCGATAGCGGAGGAGCAATCCCAATCCGGTGCTGAGGAGAATCAAGGCGAAGGCGATCAGCACAATGGCAACGGCACTCACGTCTTCGACCTCGTTCCCTATCTCGATCTCCGCTTAGTATAACCGCGCATGAGTTCAACCGGCACGCCCTACCAGACCGTCCCTGTCGACTACTTCTCGCGCCGCGGCCTGCGCCGCTACGCCGGCGTCTTCTCGCTCTGGGCTCTGGGGGTAGGTGCCGTCATTTCCGGTCACTATTCGGGCTGGAACCTGGGCCTCCTGGCCGGCGGCTGGGGTGGCTATGCGCTGGCAGCCCTGGCGATTGCCGCCATGTATCTCGGCTTGGTCTTCTGCATTGCCGAAATGGCAGCCGCCCTGCCCCATACAGGCGGCGCCTACTCCTTCGCCCGGGCCTCGATGGGTCCCTGGGGCGGTTTCATCACCGGCCTTTGCGAGAACGTCGAATATGTTCTCACACCGGCCGTCGTCGTCTCCTTCCTTGCCACCTACCTGGCCGCCGTCTTCGACACCCCGACCGCGTGGCTGCCACTCTACTGGATTGCGGGATATGCGCTCTTCGTGGCCCTGAACATCCTGGGCGTCGAGCTGTCCTTCCGAGTCACGGTGGTTGTCACCCTGGCCGCCCTCGCCTGCCTCGCCGTTTTCTGGGTTTCGGCGTTGTCCGTCGCCGACTTCAGCCGCTATGCACTCAATATCGGCGCAGGCCCCGACGGCAGACCTGTCGAGCTGCCCCAGGGGAATGGCCCGCTGCTGCCCTTCGGCCTGCAGGGTGCCCTGGCGGCCCTCCCTTTCGCGGTCTGGCTGTTCCTTGCCATCGAGCAGCTCCCGCTCGCCGCCGAAGAAGCGATGCAGCCGAGCCGCGATATCCCGCGCGGCATCGTGGCCGGGCTACTCACGCTGTTCGTCTCCGCGGGCCTCGTCGTCTGGCTCAACGCCTCCGTAGCCCCGGGTGCCTTCCAGCTCGCGAGTTCGGGAGAACCGCTGCTCGACGGGTTTCGCGCCACCTTCGGCGGCAGCCTCGCGAAGCTCCTGGCGCTGGTCGCGTGCATCGGCCTGATCTCGAGCTTTCACACCATCCTGTTCGCCAAGGGCCGGCAGATCTATTCGCTGTCGCGCGCGGGATATTTCCCGCGGTTTCTGTCGATCACCCATCCGCGCCACAAGACTCCATACGTCGCCCTGATTGCCGGCTCGGTCGTAGCACTTGCCCTGATGCTCGGGCTCTGGTTTGGCATGGGGGCCGACAGGGGCGCGGCGGTCATCCAGGGAATGCTGCTCAACATGGCGGTCGCCGGCGCGATGCTCTCCTATTTGCTGCAAGCCGTGAGCTTCCTGGTCCTGCGTGCGCGACTGCCCGGCCTCCACCGCCCCTACCGATCGCCGATGGGCGTCGGCGGTGCGATCGTCACCATCGTCATCGCAGCCGTGACCCTGGTCTACCAGCTCCTCGATCCGGTTTTCGTCTCGGGCGTGCTGGGCGTCTGCACATGGTTTGCGCTAGGGATCCTGTGGTTCTCCCTGGTCGGCCGGAACCGGCTGGTGCTGTCGCCGGAAGAAGCCTTCGCTCTGAAGGTACGGCAGCCGTCGAAACAAGCCTCAGTCGCCGACTGAAACGACCGCCTTCGCTTCGCGATCGCGTTCGGCGATGCTCCCGGCGACCTGCTTGCGGAATTTCTCAAGATCGGGACCACGCAGCTGAGCCCGTTTCAGGTCGGGATGCGTGATGGGATTCACCGGCTTGCCCTCGGCCAACAGCTCGAAATGGAGATGCGCACCTGTCGACCGGCCGGTGCTACCGACGAAGCCGACAACATCGCCTTTCGATACCATCATTCCCGGCTGCAGCCCTTCCGCAAAGCCTGCGAGATGACCATAAACGCTGGTCACCTTGCCGGCATGATCGATACGGATCCAGTTGCCGTAGCGGCCGTTGGGAGCGGCGCCAACGACGATACCGTCGGCCGCAGCATGAACAGGCGTGCCTGCGGGCGCAACGAGATCGACGCCCTCATGCATGAACAGCGAGCGGCCACGCGCTGGCGGTGACAGGATCGGCGCCATGGGCTTCGCCCCGCCATAGGCAGAGAGCCCGAGCGACGCGCCGAGCGGCGTGGCGACGTTGACCCGCGGCATGTCGTGTGCGCCGCCGGTCGGCAGTCCAGGCGGCGGTCCAGACGGCTTGGCCGACCGGCCTTGTGTCGGGCCACCGGCGCCTTGCGGCTTGCCGGCATACATCGGCGGCGGCTGATCGAACGGATCGGCCCGCAGGCCGAAGCCGGAGGAAATCGAAACCGTGTCGAGTGGAAGCCGGACCGACGGCGGCGTCGCGGCATGGCCGTTCGTCATCCAGAAGCGCTCGGTCTTGTCGCGCGAACGGAAGCGATGGATTGCCACCATGCCTTTGGCGGTGCGCAACTCCATCCACAAGACACGGCCGACATCGAGCGGCGCTCCTGCGGCTGTGAAGCTCTGCTCGAAGCGCACGTAGAACTTGTCGCCGTCCCGCGAGTTGCCATCGAGGTCCACCGCGGTGGCCAGCGCTTCGAGTGCCTCGAGCATCGCAGGCGCCGGCACACCGGCCGCCGCCGCCGACGCCGCGAGCGAACCGCCCACGACAACCCCTGTCACGCCGCGCTCACGCTGGAACGGCAGATAGGCCTGCAGCCGTTCCTCGTCCTTGCCGTCTCCCAGCAGGCGCTCTTCCTCTTCGCGGCCATAGGCCAGCACGCTTTCCGAAACGGGTTCTGTCGAAACGGGTGGCGGAACAGGATCGGCAAGAACGATCTGCGGCTGCACATCCTCCGGTTCGACGTCGAACGTTACGGCCCGTGCCAGTTGGTCGTCGACCGAAACCAGACGGATGAACTGGAGGTGGTCGGTAAGCCCGGCTGTTGCGGGCGGTTGATCGACCGGCTCGTGGGCCAGCAGAGCCGTCTCGATTCCCGGTACATCCCGCTGCGCGCCATGATCAGCATGATCGGAAGACGCCGGCTCATGCCGCGGCTCCGCGGATGCGATGCCGGCGGGCATCGATCCGACGAGCAGCGTAGCAATAGAAGCCGCAACGACCGAGGACCGTTTCATGCGTTCCAGTCTAGCGCCAATTGGATCAAGTGCCGGTAACATCGCCGTGGCAGACGACCCGCCCGGCGACCCTAGCCGCGCCGTCAGCGCTTGGAAACCACTGGTTTCCAGGCTTTTGCGCGCCTTTCGGCCTCCGAGATTTGCGCAGGCGTCATGCGCGCTTTAAGGGTTGCGAGGTCCTTGCGCGCCTGATCCAGGCGCTCCTGATTCTTGACCGTGTAGCGATCGATGGCGAGCGAGAGCCACTTGTAGGCCTCGACATCGTCTTGCGGCGGAATACCCTCCCCGAAGCCCAGCATGAAACCGATGTCGTTCTGGGCCCTGGCATAGCCCTGCTGGGCTGCCTGCAGGAAAAGCTTTGCGGCTTCCTTGTGATCGCGCGGCACGCCTTCGCCGCTCCAATACATGGCCCCCAGCAAGGTTTGCGCCTCGGCATTGCCCTTCGCGGCCCAGACCTTCCAGATGCGGACAGCCGTGGCCATATCCTTGCGCTCGTAAGCGCCTGCAGCCTGCTTCATCTGCGCTTCAAGGGACTGCGCCATCGCGGGAAGAGCAGGGGCCGCAAGAAGGAACGCGAGCAGGACCGTCGGGATTATCTTCATGAGCGTCATGGTATGACGGCGCCGTAAGGATTCGACAAGACAGGAAGGAGATATGAATGACGGCAAGGATCACGACCTTCTTGATGTTCGACGGTCGCGCCGAAGAGGCGATGAACTTCTACGTCACGCTCTTTCCCGATTCGAAGATTGTCGGCATTACACGCTATGGCGCGGAAGGCCCGGGTGCCGAGGGTTCGGTGATGCACGCCGTTGTGAATCTTGCCGGCCAGCATCTCATGTTCATCGACAGCGCCGTGAAGCATCCCTTTACCTTCACCCCGGCGATCTCCCTTTACGTCACCTGCTCCTCCGGAACGGAAATTGCGATCCTGGCCGAAAAGCTGGCCGATGGTGGCGAGGTCATGATGCCGCTCGATGCCTATCCATTCAGCCGGAAGTTCGCCTGGATCGCCGACCGATTCGGCGTCAGCTGGCAGCTCAATCTTCCCTGACGGCCAGCTCTTTCGAGGCTCGCAACCACGCCGCCCGGCGGGACGTTAGCGGGTCAGGCATGATCTCGAAGGGGGCTACCATGGCTGACAAGTTTGCGGCCGGCACCACTGACATTTCCGGCCTGACCGCGCGGGAAATGCGAGAACACGAAGAAGCCTTCCGCGGCTTCAGCAAGTTCGTTCTGTTCGCCGTCCTCCATGTAGGACTGGTTCTGGGCTGCATTGCCCTGGCCTTCCTGGCCAATATTCCCGTATTGGCCCTCCTGGTCGGCCTCGGCGGTACCCTGGCGCTGGTCATGGGCTTCCTCGTCTCCACCTGACCATCGCTGGCCCTCGGAGACATTTTCGTTTGCAACCCGCGACGATTAGATGCTTCTTGCGGGAAGATCGCCATGTCTTCCCTCCGCCCCCTGCCCCGCCGGCTCCTCCTCCTGGTGGCTGCAACCGCAGCCCTCGCAGCCCCTGCCACCGCACAGCCTGTCGAGACCTTGCAACAGGTCAAGCTGGTGCTCGACTGGAAGGCATTGCCGACCTTCGCGGGCTTCTTCCTGGCCCGTGAGATGGGGGCTTTCGAACGCCGGGGCCTAGACGTCAGGTTCTCGGAGACGCAAGGCGCCCTGTCTTCGGCCAGCATGGTCGGCGAAGGCAAGGAATTCTGGATTGGCTCGTCGAGCGGCATTGCGACGGCCATCGGCCGCTCCAAGGGGCTGCCGATCAAGAGCCTCGCGGTCTACTATCAGAAGCCGCCAACCGTCATCTACACGCGTACCGAGGATCGTATCGCCCATCCGCGCGACCTCTATGGCAAGACGCTGGGCCTGGTTCCCGGCAGCATCACCAACGAGGAGTTCCGCGCTCTGCTGGCGGCCAACAAGCTCGACCGCAGCAAGATCAACGAAACGACGGTCGACTGGAACGCCTACGACCTGGTCGAAAAGAAGGTCGACGCGCTGATCGACTATGACGAAATGGCACCGTCCGAACTGATCGCTGAAGGCCGCCGGATCATGATGATCCGGCTCAGCGATTTCGGCGTCCGTGCCTACAGCCTGAACCTGATCGTAAACGATGCCGCCTGGGCCGACCCCGAGAAGCGCGAGATCGCGCAGAAGATCGAGGAGGCCGTGCAGGAAGGTTATAATATGGTGAAGGAGCGGCCGGCCGATGCCGCCCAGCACTTCTCCCGTCTCTTTCCGCGTCTGGCGCCGCGCTATGTCGACCGCAGCATGGCGACGGTGTCGCAGCAGCTTTCCGGCCCGCCGACCGGCCAGCAGACGCGCGCCGGGTGGGAAGCCACCATCAAGACGCTTGACCAGCTCGGCTTGCTCGACAAGCCAATCACACCCGACGATGTCGCGATCCTGAACTAGTACAGCGTCTGGTTGGGGAGATTCCGGTGCTTCGCCGCCTTGTACTGCCTTTGCTGCTTGTGCTCGTCGTGCCGTGGACGGCACACGCACAGCAGTGGTCGACTTACCAGCCTGTAGGCGCCGGCTTTAGCATCGATCTGCCGGGCGAACCGGCCATCGAGTCCGAGACGTCGGAGTCCGCAGCCGGCCCCGTGGAAACCCATAGTGCATCGGTCGAGGTCGGGCAGGCTGGCTATGTCAGCATGTACACGATCTACCCCGAGAGTACCGGCATGGAAGCCGATGAAGCGCTCGATGCAGCGCGCGACGGAATGCTGGAAGACGGCAAGGGCGAGTTGCGCGAAGAAAAGCGGCTGACGATCGGAGATCTGCCGGCGCGACGCGTGTCCCTCTACGACACCGAGTCGAAGCTGGTGATCGTCAATCTCATGGTCTACCGCCGCAACACGCTTTACCAGTCGATCTACGCAGCGCCGCCCGACCAGGAAAACACCGAGAACAGCCGGCGCTTCTTCGCCTCGTTCAAGCTGATCGGCCGCTAAAGGCTACGCTCCTTCAGGTCGCCGGGCGCATCTGTGGCCGGGCATGCAGCCGATTGGCCGCGGCAATCACGATCGTGGTGATCGCCACCATGGACAGGCTGAGCACGGCGATGGCCCCGACATCCCCGCTCTCCTTCAGGTCGAAGATCAGCACCGAGAGCACCTTGGTTTCCGAGGTGAACAGGATGACGGCCGCCGAGAGCTCGCGGATGGTCGCGACGAAGATGAAGCACCAGGTCGCGATCACCGCCGACCGAAGCAGCGGCGCGGTGATGTCGGCCAGGGTCCGCAGCCGCGTGGCGCCCAGCATGCGCCCCGCCTCCTCCAGCTCGGGATGGACCGCATGGAACGCCGATCCGAGCTGCTGATAGGCGGCCGGCAGCTCGATGGTCACGAAGGCGATCAGCAGAATCCATAGCGTGCCGTAGAGCGCGAGCGGCGGCCGGGTGTAGGCGAGGAAAAGCCCGACTCCCAGCACGATGCCCGGAATGGCCAGCGGCGCCGTCGCGAGGAAAGCGAGCACGCGATGCCCCCTCACCGCCTTGCGCGCCACGATATAGGCAATGAGCAGCGCCAGGAGCGCCCCCAGCGTCGCGGAGGCCGTCGCCAGCAGAAAGGTGTTCTTGAGCGCCGGCATCGTCGAACTGAGTTCGAGGAAAGTGAAGCGCACATTGTGCAGGGTGATGGTTTCCGGTGTCACGATGCGCGAGGCCACGCGCGAGAAGGCCGAGTTGAACAGCGCCGCATAGGGCAGGAAGAGCGGCATGGCGAGGACGAACAGCGCCAGCGCGACGGCCGGCCCTCTCAGCCAGCCGAGACGAATTGCGCGCGGCGCCCCGTATTTGCCGCCCAGCACCGCATAGCCTCGGCGACCCAATGCCATCGCCTGCGCGCGCAGCAGCAGGATCGTGAGCACCAGCAGCGGGACGGAGGCGGCTGCCGCGAGTTCTGGCTTGGGCGGAAACTGGAACAGGCTCCAGATCCGGGTCGTGAGCGTGTGAAACCCGGCCGGGATCGCCAGAATGGCTGGCGAACCGAACAGGTTCAGCGCCTGCAGGAAGGCGACCAGAGCGCCGGCGAGCAGGGTCGGCAGCGCCAGCGGCACGGTGATGCGGCGCGCCGTCTGCCATGTCTTCGCCCCCAGCATCGAGGAGGCATCCTCGAGTTCGCCCGGCATGCGGTCGAGCGCGTTGGCAACAAGGATGAACACATAGGGGAACGTGTAGCAGGAGATGACGAAGATCAGGCCGGTCAGGCTGTAGATGTCGAACAGCGCCTCGTCGGAAGGCATACCGCTGACCAGGCGCCAGAGCTGGTTCAGCAGGCCGGAATTGGGCGCAGCCAGCATCTCCCAGGCGATGGCTCCCACGAAGGGCGGCGTCACCAGCGAGGCCATGACGAGCGTGCGGACTGTGCGGGCCAGCGGCATGTCGGTGCGCGCCACCAGCCAGCCGAGGGGTGCTGCCACCAGACAACAGATCACACTGACCGAACAGGCGATGATCAGTGTCGTGATGAGCGGATCGACGAAAGTGGGGTCGGTGAAGAGCGCGACGAAGTTGGCAAGCGTCGCGCCGCCTTCCTTGTCGGTCAGGCTCACCACCAGCAGCCAACCCACCGGCAGCACGATCATCGCCGCGAGCAGCGCGCTGACGGCGATCAGTACCGGGCGCGAGAGGTCGCGCGTCATACCTTGAAGAGGCGCTGATACCGCGTCTTGATCTCGTCCGCGCTCTTTTCAACCTCGGCCGGATCCTCGGGCAGCGTCTTGATCGAGGCGAGCGCCGGCCGGCCCGCCTTGGCCTTGACCAGCTTGTGTGCCGGATACTGGCCGCTGAGGTTCACGATGAACTGCTGGCCTTCAGCGGACATGATCCACGCCACAAGGAGGCGCGCCGCGTTGGGATTTGGGGCGGCCTTGAAGACCGCCATGGGATTCGAGATCTGCGGCGTGCCTTCGACGGCATGCACGACCTCGATCGGCGCGCCGCGCTCCTTGGCCATCCAGAAGAGATAGTCGCTGCCATCGACGGCGATGGCGCGTTCGCCGGCTTCGATACGCTTGGGCGGCTCCGTCGCCGACTGGACCTGCAGCACCTTCTGCTTAGCCAGCTTCTCGAACCAGGCCCAGCCCAGCGCCTTCGCGAGCTGGTGCGTCGCCGTCATGATGGTGCCGGAGTAGCCCGGATGGCCCTTCACCAGCTTGCCCACATACTTGGGATCGAGAAGGTCGTTAAAACCCTTGGGTGCATCCTCGGGCTTCACCAGGCTGGTATTGTAGGCGATGGCCGAGAGATGGGTGCGCTGGTTGACGAAGGCCCCATCGGGATCACGCTGATCCGCCGGCAGGTTCTCCGCCATGTCGGGAGTGAGGAACGGTTGCAGCCAGCCTTGCCGTTTCCAGACGATGAAGTGCGCGGCATCGGAGCTGTTGGCTACGTCGACACGCTTGATGTTGCTGCCGACCTCCTGGCCGATGCGGTTGAACAGCCGCTCCGCTCCGGTGCGCTCGACGGCGACCTTGATGCCGGGATATTTCGCCTCGAAGGCCTTGGCCACGGGCTCGGCGACGGAAAGGTCCATCGCCGTGTAGTAGGTAACCTTGCCTTCCTTCTTCGCGGCCTCGACCAGCTCTGGCGTGATCGCCTGAGGCGGCGGGGCGGCCGAAAGCACGCGGGCTCCGAACGGCAGGAGGAGACCGGCAGCAACGAGCGAGCGACGGCGCATTGGCTACACCTTGAAGATCTTGAGGTACCGAGCCTTGAGCGCGTCCGCCTGGTCGGCAACGACGCCGGGCTCCTCGCGCAAGGTCTTGATATCGGCAAACTTCTTCATGTCCGGGCGGTCCTTGGCCTGTGCATGGGCAGAACGGAGCGCACCGACATCGATGTTGAGCTGCTGGGCTTCCCGCGTCATCGACCAGGCGTGAAACAGCCGCGATGCGTTGGGATTGGGCGCCCGCGCCATGATCCCCGACGGTCCGGCGATCAACGGCGTACCTTCGGCCGGATAGACGATCTCGACCGGCTCGCCGCGCGTCTTCAGTTCCTCGACGACGTACTCGCCCCCGTCGGCCATCAGCGCACGTTCACCCTGCGCCAGCTTCTTGGGTGGCTCCGTCGCCGATTGGACCTGCATAACCTTCAGCTTGGCGAGTTTCTCGAACCAGGCCCAGCCGAGATCGCGGCTGAGCTGCTGGGTTGCCGTCATGATCGTGCCGCTGTAACCCGGATGCGCCTTGACGATCTTGCCCATCCACTTCGGATCGACCAGATCGGCATAGGATTTCGGCGCCTCCTCGGCTTTCACCAGCTTCGTGTTGTAGGCGATCGGACAGAGCGTGATGCGCCAGGAGGCGAACATCCCGTCGGGATCCCGATGCGCCGCCGGGAAGAACTGCGCGACCTCCTCCGGAACGAACGGCGCCAGCATGTTCGCGCGCTTCCAGACGATGAAGTGGGCGGCGTCCGAGCTGTTCACGACATCGCAATTGTAGATCTTGTTCTGATACTCCTGGCCGATGCGCTGATAGTTGCGTTCCGCCCCCGAGCGCTCGACCTTGACCTTCACGCCCGGATATTTCGCCTCGAAGGCGTTGGCGACCTTCTCGGCCAGCGCAAGGTCGACCGAAGTGTACCAGGAAAGCTTGCCTTCCTTCTTGGCTGCCTCGATCAGGGCAGGCGTGATCTTCTGCGTTTCCGGCGGCGCACCCTGCGCCGGCGTGATGAAGACACCTGCGCTGGCCGCCGCCGAAGCAGCGAGCACATGGCGTCGCGTCAGCTTCCTCGTCATGGGACATCCTCCGCCAAGGCCCGGCATTGCTCCGCCGGCAAATGGAGCCACACTTGCTGGCCCGGTGCGATGTTGCAGCCGGGCGGTGCGGTCACACGCAACTCCGTCTTGTCGCCGAGGGCGACCGTATAGTCGCGCGTCGAACCGAGAAAGACCTGTCGCGTCACGACACCGGAGAGGTGGTTGCCGCCGCCCTGGGGAGGGGCCGCGGATCCGATGCCGATCTCGTGCTGGCGGATCGACAAGGACGCGGCGCGGCCGGCCTGGAGCTTGCGGCCGATCGTGCGCAGCGCCACGCCCGCCACCGAGACGTGGGCATCGTCCAATGCCGGCCCACGCAGGATATTGGAGCCACCGATGAAGCGCGCCACGAACTCCGACCGCGGCCTGGCGTAGATTTCTTCCGGCGGTCCGAGCTGTTCGACCTTGCCCCTGTTCATGACGGCAATGAGATCGGCCGTGGTCATGGCTTCGGCCTGGTCGTGCGTCACGTAGACCGTGGTGTAGCGGTATTGGTCGTGCAGGCGGCGAATCTCGAACCGCATCTCCTCGCGCAGGTTGGCGTCGAGGTTGCTAAGGGGCTCGTCCAGCAGCAGTGTTTCGGGCTCGACGACGAGTGCGCGCGCCAGAGAGACGCGCTGTTGCTGGCCACCCGACAGTTCGCCGGGATAGCGGTCCGCCAGCGCTTCCAGACGGGCCGTCCCCAGGATGGCCTTGAGCTTCGCGTCGATGGTCGAACGGTCGAGCTTCCGGATCTTGAGGCCGTAAGCGACATTTTCCGCCACCGTCATGTGCGGCCAGAGCGCATAGCTCTGGAAGATCATCGACATGTTGCGACCTTCCGGCGGCACGGTCCGCGTCGGCGAGGACAGGACCTTGCCACCAACCTCGATTTCGCCTGCCGATGGTTCGATGAAGCCCGCAATCAGCCGCAGAGTCGTGGTCTTGCCGCAGCCCGAGGGTCCCAGCAGACAGACGAGCTGGCCATGCTCGACGCGCAACGACACCCCGTCGACCGCGACAGCATTGCCGTAGTACCTGGAAAGGCCCTTCAGTTCGACTGAGGCCACGTTTCCTCCCTGGCGGCGAAGGATGCTTGGCTTCACGCTCCGTGACAATCGTGTTGTATATTCCCGCCCCTCACCGAAGGGATGCCGACATGCAGGAACAGAAGATCATCGGACGCCGCGAGGGCCAGGTCGGCCATCTGGTTTTCAACAACCCCGCCAAGCTCAATGCCGTGTCGCTGGACATGTGGGACGGCTTCGTCAGCATCCTGAAGGACTTCGCCCAGGATCCGGAGATCCGCTGCGTCGTGGTGAGCGGCGCGGGCGGCAAGGCCTTCGTCTCGGGCGCCGACATCTCCAAGTTCGAGAGCGAACGCGCCAACGCCGAAGCGCAGGTACGCTACGACGCCATCTCCAAGGAAGGCTACGAAGCGCTCTACGATTTTCCCAAGCCGACCATCGCCAAGGTCACCGGCTACTGCATCGGCGGCGGCATGAACCTCGCGGCCTGCTGCGACCTACGTTACTGCAACGAGGGTGCCCGCTTCGGCGTTCCCGCCGCCAAGCTGGGCCTGGGCTACGGCTTCCTCAGGATCGAGCGCCTGTCGCGCATCGTCGGCCTTCCGCGCGCGATGGAGTTCCTGTTCACGGCCAAACAGTATTCCTCGCAGGAGGCCTACAACATGGGCCTCGTCCACGGCGTTGCTTCGGATGCCGAACTCGACGCCCTGGTCGACGGCATCACCGGCGCCATCGCCCAGAACGCGCCGCTCACCATCGCGCTCGCCAAGGCTTCGGCGCGTGAGATCGCCAAGCCCGAGTCCAAGCAGGATCACAAGAAGCTCGACAAGATGGTCGAGGCCTGTTTCGACAGCGAGGACTTCAAGGAAGGGCGCCGCGCGTTCATGGAGAAGCGCAAGCCGGTCTTCAAGGGGAAGTAGGCCGTGACCGCCCTGCCGCTCTCCCATCTCTCGGTCCTCGACCTGACCGCGCATCGCGCGGGCCCCACGGCGGTGCGCCAGCTCGCCGACTGGGGCGCCCATGTGATCAAGATCGAGCCGCCCTCCGATGGGAAGAACGACTCCATGGGCGGCGCGCGGCATGGCTTCGATTTCCAGAACCTGCACCGCAACAAGAAGTCGATAACGCTCAATCTCAAGAGCGCCGAGGGCCACGCGATCTTCATGAAGCTCGCGGCCAAGGCCGATGTCATCGTCGAGAATTACCGTTCCGACGTGAAGCATCGGCTCAAGGTCGACTACGACACGGTGGCGAAGGTCAATCCGCGCATCGTCTATGGCTCGATCGCGGGCTTTGGCCAGAGCGGCCCCGATGCGGCACGTCCCGGCGTCGACCAGATCGCCCAAGGCATGGGCGGGCTGATGTCGATCACCGGCGAGCCGGGCCGCGGACCGATGCGGGTCGGCATTCCCATCGCCGATCTCACCTCCGGCCTGTTGTTGGCCCAGGCCATCATGCTGGCGCTCTACAATCGTGAACGCACCGGCAAGGGCCAGTGGGTCCATACCTCGCTGATCGAAGCGCAGATCTTCATGCTCGACTTCCAGGCGTCGCGCTGGCTGATAAAGGGCGAAGTCGCCAAGCAGGCCGGCAATGATCATCCGACGTCGATTCCGACCGGCGTATTCCCCACCCAGGACGGCTACATCAACATCGCCGCGGCCGGCGACAAGATGTGGAAGCGCGCCGCCGAAGCCCTGGGCGCGGCCGCGCTGATCGACCATCCAGAACATGCGACGCCCACACTGCGATCGCAGAACCGCAAGGCCCTGAACGAACGCATCGGCGAAGTGACCCGGACCAACACCTCGGCTCACTGGATCGAGGCGCTGAACAAGGCAGGCGTGCCGTGCGGGCCGATCAACACGATCGACAAGACCTTCGCCGAACCGCAGGTCCAGCATCTCGGCATCGCCCGGCCGGTGCACCATCCGAAGCTCGGCGACATCAAGGTCGTCGGCCAGCCAATCAACCTGTCGGACTTCCCGCAGCCTGCCGCCCTCAAGCCCACTCCCGAGCTTGGTCAGCATACCGACGAGGTATTGACGAGCCTGGGCTACGACCCGGCGAAGATTGCCGCCCTCAAGTCCGGCGGTGTGATCTAGGCTTTCAGGAAATCGAGCAGCGCCTGGCGAAACTCCGCCGGGCGCTCGACCTGCGGCAGATGTCCCGCGTCGGGAATCGTCACCAGCTTCGACTCATCGAGCGATTGCCGCATCTTCCGGGCGCCCTGCTTGTCGAACACGGGCGAACGGTCGGCCTCGCCCCAGATCAGGAGGGTCCTTGCCTTGGGCGGCGAGCTTGGCGCTTCGCCGGACAGCATGATGTCGAGCACGCGATCGATGTCGGCCCGCGAGAAGCGCTCCAGCGACTGTGCGATGGCGGCCGGCGCCTTGGCGCGATCGTGGAAGGCGAGGTCCAGCATCTCACGGCTGTAGAACTGCGCCACATTCCCTCGCGCCAGGGCGCGCACGGGTGTCTTGGCGGCCAGCCAGCGCACGCCGGACGGATAGGAAGGTGGCGGATAGCCATTCACCATCACCAGCGACTGGCAGCGTTCTGGGTACTGGCCCGCGAAGCGCCAGGCGACGGTCGCACCTAAGGAGTTGCCGACGATGACGGCGCGTTCGATGCCGAGCGCATCGAGCAGCGCGGCCAGCCAGCCCGCATAGGCACCGAAGGTCGGCAACGGTGGTTCGTCGACGGTGCCGATACCCGGCAATTCCGGCGCGACGACGAGATGCGAGCGTTCGAGATTGTCGGTGATGGTCGACCAGTAGGCTTCGGCGCCCGCCCAGCCGCCATGCAGCAGCACGATTGCGTCGCCCTTACCGCCAGTCCACAGTCGCGCCGGGCGTTCGCCGAGCGGGATCGTTCTTTGCTCCACGTAACGCCCTCGAAGATCAACGGAGCGAGAGCATAGAAGATGACCGCGGTGCGGAGAACTGCCTTGGTAACCGGCGCCGGCCGCAATATCGGCCGCGCCTGTGTGTTGGAACTGGCTTCTGCGGGCTTCAACGTGGTGATCAACGGCTCGAAAGACCGCGCCGCCTGCGAGAGTGTCGCCAAGGAGGCGGCCGCAAGCGGCGTCGATGCCATGGTTGCAATGGCCGATATCGGCGATCCAAAGGAGTGCCGGCGCATCGCTGGCGAAGCCATCGCGCGCTTCGGCTCGGTCGACGTGCTGGTGAACAACGCGGCCCTGCGGCCGGCCAAGCCCTTCCTTGAAATGCAGGAGGCCGACTGGCGGCGCGTCCTGTCGGTCGATCTCGATGCCGCCGTGTGGCTGGCGCAAGCCTGCCTGCCCGGCATGATCGCAAAGAAATGGGGCCGCATCGTCAATTTCACCGGAATGAACGCCATCCACGGCTATGCCGGCCGCGCGCCTGTTTCCGTGGCCAAGCACGGCGCCTGGGGGCTCACCAAGGCGCTGGCCAAGGAATTCGGCCCCAAGGGCATCACCACCAATGCCATCTCGCCGGGCCCCATTGCCGCCGATGTCGAGAACGACGCGGCATCCATGCACCATCGCCAGGAAACGATGGCCAAGGTGCCGCTCGGCCGCATGGGCATGCCGGCGGAGATAGCCTCCGTGGTCGGGCTGCTGGTTGCCGATGGCGGCGCCTACATCAACGGCCAGATGATCCAGGTGAACGGCGGCGGCGAGACTTAGGGCCTGCTCCTCCGGCAGGCCGATGACACGTTCATCGCCTACTCCATCTCGATGTTGGCGGCCTTGGCGATGCGGTTCCACCGCACGCTCTCGCGCCGAATGAAATCGGCGAACGCGGCCCGGCTTTCCAGTTCGACACGCGCGCCCTGTGCCAGCCACAGGCGTCGGACGTTGTCGCTGACGAGTGCGGCCTGTACCGCACCATGCAATCGGTCGAGGATCTCGTCCGGCGTCCGCCGCGGCGCGAACAGACCGAACCAGGTCGTCATCCGGAACTCGGCAAGGCCTGCCTCGTGCATGGTGGGCACGCCCGGCAGCAAGGCGTCGCGGCGGCGATTGGCGATCGCAAGCGCGCGCAGCCTGCCCGAGGTCACGTACTCCGCCGCCGGACTGAGCAGCACGAAGGCAGCCGCGATCTGGCCGGTCAGCAGGTCCTGCAGCATCGGCGCGCCGCCGCGATACGGCACGTGGTTCAGCTCGATTCCGGCGCGATCCTCGAACAGCCCGATGGCGAGGTGGGTGATGGTACCGAGGCCCGTCGAACCGACGTCGATCGATCCCGGCTTCGCCTTGGCGGCCGAGATGAGGCCCACGAGATCCCGGACATCGAGGCGCGCGGGATTGATCACCAGGACGTAGGGCACACGCGCGAAGGCAGCGACCGGCGCAAAATCGCGCATGAAATCGAAGCCGGCCTTCGGATAGACGGACGGCGCGTAGATGAGGCCGGTATCGCCCACCAACAGCGTGTAGCCGTCGGGTGCGGCTCGCGCCGCGATGGCCGCGCCGATCGTGCCACCGGCGCCGGGCCGGCTGTCGATCACCATCGGCTGGCCGAGACGATCGCCGACATGCGCGGCGACAGGACGGGCGAACATGTCCGAACCGCCGCCGGGCGGAAACGGCACAATCCACGAAACAGGCCGCGTCGGCCAACCCGCACCGCGCGCGCTCCCTGCTGCCGCGCCAATGCCCGCCGCCGCCAGGGAGGTCAGCGTGGCGCGCCGCGAAATCCAGTTCATGCTTTCCCACCCATGCCGCCGGCAGATTAGCGACACGGCCGAGCCGTCGCTACCGCCCCGACTGCCGATGGAGTAGGCTTTTCGCGTCGGTCGCGGAGGCGATCAGACACAAGAAGAAGATCTGGAGGAAACATCGGGAGGCACCCATGCATCGTCTCAAGGGCATGACCATCGCTGCCGTCGTGGCAGCCAGCGTAGTTGCGTTGTCGGGTAATGCGTTCGCCCAGGCGAAGATCGTCGATGGGCCGGAAGTGAGATGGAAGCTGGGGGCATGGGGCAAGCCGCGCGCCGCCACACAGAATGTCGAGACGTTGCGCAGGTTCCTCGACGAGCGCACCGGCGGAAAGTTCAAGATCCAGATCGGCTACGAAAGCTTCGGCAACCCGAAGGAACTGCTGGATCTCCTGAAGGTCGGCAGTCTGGAGGCCACCAACATCTGCGCCTCGTATCATCCGGAAAAGCTGCCGGTCTACTCGGCGCTGGATCTTCCCTTCCTGCCGATTCCCGACACGACGGTGCAGGAAAAGGTTCACAATGCCTTCCACAAGCACCCGCTGGTGCTGAAGGAGTTCGCGGGCTGGAACGCTATCCCCTACATGTCGGCCCTGCTGCCCAACAACGAGTTCGTGGGCCGCGGAAAGGCCCCCAAGAGCGTCGAGGACTTCAAGGGCATGCGCGTACGCGCGCTGGCCGGCATAGGCGAAGCCATGCGCAAGCTCGGCGCGGTCCCGACATCGGTCGATGCGACGGAAGTCTACACGTCGCTCGAACGTGGCACGGTCGATGCCGCTGCCTTCCCGTCGACCTACGCGCACCAGTCGTACCGGACCTACGAGGTCGGCAAGTGGTTCACCGAGAACATGATGCTGGGCTCGGTCGGTTGCCCGACCCTGATTCATGTCGACCGCTATGCCGAGTTGCCGCCGCAATACAAGGCACTGCTGGAGGAGGCACGTGAGCTGGGCCATGCGGCGGTCAAGAAGGCCTACGCCGAGTCCGACGCGAAGAACATCCCGCTGTTCAAGAAGAAGCTCGCCTTCCTCAAGTTCTCGCCGGACGAGTTGACTGCGTTCCGCAAGGCCGGCGCGGAGCCGGTCTGGGAGGAATGGGTCGTGAAACGCGAAGCCCAGGGCATCCCCGGCCGAGAGCTGCTCAATTTCCTGCTGAAGCAGGCCGGGGTCAAACCGAAGTCGTAGCCGGTCAGCCTGCCGCTTCCAGAATGAAGGTGACGATCTCGGGAAAGGCCGTCAGACAGCCGATGGTAATGACGTCGGCAATGATGAAGGGCCAGATCCCGCGGAAGATGTCGGCGACCGAAATGTCCGGCCGCACGCCGTTCACGACGAAGACGACGAGGCCGACCGGCGGCGATAGCGTTGCGATTCCATTCAGCTTCACCAGGATGATGCCGAACCAGATCGGATCGTAGCCCAGTGCCTCGACGACGGGGAACACGACCGGGAGCGTCAGCAGGAACATGCCGACGCCCTCCAGGATGGTACCGAGGATCAGATAGATCGCGTAGATCGCGAGCAGGATCACCAGTGGGGGCACGTCGAGGCTGGTGACCCAGCTCGCGAGCTGCTCCGGCAGTCCCGCGAAGCCCAGGAAGCGCACGAAGATCAGGACACCCCAGACGACGGTGAAGATCACCGCGGTGAGCCGCGCCGTCTCGAGCAGCGCGCCCTTCAGCTCCGGCCATTTCATGCCGTTCATCAGCGCGATGACGAAGACGCAAAGGGCGCCCAATGCGCCCGCTTCGGTGGGCGTCGCCCAGCCAAACAGCATCGAATAGAAGATGATGGCGATCACCAGCACGATGGGAAGCGTGCCGGGCAGAGACTTGAAGCGTTGCGGCCAGGTGTAGCCGCGAATCGGCTGGCCATAGCTCGGATTGCGCCAGCACATGACGAGAATGATCGCGGTGTAGACGAAGGCCGAGAAGATCCCGGGCGCGAAGCCCGCGACGAGTAGCTTGCCGACCGACTGTTCGGTGATGATGCCGTAGACGACCAGGAGCGCACTGGGCGGGATCAGCGAGTCGAGCGTGGCCCCTGCCGCGACGACACCGGCGGCCAGCCGCTTGTTGTAGCCCGCCTTCAGCATCTCGGGGATGGCGACCTTGGCGAACACCGCGGCTGCAGCGGTGTTGGCGCCCGAGACGGCGGAGAAGCCTGCGACGGCATAGACCGTGGCAATGGCCAGGCCGCCGGGCAGCCAGCCCAGCCAGCGGCGCGCCGCCTCGAAGGCCGCCTGCGTGATGCCGGCATAGTAGGCGAGGTAACCGATCAGGATGAACATCGGCAGGACGCTCAGCGTGTAGTTCACGACCGAGGCATGCGGCACGACGCCGGCGGTACGCAGGCCGGGGCCGAAGCCCGTCAGGACGGCGAGCCCAAAGGCACCGACGGCGGCTGCGGCGAAGGCAATGCGCACGCCCACCACGCAGAGAGCGATCAGCAAAGCACAGCCAATAATCCCGAGGGTCAGCGGTTCGATGGTCATGGCCGCTTCTCCCCTGTCGTTTTCTCTTCCCGGCCCAGCGCTTCCTGGATCTCGTTCTGCGCCTGCACCTCGATGGTCTCGATAACCGGCACGGCGATCGGCTGGGCATTAGGATGGCGGATCAGGCGGGCGTAGTCGGCGGCCTGCAGGGCAAGCCGTACCCAGAGGACCGCCAGTACGAGGGGTACCAGCAGCTTGGTCGGCCAGACCGGCAGCTTGATGTCGATCGTGGAGTCGCCGAGCTGGTAGGCGCGCAGGAAGTTCTGCCAGGTCGAGTCGACCAGGGTGGTGATGGCCAGCATCGCCACGAGGACCGCGAACAGCTCCATCGACCAGAGGAAGCGCAGCGAGAAGCCGCGCAGCAGCAGGTCCATGCGGATATGGGCGCCGACGCGCTGGGCATAGGAGATGCCCAGGAAGGCGAACAACGCGCTCGCCTGCTCCATGTAGTCGATATAGCCGTAGATGGCGGTGTTGAAGGCGGTGCGTCCGACGATCTGGAAGACACCGACAAACATCAGGAAAAAGATCGCCGCAGCGGCGATCAGGTTCATCCCGTCTTCGAGCCGCGACCAATAACGGTGCGCTACCGCCAAGGCGGTCGTCCCGTCTCCCGGCATGCTCTCCTCCCCTGCCTGCAGCCGCCCGTATTCGGGTCGTCGGTGCTGCAGGCCTGGATGAAGGCTAGTCCGCCTGGCGGATCTCTTCAATCCGCGCGATATACGCGAGAAAGTTTACTGCGGTTCGATCTTTGCGAGCTTGATGTACTTGGTCCAATCCTCGCGCTCTTTGGCTACGAAGGCATCGCACTGTTCGATGGTCCAGTCCTTAGGCGGCGGGGTGAAGCCGAGTTTCTTCACACGTTCCAGAATCGCCGGCTCGTAGATCGCATCCATGATCAGGCGGTTCAGTTTCTTCTTGATGTCGTCGGGCGTCTCCTTGCGCACGGAGAAGCACGAGTAGGCAATGATCACGTAGCTCGGAAAGGTTTCGGCGATCGCAGGAACGTCGGGGAAGAGCGGCGAACGATCCTTCGAAGTGACGGCCAGCGCGCGCACATAACCAGAGCGGACATAGCTCTCGCCCACCACCTGATCGGGGAACACGCAGTCGACACGGCCCGCGTTGAGATCCTGGATCGATGCGACAGCGTCACGATAGGCGACTTCCTCGAATTTCACGCCTGTCGTGACCTCGAAGAGCGCCGCAGGGACGCGCGACGAGGCATTGCCGTAGCCGGAGAAAAGCGGCTTGGGCTGCTTCTTGGCGTACTCGACGAACTCTTTCACCGTCTTGTACGGCGCATCGGGCTTCACCAGCATGAAGTTGCCGGTGGTCCCGTTGACGGCGACCGTCGTGAAGTCCGACGGATCGTAGGTCATTGTCTTGTAGAGGCTGGGATTGGCGCCCAGCGTGCTGGTCGAGCCGAGCAGGATCGTATAGCCGTCGGCCGGCGCGTTCTTGACCTGCGTGGTACCGATCATGCCGGTCGCGCCGGGCTTGTTCTCGATGACGAACGGCTTGCCCGTCATGGCCTCGAGCTGCTTGCCGATCAGACGCGAGATGATGTCGGTCGAGCCGCCCGGCCCGAACGGCACCAGAATCTTCACCAGCCGGTTGGGATAGGCGTCCTGCCCTGCCGCCGTTGCGCCGAGGCCGGCCACAAATGGAACGCCGGCGAGGCCGGCCAAGAGATCTCTGCGCTTCATCAATCTACACCCCCAGGAAGACGGCTCCGGTATAGGTCGCAACGCGAGAAAGGCGAGCGGCCGATTGTCCATCGTTCCGAAGGGCGAGGAGTTTCGCAAAAAAGAAAGCCCTCCTCCGATCGCTCGGAAGAGGGCTTCGTTTCGTCGAAGTCGGTCGGGCTTACATGCCGAGCTGGCTGATGAACTTGGTATTGAGGTAGGCCTCGAGCGCCTCGATGCCGCCCTCGGAGCCATAGCCCGAGTCCTTCATGCCGCCAAACGGCACTTCCGGCAGGGCAAGACCATGATGATTGATCGAAACCATGCCGCTTTCGAAAGCGGCGCCGACCTTGGTCATGGTCTTGCTGTTCGTGGTGTAGGCGTAGGCGGCAAGACCCCACGGCAGGCGGTTGGCTTCCTTCATCACGCCGTCGAAATCCTTGAACGGCGAGATCGGCGCCAGCGGGCCGAACGGTTCGTCGTTCATGATCTTGGCGTCGAGCGGCACGTCGGTCAGGACGGTCGGCTCGTAGAAGTAGCCTTTGTTGCCCTTGCGCTGGCCGCCGGTCTGGATCTTGGCGCCCTTGGCGATGGCGTCGCTCACGAAGCCGTCGATCGCATGCAGCCGACGCTCGGCGACGAGCGGGCCCATCTTCGTGTCGGCATCGAGTCCGTTGCCGACTTTCAGGTTTTTGGCGTAGGCGGTGAACTTCTCGACGAACTCCGGATAGACCTTCTCGTGCACCAGGAAGCGGGTCGGCGCGACGCAGACCTGTCCGGCATTGCGGAACTTGTTGGCGCCCAGGATGTTTACTGCCTGGTCGACGTCGGCGTCCTCGAACACGATGGCCGGCGAATGGCCGCCCAGCTCCATGGTCACGCGCTTCATGTGCGCGCCCGCGAGCGCGGCGAGCTGCTTGCCGACCGGCGTCGAGCCGGTGAAGGTCACCTTCTTGATGATCGGATGCGGGATCAGATACTCGCTGATCTCCGATGGCACGCCGTAGACGAGCTGGATGACGCCCGCCGGCACGCCGGCATCGACGAAGGCCTTGATGAGCTGGGCGCACGAGCCGGGCGTGTCTTCCGGACCCTTGACGATGATCGAGCAGCCGGTAGCCAGCGCGGCCGAGGCCTTGCGCACCACCTGGTTGATCGGGAAGTTCCACGGCGTGAAGGCGGCGACCGGGCCGACCGGCTCCTTCGTCACGAGCTGGTATACGTTCTCGAAGCGCGCCGGAACGATGCGACCATAGGTGCGGCGACCTTCCTCGGCCATCCACTCGATGATGTCGGCGGCGAGCAGAGTCTCGCCCTTTGCCTCGATCACCGGCTTGCCCTGCTCCATGGTCATGATCGGCGCGATCTCGTCGGCGCGCTGGCGCATCAGCTCGGCGGCCTTGCGCATGATCTTGTAGCGATCGAACGGCGAGACCTTGCGCCACTGCTGGAAGCCCTTCTCGGCGGCGGCGAGCGCGCGGTCGAGATCGCTCTTCTCGGCATGCGCCACCTGGCCGATCACTTCTTCCGTCGCCGGGTTGATGACCGGAATCGTCCGGCCCTTGGCACCCTTCGTCCAGGCACCATCGATCATCAGGGAGACATCGCTATAGGTCATACTTTCCTCCGTTCATCTCAGCTTCCGCGATAGGTCGAATAACTCCAGGGCGTGCAAAGCAGCGGCACGTGATAATGCCCCTCCGGCTCGGCAATGGAAAAGCGCAAAGGGACGATATCGAGAAACGGCGGATCGCCTTGCGCAATGCCCCTGCTGCGAAAGTGGTCACCGACCGCAAACTGCAGTTCGTATCGACCAATGGGCAGTGGCCGACCACCGATCAAGGGCGCGTCGGTTCGGCCATCCGCATTGGTCACCGTGGTTGCAATCAGATGTGCTTGCCTGCCGGCAAATTCGTAGAGCTCGATGGCAATGCCGACCGCCGGCCGCCCTGCGTGAGTGTCGAGCACATGCGTGCTGAGGCGGCCGTTGACCCTGGGCATGCCCTCGCCCGTCACTTTGGCCGCCATGCGCAGCCGCGTGATGAAGAAGATCTCCTGCAGGGCCGTGGCGAATTCGCCGGCCGCATCGTGACGCAGCCGGCGCTCGAACTGGTCGAGGATCGAATCGCGGGTGTGCCGGCGCACGCAGACGATGAACGGAAAGCCGAACTTCGCCTTGTAGGCATCGTTCAGGCGATGGAACCGCTGGAAATCGGCCTCTGACAGGGAATCGAGGCCGACGCTTGCCTGCTCGTGCCGCGAATCATCCGTCAAAGCACCGGCGCGGGCTGCCTTGCCGGCCAGATCGGGATGGCCACGCAGAAATTCGAGCTGGCGCTCGCGCGGTGCGGCGCGCACGACGCCCATCATGGCTTCATGCAGGGCCGTCACAGTGGCGAACGGCCGCTTCGAGGCCACTGTCTCCGCCACCCAGGGCGCCAGCTCGAACGTCTCGCCAACGGCCGCGCAGAAATCCGCGGAAGCTGCATGGTTGAGACCGGCGAGCGTAAGCATCATGCCGGCCGACCTAGCACGGCGGCCGGTCCGTCTCTATAGTCCGGCCAGCAAATTCAAAGGGAGGAGCCGCAATGACCGGCCGCAATACATTCACCCGCCGTCGTTTCGGACAGGCAACCTTGGCCGGTACCGCGCTCCTCGGCGCGCCGCTGCCGATCCGTCAGGCGTTCGCGCAGGGCGGACCGGCCAACCTCAAGGTCGGCCTGCTTTTGCCGACGTCCGGCCTCCAGGCGCAGATCGGCCAGGCCTGCCGTCGTGGTGCCGATGTCGCCAACGAGGTGTTCGCCGACATGAAGATGCCGGTGAAGATCGACATCGTGAACTACGACACCGAGACCAAGCCCGATGTGGCGCGGACCCAGGCGGAGAAGGCGATCGACGCCGGCTGCCACATGCTGGTCGGTGCCTTCGACTCCGGCCAGACCATCGCCATCGCCCAGGTCTGCGAGCAGCGCGGCGTGCCGCTGATCGTGAACATCGCGGCGGCGCCGCAGATCACCGAGCAGGGCTACAAGTTCGTCGTGCGCAACTTCCCGACGGCGCCCATGCTGATCACCGGCGCGCTGGCGCTGCACAAGGAGATCTTCAAGGTCTCGGGCAAGACGCCGAAGACGGCCGTGCTGATGAGCGTGAACGACACGTTCGGCACCTCGATGATCAACGGCATCAAGGCGCTCTTCCCCAAGCTCGACATGCCGTACGAGCTGGTCGACACGATCAGCTACGATCCGGCGGCGAAGGACCTTGCCGTCGAAGTCGGCAAGGCCAAGGCCACCAAGGCCGAGCTGCTGTTGCCGGTCAGCCGCCTCAACGACGCCAAGCTTCTCGTTCAGGAGATGGTGAAGCAGCGCTGGGAGCCGATGGGCGTGCTCAACCCCGGCGCACCCGGCCTCTACGAGCAGGACTTCCTGAAGACCATGGGCAAGTACGGCGAGTTCATGATCTCGAACGTGCCGTGGCTCGATCCGAAGTCGGCCATGACCCAGTCGCTCGAAAAGCGCCACGCCGCCAAATACCCCAACGACCAGCTCGACCTCAACGGCGGCTTCACTTTCGAGGGCATTCTGATCGCGGCACACGCCTGGCTCACCGCCAAGTCGACCAAGCCGGGCGACCTGATGGAAGCGCTGCGCAAGAGCAAGATCGACCAGCACGTCATGATCGGCGGGCCGATTCAGTTCGACGCCAAGGGCCAGAACGTCAATATCAAGGCGTCGGCGGTCGAGAACCTGAAGCGCAAGCCCACCGTCGTCCTGCCGCTCGAGTCCGCGGCCGCTCCGCTGGTCTTCCCGATGCCCAGCTGGAACGACAAGCGGCGCACCTGACATCTTGACGGCCGACTTTCTTCTCTCGCTCGCCCAGGCGATCACCAAGGGCCTGTTGACCGGCATGGTCTACGGGCTGATGGCGCTCGGCCTGTCGGTGATCTTCGGCGTCATGCGCGTGGTCAACTTCGCGCATGGCGAGCTGATGGTCGTCGGCATGTATCTCGCCTGGATGGGCTTCGAGTATCTGCAGGTCTCGCCGATGCTGAGCCTGCCTCTGATTGCCGTTCTCTTCTTCGGCGCAGGCTATGCATTGCAGCGCGCCGTCATCTCCCCCTTCATCGGGCGACCCGAGCACCAGCAGTTCCTGCTGCTGCTGGCGATCGCCATCCTCCTGGTCAACGCCTCCCTTGCCATTGCCGGCCCCGACGCGCGGGGTGTGCAGATGGAGGCGCAGTTCGATTCCTACGAGCTCGGCCCCCTGGTGTTCGACGCCGTGCGCCTGCATGCAGCGCTGGTTGCGGTCGCGATTGCCGGCCTCCTCTGGCTCTTCTTCACCCGCACGCGCATCGGCAAATCGATTCGCGCGGCCGCCGACAATCATATGGGCGCCCTTGTCGTCGGTCTGGACGTGAAGCGTCTCTACGCCTTCACCTTCGGCGTCGGCGCCGCCTGCGTGGGCGCTGCGGGCGCGCTGATGATCACCATCATCCCGGTGACGCCCTTCCTTGCCGCCGAATATACCCTGCTCGCCTTCGTGATCGTGATCGTGGGCGGGCTTGGCAGCATGACCGGCGCGCTGCTGGGCGGCCTGCTGATCGGCGTCAGCGAGGCCGTGGCCGGCCTTCTGCTGCAGCCGTCGCTCAAGAGCATGGTGAGCTTCGGCATCCTGATCCTGGTGCTGCTGCTGCGGCCGCAGGGTCTGCTCGGCAAGAATAGCCAATGAACCTGCTGCATCGCCTGACCGACGGCGTGCCGTCCCGCGCGCTCTGGTCGCTCGGTCTGCTGCTCGTGGGCCTGCTGGTCGCTCCCGCCGTCCTGGGCAAATACGGCCTCTCCGTCCTGATCCTGATCCTCTACTTCGCCTATGTCGGTCAGGCCTGGAACATCATGATGGGCTTCGCCGGCCAGCTCTCGCTGGGCCACGCCCTCTACGCCGGGCTCGGCGGCTATATCGCAGCCGGTCTCTTCTTCCATTACGGCATCGGTCCCTGGGCCGGGTTGTTCGTCGCGGTCGCGGCGGCCGCCGCCGCCGGCGCTGTCGTCGGCTATCTCGGCTTCCGTTTCTCGCTCGCCGGCGTCTACTTCGCGCTGCTCACCATCGCCTTCAGCGAATTTACCCGCATCGCCTTCGATCACTGGGGCTGGGTCGGCGGCTCGGGCGGCCTGTTCCTCAAGGTCGATGCCACCGCCGACTGGCTGAACCTGCGCGGCGGCCCGATCCTTTTCTACTACGTGATCCTGGCGCTTGCGGTCGGTGCCTTCATCCTGTGTCGTCTCCTGCTGGAAAGTCGGCTCGGTCGTTACTGGCTCGCCATCCGCGAAGATGCCGAGGCAGCCCAGGCCGTCGGCGTCCCAGTGCTTCGCTGCAAGATGATCGCCGTCGTGATCTCGGCCGCGCTGACGGCGCTGGCCGGCGTCTGGAACGCCTTCTACTACAACAACCTCTTCCCCGAGACGGCCTTCGCCATGGGCCGTTCCATCGAGTTCACGCTGGCGCCGATCATCGGCGGACTGGGCACGCTGTTCGGCCCGATCGTCGGCGCCGTCGTGCTGACCGGCCTCGGTGAAATCTTCACCGACCTCAGCGAGTTCTTCCACATCTCGGGCATCAAGCAGATCTTCTACGGCCTCGCCCTGCTGATCATCGTCATGTACCGGCCCGCCGGGGTCTGGCCATGGCTCGCCGACAAATTCGGCTTCGGCGAGAAGCGGCAATGAGCGGCGCACACCTCGAACTCGCCGGCATCGGTAAGAATTTCCGCGGGCTGCGCGCCGTCCACGATGTCTCCTTCGCCGTGCCGGCCGGCGCGATCCACGCCCTGATCGGTCCGAACGGCGCCGGCAAGACCACGATCTTCAACATGATTGCCGGCGTCTACCGGCCCGATGCCGGGCAGGTGAACCTGGACGGCAAGAAGATCTCCGGCCAGCGTCCCGACCTCGTCTGCGATGCAGGCGTTGGCCGCACCTTCCAGATCGTGAAGCCGTTCAAGGGACTGAGCGTTCTGGAGAACGTCACGGTCGGCGCCCTGCATCGCCGGCCGAACCTCACCGACGCTCGTGCCGCTGCTGCTGATATTCTGCAGGGACTGGGCCTCCATGACCGGCGCAATCAGGCCGCGGAAAGCCTCACCCTACCCGACCGCAAGCGGCTCGAAGTGGCGCGGGCGCTGGCCACAGAGCCGAAGTTGTTGCTGCTCGACGAAGTCATGGCAGGCCTCCGCCCGACCGAGGTCGATGTGATGGTGGCCTTCCTGCGTGACCTCAATGCGCGCACCGGTCTCACCATCCTGCTGATCGAGCACGTGATGCGTGCAGTGATGGCGCTGGCAGCAGAAGTCGTTGTCGTGAGCTACGGCGAGAAGATCGCCCAAGGCACGCCGGCGGAGATCGCCCGAAATCAGGCCGTCCTCGACGTCTATCTCGGCGAGGAAGAAACGTGAGCGCGACCCTGCTGCAGGTCGACGGCCTCGACCTCTACTATGGCGATGCCCAGGCCCTGGCCGGCGTCTCGCTGACCATTGCGACCGGCGAGATCGTGGCGATCGTCGGCGCCAACGGCGCGGGCAAGAGTTCCCTCATTCGCGCGATCCATGGCATCGAGAGGCCGGCGCAGGGCCAGATCCGTTTCGATGGCCAGGACATCACGGGCTGGCCGTCCTACCGGGTCTGCGAGGTGGGCATCGGCCATGTCGCCGAAGGACGTCAGGTCTTTCCCAATCTGACGGTGCTGGAAAACCTCGAAATGGGCGCGACGCCCCGGCACGCGCGCGCGGCTGAGAAGCAGACACTGGAGAAAGTGTTCACCCTCTTTCCGAGGCTCGCCGAGCGGCGCAAGCAAGCTGCTGGCACTCTCTCCGGCGGCGAGCAGCAGATGCTGGCGATCGGCCGCTGCCTGATGGGCCAACCCCGGCTCATCATGTTCGACGAACCTTCGCTCGGCCTCGCCCCCACGATCGTGCAGGAAGTGTTCCGCATCGTGCGTCGCCTCAACGAGGAGGGCCTCACCATTCTGCTGGTCGAGCAGAATGTCATGGCGTCGCTCAAGATCGCCCATCGCGGTTATGTGCTGGAGAATGGCCGCATCGAGCTCGAAGGGCCGGGCGCAGAGCTGTTGACCAACGACCGCGTGCGTCAGGCCTATCTCGGCCTCTAGGAACGGCGTTGACGGCACCGTCATGGCGCGGCAATCCTTGCCTTTCCGGTACTTGCCGCTGTCGCGTGCGACGCGGGCTTGATCCGGGACGGCCCTGATCTTCCCGACGACGGGAAAGACCATCCTCCCCGGCAACGATTGCCATTGGGAGGAGAGAAGATGAATCGTCGCGACCTTTTGAAGGCCGGCGTCGCCGCTGGCGCGCTGGGCTTGGCGCCGCGCCTGGCCTCGGCACAGGTCGTCACCTATGCGCCTGTTCCCAAGGGCTGGCGCAACTACGTCCTCACCACCAGGGTCGAACCGACAGCGGGTGCCACCAGGGCCTGGATACCGCTGCCCACCTTCGAGGCGGCTGACTGGCAGCGACCGGGCAATGTCACCTGGACCGGCAATGCGCGCATTGCCGAACGCGTGCGCGATCCTAAATATGGCGCGGAGATGCTCCGGGTCGAATGGGCCGCCGATCAGTCGGCGCCCGTGATCGAAGTCACCGCGCAGGTCCAGGCCCAGAATCGCTCGGTCGCGCCGGGCAAAGGTAACGCGCCTGCACTGAACGATGCCGAGCGCAAGCTGAACCTGATGGCGACCACGTTCCTGCCGACCGACGGCATCGTGAAGGAGACGGCCGACGAGATCGTGCGCGGCAAGCAGGGCGACGTCGCCAAGGCGCGCGCGATCTACGACTGGGTGGTCGAAAACACCTTCCGCAATGCCAAGACCCTGGGCTGCGGCGTCGGCGATATCACGACCATGATCAAGACCGGCAACCTGAACGGCAAGTGCGCGGACCTGAATGCGCTCTATGTCGGCCTCGCCCGGTCCGTCGGTTTGCCGGCGCGGGATGTCTATGGCATCCGCGTGATGCCGTCGGAGTTCGGCTTCAAGGCGCTGGGCGCAGGCTCCGAGGTCGTCTCCAAGGCGCAGCACTGCCGCGCCGAGGTTTGGCTCGCGGGCTCCGGCTGGACCCCGGTCGATCCTGCCGACGTGCGCAAGGTGGTCCTTGAGGAGCCCCCGACCAATCTCGCCATGACCGATCCGAAGGTCGTTGCCGCGCGCCGCGCGCTGTTCGGCGCCTGGGAGGGCAACTGGCTCGCCTACAATGTCGCGCACGATCTGAAGCTGCCGGACTCCAAGGAACCGCCGATTGCCTTCCTGATGTACCCGCAGGCCGAGAATCGGTCGGGCTTCCTGGATTCCCTCGATCCCGACAAGTTCCGGTACCGCATCACTGCACGCGAACTGACATCGTAGGGCCTTCTATCCAAAGAGGAGGAAAGCGGTGGGGCCATTCCGCTCGACCGCTTTCCGCCCTATATCGGCGGCATGACCGCCACGACGGATGCGGCGCCGCTTGCGGCGTCGGCCAGCATCGAGCGCCGATACTATGCGGCGATGGCGGTGCCGTTTGCGGTCGACGTGATTTCGGACGCGGTTTACGCTCTGATTCACCAGGCTCCAGAAATCCTGTTCCCGACTCTGGTGATCGCCTCCTGCTTTTTGCTGGTGGGCGTCGGCCTGGGCGCCTGGTGGCTGATCAGGCCAATCATGCGATTCGTGTCGGGCGAGGCCAGCTTCGAGCAAATCGAGCCGCAACTCGCCCGCCTGCCTTACAATTCGGCCATGGTCGTGGGTGTGCTCTACACGCCCATGTTGACCATGCGCGTGCTCTCCCACCAGCTCGGCATCACCTTCGGCGCGACGTTGGAGCCGACCCAGCTGGCGGATGCCTTCGCCACGATCGTGGTCGGCAGCCTGTTCAATGTCGTCCTGACCTACTTCGTCGTCAGTGCCTATTTCGACCGCCTGTGCGAGCATCTGTTTCGAACGCACGGCGTGAACATGGCGACGTTTCACGGCCGCTTTCGCAACAAGGTCGCGCTGGCCATGGTCTTCCTGTCGATTGCAGGCTTGATCCTGCTGGCCGCGGACATTGCAAGCTATTCGGGCGCGCGATTGATACGTGAGGCTACCTCCGATATCGTCCTCACCCTGACCGGCGCTGCCTTCGTCTACTATTGGATCTCCCAGGCGCTGACCCGACCGATCGACCGTCTCGATGGTGGCCTGCGACGGGTCGCCGACGACGACTACACCGTGCGCCTGCCCGTCACGACCAACGACGAACTCGGCCATGCCGCCAGCCGCTTCAACCAGATGGTCGAAGGCCTCGCCGAGCGGGAATACCTGCGCGACACCTTTGGCAAGTACGTGAGCGAAAGCGTGGCGACCGCGATCCTCGGCGACAGCGGACGCAGCGGCCGCACCGTCGATACCACCGCCGAAGCCACGCTGATGTTCACCGACATCGAGGGCTTTACAGGACTTTCGGAAGGCGCCACGCCAACGGAGATCGCGGCCCTTCTCAACACCTATCTCGGCACTGTCGTGCCGGTGATCCAGCGTCATGGCGGCGTGGTGAACAACTTCATCGGCGACGGGTTGTTTGCGAGCTTCAATTTGCCCCTGCCACTCGCCAATCATGCAGCGGCCGCGGTGAACGCCGCTCTCGAAATTCAGCAAGCCCTGGCAGCCACGCCCTTCGCCGGCAAGGCCGGGCTGCGCACCCGTATCGGCATCAACACCGGACAGGTCATCGGCGTCACCATCGGTACCGAAAACCGGCTGAGTTACACTCTGCTGGGCGATGCGGTGAACGTGGCCTCGCGCATCGAACAGCTCAACAAGAAATTCGGCACGACGATCCTGGCGGCCGAGAGTACGGTTCTCGCGGCCAGCGCCGTAGAAGCCTGCGAACGCCTGGGCGTCACGGATGTGCGTGGCCATCGGGGCAACGTCGTCGTCTATCGCGTGGGACCTCCAGCATGAGCGATATCACGGCCACCGCCTTGTCCACCTCGACACCTGTCGCAACTACGACGGCAACACCCGCCGAGATCGCCGCAATCAGCCGTCGCTATTTCTGGATGGCGACGTCGGTGTTCTTCCTCGACCTGTCAATTGTCACGATCTACGCCGTTATCGCCAACACTTGGCGCAACTACCCGATCGTCGTGGGATTCGGCGCCCTCGTTCTGGTCGGCGTCAACTTCCTCGCCATTTCCCGGCTCTTTCAGCCGGTGCGGCGCTATCTCGACGGCGAGATTCCCTTCGAAGAAGTGCAGCGACGGCTGACACAGCTCCCTCTGCTGACGGCACAGCGGGTGTTCGCACTCACCTTCTTCACCTGGGCCGCCCGCCTCTCCTCGCCGTGGTGGGCTGGCCCCTCGGCCTCCAACATTCCAGTGCCGGCGATTGCCGACTTCATCGCGACCTGCGCCGTGCTGATGGTGCTCTACTTCACCTTCACCTACTTCGTCGTCAGCGACTATCTCTCGCAGCTCTGCACCTTCATCTTCCGGCATTACGGCCAAAATCTCGGCCTCTTCTTCGGCCGCTACAGGAACAAGCTGGTCGTCGCGCTGGTCGTCATCTCGATCGGTCCCCTGGCGGCCATCCTGGTCGATCTCTTCTCCTACCAGGGCGATCGCCAGCAAATGGAGATCCTCGTCGACGTCGCTTCGGCCGTCGTCGGCGTCTCGATATCGGCCTTCTACATCAGCCGCTCGCTGCTGCGGCCGCTGCGTACTCTCTCTCAGGCCATGACCAAGGTGAGCAAGGGCGACCTCAGCCAGCGCATTCCCGTCACCTCGAACGACGAGGTGGGCGAGCTCACCGGCCAGTTCAACAACATGATCGAAGGCCTGCGCGAGCGGGAGCGTATCCGCGAGACCTTCGGCCGCTATGTCGACGAAAGCGTCGCCGCCACCATCCTGCGGCGCGAAGGTTCAGGGGTTCTAGCCGGAGAGACCCGCGAGGCGACCGTGCTGTTCAGCGACATCGAAGGCTTCACGACGATTGCCGAGCACCTGCCCCCGGACCAGCTCGTCATTGCCCTGAACGAATATCTTCAGACGGTGCTGGCGCCGATCCGTGCCCATGGCGGCGTGGTCAACACCTTCATCGGCGACGGCCTGTTCGCGTCCTTCAACATGCCGCTGGCCTGCGACGGCCACGCTTCGGCCGCCGTTCGGGCCGCCCTCGACATCCAGCGCGCCGTCGGCAGCCGCACCTTCGGCGACGTCGGCATGTCCTTCGCGACGCGCATCGGCATCAGCACCGGCGGCGTAATCGGCGGCTCGGTCGGCGCCGGCCAGCGCATGAGCTTTACCTTGCTGGGCGATACGGTGAACCTCGCGGCGCGGCTCGAGGAGCTGAACAAGCAGCATGGCACACGGATCCTCGTCTCCGAAAGCACCCGCTCGAACTGCAACGGTGAGTTCTCCTTCAGCCCCTTGGGCAGTGTGGTCGTTCGCGGCCGCAGCGAGCCTGTGGCGATCTTCAGCATCGATCCCGGCGGAACGAGAGGCTATTCCTCACCGCGCCTTGCCAATGCCTGACCCCGCTGGAGATCGATTCATGTCTTCCCCCGCTTCGCTGCCCATCAGCCGTTTCCCCGTTCCCGCCCTGGCCGATCTGCCTGCCGACATTCGCGAGCGGATCGTCGCCGTTCAGGAAAAATCCGGCTTCATTCCCAACGTCTTCCTCGTCCTGGCACACCGGCCGGACGAATTCCGGGCGTTCTTCGCCTATCACGACGCCCTGATGGACAAGCCCGGCAACCTCACCAAGGCCGAGCGCGAAATGATCGTCGTGGCGACGAGCAACGCCAACCAGTGCCAGTATTGCGTCATCGCGCACGGCGCCATCCTGCGTATCCGGGCGAAAAACCCGCTGATCGCCGACCAGGTTGCCATCAATTATCGCAAGGCCGATATCACACCGCGCCAGACCGCGATGCTGGACTTCGCCATGAAGGTGTCGTTCGAAGCCAATACCGTCGGTGACGACGATTTCGCCGCCCTGGCCAAGCACGGCTTCAACGACGATGACGTCTGGGACATCGCCTCGATCGCCTCGTTCTTTGCGCTGTCCAATCGTATGGCGAACGTCACCCGGATGCGTCCGAACGACGAGTTCTATACGCTGGGCCGTTAGTCACTTCTTGCAAAGGCTGTTGCGATGAACGCGTCCGGACTGTCGCCCGATCAGGTGAAACTGCAGGCTCGCGCCCGCGAACTCGCCGCAGGTCCCGTCTCGAAGCGGGCAGCCGAGGTCGATCGCACCGAGCAGTACCCCTGGGACAATGTCGACCTGCTGAAGGACGCCAAGCTGATCGGCATGACGATCCCGCAGCAATATGGTGGCCAGGGCAAGGGCTGGCTCGACGCGGTGCTCGCAATCGAGGCCTTGTCGGCATCCTGCGCCGTGACCGGCCGCATCGCTGTCGAGACCAATATGGGTGCGATCAGCGCGGTCATGGCCTACGGCTCGGACGAGCAGAAGAAGATGGCCGCCGACATGGTGCTGTCGGGCGACAAGCCGGCGATCTGCATCACCGAGCCGGACGCCGGCTCCGACGCCAACGGCATGACCACGCGCGCAGACAAGAAGGGCAACCGCTATGTCCTGAACGGTCGCAAGCACTGGATCACCGGCGGCGGCGTCTCGCGCCTGCACCTGATCTTCGCCAAGGTCTACGATGAGAAAGGCACCTTCGAGGGAATCGGTGGCTTTCTCGCCATTCGCGATGAGACCAAGGGCCTCAAGATCACCAAGCGCGAGCCGACCATGGGTCTGCGCGGCATCCCCGAAGCGGTGATCGACTTCGAAGACATGGACGTCCCGCCCTCTTCGCTGGTGATCCCGCCACGCGGCCTGAAGAAGGGCTTCGCCGACCTGATGAACGCCTACAACAGCCAGCGCGTCGGCGCCGCGACCGTGGCACTGGGCATTGCCCAGGGCGCCTATCAGCTTGCGCTCGACTGGTCGGAAAAGCGCCAGCAGTTCGGCCGGCCGATCAACGAGTTCCAGGGCCTGCAGTGGAAGCTCGCCGACATGTCGATCAAGCTCGCGGCCTCGCAGTCACTGGTCTACGACGCCGCGCGCTCCGGCGAGGGCGGCTTTCCCGACATGCTGATGGCGGCGCAAGCCAAGGTCTTCACCTCGGAAAGCGCCATCCAGGTCGTGAACGAGGCGCTGCAGTTCTTCGGCGCCCGAGGCTATTCGCGCGAGCTGCCGCTGGAACGCATGGCCCGCGATGTGCGCATGTTCACCATCGGTGGCGGCACCGCCGAAGTGCTGCGCAATGTCGTGGCGGGTGCCCTGCTTAAGAAGAAGCTACCGCAGACACGGGACGGCTGGGGCAAGGAATAGGCCTCTCGGCGGCGCGCTACTTCAACGTCGTCGTCGTGGCCCCCCACTTGTCGCCCTGCCGAGTATAGCGCACGCGCTTGCGTTCGTTGCCCTGATCGCCGGACTTGAGACAGGTGGCCGTGAGCGACGAGGCGCTCTCCCAGGCGAGCTGGCACTCGCCCAGGCCGCAGGGAATCGTGGTCTCGATCTCCGCTTTCACGCCATCTTCGGTGGGCCGCAGGATGGCGAGATTGTCCTTGCCGTTCAGCAGGTCGCAAACGCCATAGGCGAAGCGCGCCTTGTCCGGCGACCAGACCGGCGGACCGGGAAGGTCGATCAGCTTGCCGGTCTTGCGCATCACCAGCGTGAAGAGGTGATCTTCATAGAAGACGGTGCGCACGAGGTGGAACGCACCATTCTCATCGTAGTGCTGGTAGATGTAGAAATACATCTCGTCGCCGAACGGACAGTCGGTGAGCGTCACGACCTTGCCGCCCGTGACGGCGATGTAAAGCCTATCCAGATTCCGCCAGACGTCGCGGTTGTTCACCCAGCGCGTCTTTTCCTCGGCCCAGTTCTTCTGGTTGGCGGGCGGCGTATGGCTGGCCCAGTCGCGCCACGTCTCGACCTCGTTCCAATTCTTGGGCGCGCAGGTCGGCGGAGGCTTGCCCGTATCGTTGGCCAGCGCGAAGCCCGGCGAAAGCACCGCGACGGCGAAAAGACATATCCATCGGATCAACATTCCACCCTCTTACATCGGGTGCTTCAACATAGTCTCGAGGCTCACCGAACGCAGCGTCGCTTCGGCAATCTCGTCAATCTCCGTTAGCACGCGCTGCAGGGCACCGCCGATCTCAGTGTCTTCGCCGGGTTCCTTGGCGCGACTGCCGGGGGCCGGCTCGAACAGGGCCACGATATCCATCAGGGTCGTGCGACGGCGATTGCCGATGAAGCGGTAGCCGCCGGCTGCCCCGCGCCCGCCCTGCACCAGCCCCGCCGTCGCCAGCGTGCGCAGGACCTTGGCGAGGTGGTGTGACGAGACGCCGAACCGTTCAGCGAGATCGGCAGCCGAGAGTGTGCGCTGGGGATCGCGCGCCAGTTCGAGCGTCGCGTAGAGGCCGAGCCGAGTTGCCGTCTGCAGTTTCACGGCAATTCCATATCGAGCTGCAAAGATGGCCCCGCGACCATGCCCTGCGCGCGGAAGAAGGAGAGGATCAGATGGTCCTTGCGATCCACCAGGGTGCGCAGCCGCGTCACGCCGGCCTGCCGGAAGCGCGTCGCCAGCGACTCGAACAACGCGCTGCCCACCCCCTTCAGTCGGGTCTTGGGATCGACCTGGATCGCGAACACCCAGCCGGCTGCCGGCTGTCCAAACTCCCAGGCCCGGACCTCGCCAGCGATGAAACCCGCCAGGGCTCGACGATCGGTCTCTGCCACCAGGAAATGACGATCCGGAGCCAGCATATCCTGCCAATAGCCCGGCTTGGAAAGGCCGGTTAGCCGCTCGTCCAGAGCGGAAATAGCCGGCAAATCAGAGGGTTGAGCGGGGCGGATCGTGACCATATCTGAGCGAGCAGAATGCTCTTGCGGCAAGGAAAGTAAATAGGTATTTCCGTACCGAATTACAGAAATAGGGAACGCCATGGCCGAGACCCCGCCCATCGATTTCCGGACCGAGCCCAGCCGCTATCGCCACTGGAAGCTCGCCCTCGAAAACGGCGTCGCCTACCTCACCATGGACGTGAACGAGGATGGCGGGCTGAAGCCAGGCTACAAGCTGAAGCTCAATTCCTACGACCTCGGCGTCGATATCGAGCTGGCCGATGCCGTGCAGCGGCTGCGCTTCGAGCACCCCGAGATCGGCGCCGTCGTCATCCGCTCCCAGCGCGACCGCATCTTCTGCTCCGGCGCCAACATCAACATGCTTGGCCTCTCCACCCACGACCACAAGGTGAACTTCTGCAAGTTCACCAACGAAACGCGGCTCGCCATCGAGGATGCCAGCACGAATTCCGGCCAGACCTACATCTGCTCCATCAACGGCATCGCCGCCGGCGGCGGCTACGAGCTCGCTCTGGCCTGCGAACAGATCCTGCTGGCCGACGATGGATCGAGTGCGGTGTCCCTGCCCGAACTGCCGCTGCTCGCCGTGCTGCCGGGCACCGGCGGCCTGACCCGCCTGGTCGACAAGCGTTTGGTGCGCCGCGATCATGCCGACTTCTTCTGCACCACCGCCGAAGGCCTGCGCGGCAAGCGCGCCAAGGAATGGCGGTTGGTCGACCGGCTCGTGCCGCCATCCAAGCTGGTCGACGAAACGAAGAAGACGGCCGAAGATGTCGCCGCCAAGTCGTCTCGCCCGAAGGACGCCAAGGGCATCGCCCTGCCTGCCATCGAGCGCAGCATCGAAGGCGATACGATCCGCTACGGCCATCTCACCGTCGAGATCGATCGCGAGGGCCGTTCGGCAAAGCTGCGCGTCAACGGCCCTGCCGCGGCACCGCCGGCCGATGCCGCCGCGATCCACGCCCAGGGCGCTGCCTTCTGGCCGCTGGCTCTGGCCCGCGACCTCGACGATGCGATGATGCATCTGCGCCTCAACGAGACCGAGATCGGCACCTGGGTGCTGCAGAGCCAGGGCGATGGGGCGCTGGTCGAAGCCTACGACGCACTGCTGGCCAAGGAGGCGTCGAACTGGCTGGTGCGCGAGATCGTGCTCTATTGGAAGCGCACCCTGAAGCGGCTGGACGTCAGCTCGCGCAGCCTGATAGCACTTATCGAGCCCGGCTCGTGCTTCACCGGCACCCTGTTCGAACTCGTGCTGGCGGCCGACCGCTCCTACATGCTGGACGGCGTTTTCGACGGCTCCAACCTGCCGGCTGCCACGATCCGGCTCACGTCGATGAACTTCGGCCCCTATCCGATGGGCAACGGCCTGACGCGGCTCGCAACGCGCTTCCTGGCCGAGCCTGCCCATGTCGACGAACTCAAAGGCGAGATCGGCGAGGCACTGGACGCCGAAGCCGCCGACGAGGCCGGTCTCGTCACCTTCACGCCCGATGATATCGACTGGGAGGACGAGGTCCGGCTGGCCGTCGAGGAACGTGCCGGCTTCTCGCCCGACGGACTGATCGGCATGGAAGCGAACCTGCGTTTTCCCGGCCCGGAGACGATGGAGACCAAGATCTTCGCCCGCCTCTCGGCCTGGCAGAACTGGATCTTCCAGCGCCCCAATGCCACCGGCCCCGAGGGGGCGCTGAAACTTTACGGCACCGGCAAGCAGAGCAAGTACGACCGCAAGCGCGCCTGAGCGACGCACGCAAGGAGGAACACATGGCCATCGACTACAGCCAGCTCATCCCCAACAACGTCGACCTCTCGAGCGACCGCCGCCTGCAGCGCGCGCTGGAGAACTGGCAGCCGCGCTTCCTCGACTGGTGGAAGGACATGGGGCCGGACGGTACCTCGGCCTTCGACGTCTATCTGCGCACGGCGGTTTCGACGGATACCAACGGTTGGGCCAATTTCGGCTACGTGAAGATGCCGGAATATCGCTGGGGCATCTTCCTGGCCGAACGCGATCAGAACCGTCAGATCGCCTTTGGCGACAACAAGGGCAAACCCGCCTGGCAGGATGTGCCCGGCGAACACCGCTCGACCCTGCGCCGCCTGATCGTCACCCAGGGCGATACGGAGCCCGCCTCGGTCGAGCAGCAGCGGCTGCTCGGCAAGACCGCACCTTCGCTCTATGACCTGCGCAACCTCTTCCAGGTCAATGTCGAGGAAGGCCGCCACCTCTGGGCGATGGTATACTTGCTGCACGCCTATTTCGGGCGCGACGGCCGCGAGGAGGCCGAGGCGATGCTGGAGCGCCATTCGGGCGACCCCGACAAGCCGCGCATCCTCGGCGCCTTCAACGAGGAGACGCCGGACTGGCTCTCCTTCTTCATGTTCACCTTCTTCACCGACCGCGACGGCAAGTATCAGCTCGCGTCGCTGGCCGAATCGGGCTTCGATCCGCTGGCACGCTCCTGCCGCTTCATGCTGACCGAGGAAGCGCACCACATGTTCGTGGGCGAGACCGGCGTCGGCCGTATCATCCAGCGCACCTGCGAGCTGATGAAGGAACACAAGACCGACGATGTCCGCGCGCTCGGCGCCATCGACCTGCCGACCATGCAGAAGTACCTCAACTTCCACTTCTCGGTGTCGCTCGACCTGTTCGGCCAGGAAGCCTCGACCAATGCCGCGAACTACTACACCCAGGGCGTGAAGGGTCGGTACCTCGAGACGCGCATCGACGACGACCATCTCCTGGTCAACGACACCTACGAGATCGAGACCATGGAAGACGGCCGCATCGTCAAGAAGGCGGTACCGGCCCTGCAGGCACTGAACGAACGGTTGCGTCAGGACTATATCGAGGACTGCGCCCGGGGCGTGGTGCGCTGGAACAAGACCATCGAGAAGGTCGGGATCAACTTCGAGATGAAGCTGCCGCACCGTGCCTTCGACCGTCGCATCGGCGCCTTCGCTGGCCAGCGCGTCTCGCCCGACGGCAAGCTGCTCTCCGAAGCCGAGTGGAAGGCCAACGAAAGCAAGTGGTTGCCGACCGACGAAGACCGCGCCTACATCAAGTCGCTGATGGGCCCGGCCGTCACGCAGCCCGGTAAGTTCGCCCACTGGATCGCCCCGCCCGCGCGCGGCATCAACAATCAGCCTGCCGACTTCGAATATGTAAGGTTCAATTAGGGACTGTCTTCGGGACGGGGCCGAGGCGACAGCCCGTCGTCCCGCGGAGCGGCCCTGCCCCATTTCGGCCGGAATCCGCCGTTTTGCACAGGAAACTTCCCTGTGGCCCCAGCGTTATTTGGGGCACAGGAAAGGAGACAGGTAATGCGCAAGCTCAGCATTGCCATCGTGCTCGGCAGCGTCCTCGCGGCGGCGCCGATTTCCGCCGCGATGAGCCAGAGTAGCAATCCCGAGTACACGGTGTTCATCGACCGCAGCGGCAACAAGCCGTTGACCGCGGGCGCGAAGGATACGGTTCGCAAGGCCATCACCGCCTCTAAGTCGCGGACGATCCAGATCCAGGGCCGCGCCGACTATGCCGACGTGGTGAAGAACGAACTTGTACTTCAGGGCGTGTCACCCGACCGGATCAACGTTCACCCGGTCGTGTCCAAGCCCCTGCAGAAGGTTGGCGACGGCATGAGCGATCCGACCGACCGCAAGGTCGTCATCAGCTTCTAACTGGCTGCAAAGTAATGCCGGGCGCTGCCATACACTGGCGGCGCCCGCGCCATTTGGGAGAATCAGCGTCTCGCCATCGGGCCGCGAGTTGCGCTACAGGAAGCCATGGCTCTCCCTCCCGGCATCGCCTTTTCGCCCGACCACAAGGTCTCCCTGCCTTCGAGGTTCAACGTCGCCGTGCCGTTTATCGACCGGCATCTCGGCGAAGGCCGCGGCGCCAAGGCCGCGATCAGGACGCGCCAGGAAACCGTGACCTATGCCGAGCTGGCCGAGCGGGTGAACCGTGCGGGAAATGCACTCCTGGCGGCAGGGCTCAAACCGGCCGACCGGCTGCTCATGGTCGTGAAGGACTGTCCGGCGTTCTTCTATCTGTTCTGGGGAGCCATCAAGGCCGGCATCGTGCCGGTGCCGCCCAACACGCTGCTGCGCGCCGACGACTATGCCTACATGATCGAGGACTCGAGCTGTGGGCTCGTCGTCTATTCGAGCGAGTTCGCAGGCGAGATCGAACCCGCGTTGAAGCAGCTCGGCGCGAAGACGCCGCGCGCAATGACCGTGGATGCCTTTGCCGCGGAGATGGCCAAGGCATCGCCCAACCTCGACGCGCGCCCTGCAGCGCCGACCGACGATTGCTTCTGGCTCTACTCCTCCGGCTCGACCGGCCGGCCGAAGGGCGCCGTCCACGCCCAGCGCGACATGGTGGTGACAAGCGAGCTCTACGGCGTGCGCGTGTTGGGCGTCACCGAGCCGGACATCTGCTACTCCGCCGCCAAGCTCTTCTTCGCCTACGGTCAGGGCAATGCCATGACCTTCCCGCTGTGGGTCGGCGGCACGGCGGTGCTCGACGACCGGCGCCCGACGCCGGACACGACCTTCGAGATGATCGAGACCTTCAAGCCGACCATCTACTACGGCGTCCCTACGCTCTATGCTGCCCAGCTCGCGGCTCTCGAAAACGCGTCGCGCGATCTTTCCTCGGTGCGCGCCTGCGTCTCGGCGGGCGAGGCGCTGCCGGCCGACATGTTCCGCCGCTGGCAGGAGAAGACCGGCACGGTGATCCTGGACGGAATCGGCTCCACCGAGGCGCTGCATATCTTCGTCGGCAACCGGCTGGGCGATTATCGCCCGGGCACCAGCGGCAAGCCTGTGCCCGGCTACGAGGTGCGCATCCTCGACGAGAACGGCGCCGCCGTTGCCCAGGGCGAGAGCGGGCGGCTGTGGATCCGTTCCGAGTCGACCGCGAAGTACTACTGGAACAAGCCGGAGAAGACCGCCGAGACCATGGTCGACGGCTGGCTGAATACCGGCGACACCTACCGGCAGGACGATGCCGGCTACTTCATCTACGAAGGCCGCAGCGACGACATGCTGAAAGTCGGCGGCATCTGGTGCTCGCCGGTCGAGATCGAGAACTGCCTGGTCGGTCACCCCGCAGTGCTCGAAGCAGCGGTAGTGGGCCATGCCGACGACGAAGCGCTGATCAAGCCCAAGGCCATCGTGGTATTGAAACACCCCGGAACCGACAGCGCCAAGCTAACCGACGAGCTGATGGCTCACTGTAAGAAAACATTGGCTCCGTACAAGTACCCGCGCTGGGTCGAATACGTTCCGGAGCTGCCGAAGACGGCAACCGGCAAGATCCAACGCTTCAAGCTCAGGTGACATCGGCGACGGTGATCCGCAGGTTCGAGGTGAAGGATCTCCACGCCAGCTAGCCATCTCGCTGGCAACAGGCTTCGCCGGGGCGACGCCTCGCACTTCTATCGCGATCCACGCCTGATAGGTCACTTTCGACAATCGCGAGCAATGGTCCGCCTTCGCCGTAGGCACGCTGGCAGCGGTACCTCAGGCCGTCGCGTTCGTCGTCCTGCCTGTCGACGGCCAACCGTCGACTTTCGCGCGAACCGATCGACGTATGCTTCCGGAGCGTCGCGAGAACATCCCCGGGGCCGATCAGCTCCTGGAGCGCGCCCGGACGATGGAGGGGCCGGGCTGGGGCAAGCCGATGTGGATCGAGGTGCTGGGAGAAACAATTCTGCCGATCATCGTGCCGATCCGCGTGCACGGCGAATTTCGGGGGCTCGTGGGCGCTGCGATCAGGGCCACCGACCTCTCTCGCTTCCTGGTCGATCTCCAGCTGCCCGACGAGCGTACGCCCTTCATCCTGTTCGACCACGACAAGATCCTGGCGCACCCCTTCCTGGCACAGCCCGAGGGCATCGCCCTGCAACGCGCCCGAGGACGGCCTTCCACCCTGGCCGAGGTCGACGACCCGGTGCTGGCGTCGATATGGGCGCCCGATCAACGGCAAATCGACTGGACGAACGACCGAACGCCTTTCATGGCGCACTGGAACTGGGTCAACGACAACAGCTTCGCCTGGTTCTATCGCCAGGTCGGCGAGTATGCGCCCGCCGATCTGACCGTCGGCTACTACGCGCCCGGCCGGGAGTCGGCCTGGGCACGTTGGATCGTACGCGGCATCCTGATCGCCGGCGTCCTGCTCATGCTGTTCACGGCCATTGTCGCCGTCCTGTTGGGCCGGCGGCTGGCGCGGCCGATCCTGGCCCTGGCCGATGCCGCCCGTGCCGTCGAACGGCTGGAGTTCGACAGGATGCCGGAACTGGGCAGCAGCCGCGTGCGTGAGCTCAGCCTCGCCAATCGCGCTTTCGAGCGCATGGCGCGTGGATTGCGACTGTCGGCCACCTATCTCCCCCGCGCCCTCGTTGCCCACCTCACGGCCCAGACGGGGCTTTGCCGGTGAGCGAGGATCGCGTCATCACCGTGATGTTCTGCGACCTCGAAGGCTACTCCGCCTATTCCAACGGCCGGCCTGCGACGGAAGCGGCATCCTACCTGAACGATCTGTTGGCCTGCGTCGGCCCTGCCATCGAGGCGAATGGCGGGACGATCGACAAGTACATCGGCGACGGGCTGATGGCATTTTGGGGCGCACCGGAACAGCGGTCGGACCATGGCTGGGCCGCCTGCCACGGTGCCCTCACCGTCGCCCGCGAAGTCGAGGCGTTCAACGCCGAACGCCGGAAGCTTGGATTGCATGCTTGCCGCATGCGGATCGGCCTGCACACCGGCAAAGTCCTGGTGGGCAATATCGGCTTCGCCGGCCGCGTCGACTACACGGCGATCGGAGAGGCCGTGAACGTCGCCTTTCGCCTGGAACAATTTGGCCGCAACGTTCCGGGGCCCGACGAGGTACGGATCGTGGTCAGCGCAAGTTGCCGGCAGGCGGCGCAGGCCGGATTCCACTGGATGCCGCTCGACGGCGGCCCGGCCGGCGTCGCCACCGAAGGCGCCCTGCCCCTTTCCCTGCTACGCGGCCCGGTGACGGTTCAATAAGCCGTTGTTGCTGGCTGGGTTTTCCGCTTCTATAGCGCCCAAGGAAATTGGGGTTCACAGGGAGAACTAGCGTGAAAAGCAAATTGTTTGGCGCCGCAACAATTGCGGCGCTGGCGACCGTTGCCGCTGGCGCCCTGCCGGCGATGGCCCAGAGCCCGATCAAGATCGGATTCGTGAGCACCTTCTCCGGCCCGCAGGCTGCGATCGGCGAGGACATGCGCCGCTCGGTCGAACTGGCCAAGGAACATCTCGGCGGCAAGATGGGCGGCAAGCCTTTCGAGATCGTCTACGAGGATGACCAGTTCAAGCCGGACGTCGGCAAGCAGAAATCCGAGAAGCTCGTCCAGCAGGACAAGGTGAACTTCGTCACCGGCTACATCTGGTCGAACGTGCTGCTGGCCTCGCTCAAGACAGTGACCGACGAAGGCGACACGATCCTGATCTCGGCCAATGCCGGGCCATCGCAGATCGCGGGCGACCTCTGCAACAAGAACTTCTTCTCGACCTCATGGCAGAACGACCAGACGCCGATGGCGATGGGCGAATACCTGCAGAGCAAGGGCGTGAAGAGCCTCTATCTGATGGCGGGCAACTACGCGGCCGGCAAGGACATGCTCGCGGGCGTGAAGCGCACCTTCAAGGGCCAGATCATCGGTGAGGATCTCACCAAGTGGCCGGACCAGCTCGACTTCTCTGCCGAGCTCGCCAAGATCCGCGCCGCCAAGCCGGACGGCATCTTCATCTTCTACCCGGGCGCGCACGGCGTTCAGTTCCTGACGCAGTACGCTCAGGCGGGCCTCAAGGGCCAGATCCCGCTCTATCAGGTGTTCTCGATCGACGCGATCACGCTGCCGCTGCAGAAGGAGCTGGCACTCGGCACTCTGGGGGCACAGGAGTGGGTGAACGACCTGCCGAACGACGCCAACAAAAAGTACGTCGCCGACTTCAAGAAGAAGCACGGCGTCTACCCGTCCTACTACGGCGCCCAGAGCTACGACGCGATCATGCTGATCGCCTCGGCGGCCGAGGCCCTCAAGGGTGATCTGTCGAACAAGGACAAGGTCCGTGCCGAGATGAAGAAGGCGAACTTCAAGTCGGTGCGCGGCGACTTCAAGTTCAACACCAACCAGTTCCCGATCCAGAACTTCTACATCCAGGAAGCCGTCAAGGATCCGGAAGGCATGATGACGGTGAAGACGATCGCCACTGCGATGAAGGATGCCAAGGATCCGTTCTACGAAAAGTGCCCAATGAAGTAGAGCTGGCAGGACGAGTACCGACGGGAGCGCGCACACCGCGCTCCCGTTTCGTTTGAAGGGGATGAGCTAGGGGACATGGACTACCTGCTGCTTCAGATGCTGAACGGCATGCAGCTCGGCCTGCTGATGTTCCTGCTCGCCGCCGGGCTGACCTTGACTTTCGGCATCATGGATCTCGTCAACCTGGCGCACGGCTCGCTCTACATGATGGGTGCCTATATCGCATGGACGACGATCAGCTGGACGGACTCCTTCGTCCTGGGCGCGCTGCTGGCGCTGCCGGCCATCTTCGTCCTGGGCCTCATCGTCGAAGCGGTCGTGGCGCGGCGGCTCTATGCCCGCAACCATCTCGACCAGGTGCTGGCGACCTTTGGACTGATCCTGTTCTTCAATGAACTGGTGCGCGTCATCTGGGGGCCGGCCGGCAAGAGCATCGCCGTGCCCACCTTCCTGAACCATACGGTCGAGATCCTGCCCGGCGTGCCCTACCCTGCCTATCGCTTCGCCATCATCGTTGTCGGCGCGGCAGTCGCCATCCTGCTGGCCTGGCTGGTGGCGCGCACGCGAATCGGCATGCTGATCCGTGCCGGCGCCTCCAACCGGCGCATGATCGGCGCTCTGGGCGTGAACATCGAACTGCTCTTCAGCCTGGTATTCGGTCTGGGCGCGGTGTTCGCCGGTCTGGCCGGGTTGATGGCCGCCCCCATCACCTCGGTGAAGATCGGCATGGGCGACGACATCCTGATCCTCGCCTTCGTGATCATCGTCATCGGCGGTATCGGCTCGATCAAGGGCGCGTTCATCGCGGCCATGGTGGTCGGCCAGATCGACATCGTCGGCCGCGCTTTCCTGCCCGATCTGCTGAAGACATTCCTGAGCGCCAGCGCCGCCTCGAGCGCCGCGCCGGCGATCTCGCAGGTGCTGGTCTATGTCGTGATGGCGGGCGTGCTGGTCTGGCGGCCGACCGGCCTGTTCGGACAGCGGACGTGAGCGGCGCCTCGTGATAGCCGCCTTGCGTACACCGCGCGGGCTCATCACCGCGCTCGTCCTGCTGATCCTAGCGGTGCTGCCGCTGCTGACCCAGGCTTTGGACCAGCGCTATCTGTTGTCGATCGGCACGCGCATCGTCATCTGGTCCATCGCCGCCGTCAGCCTCAACATGATCCTGGGCTATGGCGGCCTGGTGAGCTTCGGCCATGCCGTCTTCTTCGGCATCGGCGGCTATGCCGTCGGCATCCTATCGGTTCATGGCATATCGAGCGGCTGGATCCAGTGGCCGGTGGCGCTGATTGCCGCAACGCTGTGGGCCGCCTTGATCGGCGCCCTGTCGCTCCGGACGCGCGGCCTCTACTTCATCATGATCACCCTGGCCTTCGCGCAGCTCGTCTACTATGTCGGTGGCGGCCTCGAAGCCTACGGCGCCGACGACGGCCTCAACATCAGCCGCAGCCGCTTTCCCGGCCTGGTCGACTTGCGCGACAAGGCGTCCTTCTACTGGCTCTGCTTCGCGGCTCTCTGCGGTACCCTTTGGTTCTGCAGCCGCTTCGCCAATTCGCGCTTCGGCCACGTAATCCGCGGCGCCAAGTCGAACGACCTGCGCATGACGGCGCTGGGCTTCCCTGTGTTCCGCTATCGCCTCGTGGCCTTCACTCTCTCCGGCGCCTTTGGCGGACTGGCCGGCATTCTGCTCGCCAACGAAGGCGCCTATATCTCGCCCGCCATGATGTCGTGGGTGAAGTCGGGCGATCTCATCGTCATCGTCGTGCTGGGCGGCATGGGCACGCTGTTCGGCCCGCTGTTCGGCACCATTGCCTTCTTCGTTTTGGAAGAGTCGCTGCCGCATCTGCTCGACCTCTTCAACAAGGGATGGGGCGAATACTGGCAGATCGTGTTCGGCCCACTGCTGATCCTAGTCGCGCTCTATGCACGCGGCGGCATCGACTCGCTGTTGGGGCGGCGCTCATGAGCACGCCATTGCTCAGCGCGGACCGTCTCGTGAAGCGCTTCGGCGGCCTGCTGGCCACCGACAATGTCTCGATCGACGTCGTGCCCGGTGAAATCCATGCCCTGATCGGCCCCAACGGCGCGGGAAAAACGACGCTGGTCGGCCAGCTTACCGGCAACATCACGCCGGACTCCGGCACGATCCGATTCGCAGGGCAGGACATCACACACCTGCCGACACACAAGCGCGTGCACCTAGGCTTGGCGCGCTCCTTCCAGATCACCTCGGTGCTGCGCGAGTTCACCGCGCTGGAGAATGTAGCGCTGGCCGTGCAGGCCCACGCCGGTCACTCCTTCCGCTTCCTGGCCGATGCACGCAACGATGAACGCCTGCGCGGCCCGGCCCGCCGCGGCCTGGAAGATGTGGGCCTCGGTGACCGTGCGAACACACTGGCGGCGGCCCTCAGCCATGGCGAGCAGCGCCAGCTCGAGATCGCCATGGCCCTCGCGGGCGATCCGTCGCTGCTGCTCCTCGACGAGCCGATGGCGGGCATGGGCGTCGAGGAGAGCCAGCACATGATCGGCTTTCTGCGCGCCCTGAAGAGCAAGCGTGCGATGCTGTTGATCGAGCACGACATGGATGCCGTCTTCCAGCTCGCCGATCGCATCACCGTGCTGGTCTATGGCCGGGCCATCGCCAGCGGCACGCCGGCCGAAATCCGTGCCAACGAGGACGTACGCCATGCCTATCTCGGCGACGACGGAATGGTAGCCTGATGCTCCGGGTCTGCGACCTCGAAGCTTTCTACGGCCCCAGCCAGGCGCTGTTCGGCATGGAGCTGAGCATCAATGCCGGCGAGGTCGTGACCCTGATGGGGCGCAACGGCATGGGCAAGACGACCACCGTGCACGCCATCATGGGCCTCATGCCGGCGCGGCGCGGCGTCGTCGAGTTCGAGGGCCGGCGTGTCGATCAGCTTCCGTCCTTCCGCATTGCCCGGCTGGGCTTCGGCCTGGTGCCGGAGGGACGGCAGATCTTCCCCAACCTCTCGGTTCGCGAGAATCTGATCGCCGCCAGCGCAAACCGCACCGGCCGGCCGAGCCCATGGACGATCGAACGCGTCTTCGAGTTCTTTCCCCGGCTTGGCGAGCGCCAGCGCAACATGGGCAACCAGCTCTCGGGCGGCGAGCAGCAGATGCTGGCGATCGGCCGCGCGCTGATGACCAATCCCAAGCTGCTGATCCTGGACGAAGCTACCGAAGGCCTGGCGCCGTTGATCCGGCAGGAAATCTGGTCCTGCCTCGGCCGGCTGAAGGGCGAAGGCCAGGCGATCCTGGTGATCGACAAGAATGTCGGCGCTCTGATCGCTCTCGCCGACCGCCACCACATCGTGGAAAAAGGCCGTGTCGTTTGGAGCGGAACGTCGCAGGCGCTGGCCGGCGACAGGGACTTGCAACATAGGTATCTAGGCGTCTGATTCTCCCGGAGTTGCCGATGCGTCTGTTCGCTCTCGCTTCGTTGCTCGTTCCCTCGGTGCTCGCCTTGAGCGCCGCGTCGGCGTTCGCCCAGGGATCGGTCAACGTCTACAATTGGTCGGACTATATCGCCGAAGACCAGCTGAAGGACTTCGCCAAGAGCACGGGCATCAAGGTCAACTACACGACCTACGACTCCAACGAGATTCTCGACGCCAAGCTCAAGACCGGCAAGTCGGGCTACGACGTCGTAGTGCCGACAGCCTCGCCCTTCTTCGTGCGCCAGCTCCAGGCCAAGCTGTTCACGCCTCTCGATCGCTCCAAGCTCAAGAACTGGAATAATCTCGATCCCGAGATCATGGCGGCGCTCGCCAAGTACGATCCCGGCAATGCCCATGGCATTCCCTGGATGTGGGGCACGACGGGCATCGGCTACAACGTCGCCGAGATCAAGAAGCGGATGCCGGATGCGCCGGTCGATTCGCTTAGGATGATCTTCGATCCGGCGGTTGTGTCGAAATTCAAGGATTGTGGCGTGATGCTGCTCGACAGCGCCACCGATGTGCTGCCGGCCGCCCTCAGATATCTCGGCCTCGATCCGGATTCCAAGAAGTCGGAGGACCTCGCCAAGGCCGCCGACGTGGTGAAGGCGATACGGCCCTTCGTCACCAAATTCCATTCGTCGGAGTACATCAACGCGCTGGCCGGCGGCAGCATCTGCCTGGCCTTCGGCTTCTCCGGCGACATCTTCCAGGCACGCGATCGCGCTGCCAAGGCAGCCGACAAGCGTGAGGTCGCCTATGCGATCCCCAAGGAAGGCTCGCTGCTCTGGATCGACGTTGCCGGCATCCCGAAGGATGCGCCGAACCTCGCCAATGCCTACGCCTTTCTCGATTTCATGTTGGAACCCAAGGTGGCGGCGGCTTCGAGCGAGCTCACGGGCTATGCCAACGCCAACAAGGCGGCCCTCGCGCTGTTGCCCAAGGACGTCTCGGGCAATCCGCTGATCTATCCTCCGGCTGACGTGCGGGCGAAGTTCTATACCATCACCGCCGGTACTGCCGATCAGCTGCGTGAGCGCACGCGTTTGTGGACAGCCATCAAGACGGGTCGATGAATTGCACGCTGGGCCTATTGCTGACTCCATCGTTCGCATCGAAGGACTGACCAAGCGCTTCGGCGCCATCACCGCCGTCGACAGCGTCGATCTCGAAATCCGGCGCGGCGAGCTCTTCGCCCTGCTGGGCGGCTCGGGCTGCGGCAAGACCACTCTGCTGCGCATGCTGGCAGGCTTCGAGGTGCCGGACGGCGGCCGCATCGTCATCGACGGCCAGGACATGACCGGCGTTCCACCGCATCTGCGGCCGGTCAACATGATGTTCCAGTCCTACGCCCTCTTCCCGCACATGGATGTGGCGGCCAACGTCGGCTACGGGCTGCGCCGCGAAGGCGTACGGGCGCCGGAGATCGCGACGCGCGTCGCCGAGGCATTGGAGCAGGTGAAGCTCGCCGATCATGCCGCGCGGCGACCGGCCCAGCTCTCCGGTGGTCAGCGCCAGCGCGTGGCGCTGGCCCGCGCGCTGGTGAAGCGTCCCAAGCTGCTGCTGCTCGACGAACCGCTGGCCGCCCTCGACCGCAAGCTGCGCGAAGGCACGCGCTTCGAACTGGTGCGGCTACAGGAGCAGCTTGGCCTCACCTTTGTCATGGTCACGCACGACCAGGAAGAAGCGATGTCCATGGCGACGCGATTGGCCGTCATGAACACCGGCCGGGTTGCCCAGGTCGGGACACCGCACGAGATCTACGAACGGCCGGCATCGCGCTTCGTCGCCGACTTCATCGGCATCGCCAACATCCTTGAAGCCGATGGCGGATGGCTGGCGCTGCGGCCCGAGAAGATCACGCTGGCCGCTGACCGGCCCGACGCCGCGAACACGGTGGCCGGCAAGATCCTCGATATCGCCTACGAAGGCGACCGCTCGCTCTATCGCATTGTCACCGAGGGCAAAGGAACGATGGTGGTCTCCACCACCAACATCGACCGCATGCAGCCCGCCTCCTTCGCGCGCGGCCAGGAAGTCTGGCTCGGCTGGTCGGCCGACGCCGGGCATCGCGTGAGCGAATGAGCGCCTAGGCCATGCGCTACGTCATCGCGCTGCCCTTCCTCTGGCTGATCGTCTTCTTTCTGCTGCCGTTCGCGCTGGTGTTGGCGATCGCGCTCGGCACCAACGCGCCCGATATCGCACCGCCGGTCGAGCTGGGCTTCAGCTTCAAGAACTTCGCCCTGCTGTTCTCCGACGATCTCTATGTCGCTGCCTGGCTGTCGTCGTTGCGCATCGCCGCGACCTCGACCCTGATCGCGCTGCTGCTGGGCTATCCCATGGCCTACGCCATTGCGCGAGCGCGACCTGAGCGGCGCCCCCTGCTGCTGATGCTGGTCGTGCTGCCCTTCTGGACGTCGTTCCTGATCCGCATCTATGCCTGGATGGGGTTGCTGGCGAAGAATGGCCTGATCGACCAGTTCCTGCGCTGGAGTGGCATCGCGGATAATCCCGGCAGCATCCTCGGCACGGAATGGGCGGTGCATCTTGGCATCGTCTACGCCTACCTGCCGTTCATGGTTCTGCCGCTCTACGCGACCCTGGAGAAGCTCGACACGAGCCTGCTGGAAGCTGCGGCCGATCTCGGCGCCAGGCCCCTGATCGCCTTCCTCACCGTCACCCTGCCCTTGTCGCTGCCCGGAATCGTGGCCGGTTGCCTGCTGGTCTTCATCCCTTCGATCGGCGAGTTCGTCGTTCCCGATCTGCTGGGCGGCACCGACACGCTGATGATCGGCAAGGTCCTGTGGGACGAGTTTTTCACCAATGCCGACTGGCCCCTGGCCTCGGCCGTGGCGATCTGCCTGTTGGTCCTGCTGGTCGCTCCCATCGCCCTGTTCCAACGCCAGCAGGCGCGTAGTCTGGAGCGCCGCACATGAACGGCCGCGCCCGATTCGCCTTCACGGCGCTCGCCTTCGGCTACGCCTTCCTCTACCTGCCCATCGTTCTGGTGATCGTCTATTCGTTCAACGAATCGCGGCTGGTCACGGTCTGGGCAGGCTTCTCCACCAAATGGTGGCAGGCGCTGTTCGCCAACGAGGCAATGCTCGACGCCGCCTGGCTGTCGCTCCGCATCGCTCTTGTGAGCGCCACGGCCGCTGCCGCCATCGGCCTCGCCGCCGGCTATGCCCTCGCCCGGGCACCCTTCTTCTTCGGCCGCACGCTGTTCGGCAGCCTGGTCATCGCGCCCATGGTGATGCCCGAAGTTGTAATGGGCATTTCCATGCTGCTGCTTTTCGTAGGCTCGGAGCAGATTTTTGGCGGACCCGACCGCGGCTTCCTGACCATCGCCCTCGCGCACACGACCTTTTCCATCGCTTTCGTCGCCATCGTCGTGCAGGCGCGGCTTGCCGACTTCGATCGCTCGCTCGAAGAGGCCGCGATGGATCTCGGCGCGACGCCGTGGACGACCTTCCGCACCATCACCCTGCCGCTGATCGCGCCAGCCGTCGGTTCTGGCTGGCTGCTCGCCTTCACATTGTCGTTAGACGATTTGATCCTGACGCAGTTCGTGGCCGGCGCGCAGTCGCAAACCCTGCCGATGCGCGTCTATTCCAGCGTCCGCCTCGGCGTCGATCCGCAAATTAACGTACTGGCCACCATCATCGTCTGCGTGGCGGCCTGTGCATTGATCCTGTCGGGCTGGCTGACGCGACGGAGAGTTTGAGCTAAGAATTCGGTGTCCTGGGAGGAAAAAATGCCGAGAACGGGAACAATCAAGGCGTCGCGACGTAACCTGCTGAAGGGAGTCGGGATGGCAACAGTCGGTGCTTCATTGCCGCCAGTTGGCGCGGCACTAGCGCAAGGCGCGCCTGCTGCAGCCAAGGGACCCAAGCTCCTCGAAATGGATGGCAAGGCCAAGCTCGCGATCCTTGGCGACAAGCCGCTGGTCGCCGAGACGCAGGCCGAGCTGCTGGACGACGACGTCACGCCGACGGCCAAGCTCTTCATCCGCAACAATGGCCAGGTCCCCGACGTGACGGGCGATCCCAAGGCCTGGAAGATCAAGATCGACGGCGAAGTGAATACGCCGCTGGAGATCAGCGTCGGCGAGCTGGCGAGCCGCTTCCCCAACGTCACCTACAATCTGATGCTGGAATGTGGCGGCAACGGCCGCTCCTTCTTCTCGCCCGAAGCGCGGGGTAATCAGTGGACCAACGGCGGCGCGGGCTGCCCGCAATGGACCGGCGTACGCCTGGCCGATGTGCTGAAGGCGGCCGGCGTGAAGCCGTCGGCCACGTACACGGGCCACTATGGCGCCGATCCGACGCTCGCCGGCGAAACCGACAAGCCCAGCATCTCGCGCGGCGTACCGATGGCCAAGGCGATGGAAGAGCACACGCTGATCGCCTTCAAGCTGAATGGCCAGGACATCCCGCTGATCCACGGCGCGCCCGTACGCCTCGTCGTGCCGGGCTGGCCGGCCTCGGCGTCGACCAAGTGGCTGAAGCGCATCTGGGTGCGCGACAAGGAGCATGACGGTCCCGGCATGGGCGGCTTCTCCTACCGTGTACCGAAGACCCCGATCGTGCCCGGCAGCAAGGGCGACGCCAAGGACATGGCGATCCTCGAATCAATGCCCGTGCGGTCGGTCATCACCTTTCCGGCCGACGGCACCAAGCTCGCGGCCGGCACACGCAAGCTCGACCTGCGTGGCCATGCCTGGGCCGGCGATTACGACGTCAAGACGGTCGACATCTCGACCGACTATGGCGTCACCTGGAAGAGCGCCAAAATCAATCCGCCCGCCAACAAGTTCGCCTGGCAGCGTTTCACTGCATCGATCGATCTGCCGACTGCGGGCTACTACGAAGTCTGGGCCAAGGCGACGGACAGCAAAGGCGTGACGCAGCCCTTCGCCGCCGCTAACTGGAACCCGCAAGGCTACGGCGCCAATCCGATCAACCGCATCCGGGTGCTCGTCGAATCTTGAGCCGGCTCACCATGACACACGTCGTCGTCATCACCTTGACGACGACGTTTCTGCTCCTCGCCCTCGATCGCGCGGGCGAGTTGGGCCGCAAGCAGTATGTCTACGTGCCGCCGGCGCCCAAGGTGGAAGCGCCGCCGGTCGATCCCGACAAAGGCAAGCCGCCGCCGCACAACGACACGGTCGACGATCTGCCCGACGGCAAGGGCCGGGAGATCACCTTCTATACCTGCACCGCCTGCCATGGCGTGGCGCTGATCAAGGCGCAGGGGCTGACGCGCGACCTCTGGGATTCGACCATCGACCTGATGCTCGAAAAGCACCGCATGCCACCGGTGAAGGCCGAGGACCGTGCCGAAATCCTCGACTATCTCGCCGAACATTTCCCGCCCCGTCGCAAGGGTCGTGGAAGCGACAACCCATTTCTGAAGTAGTCATCCGGCCGCTTTTGCCCACTTTTCCGACCAGGTGTGCAGAGGCAGAAAGAGCTGCAGCAGCTCGCGGCCCAGCGCCGTGAGGCGATAACCCACGGCATCGTCGAGTTCGACCAGCTTCGCCTCGCGCAGTTCGGCCAGTCGGGTGTTCACGATGGTCGGGCTGGCGCCGATCCGGTCCTGCAGATCGCGGAAACGCTTCGGTTCCTCGCGCAGCTCCCAGACGATGCGCAGGGTCCAGCGCCGGCCCAGCAGATCGAGCAGCCGCATGATCGGCCGGCCTGTCTGCGAACCGCGAACGCGCTTCACCATCTATTTCACTCCGTTACTACAATTTCTGTAGCAATGACGCCTGGCCGTTGCTACGTAATCTGTAGCACAAACGGAGACCCGCCATGCCCCGCATCGCCCCGGCCGAAGCGCCCTATCCCCCCACGATCGCCGCTGAACTCGACCGTATCATGCCCAAGGACGTGGAGCCGCTGATCCTGTTCCGCACGATGGCCAGGAACCCTCGCGTGTTCGGCAAGATGTTCGCCGGCGGCCTGCTCGACAAAGGCGCCCTTTCGCTGCGTCAGCGCGAAATCGTCATCGACCGCACCACGGCCCGGCTGGGCTGCGAATACGAATGGGGCGTCCACGTCGCCTTCTTCGCGAACCGCGTGGCCTTGGATACCGATCAGGTCGCGGCCCTTGTGCACGGCCCGGCCGATGCGCCCTGCTGGACGCAAGACGAGCAAGCCCTGATCGCCGTCGTCGACGATCTGGTCGACCATCGCACGATTGCGACATCGACCTGGAATGTCCTCGCCGTGCACTTCGACGAGACGCAGATACTCGAGACGATTGCGCTGGTGGGCTACTACCACACGATCAGCTTCTTGTGCCGCGGACTGGAGCTGCCGCTCGAAGCCTATGCCGCACGTTTCCCGCTTACGCCGCAATCTCGGCAATCCGCGCCATGATGCGGCCCCAGCCGGACTTCATCGTATCGTAGGCAAAATCGTTCTCCGGCGACCGGAACCCCGAATGCACGAGCTTCAGGCGCGTCCCGGAGCCCGCGGGTTCGAGCGTCCAGGTGGCAACGCTATCAAGCTCCGATCCGTACTTGGCATTGTTCTTGGAGCCGCCCTTCCAGCTATAGACGAGTCGCTTCAACGGTACGACTTCAAGAACCTCGCAGTGGACGACGCCGTCCCAGTCGCCCATCGGCTGGGTACGGAAATGGAAGCGCTTGCCGACGATGGGCTCGAAGTCGCTGGGCATCAGCCAGCGTGCGAGCAATTCGGCCGCGGTCAAAGCACGCCAGATCTTCTCGGGAGAGTGCGGCAGAACCTCTTCGACCACGATGTCGCGCACGACCTCAGTCACCGCGGCGCCTCGGTTCGGGTTGGTCATTGTCCATCTCCTCGAGCAGGGACTTCAGGTTGGTGAAGCGTTCGCGCCAGAAGACGCCGTAGACACCCAGCCAGTCGACCAGCGGTGCGAGCCCGCGCGGCTCGCAGCGATAATGGATGTTCCGGCCCTCGCGGCGTTCGCTGAGCAGGCCGGCTTCCTTGAGCGACCGGACATGCTGCGAAATTGCCGGCTGGGAGACGTCGTTGCGCGCCGTCAGCGCCCCGACCGTGAGCTCGCCGGCAGTCGCGATTTGTTCGAACACCGCCCGCCGCGTCGGATCGGCCAGGGTGCGCATAACGGTGGCGATATCGCCTAGGGATGACATGACCAATATATAAGTATGTACTTATATATTGTCAACAGAGACAGTCAGCGCTTTACGGCCCTGTCGATACCGAGGATCAGGAGACCGAAGACGAGCCCCCAGAAGGCGGAGCCCACGCCCATCAAGGTGACGCCCGAGACGGTAACTGCGAGCGTGCCGGCTGCGGCCAGCCGGTCCTGATCACCGGCCAAGGCGCTGCCCATGGCACTCGCCATCGAGCCCAACAATGCCGTGCCTGCGACCGTGGCCAGCAGCGCTGGCGGCAGCGCGCCGAACAGGCCGACCAGCGAGGCCCCGAACACGGCGATCAATCCCCAGAACAGCGCGTAGAACGGTCCGGTCATCCAGCGCTTCGCCGGATCGGGATGAGCATCGGGGCCAGTGCAGAGCGCCGCCGAGATCGCGGCGAGGTTGGATGTGTGGGCGCCCATGAAGGCCGTGCCGAGCGATGCCGCGCCCGTGACGGCGAGGATGGGCTGGGTCGGCGGCTGATAACCCGAGGCCCGCAGCACGGCGAATCCCGGCAGGTTCTGCGATGCCATCGTCACAAGATAGAGCGGCACGCCGAGCCCGATCAGGGTCGCAAGATCCCAGGCTGGCGCGGTGAGCTCGATGGAGGTGAACCCGATCGGCGGCAACGGCTTCACAAGGCCAAGCGACCAGGCGAGCAGGCCGCCGGCCACCAGTACGATCAATGACGCCAGCGCCGGCAGGAACGCGCGCACGACCAGGAACAGGACGAGCAGCGGCAGCACCAGCAGCGGTGAGGTCGGGACATGCTCGATCATCGCCATTACGAGGCGCAGCAGAATGCCCGCCAGCATGGCGGCCGCAATGCTGGCCGGAATCCTCTCGATCAGCCGGCCAAGCGGCCGCACCGCGGCGGTGAGCAGGATCAGCACGGCCGCCAGTACGAAGGCCCCCACGGCGGCCGCGAAGCTCGGCACGCCGGTGGTCGAGGCGATCAGCGCTGCGCCTGGCGTCGACCAGGCGGCAATGATGGGCATGCGATAGCGGACGCTCAGCACCAGGGCGCTGAATGCGGTAGCAAGCGACAGGCCCGAGACCCACGAACTCGCCTGCTCCGGCGTGGCGCCGACCGCCTGGGCCGCTGCCAGGATGATGGGCAGCGTGCCGCCCGCGCCGGCGATGGTCGCGACCAAGGCAGCGGTCGCGACCGAAACAAATCCCCCCGATTTCACGACAGCCTCTACTCTACTTGTTGGCGGTATCGACCATCGCCTGCAGAAGGATCTGCGCGCCGGCCCCGACATCGTCGCGAGTCGCGTCTTCGATCTCGTTGTGGCTGATGCCGTCCTTGCATGGCACGAAGACCATGGCGGTCGGCGCGACGCGGCTGACATAGCAGGCGTCGTGACCGGCGCCGCTCACAATATCCATATGGGCGTAACCCGCCTGCTGCGCGCCGCGACGCACTGAATCGACCAGCTCCTTGGCGAAGGGCGATGCCGGGAAGTGCCAGATCTGTTCGATCTTCACGTCGAGGCGATGGCGCTTGGCGATCTCCGCCGCGGCCGCGCGCATGTCGGCATCCATCCTGGTGAGTTCGTCGTTGTCGGGATGGCGGAAGTCGAGCGTCATGAACACGCGGCCGGGGATGGTGTTGCGGGCCTGCGGCAGGCTATCGATCACCCCTACCGTGGACCGTCCGTTCGGCCGGTTGCCGATGCGACGGGCCTCGACGATCAGTTCGGCGGCGCCGACCAGCGCATCGCGACGGCCTTCCATGGGGGTCGTGCCAGCGTGGCTTTCCATGCCCGTCCAGTTGATCTCGTACCAGCGCTGCCCCTGCGCACCCGTGACGACGCCGATCGTCTTCTTTTCGCGCTCGAGGATCGGCCCCTGCTCGATATGCGCCTCGAAGAAGGCGCCGACCTTGCGGCCGCCGACGGGCTCCTTGCCGTCGTAGCCGATCTTCTTCAGCGCCTCGCCGAAGGTGACGCCCTCACGATCCTTGATGGCCAGCGCATAGTCGAGTTCGAAGGCACCGCCGAACACGCCCGAGGCCACCATGGCCGGCGCGAAGCGGCACCCCTCTTCGTTGGTCCAGACCGCGACCTCGATCGGCGCCTCCGTGACGTAGTTGGAGTCGTGCAGCACGCGCAACACTTCCAGTCCAGCCATCACGCCATAGGCGCCATCGAACTTGCCGCCGGTCGGCTGGGTATCGAGATGGCTGCCGGTCATGACGGGTGGCTTGGTGGGATCGCGGCCTTCGCGGCGGGCGAAGATGTTGCCGAGCTGGTCGACCTTGATGGTACAGCCCGCCTCCTTCGCCCAACGCACGAAGAGGTCGCGTCCTTGCCGGTCGAGGTCGGTCAACGCGATGCGGCAAACGCCGCCCTTCTCGGTGCCGCCGATCTGGCCTAGCTCCATCAGGCTCGACCACAAGCGGTCGAAATCGACGCGAAGATTGGGGCGTTCTGCGGACTTCATGGCAACTCCAGGCAAGACGGAACGCGCGACCATAGCAAATGCCAGCCAGCGAAACGAAGTGCTTGAGCGGCAGGTCTGGGTCTTGCAAGGGTGCTGCCCTCCAGGAGGAATTTCACGCCCATGCTGCCGCTTTCCGACACGCTCGTTCTCGACCTCACGCAAGTCATCGCCGGACCGACCGCCGGCCAGATCCTGGGCGACATGGGCGCCGATGTGATCAAGGTCGAGCCGTTGAACGGCGAGCATTTCCGCCCGCATTTCGACGGCGCCTGGGTGCCTTCGATGAATCGCAACAAGCGCGGCCTCGCGCTCGACCTGCGCACCCAGGGTGGCCGCGACGTGCTGATGCGCCTGGTGCGCAAGGCTGACGTGTTCATGGAAGCCTTCACGCCGGGCGTCATCGACAAGCTGGGTTTCGGCTGGGATACCGTCTCCAAGGAGAACGAGCGCCTGATCTATGCCTCGGTCTCGGGCTACGGCCAGACCGGCCCCTATGCAGGCCGTGCCGGCTACGATCCCTGCATCCAGGCCGAGATCGGCCTGATGGACGCGACCGGCCCGGACGGTGGTGAGATGTGCCGCGTCGGCACCGCCGCGATCGACTATTGCACCGGCTCGTTCTGCGCGGCTGGCATTGCCTTCGCATTGCTGGGCCGGCACAAGACCGGCAAGGGCCAACGGCTCGACCTGTCGCTGTTCGACGTCGGCATGCACATGATGAGCCACTGGATCACCAACCAGGGCCGCACCGGCGAGGACCCCGTCCGCATGGGCACCTCCAACTCGATCCTGTCGCCGCTGCGCGTCTTCCCGACCAAGACGCGGCCGATCTTCGTCGCAGGAACCAACGATGCCTTCTGGCGGCTGCTCTGCACGGCGCTCGGCAAGCAGGAATGGCTGGCCGACAAGCGCTTCGCCACCAATGCTGACCGTGTCGCCAACCGCGCCATCCTGGAGCCGATGATCGAAGCCTATTTCATGGAGCACACGGCAGACGAGCTGCTCGACAAGCTCATTCCGGCCGGCATGGCCTGCGGCGCCGCCTACAAGGTGAGCGACGTCATGGTGAGCGCACATGCCGAGGCGCGCGGCAGCGTGCTCGAAATCGACTATCCCGGCATTGGCCCGGTGAAGTCGGCGGCCAATCCTATCAAGCTCTCCGACGCTCCCGTCGAGACGCGGCGCAAGTCCCCCATGGTGGGCGAACACACGGTCGAGATCATGCGCGAAGTGGGCTATAGCGATACGGATATCGCCTCTCTCCGCGACGCAAAGGCCATCGCGACCCTATGAAGATCGTCTATTCCGACAAGCACGCCGGCCACGATCCCCAGACCTTCATCGTCCGCGGCGTGAAGCAGCGCAGCGCCGAGCAGCCGGAACGTGCCACCCGACTGCTTGCGGCGGCCCGCGAGGCCGGCCACGAGATCCTGCCGCCCAAGGCGTTTGGCAGTGCTCCCGCCGCCACGGTGCATACGCCGGAATACATCGACTTCCTGCAGATCGCCGCACGCGAATGGGCCAAGCTGCCCGGCGCCAGCCCGGAGGTCGTGCCCAACGTCCATCCGGCGCGCGCCCATGCCTCCTATCCCAAGGCGCTAGCCGGTCGGGCCGGCTGGCATCAGGTCGACATGGCTTGTCCGATCGGACCACACACCTGGGAGGCAGCCCTTGCCGCCACGGAAGTGGCGACCACCGTGGCCGATATGGTGCTGGGGGGCGAGCGGCAGGCTTATGCGCTCTGCCGGCCGCCCGGCCATCACGCCTATGCCGACATGGCGGGCGGCTTCTGCTTCCTGAACAACACGGCGGTCGCAGCCCAACGCCTGCGGAGCCAACACGCCCGCGTCGCGGTGCTGGATGTCGACGTGCATCACGGCAACGGGACGCAAGGAATCTTCTACGAGCGCGACGACGTGCTGACTATCTCGATCCACGCCGATCCCGCGAACTACTATCCCTACTTCTGGGGCCACGCCCACGAGCATGGCGCCGGCAAAGGCCAGGGCTTCAATCTCAACCTGCCGCTGCCCCTGGGCTCCGCGGACGCGCCGTGGCTCGATGCCGGAGACAAGGCCTTGGCCCGCATCAGGGAATTCCAGCCGACCGCTCTGGTCGTGGCGCTGGGCCTCGATGCCAGCGAGAGCGATCCCTTGCAGGGGTTGAAAGTGACCGGCGCCGGCTTCCACGCCATGGCCGAAAAGATTGCACGCGCCGGCCTGCCGACGGTCTTGGTGCAGGAAGGCGGCTATCTCGGCGACGATCTCGGCCGCAACCTGGTTCAGTTTCTGGCCGGCTTCGAGAAGGGTCGCGCCTAGGAGACCTTCTCCCCTCAACATCACGGAGTTCAGCATGGCACGGACGATCGCCGACCTGATGGCCGAAACCCTGCGCGCCGCCGGCGTGAAGCGTATCTACGGCGTTGCTGGAGACTCCCTGAACGGCTTTACCGATTCGCTGCGCCGCATGAAGGAGATCGACTGGGTCCACATGCGCCACGAGGAAGCCGGCGCCTTCGCCGCCGGCGCCGAAGCCCACCTCACCGGCGAACTTGCGGTCTGCGCCGGGAGCTGCGGCCCCGGCAACATGCACCTCATCAACGGCCTGTTCGACTGCTACCGCAGCCGCGTGCCCGTGCTGGCGATCGCCGCGCATATTCCGAGTGCGGAGATCGGTGGCCACTATTTTCAGGAGACGCACCCCGAGCAGCTCTTCGCCGAGTGCTCGCACTATGTCGAGCTGGTCTCCAATCCCGATCAGATGCCGCGGGTCCTCGACAAGGCGATCCGCGTCGCCGTCGCCGAGCGCGGCGTGGCGGTGGTCGTGATCCCGGGCGACGTGGCGCTGCTCAAGACCGACGCCAAGGTCGCGACCTGGCTCGCCCCCAAGCCGCCGGTCGTGCGGCCGTCCGATGCCGATCTCGATGCTTTGGCCGAGCTCCTGAACAACGGCAAGAAAGTCACCATGATGTGCGGCGCAGGCTGCGCCGGTGCACATGGCGCCGTGGTCGACCTGGCGCGCACTCTGAATGCGCCGATCGTGCATTCGCTGCGTGGCAAGGAGCATGTCGAGTACGACAATCCCTTCGATGTCGGCATGACCGGCCTGATCGGCTTCGCTTCGGGCTATGCCGCCATGAAGGAATGCGACACGCTGCTGCTGCTCGGCACCGACTTCCCCTATCGGCAATTCTACCCCGAGCAGGCCAAGGTGGCGCAGATCGACATCAGGGCCGAAAGCCTCGGCAATCGCTGCCGCCTCGATATCGGAGTGGTCGGCACCGTCGCCGATACGGTGGCGGCCCTGCTGCCCCGGCTGAAACCCAAGACGGACCGGACGTTCCTCGACGCCGCCCTCGCACACTATGCCAAGGCACGCGCCGATCTCGACAAACTCGCCGAGAGCAAGCCCGGCGGCAAGATCATCCATCCGCAGTACGTTGCGCGCCTGATCAGCGAGCTGGCCGATGACGACGCGGTCTTCACCTGCGATGTCGGCACGCAGTCGGTGTGGGCGGCACGCTATCTGAAGATGAACGGCAAGCGGCGCCTGATCGGCTCGTTCAATCACGCCTCGATGGCCAACGCCATGCCGCAGGCGATCGGCGCGCAGGCCTCACACAAGGGCCGGCAAGTCATCTCCATGTCGGGCGACGGCGGCTTCGCCATGATGATGGGCGATTTCATCAGCCTCGCCCAGCTCGGCCTGCCGGTGAAGGTGGTAGTGCTGAACAACGGCACGCTGGGCTTCGTCGAGATGGAGATGAAGGCCGCGGGCTTTGTCGACACCGCCGTCACACTCAAGAACCCCGACTTCGCAGCCATGGCCGCGGCCATGGGTATCAAGGGCGTCAGGGTCGAGGACCCGGCCAAGCTCGAAGGTGCCCTGCGCGATGCCTTCGCCCACAAGGGGCCTGCCCTGGTCGATGTCGTAAGCGCCCGCCAGGAACTCGCCATGCCGCCCAAGGCGACGCTCGAACAGGCCTACGGCTTCAGCCTGTTCCTGATGAAGGCCGTGATGGACGGCCGCGCCACGCAGATCATCGACCTGGCGCGCACCAACCTCAGGCTCTGAGGGCCGCTGCCGCCAGCTCGGCGACGACAAGGTCGAGGCCCGGATGGTCGCCATCGCCCAGGATCCATACGGCCGAGAGGCTGGCGAAGGCGAGTGTCCAGCGCAGCAGGTGTGTGCGGTCGAGGGCAGCGGCTTCGGCGATGACTTCGACCTGACGCGCAAAGCGGCCCGGCGCAAGGGCCGTCGGTTCGTCAGGATCGCGCAGGATGTTCACGAAATCAAAGGCGCGGTCGCCCAGCAGTCCCTTCGGATCGATGACGATCCAACCGCGCGAGCCGGCATCCAGCACGTTCTCGTGATGGATGTCGCCGTGCAGCACGACGATCTCCCGCGGATGCTCCAGAAGTTCCTGCGCAACGCTGCGGCCCTCTGCAATGACGCCGTCCTGACCTCGAGCTCGCAATAGCGGCTCGAACCAGACTGTGAGCGGTACGAGATCGGGAGGCAGCGGGGCGCAGTGCCGATGCAAGCGACTGGTCACCTCGCAAAGAATACGCGTCGCTTCGTCGTCCTGGCCGGAGCGCGCCATCGTCGCCAGCGACCGTGGCCCCATGGCGCGTTCGAGTAGAAGCACGCCGTCGTCCTCGGCCAACACGCGCGCGGCGCCCTCGCCTCGCCACCAGGCCATCAGGCGACAGCCCCGCTGTTCTTCCTTCTCGAGCGCGATCTTCAGCATTGCCGGAACGTCCCCGCGACGCACCGGCAGCAGGACGCTGCTGTGAGTCTTCAGCAGATCGCCGTCGGGTTTGAGGTTCCAGCGCGCGAGATAGTGATCGGTTTCGGTTGCGATTGCGGAACCTGCCTAGGCTTTCTTACCGAGATTGTTGAAGAAGCGCGTCCAGCTCGAGGGCCAGAAGGCCAGGATGAACACCACCAGCGCGACGAGAAACAGTGAGATCACGCCCTGGATGACCTCGAAGTTGAGGGCGTCTTCGGCGACAAAGAACCCCGCCACGAAATTCGCAGCAATCAAAATCAGGCGGACCACCCAGCTCAGCATCGCGACCTCTTATGCCTTGTCTTGTAATCAATCGCCGCCATTACCGCCAACGACATAAACGGTGAGCTTCTCCGGTAGGGTATCGTGCGCGACCTCGATGGTGCGGCGGTCGGGCCAGATGAAGACGGCATCCTGGTCCTGCATCAGCTCCTCGAAACGCGCGACCTGACCGCGGCCCCAATAGTGCATGGGCAGGACGATGCGCGGCTGAAGCTGGCGTACGACCTCCACCATGACCGGCAAACCCACCGTGTAGGCGCCGTCGATCGGCACCATCAGCACGTCGATGCGGCCGAGCTCGTCGAGATGCTCCTTGGTGAGGCGGTGGTGCAAGTGGCCGAGATGGGCAATGCAGAGATCGCCGATGGTGAAGGTGAAGATCGAGTTGCCGTTGATGCGCGCCGAACCGCCGCCCCAGTCGCGCGCATTGGTCGGCACGTTCGATACCTTGAGATCCTTCAAGGTGACGTCGTGCTTGGCTTCGGTTTCGCCGGGCTTGGTCGGCCATCCCGGCAGTACGTAGGTGATGCCCTCCTCGGGATGATCCGTGTAGTGGGTGGAGTGCGCGTTGTTCATCGTCACGATGTCGGGCTTTCGGCCAAAGCCGTTCAGGCCGTTGTAGTCGGTGATGGCCCGCACACCTTGAGGTGTGTTGATCTCGAAACTGGCATGGCCGAGGAAAGTGATGATGGCACGGCTGGCGCTGTCAGCGACCATTTGCATGCCATCGAGCGAAGCGACCTGAACGCCCCGGCCCAACAGAGCAGGACCCAGCTCGACGAGGTTTTTGGAACAGCGCGCCAGCGCTGACCCTGCCAGCAGGGCAAACAGGGTCGCCAGCAGGGCGGTGGCGGATAGGCGTGCGGTCATTGGATCTCCGGCGCGGTATCGCGGGAAAGCCCCTCAGCTTCAGCAAAATGCAGGCGGCATGCCAGCCCCTTAATCCCTCCCCTCGGACTCCCGTTGACTCTTGGCGCCGAGAGAACTAGAACAAAACAAGAACATTGTATCTCTGAATATCCCCAACGCGTTTCATCGACCTTCGAGGGGGCGATGCCTGTCATTTCCCCAAATGCCTTTGCTCCCCCTGCCGCCAACGATCTGGCAGCCGCCGTCCCGCTCGGCCTGCGGGAAAAAGTGCGCCGGCTGGAGCGCGCCCACAGCGCCCAAAGGGGCGGTCGCGCTGCCAGCGTAGCCTTGGGACTGCCGGCCATCGATGCCCTGCTGCCCGACGGCGGTCTGCTGACCGGCGCGCTGCACGAGATCGAGGCAGGCCCTGCACCCTCCGGCCGTGTCGCTTCGCATGACGGGGCGGCGCTGGGGTTTGCCGGACATATCGTCGGTCGCTTCGTCCGGCAGACCGGGGGGACGATCCTGTGGTGCCGGCGTCCCACGGGCACCTTCGATGCTCCGCCTTACATGCCGACGCTCTCCGCCTGGTTCGACCCGGCTCGCGTGCTGATGGTCACAGCGCAGCGCGACGCGGATCTCTTCTGGGCAATGGAAGAAGGGCTGCGCTGTCCCGGCATCGCCGTGGTCCTGGGCGAGACGCGCGCCGCCGACCCGACTGCGGGCCGCCGCCTGTCGCTGGCTGCCGAGAAGAGCGGCATTCCCGCTTTGCTGCTGAGGGCACAGCCTGCGCCACCGCAAAGCGTGTGCGCGACGCGCTGGCGAATCGCCTCGGCGCCCTCGCATTCGACACCTGGCCTCAGCGATGTCGGCGCCGCGCGCTGGCGTCTCGAACTGAGGCGCAACCGCTTCGGCACACCGTCGGCTGCTGAAATCCCGTCATGGCTCGTGGAGTGGAACGATGAAACGCATTGTCTCTCTGTGGTTCCCCAAACTCTCGACGGATCGTCTAGCGCGTACTGGCCAGAGTCCGACGCCGCGCGACTGGTCGGCTAGATCGGCCGCTACCGTCGTTTGGCACGATGGCTGCCCGCGCCTTGCCGCAGTCAACGGCCATGCTCGCGCCGCCGGTCTGCGTCCGCACATGCGGCTGGCCGATGCGCGTGCCTTGCTGCCCGATCTCGTCACCACGGCAGGCGAACCGCAGGCCGACCGCCGACTGATCGAGACGATTGCCAATTGGTGCGATCGCTACACGCCCTGGGTGGCAATCGATCCTCTGGGCAGTGCCATCGCCGAGGAAGGCACGGAAGCCTGCAGTGCCGGCGGCTTCGGCGGCGATGCCGGCCTGCTGCTCGACGTCACGGGCTGCACCCATCTCTTCGGCACGGGCGAGGCCGGCGAACGCGCCCTGCTCGCCGACCTGACCCAGCGGCTTTCACGACACGATTTTGCTTGCCGGGCGGCAATGGCCGACACGGCGGGTGCCGCCTGGGCATTGGCCCGCTTCGCCGAACGCCAAGCCGATCTCTTCTGCCCTCGCCACAGCCAGCGCGCCGCGCTCGCGGGGCTGCCGGTCGAAGGGTTGCGGCTCGATGCACCGATCCTGGAGACCTTCCTCAAGCTCGGCCTGCGTCGCATCGGCGATCTCTACCCGATGCCGCGAGCGCCGCTCGCCCGCCGGTTCGGCGACCAGCCCCTCGCCCGCCTCGACCAGGCGCTGGGCACGCTTGCCGAGCCAATCGAGCCGCGCCGCCCACCACCCGCTTTCCGTACACGCCTCGCCTTCGCCGAACCTATCGGCCGGCCGGAGGATATCGCTGCCGCCACCAGCCGGCTCCTGGCCGCACTCTGTCGGCAGTTCGAGCAGGCGGGTGTCGGGGCCCGCAAGCTCAAGATCGCGCTCTACCGCGTCGACGGATCGGTCGACCGCACGTCGATCGGCACCAGCCGACCCAATCGCGACAATCCGAGATTGATGAAACTCTTCGAGGAAAAACTAGGGGAACTCGATGCCGGCTTCGGCGTCGAACTGATGATCCTGGGCGCCCCCGAAGTCGAGGCCTGGAGTGGCACGCAGGATGCCCTGCCCGACCAGAACGCACCGGCCGTTCCCGCTGGCATCGACGGCACGATCGATCTTGCCGACCGTTTGGCGCTGCGGTTGGGAACAGCGAATGTCGTGCGGTTGCTGCCACGCGACAGTCATCTGCCCGAACGCGTGCAGGTCGCGGTCTCTGTCGGGACGAAGCCTGCCGCGACCGGCGCCTGGGCGCGCGTGGCCGGCCTCAAGGGCGCGCGGCCGACGCGGCTGCTGCAGCGGTCCGAGCCGGTCGATGTCATGGCGCCGGTGCCCGACGATCCGCCGCGCCATTTTTCCTGGCGCCAGCACAAGCATCGAATCGTGCGCGCCGAAGGACCGGAGCGGATTGCCGACGAATGGTGGCGGCCGCGGCCCGATGGCAGCCGACCACCGGCCGGCGGCGTGCCGCTGGTTCGCGATTACTACCGTGTCGAGGACGACGATGGCGGCCGCTTCTGGCTGTTCCGCGACGGCGCCTACAAGGTCGCCGCCAACGGCCAGCCGACGGCGCGCTGGTTCCTCCACGGTTTCTGCGCCTAGGAGGGGAACATGGAAGAAGTGCAAGTGGTGGAAGAGGTGGCAAAGAAGCCCAAGAACACCCTGACGATTCGCGGTCTCGACGACGCGACCATCGAACGTCTGAAGGCGCGTGCCCGCAGCCGCAAGCGCTCCCTCGAAGCCGATCTGCGCGACCTGCTCACCCATACGTCGCGCCAGCCACTGGTACTCGATGCTCTGGCCGAAGCCGACCGCATCGCCGCCATGACACCCACCATCGTGTTGCAGACCGACAGCGGCCTGCTCGCCTGTGCAGGCAGCGAGCCATGATCGTCGTCGTCGATCCCAGTGTGGCGCTTAAATGGTTCGTCGAGGAGCCATTACGCCCGCAGGCGCGCATGTTGCTGGCCGACAAGCACGAGCTGATCGCGCCCGACATTCTGATCGCCGGTGTCGCCGAGCTGGCATGGAAGAAAGTGACACGTGGCGAGATTTCGGCCGAACAAGCCGAGCCCATTGTGCGCAACATCGCCCTGCCCGCTTTCATTTCGGCTTTCGTCGACTCGGCCCGATTGCGCAACCGCGCCTTCGCCATCGCCCTGCAATGTGGCCGGCCGGTGCACGAATGCTTCTATGCGGCCTGCGCCGAAGCCACCGCCGCGCCTCTGGTCTGCACTGACGAGACTTTCTTGCAAGCCTTGAAGACAGCGGCAATCGACGTGCGTGGCTTGCCGCTCGCCCGCATACGCGAACTCGTCCCGGCATGAAGCCATGGACTATGCCGAGCTCCAGGTCACGACCAACTACAGCTTCCTGCGCAGCGGCTCGCATCCGCGTGAGCTGGTAGAGCGTGCGATCGAGCTCGGCCATACCGCCATTGGCATCACCGACCGCAACACGCTGGCGGGGGTGGTGCGGGCCTTCGCTGCCGCCAAAGGGGAGAAGAAGACCGATCCCGACAGGATCAAACTACTGGTCGGCAGCCGTATCGAAACGCGCGACGGCTACTCGCTGCTCGCCTATCCCACCGATCTCGATGCCTACAAGCGCCTCTCCCGCCTGCTGACCCAGGGCAACCGGCGAGCGGCGAAGGGGAAGTGCAACCTCACCTTCGACGATCTCGCAGCACATGCCGAAGGCATCCTGGCGATCGTCCTGCCGCCACGCCACCTCGACGATCCAACCTTCCACGAACGGCTACGCGCCCTCGCTGATCTGTTCGGCGACCGCTGCTATCTCGCCGGTTCCATGTTGTTCCGCGGCGACGATGCCCGCCGCCTCGCCCGGCTCGACAATCTCGCCGCCGAATTCGGCGTGCGTTTCGTCGCCACCAACGACGTGCACTATCACGCTCCCGAACGACGGGCTCTGCAGGATGTGGTGACCGCCATTCGGCTGGGCTGCACCGTCGACGAACTGGGTTTCCGCCGTTTCGCCAGCGCCGAGCGTCATCTCAAGGACGGCCGGGAAATGGCGCGCCTGTTCCACCGCCATCCACACGCCATCGCACACACGCAGGAGATTGTGCAGCGCTGCAGCTTCTCGCTCAAGGAACTCACCTACCAGTATCCGGTCCTGTACGAAGGCGGCGAGACGCCGATGAACAAGCTCATGCGTCTCACCTGGGAGGGCGCCCGGAAGCGCTATCCCGATGGGATTCCTCAGGACATCGCCGACACAATCCGGCACGAATTCGACCTGATCGACCAAAAGAAGATCGCACCTTACTTCCTGACCGTGCACGAGATCGTCGAATATGCCCGCAGCCGGGAAATCCTCTGCCAGGGTCGTGGCTCCGCCGCCAATTCCGCCGTCTGCTATTGCCTTCACATCACATCGGTGAACCCCAAAGAGGTCGAGGTTCTGTTCGAGCGGTTTCTCTCGAACGCACGAGACGAACCGCCTGATATCGACGTCGATTTCGAGCACGAGCGTCGCGAGGAAGTGATCCAGTGGATCTACGACGAAAAAGGCCGCACGCGCGCTGCTTTGGCCGCCACGGTGATCGCCTACAGGAGCCGCAGTGCCATTCGCGACGTCGGCAAGGTGCTCGGTCTTTCGCCTGACACGGTAGGCGTGATGGCCGACACGGTGTGGGGCATGGGGTCGAGCGGAGTCAAAGTCGATCACGTGCGGGATGCGGGCCTCGATCCCATGGATCCGCGCCTCATGCTGGCACTTGAATTGTCTTCTGCCCTGTGTGGCTTCCCGCGCCATCTCTCGCAGCATGTCGGTGGCTTCGTCCTGACCGAGGATCGGTTGGACGAATTGGTGCCGATCCAGAATGCGGCGATGGAAGACCGCACCGTCATCGAATGGGACAAAGACGATCTCGACGTTCTGGGTATTTACAAGGTCGACGTGCTGGCCCTCGGCATGCTGACGGCCTTACGCAAGAGCTTCGACTTGCTCAAAACCCATTACGACGAGCACAAGTCGCTCGGCATGCGGCCGAACGATCAGGAAGTCTACAAGATGCTGTGGCGCGCCGATTCGGTCGGTGTCTTCCAGGTCGAAAGCCGTGCTCAGATGTCGATGCTGCCGCGTCTGAAGCCAAAGGACTATTACGATCTCGTGGTCGAGGTGGCGATCGTACGCCCCGGCCCGATCCAAGGCGGCATGGTTCATCCTTACCTGAAGAACCGCGCCAATCCGGATGCCATCACCTATCCAAGCCCGGAACTCAAATCTGTCCTGAAAAGAACACTGGGCGTGCCATTGTTCCAAGAACAGGCAATGCAGATCGCCATGGTCGCAGCCGACTTCACGCCGGAGGAAGCGGATAAATTGCGCCGTGCCATGGCAACATTCCGCCATAACGGCACGATCTACAAGTTCAAGACCCCCTTCATCGAAGGCATGGTGAAGAAAGGCTACGAGCTCAGCTTTGCCGAGCGATGTTTCAAGCAGATCGAAGGATTCGGCGAGTACGGCTTTCCCGAAAGCCACGCCGCGAGCTTCGCTTTGCTGGTCTACGACTCTTCCTGGGTGAAGCACTACTATCCTGAAGTCTTCGCCGCCGCCCTGCTCAACTCGCAACCCATGGGTTTCTATGCACCGGCGCAACTGATCCGTGATGCGCGCGAGCACGGTGTCGAAGTACGCCCACCCGACATCAATGCGAGCATCTGGGATTGCACTTTGGAACGCAGGGACCACAGCAACCGCTGTGCCTTGCGCCTAGGCCTGCGCCAGGTGACCGGCCTCTCCGAGGCCGACGTCGATCGAATGGTCGCGCAGCGCACGACGCCTTATCGCGATCCGGCCGATCTGTGGCGGCGCTCCGGCCTTACCAAGCGCCAGATCCTGGCGTTGGCGCGCGCCGATGCCTTCGTTTCGCTAGGCCTGTCGCGCCGCGACGTGTTGTGGGCGGTACGTGGCTTTTCCGACCTGCCGCTGCCTTTGCTCGACGGGCCGGCCGTGCAGGCTCCTGAGCCGGCTGTGACCTTGCCGGCGCTGACCCTCGGCGAAGCCGTCGTCGACGACTACGCCAGCTTCTCCCTGTCCCTGCGCTCGCACCCGCTGGCGCTGCTGCGGCCCACCTTCGCGCAAAGAGGAATCTCCAGCACAGCGGTCCTGAAGGAGTCGAGGAACGGCGACGTCTTCTCGCTAGCCGGCCTCGTGCTGGTACGCCAGCGGCCGGGCACCGCCTCGGGTGTGGTCTTCGTCACCATCGAGGACGAGGTGGGCATCGCCAACCTCGTGGTCTGGCCCAAGGTGTTCGAGGCGCACCGCCGCATCGTCATGGGTTCGCGCCTGATGGGCGTGCGCGGCAGAATCCAGCGCGAAGGCGAAGGAGACTATGTCGTCATCCACCTCGTCGCCGACGAGCTCTGGGATCTTTCGGCCGAACTCGACTCCATTTCCGATCTCGACACCTTCCACCTCACGCAGGGCCGCGGGGATGAGGTCCGGACCGATCCGGGTGACCGCCGGACGATGAAGATCGCCGAGGCCAACGCCACACGCCACCGGTCAAGCCGCAGCGTGCCCACCCAACCGCCGACGCCCCAGGGATACGACCGCAGCCGCATCGTCCTCGACCGGCCCAAGATTCGCATCCATAGTCGTGACTTCCACTGATCTGGTGGCCGGCCTTACGTGCGACTGCTCGTCGTTTTCCTGATCGCTGTCTCACTGGCAGGGCCCGCCGCCGCGCAGGCTCTGGAGGATTGTCCGCTCTACGCACCCAGCACGCTCGAAGCCTGGATCGCCTCACCGGACCTCAAGGCCGCGGCCTACGGCTACACCTGCCGCATGATCAACATCGACGCGACCTTGAGTCAGGCGGCACGCGAAGGCACGCAGCAAGGCGACAGGACGGCCTGGACGGAAACCTACCGCCGCACCTTGGAACGCATTCGCGAGGCGAGCGCCGTCAACCGGCGCTGGGCCGGCGCCGAGGCGACGCGCAACCTTGCCGTCTTGACGCGCCTCGAAGTGAAATACCGCCGGTTGGCCGAGCTCTGAGCGAAGACTCAGAGCCGCGTCGCCTCGTCGATCAGCTCCTGCGCCGCGATGTCGAGCAGTTCGTCCTCCGCCGTACCGCCCAGCACGCTCTCGCGGCCGATCTCCAGCAAAACCGGCACGGCGAGCGGCGAGATGCGATCAAGGCGGCGGTATTCGATGCGGCCCTTGGCGCGCTTCAGAAGATCGCCCAGGCGCTTCAGGTCGGCGAGCTGCCAGGCTGCATCCTGACGCGTGGCGCGCAGCAGGATGTGGCCGGGCTCGTGCTGGCGCAGCGTGTCGTAGATCAGGTCCGAGCTGAACGTCACCTGCCGGCGCGACTTCTCTTCGCCGGGGAAGCGCCGCTCGATCAGGCCGGCTATCACCGCGACATTGCGGAACGAGCGCCGCAGCATCGTCGACTCGTCCATCCAGGCTTCGAGATCGTCACCCAGCATGTCCTCGTCGAAGAGCTGGTCGAGCTGCGCCTTGGTCGGTGGGCGGAGCCCCCAAAGGCCCAGCACGTAATCCGTCGCGACGAAGCCCAACGGCCGCAGCCCCATGCGTTCCATGCGGCGCGTCAGCAGCATGCCGAGTGTCTGGTGCGCGTTCCGGCCCTCGAAGCAATAGGCCACGATGAACTGCTTGCCGCCGCGCGGGAACCCTTCGATCAGGAGCTTGTCCTCGCTGGGCAGGGTCGAACGGATACGCTGAATGCGCAGCCACTCGCGCACTTCGGCCGGCAGCTTGGGGTGCCGCGCCGGGTCCTGCAGGATGCCGCGTACACGGTCGGCCAGGAAGGTCGAGAGCGGCAGGCGGCCGCCGCCATACGCCGGCACCTTGGGATCGCCGCCCGTGGCCACCGAACACTGCGCCATCAGCTCCTTCACCCCCTCGAAGCGCAGCAGCCGGCCGGCGAAGACGAAGGTGTCGCCCGGCACCAGCCCCTGGATGAAACTCTCCTCGACCTCGCCCAGCACCGGCCCGCGCCGCATCTTCACCTTGATCAGCGGCAGCTCGACGATGGTGCCGACATTCATGCGGAACTGCCGCGCCACCAGCGGCGAGGCCAGCATCCAGCGTCCATCGGGCAGTTTCTTCAAACGGTGCCAGCGGTCGTAGGCGGCCAGCGCATAACCGCCGGTGGCAACGAAGTCGAACGTGTCGTCGAAATCCTGGCGCGACAGGTCGCGGTACGGCTGGGTCCGGCGGACCTCGGCGAAGAAGGCTTCGCGATCGATCGGCTGGGCACAGGCGGTGCCGACGATGTGCTGCGCCAGCACGTCGAGGCACGGCGGCCGCGGCGGATCGCCGTCGAGCTCGCGGGCCTCGACGGCTTCGAGCGCGGCCAGCGACTCCAGCACCTCGAAGCGGTTGGCCGGTGCGATCATGGCGCGGCTCGGCTCGTCGAGGCGGTGATTGGCGCGACCGATGCGCTGCATCAGACGGCTCACGCCCTTAGGTGCGCCCATCTGAATCACGAGATCGACGTCGCCCCAGTCGATGCCGAGATCGAGCGAGGACGTCGCCACGACGGCGCGCAATCTCCCTGCCGACATCGCCGCCTCGACCTTGCGGCGCTGCTCCACCGCCAGCGACCCATGGTGCAGGCCGATTGCCAGATTTTCCTCGTTGATGCGCCACAACGCATCGAAGGCCAGCTCGGCCTGGGCGCGCGTGTTTACGAAGATGATCGAGGTCTTGTGCTGGCGGATGATGTTGTAGATCTCCGGCACCGCGTGACGCCCCATATGGCCGCCCCAGGGAATGCGCTCCTGGGCATCGATGATGGTCACGACCGGCGGCGCACCGGGTTCGCCCATCACGATCTCGACCGGCTCCTCGCGCAGCTTGAGAAAGTCGGCGAGCGCCGGCGGATCGGCGACAGTCGCCGAAAGGCCGACGAACCTCGCCTGCGGTGCGAGCGTGGCCAGTCGCGACAGGCAGAGCGCCAGATGATGGCCGCGCTTGGTCGTGGCAAAGGCGTGCAGTTCGTCGATGATCACGCACTTCAGCGAGGCGAAGAAACGCGCCGCGTCGAGATAGGAGAGCAGCAGCGCCAGCGACTCCGGCGTGGTCATCAACAGATCGGGCGGCCGTTCGCGCTGGCGCAGGCGGCGGCTCTGCGGCGTGTCACCCGTGCGGCTCTCGGCGCGCACCGGCAGCTTCATTTCGGCAATCGGCAGTTCGAGATTGCGCCGGATGTCGGTCGCCAGCGCCTTCAGGGGCGAGATGTAGAGCGTATGAAGTTCGCCCTGCCCCTTCTTGTGCGCCAGGTCCTCGCCGGACTGTCGCCGCTCCGTCAGTTCGATCAATGACGGCAGGAAGCCCGCCAGGGTCTTGCCGCCGCCGGTCGGCGCGATCAGCAAGGCGCTGCGGCCTTTGCGCGCCAGATCGACCAGGGCGAGCTGATGCGGCCGCGGCGCCCAGCCACGGCTTTCGAACCAGCGTGAAAAGAGGTCGGGAAGCCCCATATCTGTCGGGTAGGATGCATCAGGCTCAATGACAACCGACACGCTCGCTCCCACTCCCTTGAACCCGAGGTCCTGGCTCTATCCGACGCCGCGCGGCCTGTACTGCGAGCCCGGCGACTTCTACGTCGACCCGGCCTTCGCCGTCGCACGCGCCGTGATCACGCACGGTCATGGCGACCATGCACGGCCGGGCCATCGCGCTGCCCTCGCCACGCCCGAGACGCTGGCGATCATGCGGGCCCGCTTTCAGGATATGCCCGATACGGCCCAACAGCCGCTGAAATACGGCGAGAGCGTCAAGATGGGTGAGGTCAAGGTGGGCTTTGCGCCGGCCGGCCATATCCTGGGCTCGGCGCAAGCAGTGCTGGCATATCGCGGCCAGCGCATCGTCGTCTCGGGCGACTTCAAGCGCCGGCCGGATCCCACCTGCCCGCCGTTCGAGCCGGTGCCGTGCGACGTCTTCATCACCGAAGCGACTTTCGCGTTGCCCGTCTTCCACCATCCCTCCGACGCGGGCGAGATCGGCAAACTCCTACGCTCGGTCGCGACCTTTCCCGAGCGTACTCATCTGGTGGGCGTCTACGCGCTGGGCAAGTGCCAGAGGGTCATCCGGCTGCTGCGGCAGGCGGGCTACGACAGACGCATCTGGCTGCACGGCAGCCTGCTCTCTCTTTGCAAACTCTACCAGGATCACGGCATCGACCTCGGCGACGTGGCGCCGGTTTCCGAAGCGATCCTTGAAACCTTCAAGGGAGCGATCGTGCTCTGCCCGCCCTCGGCCCTTGCCGACCGCTGGACGCGACGCTTCGCCGATCCCATCGCTGCCGTCTGCTCCGGCTGGATGGGCGTGCGGGCGCGGGCACGCCAGCGCGGCGCGGAGCTGCCCTTGATCATCTCGGACCATGCCGATTGGGCCGAGCTGACCCAGACCCTGAAGGATGTCGGCGCTCCCAAAGTCTGGGTGACGCACGGCCGCGAAGAGGCGTTGGTCCACTATGCCCGCTCGATCGGCATCGATGCCGAGGCACTGCATCTCGCCGGCCGCGAGGAAGAGGAGTCCTGACAGGTGCAGGCTTTCGCCCGCCTCCTCGACGCACTCTCCTTCCAGCCCGCCCGCAACGCCAAGCTGCGCCTGATCGAGACCTATCTCGGCGAGACGCCCGATCCGGACCGCGGCTGGGCGCTGGCGGCACTGACCGGCGGGCTCGACTTCCCCGCCGCCAAGCCGGCGCTGCTACGCGGCTTTGGGGAGGAACGGATCGGCGAAGAGCTTTTCGCGCTGTCCTACGACTATGTCGGCGACCTGGCCGAGACCCTGGCGCTGATCTGGGAAACCGATCCCGCCGCCGGGCCGCCGCCGACGCTCGGGGAGGTCGTCGAGACCCTGCAACGTGCGAGCCGCAGCGAAACGCCCGCCATCCTGAAGCGCTGGCTCGATGCCCTCGACTCGACCGGGCGCTGGGCTCTGTTGAAACTGTTGACCGGCGCGCTTCGGGTCGGCGTCTCCGCCCGGCTTGCCAAGCAGGCAGCCGCCAATCTCGGGCATCAACCCGTCGACGCCGTCGAGGAAATCTGGCACGGGCTGAGCGCACCCTATCGGCCCCTCTTCGACTGGTTGCTGCACGATGCACCGCGACCCAGCAGCAACGCCGGCGGTGCCTTCCTGCCGCCAATGCTCGCCCATCCGATCGACCGGACCGAGCTCGATACGCTCGATCCGGCGCACTTTCGTGCCGAATGGAAATGGGACGGCATCCGCGTCCAGGTCGCCTCTTCCGGCGGCGTGAAGCGGCTCTACAGCCGCGCCGGCGAGGACGTGTCGGGCGCCTTTCCGGACATCGTCGACGCCATCGACTTCGAGGGCGTGTTCGACGGTGAACTGCTGGTGCGACGCGAGACTGCCGTTGCGCCGTTCAACGACCTGCAGCAGCGCCTGAACCGCAAGACCGTCACGCCGAAGATGCTCAAGGAGCATCCTGCCCATGTCAGGCTCTATGATGTGCTGTGGCTCGAAGACCAGGATTTGCGCGGCCTCAGCTTCGACGAGCGTCGCGCCCGCCTCGAAGCCTGGATCGCCTTGAAGGAGCGCCCGCGCTTCGACCTCTCGCCCCTGGTGAGTTTCCGCGACTGGATCCATCTTGCCGAGCAGCGCGAGGCGATGCGTACCGACGGCATCGAAGGGCTCATGCTGAAGCGCGCCGACAGCGCCTACCTTGCCGGCCGCCCCAAGGGTCCCTGGTTCAAATGGAAGCACGATCCGATGCTCGCCGATTGCGTGCTGATGTACGCCCAGCGCGGCCACGGCAAGCGCAGCTCCTTCTATTCGGATTTCACCTTCGGCTGTTGGAGGGACGGCGCCGGCGGCAAGCGCGAACTCGCGCCGGTCGGCAAAGCCTATTTCGGCTTCACCGACGAGGAACTGCGCTGGCTCGACAAATGGGTGCGCGACCACACGACGAATCGCTTCGGACCCGTCCGCGAAGTTTCACCCGGGCTGGTGCTGGAGATCGCCTTCGACGGCATCGCCCGCTCGACACGCCACAAGTCCGGTGTCGCGATGCGCTTTCCCCGCATCAATCGCATACGCACTGACAAACCGGCAGACGAAGCCGATACCGTCGACAGTCTGTTGCGGCTCGTGCCATGATTCTTGCATGGTCGAGACGTCTCCCGGCGCTCTGCCGCCACAAACACACACTTTCTCCTTCGACGAACGTACAGCCCGTGGCCGCGTGCTGCGGGAGCGTTGCTCACGCAAGACGCATGCGGCATGGGAGGCACCGTCCCATCGGCGCGATCCCATCGAGATCTTGATCGAACAGGGCGAGTCGCGACTCCCCGATCTGCTGCCGCTGCGCTACGCCCGCATGAAAGCCTCGCCCTTCGCCTTCCTGCGAGGAGCAGCCGCGATCATGGCGGCCGATCTTGCCATGACGCCGACAACGGGCGCGGTGGTGCAGTCCGCGGGCGACTGCCACTGCCTCAACTTCGGCGGCTTCGCGACACCCGAACGGCGACTGGTCTTCGACATCAACGATTACGACGAGACCGCGGTCGCGCCCTGGGAATGGGACCTCAAGCGGCTGGCAACGAGCTTCGCCGTCGCCACGCGCGACCGGCTCGACAAGAAGGGCCGCACGGAACTCGCGACAATCGTCGCACGCGCCTACCGGGAAACCATGGCGACGCTTGCCGAGACACCGATACTCGATGCCTGGTACCGAGCCCTCACCGTCGACGATGAAGACAGGGCTGCAGCCATGGGCATCGACGCGCGCTCCTTGCGCAAGGCAGGCAGCGCGCTCGTCCATGCCGTCGAAATCGCCTCGCTGAGCCATCACCCCGGCCCCACGCCGCGTATCAAGGACGAGCCGCCCCTCGTGCATCATCCTGCGCCCGCTGCCGCGCCTGCTTTTCGGGCCGCAGTGGAGGCAATGATGGACGATTACTGCACCTCGCTGACCCCCGAGCGCCGCACGCTGGTGGAACGTTATCGGCTCGCCGATGCCGCCTACAAGGTGGTCGGCGTGGGCTCGGTCGGGACACTGTGCGGTGTGCTGCTCATGGTGTCGGGCGATGGCGAGGCCCTCTACCTCCAGTTCAAGGAAGCGACCCGCTCGGTCCTCGAAGCCCAGGCAGGACCAAGCCCCTATTCCCACCATGGTGAGCGGGTGGTTCGCGGCCAACGTCTGCTGCAGGCCGCGAGCGACTTTCTGCTGGGATTCGCCACCGGACCGACCGGCCGCCACATCTACGTGCGCCAGTTGCGCGATGCCAAGATCAAGCCGCGGGTTGAGGTCATGTCGCCCGGCGGCTTCCGCCGCTATGCCGCCATCTGCGGCGAAGTGCTGGCGCGAGCCCATTCCCGCACCGCCGACGCGGTCATTCTGTCCGCCTACCTCGGCAAGAGCCCGACCTTCGACGACGCCATCGGCGCCTTCGCGCTGGCCTATGCCCGCCAGACAGAACTCGACCATGCGCGCCTCGTCGACGCCATAAAGGCCGGCCGACTACCGGCTGCGACCCAGGATTCCTAGGGTCTTTCGCCCCTTGCAGGGGCTCTGAGGCATGCCCATTATCGGAACGTCCTGCAATAGAAGTTCCATGATCGACCCGTTCGGCCGGCATATTTCCTATCTGCGCGTATCGGTGACAGACCGCTGCGATTTCCGCTGCGTCTACTGCATGGCCGAGGACATGACCTTCCTGCCGAAGTCGGAAGTCCTGTCGCTGGAGGAGCTGGAAAGGCTCTGCACGGCCTTCGTGCGCCGTGGCGTCAAGAAGCTGCGCATGACCGGCGGCGAGCCGCTGGTGCGCAAGAACGTGATGTCGCTGTTCCGTGGGCTGGGCCGGCACCTGGAATCGGGCGCCCTGGAGGAACTCACTCTCACCACCAACGGCAGCCAGCTCGGCAAGTATGCCCAGGAGCTGGCCGATATCGGCGTTCGCCGCGTCAACGTCTCGATGGACACGCTCGATCGCGACAAGTTTCGGCAGCTCACGCGATGGGGCGATCTCGACCAGGTAATGCGCGGCCTCGATGCGGCGCAGCGCGCGGGGCTCGCTATCAAGATCAATGCGGTGGCGCTGCGTGGCGTCAATGACATGGAGTTCGAAGAGCTGATCCGCTGGAGCCACGGCCGTGGCATGGATCTGGTTCTGATTGAGGTCATGCCCATGGGCGAGATCGGCGAGGCGGCGCGGCTCGATCAGTACCTGCCGTTGTCATTGGCGCGCGCCGATATCGCCAAGCACTTCACCCTCAGCGAAACCGACTACCGGACGGGCGGGCCGGCTCGCTACTTCCGTGTCGAGGAGACCGGCGGCCGGCTGGGCTTCATCACGCCGCTCACCCATAATTTCTGCGAAAGCTGCAATCGCGTGCGCCTCACCTGCACCGGCACGCTCTACATGTGCCTGGGTCAGGAGGACGCCGCCGATCTGCGCGCGCCATTGCGCGCCTCCGAGAGCGATGAAATTCTCGATCGGGCCATCACCGAGGCGATCGCGCGCAAGCCCAAGGGGCACGATTTCATCATCGACCGCCGCCACACCGGCCCCGCCGTCCCCCGCCACATGAGCGTGACGGGCGGCTGAAGGCCGAGCTTCAGGCCTCCGGGTTGGCCTGCGAACTCGCCGTCTTGATCTGCGCCCGCCGCACCGCCTCGCGGTGGGAGATGTACATGGCGCTGGCGAAGATCACGGCCGCGCCGACAAAGGTCCAGACATCGGGCTGCTGGAAGAACAGGAAGTAGCCCAGCATCGTGTTCCAGATCAGGGACAGGAAGCCGATGGGCTGCAACAGGGTGATGTCGGCAAGCTGGTAGCCGCGTTGCTGGCAGAGATGCCCCAGAGTGCCCGCGAGGCCCGCCGCCAGGAACCAGCCGATGTCGGTCCACTGCGGCGTCTGCCAGAACCACAGGGCAACCGGCAGCGCGCAGATCACGATGACGATGTTCTGCCAGATGACGATCGTATTGGCCGAATCCGTACGCGCCAATGCCTTGGAGATCAGGTTCGATGCCGAGAAGATCGGGGTCGAGATCAGAATGCAGAGCACGCCGAGATGCAGTGCGCTGAAACCCGGCCGGATGATGATCATGGCGCCGATGAAGCCAACGAAGACAGCCATCCAGCGCCGCATCCGCACATCTTCGCGGAGGAACAATGCCGCACCGATGGTGACGAAGATCGGCCCGGTAAAGCCCAGCGCGGTGATCTCCGCCAGGGTGGTGAGCGGCAGCGCGATGAACCACAGGAACATGCCGACGGTATGGATGGCGCCGCGCGAGACGTGCAGACCCAGGCGATTGGTGTGCAGGGCGCGATGGAGGCCCAGCCGGAACACGATCGGCAACAGGAACATCGCGCCGAAGAGATAGCGCAGGAACGCCATCACATAGGGATTGAGATGCTGCGCCGGAATCAGCGTAAAGACGTTCAGCAGCGCAAACAGGATGCCTGACAGGCCGACCCAGAGAATGCCACGCAGGTTGGGCGGCAGCGCGAGCCACCGGTCGACGAGTGCAGTCACATCGCGACTATGTCACAGGCCCTGAACCATATCATCCCGGCCGTTACGGCCGCTTCCGAGAGGCGAGGTCAGGCCTGGCCGGCCGCCACACCGTTGACTTGCCCTGCGACCAGCACCGGCTCGCCCCGCAGATCAGCGACGCGCGTCGCCAGCTCTTCGAGGTAGGGATCGTTGATGCCGAGGGACCGGGCATGCTCGACCGTATTGGCGAGATAATCGCGACAGGGGCCGCGACGCCCCTCCGCGAAGGCGATGTGATGGGCCGCGCGATCGATCGGCAGATCGCCGCAATACTGGCAGTGCTGTGGATCGACGACGAAGGTTACCGCGGTGACGGCACGACCGTCGCGAAGCACAGCCGGCACCCAGCGGGGCTGATAGACGCCCGACAGCATCTCGCGGTTCCAGAGAATGCCGAGTTCGCTATGCACCTGATGGGGGGCCAGACGGTAGGCAATGCCTTCGCAGGCTCCCCCGCCTTCGAGCGCCAACATCAGGCCGGGAAGTTCCGGCGTGCCACGTCCAAGAGGCACCCAGAAACAGAAGGACCGACGCCAGCCCTCGATCGAGCAGGGCGTGGCTTCCATGAATTCGAAGGCCGGGTTCCACATCAAGGAACCATAGGCAAACACCCAGACCTCTTCGCCTGGCCGGTAACGCGTGAGCGTTTCCTTCAGGCTTGCTTCACGGGCCTCGGACGAGAGGAAGAAGTGGTAGCCGGCGGCATGGGCATCGGCGACGATCTGGTCGATCCGCTCCGAGGTCAGTTCTTCGCGTTTCAGCAAGGGCTGGTCCTCAGGTGCCGTACACGATGGACATGGTCTCGGCCACACAGGCCGGGCGCTCCTGCCCCTCGATTTCAATCGTCACCTGATTGGTCAGCCGCACGCCGCCCTTGTCCATCGGATCGGCAGCGATCAGCTTGGCACGGGCCCGCACCCTCGCCCCGGCCTGCACCGGGCTGGTGAAGCGAACCTTGTTGCAACCGTAATTGATGCCGTTGCGAACGTTGTTGATGTGCGAGATCTGGTGATTGAGCATCGGGATCAGCGAAAGCGTCAGGAAGCCGTGAGCAATAGTCTTGCCACCCGGCATGTCCTTCTTGGCCCGCTCGACATCGACATGGATCCACTGATGGTCGCCGGTCGCATCGGCAAAGAGGTTGATCCTCTCCTGTGTAATCTCGACCCAGTCGCTCACCCCAATTTCCTGGCCCACGTGCTTATGCATCTCGTTCGGGTGAGCGAATTCCCTTTTAGCCATTTCCAACCTCTGCCCTATTTATTGCCGTCTGACTGCAATATACCACCAATTTATTCACCGGCAGCAATTTTCAAAGCCAGCGTCCCCCTTGTCGCGATCATGGGCGAGCGAGGGCACTTGCCCGCCGCCTATGGCGTCCCAATTGTATCGTCGCGGGCTTTTGCTCATCATGCCATCCACAAGAATGCACATGAGGAGACCCCCGGATGGCATATGAAACCGTCCTGTACGACGTCGCGGACCACATCTGCACGATCTCGCTGAACCGTCCAGAAAAGCTAAATGCCTGGACGCGTCAGATGCACCTCGACCTGAAGGACGCCATGCACAAGGCGGGGGCAGATCCGGACGTTCGTGCCATTATCCTGACCGGTTCGGGTCGCGGCTTCTGCGCCGGCGCCGATATGGGCGGCCTACAAGCTATTGGGGCCGGTGCCTCGACCGACCGCTCATCCAAGGCCCAGGAAACCCTGCCAGGGGGCAGCACTCTGGCCGAGTTCAAAATGAACTACTCGTACTTTCCGGCCATCCCGAAATTCATCATTGCTGCAATCAATGGTCCGGCGGCAGGCCTCGGCATGGTCATCCCGCTCTACGCCGATCTACGATTCGCGGGTGAGTCCGCCGTCTTTACGACCGCCTTCGCCCAGCGCGGCCTCATTGCCGAGCACGGCATAAGCTGGCTGCTGCCGCGGCTGGTGGGCCTCCCTGCCGCGCTCGACCTTCTTTGCTCCGCTCGCAAGTTCCGCGCACCGGAAGCGCTGGCGCTCGGCCTGGTCAACCGCGTTATCCCGGACGACAAGCTGATGGCCGAGACGCGGGCCTACGCGACCCTGCTCGCCAACACCGTCTCGCCGCGCTCGGTCGCCGTGATGAAGCGGCAGCTTTGGGAAGCTGAGTTCCAGACGCTGGCCGAAGCGACCACCCAGGCGAACTACGAGATGGAGCTCTCGTTCCAGACCTCCGACTTCAAGGAGGGCGTGGCGCACTTTCTCGAGAAGCGCGCCGCGCGTTTTACGGGCAAGTAGCGCCTAGACCTTCTCGGTCTCGCTGGCCCTGGGTTGCCAGGTCATCAGGCGCCGCTCGACGGCGCCGACCGCGCCATCGAGTGCCAGTGCAAACGCCGTCAGCACCAGGATGCCGGCAAAGACGGTGTTGATGTCGAAGGTCCCCTCGGCCTGCAGGATCAGATAGCCGACGCCCATCGAGGAGCCGAGATATTCACCGACCACGGCGCCGACGAAAGCCAGACCCACAGCATTGTGCAGGCTCGCGAACACCCAGCTCATGGCGCTGGGCAGATAGATCGAACGCAGGAGCTGACGGCTCGACGCGCCCAGCATGCGGGCATTGGCAATCAGGTTGGGACTGACCTCGCGCACGCCCTGGTAGACGTTGAAGAACACGACGAAGAAGACGAGCGTGACGCCCAGCGCGACCTTCGACCAGATGCCGAGCCCGAACCAGACCGCGAAGATGGGCGCCAGAACGACGCGCGGCATCGAATTGAAGCCCTTGATGTAGGGATCCATCACCGCCGAAGCGGTCGGGGACAGCGCCAGCCACAGGCCGATGCCGAGACCGAAAGCGGCGCCGATCACGAAGCCCAACGCCGTTTCGAGCAGCGTGATGCCGAGATGGCGGAATATCTCGCCGGTCGCGAACCAGTCGACGATCACCCAGAAGACCTTCTGCGGTTCGCCGAAGAAGAACGCCGCCCGATTGGGCTTGTCGAAATAAAAGGGCGGGATCAGGCCGGGCGCCGTCATCAGGTACCAGAAGACGATCAGCAGGCCGAGAACGAGGACTTGCAGGATACGCAGACGCATCTCAGGCAACCTTCTGCGCGGCATAGGCCTTCAGGACTTCTTCCTTCATGGCCGCCCAGATTTCGCGATGGAGCGTCAGGAAAGCCGGCGTCATGCGGATCTCCGATACGTCGCGCGGCCGCGGCAGGTCGACCCTGAAGTCTCCGATGGGCAGGGTCGCCGGGCCAGCCGACAACACGACGACGCGATCGGACAGCGCGATCGCCTCTTCTAGGTCGTGGGTGATGAAGAGGACGGACTTGCGGTCCTCCGCCCAGAGCGCCAGCAGCTCGTTCTCCATGAGCTGGCGCGTCTGCACGTCGAGCGCCGAGAAGGGCTCGTCCATGAGCAGGATGTCGGGGCTGAGAATCAGCGTCTGTGCCAGCGCCAGCCGCTTGCGCATGCCGCCTGACATCTGGTGCGGATAGCGATCGCCGAAGCCCGCCAGACCGACCCGGCGCAACCACGCCTCGCCCTGGGCAATCGCGTCGCCGCGCGGCACGCCGCGAAATTCGAGGCCCGCGATTACATTGTCGATGCCGGTGCGCCACGGCATCAGCGCATCGGCCTGGAACATGTAGCCTGCCCGCCGGTTGACGCCCTCCGCCGCGACCAGCCTTTCGCCAAACACATCGACGGTTCCCGACGAGGGCGCGAGCAGGCCCGCCGCAACGTTCAGCAAGGTCGACTTGCCACAGCCGGTCGGGCCGACCACCGAGACGAACTCGCCCTTTGCCACGTTCAGCGTCGCATTGGCGACGGCGGTATAGGGTTCGCTTGCCCCGTCCCGGGCGGCGAAGCGGCAGGTGATATCGGCCAGCGACAAGGCCGGCACGTCAGTCGGCGTCACGGCGGGCTAACTGCGCTTGCCAGCGCGCTGCGCCAACTCGTTGGTCCAGGTGTCGGCAAGTTTGATCTTGCCGATATCCGCCGCGATCTTGGGATCACCGTCGGCCAGGAACTTCAGTGCATTCTCCATGGCACCGGGAGGCATCAGCCCGTCCGGCGAGATCGTCTCGCGGACGCCCGCAAACGACTTCTCGTAGACCGCACGGTCGCCCAGCAGATAGGCCTCGGGCACGGAGTTCGCGACCTCGGCAGGCGAGGCCTTCTGCAGCCATTCGTTGGCACGCACGATCCCCGTCGCCAGCGCCTGCGCTGTGTTCGGGGTCTTCGTCAGAAGCTCGGGCTGGGCATAGAGGCAGGCCGCTGGGAAAGCCCCGCCGAACAGTTCCTGGTTCCCCTTCATGGTCCGCGTGTCGAGCATGATCTTGATGAGCTTCTTCTCCTGCAGGATCGTCAGCGCCGGATCGGACTGAGACACGCCGTCGACCTCGCCCTTCTCGATGGCCGCCACCACAGAGGCCCCGGCGCCGACGCCGATCGCCACGATGTCGGTTGCCTTCAAGCCGCCCTTGGCCGCCCAGAAGTTCACCAGCATGTTGGTCTGCGAGCCCGGCGCCGTAACGCCGAACTTCAGGCCCTTGATGTCGGCAGGCCCCTTCACCTTGGCGGCGACGTCGTTGCGCAGCCCGATGGCGAGCTGCATGCCGCGGCCGATCAGGGCGAAGCCCACGATCGGCTGGCCGCGCTGCTGCATGCGGATCGTGTGCTCGTAGGCGCCGGCGACCACGTCGGCGCTGCCGCCCATCAGGGCCTGCAAGGATTTGGCGCCACCCTGGAAATCGTTGATCTCGACGTCGAGGCCCGCTTCCTTGAAGAACCCCTTGCGCTCGGCGATCGTGAGCGACAGGTAGTAGAGTGCCGACTTGCCGCCGACGGCGAGCACCACCTTGCTCTTCTCGGGCTTGCCTTGCGCTCGTGCCACGTAGGGCGCAGCCATCACCATCGGCGCGGCGGCCAAAAGCGTCCGCCGCCGCATCTGCAGCTTGATCATCGTTCCCTCCGTGAAGACTTGTTTTTCGGCAGCTTGCCGCAAGCCTCCGGGAGGGGCAACCCGACCGGGCCCTACTTGAAGGGCCGCTCCTGCCACCAGGGGAAGAAGGACGGCATGCCGTCGCTCACCTTCATGGGGAACTTCGCGGGGCGCTTCTCCAGGAAGGCGACCACGCCCTCCTTCACGTCAGCCGACTTGCCGCGCGAATAGATGCCCTTGGAGTCGACCTTGTGCGCTTCCATCGGATGGTCGGCGCCCAGCATCTTCCAGATCATGTGCCGGTTGAGCGCGACGGAGACGGGGGCCGTGTTGTCGGCGATCTCGCGCGCCAGGGCATAGGCCGATGGCAGCAGATCGTCGGGCTTGTGCACCGACCGGACCAGCCGGCCGTTCAGGGCTTCCTCGGCCGAGAAGACCCGGCCGGTCATCACCCATTCCAGCGCCTGCTGTGGTCCGACGAGGCGCGGCAGGAACCAACTCGAACAGGCTTCCATGACGATGGCGCGGCGCGTGAAGACGAAGCCGTAGCGCGCTGCTTCCGACGCCAGCCGTACGTCCATGGCGAGCTGCATGGTGATGCCGACGCCGACCGCCGGCCCGTTGCAGGCGGCAATCGTGGGCTTGAGCGATTCGTAGAGGCGCAGGGTGAAGAGGCCGCCGCCGTCGCGATGACCATCGAGGCCCGGATCGACCGGTCCGCGATTCTCGGCATTGAAGGTGTTGGCGCCGCCGGAGAGATCGGCACCGGCGCAGAAGCCGCGGCCCGCCCCGGTGAAGACCACCGCCCGAATGTCGTCGTCGCGATCGGAGCGATCCATCGCGTCCAGCAGTTCCGACAGCATCTTGCCCGTGAAGGCGTTGAGCTTGTCCGGCCGGTTCAGCGTGATGGTGAGGATGTCCTTGTTCTTCTCGTACTTGATCTGCTCGTAATCCACGGCCCGGCCCTCAGCTCTGGTTGATCAACACGACGCCGCCCACGATCAGGGCAATGCCGCCAATCTGCTTGATGCCGAAGGGTTCACCAAAAAGGAAGTGCCCAAGCACTGCAACGATCGCATAGGAGAGCGACACGCTGGGAAAGGCGACCGAAACCGGAATTTTGCGCAGCGCGACGATGTAGAGAAATGCCGCGGAGCCATAGAGCGCCAGTCCTGCGATGGTCGAGGGACGCAGGAGCTGCGCCACGAAATCGGGGGCGTCGGCGCCGGCTTTCAGCAGCATCTGGCCACCGATTCCGGCCAGAATGCCGATTCCCAGCGCCACATAATAGATCGTCATCGCCCGCTCTCCCTTTGCGACGGTTCGCGATGCGGCTGCCCGGCCGCTCGCGTGTCGACCTTCGGTCTCTCGACTTCGAGACCTTCCGCACCGCGACGGAAGACCTCGCGGACGAGATATTGCGGCTTGCGATTGACGGCCAGGAACATGCGGCCGAGATATTCGCCGATCATGCCGAGCACCACGAGCTGCACGCCCGCCAGCACGAGGACAGCGACCATCAACGACGCCCAGCCCTGTGGCGGCCTGTCGGAAATGATTGCTTCGACCACGACGATCACGGCCGCCAAAGCACCCAGCGCGCCGAAGCCCAGGCCCAGCAGGGTGGCGAGCCGAAGCGGCATCACCGAGAAGTTCAGGAACATCGAAAGCCACAGCCGGATCAGGCGGCGCAGCGTATAGTTCGAGCGGCCTTCGGCGCGCGGCAGATGGCTGACCTGCAGGCGGCCGACATTCTGCGTCACCTGGAAGACCAGCCCGTCGACGTAAGGATAGGGCCCCTCGTAGCTCGCCGTGATGCGTTCGCGCACGAAGGCCGAGATACAGCGGAAGCTCGACAGGTAGAGCCCCGGTGGTTTGTCGATCAGCCGGTCGGCACACCAGTTGGTGAACCGGCTGCCGAGATTGCGCCACGCTGCATGCTTCTTCTCTTCGTAATAGGTGTAGACCGCATCGTAGCCACCGTCGCGCGCATGCTCGAAGAGACGCTTCACTTCCTCCGGCGGATTCTGCAAGTCGTCATCCATCGTGATGGCGAAGGCGCCACGGGCCCGCGACAGGCCGGCCATGACGGCGTTGTGCTCGCCGAAGTTGCGGCTGAGCGACAGGACGATGACGGGCGCGCCGGGTTCCTGAGCCAGCCTCTTGCAGACGTCGAGGCTGTTGTCGGGGCTGCCATCGACGGCCAGCACGATCTCGAGGCCGCCCTCGATGTCCAGCGCGCGCAACGCCTTGACCAGATCTCCGACCGTTGCCGCACCGTTGTACACCGGCACGACAATCGACAGGGCCGGAGCCGGCAGAGCTGATTCACTCATTGCGCGCCGCCACGACGATCAGGGAACCGCCGAACGGCAGGTTGAGACCCATTCCAATGAGGGCACGCTCAACCGCGAGGGCAGTCGAAAAGATCGCATCGAGCCAGGCCGGATAGTCGCGCACGTCGCTTTCGGCGTCGTCGCGTTCGATCAGTCGATGAAGAAGCATGAGAGGAAACAAGAAGGTGTTCCAGTAGCTCGAACGAAGGACACGGAAACCGTGCGCGGAAAGCAAGGCCCCGACCTGGCCTCGCGTGAAGCGACGGACATTGTGTACGCGCTTGTCATGCGCAGACAACATCCAGCCATAGGCCGGCAAATTGAAGACGGCGATCGCGCCGGGCCGAAGGCAGCGATGCGCCTCTTTCAGGGCACGCCCCGGCTCGACGCCACCATGACACAGCACATCGAGCGAAACGTAGCCGGCCAGCGTGGCATCCCCCAGTGGCATTTCGTTGACCGAACCCGAAGCCACGGGGCGCCCCGCCTTGGCTGCCGCCAGCGATGCAGCGATTGCGTCATATTCCAGCCCGAACGTCGGCCGCCCTCCTGTGGTTGCCCCCAAAACGCGCAACATGCCGCCCGTACCGCATCCCGCATCGAGGACGGGGCCAGCCGCCGCCGAGCGCGCCAGGGCCCGCGCGAGTTCGCTCGCCGCCAGCGCCCGCAGGCCGCGATACCACCACATGCGGTCCTCGACCGCGTGCATGCGCTCGTATTCAGCCCGCTCCACGCCGTGAAGCCCCTCCGGAAGTCTCGTCTTGTCGCCTGCTTATGATATCTTCGCCGGGCCTTGCCAACCGCTACGACCAAACCCCCGACCATTCCGCCGCGCATCGAGAGACTGCTGCTGGCGCCCTTGTTTATCCTGCCAGTGCTGTGGCTGACCGGATATTTCTTCCCGCCGATCAACCACGACGTCGCTGCCATCCTGGACGTGTCGACACGGTGGATCGGCGGCGAAAAGCTCTATGTCGAGGTCCTCGACGAAAACCTGCCGCTGACCTTCGTCATTCATGGCCTGCCGGTCCTGACGGCGAAGATCCTGCCCGGAACGGTGGCTTTCTGGTTCACGGCCTGGGTGGTTGCCGGTATCTTCGCCTCCTTCTGGGCGTGCCGCCGCCTCGTGCATCTGGTGCCTTCGGCGGACCATGCACTCACCGAAGCCCTGCTGCCGCCGGTGCTGCTGTTCTTGTTCTCGGTGCTGCCCAACGAGCATTTTGGCCAGCGCGAACACATCATGTTCGTGGCCTGTGCCCCCTATCTGATTGCCTCGATGGCACGCGCCGAAGGGGTGAGCCCGACCCGAACGGCCAGCATCGCCGTCGGCATCGTCGCCGGCCTGGCACTCGCGATGAAGCCGCACTATCTCGCCATTCCAGCGACGGTGGAGCTCTATCTACTGACACGCCGGGGCTGGCGCGCCACGCTGACTGATCCCATTCCCTGGGCCATCGGCCTGTTGGCGGTGGCGCATCTCGTGTCGATGTACACGCTGTTCCCCGACTTCGGCCGGTTCGTCCTGCCCCTGGCCATAGAGTCCTATGCCCCGATCGGTGAGTCGGGCTGGCGCGAGGTGCTGACCAGCAATGTGCTGGGCCCCACGTTGCTGGCGCTGCTGATCTTCGGCCTGCTAGCCACTCTGTTCACCAAGACTGTCGCAGCCCGCGTGCTGGTCGTCTTCGGCATCGGCGCCGCGCTCTCGGCCATCGGGCAGGCCAAGGGTTGGCCCTATCACGTGCTGCCGGCGCTCTCGGCGGCGATCCTGCTGGCTGCTCTCACCGTCTCGCAGACCGTCGACCGTTACCTCCCGATCAGCCGCAGCGCCCACCGCCTGCCCGTGGCGGTGATCTGCGCCACTCTGATGGTTTTGCTCTACTTCCAGGCCGCGCTCTACACGCCGCCCTTCTACAAGCAGCGGCAGTTCGAGGAGTCGATCGGCGGCCGGCTGCAGCACATCATCGAGCAGAACGCACCGCACCGCACGTTCCTGGTCCTGTCGCCGGGCATCTATCCATTCTGGCCGATGGTGAACTACGTCAACGGCCGCATGACCACGCGGTTTCTCACCATGTGGGTGCTGCAGGGCGTCTACGCGACCTGCGACGACTTCCCTGCCCTTTACAATCCGCCCGATACGATGGGCGATTCCGAAAAGTTCGTGTTCGATACGGTGAGCGAGGATTTCGCCCGCGAGCATCCGGATCTCTTGATCGTCGACCGCATCGCCGGCGTGCCGCGCTGCCAGGGCAAGGAGTTCGACTACCTCGAATACTTTCTGCAGAATCGAGTGTTCGCTGACGCCTTCGAGAACTACGAACACCTCATGGACTTCGACCGTTACCGGATCTACCGGCGGAAGAAGAAATAGCGTCGGTCAGATCTTCCAGGGTGGCGACAGCGCCGCGGTCTGGAACTGCTCGGGGATCTTGTCGACGTCAGGCACTTTGAAGACGCCGGACGACACCAGAACGATCTCGCCACCGCAAACGAGGTCGCAGCTTGCAAAGCAGAAATTGACGGTACGCCGTGCAATGCGCGCCTTGCCTTCCAGCCACTGGCCGAGCTTGGCGCCGCGCACGAATTCGCTGGTGAGCGAAATCGTCGGATGCGGCCAGTAAATCCCCGTGGCGAAGCCCGAGCCCAGCCCCATGACCATGTCGGCCACCGTGACCAGCAGCCCGCCATGAGCCCAGCCCATTGGATTGCCGTGGCGATCCTCCAGCGGCAGGCCGACCCGCAGGCCGTCGGCTTCGGCCTTGACCCAGAGCGGCCCCGCCAGCGCCACAAATTGATCGGGCACCGCGAGCCTGCGGAAGCCCTCTGGAACACCGGCGGGAGCTTCGGCTGTCATGCGGTCAATCCATCCCTGGAGGCGGCGAGCTGGTCGATCATGGCGCGTACCGCCGGCTCGAAGGGCGTGCTGCGATGGGTCTTCTCATCGAGCGACACCATGAGCACGCGTTGGACGGCCGTGCAATTCCCCTCGCCGTCGAACAGTCCCTGCCCAATCACGCACTTGCGCTCGTGCGACTCGATCAAGCGGGCGCAGGCCGTCGCGACGCCCGGGTAGAACATCTGCCGCTTGAAATCGGCTTCGATGCGGCCGACCACCATCCGGAAGCGCGGCAGGCCCGTACGAACGATCTGGCGCAAGTAGGAAACGCGGGCATTCTCAAGCAGTTCGAGAAAGGAGCCATTGTTGATGTGGCCATTGGCATCCACATCGGCGAAGCGGAGATTTTCAGAGGTCGAGAAACCGTAGATGCCGCGATCGGCAAGATCGAACGCCATTGAAAGACTAACGCTCCGCAAATTCGAGAGTGAGATGGGCAGCCTCCGACGGCGGCACAATGAGGCGTCCGGAATCGGGCTTCAGAAATTCGACGCCGTTCTTCTGCAGCAAGGCTTCGCAGGCCGCGAGATTCTCGACCCGCACGCTCAACAGCGCCGGATGGTCGCCGGGCCTGACCGGCGTGATGCCCGGATAGCGCGCCATGTAGTCTTTGCGCGAAAGGTAGTGGATCGGCTGGGTCCCCGTATTGGCCACCAGCCCCTCGCCCTGCCGCTTCGTTGAGCCTTCGCCGAAGTACTTCTCGAGTTCGGGTGCCCACTTGGCAGGCTGCTCGGCGATCACCGTCACGCCCAGGATGCCGCGAGCGCCGTTGGGGTGTTTTGCCCATTCCGGCCGGTAGACGAATTGCGGCGTGAGGTGATCGCAGACGAAAAAGCCGACCACCGGCATGTTGGTCTTGGGTATGCGGACCGTGCGGAACTTGGCAAGCTCCGTCTTGCCGTCGATTTCGACGGCCCGATCAAACGACAGCGGCTCGTCGGGGTTGAGTCCGGCAGCCTTGAAGGCCTCGAACGCGAGATCGGCGCCGTCGGTCGCCAGCGCCACATTGGCAAGCCCGCCGCCGGCCTTCAGCCACTCGCGCCGCTCGGCGTTGAATTCCGTGTCTTCGACGATACCGAGGATCTCGAAATAATCGGTGTCGAAGATCATCAGATGGTTGGCCGTGCCGAGCTTCTTGTGAAAGCCACGTGGCTGAACCTGGAAGCCGAGCTTGGTATAGGCCGCCTCGGCAGCATCGATGCCGTCGACCATCACCACGACATGGTCGAGGCCCTTCACTGGCTGCTTCATGCCGGCCTCCGGCGCACCATGTTGATCCCCTTAGCTGTCATTACCAACTCACCGTTCTGATTAGTGGCGCTCCAATGCTCATGGATGACGCCCATGCTGGGGCGGCTCTTCGACGGTACCTTGGATGCGCATTCGACCCACGCGGTCAGCACGTCGCCGGGCCGTACCGGCTTCAGCCAGCGCAATTCGTCGAGGCCGGGCGAGCCCAGCGCTGTGCGCTTGTCGACGTAATTGTCGACGAACAGCCGCATCAGTTTTGCCGCTACATGCCAGCCCGAGGCCACCAGACCACCGAACAGCGACGCCTTGGCGGCCTCGGCGTCGACATGGAAGCTCTGCGGATCGAACTGGCGAGCGAACTCGACAATTTCGTCGGCTGTGAAGCTGGTCGAGCCCAAGGGATACTTCGTGCCGACGTCGTAATCTTCCCAATAGCGGGGGTTTTCGGACTGCATGGCCCCGGTCTTCGCAGAGCCGCGGCCGCCACGCAAGCATGTCCTCCGCCGCCCGCTGTGGTAGCCTGCGAATGGAGCACAGAACCGATGAGCGATACCAACCTTGTCCGGCGGCTTACCACGATCATTGCGATCGATGTCGTGGCCTTCAGCACCATGTCGGCACGCGACGAGGAGCATGCGCTTGCGCTGCTCGGTGCCCGCATGGATATCGCCGGCATGCTCATCCGACATCATCGTGGCCGCGTCTTCAAGTTGACCGGCGACGGACTGCTTGCCGAATTCGCAAGTCCTGTCGAAGCGGTACGCGCTGCACTCGAGATCCAGGAAGCAATGCGCTCGGCCAATGCGACGGCCGGCGAGGACGAGCAGCTCAACCTGCGCATCGGCATCAATCTCGGCGACATCGTCGAGAGCGGCGACGATCTGATGGGCGATGCAGTCAACGTCGCCGTGCGGCTGGAATCGATCGCCACCACCGGCGGCATCTGCGTATCCTCGTCGGTCTACGAGCAGATCACCGGCAAGCTGATGCTGGGCGCCGAAGACATCGGCGACCAGCACGTCAAGAACATCCCGCGACCGATCCATGCCTACAGGTTGACCCTGGATGGCAGCAAGCCTGCCCCCGCTCATCCCGCGCGAGGGGCGGCCAAGGCAAGCCCGCGCTCGCGCCTGCTGCTCATGAGCGGCATCGTTGCGGCCTTGGCTGTCGCCGCAGTCGGCGGCACCTTCTATCTGCGCCAGGGGCCTGCCTCCGGTGCAGTACAGATAGCCGAGCCGACCTCTGCGACGCCGACCACGTCTCCCCCCGCCGTCGCCGCCGGAGCGGCGCCTCCTGCCGCGACGCCGCCTGCAGCTTCTGCCGCACCTCCAGCGCCGCGGCCGACCGCTCCCGCTCAGCCGCGCCTGTTTGTCCCCAAGGAAGTGCCGTTCGTTCCCGACTTCCGGTCGCGGGCGCTCGAAAACTATGCCAGCGCCGCCGATTCCAAGGCGTTCGCGCTGAATGTCCGCGGCATCTTCGCCATGGCGACACGCCGCATCGACGATGCCACGGCCCGGCGTGTTGCCCTCGAGGAGTGCAACAAGGCCGTGCAGCGCGACGTTCCCCTCGTGCGCGACTATGACCGCTGCATGCTTTACGCCGTCGGCAACAATGTCGTCTGGTCGTTCCGACCGCCGGCCATGCCGCCCGCACCCTACATTCCGGCCCTGCGCCCCAACCCGCCGATCCCCTTCGATCCCACGACGGCGCCATTGCTCCATACGCCGGCACGCAAGAAGCTCGAGGAAAACTATCTGAAATCGGATCGCAGCCGGGCGCTCGTCCTGGGACACGGCCGCTTCGACTGGTGGACGCCGAGCCAGAACAACGAGGATGCCATTCGGCGTAATCTGCAGATCTGCGGCCACCTGACGGGGCGGCCCTGCGTCGTCTACGCCCTGAACAACGAAACGCTCGTACGTACGCCGCAGACGATGCGGCCCGTCAATGTCTTCGTCCCGCAGGATCTCGCGAACATCACGCCCGATCAGCGTCAGGCGCTCGACCAGTATCTGATCGCCAACGACTGGCGGGCCGTCGCGCTTTCGGGCAATGGCCAAGTGGGAATCGTCAGCGGCAAAGAAAGCGAAGGCGAAGCAAAGGCCGAAGCCCTGCGTATCTGTACCCAATCCGGCGGCATCGACTGCGCCATCAGCGCCATCGGGCCGTTCCAGGTCGCCCCGAACTAGACATTCCTCAATCGGCCAGCGCAGCGCCGAAGCGTTTGGCGATCTCTTCCAGCATGACCTCCGAAGCGCCGCCGCCGATCGCCTGGACGCGGGCGTCGCGCGACATGCGTTCGACCGGCGTCTCGCGCACGAAGCCCATGCCGCCGTGGAACTGTACGCAGTCGTAAAGCACCTCGTTCACGAGATCGCCGGCCAGCGCCTTCACCATCGACACCTGCGCGACGCAGTCGGTGCCCTGGGCATCGAGCCAGGCCGTGTGATGGACAAGCTGTCGTGCCGCTTCGACCTCGGCCAGCCGGCGCGACAGGCGTTGACGGATTGCCTGCTTGTCCCAGAGCGGCTTGCCGAAGGCGATGCGCTGGCTGACATGATCGAAGGTCAGGCGAATGGCCTCCCGCGCTTCGGCCATCGCCATCGCGCCGATCACCAGCCGCTCGGTCTGGAAGTTGGCCATGATCGAATAGAAGCCGCGATTCTCCTCGCCCAGCACGTTCTCTGCCGGTACACGGCAATCCTCGAAAATCAGCTCTGCCGTATCGGAGCTGCGCCAGCCGGTCTTGTCGAGCGCGCGACCGACCTTGAAGCCCGGCATGCCTTTCTCGACGATGAAGATGGTGATGGCGCGCGAGCCCTTGGCCTCGGGATCGGTCTTGGCGGCGATGAAGTAGAGATCGCCATGGACGCCGTTGGTGATGAACATCTTGGCGCCGTTCAGGACGTAATGGTTGCCGTCGCGCACGGCGCGGGTGCGGATGCCGGCGACGTCCGATCCGGCGCCGGGTTCGGTGACGCCGACGGCGGTAATCGTCTTCCCGGCGATGATGCCAGGCAGGTACTTTTCGAGCTGCCTCTTGGTGCCGAAGCGGACGAGGTGCGGGCTCGCCATGTCGGTGTGCACCAGCACGGTGATGGCGAAGCCGCCATGGGTCGATCGTCCGACCTCCTCGGCCAGCACCACCGATGCCCGCGCATCGAGGCCCGCTCCGCCCAGCGCCTCGGGGACGCGCAGGCCGAAGAAGCCAAGCTCGCCCATTTGCGCCAACACGTCGCGCGGCACGAACCCCGCCTCTTCCCACTGGGGCCCGTGCGGCTTCACCCGCTCGTCGACGAAGCGCCGCAGCTGGGCGCGGATGAGGTCGTGCTCTTCGGTGAAGATCGGGTGTGCCATGGCGGTGAAATGCTACACTTCGCCTATGTCACGCGACAAACGTTTGCAGGATCGATCGATCTATCCGCACTGGTGCAGCGACACCGTTCGCTTCTCCGACCAGGATGCCGCCGGCCACATCAACAATGTGGCGCTCTGTGCCTATCTCGAAACGGCCAGACTCACCTTCAGCCGCGACATGGGCATGATGCAGCGCGGCGAAGACGGCGTGCGCGGCATCTCGGCCGGCATGACGGTGAGCTTCCTGGCGGAATCGCATTGGCCGGGCCAGATCGCGCTGGGAACAGGTGTCCTGAAAGTCGGCACCAGCTCCGTCACGGTCGCCTCTGCCGCCTTCAAGGACGATCTGTGCATCGTCGCGGCCGAGATGACGATGGTCCGACTCAAGGGCAAGACCCCCCATCCGATCGAGGATGCCTTGCGGGAAAAGCTGGAAAAGTACCGCCTAAAGGGCTTTTAGGCGGCCTTTCCGGGCGGGCTTGACCGGCCCGGGGCGGCACCCTATCTTTGCGCCTGCGAGTAAGTCGCAAGAGCATGGGAACGCCGCCAGGCATGTACATCTGCATCTGCAAGGCCATTCGGGAACGCGAAGTCGACGCTGCTGTCCGGGCGGGAGCCCGTCGCCCCTCCGATGTCTTCCGTGCCTGCGGCAAGAGCCCCCAATGCGGGACCTGCGCCTGCGACATGCGCGAGCGTATTGCCCACACGATCGCCCACGAACGGACGACCCAGACTCTCTTGGCTGCAGACTGACGAGCGCGGCTCGTCAGTCCGGATCCTTGCCTTCGCCGATCTGCGTCTGCAGATAATTCTGCTCGCCCACCTTCTCGAGCAGGCCGATTTCCGTTTCCAGAAAGTCGATATGCTCCTCGGCATCCTCGAGGATGTCGACCACGATCTCGCGGCTGACATAGTCCTTGGCCGTCTCGCAATGAGTTACCGCCGCGACCAGTGCCGTGCGCGCCGCGGTCTCGAGCTTGAGATCGGCCTGCAGGCACTCGGGCACCGTCTCGCCGACCGCCAGCTTTCCGAGGTCCTGCAGATTGGGCAGGCCGTCGAGCAGGAGAATGCGCTGGATCAGCTTGTCGGCGTGCTTCATCTCGCCGATCGACTCTTCGTAGATCTTCTTGCCGAGACGCTCGAAGCCCCAGTGCTTCATCATACGGGCGTGGAGGAAGTACTGATTGATCGCCGTCAGCTCGTTCTTCAGGAGCTTGTTCAGTTCGGCGATGATCTGTGGATTGCCCTTCACGGCGAACCTCCTCTTTGATGAGTAGGTTCTTACAGATACTCATGAAAACAACCGACGCAACCGAAGAGTGCGCAAGTAATAACCGTTCGCTGGAAAAACGGCGCGCGCGCGGATGTACCTGCCGGAGACTGCCCCCGGCCCGGCGAAATTCCGCATAAAACCCGACCCGCAATATGGCAAACGCGACCTTTTCACCCAGGTTGCGGTAAAAACCGCAACGTCATCGCCACCCGCGACGTCTTATGATTCAGAACGTTCATATCGAACGCCGCCCGCCCGGGAGATTCCGGGCTAGCCGTAAGGATACGCGTCATGCCACTCGACAAAGCCAAGCCCAATTTCACCTTGCCGCCGCTGCCCTACGCTGACGACGCACTGGCGCCGGTCGTTTCCGCCAACACCATTTCGTTCCATTACGGCAAGCATCACAAGGCCTATGTCGACAAGCTGAACGAGCTGGCAGCCGGCACGCCCTACGCGGAGATGTCCCTTGAGGACGTCATCAAGAAGTCGGCCAAGGACGAGAAGGGCAAGGCAATTTTCAACAACGCCGCCCAGATCTGGAACCACACCTTCTATTGGGATTCGATGGCGCCCAAGGGCGGCGAGCCCACCGGCAAGATCAAGGCCGCGCTGGACGACAGCTTCGGCGGCCTCGATGCCTTCAAGGCTGCCTTCAAGGCGGCGGCCGTCGGCCAGTTCGGCAGCGGCTGGGCCTGGTTGGTGAAGGGCAAGGACGGCAAGCTCAAGATCGAGACGACGGCCAATGCCGACACGCCGATCGCTCATGGCGGCACGCCGCTCCTCGTCGCCGACGTTTGGGAGCATGCCTACTACCTCGATTTCCAGAACCGTCGCCCCGACCACATCCAGGCTTGGCTCGACAAGCTCGCCAACTGGTCGTTCGCCGAAAAGAACCTCGGCTAACAAGCTGCAGCGCCCGGTCGGTGACCCGCAAGGGGCTCCGACCGGGCTTATTCCTCTAATCTCAGTATCGAAAGGTCAGGTTGAGCGACCCGAACTGCTGGAAGCGGTCGCGTTCGAAGAACTCCGGGGTCCGCAGCACCTGCGTGTAGGACAGGCGCATCCCACGATAGAGAATAGCGAGCCCGAACTGCAGCTCGCCGACGAACGGCCGATGCGAGACACGCAGGCTGTTCCCGTCCGTATTGCCGTCGAGGAAGATGTTCCGGGCAACGGCCGTACCGTCGAACCCGGCAAACAGATACCAGCCGAAACTGCCATCGCCGATGAACGCTTCGGAGCCCGGCAGGGCGGGCCGGGCGCGCGTCGGACCGAAGTCGTCGCGCAGATTCTTGCCGATGCGCGCCGTGCCCCCGACACCGGCGTAGGTAGCGACATTGCCAAGCGACGCGCCGATACGCGGAATGAAATCGACCTCGAGCTTCGGGTCTTCGATCAGCACGGCACGGCCGGTGCGCCAGCGCCGCTCGAAAGTGAGCCCAAGCGTCGGCTCGTTGTGGAGCTGATTGGCCCAGCCGTAGCTCTGCGAAACACCGATCAGGGTGTGGAAGTTGTTCTGCACGAACTCTCCGCCAGCCGCGGGACCAATCACGCCAACGTCGAGCTGCAGGGTGTCGAGCCGGATCGGCTCGTCGACGCCCGTCTTCGAATCGTGCCGCTTGTAGGTGTATTGCAGGGCAAAGCTCGCATAGAGCCAGGCGGCATAGGGCCGATCATTGTAGATCGGCTGCGACGTAAACACGTTCTCGGGCGTATACATCGCCTGGCCGACAGAGAGCGCGAAGCGACGGATTACCGAGTCGGGCTTGGCCTCGCCAAGGAAAGTCGGCACGGTCGTGAGGGCCACGAAGCCTGGCGACATTTCGGTGATCGCAGGAGATAGCCAGCCGACCCGTACGCCGCTCGTGTAGTCGCGATCGGAAGGCCAGAGGCGATTGAAGACGTCGTTCTCGATCTGGATCGTATAGATGCTGCGCCGTTCGTCTTCGGTCGCGGAGGGCGGAATAGACTGGCCAACCGCGGGAGCCGCGGTCGCAGCTAAAGCAACCAGCATTAGCAGCGCGACATTGACGAAATGGCGTTTCATCCCGGGAAAACGCCCCGCAATCCGGCAGGTTGCCCCTACCGTTCGTTCACGGGCGCAGCGCGATCCCAGAGTTCGGCTCGCCAGTAGAAGCCGATGGCCAGGGTGAACACGATGCCGAGCGCACTGTAGAGCGTGCCGGTGACGGCGAAGCCCGCGCGCTCGACGATCGGCCCCGACAGCAGCAGGCCCATCGGCAAGCCATAAACGGCAAGCATACGCACGCCCATGACGCAGCCCCGCAACGCGGGATTGGTGACCCTGAGCAGGATCACCGCCATGGGGATCATGCAAAAGCTCTGCGCGAATCCTGCGACGAAGAGAACCGCCTCACCGGCAAGCGGCGTCGTGGTCCACGAGAAGGCCAGATTGAGCGAAAGCCAGATCACTATGCAGACGAGCATGGTGCGTGCCGGTCTGACGTGAGCGCCATACATCGAGATGGTGATCGAGCCGGCGAGTGCGCCGCCGGCGAAGCTTGCGATCAGCCATCCCAAGCCCGTCTGGTCGAGGCCATAGACGTCCTTCGCGACGTAGGCCAGCAGCGAGCCAACCAAAGGATAGGCCGCAAAGTTCACCAGGAAGGCCAGCAGCATCACCGACCGCACGACCGGCGTCGACCAGACATAGGCGAAGCCTTCGCGCAGGGCACGCAGCGGTGAGAGCATCACCTCGTTCTCTCCGAGGACACGCAGACGCCGGATGCCGACACCGAAGGTGAGCGCAAGGCAGAGCGCATAGACGCCGCAGACCGCGATATAGGCCTTGCCAGAGCCCAGGGCCGCGACCAGGGCCGCACCGGACAGAGCGCCCACGACACGCGCCGAATCCGCCGTGGTGCGGGATACGCCCATGGCGCGCATCAGATAGTCGGCCGGCATGGTCTCCCCGACGATCAGGTTGCGCAGGGTGATATCCGACGGGCGCACCAGCCCCATGATCGTGGCCAGCACGAACACCGGCACCGGACTGGCCAGGTCGGTCAGAAACAGAACCATCAGGGACGATGCCAGCACCAGGTAGGTGAAGCGCATCAGCAACAGGACCGACCGATTGCCGATGCGGTCGCCCGCCATGCCGAACAGGGGCGAAATCAGCGTGCCCAGGAACTGCAGCGAGCCGAACACCGCCAAGGCCAGAACCGAGTCTGTCGCCACCAGGACGAACCAGCCCAAGATGACGGTTTCCATTTCGAAAGCCCAAGAGGCCAGGAGATCGGAAGGCCACTGGAAGCGGAAACTGCGGATCCGGAAAGGCGCCAACGCCGGCACGCGCGCGATGAGGCTCACGTCTTGTTCGTTCCCCTCCCCTGAGCTTTTGTCTTGTGGCCTCGGGGCTAGGGCAGGCTGCGCTTTCAGGTCACAGACTGCAATAATCTCCTCGGTATGCCCCTTAGGCACTAATGGGCAGGCTCAGGGGCCTCATAACCCTAAAGCTAGTGGTTCTATTGAATCACTACTCGGTGTGAAACTGCGTTCTCGCAGTTGCGTTACGAAGCAGCTGAGCGCATTGTGCAACGGGATGCCGTCAAGCGGTAAAAGCGCAAAGTGGACCGCACGCGGGGTTTTGCCTTGGAGAAGTCCGCGATGGGCGGTGTCGTGAAGCGTACTACCTTTCAGCTAATCCTGATCAAGCCGACGCACTACGATGATGATGGCTATCCCATCACGTGGCTGCGGTCGCATATTCCGTCCAACACGTTGGCCGCCCTCTATGGTCTCGGCGACGACTGCCGACGGCGCCAGGTTCTGGGCCCTGATGTCGACATCGTCATCAAACCCTTCGACGAGACCAACACGCGTGTGCGCGCGGATCGCATCATGCGCGATATCGAACGCAGCGGTGACAGGGCCCTGATCTGCCTGGTCGGCGTACAGAGCAACCAGTTCCCGCGCGCAACCGATCTCGCCCGTCAGTTCATCAAGGGCGGCTTCTCGGTCGCCATGGGCGGCTTCCATGCCGCCGGCTGCCTTTCGATGCTCCCCGTCATCCCGCCCGAGATCCAGGCGGCGATGGACATGGGCGTCTCGATCTATGCCGGCGAAGCCGAGGAAAGCCGGCTCGACGAAGTTCTGCGCGACGCCTGGAACGGCACGCTGAAGTCTCTCTACAACTACATGGACGATCTACCGGGCATCGAAGCAGCGCCGACGCCGCATCTGCCGCCGGCGGCGCTGGCGCGCAACGAGGGCCGCAAGTCGAGCTTCGACCTCGGCCGCGGCTGCCCGTTCCAGTGCTCGTTCTGCACCATCATCAACGTGCAGGGCCGCAAGAGCCGCTTCCGGACGCCCGACGACCTCGAGGCGATCGTTCGCGAGAACTACAAGCAGGGCATCACGTCGTTCTTCATCACCGACGACAACATGGCCCGCAACAAGCATTGGGAAGCCTTCTTCGACCGGCTGATCGAGCTGCGCGAGAACGAAGGCATCTGCGTGTCGCTGATCATTCAGGTCGACACCCAGTGCCATCGCATCCCCAACTTCATCCACAAAGCGCGCTGGGCCGGCGTCTATCGTGTGTTCATCGGGCTCGAGAACGTCAACCCGGACAATCTTCTGGCTGCCAAGAAGCGCCAGAACAAGATCACCGAATATCGCAAGATGCTGCAGGCCTGGCACACCAGCGGCGCCTCGACCTGGGCCGGTTACATCCTGGGTTTCCCGGGCGATACGCGCGAATCGATCCTGCGCGACATGGAGATCATCAAGAAGGAGCTGCCGCTCGACATCCTCGAGCTGTTCATGCTCACGCCGCTGCCGGGTTCCGAAGATCACCAGACGCTCTGGAAACAGGGCGTGTGGATGGACCCGGACCTCAACAAGTACGACCTCCACCACCGCGTCGTGCATCATCCGAAGATGAGCGATGCGGAGTACGACCAGACTTATCGCGACGCCTGGCGCACCTACTACACGCCCGAGCACATCGAGACGGTGGCCAAGCGCCATGGCTCGATCCCCGGCCGCAATCCGGCCGAGCCGGCTCAGTTCATGACCATGTTCAAGATCATGTTCGAGGCCGAGGGAATCCACCCGCTCGAAGGCGGCGTGGTCCGCATGAAGTACCGCCGCGACCGCCGCTACGGCATGCCGATCGAGCCTATCGGCGTGTTCCACTGGAAGCTGGCCGTCGAGACCGTGCGGAAGCTCAAGATCTATGGCCGCCTGGCCTGGCAGGGCTGGCGCATCGGTCAGCGCGTCAAGAACGACCCCAAGCGCCACGAGTACACCGACCTCGCGCTGCAGCCTGTCATGGACGACGACATGGACAAGCTCTCGCTGTTCGCCGAGACGGCGGGCGGCGGTGCCGCCGTCAACAAGCGCCGCGGCGAGGATCTGGCTCGCGCCAAGATCGCCGCCCAGCAGAACCAGCGCCTCGCCGCAGCGGAGTAGACTCGGCTCTTCGCCATGCCCGTAGGCCCGCTCTTCGGCGGGCTGTATGATAGGCCATGGACGAAGAGACCCTGTCCCGCGTCTATGACGATCCACTGGCTCACTGGTTCGTCACCGAAGCCTATCGGATATCCGACACAACTGAACTGATCGCCGCCACGGGCGAGCAGATTGTGGCCGCTGGACTGCCGCTCTACCGGCTCGCCTACTTCCAGCGCACGTTGCATCCGGAATTCTCGGGCAAGGGCTATTTCTGGCGACGGGACCGTGGCGTGGAGGTGGGTTCGGTACCGCACGGATTCCAGGACGGAGCCGACTATCTCGACAACCCGCTGCCGGCCGTCTACCAGCACCGCAAGATCGTCCGCGTCCGACTGGAGGGTGAGGAGCTGCAGGCTCCCGTGCTGCGCCAGCTCAAGAGCGAGGGCGCGACGGACTACGTGGCGCTGCCCCTCTTCTTCACCGGCGGCCATATCGACGCGCTCAGCATCGTTTCCGACCGGCCGGGCGGCTTCACCGGCAGCGACCTCGATCGCCTGTACCTGCTGCACTTCGCCTTCACGCGCATCGTCGAGACGCATTCCCTGCGCGACATGGCGACCAACCTGCTCGACGCCTATGTCGGCCGCGCCGCCGGCGAGCGCATCCTCGCCGGCGAGGTGAAGCGCGGCGAAGGTCAGACGATGGAGGCGGTCATCTGGTACTGCGACCTGCGCGGCTTCACGCGCACGTCCGACGTCCTGCCGCGGGACTCCGTCATCTGCCTGCTCAACGACTATTTCGGCGCCATGGGGGCGGCCGTCACGTCGGCCGGCGGCGAGATCCTGAAGTTCATGGGCGACGCCATGCTGGCGATGCTGCCTGTCCCCGATCCTGCCGGGCGGGCAGCGACCGTGGGCCGTGCGGTACATGCAGCCTCCGCGGCCGCGCAATCGATTGCAGCGCTGAACGGCGGCCGAGTCGCCGCCGGCGAGCAGGCCTTGAGGTTCGGCTTGGCGCTCCACCTCGGCGAGGTGATGTTCGGAAATATCGGCGCCAGCCAGCGTCTCGATTTCACGGTGATCGGGCCTGCGGTGAACTACGCCGCGAGACTGGAAAAGATCGCAGCCGTCGCAGGCTGCCCGATCGTGCTGTCGCAGGCGGTCGCGGAGTTGCTGCCCCGCGAGGCCGTTCGGCCGCTTGGGCGGCATCTGCTGAAGGATATCGACCAGCCGCAGATGGTCTATCGGCTGGGCGACACGCCGGACTGAGCCGCCGCTAGTGCATGACCGGCGGCTTCACTTCGCCAAGGCCATCCGCCTCGGTCGCGGAAATGGTGGTGCGCACCATCGAGCGTTCCTTGGTGTAATCCCAAGGCCGGCCGCGATGAAGCATGGCGCGATTGTCCCACATCACGGCATCGCCGGTCCGCCACTTGTGGGTGTAGACGAACTCCGGCCGCGTCGCTTCGTCGAGGAGCTGCGCCAGGAGCTGACGCGCATCGCGATCGTCCATGCCGTCGACTGCATAGGCGTGGCTGGCGACATAGAGCGCGCGCCGGTCGTTGCTCGGGTTGCGCCAGTTCATCCGCCAGCGCACCGGCGGCAGCGCCTTGCGCTCCTCGGTATTGGCGAGGTCGGGATGGATCTGGTCGCGGCTGTTGGCATAGGAATGCGTGGCCACGGCATCCTTGAGCCGGTTCTGCAGATCCGCCGGCAGCCGCTCCCAGGCCAGCCGAGTCGAGGTGAACTCGGTATCGCCATCTTCGCCCGGCAGGACACGTGCCGTCAGAACCGAGGCCAGCGCCGGCGTCTTCTTGAAGGACGAATCGGTGTGCCAGAGGGCATTCGCCTTGGCGACCAGCACCTGGCGATGGTCGAGCGGTACGATCTCGCCCTGCGGCCCGACATTCGTCAGGCGCGAATAGAAGCTGTTGGCGCCCACCGAAGCCACCTTGGTCAGTTCGAGCGGCCCGAAAGCACGGCTGTAGGCCACCTGGATGTCATCGGCGATCGTCTGATTCCGAAACACGAGAAGGGAATGCGTCTCGAAGGCCGCACGCACGGCCTTGTAGGCTTCGGCATCGGTGGCGACATCCAGCAGGCTGACGCCCTTCACCTCAACTCCGAATCCGGGTCCCAGCGGAACCAGTTCCATCGCGTTCCTCCTCGCGGTTATCTTTCTGGCAGGGATTTTATCGCAACGCGCCAACGCCCCGCTATAGTAAGAACTCTGCATCCTAGGCATTGCTGACACCCGATGGCCGTTCGCCCCTCTTCGTCTCCCCCACCCCGTCTCGCCTTCGTCAGCGCTGCCACCCCATCCGCCCGGGAAGCCAAGGCGCGGCTGGAAAAACGCTATGGCAAGGTGACGACGGCCGACGCCGATATCGTCGTGGCGCTGGGCGGCGACGGCCTGATGTTGCAGGCACTGCATCACAACATGCGCCGGTTGAAGCCGATCTACGGCATGAACCTCGGCACGGTCGGCTTCCTGCTCAACACCTTCAGGGAAACCGGCCTCTTGGAGCGCCTGCGGAAAGCGCGGCAGGTGATGCTGAACCCGCTGCGCATGATCGCAGTCGACACGCGCGGCAAGGCCACCGAGGTTACGGCAATCAACGAAGTGTCGTTGTTCCGTTCGAGCCGGCAGACCGCTCGCATCGCGGTCGCCGTCGACGGCAAGAAACGCCTGCCGGAACTCCATTGCGACGGCGTTCTGGTAGCGACACCCGCGGGCTCAACCGCCTACAACCTCTCCGCCCATGGCCCCATCCTGCCGCTGGGCGCGGGCCTGCTGGCGCTGACGCCGATCAACGCCTTCCGGCCGCGGCGCTGGCGGGGGGCGTTGCTGTCGCGCACCAGCCGTGTCGAATTCACCATCCTCGACCCACGCAAGCGGCCGGTCGCCGCCGCCGCGGATTCCGTCGAGATCGCCAATGTCGTCAAGGTTACGGTGACAGAGGCGACCGACATCCGTCTTACCCTGCTGTTCGATCCCGAGCACGACCTCGAGGAGCGCATCCTCAAGGAGCAGTTCGTTCCTTGAGTGCCAAGGACGCTTCCTTCAAGCCGGAAAAAAAGACGACGATCGGCCACGATGGCTATGGCCCGCTGGTCCTGGCCATAGCCATTGGCACAGCAGGCGGCTTCGTGTTCGATTGGCTCAAGATGCCGCTCGCCTGGATGCTGGGAGCCTGCGTCTTTGCGACGATGGCAGCCTTCTTCGGCCTGCAAATCGGCATGAAGGTCCGGCTGCGTCAGGGCATGATCATCGTCCTGGGCGTTCTGCTGGGATCGGGCTTCACACCGGAACTGGTGCAGCGACTGGGCGAGTGGGCGGTCAGCCTCTGCGTGCTCACCGGCATGACCATGACAGGCGCCACGCTCTGTTACGCGTGGCTGCGCCGGACGACCGACTGGGACAAGCCGACCTGCTACTTCGCCGCCATGCCGGGCGGGCTCAACGACATGACGATCATGGGCGGCGCCATGGGCGGCGAGGAGCGCGCCATTGCCCTCGCCCACGCGCTCCGCATCCTGACGGTCGTCCTCACAATCCCCGTCTGGTATCGGCTGGTGAACGGCGCACAAACCAGTGTGCTCACGATGGTGCACGGCCCCAGCGGCAACGACTGGAAGGACTACGCCGTTCTGATCGCCTGCGGTGTCGTGGGCGCCGCCGTGGGCCGCCTGCTGCGCCTGCCGGCGAGCTTCATGATGGGCCCCATGATCGTGAGTGCGCTGGCCCATCTCGGCGGCCTCACCGATTCCCAGCCGCCGGGTTTCCTGGTCGCCGCCGCGCAGGTCGTGGTCGGCACCGCCATCGGCTGCCGCTTCGTCGGCGCAGCGCTGGACCGGCTGCACAAGGAGATGGCGGCCTCGATCGGCGCCGCCCTCATCCTGATCGCTTGCGCCGTGATCTTCGCCAAGATCACCGTGGCGCTAACCGGCCTCAACCTCGACGCCACCGTGCTGAGCTATGCACCCGGCGGCTTCGCGGAAATGAGCCTGATCGGACTGGCTCTGGGCATCGAGATCGCCATGGTGGCGACCCATCACCTGTTCCGCCTGTTCCTGATCATCTTCACCGGCCCGCTGGTCTTCAGGACGTTGCTGAAGCGCGACCATTAGGCCCGCACGGTGATCCCGCCGTCGACGACCAGAAGGTGGCCGTTGACATAGGCCGCCTCGTCGGACGCAAGGAACAACGCGGCATTGGCCGTATCCCATCCCGTGCCCATCTTGCCGGTGGGCGACGCGCGATCGCGGATGGCGATCATCTTGTCGTAGGCCTGATTATGGTCCTTCTCGCCTTTGGCATACTGCTCGGCCAGGAAATCGATCATCGGCGTGTGCATCAAGCCGGGCAGGATCGCGTTGCAGCGGATGCCTTTCTCGGCGTACTGGGACGCGATGGCCAGGGTCAGCGAGTTCACCGCGCCCTTGCTGGCATTGTAGGCGATGTAGGACACGCCCTTGGGGCTGCGGATCGACGCGATCGAGCTCACGTTCACGATCGAGCCCTTGCCCTGCTTCTCCATCACCGGCAGCACATGCTTGGCCGTCAGGAAGAAACTCTTCACGTTGACGTCGAAGACGAGTTGCCACTCATCTTCTGACAGTTCGACCGGACCGCCGGTCGAGCCGATGCCGACATTGTTGTCGAGCACGTCGATGCGGCCCCATTTGGCGACGCAGGCATCGACCATCGCCTTCACGCTGGCATTGCTGGACGCATCCGCCTCGAAGGCCACGGCTTCGCCGCCTTCCTTGGCGATCAGACCAACCGTCTCCTCGGCAGCAGCGCGCTTGCGATCGACGCAGAAAACCTTGGCACCTTCGCGTGCAAAGGTCACGGCCGTGCACTTGCCATTGCCCCAGCCCGGCCCGCTCGACCCTGCGCCGACCACGATCGCGACCTTGTCCTTCAACCTGCCAGCCATTGCATTCACTCCCTTTGTTGCCAACCTAGCATGGGCATTGGCTTCGACATCACCGGCCGAGCGCTCGTCATATCGCCTCACGAACCCACGTTCGGAAGCTCAGCCGGCTAAAGGACGATCGCCGCGATGGGCTTTCTTCTTTCGGGAATGATGGGTGAACGCCAGGCCGACGCAGTGGCGTAGTTCACGCACCGGCAGACGCCGACCGGCGGCGAAATGCAAGGCACGTTCGCCTTCGACGTCGAACTTGCCGGGATAGAGTTCGCGGAACTGACCAACCAGACCGCTCTGGCAATGGAAGTAGACGGCGTAGCCGTCTTCCCTGCCCTTTGCCTGGTCGATGCGCACGGTGGAGCCGCTGCCGGTTTCCTCCGTCAGGTAACTGGGCTGTCCCCACTTCAGCGTCTCTGTGAGCTTGCCGACGCCGGGGGTCGCCGCCGCGACGTCGAACATCAACTCGCGCAATCTCATCAGATCGGATCGCACGGTCGGGGGATAGCTCTTGAAAACGGCCGCCACCCTGGCGTCGTCGAAGCGTCTCATGATCTGAGCCTAACACGCCGCTGGCGGTGTGCGAGCTTGCATGGAATGCTTGGCTCGAAAGACAAGACAAAGAAAAATCAGGAGGAGCGTTCATGCGTCGTCGAGCGTTCACGGCCTCAGCCCTGGCGGCCTTGGCCACACCGGCAATCGCCCAGCAATGGCCGACCAAGCCGCTCCGCCTGGTCATCCCCTACCCACCCGGCGGCCCATCGGACGTTTCCAGCCGCATCGTCATGGAACGCGCGGCGCATATCCTCGGCCAGTCGATCCTGTTCGACAACAAGGCCGGCGCCTCGGGCATGATCGGGGCGGAGTTCGTGAAGAACCAGCCGGTCGACCATCACACGTTCCTGACGACCACGACCGCAATGGTCTGCATCACGCGCCACCTGCAGCCGATCCCCTTCGATCCGGACAAGGACATCGTTCCGGTGTCGCGCATGACGACCTCGTGGGGCGCCTTTGCCGTCCATCCCTCGGTGCCGGCCAACACGGTTGCGGAGTTCGTGGCTTACGCCAAGGCTAACCCCGGCAAGATCAACTACGGTTCGGCCGGGCTTGCCACCATCACCCATCTGTTTGGCGAGATGCTCTGCCTCGAAGCCGGCATCAAGATGACTCATGTACCCTATCGCGGCAGTGCGCCGGCGACCAACGCGCTGCTGGCCGGCGAGATCCAGGCGCAGTTCGACCAGACGACGCTGCCGCATATCAAGGCCGGCAAGCTCAGAGCACTGGCCATGCTCGCCGAGGTGCGCCATCCCGACTTTCCCGATGTGCCGACCTTGCGGGAAACGGGTTATGGCAAGGAAGGTGGCGATTCCTGGTTCGGCATCCTCGCTCCCGCCGGCACCTCGCCCGACGCCATAGCTCGGCTCGACAAGGCCATTGCCGAGGCGCTCCGAGCGCCCGACATCGTCGAGAAGACCCACAAGGGCGGGATGCGCGTGACCTACCTCAATCCAAGCGATTTCCGGTCGCAGATCGGCAGCGAGAGCCGGATGTTCGCCAACATCATCCAGAAGGGCAACATCAAGCTCACCTGAGCCAAGGTCCTGTCATGCCGTCCAAGCCACTGCAACATGCCGAGTACGACGATATCGCCGACGAGTATGCGGCCTCCAAGCAGCTCCCCTTTCGTACCGCCGTCGAAGCACCGACCCTTTTCAATCTGGCGGGCGACGTGCGGGGTCTCGCGGTGCTCGACCTGCCCTGCGGCGACGGCACCTACTCGCGCGCCCTGGCGCGTCGCGGAGCAGCCCCCATCCTTGGCATCGACCTGTCGAGTGCGATGATCGAAAGAGCCAGGGCGGCCGAACGACAAGCTCCGCTTGGCATTTCCTACCGGGTCGGCGACGCAGGCGGTCTGGGCATCGTCGGCGCCTTCGATCTCGTCGTGGCGAGCTACCTCTTCAACTATGCGCAAACCCGAGCACAGCTCCTGGTCTTCGCCCGCGCCATCTACGCCAACCTGAAACCCGGCGGGCGGCTCGTCGGCGTGAACGACAATCCGCGCACATCGCTCGACCGCTATACCTCCTACGCGGCTTACGGTTTCCTGCGCGAGATCGAACGACCGCGGCGCGAAGGTGCCCGAATTCGCTACTCTTTCTTCAGGCCGGACGGCACGAGCTTCGGCTTCGATAATTTCTGGCTGGCGCCGCAAACCTACGAAGAGGTCTTCGCCGAGGCGGGCCTTGCCGGCTTTCGCTTCGTCGACGCCATTGCGTCCTCGTCGAAGGGCGAGGACTGGAGCGAGTTCCTACGCGATTGCCCGATCACCGGGTTCGAGGCGCATCGTCCCGGCTAGACCAGACTCGTGGCCACAGGCAGGACAGCAACAGCGCCACCAGCAGCCCTCCTCCCGCCGCCACGAAGGCGAAGCGATAGCCGGCGAGAAAGCCAGCCATACCGGCAAATCCTTCGGCACCACGGGCCTGCAGCGCCGTCAACACCGAGGCTCCGCCCACGACGCCCAGGGTTCGCGTCAGCAGCGAAAGACTGCCGGCGACACCCCGGTCGCGCGGCGGCAAGGTTGCGGTCACGATGTCCGTGTAGGCGACCGTGAGCAGACCCTGCCCGATCCCTTCGAGCACCAACAGGGATGCCACAAGCAGCACGGGCGTATCGATGCCGGTGAAGCCCAGCGGCAATAGGCCTAGCCCCACAAACGCCACGCCGGCAAAGACGGTGGGGCGCTGGCCGATGCGGCGGACGAGGAAGGCGGACAGGGGTGCGCCGGCTAAGCTGCCGGCAAAGGCCATCGCAAGCACGATGCCGCTGCCCACTGCCGTCAGCTTGAGCACGTTCGTCAGGTAGTAGGGCGTCAGCAGCAGGATCGAAAAGCCCGCCAGATTGGCAAGCACATTGAGCACATTGGGAACGGCAAAGCGCGCGTCGGCGAACAGTGCGGGCCGGATGATCGGCTCGGGCACGCGGCTTGCGTGGCGCACATAGAGGGCCAGCAGGATCAGTGCGATCGCCAGAAGGCCGAGCGCCCAGGCCCCGGCGACTTCGCGGCGCTGCGAGAGCACCAGCGACAGCAGCAGCGTGCTCATGCAGGACGCCAGCAGGACGGCCCCCAATGCATCGAATGGACGTGCATCCAGCTTCGGCGATGGCAATAGGCCGGTCAACGCCAACGTCACGAGCGCAATGGGCACGCGGACCCAGTAGACGGCCGGCCAGCCCCAGACCTCGACCAGTACGCCCCCCAGGAAGGGGCCAACGGCTGCGGCCAGTGCCATGGCACTGGCGAAGCCCGCCAGAGCCTGGGTGCGCTGGCTTTCGGGAAAGAGCGAGGTGGCGAGCGCCGGCGTGCAGGCGAGCGCCAGCGCCGTGCCGATCCCCTGGCCGGCCCGCGCCCACAGGAACAACGGCCAATCGGGCGCCGCGGCGCAGGCCGCGCACCCAACGGCGGAGATGAGGAGACCGATACGGAAGAGCAGCCGGTGACCGAACAGGTCGCCGAGCTTGCCGGCGACCAGCATCAGCGAGCCGTAGACCAGCACGTAGCAGATCACCAGCCACTGCACGTCGCCCAAGGCGAGCTTGAAGTGGCCAGTGATCGCCGGCAGCGCGACGTTGACGGCAATGTCGAGCGGCGCCAGCGAGGCACCGAGCCCGACGATGACCAGGCCGACTTGCGGGCGCGTCACTTTCGACGCGCGCCCGTCATCAGAGATGCTTGCCCAGGAAGGCCAGCATGCGCTCCCACGCGGCGTTGGCCGACTTCACGTCGTAGGCCTCGCTGCGCTCGTTGGAGAAGGCATGGGCGGCGTCGTAGCGGAAGATTTCCGGGTTCTGGCCGGCGCCCTTCATCGTCTTCTCAAGCTCGTTGACCGCGGCCGGTGTGCACCAGTCGTCCTTGTTGGCGAAGTGGCCCTGCAGCGGCACCTTGATCTTGGCGGGATCGGCGAGCTGTCCCGGCGGGATGCCATAGAACGGCACGCCGCAAGAGATGCCGCCGATACGGGCACAGGCCGCAATGGTAAGCGCGCCGCCCATGCAGAACCCCATCACACCGACCTTGCCGCCGAAGCCGGCCAGATGCTTGACCGCTCCGGCGATGTCCTGGTCCGAGGCGCCGACGAAATCGAGGCCGCTCATCATGTGGTTGGCTTCGTCGGGCTTCTGCGTCACGCGGCCCTTGTAGAGGTCCGGCGCCAGCGCATTGTAGCCTGCGCGCGCGAAACGATCGGCGACGCCGCAGATCTGGTCGTTGAGACCCCACCATTCCTGGATCACGACGATGCCGGGCTTGCCCTTACCGGCCTCGGCCAGATAGCCCTTGCAGGTCGAACCGTCGGGCCGCTTGAAGTCGATCATCGCCATGTCTTTTCCTCCTCGCTGAGGCGCAGAGCTTAAAGGAGCTTGCGCAGTTCCGTCTTGAGAATCTTGCCGTAATTGTTCTTCGGCAGGGCTTCAATGAACTTGTAGTCCTTCGGCCGCTTGAAGCGCGCGATGTTGTCGAGGCAGAGCTGGTCCAGCTCGGCCGGCGCCAGCGCCTCCGCTCCACGCTTCACGACGAAGGCCACGACCTCCTCGCCCCATTCGGGATGCGGCCGGCCGACGACCGAGCACTCGGCGACGGCGGGATGGAGGTTCAAGACATCCTCGATCTCGCGCGGATAGATGTTCGACCCGCCGGAGATGATCATGTCCTTGGAACGGTCCTTCAGCGTCAGCAGCCCTTCTTCGTCGAAGGCGCCGACATCGCCGGTCCACAGCCAGCCGTCGCGCAGCGACCGCGCGGTCGCCTCTGGATTGTTCCAGTAGCCCGCCATCACAGGGTCGCCCTTGCAGATGATCTCGCCGACTTCACCGACGGGAAGCTGACGCCCCTCCTCGTCGACCACTCTCACTTCCATGCAGGAATCCGCGCGGCCGGCCGATGCCAGTCGTTGCTCCCAGCGCGGATGCCGGCGGTCCCAGTGATACTCCCTGGAGAGATGCGTGATGGTCATCGGGCTCTCGCCCTGGCCATAGAGCTGCATCAGCTTGTTGCCCAAGAGGTCGAGTGCGCGCTTGAGGTCCGCCACATACATCGGCGCGCCGCCATAGGTGATCAACCGGAGCGCCTGCGGCTGGAGATCGGCGACGCTGCCATGCTCGATCAGGCGCTTCACCATCGTCGGCGCGAGGAAAATACTGCATTCGGGCCAGCGATTCATCAGCTCGACCGTCTCTGGCACTTCGTACTTGCCGCTCTCGGGAAACACCTGGACCGAGCCACGCCCGACCATGGGGAAGTTCCACAGGCCGGAGCCATGGCTGATCGGTGCGGCATGGACGATCGAACCGCCGGGTGGTGGCCGGTCGACATCGGCGTAGTAATTCAACGTCATCGCCAGAAGATTGCGATGCGTGAGCGTCGCGCCCTTGGGCCGCCCCGTCGTGCCCGAGGTATAGAACAGCCAGGCGGGATCGGTCGGCTCGGCCGAGACCAGAGGGCTGGGATCGCCTACTTCCATGAAAGTGTAGGAGCGCGTGGTGACGTCGACGATCTCCTTGAGGTCCGGTGCCTCCTTGGCGGCCTCGGCGATCGTCTCGAACAGATCGGGGGTCACGAAGCAAAGCCTGGCGCCGGAATTCTCCAGGATGAAGGCGAATTCCCGGGCGTGCAGCTTTGCGTTCATGGGCACGGCGCAAAGGCCGGCGTGCCAGACCGCGTACATGACCTCAATCGCTTCGACGCAATTGGCCATGGCGAACGCCACTCGGTCGCCGCGCTTCAGCCCGAACCGGCCGGCGAGATGCGTGCTCATCACCGAGACCTTCCGCCACAGGTCTCGATACGTGAGGTAGGGAGTCGTGCCCCGCGCCAACGCGGGCAGGTCGCGGAATTCCTGCGCAGACCCCAGCAGCAAATGGGCAATATTCATGCAGACTAATCCTCAGGCGCGTGACTATTGCAGGCACGGCAGCAACCTTGCAATGTGCCCCTCATGCAGGATTTCGATTTCGCCATCATCGGCGCCGGCATCGCCGGGGTTTCCGCCGCCTATCATCTCGCGCCCCATGCGAAAGTGATCATTCTCGAGCGCGAGCATGTCGCGGCCTATCACACGACCGGCCGCTCCGCGGCGCTGCACTCGGAGACCTACGGCAGCGTGGAAATCCGGGCCATCACCGTGGCCTCGGGCCGCTTCTATCGCCAGCCCCCGCAAGGCTTCTCGGATCATCCGCTGCTCACGCCGCGGGGCGCGCTGATCGCCGGCCGGGTCGACCAGACGGAAGCCTTGCAGAAGGCCGCAGCCGATTATGCACGGCTGGTGCCGAGCGTGCGCTGGCTCGATCCCGCCGAAGCCACGCGCATTCAGCCGCTGTTCAAGCCCGAGCATGCCGCCGGTGGTGCGATCTTCGAGCCCGAGGCCGACGACATGGACGTCGCCGCCATCCACGGCGGCTTCCTCAAGGGCGCCCGGGCCGCCGGCGGCGTCCTGCGGCTCAATGCCGAAGTCGCAGCGCTCGAGCGCAAAGACGGACGCTGGGCGATCCGTCTCGGCGACGGCGAGACGATTCACGCCGCCAACATCGTGAACGCGTCCGGCGCCTGGGCCGATGTCGTCGCCGGTCTTGCCGGTGCGAAGCCTGTCGGCTTGGTACCGAAGCGGCGCACCGCCTTTACCTTCGATGCGCCGCAGGGGCTCGATCTGACGAAGCTGCCGATGGCCATCGACTTCGACGAGACCTGGTACATCAAGCCCGAGGTCGGACAGTTCCTTGCCTCGCCGGCCGACGAAACGCCGTCGGAACCTTGCGATGCGCAGCCCGAGGAGCTGGATATCGCCATCGCCGTCGATCGCATCGAGACGGCGACCTCGCTGCAGATCCGTCGCATCAAGAACAAGTGGGCGGGGCTCAGGAGCTTCGTCGCCGACAAGAATCTCGTTGCCGGCTACGACCCCAAGGTCGAAGGCTTCTTCTGGCTGGCCGGCCAGGGCGGCTACGGCATCCAGACCGGCTATGCCGCCGGCCAGCTCGCTGGCAGCCTGGCGCTCGGCAAGGGCCTGCCCTCCAGCGTCGCCGAACTCGGCGTGACCGAAGCGGCTCTTTCGCCCGCGAGGTTCGCCGCTTAAGGTCGCGCCCGCGATGCCCGCTTGATGGAATTGATAGATACGGGACTTAGGATCCGATCTCGTTGCCTTTCAAAACATCAATCAGTACTGGCTGATCTTACGGTCTTGGAGACCCGCACATGATAGCCTCCTGTTAGAAAGGAGTTTGGCGACCAACAAGGCCGGCGACGGTCACAAGCGGATTGCGGCCTGTTCCACGACTTCGACGAGCTGCCAGTGGCGGAACGTGTCAATGATGGCCTGAGCCTCAGGCTCTCTCAGATACCTTTCACGCGCCTCGCCTTCTCATTCGCGCTCAATGGAGGGCTTCCTGGGAATCGCTTCGATACCCTCCGCGTACTTGAGCATCTTCTCGTTATGTAATCATTTCGCTATGAATTCTTGCGATTCCATCAGGGATCGCCATGGCTGCTACTCTTCACGTGTAACTTTCTCATCATCTGCGACGCTAAACTGATAGCGAAAATCGCAGCAGCGCCCACCCTGCATGAGGGTCTGCGTGCGCGTGAATTTTACCTCATCGGCTCCGGCCGCAGCGACATCGATATCGGCTGAACAAAGCAGCAACGCACCGAGCTCCGGCTCACCTAGTGCGTGGAAAAACTCAGCGTACTTGCAAGACGTGACGTCAAACTCCAGTCCGCCGGGATCATTGCGGAGCGTTTTCGCAACAACCTTGGGAATCGCCGCTGCGACAAGTCCACCATGCATAGCAGACCATTTCTGCCGCGGCGTGCCATCGATCCTAGCCCCGATCGTCGAAAACAACCCGGCCGACCAGGCGCGAAGTGCGCTCCGCACGAGATTGTTGGCCTTAGCCTCGCCGAGCTCGGTACGAAGCGCGCGTACCACCGGCACCAGCACCTGCGCCTGAATATTGACTTTGGTCAGCAGGTCGACTGAAGGATCAACCAGATAAGCGTCGACTGCAGTCATGTTGATACTCCCAGCGCGCATTGGTTCGAAAAAGCGCCTATTTCTACCGTTACTATTCCGCGAGCCTCGCTGCTTGGCGATTGTCTACGATACCTTTGTCCCGAGATTCGCTATCGCATCCGGCGCGGTCTCGCTCCCGACCTCCAGCGGTTCGAGCTGATCGGATGTGCATCGCGAAACCCCGAGAATGATCATCGAGACCTGGCTTTAGCGTCAGCGCCGGAAGCTCATAGTCGCCACCGTTTTGCGTTCGATAGGCAATGGGTTCCGTGGTGGCCAGCGTGAGTAGCCGTTGCTGAAGCTGCGCGGTGAGAGCCGCATAGCGCTCGGCATTGGTGCGGTGCGCCTTGTAAACAACAAACGGCGGCAGAACATCCATACCTGGGTAATAGAGAATGCCGTGCTGAATCGGGAACAACAGATCGTCGATTGGTCCGTCGATCCCGCGTGGGCTGTAGTGGGACTCGTGACTGCCAACCGTGACAAGCAGCATACTCCGCTTGCCCTTCAGCATGCCCTCTCCGTAACGGTCGCCATAACGCTGTTCATTATGTTCGCCGACGCCGTACGCAAACCCGTAAGCAAACACGCGATCTATCCATCCTTTGAGAATGGCCGGCACCGAAAACCACCATAGCGGAAACTGAAACAACACAACGTCAGCCCGCTTGATTTTTTCCTGCTCTGCGGCGACGTCAGGCGCCTGTGTGCCGGTGGCGTATGCCTCGCCCGAGGCGGCTGCATAGACAAGACGCTCCGCCTGATCTCGCTGAGGAAAATCAAAACCGTCGGCGATGGATTTCCATCCCATTTCATACAGATCAGAAACGACGACCTCATGTCCTGCGCGCTTGAGCACGCCAACCGAGACATCTTTGAGGGAACCGTTCAGAGACCGAGGTTCAGGATGAGCGTAAACGATCAGGATGTTCATGCTGCCACAATGTCCTTTGATTCAACTTGGTCGACCCAGCTCGCTGGTCACAGCGCTGAATGAAGCCCAACGGTAGACATCTGCGAGAAAAATAGAAGTACTAATAATAATATGATATAGTATGTATTTTCATACTTAGGCACTTCTTGGATTTCTCGACCCAAGAATGGTGCTGATCTCTGAAGCTTGATCGGATCGGGGTACTAGTGATTCTACGATGTAGTATGCTTGATCATCCCAAGAGGACTGGCGATGCTTGAACTCACGCGCCCAGATGGCAAGACGGTAACGTTCAATTGTCCTGTCGAAGCTTCACTTTCGGTAGTCGCCGGAAAGTGGAAGCTCGTGATCTTGTGGTATCTGCGGAGTAGCATCTTGCGATTTAGTGAACTCCGCAGGGCAATGCCCGATGTCACGCAACAGATGCTGACAGCACAACTGCGCGAGCTTGAGGCCGATGGAGTGGTTAAGCGCAGGGTCTATCCCCAAGTACCGCCGAAGGTAGAGTATTCGATAACGGAGTTCGGGCGGACGCTCGACCCGCTAGTGGATGAGATGTATCGATGGGGTGGGGTATACATCGCACATATGCGCGGACATGCCGAGAAGCGCTCACGGCGCCAAAAGCGATAAATTGCTTTGGGAAATGCTCTGCGATTGGTCAAACCAGAAATATAGCCGCTCCGGCGATCTCGTCGGGCTCGCCAATTCGTCGGTGTGGCACGTGAGAATTGGTTTCTTTCAAGGTTCCCGGTTTGCCCGCAATGCGCTTGGGCACTGAGGCGAGGAGCATTTCATCCAAGATGTCTACAGCGTACTTCATAGCGATATCGCCCGCCAACTGCAGCACTGCGTTGAGAGCAGCGTGATCCGAGCGGACGTACAGCGGCGGCAATCAATCGCTATTGGATGCCCTCGCTTCTTGAAAGTCTGAGTGCCGCGCCAGCCAGAACACCCTTGAGAGCCAGGGCGGCCGATACCTCAGGCTCCAGCAAGTGCGGGAATTTGATAGCGATGGCCTTGCGGGTTGGCTCTCCGGCCAAGAAGGGGCCATAAATGCACTCACCCCCTCAGCCGCCGCCTCAACCTTCCCCACCATCAAACGCGCTGAATACGGCGCTTCGTCTTCTGTATCTCGGCTCTTAGCCTTGGCGATCTCTGCCTTTAGCTTCTCAGCACTAGCCCGGATCATATCTTTCTCCAGAGCATACTGGCGCTTCATAGGATCGTTTACGATCTCCACGTGTTCTCCTAATGCGGGACTAAGTCCGCGTGTGTTATTGGGTGCCCGACTGTGTGATAGAAGGCGTGACAGATCGCGCCAAACGTGACTGTCGGGCTGGCGGAACTGGTAGACGCATGGGGCTTAAAACCCCAAGTTTCATTGAAACGTGAGGGTTCGAGCCCCTCGCCCGACACCATTCAGGCCGGACTTGGAATCCTGAGGCCACAAGGCCGTGCCTGTTCGAGTCCGGTAGCGGGTACCAACCTTTAGCCTCTGTAGTGACAGGACACCCAATGGCCGGGCTTGCTCTCGCGCAGCTCGGGCACGCGCTGGGCGCAGTCAGGCTTGGCGATCGGACAGCGCGTGTGGAAGTGGCAGCCCGAGGGCGGCCGGATCGGATTGGGCACGTCCCCCTCCAGCATGATGCGCTTGCGCTTCACCGTCGGATCGGGGATCGGCACGGCCGAGAGCAGCGCTTCGGTATAGGGATGCAGCGGGTTGTCGTAGAGGTCGCGCGACGGCGCGATCTCGACGACGCGGCCGAGATACATCACCGCCACGCGCGTAGAGATGTGCTCCACCACGCTGAGATCGTGGGCGATGAACAGATAGGTGAGGCCGAACTGCTCCTGCAGGTCCTCGAGCAGGTTGATGACCTGCGCCTGGATCGACACGTCGAGCGCGGAGACCGGCTCGTCGCAGATCACCAGCTTGGGTTCGACGGCCAGCGCACGGGCGATGCCGATGCGCTGGCGCTGGCCGCCCGAGAATTCGTGCGGGAAGCGCCGCATGTGGTCCGGCTGCAGCCCCACCGTCTCCAGAAGCTGCACGACACGATCCTCGAGCGCCTGCCGCGACGCCGCGAGGTTATGGATGATGAGCGCCTCGCCGATGATCGCGCCGACCGTCAGACGTGGATTGAGGGACGCATAGGGATCCTGGAAAATGATCTGCATGTCGCGCCGCAGAGCGCGCAACGCATCGGTCTTCATCTTGGTGACGTCGGCGCCCTGAAACAGCACCTCGCCCGAGCTGGGCTCGATCAGGCGCAGGATACAGCGGCCGGTCGTCGACTTGCCGCAGCCGGATTCGCCCACCAGACCCAGCGTCTCGCCAGGGGCAATATCGAAGCTGACACCGTCGACGGCATGGACCTTGTCGACGACGCGCGAGAATACGCCACCCGTAATCGCGAAGTGCTTGCGCAGATCGCGGACCGACAGCAGCGTCTCGCCGCTGGGCTGCGGGCCGCTCACAGCACGCACCGTACGAAGTGGCCCGGCCCGACTTCCTTGAGGGGCGGCATCGCCCGGGTACAGACCTCCATGGCGTGCTTGCAGCGCGAGGCAAAGCGACAACCCGGCGGCGGATCGAGCAGGCTCGGCACCGTGCCCGCGATCGCTTCCAGACGCTGCTTCTTCTCGGCCGCCCGGTCGACGCGCGGAATCGAGCGGATCAGGCCCTGCGTGTAGGGATGCCGCGGATTGCCGAACAGCGCTTCGACCGGCGCTTCCTCGACCACCTTGCCGGCGTACATCACCGTCACCCTCTGGCAGGTCTCGGCCACCACGCCCATGGCGTGGGTGATCAGCATGATCGCCATACCGAACTTGTCCTTCATCTCCTGCATCAGCTCCAGGATCTGCGCCTGGATGGTGACGTCGAGTGCCGTCGTCGGCTCGTCGGCGATCAGGAGCTTGGGCTGGCAGGAAAGCGCCATGGCGATCATCACCCGCTGGCGCATGCCGCCGGAGAACTGGTGGGGATAATCGTGCACCCGGCGCTGCGGATGCGGGATGTTGACCAGACGCAGCATATCCGCGGCGCCAACCAGCGCCTGCTTGCGCGACAGTTTCTGGTGCAGCTCGATCACCTCGGCGATCTGGTCGCCGACGGTGTAGACCGGGTTGAGCGAGGTCATCGGCTCCTGGAAGATGATCGCGATTTCCCGGGCGCGGATCTTGTTCATCTCCGTCTGATCGAGGGGGATCAGGTTCCTGCCCCGCCACAGAATTTCGCCGCCCTCGAAGCGGCCCGGCGGCATGTCGATCAGCTTCAGCACGGAGCGTGCCGTCACCGTCTTGCCGCACCCCGACTCGCCTACGACGCCCAGCGTCTCGCCGCGATCGATATGGAGATCGACGCCATCGACGGCACGCACCATGCCGTCATCGGTCTTGAACCAGGTCTTGAGACCGCGGATATCCAGCAGAGGTTCAGCCACGCATACGCTCGCGTCAGAGGACTCGGCGCGGGTCGAGCGCATCGCGCAAGCCGTCACCGATGAAGTTGATGGCAAGCACGGCCAGGAAGATGGCGGCGCCGGGGAACAGCGCCCAATGCGGCGCGATATCGAGATAATCCTTGGCGTCGCGCAACACACTGCCCCAGGTCGGCACGTCGGACGGGAAGCCGAGGCCGAGAAACGACAGTGTGGATTCGGCGATGATGGCGGCGGCGACGTCGATGGTGCCGGCCACGATCACCGGCCCCAGAGCGTTGGGCAGGATGTGCTGGACGACCTGACGCGTCTTGGAGGCACCTAGCGCGCGGGCAGCCTCGACGAACTCTTTTTCGCGCAAGGAGAGGAACTGCGCACGCACCAGACGCGCTACCGGCATCCAGCGCAGGCCTCCGATCACCACCACGATCAGGATGAAGGCGCCGCCCTCGACACCGAAAATCCCTTTCATCGTGTCGCGGAAGAGGTAGATCACCAGCAGCAGCAACGGCAGCTGCGGCAGCGACAGGAAGAGGTCGGTAAGCCACATCAACACGGCATCGACCCGTCCGCTCGACATGCCGGCCAGCGCACCGACCAGGATACCGACGACGACGGCGACGACCATGGCCGCCAGCCCGACGGCCAGCGAGATGCGGCCGCCATAGAGGAGCCGCGCCAGAAGATCCTGGCCGAGATCGTCCGTGCCCAGCGGATGGGCCCAGGACGGCCCCTGCAGCTTCGCGGCAAAGTCGATGTCGTTGATCGGCACCGGCCAGATGACCGGCCCGAGCGCCACGGCCGCGAACATGACGATCAGCACGATGCCGCTCACCACGGCGAGCCTGTGCCGGCGGAAACGCCGCCATGCCTCGCGGGCCGGCGTAACGGGCCGGCTCTTGCGAGCGGCTGCCGCGGCGACGCGCGGTGCTTCAGCGGAAAGCGATGCGGGGGTCGAGCCAGCCATAAAGGATATCGGCGATAAGGTTGAAGAGGACAACGAGACAGGCGAACACGAAAGTCACGCCCATGACGACGGGCGTGTCGTTGGCGAGCATGGCCGAGATCAGCAGCGAGCCGATGCCGGGAACGCGGAAGATCTGTTCCGTGACGATAGCGCCGCCGAACACGATCGGCATCTGCAGCGCCACTAGGGTCACGACTGGGATCAGCGCATTGCGCACGACATGCTTGGTAATCACCTTGCGCTCGCCGATGCCCTTGGAGCGCGCAGTGGTCACATAGTCCAACCGGATGACGTCGAGCACCGAGGAGCGTACGTAGCGTACCAGCGAGGCGCCCTGGAACAGGCCCAGCACCGCCACCGGCATGATCGATTGTTTTATGTGCTCCCAGTAGAACAGCCAGCCTTTGGCTTCTATGTCGGTGCGATAGACGAAGGGCAGCCAGTCGAGCTGGATCGAAAACACCAGGATCAGCAGCAGGCCGGTGAAGAAGGTCGGCAGCGAAAAGCCGATGAAGGCCAGCGTATTGGCGATCTGGTCGAACACCGAATAGGGCCGGGTCGCGGCCAGCACGCCGACCGGCAGCGCCACCAAGATGGCGAGAATCTGCGAGGAGCCGATCACGATCAGCGTCACCGGCAGACGTTGCAGGATCAGCTGGTCGACATCCATGCGGCTGGCGAAGGAAAAGCCCCAGTCGCCCTGCAGCATGGCGGCGAGCCAGTGCAGGTAGCGCGTCCAGATCGGGTCATCGAGACCGAACTTGGCCCGCAACGCCATGCGGACCTCGGGCGGCACCGCAGGGTTGGTGGCAAGTTCCTCGAAGGGATCGCCCGGCGCCATGGCGAGCACGGCGAACAGGACGACGCTGATCCCGAGCAGACTAGGGATGGCGATCAGCAGGCGACGGATAATGTACTGACGAGACATTGGCGGGCCTTACGCCCCTCCCCCACAGAGCGAGGGAGGGGTCCTAACTGGCTGTGTCTCAGGCTTCCTTGAACCAATCCGACAGGTCGGATGTATTGTTGTCCCAGCCGCTGATCTGTGCCTTGAGTTTGAGCGCCTGCGCAGAGACCGTCGGCCGCTGCACGACGCCCAACACGATGTGATTCTGAATCGCCAGGTCGTTCATCTTGATGAACATCGCGGCCCGCTTGACGGGATCGAGTTCCGACTCCGATTCCCGATAGAGCTTCTCACACTCCGGACTCTGCCAGCGCGTGATGTTGCGGCCCTGCCACTTGTTGTCCTTGGAAGCGGCCTCCCAGGGGACGAACTGAAGCATGTGCAGCGCGGGATCCGGCTGCGTCATGGTCGTCGTGTACATCTCAAGGTCTGTATAGAACTTGGTGTAGGTGTCCGGATTGGCGACGTCGGACGAGAAGAAGACCGATGCCGTCACCGATTTCAGTTCGATATCGATGCCGGCCTTCTGGGCAGCCTGCTTCACGATCGCCTGCGTCTTCTGACGCGGCTGGTTGATCGAAGTCTGGTAGACGAACTTCAGCTTCTTGCCATCCTTGGCACGAATGCCATCGGGCCCCTTCTTCCAGCCGGCTTTCTCGAGAATGTCGTTCGCCTTGTCGACATTGAACTCGATCGGATTGTTCTTGGAACGGAAGCGTTCCGGATTGTAGAGGAAGTCGCGGGTCGCCGGGCCGGTACGCCCGTAGATGTGCTGCTCGATCGACTTGTTGTCGACTAACAGCGCCATCGCCTTGCGCACTTCCGGATCGCTGAGCGTCGGGTGCTTGGTCTTGAGGCTCGACCGCTCGCCGTCGACCTCGGTCCACGGATCGGTCTGGTTCATCAAGAAGAACTCGATGTTGCCGCCCGGCGTGACCTGGACGCGGCCCTTGCCGCCCTTCTCCAGTCGCGACAGAATCTCGTCTTCGACCTGCATGTTCCAGGCGAAGTCGTATTCGCCGGTCTGCAACACCGCACGCGCCGCCGACACCGCATCGCCGCCGCCCTTCATTTCGATCGCATCGAAATAGGGCTTGTTGGCCTGGTGGTAGTTCGGATTGATCACGCCGGAAACCATGTCGCCCGGCTTGAAATCCTTGAACATGTAGGGGCCGGTGCCGACCGGCTTCAGATTGGTGGGAGCGTCGCGCGACTTGGCGCCGATGTAGTCGGCAAACAGATGCTTGGGGATGAGCTGTCCGCGCGCACCGACGAACGCATCGGCCCAGAACGGCGTCGGCTTCTTGAACTTCACGACCACGGTGTACTGGTCAACCTTTTCGGCAACGACGTCCTGATAGGAGCCGATCGTGTAAGCTGCCGTCGCCGGGTCCTTGGCGTACTCCCAATTGAAGATGACGTCGTCGGCCGTGAACGGCTTGCCGTCATGCCAGGTGACGCCCTGCTTCAGCTTCCAAGTGACCGACTTGCCGTCGGCGGCGACGCCGCCATTCTCGCGGGTCGGGATCTCGGCTGCCAGTTTGGGCTTGAGATTGCCTTCCGTATCCCAGGCAGCCAGCGGCTCATAGAAGAGGCGCGAGCCGTCTTGATCCTTGGTGCCGACCGCGAAATGTGGGTTCAGAAGGGTAGGCCCCTGCCACCACAGGACCTTCAGCGTGCCACCGCCGCCGCGCTTCGTCGGTTTGTAAGTCGATGGGCTCTGCGCCATCGCAACGCCCGACTGCATCAGAAGCAGGCTGGCCGTCGGTGCGGCAATGCCAACCGCCATCATGCTCCGGACGAAGCCTCGTCGCGACAGCTTGCCGGCCTTCACCTTCCCAATGAGGCCACGCAATTCACGTTCGTTCATCGTTACGCTCCCAAGTCTTGGATGTCCGTCCCCGAGCCGCCCTCGCTATGCTGCAAGATGCGTGCAATTCTCTGATCGTTACAGGCTGTCACGCTGCAGTCAATGACAGCTCGAATTCTTGGGGGAGATTCCATGGCATGGCTTTATCTGGTTTTGGCAGGGATTTGCGAGATCGGCTGGCCGGTCGGCCTCAAGCTCGGCTGGACCGACGAAGGCGCCCGTCCTTGGTGGATCGTATTCGCGATCGTCGCCATGGCAGCCAGTGGCGCGCTGCTTTTGTGGGCACAGCGGGTCATTCCGATGGGCACCGCCTATGCGGTCTGGACCGGCATTGGTGCCGTCGGCGCCTTCACGGTCGGCATCCTGGCGTTCGGTGATGCCGTGTCGACCATGCGGATCGTCTCGATTGGCCTTATCGTCGCCGGCATCATCGGCCTCAAGCTCGCGTAAGGATGCGTACCCATGCGTATGAAAGGGAAAGTCGCACTGATAACGGGTGCGGCGAGCGGCATGGGTGCCGCAACCGCCCGTTTGCTGGCGCGTGAAGGCGCCAAGGCCGTGGTGCTCGCCGATGTCCTCGACAAGGAAGGCGAGGCCGCCGCTGCCGAGATCACGAAGGCAGGCGGCACGGCACATTATGTCCATCTTGACGTCACCAACGAAGATCAGTGGCAGAAGGTGATCGACGGAATTGTCGCCGCCCATGGTGGCCTGGACGTGCTGGTGAACAATGCCGGGATCTCCGGGTCGGCCGAGCAGGACCTCTACGATACGGATGCCTGGAACCGGCTGATGGGCATCAATGCGACCGGCGTCTTCCTCGGAATGAAGCACGGCATCGCGGCGATGCAGAAAGGTAAACGCCACGGCTCGGTGATCAACCTGTCCTCGATCTCGGGCATCGTCGGCCAAGCCTACATCCATGTCGGCTACAACGCCTCCAAGGGTGCCGTACGACTCCTAACCAAGGCAGCCGCCGCACAACACGGCAAGGAAGGCATCCGGGTCAACTCGGTACATCCGGGCCTGATGCCGCCGATGCGCACGTCGGGGCGTACGGCCGATCCCGAGCAGCGGGCCAAGACCCTGAAGGGCGTGCCGCTCGGCCGCGCTGGGGAGGTCGACGAAGTGGCCTATGCCATTCTCTTCCTGGCTTCCGATGAATCCTCGTATGTCACCGGCGCCGAGCTGGTGGTCGACGGCGGCTGGACGGCGGTCTGACATGAAAGACGAGAAGCAGGGCGCCACGGTCGCTCCCTGGAAAGTGCTGGAGTCCCGGTACGCTTACCGCGACCGTTGGATCGCTCTCCGGTCGGACAAGGTGGAGTTGCCCAACGGCCACGTCCTCGCGCCCTATCATGTCATCGAGCAACCCGACTGGGTGACGGCCCTGGCTCTGACGCACGACGGCAACATCATCCTGATCGAGGAATATCGCCACGGTTGCCAGCAGACCGTCGTCGAACTGCCGAGCGGCATCCACGACAAGCCGGATGAGCCGACTATCGAGGCAATGAAACGCGAGCTTCTCGAAGAGACGGGCTTTGCCTCCGAGGAATGGCATCCCCTGGGCACGTTCTTCGCCAATGCACCGCGGCTCAACAACCGCGTTCACTGCTTCCTGGCGCTGGATGCTCGCAAGGTGGCCGATCCCAAGCTCGACGATGGCGAGGTACTGGTGCCGCGCCAGGTCCCCTTCGCCGAATACATCGCCGATTTGCGTGAAGGACGACGTACGCTGCACGGCTTCCAGGGCGGCGCGATGTGGCTGCTGCATCTCCATGCCGCGAAAACCGGCGACCCGCGGCTTGCCCCTTTGCGCTTCTGACTCCTGCAACCCTGCTGCGACACTATGAGAAACAGCGTCGGCTTGTGATTGGCCGACGGGCCTGCCAAAAATTCACCATGATCCGCAAACGTCCCGATTCGGGTTGGCGCGCATCGGCATTTGCCGTTGCGTTGTTTGCGATCACGCTCAACTTCCTGCAGCCGATGGCACACGCTGCCATGCTGCGCGATGCGGGTCCGCTCGCTGCCGCCAAGATGTGGGGCGCTTTCTGCCTACCCAGTGCAGGCCAAGACGACTCCCCGTCGTCCACGCCGGCGGAAACCCAGAACCACGAATGCTGCCTTGGCCTCGCTCACGCGCCGGTGCTGGCCGAGCCCTCCGCCGCATTCATTCGTATCGAGCCTGTCGTCACGACGATCCGCGTCGTGGCCGCAGTCGATGCACACTCTCCCGTCGGCATTCGCGACGGGCCCAGTCAACCCCGCGCGCCACCTTCCCTCGTCTGACTCCTGAAGCCGCGACGCGCTCACCCGCGTCGCGTTCGTTTGTCATTCGTGGGGAGAGTTCATGTTTTCCGTTCGCGCGGCGACGTTTGCCGCCTTTACAGCCTTGGGGCTGGCTCCTGTACTGGCCAAGGCGCAGGTCTCATCGACAGCGGACCCTCCGGCAGCACCACCGGCGGCGACCATCAATCTGCCGCCGATCACCGTCAGCGCCGGCCGCGGTTCCGACCTCGAGAAGCTCGATGTCAGCACGACCGTAGTCACGCGAGAGCAGATCGAGGCCATGCCGGAGACCGGCGTCGACCAGATCGTGAACCGCATCCCCGGCGTCTGGCTGCCGACGATCCCGACCGGCCAGCTTCATCCGACGGCCCAGCCGGTCAACATTCGCGGCTTCGGCACCACCACGACCATCAACACGCTGGTGATGGTGGACGGCGTGCCGATCAACGACCCCTATTTCAGGACCATCAACTGGAGCGCGATCCCGAAGAATTCGGTCGACCGGATCGAGGTCATCCGCGGCGGCGGGGCGACCAGCCTGTGGGGCAACATGGCCATGGGCGGCGTCATCAACATCGTGACCCGCGAGCCCACCAAGACTGGCGTGGCGGCCGACGTGAGCTACGGCAGCTTCAACACCTCGACCGCCGAGATCTCGACCAGCCTCGCGGTGAACGACAAGCTGAAGGTCGGTCTTTCCTACAACCACACCCAGAGTGCGGGTTACAACACGACGCCCGCCCAGTATCGCAACGTCAACCTCGTCCCGACCGCGTCGAAGGCCGACAATGTCGCCTTCTCCGCCTTCCTGACACCCAGCGAGAGTCTCAAGCTCTACGCAAAGGCCTACTTCAACCAGACCTACGAAGATGGCCTGACCTGGGCCTACGCCCATAACAACTGGTCGACCTATCGGCTGCTGCTGGGCGGCTCCTATCGGCTCGACGAGAAATCCTCGATCAACTTCAACGCCTGGGCTGGCGGCGGCTCGTTCGGCACCATCAACGTGGCGAGCGGCGCCTATACGCTGAACAACACCAGCGCCACGAACCAGTTCGTCAGCCAGATCGAGACGGCACCCAATTCCGAGCAGGGTGGCTCGATCTTCTACGAGGCGAACTTCGGACCGATCCGCGACGTCAAGATCGGCGTCGACGCACGCCGTATCGTCATCTCCGACTACAACAACCTCTACGCCAGCGCGACCGCCGCCCCCACCAGCTTCGTCGCCAATGGCGAGCACCGGCTGCAGGGCATCTTCGCGCAGGGCACCTATCGCGTGCCGGGCATTCCGCTCGATGTCACGATCGGCCTACGCGGCGACTTCTGGCAGGCGCTGAATGCCAATGTGTTGACCGTCAATTCCGGTACCAACAATCCGGTCGCCAACTCCAGCGCCTCGAGCTTCGATCCGCGGCTCGGACTGAAATTCCATGTTACCGACGAGCTGGTGCTGCGTGGCGCGATCTATCGCAACTTCTCTGCGCCGGGCATGAACCAGATGTACCGCAGCTTCGCCAGCGGCACGTCCTACACGGCCATCAATCCCAACCTGCAGCCCATGACCAACTTCGGCCAGGAGATCGGCTTCGACTTCCAGTGGCGCGAGTTCAACCTGTCGGGAACCCTCTTCAACAACAACCTCGACAACTTCATCGACTTCGTCACGGTCTGCAATGCCAGTGCGGCGTGCGCTGCTCCCTTCGTCTCGGCGGCAGGGCTCAGTCCGGCCTTCACGACGGTGCGGCAGTACCAGAATGTCGGCAACGCCACCTTCCGAGGCGTCGAGATCATCGGCGGCTGGCAGCCGACCAAGGAACTGAAATTTGGCGCGAGCTTCGTCGCCACCTCGGCCTATCTCACCAGTTCCAACTTCCCGACCCTGATCCGGACCGGCGTACAGCTCGGGCAGGTACCGACCACGATGGTGACCGCCAGCGCCGAATGGCGGCCGATTTCGGAGCTGGTGCTGACGGCGTCCTTGAAGTCCTTCCCCGCCTACTGGAACGACACGGGCCACACCCAGCTCAACGAGGGGGCAACCCTGATCGATCTCGGCCTGACCTATTCGCCGGTCAAGGATGTCGACATCTACGCCAGCGTGCAGAACCTCACGAACGTGCAGTATCTCGCGTCGGGCTATACCCTGACCTCGTTCGAGGGTTCGACGGTCAACGCCTCGGCTATTCCCGCCCTGGGGATGCCGCTCACCGCCACCGCCGGCCTGCGAGTGAGGTTCTGATGCGCCTGTTCCTTGCCTTCCTGGCGACCCTTCTGCTGGCTGGCCCCGCTGCCGCCCAGCACCACAATCACGGCAAGCCGGGCGCTGCGCCTGAAGCCTTCACTGCCACACCGGCCTTCGGTCCCGACGGTACGCTATGGCTGGTGCGCGCGTCGGCCGACAAGATCGCCGTGGTGAAATCGACCGATCTCGGCAAGACCTTCTCCGAGCCCGTCGCGGTGACGCCCGAGGCGATGAACCTCGACTGGGGTCCCGATGCGCGCGCGCGTATCGCGGTCGATCCAAAGGGTGGGGTTATCGTCACCTTCGCCATCTTCCAGGACAAGAACTTCAACGGCCGCGCCTTCTTCGCCCGCTCCAACGACAACGGGGCGAGCTTCACACCGCCGCGGCCAATCACTACCGACAAGACCAGCCAGCGTTTCGAGACGGTGGCCGTCGATCCCTCGTCGGGTCGCGTCTTCGCGGCCTGGCTCGACAAGCGCAACGGCCCCAGGGCGCGCGCCGCAGGCAAGCCCTATCCTGGCGCCGCCCTGGCCTATGCCTGGGAGGATGGCGACACCGGCTTCGGCAAGACGGAGATCGCGCTCGACAACACCTGCGAATGCTGCCGGCTGGGCGTCGCCTTCGCAAGATCGGGCCGGCCTGCGATCGTGTTCCGCAATATCTTTCCCGGTTCGGTGCGCGACCATGCCGTCGTCACCTTCACGGACGCGACGACACCCGGTCCGCTGCGCCGGGTCAGTGCCGACGACTGGAAGATCGAGGCCTGCCCGCATCATGGCCCCACCATCGCCATTGCGCCGGACGGGTCCTATCACGTCGCCTGGTTTACCGATGCGCCGTCGCGCAAGGGCCTGTTCTATGCCCGCGCCGATAATGGCAACGTTCCCTTCAGCGCACCGCGTGCCCTGTCCTCTCCCAACCGCCAGCCGGCCCGGCCCTATCTTCTATCGGACGGTCAGGCCCTGCATCTGGTGTGGAAGGAATTCGACGGCACGAAGTCGGTGGTGCGTTGGCAAGTGAGCCGCGACAGCGGCCGCCAATGGACCGACGCCCGTACGATTGCCGAAACCGCCGATGCCTCGGACCATCCGCTGCTCGTCGCCCATGGTGGCCACGCCTATCTCTCGTGGCTGACCAGGGTCGAGGGCTATCGGCTGATCCCGCTGGAGAACCAGCCATGAGAAAGACCGCCATCCTTGCCCTGCTGCTGGCGCTGGGACCCTTTGGCCAGGCCCACGCCGCCGATCCGCAGCCGTTCGAGCGGGGCAGCTGGTCGAGGCTCATGGCTGCCCATGAAGGCCAGCCGACGATCGTACATCTCTGGGGGCTCACCTGCGCGCCCTGCCTGACCGAGCTGCCGCATTGGGCCAAACTTCAGAAGGAGCGTCCGGACATGCGGCTGGTGCTGCTGGCCGCCGACCCCGTGCCGCAGCCGCCGGCGCGCGTCGAGGAAATGCTAACCCGCACGGGCCTCGGCGAGACAGAAAGCTGGAGCTTCGCCGACCGCTTCAACGAACGCCTGCGCTATGAGATCGATCCCTCCTGGTCCGGCGAACTGCCGCGCACCCTGATGATCGACCGCGAGGGCAAGGTAACGACCCTGCTGGGCGTTGCCGATCTTGCCGAGGTCAAAGCCTGGCTCGACCGACAGCGCCAACGTTGAAGCTGGCTTCTGCTCCGACCATATCCACCCCAACTCCTTGAAAGGAATAAAACCATGACTCTCCGTCGCTGGCTCGTTGCCACCGTCATCGCGATCTTCGCCCTGCCGGCGTTCGCACAGGACTACAAGGTCGGCTCCCTCGAGATCGTCAATCCCTGGACACGCGCGACGCCGCCCTCGGCACAGAGCGGCGGCGGCTTCCTCACCATCACCAACAAGGGCACGACGCCCGACCGGCTCGTCGCCGTGCGCAGCGCAGCTGCCAACAAGGCCGAAATTCACGAAATGAAGATGGACGGCAACGTGATGCGCATGCGCGAGCTGGAAAAGGGACTGGAGATCGCGCCCGGCGCCACCGTCGAACTGAAGCCCGGCAGCTATCACCTGATGTTCATGGAGTTGAAGGCGCCCTTCGCCAAGGACGCCAAGATCCCGGCCACGCTGGTCTTCGAAAAAGCTGGTTCGGTCGATGTCGAGCTGAGCGTCGCCGCGATGGGTGCCGCATCGCCCGCCATGAAACACTGAGGCGGGCGACGCGACGATGAGGAGCTATATCGCCTTCAGGAGTTCCCAGGCGATCATGGCCATGCCGATCACGGACACGAACCAGGCGAGCGTACGCAGCCAGGCGATGCCGGCGACATAGATCACGGCATAAGCGAGCCGAGCCCAGAAGAAGATCATGGCGCCCATCGCCGTCATGGCGCTGGCCTTGCCGGCCACTGCTGTGATCAGGACCAGGGCCGCGAACAGCACCATGTTCTCGATCATGTTGAGGTGGGCACGCTTGGCGCGGCCCGCCCAACCGGGAATCTCGCCAAGGCCCTCGCGGTTACCGGCGAGCGTGTTGAGACCGACCGCTTGGTTGGCGCCGATTGCCGCCACCAGCACTTGCACGAACGTCAGGATCGTAGAGAAGAGGAGGTATTTCAGGTCCGGAGACATTGCGTTGCTCCTGCGCTTCTTGGGCTATTTGGTCCCGAAGAGACGGTCGCCCGCATCGCCGAGCCCAGGAACAATATACCCGTGATCGTTGAGTTTTGCATCGATTGCTGCCGCGAACACTTGCACATCTGGATGAACTTCGGCGAAGGCTCGTGCGCCCTGCTCCGAACCCAGAATGCAGATGAACTTGATCCTTTTGGCACCTGACTCCTTCAAGCGGTCGACGGCGGCGATCGCGGAGTGCGCAGTGGCGAGCATGGGATCGCAGACAATGACGTCGCGGTCCGAGATGTCCTGCGGGATCTTGAAGTAATACTCGACCGCCTGAAGCGTGCGTGGATCGCGATAGAGACCGACATGGCCCATGCGTGCCAGCGGCACGAGGTCGATAATGCCCTCGGCAAGCCCGAGGCCCGCGCGCAGGATCGGCACCACCACCAGCTTCTTGCCGTCGAGCAGCGGCGCTTTCATCGCTTCAATCGGCGTTTCGATGTCGCGCTCGACCAAGGGCAGGTCACGCGTGGCGTCGTAGCCCAGCAGCAAGCCCATCTCGCGCAGCAGCCGGCGGAAATTCGTGCTCGACGTCTCCTTGTCGCGCATCTTGCTGAGCTTGTGCTGCACCAGCGGGTGGCTCACGACATGGATCGAATGCGGCAATGACATTGATGAAGACTCCCCTCAAAACACCGTGCCGTCGCTTTCTATGGCGATCGGCGGCCCCCCGCCCGGGCGACGCTCCGCCGCGAGCCTGCGTCCGGCAAACCAGGTACCGGCCTCCAGCACTTTGACCAACGGCAGACGAGCGGCATCGAGGCCGAGATGGCCGCGCACATGCTCGGCGATGCGGTCGAGCAGCATCACCGTCAGCGCCCGCCATTCGACAATGGCCTCGTCGCCGGGCTTGAACGCCTTTTCCAACAGCGCGCGCTGTTTGGGGCGCAAGGCACCGGCATCGACCAGGAGCCCGCCGTTGCGATACTCGGGCAGGCCGGTCAACGCATCGAGCGCGACGACGCGCAGTCCCGCGCCTTCGATCGGCTCGACCAGCGAATAGCTCATCCATTGCGAGAGCTTATGGAATGGGACCAGCCCCGCGGCTGGATGCTCCCAGACGTCACCGAGCTTGGTCGGCCAGATCGGCGAGAGCTTGTCGAGGACCGCCGCCAGAATCGATTCGGCCTTCACCTCGCTGCTGCCCGCGACGATATCGAACAGCGCGCCCGGCCGTTCGAGCCCCGTGCCGCCCAGCTTGCGCAGCAGCTCGGCGCGACCTTCCAGGCCGAGCAGCGGATTGTGCGCCTTTACCTGAAAGCCCATGGCGATATCCATGGGCGTCAACGCCGCGAGACGCTCGGCATCGACCCGCAGAGGGTCGCCCTTGGCGTCGCGGCTGAAAGCGCCATGGGCGAACATGTGCAGGCTCGCCACGCCGAGCCCTTCGGAGCGCGCGTAGGTTTCACCCGTGCCCGGCTCGCGATAGCTCCAGGCGGTGCCGGCACCGGCGTCGAGCAGCACCGACACGACCGCGAGGTCGATGCGGCGACGCGCGATCTCTTCGGGCGGCAACCCCTTCAGTCGCTCAGCCAACGCGCTCCAGCGATCGCGGCCGCCGACTTCAAAATGCCGCCAGCGCGAATGGAAAGGGATGGCTGCCGGATTGGGAAAGCGCTCCCGCGTCACGGCAAGCGTCGCCTGTACCGCCGCTTCCAGCCCGTCGCCCGACAGGGAAAACCAATGCGACTGCCCGTCCTCGACATGCTTCAGCACCCTGGCCGACCGCTCGCGAATGGCCGCTGGTGTGCGGAGGTAGGCAATCGAGTCAGTCGTTGGACGAGTGCGCCCCAATGACGTCATTCGTCCAACCCCCTGCCCTTGGGCCTAGCCAGCTCCTCGACGGCAGGCTTCTTCGGCGTGAAGTAGCCGGCGGCCTTCTTGGCATCCATTTCGACCTGGGCGTCTGCAGGAATCAGTTCATCGGGAATCGGCACCTGTTCGACCACCTCGATCCCCTGTTCACGCAAGGCATCGGACTTCATGTTGCTCATCGACGCAAAGCGGTCGATCCGCGCGATGCCCAGCCAATGGAACAGGTCGGGCATCAGCTCCTGAAAACGCATGTCCTGTACGCCGGCGACGCATTCGGTGCGGTTGAAGTACTGCGCCGCAGAATCGCCGCCCGGCTGGCGCTTGCGCGCGTTGTAGACCAGGAACTTGGTCACCTCGCCCAGCGCCCGGCCCTCCTTGCGATTGTAGATGACCACGCCAACGCCGCCCTTCTGCGCCATCTCGATGCAGATCTCGATGCCATGCGCGAGGTAGGGCCGGCAGGTGCAGATGTCGGAACCGAACACGTCGGAGCCGTTGCACTCGTCGTGGAGGCGGCAGGCGATTTTGGTTTCCGGCTTGCCGAGCTTCCGCACGTCGCCGAAGAAATAGATCGTAGATCCACCGATGGGCGGCAGGAAGAGTTCGAGATCCATGCGCGTGACGAGCTCGGTGTACATGCCGCCGGTCTGCTCGAACAGGGTGCGGCGCAGATCGGTTTCCTTGACGCCGAAACGCTCTGCGATCCCGGGCAGCCACCATACCGGCTCGACCGCAGCCTTGGTGACCTTCACATCGCCCGACGAACTCAGGATGTCGTTGTCGGGTTTCAGCCGCCCGGCCGCGATGGCATCGCGGATTTCCGGCATGTGCACATGCGCCTTGGTGACGGCGATGGTCGGGCGGATGTCCCAGCCCGCCGCCAGCTTGTCGGCGAATACTTCGGCCACCATGTGGCCCCAGGGATCGAGCGACACGATCTTCTTCGGGTCGAACCAGCTTTCGAACGGGCCGATAGGCTCGGCAGGCGACGTATTGGTAAAGTCAGGCCGATGTCCGGCCTTCAGCTCCTGCGCCGCGATCGCCAAAGCGCGATAGATGCCGTAGCTGCCGGAATGCACGCCGATGGCATTGCGCCGTGCAGGATCCGCCACCGTGCCCACGACGGGGCCGCGAATTGCCGGATCGCGCGCGCCCCAGACGACCGGAGGCGCGGCCTGGCCGCCCTGGCTGGGATGGGTATTCAGTCTGATATGAGCCATGTGCCTTCCAGATCCCTCGGAGCGGGAAAGCGAGGCAGTGTAGTCCCTGTGGATTACGAAGGAAAGAATCTCAGGAAGGGCGGAAAGTCGGGGAAATCCAACTACTTGGCGCCCCTGGTCGCCTGCAGATAGTCGACGATGGCCGCGACATCGGCCTCTGCTACCGGCGCCTTGTAGGCATGGATCATCTTCTCGACGATGTCCGTCCACACGGCCCGGGTGAGGTCGGGCTGGGTCAGCACCATGCCGGCGGAGTGGCAGGACAGGCAGTTGGCGGCAACCGCATCCGCCTTCGCGCCGCCGGGGAAGGCCACGTCGCTGACCGGCAGCTCTACGGACACCGACTTCAAAACAAAGCCCGCGGCCGGCGACGTAGAGGCGGCGACCACAGGCGGCGGCGGAAGCTGGACTGCGGGATGGCCGATCAAGGCAAGCACCAGACCCGCCAGGATCGGAACGGCAAAGCCAACCACGCCCATGGAGATTTTCATCGGTCAGGCCACCTTCGCGCGCACCGTCTCGATGCCATTGTGCATGAACCCGCTGGGATTCCAGTTGTTCGCCCGCGGTTGAGCGAGCCCGTCGTCGTTGGTGCAGCGGACCATCAGTGCGAGATCGCCGGCGGCCGGCGTCACCTCGGCCTGCCATTGCCGGAAGCTGTACTTGCCTTCGTCGCGGCCGAGAACCGTCGGCAACCAGGTGGTGCCGCCATCCATCGAAAGATCGACCGACCTGACCCCGGTCGCACCGCCGAAGGCGATGCCACGCACTAGGTTCTTCAGGCCGGCCTTCAAAGGCTCGCCAGCCCTGATGTTGGTAATGAAGGAGCGCGGCACCATTTTCGTGATTGGCACCATCGCAACGCCAGTCTGGCCCGGCTTCATGTCCGCAGCTGGCGTATCGGGGATCAGGTACGCGCTCTTGGTCCAGAAGTTCTCATCAGGTGTCGACAGCACTTCGATGCGGTCGAGCATCTTCACCCAATAGGTCGAGTACCAGCCCGGCACCACGAGGCGCAGGGGAAAGCCATTCAACAGCGGAAGCTGTTCGCCGTTCATGGCGTAGGCGATCATCACTTCGCCGTCGCGCGCATGATCCAGCGAGAGCGACTTCATGAACTTCGGCGCGTCACCCACCACGGGCTCGTCGAGCCCAGCGAAGCGCACGGCGACGGCGCCGGGCTTGATGCCGGCACGATCCAGCACGTCGCGAAGCTTCACGCCCATCCACTTGGCGTTGCCCATGGCGCCGTTGGCCCACTGCGCGCCGGCAACACGCGGCTCTGTAAAGCCGCGCGAATTGCCCGAGCATTGGTTGACCGCCGCCAATTCCACGCGTGGCAGGCCGTCGACGATCTCCTTCAACGACAGCGACAGTTCTTTGTCGACATGGCCCTGCACGGAGAGCCGGAAGGTGTCGACGCCGATCTCGGTCGGAATGACCGCCCAGTGCCAACGCACGTAGAAGGCATCGTTGGGCGTAAAGACGCCGCGGTCGAAGACTTCGAACGGTGTTTCGAGCAGCGGCGGGCGGGTCCGCTGCAGGATCATCGGTCCCTTCTGGGGAAAGGCCTTGGTGACAACCCGCTTGTCAGGACCGCCCGGCAAAGGCAGTGCAATCGTGGTCGGAGTCGCCGGACTTTGCGCCCAGGTGGCGCCCGACACGAGCATGAGGCCGCCCGTTCCGGCTTGCGCCAGAAAGGCCCGTCTCGATGATGTTTTGCTATTCACGGCGCCCTTTTGGACGATTGGGAGTCAATCCGAAAGCTAATTGGATATATCGCAATATAACTGCACCTTTTTAGTTGCGCTGTTTCGCCTCGGCTGCACTCCCGAAATCGTGTTCGCGTTTCCACTGCAGTAATGTGTATATATCATGACGTGTGTGGGAAGGAGCTCCTGCTGGCGGACTGCTTTTGGGGAGCATCTGTCAGGCGGGAGATCTCCGTTGCTGTTGTCCGATGGACGCTTCGATGGGGTTCTAAGATGAAGTCGTTGGGTGTGGGTCTTCTACTGGTTGCGATGGCCGCGGGACTGGCCTGGGCCCAGCAGGCGGCGGCACCGCCGCCTGCTCAACAGCTGCCTTCGAAGATTTGTCTCTCGCAGTACACGCCGATGCCTGGCCAGTCGGCCGCGGGGCTGATCACAGCAGGCTATGACATCAAGGCGGCCGTGCCGGGCGGTCTATGGGTGCAGAAGGATCGCGAGGTCTACTACTGCAACTCCGGACGACCGCTTGAGACCGAACCGCTATGCTGGCGTCTGCGCGAGCCGAGCGCCGGCAACTTCTGCTGACCGGGGGACTTAATAAGGGCATGCTCGCGTCCAACGTCAGACGGAGGATGGCATGCCTGACCTGTTCCCCACGACCGAAGAGGTCACGCAGGAGAAACTGAAAGACGATGCCGCCACGGGTGGGCCGAGCATCGTCAATCACGTCGGACCGGACTCGTTCAAGAAGGACGGACTGCGACCGTTCTTCGAGTACCGTCCGCTCGGCCTCAAAGAACTGACCGGCGGTAAAGTCGGCGCACACGTGATCCGTGCGGTTCCCGGCCAGCACCCCGACGCCCCCCGTCACAGCCACGCGCTCGAATTTCAGTTCGTCTATGTGCTGAAAGGTTGGGCAATATTCGAGTACGAAGGGTACGGCCAGCATAAGCTGGTTGCGGGTTCGACCGTCTATCAGCCGGCGGGCGTGAAGCATAAGGAGATCGACCATTCGGACGATCTCGAACTGATTGAAATCACAATGCCTGCAGACTTCGAGACGTCGATCGAAGACGAGGCTTCTTCCTGAAGACCACCCCGGAGTCGTTGCACCGGAATCGCCATTCCCCTAAGTTTCCCTGCGCTTTTTTGGGGGAAACTCATGAAATTGCTAGGCACTCTCGGCCTGGCCTGCCTGGCGTCAGGGGTTGCTTTCGCGCAGCAGCCCGGTGGTCCTCCGTCTACCGGATCCAAGCCCGCCTCCTGCCAGTCGCAGTATGCTGAAGCCCCTGCCTATTCGTCGGCTCTGCTCCTCAGCACCGGCTTCGAGATCAAGGCCGCAGTTCCCGGTGGCCTGTGGCTGCAAAAGCAGAAGGATGTTTACTTCTGCAACTCCGGCCGCGCTGCCGACGGCGAGATATTGTGCTGGAAACTGCGCGTGCCGGTGAAGGGCCAGCCCTGCCAGTAACCTCTAGGCGCCGTGCCGCAACAGCCGGCCCGAATGCGTATTGGTCGGCTTGTCGTCGCGCATCGTCACCTGGCCGTTGACCAGGATGTACTTGTAGCCTGAGGCGCGCTGCACGCGACGCCATTCGCCGCCCGGCAGGTCATGCGCGATCTCGTCGGGCAGCACTTTCAACCCGTCATAATCGTAGATCACGATATCGGCCGGTGCGCCCTTCTTCAGAACGCCGCGGCCGCGGAAACCCGCCACTTCCGCCGGCAATGCCGACAAGCGCCAATGCACGTCCTCCAGGCTCAACATCCCGTGCTGACGCACGACCTTGCAGATCGTTTCCGTGGGATAGCGACCAGCCGTCAGGAACTTCGTGTGCGCGCCACCGTCGGAAACGCCGAACAGGATGTAGGGGTCGTCGACTAGTTCCTTCAGATACTCGATGCTGCCGTTGGGCGGCGCGGCGAAGAACTCCGTTTCGAGATTCTCCTCCACGGCCATGTCGAGCATCACGTCGACCGGATGCTTGCCCATCCTCTCGCCGGCATGGGCCAGCGTGTAGTCGAGCCACTTCTTGTTCTTCTCGAGCTTGGGCCCAACGATCGCGATCTGCGGCAACGGACCCGTCGCTGTGATCGGCAGGTTGTCGCGCAAGGCCTGGCGGCGTGCCGGATCAGCCAGCTTGGCCAGGCGCTCCGCGCGCGTGCCGGTCGTGGCATCGCACCAGGCCTGCGAATCGTCGAACAGGTTCCAGTCTTCGAAGGTGAAGGTGAAGCCGGCATCGGTGGTGAGCCCCTGCCCCACGACACGGATACCGCGCTCACGACAGCTCTTCAGCCACGCCAGTTGACGGCGATGAATCTCCGGCCGGTGATCGAAGGCCTGGATCACGTTCATGATCATCGGCCGCCCACTGATGCTGGACAGTTCCTCGTAGAAGGTGCGATCGCGGGCGTTGTCGCCCGAGATCAGCAGCATCTGCATGAAGCCCTCGTTGCGCTGGGCAAGTACGCGGGCGAATTCGCGGCAGGTTTCGTCGTGCATGACGTCCGTCGGCATCGGCGTGCCGTCATAGTCGCGTTGCACCGCGGAGGGGCCGGTCGGCAGCATCCGCTGGGCCGACCAGCCGCAGGCGCCGGCATCCATGGCCTCGTGCAGCAGGCGCTTCAGCTCCGCGTGCTGCTCGGGCGTCGGCAACTCGCCGGCCTTGGCGGCTTCGAAGCCCATTACCCAGATCAGCAAGGGCGAGACCGGCACGTAGGGCAGGATGTTCACGGCCTTGGGCGTGGCGTCGACGCTGTCGAGGAATTCCGGGAAGGTCACCCAGTTCCACGGCATGCCTTCCTTCATTGAGGCCATCGGGATCGCCTCGACCCGGGTCATCGACATCATGGCGCGCTCGCGCTCTGCCGGACGCACCGGCGCGAAGCCGAAGCCGCAGTTTCCAATGACCACCGAGGTGATGCCGTGCCACGACGAAAGCGTGCAGTAGGGATCCCAGAAGAGCTGCGCGTCGTAGTGGGTGTGCAGATCGACGAATCCCGGCGCCACGATCAGGCCGCCCGCGTCGATCACTTCGTCGGCCTCACCGGCGCCGATCTGGCCGATCTCGGCGATCACGCCGTCCTTGATGCCGATGTCGCCGCGGAAACGTGGCAGTCGGCTGCCATCAACGACCATGCCTCCCCGGATTACGCGATCGAAACGCGCCATGCTTCCTCCACTACGCTTTTGCTTCTGTTGCAAAAAGCGTGGGCGGCGCACGAAAACCTGTCAACGCCGACGCCACCGCGTCGCAAAACCACGACTGCTGGCTGGCTTCTGTTCACAGGACCGCAGCTCTAGTGCTTGCGCTTATGCTGCAACTTGACTATGACGCAAGCGTCAGTTGTGGCGCTGGGCAGAACCTCGGGGGAGAGTTCTCGGACTGCGACCGCTGGCTTGTGGTGGGTGTGTGGAGTGCCGGCGGCTTCTCGCCGCCGGCACTCAACCCGCCTTCTTCTTGCAGTCAAATGTAATCTGGCGTGGCTTGAAAGGCTGAACCGCGGGCGCTGGTGGAAAGTCCTTTTTGGGCCACGCGCCATCCGCAAGGTGGTGCTCGATCAGCGGGACCAGAAGCTGGAACATGACCCAGCCGCGCAGGCGCACCCCTTCAGGCGTGCCGTGGATCGCGTCGATGAACAGGTTAGGGTCCCGCGGCATCCATTTCGAGACATCGAGAAAGGCGAGCCTGTGCTCGGCGGCATACTTGGCGAACACGCGATTCTGGAAAGTGGCGAGCCGCTCCAAGTCGCGATAACGGTACGGCGAGTATCCGACATTCAGATACTCGAGAATGCCCCGGTGGCGCTCCGGATCGAGCACCATGCCGTCCGACACAAGCCACACGAATGACGAGAGCGCGAGCTCGCCGCCCAGTCCTGCGGTCACTCCGCGAACGATGTCGAGATCATGCAGAATGGTGGGCAGGTTTACGGGCAGGTCGGTGCGGGACAGGTCTGGATCACGTTCGTCGAGCCCGCTGGGCCAGACGAGCTTGTATTCGGGCTTGGCCCATTCGCCGCCGTCCTTCTTGGCCTCGCGCGAGGCCAGCAAGGCCTGCAGCCGCCGCGCCAATGCAGAGCTGTAGGCGAGGTCGGTCAGGGCGCGCTCGAAGGCAGTCGGCTGCTTCTTTTCCATCAGCTCCGCATAGGACGGCTGCGGCGGCAGGTTCGGCACGAGCGAGCGCAGATTGAACTGGTTGGCGCCTTCGTAATAGACGACCAGATCGGGCGCGAGCGGTGCCACTTCGCCGCGCATGATGGCGGCAATATCGGTCGAGTTGATGCTCTCGCGGCCGGCGTTCAACACCTCGAAACGCACGTCGAATTTCTTGGCCGCCGCCCACTGATTCAACCAGTGCCAGACATACTCCGGATAGGAATACGGAAAATTGTGCGACGCCACCGTCGTCGAGGCACCGACGAAAGCAATGCGAATGGTCTTGGGCTGACGCGCGACCGGCACAGGTGGACCGCGGAAACCGTAGGCATTGGTCACCAGGCCATTCGGCGTCGTCGCGTCGGGCAGGAAGCGGTAAGGCGGCCGCGGCGAACCATCCGGCGGGTCGTAAACAAAGAGACGCCCCGGAGCCTCCTTCAGATAAGGATGCTGGCAGGGATCGCCCACGAAAACGCTGTTCCAGGCCTTGAAGGCATCGGCACGGCGGGTCGCGCCGCTAACGCCGCTCAGGTCGATCTCGCGGTCGAGAGCGCGCCACTCCGCCGGGACGGCATGGCGGTTTGGCAGCGGCGGCGGGTCCTGGGTGAACCACGCGCGCTCGACGCCCGGTGCCAACGGAATCCTGTCGAGATACTGCCGCGCCGACTGATCGTCGCCCGCTTCCAGCCATCGCACCATGGCCTCGGCCGCCGCCGTGCACAGCACGACGGTGACGATAACCAGCAGAGAGTTCTTCAGCACGTTACGCACGTCTGCCTAGTTAGTCCGTCCTACCTCACGATGCCAGACCGCATGCTATAGAAACACGGACCATGCCGAGAGTTCATGGAGAATTCGATGCAGTTTGGTTGGTTGACGCTTGCCATGTCCCCTTCTCCCGACGAAGACGGGGCCCGCATAGATCAGATCGTTGCCCAGGCCTGCGAAGCCGAACGCCTGGGATTCTCCGACGTCTGGCTGACCGAGCACTACTTCACCGGCGAAAGCGTCTACTGCGACTCGCTCATGTTCGCCGCCGCACTGGCGATGAAAACAGAGAAAGTCCGGCTTGGCTTCGCCGTGGTGCAGACGCCCTTCCATCATCCGGTGCGGCTGGCCGTACAACTCGCCCTGCTCGACAATCTCAGCAAAGGCCGCATCGACGTCGGAATCGGCAAGGGGACAGCCTACAACGAATACGAGTTCGTCGGTCACGGCCTGCGCAGCAACGACAGCCGCGAGCGCATGGAGGAAGCTGTCGACATCCTGCAGCGCGCCTGGCGGGAAGCGCCGCTCGACTACGATGGCCGCTTCCACAAGCTGCATGTTCCGGCGATCCGGCCCAAGCCCGTCCAGCTCCCCGGCCCGCCCCTGTGGCGCAGCGTGATCTCGCCGGGCTCTTTCAAGGAATGCGGCAAGCTCGGCGTACCGATCCTGACGGCACGCCTGCCGGTGGAGCGCATCAAGGAGCGCTGGGCGACTTATGCGGCCGGCATCGACGAAGGCGGTCACGACGAACAGACGCGCGCGACGCTGCTCGCCAAGAGCGCACTGTGGCGCAACGTCTATGTCGCGGAATCCGACGCCGAAGCCGAGGATGCGCTGGCCGGCCTGCTGGTCGAGACACGCGCGCACATGATGCATGTGCGTGAAGCGCACAATCCGGCCGATTTCGAGCCCGATCCGGCGGCCCTCAATGCCTGGACCGACCCCAAGGTGCCGGACTCCGAGGCGATCCCCTTCGTGCTGCGCACCGGCTCGCTCTATGGCTCCCCCAAGCGCGTGCGCGAACAGGTGGCCGAACTGCGCGATGTCGGCGTGCGGCACCTGCTTTGCCAGACCGGCTTCGGCGCCATGAACCATGCGCAGAACCTCGCATCGATGCGGCGCTTCGGCGAGCAGGTCATGCCGGCATTCGCGTAACGGGAGGAAAAATCGATGGCCGAGCCCATTTCACCGAACGGACCGATCCGGCTTGCCATCAGCATGGATGACCTTCTGCTGTGGCCGGACATGCCGTTGGCGTCGGGCTACACGCATCTCGGCATCGCGCAGGCGATGACCGACGCCATGAAGCGGCACAAGGTCGCTGGCACCTACGCTTTTTCGGCCACCAGTCCGGCCGAAGGACGGCCCGACCTCCTCCGTACCTTCGATCATTGGGTAGAAGCCGGGCATCACATCGCCAATCACACCCATCATCACGCGAACCTGAACTGGGTGACCGTGCCCAAGTATCTCGCCGACATCGAGCGCACCGAGACCGTGATCCAACCCTGGTCAAGCCGCGTGCCCACGCGGTACTTCCGTTATTGCATGGATAATTGGGGCAACACGCCCGAGAAGCACGAAGGGGTGAAGGCTTACCTCGATCGTCACGGCTTCACGCCCGCGCCGATCAGCATCTGGTTCTACGATACAGAATTCCTGGCGCCGCATTGGCGAGCGTCGAAAGCCGGCGACACCGACGGGTTGAAACTGGTTCGTCGCCTGTTCGTCGAAACGGCCGTGCAGCAGCTTCGCGTACAGGCCGCTGCGGCGCGCGCGATGTTCGGGCGGGACCCGGCACATATCTGGCTGATCCACGGCACACCGTTGGCCGCCGACTGCCTCAGCGAGATCCTCGACCGCTTTCAGGCGGCCGGAGTCGAGTTCATTTCGCTCGAAGTGGCGATGACCGATCCGTTCAACTGCGAGCCGGTGCCGATCGTCACGCCGCGCTTCCTCAATCAGGTGCAGAAATGGGCGGCGCTGAAAGGCGTCGCCATCGAAGATTGCCCGCCGGCAGTCTTCGAGGAGATCGACCGCATCTCGCCGATGCCGGGGCACAGCACGCCCGAAGTCATGGGCCGCGTCTTCCGCGCCATCTCCGACAGCATGGAAGGCGTCTTCATTCCCAAGATGTACTAACCAACTCTCCTAGATCGACAGGTCGAGGAGGTTGTAGTCCTTGATACTTGCCCGGGCGGCGGCGTCCCAGCGATAGGTTTCGTCCGCTTCGGCATGCAGCCGGTAGACATAGGGCGTTTCGGCCGGGAAACGCTGGCGACGGGCATCGATGGCGTAGCCGATCAGCTTGGCACGTTCGTGGATGCGCTCGGCATCGTAGACCGCTGCCTTGTTGTGAACGCCGCCGCCCTTCACGCCCAGCACCGACTTGCGACGATGGAAACCGAAATTCACCGTCACGCGCCAGTCCTTGCTGGTATTGGCAAAGGAACCGTGCAGCGTCTGGCGGTTGGTGATGCAGACATCGCCCGGCTTGCAGACCATCGGCACGGCGTCGGGCAGCCGCTCGCTGCCGGCCTTGGCGACCACCGACTTGATGTCGATCTTGCCCAGCTTGTGCGAGCCCGGCACGACCCAGACGCCGTTGGCCGGCGTACAGCCATAGAGCTGCGCCATGAAATTGAAGCCATGCGCACCTTCGTCCCAATCGGGACTGTCCCAGTGCGTGACACCGTCCTGATGCCAGGCGACGGAAGCACCACGACCCGGTTCCTTGATGAACAGCGCTTCGTTGAAGGGTGCAAAGTCGGGTCCGTTGATGGCCGCCGCAACGGCCAGCAGTTGCGGATGACCGTAGACACGCAGAGCGGCTTCCGAAAACTGCAGCGAGCCCAGGATGAGGTAGACGATCTCCTTGGGAGCATCGGCGGCGGCCTTCGGCTCGAACATCTTCACCTGGTGGCGGCCGTTGGCGAGCGTCGTGCCGCCGAACGGATCGCCGAGCGGCTTGGACCAGAGCAGGTTAGGCGCCGTGCAGTCGACTGCCAGCGCAGGCCGCCCCTTGGCGTCGACCGGCGCGCCTCGCTCGACCGGCAGCCGGTCGAGAATGTCGCGCAGGTCGCGTTCGATATCGGCCAGCTCGTCCGCCTTGAGGACATCCTCGAAGACGTAGAAGCCGCACCGCCAGTAGGCTTCGACGATCTCCGGATGCAGAGCGCCGTCGGCGGTGAAGCGGATCGGACCGCGATTGCCCAGTGCAAAGGCCCGCTTCTCGCCATCACGAAGGTAGGCCTGCATCGCGGCCTCTTCCGGCCCGTAATCGGCCGTGTGATCGAGTGCCGTCTGGCCCATCGCACGCCTCCCTCAGTCGACGTAATCCCAGCTCGTTCCGTTGAAGCGCTGCAGCTTCATATAGGTGATGACGCGATAATCAGTCGGGCTGGTGTTGATGCGACTCTCCGGTAGCAACAGACCAACGCGGAAGTTCTTCAGGTTAGCCGCCTGCGCCATGATGTTCTCGCGCGTGAGATTATCGCCGGCCTGACGCAGCACCTGCTCGAGCGTCTGGGCATATGCGTACCCTGCGGCATTCAGGATGTCGGAGAGTTCAGCGCCCGGCATGTTTTCGTTCATCCAGGCAACCCAGGCCTTGACGTCGGGATCGTCCTTCCATTGCGGGTCGGTGACATCCTTCATAAAGCCCGCCGTCAGGATGCCCTTGGACTTCTCCAGCCCCGCCGGCTTGAAGGTGGCGCCGACGGAGGCTGCGCCGAGGTGCAGATAGGTCGTAGGCTTCCAAGCAAGATCGTCCATCTTGCCGATCGCCTGGGCCGCCTGCTTGGCATAGGTGAAGAGGAACAGCGTATCGGCGCCTGTTGCCTTGAGCGCGATGAGCTGGCTGTCGATCGTCGGATCCGTCGCCTGGAAATTCTGGGTGCCGACGATCATGGTCTTGGCCTTGTCGCCGAGCGCGATCTGCAGGCCATGCAGCATGTCCTTGCCGAAATCGTCGTTCTGGTAGAGCACGGCGATCTTGGCGTTGGGCGTCTTGGCAAGCACATGCTTGGCGTAGAAGGCCGTCTCGGCCTGGAGGTTGGGCTGCCAGCCCATCGTCCAGGGGAACTTCGCCGGATCGTTGAAGGCCGTGGCCCCGGCGGCGATGAAAAGCTGCGGCACCTTCTTCTGGTTCATGTAGGGGCGGATCGCCATGTTGAGTGGCGTGCCCAGCACATTGAACACCAAGGCCACCTGATCGCTCTCGACCAGACGGCGCACGTTCTCGACCGCCTTAGGCGGCGAATAGCCGTCGTCGAGCGTGATGAAGGTAATCTTGCGGCCATTGATGCCGCCTTTGGCGTTCAGCCACTTGAAGTAGGCTTCCTCAACCTTGCCGAGCTGGCCGTAGGCCGATGCCGGGCCGGAATAGGCGATGGTCTGTCCAACCTTGATTTCGGTCGCCGAAGTTCCGGGACCGTATTTCGGCTGCGCGAACGCCGAGCTCGCACCGAGTGAGACGACAGAAAGTCCGGCGACAAGAGCCGCCGTTCTGAAAAACCGCATGCGCTTCCTCCGCTTCCTTATTGGGAGAAAGCCTAGGCCCGCCGACGCAGTGGCGCACGCCCGCTGGCGCCGTCAATTTCGCAAGTCAGATCGACGGGCGGCGACACCGGGCAGACGTCGTCGTGCCACTGGCGACGTCCTTCAGCAGACCAAGCGCCGGCTGCATCAGTGCGCCGGCCAGAACTTCCTGCCCGCGCTCACTGTAATGGGCGCCGTCGGTATAGATCTCCGCAATGTCCGACTGGTCGAAGATGCCGGTGAGATCGACGAAGCGCTCACGATAGGGGCTGCTGGCAATCCCCTGCTTCATCAATTCGTAGAAGCGGCGCATGCGCTTCTCCGACAGGACATCGCTCGCAGGAAGACCGCGGTTGATCGCCGTGAAGCTGCGGGCTGGCTGGACGGCGACTAGGCAGGCCCTGCCATGGGTTGCACAGTCCTCCAGGACCTCGTTCATGTTCTCGAAGTAGATATCGACTGCGGTTGTAGCGTATTGGGCGAAGGCTGCGTCGTCTTCCTCGAGGCGCTGGCGATAGGTCTGAACGACCTGCTTCACCTCGGACTGCAGCACAGCGTTCGCGATGCTGCTGTGCTTGGCCAGCCACCAGATAAAGCCGTCGGTGAAGAATTGTCCGAATCGCACGCCCAGTACAAACGGATCCCCAGGCCGTGTCGCCGAACTCATGGGAACGATGAGATCGTTCTGCGAATTCAAAATCAGGACGGCACGGGCATCGCGCGGAACGGCGGCGAGGTAGTAGGCCATCTTGTCCTGCAACGACAGATATCCGCCCATTGCACCATTGAAGAGATAGAGATCGTCGCGATGAAGCTGCTTCCGCAGCTTGCCTTCGAGAAGAGCATGCCAGGTGGCCTCCTTGCTCTGCGCAGAGTGCCCCTGCGCCACCGATCCACCGAGCACATAAATCGCGGCGGCATTGGGTTGCTCGCAGGCCAGGCGGTCGATGGTGGCGGCGTCGTAACGCGACAGCGTGTGACGGAAGAGGAAATCAGAGAGGTTCGTCGAGGAACGAGGCGTCGGCGTTCCGCCATCGTAGTAGTAGCCGAACAATCCCTCGGCATAGCCATAGGCCAACGGACCCGATGGACCACGCGCCATCTCCGCATTCGTCGACAGATTGTCGAACTCCGCCAGCGTATAGATCGGGTGATAGGGCGTCTGGATGACGAGTGGCTTCAAACCAAACACGGTGCGGGCGACAAACTCCGCTGCAACCAACGACAGAACAACAACGACAAACGTCGAAACGATCGACTTAGACAGCGACATCACAGCTCCGAAAAGTCCTGTGGGCCTGCAGCCCGGAAACTACGCTCCGGGCTGCCGCTGATCCAAATTAGATCGTCTCTTCGTCGATGCCAACAGGCGGTCTATCGCTCGAGCCAGACATCGTCGAAGCGCCAGTTGTTGTAGATGCTGTTGACGTGAAGAGTGACGTTCTTCACGGCCGGCTGCCAACAGCCGGCGATCCGGCCGTAGGAGATGATCGGCCGGGCGATATCTTCCTGCAGCCTGCGATCGATTTCCCAAACCATCTTGAGACGCTTCTGTTGGTCGGTCTCTCGCGACTGCTCCTCGAAGAGCTTGGTCATCTCCGGATTGCAGTAGTTGTTGTAGTTGCGCAGCGATCCGCAGCCATAGTTCTCGAACAAGGTGACATCGGGATCGTCGACCGCGACGCCGCTCAGGTTCAGGGCCACCACGTAGTCCTTCTTGAAGACGCGGTTGTAGTAGACGGTGGTGTCGATGATCTCGAGTTCGCCGTCGATCCAGATCTGCTTGAGCTGGTCGATCAGGATTACCGCGGGATCCTTGAAGGTCGCGATGTTGCGCGTGCTGACCTTGAGCTTCAGCCGCTTGTCGGGACCGAATCCCGCCTGCTTCATCAAGGCGCGCGCCTCCTCCCGGTTCTTCTCGACGTCGCCGTAGCCCACGAAAGTCTTCAGCACCTCCGGGGGCACACCCCAGTTGCCGTCAGGCGGCGGCAGCATCGCCCCGCTCATCTTGCCTTCGCCTTCGCTCAAGATATCGATGAAGGCCTGGCGATCGAGCACCAGGGCCAATGCCCGTCGCACCTTCGAATCGTTGAACGGCGCTACCTCGTTGTTGACGATCAGGTTGGTACTGACGCCGCTCTCCCGCATGGTGCACTGCGCCTGCGGGGCATCGCGTTTGATATTCTTCAGCAGCGGGACCGTGATATCGGCCGGGAAAGTCATGTCGAACTTGCCGGCGATGAAGGAGAGCATACGCGTCGAGCGGTCCGGAATGATCGAGTACTCGATACCGTCGAGATAGGGACGTCCCTTCTTCCAGTAGTCGGGATTCTTCACGAGCTTGATGCCTTCGTTCATCCTGAACTCGGCCAGCTTGAAGGGCCCGGTGCCGACAGGCTTGCGGCGCATGTCGGCAGCAGGAACGTGGCAAGGGTAGATCGGCGAGTAACCCGAGGCGAGCAGCGCCAGCAGCGACGGCTGCGGCTGCTTCAGGTGCAGGGTGACGTCGAAGTCGCCGCCGGCTGTCGCCTTCTCGACGTTGCCCCACCAGGCCGAACGCGGATTGCGACGCAGCTTATCCTCGCCAAGCAGCAGGTCGAAGGTGCAAACCACGTCCTTCGACGTGAACGGCTTGCCGTCATGCCACTTCACGCCTTCGCGCAGTTTGAAGGCGAGTTGCTTGCCGTCGCCGCTCCATGACCAGCTCGTCGCAAGATCCGGCACGATCGACTCGAAGCTGTTCTTGGCGACATTCTGGTCGAACACGACGAGATTGTTGTAGAGTGCCATGAACGGCACGGCGACAGACACGGTCGCTTCTTCGTGGATCGACGCGCTGGGCGGCGTATCCATGTGCTGGATCTTCAGCACGCCACCCGTCTTCTGGCTCCAGCCAGGACCTGGAGCAAGAATCAATGCGGCCGCCGCAGCGGCCAGGGCGAAACTCCCTGCCCTTATCTTCATACAGTCTCCTCCTCACGCAGGCCGCGTTAACGAAGTCACGGCACCATTCAGTTGGCGGGAGTATGAAGACCTGTCTGAATTTCACAAACTCTGCAGAGCGATACCGTATGAACGCTCTGGCGTTTGTGAACGTTACGGGCAGTCGCCGATTCGCTTGCCGCTCAACACGGAGCTGCCCTTGACCGTCGTGCCGGACTTGTCCTTGGCCTCGATCTGCCCCAGCCCCTCGTAGCTCGTGGCGCTGTAGGTAACTTCCGCCTTCGCCGTGACACCTGCAATTGCGTCGGAAGGCGGGCAGGTCAGCGTGGCCGTCAGCACACCTGCCTTCTTGGCGCCCTCCTGGTACGTGCAGCCGTGTTCCTTCATCTCGGCCGGAGTTGGAAAGAACAACCGTTCGAGCTTGGCATCGTCGCCTTTGAGGCAAACCTTCTTCGATGTGGCAGGCGTGGGTTCCAAGCCTTCCATTGTGGTCTTCTCCGTAGCTTCCCACTCACCGGCCTGAATGGCGGTCTCGGCGTGGGCGACACCGACGATCGCCGTCGTGACCAGGATTGCAGTTATTCCAACCAGCTTCATTTCCATCTCCGTCAGTTGGCCGCCACTATACCTGATCGCCTACTGCGGTTGAGCGTCGATCCAGTCGCGGGCAGCCTTGAAAGTCTCGAAGATCTTGGTTCGACGATCGGCAGCCGCCAGGGCACCGAACAGCCGGCCAAGGCTCTGCGTCTTGTCCGCAGCAGCCACGATGGCAAGTGCGCCGGTCTTGCCCTGGCCGTGATAGGTGCGCAGCCGAACGCTCAATACCATCATCTCTTCGTCGGTCATCGCCGACCAAGCCTGGCTGCCATCGAACAGCTTGCGATAAGGCATCGTACCTGCCGCGACGACGGCATCGAGATACTCGACGAGCTCCTTCAATGTGATCTCGCCTTCGGCCGTGGCGAGAAGCATCTGTCGTGACTGATCAACAGACCAGCGGATGGACATGCAAAGTAGCCTTCGACTTTATTTCGGGAAGCTCTCGATCCAGCGGCGCGCCGGCTCGATCGATTCGAAGACGCGCATCGGACGCTTCGCTGCCGCGAGAATGCCAAGGACGCGAGACACCAGCTCGCTCTTGTCGGGTGATATCACGATCGCCAAGGGACCGAAGGCATCGCCCTTGGAATGGCGATCGCGGATCTGCGCACCGATCGCCAGCAGATCCTCGGCACTCATCGACGTATCACCGTTGCTGGCGTCGAACAGCTTGCGATAGCCCATTGCATGCGCGCCATCGAGCACATGCAGGTAATGCTCCATCTCCGCACGCGTCACGTCACCATCTGCGACAGCAACGACGAGATGGTCCCTGGAATCGATCGTCCAATGGAGAGACATGGCGAAGTTTTGTGACAGCCAATGCCGTAAAAGGCCAGAGAATCCGGCATTTCTTCACTCTCCGAGACTCGGCCATTTCGCTTTGAGTGTAATTGCCACGTCGTCGACCCAGGCCGACATCAGACGTTCGCCCTTGAAGGCTGTCGCCTGACCGGGATCGCCGGGACCAGCCGATGGCACCGGACGAACGCTTCGCGGGGCAAGCGCCAGGATGATGGACGTCTCACATTCGCTGGCTGACTCATCGTCGAGACGCTCGATCAATGCTTCGGCAGGAGCACCCATGCTCCCTACTCGCAGCACCAGCGCATCGCCCCAGTCACCTGGAGGTTCTTCGATCGAGGCTCCGACATCGAGAAGGGCGATACGCTTCACGCCCTGAGCGCGAAATCCGCCGACAAGCTCTCGAAGCACTTGTCTGAACGTCTCACGCCGAAGGTGCTGGCTGCCGGCATGAGACTCGTGGGCGGGTTGGACGCCGAAGCCCACCACCGGCGCGACGACGATGGGTAGCCGCTCGATCAGCCTTTGCCCCAGGGCACGAGCTATGAGGGCATCAGTGCCGAGCGGCAGATACCTTCCATGAGCCCGGCTGGCGGCAGCCACAGGAATGACGACCACGTCATCTCGATCGAAGCGAACCTTGGCCTCGGGCCAGGTGAGATCCTCCAGCCAGACGCCCTTCATTCCGACACGCCTCCCGGACACGCATACGACCGACGGATGCGTATCCGGGAAGCTGGGCCTGCGCCAATGCAAAACGTGCCGCGGGTCGGCCTGTGCTAGAGTTTGCCTAATGAATCCCGTCGTCTTCGTCTTGGCGCACATGGGGAGGCGCGCCACCACCCTGCTGCCGTTCTCCCTGCTCCTCGGGCTCCTGTTCCAGGATATCGCTGCGGCAGCACGCCCGCTTCTGATGCCGCTCGCCGTCACCCTGTTGATGCTGGCCCTGGCGCGGGTTGACTGGGACCGGCTCAGCGCCCTGCTGCGCCGCCCCGGCCTGGCCATCGCGCTGTCGCTTCTCAATCTCATCGCTGTGCCGCTGGTCGTCTGGCCGATCTGGCAGGGGCTGGGCCTGTGGCCCGGCCTGGTTGCCGCGCTTTGCCTCAGTGCCATGGCGCCGGGCATCATTTCGGCTGCCACGACGGCGACCTTCCTCAGGCTCGATTCGTCGCTGGCCCTCCTCATTTCCCTGTTCACCAACTTCCTGGTGCCCTTCACCCTGCCGCCGCTCGCGCTCTGGCTGCTGGGGCTCGATCTCAAGATCGGCCTTCTCGACCTCAGCCTGAGGCTCGGCCTGATCGTGGCGCTGGCGCTCGTCGGGGCGATCGTCATCCGTCGCTTCCTCGGGGCCAAAGTCACCGAAGCCGGCCCAGCGCTCGACGGACTGTCGGTTGTGGTGCTGATGATCTTCGCCATCCCGTTGATGGATGGCGTCGTGGCCCGCGCCGTGGCCGAACCCGTAAAGCTCGGAGGCTTCATCGCCGGCGCTTTCGCCGGCATGCTGCTGTGCAACCTCGTCATGGCGGTCGGCATGTTGCCGATCCTCGACCGGCGCATCGCCCTCACGGCCGGCTATTGTTCGGGCGGCCGACACAACGCCCTGCTGATGGCGGTCCTGCCCGTCACCGCCGATCCCGACATCTTCCTGTTCATCGCTGCCGTGCAGTTTCCGATCTACCTGATCCCGACCCTGTTGCAGCCGCTCTATCGGCGTCTGTTGCCGTCCTGACGGGCCAGCTTGGCATAGAAGCCGTTCAACAAGTCGAGCACGTCGTACACTGGCAGGCCAAGGTCGGCTTTGAGAGCCTCCTTGTAGGGCGGCAGATTGGTGCATTCGAGCACCACCGTATCGATCTCGGGATGCCTGGCCACCAGCGCCCGACCGGCCGCAACCGCCTCGCGTTCGACCTGCTCGCGATCGAGCGTCAGGCCATTGCGCAGAAAGGTGTCGGCAAAGGAGCTGTTCTCCGGCAGGCCGACGAAAGGCGTGTCGCCCGGCGCTCCGACGGCCTCGAAATGTGCCGGCGTCAGGTTCTTTGCCGACGCCGTGATGACCCCCACCCGCTTTCCCCCGAGCTGCCGGATGAGAAGCAGCGCCGACGTCGCCACGGGCACCGGCGACACTGCGGCAAGATCGTCCTGATAGAGTGCGAGAAAGCCGCAGCTCGTCGAAATGCCTACCGCTCCCTCGGCCGCCAGCGCTTCGGCATTGGCCTTCAGCGCTGCCAGCACACGCGGCCTATCCGGATGCGTGGTCACGGCGTCGGACGAGCCGATGCCCTCCATGCGCCGGAAGATCACCGGATAGTCGAACGACGCGGCATTCCCGATGTCGCCGACGATGCGCGGAAAGCGCGTGTCGAGCATCAGGATGCCGAGGGGTGCCTTCATGGCGAGGCCGTTACTTCGGCTCCGGCCATTTCTTCTGCGCGCCGCGCGCGGTCTCGAACCAGCGCGAGAGCTGCATCACGCCGAGATCGTCGAAACGATGGCCGGCGATCTGCAGCCCAATCGGCTTGCCTTCCTGCGTGTAGCCGCAGTTGATCGACGCGGCCGGCTGTTCGCTCATGTTGTAGGGCATGGTGAAGGAGATGTGCTCCAGCGGACGATTGACGTCGTTGGTCGGCGTCTCCCATTCCGCCCGATAGGTCGGCACGGGCGAAACCGGCGACAACACGAAGTCGAAAGGCTGTGTCGCGCGCGTCGCAGCAGCGCGGATTGCCATGTAGTTGTTGACGCCGCGAATCACCATGCTGCCCGAGACATCGGCGCCGCCGCGGCACCAGTCGGCAATAAAGGGCAGCACCTTGGCCTGGCGCTCGTGACTCAACGCCGAGAAATCGACCCAGCTGCGAACCCGCCAGAAGAGGTCCTGCAGATGCAGCATGTCGGGCGACAGAAAGGGGGGCACCGGCTCGATATGGGCACCGGCATCGGCGAACAGCTTGGCGGCCGCTTCGACTGCCGCCTTGGTCTCGGCATCGACCGGCAGCCCCGAACCTGCATCGAGATGCAGACCGATCTTGAGGCCTTTGGGATCGCGCGGACCAGCTGCCCAGTCGATGGTCGCCGGCGGCAGGCTCATATGGTCACGTGGATCGGGCTTGGAGAGCTCGGCCATCAGCAGCGCCGAGTCCGCGACCGTGCGCGTCATGGGGCCGATGGCGCGACCGAAGAACGGCGGATCGACCGGGATGCGGCCAAGGCTGGGCTTCAGGGTGAAGATGCCGTTCCAGCAGGCCGGCAGGCGCACCGAGCCGCCAATATCGGTCCCGAGATGCAGCGGCCCGTAGCCTGCCGCCGCTGCGGCCCCCGCCCCCGAGCTGGAGCCGCCGGGATTCCAGGCAAGGTTCCAGGGATTGCGAGTCAGGGGATGAAACGAGCTGCGCCCCGAGGACAGCATGCCGTAGTCCGGCATGGTCGTCTTGGCGAGGATGATCGCTCCCGCCTCACGTACCCTCGCCGATGCCGGCGCGTCCGCCGCGGCGGGCACGAGTTCGGTCGCGGCCGTTCCGAGCGGCACTGGCACGCCCTTGGTCGCAATGTTCTCCTTGATGGTGATCGGCACGCCATCGAGCGATCCCTGCGGCTTGCCGGCCTGCCAGCGTTTCTCGGCTTCCTTCGCGGCCTTGCGGGCCGCTCCGAAGTCCGGCGCATAGAGGGCCTTCAGCTTCGGTTCCCAGGCTTCGATGCGGGCGATGACGGCGTCGGTCGCTTCGACCGGCGACAATTTCTTCGATTTGTAGGCGGCGAGCAGCTCGCCGGCGGTCATGTCATGGATGGCGGTCATTGGGGTAGCTTACACGCTCGGCAATGAATTTGGTCAATACTGGCGCCAGGAACAGCACGGCGAGAAGGCGAACCGTCTGCATCGCCATCACGAATGAAACGTCGCAGTTGGTCGAGGCGGCGATGATGGCAATCGAATCGACGCCGCCGGGGCTGGTCGCGAGATAGGCGGTCAGCGGATCGACGCCGATGGTGACGACCATCAACCAGGCGACCACGCCACAGAGTGCAATCAGCACGGCAGCGCAGGCGATGGCCCGCGGCAGCATGCGCGCGACGTAGAGCAGCAACGGACGCGTAAACCTGAGACCGATGTTCCAGCCGATAAAGGCAAAACTCACCGCCAACGCCCAGGGCGGCAATTCGACCGTCATCAGGCCGACATGCGCCAGCACGATGCAGATCACCAGTGGGACCAGCATGGCGCCGGCCGGGATCCTCAGAACACGCGCGATGAGAGGCCCCACGACGGCGACGACGAGCGTCTCGCCGAACGACAGCCAGTTCGCATCGGGGAACCAGGCGATCGCATCGCCACCGTGCGGCGCGGTCACACCGAACATCTTGGCCACCAGAGCCGCGACACCTGCCACCATGACGACGCGCAGATATTGCATGAAGGCGACAAGCCGGACGTCCGCACCATAGGATTCGGACATGATGGTCATAACCGACGCCGCTCCCGGACTGATGCCCCAGAGCGCCGTCGTACCGGGCAGCATCTGCAGACGGGTCATAAGCCAGCCCAGCAAAGTGCTCGCTCCGATCACGGCCAGAACCCCGACGGTGAAGAGCTGCCAGTGGGCCAGGATGTCGCCGACGATCGACAGCGGCACCATGCGCGCGATCATGCAGCCGACGACTCCCTGGGCGAAGACGAAGGCCGACAGAGGCATCCGGGGTTTGCCGCCGTTCGATGCGACGATGATGCCGGCGATCAGCGGCCCCAGCATGAGCGGCGCCGGCGCACGCAGCCAGATCAGCGACGCGGCGATGCCGGCTGAGATCGCGACGAGCAACACCCATTGCAGGGCCGGTGAAAGCCCGCCCAACCCTTTGGAGGATTTGTCTGCGGGCTCTTCGGTCATCGGGCTACTGTACGAACTCCTCCGCCTCTCCGTTCATCTTGCGGATGGTATCCATCAGCTCCAGAGACGCGGCGACCAGCCTTGCATCATCCGTGCCACGCAATACCAGCGAGACGCTGGGCTTGCCGTTGCGGAACGCGGGATAGGAACCGATATCGAGATCCTCGAAGCGCTTCTGCAAGGCGCCCAGCGGTTCGGCAATGATGCCCTCCGGCAGGTTGGTGCGCACGGTGCGCGAGAGGACTGGCGTGCCGCCGACCAGCCGATGCTTCATCGACTGGAACATCGCCTCGGCAACCTTGGGAATGCCGGCGAAGGTGAAGACGTTTTCCATCTGGAAGCCGGGCGCCACCGACACCGGATTGTCGACCAGCACGCCGCCATGGGGCACGCGCGCCATGCGCCGCCGCGCCGGCGTGAACAGCGCCGGATCGCCGTAGTGCCGGGTCATGCGTGCGACCGCCTCGGGATGCTCGGAGATGCCCACCCCGAAGGCCTTGGCGATGCAGTCGGCCGTGATGTCGTCGTGTGTCGGGCCTATTCCGCCGGTAGTAAAGACATAGTCGAACTTCCGCCGCACCTCGTTCACGGTGGAGACGACGGTCTCCTCGATGTCGGGAATGATGCGGCATTCCATCACCCGCACGCCCAGTGCGCCTAGCTCTGTGGCGAGATACTGGATGTTGGAGTCGCGGGTCCTGCCGCTCAGGATTTCGTTGCCGATCACGAGGATACAGGCGGTGACTACTTTTGCCGGCTCGGACATTTTGGACTCGCGCAATTTTCCCCGTGGTTTCAGTAGATTAGCGGACGTGACAGGGCGGGCCAAGCTGCCGCCACGGTCTTGTTACTGCCCGTATCGCATGCCAAATAGGGCCCATGAGTAATTCCCGAGAGTTCATCGACGACAGCGACGACTATTGGCGTCGCGACGAGCGCACCATCAAGCTTCACGGCCCGGAAGGGTTCGAAGGCATGCGCCGTGCCGGTCGTCTGGCCGCTGAAACGCTCGATTTCATCACGCCCCACGTGCAGCCCGGCGTCACCACCGGCGAACTCGACAAACTCTGCCACGACTACATTCTCGACCACAAGGCGATCCCCGCCCCGCTCAATTATCGCGGCTTCCCCAAGTCGATCTGCACCTCGATCAACCATGTCGTCTGCCATGGCATCCCATCGGACAAGCGGCTGCAGAACGGCGACATCGTCAATATCGACGTCACCGTCATCCTCGATGGCTGGTACGGCGACACCAGCCGGATGTTCTATTCCGGCGATGTCAGCGTAAAGGCCAGACGCCTGTGCGAGGTGACCTACGAAGCCATGATGCGCGGCATCGCCGTGGCCAAGCCCGGCGCCCATGTCGGCGACATCGGCTTTGCCATTCAGAGCTATGTCGAGGCGCAGCGCTTCTCCGTGGTGCGCGATTTCTCGGGCCATGGGCTCGGCCGCATCTTCCACGATGCGCCGAACATCCTGCACTACGGCAAGAAGGGCAGCGGCCCGGTGCTGAAGCCCGGCATGTTCTTCACCGTCGAGCCAATGGTCAATGCCGGCACCTGGCAGGTGAAGATTTTGAGCGATGGCTGGACGGCGGTGACGCGCGACAAGCAGCTCTCGGCGCAGTTCGAGCACTCCGTCGGCATCACCGAGACCGGCGTCGAGTTCTTCACGCTCTCGCCGATGAGCCTCACAAAGCCCCCCTACGATCTCGGCCAGGCTCAACCAGCCGAAGAGCGCCAGGCCGCCACGGCCTGAGGATCACACGTCCTCGGCCACCAGGCTGAGCTTCTGGATCCCGGGCTCCGCGTCAGGGGAGAGGGTGACTGTTCCGCGCAAGCGACCGTGCAGGCAGGCCATCGTGAAACGACCCGCCAGCGCGTGGATGGGTTCGATCCCTTCCAGATGGCCATCGCCGAGGCGCCGCTTCAAGGCGGCAAGCTCGGCATTGCGAAAACGTGCCGGCATGTCGAGCAGCAGGTTCGCGGCAAAGACCGGCGCGGCGGCTTCGATACGGCCTGCCTCGTAAGCGGCAATGATCGCCCGCACGGCCCGGCTAAGAGCCGCCGATGGCTTCGATGGCTCCTGCCTTGGAGCCGCTACATGCAATATCTCTGCGATGCGGAGCGTGAGGCGCGACATAGGCGCATAGGTGCGATTGCCGAAAGCAAAGACACCCCACCCGCGCTGCGGCAGCATGAGGACATGCGAGCCATACCCCGGCAGGCCGCCGGCATGATGCAGTCGGGAACCGAGCAGGCCGTCGGTCGAGTGGACGAGGCCGTATCCATAGGCGCTCGGTGCCGGTTGACGTCCATCGGCAACGGGGTCGGGCAGCAAGGGTGGCGCATGCCAGAGTCCCATCTCCCGGACGGTCGATCGACGCACCGGGCCGACCTCGGGATCGTTGCGCGCCGGCCAGGCACTGAGGAGAAAGGCGACGTAGCGGGCATAGTCGGGCACTGTGGTCGCCAAGCCCCCCATGGCGCCCACTTCACCGTCGGGCTCGATGCGCTCGCGCGACCAGCTGCCTTCGTCCAGACGGTAACCCCAGGCGAAGTCGTCCCGGCTCGCGGCGATGGCGTCGAAGGTCGTCCGGGCCATGCCGAGCGGCTCGAGGATCGTCCGCCGGATGAAGGTTTGATAGGGTTCCCCACTGACGTTGGTCAGCACGCGTCCCAGCAACGCGTAACCCAGGTTGCTGTACTCGAACGCCAGGCCGGGCGGGCGGGCGAACAGCCGTCCGCTCGCGATCAGCGCGTCCAGCTCTGCCGGCGTCATGCCGAGCACGCGATCGCCCCACGGGTCGTCGGTGACGAAGCCCGCAACGTGGGTCAGCAGATCGCGCAGGCTGACCGGACGGCTGTCGCGCGTTGCCGACGGGACCTTCGCAAACTGCGGCACGTACTCCGCCAGCGGCGCATCGAGAGCGAGACGGCCCTGATCGCGCAAGGAGAGGATGGCGAGCGCCGTCATGTTCTTGGTCATCGAGGCGATGCGGAATGCCGTGACATGACCGACTGGGCGGGACGTCTCCATATCCGCCAGGCCGACCGTCGTCGCATGGGCGAGCCGCCCGTCCTGCACAATCCCGGCGACGAGGCCGGGGATCTGTTCCTGTTTCGCAAAGGCCGCGCAGGCGGCGTCGATCTCGGCAAAGGTCGTTTCTGACATCAGCCGATCCTATCAGGTGCACCGTCTCGGCTTCAGCTTGTTCTTGCCTCCTTTCTGCCGCGGTTGCGTAGGACCGTGACGCCATGGGGAAGGCAAAACGCCAGGCACTCGAACCTGCAGCGGACGACAAGGCGCACGTGGCGCTCTTGGCGGCGGGCCTTCACCTTCGGACATCGGAAAATCTCTGGCGCGTCAGCGGCAATACCCTGGCGCATCGTCAGGTGCTGCGCGACATCGGCGGCACCTGGAACAGGCTCGACCAATGCTGGGACTTCGCCGGCGAGGACCCGACCGACAAGCTTGTCGCGGCGATCGAAGCCGCGCCTGCACCGACCGGCCACAATAGCGGCGACGGTGACACGCCCAAGCCGCATTATCACGGCCATCGCGGCCGGGTCCGCGAACGCGTGCTCAAATCCGGCACCGAGCCGTTGGCAGACTACGAACTGCTGGAGTTGATGCTTTTCTACTCAATCGAACGGATCGACACCAAGCCGCTGGCCAAGCGGCTGCTCGAACGCTTCGGCACTTTGGGTGATGTCTTCGCCGCCGAGCCGGAGCAGCTGCGCGAATTCGAGATCGACCAGAGGACGCTGATCCACTTCAAGGCGATGCGCGAGGTCGGCCGCCGGCTGGCCGAACGCAAGGTCAAGGACATGCCCGTCCTCACCAACTGGCAGCAGCTCATCGACTATTGCCATGCCGCGCTTGCACACGAGAAGACCGAGCAGTTCCGCATTCTCTTTCTCGACTCCAAGAACGTACTGATCGCCGACGAGGTGCAGCAGCGCGGCACCATCGACCACGCGCCGGTCTACCCGCGTGAGGTCGTCAAACGGGCGCTGGCACTGAATGCGGCGGCGCTGATCCTGGTGCACAACCACCCCAGCGGCGATCCCAAGCCTTCGCGCGACGACATCGAGATGACGCGCGAGATCAAGGCGGCGGCCGGAGCCCTCGGCATCTCGATCCACGACCATCTCGTAATCGGTCGCAAAGGACACGCGAGCTTCAGGAGCCTTGGACTGTTGACTTGATGCGGGCGAGCGCCGTCAGACTGGCCCATGGTATTCGCAGCAGCCGAACGTCCGTTACTGCTTGAAGGAATGCTCTCTATGCCATTGAAGAAAATGGGGGTGAGGTCGTTCGAGGGGCCTATGGGGTGCTCGGGCGTAGCCGTTCTTGTTGATCAGGGCCCGTACGCTCTCTTGATCGTTAACACGCCTCGAGACGAGAACTTCGAGATCGTCGGAGAGCGAGATTAACCCCCTATCGAACATCCAGTGTGCCGTACCGGAAAGCGCAAGACCATTGCTCACGATATCAGGCCCATTCTTCTCGACAGGTCGGATATGCGCCGCATCGACTTCGGCGCGACCGCCACCGTTTATCAGCCGGAGCCCGGTTATCGCGCATCGCTCTCCATAGGCCCGCAGGACCGTTCGGCGGAAGATCCGGTCCCGTACGGCGCGAGATGATACATAGCTGATGCGTTCCCGAATCTGCTCAAAGACAAAGGGGACTTGCTCCTCGCGCAAGCCAGGCAGCGGATAGGCATCTCCAATCCGCGGCAGCATGGGTGTATCTTCATGTAGACCCATTCCAACGATCCGATCGAAGTCACTCGCCAAGAGAGGGCGAACAGCCGATTGCGCGCGTCCGGAGATTCGGCCCTCGCTATTGAGCAACCCTCGCTCAACGACACCATCCTCGCCACTGAATGGCACTGGATTGGCAAAGTCGAGATAGCTGCCCGGCTCGATGAGAGCGAGGTACATACCGGCGGACTTCGGGTCCGGAATCACCTGCTCAACCCTCGCTATGGCAAAGTAGCCCCGCGTGTCGTCGACCTTGCGTGGCTCATAGTAGACGATCCAATCACCGACACATCGTTCGACGCGTGCCAAATACTGGGGTGGAAACTGGTATCGCTCAGCAGGGCTGTCGTCGTAGATCGAATCCGAACGATGGATAAAGACGCCGAAGCCCATGTCCAATGCTGGTCCTGGATTGCCGCGTGATCGGCGATCACCGAAGCGGAAGGTCGTGCGACGAGAATCTTGCATCGCCAACAACGATGCGGCAAGGGGCACCGTCAGTGTCAGGAGTCCCGCAAGAAAGATCGTTGCCAAAGCGGGGATGCACGATCACATTCCTCTTCGATGCGCCATACGGAATAACCACGCCGCACGCTTATGCCCAAGTTCCTTCGCATCGGCATCCACCAAACGAACGTGTCGGGTTACACGTCAAAGGCATGGGGGATTCGCCGGGTCGGCTCGGCGGTCTTCCTGAAATGGGGAGCGGTCGAGGTCCATGGCGTCGGAGAGGGACGCAAGGTCTACTGGACGATGCCGCCGCGCGAGAAGACGGTGCGTTGCGGCACAGTGCAGCGCGCCGAAGCCTATGTGAGGAATGCGATCGCCCGGCGGCGCAACCATCGCTACGAACCGCTGACAGGGAACATCGCCCTCAAAGGCCGCTCCGCCAATCGTGGCGCCGAATTCGAACAGGTGCTCGCCACGATCCTGTTCGTCGACATCGTCCGATCCACGGAAAAAGCTGCGCGGCTCGGTGACGCGCGGTGGACGCAGGTCATCAATCACTACTACGCGACCGTCCGCAAGGAACTGAAGACATTGCGCGGCAAGGAAGTCGTGACGACAGGCGACGGATTGCTCGCGACATTCACCGCGCCGGCATCGGCGATTGACTGCGCGGCCGCAATCCGCAACGCCGTGCGCACCTTGGGGCTGGAAATCCGGGTGGGGCTGCACGCGGGTGAATACAAGGTGAGCGGGCCCGACGTCGCCGGTCTCGCCTTCCATATCGGTGCGCGCGTCGCCGCAAAAGCGCGAGCCGGCGAAATCCTGGTCTCGAGCTCGGTCAGGGATCTGATGGCATCGTCCGAAATCCCCTTCAAGGATCGCGGCGTTCACCAACTCAAGGGCGTGCCGAAGCGGTGGCGCCTCTACCGAGTCGATCGGTAGGCCACTGTCGATAGCGCGACCGGCGAAATCCCTATGCAGCTTCTATAGACGACAGGATCGGCTCGTCTCGCATTCCTATGGCCGTGCAGCCAAATGACGGGGCCGATTCTGAAGGAGAAGCGTCATGTTCAACCGGATTATTCACCGAGTCGAAGAGGAACCTCCGTCGACAGGAGCGCCGCACCTGTTCGGCAAAGCGAGCCAGTATCTGCTGTACATACTCTGCGCGACGCCTGCCGCCCTGTTCCCTCTTGGCCTCGTCTACAGGCTGATCTTTCCCTGAGCCAGTTGCTTGCAGAAACCGAAAACGGGGCCCTTGGGGCCCCGTCTTCGTTTCGGTGTTCGGCTATTCCTTGTGTCGCCTGGCGTCTGGCGGGCCGCCATCTCCGTGGAGCATCAAGCGTGCCCGGCAATCGAGATTCGCCGTTATTCGCTTGTCCAGCGCGCCTAGAAGACGCAACACCGCCCGCCAGAACCGGGCGAGCGCCGTATCGCCCTTCGACAGCCGATCGCGAGAATCGACGAAATGCATGGCGTTCATGGATCACCTTCCTCGACCTCCATATGGCTGTCGGGCATAGGTAATCCAGATGGACGCATGTCGACGAAAATAGGGATCTCATAAAGATCGCCGAACCATATCCTTTCGTCGTGAAACCGAGCGAAGCGAAAAGTCAGCTTCTCGCAGGCCGTCCGCTGGTGGAGCGACCCGTCGTCAGCCCCGCGGCCATCGGCCCGAAGCGCCGTCGGCCCGACGATGGCCGCGCCGGCTGGCCGGCCTCTTCCGCCAGCTCGGCGATGATCGGGCAATCCGGCCGGTCGTTGCCTTTGCAATGCTCCGCCAGATGCTTGAGCGTACCGCTCATCTCGCGGAGCTCGCGGGCTTTACGCTCCAGCTCCTCGACGTGTTTCAGCGCAATGCGTTTCACGTCGGCACTGGCCCGCTTGCGGTCGCGCCACAGCGCCAGCAGCTCGACCATCTGCTCAACGGTGAAGCCGAGATCGCGCGCGCGCCGGATGAAGCGGAGCGTATGGACGTCGTTGTCCGAATATTCCCGATAGCCGCCCTCCGACCGGGATGCCGCTGGGATGAGGCCGATCGATTCGTAGTACCTGATCATCTTGGCTGAGATGCCGGACTCAGCCGATGCTCTGCCGATATTCATAACCGCCTCCTCTCCTTCCGGCTCATTCTGCTGCCACGGGCTCGGCCGGACGGTCGCGGGTGAGCCCGTCGGAACGCCCGGCCGGCGCCTGGAAAGTCCGCAGGCGCAACGCATTGCCCAGGACGAAGACACTCGACAAGGCCATCGCCCCCGCCGCCAGGATCGGCGACAGCAGAATGCCTTGAACCGGATAGAGCACGCCGGCGGCAACAGGGACGAGGCTCGCATTATAGGCAAACGCCCAGAACAGGTTCTGCTGGATGTTCCGCATCGTCGCCTGGCTGAGGGCGATGGCATTCGCCACGCCGCGCAGATCGCCTGACATCAGCACCACATCGGCGCTTTCGATTGCGACGTCGGTTCCCGTGCCGATGGCCAGGCCAACATCGGCCTCGGCCAAAGCCGGCGCATCGTTGATGCCGTCGCCGACGAAGGCAATCGCACGACCGCCTTGCTTCAACTGCTTGATCGCGTCGACCTTGCCTTCCGGCAGCACCTCGGCCACGACCTTGTCTATGCCGAGCTGCCGGCCGATGGCCTGCGCCGTACGCCGGTTGTCGCCGGTGATCATCACGACCTCGAGGCCCAGCCTCTGCAGCTCCTCGATCGCTTCCGGGGTAGACTCCTTCACCGGATCGGCGACGGCGACGATCGCCGCCAACCGGCCGTCGATCGCGGCATAGAGCGGGCTCTTGCCCTCGTCGCCCAGGCGCGCCGCCTCGGCCGCAAAGGCCGATACGTCGAGACCGACCTTCGCCATGAGGCGATCGGCACCGATCTCGACCCTGTGGCCCCCGACCTCTGCCTGGACGCCGTAGCCGGGCGTCGCCTGGAACGCCGTAACGTCGCCAAGGACGAGACCAGCCTGCTTGGCGGCCTCGACAATCGCGGCGGCGATCGGATGCTCGGACCGCTGCTCCACCGCCGCGACGAGCGCCAGCACCTCGTTTCGGTCGAAGCCGTCCGTCACCGCCAGATCGGTCAGTTCGGGCCGGCCTCTCGTCAAGGTGCCGGTCTTGTCGAGGGCGATCACCCGGGCGGCGCGCAGCGTCTGGAGCGCCTCGCCCTTGCGGAAGAGGACCCCCATCTCGGCTGCCCGGCCCGTACCGACCATGATCGATGTCGGCGTCGCCAGCCCCATGGCGCAAGGGCAGGCGATGATCAGCACCGCGACGGCATTGACCAAAGCGAAAGTCATTGCCGGTTCGGGTCCGAACAGAAGCCAGACAAGGAACGTCGCCGCCGCGGCCGCCATGACAGCCGGCACGAACCAGGCCGTCACCTTGTCGACCAGGGCCTGGATCGGCAGCTTCGAGCCCTGCGCCTGTTCGACGAGACGGATGATCTGAGCCAACACGGTATCGGCGCCAACCTTGGTGGCCCGGAAGGTGAAGGAGCCGCTCTTGTTGATCGTCCCGCCCACCACCTCGGCGCCCATGCTCTTGGCGACAGGCACCGGCTCGCCGGTGATCATCGATTCGTCCACGAAGGACGAGCCTTCCGTTACCTCGCCGTCGACCGGAACCTTGTCGCCGGGCCTTACCAGAACAAGGTCGCCGCTCTGGACCTGATCGAGGGGAATCTCGACCGGCTGGCCGTCGCGCAGGATGCGGGCCGTCTTGGCCTGCAGGCCCATCAACCGCTTGATCGCCTCACTGGTGCGACCCTTGGCCTGCGCTTCGAGGAAGCGGCCGAGCAGGATCAGGGTGACGATCACCGCGGCGGCTTCGTAGTAGACGTTCGCCGTCCCGGCCGGCAGCAGATCGGCGGCAAAGGTCGCAACGACCGAATAGCCCCAGGCTGCCGCCGTGCCGATCGCCACCAGCGAGTTCATGTCCGGCGTTGCGCGCAGGAGGGCCGGAATCCCCTTCTTGAAGAAGCGCAGGCCCGGCCCGAACAGGACCAGGCTCGCCAACACGAACTGAAGGTACCAGCTCGTCTGCAGCCCGATCGTGCCGGCCACGAAATGGTGAAGTGCCGGCACGAGGTGCGATCCCATCTCGATCACAAAGACCGGCAGCGTCAGCACGGCCGCCAGTATCAGCGAGCGCCGGAGCTTGCCCATCTCCTGTTCGCGGGCTTCGGCCTCGTGGTCCGCCGCCCCTGCCTCTTCAAGAGGCCGAGCCTGATAGCCTGCCCGGCGCACCGCCGCCTCGAAGTCCGATGGCTGTGCCGATCCGGTGAAATAGTGCACGGAGGCCTTTTTCGTCGCGAGATTGACGGTGGCGTCGACAACCCCGGGGACAGATTTCAGGGCGGCCTCGATGCGGCCGACGCAGGAGGCGCAGGTCATGCCCTCGATGGCGAGCTCCATCCTTCGCATTGCGGCCTCATACCCGGCGGCCTTCAGCGCGTTGACCACAGCGCCGGCGGCCGATACGTCCGCAAAAGTCACGTCGGCGCGCTCCGTCGCCAGGTTGACCGACGCGGAAGCGACGCCTTCGACGGCGCGAAGCGCCTTCTCGACACGGCCCACGCAGGACGCGCAGGTCATTCCCTCGATCCGGATACCAACCGGCGTACTCACGGAAGCCACAGAGCCTACTCCTTGCCTTGTCACCGCCTGCAAGGTGGGGCTTCCAATAATGGGAAGGTCAAGGGAATGACAGGAAAACTTGTGCTCCATCCTGTCGCGCCCTTGACCTTCCCATCGTTGGAACAACCACGTTCCGCTCGTCGTTTCACGAGGAGGTTGGAATGCTTCGTTTCAAGATCGCTAAGATGTCCTGCGGACACTGCGCCGCATCTATCGAAAGGGCGATAAAGGACGTCGACCCGCAGGCCGCGGTTTCCGTGGACCTCGGTCACAAGGAGGTAACGATCCAAAGCACTGCAGAAGAACGCCTGATCTCCGGCGCCCTCCGATCTGCCGGATATGAAGGGCAGGCTCTCGCCGCCTGATCCCGGGATTTGCCGATCAAGCGCTGCCGCCGACGGTCAGACCGGGCTGACCGCTCGGCGTTGCTTCTTTCGGGATGGGCGTTCCCACACTATTCCGGGAAAACCCTTCAGGGGCACGAGTGGTTCGCCCAGATATGTCCAGTCCTGCAGTTCATCGATGGCGACGTGATAGCGTGGCTCGCGGCCCGTGCGGCTCTTGAAGAGCGCGCGCGGTATGTTGACCATGTGTGCCGACCGAGCGCGCTCGTAAAAGAGCGGCGTCCCACATCGGGCGCAGAAGCTCCTTGCCGTTCCGGTAGCCTCGTCGCGAAAGCGCGTGATGTCTGCCTGACCTCTGGTTATCCGAAATCGACTGCGCCAAGTGCCAACGTAGGTCGCATAAGCGGAACCGTGTGCGCGCCGCGTCGCGCTGGAGTGATCGTGCCATGCCCACCGGGCGGGAAAATCGATCTCGAAGTGCACATTGCCGCAAAGACATTCGCCCGATGCCAATGCTGTCGATGCTTTCGGTGCCTTTACCGTCGTTGCCGCTCCGGCCATGCTGGACCTCATAAAAGGGATCCCTTCCGAATTTCTCTAGCCGACTCGCCATTGGTCAGCAATTCCGAGAAACCTGGCGCTTCACAAGCGTCCTGATTCCACAGAAATCGTCGCAACCTTTGCACAAGCAACCTCGTCGGAAACGCACAGGAAAACCCCAACCGCCTTGGCCATGCCGCAATGAATCGTTGAAGCTCACGCCGAGCATCATAAGTTCATCATGGTGCCAATGAACGGATCGGAGATTTCATGTCGGCCGACCAGACCTTGCATGCCGCGACACCCCACGGCGACACTCACGCCGAGACGCCGTTCTATATTCCCGCAACGGGAACAGCGGCGCGACCGCGCTGCGCTCTGAAGTACGGCGATACATTCGCCATTGTCGACAGCTACGGTGATATCGGCGCTTCGACGGGTGGTTCGGATGGCCTGTTCCACAAGGACACCCGATTCCTTTCCCACCTCGAATTGCGCGTGAACGACCAGCAACTCCTCCTGCTTGGCTCCAACCAGCGCGACGACAACACGCTGCTCTCGGTCGACCTCACCAATCCGGACTTCTTCGTCGACGGCAAGATCGTGCTTCAGAAGGATCTGCTGCACATCGGCCGCACGATGTTCCTCTGGCATGGGACAGCCTATCAACGGCTGGCTGTGCGCAATCACAGCGACAAGCCGATAGAGCTTTCGTTGTCCATCCACTTCGGCAGCGACTTCGCCGACCTGTTCGAAGTGAGGGGTCTGCAGCGCGCACGTCGCGGCACCGCCAAACGGGAGACGATCGGGCCGGATCGTGTCCTGCTTGTCTATCAGGGGCTCGACAGCAAGACGCGCCGTTCCACGCTCACGTTCGACCCGCCGCCGACGGAGCTTGCCGTCGATACCGCGACCTACCGGATGGTTCTCGAAGCGGGCGACATGCAACCCCTCTTCGTTGCCATAGAGTGCGACAAGCCACTGGAGCGACGCGCCACACCCTTCTTCGCCGGATTGCTTGCAGTACATCGAGAACTGCGCAGAGCGACACACGACGCCGCCGCGATCGAGACCTCGAACGAGATCTTCAACGAGATCCTGTGCCGGTCCGCGTCAGACCTGCAGATGCTGATGACGGACACACCGGAGGGTCGCTACCCTTACGCAGGCACTCCCTGGTATTCGACGACGTTCGGACGAGACGGCCTCATCACGGCGCTGCAGATGCTCTGGTGCTACCCGAAGGTAGCACGCGGAGTCCTGCGCCGCCTTGCAGCCCATCAGGCGAATCAAACGGACCCGTTCGCCGATGCGCAGCCCGGCAAGATTCTCCACGAGATGCGCAGTGGCGAAATGGCGGCCCTGCGAGAAGTGCCGTTCGCACTCTACTATGGCAGCGTCGATGCCACGCCGCTGTTCGTGCTGCTGGTTGGCCTGTACGCTGAGCGCACAGGCGACCTCGACACCGTCGCCGCCCTGTGGCCCGCGGTCGAGGCCGCGCTCGGCTGGATCGATGGCCTCGGCGACCCGGATCAGGACGGCTTCGTCGAGTATCGCCGCGCCAGCGAACTGGGCCTTGCCAATCAAGGATGGAAGGATTCCTTCGATGCGGTCTTCCATGCAGACGGGAGTCTGGCCGAAGGCTACATCGCCCTGGCGGAGGTGCAGGGATACGTCTATGCCGCCAAAGTCGCGATCGCCCGCTGCGCACGGCGGATACGCAAGACCGAAACAGCTCGCCGCCTCGAAACTGAAGCCAAGAATCTTGCAGAACGTTTCGAAGCTGCCTTCTGGTGTCCCGAACTGGGAACCTATGCGCTGGCGCTCGACGGCGCCAAGCAACCCTGCCGCATTCGCACGTCAAATGCGGGGCACCTGTTGTTCACCGGCATTGTCCGCGCGGACCGGGCTGCCGCGGTGAGTGCTGGCCTGCTCAGTCCACAATTCTTCTCGGGATGGGGTATCCGCACGGTGGCCAAGGGCGAAGCACGCTACAATCCCATGTCGTATCACAATGGTTCGATCTGGCCACACGACAACGCGCTCATCGCGCTAGGCCTGGGGCGCTATGGCTTCGGCACTGCCGTCGAGCAGGTCTTCAAGGGTCTGTTCAATGCCGCATCCTATATGGAGTTGCGACGCCTGCCCGAGCTCTTCTGCGGATTCCAGCGACAACGCAACCGGGGGCCGACGCTTTACCCTGTCGCCTGCTCGCCGCAGGCCTGGGCGAGCGCTGCGCCGTTCTCGCTGATCCAGGCTTCACTCGGACTCGAATTCGATCTGCGGCGAGGCGAAATCTGCCTGCGCAATCCACGAATGCCTGCGTTCCTGGACGAGGTGACGCTTCGCAACCTGCAACTCGGACCGTCGAGCGTCGACATCAAGGTGCGGCGCCATGGTGAGAAGGTCTCGCTCGAGATGCTGCATTCGCACGGCCACGTGCAGGTTTCGATCGTCTCCTCTCCGTAAGCCAGGGAACCACGCCACCCCTGACGAGTTGACCCTCCGGCGACCGTTACACTGGAGGGGGCAATGGGCGGCAGGCTTCGACTGATCGTGCCGGCGCTGGCACTGCTGATGCTCGTGTCGGCCTCCAAATTGTTGATCGCACAAGACGATCCCGACACTGCCCAGCAGCAACCGACCGCCCCCGCACCTTCTGTCGCGACACCGACTCCGCCTGCACCTCCTCCTGCCCCGCCACCCGTCGCCACACCGTCGGTCACCGTCATCGACGCCCAGGAGGCTCGCGGCATCCTGGGCAACGAAGTACGCAGCGCTGCCGATGAGAACATGGGGCGCATTGTTGACGTGATCGTCGACAGTTCGGGCCGCACACGTGCGGCGATCATCGACTTCGGCGGCTTCCTCGGCGTTGGCAGCCGCAAGATCGCCGTCGATTGGAAGGCGCTTCACTTCGTGCCTGCCGCGAGCAAACGTTACCGCATCGTCCTCGAACTGACCCGCGATCAGGTCAAGCTTGCGCCCGAAGTCAAGGAAGGCAAGCCCATCGTGGTCCTAGGCCCCTCGGGGATCCTCGAGCCCCTTCCCTAGCTGGCCACCGGAATCGCCGTGGCCGAACCCATCTGTACTGCATCTCATCCGTCGAAGCGCAGCCTGCGCGGGCTCGACTGGTTCGTCTTCTTCGTCGCCGACGTGCAGACGGGCTTCGGACCCTTCGTTGCGGTCTATCTCACTTCGGAGAAGTGGACGCAGGTCGATATCGGCCTCGTGCTTACCTCGGCCGGCCTAGTCGGTCTGGTCGGCCAGATCCCGGGTGGCGCGCTCCTGGATGCGGCGCGCTCGGAGCGCTTTGTTGCGGCCATAGCCGTCGCCCTCATCAGCGTCAGCGCGCTTGCCTATGCGCTCTACCCAATCTTCCCAGTGGTCCTCGTTGCCGCTTGCCTGCATGCCGCGGCAAGCTGCGTTCTGGGTCCAGCCATCGCCGCAATTAGCCTCGGCCTTGTCGGCCCATCGGCGATCGGCGAAAGACTCGGGCGCAATGCTCGCTTCGCTTCGATCGGCGCCGGACTGACGGCTGGCGTCATGGGCGTGGTCGGCTATCTGATCTCGCCGAGCGCCGTCTTCTTCGTCACTGCGGCCCTTCTCGTTCCGACCTGGTTGACCCTGCGCACTATCGCACCGCGCGAGATCGACCCGGAGCAGGCGCATGGCAACGCGCCGATGCCGCGCAAGCCGAACAACAGACAAGCCGAACCGCGTGCGCCGCTCGATCTTCGCCGGCTTTTGCTCAGGTCCCCCCTGTTGATCTTCGGCGGCTGTATCCTGCTGTTTCATCTCGCCAACGCCGCGATGCTCCCGCTGATGGGCAGTGTTCTCACGATGCGCCTCAGCGACTGGGCGACAGTGCTGATCGCAGCCTGCATGGTCGGCCCGCAGCTCATCGTGGCGATCTTCTCGCCCTGGGTCGGACGCCAGGCGCAACGATGGGGTCGCCGGCCGTTGCTGATCGCGGGCTTCGCCTTCCTGCCGATCCGCGGCGTTCTCTTCGCGACGGTAAGCGATCCTTACCTGCTGGTCGCCGTGCAACTGCTCGACGGCCTGACAGCTTCCGTCTTCAGCGTACTGGTTCCGCTTACCATCGCGGATCTGACCCGCGGCACCGGGCGGTTCAACCTCACTCAGGGCATGGTCGGCACGATGACGGGCGTCGGCGCATCGCTTAGCCCCACACTCGCCGGCTATGCTACCGATTCGTACGGCAGCTCTGTTGCCTTCCTCAGCCTGGCCACAGTGGCAGCATTGGGTCTAACCGCCGTAACTCTGTTGATGCCCGAGACACGCCCACCACCGGAACCGCCACCGTAGCGGTTTAGGCACGGGCCCTTCTGCGGCTATACAGGTCCAGCAAGTAGCTTTCGGGAGACGCCGCATGAAGTTCGTCCAGGCCTCGACACTCGACTCGATCGCCGACTATCGCCTGTTGGAAGGCGAAACGCCGAAGCCGGGACCGGGTGAGGTCCTTATCAAGGTGGAGGCCTGCGGTGTCGGCTATGTCGACGCATTGGTCGCTCTGGGCCGCTACCAGGTGAAGCCGCCCCTGCCGCACACGCCGGGCAGGGAAGTCGGCGGCTGGGTGGAGGCCGTGGGCGCAGGCGTCGACGGCCTTGCGCCGGGCGACAGGGTCATGGCGTCCGTCCGCGGTGGCTTCGCGCAATTTGCGCTCGCGCTGGCTGCCGACACGGTGAAGATCCCCGAACGGATGAGCTTTGCTCAGGCATCGGGCTTCCGGGTCAATTACCTCACGGCCCTGCACGGCCTGCGCGATCGTGGCGTCCTGGCCGCAGGCGAGCGGTTGCTCGTGCTGGGCGCGGCTGGCGGCGTTGGTATAGCCGCCATCCAGGTGGGCAAGGCGATGGGCGCGGAAGTGATCGCAGCCGCGTCGACCGAGGAAAAGCGCGCCTTCGCCCGCGCCCAGGGCGCCGACGATGTGATCGACACGGCGCCGGAAGGCTGGCGCGACCGGCTGAAGGCCGCCTGTGGTGGCAAGGGACCTGACGTGGTTTTCGATCCGGTCTGCGGCCCGCTTTTCGAGCCGGCATTCCGGTCCCTGGTCTGGGGCGGACGTCACCTCGTCGTGGGCTTTGTCGGCGGCCCGATCCCCGCTCTCAAATCCAATCTCACGCTGATGAAGGGCGCGGCGCTGGTCGGCGTCGACGTGCGCCAGTTCGGGTTGTTCGAGGAGAAGAAGGCCAATGCCCATGTCGCCGAGCTGCTCTCTTGGGTCGCCGACGGTCGCCTCGTGCCCGCTGTGGGTCGCTCCTTCCCGCTCGAAGAGTTCGCACCGGCGATGGAGTTCGCCCTGACGGGACAGGGGCTGGGCAAGATCGTGCTGGAGATCGCCTGACAGGGCTGCCCTCGCCGTCGATTGCGATATACTCGACGCCATGAGTGGTAAAATCTATGTCGGCATCGGCGGTTGGACCTTCGAGCCTTGGCGCGGCCCCTTCTATCCAGAAGGGCTGACGCAGAAGCGCGAGCTGGAATATGCCAGCCGCAAGCTCACCTCGATCGAGATCAACGGTACCTACTATTCGAGCTTCAAGCCCGCGAGCTGGGCCAAGTGGCGCGAGGAAACGCCCGATGGCTTCGTCTTTGCCGTCAAGGCGTCGCGCTTCTGCACCAACCGTCGTGTGCTGGCCGAAGCCGGCGAATCGGTACAGCGCTTCGTCACGCAGGGGTTGGTAGAGCTGAAAGACCGGCTGGGACCCATCAACTGGCAGTTCATGGGCACCAAGAAATTCGATCCTGAAGACTTCGAGGCCTTCCTCAAGCTGCTGCCGCGGGAAGTGGGCAAACTGCCACTGCGCCATGCCCTGGAAGTGCGGCACGACAGCTTCAAGGACAAGCGCTTCTACGACCTGGCGCGCAAGTACAACGCTGCCATCGTCTATGCCCACGACAAGGACTTTCCTGAGATCGATGAGCCGACGGCCGACTTCACCTACGCACGCCTGATGGGCAGCGAGGAGAAGGTGAAGACAGGCTACAAGCCGGCCGACCTCGACAAGTGGGCCAAGCGCAGCAAGGCCTGGGCAAAGAAGGGCGACGCCTTCGTCTACTTCATCTCCGGTGCCAAGGTGCGCAACCCGGCCGCCGCCCAGGAGCTGATCAAGAAGCTGGGATGACCTGGGCACAGGCAGGTGCGTTCTTCGAAGAGCATGAACCACTAGCGCTTGGCGAAATCGACATAGGGCATGCCTTCGGCGCCGGACTTGAGCCGGCCGCCTGCCGATGGATTGGCTCGAGCTACTCTTGACAGGCAGCGTCCTGCGCACTAACACTTAACCCTATGGTTAACTATCAAGCCACCGTCCTCGACCGCACCTTCGCCGCGCTGGCCGACCCGACACGCCGTGCGCTGCTCGCTCGTCTCGATGAAGAGAATGGAATCAGCGTCAGTGAACTGGCGCGCCCCTTCCCGGTATCTCTGCCCGCCATCATGAAGCACCTCGACGTGCTCTCCGATGCCGGCCTGATCGTGCGCTCCAAAACAGGGCGCACCGTCACCTGCCAGCTCAAGGCAGAGCCCATGGAGCAAGCGATGAACTGGCTCGCCCACTACGAGCGCTACTGGACGCAGCAGCTCGACCGCCTCGCCGCCTTTCTGGAGGAAGATCCATGGCCAGCAAGCCCAGCCTCGCCCTCAAGCGACGCCTCAAGGCCCCGCCGCAAAAAGTCTACGAAGCCTGGACGCAGCCGGAAAAAATGATCCGCTGGTGGGGCGTCACCGGCCATGAGAAGACGCCCATCGCCGAAGCCGACCTGCGTGTCGGTGGCCGTTTCCGTGTCCAGTTCTGGACGCCGAACGGCGAGCATCACAGCGTGAGCGGGGTCTATCGCGAAATAGTGCCGGACGAGAAGCTTGTCTTCTCCTGGGCCTGGCAGAGCACACCCGACCGAGAATCGCAGGTGACGGTCGACCTGAAGCCGGACACGGACGGCACGGTCCTCACTTTGACTCACGAGCAGTTCTTCAGCGAGACGGCGCGCGACGATCATCGGCGCGGCTGGAGCGCAGCGCTCGATAATCTGGAGAAGGTGTTTGCATGACGTTCGCCTCCGGCGCGAACCTGTATTCGGCATCACCTTCGATCACATTCGTTGTCGTTCCGAACAGCTCTAGAGAGGGATCGTCATGCAAACGCACAAGATCGTCTCCCGCGAGGAATGGATTGCCGCCCGTCGCGTTCTGCTCGAAAAGGAAAAGGCCCATCTTCGGGCTCAGGATGAGATTGCCCGCCAGCGCCGGGAACTGCCCTGGGTCAAGGTCGAGAAGAACTATGTATTCGACGGGCCAGACGGCAAGGAGACGCTGTCCGACCTGTTCGCGGGCCGCAGCCAGCTCATCGTGAAGCACTTCATGTTCGGTCCGGACTGGGAGGAAGGCTGTGTCGGCTGTTCGTTCGGCGCCGATCAGTCCGACGGCTCGCTGGTCCATCTGATCAATCACGACGTGATGCTGATTGCCGTCTCCCGTGCGCCCTACGCCAAGATCGCGCCCTTCCACAAGCGCATGGGCTGGCACTTCAAATGGGTGTCATCGGCCGGCTCGGATTTCAACTTCGACTACAACGTCTCTTTTACGGAGGCCGACCGCAAGCGCGGCAAGGTGTTTTACAACTTCGTGGAACAAGATTACGCGATCGACGAACTGCCGGGCTTCAGCGTCTTCACCAAGGACGACGCAGGCCGGATCTTCCATACCTACTCCGTGTTCGCCCGCGGCACGGAACATACTGGTACGGTCTACGGCTTTCTCGACATCACACCCAAGGGCCGCAACGAGCCGCCCGGCGGAAATCTCTCCGACTGGGTCAAACACCACGACAAATACGAGCAAAAGGCCGAGAAATCCTGCTGCCACGGCTGAGCCGGAGTGTTGTAAGCTTCTTCCCAGCAAGCTTTGGGAGAAACCAATGCCCGCACTCTCGCTCGACCACTACAACATCTTCTGCAAAGACCTCGATGCCACGGTGCGCTTCTATGAGCGCTACGTCGGCCTAACCAACGGCGACCGGCCGCCATTTCCGTTCCCCGGCGCCTGGATGTATGCCGGCGACAAGGCGATCCTGCATATCGTGTCCGAGACCGGACGCAGCGATCAGGGCAGCGGCGCCATCGACCATATCGCCATCAATTGCTCCGACATCCGTGGCACCCTCGACCAGATCAAGAAGGACAATATGCCCTTCGAGGTCAGGAAGGTGCCGGCACGGCCGTTGCAGCAAGTCTTCGTGCACGATCCCGACGGCGTGATGATCGAGCTCAACTTCTGGCACGAAGAAGACGTCAAGGAGCTCGAAGGCTTCGACCCGATGACCAACAAGGCCGGCGCCAAGAAAGAAAAGGCCGTCGCCGCCCAATGAAGCTGGCTGCGCTCGCGGTAGCTGCCTCTCTGCTGGCCTGCGCCGGTGCGCAGGCGCAGCAACGCGAGACCGTCACCTTCGAGAGCCGCCAGAAAGGCCAGCCAGTTCAGATCACGGCCGAGATCTATTGGCCAGCCCAGACGGGTCCGGTGCCGGCGATGGTGATCCATCACGGCAGCGGTGGCATCAGCGACCAACGCGAAGGGCGTTTCGCGCGCGAGATGGTGGCGATGGGCGTCGCCGCCGTGGTGATCGACTCCTTCAAGCCGCGCGGCGTGACGTCGACGGTGCAGGATCAGTCGGCCGTTACAGGCCAGGACTTCAACTTCGACGCACTCATGGCCCTGAAGGCGCTGAACGACATCGCCCGCATCGACAGAGCGCATATCGGCATCATGGGATTTTCCAAGGGCGGTACCTCGGCCCTGATGGCGTCGCACGAACAGCTCATCGCCGCTGCCGGCATTCCCGCATTCCTGCGCTATGCCCTGCATGTACCGTTCTATCCGGCCTGCTCCGTCCAGTACCACAAGCCCCGGACCACGGGCGCGCCGATCTATATGTTGCTCGGCGGTGCGGATACCTATGTCGGGGCCGAACCCTGCCAGACCTATGCCGAGACGATACGCGCGGCCGGGGGACGGATCGACGTGAAGGTCTATCCGGACGCACCGCACGGCTTCGACGGCGGCCGTCCCTACTTTGTCGCCACCGGAGAGAATTACTCCCAGTGCGTCGTGCAGCAGCAGGCCGACCGTTCGTGGGTCGAACGGAAAAGCGGGATCGTGACGACCGGCGCCGACGGCAAGCCCATCCCCGCCGCGCAGGCCCAGGCCCTTTCAGCCTGCCGCACGCTGGGCGTCAGCGGCGGACCGAACGATGCCGCGGCCCGGCAGTCGATGGAGGATCTCAAGGGCTTCGTGCGTCGCCACCTTCAGGGTGGCTGACGTCAGTCGAGCGTCGAGGTCACGCGTAACGCCTCCCAATAGTCGACGGGCAGCAGGTCGCGGCCAGCCAACAGAAAGCCGAGGTATTCGCGCGTCGGACGCAACCCCTCGCCCACCTTCAGCGCAACATAGGTGATGGCTTCGACGTCGATGCCGATGTCCGGCCGCGCGACACGGACTATGCGCCGTTCGTAGTGACCGCCGACGACGCCCTCGAAACGATCCAGGACATCGAAGCCCTTCGCCGGCAACGCATTCAACGTGCCGTGCACCGAGCTGCCGGCTTGCAGGACGATATTGCCGGCGCCGGCCCCCGCGGGAGTGCGGGCGACCTTGTTGAAGGCGAGTTGCCAGCCGTCGAGCCGGCCGGCGACGCGCTCGCCGGGCATCACCCCTTCGGGCCGCAGGCGCTTCTCGAAGAGCCGGTCGGCGTCCATGTTGGAGCCGTAGGCGAAGTACCAGCTCACATCACCTGCCATACCTGTACCTTCTCATCGTAGCCACGGATCGCCAGCGGTCCCAGGTCGACCGCGCCGTCGGCCGCAACAGCCGCATGCACCGAGTTGGACACCAGCACCTGCGAACCTGTCTCCTTGGTAAGCTGTTCGAGCCGGGCGGCGAGATTCACCGTATCGCCGATCACCGTATATTCTTTACGCCGCGGCGATCCGACGACGCCGGTCACCGCCTCGCCCATATGGATGCCGATACCGACACGCAGCGCCTGCGATGGCCGCTCCTTGTTCCACGCCTCGACCGCTTCGATCATCGCCCGAGCCGCGCCCAATGCATTCTGCGCCGCCGACGGGTCAGCCAGTGGCGCTCCGAACAGCGCCAGAAACCCGTCGCCCAGAAATTTATTGATGATGCCGTGGTGCCGGTCGACGACATCGATCATCTCGGCGAAGAAAGCATTGAGCAACTCTACGGTCTCGGCCGCGGGCCGCTGCCGCGTCATCGCCGTGAAGCCACGAATATCGAGGAAGAGCACGCAGATGGTGCGCAGCTCGCTCGGCGGTTCGGTTTGCGTCGCAAGCAGACGCTCGACGACGGAGGGCGAGACATGCTGGCCGAACAGGTTGGTCACGCGGTCGCGCGCCGCCCCCGCCAGAATGGAATTCTCGAACTGGCGGCGCAGGCTCACGGCGACCAGCCCGGCAACGACGCCGCTGCCGAACAGCACCATGCTGCGACCGATATAGAACAGCGGCATGTTGTCGGCGGCGGCCGTCGGGTCCACGGGCAGCAACACGAGCACCAGCACCATCTGCAGCGCCGCCGCGACAGTGCCCGTCCACACCGAAAGCCAGAAATCGAGCCGCAGGGTCGACAGCAAGATGAAGACGAAGAACAGGAGCGGCGGCCAGAAGGCGAATACGAGCTGCGGCTGCATGTAGCCGCTCAGCACGTAGGTGATCGAAGCCGGCAATGACGTCTCGATCAATGCGTTACCGAAGCGCGCGATGCGGGGAAAGTCCTTACCCTTGGCGGATCGCCATCGGAGGAGGCTGAGCGCGGCCAGCTCGTAGAGAAGATAAGGCCCGATGCCGGCCAGCGGCACCCAGCCCGGTACTTTCTTGTCGAACAGGCGCTCGTCGATCTGCGGGATGAAGTTCAGCACGAGCATCACCGCAACGAGCACCATCGCCAGGATGATCACGATCACCCGCATCCGCTGCTGTTCGCTGCGCATAATTTCGCGGCGAAGCGCATCGGAATAGGTGTCGTCCGCCTCTCTACCGGCCATTTCTCACGCTACCGAGGTCGGCCGGGCTCCACAACGGCGGGGCGCGGTGGTAGGAACGATCCCATGGTTCTGAAGGAGATCGCTCGAGAACTGCAGGGCAAGGCTGCCAATTTGGCCCTGCGCATGCCGATTTCCTGGGTGAATATCATCACCGGGCCGCCGGCGGCCGTCGATGGCCGCACGCTCGACGGCCGGACGCAATGGTTCCTGCAGCTCCTCGCCCGCAGCGGTCAGCCGCCCCTGCACCAGCTCGGTGTCGTCGAGGCCCGGCAGCAGTTCGACGCTTTCATGCTGCTGTTGGGCGGTCGGCCGGCGCCAGTCGGCGAGATCGTCGATCGCACGATGGCCGGCCCAGCAGGCTCCCTGCGAATTCGCATTTACCGGCCAGCGCATTCGGTGGCTCGCCTGCTGCCGACCGTTCTTTACTTTCACGGCGGCGGCTGGGCGATCGGCAGTCTCGAAGGGTACGATCTCGCCTGCCGCTACTTCTGCGCCCGGTCGGGCTGTGCCGTCGTGTCGGTCGATTACCGGCTGGCGCCGGAGCACAAGTTTCCGGCGGCCATCGACGATGGGATCGCAGCCTTTCGCTGGCTGGCGACCGAAGCCGCCGGTCTTGGCCTCGATCCCGACCGCATCGTGCTGGCGGGCGATTCTGCCGGTGGCACCATCGCTGCCGTAGCAGCGCAGGAACTCCGCGGCGAGCCTCGCCCACCCTGTCTGCAATGGCTGGTCTACCCGGCAACCGACCTCGGTGGCGATACGCCGTCGCACAAGAGCTGCGGCGAAGGCTTCCTGCTGACCCAAGCTGATATGGACTGGTTTCGCGGCCAGTACCTCAACACGCCGGCCGAGGTCGACGATCCGCGCGCTTCGCCGCTTCGGGCTGCCGATCTCGCAGGCGTGGCGCCGGCACTGGTCTTTACAGCGGGTTTCGACCCGTTGCGCGACGAGGGCCAGGCCTATGCCAAGCGGCTCTCCGCAGCCGGCGTGAAGACCATTCATCGCGAATTCGATACGCTGATCCACGGCTTTGTCGGCATGCGTGGAGCGCTGCAGGCCGCCGCCCGGGCGATGGACGATATGGTGGCAGGTCTGCGCCACGAACTCGCGCAGTTGGGACGATGACAGGACTCCAGAATGGTTGAAGAGACTGCAGCCCCGGACTCGCGGACCGAACGATCCGGCCGGCGCGAACAGAACAAGGCAGAGAACCGCACCGCCCTGCTGAAGGCTGCCCGCGCAGTCTTCGCGGAGATGGGCTTTGGCGCGGCGAGCGTACGCGACATCGTGCGGCGCACCGATCTCGCATCCGGCACCTTCTACAACTACTTCAAGGACAAGGACGAGATTTTCGAAGCCGTGGTGGGCGAACTCACCGGCGTCCTGCTGCAGCGCCACAATCAGGGCCGCGCCCGTGCCGCGACAGCCGAGGAGTTCCTCCATCAGCACTATTCGGCTTACTTCAATTTCCTGGCCGAAGATCCCGAGCTACTGGCGCTGGCCCGTTCGAGCTTCACCGCCGTGCGCACGCTGCTCGACAAGCCGGATGTGCGCGCGCTCGCCAAGGCCCTGAACGACGACATCCGCACCGCGATCGCCTCGGGCGTCCTGCCCAATGTCGATGTGTCCTATCTCGGGGCGTCGATGGCAGGCGTGGCCTTTGAAATTTCGATGGTGATGGTCACCCGCGACCCCGTCGACCCGGAGGCCGCGACCGACTTCGCCACCCGCCTGATGCTGGGCGGCCTGCACAGGCTGCCGCGGCGGTAGTTCAGTTGAACCCGGAGAGCGCCATCGACATGGCGCGCTCCGGGCCAATCCGATTAGGCGCCTTGAACGACCGGGTTGCGCAGCACGCCGATCTTCTCGATCTCGATCTCGCAGACATCGCCTGGCTTCAGCCAGTTCGGCGGCTTGCGCGCCATCGCGACGCCCGACGGCGTGCCGGTGATGATGACATCGCCCGGATCGAGGGTCATGACCTTGCTGAGTTCATGCACCAGGGTCGGCACGTCGAAGATCAGATCGTCGGTGCTGCTGTCCTGCATCGTCTTGCCGTTGACGCGGGTCATGATGCGGAGCGGCGAACCGCCCGGCGGCAGCTCGTCGGAGGTGACGATGTCGGGGCCGAAACCACCGGTACCGTCGAATCCCTTGCCCAGGGTGAACTGGCCGCCCGACTTGCGCTGCCAATCGCGCAGCGAGCCATCGTTGAAGCAGGCGTAGCCCGCGATCACGCCGAGGGCCTTCGCCTTCGGCACGTTGCGACACTTCTTGCCGATGATGACGGCGAGCTCGGCTTCCCAGTCGAACTGCTTGGAATGGCTGGGGCGCAGAAGCTTGCCGTTATGCGGCACCAGCGTGTTGTTGAAGCGTGTGAACACCAGCGGATAGTCCGGGATCGCACTGCCGGTCTCCTCGGCGTGCTTGCGGTAATTCAGGCCGATGCAGAGGATCTTGCCGGGATTGGGAACCGGCGGCAGGTACTTCGCCGACTTCTCCGAGACCGTCGCGCCCGCCTTGGGCTTGGCGCATGCCTTGAGCACGGCCTGCTGCAGCTTCCTGCCACCCGCGAGGATCTCGACGACCGACTTCGGCCCGCGCGGCATCTGCTTGCTGAGATCGATGATCTTGCCGTTGTCTGTCTTCACGCCCACGACGGCCTTACCGCCGCTCTGGATAGTGCACAAACGCATGCTGTTCCCCCTGACAAATTCGTCCGAAATATGGTCGCGGCGTAAACTCCTCCCTCCCGAACGGCCGGTCAAGCACGACGCATTTTTTTGCTAGGCTGCCGGCATGCGTATCGTTCTTTTTCTCCTACCGCTCCTCCTTGCCACGCCGGCCGCCGCTCAGCTCGTGGTGCCGCTCACGACGCCGGACGGTCGTGTCGGCTGCACCCAGGGCATGACGGGGATCGGCCGTCCTCCGGTTTGGCAGGCCGTCCAGGACAAGGACGGACCCGATGGCTGGGCCCTTACAGAAACGGCCGCCGACGCAACGGACCTGCGCTTCCCGCTCTGCATTTCCGAACAGACCGTCGCGCGCGATTTCGACGCCACGCTGCGCTTCAAGCCGGTCTCGGGCACGCGTGCACAAGTTGGGGGGTTCGCTTTCCGGGCGCAGAGCGCCAACGACTATCTGCTCGTCCGAGCCGATGCACGCGACAACTCCGTGCGCCTCTATCGCGTGGAACGGGGCAAGCGCAGTCAGATCGCCGGCAAGGAGGTGCCGATCGCCCTGGGCGAATGGCATTCGCTGCGCGTGATTGCCGTCAACGACCGCTTCGAAGTGGCACTGGACGGCAAGCCGCTCTTCACGGCGACCGATCGCGGCCTTGTCCAGAGCGGCGCCATGGGCGTGTGGAGCCAGGCCGACAGCATCACCCACTACGGCTCGCTGCTGGTGGCCCCACCAACGCCACCCACGCGCTAGCGTCGGGCGGCGATCAGCGCGTTTGCGAGCTCCACGAAGCCTGCACCCGACCGCGCCGAAGCGATCCAGCGCGGCTTGTGTTCGAGACGGTCGGCGAAGTCGCGGACATTGGCCACGCCCACGGCATTGGGAAAATAGCCGAACATCGGCGCGTCGTTGGGCGAATCGCCTGCGAAGACGTAGCGTGTGCGCTCCGCGGCGATATCGACCCCGAAAAGCTCCGACATCATGGTGCGGCTGGTCGTCAGCTTGTCGTAATCGCCGAACCATCCGTTGACATGGATCGAGCTCACCTTGGCGTGGGCGCCGTGCTTCTCGAAGATGGCCACGATGCGCTGGATATCGGCGGCCGGCAGTGGCGGCACGTCCTCGCAGAAATCCACCGCCAGGTCGGCGGCGCGATAGGGCTGGTCCGAGGCGATCCCCGTGCCGGGCACCTCGCGCAGCACCTCTGCACGCACGGCCTCCAGACGGCGGCGGCCTTCAGCCCGCTCCGCGTCGGACTGGATGAAGCGGGTCCGCATCTTGCCGGCGGCAGGATCGTGCCACATCCAGAAGGCGCCGTTCTCGCCCACCACGGCGTCGACCGGCCAGAAGCGGGCAATGAGATCGCACCAGCCAGCGGGCCGGCCGGTGACGGGGATAACCAGCAGGCCGGCCTTCTTTAGCGCCTCGAGCGCACTGTAGGCCTCGGCCGTCAATTTGCCGTCGGTGGAGAGGGTTTCGTCGATGTCGGTGAGCACGCCCTTGATGGCCATCAGGGTGTCACGGGGGCAGTTTTGCAGCGTTTCCATTGGTTCCAGGCGTATGCAGTCGGCGTGTCTAGCTGCGCCACTTCTAACATGGCGTATCGGGGGTATTGGCGCTAAAAACCCGGCCATGATCCCGCGTTATTCCCGGCCGCAGATGGCGGCCATCTGGGCCCCCGAGAACCGCTTCCGCATCTGGTTCGAGATCGAGGCGCACGCCTGCGACGCGATGGCGGAACTGGGAATCATCCCCAAGGCCTCGGCCAAGGCGATCTGGGACGGCGGCAAGAAGGCCATGGCGGCGCTGCAGGCCGATCCTGCCGGCAACGTCGAAAAGATCGACGCCATTGAGCGGGTCACAAAGCACGACGTCATCGCCTTCCTGACCTGGCTGGGCGAGTTCATCGGCCCGGAGTCGCGCTTCGTCCACCAGGGGATGACCTCGTCGGATGTGCTCGACACCTCGTTCGCCGTGCAGCTCACGCAGGCTGCCGACATCCTGCTGGCCGATACCGACCGGCTGCTGGGGGCGCTGAAGAAGCGCGCCTTAGAGCACAAGGATACGCTCACCATCGGCCGCAGCCACGGCATCCACGCCGAGCCCACCACCTTCGGTGTCAAGCTCGCGGGCCACTATGCCGCTTTCGACCGCAATCGCGCCCGGCTCGTGGCGGCGCGCGCCGAGATCGCGACCTGTGCCATCTCGGGCCCCGTTGGCACCTTCGCCAACGTCGATCCGCGCATCGAAGAGCATGTCGCCAAAAAGCTCGGCCTCACGGTCGAGCCGGTCTCGACGCAGGTAATCCCGCGCGACCGGCATGCCGCGTTTTTCGCGGCGCTGGCGGTCGTTGCCTCGTCAATCGAGAACCTCGCGACCGAGATCCGCCATCTGCAGCGCACCGAGGTCCGCGAGGCCGAGGAGTTCTTCTCCGAGGGCCAGAAGGGCTCCTCGTCGATGCCGCACAAGCGCAATCCAGTGCTGACCGAGAACGTCACGGGCCTCGCCCGCGTCGTGCGCAGCGCCGTGATCCCGGCGCTGGAGAACGTCACGCTCTGGCACGAGCGCGACATCTCGCACTCCTCGGCCGAGCGCTATATCGCGCCCGACGCCACCGGCACGCTCGATTTTGCGCTTAACCGCATCGCCGGCGTCGTCGAGCAGCTCGTGGTCTACAAGGACCGCATGCAGGCCAATCTCGACTCGTTGGGCGGGCTGGTCTTCTCCCAGCGCATCCTGCTGGCGCTGACGCAGAAAGGCATGAGCCGCGAGGCTTCCTACGCTGCCGTACAGCGCAATGCGATGGACGCCTGGAGAGGCAACGCCTCACTGCTGGCGCTCTGCCGCGCCGACAAGGAAATCGGCGAATTCCTGGCAGACGACGAGCTCACGGCGCTGTTCGACATGAGCTATCACACCAAGCAGGTCGATACGATCTTCAAGCGCGTCTTCGGTTGAAGACGCGCTTCCACTGCCCGTAGGTCAGTGGGAGTCCGCCATGATCTGCTTCTTGGCATCGACCAGCAGCCGCTCGGCCTGCTTGAGGATCGTGTGATCCTCGGTCGGCTTACCGACGGCGGCGAGATCCTTCATGATCTTGTGCACGACGTCGGAGTCGCCCGGCTTCTCGAAGTCGGCCAGGACCACTTCCTTAGCATACGCCTCGGCGTCAGCGCCCGTCTTGCCCAGCAGGCCGGCGGCCCACAGGCCGAGCAGCTTGTTGCGGCGGGCCTTGACCTTGAATTGCAGTTCCTGGTCGAGCTCGAACTTCTTTTCGAAGGATTTTTCGCGTTCGTCGAACGTGGTCATCGGCCGCTCCAGTTAACTCTTCGCGCGGGTTTATAGCGACCACGCGCCCGTCTTTCCACCCTGTGCTGGCGGTGGCAAAGTCGCGCCTCGCGAGGAGGATCGACCGTTATGTCCCTGGAAAAGCTCAAGGAATGGATCGGCAGGACGCAGTCCGTGGAGGATCTTGCAGCTCCTTTCCCGGTCCGTGCGCTGGCTGCCACCCTCGACGAGGGCGATCCCGATCCCCGAAATGGCGATCCTCTGCCGCCTCTCTGGCACTGGCTCTATTTCCTGGAGATCGCGCCGCAATCCAAGATCGGGCCGGACGGCCACGCCGAGCGCGGCGACTTCCTGCCGCCGGTGCCGCTGCCCCGCCGCATGTGGGCGGGCAGCCGCTTCACCTTCGACGGCGAGCCAGTCCGCATCGGCGAGACGATCGAACGGCGCTCCACGATCAAATCCGTCGAACCCAAGATCGGCTCGACCGGAGCGATGGTTTTCGTCACCGTGCAGCACACGATCTCGGGACCGCGTGGCGTGTCATTGGTCGAGGAACACGACATCGTCTACCGCGAGGCTGCCAGACCCGGCGAAAAGCCGAAGCCACCGAAGCCGGCTCCGACCAATCCGACCTGGAGCAAGTCCATCGGGGCTGATCCGGTCCTGCTGTTCCGCTTTTCCGCCCTCACCTTCAACGGCCATCGCATCCACTACGACCAACCCTACGTTACCGGCACGGAAGGCTATCCCGGCTTGATCGTTCATGGTCCCCTGATGGGCCTGCTCCAGATGGAACTGGCGCGACGCTCCAACCCCGCTAGAATCGCCCGGCGTTTTGAGTTCCGCGCGCTGTCGCCGGTATTCGCGGGCGGTGCGTTCAGCGTGCAGGCCCGGCGTGAAGAAGATGGCTCGGTAACGACGTGGGTCGCCGACCAGAATGGCGGCCTGGCACAGCAGGGGGGCGCAACTTTCCAATGAACATGCACATCCATCACGGCGGCTGTGGTTGCCTGCAGGCGCTGTCCCGCCGCGGCCTGTTCGGCCTCGGTCTCGGCGCCGCCGTTGCGGCGGCTGCTGCCGTGCCGGCCGCTCATGCCGTCGAGGATACCGGCTACGAGGCGATGTTGATGAAGTGCATCGACCCGCGCTTCACCACGAACACCTGGGCCTATATGGCGTCGCGCGGCTGGCAGAACGCCTACAGCCAGTTCAACATTGCCGGAGGGCCGATCGCCGCCGTGGCGCCGGTCTTCCAGGAATGGCGCGCGGCATGGGAGGCCAACCTCGACATCTCCGTGCAGTTACACAATGTGAAGCGCCTGATCGGCATGACACATCGAGACTGCGGCGCCGCCGTCGTCGCCTATGGCGAGCGCATCAAGACCGACCGGGCCTACGAAACCCAGATGCACACCCAGGCACTCCGGGCCTTCCGTGACCAGGCGAAGAAGCGGCAGCCGCAACTCATCGTCGAGCTGGGCATCATGGACCTCGGCGGCGCCGTCGAGCCTGTGATCTGAGGGCTTTGGTGCCCGAGCAATCCTTCCCCTTCACCACGGCAAAGGATGCTGCGCTGGAGCATCAGCTTGCCGTGCGACGGAGACACCGGCCTGTCGATCCGCTGTTGTCGCTGGTCGTGCCTGTGTTCAACGAGGAAGAGTCCATCGATCTCTTCCTCGACACGGTGATCCCCCTGCTCGAGAAGGTGTCGTTGCGCTTCGAACTGGTCTTCATCAACGACGGTTCGCGGGACGAAACGTTCGCGCGCCTGTTCGACAGGGGCCGCCACGACCGTCGCATCCGCATCGTCAATCTGTCGCGCAACTTCGGCAAGGAAGCCGCCCTCACCGCGGGCATCGATCATGCCAAGGGCGACATCCTGATCCCGATGGACATCGACCTGCAGGATCCTCCCGACCTGATCCAGCCGTTCATCGCGCGCTGGCGGGAGGGTTACGACATCGTCTACGGCGTGCGCACCGCGCGGCTCACGGATACGCGCGCCAAACGCATGTCGGCCGACTGGTTCTATCGTGTGTTCAACTCCATGTCGCCGGTGCGCATCCCGCCCAATGTCGGCGACTTCCGGCTGGTCGACCGGCGTGCCGTCGAAGTGCTGCGCCAGCTTCCCGAACGCAATCGTTTCATGAAGGGCCTGTTTGCCTGGGTGGGCTTCAACTCCATCGGCGTACCCTACGAGCGGCCGCAGCGCGCCGCCGGCATGACCAAGTTCAACTTCTGGCGGCTCTGGAACTTCGCCCTCGACGGCGTGGTAAGTTTCTCGACCGCGCCGCTGCGCGCCTGGTTTTATGTCGGCGTGGTGATCGCAGCCATCGCCGTCCTCTATGCCCTCTTCATCGTGACGCGCGTGCTGATCTTCGGCATCGATACGCCCGGCTATGCTTCGTTGCTGATCGCGGTCCTGCTCATGGGCGCCATTCAGCTTCTTTCGCTCGGCATCATCGGCGAATATCTCGGCCGCCTTTTCCTCGAAGTGAAGGGCCGACCGATCTACGTCGTGGAAGGCGTCTACGAGGACGGCACGTCCGAACCGCCGCAAGCGTGACCGTCGAGACCTGACCTCATGGACCTCAAGGAAGAGGATATTCTCGGCGCAGACATTGCCCGGCATTGGTACTACAGCTCCAAGGCGGCGGCGCTGCGCCGTGCCGTGGCGGGCCTGCGGCCTCGTCACTTGCTCGACGTCGGAGCGGGATCGGGATTTTTCTCCCGCCATTTGCTCGCGGAAACCGCGGCCGAGAGCGCGCTCTGTGTCGATATTGGCTATCCGGCCGACCGCGACGACAGTGCCGCCGGCAAGCCGGTGCGCTATCGCCGCGATATCGGCCCGACGGACTGCGATCTCGTCCTGATGATGGACGTGCTGGAACATGTCGACGACGATCGCAGCCTCGTCCGACACTATGCCGACAGGGTTCCGGTGGGCGCGCACTTCCTGGTGACGGTGCCGGCCTTCTCCTTCCTGTGGAGCGGCCACGACGTCTTCCTGGAGCACAAGCGGCGGTATCGCCTGCGCGAGATCGAGGCGGTCCTGCGCGATGCCGGACTGGAGATCGTGCGGGGCGCTTACTATTTCGGCCTGGTCTTTCCGCTGGCCGCCGCCGTCCGGCTGGCCGACCGCAACACGACCGAGCCCCGCAGCAGCCTCAAGAAGCACGGTGCCTTCACCAACGGCCTGCTCGCCGCCCTCTGCGCCGCGGAGCTGCCGCTCTTCCCGGTCAATCGCCTCGCCGGCCTCTCCGCCTTTGTGCTGGCGAAGAAGCGCTGAAATGAGTGCACATTCCCTCTTCATTCTCCTCTCCCCCGCAGGGGGAGAGGTTGGGTGAGGGGATATGAAGGACGCCCAGATCGCACGAGCACGCGAACTGCGCCGCGACAGCACCAAGCCGGAGAAAATCTGCTGGGAACTGCTGCGCAACCGCAGACTGAGCGGCGTCAAGTTTCGGCGACAACATCCAATCGGACCTTACTTCGCCGACTTCGCCTGCATCTCCGCGAAACTCGTTATTGAGATCGACGGCGAGCATCACGCTTTTCAAATCGAGCGAGATTCACGTCGGACGGCGTTCATGGAACGTCAGGGCTGGCGGGTCTTGCGCTTCTGGGCAAACGATGTGCTCGAAAGCCCTGAAGGTGTTTGGACGGCAATTTGCGCCGCTCTCGCAGCGCCCCCTCACCTAACCTCTCCCCCAGGGGGAGAGGAACATAAGAGCTAGGAAGCTGCTGCGGCAGCGACGTCCTTGCTGACGATGCGTTTGCGCTTGGCATTGATCTCGCGCAGGACGACCAGCATTTCCTCGGCAACGACATCGCCGGGAATGCCATCGCCCTCGGCTTCGAGCTCCTTCATGTCGACCCACACCGCGTAGAGCGGCGCGGTGCGCTGGGTGATGATGCCGGCATGCAGCAGAGTCTTGATCAGGACGCGGAAGATGTTGGTGCTCTCCTTGAGCTGGTCGCGGCGATCGTCGTCGGTAAAGGTCTCCTTCACCGCATCGCGCACCCACTGCCAGTCGAGCCCGTACTTGGCGTAGATCACCTGCTTCTGCTCGGCGTTGATCAAGTTGAACAGCAACGTCTGGAAGATCTGCGCCGACCAGTCCTCGACCTTCTTGTGTTCGTCGGGGCTGAGATGGCGGATCGTCTTGGCGGCCCACAGGCGGCCGAAGCGGTGATGGAAGGCTTCGTCGCTCATGACGAGCTGGACCAGCCGGCGCAGCACGGGATCGTTGGTCTTGGCGTTGAGCGTCGCAAACGAGCCCATCGCCAGTCCTTCGATCAGCATCTGCATGCCGACGATCTTCTTGTAGACTTCCTGCGTGCTCACCAGATCGTCGAGGACGGTGGCGATGGTCTTGCCGACCGGCAGCGGCTCCCCCCAGCGGCAGGCGATGTAGCGCGTGAAACCGGCGACATGGCGGGCCTCCTCGCGGGCCTGGTTGGCGGCATATTCCTGGGCACCCGGGTCAAGCAGGATGTGGCAGAGGCTGGCCGACAGCGACAAAGCGCCCTGCTCGCCATGCAGGAGATTGGAGATCGACCAGTGCATGACGTCGTTGGACAGCTGGATCTTCTGCCGCTCGTCCAGCCGGTCGGCGACGGCACTGCGCAGTTCGACCACCATTTCCTGTGGCACGATCGGCGTCGTTTCCATGTCGAAAGGCTGGTCGAAATCGATGTAATTCTTGTCCAGCGGGTCCCAGAAATGGTCATGGGTGGCCGAAATGATACCGTCGAAGGCGTCGGTCCGCCGGCCGTAGCGTGCTACCTGCAACATCGCCGGAAAATCTTCCGGTGCAACAGTATCGTAGGCCTTGTCATAGGTGATTTGCTGGGCCATTGGGGGCCTCCGTTTCGAGGGTCAATATGACGGTCACGTCACCTTTTTCAATGGATTTTTCCCCAGTACCGGAGCATGGGGTTTCGGCCATAGTCCGGCCCAACGGCGGGCGGCTCAACTCGCCCGCACAGGAGTAAGAAATGTCCCGCCGCCGCCGCATCTACGAGGGCAAGGCCAAGACCTTGTTCGAGGGGCCAGAGCCCGGGACCATCGTCCAGTACTTCAAGGACGACGCGACCGCGTTCAACAACCAGAAGAAGGGTACGATCACCGGCAAAGGGGTGATCAACAACCGTATTTCCGAGTTCCTGATGACCAAACTCGGTGAAATCGGGGTGCCCACTCACTTCATCCGCCGGCTGAACATGCGCGAGCAGCTCATCCGGCAGGTCGAGATCATCCCGCTCGAAGTGGTAGTCCGCAACGTCGCCGCCGGCTCCTTCGCGAAGCGCTTCGGAGTCGAGGAAGGCACGCAGCTGCCACGTTCGATCATGGAGTTCTTCTACAAGAACGACCAGCTCTCCGACCCGATGGTGACCGAGGAGCACATCACCGCCTTCGGGTGGGCGACGCCGCAGGACCTCGACGACATCGTGGCGCTGACGCTCAGGGTGAACGACTTCCTGTTCGGCCTGTTCCTCGGCTGCGGCATAAAGCTGATCGACTTCAAGATCGAGTTCGGCCGCCTATATGAGGACGACATGGTCCGCATCGTGCTCGCCGACGAAATCAGCCCGGATTCCTGCCGGCTGTGGGATCTGCGCACCAACGAGAAGATGGACAAGGACCGCTTCCGCCGCGACCTCGGCAAGGTCGAGGAAGCCTACCAGGAGGTGGCGCGGCGTCTCGGCATCCTGATCGACCAGGGTCCGGGCGATGTGCGCGGCCCCACCACCCTTCAATAGCCCCTGCCCCAGTAGCCCAGCCCCAGCGAGACGACATGAAAGCCAGAGTTCACGTGACCCTCAAGAACGGCGTGCTCGACCCTCAGGGCAAGGCCATCGGGCATTCCCTCAATCGCCTCGGCTTTCCCGAGGTGGGCGACGTCCGTCAGGGCAAGTTCATCGAGTTGGAATTGGCCGAGACCGACAAAGACAAGGCCAAGGCACGGCTCGACGAGATGTGCCGTAAGCTGCTGGCCAACACGGTGATCGAAAACTATTCGATCGAGCTGGTCGGCTGATGAAGTCCGCGGTCCTCGTCTTCCCCGGCTCCAATCGCGAAGGCGATGTGGCGCAGGCGATCGAACTGGTCACGGGCCGGCGGCCGGCGATGGTCTGGCACGGCGACGGCGACTTCGAGAAGGTCGACCTGATCGTGGTGCCGGGCGGCTTTTCCTATGGCGACTATTTGCGCTGTGGCGCCATGGCGGCCCAGTCGCCGGTGATGGCCGAGGTCAGGAAGCGCGCCGCCCAGGGCGTGCCGGTCCTGGGCATCTGCAATGGCTTCCAGATCGTGACAGAGGCAGGCCTGCTTCCGGGTACGCTGATGCGCAACTCGCATCTGAAGTTCGTCTGCTCCGATGTCCACCTCAAGGTCGAGACCAGCCAGAGCCTGTTCACCAATCGCTATCAGGCCGGCCAGGTGATCAAGGTCCCGGTGGCCCACGCCGAGGGCAACTATTTCGCCGACGCCGATACGCTGAAGCGCCTCGAGGATCGCGGACAGATCGCCTTCCGCTACTGCACGCCGGATGGCGTTATCGACGCTACGGGCAACCCCAACGGCTCGATCAACAACATCGCCGGCATCTTCAACGAGACCAAGACGGTACTGGGGCTGATGCCGCATCCGGAGAATGCCGTGGAGCCGATGTTCGGCGGGACCGACGGCAAAGGTTTGTTCGAGGGTATGGTCGAGGCGCTGTCGTGACGATTGCTCAAGAAAAGAACCCGCCGGTCAAGCTCCCCAACGAACCCGCGATCACTCCGCAGATCGTCGCCGAGCACGGGCTGGCGCCGGACGAATACGAGCGCCTGCTGAAGATCATGGGCCGGACGCCGACCATGGTGGAACTCGGCATCTTCTCGGCGATGTGGAGCGAGCACTGCTCCTACAAGTCCTCCAAGGTCTGGTTGAAGAAGCTGCCGACCAAGGCGCCCTGGGTGATCCAGGGGCCGGGCGAGAATGCCGGCGTCATCGACATCGGCGACGGCCAGGCCGCCATCTTCAAGATGGAAAGCCATAATCACCCCTCCTACATCGAACCCTACCAGGGCGCTGCGACGGGCGTGGGCGGCATTCTGCGCGACGTCTTCACCATGGGGGCGCGTCCGATTGCCAACTTGAACGCGCTGCGCTTCGGCGACCCCAACCACCCCAAGACGCGACATCTCGTGTCGGGCGTCGTGGCCGGCATCGGCGGCTACGGCAACTGCATGGGCATTCCGACGGTCGGCGGCGAGACGAATTTCCATCCCGCCTACAATGGCAACATCCTGGTCAACGCCATGACCGTGGGCGTCGCGCCGTCGGATCGCATCTTCTATGCGGCCGCCGCAGGCATCGGCAATCCGCTGGTCTATGTCGGCTCCAAGACCGGCCGCGACGGTATCCACGGCGCCACCATGTCCTCGACCGAATTCAACGAGGACAGCGAGAGCAAGCGGCCGACCGTCCAGGTCGGCGATCCGTTCGTCGAGAAGCTATTGCTGGAGGCCTGCCTCGAACTGATGGCGACCGATGCGATCGTCGCCATCCAGGACATGGGCGCGGCTGGCCTTACCTCCTCGTCGTTCGAGATGGCGGCCAAGGGCGGCCTCGGCGTCGTCGTCGAGCTCGACAAGGTGCCGATGCGCGAGACCGGCATGAATCCCTACGAGCTCATGCTTTCCGAAAGCCAGGAGCGCATGCTGATCGTGCTGAAGCCCGGCCGCGAAGAGCTGGCGCGCAAGATCTTCGAGAAGTGGGAACTCGACTTCGCCGTCATCGGCCATCTCACCGACACCGAGCGCATGGTCCTCTCCTGGCACGGCGACATCGTGGGCAACATCCCGATCCCGCCACTGGTCACCGAAGCGCCGATGTACGAGCGGCCCTGGACCCTGACGCCGCTACCCGCCGAACTGGACGCGGCCAAGGTGCCCGCGCCCAAGGACTGGAACGCTTCGCTTATCGCCCTGATGGGCTCGCCCGACCTCGCCAGCAAGGCGTGGATCTGGAAGCAGTACGACCATCTCATCATGGGCAACACCGCGATCCGACCGCAGGACGGCGACGCCGCCCTGGTGCGCGTGCCCGGTGGCGGTCACAAGGGCCTCGCCATGACGTCCGACTGCACGCCGCGCTACGTGCAGGCCCATCCCGAGACCGGCGGCCGTCAGGCCGTGGCCGAAGCGTGGCGCAACATTACGGCGACCGGCGCCAAGCCGCTCGCCGTCACCGACAACATGAACTTCGGTAACCCGCAGAAGCCCGAAATCATGGGCCAGTTTGCCGGCGCGATCATGGGCATGAGCGAGGCCTGCAAGGCCCTCGACTTCCCCGTCGTATCGGGCAACGTCTCACTCTACAACGAGACCGAAGGCCGTCCCATCCTGCCCACGCCGACCATTGGCGCAGTCGGCGTGATCGAGGATATCGCCACCTCCGTCGGCTCGCGGCTGGTGCAGTCGGGCCTGGCGCTTGTTCTCGTCGGCGAAACGAAGGGCTGGCTCGGCCAATCGATTTACCTGCGTGAACTGCATGGCCGCGAGGAGGGTGCGCCGCCACCCGTCGACCTTGCTGCCGAGCGCCACAACGGCGACTTCGTGCGCGGGGAAATCGTCGGCCGCCGGGCCGTGGCCTGCCATGACCTTTCCGACGGCGGCCTGCTGGTCTGCCTGGCCGAGATGTGCCTCTCTGGTGGGACCGGCGCCACGATCAAGCTGCCGAAGGGTGCCGCGGCGCCTCATGCCTACCTCTACGGCGAGGACCAGGCCCGCTACCTGATCGCGACCGACGATGGTGATGCTCTCGTCGCCGCAGCCACCAAGGCCGGTGTCCCCGCGGTCCTGCTCGGCTATTCGGGCGGCGCCAGCGTGGTCGTCGAAGGTCTGCTTGACCTGCCGCTCGACCACCTGCGGGCGGCCCATGAAGCCTGGCTCCCCAACTATATGAACAGCGCGGTCTGAGGAGACACCCATGCCCATGCACGCCGAGGATATCGTCCGCCTGATCCAGGAGGGCATCCCCGGAGCCGAGGTCGAGATCCAGGATCTCGCCGGCGATGGAGACCACTATGCCGCCACGGTTATTTCGTCGGCCTTTGCCGGCAAATCCAAGATTCAGCAGCACCAGATGGTCTATGGCGCGTTAGGAGGTCGCATGGGCGGCGTTCTGCATGCCCTGAAATTGACCACCATGGCGCAACGGCCCTGACCGCCCTATATTATCGCTAAATCCCGCACCCATCGTGTGGTGCGTCCCACGTCGTGCTTCAGGAGACCGACATGAGCGAACCTCAGGTGTTCGAACGTATCCGTGACGAGATCAGCAAGAACGACGTTCTGCTGTTCATGAAGGGCACGCCGGTCTTCCCACAATGCGGCTTCTCGGCGGCGGTGGTCGACGTGCTGAGCCAGCTCGGCGTCAAGTTCCACGGCGTCAACATCCTGGTCGACCCGGAACTGCGTCAGGGCGTCAAGGAATTCAGCCAGTGGCCGACGATCCCCCAGCTCTACGTGAAGGGCGAGTTCATCGGCGGCTGTGACATCGTCCGCGAGATGTTCGAGACGGGCGAGCTGGAAACGGTCCTGAAGGAAAAGGGCGTGGCGCTGGCCGCCGCGGCCTAGTTTTTCCTCGCCGCCGTCCTACGTGAACGCGTAGGACGCCATCGAGAGGTTTCCCAGAGTAAAGCTGCGATGGAGGGTGCGCCCCTGCGCGCCCTCGCCTGCCGCGCCGAAGGCGACATGCAGCGGCAGGAAATGCTCATCGGTCGGATGAGCTTCGCGGGCATACGGCGCCCGCGCTCGATAGTCGGCAAGTGCCGCCTCGTCCCCCTTCTCCACTGCCTCGGCCAACCAGTTGTCGAAAGCCTGCGCCCACGGCTCGGGCTCGGACGAACCACCGTCCCGCGTCAGCGCCCTGAGATTGTGGATGGCACTGCCGCTGCCCATCACCAGCACGCCCTCCTCGCGAAGCGGCGCCAGTTTTCGGCCAAGCGCAATGTGATGCGCCGGCGTCTGCCCCGGCTGCACCGAGAGTTGGAAGATCGGAATGTCAGCTTCGGGCCAGCCCAGCATGGCCGGCACCCACGCGCCATGGTCGAGGCCGCGATGGTGGTCGTGTGCCGCGCCTGTGAGTTTGGCCACCTTCTCGGCCAACGCCGGAGCGCCGGGCGCGTTGTAACGCAGGCGGTAGAGTTCTTCGGGAAAGCCGTAAAAATCGTGGATGGTGTCGGGCTTGCGTGCCAGCGACACCGCCGGCACGTCGGTGTCCCAGTGCGCCGAGACCGCCACGATCGCCTGCGGGCGCGGTACCTGCCGGCCGAGGTTGGCCAGAAACGCCCGTGCCGGGATGTCCTCCAGGATCAGCGTAGGTGCCCCGTGGGACACGAAGATCGTCGGCATCGACATCGCTTTATTCCTCATCCGGCTCGTGGCAGCCTGTATGCAAATCGGGGAAGCCGATTTCTGGGAGGGGTAAATTATGCATGTAACACGGAAACTGGGGCAGTTGGCCGTCGGCCTGGGCCTGGCCATGGGAGTATCGCTGGCGTCGCCCGCCATGTCGCAGACGACGCTCAAGATGGTCGCGCATTCCGACCTCAAGGTGCTGGACCCGATCTGGACCACCGCCTTCATCACGCGCAACCACGGCTACCTGGTCTACGACGTGTTGTTCGCCAAGGATGCCCAGCTGCGCATCCAGCCGCAGATGGTCGACAAATACGAAACCTCGGCCGACAAGCTCACCTGGACCTTCACCTTGCGCGACGGGCTCGAATGGCACGACGGCAAGCCGGTGACGGCCGAGGACTGCGTGGCCTCCATTCGTCGCTGGGCTGCCCGCGACGCGCTCGGCCAACAGATGATGGCGCGCGTCGGCGAGATGGCGCCGGTCGATGCCAAGACCTTCCGCATCGTGCTCAAGGAGCCCTTCGGCCTCATGCTCGACGCGCTGGGCAAGCCGTCGTCCAACGTTCCGTTCATGATGCCCAAGCGGGTGGCTGAAACCGATCCCGGCAAGCAGATCGACGACTACACAGGCTCCGGCCCATTCGTCTTCAAGAAGGAGGAATGGAAACCCGGCGAGAAGATCGTCTACGCCAAGAACACTAAGTACAAGCCGCGTCCCGAGCCGCCCTCCATGCTGGCCGGTGGCAAGGTCGCCAAGGTCGACCGCATCGAGTGGCTGGCGATCCCCGACCCGATGACGGCGGTCAATGCGCTGATCCAGGGTGAGATCGACATGATCGAAGTGCCGATCCCAGATCACTTCCCCGTCCTCAAGGCCGATAAGAACGTGGCCCTGTTCGGTTGGAACCAGCTCGGCAGCCAGATCATCATGCGGCTGAACCATCTCCACCCGCCTTTCAACAATGTGAAGGCACGCCAGGCTGCGATGCTCGCCATCGCCCAGGAAGATTTTCTGCGTGCCCAGGTCGGCGACGCCGAGATCTACAAGGTCTGCAACGCACCCCTGGTCTGCGGCTCTCCCTACGAGAAGAGCTACGGCGATCTGCTCATCAAGCCCAACCTGGAGAAGGCGCGCCAGCTCCTGAAGGAGAGCGGCTACGACGGCACGCCGATTGTCATGCTGCACCAGACCGACCTGCAGTCGTCGAACCAGCTCCCGCCGGTCGGCAAGCAGGCGCTGGAGAAGGCGGGCTTCAAGGTCGACCTCCAGGCGATGGACTGGCAGACCGTGGTCGCTCGCCGCGCCCGCAAGGAAGCGCCGGACAAGGGCGGCTGGAACGTCTTCTACACGACGACCGTCACGGTCGACGCCGACAACCCGGCCGGCAATTCCTTCACCAGCGGCGGCTGCGACAAGGCGTGGTTCGGCTGGCCCTGCGATCCCGAAATGGAAAAGCTCCGGACCGACTTCGTGAAGGAGAGCGATCCCGAGCGCCGCAAGGCGATCGCGCTTGCCGTCTCCGACCGGGTGATGGAACAGGCGGTCTACATTACGCTCGGCCAGTACAAGGCGTTCGGCGCCTATCGCAAGGATCGCGTCGAGGGCTGGCTTCCGGCTCCCGTGCCGATCCTCTGGAACATCAGCAAGAAGTAGCAACGTACACCGGACCGCGAGCCCTCGGGCTCGCGGTCCGCTCAGCGGCCCCGACGCGAGATTCGGCGGCATGGACATTGCTCCATGCCTCGGGCAGGTGATGCCTCGTCCGCCCAATCCGTTAGCCGAGGAGTCGAAAGAAGTATCATGCATGTAACGCGTAAACTGGCGCAGCTTGCTGCCTGCGTCGGGCTGTTGACGGCGGCGCCCGCCGCCATGGCGCAAACCACCCTGAAGATGGTTTCGCACTCCGATCTCAAGGTTCTCGACCCGGTCTGGACCAGCGCGCTGATCACGCGAAACCACGGCTACATGATCTACGACGTGCTGTTCGCCAAGGACGCGGACCTCAAAGTCCAGCCGCAGATGGCCGAAAAGTACGCAGTCTCGCCGGACAAGCTCATCTGGACGATCACGCTGCGCGACGGTCTGGAATGGCACGACGGCAAGCCGGTCACCGCCGAGGACTGTGTCGCCTCGCTGAAGCGCTGGATGGTGCGCGACTCCTTCGGCCAGCTTCTCGCGGCCGCGACGGGCGAACTCAAGGTTGTCGACGCCAAGACCTTCCAGATCGTGCTCAAGGAGCCGTTCGGCATGGTGCTTGACGCGCTGGCCAAGCCGTCGTCGCTGGTACCGTTCATGATGCCGAAGCGGGTCGCCGAGACCGATCCGTTCAAGCAGATCGACGACTACACAGGCTCCGGCCCCTTCGTCTTCAAGAAGGAGGAATGGAAGCCCGGCGAAAAGGTCGTCTACGTCAAGAACCCGAAGTACAAGCCGCGCCCCGAAGCGCCGTCGATGCTGGCCGGTGGCAAGGTGGCCAAGGTCGATCGCGTCGAATGGTTGGCCATTCCCGATCCCAGCACGGCAGCCAACGCGCTGATGACCGGTGAGATCGACCTCATCGAATCGCCGGTGCCGGACCTCTTCCCGATGCTGAAGTCCGAGAAGAACGTCACGCTCTATGGCTGGAACAAGCTCGGCAGCCAGATCATCATGCGCTTCAACCACCTGCACCCACCCTTCAACAATGTGAAGGCCCGGCAGGCTGCGATGCTCGCCATCGCCCAGGAGGACATGCTGCGCGCCCAGGTCGGCGACCCGGAAATCTACCAAGTCTGCAATGCGCCGTTCGTCTGCGGCACGGCCTACGGCAAGGAATATGGCGACCTGCTGATCAAGCCGAACCTCGAAAAGGCGCGGGCGCTCCTGAAGGAGAGCGGCTACGACGGCACCCCGGTGGCGTTGATGCAGCAGACCGACCTGCAATCCTCCAACCAGGTCCAGGCTGTCGCCAAGCAGCAGCTCGAAAAGGCCGGCTTCAAGGTCGACCTTCTGCCGATGGACTGGCAGACCGTGGTCTCGCGCCGCGCCCGCAAGGAGACGCCGGACAAGGGTGGCTGGAATATCTTCTTCACGACCAACATCACGCTAGACCTCGACAATCCTGGCACCAACTCCTTTGCCTCGGGTGCCTGCGAGAAAGCCTGGTTCGGCTGGCCGTGCGACGGCGAGCTGCAGAAGCTGCGTGCCGCCTTCATCAAGGAGACCGATCCGGCCAAGCGGAAGGAGCTGGGTTTTGCCATCTCCGACCGTGTGATGGACCAGGCGATTTATGCGCCGGTCGGCCAGTACAAGGCCTTCGGCGCTTACCGCAAGGACCGGCTCTCTGGCTGGCTCGAAGGTCCTGTGCCGGTGCTCTGGAACATCAGCAAGAAATGACCAAAAGGAAGGGCGCCCGGCGAGGGCGCCCTTCTTCTTTGTGATGCTGCCGGCCGCCGCGGCACACTGGGGGTGCTTCAAAGGCTACACGTCGCTCGCGGTCAGTCTTGCCCATCGCACCGATTGAAGCGCGACTTTCATAAAAATCAGCAATCCCTTGATTTATATAAAAAATCTAAATTTGTTTCGTCAATTAATCTGATTTCTCAGGGTGACTGGAAACATCAAGGAGGCAAACTATATCTTTACCATCAGGTACCAATTCGTAACCTTGGGAGCATTTTCGATGACCACTCCAGCCAGCCACCCGCCCGCTGCCAAGGCCAAGGAGAGCGTGACCTGTCCGATGGACTTCATTCTGCGCATGCTCATGGGGCCTTGGACGACATACATTCTTTACAATCTGCGCACGCACGGTCCGCAGCGCTTCGGTGAACTGAAGCGACGTGTCGCGGGTATTTCCGCGAAGATGCTAACCGAACGTCTGCGCACGCTCGAAGGCGCCTCGCTGGTGAAGCGCGACTACGAGGCGACGATCCCGCCGAAGGTCACTTATTCGTTGACCCAGCGTGGCCACGAACTCGACGACGTCATGGGACGCCTCGCCGAGATCGGCACGCGCTGGGAGGCCGAGGACGCCGCCAACCGCGCGCTGCGCGCCGCTGCCACGGAACTGAAGGCCGCCGAGTAATCTGCGATCCGGATCGTTCAGGAATGACGTCGATGACCTGCGACGTGCTGGTCATCGGCAATGGCCTGCTTGCGCTCATCGCGACGATGGCTGCCCAAGGCCGCCTCGTGCCCGGTCGGGAAATCCGCCATGTCGTGCGTCGCGGCCGATCGGTCTCCACCGTTATCCTCGACCGTGGCGAGATCGACGCCCGCTTTTTCGTCGACACTTGCGCGAGCCTCTCGCTTGCCGGCCCGCAGACCTTCGAGTCGGTCGCCGGCCGCGAGTATATCGACACGATCGCAGTCGCCGAGGGGCCGGACGGTCGATACGCCCTGCCTTATCGCGCGGCGCTGGCCGCCGGCATCGACAATGCGCTCGTCATCCCGAGCAGCCTGCCGTCCGCACTGGCGATCGCAGCCGCCCATGCTGTCGGCACCGCCGCCGCCCTGCTCGCCCGAACAGGGCAGCCGGCCGACCAACTCGACTCTGCAACCTTGCGCGAAAGGCTGAGGGCGGCCGGGGCACGTCTCTAGGTGCTATTTCTTGCCGATGCCCCAGAAGGTCGTGATCGGCGCCGGCACAGGCCGGGTGACGACATTGGCGCGAACGGCCTGCACGCCATACCATTCACCGAGGGGAACGTGCGTGACGACCTGCAGGGCGTGACGCTGAACCTCTTCGGCAACTGATTTCTTTTCGGCATCGGTCGTCGCCTTGACGAACTTGTCGCGCAGCTTCTCCAGCGCCTCGTCGCAGGGCCAGCCCGATCGCGCCTTGTCGCAGGTCGCGGCGAGAAACGGCGTCATCAGCGGGTCGAGGATGTCGAGCTGCACCCAGCTCGTCCCGAAGGCGTTCCAGCCGCCCTCCGATGGCGGTCCTTTCTTGGCGAGCCGCGCCACCATGCTCTGCCAGTCCATCGGCTGGACCTCGACTTTGAAGCCTGCCTTTTCGAGCTGTGCCTTGGCGACCGGGGCAATCTGCTTGATGACACCGAGGTCGGTCGGCTGCGGCATCACCACGACAGTGCCGTCATAACCCGCTTCCTTGAGAAGCTCACGCGCCTTGGCGGCGTTCCCTTCGATGAGCCCATCCATGCCGACCGTCGAAGCGAGCGGCGAGTCGCAGGTGAACATGGCCTTGCAGACGCGATAATAGCGCTTGTCCCCGATACCGGCTTGCAGGAACTCCTCCTGGTTCAGCGCATACGACGCGGCCTGACGGACCTTCTGATTGTTGAAAGGCGGCTGCAGCCAGTTCATGCGGAAGACGTACTGGTTCGACGCCCTGCCGCGGATGAGGCGGATGTTCTTGTCCTTCTCGAGGATGCCCAAATGGTCGTAGGAAACGCTCTCGATCATGTCGATCTCGCCGTTCAACAGCGCATTGAGCTGCGTTTCGGCGTCGGGGATCCAGACCCACTCGACACGGTCGACGTTCACGACCTTGCCGCCGGCGAGGCCCGACATCGGCTCGGACCGCGGCTTGTATTTCGGGTTCTTCACGTAGACCAGCTTCTCGCCGGGCTTCCATTCATCCTTCTTGAAGATGAAGGGGCCGGAGCCGATGTAGTCGTCGATCTGCTTGAAAGCGTCCACCTCCGCCATCTTCTTGGGCATCATGAACGGAACGACCACCGAGGGTTTTCCGAGCGCCTCGATCAGCGGCCCGAACTTCTCCTTGAGCACGATCTGGAAGGTCCTGGGATCGACGATCTTGTATTCCTGGAGCGACAGAGCGAGCTTCTGGCCCATCGCATCGCGCGCCGACCAGCGTTTCAGCGACGCGATGCAATCCTCCGACGTGACCGGCGTGCCGTCATGCCATTCGAGCCCATCGCGCAACTTGAAGGTCCAGGTGAGTCCATCGTCGCTGGTCGTCCAGCTGTCGACCATCTGCGGCTGGATCTTCAGATTCTCGTCGATCGCGAACAGCGTATCGTAGAGCATGTAGCCGTGGTTGCGCGTGATGTAGGCGCCGCTCCAAATCGGATCGAGCGCCTTCACGTCGGAATGCATCACGACCTTGAGGGTCTGCGCCGGCGCAGCAGAGGCGACGGCAAGCGTTGCTAGGGCTGCGAGGGAAACAACAAAGCGACGCATGTACGGCCTCCAACTATGGTGGCCAAAGTCTAGGGCGGCGCGATCTCTCGTGTCATCCGTAGTGAAGCAAGAAATCCTATCAATGCTGAACGGATTTCGCGTAGCGCCTCGCCGACACGATCCTTGCCATCCGATCCTCTATCCCAGCGCGAGCTTGTAGACGCGCGCCGCCGTCCCCGAAAACAAGGCCGTCTTTTCCGCAGTCGACGCGCCCGCGGCGAGCCGCTTGAACGCGTTCCACAGCACGCCGTAGCCCGAGGTGATCTTGTCGACCGGGAAATTGCTCTCGAACATGCAGCGGTCGGCGCCGAAGATTTCGACCGTCGTTTCGACCCAGGGTTTGAAGGCCTTGGCCAATTCCTCCGAGCCGGGCGGAACGGCCCGCTCATAGAAATCGAACCAGCCCATCGCCATGCCGAGCCCGCCCACCTTCACCGTGACGTTGGGACGGCGCGCCAGCTCGGTCATGGATTTCTTCCAGGTGGCGAAGACCTCGTCGTGGCGGCTGGCGTAGGAGGCATAGCCCAGCGGACCGCCGACATGGTCGAGGACGATCTGGGTATTGGGAAAGGCACTCGCGAGATCGGCGACTTCGCCGATCTGCGGATGATAGGTCCAGCTGTCGAAAGTCAGGCCGCGACGGTCGAGTTCGCGGAAGCCCTCGCGCCAGGTCGCATCGGCCATCAGCCCCGGTGTCGGGTTGGTGCGGGTCGCGCGAATGCCAGGATCCTTGTCGAGGCCGGTCTGGTAGCGGATGCCGCGAAAGCGGCCGTTGCCGGCGGCGATCTGGGCATCGAACACAGCGCCGGCCTTCGCGCCTAGCCGCAGATCGACATGGCTCACGATGCCGGCGCAGGCCCGCAGATTGCCATAGAGGCCGCTGGCACTCATGGCCGCGACTCCGTTGGCGAACTCGGTCTCCCCGAGGCAGCGCAGCTCCGCCGGTCCTTCCTTGCGGTACATCGAATGGCAGTCGACGAACACGGTGGCCACGATGTTGTGGCCAGTTTGCGTGTCGGCCAGCAGGTCGTGGAACATGTAGTCGTTGCCGGTACGCTGCCAGAGATGATGGTGCGGATCGACGATCGGCAGCGCAGGCTCCAGCGCTTCCTCCGTCACTTTGGCAATCCATTCAAGGTTGGGCGCAATGACATTGCCCAGCTTCGGTGATGCGCTCATGGGCGTCCTCTTCGTTTGTCTTGCGTCTTACAGAACGGGTTGCTCGCTGATCATCGAAACGTGCGCCGACACCACTTTCCAGCCGGCATCCGGAAAACGTACCCAGGTCTGGCTCTGCCGTCCGGTCATCTCCTTGCCGCGGACCTTGTAGACAAGGTTCACGGTGGCGATGTCGCGTCCCAAGGTCAGGATATCGACGCGATAGCGCTTCTCCTTGGTGCCGGGCCCCGGCGGCCGCGCCAGCCGGTGGGCATGGATGCGGTCGAAGCCATAACCATGCTCGTTGTTGGCAAGACGGATCGTGTACGGGCTGTTCCAGAAAGTCGCGTCGAGCACGTCGACGTTCTTGTCGATCAGCGCCTGCTCGTAGCGTTCGAACAGCGCACTCACTTCGGCAACGACATCGGGAAGATTGGGCGTCAGATCTTTTGCAGATTCGGCGTTCACTTGGTCTCTCACTGGGCTCCCTCGAGAGCGCGCGCTACCGCCACCAGGCTGGCATCGCTGCCCCTTGCGCCGATGATGGACAGACCGACCGGGAGGCCGTCAACCGTCGCACCCGGAAGGCTGACCTGCGGATGGCCGGCAAGTCCGCCCTGCGCACAGAGACATGTGATGCGATCGCGTAGCGGCTCGAGCACGGAGAGCGGCTGCCCGGTGAGTGGCGCAGGGAACGGCGTCGTCGGGAGACAAAGGATGGTACCGGCCGGCAACAGATACTTCATCCGCGCCCGCGCTTCCTGGCGCATCAGGTTCGCCCAGGCGCGATCCGCTTCGGAGATCATCGAGCCCATCACCAGCGCCCGCGCGACCGAGAAGGCGAAACGCGGATTGCGCTCGTCGAGCCAGCCCTTGAACGTGTTGTAGGCTTCCGCGGGCTGCAGCGTCCGCTGAGTACGCGCCCACACCGAAAGGCCCTGCGGCGCCATCATCTCCTCGCGGCTCGATCCCACGAGGCCGGCAAGCCGCTTCACCATCGGCTGCAGCGCCTCCGCCACATTGGCGTCGGCGAAGCCGAAGGTGTCAACGGCGACGATCAGCTTATTTGGCAGCTTGTCCGGCCGCGCTGCCGGGATGGCCTCTCCCAGCATGACCGACGACACCTTTGCGAAAGTCTCGGCATCGCGGGCAAACCAGCCGGTCGTGTCGGAAGTCGGTGCCTGGGGCAGCATGCCGGTCACGTCGATACGCCCGTGCGTGGGGCGAATGCCGTAGAGGCCGCAGAAACTCGACGGCACGCGCACCGAGCCGCCGGTGTCCGTGCCCAGGGCCGTATCGCAGATCCCTGCAGCGACGGCCGCAGCCGAGCCGGACGACGAACCACCGGGCACGCGGCCGGGCGCCCTCACGTTGCGCGGCGTCCCGTCGAAGGCATTCTCGCCCAGGATACCCAGCGACACTTCGTCGGTGATCGTCTTGCCGATCAGGCTGGCGCCGGCATCGAGCAGGGTCTGCACGGCCCAGGCATTTCGTGTCGGCACAGGACGGCCGGTCGGCCAGTCGTGATTGCCGCCGCCAGTGGGTACCCCCGCCACGTCGAACAGATCCTTGGCCGCAAAGGTCAGGCCCGACAAGGTGCCGTCGGGACAACCGTCTATGCGCGCACGAGCGCCCGGCACGAAGGCGCCGATATCGTCTTTCATGGAACGCTACTCACCTTGTGGGAAGGAACGACTACTCGGCCGGCGTAGCGGGAACGCGCCCCTTGGTGCGCCAACGCTTGGCCCAGCCGGGGCTGAACCTCATGCCGGTCAACTTGTCGAACCACATGTAGACGACAGGCGTGATGAACAGCGTGAGGAGCTGCGACACCAGCAGACCGCCCACGACGGTGACACCGAGTGGCTGACGCAGCTCGGCGCCGGCGCCGTGGCCCAACGCGATGGGCAACGCGCCCAACAGAGCGCAGGTCGTGGTCATCATGATCGGCCGGAAGCGCAGCAGAGCCGCTTCCACGATCGCCTGCTCCGCCGTTGCGCCCTGCCCTCGCCGTTCGATCGCGAAGTCGACCATCATGATGGCGTTCTTCTTAACGATGCCGATCAGCATGACGACGCCGATCAGGGCGATGACGCTCAGATCCATGCCGAACAGCATCAGGGTGATCAGCGCACCGATGCCCGCCGACGGCAGGCCCGACAGGATGGTGAGCGGATGGATGAAGCTCTCGTAGAGGATACCCAGGATGATGTAGATCACCAGCACCGCCGCAAATAGCAGCAGACCCTGGTTGGCGACGGCCTGCTCGAAGACCTGGGCGCTGCCCTCGAAACTGGTGGCGATATTGCTCGGTAGCCCTATCTCCGCCGCCGCGGCGCGGATGTCGGCGGTCGCCTGGCCGAGCGCGACGCCCGGCTGCAGGTTGAACGAGATGATGACCGACGGCAGCTGCGCAATGTGGTTCACCGTAAGCGATGTCGGCTTGTCGACACGCTTGGCGACGGTGTCGAGCGGCACCAGGGCGCCGCTCGGTGTCCTGATCTGCAGGCGCCGCAGCACCTCGTTGATATCGGCGTACTTGGGATCGGCTTCCAGGATCACCTGATACGTATCGTCCGGTGCATAGATCGTCGAGACCTGGCGGGTACCGAACGCCGAATAGAGCAACTGACGGATCTGGTCGACGGAGAGACCCAGGCGCGACGCGGTATCGCGATCGACGTCGATAAGGGCCGAGCGCGCCCGCACCTGCAGATCCGAGTTCACGTCCATGATCGACGGAATCTTCTTCATCCGCTCTTCCATCCGCGGCGCGTATTCGCGCAGCGCTGCGAGGTCGCTGGAGCGCATGCCGAACTGATACTGGGCGCGGGTCTGGGTCGTGCCGATATTGATCGACTGAATCGGCTGGAAGTAGATGTTGATGCCGGGCACCGTCGCCGTCGCACGACGGAACCGGGCAATGACCTGCTGGATCGTGTCCTTGCGCTCGCCCTTGTCGCGCAGGGTGATGAACATGCGGCCCGAGTTGATCGTGTTGGCCGCGTTGCCACCGCCCACCGTCGAAACGACCGACACGACGTCGGGATCGCGCTTCAGGATCTCCGCCAGCACCGACTGCCGGGCCACCATGGCGTCAAACGACGCATCGTCGGGCCCAACCGTCGACGCCGAAATCTGGCCGATATCCTCGGTCGGAAAGAAGCCCTTGGGAATAGCCTGGAAGAGTATTGCCGTCAGGACGAAGGTGCCGAGCGTGATCGCCAACACTAGGCGCGGCATGCCCACCGTGCGCCGCAGCGCCCAGCCGTAGCCCTCCGTCATCCTGGTGAAGCTCCACTCGAAGGCACGTAGCAGGAAGTTGTGCTTCTCGTGGTGGTCGATCGGCTTCAGCATCCGCGAACAGAGCATCGGCGTCAGGGTGAGCGACACGATGCCCGAGATCAGGATGGCGAAGCTGATGACCAGGCCGAACTCGTTGAACATACGGCCGACGACGCCGCCCATGAAGAGGACGGGGATGAACACCGCAACCAGCGAGAGCGTCATGGAGATGATCGTAAAGCCGACCTCTTTCGAGCCCTTGAACGCCGCCTCCATCGGCTTCTCGCCGGCCTCGATATGGCGAACGATGTTCTCCAGCATGACGATGGCATCGTCGACGACGAAGCCTACCGCCAAAGTCAGCGCCAGCAACGATATGTTGTCGATCGAGTGGCCGCAGACATACATGCCCGCAAAGGTGCCGACGACCGAGATCGGCAGCGCGATTGCCGGAATGATCGTGGCGCGGAAGCTGCGCAGGAAGAAATAGATCGCCACGATCACCAGGATGCCGGCGAGCACGAGGGTGAATTCGACGTCCTCGACAGCCTCGCGAATCGACTTGGCGCGGTCGTTCAGCAGCGAGATTTCGACACCGGGCGGCAGCTCGGCCTGAATCTGCGGCAGGATCGCCCTCACCCGGTCGACCACCTCGACAGTATTGGCGTCGGGCTGCCGATAGACGCCGAGCACGATCGCGCGAGTCCCGTTGACCCAGCTCGCCACCTTGTCGTTCTCCACGCCGTCGATCGCCGTGGCGACGTCGGAGATGCGCACCGGCGCACCGTTCTGCCAGGTCACGATCACCGGCATATAGTCGGCGGCCTTGTTGATCGGGCCAGTCGCTTCGAGAATCGCATTCTGCCTGCGGTCGGCGACCGATCCGACCGGCTTGCTCGAATTGGCCGCAACGATCGCGTTCTGCAATTCCTGCAGGGTGAGGCCGCGCACGGCGAGCTGATCGAGGTCGGCACGCACGCGTACGGCATATTTCTGCGTGCCGAAGATCAGCACCTGGGCGACACCGGGCAAGGTCGAGATGCGCGGCAGGATCGCGCGATTGGCGAAGGCGTCGATATCCGACAACCGCGCCTGCGAAGACCGCAAAGCGAGGAACATGACGGCCCAGTCCGCGGGATTGACCTTGCGGAAGCTGGGCGGCGTCGTGAGTTCGGGCGGCAGGCGGCGCATCGCCGACGAAATCGCCGACTGCACGTCGAGGGCGGCACCGTCAATCGACCGATTGAGGTCGAACTGCAGGACAATCGACGTGTTGCCGAGCGACGACGTCGAGGTCATCGCCGTGACGCCGGCAATGGTCGAGAACTGACGTTCGAGAATCGAGGCGACCGAGGCCGCCATCGTTTCGGGGCTGGCACCGGGAAGCTGGGCCGTGACCTGGATGGTCGGGAAGTCGACCCGCGGGACGGCGGCGACAGGTAGCTGCTTGAAGGCGAAGCCACCTGCGAGGAGGAAGGTCGCCATCAGCAGGATGGTCATGACCGGACGACGGATACAAAGCGCTGACAACATCTCCGGCCCTCGACCTCTCCGGCGTCTAGCCCCGCGGTGGTGCCGCGGCCGTCGCCGGATCGCTGGCACCCGGCTTGATGCTCACATTGGCGCCGTTGACGAGGCGAAGCTGGCCGTCGGTGACGACAGATTCGCCCCCTTCGATGCCCTTGCCGATCACCGATTCGCCATTCTGGGTGCGCTTGACGACAACGTTGCGCAGTTCGGCGACGCCATCCTTCACGACGTAGAGGAACGGTCCCTGTGGGCCGAGCTGGACGGCGGCGGCCGGCACTGACATGGCGTCGGCCTCGACGCCGAGCGTGATCTCGACCTTCACGAACTGGCCCGGCCACAGAAGCTCGTTGGTGTTGTCGATGCGCGCCTTCGCCGTCACCGTGCCGGTATTGGGATCGACATTGTTCTCGATGAAGGCCATCACGCCCGACCGCTTCTTCTGATCGTCGACGATTGCGGTAACCTTGACCGGACCGTTGGCCATTGCCGCGCGCAGGTCCGGCAGGATGACCTGCGGAATGGCAAAGCTCACGTAGATCGGGTCGATCTGGTTGATGGTGGCAAGCGTGCTGGTCGCCGTATTGTCGCCGATGCGCACGACCGCGCCGGCCTTGTTGGCGATCGAGCCGATACGGCCGGACACGGGCGCGCGAATCTCGGTGTAGGAGAGAAGCGTCTGCACGCTCGCCTTGGAGGCCTGGTCGGCCTCGAGCTGAGCTTCGGCCGTCTTCAGCGCCGTGCCGGCATTGTCGCGCTGGACCTGCGTGCCGGCATTCTTGGCGAACAGTTCTTCATAGCGCTGCAGGTCGCGCTTGGCCTGCTCCACCTGCGTCTGGTCCTTGCGGATCTGCGCCTCGATCTGCGCAAGCTGGGCGCGGAGCGTGCGGCCATCGAGTTCGAAGAGGATATCGCCTTCCTTCACGAAGGCGCCCTCCTCGACATTGACCTTCATGATCTGGCTGTCCATCCGCGGCTTGATTTGCACCGATGCAATCGATTGCACGGTACCGACGGCGTCGACCACGATGGGCATCGGCTTCTTGGACACGGTCGTAATGACGACCGGAACGGCGCCGGCCGGGTTGGCACGCCCGCGCCTGCCCTGCGGCTGCGCCTGGGCAGCCGGGCTCGCCTGGGCTTGCTCGGCCGCCTTGGCCGTCGTGCCCATACCCAATTGCTGGGCAATCTCGCCTCGATAGATGTAGGCAGCCCCGCAGATCGCAATCGCGGCCGTCGCGATGACTGCCATACGGCCAATTGGCATTTCCTTGCTCTCCAGACCCCAAACCCCGTTGGATTATAGAGGCAGCAAACCTTGCCGGACAGGTGGAAGCAGTAATTCTTGGCGACCCCAATGCAAAAAACCCGCCACAAGCGGGCGGGTTTTTCGTCGAAAATGCGGCCAAGTACCGATCAGCGGCTGTAGTACTCGACGACCAGCGAGGGCTCCATCTGGACCGGATAGGGGACGTCGGCGAGCTTCGGCCCGCGCACGTAAGTGCCCTTCATGTCCTTATGATCGACGGAAACGTACTCCGGCACGTCGCGCTCGGCCGTCTGGGTGGCTTCGAGGACCCGAGCCATTTCCTTGGCCTTGGACGTCAGTTCGATGACGTCGTTGTCCTTCACCAGGTAGGAAGCGATGTTGACCCGGCGACCGTTCACTTTGACGTGACCATGGCTCACCAGCTGGCGGCTGGCGAACACAGTGATGGCGAACTTCATGCGGTAAACGACCGCGTCCAGCCGGCGCTCCAGGATCTCCACCAGGTTCTCGCCGGTGTCGCCCTTGCGGCGCACGGCCTCGAGATAGTAGCGGCGGAGCTGGCGCTCGGAGACCGAGCCGTAGTAGCCCTTGAGGCGCTGCTTGGCCATGAGCTGCAGACGATAGTCCGTCGGCTTCTGGCGACCCTGACCGTGCTGGCCGGGACCGTATTCGCGCTTATTGATCGGGCTCTTCGGACGACCCCACAGGTTGACCCTGAGGCGGCGGTCAATTTTGTACTTCGAATTCTCGCGCTTGCTCACGCGACACTCCTGTTGTTGCGCACCATATGCGGCGCCGTTTGTCCGGATAGGCCTGGATCCAACATGGGTTGGGGCGGGATGCCGACCGGAAGGCCTGCAACCACGTTCTCCGGAGAAGCGCGGAACATACTGGCGAAACCCGCCCAGTCAAGCGCGCGTTCCCACTGGAAAATCAATCACTTACAGACCATTCGCCCGCTCCCCGGGGCCCGAATCACCTAGATTTCGACCAGGACGATCTCGTGGGTGACGTCGGCCGACTTCTTCACCATCGCCGTCGCCGAGCAGTATTTCTCGTCCGACAGGCTCACGGCGCGCTCGATCAACGCCTTGTTCAGCTTCCGACCGCGCACCGTGTAGACGAGCTTCACCGAGGTGAAGACCTTGGGGTGATCGTCGGCGCGCTCGGCGACCAGCGCGACTTCGACCCCTTCGATGTCCTGGCGCTGCTTCTTCAGCATCGAGACCACGTCGATCGCCGTGCAACCACCCATGCCCATCAGCAGCACCTCCATGGGCCGCGAGGCGAGGTTGCGGCCGCCGACATCGGGAGCGCCATCCATGGTGAGGGTATGGCCGCTGCCGCCCTCGGCCACGAACAGGGCACCGTCGACCCAGGAGATCTTGGCGGTCGTGGACATGGCTACTCCTCGTGCTTGCTCTTCGACAGGAACTTGATGACGCCGTGGAAGGTGCGGACTTCCTGCTCGGTCATGGTCGCGCGCTGCAGCAGCGCCCGCAGATTGTTGACCATCGCCGGCCGCATCGCCTCGTGGCGCAGAAAGCCCGACTGATCCAGCGCCCGCTCGAGATGTGCGAACAGATTGGCCAACTCTTCCTTGTCGGCCGGCCGCGCCGAATGGTCGGACATGCGCTGGGCCGGCGTATCGTCGGTCCAGGCCGTCCATTCGTAGGCAATCAGCAGAACCGCCTGCGCCATGTTGAGGGACGAAAATTGCGGATTGAGCGGGATCGAAAGCGCCGTGTCGGCATGCACCATGTCGTCGTTGGTAAGGCCGGTACGCTCCGGCCCAAACAGGATGCCGACCCGCTCGCCCTGCCCGATCCAGCCGTGCATTTCGCCGGCCGCCTGACGTGGCGTCAGGATACGCTGGCTGAGTTCCCTGTTGCGCGCCGTGGTCGCGATCACGCGGCCGAGGTCGGCGACCGCATCTGCCACCGTGTCGAAGACTTCCGCCTTTTCGAGCACGATGTCGGCGCCGGACGCGGCGCGCTGCGCCTTGTCGTTCGGCCAGCCGTCGCGCGGCGCCACCAGCCGCAAGGTCGACAGCCCGCAGTTCAGCATGGCCCGTGCAGCCATGCCGATGTTCTCGCCGAGTTGCGGGCGGACCAGGATCACTGCCGGCGTCACGGCGGCGATGGCGCGGCCCTTCGATGCGCGTCCCATGCCGCCGTATAGACTGGTTAGCGCGCCGGGATAAGGGCCGGTCGCCGCATCAGGACCAGGAGCGGGATCAGCGCGAGCGTGCAGATCATCATGACGCGGAAGTCGTTGAGGTAGCCGATCAGCGCCGCCTGCCGGGTGATCTCGTTGTCCCAGATCGCAAGCATCGTCGGGTCGACACCGGCCGCGCGGCTGCCCAGCGGCCATCCCGGATGGAAGGGCGTGAACCTCTCCACGATATCGGCGCGGTTCTGTTGGGTGTTGCTGGCCAGCATCGAAACCAGGACGGCAATGCCGATACTGGCGCCGAGATTGCGCAGCAACGCGTTGATGGCTGCTCCCTCGGTGCGCAGCCGCGGCGGCAGGGTCGCGAAAGTCAGCACCGTGAGCGGTGGAAAGACGAGACCTAGCCCGAAGCCCAGCAGCACGCCGTTCCAGATGATCTCTGCTTCGCTGACGTTGAGATTGAACAGCGTCATGTCCCACAGCGACAGCGCGGACAGGGCAAAGCCGAAGGCGATCAGAAACCGAGGATCGATGTAGTTGATCAGGCGCGCCACCAGCATCATCGACACCATCATGCCGGCGCCTCGCGGCGCGAGCACGATGCCGGTGGTGAGGACCGGATAGCCTAGAAGCTGCTGCAGGAAGGGCGGCATCAGGGTCGCCGTCACAATGAGCACCAGCCCCGCCAATGCCGTGAAACAGAGGCCGACGCAGAGATTGCGATCGCGGAAGAGATCGCGCGACAGGAACGGCTGACGATCGGTCAGCATGTGGATCAGGAACATGGCGAAGGCCACGGCCGCAATCAGCGTCTCGCCGATGATCTCCACGGAATCGAACCAGTCGAGCATGTGGCCGCGATCGAGCATGAGCTGGAAAGAGCCGATCGCGACGGCCAGCAGGGTGAACCCGAGCAGGTCGAAGCGGCGCGGCGAGCCATGCACGCTGTCGCGCACCAGCGCCAGAATGCCGATGGTGCAAAGAATGCCGACCGGGAGGTTGACGTAGAACACCCAGCGCCAGCTGAACTCGTCGGTCAGCCAGCCTCCGAGCGACGGACCGGCGATCGGGCCGATCATGGTGCCAACGCCCCACATCGCCATGGCCTTGCCCTGCTCTTCGCGCGGGTAGGTATCCATCATGATCGCCTGCGATACCGGCACGAGCGCCGCGCCGAAGCCGCCCTGCAAGGCACGAAACAGCACGAGCTGATCGAGTGACTGGGCAGCGCCGCACATCATCGACACGATGGTGAAGCCGACAACGCAGAACGAGAGCGTGCGGCGCAGGCCGAAACGCATGGCGCAGAAGCCGGCGAGCGGCGTCATGATCGCCGAGGCAACGATGTAGGACGTCACGACCCAGGAGACCTGCTCCTGCGTCGCCGACAGCGAGCCCTGGATCGACGGCAGCGCCACGTTGGCGATCGTGCCGTCGAGCGCATGCATGATGGTGGCGGCCATCACCGTAAAGGTGATGAGGCGGCGGCGGCGCAAGGTCGCCCGATCGACGGCCGGCGCCATTGGACTAGGAGCTGGTACCCGACGACGCGCTCGCCGACGCGCCCGAGAGGCCGAGCCACTTGGCAGCACTGTTCAGCAGCCCGCCCAGGGTACGGCTGTGTCCGGTGTCGATCTCGACCGTGGTGCTCATGCCAACTCTCAGCGACGGATCGCCTTCGCGGCAGGCGACGCTCACACGCACGGGGATGCGCTGCACGACCTTCACCCAGTTGCCGCTGGCGTTCTGCGGCGGCAGCACGGCGAACTCCGCCCCGGTCGCCTGGGCAATGCTGGCGACCGTGCCGCTGCACTGCGAGTCGGGATAGGTGTCGATGTGGACGACCGCCTTCTGGCCCGGTCGCACGCGCGTGAGTTCGGTCTCCTTGTAGTTGGCCTCGATCCAGAGATCGGCGTCGGCGACCACCACCATGACCGGCACGCCGGCGGTGGCATAGCTGCCCGGCACCGGCCGCTTGGAAACCACGCCGTCGAGCGGTGCCTCGATCATGGTGCGGCGAAGCTGAAGCAACGCTTCCTCTCGGGCAGCCATCATCTGCTTCACGCGCGGATGATCGTCGGCGCGAATCCTGCGATCGCCCGCCAACGCGGCTTCGATACGGGTGAGATCCTCCTGCGCTGCCGAAATGCGCTGGCGCGCGACCTCGAGGCCCATCCGTGCTTCCTCGAGCTTCTGGGTCGAGGCGACCTTCTTCTCGGCAAGCTCGGACTGACGGTCGAACTCGGCCTGCGCAAAAGTCTGCTGGCTCAGCGCCGCCTTGATCTCCTCGCGCTTGGTACGCCACTGCGCCCGCAGGCCCCGGATATCGGCGCGCGTCGTTTCGATCTCGGCTTCGATCTTGGCCAGGGCATGACGATAGGACTGGTCGTCGAGGCGAAAGAGAAGCTGGCCACGCGAGACGCGCTGATTCTCCTGAACCGGCACTTCGACGACAATGCCGCTCAGCTCCGTTGCGATCTGGGCGCGATCACCCTTCACATAGGCATTGTCGGTGGTGACGGTGCGTCCGCCGGACAGCCAGATGAACAAGGTGACAGCCAACACGAGCGCCGGCAGCAACCACATGGCGGCACGCGCAAGAACGCGCCCAGCCAGCCGCGGCCGCCGCGTTACGGCCGCCGCGATAGGCGGGGTCTGGGTGTCCAGATGCTCTCCGTCTCGCACAAGAGATATGGTCTGCCCCGACTCATTCTAGGTCAACTGGCAGTCGCAACATGGCTGCTAGGACGGGTTGTGTGAGCTTGCCTCGCTACGCGGACGCCCGCCTATGTCCGTTGTGCGGGTTGAGCGCCGTCGCGAAACAGCTTGTAGGTGATGGCGTCGTAGAGTGCGTTGTAGGATGCGTCGACGATGTTGGGCGAGACGCCGATGGTGCTCCAGCGACGGCCTTTCGCGTCCGCACTCTCGATCATGACGCGCGTCGTCGCCGCCGTGCCGCCGGCCGAATCGAGGATGCGGACCTTGAAGTCGACCAGCCTCATGTCTTCGAGTTCGGGATAGACCGGGATCAGCGCTTTTCGCAACGCAGCATCAAGAGCGTTCACGGGACCATTGCCCTCGCCCACTTCCATCGCGCGCCGGCCGGCGACGTCGAGCTTCACGGTCGCCTCGGACATGGCAATCAACTGGCCGCGCGCGTTCACGCGCCGCTCGGCCAACACCCGGAAGCTCTGCAGGGCGAAGTAGTCGGGCACGGTGTGGAGCTCGTGCCGTGCCAGAAGCTCGAACGACGCATCGGCGCCGTCGTAGGCATAGCCCTCGGACTCCCGCTCCTTCACGATTTCCAACAGGCGGGCGACGCCGGGATCCTTGGGATCGACCTCCAGCCCGATCTGGCGGAAGCGCGCCATGATGTTGGAACGACCGGCCTGGTCGCTCACCACGATGATGCGCTGATTGCCCACCACTTCGGGATCGACATGCTCGTAGGTCTTGGGGTCCTTCTCGACCGCCGAGACGTGCAGGCCGCCTTTGTGCGCGAAGGCGCGCGTTCCAACATAGGCCGCGCTGCGGTTGGTCGGCATGTTGAGGCGATCGTCGAGCAGGCGCGACAGATGCGTCAGGCGCTGCATCGCGCCGTCCTTCAGGCCGGTGTCATAGCCCATCTTCAGCACGAGATTGGGAATGAGCGCGATCATGTTGGCGTTGCCGCAGCGCTCGCCGAGCCCGTTGATGGTGCCCTGGACCTGTCGTGCGCCGGCGCGCACAGCCGCCAAAGAGCTGGCCACGGCATTTTCGGTGTCGTTGTGGGTATGGATGCCGATCCGGTCGCCCGGAATCTTCTTCACCACCTCGCCCACGATGCGCTCGACCTCGTGCGGGAGGGTGCCGCCGTTGGTGTCGCAGAGCACGAGCCAACGCGAGCCGGCCTTCTCTGCAGCGGCGAGACACGCCATCGCATAGTCGGGATTGGCCTTGTAGCCGTCGAAGAAATGCTCGGCGTCGAACATCACCTCATCCATGCGTGTCTTGGCGTAGGAGAGCGAGTCCGAGATCATCTCGAGGTACTCGTTGCGGTCGACCTCGAGGGCGACGTCGACGTGGAAGTCCCAGGTCTTGCCGACCATGCAGACATTGCGCGCCTTGGTCTGCAGGATGGCGGCCAGTCCGGGATCGTTGGCCGCACTGCGGCCGGCGCGGCGCGTCATGCCGAACGCCGTGAACTTGGCGTTCTTGAACTCCGGCGGGTCGGCGAAGAAGCGATCGTCTGTCGGATTGGCGCCCGGCCAGCCGCCTTCAATGTAGTCAATCCCAAGCAGGTCCAGTTCGCGCGCAATCGCGGCTTTGTCGGCAACGGTGAAGTCGACACCCTGGGTCTGGGCGCCGTCTCGCAGGGTGGTGTCGAAGAGGTAGACTCGGTTGGACTGGCTCATGGCGCGCGCATCATAGTGACGGGAAGTGACGGGAGATACGCCTTATGACCACTCCGACCACGATCGTCGAGCTGCGCACGAGCCTGTTGCAGGTGCCGTGGCGAGGCGCCGCGCCGGCCGCCGGCATCCTTTCCGAGCCTCACCGCGAGATCTTCGTGCTGGAAATCGAGACGCAAGGCGGCCTGGTGGGCATGAGCTATCTAATGCCGTTGCGCGGTGGCCTGCACACGCTCGATGCCTGCATCAAGGAGCTGATTGCACCTCATGTGATCGGTCGCGACGCGACGGAGGTCGAGGGCATCTGGCAGACCTTGTACCGCAGCAACTTCTGGCTGGGCCGCATGGGCGTCACCGTCTTCGCCCAGAGCGCCGTCGACATGGCGCTGTGGGACATCGTGGGCAAGCGGGCTGGTCTGCCACTGTTCCGTCTATGGGGCGCCGCGCGCACCGAAATACCGGCCTATGGCTCCGGCTGCTTCCGTGGCCTCGGCCGCGACGGCATGATCCGCCGGGCCAAGGAGTTCACGGCCCAGGGCCTCAAGGCCATCAAGATGCAGGTGGCCCATATCCGGCCATGGCGGGAGGACGTCGAGAACGTGAAAGCGATGCGCGACGCCATGGGTGGCGGCATCGAGATCATGATCGACGTCAACATGGGCTGGGATGCCGACACCGCTATCCAGGCCGGCCACCGCATCGACGAATTCGATCCCTACTGGCTCGAGGAGCCGGTCGTTGCCGAGGACTTTGCCGGCTACCGCCGCATTGCCGCGGCCCTGAAGACACGTGTGGTGGGGGGCGAGAGCCATTTCACGCGGAACGACCTGCGTCCGTTCTTCGAGACGCCGTGCGTGCCCATTCTGCAGCCCGACCCGATGCGTGGCGGCTATACCGAGCTGCGCAAGATCGCGGCAGCCGGCGAACCCTGGGGCATCCGCCTCGCCCCACATCTCTTCCACGAAACCATGGTCCATCTGCTGGCCTCGATCCCCAATGCCAGCTACCTCGAATACATGGACTGGAACGACGATCTCTGGATCGAGCCCGTATTGCCTTCGAAGAACGGCACCATGAGCCCGCCCGAGCGGCCGGGCCACGGGCTCGCCTTCCGGCCGGAGATCCTGAAGGACCATCGGGTCGGCGGACAGCGCCTCAAAGGCTGACTCTGTCGACCCGAGCTTCGAAAGTGATGCTCCCGCTGTCGCGGCTCGGTGCCACGCCGCGGCGGTAGTCGGCGGAAACGATGGGGTCGGCGAAACCCGCCACGCCGAGCGCCTCCTCGAACTCCGCGATGCCCCACCAGCGCAAGCTGAAGAGTTCCTCTTCGGCGAGGATCAGCCGGCCATGCCGACGATGTTCGTAGGTGAGCAGCGAGACCGTCGTCTGGCCTGCTGCATCGGTTTCGAGGCGGCGCTCCTGCAGGGTGAGCAGATCTTCACCGGCCCGCCAACTCCGTTGCCTGTCCGCCGTACTGCAGAAGGCGGAGACGGGATCGAGATCGACGATCAACCGGCCGCTCGGCGTCAGGGCCTCGCGAAACCGGCGCAGAACGTCGCGCGCGACCGCGGCATCAACGATCAACTGGAACGACCCAGCTGGCAGGATGATGGCGTCGAACGCCGCCTTGGCCTCGAAATCCTCGAATCTCATCAGGTCCAGCACCGGCGCAAAACCCCGCATGGCGCATTCACGGCGACAGTGGTCGAGCATCTCCGGCGAAGCATCGAAGCCGTGCATGTCATGCCCAGCTTCCAGCAGCGGGATCAGGACCCGGCCATTGCCGACTGCTGGTTCGAGGATGGGGCCGCGGCACCCCTTCAGCCCTTCGCGGTAGAATTCGATGTCGCCGATGGAACGGGCAGAATTGCCGAAAGAGCGACCGATCGGCTTGTCGAGGTGATAGACCCAGGCTGCCAGCGAGCCGTAGCGGTTGTTCACGATTGCAACCGGTTGAACGTCGCTGCGGCGAAGCGGTCGGCCGAAGGTGGGTCGAACTCCATGAACAATGCCGGCTCCAGCACCTCAACTTCGATCACGATCAACGTGCCGTCGCGTACGATTCCGTCGACGCGGGCGTAGAGCGGCCGCTCCGGCAAGACGGCAAGGCAGGCTGCTCCCTGCTCTATCACCGCGGCCGCAGGCGTCTCGGCAGTGCGAATCGGCTTGTAGCGCGAGTTGGAGCGGAACTCGCCGGGCGGCGGCCGCTTGCGGATGGCGTGGCTGAAGGCACCGTCGAAATAGATCAACGACAGTTCGCCCTCGGCGATCTCGGGCAGGAACTCCTGCACGACGACGCCGGAGGAACGCGCTTCGTCGGCGAGAGCGGCAACCTGTTCCGCCAGCGTCGCGCGTTGCAGAAGTTCGACCGAATGACCCGAGGCGCCAACGGCCGGCTTCACAACGGCGCGGTCCCAGCCTTCTTCGGCAAAGACCTTCCCGATGACGGCAGCATCGCAGGCAACGACACGAGATCGTGGCACCCGAATACCCGCCGTTTCGAGCTTGCCGACATAGTCCTTGCGCAAATTCCAGCGAATGAGGTCGATGGAATTGAACAATCGCGTCCTGGAGGCCATCGCCTCGGTCCACTCATGAAAGGCCTGGAGTGTGCGGTAATAGCCCCAGGTCGCGCGGATAACGACGGCATCGGCGCCCGAAAAAGCGCTGCGTGGCCCATCCCAGGGGGCTGCTGTCACGCGGCAGCCACGACGTTCCAGCGCTTCGGCGTAGAGCTGGTCGGATCGCATGAGGTCGGCGCTCTCGAGCGCCGCCGCGAGGACGATGCGGGCCGTCATGATCTACTTGCATACATTCCGCAGCGCCTGCCATTCGGCAGTGCTGAAAGCCGGCCGGCCCGTTGCGGGACGCTTGGTCGCCTCGATGCGCTCGGCAGTCGGCGGATGGCTCGACCAGATACCGGCTGCCGCCGCGGCATCCTTCGGTTCCTTCTCCATGAGCTGCTGAAAGAAGGTGGATACGCCATCGGCGCGCAGACCGCGCCGCTCCAGCAAATCGACTCCCGTCGAATCGGCTTCGCGCTCGGCGGCACGGCCGTTGCGCAGCGCCAGCAGCAGACTGCCGCCGCCGCCCACGGTGCTCATCATATCGGAATAGCCACCGCTTACGAGCTTCAACAGCAAATCCATTCCGTAAGCGCGCACCAGCCCCTTGGTCGGATGATAGTGGACGACATGACCGATCTCGTGCGCCACGACACCCGCCACCTGCGAACTGTCCTTCGCCTGGGTAATCAGGTCGGAATAGAAAACCAGAATGCCGCCGGGAAGAGTGAAGGCATTGACCGGCCCGCCTTCGACGATGTGCACCGTGATCGGGTGACGATAGCCCGCCTCCTGTGCAAGGTCGTTGGCCAGTCGATTGATGGCCGCCAGTCCCGCCGTGCCCTCGCACTCCTCCTTGTCGGCCAGAAGATCGTCGAGCACGGTTTCACCCAGTTGCTCCTGCAGGCGATGCGGCAGAAACGGCGCGGCATATTCCGTCCCGTAGTCCAGCGCGGCCCAAAACACGCCGACGAGTGCGACGATGGCCGCAGAGAAGATGGCAATGCGCCGCCCGACCGCCACGGGCTGCGGCACCAGCGGTTGCAGCGCCGGCACGAGCGAGGCGAGATGGCTGCGCACCTGCGGGTCCTCGATGATCAGCCTGGCGTCGCTGCCGCGTCGCACGACCGGCGGCGCCGCCTCGTGCTGAACGTCACCTAGCACGGCGACTTCGCCGATCGGCCAACGGGCAACGACTTCCGCGCCGGCCGGCCTGTAGATCACCAGCTCGTTCGTGGTGACGCGCACCGCGACGGAATGCACTTCGGCGCTTTCGCCGTCGAAGTACCGGATGCTCATCGGAGAAGCGGTCGCCACGCTCAAACCCCGCTCACGTCGAACATGTCGAGCAGCCCTTCGCCGTAGCCCGGGCTGCGATCGGTCGGCTGGCGAATTTCCTGACCGTTCGGCTCGCCGTAAATCCAGAGCTGGGCGGAGATCAACTTCATCGTGCGATGCATCACCCAAGGCCAGCCGATGCCGAGTGTCAGCAAGACGATAAGATAGTTCAGCACCAGGAAACCCCACATCTGGCGCGTCGTGATCGCCGTGGTGAAGAGCACGTTTCCGGCGCGGCTGTGGGTCACGAGGTAGCGCATCAAGTAAGCCTGCCACCAGCAGCGCAGGGGCAGGATCAGCAGTCCGAAAACGATGTAGGCGGCGAAGGCGAGGACCAGGACCAGCAACACCGTGTTCAGGCTGGGCTTGGACAGGAGCTTCAGGAAATCGTCGGACGAAATACCGAGGCTTTCGATCGTGCCGCCGACGGCAGCAAATACGGCGATGCCGGCGACGATCCAGGCAACGATGTTCAGGAAGTAGTAGCCGATGTAACGGCCGTAGATATCACCCGCCCGGCCAGCAAAGAGGAACGGCAGGGTGCCGACACGCGTGTTGGAGATGCGCGGCCGTGCGAGGCTCACCGAAACCAGCGGAGTCAGCAGATAGGCCGTCGTGGCATTGGCAAAATGCAGGCCCGTCGCCAGCGCGCCATAGCTCCAGGCCGAGCCCGCCATGCCGCAGCGAATGCCGCGCCAGCGCGTACGGGAGAGCTTGTAGCGCAGCCCGGCATAGTGCCCGACATAGGCGAGCGGAAACCCAATCAGGGCGACCGACAGCGAGAAGAGATCGAACATGCCGAAGCTCGCGGCCGGCTTCTCGTGAAAGACATAGAGCCAGACCAGCCACATCAGGCCAATCCACACCGCGACCAGCAGCAGGGCGAGCAGGAAGCCGATCAGAAGTTCACGGCCACGGCCCCGATACTCGAAGCGATCCCCCAGGACGGCGAGGTGGCTCCAGACATAGCGACGGATGTTGGTGCGCCCCCAGAAGCGCGACCAGCCAAGCGTCACCAGCATCAGGAAGAGATGCCGGAGGTAGATCGCATAGAGCTCGCCCAGCCGCCCGTCGTAAACGGGTCGCGTAGGCCTCGGCGCGGGCGCCCAGGGCGCTCCGGGTGGAGTACCCGACGGGGTGTTCTGACCTGTCGTCTGAGGGGCTGATTGCGTCCAAGGAGAGGAAGTATTGCTCAACGGGCCCCTATCTCCTTGGCTGCGCTGCAAAATTTTCCATGCTGCGGCGCAGCATCTATTGGTGTAGGCAAGTTTACGTCAACCTCGCCGCGAACCGCCACAATGACAGCACCTGCCCGCGACAAAGCCCAGAAGAGCCCTGTTCAAAAGAGCCAGGCCACTAAGGATCGGCCCTGGCTGATCCGCACCTATGCCGGCCATTCCACGGCTGCCAAGTCCAACGAGCTCTACCGGACCAATCTGGCCCGCGGTCAGACCGGCCTGTCGGTGGCCTTCGATCTGCCGACGCAGACCGGCTACGACAGCGACCATCCGCTCGCCAAGGGTGAGGTCGGCAAGGTCGGCGTACCGATTTCGCACCTCGGCGACATGCGCACCCTGTTCGACGGCATTCCGCTCGACCGCATGAACACGTCGATGACCATCAACGCCCCGGCGGCGTGGCTGCTCTCGCTCTATATCGCGACGGCCGAGGCGCAGGGCGTTTCCCGGGACAAGTTGCAGGGCACGACACAGAACGACATCATCAAGGAGTATCTCTCGCGCGGGACCTACATCTTCCCGCCGGAGCCGTCGCTCCGCCTGACCGCCGACACGATCGGCTTCACCTATCGCGAAGTTCCCAAGTGGAACCCGATGAACGTCTGCAGCTACCACCTGCAGGAAGCCGGCGCGACGCCGGTGCAGGAACTGGCTTTCGCGCTGGCCAACGCCATTGCCGTACTCGACGCGGTAAAGGCGCGCGGCCAGGTGCCGGAAGCCGACTTCCCGCAGGTCGTGGGCCGTATCTCCTTCTTCGTGAATGCCGGCATCCGCTTCATCACCGAGATGTGCAAGATGCGGGCCTTCGCCGAGATGTGGGAGGACATCACTCTCAACCGCTACGGCGTCACCGATGCCAAGCAGCGCCTGTTCCGTTACGGTGTACAGGTGAACTCGCTCGGCCTCACCGAGCAGCAGCCGGAGAACAACGTCTACCGCATCCTGCTCGAGATGCTGGCTGTGGTGATGAGCAAGAATGCCCGCGCCCGCTCGGTGCAGCTTCCGGCCTGGAACGAAGCGCTCGGCTTGCCGCGACCATGGGACCAGCAATGGTCCCTGCGCCTGCAGCAGATCGTCGCCTTCGAAACCGACCTGCTCGAATACGCTGACATCTTCGACGGCAGCAAGGAGATCGCGGCCAAGGTCGAGTCTCTGAAGCAGGAGGCGCTGGCTGAGATGGGCCGCATTGCCGACATCGGCGGCGCGGTGGCTGCCATCGACGCCGCCTACATGAAGCAGCGCCTGGTCGAATCGAACCTCAAGCGCCTCGCCGCCATCGAAGCGGGCGAACAGACCGTGGTCGGCGTCAATGCCTTCACCGAAGGCGAACCCTCGCCGCTTTCCGGTGGCGAAGGCTCGATCCTGACGGTAGACGCCTCCGTCGAGCGCGAACAGATCGAACGGCTGAACGCCTGGCGCACCGCGCGCAATGGCGGCGCTGTGAAGAAGGCACTGGCCGAGTTGGCGGCTGCCGCCAAGGAAGATCGCAACGTCATGCCCGCGTCGATTGCCTGCGCGCAGGCCGGCGTCACCACCGGCGAGTGGACGGAAACGCTGCGCGCAGTGTTTGGTGAATATCGCGCACCGACTGGCGTGGCGCGCGCGGCCGGCGTCAGCGACGGCCGGCTGGAAGCCACACGCCGCGAAGTCGACAGCGTGTCGCGGCGGCTGGGCCGGCGCATCAAGATGCTGGTCGGCAAGCCCGGTCTAGACGGGCACTCCAACGGCGCGGAGCAGATCGCCGTGCGCGCCCGCGACTGCGGTATGGAGGTGGTCTACGAGGGCATCCGTCTGACGCCCGAACGCATCGTCAATGCGGCGATCGAAGAAAGCGTGCACGTGGTCGGCCTCTCGATCCTCTCCGGCGGCCATGTCTCTCTGGTGAGTGACGTGTTGCAAGGCATGCGTGCGGCGGGCATCGCCGACGTGCCTGTCGTCGTCGGCGGCATCATCCCGCCGGCCGACGCCGAGGCGCTGATCGCCGCCGGCGTGGCGCGCGTCTACACGCCCAAGGATTTCGACCTGACGCAGATCATGCGCGATGTTGTTTCGGTCGTGGATCACGCCTGGAAGAACGCCGCGTAGACGCGATAGTCTTCGCCAAGGATCCCGGCGCAGACGGCAAGATCAAGGCGGAGATCGAGGCTTCGCAAGGACCTCTCCGCCGAGGACGGCCCGCAGTATTACGTCATCAAGTCTAGAGATTGCTGTCGGCCGTTGCGCAGGGCTTATAGGAGGACGCGCACCTGATCTTCCCAGGCCAGAAGTCACACCCGCCAGCCTGAACACGCCTCTCATTCGGCTCGCGACCGCGACAGGCTTGCGGTCGCGTGCAGCATCGGCTCGACGACGGCGTGGCTGAACAGCCACGCTTCCGCGTGAAGGCTTGGCCCGTCTCGGCGAATGATCCGCGACAGGGCAATCACATCCGCCTGTTGCGCCGGGCGCAGGACGGTAACGGCGAGGTGCGTCAGCTTCGCGGTCACCCCCGCCGCCGCGCGCAGCGACGTGTCGACGAGAGACAGGAGCGCCGCCGACGTCCAATTGCTGCCGGCCACTGGTGAAAAGCGCAGGCGCACTTCCTGATCCTGACATTCCTCGACAAACAGGCCATGGAGATCGGTCGCCGGCAGGGTCCGCTCGAGGAGTGCTTGCAATTCGTCTTCGGTCATCGGCCGCACTCTATGCTATCTCGGCGTCCGATGTCCTTCCTCGACCATATCAGGCGCTGCAACAATGCAGACCTGAGGCAGTTCGAACCCTGGTTCATCGGCCAGGATCGCACGGGCTTCCTCCATCGCGACTTCGCCGCTGACGTGGTGGGCGGGTCCGGCCTTTTCACGCATCACGAGAAGGGCTGGCAGCTCGATCCCAGTCTCGATACGCCGGCCCGTCGAACGGCGGCGATGCGCACCTTCCTGCTCTCGTTGCGCGAGCGTGGCCACTTCAATGGCCTGTGGCGTGAAGAGGAATACGCTGTAGCACCCCTTACCGGCACGCCGGTGCTGATGGCCATGGAGCGCTCCGCCGTGCCCTGGTTCGGCGTGCGCGCCGGGGGCCCCCACATGACGGGCTATGTCCGCCGCAAGGACGGGCTGCACATCTGGGTGCCACGGCGCGCCTACGACAAGCCGACCTTCCCCGGCGAACTCGACAACACGGTGGCCGGGGGGCAGCCCGCTGGGCTCGGCCTGCACGAGAATCTGATAAAGGAATGCGGCGAGGAAGCGTCGATCCCGCCCGAACTTGCGCAACGCGCCAAGGCCGTCAGCATCGTGGCCTACTGGAACCAGTCGGGCCAGCAGCTCAAGCCCGATGTCATGACCTGCTTCGATCTCGAACTGCCGGAGGAATTCACACCGCGTGCGAACGACGGCGAAGTCCATTCCTTCGAGCTGTGGCCGGTACGGCGTGTCTTCGAAACGGTGCGTGACACCGTGGAGTTCAAGTACAACTGCAATCTCGTCCTGATCGACTTCTTCGTGCGTCACGGCCTGCTCTCGGCCGACGATCCGGATTTCGTTCCTATCGTCCAGGGCTTGCGGATGATGTACACTTCATCGAGCGGGATCGGTTGAGCAACGGCATCCGCAACCTCCAGGAGGCCCATTCGTTGCCCCGCTGCCCCGACAACATGGGAGCGGAGCCATGTCCTTCTTGGCATCTGTTCTGTCTCTGGCCTTTGCCCTCATGGCTATGACCCTGGCCGGTGTCTGCGCGCCGGTCCTGGCGCAGGACCATTCCGGCCACTACGGACAGGGTCACGCAGAAAACCACGACTGGTACGAGAAGCTGAAGCAGCCGGGCTCGAATGCCTCGTGCTGCAATGGCACAATCAACGGTGTCGAAGGCGACTGCCGGCCGACGCGCGCCTATCAGAAGGATGATGGCGTTTGGTATGCGCTGCTCAACGGCCGGTGGGTGCCGGTGCCGCCGCGGGTCGTCCTGCAGCAACTATCGCCGGACGGCAACAGTCACATCTGTGCCGGCAAGAGCGGCGTGATCTTCTGCTTCCTGGGCGGGTCGCCCAAGTCGTAGATGAACCCACGGACGGCTTCATCTCAGCCCGGCGGCGTGATCTTGGCTTCCTTGATCACCTGACGCCATTTCTCAGTTTCCATGGCGATGCGCTTGCCGTAGTCGGCGGAGCTGCCCCCCACCGTGACGAAACCGAGATCCACCAGCCTCTTATTGACTCCAGGATCGGCGATCGCGTCGCCAAAGGCCGAGTTGAGACGCACTACCACAGGCTCGGGGGTGCCGCCCGGCGCCATGACGCCGAAGAACACCGCTGCCTGCATGCTTGCGGGCAGTCCAGCCTCGATCACTGTCGGGACGTCGGGCAGCATCGGCGTGCGCTTTGCAGCCGCCACCACGAGACCGCGCAGTCGGCCATCCTTTACCGCGGCCCCGGTCGGCAGCAGCGTGTCCGAGAAGAGCATGACGTGACCGCCCAGCACATCCTTCAGAGCATCGGCGCTGCCCTTGTACCCGATATGCTCGAGCCTGAGTCCGGCCTGCGACCGAAGCTGTTCGCCCCATAGATGCGGGATGCTGGCATTGCCCGGCGAGGCGTAGCTGACGGGCTGCGGCTGCTTCTTCGCGTAGTCGATCAGTTCGGCAACCGTCTTGAAGGGCGCTTCCTTGTTGCAGGCGAGAAGCAGCGGCATGTCGACGTAGCCGATCACCGGCGTGAGATCCTTGGTCGGATCATAGGGCAGTTTCAGACCGAACGAGCTGTTGGTGGCGATGGTGCCCGGCGAAAGCAGGATCGTGTAGCCGTCGGGCTTGGCCTTGGCGACGATGTCGGTCCCGATGATGGTGCCGCCGCCTGGCTTGTTGTCGACCATCACCTGCTGGCCGAGCTTGTTGGAAAGATACTCGGCGGCAATACGCGCCGACGTGTCGGTCGCGCCGCCGGGCGCATAGGGAACGACGAAGCGAATCGGCTTGTCGGGGAAAGCCTGCGCGCGCGACGCCCGTGACGTGGGGATCAGGGCCGCCGATGCAATCGTCCCGGCCAAGATATGGCGACGTTTCACTTTTTCCTCCCGGTCTCGTTCTTGTCGTTTTGCCCAACGTCGCATGGCATGCGAAGCTTACGCAACGGCAATAGGGAGCAAGACGTGAGGCGCGACGGGCAAGGGTTGGAGTTGAGCAATGCCGACGAGAGTGCGGTCGCGGCGCTCGATTTCGTCAGGCAAGAGTGGTTGGCCTTCGGCAACCGCTTCGCGACGTTCATTGCCGCCGCGGACAAGGAAGAAAAATGCCTGATGCTGCCGCTGGTCGCGGCCGGCCTGATGCTGACGATGTATTCGGACGAAAGCCATGCCGCCGCCCAGCGCTACCTCGCCCGCGCCAAGGCAATGGCCGCAGGCGCCAACGGGCGCGAACAGGCCTGGGTTGCCGCCATCGAGAGCTGGATCGACGGCGATCTCGATCACAGTGCGGATACGTTCGAGAAGATCGTAACCGAGTGGCCGCGCGATCTGCTGGCCGCCAAGCTCGCGCAGATTCATGCTTTCAATCGCGGCGACTCCGAGAGCCTGCTCCGCATCGGCGAACAGCTCACGTCCGCCAACGACAATCGCTTCGTCCTGGCAATGCATGCTTTCGGGCTGGAAGAGTGCAATCGCCTCGACGAGGCAGAGGCCCTCGCCCGCAGGGCCGTCGCCCTCGATCGCCACGACCCGTGGGCCCACCACGCCATTGCCCATTGCCTGGAAGCGCGCGGCAAGATGCTGGAGGGTGTGGCCTTCCTGCAGTCGGTGTCTGACACTTGGGCGGGCTGCAACTCCTTCATGGCCACCCATAATTGGTGGCATCTCGCCCTCTTCCTGATCGACCTCGATCGCACCGACGAAGCGCTGGCGCTCTACGATCAGCGCGTGTGGGGCGTGTGGAAGGAATTCTGCGAGGACCAGATCAACGCCATCTCTCTGCTGGCCCGCCTCGAATTGCGCGGCATCGATGTCGGCAGCCGCTGGGCCGACCTCGCGACCTACCTCAAGCCGCGCCTGCACGAGCACTACTCGGCTTTCCACGACGTTCAGTATCTCTACGGCCTCGCTCGCGCCGGCGAGCAGAGCGCCGTCACCGAGATGCTGGCGAGCCTCGAGGATCGGGCTGAGCGCGCCAAGCCTTTCGAGCGGGAGACCTGGGCGGACTGTGCCGTGCCGCTGGCGCACGGCCTTGCCGCACATGCCAAGGGCGAACATGCAAACGCTGCCCGCCTTCTCGGCCGGGCCATGCCGCATCTGCGCACTCTGGGCGGTTCCATCGCCCAACGCGCCCTGTTCGGCGCCATCCATCTCGACGCGCTGACCCGGTCGGGCTGGAACGACGCTGCGCTCGCCATCCTGCAGGCCGACGAACGCGAAAGGCCGTCGGTCGCCGCGACCAAGCGGGCGCTGGCCGATCTCTACAAGAAGGTCGGCCGCACCGAGCAGGCGCTGGCCGCCGAGTACCAAGCCGAGCAACTCGCGCGCCGCTACAGGGCCGCAGCTCAACGAGGAATGACGGGGGAAACGGCATGACCACGGATCTCACTCAAACGAGCGCGGCAAAGCTCGCAAAGCTCTACCGCAAGGGCAAAGCCTCGCCGGTCGAGACGATGAAGGCCGTCCTGGCGCGCGCTGATCGACTCGCCCCGACGATCAACGCCCTCTGCCGGATCGACGCCGACCGCTCGCTGGTCGCCGCACGCCAATCCGAGAAGCGCTGGCAGAAGGGCAAGCCGCTGTCGCCGCTCGACGGCGTGCCGGTCTCGATCAAGGAGCTGGTGCGGGTGAAGGGCTGGCCCGCCTCGATGGGCAGCAAGCTCACCGACAAGACGCCTGCCGACGCCGACGCGCCCGCCGTCGCGCGCCTGCGCGAAGCCGGTGCCATCGTATTCGCGCAGAGCACCAGCTCCGAGTACGGCCACAAGGGTGTCACCGACAGCCCGCTGCACGGCATCACGCGCAACCCGTGGAACCCCGAGCGCACGCCGGGCGGTTCCTCCGGCGGTGCAGGCGCTGCCGTCGCCGCCGGGCTGGGGCCGATCGCCATCGGCACCGATGGCGGCGGTTCGGTGCGCATTCCCGCGAGCTTCACTGGTCTGGTCGGGCTCAAGGCCACCTTCGGACGTGTGCCGGCGTGGCCGCCCTCGATGACCGGCGATCTTTCCAACACCGGCCCCATGTGCCGCACGGCCCTCGACTGCGCGCTGATGATGAACGTCATCAGCCGGCCCGACGCACGCGATCCTCATACCCTGCCCGAAGATGATACCGACTACGCAGACAAGCTCGGCAAGAAGCTGAAGAACCTCAAGATCGGCTTCGTCTTGCGCTTCGGCGATCATCCGGTCGACATCGAAGTTGCCGCCATGGTGACCCGGGCCGCGCGCCAGTTCGAGAAGCTCGGCTGCACCGTCGAGCAGGTCGAAGCGCCCTTCCCCTTTGCCGATGCCAGCCGCAGCTTCGTGGTCCACTGGCTCTCCGCCCTGCAACGACTGCTGCAGCTTTTCCCGGAGGAGCGGCACCATGAGTTCGATCCCAACCTGCTGGCAGGCGCCAAGGCCGGCCTGCGTTACACGCTGCAGGATGTCGTGAACGCTCAGGTGACGCGCCGGGAGCTCGCCATCGCCTGGAACCTCTTCTTCGCCAAGTACGATCTGCTGCTGTCGCCGACTGTCGCCGTGCAGCCCTTCGAAGTCGGCAAGAACCTGCCCGACGGCCCGGACGGCAAGGCCAACGTGATGTGGTCGCCCTACACGCCGCAATTCAACCTGACGCGCCATCCCGCGGCTTCTGTCCCCTGCGGTCTGTCGCGCCAGGGATTGCCGATCGGCCTGCAGATTGCTTCGGGCCATTACAAGGACGCGCTCGTCCTGCGCGCGGCCGCAGCCTATGCCGCGGCGCATCCCCTCAAGTTCACTGTCCTTCCGGAGACCAAGTAATGACTGCCGACCTTGCGATGATGCCGGCCCACGAGCTGGTGAAACTCTACAAGGCCCGCAAGGCCTCGCCGGTCGAGGCGACCAAGTCGGCACTGGCGCGCGTCGACGCGTTCAATCCGCAGCTCAACGCCTTCCAGCATCTCGACCCCGACTCGGCATTGCGTCAGGCGCGCGCCTCCGAAAAGCGCTGGAAGAAGGGCGGCAAGCGGCTTTCCGACATCGACGGCGTGCCGATCACCATCAAGGACATGGTGCTGACCAAGGGCATGCCGACGCGCATGGGCAGCCTCGCCACCGATCCGGAAGGCCCCTGGACGGCCGATGCTCCTGTAGCGCAGCGGCTGCGCGAGGCCGGCACCGTGCTGCTCGGCAAGACCACCTCGCCGGAATACGGCTGGAAGGGGGTCACCGATTCCGGCCTCTACGGCGCCACGCACAATCCCTGGAAGATCGGCCGCACGCCGGGCGGTTCGTCGGGCGGCGGCACGGCGGCCGAAGCCGTCGGCATGGGCAATCTTGCGGTCGGCACCGACGGCGCGGGCTCCGTCCGCATCCCCTGCTCCTTCTCCGGCATCTTCGGGCTGAAGCCCACGCAGGCGCGCGTGCCGCTCTGGCCGCCGTCGGCACAAGGCACGCTCTCGCATATCGGGCCGATGACGCGCACGGTGCGCGACGCGGCCATGATGATGAACGTGATGGCGCGGCCCGATCCGCGCGATCCCTACGGCCGGCCCGACGATGCCGAGGATTACCTCAAGGGCTTCGACAAGGGCGTGAAGGGCCTCAGGATCGCCTATTCGCCCAATCTCGGTTTCGTCGAACGCGAGAAGATCGACCGCGATGTCGCCCTGGCCGTCGAGAATGCCGTGAAGGTGTTCAAGACGTTGGGCGCCAAGATCGTCGAGGACTCGCCCGACCTGATGGGCCTCGACCCGCGGCGCATCCTGAATGCGCATTGGCAGTCGAATGTCGCGATCCTCGCCCGAAGCTTCAGCGATGAGAAGCGCGCGCTGATGGATCCGGGCCTGCTGAAGGCCGCCGAAGTCGGCGCCAACCTTGGGCAGGAGGCGGTCGTCACTGCCATCCACCAGCGCCAGACCGTGGCCGCGATCATGAATCAGTTCATGGCCAAGTACGATCTGCTGCTGACGCCGACCATGCCGATGACGGCCTTCGCGGTGAACGAAAACGCCGCCTGGGGCGGCGACGGCGTCGACATCGGCTGGACGCCCTTCACCCTCACCTTCAACCTGACCCGCCAGCCGGCCGCCACCATCCCCTGCGGGCTCGACCGCGAGGGCATGCCTATCGGCCTGCAGATCGTGGGCGGCCATGCCCGCGATGCGCTGGTCCTGCGGGCGGCGGCGGCCTACGAGCGCGTGCGGCCGATCCCGGCGCCGCCGATGGCACATCAGATCTGACCCGCATCGGGTGACGCGCTATAGTCGGGGCATGGCAGACGATGCTCCGACGGAACTGGGGGCACCGGCGCGAAGGCCATGACCAGCCGCCGGCGTACCTTGATCTATGCAGGCGTGGTTGCAGCCCAAGTCGGCGCCCTCGCCTACGCGGCGCGCTGGGCCGAAGATAGGGCAGCGCTCGGCCATACAGACCCGCTTGGCTGGCGGCCTTTCCCCTGGCCTTTCCCGCCTGAGCCGTGGCCGGCGGGCCGCGCCTGGACCGGCGACGACCACGACGTCTATGTGCAGTTGAAGCCCGGCCTCTGTGGCGATTGCCAGACCGAAGTGCTGTCCGACGAAGCACTGGATCTCGCCGTCGACATCCGGCGGCTCGATCCGCGCTTCGAGCCCGTAGGGCCCGGCAGCCGCATTCGCATCACCGACCTATTCGGCCGCGCACGAACTTACCGCCACAAACGACGCAACGGCTCCTTCCGCTATGCAGAGGGCGTCGCCTTCACCTACAAGTGCGATCTCATCGTCGCGATCGTCGACGGCAATGTTTCCGATCCCCAGAAGCGCAAGGCCGGACGCGACTTCCTCGAATCGAACACGCCGCAAGTGTGGCTGCTCAAGCAGCTCGAGGGACGGTGACGGCGAAGAGGGCGAAAAGGCCAAGCGCCATCGCTGCCGCCGTAAGCATCAACGGTCCGCTCATTGAGACTTCGTACAGTGCCGCGCCGGCCAGGGGGCCGATGATCCAGGCGGCAGACACGGCCGCCTGAAGCTGCCCTGCGACCCGTCCCTGCCGGTTGCCATTGCTCGCCAACGAGGCCCCCGCGGTCAATCCCGATTGGCTGGCCGCAAAGCCGATGCCCATCACCCCGAAGGAGAGCATCAACCAGCTGAAATCGGGCACCAACAGACAGGCGACACTGGCCCCGCCACAAACCACAAAGCCGGCCGACAGCAGCATGCTCGGCGACCACTTGAGCAGGCGCACGGCAAAGACCTGGAAGGCGAACGACGAGGTGGCGAAGGCCAGGCTGACCAGGGTCGCCCGTTGCACCGCCTCGATCGTGTCGACCTTGAGGGTGTCCTGAATATAGAAGGCGTTCGTCGCCTGCAGCCCGGCAAAGGCGAAATGAAAGACGAAGGCGAGCGCCAGATAGGGCGTGATCCTGCCGGTGCTCGCCGTTGGCGAAGATGTGCTCATCGCGGCCGTGGGCGGCACCTCACGCAGGAGGGCGACGACAATGATGGCGGTCAGCACCGTCAAGAAACAGGCTACCAAAGGCGCCACGGCAAAACCGTACCCGACCAGAAGCGCCACCAGCACGGGACCGACCATCGTTCCCAAGCCGAAGGCCGCGCCGACCATGGCCACACCAGCCGCCCGGTCGCAATGGTTCGTGATATCCGCCATGTACGCAGTGGCCGCAGGCTGCACACCGCCGCAAAGGAGACCATAGATCGTCCGCGCGCCGAGAAGAGCCAGGAAAGCGACGAGAACGTCGGTGTCGCCCCTCTTCAAGGTGAACAGGGTGCCGAACAACAGCAGGGACACGGCTGCGCCGGCCAATCCCCACAGGATTACCGGACGCCTCCCTCGCTCGTCGGCGGACCGGCCCCAGTACAACGAAGTAAGTACGAACAGCAAAGCCGACGAGGCGATGATAACGCCGACCTGGAATTCGCTGAGCCCGATGCTGCGGCCGAACAATCCCACGGTCGCGTGGATCGTCACATTGCCCAGCGTCATGACGAAAACGGCCAGAAGAACGACGATGGACGCCATCGCACGACTATCGCTGCTTCGCCGAAGCGAAGTGAAATGACAAATGATTGCTCGGTGTTACAGACGCCTTCGCGGCGTTACAGGCCGGCACCGGCGGCCGCCACCACCCCCACATTTCCTTCGCCACCTCGACACAGCGTGCGAGCTTGGCCCACTGCTCCTGTTCGGCGAGCAGATTGCCTTCTTCCGTACTGGCAAAGCCGCATTGTGGCGACAGACAGAGCTGGTCGAGGTCGGCGAACTTCGCCGCTTCGTCGAGGCGGCGCTTGAGCACGTCCTTGTCCTCCAGCGCTCCGGTCTTGGAGGTCATGACCCCAAGCACGGCGAGCTTGTTCTTGGGCAGCATGCGCAGCGGCTCGAAGCCACCGGCGCGCTCGCTGTCGTATTCCATGAAATAGGCATCGACGCCCATCTTGTTGAACAGCACGTCGGCCACGGGTTCGTAGCCACCCTGTGCCATCCAGGTCGAGCGGAAGTTGCCCCGGCAGAGATGCATGGAAATGGTCATGCCGGGCGTGCGGCCCGAGACGGCGGCATTCACCAGATCGGCGTAGATGTGGAGTAGCCTGTCGGGGTCGTCGCCGCGGCCGCCCAGATAGTCGCGCTGAGCAGGATCGCAGAGATAGGCGACGAAGACCTCGTCGAGCTGCAAGTAGGTGCAGCCTGCTTCGCCGAAAGCACGCACCGCCTTGGCATAGGCCCCGCCGAGATCCTCGAAGAATGGCTCCATCTCGGGATAGACCGACCGCTCGATCGCCGCCCGGCCGCCGCGATAGTGCAACGCCGTCGGCGATGGAATGGTCATCTTCGGCACGGCCTTCGCGACCGACTTCAGGAATTTGAAGTGCTCGATCATCGGATGATCGGTGAAGTCGATCTTGCCGTGGACATGCAGCCCCTCGGCCTTGGTCTCGGTCCCCTTGAACTGCAGGCCCTGCGCCACGCTCACCAGTTCGACTCCGTCGAGACCGGCGAGAAAGTCGTAATGCCACCAGGAACGGCGGAACTCGCCGTCGGTCACGGCCTGCAGGCCGATCTCTTCCTGCTTGGCGACCAGTTTCCGGATCTCGGCATCCTCGACCGCCCTCAATTCAGCTGGCGTGATCTCGCCCGTGGCGCGCTTGGTGCGTGCCGCCTTGAGCGGCGGGGAACGCAGGAGGCTACCGACCTGGTCGGCACGGAACGGCGGCTTGGTCCGCTTCACAAGGCATACCCTCCGTCGACCATCAGGGTCTGGCCAGTGATCCATCGCGCGCGGGCAGACGCCAGAAACACGACACCCTCGGCCACTTCCTCCGCCGTACCCAGCCGCTTCAGCGCTTTGGCTTGCCGCGAGGCTTCGAGGAAACGTTCGTCGAAGTCGCCGCGCTCGACCAGCGCGTGGTAAAGGCCGTCGGTGATCACGCCAACGCCGACGGCATTGGCCCGCACACCGAAGCGGCCCTCTTCGGCGGCGATGGCTTTCACGATCTGCTCGATCGCGGCCTTTGGTGCGGCGCTCAGGATATCCTTGGTGGCGTAGCGACGGATGGCCGGCGTCACGATCGCCGTGAAGCTTCCCTTGGTGGCCCGCAAATGAGGAAGAGCAGCTTGCACCAGGTGGTAGCAACCGAAAGCATCGTGCTCCATCACCTCTCGGAAGGTCGCGGCCGGCTGCTGGCTGACGAAGCGCATGGGAATGTAGGGACCGGCAGCGTAGATCGCCGTATGCACGCTGCCGAAATGCTGTCCAGCTTCGTCGACGAACTGCTTCAGCAGGGCTTCATCACGCAGATCGACCTGGCCGACATGGACCTCGCGGCCGGCGCGGCGAACGCGGGCTGCCGTTTCTTCGGCGCCGCCGACATTGCTGAAATAATTGAGCGCGATATCGCAGCCGCGCTCGGCAAGTTGCAGGGCAATGGCGCGGCCGATCCCGCCCGATCCACCGATCACGACGGCGCAGCCGCTCCTAGGGAAGTCGGGCAGCCTTTCGGAGGCGGTCACGCCGCGACGCCGAGGGCGCTGCGGATGGAGCTGTGGAAGTGTACCAGCGACGGCTCGTTGCGGCCGTAGATCACTTCCTCCGTGGCGCCCGATTCGAAACCGATCTGCATGCGTTCCCCCAGCGGGAAGTCTTCTTCCATGACCGTGCGGATCGCGATGTCGCGGTTCTTCTCCCAGTAGGCTGCCGGCCGATCGCTATCGGCAGGCATGTAGAGCGTGAACTCGACTTCGCAGCGGCCAGGGTCGTCGCGATCCGGAAAGGCCCGCCAGATCTCGATATGGTCGACCTGCCAGACGATGATCGTGTTGGGGAAAAGCTGGTAGATCGCAATCACATGCGGACGGAAGTTGCGCTCGTTTTCCGGCAGTGACCGCACGCCGTCGATCGAGGTCCTCGCCACACACATACGACCGTGCCGGCCTGCCCCGTCGAACGTCCCGCAATTGCCGATGAAGTACGGCGCGATGGTTTTCCGGTGCAGATGCGGGATGTGATAGCCTTCGAGGAAGGTATCGACTGCGAACTTCCAGTTGATGCGCGGCGTCACGCGATCGACCGAAAACATCGGATAGGTGTTCAGTTCGAGCGCGGCGAAATCCAGAGCCATCGCCCCCAGTGTCGTATCGACATCGATGTCTACGCTCTCGCCTTCCTGCACCGGCGTCGCGCGCATGAAAATCATACCGTGCTTCTCGCCGACCGGCAGGCGCACGAGGCCATGCGCACCGAGATCGAGACCAGCGAAGCCCACCTTGTCGGTAACACCGAGCAGCTTGCCTTGTCCGTCGTACGTCCAGCCGTGATAGGGACAGACGAAGGCGCGGGCGTTGCCGCAACCTTGCGCGACCGGCGCGCCGCGATGACGACAGATATTGGCGAAGGCCCTGATCGCTCCGTCGACGCCGCGCGTCATCAGCACCGGCATGCCGGCGACGTCCTCCGTCACATAATCTCCGGGCTTGGCCAGCCGCGACGACAGGCCCATGAAGAGCGGCAGGGCGCGGAACAGCGCATCGCGCTCTCGCGCGGCCCGTTCGGTGCTCGAGTAGGCGTCGACCTTGTTGCGGAACAGAGCGTCCGCAAGATCGGTGGTGCGGCCGTCGATATGGCCGAGCAGCCGCCTCCCGACGGCAAGTTGTTCATTCCGGTCCATAGCGAAATGTTATGCCTTCGACGGGAAGGCAGCAATCAGGGCGAATACGTCGGCCGGCGTCTTGCCGGCCTCCCGCAGGGCGCGGATGGTGAGGTCCCTGTCTCGCTTGGCGAAGCGACGGCCCTCTGAGTCGGTCAACAGGCGGTGATGCGCATATTGCGGTGCAGCGTAACCCAGCAGCTTCTGCAACAACCCATGGACATGGGTCGAGGGCAACAGATCCTCGCCGCGCGTCACCAACGTGACGCCCTGGAGGTGATCATCGACCGTGACAGCCAGATGATAGCTGGTCGGTGTATCCTTGCGGGCGATCACGAAGTCGCCCATCAACAAGGGCTGTCCTTCGATGCGCCCCCTGGTCTCGTCGACGAAGGAATAGGGCCCCGCTTGCTCGGCCGCCCGCGCCGCATCGAGCCGCATGCAGAGTTCGTGGCCGGCGACAATGCGATGGCGGCGCTCCTCGTTCGACAGGGAACGGCAGGTGCCGGGATAAAGCGGGCCGTCGGGCCCATGGGGCGCGCTGGCCGCCGCAGCGATCTCTCGGGCAATGTCGGCGCGGGTGCAGAAGCAGGGATAGATCAGCCCGCGCGCATCGAGCTGGTCCAGCACCTTGCCATAGTCGGCAAAATGATCGGACTGACGCCGCACCTCGCCATCCCAGTGAAGCCCCAGCCAGCGCAGATCGTCGAGGATGGCGGTCTCGTATTCGCGGCGGCAGCGGCGAATGTCGGTGTCCTCGATGCGCACCAGGAAAGTCCCGCCGGCCTCTCGTGCCCGCTGCCAGGCGATCCTGGCGGAGTAGACGCTGCCGAGATGAAGTTCGCCTGTCGGGCTGGGGGCAAAACGCGTGACGACGGTCATCATCCGACGTTACAGCGCGCCCTCGCCGCGTGCTATGGCGGGTAGGCCATGGCCAAAGTCGCGACCCGCATCGTTCTGGACAAGAAGACCCTCAAGAAGGCGCTGCGCGAGCTGGCGGATGCCGATCCCGACATTGCCCGTGCGCTTGAAGAGGCTGGTACGCCGGAGCTGCGCGACATGCCGACCGGCTATGGCGGGTTGATGCGGTCGATCGTCGGCCAGCAGGTCTCGGTACATGCCGCGCGCAGCATCTGGCTGCGGCTCGAGGCGGCGGTGCCGTCGATGGAGCCGGCGGCGTTCCTTGCGCAGACCGACGAGCAGCTTCGCGCCGTCGGCCTGTCGGGCGCCAAGATGAAGTACGGCCGCAGCCTCGCCACCGACATCGTCGAAGGTCGCATCGATTTCGCGTCGCTGGACGATCTCGACGATGCAGCGGCCATCGCCATGCTGACCCAGGCCAAGGGCATCGGCCCCTGGACGGCGGAAATCTATCTGATGTTCGCACACGGCCGCCCCGACATCATGCCGGGCCTCGATCTCGGCCTGGTGGTGGCCGCGCAGCACCTCAAGAAGCTGCGCACACGGCCGGACGCCAAGCGGCTGCTCAAGATCGCCGAAGCCTGGCGTCCCTGGCGCAGCGCCGCCGCGCTGGTGCTCTGGCACTATCGCCGCAACATGCCGGACTGGAGCGCCCGGGAAAAGAACGGAGAGAAAAAGACATGACCAAGCTCGACGGCCCTCGCCACGGCCCGCATGGCGGCGGCAAGCCCGGCCATCTCGTCGTGCTGCTGCATGGCTACGGCGCCGACGGCAACGACCTGATCGGGCTGGCGCCCCTGCTCGGCCAGTTGATGCCTGACGTGGTGTTCCACGCGCCCAACGCGCCGCAGCCCTGCGAAGGCAATCCCTTCGGCTATCAGTGGTTCGGCATCTCCCGGCTCGATCCCACGATCGCGCTCGCCGGCGTGCGCACCGCTGCGCCGCTGCTCGATGCCTATCTCGACGAAACCATGGCGGCCTACGGGCTAGATGAATCGAAGACCGTCCTGGTCGGCTTCAGCCAGGGTACCATGATGGCCCTGCATGTCGGGCTGCGGCGCCGGAAGCAGCTCGCCGGGATCATCGGCTTCTCGGGCATGCTGGCCGGCGCCGAGCTGTTGCAGTCGGAGCTACAGAATAGGCCGCCGGTCCTGCTGATCCATGGCGACAGCGACGAGATGCTGCCGCATACATTGACGCAACGCGCTGCCGCAGCATTGACCGGCGAGGGTCTCCAGGTCGGCGTGCATATCGCCCCCGGTGTCGGCCACAGCATCGACGAGACGGGCCTTCAGCTCGCCGCGCGCTTTCTCCTCAACGTCTTCGACCTGCCGGAGCCGAAATGACCACCAAGGAAATCGGGGGAACGTGCAAGCCGGGCTTCGAGCGCGTCGCCGAAGCCTTCAAGGCGAACTTCGACAGCAAGGGCGAGATCGGCGCCTCGGTCTGCCTCACGGTCGGCGGTGAGACGGTCGTCGATCTGTGGGGCGGCACGGCCGACCAGAAGACCAAGGCGCCGTGGACACGCGATACGCTGTCCATCGTCTTCTCCTGCACCAAGGGCGCCACGGCACTTTGCGCCCATGTGCTGGCCTCGCAGGGCAAGCTCGACCTCGATGCGCCGGTCCGCGAGCTGTGGCCGGAATTCGCCCAGCACGGCAAGGGGCATGTAACGACGCGCATGATGCTCGACCACTCCTCGGCCGTGCCCGCGGTGCGCGCCAAGGTGAAGGACGACGGCCCCTACGACTGGGATTACATGACGGCGCGTCTCGCCGACGAGGAGCCGTTCTGGCAACCCGGCACGCGCAACGGCTATCACGGCTTCACCTTCGGCTGGACGGTGGGCGAGATGGTGCGCCGCGTCTCGGGCAAGTCGCTCGGCACGTTCTTCCGTGACGAGATCGCGGGTCCGCTGGGCCTCGACTTCTGGATCGGCCTGCCCGAGGAGATGGAGCCGCGCGTCGCGCCCATCGTGGCCCATGTCTACAAGGCAGCCGATGCGGTGACGCCGTTCATGCGCGATCTCGCGACCAACAAGGAGTCGATCCCCGCCCTCTTCTACTTCAACAACGGCGCCTGGCGCTCCGGCGGCGCCAACACGCGCGCCGGCCATGCCGCCGAGATCGGCGCGGCCAACGGCATCACCAACGCGCGCGGCCTTGCCGGCATGTACGCACCGCTGGCGAAAGGCGGCGGAAAGCTCGTCGATGGCAAGACGCTCACCCGCATGGGCGAGGTCTCGATGGCGACGCACGACGACGCCACTTTGCGCATTCCGACACGCTTCGCCCTGGGCTTCATGAAGTCGATGGACAACCGCAAGCGCAGCATGGCCGCGAGGCTGTGGGGCGAGGATTGCGACAGCGTGATCATGGGCAGTGCCGCCTTCGGCCATGTCGGCGCCGGCGGCTCGCTGGGTTTCGCCGATCCAATAGCCGGCCTTTCCTTCGGCTACACCATGAACCGCATGGGCCCTGGCCTCTTGATGAACGAGCGCGGCCAATCGCTGGTCGACGCTGCCTATCTGTCCCTCGGCTACAAGAACAAGGATGGCGGGGTGTGGGTGAAGTGACGCCTAGCGCAGCTTCATGATTCTGGGCGTTCGTTCATGATTCCCGTCTTCCGGCCGCTCAAGGACCCTGCCGTCGCTACCGTCTGGTCGGGGTTGGCCGCCTCGACCATCGGCGAAGACCTCTTCCGGGTGGCGGTCGTCTGGATCGCGGCGGAGCAGATCGGCAACGCTGCGGGCTACGTCAACGCCACGCAGTATGCCGCCATGCTGGTGGTCGGCCTGTTGGGCGCCTCGGCTTTCGATCGCTGGCGCCCCGACCGCGCCATGATCGGTTCCAAATACGCCAGCGCCGTGATGGCGCTGCTGCCCGTGATCGGCTTCTACATCTGGGGCGTCTCGATCCCGCTGCTGGTCGCCTCGGTCATGGGGCTGGCCGGCCTGCGCATGGTCTTCACGCCGGCGTTGCAGTCGGCCGTGCCCGTGCTAGTGACGGACCGCAGCGCCATGCAGGCGATCAACGGCCTGTTCGACGCCACCTGGCGGCTGGCACGCCTGATCGGCCCCATGATGGCAGCGATCCTCAATACGCTCCTGCCGGTAATCCATTTCCTGACGATCACCGCCGTCGGCTTCGTGCTGTCGGCGCTCGCGATCTGGGCCGTGCGCGACCGCCTGGTCGATCCCGCCGCCAGGCTGCGGCCCGGACGCGGCGGTTGGCGCGGCGCCTGGGATGCCCTGCTCGACGGCGCGCGCCTGATGCTGCGCGAACGTACGACCGGTGCGCTGCTGCTGGTCAACGCCTTCGCCAACGGGCCATGGAGCGTGGCGCTGCAGCTCTGCATTGCCCTGATGGTGTTCGAGCACGACCCGCACTTGTTCGGCTTCCATGGTCTCGCCTCGCTCGGCCTGATCGTCGGCAGTTGCGGCGTCGGCGACGTGCTGGGCAATCTGATCGCCGGCAGCGTACGCTTCCGCCGGCCGCTCTCCACCATGTTCCTGGGCTATGTCGCCATGGGTGCGGGCTTCGCGCTGATTGCGCTGGCCGCCTGGGGCCTCGACAATCCCTACAAGCTGCCAGCGATGATGGCAGCCGGCCTGATCGCGGGGCTGGGCGCGCCGTTCTTCTTCATCCCGATGATCACCCGCATGCAGACGGTCTTCAAAGGCGCCGAGATTGCCCGCGTCTTTCGCCTGCGGCTCGCGATCATGGCGGGCTCGATGCTGTTCTTCAATCTGGTGGCGACACCGCTGTTCGACCTGATCGGCCCGACCCACACCGAGTTCTATCTCGGCCTGCTGCTGTTGGCCCTGGGGCTTAGCGGTTACCTCTACTACCGGCGCCAGGAAAATAATCCCTAGACCGCCCCTTGCGGGAAACAGTGTGTATTGATAGCGTTCGATAGATACACAGCGTTACCGTTACCGTCCCCGCCTATCTCCCGCCCGACGACAGGAGCGCGCCATGGCCAAAGCCTTCCCGACCGACAATCCTTTCCTGCGCGGCTACTACGCCCCGGTGAACACCGAGGCCGACGCGGCCCACCTCCACATCACCGGCGAGATGCCGAAGGAGCTGTGCGGCACCCTCTATCGCAACGGCCCCAATCCGCAGTTCGCCCCGCGTGGCCCGTACCACTGGTTCGGCGGCGACGGCATGATCCACGCCTTCCACATCGAGAACGGCAACGTCTCCTACAAGAACCGCTGGGTCCGCACGCCGAAGTGGCAGATCGAGAACAAGGAAGGCGAAGGCCTCTCCGGCACCTTCGGCAATCCCCGCTACACCGACCCTCGCGTCTTCGCGCTGAACTCGACCATCGCCAACACCAACATCGTCTGGCACGGCAACAAGCTGCTGGCGCTGGAAGAGGCTCATGCGCCCTTCTCGCTCGATCCGGCGAGCCTGATGCCGGTCGGACCGAAGGACGGCTACGAGACCTACGGCGACAAGCTCTGCGGCCCCTTCACCGCGCATCCGAAGACTGATCCGACGACGGGCGAAATGGTGTTCTTCGGCTATTCCGCCAAGGGCCGCTTCACCAAAGAAGTGAGCATCCAGAGCGTGACGGCCGACGGCAAGATCACCCGCGCCGAAATCCTCGACGGCCCCTATCCGTCGATGATCCACGACTTCGCCGTGACGAAGAACTGGATCGTGCTGCCGGTCTTCCCGCTCACCTCCTCGATGGAGCGCGCCATGGGCGGGTTGCCGCCGTTTGCCTGGGAGCCGGACAAAGGCAGCCACATCGCCTTCATCCCGCGCGGCGGCACCGTCGCCGACGTGAAGTGGATCAGCGCACCGCCCTGCTACGTCTTCCATCCGATGAACCATTTCGAGACGGCCGACGGCAAAGTCGTGGTCGACGTCATGAAGTACGACGTGGCGCCGCTCTTCCCGCTGCCCGACGGCTCGCCCTCCACCACGGAGGCGCCGGCGGCGCGGCTGTTCCGCTGGACCTTCGACCTTTCGGGCCACGCCAACACCTTCAAGGAAGAGCAGCTCGACGACCGCGCCGGCGAGTTCCCGCGCTTCGACGAACGTTTCACCATGAGCGACTACCGCCATGGCTGGATCGTCTCGGGCAACGTCGTCGAAGCCGGCGTCCGGCGCAGCGAGGGCATCACTCACTACGATCTGCAGACCGGCCGCAACGTGACCTGGAATGCCGGCGTCGACGATCGCTTCGGCGAGCCTGTGTTCGTGCCGCGTACCGAGGATGCGGCGGAAGGCGATGGCTGGGTGCTGTCGGTCATTTACCGCTCCGAGGAAGGCCGCAGCGACCTCGCCGTCTTCGAGGCGACCGACATCGCCAAGGGGCCGGTGGCGCTGGCCCACTTGAGCAGCCGTGTGCCGGCAGGCTTTCATGGCAACTGGCGGCCGGGCCCGCTCTGACGAAGGCGGACGAAGGCGCCCCAGGAGGCATCAATGATCGTCGTCCATCATCTGAACAACTCGCGCTCGCAGCGCATCCTCTGGATGCTCGAGGAGCTTGGCCTCGACTACGAGATCAAGCGCTACGAGCGCGAGCCTTCGATGATGGCGCCGGCCTCTTTGCGCGCCGTGCATCCGCTCGGCAAGTCGCCGGTGATCAGCGACGGCGACAAGACCCTGGCAGAATCGGGCGCCATCCTCGAATACCTGTCGCTGACCTATGGCGGCGGCCGTTTCACGCCGGCAGCCGGCACGCCCGAATGGCTGCGCTACACCTACTTCATGCACTACGCGGAGGGCTCGCTGATGCCGCTCCTGTTCATGAAACTGGTGTTCGGGCGCCTGCCGACGCGCGTGCCGATCTTCATGCGGCCAGTGGCACGCGCCATCGCCTCCGGCGCCGACAAGACGCTGTTGGGGCCACAGATCGCGAACCACTTCGCTTTCCTCGAAGGTGAACTTGCCCAGCGCGACTGGTTTGCGGGCAACGAATTTACCGCAGCCGATATCCAGATGAGCTTCCCGATCGAAGCTGCGGCAGCACGCGCCGGCCTCGGAGAGCGCATGCCGAAGCTGCAAGCCTATCTCGGCCGCATTCATGCCCGGCCCGCCTACAAGCGCGCCCTCGAAAAGGGCGGTGCCTTCGAGCTGCTGAAATAGACGACGGCCGCCGCGGCTTCATGCTACGTCCGACTCAACCCAGCGAATAATCATTTCAAGGAGCGAAACCATGGCCCTTCCTGCCCTGCTGCGTGACAACCTTTCGATCCCGGTGGTCGGCGCGCCGCTGTTCATCGTGTCCAATCCGGATCTTGTGATCGAGCAGTGCAAGGCGGGCATCGTCGGCTCCTTTCCGGCGCTGAACGCGCGGCCGAAGGAAGTGCTGGAGGAGTGGCTGCAGCGCATCACGACGGAGCTGCGCGAATATAAGGCCAAGAACCCGGACAAGAAGGTAGCGCCCTTCGCAGTCAACCAGATCGTGCACAGCTCCAACGACCGGCTGCAGCACGACATCGACCTTTGCGAAAAGTACAAGGTGCCGATCCAGATTACCTCGCTGCGCGCACCCGACGACGTGGTGAAGTCGGCCAAGCGCTACGGCTGCCTGGTGTTCCACGACGTCACCAACGTCACCCATGCCAAGCGTGCGCTGCAGGCCGGCGTCGATGGCTTGATCCTGGTGTGCGCCGGCGCGGGCGGACATGCCGGCCGGCTCTCGCCCTTCGCGCTGGTGCCGGAAGTGCGCCAGTTCTACGACGGCACGATCCTGCTCTCGGGCTCGATCTCCAATGGCGCCTCGGTGCTGGCGGCCCAGGCGATGGGCGCCGACCTGGCCTATCTCGGCACGCGCTTCACCGCCAGCAAGGAAGGCAATGCCTCCGAGGGCAACAAGCAGTGCATCATCGACTCGACCGGCGAGGAGATCGTCTACACCAACCTCTTCACCGGCGTGCACGGCAACTACCTGAAGCGGAGCATCTCTGCCGCCGGGCTCGACCCCGATGCGCTGCCCGAAGCCGACAAGAGCAAGATGAACTTCGGCTCCGGCGGCAACACCAAGGCCAAGGCCTGGCGCGACATCTGGGGTGCGGGTCAAGGCGTCGGTCAGATCTTCGACGCGCCGCCGGCCGCCGAAATCGTGGCTCGTCTCAAGGCCGAGTACGAAGCGGCCCGCGCCGCCCTGTTCGCCGGCGAGACCGTGCCGACGCAATTGAAGCAGGCCGCCGAGTAACGCTGAAGCTAATCAGCGGCCGACCAGCGCGGCCGCTGTCTTCTCTTCGTTGGCGACGTAGCCCCTGATGGCATCGTCGCCGCTCAGCGTACGGTCGGGATCGCGACCGTCGCCATGGGCGATGAGCTGCAGGCAGAACCAGCCGAGCCCCGCCTTCGCCGGAACGATCTGGTCCTCGTAGGCCTCCGCGCTGTTGGTCTCGCCGGACAGAAGGCGATTGGGCAGGTCGGTGTCGACGCACATCGGCCGGCCGAGGCCGATGACATCGCAGGCCCCCTCGCCCAGCGCCGCTTCCATGGCAGCCTTCGACCGAAAGCCGCCGGTCAGCATGATCGGCACAGGCGCTGCCTGCTTGATGAGCTGGGCGTACTCCAGGAAATAGGCCTCGCGGCGGACCGTGCTTTCCTTGGCGCCGCTGCCCATCATGGCCGGCTTCTCGTAGTTGCCGCCCGAGATTTCGATCAGGTCGACCGACGCCTCGCCCAGCCACCTCACGACCTGCAGGCATTCCTCGTTGGAAAAGCCGCCCTGCTGGAAATCCGACGAGTTCAGCTTCACGGAAATGCAAAATCCCGGCGCGGTGGCGGTCCTGACGGCACGCACGACCTCAAGCAGAAGGCCAGCGCGCGCCGCGAGGTCGCCGCCCCAGCGATCTTCGCGCTTGTTGACCAGCGGCGTCAGGAACTGGCTCAGCAGATAGCCGTGCGCGGCGTGGACCTGCACGCCGGTGAAGCCGGCTTCGCGCGCGACAGCGGCGGTGTGCGCAAAGCGACGCGGCACGTCGGCTACCTCTTCCGCCGTCATGGCGCGCGGCGGCGCAAAGGCGCTGGCCGGCAGGGCAAGCGGCACGGCCGACGGTGCCACCGGATGATCACAGACCCGGCGCGGCGTCTGCCGGCCGGGATGACTGATCTGCATCCAGAGTTCCGTCCCATTGGCGGTGCCGGCTTTGGCGTAGGCACGCAGTTCATCCATGCCGCCATTGCCGTCGATGACGACGTTGCCGGGGCGCTCGAGATAACGGCGATCCACCTGCACATTGCCTGTTACGACGACGGCCGCACCGCCTTCGGCCCATCTTCGGTAGAGACTGACATGGCGGGCTGTCGCGCGATTCATCTCATCGGCGAGCCCCTCGGTCAGCGGCGCTTTGCCGATGCGATTCTTGAGGACGACGCCGTTCGGCAGCTTCAATGGTTGGGCGAGGAGTGACATGAGGCGACTTTGCCAAACCTCGTCCCTGCCTGCTAGGGAACGGCCTGCATGATTCGTAGCCTCTATGACTGGGTGATTCGCCTCGCCCGACATCGCCATGCGATCCCCGCCATGGGCGCCGTCTCCTTCATGGAGAGTTCGTTCTTTCCGATTCCGCCCGACGTGATGCTGGTGCCAATGATATTGGCCAATCGCGAGAAGGCGTTTCAGATCGCGCTGGTCTGCACCATCTGCTCCGTGCTGGGCGGCCTGCTTGGCTACACAATCGGCTACTACTTCTTCGAAACGATCGGCGAATGGGTCGTCAGGACCTATGGCCTGCAGTCGGGCCTCGCCGCCTTTCGCGCGGGCTTCGACGAGTACGGAACCTGGATCATCCTGATCAAGGGCCTGACGCCCATTCCCTACAAGCTGGTGACCATCGCCTCGGGCGCAGCACACTTCGATCTTTTCACCTTCGTGTGGGCGTCCATCTTGACGCGTGGCGCGCGCTTCTTCCTCGTGGCAGCGTTGCTGTGGAAGTTTGGCGAGCCGATCCGCACTTTCATCGAGAAGCGTCTGACCCTGCTCACCTGGCTTTTCCTGATTGCGCTGATCGGCGGCTTCGTCGCCTTCCGCTACATGTTCTAGGGATCACGCCATGGCTTCGTTACAACGCCTGCCCCTTCCCAGCTTGCTCGGGCTGCTGGCGGCGTTGGGCAGCGGCTTCCTGCTGGGCTGCGCACTCTTCTTCCAGTACGGGATGGGACTTGCGCCCTGCGAGATGTGCCACTGGCAGCGCTGGCCGCATATCCTGGCCATCCTCGCCGGCCTCGGCGCCTTCGCCGCCTCCTCGAACCGAAGGCTCGCCCTGGGTCTGCTGCTGGTCGCGATCGTGGCCATCGCCACCACGTCGGCACTCGGTGTCTTTCACGCCGGTGTCGAATATCGCTGGTGGGCCGGCCCTCAAGCCTGCTCGGGCACCATTCCCACCGGCCTTTCGCCGGAGGAACTGAAAAAGTATCTATTCGGCGCCAAGATGGTCCGTTGCGACGAACCTGCCTGGAAACTGGCGGGGATCTCGATGGCGGGCTGGAACGCCATCCTCTCCGCCGCGTTGGCCATCGTCCTCGCTTCGGGCATCTCCAGACGGGCAAGGTCCTAGACATGAAAACCGGCGACATCCGCAATCCTGGCGATCCCGATGCCCGCGACCTGGTAGAGCGCACGATCCGTGTCGACCAGGCGGGCGAGTTCGGCGCCGTACGCATCTACGAGGGCCAGCTCGCGGCACTGCGCTGGACGGGCCGCGCCAACAGCGAGGCCGGCCGCAAGATCGCCCACATGGCGCGCCAGGAACGCGAGCACAACAAGGTCTTCGACCGGCTCCTCGTCGAACGCCGTGTCCGGCCGACCGCACTGTCGCCGCTCTGGAACGTCGCGGGCTTCGCCTTGGGGGCCGCCACGGCGCTGATGGGCGACAAGGCCGCCATGGCCTGCACGGTGGCCATCGAGGAGACGATCGAAGAGCATTATGCCGGACAGGCCGCCAAGCTCGGCGACGAGGAGGCCGACCTCAAGTCCACGGTCGAGAAGTTCCGTGCAGAGGAGATGGAGCATCGCGACGAGGCACTGGCTTCCGGCGCCGAACAGGCGCCCGCCTACGAAGCGCTGACGGGAGCGATCAAGGCCGGCTCGCGGCTGGCCATCTGGCTGTCGACAAGAATCTGATCAGCGCGCGGCAAAGCCGCCGTCGACCACCATCTGCGCGCCCGTGACGAACTTCGATTCGTCGCTGGCGAGATAGAGCACGGCATTCGCGATGTCGCGCGGTTCCCCCAGGCGGCCGAGCGGCTCGCTGGCCGTCAGCCGCGCCCGGGCCTCCTCGGGTTCGCGATAGGCGGCGATCACGCCCTGCAGCATCGGCGTATCCATGTATCCCGGATGGACGGAGTTCACGCGGATGTTGGTCTTGAGTAGGGCGAACTCCAGTGCCGTAGCCTTGGTCAGCTGGGTCACGCCGCCCTTGCTCGAACAATAGGCCGATGCCGCCTCGGCGATGCCGACGATACCGGCCACCGAAGAGATGTTGACGATCGAACCGCCACCGGCCCGCTTCATCGCTTCGGCGCCATGCTTGATGCCGAGAAAGACACCGTCGAGATTGATAGCGTGGATCTGCCGCCAGCGCTCCAGAGTGAGCTTGTGAATCCAGGTACCGTCGGCGGTGCCGGCATTGTTCACCAGCACGTCGAGCTTGCCGAAGGCCAGCTCGGTGGCCTCAACAGCGGCGATCCAGTCGGCTTCGCTGGTGACGTCGAGCTTCATGGCCTGCGCGCGTTGGCCTCGAGCGGAGATGGCAGCGCCAACCTCCTTGGCGGCTTCCGCGCGGATGTCACCGATGACGACCGCTGCGCCCTCTTCCGCAAGACGCTCTGCCGTTGCTTTACCCAATCCCGATGCCGCGCCCGTGACAAGCGCGACCTTGCCCGCAACTCGATCTGCCATGTCTCAACCCTGATCGAGTTCGCTGTCCCAGTAAAGAAAGTCGCGCCAGCTTTCGTGCAGGTAGCCCGGCGGAAAACCGCGGCCATTCTCCTGCAGCAGCTGCGTCGAGGGCTCGGCCGGCGCGCGACGCAACGCAAGACCGCTCTCGCTCAACAGCCGGTTGCCCTTCAGAAGATTGCACGGACTGCAGGCAGTGACGACGTTGCTCCAGCTCGTCCGGCCGCCGCGCGATTTCGGCACGACATGGTCGAAGGTGAGTTCGTTGGTCGCGAAGTCGCCGTTGCAGTACTGGCAGGTGAATCGGTCGCGCAGGAAGACGTTGAACCGCGTGAAGGCCGGCCGGCGCGCCGCCGGTACATATTCCTTGAGGGCGATGACGCTGGGTAGCCGCATCTCGAAGGACGGGCTGTGGATCATGCGTTCGTACTCGGAAATCACGCTGACGCGGTCGAGGAACACCGCCTTGACGGCATCCTGCCAGGACCAGATCGACAGAGGGAAGTACGACAGAGGCCGAAAGTCGGCGTTGAGCACCAGCGCATGGCAGGACTCAAGGCCCGGCGTCACGGCTAGGCCCGCCGCCGCAGAGAGGGACTACTCGGAAAATCGATCCGATCGACCATGCCGCGCATTGTGGCAAGCTTTTCCGGAAACACAACATGTCGATGGGATAGTCATCGAGATGCCTTGAAAGCATCACCCCGCCGTCACGGCTTCGGGCGGCTGAGGCGCTCGCGGGCCCCCGCTTCCGAGCCCAGAGAGGCAGCGGCCAGCGCGAGGGCTGCAACGGACAGTACCATTACCGCCGCGTAACCATCGGTGAGATCATGCAGGACGCCACCGATCCAGGCGCCGAAGAAGCCGCCGAAGCCCATGCCCATGCTGATCAGGCCGTAGATGCGGCCAAAATGAGCGCCGCGGTAGCGCAGCGTGGCGAGGGTAGAGATCATGGGGCCACGCGAGCCCATGCTGCCGCCAAAGAGCAGGACATACAGCCACAGCCAGAGGTCGTCGCTCGGTCCACGCACCAACGCGAGCGCGCCAACGCCTGCGATCGACGAACCATAAGCGAGCAATGCCGCAAGGCGCCGACCACCGCGATCAGCGAGCCAGGAGAAACCGACCATGCCGAGCGGCATCAGGACCCCGGCGACGGCCAATGCCTGGGCCGCGTAGGCCCCCTCGAAGCCACGCTCCAGGAGATAGATCATGACCTGGGGGGCGAGCGAAAAGATTCCGATCGAGGTGAGGCCGAACGACACCGTCAACGCCCAGAACGGCCAATCGCGCAGCGCTTCGCCAACTGTCGGTCCGGCATCGCCGGCAGCACGCAAGGGCACAAGTCCTAGCGCGCCCCGCTCGATGCGTCGCCACGGCAGGAACATCAGGAGCGGGATGAACACCGCGCTCGCGCAAGCGAAAATGAGGTACGCGCCACGCCACCCCTCGGTCGCAATCAAGTGCTGGGCAATCGGAATGGTCGCCATGGCACCGACACCCGACGCGGACCACGAGACGCCGATTGCCACACCCAGCCGGTTGGGCGGAAACCAGCGGCCGAGCAAGGTGGAGCTCAACACGCCGGAAAGCGCGGCACTGCCGAAGCCCATTACGACGCCGAGGCCGAGATGGAGATGCCAGACGTTGGTTGCCTGAGACGCGCCGGCCGTCGCCAGCGCCGCGGCTGTCATGCCGACCATCGTCAGCACGCGAAGGCCGAAGCGGTCGGCGATCCAGCCGGCAATCGGGGCGGCCGTACCTCCGAGCAACAGGGAGAAACCGTAGATCAGTGTCACCGATCCACGGTTGGCGTCGAACGCTTGCTGTATCGACGGGACAAAGACAGCGAAGGTTTCGCCAATCGACCGACTGGCAATGCCGAGGACGAAGCAAAGCGCGACGAGCGCCCACGGCACAAACCGATTCATCGCCTCAACCTCGACGAGGTCCTGATGGTGTGCAAGTCACCTTGGCCGACCGGCAGGCTTGCATTCTCCGCATGCACACGCCACGTTCCGCGCCGCGGAGGAGTAACGTGGACAATACGATCATCATCGAGCGTGGCTTCAATGGCCCGCGCCTGTCGGGCAACGGCGGTTATGTTGGCGGTGTGCTGGCCGATCGCTTCACGCGCGCCTTCGGCGGCGACGGCGCCGTCGAGATCACGCTGCGTGCGCCGATCCCGGTCGAGACCAGCCTGCAGCTCGCGCTCGAAGGCGATGCGCTCATGCTACGCGAGAGCGAGACGCTGATCTGCGAGGCGCGCGCCGGCAAGGTCGATCACCTCACGCCGCCGCCAGCGCCCACTGACTGGGCCGACGTGATGCGACGTGGCGAAGAAGGCGGCAGCCCCGAGGACAGCGACTTCCATTGGTGCATCGTCTGCGGTCGTGGTCGCGCCGAGGGTGATGGCCTGCGTGTGTTCGGCACGCAGGGACCGGAACCCGGCTATTCCCTCTCCTGCTATGTGCCACATGCCAACCATGCAGACGCGAGCGGCGCTATCCGCCCCGAGTTCCTGTGGGGCGCCCTCGACTGCCCCGGCGCCTGGGCCGCTCAGGATCCCGACGACTGGCGGCCCGCCCTCACCGGCCGCATGACCGCAAGGGTACTGGACCGGCCGAAGGTCGGCGAGCGCTGCGCTGTAGTCGGCTGGCGCATCGGTGCCGAGGGCCGCAAGCTTTACTCGGGCACGGCGCTCTACACCGAAAGCGGCCGCCTCTGTGCCATCGGCCACTGCACCTGGATCGTGCTGAAGACCTAGCGACTGCGGACGAAGATGACGGCGGCCTCGTCGGCATAGGCCTGGCGCCAGCCGGGCAGGCGCGCGAGCAGCTTGTTGGCCGGCTGGTCGGGCGGCAGCAAGGTCCACTCGATGCGATAGCGATCCAGCACTTCATCGAGCGGATCGTTGCTGCGCAGGCTCACCATCTCGGAATAGCGCTTGATGAAGTCGCCGCCGTAGAGTTCGCCGCGGCCGTCGATGAACGTCGGCACGCCCGCGTGGATCAGGTAGCCGCCGAAATTGTAGTGGTTGAGCACACGACCCGTGAGGCCCGCCTGTTTGGCGAAGGCCATCGCGACCGACGGCATGGTCTGCGGCGGCGGCGCGATCGCCGCATGGCGAACGACGAAGGCGGCAAAGAGCGTGCAGCAGACGACCGAAACGGCAATGGCCGCGGTACCTGCAGGCTGCGTCAGCGCCGCCGCCTGAGCCGCCAGCGAGGAGCCCTTACCATCCGATGCGTTGGGCCTGAGGGACGGCCACTGACGCGCCAGCAGCGGCGCGATGGCGAGCGGCGCCAGCATCGCCAGCAGCTCGGCATTGCGTGCGTAGCGCAGGTAGAGATGCAGGAGACCGAGCACGATCAGCAGGCGCAGCAGCGGCAGCTTCAATCCGCGCGACAGGGCAGCATAGAGCGCAATCAGGAGGATCAGCTCCTGCAACGGTTGCTTCTGGAAGTCCGGCGATCGCCATTCCGAAATCGTCGCCAGCGTGTCGCCGATGCCGAAGATACGCAGGGTCACCAGGATCGGCTCCGGGCCATAGGGCGTGATGCAGGACACCAGCAGCGCCCCTGCGCCGAACTTCGCCCAGCCGGCGAGGAGCGTCTTGCGCTCGACTGCATCGCGCGCGCCGATCACGGCTTCGAGGGCGAAGGCGCCCGCGAGCAGCAGTCCCAGCGTGAAGCCGCCATGCAGATTGGCCCACAGCAGCATGGCGAGCAGCAACAGAGGCTCGGGAGCACGACGCTCCTCGACGGCGCGCACGAGGCCCGCCACCCAGATCAGCATGAACGGGAAGGCAAGCACATGCGGCCGCGCCACGAAGTGCGGCGCCGTCATCACGATGGCGGCAATGGTGAACAGCGCAGCCGGCACGGGTTTGATGTCGCGCAAGACCAGCCGCATCATCAGCGCGAAGCTCACGCCCAAGGCACCGGCCGCCAAGGCCGTAACGCCTCCCCATCCGCCCAGCTTGAACGCCGACGCCATCAGGAGCTGCGACAGCCACTCCTTGGCGATCCAGGGCTGGCCGAGGAACGTGAACGAGAAGGGATCGACGGTCGGCGCGGCGCCGTGCGCCATCATCCAGTTGCCCACGGCGATATGCCAGTGCGTGTCGGGATCGCTGAGCAACGGCATGCCGCTGCCGTTGAAGAGGCCGATGAACAGGAACAGGCCGAGGACCATCGGCCACGACAGCGACCAGGCGGAGCGCGAGCTGGCAAGAGCCGTACCGGCCTCGGGAACATCGGGGGAAACCGAGAGGCCAGACGTGACGGCCATAGGGGAACTCCAAGACGACTCGAAAGAAATTCCGTAATATATTGATATACAATATTATTTGCCGACATACCAGCGGCCATTCCAATACGTTATAGGAAAGACGATGCAGGCCGCTCCCCTCCTCAAGGATCTCGTGCTGGTCGGCGGCGGCCACGCCCATGTCCATGTCCTGAAGAGCTTCGCCATGAAGCCGATGCCGGGCGTGCGGCTGACCTTGATCGGGCGGGACATCGAGACCCCCTATTCCGGCATGATCCCGGGCTTCGTCGCCGGCCACTATTCCTTCGACGAGTGTCATGTCGACCTCGCCCGGCTGGCCGCCTGGACCGGCACGCGACTGATCCACGCCGAGGCGACCGGGATCGACCGGAATAATCGGCAGATCCTGCTCAAGAACCGCCCGCCGGTCGCCTACGATTTTCTCTCCGTCGACGTCGGCTCCTCGCCCAGCGTCGAGGCACTCCCCGGCGCCGCCGACCACGCCACACCCGTCAAACCCATCGCCGAACTTGGCCGCCGCTGGCTGGCCTTCCTCGAACGCGTGAAGGACTGGCAGGGCTCGCTACGCATCGCCGTGATCGGCGGCGGCGCAGGCGGCGTCGAGCTGGCGCTGGCGATCGATCATCGGCTGCGCGCCATCGCGCACCATGCCGCGGTCGCGGTCACCCTCGTCACCAAGGGCGAAATCCTGTCGGGCCAGGCCGTCGCAGCGCGGCGGAAGATTCGGGCGATCTTCCACCAGCGCGGCATCCGCCTGATCGAGAACGTTGCGACCACCCGGCTCGAGGACGGCGCGATCCTTCTGGCGAACGGCGAGCGCGTCGCCGTCGACGAAGCCTTCGTCGTTACCGAAGCGAGCGCCGCCAAATGGTTCGCCGACACCGGCCTCCCTCTCGACCCGCGTGGCTTTTTCGCCGTCGAACCGACGCTGCGCTCGACCGGCGACGAGCGCATCTTCGCCGTTGGAGACTGCGCCAGCGTGGCCGCCCATCCTCGGCCGAAAGCCGGTGTGTTCGCCGTGCGCCAGGGTCCGCCGTTGGCGGACAATCTTCGCCGGGCCCTGCTCGGCCAGCCGCTACAGCCCTTCACGCCACAAAGCCGCTACCTCTCCATCCTGGGCACGGGCGATGGCCGCGCGATCGCAACGCGCAGCGGATGGGCCATCGAAGGGACTTGGGTCTGGCGCTGGAAGGACCATATCGATCGCAAGTGGATGCGCATGTACCGCGAGCCGCCGGCCGGCCCGATGGATATGGCCGCCCGCAACGCACCGCCCGATCCGGCCCTGGCCGATGCCGAGGCCAAACGCCTTCTCGCCGACATCGGCATGCGTTGCGGCGGCTGCGGCGCCAAGGTGGGCGCCAACGTCCTGACGCGCGTGCTGGGTCGGCTCGCCCCGTCGCCCGTGTCCAACGTCACCATCGGCCTCGATGCGCCCGACGATGCCGCGATGATCGACGTCCCGGCCGGTCAGGCGCTGGTGCAGTCCGTCGATTTCTTCCGAACGTTCGTCGACGATCCCTTCGCCTTCGGTGAAGTGGCCGCCGTCCACGCCCTGGGCGATGTCTGGGCGATGGGCGCCAGGCCGCACAGCGCACTGGCGCTCGCGGTCGTACCGGCTGCAGCCGAGCGGCTGATGGAGGAGGATCTCTTCCAGATGCTGTCGGGCGCACGCCGCGTGCTCGATCGTTCCGGCTGTGCGCTCATCGGCGGCCATTCGGGCGAAGGACCGGAAGCGGCACTCGGCTTCTCGGTGAACGGCTTCATCGTCGCCGCCAAAGCCTTGCGCAAGGGTGGACTGCGGCCGGGCGACAAACTGGTCCTCACCAAGAAGCTCGGCACCGGCGTGATCTTCGCGGCGGCCATGCGCGGCGCCGCGCGCGGCCGCTGGATCGCCGACGCCCTCACCTCCATGCGCACGCCCTCGGACGAGGCTGCAGCGGCACTGCTTGCCGCCGGCGCCCATGCCTGCACCGACGTCACGGGCTTCGGTCTTGCCGGCCATCTCGCCGAGATGATCCGCGCCACCGGCCGCGGCGACGACGTCTCAGTCGATCTCCATCTCGATGCCCTCCCGGCCCTCGACGGCGCCGTGGAGCTGTTCGCTCAGGGTCTGGCGAGTTCACTGCAGCCAGAGAATTTGCGCGCGCGTCATCTGATCGACGGGATGGACCGTATGGCCAGCCATGCGAAGCTGCCGCTTCTGTTCGACCCGCAGACGGCCGGCGGCCTGCTCGCAGCCGTTCCGGCCGAAGCTGCAGGAAAGATCGAAGGCGTCGTGATCGGCGAGGTGCGCGCGCGTACCGCGGAACGATCTTTCATTCACTTGGTTTAGGGAGACGAGCCATGGCGCATGCAAAGGCAAGCATCGGCACGACCAACTACGAGACGACCATCGCCACCGGGCACGGCGGTCATCACAAACTCAAGGCCGACGAAGGCGCCGAACTCGGCGGTAAGGATGCAGGTCCCGCGCCCTACGATCTGCTGACGTCGGCATTGGGCGCCTGCACCGTGATCACGCTCCGCATGTATGCCGAGCGCAAGAAGTGGCCGGTCACGGCCGTCCACGCCGACATCCACTTTTCGCGCGACGGCGACAAGCAGCGGATCGACCGTGTGCTCACCATCGAAGGCGCCGTCGACGAGGAACAGAAGAAGCGCATGGCCGATATCGCCGAGCGCACGCCCGTGACCCTCACCCTGAAGACCGGGCTCGAGATCCTGACGAAGCTGGCCTAACGTGGCAGTTCAGCCTTTGCCGCCGCACTTCTTCCACGCCTCGTAGTCGCGCTTGGCCTCGTCGCTGGCGACGGGGAACAGGCCCTTCAGCGAGCGGCCGCGCGCCACCTCGGCCTCGGCGAACTCTTCGTAGTGGTAGGTGTTGAGCGCTTCCTCGGCCACTGCTTCGACGATGCCGGGTGGAATGACGAGGACGGCATCGCGATCGCCCACGATAACGTCGCCGGGATAAACGGCGACCCCGCCACAGGCGATGGGCAGGTTGAGATCGACCGGCCGATGGGCAATCGGGCTCGGCGGCGAGGACGGCCGGCGGTGATAGGCCGGCAGTCCCGTCTTGAACACCCCGTCGGTATCGCGGAAGCCGCCATCGGTGACGATGCCGGCCGCGCCGCGCGCCTTCAGGCGGCCGACATAGAGGTCGCCGGCCGAGGCGGCCCTTGAATCGCCCCGGGAATCGATCATCAGCACATAGCCCGGCGGGCATTCCTCCATGGCCTGTGGCTGGACCAGCGACCGGTTGGTCGAGGTCGGGCCGTCCATGTCCTCGCGCGAGGGAATGAAACGCATGGTGAAAGCCAGACCGACCATGCGCGGTTGTTCTGGGCGCATCGGCCAGACGTCGTAGAGTGTCATGCTGCGCAAGCCCCGGCGGTTCAGGACACCGGTGAGCGTCGACGTGCCCACCTTGGCCAGCGCCTCGCGCAGATCGGATGAAAGCGACGTCATGGCGATCTCTCCCTCGATTTTCCTGCTCTCGATTTCTGGCCGACGTTAGCCGATAATCCCGCGAATGCGCGTCGAAATCCTCTGTACCGGCGACGAGATCCTCACCGGCAAAACCGTCAACACCAACTACAGCCACATCTCCCGGCGGCTCGTCGATGTCGGGCTCGGCGTCCATTGGGGCACCACCGTGGGCGACGATCGGGAGAGCCTGCTGCAGGCCTTCCGCCAGGCCGGCGAGCGCGCCGATGCGGTGATCGTCAATGGCGGGCTGGGCCCCACCGTCGACGACCTCTCGCAGGAAGTAGCGGCACAAGCCGCCGGCGTCGACCTGGTGCTGAGCGACTACTGGCTGCAGCGCATGGAAGAATCCTATGCGCGACGCGGCCGGGTCATGCCGCCCAACAACCGCAAGCAGGCGATGCTGCCGGCCAACGCGGAGTTCATCGACAATCCCATCGGCACGGCCTGCGGCTTTGCCCTGACCATAGGCAAGGCTCGTTTCTTCTTCACGCCGGGCGTACCGCGCGAGATGCGCCGCATGCTCGACGAACAGGTCATCCCGCGCCTGTTGGCACTGAGCGGCATCAAGGGTGTGGCCAGGCTCAAGCGCTTCCACACGTTCGGCATCGGCGAATCGCGCGCCGACCAGATGCTGGGCGACATGGAGGTCTTCAGGGACGGCGGCGGCATCAAGCTCGGCTTCCAGGCGCACTACCCGCAGCTCGAAACCAAGCTCGCCATCCGTGGCGAGGACGAAGCCGATCTGGCGGCCAGGCTTGCGCCCATCGAAGCGGAAGTTCGCCGCCGCCTCGGTAATTTCATCATTGCCGAGGACGAGCAGACGCTCGAAGGGGTGATCCTCGCGAAGTTGCTGGAACGCGGCGCCTCGCTGGCGACAGCGGAAATGTTCACCGGCGGCCATCTCGCGGCGCGCCTCGCCCCGCTCGCCGGCGCCGAACGCGCCTTCCGGCGCGGTCTCGTTGCCCGCGACCTCGGCGAACTCGAAGCGACGGGCGTCACGCCCGAAGCCGCCGCCTCGGCCGCCCGGACCCTGCGCGAGAAGAGCGGCGCCAGCCATGCGCTGGCTGTGCTGATCGATCTCGACGAGGGTGCCGACCGGCCCGATCTCGGCGGCACGATCTGCATTGGCCTCGCCGACGCAGGCGGCACGGTTGCCCGTCAGGCCCGTCTGCTGGGTGGGCGCGACTGGGTACGCGTCGGGGCGACGGAGCTCGGCCTCGATTGCCTGCGCCGCCACCTGCTCGGCCTGCCGGTCGACGAGCGGATCGACTTCGAGCGGCGTTGACGCTCGGTGTAGAGCGTCGGCCGCTCTTGCGCCTGCCGTATCAGACGCAGCCGGCGATCAGCGCAGCTCACACCTTCACGGACGGCCCTTCATTGCCCGAACCTATGGCCTTTGTGTCTGGACGTGAAGGCTGGCGCTTTCTTGCCTGCCCTCGCTCGTCTCAGCGCCGGGGGGGAGAAGAGAGGTTGATCAGCTCGTCCGGTGCATGGAGAAACAGTTCAGGGCAGCCTGCCGGCGCGGCGTTCGGCGGAGGCATGATGCCTCGCGAAGTGATCAGAACGACACCATAGGCCTCACCGTGCGTCGAGAGGCTGGCCAGGCATTCGAGCGTACGCGGCCCTAACCTCACATCCTCCATGTGGAAGGTCTTGTCGTGCAGGGACGGCAAGGAAACCCCGGCTGCAGCGAGCTCGCCATAGACGAGGTCTTTCGCGGTCTCGTTGCCCGACCGCATGATCTCCTCCAGGCGGGTGCCCAGCCCCTTTTTGACGTCGGCGGCCGTAATACCGCGACCAACCTCGCCCAGCAGGAGATTGCGCGCCTCGCGGGCCGTGTATTCGTACATCCGGTCCGACCACCGCACCACCAGTCCCGCGGTTGCATTGCTGCAGAGATTTGCGGCCTGTTCGGCCAAGGTCAATTGCGGACGGGCGAGCCCTACCGGGCAGGCATTCAGCGCGAGGAACTCGCTCACGCTGACGATGTATGTGATGTCTTCCGGCGGGCGCACCAGGGCGCGCGCCAGCAAACCCGGATCTGCGCCCATCTCCGCGGCGTAGGCGATGATCATTGCGGATGCGGCCCGGCCTTCGGCGACACCCCTGGCGCGGCTGCCCGTGGCATCGACCGATCGTTCCCCCTGGCCGGCATAGAAGGCATGAAAGCCCAGTTGCCCGCCGATCTCGAGCCGCCGGCTCGGAACAATTTTGGCTGCGGCGACCGTCGCGCCACCGAGAAAGGCAAGGGCGCAAGCCGACAAGCATTGGGCATTCTTGCGAACGATCGTCGTGACGCTGAATTGCCGGAACAGGCGCCCCATGCGAAGCCCTTCTTCCAGAGCGCCGCCGCGACTGTCGAGTTCGATGGTCGCCAGTTCGCCAGCGTCGCGCCCGACCGGCGCCAATGTCTTCAGAACGTCGCGCAGCCTGTCGCTGTCGCCGGGTTCCAATGGCCCGGTGAGCTTGAGGCGATGCTGGAAGGAATGGACATTTCCGCCGGCACGAGGCAATTCAATCGTCTCGACCACGAGCGTCATGGCCGAGGCGCGGGATGTCGTACTCCAGGTTATCGCGAGTGCGACGACAATGGGGACCACAAGAGAGCCCACGGCGTGCAAGCCTAATGCCGCCGTTGCCGCCAAGCTACGACCTGCATGTGGCTCATGACCTCGACAACACCGGGTACGCCAGCGGTAGCCTGCCGGCAAGCAGTCTCCTGTTCCTGGTCCGCCACCTGTCCCCACAGGTGAACGATGCCGTTGCGCACCACGACATCGAACGCCGCACCCAGCGGCAGGCCGAGCTTGTGAATCGCCGCGACGACGTTCTCGCGTACCGCGTCGCTGCCGGAGGCCGGCGCGGCGTCCTGTCCCGCACCCTGGGGAGGCCCGGGGGAGAGCATGGCTTTGATGAGATCGAGCCTGCTGATGATGCCGACCACGGATCGGCCGCGCACGACCGGAAGATGTTTGACCCGGTGCTTCACCATCAGGTTGGCAACGTCTGCCAGCGTTTCCTCTTCCGTCGCCACGACGACGTTCTTCGTCATGACACTGGAGATCAGTGCAGAAAGCGTCCCGCCAGTCTCACTGGCTCCCCAGGCGCGGCCTGTCAGGCCTTCCGCCGTCTCGTGCCCAAGCACATCGTGCTCGCTCAGGATGCCGACCAGCCCGCCGTCACCATCGGCGACAGGCAATATGCCGACACGGGCATTCACCATCATCCGGGTGGCTTCGAGCAAGGTCGCCGTGACCGCGACCGTCGTCACGTCCGTACTCATGACGTCCCTGGCAAGCATCGGCACGCCCCTCTGCTTCGTCTCCCGCTGTGACCATCGTCATTCCGGCGTGGCCAACGTTCTGTCGTTGCGGAGAATCTAGCCGAGGGCCGAGGCGGCGGCGTTGACAGATATCAAGCACCGGCACGACGCCCGGCATCGGATGGCGCCACCTTGTGCCGGCAGGACTGCCGCTACTCGCCTTTGTTGTCGCGGCGCGCCTGAGCGACTCGGGTGGCCTGCGAAATGCTGCCAACAGCCGAGCCTGGGACGATATCGGCCCCCTTGGGGTTCTCGATGGACCGCGCGCCGGAACCCGCCCGCCGGCCGGCCGTCGGGTGATGGATGCGCGCAGCACGTTTGCGTGCTAGGGCTTCGGCCATGCGCGCGCCCATGGCAGCACGCTTCTCGTCCGCCAGCACGCGATCGAGGCGGGCATTGGCTCGCTTGAGGGCGCGGGCGAACACCTGTTTCTTGGCCGCGATGCCGCGCTCGCTCGACTCGGCCGCGGCGGCCGCTCGTGGTTCGGCTTTGCCGCGTTGCGCACGATGGCGGCGCTCCACCTGACTGCGGAACTTTGCCCGCCGTTCGCGCAGCCAACGCACCAGGTCGACAAGCTCTTCGCGGTTCAATCCGCTCAATGCCGGATAGTGGCTGCGCACCACCGGCTCGTATTCATCGGCAGTAAGAAGGCGACGCTCGTCGGCAATGGAGGTGCTCATGATACCCCTCTATACTTTCGTGCAGGTTGCTCATCCTGATCGTTGAGGCATTCTCCCGGCCCGGAGTTCCACTTACCGAGGAATAGGCCATGCCAACCATTAAGACCCGTGACGGCACCGAAATCTACTACAAGGATTGGGGCAGCGGTCGGCCGATCACTTTCAGTCATGGTTGGCCGCTGACTGCCGATGCCTGGGAAGACCAGATGGTCTTCCTCGCCAGCCACGGCTATCGCGTCATCGCCCACGACCGTCGCGGGCACGGCCGTTCGAGCCAGCCGTGGGATGGCAACGAAATGAATACCTACGCCGACGATCTCGCCGAGCTGTTCGACAAGCTCGACCTCAAGGACGCCGTCATGGTCGGCCACTCCACGGGCGGAGGTGAGGTTGCGCGTTTTATCGGGCGGCATGGCACCAAGCGTGTCGCCAAAGCCGTGCTGGTCGGTGCCGTTCCGCCCCTGATGCTCAAGACCGCCGCCAATCCCGGCGGCTTGCCGATCGACGTGTTCGACGGCATCCGCAAGGGCGTCGCCGACGACCGCTCGCAGTTCTTCAGGGACCTAGCCGTGCCGTTCTATGGTGCCAACCGCGACGGCGCGAAGGTGAGCCAGGGGCAGCGCGATTCCTTTTGGCTGCAAGGCATGATGGGTGGGTTGAAGCCGCTGCTCGACTGCATCAAGGCTTTCTCGGAAACGGATTTCACCGAGGACCTGAAGAAGTTCGACATCCCGACCCTGCTCATTCATGGCGACGACGATCAGATCGTGCCAATCGACGCTTCGGCTCACCAGTCCGTCAAGCTGGTGAGGGGCGCCACGCTCAAGGTCTATCCCAAAGGCAGCCATGGGCTGGCATCGATCCAGAAGGATCAGGTCAACGCCGACTTGCTTGCCTTCATCAAGGGCTAGGATCGGTTCGCTCTGAGATGGCAGCGCCGTCCATCTCTCTCGCGCCAGGCAGCACCGGACTGTAGGCTCCCCGCGGTAAATTTCCCGCGAGGAGCAGAACATGGCCGTCGTCGAAACCGAAACCCACGGACAAATTCTCGTCGTCCGGATGAACCGGCCGGACCGGCTGAATGCGCTCAATCACGAAATGAGAACGGAACTTTCCAAGGTCTGGAACGAGTTCCGCAAGAGCAAAGCGCTCGAAGTCGCCATCTTCACCGGCGCGGGCCGAGGCTTCTGTGCCGGCGAGGACATGAAGGAGTCGTTGAAGGACGGCGCACCGGGTGGTCGGAGACCGGAGATCGAGGACCCGTTCATGTCGGGCAAGCTCGAAAAGCCGGTCATCGCCGCCATCAATGGCTTTGCCATGGGCGGTGGCTTCATGCTGGTCGAGCGGACCGACCTGCGCGTGGCCGTGCGCGAAGCCATCTTCGAGGTCTCCGAGGCCAAGCGCTGGCTGCTCGGCGGCTACAATCACGGCCACATTGCGAACCTTCCCTACCCCGTCGCCATGGAAATGGCGCTGGGCTTCCGCTTCACTGCGCAACGCTTCTACGAAATCGGCTTCGTGAACCGGCTGGTGGATGCGGCAGACCTCATGCCAACCGCGCTCAGCATGGCGGAGCACCTCCTGACCCTGCCGCCGGCCTCGCGGGTCAATACGGTCCATATGATGCGCCAGATGCGGCCTGCGCCCGGGCCGGACATGGAGCGGCTCGCGGCGGCATTGCACGAGCATGGCGCCAAGAGCGACCTGATGGAATCGCGCGCAGCCTTCGCCGAGAAGCGCAAGCCTAACTTCAAGGGTTGGAACGATCCCGAGGATCGCTACCGTCTGCCGACGCTCGACACGGCAAAGTGATTTCGCTCTGTCAGTAGGCGAGGCCTACGCACTGTGCCGGCACGGTGCGTATCAGCTTGCCGCCACTGTCGGCATGGAACACCAGCGCACCGGCCGCCTCGCCGCGCAGGACGCTGATGATGATCGAATCATCTGGAACGATGCCGGTCAGCACCATGAAGCGCTTGCCGGCATGCTGGATGGAGGCGTGGACCACGGGATCACCGTTGTAGGCGACACTGACTTCGCCATTGCGATTGACGATACCGAACCGGACTCCATCGGCAGCAACGCATTGTATCTGACCCGCCGGTCCTTCGAGGCGAGTTCCCTGCTGCGCTGTCGTCCCCGGTCTGGCCATCGGGCCAAGCATGGCCTGTCGCGGAGACACGGACTGGCTGGCCTGCCTGCCCTGGGCGATGACCAGTCGCTCCTGTTCCCGTCGCTTCGCTTCTTCGTCGTCGGGCTGCGACGCAATCGAGACCGGCTGATCTGCGAAATATCTCGAGAGGAGGTATCTCGTCGCGAGGAACCCGCCGACGAGAACAATGGCACCAGCGACCACGGCCAGGCCCGTCTGGCGACCGCCATGGAAGAGGGCAGCGAAATGCTCGAGGCCTCTTCGCAGCCTTGTGGGCGGACCGGGCTCGGCCGGAACAACGACGCGCGCCAGCATCGTTTCGGCCTGCTGCGCCTTTCGATCATAGATCGCGCGGAGGTCCGGATCGGAGAGTGTTTCGTATGCCTCCTTGATCAGCCGGAAGTTCGCCGCTGCGAGTTCTGCGTCGCCGATTGCGACGTCGGGGTGGTAGCGCTTGGCGAGGGCAACGTAGGCTGCACGAATGACCGCCGGGTCGGCCGTTCGGGGCACACCCAAAATCAAATAGTGGTCAACATCGACTCTCATCTCGCCCGAGCTTCCGCCCACGGCTAAGCTCGTGTCAACGCAATGGTTGATTCTCCTGTTTCTCTCGTCGCTCCCTGGCGCATCGGCGTCGACGTGGGCGGTACCTTCACCGACATGGTCCTGCGCGATGCCGCCGGCGCCGTGCGAATCTACAAAGCTCCGTCGGTTCCGGCCGACCCGAGCGAAGGCGTGCTGGGCGTGCTGCGGCTCGCCGCGCAGCAGCTCGACCTGCCCCTTTCCGCCCTGCTGCGTGACTGCGCGCTGTTCGTGCACGGCTCGACGGTGGCTACCAACACCATCCTCGAGAAGAAGGGTGCCAAGGTCGGCCTGCTGACGACCGACGGCTTTCGCGACTCGCTCGAAATCCGCCGCGGCATCCGCGAGAACCAGTGGGATCACCGCGCGCCCTTTCCGCAGGTCCTGGCGCCGCGCTATCTCCGCCTGCCTGTCCGGGGTCGCATTGGGGCCGACGGTCGCGAGCTGCAGCCGGTCGTCGCTGAAGATGTCGACAAGGCCGCCGAGATATTCGCGGCCGAGGGCGTCGAGTCCGTGGCGGTCTGCCTGTTCAACAGCTTTCTCGACGGCAGCCACGAGCGGCGGGTCGGCGGCCAGCTCGCGAAGAGCTGGAACGGTCGGTGGGTCTCCCTGTCGAGCGATGTCATGCCCACCATGGGCGAGTACGAACGCAGCTCGACTGCCGTGGTCAATGCCTATGTGGCTCCCAAGGTCACGAGCTATCTCAAATCGCTCGACGAGCAACTGCGCCAGCTCGGCCTGCCGCGCTCCCTGCTGATGTTGCAGAGCAACGGTGGCGCCGTTTCCGTCGACCAGGTGGCCACGCGCCCTGTGATGCTGGTCCTGTCCGGTCCGGCGGCTGGCGTCGGCGCACTCAAGGGCTGCGCGGCACCCGGCGAGAAGGCCAATCTGATCTCCATGGAGATCGGCGGCACGAGCTGCGATGTCATGGTGATGGCGCGCGGCGACGTGCCCGTGGCCGATGAACTGGTGATCGACGGCTATCATCTCACCACGCCGTCAGTGGAAATCCATACGGTCGGCGCCGGTGGCGGCACCGTTGCCTGGGTGGACGATGCCGGTCTCCTGCATGTCGGCCCGCAAGGCGCCGGTGCCCGGCCCGGCCCTGCCGCCTACGGGCTGGGCGGCGAGAACCCCACCGTCACCGACGCACAGCTCGTGCTCGGACGCCTGCGCCCCGGTCCACTGGCCGGCGGCGCCGTCAATCTCGATAGCGCGCTCGCGCATCGCGCAATCGAAACCAAGCTGGCCAAGCCGCTCGGCCTCTCGGTCGAGGATGCGGCCGCCGGGATGATCCGCCTGCTCGAACAAAATCTCCTGCATGCGGTCGAGCGGCTTAGCATCGAGCGCGGCCACAATCCGTCGACATTCACGCTGGTCGCTGCCGGCGGCGCGGGACCGATGCACGGCTCGTCCGTGGCGCGCGCGCTGGGTTGCCGGCGCGCCCTGCTCCCGCGTGCTGCCGGTGCGTTCTGCGCCATGGGCATGCTGCAGTCGGATGTTCGCCAGGATTATCTGCAGGTGTTCCTGGCCGATCTCGACAAGGTCGAACCCGCCGCGCTCGAAGCAGGCTTCGCCGAGATCGAGGCTCGCGCTCGCGAAGCGCTCCTGCGCGATGGCTTCGAGGGCGAAGCGGCCGCGACCGAGCGACAGGTCGATCTCCGCTACGATGGCCAACAATGGCCGGTACGCGTCTCCATCGGCTCCTCGGGTTTCGACGCTGCTGCCGCGCGCCGAACCTTCGAAGCCGAGCATCAGCGTCTGTTCGGCCATATCCAGCCGGGTGGCCGCATCGACATCACCGCCCTGCGCATCGTCGGCCGCGGCCGGCTCGACTGGACTCCGGCAGCAGCGCGTTCGCCGCAGTCGGCGCCGCCGAAGCCTCGCGAGACGCGCAAAGTCTGGATCGACCCGACACATGGCTGGCGCGAGGTGCCGGTCTATGACGGCGACGACCTGCGACCGGGCTGCAGCCTCGCCGGCCCTCTGCTGATCGAGGAGCGCACGACGACCGCCTTCGTCGGTCCACGCGATCTGCTCGAAGTCGACGAGCGCGACGACTTCCTGGTTCACATCGACGCCCAGGCCACAGCAAGAGAGGCCGCCCAATGAGCCCTGCCCTCGATCCTGTCACGCTTGCTCTGGTGCAGAACCGGCTCGATCACATCTCGCATCAGATGGGCTGGGTGATGACGCGCACGGCGCGGTCTCCCATCTTCAGCCAGAGCCACGACTTCTCCTGCTTCCTGGCCGATGCACGCGGCACCTTGATCAGCCAGGCCGACGGCATCCCGATTCACACGGGCGGTGGCGGCTTTGCCGTGCGCGCCGTCCTGCGCGACTTCAAGGACGCTATCGCGCCGGAAGACGTCTTCCTGCTGAACGATCCCTACACGGCCGGCGGCAATCACCTGCCGGACTGGGTGATCGCTCGGCCGGTCTTCGTGGGCACAAAGTTGGTCGCCTTCGCCTGCAACCGCGCGCATCAGGCCGATATCGGCGGCGGTGCGGCCGGCACCTACAATTCCGCCGCGACCGAAATCTTCCACGAAGGCATTCGCCTTCCGGTCTTGAAACTGATCGAAGGCGGCCGAACGCGCGACGACCTGTGGCGGCTCCTGATGCTCAACACCCGCCTGCCCGAAGCGCTCGACGGCGACCTGCGCGCCATGATCGGCTCGACGCGCATCGGCGCGGAGCGGCTGATCCAGCTCGTCGAGGAGCTGGGCGTCGAGCGCGCCGACGATTTCTTCGAAGGCGTGCTGGCCCATGCCGATCGCCGCTTCCGCACCTGCATCGACCGCCTGGCCGAAGGCGTGTGGCGCGGTGAGGAACCCGTCGACAACGACTGCTTCGAACCGATAGACGCCAAGATCGTCGTGACGATCACGGTGAAGGACCGGCGGCTGGTCGTCGACTTCGCCGGCACCTCGCCGCAGATTCGCGGCTTCAAGAACAGCTCGATCGCCAATTCGACGTCGGCCGTGTTCATGTCGCTGGCGTCATTCTTCGAGCCCGACCTGCCCAAGAACGAAGGCGCTTTCCGCAGCGTCGAGATCCGCCTGCCCGAAGGCACCTTGGTGAACGCCCGCGCACCCGCCCCTATGACGATGAACACGGTGTTCGTAGCGCACGAGATCATCCACGCCATGTGGAAGGCCCTCGGCCAGGCGCTGCCGGAGCGCGCCTCTGCCGGCTGGTCAAAGGCTGTGCATGCGGTGACGGCGGGCCTGAAGGACGATGGCGGACGTTACGTGATGTACCAATGGGCGGGTGCGCCGGCCGGTGGCGGTGTCGAAGGCCGCGACGGCTTCCACCTCATCGGCCATCTCATCACCCTGGGCGGTCTCACCCTGCCCAACCTGGAGACCTACGAGCAGCTCTATCCGGTGCGCTTCCATCGCCAGGAGCTGCGTTGCGACACTGCCGGCGCTGGTCGTTTCCGCGGCGGCGCCGGCTGCGACTACGAAGTCGAGATGTTCACGCCGGCCGACTATGCGTTCCGCGGCGAAGGCGTCGGCGCGCCGTCGAGCTTCGGGGCCGCGGGTGGACGTGCCGGAGCCGGCGGCGAGGTCATCCTCACCCTGGCCGATGGAAGCCACGTCCAGGCACCGAAGTATGGCGTCCAGCGCCATGGTGCCGGCACCTACCGCGCCCTCTCACCCGGTGGCGGCGGCTATGGCGATCCGAAGACGCGCGCGCCGGAGCGGGTCCTGCGCGATGTCCGCGACGGCGTGGTGAGCCGTGCCAGCGCCGAGCGCGACTACGGCGTCGCCATCACCGGCGACGGCCGTAGCATCGACGCGGCGCGAACCGCGGAACTCAGGCGTTAGGCCTTACCCAGGAAGCGGTTCAGCACGTTGCGGGTGACCTGCTCGGTGGTGAAGTCGCCACGAGCGAGGCCGGTCAGCCATTCGCAGCTTCCGGCGCAGAAAACCTCGCCCTTGCCCTTGGCCATCGAGACGATCACGCCCGAGCCGTAGCGTTGCGGGTCCGGGCCTTCGGGCGGCGTCGGGCCGGGCGTCGTGCGGGTGCTGGAGTTCGTCTTGCCGTTGCCGAGATAGTAGCGGAAGCCCTCGTAGTCGTGCTCCTCCTCAACGCGGACGGCGGGCGACAGAGCGAGAATCTCGATCGATGTCGGGGCGCCATCCTCACCTGTCGGATACGGCAGGCCCTTGCGGAAGGTGTAATCGAGGCCGTCGACCTCGTAGGCGAAGATGCCGGCCTCGTCGCCGATCACGTCACCGTAATAGGTGTCGGCGCCCGCGAAGGCCCAGTGGTTCGGCCGGTAGACCGTGAAGCCGCGGCTGCCGCGCGGCGACAGTCCGCCCCAGGAGGCATAGACGCCCTGCAGGCCGTTCACACCCATCGTGGTGGCGCCGGGCCAGTTGATGTCGGGATTCTCCCAGGCCGTGGTCAGCAGATGCGCCTTGTCGGTGCCGCGCACCGGATCCTCGGCCTGCGCCCGCGCCTTGTAGCAGACCTGCCGCTTGCCCTCGTCCTCGAGCCGGACCTGCCAGAGGAAGTTGCCGGCGAAGCGCGCGAGGTTGCCGCCGGCTTCGACGAAGGCATCGACATGGTTGCGCATCTCGCGCGTCCAGTATTCGTCGTGTCCCACGATCACGGCGGCCTTGTAGCGATTCAGGATCTCCGGCCGGTAGTGCAGGTCCGTCTGGGTGATCATGTCGAAGGCGTAGCCCTGGCGCTCCGCCCATACGACGAAGTGCCGGTCGAACTGCGCCCAGCCCGCCGAAGCGAAGAACTGCGCGAAGCCGTTGGTGAAGGCCCACTCCTTGGTGGTGTAACGCGGCGCATCGAGCGGCCGGCGCTTCGGGATATCGCACAGACGCGGCGCGCCGGGCGGCAGCCAGACGAGACCGCGGGTCCAGGGGCGCTCGATGCTGAGATCGGGCGAGAATTGCGCACCGTTCTCGCCATCGATTCCGTCGTAGGAGTTGGCACCGCCCCAGTCGTTGTAAGCGAGCCAGGTCGAGGTCGGCAGGATCAGCAGGAAGCGCCCCTCGGGCTTCGGATTGCTGGGCGTCACCACGAAGAAGTGGTGCTGCACGAACTTCGAATCGTTGCCACGGTCGCAGGTCGACACGACACGATAGAAGCCCGAGGCGATGTCGCCCGGCAGGCGCCAGCGATGACCGACCGGCCAGCCGCAGCCCTTGCGGTAGGCCTGCTTCGGCGCCGTATGAAAGTGGCCTTCGAGGTCGCGTGCTTCATGGACCAGCACCGGCTCGTTGCCGTCGCGATAGACCTGCAGGGTCCAGCGCGGCGCCGTGGCGCTGGTATGGAAGCTGACCTCGCTGCCCGGCGCATAGGACATCGCGTCGGTGTAGGTGTAGACCTCAGGCGACTGCGGATCTTCGCGCGGCATCTCGTACCAGTGCGAGAGATGCCAATTGTTGTCGACGTGCATGGCTACCGACGGACGCGGCCGGATGTTCATGCGGCCGAATTCCGGCCGCCACGACCTCTGATCGTTTGTCACGCGCTTGATCCCCCTAGAGTGCCGCTGCGAGCGACGGACGCTTGTGCGCCCAGGGCCGGGCGCTCTCCAGCGCCGCCCCTACCCGCATTACTTCCGTGTCGTGCCACCACGGCCCAATGATCTGAAGGGCCGTCGGCAGACCGTCATCGCCGAAGCCCGACGGGACCGTCAGGGCCGGATTGCCGGACTGATTGAACGGATAGACGCAGGCGTTCCAGCCGTCCGCCCAGGACCCGGTCATGTCCTTTGTCCGGTCGAAGGTGATCGCGGTTTCCTGCAATGTCGGCGACACGAGGAAATCGTAGGTCTCGAACAGCTTCTGGATGCTGCGATAGAGCCGCGAACGCGCGAGCTGCGCCTTGCGGAAGTCGACCGTGCCAAAGGCGCGGCCCAATTCAATCCAATGCACCAGCAGCGGATCCATCTTGTCCCGCCACTCGTCCATGTGGTGGCCGAAATAGACGTTGAGATTGCCGAAGTACATGGTGCGCGCCTGCTCGGCCATCCAGTCGATATCCGCACCGGCCTCCTCGACGATGGCGCCCATGCCTTCGAGGGCTTGCAGGCAGGCCTTGGTATTGGCCGCAACGTCGTCGGTAGGCCTTCCGAGGCTCGACAGGAACCCGATGCGCATGCCCGAGAGGTTTGCGGGCTTCGCCGCAAACGGTTCCAGCGGCGGCGCGCGCAACGACCAGGGGTCGAGCGGCGACGGTCCGGCGATGGTCTCGGTCATCAGCGCGGCATCGGCTATGGTGCGGGTCAGCGGACCGGCCACGGCATAGTTGAAGAACGAGTCGGAGGTCTGCTCGTAGGGCAGCAATCCGGTCGTGGGCTTCAGGCCGACGACGCCGCAGGCCGCGGCAGGAAGGCGGATCGAACCCGCGCCGTCGGTGCCGAGACCGAGCGGACCAAGACCGGCGGCCGCCGCCGCACCGCACCCGCCGCTGGAACCGCCCGCCGTGCGGTCGAGATTCCAGGGATTGCGCGTCATGCCGAAGGCCGGTCCGGTCGTGTGGCCGTTGTGACCGAACTCCGGCGTCGTCGACTTGCCGACCATGATGGCGCCGGCCGCCTTGAGCCGCGTCACCAGCACGTCGTCTTCGGCCGGAATGGTCTTGGCATGGATTGCCGAACCATACGTCGTGAGCACGCCGGCCGTGGGAAAGAGATCCTTGATGTTGACGGGAATGCCGTGCAGGGGGCCGAGCTTCTTGCGATCCATCACCGCCTGCTCGGCGGCGCGCGCTTCCTTCCTCGCCGCATCGCCCGTCACGGTGACGAAGGCGTTGACGGTCGGCTGTGTCGCCTCGATGGCCTCCAGGACGGCATCGACATAGTCTACCGGCGAGAGCTTGCGCTTGCGGATCAGATCCGCCGCCGTGGTCGCTGGCATAAACAGCAGTTCTTGATGACTCACGACGCTCAACTCCTGGGAATTTAGACTGCGGACGTCCCGCTTCCGCCGGCTTCGTGGAGATGGCAGGCGACCGCATGCCCTCCTTCGACCGGATTTAACCGTGGCTTCTCGATCCGGCATCGATCGAAAGCGAAGGGACAGCGCGGATGGAAAGCGCAGCCTTTCGGCGGGTCGATCAGGCTCGGCAGCTCGCCGGCAACGCTGGGAGCGCGCGCGCGACCGGGCACCGGCCGCGGCACGGCTGCCAGCAATGCCTGCGTGTAGGGATGCTTGGGCGCCGCGTAGAGGTCGCGCTTGGGCGCCATCTCGACGATGCCGCCAGCATACATGACCGCGACGCGCGTCGAGATGTTGCGCACGACCGCAAGGTCATGGGCGATGAACAGGTAGCTCAGGCCCAGCTGCTCTTGCAGGTCGAGCAGCAGGTTCACGATCTGCGCCTGCATGGAAACGTCGAGCGAGGAGACCGGCTCGTCGCACACGATGAAGTCGGGACGCAGGGCCAGGGCTCGGGCAATCCCGATACGCTGCCGTTGCCCGCCGGAGAACTCGTGCGGAAAACGATCGCCGCAGGACCGTGGCAAGCCCACCAGCTCCAGCAGCTCCTGGACGCGGTCGTTGCGCGTCTGACGGCTCAGGCCACCCGCGACGTCGAGGGGTTCGGCAATGGCGTCGCCAACGCGCATGCGCGGGTTGAGCGAATTCTGCGGGTCCTGGAAGACGAACTGCAGCCGCGAACGCACCTTGTTCAGCGCACCCTTCTCGGCTCCCCCGGCGATGTGATGGCCGAAGAGCTCGACCGTGCCGGAGGTCGCCGAGATCAGCCCAACCAGCATACGGCCGGTTGTCGACTTGCCCGAGCCGGACTCGCCCACCAACCCCAACGTCTCGCCGCGCAGGACATCGAAGCTGACGCTGTCGACCGCGCGCAAGGTACGCTTCGGCTCTCCGGGACGTCCCCGGACCGGAAAGGTCTTAACCAGGTCGCGGACGGTGACGATGGGGACGTCGGTCATGCGACTCCTCGGGCGGCGGCGCGCGGCGGACAGCGTGAAAGATGGTCCGGTCCGACCGGCAGCAGCGCCGGTGCGTTGCGCCGGCAAACGTCCATCGCCTCGCGGCAGCGTGGATTGAAGCGGCATCCCGGAATCACTGTCGCGAGATCTGGAATGCTGCCCGGGATCGTCGTCAGGCGATGCAGGTCGCCGTCGAGCTTAGGAACCGCGTCGATCAGGCCGTCGGTGTAGGGATGCATCGGCCGGTTGAACAAGGCCTCTACGGGGGCCTGCTCGATGACACGCCCGGCATACATCACGAGGACGCGCTGCGCGAACTCCGCGATCACGCCGAGATCGTGAGTGATCAGAACGACCGACATGCCGATCTCGCGCTGCAGGTCGCGCAACAGCTCCAGGATCTGGCCCTGGATGGTGACGTCGAGTGCGGTCGTCGGCTCGTCGGCAATCAGCAGTTTCGGCTGACAGGCAATCGCGATTGCAATCATCACCCGCTGGCGCATGCCGCCCGACAGCCGGTGAGGATACTCGTCGATGCGACGGCCGGCATCGGCAATGCGAACCATCTCCAGAAGCTCGATCGCGCGGCGGCGGGCGGCGGCTGCGGAGAGCCCCTGATGAAGTTGCAACGGCTCGACGATCTGCTCGGCGATGGTGAGTACCGGGTTGAGCGACGACATCGGGTCCTGGAAGATCATGGCGATATCGCCGCCACGCACTTTCCGCAGCTCGCGCTCCGACATCGACAGCAGATCGCGGCCGCCGAACCGTATGGCGCCCGACGCATAGCGTGTGTTGGCACGGGCATGCAGGCGCAGGATCGACAGTGCACTCACGCTCTTGCCGCTGCCCGATTCGCCCACGATCCCGAGATTCTCGCCGGCTCCGATCTCGAAGCTGACATCCTCGATGGCCGTGACCCAGCCGCGATCGCCGCGGAACTGCACGGTCAGGTTCTCGACGGAGAGAAGAGGCACGCGGGTCATCTAGCTCTCGATCTTCAGGCGGGGATCGAGCACGTCGCGCAGCCCGTCGCCCAACAGGTTCATGCCAAGGGCCGCGAGGCTGATGGCGATGCCGGGAAACAGCATGATCCACCAGGCTTCGACCGCGTGGTCGCGGCCTTCCGCGATGATGTTGCCCCAACTCGGCGCCGGCGGCGGCGGGCCGATACCGAGGAAGCTCAGCGCAGCCTCGGCCAGTATGGCGTAGGCGAAGACAAAGGTAAGCTGGACGGTGAGCGGACCGAGGCAGTTCGGCAGGATATGTTTGACGATGATACGCAGATTGCCGGCGCCGCTGACGCGCGCTGCCTCGATATACTCCATCTCGCGGATGACGAGCGTCGAGGCACGCACCACGCGCGCCGTGCGCGGCACGTAGGCGACGGCGAGCGCGACCACGATACTGGTGGCCTGCGGCCCCAGCGCGGCGCCGATGCCGATGGCGACCAGAATGGCCGGGAACGCCAGCAGAGCATCCATGACGCGCATGAGATAGGCGTCGAGCGCCCGGAAGTGACCCGCCACGACACCCACGATCGTGCCGGCGATCCCCGAGAGCAGCGCCACGAAGAAGCCGATGCCGAGCGAGAGCTGGCCGCCGTACAGCACGCGTGTCAGCACGTCGCGGCCGTAATTGTCGGTGCCCATGAGGAACTGCTCCGACGGCGGCTTGAACTTGTTGCGGATGCGCATGCTCGTCGGATCGATGCCGGTCAGCCACGGGCCGATGAAGGCCGCCAGCACCAGGACCGAAACGATCAGAAGCCCGATCTTGAAGGAGCGATGCGCGGCGAGCTTGCGCAACGCCAGGAAACGCCGCCGTTCGGCCAGTTCGAGCGGACGATTGGGGCTGAGCGCGAGATCAGTCATAGCGCACCCGCGGATCGACCCAGAGGTAGATCAGATCGACACAGATGTTGATGACAACGAAAGCAAAGCCGAACAGCAGCATCGTTCCCTGGATCAACGGATAGTCGCGGGCCAGGATCGCCTGCACGACGAGCCGGCCGATGCCGGGCAGCGCGAAGACCTGCTCGATCACGACCGAGCCGCCGATCAGCAGGCTGAGGATGATGCCGGCCACCGTCACCACGCCGACCAGCGCGTTGCGGAAGGCGTGGCGGCCGACGGTGCGCCATTCGCTGACGCCCTTGGCGCGCGCCGTGCGGATGAAATCCTGATCGAGCACGTCGAGCATGCCCGACCGCGTCATGCGCGCGAGAAAACCGATCTGGAACAGACTCAGGATGAAGGCCGGCTGGATCAACGACGACAACCAGGCTCCCGGACCGTCGGCCAGCAGGGGCGCATACCCTGCCGACGGGAACCATCCCAGGGTCACGCTGAACAGGATGACCGACAGGATGCCAATCCAGAAGGCCGGCACCGACACGCCGACCAGCGCGAGCGTCATGACGGCGGCATCGATCCACGAACCGCGGAAGTAGGCCGCGAGGATGCCCAGGAACACGCCGACCGGCAGCGTGATCACGAGCGACAGCAGCGCCAGCGACATCGTCACCGGCAGCCGCTCGCCCACGGCCGACAGCACCGTCTGGTTGAGGACCAGCGAGCGGCCGAAGTCGCCGGTGCCGAGATTGACCAGCCAGTTCAGGAGCTGTTCCAGGATCGGACGATCCAGGCCCAGCTCATGGCGGATACGCTCCACCGCCGCCGGACCGGCATCCGCCCCGGCGATCACCACCGCCGGGTCACCGGGAATCAGGTGCATCAGGATGAAGGCCATCACTGCGATCAGCAGCAGCACGGGGATGGCCTGAATCAACCGGATGACAACGATACGGAGCATGCGTCCTTTCCTGGCAGGTCTGCTGGGAGCCGGTCGGCGCTACTTGGCCGAAACGTTCCAGAACCGCACGAGATAGTAGGGCGTGAAGTTCTCGATCTTCTTGTTGTTGAACGCACGCATCGCGCCAGTGTCGGCGATCTTGATCATATACGCCTGCTCGATGACGCGCTTCTCGATGTCGGCCCAGGCGGCGACGCGCTTGGAGAGATCGAGCGAGCTGTAGAATTTCGCATAGGCAGCGTCGAGCACGGCGTCGTCCTTGACCTGCGGGAAGGTGTAGAACATCACGCGCCACTGCTGCGGCCCGAGCAACGGGTTGGAGCAGAAGCTGGTCGTCGACACGTTCCAGGTGCCGGTGCCGCGCTGCATGTTGCTGGCATTCGTGGTCCAGTCGACGACGTCGACCGAGACGTTCATGCCCGCTTCCTTCATCAACTCAGACAGGACGAGGATGGCGTCCTTCATGTTCGGGTAGTTGGAATTGGTCTGTAGGGTGATCTTCTCGCCGTTGTAGCCGGCCTGCTTCAGAAGCTCCTTGGCCTTCTTCGGGTTCTTCTGGTCGTAGTAAGGCTTCATCGCGTCGCCCTGGTAGTAGGGGCTCGACGCATACACCAGCGAATGGCTGGGTTTGGCGACCGCGTTCATCGCGCCGATGATCTCCTCGGCATTGACGGTCGCCAGGATCGCCTGCCGTACCAGCGGGTTGCGCGTTGCACCCTGCTGCGTGTTCACGACGTAGACCTGCATGCAGTACGGGAAAATGCGCAAGGTCGTCAGGTCGGACCGGCCTTCGAAGCGCTTGGCGAGTGCCACGGGAATGTCGTTGATGACATCGGCGCCGCCCGACTGCAGGGCCGCAACGCGTGCGTTGGCTTCGGGCACGAAGTTGTAGCGGACCTGGTCGAGATAGGCAGTCTTGCGGCCGGCGAGACCGTCCGGACCGGGCATGCTTTCGTCGGCAACATAGTTGTCGAAGCGCTTGATCACGAGATGGCTGTCCTTGACCCACTCGCCGAGCGTGAACGGGCCGGTGCCGATGATGTCGATCTCGCGACCTGCCTTGTCCTTCTGGTCGGCCGGCAGGATGGCGAAGGGATAGACCGGCGACTTCAGCACGTCGATGAAGACGGCGTTAGGGCTCTTCAACTTCACGACGAACGTGTAGGGATCCGGCGCCTCGAGCGACTCGACGTCGGCCAGTACGCTAGCATTCGGGCTCACCTTCTTGTAGCGCTCGAAAGACGCCAGCACGTCGGCCGACGTCATTTCCTTGCCGTTGTGAAACTTCACGCCCTTGCGCAGCGTGAAGGTGAAGGTCTTGGCATCGGGGCTTGCCGTTGCGTTGGAAGCCAGGGAAGGCCGCGTGTTGTACTTCTCATCCATCGCGACCAGCGTCTCGAAGAGATGATGGATGACTTCGAGCTCGACCATGCTGGAGGCGACATGCGGATCGAGCGTGCCGGGGCCGGAAATGTAGGCGTAGGTCGCGGTGCCGCCGCGGCGCGGTTCGGCCTCGGCGCGATGCGGCGCGACGGCCGCGACGGAAAGCGCCACGAGGGCGGTGCCGACCAGAGCGGCGCGGCGAAGCAGATGTGAAAGATTCTTGGTCATTATGCTCTCCCTTTCTCGATGGCGTGACGCTGCGCGGCGGCGCGGCCGTAAGCAGCAACGATGTCCTTGGCGCCGAGGCCGTATTTGGCTTGCAGGTAGGGCGTGGTGCCGCCCTCGGCGAACGTGTCCCGGATGCCGACGCGGGCGAAGCCTGCGGACACACCGGCCTCCATCAGGGTCTCCGCGACGGCCGATCCCAGTCCGCCGATGATCGAATGGTTCTCGGCGGCGACCACGATGCCGGTGCTCTCTGCCAGCTCGACGACGAGTGCCGTGTCGAGCGGCTTCACGGTCGCGATGTTGACGACCGACACGTCGCGACCGTCCTTGGCCAGGGTCTCCGCCGCTTCGAGCGCGGCCGCGACCGAGAGGCCCGAGGCGAAGATCGTGCCGTGCGGGCCGCGGCGCAGCACCTCGCCGGCACGCAACAGCGGCTTGGGCGCAATCCCCGCCGACGCAGCGTCGCCGCGCAGCAGGCGGAGATAGACCGGCCCCGGTGTCTCTAGGGCCGCGGTGACGGCACCGGCCAGTTGCTCGGGGCCGCTTGGCTCGATCACCGTCATGTTGGGCAGGGCACGCATCAGGGCGATATCGTCGATCGCCTGATGGGAGACACCCAGCATGGTGGTGAGTCCGGGCAGGAAGCCTACGATCTTTACCGGCAGCTTCGGGTACGCGACCTGGTTGGCGACCTGGTCGTAAGCGCGGCGCGTGACGAACACGCAGAAGGAATGGACGAACGGGATCTGGCCCATCCGCGCAAAGCCCGCGGCCATGCCGATCATGTTGGCCTCGGCGATGCCCGCCTCGAAGTAGCGGTCGGGCAGCTCGGCCTGGAAGAGATCGGTCTCGGTCGGTCCCGGCAGGTCGGCGCACAGGGCGACGATGCGCGGGTCCTTGCGGGCGGCGGCGACCAGCGCATCGCCGTAATGGCGCGGCAGCGGGCCGGTGGCGCCGCGGGCGATGAAATCGCTGACCGTCTGGTCGGCGGCTGACGACGTGCTGCTCATGCGAGTTCTTTCAGCGCCCTGGCAGCGAGGTCCGCCGGCAGCTTCATGTTGTGGCCCAGGATGCCTTCGAGGCTGGGTGCGCCCTTGCCGACCAGCGTGTCGGCCACGATGCAAGTCGGCGCTTCGGTGTGAGCGCGTGCCCGCGCGAAGGCGCCGACAACGGCGTCCATGTCGTTGCCGTCGATCGTCTCGACGCGAAAGCCGAAGCTCTGAAACTTATCGGCGACCGGCTCGAGGCCGACGACATTGTCGACATGGCCGCCGACCTGCATGCGGTTGTAGTCGAGGATCAGACAGAGGTTGGAGAGCTTGCGGGCGCCGGCCATGAGGGCGGCTTCCCATACCTGCCCTTCCTGCATCTCGCCATCGCCCAGGATGACGTGGACGCGGGCGTCGCGCTTTTGGTGACGCAGCGCCATCGCCATGCCGACGGCAACCGACAGGCCCTGCCCCAGCGAACCGCAGGTCGCCTCGATCAGCGGGCCGATGCGCTCGGAAGCGTTGATCTCCAGCGGCGAGCCGTCCTTGCAGTAGTCGGCCAGCATCGCCTCGGGCAGGCAGCCGCGCGCGGCAAGCGTTGCGTAGAAGATCGCCGTGTTGTGGGCCGTCGACAGCAGGAAGCGGTCGCGGTCTGGCCAGGCCGGATCGGCGGGATCGAGCCGAAGCTCGGAGAAGAACATCGCCGTGAATAGATCGGCCGCGCCCAGGCCCTGCTGCACATAGCCCTGGCCTGTCGGCGCGACGAGGCGCACGACCTGGCGTCGCAGCTCCTGCGCGATGCGCTTCAGCTCCGTCACGTCGGTGAGGCGCGGCGCCGGCTGACGTTCGCGCGCGTCGGCGCGAGACTTCGTCGTCGTCACGAAGTCTGCTCCGCCACGGCCTTCAGGGCGCCGTCGGTGGCCTGCAGGACGCGGTCGACGTCGGCCTCGGTGTGCGCGGCCGACAGGAACATGTTGTGCCAGGGGTGCATGTAGACGCCGCGCTGCAGGGCGGCGAGCACGAAGCGGTTGCCCATCACAAAGTCAGGGTCGTTTGCGAACAGGATCTGCGGCATCTGCACCGGGCCGGTCTGGCTGATCTGCAGGCCGTACTGCTTCGCCTGTGCGTCGAGACCCTCGCGCAGGCGCGTGCCGACAGTGCGCATCTTGGCGATGGCGTCGATCTCTTTCATTTTTCTGATCGTGGCGACCGCGGCGGCCATCGGCGTGGCGCCGCACCAGAACGAGCCCGTGACATAGACCTGCTGCGCAGCCTCGCGGAAGCGGTCGGTGCCGGTGACGGCGGCCAGCGGATGGCCGTTGGCGATTGCCTTGCTCCAGCCGGCGAGGTCCGGCTTGATGCCAAGCGGTTCCCAGCTGCCCCCCATGTCGATGCGGAAGCCGGCACGCACGTCGTCGAGGATCAATGCGGCGCCGGTCTGGTCGCAGAGGCGGCGGACGGCCGCGGCGAAGGCGGGCGTCGGCAGCTCCTGGGCGCGGCGCACGTCGTGGCGGAAGGCCGAGACCAGGATGGCGGCAAGGTCGTCGCGCACCGCGTGGACCGCCTCTTCGAGGCTGGCGACGTCGTTGTATTCGAAGTGCGCGATGTGGGCGCGGTCCTCGGTGGTGACGCCGGCAACCGACGGTGTGCACCAGGGCGCGGCGCCGTGATAGGCGCCCTTGGCGACCAGCACCTTGCGCTTGCGCGTCGCGGCGCGGGCGATGGTGACGCAGGCGGTCATGGCATCGGTGCCGTTCTTGGCCAGCACCGCCCAGTCGGCATGGGCCACCGTCTCGACCAGCAGCTCGGCCAGCTCGACCTGGATCTCGGCCGGGCCGGTCATCAGCTCGCCCTTGCCACGCTGGCGCTCGACCGCCTTCTCGACGTCGGGATCGCCATAGCCCAGCACGATCGGGCCGTAGCCGCACATCAGGTCGATGTATTCGTTGCCGTCGACGTCCCAGAGCCTGCAGCCCTGTGCCTTCTCGAAATACTGGGGATAGCCGTCGGGCAGGCGGGCGACGTTCATGTGGCCCCACATGCCGCCCGGGATCACCCGGGCCGCGCGATCCCGTAGCAATTTGTCCCGCGAATTCGGAAGAAGCGTGTTCTGAGAGGACGACATCCGACCTGCCAAATGAAATTTTCTTTTCCGATATAATATATGATATATCAAATCGTCAATTCTTCCCCAACCGGCGAAGTTCGCACCCCGGTACAAAAGTCGCTAAGTCGTGCGCATGGACCGCGTGAAAGCCCGATGGAAACGCCGCTGATCTCTCGCCCGACCGACTATCACCAGCCGGAAGCCGACATGGCCTCGGTCGCCCGCGACAACCTTACTGCCCGCGTCTATCAGGAGCTGCGCCAAGCCCTGATGGAGGGCCGCTTCCGCCCGGGCCATCGCTTCAAGATCCGCCAGCTCGCCCAGTCGATGGGCGTCTCCGAGACGCCGATCCGCGAGGCGCTTATGCAACTCGTCCGCGAGCGGGTGCTGGACATGCGGGCGGCGCGATCGATCGCGGTGGCGCGGCTCACTTCAGCGCAATACCAGGAGCTGCGCGCCATCCGCCTGCTGCTCGAAGGCTTCGCCGCCGAGCAGGCCGCCACGCGCATTACCGATTCGGCAATTGCCGAACTCAGGCACCTTCATCGGGTTCTTACCGACGCCGAACGAGATGGCGAATGGCGGAAGGCCGTCGAAGCAAACTGGCACTTCCACAACACAATCTACCGTGCGGCCGGATTGCCGGAGCTGCTGGGCATGATCGAGACCATCTGGCTGCGCAACGGCCCGCTGCTCAACATCCTCTATCCGCGCGCCGTGCCGACCTACAGCGAGCGCCACCAGCACCTCAACGTGATCGATGGACTCGTTGCCCGGGACCCCGTCGCCGTGAAGCGCGCGATCCAGGCCGATCTCATGGAAGGCGGCGCCAAGCTGATCGAACTTCTCGACGCGATAGACCAGGGCAAGGCCCCTCTCTATCCGGAGTGACGAGGGCAAGGCAGCCGCCTTGAATATAGCGCACGCAAAGCCTACTTTCCGATCCGTCCCGAACTTCAACAGGATGCGTACACCGATGGATTTCCACCCGACAGCCGCAGCACCCATTCGCTTCGTCCTCGGGGAAATCCGTCTTCATGTCCGCTTCGATCACCCTATCCGGTCTTGCCTGGTCCACGCCTGACGGCCGACCGCTCTTCTCGTCTCTTGACCTCAGCTTCGTAACCGACCGTACCGGATTGGTCGGACGAAACGGCGTGGGCAAGACCACGCTTCTCAAGCTGATATCCGGCGATCTCGCACTTCAGTCGGGCAAGGTTTCCGTGAACGGCACCTTGGGCGTCCTGCGCCAGGCCGTTCAGGTAACTCCAGACGAAACCGTGGCCGACCTGTTCGGCGTGCGCGACAGCCTTGCCCTGCTGCGCCGCGCAGAGGAAGGAAATGCCGGCGTCGAGGAACTCGCGACCGCCGACTGGACGCTGGAAACCCGCCTGGCCGCGGCGCTCGGGCGTCTCGGCCTGGATGTGCAATCGGAGACTCCGTTGACGACATTGTCCGGCGGCCAGCGCACGCGGGCCGGGCTGGCGGCTCTCGTTTTCTCGGAACCCGATTTCATTCTGCTGGACGAACCGACCAACAATCTCGACAGGGAGGGTCGACGGGCAGTCGTCGACCTTCTGGCGAGCTGGCGGTCGGGCGCCATCGTGGTCAGTCACGATCGCGAATTGCTCGATACGCTGGATGCCATCGTCGAGCTGACGTCGCTGGGCGCCACGCGCTATGGCGGCAACTGGAGTCACTATCGCGAGCGCAAGGCAATCGAGCTTGAGGCTGCGCGACACGACCTCGCCGATGCCGAGAAGCGCGTCGAGGAGATCGCCCGCCGCACGCAGGAGAAGGTCGAGCGCCAGGCACGCCGGGATCGCGCCGGCCGCGCCAAGAAGGAGAAAGGCGACATACCGCGCCTCGTCCTGAATGCGCGAAAGGAACTCAGCGAGAATACGAGCGGCGGAGCCGCCCGCCTCGCCCAGCGGCAGCGTGCGCAAGCCCTCGAAGACACGGCATCCGCTCGCCGGCGCATCGAAATCCTGCAGCCTCTGTCCGTCGTGCTGCCGTCGACGAACCTGCCGGCGAGCAAGGTGGTGCTCCGGATCGACGATGCCAGCGCCGGTTTCGAGCCGGGCCCACCGATCTTCCGCAACCTCTCCTTCGCAATCACTGGCCCGGAGCGCGTGGCCGTCGTGGGTCCGAATGGCTCCGGCAAAACCACGCTGCTGGCCTTGATCACCGGACAGCTGACACCATGGGAGGGAACGGTACGGCTCGCGACCGGCTTCGCCCTGCTCGACCAGCGGGTCAGCCTGCTCGATCCGTCGGCGTCGATCCGGGACAACTTCAAGCGCCTCAATCCGCAGGCCGACGAAAATGCCTGCCGCGCCGCCCTCGCCCGCTTCATGTTCCGCGCCGATGCAGCGCTTCAAACCGTCTCCAGCTTGAGTGGCGGCCAGTTGCTGCGCGCGGGGCTTGCCTGCGTTCTGGGAGGCGCCACACTTCCCCCACTCCTGATCCTCGACGAACCGACGAACCATCTCGATATCGATGCAATCGAAGCCGTCGAAGCAGGCTTGCGCGCCTACGATGGCGCCCTGCTCGTCGTCAGCCACGACGAGGCTTTCCTGCAGGCGATCGGCATCACCCGCCGCTTCGACCTCGGCGGTTCAGGCGGCGCGTAGCCAGATTGCAGTGTCGTGGAATGCCGCACCGCCGCTCGGCGGCACGGGGTCGGCGCCAATCAGGACGTTGACGCCGACGCGACCCGGATAGGCATCGCTCGGCCAGTTGCCTTCGACCACGACAACACCGGGCTTGGCCGTCTCCAATGGCCGCGCGCGCAGGCTCACCTCGCCGCGCGCGTTGCCGATCCTGACGAGCGTTCCTTCGACGACGCCGAGGCGTGCCGCATCGTCGGGATGGATCACGGCGCGCGGCTCGACTTCGCGCACGATCGAACTCGGCGTCTCGGTGAAGGTCGTGTTGAGGAAGGTCCGGGCTGGCGGCACGATCAACCGAAACGGGAATTCCTCCGTTGCCTGCTCGACATTCTCGCGATGCACGGGAAGCGCCGTCATGCCCGCGTGATAGGGACCGACCGCCGCCCAGTTCGGCTTGAAGTGGAAACGGCCATCGCTCGATGGGAAGCCGTCGAGGAAATGCTCCTTCTCGAAGCTCTGGGCGCAGTCGATCCAGCCGCACTCCTTCGCTTCTTCCCAGGTGCCCCTGCCGGACGCGCGCAGGGTCGCATCGAGCATGTCGACGGCACTCATCTCGAAGCTCGGATGGTTGGCGCCCAGCCGCTTCGCCAGCTGGCAGATCAGCTCGTGGTTGGTGCGGCACTCCTCGTACCGATCCAATACCCGCGGACCGACAGTGATGTGCGTCTGCCCATAGGCCAGGTAGAGGTCGTCGTATTCCAGAAACATCGCCGCCGGCAGCAGGATGTCGGCGTACTTCGCTGTCGCCGTCATGAACTGCTCGTGCACGCACAGGAACAGGTCCTCGCGGCCCAACCCCTTCGCCACGGCCGCGCTGTCCGGGGCGACATTCGCCGAGTTGGCGTTCTGCATCAGCATCGCCATCACCGGCGGCCCGCCGGCGAGTGCCGTCTGGTCGCCGCACAGGATCGGACCGATGCGCGACTGGTCGAGCACGCGCGTCTCGGGATTGAGGAGGTCGAGTCCCCAGGCGAGCTTGAGGTCGAGGTTCCAGATGTCCCAATTGATGAAGAAGGCGCCGCCGCCCGGATGCTTCCAGGCGCCGGTGATCGCCGGCAGACAGCTCACCGCGTGCATCGCCGAAGACCCGTTGCGTGAGCGCGTGAAGCCGAACCCAAGACGCAAGAAGGAACGTTCGGTGCGTCCGTAGAGCCGCGCGAAGTCGACGATCTCCTCGACCGAGAGGCCGGTGAGCGCCGCCGCCCATTCCGGCGTCTTGTCGGCAAGATGGGCCTCGACATCGGCGCCAAAATCGGTGTAGCGCGCGAGATAGTCCCGATCGGCAAGGCCTTCCTTGAGGAGGACATGCATCATCGCCAGCGCCAGCGCGCCGTCGCTGCCGGGACGCAGCACCAGGGCAATGTCCGCCGCTTCGACAGTGGGTGTGCGATAGACATCGACCACTGCGAGCTTGGCGCCGCGCTGTTTGCGTGCCTTGGCGATATGCGTCATTGCATTGACCTGTGTGGAGACCGGATTGCCGCCCCACACCACGATCAGGTCGGACTGCGCCATCTCGCGCGGATCGGGACCCATGAGCTTGCCCACGCCAGCGCGCCACCCGGCTTCGGCCGGCGTCATGCAGATGGTGCTGTGCTGGCGGGAATAACCAAAGGCATGACGCAGCCGGTCGATGCCCCAGCGCTGGACCACCCCCATCGTGCCGCCGGAGTGATAGGGCCAGATCGCCTCGCTGCCGTAAATCTGCGTCGCCCGCACGAAAGCGTTGGCAATTTCGTCGAGAGCCGCATCCCAGGAGATCGGACGGAACTCGCCAACCCCCTTCTCGCCGACCCGCTGCAGCGGCTGCTTCAGACGGTCAGGGTGATGGGCACGCTCCGAATAGCGCGCAACCTTGGCGCAGACGACGCCGTCGGTATAGCTGTTGGCCGCAGCACCGCGAATGCGGCCAATCCGGGTCGACGACAGGCGCTCGACCTCGAGCGAACAACCGCTCGGACAGTCGTGCGGACACGCGGACTTCCAGAACTCCTTGCCCATGGACGCTCCTCCCCACAACCGGGCGGAACGTAGCACGCCCGTCTAGCCTGCTGCGAGCAAGGGACGCATCACCGCGCAGCCATAGCCGCGCCAGGCTCCTCGACACCGGAAAGCGCCGCGGTAAGGATCCGGTCGACATACCAGACCCACTGCTCGTGAACCTTCTCGACTGGAAGAAGCTCGAAGTAACGGTGATACTGCCAGCTCTCCAGGCTGGTCGTTGCGTTCAGAAGCTGCAGCCAGTTCGCACGATCAGCCTCGCTGCTGCCGGCGAGTTCGCTCCGATAAAGCTCCACCATGCGATCTCTCAAGACTCTGTGCCGAATCTGGTCCAGACGGACTTTGACGTCCGGCAGATGCTCGTGCTGCATCAAAAAATGCCACAATGGCGCCCACTGTTCGTACTCCTCGACTTGGAATCCGACGATCGCCTGCAGGCGGAGTTGGCGGCCGAGGCCGTGCAGCCGGACGTCGAACTTCCGCAGGGTCCCGTTGATCGCGTGATCGAGTGCCGCCAGCCGCAGAGTGTGCGTGTCGGACATGCGTTCATAAACCGATCGCAAGGCACAGCCAGCAACCTCGGCGACTTCCCTCATCGAGGGCTCACGCAAATGGAGCCTTACGAGGGTCAGATAGGCTGACACGATCTTGTGCTTGGTGCGCTCGCTTCGCCGCAGGCGACCGTCGGCTGCCATCGCCTGCCCCTGTTCGGGTTGGCGCGGCTTGGCTTTATTCATAGAGAATACTCCGGTGGCAGCGACGGGATGTGCCTTGCCTTTGCTGTCCAACCTGGATGCTGCAGAGGCTTCGAAATGGGTGAAAGATGAGGGATCATCGCCGCCACCGCGCACCCTGCGTTTTCACGCCGTCGCTCGGCCTCCCCACCGCCATCACGGCGCCACCGCTCGCTCGCTCCACACCGCTCGGCACAGAAACCCCACACACAAGCCGCCGCAGAATGCGAGCCAGCGTCGATCAGGGACGACGGACGCTTCCCAAGTTGACCACCGCAGTCGCGAAGCAGCTACGGTCGGGTTGTAGCGCTGCCTTTTTTCATCATCTGCCCGTGATCGGATCAGAATGCCCGTGGTCGGCAGCTTTCTTGTCGTGGGCGTTGTGCCGGCAACGCCCTCGGCAAGCCCGAGGTAAATTCTCTCTCAGTGCTAATACGACAGGAAAGAACCCAAAAGATGATAACAGCACAACAATCGAGTTCTTCGGGCGTGGAGACCTCTCTCGGCAATCCAAGGTTCGGCAAAATCGGCCAAACGAGAGAAGTACGAAAATGGTCCACAGACCGACATATCGCACTTGAACTGCTGAATGAACTTGTCCTGTCGACGGCAGAAATCGAGGCGGTACGATCCTCCGAAAGGAAGCAACAAATCGATGAAGACGTCCCTCCTGCTGCAAGCAACTGATCGTACCGTCGTGATCGAACGGGCAAGCAGCGCGACGTAGGAGACGATGACGACGCCCATCCTGCTACGGGCTATCGACCGCTTCGTCTCGACTGCAAGGGACAGGAGCGCCGCCGACTCAAATGGCAGGTTTCGCCATTTCGTCCTTGGCGTCTCGAACAGCGCTCCGACCGTCGTCGACGACGCGCCGAGCCTGATCCGCGCCCTCTCGACCAGCAATGCGCCCACCCAGCCGAGAGGCGAAGCCTATGTCCTGAGGGCGGGTGGCGTCCGGCTTACCTACTTCGCGGCCGAAACGCCCTTCGAAGTCGAGACGGAACCCGAGCCTGACCATCTGTCGGTGCGCTATGTCATCCACGGCCAGAGCACTTACTCAATGGGAGATTCCGTCATCGCGACGGCGGGATCCGGCGATTATACTTTTCGGTTCAGCAAGAGCCCTCTCATACGGCTGTCGGCATCGGACAACTACAGCGCCCTTCTGCTTTCCATCCCAATACCGACCGAGCGGCGCTTCTCGATCGACGTCCGAGAAGAGACCAACCAGCATATCAAGCAGTATCTGGAAAACGGCTTCATCGCCGTCAGCCAGTCGAGCTTGTGGAGCGCGCACCTTGCCTATGTCCTCCACTATGCCCTCGAAGACGTCTGCTCCGGCATCAGCGCCTGCACCCCCAATTTGGTCCTGAACGAATTTCTCTATCTGCTTTGTACGCGGGAGCTGGCAGCTCAAGTGCAGAGCCGCGACGTGAACCAGCAATACACGGTCATTCCCCTCAAGCTGAAGATCGCCGAGAACTTCGTGATTGCGAACGCAGCCAAGGCGCCTTCGGTCGAGGATGTAGCGGCCGTGGCCCGGCTGAGCGTGCGCAGCCTCCATACGCTTTTCGTCAAGTTTCGTGGCGCCTCACCCAGCGCGTTCATTCGCGAGCAGCGACTGACAGGAATCCGCAGCGCTCTGTGCAGCGCCAGGAACGGCGCCACCGTGTCGGAAATCGCCATCGCGTGGAATTATCAGAACTTCGGAAACTTCGCGGCCACGTACAGGAAGCGCTTCGGCGAACTTCCATCGGAGACGCTGGGTTGCGCGGAGCGTCGAGCAGCGGCCCATCGGTAGTCCGGCAGACCCATTACAGCCGCGTTGCCAGTGCAGAATGTTCGCGCAAAGCTAAGGGAGGGGTTGCCAGGTGCGTTGATGGTAGTGGCCATGCGTTGCGAATTGCTGCGGGAAACCTGCGGTCGATGACACCCTACCTGCAGCAGGCGATCGACCGTTTCATCCTGACAACCAGGGAAAGGAACAACGGAGGCGAGAAAGGTCCGTTCGTCCATCGCATCACGACGGCGCAGCAAGGACGACAAACCATCGTCGAGGGTGTTCCTGGCGAACCTCGCATTCTGACGCCTCAGGATGGGACTTCAGACCTCACAGGCGAGGTCTGCGCCTTGGCGGCCGGCGGCGTGAGGTTTGTCCACTTCGCCTACGATGGTCGCGGCGTTGCCGAGTTCACGCTCGACTCGGAGTATCTGGGCGTCCACTACACAAGCCGAGGGGAACGGACCTATTCGGTAAACAATTCGATCATCGCGCGGGCCCGGGCCGGCGACTACGTCTTTGCGATCAACAAGAGCCCGTTACTCAAGCTTTCCCTATCGGCAAACTTCGCCGGTCTATCGGTATTTATTCCGATTCCGCCGGCACAGCGCTTTTCGCTCCGGAACAAGCCTGATCCCCAAGAGGGCCTCAAGCCGTATCTCGAGCATGGTCTGGTCGTCTCAGGTCCCTCGAATCTATGGGGGACACACCTTGCCTACGCCCTGGACCATGCTGTCGCATCGTCCTCGCCTGGAGTCGACGCAAAGGCCACCGGCCCACTACTGGACGAGTATCTGTATCTGATCTTCTGTCACGAGCTGGCACCTCAGGCGACGCTGCGCGACACGGACCAGCAGTATGTGGCCATTCCCCTCAAGCTGAAGACCGCCGAAGCCTTCGTCATCGAGAATGCCGTCCGAGCACCGTCGGTCAAGGAAGTCGCACTCGAGGCCGGGCTGAGCGTGCGCAACCTTCATACTTTGTTCGTCAAGTTCCGCGGCATGTCACCTGGCGAGTTCATCCGCGAGCGTCGATTGATCGGGATGCGCAATGCGCTGCGGAATGCCAAAGGCAACACGACCGTATCGGAGATTGCAACACTCTGGGGCTACCACAATTTCGGAAACTTCGCGGCCGCCTACAAGAAGCGCTTCAGCGAGCGGCCGTCCGAAACGCTGGGCCGTACGGAGTGACGAGCCAGCTGACATAGAGACCAACATCAGCCGGATATTGGAACGGTGAGCCCGACCTTCACGCGATCCATAGCAACGAAGGTCCGGAACCGCTTGACGTTGTTGTTTCCGAAGAACAGGCGCCGTGTGGCGGCCTCGTAGGCTGCCATCGTCGGCACCAGCATGATGAGGATGAAGTCTGCCTCGCCTGTCACGTAGTAGCATTGCTGCACTTCCGGGGCGGCGGTGAACTCACGCTTCGCTGCATCAATGAGATCCGCGCGTTCGCTCTCCATCTCGACCTCGACAAAGATGGTGATGGGGTGGCCAACCATCGCCGGATCGATCACCGCGACATGGGCCTGGATCACGCCTGCCTCCTCCAGACGCTTGATGCGCCGCTGCACGGCCGGCGCCGACAGATTCACCGCCTCGCCTATGACGCGCTGCGACGTCGTATTGTTCTTCTGCAGAACGGCGATGATGGCGAGATCGAAGCGGTCGAGCGAAACAGCGTTGGAGGGTGGCAGGGTCAACATCCGCTCCTGGCGAACCAAACTTGCAATCGGATGGCCAGAATACAGCGCTTCTTTCGCATCTCGAGCAATAGACTTACACCATTCGGCCATGTGCGGAGTGTCATGTTCCTCGTCAATCGCCATCCTGACTATCGAACCCGGCTCGCTTCCATCGATGCGGAAACCCTGGGAATTGCGGCCGCCCGCGAAGTCGACCGCTTCCTCGGCCATCGGGACAATCACACCGAAACCCCGCTGCAAACGCTGCCCGGCCTCGCTGCGGAACTCGGTCTCGCCGAACTCCACATCAAGGATGAGGGCTACCGCCTTGGCCTTGGCAGCTTCAAGGCGCTCGGCGGGTCCTACGCCGTCATCCGTCTGGTCCTCGAAGAGTCGTCGCGCCGGTTGGGACGCACGATCGACGTCGGCGAGCTGCATGACGCAGCCGTCAAAGCCATTGCGGCCACCATGACCTTTGCCTGCGCCACCGACGGCAACCATGGCCGTTCGGTCGCGCAAGGCGCCGCGCTCGTGGGCGCACGTTCGGTGATCTTCGTCCATGGCGGTGTCAGCGACCAGCGCGTCGCCGCAATCGCCCGCTTCGGCGCCGAGATGGTTCGCGTGGATGGCACCTACGACGACTCGGTGGTCGAAGCGGCGCGCGTCGCCGGCGAGAAAAGCTGGACGATCGTGTCCGATACGTCCTGGCCGGGCTACGAGCGCATCCCTTTGCTGGTCATGCAGGGCTACACAGCGATCGGCCACGAAGCGCTGCGCCAGCTTGCCGAGCCGCCGACGCATGTCTTCGTGCAGGCCGGGGTTGGCGGCATCGCGGCCGCCGTCGCAGGCCATCTCGCTCTGGTCCTTGGCGATAGACGACCTCTATTCGTCGTGGTCGAACCCGCGCGCGCCGCTTGCCTTCTCGAGACCGCAAAGGCCGGTCACATCGTAAAGGTCGCGCATGGCGAGCCGACGGTGATGGCGATGCTCGAATGCTACGAGCCGTCGCGGGTAGCCTGGCGCATACTGGCACGCGCCGCCGACGCATTCATGACTGTCGACGAGGACGAGGCAATTGCAGCGATGAATCGCCTCGCGCGCCCGGTGGCGCAAGATCCCGCCATCGTGGGCGGCGAGAGCGGCGTCGCGGGCCTCGCCGGCCTGATGCGAGCCGCCACGACGGCCGATATCGGCGCGAAACTGGCGCTCGATCGTTCGTCGCGTGTCCTCGTCATCAACACCGAGGGAGCAACGGATCCAGTGCGCTATACCGAGCTCGTCGGGCTGGACCCGGCTACGCTTCGACCTTCGAGCGGCCAGACAGGATGATCTGGCGATCGCGGCTTTGAGCCCGGCGGCAGAGACCACGTGCGGCGCGCATCTCGATCATAATTTCGCAATGACGGCGGTTGGCATTCTACCCGTTTTGGAACGGTTTCCGCTGGCCTGGGGTAGACCACGCTGGCAGTACGAACGCCCCGTTTTCAAATACGCGCTCCCCTCGCTCATGGCCTTCGACTGGGTAATCGACTCAAGAAAGAAACTGATCATCGTTAGTGGCGAGGGTGAGTTCACATTTGCTGAAGTATGGGACTATCTGGCGGCCGTCGCGGGAGCAAATGCCCTCACTTACCGCCAGCTGCTCGACCTTTCGCAGGCCTTTACCGAACTCACACCGGCCGAGGCCATGGAACTCGGCGTACGCATGCGGATGCAACACGGCCAGTCCGTGCCAGGTCCTGTTGCTGTGGTAATGCCCCGGCGACAATCCGATTCGGTCGCGCGGCTGCTCGGCATCATGGCGACTGCAGAGCGGCCGATGCGCTTGTTCAATGAATTCGAGCCGGCGCAGCAATGGATCGACAGTCTCGTCCGCACGCCATCCGCCGACGAAAAACCACGCGTTTGATCTGAGCGGACCTGACTGCCGCGGCAGAGAGACGGGTCGCCGACACCTTTCCTACTCTGCTGTTGTCAAAGCTGGGGACTGGTGCCCTAATTCCATCGGGACAAGCGGTCGAGTTCTCTTCCCGCGTATCTCCAGTTTTCCGCATCAATGTTGTTCGCGTTTCCCGGATCAGATCGGCTGGCCGGCAACCGCCTCAGGCTTGCGGACCACCTTCACGTTGACCGGGCTTCCTGTCGCTTCCGTTGGAACCGTACCGCTTTGCCCCCGACCGGGGTGTTCAGTCCTTCCTGCATCGTTCGACGTGCCTCCGGCGGATCGTCCTCTAATCGCGTTCGCAGTTTACGGGTCCTTGCCGCGTAGCCGCTCCGGACCGTCATCGAAGGAGGAAGCAATGGTGGACGAAAGCAAACTCAACGAATTCATCGGACAGATGCTGGGAGACCTCGGCGGCGCAGCCAGCATCGCCATGGTGCGCATCGGCGACGGGCTGGGCCTCTACAAGGCACTGCAAGCGAAGGGGCCGATGACCTGCGCCGAGCTGGCCAAGGATGCCTCAGTGAACGAGCGCTACTTGCGCGAGTGGCTGTCGCACCAGGCTGCGTCGCACTATCTGAGCTACGATCCCTTGACGAGCAAGTTTGCCTTGCCGCCCGAACAGGCGATGGTGTTCGCGATCGAGGACAGCCCAGTCTACATGATGGGCGGCTTCGATCTCATGGTCGCTCTGATGGAGAACCAGGCAAAGGTACAGGCAGCTTTCAAGTCAGGCGGCGGCGTGGCCTGGGGCGACCAGGCTGGATGCATGTTCTGTGCCGTCGCGCGCTTCTTTCGACCTGGTTATCAGAACAATCTGATCCAAAGCTGGTTGCCTGCTCTGGATGGTGTCGTCGCCAAACTGGAGCGCGGCGCGACGGTGGCCGATGTCGGCTGCGGTCACGGCTGGTCGACCGTGCTCATGGCCAAGGCATTCCCGAAATCGACATTTGTCGGCTACGACTTCCATCCGGCTTCGATTGCGGCGGCAGAAGCTCATGCGCGCTCTCACGATGTGGCCGCCAACACACGCTTCGAGGTCGCAAAGGCCAAGGAGTATCCTGGCAAGGACTTCGACCTGGTGACCTGCTTCGATTGCCTGCACGACATGGGCGATCCGGCAGGGGCCGCCGCGCACATTCGAGGGTCGTTGAAGCCGGATGGCACCTGGATGGTTGTCGAGCCCATGGCGCGGGATCGGCTCGAGGACAACATCAATCCGGTCGGACGTCTCTTCTATGCCGGCTCGACCATGATCTGCGTGCCGACATCGCTGTCGCAGGAGGTCGGAGCGGCGCTGGGTGCACAGGCCGGAGAGGCGAGGCTCAGGGAAATCATGGGTGGCGCGGGATTCGGCAAAGTTCGCCGCGCTACGGAGACGCCGTTCAACATGATTCTCGAAGCGCGGTCTTAGCCACTTCGCATTGCCGCCATGACACGCGCCGCCGTCCGATCATGCGACGGCGGCCGGCAATCCCGAATATCTCACCTGCCTTCGCCAGAATTCGCCGGTCGGCAGAGCAGTCTCTGCCTGGAGAAACCAAGCTCGTCGCCCTAGTTTGACTCGCCAAATCTTAATGTCCTAATGTCATAACAATACAAGATCAGACGCAGAAGCGTCAGTCACCATAGCCCCGGGAGGGAACGATGAAGCGTCTCAAGACTGCTGTCCGCGGGTTTGCGCTCGCCTGCCTGAGCTTTGCTTCACTGTCGGCCGCCCGGGCCGAAGACATCGTCGTTACCCATTACGGCTCCCTGTTGTACGGCGTGCCCTACGCCATCGCGATGGAGAAGGGCTACTTCAAGGAGGCCGGCGTGGACATCACCGGCATCCTGACCTCCAAGGGCGGCGGCACTTCCGTGCGCAACATGATGGCGGGCGAGACGCTGTTCGCCGAGGTTGCCCTGCCCGCGGCGTTGAGCGCCATCAAGGAAGGCTTCAACATCAAGATCATCAGCGGCGGAACCGACGGCCGCAGCAGCTTCTGGGTCACGCGCCCCGGCGAGAAGATCGACAAGCCCGAGGATCTCAAGGGTAAGCGCTTCGTCTACTCCCGGCCGAAGTCGGTGAGCGAGAGCATTACGCTCGCCGTCCTCAAGTCGTGGAATGTGCCCGCGACCGATGTGAAGATGGTGGCGATCGGCGACTTCGGCGCAGGGCTCACTGCGCTCGAGCACAACAAGATCGACGTAGCGATCATCCCCGAGCCGATCTACTCCCAGAAGGAGAAGGCCGGCGTGAAGTACAAGATCCTGCCGTGGCTGGACGAAAGGCTGCCCGCTTATGCCCAGACGGTGGGTATCGCGACCGACGAGGCCATCGCCAAGCAGGGGCCAAAGCTGAAGGCGGTCATCGAGGCGCGTCGCAAGGGTGTGGAGTTCCTCTATGCCAACCCCAAGGAAGCCGCCGCGATCGTCGCCAAGGCCTACAACTTGCCGCCCGATGTCGCCACCAGTGCCATCGGGAATGTGCTCAAGATGAACCCGACCTGGTGGGGCCGCGGCGACCTCAAGCAGCCTCTGATGGAGGCCATGGCCGAAGCCCTGGGATCGGTCGGCGCGCTACAGCTTCCGGTGGACTGGAAGGCCGCGACCAACGACAGCTTCGCCCCGCCGTCGGCCAAGACTCAATGAAGACCGGCGCCACGCGGCTGACCGCCGTCGCGACGGCGGCACAGCCGGACATCCATGCGCGGCTCGAGGGCGTAACGCGCATCTACCCGCCCCGCGCCGGACATGGTGAAGTACATGCGCTGGGTCCGATCTCGCTGGACCTGCGGGCGGGCGAATTTTTCAGCGTGGTCGGACCGTCGGGCTGCGGAAAGTCGACACTCCTCGACGTGCTGTCGGGCCTCGCGGTACCGTCGGCCGGCACGGTGGAGTTCGAGGGCAAGCCAGTGCGCGGCGAAGTACCGGACGGTGTCGGCGTCGTGTTCCAGGAAGATGCAAGCTTCCCTTGGCTGACTGTCGAAGACAACGTGTCCTTCGGCCTGCGCCGTTCCGGTGTCGACGGCACGGAAACCAAACGGCGCGTCGACTTCGCGATCGGCTTCATGGGCCTGCGCGATTTCCGGCGGGCCTATCCCAGCCAACTGTCGGGCGGCATGCGCCAGAGAGTCTGCATCGCGCGCACCCTGGTGCTGCAGCCGCGCCTGATCCTACTCGACGAACCGTTCGGCGCGCTCGACCAACAGACCCGCCTGTTGATGGGCGACGAATTGCTGCGCCTGTGGCGCGAGACCTCCGCCACGGTATTGCTGATTACCCATGCGCTCGACGAGGCCAACCTGCTTTCGGACCGCATCGGTGTGATGTCGGCACGGCCTGGCCGCTTCATCGAGATCGTCGAGACCGGCTGGCCGCGCGAGCGTGATTCGCGACTGGCCGAGCGCCCGGATTTCGGCGCTGTCACCGCCCGCCTCTGGTCGTACCTGCGGGCTGAATCGATGCAGGCCCTGGGCCAGGGGAGCATGGCCCGGTGAGCAAGGCGACCTGGATCCGAACGGCCGTCCTGATCGGCGCCGTCGGCGCCCTGGAGATTGCCTGCCGCAGCGGTGCCATTGCGGCCAGCATGGTCATCGCCCCCTCGGCAATGGTCGTCGCTCTGGTCGAGACCTTGCAGTCCGACGACATCGGCGCCCATCTCAGCCAGACCCTGTCCGCAGTCGCCATCGCCATGAGCCTGTCGATCGTCGGCGGTTTCGTCATTGGCTTCATTCTGAACTGGGTGCCGTTCCTGCGGCGGGCCTTCAGCCCCTTCCTCGCCGCCTACTACGCCATCCCGCATTTCGCGTTCTATCCTCTGCTGATCGTGATCTTCGGCCTGGGCTCGACGCCGCTGATCGTGCTGGCGACGCTCTTCGCCATGGTCGCCATGATCCTGGCCACCATGGCCGGCCTCGACCGCGTGCCGCGCGTTCTGCTCAAGACCGCACGCATCCATCGCCTGTCGCTGCTCGACGAAATCTGGCGTATCCGGCTGCCGGCCGCGGCACCACATCTCCTGTCGGGCCTCAAGCTCGCGGTCGCCTACTCCTTCATCGGCGTGATTGCCGGCGAATTCATTCTGTCGACAAGCGGCATCGGCCACGAGATCGCCTTTGCCTACGACAATTTCGACAATCCGCGCATGTATGCCCTGATCCTGTTCGTGCTGGCGATCGTCACGACGTTCAATATGGCGGTCTACGCCTACGAACGGCGCCTCATGCGCCGACGCGGAGCGTGAGATGGCTGGCATGTTTTCCTTCCGCGCGCTGCGCGATCCCATCCTGGTGGCGATCTCGCTGGTCGCCTTGTGGCAGGTGCTGCACCATATGGCAGGCGACGTCGCCGTCACTGCGCCCGTGCCCACGCTCGCCCATCTCTGGGAGATGATCGGCCAGGCCCGTTTCCTGCCGCACCTCAGGGAGACCGGCCTCGCCTTCCTGCAGGCACTGGCGATCGCCTGCGGGGGCGGCGTCCTGATCGGCGTTGTCCTGGGCGGTCACAAGCTCACCGGCGAAGTCGCCGAGCCGATCCTCGTGGGCCTCTACTCGATCCCCAAGATCACGCTCTACCCGGTGATCCTCCTGCTCTTCGGGCTGGGCATGCCGGCCAAGGTCGCATTCGGCGCATTGCACGGGATCATTCCGGTGGTGCTGTTCACCATGAATGCCGTGCGCAACGTCAACCGAACCTATCTTCGCGCCGGCCGAGCCATGCGGCTTACCCCGATGCAGACCGGCTGGCATATCCTGGTCCCCGCCACCCTGCCGGAGATCTTCTCCGGCCTGCGGATCGGCTTCTCGCTGACGCTCCTCGGCACCATGCTCGGCGAGCTCTTCGCCTCGCAGCGCGGTCTGGGCTTCCTGCTGATGACGGCTATCGACCTGCACGACGTGAAGACGATCCTGGCCATCGCCGTCCTGATCTCGACCTTCGCCATCCTGGCCAACGCCGCCCTGCTCGCTATCGACAAGCGCCTGCATCGCGGAGCGGCGCCGGACACTTCGGGAAAATAGCGCCATGGATCGCGTTCCCCTCCAGCGCGAGATGGGCGCGCCGCTTCATCACCAAATCTATCTCGTCCTGGCCGACGGGATATCGGCGGGAAGGTATGGAGTCGGCGAGCCGCTGCCTACCGAAGAGCAGCTCACCCAGATGTTCAGCGTGTCGCGCATCACCGTGCGCCGCGCCATGACCAGCCTGCAGGCCGCCGGCCTGATCGAGCGCGGCGCCGGCCGGCGCACCATCGTTCGGCGCCAGCTCGGCCAACCTCTGGCCGTGCCCGCCGCCTCGGCGATCGAGAACATCGCGGCCTATGGCGCCGAGACCGTGGCGACGGTCCTGGAGTTCGACTACGTGCCGACGCCATCCTTCCTGCAAGCCGATCTATGGGACTCACGCGACAAGCCGGTACAGCGCGCCGTTCGCGTGCGCCGCCAGAATTCCGATCCCGTCATGTACCTCACCAGCTACGTTCCCGAGGCGCTGGGCCGGACCTTCACGCGCGGCGAGCTGAACCGCATTCCGATGTTCCAGCTTCTCGGCCGCGCCGGCGCCCATATCAGCGGCGGTGAGAAGATCGTGTCGGCGACGCTCGCCGATCCGCTGGTGGCCTCCCGGCTCGAGATCAAGGTCGGCGCACCGCTGCTGGAGATGCGCAGCATGATGCTCGACCAGCATGGCCGCGCCGTCGAGTACGTCAAGATGCTGGCCATTCCGGACCGGCTGAAGCTCCGCCTGCAGGTGCGGGGCGACGGCATGGCGCCACTGCCGTTTTCGCTGCGGCCAAAGCCCCAATCTTCGAGAAAAGCCAGGAAGTGAAGGAGACGATCATGTCCAACGCCGCCAAATTTCGTACGCTGCTCGCAGCCAAGAAGATGATCGTGGCGCCGGGCGCCATCGACTGCATCACCGGCCGCGCCATCGCCCACGCCGGCTTCTCCGCCGCCTACATGACCGGCGCCGGCACTTCGGCGACGCTGGGCTATCCCGACTACGGCCTGATCACCATGAGCGAGATGGTGGGCAACGCTTCCCGCATCGTGAACTCGATCGACATTCCCCTGATCAGCGACAGCGACACCGGCTTCGGCAACGAGCTCAACGTCTTCCGCACCGTGCAGGAGTTCGAGCGCGCAGGCGTCGCCGCAATCCATATCGAAGACCAGGTGTTTCCCAAGAAGTGCGGCCATCTCGACAACAAGGAGCTGGTGAGCCGCGAGGACTTCATCGCCAAGATCCGCGCCGCTTCCGCTGCCCGCAAGTCGAAGGACTTCTGCATCATCGCCCGCACGGACTCACGCGCCGTAGTAGGCCTCGAGGAAGCCGTCGAGCGTGCCAATGCAGCCCTTGCGGCCGGCGCCGACGTGGCTTTCGTCGAAGCGCCGCAGACCATGGCCGAGATCGAAGCGGTGCCGAAGCGCGTCAAGGGACCGTGCCTGCTCAACATCGTGCGCGGCGGCAAGACGCCCGAGATCGAGCTCGAGACCGCCGAGCGCATGGGCTACGCCATCTCCATCGTCCCCGGCCTGTTGCTGGGCGGCATCATACAGACCTGCGACCGGCTGCTGGGCGACCTCAAGCAGGGCAAGTTCCCGCCAGTCACCGGCTCGCCGGGCAAGACATTCGCCCGCTTCGGCGCCGCCGAATGGGATGCGCGCCGCACCGCCTTTCGCGATCCGATCAAAGTCGCAGCGGAATAGGGAGTTCGTACCATGGCCGCCGCAGCGCGAACGATGTTCGAGAAGATCTGGCAGCGTCACATCGTCGTCGACCGTCCCGACGGCTATACGCTGCTCTACATTGATCGCCATCTCATGCACGACGGTTCGGCGGCGGGCTTTGCCCGGCTGCGCGAACGCAAGATGAAGTTGCGCCGGCCCGATCGCGGGTTTGCAACGCCCGACCATTATGTGCGGAGCGACAGCCGGTCCATCGCGGACATCGCCGATCCCAATCATCGCAAGCTGGTCGAGCAGATCCGGACCAACACGGCGGAGAGCGGCGTCACCCTGTTCGATCTCGGCGACGAACGGCAGGGCATCGCACACGTCGTTGGGCCCGAGCAGGGTGTGACCCAGCCCGGCCTTACGCTCGTCTGTGGCGACTCCCACACCTCGACGCACGGCGCACTGGGTGCGCTCGCCTTCGGCATCGGCTCGTCGGAAGTGGCGCACGTCATGGCCACCCAATGCCTCTGGCAGCGCAAGCCCAAGGCGATGCGGGTCAGCGTCGACGGCACGCTGGGCGCCGGCATCACCGCCAAGGACGTGATCCTGGCGATCATCGCCAAGATCGGCACCGCGGGCGCCGTCGGACATGTCCTGGAATATGCCGGCAGCGCCATACGCGATCTGTCGATCGAAGGACGGCTCACCGTCTGCAACATGTCGATCGAGGCCGGCGCGAAGGCCGGCATGGTGGCGCCGGACGACAAGACCATCGCCTATCTCGAAGGACGCCCCTTTGCGCCCAAGGGAAAGGAATGGGATAAGGCCGTCGCCTTCTGGCGCGGCGTCGCCAGCGACGAAGGCGCCGCGTTCGACCGCGATGTCAGCCTCGACGCGGCCGCCATCACGCCGATGGTGACCTGGGGCACCAGCCCCGAAGACGCGCTCCCGATCACCGCGCGCATCCCCGAGCCCTCGACCGCGCCCGATGCCGCCAAGAAAGACAGCATGGAGCGCGCGCTCGACTATATGGGCCTGACTCCGGGCACGCCGCTCGAAGAGGTCCCGGTCGATCGAGTCTTCATCGGCTCCTGCACCAACAGTCGCATCGAGGATCTTCGCGCCGCCGCGAAGGTGGCCGAAGGCCGCAAGGCGGTGATCCCCTCGTGGGTCGTCGCCGGCTCCGGCCTGGTGAAGAAGCAGGCCGAGGCAGAAGGGCTGGACAAGATCTTCCGCGCGGCGGGTTTCGAATGGCGCGAACCGGGCTGCTCGATGTGCGTCGGCATGAACGGCGACACAGGCAAGCCCGGCCAGCGCATCGCCTCGACGTCCAACCGCAACTTCATCGGCCGCCAGGGCCCGGGCGTACGCACGCATCTCGTAAGTCCGGCGATGGCCGTGGCGGCCGCCGTATCGGGCCATTTCACCGACGTGCGCAAGCTGCTGGCTTAGGAGGGATGACCATGGAACCCTTTACGACGCTCGATGCGGTCGCGATCCCGATCGACCAGCCCAACCTCGACACCGACCAGATCATCCCGGCGCGCTTTCTCGGCAGGCCACGCGACACGCAGGTCGAGGCGCTTTTCCACGACCTGCGCTATACGCCCGAGCGCGTGCCGCGGCCGGAGTTCGTCACCAACATGCCGGCTTTCGCAGGCGCCCGGATCGTCGTGGCGGAACGCAACTTCGCCTGCGGGTCATCGCGCGAAAATGCCGTCACGGTGATGGTCGACAATGGACTTAAAGCCTTCATCGCACCGAGCTTCGGCGACATCTTCTTCAACAACTGCTTCCAGAACGGCGCACTACCGATCCGGCTGCCTGCCCCGCGCGCGGCCGAACTCCGCGCTGCTCTGCACGCCCATCCCGGCGCCAGGATCAAGATCGACCTTGCCAGTCAAACCGTGGTCGGGCCCGACGGCAAGACGGATCGCTTCGAGATCGATTCCTTTCGCAAGGACTGCCTCCTGAACGGCAAGGACGAAGTCAGCCTGACGCTGGGCTACGAGAAGGAGATCGCGGCCTTCGAGGCCAAGCAGCGGCAGGAGATGAGCTGGCTGTAGGACCAGCGAAGCGTGGCCCGACCCTCGGCTGGCCTCGAACGGTGCTGAAGAATCCTCGCGGGCCGGTCGCCACTCCGGCTGGCCATGTTCAGTTACCTACGCACCGTGAGGTCATGGCCGCTGTCTTCGGATATCCGCTCTTGGGCTTGCCCCCGCTTCCGTGGGCCCTCCCCCGGCTCCCGTGCGTATAGCTGCGTGTCTGCATTCCACGCCGCCGCGAGTGGCGAAGGGCTTACACGGGCGCTGGAAATCTGGCCAGCGTCTGTTTTCAACAGTCACGCGGAAGGTCGGGCGCCACCGTCGACACCAGGGCCAGCGGAAGCGTCCCGCAAAGCAGGTCGAGGTCGATGCGGCGGTCCAGCAATTCCACGACCCCACCACCCAGCCAATCGTAAAGCGCCAGGGTTAGCGGTGCGGCGTCGAGCGTTAAGCTGAGCCCTTTCCAGGCATCGGGCGACAGGCCGAGCCCGCCATCGGGCGACAGCTTGCCGAGCATCAGACGCGGGGCAACAACCAGCATCCAGTCCCGCTCGGTGCGCCGCAGAAAGGCAATGGCCGACCGGGCGCCTTCACCCTCAATGCATAACGGCGTGTAGTCGCCTGCAGCGAAGAGTTCGGGCATCTGCCGGCGCAGAGCGAGCGCGCGCCGGACTAAATGCTGCTTGATCCGCCCATCGCGCCAGGAAGCGGCCAGCCCGGCAAGATCGTCCAGCCTGCTGCCCCGAGCGCGCAGATCGAAATCGACTGGCCGGCGATTATCAGGATCGACGAAGCTGAAGTCCCAGAGATCGCAGCCTTGATAGAGGTCGGGCACGCCCGGCACCGTGAATTTCAACAGACACTGTGCCAGGCCGTTGATGGCGCCGGCCGGTGCGATGCGGCGGATGAACTCCACGATCTCGCCCAGCATCTCGGGCAAGGCCGCCTCGGCCACTAGGCGGCGCGTGAAGGTTTGCGCCGCCGCTTCGTACGCGACGTTGATGTCGGCCCAGTCGGACTCGAGCTTGGCTTCACGCAGCGCCTTTTCCTGCCAATGAACCAGACGCTCGGCAAAGGCAGCCCGTCCTGCGACGTCGCCGGGATCAAGGTCGAGCGGCCAGCCGCCCACCACCATCTGCAGCAGCATAGCGATGTCGCCGGCGCTCGGCGCGAACTCGTCCCCGACCTGCGTACGCAGCGCATTGCACGAGGCAAGCCAGCGTGCGAGCAGCGACGTCCATTCCGGCACGCATTCGCTGAGCGTCGCGAGACGGGCGCGGAGATCCTCGCCGCGCTTGTGATCGTGCGTCGCCGTTGCCAGCATCGCCTGCGGAAACGTCGCTTGGCGCGCCGCGACGCGTGCATGGAAGTCGGCCGGCTCGATACCCAGTACCGTCGTATCGAAGCCCACGTCGTTGCGCGAGAGCAGCCGGCCGAAACGATAGAAGCCCGTATCCTCGACGGCCTTGGCGGCAATCGGCGCACTGAGCTGCTGCAGACGCGCCATTGCCCTGTTCCAGAGCCGAACGTCCTCCGGCACTGTTGGGGGCATGCACATGGACGCGATCAACGGGGCGACCGCCCAGCGATCGGTGGCGAGGCAGCTTCGATGCGCGGCTTTGCCGACCTGCGTCAGCAGGGCGGCATCGGTCGGCGCCAAAGCACCGTGTGCGGCATAGGTCCGGTACACCGGCAAATGGATCAAGAACTCGGTCAGCAAGCGACGAAGCGTCGGTCGCGGTACGGTGCGCGCGAGGAGCACCTCGAAGGCAAAAGCACAGGCTTCGAGCTGCGCCGAGAAGCTGCGAGCGACGATCTCGCGCCGCGCCCACCGCTCTTCCACCTCGAAGTTGGCCGGTCGGCCGCTCAGCGTTGCCCAGGCTTCACCCAGTCCGGCGGCCTGGCCGCCATCGTGCTGGAGCGCGCTGACATCGTTCATGAAGTCGTAGCCCGTGGTGCCATCGACGTTCCAGTCCGCCGACAGGGTCTCGTCCTTGAGAAGAATCTTCTCGATCACCAGCCAGGCATTCGGACGATCATGGGCCGCTGCAACCGATTGCAGCCGCATGCGCAGGGTACGGCAGTAACCAGCCGGATCGGTCAGGCCATCGACATGATCGATGCGCAGGCCGTCGACGATGCCCTCGGCAAAAAGACGCAACGGCAGGGCGTGCACCGCCTCGAAGGCGGACGGCTCCTCCATGCGCAGGCAGACGAGTTCGTTGATGTCAAAAAACCGCCGCCAGTTGAGACGATCCCCCGCGACGCGCCAAAAAACCGGGCGATAATGCTGCCGTGCCCGCAGGGTGCGCAGATCGAGCCGATCGTCGGCATCGCCTGTCGTCAGGGGATAGAACTGCGCGCCATAGCGCAGCGCCGGCCGGCCCTCCCCGTCCCGCTCGACCTTCAGCTCGCCCGCGGCGATTGCCTCGTCAAGCGACCTGCCCAAGATCGGCAGCAACAGCTTGCCGTCGGCCCACGGCGCATCCCAGTCGATATCGAACCACGAGGCGTAGCGGCTCGCACGACCGTGCAGCAGGACATCGCGCCACCACGGATTGGAGGGATCGGCGGCCATGTGATTGGGCACGATATCGAGGATCAGCCCCAGGCCGGACTGGCGTAGCGAAGCAGCGAAGGACCGCAAGCCTTCCTCGCCGCCCAGCTCGGGATTGATCCGCGTCGGGTCGATGACATCGTAGCCGTGAGTCGAGCCGGCCCGCGCCGTCGTGAGCGGCGACGCATAGATATGGCTCACTCCAAGTGCTGCGTAGAAGCCGACATGCCTGGCAGCATCGGCGAAGGTGAAGCCGCCATGGAACTGCAGCCGCAGCGTCGCGCGCGGCGTCATGTCCGATGCCGACCAATCAATGCGGCCCGGCGCTTAACCTGCGGCTGGTGCATCAAATCCGCCGCCAGCGGCGCCAGACGCCGTCGCCAGTTCGGATGCTGGTCGATCGTGCCCGGCAGGTTGGGCTGGTCGCTGACACCGAGCAGGTCTTCGACTGGAGCCAACATCAGTGGCGCCGGCGAGGTTGCAACGAAGCCAAGGGCTGCATCGACGGCAGTGTCCGGCGCATCGGGGGGCGGGGCCGTGGTTTCGAACGTGACGCCGGCGCGGCGGAAAGCCTGCCACAGACGGCGACGATCGCGGCGACGCCCTTCCTGCTCGTCCTCCTGAGCCAGGCCAGCTTCTTGGCGAGCCTCGATGTCGGTACCGCGCCACCAGCCGGCCACGGTCGGCAGGTCGTGCGTCGTCGTCATCGACACCGCGTCCGGCCGCCAGCGGGCCGGGGTACGGAAGCCCGAACGCGTGCGCATGAACCACATCACATCCATGCCGGCGACGCCGGCCTTGCGCAGCCGCGTGCGAAAGCCCGGCGGCACGGTGCCAAGGTCCTCGCCGATGACGACGGCGCCGTGGCGATGCGATTCGAGCGCCAGCAGCCTCAGCAAGTCGTCCAGCGGATAGGTGAGATAGGCCCCCTGGGCTGGCGGCGCACCGTCGGGGATCAGCCACAGTCGCTGCAGCCCCATGACATGGTCGATGCGCACGCCGCCGGCATAGCGCATTGCGGCCCGGACCGTTGCGAGAAAGGGCTCGAAGCCACGTGCGGCCAACGCATGCGGAGAGAAGCCGACCAGACCCCAGTTCTGGCCCAGCCGATTGAAGGCGTCCGGCGGCGCGCCGATCGACAGCCCAAGCAGGAGGTCGGATTGCCGCGACCAGGCGTGGCTGCCCTGCGGATCCATGCCGATCGCGAGATCGGCGATCAGGCCAACACGCATGCCCGCTTCCGTCGCCGCCCTCTGTGCTGCCTCGAAGGATCGCGCGGTGATCCATTGCTGAAAAAGGTGGTAGCGGGTCGAAGGCGCCCCACTCCCCCCTGGCTCGTCGGTCGCTTGCACCGGCCAGCTACGCCAGTTGCTGCACTGTGGCGTGGCGGCGCGCCACTGGGCGTGGAGCGCCTCGAATGTTGCATGGTTCTGGAGCGTTTCGCCGCCGGCCTCGACGAAGCGGATGAAGTCGGCCGCGAGGGGGGTCGCAGCCACAATGTCATGCACTTCAAAGTCATCAAACAGGCGACGGAACAGCGCGAACTTCGCCGAGCTGGCTGCGCGCCAGTCGATCAAGGCGGCGCTCTCGAGATCGTGGGCATCGACACGATGTCGGGCGACGCGTTCCTCGCCAAAGACGACGGCAGGATCGGCCAGCAGGGGATTGAGGAAGAGCCTACTGGATGGCGAATAGGGGCTGTAGAGGCCCGGATCAGCGGCGAACAGGCTGTGGGCTGGGCTGAGCGCGACCGCATCTGCGCCCTGCCCTGCTGCGGCTTGGGCCAGCTGTCGTACCGCACTCGCATCGCCGATGCCACAATCACCTCGCCGGCGCAGGGAGTAGATCTGAGCGGAGATTCCCCACAGGCGACGGCCATCGCCGCATTGCGCCAGCGTCAGGCAGCGCGGCGGCGCCACCGCCACGGTTATTTCGCGACCAGCAAGCCGCAGGCGGTGGTAACCGACCCGTTCCATCACCGGGCCGACGGTGCGTTGCCCCCGGACGGCGAAGCGCACCGGCATGACCTCACCGGATTCGAGCACCAACTCGCCCATACCATTTGCCGACCTGGCCTTCGCCGGCAGGGCGAGTTTTTCGCCCACGGTCACACTGACGAGCGGTGGAATCGCCTCCTTTGCTCCCTGCAGACGCCGGTGGCTCTCGGCAATTTCCGACGGCGTGGTCGCAGGATAGCCAAGGGAAGCAAGAATGGTGCGCGCGGCGTCGAGATCGATGTGCTGCGCGCCTCCCGACGCGTCCGTCCAGTCGACGGCCAGACCGGCAGTGCGCGCGAGATCGAACACCGCCTCGTCGCTCACGACGGCGGCTCCAGCAGCGCAACGGTCGATCCTGCCATCAGTGTGCCGCGTCGAAGACTTTCCGCCGCGTCGTTGCGGGACTCGAACAGAAGATTGCCTCGAAGGCGCTCGCAAGTCGCATCGTCGCGACCGAGATTAGTGGCGATCATGAGTATCGCGCCATCGCCCAACCGCCAACGCGCGATCACGGAGGCTGGTCCCGCCGCGACGGCCGCCAGCGCGCGCGTTCCTTTCAATCGCGGCACAAGCGCGCTCGACCGCTGATCGAGAAGCCGACGATAGAGCTCGAGACGTGCCTCACCATACCTTGCCTGAGGCCGAGGACAACTGTGGTCGAACGTCGAGAAGCTGTTCGGATCGGGAAGCTCGGCCTTTTGCCCCGCGCCGAAGCCATGGAAACCCGCAAATTCCCGCCGCCGTCCCTCGCGAACGGCGTCTGCGAGTTCGGGTTGATGATCGGTGAAGAACAGAAAAGGCGATTCGCTTGCCGTCTCCTCGCCCATGAAGATGAGCGGAATCTGCGGCGCAAGGAGCTGCAGCGCGATGGCGGCTTCCAGAGCATGACGGTCTGCGAGCGTCGTCAATCGCTCGCCGAAGGGTCGATTGCCAATCTGGTCGTGGTTCTGCAGAAAGAGCACGAACGAGGTTGGCGCGAGATCGGCGCTGGGCGTGCCACGCCGCGCTCCCTTGCGATAGGCCGAGACATCGCCCTGGTAGACGAAGCCCTGTTCGAGGGCCCGCGCTAGCCGAGCTGCCGGCCGGTCCGCATAGTCGGCATAGTACCCGTCGCTCTCGCCGCTCAGCAGGACATGGAGCACATGGTGGGCATCGTCGTTCCATTGCCCATCGAAGTCGCGACGCAGATGATCGGCGACGTTGCCGTCGTGCTCCAGCACAAGGTGAACCTGGCGTCCCGACTCGACCGTCCGTCGTACCGTGGCCGCCATCTCGTCGAGCCAGTCGGACTCGGAAATGGCGTGTACCGCATCGAAGCGCAGGCCATCGAAGCGATATTCCTGCAGCCAATAGAGCGCGTTCTCCGTGAAGAAGCGGCGGACCTCGGGCCGACGGAAATCGATGGCGGCGCCCCAAGGCGTTGCGATGTCGTCGCGAAAGAAACCTGGCGCGTAGGCGGCGAGATAATTTCCGTCGGGGCCGAAGTGGTTGTAGACCACGTCGAGGAACATCATAAGTCCCATCCCGTGGGCCGCGTCGACCAGCGCCTTGAGATCGTCTGGAGAGCCATAGCTACGATCGGGCGCAAATGGCAGAACGCCGTCATAGCCCCAGTTGCGCGTGCCAGGAAAGTCGTTGACCGGCATCAACTCGATCGCCGTCACACCGAGGCGGGCAAGCTCCGGCAAGCGCGCCCGGACGCCGGCAAAGCCGCCGAAAGCGCCGGCATGCAGCTCATAGAGGACGGTCTCCTCCCAAGGCCGGCCCTTCCACGCGCGATGTTCCCATGTGTAGGCGCGGGGATCGACGACCAGGCTCGGACCATGCACGCCTTCCGCTTGGGCACGCGCCGCCGGGTCGGGCACGGCAAGACCATTGCCCAGCCGGAAGCGATATTTCGCCCCAGCTCCGCACGGGACGGTCGCCTCGAACCAACCTCCGCCGGTGGCGGTCATAGAGGCTGGAGTCATGCCTTCGATCTCGACGTGAACGTCCTTGGCCGCCGGCGCCCATAGCCGAAAACGTGTAAGACTGGGCGATAGCAGCGTCGCACCGAAGGGCAGCGCATGGCCGTAGCGGCCGTTCATGATTGCCCGACCGAGCGATCCCGCCGCGCGAGCACCACCACCACACTGCGCGAGGCGACCAGAATTTCGATCCCTTCCTTGGTCTCCGCGAGATCGCGCTCCGGTGCATCGGGATGCGCGCTGTCGAGGATGATTCGCGCCGGCCAATGCGGTGGCGGCAGATGAAAGCTGTGATCCTCGGCGCTGGAATTGAAGAAAGCCGTAAGCAGCGTCACCGCGTCGTCGCCATTCTGCCGTGCCAGGCGCAGCACGAGCCGGCGCTCTTCCGCATCGTTCCATGAATCGCTGGAAACCAGCTCGCCGGACGCATCGAACCAGGCGATATCGCTCACTCCATCGGCAGGCATCTCCTGACCGTGCAGAAACATCGGTGCCCGCAGGATCGGTTGGCTCTGCCGCAGCGCCGCGAGGCGGGCGACAAAGGCCATCAGCGCATTGCCGTCCGCCCGTTCGAGAGGCGACCAGTCGATCCAGGAAACATCGTTGTCCTGACAATAGGCGTTGTTGTTGCCAGCTTGCGTGCGGCCAAATTCGTCGCCGCCCAGCAGCATCGGCGTGCCTTGAGCCACGAAGAGGGTTGCCAGCAAGGCGCGCTGAAGCCGCTGGCGGATGTCGAGGATCGATGGATCGTGGGTGGCGCCTTCGACGCCCCAGTTGGCAGAGTAGTTCTCGCCATGACCATCGTTATTGTCCTCGCCGTTGGCCTCGTTGTGACGCTCGGCGTAGGCCACCGTGTCAGCGAGCGTGAAACCATCATGTGAGGCGACGTAGTTGATCGACGCCCACGGCCGGCGCCACCGCCGGTCGAAGAGATCAGCCGAGCCGGCCAGCCGCGCCGCGAAGTCGGCGCGCTGCCCGGGATCGCCTCGCCAATAACGACGCACCCCGTCGCGAAAACGGTCGTTCCACTCGGCAAAGCCCGGTGGGTGGTTGCCGAGCTGATAGCCACCCGGCCCGATATCCCATGGTTCAGAGATCAGCTTGACCTTCTGCAGCACCGGATCCTGCCGGATCGCATCGAAGAAACCCGATCCCTGGTCGAAGCCGTGCGCTTCGCGCCCCAGCGTAACACCGAGATCGAAGCGAAAGCCGTCGACATGGAAGGACGTTACCCAGTGGCGCAACGAATCCATCACCATCTGCAACACGCGCGGTGTCGAAAGGTTCAGCGTGTTTCCGGTGCCGGTATCGTTGATGCAATGCCGCGGATTGTCGGGGTTGAGGCGATAGTAGCTCGCATTGTCGAGGCCGCGAAAAGAAAGCGTGGGCCCGAGCTCGCTGCCTTCGGCGGTGTGATTGTAGACGACGTCCAGGATCAGCTCGATGCCTGCCGCATGCAATCGACGGACGGCGATACGCAGCTCGTCGGCACTGCCGTCCGACAGGTAGCGCGGCTCCGGCGCAAAGAAGCCGATACTGTTGTAGCCCCAGTAGTTCCGCAGCCCCTTTTGCAACAGAGAACGGTCCTGCACGAAGGCATGGATCGGCAGGAGCTCGATCGCGGTGACTCCCAGGCGACGCAGATGATCAATGAAGACAGGATCGCCGAGCGCAGCGAAGGTCCCGCGCTGGTTGGGCCGCAGGTCGTGGCGCAGCATGCTGAGGCCGCGAACATGCGCCTCGTAGATCACCGTCTCAGACCATGGCACCGCCGGCGGGCGGTCGTCGCCCCAGGTAAAGCTCTCATCGGCGACGACCGCCTTCATGACCCCGGGGGCGCTGTCGCGTCGATCGAAGGAGAGATCGGCACGCGGAGAGTTGATGCGGTAGCCGTAGAGCGCGTCGGCATTGCGCCATTCGCCGTGCAGCCGTCGCGCATAGGGATCGAGTAGAAGCTTATGCGGATTGAAACGATGCCCGGCCTGCGGTTCGTAGGGACCGTGGGCGCGAAAGCCGTAGATCAGCCCGGCTCGGGCATTAGGAAGGTAGCCGTGCCAGACTTCGTCGGTGCACTCCGGTAGGTCGTAGCGCATGATCTCGCGCCGCCCCGAAGGATCAAACAGGCAGAGTTGCAGGCGCGTGGCATGGGCGGAGAACACCGCGAAGTTGATGCCCAGACCGTCCCACGTCGCCCCCAAGGGCCAGGGTGCGCCGGGAAGCAGTCGATCGGGCCAGGGCGACGACAATGCCATGTTCACGCCTCGGGTCGCAGCATCACCGTCGACAGCGGCGGCAGGGTGAGTTCCAGAGAATAGGGTTGGCCGTGCGCGGCGTGGCCTGTCGCATGCACAGCGCTGCCGTTACCCTGGTTGCTACCGCCATAGAACTGAGAGTCGGTATTGATGGCCTCCTGCCATTTTCCGGCACAGGGCACGCCGATGCGATAGCCGTGACGTGGCACAGGCGTCATGTTGCAGACGACCAGAACGGGAGATGCCTTGCCGTCGGCCAGCCTCAGAAAGGCGAACACCGAGTTGGCGCGATCATCGCCGATCAGCCAGGCGAATCCCGATGCCTCGGCATCGCGCCGATGCATTGCGGGACAATCGACGTAGAGGCGGTTCAAGTCCCGTACGAGCCGTTGAACGCCGGCATGTGCCGGATCGTCGACAAGTCCCCAGGGTATCTCGGCATCGTGGTTCCACTCCTGGCGCTGGCCGATCTCGCACCCCATGAAAAGTAGCTTCTTGCCCGGGTGGGCCCACATGAAGCCGAGATAGGCTCGTAGATTGGCGAGGCGCTGCCAGTCGTCCCCCGGCATCTTGCCCAACAGCGACCCTTTCCCGTGCACGACCTCGTCGTGCGAGATCGGCAGAACGAACTTTTCGGAGAAAGCGTAGAGCAGGCCGAAGGTGATGTCGTCGTGATGGTAAGCGCGATGCACAGGCTCGTGCTCGATGTAGCGCAGCGTGTCGTGCATCCAACCCATATTCCATTTGAAGCTGAAGCCGAGGCCGTCCGGCAGCGCCCCCGTTACGCCGGGCCAGGCCGTCGACTCTTCGGCAATCATCAAGGTGCCTGGCCGACGTTCGGCAACGACAGCATTGAGGTGCCGCAGAAAGCCGATCGCCTCGAAGTTTTCTCGACCGCCCTGCGCGTTGGGTATCCAGGCGTCGTGCGGCCGACTGTAGTCCCGGTAAAGCATGGACGCGACGGCATCGACGCGCAGTCCATCGACATGGAAATGTTCGAGCCAGTGCAATGCGCTGGCGATCAGGAAACCCTGCACCTCGCGCCGGCCGAAATTATAGATGTAGGTGTTCCAGTCTTGATGAAAGCCTTCGCGCGGATCGAGATGCTCGTAAAGCGCCGTGCCGTCGAAGCGGGCAAGGCCGTGGCTGTCGGTCGGGAAATGCGCCGGCACCCAGTCGAGGATGACACCGATGCCCATGCGGTGTGCGGCATCGACGAAGCGGGCGAATGATTCCGGCGAGCCGTAGCGCGCTGTCGGTGCGAACAGCCCAAGGGGCTGATAGCCCCACGATCCACCGAATGGATGTTCGGTGACCGGCAGCAGTTCGACATGGGTAAAGCCCATGTCGGAGACGTACGGCAACAGCTTATCGACGAGAAAGTCCCATAGGGACCGTTCCGACACCGTATCGTGCATCCACGAACCGGCGTGGACCTCGTAGATCGAGATCGGCGCATGCTCGTCTTGCCGCGTGGCACGGGCTTTCATCCAAGCATGGTCTTGCCACGGAAACGCCTCGGGCGATGCCACGATCGAGGCGGTACTGGGCGCTGCTTCGGCCTGCTTGGCGACCGGGTCCGCCTTGTCCGGCACGTGTCGGCCGTCAGGCCCCATGATGTCGAACTTGTACCGAACGCCGGCCTCAAGCCGAGGGACGAAGAGTTCCCAGATGCCCGAGGGATAGCGCAGCCTCAGCGGATGGCGCCGGCGATCCCAGCCGTTGAAGTCGCCGATGACTGCTACCCTTTCGGCATTGGGCGCCCAGACGGCAAAGCGCACCCCCGGAACACCGTCAAGTACGACCACATTGGCACCAAGCGCCGACGCAAGCTCGAAATGGCGACCTTCGTTGAAGAGATGCAGATCGAGTTCGCCGAGCGCAGGGCCAAAGGCATAGGGATCCTCGGTCTCCTGGACGCCGCCCGGCCACTCGATCCGCAAGAGATAGGATCCGCGGTCCGTCAGTACCCCCTCGAACAAGCCGTCGACGCAGCCGCGCCGCAGATGGCCGATCGGACGATGCCCGGCCCGGGCCAACGCTTCGACACTTCTGGCTCCCGGCACGAAGACCCGCAGGACCCGCACACCGCCCTCGTCGTGCGCGCCGAGCACTTGGAACGGATCGCAATGCCGCCCTGCCGCGAGGGCTTCCGCGTCGCCACGGCCCAGCGCCGCAAAGGTTGATGCGGCACTCATGTCGACTCCCTGAGGAGACGTGCGGCGATGCGCGAAAGGCCGTTCAAGGGAATGGGTGTCCAGGTTGGCCGATTGGCCGCTTCATAGGAGATTTCGTAGGCAGCCTTCTCGATCATGAAGAAATCGAGCAGCGAACTTCGATCGAGCCCGGGCAGCTCAGCCGTGCTCTCGCGCCACGCAGCCAGGAAGGCACGCTGCGCGCCCTGACGCAACCGTGTCACCAGCCGTAACCGACGGGCGGGCGGCACGCGGCTGGCCATGATATTCGATGAATCCAGCGTCGAGGCCGCCGCATAGTCGATCGAGCGAAGCAATCCCGCGACGTCGCGGATGGGGCTGCCCTTTCGCCGACGCTCCTCCAGCGGCCGGGCCGGCTCACCTTCAAAGTCGATGATGTAGGCATCGCCAGTCGCAACCAGAACCTGACCGAGATGAAAGTCGCCGTGAATGCGCGTCATCAACGAGCCGATGCCACTCTCGCCGAGTTGGCGGAGCGTCGCCAGCAAAGTATCCCGCGTTTGCGTCAATCGATTCGCGTCCGTTTGCGCCTGCTCGCTTTCCCAATCGCTCCGGTCGGCCACGCAATCGAGAGCGCGTGCAACGAGCCCGGTCGCGCGATTGATCCAGACGTCGACATCGGCGGCCGTCGCCAGGCGGGGTGAGAAGGCTTCATTGTCGGTCGGCTGCGCCAGCACGGCATGCATGACACCGAGCTGCCTGCCGATGGTAGCGGCGAAGGCGATGTAGTCTTCGATGTTGTCGTCACGCGCCTCGGTCGTGGCTTCGCGATTGGCGAGGTCGTCGAGCGCGCGGTTGAACTGGTGGATGGTCCATGCCCAGGCATCGCCCTGATTGCGAACGAAGGCCTGCGCCACCGCCAGCGCGTGGCGCCTGCCGTCGGGATCGATACGCGCTACCTCGCCGAGCAACGCCGGCACGTTGGCAAAGTTCTGGGCCGTCAGATAACGACCCATTTCCGCCTCCGGATGCTCACCGGGCTGGATGCGACGGAAGATCTTCAGCATCACGGCATCGTTGATCGTGAGGGAGCTGTTCGACTGCTCGGCCGTCAGCCATTGCAGCGGCGCGTCCGAGGGCTGATCGAGAAGTGCGGCCGACTCCGGCGGGCTCTCGAATACGACCGTACCCTCCGCAGTTTCCAGGCGGGCATTGGTGCGCAAGCCCTTGAGCATGCCGCGCGCGAACTCGGGGAGCGAGAAGGCATCCGTCAACAGCCCGACCCGACGGCCGCGGCGCACGCGCGCGAGCGCAAGCTGCTGCGGGAGGGCCGTCGATTGTTCGTCTTCCCAACTTATACCCAGCGGCAGCAACCAACGGCTCGTCGCGTCTCCCGCTGTGACCTCGATCTCGCCGAGCAGCATTTCGCGGCCTTCGTCCGGCAAGCCGGTGATATAGGCCATCTGCGCTTTCTGCAGCACCTTGTCCTTGACCCCGAACCAGCGACGCTTCGGCAGGTAGGCCGGCAAGACCTCACGCTCGATGTCGGCAGTCCCGGCCTGCACGCCTTCCGCAAGACCGCGCCGCAACACAATGGTCACGTACTCCGGCATCGGCTCGGGGGCCGGCGTATGCCACGAAGGCGCCTTGCTCTCCTCCGTCAGGATGAACCAGTAGAAGCCGTAAGGCGGCAGGGTAAGCAGGTAGGTGAGCTGGCCGACTGGTGGAAAGAGCGACCCGCCGCTCAGTTCGACCGGGACCCGGCCCTGGAACTCCGAAAGGTCGAGTTCGACGGCCTGCGGCGAGCGCGCCACGTTCGCGACGCACAGAATGACCTCGCCGTCGAACTCGCGCAGATAAGCCAACACCCTGCGATTCTTGGGATAGAGGAAACGCAGGCTGCCGCGACTGAAGGCGGCGTGGCTGCGACGCACGGCGATCATGCGCCGCATCCAGTGCAGCAGAGAATGCGCGTCGCGCGTCTGCGCCTCGACATTGACGATCTCATAGCCGTAGAGCGCGTCCATGATCGTCGGCAGCGCAAGCGCGGCGGGATCGGCGCGCGAGAAGCCACCGTTGCGATCCGGCGACCATTGCATCGGCGTGCGTACCCCGTCGCGGTCGCCCAGCCGGATATTGTCGCCCATGCCGATCTCGTCGCCGTAGTAGATGACGGGAGCGCCCGGCATGGAAAAAAGCAGGCAGTTCATCAGCTCGACACGGCGCCTATCGCGTTCGAGCAGCGGTGCCAACCGCCGGCGAATGCCGAGATTGAGGCGGGCCCGGCGGTCGGTCGCGTACGTCTCCCAGAGATAGTCCCGTTCCGAATCAGTCACCATCTCCAGCGTCAGCTCGTCATGGTTACGCAGGAAGATTGCCCACTGGCATTGGTCGGGGATCTGCGGTGTCTGCCGCATGATATCGGTGATGGGAAACCGATCCTCTCGCGCCAGCGCCATGTACATGCGCGGCATCAAGGGAAAGTGGAAGGCCATGTGGCATTCGTCGCCCTGACCGAAATACTCCTTGGTGTCTTCCGGCCATTGATTGGCTTCCGCCAGTAGCATGCGGCCGGGATAGGCAGCATCGATTTCGGCCCGGATTCGCTTTAGCACTTCATGCGTCTCGGGTAGGTTTTCGTTACTGGTGCCTTCGCGTTCAACGAGATAGGGAACCGCATCCAGCCGTAGACCGTCGATGCCAAGATCGAGCCAGAAGTGCATGACACCCAGCACAGCTTCCAGGACCGCCGGATTGTCGAAATTGAGATCTGGCTGGTGAGCATAGAAGCGGTGCCAATAGTAGGCCTTCGCCTCCGGATCCCAGCTCCAGTTGGAACGCTGCGTATCGAGGAAGATGATCCTCGTGCCGGCGTACTTCTGATCGTTGTCCGACCATACATAGAAGTCTCGCTCCGGCGATCCCGGGGGTGCGAAACGAGCGCGCTGAAACCAGGGATGAAGATCGGATGTGTGATTGATCACCAGCTCGGTAATGATACGTATGCCGAGGCGATGCGCCTCGTCGATCAAACGCTTGACGTCTTCGAGTGTGCCGTATTCAGGATGGACCGCGGTGTATTCGGCGATGTCGTAGCCGTCGTCGCGGCGTGGTGAAGGATAGAAGGGCAGCAACCAGATCGTATTGATGCCGAGGCGCGCCAAGTAAGGCAGCTGGGAGATGAGCCCGGGAAAGTCGCCAATGCCATCGTCGTTGGAATCGTAGAACGACTTCACGTGGAGCTGGTAGATGACGGCATCCTTGTACCACTGCAGATCAATCGCGACTGGATCGACAAGATCGGCAACGGGCGCGTTCATGGCAGGTCCTCCGGCGCAAGCCGCCATAGCGCGAACGGCAGGACATCTGGATCGAGGCGCAGATTCTGGATTTTGCCCCGCCACACCGTAGTCCCGCCCCTCACCAGATCTTCGACGCTCAAGGCGCCGTCATCCGGAAAGCCCCACTCCCACAGCGGAATCTCGAAGGCGGCCTGCTGTGGCTTGTGTGGATCGAGCGAGACGGCAATCAAGACCAGCTCGCGACTGCCGGGCTGACGCTTGCCGTAGACCAGAACCTGGTCGTTGAAGGCGTTGTAGAAGGTGACGCCACGGTGACTCTGCAGGGCCGGATACATCCTGCGAAGGCGATTAAGCAGCGTGATCTCGGGCACGATGTTGCCCGGCGCGCCGAAGTTTCGCCGTCGCAATTCGTACTTCTCCGAGTCGAGATACTCTTCACGGCCAGGCAGCGCAGCTGCTTCGCAGATCTCGAACCCCGAATAGACCCCCCATAGTCCGGACAGAGTGGCTGCAAGGCAGGCTCGGATCAGGAAGCCCGGACGCCCCGAGCTCTGGAGAAAGGTCGGATTGATGTCCGGTGTGTTGACGAAGAAGTGCGGGCGAAAGAAGTCGACGACTTCGGTCCTCGTGAGTTCGTTCAGGTAATCCCTGATCTCGGCCTTGGTGTTGCGCCAGGTGAAGTAAGTGTAGGACTGCGAGAACCCGACCTTGGCCAGCTGATACATCATCTTGGGCCGCGTGAAGGCTTCGGAAAGGAAGATCACGTCGGGGTGCTGGCTACGGATATCGTCGATCATCCACTGCCAGAACGGCAATGGTTTGGTGTGTGGATTGTCGACGCGGAAGAGCCGAACGCCCTCACCTACCCAGTGCTGCACGACATCCCGCAACGCCAGCCACAGATCGGGAATCGCGGCGTCTCCATAGAAGTCGACATTGACGATATCCTCGTATTTCTTCGGAGGATTCTCGGCGTACTTGATGGTCCCGTCCGGCCGGCGCCGGAACCACTGCGGATGGTCGCGCAGCCAGGGATGATCGAGCGAACATTGAATGGCGAAATCGAGAGCGATCTCGAGCCCATGCTCGCGGGCGGCGGCGACCAGCCGGCGAAAGTCGGCGGCAGATCCCAGCTCCGAATGGAGAGCGTCGTGGCCGCCGTCCTCGCCACCAATGGCATAGGGGCTGCCGGGATCCCCGGGCAACGCCGTCAGGCTGTTGTTGCGCCCCTTGCGATTGGCCTTGCCGATGGGATGGATGGGCGGAAAGTACAATACATCGAACCCCATTGCCTGAATGCGCGGCAGGGCAGCTATAACGTCGTCGAATGTCCCATGCCGGCCGGCATCGCCGAGCGAACGCGGGAAGAGTTCGTACCAGGCGGCGAATTCTGCCTGCGGCCGTTCGACCTCAACCGCAAAGGCGCCGGTACGCGCCGGCAGATGGCGCTCGGCGAGCCCAGCCACCAAGGCACGTGCCGCTTTGGACGTGAGTTCGGCTACCGCCGCGGCACGGGCCGGATTGGCCGCAGCAGCGATCAGTCTCTCGATTTCCGGCTTCGCCGGCAGCGCTCGCAGGTGCAGTACCGCCTCTTCGAGTTCGACGGAGATGTCGACACCGGCGAGGTGCTTGACCTCCAGCGCGTGGCAGAGCGAGCCGTATTCATCGCGCCACGCTTGAACGACGAACGAATGGCGACCGATGCGACGCGGCATGACTGCAGCCCGCCAGCGATCGTTACCCAGCGGAAGCATCGGTACAACGTCTTCGCCATCATCGTCGCCAGCAGACCAGATGACTTCGGCGGCTAAAACATCGTGCCCGTCGGCGAAGATATCGGCCTCGACCTCGATCGGTCGCCCCACGATGGCCTTGGCCGGGAAAGGACCACCCGCCACGCTGGGCCTGACCTGCTCGATGGCAACAGGCGAGCGCCGCGCGGCCGCCCTTACCGAACGCCGGTCGGCCTGCTTGCTGCTCTCTCGACTTTCAACGACGGGCTGCCGGGCGGAAACGTCCATCAATCGAATCTCCCCCGGCTGCAAAACCTGGCGCGACAGATCGCTGTCGCCGCCCATGGCGACGCCCGCTTCGGCGGGCAATGCGTGAAGATCGAGCGGCAGGGCGTGTGAACGGTCCAGGTCCGTATTGACGGCGACGGCAACACCGGCGGCGGCGGAACGTACATCGGCCGAATCGACCCGAAGCAGAACGGTGACCGGCTGTCCGAGCAACGTGAGGCTGCGCAATTCGCCGCTTAATTTTCTGTGCGCAAGCGCATCCACGATCTGAACGGCCTGACCGATGTCGGCCGGACCTTGAAGTATGGGCCCGGGCACGAACAGTCCGTCGGTCGTCGCTGCCGCAAGCAGCAAGTGCCGATGGGACAATCTGGCATCGGGCGTATCGCGGGCATATGGCTCACCAACAGCCCCCAGGACCGGCGCGACGCGTTTCAACGCCCGGTGTTCCTCGACGTACCAAGGCGACTTGCCGTCCCACCAGCAGGTGGAGGCGAAGACGGCGGCAATGCCCGAGCCTTTCAGTTCGTCAAGACGGGGCCAATCGAGGCCCGGCGTCCATGCCCAGTTGGAAGCGTCGGGTGCCGCGCGGCAAATCGCTGAGACGAGCGGACCGAGCACGTCCGACGGAAGGCCGGCCAATCCGAGGAGGCGAAAGCCATGCGCGCCGCCCGCTGCGAGCTCGGCAGCCAGGTCCGCCCACCACGCGCAAGCATTCTGTCCGGCGCCGGGGCGCAACGTTGCAGCCTTGATCTCGCTCCGCGTCAGGCGCGGATCCAGCGGATTGAGATTGGGCGGGCGCTCATAGATATCCCGAAGCTTCAGTGCCGACCGGCCGCCGATACCGATCCGGTCAAGCACCAAGTCGACCATAAGCTCCAGGCCGGAGCGGTCGCAAACCTCACGGAAGTACGGAAGAACCTGGGAGGGCTTTTGCCCATGCTTCAAGCCCTGGAAGACCTGATCGTGGTCGACCACCAGCGTAGGACTGTCGATATCGGCCACCTCGAACAGTGGCCCGAGGCTTACATGCGAGAAGCCCAGCCGGGCTGCCCGTTCAGCAAAACCCGCGAATGCCTGCAGCTCGGCAAGCTGCCTGAAATCTATGTGACAAACCTTTGTCGCGCGCCCGTCACCGCGCGGGGGCGACGAGACAGGAATCGGCGCGACATGAGTCATGCCTTCTTTAACACTTGAAGGCCAACGATGTTCCCCCGGATCAGTACGATTGCCGCGCGAAACGTAGCCAGAGGCGGCAGGTTCCTTGCTCCCGGATCAATTAGAAGCCCGATTTTCGACATTGAACTCTATCGACATGGTAGAGTTCGCCTTCTGTTCGCGACGCTCGAATGCGAGATGTCTCTGCAGCTCGAACTCCACCCTTCATTTCCACAGCATGGGCTGCTCTGTGGCAGACTTTCTAGTGGACCAGATCGGGGCGACAAACTTCCTCCAGCCAGACTCTGCAATGCCTACCATCCATGTGTCCGGCCCACTCGTCATGGTCTACGCTGAAGCCCGCGCGCCGAAGAAGCTCCACGGCCGAACTGTCCTCCGGCCGTACAAGGTTCTCGAGGCGGCGAAAATCGACCAGCATCTTGTCGGCAACGACCTTAATCGCCTCGACGACTGCGCTCCGCTCGTCCTCCTCCGGTCCCAGAACGACCAGCCAGACGTGACCTGTATCCGGCATCTCCGGGATCGGCACTGCGCCCATGAAGGCCAGCGGACGATTGGACAGGTCGGTCGCAGTCCACGCATGGCTACTGAGGACGCAAACCTCGAGAAGAGTTTCGAGCACGCTCTCCAACTCTTCGTCCCGTTGCTCAGGCCAAGTCTCTGCCGTGGTTGCAAGGTCAGCGGCAGTCATGGGGCGGACGGTACAATGCATCAAAGCTCCTCAACTGATCCGTCTTTCTGATCGGATCAACACGACGATGAATGCGGCGACGTGCGTTCTCGTCGCCGTCACGAATGGAGGCCCACCGAGGTCACCCCTTCTGGACGACTGCCTTGCCACGTGCCTGGCGGTTCCCCACCGACCAATCTTCAATCTCAATGAGCCAACCGGAGATAGGTTGCGCGTGTCCGCGCAGCTTGACGCGATTCCGACGGAACACAGCGCAGGCCCCGCCCGTTGTCGGGCGTCGTCAGCAATTTCCGGAGATTCCGATGCGACTCCTGCTTGTCATCACAACGCTCGCCGCTGCCACCGCCCTCGCCGCTCCCGCCTTCGTGCTTGCTCAGGGCACACCCCAGACCGTCCAGCTCGCGAAACTCGACGTGATCAAGGTCGCGACCGGATACCGCGCCAGCAAGGTGATCGGTACCTCGGTCGTCAACGATGCCAACGACACGGTTGGCAAGATCGACGACATCATCATCGGCCAGGACGGCAAGGCGCCCTTCGTCGTACTATCAGTCGGCGGCTTCCTTGGCGTGGGAGATAGACTCGTCGTACTGCCCTACGACCAACTGCGGACGACAGGCGGCAAGGTCGTGTTACCTGGCGCCACCAAGGATGCCCTGAAGGCGCTTCCAGAATTCAAGTACGCCTCGCGCTGACGATGGGCGCGCTGGCGGAAGAACTCGTTCATCCGACGTTTCTCGGCTTTCCGGTCATCGCCGCGCGGCTCTTGTTCGCGGCGATCCTGGGAGCAGCGATCGGATTCGAACGTGAATGGCGACAGCGGCCCGCCGGGCTGCGCACCCACATCCTTATCTGCGTAGCGGCCGCAACGTTCGGCGTGCTCACGATCGAAATCGTGCACACCTCGGTTTTTGCTCGCGAAGCGGTCGTGGTCGATCCGATCCGCGCCGTCGAAGCGGTAACAGCGGGCGTAGCTTTCCTCGCAGCTGGCACCATTCTCTTCGCGCGCGGCGAGGTTCAAGGGCTAACGACCGGCGCGGGCATGTGGCTGGCCGGTGCAGTCGGCCTTTCCAGCGGGCTGGGTCTTTGGCAGATCGCAGGCCTCGGGACGCTCCTGATTCTGATCGTGACGGGTCTGATGCACACTTTCGAGGTCCGTATGGGCATCGCCGCAGACAAGAAAGATGATGCAAGCCGAGATCGATCACGCGCCATCGAAGGGCCGACGGAGTAGTACGGCGTGGCTTAAAAAGGTTCGCGTGGAGTATTTAGGAGCCACGCCAGTCCGGTGCCGCTGTGAGGCGGCCTCCATCAAGGCCTAGTGAACAAAGAATGCCGAATGCTCGGGCTCAAACGGAGTCGAGGTCTGGTCCCATCCGGTGATCGGTGGAGCGGAACGAAGTCGAGCGCGCCGCCCCTCCGGTTACCTTTAGCGTATTGCGAAGCTCTCCAATTTCTTGCCCTGCTTGAGGGCTGCCGCCAACCATCTCGGTTTGTTACCCCGCCCGGCCCAGGTCTCCAGGCGGTTCTTGGGGTTGCGATACAAAGCGGGCAACTTCTTTCCCTTCAGCGCGTGCGGGCCACGTGCGCTCCTACCATTTGGCCCTGGCCGAGAGTCGACTTGCCTCAATGCAGCAATCAGATTTCGCCTCTCTTGCGCTGCATGAAGTTCTATCGCCGCTTCAATCTCCGCCCTCGTCTTGACCAATTCTTCAAAGGACATCGATCGAATATTCTTCATATCTAAGCTACCTCGCGCCGTTGCCGAGCCTGTGGTGTGCAACTTTACACTTTTAGATGAACAAGTAGCCGAGATGAGTCAATTGCGCAAAGTGGTAGGCGATTTCATATAAGCCATACCATCATTCTTACTAGTCGGCGCATTCGGTACTGGGCAGGCCATTATCCTTTTCACATTCCAAGATTAGTACCTATGCAACTATCTACCGTGTGACTTTCAGCCGAAAGTTCCGTAACTGTCCGCAATCGCAACCCGCGCCTCGACAGGAAACTCGCTTGCGAAGAAAAGCTCGATCGAATCACTTTCAAGAAGCCCGTTCGCTTCCAGCAGTCGCGCACCAAGTGCGGCAATTATTGGCCACAGTCGATTGACGAGCTGGGCAGAGGCTCGCCGCCCTTCGACCATACGTGACGCCGCTGCGCATTCGGCCGCTAGCTTGTCTTGATCGTGATCGAGTACACGGACCGCCAACCAGGCTTTCCGCTGATCGTCTGCTGATCGCAGACGCCCAATGCCATTGTAGAGAGACCAGCCGGCAGGATCTGCGCGCCTCTGCGCAAGCTCGCCGGCCAGCAACACCAGCAGATCCCGCCGCCATTCGTCGGGCGAGAAGCCAGTCTCAAAAATGGCACCGCCCTGCCATGTGCGCAGATCGATCTCTACGCGCCTGAGGCGCAACCCGAACAACACTCCCAGAACAGCATGAGCTGCCTCGTGAACCGCGAGCGGCCAGCAGCGATGGGACTCTATTCCTGCCGGGTTTGCCATTTCCGCCTTCGATGCTGTCGTTCCGATTCTGAGTGCGGCGGCGGAACATCGGCCGATTCTCGGGTTCTGGAGATTTCCTGTCCTGAAGCCCCTAGTCGCGTGTCCGACCGGCGAAGGGAACAGGCATAGCTGCCCCCACGACCGAGGACAATCAACGTCGGTGCTTCGCCGAGGAACATGCCGGGAACCGCGGCCCCCGATTGCTGGTGAAACGAATGGCCCGCGACGTTGTCACGAACGCAGCCCCTTTTGATCAGGCGGCAAACAACGGCAACCGCTTCATCGAAATCCGCCGGGCACGGGCAGGAGCAACTCCAAGGCCACGCAATATACTGACCGTCACCGCAGCGGCATGCTGTCTGTGAGTACGGCCAAGAGCGATCCGACGCATGCCTTCCATGGTGGTACCAATAATCAAGTCCAGAGCCGCAGCTTCACTGGCGACGGAAAACTCCTTCCGTCTCAGGCCGCGGCGAAGCTCGATCTGGACGAAGCTCGCGATGGTCTTGCGGAAAGTCGGGTCCACGGATGCGACATCCAGGACGAGGAGCGCCCAGGCGGGGCTACCCTGGGCGAGATCGAGGTATCGACGACAGCCGGCCGCCATCTGCTCGGCACCTGACGCGAGAGCGGCGCGCGCAGGCTTGCTGCGCTCGCGGATGGTCTGCGCGATCGACAGGGCGACGGCCTGCACGATGTCCGCCTTCGTCGCGAAATGATTGTACACGGTGCCCTTCGTCATCCCCGCCACGACTGCAATTTGCTGCAACGTCGTGTCGGCCACGCCGTGTCGGGAAAAGGCCGCGATGGCAGCGGCGACAAGCTGGCGCCGGGTACGTTCCCTCTTGGGAAGGCGCCACGGTTCGTCACGCGTTTGCAGGATATCGGGTAGGGGTTTCATAATTACACTTGTCGTTCAAATTTGGATGGTTGATACAATAATGAATCCTATACACCTTGGCGACTTAGGGACAGCATGACCGACCACACTTCCGGACCGAGACGCCGTCAGCTCCTGAAAGGCGTAGCGTCGGCCTCTCTTTTTGCCAGCGTGATGTTCGGATCAGCGCGCGCCAGGACGGCGCAACGTGAGCCCAACATTCTTTTCGTCTTCACCGATCAAGAGCGCTACCATGCGCACTGGCCTGCAGGCCTGTCCCTACCGGGGCACGAGCGGATGGAACGCACCGGCGTTACCTTCGCAAATCATCAGTGCCCGGCGACGATGTGCACGTCGTCGCGCTCGGTCATGCTTACGGGCCTGCAGACAGCCGACAATGGCATGTACGAGAATCTCGACGTGCCTTGGATGCAAAGCCTTTCCTTCAAGCACCCCACCATCGGCCACATGCTACGCAGGGCCGGCTACTACACCGCTTACAAGGGGAAATGGCATCTCTCCCGCGAATTCGACACCCGCGCGGCCGAGCGGTTCATGACTCCCGACATGGAGAAGTATGGCTTCGCCGACAACTTCTCCCCTGGAGATCTGATCGGCCATACGCTGGGCGGATACAGCTTCGATCACTTGACTGCCGGCAGCGCCATCAACTGGCTGCGCACCAAGGGCCGCCCGCTCAGCGACGACGGCAAGCCCTGGTCCATGTTCGTGAGTTTCGTCAATCCGCACGACATCATGTATTTCAACACCGATGCACCGGGCGAGGCGGTGCAGGACACCGGCAAGCTGCGCCTGCATGCCGCGCGAGCCCCCGAGCATGCGCTCTACAAAGCGACGTGGGACGTTCCGGTTCCCGAAAGCCTGCGTCAGCCGTTCGATGCGCCCGGCCGGCCGAAGGCGCATCGCGAGTTCGACCGCGTCTGGGACTATATCCTGGGCAATGTCCCGCTGGAGGATGCACGCTGGAAGCGCTTCAACGATTACTACATCAACTGCATTCGCAACGTAGATCGGTCGATCGAGGCATTGCTCGGCGAACTCGAGGCACTGGGCCTTTCCCGGAATACAATCGTAGTCTTTACCGCCGACCATGGCGAAATGGCGGGTGCCCACGGGCTGCGCGGCAAGGGTCCTTTTGCCTACCAGCAGACCAACCACCTGCCGCTTTACGTCGTCCATCCGGATGGAGCCGGCGGCCAACAGTGCAAGTCGCTGACCAGCCACATCGACTTGGTGCCCACCCTGCTGGCCATGGCCGGCGTGCAGGCGGATCGCGTTGCCGAACTCGCCGGGCGCGAATTGCCCGGCAAGGATCTCTCGCCGCTTCTCCACAATCCGGCCAGCCAGCCGATCGAGGCGGCGCGCCCGGCTACGCTTTTTACCTACAGCGGCCTGGCCAGCAACGATGCGGCTGTCTTCGACTTCGCCGCCAAAGCCGTCATGGCGGGCAAGGACCCCAAGGAGGAGGCGAAGAAGCAGGGCTTCCGTCCGGATCTAAAGAAGCGCGGCCACGTACGCTCGGCCTTCGACGGCCGCTATCGCTTCACGCGCTACTTCGCCCCTGTCGACCACAACAATCCGACCACGCTGGACGAGCTCTTCAAATGGAACGACGTGGAGCTCTACGACCTGCAGAGCGATCCGGGCGAGATGGCCAACCTTGCCAACGATCGCACCGGGAACGCTGCGGTGCTGACAGCCATGAACCGCAAGCTGGAAGACGCGATCAAGGCCGAGATTGGCAAGGACGACGGCCGCGAGCTGCCCGACATCGCAGGGATAGATTGGGGGGTCGACAGGGTGGATCTATAGTATCGACCGCAAACTCGGGATGCCGGCAACGCGCACCGGCGATCTTGGACAGTTTTCGTTGCCTTGATTAGTTTCTGCGCATGAAGTCGAAGCTGAAATTTTTCGCGCTGACCGCCTATGGGCGCTTCCGGGCCTGGCGCCGGGAGCCGGTGCGCTTCCGCGGCGCCTTTGCCTCTTACGAGGCGGCGATGCGCAATGTCCGCAACGGCATGCCGGCTGGATATGACCACGACGCCGTGACCGACGTTTCGCGCGAATTCATGCAGCAGATTGCACTCTGGGACTACCCGATTGTGTACTGGCTCCAACGCTTGCAGCCAACCGCCCTGATAGATGCGGGCGGCCATGTCGGCGTTAAGTACCGTGCTTTCCAGCCCTTTCTCGATCTCGATCGCACCGACTGGATCGTGTACGACCTGCCAGCTCAGGTACGTGCCGGGCGGGCACAGAGGAAGCCGCACGACAGCACGCTCTCCTTTGTCGATCGGATCGAGGACGCGCCTGCTGCCGAAGCCCTTCTTGTCTCTGGCCTACTCCCCTACCTGCAGGAACCATTCACCGATCTCGTTCGTCGTTTGCAGGCTCCACCGCGCCACATCCTGTTGAACAAGGTCGTGACGCGGGACGGACCAACGATCGTAACGCTGGAGAATTTCGGCGTCGCCGAAGTGCCCTACCAGATTCGGAACGTGAAGGAGATTCCCGATGCGCTCGCGACCCTCGGCTACGAGATCGTGGACTCGTGGGTGATCGAGCAGCTTGCACATCGTATCCAGACTCATCCGGAGCTCGGCCGCTGCACCTATCGCGGCTATGTCGCGCGCCGGCGCGACTAGCCGGGAGCTCTCAATCGATTGTTCCGGCTCGGGCTGAGGACGTCGATGTTGCCGAGACATCAACTGTCCCTTGGCTGGCTGGCTGGACAACCTATTGAAGGCCCGGCTACTAGCGCTCCCGGAAAGCTCGGTTCATCTGATCGGTGAATGGCTTTACCAGATAGGATGCCGCGGTCCTCTCCTCAGTTGAGATAAAGACATCGGCGGGCATACCCGGCACCAGCCGCATGCCGTTCAACTGCCCGAGCGCGTCGTGATGCAGCTCAACTTCAGCGACATAGTATTCCTGGTTCGTTGCAGGATCGCGGGCCGACGCGGGTGAAACCATGACCACCGTCGCCCTCATCTCCGGCGTCGTGTTTCGGTCAAATGCCGTGAGCCGAATACGAGCCTGCTGGCCTTGCCGCACCTGGTCGATGCTCGCCGGGGGGATCTTGGCCTCAAGCTTGAGTTCTGCATTCTCCGGCACGATCGTGGCGATCTTCGCCGCCGGCGTGACAACGCCGCCCACGGTATGGATGAACAACTCGTTGATGTAACCGGCAACCGGCGCCCGCATCTCGGTCCGCGACAGGCGGTCCTCGATCGCAAGCTTGCGTTCGTTGAGCTCCGAAATCCGCGCATCGACGGTGCGCAACTCTCGTTGAGCCTCGGTGCTGGCGTTCTGGTCGATCGCGATGACCTGCAGCCTGATCTCGCTCATGCGCACCTTGGCCCGGGCGATTCCCGCCTCGACGTCGCCGATCTCTCCCGATATCCGCGCCCGATCACGATGGGCCGAGTAGACTCGCGTGTCACCCACACGAAGCCCGACATCCTCGTGCTCGATGTCGGCTTACCTGGCGGCGGATTGAATGCCCTTGAGGTGATCGCCTCCAGTTCTCCCGAGACGAAGGTGCTGATGTTGACCATTTCGGTCGACAGGCCCGACGTCCTCAAAGCGATGCGGCTGGGCGCGCGAGGCTATGTCATCAAGGGAGCGAGTGGCCCGGAAATCATACAGGCCATGCGCTCTATTCACAGGGGTGAGCGGCATATCACACCATCGGTCGGCGCCATGCTGTTGTCTGACATCGACCACAGCATGACGAAGACCAAAGGCCAGATGATCGAAAAACTCAATCATCGCGAAGGCGAAATTCTTACGTTGGTGGCGCAGGGCCTCAGCAACAAGGAAATCGGCGCCCGGCTTTGCTTGAGCGACAAGACTGTCAGGCACTACATGACCAACGTCTTTCAGAAGCTGAATGTCCGCAACAGAGTGGAAGCAGCTATGGTCGCCAGTAGATCCGGGCCAGGCCAGCTTCGTCGTGGCTCCGCAGACTTCGAGCGGCCGATCTGATTCCGGCCGGGCCAAACGGAACCGCATCTTCCATCGGGAAGTCGTCCGATAACGATCGCGCCCGACATCGACGGCTGCGCATGACACTTCCTATCGGGCCTCGAGGGCACATTGTTCAGCCCAAGCCTCCGTGTGCGCCCAGGACGGCCGCGCCTGCCACGACGGCGCTCACGGCCAAGAGGAACCAGTGCACGCGTTCCACTCGCCATAGGGTCCGGTCTGGATCGGAATAGCCGGCCTTGAGGAGCTTGCTACCGATCGCCGGTTCGATGACAAACAGGATCGCCATGAAAACCAGCCAGAGCAGTGCCATGGCTCCAAGCCACCATTGCGACGGCTGGACGAGTAGGTGCCAGGCGTCGAGCCGCGCCATCATGTAGAGTCCGCTGGCGCCGGCCAGCGGAACAGACAGTCTCACCTGCGTCGAAAATCGCCGTTCGGCTGCTTCGAACAGGGTTAGCCGCTGCCCGGCGACAACCCAGCGGCGCGCCAGGGGAAGGACGACCAGGGTGACGAACGACATGCCGCCGATCCAATGGACGATCGACAGGACATGGATAGCGCGTGCAATGGTCAAGTCGTCCATGAGCCGGCCACAGCATCCGGCACGGAAGCCGGGTCAGGGATCAACCTATGGGCAGCGAGCCAACGGGAGAGCGCAACATCGTCGGCCGGCAGCTCGATCGCGAGCGACCCGGCAAAGGCGCGCCAACGGTCGAGATTGCGCGCCGGCACGCCCACCAGCACAGGAATACCGAGTTCGACCGCTTCGGCCACGGCCTGGCGCAGCCCGCCGCCGTCGGCCTCGATCTTGCCGAACTTGTTGACGACCAGCAGGCGCGGTTGCTCGTCGTGCAGGCTCTGCAGCACCGCCTCGCCGATCTCCGTCAGCAGCCCGACATCGAGGCGGCAGCCGCGTGCTTCCTGGCCACGGTGCTCGGCGATGGCATGGACATCGCCGCTGGCAAGATCCTCCAGCAGGAGGTCACAGGGATGGCGGCCGACCGCCACCGCTTCGCGTTGAAGAGCTCCCGCCAGAGGCAAACCGGCAGCACGCAACGGTTCGATCGCGCGTGCGATGACGCGGTCGGGATAGATACCGTCGGCGTAGACGATGGCGGCGATGGCAAGCTCAGTCATGACACTCTCCCGTACTGCCGCCAGCGCAGGTGCAGCTGGCGGATTCCTTGCGCAGCGACCAGACGAGCATCTGGCGCAGACAGGCCGCCCCTGGATCGGCGGCGCGCTCCAACGCGGTCACCAGGGCGAGCCAGTCCTCGTCGGAAGCGTGGTCGGCGAAGTGCCGCGCCGCCGCCGCGGCATAGGTCGCAGCACTTTCACCCTGCTCGCGGCCGGCCGCATCGACGTCGACGAGCAACGGGAGATCATCGAGCGACAGCAATGCTTCGGCCGCAAAGGCATCGTCGGCGAGGCGTTCGATCATCTGGCCGAGCAGCATCGTGACCTCCTACTGAACCAGCTGTCCGGCCGAGCTACCGAGATCGACGCCCGTGACGACAGCGCGACCGGCGAGCATGGTCACGTATTGGCGCAGTGCCCGGCGATGCACGGCCTCGTCGAGGTAGTCGGCGATGCGTTGGCGCACGGCTTCATAAGGCAGTTCGCGGCCGTCGATACGCCGCTCGAGGCGCACGATGTGCAAGCCGTAGCGGGTCTCGACCGGCTGCGGATGGATGGTCTCCGGCTGCATGGTCCGAAGCGCCGACTCGAACTCGGCTACGGTCTGGCCCGGTCCGATCTGGCCAAGGTTCCCACCCTGCACCGACGAGGGACAGGCGGAGCGTCGGGCGGCCATCGCCGCGAAGTCTGCCGGACGCTCGCGCAGCTCACCGATCAAGACTTCGGCCGCATCACGGGCGGCCTTGCGGGCTGCCGCGTCACCCGGCGCCGCCGGCAACAGGATATGCGCCACCTCGTAGAGGTCAGGCGTCCGGAAACGGCGCCGGTTCTGTTCAAAGTAGCGCTGACAGGCCGCGTCGTCGGCTTCTGGGACAACCACCTCGCGCTCAATCAGAGCGCGGTCGCGTGCCTCCGCCGGCGTCTCGCGGCGGCCCTCCTCGTCCTCGATCGGTTGCGCTTCGACGCCCAGGCGTTCAGCCTCCTGGCGCAACAGTTCCCGGATCGCAAGGGCCCGCGCTGCGAGGTTCCAAGCCTCGTCGGGATCGGCCGAAGTGTGGTGCTGCGTCTCGCGGGCAATATCGGCGCTCTTGATCGCGACGCCGTTGACGCTGACCGGCACGGGGCGGCCGACGCGACGGCGGACTGGTGTCGTGACAACGACCATGGCCGTCACTCCGCCGGCTGGCGCGATGCCGGCAGATGCCGGCGCGTACGCACGACCTGGTAGCCGCGGCGGCCGAGGTACCAGACCGGCGCCGACCAGATGTGGACCAGCCGGCTGAACGGGAAGACGAAGAACAAGGTCATGCCCAGCACGAGATGCACGAGGTAGGGCCAGTCGAGTCCCTGCAGCGTATTCGCGTCGACGGGATTCAGAGTGACTATGCCCTGCGCCCAGTGGGAGAGAATCAGCATCACCGCGCCGTCCTTGTGCGCGATCGAGAACGGCAACGTGAGCAGGCCGAGGCACAGCTGGACCCACAACAGCGCCAGGATGGCGATATCCATCGCCGAGCTGGTGCGACGAATGCGGAGGTCGAACAGGCGGCGATGCAGAAGCAACGTCAGGCCGATGAAGCAGATCACGCCCGCGATGCCACCGGCCGTGACAGCGATGAGCTGCTTCTGTTCCACGGTGATGATCAGCGTGTAGAGCGACGTCGGCGTCAACAGGCCGACCGTATGGCCCAGCAGCAGGAACAAGATGCCGACATGGAACAGGTTCGAGCCCCAGGCGAGCTGACGCTTGCGCAGGATCTGGCTCGAGCTGGCGCGCCAGGTGTAGGGCTCGCGGTCGAAGCGGATCAGGCTGCCCAGCAGGAACACCGTGAGGCAGATATAAGGGTACCAGACGAACAGCAGGTGAAAGATGTAGTCTCTCATGGCGCGACTCCCCCGCTGGGTTGCATGGCGGTGCGCAGACGGTCGGCCATGCGGTCGACCGGACAACCGGCCGAGCCACCGGCTGCGCCGGCGGCCCCACCCGGCCCGAAGGTCACTTCCTGGTCGGCCCATGCCGCGTCGAGCGCCTCGAGATCGTCGGGCTCGGGATCGGGCTCGGCGCGCAGGGTCTCCAGCGTCGCGGCGTCGAGCTTCGCGCGCGAGAGCGCGAGCAGAGCGGCCATCACAGCTTCATAGGGCGAGTCGCGCTTGGCCAGGCGCTCGCGCAGCGCCGCCAGCACATTGGCCGGCTGGCGCACCAGCTCCAGCGCCGCCCTCGGCTCGCGGGTCGAGGCATATTCCAGGAACAACGGCAGGTAATCGGGCAGCTCCCGGGCGGTCGGCGTATAGCCGTTCTCCTCGTAGAGCTTCAGCAGGTCGACCATCGCCTGGCCGCGATCGCGGCTCTCGCCGTGCACGTGCTCGAAGAGATGCAGCGACAGGGAGCGGGTGCGGTCGAACAGCAGCCCGTACCGCTCCTGCAGGTCGTAGAGATCGCCCGTCGCGAGGTCGTCGATCAGGCGATGCAACGCCGCCCGCGCAGCCCGCGGCACGACGGCCTCGCTGTCGAGCACATCGCGGATCTCGCCAGCGGCGGCGACGAGTTCTGCGGTCGGATATGTCAGGAGAGCGGCGAGTGCGCGCAGGGACTTCATCACACCACCTCCATCGGGTTCTTGGGCCGGAGCTTGCCGCCGGCGAACAAGTTGCCTGTGCCGTCGTCGGGCGAGCAGCCGTTGCCGAAGCTGAAACCGCAGGCGCCGCGCAGCCTGTAGGCATCTTCGGAGCTCTCGCGTTGCGCAGTCGGGATGACGAAGCGGTCCTCGTAGTTGGCAATCGCCATCACATGGTACATCTCCTCGATCTGGCTCGGTTCGAGGCCGACGCGACGGGCCACTGCCCCATCGATCACGCCGTCCACGGTCTTGGCGCGCATATAGGCGCGCATGGCAAGCATCCGCTCCAAGCCCTTCGCTACCGGCTCCTCGTCGCCGGCCGTCAGCATGTTGGCGAGATAGCGCAGCGGGATGCGCAGCGAACGGACGTCGGGCATGGCACCATCGACTCCCATCTTCCCGGCTTCGGCCGCCGACTGGATCGGCGACAGCGGCGGCACGTACCAGACCATGGGCAGGGTGCGGTACTCAGGGTGCAGCGGGAAGGCGACCTTCCATTCCATCGCCATTTTCCACACCGGCGAGCGGCGCGCCGCCTCCAGCCAAGCATCGGGCACACCGTCGCGACGGGCCTGCGCAATCACACTTTCATCGTTGGGATCGAGGAACACGCCCATCTGCGCGTCGTACAGCTGCTTCTCGTCGGGGACTGACGCGGCCTGTTCGATGCGGTCGGCATCGTAGAGCATGACACCGAGATAGCGGATGCGGCCAACGCAGGTCTCGGAACAGACAGTCGGCTGGCCCGCCTCGATGCGCGGATAGCAGAAGATGCATTTCTCCGACTTGCCCGAAGACCAGTTGAAATAGATCTTCTTGTAAGGGCAGGCCGAGACGCACATGCGCCAGCCGCGGCACTTGTCCTGATCGATCAGGACGATGCCGTCCTCCTCACGCTTGTAGATGGCCCCCGACGGGCAGGCCGCGACGCATGCCGGGTTGAGGCAGTGCTCGCAGAGCCGCGGCAGGTACATCATAAAGGTGTTCTCGAACTGGCCGTAGATCTCCTTCTGCACGCCCTCGAAATTGACATCGGCCGAGCGCTTGGAGAACTCGCCACCGAGGATCTCCTCCCAGTTGGGCCCCCACTCGATCTTCTCCATGCGCTGGCCGGTAATCAGCGAACGCGGCCTCGCCGTGGGGAAAGCCTCGAGCTCGGGCGCCTTCTGCAGATGTTCGTAATCGAAGGTAAACGGCTCGTAGTAGTCGTCGATCTCCGGCAGATCTGGGTTGGCGAAGATATTGGCGAGGATGCGCCACTTCGAGCCGATACGGGGTTGGATGCGGCCGTTCTTCTTGCGCACCCAGCCGCCATGCCAACGCTTCTGGTTCTCCCAATCCTTGGGATAGCCGATGCCGGGCTTGGTCTCGACGTTGTTGAACCAAGCGTATTCCATGCCCTCGCGATTGGTCCAAACGTTCTTGCAGGTGACCGAGCAGGTGTGGCAACCGATGCACTTGTCGAGGTTCAGGACCATCGCGATCTGCGCGCGGATCTTCATGTCGGTTCTCCCGTTCACTTGGCCACGGCGTCGCGATGGGGCTGTTCAAGCCAATCCACCTTCACCAGTTTGCGCACGACGACGAACTCGTCGCGGTTGGTGCCGATGGTGCCGTAGTAGTTGAAACCGTAAGACAGCTGGGCGTAGCCGCCGATCATGTGCGTGGGCTTCAGCACGGCGCGCGTCACCGAGTTGTGGATGCCGCCGCGATTGCCGGTCATCTCGGATCCCGGCACGTTCACGATCTTCTCCTGGGCGTGGTACATGAAGAGGGTTCCCTCCTTGATGCGCTGGGAGACGACGGCGCGCGCAACCAGCGCGCCGTTGACGTTGAAGGCCTCCACCCAGTCGTTGTCGACGATGTCGGCTTTGGCCGCGTCGATCTCGCTCAGCCACACAATCGGGCCGCCGCGCGACAAGGTCAGCATCATGAGATTGTCGGTGTAGGTCGAATGGATGCCCCACTTCTGATGGGGCGTGATGAAGTTCAGCACGATCTGCTTCTGGCCGTTGGGCTTGCTGCCAATGACCGGCCGCGTGGCTCGAAGATCGATGGGCGGGCGGTAGACGCACAGCCCCTCGCCGAATGCCAGCATCCAGCGATGATCCTGGTAAAGCTGCTGGCGTCCGGTCAACGTGCGCCACGGGATCAGCTCGTGGACGTTGGTGTAGCCTGCGTTGTAGCAGACCTTTTCGCTCTCCAGCCCCGACCAGGTGGGTGCGGAGATGATCTTGCGTGGCTGAGCAATGACGTCGCGAAAGCGGATCTTCTCGTCCTCCTTGGGGAGCGCGAGATGGGCATGCTCGCGGCCGGTCGTACGCGAGAGCGCCTCCCACGACCGCACCGCGACCTCGCCGTTGGTCTCGGGCGCCAGCATCAGCAACACCTCGGCGGCATCGATATCGGTCTCGATGCGGGCCAGCCCCTTGGTCGGGCCATCGGCGACGACGCCGTTCAGGTTCTTGAGATGGTCGACTTCGTGGCCGGTCGGCCACGCGATCCCCTTGATACCGTTGCCGACCTTCTCCATCAGCGGTCCGAGCGAGGTGAAGCGCTGGTAGGTATTGGGATAGTCGCGCTCGACCACGTTGACGGTCGGCATGGTCTTGCCCGGGATCGGCGCGACCTCACCCTTCTTCCACTCCTTGACGTCGATCGCCTGGGCAATCTCGCCTGGGCTGTCGTGCATGATCGGCGTCAGGACCACGTCCTTCTCGACCCCCAGCACCTCCGGCGCGACGCGGGAGAAGGCCTTGGCGATCGCCTTGTAGATTTCCCAGTCGCTCTTCGCCTCCCAGACAGGATCCACCGCGGAAGTCAGCGGATGGATGAACGGGTGCATGTCCGAGGTGTTGAGGTCGTTCTTCTCGTACCAGGTCGCAGTCGGCAGCACGATATCCGAGTAGACGCAGGTCGTGGACATGCGGAAGTCGAGCGTAACCAGGAGGTCGAGCTTGCCCTCCGGGGCCTCGTCGCGCCACGTCACCTCGGTCGGCTTGGCCCTACCCTCCTCGCCGAGGTCCTTGCCCATGACGCCATGGGTGGTGCCCAGCAGATGCTTCAGAAAGTACTCGTGGCCCTTGCCCGAGGAGCCCAGGAGGTTGGAGCGCCAGACGAACATGTTGCGCGGCCAGTTCTTCGGATTGTCCGGATCCTCGCACGACATCCGGAGCTCACCGCTCTTGAGCTTCTGCGCGACGTAGTCCTTCACCTCCATGCCGACGGCCGCTGCGGCATGCGCAATACCCAGCGGATTGGCTTCGAGCTGCGGCGCCGACGGCAGCCAGCCCATGCGCTCGGCACGGACGTTGTAGTCGATGATGGAGCCGTCCCATGATCCCGCCGGCGCCGTCGGCGAGACGATGTCGCCAACATCGATCGTCTCGTAACGCCACTGGTCGGTATGGGCATAGAAGGCCGAGGTCGAGTTCTGCTGACGCGGCGGCCGCCCCCAATCGAGCGCAAAGGCAAGCGGTGCCCAGCCGGCCTGCGGCCTGAGCTTCTCCTGACCGACATAGTGCGCCCAGCCGCCGCCCGACTGACCGATGCAGCCGCACATCGCGAGCATGTTGATCACACCGCGATAGTTCATGTCGGCGTGGTACCAGTGGTTCATCGCCGCGCCGATGATCACCATGGAGCGGCCGTTGGTCTTCTCGGCATTGGACGCGAACTCGCGCGCCACCTGGATGATCTTGTCACGCGGCACGCCGGTGATCTTCTCTGCCCAGGCCGGCGTATAAGGCACGTCGTCGTCGAACGACGCCGCCACATTGGCGCCGCCCAGGCCGGTATCGACGCCGTAGTTCGCGAGGAAGATGTCGTGAACGGTGGCGACCAGCGCTTCGCCGTCCGCGAGCTTCAGCTTGCGCACCGGGACATGGCGCTTGAGGATCGACTCATGCCCCGTCGCGGCGAAATGCTCGTGCTCGGCATTGCCGAAGTAGGGAAAGCCGACCTCGACCACCTCGTCGCGCCGATCTGCCAGCGACAGAAGCAGCGTCGTCTCGCGCCCGGAGGACTCCCTCTCCTCGAGGTTCCACTTGCCGGCCTCGCCCCAGCGGAAGCCGATCGAACCGCGCGGCGCGACGATCGAGCCGGTCGTCTCGTCGATGGCCACGGTCTTCCATTCCGGGTTGTTCTGCTCGCCCAGAGCGGCATCGAAGTCGGCGGCGCGCACGAAGCGGTCGGGCACGTACATGTCGTCGCGCCGGGTGAGCCGCACCAGCATGGGCAGGTCGGTGTACTGCCGCACATAGTCACGGAAATACTTCACCTGGCGATCGACGTGATACTCCTTGAGAATCACATGGCCCATGGCCATGGCGAGCGCCGAATCGGTTCCCGCTTTCACCGACAGCCAGACATCGCCGAATTTGGCGGCCTCCGAATAGTCCGGGCAGATCACCGCGCTCTTCATGCCGCGGTAGCGTGCTTCGGTGTAGAAGTGAGCGTCGGGCGTGCGTGTCTGCGGCACGTTGGAGCCCCACAGAATCACGAAACCCGCATTGTACCAATCAGCTGATTCCGGCACGTCGGTCTGCTCGCCCCAGGTTTGTGGCGAGGCCGGCGGCAGGTCGCAGTACCAGTCGTAGAACGACATGCACACGCCACCGATCAGCGACAGGTAGCGCGATCCCGCGGCATAGGAGACCATCGACATCGCGGGGATCGGCGAGAAGCCCATGATGCGGTCGGGGCCGTGCGTCTTCGCCGTATAAGCGTTGGCGGCAGCGATGATCTCTGTCGCCTCCTCCCAGCCGACGCGCACGAAACCGCCGTGGCCGCGCTTGCTGGTGTAGGCCGCCCGCTTCTTAGGATCCTCGACGATGGATGCCCAGGCGGCCACGGGGCTCAAGGTGGCCCGCGCCTCACGCCACAGCCTGAGCAGACGCGACCGCGCCAGCGGGTACTTCACCCTGTTCCCGGAATAGAGATACCAGCTGTAGCTCGCGCCACGCGAACAGCCGCGCGGCTCGTGGTTGGGCAGGTCGGGCCGCGTGCGCGGGTAGTCGGTTTGCTGCGTCTCCCAGGTGACGATCCCACCCTTGACGTAGATCTTCCAGGAACAGGAGCCGGTGCAGTTTGCGCCATGCGTCGAGCGCACGATTTTGTCGTGCTGCCAGCGCTTGCGATAGGCGTCCTCCCAGCCGCGATCCTCGGTCGTGGTGATACCGTGGCCGTCGGCGAAGGGCTCGTTGACCTTCTTGAAGAAGGTCAGGCGATCGAGGAAGTGGGACACGACAACTCTCCCTGTGAAACGGCGGCGAAGGGGATCAACGGACGGGCGTCGCAGCCGGCGCCGCCCCGGGCGGGCGGCTACGTTCCACGTCGAACAACAGACCGCCTTTTCGGGTGTAGAAAAACCAGGTGATGGCAATGCAGCTCAGGTAGAAGGCGATGAAGCCGTACAGCGCGAACGCCGCGTCGCCGGTGATCGCGATCGACGATCCGAAGCTCTTCGGGATGAAGAAGGCGCCATAGGCCGCGATCGCCGAGGTGAAGCCGATGATGGCGGCCGACTCCTTCTCGGCCTGCATGCGGCGTGCTTCCAGCGTCACCTCCGGCATCAGCCGGTCCATGTCCTTTCGCATGATCGCGGGGATCATCTGGAAGGTCGACGCGTTGCCCACACCGCTGGCAAAGAACAGCAGCAGGAACATCGCGAAGAAGCCGTTGAAGTCGCGCTCACCCAGGAAATAGACGACGCCCAGTGCGCCGACAACCATCAGCACGAAGACCCAGAACGTGACGCGGCCGCCGCCCCAGCGATCGGCGACCCATCCCGTCAGAGAGCGCGACAGCGCTCCGACCAGCGGCCCCAGGAAGGCGTACTGCAGGGCATTGATTTCGGGGAACTGGATCTTGGTAAGCAGCGGGAAGCCGGCCGAGTAGCCGATGAAGGAGCCGAACGTGCCCGTGTAGAGCCAGCACATCACCCAGTTGTGGCGGCGCTGGAAGATCACCGACTGTTCGGCAAAGGAGGCCCTGGCCGAGGCGATATCGTTCATGCCGAACCAGGCGGCAAAGGCCGAAGCGACGATGAACGGAACCCAGATGAAACCGGCGTTTTGCAACCACAGCCGGCTCTCGCCCGATGCCTCCCTGGCGATCTGCGGTTCGCCGCCCAGCCAACCGAAGATACCGGCGGTGATCGCCATGGGCACCACGAACTGCACGACGCTGACGCCGAGATTGCCGAGGCCGGCGTTGAGCGCGAGCGCGTTGCCCTTTTCCGCTTTGGGAAAAAAGAACGAGATGTTCGACATCGAGGAGGCAAAATTGCCACCGCCGAAGCCGCACAGCAGCGCCAGCGCGAGGAACATCCAATAGGGTGTCGCCGGATTCTGCACCGCGTAGCCGATGCCGACCGCCGGGATCATCAGCGACCACGTCGCCACCGTCGTCCACAGACGCCCACCGAAGATCGGCACCACGAAGGCATAGAAGATGCGCAGGGTCGCACCGGAGACGCCGGGCAACGCAGCCAGCCAAAAGAGCTGATCGGTCGTGTAGCTAAAGCCGATCGCTGGCAGCTTCGCCACGACCACCGACCACACCATCCAGACCGCGAAGGACAGCAGGAGCGCGGGGATGGAGATTGCGAGGTTGCGACGGGCGATGCGTCGGCCGGTCTGCTCCCAGAACGCCTTGTCCTCGGGCCGCCAATCCTCGAGCGTCGCCCCCGACAGCTTGCCGACATGCTGAGGCCCGTGGATCTCCTGCATTTCGGGCAGTTCGGGCAGACGCGCGAGGGCTTCGCCGGCCTTCTCGCGCTCCATGAACCGGATCGAGGCATGCATCCAGGCAAGGGAGGCACCGGCGATCAGGAACAGGAGCATGAAGCAGCTTGTCCAGACGCCCGTGAGGTCGTTCAGCACACCGAAGGCGATCGGCAACACGAAGCCGCCCAGCCCACCGACCAGTCCGACCACGCCGCCGACCGCACCGACATGCTTGGGGTAGTAGACGGGGATATGCTTGTAGACCGCCGCCTTTCCCAAGCTCATGAAGAAGCCGAGCACGAACGCCACGGTGACGAACGGCGCCAGACCCATCTCCAGGGTAAAGGACATGGGGCCGTTGATGCCCTTCACGATGTACTCGGTCGGCGGATAAGACATCACGAAGCAGGCCGCAACCGAGACGCCGAAGGTCCAGTACATGACACGTCGTGCGCCGAACCGATCGGACAACACCCCGCCATAGATACGGAACAGGCTCGCCGGGATGGAGTAGGCCGCACCGAGCAGACCGGCGGTCACGATGTCCAACCCATAGACGCCGATCAGATAGCGCGGCAGCCACAGCGCCAACGCCACGAAGCCACCGAAGACGAAGAAGTAGTAGAGCGAGAACCGCCAGACCTGCAGATTGCGCAGCGGCGCGATCATCGCCGAGATGGGCTCGGGCTTGATGCCGGCTTTGCGCCGTGCCGCAAGCTGCGGATCGTCCTTCGTCGTCACCCAGAATAGAACGGCCATGACGACGAGCGCGCCGGCCCAAATCTCCGCGACACTCTTCCAGCCCGCCGCCACCATCACGAAAGGCGCGGCAAACTTGGTGACGGCGGCACCGACATTGCCTGCGCCGAAGATGCCAAGTGCCGTACCCTGCTTGTCCGCTTCGAACCAGGGCGACACATAGGCAATGCCGACGGCGAACGCCCCGCCCGCGATGCCGACACCCAGCGCCGCCAACAGGAAGGTCGGATAATCGTAGGCGTAAGTGAGCAGCCAGGTTGCCACCGCCGCGGCAATCATCACGCCCGTGTAGACAATGCGACCACCGTATTGATCGGCCCAGATTCCCAGGATCAGGCGGATCAGAGATCCCGTGAGGATCGGTGTGCCCACGAGCAGCCCGAACTGCGTGTCGGTGAGCCCAAGGTCCTGTTTGATCTGGATGCCGATGATCGAGAAGATCGTCCAAACGGCGAAGCAGACCGTGAAAGCCAGGGTGCTCATGCCGAGGGCAGCGATCCGGTCTCGGCTTGGCACTGTCAGCGTGTCGTCTTGATTCGGCATCTTCCCGCTCTCGTCGAGTGCCAGAGAGTCACTCCGGCTGAGCGGGATGGGCTTGACGTGGATCAAGCCAGTCTGGAGAGGTCGCTCGTTTGTCTGCTTTGTTCACATATGTGAATACTCAATCTTCACATTTGGTAACGACTGCCACGACCTTGAGGTAGGTCAAGGCCCGTGAGTGGGCGCTTGGCTATTGGAGTAGAGGGGAGGAAAGCGATGCGCGCTGCCGACTTGCCGTTCATCCGCCGTTCGCGACTCTTTGCGCTAGCGTCCGAGCAGGATCTCGCGGCCCTACTCGCAACCTGCTTCGTCCAGTCCCTCCCCAAGGGCACGACGCCCTGCCAACAAGGGGAGAAGCCGGAATTTCTTCACGTCGTGCTGTCCGGCCGGGTCGGCCTTTTCGGCGAGGGGCCCCGTGAAGCAGCGCTGATCGAGTTCTTCGGGCCTGGCGATGCCTTCATCCTGCCGGCCGTGATGCTCGACTCGCCCTATCTGATGACGGCGCGCTTGCTGGAAGAAAGCCGCCTCCTGTTTTGGCCCGCTGCGGCTTTCAGGGCCCAGATGCGGGTCAACGGTTCACTCGCCTACGGCGGGGCCCTCCTCCTGTCCAGCTATTGGCGTGCGCTCATCGGGCAGATCAAGGATCTCAAGCTACTTTCCGCGATAGAGAGGCTTTCGGCATTCCTGCTGGCGCTGGCTCCTCGCCAGACCGGCAGCGTCACGGTCACGCTGCCTGGCGGGCGACGTCTTATCGCCGGCAGACTGGGCGTCACGCCGCAGAGCTTGTCGCGCGCCTTCGCTGCATTGCGTCCACTCGGTGTCACCGGCAGCGGCCGCAGCGTATCGATCAGCGATCCCGCGCGCCTGAGACAGTTCGGTGGAGGGGGCGTCTTGCCCGATCGCTTGGGGCGCTGATAGCGTTCCGAAGTATACTTTTGCGCCAGATCAATCCGCCGAGGCGCCGATTGCGGATAGTGTGCATCAGCTTCGTCAGCCGAAAGCATGACCATGTCCGCCATTCCGCGCGTCAAGCCATACTCAGGCCCGGCCTTGTTGTCGTACGGCTTTCGCCCATTCTTTCTGCTCGGCTCGCTGTGGGCTGGCCTCGAAGTACTCGTTTGGTTGCCAGTTCTCTATGGTGACATGACGATTCCTACAGCGTTCTCCGCGCGAGACTGGCACGTCCACGAGTTGCTGTATGCCTATCTACCCGCCGTTATCGCGGGATTCTTGCTGACGGCCATCCCGAACTGGACGGGACGCCTTCCGCTGCAAGGCGGCCCGCTCGCCTTCCTGGTGCTGACCTGGCTGGCAGGACGCTATGTCATCACCTTCTCTGACAGGATCGGCTGGCTGGGTGCCATGGTCGTCGACGTCGCATTTCTCGCGTTGATGACAGGCGCCGTCGTGCGGGAAATTGTAGCTGGCAAGAACTGGCGCAATCTCAAGATTGCCGCCCTGCTCGGCCTGTTGGGTGTCGGCAACCTGGGTTTCCATCTGGAAGCGCATATCGAAGGAACCGCCGTCTACTCGGCGCGACTCGGCATCGCCGTAGTGTTGATACTGGTGATGGTGGTCGGCGGGCGAATCATCCCGAGCTTCACGCGCAACTGGCTCCTGAGGCGAGAACCAGGCCGTCTGCCCGCGATATTCGGTCCATTCGACACGGCGTGCCTGGTGTTGAGCGGTGCCAGTCTGGCCGCGTGGTGTGTCGCCCCCGAAGCCGCGGTTACGGGCACAGCGCTGATCGCCGCCGCCGTCGCCAACACGGTCCGGCTTGCGCGCTGGGCGGGCGACCGCACCTTGGCCGATCGCCTGGTGCTGGTGCTCCATGTCGGCTTCGCCTTTGTGCCGTTGGGATTCCTTCTCGGCGGCCTCGCAGCCTTCGGCATCGTCATCCCGAGCGCCGGCATCCACGCTTGGACGACCGGCGCCATGGGACTCATGACGCTCGCCGTCATGAGCCGCGCAAGCCTCGGTCATACCGGACGCCCCCTTATGGCCTCGCCTGCTCTGCAGATGGTCTATCTTGCGGCTATGACGGCCACGATCACGCGTATCGGGGCAGACGTGGTTCTTGAGTGGCGTACTCCCCTGCTGATTGTGGCTGCTTTCTGCTGGACGGCCGCATTCGTCGGGTTCGCTGTGCTGTATGCGCCGCTTCTGTGCCGCTCGCGGCGGGAGCTTGCTCAGTAGTACCGATCAGGGGGCGGCCTCCAGGCTGGTATGCCGGCGGACGTCAGGCCGTACATCTTCAGGCCCTTCCAAATTGCTGCGAGTGGCCATGCTCTGGCGTAGATGAATCATCTGCCGGTTTCGGCCTTCCGGACGACGACAGGCAGCGGGCCGTCGACGCGATAGGTGACTGTTTCGTCTGGGACGCCTTCGTCGTCGCCTCCAGTGAATGCCTGCGAATACTTGGCGCTCTCACGTCAGGACACCAAGGGCGGACTTTCGCGCATAGCCTCAGCCTGTGGGACGCCGCGGAAAGGCGCTTCTTGGAGGGTGGCGAGGATCACAATCGCGCGGACGGAGCAACGCTCCTGCAGCCATGGCGTTCGAGAGTCGTTCCGCACCGCCGACAGGCAGCGGCCATCGAACCCAAGGAGCAGAGCTATGACTGACGATATGACCAAGATCACGTCTGGCACGCTGATTGCCGCCGAGAAGGTCGAAGGGACGAATGTCTACAACCATCAGGGCGACAAGCTCGGCACGGTCGACGACATCATGATCGACAAGGTCAGCGGCAAGGCAATCTACGCCATCATGTCCTTCGGCGGTTTCCTCGGCATCGGCGAGAAGTATCATCCGCTCCCATGGTCCACCTTGAGGTACGACGAGGCCAAGGGCGGCTATGTGGTCAATCTCGACAAGCAGATGCTCGAGAAGGCGCCCACCTACGGGATGAACGAGGACTTCAGCTGGACCCCCGACTACGGGCGCAGCGTCGACAGCTACTATCGGGTCCCGACTTACTGGTAGGCAGTGCAGGAGGCTGCTTTTGGACGGCCTGGCTGAGATCGACTGGAGGGCGATCTTCGTCCCGCAGAACTCGCTGGTCGAGCCGGTCATTCGTGGAACGATCATGTACCTGGGCATCCTGGCGATGCTCAGGCTGGTCTTGCGCCGCCAGGTCGGCGGCATCGGGACGGCCGATGTCCTGGTCGTCGTGCTGATCGCCGAAGTGGCGGGAAACAGCATAGCGCCCGCCGAACAGTCGGTCGTCGAGGGCCTGCTGCTGGTCGCCACGATCTTCTTCTGGAGCTACCTCATCGAGTGGCTGCAGTTCCGCTACCCAGGCTTCCAACGCCTGATCCGCGATCCCAAACTAAAGCTAATCGACAAGGGACGCCTGCTGCGCAGGAACATGCGAAGGGAATTCGTTACCAAGGAGGAGCTGATGGCCCAGATCCGCGAACAGGGCCTTGAGGACTGCAGCGAGGTGAAAGCGGCCTACCTGGAAGCCGACGGCTCCATCAGCATCATCAAGCACAAACGCGACTAGCGCAAACGAATCCACCTGCTAGGCAAACGCTCGGTGTGCCAGCAGGCATCATCGACGCGCCGCCGCCGTCCGTGCGTCGATCTCGCCCTGGTTGGCGAGCGCCGCCGCGATCGCCAGGCGCATCGGCTCGTCCAGACTGAACACACGCTGGCTTGCCCAGCCCAGCCATCGGGAGACGGTTTTCGCCCGGACGGCATCAGCCAGCCGATCGGCGTCGGCACGCCGGGAAAAGCCGCAACTGATTTCGATGGTGTCGCCGCTCCGACCGGCAGCGACTGCAAAGGCACCGCTAGGTTCGAGCTTGTCGACAAGATCCTGCAGCAGATCGCAATCCTCTTTCAAGCGCGGCCGGTCAGCTTCGCCCACGTCGGCCACGACAATATGGACACTGCGATGCTCGTCCAGGAAAGTGTTCCAATTCGTTCTCGGCATGGCCGACCAACGGCCTGATCCGGCAATCGTTCCCAGATCGCCAGACAGCCATCGGGCACTGTAACCCAGACCGGCGAGAGAGCTATGGCAGGACACCGACCCGGCACATGATGTCCCTTACTCCGGGATCGACGGTCTCAAGCAGCGATCACAAGCTACAGCGCTGTTCGTCGGACGGCGCCATTCCATCGACACCTAAGCAATCGACACCTAAGCAGGTGCCGTCGGGCTCAATGCGGAACGGACCTCCCACTCGGGAAAACGCCGGCCGACCTGTGAAGAAGCGTTGCATCGATCGTTTCCGCCGCAACGGAGATTTTTGCGGCACTTTGGGCCGACCTTGCCCCCGGACGCATCACCAGCGTCGCAGGACATCTTCGGTCGTCGTCGCCACGATCTGCTGGCTGAAGCGCTCACGGTACAGTTTCAGCAGGGCGTCATGCGTGGCATCGCTCGCGCTGCACAGCGCATCGGTCGGCAGCACCACGCGGAAACCATAATCCACCGCCGCCATGACCGTCGCCAGCACGCAGATGTCGGTCTCTCCCCCCGTGACGACCAGCGTCGTGACGCCCCGGCGATGCAACGCGTCCGCCAGCCCCGGATGGCTGAACGCCGAATTGGCCGACTTGTCTAGTTGGTAGGCCGGGGGGACGAGCGCTCTCAGTGGCGACACCAGCTCCAGCAGTTCCGGCGCCAGCGCTCGGCGCGTTAGGTCGGGCCACGCTTCGTAGTAGTCGCGCCAGGCGCCGACGGCCTCACCTGCCGACCGGGGCGGGATGAACCTCGTGAAGATCGTACTGGACGCATGACGGCTAGCGATCTCGTGCACACACGGCAGCACCCGGGGAAGCCAAGGCACCTGCCAAGGCGTCGCTTCAGCGAACAGTCGTTGCATATCGATACAGAGATGCCGGGTGGTCCCATCAAGGGGGAAAGCTCGTGTGCGTTGGCCCATGGGTACGTAATCGAGGGCGCCAGGGGGGCGACCGGCGACGCACCAGCGACCGCAACGGAGCTAGACTATGAATATGATGCAGACCGCCCTGCTGGCATCCTCCTTGATCTTGGCCGGCATCGCCGTGTCCGCCCAGTCCATACCGGAAAAGGCCGGCATGAACTCTGCTTTCGGTATCGCGCCCAAGACCCAAGACCCAAGACTTTGTCACGCTTGCCGCGCAAAGTGACAAGCTGGAGATCGAAACCAGCAAACTTGCTATCGCGAAGTCCGACAACCCTAAGACCAAGCAGTTTGCTGAAAAGATGATCAAGGACCACACCGAGGCCTCGACCGCACTCAAGGCGCTGGTGGATGGCGGAATGGTTAAGGCCACCTTACCGACCAACCTCGATCGCCCGCACAAGGAACAGCTCGACAAGCTTGCCAAGCTGAGCGGCAACGAATTCACGAAAGAGTATGGGGCTTTCCAGGTTTCCGCGCACAAAGACGCTGTCTCGCTCTTCGAGCGGTACAGCAAGGAAGGCGACAATGCCGACCTTAAGGCTTTTGCCGGCAAGACTCTGCCGCACCTTCAAATGCACCTGAAGATGGCAGAAGAACTGCCAAAGTAACCCATAGATGTTGCCGACTTGGCATCGAGCAACTCCCCCGCATCGCCGCCGTTGTCTCGACGGCGGCGATTGAAGAGAATGAAAATGGGAACGTATCAACGGGTCCATGAGGAGCTACAGGACAAGACTGAGAATCTGCTGAGCGCACAGGAAGTCGCCGCAAGGCCCGACGCTTCCGAACGAGATCACTCCGACCTGAGAATGATCGAGCAAGATTTTCAGGCACATCAGAAAATGGCCGATCGGCTGGCTCTGCGCGATGAAGGAAAGCCCAAGCCCTCGGCCTCAGCGATCGAGAAACTGGAGGAGAGGTTAGACAATGCGCTTATCGACAGCTTTCCCGGCAGCGATCCGGTGTCATTCATCGAGCCGTCACTTGTGAAGAAAGGGGACCAGTCACTGCCTTCGGTGGCAGCTCGCAAATAGAAATGAGCTTACCAGCCCCGCCGCACGCTCTCGACTTCAGGCCTCAGGAAGGGCGGATCACAGCCCAATCGCCGGCGTCGGTTCGAAACCCACCCGGGCCAGCTCCACTTTACGACAGCTCACGAAGAGCCTGGACCTCACGGGAGTCTCTTTTCTGAGCCTCCTCGGCCAAAGTCCGCCACTGCTTTGCCTTGGCAAGCAAGTTCACCCGTTCGTCATCGGACGTTGCGACGCGCACCAGTTGTTCGCACTGGGCAGCTTCGTGAAAGCACTCAAAGGCAGATTTCATCACGCTCTCCATCGCTACAATGTGAGCGGGAGCGCGGACAGTTGAGCCGTGCCGCTGTCTCTCAGCCGCCGACGCTCAGGAAACGAGCTGGCGATGCAAGAATTACGTGCCCCTGGTGACGAGGTTGCAACTGGAACATCACAATAAGCATTGCAGGCATTCGACGATCTCTACCGTAGGTGCTGCAACAACTTCTATGTTGCGTACGACCACGTCTTTCGGCCGGACTCGCCCGGCAAGCCGGTCGTCGTCTTGTCCAACAACGACGGATGCGCGATCCCCCGATCGAGCGAGGCCGATATCCCAAGTCGCGGAGCGCTCCTCAGCGACAAGCCCCATTCTTGTTCACCCTTTCGCGGTGGGGTCGTAGCCGTAGTCGAAGGTTAGCTCCTCGCCTCTAGCGAGGCGACGAATAGACCATACCTCGACCATCCAGCGGTCGTGGACCTGAACCATCCGCCACTCACAGTTCGGCTCGGGATCGTGATTGATCAGGGAGATGTGACCGATAGCGACAAGGCCGCGTTGAGAGCAGAGAGGATGGTCAAAGTAGTTGCCGTTCAGGACCGTCTCGGTGACATGCTTGATGTCCCGCTTAGGCAGCTCCCAAGTGAAGCAGTCATCGATCTTGGTGCGCATATCAATGGTCGAGCAAGCGGTGAGCCCTAGGCCACGACCTGGTATCGCGGTAACCTGATATGGTCGGACAGTAAGAGGGATGGCAACACGCTTCACTTGCTGGTCCGCCCTCTCAACGCGCGAGTTCGCTCCGCCAGACATTGCACATTGACGTGCATCTTCATGTTGGAGCCTGCGCACACGCGCTCGATCTCGGACAGGAGTCCGTTGCTGTCGTCCTCAAATGCAGACATGGGATTCACTTTGGAGAAGCGGCTTCTAGAATTCTAAGTAGTCGAAATGAGCCTACTTCTTACCGTACAGCCGCGCGCAGGTGGCGCGTTTGCAATACCCGATCATTCTGTGGTCGATCAAAAGCACTCTAGACACTGCTTCCTGCCTGGATCTCATCGAGGCACTTCTAATGGTCAACCTCGAATCACACAAGCACGAGCATTCAGAGACGCTCTAACAGGCCGTTCTCAGACCGTTGGCCCAGCGTACCTTCCTAGCGCTGCACGCGGACGAACTCGACCCCGGCGGATTGTTGCCGTCTCGCGCGTAGAGCTTCGAGCATGGTGGTACGCGTAAGGTCGCGGCCGGCTGCGATCAAAGCCGCCTCCAGAGCAGCAGCCGTCACCCGCATATCCAGCGGGTCGCCAACCGGACGTGCCGCAATGACATCGGCCGCGACAGCCAGCAGATCACCAACCAGCGTCGGCTGAGCTTCGACCATCGACAGCGGCAGAACGAGCGTACGTCCCGCGAGATGTGAACGGTGCACGGCAGCAAACGAATGGAGCCCCGCCTCCCCGAGCAACAAGACGATCCGCTGCGTCTCGGCCGGCAGCGGTACGCCGGGCGTCAGGACAGACAGCGCCTCGATCTGCCCTCCTTGCAATGGCGCATCGGCGACGATCGACGTCCGCGGTCCGGCCAGCGCCAGCAGAGCGGCAGTGACCTCCCTGTCCCCGGCGCGCAGTGAGACGATCTCGGCCGGCATCCCGTCAGCCGGGAGGGCGCCGTACGGCGCCAGCACCGGCAGGCCTGCCTGCTGCAGCCGGCTAGTCGTTTTGCCATCGCGATCGAGCATCGGCGCTACCAACAAGAAGGGCTGCAACGTGGCATCACTCGAGGCTGGCGACAGGGAGTCCACTGCCACCGCAACGAAGTCGACTTCGCGGCCATGGATGGCCGGCCGGCCGCGCGCCTTCCAGGCCGCCGACAAGCTGTCGAGGTTCCGCTGGGCCGCCTGCCCATCACCGGCCGTTGTGGCGACGCCGATCCGTATGCGATTAGCCGACACACCAGTGCGTTCGCGATCGCTAACGGTCGCTAGGAAGCGCCAGAGCGCTTCGGCCTGCACCGCGGACACGGCGAAGCGCGGCATGGCGATTGACATTGTCCGGCCGCCGCTGTCGTGGCCCTCAACGAGCGCACGATGGAAGCGTGCGGCATCGTAGGCCGGCCGTTCCGCGGTCGTCGTACCCAGGGCTGCACCGTGGATCGCCGGAATGCGCGAGCGCCCCTCGCCGCCACCGCGGGCATCGCGACCATGACAGCCGGCGCAGGTGAGACCACGCTGCTCGATCTTGCCGATCCGGGCCGGCGACAGATCGGTGGCGCGCCCGAAGTAGAGCGCCTGCCCCTGCTCCTCGGCGCGCGGCGACGTCGCGGTCGACACCGCGATCGCCGCGACGATCACCGCCAGCTGTCTCCTCATCGCGCCGCCGACACCGCGCCGAACAGCGCCTCCGGATCGGGCAAGCCGAGGAACACCGTCACCTTGCGCCCGCCGGTATCGACCAGCAGGAACTGGATCTCGTGGTCCTGGTTCGGTCCAGGCTGGACACCGAGCCCGTCAAGCACTGCCCAGACATCGCTCGGCCGACCAGTGAGGAAGAGCCGGTCGGCATGCATCGCTTCGGCACGCTTGCGATGCAGTACCTGCGGTGTATCGGTCAAGGGATCGAGGGTGAGCGTCACCAGCCTGATGTCTTTTCGGCCGGCCTCGGCCAGACGCTCGGCGAGCATATCCATTGCGATATCGCTCGGAGGACAAATCTGCACGCAGCCTGTGAACGTGAAGGACAAGAGCACAGGCTGGGGCGCCACGATATCGGCCAGGAAGCGCACGCGCTGGCCTTTGCTGGTGAGCAGCGGTCGGTCGAGTACCCGCGCCACCCGCGGCTGCTGCTCCATCTTGAGATCCTGCGCGCCGGCCGTGGCCCCCGACAGGACGAACAGCGCAAAGCCGATGACGCCGACGAGACTCTTCATCAATCGATATCCACCGTCAGAGGGATGATGCGTCCGCTGCTGCTTTCGACCGATACGGCATATCGCCCCTGCCGTGGAAAAACGACGTCGAGCTCGATCGGTGCATCCTTGCGGACGGATACCCGGAAACGCTGCGACCAACCGAAGGCGAGATCGTCGATCCTCATCACCAGCGGCCCATCGGCCAGCCAGTCCGGCCGGTTCTCCAGCGCCAACACGAGCTTGCCCGGCTCCGCTGCACGAGGTGGCTCGGCCAGCACCCGCAGCGCCGCCGGCGGCTTTTCATCCACCCCCGGCCCGTCGACGCGGAAGCTGGCACAGGCCGTCGTGCCGCCGACGCCCGTGGTGGTCACGATTTCATAGGTCCCGCCGCGTGCCAGCCGCAGCGGCGCCTCGAACCGGCCAGGTGCGGTTTCGGCGACGCGACGGTCGAAACGCGCGATCATCTTTGGCAGGTCGCCGCGGATGGTCACAGCCGACATCGGCGCATCGCTGAGCCCGCCGCCCGCGGCGACAGCGAAGGCGACATTGGAACCGGGCCGGACGGCAAGCACACTGGCAGTCGCGGGCATCGCCACCAGGCGCCCGGCGTTTGGCAGCCCCGTTACCGGCCTGTCGGGCAGCGGCAGCCGGACGCGCCGTTCGACAGGCGAAGCCTCGGCGGCGAGCGGTGCGAGATCCACGACCGTCACCACGGGCACCGATCCATGCGTCATAAACAGTGCGGCGCCGGCACTCGCGACTTCGTGCACGATATCCGGCACGGCGGGCGCCGCAACAACACGCGCCCTCGCAAGATCGACGACCACGGCCTTCGGTGCCGCGGTCGACCAGGCGACGGCATAGCGGCCATCGTCGCGGACAAAGAGGCGATCGGCAGCAAAGTCCAGCGGCAACGGCACTGCGCGGTCCGGATCATCCTGCCAGCGGACCATCAGCCCACGGTCCGCCATCGCCGCAACGATCAGCCCGCCCCCCGCAGCAACACTCCCCGTGAAGCTGCCGGGAGCGAAGCGCTTTGTTGTCTTCTCTCCCGGTCCGAGCAGGACCGCCGAACCATCCGCCAGCACAGCGAGCAGCGTACCGTCGGCCGGCTTAGCCAGCGTCCGCACCTGCGATCCCGTCGCCGTTTGGGCACGAACTATCCCGGCAGGATCGACCTCTACCAGTCGGCCACCATCGCGACGGTCAGCAACCACGAGATTGCCTCTTAGGGTGGCGAGGAGGTGCGGCCGATCGAATCCTGCGGCGACCGATGCGCCGGTCACCATCCCCTGGTCGGTCATCCCCGAGCTACGACAACGCATCGAAGCGGCAAAGCTGCGCCGTCAGGCCGGCGACATCCGAAGCACGACGTTCTTTGTCGACTACGTCGGCCATAAGGCTTGAAGCTCGAACAGGTTCTTCGTCGTGTTCGGGCGGCTCAGTGCCGAGCTGGGTAGGCGACATGAAAGCTTCGCCACCAAGTACGCCGTGAAGCATGCCCCAAGCGATCCGCTACAGCTGCTCCATTCGGGGTTTGTTTATAGTCATGGGGCTGCTCAGTTGGTCACGGCAACTCGGTAGGTGGAGCCGCCATCTGATCTCCTCTCGGACCCTCTGGAATTGCTCGACCGATCTAGTGACATCGCAAACCGATGCGCGAGGACTACGAGGACTAAAGGAAACGTCGCAGTGCTACGACGATCTGCTTCGCCGATCGTTACCGCCGGGCAGGCATGAAGCTCCGATTGGTGGCGGAGCGTTCGTTCTTTGTATTCCACTCGAACTGTAGAACTTCTCGAGAGCACGTAGTCTTCTCGCGTTCACATTCCTTAATCAGGCACTTGGACGATCACTGCTTCCGATCCAAGACGGTGCGCAACAGCTTCGATCTGCACCAATGCCCGATACCTAGGCAACCCGCCGAGCACGGTTGCACGCGGAGGATATGGATCCGAAACATTGGCGCCATAACCGGCATTGAAATCCGCGTAAAGACGCCAGTCCGTCAGCACATTGTTGGTCCGCACTATGGACCGAGCATCCATACCAGCCTCGTCGAGGATCGCGCGTATGCGTTCCCATGCCGCCCTGGTCTGCGCTTCGCCTCCTGTTACGAGCTGACCGTACTCACCTTCGCCGACTTGTCCTCCAATATAGAGATCGTCTCCTGCCAGGACGGCGGCGGCGCCAATACCGGCTGCCCCCTTTGGCCCCGCGAGACGGCGGCCACCTCCGGCGGCGGCGATCGCCTCAATCTGCAGCAACGAGCATGGATCGGACGGGGATGCCGTCACCAACGTGCAGGCCGGCGGCTCGGTAGGGAAGGTCCTCGCGAGGGCCGCGCCAAAAGCGGGAGCGTCTCGGCTGTCGGCTAACGTGACATGTAAGTAGACAACGTCAGACCGAGAGAAGCCCCCCTGCTCGACGCCATCGCAAATACTGCGTAAGGCGACAGTGGCCTGGGCAGCAAAGTCGCCTCGGTCCGGAGCCCCGGCGGTTGAACAATAGAAGCGCCCATCGGCTCTGACGCCGACACCCGGCATTCGTACGATCGGCGCGTCAACAACTGCTACGAGATCGAGTTCGATCGCCGCCTGCGGCAGTGGAAAACCAGCGGAACCAACCACGATATGGTCCGGCGCCGTCAGGCCGAACACTTCCGCATAAAGCTCGCGATAGCGCTGCTGGTCCCTAATGTCGGCAATGTAGGTCTTCACGCGCACCGTGTGTTCAAGTCGTGCCCCGAGAAGTCCAAGAACAATCCCAACATTCTCAAACATCTTGCGGGTCTGCGCGGCGACGTCGACCAAGCCTAATGAAGTGCCCTCCAGCCGACGTTGAGCATCAGTTCCGGCCGTGGCACCCACGTGAATCAGGTTGCCCACACGCGCCGCGTGGGAAAAATGCGCGATGGGCTTCATCACGCGGTCGGTATAGATGACCTGTTTGCCCATGGACTTTTCCCGACCGACTACGCCAACACGCGCTCGCGTCGTACACCGCGTACGTCCATCTCGAAGTCGAGATCCCGAACGGGTGGACGCGCGAAGTGCCAACCAAGACCGGCACGCATGGCTCCCCGGCGGACGATCTCATCCTCGAGGAAGGAATGCACATCGTACACAGTGTACAGATGCGTCCCGGTCGCATTCGACCAGTCGAAGCCGAGCGCCTTCATACGCCGTTCCATTTCTCCCAGCACCCATCGCGCCTTCTCGCGTAACCCCTGTGGGCTGGTGTCGCCAAGGCAAATGGCATTCTCGCGGTAGCTGCCGTTTCCCTCTGGTGCCTCGCCACTACCGGAAGCGATGAAAGTCCCACCCGCAGATCCAGCGGCCGGCAGAGTATAAGAAAACGCGTAAAAACTAGGGCCTGCCGGCTTGTCGACTTCAGGACAGACATTCGTGCGGGCGATCGGATTGATGCCATCTCGCAGGATGCCCCAACGCTCAAGCGTTCCGGCATACACTCGATTGAAGGCCTCGAACCCCGTTTCAGTGAACGGTTCCGGCGACCTCAGTTCGCAGGCGCATAGTGCCGAGGCCGGGCGACCAGCAGCACGGAGATGTGCCTCGATCGCGGCGAAACCGTCTGCCAGAGCCGTCGGGGCTGGGAAACGCACCCGTTCGATCTCAAATCCCGGGAGAGCAGCGACTCCTCCCGAGTACTGAAACACGCCCTTGATGAACCTGTAGCCGCCGCTTTCCATCGCTAAAATATCGGACATTGCAACCAACCCTCACAAGCAGACGCGCGTTCGCAGGGAGACATGGACCGACCCATGCGTTGTTGCAAGAATGTAAATTGAAACGTAGCGTTCTAGTTCTTCGAACAGTAGGACGCCGTTTAATGTCCCTCACCACCTTACGCTATTTCAGTGAAGTCGTGCGTACCGGCTCGATCCGCGAAGCCGCCGAACGCCTCCATGTCGCGCCGTCAGCGGTTAGTCGACAGATGCGGAACCTCGAAACCGAATTTGGCGTACCGCTTTTCGAACGTCACGCTCGCGGGGTCGTTCCCACTTCTGCGGGCGAACTCTACGCCCGCTATGCTCGCACGGCGCTGCTCGACGAAGAGCGGATATACTCAGAAATTGATGACCTCAAAGGCCTGCGGCGCGGACACGTGGGAATCTGTTCAGTGGAAGGTGTCGTGGCCAATGGCCTAACGCATGCCATCGCCACTTTCCGCAAGCGCTTCGAAGGCGTGAGCATCAGCCTCGACATCACCGGTACCGAGTCGGTGATTACCGCTGTACGCAATGGCGACGCCGACATAGGAGTAGCCTTCACCTCCAACCCGGAGTCCGACATTCACCGTACGCTGCGATTGCGGGATCCACTCTTCGCTATTATGGCCGCCGACTACCCCTTGGCGAAAAGGCGCAAAGTGGCACTGGCGGACACGCTCGTCTATCCCATCGCAATCCCGCGTAAGCACTTCGGAATCCGCACTCTGCTAGACACGCGCTGCCGTACCGCGCAGCTCACCATGAAGCCGACTTTAGAGACCAACTCGATCGAGGCTTTACGCGGCTTCGCTCGATCAGGCTGTGGCATCACCTACCTGCCCCGGCTGACCGTCAAGCGCGAGCTCGAGGCCGGACTGGTTGTCGCGGTCCCAATGATAGACCGCGACCTTCAGCAAGCGACGGTTGACGTCTGCGTCCTAAAGGATCGCACCCTACCAACCGCCGCGGTGGGTTTCCTGCATCACTTGGAGGCAACTCTTCCGACGCTTCGCTAAAAGTGCGCGGCGAGTATGTCTAAGGTATGTTTGAAGCAATGTTGAAGCGTATCCTGCTTCTGAAATAGTTGGCGCATTCTTGCGCCCCGACCCAGGGGAAACCTCCCCCTGATTCAACCACTCAGAAACAGGCTCTAGAACGAAGGCGGCGTCGACACCCACACGACCTCGGCAATGCTATCTGAATCATTGCGCCAGCGATGGGGCAGCTCGCTGTTGAAGTAGAGGCTATCGCCCTTGGCGAGTTCGTACCACACTCCGCCGATCTCGATCTTCAGCCTGCCCCGCAGCACGATAACCGCATCCTCACCGTCGTGAGAGAAGACGGGCCCGCTCTCGGAGCGCGGCGGCGCCTTCAACCACAGCGCCGACATGCGACGCCGTAGGTCCGGCGTAAGCATCTCGTATTCTATCTGCGAATCTGGAAACACAACGCGCTTTCGACTGCCACGGCGTACGAGGCCGATGCCGACGCCGCCCTTACGAGACTCAGCGCCGAACATCAGTGAGCCAGCCGGTATGTCGAGAACATCCGCAATCCGCTTCAGGGCACTCACTGAAGGCGTGAGCAGATTTCGCTCGACCTGGCTCAGGAAACTGATCGAGAGATCTGCCTTGTCCGCGAGCTCTTGCAGGACCATCTTTCTGCCCAGCCGAGCTTTTCGGATGATGCTGCCAAGGCTACCAACGCCGACCTCAACAGGCGCAGATGCCTCCGGCTGATCGCGCTTCTTCCCAGTTGCCTTGCGCACGTTGTCTTCTCTCGCTCCGAAAGGGAGTCCCCTAGGCTGGCTTGGACAAGTCCAGCCGCCCTAGGAAGGCCTGCTGAACCGCATCTCCGACGGCGAGCTCGGACGACATTCCCTCCAGTACCACCCGTCCGTCCCTCAGGATATAGGCCCGATGACTCATAGCGAGCGAGACGGCAACGTTCTGTTCGATCAGCAGGATCGCCACGCCCTCCGAATTGATACGATGGAGCGCCGCTTCTACCTCTTCGCGCATGTGAGGTGACAAGCCTATGAAGGGCTCGTCCACCAGTAGAAGCCGCGGCTCACTCATCAGGCCGCGGGCAATTGCACACATCTGCTGTTCGCCGCCAGACATCGAGCCGGCCATCTGCCGGCCCCGCTCACGTAGCCGCGGGAACAGGCCATAGGCCTTCTCCAGGCCCCGCGCGATCTTGGCTCGCGGCGCACCCGGCCCTGCCCCGAGCTGTAGATTCTCCAGGACGGTCATCTGCGGAAACAGCCGATGGCGTTCGAGAACGTGAGACAAGCCTGTCCGGGGTAGCCGATAGGCTGGCAGCTCATGAAGCGCCACGCCATCGAAGACGATGGTGCCGGCAAACCGATCAACCAGTCTTGATATCGAGTTCATTAATGAGCTCTTGCCCGAACCATTGGGCCCGAGCAACGCCACGATGTCGCCATCGGCAACCCGAAGGGAGACATTCCATAGGACCTGATGACTGCCATAGCCGGCATCGAGCCCTTTCACTTCAAGCATGCGGTGCCTCGCTCGCGCCAAGATATGCCTGAACCACGCGCAAGTCGCGCGTGACCTGCTCCGGTGCCCCGGTCGCGATGACCTCCCCAAGATGCATAGCGATCAACCGATCGACCAGACGCTGCACTGCTTCGAGATTGTGCTCGATCACGAGCAGGGCGACACCCGTCGTCCTCACCTGCTGCAATAGTTGGATCAAGGAGTCCACAGAGGGTAGGTCAACGCCACCGAAGGGCTCGTCGAGTAGCAGCAGTCGCGGACGTGTGGCCAACGCCCGAGCAATCTCGAGCCTCTTGCGCTGGCCAGTACTAGCCCACGCCGACGGCACATCGGCGCGCCCTGCGAGCCCAACAGTCTCCAGTTGCTCGAGGGCAACCCGCCTGGCCGCCGTGATCCCCGATGCGTGCGAAAGTGCCGCAACCATGACGTTCTCCAGGAACGTCATGCTGCCAAACGGCCTCGAAGTCTGAAACGTCTTGACCAATCCTCGTCTTGCGATGGTCTCGACTGCCCAGCCGTCGATCCTCTGTCCTTCAAAGGCGACCGTTCCGGAATCCGGCCTGACCTGCCCCGCGATAAGGTTGAACAGCGTCGACTTGCCGGCGCCGTTTGGCCCAATAATTCCAAGTATTTCGCCGGAGGCAATGTCCAGCGAGACGGATTTGACCGCCTGCAGGCCGCCGAACGCTCGCGAGACGCCGCGGACGGACAGGTCTCCGGCCACGCTCAGTCCTCGATCAGTCGAATCGTGACGGCCTCTCCACCTTGCCGCCAGACACGATCACCGATCTGACGGAGCAGATCGTACTGAGAAGGATCGATGCGGCCAAACACATTCACCGGAGCGTCGCCTCGCCACTCCCGGACGATCTCCGGGCCGTAGAAAACGCCTATATTCTCAAAGCCCGTACGATCGTATGCATCGCCCCATTCCTGGAAGTAAATGACGTCGCCAATATTCGCGCGGATGCTCTGATTCTCGCGGGCCGGCTTTTCTTTGAATGCAACCGGCATTGCGAATTCACGGCCCGACCAGCGCGCCTGAAGTGCGGTGGTCTCAATTGCGCCCTCAGACACAAGCGCCCTTGCCGTCCTGGGCGCCTCGGCCAACGTCGTCATACGCAGGTTGCCGCCTCGCTGGAAAGTGAGCTCGAATCGCATCAAGTTTCTCCTTTTGCTGGAGCACCCTTGCGGTGCCGGGAACCGACAAGCCGTCGATACCAACCGACAAGACCGTCGGGTTGATACGCAGCGATGACCATGATTAGAAATCCGTAGATCAGCAGGTCCACATTCCGGCCACTGCCGGAGAAAGCGATCCTGGAATATTCGGACAAGGGCACCAGAACTGCCGCGCCAAGAACCGGCCCGACCAGCGTTCCCGCACCACCCAAGATAGCAAATAGGGCAATGAGCACCGAGATGTGCAGGCCAAGTACGCTGAATGGATCGACGAAGAGAACGTACTGCGCATGGAACGTTCCGGCTGCTCCGAGAATAGCGGCACTAAGGGCCATGGCGATCGACTTGTAGAGCTGAGGCGAGAAGCCGAGGCTGCGCAGGGCTTCCTCGTCGTCTCTCACCGCACGCAGCAAGAAGCCGAGGCGCGACTGCGACAGCCACCAGATGCCGCCGGTTACAAACACGAGCAGGCCGAGCGCCAAGTAGTAGTACGGTGTCTTGTCGCGATGGAATTGGAAGTTCAGCCACCCTTCGCGCTTCACCGGAATCTCGATACCGATGGCGCCACCGACCCAGTCCCAGACCGTGAAGATCTGAAAAACCGCCTCTGCCACGACAAGAGTGGCGATTACGAAATAGTGACCACGCAATCTGAAGCACGGAACACCGACGATCGTAGCGCAGACCGCGGGTAGCAGAATCGCCAATGGCATGCCGAGCCAAGGATTCACGCCGAACTTAAGAGACAAAAGCGCAGAGGTGTAGGCACCGAGGCCGAAATAGAGACCATGCCCGATCGAAATCTGGCCACCGTAGCCGCCAATCACATTCCACGCTTGGCCCATCGTCGCGAAAAGGAACACCAAGGTCGCCATGCGCAGCTCGAAAGGCCGGTCACCTATGGCAAGCGGCAACAGCACGAGCACAGCGAGTCCAATTATCGCGAGGATGCCGAAGCGGCGGGATGAAGGAGAACGGCTCACACCTCAGCTCCGCCCAAACAGGCCGCGCGGACGCACCAGCACGACTGCCAGATATAGAAGGTAGACTGGAACGTACTTCAACTCCGAACTCACGAAGAACCCGACCACGACCTGCAGCAGCCCGATCAACACGCCCGCCAGCAGCGCTCCATGGATCGAGCCAAAGCCACCGAGGGCCACGGCCACATAGGCCAGCAGCACGAACACCGCGCCGACCCGAGGGAAGATGTAGTAGAAATTCGAAAGCAGCGACGCGGCCACGCCTACGCAGGCGGCACCGATACCCCAGGCAAGGGCGTACATCAGCGAGACGTTGATGCCGAGCGTCGACGCGGCCTGGGAATCCTGTGACGCTGCACGCAGTTGGCGGCCCACCGACGTTCGGAACACTATGATGTAGAGCAAGACCGTGGCGATCGACGCACCGACGACTGCCGCGATCTGAGGCACCGGCAACACGACCTCTCCAAGCCTGACCACGCCCGACAACCAGCTGTTGCGAACGGCGAAATAGTCGGCGCCCATTACGAACTGGGCACCCGCTTGCAGGAACACCATCAGTCCAAAGGTGGCAAAGATCTGAGACTGCATGTTGCCGGTAAGAACCCGGCGAATGAGCAGGTAGTAAACGACCAGGCCAAAGCAGAACATCAACGCCGCGACGAACGGCAGGCTGATGACCGGGTCGACACCCCACGTGATGTACGCGAGGTACGTCGCATACATGCCGAGCATGATGAACTCGCCATGAGCAAAATTCACAACGTCCATCACGCCGTAGATCAACGTAAGCCCAATTGCGATCAATGCGAAGATGAAGCCCATCCCGAGCCCGCTGACGACTAGCTGCAAGATCAATTGCTCGGACATGGGCTCCCCCGCCTCAACCCACACCAGGTCTCAGCGCCACGCTGGACGTGGCCACACAAGCTTTGCCGCAGCAAAGTCGGCCGGCCAAACCATCTTCGGCGTGCCGTCGAGAGTTTGCACGAAGATGCCGCGCGTCAGGACGTTCTGGCCGGTCTTGTCGAACTTCACGCCTTCCCACGGCATGATCAAGGCGTCGCCCTTGATGTCGGTGGCTGCCAGCGCGTCCCGGATTTTCTCCGGATCGGCTGACTTGGCGCGATTGACTGCATCGGCGAGCACCATCATCGCGGTGAAGGCGCGGGCGGGTGTGCCGTCCATCTCCTTGCCGTAGCGCTCGCGATACATCTTCGCGATCTCGCCGACGAGTGGATTGCGCGCAGCGAGGTCGCGCGACCAGTGCTCGCGGACGAAGAAGTAGTTGGCATCGGGGCCCAACGCATCGCGGAATGCGCTCGAGCCGAAGGAGGCTCCGATCGCCATGATGCCCTGCGGATTGAAGCCATACTGCTTGTAGGTGCGCGCAAACAGGATGGCTTCGGCATCGTACGAAGCATGAAACACGGCATCCGGCTTAGCCGCGATGAGTCGTTGTACTTCGCTGGTGACATCGGCCGTTCCCTGCTGGTAGCCCACGACAATGGACTTCTTAAACTCCGGGAACTCACTGAAGTACGCGTCTACGGACTTGGCGAACTCCTGGCCCCAAAGCGTGCTTTCATGGACAACGGAGATCGATTTCACCGAGCCTCCGCTCGTTTTGTTGATGTCACGCAGGAATGTGAAGAAGTCGCGGGCCTGGGTGCGCGAACTTGGCGTGGTGCGGAAGAACCAGCGATAGCCGCGTTCCGTCAGAGGCGTCGCTTCCGACTCGCCCGACAGATAGGGGACCCCCATGCGTTCGGCGACCTGGCTGGACGTCGCGGCTACGGAACTGTGGAAGGCTCCCACAAGAGCAGCGACCTTGCGCTGTACAATGAGACGTTCCGCTTCCGCCGCGCCGGTCTCAGGCGATCCCTGATGATCCGCCGCGATCAACTCTATCGGCGCCCCGCCCAGACCCGGCAGGCCTTCATCGACGGCAAGCGGCATCTTCAGGTGGGGATATTTCTTGTTGATGATGTCGACCGCCAAACGGATGCCGTTCAGCGTGTCCTCGCCGGACTTCGCGACCTGGCCCGACAGCGGATAGAGAGCGCCGATCCTTACTGGATTGGCTGCGAGGGCCGGCTTCGCCGCTAAAGCGAGCGCGGCCCCAGCGACAAGGGGAAAACGACGACGCGTAATGGACATGACATCACCTCTTCCAGTTGGCTCCCGTTAGTGACTGCAAGTCGCGTGCCCTCGCCAGCCGGGCTCCGGTGAAGCCCGACATTTTCAACCCATATAGATTCCACCGTTCACGTTGAGCGTTTGGCCGGTGATAAACGAAGCGGCGTCTCCGGCGAGGAAAAGCACCGCTCCCGAGACCTCGTTGACCTGCCCGAAGCGGCCGAGCGGCGTCATCGCAACTAGGCGCTGTCGGAGTGCATCTGGCCAGTTGACCGTCATATCGGTATCGATGTCGGCGGGGGCCACACAGTTGACCCGTATACCCGCATCGGCCATGTGCCGAGCCAGAGACTTGGTGAGACCGATCATTCCGGCTTTGGAAGCAACGTAGGCTGGCCCCGTCGCGGCGCCGCCGATCTGGCCGGCAACGGACGCCACGTTGACGATGCTGCCGCCTCCCCTGATGCGCATGGAGGCCGCTGCCTCGCGGGCGCAGAAGAACGCGGACCGCAGATTAACCGCCAGAATGCGGTCCCATTCCGCTGCCTCCATCGTCCATGGGTCGGCGGAGCCGGCAATCCCCGCATTGCACACCAGGACGTCGATACCTCCATAAGCGGCCGCGACCTGGCCGACTAGATACGCTGGGCCATCCGGTTCGGCCAGATCGGCCGCGAAGCCGCGCACCGGCACCGAAGGATGGAGCGAGCGACCAAGCCGCACCGTCGCCTCTGCGACGGACTCCTTCGAGGTACCGGAGAAGGCGACGCTCGCTCCGGACGCGGCGAAAGCCCGCACGAGCTCGCTACCGATTCCACGCGTGCCGCCGGTGACGAGGACGACCTTGCCAGCGAGATCGGACATGCGATCAGTCCTCAACCACGCCATTGTCGAGGACGCCGACGTGCTCCACTTCGACGCGCAGCCGATCACCGGCTTTGAGAAAGATCTTGCGGAAGCCGCCGACGCCAACAGGCGTGCCGGTCGACAAGATATCGCCAGGCCTCAGCGTGACGCGAGCCGACAGAAACTCGATCAGCTCCCAAATCGAGAACACCATCAGCGATGTCTCGCCATCCTGCATCCTTTGGCCGTTGAGGTCGGTGGTCAGCCGCAGCTTGTGCGGATCGAGCGCCGCTGTCCGGCTCGCGATGCCCGGGCCGATCGGCGTCGATCGATCCAGCGCCTTGCTCGAAAGCCAATCCACGATGCGATTCTTCCCGAGCATCACCCACTGCATGTCGCGCGCGGTGACGTCGTTGACCACGGTCAAGCCGGCGATGTGCTTTGGTGCATCTTGGCGAGTGACGCGCCGAGCCGGCCGGCCGATCATAACGGCCAGTTCGCCCTCGTAGTCCATTTCGCGCGATATCGGCGGCAGGCAAATCGAGTCCCGCGGGCCGACCAGAGCGGTGGTCGGCTTCATGAAGATGACAGGCGTTGCAGGCACGTCGAGACCGGCTTCCTCGGCATGCTTCTTATAGTTCGCTCCAACCAGGTAGACCGAGGCGCCATCGTCGACGGGAGGCCCGAGACGAACCGACGCCGCCGAGTGGGTCGCCAGTCCTGACACATCGACCGATTCGCTGTGCCATCCATCCGGATTCGCCGCGACGAAGGACGATACGGTTGGATACCGAGCACTGATGTCATGCACGCTATCGCCAACCAGAAGGCCGGTGCGGAGCGGCGACGACTTGTCTTCAGAGAAACGTACGAGCATGGCGGTCCTTATTTGGAGGCGGCCGCAGCCGGCCAATTGTCAATGCGGAAGTACGGTCGTGGCGCATCTTCCAGTGCCACTTGAACATCAACCAAGCCGCCGCAAGCGCTGCAGCAGAGCTGACGTAGTCGGAATCGACCACGATCGTAGTCTTCACCGCGAACCGGTCCCGCCGCATTCAGCGGCGCATTGACCTCACGGAGATGCTCCAGCAGGTTGTCTTGAGGCCGGCAGTGAACATGGCCGCACTCGCCACAACTCACGGCGTCCTTGTCGAAGTCAATGACAAGTGTCTCGGCGACGGAGCGCCGTCCCATACCTGCGAATGAGACCGCGGCATCGCCTGGAGAAGGAACGACGGACTGCTGCAGGCGCTCGCGTCGCAGCGCGCTCCTTCGTGCTTCCGTGGCCCTGGGATCGTAGAGACCGTCTTCATTCATGACGACGCCGTAGATTTCGAGCGCAGCCTGAGGCGACACGGCTTCGCGCACCACGTCCATCGCAACGCGCTCCGGATCACGACGCAGTGGATCGCCATAGCCACCGCCGGCTTGCCAGCTGTGGTACCAGACGTCGCCGAGCTCCATGGCCGAGCGTGTGTGCTTGGGTGGCAGGATCTCGAGGCTTCCCTCGATGTCGTCCAGCCTGTCCGGCAGCGGCTTGCCAGTACTCATCCTCTCCGCGATGTCCGTGCCGAGGACGCGGGCGATGCGGATGGCTGCGCCGGGCATGCCTCCGCCCACTCCGATTGCGTTCGGCATCTCGGCGCCCGTGCCTGCGAAAAGGCCTTCGAGACGATTGTCGGGCGACCGATGCGCCGTATAAGCGAGCTCCGCCGATCGGCCGCCGCGGAACCGCCCGGGGCCACCCGAATCCCGCAGATGGCGACGGAAGAGATAGAGGACCGGATACTCAGACTCCTGATCCTCGATATTCGGCATGTTCGGCGTCGTGTTGAAGACGATGCCGGCGGTGTCCACGCCGTCGTCGTAAGTGCGCGCGCCGCCGCCGCCGCCAAAATGGCTCATCTCGGTCGCCGCGAACGGGAACCCGTGCTGGCTAATGCCGGCGAAGATCGGCGCCATCGACGTGCCCGACCATACGGCCATCGCCTGCTGACGATAGCGGTCGTCGGCCATAAGCATCTGCGAAAGGCAGCGCCACGTCACGTCGATCGTGACGATGACCGCCGAGATCGTCGCCATCGCGCAGGGCGCAGGATAGGCGCAGTTGTTGACCGTCCCGGCCGTCGTGCGCAGATCGAGGCAGTCGCGAACGCCGCGGTTCCAGGGGATGTCCCAGCACAAGTTGATGTACACGGCCGACAGGACGGCGGCCTGCAGGCCCGAGTACGTCGAATTGATGAGACCCTTGGCGTTCGGGCTTGTTCCTTCGAAGTCGAAGGTCAGCGCGTCGCCCTCCTTCGTCATGGTACAGACGATCTGGTAGATCTGAGTGTCGTGACCATCGTGGTCGATGTATTGCACATCGCGCCAGACGCCGTCGGGCAGCTCGCGAAGCCTGCTCTTGAGCTTGTCGCGGGCGTAGTCGATGGACTGCTTCATCACCTCCTTTACAGTCTCGACGCCCCAGCTTTCGACAAGCTCGAGGATCCTCCGGCGGCCGGTGTTGAGCGCGGCAACCTGGCCCTTCACGTCGAGACCGACGAGCGGATCGCGCACCTGATTTTGAATCCAGCGCAGCACATCTTCGCGCATGGCTCCGCGATCCACCAACTTCACGGGTGGCATGCGCAGCCCTTCCTGGTGAACGTCGGCGGCCTTGATAGAGAAGCCACCGGGATCCATGCCGCCCGTGTCGAGCTGATGCCCCGAGGCGCCGATCCAGCCGATTAGCTCGTCCTTCCAGTAGATCGGCGCGACGGTCGCGAAGTCGGGATGATGGATGGCGCCGAGATAGGGGTCGTTGCAGATGAAAATATCGCCGTCATAGATACCGACATCGCCGCTCAGGCGCATCGTGCTGTCCACGATCAGGGGCAGAACGTTGCCCTGCGTGACGATGTAAGGACCGACCGAGACGAGCGCCCCGTCGGGCTGCATGATCGCCGTCGCGGCATCGTTGCCGGTAATGAGCACATTGGAGCCGGAGCACCTCATGTACTGAATGCCCATCTCCTCGGTGATGCTGAGGAGCCGGTGATTGAGGACCTCGAATGTGACGGGGTCGAGTCGCGAATTACTGGCGGCCACTGCGGCCTCCCTTGTCGTCGCCTATGATGATGTGGGTGTGTCGGAACGCGTCGATCGTTGCGCTCTGGCCGGAGAGGACTACGATCGTTGTTCCTGGATGCTCGATGATCGCCGGTCCGTCGATCTCGGTGCCCGGCGAAAGCGCAGGCCCGGCGTAGACAGGTGTGGAGACCATCGACTGTTGCTGCGCGCAATAGGCCTGACGCGTTGACTTGGGAACAGCCGGCCCGCCGGTCGCCTCTTCCTTCCAGGGCGCCTTGTCCACGACACCGACCGCATCCACGCCATAGTTGATGAGTTCGACGCCGGCATCCGCAAGCCCCGATCCAGGCCCGAACAGTCGCTCGTACTCACGCTCGAAAGCCTTAGTGAGTTGCTCGATGGCAGCGTCGTCAACACGGGATGGCGCTGGAATGCGGAGCTGGTGGACCTGTCGGCGATAGCGTGCCTCTACCCAGCGATCGTAGCGTCGGCTGCTCTCCGGGACGTCCGCACGGGACAGTGCATCCGCGCCCTTCGCCTCCATGGCCGCGAAGATCGCTTCGACGCGCGCGGGATCGTTCGGCAACACGATCGGTTCGGAGAACTGGAGGCTGAAGCGGATATCCGACAGGGCGGCACCGTACGCGGAATGCACCGTCGCGAAATAGGGCACCAGCAGCTTAGTCGCGCCAGCTTCGGCGGCATACGACGCTGCGTGCACCGGCCCCGCACCGCCATAGGCCATCATCACGAAGTCGCGCGGGTCGTAACCCCGCTCGAGGGTGCACTTTCGGATAAGGTCGGCCATCTGGCTGTCCACAACCTTGCGGATGCCAGCGGCGGCGGCCATCACGTCGCCACCGAACAGCGGCTCCGCGATCTTGATGCGGATTGCCTCGACCGCCTTGTCGCGATGCAACTTCATCCGGCCACCGAGGAAACTATCGGGATCGATGTAACCCAAGGCGACGTCAGCATCAGTGACAGTCGGATCGACTCCACCCAATCCATAGCAAGCAGGGCCCGGATCCGCGGACGCGCTCTTGGGGCCAATTCGCAAACGCCCGCCGTCCACCCAGGCAATCGAGCCACCGCCTGCGCCGATGGAGGCGACATCGATCATCGGCAGGCGAAGCTGATATTGATTCAGCACAGTCTGCGTGTTGTAGCTCCAGTTGCCGCCCTCGATGACGGCGACTTTGAAGGTCGTCCCGCCAACATCAGTCGCAATGACATTGCCATGCCCCAAGCGCGTGGCCAGATGCGCGGCGCCGACGACACCCGCCGCAGGGCCGGACTCGATCGTGTAGATGGGCACAGTCTGCGAAACCGTCGCCAGGCCTCCATTGGCCTGTACAATGAGCAACTTCTGCTTGAGGCCCGCGTCGGCGAGTGTCCGCTCCAACTGGGTGAGATAGTTGTCGATCACCGGTCCGACATAGGCATTGAACACGGCCGTCGCGCTACGCTCGTATTCGCCCATGACCGGCGCGATCTCGGCCGAGACAGAGACGTAGAGCCGCGGCGCCACTCGGCGGATAATCTCTGCGGTGCGCCGTTCGTGAACCGGGTTCTGGTGCGAAAAAAGGTAAGCAATAGCAACCGCTTCGTATCCCCGCTCCGCCAGGAGACACGCCACGCGAGCCACCTCAGCCTCGTCGAGCGGCGTCACAATCTCACCATGCGCATCGACGCGCTCCGCGATCTCGAAGATATCGCGCTCGTCGACGAGCAGCCGCGGCTTCGAGGTCGCCCTGTAATGATGGCGCTCAAAGACACTCAGGCCGGCAACACGGCCTGACGCCCGCATGATGGTCAAAGTGTCACCGAAGCCACGCGTCGTCAGCACCGCTGTCCGCGCACCGGTGAAGGCGAAGACGGCGTTGCTCGACTGCGTCGTGGCATGAACCATTCTCTCTGTCCGCCCAAGCAGATCGGGCATCCCGATGTTGAGGTTTTCCGCAGCGTTCTGGAGACCGTTCAGGACGCCCTGCTGCAAATCGGAGGGCGTCGTCAGAGACTTCCCCATGACGGTGTGCCCGGTGCGATTGTCTATCGCTACGACGTCAGTAAAGGTTCCGCCGATATCGACCGCTATCGTGTACACGTTGATCTGTCTCCGGATCCTGATCGACTGGTTTTCATGATTTTCAGTATTTTCACTGAAACACTGAAACCGACCCTCCGTCAACACACTTGCAAGTCGTTTATCGGATTCGGGCTACATCAGCAGGCGGGGCAGCCAGAGCGAAGCCGAAGGTACAAACGCAAAAACTAGATAAACCGCGACAATTACAGCAACGAAAGGCATCAGCGCTTTCGTAAGCTGCTCGATGGTCACATTCCCGACGCTGCACCCTATGAACAGGCAAAGCCCCACGGGTGGCGTCAGCAATCCGATGACGAGACCGAAGACCAGGATGACGCCGAAGTGAACGGGATCGAAACCGTAGGCCAGCGCGGCCGGCAGCAGCACGGGCGTGAGAATGATGATGGCCCCCGATGTTTCGAGGAATAGCCCCACGATCAACAGCAGGACGATGACCAGGCACAGAAAGACCCAGCGATTGTCCGTGAGCGCGAGGAAGCCGTCAGCCACCGCCTGGGGAATGCGCTCGAAGGCGAGCACCCAGCCGAGCAGGTTGGCTGCCGCAACGATGAGCATGATCGTGGCCGAGGTGATCGCCGCACCGACGATCAGCGTCCACATCGCGCGCGGCTTCAGGGTCCTCATCGAAAGCCCGACGACCATGGCGTAGAGCACCGCCAGGACGGAGGATTCGGTAGGTGTCACGATACCGCCGACAACGCCACCTACGATGATCACTGGCATCATCAGCGCAAGCAGGGCCACTCGGAAGCTCGCCACGAAGTCGCGCGACCTCGCGATCCAGCCCAGGCTGACCGGACCCGGTGCTTCCAGGGGCATGTTCCGCACCAGGTAGCGATTCAGGACGAGCATCGAAAGTCCAACGGCGACGCCCGGCATGAGCCCCGCGAGGAACAGTGCTCCGATCGAAGTACCAGAGGAGATGCCATAGACCAGCATCGGAATGCTTGGTGGAATCAGCGGGCCGCACAGCGACGAAGCCACGGTGACGGCCGTAGCGAAATCGCGCCGGTACCCCTGCTTTTCCATGGCCGGGATCAGGATCGGCCCCAGCGCCGCGACGTCGGCGGTGGCCGCGCCGGTAATGCCGCCGAAGAACATGCTGCTGAGCACGTTGACTTGAGCGAGCCCCCCACGCCAGCGACCAACAAGATGGTTCGCGAACTGGACCAGTCGGCTCGTGAGCTGCGCCTCGTTCATCAGCGCGCCCGACATGATGAAGAACGGAATGCTCATCAGCACGAACTGGTCCAGACCGGCAAACAGTCTCTGGGGCACGGCGGACAGAGGCGCGATCCCGGTCGTCACGAGATAGATCGTCGTCGCGATGCCGAGAACGAAGGCAATCGGCACGCCGAGAATCAAGAGGCCGACGAACCAACCGACAAGTCCGATCATAGGGTACTCACTCCCGCGGTCGGCTTTCTGGCTCTGATGATCGCCTCGACAGCAGCGATCATGATCAGCAATCCTCCCGCCGGGATTGCGAGATTGACCCAGGCGATCTCGATCTGAAGAGCCGCCGAAAGTTGGTGCCGGGCAAAGTTGCGCGCCGCCAGGGACCAGCCCGTCCACAGAACCAGTCCCCCGAAGCAAAGAATCAGCGCATGAACCATCCGGGCACAGAAGACGCGGAAAGTCGGCGGAAGCTGCTCGACGACGGTCGTGATGGCGACATGCAGCCCCTGCCTATAGGCAACAGCAGCACCGACCATGGAACTCCAAACGAGGGCGTACCGGGCAACCTCCTCCGACCAGACGAGGCTGTCCCCCAGCAGGTATCGGCAGAAAATCTGAGCCGCCGTCACCGCCAAAGAGAGGACCAGTGCTGCCGCTGCCACAAAGACAGCGACACGTTCGAACAGAAAGTCGAGGATTGTCCTCATCGCCCAGCCGCCTTCGCAGAGCCGCCCGAGTTACTTCCTCAGGGCGACGATGTCGGCGAGCAGGTCCTCAGCCTTGAGCTGGGCCGCATACTTTGCCCAGACCGGCTTGACCTTCTCGACAAAGGCAGCCGCGTCGACCTGCGTGATCGTGACGCCTTCATTCACGAGTTTCTTGCGGATCGCCGCCATCTTGTCCTTGAACACCAGCCGCTCGTACACGGCGGCTTCCTTCATCGCCTCCTGGATGATCTTCTGATGCGCCGGCGAGAGCGTCGCAAAGAACTTGGCGCTCATGATCACAGGACGCGGCTCGGACACGAAGGTGATCTGATCCCAGTCCGTCATGTACTTGGCTACTTCGGCGACTTTCAGGGTGTCGACCGACAGAACGTCCAGGTGTGCCCCTTCGATGACGCCTTGCTTTAGGCCGGTGTAGACTTCGGGGTAGGCCATCGGCGTGGGATTCGCACCCAGCGCACGCATGGCGTCGACCAGCACCGGCGTCTCGATAACGCGGATCTTCACACCCGCAAGGTCGGCCGGGGTCTTGATCGGCTTCTTGACGGTTTCGATCGGGCTGTCGCCGGTGCTGAACCACGCCAGCACTTTGAAACCTGCCTGCTGCTCAATGCGCTCGGCCAGCTTGGCGCCAATCGGTCCGTCAGCGATTGCAGCCATGTGCGACTGGCCCTGAATCAGGAACGGCACCTGGACGATGTTGTAGATCGGCGCGAGATTGGCCATTGCGCCGGCGCCAACGCCGATCTGGATCGAGCCTTCGAGAATTGCCTCGTTGATCTCACGCTCATTTCCGAGCTGGCCACCCGGGAACAGGAGCACTTTGACAGCGCCATTCGAGCGCGCCTCGACAAGCTCCTTAAATTTCTTGGCACCGTCCATGTACGGGAACGAATCGGCGGTGATCATGGCGAAACGCAAGGTGACAGTCTGCGCGCCTGCGCTGGACGCGCAGGCGCCTGCGAGAACTGTCAACGCCAGCAATAGCTGTAAGATCTTGCTTCTCATCATCCCCCACTCCTCTCGACCGTGGCTGTCGGCTTAAGCAGCTCACCTGCTTCTGCATTTCGAGTTGGAAGCCGCACCGATTGTTGCATTGCCGATCGCTTCGACTCGCCTGGTATACAAGCAATCTTCACGCCCGACGGGCCGGCTCCGATGAAAATTCGTAGGAGAGGCCAACCATTCTTACAAGAAGCAATATTTGCTCGCCATGTACTAATTTTAGCAACACGGCAAGACTTTCAGTGTTATCAGTGTGTTGCGCTAGGCCTCGTCTTATCGACAATACTCAACCGCGGAACTTCAGCACAGCGACAAGGTAATAGTCGTTCACCGCCGAGCCATACTTCGGTTGGCGAAATGATTGATGAAGCGGGCAACGCATGGAGCCGGGATCCACGCTCACCCGCCTGTCGACGCCAGTGCAGCCGGGATTGACCGAATAACGGTACAGAACCTGCTGCGCCACGCCGAACAAGATGCGCTTCCTCTATCGGGCACTACCACGCGCGTGGCCAGTCGACCTTTTTTTGATCCCCCACGTAGGTCGATTCAAAGCAGGCGAAGGGCGCTTGTTGCGGTTGCGACGGACACCGATAACGATTTCGGATCGAAGCGCATAGGCGAACATGTCGACGAATGCCTTGGTACCGCAAGCGGTCGACGCCGTTCGTGGTCGAAAGGTCGACCTCGATTGCTTCGACGGCGCGGCCGAGCAATTCAAACTCGCGAGCGGCATCGATGAGCTTCGGATCGTCTGCAGCAATCAGGAGATCGAATCCGTGGACGGCACACTTTCGGGCGAGTTCGCATCCAATGCCGGCGGAGGCGCCGGTGACGATGGCGAGCGGCCGGGCCGAGCGGTTCTCGTCCTTGAGAGACGGTGCGGATTTGGGGTTCGTAGAGGTCGCGGTCATGGTTTCATCACCACGTTGCGCCACGCCACGCCCAATAAGGCGGTGTCGGCGCAGAAGAGCAATTGCGGGAAGCGATGGACGCGGGTCACCGCCATCAGTGCCTCGTAATGGCTCACGCGCCGTCACTTAGGACCGATAGAAAGGGTCCGCCGATTTCCGTATACCACCTATCGTTGCACCCCAAAAAGAACGGGCCTATTCGGCTTGGATGAGACGCCGAGTGCGTGAATGGCTTCTCTCTTAAATGAACAGACTTCCCAGCCTCGATTGTTCGTTTGATTACGCCGCTTCTTGGCCCGTGATCATCTGGTGGCTGAAGCGAAAATCGAACGCCTTTCGCGCCTCTTCACAAAATCACTGTCTATAGTCCGGCATGTCGGCCTTTTGAGACGGGCGATTGGGAGCCTGTTTCTAAACCGTGGGATGATTGCCGATCAGCAGAGGAAGCTCGCGCTTCTGACCTGTTTGGAACGTCGCTTGGGAATGATCAGGGAAGGGAATTCTGCAATGTTAACGACGCTCGCCAACACAACGACCCCCAGCATTCAACCTGCACTGCCGTGTGCGGTAAACCGCATCGTAGCCGTTGACGATGACGCTTTCTTCAGGGCCACGCTCACCAATGAACTTGCGGAGCACGGCTACAGTGTAGATGCCTTCCCCGATGCCCATTCCTTCCTCCAGGCCCTCCCGGGTATCGAGGATGCCGACGCGATCCTGCTCGACTGGACGCTTGAAGAATCCTGCGGGCTCGACTTGGTGCCACAAATCCGACAGAGGGGTATTCATCTCCCCATCATCTTCCTGACAGGGCGTTCATTCGCCTCAGACGAATTGAAGGCGTTCGAGAGCGGCGCCACGGATTTCATAGATAAGGCCCGCGGCATCGCCGTACTGCTCTGCCGCCTGCGCAAAATTGCACGGCCAACAGGCAAGGTATCTATCGCAGCGCGCCAACTTGAAGTTGGTGATCTTATGTTGAAGCTCCACGTGAGTCGTGCCTACTGGCAAGGCCGAGATCTTGGGCTCACGCTCGGTGAGTACAAGATACTGGAGCTGCTCGTGTCCAACGCGGGCTGTCACGTCACCTATCGCGACATCTACGACCAACTGCACTATCGTGGCTTCCACGCCGGCTCTGGCTCGCTAGGCTATCGCACCAACGTACGCTCAGCGATCAAGAGACTTCGCAGTAAGCTACGTGCCTTCCAACCGGACTTCGACCGCATCGAAAACTACGCGGCGTTTGGGTATGTCTGGAGAGCAGATAGCTTCTCTTAAAAGCCTTCCTTTATCTCCTCGCGCCCGCGGCTTGCCTCGAGAGGCGCCGGAGTTGGTGGCGATTCGGATACTCGCCTCCTCATAGCCGGCATGAGACAGGAGGCATGCCCCTTTTCCAACTTGAACGGATAGGCAAAGCCGCCACCTGGATGCAGCCGATCACGACCTAATCACGCTTGCAATATTGCAGAAAGGCCTAAAGTCGCCGACCAAACTTTCCAAGAGGTTCCGACATGGACGTGCAGGCCATTCTTCCTTTCGAAGCGCGCCGGGCTCTCCGTATGGTCCTGCCCCAATCCCTGCTAAACTGGCGAGAAGCGAAATTCTACGGTCGTTACGGCGAAGTCGAGCTGCATCTTCTGAAATTCCTCTGCCGTCGCGACGCCGACGCCATTGATGTCGGCGCAAACGATGGGTCCTACGTCCACTACCTTCGCAGGCATGCGCACAAGGTTGTGGCCTTCGAGCCGATGCCTGTGCTGGCCAGTGCCCTGCGCAAAAAATTCCCGGGGGGCGAAGTAGTGATCGAGCAGGTCGCACTGTCCGACCGTGCCGATACAGTCGAATTGCACATGCCGGTAGTGGACGGCATCGTCGTGACTGGCTGCTCGACCATTTCGACCGACGCCTCTGGTACCTACCCCGCTACGCAAGCAATTAAAGTGTCGATGGACCGCCTCGACACCGTCTACAAGGGACGTGCAGGCTTCATCAAGATCGACGTCGAGGGCCACGAACAGGCCGTGCTCGACGGCGCCCTGCAGACGATCCGCCGCTGCCGTCCTCGCGTGCTGGTCGAGATCGATGACCGGCTCTCACCCGGCGGGCTGGCGCGCGCCCGCACCTATTTCGACAGCCTGGGCTATACGGGCCACTACGTGCGCAAAGGCAAGCTTGAGCCTATCAGCACTTTTTCCGTCGAGGAGATGCAACGGCCCGATAGGCTGCCAGACCTCACAGCACCGCTCACTGAACGCAAACGCTTTGGTGCCTACATCTACAACTTCATCTTTCTTCCGGCCGAAGAGCCTACATCCACCGTCCAACGCATCTCGGCCCACCTCAGAACACTCTGAAGAAAGCAGATTGTCATCCCGATGCGGAGAAGCGTTCACCTTGGCTAAGTCAGCATCCCTCGCTTTTCTCGAGGTGATACGAACGTCTCTTTGGTTGATGCCGACAAGGTTCGGCCACCTTTCCAATCGCGTCGACGAGGCGCCGGCCGATGCGCGACCAGTCAAAAGTATCGACGCAGGCAGTCCAGGCCCGCTCCTGGTAGGCGTTCAAGGTTGCAAATTCGTCGATCAGCGCGAGTACGCCGTCGGTCATTGCCTCGTGGCTGTCGGAAAGGCAGACACTGCTTCCGTCCACGAGCGGCATTCCCGGGAGTGCCGCGCGCATGGCGCAGATCGGCAAGCGATTGAAGACGTAGTCCAGGCCTTTGAGCTTGAAGCCGCCTAGCAGATCCGGCACCAGCGCGACCCGCGCAGCAGCCATAAACGGCCGCACGTCGTCAACTGGTCCCGTGAAGGTAACGCCCGGGTAGCGCTGCCGCAGTGCATCGATATAGGCAGGCTCGGCCGTACCCACAATCTGCAGGTCGACAGCCGCCGAAGCGAGGCGGAGCGCGCTCGCGTCAAGAAACTTTTCCAAGCTGATACGCTTGGGAGGCCAGTCGTAGCTGCCGACCAGAACAGCGCGACGCGGTACGCTCCTATCGATCGTGCGTCGCTCAATGCGCGGCCCGTCGTAGCCCGGTGGGAGAAACAGCACCTGGGCGCACTTCATCGTTTCGAAGTTCTCGGCATCCTCGGGCGTGTTCGAGGTCACGAGCTTAGACACCCGCACCAGACGGCGCTCGAGCCAGCCTACCTTTGCGGCATCGAGTGCACGATAGGCCCGCCGAAGCCCGGTCGCCGCCTCGGCGATGCGGCGTGCCACAGTGGTCTCGTGGTTGTGCGCAAGGTGGATCAGGGCCGGAGGTTGCCTGCTCAGGCGACAATGACGAAGCACGGGGTCCAGCGCCCAGCCACCGGAAATGCTGTCGAAGACAATGGCATCCCAATCATGCCGCAGCAGCGCGCCGTCGAGCGCGGCGCCCGCCTGTTCCGACCAGGCGTAGAGCGCGACCTCGGGCAGTGGCGACACGATCTTTCGAGGAAGCGGATGAACTACCCGGGGATGCAGGCTCCAATGCAGGCCAGGCTCGTCCTTGGGTCCCGTGACCCTCTCGCCGCGCGCCAAGCCGATCACGTCCAGCCGGGCACCCTCCCGAACAGCCGAAGCGATCAGGCCGCGAGAATAGATGAGCTGGCCATTCGTGGGAGGACAAGGATCGGCAAGGGTCAGCCAGAGCAGGCGCATGGTCTCACGATGATCGCGCGCCGAAAGTCCAGCCAGTGATCAAGGCGTGACGACGAACCGCCGTCGAACCGCCGATGCATTTGTGCAACGCCACTCGCGTCGATGCCCGGATCACAGTCTTACCACTGGCTCTTCTTGCACCCGACACGTTGAGATATGCACCGCTCCCGAAACCGGGCGATAGAGCTCATCTCGGGCAATTCCGTGAAGGAGGTTCTCTTATGTTTCTGTCCGAACCTGCGATGCCGATGTCGAGTGGGGACGACATCGCATCGTCAGCCGACGAGGACGACTTTATCTGCAATACATCGGAGACCCTCTTCGCTGCGATCGAAAAGTGCTTGGACAATGGTCTTGGCAGCTGCCTCGTAGTCGAAGGTAAGCGGCTGGTCGGCCGCATCTCCCTCGATGACATCGCCCGCGCAGTCCACGGCGGTGCGCTTCTTAAACCCGGCCTCGACCACTTCATGGCGACCTTCGCAGACCGGCGTCGCAACGACGTTTCACGAGAAAAGGATGTGTTGCGCCCGATAGTGGATGATTACGGCCACCTTCTCGGCGTAAGCATCGAGCGCTCCGACGAATTCGTGCAGGTCGCGCGGCCCGACATGAGCCACCTTGAGTTCCGCGCAGTGCTCGACGCTTTCCTTTCGTCGTGGATCTCCAGCAAGGGGCCCTATGTCGAGAGGTTCGAGGACGAGTTTCGGGCCTTCGTCGGCTCCGCGCACGGAGTTGCCGTAACCAACGGAACGGTGGCGCTTCATCTCGCGCTCGTAGCATTGGGCATTGGGCCGGGACACGAGGTAATCGTGCCCGACCTCACCTTCGCTGCCACCATAAACGCGGTGCTCTACTGCGGTGCGACTCCGGTGATCGTCGATGTCGACCCGGTCACCTGGTGCATGAGCCTCGCGACGGTCAAAGCCGCCTGCACGTCTCGCACAAAGGCTATCATTCCCGTTCATCTCTATGGGCGGCCGGCCGAGATCGGGCCGATCGTGCAGTGCGCACGCGAGCGTGGGATTTTTGTGATCGAGGATTGCGCCGAGGCACATGGCGCGCGCTACGAGGGCCGGCCGGTTGGTCAGTTCGGCGATATTGGTTGCTTTTCCTTCTACGCGAACAAGATCGTGACCACCGGCGAGGGCGGCATGTGCCTGACCAGCGATCCAGCCATCGCAAAGTCGCTGCGCGTCCTGCGCGACCACGGAATGACGCCGAGCCGTTCCTACTGGCATGAGCGAGTTGGTTTCAACTATCGCATCACCAACTTGCAGGCCGCTATCGGGCAGGCGCAGCTCTGGCGCATTGAGAGCATCCTAGCGCGCAACAGCACCATCGCGCGGCTGTACGAGGTGGCGATGAGGGACATTCCTGGCGTCCGCTTTCCGCCACAGATGGATTCAAAGTCAATGCCCGTCGTATGGCTCACCTGCGTCCAGGTGCCGGAGGCGGCCCGCAACGAGATCTTGTCGCGTGCGCTGGAGGCCCGGCTCGAGATGCGGCCATTCTTCCATACACTCTCCTCGCTACCGCTCTACGAGAAATACGCCCGCGACTACCAACACAGCGCCCGGCTTGCCGCGACCGGCATTTGCCTGCCGACGCAGCGCGGCGTCGATCACCAAGTGGTCGATCGTGTTGCCGCAGTGTTTCGCGCTGTTCTTGCGTGAAAGTGCAACATGCCGACCTTTGCGACCATCATTGTCGGTGGCGGGCCGGGCGGCCTCGGACCGCTCCTGGCTGCCGCCCAGCAAGGCACACTCGAAGGCTGGCTTGACGCCGGCGTTGCCCTGATTGAGCGCACAGAGCACCTTGGCGGCAGCCTTGGCCGCTTCGGCATCGCTTCGGATTCTCTCGGTTCCTCGTACCTGGAGTGTCTCGAGGCGGTGAAACTTTCTCCGCCGCTCCGGCCACTGCGCGACCATGCGGTTGCGCGCGAGATGGAGACCTACCGGTACGGCTTCCCACCGCTCGCGCTGGTCGATCGCTACATGCGCCTGCTCGGCAGTGGACTTTCCGCAATGTTCGACAATCACTCTGTCTCGCGTCTCTACCGGGGCACCAACGCTACGCGCGCACGCCTGCAGGCCGAGGGCTCGGTTACGGTCGAGGTCGAGCGCGACGGCGAGACCACCATGCTGACCGCACACTCCGCGGTGATCGCCTTGGGCGGACGGCAGCAGTGGCAAGAGCGCGAGCTAGTACCCGGCTTCACGCTAAAGGATTGCAGCCTGCGACGCGTCATGCCGTCGGACAGCCTGCTACAAACGTCGGGGCTGGCGGCGGCTAGTGAGATCATCGCGCGTGCTGGTGGCCGTCGTATCCTCATCCTAGGCGGCTCACATAGCGCCTATGCTGCTGCTTGGGCACTAACACAATTACCTGCGGCCGCCGGCCTCGCCGAAGGGCAGATCGAAATTCTGCAACGGCGGCCGCCCAAAGTATTTTACCCCGATGCTCAAGCTGCCGCAGCAGACCAGTATTTGACCGAGCCTGGCGATATCTGCCCGCGGACCGGCCGCGTGCACCGTATGGGAGGGTTGCGCGGTTTCGGGCGCGAGATGTGGCGGCAGTTGGCGCACCGGCCGGGCACCGTTCCCGACCCACGCGTCACCACGCGGCTCCTTAGCCTGCCAGCCGGCCAACTTCGGGCCTTGCTAGAGCAGGCTGCGCTCGTGGTCCCCTGCTTCGGCTACAACTCGAGCACGTTGCCCGTGCTCGACGCGAGCGGAGCACCAGTTGCGCTCAGCGCGGACACTGGCAGCGTGGCTGTCGGCGATGATTGCCGCTTACTGTTGGGAGATGGCCGGGCACTCGACAGTGTGTTCGGCATCGGGCTCGGCACGGGGTACCGTCCGCCCGCATACATGGGTGGCGAACCAAATTTCGACGGCCAGGCCAACAGTCTTTGGCTTTACCAAAACGACATCGGCGCAATGGTGCATCACGAGGTGCGACGCCTCAGCTCCGAGAGGCGGCTGTCTGCTGCGCTCCGACTGCCTGTCGCGCTTGTCCGAGGATGCAGTCCTCATCATGCCTATTCGTCTCGTCAGCCACATAACTGCTCAGAGGAAAGTCAAGTACGTCCCACCTCCGCGAGGCAATATCGTACTGGGGGATGACATCTGTCTCGAAGATGCGGCGCGCAACTAGTCATTAAGGTGGTTGTGGGATCGCAAGTCCCGAGGCCGCCCTCTTACATTCGCGTCCGACGGCTCGAGCTAAAGCCGATCCGCCTTGGCAGCAGGGCCGACACTAATGCTGGCCCAAAACACTAGTGCTGATCAAACTCAGTGTTGAATGACACTTTTGCACTGAGTTGATTCCCAAGGTTGCAAGATCGCAATCTGCGAAGTTGGCGGATTGAGAGGCGATCACGTCGAGCGAGAGGTTTGTATCTGGCACGCAAATCGATCGGCAACTGGAAGCACGGGTACCTTCCTACATGTACGATGTGCTCCATCAAGGACCAGTGCGCTGGTTTCTTCGCAACCGGTCGCTCACGGCACGCGCCTACGTCACTGCTCAATGACAACGATGTCCAGTGAGAAGGCATGAGATGGGCAACCACCATTTGCTGACGTTGGCACTCAGGTTGAATGGCCTTTTTTCTACTGCGTCGTTCGCTCAGGGAATTTGTGGCCATTCGCACTAAGGCGTCGTAGGTGGACTGTGCTCTTGCCACCACCGCACGCAACTGCGCGCAAGTGCGCCGGTGCTATCCACGCACACCCTTCGGAGGTCCGATCCGACCGCGTCCAGCGCCAGGGGGGTTTCTGTGCAGGCGAGAATCACTCTCGTTGCGCCGCGGTGCAGCAATGCTTGCACTGCCTGTTCTATTAGGGGCCCCCCTTCCCGCGGACGCCCGGCCTTCACCAGCTCGATCGCCGGAAGCACCCTCGCTTCCATGTCGACAACATCCGGCAAGATGGGCCGAAAGCCGTCGGCTTGGAGGCGATCGTCGAAGAGATGCGTGGCCAGCGTAGCGCCGGTGGCAATCAGGCCGATGCACGAACCCGGTCCGAGCTGCGCTGCGGCCTCGCCGCACGAGGCATCGACAATACTGAGGAAGGGCACGGCGCAGCCATCCCGCAACTCGGCGATCCAGAAATGCGCCGTGTTGCAGGGCATGGCCAGTGCTATGGCACCAGCGGCGATGAGCCGGTCGCGTCCTGCCAACAAGGCCGGAAGCGGCGACTCGCCACCAGAAAGGATCGCCGCCGGCCGACTCGGCACGCGGGGGTCGGACTGGATCAACAACGGGACGTGACATTCGTCCCGTTCCGCGCCAGTTGCGGCAATCACCTTGGAGAAGAAGTCGGCCGTAGCCAGCGGACCCATCCCGCCAAGGACGCCGATCATGGCCATCTTCCCATGGTGCTCTCCGAACTCATTTGAAGCGGACATATCCGCCCGAGTCCCGCGTCGGCGATGCGTGAATCAGAGTGGAGTCAACCCGCCGAACGCGTCCATGTAACCGAAGAGGGCCGTGGAGCCGCCGGTATGCAGGAACACCACGTTGTCGCCTTTCCTGAAGTGTCCCTTGCGGCACAGATCGATCAGCCCTGCCATCCCCTTACCAGAATAAACCGGATCCAGCAGGATGCCTTCCAGCCGCGCCATCATGGTGACCGCCTCCACCATGCCGGCCGTGGGAATTCCGTAGCCGTCACCAACGTAGTCACAGTTGGCCTGTACTCTTTCGCGAGACACCGCGCCGGCAACCCCCAGGAGTTCGGCTGTTTTCACGGCCAGGTTGTAGACGTTGGTTTCCTGTACCTGCCTTGGCGCGCGCACACCGATCCCCAGCACCGGGATGTCGCTGCGGCTGCCCTCGAAACCGGCCACGAGGCCCGCCTGGGTGCCGGCACTTCCCGTGGCGTGCACCACGCAACCCACGTCGAGCCCCTGCGTGTTGAACTGGTCCACCAGCTCCAGCGCACACACCACGTAGCCCAGCGCGCCGATCGGGTTCGAGCCACCTCCGGGAATTATGTAGGGCTTCTGCCCCTTGCCACGCAGCTCCTCCGCAAGTTGGGACATGGCGGCGTTCATGTCGGTACCACCTGGAACCTCCTGCATCCTGGCGCCATACATGCGGTCCAGAAAAACGTTCCCAGAATGCTTGTAGCTGTCCACCTTGGACCCGGTTCGATCCTCCAGGAGAATCTCGCACTTCATTCCCATCCTGGCTGCGATCGCAACGGTCTGGCGCGCATGGTTGGACTGAGTTGCTCCCTGGGTGATGATCGTGTCGGCCCCGTGCTTCACAGCGTCGGCCATCAGGAACTCCAGCTTGCGTGTCTTGTTGCCACCCGTAGCCAGTCCGGTGCAGTCGTCGCGCTTGATGTAAAGGTTGGGGCCCCCGAGAGCCTCGGTCATGCGGGGCATGAACTCCAGAGGAGTGGGGGCGTGGGTGATGCGCACGCGGGGGAATCGAGTCAATTTCATGGCTGCTCTGTCTCCGAGGTCGAAATGCAAAGTGGGTGAGAAGGCTCGCGCGCCGCGACGATGGCCGCCGCAGTCACGATTCGACCGATTAGGTCGCATTCCGCCTCGGTCAGGTTAATCGGCAATCGCAGGTCCATCAGATGACGCAATACGGACATAGACTGATCTGACGCGAGTTCGGCCTTGAAGTAGTGCCAGTGGGAATAGTTGCTGGTAAAGGCCGTGGGCTCGGGGCAGCCGAACCACTTGACGTATAGCCCCCGCAGTTGGCACTCCTGAAGAAACCGTTCGATCCCCGCAGGCTCCAGCGCAAGGCTGAACTGGATGGAACTGGGGACGAATGCTTCCTTGGGATGGCGCCGGGGCAGCGAGACATTGGGTGCTTTGGCGAGTTCGACTTCCAGGCGTGCGTAGATGCGGTTCCACCGCGCCGAACGCTCCGGCAGCAATTCGATCTGCGGCCGCAACAAGGCAGCAGCGAGGTTCGACATGCGCATGCTGAAATTCGGCGTGATGTACTTCCAGCGGTCGAACACCTCCACGGGCGGCTTGCACCGATGCTGGTCGTACATCATGTAGCAACCCGACATGAGGATGACCTGCGCGGCCACGTCGTCATCGTCGGTCACCAGCAACCCGCCTTCGCCGGAGTTGATGTGCTTGTAGGTCTGGGTGCTGAAGCAACCCACGCGCCCCCAGGTTCCAGTGGGACGACCATCCCAAGAAGCTCCCATCGTGTGTGCGCAGTCCTCCACCAGCGCGACACCGTGGCGGTGGCAAAGGTCTTGAACCACCTCCATATCGGTGACGTGACCGCGCATGTGCGACAGCAGCAGCACCCTGGCCTTGCTGGTGCGCAACTTGTCCGCCAAGTCCTCCAGATCGGTCGTGAAGTCCGCCCTCGTCGCAACCAGCACGGGCCGCGCGCCCGCGTGCGCGATGGCACCCGGTACCGGCGCCAGGGTAAAACTGCTGGTCAGCACATCGTCTCCAGGCTTAACGCCCAGCGCCTTCAAGGCCAGAAACATGGCGGCGCCACACGAGCTGACGGCCACGCAGTACCTGCTTCCCAGGTAAGCGGCAAACTCCTCTTCCAGCAACGATGGCTCGGGAAAACCGTCGCCCTGCTCGCCGTACCGATGCAGACGGCCGCTGCGCATCAGTTCGACCGCGCGTTCGATCGTCTGCTCCGGTATCGGTTCCGCCTGGCTCATGTCCTTGCCGAACCACAGTCCGTCGGACGAGCGACTGCCCTCGTTCATGTCTGTCCCCGCCCGGCATCGTGGCCAGCGAGCACGCCAGGATCGAACGTTTCGGACGGATAGTACTTCTTCAGGCGGACATCCGCCGTTCGCGCGTGACCCTCCATCCCCTCGAGTCGAGAAATCCTCGCTGCGACTTGCCCCACTTCCCGGCTGGCCGCTCGGTTCATGCGCTGCCAGGTGACCGTCTTGATGAACTTGCCGACACTCAAGCCACCTGAATACCGAGCAGCGCCCCGGGTAGGAAGAATATGGTTTGGACCGGAGCACTTGTCTCCATAGGCCACCGTTGTCTCCTCACCGAGGAACAACGAACCGTAATTGGTCAGCCGGGACAACCACCAGTCGAGATCGGCCGCCAGGACCTGCAAGTGCTCCGGCGCATAACGATCGCTGATCTCGCAGACCTCTTCGCGCGTGGAGAGCAAGACCACGTCCGCGAAATCGCGCCAGGCGGCCTGCGCTGCGCTACGCGCGGACGCGGGCAGCGCAGCGATCACGGCCGGCATCTTTTCGATGACCTTCAAGCCCAACTCGCGCGAGGTCGTGAACAGCCAAACCGGTGAATCCGGGCCGTGCTCGGCCTGCCCGGCCAGATCCGCCGCAATGACATCTGCATCGGCAGTCTCGTCGGCAATGATCGCCGACTCCGTGGGCCCAGCCAGCACGTCGATCCCGACTTCGCCAAACAGCATCCGCTTGGCCTGTGCGACGAAGCGATTGCCCGGCCCCACGATGACGTCCGCGGGACCATCGGAGTACAGGCCGTAGGCCATCGCAGCAACTGCCTGGACACCGCCCAGTGCGAGCACCTTGCCGGCACCGCACAAATGCATGGTGTGCAAGATGGCGGGGTGGATGCCGTCGTTGCGATGCGGAGGCGATGCTGCGACGATGCCCGGCACGCCAGCGACCTTGGCTGTGCAAACACTCATGATGGCTGAGGCCGCATGGGCATAACGTCCGCCCGGAACGTAGCACCCGGCACGGTTCACCGGAATGAGCCGTTGCCCCGCGAGCAAGCCATCGACCAGTTCGGTCTCAAACTCCAGCATCGACTCGCGTTGGCGCAGCGCGAAATCCCTGATCCGGCGGTAGGCAAAGTCGATGTCGTCCCGGACCCCTTGCGACAGGCTGGCACTCGCCCGCACAAAGTCATCATTCGTGCAGACGATGTCGCCAGTCCAGCCATCGAGATCCCGGGCGTAACGCTCGACGGCTGCGCGCCCGTTCTTGCGGATGTCCTCGAGCATGCGGTGAACCGTCTCTGCCGTCGCGTTGTCCACCGCCGCGGAGGGGGGATCGGATTTCTTCAAGTATTCGACTGTCATAGCCTTTTCCTGTTTCGATCGTCGCCGAGACGTTCAACGGGTGCCGATGTTCCGAAGTACTTTGCCCGTATTGCTGGGGGTGCGACGGCCGTCGCGCATCGCGAACGCACCGTTGACCATGACGTGCGCGATGCCGACCGGGTGCTGTCGCGGCTTCTTGATGGTGACCTTGCTCGCGATCTCCTGCGCATCGAAGACCACGAGATCGGCGTGCATGCCTTTCGCCAAGAGGCCCCGGTCCTTGATGCCGATTCGCGACGCCGGCAATGAAGTGATACGCCGGATCGCCTCTGGCAGATCCAGCACGTTGCGATCGCGCACGTAATACTGCAAGAAGCGCGGAGCCCATCCATAACCGCTGAGAGAGAAAAGCTGCTCGCCCAGCCTGCCTTCCGGAGAGAGCGCCGCGGTATCGGAAATCACGGCGCAGGAAGCATCGCGCATCGCCATCTCGATGTCGTCGTCCCGGAAGCTGCGGGTTGCCCACATCATCCGTCCGGCCGCGTCATCCTCCTCTATCAGCATGTCCATCAGGGCATCGTAGGGATCGACTCCACGCATCTTGCCGATCTCGGCAAAACTCATGCCGACGAGATGCCTGTTGGTGACGGCATTGAGCAGGACCACGTCGTCCCATCGCCGCGCCTTCACGATCAGCAGCATCGGTGCCGGATTGCGCTTGACCTTCTCCCGGACGTCGGGGTCTTTCATTCGCTTGAGCGTCGACTGGACGCCACCTTCGCGCGCCCACTTCGGTAGGATCGCCATCACCGAGGTGTTGTTCCAGTCGTGCGGGATGACGTCGAACGCAATATCCTGCCCACGCCGACGGGCAGCATCGATCATCTCGAGCGTGTGCTCCATGGCATGGTCCGGCGCCCCGAACTTGGTCTGGATATGCGATATCTGCAGGCGCGCACCCGACTCGCGGGATGCCGCGATGGCCTCGGTGAACCCTAGGTCGTAGAATCGATCGCGATTACGCACATGGGTTGCGTAGAGCTTGCCGCGCACCGCGGCAGCCTCGCACAACGGCACCAGATGCTCCGGCGCCGCCAAGATCCCGGGCCAGTATTCCAGCCCCGTCGAGAAGCCAGCCGCCCCCTGGTCCAGCGATTCCTCGACCAACCTTTTCATGCGGGCGATGTCCTCGTCGTCGCCAGCCGTGAGCGCATCGCCCAGCACCGCGCTATGGACCGTGCCATGTCCTACGAACGCGGCGACGTTCACGCCGAGTGGAGATCTCTCGAGCACGTCCAGATACTCGCCAAAGGTCTGCCAGCGCTTGTCGCCGATGGCATCGGGCGCATGTCCGGCCCCCATCGGGGACCGGAGTTTCGGGTCGCGCATCGGTGCGCAGCTGTGTCCGCATTGGCCAATGACTTCGGTCGTCACGCCCTGGTGCACCTGGCTCTGTGCCTGCCCGTCGACGACAAGGGTGAAGTCCGAGTGGGTGTGCAAGTCGATGAAGCCCGGCGCCACGGCCAAGCCGGCCACGTCGATCCGTTCCGTGGCGAGTGCATCGGACAGATCGCCGATGGCTGCGATGCAGCCATCCTTAATTCCGATGTCCGTCTTGCGGCCTGGCGAGCCACTTCCATCGTAGACCATGCCATTGAGAATCAGGAAATCAAACATAGTGGGAGTTCTCTTTAACGTTGGCCGGCCCCTCGGAGCCGGGAGGGAAGCGCTCTCGGTCGACCCGGTAGCACCGGGCGGGGAAGGGCTACTCCCGCCCGGCAGGCCATCGCGCACCCGGGGCTACTTGGCCCCGCCGCTCCAGTAGATGTTGTCGAAAGGACCATATTGACCCCATCCGGTTAACGGCGGATTGATCAGCTTGGCGTTGTAGATCATCGCCGGGGCGAGCTGGACGACCCACATCATGGGTGCCTCTTCCCAAAGCAGCTTCTGCACTTGGTCATACAGCGCCTTGCGCTTGCCAAAGTCGGGTTCGACCGCCCCCTTCTGGAACAATTCATCTACCGTCTTGTTGCAGAACCCCGAGGTGTTCGAATAGGCGATGTGCCGGATGTTGTCGCAGACATAAGTGCGGCTTATGCCGATACCGGGATCGAGCCAGGAGCCGGGAAGCGCCATTGACATTTCGAAGTCCCAGTTCTTCATCCGCTCCGACCAGGCAGCGGCACCGGGCACCGGTTCCCGGATCACCTTGATGCCCACCTTCTTCAAGCTAGGAACCACGTATTCGGGAATCGTCACGAAAAGGTCTTGGAACATGTTGGAGGCGTACAGCAGCTTCAGCTCGAACCGAATACCGTCCGCCTTCGCCGGGAACCCCGCCTCGTCGAGTAGCTTATTTGCCTTGGCCAGATTGAACTCGTAGCCCTTCATCGATTCATTGAAGAACGGATTGCCGACGGGGAACGGTCCCCTGCCTGGCAAGGTCCATCCGTCATGCAGCGTATTGGCAATGAACTCCGTGTCGATGGCATGGCCGATCGCCTGGCGCACCTTCTTGTTGCTCAGCGGACCCGTCCGGTTGTTAAACTCGATGGTCGTGAACGCCCCGGCGGCGTCCAACAACCGACCGATCTGCAACTGGGGAGACTTCAGGCTCTTGATTTCCCGATACCGCATCGCCGACCCTGGGGCGAGGTCGAACTCCTGCCGCTGCAGGCCGACGCGAACGGCGGTGGGGTCAGAGACAATCTGCAGGACCGCGCGATCCAGGTAAGGGCGCCCCTTGATGAAGTAGTCAGGGAAACGGTCCAGGATCACGTAGCGTTCCATGTTGACGTCGGTGATCTTGAATGGCCCTGATCCAATCGGCCGGGCGTGTGCAGGGTGTGCGTTGAAGTCCTCCTGCGTCCCGTACACATGTTTCGGCATAATCGGCAGGAAGCGGGACATCGTTGTCGAGAGCAACGTGGGAGCGTGCGGCTGGGACAGCTTGAAGATCGCCGTATGCGCATCGGGCGTCTCGACGCTGGTGATCGGACCGAACATCTGCTTGCCGAACCGGTGATACTTCTGGACGATCCCCACCGAGAACGCCACGTCTTCGGACGTGATCGGCTTTCCGTCATGGAACTTGGCTTCCGGCTCGAGCCGGAACGTATAGCTCAGCCCGTCGGGCGAGACTTCCCAGCTCTTGGCAAGATAGGGAATCGCCCTTTGTTTTTCGTCGAGGCGGGTGAGAGATGCGAAAACCTGGCCCGTGACCACCCCCGTGTTCGCCTCGCCATGCAGCGGATTGAGGCTCGGGATCTTCCCGGACATGTACACCATCTTCCCGCCTTTTTGCGGCGGGGGATCCGCACTCCATGCGGGCGCTGCGGCCAGTATGGCAAGCGACGCGGCCGTGACCAGCCTCGCGAAGAATCTCGCATGAATCTGCATGGGCAGTCTCCTGTCGGTTGAAGTCGGGGAACGGGCTGCCTACCCAGCGACCGAAATGTCTTGGCCGGGGAAGTGGCAGGCCACCAGGTGATCGGAGGCTTGCTCGGTCAGTTGCGGCTCTTCGCTGCGACAGCGGGCTTGGGCGATTGGGCAGCGTGTGTGGAAACGACAGCCGCTCGGGGGATTGATTGGGCTGGGGATGTCCCCTTGCAAGCGGATTCGCTTCACCGCGCCCTTGAGTTTCGGGTTGCGTGTCGGCACAGCGGAAAACAGGGCCTGCGTATAGGGATGCAACGGTTGCCTGAACAAGGCATGCCGCGGCGCTTTCTCGACAACCTTGCCGAGGTACATCACAGCGACTTCGTCGCAGATGTGGCTGATGACGCCCAGATCATGGGAGATAAACAGCAAGGTGAGGTTCAGTTCGTCGCGCAGCCTGCTCAGCAGGTTCAGGATCTGCGCCTGGATGGCCACATCCAGGGCCGACACCGGCTCGTCGCAGACGATGAACTCGGGCTGCAGGACAAGCGCCCTTGCGATGCTGATCCGCTGCCTTTGGCCGCCGGAAAACTGATGCGGGAACAAATCCATTTGCCGCGGTCGCAACCCGACGAGTGAAAAGACCTCGGCGACGCGCTCCTTGCGCTCGGCGTTGCTGCCCAGTGCGTGGATGTCGAGCGGGAACCGCACGATCTCGCCGGCGGTGCTGCGCGGATCTAGCGACGAATACGGATCTTGAAAGACGATCTGCATCCGGCGACGCATCGCGCGGAATGTTTCAGAATCCATGTCGCCGAGCGTTCTGCCATCGAACGTGATCTCTCCGCTCGTAGGCTTGATCAGTCGAAGAATGGCCAGCCCGGTGGTGGACTTGCCCGATCCACTTTCTCCCACCAGACCGAGCGTCTTGCTGCGAGGGATCTCGAAGCTGGCGCCATCGACGGCGTGGACGACTTGTCGCCGCGCGAAGAAGCCGGCTTTGGCCACCGGGAAATGGACCTTCAGGTCCCTTACGTTGAGCATTGCGTCAGACATACTATTCTGCGGTGGCCGCGGGTTCGTGAGCCAGCCAGCACCGGGCCGAACGCTGCTCGCCGAGTTGCACCATCGGTGGCATCTCGATGCACTTCGCCGTGACGGACGGGCACCGCGGCGCAAACGAGCAGCCCTTGGATTGCCTCAGGAGATCGGGGACTGTGCCCGGAATTTCAGCAAGCGGCTCGGCTGCGAGAACCGGGTCGAGCTTGATCTCCGGCATGCAGCGCAGCAAGCCGCGGGTATACGGATGGCGGGGATCGTTGATCACCTGCTCCACGGTACCTTCCTCGATTTTGCGGCCCGCGTACATCACGACCACCCGGTCGGCCAATTCGGCCACAACACCGAAGTCGTGCGTGATGAGAATCAAGCTGGTTCCCCGTTTGGCTTGGATGTCCTTGAGCAGGTCGAAAATCTGGGCCTGCACGGTCACGTCGAGCGCCGTGGTCGGTTCATCTGCAATGAGCAAGGCAGGCTCGCAGGCCAGCGCGATCGCGATCATGACCCGTTGCCGCATGCCACCGGAGAGTTGATGGGGATACTCGGAGATGCGTCGCTCCGGCGCGGGTATCTGGACCAGCCTAAGCAGGTCCAGCACCTGCTGGCGGACACTCGCGGCCGAGCCGGCCTGGTGACGCTTGATGGTCTCGGCGATCTGGTCGCCGATCGTGTAGACTGGATTGAGCGACGTCATCGGTTCCTGGAAGATCATCGAGATGTCGCGGCCCCGCACCTCGCGGATCCGCCGCTCGCTGACCTCGATCAAGTTTTCTCCCTTGAACAGGATCTTGCCCGAACTGATGCGCCCCGGAGGCGAAGGAATAAGGCGCATGACGGCCAGCGCCGTCATGCTTTTGCCGCAACCGCTTTCACCAACGATGGCAACGGTACGCCCATGGTCGATGTTGAAGCTGACGTCAGACAGCACCGGGACCTGCTTGCCGCGCATGCTGAACTCGACACAGAGACCGTCGACTTCCAGCACGGTCGTTTCGTTCGACGCAGGCGTGTTATCTGCCGTCATGTCGATCACCGCCCGCGCAGCTTGGGGTTGTAGGCATCGTTCAGGCCATCGCCGATCAAGGCAATGCTCAGCACCGTCAGCAGGATCACCAGCCCCGGAAAGGACACTGTCCACCAGGCCTGGAAGAAGAAGTCGCGCGATTGCCCGATCATCATTCCCCAGGTCAGGACGTCGGGATCGCTCAGTCCAAGGAAGCTCAGTGCAGCTTCAAACAGGATGCACAGCCCGATCTGCAGCGTTATGGCGATGATCAACGGGGGCAAGGCGTTGGGCAGGATCACCTTGACGATGATCGTGCGGTCTCTGGCGCCCACCGCACGCGCGCCCATGACGAACTCGCGCTCGCGCAACTTCAGGAATTCGGCGCGGGTCAGTCGCGCAATGCTGGTCCAACTGGTGACTCCGATGGCCACCACGACCGTCAACAGGCTGGGCGTGAAGACGGCGACAACGACCATTGCGAAGATCAGGCTGGGCAGCACCTGGAAGAATTCCGTCACCCCCATCAGGAACCCGTCCACCTTGCCGCCGAAGAAGCCCGCCAGCGCCCCGACCGTCAGGCCGACCACGGCCGTGACGAACGTGGCCGACAACGCGATGGCCAGGGTCGGCTTCGCCCCGTAAACGATGCCGATCAGAATGTCCCGGCCGATATAGTCGGTTCCCAGTGGGATCTCCCCTCCGGGTTCCAGGAAGGGTTGCGCCACGATGGCGAAAGGGTCGCCGGAATAGACCATGGGCCCGATCAGGCCCATCAGGATGATGAGCGAGAGAAGGACCAGGCCGATGACCGCGCCCTTGTTGGCGCAGAACATCTGCCATGTCACCCGCCAGCGGATCTCCGGCTGGATCTCGTCATCGGCCGGCCCCCAGGGCAAGCCTGCCCGAATCGCGGGCTGTTCGCTCATTGTCTGTTGCTCGCTCATTGTTAGCGCAGCCTGATTCTTGGATCGAGAATCCGGTAGACGAGATCGGTGATGATGTTTGCTATCACGACCGTGAATGCCGCGCCGAAGAGGACACCAAGCATGACCGGATAGTCGTGGCGGATGATCGAATCGTAGAGCAGCGGTCCGATACCAGGCAGGCTGAACACGACTTCAACGAGCACGGCGCCGGAGAACGCGTGCCCGAGTTGCAGGCCAGCCAGGGTAACGATCGGCAGCGCGGCATTCCTCAGGGCGTGCTTGAGCACCACGACCGATTCGAGCAGCCCTTTGGCTCGCGCGGTGCGGATGTAATCTGACCCGAGCACATCGAGCGTCGATGCACGCGAGATTCGGCTGTAGGAGGCAAGGAAGAGGATCGACAGCGTGAACACCGGGAGGGCCAGGTGATGAAGCACGTCGACTGCCAGAGCCCAGGCAGTCTCGGGCGGCGGCACCGAGGTCAGTCCGTAGGCGGGGAAGAGCCCGAACTTGTCGGCGAACACGATCAGCACGATCATGCCCAGCCAGAATACCGGCGTGGCATAGCCCAGCAGCGAGATGAGCGTGACGAAGTAGTTGCGCCATCCCCGGGGCCGCAATGCCGCGATGACGCCCAGCGCGGTGCCTACGATGACCGCCACGAACAGGGCGGAAATCGTCAGCAGCAATGTCGAGGGCAGCCTCTCCATGATGACGCCCAGCACCGGCGCGTCGTAGTGGAACGATCGGCCGAAGTCGCCGGTGGCCACCCTCCCCAGATACTTGTAGAGCTGCACATAGAGCGGCTGATCCAAGCCGTAGGAGGCACGCATCTGAGCAACGACCGCCGGGTCCCCGCCGCCGCTCTCGGCCACCAGGGCCCCAATCGCATCACCGGGAGCTGCATGAATGAGGAAGAAGTTGAGCACGATGACGCAGAGCATGAGCACGGCGCCGTAGACGAGCCTTCTGGCCAGATATTTCGGCATATGAGTTTTAAGTTCTCCCGCAACCGGGCCACATCACGTCAGGTTCATCTAGCGCAGAAAAATCTAACCCATTCTGTAAGCGCTTGCAATACAGTCATTCCTTAATGCGAATTAATAAAACCCTTGAATCTAAAATATGAGATGATCGGTTCGATGAAGAAGTCTGCAGCAAAGCGGGGCACCCCCAAGCAACCATCTGAAAGCGCTTGCGGCCCAACATCCAAGCCGGTTCCTACCCTGTCCGATGTTGCGCAACGCGTCGGCGTCTCTACCGCCACCGTGTCGCGCTACCTGATGAACCCCTTGTCGATTCGCGTCAGGCATCGTCTGCCCATCGAGGCAGCAATCCAGGAACTGGGGTACGTGCCCCATGGCGCGGCACGAGCGCTGGCCTCACGCCATTCGCGCATCGTCGGGGCCCTGTTCCCCTCGCTGGACAGCGTCCTTTTCGGCAGCTTCATCGGGCCTCTGCAGCGCGCGCTGAGTGCTCAGGGCTACACGCTGGTCGTAGCTTCCTCCGACTACGACCCGCAGGTGGAGTACCGTCAGGTGTTTAATCTCGTCGCCAATCGGGTCGATGGCGTCGTGCTGGTGGGCACCGAACACAGCGAAGCCTGCTACGACCTGCTGAACCAGAAACAGATCCCGTATGTACTGACGTGGACATGGCAGGAAAACAGTGACCGTCCGATGATCGGTTTTTGCAACCGGAGCGCGGCGGCGATGGTTGCCAACTACCTGCTCGATGTGGGGCATCGCGACATAGCGATGATCTCGGGCTTCACTACCGGCAATGACCGGGCAACCGAACGCATCGCCGGCGTTCGCGCAGCACTGTCCGCCCGTCGCGTCCAGCTGAATGAAAGCTGGGTCGTACAACGCCCTTTCAGCCTGTCTCAAGGTGCGTCGGCGTTTCGCGAGTTGATGACGTCGCCGACAAGACCCACGGCAATCATTTGCGGCTCCGATCTCTTCGCGTGCGGCGCCATTTTCGAGGCGGCCCGGATGGGTATACGCGTTCCTGAAGACGTCTCGATCACCGGCTTTGACGACACCGACCTCGCGGCAGGCATCAGCCCGTCGTTGACGACGATTCGAACGCCCCGATCCGAGATGGCCCGCCTGACCGCCCAGAACCTGCTCGATAGCTTTCGCGGACAAAAACCGCGTTCCATGGAGCTCAAGGTGGAGCTGGTGGTGCGGGAGAGTTCGGGGAGAGCCTGCCGCTGACCTCCGCATTCCTTGCTGAGTGGTTCAATCGCAGCAGGGAGAACGGAAATGGCGAAGGCGACGAGAGCGCAGGCGAGGACACGTCGGCGATGCTAGAGTACGTGTCGGCGAGCTTCCGAGTGGTCCGGCACGTTCGGCCAATCAACTGCGTCGCCGAACTGCTGCCTTGGAATTTCTGTGACAAGCTCGCAGCCGATACTCCTTCCATAACCTGATCACTGCATCGACCAGACAAGGGCCTCGGCCGGACTTTTACAGCTGATCGACCAGAGATCCGGCTTCCATCGGAGCCGGAGCCATGACTGCCTACGACGCCGTATGGAAAAAAACGGATCCGACCGACGCATCATCACGCGGCCTCATGATGATAGTAGCGGAGAAGCCCGCCTAATCTTTCGCGGAAGCGCACAGGCCCCTTGCGGTGGCGGTTGCCTTTCCCCTGGTGATTCCGCTCGGCATGGAAATGATCGACGTATTCGCTCAGTGCTCGCCGCAACGAGCGCTCGCCGAGCAGGATCACCTCGGACAGGCACTCTTCCTTGACCGACCTCACTCAGCACTCCGCGTAGGCATTCAGGTTCGGGCTGCGTGGCGGCAGCGCGAGCGGCGTAACCCAACCTGACACAAGGATGGCTCGGAACGACCGCGTGAATTTTGGTGTCGCGATCATGCAGGAGATATCGACAATCTCGCAGCGGACCACAATCGTCCGCGGACGCGTTCCGGGCGATTTGCTTCATCCATGCCTCATCAGGATGAACGGTCAGCCCGGCAATGTCCACTCGCCGGCTCTTGAGATGGATGAAGAACAGCACGTAGTAGGTCCCCAGCCCACGCAGCGTCAGCACCTCGGCGGTGAAGCGGTTCCCGCCAGCAGCGCCAGGTGCGTTCGAACGAAGGCAGCCCACGTGGTCGTACGCTTGCGTTCCGGCGCCGGCGGCGGGCCGTGGCGCCGCAAGACATTGCCAACCGTTTGATCGGACATCTCGTGCCCCAGATTGGCCAGTGCCCCCGAGATCCGGTCGTAGCCCCAGTCCCAGTTCTCCCTGGCCATGCGAATGATCAGCTCGTCGACCTCCCGCTTGATCCGCGGTCTGCCCGGTCCTCAATGCGCCGAGCCATCGAATTTGCGGGCGACGAGCTTGCGATACCAGCCCAGGATCGTGTCAGGCTGGCATAAGGTGGCGACGTCGGCCAGCACCTTGCAACCCAGGCGATGACCGATCTCGCCCAGCACGCCTCGCTCGGCCTCCGACAGCTTCAGCCGACCTTTCAGTTGCGCCTTGAGGATGCGGTTTTCGGCAGCCAGGTATTCGTTCCGCACCAGCAGCTCTTGGTCCACCGTCCCCGTCACGTAAGCCAGGATGCGCGCCCACTCCATTAACCGTCCCCGCCCTGTTCCGACCCCGGCGACGGCATCATGAACCGAAAATCGCACCGGACCACCTCCGCCACCGCTATGCTTACCCCGCTCGGGCGATGGGCTTCCGGCCGTTCGAGTATTTTGATCCTACCGATTTCCAAGATGGTCGAGATCGCCGACGAAGTCGGACGACCGAGCTTAACGGGCCATTTCGTACGGCTGCGTAGCAAAGCGCATGAGACACCACCAGCTCGACTTGCTTCGTCAGGCCGCCGCCTAGGCTGATAGTCGTGCCATACCTAGCGCCGCCAGACCTATCTCGAAGGGCGAGCGAAGATCGCGCCTGCGCCCTATATCCATCAGCGCAAAACCCGGCCGGTAGGCCGACAGACGGCTCAGCAAGCTGAGACAAGGACTGCTTGCGGCAAAGCGGCATGCGCCATTCTCGACGAGGGATACACATTCTTCTCTGTAGCTTTCGCCTGACTGGGCTGCGGCGACTCGCCAAGCTTGTTCTCTATTAGTAGGATTGCTGCCTCGTTCGAGTTGTTCCCGACGCCGTAGTCCTCCGCGACGTCTTACTCCGCCGCAGGGGAAGCTAGGGAGCCCGCGCGCGCCGTTGAAGCATTTGTTGCATCGCGTCCAGGCGCGCGATCTGCGAGGCTCGGCACGCGAATATTATCGCGGGTTGCGGCCTCCGCTCGACGACCTAAGTTGAGCGCCGCACTTTTTGCGGCTGACCGATCTGAGTGTTTTCTGAGGGGCAGTCATTACCAAACGGGCGACCGATCGTGATGGCAACGATCGTATTGATATCTGGAATCGCCTGGCCGGCGCCTTCGCCCATGTGTTCTACCGGACGTCGCTTTCGGGATGCATAGGAATCCTGATTCTCAACAAAGCCTAATCGAGCAGTTCGCGCAGCATGCGGCCTGTTGCCGTGATGGCGAGCAAAGTCGGCGCCTTCACGTATTCCTTTACGATGGCTTTCGTGGCCGGTGTGTAGCTCATGCAATCGAGCGCAATGAGATCGGGACTCGCTGCCGCCAGCCGACCTGCAACTTCTACTATTTCCTGCGGGTCGGCACTCGGCACCAGCGCCTCGACGACGACCTCGACGCCAGCCCGCGCCCACTTGGCCTTAAGCTTCTCCCCCTGTTCGGCAAAAGGAACGAGCAGCCCCAACCGGCCCCGCGGCAACAATCCTTCGGCGAGGCCGCTCAGGACGCGCGACGGGAACAGCACGCCCTCGTCGCCTTCCATCGGCGGGAATTCGCCGGTGCAGGCATAGACGATCGCGTCGCATCCGTCGGCGCGCAGACGGGCAAGGGCCGTGGGCGAACGGTCGATGACGGCCTGCTTGGAAATCTTCACATCGCGGCCGCCACGGAGGCGGGTGTAAAGCGTGTCGGCGCCGCTTGACGGCGGCAAGGCATCGACTTCGGCGTCGCTCAACCCGTCCAGCGCTCCCCGCAGGATCACCTTGGTCCCGGCTGGCGCCTGGGCTGCGAACAGCGCGGCGATGTCGTCGCGTGGCGCCTGGCCGATGGTGACGATGCCCAAAGTCCGCGACATATCTTAACCCTCCAGCATCACGGCATCCTGGTCGTTCCAGGCCAATCCCACGGCATCTCCAGGCACGCGCGAAGCGCGCTCGCCGGCATGCGTCTCGCGCACCAGCAGCGATTGCCCGTCCGCTCCTCGCACCCGGAGCAGCGTCGAACCGCCGAGATAGTTTGCCGTCTCGACCTTGCCGGTCGTGCGCGCCTCGGGTGTCGACACGAGCCGGATCTTTTCGGGCCGCAACGCGCGGGCGCGCGAACCGCCTTCCAGGATATTGATCTCACCGATGAAGTCGGCCACGAACCGGGTGCGTGGGCGCTCGTAGATCTCGGTTGGCGATCCCACCTGCTCGACCTTGCCCTTGTTCATGACGGCGATACGGTCGCTCATGGCGAGCGCCTCTTCCTGGTCGTGGGTCACGAAGACCAGAGTCACGCCCAGCCGCTTCTGGAGTTCCTTCAGTTCGAACTGCATCTGCTGGCGCAGCTTGCGGTCGAGCGCACCCAGCGGCTCGTCGCAAAGCAGCACCGGCGGCTCGACCACGAGCGCGCGCGCCAACGCCACCCGCTGCTGCTGGCCACCCGAGAGCTGACCGGGCTTGCGATCCTCCATCCCCGTGAGCGCCACCTGGCTCAAAGCGGCTTGCACCCGGCGGGCGATCTCGGGCTTCGGCACCTCGCGCATGCGCAAGCCGAACGCCACGTTCTCGGCCACCGTGCGATGCGGGAACAGCGCGTAGGACTGGAACACCATGCCCATATCGCGTCGATGCACCGGCAAGTCGGTTATGTCCCGACCGCCAACCTGAACACGGCCGGAGTCCGGATGCTCGAAGCCCGCGATCATGCGCAAGGAAGTGGTCTTGCCACAGCCCGACGGCCCCAACAGGGAGAAGAACTCACCGGCGGCAATATCCAAAGTAACCTCGTCGACGGCCAACACCTTGCCGTCGAACCGCTTGGTAACTTTGTCGAGCTTGATGGCAGCGGAGGTCATGAACGCCCTTAGCCCCGCAGGATCTTCGTCACGCGGGCGTCGATGTCTTCCTTGCGCGAGTTGTACCACTTCCAGTCGGGCTGGATGAGGGTCGCCACCTTGGCCTCGGTGGTGAGCAGCTTCTCGTCGTACTTGGGATCGAGCTTCACCGTCCTGTTGGCCGGCGAGTACCACACGGCCTCGGCGAGCAGCTTCTGCACGTCGGGGCGCAGCATGTAGTCGATGTAGCCGAAGGCGAGTTCCTTGACCTTCGAGCCCGGCGTCACGTTCAGCACCTGCTCCAGCGCCAACACGCCTTCCGACGGGCTGGCGAAGTCGACCGGCTGGGCATTCGTTCCTTCGTAGCGATAGACGCCCGAATCATGGATGACGCCCATCGATACTTCGGCCGAGAGCAGCATCTTTTCCATCTGGCCGGTGAAATCGACAAGCTTGATCGGCTTCAGCGCTTCCAGCGCCTTGTATGCCGCATCGAGGTCGGTGAGACCCTTGCCGTAGACCTTGCCAAGCATCATCAGATGGGCCTGGCCGAGGCTATTCACCGGAATGACATAGCCGCCGCGCGCGCCTGCCAGCTTGGGATCGGCAAGGTCCTTCCACGATGTCGGCTTGGCCAGGCCCTTGTCGGTACGGAAGCCGAGCCCGATCGCACTGGTGAAGATCGTGACGCCCACGATCTTGTCGCTGACCGCGTAGGGATAGACGCTGGCGACGTTGGGCACTTCCTTGGCCGTGATCTTGGGCATCACCAGCCCCTCGGAGAGCGAGCTCCACTGTTCGTTCGAGTTGGTGTGCAGCACGTCGTAGATCGGATCGTTCCGCGGGCTGGCCTGCAGCTTCGGTACGAACGGAAAGGCCTGGTCGGCCTGCACGGTGCACTTGAACTCCTTCTCGAAGGCCGGCAGCACCGTGCTCTTCATGATATCGCCCCACTTGCCGCCCCAGGTGGTGATCTTGAGCGTCTTGGTCTGGGCATGAAGGATGGCCGGTGCGCCGAGAGTTGCAGCGGCGGCGAGACCGGCACCTGTCCGGAGAGCCTGACGACGTGAAATCATGATTGACCCCCTCTGTTCCCTTTTTAGAGCTTAACGTACGCCTTGAGGCCGATCAGCCTCTCCAGCACCAGCACGACGGCAAGCGCCAGCAGGATCGACACCATCGAGGCGGCGGCAATGGCGCCGTCGAGGTCGAATTTCATGTAGTTGAACAGCACGACCGGCAGGGTCTCGCCCTTGGGCACGACGAGGAACAGCGAGACCGGAAACTGATCGAACGAAACGATGAAGGCAAAGACCCCGCCGGCAAAGACGCCCGGCCGGATCAGGGGCAGCGTGACCTCGAAGAAGACCCGCACGGGGCTGGCGCCGAGAACGGCCGCGGCCTCCTCGATACGACGGTCGAAATTGTGCAGGACGGCCAGCGTCGTCCGGATGACGTAGGGCACAGCCACCAGGGTATGGGCCAGGATCAGCCCCCACACCGGCCGCCCGATTCCCGCCAGCAAGTAGGCCTGGAACAGCGCCAGCCCCGTCAGAATAGCCGGCAGCATCAGGGGCGACATGAAGAAGGCCGTCAGGAATCCGCGTCCCGGCAGGTTGCCGCGCGCGAGGGCCAGCGCGCAGGCGCCGCCGATCACGACCGACAGGACCAGCACCACGGCTGCAATCCAGAGCGACAGCCAGAGCGCGTTCATGAACTCCGCGCTGGAGAAGAACTTGGCGAACCAGCGCAGGCTGATGCCGACCGGCGGGAAGGAGATGTAGGGTGTCGGGTTGAGGGCGAACACCAGCACGATGGCGATGGGCGCCAACAGAAATGTCAGCAGCGCGATGTTGAGCGCCAGGTAGGCAGCGTGACCGGCATCGAAGCGCCGGCGGTTCAGCGGCGCACTCATGCCAGCCCCTGCTCGCCCGACAACCGCGCCAGGATGCGATTATAGGCAAAGACGATCACCAGCGAGACCAGCAGGAGGATCACTCCCAGTGCACCGGCGAAGTTGGGATTGAAGCTGGTGCCGACCTGCTGGGCGATCAGCATGGGCAAGGTCAGTACATTGGTGCCACCCATCAGGGAGGGCGTGACATAGGCACTGATCGACAGGGCAAAGACCAGCAGGGAGCCGGCCAGGATGCCGGGCAGGCTAAGCGGGAGCGTCACCTCGACGAAGGCCCTCGCCCGGCCAGCCCCAAGGCTGCGGGCGGCCTGCTCCAGACGCTCGTCGATGCGGCCGATCACACCGGTCAGGGTCAGCACCATGAAGGGGACGTAGATGTGCACCAGCGCCACCACAGTGCCGAACTCGTTGTACATCAGCGGCACGGGCTTGTCGGTGAGGCCCCACTGGATCAGCAGCGTGTTGATGACACCCTTGTCTTGCAGGATCGTCATCCAGGCAAAGGTACGCACGACGATGCCGGTCAACATCGGCGCAATCACCGCGATCAGCACCAGTGCATGGCCGAGGCGCGACTGCATGCGCGCCATCCAGTGCGCCAGCGGATAGCCGATCAGCAGGGAAACGATCGTGGTGATCAAGCCGATGCGCAGGGTCGACCACAGGGCGTCGTGAAAAATGCCGGCCGAATCGAAGATGAAGCGCTCGTAGTGGCGAGTCGTCAGGAAGGCATTCGGATTGGTGACCGGATTGCCGGAGAAGAACGACATCACCGCCATGACGCCAAGCGGCACGACGAAGAAGAGGACAAAGAGCAGTGCGGCCGGGGCGACCAGCCACGCAATAGGCGATGGCTGGCCCGGTTTCATGCAGTGGCCTTGACGTCGCCCACGACACGCACACGGACGCGCACCGAGTTGCCCGGCAGATAGGCGAGCGGCATGTCTTCGCTTTCGATCGTCTGCAGGGTCGCGCGATCCGCGCCCGCCGCCACCGCGCGGTCGTTGGCGATCTCACTCGCCGCCGCAATCGCGTCCCTGCGCGTCAGATCCTTGAATATCTGATCGCACTCGCCCGCCACCTGGGCAATCGCCGCCCCCACGGCGTTAGCGCAATCGCCGTGCTCCACATGGATCACCTGGCTCACGCCCGGCAGCTTCTCGGGAATGAGAAAGGCGCCACCACCGACGGCAATCAGCGGCACGTCGGCGGCCTCGGTCTTCATCCGATCGATCGCCTCCTCGGCAAGACGGGCCGCTTCGCCAAAGGCCTTCTGGCAGGTCGCCTTGTCCAGATAGGCCACCTTCGACTTGTCACCGAGATCGAGGATGCCCGCCGCAATGGCCACATCCGTGGTCGTGAGCTGCTTGCCGCCAAAGGCGATGCCGTCCTTCAGCAGGCGATATCCCACCGAGACCGGCCCGACCTTGAGAGGATCGAGGGACACGTGGCTGCCACCGCCGAGGCCAATCGACAGCAGATCGGGCATGCGAAAGAGCGTCCGCACACCGCCGATCTTCACGACCGAGTTGGCTTCGCGCGGAAAGCCATTCTTGAGCTGGCCGACATCGGCCGTGGTGCCGCCGACATCGATCACCATGGCGTCGGCCAGACCGGAAAGGTAGGCGGCCCCGCGCATCGAGTTGGTGGCACCCGACGCGAAACTGTAGACCGGCAGCCGGCGAGCCTGGGCGGCCTCGGCCACGGTGCCGTCGTTCTGGGTAATGAACAGCGGCGCGTCGAGGCCGGAGTCGCGGATCGCCTTCTCGAAGGCGGCGATCGTGTCGCGCGACAGGTCGGCCAGCGCCGCATTCAGCAGGCCGGCATTCTCGCGCTCCAACAGGCCGATACGACCGAGATCGGACGAGCAGGTGATGGCAACATCGGGAATCACGGCGGCAACCAGCTCCGCCGCACGCTTTTCGTGCGTCGGATCGAGGGGCGAGAAGATCGACGAAATGCCAACCGACTTCAGCCCGGCGGCCTTCATTTCCTGGGCCGCCTTGGTGACTGCCGCCTCGTCGAGCGGCATGAAAGGCCGCCCGTCGTATTCATGGCCGCCCTCGACCATCCAGACGCCACCGCACACCAGAGCCGCAAGATCCTCCGGCCAGTCGCAGAACGGCGGCAGCGAAGCGGACGCCGGCATGCCGAGCCGCAACGCCCCGACCTTGGTAAGATGGCGGCGCTGCACCACGGCATTGATGAAATGCGTAGTGCCGATCATCACGCCGTCGACGCGCTTGCCTTCGAGAATGCCGGTCGAGCCCAGGCTCTTCAGCGAGTCCAGGATGCCGGCAGTGACATCCTCGCTGGTCGGCGCCTTGACCGCGCGAATGACCTTGCCGTCCTCGATCAGGACAGCGTCCGTGTTGGTGCCGCCGACGTCGATACCGATACGCCTCATGACGAAAACACGCTCCTGAAGTCGAGATCATAGCCGAAGGCCCGCGGGCCGACATATTTAAGCCCGTCTTCCGAAAGGAAGACCGACGGAGAAGGCAGGGCAATCACGGTGACGCGCTGGCCGTAGCGGATGGTTTCCGAGCCAACCGCCTCGCCCGTGTCCGAGTTGAGCACGCAGATGAGGTCCGGCGTCATCGCGACCGCTTCGCCGTCGCGCAGGGCGACGATCCATTCGTTCTGGAAGTTGATCTCCAACCCCGCACCGCGCCAGTCGTCGAGACCGTCGAAACGCACCACGCCGCGCAGGAAGCCTTCGGTGGTACGCCGCGCAACGTCGACCACCTTGCCCCTGTAGAGGAGCTTGCCCGGCTCGACCGACAGGATTGCCGCGATGGGATCGGCATGCGTGCGCTGCGCCTCGCGCACAGCGGCGCCGATGGCAATGGCCTTGGTGGTGGTGCCATGGATGCCCCACTTCTTGACCTCGGCGCCCGTCCGCGGCGGCTGGCAGGTCGCGGCGACGGAGCCGTATTCGACACAGATCTTGCGCATGACCCGCTCCGCCCATTTCCAGGTCGGAACCTTGTGCACGACGCTTTCCAGGCCGCGCACGTCCACGGCCGTCAGCGGATAAGGCGTGAGGCCGCCGACCGATACCGAGGTCATCTGTGCCTCGGGATAGGCGCGGCCCATCGTGTCGCTGTCGATCACCGGCCGGCCGAGATGCGCCGCTGCCATGAACGGCCGCACCCCGTTGGCGCCGCCGATCTCCATGCTCATGAGGGCGGCGAACCGGCGGCCGAGATGCTTCTCCATCACCTCGACGGCGCGTGCCAGGGTGAGACTGTCGGTCAGCCTCTCCTGCCCCACCAGCGGCGCGCCCATGTTGGCGACCGTGCCGACCAGATCGTCGTCGTCCAGATCAGCCGCATCCATGAGCTGCACGCGGTGGCCTTCGCGAAAGAGGCGCCGCATGTTCAACAAAGGCAGATAGGGACTGCCTCCACCCCCGGTGCCCAGAATCCAGGCGCCGACGGCCAGTGATTCGATGTCGTCAGCGGTGATTTCGCGTACGCTCACGCGAAGACGCTCTTGAACTCGATGTCATAGCCGAATGCGCGAGGCCCGACATGCTGCAGCCCCTTCTCCGACAGGAAGACCGGCGGCGGCGGCAAGGCAATGACGGTGACCCGCTGGCCATAGCGAATGGTTTCAGTGCCGACCGCCTCTCCCGACACGGAGTCGAGGACGCAGATCAGGTCGGGCGACATCGCGACAGGCTTGCCGTCGAGCCACGCCACGATCCATTCGTTCTGGAAATTGATCTCCATTGCCGCGCCGCGCCAGTCGTCGACGCCGTCGAGGCGTGTGCGTCCGCGCAGGAAGCCTTCCGTCGCTCGGCGCTCCACGTCGACGACCTTGCCGCGGTAGAGAACTTTCCCGGGCTCCACCGAGAGAATCGCGGCAATCGGATCGGTATGGTTGCGCTGTGCCTCGCGCACTGCGTGACCGATGGCAATGGCCTTGGTGGTGGTACCGTGGATACCCCACTTCTTCACCTCGGCTCCGGACCGTGGCGCCTTGCAGGTCGAAGCAATGGAGCCGTACTCGACACAGATCTTGCGGCTGACCCGCTCCATCCACTTCCAGGTCGGCACCTTCTCCACTACCGACTCGAGGCCGCGGACATCGACCGTGGTCAGCGGGCACGGCGCCAGATCGCCAACGGCCACGGAGGTCATCTGCGCCTCGGGATAGGCGCGCCCCATCATGTCGGAGTCGATCACCGGCCGCTTGAGGTGCGCTGCCGCCATCAGTGGCTGGATCGAATTCCCACCACCGATCTCGAGGGCCATGATCCCGCGGAACCTGTAGCCCGTATGCCGCTCCATCAGGTCGACGGCACGGGCGATGGTACGGCTGTCTGTCAGCCGCTCCTGCCCGACCAGAGGTGCGCCCATGTTGGACACGGCGGCAATCCAGTCGTCGTCGGCCAGCTCGTCGGACGGCAGAAGCTGAACGCGATAACCCTCCTTGTAGAGGGCCCGCATGTTCAGGAGGCCAAGATAAGGGCTGCCGCCGCCACCGGTGCCCAGCACCCAGGCACCCACGGCCAGCGATTCAATGTCGTCGAGAGTGATGTCTCTTAAGGGCATTGCTTCCGTTTCCAGCGGCCGCCCTCGTCCTGGAGCGGCGCAGGACCTTCCCCTCGGCGCCTTTGCAAGATCGGGACCAGCGAACCGTCCTTCGCAGCATGGCACTCCAAGCGTATGGTCTATCGGCTTTAGAGAGCCGCCGGGGTGTAATCCATACGTGCGGACACGTATGCGGAGGGATAAGTGGGAGATCGGCGTCAGCCGCGCATCGCAGTCATTACCATGGGGCAGACGCCACGCGCCGATGTGATGAATGAGCTTCGCGTCGCCCTTGGCGACCTGTCTTACGCCGAGTTCGGGGTGCTGGACGACGTACCGCAGCAAGAGATCGACGGCATGACGCCGAGCGCCGACGAGCTGAGCTTCTTCACCCGACTGCGCGACGGCAGGCATGTCATCCTCGAGGCCGGGGCTGTAGCAAGGCGGACGGCAGCCCTGGTCGAGCACGTCGACGGGCTGGGGTACGATCTGCTGATCCTGGCAATGACCGGAATACGGGCTCGGCTGTCGACCCGCACGCCTTTGATCCATGGCCAGTACGCCGTCGAAGCCTGGGTTTCGGCCCTTACCGCTGGCAACTCGCGAATCGGCATCATCATTCCCTTGTCGGGCCAAGGATCCCTCCTCGCCGAGGCGGGCTATGGCACGATGCTGCAAAGCTCCCACGCGACGACGGCCGGCAGCCATGCCACGCACCTGATGGATGCCATCGGCCGCGTCTCCGGCGCCGACCTCATCATCATGAACTCGATTGGCTATACCGAGGAGATGGCCGAGCAGGTCGCCGAAGCGAGCGGCAAGCCGGTGGTCACTGCCTGCCGGATCATCGCCGGCACCGCGCGATTGCGGCTTGCGGAGATCGCCCAGAACCCGCTCGACGCCGTGGCGAAGACCTATAGCGGGACGGAGTTGCTGAAGCGGCTGTTGCCGCCCGGCGAGCCTCTGACCCAACGCGAGAGCGAGGTGCTGGTCCATGCCCTCGAAGGTGCCGCCAACAAGTTCATCGGCCGCACGCTCGGCATCAGTCATCGCACTGTCGAGATCCATCGCTCGCGGGCCATGCTCAAGCTCGGTGCGATGTCTATCACAGAGTTGATCTGGCGGGCGCTTGCGAACCCGGAGCGCTGAGTGATGACGATCTCGCGCCATGCTTTCACGGCCTACGCTCTTGCTACCGCAGCAACACCAATGAAAGCTGCCGCACTTGAAGCCGTCAACGCCCATAGCGTTCCGAGTAGCATCTCATACGCAGTGTTACTTATCTGCCTGGGGCGCTCTCCATCACGTCATGCCATCGCCGGCGGCCGCAGCAGCCGGGCGACCATGGACGCCGACCAGGTGAGATGCCCCCTTGATGAGAGAATCCGCATCGCCTGCGGCTGGACGCTGTCGGCCATAGGCCTTGGAGTTCAAACAGGTTCGCCGCCGGGGCTCAAGGCTATCTACTGAAAGACCAGCATCCCGATACGCTGGTTCAGTATCTGCACTGCATCGACAACGGCGAGCCGCCCTTGTCGCCTTCGATCGCGCGACGAACTCTTCAGCATTTTTCGAAGGCCCGAACGGCAGCGGCGATGCCGCCCGATGCGGCGGACGAAACGTTGACGCCACGGGAGATGGATGTGTTGCGACTACTCGGGCGCGGATTGAGTGTCGGCGAAGCAGCTCGCGTGCTCGGACTGACGCCACACACCGTCGCGGGTTATGTGAAAATTATATACAGGAAGCTCAACATTTCCTCGCGCGCGGAAGCGGCCGTCGAGGCGGTCCGACGGGGACTGCTCTAGCGCTGTCGCCGGTGAACCGAGGCTCTGGACGCTGCGCGTCGAATCGACAACCGGATTGCCTAACCATGGACAACTCGGGAACAGCTCAGGCCTGCATCGTATCCGTTCGACCTGCTAACCCATTGAAAAGAAATGGTCGTCCGTACCGAGAGCTACATCCGGCTGTATTGATGGTGCAGCCCGCCGAGAATCGGGCCGAGCGGCGACCTGGCCGATACGCTTGACCGGCCGATGGCATGGCGAATCCTTGACCAAGGCCAAGTGTGTTCGCAGTTCGTTGTAGTAGGCGGCGTAGCTCGCAAGAATCCGCCGCAGATGCTGCAATAAGCAACAAGCCCAGATAGGCACGAACAACGTAAAACGCCACAGCATGGTGGCCTTGGCGTGCTCCCTGCAAACTCACTCGTTGTAGGATTGAGTCCGTTCGGAAAGGACGGACATGAAGCGGAAGCGGTTTAGCGACGAACAGATCATCGCAATCCTTCGGCTGCACCAGGCCGGGGCGAAGTCAGCCGACCTCCGCAATCAGCCCAGGATCAGCGAGACGACGCTATACAACTGGCGGAGCCGGTATGGCGGGTTGCAGGTGCTGGACTTCTCGCTGTCGGGGCTGTGGATGATTCCTGAGCTAGAGGCCATCATAGCGGTGCGAGGCAAGCCGGCAACGATCGTATCGGACAACGGCACCGCACTGACAAACAACGCCGTTCTTCGCTGAGTGGCAGATCATTGGATCGAGTGGAACTATGTCGCGCCCGGTAAGCCCATGCAGAACGCGTTCGTCGAAAGCTTCAATGACCGCCTGCGCTACGAATGCCACAACAAGCACGTCTTCACCACGCTGGCCGATGTAGAGAGAATTATTGAGGCCTGGCGCATCGACTGCAATTCGGCAAGGCCGCATGACCGATTAACCAGGTTGCCTCCGCCAGTGTTCGGCGCTACGCGCAGACTCGAAGAACAACAGGGCGGAGCGCGAAGCCCCTGAATCGAGAGCCCTGCCCGTCGCATTACGAACGAGGGCAAAAGCGGAATAGGCTCAAGCAGCTGATGTAGGAGTTAGGAAGAGCAGGTCACCGGCATTCGACATAGGAGGTAATTATGCGTGCATACGGGACCGTAGCCTATTCAGTAGTTATCGCATTGCTGAATAGACTTGAAAGGAGAGGCGTGATTTCACATCACGAGGCTCTAGAAGTGTTGAATGATGCGCTCGAATCAACGGAGGATCTAGGCGCGGACGGGCGCGCTAGAATTGAGAAGGATATTGCACTGATGGTTGCTCGCAAGGAATTACCTGAAAAGCCCTTTCGCGGACTTTGAGGCAGGCAGGCATGCCTAACACTTTGCGGGAGCTAATACACAGATTTAGTAAGAGCTAATCAGTTATTGGGCTCGATAGTGGCTACGCTGCCCACCCACAGCGACTTACCTGTGGGTTACTCAAATGATGAAGCACCAGCCGAACCAGATCGACTGGTCAGGGCATGGCCCTCAATTGCCCACGTAGACCTGCCGCGTATCTTCGCGGATAGCTTGTGCCATCGCGCCATGTCTCGCGCCCCCGTGATTGATTACCCGCAAGGACGGAAGGCGTTACGGACTAGGTGCGCAAATGAACTTCAATTCCGCTCAAGACTACGTTGCCTGATCTGCTCAATGGGGTTCCGCCTGACCAGACCAATATGTAGTCTAAGCTGTCCAGAGCTCGGATTGGTCAGGGCTCAACCTAGGACAACCTGATCAGATTTATGTGGCTACTGTCTTTTTGCGGCCCGGGAGGATAACGCAAGGCATGTCGTTGGAAGCGCTCCCGATCGTGACTGTTACGCTTCCATTCGTCGGGAGCATTGTTGCAGCCCAGTTTAGGGTGAACGCGCGAAATGCTGAAGCATACCTCGCAGCGTTCGTGTGCTTGGGCGTCCTGGCCATCGTGATGGTGCTCTATCCGCAAATTGCCGCGGGCGACATCGTCAAGGTCACGATCCCCTGGGCTCCGGATATCGGCCTGAATTTCTCGCTGCGCATTGACGGCCTCGCCTTGACGCTTTGTGGTCTGATCAGCGGCATCGGGCTGCTCGTCGTCCTTTATGCGCGCTACTACATGTCCGCGGCGGACCCTGTGCCCCGCTTCTTCTCCTTCCTGCTGGCTTTCATGGGCTCGATGCTCGGCGTCGTGTTGTCCGGCAATCTGATCCAACTCGTCTTCTTTTGGGAGCTGACGAGCCTTTTCTCATTCCTGCTGATTGGTTACTGGCACCAGTCCAGTCAGGCACGAGATGGCGCACGAACTGCTCTCATCGTTACATCAGCGGGAGGTCTGTGCCTGTTCGCAGGCATCTTGATCATCGGGCACATCGTCGGCAGCTTCGATCTTGATCAGGTGCTGGCGAGCACTAACGCGATCCGTAGTCATGCCCTGTATCTGCCAGTTCTCGCTCTTGTGCTGCTCGGCGCCTTCACGAAGAGTGCGCAGTTTCCGTTTCAATTTTGGCTTTCGCAGGCGATGGCGGCACCAACGCCCGTATCGGCCTACCTTCATTCTGCCACGATGGTGAAAGCTGGGGTCTTTCTGCTCATTCGCCTTTGGCCAGTGCTGGGAGGGTCCAATGAGTGGTTATGGCTGGTAGGAGCTGCGGGCCTCATTACCTTTATCCTGGGCGCATACCTCGCTGTATTTCAGAACGATCTGAAAGGCCTTCTTGCATATTCCACGGTCAGCCATCTCGGTTTGACCACCTTGTTGATCGGACTCGACACGCCGCTGGGGCTCGTAGCCGCAATCTTCCACATGACGAACCATGCCACCTTCAAGGCATCGCTCTTCATGGCAGCAGGGATCATCGATCACGAAACTGGGACGCGAGACATGCGACGGCTGAGCGGCTTGTGGCGCTTCATGCCAGTCACCGCCACGCTGGCGATTGTCGCAGCCGCAGCCATGGCCGGGGTACCTCTTCTGAACGGCTTCCTCTCAAAGGAAATGTTCTTCGCGGAGACCATTGAGACGCACGACAACTCGCTCGTCGACCGTGCCCTTCCCTACATCGTCACCGTCGCGAGCATGTTCAGCGTCGCCTATTCCCTGCGGTTCATCCACGGTGTTTTCTTCGGGCCGCCGCCTGTCGACCTGCCTCGTGCTCCACACGAGCCACCGGTGCTGATGCGTCTGCCGGCCGGAATCCTGGTGCTCGCTTGCCTGATCGTGGGAATGGCGCCCGCAGTGACAATCGGACCTGTTCTCGCGATGGCCGCCCGCAGCGTCCTGGGATCCGAAATCCCCGCCTACAGTCTTGCGATCTGGCACGGCTTTACGCCTGAACTCCTGATGAGTCTGATCGCTACCCTGGGCGGAGCTGCGCTCTACGTCACACTACGTCCATACTTGCGACGCGGTCTGGGCCCGCCGCTGCTGCAGCATGTGAGGGGGCAGCGCCTCTTCGATCGCCTGCTCTTCCTCTCGTTGCGCACCAGTCTGGCCCTCGAACGAATTGTCGGTACGAGGCGGCTTCAGCCACAGCTACGATTGCTGCTCATCGTGGCCGTGCTGGCGGGCGCGGCACCTTTCTTCCATCTGGGACTTGTCGCGGCGGGTCCGCTTCGGACGGAGTTCGATTGGGCCTTTGGCCTCATGTGGTGTGTCGGTATCGCGTGCACTCTCGGTGCCGCTTACCAGGCCAAATTTCATCGGCTGGCGGCGCTCATCTTACTCGGCGGCACGGGATTGATCACGGTTGCGACCTTCGTCTGGTTGTCTGCGCCGGATCTGGCGTTAACGCAGCTGGTAGTCGAGGCAGTGACGACCGTCTTGCTACTGCTTGGTTTGCGATGGCTTCCAAAGCGCGACGAGCAAGTCTTGGTGCCACGCCGTATACGCTGGTATCGGGCCGGCGATCTCACCATAGCGATCGCCTGTGGTGTCGGCCTCGGAGCTCTCTCTTATGTGGTCATGACGACCCCTGCTCCCGACAGCATCTCCCGTTTCTTCGTCGAGAATGCCTATGTGGAAGGCGGGGGTACGAACGTCGTCAATGTCATACTGGTCGACTTCCGCGGCTTCGATACTTTCGGAGAGATCACCGTCCTTGCCGTCGTCGCACTGACAATTTTCGCATTGCTCCGCCGCTTCCGACCAGCCCGTGATAGCCGCACGCCCCCCGAACAGCAGCGCCATCGGACGAGCGGCGATGCGCCAGCCCCCAATCAGCCCGACCTCGGCATTCCGGCATTCATCAGCACCATGTTCTTCCCGGTGATCGGAGCGGTGGCGCTTTACCTCCTGCTGCGCGGCCATGACCTGCCAGGGGGTGGCTTTGCAGCTGGTATCACCATGGCCGTAGCGTTCATCCTGCAATACTTAGCGCGCGGCACCGTGTGGGTAGAGGCGCGGCTGCTCGTCTTGCCTGTCATATGGATCGCGGCTGGTTTACTACTGGCGGGCATAACAGGGGCAGGAGCTTGGCTTTTCGGCCTCCCCTTCCTCACCTCGCACTTCTCGTATGCCGTAATCCCATGGATCGGCGAGATCCCGGTTGCGAGCGCGCTGCTTTTCGATCTCGGCGTCTTCCTGCTCGTCGTGGGATCGACCGTGTTGATCCTGATCGCGCTGGCGCATCAGTCGGTCCGCAGCCACCGTCTGGCGGTGCCAGCCGACCCACAGCCCGCCCCTTCGACGAAGGGAGAACGCTGATGGAGATCGTGCTGGCTACAGCCATCGCGTTTCTCGCGGGCTCCGGAGTCTGGCTGTTGCTACGACCGCGGACATTCCAGGTGATCGTCGGGCTTTCGCTCGCGTCCTATGCCATCAACCTGTTCATTCTGGTCATGGGGCGTGTCCAAGTTGGAGCGCCGCCTGTCCTGCAGTCGCGCGGGCCGGGCGATGCGGCTCTTGTGGCAGATCCACTACCGCAGGCGCTTATCTTGACCGCCATTGTGATTGGCTTTGCAACGACGGCGCTCTTCCTGGTGCTTCTGCTGGCGGCCAGGGGCCAGTCGGGCACCGATCACGTCGATGGGCGGGAGCCGGAGCAATGAGCGGCTTCGACGCGCACCTCATGATCGCCCCGATCGTGCTCCCGCTCCTAACGGGCGCGGCTATACTTTTGATTGGAGCGGACCGCCAGCGCGCCTATCGTGCTGGCCTCAATCTGCTTTCAACAGTTACGCTAGTCGGCATCTCTATCGCACTGCTGGTACGGGCAGACGCTGCTCCGAACGGGCTGGCCGGAGTCTATCGACTGGGCGACTGGCCGGCACCGTTCGCAATCGTTCTCGTGGCGGATCGACTGTCGACTGCCATGGTCTTGTTGACCAGCGTGATCGCCGCGGCGGCCACGGTCTTCTCTCTGGCCCGATGGCACAGGGTCGGCCCCCACTTCCATTCTCTATTCCAGTTCCTGTTGATGGGCCTCAACGGCGCATTCCTGACTGGAGACCTATTCAACCTGTTCGTCTTCTTCGAGGTCCTGCTCGTGGCCTCCTATGGCTTAGCGCTGCATGGCGGCGGCGCGGCGCGGATCAAAGCGGGCATGCACTACGTGGTCGTAAACCTGACGGCATCCCTGCTCTTTCTTGTTGGCGTCAGCCTGATCTACGGCGTGACCGGAACACTGAACATGGCAGATCTCGCCGTCCGGACCTCCCAACTGGAAGGAACTGCCCGCATTCTGATGCAGGCGGGGGTCGGAGTGCTGGCGGTGGCCTTCCTTGTGAAGGCGGCGATGTGGCCGCTTTGTTTCTGGCTGCCCAGTAGCTATGCGGTCGCAAGCCCGCCCGTCGCCTGTATCTTCGCCATCTTAACTAAGGTGGGAGTCTACGTCGTGCTGCGGCTCTGGTTGCTGCTGTTCGCACCAGAGATCGGCTCAGAGGAGCAATTCGGCGGGCAATGGCTGTTCATTGGAGGACTGGCTACAATCACGTTTGGTACTATTGGATGCTTAGCGGCACACGACATGGCGCGGCTGGCCTCCTACTGCGTTCTGGTATCTTCTGGGACGCTACTGGCCTCCGTCGGCATGGGAGAGGTGAGCGTCACGGGAGGCGCCATCTATTATCTTGCTAGTTCGACGCTCGGGCTCGCCGCACTCTTCCTGCTGGTGGAGCTCGCCGAACGCGATCGCGAACCTGGCGCGGATATGATTGCCCTTACCCGCGAGCTATATGGGACTGATGAGGCCCTCTCGGGGACTGAAGAGGAAGTTGAGATCGGCATCGCGATCCCGGCAACCATGGCCCTTCTGGGCATCGCCTTTCTGTGCGCCGCACTTGTGGTCGCCGGACTACCACCTTTGTCGGGTTTCATCGCGAAGGTTGGACTATTGAGATCGGCGCTTAATGTTGGTGGGGCGCAGACAGTCGTGCCTCTTGCTTCCTGGGCCTTGATCGCGACGCTCCTTGTCTCCGGTCTCGTGGCTATCGTGGCCCTGTCTCGCGCTGGCATCCGGGCGTTCTGGTCAGAACCCGACCGTACAATTCCTCGCATCGGGCTCGTCGAGTTCGGCCCCATCGTCCTTCTTCTTATTCTCTGTGCGGCGCAAACGGTCGCGGCCGGCCCCGTCATGCGATTTGCTCAAAGTACCGCGCAGAGTCTTCACAGCCCCCAAGGGTATGTCCGCGCCGTCCTCGATCTCGGCCAGGGGAGTCGGCCATGAGGCGGTTTCCGCTCCCTTTCATTGGCCTGCTACTCTTCTGGTTGGCGCTAAACCAGACGCTCTCGCTCGGCCAAGTTCTCATCGGCCTCATGGTGGCCACGTCCGGCACATTGATCCTCCGGACCTTGGACATCCCTCCGAGCGGCGTGCGGCGTCTCGCTTCGGCAGTGAGGCTGCTCGGGCGCGTTCTGATCGACATCGTGCGCTCGAACCTGGCCGTCGCACGCATCATCCTCGGCCGCCCCCCCCCCGTGAAGTCCGGCTTCGTGGACATCCCGCTAGATCTGCACAGCGCCTATGGGTTGGCAACTCTCGCCTGCATAATCACCGCCACACCCGGAACGTTGTGGGTGTCCCACGACGATGGCAGGAACAGCTTACGCATTCATGTGCTGGATCTGATCAACGAAGAAGAGTGGATCCGGACCATCAAGGGCCGATACGAGCAACTTTTGCTGGAGATTTTTCCATGAGTGGATTGCTCCCCTGGTCGTTGGCCGTGGCTCAAGTCATGTTGGGACTTGCGATGGCCTGCGGCGCCTTCCGCATGCTGCGCGGCCCTCGGGCCCAGGACCGGGTTGTCGGCTTCGACTGTCTGTATGTCTCCGGGATGCTGATGCTGATTACGTTCGGGATTCGAGCCGCAAGCAGCCTCTACTACGAAGCCGCCCTGATGATCGCACTGCTTGGCTTCGTCAGCACCTTGGCCTTGGCGAAGTTCCTGTTGCGGGGTGAGGTGATTGAATGAATCCGCTCAACGAACTCTCTCCTCTGGCAACGGTTCTGGTATCGGCCTTTCTGCTTCTTGGAGCAGTTTTCACCCTCGTGGGTGCCCTGGGACTGCTGCGGCTGCAGAGCTTTTATACTCGCCTGCACGCACCGACGCTCGGAACGACACTCGGCACCGCCTTCGTCTGTGCCGCTTCCTTCCTGTACTTCTCGCTTGCGGGCGGACGGCTTGCGGTGCACGAACTTATCATTGTCGCACTGGTGACGGTCTCCACTCCGGTGGGCCTGATCGTCCTAGTGCGTGCGTCGCTGCTTCGGGAAAGTCTGGAGCGTGACCGCTCAGAAAGTCAGTCCGACAACGCCTGACTGCCTCGCCGCTGTCATTGCAGACTGTCTAGGAAGCATGCCGTGCTAAAAAAGACAAACGTCGAATCTCTATGACCATCGAAGCAGAGGCGGCGCAGCGCCAGGCCAGTTCACGAGCCAGCAACCGCAGTGAGTGCTGAATTTCGAGAGGTCGGCCAGCTCATGCGCGCTTCAACGCAAAGGCGGTGCTGCGAGAACGTCGACATCAAGGGATCGCAGGCATTCCTCCGCGACACTGCCCAGAAGTGTTGTCAGCAATTTTGACCGGCCACGAGTTCCCATGACAAGCAAGTCAGGGCGCATCTCGCCGACAGTACGAGAGATCACTTCACTGGCGCTGCCTTCTATCAAGTGCAATGGCCAATCCGCATTATACTGGCCGTGCGACTCAAGGAAGGAAATCACTTCCGTGCGAGCCCGCTTACGTTCAGCCGCGACATACTCCTCGATGGCAATCTGTCTGGCGTCACCCAGCATCATCTTTCTTCTGGCCGGCGCGTCGAAAGCGTGCATCAACGTGGGCGGCACTTCGAAGAGCCCCATCTTGCTAGCGGTCGAAATAGCTTGAGCGCAAGCATCGGACATGTCCACTGCAACGAGAACGCGTTCATAGCGACGCTGCGCATCGTTGTTCACCATGAGCACCGGAAATGACCGGGCACGAACGACGCGTTCAATAGTTGTGCCGACCAGAATATCACGCAACAGCATCCGGCGATGCTGCCCCATTACAATGAGGCGCGGCTTCATCCTTGTGGCGGTTCGAAGAATGCCATCAAAGGGATCTCCTGTGACGACGACAGTCCGACATTGCACATTTACAAGCTCAGGCATGGTCTGGACTTGCTCTGCAAGAATCCGACCGGCTTCGCGCTTTTCCATCTCAAGCAGCTGATTGGGAACGTCGTCGTCAACGACGTGGACTATATCCAACTTCGCTCCCGTTACTTTGGCTAGTAGCCCTGCCTGCCGCAAGGCTCGATTGGATCGAGTCGAAAAGTCCGTCGCCGCAAGAATGCTCATCCGCTTACTCCACACGGTGGCCTATTTTGTGTCCTAGCCCGTGGCACGGACCCTTGCAACGCACCGAGCTGCAGGCTCGCGGTCGACCGCACGGAACAGCCCCCCACTTTGGCGATCCAGGCGCTTCCTGCCGCGTGAATTTGGGTCGGATGCTTTCCCCCTCCTCGGCAATGATGACCACCCCAAATGGCCGAGGCTATGCTTGCGGCCTTGATATCCCCTTCCGACTGAAGCACCGCGCCGCCGCTATTGATGGATTCCACCGTCTCAACGGAAAGCCCTGCAGCAACGGCGAAGTCTACCCGGCTCATACCAGCCAGGCCCCGCGTCACAGTGATCAGACGTCCATTGATTCAGGGGTCACGCGGACGCGAGAGCCGACCTCGAATAGGCTAGGGCCTCAAAGCTAACGCCACCCAACAGCTTCCAGAAGCACTTAAGCTGTAGGCTGCAAGTGCTGACGGACCAACAAGTGAATTGAGGGGCGCCCTCCCCGAGCCGGGCATTCCGGAACCGATCGAATTGCGTGGCTAACCGTAGCTTGCGGCGGCAGACAATGCGAACGAGCATTGCTACTGTGAGAGTTCGTCTCCAAGCGAGCATCAACGCCTTAGGAAACTCGGCAGGAGCACAGGATATACTTGTAAGCGGCCGTCAATCGCTGCTCCTGTCGGCATGGCGGAAGACGACCGGCAGGGAGGGTTCGCAATCGTGTGGAAGCATGCGGTGGGTTCGATCCGGAACCACCCCCTCATCACGAAGCTCAATGCTTCAATTTCGCTCGACCAAGGCGACCTCGCGGCGCTGGCAGGACTGCTCGAACGCAGGGTCATCGCCAAGAAGGCGAAGGACATCATCGTCGAAGGTTACGAATACAAGGTCCTGCACATCGTCGAGAGCGGTTTCGCCATCCGCTACAAGCTCCTGCATAGCGGCAAGCGTCAGATCGTGAGCATCATCATGCCGGGCGACATCATCGGTTTTCCGGCCTGCTTCTATGAACATGCCGTCTTCTCCGTCACCGCCATCTGCGACATGAGACTACACCATGTGCCGCTCGATGACTTTGCCGATCTCTGCCTTGCGCGCGCCAATGTCGCTACAGCGCTTGTCTGGTTTTCTGCTCGCGAAGCGGCGATATACGCCGAACACATCATCGATGCAGGTCGCCGTGAGCCACTCGAAAGGCTCGCGCACTTTCTTTTGGAGATGCTGACCCGCCTTCAGGCTATCGGCAGCGCTTCAAAAGACAGTTTCTCCATGCCGCTGTCGCAGGAAGGCATCGGTGATGTCATCGGCTTGAGCGCGCCACATGTCAACCGCATGCTGGCTGAGCTGAAACGGGATGGATTGATTGCCATGACCGGGCACGAGGTAACCATACTGGATCGTGCGGCATTGCAGATCCTCGGCGAGTTTCACGCGACATATCTTACACGCATGCCAATCCGAGGACCAAAGCTCTAGCGCTGCGCGGCCACCGCTGCACGCAGGGCCTTCATCTCATCGAACCGTTTGGTTACGTCTCGCAGCGTAGCTGCCATCCCCAGCGTGCGGCCCGCCTTGTCGTGAAATGGCAGGATGGTGAATTCGACAGAAATGCGCGTGCCGTCCTTGCGCAAAGCCGGCACGGCCAGCACATCGCCCATGCCATAGCGTGACTTCCCGCTACGTACGCTTTCCAGATAGCCACTCCAATGCCGTTGGCGGAGCGGCTCTGGAATGATGATGTCGAGTGACTTACCGATGGCTTCTGCCGCTGAAAAACCGAAAACCCGCTCCGCTCCGGCGTTCCAAAAGCCAATCAGACCTTCAGCGTCAGCATAAACGATCGCGTCGGCCGTATCTCGCACGAGCCTTCGATAGAAGCGGTCGACGTCCGGTTCCAGCGGCCGACCTTGTACAGCCGGCGTCACTTTCGATACCTCAAGGTTGGCTGGGGAAACTGCCTCATCGTGGACGGCACGGGTCTTGGTGCCAATGCGCCGACGAAAATCCACAGCAGCTGGCGTCCACACGAGACAACCCGCGGAACCGCAGACTGCAGGCCGGGTTCGCGAGGGGTTGGATTGTTCATCATGAATCCCTCCTGATTGATAGGTAACCTATAGAGGCATGAATCACTGAGGCTGTCTGCGCGCAGGCACATTGCGCAGGATCAATGCCGGAGGGTCGCCCCATGACTTCCATTATCTGCCATCCTTTGCCGAACTGACCAGCAAGCGGAGGGCACCATGTTGTGGGAAGCCTCTATGATGATCGGCTATGCAACGGTGGGAAGCGACGGTGAACTCGGACAGGTGAGCGACATGCTGTTCGATGACACGACGTGGCAGCTGCGTTGGATCGTAGTCAATACTCGCCACTGGTTCGCTCGTCGAGAAGTCCTCCTACCCGTCGACACATTAAGTCGGGTCGATCCGATACGGCGCCTAGCCATCGTCGAGCTGACGATGCAGCAGATTGAGGGTAGCCTGGCCGTCGAAGCGCATCAGCCGGTATCGCAGCAGGCGGCATTTCAAAAGGACGGCGATCCCCACCTGCGCAGTGTCGTGGCTGTCGTCGGGCATCGCGTTTACCTGCTCGATAGCGTAGTCGGACACATCGAGGAGCTACTGGTGGACGATGCCGGCTGGCTCATTTGCTATGTCAGAATCGATACCTGCAAGTGGCATCCGGGCGACCGGGTGCTGCTGGCGCCGCACTCCGTCCGGGAAATCGATTGGGTCGACAGACTGGTGCACGTTGATATCGACTGCCGAGAGCTGGCCGCCCACCCCGCGCGTTACGGCGCCATATGGATGAGGAAGGTTAACCATGACGCAACGCACGCCGATGCGTGAGAGGATTCCGGCGCGCCGAATCCAGCTCAAGCGCGCCTATCTGCCAGCCGCAGCGACCGACGGCATGCGTATACTGGTCGACCGGCTATGGCCGCGCGGGATCAGGAAGTGCGCCGCCGCCATCGATTTCTGGATCAAGGATCTTGCGCCGAGCACGGCCTTGCGCAAATGGTTCGGACACGATCCGGTGCGGTGGTCGGAATTCCGCCGTCGATATTCGGCAGAGCTTCGCGACCATCGCGACAGGCTTGCCGAGCTGCGTGCGCTAGCGCGTAGAAAGACCGTAACGCTTGTTTTCGCCGCGCGTGATGAACGACACAACGATGCCGTGGTCCTCCGCGAGGTTTTACTGGGCCGTCGGGGAAGCCAGGGAGACCGCGCATGTCGTTGAAACTCCTGTTGCATCGGGTCCGCGCGTGCGCGCTCTGCGAGGCCGACCTGCCGCTTGGCGCGCGCCCGATATTGCAGGTCGCGGCTTCCGCTCGACTGCTGATCCCAAGTCAGGCGCCGGGGCGGAAGGTCCACGAAACGGGCGTGCCCTGGAACGACGCGAGCGGCGAGCGCCTGCGCGACTGGATGGCCATCGACCGATCGACCTTCTACGACGATAAGCGCGTCGCCATCCTCCCGGTAGGCCTTTGCTATCCTGGCCGCGTACCATCCGGTGGTGACAACCCACCTCGTCAAGAATGCACCCAGCTCTGGCATGGGCTCTTATTGCCGCATCTTTCGGCTGTCGAGCACACACTGCTGGTCGGTCATTATGCTCAGCGTTTCCAGCTCGGACCGGCATGCAAGGACTCCATGACGGACACGGTGAGGTCATTCCGACAGTACTCGCCTCGGTTCACGCCGCTACCGCACCCGAGTTGGCGCAGCGTATCCTGGATGCGCAAGCACCCATGGTTCGAGACGACAGTGATACCGGAGCTGCGCCGCGTCGTAAGCGCAACGACGCGGCGGTAGTGCGTGAGGTCAGTCGCCGTCTCGGAGCCGGCATCACTAGATCACTGCGGGCAGGGCGTGCACATGGACTTCGTCGCCCAAATGACTCTTGAGAATGCGCATCGCCCGCTCCTCATCGCGAGCATCCCATGTCCGCACCCATAGCAACAATCCGCCACGGTCAACCTGGTCCTGTAAGTGGCGCCCGTGCTCCTCCCCAACCCATCGCGCGAGAAGCGAGCCGATCAAGCCACCGGCGCCACCCGTCAGGGCTGCGCCGAGGATGGCTGCGGTGAGCGTTCCACCGGACGCCACGATCGCTCCCGCCGCCGCGACGGCGCCCACGTACATGAGGACGCCGATTAAGCCGCCCTCCGCGCCGCCGATGGCTTCGGGGGACACGTAAGCGGCGCGCGGAATGATCGGATCGTCCGCCAGAGAACTCACTTTGCGGTAATGATGGCCGAGCTTCTTGTCCACCGTGTCCTCACTGGCAAGCAGACTGAGTTCGGCGCGATGAAAGCCGGACTGAAGCAACTCGTCGATCGCCGCCTGCAGTTCGTCGGCACCATGGAACACTCCAACGACTTCGCGAACGGTACGGCTCTTTTGCAGTGTGGGCATATCGCAGGCACTCCATTTCAGCCCGCCCTCGGGATCTCTGATAGGCAGAAATCGGCGGCCAACCGAATCTAAACGCATGGAGTATCGAATACCTTTCTCGCCGACATTGCGCCGGAGCAAGATGCCACTCAATCAAAAGGCATAGATTGAATCACCGAGCCGATGGTCGGAAATGAAAGGAGGTTACCGATGATCACGAATGGCAAACGAGAACGGACGGTGGCCGCTCGGCCGGGTCGTGACCATCTCGAGAAACTGCTCGATCAGGCGCTCGCAGACAGCTTTCCCGCGAGCGATCCCGTCGCGGTCGATTTCGAGGCACCAGCGATCAGTGAGGCAAGAGAGGAAGAGGAGCTCGACGACGCCCCCTGACGGGCCAGATCGGCTCCACGATTGCGTCCGCCCTCCTGACGTTCTTCCTGATGGTGATCGTATCCTTGTCGTGGGCCTGGTGCCCGCCAATCGAATTTCGAGGCTGGCTTACCGTTGGCGGGTAGCGACCGCGTCAGCTTCGCAGGGCCTGGATAGGCCCTTTAAACACCTGACGCCGGCTTTCCTGCCGCAGGGTATCCACGCGAATTTGCTGTACTGTAGAGTTAGAGTTCGATCCAGCCGGGGGGAGCGATGATTGGGCAGCTCACGAGGTCGGAAAGGCAGATCGCTATAGCCATCCTCATCGCTATGGCGATGTTCGGCTTTGCACTCGCTGTCGCCGGCAAGAACGACCCTATCGGGGTACACGGCTGGCTGATCATGGTGCTCTCCATCTTCGGCATCTTCGGCGTGATCTCTGGTTACTTTGCACCGGAGCCGTCGGAAGAACGACTTGACAGCTATTACGACGAACCCAGTCGCGTCGGGATCGCACTGTCCATGGTATGGGCCGCAGTCGGTTTCTTCGTCGGTGACTGGGTTGCGTGGCTGATGGTCGATCCCGGCCTCACCTTCGACGCCGCATGGGCGAGCTACGGCCGCTTGCGGCCGGTCCATACCACGGCCGTCATCTTCGGCTTCGGTGGCAACGCGTTGATTGCGACGTCCTTTTACGTGATGCAGCGCACGTCGCGTGCGCGCCTGCCTGATCAGCTCAGCCCGCTGTTCGTCCTGTTTGGCTACAATCTCTTCTGCTTGCTCGCGGTCACTGGCTACCTACTTGGCATCACCCAGTCGAAGGAATATGCCGAACCCGAATGGTACGCTGACATCTGGCTTGTCATCGTCTGGGTGACTTATTTCGTCGTCTATCTGCGCACGCTGGCGCGCCGCCAGGAGCCGCATATCTACGTCGCCAATTGGTACTACATGGCGTTCATCCTGGTCGTGGCGATGCTCCACATCGTCAACAACCTCTCGGTGCCGGTGAGCTTCGGCAGCGCCAAGAGCTTTTCGCTCTTCTCAGGCGTTCAGGATGCGATGACCCAATGGTGGTACGGCCACAACGCGGTCGCTTTCTTCCTGACTGCCGGCTTCCTCGGCATGATGTACTACTTCCTGCCGAAGCGTGCCGGACGCCCGCTGTTCTCCTACCGCCTGTCGATCATCAGCTTCTGGGGCATCACCTTCCTCTACATGTGGGCGGGCTCCCACCACCTGCACTACACAGCCCTGCCGCAATGGGTGCAGACGTTGGGCATGACCTTCTCGGTGATGCTGCTCGTGCCATCCTGGGCCTCGGCTGCCAACGCGCTTCTGACGCTCAACGGTGCTTGGCATCGCGTGCGCGACGACGCAACGCTGCGTTTCATGATGGTCGCCGCGGTGTTCTACGGGCTCAGCACCTTCGAAGGCTCGTTCATGGCGATCCGACCGGTGAACGCGCTGTCGCACTACACCGACTGGACTGTCGGCCACGTTCACGCTGGCGCGCTGGGCTGGGTGGCGATGATCACCTTCGGCTCGATCTACGCCGTGGTGCCGTGGCTATGGAAGCGCGAGCGCATGTATTCCGCCCGGCTGGTCGAGGTTCACTTCTGGCTCGCCCTGTCCGGCACCATCATCTACGTCATCGCGATGTGGAACTCCGGCATCATCCAGGGACTGATGTGGCGGACCTACAACAGCAGCGGCACGCTCGCCTACTCGTTCGTTGACTCGCTGATCGCGATGCATCCCTACTACATCGCACGTGCCATCGGCGGCCTGTTCTTCCTGATCGGCGCATTGGTCGGTTGCTACAACATCTGGATGACCATCCGAAGCGCGACGCGCGACGCTGCGGAACCTGCGATCGCTGTGGCTGAAGCGCCGCAGGGAGCGGAGTAAGGCCCATGTTCGGTTTTCACTACAAGCTCGAGCGCAAGGCGATCAGCTTCACACTGGCGATCATCTTCGTGGCCAGCATCGGCGGACTGGTCGAAATCGCGCCGCTCTTCACCATCCAGCAGACCGTTGAGGACGCGCCCGACATGCGCGTCTACACGCCGCTCGAACTGGCAGGCCGCAACATCTACGTCCGCGAAGGCTGCTATGCCTGTCATTCGCAGATGATCCGCACCCTGCGCGATGAAGTCGAGCGATACGGGCCATACTCGCTCGCCGTCGAATCCAAGTACGACCATCCGATGCTGTGGGGCTCCAAGCGCACCGGCCCAGACCTGGCGCGCGTCGGCGGCAAGTACTCCGACGACTGGCATCTCGCCCACATGATCAATCCGCGCGATCTCGTGCCGCAGTCGATCATGCCCGACTATGCGCGGCTGCTGCGTACCCAGCTCCGCACCGACGATCTCGGCCGGCATCTCAAGGCCATGCGTACGGTGGGGGTACCCTACACCGACGAGATGATTGCCAATGCCGCCTCCGACGCGGCCGGACAGGCCAACCCCGACGGCCCACTCGCAGAGGGGGTCATCAAGCGCTACGGCGAGGCAACGAACGTGCGAGCCTTCGACGGCCGCCCCGATCTACTCACGGAGATGGACGCGATGATCGCCTATCTCCAGATTCTCGGCCGCCTGACCGACGCCGCTCACAGAGCCGTCGCTTCCTCAGGAGAATGACCATGACCTTTACCTACGACGAGGTCGTCTGGTTCTCGAAGACCTTCGGGCTCTTCTACCTGATCGGCTTTTCCGCGATTGTGCTCGTCTACGTCTACTGGCCCTCGAATCGGGCGACGTTCGAGCGGGCCGCAATGGCAATCATCCACGATGAAGACAAGCCATGTCGGTAGAACAGCGTGATCCCCATTCCGGTTACCTGACGACCGGCCATGAGTGGAACGGCATCACGGAGCTGAACACGCCCGTGCCGCGGCCGGTCTACCTGTTCCTGATCCTGACCTTCGTGTTCTCGGTCGCCTACTGGGTGCTGATGCCGGCCTGGCCGCTCGGCTCCGACTATACAAAGGGCCTGTTGCAGGCAAACGATCGCGCTGCAGTCGCCCGAGCCGTCGAGCAGGCAGCGGCAGTACGCTCGGCCTGGACCAGCCAGATCGCCGCCCAGAGCTTCGCGGACATCGAAGCCGATCCGCGCCTGATGGCGGACGTGCGCCGGACTGGCCGCACGCTGTTCGGCGATAACTGCGCAGCCTGCCACGGTCGCGATGCCAAGGGCACCAAGGGTTTCCCCGATCTGACCACGGCATCGTGGCTGTGGGGTGGTTCGCCGGAAGCGATCTCGGAGACCATTCGCGTCGGCGTCAATGCGTCGCATCCCGACACCAGGGTGTCCCAGATGCCCGCGTTCGGCCGCGACGGCATCCTGAAGCGCGACGAGATGGAGAGCGTCGTCGCCTATGTGCTCAGCCTGTCCGCACCGCCCCCCGCGGGCAACAAGGTAGCGGCAGAGAAGGTCGCGGCCGGCAAGGCCGTCTTCGCCGCCAACTGCGTCGCCTGTCATGGCACCGAAGCAAAGGGCAATCCCGAGCTCGGCGCGCCCGACCTGACCGATATGCACTGGATACACGGCAGCGACGAAAACGCGATCTACGCCAATGTCTGGGGTGGTTTGAAAGGGCAGATGCCGAGTTGGGAGGGACGCCTCACTCCGGTCGAGCGCAAGATTCTGGCACTCTACCTCATTGATTTGCGGGCGAAGCGGCCATGACGACCCGCTGGACCATCGGCTTGCTCGTAGGCGCCGGCCTGCTTGTCCTGGCCGGCGCGAACACGCACCTCGTCTGGGTAGCCGTTACGTCGCAACCCGATTGCGTCGACCACGTGAAACGCGGCGAGCAGGGAGCCCGCAGCGGCTCGTTCACTGCCGCGCGATCTGCCTGCTCGGGAGCCAAGACATGAGCCCCACGATTCCGGCGGTCATGCCGCCTCTTCGACCCGATCACGGCCTCAATCGCCATTTTGCCCCATCGGCCGCCTTACGGTGGCTGGCTGCGGGATGGCACGATCTCATAATCCAACCGGGCCCGAGCATCGCCTACGGCCTCGGCGTCTTCGCGGTTTCCGCCGCGATCGTCGCCGGCCTCTTTGCGTTTGGCTGGGACTATATCCTCTTTCCCGCCTTTGCAGGCTTCATGGTCGTGGGTCCCGTGCTGGCGGTCGGCCTCTACGAGAAGAGCCGGCGGATTGCGGCGGGCGAGCCTGTCACGCTCGCCGGCATGATCTTCGTACGCCCGGCCTCGGGCCAGATCCTCTTCACGGGCGTATTGCTGTGTGGCCTCATGCTGCTGTGGATGCGGGCAGCAGTGATCATCTACGCCTTGTTCTTCGGCCTGGTGGATTTCCCCGGACTCGACCACATCGCGGCGATGCTGTTCACCACTCCGGCCGGCTGGGCATTGCTCATCGTCGGCAGCGCCGTCGGCGCGCTGTTCGCCGCTTTCTCCTTCGCGATCAGTGCCTTCTCGGTGCCCATGCTGCTCGAGGAGCGCGTCGATGCCCTCACGGCCATGGGTACCAGCGTGCAGCTCGTCTGGAACAACCTGCCGGTGATGCTGGCCTGGGGCGCGATTGTGCTCGGGCTCTTCTTCCTTAGCCTGGCCACCGGCCTGCTGGGCCTCATCGTCGTGTTCCCGCTCTTGGGACATGGAACCTGGCATGCCTGGCGCGCTATCCGGCCCTAGCGCCGCCCGCAGCGACGAGCTGTTACTGGCGAGCCGCCTTCTCGCCCCCGGTCTGCATCAGAACGAGATCGCCGTCCCCACCATTCATTGCGGCAGTTGCGTCGCGCGCATCGAGCGTTTGCTCGCCAGGCTTCCCGGAGTCGAGCGCGCGCGGGTCAATCTTTCGACCAAGCGTGTCACGGTCGCCTGGCGCGGCGCGACGCCGCCGCCCCTCGTTGCGACCCTGAAGGACGCAGGCTTCGAAACCCACCTTCACGATACTGACAACGGCGTCGAGGATGGCACCCTGCGTGAGCTCGTACGCGCGCTGGCGGTCACGGGCTTCGCTTCCGGCAACATCATGATGCTCTCGGTCGGCGTCTGGTCAGGTGCGGATGCCGGGACGCGCGATCTCTTCCATTGGCTGTCCGCTGCCCTGGCGCTGCCGGCGCTCGTCTATTCCGGCCGCGTCTTCTTCCGCTCCGCCTGGCAGGCAGTCCGCCGTGGGCGAACCAATATGGACGTGCCGATCTCGATCGGCGTGCTGCTCGCCTTCGGCATGAGTCTCTACGAGACCATCCGCCACGGGCCACATGCCTACTTCGATGCCGCGATCTCCCTGCTGTTCTTTCTACTGGTCGGCCGCACGCTCGATCACATGATGCGCGAGCGCGCACGCACGGCGGTCAAGGGGTTGGCCCGCTTCGCTGCACGCGGCGCCTCGGTGCTGCGGCCTGATGGCACTCAGCATTACCTGCCCGTCGACGAGCTGCGGCCGGGCATGACCATCGCCCTCGCCGCCGGTGACCGCGTGCCGGTCGATGCGCGCGTGGTCGCGGGACAGTCGGAGCTCGACGTCTCCCTGGTTTCGGGCGAAAGCCTGCCGCTTGCCGTCGGCCCCGGTGCGCTCCTGCGGGCCGGCACGCTCAACCTGATGGCTCCGCTGACGATCGAGGCGACGGCTGCAGCCGACGGCTCATTCCTTGCCGAGATGATGCGGATGATGGAGGCCGCAGAAGGTGGACGCACCGCCTATCGGCGTATCGCCGACCGTGCCGCAGGTCTCTACGCGCCGGTGATCCACGTCACGGCGTTCGCGACATTCGCCGGCTGGATGGTCGCGACGGGCGATGTACATTTTGCGATAACGACGGCGATCGCCGTGCTAATCATCACTTGCCCTTGCGCGCTGGGCCTCGCCGTCCCCATGGTTCAAGTGGTCGCGGCACGGCGCCTGTTCGACCGCGGCATCATGGTCAAGGAAGGCGGCGCCCTCGAGCGCCTGGCCGAGGTCGACCACGTCGTGTTCGACAAGACCGGCACCCTGACGCTGGGATCGCCGAAGCTCATCGGCGGCAACGCCATCGAACCCGGTCTGCTGGCTGTCGCCGCAGCGATGGCATCACGGTCCCGTCATCCCTATTCGCTGGCCATCGCCGCTGAAGGAAAGAGCCGTAACCTGCCGGGCGTCGTGCTCGACGATCTTCGCGAACAGGCCGGTGCCGGGCTTGAAGGTCGAACTGGCTCCAGTGTCTGGCGTCTCGGTCGCCCGGACTGGGCCCTCGCCGCTGGCGATCCGTCGCCAGGCGTGGTGCTTTCCGAAGACGGCCGGGCTTGTTGTCGCTTCACGTTCGAGGATGCCTTGCGGCCCGGCGCCCAAATGGCCGTGGCCACCCTGAAGGCCCGAGGCACTCCCGTGGAGATCCTGTCGGGCGATCACGAGGACAACGTGGGCATGATCGCCGCGTCACTCGGCGTCTCTTGGCATGCCGGGGTCTCGCCCGCCGGCAAGGTCGCGCACCTCGCCGCCCTCGCGTCGAAGGGCACCAGGGTGCTGATGGTCGGAGACGGCCTCAACGACACGCCTGCGCTGGCCGCAGCCCACGTCTCGATGGCGACGGCTGCTGCCGCCGACATCGGACGCAATGCGGCCGACATCGTCTTCCTGCGCGACGATCTCGCGGCAGTGCCGGAGGCTATTGAGATTGCCAGAGCGGCGCGGAGCCTGGTGCACCAGAATCTCGTCCTCGCCGTCGTCTACAATCTGCTGGCCGTTCCGATCGCCATTGCAGGCTTCGTCACTCCCCTGATGGCGGCGATCGCCATGTCCGGCTCGTCGATCGTAGTGATCGGCAACGCAATGAGGCTGCCTCGGAGCCGGCGGGAGACGGCTCGATGACCGACTTTCTCTACCTTGTACCGATCGCCCTGATCCTCGGCATCGGCGGCTTGGCAGCCTTCATGTGGTCTCTGCGCAGCGGTCAGTACGAAGACCTCGACGGCGCCGCTGAGCGCATCCTGTTCGACGAGGATGTCCCTCTGAAGAACCGGGAGGGAGATCGTTGACCGACAGAAAATGGCGAACGTCGTCTTTGGCGTGCATGGTTCGTGCGTCGACTTTCGCTCTAGCTCCTTCTTGGCTGCACTAAGCTGGGCGTCACGGTCGACGCTCCGAGTGCGCAGCTAGTCAAAATCCACCAAGATGTAGCGGGGTTAGTTTACTTTAACGTTGCTGTAGGAGCCGTGCCGCAGCGGTGCTACCGCGATGAACCCCAGCACCCCCATCAACAACGCGAATACAATGCCCCACTTGTAGTTGCCCGTCTGGTCGATAATCAGGGCAGCGACCAGCGGACCGCACGCGGCGGAAATGCAGGATGCGGTGAAGAACGCCCCCAACACTGCGCCAAGGTTCCCGACACCAAAGAATTCGATCAATACCACTGGCGTCAGGGCAATCCGCACCCCGTAGCCAAGTCCGAGTGTCGTGGCGAAAGCCACCAGCCAACCGTAACCGGTGAACGGTATCCACAGCAGATAACTTGCCGCCATCACCAGCACCGAGAGTTTGTATAGTAGCACTGAGCCCGTCTTCCGGGTGATGAAGCCGATACCACCTCGTCCCAGGATGCTCATACCGCCGATAATGGAGATCAGTGCCGAGGCGGCGACAGGGCTGGCACCGGTGGCTTGAGCGAAAGGTGCCAGGAAGACCATCGATACAACAAGGCCTGTCGTGGCCAGAGCCCAGGACGCGTAGAGCAGCACGAATGGGCGCGACCGCACAACATGCCACAGCTTAATCGTCTGGCTCGTCTGGGCGAGTGGCGGATGGCGGGCAAGCCAGGCGCAGAGGAGAAGGAGCGAAAACGAGCCCGCTCCGAACATGACATAGACCATCCGCCAGCCATGTGCCTGAATCAGGAGCGCGGCCACCGGCGGCATCAATAGTGTCCCGCACCCCGTGCCGGCCGCGGCCAGACCCAAGGCTGTTGTGCGATGACGAGCAAACCATCCGCCGACAAGCGCCAACGTAGGGATGTAAACGAAGGAAGCCCCGATGCCAACGCCGACGCCATAGGTCAAATAGCCGATCCACATCTGCGGCACTGCAGCCGTAAACGCCAGCCCGGCCCCCAAGATGATCGCGCCCGCCAGAACGACGCGGCGCGGACCAATACGATCGCTCAGTCTGCCGGTGATCGAGCCGAAGAAGTAGAACAGCATGCCAGTGATCGCGAAGAAGGCAGAAGTCTCGGTGCGACTGGCATGGAACTCTGCCTCCATTGGAGTGAAGAACGCACCGAAGCTGTACATCACGCCGAAGACCACGAAACCAGCAATGAAGGCAGACAAGGCGACGAGCCAGCCTGTGAGAGAATCTGGCCCACTGGCACCAACTTGAACTTGCATCATCTTTGGAATGCGCTCCGCGTTGGTCGAATAGGCTCGCTTGAAGACAGCGATCTGCTCCATGTCCATCTTCCGAGCACGACCTAACGCACGATCTGATGGTAGAGGCGTTGCCACATCTGGCGGCCGCCGCCACGTAAAGTGACATCGAAGGCTTGCCTGTCGGTACGGTCGTGACCGAACTATGCGAGCCTGATTAGGAGAGGGTCTAGGGCCTGTCGGGCTTCAGACCGAAGGTTGAATGTGATTCAAGCTTCGCATGGATGGCTTGGTGCTAACGGACGCCCAGTGGACGAAGATGGAACGACCCGCCACCAGAATCCCGGACAATTTTGAGCTGAGAGATTTTAGTTTAGCCACCCTGGCCGGATGGAGGGCTTTCCTTGAAGAAGTCACGGCTCAGCGAGCGGCAGATTGCCTACATCCTGCGGTAGGCGAGGAATGCACGAGCGTCGAGGAGGTCTGCCGTTTCTCAAGCCCAAGTGATCCAAGGTTGGGGCAAGTTCAGAAGCCCGGAAACTCTAGCTCCGGATGCTCCAAGGTTCGGGCGCGGAGCATCACGACAAGCAGGAACTCCCGATCACCATCGAGGAGCAGGCCATGGTTGCCTGTAAGGAGATTGCGCGCATCTATCTTGCCTGGAAGCAGGGCCGGCCGGGCTTCGGTCCGCATCTGATCGATGAGCTTGGCCGGGTCGCTCGACCTGCAGCCCCTGCAGGTGATGCCGGAGAGCCCGGCACCATCGCTGCGATCGTCGCCGACTTTATGGATAGCGACGAGTTCGATGAACTAAAGCCCGCGACGCGCAACGACTACCGCTTGTGTTTGGAGGCGTTTGCTCAAAAGTTCGGCACCCGGCGCTGGGAATCCATCAGCGCCAAAGAGGCCAAGATGTGGATCCGCGAGAAGGCGGAGGCTCATCCCAGTATGGCGCACCAATGGTAAAGGACCTGCCGCGCCACGCTGAACAAGACGCGCCTTATCTATGACGAGCGGGACCACCCTGGTTATGTTCCCGAAAAGCTGAACCCTTTCGACAAGCTCAACATTGGTCTCCCGAAGGCCAAGCTGATCGTGTGGCCCCTCGAGGCGGTTACCAAGATGGTCGAAATCGCCGACGAAGTCGGACGACCGAGCTTGGGCGACGCCATCGTCTTGATGGCCAAGCTTGGAGTCCGGCGCCAGGATTGGCTCCTGTATCCGCCGACATTTTCGACACTACCTACTTGGCCTGGGGCACAGAGAAGACCGACGCGCCGGTCACCATCCCATGGTCGGTGGTTCCCGAGCTACGACAGCGCATCGAAGCGGCAAAGCTGCGGCGTCAGACGGACAACATCCGCAGCACCACGTTCTTTGTCGACGACGTCGGCCATAGGCCTTGGAGTTCAAACAGGTTCTTTGTCGCGTTCGGGCGGCTCCGTGCTGAGCTTGCCAGGCGACATGAAAGCTTCGCCACCAAGTACGCCGTGAAGCACTACCCGAGTGATCCGATGCGCCTGCCGACAGAGTGGCTCACAATGCGCGTTCTGCGCCACACGTGCATTACCGCGCTTCACGACGCCGGCTGCGTGCGCGAGCAGATACGGGCCATTACCGGCCATACGATCGCCAGCATCAACGAAGTGCTCGATCGCTATACGAAGTTGACGGCCGATCAGGCCGGCGCGGCCTTGGCGAAGCGGCTTGCGCACGAGGGAAGGCCCCAAGAGAGCAACGTCTCGGCGTTCGTCAGACGTTAGTCGAGAGCGGCTAAAACGTTAGTCGAGAATCCATGCACAGAACAGAGCATGATCGCCGAAAAACGCGTAAAACGTTGATTTTCTTGCATTTTAACGATGGTGCCCCCGGTCGGACTCGAACCAACACTTCCGTGAGGAAACCTGATTTTGAGTCAGGCGCGTCTACCAATTCCGCCACGGGGGCACGCTGTCGTGCGCCGGGGAATAAAGCCGAAGGGCGGAACCGGGTCAACGCTTGCCGTGAGTTTCTTCCTCCGGTTTTATGGCATCTCATTAAGAATGCCGCCGGAGGAAGTTCAGAGTGCACCCGTACATCCACGCCCAAACGACCCCCGACAAACCGGCCTATATCATGGCCGGCAGCGGCGAGGTGGTGACCTACCGGCAGCTCGACCAACAATCCAACCGCATCGCGCAACTGTTTCGCTCGCTGGGCCTGAAGGCCGGCGACCACATTGCCCTGTTCCTCGAGAATAACCCGCGCTTCTTCGAGATTTGCTGGGGTGCCCAGCGCTCGGGCCTGATCTACACGGCGATCAGCTCGCGGCTGACGGCCGCCGAAGTCGACTACATCGTGACCGATTGCGGCGCGAAACTCTTCATCACCTCGAAGTATCTGGCCGAGAAAGCCGCCGAGCTGGGACCGCTCCTGAAGGGCGTCGCCAATCGCTTCATGATTGATGGCACCATCGCCGGTTACAAATCCTGGGAGGAGGCAATCACTGCCTTCCCGGTCACGCCGATCGCCGACCAGACCGCAGGCCACGACATGCTCTATTCGTCGGGCACCACGGGGCGGCCCAAGGGCGTGATGCCGGTCGTCGAGCCGCAGGCGATCGATTTCGACAATCCGCTGCTCGCCATCTCCCGCAAGCTCTATGGCATCGACGCCGACACGATCTATCTCTCGCCGGCGCCGCTCTATCACGCAGCTCCCTTGCGCTTCAACATGAGCGTCATGCGATTGGGCGGCACTTCCATCATCTTGGAGAACTTCGACGCCGAGGAGTTCCTGAAGCTGGTGCCCAAACACAAGGTCACGCACACCCAGGTCGTGCCGACCATGTTCGTGCGTTTCCTCAAGCTGCCGGAAGACGTGCGCACGAAGTACGACATGACTTCGCTCAAGTGCGCGATCCATGCCGCCGCGCCCTGCCCCGTCCCGACCAAGGAAGCGATGATCGGCTGGTGGGGGCCTATCATCTGGGAATATTACGGTGGCACCGAAGGCAACGGCCTCACCATGTGCAATGCCCAGGAGTGGATGGCGCATAAGGGCACGGTCGGCCGCGCCGTCGTCGGCAAGCTCAAGATCTGCGACGACGAAGGAAACGAATTGCCGATGGGTGAATCGGGCACCGTCTATTTCGCGGAAGGCCGGCCGTTCGAATATCATAACGATCCGAAGAAGACTCGGGAGTCGCGCCATCCGCTCGGATGGACCACGCTGGGCGACGTGGGCTATGTCGACAGCGACGGCTTCCTGCATCTCACCGACCGCAAGGCGTTCATGATCATCTCCGGCGGTGTAAACATCTACCCGCAGGAATGCGAGAACCTGCTGATCAACCATCCCAAGGTAATCGACTGCGCGGTGTTCGGCGTGCCCAACGACGAGTTCGGCGAGGAAGTGAAAGCCGTCGTCCAGCCACAGAACATGGCGGAAGCCGGTCCGGCGCTGGCGGAGGAGCTGATCGCCTATTGCCGGCAGCACCTCTCGGCGATCAAGTGCCCACGCAGCATCGACTTCGAACCCGAATTGCCGCGCCATCCCACCGGCAAGCTTTACAAGCGCCTGTTGCGCGACCGCTACTGGCAAGGCCGCACGAGCAAGATCGCCTAGCCAGCGCGACGTAGTCTGCCGGCAAGCTCATCGAGGACGGAGTTAGGCGCCGCCCGCCGACGCCTTCCACCTCGGCATCGCCAGCGTCTCGGCGTAATTGGTGAACATGAGATTGAACGCAATGCTGATGCGCTCGGTCGTGCTTTCGTTGGACGGTACGTGGTGCCGAAGCCACGACGGGAACATCACCATGCGCCCTGGCCGGGGTTGGGCGACGGACGCGTTCCCGGTCACGTTGGTGAGCTTGCCGCTCCACGGCATGATCGAGATCGGCCGAGGATCCTGGAAGACGAGGTCCGTGCCATCCCCGGGGGCGTCGACATAGTAAACGCCGCTCAGGAAATTGTTCGGATGGTTATGGGTGGGATGATAGCTGCCCGGCGGATTCACATTGGCCCAGCAGCCCGTGATCATCATCGGAAAGCGCTCGAGGTGAAGATATTCCGCCACGCTCTTCGAGGCGATCTCGATCAGCTTGACCAAATCGGCGAAGGCTGGCCGTGTGTGCAGATCGTGCGGCGTTTGCCAGTTGCTGCCGCTCGGTACCTTGGGCCGCGGCGAGATGATCCTTTCGATCTCGGCCCTGAGCGTGGCGTTAAAGGACGCGGCGTCCGCCGGGAGGATGTCGAGGATCCAGAGCGGTGTTGGAAAGAGTTCCTGGACCTGCTGCTTGATCTTCATATCCGCATCACATCATTGGAATTGCACACCTAGTAAACCACATTCATACCTAGTGTATTCCTCGATTATTGCAAGCTCAGCCCGCACCTCCCCTTGTATCGACCGCCCAACTGCCACCCACCGAAACGAGCGCGAAGAAAAGCGACAGGGACGCAGCGGACGCGTGGAGGCACGTTCTCCTGCCTGCTAAGCAGGGCGCCTGAATCATCAAGCCGATCCTAGGGAGATCCGCCATGAAGGCAGCTGTCGTCACCGACAAGGGCGTCCAGTTCACCGACGCGCCGAAGCCCGCACCCAAGGCCAACGAAATCCTGATCAAGGTGAGAGCCGCCTCGCTTAACCGCGCCGACCTCGCGGTCGCCGCGGGCCATTCGCACGGCCGGATCGGCGGCGCCGGCACCATCGTTGGCCTGGAATGCGCCGGCGAAGTCGAGGCAGTCGGCGCCGAGGTGAAGGACTTCAAACCAGGTGATCGCGTGATGAGCTCGGCTGCCGGCGGCTTCGCCGAATATGCCGTGGCCGATGCCGGCCGTGCTCACAAGATCCCCGCCAATAACATGAGCTACGAGCAGGCCGCCTGCATGCCGGTGGCCGTGCAGACCATGCACAATGCGCTGGTCGGCGCCGGCCGCCTTAAGAAAGGCGAGTCCGTTCTTATCCAGGGCGCCAGCTCGGGCGTCGGCCTGCTCGGCATGCAGATCGCCAAGCACATGGGCGCATCGATCGTCATGGGCACCTCGACCAACGATGGCCGCCGGGCAAAGCTTGCCGAATTCGGCTGCGACCTCGCCCTCGACACGCGCGATCCCAAATGGCCAGAGAAAGTCAAGGAAGCGACGGGTGGCAAAGGCGTCGACCTGATCGTCGACCAGGTCTCGGGCGGCGTCATGAACGCCAACATGGAGGCCGCTTCCATCCTCGGCCGCATCGTCAATGTCGGTCGGCTGGGTGGCATGAAGGGCGAGTTCAACTTCGACCTGCATGCCCTGAAGCGCATCGACTATATCGGCGTCACCTTCCGCACCCGCAGCCCCGAGGAAGTGCGCGCCATCGTGCAGGCCGCCCGCAAGGACCTGTGGCCGGCCATCGAGGCGGGCAAGCTGCACCTGCCCATCGACAGGACCTTCCCCCTGGCAGAGGCCGCCGAAGCGCTTGCGCACATGAAGGCCAATGCCCATTTTGGCAAGATCGTCCTCGTCACCTGAGGATCGAAGGACAGGACCGCATGAGCAAGTCGATCAACCATCTCGCTACCGCCGATGGCCTCTTCTTCGGCAAAGGCGCACTCGACCAGCGCAAGACCGCGAAGGTGGTCGACGATGCTTTGGCCGGCTGCGACGACGGCGAGCTGTTCCTCGAATATGTCCAGAGCGAGAGCCTGTCGTTTGACGACGGCAAGCTGAAGAGTGCGTCGTTCGACACCTCGCAGGGCTTCGGCCTGCGCTCGGTGGCGGGCGACGTCACGGGCTTCGCCCATGCCTCGGCGCTCGACGAGCAGGCGTTGAAGCGCGCGGCCGAGACGGTCAAGGCCGTGCGTTCCGGCCGCGGCGGCAAGGCCGACGAATCGCCGCGTGGCACCAACCGCCTGCTCTATGCCGACGACAATCCGATCGACAGCGTGCCCTTCGCCAAGAAGGTGGCGCTCCTGCAGGAGATCGACGCCTACGTGCGCGGCAAGGAGCCCAAGGCGCGCCAGGTCTCGGTGTCGCTCTCGGGCTCGTGGCAGGTCGTCGAGATCATCCGCGCTGGCGGCTGGCGCGCCGCCGACGTGCGGCCGCTGGTCCGCATCAATGTCAGCGTCGTCTGCGCCGACGGCAGCCGCATGGAAGCCGGCAGCACCGGCAGCGGCCGCCGCGCGCCCTATGGCGACATTTTCCTGCCCGAATACTGGCAGCGCGAGGCCGACGAGGCGATCCGCCAGGCGCTGGTGAACCTGAAGTCGGTCGATGCGCCGGCCGGCGAGATGCCGGTGGTGCTGGGCGCCGGCTGGTCGGGCGTGCTGTGGCACGAGGCGGTCGGCCACGGGCTGGAAGGCGACTTCCACCGCAAGAAGACCTCGATGTTCACCCACCTGATGGGCGAGATGGTGGCCTCCCCCGGCGTCACCGTGATCGACGACGGCACGATGTCGGATCGCCGCGGCTCACTCACCATCGACGACGAGGGCACGCCGACCCAGCGCAACGTGCTGATCGAGGACGGCCGTCTCGTCGGCCTGATGCAGGACCGCATGAACGCCCGCCTGATGGGCGTGAAGCCGACCGGCAACGGCCGGCGCCAGGGCCACGCCTATGCGCCGATGCCGCGCATGACCAACACCATCATGCTGGGCGGGACCGCGGCCCCGCAGGAGATCATCGGTTCGGTGAAGAAGGGTCTCTACTGCGCCAACTTCGGCGGCGGCCAGGTAGACATCGTGTCGGGCAAGTTCGTGTTCAGCGTGACCGAGGGCTATCTGATCGAAAACGGCAAGCTCGGCGCGCCGGTGAAGGGTGCCACCCTGATCGGCGCCGGCTCGGAAGCGCTCACCCGCGTCGGCATGGTCGGCAACGACATGTCGCTCGATCCCGGCATCGGCACCTGCGGCAAAGACGGCCAGGGCGTTCCCGTCGGCGTCGGGCAGCCGACCCTGCGTATCGACGCGCTGACGGTCGGCGGCACGGCGACCTGATTTAGAAGCGTCCGGCGAGCCGGGCCGTGCCGGCGAAGGCGCCGTAGCGGTCGGCGAATTCTGCGTCGGCCTGCAGGCGGAACGACCACACTCGGTCGAGTTCGAAATTCGCCATCACGCGCGCGATGCCCATGTCGCTCGGCATCGACGCACCCGAGACCGCGAAGGTCGAACCCGGCAGAGACTGGAACCATGCCGAGACCGATCCGGTCGTCTGATACTCGTGCGCCCAGGCCAGGCGCGCCATCAGTCTGGCCCGTGACCCCAGAACATTGCCGAGCGCGGCATCGGCATCGATGCCGATCTCCGAACGCAGCGACGGCGTCGAGTTGGCATTGAAGCAGAGCGCCGCACCGTTCCCTGCTTGCGAGGCTTCGCAGAAGCCCGGCATGTTCACGACCTGGCTTTGGCCTGCGATGAACGGCGTCACGCCGTAATCGCCGAACGCCAGGCGGTAGCCCATCTCGGCCCGCCCCGACCAGCTCGTGGCCGTATAGTTCGCCGTCAGCGAATCGGCCAGATAGGACACCGAGCGCTGCGTGCTGACGCCGTGCAGGCCCCAGGCGCCGGCCGCCGCAAAATAGAGCGGACCGAATGCCGTACGGCCGTAGATGCCAGCCTGGAAGGCGTTGGTCCGGCCGTTGCCCAGGCCACCGCCCAGGAACCAATTCGACGTGCCGCTCGCGACGGCCACCCCCAGCACGCCCTGATCGAAGGTCCAGTCGGCGCCTGCCGCGAGGCCCTGCACCGAGGTCTGGACCGATGACGAGCCGTTGTTCGCCGTACCACCCAGCCAGCCATAGCCGCCGAACCCGGCCACCCAACCGCGCAACCGGCGTGGCTCCGCGTTCGCCTCGGTTGCAGTCAGCGACGCGTACTGGGCGGTCTGCTGTTGTGGGCCGGTGCTGCCACCGCTCGCCAGGAGGGTGTTGAGGAATTGGTTGCTGAAGGCGAAGGTCGAGACCTGAACGCCCGATTGCGCCTCGCCCGAAAGCGTATTCAAAGACGACGCAAGCGTGGCACCGCTCTGGCCGAAGAGTGCCGACAATCCGCTGGGCAGGCTGCTGCCGGCGTTGAAGCCATTGTTGATGGCGCCGGCAACGGCGCTCTGGTTGGCGGTGAGCGTGGTGCCCATGCCCAGCACGGCCGTGAGGTTCAACTGCACATCGGTGGGGCTATACGCCAGAGAAGCGATGAATCCGTCAGGCAGGCCAACCGTGGCGAAGGCGCCAAAGGTGCCGGAACGGCCGCCGGCCGCCGACAACAGCGTATAGCCACGCGGCGAGTAGTTTCCCGGCATGAAGGCGGCCAGCGCTGTCCCTTGAAGGCTAGCCGTGCCGGCTACATTCGTGCGGTCGGCCGCACTGGGTGAAACTTCGACAGCATAGGTCGCACCCGGCGCGAAGGAGAGATTGCCTGCCACGTTTATCGTGCCGATGGAATTGCCGGGCGCCAGCACGCCGCCGCTGCTGATCGTGGTCGTGCCGACCGTGCCCGTGCCGCCCAGCATGCCGCCAACCGTCACCGGCGAAACGATCGAGCCATTCACCACCAGCATCGCGCCGGCTTCGATAGTGGTTGGGCCGGAATAGGTACTGGCCCCGGTCAGGATGATGCGGCCGCCGCTTTCGCTGTTACCGATGGTGATCTGGCCCGACGTCCCCGGCGAGGCATCCGACAAAACACCCGTCAGCAAGGCGCTGTTGCCGCGCTGGTCCAGGCGATTGCCGGCCGAGCCGTCGAGCGTGAAGTTCTGGCCGTAGACTTGGCCTGCCGTGTCGACCTGCAATGTGCCGCCCGTAAAGGCGGGAATGACGGACGTGCCGACGTTGCTGATGAAATAGGTCTGCCCGGCAGCGATGGTGGATACCGGCATGATGCTGGCTTCGCTCGCAGGCCCATAGGTTCCGGAGCCGGCATAGGGGTGCAGCACCATGATGCCGCTGCTGGCATCGCCGGTGATCTGTCCCGACAAGCTGTTCGGCACGCCGTCGCTCAACAGGCTGAAGAGCACGTTGCCCTCGGGCGTCATCGAGCCCAGGACCGTGAAGTTGCCCACCGTGCTGCCCTGCGGTGCCGCTCCCAGCCCCCAGTAGTAGCCGTTGGAATAGTTGGTGATCTTGAACGTGCCGGGCGTCGACGTGCCGAACAGCGTTGAGCTGGACAGCTGCCAGGTCGTGCCGGCCGTCCAGCGCCATTGCGGCGAGGTGATATCGGCGGTCACCACCTGCGTCGGCGACGGCGGCGTGAACACCGCGGGATTGTAGGGCGTCATGTACGCCCAGTGGGTCACCAGAAGACTGGACCCGGTGATCATCTGCATTTCCATTAGGGGAACGCCCGCGATCTCACGCATCTGACCGATGCCGATGGTGGTCGGCGCAGTGTCGGACGAGAACGAGATCACGATCTGGCCGCCGGACGTCACCAGCCCCTGCATGGCCGTGATGTTGTTGGTCGTGATGCCGTTCATATAGAAACTGGCCTGGCTCTGGCCCGTGAAGACGCCGTTCGTGGCGGTGCCAAGCGCCCATAGGGTCTGGTCACCGATCGGCGTTGGCGGCGGAGTGGTGAAGCTCTGGTTGCTAGAGGCGTAGGCAATCAGGCCGGGAACCGGGACGTACCAGTTGGAATTCGTCAGAAGCGCGTCCCATCGCGAATCCTGAGGGAATGCGGCCATCGGCGCTCCCCACAGGCCCGCCAACAAGAGAAGCGCAATTCGTTTCCGTCCCTGTACTTTTCGACTATGCGGAAACTTACTCTTATTAGTTTTATTAGAAATCACTTGATCAACTTCACTCGTGGCGCAAGAATGAAACTACAGAGTCTCTGAGGGTTGGTCATGCGTTTTTTGCCGCACATCTCGCTTGTTGGTTTGTCGATGTTTTCAAGCGCCGCGTGGGCAGATCAAGCCGCAGCCACTGCCTGCTCAGCCAAGCTCTCCAAGGATGGCCAGCTCATCTACAGCAAGGCCGCACCGAATGTGACACCGAAGACCGATATCAAGGACGCCGTCGTCAGCGTCGCCCGCCCCATGGTGATGAACGGTTCGATGTCGCGCGATGCCGCCCGCGCTGCAGGAGAAGCCGCCGGCGAATGCCTCAAGCTGCTGAAGTAGACGGCAGCTTCGATACGATTAGCGTTTGAACCGGAAATTCTCGTTTGCCTTGGCCGCCGAAATTTCCTGATCGACGCATCCCGACAAGAGAGAGTACGATCCGCCGCCTCCGAATGTAGCGACCTGGTCGCAATGGTTTTGCATGGCCGTCGGCAGGGTATCCCATACCGGCTTGAGCCTGTTGTAGGCCGACTGCTCCATGTTCAAGCATCCGTTCAGGAGCGATTGCGATGGCGAGCCGCCGAAGGCCGCGACGGCCTCGCAATGCCCCTTGACGTCATAGATCGGCATGTCCGCTCGAGCAGGTGCCGCTACTACGAAAACGGCCAAGGCCGTCGCAATTATTCTCATAACTCCCCCCACTTCGTTACGAGAGCCTACTTTTAAGACCGATACAATCCCTTCGCTTCGGCAAGACTGACGGAGATCGCTTCGATGGCGTCGAGCGTCGGCGTGTCGACGCCGGCGCTGCGGGCAAAGGCGATGGGCGCGCGCACGATTGCTTCGATTTCCATCGGCCGGCCGAGCTCGTAATCCTGCAGGATCGATGGCCGATGGTCGGGATAGACGCGCTTCGCGCCGTAGCGTGTTTCCGGATCGTCGTCGAGCTCCACGCCATGGGCGGCGGCGACGGCCAAGGCTTCGGTGTGGGCGCGCCGCACCACGCGGTTCAGCAACGGCGTCGCCAGGATCGGAATCGCCTGCCCCAGGATCATGCACATGGTCGATCCGGTGAGGTTCGCCATCAGCTTGTGCCAGATATCGTAGCGAATATCCGTCGTCGCCGGCGAGGAGATGCCGGCCGCCGCTAATGCGGCGCGCAGAGCTTCGATGCGGGGTGTTTGCCGGTCGTCGATCTCGCCAACCCACAGCACGTTGCGCTCGGGCGAGATGTTGTGCACCACGCCGGGCTCGATCACGTGGTTGGACGTCGTGATGACCCCGCCCAACGCACGATCGAAGCCCACCGCCTTGGTCAGCGCGCCATCGGGATCGAGTCGCGCCAGGTCCGGCGCCTTCGGGCGCTCCTTGCCGAGGCCGCGCCCATACCACCAGGGGATGCCGTTCTGCGCAAAGACCACCGGCGTGCCAGCACCCAGCAACGGCGCCACGTTGGCCGCAAGGTCGCCGAGGCTCGACGCCTTGAGCGTCGAGATCACGACATCCTGCTGTCCGAGATCGGCCGGCCGGTCGCTGGCACGAACCTCGGCCACGATCTTCTTGTCGCCCGAGAGGAGCGTGAGGCCGCGGGCTCGGATCGCTTCGAGATGAGTGCCGCGCGCGACGATGGAGACGTCATTGCCGGCCGCCGAGAGGCGCGCCGCGAAGTTGCCGCCGATGGCGCCGGCGCCGTAGACGCAGATCCGCATGGCTATTGCCGTGTGTCCGCCAATCTCAGCGACTCGAGGAAACGTTTGGCGCCCGCCCGCGCCTTGTCGTCGGCCTTGGCCGTGACCAGCAGACGATAGAGCCTGTCCTTCACGATGTAGGTCCTCATCATCACCGCCGCACCCTCGGCGTCTGCGATGTCGAGGGCATAGCCATCCCACCCCTGCAGGGTGATCTGCTCGTCGAGGATGTACTTGAACTTGTCGCGGGGAAACGCCTTCTCGGCCTCGCCACGGCCGAGATCGCGCGCCATCACCTTCGTGTCCTTGTCGGAGAACCAGCCCGGCTGATAGTCGACGAAGTCGAAATCGAACATCTCGCCATCGTGCTTGGACGCCCAGGCGATACGCTCCGATGCGTGCCCCTTCTCCTTCTCGCCGGCGAGAGTCTTCTCGACCGGCGGCGGCATCTCGAAACGAAAGCGCAGGTCGGGTCCGACCACAGTCTGCCATTGCTCAGCCGGCGGCGATGTCTGCGCGCGGGCGGCAAGCGGAGCCGACACCAGCGCCAGAACGGCAGAGCGACGCGTCAGAGACTTACTCATACCGGCGGAACCAGTTCTTCGCGGCCCGACCAGTCCCAGGCAAGGCCCGTGCGCGAGATTCCGAGGAGCAGACCGTGCAGCTCCTTGGGATGCACCCAACCGCCGTCGGGATCGGTCGCCGGATCGGAGCCACGCGGCGTGTAGCGCGCACCCGCATCGAGCAGGCGCTGGCGCACGTTCAACCAATCGTGGACCTCGACGTAACACATGTAGAGCGAGTCGCCATGTTTGTGGGCGAACCGGCCCATGGCATGCACGTTGTCCGTCACCTGGCTGAGTTCGATGCGGTCCAGGCGATTTGGCGGATCGAACAGAGTGAGCGTTCCAATGTAGCCGAACCGCTCGCTGCCGATCTCGCTGAAGCGCGAGGGATCGAGACCGAACAGACCGGCATAGACGGCGGCGACGCGGCGCCAGTCGCTGATCAGCGTATTGGTCGTTTCATAGAGAAAGGACACCGGCCCGACACGCGGCCTGTAGGTGCTCTCGGAAATCACGATCGGCAGGCCGAACGTCGTCTCGGGCGAGAGGTAAAGCTGCTCGGCGTCGCGGTCGTAGGGAATACCCAGGCCTTCCCAGCGCTTCACCATGCTGTCGAGGTCGGCCGTGCAGTAGCCCGCCGTCATCAACCCCTCGCCGCGCTTGGCCAGGAAATCCTGCGTAAGCCCCGCACCATCCGCCTCACACAACTCGAACTCGCTCTCGCCGACCGCGAGGATCGTGCGGCGCGCCGAGAGATGGCGGCTATGGTCGTGGCGGACGACCTGGCTGCCGAGAAGTTGGTTGAAGCGCTGCGCCGCTTTGGCGGCGTCATGCACAGCGATTTGAACGCGATCACAACGGTCGAGCATGGCTCGACCTTACCTCAGTAGGCGTACTCGCGGAACAGTGCTGCGAAGGATCCTTTCCATTCGCCCTGCCACTTGGCGAGCAGTTCGTCGGCCGGCGCCTGGCCACTCGCCACCGCCCGATCGAGCGGCGCGAGATAGACGGTTTCGTCGTTGCCGGACGCATCGAGCCGTTTGCGTGCCCTGAGACCGGCATGGGCAATCTCGACGACGTCCCGTGCCAGCTCCGACAGGATCCTGCCGCGGAACATCGTGGCGAGGCCAGTCTTGGGCGTTTCGGCACGCAGGTAATCGTGATCGGCGACGCTCCAGTCCTTCACCAGATCCCAAGCGGCATCGAGCGTGCTTTGATCGTAGAGCAGACCGACCCACAGAGCCGGCAGCGCATCGAGTGCCGGCAGCGGACCGGAATCGGCGCCGCGCATTTCGAGATAGCGCTTCAGCCGCACCTCGGGGAATGCCGTCGTGACGTGATCGGCCCAGTCGTTGATGGTCGGCTTCTCGCCGGGCCGAGCCGGCAACTTGCCCTTGAGGAAGTCGCGGAAGCTCTGCCCCGAGGCGTCGATATACTTTCCGTCGCGATAGACGAAGTACATCGGCACATCGAGCATGTAGTCGGCGTAACGCTCGAAGCCGAACCCGTTCTCGAACACGAAGGGCAGCATGCCGCAGCGGTCGGGATCGGTGTCGGTCCAGATGTGGCTGCGATAGCTCTTGAAGCCCGCGTCCTTGCCCTCCTTGAAAGGCGAGTTGGCAAACAGCGCCGTGGCGATCGGCTGCAAGGCGAGCGACACACGGAACTTCTTCACCATGTCGGCTTCGGAATCGAAGTCGAGATTGGTCTGCACCGTACAGGTGCGCAGCATCATGTCGAGGCCGAGCTTGCCCTTCTTGGGCATGTACTCGCGCATGATCTTGTAGCGGCCCTTGGGCATCCAGTGCATGTCCTCGCGCCTCCATTCGGGCGCGAAGCCGAGACCTATGAAGGAGGCGCCGATCTCGCCGGCGACCTGCTTCACCTCGTCGATGTGCTGGGCGTTCTCGGCGGCCGTCTCGTGCAGGGTCTCGAGCGGTGCACCGGAGAGCTCGAACTGGCCGCCCGGTTCGAGAGTGATACTGGCCTTGCCGCGCAGCAGGGCAATCGGGTTGTTGCCTTCGACAACCGGCTCCCAGCCGAAGCGACGAAGCCCTTCGAGCATGGCGCGAATGCCGTCCGGCCCATCGTAGGCGAGCGGCTTCAGCGTCTTCGTATGATAGCCAAATTTCTCATGCTCGGTACCCATGCGCCAGTTGGCGCGAGGTTTGTTGCCAGCAGCAAAATATTCGATGAGCTGCCGCCGATCCTCGATCAGCGTGCCGCCGCCCGACGGAGGTGCGGACATTCTTTCTCTTCTCCCTGAGCGCCCCGCCGCCTTCTAAGCGCTGGGAGCGGCGCAGTCGCATGAACAATTCTCACGCGAGCCTGCGTCTGGTTTATCTTGTTCAAGTCCCCGTCTCCCACACCGCCGGGGGCCTGCGCAAGCGCTCAGACGGTAACCTTTGATGTGCGATAATCGGTAGCCAGACGCGGCGTCGGACGCCGCCAGTCACCGACCAGGGCCTGCCAGCAGGCAAGTGCCGCCAGCGCCGCCGTATCGGCTCGCAGGATGCGCGGGCCGAGCCCGACCGACACAACATCCCTTATGCGACGCATCGCCCCAAGCTCGGATTCGGCAAAACCGCCCTCGGGCCCGATGAGGATCGCCCAGGGCGCGGCGCGCGCCGCATCGTCGAGCTGGCCCAGCACATCGCCGATCGGCGGACCGCCGCCGGTCTCGTCGCACATCAGTAGGCGGCGACCGGCCGGCCAGGCATCGAGCAGACGTCCGAGGTCGATCGGCTCGCGCACCTCCGGCACGCTCAGGCGCTCGGTCTGCTCCGCCGCTTCGATGGCGTTGGCGCGCAACCGCGCGACGTTGACGCGCTCCACGGCCGTATGGCGGGTCACGACCGGCTGCAGAACGGAGACGCCGAGCTCGGTGGCCTTCTCGGCGATGAAGTCGATACGCGCCCGCTTGACCGGCGCGAAGCAGAGCCAGACATCGGGCTCGGACTCCTGCGCACGAGTCAGGTCTCCGATCTCCGCGACGGCCGCCTTCTTGCCGCGGGCCGCGAGCGTGCCGCGCCATTCGCCGTCGCGGCCGTTGAACAGCAGCAGCGGCGCGCCATCGGGCCGGCGCAGGACGTGGCGGAGATAGTGGACCTGCGCTTCCTCAAGCGGCACTTCGATTCCGCTCGACAGATCGGCCTCGACAAAGAGACGTGCTGCGCTCATCGGCTCATGGTGTTCCAAGTTGCATGACTGCATGATGCCGCCATGACCGCCGACCGGACAACCGGCTTCACCGACATCAATCGTCAACATTGGACCCTGCGCTATCTGCCGCCGTGGGCGCGCCCCTATGGAAGGCTGTCGCGCTGGGACCGGCCGATCGGGATCTGGTTGCTGCTGTTTCCCTGCTGGTGGTCGCTGGCGCTGGCGGCGGCGCCGAACTGGGGACGACTTGCGGGCCTGATGGCGCTGTTTGCGCTGGGGGCCCTTGCTATGCGCGGCATGGGCTGCACCTGGAACGATATCCTCGACCGCAAGGTCGATGCCGGTGTCGAGCGTACACGAGGGCGACCCCTGCCCTCGGGTGAATTGAAGCTGCACCACGCTTTGATCTGGATGGGCCTGCAAGGCCTCGTCGGCGCAGCCGTGCTCTTCAAGCTGAACAAGTTCGCCGGCGGCGTCGCGCTCTGCTCCCTGCTCCTGGTCGCAATCTATCCGGCAATGAAGCAGATCACCTCCTGGCCGCAGGTCGTGCTGGGATTTGCCTTCAATTGGGGCGCGCTGGTGGGTTACGCCGCCGTCACCGAAACCCTCTCCTGGGCGACCGTCGCGCTCTACTTCGGCGGTGTCGCCTGGACCATGGTCTACGACACGATCTACGCCATGCAGGATCAGCGCGACGACGCGATCGTCGGCGTGCGCTCGACGGCGCGTCGTTTTGCCAATGCCCCGCGACGCTGGCTCACCCTGTTTGCGGTCCTGGCGATCGGCCTCTGGACCCTGACGGGCGTGCTCGGCGCCCTGGGTCCGGGCTATTTCATATTGCTCGCCGGCGTCGCGGCGCACTTCTTCTGGCAGATCGCCTTCGTCAGGCCGGGCGATCCGGCGGACTGCCTGATGCGCTTCAAGTCCAATGCCCAGGTCGGCTGGCTACTGCTCCTCGCGCTGGTCGTCGATCATCTCTATTAAGGCTGATGCCGCGCCTGCCCGCCGACCCTCAAGGGTTCATCCGCACCAACACCGCGCTCGAAGCTCCCGCCATGGTGCCGGAGTTCAAGCTGTGGCTCGCCAGCGAATATGTGCCGATCTGGCAGGCCACGGAAGCCTGGCTGGATGAGCAGAATATCGACCCGCCCTACTGGGCCTTCTGCTGGCCGGGCGGTCAGGCCGTGGCCCGCTACCTGCTCGACAATCCGCAGCTCGTCGCCGGCAAGCGCGTCGTCGACTTCGCCGCAGGGTCGGGCGTCTCTTCGATGGCTGCCGCGAAAGCGGGCGCCGCGAGCGTGATCGCCAACGACATCGACGAGCTGTCCCTGATCGCCGCTCGCCTCAATGCCGAGGCCAACGGCCTTGCCGTCGATACCAGCAGCACGGACTGGCTGGCCGGGCCCGACGGAGACCCTGAGACCGACGTGGTGATCGCGGGCGACGTCTGTTACGAGCGCGAGATGTCGGTTCGGGCGCTAGCCTGGTTGCGCAGCCATGCGGCCAGGGGTCGGCTGGTGCTGTTGGGCGATCCAGGCCGGAACTATTTCAGCGCCCAGGGCCTCGTGGAGTGCGCAAGGTATGAAATTCCGACCTCGTTGCAGCTCGAAAACCGCGGCATGCGCGAAACCGTCGTCTGGCGGGTACTGCCTCATCCCTAGGCAGCCGCTATAATTCCTTAACTGTTCTTTCACAGAGAACTTGGGTTACATGGCTTCAATGCCCTCCAAGCCCCCAAAGTCAAAGATAAAGCCGGCCGATTTTGCGACCCTCTACGAAGGGTTCACGGCGCCCGTCTCGCGGTTCGACTGCGGACGAAAGTGCGCCCCGCTGAACGGCGGAGAGCCGGTTTGTTGCTCTACTGAGAATGCCGTGCCGGTGGTCCACAAGGTCGAGTTCGACCTGCTGAAAACCCGCACCGACCTCTGGTCCAAGTTCAAGCCCTACGACTATGCGACCCGGCAGATCGTGGCCGAACTCACCGACGATTGCATGGCCATCCATTGCAAGGGCGCGCGGTTCTGCGAACGGGACAACCGCACGATCGCCTGCCGCGGCTTCCCCTTCTATCCCTACCTGACGCGCCAGAAGGAATTCATCGGTATCGGCACGTACTGGGTGTTCGAGGATCGTTGCTGGATGATGTCCAACCTCGAGATTGTCGACCGCAAGTTCGTCGAGGAGTTCATCGCCACCTACGAGGCGCTGTTCATCAAGGACCATAGCGAGTTCACGACCTACGTCGATTTCTCGGCCTCGGCGCGGCGCGTCTATTCCCGCTGGAAGCGCGAGATTCCCATCCTCGGCCGTCAGGGCGAGCTGCTGGTCGTGACGCCGTCGACCGGCGAGGTCCGCCCCGGCCGCAAGAAGGATTTCCCCAAGACCGCCCCCTTCTCCTCGGAGAAGGAGTATCGTGAGGCCGTGAAGGAAGCCGGCGGCGAGGTTCCCAAGGAAGGGTTGCGCGCCGCCTGATCAGGGTTGCCGTGCCGTTCGTCAGTCGCCGTCGTCTCGCCTGGGGTCTGCTGCTGCTGTCGCCGGCAATGTTCGCCGTCAACATGTTGATGGCGCGCTATGCGACCTTCGTACCGCCGAATGCCCTGGCTTTGGGACGATGGCTGGGCGTCGCCCTTCTCCTCCTGCCCTTTGTCTGGCCGCGTCTGGTTCGGCACCGCCATGCGCTCGGCCGCGAATGGCCCGATCTGCTGCTGCTGGGCGCGCTCGGCATGTGGGTCTGCGGTGCCTGGGTCTATATCGGAGGTCGTACGACGCCTGCCCTCAACATCGGCCTGATCTACGCCGCCTCGCCGATCCTGGTCGTCGCACTGGGCCGGCTGCTCCATCGCGAACGGCTGACGGCGGGGCGCCTGGCCGGGATCGCGCTCTGCCTCGCTGGGGTCGCCGCCGTCTTCGCCAAGGGTCGGATCGACAATCTTTTCTCGGTGCAATTCACCGAAGGCGATCTCTGGATCGCCGCCGCTTCGACCTGCTGGGGCCTCTACTCCGTGCTCCTGAAACACCGGCCGAGCGCACTCGATCCGCTGACGAGACTGTGCGCCATCGCCGTCGCGGGCTCGCTGGTCCTGCTGCCCTTCACCGTCGGCGAGGCCATGCTGTGGAGCGGGCCGGACTTTTCGGACTGGCGTACCTGGACGTGCTGGATCGTGCTCGCGATCATTCCCGGGGTCGGCGCCTACGGCGCCTTCTCCTTCTGCATTCGCGAGCTGGGCCCATCGGTGACCAGCGTGTCGATGTACCTTGGCCCGCTCTATGTCGGCATCCTCGCCTGGGTCACGCTTGGCGAAGCGCCGCAATGGTACCATCTAGTGGGAACGGCCCTCGTCTTGCCCGGCCTGTTCCTGGCCACGCGTCCTCCCGCCAAAGGAGCCTGAGATGTTTCGTGCGATTCTCGCCTTGCTCGCCCTGCTGCTGGCATTTCCGGCGGCCGCAGAAGAAATCGGCGCCGTGGGCTATCGCTTCAAGTGGCTGGGCCCCAACGACAAGATCGTGGTCGAGGCTTTCGACGATCCCGATATCGCCGGCATCACCTGTTACATCTCGCGCGCGCGCACCGGCGGTATCAAGGGCGCCTTCGGTCTGGCCGAGGATCCGCCCTACGCGTCGATCTCCTGTCATCAGGTAGGCCCTGTCGACGGCCTGCAGGCCGAGAAATTCAAAAGGCCGCACGAGGTGTTCAGCGAACGCGCTTCGCTGATTTTCAAGACCACGCAGGTCGTACGTTTCTACGATCCCAAGCGCCGTGCGCTGATCTATCTCACCTACACGGACCGCGTGATCGAAGGCAGCCCGCAGAATTCGATCAGCGTCGTGCCGATTGGCTTGAAGTAAGAGGAGTGAAGTAGGCTGGATTGAAGCAAGTGGGATCGAGCAACATGACAAACCGTCCGCAACCGAACTGGCGTTCACTTCTCTTTGTGCCGGTGACGGCCGAGCGTTTTGTGGCGAAGGCGCATACGCGCGGCGCCGACGCCATCATCCTCGATCTCGAAGACTCCATCCTGCCCGCGCACAAGGATGCCGCACGATCGGCCCTTGCCGCGGCCGTTCCTCGCGTCGCCCAGAGCGGCGCCGACGTCGTCGTCCGCATCAACCGCCCGCTTACCCTGGCCATACCGGACATCGCCGCCGCCGTGATCCCTGGCGTGGCGGCGCTGATGTTGCCGAAGGTCATGGGCCCCGAGCATGTCCGCCTCCTCTCCGAGGTGGTGGCGGAGCACGAGGCGGCGCAGGGTATGGAGATCGGCCACACGCGCTTTCTCGCATTGATCGAGTCGCCCGCGGCCCTGCCGCATCTCTTCGCCATTGCCGCCGAGCCACGCATGGCCGGCATGTCGGTGGGTGGCGAAGACATGGCGACGGAACTGGGCGCCCTGCCGTCGGCCGACAGCATGTACGTCTTTGCCATGCAGGGCCTGGCCGCCGCGCGCGCCGCCGGAATCCTGCCGATGGGCTCGATGGGTCAGCTCGCGAAGATCGACGACCTCGACTCCTATCGCGCCGGCCTGCAACGCGGCCGTGCACTGGGTTTCACCACGGCAGCCTGCATCCACCCGCTGCATGTGCCGATCATCAACGAGGAGTACGGCGCCTCGGCCGCCGAGCTGGACCGCGCCCGCCGCCTGATCGCCGCCTTCGAAGCGGCAAACGCAGGTGCCGTGGCCTTCGAAGGCAGTATGGTCGATCTGCCCGTCGTTGAGCGCGCGCGGCGCCTGGTGGATCGCGCCGCGGCCTGGCACAAGGCCGGTGCTTAGCGATAGAGGAACGTGCCCAGCAGCACCCAGCGCGCCGCGCTCGGCTTGCCGACCAGCGGCGTTGTGTAGTGCCAGAACGGCAGGCGATAGGCCGTCACCGTGGACGGTTTCGCCACCGACACGATCTCGCTGAAATGGCCGGCGCGGCTGTAGACCAGCCATTGGTGCGCGACGCCCGGCGTACACAGGCTGAGATGCAGGTCGATATAGCCGGCCTTCGCATCCTTGTTCTCCGGGTGGTGATCGTTGTGCGGCCCGGCATAGTCGCCCGGTCCGTAACGCAGCACCTGCAGCCCCCAGCCCGACGCCAGCTTGCGGCCGGTCAGCGCTTCGGCGAAGGCACGGAAGCTCTTGGACCGCATCATGCGGACAAGGCCGATGCGCTCCGCTGCCTTGACACCTGGCTCGCGCCGGCTCTCGAAGTAAATCGTACGCGCACGGCTGGTCTTGGGCAGCAGCTCGCCATAGTCGCGCCGCATCTCCGAGATCGTCTCCGGCGGGATCGGCCGCTCCAACGGTTCGAGCGAATCCACAAGCCCGGCGTCGAGCGCGCGGCGCAGGCGGCCGACCTTGGCGCGATCGAGCAGGTCGTCGCGGGCAAGGAAGCGCGTGCGCGGGTCGGCGAGTGCCCCGCACAGCGGATGCGAGCCCGCCAGCACCTGCCGGCCGGCGCGGCTCAGCAGGTCCTCGAATTCCGGGGGAATGGCGTTTGATCGCGTGGTGTTTGATTTCATGGCGCTTGGTCTCGGACGTGTTTGATCTCCGAGGTTAGGCACTCTAAACGACAACCCCAGTATGCCCTACGCCTCGCTTCGCGATTTCATGGACCGGCTCGAAAAGGCCGGCCGCCTGGTGCGTGTGAAAGCGCCCGTCTCGACACATCTCGAAATGACGGAGATCCAGACCCGCCTGCTGGCCGAACAAGGGCCTGCGGTGCTGTTCGAGAACGTGGTGCGCGAAGATGGCAGCCGCTCCGACGTGCCGGTGCTGGTCAACCTCTTCGGCACCGTGGAGCGCGTCGCCTGGGGCATGGACCGCGAGCCCGCCCAGTTGCGCGCCGTCGGTGAGACGCTGGCCTTCCTGCGTCAGCCCGAGCCGCCCGGGGGCTGGCGCGAGGCGCTCGACATGCTGCCGATGCTGCGCACGGTCATGGCGATGAAGCCCAGGACGGTCGGCACCGCGGCCTGCCAGGAAGTCGTGCTCACCGGCGACGACATCGACCTTGGCCGTCTGCCGATCCAGACCTGCTGGCCGGGCGAGCCGGCGCCGCTGATCACTTGGCCGCTGGTCGTCACACAGGGACCTGATCCCAAAGGCGACCGGCAGGACAGTTTCAATCTTGGCATCTATCGCCTGCAGGTCACCGGCAGGAACACCACCTTGATGCGCTGGCTGAAGCATCGCGGCGGCGCGCAGCATCACCAGCGCTGGAAGGGCGCGGGCAAGCGCGAGCCGCTGCCGGCCGCCGTCGTGATCGGCGCCGATCCCGGCACCATTTTGGCCGCCGTGACGCCGGTCCCCGATACGCTGTCGGAATATCAGTTCGCCGGTCTCCTGCGCGGCAAGAAGGTCGAGCTGGTCGACTGCAAGACAGTGCCGCTCAAGGTGCCGGCCGAAGCCGAGATCGTGCTCGAAGGCCATGTCAGCCTCGACGATTACGGCGACGAAGGCCCCTACGGCGACCACACCGGCTACTACAACAGCGTCGAGCAATTCCCGGTGTTCACGATCAGCGCCATCACCATGCGGCGCCAACCGATTTACCTGTCGACCTTCACCGGCCGCCCGCCCGACGAACCGTCGGTTCTGGGCGAGGCGCTGAACGAGGTGTTCATCCCCCTCTTTCAGCAGCAGTTCCCCGAGATCGTCGACTTCTGGCTGCCGCCCGAGGGCTGCAGCTACCGCATCGCCGTCGTCTCCATGAAGAAGGCCTATGCCGGTCACGCCAAGAGGGTGATGATGGGCGTATGGTCCTACCTGCGGCAGTTCATGTACACTAAGTGGGTAATCGTGGTGGACGCCGACATAGACGCGCGCAGCTGGAAGGACGTGATGTGGGCGCTGTCGACGCGCATGGACCCGGCGCGCGACATCACTGTCATTGAGAGCACGCCGATCGACTATCTCGACTTCGCCTCGCCGGTCTCCGGCCTCGGCTCGAAGATCGGCCTCGATGCCACCGACAAATTCCCCGGCGAGACCAACCGCGAATGGGGCCGCCAGATCCGCATGGACCAGTCCGTGATCGACAAGGTCGACGCCATGTGGGGCGAGCTCGGTTTGCCGGGCAGCGGTAAGAAGATCTGGCGCTAGCTTTCAGCCACGAGGAGTCTTCATCGTGACCACCAATCGCGCCCATATCCTGCTCTGGACGGATCAAGCCAAGACCTATCTCGACGCCATCGACGCGGCAGGCTTGGCCGAGCGAGTCGCCGTCGACACCTTGCCGCGCAATGAGAAGCCGTCGGCAGACCAGCTTGCACGGACCGAAGCGCTGATGGCCGGCACCGTTCCGGCGGGCCTGCTGCCCGCCATGCCGAAGCTGCGCTGGGCACAGGCGATGAGCGCCGGCGTCGAAGGCTGGCTGGCACTACCTGACCTGCCGCCGCAGCTTGCGCTCACCTGCGCGCGCGGCACGCACACTGAATCGATGCCCGAGAACATCATCGCCGCGCTGTTCTACGTCGCAAAGCCGATGAGCGTGGCGGTCGAGAACCAGAAGCAGGCCAAGTGGGTGCACACCGTGGCCCAGCCGCTTTCCGGCAAGACGCTGGGCATCCTGGGTCTGGGCGCGATCGGCGGTGAAGTCGCCCGCATTGCCGCGGCGCTCGGCATGCGCGTGATCGGCACCAAGCGGCGCCCGCAAGCCCCCGCCGATCAATCCATGACCTATGTCGCCGAGGTGCTGCCGCCGGAACGCACCGACGAGGTGCTGGCGCAGTCGGACTTCGTGCTGCTGCTCCTGCCGGCGACGGCCGAGACCGACAATTTCATCGACGCCAAGCGGCTGGCAAAGATGAAGCCCAGCGCCTGGCTGCTGAACTTCGGACGCGGCCACATCATCAAGGACGACGACCTGATCGCCGCGGCGAAGCAAAAGAAGATCGCTGGCGCGGTGCTCGACGTCTTCCGCCAGGAGCCGCTGCCAGCCGAGCATCCCTTCTGGAAGGCCGAAGGCATCATCGTGCTGCCGCATATCGGCGGCCCGCACCCGCAGCGCGACAAGTTCGTGGCGCGCCTGTTCGTGGACAACCTCAAGCGCTTCCTCGATGGGGAACCGCTAAAGGAAGTCGTCGACCGCGCAGCGGGCTACTAACCCTTCCGGGCGTTCTGCACGATCTGGGTCAGCCGCTCGCCGTCGATGTCGGTCTTGATCTGCACCCAGACCGGGAAATGATCGGAGAGCTGGTAGGTAAACTGCGTGCGCGTCATGCCGGCGCCGGGGAACAGCTCCTTGATGCCGGCATCGGAGACATGAAAGTCGAGCGTGCCGCCGAAGTTGGTGAAGCGCTTCCTCGCCGTCGGCAGGTGCAGGATCTGGTCGTAGCGCGCCGTCTTGGTGATATTTGAGCCGCCGACGGTCACGTCTCCCGACTTGAGCTTCATCAACGAGTCCGGCACCTGAAGACCGCGCCGAGTCAGCGCTTTGAACAGCCTGTCGTCGAGCTTGGGCGTATTGAAGTCGCCCATCACGATCAGGTCGTGGTCTTCGACCGACTTGTCCTTTTGCCGCTCGTCGATCCAGTCCGCCAGCATGCCGAGTTCGGCTTCGCGGCCGGTGATGCTCTTGCCCCAACGCGCGTGCGTGGCGATGGCGATGAAATCGAAGTTGCCGGAGCGGAACGAGCATATGTAGGGCGCACGCCAGAACGACTGCGTCGCGAGATACTCCGTCCCCGCCTTGCCGCGCGGCGCATCGACTTCCGCCGCGAGCCCGTTGAAGGTGACGGCGCGGCGATCGAACAGGAAGCCGGTGCGTTCGCGATTGCCGCCGTCGTCGGGCATCCAGTCGGAGTAGACGAGGTCCCAGCTCGGCCCGAGGAACTGGCAGACGCGGCCGAAATCCTCGAGATTGTCGCGCAGCTCGACCAGCGCGATCAGGTCGAACTGGCCCAGGATTTCGGCGATGTAGTGAAGGGCCGCCGGCTTGCGCCGCTTCTTGCCGAACTCGCGGATGTTCCAGACCGCGACGTTGATCGTCTCGTCGAGCTTGGAGGATGGGATCTTCGCGGCGTCGATGCGCTTCTTGAGCGCCAGCAGTCCGGCCGCAACTTCCGCCGACACGTCTCCGTGATGCATGGCGCCCGCCTCCGGTATCCTGCACGCACAGAGTAAGAACGAAACGCCCCCTATTCACCCAACGTCTGCGCATATCGTGCCGCCTGTTGCCGCTCCCGGCTTTAATGTAAAGTGCCTTAACATGAGCTGGAAAAGGCCCGACCGCGAAGAGCGCGGCTACCACCACGGCAATCTGCGCGAGGCGCTGATCAAGGCCGCGCGCGAACTCATCAAGGAGAAAGGCCCGGCGGGCTTCACCTTTGCCGATGCTGCGCGGTCCGCCGGCGTGAGCGCGGCGGCGCCTTACCGGCATTTCCGCGACCGTGACGCCCTACTGGCCGATGTCGCCCGCGAGGGCTTTCAACGCTTCGAGGCCATGCTCTCCACCGGCTGGGCCGGCGGCAAACCCGACCCCGTCACGGCCTTTCACAATATCGGCCGCGCCTATCTCGCCTTTGCGCGTGCCGAACCGGCCTATTACGCCGCCATGTTCGAGTCCGGCCTGCCACCCGACCTCAACGTCGAGCTGCGTGCAGCGGGAGACCGTGCCTTCGGCGTCCTGCGCACCGCTGCCGAAACGCTGGTCGGCCTGTTGCCGGCAGGCAAGCGGCCGCCGGCGTTGATGATGAGCCTGCACATCTGGTCGCTGTCCCACGGCATCGCGTCGCTTTTCGGCCGCGGCGACGCCGGCCGGCGCTCCCTGCCGATGACGGCCGACGAGCTGCTCGAGTCGGCCATGCTGATCTACCTGCAGGGGCTGGGTTTTCCCCAAAAAGCATAAAGTGCAGTTGCCGCCCCTTGACTCGGTAGGGATGAATGCCCAATGTAAATGTCGTTAACATTTACATCGTTAACACTAAGCTAAGGGGGGTCCCTAATGGGCCTGATCGACAGAATCGACGACCTCGGGAAGCCAGCGTGGATCGCCCTGATGGTGCTGAGCTTCATCCTGTTCTGGCCAATCGGCATCGCGCTTCTCGTTTACCTGAAATGGAGTGGACGCATGTTTTGCTCGAGACGTTACGGTCATTGGGATATGCCCGATCGCCAGCAGGCTCGCGAAGAGTGGCGCGAGCATCGCCGTCAGGCCCGCGAGGAATGGCGCGCCTGGAAGCGTCGCCATCGCTGGGGCCGCCCCGAGACGAGCGGCAATGTCGCCTTCGACGAATATCGCGAGGAGACGCTGCGCCGCCTCGACGAGGAGCAGCGCGAGTTCCGCGATTTCCTCGACAAGCTGCGCGCCGCCAAGGACCGTTCCGAGTTCGACCAGTTCATGGCCGATCGCCGTAACCGTCCGGCAACGGAGCCGCCCCCGCCTGCTCCGCAAGCTTCCTGATCAGACACAGCCTGATACTGATCGCTCGCAACACCCCCTTCGAGGTCCGGAGGGGGTGTTGTCGTTTCAGAAGTCGAGTCTCATCGGCAGCTTGTGCCCGGTCGCCTGCTGGGCGAGTTCGGACAGCACCGCAAAGGCATAGCGCGCGCGCTGCTCCAGCAGGGTACCCGCCGAGGGCGGTGTCCGCCCCCAGCCGGCGACGACGGCCCCGCTCGCCTGCCAGGTGGCCCCGTTGAGCTCCGAGAGCTGGCGACGCAACACCGTTGCCGAGCCCACGACAGTGGGGCGTCCATCGACATTCAGATTCTCAAAAGTGAAATCGAAGGGGTTGGGCAGCCAGATCTCGACAGGACGCAGGAGGTGAGCATAGCGCGACCTGAATCCATCGGCATTCGACCGCATCAGGACGGGGTCGCTGTCCCATTCTTCGGGTAGCACCCCCGGGCAGCGACGACTGGGATGTTCGGCATAGGCTGCCCACAGAACGAGGGAGCCGAAGCCGTCCCAGCCCGGCCGTCCGGTAAAGTAAGGAGCGTCCGGCGTCTCTTCCCAATCGAGGGGCGTGTCGATTCGGTCTCCCAGCGACCGCACGAGATCCGCCCGCCATGCCACTACCGCAGCGTGAATGCCTGCCGAACTTTCGACTAGAGCCGCAGGGCCGCGCGGACGTGCCACCAAGCCTTGGCGGAGACGCTCGCGCGACGCTTTCTCTCCGACTGTCTCCCACTCACCGGCGTGGTAACGCGTCAACGACCCGACATAAACGTCGAGGGCCATGCAGGATGAGCTTCCTTTCGTTCGGGCGCTGCGATGCCCCTGCTACTTGCAGTTGTCCTACACGGCCAGGCGCTCCGGGCAAAGCTGCAAATGCAAACAACTGGAGCCCCTAATTCCGCCGCATTATTGTTCGGCTCCGAACTAAAGCGGAACGCGAAAGACAGGCCAGCTCACTGCGGCTCGAGGTTCAGGCCCTTCACCAGGTCGATCCATATCGGGCCCTCCTCGGCCACGATCTTCTCGAAGAAAACATGATCTTGCGCGGCTCTATCGATACCGAAGGTGGTCAAAATCTTCTGGATACGCTCGCTCTTTCCGCCCTCGACCATCATGTCGGAGAGCTTCCGGACGATCTCCTTGGGCATTCCGGAGGGACCTACGAGACCGATCCAGCCCTGAACCTGAAACGCCTTGTCGGTAACGCCCTGCTCGAAGAAGGTCGGTACGTCCGGAAGCATTTTCATACGCACCTTGGTCGGGACGGCGATTGGCCGGCCGCTGCCCGACTGCAACACGCCTGAGGCGGCGGCAACGCTGCCACTGCCACCTTGTACGGCGCCCGCGCCCACGTCCTGCCACATCGGAGCTTCGCCGCGATAGTGCACGGCTTCCATCGCAAGCTTGTAGTGGCGATTGAGGGCCTCGACGGCGACGTGGCTGTAGGAGCCCGCACCATAGGTTCCGAGGCTCACCTTGTTGGCACGCGCATAGTCGGCGAATTCGGCCAGGTTCTTCACCGGCAGCTTGGAATTCACAATCAGCGGCAGATGACCCGCGTCCATCCAGGAGATCAGGACGAAATCCTTGTCCGGATCGTAAGGCAGTTTCTTGAACAACACCTTGTTCATGATCATCGTGGTCGAGATCGTCCACATGAGCGTGTAGCCATCGGGCGCAGCACTCTTCACCTGCTCCGCGGCGATCGCCCCGCTCGCGCCGGTCTTGTTCTCGACGAACACGGGTTGACCAGTCTTCTGTGCGATGTACTCGCCATAGGCCCGCGCAAATGTATCGGTCAGGCCACCGGCCGGATAACCACAGATGATGCGAATGGGTTTGTTCGGCCACGCAGCCTGGCCAATGGCCGGTGCCGCAATCGTTGCCGCAGCAGCGGCGGAACCAAAACGCAGGACATCGCGCCGTGACGCACGGACAATCATCACTTCCTCCCTATGGCGCGGCCGATTCTTGAAATGCCGGTCTATGCCGCGTTGATCGCGCCTGGTCTCAGCATGGCGTCGATTTCACCCTGCGTAAACCCTGCATCGGCGCAGGTGCCGTCAGCGTGGAGGGCTACTGAGGATCTATGTTCAGGCTCTTGATGATTTCGATCGAAACTGGACCCTCCTCGTCCAGGACCTTCTTGAAATAGGTCCTGTCACGTGCGCCCTCGTCGATGGCGAATGTGTCGTTAACCTTCTGGACACGCTCGGTCTTGCCGGCCTCGACCATTAGATCGGAGAGCTTCTGCACGATTTGCTCGGGCGTGCCCGCAGGCGCGGCACAACCCACCCAACCGCGGATCTGAAACGCCTTCTCGGTAAGACCCTGTTCGTAGAAGGTCGGCACATCGGGCAGCCGCTTCATGCGCTCCATGGTAGGAACGGCGATCGGCCGTCCCGATCCCGTCTGAAGGACGCTGGAAGCGGAGGCATAACTGCCGGTGGCGCCCTGTACGGCACCGGACGCCACATCCTGCCACATCAGGGATTCGCCCCGATAGTGCACGGCTTCCATCTTGAGGCCGTAGTGGCGATTCAAAGTTTCGGTCACGACGTGGGCGAAGGAGCCGATGCCATAGGTCGCGAGCGACACCTTGCGGCCCTGCGCCCACGCCGCGAACTCCTTGATGTTGGTCGCCGGCACGTCCTTGTTGACGATCGTCGGCAGATGGCCGGTGTTGAACCAGGCGACCAGCGCAAAGTCCTTGTCCGGATCGTAGGGCAGCTTTTTGAACAGCGCCTTGTTCTGGACCATCGTCGTCGAGTTGGTGAACATCAGCGTGTAGCCGTCGGGTGCGGCCTGCTTGACCATCTCGGCGCCGATCGCGCCGGCAGCGCCCGTCCTGTTCTCGACAAGGACAGGCTGACCCGTCTTCTGCGCTATGTAATCGCCATAGGCGCGGGCGAAGACATCGGTGAGCCCGCCCGCCGGATAGGTGCAGATGATGCGGATCGGCTTGCTCGGCCAGGTATCCGCAATGGCGGGTGCCGACAGAGCGGCCAACATGGAGGCCGCCCCATAGCGCAGGACGTCACGCCGTTTCGCACGGATGATCATGATCGCCTCCCGTTCGGGCGACGATCCTTCTTGCGACGGTCTAGGCCGCCTTGGTCGCGCCCGATTTCAGCATGGCGTCGATCTCGCCCTGCGTAAACCCGGCCTCACGCAGCACCTCGACGCTGTGCTCGCCGAGCCGCGGCTGCAGCCGGGTCACCTCCGGCTTGGTCTTGCTGAAGCGCGGGGGGATATCTGGCATGCGCAGGCGGCCTTCGGTCGGATGGTCGACTTCCTTCCAGAATTCGGTCGCCTGCAGCTGCGGATCGACGAACAGGTCTTCCAGCGTGTTGACCGGACCGTGCGGCACGTTCGAGTTCTTCAGCAACTCGACCCATTCGGCATTGGTTCGCGTGGCGCAGATTTCCGCCAGCGTCGAGTAGTAGTGCTCGACATTCTTCAGGCGGTTCGCAAGCGAGGTGAAGCGCGGATCCTGGGCCAGTTCCGGCCGACCGATCAGGCTGCAGAACTCCTTCCAGTGGCCATCGGTATAAGGCAGCAGCGCGAAGTAGCCATCCTTCGACGGATAGGGCCGGCGCTCCTTGTTAAGGACACGCTTGTAGCCCGCCGTGTCGAGCGCCGGGATGAAGCTTTCGCCATAGAGATGCTCGACCATGACGAAGGAAACCAAGGTTTCGTACATCGGCACTTCGACGGCCTGCCCCTTGCCGGTGCGCTCACGCGCAAAGAGGGCGGCAAGCAATGCCGATACGACACCGTTGGAGCTGGTCTTGTCAGCAACGATGGTCGGCAGGAAGCGCGGCTGGCCCGCCACGACGGTCTGCAGGGCGGCAAGGCCCGAACCGGCCTGGATGATGTCGTCGTAGGCGGCCTTCGCTCCCATGGGGCCTGCGGCGCGATAACCGTAGGTCGCCAGATAGACGAGGCGCGGATTGATCTTCTCGAAAGCTTCGTATTCGACACCCAGCCGCCTGGCCGGCTCCGGCCGGTAATTGTGCATCAGCACGTCTGCCGTCTCGGCCAGCTTGAACAGGGCCTGGCGGCCGGCGTCCTGCTTGAGGTCGAGCACAATCGAACGCTTGGAACGATTGCAGCCGAGATAGAAAGCCGCCATCCCCGGATTGCGGGCCGGCCCGAGCTGACGAGTCGTATCGCCCTCCGGCGGCTCGATCTTGATGACGTCGGCGCCGAGATCGCCGAGCTGCTGGGCCGCCCAGGGCCCCAGCACAACTGTCGTGCAATCGAGAATTCGAACACCGGCCAACGGACCTGCCATTTTACTTATCCTCCAACGTTACCCACCGCTTACCACAAGTTGATCACAGGCTACGGCCACATTTGATGCGCAACATTGTTGTTCCTGCGAGCGTTGACTGACGCAGGCATAAGGAGAGCTTCAATGTGCGAGAACGTGACGAGGGCCTGGGACCGATCGAAGTTGCGGACGATTGCCGTCGCCGCAATTGCCGGCGCGGTCATGCTAGGTACCACGAGCGGCGCCATGGCGGGCAACTGGAAGAAGGGCCGTGGCCACTACCACTACGCTCCCGCGCCCGTCTATGTGGCTCCAGCCCCCTATTATTATGCACCCCGGCCGCGGGTCGTTTATGCGCCCCCGCCCCCGGTCGTCGTCTATCCAGCGCCTGCGGCCTACGCCCCAGTGTATCCCGCCTATCCGGCCTACGGCCCCGGCGGAAACGTGAGCTTCGGGATCAACGTGCCCCTGCGCTGATAGGAGCCGACCATGACCCACTCCATGTTCGAACTGCGAAAAACCTGGTTGGGCGCGGCGTTGATCGGCGCGATGCTGGCCGGCATGCCCGCTGTGGCAAATGCCGACGATGACGACGATGACTGGCCGAAGCACCGTCACCGCCATCATCACTACTATTACGGCGGCGGCTATGGCGGCCCCTACTACTACAAGCCCCCCAAACCGCCCAAGGTCAGGTACTACGCGCCACCAGCCTATTATGCGCCACCGCCGGTCGTGTATGCGCCGCCACCGCCCGCCTACTACGCGCCGGCCTATCCAGCTCCGCCTGGCGTGAGCTTCGGCATCAACGTACCGCTGCGCTAACCTGCAGCGGTGGCCGACGGCGCGGCAGCCTGACGGGCTGCCGCGACCTCGATCAGACCTGCTTTGCAGATATCCGCGACGGGCCGCATCCATAGGACGCTTGCCTGATCGAAACCGCGGGCAAAGGCGGCTTCGGCAGCCGAAAGGTCTCCGGCCATCAAGGCTGCCTTGCCCTTCGTCGCCCAGCAGTGCGCCAGACTGCCGGCCTCACCACGTTCGGTCATTTCGCGTTCGGCCTCTTCAAGGATCGCATCCGCCTCGGCGGCCATCCCGGCAGCGATCTTGGCCTCGGCGAGCCAGATTCTAGTCAATCCATGCAGGCTGGCGCGCGGTACCGAAGCAGTCTCCGCTTTCTCGCTCAACAGCTCGATAGCCCCCGCATGATCTCCGGCGATGAACTTCGCTCGGCCGAGCAGGGTCTCGAGATAGATCGTTACGGCCACGATGCCGGCCGTCCGAGCCGCTCCCAGCAAGGCTTCCAGTGCAGGCATCGCCGTCGCCACATCGCCACGTGCGATCGCGAGCATGCATCGCGCGATCTGCGCGGCCGCGATCGAATAGATGTCGCGCGCGACGGCAGCGGCAGCGACGGCCTGGGTGAGACGATTATCGGCCTCGTCGTAGCGCCCCAGTTCGCAAAGTGTGGTCACGAGATAGCCGCCGCCCAGCACCGACGTGGCACCCGCTGTCCCAATGCGCTCGGCCTTGAGATCGCCGCTCAATAGGTCACAGCTTCGACCCAGAGATTGGGCGGCGCCGACATAGTCGCCAACCGCGTAGAGGCCGAGCCCCAGCCGGAACAACGCCAGCGCCCACAACCGCAGGTCTGCCACCTCTTCGGCGATCTCCAGGCTGCGCCGCGCCGCGGCGATTGCCTGGCCGTTCTCCCCCTCGACCCAGGACTGGCTCGATTGATCGGCCCAGACCCAGGCCAGCCGCACGCGGTCGTCGATAGAGCGTGCGAGTTCTTCGGCCAGGGTCAGGGCAGCCTTGATCTCCGCCGGATCACCGCCCGTCGCATAGAGCAGCGCCCGCTGGAGGCGGAGCTGGTCGATGGCCCGCTCGGTCGCCTCGCGCGATCGTGAAGAACGCTCGAACGACCCCAGCGCCGCGCGCAACCCCGCAATCGCTTCGGCATAGGATCCACGCGCCAGGGCGCGTTCGGCGGCGTGGCCCTGATGGGTTGCCGCGACGTCCCACAGCTCGCCCTCGGCTGCATGGTGCGCCATCCACTCCGCGTGCTCCGGCAGTCGGTCGGCATGATGCGTTTCGATAGCCGAGAGGATACGTCGGTGCGCCTCGACGCGGCGCGTGCGCGTCAGCGAATCATGCGCGACCTCGCGCAGCAGCGCGTGCGTGAATGTATATTCGACGTCGGGGTAGAGGCTTGCCTGTACCAGGATCTCGGCCGATACCGCCTCGTGCAACGCCGCTTCCGTCCGCATCGGGGTCAAGCCCGACACGCGTTCGGCCAGCCACAGCGGCACGCGTGCCCCGATCATCGCGAGGGTCTGCAGAAGTGCCACGCAATCGGGCGAACGCCGGTCGATGCGCGAGGCGATCACATCGTGCACCGACGGCGGCACGGTGATCAGATCGGGCGTCTCCCAGCAGGCATAGCGGCGACGGCGCGGCTGGGTGCTCTCGCCGTCCACCACGATGCTGGCGAGCGCGCCTTGATGCGCCAGAGCCCGTACGCACTCCTCGACGAACAGCGGATTGCCGCCGACACGGCGCGTCAGCCGCTCGATGAGCTGCTCGGTCTCCGGCCCCTCGACGAACCATTCGCCGAGCGAGCGGCGCACATCGTCATCGCCGAGCGGCGCCATGCGCAGCCGTGTGCCACCGACCGCCGGCAGCCACGAATCGTTGTACTCGGCGCGATAGGTCAGAACGGCCAGCAAGGGGGCCTCGCGCGTCAGTTCGGCCACAGCGCGCAGCACTTCCTCGCTGTCGCGGTCGACCCAGTGCATGTCCTCGAAGACGAAGGCAACCGGCCGACGCGCCGCGGCCGCGCGTGCCAGACGAATGAAGGAATCGCGTGCGGCCGCGCGCTTGCCGCGGGGATCCATAGCCAGCCATTCGGGTGTCGCGCCGGCCAGCGAGATCAGCGAGACGAAAACCGGCACGTCGGCGACGAGGCGCGGATCGAGCTCGCCCAGCACCGTCGAGAGGATGCTCGAAATGCGTTGCGTATCGTCGCTGTCGGCAATGCCGATCATGTCGCGCAACGCCGAAGCCAGCGCATGATAGGGAATGTTACGGCCGAGCGCCGTCGCAGCCGCAAAGACGGTCTTGTGCGGCGATTCCTTGTCGCTGTCGCGCACCACGCTATGCACCAGCCGCGACTTGCCGAGGCCTGCCTCGCCGCAGATGCCGATGACGCCGCCGCGTCGCCGGTCGAGCGCCGCGAGCGCCGCCTCGAGCGTGGCGCGTTCGCCATCGCGGCCGACGAAAGGGGCACGCTCGCGCGATGCCGAGGCCTGCCAGCGCGAACGATGCAGCAGGGCACCCGTCGCCTCGTAGATCTCGATTGGCGCCGATGCCCCCTTGACCTCGCGCGGACCGATGGCCTGGGTCTCGACCAGGCCCTGGGTCAGCGACTGGGTCTCGCCCGTCATGTAGACCGAACCTGGCGTGGCAAGCTGCTCCATGCGGGCGGCGACATGAACCACAGGGCCCACGACATCGACCTCGCTCCCGAGTTCCGAGGAAATGGTGCGGTAGAGCACATCGCCGGAATTGAGCCCGACGCGCAGCATCTCGCCCGTGCCGGCTTCCCGCATCTCGCGCTGCATGCCGAGGGCAGAGAAACAGGCACGCACCGCATGGTCCTCGTGTGCCGCCGGTGCGCCGAATATTGCGAGGATACCATCGCCCAGCCGGCGACAGACGACGCCCTCGTAGCGATGGACCAGGCGGATCATGATCTGGACGGCGGGTTCGATGCGGTTTAGCGCCGCTTCAGGGTCGAGCCCTTCGATCGCCGCGGTCGACCCCTTGAGGTCTGCGAACAGCACCGTCACCCGCTTGCGTTCGCCGTCGCCGACCCGACGATGCGCGGCGATGGGTGCCGGCGGAAGGCCCGACGCCAGGGTCTGCAGCGCCTCCACCGACGCCGCCGCAAGGCCGGTACCACAACCGGCACAGAAACGGTCACCCGGCAGGTTCGCCACGCCACACGCTCTGCAAGTCGCCGGAAGCTGCGCTCCACAGGCAGTGCAGAAACGAGCCCCTTGCTTGGCTTCGGTGTTACACATTGGGCAGTGCATACGGCCCCCCGTCGCTCCAGTATGCATCCTACTGCCGAGCCGCGCGGGATTCGAGGCAGCAATCGAGGTTTTGCCAAAGCGGGCCTTGCCCCAGCAAGGCCTGTCGCGGCAAGGCTCGTTTAGCCGTGCAAGCGAGGGGGATGCTCAACGTATGATTGCCGATGCCTTTCTGTGGGTCCTCAATCGGACGCCGGCCTTGCGTCGCACCCTCTGGCGCGTGTTCTTCGGCCTGCTTGCCACCCGCTTCGGCAATGTCGGCTGGTGGACCCTGATGAACTACGGCTACGCCGACCTCGATTGCAGTACGAAGACACTCGTCCTCGAGCCGACCGACGATGCGGAACGCTATCCCATCGCGCTCTACCATCACGTCGCCACGCTGGCACCCGTCGCGGGCTGCGAAGTGCTGGAAGTGGGCAGCGGCCGCGGCGGCGGCGCCTCGTTCGTGGCGCGCTATCTTTCGCCCGCGCGAATGGTCGGGATCGATCTCAGCAGCCAGGCGGTGAAGTTCTGCAACAAGCATCATCGACTGGCCAATCTACACTTCCAGCAAGGAGACGCCGAACAGCTTCCTTTTGCCGATGCCAGTTTCGATTCCGTCATAAACGTTGAATCTTCCTTCTGCTATCCATCGATCGACCGCTTCTTCGCCGAAGTGAGGCGCGTGCTCCGTCCTGGCGGCCATCTGCACTACACCGATCTGCGGCTTGCTCACGAAGTTGCCGACTGGCGGGCCGCGCTGGCGCGTTGCGGCCTGGAGCTGGTCGCCGAACGCGACATCACGGCCAATGTCATCGAAGCTCTGCATCGCGATACGCCGCGTCGCCGGGCAGGCGGCCGGCGCATTGTTTCCGGCCCTTTTTCGGCCATCGCCGATGTCTTCACCGGCGTCGACGGAACGCGCATCCCGTCCCTCCTGGCCAGCGGCGAAATGGTTTATTTCAGCTTCCTGCTGCGGAAGCCTGCCTCCGCAGGTTGACCGCTGCGGGTTGACGGCGGCCGGCAAATCGGGGATTGTCCGGCCCAACATGCTGCGACTGACGACGCTTCGACTTATTGGCTGACCCGCCGCCCCGGTTCGTCCGGGGCCCTTGCGGGTCGCTTGTCGTTCGTCTTCTGCCCCCACCAGTCGCCGCCACCCTTTTTATCCATCGCAGTGTTCGTTAGAGCCACACGGCCGTGCGCGGCGCGAGGAGTCTATCAATGTCACCCCAGAAACCCATGATGCCGAACGCGGCAGAAAAGTACGTCCCGTTCAAACCGGTCGAGATCAAGGATCGACGATGGCCCAACGCGGTCATCACCAAGCCACCGATCTGGTGCGCGGTCGATTTGCGCGACGGCAACCAGGCCCTCATCGAGCCGATGGATTCCGACCGCAAGACCCGCATGTTCAAGTTGCTCTGCGACATGGGCTTCAAGGAGATCGAGGTCGGCTTCCCCGCCGCCTCCGAGACCGACTTCGACTTCGTGCGCGAACTCATCGAGAAGAAGATGATCCCCGACGACGTCACCATCCAGGTGCTGACGCAGAGCCGCCCGGAATTGATCGAGCGCACCTTCGAGGCCTGCCGCGGCGCCAAGCGCGTCATCGTCCATCTCTACAACTCGACCTCGACGCTGCAGCGCCGCGTCGTGTTCGGCATGGACTATAGCGGCATCATCGACATCGCCGTGTCGGGTGCCAAGCTGGTGAAGCAATTGGCCGACGCCGATCCTGCCACCGAGTGGGTCTACGAGTATTCGCCGGAGAGCTTCACCGGCACCGAGCTCGAGTTCGCCCGCGACATCTGCGCCGCCGTGGCCGACGTCTATCAGCCGACGCCGCAGAAGAAGATGATCATCAACCTGCCGGCAACGGTCGAGATGGCCTCGGCCAACGTCTATGCCGACCAGATCGAATGGTGCCATCGCAACTTCAAGTATCGCGACAGCTTCATCCTGAGCCTGCACCCGCATAACGACCGCGGCACCGGCGTGGCCGCCGCCGAGTTGGGGTACATGGCCGGCGCCGACCGCATCGAGGGCTGCCTGTTTGGCAACGGCGAACGCACCGGCAACGTCGATCTCGTGACGCTGGGCTTGAACATGTACACTCAGGGCGTCGATCCCGAGATCGACTACTCGAACATCAACGAAATCCGCCAGACGGTCGAATACTGCAACCAGTTGCCCGTGCATCCGCGCCATCCCTATGGCGGCGACCTGGTCTTCACCGCCTTCTCGGGTTCGCACCAGGACGCCATCAACAAGGGTTTCAAGGCGCTTGAAGCGTCGAACAGCAAGGTCTGGGAAGTCCCCTACCTGCCGATCGATCCGGCCGATCTCGGCCGCAGCTACGAAGCGATCATCCGCATCAACAGCCAGTCGGGCAAAGGCGGCATCGCCTACATCCTGAAGAGCGACTACGGCATCGACATGCCGCGTCTCCTGCAGGTCGAGTTCTCCAAGGTCATCCAGCAGATCGCCGACGAGACAGGCAAGGAGATCCAGCCGGCGCTGATCTGGGACACCTTCCGCAAGGAGTATCTCGAGCGCGACACGCCGGTCTCCTTCGACAGCCACACGACGGTACCCGAGCCCGGCCATCCCGACGTGCGTCTTCTCGATGCCAAGGTGACCTTCAACGGCAAGGAGACCACCATCTCCGGCCGCGGCAACGGCCCGATCGCCGGCTATGTCGACGCGATCGGCAAGAACTGCGGCATCAAGATCAGGGTGCGGGACTATCACCAGCACGCGACCGGCGCCGGGTCCGACGCCCAGGCGGTGAGTTTCATCGAAGCGGAAACCGCCGACGGCAAGGTCCTTTGGGGCGTCGGCATGGACTCCAATATCGTGGCCGCATCCTTGAAAGCCGTCACTTCGGCTGCAAACAGGGCGGCGGCTGCGAAATAGCCGTTCACCGAAAGAAGAGCGGCGGCTAGCATGACGGGCGGGAAGAACCCGCCCGTTTCTTCTGGAGCTTCAACATGATCAGCCCAACAATGAAGATTGCAGCCGCCAGCCTTGTCGCCGGCATCGTCATCGGCGCCTGTGCCGCCGGCGCCAATCAGCCCAACATGCAGGCCGCCATCGGGTCGCTGCAGGCGGCTCGCGCCGAGCTGCTGCGTGCACCAGCGAACAAGGGCGGCCATCGTGACCGCGCCATCCAGTTCGTGGACAGCGCCATCGCCGAGACCCGGGCGGGCATCGCCTACGCCGGCAACTGAGACCCGGGCAGGCAGCACCTGCTATAATATCGCGCATGTCATCTGCCCGCCAAGCACCCGCCGCCCAATCCAACCTGGCGGTTCCGCCGGACCCTAGTTCGCCGCTCAGGCGTCGCGAGGGTCCGGTAATGCGGGTCGTGCGTCACTTCTGGAACGGCGCCCTGTCGCTGTTGCTCGGCACGATGATCGGTATCGTCGGTCACCAGTATGTCGGCGATGCCGCCGCCCGCCTGTGGCCCGATCAGGCGATCGTGGCAGAATTGGTACGCGCGCTCTTCTGGACGGTCGGCATCGCGGCAACCGGTCTGCTCTTCTTCTCCTACTATCTCGACGACACGGCCCGTTAGCGCGTAGAACGGCCACATGGCCAAAGCGAAAAAGACTGCGTCAACAACGCCGAAGACGGCTTCCAAAAAGAAGCCTGACTCGGGCGCCCCGGATGCCAATCTCCTGGTCGACCTGCTGAAGTGGGCGAAGCAGGCCGGCGCAGACTCGGCCGACGCCCTGTTCGTCCACGGCGAGTCGATCTCCGTCGCCCAGCGATTGGGCAAGCGCGAAAAGCTCGAGAGCAGCGAAGGTCGCGACCTCGGCCTGCGCGTGTTCGTGGGCCAGCGCCAGGCCTTCGTCTCCTCGACCGACTTTGCCCCCGGTGCGCTACGCGAGCTGGCCAGCCGTGCCGTCGACATGGCCCGCGTCGTGCCAGAAGATCCGACTTGCGGCATCGCACCAGCGGAGCTGCTGGCGAAGAGCTGGCCCGACCTCGATCTCAACGACAAGGGACGGCCCACTGCCAAGAAATTGCTCGCGATGGCGGCGGAGGCCGAGCACGCCGCGCGCGCCACCAAGGGCGTGACCAATTCCGAGGGCGCCGAGGCGGGCTGGGGCCGAACCGGCGTTGTGCTCGCGACCTCCAATGGTTTCAGCGGCGGCTACAGCCGCAGCGGTTACTCCTTGTCCTGCGCCGTTCTCGCCGGCGAGGGCACCGGCATGGAACGCGACTACGAATGGTCGAGTGCCGTGCATCTCGAGGATCTGATGGCGGCCGCAAAGGTCGGCCGTACCGCCGGGAAATACGCCGTCCGCCGCCTCAACCCGCGCAAGGCGCAGAGCGCCCGCGTGCCGGTGATCTATGACCGCCGTGTCTCGGGCGGCCTGATCGGCCATCTCGCCGGCGCCATCAACGGCCGGGCCGTCGCGCGCGGCACGTCGTTTCTGAAAGACAAGATGGGCGAACGCATCTTCGCGTCCGGCATCCGCATCCTCGACAATCCGTTGCGCAAGCGCGGACTGGGCAGCCGGCCATTCGACGCCGAGGGACTGCCGACGGCTCGGATGGCCGTGATCGACGACGGCGTGCTCACGACATGGCTGCTCGACCTCGCGGCCGCGCGCCAGCTTAACCTCGACCCCACAGGCCATGCATCGCGCGGTGTCTCGGGCCCGCCCTCGCCCACCACCTCGAACTTCTATCTCGAGAAAGGCAAGATCCCGGTCGACGAGCTGATCGGCGACATCAAGAGCGGCCTCTATATCACCGACATGATCGGCTTCGGGGTCAACGGCGTCACCGGCGACTACAGCCGCGGCGCCTCGGGTTTCTGGATCGAAAAGGGCAAGCTCGCCTGGCCGGTCAGCGGCATCACCGTCGCCGGCAATCTGAAGGACATGTTTCTCAACATGACGCCTGCGAATGACCTGCAGTTCAAGAGCTCGACCAACGCGCCCACAGTACGAATTGAGGGCATGACCGTCGCAGGCTCGTGATATTCTCCACTCTATGACTCCTCTTCCCAATATCGCGATCATCGCCGCAACGTCGGCATTTCTTGCAGGCGCACTCGCAAATTCGGCGGCCGCCCAGAACGGCGACTTCCGCGCCTGCCTGCAGACCATCAAGGCCGACGCAATGCGCCAGGGCGTGCCGGCCAACATTGCCGATCGCGCCTTTCAGGGCCTGACGCCCGATCAGAAGGTCATCGACCTCGACCAGCGCCAGCCCGAGTTTTCGCTGACCTATGCCAAGTATGTCGGCGGCACGGTGACGCCCGACCGTATCGTGAAGGGCCAGCAGCGCATGGCGCAGCATCGCGCTCTGCTCGACGCCCTGCAGGCCGAATACGGTATCCCGCCGCAATACATCATGGCGTTCTGGGGCATCGAGACGAACTACGGCTCCTTCATGGGCGATTTCCGCGTCGTGCGGTCCGTGTCGACGCTCGCCTGCATGACCAAGCGCCAGGAGTTCTTCAGCAACGAGACGGTTCAGGCGCTGCGCATCCTGCACATGAATCACATGACCAGCGACCAGATGCGTGGTTCATGGGCGGGCGCGATGGGCAACATGCAGTTCATGCCCTCGACTTTCACCAAATGGGCGGTCGATCGCGACGGCAATGGCCGTATCGATATCTGGAACAGCCTGCCCGACGCCTTCGCCTCGGCCGCGAACTTCCTGCGCGGCATCGGCTTTCGGCCGGGCCTGCCGTCCAGCGAGGAGATTGTGCTGCCGCGCGGCTTCCCGCTCGACCAGGCCGACACAACCGTCGAAAAGCCGGTACGCGCTTGGGCGGCGATGGGCGTGAAGAAGGCCGGCGGGGCGCCGCTGCCGGCGGTCGACGATGCCGCATCGATCCTCCTGCCGGCCGGCTTCCGCGGCCCGGCCTTCATCATCTATCCGAACTTCAAGGCGGTGATGAACTGGAACCGCTCGACGCTCTATGCGCTCTCGGTCGGCATCCTGGCCCGCCAGATCGCCGGCGGATTGCCGGTCCAGCAGGCCGCACCAGCCGACGACGCCCCGCTGTCGCGCGATACGGTGATCGACATCCAGAACCGGCTGGCGAGGCTCGGCCTCTACAAGGATGAGACCGACGGTCTGCTGGGCCCCAAGACCCGCTCGGCGCTGCGTCTGTTTCAGCAGCAGAGCGGACTGCCCGCCGACGGCCATCCGACTGCAGAGTCGGTACGCCGCCTGCAGCAGACGCGCTAGGGACGCAGGACCCGTACGCCTCTCGGGGCGAGGCCGATCGATACTGGCAGCGTGAGCGCGTCGTCGCCGTCGATCTGCACCGGCTGCCGTCGGCGCTCGCCGGCGTCGTCGGTCACCGAAATGCGAACTCTGTGGCCGGCCAGGACGCGATAGCCCGGCGTGCGGGGCAACGCGCCCTTCAACAGGGCCGCGCCGAAGCGCAATGCGTGTATCCAGCCCCAGCGCTCGAACAGGCAGACATGCAGCAGCGGCTTCTCGAGCGCCGCCTCGGGTGCCACGACATACGGCCCCGCATAGTGCCGGGCGCGCGTGACGATCACCGAGGCGGCCTCCTGCGTCTTGCCGTCGACCTCCACCGCGTAGCGCACCGGCCGGTAGCGCCATGCCTCGACCAGGGAACGCCAGACATAGGCACCGCGGCCCCATCGGTGCTTCAACGGTGCCGTGACGCCTGCCACGACCTTGGCATCGAAGCCAGCCCCCGCCATTAACGAGAAGCAGCGCGGCGGACGGCATCCAGCTCCACATTCATTGGCCTCGCCCGGCCACATCAGCAGCTCGCGCCCCGCCGTCATCGTGCGTGCCACGGACTGGGGGCTGAAGCCGAGACCCAGCTCGTGCGCCAGCACATTGGCGGTGCCCAGCGGCACGATCGCCAGCGGCGGCGCCGTCGCCGATCTACGGGAAAGACCGTTCACGACCTCATTGATGGTACCGTCGCCACCCGCCACGGCAATCACTCTGTAGCGACTCGCGTCACAGGTCTCGGCGAGGCAGCAGGCATCGCCTTCGGCGGCAGTCTCGACGACGTCCACCGTCCAACCCTCAGCGCGCACGCGCCCCACCACGGCATCGACCAGACCGCGACGACGACGGCCGGCGATGGGATTGAGGATCAACAGCACGGAGCCCGCCTGGGCGAATGTCATGGAACCGTCACAACCGATTAATCGGTACGCAACGGCTGGCATACACAATCCGCTGCGTACCGTGCAATCGCGCACAACAGATTTTGTGTCTGTCGGATCGTTGTCCACATGGCTCCGCTCTCATGACAATCATCGAGCGCCATCAACCGGCCCGACACAGGGCGATCTTCCTGTCCGACATTCATCTCGGCACGCGAGGCTGTCAGGCGGAGATCCTGCTCGATTTCCTGAAGCGCAACGAAAGCGAATACCTCTATCTGGTCGGCGATATCGTCGACGGCTGGCGCCTGAAGCGCTGGTGGTACTGGCCGCAGAGCCACAACGACGTCGTGCAGAAGATCATGCGCAAGGCCCGCAAGGGCACCAACGTGGTGTACATCCCCGGCAATCATGACGAGGCGGCGCGACAATACTGCCAGCTCACCTTCGGCGACGTGCGCGTCCAGGAGGAGGCGATCCACGAGGCGCCGGACGGCCGCAAGCTACTGGTGATCCATGGCGATCAGTTCGACGGCATCGTGCGCTACGCGCGCTGGCTCGCCATCCTGGGAGACTGGGCCTACGCTACGGCCCTGCGCATCAACACGCTGTTCAACTGGGCCCGCCGCAAGCTCGGCCTGCCCTACTGGTCGCTCTCGGCCTTCCTGAAACACAAGGTCAAGAACGCGGTGCAGTTCATCGCCGACTACGAGAACGCCGTCGCCAACGAGGCGCGCCGCCGCGGCGTCGACGGCGTCGTTTGCGGCCATATCCACCATGCCGAAATCCGCACCATCGGCGGCATCCTTTACTGCAACGATGGCGACTGGGTCGAAAGCTGCACCGCCCTGGTCGAGGACTTCGACGGCCGCCTGCGCATCGTGCACTGGGCCGACGAGATGGCCCGCCGGTCGAGCCGACTGCCGCTGTCGGCCGCCCAACACCTCGCCGCGGAGTGAAAGGCTTGCGCATTGCCATCGTCTCCGATGCCTGGCGACCGCAGATCAACGGAGTCGTGCGCACCCTGGAGACCGTCGCCAGGCTGCTGCGTGCGGAAGGCCACGAGGTCGAGGTCTTCGGCCCGGACCGATTTCGGACCCTGCCCTGCCCGACCTATCCCGAGATCCGGCTGTCGCTGTTTCCCGGCGCACGCCTCTCGCACATGCTCAAGCTCTTCGCGCCCGACGCCATCCATTTGGTGACGGAGGGTCCGCTCGGCTGGGCGGCCCGCAGCTTCTGCATGAGCCGCGGCCTCCCCTTCACGACCGCCTATCACACCCGCTTTCCCGAATACGTCCGCGCCCGCGTCCGCATTCCGTTGTCGTGGAGCTATGCCTTCGTGCGTCGCTTCCATGCGACCTCGTCGGCTGTGCTGGTCGTCTCCCCCGCCATTCGCGAGGAACTGGCTGGGCGCGGCTTCGAGAATCTCGTGCCATGGTCACGCGGCGTCGACATCGCGGCATTCCAGCCGCAGCCGCGCGCCACGTTGAACGATGGGCAAGGCGGCGAACGGCCGGTCTGGCTCTACGCCGGCCGCGTCGCCATCGAGAAGAACATCAAGGCCTTCCTCGACCTCGACCTGCCCGGCACCAAATGGGTAGTGGGCGGCGGTCCCCAGCTCAAGGAACTGAAGCGCCGCTACAAGGATGTGCGCTTCTTCGGCGCCGTCGACACCGACGAGCTGTCCCTACGATATTCCCAGGCCGATTGCTTCGTCTTTCCGAGCCGCACCGATACTTTCGGTCTGGTCATGGTCGAGGCGCTGGCCTCGGGCGTGCCGGTCGCCGGCTATCCGGTTCCGGGGCCGCTCGATGTCGTGACCGATCCCAAGGTCGGCGCTCTTGACGAGGATCTGCGTACCGCCTGTCTCGCTGCTGTGGCGCGCGATCCCGCGGACTGCCGCCGTCACGCCGAAAGCTTCACCTGGGAGCGTTGCGCGCAGCAGTTTCTGCAAACGTTGCGGCCGATCCCGCGGAGCCGTTGGCATCCCCTGAAACGCCGCGCCGTCCCGGATGCCGCTGCCTCCTGACCAATGGCTCAGGGATAGAAATCCGACCCGTAGTCGAAGGTCAGCTCGTCACCCTTCTTGATTCCTTCGATCCCCGCGACGATCCAGATCTGGCCGTTTTCACGCAAGATGAAGCAGTTGGGGTTGGCACGCGCATGGTTCGCGTAGCGCGCCTCGTTGCCGTTCACAGCGCCGTCGAGGTTTTGGTCTTCACCGAGCTCGAAGATGCAGTCTGCACCCCCGGCGATACGCTGCTCGGCCAGCAAGTCCGAGATGCGCTCCCCCTGATACTCGATGATTTTCGTACCCCAGGGAATGTCTTCACCGGCAAACAGACCCTTGCCATGCAACGAGGATTTCTTGACCACCAGCTTCATGCACCCACGCTCTAACGACCGCAGCAGAAGGCTCCTTTATATCGAATACGCGAACAGCCCAAGCCGGTCACTCCTCGGCTGGACTTGAACTCGACTCCATCACGACTACCTTTCAGATATGGCTGAACTCAATCACCTGATCGTTCCGGCCAAGGACAAGGATGTCTCGGCCGCGTTCCTCGCCGACCTGCTGGGGGTCGAACCCGAGAAGCAGTGGGGTCATTTCCGGCCAGTGAAGACCCGTAATGGCGTCACCCTGGATTTCGTCACGTCGTCGGACGTGCGCACGCAGCACTATGCCTTCCTGGTCAGCGACGCCGAATTCGACAGCGCCTTCGCCAAGATCAAGAAGGCCGGCATCCCCTTCTACGGCTATCCCAACAAGAGCAGTCCCGGTGAGATCAACACGCTCTATGGCGGCCGCGGGGTCTATTTCGAAGACCCCAGCGGCCATCTGCTCGAGCTGATCACCACGCCCTATGGCGATCCGCCGGCCGGGCCCGGCAACTCCTAGCTCTGCAGCGCCCGACCGCCGTTCAACACGCCGGCACGTCCCGCTTCAGGGCTGGTTTCGCGGATCGCGCAGACATACTGGCCGGGCAACATCTGCACATCGATGAAACGTATCTGGCCGGGTGCCAGATTGAGCCATATGGAATTGCCCGAGTCGCCGCCGCGGCAACGGAAGACGTGATGGCCGGCATTGATCTCCGCCCGCATCCAGGTCTGCGTGCCGAGCCGGCCGATATTGAGCCCGTCGACCGCCACGTTCAGAACCGGGCTGGCGGCTGCCGGATTGTAGAAATAGACCGCGGCCGTACCGGGCGGCGGCGGATTGAACTGCTTGCCGGCGGCATCCTGGCCCGGCGGCGCCATCGCCACCGACGAGGATTGGCAAGCCGCGAGGGCCAACAGCAACAGAGCGGCAAGGCTTTTGGGCATCGTCCTCTCCTTCAGCCGCCAGCGGGTTCGCCGGCCTTGATCCAGTCCTGGTAGAGCTTCTTGGTTTCGTCGTTCGGCGGATAGGTGCCTTTGATCGGCTTGCCCTGCCCGACGCGGATCGCCACGAATTTCTCCAGACGCTCCTGCTCGAAGGAATCGCGCGCCACTTCGTCGGCGAGATGACGCGGCACGACGATGGCGCCGTCGCCGTCCGCCACGATCACGTCGCCCGGATAGACCGCGACACCGCAGATGCCGACCGGCGTCTGCACCTCGACGGGATGCAGGTGATTCATGCTGGGCGGCGCTGCGGCAGAGACGCAGTAGACGGGGAAGTCGAAGTTGCCGATCACCGGCGTGTCGCGCATCGCACCGTCGCTCAGCACTCCTGCCACGCCACGTACCTTGAGACGCAATGCCAGGATATCGCCCAGGGTACCGGAGCGCAGGTTGCCCTCGGTGCCGATCACCAGCACATGGCCGGCTGGCGTCTCCTCGATCGCCTTGTTCTGCGCATGCGGCGGATCGTTGGGCGACGGCGGCTTGTCGAGATCCTCGCGGCCCGGCACGTAGCGCAGCGTGTAGGCCGGTCCAACCATGCGCGTCGCCTTGGGATTGAGCGGCCGCACGCCGCTCACCGCCGTGTTGCGAAAGCCGCGCTTCAGCATCTGCATGGAGACGGTCGCCGTGCTGGCGTACATGAAGTTCTTGATGGTCTCGGCCGACAGCGGCGCGCTGGTCATCTTCGTTTCCCCCTACAGCAACGAACCTTGATTGCCGCTGCCGCCTTGGCGGCGCGGTGGCAGCGGAGCAGCGACCCTCGCAGACCGGCCTGCGCTATCGGTGACCTTCGCACCGATACGGCCATCGGCGAACTCGATGCCGATGGTCTGGCCTGCACTCGTGGCGGCCGCCGCCAATACCGGCTGGCCGTCCTGATCGCGCACCAGCGCAAAGCCGCGATTGAGCACGGAGTGGAAGGAGTAGCTCTCCAGCAGCTTGCCCAGCTGATCGACGCGCTCGCCGCCACGCCGCAGCAGATCGTCGGAATGGCGCTTCAAGCGGTCGGCATTTTGCGTCAGCCGATCGGCGGTGCGCTCGATCTTCTGCAAGGTGTCGCCCTTGAAGCGCTCCATGGCGCTGCGCAGCGCCCGCGATTCGGCGGCGAGCATCTGCTCCTTGGCTGCGATCACGGCATTGGGCCGGAGGAGCCTCGCCGCTGCCAACGACTGGGCGCGTCGATCCACGAGCTGCCGCATCGCCAGTCCCAGCCGTTCACCGCTGACATCGAGCCGCTGCTGACGCTCCTCGATCAGGCGCCGCGGATCGCCGAGGCCGCGCGCCAGGCCCGCCAGTTCCATCGCCGACTCGCGCAACAGGCGGTTGATGCCGCCGACCAGCCGCTTCGCATAGTCCAGCGTCTCGGCCATCAGATCGGCGCGCACCGGCACCGCCATTTCGGCCGCCGCCGTCGGCGTCGGCGCACGGCGGTCCGAGGCGAAGTCGATCAGGGTCGTATCGGTTTCGTGACCGACCGCGGAGACGAGCGGGATCGTCGACGCCGCGGCGGCGCGCACCACGACCTCCTCGTTGAAGGCCCAGAGGTCTTCGAGACTACCGCCGCCACGCGCCACGATCAGCACGTCGGGCCGCGGCACAGGCCCGTCCTCGGGAAGCCTGTTGAAGCCGGCGATGGCCGCCGCGACTTCGCCAGCCGCCTTCTCGCCCTGCACGGCGACCGGCCAGACCAGGACGTGGCACGGAAAGCGATCCGCCAGCCGGTGCAGGATATCGCGGATGACTGCGCCCGAGGGCGAGGTCACGACGCCGACCACTTCCGGCAGGAAAGGCAGCGGCCGCTTGCGGTCCTGATCGAACAGGCCCTCGGCCTGCAGTTTCTTCCGGCGATCCTCCAAGAGCTTCAGCAGCGCGCCTTCGCCCGCCAGTTCCAGCCGGTCGACGATGATCTGATAGCGCGAGGAGCCGGCATAGGTCGTGAGCTTGCCGGTGGCGATGACCTCCAGCCCCTCTTCGATGCGGATTCCGAGCCGCGGGATCGTGCCCTTCCAGGCAACGCCGTCGATGACGGCGTTCTCGTCCTTCAGGCGAAAATAGCAATGACCGGAGCGCGGAAAGGACGGCTGGCTGATTTCGCCCCGCACGCGCACGCGCGGAAATGCCGTCTCGATTTCGCGCTTCAGCGCAAAGGAGAGCTCGGAAACCGAGAATTCCGGAACATTGCTGGGGACTGATGGAGCGTCGAAATTATCCATGGGCGGCGCCAGCCTAGCCGCTTGTGCCCGCGACGCAAACTGTGGTCAAAGCCTCGCTATGCGAATCCTCGTGGTGGGCGGCGGCGGCCGCGAACATGCGCTCTGCTGGGCGATTTCGGCGTCTCCGCTCTGCACCAAGCTCTTTTGCGCCCCCGGCAATGCCGGCATCGCGCAGGTCGCCGAATGCATCGACATCGGTGCCGAGGACATCGCGGGACAGGTAGCGCTCGCGCAGCGCGAAAAGATCGACTTCGTGGTGGTCGGGCCCGACGCGCCGCTGGTCGCCGGCATCGTCGATGCCTTCACCGCCGCCGGCATCAAGGCGTGGGGCCCCTCGAAGGCTGCTGCCCGGCTCGAAGGCTCCAAGAGCTTCACGAAGGCTCTGTGCCGCGAAAACAACATCCCCACCGCGGCCTACGAGCATTTCACCGACGTCGCCAAGGCCGAGGCCTATATCCGCGCGCAGGGCGCACCCATCGTCGTCAAGGCGGACGGGCTGGCCGCCGGCAAGGGCGTGATTGTCGCCGAAACCGTCGAGCAGGCCGTCGAGGCGGTCCGCGATATTCTCGCCGGGAATCGCTTCGGGGCGGCCGGCGCCTCGGTCGTGATCGAGGAGTTCATGCAGGGCGAGGAAGCGAGCTTCTTCGCGCTCTGCGACGGCGAGCATGTGCTGCCGCTGGTCGGTGCGCAGGATCACAAGCGCGCCTTCGACGGCGACAAGGGGCCGAACACCGGCGGCATGGGCGCCTATTCGCCGGCGCCGATCTTCGACGCCGGCATGCAGAAGCGCACCATGGACGAGATCGTGATGCCGACTGTGCGCGCGATGGCCAAGGCCGGCTCGCCGTTCAAGGGCGTGTTCTATGTCGGCCTGATGATCGATCAGAAGGGACCGCGGCTGGTCGAGTACAATTGCCGCTTCGGCGACCCCGAATGCCAGGTCCTGATGATGCGGCTGAAGTCCGATCTCGTGCCGGCCCTACTGGCCTGCGTGGATGGCGGCCTGAACCACCTCGATCTGCGCTGGTCCCCGGAGGCCGCCCTTACCGTCATCCTGGCGACCAAGGGCTATCCCGACTCCTACCCGAAGGGCAGCGAAATCCGGGGCCTGAACCAGGCGGCAAAGATCGAGGGCGTGCAGATTTTCCATGCCGGAACCAAAGCCGACGGCAACCGCATCCTGGCCAATGGTGGCCGCGTGCTGAACGTCAGCGCCATGGCCTCTACCGTGGAGGAAGCCCGTGCCCGCGCCTACCGGGCTGTCGACCTGATCGACTGGCCGGAAGGCTTTTGCCGGCGTGATATTGCATGGCGGGCAGTCGGCCAGCGGTCGTGACAGCCCAACCCCGTCGCCGCTAGGGCTTTTTCATGCCTGATTCGCCTGACCTCTCCCAGCGCCTGCTGGCCCAACTGCGCTTCCCCTGCGGCGACGTCCCCGAGCCCGGGGACATCAAGAACGTCGCCCCCGGCATCTACTGGCTGCGCATGCCGCTTCCCTTCCAGCTCAACCACATCAACCTGTGGCTGGTGGAGGAAAAGGACGGCTGGACGATCGTCGACACCGGCATCAATACGCAGGACACGCGTGATCTCTGGGAGAAGATCTTCGCCCAGAAGCTGAACGGCAAACCCGTCACGCGCGTGATCGCCACGCACCTCCATCCCGATCATGTCGGGCTGGCCGGCTGGCTCTGCAAAAAATGGAACGCGCCGCTCTGGATGACCCTGGGCGAGTACATGAGCGCCCAGGCGGCCCGCAACGACTTCGTGGAGAGCGACGAGATCCGCGCCGCCCATCTCGCGCGCAACGGCGTGCCGGCGGACCGCATCGCCAACTTCCACCGCCACAAGGGCGGCTATGCCAAGGGCGTGGCGCCACTGCCCACGGCCTTCCAGCGGCTGATCCACGCCCACCCCCTCACCATCGGCGGGCATCGCTGGGACGTCATCGTGGGCCGCGGCCACGCGCCGGAGCACGCGTCGCTGTGGTGCCCCGAACTCAACGTCATGATTGCCGGCGACCAGGTGCTGCCGAAGATCAGCACCAATGTCGGCGTCTGGCCGAACGAACCGCTGGCCGACGCTCTGACCTGGTTCCTGGATGGCTTCTCGCGCTTTCGCCGCCTGCCGGCCGACGCGCTGGTCCTGCCGAGCCACGGCTTTCCATTCATCGGCCTGCACACGCGCCTCGACCAGCTCGTGGCCCATCACGATGCCCGCCTGAACGACATGACGACCGCCATCGCCCGCAAGGGAGCCGAAGGCGCGACGGGCTGGGACATGGTGCCGGTGCTCTTCCCGCGCCATCTCGACAACAATCAGATCGTGTTCGCTTTCGGCGAGACCCTGGCGCACCTTCATTGCCTGGAGACGCGGGCGCGCGTGAAGCGGACGGTCGTGGATGGCGTGCACCGCTTCGTCGCGCTGGTTAACCCTGCCAACGACCCGCCTGCCGACGATCCTTCACCCGAGGTGATGGATGTCGGCGCTGTCTGACGGTTAATGCGCGTCGATCTCTTCGACTTCGAGCTTCCAGACGACCTCATTGCCCAGCGGCCCGTCTCGCCGCGCGATTCCGCGCGTCTGCTCGATGTCGCGCCGGACGGCCTGCACGACAGGACGGTGCGCGACCTGCCGGGCCTGCTGCGCCGCGGCGACCTGTTGGTCTTCAACGACACCAAGGTCATTCCGGCGCGGCTTAAGGGCGTTCGCGCCGGCAGCGGCGGCCGACAGGACGTCTCGCTCGAAGCTCTGTTGATCCGCGACGTCGGCGCCGGTCGTTGGCTTTCCTTCGCACGTCCGACCAAGCGGCTGCGTCCCGGCGATGCGATCACCTTCGCCAACGGTCTCACGGCCCGGGTCGACACCAAGCACGAGGACGGATCCATCGTGCTGGCGTTCGACAGGAGCGGTCACGAATTTCTCACAGCCCTGGAACAAACCGGCACGGTACCCCTGCCCCCCTACATTCGCGGCGGCACGGCCGACGCACAGGATCGTGCCGATTACCAGACGCTCTTCGCCCGCTACGACGGCTCCGTCGCCGCCCCCACCGCCGGCCTGCATTTCACGCCGCCATTGCTGGCAGCGCTGGCAGAGGCCGGCATCGGTACGGCGGGCGTCACGCTCCATGTCGGCGCCGGCACCTTCCAGCCGGTGCGGGTCGACGATACCGACGCCCACACCATGCACGCCGAATGGGGCGAGGTTTCCGAAGCGACGGCCCACGCCGTCAGTGCGGCGCGCGCGGCCGGCGGCAGGATCGTCTCGATCGGCACGACCTCCCTCAGGTTGCTGGAATCCGTGGCGCGCACCCACGACGGCGCCGTGAAACCATGGAGCGGCGAAACCGACATCTTCATCACGCCGGGCTTTCGCTTTCGCGCCGTCGACTTGCTGCTCACCAACTTCCATCTGCCGCGCTCGACGCTGTTCATGCTGGTCGCCGCCTTCGCCGGTCTCGACCGTATGAAGCAGGCTTATGCGCACGCGATAGGCGAGCGATATCGCTTCTATTCTTACGGCGATTGTTGTTTGTTGCGCCGATGAGTCTTTCCTACAAGCTGCTCGGCGCCGATGGCAATGCACGCCGCGGGCAGATCACGACGGCGCACGGCACGATAGAGACGCCGGCCTTCATGCCGGTGGGCACCGCCGGCACCGTGAAGGCGATGATGCCGCAATCCGTCGCCAGCACTGGCGCGGAGATCGTGCTGGGCAACACCTTTCACCTCATGCTGCGGCCCGGCGCGGAGCGTGTCGCCTCGTTGGGCGGCCTGCACAAGTTCATGAACTGGCCGGGTCCGATCCTGACCGACTCGGGCGGTTTCCAGGTGATGTCGCTCAAGGAGCTGCGCAAGCTCGATCCCGACGGCGTCACCTTCCGCTCGCCCATCGACGGCACGCAGCATCGGCTCACGCCCGAGCGCTCGATCGAGATCCAGCGCCTGCTCGATGCCGACATCACCATGTCGTTCGACGAGTGCACGAGCTGGCCGGTCGAGGAGCCGGAGGCGGCCTTCTCCATGCGGCTTTCGATGAAGTGGGCGGAACGCGGCAAGCGGGCCTTCACCGAGCGGCCGGGCTACGGTCTGTTCGGCATCGTCCAGGGCAGCGTCTTTCCCGAGCTGCGCGAGGAAAGCACCAAGGCTCTGACCTCGATCGGCTTCGACGGTTATGCGGTCGGCGGACTCGCTGTCGGCGAGGGCCAGGAGACGATGTTCCGCGTCCTCGACCAGACCGTGCCGATGCTGCCGGCCGACCGGCCGCGCTACCTGATGGGCGTGGGGCGGCCTGCCGATATCGTCGGCGCGGTGAAGCGCGGCATCGACATGTTCGATTGCGTGATGCCGACGCGCGCCGGCCGCACGGCGCAGGCTTTCACGCGCCGCGGCGAACTCAACATGCGCAACGCGCGCCACCGCGACGATCCGCGGCCGATCGACGAGCACTGCGCCTGCCCGGCCTGCAAACATCACAGCCGGGCCTACCTGCATCACCTCATTCGCTCCGAGGAGATCCTTGGTGCGATGCTGCTGACCTGGCACAACCTGCATTACTATCAGGACGTCATGCGCGGCTTGCGCGGCGCCATCGAAAGCAACGTGCTGGGCTCCTGGATCGCCTCGTTCGAAAGCGATCAGAGCCTCGGCGACATCCCCCCATCGTAGCGGAGCGTAACGGATGCCCAACGAGGCGTTGATCGTGGTCGATGTGCAGAACGACTTCTGCGAAGGCGGCGCGCTGGCCGTGCCCGGCGCCAATGCCATCGTGCCACTGGTCAACCGCCTGATCGGCCGCTACGACCACGTCGTCCTGACGCAGGACTGGCATCCCGCGGGCCATGCCTCGTTCGCCAGTTCCTGGGCCGACGCCGAGCCCTTCTCGACGGTGAAGTTCCCCTACGGGCCGCAAACCCTTTGGCCGGACCACTGCATTCAGGGCACGCCGGGCGCTGCGTTCCATCCCGATCTTGAAACGACCAAGGCGCAGATGATCGTGCGCAAGGGCTATCATACCGGCATCGATTCCTATTCGGCCTTCCGCGAGAACGATCGCATGACGCGGACCGGCCTCGATGGCTACCTGAAGGCACGCGGATTCTCGCGGCTGATCTTCTGCGGCCTGGCACTCGACTATTGCGTCGCCTGGTCGGCCATCGATGCCCGGCAAGCCGGCTTCGATGTCGCCGTGGTGCTCGAAGCCACGGCCGCTATCGACCTCGACGGCAGCCGCAAGCGCAAGCTCACCGAGATGCGCCAGGGCGGTATCAATCTAAACCTTACTGCCTGACGAGTTCGACGCGGCGGTTCTTGGCCTGTCCGTCTTCATTGTCGTTGGGAGCAAGCGGACTCAAAGGGCCAACACCTTTTGCGACCATACGATCAGCCGAGATACCATGCTTTGCCGTAAGCGCCTTGGCGACAGCCTCGGCGCGCCGCTGCGACAGGTCGGTATTGTAGGCGAAGGCGCCCTTGTTATCGGTATGGCCGACGATGAACACCTTCAGTCCGGGCGTGGACTTGAGCAGGTTTGCCATCTCGACGAGCTGCTTGTCGGACTCCGGCTTGATGTCGGCCTTGTCGAAATCGAACAGGATGCCGTAGAGCGCGACGCGGCCCTCCTTGCCCAGCGCGCCGCCGATCTGTTCGGCCGAGACGAAGGCCAGGTTCTGCTGCATCGCCTGGGTTTCGAGCACGTCGAGCATCACCAGCACCCGGCCCTTCAAGGCCGACGAGACGTTGCCCATCGAACCGCCGGTCTGGGTAGCAGCGTAGATCGAGACGTAGACATCCGAACCACCGCCCCGCTCCCACTTGCCGACCCACAGCCGCTGGTCGGCCGAAGGATCGACATACTCCAGCACGTTGCCGGTCAGGTCGCGACGGGCGCGATTGTAGGCCGTGCCCTCGGGCTTCAGCGCACGCGGCACGCCATGCAGCTTGTGGAAGTCCTCGCCGCACTCGGCCTTGCTGCACTGGAACAGGGTCTTGGCGCCCTTGCCCTCCAGCTCATTGGTGTAGTTGCGCACCACTTCGAGCGTCGAGCGGCCTTCGGGGATCACGTAGACGGTGCGCGTCAGCCGGCCCTCGACGGACTCGACCTTCTCGTAGCGCAGCTTCTTGTCGGCGTCGGTCTGGTACGACGAGCCGATCGCCTTGCCGAGCGGCAGGACCAGCTCGTCGAAGTCCTTCTTGGTCTGCGCCAGGATGAAGGAGCCGGCATAGCGCGGCAGCAGCAGATCGCTGCTGCCCGGAGCGTTGGAGGTCAGCTCCTTGGTGAATTGCGGTTCGACCTGCGCTTGCGCCGACAGGCTCGATAGCAGGAGCGCGGCGGCGGCAAGCAGCAGGTGACGCATCAGACCCGTTCCAGCGCCAGCGCGATGCCTTGGCCGACGCCGATGCACATGGTGGCGAGCGCGCGCTTGCCGCCCGTCGCCTCGAGCTGGTTGAGAGCCGTGATCATCAACCGGCCGCCCGACGCGCCGAGCGGATGGCCCAGCGCGATGGCGCCGCCGTTGGGGTTGACGTTCTCGGCATCGTCGCTGAGGCCAAGCTGGCGCAGGACGGCCAGCGCCTGGGCGGCAAAGGCTTCGTTGAGTTCGATCGTGTCGAAGTCGCCGATGGTCATGCCGAGCTTGGCCAGCAGCTTCTGCGTCGCCGGCACCGGACCGATGCCCATGACGCGCGGCGGCACGCCGGCCGATACCGTACCCAGGATACGGGCGCGAGGCGTGAGTCCGTTGGCCTTGGCCGCAGCCTCCGAGGCAATGATCATGGCGCAGGCGCCATCGTTCAGGCCCGAGGAGTTGCCAGCCGTCACCGAGCCGCCGTCGCGGAACGCCGCCGCCAGCTTCGAGAGCGTTTCCATCGTCGTGTCGCCGCGCGGATGCTCGTCCTTGCCAACGACGATCTCGGTCTTGCCCTTCTTGACGGTGACCGAAACGATTTCCTTCTCGAAGAAGCCACGATCCTGCGCCGCCTTGCAGCGACGCTGGCTGCGATAGGCAAAGGCATCCTGATCGGTTCGGCTGATCTGGTGCTCGGTCGCGACGTTCTCGGCGGTCTGGCCCATCGGGTCGACGCCGTATGCCGCCTTCATGCGCGGGTTGACGAAGCGCCAGCCCAGCACCGTATCCTCAAGCTTCATGGAACGATCGAAGGCGCTTTCGGGTTTACCCATGACATAGGGCGAGCGCGTCATGCCCTCGACCCCGCCGGCAATCATCATGTCGGCTTCGCCGAGCTTTACAGCACGTGCAGCGTGTCCGGCCGCTTCCAGGCCAGAGCCACAGAGCCGGTTCACCGTGGCGCCGGCCACTTCGACCGGCAGACCGGCGAGCAGACCCGCCATGCGCGCGACATTGCGATTGTCCTCGCCGGCCTGATTCACGCAGCCGTAGATGACATCGTCGACCGCCCCCCAATCGACATTGGCATTGCGCTGCATCAGCGCCTTGATCGGATGGGCAGCGAGATCGTCCACACGCATGGCGCCCAGGCCGCCGTTGTAACGGCCGACGGGGGTTCGGATCGCATCACAAATGAAGGCTTCAGTCATCTTGGGTACTCCCAACTCAATCAATGGGTTGGGGTAGCACCGCTCGCGGGGGCTTGCTAGTGCCCCTCCCTGCCCGGCCATGTCCGCCGGACGGAGGGGCCATGCGACCCAGGTAGTTGCCGGCTCAGCCCGCCCTGCGGCAGACGGCATACTGGGCGTACCCACGGAAGGGCCGTTCGAAGCGGCAAAGGCTCGCCGTCTGCCGGTCGGCGAACTCCGTCAGTGCCGTTTCCAGCCGATCTCGCGGCGAGACGTGAAACAGGGCCAGCCAGCGTCGCAGCCCAGCTCTGAACCAGACGGGCAGCTCCTCCTGGCGGCCGAAATCGACGATATGCAGCTCGCCGCCGGGCCGCACCCACGCCAGCGCCTGGGCCAGCACACTCTCCCAGGCCGGGATCATCGACAGGCTGTAGGAGATGAAGATCCGCGAGAAAGACGGCACACCAAAGAGAATGGCCGGATCGAACCGCGTGGCGTCGGCACGGGCGAGGCGGATACGCGAAACGAGCCCTTCCCGCTCGACGGTCTGCCGGGCCGTCCGCAGCATCTCGGCGGAGATGTCGATGCCGAACAGGGATGCCTCGGGGTAGCGGCGCGCGACGGCAACCAGGTTGCGCGCGGTACCGCAGCCAATTTCCAGAACACGCTCGCCGGGACGCGGTGCCAGCTGGTCGATCAGGCGATCGCGACCCAGCAGGTAGTACTTGCGGCTGAGATCGTAGACGTGGCGCTGGCGGCGGTAGATGAGATCCATCAATTCCGCCGGTCGGCCCGGCGACGCCGTGATATCGCTCATGTCAGCCCTCGAAGACATAGAGGTGGACGCCGCCGTAAATGGCGGACCGATCGCGTTGCGTGAAGGCGAGCGATGCCTCCTCGTCATAGCGCCAGCGCGAGAGCAGCGCCGGATCGACCCTGCCCGGAAGCAGCGAAGGTTCGGCAGCCGTGCGGAAGACGACGCGCGCGCCCTGCCGCGCTGTGCGCGTGATCTCGATCCAAAGTGCGTTGAGCTGGATGTCGGTCATCCAGTCCTGGGCATCGAGCAGCACGTAGCGATCACGCGATCCGGCCGGACAGGAAGCGAGATACTCCGTGACCGACCTGTTCATCACCTCGACCCTGTCGGCGCGACGGCGCACGGCCTCGAACTGATCCTGCCGCAGATAGGGAGGCAGCGGACCGCTGGCATCGCGCGCATAGGAGCGGCCGAACGCCTGCCAGGCAAAGTAGTTGTCATTCAGGCTGAAGCCGCAGACAAGCCGCTCGACGCGATCCCGCAGCACGGCCCCCATATCGCGGCCGCCGGCCAATGCCTCGTACTGCGCGGGCGGAATGCCGAGACCATAGAGCGACAGGCGGTTGGCTGTGGCCCATCGCACGACGGGCTTGTCGAACAGAGGCGCCAGCATGGTCTCGAAGAAACGGCGCTGGTCGTCGAGTGACCGAGCACTCAGGAGTTGGCGCAGATCGACGCCATAGGCGCGTGCAGCGACATGTGCGACGCCGATGAAACGGCCCAGCACGCCGTGCCGATAGGCATTGCGGGCAAAGATCGAAATGCGGCGACGGCCCAGCTGCTGGAGGCCTCGGCCTTCCCAATAGGTGCGGCTTTGCGAGTCGAGATGCGGCGCAATCAGCCGGTCATAGGCGCGAATGTTCGCTTCGGCATCGGCCGCCCCGAAGAAGCGGTAGAACGCCTCCCATGAAGGCAGCCGGATCGCCGCGGCCAGCTTCAGCCGGTTCAGGGCGACATGTGCCGCGCTGAGATCGAGCGCCGTGATGCGCGCAGGATCGGCGGTCAGGTAGGAAAGAACGTTGCAGCCGCCCGAGGCGATCGCCACGACATGGCAATCCGGTGTCAGGGCCAGGGCTTCAAGGTCGATCTCGGGATCTTCCCAGATCTGCGTGTACACAAGGCCACGAAAAAGCTTCTCGAACAGACGCTCCAGAAGCCCCTCGCGGGATAGCGCCCTGTGTCGGCGCACCGCCTCTTTCAGACGGACATGGCTCTCGGCCCGCAGATAGACCAACCCCTGGAACTCCGGCTCGACCCAATCCCGACAAAATACCCACCGTCGGTGCCAGTTTGATGACGGTACGGTCGGTGGATTTCCACGACTTGACGGGATTACCGGTTAGGTAGAAAGCTGCCCGCATGACAGCTTTGAGCTTCACCCTGTTCGATACGCCGATCGGCACTTGCGGCCTCGTCTGGAGCGGTCGCGGCATCGCCGGCCTGCAGTTGCCCGAGGCGACCGCGCAGGCAACGCGCAGCCGGGTCAAGCGGCGCTGGCCCGGTGTGACGGAGACCGACCCGCCTTCCGGCGTACAGCGTGCCCTCGATCGCGTGCAGGCATTGCTGGCAGGAGGCGCGATCGATCTCGAAGACATTCCACTCGACCTCGAAGCCGCGCCCGAGTTCCATCGCAAGGTTTACGAAGTGGCACGCACCATCCCTCCCGGCCACACCATGACCTATGGCGAGATCGCCAGGCGCCTCGGTGTGCCGCACGAATCGCGCGAGGTCGGCCAGGCGCTGGGGCGCAATCCCATTGCCATCATCGTCCCCTGCCACCGCGTGCTCGGCGCCGACGGCAAGATGGGCGGCTTCTCCGCAGGTGGCGGCGTCGCCACCAAGCGACGCATCCTGGAAATCGAAGGCGCCTCGGCGCTCGGCGCCGGCCCCCTGTTCGATACAGGGCGATGACCGGCTTTGCCTTCCGACCACGTCGGGCCATCGGCCACCTGCGCGCGGCCGATCCGGCGCTCGCCGAGATCATCGACGCTGTCGGCCCTTTCCGGATGGAACTCAAGGCCTCGCGCAGCCTGTTTGGCGCACTCGCCGAAGCGATCGTCTACCAGCAGCTCTCCAACAAGGCTGCGGCAACGATCTACAGCCGGGTCGAGGCCCTCTATCCACGCGCAACGGATGGCTTCACGCCGCGCCATATCCTGAAGACGCCCGACGAGAGACTGCGCGGCTGTGGTCTCTCGCGCGCCAAGGTACTGGCCGTGCAGGACCTCGCGCGCCGGGTGGCCAGCGGCGAGTTGCCAACCCTCGAGCAGGCGCAGGCGCTCGACGATGCGGCGCTGATCGAGCGATTGGTTCAGGTGCGCGGCATAGGCCGCTGGAGCGCCGAGATGTTCCTGATGTTCAGGCTCGGTCGACCGGACGTCCTGCCGCTCGACGACTACAGCCTGCGCAAGGCCTATGCGAAGGCCTTTCGAAGGCGCGCCCTGCCCTCGCCGCAAGTCCTCGAAAGGGCCGGCGAAAAGTGGCGGCCCTATCGGACGGTTGCGAGTTGGTATCTCTGGCGGACGCTGGAAACCGCCGCGGTCGGTCCCTGATGCCTCAGGCCGTGACCACCCTGAGACGCGGGGCGTGGCTCTCGGCCATGCGGCGATAGACCGAGAGATAATCCATCGCCATGCGCCGGGCCGTGAAGCGTTCCTCGAAGCGAGCGCGGATCCGGGGACGCGACAGCTCAGGCAGGCGGCGTACGGCGTCGACGGCTTCCGCTTCGTTGTTGACGATGAAGCCGGTCAGGCCGTCCTCGACGATCTCGGGAACCGAGCCGCCAGGATAGGCGAGCACCGGCGTGCCGCAGGCCATCGCCTCGATCATGACCAGCCCAAACGGTTCGGGCCAGTCGATGGGCATCAGGAGGCCGATGGCTCCGCTCAGGAACTCGGATTTCTGCACGTCGTTGATCTCGCCGATATACTCGATGCCGGGCAGGTCGAGCAGTGGCCGGATCTCGTGCTCGAAATACTGACGATCGACCGGATCGACCTTGGCCGCGATCTTCAACGGCATCCCGGCGCGGCGGGCGATGTGGATAGCGCGGTCGACCGCTTTCTCCGGCGCTATACGGCCGAGCACCGCAAGGTATCCTGGCTGCACCGGATCAGGCCGCAGAAGATCGGCCGGCAGGCCGTGATAAATTGTTTCGATCCAGTGCGCGTTGGGCACCGGCCCGCGCTGCGCATCGGAAATGGAGATCACAGGTGCACGATTGAAAACATCGAACACCACCTGATGTTCGGGCAGATCAAGTCTGCCATGCAAAGTTGTAATGAAGGGCGTCGCGTTGCGCGAGAAGAGCGAGAACGGAAAGTAATCGAGGTGAAAGTGCAGGATGTCGAACTGGTCGGCGCGCTGATAGACTTGCTCTAACATCGCCATGTGCAACGCCATCGGATCGCGCACCTTGCCGTCGAGCCGGAGAGCCCGGGGCCAGATCGGTTCCAGATGAGCCGTGGTCCTGGAGTCGCCGCTGGCAAATAGCGTCACATCATGGCCAAGGGCCACCAATTCCTCGGTCAGCCAGGATACGACGCGCTCGGTGCCACCATAGAGTTTGGGGGGTATGGCCTCGGTCAGCGGTGCGACTTGGGCAATGCGCATGCACTTGTACTCCCGTATTTGGTGGCCCCGGCACACATTATCTTCGCTCTGCTTCAGGACGACGCCGTTCGGCACGGAAGCGCAAGAATCAGCCTGCTAATGTGGTGATCGCGCGGCAGCCACCGTTTGGTCACAGCTCGCGGCTGGAGCCGCAAGCTAATGAACCTTTCAGCCGCAGATTCGTTCCCAAGGTTATGGAAGATCTCAGCCCACTCGCCGGCCGACCGTTCGCCTTTCTCTTTCGATATGTCGCCCGCCGGCCGATCGCGCATGCCGCCATTCTGACAGCGGTCGTCGGCGCGGCTGCCTGCTCGGTTAGCACCCAGTACGGCGTGAAATCCCTTATCGATGCGCTGTCCGGCGGTCATACCGAGATGGTCTGGATAGCCTTCGCACTGCTGGTAGGTCTGATGGCCACCGACAACTTCCTGTGGCGGCTCGCGGGCTGGATTGCCAGCTACGCGTTCGTGGCAGCAAGCGGCGAACTGCGCGGCGAGCTGTTCCGCCATATCACCGATCACGCGCCCAGCTTCTTCACAAGCCGCCAGGCCGGCACAGTAACAGGCCGGGTAACGGCGACAGGCAACGCCGCCTTCACCATCCAGAACATGTTCATATGGAATGTATTGCCGCCCTGCGTCGCCACGCTGGGCGCCGTCGCCTTCCTGATAACTGTCGATCCGCTGATGACGGGATCACTGGTTGTGGTGGCCGCCGTCCTGCTCTACGGACTTTTCAAGCTCGCGGCAGCCGGCGCGACGTTGCATATGGGCTTTGCCGACAAGGCGGCGGGAGTCGAAGGCGAGCTGACGGACGTCGTCTCCAACATCATGCTGGTGCGCAGCTTCGGCGCCATCGGCCGGGAACGCCGTCGCTTCCGTGACACCGTCGGCGAGGAGATGGCCGCCCGCCGCACGAGCCTGCTCTATCTAGAGAAGATCCGCTTCCTTCATGCCGCCTTGACGGTCGCGCTGACCGTCGGCCTGCTCGCCTGGGCGATCGTGCTGTGGCAGCGCGGCGCGATCAGCAGCGGCCAGGTCATCCTGGTGTGCACGCTCGGAATGACGATCCTCTATGCCACGCGTGACCTCGCAGTGGCTCTGGTTGACGTCACACAGCATACCGCGCGCCTCTCCGAAGCACTGACCACGCTGCTGCAGCCGCACGACCTTCGGGATACCGCGGATGCACGCCCCCTCGCCGGCCGGCGCCGTGCCGTGACATTCGAGAACGTCTCCTTCACCTATGCCGACGGCCATCGTGTGTTCGAGAAGTTCGGCGTCGAGTTCCGGCCGGGACAGCGCACCGGCCTGGTCGGTCCTTCCGGCGGCGGCAAGTCGACGCTGCTCTCCCTGTTGCAGCGCTCCCACGATCTCGATCGCGGCCGCATCCTCATCGATGGCCAGGACATCGCGCAGGCCACTCAGGAGAGTCTGCGGCAGGCGATCTCGCTGGTGCCTCAGGACATCTCGCTGCTTCACCGCTCGGTCATGGACAACATCCGCTACGGCAAGCCGGACGCCAGCGACGAAGAAGTCAGGCACGCCGCGGATGCTGCGCGGTGCCGCTCGTTCATCGAGGCTTTGCCGCAGGGCTTCGACACGATCGTCGGCGAGCGTGGCGCCAGGCTGTCGGCCGGCCAGCGCCAGCGCATCGCCATCGCCCGCGCCCTTCTCAAGGACACGCCGATCCTCCTTCTCGACGAGGCGACATCGTCGCTCGACGGCGAGTCCGAAGAGGCGATCCGCCAGGCGCTGGATCGGCTGATGGAGAACCGTACCGTGATTGCCATCGCCCATCGTCTCTCCACCCTGCGCAGCTTCGACCGCATCCTCGTGCTGGAAGGTGGTCATATCGTGCAGGATGGCGCGCCGACGGAACTGCTGCACCGGGACGGCCCCTATCGCACCCTGGTCTGGCAGGAACTCCATCGGCTGTCGCGCACGGCCGCTTGATCAATCAGGCTACGTCTGAAGGCGCGCTCTTGTGACGCCACTGGAGTGACACGTTTGCCATGACATAATTGGTGAATGGCACTTCCGTTCTCCAACACCGTCGACCGCACGCTCGAACGCCTGCGCATCGCCTTCATCGATACCGCCCGTGGCGCCCGCGAAGCCGTCGGGGCGCCCTTGCGCGCCGATCTGCCCGACGACGACATTCCAAGGCTCAAGAGCCGCATCGACGCCTGCCTCGAGGCCAAGGGCGGCGAGACCGCGCGACGAGGCCGTGCTGCCGAACTGGGGAAGGCCTATCTTTCGCTCTCGCCTGCAGGCCGCAAAAAGTTCCTCCTGACGCTGGCCCACGACTATGGGCTGCCGCGCGAGGCGGCGGTCGCCAAGGTCGAGCACTGGCGCTCGGGAAAGGAACCTGCCCGGGCGCTGATGCGTGTGCTGGAGCCGCCGGCGGTCCGCCTGCTGCGTGAGTTCGTCGGCGTCCCGCAGGGCGTGAAGTTCGTCGTCGACCTGCGCGCCGAGCTGCTGGCGCTGGGCAAGACCGACACGGCCGCCCGTGCCTTGAGCGAAGACCTGCGTCCCCTCTTGAGCGCCTGGTTCGACGTGGCCTTCCTCGACCTGGTCCGCATCGACTGGAATGCCTCGGCAGCGCTTCTGGAAAAGCTGGTGGACTACGAGGCCGTCCATGCCATCCGCTCCTGGCGCGATCTCAAGAACCGTCTCGATTCGGACCGGCGCTGCTTTGCCTTCTTCCATCCGCGCATGCCCGACGAGCCGCTGATCTTCGTCGAAGTGGCATTGGTCGACGGCATGGCCGGCAACGTGCAGCGCCTGCTCGACGCCCGCGACGAAACGGCCGACCCTGCGCGCGCGAACACCGCGATCTTCTATTCGATCTCCAACTGTCAGCAGGGACTGGCCGGCATCAGCTTCGGCAATTTCCTGATCAAGCGGGTCGCCAGTCAGCTTGCGCGCGACCTTCCCAACATCAAGGATTTCGCCACCCTCTCGCCAATTCCCGGCCTGCGCCACCACATCGATGGCCGCCTGAAGAACGAAGGCGACGGCGCGCTGACCGCGGCCGAGATCGCCTCGCTGGTGCCGGTGATCGACAAGGTGCGCGGCGCGGCGGCGGTCCGCCAACTGCTCGACCGGCCGAACTGGTGGGATGTGCCGGCGATCGACAAATCGTTGCGCCCGATTCTGACGCGGCTGGCCGCACGTTATCTCACTTCGACCGACGAGAGGGGCCGCGCCCTCGATCGCGTGGCCAACTTCCATCTCGGCAACGGCGCAATCGTCGAACGGCTGAACTGGCTGGGCGACACCAGCAGCAACGGCCTGAAGCAGGCCTACGCCATGATGGTGAACTACCGCTACAAGCTCGGCGACGTCGACGAAAATCACGAGGCCTATGCCAACGGCAAAGTCGTCGCCAGCCGCGAGGTGCGCGCCCAGGCAAAGGGTTAGGGGGGACGGCCCCCTGCCCGGCTACTTGTTCAGATATTCGAGCTTCAGGCCGGGCCGCGGCCACTCGAAGCTCACGAGCTTGCCGGTCATCGACAAGGTCGCATAGGCGGTCCGCAGGTCCTTGCCGCCGAAGCAGACGTTGGTGACCATCGGGTCCGGCAGCTTGTACTGCGTCACCGACTTGCCGTCGGGCGAGATGTCGGAAACGGCGCCAGTAATCAGGGTCGCCACGCAGATATGGCCCTGCGAGTCGACCGCCAGCGAATCGAACATCTGGTAGCCACCGAGGCCTGTGATCACGCGGCCCTTCTCGCCGCGATAGGGGCCGTTGGCGTCCTTGATGACACCCGGTGCGGAAAGCTCGAACCCCCAGACGCGCGCGGTCGGCGTCTCCACGACATAGAGCGTCTTGCCATCGGGCGAGAGACCGCAGCCGTTGGGGCGCTCCAGCGGGAAAACCTTCTCCTCGATCTTCGACCCGTCGGCCTTGGCGTAGTAGACGGCGCCGCGGTCATTGTCGCGCTCGCGCGTCTTGCCAAGGTCGGTGAACCAGAAGCCGCCGGCATCGTCGAACACCAGGTCGTTCGGACCGTTCAGCTTCCGGCCATCGCACGAGTCGTAGAGCGTCTCGAACTTGCCGGTCTCAGGATCGACCACCTGGATCGAGCCGCCCTTGTAGGAAGCGGGTTGCGTGCCGGGAAACAGGCGGCCGTCCGGGCGCTCGATCCAGTTAAAGCCGCCATTGTTGGTCACGTAGATCTTGCCGCCCGGCCCCATCGCCGCGCCGTTGGGGCCGCCGCCCAGCTTGGCGATGATGTGCTGCTTGCCGTCGGGCATGACGCGGGTCAGCGTCTCGCGCGCAATCTCGACCAGGATCACCGAGCCATCCGGCATGGCCACGGGGCCTTCCGGGAACTTGAGGCCCGAGGCGATCTCCTTATGCGGCGTCGTCATTCTGCTTCCCCCTATTTGCCCTTGAAGGCGGGCTTGCGCTTGGCGAGGAAGGCTGCGACGCCCTCCTTGAAATCCTCGCTGCGGCCGAGTTCGCGCTGGAAGTCGCGTTCGACGTCGAGCTGCTGGGAGAGCGTGTTGCCGCTGGCGCGACCCATCGCTTCCTTGATGCGGGCCAGCGACATCGTCGGTCCGTCGGCCAGCCGCCGTGCCAGCTCGTTCGCCGACTTCATCAGCTCGCCGTCCTCGACGACGTCCCAGATCAGGCCCCACTCCTTGGCCTGCTGCGCGGTGATCTGCGGCGCCAGCATGGCCAGGGCCCGGGCGCGCTGCTCGCCGACCAGTCGCGGCAGGAACCAGGTGCTGCCGCCGTCCGGTAGCAGGCCGATGCGCGCGAAGGCCTGCAGGAAGGTGGCCGACTTGGCGGCGACTGCAATGTCGGCGGCCAGCGCGAAGCTCATGCCAACACCCGCTGCCGGGCCGTTCACAGCCGCAACGATGGGCTTGGGGATGCTGCGCATGAGCCGGATCACAGGATTGAAGAACTTCTCGAGCGCCGCGCCCGAATCCGAGACCTCGCCCTTCTCGCGATCGGGATCGGCAAGATCGGCGCCGGCACAGAAGCCGCGGCCCGCGCCCGTCAGCAGCACCGCGCGCACCGACCCGTCGGCCGCCAGGTCCTCCCAGCAGGTCTTGAGTTCGGCGATCATCTTGCGCGAGACGGCATTCAGCCGGTCCGGCGAATTGAGCGTCAGGGTGGCGAGGCCATCGGCCTTGGCGATCTGGATCTTCTCGTAGGTCATCGTCTTCTTCTCAACGTCCGGTGAACTGGGCGGGTCGCTTGGCGAGGAAGGCCGCGACGCCTTCCTTGAAATCGGCACTGCGGCCGAGTTCGCGCTGGTTGTCGCGCTCGAAATCGAGTTGCTGGTCGAGCGTGTTGGTGGCCGCCAGATCGATCGCCTTCTTGATGGCGGCATAGGAAAGCGTCGGGCCGGTCGCGAGCTTGCGCGCGATCTTGGTGGCTTCGTCCATCAGCGCGGCATCGTCGACGACCTGCCAGACCATGCCCATACGCTCGGCCTCTTCGGCCGGAACAGAACTGCCCAGCATGGCGAGCGCGCGGGCCCGGGCGTCGCCTACCGTGTGCGGCAGGAACCAGGTACCGCCCAGGTCGGGGATCAGCGAGATGCGGACGAAGGCCTGGTCGAACCGCGCCGAGCGCGCGGCCAGGACGATATCGCAGGCCAGCGCCAGGTTGGCGCCGCCACCTGCTGCCACGCCGTTGACCGCAGCCACGATGGGCTTAGGCAGTTCGCGCATGGCGCGGATCATGGGGTTGAAGATACGGTCCATCACGGCGCCGACGTCGCGCTCGCCCGATCGCGTCGGATCGCCCGGGCCCGGCCCTGCCAGGTCGGCGCCGGCGCAGAAGCCGCGGCCGGTGCCGGTCAGCAGGATGGTGCGGACCGCATCATCCTCGCGGGCGCGCTTCAACTGGGCATTCATGGCCTCGATCAGCGGGTGGCTCATGGCGTTCAACCGTGTCGGCCGGTTGAGCGTCAGGGTCAGGACACCGCCCTCCAGAGCGGCCAGTACGGGCGTTTCTTCCATAGGGTCGGAGACTGGCATGGGTCCCGGAGCCGCGCCATCCGGTCGCGTCGCATGGCGGCACTCCCTCCCTTATGTGCGAAAGCAATGGCCACGATCCTGATCCTGGTCGGCACCGAGTCGGGTAACGCCCAGATGGTGGCCGATGCGCTGAAGCCGGTCCTCTCCGATGCCGGACATGCGGTCGACGTTACGGACAAGGCCGCGACCTTCGCCGACCTTCAGGCGCACGACGTGCTGTTGGTGGTCTGCGCCACCCATGGCTCGGGCGACATCCCGACCAACATCCTGCCGCTGGTCGAAACCCTGGAGCGGGAGAAATCCGATCTCTCAGGCCATCGCTACGGAGTCATCGCGCTCGGCGACATGACGTATCAGGACACGTTTTGCGGCGGCGGCAAGAAAGTCGATCAGGTGCTGGAACTCTGCGGCGCCAAGAAGGTCGGCGAGCGCCTCGAAGTCGACGCCTCGACTCAGCCCCTGGCCGACGAAGAAGCGTTGGCCTGGATCGAAGGCTGGAAGACTCAGGTCTAGCCGGCCGCACCGTTGTCCGGCAGCGTGAAAATCTCGACCGGCTTGGGAACGCCGCGCAGGCGGTGAACGCCGAGCGACTTCATCGGCTGCGGGCAGTTTTCGTTGAACTCGGCAGAGGCACAGACCTTCACGCCGAGCGCCTTGGTCAATCCCTCCAGACGCGAGGCGCGATTGACGGCAGCCCCGATCACGGTGAAGTCGAGCCTGTCCTCCGTGCCGATGTTGCCAAACGTCACATCGCCCACATGCAGACCTATGCCGAAGCGCAGCAGTTCGCGGCCAGCGGCGGCGCGCGCCTCGTTCGCCGCCTCGGTATCGTCGAGGAGCTGGCGCGCCGCGCCGAGGGCTGCGGCCGTCACCATCGGCAGGAACAACGCGTCCTCGGCCGGGAAATAGCCCATCACGCCGTCGCCGATGAATTTCAGGATCTCGCCGCCGTGCGAGGACAACGCATCGCCGACGAGCTGGAAGTAGTTGTTCAGGAGTTCCAGCACTTCGGCCGGAGGCAGCCGCTCGTTGAGGCCGGTGAAGTCGCGCAGATCGGAGAACCAGAGGACGGCGCGAAGTTCCTCGCCCTCGCCTCGGCGGATCGCGCCGTTCAACACCCGCTCGCTGATCTGACGGCCGAGATAGGTGTTGGCTACCGTATCGGCGACGCCATGCTCGATGTGCATCTCCGTCACCGCCCCCATCATGTCGACCAGGCGGGTAAGGTCTTCGATATCGGCTTCGCTGAAGCCTTCCTTGCGATCGGTGGCGAAGCTGACGACAGGCAGCGGGCCTTTGCGGGTGATCCGCATCGGCACGGCAAAGTAGTCGGTCCCGCCGTCGGCCTTCACTTCCTGCAGCAGCTCGTGATTCTTCTCCGTGATCTTGTCGAGGCGGTACCGCACGGCGCGGCCTTGTTCGCGGGCCTCCTGCAGCGGGCTGCCGATATAGGCCGATGTGAACTGGATGCCATAGGCGCGTGCAATCGCTTGCACATGCTGGCCGCGCCGCCACACGTAGCCCATCGCCTGAAGCTGCGGATGAATGAGCTGCAGGCCGATATAGAAACGCCACACCGGCACGCCCGTCTGCAGGACCCTCTCCATCAACTTTTCGATGAAGACCGACGGGGAGACGACGAGACGGCCCTCGCGGGCGAGCCAGTCGGCGACCGGCGCCAGGCGGTCGCCGGCCGATGGCACCATGGGAAGCGGGGCGCTCAGGAGGCGCCCACGACGGCCGCAACCTCTTCGCCGGAGGTGCGGAACACTCGGCTGGCCGAAACGTCGGCGATCTTCTCGATGTTGTCGACGACGTCCTCGATCGTCGGCGCACGACCGGAAATGCGCAGCCCCTCGGCTTCGCGATACTCGATGCGCGCGAAGGTGCCGGCGCCGGCGCTCCAGATGTCGCCGGTGCGCTGGCACTGCTCGGAGCAGAGGTAGGCGACCATCGGCGAGACGAACTCGGGGCGAAGCTTGGCCAGGGCCTCCGGCGTCATCAGGCTTTCGGTCATGCGGGTGGCAGCCACAGGAGCCAGCGCGTTGATGAAGATGTTGTACTTCTGCCCCTCGAGACGGAGCGCATTCATGAAGCCCACCACGGCGAGCTTGGCGCCGCCGTAGTTCGCCTGACCGAAGGTGCCGTAGATGCCCGAATTGGACGAGGTCACCACGACCCGGCCATAGGCTTTGGCGCGCATGATCGGCCACGCGGCGTGCGTCACGTAGGCGGTGCCGAGGAAGTGCACCTTCACGACGAACTCGAAATCCTCGACCGTCATGTTGTGGAAGGTCTTGTCGCGCAATACGCCGGCATTGTTCACGACGATGTCGACGGTGCCGAAGGAATCGACGGCGGTCTTCACGATATTGGCGGCGCTCTTGGGATCGGCGACCGAATCGTAGTTCGGCACAGCCTGGCCACCCGCCGCCTTGATCTCGGCCACGACCTTGTCGGCGGCAGCGTGGTCGCCGCCCTTGCCATCGACCGCCCCACCCGGATCGTTCACCACCACCTTGGCGCCGCGGCTGGCCAGCAGCAGCGCATGCGCGCGGCCGAGCCCGTTGCCGGCACCCGTGACGATGGCGACGCGATTATCGAAGCGAACAGTCATTGCCTATCTCTCCCCAAATGCACAAACCGGGAGAGTTCTTGGACCTCACCGGGACGGAGACACCATGTCGGATGTTTCCTCCCGGTTTCAAGAGCGTTGCAGGATCACCACCGATGCAACGGCCTCCTCCATGCCGATGACGCCACCGCCGTTCTCGGCCAGGGCGATCTCCGCGCCCTTGACCTGACGTGCGCCGGCCTCGCCGCGGAGCTGGGTCGCAAGCTCTGCCAGCATCGAGAGGCCGGTGGCGCCGACCGGATGGCCTTTGGAAACGAGCCCGCCCGAGGTGTTCACCGGCAACTTGCCGCCCGGCCCTGTAGCGCCCGACTCGATGAACTTGCCGCCCTCGCCCTCGGGGCAGAAGCGCAGCATCTCGCACTGGTAGATCTCGCAGAAGCTGGTGGCGTCGTGGACCTCGGCAACGTCGATGTCCGCGGGGCCGAGGCCCGCCATCTTGTAAGCCTTGTCGGCTGCGGCGCGCGTCAGGCCCGGCTGATCGAGTTCGCGATACATGCCGCCGGAGAACCCCACGCCGGCGATGCGCACGGCGCGCTCCTGAACCGCCTTGGGCAGCTTCTCAAGATACTCCTTGGAGCAGAGCAAGGCCGCCGCCGCGCCATCGCCGATCGGCGCGCACATCGCACGGGTCAGCGGAAACGATACCGGCCGGTCTTCCATCACCGACTGCGGCGTCATCTGGAAGCGATACTGCGCCTTCTCGTTCAGCGCGCCGTAATTGTGATTCTTGGCAGCACCGACAGCGATCTGCGCCTGCGTCGTGCCGTACTTCCACATGTGCCACTTGGCCTGCATGGCATAGGTGTCCATGAAGATGGTGCGGTCATCACCCGGCGTGAACGCCGAGCCGACCATCTTGCCGACCCGGTTCATCTCCTCGACCAGCCGGTCATGCTGGCTGGTGATATAGCCCTGATTGAAGAGGCCGGCGGTGCGCTCCGGCGCCTCGGGGCTGAAGAGCTTCTCGACGCCAATGCAGAACGAAAGTTCATGCGTGCCGGCCAGCACGTCCTTCCAGGCGCCCATGAAGGCGGTCGAGGCGGTGGCACAGGCATTCTCGACGTTGAACATCGGCACCCGCTCGGGGAACAGCCCCTCCTCCACCAGCGGCTGGAACAGCGCCTGGCCGCGGATCGAGTTCTGCCCCCAGAAGCCCATGCCGCAATTGCCCAGCCAGCCCGATTCGATATCCGCGCCGGTCTTCATGCCGGCATCCGACAGTGTGCCCAGATAGGCCTCGCGGGCGAGGTCACCGAAGCTCAGGCCGGGGTGTTTCTTGAAGACGGTGGTGTAGGCGCCGATCACATAGACGTCGCGCATGGCGGGGTTTCCTCGGGCTGGCTGCAGGTTGGCTTTCCTGCCATTTGAGCGTATCCAAATGGTTCCCGCTAGGAGAACCGACATGGCCGTTCAGGCCCAGGCAAAAGCCCCCAACGTCGACGCTACCATCGCCGAGCTGAAGCAGCTTTTCGGCGACCGGGTCAGCACCGCGCATGCCGTGCGCGAGCAGCATGGCAAGGATATTTCGTATCACGAAGCGCACCTGCCCGACGCCGTGGTCTTCGCCGAGTCTGCCGAAGAGGTCCAGCAGATCGTGCAGCTCTGCGCCCGCCTCAAGACGCCGATCATTCCCTTCGGCACCGGCACCTCGCTTGAGGGCCATATCAGTGCACCCAACGGCGGCATCTCGCTCGATGTTAGCCGCATGAACAAGGTGCTGGCCGTGAACGAGGCCGACCTCGACGTGGTCGTGCAGCCCGGCGTCACGCGCAAGCAACTCAACGAATATATCCGCGATACCGGTCTCTTCTTTCCGATCGACCCCGGCGCCGACGCCTCGATTGGCGGCATGACCAGCACCCGCGCCTCCGGCACCAACGCCGTGCGCTACGGCACGATGCGCGAGAACGTGCTGTCGCTGCAGGTCGTGACGGCGGACGGCCGCCTGATGCGGCTGGGTCGCCGCTCGCGCAAGTCGAGCGCGGGCTACGACCTCGTGAAGCTGTTCATAGGTTCGGAAGGTACCCTCGGCGTCATCACCGAGATCACGCTGCGTCTCTACGGCATCCCCGAGTCGATGGTCGCGGCAACGTGCGCCTTCGACAGCCTCGAAGGCGCGGTCAACACCGTCATCCAGACCATCCAGTCCGGCATCCCGGTGGCGCGCATCGAGCTGATGGATACCGAGACGGTCGATACCGTGAACAGCTATTCCAAGCTCAGCCTGCCGTCCAAGAACCTGCTTCTGCTGGAGTTCCACGGCACCGAGGCCGGCACCAAGGAGCAGGCCGAGATGGTGCAGGCGCTCGCCGCTGAAAATGGCGGCGGCGGCTTCGCCTGGACCAGCCAAGCCGAGGAGCGCAGCAGGATGTGGCAGGCTCGCCACGACGCGGCCTGGGCTGCGAAGGCCGCCAAACCCGGCTGGGGCATGTGGGCGACCGATGTATGCGTGCCGATCTCGCGCCTCGCCGAGTGCATCCTCGAAACACAGAAGGACATCGTCGCGAACGGCATCTACGCGCCCATCGTGGGCCATGTCGGCGACGGTAACTTCCATCTCACCATGATGGTGAACCCTGACGATCCGACTTATCTGCCCAAGGCCGAAGCCCTCAACGACCGCATGATCGCCCGCGCTTTGGCGCTCGGCGGCACCTGCACCGGCGAGCACGGCGTCGGCATGGGCAAGATCAAGTTCCTGTACGAGGAGCACGGCGAGGCCGTGTCGCTGATGCGCTCGATCAAGAAGGCACTCGACCCGGACAACATCATGAACCCCGGCAAGATCATCGGGCCGATCAACTGACCTTCACGACATGCCGGATCTGAAAGCCGCCCAAGAGCTCGGCGCAGCGTTGGGCGATCGTCTCGCCTGACGCTCCCGAGGCTCGGACCTCGGCGAGCGTGCCGTAGGTCGGATCGTTGCGCACCGTCACCTCGGCCTCCACGCCCTCGGCCTTGAGCGGCGCCAGGGCTGCGTCGAATGCCCTCTGCGCGGCGTCGAGCCTCAGCGCCGGCTTGAAGATCTTGCCGACGCCGGTCACGGGCATCGCCGGTATCGGGACGACCTGCACGGGAACGGCAGCACGTTCGGCGATCTCCTTGCGACAGAACTCCCGCAGCTCTTCGGGCGTCGCCTGCTTGCCGGGCCGCAATTGCACGAAAGCCATGGGCAGTTCGCCGGCATAGGCGTCCGGCAACCCGACCGCGGCCGCCGTCTCGACGGCCGGATGACGGGTCAGCGCCTCCTCGATCACCACGGGATCAATGTTGTGGCCGCCACGGATGATCAGGTCCTTCGAGCGTCCGGTGAGCCACAGATAGCCATCGGCATCGAGCCGGCCGAGATCGCCCGAGTCGAGCCAGCCGTCCGCCAGCAGGGCGCCCTCGTTGTGGCGCGGATTGAGGTAACCCGGCGTCACCTGCGGCCCCCGCATCAGCACGTGGCCGATCTCGCCCAGGCCGCAGTCGCGATGGATCGAACCGTCTGGACCGACATCGGCCACGCGCACCTCGAGGTACGGCAGCCGCAAACCCACCGACCCGGCACGACGCTCGCCATGCGCCGGATTCATCGTCGAATAGCAGTGCACCTCGGTCATGCCGTAGCCCTCGACCACCGGGATGCCGAACTCCTGCTCGATCCGCCGGATCAGCTCGACCGGCACGGTCGAGCCGCCGCTGACGAAGCCCTTCAATGTACTCAGGTCGTGGCCCTGACGGGTGACATTCATGATGGCGGCCAGTGTCGTTGGCACCGCGCCGCCCAGCGTCACCTTGTGGCGTTCGACGATGCTCCAATAGTCGCGCACCACGTTGGGGTTGCGCGCCCCAAGCGGCGTGGGGACCACGATGGTCCACCCGCTCGCGATCCCCGACAGCGCACCGAAGATCGAACCGCCGACATGGAATTGCGGCAGGGGATTGAGCAGAACCGAGCCCGGGGCCAGACCGAAAGGCAGCGCATTGGTCCACGCCGCCAGCGTCAGCGCGCCGTGGGTATGCTGAGCGAGCTTCGGCAGACCTGTCGTGCCGCCAGTATGGAAGAGCGCTGCAACAGTCTCATGTCCGAGCTTCTTGGGCGCCACCAGCCGATCGCCAGGTTGCTGCGCACAGGCCGCCTCAAACTCGACGACGCCGGACATAGGCGCACTTGCCTGACCACCGACCCGGAAGACTTTCAGATCCGGCAGGGCGGTGCGAATAGCCTCCACCTTCGGCCAGATGTCGGGAAAGATCGAGGCATCGACCGCAATCAGCGCTTTGGAACGCGCTTCCTTCATGATGCCCGCGATCTGCGAAGCGTCGAGGAAGTAGTTCACGGGATTGGCAACGGCGCCCACTTCCGCGCCCCAGAGCGCAAAAAAGGTCTCGGGCACCGACGGCATCAGCAGCGTCACGGTATCGTCGGGACCGATGCCGTGGGCATGCAGGAGGTTCGCCGTCTGCAGCACCGAGGACATCAACTCGCCATACGTGACGTCACGCACCGCATCATCGGGTCCGGTTCCGGCCAGATAGCGGATCGCGACCTGGGGCTTGTATGCCGTTGTCGCGTGCTGCAACAGGTCCAGCATGCTCTCGTGCTTCACACGCTCAGCCACCGGCATCTTCTCGATTTCGACGACATCCGCCTGCGTACGAAACTTCATGGACGTTTCCTGCTTTGATTTATCGTTTGAGCCGATATCAGCAGAGCAGGAAGCCCCTGTCATCAGAGGCACGTTCCAACAAAAAAAAGGGCCGGCGATTGCCGGCCCTTCTTCCTTGACGGTAGCGCAGGCTTACTTGGCGGCCTGCACCATGATCTCGACCTTGAGGCCGGGCGCCGCGAGCTTGGCCTCGACGGTGGCGCGGGCGGGCGCATTGCCGGGCGACACCCAGGCGTCCCACACTTCGTTCATCTGGCTCCAGGTGGAGATGTCCGTCAGCCAGATGTTGGCCGACAGGATCTTCGACTTGTCGGAGCCGGCCTCGGCCAGGAACTTGTCGATCTTGTCGAGGATCTGCTTCGTCTGGCCCTTCACGTCGGCCTTGGCATCGTCGGCGGTGAGGCCGGCGAGATAGACCGTATCGCCGTGGACCACCGCGCTGCTCATGCGCGGGCCAGCATTGATTCGCTTGACGCTCATTTCCTTCTCCTCCGTAAAATCGGCGGCGACCTTAGCAGACTAGATCGCCGCGACGACCATGATTTCTATTTTCATCTTCGGATCAGTCAGCTTGGCCTGAACCGTCGCGCGAGCCGGCGTCTGGCCGGGCACGACCCAGGCATCCCATACGGCATTCATGGCGGCGAAGTCGGAAATGTCAGCCAGCCAGATCACGGCGCTCAGGATCTTCATCTTGTCGCTGCCACCCTTAGCCAGCAACGAATCGATCTCCGCCAGCGTCTGCTCCACCTGACTGGTGATGTCGCGCGACGTGTCTTCAGGGATCATGCCCGAGCAATGGATACGATTGCCTTTGACGACCGCCTCGCTCATGCGCGGGCCGGGATCGATGCGCTTCAGGGTCATCATGAACGCTCGCGAATGTCGGAAAACTTGATCTTGGGGGAGCGCTCGGCGATGTAGCCCAGCTCCCAGGCGTTGCGCGCCAGGAAGACCGGCACACCATCGCGGTCCTCGGACATGCCGCCGCGATTGGCCGACATGAAGGCTTCGAGATCGGCCTTCGTCTCGGCCGAGATCCAGCGCGCCGTCTCAAAGGGCGCCGGTTCGAGATCGATCTTCACCTGGTATTCGGCCTCGACGCGGGTCTTGAGCACGTCGAGCTGCAGCTCGCCCACCACGCCCACGATATGGTCGCCGCCGATCACGCGCCGGAACACCTGGGTCACGCCCTCTTCCGCGAGGTCATCGAGCGCGCGCTTGAGCTGTTTGGACTTCATCGGGTCTTCGAGCCGCACGCGGCGCAGGATTTCCGGCGCGAAGTTCGGGATGCCGACGATCTTGATCGTCTCGCCCTCGGTCAGCGTATCGCCGACGCGCAGCACGCCGTGGTTGGGCACGCCGATGATGTCGCCAGGCCACGCCTCGTCGACGATCTCGCGCTCGCGGGCGAAAAACAGGATTGGCGAATTGACCGACAGCGTCTTGCCCGTGCCCATCTGGGTCAGCTTCATGCCGCGGCGGAACTTGCCGCTGCACAGCCGCAGGAAGGCGATGCGGTCGCGGTGGTTGGGGTCCATGTTGGCCTGGACCTTGAACACGAAGCCCGAGACCTTGGGTTCGGTCGGCTCGATGGGCCGCGGCTCGGCGGGCTGCGGCCGCGGCGGCGGCGCCCAGGCCGCCAGCGCATCGAGCAGCTCGCGCACCCCGAAATTGTTGTAGGCGCTGCCGAAGAACACCGGCGTCAGATGGCCGCCACGATAGGACTCGATGTCGAATGACGGATAGCCGGCACGTACCAGCTCCACGTCTTCGGCGAGCTTGGCGTACAGTTCGGCCGGCAGCGACTTCGCCAGGGCCGGATCTTCGATACCTTTATAGGCAACCGACTGGCCGATGCGCTCGCGATCGGCGGCGTCGAAGATCAGCATACGGTCGTTGGCAAGATCGTAGGTGCCCTTGAAATTCTGGCCGGAACCGGCCGGCCAGCTCATCGGCGTCACGTCGAGCGCCAGGGTCGAGGCGATCTCGTCGAGCAGCTCGATGGGATCCTTGCTCTCGCGATCCATCTTGTTGATGAAGGTCACGATCGGCACGTCGCGCAGGCGGCAGATCTCGAACAGCTTGCGCGTGCGCGCCTCGATGCCCTTGGCCGCGTCGATCACCATGACGGCCGAGTCGACCGCCGTCAGGGTACGATAGGTGTCCTCGCTGAAGTCCTCGTGGCCCGGCGTGTCGAGCAGGTTGAAGACCGCGCCGCCATACTCGAAGTGCATCACCGACGTGGTGACCGAGATGCCGCGCTGCTGCTCGATCTTCATCCAGTCGGAGCGCGCCCGGCGGGCCTCGCCACGCGCCTTGACCGCGCCCGCGACGTGGATGGCGCCGCCGAACAGCAGCAGCTTCTCGGTCAGCGTGGTCTTGCCGGCATCGGGATGGGAGATGATCGCGAACGTGCGCCGCAAGCCGGCAGGGTGGCCGGCAAGGCGGGCGTCGAGATCGTGAGAAACGGCGGAATCGGGCACTTCTGGGGGACCTTCGGGGGGTGCGTGGGGGTACCCGACACCCCCTGCCCCGTCAACCCGCGCTCTTCAGCTCCTCGCGCAGCATTTCCAGCTCCAGCCACTCGGTTTCGGCGGCGTCGAGTTCGGCCTGGGCGGCGCCGAGACGGGCGGTCTTGGCGGCGAAGCCCTTGGGATCGCGCGTGTAGAGCGCAGGATCGGCCAAGGCCTCGCCGAGGGCCGCCATCTCGGCATGCAGCGCGTCCATCTTCTTCGGCAGCTCGGCCAGCGCCCGTTCCCGCTTGTAGCCCAGACGCTGCTTGGCAGGCGTCGCTTCGCGCGGCGCAGAAGTCGCCTTCTCGCGGCGCGGCGGAGGTGCAGCCGTCGGCGTTTCGCGCGGGCCGCGCTGCAGGAGATAGTCGCTGTAGCCGCCGGCATATTCGATGGCGGTGCCGTCGCCTTCCAGAGCGATGGTCGACGTCACCAGCCGGTCGAGGAAGTCGCGGTCGTGGCTCACCAGAAGGACAGTGCCGTCATAGTCCGCCAGCGCCTCCTGCAAGAGGTCGAGCGTGTCGGCGTCGAGGTCGTTCGTGGGCTCGTCGAGGACGATCAGGTTCGAGGGCGCGGCCAGCGCCTTGGCGAGCAGCAGGCGGTTACGCTCGCCACCCGACAGCGTACGCACCGGCTGACGCGCCTGCTCGTCGCGAAACAGATACTCGCGCAGATAGGTCATGACATGCCGTTGCTGGCCGCGCACCAGCACATGGTCGTTGCGATCCGCCAGGATCTCCCAGGGCGTCTTCTCGGGATCGAGCGCGGTGCGGCGCTGATCGATCACCACGGGCATCAAGTTGGCGCCGAGCTTTACGGAGCCGGTGTCGGGCTCCAGCTCGCCGATCAGCATGCGCAGCAGCGTCGTCTTGCCCGCGCCATTGGGACCGATCAGACCAATGCGGTCGCGTCGGAAGATGCGCGTCGAGAACTCGCGCACGACGGTCTTGTCGCCCCAGCTCTTGGAGATGTTGCGCGCCGTGATGGCGAGCGCGCCCGACTGTTCGGCCGCGCCCGTCTCGATGACGGCACGACCGACCGGGCCGATCTGCTGGCGTCGTTGCTTGCGCAGCTCGCCAAGCGCCCGCAGCCGGCCCTCGTTGCGCGTGCGGCGGGCGCGGATGCTCTTGCCGGCCCATTCGGTCTCACGCTCGATCAGACGGTCGAGCTTGTGCCGCTCCGTCGCCTCGCGCTCGAGGATGTCGTTCGACCAGGCTTCGAACTCGGCATAGCCGCGGTCGAGGCGGCGCACGATGCCGCGGTCGAGCCAGAGCACTGCACGCGCCAGGTTGGTGAGGAAGCGCCGGTCATGACTCACCAGCACATAGGCGCCCTTCCAGGCGGCCAACGTGGCTTCGAGCCATTCGATGGTCGGCAGGTCGAGATGGTTGGTCGGCTCGTCGAGCAGCAGCACATCCGGCTCGGCGACCAGCGCACGTGCCAACGCCGCGCGGCGGGCTTCGCCGCCCGACAGTTCGGAGGGAGCACGAGCACCATCGAGCTTGAGCTCGTCGAGCAGCGCAGCCACGCGATAGTCCGAAGGCCCGAGCGAATCGGCGAGCGCCGAGGTCACGTAATCCGCCACGGTCTCGTGGCCGGTGAAATCCGGCTCCTGCGGCAGGGTCGCAACGACGGCGCCCGGCTGGGCGAAACGCGTGCCTGAATCGGCAATCGGCTCGCCCGCCAGGATGCGCAGCAGGGTCGACTTGCCGGCACCGTTGCGGCCGATCAGCGACAGGCGCTCGCCGGGCGCAATCGAAAGCTCGACGCCGTCGAGGATCGTCTGATCGCCCAGCCGGTAACGGATGTCCTGGAGTGCGAGAAGGGGCGGTTCGGCCATGAAGGTCGGTCTCTTGCCGGATGCCGACCGAGTGGGCAAGGGCCAGCGGCAGCGGTAGGATCACGCATGCTGCGGGTCGTGGGGGAGCCAAGACGTATCGACCGCGCCATCAAACGCCTACAAGGCGCGTTGAAAGGCGTCCCTGCGCGCGGCGTGCGCCTCACCTGGCGTGGCGGGGAACTCCGCACCGCCATCCACTGGACCCGCGACGATTCCTTCTGGTGGGCGTTCGAACCACGCCGGGCACGCGACGGCATCTCCGCACGGCATGCGCTGCTTCTCGGCTATGCGCCCAACCCGCCGACCAAACGCGAGAGCATCACCTGCGAGATCAACTTGCCGCGCGCCGGCACCGACCGGAAAGTGGCGGGGATTGTCGTCGCAGACGCCAACGGCGCGCTCTATCTCGCCCATTCCGGCCGCATGGGCGGGGCCCGGTCCGGCCAACGCAAGGCGGGCTTCCGCGACTTTCTCGCCGACGGCGTATGGCGCAAGGTGACCTGGCCCGACGGAGAGGAGTCGGAAGCGTTGATCGTGGCACCTCTCGAAAGCCCGCGGCTGACCCGACTGCTCGGTCAATTCGTCGATTCGGTGCGCCGCTTCAAGGCAGGAGGACCGGCCAGGCCCCGGTCCGGCCTTTGCGTCGAACCGATGCGGGTCGAATCGGCCGTGACGGCCTGTGACCGCAGGCTGGTCGACGCGGCATTGCATGAGGAACTTGCCAAGCGTGGCCTGTTCGGCGGGGCCCACGATCTCTTCTCGCTGCGCGGTGTGCGGCCGCAGCCGCTGTTTGCCCTGGTGGCCGACGGCCGGGCCGACGAGCTCGCGCTCGCCGTGGGCTCGTTATCGCTTGCCTCCGCGCGCAACGGGCCCGATATCAGACCCATCCTGATCGTGCCGGCCTCGCTGGCCGACAGCGATGCAGCCCTCGACGCGCTTCCCTTCGCCTGCGTGCGCTTCCGCTGGCGCGGCGCACGGGCCGTGTTCGATGGATTGGACGACGCGCTGGAAGGATGACGAGCCGATGGCGATGGGCCTCACGACCGGACTTTGGGTCAGCGCGCAGGTGCGGCTGTGCGATCGCGCCTTCATCCCTGCGGCCGTCGTGCGGCGCGGCGATCCCGATGCCGGCACGGTGCTCCTCAAGATCAACCGTTTCGAGGCCGGCGTGACGGTCTACACGCAAGCCAGCACCATGGATGACGAGCCGGCCTGGAGTCGCGGCACCGGGCCGACGCCGGTCTCCGAGCCCGACGCCGACGCCTACATCGCGCGCCAGGTGGCCCGCGATCCCGACCTCTGGGTCCTCGAGATCGAAGACCGCAAAGGCGAGTACAAGATCGACGGAAAGGTCGTCTGAAGCTGCCGCCTACTGCGGCGGCAGCACCGTCGTGGGATCGACCGTCTTGCCGGAACGGCGAACCTCGAAGTGCAACTGCGGCTCGGCCGTACCGCCGGAATTTCCGACCTTGGCGATCGCCTGGCCCTTCTTCACGGTGTCGCCCTTCTTGACCAGCAACGACTCGTTGTTGCCGTAGGCAGTGATGTACCCGCCGGAGTGCTCGACCAGCAGCAGGTTGCCCATCTTGGCGACCTCGTTGCCGGCATAGACGACCTTGCCATTGTCGGCCGCCTTTACCGTCGCGCCCTTCGCCGCGGCGATGTCGATGCCGTCGTTCTTCTGGCCACCCGACGTGCCGTACTTCGAGACGATCTTGCCGTTGACCGGCCAGACCATGCGCGCCGGCGGAGTCGCGGGCACGGTGACGGACCGCGCCGCCGGTGCAAGCGGTGTCGGCTCTCCGGCCGGTGCCGCCGACCGCGGCGCCTCGCTTTGTCCCGGCGCGGCCAAGGCTTCGCGCTTGACCGGGCCCGGCGCGCTGGGATTGGCCGCAGCGGTCTGGGTCGTGGCGGCGGCGGCAGTGCCGACATTGTCGGCCACGAACCGCGCACCCGGCATCTGCAGGGTCTGACCTGCCTTGAGCGTGTAAGGCTGCTTGAGATCGTTGCGGTCGATGATCGTCTGGGTCGACACGCCGTAGCGCTGCGAGAGGCTCTCGACCGTGTCCTTGTCCTTCACGACATAGACCGGAACGGCATTGGGGCCGGCCGCTGAGCCGGGATACTCCATGGTGCCCTCACGGGCGCCCATGACGGTATTGCAAGCGCCGAGCGCGACCGACAGCACCGCCATTGTACCCAGCGTGCGCAACCAGCCGGCCCATCGCGAGGGGAAGCGAGGGGCTCTTTTCATGAATCCATTTTACTGCATCACGATTCCGGCGGGAATCGGGCCAAAGACGATTTTTGGCCGCGTTATCCCTGCCCCAAAACAGGCAAAGGACCCGTGACGAGGGGCACGAAGCGCACCGGCATCAGCGTATCGCGTTGCAGGCCGCGCTCGCTTTTCACGATTCGCTCGACGACCTGGGCGGTGGGATCGCGCCCCACCGGGACGATCAGGATGCCGCCGACGGCGAGCTGGTCGATCAAGGCCTGCGGCCTCTCTTCGGCCGCGGCGGTGACGATGATGCGATCGAACGGCGCCTGGCCGGGCCAACCCTTGCTGCCATCGTTGATATCGACCACGACATTGTAGATGCCGAGATCGAGCAGCAGCCGCTCTGCTTCCTTCGACAGAGGCTTGAAGCGCTCGATCGAATAGACCCGTCGCGCCAGCTTGGCGAGCACGGCGGCCTGATAGCCCGAGCCGGTACCGATCTCGAGGACCTTCATGCGCGGCCCGACCCGCAACGCCTCAGTCATGGCAGCCACCACAAGCGGCTGGCTGATCGTCTGGCCGAAGGCAATGGGCAGCGCCGTATTCTCCCAGGCCCGCTCGGCAAAGGTAGGCGATACGAAACGCTCGCGATTGACCGCGGCGATTGCTGCCAGAACGTTTTCGTCCGAAATGCCGGAGTTGCGCAACTCGGCAATCAGGCGCTGCATGGCCGGGACGTTCACGGCGCCCGTCTCGCCCTAGTCTTCGTTCTCGGCGGCGAACTCGGCGACGAGCTTGCGACGCATCGCCTCGTGGGTGAGGTCGAGTTGGAGCGGCGTCACGGAGATGTAGCCCGCGCGAACGGCGGCGATGTCGCTTGCCTCGTCGATTTCGCGCTCCTGCGGCGTATAGCCGATCCAGTAGTAGGACCCGCCGCGGGGATCGTGGCGCTCGATGATGTAGCCGCCGAACCCGCGATTGCCCTGATGAGTCGCCCGCACGCCTTTGACCGATCCTGCAACGACGTCGGGGAAGTTGATGTTGACCAGCACGTTGCGTGGCCAGTCCATGGCGAGAACGCGCCGCGCCACGGCAGCGCCATGGGCCGTGGCAGTGCCCCACTTCACGGGATGGTCGTGCGTATAGGCCTGGCTGAAGGCAATCGACGGCAGACCGAGCAGGCAGCCTTCCATGGCCGCCGCGATCGTGCCCGAATAGGTCACGTCGTCGGCAATGTTGGTGCCGCGATTGACGCCGGACAGGACGATGTCGGGCTTGCGATCCTTCAGCAGATGCTTGACCGCAAACAGGACGCAATCGGTCGGCGTCCCCTCGATTGCGAACTTGCCTTCGCTCACTTCGCGCGACCGGATCGGCCGCGACAGCGACAGCGAATGGCCGGCGCCGCTCTGGTTGACCTCGGGCGCCACGACCCAGACGTCGCTGGACAGCTGCTCCGCGATCTCGATCAGGGCCTGCAGGCCGGGCGCGTGGATGCCGTCGTCGTTGGTGACGAGGATGCGCGCCTTGGCGAGATTGACCGCGTTCACTTCTTGGCCACGCCGGCGGCGATCGTCTCGACGCCGCGCATGTAGGGACGCAGCGCATCGGGGATCGTCACCGAGCCGTCCTCGTTCTGGTAGTTCTCCAGCACCGCGACCAAGGTGCGACCGACCGCGAGGCCGGAGCCGTTCAGCGTATGCACGAACCGCGTCCCCTTGCCTTCCCTGGGGCGGTAGCGGGCGTTCATGCGGCGAGCCTGGAAATCGCCGCAGTTCGAGCAGCTCGAAATCTCGCGATAGGCGTTCTGGCCGGGCAGCCAGACCTCGAGGTCGTAGGTCTTGCGCGCCGAGAAGCCCATGTCGCCGGTGCACAGCGTCAGGGTGCGATAGGCAAGGCCCAGCCGCTTCAGGACTTCCTCGGCCGACGCCGTCATGCGCTCGTGCTCGGCTTCCGACTGCTCGGGCGCGGTGATGCTGACCAGTTCGACCTTGGGGAACTGATGCTGGCGGATCATGCCGCGCGTGTCCTTGCCGGCAGCGCCCGCCTCGGAGCGGAAGCAGGGCGTGAAGGCCGTGAAGCGCAGCGGCAGGTCCTTCTCGTCCAGCACCATGTCGTTCACCAGGTTGGTGAGCGAGACCTCGGCCGTCGGGATGAGCCAGAAGCCGTTGTCGGTGCGGAACATGTCCTCGGCGAACTTGGGCAACTGGCCGACGCCGTAGACCGCGGCGTCCTTCACCAGCATCGGCGGGTCGATCTCGGTGTAGCCATTCACCTCGGTGTGCAGGTCGAGCATGAACTGTGCGATCGCCCGCTCCAGCCGGGCCAGCCGGTTCTTCAGGAAGACGAAGCGGGAGCCCGAAATCTTGGCAGCCTGCGCGAAATCCATCTCGCCCAGGCCCTCGCCCAGGGCCACATGGTCCTTGGGCTGGAAGCTGAAATTGCGCTGGCTGCCGAAGCGGCGAACCTCGACGTTGGCATGCTCGTCGCTGCCGACCGGCACGTCGTCCGCCGGAATGTTGGGGAGGATCTCGAGATGCCGCCTCAGCTCTTCGTCGAGGCGCTGGGCCTCGGCCTCGCCCTTCTTCAGCCCCTCTTCCAGGCCGGCAACCTCGGCCATCAGCGCGTCGGCGGGCTCGCCCTTGCGCTTGGCGATGCCGATCTGCTGGCTGAGCGTCTTGCGCCGGGCCTGTATCGTCTCGCTCTCCGAAATGGCGGCGCGGCGGCGCTTGTCGATCTCCAGGATACCGGCCGAAGCGGGCACGAGCCCACGGCGCTGCAGACCTTTGTCGAAGGCTTCGGGAGTGTCGCGGACGAAACGTATGTCGTGCATGGCTAGGAGCTGGCCGCCTCGTCGGCTTTCTTCTCGGCTTCCTCGGCAGCCTTATCCTCGCGCTCGCGCTTCCGCTCGATCCAGCCGCCGATCAGGATGCTGATCTCGTAGAAGGCCATCAAGGGGATGGCGAGGGCAATCTGGCTGACCACGTCAGGCGGGGCCAGAACGGCTGCGATGACGAAGGCGATGACGATGGCATATCGGCGCTTGGACTTGAGGCCCTCGCTGGTGGCGATCCCGACCTGGATCAGCAGGGTCAGCAGGACCGGGACTTCGAAGGCAAAGCCGAAAGCGAAGACGAGCTGCAGGATGCGCTCGAGGTAGTCGGACGATCTCAGCGTCTTTTCGATGTCGGCCGGCGCATACTGCGTGAGCATGAAATTGATCACGTAGGGCAGCACGACATAGTACATGAGCGCGCAGCCGGCATAGAACATGAACGGCGTGGCGACCAGGAAAGGCACGAAAGCGCGCTTCTCGTGCCGGTAGAGGCCGGGCGCGACGAACAGCCAGATCTGCACCGCAATCAGCGGGAAGCCGACGATCAGCGCGACGAACGCCGACAGCTTCACGGTGACGAAGAAGAACTCGAAGATATCGAGGACGATGACCTTGTAGCCATCGGCCAGGGCCGGCTGGATCAGGAACGAGAAGATCGGCTTGGCGAAATAGAACGTGACGAAGAAGACGGCAAAAAAGCAGACAAGGGCATAGATCAGGCGTTTGCGCAGCTCGACCAGATGGTCGAGCAGCGGCATCGGCTTGTCGTCTTCAGGTCCGTCGTGTGCCTGGGTCACGGTACGCTTCGCAGCATGGGAGCCGCGTTATGCCGTCCTTTGGCACCCGATTCAAAGCGCTATTTGGCACTCAGCCGGCCGCAACGGCCTTCGCCGGCTTCTCTTCAGCTGCAGGTACGGGAACTGCAGGCACAGGCGGCGCGATGGGCTCGGCCGCGATCTGAGGCGCGGATTCCGGCTCGACCAGCGGGTTGTCGATCTGGGCCTTGGCCTCGGCGAGCGCCTTTTCGCCCTCGGCCATGCCTTCCTGAATGGCGCTCTTGATCTGCTTGGTGGGGTCGAGCGACTGCAGGTCGAGCCCTGGCGCGGACTCGAGCTGCTTCTTGACCTCGTCGAGCTCGGACTGGCGGACCATCTCGTCGACATGGCCGCGGAATTCCGACGCCATGCCGCGCATCTGGGCCATCCACCGGCCCCAGCTCCGCAACAGGTTCGGCAGCTCCTTGGGGCCGATGACGACCAGCGCCACGACGGCGATGACCAGAAGCTCAGGACTGTCGATACCGAACATCGTTGTTCAGATCCCGCCGCAAAAACGCGCCGCGGCTACTCCAGGCGCGTCGTCAGACTTTCGCATCCTGGTGGACCTGACCACCCGGCGGCGTGGTGGTGGCCTGGGCCGAAATCGGCTTGGCGGCGTCGCCCGGCTGCTGATTGGCTTGCGTCGGCGGCGTCTCCTCCTGCCCACCGACGCCCTTCTTGAAGGCCGAGAGGCCCTTTCCGAAGTCGCCCATGAGCTGCGAGATCTTGCCGCGACCGCCGAACAGCAGCAGCACGACGGCCAGCACGATTAGCCAGTGCCAAATGCTGAAGCTACCCATGTGAACATGCTCCCAAGATTTATTCCGATCGGCGTGTCGAATTCACGAGCCCTGATTATGGCACTCGCGTTGAAGGCCCGGCAACCAGTCGAATAAGGTCGTATTGGGGCGTCTGCCCCTCTGGAGGCGTCACCGCCCCGTTTCTTCGGTAGCCAGAGGCTCGGTGGCCTCTTCCTCCGTCGGTTCGAGCGGCAGATCCGGCTCTTCAGGCCGAAATATGGGGGGCTGGGCGCGCTGATCCAAGAGGCCCGCGGCCTTCAGTTCTTCCTGGCCGGGCAGGTCGTCGAGGCTCGGCAGACCGAAATGCTCGAGGAAGAAATCGGTCGTGCCCCAGGTGACGGGTTTGCCGGGCGCACGGCGGCGGCCCATCGGCTTGATCCAGTTCTGCTCGAACAGCAGGTCGAGCGTACCCTTGCTCAGGCCGACGCCACGTACCTGCTCGATCTCTGCACGAGTCACCGGCTGATGATAGGCGATGATGGCCAGCGTCTCGACCGACGCACGCGACAGTTTGCGCGTCACCGGCCGCTCGATCTTGAGCTTCTCGGCCAGGTCCGGCGCCGTACGGAACGCATAGCCGCCCGCGACCTTGACCAGATTCACGCCCCGATTGGCATAAAGCTCCGCGAGATCGGCCAGCAGCCGCGCGACATCGGCGTCGTTGGGCAGGCGCTCGGCCAGATCCTTTTCGTCCAGCGCCTGGGCGCCGGCAAAGACCAGCGCTTCGAGCAGGCGGAGGTGCTGGGCGTGGTCGGGGGGAACCACATCGGTGACCTGGCCTGCCGCCGCGGCCGCCACTGCCGCACCTGCAGCAGCCGCAATGACGGTCTCGGCTTCTGGCGCTTCGACTTCCCGAGGTTCGGCTTCTGAGCCCTCGGCTTCTGAGGTCTCGACTTCAGGCGCTTCGACTTCGGAGGCTTCCTCTACAACGGCCTTTTCGACGTCCTCCTCATGGCCGTCGTCTTCCTCATCGTCGTCGTCCTCTTCGTCATCCTCGTCAGAAGCATCATCCGACTCGTCTTCGTCCGATTCGCCGTCCTCTTCGAAATCGTCGTCATCGTCCGACTCGTCTTCGTCATCCGAGTCATCGTCTTCTTCGTCGGAATCGTCGTCATCATCCGACTCGTCATCGTCCGACTCGCCGTCATCCTCTTCGGAATCGTCGTCGTCGGAATCGTCGTCATCGTCCGACTCGTCTTCGTCGTCATCCGAGTCATCGTCATCTTTATCGTCCGAGTCGTCGTCATCGTCGACGCCCTGCCGGTTCTTGGCGGCAGCCAATTCCTCGTCCTCGGACAGATCGCCGGCGACGGCTTCCGCCTCGGACGCAGGTTCGGCGACGACTGCCTCCTGGTCCTTCGGCTCTTCGACGGCGGTCGCTTTGTTTTCTTGATCTGACATATCGGGAACCGTCACCGTTGCTCGGTACGTTTACGCAAATGAATGGGGCCAAAACGCTCGGTCTGGCGCAGCTCGATCTGGCCGTCCTTGGCCAGCTGGAGGCCTGCCACGAACGTAGACGCGATGGCCGAGCGGCGTTTCGTCGGATCAGTGAGGCCGGCCGGCAGGAATGCCTCCAGCGTCTGCCAATCGATGGCGATGCCCAGCATCCGGCCAAGGCGCTCCGCAGCCTCCTCGACCGAGAAGAACTGCATCGGCGCGATCTGGTAGGTGTCCGCATCCTTGGGCCGCACCTGATGGCCGTACGCCTGCAGCAGGTCGTAAAGCTTCACGTCCCAGACGGCCCGGCGAATGATAACGACGCCCTCGGGCTGGCCGCGCGAGAAGACGTCCTTGCCGAGCTGCGGGCGCGCCATCAAGCGGGCGCCGGCTTCCTGCATCGCCTCCAGGCGGCGCAACTGCCATTGCAGCGCGTCGGCCATCTCCTGGCCCGACGGCTCTTCGCCGGCCGGCGGCTCCGGCAGCAGCAGGCGCGACTTCAGATAGGCGAGCCACGCGGCCATCACGAGGTAGTCGGCGGCGAGTTCCAGCCTGAGGCGGCGGGCCTGGGCGACATGCGCCAGATACTGATCGACCAGCGCCACCATCGAGATGCGCCGCAGATCGACCTTTTGATCGCGCGCCAGGGTGAGGAGCAGGTCGAGCGGGCCTTCGAAGCCCTCGAGATTGACGATCAGCTCGCCCTCGCCCGGCGCGATGACGTCGGGCCCGGCAGCATTGAAGCCGTCGGCGGCCGGTGCCGTTTCGGCGGGCACGGCGGGCGCTTCGGCGACCGGAACGTCTTCGGGGGGCGGGCTTGCGGGCTCGTTCATGTAGCCCCGGTTTAGTCCACTGGGAGCGCCTGCCGCCACTGGATTTGGCCCCGCCTTATCCCCATTCGGGCAGGAGTTCGGTGAGCCTTTTTGCAGCATCGGCGAGGCCGCGGGGGCCGGCCGGGTCCCGATGGCGGCCCAGGAAGGCGCGACCCGCCTCGAAGCGGCGCCAAGCGGCGCCGGTCATCGCCCCAGTGCGGCCGGCAATCTCGACCATTTCTTCCATCCGGCCATTGCAGTGCAGGGCGATGTCGCAGCCCGCCGCCAGCGCGCGGAAGGCCCGATCTCCCAACGAGCCGCCCAGCGCCTGCATGGACAGGTCGTCCGAGAGGAGCAGTCCGTCGAATCCGATATGGTCGCGAACGATCTCCTTCACGCTGCGTGCCGATACCGTGACGCAGTTCTCGGCATCGATCGCCTCGAAGAGGAGGTGTCCGGTCATGGCCCAGGGCAGGTCGGCCAGCAGCTTGAAGGGTACGAAGTCGGTGCGTTCCAGTTCGGCGCGCGATGCCGTCACGGTCGGCAGCGTATCGTGGCTGTCGACTGTGGCGCGGCCGTGCCCCGGAATGTGCTTGATGACCGGCATCACGCCCTCGGCCAGCAGGCCCTCGGCCGCGGCACGCCCCAGCGCCGCCACCGGCTCGGGCCGGTCGGCATAGGCCCGATCGCCGATCACGGCGTGGGTCTCGGGAAAGGCGATATCGAGAACGGGCACGCAGTCGACATCGCAGCCCACCGACGTCACGTCGGCGGCCAGCAGGCGGGAATTGAGTTTGGCGGCTTCCAGCCCGCGCTCTGGATCGCGGGCGTAGAGGGTGCCCAGAAGACGGGCCGGCGGCGCCTTGCGCCAATGCGGCGGGCGCAATCGCGCCACGCGCCCACCTTCCTGATCGATCAGGATCGGGGCGTCGGCCCGTGCCACCGAAGACCGCAGGTCGTCGGCCAATCGACGCGCCCGATCCGGCGTATCGAAGTTGCGGGCAAACAGGATGAAGCCCAGCGGATCGGCGTCGCGGAAGAAGGCGCGCTCGTCCGGCGTCAGGTCGGGACCGGCGCAGCCCAGAATAGCCGCGCGCGGCACTCTCATGGCCAAGATGTCACCGTGCCGGAGGTACCGAGACGCAGTCGGTCCGGCGCGACTTCAGGTTGGCGCAGACGCTGTGGGCCTGCTTCTCGTCGAGCGGCCCTGCCTGGACGCGATACCAGACTCCCCTGTCGCCGAGATCGACCTTCACCGCCTGCATACGCAGGCTGGACAGCACGTCGCCATGAGCGCTTTGCAGACGCGCCCATGTCGACTTGGCAACGTCTTCGCTCTTTACCGAGGCGATCTGTACGCGCCAGCCGCCGGTCGGACCGGACATGTTCTCGATCAGGCTGGCGATGCTGGGTCCACTCTCGCTGCTCGGCGTCGTGGAAGCCGGCTGCACGTTCGGCGGATTGGCCGGCGCCTTGTCGGTCGGCTGCGCCGGGGCGGCCGTCGCCGGAGGATTGGGCTGCAGAGGCGTCGGCGCCTTGGCGACCTCGGCTTCTGGAGGCTTGGGGGCCGCCGGTGTCGGCAAGCCATTGGCCGGCAGGCGAGGCGTCACTGCTACGGGCAACAGCTTTTCAGGCTGCGCGGGCACCGTACCGGGAGAGATGCGATTGAAGACTTCCTTGTCCTGGTTGGGCGGGACGAGGCCGCCGGCATTCTCGGGCTTCATCCGGGCGGGCGTGGTCGGCGCCTGCACGACCAGCGGCTCCAGTCCCCGACCACCTGCCTTGACGTCCTGGTTGTGGGCCCACCACACGACCGAGCCGAAGCTCGCGATGGCGGCCACCGAGACCATGATCGTCAGGATCTGACCGCGTCTTCTGTTGACGCGCATGAGCAGGGAGTCCCGCGGCGGCGGCGGGATTGAATCTGGTTCGTGCGCGACGGGCCGGGGCGGCGGATCGAGCCGCATGGCAACCGACTCACTCGGTCGGTAGATCGTAGGTCCGTCGCCGGAGGGGGACCGGCGGATGTGCATTCGTTATCTCATTTCCTCGACGGGTGTTACGCCGAAGACCTTTAATCCTGATCCTATCACAAATCCGATTCCCTGTACCAAGGCCAGACGCGCCCGGGTGAGGTCCGGATCTCCCTCGACCACGAACCGCAGCCCTGGCTCCTCGCGCCCGCGATTCCAATGGGCATGGAACGCGGCTGCGAGGTCGTAGAGATAAAAGCCGATCCTGTGCGGCTCGTGGGCAATCGCGGCCGCCTCGACCTGTCGGGGCCATTGGGCGATCAAGCGGATCAAGGCCAGTTCACCGACATCGGCCAGACGATCGAGCGGCGCGGCCTCCAGACCATCGACCGAAACACCCGCAGCGCTCGCCTGACGCATGACGGAGCGCGTGCGCGCATGGCCATACTGGACATACCAGACCGGGTTGTCGCGTGACTGTTCCGTGGCCTTGACCAGATCGAAGTCGAACGGCGCGTCGTTCTTGCGCGTGAGCATCGTGAAGCGCACGACGTCGGGGCCGACTTCGTCCAGCAGATCGCGCAGGGTAACGAACGTGCCGGCGCGCTTGGACATGCGCACCAGTTCGCCGTTTCGCATGACGCGCACGAGCTGGCAGAGCTTGACGTCGAGCTCACCCTGTTTCTCCGTGATGGCGCTGACGGCCGCCTTCATGCGCTTGACGTAGCCGCCATGGTCGGCGCCCCACACGTCGATCATGTCGCCGAAACCACGACGGAACTTGTCGTGATGATAGGCGATGTCGTTGGCGAAGTAGGTCCAGCTGCCGTCCGACTTCTTGAGCGGACGGTCGACCTCGTCGCCGAACCGCGTGGCGCGAAAGAGAGTCTGCTCGCGATCTTCCCAATCGTCGGGTTTCTGCCCCTTCGGCGGCTCCAGCCGGCCCTGGTAGATCAGGTCCTGGCGGCTCAACTCCTGGAACGCGCGGTCGACGGCGCCGCTTTCGACCAGAGCGCGCTCCGACGAATAGACGTCGATGCTGACGCCGAGCGTTTCGAGGTCGGCCTTGATCTCCGCCATCAGATAGTCGATCGCGAAGGCACGCATCTCGGGCAGCCAATCGGCTTCCGGCCTGTCGACCCAGCGCGCGCCGTCGCGCTTGGCGATCGCCGCACCGACCTCTTTCAAGTATTCGCCGGGATAGAGCCCCTCGGGAATCGCGGCGATAGACTCACCCAACGCTTCGCGGTAGCGCAGGTAGGTCGACTGGCCGAGCTTGTCGACCTGGGCACCGGCATCGTTGATGTAATATTCCTTGGTGACGGCGTAGCCTGCCTTCTGGAGAAGGTTGGCCAGCGCATCGCCCACCACCGCGCCGCGCGCGTGCGCCACGTGCAGCGGGCCGGTCGGGTTGGCCGAGACGTACTCGACGTTGACCTTCGCCCCCTGCCCCATCGCCGAATCGCCATAGGCGAGACCGGCCGCGAGGCAGTCGCGCAGGCGCTTGCGCCAGAAGCCGTCGACGAGCTTGAGGTTGATGAAGCCGGGCCCGGCCACAGCGCCATCGACCACGTCGGGATTGGCCGTGAGCCGCCCGATCAGCGCCTCGGCGATGTCGCGTGGCTTCCTGCCCGCGGCCTTGGCCAGCACCATGGCGGCATTGGTCGCGATATCGCCGTGGGCGGGGTCGCGTGGCGGCTCGGCCGTGATGGCCGAAAAATCGAGCTTTTCCGGCAATTCGCCGGCAGCCTGCATGGATTTGAGCGCCGCGACGATCTCGCCGATGAAATGACGGTAGGGATTCATGGGGCGGGTATTGCCGATTCGGGCAAACTTGTCATCCCGAAGGCCCGCCGGCCTTACTGATAGAGATCGAACAGCCGGCGGTGCTCGTCCAGGGCGTAGCGGTCCGTCATGCCGGCGATATAGTCGGCGACGACACGGGCCTTTGCCTGGATCGCCCCCCGCTCGGCCTTCTCGCGCCACGGCGACGGCAGGCAATTGGGCTCGGTAAACAGCAGCTCGAACAGATCGACGACGACGCGACGCGCCTTGGAATGCGAACGGTTGAGCTTCCAGTGCTCGTACATGCGCTTGTAGAGGAAGTCCTTCACCGTCTTGTCGGTGGCGACCATCTCGTCCGAGAAGGCGACGACAGGCCGGCCGAGGGCGCGGATATCGGCCACCGACTTCGGTTGCGCCTCCTTCAGGCGCCGGCGCGTCTCCGTCAGCACGTCCTCGACCATGGCGTTGATCACGCGACGCACCGCCTCGTGAACCAGCCGCGTCTGGTCGATGCCGGGATACGTCCGGCCGACGGTCGCGAACATCTCGCCGACCAGCGGCAGGTCGAGCAGGTCCTTGATCTCGAACAGGCCGGCGCGCAGCCCGTCGTCGATATCGTGATTGTTGTAGGCGATGTCGTCGCTCAGGGCGGCAACCTGCGCCTCCGGCCCGGCATGGCCATGAAGCTCGAGATCGTGATCCCGGCAATATTCGACGATGGCGGCGGGCAGTTCCTCGAGCGTGCGTCCCTTCTTTAGCAGGGGGCCGTTGTGCTTCACCGCCCCCTCCAGCGTCTCCCAGGTGAGGTTCAGCCCATTGAACTCGGCGTAGCGGTCCTCGAGCTTGGTGAGAATGCGCAGCGTCTGGGCATTATGGTCGAAGCCGGCATAAGGCTTCATGACGCCGTGCAGAGCCTCCTCGCCGGCATGGCCGAACGGCGTATGGCCGAGGTCGTGCGCCAACGCCACTGCCTCACCGAGATCTTCGTCGAGCCGCAGCACGCGGCAGATCGTCCGCGCGATCTGGGCCACTTCGAGCGAGTGGGTGAGGCGCGTCCGATAGTGGTCGCCCTCGTGATAGACGAAGACCTGGGTCTTGTGCTTCAGCCGCCGAAACGCCGTCGAATGGATGATGCGGTCGCGGTCGCGCTGGAACGGACTGCGGCTGGAGGATTCGGGCTCGGCATGCAGGCGGCCGCGGCTCTGCCACGGCAGGGTCGCATAGGGCGCCAACGCCTCGCGTCGCCACATCTCCTCGCCCACGCTTCGCGACCCTCCCTGTAGGGTCGCGTTCTTACGATGTTCGGGCTCGGATGGCTACTTTACGAGCGTCACCGGCACCTTGGAGTGGGCGATCACATCCTGCGCCACGGAGCCCAGCAGGACGCCGGCGAAGCCGGTGTGGCCGCGGGTGCCGATGACGACCAGGCCCGCACCGAGCTTCTTGGCGAAATCGGCCACGATCTCACCCTGACGGCCGACGCCGATATGGGTCTTGGCCGGGACCGACGCCTTCTTGGCAATGGCAACGGCCGAGGCCAGCGCCTTCTCGCCTTCCTCGCGATGGTGCGCATCGATCTGTTCGCGCGACACGAAGGCCGACACCGCGCCACTCAGCGCCGGCTGGACATTGATCAGGTGCAGCTCGGCCGCGCCGCCCGACCCGACCAGGTCGATCGCGTGCTGCGTGGCGCGGTCGGAGGGCTCGGAGCCGTCAACCGCAACGAGAATTGCTTTCATCTTGGCCATGGTGACTATTCCTTGCTCTTCTCGGTGGCGAGATCGACAGGGTCCTCGTGTCGGCGCTGTCTGGCGCGATACTGCAGGAAATATCCAAGGACGACGACAAGAACAGCGCCGCCGATTTCCAGAATGGTCTTGGCGTGCGGCGTGATCGCGGCGAGCTTGTCGGCATAACCCGGATCTGTCGCCAGCACCTCGCCGGCAATCCAGCCCAGCAGCGCGCCACCGGCCACGACGATGATCGGGAACCTGTTGAGCAGCGCCATGATCAGAGTGGCGCCGAAGATGATGAGCGGAATGCTGATCAGAAGGCCAAGCACGATGAGCGTCGTATCGCCCTTGGCCGCCGCGGCGATGGCGATGGCATTGTCGAGGCTCATGACGGCATCGGCGACGATGATGGTGCGGATCGCACCCCAAACCGAACCGGCACCCTTCACGCCGTCGCCATGCTCGTCCTCGCCCTGCACCAGCTTGACGCCGATCCAGAGCAGCAGGAGGCCGCCGGCCAGTTTGAGGAAGGAAATCTGCAGGAGCTGATCGACGATCAGCACGAAAATGATACGCAGGACGATGGCGCCGGCGCTGCCGATCAGGATGGCCGGCTTCTGATGCTTCTTCTCGAGGTTCCGGCACGCAAGCGCAATGACCAGCGCGTTGTCACCAGACAGGACAATGTTCACCAGGATGATCTGGGTGAGGCCGCTCCAGAAAGCGGGCGTGAGCTCAAATCCCATTGTTCTGCAGTCTCCGTCCCGATTTTCCCTAGGAGGTACGCTTCTACGCGCCGGCCGAAGGTGTTAGTGCAGCGTCTGCCGGGGGGCAAGCCAAACCGGACAGAGCCAAGGGCGAAAATCGTATGGCGAGCAGCACTGGGTACAACAAGATGTTCCCCGTCTCATGGACGGAGCTGCATCGTGACGCACGGGCGCTCGCCTGGCGGCTGGCCGACCTGGGGCCGTTCAAGGGACTGGTCGCCATCACCCGCGGCGGCCTCGTCCCGGCCGCCATCGTGGCCCGCGAGCTCAATCTCCGGCTGATCGATACGGTTTGCTGTTCGACCTATGACCGTATGGAACGCGGTGCCAAGGTCGAGCTGCTGAAGGGGACCTCGGCCGAACAGGACAAGGGCAAGGACTGGCTGATCGTCGACGATCTCGTTGACACCGGCGTCACTGCGCGCGCAGTGCGGGCAATGCTGCCCGAGGCGCATTTTGCCACAGTCTATGCAAAACCCGCCGGCCGGCCGACGGTCGACAGCTTCATCACCGAGGTCAGCCAGGACACCTGGATCCTGTTTCCCTGGGATCAGGAAGCCGTCATGGCGAAAACTATCATCGAGCTGAAAGGCAGTGGCCAGTGAAGTGCTACGTCATTCCCGCCCCCAAGGGCATCGAGTCGCTCACCCTCGTTGACCGGCCCGACCCGGCGCCCGGCCCGCGCCAAGTGCTGGTTCGGGTGCGCGCGACGTCCCTCAACTACCGTGACCTGCTCACCATCGAGGCGCAGTACGCCCGCTCCGCCCCCAAGCCCGACCTTATTCCCCTGTCGGATGGAGCCGGCGAAGTCGTCGCCGTTGGACCCGGCGTGAGCCGCGTGAAGGTGGGTGATCGTGTGGCCGGCTGCTTCATGCAGAAATGGGTCGGCGGCAACATCGACGACGCGGCCATGGCCTCTGCCATGGGCGGCGCCATCGACGGCATGCTGACCGAGCTTGCCGTTCTGGAAGAAGACGGCGTCGTAAAGCTGCCGACCGGCCTGAGCTTCGAGGAAGGCGCCACCCTTCCCTGTGCCGGCCTCACGGCCTGGCATGCGCTGGTCGAGATCGGCAACATCAAGGCTGGCGACATCGTGCAGATCCAGGGCACCGGCGGCGTCTCCATCTTCGCCCTGCAGTTCGCCAGGATGTTCGGCGCACGCGTGATCGGCACGTCGAGCTCGGCCACCAAGGCCGAGCGGCTGAAGAAGATGGGGGCCGAAGCCGTGATCGACTACAAGGCCACGCCCGATTGGGACAAGGAAGCGCTGAAGCTGACCGGCGGCCGCGGCGCCGATATCACTGTCGAGGTTGGCGGCGCCGGCACGCTTCCCCGTTCCTTCATGGCAACGCGGCTCGGCGGCAGGATCGCTGTCATCGGCCTGCTGTCGGGCATGGCGACGCTCGACCCCATGCCGATACTGCGCCGGAACCTGCGGGTGCAGGGCCTCTATGTCGGCAGCAAGCAGATGTTCGAGGCGATGAACCGCGCCATCGAGGCCAATGGTCTCAAGCCTGTCATCGATAAAGTCTTTCCGTTCGCCGAAGCGAAGGCTGCCTACCAGCACCTCAAGAGCCAGAATCACTTCGGCAAGATCGTCATCTCTCACGCCTAGGAAGCGCACGTCACCATGATCAAGCGTCGTCTGTTCAGCGCCGGCCTGCTCGCCGCGCCCTTCGCAAAGCCCGCGTTCGCGCAGACCTGGCAGCCATCTGGCCCCATCAAGATGGTCGTGGCGTATCCGGCCGGCGGCCCGACCGACGTCATCGCCCGCATCGTCGCCGCCGATATCTCCGGCCCGCTGGGCCAGCAGGTCGTGGTCGAGAACATCTCGGGCGGCGCCGGCGCCATTGGCACGCGCAATGTCGCCAAGGCCAAGCCGGACGGACAGACGATCACGTTCGGCAACAACCAGACGCACGGCAACAACATGTTCATGTTGAAGGAGCCGGGCTACGACGCGGTGAAGGACTTCGCGCCGCTGGCCGGCGCCGGCGCCTTCGAGCATGTCTTCGTCGTGCGCAACGACCTGCCGGCCAAGAACATTCAGGACGTGATCGCGCTCGCCAAGGCCAAGCCCGGCGAATTGAACTATGGCTCGACCGGCATCGGCTCCGGCTCGCACCTCTCGACCGAACTTTTCATGGCGCGCACCGGCACCAAGATGACCCACGTGCCCTATCGCGGCGCGGCGCCGCTGGTGCAGGACCTGGTCGGCGGTCGCATCGATCTCTCCAATTCGACGCTGCCGAGCGTGCTGGCCCAGATCAAGGCCGGCCAGATTCGTGCTGTGGCGTTGGGCAGCCCCAAGCGCAACCCGCATCTGCCCGAGGTCGCCACGCTCGAAGAACAGGGCGTGAAGGATGCGAACGCCGCCTCCTGGGCCGCCTTCTTCGCGCCGGCCGGCACGCCCCAGCCGATCCTCGACCGTCTGTCGGCCGAGATCCTGAAGAGCCTCAACAAGCCCGAGACCGCCGAGAAGATCGACAAGCTCGGCTTCACCGTCGAACCGCGTACTCCGGCTCAGTTCAAGCCCTACCAGGCGCAGGAGATCGCGACCTGGGTCAAGATCGCGAAGGATGCCGGCATCCAGCCGGGCGAGTAGGGTTTCGGCATGGAAAACCTCTGGTCAGACGACGACGCAAAGGCTGCGATCGCCCGGCACGCGGCGAAAGGCATCAACGAGGACCTGGCGCTGCGCGTCTACACGACGCGCCTGCTGGGCGGCGAGCCGCGGCTGGTGCTGCACGGCGGCGGCAATACGTCGGTCAAGACCCGTATGGCCGACATCACCGGCGCCCAGGTCGACGTGCTCTGCGTCAAGGGCAGTGGCTGGGACATGGGCACGATCGAAGCGCCCGGCCTGCCGGCGGTGCGGCTCGGCCCGCTCGGCGAACTGAAGGGGCTGCAGGCCCTTTCCGACGAGGACATGGTGAATGTCCAGCGCACCAACCTGCTCGACAGCAAGGCGCCCAATCCGTCGGTCGAGACGCTGCTGCACGCTTTCCTGCCGCACAAGTTCATCGACCACACGCACTCCAACGCCGTGCTGTCGCTGACGGATCAACCCGACGGCGAAGCCCTTGCGGCCGATGTCTTCGGCAAGCGTGCGGCGCTGGTGCCGTACGTCATGCCGGGCTTCGCACTCGCCAAGAAGACCGACGAGATCGCACGTGCGCATCCCGACGCGGAAGGCCTCGTGCTGCTGAAGCACGGCATCTTCTCGATGGGCGCCACGGCCGAAGAGGCCTATGTGCGCATGATCGACCTCGTAACTTTGGCCGAGAAGCGACTGGCCAAGGAAACGCGCAAGATATTCGCGGGCGCGACCCTGCCGAAGGAGATTGCCTCGGTCGCCGAGGTAACGCCGATCCTGCGCGGGCTCCTGTCGCTGCCGGCTAAGGACGGCGGCCGCGAGGCTACACAGCGCTTCGTGTTCGAGTTCCGCACCGGGCCGGAAATCCTGGCCTATGTCGGCGGCAAGGACATCGCCCGCTACAGCCAGCAGGGCCCCGTGACGCCCGACCACGCGATCCGCACCAAGGGCGTGCCGTTGATCGCGCCGGCGCCGGAGGCAGGCAAGCTCGACGTCTTCGCCACGGAAGCAAAGGCGGCGCTCGACGCCTACGTCGCCGACTATCACGCCTACTTCGCGCGCCACAACGCCAAGCAGATGCCGCCGAAGACGGAACTCGATCCGATCCCGCGCGTCGTGCTGGTGCCGGGTCTCGGCCTGTTCGGCATCGGCAACAGCTCGAAGGATGCCAAGATCGCCGCGGACCTCGCGGAGACGACCGTCGCCGTCGTGGCCGATGCCGAGCGGCTCGGCCGCTACGAGTGCATCCCCGAGCCGGACATCTTCGACATCGAGTACTGGTCGCTGGAGCAGGCCAAGCTGGGTGCCGCCGCAGAGAAGCCGCTGGCGCGGCGCATCGTGGTCGTGACGGGCGGCGGCTCGGGCATCGGTGCAGCCACAGCCGCTGCCTTCGCGCGGGAGGGCGCGGAAGTCGTTGTGCTCGACCGCGACGTCTCCAAGGTCAGAGGCTTCGCGATCGCCTGCGACGTGACCGATCCCAAGTCAGTGCGGGCCGCCTTCGACAAGATCGCCGCGACCTATGGCGGCGTCGACATCGTGGTGTCCAATGCCGGTGCCGCCTGGCAGGGCAAGATCGGCGACGTCGACGAGGCGGTCCTGCGCCAGAGCTTCGAGCTCAACTTCTGGGCCCATCAGAGCGTAGCGCAGAACGCGGTTCGCATCATGAAGGCGCAAGGGCTGGGCGGTTGCCTGCTGTTCAACGCCTCCAAGCAGGCAGTCAATCCCGGTGCCGATTTCGGCCCCTATGGGCTGCCGAAGGCCGCGACCCTGTTCCTCAGCCGCCAGTATGCACTCGACTATGGCGCCGAGGGCATCCGCTCCAACGCCGTGAACGCCGATCGCATCCGGTCGGGACTGCTGACCGACGACATGATCGCACAGCGGTCCAAGGCACGTGGCCTCAGCGAAGCCGATTACATGGGCGGCAACCTGCTGGGCCTCGAAGTGACCGCCGACGACGTGGCGCAGGCTTTCGTTTCGCTGGCCAAAGCGGCGAAGACGACGGGCGCTGTCATCACCGTCGACGGTGGTAACATCGCAGCCGCTCTTCGCTGAAGCGGCCCATCGGCGGGGAGCCCGTATGGGAGGCTCCCTTGCCGATCGAAGTACATCCCCTTCAACGCCATATCGGCGCGACGATGACCGGCATCGACGTTCGCCGGCCACAGACGGCCGACGAAGTCGCCGCCATCGAAGCCGGCATGGACAAGCATGCCGTGCTCGTGCTGCCCGGCCAGGATATCGACGACCAGCAGCAGCTCGCCTTCACGCGCAATTTCGGCCCTCTGCAGGAGGGCGCCAACACCACGCTGACGGCGACCACTCTGCGTCTGGGCGCCGCCTTCGCCGACGTCTCCAACCTCGACAAGGACAACCAGCGGCTAGAGCGCAACGACCGCCGCCGCATGGCGGCGCTGGGCAATCGCCTGTGGCACTCCGATGCCACGTTCCGGATCGTTCCCGCGCGCTACTCGCTGCTGAGCGGCCGCATCACCACGACCGCCGGCGGCAACACCGAATTCGCCGACATGCGCGCGGCCTACGACGCGCTCGACCAGGCGACAAAGGACGAGATCGAAAACCTCGTCTGCGAGCATTCTCTGATCTACTCGCGTGGCCAGCTCGGCTTCACCGACTTTACTGATGCGGAACGCCACAGCATGCGGCCGGTGCTGCACCGTCTCGTGCGCACGCATCCCGTCACCGGACGGAAGTCGTTGCTGCTGTCGGCGCATATCGGCGCCATCGTCGGCTGGCCGCGGCCCGAAGCCATGGCCTTCATCCGCGATCTGATGGAACATGCGACGCAACCCGAATTCGTCTATGTCCATCGCTGGACGCGGCACGATCTCGTGATCTGGGACAACCGCACGACCATGCACCGCGTGCGCCGCTTCGACGACCTCAATGTCGTGCGCGACATGCGCCGCACCACCACCATGAGCGAAGGCCCGACAGTGGCGCAGCAGGCGGCGTAACGACCGTCAGCCGGACAGCCGATCGAGGTAGGCGACGAGGCCGGCGTCCGGGAACGGCTTGCCGCGCCAGCCAATGTACCCGTCGGGCCGGATCAGGAAGGCTGTCGCCGCGGAACCATAAGAGTGTGCGACTGAGTTTTCGGCATCGCGATAAAGCGCGATGCCCGCCTGCTCATCCACGCTCTCCTCCTGAACAATGCCTACGATCCTGAGGGGCATGCCGGAACGGCTGAAGAGCTTGCCGGCAAACGCCGCAAGGTCTGGCGCCTCTTCGCGCCCAAGGCGAACGAGGAGAACATGCTCGATGCCGCGCAGGATATCGAACAGGCGGATGGGAAAGCCGACGCCCCGACGCCTCAATCCCGTGACGTCAGGGGCGCGATCGCCGGCAGCCGGACCTTCATCGACGTGGCCGACATCGTCCTGAACCCAGGCGCTGGCGTTGTAGGAAATGCGGACCTGCGTATCGGCGAGCCGGTCCGGCTTGGTCTCGCGGCCAAAGTTCTCACTCGCCGCGCGCGTACGCGCAACGACATCGGCTCCGACGGGGCGACGTTCTGCTTCGTAGCTGTCGAGCAGCTTTTCCGAAGCCGTGCCGCCGAGCACCAGCGCGAGCTTCCAGGCTAGGTTGTAAGCGTCCTGAATGCCGGTGTTCATGCCTTGCCCGCCCGTCGGTGGATGGATGTGCGCCGCATCGCCTGCCAGGAAGACCCGGCCGCGGCGATACTGGGCGGCAAGCCGCATGCTGATGCGGAACATCGATGACCATCGCAAGTCCGACAGCTGAGGCCTGCCGGGGACGAGGCTGTCAGCGACGGCCTGAATGTCTTCGAGTGCAGGACCGCGCGTTTCCGACTGGATGCCGTGATCGGAACCACTGCTTTGCGTCAACTCAGAGGAGGCGATCATCGACACCCGATAACGGCCGGGCTCCGGCAGGGGAATGGCGATGAACATGTCGGGTGCTGCGTCCTCGACGAGTCGCAGTGCGCGCAATGCCATGCCGCGCGGCAGGTCCCACGCAACATGGACGTCGCCCAGCATGAACGTCATCGGCATGGCTTCACCTTCGAAGGCGATGCCAAGCGCATGACGCACCGTGCTATGCGCGCCATCGCAGCCGATCACGTATCGAAAGGTCGCGTCTTCCGTGCCGCCGTCGATGCGCTCGAGCTTCGCCGAGATGCCGCTGTCGTCCTGCTGCAGGGAGTGCAGGCCAGTGCCGCGCTCGACGGCAACGCCGTAGCGGCCAAGATGGCGAGCGAGCAGACGTTCGGTCTCATATTGCGGCAAGCCGAGCTGCGAATAAGGCAGGTCTGACAGATCCTGATGGACGTCGTTCGGCGGCTGGCCATGAATGATCGACCGCAGGCCATCGATCCAGAGTCCGGCGTCGATCATTTCCCGGGCGATGCCCATGCCGTCCCACACTTCGAGCGTACGCGGCGTGACGCCGATGGCGCGGCAAAAGGGCGAGGGCTTTTCGAGACGGTCGACGATACGGCACCGCACGCCGTGCCGCGCAAGCTCGGCCGCCATCGTCAAACCGACCGGCCCGGCGCCGACAACAAGCACATCGACCATGGAGCAGCCCCTATCGCCCGGCGATCTCGGCATCTTTCTTCGGGATGAGATCATAAGGTAGCGCAAAGCCCGGCATCGCCATCAGGCGATCGCGCCAGGCGGCGAGGTTCGGGCGCGCGTCGAGCGCCAGGCCGCCCTCCGCCGCGAACACCATGCGGCCCCAGCAGCCGATATCGGCGATCGAGCAGGCGTCGCCCACCAGCCATTCGCGACCGGCGAGCGACTTGTCGGCAAAGTCGAGCGCAGCCTCGGCCTGGGGCCGGAAGAAGTTCACGATCTCCGACGAGACATCCGGGCGGAAGCGGGCAAAGTGACGGACGCGCGCCACGTTGGTGATCGCGTCGTTCTCCCAGGAAAGCCACTCGCGCGCCTGCCAGCGGTGCTGTTCCGTCTTCGGCTCGAAATGACCTGTGGTGCGCGCGAGATAGTCGAGGATCACGTTCGACATCACGATCGTCAGGCCATGGTGGCGCAGCACCGGCACCTGGCCATAGCGGTTGATCGCGAGATGCGCGGCCTCCTTCTGTACGCCATTCTTGAGGTTGACGGTGCGGAAGGAGAACGGCAGCCCGGACAGCGCCAGGAAAAGCATCGGCTTGTAGCTCGAGCTGGACGTAAAACTGCCGTGCAGAACGAGACGGTCGTCGCTCATGGGGGCTCCTATGGCCTTGCCGGGATGCCTTTCGTACTCTGTCGCGTCTCCCGGAGGAAACGAACATGACAGCGCTCAAGCGCCGCAAGGTCGGACGGACAAACCTGGAAGTGACGGAACTTGGCCTCGGCGGCGCACCCATGGGCGGCTTCCGGGCGACCATATCCGACGCAGAAGCAGTGACGCTCACCGACACGGGCTACGACGCCGGCATCCGCTACTTCGACACCTCACCCTTCTACGGTTATGGCCGCAGCGAGTTGCGCATGGGTGCCGCGCTCCGCGAAAAGCCGCGGCAGAGCTATGTGCTCTCGACCAAGATCGGTCGCATCCTGCACGTCCGCAAACCGGGTGAGACGCTGCCCAAGGAGTTCCGCGAGAGCGGCCTGCCGGGCTTCGTGCCGCAGTTCGACTACACCTACGACGGCGTCATGCGCTCGCTGGAGCATTCGCACCTCCGGCTCGGCATCGACCGCATCGACATCGCACTGGTCCACGATGTCGACTTCTGGACCATCAAGGATCGCGCCATCCTCGACGAGCGCTTCAAGACGGTCATGGATTCCGGCTTCCGTGCCCTCGACGAACTGCGCAAGGCCGGCATCATCTCGGCCATCGGCGTCGGCATCAACGAAGCCGACACCAGCACGCGCTTCATCAAGGCCGGCGACTTCGACTGCATGCTGCTGGCCGGCCGCTACACCCTGCTCGAACAGGGCGCGCTCGAAGAGTTCCTGCCGGAATGCCAGAAGCGCGGCGTCTCCGTGATCCTGGGTGGGCCGTACAATTCCGGCATCCTCACCGGAAACGTGAAGGCGGGCGCCACGCACGACTATGTGGCGGCACCAGCGCATCTCATCGAGAAGGCGCAGAAGATCGAGGCGGTATGCCGGCGCCACAAGGTGCCGCTCGGCGCCGCGGCGATGCAGTTCCCGCTGTTCCACCCCGCCTTTTGTTCGGTGATCCCCGGAGCGCTCAGCGTCGAGGAGGTACAGCAGAACGTGGCGCATATGAGCGTGAAGATTCCAGTCGAGCTGTGGTCGGAATTGAAGCGCGAGAAACTGCTCGACCCCGCCGCCCCCACGCCGAACTGAGAAGCCGCCATGAAGATCGTCGACGCGCAGGTCCATATCTGGTCGCAGACCGTCACGCCGCCGAGCGGTCTGCATCGCAAGGTCTCCAAGTTCACTGCGGAGGAATGCCTCAAGGAGATGGACGAGGCCGGCGTCGATGCCGCGCTGATCCATCCGCCCTACAGTTGGGATCCTGACTCCGGCGCCGTCGCCCTCGCCGCCGCGAAGAAATACCCCGACCGCTTCGCGGTGATGGGTCAGTTCGCACCCGACAAGCCCGAGAATCGCAAGCTGATCCAGGGGTGGCGCAACCAACCCGGCATGATGGGTCTGCGCTGGGCGCTGCTGTCGGACCAGGAGCAGAAGAAGCTGCACGACGGCTCGCTCGACTGGGTCTGGCCGGCCGCCGAAAAGGAAGGCCTGCCCGTCGCCATGCTGGGCGGCCTGCTCCTCGACACCTTCCGCGACATCGCCGAACGCCATCCCAACCTCAAGCTGATCCTCGATCATTGCGGGCTCAACCGGCACGGCCAGGACGAGGCGGCCTTCATTCATCTCGACAAGCTCGTCGCACTGGCCAAGCTGCCCAATGTCGCGATCAAGGCGACGGGCGCGCCGCATTATTCGACCAAGGGCTATCCGTTCCGGAATATTCAGGACGGGCTGCGCCGCATCTTCGACGCCTTCGGCCCGAAACGCTTCTTCTGGGGCACCGACATCACCCGCATGCCGTGCAGCTATCGCCAGTGCGTGACGTTCTTCACCGAAGAACTGCCATGGCTCAAAGGCGGCGACCTGGAAGACGTGATGGGCCGCGGGCTCTGCGACTGGATCGGCTGGAAGCTGGAGACGAGCGCTACTTCTTGAGCGGCACGATCTGCCCGCGGATCTCGCCGTCGGGATATTTCTCCGTCATCACGTTGACGTACCAGAGGCCGGCCAGAACCTCGTCGGCCTGCTGCTTCGTCAACGTCACGCCATCGCTGATCGTCGAACGGTCGGCGTAGAACGGCACGTTGATCGGCGCGACCTGCTGGGCGTTCTGCCCCACCGGCGCCGGGCCGTGGAGATAGGCCATTGTCACTGGCCCACTCAGGCCCGCCACGTTGAGACGATACTCCAGCACCTTGGTCGACGGCCGATAGACTGCCTCGAACCAGCCGCTGCCCCTGGTCTCGACCGGCGGCACTTCGCTTGCCCCGTTCAGGGTCGCGCGAAAATCGGTCCTGGAGACCTTCGGCTCCCCCAGATTGGGAGAGCAGGCCGAAGCGGCGAGCAGGAGGCCCAAGGCCAGAACCGAGCGGCGTAGGGAACGATGCATGCGTCCTCAGTCTACGTCGCTTGCGGCCCGAATATCTCCACCGGAAATCACGCTTTGTGATGGACCGGCGCGCGGCCATAGACCGGCGTCGGCAACCCTTCCAGACGGGCCTTGAGCTGCAGGCCGAGAAAAATCGAGTACAGCCGCGACTGCATCAGGTTGCCGCCATGGAACCAGAGATTTTCCTGCGCCGTCGGCTTCCACATGTTGCGCAGTTCACCTTCCCAGGGTCCGGGGTCCTTGGCCGTCCCCGAGCCGAGGCCCCAGCATTTGCCGACCTTGTCGGCGACTTCCGGCGAGATCAGTTCGGCCGCCCACTGGTTCATCGACCCGTAGCCCGTCGCGTAAACGACGAGATCGGCCGCGAGCGTGCTGCCATCGTTGAGGACGACCGAGTCCTCGGTCATGCGCGCGACCTCGACACCCGACCGGAGCTTGATGCGACCACTGGCGATCAGGTCGGAGGCGCCGACATCGATATAGTATCCAGAGCCGCGGCGGAGATACATCGGCCCGATACCAGTCTCGTCCTCTCCGAAGGTCACCATGAAGCCCGCCGCTTCCAGCCGCGCGTAGAAGTCCGCATCTTCCTTCCGGATCTTCTCGACCGTCGCCTGGGAGAAAGCCGGCAAGGCGCCGTAGGGCACGGACGCCACCGTGAGATCGGCGATCTCCGTCGTGATCCCCGAAGCCAGCGCCTCTTCCGAATAGTAGGGCCGATAGCGCGCCAGGGTCTCGGCGCGCACCACTAGCGTCGGCGAACGCTGCAGGAGCGTCACGTCGGCGCCATGTTCCCAGAGATCGGCGGCAATATCGTGGGCGGAATTGTTCGAGCCTACGACAACGCACTTCTTGCCCTTCCAGCCTTCGCCGCCGGCATGGCGGCTGGAATGATGCTGCGTGCCTCGGAAAGTCTCGCGCCCCGGAAAGTTGGGAACTTCCGCAAAGCCCGACATGCCGGTCGCTATGACCAGATGCTTCGGCCGCAGGGTCACATCCTTGCCGTCGCGATCGACGATGACGGTCCACTCGGCCTTGGCCTCGTCCCACGACGCGCTCCGGCACGGCGCCTTCGACCAGTAATCGAGTTCCATGATCTTGGTGTAGGACTCGAGCCAGTCGCCCATCTTGTCCTTGGGCGTATAGATCGGCCAATGGTCCGGGAACGGCAGGTATGGAAGATGGTCGTACCAGACGGGATCGTGCAGGCAGAGCGATTTGTAGCGGCTACGCCACGCATCGCCCGGCTTCGCGTGGCGATCGACAATGAGCGTCGGCACGCCGAGCCTCTTCAGGCGCGCGCCGAGCCCGATGCCACCCTGTCCACCACCGACGATCAGCACGAAGGGCTGGCGGTCGTAGCCCAGTTCGCTGGCGTCGGCCTGGCGGCGATCCGTCCAGGTCACGCGATTCTGGATGGCGCCGTGCTCGGTCCCGATCTCGCGTGACGGACCGCGCTTCTCCTCGAAGCCCTTCAGCTCGTTCAAGGCGGTGAGCAGCGTCCAGGCCTTGCCGTCTTTCAGCCGCACATGGCCCGTGCCGCGCCCCAGCGCCGTCTCGAAGGTGAACCAGCCGGTCCGCTCGCCGGCTTTGAACGAACCCGGCCGCACATCGGCCAGACGCGCCTTGAGCATGTCAGCAATCGCAGAGCGGCTCTCGAGCGTGGTGATGTTCCAGGTGAAGGCCACGAGATCGCGCCAATAGCACTCCTCGGCGAACAGCAACGCGACGCCTTCGATATCGGAACGCTTCAGCGCGGACGCAAACTCGGCAAGCCACTCGGTCTCGTTCATTGTCTTTCCATTGCAGCGGTTCTGGCGGCGGCGCACTCTAGAACAATCGCCCGGGAGGAACGAACGATGAAGTACGACGTCATTTCCGCCGATGGACATGTCGACCTGATCTGGCTGCCGCCGGATCTCTTCACGAAGAATGCCTCTGCCTCGATGAAGGAACGCATGCCCTACGTCGTCGACGGACCCAAGGGGCCCGAATGGACGAGCATCAAGGGCGCGAAGTTCGGTCTGATGAACGGCATGGGGTCGGCCGGCCGCGAATATGTGCCGGGCGTGATCCATCGTTCCGACCGCATGGCCTCCACCGGCCTCTACGACGACGGCAAGAAGGGCATCCGTCGTCTCACCGACGTGCAGCTTCGGCTGAAGGACCAGGAGCGCGATGGCGTGCAGGCCGAAGTGCTGTACGGCATCCTGGGCGCCAGCGGCCGACTGAACGATCCCGAAGCCGCGACCGAAGTGCTGCGCATCTACAACGACTGGCTGCACGATTTCTGCAGCGCCGCGCCGGATCGCCTGGTCGGCCTGGCCAATATTCCCAATCACGACATGGACGTCGCGGTTGCCGAAGCGAGCCGCAACGCCAAGCGCGGCGTCAAGGGTTTCGACGTCGCCAACAAGCCCGACATGACGCCGCTGTGGGATCCGTTCTGGGAGCCGCTGTGGCAGCTCGCGCACGAGACCGGCATCCCCGTCCATTTCCACACGATCGGCGGCCGCTCGCCCGACACCAGCAAGATGCCGGCGTTCGTGCAACGCCGCGCCTTTGCCGCCCACATCACCAACTTCCAGATGCACATGGGCTACATGCTCATGTCGCTGATCTTCAGCGGTGCCCCCGAGCGTTACCCCAACCTGAAGATCGTGATCGGCGAAGCCGGGCTTGGCTGGATCCCCTATGTATTGCAGCACATGGACCTCGAATGGGAGGACCAGTTCAAGGATCTCGACCTCAAGATGAAGCCCTCGGAATACTGGCATCGCCAGTTCTATGCGACCTATCAGACCGATCCGGTCGGTGTGCGCCTGTTCGACCTGCTGGGCGTCGACAATGTGATGTGGGGGTCGGACTTCCCGCATCCCGATGGCATCTGGCCGGACTCGCAGGAGTTCCTGGACAAGGAGCTGAGCGGCGTCGGCGCCGACGTGCGCCGCAAGGTGACCCGCGACAACGCCATCAAGCTGTACCAGCTGGCGGCTTGAGGTGACGCTTCCGGAAGGAGCGGCGCGCACCGCCCTCCTGACGACGCTGGCGATGCTGGCCTTTGCCGGCAACTCGCTGCTCTGTCGTATCGCCCTGCGCGATACGACGATCGATGCGGCGAGCTTCACGTCAATCCGGCTGGCGTCGGGCGCGTTGATCCTGCTGCTGATCCTGCGCCGTCGTGGCGTGCGGCCGCTCGCCGCCGGCAGCTGGCCGATGGCCGCCGCCCTGTTCGCCTATGCGATCGCCTTCTCCTTTGCCTATCGCGACCTCACCGCAGCGACCGGGGCATTACTCCTCTTCGGCGGCGTGCAGCTCACGATGACGAGCTATGGACTCGCTGCGGGCGAGCGTCTTTCGGGCCTGCGTCTGCTCGGCGTGCTGGTCGCCGTCGCCGGCCTCGTCTGGCTCTTGCTGCCCGGGCTCGCCGCGCCGCCTTATCTCGCGGCTGCCTTGATGCTGGCCGCGGGCGCCGCCTGGGGTGTCTATTCGCTGCTCGGCCGCGGCGCCGGCGATCCGACGACGGCCACCGCCGGCAATTTCGTCCGGGCAGTGCCCTTCGCCGCCGCAATGAGCCTGATGATGGCAGGCCAGGCGACATCCGACCCGCTGGGCATGCTCTATGCCGTGCTGTCCGGCGCAGTCACCTCCGGCCTGGGCTATGTCCTCTGGTACGCCGTATTGCCAGCGCTCTCGGCCACATCGGCGGCGACAATCCAGCTTAGCGTGCCGGCCATTGCCGCCCTGGGCGGGGTGGTGCTACTCGCCGAACCGATCACGTCGCGGCTGTTGCTGGCGTCGGCCGCGATCCTGGGCGGCATTGCCCTCACGATCACCAGGAAGAACTGAAAGCGGGGAACATGTTCGAGGTTGCGGAGCGTCTGAAGAACGTGAAGGTGTCGGCGTCGGCGGCGATGACCCGCAAGGTCCGCGAGCTGCGCGCCCAGGGCGTCAAGATCGTCGGCCTGTCCTCGGGCGAACCGGACTTTCCCACGCCGCCGCATGCTATCGAAGCCGCTCACCAGGCGGCGCTGGCCGGCGACACCAAGTATCCGCCGCAGGATGGCGTGAAGCCCCTGAAGGAGGCGATCCGCGCCAAGTTCAAGCGCGACAACAATCTCGACTATGCGCTGGAGGAGATCATGGTCTCCAACGGCAGCAAGCAGATCATGTACGACGCGCTGATGGCGAGCGTGAACCCCGGCGACGAGGTGATCATTCCGGTCCCCGGCTGGATTTCCTACGCCGACCAGGCCGTTTTGGCGGGCGCCAAGCCGGTCTCGGTATCGTGCCCCGAGAACAATCAGTTCAAGCTGCGCGCCGCCGATCTCGATGCCGTGATCACGGCCAAGACCAGGTGGGTGGTCCTCAACTTCCCCAACAACCCGACGGGCGCCGCCTGCTCGCGCGCCGAGATGCGCCAGATCTGCGACGTGCTGCTGAAGCACAAGCACGTCATGGTAATGGCCGACGATGTCTACGAGCATCTGGTCTACGACGGCTTCGAGTTCTGCACGGTCGCGGAAGTCGAACCGGCGTTGAAGGAACGTACGCTGACGGTGAACGGCGCGTCCAAGGCCTATGCGATGACGGGCTGGCGCGTGGGCTTTGCCGGTGGTCCGCGCGCCATGATCGCGGCCATGACCAACATGCAGGGCCAGATCGGATCCGGCATCTCGACCATCAGCCAGGCCGCAGCCACGGCGGCGCTGAACGGACCGCAGGACCTGTTGAAGGAACGCGCCGCCGACTACCGCAAGCGCCGGGACGAGGTGGTGGGCATGCTGCGCGCCGCGCCGGGGCTTACCTGTCACATGCCGGAAGGCGCCTTCTATGTCTTCCCCAACATCGCAGGCTGCATCGGCAAGACGACCAGGGGCGGACGAAAGATTGCCAGCGATACCGACTTCGTGACGGCGCTTCTCGAGGAGAAGCATGTCGCCACGGTGCAGGGCGCCGCCTATGGGATGAGCCCTTACTTCCGTATCTCCTACGCGACGGACATGGCGAGCCTGCGCGACGGCTGCACCCGCATCCAGGAGTTCTGCGCCGACTTGCGCTGACGGCCATTACAGCCAGCAGCGCAACCGCCATGGAGACACGGCGTTCCTTCGACGAGTGAATCCCCGCCAGGAGGAAGCCATGCCACGCGGCGACAAGTCGAAATACACGCGCAAGCAGGATCGCAAGGCCGATCATATCGCCGAGGGTTACGAGAAGCGCGGCGTCTCGCACAAGGAAGCGGAGCGGCGCGCCTGGGCGACGGTCAACAAGGAAAGCGGCGGCGGCAACAAGAGCGGTTCGGGTCGTGGCCGGAAGGATACCAAGGTCTCCGCGCGCAAGGGCGGCAAGCTGGGTGGTCGCGCCGCAGCAGCTCGTCCGAAGGCTGCACGTTCGGCATCGGCACGCAAAGCCGCGGCGACGCGCAAACGCCGCGCCGCCTGATGCCGACCGTCAGAGTGAGTTGATTTCCTTGACCTTGGCAGGAATGCCAAGCTTGCGCGAGCAGAGCGGCCAATGCCACGCTTCGCCGAGCTCGAAGATCATGAACGAGGCGAGCTTGGCGGCCTTGTTGTAATCCTGCGCAGCGTCGATCGCTTCCCGCGTCGTCAGCACGGTTCCATCATGCCGTTGCTGGTAGGTGATATACGTGCGGGGCGTGAACTGAAACCGGCCGTGATAGGCACCGCGCCCGCCATAGATCGGCTGCGACTGCGGCCCCCAGCTTCCGCTTTCGCAAACCGCGAGCTGCTGCATCACTTGTTCTTTGCGCCAGTCGATATCCTGCTGACGCGGATCGACCGCCGGCGCCGCAGCAGCGACATTGCGTTTGTTGGCGGCGCAGCCACAAGCGCCGAAGGCAGCGGCAAGAAGAATCGAGTAGGTGGCGGCGCGCAAAGTCACAACCGCCCATTGTTCTCACGATTCGACGTCTTGGGTAAACCCCATCTATTGGGTCTCACCATGAAGACACAGCAAGGCCGAAGCGGGAACGCGTCGGGAACTTTTTGAGATCGGTCCTGCGCATCATGCACACCGAAGCGGATGGACGCGCTAACCGACCTGCCGCGACTGTCCGGCCCAGTACCTTGCGCGCAGGATCTTCTTGTCCACTTTTCCAACGGCTGTGAGTGGAAGATCGTCGACGAACTCGATCTGCTTGGGTGCGTGCGTACCGCCTTTGCGGTCTTTCACGAGTTGCGTCAACGCCTCCGGCGTCGGCCGCATTCCTGCTTTGGCGACAATCAATGCTGTGACGGCTTCGCCCCATTTCTCATGTGGCACGCCGATCACCGCGGCCATCGCAACCCCGGGATGCGAGGAAAGCACGTCCTCGACTTCGCGCGGGAAGATGTTGAAGCCGCCGCTCACGATCATGTCCTTCTTGCGATCAACGATGTAGAGGTAGCCGCGCTCGTCGGCGCGTGCGATGTCGCCGGTGTGCAGCCAGCCGCCCTTGAAAGTCTCGGCAGTTTGCTCCGGCCGCTTCCAGTATTGCTCCATCGCGTGCGGCGCGCGCACGCAGATCTCGCCTGCCTCGCCCGGCTTCACTTCCTCGTTGTCGTCGTTGCGCAAGGTGACGCTGCACGAGGAAATAGGAAAGCCGCAGGACGCGAAGAGCTCGGGCCGCGCCGCATCGTGATCGGCCTTGCGCAGCACACTCACCGGATAACATTCGGTCTGGCCATAGAGCTGACTGAACACAGGCCCGATGCGCTCGAGCCCCTCGACCAGCCGCGTCGGCGACATCGGCGAAGCGCCATACAGGATCAGCTCCAGCGAGGAGAGGTCGGTCTTCTCGAGCCTGGGATGATCCAGCATCACATAGATCATCGTCGGCACCATCAGCGTGAAGTTGATCTTCTCCCGCTCGATGGTCGCCAGAAATTTTTCGGGATCGAAACCCTTCAGCAGATGGATCGTGCCGCCCTTCAGCAGCGAGGGCAGCACCTTGGTACCGGATACGTGGGTGATGGGCGCTGCCGCGAGATAGCGCGGCACATCCGGAAATTCGAAGTCGGCAGCGATCGCAATGGCGGAAGCGGCCGTCGAACGGTGGTGGCGGATCGCGCCCTTCGACTTGCCCGTGGTGCCGCCGGTGTAGTTGATGATGGCGTAGTCGTCGGCATCGGTGAGGTCGATGGCGCTCGCTTCCCCGGCCTTCTCCGCTGCGGCCATGACATCCCGGCCGAAATCGGCCCGCCCCATCGTAAGGACGGCGGCCAATCGATCGGCCGCCTTGGCGGCAAGTTCGCCACCGCGTTCGGCATGAGTGCGCGGATCGACGATCAATGCTGTCGCTCCGGAATCCTCGATCACGTCGAGATGATCGGCAAGAGCGCCCAGGGGATGCAACCACGTGACGACGAGGCCCAACCCTTGCGCGGCGACGCCGGCGCACCAGGTTTCCGCGCTGTTGGCACTGAGGAACGCCGCCGTCTGCCCTTTGACGAGACCCGCCGCGGCCATGGCGGCCTGCAGCCTGCCGATGAGCGACAGGGCAGCGCGATAGGTGAGGCTGCCGCCATCCCAGACAAAGGCCATGCGGTCGGGGAAACGCGCCAGCGCGCGCAAAGTCATCGTGGTGGCAGTCGGCGCCTGGGCGATGTTGTCGTTCACTTGGCATTCCCTCGCGATTCTCGGCCGAATTTTTAACGGCTCTTCGGCGGCCGTAGCCGCCGCCTCTACCCCCTCTTGGCGGGATGCACATTGATCCAGTGGCGTGCAATCTCTTCGCGCGTCGCCACCCAGACCTTTGGTTTCGAGGCGACATAGTCGAGGAAGCGCGCCAAGGTCGCCGCGCGGCTCGGCCGGCCGGCAAGCCGGCAATGTAGGCCGACCGACATCATCTTGGGACTCGTCGCGCCCTCGGCGTAGAGCACGTCGAAACTGTCCTTCATCGCCTGCAGCCAGCCGTCGCCCGAACTGAAGCCCGGCGCCACGCTGAACTTCATGTCGTTGACTTCGAGTGTATAGGGAATGACGAGGTGAGGCGTTTTGCCGACGCTCACCCAATAGGGCAGGTCGTCGGCATAGGAATCGCTCGAATAAAGGAATCCGCCATGCTTGATGACGGCGGCGAGCGTGTGCATGCCGAAGCGGCCCGTGTACCAGCCGACCGGCGCCTTGCCGGCCGAAGCGGCGATCGCCTTCACGGCTTTCCTCATGTGGTCGAGTTCCTGCTCAAGCGTGAAATCCTTGTAGTTGATCCAGCGCCAGCCGTGGCTCGCGACCTCGTGGCCCGCCTCGGCCATCGCCTTGCCGGCCGCCGGATTGAGTTCAAGGGCACGGCCGACCGCCCAGGACGTGAAGCGCATGTTGCGTTCGCGGAAGAGCCGCAGGATGCGCCAGAAGCCGGCCCGGCTGCCATATTCGTACATCGACTCGGTCGAGAGATCGCGGGCACCCACAAACGACGTGCCTCCCGGCGTCTCGGTCAGGAAGACCTCCGAGCCGGCATCGCCGTTCAAGACTGTGTTCTCCCCGCCCTCCTCGTAGTTCAGCACGAAGCTCACGGCGATGCGGGCGTCGCCCGGCCACTGGGCATGTGGCGGGTTGGGGCCATAGCCGATCAGGTTACGCTCGAGGTGATTGTGCATGGGGGTCCCGGGGAATGCCGACGATTGAAGCTCGACTATGGCGCGGCTATAGCTCGCGCGACAAGCTTGAGGAGGCGAGATGAGCGCAGCAGGCGCAGTGCGCGAAGACCGTCTGTGGCAACGGCACGTCGATATGGCGAAGCTGGGCGGCACGCCCAAGGGCGGCGTGAACCGTCAGGCCCTGTCGCCGGAAGACGCGGCCGCCCGCAACCTGCTCGCTTCCTGGGCAAAGGCACGCGGCTTCTCGATCTCGACCGATGCGATCGGCAATCTCTTCGTGCGCCGTGAAGGGAGCGATCCCAAGGCGCTGCCCGTGATGAGCGGGTCGCACATGGACAGCCAGCCGACCGGCGGCCGGTTCGATGGCATGTACGGCGTGCTGGCGGCGTTCGAGGCGCTGGAAGCCCTGGAAGATGCCGGCGTTAAGACCAGGCGGCCGGTGCTGGCGGTGGCCTGGACCAACGAGGAAGGCTCGCGCTTTCAGCCCGGCGCCATGGGGTCGGCGGTCTTCGCCGGCCACAATGACCTCGACGAGATGCTCGCGGTGAAGGACTGGAAGGGCGTCATGCTGAAGGACGCCCTGGCCGAGACCCTGAAGACCGCGCCGGCGCCGATGCGCGACGGCAAGCCCGGCTTCCCGCTCGACGGCTATGTCGAAGCCCATATCGAGCAGGGTCCGCGTCTCGAGAACGAGAAGAAGACGATCGGCGTCGTCACCGCCATCCAGGGCAGCCGTCGTTACATCGTCGAGACGCTGGGCGAAGAGGCGCATGCGGGCACCACGCCGCGCGCCGCGCGCAAGGACGCCTTTGCCGCCGCCCTTCGGATCGCCCAGGCGATGTACGAAGCGACCACCGACAAGGACGACACCTTGCGCTTTACCATCGGCCGGGTCGATGTCAGCCCCGGCTCGCCCAACACCGTGCCGGGCAAGACAAGCTTCACCATCGACATGCGCCATCCCGCCGATGCCGTGCTCGACGGCTACGAGAAGGAACTCCGCGAGATCGTGGCGACCAAGGCGGCGCCCTGCCCCGCGACCATCGAGCGCGTGATGGTGGTACCGCCGACAGACTTCGCTCCCGTGGTGATCGATCTGGTGCGGGCCAAGACCAATGCGCTCGGCTTCTCCAACATGGATATGCCGTCGGGCGCTGGCCATGATGCCATGCACATCGCAAGCCTCTGCCCGACCGGCATGATCTTCGTACCCTGCGAGCGCGGCATCAGCCACAACGAGATCGAGAACGCGACCGCCTCCGACCTCGCCGCCGGCGCCCGCGTGCTGGTCGAGGTATTGACCGAACTGGCCAACCGCTAAGGAACATTCGATGTCGAAGAAGATGCAGTCCGAGCTCGTCGCGATCCTGTCCGATCTGATCGCCTTGCCGAGCCCCTACCCGCCCGGCACGTCGGTCGAAATCTGCGCCTACACCGCTAAGCGCCTGAAGAAGGCGGGCTATAAGGTCGAAATCGTCACCAAGGCCAAGGGTGTCGACAATGTCGTGGCGCGCATGAAAGGCAAAGGCAAAGGCCCGGTCATCGCCTTCAACGCCCATGTCGATACGGTGGGCGTCGGCGAACGCGCCAACTGGAAGAGCGATCCCTATAAGGCGCTGGTCAAGGGCGGCCTCGTCTACGGTCTGGGCGCGGGCAACTGCAAGGGTAGCATGGCGGTCCAGATCTGGCTGGCCGAGGAGATCGCGCGGCGCGGCGGCCCGGCCAAGGGTGAGTTGATTTTCACCTTCGTGGCTGACGAGGAGAATCTCGGCCCCAACGGCATGGAGCATCTGCGCAAGAGCGGCAAGGTGCGGCCCGACGCGCTGATCCTGGGCGCGCAGACCGAGAACAACCTGATCGTCGCCGAACGCGGCGTGATGTGGGCCAAGATCACGACCAAGGGCCGCGCCGCCCATGCCGGCAACCCGGCGGCGGGCGACAACGCCATCCTGCGCATGATGCGTCTGGTCGGCGCTCTGCAATCCTACTACGACAAGGCCCTGGCGCGGCGTGTCTCGGGCGCCATGAAGTCGACCGTGAACATCGGCATGTTCCATGGCGGCCACAATACCAACGTCGTGCCCTCGGCCTGCACGGTCGAAATCGACCGCCGCCTGCTGCCAGACGAAAAGGTGAAAGACGCCTTCAAGGAACTGAAGCGCGTCATCGACGGCGTGGGCGAGCCGAAGGCGATGTACCAGGTCGAGTTCCTGACCGGCACCAACGGCTTCTTCGCGCCCGAGAATGGCGCAGCCGTCGGCGCCTTCGAAGCCGCCGTGAAGGCCCATAGCCGCCGCAAGGTGAAGTTCCTTAATGCTACCGGCGTCAGCGACGGTCGCTACTATGCAGACGACGGCATCGAGATCATCAACTTCGGTCCGGGCTCGGGTGCCCAGGGGCATGCTGCCAACGAGAGCGTGCCCATCGCCGAAATGGTCGATGCAGCCGAGATCCAGATGGGCGTCGTGCAGCGCCTTCTGGGCTGACGCCCGCAACTTACGGTCAATCGCGAGAAAGACGTTCGCAATTGAGAAGTCTTTCACCGCCCCAGCGACTGCAGCCAATGCTCGAAATCCTGGGCTGCATTACGCAGGGGCTCGAAGGGATCCGACGACCGGGAGGCGTTTGACGGGCGAGCAACCCGCACCGGACGCTGGGCCGTCTGAGGCGGCGCGACGATCTGGGGCGCGGGATCCTGGCGAAGCTGCTCCAGAAACTGGCGGTCGATCATGCCTGTTTGCAGCAGCTCCCGGTTCTGCTGGTAGTGCATGACGGCAGCCTGAGTTGCAGGCCCTGCGATGCCATCAAGGGGCCCCGGATTGAAGCCGAAAGCGCGCAACCTCGTCTGGATGTCCCTGACTTCGTCTCTCCGCAACGGCGCCTCTTCCAGGCCGCTCGGCTCGGGTAAGTCCTTTGCGATTTCCGGCATTGGGGCTTGGCTGGGCGCCGCCGGATCGGGGCTGACCTGGGGAGCCACGGGCGCGGGCGGTACGATCGCTGAGGACGCTTCCTTTGCCGGTTCCGGTATCGGCACCACCTTTGCCGGTTCCGGCATCGGCGCCACGGCCGCCACCTCGACAGGCTTCGCGGGCGCCGGCGTCCCGCGCGGCGGTGGCGCCCGATCAAACGGCGAAGCGATGAGTACGACCGCTCCGGTGATGCTTATCGTGAGAACGACGCCACCGACCGCTTTCAGGATTGTCTTCAGCTTCTGGGCGCGTTCGAGATCGTACGCATGGAGCGCAGCCTTGCGGGCTTCCGCGATCGCACGCGGATCGTTCGCCGATTGTCCAGCCACCCGCTCGCCCAGTCGCCGCGACAGGCCTGCAAGCGATTGCTTGAAATCCTCGTCGACCGGGCCGTCCAGCTCCTTGAGCAGCTTGCGGGCAGACCGCCGAGGTCGCTCCGGGTCGGGCGGCGTCTTCCCCGTTTCTTCGGGCTTGCCGTTCTGCTTCTGGTCACCCGTCATCTCGCCACCCCGCGACGCAACCCTCTTCCCACTTCGAGGGCGCGACTGTTGCCTGAACAACGGTGCAACAGTGCGAACGGTGCCGTGACCAATCGGAGACTTCTTGCGGAAGACTGCGGTCGCTCGCCGCACGACCCGCCCTTTCGGTCCCGAGTTGAGGCGTAAGCGCCTGCATGGCACGGTACCGGCCAGGGAGAGTTTGCCATGCCGTTCTATGAAAAGGGTGATGTCCGCATTCACTATGAGGAAGCGGGCACGGGCTTCCCCTTGCTGATCATTCCGGGCGGCGGCCTGAACTCGACGATCGCAGGCCTCGCTGCCACCCATCCGTTCAATGCCCTGGAGGAGTTCAAAGGCGAATACCGCTGCATCGCGGCAGACCTGCGCAATGCCGGCGATGGCCAGTCCTCGGGGCCGCTCGAAATCGGCCGTCCCTGGGACTCCTACGCGGACGATCACCTGGGCCTGATGGATCACCTCGGCATCGGGAAGTTCATGGTGCTGGGCTACTGCATCGGCGGTCCGTTCATCTGGAACCTGCTGAAGCGGGCGCCCGATCGGATCGTTGCAGGGGTGTTGACCCAACCCTCAGGTCATCGGCCGGAATTACCCGATCAATTCTTCACCAACAACATGAACGCCTGGGGACCGGCTCTCAGTGCCCGCCGCCCTGACATCACGATGGCGATGGTCGAGTCGTTTCTCGCGAAGATGTACCGCGCCAACCCCGATTTCGTTTTCACCGTGACCCGGGACTTCGCGCGCGCCTGCCAGACGCCGCTGTTGATCCTGCCGGACGACATCCCGCCGCATCCCTATGCCGTCGCGATGGAGTCGGCGATGCTTGCGCCCAACGCGCAGGTCAGCCTCTATCCGTGGAAGGATACGAAGGAGAAGATTCCGCTGGCGGTGCGACACATCAGGACGTTCCTGAAGGCGAATCGACCGTCGGCATAGGCTACGCCGTCTTCTGCGCCGTCAGCCCGAGCTTGCTGATGGTCTGCTCGCGCATCACGAACTTCTGGATCTTGCCGGTGATCGTCATCGGAAACTCAGGCACGAACTCGATGTAGCGCGGAATCTTGTAGTGGGCGATCTGGCCCTTGCAGAACTCGCGGATATCCTCGGCCGTCGCCGTCTCGCCATCGCGCAACTTGATCCAGGCGCAGACTTCCTCGCCGTACTTCTGGTCGGGCACGCCGATCACCTGCACGTCCTGCACCTTGGGATGGCGATAGAGGAACTCCTCGATCTCGCGCGGATAGACGTTCTCGCCGCCGCGGATCACCATGTCCTTGAGGCGGCCGACGATATTGACGTAGCCTTGCTCGTCCATGATGGCGAGATCGCCGGTATGCATCCATCCGGCGTCGTCGACGGCCTCCTTGGTCTTGGCCTCGTCGTTCCAGTAGCCCTTCATGACCGAATAGCCACGGGTGCAGAACTCGCCCGTCTCGCCGCGCGGCACAGCCTTGCCCTCGCTATCGACGATCTTGATCTCGATGTGCGGCAGGACCTGCCCCACGGTCGAGACGCGCCGCTCGACCGGATCGTCGGTGGCGCACTGGGTCGACACCGGCGAGGTCTCGGTCATCCCGTAGGCGATCGTGACCTCGCCCATGTTCATCTGGCTCTGCACGCGCTTCATCACTTCGATGGGACAGGGCGAGCCCGCCATGATGCCCGTGCGCAGGCTCTTGAGATCGAACCTGGCGAACTCCGGATGATCGAGCTGGGCAATGAACATCGTGGGCACGCCGTAGAGCGCGGTGCAGCGTTCCTCGGAAACCGCCTGCAGGGTCGCCAACGGATCGAAAGCCTCGGCCGGATAGATCATCGTCGAGCCGTGCGTCAGACAGCCCAGATTGCCCATCACCATGCCGAAGCAGTGGTAGAGCGGCACCGGGATGCAGAGCCGGTCTTCGGGCGTGAGTTTCAGCCCCTCGCCCACGAAGTAGCCGTTGTTCAGGATATTGTGGTGGCTGAGCGTGGCGCCCTTGGGATAGCCGGTGGTGCCCGACGTGAACTGGATGTTGATCGCATCGTCGAACTGCAGCTTGGGCGCGAGATCGGCGATCCTGGCCTTCTCGGCATTGCCTCCGGCCTTCGCGACATCGTCGAAATTCAGCATGCCCGGCGTCTTCTCCGTCCCCAGCCGGACGATGTGCTTGAGGTGCGGAAGCTTTCTGTCTTTCACGAGATCCTGGACGATCTCGAGATAGTTCGAGGTCTTCAGCGCCGGCGCCAGGATCAGCGCTTTGCACTCGACCTTGTTCATCGCGTATTCGAGTTCGGCGCGCCGGTAGGCCGGATTGACGTTGACCAGCACCAGCCCCGCCTTGGCCGTGGCGAACTGCGCCAGGGTCCACTCCGACGTGTTGGGCGACCAGATGCCGACCCGGTCGCCGCGCTCCAGGCCGAGCGTCAGCAGGCCAGCGGCGAGATCGTCGACCCGCCGCCCCAGCTCTCCCCAGCTCCAGCGCACGTTCTGGTGGCGAACCACCAGCGCTTCCCGGTCGCGATAGGTCTCGACGGTACGATCGAAGTAGGAGCCGATGGTCTCGCCGATCAGCTTCTTGTCGGAAACGCCGTGGTCGTAGGAAATCTGGGTCATGTTCATGGCTCGAACCTTAAACAGGCTCGGCTCTGCTCTCAATTGTAGCCGTCAATTGTTTCGCGGCGGCTTGCTGCCGGGGATCGGATCGCCGCTGTCGCGTTCCTGCACCGCCTGATGAAAACCCTTTTCCTCGGCACGCTGCTTGAACCAGATGCCTTCCGGCGAATGGCGCGTCATGCCGTCGAACAGGGTCGCCAAAGTCTGGGTCGTCCGCATCCCCATGTTCTCGAAGGCGCTGTTGATGGCGGTTTTCTGCATCCAGAGCTGATTCTTCGGCACGCCCTTCATCCGGTCCGCAATCTTTTGCACCGCAGCATCGAGTTCGCCGGCCGGCACGGCCTGGGTGATGAGGCCGATCCGCTCCGCTTCGCAGCCGTCGATCAGATCGCCCGTAAAGAGCAGGCGCTTGGCCCGCTCCGCCCCGACCCGATAGACCCACATCATCGTCGTCGGACAGCCCCAGACACGGGCGGGCGGGTAGCCGATCTTCGCATCCTCGGCCATCACCACCAGATCGCAGGACAGCGCGATGTCGCTGCCGCCGGCGACGGCATAGCCATGGATCTTGCAGATCGTGGGCTTGTAGCTGCGCCACAGGGACTGAAAGCACTGCGTGTTGTGGTCCATGAGCTGGAAGTCGATGAACGGATCCCAGGGCATCTCCTGGCTGCCGCCGGTGCCGCGCGGACGCTCGGCGGCATTCTTCAGGTCGTAGCCGGCGCAGAAGGCGCGGCCCGCGCCCTGCAGGACGACGACATGGACGAGATCGTCGCGATTGGCTTCCTCGACCGCGGCCCGAATCTCGTCGGGCATCTCGCGGGTGATCGCATTCAGCCGATCCGGCCGATTGAGGGTGATGGTGGCGACACGATCGTCGCGACTGTAGCTGAGCGTCTGATAGGCCAAGGCTTTCTCCTTCTGCACCCAATTAATCTCGCGCAAGCGCCGCCGGGCAAGCCGCTAGGCTCGACCCATGAAACTCGAATTCACCACCGTCGACGTCTTCACCGATCGCCAGTTCGGCGGCAATCCGCTGGCCGTGGTCACCAATGCGCAGGGGCTGTCGACCGAACGCATGCAGGCCATCGCTGCCGAATTCAACCTCGCGGAGACGACCTTCGTGCTGCCGCCGAAGGACCCCCGGCATACGGCAGAGGTGCGCATCTTTACCCCTAAGGCGGAGATGCCGTTTGCCGGCCATCCCAATGTCGGCACAGCCTTCGTGCTGTCCCGCGCCGGCGCGAGCTACGGCAAGCCTGTCGTCGGCGATCGCCTGGTGTTCGAGGAGAAGGCCGGCCTGGTGAACATGGATATCCGGCGCGATGGCGGCGCTGTCGTAGCGACCCGGCTCGCCGCGCCGGTACCGCTGAGCTTCGGCGAGGAGATTGCACCCGAGATCGTCCAGCGCGCCTGCTCGCTCGACGCGACGGCGCTCAAGCTCGATGTCCATCGTCCCATCGTCGCTTCGTGCGGAGCGCCGCTGCTCTTCGTCGAGCTTGCGTCGCGCGAGGCACTGCGTTCGGCGGCGCCGCGGCCCGAAGTCTTCGCCCGCGAGCTGCCACGCGAGCGCATCGTCGGCATCCATCTCTACGTCCAGGCACCCGATGGGCCGATCGACGTGCAGACCCGCATGTTCGCGCCCGAGCACGGCATCCCCGAGGATCCCGCCACCGGCGCCGCCAATGTGGCGTTGATCGGCCTGCTCGCGCACCACCGGCCGGAAGCCGATCTCACCTTCGCGCGGACGATCGGCCAGGGTTTCGACATGGGCCGTCCGAGCGTGCTCGAAGCTTCTGCCGAAAAGAAGAGCGGCAAGGTCGTCGCAACCTACATCGGCGGCCGCTGCGTGCCGATGATGAGCGGAACGATCGACCTCGCCTAGGGACGTCTGCCTAGCGCCGTCAGCCGATCGGCAAGCTCAGCCATCCGTTCGGAATCGGAGACACTGCGCACCCGGTTCGCAGCGTCACCTAAGGGTCCGGACAGATCGCATCCGTTGCCCGTTAGCCATTCGATATTGGGCAACTGCCACTCGAGGTCGATTGCGACACTGATGTAATCGGACCTCGTCTTTGTAATCTTCGCCGCTTCTGCCTGGAGCGCCTCGCGATAGGCCGCGCATACCGCGGAGGGCTCGATGTCGAGTGCCCAGAGTTGCGACAGATCGCCAAGCCTGTCCTGTCCGAGCAACTGAACGGCATCGGCAGTCCGCGTCTTGACCAGCCTCGCCCCAGCCAGAGCCTGGCGATGGTGCATGGCGCCGAGGGGCAAATCTTCGAGATAGTCGCCGAGATGCGAGTCTGGGCCGAGTTTGGCGAAGCGCGCGGCGTCAGCTGCGTCGGCTTCCGCCACGCGCTTCTTCTCGTCCTCTTCCCATCTCCTGCGCTCGGCGGCCTGCGCGGCCTCCCGTTCCGGATTGGGCATGTATTCGATGGTGGTCAGCACCAGCGGCATGATCGTCAGAACGACGATGGCACCTCCCAGGATCGCGGTCGTCGGCACTGGCGGCAGCGTGTCGTGCCAGCCGACCATTCGTGCCCAGAATGCATAGAGCGCCAGCAGCAACGGCAACAACGCCGGGACGACGGCCAGCCAGTCGCCATAACGATCATTGTAGAGACCCATGGCTGAGGCTGCGGCAATTGCCGACAGCGGCAGGAACACGATGGCGGCCGCTGTAGCGTAGGACGGCATTGCGCCGCGCAGGATTGCCACCGCGAACATCGAGGCCAGCACGATCCACAGCACGAGCCCCTGGATCACGGCGAACCCCAGGGACATGCCGCGGCCGGCCGCGTCGCTACTGCGCGCGGTCAATATGTTGGTGATGAAGGGGCCGTAGAGCAGGACCGCCAGGACAAACAGGATCGTCATGCCCCAGGGGAACCCCGGGGAAGTGGTCGGAGTGGCCATTGCCCTTCTTAGCGGCCCGAGACCGAGAGAGGCAATGCCGTGCCCTGCTTCACCGGACGTAAGGCGAAGGAGCTGCGGATCTGGGCGATGCCGGCGATCTTGGTGAAGTCCATCACGAAGCGCTCATAGGCTTCGAGGTCGGGTACCACGACCCGCAGCAGGTAGTCGCTGTCGCCGGTCATCAGGTAGCACTCCATCACCTCGGGCCGCTCCGCAGCCGCCCGCTCGAAGTCTTTCAGCGCCTTTTCGACCTGGGTGGAGAGCGACACACTCATGAAGACATTGACCGAGAGGCCGACCGACTTGGCGTCGAGCTGTGCGGCATACCCCTTGATGACACCCGCCTCCTCGAGCGCCTTGACCCGCCGCCAGCACGGCGACGACGAGAGGCCGACCTGCTCGGCGAGGTCGGCATTGCTCAGCCGGCCATCGTGTTGCAGCCGTTCGAGAATGCGCCGGTCGATAGCATCCAAGGAGATCATTGCTCTAAATGCCGAATTCTAGGAAGATCCTGCCCTATACAGCCTGTTTCGCGATCCGAACGCAAGGACCTTCCAGCGTACAAGGCGTATGCCGATGGGCATGACCACCCTCGCCCCCATCCAGCGTCTTCGCCTGCTTCGCGAACTGGAACGCAAGGTGCTGTGGCTCAGCGCCTGGACGATCCATCACGCCAACCATCTGCGGCCCAATCGCGACGGACTGAAGGTCGGCGGCCACCAGGCGTCGTGTGCGTCGCTGGCGACGGTCATGACGGCTCTCTACTTCTCGGTACTGCGGCCCGAGGATCGCGTGGCGGTGAAGCCGCACGCCTCGCCCGTGTTTCACGCCATCCAGTATCTGTTCGGCCATCAGACCCGCGAGAAGCTGGAACGCTTCCGGGCGCTGGGCGGCGCGCAATCCTATCCTTCCCGCACCAAGGATATCGACGACGTCGACTTCTCGACCGGCTCGGTCGGGCTGGGCGTCGCCATGACGCTCTTCTCCTCGATCGTGCAGGACTATGTGCGGCTGAAGAATCTCGGCGACGGAGAGCGGCCGACCGGGCGCATGGTCGCCCTGGTGGGAGATGCCGAGCTCGACGAGGGCAACGTCTTCGAGGCCCTGCTCGAAGGCTGGAAGCACGACGTCCGCAATCTCTGGTGGGTGATCGACTATAACCGCCAGAGCCTCGACGGCGTGGTGAACGACCGTTTGTTCGGCCGCATCGGCGAGATGTTCGAGCTGGTGGGCTGGCGCGTCGTCACCTTGAAGTATGGCAAGCTGCTGGAGACGGCCTTTACCCAGCCGGATGGCGAGCAGCTCCGTCAGTGGATCGACGACTGCCCCAACTCGCTCTATTCGGCGCTGGTCTTCAAGGGTGGCGCCGGCTGGCGCGAAGCGCTGACGCGCGACCTCAATCAGTATCCCGGCGTCAGGCGCATTCTGGATCAGCACGACGATGCGGCACTGCATCGCCTGATGACGAACCTCGCCGGCAACGACATGCAGGCCGTGCTCGACGCCTTCGAAGGGGTGAACGACGACACGCCGACCTGCTTCATCGCCTACACCATCAAGGGCCAAGGCCTGCCGTTCGCCGGCCACAAGGACAATCACTCCGGCCTCATGACGCTCGACCAGATGGCCGGCTTCAAGCAGGGCATGGGCATTGCCGACGGCCAGGAATGGGACAAGTTCGCGGGCCTCACCGCGACACCCGCCGAACTCCAGCCCTTCCTCGATGCCGCGCCGTTCAACGCCCAGGGCAAGCGGCGCACAACCGCGCCGCAGGTTGCCATCCCGGCCGCCCTGCCACGTCCCACCGACAAGAAGTCGAGCACCCAGGAAGGCTTCGGCAAGATCCTGAACGCCATCGCCGCCGGAGACAGCGAACTCGCGCGGCGCATCGTCACCACCTCGCCCGACGTCACTGTCTCGACCAACCTCGGCGCCTGGGTGAACCGGCGCGGCCTGTGGGCTCATACCGAGGCCGAAGACGTGTTCCGCGAACTCAAGGTCGTGTCGGCGCAGCTCTGGCGCAAGACACCGCGCGGACAGCATATCGAGCTGGGCATCGCAGAGAACAACCTCTTCCTGCAGCTCGCGGCGATGGGACTCAGCCATCAGATCTTCGGCGCCCGCCTGCTGCCGATCGGCACGCTCTATGATCCGTTCATCGCGCGCGGCCTCGATGCGCTGAATTACGCCTGCTACCAGGATTCACGCTTCATGCTGGTGGCCACGCCGTCGGGCGTGACGCTTGCCCCGGAAGGTGGCGCCCATCAGAGCATCCACACGCCGTTGATCGGTATCGGCCAGCCCGGCCTGCTCTCCTACGAGCCGACCTATGTCGACGAACTCGCGATCCTGATGCGGCATGGCTTCGACTACATGCAGCAGGACAAGGGCGGGTCGATCTACCTGCGCCTCTCGACGCGCAGCCTGCCCCAGCCGGAACGCACCCTGTCCGCCGAACAGGAAGCCGACATCGTGAATGGCGCCTACTGGTATGCCGCGCCCGAAGCCGGGGCGGACATTGCGGTGGTCGCCATGGGCGCCGTCACGCCGGAAGCGATTGCGGCGCATGAGAGCATCGTGCGCGATTTCGCCGGCGCCGGCCTGTTGGTGCTGACCTCGCCGGACCGGCTGCATGCCGATTGGCTGGCCGCGCAACGCAACCGCGGCCGTACAATCGGCCTCGTCGATCGCGGCGCGAGCCCCATCGAACGGCTGCTGGCACCGCTGTCACGCGATGCACGCATCGTGACAGTACTGGACGGCCACCCCTTGGCGCTTTCGTGGCTCGGGTCGGTGCGCGGCCAGAGGGTCGTGCCGCTGGGAATCGAGCATTTCGGCCAGTCCGGCGACATCCCCGACCTCTACCGGACCTACAAACTCGACAGTGCGGCAATAATCGACGCGGTGGCGCGCGCCCTCTAAAATGGCGGCGTGAAAGTAGACGGCACCCCTTACCGAACCATCTGGCTCGGCGCCGACGGCATGGCCGTCCAGGTGATCGACCAGACCCTGCTGCCCCACCATTTCGTGGTGCGCGAACTCAAGACGATGGAGGACGCCGAAAAGGCGATCCGCACCATGATCGTGCGCGGCGCCCCGCTGATCGGCGCCGCCGCGGCCTATGGCATGGCGCTGGCCATGGCGACGGATTCCTCGGACGCCATGCTGGCCCGCGCCTATACCGTGCTGATGGAATCGCGGCCGACCGCCGTGAACCTGCGCTGGGCGCTCGACGATCTGCGCGCCCTGCTGGCCCCGCTGCCTGCCGCCAAGCGGCGCGAGACCGCCTATCGGCGCGCGGCCGAAATCTGCGACGAGGACGTCGAGATCTGCCGGCGCATCGGCGAGAACGGCCTCGGTCTGATCCGACGACTGAAGCCCAAAAGCGACCGCATCAATGCGCTGACCCATTGCAATGCCGGCTGGCTGGCCACGGTGGACTGGGGGACGGCCCTGGCGCCGATCTATCAAGCGCACAATGCCGGCATCCCGATCCATGTCTGGGTCGACGAAACGCGGCCGCGCAACCAGGGCGCCAGCCTGACGGCCTGGGAACTCGGCAAGCATGGCGTGCCGCATACAGTCATCGCCGACAATGCCGGCGGCCACTTGATGCAACATGGTCAAGTCGATTTCGTCATCACCGGCACCGACCGCACGACGCGACGCGGCGATGTCTGCAACAAGATCGGCACCTACCTGAAGGCGCTGGCGGCACACGACAACGGCGTGCCGTTCTATGTCGGCCTGCCCTATCCCACGATCGACTGGACGATCGAGGACGGCGTGCGCGAAATCCCGATCGAGGAACGCAATGCGCGCGAGGTCTCCCACATCGCCGGTCGTAGCGAGACCAGCGACCGCGCGACCGTGCAGCTCCTGCCCGATGGCAGCCCCGCCGCCAATCCGGCGTTCGACGTCACGCCGGCGCGGCTGGTGACGGCGCTAATCACCGAACGCGGGGTCTGTCCCGCGAGCGAAGCCGGGCTGCTCTCGCTCTATCCCGAGCAGTCGCGCGCCGCATAGGCAACCATCCGATGGTCGAGGCTCCCTCTTTTATTCGCGCCTCGACCGTCCGCAACGTCGGTTGGCTCGACTTCAACCGGCCGCCGGTCAATGCCTTCAACCGCCAGATGGTCGAGGAAACCCGCGACGCCATCGCGGCCGCCCTTGCCGAGCCCGACATACGGGTGATCGTGCTGGGAAGTGCCGTCGACAGCTATTTCAGCGCCGGCGCCGATCTGAAGGTCTTCAAGGGGATGACGGGCGTCGGCATGCGCAACTGGGCGCTCCTCACGCACGAAATCGTTCGGCTGCTGCGCTCTTCACCCAAACCCTTGCTGGCGGCAATCCACGGTACGGCGGTCGGCGGCGGGCTGGAGATGACGCTTCATTGCGATCTTCGATTTGCCGCGGCCGATGCCAAGCTCGGCCAGCCCGAGATCCGCATCGGTTTCATCCCGCCGATCGCCACCACCCAGGCACTGGTTCGCCTGATCGGCCGGCCGAACGCCATCCGCTATCTCTACGATGGCGGCCTGATATCGGCTGAGCAGGCGCAGCGCTGGGGCCTGATCGACGAGCTTGTCGCCCCGCAGGATCTGCGGACACGGGTGCAGACCTACGGCGAAGAACTGGCCGCCAAGTCGCCTACGGCCCTTGCGGCCATCAGGCGGACCGTCACCCTGGGGGGCGGCATGAGCTTCGACGAGGGCATGGCCTACGAACTCGAAGCCGTCGTCGATCTTGCCGACGGTCCTGACTTCGCCGAAGGCGTCGACGCGTTCCTCGGCAAACGTCCGCCGATCTGGCACCGCGACTGACCAGAAGCCTCAGCCATCGACGCAAGCGAACAGTTGAGAAAGATGGGCGATCGGCGGGAACGCCATCGCCCGCAGGTTTCAACAACCATCCATCGGTGCCATCGATCGCGGGTGCGATAGACGCAGAGCCGAGGAGGGTGCGAACCGCAGCGTGGTGGAACGTGTTATAATTTAAGGCTGATGATCCCATTCTTCGACCCTCTCGTTCTCGGCTTCCTCGTCGCCCTCGGCATTGGTCTGCTGATCGGCATTGATCGCGAGCGCAAGAAAGGTGAAGGCCCGACGCGCGGCGCCGCTGGCCTCAGGACCTTCACCCTGGCTTCGCTGGCGGGCGCTACGGGCATCGCCGTTGGCGGAGAAATCCTGATGGCGACGGTAGTGTTGGGCGTGACTGCCTTCGCGGGCCTTTCCTACTGGCGTGCCCAGGACAGCGATCCGGGCCTCACGACCGAGATAGCCCTCGTACTGACGGCTCTGCTGGGCGGGCTAGCGGTCCGCGAACCGGCCTATGCCGCGGGTATCGGCGTGGTCACGGCGGCTCTGCTCAATGCCCGCGTCGAGCTGCATCGATTCGTCCGGTCGGTCCTGACGGCTTCTGAGATTCGCGATCTTCTGGTCTTCGCCAGCGCGACTCTCGTTGTGCTGCCCTTGCTGCCCGACCATCCTATCGGGCCTTACGGCGCCTTCGATCTTCGCACGGTATGGATCGTGGTGATCCTGGTGATGGCCGTGGGGGCACTGGGCTATGTCGCCGTTCGCGCGGTCGGGTCTCGTTTCGGCCTTCCCCTGGCAGGCCTTGCCTCGGGCTTCATCTCGAGCAGCGCCACGATCGGGGCGATGGGTGCGCGGGCCGCCAAAGAGCCGGAACTCATGAAGCCCGCCGTAGCCGGCGCCATACTGTCGTCGGTCGCCACCGTCGTGCAGCTTGCCGTTCTGGTTGCCGTCACAAGCCTGCCGACCCTCGAGGCCTTCGCCGTTCCATTGGCGCTATCTGGCGTGGCAGCAATTCTCTACGGCGGCATCTTCACGCTCTGGGCCTTGAAGCAACCAGGCGAATCGCAAGAGACGCCAGGGAGTGCCTTCAGCCTCAAAACCGCCCTGACCTTTGCCGTCATTCTCGCGGCGGTACTTGTCCTTGCGGCAGCGCTGCAGGACTGGTTCGGAGAGACCGGCGTTATCCTTGCAGCCGGCGCTGGCGGCTTCGCCGACGCTCACTCCGCTGCCATCTCCGTAGCATCCTTGGTGGCAGATGGCCGCCTGGAACCACCGGCCGCCATCGTGCCCATCCTGGTCGCGCTCACGACCAATACTGTGACCAAGATGATCTTTGCTTTTTCGGCTGGCGGCCGTGCATTCGCGCTTTACGTCATTCCTGGCCTGATCCTGATGGTGATCGCAGGCTGGGCGGGCGCGCTCTTCGTGCCGCAGAGCTGACAGGCTGCCACAGGTCGAAATCGGGAAGATCTATGATCCGCGCCGTTCGCAGGTAGGCAGCACCGGAAAGCCGCGGTACAGTTCGGCTCTCTTGCGTTCCTTTGTTCTTCTTCCCGGCTTCATGTGCGACTCGGATCTCTGGACCGACATGGTCCTCGATCTCGAAGCGCTGGGCTCACTCCACTACGGCAACGTCTACGAGGACTCGTCGCTCGAAGGCATGGCTCAGCGCGTCCTCGCCGACGCGCCGGATCGCTTCGTGCTCGTAGGCTTCTCGATGGGCGGCTTCGTGGCGCGTGTACTTACGCTGATGGCGCCCGAACGCGTGACAGGTGTGGCGTTCATCGCCTCCTCCGCGCGCGGTTACTCCGACGAAGAGCGCGCGCGGCGCCAGGCCGGCTATCGTCCTGGCGATCGGCCACCGCCTGCTGCCGGCACGGTGACGACGGCAATGGGGCTGCATCCCGACCGGGAAGCCGATCCCGTACTGCTCGACCGGCTGCGCAACATGCAACGCCGTCTGGGACCGGAAGTCCGCAAGCGGCAGGCGGCGCTCATCCGCCGTGACGGCTACGCCGATCTGGAACGGATCACGTGCCCCTCGCTGGTGGTGGCCTGCCGGCAGGACCGTCTGCGGACCTTTGCCGAGACCGAGCGCATGGCGCAGCACCTGCCCCGCTCCAGCTTCGCCATCCTCGAGGATTGCGGCCACATGGCTCCCCTGGAAAAGCCCAAGGAACTCACGGCGCTGCTTGCAGCCTGGCTGCACCGCACCGGGCTCTAGAAACGGGCCAGCTGTAAGGACTCAGGCGCCCGCTCGGTGTAGCCTTAATCCATGAGTGATGGGCAAGCCCTGTTCGCAGTCCTGCGGCAGTCGGCGGATGCCGACACCGTAGCTGCCATGGAGCGGCTGATCGGGACAGCTCCCGACGCCGACCTTTGCCGCGTCAACGTTTTCGACTTCGCCCGTCGCCATAATGTCGGAGAGGACGAGACGATCGCCGCCTTCCTGCATGCTGCTCGCATCGGATTGTTCGAGATGTCCTGGAACGTGCTCTGCCCCGGTTGCGGCGGCGTGCTCGACTCGAACGCCTCCCTGAAGAGCGTGCGCTGCGAGGAATATGTCTGTGCGCTCTGCGCTGCAGGCTACGAGCCTACGCTCGACGAAATGGTCGAAGTGACCTTCACCGTAAATCCGAGGATACGCCGTATCGCGGCGCACGATCCGGACAGCATGCCGATGTGGGACTATGCTCGGCAGATCTTCTGGGGATCGGGGATCGACCTTCCCACGGACAATTTCGACGAGCTGATCGACGAAATCACGCTCGATGCCGTCGAGCTCCCACCGGGCGGCAGGGCGATCTTGTCGCTGCAGCTTCCCTCCGACTTTGTCATCGTCTTCGAACCCGTCACGCACGCGGCGCGCTTCATCGACGTCAAGGGCGAGCCGACGCGGGAGCGCCAGAACCTGTCGTTGGTGTTCAACAATCTTCGCTCGCCGACGGGGACGATGGAGCTGCGACCAGGGCCGCTCCGGCTGCAACTGGAGAATCAAACATCACGCCGTACGCTGCCCGGCATCTGGATCGCCAACGATAGGATGCATGACCTGCTCGGTCGCCGTAAACGCTTCCTGACGGCCAAGCGGCTCCTCTCCAACCAGACCTTCCGCGATATCTACCGGACCGACACGCTCGACATCGACCAGCGGCTGAAGATCACCAGCCTCACGTTCCTGTTCACCGACCTCAAGGGTTCGACCGAGCTTTATGAGCGGGTTGGCGATCTCGTGGCGTTCGACCTCGTTCGCGAGCATTTCCGTGTCTTGCACGAGATCGTCGCGGCGGAGAGCGGCGCCGTAATCAAGACCATTGGCGACGCCGTCATGGCGACCTTCCCGACGCCCGATCGCGCCCTGGCCGCCGCCCTCCGCATGCGCCAGGCCATGCGGGCCCTGAACGATACGCACGGCCGCGAAGATCTCCTCCTCAAGATCGGCATCCATGAAGGCCCCTGCCTCGCCGTCACCTTCAACGAACGGCAGGACTATTTCGGCCAGACGGTGAACATCGCGTCGCGCGTTCAGGGACTGGCTGTTTCCCAGTCGATCCTGGCGACCGCCTCCGTCATCGATCATCCGCAAAGCACAGACCTGCTCGAACGCAACGGGCAGAAACCGATGGTGCAAAGGCAGGCGCTGCGCGGCGTGGCTTCGGAGGTCGCCGTCTACGAAATTCCCTGAGCCGCCGCACCACGCCGCCGCATCCAGCGCGATAGCTTGGCCGCTCCGCCGAACAGGAAAGCAACGGCGAAGGCCACGACTGTCGGCAGCCACAGGTCGAGGAAAGACACGATCCGCGCCCGGCTGGGATTGGTGCGATCGTAGACCACCGTGACCACGTCTCCTGCCGAAAACGACGTGCCGCTGCCGCCACGGCCGTGGAATTCGACCTCGCGACCTTCCTGGGTGGTGAAGCGCACGACGGGCGCAAAGGAGACCTGCTCGACGTCGCGCCGCACTTCGCGCCCGGTGGCCAGCGTCACCTCCTCTGTGACGATACTGCTGCTCCTGCGAATCTCGACCACCGAGCCCTGCGCGCGGCCGCCCCCGGCATAGAGATCGGTCGCACTCCACAGTGCAAAGATGCCGATCAGAAGCGCCACGACGGAAACAACGTTAAAGGCACGCTCGCCGATGACCGACAAGTCGCCGTTGCGCGACAGCCCCCAGGCAATGGCGCCGAACATCAGCCAGAAGGAGCCGAAGCCAATGGCGATGATCGGCACCAGCCAGAGCCGCTCGAAGGTATCGAGACGGATGCTCCGCGGGTCCTCGGGCATGTAGAGCACCGTGACCAAGTCGCCCGTGGAAAAGTCGGGTGCGCCGCTACCGAGATCGGTGACTTCGTGGAGTTCACCACTGGGCAGGCGAAAGCGCACCACCGGCGCATACATGCTGCCGTCGCGCACGATGTCGACCACCACGCCGTCGGCCTGGTCGCCGTAGAGAACATGGCGCAGGTTGCCGAGCCCCAGGAGAATGCCGCCCGCAACGATGAGGCCGCCGATGGCCAAGATGCCCCAGGCGATCCGATGCCAGCCCATATCCATGGCCATCGCCAATTCCCTCAGACCGGCTGACGCTTGCGCAGTCTGTCGATGAGGGTGATCAGCCGCATGCCCTGAGGAGTGGCGGAATCGAGGAGCTGCTCGCGCGGCGTATTCTCCGCCAGCCGGCTGATCTCGATGAGCGCGCGGATATGCTGACGTCGCGTCAGCCGATACTCCGAAGACCGATGATGAAAGAACAAGCGCTTGAGCTGGCCGTCGCCTACCAGCGCGTTCAACTCCGACGCGGTCACGTAGATCAGGAAGCAGATGAAGATCCACAAATGGACCGCCACGAAGCGGTGCCAGGTGAAGGCTTCGACTTCGGCCTGGAAACTGCCGCCGAAGCCGCCGGTGTCGAGGGCGAAATGCACCAGCTTCTCCAGGAAACGCACGATCAGCACGACCAGAGAATAGAAGATCGTCTTGTACAGGATCGGCTGAATCAAAGGAGCGCCGCGGAACTTGTCGATCAGGCGGACCTTGTCGACAACCAGAACGACCTTGCCGACAACCAGGGCGGTCGTGCTGGCGAGAACGAAGCTCGACAACCGGAACCAGTAATCGTGGACCAGCAGGTCCGTCGTCAGCGAGATCAGGTTGAAGGCGACGAAGAAATAGAGCGTCGGCGGCAACAGATGACGGATCATGTTGAACCAGCCGCGATAAATCCGCACCGGAAGGGAGACCGCGGCCACGCTCACATCCGGCCTCCGTCGACGACGAAGTTCTGCGCCGTCACCAACCGGCTGTCGTCAGCGGCCAGCCACAGCACCATGCGCGCTATATCGGGGGGATAGACCTTCTCCTTGAGGCACTGCGCGACCATCAAGGCGGCTTCGGCCTGCGGGGTCAGCCAGAGATCGATCTGGCGCTGGGTCATGATCCAGCCCGGCGTCAGCGAATTGAGGCGGATATTGTCGGGTCCGAGATCGCGGGCGAGGCCACGCGTCATGCCGATCACCGCAGCCTTGGCCGCTTGATAGACGGAGAGTTGCGGCGTCATCGCATGATAGCTCACGGAGCTGAAATTGATGATCGAGCCGCCACCGGCCTTCTTCATGCCGGGCACCACGGACTGAATGGCGAAGTACTGGTGGCGCAAATTGACCGCGATGCGCTCGTCCCAGAAGGCGGGAGTCACCTGGTCGATCGTGTGGCGGTCGTCACGGGCCGCATTGTTTACCAGCACCTTGAAAGCACCGAGCTTGCCCGCCATGCCGTCGATCGTCGCCTGATAGGCAGGGAGATCGCGCACGTCGGCCTTGGCAAAGAGCGGTGCCGGATGGCCGGCGCCCTTGATCTTGTCGACCAGCGCCACAGAAGCCGCTTCATCGATATCGACGAAGCCCACTTTGGCGCCCTGTTCGGCAAAATGCTCGACGATCGAAGCGCCGATGCCCGAACCGCCACCCGAGACGAAGACAGGCCGGCCGGCAAGGCTGGGATAGGAGGCGAATTGCGGCATGGCGTCCTCACGAAAACGAAAGACGGAAGGCGATCTCGCCCGCGAGCGTCATCCCGGCGGCCAGTCGGGTGCTCCCGACAGCTCCGTTGGCATGACTCACCGGCTCGATACAGAAAAACGTCTGGCCGTCGGGAACATAGATCACCAGATGGCGGAACGCCTCCGTGGCAGAGAGTTCCAGCCGCATACCCCGGCGCGGCCAGGCGATGGTCGCGCGCCCGTCCCAGCCGTCGAAACAATGATCGAGCCCCAGCCCCTCGACCCGACGCCCCTGGGAGAAATCCCAGGCCAGGGGCACCGGCACATGATTCAGCGGCAGGACTTCGGCATCGGTCTCCCAGACGCCACGCAGCCGGCAGGTCAATTCGGTCTCGGCATCGCACGGGAAATACGGATGCAGGCCCAGCCCCGCCGGGACATCGCGATCTTCGAGATTCTCGATCGACATGCCGGCCACGAGCCCTGTCTCGTCGAGCACGAAGGTCTGGCGGGCGCGATATCGGAACGGCCATCCAGAACGGCCATCGTGCTCGTACATGAGCTCGGCCGAGCGAGCATCGCGGCCAACGACAGTCCAGGCCTGTGACCAGCCATCGCCATGCATGGGATGGGGCACACCTGGCCAGTTCAACGGTACATGAATCTGCTCGTCGCCGAAGAGAAGCCGCCCGTTCGCGATGCGATTGGAAAACGGCACCAGCGGATAGCAGGCGCTATCCTTCCCCGTACCCGACGCCAACGCCGCCTCCGTGGCGGGCCGCAGCGCATCGCTGGCCGCGTTGCCACCCCCCAGCACGACAAAGCGCGCAATTGACCCGCCGGCTTCCGGCGCAAGGTCGACCAAGAGCCGGCCGGCCTGCAAAGACAGTAGCTGCATGAGTTCGTCTCACCTGCCTCCTGACGAATAATCCACCGTGGCCTACTTTTTGCTGGGTTGCACCTATGTCTGATGGCACGCCGATGATAGGCTTTCGCCAACTCGACGTTGTCGGCTTCGTGCCGAGTGCCATTCGTCTCGACACGGCCATCACCCGGACCTGGGGGCTATCACATGAGTGACGAGGTCATCGGCAAGTGGGAGTTGAGTCGCCGCCGCGTACTGGCCAGCACAGCGGGCCTTGGTCTGCTTGGTTCTGCAGGCCGAGCTTTCGGCCAGTCGGCAGGCCCTTGGAGTCAAGCGCCCAAGAGCAAAGTGGACCGCCTCAACTTCGTCGTCTGGACCTATGGCGACATCTACACGCGCATCGCCAAGCAGTTCGAGGCGGATTGGGGCGTCAAGGTCGACTCGACTATCTCCTCGTTCAACGACCATCCTACCAAGCTGACGACGATGTTCGCGGCCGGCGAGAAGATCGACGTCTCGCAATCCTCGCCGTTCTCCTTCCCGAACTTCGTCAATCAAGGTCTGGTCGAGCCGATCGACAGTCTTCCCGGCGCTGCCGACTACATCAAGGACTTCACGCCCTTCACCAAGCAGGTCGCAACGGTGAACGGCAAGACCATGGGCCTGCCTTACTTCTCCGCCGTGTGGGTGTGGAACTACTACGCCGACATGCTGGAAAAGCTGAAGATCGACAAGCCCTTCGCCACCTACGACGAGTTCATCGAGCATTGCGTGAAGGCAAAGAAGGACGGCGTCTCGCGCTATCCCGTGCTCTGGGTCGCGGGCGTCGGGCTCGAGCAGTTGCCGGGCACCTGGTACCAGATGACCTGGAACCGCGGCGGCACCTTCTTCGACAAGCAGGGCAATCACATGCTGGGCGCGGGTTCGGTCGCCCGCGAGACCTTGAAATGGTGGGCGAACACCTTCGAGAAGGGTCTCGACATCTCCGACCCGGAATCGCTCAAGGTGCAGTTCACAACGTCGGCCAAGGCTTTCGGCGCCGGCAAGAATCTCTATCGCGGTCCCAATCACCACTACGGGCTCAACGTCGTCAACGATCCGGCGCAGTCGCCCATCGCCGGCAAGGTCAAAGTCCACGGCTCGCCCGGTGACGGCAAGACGATCGGCGTCACCCATGTCTACTTCCTCACGTCAGCCACGCGCGACAAGGAATGGGGCTGGAAGCTGCTCCAGTATCTTGGCGGCAAGACCAAGGACGGCAACTACACGCAGGCCATCAGTCTCGCGAAGGATGCGATGCTGGGTTCCGGCTACACGTCGGTGATGAACAGCGATGCGGTGAAGCAGGGCTGGGCGCCGTGGGGCGACGTCCCCGCCATTCTCAAGATCTGGGACCAGGCGGCTTACATCGGCGAAGTCTGTTCGTCGGTCTATCAGCCCTGGCATTTCCCCTGGACGGATCAGCTCAACATCGAGGTCCAGAAGTGTCTTACTGGTCAGATCACGGCGGACCAATGCTGTGACAACCTGATCAAGGGCATTGCCGACGCCAAGCGCAAGGTCTGATCCCCTGACGACCCAGGCGACAGGACTTCCCATCGCGCGAGCGGGCCGCAGGCCCTGGCTTCAGCGCGAAATGTCGGCCGGCAGCTTCGCGTTCTTCATGAACGTGCCGACGCTGTTCTTCCTCGGCCTGGTGCTCGCCTATCCGGTGATCTACGCCGGCTACCTGTCGGTTCATCAGGTCGGCCTCGCGCAGCTTCGACGCGGCGTCTTCTCGTTCAACGGTTGGGACAATTACAGCCGCGTGCTCGAAGATCCGCTGTTCTGGATCGCGATCAAGAACACGTCGATCTTCACCGCCATCACCGTCGGCAGCGAGGTCGTACTGGCGGTGCTGATCGCGCTGCTGCTCAACCAGACAGGCATCTGGACATCGAGGATCACGCGTTTCCTGATCCTGTTGCCCTACGCCATTCCACCGATCGCCAACGGCCTGATCTGGTCGTTCCTCTACAGCTTCCAGTTCGGCTTCCTGAACCGGATCCTGTTTTCTCTTGGACTGATCGACGATCCGATCAATTGGGCAGGCAATCCCGATACGGCGCTCTACGCCGTCACCGTGCCCTATATCTGGCGAACCCTGCCCTTCGCGATCATCCTGGTGCATGCGGCCTTGCAAGGCATCCCACGAGAACTCTACGAGGCGGCAGCCGTCGACGGCGCCACAGCATGGCATCGTTTCTGGCACATCACGTTGCCGCTGCTCCGGCCAATCATCGCCATCATCCTGGTGCTGCGCACAGCCTTTGCGTTCGCCGTCTTCGAGGAAATTCTCGCCATCACCCAAGGCGGTCCGGGCGACGCCACCTGGGTGGCCGCCTGGTACAGCTACAAGATTACCTTTTCGCCGCCGAACAATTTCGGCATGGGCTCGGCATCGGCCTTCATCCTGACCTTGATGATCGGCCTCATCGCCCTGGTCTACATGCGCATGGTCTATCGCCGGGTGACGCTCTGATGTTTGCGACGTCGCGCACCACGAAGCTCATGCTTCACGTTGCCAACCTGATGGTGATCGCCTTCATCCTGCTGCCGCTGGTGGCGGTGCTGATCGGCAGCATCCAGTCGGAAAAAGCGTTGCAGGCTGACACGCGCCGCGTGCTGCCGCTGGAGTTCACCCTCGACAACTTCACCGTCATTCTCACCAAGGGCGAGCAGAAGGGCCGTATCTTCGAGCAGGTCACTTACCTGCCGGACAACATCAAGAACTTCTACACCGCCTTCCTGAACTCCGCGATCGTGGCGGGCTCGGTGACGTTCCTCACGCTGCTTTTCGGGTCGCTGTCGGCCTACACCATCGCCCGCCAGCGCTTCCGCTGGACCCTCTTCCTGCTACAGGCCAACATCGTCGCGCGCTTCGTGCCGGTGATCGTGCTGATGATTCCGCTATACGTGGTCATGCGGTCGGTCGGGCAGCTCAATTCGCTCACCGGCGTCATCATCGCGGAGACCGGCTTTCTTCTGCCCTATGCGATCCTGATCCTCGCCCCCTACTTCGACACGATTCCCGCCGAACTCGAAGAAGCGGCACGCATCGACGGATGCTCCCGCTTCAGCGCCTTCGTGCACATCGTGCTGCCACTGGCGACCCCGGCGCTCGCGGCCTGCGGGGTCATCATGTTCATCATTTCATGGCACGAGCTGCTGATCCCGTTGATCCTGAATGCCCGGCCGGACGTGATGACCCTGCCCGTGGTCATTGCCAGCCTGGTCGGCGACGTCCACGTCTTCTTCAATCTCATGATGGCGATCTGCCTGCTGGCCTTGGCCCCGACGGTGATCCTGGTGGCGTTGCTGCAGCGGTACATCGTCGAGGGTCTTTCCGCGGGTGCCGTGAAGGGCTGATCGCCCCGCCCGAGCCGCCCAGCGATACAACAAATTGGCCTCCCTTTTGTCGACGGGCTTATGATCCAGCCGTCTTTCAACGACCCTCGAGGGAAGGAAACGGACTGATGTCGACGAATATGCTGAAGAAGCGGCTGCAGGCGGGTAAGGCTTGCGTTAACGGCTGGCTGGCGATCCCCGACGGCTTCTCGGCCGAGACCATGGCGCAGTGCGGCTGGGACAGCGTCACCGTCGACATGCAGCACGGCGTTCAGGACTATCATTCGATGGTCCGCTGCTTCCAGGCGATGGACAAGCATCCGATCACGCCGCTGGTGCGCGTGCCGTGGAACGAGCCCGGCATCGTCGGCAAGGTGTTGGACGGCGGCGCCTGGGGCGTCATTTGCCCGATGGTGAACAACGCCACCGAAGCCAAGGCGCTGGTCTCCTATTGCCTCTATCCGCCCAAGGGCAAGCGTTCCAACGGTCCGATCCGCGCCGGCGCCTACGGCGAAGCGACGCCCTATCAGGCGACGGCCAACGACGAAGTGCTGGTCATCCCGATGATCGAGACCCAGGAAGCGATCGACAATATCGACGCCATCCTCGACGTGCCGGGCGTCAGCGGCATCTATGTCGGCCCGTCCGATCTCGGCCTGTCGCTTGGCCTGAAGCCCATACTCGACCGCGAGGAGCCGCAGATCCTTTCGATCTACGACAAGCTGCTGGCGGCCACCAAGAAGCGCGGCCAGTTCGCCGGCCTGCACAACGGCACGGCCTCCTATGCCGCCAAGATGATCGGCAAGGGCTTCCGTCTGGTCACCATCGCCAACGACAGCGGTCTGATGGCCCAGGCCGCCCGCGCCGCCGTCAACCAGACGCGCAAGGAAGCGGGCGACGTCGCCGCGAAGTAGGCGCGCCAAAACAAGCGCCGTGCGTTACGCCAACGCCAGGCTGCCCAAGGGCAGCCAGCATCACATCGAGGTCGAGGGAGGGCGGATTGCCGCCCTCCTCCCGATCTCGGCTCCGCCGACTGGCAAGGACACCATCGACCTCGGCGGCGCGTTGGTCCTGCCGCCCCTGGTCGATGGCCATATCCACCTCGACAAGACTCTGCTCGGCCTGCCCTGGGTGCCGAATCAGGCCACGGGCAACCGTGTTGCCGATCGCATCGAAGCCGAACGCAAAGTGCGCGCCTCCCGGACCCTGCCGGAAACCGAGACCGGCTCGAACCTGGTGCGACAGATCATGGCGAGCGGCACGCTGCACATGCGCACGCACGTCGACGTCGACAACCAGCTCGGCCTGCGCAATCTCCATGAAATTCTGAAGGTCCGCGAGCGCTTCCGCGATCTCGTCACCATCGAGATCGTGGCCTTCCCGCAAAGCGGCGTGCTGCGCTCTCCCGGCACCGCGGAACTGCTCGATGCGGCGATCCGCGAGGGCGCCGACCTCGTGGGCGGGCTCGATCCGGTCGGCATCGACGGCGACCTCGACGGCCACCTCGATGCAATCTTCGGCGTCGCCGAAAAGCACGGGATCGGGGTCGATATCCACCTGCACGACGGTGGCGAGAGCGGCATCGCGCAGATGCTGGCCATCGCCCAACGTAGCGAAGCCGCGGGCCTGCAGGGAAAGGTGGCCATCAGCCATGCCTTCGCCCTGGGCTCCGTTCCGACGGACAGCGCCGCCCGCACGGCCGACGTCCTGGCCAAAGCCCGCATCGCCATCATGAGCCACGGGCCGGGAGGCGCCACGATCCCGCCGCTCAAGCTCCTGAAGGAGCATGGCGTCGAGGTGTTCGGTGGCTCCGACAATATCCGCGATGCCTGGTCGCCGTTCGGCAACGGCGACATGCTGGACCGCGCCATGATGATCGCCTATCGCGCCAATTTCCGGCACGACCACGAATTGGCGCTCGCCTTCGAGATGGTGACGGACGCCGGCGCCCGGGTGCTCGGCTTGGCGGACTACGGTCTGAAGGCCGGTGGACCTGCCGACTTCGTAGCGGTCGAAGCCGAGACCCCGGCGGAGGCCGTCGCCACTCGCCCGCGGCGCAAGCTGGTGGTAAAGGCGGGGCGCGTCATCGCTCGGGATGGCGCCCTCGTCCCCTGATCCCCAGGACTTGTCATGGCGTCGCGTCAGGCCGTGCTCGGCATGGAGCAGGCCTCGTTCTTCTACGGCTCGGGCCGCGTCTTCGAGAACGTATCGTTCCTGCTGGACGATGCGCGCACGGCGCTGGTCGGCGAGAACGGCGCCGGCAAGTCGACCCTGCTCAAGTGCCTGACGGGCGCGCTTGAACTCAACGCCGGCCAGGTGGTCCGCTCCCGCGGGCTTCGCGTCGGCCAAGTGCCTCAGGACATCCCGGAGGCGCTCGCCGGACGGCCGGTGCGCGACGTGCTGGGCGATGCCCTGACGCGAGCCGGCCAGGACGGCGACTACTGGCGCATCGATGTGCTGTTCGACGAGATCGGCGTCGCCCCGGAGACGCTCGACAAGCCGTTCGGCACCCTGTCCGGTGGCTGGCAGCGGCTGCTGCTGATCGCGGCGGCAGCTCGACTGGAAGAGCCCGACATGCTGGTGCTCGACGAGCCGACCAATCATCTCGACCTCGCCAACATCAATACCCTGGAACGCTGGCTCACGTCGGATTTCGCGGTGCCGATGCTGATCGTGAGCCACGACCGCGAATTCCTCGACCGCGTGACCGAGCGCACCCTCTTCCTGCGCAGCGACGGCGTACATGCCTTCAAGACGCGCTTCTCCGTGGCGCGCGAGGAGCTGTTGCGCCGCGACGCCACGGCGGCGGCCCGGGCACGCCAGGAGGACAAGGAGATCAAGCGGCTGGAGCAGGCTGCAGCGCGCTACAAGGTCTGGGCGGTCAAGAACCCCGACCTCAACAAGCGCAAGAACGCCGTCGAAAGCCGCATCGCGCGCATCGAAAAGGAGCGCACGCAAACCTATGTCGCGCGCGAGCGCCGGCTCGAACTGGCCGACGGCGACATCGACGCGCGCGTAGCGCTGCGGCTCTCCGGCCTCGACGTCATCGTACCGGGTTCGGACCGCAGGCTGATCGCCATCGACCGGCTGGCCATCGCCGCCGGAGAGCGTGTGGCACTGCTCGGCGTCAACGGCGCCGGCAAGTCGACCATGTTGGCGACCCTGGCCGCTGCCTTCGACCCGGCGCGCGAACACTATGACGGTCAGGCCGCGGTCCGGTTCAATCCCGCCTGCCGGCTGGTCTATTTCGACCAGACCATGAACGACCTGCCGACCAAGCAGTCCATCCTGGACTATGTGGTCGAGGCCGACGGCATCACCGAGAAGGACGCGATCCGGCAACTGGCCGGCGCCGGCTTTGCCTTTGCCCGCCTCGGCGAGCCCATTGGCGTGCTGAGCCACGGCGAGCGGGCGCGGCTGGTCTTCCTGAAGATGAAGCTCCTGCGGCCCAACTTCTACGTACTGGACGAACCGACCAACCATCTCGACATCGAGGGTCAGGAAGATCTCGAGGATCAGCTCGAGAAGAGCGACGTCTCCTGCCTGTTCGTGAGCCACGACCGCTTCTTCACGCGGACCGTGGCGACGCGGTTTCTCGAAATCCGCAAGGGCCGGCTGGTCGAAGTCGAGGACGCCGACGCCTTCTTCGACGCCCAGACCTGAAGCGTCGCTCTCAGGCGACGATTTCGCCGCGGAAGGCCCAGCGTGTCATGCGCTTCTCGATCATGGCGCAGACTGCATACATCAGCACGCCCATGATCGCGATGGCGAACAGGCCGGCGAAGGTTGTGGGCGCATCGTTCCGCGCGCTGGCCGACAGCATCAGAAAGCCGATGCCATTGTTGCCGCCTACTGTCTCGGAGATCACCGAGCCGATGAAGGCCAAGGTAATCGCTACCTTCAGACTGGCGAAGAGATAGGGCATGGCGCGCGGAATGCCGACCTTGGTCAGGATCTCGATGCGCGTGGCGCCCAGGCTGCGCAGCACGTCGCGCATCTCCGGCTCGATGGTGGCAAGCCCCGTGGCGACGTTGACGACAATCGGGAAGAAGCTGATGGCGAAGGCCGTGATGATGGCAGGCAGCGAACCGACGCCGACCCAGATCATCAGGATCGGGACGATCGCCACCTTGGGGATGGCGTTGAAGGCGATCAGCAGCGGATAGAGGCCGGAATAGACGAACGGCGATGCGCCGATCGCCAGCCCCATCAGCAGGCCGCCGGCGATGGCCAGCAGAAACCCGATCATCGTGGTCCACAGCGTATCCCAGGAATAGGCCATCAGGATGTCGAAGCGCTGGAAGAAGACCGCGAAGACCTTGCTGGGCCTCGGCAGGATGATCTCGGGAATGCTGAAGACGACGCAGGCGATCTCCCACACGATCAGCAGGCCGGCCAGCACCAGCCACGGCATGGCGATCTTCAGCGCCTCGCGGCGGAGCTCGGTCATGCATGCTCCTGATGGATGCGGTCGCGCAATTCGTGGACGAGGTCGACGAAGTGCGGCTCGAAAGTGGTGGCGAGCGTGCGGGGCCGCGGAATGTCGATCTTCTTGGCCATGACGATGCGGCCCGGACGGCGGCTCATGACATAGACGGTATCGGCGAGATAGACGGCCTCGCGCAGATCGTGGGTCACCAGCACGCCGGTGAAACGCTTCTCCATCCACAGCGCCTGCATGACGCCCCACAGCTCCTCGCGCGTGAAAGCGTCGAGCGCGCCGAACGGCTCGTCGAGCATCAGGAGCTCGGGCTCGTGGATCAGAGCGCGGCAGAGGTTCGAGCGCTGCTGCATGCCGCCGGAAAGCTGCCAGGGGTACTTGTCGGCGAAGTCGTGCAGGCCGACCGTCTTCAGGAGTTTCATGCCGCGCTCGACATACTCGGCGCGATGTCTACGGAAACGCCGCTTGTGCGGCTCCACCACCTCCATGGGGAGGAGGATGTTGTCCATCGTCGAGCGCCAGGGCATCAAGGTCGGGTTCTGGAACGCCATGCCGACGCCCTTGATCGGACCCGTCACCTTGGCCCCAGCCACATGCACCTCGCCGCCCGACGGCGGCAGGAGGCCCGTGACCAGCTTCATGATGGTGGACTTGCCGCAACCCGAAGGTCCGACGACGGCGACGAATTCGCCCTTGTCGATGCCGAAGGTGGCATCGGCAAGGGCCAGCGTGCTTTCCTTGCCGAGACGGTAGGTGAGGCTGACGCCCTTGAGATCGACGAACGCCACGGCCTACTTGGAAACCATGCGGTCCGCCTTGGGCGGCAGATACTTGTTGCTGAAGACCTTGTCCGGCGCCGGCGCATTGGGCAGGCCATAGGCCTCGGAAACTTCCTTGACCGCGCGCGCGAAGCGGGCGGGATCGACGTCGCCCAGACCGTTGGCCTTGACGTAGGGCGTCAGGATGTTGGTCTCCAGCGAGATCTTGAGGCGCTCCAGTTCGAGCTTCTCGTCGATCAGCGGATCGCGCTTCTTGGCAGCGGCGACGCCAAGCTGCGGATTGGCGATGACGTCCTTCCAACCCTTGATCGTGGCCGCGACAAAGCCCTTCACGGCCTTCTCGTTCTTGGCCATCTCGGGCGAGATCACGATGCCGTTGCCGTAAACATCCATGCCGAAATCGACATAGCGCATGGCGACGATGTCCTCGAAGGCCACGCCGCGCGCCCTGAGATCGAGCATCGAGGAGAAATAGTGGCCGGAGACGAAGTCGACCGAGCCCTGCACCAAGCTCTGCTCGCGCAGCTGCGGCGTCAGGTTGACGTGCTCCCACTTGGAGATGCCGTTCTTCTTGGCAAACGCCGGGAAAAGACGGAACGAGGCATCGAATACCGGCGCGCCGAGCTTCTTGCCTTCGAGGTCCTTCGGCGTCTTGATGCCGCTCTTCTTCAGGGCATAGACGCCGAACGGTGCGAAGTCGTAGGCCATGAACACGCAGAGCACTTCCTTGCCCGGGTTCTTGGCGTTGTATTCGATGGTGGCGTTCACATCGGCGAAGCCGATCTGATAGGCGCCGGTGGCGACGCGCTGGACCGCGCCGGCCGATCCCTGGCCGGGGTCCATCGTGACGTCAAGGCCCTCGGCCTTGTAGTAGCCCTTCTCCAGCGCCACCAGGAACGGCGACGTCGGCCCCTGGAACACCCAGTCGAGGGTAAACTTGATGGCGGTCTGCGCATGGGCGGGCAGACTCCCCAGCACCAGCGCGATGGCTGTCGCACCAGCCAGCGGCTTGGCCAGCAGTTTGGCAACTTTGCTCATGTGATCCCCCTCAAGCTCCCTGCCCGCGACTCTTAGGCGGACATTTCACGGCCGCCAAGGGGATATCAGGCAGATTCTATGCCAGTCAGGGCCATAGCCTAGCCGACGCCCAGCATCCCCCCGATCAGGCGGAAGACATGCAATTTCGTCCAGATGTCTGCAGGGCCAAAGCTCGGGCGCGCCTGCATGGCGCGCCAATAGCGCGCGAGCGCCGGCCGCTTCTGCAGTTCGGCGCCCAGGCCGACGAATTCCATGCGGGCGAGGAACACGGTCCAGACCACGTCGGCGGCGCCATAGGCAGGCGGCACGAGCACCGACCGGCCATCGTGAAGCGTCTGTTCGAGCCGATCTAGAAAGCCGACCGCTTCGGCGCGACGCTTCTCGGAGAGCCGCGCGACGGCCTCGGGATCGAAGGCGCGGATGCGCCCGGCAAAGACCGCGGCGCGCTCCTCATAGACCTTGGCAAGGTCGGGATTCTGGACCGCCCGTTCGAGGAGGCGACGACGGACCTGCTCGAGTCGCTTGGGGATCATGATCCGCGCCATCGGGTTGCGGGCGAGAAGCCCGCCGAAGGTCAGCTCCTCGATCGGGTAGCCGTAGTGGAGGTCGAGCCAGGATTTCGTGTCGCCATCGATGGTCGCTTCGCTGGCGCCCAGCGCGTATTCGGCAATGTCCCGACTCTGGTCGAAGATGCGGTCCGGCAGCACCAGTGTCGGCACGGTCATGTTCGGATTGAGCCGCACATAGTCCGGCCGCTGCTGGACCATCTTGAGGTGGATGTCGATCACCTTCGATTCATAGGCGATCCCGCCTTCGACCAGCGCCAGGCGCGCGATCATCGAATAGTAGGACGACAGCGCGTGATAGAGGCGCGGCCTGGGTTCCAGTAGGGGTTCTGGCATGCCCGATCATCGCCTGCGGGGACCGCGGATGCAAAAGACGGATCGAGTCGCCTCAGGCGGCCTCGATGCCGGCCTGCTGTGTCGCCACGAGCCGCGAGAAGGCACCGCCGGCTGCGGTCAGTTCCTTGTAGCCGCCCTTCTCCACGACCCGACCATGCTCGAAGACCACGACCTGATCGGCGTCGCGAATGGTCGAAAGCCTGTGGGCGATCACGAAGGTCGTTCGGCCCTGCATCAGCACCTTGAGCGCCTTCTGGATCCGCGCTTCGGTGACCGAATCGAGGGCGCTGGTCGCCTCGTCGAGGATCAGGATCGGTGGATCCTTCAGGAGCGCACGGGCAATCGCCAGACGCTGGCGCTCGCCGCCCGACAGCGTCGTGCCGCGTTCGCCGACCATCGTCTCGTAGCCGTTGGGCTGGCGCATGATGAAATCGTGCGCCTCGGCCAGTTTGGCTGCCTGCTCGAGTTCCGCCTGCGTGGCGTTGGGCTTGCCGATGCGCAGATTGTCGGCAATCGAACGGTAGAACATCGTGCTGTCCTGAAAGACGACGCCGATGTTGCGTCGGAGCGATTCGAGCTTGATGTCCCGGTGATCGACGCCGTCGATGCGGATGACTCCCGACTGGGCATCCCACATGCGATGCAGCAGCGACAGGGCCGTGCTCTTGCCCGCGCCGGTCGGGCCGACGAAGGCCACCGTGGTGCCCGCCGGTACGTCCAGCGAGAAGTGAACCAGCGCCGGCCGCTTGCCGTCGTAGGAGAAGTTGATGTCCTCGAAGGAAACGTTGCCGCGGACTCGGCCGACATCGAGCCCGTTCGGCTTGTCCGGCACCGTCGACTGCGAATCGAGCACGCGGAAGAAGTCGGCCAGCGCCGGCATCTGGAAGAAGATCCGGCTGACGAAGCCGGAGGCCTGGTCCATGCGGCTGATCAGCATGGTCGCGAAGCCCATGAAGCTCACGATCTCGCCGACCGTCGCCTCGCCCTTGGTGTAGAGCCAGGTGCCCAGCACGAAGATCAGGATCACCGTGACGGTCGAGGCGGCACGGGTCAGCACCGAGAGCAGCGCCCACCAGTTCAGCACTGGATATTGAGCGGCGAGTGTCTCGCGCATGATGCGGTGCATCTCGCCCGCCTCGGCGCCCAGTCGCACAAAGCTCTGGATCAGATGGATGTTGCCCAGCGCATCCCCCGCCCGGCCGGCGAGCTGGCTGTGGAAGTCCTCGACCTGCTGCTGCAGCCGGTCGGTGCGGCTCACCACCCAGGCGTTCGCCACGGCGAAGAAGAGGATCAGCACGATCAGCAGCAGGCCGAGCCGCCAGTTCATGAACAGGCTGAGCGGCAGCATGACGAACAGCGCTACGAAGGTGGCGAGGTTCTCGCGGAAGAACGACAGCCAGATGCCGAACAGATGATCGACGCCCGTCAGCATGACCTTGAGCAGGCGCCCCGAATGCTGCCCGTGATGGAAGGCGAAGGGCAGCACCAGCACATGCTCGAAGAAGGTCGCCATGGCGCCCAGCCGCCGGCGATGCGCCATGCGGTCGGCCTGCAGCGAGACCACGATGTTGGCGGCAATGCCGCCCAGGCCCACGATGGCCCAGAGGATGAGGAGCTGAGTCGCCTCCTGCCACAGCACCTCGGTCGACTTCTCGCGCGCCGAGCTCAGGAGATCGACGACCTTGCCGAACAGGACCGGCTCGTAGAACTGCAGGCCCGCCACGGCAATGTTGGCCAACGCCAGGCCGATCGCCAATCCGCGCTCGGCCCTTAGCAGGCCGATCACCCGGCCATAGACTCGAAAGAACTCCATGGGATCCTGTCAGCCGGCACTGTGCACGATGTCGTCTTACGCTGACTTCCCAGCGTCGAGGAAGCGCTCGACGGTGCGCACGAAGAAGCTGACGCCGAAGGGAATGGCCATGTCGTTGAAGTCGTAGCGCGAGTTGTGCAGGCTCACGGCGTCCTTGCCGCCGCCATTGCCCAGCCACACCATGGCGCCCGGCACCTTCTCCAGCATGTAGGAAAAATCCTCCGCCCCCATCCGGGAGGCGGCCTTGTCGGTCGCGGCATGCTCGCCGCAGACGCCCGCCGCGACGTCGAGAGCAAAGCGGGCGCGCTCGACATCGTTCACCGTCGGCGGATAGCCGGGCTTGTGCTCTACGGCGATCTCGACGCCGTGCATGCGGGCCGCCCCTTCGCAGATCTCGTCGATGCGGCGCTTCACCAGCTCGCGGTTCTGCGGTGTCGTCGTGCGCGTCGTGCCGCCGATATGGGCGCCGCCGGGAATGACGTTGTAGGCGGAGCCGGCATTGAAGAAGCCCACGGTGACCACCGCCGGCTCGATCGGATCGATGTTTCGGCTCACGATGGTCTGCAAAGCGAGGATGATGTTGGCGCCGACGACCATGGGATCGAGCGTCGAGTGCGGATGGGCGGCATGCCCGCCGCGGCCCGTGATGCGGATGTCCCAGCGGTCGGCCGAGGCCAGGATCGGCCCGCCCTTGGCGACGATATGGCCGACCGGCAGGCCGGGCTTGTTGTGGATGGCGAATACGGCGTCGCAGGGGAACTTCTCGAACAGGCCGTCGTCGATCATCACCTTGGCACCGCCGCCGCCCTCCTCGGCCGGCTGGAAGATGCAATGAACGGCGCCCTCGAAATTCTTGGTCTCGCTCAGCACCTTGGCGGCGCCCAGCAGCATGGCGGTGTGGCCGTCATGGCCACAGGCGTGCATGCGGCCGGCGTTCTGGGAGCGGTGCTCGAAGTCGTTGGTCTCGTCCATCGGCAGGCAGTCCATGTCGGCGCGCAGCCCGATCGACTTCACCGAATTTCCCTTGCGCAGGGTGCCGACCACGCCGGTCTTGCCCAGTCCACGGGTCACCTCGAAGCCCCACTCCTGCAGCTTGGCGGCGACGATATCGGAGGTCCGGTTTTCCTCGAACGCCAGCTCGGGATGAGCATGGATGTCACGACGGATGGTGGTAACTTCACCCTGAATTTCGAGCGCACGAGGCAGAACGGGCATCACGTACTCCGGTTGGATCGGCGGCCATCTTAGCCCAAAGTGGCGCCATGTTGTCTCTCAAGGACGTCGAAGACGCCGCCGCCATCGTAATGGCTGCCATGCCGCCCACGGCACAGTACGCCTGGCCGCTGCTCGCCCGCCGCACGGGTTGCGAAGTCTGGGTGAAGCACGAGAACCACACGCCGACCGGCGCCTTCAAAGTGCGTGGCGGGCTGGTCTACATGGAGCGTCTGAAGCGTGAGCGGCCGGGCCTCAAGGGCGTGATCAGCGCCACCCGGGGCAATCACGGCCAAAGCATCGCGCTCGCCGCCGCCCGGGCGGGTATCGCCGCCACCATCGTGGTGCCACATGGCAACTCGGTCGAAAAGAATGCCGCCATGCGAGCGTTCGGCGCCGAGCTGGTCGAGGCCGGGCACGACTTCGACGCCGCCAAGGAAACGGCGATGCACCTGGCCGACGAGCGCGGGCTCGCCATGGTGCCCTCCTTCCATCGCGACCTTGTGCGGGGCGTTGCGACCTATGCGCTCGAACTCTTCCGGGCGGCACCCGTGCTCGACACGGTCTATGTGCCGATCGGCCTGGGATCGGGCATCTGCGCGACCATCTCGGTGCGCAATGCCCTTGGCCTCTCGACCAAGGTGGTGGGCGTCGTCTCGACGGAGGCTGCGGCCTATGCCCTGTCCTTCGCCGCCGGCAAGGTCGTGGCCACCAACAGCGCCGACACCATGGCCGACGGGATGGCCGTGCGCGGTCCAGACCCCGAGGCACTGGAGATCATCCTGAAAGGGGCGGACCGTATCGTGCAGGTGAGCGACGCCGAAATCGGTGCCGCCATGCGCGCCTATTACGAAGACACCCACCAGCTCGCGGAAGGCGCCGGGGCGGCCGCGCTGGCGGCTCTTCTGCAGGAGCGCGAGCGCATGAAGGGCAAGCGCGTGGGCCTCGTCCTGAGCGGCGGCAACATCGATCGCCCCGTCTACTTGCGCGTGCTCGGCGGCGCAGGCTGAGGAGCCGGTTGGGGGGCCCAGGCCAGATCGCTCTTTACCGCCTGCATGATGAAGGACGATCGCGTGCCGCGAACGCCCGGCATGCGCAACAAGGCCTTCATGGCGAACTCGCTGAAGCTCGCGAGGTCGGGCGTCTGCACATGCAGCAGGAAGTCCATGTCGCCGGTCACGGCGTAGCAAGCCACCACCTCGGGCCGCGCCCTGATCGCCGCCTCGAAAGCCTCGACGTTCTTCTCCGAATGGTCGTCGAGGGTGACCTGCACCAGCGCTTGCAGCGCGAGACCGAGAGATAGCGGCGATACCAAAGCGGCATAGCGGCTGATGACGCCCTCTTCCTCCAGCCGCTTCACGCGACGCTGGCAAGGCGTCGCCGAAAGGCCGACGCGCTCCGCCAGTTCGACCATGGGAAGACGGCCATCGGCCTGGAGGGCACTCACGATACGTTTGTCGATGTCGTCGAGGGCAATCATAGTGTTTTTCTCTAAAAGTACTTCTAATTATAGAGAATACACCCGCAAAGAGCCACCAAGAAGGTCAACTTTGCACGGATTCACCTGCGGGGACGGCCCATATTCGATGCATGAACATTGCTCCTCTCGACAATCTGCGCGGCGACTATGCTGGCATGGCGCCGGACTGGACGGTGACGCAGCATCCCGCCCACTACTCCAATGAGGAGCAGGCGGTGTGGCGGCTTCTGGTCGAGCGTCAGAGCGCCCTTGCCCGCCAGTATGCCTGCGCGGAATTCCTGAAGGGTCTCGAGACGCTAGGTATCGGCGACACGATCCCCGACTTCGCCGCGGTGAATGCCAGGCTGGAGCCGCTGACGGGCTGGCGGGTCGTCGGCGTTCCGGGCCTCATCCCGGACGCGGCTTTCTATGACCACTTGGCGCATCGCCGCTTTCCCGTCACCGTGTGGATCCGCAAGCGCGAAGAGCTCGACTATCTGGTCGAACCCGACTTGTTCCACGATTTCTTCGGACACGTACCGCTGCTAACCGATCCGGTGTTCGCCGACTACATGCAGGAGTACGGTCGCCGCGGCGTCGAAGCCGGACCTGATGTCCACCTTCTGGCGCGCCTCTACTGGTTCACCGTCGAGTTCGGCCTGATCCGCACCCCGCAGGGCCTGAAGGCTTACGGTGCAGGCATCCTCTCATCGGCTGCCGAAGTGAAGCATGCGATTGAAGGTGACGGCGTGCAGCGCGTGCCCTTCGATCCGGCCAAGGCCATGCAGAGCCCCTACGAGATCGACAAGTTGCAGCCGATTTACTTTGTGCTGAATGACTTCCGGCAGCTCATGGAGCGGCCGGACCGCCATTGACGTCGCCGCCAGCGCGACGCCGGGCTACTTCTTTCGGGGATCGTCCGCTGGATTGACGTAGGTGACACCCCACGGTCCTACGCTATGAATCTGCACGATCGTCTCCTCGGACGTCCAGGCGAAGTGAGGCGTTCCCGGCTGCATGATGGCGAAGCCGCCAACCGTCAGCGGCATGGTCTTGGACATATCGAGCTTGTCGCCCGCGCCCATGTTGAAGGTTCCCGACAGCACGGTCACATGCTCGATTACCGGATGATGGTGCGCCGGCAGGCGATAGTTCGCTGGGAACTTGATGCGCGCCGTAATCGGCTTCGCCTCGTTGAGCGGCCCCTCGATGACAGAGATCTGGGCACCTGCGGGTAGGGACGGTACGTCCACCCACTTCAGTTCCGACGGCAGGACCATCAAATGTCCGCCGCCGTGGGCCACGGTGTGAGTCTGTGCGCCCGCGACCGAGGCAAGCGCCAGCCAGAACGTACCGCCGAGGGCGGCGATCGAAACGATCCGTTTCATGGCGCTCGTCCTTTCCATTCAGCGCCGGGTGACGACGATCTCGATGTACGCACTGGGCACGACCATCGAACTGTCGCCTGAGCGATTGAACTGGCCGACCAGCGCAACGAGATCTGCCGCCAATGCCGGTTGGGCCTGCGAAGGAAGCGCCTCGAATGCCTTCAGGACCGGGCCGTAATAGGTCCTGAAAACGTCGAGCCAGTGCTGCGCCGACTTGTAGCGAAAGACGAAATCGCGCTCCTTGATCGCAATCGACGCTGCCGCCGGTCCGAACAGTTCGGTGAGACGCGCGCTCGTTCCCCACAAGGCCGGCGACTTGACGCCTGCCGGCGGCGGCAGGTGCTTCCCGATGGTCTTGAAGAGATGGCCGATGAAACCATCCGGCGTCCAGTTGGCGAGCCCGATCTTGCCGGAAGGCCGGCAGACCCGAACCATTTCCGCGGCGGCCTGCTCCTGATTTGGCGTGAACATGACGCCGAAGGTCGAAGCCACGACATCGAATGCGGCGTCTGCAAAAGGCAATGCCTCAGCGTCGGCCTGCCGAAAGTCGATGTTGAATCCTTCGGCAGCTGCGCGGGCCCGCCCGCGCTCGAGCAGCGAGGGAACATAATCAGTCGAGACGACGTCGCACCAGCGTCGCGCCGCAGCGAGCGTTGCATTGCCGTTGCCGGCAGCGACATCCAGAACCTTCTGGCCGGCGCGGAGGTCGAGGGCTTCACACAACTGTTCGCCTACAATCTGAAGTGTTGCGCCGACGACCGCATAGTCGCCGGAAGACCATGCGCCCTGTTGGCGGGTCTTCACGGCCGCGAGGTCGGCCGGAGCCGGCGCGGCATTCGATTGGGCAGCAACAGCGGTCATCGTCATTCTTGCCTCCCTGGCTTGGCGTTCGGCTGCAGGCGGATGATGTCTGTCAACCGGGCGGACAAACATGTACAGTTCGACTGACACCACCCTGACCTGTATCGGTCGTTCCAGCAGGCCAGTTACCCGAAGCCGGAGACAGCGATGATCTCCTTCAAAATCGATCCCGGCGATTCGACGCCGCTGGTCGTTCAGGTCGTCGAGGGCATCCGGCGGCAGATCGACGATCGGCTGCTGCGTCCGGGCACCAAGCTGCCATCGATTCGCAAGCTCGCCGAGACCTATCGGATCAGCCGCTTCACCGCAGTGGAGTCCTACGACCGGCTCGTTGCGCTCGGCTATCTCGAAGCCCGCCGCGGCGCCGGCTTCTTCACGACATCGTCGCGCAATGTCCCGACGCGTCATTCATCGTCGGATGACCAGAAGCGCAACGAGGAACTGGTCTGGCTCGTCCGTCGATTGCTCGAAGCACGCGAAGGAACCATCCTCGCGGGCGGCCCATGGCTTCCCAACGACTGGATGGACGAAATGGGCATCCGTCAGAGCCTTGCAGCGCTCGCCCGCAAGAACGGAACGCACTTGATCGAGTATGGCAATCCGCGCGGCTACCTGCCCCTTCGCGAGCATATCGTTCTCATGCTGTCGGAATTGGGCATCACCGCCAGCGCGTCCCAGATCGTCCTGACTCAAGGGACAAGCCAGGCGCTCGACCTGATCATTCGTCATTTCATCAAACCCGGCGACGCGGTGCTTGTGGACGACCCAGGATACTACAATCTGTTCGGCAGCCTTCGCCTGTACGGCGCCAAGCTGCTCGCCGTGCCGCGCAATGCGGATGGGCCCGATCTGGCGATGCTCGAGCAGCTCGCGGCCGATCATCGACCCAGAATCTACTTCACCCAGTCGGCTCTGCAGAACCCCACCGGGACCAACATGAGTCCGCACGCCAGCTTCCGCGTGCTGCAGCTCGCCGAACAGTTCGGTTTCCTGGTCGTCGAAGACGATATCTTCTGCGACCTGCAAACCAAGAAGACGCCGCGGCTGGCGGCGCTCGACCAGTTCAACCAGGTCATCTATGCGCGAAGCTTCTCGAAGACCCTTTCAGGCAGCCTTCGAGTGGGCTTCCTTGTGGCGGATCAGGCCATCGCGGACGAGCTGACGGACATCAAGATGCTTTCCAGCATCACAAGCTCTCAGTTCATAGAACGACTGCTCTATTCGATGCTGGTCGATGGCCACTACCGGAAGTTCCTGACTCGGCTGCACAAGCGTCTCGATGAGGCGCGGGCCAGTGCGATCCAGACGTTCGAGCGCATCGGGATGCCATTGTTCGTCGAGCCGGGCAGCGGCATGTTCCTGTGGGCACGCTTCCCTCAGATCGAGGACTCGCTGGCGCTGGCGAAGGACGCATCGGATCACGGCATTGTTCTGGCGCCCGGCACGGTCTTCCGGCCGCACCTGCAGCGATCGCCGTGGATGCGCTTCAACGTGACGACCTGCGGCGATTCCCGTCTGCATCGCTGGCTTGAGCACATTGCGGCCCGGCCTGAAGACGATTGGAGCCGGCAGCAGGCGGCGGAATAGCCCTCCTCAGCGCAGCACGACGAGCCCATCGACGGCCACGACGCTCTCACCCTCGCGCTTCACCAGCAATGGGTTGATCTCGGCTTCGGCCACGCCATCGAAGGTCTTGTGCGCCAGGTTCGAGAAGGCGGCGATGGTGCGTGCCAAAGCGGCCACATCGCCTTTCGGCAGGTTGCGATAGCCGCGCAGGGTCGCCAGCCCCTTCACCTCGTCGATCATCTGCCGAGCCTCGGCCTCACCGACCGGGGCGAGCCGCGTCGCAGCATCCCTGTAGATCTCGGCCAGCACGCCGCCGAGGCCGACCGTAATCGTTGGTCCAACCAATGGATCGCGGCGAAAGCCCAGGATGACCTCGGCGAGCCCGCGCTCCATCTTCTGCACCAGGAAGCCTTCGAGGCGTGCCTGGGGCGCATGAGCCCTGACCCGCTTCTCCATCTCGCGCGCCGCGATGGCCGCGGTCTGGCCATCCTGCAGACCGAGCGCCACCCCTCCGGCTTCGGTCTTGTGGGCGATATCGGCCGACAGGATCTTGAGGACCACAGGCGCCCCTACCTCCGCCACCGCCGCCACGATGCGCTTGGCATCGGGGACGGCCATTGACTTCGCCATGGGCACGCCCAGCGTAGCAAAGAGATCGGCGGCCCGCCGTTCGTCGAAGCCCGAGACGCGGCCCGCCTCCAGAGCTCCCAGTGCGGCGACCGATGGCTCCTGCAACGCAGGCACTTGCTGCAGAGGCTTGCGCAGAAGGCAAAGCGCCAAGGCCTCGGCACAGGATTCGGGATGGCGGAAGGCCGGCACGCCCGCTGCCGTCAGCAGAGCCAGCGACTTGTCGGCCGCCGGCGTCAGCGCCACCGCGAACGGCTTGGTGGATTTGGCGAAGCGCAACAGGGGCTCGACCGCCAGCTCGGGATTGAACTGCGCGGAGGAGCCCACGACGAAGATCACCGCGTCGTTGGCGTCGTCGGCCAGCAGACGCTCGATCGTGCCCGCCACGATCTCCGGCTTGGCGCCGGCGAGCGTGAGATCGACCAGCTTGCCGTCCCCGGCCGCAATGCCCAGCGGCTTCAACCAGTCGACCAGCGCGCGCGGTGGCCCGGCGATATCGAGACCTGCCACCGCCATGTTGTCGACGACCATGGCGGCGCCACCGCCGGTGGTCGTGGCGACGGCAACCCGCGAGCCGCGCGACGGCGGCCGGTCCACGAGGAGCGGCGGCACGTCGATCAGGGACTCGAACATCGCAACCCGCGCGATGCCATGCCGGCGGCAGAAGGCATCGAACGTGGCGTCGGATCCCGCAATCGCTCCGGTATGCGACTTGGCAAGCTCCTGGCCGATCGACGAACGGCCGAGCTTGTAGGCGATCACCGGCTTGCCGGCCGCATGGGCGCGCCGCGCCGCATGCGCCAGCCGCTCGCCGTCGCGCAGGGTCTCCATGAAGAGCAGGATGGCATCGGTCCGGGGATCGTCGACCAGCAGATCCGAGATCTCGCCCACGGCGAGATCGACCTCGTTGCCGACCGAAATCAACCGCGAGAAGCCGATGCCGCGGGCATCGGCCCGCGAGAGCAGCGCGCCGATCAGGCTGCCGCTTTGGCTGACCACGGCCCAGCGTCCAGTCCGCAGCTTGTCGACGGCAAAGGCGGCATTCGCCGTCAGCGCCACGGCGGGATCGGTGCTCACCGTGCCGATGCTGTTGGGCCCGACGAGGCGTATGCCTGTCTCGCGCACGATGCGCGTCAGCTCGTCCTGCAGCGAGGCACCGGCCGCGCCGGCATCGGCGAAGCCGCCGGCCAGGATAGACGCCACCTTCACGCTGCGGCGGGCGCAGTCAGCCAGGGCAGTCACAGCCGCCGCGCCATTCAGCAGGATGTAGGCGTGATCTATGTCGCCCGGAATCGCGTCGAGATCCTTGTAGGCTTTCTCGCCGAGAATTTCGCCGCGCGAAGGATTTACCGGCAGGATCTCGCCGGTAAAGCCGTGCTTGCGCAAAAAACGCTGCGGCCGCGACGTCGTCTTGGCTGGATCGGCCGATGCACCGATCAGGGCAATGCGGCGCGGCTCGAACAGAGCTGCGAACAGGTTCTTGGGATCGCTCATGCGCCGAGTATACTCCGCGCATGTTTTCTCGCCGCACTTTCGTCGCTTCAGCACTCTCCACCATCGCCCTGCCGGCATACGGCCAGACCGGACCATGGCCCAACAAGCCAATCCGGCTCGTTGTGCCCTACGCTCCCGGTGGAACGACCGATGTCGTTGCCCGCGTCGTCGCCGAGTATCTCGGCAAGCGTCTGGGACAGAACATCATCGTCGACAACAAGCCCGGCAAGGGCGCGATGGTCGGCACGGCGCTGGTGGCGAAAGCGCCGCCGGATGGCTACACCCTCCTGATGTCGGTGATTTCCGGCCTCACCATTTCGCCCACGCTCTACGGCGGTGGCGACTTCGACCCGATGGCCGACTTCATCCATGTGTCGATCGCCTCGACCAATCCCAGCGTGCTGGTCGTCAATCCGACCTTCGAGGTCAAGACGTTCAAGGACTATGTCGCGTACGCCAAGGCCAATCCGGGCAAGCTCGCCTATGCCACCTCCGGCGCAGGCTCGAGCAACCATCTTCTCGGCGTGCGTCTCTCGCAGGTGATCAGCGCCGAGATGGTTCACGTGCCTTATCGCGGCGCAGGTCCTGCCATGATCGACACGATCAATGGCAATGTGCCTTCGATGTTCGACTCGCTGCCCTCGGCGGCGCCACACATCAAGGCCGGCAAGGTCCGGGCGCTTGCGGTCAGCGGCGAGCAGCGCAATCCCGCCTTCCCCGATGTGCCGACCATGAAGGAAGCGGGCTACCCCGACCTCATCTCCTACTCCTGGTTCGGCATCTCGGTGCCCGCCAAGACCCCGGCGCCGATCGTCGATCGCATCGCGACAGAGATGCAGGCCGTGCTGAAGGAGCCGGCCGTCGTCAAACGCTGGGAAGAGATCGGTGCCGAACCCAGCACGATGACACCTGCCGAGGTCACGCGCTTCGTGCAGGAGGAAATCGACAAGTGGACGCCGGTCGTAAAGTCATCCGGCGCCAAGCCCGAGTAAGGAGGAACTCAACATGACCATCCGTCGCGTGATCTCGCCCGCCGTCGCCGAGCCGCCGCCCGAGCGTTGGTCCAACTGTCTCGTCGTCGATGGCGTCGCCTATGTCTCCGGCATGACGGCACGGACCGGCACGACCGTTGCCGGGAACGACGAGTACGAGCAGGCAAAAGTGATCTTCGGCAAGATCAAGTCCCTGCTCGAAGCCGCCGGCGGCGCCATGTCCGACGTGGTCAAGATCACGGTGTTCGTCACGGAGATCGCCAACAACACCAAGGTCTGGGCAGCCCGACGCGAGTTCTTCACAGGTGACTTCCCGGCCTCGACCTTGGTCGAGGTGAGCGCGCTCGCCGCGCCCGAAATCCTGGTCGAGATCGAAGCTGTGGCCCATCTCGGCAAGGGAAAGCGGTAACAGCGGCAACCGCCAACCAGGGTGTCAGTGCTTGCCGCGCGACGGCATAGGCGACATGGCCTCGAAGACACCGTCGCGCCGGATCAGGGCATGGAACAGCGCCGCCGCGAGGTGCAGCAGGATCAGCGCGAAGAAGGCCAGCGCCAGCCAATGATGTGCGCTGCGCAGCAGCGTGTGCAGGGCGTCGCTCTGCGGCAGGATCGCCGGCAGCCGGATTCCGCCATAGAGCACGATCGGATAGTCGCCGGCCGACAGCATCGCCCAACCGATCAAGGGCATGGCGATCATGAGCGCGTAGAGCGCGTAGTGAGAGAGGATCGCACCCAGCCGCATGAGCGGCGGCAGGCTTGCCGGGAGCGGCGGCGCGCCCAGCACGAGGCGCACGCCGAGCCGCAGCAATGCCAGGACGAAGATCACGGCGCCCAGCGTTTTGTGCGTCTCCAGCAAGGGTACGTAACGCGGCGCGGTGGTCGAGACCATGCCGATGCCGATGAACAGCATCGCCACGATGCACACCGCCATCAGCCAATGCAGCAGGCGCTGAAGGCCAGTGAAGCGGGTCAGCTGCCTGCTCATTGTTTGGGGCTCCCGGAAGTCCTGGGATAATGCTTCGCCTCCGCCGTGCGCCGGTCGTAGGACCTCGCGTATGCGGCCGAGCGGGCGGCGGGAAACGGATCGTCCGAAACTGAGATACCCTTCGGCAGGATTGTCGGATCGAAGTTGATCTCGCGACAGGGACCGTCGGCCTCCGCCTCGATCCGCTGCACCACCAAGGTGCCGACCTCGACAGTGCGCCGATCGGCCGGCCAGGCCTTGCTGGGATCGGCGGTGACGTCGCCCGGCTCGGCCACGGTCACCGTCATCGTCCAGCGTTGCGGTCCCGCGGCGACGCGCTGTGCGATCTCCTGTTCGAGATAATTGGGGCCACGCTTGGCAAGCTCGGCGGGCGCGATCGGCACCGGCTCTGCCGCCGGCCGCAGCGACCAGCGCACCGCGCGCGCAACACCGGTCTTGTCGACGAACAGGAAGGCGTTCAGGCCGTTGTACGGGTCTTCGGCATAGCTCGACGTCCAGGGCGCGGTGGCGGCCCATTTGCCGAAGGCCGCGATCTCCGGATGCGCGGCGACCACGCGCTTCATCGCCTCAGGGTCCTTGCTGTGCGCGGCCTTCTGCAGTTCATAGAAGGCTTGCGGTGTCGCGACGGGAAAGAACGGCGGGTCGATCATCGCGCTGCGCCAGACCCCGCCGTCCGGCGTCGTGATCTGCAGCCCCAGGCCGCGAACCCGAACCGTCGCATCCGCCGCCGTGGGACTGGGTGTCGCGAGATTGAAACGGCCGACGACCGGATAGCTACCAGGCGCAAAGACCTGAGCGACCGAGAGATCCGCACCTTTGCCATTCGAGTCGAACATGCCGGTGAAGCAGATGCCCTTGGCGTGATTGCGGCGATAGCCGAGGGCGGGCCCCTCCGCCGGCGCCAGCACATCGACCAGCTTGGCCGGCGTCAGGCGGTTGGGCGAGAGCCAGCCCGCCGTGTAAGCGAAGGCGCCCGCGCCCACCGCCACGACGACGGCGATCAGCACACAGGATGCGGCGAACGAACGGGACGGCGACATTGGAGGTTCGACCATGGAGGACCGTTGGCGAAAGCCGTTGGTTGCTGTTCTCCATCCCGAGTTAGTCCCGCAGGCAATTCTCTGCGAGTAACAATCCCGTGGTCATTACGTCAGAATCGCCGGCACAGTTCTTGCGGCGAGGACGACGTCGTTCCGAGCGGAATGCGCTCGGGCTATGCGTCCAGCTCGATATCGTAGCGGATGAAGCCGCGGTTGACGGCGACCTTGTCGTAAAGCAGCCGCGCCGTGGCATTGCTCTCCTGGGTCTGCCAGTAGACGCGTGGGCATTTGCGTTCGCGCGCCCAGTCGGCGACGGCCTCGATCAGCGCCCGCGCCACGCCCTTGCCGCGCACGTCAGATGCCGTGAACAGGTCCTGCAGATAGCAGACGTCGGCAGACGAAGTGTTGGCGTGGATCAGGAAATGCGTGATGCCGACCAGGCGACCATCGAGCTTGGCGCCCAACGCATGCATGCGCGTATCCTTCTGGAACTCGTTCCAGGCACGGTCGTACATCTCCTGCGAAAGCGTCCGCTTGTAGAAGTCGATATAGGCGCGGAACAGGACCTCCCATTCCGTGCGGTCACCTTCGACGAGCTTGCCGACTCTCAACATCACGCGTGACTGAACATGGATTTGCCGGCAACTGGCATCGTGGCTTTCAGGATGGTCCCGCTCACGACCTTGCCGCTCTGGCGCGAGACGACGAGGTAGAGATCGCGACCGGAGAAAGCGACATTGGTGCAGTAGATATCGTCGCCGCAATCGACATGGTGGGTCGGCCGGCCGAGATGATCGAAGCGCCAGGCGGTCGTGCTGGGATGGGCGATCACCAGTCCACCCTCCTCGTCCAACGCCATGCCATCAGGCCCGGCGTGGCCACCACTCATCTGGATGAACAGGCCGACCTTGCTGGCGGAACCATCAGCCATCAACGGCAGGCGCCACACGGCATTGCCGCGCGTCACCCCGACATAGAGCACGTTCTCCGCCTTGTTCATGACGAGGCCGTTGGGGCTGGGCACCGTGCCGACCAGCATCGTGAGCTTGCCGGCCGTATCGTAGCGATAGACCCGGCCTGTCGGGTCGTGCAGGCCGGTCTGGCCCTGGTCGGTAAAATAGAGATCACCATTGGCGGCAAAGAACAGATCGTTGACGCCCTTGAAGCTCTCCGAGCCGCGCGTCTCGATCAGCGGCGTCACCTTGCCGGTCGCCGGATCCAACAGAACGATGCCGCGCTTGTAGTCGGTGATGAAGATGCGGCCGTCCTTGTGAATCTTGAGACCGTTCGGCCAGCCATCGTACTCCGTCACCAGCGTCCACTCGCCCTTCGGGTCGATGCGAAAGACGCGACCGAACGGAATGTCGGTGACGTAGAGATTACCGTCGCGATCGAAGCTCGGCCCTTCGAGAAAGGAGTCGAGCACCTGGCCGACGGCGTTGGCATCGCCCCATGAGGTCCGACCAGGTTTGCGAAACCTCTCCGGCAGCCGCGTGAACTCGGTCGCGGCTACCGGCTTGGTGAGGCCATACATCTAGGCAGCCTTCACTTCACGCTCGGCCTTGAGCGCACGCACCGTCTGGCGGAACGCATGGACGGTCTTCTCGATCTCCGCCGCGCCGTGGCTCGCCGACACGAAGCCGCCCGGGGCGCCCATGACATCCACGCCATGGGTCATCAGGCCCATGCGGATCTTGCCGCTGAGCGGGCCCGAACGGCCGCCCTTCAACTTGGCGAAGCCCTGCTTCAGCGGATCGAAGGTCGCCGGATCGATGTCGTCGCCGGTCGGGTTGGGATAGATCAGGAAGGTCGAGGACTGGCCGTAGATGCCCCAGGGAATCCCCTCGTCGACCAGCACTTGCGTCAGCGCCTTGCGCAACACGGCCGCCGTCCGGTTGGCCTTCTCGGCAAGGTCCTCGTCGCGCAGCAGCGAGAGCGCCGTCACCGCTGCGGCGGCCGATAGCGGGTTGGCGTTGTAGGTGCCCGGATGGCCGATGCGCTCCTGCTTCTTCGCGGCGGTCGAGGCATGATCGATCAGATCGAGGATCTCGCGCTTGCCTGCCACCGCGCCGCCCGGCAGTCCGCCGGCCACGATCTTGGCCAGGATGCAGAGGTCCGGCGTCACGCCGAAGGCTTTCTGGGCACCGCCGGAAGACCAGCGGAAGCCCGTGATGACCTCGTCCATCAACATCACGACGCCACGCTTGGTCGTCACGTCGCGCACCGTCTGAATGAAGCCCGGCGGCAGCGGCACCTGCCCCCACGATGCGCCCGACGGCTCGAACATCACGGCGGCGATGTCGTCGCGGCTCTCGAGCAGCTTCACGACGGCGCCGACATCGTCGGACGGCATCAGGATGGTGAGATCGGCGACGCTTTGGGGAACACCTGGGGTGGTCGTGCCGTCATAGTGCGAGGTGGCGCCGGCGGCGACCGTGTCGTGCCAGCCGTGGAAGTGGCCGATGAAACGTACGATCTTGTCCTTGCCTGTGTAGGCACGCGCCAGCCGGATCGCCATGTGCGAGGCCTCGGTGCCCGATGCGGTGAAACGCACCTTCTCGGCCGACGGAATCAGCTCGCACACCAGTTCGGCCCAGCGCACCTCCAGCTCGTGGCTCGATCCATAGTGCGTGCCCAGTTCGATCTGCCGCTTAACCGCCTCGATGACGGCGGGATGCGAATGGCCCAGCAGCATCGCACCGTGGCCGCCGAAATAGTCGACATACTCGTTGCCATCGACGTCCCACTTGCGCGGGCCGACCGCGCGCGAGACGTGAATCGAATAGGGGTCGAGGTAGCGCGCGTCGTGCGTGATGCCGCTCGGCAGCACCTTGGCCGCACGCTCGTACAGCACGGCGGAGCCGCCGGTACGCGCACGATAATCGGCCACGATGGCCGAATTCGTCTGTGATGAATCGTTCTTTTGCGTGGTCATACTTGCCCTCAACCCAGCTAATGGCAGAGCATCGCTTGTCTCGCTTGTCTCGCCAAGGGGCACACGCCAGAGTTCCGCCTTCCAGAGCGGAGGAACGCAGTGAACGCCAAGCCTCGTGGCCGCCAATTCTTCAATAATCCCGGCCCAACAAACATTCCCGACCGCATCCTGCGGGCGATGGACCGGCCGGTCATCGATTTCATGTCTGACGAGTTCCTCGCCATCCATCACGCCTGCCACAACGGTGTGAAGCGCGTGCTGAAGACCGACCAGAACCTGTTCCTCTACACGTCGTCCGGCCACGGCGCCTGGGAGGCCGCTCTCGCCAATCTCTTCTCTCCCGGCGAAACCGTGCTGATGGTCGAGACAGGCTACTTCTCGGACAGCTGGACCGAGATGGCCAATCACCTGGACATCAAGGTCGAGACGATCCACGCCGACATCCGCAAGGGCGCCGACATATCGAAGATCGCGGAGCGCCTTGCCAAGGACAAGCAGCACGAGATCAAGGCGGTGCTCACAGTCCACAACGAGACGGCGACGGGCATGGTGCTGCCACTGGCCGAGGTGCGTCGTGCTATCGACGAAGCCAAGCACCCAGCCCTGCTGCTCAGCGACACGATCTCCTCGCTCGCCAGCATGGAATACAAGATGGATGCCTGGGGCGTCGACCTGACCGTGGGCGGCAGCCAGAAGGGCCTGATGCTGCCGACCGGCATGTCGTTGACCGGCGTCAGCAACAAGGCGCTGGAAGTGTCGCGCAAGTCCAAGACGCCGCGTCACTACTGGAGCTGGGACATGATGACCGGCCGCGCGCCGCAGAAGTTCGTGGGCACAGCCCCCGTTCACATGTTCTTCGGTCTTCAGGAGTCGCTGAAGATGCTGGAGGAGGAAGGCCTCGACGCCGTGTTCGCGCGACACGCCCGCCTCGCCGAAGCGACCCGCGCTGCCGTGCGCGTCTGGGGCTCCGACGGCAAGGGACCGCAGCTCTTCTGCCAGACGCCCGACCGCCTTTCCAATTCGGTCACCGCCGTCGTCATGCCCGAGGGCGTGAGCTCCGATCCGCTGCGCAAGACGGCCGTCGACCGTTTCAACCTGTCGCTGGGTGGCGGCCTCGGCAAGATGATGGGCAAGATGTTCCGCATCGGCCATATGGGCGATCTCAACGAGCCGATGCTGCTGGGCTGCCTCGCCACGACCGAGCTTGCCATGCAGGCGTCGGGCGTGCCGTTCGTGCCCGGCGGCGTGGACGCAGCGATCAAGTCGCTGGCAGCGTAACTCTTCGTCCTCTCCCGCTACGCGAGAGAGGATAGAAGAGCAGGTGGGCCCGTCAGAAGTCCGGTGTCTTGCCGGTCAGAGCGGCGACGAAGCGCTCCGGCTTCAGTGCCGAAAGGCGAGTGTCGCGAGTGACGGCGGGCTCGAGGTGGATGCCGTGCACCGGCTCGAATGTCGCCGTGTCGGGATGAAAGGCATAGAGCTGGCCTTCCGTCAGATTGAACCACCATGCATGCAGCACCAGCTTGCCGGCGGCGACGCGCTCGGCGAGCCAGGGGAAGCCCATCAGGTTCTTCATGCTGTTGACGACGGCCGCCTGCTCGACGGCGCGCATGATCTCCGCGCGCGGCCGGCCGGCCATCTCGCGCACCACGACGTCGCGTGTCTCGCGCGCGACACTTGTCCAGGTCGAGAGATAGTCGAAGCTGGCAAAGACGCTGTCCTGCCCGTCGACCAGCGCTGCAATGCCGCCGCACAACGCGTGCCCCAGGATGACGACGTGCTCGACCTCGAGCCCGCGCACGGCAAACTCGATGGCCGCCGACGTGCCGTGCTGCCGCTCGTCGGGCGGAATCTGCGCCGGCGGCACCATCGCCGCCACGTTGCGGATTGTGAAGATGTCGCCCGGCTGGGTCTGGGTCAGGATACCCGGATCGACCCGGGCATCGGAGCACCCCACGATCAGTATCTTGGGCGACTGGCCCTCGGTCGCCAGCTTCTCGAACAGGTCGAGGTGCTCACGATAGTAGCCCACGCGGAAATCCGCGAAGCCTCTGAGAAGCCGTTCCAGCGCCATGGGTTGCCTCGTGCCTGTTTGCGGGGTGCGGCGACATAGACGATGATGCTGCCTTCGGCAAATCCAACAAGTTTGTGCGGTATGACTGAAGAACTTCTCTACGAGAGGCGCGGTGACATCGGCTGGGTGACATTCAACCGGCCCAAAGCACGCAACGCGCTGACTTTCGCCATGTACGAAGGCCTGGCCGAGATCTGCGGCCGGATCGGCCAGACCAAGGAGATCCGCGCCCTGGTGATTACCGGCGCCGGGGAAAAGGCTTTTGCCGCCGGCACCGACATCGCCCAGTTCAAGAGCTTCGAGAGCGGCGACGACGGCATCGCCTACGAGCGCAAGATCGACCGCATCGTCGGGACGATCGAGGCCTGCCCCGTGCCGACGATTGCGGCCGTGTCGGGCTTTTGCACAGGCGGCGGCGCGGCCATCGCCGCTGTCTGCGATTTCAGGATCGCCGCAACGAACGCCCAGTTCGGCTTCCCCATCGCCCGCACCCTGGGCAATTGCCTGTCGATGGCCAACTACGCACGGCTGGTCGCTCTGCTCGGGCCCCAGCGGGTCAAGGAAATGCTGATGCTGGCCAAGCTCATCGATGCCCAGGCGGCGCTGGCCTGCGGGCTTGTGAGCGAGCTGTTGCCGGATCCGGGAACCCTCTATACGCGGGCCGAAGAACTGGCCCAGACACTGGCCGGCCACGCGCCGATCACCATGCAGGTGACCAAGGAGGCGCTGCGGCGGCTTCAGGCCCGCTTGGGTGACGAGAATATCGACGATCTCGTCAGACTGGCTTACGGTAGCGCCGACTTCCGCGAGGGCATGGCGGCCTTCCTGGAGAAGCGGGCGCCCAAATGGTCAGGCGCCTGACTTAAGGAACGACCACCGAGGGGGACGTAATGATACGGATTGCCAAAATCGCCACGGTTCTGGGCCTGTGCGTAGCCGCCGCCGCCTGCCAGAATCCGAAGCAGGTAATTGCGAACAAGGAAGACATGATGATCGCGGCCGGCTTCAAGTTCGTGCCGGCGAACACACCGCAGCGTCAGGCGGCGTTCCGCTCGCTGCCGCCGCACAAGTTCTCGCGCGAGATCAAGAACGGCCAAGTCTTCTACGTCTATCCGGACCCGACCGTCTGCGTGTGCATCTATGTCGGCAACTCGGCCGCCTATGGCACGTACCGCAACAACGTCTTCCAGAAGAACCTGGCGGACGAGCAGCAGATGACGGCCGACGAGAACGCCATGAACGATTGGGATTGGGGTCCCTGGGGCGGCTATCCCTATCCCGGCTGGTACTACTAGCCACAAGCCTACGGCTGCCAGAACCACTTCCCGGCCTGCGCGCTTTGCTGCGCGGGGCTCAGGGCCAAGATTGTCCAGCGTATGGGCGTCGAGCATCGTGAGCTGACGACGCGTCAGAACTGCGCCTCGACAGAACCCAATCCGACGAAGGTGCCACGGGCGTGCGTGCCCGGCGGAAAATAGCGCAGGCCGGTCCATGAACCCGTCGTGATCGCTTGGCCAACGCGGAGGCCGCCACGGAGGCGCACCGCATGGTCGATCATCCAGGCGAGCGGCCGCACCGGATCGACGGCGCCGAGCCCGCCCTTCTGATCGACGATCGTTTGGCCGTCGATGTCGAGCGTCACTCGAAGATTCGCCCAGTCCAGAGCCTTCCAATTCTGGATCGCCCCGCCCACCACCAGCGCATGGTTCATCTGGTTGTCGGCGAGCAGCCATTCGGGATCGAGCTTCTGGAAATTGGCGAGTCTCGTGTCGACGACTTCCATGCCGACGAAGGCATCGCCCACCACAGAGAGGGCTTCGTCGTAGCTCACCGGCGTGTCGCGTGCTGCGATGTCGCGCGCGATGTGGAAGGAGATCTCGATCTCGACCCCGATCATGTGCATCGCCTTGCCGTCGAAGCGCGCCGGCGAAGGAACGAGTGCACCCGCCAGAAGGGGCGCCGGATTCGGTTCCGCCGTCGGCGTCCGCGCGCCGACTTTCCAACCGGCGACTGGTCCCGTCGCGGCGGCAACACCGTCCTGAATGGCATAGACCGCAGAGCGGTCCGACAGTTCGAACGGCGGCGCCACCTGCGTGCCGGAACGTCGGGCATTCAGCAGAGCGTGCACGGCGTGGGAAATATCGATGGTCATGTTAAGCTCGCGCAAAGCAACGAAAGACCGGAGGAACAATGCCCTACGCGAGCGGGCGCGTCATTCACGACGCCGACGCCCACATCATGGAAGTGCCGGGCTTCCTCGAAAATTATCTCGAAGCCGGACATCGGGCGACAGTGACCGACAAGGTGCTGTTCCCTCGGCACGAGGGATTTCATAGCCACCTCAAGGACGATCACCGTCAGGGCATCGCCGATGGCAGCGGTTTCGACGAAGCGCAGATCATGCTCGCCAAGAACTGGGATGCGCTCGGCGCCTATCGCAAGGAGGATCGCACGCGGTCGGTCGAGTTGCTGGGCTTCGCCAGCCAGCTCATGTTCACGACGGCGCTGCTGAACTACTCCTCGGTGCTGGAAGGAGGACGCGACCCCGACCTCGCCTATGCCGTGGCCCGCGCCCATACGCGCCATATGGTCGACTTCTGTTCGGTCGACCGCCGGCTGCTGCCGACGGGCTATGTGCCGCTGATCGACTTCGAGCGCACCGCCAAAGCCGCACGCGAGGCGATCGACCTCGGCGCCAAGGCACTGATGATCCCCTCGCGCTGCCCCGACGCCCATTCGCCAAGCCATATCGGCTTCGATCCATTGTGGGCCGTCGCCCAGGATGCCGGCCTGCCGATCGTGTTCCATGTCGGCGGCGGCGGAAAGCTCCTTGAGGACGCCTACTTCAACAACGGCCTTCCGCCGGTGCCCGACTTCCATGGCGGCGACGACAATTTCAAGTCTATCGACTACATGGCCATCGCCTATCCGGTAATGAAGACGCTGACGGCGCTGGTCGTCGACCGTGTACTCGACCGCTTCCCGCGCCTGAAATTCGGCGTCATCGAACAAGGCGCCTCGTGGGTCCCGGGCTGGATGCGCAACATGGATAGCGCCCACAACGCCTTCTACAAGAACGAGGAGCGGCTGCAGAAGATGTCGCTGAAGCCCTCTGAGTTCGTGGCCCGGCAGGTCCGCGTGACGCCCTACCCGCACGAAGATGCCGGCTGGATCATCGCCAACACGGCCGACGAGGTCTGTCTCTTCTCCTCGGACTATCCCCACATCGAAGGCGGCCGTCATCCCATCAAGCGCTTCGAGGCGTCCATGGAAAAGGCCGGCACCAGCGAACGCCAGAAGCAGAAATTCTATTGCGACAATTTCATCGACCTGATGGGCAACGGCCTCGCCACCGATCTGCGCCATCCGACGCAGGCAGCGGCATGAAAACCTATTCGACGCTTCTCCAGAGCCAGACCGGCGCGGTCCGCACCATCACCACCAACCGGCCGGACGTGCTGAACGCGCAGAGCCGGCTTCTGCTCGAGGAACTGGACGACGCCTTCCTGCGCGCCGCCGACGATCCCGAAGTGCGCGTCATCATCCTGGCGGGCGCCGGCAAGCACTTCTCCGCCGGTCACGATCTCGGCAGTCCGCAGGAGATGGAGGACCAGAAGAAGACCGCGCTGGAGCCCGGCTTCAAGGGCGAGTACCGGCGCCTCTGGGAGCGCTTCTTCGAAAACACGATGCGCTGGCGCGACCTGCCCAAGCCCACCATCGCCCAGGTCCAGGGCTACTGCATCATGGGCGGCATGATGATCGCGTCGGCTTGCGACATCATCATCGCGAGCGAAGATGCACAGTTTGCGGACCGCGCCGTCAAATGGGGCGGCTCGCACGTTCAGTATTTCTCGATGCCGTGGGACTTCGGCCCGCGCAAGACCAAGGAATACCTGTTCACCGGCGAGTTCATCTCCGCGGCCGAGGCCGAGAAGGCCGGCCTGGTGAACCGCGTGGTGCCGCGGGAAAAACTCGAAGACGAGACCATGGCGCTGGCCCAGAAGATCGCCGAACGCGACCCCTATGCGCTGAAGCTCGCCAAGGCGTCGGTCAACGAGACACAGGACGCGCAGGGCTGGCGACAGGCCATGGAGGGCGCTTTCAAGAACTACATGCTGACCATCCCGCATCGCATGGAGATGGGAACCTATGGCCCGGCCGCCCGCGAGAAGGCCCCGAAGGACCGCTTCGCCGTTCTTAACAAGAAGGCAGGCTAGCGCTTCGGCGTGACGACCGGCGGCCTCGGCGGCGCTTCGAGGCCGGTCGACATCTTGAAGGTGAGTGTGGTCATGAAGCGCATCGAGTCGTAGGCCTGCGTGCCGTGCGTGCCGGGCGTAGAATCGATCGCCATCACCTCGACCATGTAGGTGCCTTTCCACGGCAGATCGACATCGAACGCGCCGCTGTCGTCGGTCTTGAGCTCACGCTGCCAGCCGAACTCGGCGGCAACCTCGACCTTTGCCTTGGGCAGCGGCTTGCCGTCGTAGAAGACCCTGAAGGCACCCGGCTTGCCCGTCGGCACGATGTCGAGGGTGATCAACGGCTTGCGCTCGGTGAAGTCGCTGACATAGCGCGCCGACAGGCGGCCGAGGGTACGCGTGACCTCGTCGCCCCGCTTGCGCTCCATGACCCGCACCTGCTCGGCAACGACGCTTCCGGTTCCAGTCGGAGCGCCGCCGAGCTGGAAGGCGGCCGGTCCCTTGTCGATCTTCAGCACGGTCTCGCCGGACGCTCCAAACGCCTTGGCGGCCGGCAGCGGCTCGAAGCGATCGAGCAGGCCAGGCGACCCCTCGCGCAAATTCTCGCCAAACTCACCGAAATAGAGCTGGAAGCCATCGCCTTCCGGCTCGATCCAGAGCGCATGCGCCGAGGCAGCGGTGGTGAACGACAGCCAAAGAAGAGCGGCGATGACAAGACGCATGACGATGTCCTCCGAAGGACGAGAAATACCTTCGGCCGATATCGATTACTAGACGCAATCTAAATTATGAGAGACGAAGGCAGGCGACCTTGAGGCCGCCTGCCCCTCTGCCCGATCAAGCCGCGCGGCGCTTGCGCTCGGCCATTTCGATCCCCATCGCATGTGCAACCGACGGCCGCTGCAGGTGCTTCTGGTAGTAGGCGTTGATCGTCGGCCATTTCTTTAGATCGACGCCCACGAAGCCGAACCAGTTCAGAAGCGTGACGAAGTAGGCATCGGCCACGGTGAAACTCGTGCCGACCAGCGTGTCATGATCCCCCAGCTTCTTGGCGAGATAGTCCAGCGTCGGCTCCATCAGGGCACGGGCGGCCGCCTTGGTCGGCTCGGCCGCGGTCTGGGAGAAGACGTTGGCAAAGATGCGCTTGTGTACCTCGGTCGACAGATAGTTCAGCGTATCGATCAGCTCGTAGCGCTCGATCGTTCCCCAGGCCGGCGCCAGCCCGGCGTCCGGCTTGCGGTCGGCGAGATATTGCAGGACCGACGGTCCCTCGTTCAGGACGCGACCATCCTCCAGGCGCAACGCCGGGACATAGCCCTTGGCCGAGATTGCAAAGTAGTCGCCGCCATCGTCGGTCTTCTTGTTCTCGATGAAGCGGACCTTGACCGGCAGACCAGCCTCCACAGCCGTGATATGCGACGCCAGTGAACACGCAAGTGGTGAAGCGAAGAGTTCCATCGCATCCTCCTTAATTTTGTGCGATGTAGTACATAAATATGCGGCGGAAGAGACGTCAAGGATAATTATGCGAAGCGGTACAGAATCAAAGAAGAAGCCCCGCGGCCGTCCCCGCTCCTTCGATACGGCCGAGGTCCTGGAACGGGTGCGCGGCGTGTTCATGGAGAAGGGCTTCGCCGCAGCCTCGCTCGACGAGCTCTCGGAAGCCGCCGGTCTCAACCGCCCCAGCCTCTATGCTGCCTTCGGCGACAAGGAGCAGCTCTACATCCAGACGCTGCGTTACTACGGCACCACGAGCATCGAAGCGATGAACAAGGTGCTGGCCGGCTCCGGCACGATCGAGCAACGTCTCGGCAAGGTCTATATGGCAGCGATCGATTTCTATGCCGCGCCGCCCAGCAGGCTCGGCTGCATGATCGTCGGCACTGCGGCCGTCGAGTCGCCGACCCATCCGCAGATTGCCGCTGCTGCGGCCGAACTGCTGGCGGAGATCGAGAAAAGCCTGGAGCGCGCTTTTGCCGACTCCGGACTTTCGCCCGAGCCGACGCCGGCCGCTCGTGCGCGCATGGCCGGGGCCATCATGTATGCCATCGCCATTCGCGCCCGTATCGGCATGAAGGCCGCCGAGCTGCGGGCCTTCGCCAACTCCATGGTGCCGGTGATCTGCCGGTAGAGCGCACCTCTCGCCGTGGTAGACTGGCGTATGGATCAAAAGGCGCCCCATCCGTGGAGCCCGGGCTTCCGGACGTTGGCGGAGGAACACAGTTACCGCGTCGAGGAAATCGACGGCGTTGTACCAACTGCCTTGCGCGGTACGCTCTTTCGCAATGGATCAGGCCGCAACGACCTGGGCGGGAAATGGTTTCCACACTGGTTCGACGGCGACGGCATGATCTCGGCGATCCGCTTCGCCGACGATGGCATCCATTACCGCAATCGATATGTCGCGACCGAGAGCTATCGCGACGAGGCGAAGGCTCGGCGCATCGTTCATCGCGGCTTCGGCAAGATGCGACCCTACGGCGTGCTCGGCAACGCGTTCCGCCAACCAGCCAATGTCTCGAACACATCGGTCGTGATGGAGAACGGCAAGCTGCTCTCGCTCTGGGAAGGTGGGCCTCCAACGGCGCTCGATGCTGCGACGCTCGACACCAGAGGCATCGAAACCTACGCCGGCGCGCTGAAGGCTTTCTCGGCTCACCCCAAGATCGATCCGGCGACCGGTGAGCTGTTCAACTTCGGCATCGACTATGGCTCCAAGACGACGCTGACGCCCTACCGGCTGGAGCGCGGCATCGCGACTCGCCTGCCGCCTGTCACCCTGCCCTATCCGGTGATGAACCACGATTTCGTGCTGACCGAGCACTTCCTGGTCTTCTGCATCGGCCCGATCCTCGTCAAACCACTCAAGTTCCTGCTGGGATTCAGCAGCTTCGATGGCGCGCTGCATTGGGCGGGCAACAGGCCCACTCTGATCCTACTGGTGTCGCGCGACGGACGCGGCACGCCGCGGCTGATCGAAACCGGCGCTTTCTTCCAGTTCCACTTCGCCAATGGTTTCGAGCAGGATGGTGCGCTGATCCTCGATCTCGCGCTCTATCCCGACTACCTCACAATTGGCCAGACGTTGCGCGACTATTGGCGATCGGACTGGCCGGCCAAGGGCATGGCTGCGCTGACGAGGCTCACGGTCGATCTGGCGACAGGCCGTACGCATCGGCGCACATTTGACACCGGCGCGGCCAACGAATTCCCGACAATCAATCCTGCCTTCACCGGCCGCCGGCAGCGCTATGCCTACATTGCCTGCAATCCGGCAGATCGCTCGATCGGCCTACAACAGCAGCTCGCGCGCATCGACTTTGAAAGCGGCGCCGTCGTGCGACACGATTTCGGGCCGAACGGCTATCCTGGCGAGCCGTTGTTCATTCCGACCGGCGACGCAGAGGATGACGGCATCATTGTCACGCTGGTGTTCGATAGTGTGAGCAAAAAGACATCCATCGTCGGCCTGGATGCGCGCGATCTCGCCGCTCGACCGCTCTTTACCGCAAAGCTGCGCCATCACGTGCCGTTCTCACTGCACGGTTGCTTTGTTGCGGATAGCCCCGCCGCCCCGCGGTGATAGACTTCCCTTCAAGCGGCGATTCCGCCGTTGAATGGGCCAGGAACAGGGACAGGAAACATGGATTTCACCGGGAAGGTCGCTCTCGTTACTGGCGGCGGCAACGGGATCGGCCGCGCAGCCTCCTTGGCTTTTGCCCGGCATGGCGCGAGGGTCGTCGTCGTGGATCGTGACGGTTCGGCCGCCGACGCCACGACCGGCATCATTCGCCAGAACGGCGGCGAGGCCATCGCCGTGACGTCGGACGTCACGAAGTCTTCCGACGTGAAGGCTTACGTGAAGACCGCGATCGAGACGTATGGCCGGATCGACTGCTTCTTCAACAACGCCGGCATCGAAGGCAAGGTGACGCCGACGGCCGAGTACGACGAGGCGATCTTCGACGCCGTGATCGGCGTCAACGTGAAAGGCGTGTTTCTCGGATTGCGCCACGTCCTGCCGGAGATGATCCGCCAAGGCGGCGGCTCGGTCGTGAACACTGCCTCGGTCGCCGGCCTGGTCGGAACGCCCGGCATGCCGGCTTATGTCGCCTCCAAGCATGCGGTGATCGGACTGACCAAGACCGCAGCCGGCGAAGTTGCGCAGCAGGGCGTGAGGGTGAACGCCGTGTGCCCCGGCCCCGTCGACACGCGGATGATCCACGCGCTGGAAGAGCAGATCGCTCCCGGCGATGCCGCCGCGATGAGCCAGCGTTACCAGGCGGCGCAACCGACGGGGCGCTACACGACCCCCGAAGAGATCGCCAACATGGTGCTCTTCCTCTGCTCGGACCTCGCGGCCAACACCACGGGCGGCCAATTCGTCGTCGATGGCGGCCGAACCGCGACGGGCGGCGCCGTCACCAACCTCGCGGCAAAGCCTGCATCGCGTTAGCTCGCGTCGGTGTCTCGATCTCAGTAGTCGTAGACGTTGACGGCCTTCGCCACCAACGCGTCGAGGGCCTGCGCCATTGCTTTCACCGTTGACTCGTCCCTGACGCCGTACTCGGCAGCGAGACGGTCCAGGGCGTGATAGCCCACCCAGACACGGCTGCGCGCGTCTTCCCAAATGGATAGGCGCAGCGGCAGGTCGAGCGCTATCGCCTGGTTATCCTGCATGAGCTTGGTGCCGACCTTGGGATTGCCGAAGACGAGGACCTTGGTCGGCCGCAGTTGCATCCCGACCTGCTGTGCATTGGCCTCGTGATCGAATATCGCGAAGACCGGCACGTTCTGCGCCTTGAGCCGAGCCTCCAGTCGGGAAATGGTCTCGCCGACTGGAAACTTGCTTTCCTGTGCCACGATTCCTTCGGACGCTACTCCGGCACCGAGCCCCGCCTTGTAGGAGTCGGCGATGTCCCGCGCGAGGACCGTCAGGTCCAGGCCTTCCTTGTTCGCGAGCAGCGTCACGCAAACGAGATCCTCGGCTGCGGTGAAGCGGCTGAGATAGGCGCTGAAGCCCGGCGCCGAACCCTTGATCTCCATGAAGCCGGGATGGTGTGTGAACTCCCAGCCGGCCATAGCAGGAACGACGGTTCCGTTGGCGAGTTTGGTCGGCTTGTAAATCAACGCCCTGTTCGCCTCGTTCTTGACGAGGATGCCGCCCGCGAGAGCGATATCCCAGGCGCTGATGTCTTCTGCCGAGGACCAGAGACTGCCGAAGGCGAAGAGGTTTGCCGACGCCTTGGGATCGGTCGGCACGAGCTTGCCGTCGACACTCTTGTAACCGGTCGCGGGCTCGACTGGATTGATGAAGGCGATCTCGGACTTGAACCGGCTGTGCTGGTTCGAGCCGGCGGCTTTCTGCGGCCGATCGGTGAAGGACTTCGCGGCGAAATCGTCGGCGAACATGGTGCTGCGCAGCCCCAGCGGTTCGATCTGATGGCGTGTGACGTAGTCGTGGAAGGACACGCCACTCGCCCGTTCGACGATCATGCCGAGCAAGAGGAAATTGGTTGCGCTCAGACGTACTTGGCTGCCGCGCTCGAACAAGAGCGGGGCTGCCGACACCATCGCTGTCAGCTCGGCAGGCCTGTAGCTGCGGTTCGCATCGAAACCAGAAGCGGCCCGGTAATCAGGAATGCCCGATGCATGCTGCAGAAGCTCCAGCACCGTAGTCTTGGCCCACGCTGCAGGCAGGCCCGACAGGTGCTTCTCTATGGCGTCGCGAACGTCGAGCTTCTGCGTCTCGTGAAGCTGGAAGATCGCGACGGCGGTAAAGCCCTGCGTGAGGGGGCCGACGTTCCACGAGGTCCGCGTCGAGGCCAGCTCGTCATGCGTCAGGCTTGCGCGACCGTAGCCGGCAGAGCGCGGAATATAGGGCGCCTGGACGATGGCCATCGCCAACCCCGGCACATCGTGTTTCTCCATGAATTCGGCAATGCGCTGATCGATGTACTTGCCGCGCACTTCCAGCGCCGGCTTGCCGCGCGCGCTGTCGGTTGGGGTTGCGGCGCTCGATTGCGCGAGAGAGGAGCCACCCGACAGCCCCAGGGACAACACCATAGCGGCCACCGTAAAGTATATTGCTCCTCTACTTACCATCCGCCCTGCCCCTTGTTTTCGTCAACTATTAGTAGAGGCCGCGAAGGGCAGTCTGCAATCGCACGATTGCACGCTCGATTTCAACTTCGGGCGTTCCCGCATAGCCCAAGATGAGCCCCTTTTCCTTCCGAACGCCAGCATAACAGGCCGAGAGTGCCGCGACGCTGACCGAAGCGGCGGCAGCGGCGTCAACAACCGCAACGTCGTCGAATGTCGCGGCGATGGCGGCATGAGGTCTGGCGATCACATGCATGCCGGCGGGATCCGGCATGATCTCGAGCAGGCCGGAAAGGTGGCGCTCGGCGGAGGCAATTAGCGCCTGCTGACGGCTGGCGTAAAGGAGGCGCGTGCGCCGCAGGTGAGCCACGAAATGCCCTTCAGTGATGAAACGGGCCAGCGCGCCCTGCCCCAGCAACGAGGCGCGCGGCGAAACACCCACCATTATCCTCTCGGCCGCCTCGACGAGCGAGGCTGGCAAAGCCAGGAAGCTCAACCGCAGCGTGGGAAACAGGAGCTTCGAGAAGCTGCCGAGATAGGCCACGCGACCGCTGCGATCCAAAGCGCGAAGCGGCGCAAGGGGACGGCCGGAATAGCGATACTCGCCGTCGAAATCGTCCTCGACGATCCAGCTGCGCGTACGTTCGGCCCAGCTCAGCAAAGCAAGCCGCCGCTGCAATCCGAGTACGGTGCCGAGAGGAAACTGATGCGAGGGCGCCACGATGGCCAAGCGCGCATCCGGTGCCAGCCCCAATGCTGTCTCGACCGAGAAACCCGAGGCATCGACTGGCACCGGCACGGCACGTACATCGGCCGCCGCCAATCCCTCGCGCGTGCCTCGAAAGCCGGGATCCTCGACCCAGGCCTCGTCGCCGGCGTCCAGGACCATGCGCGCCAGCGTCGCAATGCTCTGACGAAGCCCCGAAGTCACGACGATCGCGCGCGCGTCGCACGTGAACCCTCGCGCCGCCCCCAGGTAACTCGCAATCGCCTCGCGCAGGCGAGGATGCCCGAAGGGATGCGGGGCGCCGGCCACTTGCCAATCCGGCTTGCGCCATTCCTGCTCCAGCAGCTTGGCCCAGAGCCGGTAGGGAAAGGCGTCGCGGTCCGGCTGCCCGAGCGGAAAGGCGATCGCCGGATCGCCGAACGGCGCCTGCGGCGACAGGCCGGTCGCCAGCAGATCGACCGTGCGCCGCGACAGGATCGGCGCTTCGGCCACCGCACCCGACGGCTGGCCGTCGACACTGGGCGAAACGAGCATCTCGTCCGGCAGATTGGCCGCGACGGAGATCCCCGACCCGGCCTGGGTGACGAGGTACCCTTCGGCAATGAGCTGATCGATTGCCAGCAGCACCGTGCCTCGGGCGCAATCCAGCTCCGTTGCCATCAGTCGCGACGACGGCAGCTTCGTCCCCGGCGCCAGCCGCCGTTCGAGGATGCCGCGCCGAAGCTGCTCGCCGATCTGCCGATGCAACGGTTCAGGCCCGGTCGGGTCGAGCGCAATGCCGAGCGGGGGTGCTTTACGGGCTCGCGGCCTCATAACTGGTACAGCCTGCTTTCGCCAAACTGGATCTTTCTTATAGACCATATCGGAAGCATGGTCCGCCCCACAATGATCCAGGCAGGAGTGCGGGCGATGACGAGCGCGACGATGGCGGAAGCGAAAGTGGCGACAGAGGCGGACGGCGCCGTGTCGAGCTTTCCGGTCTCGCAGGTCAACAAGGTCAAGCGTCTTCACGAACGCGGGCGCTACGACAGGAAGACCATCTACGAAATCCTCGACGCGGCACTTGTCTGCCATATCGCCTACGTCATCGACGGCCGCCCCTACTGCACGCCCACCAGCTTCTGGCGCGAAGGCGACCATCTCTACTGGCATGGCTCTTCGGCCAGCCGGATGATCCGCACCCAGAAGGAAGGCATCGATGTCTGCCTTACCGTCACACATCTCGATGCGCTGGTGATGGCGCGCTCCGGCTTCCATCACTCGGTGAACTATCGCGCCGTCATGGCCTTCGGAAAGGCGCATGTCATCGACGACGTCGACCACAAGCTGAAGCTGATGGATCGCTTCATCGACCGCATCTATCCCGGCCGCTCGGAGCTCATCCGTCAGCCCAACAAGCAGGAGATGAAGGCCACGACGATGATGGGCATGGAGATCGAGACGGCTTCGGGCAAGATTCGCGACAAGCATGTCGCCGACGACGAGGAGGATTACGAGGCCGTGCCCGCCTGGTCGGCGCTCTATCCGATCACGCAGGTCCTCGGTGCGCCATCCGACTGCCCGCGCCAGCTCCCCGGCCTCACGCGGCCCGACGAGATGGCCGACTTCACGCCCGGCGACCGACTCGACGAGATCATGACCAAGACCTATCGCCGGACGTTCGGAGATTGATAGGCAAGCCGGAAGGCATAGGCACGAATGTCTTCCGGCCAGCTCGATATCTGCTGCTCGAACCGGGCGCGGTCGTTGGCGAACAAGGCGCGTATCGCCTCTTCGAAGCCCGGCAGATTTCCGGCCATTGCCGACATGAAACGATAGGCAGCCTCCTGAGCGGCGCGCCGCGCCTCTGCCGGGCCGCCGGCTTTCCGCGCTTCGTCCACCAGCTTGCGCAGCGCCACCGAGGCGCCGCCGGGCTGCGCGGCGAGCCACTCCCAGTGGCGCGGCAACAACGTCACCTCGCGGCCGACCACGCCCAGCTTCGGCCGCCCCCGTCCGCGACGCCCGGGGCTCGGCCCTTCGAACGGCGATGCAGAATCCTGAAGTCCGGACCCGGCCGAGGACGACGACAGACGTGCAGCGATATCGGCCTTTGTGCCGCGAAGGTCGAAGTCGAGGGCGCGGCCGGTAGCGTCGTCGAAGACGAGGATGGGCTCCGATACGCCGCGCTCTGCCGAAGCCTTCACAGCCAGAACGACGTCGATCAATGGGCCGGACAGCAACATCCGACCGCCTTCGAAGGCCGTCGCCGGTAAGGAAAGGGGGTTATCCATTTGGATATTTATACCAAGGTAAAATATCTTGCGCCAATATTACCCGTGTAATATTAAGCCCACATGAAGCCCCTCGACAAGAAGCTGGCGATCGCGGCCTACAAGGAGCGCAAAGCCGTGGCTGGGATCTACATGGTCCGCTGCGCAACTTCGGGCGAAGCCTGGATCGGGCAAAGCCCGACCCTGGATACCGTCCAAAACCGCATCTGGTTCGCGCTCCGACTGGGAAGCAGTCCGCACGCCGACCTTCAGAAGGCGTGGCACGAACATGGTGCAGACAACTTCACCTTCGAAATCGTCGAGCAGATCGACGACGAGGAGGCTCCCTATTTCAAAGACGATCTCCTGAAGAGGCGTCTGGAGCACTGGCGGTTGAAGCTTGAGGCCACGCCACTCTAAAGCCCGATCCGGCGGTGGCCGCGTCTGCGCCGCGCGGACACCACGCACAATTGAATGGCGTTCAGATGAATGGCGTTCAGAGATCGGGGAGCGCCGGCGGCTATATTCTCCCCATTAGCAGCAAGATCAGAATGATGATGAGCACCAGCCCGATGCCGCCGCTGGGATAGTACCCCCAGCCACTGCTGTACGGCCAAGTTGGCAGCGCACCGATCAAGATCAGGATCAGGATAACCAGCAGGATAGTTCCCAACATGACCGTCGCCTCCAGGCTTTGATTGGCCTTCCAGGAAGCCGGGACCATACCGATGACAATGCAGATGGCACGCCCGGCGCCGACCACGAGCCGATCGGCTCCTCACAAACGGCACCGATAACGGATCGTTCCGGGTCAAACTGACGGGCCTTCCCCGCGACCGTACGGAAGCTGACGCTCCCGTTGCCGATGACGGATGCCGCACGAGGAGCCATCGCGCGCGCCGCAACGCGAAGCCGTCACGGACGTTACCGTTACGGTACCCCAAGCTGGACAAAGCGCGGACTCTCGGTCACGAACGGGCGTGGGCGGGGTTTGCAAATAGCGGGGTCTCGGGAGGCAGGATGCGAGCTCTCGGTCAATCTCGGCGCACCGCAGTGCTACAGCATTCCTTCGAGGAGCATGTGTTCGATCTTCCTTCAAGTTTGTTCGACCTGCTTCCGACCGCTGCCTATGTATGTGACATCGACGGAAAGATCGTCCGCTATAATCGCCGCGCTGCAGCCCTTTGGGGACGAGAACCGGCTCTCGACGATGCCGGTGACCGCCTCTGCGGTTTCCGTCGCCTGTATGGCCTCGACGGCAGTCCGATTGCCCTTGGCAATTGTGCGATGGCCGAAGTCCTCGCGAGCGGCATTGCCGTACGAAATCGCCAGGTCGCCGTAGAACAACCAACCGGCACGCGACTCGTCGTCGAGATGAACGTCGACCCGCTGAGGGACTCGACCGGCCGCTTCGTCGGAGCGGTCGGCTGCCTGCACGACATTACACAGCGTCATGCCTCCGCCGCGGCAGCCACAAGCGGCACCGCGCAGCAGGCGCGGAACCTGCTCGAAGCCCTTCCCCTGGCGGTCTACACGACCGATACCGCGGGCGTGATCACCTTCTATAACCAGGCCGCGGCAAATCTCTGGGGCTATCGTCCGGAGCTGGGAAAGAGCGTCTTTTGCGGAGCGTGGAAGCTCTATCGGCCCGATGGCAAACCGCTGCCCCACGATGAATGCCCCGTGGCGCTGACCCTCAAGGAGCGGCGGGGGGGTCACAACGGCGAGGCCATCGCCGAACGACCCGACGGCAGCCGCGTTCCCTTCATCGCATATCCCACGCCCTTGAACGACCAATCCGGCCAGTTCGTTGGCGCGATAAACGTTCTGGTCGACATCAGCGATCAGAGACAATCGCTGCGACTCCTCGCGGAGATCGTCAATTCCTCCGACGATGCCATCATCACGAAGGACCTCGACGGCATCATCACAAGCTGGAACCCGGGTGCCGAGCGGCTGTTTGGCTACACCAGCATCGAAGCCATCGGGCACCACGTTACCATGCTGATGCCGCCCGATCGTTACAACGAAGAGCCGGGTATCCTCGCGCGTCTCCGCGCCGGCGAACGCATCGACCATTACGAAACGATTCGCCGGCGCAGGGACGGAAGCCTCATCGATATCTCGCTCACTGTATCGCCGGTGAAGGACGAAAACGGCATTGTCGTCGGCGCATCGAAGGTCGCCCGCGACATTACCGACCGGCGGCTTGCGCAGGAACGGCAGCGGCTTCTGCTGCGGGAAATGGCCCATCGGGTAAAGAACATGTTTGCCCTGGCGGGTGGCGTCGTGTCCCTGAGCGCGCGCTCTACTCAATCGGCGCCTGAGCTTGCGTCGACGGTGAACGAACGCCTCGCGGCACTCGCGCGCGCTCATTCTCTCACCTTGCCGGATCCCACGGCCGACGACATCATCAGCGAGCGAACGACAACGCTCCATACCCTGCTTCGGACGATCCTGTCGCCATACGACGTGCAAACCAAGGCTGGGCAAACACGTTTTGCGATCCAAGGCACCGACCTTCCGCTTGCTGGCGGTTCCGTCACCTCCTTCGCGCTGCTCTTCAACGAATTCGCGACGAACGCGGCGAAGTACGGAAGCCTGTCGACATCCGATGGCACCGTGGCCATCGCCTGCAGTGAGCAGAAAGGCATGCTTCACATCCAGTGGACGGAAAAGGGCGGCCCCTCGCCGGATACTGCGGCCAAGGACAGAGGATTCGGCAGCACGCTCGTGGAGGCGACGATCGTGCAGCTGGGCGGCAAAATCTCGCGAGAGTGGCGACCCGAAGGGCTGGTCATCGACCTGTCGGTCGACCGGAACCGATGCATGGCGGCACCAAGGCAGCGTTCGTAGAGACCTGGACCCAACGCCCTTCGAGAGGGCGCAGCCGGCGCTCTTCGCCGGCCGCGCCCAGCGCAGGTCCATGGGCCGAAGAAGCGCGCCTCGCTACGTCTTCGGCAAGAGGACCGTGTCGACGACGTGAATGACACCGTTGGATTGCTTGACGTCGGCAATCGTAACCGTCGCGACGGTGCCGTTCTCGTCGGTCAGCGTAATCTTCTCGCCCTGCATCTTGGCCTGGAGCGTACAGCCACCGACCGTCTTCACCGGATGGGTGCCCTTGTCGTCCTTGATCATCTTGGCAATCGCACCGGACATGGCGTTCGCGGAAACGACGTGGCAGGTGAGAATCTTGGTGAGCTTCGCCTTGTTCTCCGGCTTGACCAGCATTTCGACAGTCCCCGGCGGGAGCTTGGCGAACGCGGCATTCGTCGGCGCAAACACGGTGAAGGGGCCGGCACCGGACAGGGTGTCGACAAGGCCGGCTGCCTTCACCGCCGTCACGAGGGTGGTGTGGTCCTTGGAGTTCGCGGCATTCTCGACGATGTTCTTCGTCTCGAGCATCGGCGCGCCGCCGACCATTGGATTTGCCGCCAGCACGGGACCGGCCGCCACAATGGCCAGTGCCGTTACCGCGGCGGAGAAAGCGTTATGCTTCGGCATCTTTACCTCCTGAAATAGGAACGAACGCGTCACAGGTCTGTCACGCGGCACGGCGACGGGAGGCTCCGGGATTCTCCTCACTGTCATCGTTCGCAAACTGTTTACGACCTGCGCGCCGCCGCGGATCACAAGCCGCGCGCCGAAGTCCGGCTCTCTCGCTACACGCTTGTGTGAGCGCTCTTCGTAGCGGAAGGCAATCTCTCATGACCAAGCGTGACGGCTTCGCGTGGCGCCGGCGGCCGGCGCTCCAGGCGAACTCCCTTGAGCCAGAGCAAGAGAGCTTCCCAGTGAATGCCCGCGATCACCTTCAACGTCAGCAGCGGGTAAACGACAAAGGCGCGGGCAAGCGCTGCGTCGGTCAATGCCTGGCGTGTTGCCGCAAGTTTGGCGACCAGCAGGGGCCCCTTGCCGTCGCGCCCCGCAATCGTCACCGACAGCTGTTCGCCGGGTGGCGCGACGGTAAAGGAATAGCTCATGTCGACACCGAGGAAGGGCGAGACATAGAGCGTCTTACGGCTTGCTTGATGAATGGTCCCGGTCGAGCCGGCTTCAAGGGGAATGAGATAGCTGTGACGTTCTCCGAACGTATTGCTGACCTCGTAGAAGATCGCCGCGAGCGAATTGTCCACCCGATGGCAGAAATAGATGCTGAGCGGATTGAAGACGTATCCTAGCACGCGCGGCATCGTCAGAAGCCGGATCGGCCCGCCGGCTTCCACGCTCGCCCGACGCAGATGACATTCTATCTGTTCGCGCAACGGTGCGGCGGTGCCGTCGCCATGATCCCTGTCGCGAAAGCCAAAAAGGTTGAACCGATTGCGCGAGAACAGCCGCAGGGAGTCCGTCACGGTGTCGATTTCGTCGAGATCCAGCAGAAGATAGAAGACCTTGTAGCGAAGCCGATGCCGCTTCGGGCGCAGCCTGTGGTGAGCCACCTCGCCTGTGTAGAGAGCCGACCGAAAGCTCGCCATCAGGCCGCCTCTTGTACGGCCCGGGCTGCAACAAGACCGTCGACATGGATGCGGCCGGATTCGTTAGGGACGATCCAGGGCCGCCGCACGCCACCGAGAGCCTCGGCCACGGCAAGCCCCGCCTGGAGGCCGTCTTCGTGGAAGCCGGCACCGAAATAGGCGCCGCAGAACCATGTGTTGCGCCCGCCCTGCAGAGCCCACAGCTTCTCCTGCGCCGCCATGGCAGTCGCATTGAAGCTGGGATGCCGGTAGTGCAGCCGCTCGACGATGCGCGCACTTTCGATCTGCCGGTGAGGATTGAGCGTGACGAACAGGGGCGTTTCGTCGGCGATGCCCTGCAGTCTGTTCATCCAGTAGGTGACGGCGAGCTGGCGATTGTCCCCGGCATTGCACGACATGTAGTTCCAGCTCGACCACACCTTGCGACGACGAGGCATCAGGCTGGCATCCGAATGGAGGATGGCGTCGTTGCCGACATAGGAAAAAGCGCCAAGCAGGCGTCTTTCGTCGGCGCTCGGGTCCACGATCATGTCGAGCGCCTGATCGGCGTGTGTTGCAATGACGACATGGTCGAAGCGACGGCGGTCTCCGGTTTCGCCGACGATCTCCACGCCCACTGGCAGGCGCGAAATGGCCTTGATGGGATGATTGGAAACAATTTCCGGAATGGCCCTGGCGAGGCACCGCACGTAGGAGCGGCTGCCGCCGTCGACGGTGCGCCAGGTCGGGCGACCGGACAACTTGAGAAGGCCATGTGTTTCGCAGAACCGTATGAAGGCGGTTGCCGGATAGTTCCCGATGTCGGCGGCCGGTGTCGACCAGATCGCGGCGGCCATCGGAAACAGATGGTCGTTGCGGAATGCCGCGCCATAGCCGGCAGCGTCGAGATAATCACCGAGCGAGGTGGCGCCGAGCTGCGCCGCATCGAGCGGCGCCTTGCGATAGAATCGTATGAGATCCCACAGCATTCGCCAGAACCGGGGGCTCATGGCGTTCCGGCCCTGGGCGAACAGACCCGAGAAGCCGGTACCGGAATATTCCAGCCTGCCATCGTCGAGCGAGACGGCGAACGACATGTCGGATGGCTTGGTCTCGACGTCGAGATGGCGGAACAAGGCAGCGAGGTTCGGATAGGTGACGTCGTTATAGACGATGAATCCGGTATCGACGGCCACGCCGGCAGCCTCGACCGTATGGCTGTGCCCGCCCAGGCGATTTTCCGCCTCGAACAGTGTCACACGGTGACGCCGCGACAGCAGCCAGGCAGCAGAAAGACCGGCAATGCCGCTGCCGACGACCGCAATCGTCAGCGTCTGGCTGCCGGTGGTGCAGATATTATCCTTCCCCATCAACTCCTCGGGCCGGTAGGTTCGGTGTGACGGGTTTCCCCTTGGCGGATTGCGCCGCCATCGTTCTACGGTGTTGCAGACGCCATGGATCACCGCCTGGCCAGTGATCCAATCGAATCACCCGGGCGTACAAGGGCAAATGAATGTCGCAGGCCTACATCCAGGAAAGAGGCGCCTCTTCGCGGGCCGGACCGCGAGGGTTGTGCCTTTGAAGCCTGTCGAGCAGCAAGGGACACTCCCCACCCCTGGCGAGCTGTGCCAGCTGATGCATGCCGTTGCGGCTGCGCAGGATCGAAGCGCCTTTGCCGCACTGTTCGGCTATTTTGCACCGCGTGTGAAGGCCTTTCTCATGCGTTCCGGCCTTTCCGCCAACATGGCCGAGGAAGTGACCCAAGAGACCATGCTGGCGATATGGCACAAGGCATCCTACTTCGACCCGAGTCGTGCCGGCGTGTCGACGTGGATCTATGCGATCGCCCGAAACCAGCGCATCGATCGCTTGCGGCGCGAGCGCACCCATGCGGTCGACCATCATTCTGACCCGAGCGACGAGCCGGAACCGCCGGACTCGGGGGAAGACGTCGCCCTGGTGGCCGAGCGCGAGGCGCAAGTCCGAACGGCGCTCGCAGGTTTGTCGAAGGAACAGGCCGCAATTGTCCATCTCTCGTTCTTTGCAGAGAAGCCGCATTCCGAGATAGCGCGCGAACTCGGCGTTCCCCTGGGGACGGTCAAGTCGCGGATCCGGCTGGCATTGAACCGCTTGCGCGCTCTGCTGGGCGACGAAACATGACGATCAATCACCATCCGAGCGACGAGACGCTGCTGCGGCATGCAGCCGGAACATTGGGCGCCGGCCCGGCCGTGGTGATCGCTGCGCATCTTGAAGGATGCGAAACCTGCCGCAGGCGGGTCTCCGAATTCGAGTCGCTGGGCGGAGCGATCCTTGAAGGCATGCCCCTCGAACCCTTGAGAGTGGATGCGCTGGCGCGTGCCCTCGAACGGCTCGACCTTCCGTCATTGTCGCCTCGACCAGAAACAATCGTCGTTCGGCAGCGCCACCCTGTCGGGTTGGAACTTCCCTCTTCGTTGCATCACTGCGACGTCGGCCCCTGGCGCTGGCTCGGACCGGGCTTCAGGTGGAGCAAAGTCTCTCTCCCTGGAAATTCCGACGCCAAGGTCCTGCTGCTCAAGGGGCGGGCCGGCCTGAAGCTCCCGGCTCATGGACATGACGGCACGGAGTTCCTTCAGGTTCTGTCCGGCTCCCTTTTTGACGAACGTGGTCGATATTATCCGGGCGATCTGGATGAAGCCGACACCGACGTCGATCATCAACCCGTCGTCAGCTCCGACTCCGAGTGCATTTGCCTTGTCGCCCTGGAAGGCGATACGCGCCTGCACAGTGCTCTGGGACGGCTGCTATGGCCAATCGTAGGCTTCTGAAGCGGAACGACGGCCGCACTTACCTGCACGGGCATTGACGGGCTATCCCACGCGTCCCGCATCCACCGCGCGAACATATGCAGCAGGCGCAGACCTGCCGGATTTCTTCTTGTGCTAGTCTCCGCAACCCAGGCGTGACGTCACGCCCGAGCAATCAGGGCGCGAAGGCGCGCGGAGGAAACGAGATGAGCGTACGTGCGGGGCGTGAGTTCCTGGCAATCCCTGGGCCGACGACGGTGCCCGACGAAGTCCTGCGGGCAATGCATCGCCCGGCCGTGGACATCTATTCCGGCCCGCTCCTGGCGCTGACCGACGGCCTGCTGCGCGATGTCGCCCGTGTTTTCAACACCAAGGGCCGGGCCTACATCTACATCGCCAATGGACACGGCGCCTGGGAGGCCACACTCACCAACGTGCTGTCCAAGGGCGATAAGATCCTGGTCCTCGAAAGCGGACGATTTGCCATTGGCTGGGGAGACAATGCCCGCCGCATGGGTGTCGACGTCGAAGTGCTGAAGGGCGACATGCGCCGTGCCGTACGACCTGCCGAGGTGGAGGCACGCCTGAAGGCAGACAAGGGCGGCACCATCAAAGCCGTGCTGGTCGCCCAGGTCGACACCGCCTCCGGCGTGGTGAACGACATCGCGGCCATCGGCCAGGCGATGCGCGCCGCCGGACATGACGCCCTGCTGATGGTCGATGCGGTCGCCTCGCTGGGCTGCATGCCGTTCGAGATGGACCGTTGGGGCGTGGACGTGGCGATGTCGGGCTCGCAAAAGGGCATGATGACGCCGCCAGGACTGGGCTTCGTCGTCGCCAATGACCGCGCGCGCGACGTGCACAAGACCGCCGGCCTGCGCACTCCCTATTGGGACTGGACCGAGCGCGAGGGCGATCTCCACTATCAGAAATACGCCGGCACGCCGCCCGAGCATCTGTTGTTCGGCCTGCGTCAGGCTCTCGACATGCTGTTCGAGGAGGGCCTCGACAACGTATTCCGTCGCCACAGGCTGCTGGCGGAAGCGGTGCGCCGCGCCGTCGGCGTCTGGGCGGAAGGTCAGGCCATCGGCTTCAACATCATCGAGCCGTCCGAACGCAGCGACGCGATCACGGCGGTGCTGCTGAACGGCGGCCACGATCCGGAGGCCCTGCGCGCCTATTGCAACCAGAAGTGCGGCGTGATCCTCGGCCACGGCATCGGCGACCTCTCGGGCAGGGCCATCCGGATCGCCCATATGGGCCATGTCAACGCGCCCATGACGCTGGGCACCCTGAGCGTGATCGAAGTCGGCCTCAACGCGCTCGGCATCCCGCACGGCAAGGGCGGCGCACAGGCGGCAATCGACTGGCTGGGCGAACAGGTGAAGGCATAGCCGCCTTCGACCTGGTGTTCAGAACCTGATGCTGAATCCGATCAGCGGGCCGTGCAGCAGCAGATCGATCCCCCTCGTATCGAGGCCGGACCCGGTCGTGTAATTGGCTGCGAGGGCACGATAGCCCAGCGTGGCGGCGAGTTGGTAGCCATCGAACTGCCAGGCATATGAGTAGGCCGCGACCGCCTGCCACGAAAACTGGCTACCGAGGCCGAAGCCCCCGATATCGCCGCGCACGAATGCTGTCTGGCTGGGGGTGAACTGGTGACGCACCCGAAACCCGACCACCGGGTCGACCCATTGGAGGTTGCCTGTCTTGGCGACAGCGATACCCTGCGATTGTTCGAAGCCCAGATTGTAGAGATTGGCCGTTATCATCGCATCGAGGTTCGCCGAGACGGAATTGTTCCAGTAGCGAAAGCCCAACAGAGCGTCGGCTGCGGTGAAGGAGCCCGGGCTGTGCGACCAGCGCGAGACCTCGTAGATGCCGCCCATCTCGACGATGGTCATTGTGTAGTTGAGCTGGGCATTCACGACGCCATTGACGTTGAGGCCCGGCAAGGGATTGCGGTAGCGCGCGGCCGATTTCGAGAAGCCGAGATTGGACCAGACCAAGTCGGCATAGAAACCCACCGGCCCCTTGTTTGCCTCGAAGTAGGCATTGAATGCTGCAATCGAGCTGCTGTTGTTCAAGATGTCGAAGAAGCCGGCATTGACGTCGATTATCTGGCCCCGTGTGGTCGTGCTCCCACTTACGCTGGTGAACCAGGCATAGGTGGCGGCATTGAACCGCCAACCGTCACCTGGTGCGACCTCCTCAGCGGCGGCGGGCTGCAGGGCGCTTGCCATAAGGACGATGGCGGTCGCAGCGACAGCGACGCCTCGGCATTTCCCATCCCTGGTCATTCGCGTTTCACTCCGCGTCGGTTGCAACCGCTCGTCTCTTCCTGGCGAGGATCCAGTAGGACAGCACGGCGATCAATGTAATCAAGCCGGCCATGGCCAGCATCGTGATGCGATAGCTGCCGAGATAGGCGGTCGTGCCGTTGGCAATGACCTCGTGCACCAGCTTGGCATCGAACCTGTCCGTATGGCCGGTCTGCACATAGGATTGGAGAATCCCGATGGCCTGCGCCTGTTCGCCAGGCGTTGCACCGGCGTGGTCCAACCGCTGCCGCAGCAGGGGCGAGAACATACCGTAGATCAGCGACGAACTCAGCGCCAGCCCCAGTGCGAAGCCGAACTGCCCGAACGCCGTGCGCGAGGAGCCGATGGCGCCGACGAGCGCCGGCGGAGGCTTGGCGACGAAGACGTTGGCGGCCGGGGCCTGCGTCAGCATCATCCCGATGCCTGCCACCACCAGCGGAACCACGAAGACGAGGTAGGGCGTCTTCTCGCCCGCGAACGCCATCGCCGCCAGCGCCGCCGCCATGGCGACCAGGCCTCCCGGGATCATCAGCCGCATGGCAACGCCGCGCGCCACGAGGCTGCCGGCCCAACTCGCGGCGACGATACAGGCCGCGATGAAGGGAAGCTGCCCCAGGCTCACCTCAAACGGCGTGTAGCGATAGACGTACTGCCACAGCAGCGAGAGCTGGATGGCGACGACGGCGTTTCCGATGTTGAATCCGATACCCGACACGGCGCCGGCCAACAGTTCCGGATCGGCGAAGGAGCGGATGGGAAAGGCCGGGCGCTCGCAACGCCACTCCCACCAGGCAAAGCCCGCCAGGCCGAGGAGCCCCACCGTCATCGGGACCAGCACCTTGGCGCTGCCCCAACCGGCCGAAGCCGCATTGCTGACGGCGTAGAGTGCGCTGACCAGTCCGATCGCGACCAGGACCAGCCCCAGCACGTCGAGACGCCCGGCCGCCGGATCTTTCGCTTCAGGCACCACCTTCAGGCACCAGACCAGCGCCACCACGCCGACCAGGGGCCCTAGCAGGTAGGCGGCTCGCCAGCTCACGCCGGCGAGATAGCCGCCCAGTACGCAAAGGACCACGATGCCGAGCGTCTGCAAGGCGAGCCATTTGGCGACTGCCCGCGCCAGCACTTCAGGCTCCGGAGCCACGGCGCGCAGCAACGCGAACGACAGTCCGAACGAAGCTGCAAATCCAACACCTGAAAGGGCGCGTCCCAGCACGAACAGGGTGGCGTTCGACGCCAGTGCGGTTATCAACCCTCCGGCCAACGTCACCAGCAGCCCGAACAGCATCACCCTCTTGCGGCCGATGCGATCGCCGAGGCTTCCTGTCGCCATGATGCTGGCAGCGATACAGAGCGTCCCGATGCTTGCCGCCAGCGACCGTTCCGCACCAGTCATGTGCAAGGTATTGCCGGCGGCGACGACAGCTATGTTATGGATCGCGGGATCGAGATTCATGGGCAGCGACGCGCCGACCAGCGCCAGCAGGGCCGACCTGCCGACCGCCCGTGTCCCCTCTTGTGCCGATACCTGCGCCGTATCGCTCATGACCTGCCTTCTCTCCGAAGCAAGGCCCTCGCAGCCTGCGGCACATGCCCCGTCGGCGTCGCAGCGAAGAGTGCTTCGAGGCCTTCGGGCTCCAATTGGTCTGCCAGGCCAATGCAGACGATCACGCTCGGGTCGGACGCCCAGTCGTCCCGGACTTCGCCGGCTTCCGGCTCCAGGGACCAGCGGCGTCCGACAAGTTGCAGCACGAACCGGCGTTCGGGCGCCTCGGAAAGCCGCACGACCCCCTTGGCACGCACCACCGCAGGCGGAAGCGCCGCGATCGCTGCACGCAAGGCGCCCCCATCGAGCGTCTGCCGGCGGACGAAGCTCCATGTCGCGAACTGCCGGGCGTGCTCGTCGTCGGCCCGCGGGCGGGACATGGCCTCGCAACCAGCAGCGCCGGAGAGCACGAGGTCGGCGACCTCGCCTGCCCCGGGGGCCGCTACCACGCGAGCGCCGGGAACCTCCGCGGCAAGCCATGCGCGGACCTGTCGGCAGGCGTCGGCATCGACCAGATCCGTCTTGCTGAGCACGATCACGTCGGCCGCCGCGAGTTGGTCCCGCACAAGGTCGCCGACATATTTGTCCTGCACACGCTCGCGTACCGTTTCCGCGTCGGCCACCACCACGATGCCGTCGAGGAACAGGCGGGGATGGCTCGCGGCATAGTCGGCAATTCTGACCGGATCGGCGACGCCACTTGCCTCGATCACGATGTGCTGGGGACCATCCGGCCGTTCGGCCAGGTCATGCAGTGCGAGCGCGAGATTGTCACCGATCGAGCAGCAGACGCAGCCGTTGGTCAGGCTGATGGTCTCGCCCTCCCGGTTCGCGATCAAATCTGCGTCGATATTCACGCTGCCGAAGTCATTGACGACGACGGCGAGCTTTACGCCCTGCGGGTCCGCCAGCAGGCGGTTGAGCAAGGTCGTCTTCCCTGCGCCCAGATAGCCGCCGATCACGGTGACGGGAATGTTCACGGGCTGTCAGCCCGCAACCGGAAAGACGCGCCCGCCCAGGATGGTCGCAAGCACCGGAACATCCTTGATGGCCATCGGCTCGACGCCCAGAGGATCGTCCCCCAGAACCGTGAAATCGGCCCGCTTACCGACGCGGAGGCTGCCGATCTCGTGATCCCGATGGAGCAGCCAGGCGGCGTTGTATGTCATCATCCGCAGACCTTCGTAGGCGGAGACCCGCTCTCTGGCCCCCTGCACCCGGCCTGTCGTCGTGACGCGGTTCACGGCGGCCCACATCGTCAGCAGCGGATCGACCGGCGACACCGGCGTGTCGCTGTGTGCGGAGACGACGAGCCCGAGGCGGAGCGCCGTTGCCGCCGGATTCATGGCCGCGGCGCGGAAAGCGCCGAACGTGTGGGCGCGATGGAAGTCGCCCCAATAGTACATGTGATTGGAGAACAGCGTGGCCGAGATGCCCAGCGCCGCCATCCGCCGCAGCTGCGACTCGTCCAGCAACTGGCCGTGGACAATGAAATGCCGGTGGTCGGCGCGCGGCTTCTCCGCCTGCGCCGCCGCCACCGCCTCGATGAAGGCTTCGGAGGCCTGATCGGCGTTGCAGTGCGCGACGATCTGCATACCGGCGGCGTGCATGGCCGACACGATCCGGGTCAGCTCCTCCGGCGCGCGGTTCCACAGGCCGTTGGCTCCGGTGCGAAGATAGCCCGGCGCCCGCAGCCGGCCGGTGAAGCCCTGATTCGAGCCGTCCACCAGGATCTTGATCCCCTGAAAGGCGAGCTTGTCGTTGCCCTTATCCTTCAGAGACGTCGCGGCAGCGATCATGTCCTCGACTTTGGGCACGGTGATGCCGTTGTTGTGCGCGACGATGCGCACCGGAAAATCCGGCGAGCCGGTTGCAGCAAGCGCTGCCTGTAGGAATGCAGGCTCGAAGTAGGTGCTGCCGCCGCCATCGACGATGGTCGTCGCCCCGCGTGCCTGGGCGACTTTGGCGAAGTTGAAGAACTGCTCTGTATCGGTCGAGGCGCCGACCAGGTCGGAGGCCACCGCCTTGATCGCGGCCATCATCGCGGCCATTTCCTGCAACTCGCCGGTCGGAGCCCCCGAGGCATCGCGCAGGACGCCGGGGGCCTTGATGGCAGCATAGTTCGCGAGTTCGAGAGTCGCGGAATTCACATAGGCGAGGTGGCAACTCGCGTGGAGCAGGAAGATCGGGCGGCTCTTCGACACCTGATCGAGATCATGGCGCGTGATCGGATCGACGAGATCGTTCAGCGAGGGGTCGACACCCCAGCCGATGAGCGGCGTCCCAGGAGCGGCGATCGTGGCCTCGATCTCCTTCAGCCGCCTTACGAGAGCAGAAACGCTCTTGAGGGCCTTGTGCTGTTTACCCGACGGATCGCAGCGGTCGATCGGACCGACATACTCGGCCTTGGCCCAGAGAAGACCGTCGAGCAAATGCGCATGGCTCTCGATCAGGCCGGGGACGAGGACGCTGTCGCCGAAGCGATCGTCCAGCGTGTAGGGTCCCCAGACGGCGCACTCTTCCAGCGTGCCGAGTTCGAGGATGATGCCATCCCGTACCGCGACGTGCGTGGCCTCCTCCACCGCCGGATCCATGGTGATGATCTTCCTGGCGCTGAAGATGGTGATCGGTCCTGGCATGGTCGTCTCTCTCCACTGAAGGAATCCGGCGGGATCGTGTCATTGCGGCTCGAAGGTCGAAATCGGGACAAACCCGCGGATGCCCAACGCCGCGTGCGCGTTGAGACAGCCCGCTCCATGTCAGCAGCGCGACTGCGACGACGCCACCGGACCTGACTGCAAGTCCACCCATTGATCCAATGACAGCAGGTTGCCATGGCCAACCGCTATCCATTTTGCGCAAAAAAGACTCGTCGGCTCCGCGGTTCGGCAGCGCCCCTCTAACGCGTCAGTCGTTCCGCGCGAGCCCTCTGGCGTTCCTGTGGCGCGCCGATCCGGAAGCTCGGGCCAGGGTCGTACTGGGACGCTCGCCGAAGGCCGACGCATAGACGGCGGCGAAGCGGCTGAGGTGCCAGAAGCCCAACTTGAAAGCGACATCCGTTACGGTGGTGCCTTCTGCCGGTCGACGAAGCATTCCCCGAGCCCGCCACAGGCGGCGCCAGCGCAGATAGTCCTGGGGTGATCGGCCGGTCCGAAGCTGGACCACCGCTTCGAGCGAGCGCCGCGACGTCCCGCTCCTGCGGCAGAGTTCCATCATGTCGATCGGCGTGTCGCCCACTTCCTCGATCGTGCGTTCAAAGAGCGCCATGATCTTGGTGTGCCGGCCGACTGCTGCCCGGTCAGGCCGGAATGTGCCCGATTCGCCTAGCGCCATGATCGCCTCGAGCAGAACGTTGCGCAGCGTCGTACGAGTCGCCGACACTTTCAGGAGCTGAGGTTGGGTGTCCAGCTCCGCCAACATTGTCCGGTTGAGCGCATTGAACCGCCGCCGCGCCGCGACCGAGGCTACGTGCCAGCGGCCTGCTCGCCGGGCATTGGACGGGCCGAACGGCAGCTCCCAATCCGGCGCCTCGGCGAACAGGGAAGTTTCCAGGCCGAACGTCGCGACTTGCGCGTCGTCGGCGCTGCGCATCGTTCCGCCCTCGCCGGGTCGCACCATGACGACATCCCGACCGCCGACATCCCGACCGTTCGCCGAGCAGCGCGGGCTCATGACATGCCAGACGCTGAAATCCGGTATTCTTTCGTCCACCGTCAAGACGCTTGCCTGGTCGACTTCCAGGCGGCTGAGCACGACGCCGTCCAGATGGAGGTGCCAGTACCGTCCGCCGAACGAGGGGCCGGCGTCCGCAACGCAGTGGAAATTCGCGCCGGGAATGGCTCGCGCCAGTTCTTCCGAACTATCGGTAACAGTACGACGGTAGAAGTGCATGGTTACCCGTCATTCTCTCACGCCGCGCACGTGACAAAGTACGACTCTGCCGCGTTGCGCGCCACTGGGCCGGCGCTCCAGCCGGCGGAGGAGCGCCCTTCCCCTGCCCGTCGGCACGCTTGCTCCGCAACAGGGGAAACACTTGGGGGCATATCTCGAAGTCACTCAGCCGCGTGGCCGGTGCTGGCCTGCCATCGCAGACGAGATCGCCGCCGCACGGTCGCGCAGGTCTTCGCCGAGCGATTTGATATCGGCCCTGCTCATCTGTGCACCGAAGCCGACGGCACTGATGGCCATCAGCGGCTTGCCCGAAGCATCTACCACGACGGACGAAACCGTGGTCACGCCCCTCACATAGTGGCTCTGATCGACCGCGTAGCCTCGCCTGCGCGTCTCTTCGACCTCGGTCAGGTAGGTATCGAAAGTGAGATCGCCCTCCCAACGCAGCTTGGCGAAGCGCGAGCGCAGCTCCGGCGTGGTCAACCCGGATTGCGCGGCCATCGCCCGACCCAGGGCCGCGATATACATCGGCAGGCGCTGGCCGATGCTCATATGGACGCGGATCGTCGCATCATTGTCAGCGCGATCAACCAGCACCACGCGCTCGCCGCCCATCACGTGCCACAGCGTGCAGGTCACACCATGGTTCGCGGCCACCTCGCGAAGATGCGGCCGTACCATGGCGATGTAGCTCACCTCCTCCAGCGTCCCCTTGGCCAGCGCCAGCAGGCCGAGCCCGATCGAGTAGGTTTTGGTGGTCTCGTTGAAAACGACAAGACCTTCATGCACGAGTGTCTTGAGAAGGTTGAAGCAGGTACTTGGATTGAGTTCGAGATCCCGGGCGATGCGGCTGACACCGACAGGGGCCTGTGTCGCCACCAGATAGCGCAGGACAGCAAGGCCGCCGATCAAGGCACCAACGAGCTTCTCCGGCGCCGGCTCTTCACGCGGCATGGCATTCGTTCTCGGCATCCAGATCGACGCGCTGCACTCCAGATTATGGGACCACATTATTCGGCATCGGAAATGATCGCCATCCCTCCGAATGCAGAGCTGAGAGATCCTGGCACACCGTCGACGGGACGAACCTATCGAGATACCGGGCAATAAGCTTGCGCACACCGGATGCAAGCCCAGTGACGGTGCCCACTTCCATGGCCGAGTGGCGCCAATCGCGGCGGCCAAATGGAAAGTCAGCAATGGGCAACTGCATCCGACACAGGCCTGCCCGTCAGCCGAGCAGCGCGCACCGGCCATCCTGTCGGCAACCGACGGATCGAGCAGACCCGTCGGCAATCAGTGCGGTAGGCCTCTGTCAGTCGACTTTGAGGTTCAGGTCCTTGACCATCTTCGTCCACACCTGCAGCTGATCCTTCTGATATTGCGCTGCCTGCTCGCGCGTCGACGGCGTCGGCACCAGACTGCTTTGCAACAGCTTCGTCTTGATCGCCTCCGTTTCGAGGACCTTGACGACCTCCTTGTTCAAGCGGTCGAGAATTTCGTTGGGCGTCCCGGCAGGCGCGACCAGGGCCCACCAGCCATCCATGTTCGGCGGCGTGGCCAGGCCGCTTTCCACGAAGGTCGGAACGTCGGGCAATAGCTCATAGCGCTTGGCGGACGGCACGCCGACCGGCCGGATCTTGCCTGCCCGGATCATGCTCAACGACGCAGGCACGTCGGCCACCATGATCTGGACGTGTCCGCTGATCAGGTCGGCCAGCGCCGGAGGCGTCGACTTGTAGGGCACATGCGTCACGTCGAGCTTATGAGCATTCTTGATGTAGCCACCGTAGGCGATGCCGCCTGTGTTGCCGCTTGCGTAGTTGTACTTTCCTGGGTTGGTTCTGATCAGCTCGATCAGCTCGGGGGCGGTCTTCGCTTTGACGTCGTTGTTGACGAGCCACACGTAATTGACCGACGCGACCAGCGTCACATAGGACAGGTCCTTGACCGGGTCGTAGCGGACTCCGCTCGTCAGGCCGCCCGGGCTCGCAGCGAGACCGGAGTTGGTCAGGAGGCCGAGCGTGTATCCGTCCGGCGCGGCCGTCGCGACAATCTCGGTGCCCACCGTCGTATTGTTCCCGGGCTTGTTGTCGATGACGATTGGCTGGCCCAACGCCTGAGATAATGGCTCGGAAAGAATACGTGCAAGGATGTCACTTCCGGAGCCGGGCGCAAACGGCACGATCAGCCGGATCGGCTTGTTCGGATATGACTGCGCCGCGACGGGCACGGCCGCTACCAGGCTCGCTGCAGCAGCGAAGCCGGCAAGCCAGCGGACAAAATTCATTGGGGTTCCTCCTTTTATGTTATGTCTTTTTGTCGTGATGCTTTTTGCATCGAGATGCGACGGTCGTCATGGCACGGTGAGCAGGCATGTGGTCAACCGGCATGCAAGGCATTCCGGAGCCAAATTCTCTTCCAAGAAAATTCTATTCTCAATAGAGAAATCCGCCATCGGCGCGGCCTACATGCCACTGTGCGACGGTTGATGCGGATCAGCAGCGTAGCGCCTGCGCAGAACAAGCGCGCCGTCCGGTATCTTCGACGTCGTAGCGAACGCGCTGTCTCTCAGGACTTGAAGCCGAGATCGCGCGCGATGATGTTCTTCTGGATCTCGCTGGTGCCTTCGCCGATCACGTAGACCAGCGCGTCGCGGTGGATACGGCCCACCGGATACTCGCGCATGATCCCCGCGCCGCCGTGAATGCGGATCGCCTGCTCGCTCACCGCCACCGCGGTTTCGCTCGCGATCAGCTTGACGCGCGCGGCCGTCGACGAGTCCAGCGAATTCTGGTCGACGCGCCAGGCACCGTAGTAGACGAGCCATCTGGCCGCCTCGATCTGCGCCGACATCTCCGCAAGCTTGTGGCCAATTGCCTGGTAGTCGCCGACACGCTTGCCCGCGACCATGCGGTCCTGCGCATAGACTGTGGCCGCATCGAACGCCGCTCGCGCCATGCCGAGCGCATTGGCCGCGACACCGACGCGGTTCTCGCTCAACGACTCGAGGATGACAGGGTAAGTCCCGAGGCGTCCGCCCAGGACGCAATCGTCAGGCACGAACACGTCCTCGATGTGGATCAGGCCGGTCTCGGAGGCACGGATGCCCTCCTTCTTCAGCTTGTCGATGTGCATGCCCCTGGCCGGCAGCTCGACAATGAACAGGCTGATGGCGTCGCTGCGAAGCTCCGGCGCAGTGCGGGCTGCAACGAGCAGGAAATCGGCGATCGGCGCATTCGTGATGTAGAGCTTGCTGCCGTTGAGCTTCCAGCCACCGGCAGTGCGTTCGGCACGGGTCTTGAGCGCACGGATGTTCGAGCCTCCATCGGGTTCGCTCAGAGCGAAGCCGGCGATCTTCTTCCCTGCCACGGCAGGCCGGAAGAAGCGCTCGCGCTGATCGTCAGTGCCGGCTTTCCAGATCGGCCAGATTCCGAGATGGCTGTGCGCCGACCAGCTCGATGCGAAGCCCTGGCTCATGTAGCTCAGCTCCTCGCGCACGATGCAGTCGCTGACCTTGTCGAGACCGCTGCCGCCGTCGCTTTCCGGATAGCGGACGCCCAGCAGGCCGAGTTCGCCCCAGCGCGCGAACACTTCGCGCGGCAGAACCTCGTTCTCCTCTGCGGCAACAACCAGCCGCTGATGCTCCGACTGACAGAGACGTCTCACCGTGTCGCGCACGGCGACCTGCTGTTCGGAGAAGGAGAAATCCATGGCGGAGCGAAATTCTCGATAGTGAATAAGTTTCTATTTGAAGAAGATTGCTCCCCTTCCCAATGCAGGTCAACGAACGAAAGTCGGATGATCGGCAGAAACTGCGAGTCATCCGGACAGCCCGCGCGCCGAACCGGCAGACGCGCCCCTTCATCGCAGCGGTCATCCTTGCGGGCTTGCGCTGGATCAAAGCGCCGCGTCTTCCAAGGCGCTACGGGATTGCTAATGCAGACCTTCGTCTTCCGCTGTCCAAGTACAGGCTACAACGTCCAGGGAAGCTTCGAGGAGACCAACTCGCCACTGCCGACCTACGTTGGGCAGCACTGCTTGGCTTGCCGCCGCCTGCATATCGTCGATCCGCGCAACGGCCGGCTTCTGGCCGAGCGTCAGCCGACGTCGGCAAACCTGTCGCGACATACCAAGGAGCTGAAATGACGCACAGCCACGCCATTGTCTGGATGGACTCCAAGGAAGCCCGGATCTTCCGCTTCAATGCCGTCGACATCGAGCGGGAGACCATCAAGGCACACAACCCGTTCCGCCAAGTCCACCACAAAGCCGGCGTCATCGGTTCGGGCCACCAGGCCCTCGATATGAGTTTTCTGGATCACATCATCGATGCCCTGCGCGGCACCACGGAATGGCTTCTGGTCGGTCCAGCCCAGGCGAAGCTTGAGCTGGTTCGTCACGTCGAGAAGACGATGCCCTGGGTCCACGCCAAGCTCGTCGGCGTCGAGGCGATGGACCACCCGACCGATGGGGAACTGCTCGACCAGGCGCGTCGCGCCTTCAAGGCCATCGACCGGATGCAGCCCGTCCCGCCCGCGGGCTGAGTGTTGCGGTCGATACGCTTAGACGTTGAGCTGCCGTAGCGCCTGCAGATTGCAAAGCTCGATCGATCGACTGGCAGCCGGCAGCCGGATCAGCCCGTCGCGTGTGAACTGGCTGAGTGTCCGCGACACCGTTTCGATCGTGAGGCCGAGATAGTCAGCGATGTCGGAGCGCGGCATGGGCAGCTCGAACTGGCCGTTGCCATCAGGCATGCGATCCGCCATGTCCAGGAGAAAAGCGGCGACCTTTTCCTGCGCCGTCTTGCGTCCGAGCAGCAGCATGTGCTCCTGCGCGCGGTCGAGACTGCGGATTGCCGAGGCGAGCACCTCTTCGCGCAAAGCACCGCCATCGCGGGCCGACGGTTCCAAGCAGGTACGGCAATAGGCGAGAACTGTGGCTCCGGCCAAGGCTTCGGCGGTGAATCGATGGTTCTCACCAGCCTCCAGCCCGAAAATCTCCCCGGCAAGATGGAAGGCGCCGATCTGGCGCCGACCGTCGCTCAGCAGCTTGCTGGTCCTTATGGCGCCCGTCACGACCTTGTAGAACCAATCGGCGGCATCGCCCTCGGCGAACAGCTCCTCGCCCTTTCTCAGGGTCTGCGGCACCCCTCCCGACATCGCGCCCCGCAGGGCGAAGGCGGCAGGCATCTGGATAGCGCTTGCGAGGATCTGCATCGGTATCTCCCCGGTTTCAGCCGGAAGGTTGTCGATGCGCATCGGTATCCCGCCGGCCGCCCGGCAACCATTCGGGGTTGATCTAAGGGATTCTACGTAGCCGCCAGCACCATGCGGACGAGCTCGGAAAGGCTGTCGGCCTGCATTTTCGTCATCACATTCGCCCGATGAACCTCCACGGTGCGCGCACTAATGCCGAGATCGTAGGCGATCACCTTGTTGGCCTTGCCGGCGACGAGCCCTTGCAGCACTTCGCGCTCGCGTGACGACAATCCCGCCAGGCGCGCCTGCACAGCCGCCAACCGCGCCTGGCGCTCGCTGTCCGTGGCATGCCGGGCGAGCGCGGTCCGGACCGCCGACAAGAGCGCCTCGTCGTCGAACGGCTTCTCGATGAAATCGACGGCGCCGGCCTTCATCGCCGTCACCGCGAGCGACACATCGCCATGCCCGGTCATAATGATGACAGGAAATCCCGCCTTCAGTTCGTTGAGGCGGCGTTGAAGTTCCAGCCCGTCCATATCGGGCATGCGAATGTCGGTAAGGACACAGCCGTCCTGCGCGTCGGGGAGCGCCTTCAGGAAAGCCAGCGCCGAGTCGTGCACCCGGACGGCATGACCTTCCGTGCTCAGCAGAAAGGCCAGGGATTGACGAACGTCGGCATCGTCATCGATGACGTGTACGACCTGGCTAGCGGCCATGGCCGCCCTCTTGCCGGCCGAAGCCCGGTAAAGTGAAGCGGAAGACGGTACCTCCACCGGCAGGCGTCTCCACCCAGATCTTCCCGCCATGTGCCTCGACGATCGTGCGGCAGATCGAGAGCCCCAGGCCCATGCCCTTGCGCTTGGTCGTCATGAACGGCTGGAAGAGGTTACGGGCGATCTCGGGCGCAAGGCCGCCGCCCGTATCGGCAACGCTCACCACGACCATGTCGTCCGGGTCGGCCGCGGTCGCGATCTCGAGCGTACGCGGCGGCTCGCTGTCCGCCATCACCTCGATGGCATTGCGAATCAGATTCACCAGCACCTGCTGAATCTGGATCCGATCCGCCAGAACCTGATCCGCCCGGGCGTCGAGCCTGAAACGCACCTCGACACCGACATCTTTGATGCCGACCAGGGCCAGCGTGCTCGCATCCTCGATCAGTTTGGGCAGGCTCTCGATTCGCCGCTCGCTTTCGCCACGCGACACGAATTCGCGCAGGCGACGGATGATCTGGCCGGCGCGCAAGGCCTGCTCGGCCGCCTTCCCGACGGCGTCGCGCAACTGGGGCACCGGCTCTCCCTCCAGACGATCGATCAGACGCTGCGAGCCTTTCAGGTAGTTGCTGATCGCCGTCAGGGGCTGATTGATTTCATGCGCAAGCGTCGAGGCCATTTCGCCGAGCGCCGTGTAGCGCGACATGTGCGTGACTTCGGACTGCAGCTCCTTGAGGCGGGTCTCCGTGATCTGTTGATCCGTGAGATCCCGAATGAAGCCAGTGAAATGGTGCCGCTCGCCGGTTTGAAGTTCGCCGACCGTGAGATGCATGGGAAAGGTGGTGCCGTCCTTGCGCTGCCCGACGACGATACGGCCAATGCCGATGATGCGCGGCTCGCGGGTCGACAGATAGCGCTCGATATAGACGTCGTGCTGTTCGCGATAGGGCGACGGCATCAACATGCTGATGTTCTGTCCGACGACCTCGCCGGCACTGAAGCCGAACAGCCGTTCCGCCGTCTTGCTGAGCGACTCGATCCGCCCCCGCTCGTCGATGATGATCATGGCGTCCGGCACGGTCTGCAGGACCGAGCGCAGCCGCGCCTCCGCCGCTTCCAGGGCCTGCGCCAAGTGTGTCCGCCCACCTTCACCGGGAAGGGCCGCACCATGGAGCAGCCACCTCACCCCGCCGTCGGGCGACGGCACCGGGCTGCTGACCGTATCGGCCAGCGACAGTCCCGCGGCACTGCCGGCTGGCGATTGCACCAGCAGCCTTCCGGACCTGTCGTTGCGGTGCGGGCGCCCCGTCTCGCGCGCGACTTCGAGGGATGCCTTGAGAATCTCCAGATCCGGCCCCGGAGCGAAGACCTCGTCGAGTGTCCGACCGGCCAGCGCAGAGCGCCCGAGGCCCAGCGCAGCGCAGTAGCCGTCGCTCGCCGTCACGATGCGCAGATCGGGCCACAGGAGAAGCTGCGCATGACCCGACGCCGCGACGATGGCGGCGACTTCTTCCGGGGACGTCGCGGATTGCGAGGGTTGACTCATCGATGCATTGTCTTTCCCGGCCACGATAGCATGGCCGGCGGCGACACCGACAAGACGGCTCAAGGCCTGATGAAAGCAAGCGGAGTGGACTCGTCCAGATTGTCGGCGGCGGCCGTCAGTTCCGCCGCAATATCGTCGTTCGGCCGGCCGCGCTGGAAGATCCGTATCGCCTCCGACAGAAGGCACCGTGCAACAACATCCTCGGAGATGCCCTTGCCGCCGGCCTCGGCGAGCGCTGCTTCGACATGCGCAGCGACCAGTTGATGCGTACTCATGGCCCAATTCTCCCTTCAGATGCCGCGCGAGTGGCGGCCATCGGCATGATGCAAGTGATGATCGAATGCCGCACAGACGAAGCGCACCAGCGGTTGCCCGCGCTCGGTGACGTTGATCCTGTCTCCCTGCCGTTCAACCAGGCCGTCATCGACAAGCGCCGGGAGCGCCTCGATCTCGGCCAGGAATGACGGCAACGACACTTGGTGACGACAGCACACCTCGGCGAGATCGACCGAGAAGGTGCACATCAGCCGCTCGATGATTTCGCCGCGCAGCCGGTCGGCAGCGCAGAACTCCAGCCCCCGGGCCGTCGCGAAGGTGGCGGCATCCATCAGCGATCGATAGCGCGTCGTGTCGGCGGCATTCTGCGTATAGCCGCGCGGCAGGCTCGAGATGGCCGAAGCACCGAGGCCCACGACCCACGGTCGCTCTTCGGCGACGTACCCCTGGAAACTACGGCGGAGCTGGCCGCGCCCCGCCGCCATCGCCAAGGCGTCGTGGGGGCGCGCATAGTGATCGAGTCCCACTTTCACGTAGCCACCGGCGAGCAATCGCTCCGACACGAGCGCAGACATGGCCGACCGCTCGGCCGCACCGGGCAGTGTTTCGGTGTCGATCAGCTTCTGGCGCGCCTTCATCCACGGCACATGCGCATAGGCAAATACCGCGAATCGGTCGGGTGCCAATTGCAGGGCGGCATCGAGTGTGCGCGCCAGCGTCTCGGGAGTTTGCCGAGGCAGACCGTAGACGAGATCGATGTTGATGCGTCGAATGCCCGCTTCGCGCAGGCGAGCGACTGCCGCGGCCGTGTCGTCGACCGACTGCAGCCGGTTTATCGCCTGCTGGACGCCGATATCGAAATCCTGAACGCCGAGGCTGACACGATTGACGCCGATTGCCTGCAGGGCGCCGACGAGCGCCTCGTCACAGAAACGCGGGTCGATCTCCATCGAGGTCTCTTCGCCACTGCGTCGATCGAAGCGGGCCGCAAGCTGTCGGGCGACCGACACGATCCGGTCCACGCCGAGTTGCGACGGCGTGCCGCCGCCCCACTGGATCGACCCGATGCAGAGATCGGGGGCCGCCGCGGCGACGAGGTCGATCTCTTTCGCCAGGGCCTGCGCGTAGGCGTCGAGCGAGTCCGGCCGGTTCACCGCCGACGTGTGGCAAGCACAATACCAGCAGAGCCGGGCACAGAACGGAACATGCAGGTAGAAAGTCGCGCTCGTGCGGGCGAGATCCTGCAGCCAGGCCCGATGCTCGACCGGGCCGATGGCGCCGTGAAACTGCGCGGCCGTCGGATAGCTGGTGTAGCGCGGCACCGCACGATCGTAGGCCGCGAGGGTACGGGCATCCATCAGTGGGACACGAACAGAGGGACGGTCATGCTGGACAGGAGCGTGCGGCTGGCGCCACCCAGCACCATCTCGCGCACCCGCGAATGGCCGTAGAGGCCCATCACGACCAGATCGATATTGTGGTCGACCGCCCGCGACAGGACCACGCCCCCGACATCCGAGTCAGCGGCAACATCGCGCTGGACGGTGACATCGATGCCGTGGCGCGCCAGCCAGTGCGCCACATCTGCCCCCGGCTCCGCGCCGTGACCATCGGCCGAGGTATGCGGATCGACGACCAGCACGATGACCTTCTTTGCCGCCCGCAGGAACGGGAGGGCATCTGCCGCCGCACGCGCGCTTTCGCGGCTGGCGTTCCAGCACAACATCACCCGTTCACCCGGCTGCGAACGGACTCCGACATGCGGCACGATCAGCATGGGCCGCCCTGTCGACAGCACGACGGATTCCGGAAGATCGGACGGCGTCGGCGTCTGGGCATCGAAGTCGGTCTGCCCGACGATGGTGAGATCGGCATAACGCGCCTGGATCGCGAGTTCGCTGTCGATGAAGCCGTCGACCGCCCGCCATTCGTGCGAGAGGTGTCGCCCCTTCAGCGCCTTGTCGAAGGCTGCCCGCGCCGCCTCTGCGTCTGCCTTGACGCCGGCTTCGTAGGAGGCAAACAGCGCGTCCATCGGCATCCCCCCTTCGAAGAAGACAGGAGCCTCGAACGGCGGTCGTGCATGCACGCCAACCAGATGGGCGCCGAATCGCTGCGCCAGTTCCGCTGCAACGGCAAGCCGCTGGCCGACCTTGGGCGCGGCGTCGCAGTGGACGAGGATCGTCTTGTATTCCATGGTCAATCTCCTCCGGTGATGTTTTGCTTTGCCGCCTGCGTGCAACGAGTGCCTTGACCTGCGTCAAGTCCGCGGCGAGGCCGAAATGATCTATTGTGAGCATGGAGACGATTGTCCGGTTCTTGGCGCTTTGCGCTGACGGGTTGCAGACGGCAGCGGCGGATCCAGCCGGGTTGCCCGTCGCGATGCTTCTCGCAGGTCTGGCCGGCAGCCTCATCCATTGCACGGGCATGTGCGGCCCCTTCGTGCTCGGACAAGTCATTGCCGATGCCGACAAACCCGCGCGGGCCAACTACGGGGAATGGCATCGGCTCGCAGGGGCCGCGCTCGCGCCCTATCATCTCGGGCGCCTCACGACTTATGTGCTGCTGGGGGCGATCGCCGGAGAGGCTACGGGGCTTTTCGCGTCGACGGCGGCCTTCGGCTGGCTGTCCGGCACCCTACTCGTGGCGGCCGCGCTGCTGCTGATTACCCAGGCACTGGGGGTGTCGCTGGGCATCAACGGGTTTGGTCTGCAGGCCTGGCTGTCGCGCCTCGCCGGACCTCTTGCCGGCGCCACCGGCAATGCCGCGAGATACAGCCTGGGCGTCCTGCTCGGCTTCCTGCCGTGCGGCTTGCTCTATGGCGCCCTGGCCGCCGCGGCCGGCACGGGTTCGGGGTCGAGCGGCGGCCTCGCGATGGCAGCCTTCGCCCTCGGCACGATGCCAGCCTTGATCGCCGTGGGCTGGGGCGGCCTGCTGATGCGCCGGAAGTTGCGAGGCGCGGGCCGATGGATGAGCGCGCCCCTCCTGCTTGGGAACGCGCTGGTGATGCTTACGCTGGCGAGCCAGCGCTTCTAGCGGGTTCGGGCAACGCCTCGAAGCTCACGATGTCGCGGTAGGCATGCCATGTCGAATGCGCCACGACCGGCAACACCACGACCAGTCCGAGGAAGCCCGGCACCATCGCCATAGTCACCAGCATGACGATCAACCCGGCCCACAAGAGCATTGGCTTGGGATTGAGCCTCACCGCGGCGACGGAGATGGCGATGGCTTCGAACAGGTTCGAGCAGCGGCGGTCCAGGAGATAAGGCATCGAAAAGGCTCCGATGACGAATGCCACCGCGGCGAGCACGGCGCCGATCGCCACGCCCGCCGCAAGGAACGGCAGGCTGCGCGTTGCGTGCCAAAGGAGATCCGTAAAATGGGTCCAGGATGGAACGCTCTGCCAGGGAAAGAAGGCGAAGAGAAGCTGCGCAATGCGCATCCAGGCGAGGTGCAGCAAGAGCAGGGCGAGGCCCATCAGGGCGATCTGATCGGCATTGCGACGCCAGGCGCTCAGGGTCGAGTCGCCATCGACGGGCAGGCCGGCTTCGAGCCGCCGGCTGGTCTCATAGAGGCCGACCGCAATGAACGGCCCGACAAAGAAGAAGCCGGCGCTGAGCGGCAACACCAGCGAGGGATAGTCGAACCACAGCAGCAGAGCGATTGCCAGCCAGCCCGTGATGACTGGGAACAAACCATAGGACAGGCTGATGACGGGAACGGTCCATAGATCGTTCCAGCCTGCTGCCAGCCAGGTCCACGGCCGGTCGATCGCAACGCGCCGGATGCGCGGTTGCGGTCCGGGGAAAACCGCGACGGACTCGCTCATGGCGTTTCACTCTCGAAATGCATGCGTCACTAGATATCGGCCCGGCAGACGTGGGCCTTGACCTAAATCAAGGTTCTCCGGCGGCGATCTCCTAGGGTCCGTCCGACCTTCGCGGGGAGAAAGTATGTCGAGTCAAGCAATCCTGAATGCCGGACGCCCCTCTGCGCCGCGCTATGTCGAGGATGTGATCCGTGCTGCGGTCGTGCTGACGATGTTCTGGGGCATCGTCGCCTTCCTGGCGGGCGTCGTCATCGCCGCCCAGCTGGTCTGGCCGCAGCTCAGTTTCGACAGCGAGTACCTGACCTTTGGCCGCCTGCGGCCGCTGCACACGTCGGCCGCCATCTTCGCGTTCGGCGGCACCGCGCTGATCGGCACGGCCTTCCATGTCGTGCAGCGCACCTGCCGCGCCCGCCTGTTCGGCGGCGCACCGCTCGGCTGGTTCGTGCTGCTCGGCTACCAGTTCTTCATCGTCACGGCCGCCGCCAGCTACCTGCTCGGCATCACCCAGAGCAAGGAGTACGCCGAGCCGGAATGGTTCATCGATCTCTGGCTGACGATCGTCTGGGTCGCCTACCTGGTTGTCTATCTCGGCACCGTGCTGAAGCGCGAAGAGCCGCACATCTACGTGGCGAACTGGTTCTACCTCGCCTTCATCATCACCATCGCCGGCCTGCACATCGTCAACAACATGGCGATTCCGGTGTCTATCACCGGTTCCAAGAGCTACGGCGCCTGGTCGGGCGTGCAGGACGCCATGATCCAGTGGTGGTACGGGCACAACGCCGTCGGCTTCTTCCTGACCGCGGCCTTCCTCGGCATGATGTACTATTACATTCCGAAGGCTGCGAACCGCCCGGTCTACTCCTACCGGCTGTCGATCGTGCACTTCTGGTCCCTGGTGTTCATGTACATCTGGGCCGGCCCGCATCACCTGCACTACACGTCGCTGCCCGACTGGGCGCAGACGCTCGGCATGGTTTTCTCCGTCATGCTGTGGATGCCGAGCTGGGGCGGCATGATCAACGGCCTGATGACGCTCTCCGGCGCGTGGGACAAGCTGCGCACCGATCCCGGGCTGCGCTTCTCGGTCACCGCCGTGGGCTTCTACGGCATGGCGACCTTCGAAGGCCCGGTCATGTCGATCAAGGCCGTCAATTCGCTCAGCCACTACACCGACTGGACGATCGGCCATGTCCATTCCGGCGCATTGGGCTGGGTCGCCTTCATCGTGTTCGGCACGCTCTACTATATGGTGCCGAAGTTGTGGAACCGCCCGGCCATGTGGTCGACCCGCCTGATTGGCTGGCACTACTGGATCGCGACCATCGGCATCGTTCTCTACATCACCGCGATGTGGGTGAGCGGCATCATGCAGGGCCTGATGTGGCGCGCCTACGACGAGCTGGGCTTCCTGCAGTACTCGTTCGTCGAGACCGTCGCCGCCATGCAGCCCTTCTACTTCATCCGGTTCCTGGGCGGGGTCTGCTTCCTGACCGGCGGACTGCTCATGGCCTACAACATGTGGCGCACGATCCGCGGCGAAGCCGAAGCGGTTTCCACGCGTCCCCACCCTGCTCTCGCGGCCTAGGAGACGCGCAAATGCTCATTCGTCACGAGACGATCGAAAAGAACGCCATCCTGCTGGTGATCCTGACCCTGATTACGGTCTCGATCGGCGGTCTGGTGCAGATCATCCCGCTGTTCTCCATCGAGACCACGATCGAGCGGGTCGACGGGGTGCGTCCCTACACGCCGCTCGAGCTGCTGGGCCGCAACATCTACGTCCGCGAGGGCTGCTACACCTGTCACAGCCAGCAGATCCGCCCGTTCAAGGACGAAGTCGAGCGGTACGGTCACTACAGCCTCGCCGCCGAAAGCATGTACGACCGGCCCTTCCAGTGGGGCTCCAAGCGCACCGGGCCGGATCTGGCGCGCGTCGGAGGCCGCTATTCCAACGACTGGCACGTCGCCCATCTCGTCTCGCCGCGTGCCGTCGTGCCGGAGAGCGTCATGCCGGCCTATCCGTTCCTCGCCTACAAGAAGCTCGACTACAGCGACATCGCCAGCCACCTCCGCGCGATGCGCGCGGCCGGCACGCCCTATACCGACGAAATGATCGCCAACGCCCGCGCCGACCTCGAAGCGCAGGTCAATCCGGAGCTCGATCCGACGGCGATGGAGAAGCGGTATCCGCGGGCCGTCGTCGGCAAGTTCAATGTCGACTCGACGGCGATCACCGAAATGGATGCGCTCGTAGCCTATCTGCAGATGCTGGGCACGCTGGTGCGCTTCGGCGACATCCCGCCCGAGCGGCTGCGGCAATAGGGAGAACGGACATGACTCTCGAAGCGCTCGGCGAGCTGCTCACCTCGATCTGGACCATCTGGGCGATCGTGGTCTTCGCCGGCATCGCCTTCTGGGCATGGCGTCCGAAGAACCGGCGCCGGTTCGAGAAGGACTCCCGCATCCCGCTCAACGACGAATGACGAAGGACCGGCCATGCCGACCAAGATCGAGAAGGACACGCTGTCGGGTCAGAACACGACCGGCCACGAGTGGGATGGCGTCAAGGAACTGAACACCCCGCTGCCGACCTGGTGGGTCTATACCTTCTACGCCACGGTGGTGTTCGCCATCGTCTACTGTGCCCTCTACCCGTCCTGGCCGTGGCTGAACGGCCATACGAAGGGTGTGCTGGGTTACTGGAGCCGCGCCGAACTCACCCAGGAGCTCGCCGAGCAGGCCAAGGCGCGCGCCGGCTTCGTCGACCGCATCCGGACCACTTCGCTCGCCGACATCGCCAAGGAGCCCGAGCTTTTCAGCTTCGCCATGGCCGGTGGTCGCTCGGCGTTCCAGACCAACTGCATGCAGTGCCACGGCGCTGGCGGTGCGGGCAGCCACGGCTTCCCCAACTTGGTGGACGACGACTGGATCTGGGGCGGCAGTCTCGACCAGATCCGCGCCACGATCGAGCACGGCATCCGCAATGCCGACGACAAGTCCCGCCAGTCGATGATGCCGCGCTTCGGCATCGACGGCATGCTCACGGGCGCCCAGATCGCGGCGGTGACGGACTATGTGCTGAGCCTGTCCGGCAAGGCGCAGGCCACGCCGGAAGGCGCGCAGATTTTCAAGGATCAGTGCGCGGCCTGCCATGGTCCCGAAGGCAAGGGCAACCAGGAGCTGGGCGCGCCCAGCCTCGCCGACGGGATCTGGCTTTATGGCGGCAATCGCGATGCCATCTATCGGTCGATCTTCTACGCCCGCAACGGCAGCATGCCGGCCTGGACCGGACGCCTCGACGAAGCGACCATCAAGATGCTCACGATCTACGTCCACGCACTGGGCGGCGGCCGCTAGGCAGTATGCGGGCGTATCATGGGTATCGACACAAAGGTTCGGGATGAAGACGCGGTCTCGCTCGCCGCACAGAAAGCCGAGCTGCCGCTTTACGTCACCCGCATCAAGGTCTACCCGCGTGCGATTGCCGGGCAGTGGCGGCGCATCAAGTGGGCCGTCCTTGTCCTGCTGCTCGGCCTCTACTACCTCGTGCCGTGGATACGCTGGGACCGCGGCCCCAATGCGCCGTCGCAGGCCATCCTGATCGATCTCGACGGCCGGCGCGGCTGGTTCTTCGACGTCGTCATCTGGCCGCAGGAAGTCTATTTCGTCACCGGCCTTCTGATCCTGGGATCGCTCGGCCTGTTCTTCGCCTCGTCACTGTTCGGGCGCGTCTGGTGTGGCTTCACCTGCCCGCAGACTGTCTGGACCGATCTCTTCATGCTGGTCGAGCGCTGGATCGAAGGCGATCGCAACGAGCGCATGCGCTTCGACCGCCAGCCGATGTCGGCAACCAAGGCTGCCCGCAAGGGCCTGAAGCATGCCGCCTGGCTTGTCATTGCGGCGGCGACGGGCGGCGCCTGGGTCTTCTACTACGTCGACGCTCCGACCACTCTGGTCAAGATCTTCCGCGGCGAGGCATCGCTCGAAGTCTATACGTTCGTCGGGCTGTTCACCGCGACCACCTACGTTCTCGCGGGTTGGGCACGCGAGCAGGTCTGTACCTACATGTGCCCCTGGCCGCGCTTCCAGGCCGCGATGCTCGACGAGCAGAGCCTGATCGTGACCTACCAGAAATGGCGCGGCGAGCAGCGCGGCAAGCACAAGGCCGGCGACACCTGGGAGGGTCGTGGAGACTGTGTCGACTGCCGCCTGTGCGTCGCCGTCTGCCCGACGGGCATCGATATCCGCGACGGCCAGCAGATCGAATGCATCGGCTGCGGCCTCTGCATCGACGCCTGCACCCAGACCATGGACAAGGTCGGGCGGCCGCTGGACCTCATCCGCTGGGACACCCTGGCCAACCAGCACGCCAAGGAGACCAGCGTGGTCAAGGGGACCGGCCGCGTGGCGTGGCGGCCGCTGCGACCCCGCACCCTGCTCTATGCCGGCCTGCTCGGCCTCGTATCTGCGATCATGCTGGTGGCATTCCTGCTGCGCAGCGACGCCGAACTGACGGTCCAGCGCGACCGCAGCCCGAACTATGTCCGCCTGTCCAACGGCGACATTCGCAACTCCTATACCCTCAAGATCCTGAACAAGCATCGCGAGGAGGCTCACTTCCAGGTGGCCGTCGAAGGACTGCCCTCGGCTGTTCTGAGCATCATCGGCGCCGACGCCGATGGCGCATCGGGATCGCCGAGCCTGGTGGTGCATCCCGACGCGGTCGGCACCTTCCGGGTGCTCGTTACGGTACCGTCGAAGAACGCGCCCGCGGGCTCCAAGCCGATCACGTTCCAAGTGCGCGAGGCATCACAGGCGCGTCGGGCCTCGCACGATGCCGTCTTTGTCGGACCTGGCCGTTAAAGGAGCTTGCCGATGAGCCCCCCCCTCGCCTCGCGCGGTCGCTACATTCCCTGGCTTTTCGTCCTGGGCTTTATGCTCGTCATCGCGGTCAACGGCATCATGATCTGGTTTGCCGTGGGATCGTTCTCGGGCCTCTATACGCCCAAGCCACGCGACCGCGGGCTGCGCTACAACGACGTCATTACCGCCCAGCAAAGCCGGGATTCTCTGGGCTGGCGAATCGACTCCAAATGGCGGCCGGAGAGCCGCCGGCTCGATCTCACCCTGTCCGATCGCGACGGCCGGCCACTCGCCGGGGCGCGTGCGACCGTCGAGCTGGTGCGGCCGACGGAAAAGCGGCCGCCGCTCGACATTGCCATGGCCATCGTCGGACCGGGACAGCTTACCGGCACGGTGGACCTGCCGGCCCGCGGGAACTGGGACATCGACATCGTGATCGAGCGCGACGGCCAGCGCTTCGCTCAGACCCGCCGGATGTTCCTGCAATGACCGACGTCGCCCTCTGCGCGCCCTCTCCCGCTGCCGTGGTCGAGCGGAGCTGCGCGCATTGCGGCGAGGTCTTGCGCGGGCTTTCCGACAGCAAGTTCTGTTGCGCAGGATGCGCCGGCGCACACGCCATCATCGGCGCGGCCGGTCTTGATTCCTTCTACCGACGCCTGGAGGAACGGCACGCAAGGCGGCCGGAGCCCCTGGAAACCGACTTCGCCGGCCATGCGCACGTCACCGGCCGGAACGAAGCCACGTTGGACCTGCTGGTCGAAGGCCTCGACTGCGCCGCCTGCGTCTGGCTGATCGAGAGCCTGCTGGCACGCAACCCGGCCATCACCAGGGCTCGCGTACACCTCTCGACGCGGCGTCTCTCTCTTGGCTGGCGTGGTCCGGCCGAGGACGCCAATGCCCATGCCGGCCTTGTCGCGGCCCTCGGCTTCAAGGTGGCCCCCTACGACATCGTCGCGGCCAACGCCGGCGAGGATCGCGACACGCGCGACTTGCTGCGCGCGCTCGGGGTGGCGGGATTTGCCGCCGCCAATGTCATGCTGTTGTCGGTCGCCGTCTGGTCGGGCCACGACGGCTCGATGGGCGAGGCGACGCGTACCCTCTTCCATTGGCTTTCAGCTGCCATCGCTCTGCCCGCCGTCGCCTACGCCGGTCGCCCCTTCTTCCGTTCGGCCATCGCCGCCCTGAAGGCCGGCCGCACCAACATGGACGTTCCGATCTCGATCGGCGTCATTCTGGCCTGCGTGGTGAGCCTCCACGAAGCCTGGGTCGGCGGCCCGCATGCCTACTTCGATTCGGCGATCACCCTGCTTTTCTTCCTCCTGGTCGGCCGCTATCTCGACCGTCGCGCCCGTGGCCGTGCGCGCCATGCCGTACGGGCCTTGCTGGCGCTGACAGCCCGCAGCGTCACGGTCGTCACGGCCGACGGCAGCACGGCCCCGCGCCGCGTCGACGCGCTCGTTCCCGGCGACGTGCTGCTGGTCGCGGCCGGCGAACGGCTGGGGGCAGACGGCATCGTCTGCCAGGGAAGATCCTCGCTCGACGCCGCCCTGATCAGCGGTGAAAGCGTACCGCAGGCGGTCGAACCGGGGGCCCGGGTATTCGCCGGCATGGTCAACCTCGGCGCCCCGCTGCGCGTACGCGTTACCGCCGCCGGCGACCGTACCTTGCTGGCGGAGATCGTCCGGCTCGTCGAGGCTGCCGAACGCGGGCGGTCGCGCTTCACAGCCATCGCCGACCGAATCGCACGCGCCTATGCGCCAGTGGTGCATGTCACCGCACTGCTGACCTTCTTCGGCTGGATGATGCTGGGAGACCTCGCCTGGGATCGCGCGCTGCTGGTGGCCACGGCGGTGCTCATCATCACCTGTCCCTGCGCGCTCGCCCTTGCGGTCCCGGTCGTTCAGGTGGTGGCGGGCACGCGTCTGCTGCGTTCGGGCATCCTGCTGCTTTCGCCGACGGCACTCGAGCGTTTGGCGCAGATCGACCATGTCGTCTCCGACAAGACCGGCACCCTTACCCTGGGGCGTCCCGAACTCGTCGACGGTCCTGCCGACCCCGAAACCAGGCGTCGCGCGGCCGCGCTCGCGGCGAACTCCCGCCATCCCCTGGCGCGCGCCCTCCTGCGCGCCGTGCCGGGAGTGGCGGCCACCCCGAACGTCGTCGAGCATCCTGGCGAGGGGCTCGAAAGCGGCGACGCGCGCCTGGGATCGGCCGCCTTCTGTGGCGTTGCCGATGCAGTGGACGACGGCCGGTCCGAACTCTGGTTCGTCGAGCCGGGCCACAAGCCAGTCCGCTTCGCCTTTGCCGATCGGCTGCGTTCCGATGCCGCGAAGGCCGTCGCGGCCTTGCATCGCGACGGGCTCGCCGTCGAGTTGCTCTCGGGTGACCGGCCGACCGCCGTGGCCGATGTCGCCCGGATCGTCGGCATCGATACCTGGCGTGCCGAGGCGAGGCCCGCGGCCAAGGCACAGCACCTGGCCGCGCTGGCAACGCAGGGCAAGCACGTGCTGATGGTCGGCGACGGGCTGAACGATGCGCCGGCCCTTGCCGCCGCGCATGCTTCTCTATCGCCAACGACGGCCGCCGAAGCGACGCAGAATGCCGCCGATGCGGTGTTCCAGGGCGATGCACTGCAGCCGGTCGTCGAAGCGCTGGATGTGGCACGTCGCGCCAATCGCCTGATGCGCCAGAACCTGGCCTTGGCGCTCCTCTACAACCTCGCCGCCGTGCCGCTGGCGATCCTGGGCGAGGTCACACCCCTGGTCGCCGCCGTGGCCATGTCCTCGTCCTCGTTGCTGGTGATCGGCAATTCATTACGCCTTGGCATTCGCCCGCCAGCCCCGCAGCCCTCCAGCCTTCGGCAGGTGCTCTGATGGACAGTCTGCTCGTTCTCGTGCCGGCAGCGCTCTTCCTGGGCTTGCTGGCTCTGGCGGCCTTTCTCTGGGCGCTGCGCAACGGCCAATACGACGACCCCGACGGCTCTGCAGGCCGCATTCTGTTCGACGACGATTGAGGAGAGAAAAATGTCTCACTGGATCATGGGCATATTCGTGGGCCTGCTCGGCCTTGTCGGCCTGTTCATGGCTGGCGCTGCTCGCGACAGCGGTATCCTGGCCTTCGGCCTGGCCTTGTCGGCGTTCGCCATCCTGTTCTGCTGGTGGATGATCAAGTCGGCTTACGACGAAGCCGAAGGGCACGACGGCCGGCGCGAGGCCTAAGCGCTGCGGCGCCGACGATACCGCCTGGGCCGGCTCGCTCAGGGCGACGCCGACGCGCACTTCTTCTTGAGCGCCACGAACAACATCTCGTTGGGCTCGCCTGATTCGGCTTCGTTGGCGGCGAACTGAAACTTGGCAATCGCCGCCCGGGTGGCCGGTCCCATCGTACCGTAGGTGGTGCCGGCATAGAAGCCGAGGTCGCGCAGCAGAAGCTGGATGATCTTGATCTGGCTCGTCCGGTCGGTGGGCCAAGGGCCGGGATCGACCGAACATTGGGAGGTCGACGTCGGCGGTTCAGGCGTCTTCGTCGACAAGGCCGCCGTATCGTCCTTCCCCGCCTCGGCTTGCTGCAGCAGGGGCACCGCCGGTTGCGGCGCCGCCTTAAGCTCCGTCGGCGCCGTCGCCTGAGGAGCTGTGGTGCGCGGCGGAAGGTCCAGCCCCCGACCGAGAGGGGACAATTCCAACTGTACCGCTTTGGACGCGGCGACAGATGCGGGCTCGGCTTCGGGGGCCCATGGCAGGCCGCCCCCCTCCATTGCCCAGAGAGCAACGCCAGCGCCGCCGAGCAGCGCGAAGACGAACGCGTAGGCCACGACAGGTATCGCGAGCCATCGCTTGCTCCACCCGCTTCCGGAAGCCATCACCATCAAAATGCTTCCTCTCGCCCGACCTCTCTCGCAGCCTGGACGCTACCGAGGAATCGGCCCTGCTTCAACGGCGCGCGCTCCCGGCTCCAATCTCCGCCGCCGGACCGCAAACTCCCGCCAGAGTGGCAGCAGGAATGGAAATGAGCGGAGCTTCCCTTTATGAGAGGCTCTCCATCGAAACCGGGAATCTTCGTGGCAACAAAGGCAGTGAGCAAGAAGAGCGGGCGCATCCGCGCGAAGAGTTCGCCCGCGAGATCATCGGGCGCCACAAGGCGGCGCCAGCGGCTCTCGAAGCCCAATCTGCCGGAGCGCATCCTAGACGTTGCCGAAGAGATGTTCGGCCGGTTCGGCTATGGCGGCGCGACCACGAGGGCCATCGCCCGCCGGGCCGGGGTCAATGTCGGCCAGCTCCACTACTATTTCGAATCGAAGCGCGCGATCTTCGAGGCCGTGGTCGCGCGCATCGGCCGGGAAGTCACCGACCGCCGCCGATCGTTGCTGCGCGAAGCCGAGTCACGGCATCCGAACGGCCGCGTCCCACTCGAGGCGTTGGTCGACGCGCTGGTGAGGTCGCTGCTGCTGCCGGAAGCCCGGCAGAGCGGAAAGCCTTCCACCATGCAGATGCATGCCCGGCTTTTCACCGATCCGGACGAGACGGCGAACGTCGTGCGGGCCAACATCTACGACGAGACCAACGCACTCTACGTCGCCGCGATCGGCCGTGCCCTGCCCGCCGTGCCGACCGAAACGCTCTACTGGCGCTACTACTTCATGATGGGCGCGTACGTCTGGACGCTGCTCCAGCCCGGCCGCCTGGAAGCGATCTCCCAGGGGCGCTGCGATCCCGCGGACATGGAGGCGGCCATCCGCGAGATCGTTCCCTTCCTGTGTGCGGGCCTCGCCGCGCCCGTGTCGGGCTAGGACGGCTTCACACGGCTCTTCAGCCGGCAGCGGCACTTATCGAACTGGTGGAGTTCCACCATGTTGCCGCACGGATCGTTGAGAAAGAGCTGCTCGGCATCCGGGCCCGTCGCCCCCTTCAGCGACCAGTACGATGCTCCCAGCCGATCGAGCTCGGCCTTGGTCTCGACGATGTTCTCGACGGCAAGCGCCACGTGCGGCGCCGTCGGATCTCGGCCCGGCCCCTGAGCGAAGGGTGACGGCAGGTCGCCGCCGATCAGGTGGATCTGCCCGACTTCGCCGACATTGATCCACATGCCCGGAATGCCGGGAATCTCCGGCCTGCCTTTGTCGCGCTCGAGGCCAAGGACGCCGGCATAGAAATTTTCGAGATCGGCGAGAGTCTTCTCGTCGGCGCCGATGCGCACCCCTTGATGATGGATTTCGAGCACCTTGATCGCCATTGTTCCTCCCGAGGTCACATGACCAAAAAATTAGGTCACTTGACCTGATCGTGCACGACGCGCATCGTTCCTTCAACGAACAACGCCGTATCGGTGGGAGGAATTGGGATGCCGAGAGAAGGGGCCACCGGCTGGTCGAAGTCGGCGACGCTGCCGGCCGAACCGACGTCATTCGCCGGCGTGAGCTACTCGGAAATGCTCGATCGGGCGCGCGCCCTGGTGCCAGCCCTCGCGGCACGGGCGGTCGATTGCGAGAAGCTCCGGCGGCTGCCCGACGAGACCGAGCGCGACCTCCATCGCAGCGGCCTCTTCCGCATGGTTCAACCGGCCCGCGTCGGTGGCGCCGATCTCGATGTCGGCATTCTGGTCGACACCTGCGCCACGATCGCCCGGGTCTGCCCTTCCACCGCCTGGAACCTCGGCAATCTCGCCAGCCATCACTGGATGCTGGGCTACTTCCAGCCGGAAGCGCAGGACGAGATCTGGGACATCTCGCGCGATACCTTGATCGCCACCTCGCTCGTCTTCCCGGCCGGCCGCGGCCGCAAGGTCGAGGGCGGCTACGAGGTCTCGGGCCGCTGGCCGCTTTCCTCCGGGGTCGACAATTCGGACTGGAACATGTTGGCCTTCATGGTGCGCGAGCATGACGATGGCCCGCCGGTCGACCAGCGCTTCGCCCTCGTCCATCGCTCGCAGTACGAGATCATCGACACCTGGCACGCCGTCGGTCTCTCCGGCACCGGCTCGAAGGATGTCGTGATCAAGGGCCTGTTCGTGCCGGACTACAGGACGGTCACGGCCTGGGCGATGAACGGCAAGCCGCACCCCGGCTCTACCGTCAATCCCTCCCCGCTCTTCCGCCTGCCGATGCTGGCGCTGGGTCCCTATGTGCTGTCGGGCACCATGCTGGGCTGCGCGCAAGGGGCCTACGAGACCGTCGTGGGGGCGGCGCGCAAGCGCAACGCCACGACCACGGGGCAGCCGGTCGGCGCCAGCCAGGCCGTCCAGCTCAGGGTGGCCGAGGCCAGCGCCCGCATCGACGCGGCAGAGATGATGATGCGGGCGATCTGCGCTCACGCGATGGACGTGGCCCGTGCCGGCCGCGAACCGCTGCACGAAGACAAGCTGCGCTATCGGCGCGACGCCTTCTTCTCGGTCCGCCTCTGTCTCGAAGCCGTAGACATGCTGATGACCGTCGCCGGCTCCAGCGGCCTTTATCTCAGCGGGATCATGCAACGCCTGTTCCGCGACGCGCACGCAGCCAACGCACACGTCATGTTCTCGCCCGACGTACAGGGCGCCCTGTTCGGCCAGCATGCCCTCGGCATGGCCGGACCGCCGCCGTTGCTCTGACGGCAAGCGGCCAATGAAGAAATCCATCACGTGGGAGGAAGCAAGAATGTCATTGTCATCGATTGCGAGGTTGACCGGCGCTGCGGCATTGGTCGGTTTGAGCGCCATGGCGGCGCAGGCGCAGACGTCGGGCGAACCGATCAAGATCGGCGCCATCGTGTCGGCCACCGGCGCCGGGGCGGGCCTCGGCGTGCCTGAGCGCAACGGCCTTCTGCTGGCCGAGAAGGACATCAATGCGAAGGGCGGCGTAAAGGGCCGTCCCATCAAGATCATCATCGAAGACGATGCGTCCAACCCCGATACCGCCCTCAGCAAGGCCAACGACCTGATCTTCGGGCAGAAGGTCGTGGCCCTGCTCGGTCCGTCGCTGACGGCGAGCACCGTTGCGGTCGGCGGCGTCACGCACGCCAACAAGATCCCGCAGATCGCCTTCACCGGCATCGGTCCGGCCGTCGAGCGTGAGCGCAAGTGTGTGGCGCACGTCCTGCCGCCGCAGCGCCTGAACGCCCAGGCCCTGCTGGAATATGCCAAGAGCATCAAGGCGACCAAGGTCGGCGTGCTGCATGACGCGGGCTATGGCAATGTCGTGATGGCCGAGTTGAAGCCCCTCGCCGACAAGTACGGCGTCAAGCTGGTGGCGGTCGAGAAGTTCGAGATCGGCGCCACCGATACGACCACGCAGGCCGCCAAGGTCAAGGCCGCACGCCCCGAAGCGGTGTTCATCATCGCCACGTCGGCGACGCCGTTCCGCAACGTCAAGCAGATCCAGATCACCCAGCCGGTGATCGCGGCGATCGGCTCGTCCTCGTACGAGTACGTGAACGCCATGGGTCCGGCGGCCGACAACATCGCCATCCCCGAGTTCGTGGTCGGCGAGGATCCGCTGCCGCACCAGAAGGCTTTCGTCGACCTCTACAAGCAGACCTACAACTCGACGCCGAAGAACTACGAAGCGGCGGCCTGGGATGCCGCCCACATCATCGCCGCGGCTCTTACCAAGGCCGGCGCCGACGCGACGGGCGAGAAGCTCTGCGAGGCCATGAAGGCGCCCTACACGGGCGTGCTCGCCAACTACAACTTCGCAGCCGACGACATGACGGGAATTCCGATCTCGAGCTTCGTCTTCTCGAAGCTCGTCGGCGGCAAGTACACCCGCACGCCATTCCGCGTCGCACAGTAACCACCGTTCGACGGCGCAGGCAGCAAAAACCTGCGCCGTCTCCTTGCCCGCGGAACCGCATTCAATGACTCTCAGCCTCGTCCTGCAGGCGATCTTCGCCGGCGTGACCAACGGCATCGTCTATGCCTTCGTCGGCATGGGCCTGTCGGCGATCTTCAAGGGAAGCCGCGTCATCAACGCCATGCAGGGCGAGTTCGCCGTTATCGGCGCCATGACGACGGTCCTTCTGCTCACCAAGTCCGGCTGGCCCTATCCGGCCGCCATCGCCGGCGGCGTGCTGGCCGGCGCGCTGGTCGGCGCCTTCATCGAGGTCGCCTTCGTCCGCTACATGGCTAAGAAGAACGCCAGCGAAGACAGCTTCCTCCTCCTCACGATCGGCCTCGCCCTGACGCTGTCGGCGTCCATCCTCTTCTTCATCGGCCGCGACGGCCATCTGCTGCCGCCGATCGGCGGCGAGGGCGTCCTGCTCGTCCTCGATGCCGTCATCCAGTTCCACGCGCTTTGGCTGATCGCGATCGGGATCGGCGCCACGCTGCTGCTGCGCGCCTTCTTCCATCGCACGACCGTCGGGCTCTCCATGATGGCCGCATCGATCGACGCCGATGGCGCGGCAACCACCGGCATCAATGTCGGGCGCATGCGCACCTACACCTTCATTCTGGGCGGCCTGCTCGGCGCCCTGGGCGGCATCCTCGTCACGCCGCTGATCTCCGTCGACTATACGCTCGGCCTCAACCTTACCCTGAAGGGCTTTGCGGCAGCCGTGCTCGGCGGCCTCACCAATCCCCTAGGAGCGGCCGTTGGCGGCATCACGCTCGGCCTGGTCGAGTCGCTGGCCATCATCGGCATTTCGTCGAGCTACAAGGACGTCGTCGCCTTCTCGGTGCTGATCATCATCATGATCCTCATGCCGAACGGCATTCTGGGCCGCGCCGGCCGGCGGGGAGGATGACCATGCAGCCCCGCCTCCTCTGGATCGCCGTCGCGCTCGTCATATGGGCGGCATTGCCCTTCGTCGTACCACGCAACATCGCCGACCTGCTGGTCTTCACCGGCATCTACACGATCGCCGGTCTTGGCATTGGCCTGCTGCTCGGGCATTGCGGCATCGTCAACCTGGCGCAGGCCACCTTCTATGGCCTCGGTGCCTATGCCAGCGCCTACTGCACGGTGATGATGGGCCTGCCGAGCATCGTGGGCTTCGTCGTCGGTGCTGCCATCAGCATGGCGCTCGCCTACGTGATCGGCCGTCCGATCCTGCGCCTCACGGGCTACTTTCTCGCCCTGGGCACCCTGGCGCTCAGCGCCATCGCCAGCGCCCTGTTCTTCGAATGGGACTGGCTCACCGGCGGCACGCTGGGCATCGGCGGCATCCCCAAGCTCGACCTGTTCGGGTTCGTTCTCGACCGCCCGTCGCGCTACTATTTCTTCGTCTGGATCGTGGCCTTCGCCTGCATGGCGGCGGCGCACAACCTCGTCGACAGCCGCAGCGGGCTGATGCTGCGCGCCATGCGCGACTCGAGCACCGCCGCCGCCGCCCTGTCGGTCGACCTGCAGTCGCTGCGAACGCGGGTCTTCGTGGTCTGCGCCCTGTTCGGCAGTCTCGCGGGCAGCCTGTTCGCCCATCATGCCTCGTTCGTAAGCACACAGAGCTTCACGGTCGACCGCTCCATCAGTTTCCTCCTGATCCCGGTGATCGGCGGCGCCACGTCCATCCCCGGGATCGTCGTTGGCGCCCTGTTCGTGACCTTCCTGCCGGAGTTCCTGAGCAAGCTGGGCGACATCCACCAGATCCTGTTTGGCCTCGCCCTCGTTGCCGTCGTCGTCCTGCTGCCCGACGGATTGATGGGCGCCTTCGGCCGTCTCTGGACGCGGCTTGCCGCACGGCAGGGCAACCATGCCCGCTAACGCCATCCTCGCGCTGAAGGAAGTCGGCCATTCGTTCGGCGGCCTCGCCGTGCTGCGGTCTGTCACGTTCGACGTCCCGGAAGGCGGCATCATCGGCCTGATCGGCCCCAACGGCTCGGGCAAGACGACGCTCTTCAACATCGTGAGCGGCTATATCCGCCCGCTCGCCGGGTCGATCACCTACCGAGGCGCTCCGCTCGTTCGCGAGTCGATCCAGCGGCGCGGCACGGCAGGCCTCGTGCGAACCTTCCAGACGCCCCAGGTCTTCGAGCAGATGACCGTGCTCGAAAACATCATGGTGGGGTGCACCAAGCTCACCCGCACGACGATGCTGCAGGACCTTCTGCGCACGCCGGCCGCCCGCGGACAGATGCGTGAGATTCGCCAGCGTGCCGAAGCCGCCTGCGAGCATTTTCAGCTCGGCAACCTGCGCGACCTGCCGGCCGCCAGCCTGACGGCCGGGCAACGCCGCATCCTCGAGATCGCCCGCGCGGTCGTGGGCGAGCCGCGTCTTCTCCTGCTCGACGAGCCCTCGTCCGGCCTGAATGCGCAGGAGATCGACAATCTGCGCGAGTGGATTGTGCGCCTGAACGAACAGGGCATTACGGTCCTGCTTGTCTCCCATGACATGGGCCTCATGACGGTGGCCCGCACCGTGCACACGCTCTACTTCGGCGAGATCATCGCCAGCGGCGACATGGCCGCAATCCAGCGAGACCCGCGGGTCCGCGAAGTCTATCTCGGGGTCTGATCGTGCTGGAAGTGACCTCCGTTTCCGCCGGCTACGGCGCCCTCACCGTCCTGAACGACATCTCTCTCAAGGTCGGCGATGGCGAAGCTGTCGCGCTGGTCGGTGCGAATGGCGCGGGCAAGACCACGCTCGTGCGGACAATCTGCGGTCTCCTGCGCGCGCGCAGCGGGCGCATCGTCAAGAACGGCACGGATGTCACCTCGACGCCGCCTCATGATCTCTCGCAGCACGGCCTCGCCGTCGTGCTCGAAAACCGCCGCTTGTTCGGCGAGCTGTCGGTCCGCGAAAACCTCGTTCTGGCAGAGACAGTCGGCCGCAAGGTCCGACGCGGCAACATGCGCTTCGCCTGGGACGAAGTTACGGCGCTGTTCCCCGTCGTAAAGGAGCGTCTCGACTCCCCCGTCGAGCTGTTGAGCGGTGGCCAGCAGCAGATGGTCGCGATCGCCCGGGCACTGCTCTTGCAGCCCGACCTGCTGATCATGGACGAGCCCTCGACTGGCCTCGCTCCGAAGGTCGTGAAGGACATCCTGCTCGTGATCAAAGCCCTTCGCGAGCGGGGTATGGGTCTCCTGCTGATCGAACAGAATGTCGGCATCGCCGCCGAAATCACGGACCGCGCCTATGTCATGGCGGTCGGAAGCATCGTGCACGAGGTCGGACCGGGCGAATGGCAATCCTTCCTCAAGGACGAACGCCTGATCCGGGCCTATCTCGGCTGAGACGGCCCACCCTCCTCCTTCGGGCTAGAGGAGCATACCGCGCATCGCCTCTCGCATGAGCGACGCCATGCGCTCGACAGATTCGACCCGATGATTCGGCCGTGTGTAGAACAGCTTCATCCGGAAGCAGCCGTCCATGACGTAGGCGTAGACATGCAGGTGATAGTCGGCCTGGTTTTCGGCCGCGACGGTGTCCGGCAAGTCCATCAGGGAAGATGCCGTTGGCTGAAACAACGTCCCGTCATAGTTCTCCTCCCAGACATCACCGATATATTGGAAGAGTGTCTTCACCTGGTCGAAACGAGCCAGTTCGGCGGTGCGTGGATCGTCCGAGAAATAGCGCAGGGCGCTGTGTGCAAGGCCATTGTCGGGAATGGCGCGATACTGTTCGGCGGTCCGTTCGAGGACCTGCGCCAACGCCCCGGCGCCTTCCAGCGACCCGTCAGGCAGACGCACGGTAATGGGCGTGTGGGTGATGAACCATCCAACCGTTCGCGAGACATCGGTGCCGGGAATGCAGGTTTCACGGCCATGCGCGACTTTGTGGAAGACGAGATTGCGTTGGCCCGAGATTCGGTGGGCCGTGAGCGCCAGGCCGGCCACGATGGCGTGAATCAGAGTCGGCTGGAATCCGCCCGCAAGACGACCACGGACGGCGTTGACCTCGTCGCTCGACAGAATTTCGAAGCCCAGGACATCGATGTCGCGCTGCAGGGCGCTGGCATCGGCATCGTCTTCCGGAAACGGATGAACCTCGCGCGCCTGGTCCAGCCAGTAGGCCCATTGAGCTGCAGCCGCCGGCCCGCGCGCGTAGTCGATGACCCGGTCGACCCACTGATGGAAGGGCGTCGTCGACGCGGGCAGCCCTGGTCGACGGCTGGCCGCGAGCGCCGTATAGGCCGTGCGCAGGTCTTCCAACGTGATCTGCAACGACATGGCGTCGGTGACGAGTTCGTGCATCGTGAAGAAGAAGTGATGATCCGTCCCCGCCGGGTCTTCGAACAGCCCGACCGTCATGACCGGGCCGTTGTCGATGTCGAGAGAATCGTGCAGGCGCGCGACCTGCGTCTCGATGAAGGCAAGCCGGGCGCCTTCGTCGCCAGCCGGCAGCCGGAAGGCATGGATCGGCACATCGAACACGTCGGGACTGCTCTGGTACCGCTGGTGAAATTCGCCATCGGCCGCGCGGCGGAAACGCAATCTCAGCGCATGGTGGTGCTCGATCACCGTGCGCAGAGCCTGCCGGAGAATCGATGGATCGAGCAGCGTCGGCAGCCGTGCGATGAACCCGACATTGAACTTGTTGGGGTTCGGGCGTGCCCAGGTGAAATAGTAGCGCTGCATCGGGCTGAGCGGCGCTTCCCCTTCGGGCACGGATGCGTCGATCTCGAGGGCCTGCGCCGTGCGGGCGCGGCGCGCCAACGCTTCGAGCGTCGGGTGCTCGTAGAGGTCGCGCGGCGTCAGCGCATAGCCCGCCTCCCGCGCGAGAAGGCTTACGCGGAAGGTAAGGAGCGAATCGCCGCCCAGCTCGAAGAAGTCGTCCGTGACGCTCACCGACCTGATGCCGAGCGTTTCGCGCCAGATGTGAACCATGTCCTCCTCTACGGAATCCCGGGGAGCGACGATGTCCTGACGGATGTCGAAATCGGGCGGCAGACGAAGGCTTCTGCGGTCGAGCTTGCCGTTGGGCAGGCGTGGCAGGTCGTCGGCCATCGCCACGAAGTGGGACGGCACCATGTAAGGAACAAGCCGCTGGCTCAGGAAGTCGCGCAGAGCCGACGATTCCACATCGGTCGTCTCGGCATCCGGGCTGCGAACGTAGAAGGCGACGAGTTGGCGTCCGCCCTCGGTGTCGATCGCACTCACCGCACAATCCCGGACGGCGGGATGGGTGGCGAGCGTAGTCTCGATCTCTCCGGGTTCGATGCGGAAGCCGCGCAGCTTGATCTGAAAATCGCGCCGGCCGATATAGTCGATCTCGCCGTCGGGACGCAGCGACACCAGATCTCCGGAGCGGAACAATCGGACATGGTCCGCTTCCGCCGCCGTCGCGAAGGGGTTCCGAATGAACTTCTCCGCCGTCAGGCTCGGATTGTTGTGATAGCCGCGCGCGAGTCCCGGGCCGGAGACACAAAGCTCGCCCGGCTCGCCAACCGCGACCGGCTGCAGCTCCTCGTCGAGGACATGAACGCGCATCTGGCCGAGCGCCTTGCCGATGGAGACGATCTTGCCCTTGAGGGCGTCCGGACCGACCACGCAGCAGGTCGCGTCGGCCGCCATCTCCGAGGAGCCGTAGAGGTTGAGGACCGTGGCGTTCGGCGCGAGTTCGTCGATGCGTCGGGCGAGGCTGCTGGGCAGCAGTTCGCCGGACGAGGTGACGTAGCGCAGCGCATCGAGACGTGTGCCGGTATGGCGGGCCGCATCGATCAGGGCCGCCAGCAGTGACGGCACCACGATGATCCGCGTCACGCGTCGGCTGGCCAGCAGGTCGAGAAGCGCCAGCGGATCGCGCGCCGTAAGGTCGTCGGCGATGACACTGGGAATGCCCTTCAGCAGGCCGCCGAACATTTCCCAGACCGAGTCGACGAAGTTCAAGGCGGTCTTGTTGCAACAAAGCTCGTCGGCGGCGAACGGGAAGGCTTCCCACATCCACTCGAACCGGCTCAGCATGGCCCGATGAGGCCCCAGTACACCCTTGGGCGTTCCCGTGGAGCCGGACGTGTAGAACACATAGGCCAGCGGGTCGGCATGCCCTTCGGCAGGGTGCCTGTCAGGCCGTCGTTGGACGGTGGACGATGCGGTGGCCAGGATCTCATCGAGGCAAAGCGTCCCTGCCGGCGCGTCGGCGAGGAAGGAGAGCTTCTCGAGCAGCGGGCGTGTGGTCAGAACCAGCGGCGCCGCCGTGTCCCCCAGCATGAACTTCAGCCGGCTTTCCGGATAAGACGGATCGAGCGGAACCCAAGCGCCGCCCGCCTTGAGGATACCCAGCGCGCCGGCCGTCGCCTCGATCCCGCGCCCCAGGGCCAGGCCGATCATCGTATCGGGCGGCAGGGTCGCGTCGGCCGGCAGGCCGCGGCTTGCGAGGATCGCCTGGGCGATGCTCTCGGCGGCGCGATCAAGCGCGGCAAAGCCGATACGACGCTCTCCGGCGTACAGGGCGATGGCGGCCGGCGTCCGGTCGGCGGCCGCTTCGAAGAGGCGATGGATCAACTTCGGCATCGGCACCGATCATTCTCCCTTGAGCTGTGCAACCGATTGCACGGGCCGCATCGTGGCGAGGCCGGCGCTTGCGAACATGGCGACGAGGGCGAGAACAAACGGCGCCATATAGTCCAGGCCGCTGAGCATGCCGGCTGCGATGGACGAACTGCCCCAGGCGAGCGCCGTGACGGAAATGGATATTCCCAGGATCCAGCCTTGGCGGTCGCTTTCGACAGCATCGGAAAACTGGGTGATGATGGCGCCGTAGGCGATGGACACGACGGTCGCTATGGGGAAGGCGATCGCCCACTGCACCTCGAGATCGTGCGACCAGAACGAGACCGCCATGAGCGCAGCCGTGCCCCATAGGCTCCACGCGGCAATGGTCCGCGCCGCAATGCGCTTTTGCAGCCACGGCAGGCAGAGGCCGTAGGCGGCACAGAATCCCACGCCGAGAAGCCCCATCATCAGCGAAACCGCCCCGGTATCCACGTCGAAGCGTTCGAAGAGGAGCGAGGGCAGGAACAGGAAATAGGCGCCCCACGCCACCTGCATGCAGGCGAATATCACGACGATTCGCCGGATCACCGGATCGACGAGCGCCGCCCGGAAGCCGCGCACGCCCATCAGCAGGTCGACGTCCTTGAGCACCATCCGCTGAGCCTGCGGACGCACGGGCTCCCGATACCAGAGCAGGATCAACGCCACCGCAAGCAGGGCAAGCAAGGCGGTGATGCCGATCGGTATCGTGAAATCGAACACGGTCGGCCGCTCGGCATGCGCCATGGCTCCGCCGATCAACGGCCCCAGAATGAAGCCGACCGAAGAGGCGAACAGGCAGAGACTGAGCGCCAGCGGCTTCGTCTCCTCGTTGCTCTGATCCACGGCCGCGGCCTGGGCGACGGCCTGACTGCCCGCCATGGCGCCTCCCAGGATGCGGCCGAGCAGCAGAAGGGCCACGATGTTGAACAGAATGGCGCCGCCGATCAGCACGAAGCTTGCCGCCACCCCGATCAGGCACGCGACCAGGACGGGACGCCGGCCTATGCGGTCCGATATTTCGCCCAGGACCGGCGCCATGTAGAGCATCATGAGCTCGAAGACGCCCAAGGCCACGCCGTAGACGATGTAGCGGATGCTCTGGCCCTGCCCCGTCATGAGGATCGGATTGTCGCTCACGAGCGCGGCGGCAAGGACCGGCACGACGATCGTGTAGCTGATGCTGTCGATCAGGATGGCGGCCAACAGCGGCACCAGACGGAGGACGAAGCGCACGGTCGTCATCGCGCTACCCTCGCAGGCCGCCCAGGCCAGCCGGTTCGGCAGCGGTCGTCAGTCGACAGATGCAGCGCGTCGCTCTGCCGAGAAGCGACGCGTGCGATCCATTGGCGGCCGGCAACCACCTAAGCCGTTCGAGGGGCGGCGGTCGAATCCTCGCGCCGCATCGCCCCCAGGGCCTTACCCGACATCAGATGCTTCTCGATCGCCTCCAGCGAGTGCCCGGTGGTTTCCGGCACGCGTGTCAGCGTAAAGGCGATGCCGCCCAGGCAAATGACGGCAAACACCGTAAAGGTGAAAGCCAACCCTGGGCCGGCAAGCATGAGCGGAAAGGCGAAGACCACCAGGAAGTTGAAGCCCCAGTTGCTGAGCGACGCCATGCTCATGCCCGGACCGCGCACCCGCAGCGGAAAGATCTCCGACATCAGCAAATGCGGCAGCGGTCCGACCGCAATCGCAAAGGAAGCGATGTAGAGCAGCAACATGGCGATGATGATCCAGGACGGCACCGCCTGCGGGAAGATCACGCCGACGGCGATGACCAGCATCGTGAAAGCCGTGCCGAAGAAGCCGATCACCAGCAGCGGCCGGCGGCCGATCCGGTCGATCAGGAACATCGCGACGATGGTCGTCAGCACGTTGACCGCCCCGACGCCCACCGTGGCCAGCGTCTGCGTACGAACGCTGTCGAAGCCGGCGTGGCTGAAAATCTCGGGGGCGTAGTAGATCACGGCATTGATGCCGCTCAGTTGCTGCAGGAAGAACAGCCCCGTACCGACGATCAGCGCCGGCCGGATCGCCGGTTCGAGGAGCGCGCGATAGCCGACCCGCCGGCCGAGTTCCTCCTTCGCGGCACGGACCATCCCGACCAGTTCGCCATCGACGTCCCAGGCGGGTCCCCGCAGTCGAATGAGGCCGGCGCGGGCCTTCTCGGGAAAGCCCTTGAGGACCAGCCATCGCGGCGATTCAGGCAGAAAGATAAGCCCGATCAGGAAAAGCGCGCCCGGTACGACGCCGAGGCCGAACATCACCCGCCACGTACCGTCGCCACCGAGCAGCAAGCCGGTGAGATAGGACATGAGAATGCCGACGGTGATCGCGAGCTGGTAGGTCGAGACCAGCGCGCCGCGGATGCCGTGCGGCGCGCATTCGGCGATGTAGAGCGGCGCGGCGACGGCGGCCGTGCCGATCGCAAGACCGAGCACGAAACGGGCGCCGATCAGCATCCACAATGCGGTGATGCTGGCTGCCACCAGCGCGCCGACCATGAACAGGGCAGCGGCGGCCATCAGCACGGAGCGCCGCCCGAAACGGTCGGTTATCCGGCCCGCCACGCACGCCGCGACCAGCGCCCCGAGCGGCACCGCCGACGTCATGAAGCCGACGACCAGCGGATCCATGGGAAAGTCCTTGCTGAGGGATGCATGCGCGACGGCGATCACACCCTCGTCGTAGCCGAACAGGAAGCCGGCGATCGCTGCGATAAAAGCCAGGAAGTAGATCATGGGAGGACCCGTTGTTTGCTGGATCGACGCATCGCGTCAGAAACTGATCACGCTCTTGAGACCGAGGACGAAGATGTTGGCGTTCTGGCTGGTAGCGCCCGGCGTGGCGATGTACTGGACGTTCGGCCGGATCAGGAGGCCGGGCACCGGCGCGATGGTGTAGAAGAGCTCCATCACGTACTCCGAGTTCCTGACCGGCACGGGTCCGAGCCCCATGGCATTCTGCAGGTTCTGCAGGTCGGTCAGCCGTTGGTTGACCTGGGTCGTGCCGATGGCAAAGCCGATGGAATCGTGCGGTCGCGAGCTGAACGTACCTGTGTAGAGAAGTCCGGCGGCGATCTGGAAGCTGGTCGCCGACGTCTCGCCGTCGGCGACCGCGGCGTTCAGGAACAGCTTGAGACCGGCGTTCGGGTCGCTCGAGCTGTTGCGCGTGACCTGTTGCTGGAAGGTCAGGTAGCCGCCATAGAGGCCGCGCCGCTGCATGGCGGGATCGCCCGTCAAGGCGGCGAGGTTGCCGTTCACGTCGAAAATTAGGTCGTTCAACGCCGACGTCGAATACCAGGCGCCGATCTTGTAGCTACCCGGCAGGCGGCCGTTGTCGAAGGTCGGCAGCCAAGCCAGCTCGAACGGCAGCAGCACGCCGGTCGAGCCGGAGTACCAGACCGGCCAGAGCTTGTTCTCGTATCCCAGATACTGCTCATTCTGGTCGTAGGCGCCGGCCTGGACATAGCCGAAGCCGTCGATCGCCACCCTTACACGGGCACCCCACTGGCTGATCGGCCAGTTGTAGATGTAGTTGCCGACGAGATTGCCGGGCTGCGAGCCGCAGAAGGTGAGATTCTGGAAGTCGCATGAGAAGACGGCAAAGGAATCGCCCATCGACGAGCGGCCCCAGCGCAGATTGATCAGGTCATTGAAGAAACGGTGCTCGAGATAGAATTGCGTCAACCGCACGGTCTGGCCGCGACCGTAGACTTCCTGGACGAGCTGCAACGTATCTAGTCCAGCGTCCTCCACGAGGTTGCGCCCAGCACGCTCGGTATAGGTAATCTGCAGCAGCGAGTTCGGCAGGGTGATCAGTTTCTCGAGATCCAGGGTCGCGCCGACGGCGACCTGATCGGTATAGGTGGCTAGCGACTTGGCGCCACCTACGGGGTTGTAGCCCACCTCGCTGACATAAGTGATCTGAAAGTCTACGCCCTTCTCGAAGAGGTGCGTCCGGAACCCACCCCAGTTGCCGAGCAGCCACGGCTCCGAAGGGGCGGTCGGCTTCTGCGCATACGCGCCATTGCAGACGAGCAATCCCACAATGATCGTGATCAAAGTTGCGACTGCGCGCCACACGTTTGCCCCCACTCTACCAGCCCCCATCAACAGCTCGTCGAATTACAGCGCTGCGCCCGCAAGAAGGCGGCGCTATTGCGCCGCCATTGCCGCTTGCCCCGCTTCCATCCCTGCCGCCAGTCGCGATGCGTTGCGCAACGCGACGGCCGTGATCGTCAGGTAGGAATTGGCGCTGCCCTGATGCGGCCAGATTGCCGCGTCGGCGCAGCTCAGGTTGCCGATCCGCCAGAAACGGCCATCGGGATCGGTTACCGAAGATGCCCGGTCACGTCCCATGCGGAGCCCACCAAATTCATGCAACGCCGAACCCGCGGCATTTTCCTCGGTACGAACGACCTTCGCGCCGAGTCCGGCCGCAACATCCGCGGTGAACTTTGCCATCTCGGCGAGGGTCTTCGAATCGCCGGGGCTGCGCTCGTTGACGATGCAATAGTCCGTCTTCGCCATGCCATCGCCGCACAGCACCATGCGTCCCGCTTCTTCCGCTTTGCTGATGCCGAAGCAGTAGAACAGAATGTAGCGCCCGTTGGCGTCGCCATCGAGCCAGCAGGTCGCGTGCAACGGGCTGTACCAGGTCTCCTGGAACATGCCCTGGAGCTGCGCGTGAAACGGCCGCTTCGCCGTCGGCGGAATGAAGATGTAGAGAGACTTCTCCTGCAGGGGCTCCGGCAATTCGAACACGGCCTGGCGGAAGAGATGGTCGCCCATGTAGCGACCGACCAAGGGATCGACGTCGGCCAGGCCGGAAGCCATGGCCAGCCGCGTCGACTGCATGCAGCCTCCCGCCAGCACGAAGTGGCGCGCGGGAACAGCGAAAGTCTCGCCAGTCCGATCCCGTACGGTAACGGCGCTGACGACATTGCCATCGTGCACGAGCTGCAGCACTTCCGTCTCGGCGGCGAGCGACAAGCGGGCGCCGTCCTCGATGCGGCCGAAATGCTTGCAGCGCAGCAGCCGGGAAACCGAGGAATCGAACCCGAGCGACATGCGGCCGCCATGGACCGAGCGCGTATCGATGCACAACGGTGCATGCGTTGCGGGAATGTCCTTGGCCGCAAGACGTCCCAGCAGACGTTCCTGCGCAGCGTGGGTCATGAAGGGCGGCGTATCGTTGTCGCCCTCGCTTCCCGAGACGCCCATCAGACGCTCGGCGCGAACGTACCACGAGCGCATTTCGTCTGCGTCGTACGGCCAATCGGCGAAGTCCTCGTCGCGGAAGCGCGGCGTGCAGCCGCCCCAGAACACCGTTCGCCCACCGACGATGGACCACGCGTTGTTGTTGGTCTCGGCCGTCCGCGCCTGTACGGCCGCCAGTTCCTTCTCCGAGGTCCAGGTCGTGCGAAAGCGCACGAGGTCATGGATCTGAGGAACAATGTCCGCCCGATTGGCGAAGGGGCCGGAGCCGACATGCTCCGTCAGGATCAGCGGGCCGGCCTCCAGGATGGCGACCTTGAGGCCGCGCTCGGCCAGTTCGATGGCGGTCGTCACGCCGCTGGTGCCACTTCCGATGACCAGGCAGTCGACGGCAGCATTGGCGACGGCACGCGCGTCGCTCAACAGGATGGGAGCTAGCGGATGCATTACTCGGCGGCCTTCATGTAGGTGGCAAAGGCGTTTCCGACCTTTCGGAACGCGGCGATGATGTCGTCGATGTCAGAGTCGGACAGAACGGACGCGACGGTCAGCAGTGCCGCACGCTCCGACATCGCGTCACAAACCGGCAGTGCGCCCTTGGCGTAGCTGTAATCGGCGGCGAATGCGTTCGCCGGATGAGTCCAGGGGAACCCTTCCTTGGCGTTGGAGCGCTTCTTCACCAAGCTCGGGATGTTGAAGTACCAGTGCATGCCCCACTCGCGCATCGTGATGCAGGTGAGGCTTCCTTCGGGTCCGCGTACGCCTTCGGCCCTGATGGCATCGACGAAGCGCTGGCAGGCCTCGGCCGTCGGATAGACCGTAATCAGGACCGGCCCGGTATCGCCGGCCGGATCGTCGACCTCGCGCAGGCCGATGCCGGGAATATCCTTGATGGCCTCGCGGATCTTCCACTTCGCGTCCCGCATCTTGGTCGTGATCTTCCGCACCTTGCGCATCTGGGCGAGCGCCATCGCGCCCGAAAGCTCGGACATGCGGCTGCCGATGCCCCAGTACTGATAGCGTTCGTCCGACGGGTCGAGCCGGCCCTCGGCGTTGCGCGCATAACCGAGGTCGTGCAGCGCGACGCAGCGCTTGTAGAGGTCCTCGTCTTCGGTGACGAGCAACCCGCCCTCACCGCTCGTCATGTTCTTGTTGAGCTGGAAGCTATAGATACCGATGTCACCGTACGAGCCGGCGGAACGGCCCTTCAGAGAAGCTCCGATCGCTTGCGCACAATCCTCGAGCAGCCTCAAATTGTGCTTGCGGCAGATCTCGGCGATGCGGTCGTTGCGTCCCATCACGCCGCTCATGTTTACGATGAGAACGGCCTTGCTGCGCGGACCGATCTTGCGCTCTAGATCCACCGGATCCATGCAGAAGCTGCCGTCGATATCGACCAGGCGTGGAATGGCGCCCGTGCGCACGATGGCGCTCATGCAGCTCACCCACATGTAACCCGGCACCAGCACTTCATCGCCGGGACCGACCCCGAAAGCCGCCAAGGCAATATGGAGGGCAGCGCTGCCGCTGTTCACGCCCAAGGCATGCTTGTGACCGAAAGTGGAACACCACTCTGACTCCAGCCGGTCGACCATCCCTTGAGCATCCAGACCGTAGAAACGGAACGGGCTGCGCGCATCGATCACCTGATTGACGAGGCGCTTCTCTTCCTCGTCGATGTAGTAGGCGCCGGGCAGTTCCCAGGGCAAAGGCGTAGAGCGAACCGGCGTGCCGCCATCGATGGCCAGCCGATTCGACAGATGGCGTACGTCTGCCGTCATTATAGTCTCCCCCGCTAGATCAAAAAGTACGACAAGCTCTCAGCGTCACCAAGCATGCTCACGTGCACGCGGCCTACTTCGGACACTCGCCAGATGAGCGAGGCCGATAAATGCCGGCGTCGCGTGCACGATGACAGCCGTGGGAATCTGGGCGAGATAGGTCGACATCCGGCCCTTCGCCTCGAACCGTTCGCGAAAGGCCGAACGGCGTAGAAAATCGACGAAGCGTGGCGCAATTCCACCAGCGATGAAAACGCCGCCTCGCGCTCCCAGGGTCAGGGCAATATTGCCCGCAACGCTTCCCAGGAAAGCGCAGAACAGTTCGAGGGTTTCTCGGCTGACCTCGCAGTCGCCGGCCAGTGCATGCTCAACGATCTCGCTGTTATCGCGCTCCGGTACCGTCGTGCCGTCGACTCTGGCGATGGCGTGGTACAGGTGCATCAAGCCGGAGCCGGACAGCACGCGCTCTACGGAGACATGGTGAAGCTGCTGCCGGAGGGCGAGGATGATGGCATCCTCGCGCCGGTTCTCGCTGGACAAGGTGGCGTGGCCGCCTTCGGTGACCAGTACGGCTTCGCCCGTCATGCCAAATGCCATGGCGGCCAATCCGAAGCCGCTGCCCGGTCCCATCACCGCCATGGTTCCGCCGCCGCCCGCGCGCGGCGTACCCAGCATGGCGAGGTCATCCGGACGCAATGCCGGAAGCGCCCAACCGAGCGCCTCGAAGTCGTTGAGCACGACGACGTCGGTCATTTTCAGACCGTCGCGAATGCGATCCGAATCCACGATCCACGCGGCATTCGTCAGCGCGACCCGGCCACGATCGACAGGCCCGGCCGCCGCAATCAGAGCCTGGTCCGGCGAGTGGCCCGCAGCAGGCCCTGCAAGAAACGCGCGCGCCGCCTCTATCGGCGAGGCGTAGTCGGCAACCGCATAAGTCTCGGACGCGACGATCCGCGAATCCACGAGCAGCGCGAAGCGTGCATTGGTTGCTCCAATATCGGAGATCAAGGATGAAGACGATGACGCCGTCATGATTCCATACCGTGTTTCATCAGTCCCACTGTACGCGATCAACCGCTTCGAGCATTGGCAGGCAGAGGCAGACCGAGATCGCGCACCGGCCGGCCGCTGGCCAGATTGGCCTCGATCAATTCCAGCGAACGTCCACGCGTCTCGGGCACCAGTGCCAGCACGAAGAGCAGCGCGGCTATGCTGATGACTCCGTAGAAACCGAGCACGAGCGCCAGCCCGAACGCTTCGACAAGCACCGGAAAGGTAAGGGATACCAATACATTGACTCCCCAGGCCGTGGCAGATGCGATGCCCATCCCCGTTCCGCGCAAGGCCAACGGGAAGAGCTCCGACATGAGGACATAGGGTAGCGGGCCGAGGCTGAGACCGAAGGCCAGCACGAACAGTCCCAGGCACGCCACTGCGACAATGTTCGACCACCCGGCGCCCTGACCATTGGCGAGAACGACGGCAAGGACGATCAGACTGGCCGCCATGGGCACCAGACCGCCGATCAGCAATGGCCGCCGTCCGAGGCGATCGATCAAAGCCATGGCGATGAGCGTCGCGATGACATTGACCACGCCGATGGCGACCGTCGCCAGGATCGGTCCGTAGGCCCCGCCGAAACCGACCTGGGCGAAGATCACCGGCGCATAGTAGAGGATCGCATCGATCCCGCTCAGATTGGCAAAGGCGAACAGGCCGGTCGCCAGGATCAGGACCATGAAATTGCGCCCCACGAAGAGGTCACGCCAGTTCCCGGTCACAACATTGGCCGTTTGCGGGGGCAGCGGATCGCCCTGGCCGCCGCTCAAATGCAAGTGCGCCCGCTCAGCGTCGGCTCTGCGGCCATGCAGAAGATACCAGCGCGGGCTTTCGGGCACCGCGAGGGCAATAAGAAGCAGCAGCGCGGCCGGCGCGGCGCCGATCAGAAGCATCGGCTGCCAGGCCTGCGCCGGCGTCCACACGGCTCCGGCAAGGTACGATGCCAGTATGCCCAGCGTGATCGTAAGCTGGATGATCGAGACCAGCGCGCCGCGTACCCGCGGCGGCACGGTCTCGCTGACATAGAGGGGCGCCACCATGGTCGCCGCTCCAACGCCAAGACCGGTGACGGTGCGCCACAGGAGCCACGGCAGAAAAGTCTCGGAAACCGCCGCCCCGACACCACCGACAGCGAAAAGAACGGCGGTCGCCAACAAAGTCGGGCGCTCCCCAGTACGGCGGATCAACCCGCCAGCGAGCAGCGCCCCAACGAAACCGCCGAACAGCACGGACGACACGGCGACACCCTGCATGAACGGGCCCAGGGCGAAGTCCCGAGTAACGAACTCCAAAGCGGGCGCGATAACCGCGGTGTTGTAGCCGATGAGCAAGCCGGACATCGCCGCCATGAGGCCGATGAGGATGATCATCATGAGTACATGCTTGGATATTCGAACTGCCAGCTTGCCGGCCCGGCTCGGCCGTACAGTTACAACAAACCGACGACATCTCGCCCTGCGAACGCGCCTGCCAGTTAATGTTAGGGCAAGACACGATTTCCATCCGCCCCTTAGTCTGGAAAAGACGGAGAATTCCAGAGCCTTCTGTGGCTGGATGTCAGGAAGACAAGTGTTCGGAGAACAAGAATGCTGCGGCGCAACATCCCTGCTCAACCTCCAATCGCGCGTGTCGGCGATCCTAAAGCTCCGCCGCTTGCTTGCTCAGCCAGCATTCTCGGAAAGCTCGGTTCATCCGATCTGTGAATGGCGGCCGATGCATAGACATCCATAGCAGGCGCGATACCATCGTTTCCGTCGGCAGGGCTTCGTTGCGGGAGCCGCCCACAATGACACCCGTGCCCAGTCACTCCCACACAGCCAAGATAATCTCACGGTGTTCTTCGTTGCCGAAGGCATCGCCCTTCACCTTTACAACTCATGCGAAAGTGGCGAATCATACCCGTCGTGGGACGGTGGGTGCATATCTTGGCGGGCTACTTTCGGAATCGACCGGTGAACGGCGTGGTCGGCCTTTCAGCCGGTTGCCTGCCTTTCGCCCATGAGATGCAGAGCGCCCCCAAGGCGTCGAGGAAGACTCGCCTGGTGATCGGGGAATCAGCGCTTCGCCATGCGCACTGACATCGTCGGTTTTTTGAGGCGGCCGTGGTCGCCGGTATCGATGTCGCGGAGTATCATCGGGAACTTCGTTCCGCCACCCGCATGGTGGGCGGCGGCCATCGCAGGTACGGCGCTCATCTTCACTATACGCGAAGTACCGTGGTCGACCGAGATTCTCGCCATCCTGTTTGTCCTGTGCGCCGCCGCATTTGCAGGATTGATGGCTGCGTCGTGGTTCACAGAGCGCGCAAGCACGAGAGACTACGTCCGCTCTCGCCGTGTTGGTCTCCTCAGCCACTCCACGGGCCTCTGGCTGCTTGGCTGGCATTTCGCTGCAGCGACGATGCTGCTCGCAGGCTGGTTGGCCGCGCAGCAGATCTTCGGGGCCACGACCGTTGGCCTGTTTCTTTCCCTCTTGGCCTCCATAACATTGGTTTACGTTGTGGTGGGCATTTTTCGCGCGAGATGGACAGCACGGGCGGCGCTTGTCGCGCTCATGCCGCCGCCGCTGTCGCAACCGGGCTGGCAGTATTCGGCTCTGTCCACGCGCACCGATCTGCGTGAGAAGGAAGCGCGCGATCGCGCCTTGCGTCTCCAACCGACGCTTGCCGTACCCATCCTCACGGCGCTGGATGACCTCGGGGCGTCGAACGCGGGACAGCTCCCCCCTCTTGCTCAGCGGCCCGGGCTTTCTTGGAGCGGCGAGCCGATCATGCGCCTCATTGGTCTCGGCACTCCCATCGCCGCCGCCATACCGCTCGCCATGATCGTCGCCCTGGCCTTTTCATTCGAGTGGAATATGGACGAGCTCGGGGAGCGCCTTGGACTTCCTCCCGTGACATCGGCCGCCCGGAGCCCGCAGCCTCAGGAGGCGAAGGAATTAGGCGGACAGAACGATCGCACGCACGCCAATCAAGGTGACAGTTCGCAAGGGCATAACGAGACCAGCCAGGGTGGTAGTTCCCAAGCACCTCGGCAGGCTAACCAAAGCGGCAGCTCGCAAGGACAGAACCAGTCTGGCCAGGGCGGCAATCCGCAGTCATCGCAGCAGGCCAACCAAGGTGGCGGCGCAGGGGGGCAACACCAGTCCGGCCAGCGCGGCAGCCCACAAAGTCAGGGGCAATCCGGCCAAAGCGGCAGCTCGCAAGGACAGAACCAAGCTGGCCAGGGCGGCAATCCGCAGTCATCACAGCAGGCCAACCAAGGTGGCGGCGCAGGGGGTCAACACCAGTCCGGCCAGCGCGGCAGCCCACAAAGTCAGGGGCAATCCGGCCAAAGCAACAACCCGCAATCTCCGCAGCAGGCGAACCAAGGCAGCGGCGCAGGGGGGCAACGCCAGTCCGGCCAGGGCAGCAGCCCACAAAGCCAGGGGCAATCCGGCCAAAGCGGCAGTTCGCAAGGACAGAACCAAGCTGGCCAGAGCGGCAATCCTCAGTCATCGCAGCAGGCTAACCAAGGCAGCGGCGCAGGAGGGCAAAACCAGTCCGGCCAGGGCGGCAGCCCACAAAGCCAGGGTCAATCCGGCCAAAGCAACAACCCGCAATCTCCGCAGCAGGCCAATCAAGGCAGCAACGCACAAGGACAGAACCAGTCCAGTCAGGGCAACAGCGCCCCAGGTCAAAGCCAATCGAGTCTAGGGAGCAGCCCGCAATCTCCGCAGCAGACCAACCAAGGCAGTGGCACACAAAGTCAAAACCAGCCGAGCCAAGGCAGCAGTCCGCAACTGTCACAGCAAGCCAATCAAGGCCGCAGCTCGCAAGGCCAGAGCCAGTCCGATCAACGCAGCGACGCCCAAGGCCAGAGCCAATCGGGCCTCGGTAGCGGTCCGCAGCTACCGCAGCAGGCCAATCAAAGTGGCGGCTCGCCAAGCCAAAGTCGACCTGGAGAGCGCAGCGATCCGCAAGGACAACAAGGGCAATCGGCGCAGGCCAATTCTCAGGATCGGCGGGGTGCGCAAATTCGGCGCGTACAGGAAACAAAAGACAAGGTCGACGGCACCGAGACGATCAAAGTGGGCGGGAGAGGCTCTCCAGCAAATGGCGAACCGGAACTGATACTCGAATCGGCGCCGGAAGCGATGCCGCCATCATCGGAGAACGGTTCGGCCATCGTCATCCAGCAGACCCAAGACCTGCTGGCGAAACGCGGATCAGGCTTCTCGGAGCCTGCCCTCACACTGTCGCTCTCGCCCGATCGGAAGCAGGCGCAGGCCACTCGTGCGTTCGAGCCGCGGCAGCATTTGCCGTCATGGGTCGAACGTCTGCTCGCCTCCCAGAATAGATAGCCAATCGGCCAGGAAACCACGCAATGTCAAAAGAAGACCTGATGACGCCGGAGGATATCGAGCGTCTGCGTAAAGCAAAGGCCGAGATCGGCGACAGGATCAAGGGGAACGATACGGTCATCGACGGCCTCTTCATCGCTCTCTTCACACGCGGCCACGTGTTGCTGGAAGCCAATCCCGGCCTTGGCAAGACGAGCCTCATGAAGGCCTTCACGGACGCCCTAGGCCTTAGTTTCGAAGACCGTGGGCGTATTCAGTTCACGCCGGACCTGATGCCTGCCGACATCACCGGCACGCTCATGCCGGTCGAAAACGACGTGACCAAGCTCGCCTTCCAGGCCGGCCCGATCTTCAGGTCTATTCTTCTCGCTGACGAGATCAACCGAGCGACACCCAAGACACAGTCGGCAATGCTGGAGGCGATGGCCGAGAAACAAGTCACCGTGCTTGGGAAGACCAGACGCCTGCCGCTCGGCGATCGTGGCGACGATCCGCGTGCGCCCTTCATGGTCATTGCCACGCAGAACCCCATTGACCAGGAGGGCACCTACGAACTGCCCGAAGCGCAAACCGACCGCTTCATGTTCAAGTTTCTGATGAACATGCCGCCGGCCAATAGCCTGCGCGAGATCGTCGAGCGAGAAACCGGCCAATCCGTCGCTGACGGCGCCAACCTTGTGCGGCGCGAAGAGCTGCTGCGCCGTTGTCGCCGCCGTCAGGAATGTGCCGTCGCGATAGAGCCGCAGGCCCGTCGGTGTCAGTGCCCACCAGCGGCCGCGCTTCCGCACGATCTCCTGCGCGTCGTCGAGCAGCAGCCGAACTTTGCCATCCGTCGACAAAGCGACCACACGGCCTTTCGGCAGCGAAAGCCACAGCTCGTCTCCGACTTCTTCGGCAACGATTCTCGCCGGGTCGACGCTGCCGGCGGCCACCCTGGTCAGATCCTGCGTGATGTCGAGTGAACTGCGAGCCGGACGGTTAACAAACAAGACGCGGCCGCGCTTGTCGAAGAAGAGCGTGCGGTCCGACCAGCCGAAGGCAGCGGCAACATCGCCGGCATCGACCTGCAACGCCGGCGCCAGTATCTGTCGGCAGTCGGCGATCCGGCCCGGCATTGCCAGAGGACAGGACAAAGCTTGGCCGTTGGGCAGGTAGCGCAGCAACTCATGGGCTGTCGCACTGCGGGCCGCCGAGTCGACGATGGCCAGCTGCTCGCCAGGCGCGGGCACATGGAAGTAGGCGATTGAGGAAAGAATTGCCGGCTGGCTGCTGCCAACGACGAGCGCGGTGCGTGGCAGGAGAACGAGTTCACGTGGCGCGGCGACCTCGCCATCGACCAGCACGAAGTGGCTTTGCCAGTTCTGCAGGCGTGTGCCGACACTGCGATCCAGCGTGATGACGGACACCCAGCGACGTTGCTTGACATCGAGTACCGCCAGTTCGCGGCTGGTCTGGAAGAGCCAGAGATGCGGCTCGATTTCGAGGACCTGCTGCAAGGTCTGCGGGTCGAAGGGCGCTGCCGGCACCGCCTGCTGGGGTATGACGGCGAGCGGCACCTCCAGCGTATTCGAGAGAAAGCCGAGATGGTGATTGCCGCTGCGGTCGACAGCGGTCACCGCCAATCCCCCATTCGCGGAGCCCGACGGATTGGCAACGAACGAGAGACCGACGTCGAGGATTGGGGCCGAGGCCGTGAGCGCCAAGCGGCGCCACTGGCGGCTCGTCAGGTTGTAGGTCCAGAGCGCATCTGTTGCGGCAAAGTGGACCTGCTCGCCGTCGGCCGCCAGCCGGCGCAGGGTACGCGGATTGGGTGCCTCGCCGGTCGGTGGCAGCAGGGTAGTAGGTTGACCGCCTGTAGACTCCTCCACTTCGCCGCTCTGACCCAATACGAGGAGGCGCGAGCGTGGCTCGTCGACCACGATCTGTCGGCCGCGCAGGACTTGCGGCGTGTAGCTTATCGCCCTGCCTTCGCACGAGGAGGGCAGGGACAGCCCGCCAGCGCCGGCAAGAGGCACGAGGCGGGCCTGGTCGTTCTCGTGGATCACCAGGTGGTTGGGCAGGCTGGCCAGGCGCGCGGACTTGCCGGCGCTCGACTGCTCAAGCGCGAAGCGCCGGTGGGCTGGAAGATAGAAGCGCAGTCCGCGCTCGGTCAGAAACGCCAGGTGGCCGCCGATCTCGCGGACATCAAAAACGTCGTTTGCCGACAAGTCGGGCTGACGATAGAGGCACGCCATGTCACCGGGTACCCGTTCGGCGATAAAGCGTTGGCCCGTTCGGGTGCGATGCGTCGTCAGGATATGCTGGTCTCGAACCGACGCGGCGATTGCGGGAACGCCGTCGACCGCCAGGAACGTCGAGCCATGCAAGGCGTCAGCACGACGCGTGATATCCGGCGCGGCATCATAAATTACCGGCGAATGGTCGACGAAGCCGGCAATGCGCGGTACTGCGGCGTTCGTGCTGAAGCTTTCGACGATGCGACGCCTTTCGGTATTGTAGATCAGCGCTGTGCCGCTGGCGGCGAGAGCAAGCGAGCTCCGGCCGTCCACCATCGCATCGACCAGCTCGCTGTCACCAAACGGCAGCGGCCGGTCGGAGCCCAATAGGCGCGGTACATTGCTGTCGTGGCCAGTCGGTCGAACCACCGACCCGTTGGCTCCCAGGACATGCGGCGTGCTGAATGCATACGCCATGCCCGCGAACGCTTCGCCACCCTTGATCGCGAAGGCTTCGCGGTAGCCCTCGGCAACGACCGCACTATCTTTCACGAACGCAACCAAGCCGGACAGACGGCATCACTGCAGCCCGACGGACTGCTTACTACGGCGAAGCTAACGCCAACTCTGGCGCAAGACGCGCGGCCGCTGCAGCAGGGCCGCATCGACGAGACCGAGGGCTGGTGGTTTCGCGACGCGCACGAGGTCTTCTTCATCGGCAGGGAACCCTGCCCGCCCGCTGCACCCGGTTCGCCTGCCGATTGCAAGCTGCGGTCCTACAAACTGCCGGCCAGCGATGCCGAGGTGCGCGAGATTACGGGCGATCCATCGCCGGTCTTTTATCTGTCGATCAATGGCGCGCTGGAGGCTTATGCGGCACCGACGCCGGGAGCGCCATTGGAAAAGGTGGCGACACCCACTCCGCGATCGCTTCAGGATACGAAACGAACGATTCCCGACAACCTTCAGGCATTCACCCGGTCGATCGTCCATGGCGTTCTCGATCCCGGTACGCTGCGCCAATCCGGACTACAGGTGTCGATCGAGTACGGTGCCTTCACGTTACAACGGACAGGCCGCATCGCAGGCAGCGACGTCGAATCGCTGCGACGTCCCTGGCTGGAGTGGCTGGCCGCAACGCGACAATTCCAACTGTACGCTCAGGACGGCGGCATCATACAGGTCTCGCCCGGCGAGCTGTTCGACAACAACGGTTTTGCGCCGACACTGCCTGGCGCCGTGCTGGCGACATCGGCGCGCGAGATCGTCGTCGCAAACGCCTACGGGCTGTGGGCGCGGTCGCTGACCGACGATCTCGTCGAACGAGGACCACGCTGGACCCGCTTCGACCGGCCGCTTCCGCCTGTCGTCGCGGCAACTGGCGGCCGTTTCTACTTCGATCGCGACTCGGTGGCCATCGATGGCCGCGTCATCGAATCCGATTCCAACACGGTCGATGTCCAGCGCGACGCGTTACGGTTCAGTGCGTCCGCACGCCAGGCCAGCGTCGCGGCACAGCTGATGGTCGATGGTCGGCTGGTCGACGATTTCGCCACGACTGGTTTCCTGCACGATCAACGGCTGGGTATTGGGATTGATGGTGGCACAGAGGTCGTTCTGACGCGCGTCGGCGTGCTACGGCTGACCGACTTCCGAGAGGTCCGGCCGCTGCCCGGCCGCGCGGAAGCCAGCGCGCTGTTCGCACACGGCGATGAACTGCACGCGCGCGTCGACGGTGGAAGCGTGCTGAAATGGAGCCAAGCGGGATGGGCTGCTGTCGACGATCCGAGACGTAGCGGCGTACTACATGGTGATGCCCATTGGCGTTGGGAGCGCGTCAACGACGAAGTCGTTCTGGGCGGCGCGAAGTGGCGTATCGGCCGGCGCGGCTGGCGCTTTGCAGCGGATGTCGTGATCGGTGCCGCCTGGGGCTCCGATAACATCGCCGTGGTCACCGAGGACGGCACGCGCACGGCGCGGCAGTTCGCCGATCTTGCCGATCTTCGCCCGGCCGACGGGCCACTGCCACCCGCGGCCATCGGCGAAGGAGTCGTGGAGACACGCTTTCTGGTGCCAGGAACCCCCGTCCTGGGCTATGCCGATCGTAACGGCTTCAACGTGATGTGGAATGATGCCCAGAAGACCTGGCAGCCGATGGCGCCGACACAGAATCCCGGCGTGCAACGCGTTGCCGTGGCGGGCGACTTTCTGAACATTGCCTTCACACAGGCACGGGCCACCGTCGAGCTGGTGGCGGCCCATGCCACGAAAGGCCGGTCGCTCGTGCCCGTGACGTGGCGCGCTCAGCAAGCCTTTCCATTCGACGTCGCACGTGCAATCGGCACCGACGGGCAGCGTCTTTTCATTGCGACTCTCACGACACTGCAGATCGCCGACTCCGCTGATGGGCCGCTGCGCATGATCGACACAAGGCCCAACGCGACCGGGCCGCCTGTGCCGATCACGCGGATCGGTCGCCCCGCAACCAATCCGCAGCGCTTCGTCGGCACCAGCGACGCGTCCACCTGCTTCGATTTGTCGGGTGCACTACCGCAGCCTTGCAGCGAGTCCGATACGCTCGTCGAGCGCAGTCTGGGAGAGACCGATTTCTGGCGCTGGACGCTGCGCGATCGAGCCATTGTGCGCTACCTCGACACCGCAGGTAACGCCGTCGGTCCGACTGTCCAGTCGATCGGCGGGCAAGGATTTCCGCACGACCAGTTGAACGCCTATGTCCAGTGCGGCCGCGGGTTGGCGCTGTGGGCCGACGGCACACTCGTCACCGAAGTGTCCGGCCCGCATCTTGCCATGGCGCCGCGCACGACTGTCGCGCTGCCGACCGGCGCTCGCACCTTGCATTGTCAGGAGGCCGCATCGATGCTAGGCGGTACCCAGCAGCAGATCGCGCCGGGCCTGTATGCCCTGGCCGGCGCTGCCTCTTGGCAGATGAGCGGTCGGCAGTGGACCAACGTCAGCGAACTCGCGGCCGCGCTCAACGAACGGGCCGCCGGCCTCCTGCCCTACGAGCGAGCCCGCCTGCGCTTGCGCCGCACTGCTGGAACGCAGTCCGCAGCCGCCAGCGGCGGACCGCTACGCCTTGAATACAGGACGCTCGCCAACACCTGGTTGCCGATCGAGGCAGCAGGCGCGCGCTATGCCATCGATAGCCGCCAGGGCTTGCTCGTTGCCGACGGCAAGGTCTGGAGCGTCACGCCCAAAGGTCTGTTGCGCCTCGCGTGGTCGGGGGACGAGCTTGCTCTTGATCCTAACGACGTGTTGCTGACGGTATTACCCACAGTTAGTAGGCAACGATGTCTGGTTGACCGTATCGAGCAGAGCGACGGCACCGGCATTGCTCTGACAATGAAACGCGGCAAGCCCATCATACTGCGGTGCCAAAACGGTTCGGTATTCGCCAGCACCAAGTTCGGCCAGTCGGACGATGGCGGCTTTCAGCCGCGTCGCGAGGATCCATTTATCGCCCGCACCCTGATCGGCGACGCGACGGATCCGCTGCAGTGGAGCATCGTCGATCGCGTACCGGGCAGCCACGGTCGCCTGCGCCTCGAGTGGCGCGGCGAGCCGGTTCCCCTGAACAACGGGCGCTTTCAGGCCGACGCTTTCGTTGGCGTCACCTCGGTCGAGGAGAATACCCTCGACCTCGTTGCCGAGAACGGCTGGACCCGCGCCCGCGGCACAGCCCTGTCGCTGGCCGGCGCGGACCGACCGACAGGCAGCAAGAATGTAGCCCCGTTCGTGCGGTCGGCAGCGCGGGACCGCGACAGTGCCGGCACCAACGTGCTCTGCCTCAGGGGCGAGCGCTCAGGCAGTCGCCAGGCCTTCCGCGACCTCTACCGAGCAGACGGCACTTGGGAACAGAACGCCTCCTGTGGCCGCTTCGAAGCAACCGAGGGGTTGTGGACCTATCGTGTCCAACCATCGGCGAACGGCACGCCCCGGCTCGACATTCGCGGGCACGATGCGGACGGCATCGACTTCGCCCGCCCCTTCGTCGGCGGCCGCTTCGGCGATCTCGTCGCGACTGGCGGCCCGCTTGCCATTACCGACCGCACAGGCCTCTCTATCCTCATGCCAAGCACGGCGGGCCTGACCACGTTGGCGCAGGGCGGCGGCTTTGCTGGCCCGATCCGGCGGCAAACGACGGGCGGTGACATCGCCCTCCTTGCGCTGCGCGACGGATCGCCGGCGATCGTCTCGGGAAGCGACGTGACCTCGCTCGATCACAAGTCGGCGCCCGAGTGCCCCGGTGCTCCCCGTCTGCTCGGCGCGTTGGGAGAACATGCACGCTTCGTCGCGATGAGCGTTACACGAGAAGGCCGGGTCGAGGCCGTGGCTAACCGCGAGGGCCGTCGCGTCATGATAGAGGGTCCTTGCATCGGCGCCGTTGCCCCGGCGGCCTGGCTCACAACGATCGAGCTTGCCAGCCGGCAACGGTTGCAGGCCCTCGGCGCGGCCTGGAAAGGCCCGCGGGTCGTGTCGTTGCTTGCAAAAGAGGGTCAATTGCTTGCCTCGCGCAACGGTGTTCGGCCGGCGGAGACGCCACTTCTAGACCGGACAGGCGCTCCCTTGCGTCTACTGCACGATGGCAGTGCGGCCTATCTTTTGACCGAAACCGAGGTTTTCCGCGTCGACGTCGACCGGCTGATCTCGCTGCTCGCCGAGCATGGCGGCTAAAGCATGACTGACGTGGACACTTCTGCTCCGCCCGCGAACGCTGCGCGCGAGCGCCTGCCGCTTGGCGGCAAGACGCTCGTCATGTTCGACGACGGGCAGGTCTCGTTGCAGACGCGGCAAGGCGCACCGATGAGCATGCGCGAGCGCGCCCAACTCATTGATCGATCGCCCGGTCGGGTCCTGACCTGGCTCACTACGAGCGCCGAGAGTCGCAACGAAGCAGAGGACCCCGTGGCCTCGCTTCTCCAGGTCGACGCACTCGCGATCCTGCAACAGGTCATGGCCGAGGGAGGTTACGCGGTCCCGATTCCGGTGCCGGCCTCGCCGAGGCCATCGACGGTGCCCCCACCCACCATCGCCGCATCTTCCCGTGGAGTCCCGTTGACCAGTCGGCTGGACCGACTGGCCGCGCGATGGCGCGCTCATGACCAGTGGCATAATCGCCTGCGCGAGCATCGCCAGTCTGCTGCGACCGCGGCGCAGGCCGAGGCCGACCTGCGCGCGGCAATCCGCTCGGCGGTGGCCGAGCCGCAATCGGACATCCCGAAAATCCTGCGGGGCGCAATCAGCTGCGTCGTTCAGCCGACGTCACCCACTGCCAGCGGCACCGTCCGCATCGCCTGCCGTCAGGCGAGCGATGGCAGGTTAGCAATCGGAATCCGCTGCCAGGGAACATTCCCTCGGCCGACATGGGTCCTGATCCGCGATGAGCAACGTCCAGTGGGGCTGAAACGCGGTGACTATCGGGACCCGCTGATTCTGGAACGGGCTCGCCGCAGTCTGATCGCCGAGTGCTACGTCACCGCTCTGATGGTGTTCGCTCTAGCGCCGGGCGAAAGCGTGCTGCTGTGGGAGACCCGGCACGCATCGCATTCGCCAGATGAATCCTCGAATGGCGTCATGATCGCGTCAAAAGCCACGATCAGCGCAATCGACTTCGGCGCGCACGGTCTGGCCTTGCGCGGCGCAATCGAAGGGGGGCTCGGCACGCCGCCGGAATGGCTCCACTGGAGCACCGAGGCATCCTAGCAATCAAGAAACTCGAGAGAGCGCGTGGAAAGCATTGCCCTGAGCCAAACAGCAAAAAAACCGACACCCTCGCAGCAAACGCCACGCGAATGTCGGTTTCTATGGTTGCGGGGGCAGGATTTGAACCTACGACCTTCAGGTTATGAGCCTGACGAGCTACCGGGCTGCTCCACCCCGCGGCAAATCCATGCTTTGCATATATCGTTTGTTCGGAAGAGGTTCTTCGCGCTTGGAAGATCTGGCAGCGACCTACTCTCCCGTGCCTTAAGACACAGTACCATCGGCGCTGAAAGTTTTCACGTCCGAGTTCGGAATGGGATCGGGTGTACACCCTTCGCTAGTGCCACCAGATCGTCGAAGCGCGAAGAAAGAAAGTCTTGGGTCTGTCGTGCACAAGGCCGACAGCGGATGTCGACCGCTGCACGGAACGAATGAAATCAAGCCGATCGAGCTATTAGTACCGCTAAGCTGAATGCATCACTGCACTTACACATGCGGCCTATCAACGTGGTGGTCTACCACGACTCTCAGCGAGACCTAGTTTTGAGGCGGGTTTCACGCTTAGATGCTTTCAGCGTTTATCCCTCCAGTACATAGCTACCCGGCGCTGCGACTGGCGTCACAACCGGTACACCAGAGGTACGTCCATCCCGGTCCTCTCGTACTAAGGACGGCTCCTCTCAAGTCTCGAACACCCACAGCAGATAGGGACCAAACTGTCTCACGACGTTTTGAACCCAACTCACGTACCACTTTAATCGGCGAACAGCCGAACCCTTGGGACCTGCTCCAGCCCCAGGATGTGATGAGTCGACATCGAGGTGCCAAACACCACCGTCGCTGTGGACGCTTGGGTGGTATCAGCCTGTTATCCCCGGCGTACCTTTTATCCGTTGAGCGATGGCCCACTCACGCGGAACCACCGGATCACTATGGCCGACTTTCGTCCCTGCTCGACTTGTCAGTCTCGCAGTCAGGCGGGCTTGTGCCATTGCACTCAGCGGCTGATTTCCGACCAGCCTGAGCCCACCATCGCGCGCCTCCGTTACTCTTTGGGAGGCGACCGCCCCAGTCAAACTACCCACCATGCAGGGTCCCGGATCTGGATGACAGACCTCGGTTAGACATCAAAGAACAAAAGGGCGGTATTTCAAGGTTGCCTCCACAAGAGCTAGCGCCCCTGCTTCAAAGGCTCCCGCCTATCCTACACATCCATTCTCTAATGCCACTGCAAAGTTGTAGTAAAGGTGCACGGGGTCTTTCCGTCTAACTGCGGGTACCCCGCATCTTCACGGGGAATTCAATTTCGCCGAGCCGGTGTTGGAGACAGCGGGGAAGTCGTTACGCCATTCGTGCAGGTCGGAACTTACCCGACAAGGAATTTCGCTACCTTAGGACCGTTATAGTTACGGCCGCCGTTTACCGGGGCTTCGATTCAAGGCGTGAACCTCTCCTCTTAACCTTCCGGCACCGGGCAGGCGTCAGACCCTATACTTCGCCTCACGGCTTAGC
>NZ_HE997181.1:9001-339001 GCF_000312425.1 Reyranella massiliensis 521 | reverse complement strand
CGACGTCGATTTTCAGCGCGAACTGAAGGAAGGTCAGAAGTTCACCGTGCTGCTCGAGCAGCTCGTAACCAGCGACGGCCTGGTTACGCACCCGGGGCGCCTCCTCGCCGGCGAACTACGCCTCTTGAAGCGCACCGCGACGGTAATCCGCTTCCGCCCGCAAGGCGGCGCCGATGGCTTCTACAACCCGCAAGGCGAGAGCGTCATACGGTCGTTTCTGCGCACACCCATGGATGCCTCGCGAATCACATCGCGCTTCGGCATGCGCGAACACCCGATTCTAGGCTTCAGTGCGCTGCATGCCGGTGTGGACTTTGCAGCGCCTTCCGGCACGCCGATCCTCGCCGCCGGTACAGGAAAGGTCGTCGCCGCCGGACCGAACGGTGGCTACGGACTCTACGTGAAGTTGCAGCACACGAGGGACGTTGCGACAGCCTACGCCCACATGTCGCGCATCGGCCCGGGCATCAAACCCGGTGTCTCGGTGCGTCAGGGTCAGGTGATCGGTTTCGTCGGGTCGACCGGAATGTCGACCGGCCCGCACCTGCACTACGAGTTCCACCGCGGTGGAAAGCAGGTCAATCCGCTCAGCCAGAAGTTCGCGATGCGCGGCACTGTCGGCGGCAAGGACGCCGCGCGCTTCCGCGCGCTGGCGCGCCAGTATCTCAGCCAGATGAAGAACGCGCCGGCTGCCTCTGATCTCGCCAAGAAGGCTGCAGAAAAGAAAACGACGCAGACTCCGAAGGAATCTGCGTCGTCGCAAATGGCCAGAATCAACTAACGCGACCTGCGTCCGGCTGCATCGAGCCGGACGCACAAGTGCCGGTTTCTAGTCGGCGGCTTCGCTCATCACGCGTTCGCCGCCGACCGTCAGCTCGCCGTTCTCGACACCGATATCGACGGTGTCGCCGTCCTTGACCTTGCCCTCGAGCAGGAGCGAGGCCAGCGGATTCTGCAGGCTGCGCTGGATCACCCGCTTCAAGGGTCGCGCGCCGTAGACCGGGTCGTAGCCACGGTTGGCCAGCCACTGCAGCGCCTTGCTGTCGATGTTGAGTCCGATCTTGCGATCGCTCAGCAGCTTGCGCAGCCGGTTGAGCTGGATCTCGACGATGTCCGTCATGCTCGCGCGGCTCAGTCGGTTGAACAGCAGGATCTCATCGAGGCGGTTCAGGAACTCCGGACGGAAGGCCGCCCGCACGTCCTCCATCACCTTGTCGCGCACCGTCTCGGCCGATTCGCCGTCGCGCAGCGCGGCAAGATGCGAACTGCCGAGGTTCGAGGTCAGCACGATCAGCGTGTTCTTGAAGTCGACCGTGCGGCCCTGTCCATCGGTCAGGCGACCGTCGTCCAGGACCTGCAGCAACACGTTGAACACGTCCGGGTGCGCCTTCTCGACCTCGTCGAACAGGATCACCTGGTAAGGCCGGCGGCGGACCGCTTCGGTGAGCACCCCGCCCTCGTCGTAGCCGACATAGCCCGGCGGCGCGCCGATCAGACGGCTGACCGAGTGCTTCTCCATGAACTCGCTCATGTCGATGCGGACCATCGCCTGATCGTCGTCGAACAGGAATTCGGCGATCGCCTTGGTCAGCTCGGTCTTGCCGACGCCGGTCGGGCCCAGGAACAGGAACGAGCCGATCGGCCGGTTCGGGTCCTGAAGGCCTGCCCGCGCGCGCCGCACCGCATTCGCCACGGCACGGACGGCTTCGTCCTGGCCGATGACGCGCTTGCCGATCTGTTCCTCCATACGGAGCAACTTGGCGCGCTCGCCTTCCAGCATCTTGTCGACCGGCACGCCCGTCCAGCGCGACACGACCGCGGCGATGTCCTCGGGCGTGACTTCTTCCTTCACACCCTTGCCGCCCGCGACCTCGTGGCCCTCGGCTTCCTTGAGCTTCTTCTCGAGGTCGGGAATCACGCCGTAGGCCAGCTCACCGGCCTTGGCCAGCTCGCCCTTGCGTTGCGCGATCTCGAGCTCCGAGCGTGCCTTGTCGAGCTGCTCCTTGAGCTTCTGCGAGTCCGCGAGCTTGTCCTTGGCCGACTTCCATTGCGCCGTCAGGCCCGCCGACTTCTGCTCGAGCTCGGACAGCTCCTTCTCCAGCCGCTCCAGCCGGTCCTGCGAAGCCGTATCGCTCTCCTTCTTCAGCGCCTCGCGCTCGATCTTGAGCTGCATGATGCGCCGGTCGAGTTCGTCGAGCGCCTCGGGCTTGCTGTCGACCTGCATGCGAATGCGGCTCGCGGCCTCGTCCATGAGGTCGATCGCCTTGTCCGGCAGGAAGCGGTCGGTGATGTAGCGGTTGGACAGCGTCGCGGAAGCCACGATCGCCGCATCCGCGATGCGCACGCCATGATGGAGCTCGTACTTCTCCTTGATGCCGCGCAGGATCGAGATCGTGTCCTCGACCGTCGGCTCGGCGACAAACACCGGCTGGAAACGCCGCGCCAGGGCGGCATCCTTCTCGATGTGCTTGCGATATTCGTCGAGCGTCGTGGCACCCACGCAATGCAGCTCGCCGCGCGCCAGCGCCGGCTTCAGCATGTTGGAGGCATCCATCGCGCCATCGGCCTTGCCCGCGCCGATCAGGGTGTGCAGCTCATCAATGAAGACGATGATGTCGCCTTCGGCCGCAGAGATTTCCGAGAGCACGGCCTTCAACCGCTCCTCGAATTCACCGCGATACTTGGCGCCGGCGACCATCGCGCCGAGATCGAGCGCCATCAGTTTCTTGTCCTTGAGCGACTCAGGCACGTCGTCGTTGACGATGCGCAGCGCCAGCCCTTCGGCGATGGCGGTCTTGCCGACGCCGGGCTCGCCGATCAGGACGGGATTGTTCTTGGTGCGACGGCTCAACACCTGGACGGTGCGGCGAATCTCTTCGTCGCGACCGATCACCGGGTCGAGCTTGCCGTCTCGCGCCGCCTGGGTGAGGTCGCGCGCATACTTCTTCAGGGCGTCGTAGCTGCCCTCGGCGGACGCGGAGTCGGCCGTCCGGCCCTTGCGCAGGTCCTGCACGGCCTTCTCGAGCGCCTGGGGCTTCACCCCGCCCTTGGCGAGGGCGTCTGCTGCCTCGGTGCCCTTGGCGAGCGCAAGCGCCAGCAACATGCGTTCGACCGTGACGAAGGAATCCCCCGCCTTGTCGGAGATGGCTTCGGCCTGATCGAACAGGCGCGCGGTCTCGGGCGCCATGTAGATCTGGCCCGCGCCCTGGCCCTCCACCTTGGGCTGCTTGGCCAGATTGGCCTCGACAGCGGCGTGAACGGCCCGCGAATCGCCGCCGGCGGCGGTAATCAGGTTGGCTGCGAGACCCTCGGGATCGTCGAGCAGCACCTTCAATATGTGATCTGGGACGAGGCGCTGATGACCTTCCCGCAACGCCAGCATCTGGGCGCTCTGCAGGAAGCCGCGCATGCGATCGGTGTACTTTTCCTGGTTCATTCCTAACCCTTTCTTTTACGCCCCCGTCGAGTGGCGGGCGGAAGAGCGGACCCTCGGAGAGGCATCCTGCAGGCGATATGGGGAGAGTTCTACGGCGTGCAAGACCGTAGGGCATGTGCGGCTTTGCGCCGTCTTCGAGCTGCGCTAAGAACGCCCGCCCTCGCGGGGCGGAAGACAATAACGGAGAGCAAGGCATGTCCGGCGGACACGGTCACGTCGATAGTTCGAACAAGAAAATCGCCCTGCTGGTGGCCGTTCTGGCCGCATTGCTGGCCATCTCGGAGATGGGCGGCAAGAGCTCCCAGACCAACGCTCTCTCGAGCCACATCGATGCCTCGAACACCTGGACATTCTTCCAGGCCAAGACGATCCGTCAGACCATCATGAGAACTGCCGCCGAGGAGGCGGAAGCGACGTTCAAGGACGGTCCGCAGGACCTGCCGCCGGCACTGAAAGTGCAGATCGACCGCTGGAAGCAGACGGCCCAGCGCTACGAAACCGAGCCCGAGACCAACGAAGGGCGGCGGGAGCTGATGGCGCGGGCCAAGGCGAAGGAACAGCAACGGAACACGTCGTTGGCTGCCTATCACATGTTCGAATATGCATCGGCGGCCTTTCAGCTCGCGATCGTGCTGGCAGGTGCGGCCGCCCTGACGAGTGTGATCTGGCTGACCTTCCTGTCCCTCGGCCTCGGCGCGGTAGGCGTGGCCTTCACCGGCCTCGCCTTCCTGGCACCGACACTTATCCACCTATAGGAAACGCCCGGAGGCTACTGCCTCCGGGCGTTTTCCAAAGATATCGGAAGATCTGAGGACTCAGCCGCCGCGGCGGCCCGTCGCCGGCGTGAATGCCGGCACGTCGGGCTGCTCTTCGGCGGCAGGGTCTTCCCCGGCCGGTGCATTGCGCCCGTTCTGGAGAAAGGCGACGCTGCCCAAGCCGGGCTCGCTGTCGTCGCGGTCCTCGCCGCGGCCGCCCTGACGCTCGCCGGAAGCTTGACCGTGGCCATTGCCATTGGCCTGCGGTTGACTGCCACCCGGCTGGCCTTGCGGCTGCTGCTGGCCCGCCTGACCTTCCTCGCTACCCTCGCCCCAACCCTGGTTGTTGCGCTGGACGAAGCCGCCCATGGACTGGATCATTCGGAAATAGTGGTCGGCATACTGCCAATAGGCCTCGGCCAGGATGCGGTCACCCGAGGCTGCCGCCTCGCGTGCCAGTGCCTGGTACTTGTCGAAGACCTGGTGCGCGTTGCCGCGGACCCTCACATCGGGGCCGCTGCTGTCGAATATCTGGTTTCGATTGGGCGGGCGGTTGGGATTGTGATGCTGCTTGTGATGATGACCGCCGCCACCGCCGCCGCCACCACTGCGACCGCCGCGCGACCGCTGACGATTGTTTGGTCTCATTAAACCTAAGGCCAGTTACACGCCGGACGGATGGTTGTTGTTCGGGCCCCTTTGCCCTTCCCTGGGCGCCGTCCCGGCTGATTTTAGAGGGTTGGTGTCCGCCGCCACAAACCGGTCGGACCAAAGCCCCCTCCAAGGGGCAAACGAAAGCTAGTCCGATTCCATGAGGTTGCCAACCCTTAATGCTGAAAAGCTACAACTCGTTCCACACCCCCGAGATCTTTCCGAGGAGGGCGAGGGGACATCCCTGCTGCCGAAAAAATGCGAGATATATCAATAGCTTGACCCTCTCCACCTTCGACCAATGCCCAGCCCCCCGGCACAATCAGCCCCGGAGCGGCTGCGGCAATGATGCGATAGGCCTCGAGCCCGTCCGGGCCGCCGTCCAAAGCGAGCCGGGGCTCGTGGTTGGCCACTTCCGGCATCAGGGTCATGATTGTGGACGTTTCGATGTAGGGCGGATTGGAGACAAGCAGGTCGAAGGGCCCGTCCAACCGGCCCGCCCAGCCCGCCCGACGCCAGTCATCGACCACCAGCCGCAGACGCGGCGCAACGCCCAGCGTTCCAGCATTCTCTCCGGCGATGACGACCGCCTCGGGGGAGGCATCCACGCCAGTTCCGGTCGCATTGGGATACTCTCTGAGCAGGGTGAGCAGCAGACAGCCTGAACCGACGCCCAGGTCGAGGATGCGCAATGGACGCTCGCGCTCCGGCAACAGATCCAGCACCGTCTCGATCAATGTCTCGCTGTCGGGACGCGGTACGAGCACGGCCGGCGACACCTTGAACGGCAGCCCCCAGAATTCCCGCTCTCCCAGGATGTAGGCCATCGGTTCGCGCCGCACCCGCCGGCCCGTGAGTTCGCGCATCGTCGCCACGACGCCGGCCGGCGCCGGGTCGCCGCCATGCGCGACGAGCTGCTCGACGCTGAGGCCGGCGGCACGGCCCAGCAACAGGCGCGCTTCGAAGCGGACATTATCGATGCCGGCTGCCGTAAGGGCGACGGCGGTATCGCGGAGCAGCGCGTCGTAGGTCGGGCCTGCAACCACCGGCTAGGCCGCGAGCTCCGCCAGACGGCCGGCCTCGTCGTCGGCGATCAGCGCGTCGATGATCTCGTCCAGCGCCCGCCCTTCCATCACCTCGTCGAGCTTGTAGAGCGTAAGGTTGATGCGATGGTCGGTGACGCGGCTCTGCGGAAAATTGTAGGTCCGAATCCGCTCGCTGCGGTCGCCGCTGCCGACCTGGCCCTTGCGGTTGGCGGCACGCTGGGCATCGAGCCGCTGACGTTCGGCATCGTAAAGGCGCGCGCGCAGGATCTTCATCGCCTTGGCGCGGTTCTTGTGCTGGCTCTTCTCGTCCTGCTGGCTGACGACGACGCCCGTCGGGATATGGGTGATACGGACCGCCGAGTCGGTCGTGTTCACTGACTGACCGCCCGGGCCGGAGGCGCGGAACACATCGATGCGAAGGTCCTTCTCGTCGATCTTGATGTCGACATCCTCGGCCTCCGGCAGCACCGCCACCGTCGCGGCCGACGTGTGGATGCGGCCCGACGCCTCGGTCGCCGGCACGCGCTGCACGCGATGCACGCCCGACTCGAACTTGAGGTGAGCGAAGACGTTGCGGCCGGTCACGGTGGCGATTGCCTCCTTGTAGCCGCCGATGCCCGTGTCGGAGAGCTCCATGACCTCGAACTTCCAGCCATGCTCGGCGGCATAGCGCTGGTACATGCGGAACAGGTCGGCAGCGAACAGGGCTGCCTCGTCGCCGCCGGTTCCCGCCCGGATTTCGAGGATGGCATTCTTCTCGTCGGCCGCATCCTTGGGCAGCAGCATGCGCTTCACGTTGCGTTCGAGGTCAGGAAGCTGCTTCTTGATCTCGGCCGCCTCTTCCTCGGCAATCGCCTTCATGTCGGGATCGGAGGCCATCGCCTCCGCATCCTTCAGTTCCTGCTCGGCCTTGCGCCAGGCATTCACGGATTCGACCAATGGGCCGAGATCGGCATATTCCTTGGAAGCCGCCACGAATTTCTGTGAATCAAGATTGCCGGCCGAAAGCTGGGCTTGCAGTTCGGCGTAGCGCGCGACGATCTGTTCGAGTTTCAGAAGAAGCGACACTTCAGACCTTCAAAGCTGCAGCGAGGCCGTCGAGCGGCACCTCGCGTTGAGTGCCACTGTCGAGATCCTTGAGCTGGGCGACGCCCTTGGTCAGTTCGTCGTCGCCCAGGATGATCACCGCGCGGGCGTTGACCTTGTTGGCCCGCTGCATACGCCGCTTCATGTTGCCGCGATAGTCCTGCTCGACGGCGATGCCGTCCCGGCGCAGGACGCGGGCAATGCCCAGGGCCTTGCTTTCGGCAGCGGCCCCAAGCGGTGCGATCACGACAGGCCGCGGCGGCGGCGCTGGCTCGTTGCACAGCATCATCAGACGCTCGATGCCTCCCGCCCAGCCGATGCCCGCGGTCGGCGGCCCCCCAGTTCGGCGATCAGCCCGTCGTAGCGACCGCCGCCCAGCACCGTGCCCTGGGCGCCGATGTGGGTGGTCACGAACTCGAAGGCCGTGTGGGTGTAGTAGTCGAGGCCACGGACCAGGCCCGGATCGACCTCGAAGGCGATGCCGGCGGCAGCCAGGCCATCCTGCACCGTCTTGAAGAAATCCCGGCTCGCCTGGTTCAGGTGGTCGGCGAAGGACGGTGCGTTGGCGTTGATCTCCTTGTCGCCTTCGTCCTTGCTGTCGAGGATGCGCAGCGGGTTGCGCTGCAGGCGGCCCCTGGAATCCTCCGACAGCTTGTCGACATGGCCCGAATAGTAGTCGACCAGCACCTTGCGATAGCCGGTCCGGCTCTCGGGGTCTCCCAGCGAGTTGATCTTGAGGACGCAGCGGTCGAGGATCGTCAGCCGGTCGAGGATATCGGCAGCGACCGAGATCACTTCGATATCGGCTCCCGCCTCGGGCGCCCCCAGCACCTCGAGGTCGATCTGATGGAACTGGCGCTGGCGCCCCTTCTGGGGCCGCTCGTAGCGGAACATCGGACCCGCCGCGAAGACCTTCAGCGGAAGCTGCTGGACGAGTTCGCCGTTGGAGACGAAGGCCCGGCAGATACCGGCCGTATATTCCGGCCGCAAGGTGAGCGATTCGTTGCCGCGATCGTTGAAGGTGTACATCTCCTTGGAAACGACGTCGGTCGTCTCGCCGATGCCGCGGGCAAACAGCTCGGTGAACTCGAAGATGGGCGTCGCCATCTCCCGGTAACCGTAGAGTCGCGCCACGTCGCGCGCCGTGTCGACGACATGGGCGAAGCGCCGGTATTCGTCGGGGAGAAGATCGTGCGTGCCGCGCACGGGCTGCATTTTGCTCACGGGAAGTCGCCTTGAAAATTCGTCGAAGGAAGGAAGCCTGTGACCGCTACTCTGCGGCGGCTCGATGTCGATCCGCCTCGGCGGCCTTGGCAGCCTCGATCTCGGCCGCCTTCTTCTCGATCAGGCCCGCCAGATGCTCGACGATGTCGGTGTCCTTCATGCGATGGTGCGGAACACCCGCGATGTAGACCTGGTGCGTGCCGTTGCCGCCGCCAGTGAAGCCGATATCGGTCTCGCGCGCTTCGCCGGGACCGTTCACCACGCAGCCGATGACCGACACCGTCATCGGTGTGGTGATGTGGGCCACACGCTTTTCCAGGGCCTCGACGGTGCGAATGACATCGTACTGCTGACGGGCGCAGGACGGGCAAGAGATGATGTTGACGCCGCGATGACGCAGGTTCAGCGCCTTCAACATCTCGAAACCGACCCGCACCTCTTCTTCCGGCTCGGCCGAGAGCGAGACGCGGATGGTATCGCCGATGCCGGCCCACAGAAGCGCGCCAAGCCCGATCGATGACTTCACCGTGCCGGTGCGCAGACCGCCGGCCTCGGTAACGCCGATATGCAGAGGATAGTCACAGGCGTCGGCGAGCTGTTGATAGGCCGCGACGGCGAGGAAGACGTCGGATGCCTTCACGCTGATCTTGAATTCGTGGAAGTCGTGATCTTGCAGGATGCGCGCGTGATCGAGAGCGCTCTCGACCATCGCCTCAGGACAAGGCTCGCCGTACTTATCCAGCAGATCCTTCTCCAGCGACCCGGCATTGACGCCGATCCGCATGGAGCAGCCATGGTCCTTAGCCGCCTTCACGACCTCGCGGACGCGTTCGGCTGAACCGATATTGCCGGGATTGATGCGCAGGCAGGCCGCACCGGCCTCGGCAGCTTCGATGGCCCGCTTATAGTGGAAATGGATATCCGCCACGATCGGGACCTTGGCGGCCCGCACGATCCGCGACATCGCCGCCGTCGAGTCTTCGTCGGGGCAGGACACGCGAATGATGTCGACCCCGGCCTCTTCGCAGCGGCGGATCTGCGCGATCGTCGCCTCGGCGTCCGCCGTCAGCGTGTTGGTCATGGTCTGGACCGTGATCGGAGCGTCACCCCCCACAGCCACGGATCCAACCATCACCCGCCGCGACTTGCGGCGCGCGATGTCGCGGTACGGTCTGATGCTCATGCTTGGCAATGTAGCGGCGGCAGGCCGGCTTATCCAGCCGGCGGACTGCCGCGACCTTCTACGCTACCGGGCTTCGGTAATGCGGTAGGCGATCCCGGCCGGGACGGTGTAGCTCTCGCCAGCACGCACATAGGTCTGCGTCAGCACGTCGCCATTCGGTGCCCGCAGCTCGACCCAGCTGTTGCGCCGGACGCTGATCGGGGTGTTGACCCTCACAGGCAGCGGCGGCGGCACGGCGGCAACATCTGCTGCCGGCTGACGTGCGTTGGCCTCTTCGACCGGAGGCTGTCCCTGCGTCGGCTGCCCCTGCACGGGCTGTCCGGCGAGGTTGAGGCGCGGCAGCTCGATCGGGGCCGGCGGCTGCGCAGCCTGAGCCTGACCGATCGCGGGGATCGACATCACTACCTGCGGCGGCGGTGCGGGAACGGCAACGACGACGGGCGGCGGCAATGCGGGCATGACGGCCGGCGCGGGAGCGGCCGGCGCTACCGCCGTCATCGGCGCAGCGGGGGCTAGCGACGGTGCAGGCTCCGGGCGGTGAGCCGGCCATATCTCGGCCGGCAGATTGCCCGACGCACTCCGGGTCTGGCGAGCCGGCGCAGGCGGCGTCGCCTCTGCTTGCGCGGGTGCAGTCGTTTCCTTTTCCGACGGCCGTGCCGCCAGCAAACGATCCGGCACCGGCGGAACCTTCTCGGCAACGACAGCCTGTTCACGCGGCATGTAGTGCCACACGCCGTAGCCGGCGCCGACAACGAGCAGGACCGTCAACACGGCGAGACCGATCGGAGCACGCTTCTCGACGATCGGGAAATCAGCAGGCAGCGCCACGGGGCGCTTGATGGGAACGGGGCCCGACAGATGATAGGCCGTCATGACCTTCTCGGGATCCAGGTCGACATGCGCTGCATAGGCGCGCAGGAATGCCGGGATGTAAGCCGCGCCAGGCAACTTGTCGAAGCGACCCTCTTCGATGGCTTCGATGTGATTGCGACGAATGCGCAGACTCTTTTCGACTTCAGGCAGACTCAATCCACGCGCTTCACGCTGGTCGCGAAGGAGTCGACCGACCGCTCGGCCCGGTGCGGCCTCACGTTCAATCGCCCGCCAGTCAACCTGATCCGGCATCGAATATCCCTGCTTGTCCCCTCGTCGCGACTTTTAGCAGAGGCCCGATGACAGGGCAAAAGCGATTCGAGATGTCGTCGTTAAATTTCGATCGCGTGATCGGCGGCGAAGAGGCGCAGTGTCTCACGCAACGGTCGATCCGGTTGTGAAAGCGCAGCGGTCATGAAACCAACCGCGTCGTCGAGATCGAGCGAACGAATCATTGCTTTGACGGGACCAATCGCACCTGGCGACATCGAAAGCGTACGCACGCCAACGGCGAGCAACGCGAGAGCTTCGACAGGGCGACCTGCCATCTCGCCGCAGACGGCAAGATCGACACCGGCAGGCCGCGCCTTTTCCACCACAAAATGTAGCAACCGAAGCAGAGCTGGGGACAAACTGTCGTAGCGACCCGCAAGCCGGCTGTTGCCGCGATCAGCAGCGAAGAGAAACTGCATAAGATCGTTCGTTCCCACGGAAATAAAATCGACATGGGGCAGCAGGCTGTCGAGCTGCCATGCCAGGGCGGGAACCTCGAACATAACGCCAACACGCAGACGCTCGGGTTCGACCATACCTCGCCGCCTAGCGCGCTCGAGCTCGAGGTCGAGCAACTTACGCGCGCTCAGAAGTTCTGCGACATCGGCGATCATGGGGAACATCACCGACAACGGCCGTCCGTTGGCGGCCTGAACCAATGCGCGGAGCTGACCGCGCAGCATCGCCGGGCGGTCGAGGCCGATGCGGATCGCACGCCACCCCATGGCGGGGTTTTCGTCGCCGAACGCACCGACGTACGGCAACACCTTGTCGCCCCCAACATCGAGGGTGCGGAACGTTACAGGGCGTCCATCGGCGAGGTCGAGCACGCGGCCATAGAGCCAAGCCTGTGCATCGACATCGGGAAACTCCGAACGCACCATGAACGGAATCTCGGTCCGGTACAGACCGACGCCGTCGGCTCCCGTGTCGTCGAGATGCTGCATGTCGATCAGCAGGCCGGCATTCATGTGCAGCGAGATCGGCGCCTGGTTGCGTGTCACCGAGGGCAGGTCGCGCAGCGCCGCGTACTTGCGACGACGTTCGGCGCGTGCATCGATCGCCGCATAGACGCCCTGAAGGATGTCCTCGGCCGGCCGAACGAGGACCTGGGCATTGTCGCCATCGACGACGATCGGATCGCCGGCCTCCACGCGGGACAGCACATCGGGCGCCCGGCCGACGACGGGAATGTCGAGGGCGCGTGCGACAATGGCGACATGGCTGAGTGCCGACCCCTCTTCGAGCACCACGCCGCGCAGCCGCGTGCGGTCATAGTCGAGAAGTTCGGCGGGGCCCATGTCGCGCGCGATGACGATCATGTCATCGGGCAGCGTGCTTGGATCGACGGCAGCGCGGCCGGTAAGGCGCAGCAGCAGGCGGTTGCTGAGATCCTGCAGGTCGCTCAGCCGCTCGCGGATATAGGGATCTGTGGACTGTCCAAGCCGGGCGCGCACATCGTCGAAGGCGCGCTGCACGCCTGCTTCGGCCGTGAGGCCCGAGTCGATGGCCTCGCGCACGCGCTCGATCCAGCCGCGATCGTCGACAAACATGCGGAACGTTTCCAGGATCTCACGCTGCTCGCCCGACTGCATGTCGTGCGCTTCGAGCATGCGATCGACATCCTCGCGCACGCCGTGCAGAGCCTCCTGGAAGCGCTGCTGCTCCTGCGCCGCATCCTCCGCAACGATGCGCTGAATGACGATGCGCGGCTCGTGCAGCACGGCTCGCCCGATCGTGACGCCCGGGGTGAGCTGGACGCCGTCGACACGCAAGGGCAGCAGACCGATCCCGTCGACCTGCTGCACCTCGTTGGGGCTGACGATGTGGCCGGCCGAGACCAGTTCCGCCAGCACCATGGCGATGGTCTGCAGCGTCTCGATCTCTTCCTCGTCGTACTGGCGACGCGTGCGGTTCTGCACCACCAGCACGCCCAGCACGCGACCGGCGCGCAGGATCGGGACGCCGGCAAGCGAGTGATAGATCTCTTCGCCGGTTTCCGGCCGGTAGGCGAATTGGGGGTGGGCCTGCGCGTCGGCGAGGGCCAGCGGCCGACCATGGGCGGCAATGTCACCGACCAGACCTTCGCCCACCCTGAGGCGCGTGCGGTGCACGGCCGACGGATTGAGACCCTGGGTGGCGAACAGCTCCAGCACCTCGCCTGCGCGCAGCAGGTAGATGGAGCAGACCTCGGCCACCATCTCGTTGGCAACCAGGCGCGCAACCTCCCCGAGCGTGACCTCGACCGCGTCGGCACGCGCCATCGTGTCCCGGAGCCGCTTGAGGAGCATTCGCGGTCCGGCCGGAGGAGTGGATCGCTCCATGGTCAGACCGCAGGATGCTTGAGTCGGATTACGACAAAGCTGCGGTTGACGATGCCGGCACGAACTCGCCCATAAGCTCGCCACTCCTCGGCCGCCGGAATGGTCGGACAGAGGTCTTGGCAAGCCATAGGGAGCTCGGCGCGCATAGCCCGCTTATAGCAAGACCCGCGCCGAACTGCCTACCGGCTAATTCGCATAGAGAACGTGGGATTTGCGATCAGGCCGCGTCCAGCTCATAGGCCGTGTGAAGGGCGCGGACGGCAAGCTCCGTATACTCGGCGGCCACGAGAACGCTGATCTTGATCTCCGAGGTGGAGATCACCTGGATGTTAATCCCCTTGGCCGCAAGGGTTTCGAACATCTTGAGCGCGACACCGGCATGGCTGCGCATGCCGACGCCGATCACCGACACCTTGGACACGTTGATGTCCGACTTGATCTCGGAAAAGTGGAGTTCGGCCTTGGCCTGCTCAAGTCGCTGCACCGCGCGAGCAAGATCGGCCTTGGGCACCGTGAAGGTGATGTCGGTCGAGCTGCCGTCGAGCGAAACGTTCTGCACGATCATATCGACGTTGATGTTTGCCTCGGCCAGAGGGCCGAAGATCGCCGCCGCCACGCCTGGCCGGTCCGACACTTGGGTCACCGTGATCTTGGCTTCATCCCTGGCGAAGGCGATGCCGCTCACGACAGACTTCTCGAGCCCCTGGGCCATGATTTCTTCCTCGTCCACAACCAGCGTTCCGGGGAGGTCGCTGCCGAGCGCCTCGTCGAACGACGACAGCACCTGCACCCGCACATGATGATTCATCGCTAGCTCGACGGAGCGCGTCTGCAGCACCTTCGAGCCCAGCGACGCCATTTCCAGCATCTCTTCGTAGGTCACCCGGTCGATCTTCTGGGCCTTTTCCACAATCCGGGGATCGGTCGTGTAGACGCCATCGACGTCGGTATAGATGTCGCAACGATCGGCCTTCAGGGCCGCCGCCAGCGCCACCGCCGACGTATCCGAGCCGCCGCGGCCCAGGGTCGTGATGCGGCCCTCGGGCGACACGCCCTGAAAGCCCGGCACGATCGGGACCTCGCCCGCCGACATGGTCTTGTCCATCTCGGTCGTATCGATCTCGATCACCCGGGCCTTGGAATGGGCAGAATCGGTCTTGATCGGAAGCTGCCAGGAAACCCAGGAGCGCGAATTCACGCCTTCCTGCTGGAGCGCCATCGCCAGGAGGCCGATCGTCACCTGCTCGCCCGTCGCGACGACAACGTCATACTCGCGCGGATCATGCAAAGGCGTGATCTCGTTGACCCACTTGATCAATTGGTTCGTGGCACCCGACATGGCCGAAACCACCACCGCGACCTCGTTGCCCCGCGCGACTTCGGCTTTTACTTTACGCGCAACATTCTTGATACGATCCGTGTCGCCGACCGAAGTACCGCCGAATTTTAGAACAATGCGCGCCATAGCCCTACTCGAAGGGGAAGCCCCCGCCTGGAAAGCGGGCTATAGACACCGCCGGCGCCATATGGGTCAAGGGTAGCCATGGTCGAAAGCGCGCATATCCCCGCTGCCGGAACGGTCGATCCTGCCGAGGTCGAACGCTTTTCGCGTATTGCCGACGAGTGGTGGGATCCCAGGGGCAAGTTTGCCCCGCTCCACCGGCTCAATCCGGTGCGGATCGGCTATATCCGCGACCGCGCTGCCGCCCACTGGCAGCGCGATGCCCTGTCGGGCCGACCGCTCGACGGTCTGTCGCTGCTCGATATCGGCTGCGGCGGTGGCTTGCTGAGCGAACCGATGACCCGGCTGGGCGCAAGGGTGACCGGCGTCGATGCCTCCGCACGCAACATTACAGTCGCCGCCCTCCATGCCGAACGCCAGGGTCTTTCGATCGACTACCGCCAGGGTACCGCCGAAGCACTGGCCGGCAGCGGTGCGCAGTTCGACATCGTGATGGCGCTCGAGATCGTCGAGCATGTCTCGGATGTCGATCTTTTCCTGCGTTCCTGCGGGAACATGGTGAAGCCGGGAGGCCTGCTGTTCCTCTCGACGCTCAATCGCACGGCCAAGGCCTGGGCGATGGCCATCGCCGGCGCCGAATACGTGCTGGGCTGGCTGCCGCGCGGCACCCACGACTGGAAGAAGTTTCTGAAACCTTCGGAAGCCGTGCACGGTCTGCGAGACGGCGGCATCGACGCGCAGGAAATCGTTGGGGTCGTCTACAGTCCGCTCAGCCGCCTCTGGTCGCTGAACAAGAACGACCTGGATGTGAACTACATGCTCTACGGAATCAGGCGCGCGGCCTAACGGCCGGCGCCGACACGGCGGATACCGATTGCGTCAGTTGCCGCGCGGGATCCAGGGCAGGCGACCGAACTCGATACCCTCTTCGGCAAGCGCCTCGGCTTCCTCGTCGCTCGTCTCGCCGTAGATGCCGCGCCTGTCGCTCTCGCCGTAATGGATCTTGCGTGCCTCCTCGGCAAACTTGTCGCCGACATGCTCGCAGTTCTTCTCGACTTCGGCGCGGACCTTGAGCAGCGCCTCGCGCAGCTCCTTCGGCATGTGCCTGGCAAGGGCCGCCATCTGCTGCTGCTCTGCCGACGGGGCTGCGGGCGCCGCCACGGGAGCCTCGGCAACCTCGATCGGCGCCTCGTCGCTGCCCTTCTTGCCGATGCGGGGCGCCATGATGGCGCGCTCCACCTTGGACGAACCGCAGACGGCGCAGCCGATCAGCGACTTCTTTTCCTGGCGCTCGTAAGTCTTGCTGTCCTTGAACCAGCTGTCGAATTCGTGGCCCTTGGCGCAACGCAGGCGATATAGAATCATAACGCCGTCGAAAATGGTGGCTTGTCGCGCCAGACGCAAGGCCCGATTGTCGCGCCCCATTCGCCCCTTTCGCACCAAGACACATACGGAATGACCGCCTCTCCCTGGATCGTCACCTGGGCCGGCCTGCTGCCGGCGGACGCCACCGTCCTCGACATCGCGGCCGGCAAGGGCCGGCATAGTCGATACTTCGCCGCCCGCGGCCATCGCGTGACGGCGATCGACCGCGACGTGAGCGAACTTGCCGCCGCCGACGGCATCGAAGTCATCGCCGCCGATCTCGAAGACGGTTCGCCCTGGCCGCTCAGCGACCGCCGTTTCGGCGCCGTCGTCGTGACCAACTACTTGCACCGGCCCTTGTTTCCCGTCCTTTTCGAGGCGCTACAGCCGGGCGGCATCCTGCTCTACGAGACTTTCATGGTCGGCAACGAGCGCTTCGGCAAACCGAGCCGGCCCGAATTCCTGCTGAAGGATGGCGAACTGCTCGACCTGGTGCGCGGTCGTTTCTCGGTAACCGCCTACGAAGCGCGGATGATCAGCGAACCCAGGATGGCGATGGTGCAGCGAATCGCGGCCCGAAAGACATCTTAGGGCCGACAGTCCCGTCCCGCCGCCTATTCCGCCGCCTTCGCCGCTGCCGCCTTGTGCAGGGCCGGTGCCGTATATTCCCGGTCGTGCGTCAGCGACGGCACCATCTTGCGGGCCTCGCCGATCTTGGCCGCATCGATGTCGGCCACGACGAAGCCGGCCTTCTCGCCACCGGCATCGGCCAGCACCTCGCCCCACGGCGCCACGACGATCGAGTGGCCGTAGGTCTTGCGGTTCGAGCCCTTGTGCGTGCCGACCTGCGCCGGCGCGAAGACGAAGCACCCGGTCTCGATAGCCCGCGCCCGCATCAGCGTATGCCAGTGCGCCTGTCCGGTCGGCACGGTGAACGAAGACGGAATCGACAGCATCGTCGCCCCGGCATGGGCGAGATCGCGATAGAGGTAGGGGAAGCGCAGATCGTAGCAGATGGTCATGCCCAGCACGCCCCACGGCGTCTCGGCCAGCACCGCCCTCTCGCCCGGCCTGAACGTCGAGGACTCGCGATAGCTCTCGCCGCCCGCGAGCTGGACGTCGAACATGTGGATCTTGTCGTAGCTCGCGATGATGCCGCCTGTCGGGTCGATCAGGTAGGAGCGATTGCGGATCTGCTCTTCGCCCGGAACACGTACATGGATGGATCCCAGCAGGAACCACGCGCCGATGTCGCGGGCGCTGGCCCGGCAGGCCGCGAGCATCGCGTGCTCTTCTTCGGTCTGCGCCTTGGCCAGGGTCTCGGTGCGATTCGCCCCGATCAAGCCGGTGTTCTCGGGCGTCATGATGAAGTCGGCGCCGGCATCGCGGGCGAGCTTTGCCTGCTCGCGCACGAACGCCACGTTCTCCAACACTTCGTTACTGACGTTGGTCTGGACGAGACCGGCCTTGAAGGACGACATCGCCGCGGCTCAGCCCGGCTGGGCGAGCAGCGCGTCGAGCTTGCCCGCGCTTTCGAGAGCAGCAAGTTCGTCGGAACCGCCGACATGCTCGCCGTTGATGAAGATCTGCGGCACCGTCGTGCGCCGGGACCGTTCACGCATCTCGCTGCGCTTCTTGTCGTCCATCATCACGTCCATTTCCTCATAGGCAGCGCCCTTCCTGTCGAGCAGACCTTTTGCCCGAGCGCAGTAACCGCAGAACGGCGTGGTGTAGATTTCGATCTTGGCCATGGTGGGTGAACCTCTTTCCGAAACTATACAGCCGGCCGGATGACCCGCGCCAGCGTCAGGACATCGACGCAATCCGCCCCGGCGCGTTCCAATACGCGGCTGCAAGCTTCGACCGTCGCCCCGGTGGTGAGCACATCGTCGACCAGCAGAATGCGCTTGCCGGTCACTTCAGATCGCCAATGCGGATGGACATCGAACGCCTCGCGAACATTGCGCCGACGCTCCCGGGCGCGCAGGCCGGTCTGCGAACCTGTCCAGCGATGACGACGAAGCAGATCCGGCGCCAAGCGCACCTTGTGGGGAGGAACGAGCTGCCGCACGAGAACGCGCGCCAGCAAGGCTGCCTGGTTGTAGCGACGCATGAAGAGACGCCGCCAATGAAGCGGCACCGGCGCGACGAGATCAGCCGACGCCAGAAGTTCGGCGCCTGCTCGCGCCATCCAGCCGCCGCAGGCCCGCGCGATATCGGTGCGGTCACCGTGCTTGAAGGGCAGGATCAGGCGTCGACTCTGATCGTCGTAGATCAGTGCGGCGCGCGCACGATTGTAGTGCGGCCGTCGAGCCATGCAGCCGGCGCAGAGAGCTTCCGCTCCCAGGTCCTCCTCGAACGGTGTGCCGCAACAGGCGCAATGCGGCGCCGACACGAAGCTGAAATCCTGCCAACACGCGGCACACAGCCCTCCAGGCTCGCCGACGATCTCGTTGCATCCGAGGCAAAGCGGCGGCAGGACGGCGTCCAATGCCGTCCGCCCCGCCCGCGTGCAGGCTTGGCCGAGCCCAAGAGGCAGGCGTGTAAACATCGAACCGATTGGGCCGTGCAAATACGCCGACAGGATGGCGTCCCCTACCCGCCGTCGCTCTTTCGCCTTACATACCCCCTGTGACGAGCCCTGATCCCCTGCTGGTTTTCGACCGCGCGACCCTGCGCCGTCGGCGCGAGCGCGCTGCGCGGGACTGGGAGAGTCACGCCTTCCTCAAACGCGAGATTGCCGGACGGCTGGTCGAGCGGCTGGACGATGTCCGCCGCCACTTCGCGCTCGCGCTCGACCTCGGCAGCCACGGCGACGAGATCGCAATCGCGCTCCGCGACCGGCGCAGCGTCGGCGATTTGATCCGCAGCGATCTTGCCGAGCGCTTTGCTCGTTGCGCGGGCGGATCGGCCGTCGTCGCGGACGAGGAACATCTTCCCTTTGCCGCCGCCAAATTCGATCTCGTCTTGAGTGCGATGAGCCTGCATTGGGTGAACGACCTGCCCGGCACGCTGATCCAGATCGGCCGCATCCTGAAACCCGACGGGCTCTTCCTTGGCGCCCTGCTCGGGGGAGGAACGCTCTGGCAGTTGCGCCAGGCCTTTGCCGCGGCAGAGAGCGAAATCGACGGCGGGCTCAGCCCACGCATCTCCCCCTTCGCCGATCTGCGCGACGCAGCGGGCCTCCTGCAGCGTGCGGGCTTCGCCCTGCCGGTCGCCGACAGCGAGACGATCGATGTCGACTACGAGAATGCGCTGGCACTGATGCGCGACCTCAGTTCCATGGGCGAGAGCAACCTCGTGGTCGAGCGCCGTCGTCAGATCACGCGGCGCGCCACGCTTCTGCGGGCAGCCGAACTCTACGGCGAGCGCTTCGCCCGCCCGTCGGGCCGGGTCACGGCAAGCTTCGAGGTGCTCTTCCTGCATGGCTGGGCGCCGCATGCCTCCCAGCCCAAGCCGCTCAAGCCGGGAAGCGCCGCGCAGCGCCTGGCCGACGCCCTGGGCGCCCCCGAACAAAGCGCCGGCGAGAAAGTGGAGCGGAGCTAGATCGTGCCATCTGTGAAATTGCGGTTCAGCGAAGTGCTCACCGAGAGCTTCGGTTTCTTCTTCGGCAACATCCGCCTCTTCTTTCATATCGTGACGATTCCCTGGATTCTGTCCCTGGTGATCCGCCTCATCGGCTCGCAGATGCCGCGCGAATCGCTGATCCCCGTGCTGGCCGAAAAGCTGATCGACGTCGTGCCGATGGTCATGTTCATGGTCGCCTGGCAGCGAGTAGTGCTGCTCGGCCCGCATCGGCTGGACCGGCTGCCGGGGCTCGGCTGGTCGGCGCGCGAGACGGCCTTCCTCGTTCACCTGGTCAAGATCGCCGGCGTCACCTTCCTGCTGCTCTGCGCCTTCATCCTGACGATGGGCGAGATCGACCCTGCGGCTTTTACCGCCGGTGTGCCGCCCGATCCCGAGGCCGCGGCCAAGCAGACGCTGCTGGCGCCGCTGGCTTCGGCCTTCATCGTGTCGGCCTTGATTGCCCTGCGCGTCAGCTTCGGTCTCGCAGCGACCTCGGTCGACGAGCAGGGTTCGCCCGTTCAGTCCTGGGCGCTCAGCCGCGGCAATGGCTGGGTCATCGTCGGTTCGTTGTTCTTGATTTCCTTTGCCGGCACCATGGTGACGGCGGCCTCGGTCCTCCTGCTGCTGGGCTTCATGCGCGGCGTGCTGGGAGCCGACTTCGCCTCCTATGTCGTGACCTGGACCTTTGCGCTTCTGGTCTCGTATGCCGGCAACGGCGTGCTGGCGACGGCCCAAGCCATCATCTTCCGCAGCCTGACCGGCTGGCGCGAAGGGGTGAGCCTGCCGTCGACCGTCTCGGAGCGCGGCTAGAGAAGGTCGCGCAACAGGCCGACCAGAGGCAGGTCGGCCGGGGGCATGGGATAGCGCGCGAGTTCGACCGGCGGCACCCACTTCAAAACCTGGCCCTCGCGTGGCCTGGGCGTGCCGCTCCACTTGCGGCAGGCAAAGACCGGCATCAGCAGGTGGAACTTCTCATAGCCATGGCTGGCGAAGGCGATGGGTGCGAGGCAGCTTGTCGCGGTCTCGATGCCGAGTTCCTCGTGCAGTTCCCGCACCAGCGCCTGCTCGGGCGTCTCGCCCGGATCGACCTTGCCGCCCGGAAACTCCCAAAGGCCGGCCATCGACTTGCCAGGCGGCCGCTGAGCAATCAGCACCCGGCTGTCGACGTCGACCAGCGCAACCGCCGCCACCAGCACAAGCGGCCGGTCGCCCAGCGGCGGGGTACCGCCGGGGCAGTCCTCGTCGAACGTCTGGCTCAAGAGCGGTAACTGCCGTTGATATCGATGTAGCCGTGCGTCAGATCGCAGGTCCAGACGGTGGCCCGGCCGCGACCGATGCCGAGGTCGATGTCGATCACCACGTCCTGGCCCTTGATATGCCGGACGACCGGCTCTTCGTCGTAGTTCGGCACGACTTGGCCGCCGTCGGTGATACGGACGCCCCCGATCGAAATCCGCAGCTTGTCGCGATCAGCCCGCTCGCCCGACTTGCCGACCGCCATGACGATGCGGCCCCAGTTGGCGTCCTCGCCGGCGATCGCGGTCTTGACCAGCGGCGAGTTGGCTACGGCCAGCCCGATCTTGCGCGCGGCACCGTTCGAGGAGGCACCGCCGACATTGATGGTCACGAACTTTGTGGCACCCTCGCCGTCGCGCGCCAGAAGCTGCGCCAGCTCGATCATCACCTCGTCGAGCGCACGCTTGAAATCGACCAGGACCGGATCGTCGGCCTCCTCGATCGGCGCATGGCGGGCCGCCCCCGTTGCCACCAGCAGGAGTGTATCGCTGGTCGAGGTGTCGCCATCGACGGTCACGCAGTTCAGGGATTTGTCGGTCGCATCGGCCAGCAGCTTCTGCAGCACGGGGCCGGGAATCTTGGCGTCGGTAAAGGCGAAACCAAGCATCGTGGCCATGTCGGGCGCGATCATGCCCGAGCCCTTCAGGAAGCCGTTGATGGTCACGGTCCGCTCGCCGATCTTGGCCTGGCGCGTCGCGAGCTTGGGGAAAGTGTCGGTGGTCATGATGGCGGCTGCGGCGGCCGCCCAGCCATCCTCGCGGCCCGACTTGACGAGCGCCGGTACGACGGCGGCAATCTTTTCCCAGTCGAGCGGCTGCCCGATCACGCCGGTCGAGGCCATGAAGACCTCGTTCCGCGGACAGCCCAGCGCCTGGGCGATGGCGCGGGTGCTCTCTTCGACGGCCTTGTCGCCGGCCTTGCCGGTGAAGGCATTGGCATTGCCGGCATTGACGACGATGGCGCGCACCTTGCCGCGCGCCAGGTTCTTGCGGCACCAGTCGACCGGGGCCGAGCAGGTCTTGGATTTGGTCAGGACGCCCGCGATCGTGGCGCCCGCCGGCACCACCGCCAGCATGACGTCATCGCGGTCCTTGTAGCGCACCCCCGAACTTGCCGCGCCGAGCTTCACACCCGCAATGCGCGGCAAGGTTGGCGTCGTCTTCGGCGCAAGCGGTGATTGGGCGTGCGTGGCAGCCATGGAACTCCCCTTGTGACGGCCGCAGGGGCGGCCGCCGGACGGCGGAGCCTACACCAGAAACGCCCGAAAACGTGAGGTTTACTTGGGGGCCGCCGGAGCCGCCGGCTTGGCAGGGGTTGCTGCCGGCGCGGCGGGCTTGGCGGGGGCGGCGGGAGCCGCCTCGGCCTTGCTGCCGTCCATGTTGAATTTCTCGATCTTGGCGCCGGCCCGCAGCTTGTCGAGCTGGGCCGTGACGGCCTCGCGCGCCAACTCCTCGCGGATCTGGTCGGAAAGCTCCTCGAGTGCCGGCGGCGGCGCCGTACGGCGATCGTCGATCTGGATGATGTGGAAGCCGAACTGCGTCTTGATCGGCGTTTCGCTGAGCTCGCCCTTCTTGAGACCAAAAGCCGCGTCGGCGAATTCCTTCACCATGTCCGACTTCTTGAACCAGCCGAGATCGCCGCCTTCGGCGCCCGAAGCCTTGTCGGTCGACTTCTCCTTGGCGAGTTTGTCGAAGGCCGCCCCCTTCTTCAGTTCGGCGATCAGCGCCTTTGCCTCGTCCTCGGTCGACACCAGGATGTGGCGCGCGTGCACCTCCTCCTCGGCCGGCAGCGACTTCAGCCGCTCCTGGTAGCGCTGCTGGATCTTCTCGGCCGTCACCATCTTGGCGATCTCGCGCTGGATCCAGAAATCCTGCAGCACCTGCTCCTCGACGAAGGCCATGCGCTTCTTGAACGCCGGATCCTCGTTGGCCTTGCTCTTCTTGCCTTCCTGGACGACCAGCTTGCTGTCGATGATGCGCTCCAGCAGCGCCGGGAACACCGCCTGCAGGGGCATGCTGCGATACTGCTGCGGCAGCGACTGCTGGGCGACTTCGAGGTCGGAAAGGCGAACGGGCTGACCGTTGACCGTGGCGACGATCGGATCCTTGAGCGGCTGGGCCTGCGCTGGCGCCTTTGCCGGCGGCTTGGCAGGCTGCTGGGCGAAAGCCGAGCCTGCGATTGCGGCGGCCGCGCCGCTCAGGAGGAAGAGGCGCAGGGGGCGCAAACGATGGCTCATGGCAGGCTCCGAAGACAACTCGTGGCGGAAGGCGCAAACCGTTTACACAGGCCCTGTCGGACCAAGCAAGCGCCGCCTCCCCGTTGTCATGGCTGATGGCGGTGAATTGCGGCACTTTTTCGTGAGCATGGCGTCGACGGCAGGGCGATGGCGGTCCAGTCCTTGCTACGGCGAGCGGTGTCACGGCACCTTACGTTGACACTCCCCGGGCCGCTCTCTATCTCTGGTTGGGATGGCGGGCCGCAGGCCCGCCTAAGTCATTAGAATATCGAGGTTTTCATGCTGGGGGCGCTCGCCCGGAGCCTCTTCGGGACAGCCAATGACCGCATCGTCAAAGGCTTCGACAAGCCTGTGGCGAAAATCAACGCGCTTGAACCGGAGTTCTCCAAGCTTTCCGACGACGCCTTGCGCGCCAAGACCGTCGAGTTCCGCGAACGCCTCGCCAAGGGCGAAACGCTCGACGACATCCTCGTCGAAGCCTTCGCCACCGTACGCGAGGCGGCCAAGCGGACGCTCGGCCAACGCCACTTCGACGTCCAGCTCAAGGGCGGCATGGTCCTGCACGGCGGCAAGATCGCCGAGATGAAGACCGGCGAAGGTAAGACGCTGGTGGCAACCCTGCCGGTCTACCTCAACGCCCTCGAAGGCAAGGGCGTGCATGTCGTGACCGTGAACGACTACCTCGCCCGCCGCGACTCCGAGTGGATGGGCCGGGTCTACCGTTTCCTCGGCCTGACCGTCGGCGTGATCGTGCACGAACTGGACGACGAGCAACGCAAGGCCGCCTATGCCTGCGACGTCACGTACGGCACGAACAACGAGATCGGCTTCGACTATCTGCGCGACAACATGAAGTACCGCCAGGACGCCATGGTCCAGCGGCCCTTCAACTACGCGATCGTCGACGAAGTCGATTCGATCTTGATCGACGAGGCGCGCACGCCCCTGATCATCTCGGGCCCGGCCGAGGATTCCTCGGAGCTCTATCGCCGTGCCGACACGGTGATCCCGCGCCTCAAGGCCGAGCATTTCGAGAAGGACGAGAAGAACCGCACCGTCGTGCTGACCGATGCCGGCGTCGAGGCGGTCGAAGATATCCTGCGCAGCGACGGCCTGCTGCCCGAGGGCATCAGCCTCTACGCGCCAAACATGGTTTCGGTGCTGCATCATGTGACGCAGGCACTCCGCGCCCACAAGCTGTTCTCGCGGGACGTCGATTACATCGTCAAGGACGGCCAGGTCGTCATCATCGACGAGTTCACCGGCCGCATGATGGCCGGCCGCCGCTACTCCGAGGGCCTGCACCAGGCGCTCGAAGCCAAGGAACAGGTCGAGATCCAGCGCGAGAACCAGACGCTGGCCTCGATCACCTTCCAGAACCTCTTCCGCATGTACCCGAAGCTCGCCGGCATGACCGGCACGGCGCTGACGGAAGCCTCCGAGTTCGCCGAGATCTACAAGCTCGAAGTGGTCGAGATCCCGACCAACGTGCCGGTCGCCCGCAAGGATGCCGACGACGAGATCTACCGGACCCTGGGTGACAAGACGCGCGCCATCGTGAAGCTGATCGAGGAGTGCCGCGCGCGCCAGCAGCCGATGCTGGTGGGCACGGTGTCGATCGAGAAGTCCGAGGAACTCTCCGCCGCCCTCAAGAAGGCGGGCATCGCGCACAACGTGCTGAACGCCCGCTTCCACGATCAGGAAGCCCAGATTGTTGCCCAGGCAGGCCGCCCGGGCTCCGTCACCATCGCGACCAACATGGCCGGCCGCGGCACCGACATTCAGCTCGGCGGCAACCTCGACATGCTGGTGGCCCAGGCCGAAGCCGAACTCGTGACCAGGATCGCGGACGAGGCGCAGCGCAAGATCGAACTCGAACGCATCACCCAGGAGCTCAAAGCCCAGGTCGAGCGCGACCGCGAGTTGGTACGCGCCGCCGGCGGTCTCTACGTCGTCGGCACCGAGCGGCACGAGAGCCGCCGCATCGACAACCAGCTCCGTGGCCGTTCCGGCCGCCAGGGCGATCCAGGCGCCTCGAAGTTCTTCCTGTCCCTGGAAGACGACCTGATGCGCATCTTCGGCAACAACAAGGTGCTCGACTGGGTCCAGAAGAAGGGCATGGCCGACGATGAGGCGCTGACCCATCGCTGGCTCAACAAGGCGCTCGAGACGGCGCAGGGCAAGGTCGAAGCCCGCAACTTCGAGATCCGCAAGAACCTGCTGCGCTTCGACGACGTGATGAACGCCCAGCGCCAGGAGATCTACCGCGAGCGTATCGAGCTGATGGCCACCGAGGATGTCTCGGAAACCATCGCCGGCATGCGCCGCGACGTGGTCGACGCGGTGGTGAAGCGGACCGTCCCCGAAGACGTCTATGCCGAGCAGTGGAAGATCCCCGAGCTCAAGGAAGAGGTGAAGCGCATCTTCGGCCTCGACCTGCCGGTCGACGAATGGGCCAAGGAAGAAGGCATCGCCGACGAGGAGATCAAGTCGCGCCTCAACGAGGCGGTCGACCGCGTCTTCGCCCAGAAGGCTGCGCAGTACGGCCCCGATGTCTGGCGTCAGGTCGAGAAGAGCGTGCTGATGCAGATCTTCGACCAGAACTGGAAGGAGCACCTGCTGCACCTCGACCATCTGCGCCAAGGCATTGGTCTCCGCGCCTACGGCCAGAAGGATCCGCTGAACGAGTACAAGCGGGAGGCCTTCAATCTCTTCGAAGATTTGCTGACCGGGCTGCGCGAGCAGGTGGTGACGCTGCTGGCGACCCTGCAGATCCGCATGGAACCGCCGCCGATGCCGGAAATGCCGACGCAGATGCACGAGGTTCACGAGGACCCTGCGCTCGCGTCCTCGATGAGCGACGACCCCGCCTACGACCCGGCCGATCCGGACGGCGGCGGCGTGGCGACGTTGCAGCGGCCCCGCCAGGTGGCCAAGGGACCGGCCGACCCCAACGATCCCTCGACCTGGGGCAAGGTCTCGCGCAATGCCGCCTGCCCTTGCGGGTCGGGCAAGAAGTTCAAGCACTGTCATGGACGAGTATAAGATCGTTATTTTTCAATAACTTAACGATCTAAAACCTAACAATTTTTGTTAGGCACTTGTTATGCACTAGCGATAAGTGTTTGTTTGCTAGGCAAATGTTAGGCAAAAACTTTTGAACGTCGCGATACTTCGCTTCGCGGCTTTTGATGGGCTGGCGCTATCAATGCGCAGAGATTGCATCCATTTCGGTGACGTTTGGAATGGAGTGCAATTTGTTTGGCCAATAGGGTGATGGCGCTGTCGTTCCCTAGGACAGCTGCAAATCCGGTAGCACCCCACCGGATATCACTAAGGCAATGGCCGCCCCACACCCACCCACGATATGGGCGTGCCATTGCCACCTGGGACTTTCTAAATGGACGATGAGATTCGCCTAGAAGGCGGAAAGCTGGTGCTGTTTCGCCGCAACGGCATCTGGCAAGCGCGCATCGCTATCGGCAATCGACGATATCTATGGAAAAGCTTGAAGACAGCCAACGAAGCCGAGGCCACTCGGGCGGCCACCAAACTGTTCCATCGCACTGAGCACAAACTTGAAGAAGGTCTCCCCGTTCAATCGAGATCGCTTAGCAGTGTGCTCGAAGAATACGAAACCTATCGAGAGAACGACCACAAAATTGGCAAAGCCGCGAAACGTGGCTCAAGCATTAAGCACACGAGCCATTTCATGGTTCGACAGATCAAGCGCGTATCGAAGTTTTGGCACGAGTATGCTGGCAAGAAGTCCGTTGAGGCGGTCGACGACAAAGCACTGCGCGACTATATCCCGTGGCGGAAAGTCTACTACCACAAGAAAAAAGACATCCATCCGAACGCCAAACTCAATCCCACGGATAAGACGCTGCAGTGGGAACTGATGCTCATAAAGATGGTCCTCAAATACGCGAAGGACCGGAACTACTTAGGAAACAAGCCACTTCCTACATTCACATTCACGCCAAAGACCAAGCGTATTCGACCTCACTTTACAGCCAACGAGTTCCGCACACTTCGCTCAGCACTGCGCCGATGGGTCGACTCCACTGATAACCCGAATCGGAAAGCATCACGCCAGCTCCTGCATGATTACGTCCACGCGCTTGGTATGGCCGGGCTTCGTACTGGCGAAGCGAACAATCTTAGAATTCGAGATGTAGACGCGATCTCTGATATTGATGGCCGAGCAACAATCCAGCTGTACGTCCGCGGCAAGACAGGAACTCGAACTGTTCAGCCGCATATTGAATTAGGACCAATACTAAAGTCGATGATCGCCGGACGTGGTGACGTTCAGCCGAATGATTTGCTGTTTGTCATGCCGGACGGCGGCAAGATCATCACCCTCATCGACCAGTTCAACACGTTCCTCAAATACGTGGGCCTCACACATACCAACGAAGGGGCGAAGTACACGCTCTACAGCCTCCGTCACTATTACGCAGTTCGATCGCTCGGGCGTGCGGACATCTACTCAGTGGCACAGAACATGGGCACCAGCGTTCAGATGATTGAGCAGTACTATGGCAAACATGGCATCAGTCCGGAAAGAGCGCGAAGGCTAGCCGGCGAAGTGGGCGATGCCCAGCGAGCTCAAGATCCCGTCAAGAAGCGGAAGAAGCTCGGACCGAGAAGCATTTCCCAAGTGGCGCTGTTCGTCGCGTCCTTCATGCTGTGGTCAGAGTTGCAGCGTCAGTGCACTGCACAGCCGAATGAACGGCGAGCCTGGGTCGAGTACTACTTGGATGAAGACTATCGACGCTTTACCAAGGCTGATGTGGCTACTATCGATCAACTGGCATCTTCTCTCGATATTGTCGACGTAAAGCGTGCTGCCAAGAAATTTGGCTGGCTAGACTGGTTTAGCGCCAACAAGCATCACATCGACCGTCAGACGAAGCCGGCTGCGCCTCCAATTGAGTTGGCTAAACAGTCAGCGCAAAGCTGACAGGATCACAATCTAATTAGCTTGCACATTCTTGCCACGACGTTTCGAAGCACAGAGCGTGTGCGTGGATTGTCTTTGTCTTTTGAAGTGAGGCTGTGTTGAAGAAGATCAAGAATATGACACTCGATGAGTTGATCCGAACTGGAGCATCGATCAATGCCGAGATCGCGCTGCGTAGCGCCGTGGAGCGCAAGCTCATTCTCGATGCGCTCGCGAAATCCGTGCCAACAGCAAAGGCCGGCAATCGAGCCTCAAAGAGCGGGCACGCTCTCAAAGGGCGCAAGCTTCCGCCACTCTATCGTAATCCTGGAAATCGATCTGAAACATGGGCTGGTCGCGGCCACAAGCCGAGATGGCTCACTGCAGCGCTCAAACGTGGCAAGAGACTTGAGCACTTTGCGATCAAGTAGATGCAAATGAGAGTGATCCAGCTAGAGCGATCGGTCAGACCTAGTTGGCCGCCCTCCTGTTCCTCAACATCAAACCTTCATTCGGCGACAACATCTTCATCTCGTTAGTTCGTAGCGGGCGTCCCGCACAAGGCTTCACTTCAAGACGAGCGGTCCAGCATCGAACGAAGCTGGCATAGGGCACTCTGTTCAGATCAGTTGAAAGCCAGTAACTCCAATAACGGAGTACCGGCAACGATCGCGGCTCCGACTACGGCCAGAGCGATCACAGACCAACCCGCCATCTTCAATAGCGAGATCACTTCAAATCGGAGCGCCCGGCGGCGCATCGCGCGTGGCGCCACTCGTGGCCCTTATTACCTTCTTAAACTCAATGCCGTCCCAGCCGGCTTGTCTAGCGGGCTGCGGGCTTCTTCTTTGAACGAATTTTGGAGGGTCGCCGACCGGCCGGTAGTGGCCTTGGTGGCTTCTCCCCTGGAGCTGGCTCTACGACTAAATCCGCCAATCGAATCCCCAATGCTTTAGACAACCGTTCCAGTCGGTCAACACTCACATTGACCTCACCACGTTCCAGGCGTGCCAAGTAAACAGGATGGCTGTCGGCTGCGTCGGCAAGGTCCTCAATCGTCAGCAGCTTGCTAACGCGCAAGCGTCGCAAATTCCAGCCGACAATCCTCCTCGCCTTCATCCAGTGAAGGCAACAGGTTGCTCACCTTTATTACAGAATATATATGTTTCTTATTAATATCCTCGAGGGGGCACTACTTCCAATGAAATCAACACTCGGCATTGGTGTTTCGCTTGTTGTGATGGCCTTTTCACCAGGCATCAACGCTCAGACTGCACCATCCTGTCAGCGTTATGCCGTTACGCCCTTGAGCACGGAGATCGACTTGCTTGCCGACCCGATGCCCACCTTCGAGACAGGACAGGTTCTCCCGTCCTTTGGAGCCTTCGCGGTCAAGCTAAAGCCGGCAAAGAGCGTCGTTTACCCCTACAAATCCCCCAACGATCACGATGCTGGCATGGGAGCTGTCCTCGCTATCGAGTACGGCCCCACCGCAAGATATCGGGTTGCTCTGTCGGCCAATGCCCAATTCGATGTCATCCAGGAGAACGTTCGCCAACCCGTCAAAGAAGTTCGAGAGGATCAAGACTGTCCTGGCATTAGCCACAACTTTGATGTGCAGCTGACGGCAGGACCAATTGTTCTTCAATTCAGTGGGGCGAATGTTGAGCTACTCAAGGTCTTGATCACTCCGCTCCCCGCAGATGGGGCCGAGGTTCCCAATCCAGTCAGCACTGCCGCCGCTCAATAGATCGCGCGGCTGACATGAAACTCGCTCTTTCTACATCAACCATCATGCTGTGGCTGATAGTTTCAGCCTCTGCTCAAACACCAAGCCCCTTCATCGGCTCGTGGTGCGCCCTTGCGCCGGGTGGCTCCCTTTCCAAGCTCGACATTCACCGTGTCGACGGGCAGGCAGCCACAGGCCACTACAATTACAATGGCTTGCCGACACAACTGGACGAACCGATCACAGGCGTCATTGCCGATGGTGTCTTCCGTGCACGGATCGGCAACATCAGCTGGACGCTGACCCGTAAAGGAAGCGCGCTGGAGGGCACGGCCGCCAACAACCGCACGGGCGTGACTCATTTCATGCAGCTGAAGTCCTGCTAAGCCACGATCGGTGGTGCTCTTCGCGGTCCTGCTGCTTGGAATTCCAGTCCTGCTCGTCGAGCTGTTGGACTGGCGATACCCACTCCTCTTCTGGACCGTCTTGTTTGCGGGCAGCGGCATTCTCAAGCTGCTCGGTCTGGGCTTCTAGACCACCATGTACACGGTCTCGGAGCTCGTGGTTGCCGGTGGGGGGATTACCGTTCTTGGCGGTTGCACGGGATTGGTCCTCGGACTGCCGGGTGCATGGCGCTGGGGGCGCAATGCCTTCTTCAGCCTCGGTATGTACATGTTTTTCCTGGCATGGCTGCAGCTGATCAGCTTCGATGGCAGTTGGCCCTTGGATCAGCCGCCCGACAAGGGTATCGCGGCCAGACGCACCAAGGCGGAAGCAGCCAAGCTGGAAGCACATCTTGGCGCTTTCGACACCATGACCAAGCAGGACTGGGACGACTACCACCGTTGTAAGGATCTAAACGTCTGCGTCAGGCTGTTTCAGGGTCAACGGACAGAGCCGGGAACGTCAACGCCCCCGGCCGCTCCTGGTCATTCCCTGCCAACCGTCGAGACACGCTGCGTCGTGATGGACGGCGTCTTACGGTGTCACGACTACATTAGGCGTTAGTCGTCTCTCCGTTGCGTCCCTCAGCGCCCAATCAGTCTTTCACCGCGTCCTCTGGCACCTAGTTCACCTAGCGATATTGGTCACCACCTTGCCCCGATAGTTTTTCCGCTCTTCGTACTTGCTGAGGAGCGTTAGATGCATCCATGTGACCAATGGCTTTCGCCCATACCATAGGCAGCGGACGACCGCGCGCTGCTTACCCCGCAGTATGCGTATTGGATTTTCAATGTCGTCCAGCTGGAACACCCCTCCCTCGACAACTGCCCGCCGTATTGTCGCTTTCGGAACGTAGATACACCGCGCCCCCGGCGTAGCTGGCCCCCACTCGATAACTGTTGCTTTCGGATCCGTAAGCCTGATTCCTGTCCAATCAGTATTGTACTTCTTCAACATCTATCCCCTTCACCTCAGCTCAGATCGACAATCTGCACTGAAGCCTACCGAAATCAGAAAGGTCAATCTCCGCAGCTACGGCAAATGATCGAAATACTGGCCCCAATGAACGGCTCACCCACTAAATCGGCCGCGTCCGACTTCGAAATTGCTAGCTTCTCTAATGTCGAACCCGGTCGTCGACAGGCGCGGTGTCGTGATTCTCGGTGTCCCGCTATGAAACGAATATCAGGCCCTGGCCGCAGACGTACGAAGACGTTGCAGTAATTTGCCCGTTTCGGCCTTCTGCTGCTCCAGCCATCTCAGATAGCTCTTGTACTCGCTATTCAAGACCTTGAAGTCGAACTTCGGGCGCCGAATGTCTGGGGCCAAGGGATCGAGGGATGGAAACTTCCCTCGCGCCGCATTCTCAGCGAGAAGATAGGCACGATGGAGTTGTCGACTCGTCATTATTTCATTCAGTCTTCGCATGTGGCGGTCGGCCGAGCGCGGAACGCCTTCAGTCGCCAAATGAGCGCGCGAGACTTTCGCTCTATTGCCGATAACGAAGAGGCGAGCACTCGGTAAAGCGGCGCGGGCCCGCACAATCTTCCGCGCGTTGTCGACTGTTTGTTTACGAAGCTTATTGCGAATGAGCCGAAAAGGCGCAACGGCAGTCGGTTGTTCAAATGCCTCCGAGGCCGCTTTCAACAGCATCCGGACCATCCTTTGCATCGTTGCCTTATCATTCACGATCGGCAACGCCGCGATAACAAAGGCCGCTTTGCCTTGCGCCGGCCGATCTACTTCAAGCCAGTCAGCTGCTGCCGCTTGAACTGCTTGTAAGTGATCATCGTCCACCGTATCTCGACGCCCCATGCGTAAGAGAACCTTGGGTTCGGACTTCACGTTGACCCCAAACTGAAACTGGGCGGTGGCGATCCACCACTCCCAAAAGTACGTCCGCGATACATCTCCAAACGCCGAGTACGTTTGCTCCACGAGATCGAAATCTCTCGGTAGATCGACAGATTTCCGCTTCAACACTCCCATCCTGAGGAGGCGGGCCAGCCGATAACTAGGGCTGACCTGCAGAAAATTGAAGAACTGAGAATATCGCCAGTCAGCGCCAATCGCGCGTTCATGCCGACGCTGACTCAATAGAAGCGCCGCTCGGGATCCAAGCTTAGTCATGTTCGGATGTTAACCCAAATACCTCACTACAAACACAGTGGGCATCAATTCAGATAGCACCCCGTATCCTTGCGACTGGGTGAACGGGCCAATCCCGCACCGTCGGCACAATTCCGTGCCGTCACTTGCAATGGAGACGTTGACTATGACTAAGCCAAACTCAAACAGCCGCGCTACTCAGACTGTCACCGCTGACGCGATCCAGCGTGACATCGATGCAGCCATCAGCTGCCACAACACTTCAAAGGGCCAAGCCGCCGAGGCCGTCGCCCATGCCTTGCTGGCCTGGCGCGCCGCGCAGGGCCCGAATGCAACGCCGAAGGCGAAAGCGTGGGCCGACGCCGAGATTGCCAAGCGGAATCTAGCGATTGATCAGCGCAACGAAGAATTTCGCAAGGCAAAGAGCAAGGAGCGCTTGGTCCGTGTCGACATGAAGGAAACCGCTGCTCGCTTCACGAAGTGGATCAAGTTCGTCTTTAACTTTCAGCAAGTATCACAAGCGTCGCTCGTTTCGCGATACTCAACTGTAATCGAATGGGCCGATTGGAAATTCAAGGATCGACAGATTCACGCGGTGTCCGAGATCACCGACGCGATCAACGCGGCCGGCGGATTTGAGGAAGTATTGTCCCTGAAGCGCGGTAAGCAACCCAAGCCTGCGGCCAATGACAATCAGGAGCTTGCCAAGAAGGTACTTACTCAGATCAAGGCCTCTGCGACGAGTAGTCCATCCGTAAGCACCTATTCAACCGCGATTGACGGAGCCGACAAACTGGTCGTGTCCTTGGGCCGAAGCAATAATGGCAAAGTCGAAGTTGTCAGCACTGTACCACTGCCCACCGAGGGAGCGGACCACGTGCTATGGCTGTTCGAAGAAGATCTTGGGCCTAAGGTGCCGGAAACTACGGCCTTTGTTGCGCAAGTGCTCGAACTTGCTGACCTCGTCACCGAAGGACGGGCTACTCGACACAAGGAAGACGGCATTTCCGCTGGAAAGCCGCTCAAGGAAGAGCGTGTCCTCACGCTTGCCGCGGTGGGCAACACCGTCATCCTCGGGGCATCGGCTCGTCATGCTGACGCCAGCGTCGTACTCGAAGCGCAGCCTACGTCTGCTCAGATCAAGCTCGACGCTCCAACGCAGTGCATGGTCATGCAACGACACGATCATAAGGTGCTCGCGGAAGTGCTTCGGGGTCGAAGCACCCGTGCGCTAGTAACTCTCAGCGCCAACGTTGATGCAACGCGCGGTTCGCTCACATGGACGACGACGCCAGAAGTAGGTGACGCCAATACCTATACTTGGCAACCGATAGCCAATCACACCCATAAGCCGCTCACAACCGACGGCTTCGTCGCCAGCTTCTCGATCGACGTCAAGGCCGCGGACATTGCAAAGCTACTCAACGAACGTCTGGTGGTGTGGGAAAAAATGGAGAGGAGTGCTCCCAAGTCTACGAAAACAACGCGCGTATCCAAGCGGCATTCGAGAAAGGAGATCACGCTGACATTCACTCAGGATGCGCTCCGATACTCTATGGAAGCTGACACTGATCTCGCTCTTCCGACAACAGGTACAGTCGCATCTCCCGTTGCACTGAAGTTCCGACCTCGCGACGCTCTCACACTTATGCGCAAGCTCAAAGATCAGAAAGCAACCGCGTTCAAATTATCCGGAGATGTCGGGGGAATGCTTCGCGTGTCATGGTCCGACCACCTCGGCACGTACAAGATCTACCAGCCCACCGTTAACCGTAATGGCGATCTGGAGACGAAGCGCCTAGTCGCCATGACGCCTCCTGCCGTAGCCCCGCTAGCCGCCTAAGCGTCAAGGAAGGGGGCCTTAGTGCCCCCTTCTCTTTCTTCTCCCGCTCTTCTCTGAGGACACATCTATCATGGATACGCTAATGCACTGCCCCGCCAGCGGGCATTACCCAATCGTCCCCAACCACATCGCCATCGATCCAACGCCCAAGGATCAAGCAATCTATGTTCCGTCTGTAACGCCAGGATATTCGCGGGACGTGCACTCGCAAACGAACTTTACAAGGAAGCTGCCGGCCGGACTGCACGTCGCTGATTTGAACTTTCTCGATCCCAACAACAGGCTGTTCCGAGTCAGCCATGTGATGAGTTCAGCTGGGCAAGCCCTTAATCAAAAGGCCCCCTGCATCATCACGACACGCGATCGAAAGAACACACTCCTTATCTGCGATTCTGGCGGCTACCAAATCGCTAGTGGCCGACTTCGAATTGGTGGCGATGGCGATCGTTTGGCAATCCTGCGTTGGATGGAGCGGCACGCTGACTATGCAATGACGCTGGACGTCCCAACGGGGCCGCTTTCGAACCCCAACTACGCATTCAGCTCGTTCCAAGATTGCCTCAGCACGACACTCGGTCACTTAGCATTCTTTCGGCGCAACCGATCACCCGGAAAGGTAAAGCTGCTGAATGTTTTGCAGGGTAATGATCCAGCTGAAAGCGACCAGTGGTACGATGCCGTTAAGCAGTATGAGTTCGAGGGCTGGGCATTTGCTGGCAAGCTCCGCCATAGCATGTACCATTTCTGCAAGCGCATCCTGCAGATGGCTGACGAGGGCCAGCTTCAATCCAAAAGCTGGATCCACGTGCTGGGTACAGCTGAACTTGATACTGCAGTGCTACTGACCGCACTCCAACGGACAATCAACAAGCATATCAATCCGAACCTTCGGATCAGCTTCGATACGTCCAGTCCATTCCGACTTCTGGCATTCAATCAAGTCTACTTTCTGCCAGGATTCGATAAGAACAACCTCATTACGATGCCATCGCGGGCTGCACCGAATGGTGTCCAGTATGTCAACTCCCCCGTGCGATGGCCGTGGCCTAGTCCATTAGGGGACAGAATGGTGATGGGCGACTTTTGTGTCTCCATGCCGCCCACACATAGCGGTTACCGGGATGTTCAAAGTTACCACTACTTAGCTCATCACAATTTGGCGGCACTATGCTGGGGCGTAGCCATGGCGAACCGTGTTTTTGACGCAGAAGCGATCACGCGCCAACACACGATAGCGACTTCTGTCGGGGCAGCCGTCGAAGCCATCGAGAAGGTCATCGGTTCGGGCAGCATGCAAACCCTACAGGCGCATCAAACGACCTTCAGTCGCCTCCGGCACGGGCTTGTTTACGACATCGCCAACGACGCGGGCGATGAGGACGAACGAACATTTGAGACTGCCTACTAACAACGGCGCACGGCTTCCGGCCGAGTAACAACCTGCCGGAGGCCTATCTACCATTCTGAGTAATTCAATGCTTTTTTTGGAGTTGTTATTGTCATGACTGCAATTACGGTAAATCGGATCGGCACTTATCTCGAAACGAAGAGAGATATCGTTTCTGCCATCGAAGAAAAGCTACACCCACTCTTCAAAGGTCTAATGGTTGAACTAGAAGAGGCCGCTCGTGAGGTAGTGGGTCCGCGCGGTTCTGTGGATTGGTACTCGAAGATGATGAATGTGCTGCACGCTTTGGGCTCAGATTCGTCTCTCTATGGTCACGACTCCGGTACGCTCGTGACATTGCAGGGTATCTTGAAGGCTTATGTCGATGGCGCCGGCATTCGCCTATCGAGCACTTTCATGCATGAAAGTGGTATGGATCAAGACGAGGTGTGTTTCTCCTTCGACTGCGATCCCTGGCGTTTGTTGCTTCGCGCAGAGTTCGGTAGCACATACGAACTGAATACGGGAGCCTTCATCTGGGTTGCCCAGCCCAACGACGACAATGCCGGCGTTTACCTTAAGGAGCTGTATCACCTTGAGTTAGCCGATCTTCAGATTGTCCACGATACTTTTGCCGCCTACTGGAGTGGCGCTTTACTATGGGGAAAGATGCGGCGCCCCCATCTTGAGTAACTCAAGATCAGCATAGCCGAGGGCGGTGTGTGCGGAGGGTTTCGAACTTCTCTTCAGAGGGTAGTTTTTGAAGCACCAGGCCTTCGCACACGCCGCCTTCACTTTTTGCCACGGTTCCACAGCACCAAATTTTGGCGCCCTGCTTAACTGAGGTTGTTCGTCCAACCCCACACTAGGCGCCCTCGATTGAATGCTTAAACACCTGCTGAGCCCTCGGATTGAGCACGTTTTCTTCTCATTCTCGCGGCGTTAGCGGCTTTGACCTCGGCAGCATCGGCAAACTTGCGTGGTCGTCCGCGCCCTCTGCGTGGCGCAAGCACTTCATGTTCGATAATTTCGGATCCGGGCGCCTTGGACTGCACATACTCGCAGGCCGCCCTATCCGGCAATATGGCGCGCACCCGTTCCTGACGGTCTATCTGACGCGCGGCACTGCGAAACATCGATTGATAGACATTGCTATGATAGTACTCGCCGCGAATATCGTCGTCCGTGAAGCCTAGCCAGTTCAGGAACCGCCACTTCGCGGGGACGGGCAGCAAACTCGGCATGAACGCTACATTGCTGTAGTGGCTGTGCTCGTTCTTCCCGTGCTGGACGACGCTGATCTGCTTTGCGTGCCGGCCAAGTGTGCCCTTCCAGCCGCTGTTTGCGCAAAAGATGAAGTGGTCATCACCAAACTGCGCCCTGATCAGCCTCTCCAGCTCCCGCTGTGGCGTATCCGATGCGTTGCTGGATCGTCCGCCATTCTTTACCCAGGTGCTCCAATGCCTGATGTTCATACAGTGGAGCTCGATGCCAGTCCCGTTGTGCGAGTGCATTTGGAGAGTTGACATCACTGCATCATCGAGTACGAACTCGTTGCCGTCCTTGATCCATAGTTTATAGAGCAGGCGATCGGTGAAGCATGCACTGGCCATTGTGACATCCAGCCCCTCCCTCTCGAACCATGGCTGCTGCACTAGCAAGAACCTCAGCTCGGCTGCCTTTTCCCGTTCATCGACCAGGCTCGTTCTTCCAACGCCGCTGAGAACGGTCCTGTAGTTCTCGCACTCGACATAGACCTTCCATCTGTCTGGTAGTGCCAGGCAGCTCGTGACCGCCCCGACAACGCGATCTACGTCATCCAGGCCATCGCGCATTTGCTCCAGTGCCTTTCTCATCTTTCCGGCAACACGCACTTCGCTGAACATCTCGGAGGGAGTAACGAGCTCCAGGATATCGGTGATGACGGCATAGTTGCGCGGCAGCTTGAGCGACACGCACTGCACCGGGTCAAACAGCTCATCGACGTAGAATGTCCAGTCTTTGCGGCCAATCCAGTTTGTGCAGTCATTGAACGTCTTATGTGTCGTGAACAGCAGCGCAGGCCGATGGGTGCCGATTGATTTCAGAAGAGTGTCGAGGCCGGCGCTTACATTCTCGCACCCAGGCACGTCTCCGTGGACCCTGCGCACGTTGATCCGGCCATCCGCGATTCTCAGCGCATCCTGATACTTTTCTTCGATAACTTCCTTGGTCGGCAGGCTAATGTTCACCGGCCGCTTTTCTTGTATTGCCCGCTCAATTGCCGTTTGGACGATTGCCGTCGTCTTTCCGCTGCCGGCTACGGCATCAATCATTCCTATTGTCATTATTGCTGTCCTCCTTGTTTTGGCGGAGGAGCTTCTTGCGGGCGCGGTAGTCTCGCATGTATGCGGCCCACCTCACCCTATGCACATCACCAAGCCTTTCTCGATAGCGCGCTACATTCCGGCGATTTTGGCTTCGCCTGCGTTCTTTCCTCGCTTCGCTGATTGGGTTGTTAGCTCTCTCCATATGCTTACTTATGCCGATCTGACGCAGCGAAGAGCTATCTACTGATGAATTATTTTGGACGAGTGAGTTTCCGTTCCGTACAGTCTCATAGAGAGAGTGCGTTTTAATGCATAAAGCACTTATGCATTATTCTGCACATCTGATTGATGTGTACTGGATTCGGTTCCAGTAGCAACGCGATGAGAAGCACGTCGGGCTGTCGATCTCGATGCGCTTTAGCGCAGAGCAGATGACAGACACGACAGATCGCTGCATGGCGGCGATCTCCCAATCTCTCCTAATGTCGATAGAATGAAGCAGATCACTGGCACATGTTCCGTCAGGTCCCTTCTAGATGAAGCGGCTGCGCTGCGCTCATCCGGTGACGGAATAGTCGCTCATGCTCGCTTGCTCGCATTTCTCGACTAGTCCGTCACGAGGTTCTAATCGGCATTCCTCAGAAGGAGAGATCTACCCCTGTTCATCACTGAGGTACCGAAGCGAACTCGTCCTGCAAGAGACTGTACGGAGCCATTAAGGCACTTCGACAATTGGGGAATGAACCACTGGAAACGGCAAATATCCGCCAATGATCTCAAGGGGATATTTCCGCTGTTCCTGCTACCGGCTGCAGAACGCAACAACTGCGTAGAAAGAGGGAGTGCCGCCCTGCGTTGAAGTGGTGCGTGCCCCAACGCAGGCGATCGGGTACGTATTTCGATCGACACCAAGGATGTGCAGCTTGGTGCGCGGACCCTCTTCTTATAGCAGCATGCTTGTGCGCGCAGTTGCTGCTTTTGGCGGATGCAGCACGAATAAAGCCCCCTACAGCGCTGATCCGTGCCCTGCGCGCAGCAGCAGTAGCGGCCCACTCCGGATTTTGCTGTAGACGTCGTTTTGAGCACCTAGCAGCTGTCTTGTTACAAGATCACTCTATGCGCTGTGATCGAGCGATCTTCTGTGTCGGATCAAGACCCATCCGGCCGCGCTAGCAGCGTATGCCTCATACGCCCGAGAGCAACCGAACTTTTGGCAGGGACCCGTCAATCACCGGCCTGATTTCGGTAGGAATAGCACCTGCATGACCACAGTTTGCGCTCAGCACAAACACACGAGGAGACGTGCTATGAGCATCATGGCGAAACTCAACCTCACGCAGCTGAAGCGGCCCACCAGTAAGAGCCCGCTGGAGAAGCGGCGTGACAACCTGATCCAGAAGCTCGAAGAGCAGTCCAAGCTGGCCGAGCATGAGGCCAAGGGCACGAAGTACTCCGTCACCAAGAACGTCTGGACCCGCGACGATGCCGGCAACAAGACCCGCATCACTCGCGACAAGCTGATCAGGCCTTGGTACTTTGCCGACGGTCAGGGTGTGAGCCTCACCATCCGTTATGGGGCACGCGTGCTCGATCTCGGCAAGGGGCGTAAGGCCGTGTCTGTCCCGGCGGTGTCGGCCATTCCCGAAGTGATCGCGACCGTCATCACTGCTGTGAAGGCGGGCGAGCTGGATGCTGCGATGGATGCAGCCGTCCAGGCTGGAAAGGCGAAGTAGTCCCCACCGCGCTGATCGCGCGCCCTGCTTCGCCCTGGGCCAGCGCTGTGGGTCCCCCTGCAGCGCTGGTTTCATGACTATTCTCATGGTCAACCAGCCCCTGATGGGTCAGCCTTGCTGCACAGGTAGCCTCCATGCCCCCCATCACTGCCTCCCTGCTCTATGCCTTGGTCGAGTGCCCGCACAGGGTATGGCTGGACGCTACCGAGGACCCGGCCGAACGGGACGAGGTCAGTCCCTTTGTGGAACTGCTTTGGGAACGCGGATCAAAGTTCGAGCGGGAAACGATCCAGAAGCTGGACCTGCCGTTCACCGACCTGTCGGGGCTGTCTCCCGCTGAGCGGCAACGCGAGACGCTGGCAGCGATGCGGCGTGGGGACCAGCTGATCTATGGCGGCCGAATCGCTGCCGGTGACTTGCTGGGCCAGCCCGATCTCCTGCTCAAGGAGGGTGACGGATACCTTGCCGGAGACATCAAATCGGCGGCTGGCGAGGAAGGAGCCGACGAGGACGACCGTAAGCCCAAGAAGAAATACGCGGTTCAGCTGGCCCTCTATACCGACATCCTGGCCAAACTGAACTTTTCAGCAGGCCGGCGGGCCTTCGTTTGGGACATTCGCGGGGATCATGTCGACTACGAGTTCGACATCCCACAGGGCGTCCGCAATCCCCAGACCTTATGGCAGTTCTATAGTGCCTGCATTGCTAGCGCCCGGACCATACTGGCTGGCCATGAGCGCACCCTTCCTGCGTCCGCCTCAGGATGCAAGCTATGCCATTGGTATACGCATTGCCGCGAACAGGTACGGGCAACGGATGACCTGTCTCAAATCCCCGAGCTGGGACGGGCCAAGCGCGATGCCATGAAGGACGAGATTGCCACGGTGGCCGATCTCGCGGGCATCAATCCTGACGGCTTCATCAAAGGCAGCAAGACGCCGTTCAAGGGAATTGGCCCGACTTCACTGCGTAGGTTCCATGAGCGGGCGAAGCTGCTGAAGGCTCCCGATGCACGCCCCTATCTGACGCAAGCCGTTCGATTGCCCATCGCCGAGCGCGAGCTGCATTTCGATATCGAGGCCGATCCCATGCGGGATCACATCTATCTTCATGGCTTCGTCGTGCGGGATCGTGGCGTTGCCGACAGCCGGTTCGTTTCCTTCGTCGCCGAGCAGCCGACGCCGGATGCAGAACGGCAGGCATTTTCCGACGCGATGGCCTTCTTCAGGGCGTCCCCCAACGCAGCCATCTATGTCTACTCGCACTACGAGCGGACGACCTATCGTAAGCTGCAGCAGCGCTACCCTGATGTCGCTACGGTCGAAGAGATTGAGGCGCTGTTTGCTGAAGACCGCACCATCGATCTCTACAGAATCGTAAAGTCCTCGACGGAATGGCCCACCTGGGATCACTCGATCAAAACCCTGGCCAAGTACTTGGGCTTCAAATGGCGGGACACCAATCCATCAGGTGCCGCATCGATCGAGTGGTATGATCGCTTCGTCGAGACAGGCGATCGAGCGCTGCTGCAGCGCATTCTAGACTACAACGAAGACGACTGCCGGGCGATGATTGTGCTGCTGGATGGACTTCGCGCTCTTTAATCCGCTGCCCTCCGAAAGCAGAGGTCGTGAGTTCGACTCTTGCCGGGTCTGCCGTTAACTCATTGAAATATCGATGAACACGACTCGTGTGTTATCCACCGAGGGCGCACGTTCGCGCGGAACACCTCCTGGACCTTCGCGAGCCAGAGATCGTCAGCTCCAGCATCGATGCCTACTGAGGCAAGACGACTGAATGGGTGAAGTCCCGAAAGAAAACCTGACGGCGGCAGATTGTTGGAGTTTGCGGCGGAGATCACTGCTGTAACTCCAGTTGCTTGTTCAAGAACCCACTGAAAGTACACTCTTCCTAGGGTCCTCATTAACCAGCAGCGATCATCGGTACTTCTGAATGGGTCTCTCCGGCTACCTGCAGAGGACCTCAGACTCCATGGCGCTACGCAATCGAGAATGCGATTCGGGTGCGTAAGTACGTCACAATCAAATGGCAGTGTTACGCCGCAGCGGCACTGTCGTGATCCAATGATGCAGCTGCAATAATAGCCTTGAACTGACCCAGTATTTCACTGTGGTTCTGTGCGAGATAGCGTTCGACCTTCTTGTTTGCCACCAGCTTGGATAGATATCCGGTAGCGATGACGAGAGCGAGGACATCGTCGCCGTAGGTCGTGTCAACTGCCTTGAATTCCAGTTGGAGCGATTCCATCTCTCGCTCCATTCGCGCCATCTGCTCCGGGCTCATGCCCCGCAAACTCTTTGGTTGATCGGACTTCGCAAGGTCGGCTTGCCGAGTTCCTATGAGAAGAGCTTGGGCATAAGTGGCCGAGAAATTTCCCGTCGAGGTCATCAGTTCCGCGACCTCAATCTGGCGTAACGCTTTCATCTTGCGCAGCGCCTCAAAAGTGACGGCACTTACCTGATGATCCTTGAGCATTTCGACCACTTCGGGCTGTATGCCATCAAGCATGGTCCGTCGCCGCTTGATAAATTTGACATCCACGTCGAGTGCCCGGGCTAGCTTCTCCTCTGAAACACCTTTTTCTAGTGCTCGCACCAGCATGAAGTGTTCCTGAACGGTGGACAATCGATTCACTCGTTTGTTGTAAGTAAATGCCTCATCATCATCCGCGAGGAGACAAAGTGTTTCAGAGTCCCCTCGTTCGAGAAGGACCGAGTAGCGCAGATGCCCATCGAGAAGCAGGTATTGATTGCTGTCACCGCCCTGCGCAGCCACGACTATCGGCTCGATAACTCCGACCTCCGCGATAGACGTAGCAATGCGCCGATACCTGACGGATCTTCTTACTGTATCAGGGACTTGCTTCAGTGGCAGAATCGACGCGAGCGGCAATAGAATGACTTTGCTTGCGAAGGCGATACGGATGTCCGCCGGCATGGCTATCCTCCCGTTGCGGCAAATCGTTGCGACAGCGGCTTGGGCAAAGTGTCTAGAGACTCCGCCTGGAGCAACGACACAAATTGTTTCTCAACTAAGAGGTTCTTCAACGCGGTTGCTATGAAGAGCAAGCGTCGTTGTGCAAGCGTGGCCTTCTTGACTAGCAAGGTTTGGCGTTGTGTTTCTCTCCGATAGGCGCGCACCAAAGCGTCTGCGGTCACTCTTTTTGTTTGCTTCTGCGGCACAGTCTTACTGTGGATGCCCTTTCCCGTGACATTTCGCTGTTCGATGATCTTGCGGATTGCCAGGACTTGATTTCCAGGAAGCGTACCCCGCTCATATGCATCGGCGAGAGCCTCCTGCACTTCGCCGTCTTTTGCTCTCGATATCTCCATGGCGATTGTTGGAGGTAAGACACCCCGATCTATGCCAGCCAGCAGCCTATCTTCGCCATGATCCAAGAGGTAGCAAATGGCATATGCGTACTCTTGGCCGAATCCAGTCTTCTTGGCGATTTGAGCTATTGAGTATCCTCTCTTTTTGAGTGCTCCGACTTCCTGCATCAATTCGATAGGCGTGTGCTGTCGTCGCGCCATGTTTTCGGAAAGGCTCATCACGAAACAGTCGTCTCGTGAAGCCTCTATTACAATGGCCGGAATCTGCTCTTGGCCGAGCGCTACAAAAGCCTCTAGTCGACCTTGGCCACAGACCAGATTGTACGAATCGGCCCCCGCTTGACTCACCGTGATTGGCTTCTTCAACCCGAGCGTTGCAATGCTGTTTACCAATTCCTGAAAGATCTTCTTGTTGCGTGATCTCGGATTGAGAACGGTGATCGACGAAACGGCAATCATTCGGATTTCGCGCGCGGTTTCACTCATGCAACCTCCTGCAATATAGTTCGACTGCAAAGGTGAGAGAGACTGTCGAGCGTGTCGAAGCGGTAGCCGTCGAGAAAAACGCCGTTGTCCTCGGCGATCCTCAGCATCGCAGCTTGGAAATCGATACGAGGCAATAGGTAGTAGTCGAGAATCGCCTCGTTCGACGCATTCATCCGGATCGCTAGCGTTATGTCCGGAGACAATCCAGCATCGAACCGTACTTTCCACCGTAACGCTCCGCCTGGCGTCATCTGGGCTCGCACGACAACAACCGAAACCGTAAATTCTCGGTTGATGGTCAGTAGGTCTGTATCAGCGTCGCGTTGGATAACGCCCCCTACATTCTCGATATTCTTGATCGTCTCCGTGATCACATCGGCGTATACCGTGCGGAGTGCTCTATTGATCTCGATGTATGAATAGTCGTGCGCCGGCGTATATCCCACGAGCCGGTAGGCGCGAAGCAGTGAACCAAAGCGCTGCCGGTACACGGTGCTCGACGCTAGCTCTTCTTTTTCGTCGATGATCAATCCCGACAGTGTGCCCCGGTCCTTGAATAGGCTCCTTAGGCCAGTCAAGAGCTCTTCATCGGTAAGGTGTCGGCTGCGCTCCTCAATAATCTGCTGCGCTGCCCGAAACGTCACTTGATCGACTATCGCTTCAAATGCTCCGGGCATGCGGACCCACATGTCCGGCGAGTTTACTACCCGCTTCTGCCTCAGCTTAAAGGAGACACGATTGTAAACGTTGTTCCCGATGTACTTTTCATTAGTCAGAATCTGGTGAATCCCGGCACGGCTCCACGGCAGACCGTGCTCGTTTGCTATTCCTTCGTTGTTCAAAATTTCTGCAATCTGTGCTTCCTTGGATTGCTGTGAAACGAATAATCGATAGATACGGCGCACGGTTTCGATCTGATGCAGTTGCCCCGGCACGAGAATCACGCGATCTGTCTGAAGGCTTTTGCGTTCGCCTCGACTAAGAAGAGCCTTGGGGTTCCGATGCTCGTCGATAAGCTGCCTCCGGAGACCATATCCAGGTGGCCCACCCTGCCTAAAGCCCAATCTGATCAGGCGGCATTGACCGGCGAAAACTTTCGCGGAAAGCTCTCGGCTGTACTCGCCAGCCATAACACGCTTCACGCTCTTCAAGAGTGTGGCCGAGATACTTCCATCGTTGTCAAACTGCTCAGCACAATAGTGCACTGCGATCCCTGCGTTTCTGCAAAGGAATTCGTAGTGAGCACTTTCGTCGGCATCCTGGAAGCGGCCCCAACGGCTGACATCATAGACTAGGATCGCTCCGTAGTCCGCACGGCCAGATTGAACGTCTTCGATTAGAAGCTGCAGCGCTTCTCGACCATCCAAACGCAGACCACTCTTCCCATCATCAGAATACGTCCTACAGATCGTCAATCCTCGCGCAGCTGCATAGCGCGCAATTGCTTCCTCTTGGTTCGATGTTGAGTACTTCTGATGCTCCGTCGACATGCGGACGTACTGCGCAGCTCGCTCATCTCGCTCAGAACGCTGCTTATCGTCACGCCGCTGAAGATTTGGCTTTGACACCGGCTAGCACCTCACCGCTGTGTCCACAGGATCGATGAAGGGGGCGGAGATTTGTTGGGAGGCCCTTCTTACGAGGCGGCCCCATGTCGCCGATGTTGGATTGCCGAAAGATGTCGGTTTCGAGAAATTATTGAGACAGGCTGTTGATAGCCTTCAATTTCGGCTCTGACTCCAGAGTGTAGAAACCTCATGAAATGCACAAAACATTAGGTTTCACGCTAACCCACTGAGATCACTCGTACTTCTACAAGTGCCTTTCCGGTCGCTTTTTCAGAACACCAGACTTTACGCTGCTGCGCGTGAAATCATGAGATTTTGGAACTGCAGCACATGCCTAAAACAATGAGTAAGCGTCCGATCTTGGCAGCTTTGAGCTGACGTGGTGCGGCGCTAATAATGTGGGGCGATGCGCTCCCTCCGGCGCGCGTGTTCGCGCATCCGCTCATCTAAACACTAGTTGTCTCGGAGCCGTTCATCTTAGCCGAAGTAAGATGAAGTGATCTCAAGACGCCGCCCTTAGCTTAAACTTTACAGGTCAATCGGACCGCGAAGCAGCGCACTCGCACAATCATAGTGCCAGTTCGTCTTCCTGTTCGTCGCACAACGAACAAGGCGACAGCCCGGAGCATGCGGTATCTCTGCAGAATTGTAGAACACTGTGCGAGGCGACGTAGTACTTGTGGTCAGCCTCAAAAAGAGGGGCAAATAATCCTTTCCGCCCAAGAACACTATCGGTTCGCTAGAATTGGTGGGAAGCATCGACAGGTCTCTACCTATATCGCGTTGTCTTCTTCGCTTCCAAGCATCTGCCCTTGCCGAAAACGTAATGTCATACTGGGGCGTTAAGAAAGACGCTGATATCAGCCCCCAGCCCGCTGAGAGAATGAAAGTCTTATCAAATCCGAAGTGATTCCCGAGGCACTGGTAAGTTCTTTCTTTGTAGAGTTCAAGTGCCGGAAGAAGTGCCAGAGGGTTGTCTTGAGGCGTCTCGTTGTATCGCAACAGATACTCTCGCCAGGTCCCTCCGTGATCAGAAGGATCATCCGGCCGCGCGTAGATGCAGGCATCGGACGTAGGCGCTATAGTCGGATCAGAAATAAACACAACGCGCTTGCCATCGCGCGTCTGTAGATGACCTGCGTCCTTGCGCTTCCTCGCCGCGCATTGAATTACGACAATCACGGCTCACCTTCCGTCTCTTCGACCAGCCGCTCTAACGTTGCGAGAAAGCCGGGGTCGTAAGGTTCATCGACGTGGTTAGAGTTCCAGAGCCCCGAGGCACGAACCCGCGAACGATTACAACGGTATCCAAGCCACTCAGGGGACGGCGCATCAAGCGCCTCCTTTCCCAGATTGCTCAGGAGCGCGATCGAGTTCCTTTCAATGTAGCCGCGAGAACTCGTTGGTCCCGCCTTGTCATCGATCGCCAGCCATAGGAATGGCATTGCACCTATTACCTTACTCACTTCGCATTCTAACGGAACCTCGGTTATCCGCACTTCTTTCGGTGCATTGCTACCTTTGCCCCACATCGGATACTCATATCCACGCTGCGCAATGAGCGATTGGCCAACCATCAGTCGGAAAATTGAACCGCGATGATTGCCGCTGCCGCTACTTGAGTGACCTCTATGTTGCGAGAGCCGATCCCAAAGCGTAGTCGTGCCTCCTTCCTTAAGCGCATGCGTGCCGACGCGAACTACACGTAGGCCGCAGCCACTATTGGAGCGCTCCTCGCCCAGCTCACCAAAAAAATAGACGCCACGCCTGGGCCATTTCATCTGCCCAGAGCATAGCCCTAATGTCCGCGCTCCTCCCGATCGCCGTTTCAAAACCGAAAGCGCAGCATAGAATCTCTGAAGGTCATTAGTCCGCATTTCGCCTACATCGCAATATGCTGCCAGTAGAGTTTCCGAGACGCCCCGAGCTAGAGGTGCCTGTTATCTACCGGGCTAAGAATGACAGACAGCGCTCATAGAAGCGGCTAAGTTCTTCGCCGGCATCTCTATCGACGCTGGCCACCGCATCAATGCAAGCCTCCCAGGTCACCACCTTGAGCGACTCGCGATCGATCAGACACTGCACTAATGGAAGGAAGTACCGCACCTCCCATGCGCGAAGCCTTGCCGCCTCAGCCCGGCTTGCCTCCTCGTAGGCCTTGATTCGCTTGGAAATCGCGGCGCGGATTTGGGCTGGATCCAGAAAGGCTTCCAGATTGGAAAAGCCCGCGCGCCGCTTTGTGGGGATTGGGGCCATGACGAAAAAGCCCACCGATGAAAAGCTCTCTGGCGTCCGCCCGGCACGAGCAATTTCTTGGGCCATGCAAGCCACATTGCGTGCCGCTTGGTTATAACCTGGTGCGTTCTTGGTGCCGCTCGAGAGATTGCTGAACATTTTGGCTTCAATGACAATGAACTGCGTCGCATCGGATGCCAGCTCTAGTCCTGTCTGCGTCATCGGACGAAATGCAAACTGACCGACCACACCGTCGGCATTCGTAAATCCTTCCGCCAGGACGTCTGCCTTCTGCTGCGCGGCGAAAGGCGAAGCGAGCAAGGCTTCCGAGTACCATTTTGCTCCAGCCTCAAACTGTATTGGCAAGGACAATGGCCGACAGTGGCGCAAGGCATCCAGTACTAGGCGCAGCATCCAACCTTCGTTGAAGACTTCCGTTGGCGGAAACAGAGGAGCAGCAGCGGCCTCGCTGGAACGCAGTATGCGGATGAGCCGATCGGGTATCATTTGCGCTCCCTAATTGCTCGTGGCCATCACTGCTGCCATCGGTACACCTAGCGACCTTGCCCGGGGATGCCCCAGTATTGGCGCCAACGTACATATTCGGTAGCCGTGTTGAGGCGGTTCCAACCACTGCGTTCAGCTTCTGTCAGTGCCTCACTATGTTTTGGTGGTGCTCCTTTCTCGTCGCGGAAAGCCTGGCACCAATCCCACACCCCGCGACACTTACCGCCTTTGCGAGGCATTCTTATGCCATTGCGGATCGGCTCGACCGCACCTGGCCCCTGTTTACGCTTGCCATCATCTTCGATGGTAATCATCTGAGATGGATAGTTGCCTCCAAGCGGACTCCCGAAAACATCCCATCCGACGGAGTCTTCCTGCACACTTGGATCGAAGCTATGCCAGAACTCGTACCAGACGGAACCGGTGCTGCTGATACTGACCTTCGTAGCGGCGGCTACTCTTTCGCTGGGGACGATCAGAAACTGAGGCGGTTTATTCTTCCTTATATTTACAAATGCATACACGTAGCTTTGCGATTTGAGGTGCTGTGCATTGCTACCGACCAGCCAGAACGACGCTTTCTTGCCGTTCGTCTTTACTTGAACAGACCATGCCTTCTGACACCGTTGATCCGTCACAAGTAAGTCAGCACCGGTCGCGCTTCGGGACGCAGTGGAGACTATGAAGCCGCGAGCCGAAAGCTCAGCCGCGACCAGGAACACTCCATGCATTCCTGTGATATAGCCACGCTTTGACACAGTCTGCCCCACCTTCCCTGCAATCGTTGCCAGTCCGGTGGCGGCTTGCTCGACGCAGCTGTCTTCCCGGAGCGGACCCACGCAGCTACCGGAGAGGAAAGACGTAGCCCGCATACAAGGCAATGGTCCTTCACGGACCCATGCGTCGCCACTTAGCAGGTCTCAAATAGCCAGCCTCTCCTCAAAAGGCGGCGACACTAAGAGCGAAAAGCACAAGAAGGGGATCGACTTGTCACCGTCTTGAGCTTCTTGAGACCCAGCACGTTCAGAACCTAATGAAACTACAGAAACCTTTGGTTTTCCTGCGACAAGGGCAACCACACTCTTACCATCATCTTACATGCTGGAGCGACGGCTGGTGCCGACTGATCGCCAAGCAGATCGAAGCGATGACATCGTAGACACACGCCCGCATCCGCGATGAGTGGCTGCCTTCCTGCACGGACTGACACCCCAGCACGGCAGAGGGCGAGAAGCCCGTTCGGTCGGCACCGAAACCCAAAACGCCTGGGCAGGCAGCAGCTTCTTTAATCCAAGCGGGTAAGTCGCTGCGTCGCAAACTTCTCGACGGCATAGGGCGCGAGCTTGGGCATAAGCGTCGCCATGTGCGCAGACTTGAAATGGGCCTGGATGGCATCGCCATCTGACCAGCGCTCCACCAGAATGTAAGTGCCCGGCTCGTCGGCGCGATACCATTCGTAGCGCAGGCAGCCTTTGTCGTTTGCGAGGGTCGCTAACTCGACCTCTCGAAACAGTGCCTCTCCCTCCACTTCGAAGCCGGGCTTGATCCGCTGTGTCACAACAACATCGATCATGGATGTCCCCTTCGGTTCGGCACCCTTCTCTAGGAAGCCAGAGTGCTTCCAGGATGGGGGAGCTATGCCGGCATAGCCTATTTCAAAGATGCCCACGGGGCGACTGGTCGTTTAGCTTAGGCAGTACCGGCGTGATTGAACGATTCCTCTCTATCCGTCACAGCAAGAAACAACGGGCCACACTTGGGCATCCGAGCTACTTAATCATCTCGCTCAGTTCACGGGAAGCATCCCCCCCAACGACACGCGCTCATACGCCGAGTGCTCATAACTGAAGGCGTCGTGTTCCTGGCGAACGCGGCCGGCGCTCACTGGCTCACCGATTCCATTGCTAGTTACCTCGTTCATGAGCTCGTTCTCGTAGAGCCGTTCCAGGTTTGGAAGCTCAAGGTCGACACCGCTTCGCGGCAAGGTGAGTTGGCGACGACAGATGGCAATAGCTCTACGCCAATCGTCACCCAGATATTGGACTACACCGACTTCCCGTTTGGCGAGATTGTAGTCTGGCTCGTCTCCGATGGCAGCCACTGGGTCCTCATGTTGCCATCCGAGTACTAGCGGCCGGTCAAGTTGACGGCAGCGGCTGCAACGAACTACATTCATCACTAGGCAGCACAATAGCCACGATCGAAGAATCAGCGACCGGCGCTGACAAGATGCAAGATCAGCAAAAAGCCGAGAGCTTCCACTTCCACCTCGAATTTTTCTTGGCCACTCGTGTGCTGTGGTGGGACATCCACGTTCGGCAAGAGGATCTCCATGAAGTTTGCTGCTGTCGAAGGCTGCCGTCAGGAAGCTCAACCTGGCCTGTCAGCGACATGCCCAGTTTGTAGAGAAGCGGTGGTCGCAAAATGCGGACCGCAGCGGGTCTGGCATTGGGCACATCGTGGAACTAGGAATTGCGATCACTGGTGGGAGCCTGAAACACCGTGGCATCGCGCTTGGAAAGACCACTTCCCCAAGCACTGGCAGGAGCATGTTCATACGTCTCAATCTGGCGAAAAGCACATCGCGGATGTGAAGACGGACGCAGGCTTAGCTCTCGAATTCCAGAATTCCTTCCTGAAGCAGCAAGAGCGTCTATCACGCGACGCCTTCTACAGTAATTTAGTTTGGGTCATTAACGCCCGGAGACGAACACTCGATCGGGCGCGGTTCTTCGCGGCCATTAACGCAGGCACGATCATCCACCCCAAGCCACTGCTGATTTCTGTGCCTTCAAATAGGAGCGCGCTGCTGCGCGACTGGGAGGGAGGCGTTGCGCCAGTCTACTTCGACTTCGGGAACAACGAGCCAGAAGATGGCTTTCGGTCCGATGAGCCATTATTGTGGCGCCTCGATCCTCATCGATTGGGTGCCCAAGCACTCCTTTTCCCGATGAACAAAACTCTGTTCTTACAGGCGCATCTTATCGGCGAACCTCTAGAAGCGACCTCCGCGCAATTCGTGATTGATGCTGCAGCACATTACTCGCACACTACACGGTCGAGCATGCCCTCTCTATCACAGCGTCACCATTTGCGACGCCGCTTTTAACTGTCATCACGTGCGTAGGGTCGCTCAAGCCGTAGAACATGTGGCTAACAGCAAGCGACCAAACTCACGGTAAAGGCTAACTGCTTAACGCTGCACCTGACTGGTCGTCGCGATGGCGCGCGAAACGAGGCGCCAAACTCGCCCTTTACCAGAGGTTATTGCATTACTACCGCGCAACTTGTGGTAGGCTCTCTAGGAGAGAATTGAGAGCTGATGCATGAAACGCCTAATAGTCTGTTTCGACGGCACTTGGAATCGATTGGATGCCCCGGAATCCACCAATGTAGTACTGACAGCCGAAGGCGTTGTGCCGATGGCGTCTGGAGCAATTGCTCAAGTCATCTTCTACGATGAAGGCGTCGGGACTCGACGTTTTGAAAAGCTTACGGGTGGAATGTTTGGCCACGGACTTGTGGACAACATGAGCGATGCCTATCGCTTTCTCATTTTTAACTACACGGTGGGAGACGAGATTTACATCTTCGGCTTCTCACGTGGCGCATTTACCGCGCGCTCCTTCGCGAGTTTGCTGAGCACATGCGGTATCCTGCTCCGGAGCAAAGCATCGCAGGTTACTGAAGCGATCAAGCTGTACCAAGCCCGCACAGACTCGCCTGAATATGCAGATAGGATTCTACAGTTCCGGAAAGAGCATTCGCCACAGGTCTGTGTATCGGAAGATGAGGACGCATGGCGTTGCGCGAACCTGCCCGGTTACTCAGCCGGGAGCGTGCCGCGACTGCAGATCGCATATCTGGGTGTCTGGGACACTGTGGGCGCCCTGGGCGTCCCGAGCCGCTATCGCTGGCTACAATTCTTCAATCGCAAGCACCGTTTCCACGACACTAATCTTTCGAGCTTCGTGCGAAGCGCTCGTCATGCCGTCGCCATAGATGAAAGGAGAGCAGACTTCACTCCGACGCTCTGGAGCAATATCGACGATTTGAACGTAAGAAGCGGCTCAACAAGCCAGCGACTCGACGCCCCATATCAGCAGAAATGGTTTCCAGGAGTACACGGGGCAGTAGGTGGCGGTGGAGAGCATCGTGGACTCTCTGATCAAGCGCTCGACTGGGTCCTTACCGGAGCCCGAAAGATGGGGTTAGAGTTGGATGGCGAGCACCACTCACGTCTGTACAAGTTACGTCCGGATCCGACCGACTACCTTTCGAATGAGCCGCCGCCGTCTCTCCTGTCGGTTGGTGGTTTGCTCGCGGTGCTCTGGAAAAAGGCCGATAGAGACGGGCCAGACAAGCTGGCTGAAGTTAGTCTCAGCGCCCGTAGACGCTGGCATGAGAAGGCTGCCTCCCTTCGGGACAAGGTACCGTACAAGCCCAAGACTCTGGCGAAGGTAGAGAATGCACTAGACGCCCTCAATCCCGCTGACCTTGGCGTGGGAATTGACGAAGCCGCCCTCGGACCCTTCGATCTGTACGTTGTGTTGCAAGGAGAGACACTCAGCAGCATAGCGTTCAGACATTACGAGAACGCCAACGCCTGGACAGACATCTACAGAGCAAACCTGGACAAGATTGAGGATCCCAATCTCATCTATGTGGGACAGGAGTTGCGATTGCCAAAGCTAAAGGAGCGTACTATCCCCCCGGCTGGCAATACCTAATGAAATTAGCATTTTCTTAGGTTCTGCGCTAACTCGCTGAGATCACTGTATCTTCAGCACACGTCTTTCCGGTCGCCCAGTCGAAACATCAGAACTTACTTTGCAGCTCGCTGAAACATGATGTTTGGAGCTGCGCACATGCCTCAAGCAAAGACGCTCACACCCAAAGAGCTTCGTAGGGTCCTGGACAGCATTGCCAGCAACCCTCACTCCGCTAGAAACAGGCTCATGCTGCTAATGACCCATTGGGCCGGCATGCGAGTTGGTGAGGTAGCCGCTATAACAGTCGGTGACGTTCTAAACACCGATGGGAGCGTAAAGCACGAGATCAGGCTGGATGCAGCACAGACCAAAGGCAAACATGCTCGCGTAGTTTTCATGAACGACAGGCTCCGGAAGGAGATAAGCACGTACCTGAAACAGATTGGAGCGAAGAACGATGGTCTCCCGCTCTTCCGCACGCAGAAGCGATCTGCGTTCTCGGCCAACACACTCTGCCAGACGATGAATGGCATCTACAGGCGTGCTGGGATCGAAGGGGCTACAAGCCACTCCGGTAGACGAAGCTTCGTTACTACCCTGGCCAGTAAAGGCATTGGGGTTCGAGTGCTTGCATCGCTAGCGGGGCATCGCTCGATTGCAACCACACAGGCATATATCGACGTGAACGACGAGATGAAGAGAGCCGCGGTGGAGTTGATTGCTTAACTCCTGCTAGCAGATTTCTTGTTCGTGTTTACTAACGCGCCAGCGGCTGCAATGCCCTCTAAAGGACTATCGCGCCACCAATCTGGCACACATCCCCATGAGTCGCGGCTCACCTTCTTGGGCTGATCCGAAGAGGATAAGCCGGCCGTTCGGATGCCAAGCCGGATCCCATTCATCGCCAGTCAGATCTGTAAGCTTGAGTGTCCGCCTGGGATCGGACGTAGATTGAACAAGTACATCCCAGTTGCCATCACGTTTCGACGCAAATGCTAGCCATCGCCCATCCGGTGAAACGGCTGGATCCCATTCGTCCGCAGACGAGGCCACTACTTTTTCGATTGTGCCTGTAATGGCTCGCCGATAGATGGCGAATCGCCCCCCTTCGTCGGAAATGAAATAGATTCCGCCCGACGGGGATCCGACAGGCCGCCACTGCTCTGCATTCGACTTGGTCAACCGCTCTACGGTGCCCGTCCTTGGATCGAAGCGATACAGGTTCGGCATCCGTGACCCACTCTCGTCACGGCTGCCAGCAAACAAAACCTGTTGCCCTTGCACAGTCGGAATCGATCCCAGCAGCGTCACGTCATCGATAAGTGGTCTGGTGCGACCCGATGGATGGTCGCGCACCATCAGTCTTTCCTGGCCTTCCTGCTCACCAATCGTACCGTGACCAAAGACAATGCTGAAACCATCCTCCGATGAGTCCAGGAATGCTGGGTGCCGTTCGTGAACCTTGGTGTCAGGAGAGGTCAGATTCAGAATCTCTCCGTCGGATAGCCTTTGCGCCCGGAGGCGATCTAAACCTCCCTCGCGCGTCTGGTACACGAGCCATCGCCCATCCGGAGATACGGAGGGATAGCGCCCGCTTCCGCCGACAATTTGATGCAACTTTGGTGGCGACCTTGGATCGCCTCGGTCTGGTGCTGCGCACTGATCAGCTAGTTCCGAAAGTTTGGTTAGACCAGAGTCGGTCGCCGGGCGCGAGTACCGGAAGCCAAACCGCGAGGCCAATTCAGCGGTGATAATTTGCGCCACCTCGCGCGATCCGCGATTGCTGAGATGGATGTTATCACCGAGATAAGCCCAGGCTCGGTCCACTGGAAGCGCTGCATCCAAGTCAATCAGCTGTGTTCCGGTTTCACCGGCAATTTTGCGGATTGATTCGTTAAACATTACCTGCCCAATTGAGCGGGTGCCCAATGCCTGCGTCATGAGCACTGGCTGCCTTCCCAACGCTCGAACGGCAGCAACGAAGACCTTCAAGTTGGCTTCGTACAATGCTTTTTGCGGCTGAGTGGGAGGCGGCAGCTCCTCAAGGGTCCGCTCTGTCACGTAGCCTTGAGAGGTCGCCCCCCTACCGAGCCACGATGTCGAGTTCATCGCGAAGAACAGAGCATTGCTACGATATGCCAAGTACTCCCATGCGGCCATTATGGTTGCTGAAGCGGCTCCCAGTATAGCATCACCGGTCGTGGGAGCTTCACGGCCTGGTGCACTTCCATAGCCATTGCGAATAGCAAGGAGCAGGCGGTCGTTGATGTTCTCCATCAGTACAACTGTCTGAGCATCCCCCAGCTCTGGCCTGTTTAGCAAAGTGTTGATGGCGTCGAGGGTAGTATGCCCTCTGACACCGGCATTAGTGGTTTCTACCTTTACGCCTTGCTCCCTGAGCAACCTGCCCACCATGGCCGGAAAGCGAAAAGGCTCGTCAACTTCGTTGCACTCCGTAGTCGACCCACCCAAGAAGAGGATCCGCTCCGTCGAGGGCGGCTGCGTCACCGCCACTGCTCCCACCGCGTCAGTGGAGAATCGCCTGGCCTGCCCCGCCGGAACCAGAGCATGCCCTTCCGGCCGATACGGATCCCCATAAGTGTGGTCTAGGCCCGGCAACAGGGCGCGCGTCGTCATCCGCAGGGGGGCCGCCTCAGCCCGGAACTTCCGAGCATCCTCGCGGATGGTAGCGATTCCCGACAACTGCCCGTAGGCGTAGTCCATGCCCCACACTACCGGCACCAATGCCAGAGCAAGCAAGACGCCGAATATCCTTCGCTTCAGGTACCCGCTTCGGTTGTTCGGACCGCTATCAGACCTACGATTCATGAGCACGCAGGGGTTTATTTGTTCACCGCCAGTGATATTATAGTGACAATTGGGGGAGACGAGAATGTCCAAATCTAGGTCATTTTTGACTTCGGTAGCCGCTGCGGTGGCAGCTCTGGCTAGCGTGTCGAAGGCCGATGCCACCACAACCAAGGATGCGACACCACGCATCGATGACACGGTCGACAAGAGTGCGGTGGCAAAGTTCGAGCTACCGGAGTTCCTTGTCATCACGCGTTCGACGCAGACGGGCGAGCTGATGGCCTACCACTCTTCGCACCGTTCACATTCGTCTCACAGTAGCCATCGGTCGCATTATTCGTCGCGCTGATCGATCATGAGCAATCCGAGTGCGTCCGTTCGCCTGGACGGCTCCCTCTTCTCGGCCGAGACAATCAAGCGCGCCGCTTACACCATAGCAGCGCAAGCTTCCGTCGATATCCGCAAAGTAGGCACTGACTGGGTCTGCGAACTGATGTTCCTGAAGAACGTCACGTCTGCAGAAGTCGACGAAGCAGTAGCAAGCTTTCGCATAGAAGTTCTGGATCAAGACCTTCGCCAGACTATCGCCAACGAAACTCGCGACATTAGAAACGCCATCCTCGCTGTTGCTTTCTCTAAGACTGGTCTGCAGTCCGGTGGCTAGGTTCGCGACAGAGGTCGCATTCGATCGGCGCTCAGCCAGTCCGTACCGGCTCCTTCCCTTCCGCTTCTCTAAGCTCGACAGTCAAAGGTATGTCGCAAGCAACTTAGTTGGCGAGTACCTCGTCCTCTACCGCTCTGTCATCGAGGACCTCACTCGCCATCGCCTGACACCGCAAACCGATGTCTACAAGGATCTCGCCTCTAAGCACTTCTTGATCGATGCCGACTCGGATGTCGCGGCGGACTTGCTGGCTCTCAAGATGCGCACTCGCACGGAGCGACTGGCAGAGTTCACCGGTCTCCACTTGTTTGTCGTCACTTTGCGGTGCGAGCATTCCTGCCCATACTGCCAGGTGTCTCGCCAGAACATCGATACCGATCTCACGTTTGACATGTCGGAGGACACGGCAAACAAAGCAATTGACCTCGTGTTTCGTTCGCCAGCTCAACATCTCAAGATTGAGTTTCAAGGAGGCGAACCTCTTCTAAACTTTCCTTTGATTCGCCACATCGTCGTTCGCGCCAAGGCGATCAATGAGGCTTCACACCAGCGCGACTTGCAGTTTGTCATTGCGACAAATCTGGCGCCCCTCACAGATGACATCCTTGCATTCTGCAAGGAACATGACGTCGTCATTTCTACCTCACTGGATGGTCCGCGAGACCTTCACAATCGCAATCGTCCAAGGCCAGGACGTGACAGCTATGAACGGGCAGTCGATGGCATCGCACGAGTCCGATCTGCATTGGGCCATGATCGAGTGAGTGCGCTAATGACCACCACTAAGGAAAGCCTCTCGCGGCCACGGGATATTGTCGACGAATACGTGAGACAAGGCTTCGATTCGATCTTTCTTCGGCCTCTTTCGCCTTATGGCTTCGCCGTGAAGACTAAGTCGTATGCGGCGTATGACGTAGATGCCTGGCTCGCCTTTTACAAGGAAGGTTTGGATCATATCCTTGAGCTCAATCGCAATGGCGTGCGGATCGCCGAAAGCTATGCGTCGATCATACTCTCCAAGATGCTTACGCCCTTCAATTCTGGTTACGTGGATCTGGCCAGCCCTGCGGGTATTGGGATTGGCGCCCTGCTTTACAACTACGACGGTGGTGTCTACGCGTCTGACGAGGCTCGCATGCTCGCTGAAATGCGTGACGAGACCTTCCGGCTCGGGAATGTTCACACAGATTCCTACGACGAGTTGATCCTGTCAGATAGCCTTCTGGATCCGATTGAAGAGTCCATGACCGTGTCCGCGCCGATGTGCAGTGACTGCGCATTTGAACCATACTGCGGTGCAGAGCCGGTATTCCACCATGCTACTCAGGGCGACTTCTTGGGCCGCAAGCCAACGTCAACATTCTGCCACCGCAACATGGCGCTTTTCCGCCACCTCATTCAGCTAATGGAAGGTGATCGCGAAGTTCGGCACCTGTTTAGAAGCTGGGCGGCAAAAGGCTAATGCTCGCACAATCAGCAAGAGGCGTGGAGTGCCGGGGCTTCTCGCCCAATGAACAGCGTGTGGTTCTTCGCCTGCGATCTGCTGACTCTACCGCCCCTCCTCTCTCATCCGACTGTTTGCTGGAACCTGAGAACGTCAACGGAAGTCCAACAATAGCAACATTCGCGGCCAGTCCCAGGAGTTACACAGGCGCGTTTCGGACCGTACTGTTGCCGCCCGAGTTGGAATATCTCGGAGATGGCGATGTGGTTGCACTCGAACCTTCGCGCGGCGTCCTACGCGTGCTGTATAGGCGCAACTCTCCGAGCAATAGCCTTCTGGTCACGGAACGCTGCAACCACTACTGCCTCATGTGCTCGCAGCCGCCAAAGAACATTGACGACTCCTATATCTACGCTGAGCTCGACGAAGCGATCCCCCTGATCAGCAACGACACTCGTGAAATCGGCATTACCGGAGGTGAACCCACCCTCGGTGGTGATCGCTTTCTCAACCTTGTTCGGTCTATGAAGACCTACCTTCCCAGGACGGCCCTTCACGTACTGTCCAATGGACGACGATTTGTCGACCCATCATTCGCAAAGGCACTCGCAGGCATCTCGCATTCCGATTTCATGATCGGGATACCGATCTATGCAGACTACGCAGCGCTCCACGACTACATCGTCCAGTCAGATGGCGCTTTCGATGAAACAGTCCGGGGCATTCTTAATCTCAAGGCACAGGGAGTTCGGGTCGAAGTACGTATCGTTGTTCTGAAGCAAAATTCAGAGCGCTTGGTCCAGCTAGCCGAATTCCTTGCTCGGAATCTAACATTCATCGACCATGTAACGTTCATGGCCCTTGAGGTTACCGGCTTTGCGCGCGCGAACCTTGAACTCATCTGGATAGATCCACACGACTATCGCATCGCTCTCACCGAGGCCGCCCGGACGACAGAAGCGGCAGGTATACGCACCTCTCTCTACAATCATCAGCTATGTATCGTTGAGCGAGAGGTTTGGCATTTGGCGCGCAAATCGATCAGCGATTGGAAGCAGGAGTATCTACCTACTTGCGCGACCTGCTCAATCCAGGACCAGTGCGCTGGCTTCTTCGCAACCGGACGCACACGGCACAGTGCTTACATCGTCGCTCAATGACGGCAATACCTGGCGAGAAGATCATGGGATGGGTAACCACTCTTTACTGATTCTGAAACTCGGCGTTAAATGTATAATTCTGATGCGTTGAAGTAAGGCCGGTCGGCCGCGCTATTTGTTCAAGCAATTGATGCACCGTCCAGTAGCTAGCATCAGAGGGTGGGGGACGCTCGATGCCACAGCAGTGCGAGTTTTCGGAGTTTGGTTACGGGTACGCATTTACTGAAGAGCGTTTGCACAATCGCCTTGTCCGTGTAGCGCCAGTCTTTCCAACGCTTCGCCAGGAAAATGCGCTTGGCTATGACGTAAAGATCGCTAGCTTCGGCTTCATTCAGTTTAAGCGTCCCGAAACACTCATTGGAAACCGCTCCCGCGAGCGCAGCCTGAATATGCGTGGTGATATCTATCGGATGCATTTGAACAACCATCAACATCGTCAACTTCTACGACTTACGCGCAGGAACAAACGCTTTCGTGGTGCTAGAGTTTACTATGCATGCCCTTCATTCTTCACTGCGCACGCCTTAAATTCCTGCTACGAGCAACGCACCATTCTCAACTCGTCATTATTCATAGAAGCTTCGTGCATTGGACCGATTCCAGCTGGGCGTCACCACATAAGTTACAATAATCACACCCGGCGGGCCGGATACTTCTGGCTATTCTCCGAACCAAAGAAATTGGAGTTTTTCACCCTGAGTTTCGATGAGTGGGTGACGAAAGCCGCCGATCAGCCGCCGATGACCGCGGAAGATCTTGGCAACTCTCTGAAAAGCCTCCAGAGGCTGGCAAAGGGGACCGGCTTCATGATTGACGCCGAACCACCGAATCACGCAGGGATACTTAGTGAAGAGGAACGAGCGTTGGTAGGGATGGCGCGTTTGGCCCGAAGTGCATTTGACGCCGAGCTTCTGATTATCGAAAGCACACAGCCACGTAGTTGAGTTTTCTTGCAAGTTGGACTGGCGACTTGATCAAAGAAAAGCATGCTTGTGCCGTCTTCAAAAGGACAGGTTTGGGCAAGGAGTTCGAGATTAGCGACGAAGTGCAGCTCACTTTAGTTCTCGGAAGCACCCGGTAATCAACTGGTTCGACGTAAAGGTGCTCGCATTTCCGATGCGACATCGGATACATCGCTACAATGCAGGCATCTATCGACGTAAATGAGGGCGATAAAGCGCGCAGCTATCGAGCGCCTTTGGCTTCTCGGAAATCGTTGCCTCCTCGTGTCATACTCCGTTCCATATTGTTGATGCTGCTTTCAGCAGGCGCCGACTAGCCTATGTTCAAGACACAGAGGCGCACGGCATTCTCCGCAAACACTCTCTGTCAGACGGTGAATGCAATGTACAGACGGGCTGGAATTTCAGGGGCTATTAGTCACTCCGGTAGACGAAGCTTCATCACCACACTAGCTACCAAAGGGATCGGTGTCCGAGTGCTTGCCTCGTTAGCGGGGCACCGGTCGATAGCAACAACACAAGCTTACATTGACGTTAATGATGCGATGAAGCGGGCGGCTGTTGAACTCATCAATTGACACTTCTCGCCTGCCATAAGGTTGCAACTATATGTGTCTGTCCCGCCCACCGTGCTAATAGCTTTCAGGGAGAAGTGGCAAGGCCACGAAGTGCGCGACCAAGCCGTTCAGCAATAGGCCGCCGTTCCTTGCAAATTGGGCTATAAGACCTTCCGACGAGCTTTGCGCTCAGAGGGCAGATAATAATGACCAAACCGACAATACCGTTCAACTTCGACCCGCCGCCGGACAACCATGTCCATCACCTGACAATCGTCAAGCAGGGCGAAAACGAGCTCGTTACCTGGGCTCCTGCCGGCGTCACATTTAGTGTACCGCCTTCAAAATATTCTCGTGAATATCCAGACTTTTCATGGAGTGCATCCAGGGACAAAGTTGAAGAATCTAATTCAGGTCTCGTGAAGTTCCACACCGACAACGGCTTTTCCATCGGTTCATATCATGAGTTCTTAGTTTACATGCGGAATCTGCCACATCATGGCTTTCGCATGGGGCGCGTCGAGGTCACATTCGGACAGGCCACGCCGCTAATGGCATTCTTGTTCGATGAAATACATCGATCAAAGCATTATGGAGAATGGGCGAGCATCAGCACCGCTCGTATCATCGGCGCGAATGACATCGAGGAAGTTGAGCTCGCATTCAGCAATGCTGCGATTCGGTACAACAAAAAGTACAACGGACTCCCGATACTTTGGGAGATGAACCTAGATGATGTCGTTCCGTTGTACGACGACGACGAGGAATCGCCCGCTGTGTCGGAGGTGCTGGTTGATGGACCAGTCATACGCGACATGGTGCCCATTCGCTTCTTTCACAAAGGCCTTAGTCAGGAAGACGACGTCGCCGCCTGCCTCTATTTCTATCGCGTGCTCGAATTTTACGCCTTCTCATCCATGATGAGAGAGTTTGCCAAAGCTCGACACGATACTTCTATTAGCGACGACTATTTCCCCGGCGAAATTCTTAAGTTGATCAGTAGGGATGAAAAGGGACCTCTACTGAAGCTCGTCAATCAAGCGACGGACGATCGCCTAATGGAAGATGCCGTGCGTGCTGGTCTGATTGAGAGCGCGAGCACCAATCTTCTCGGAGAACGCCTATACGCATTTCGCAATTCTATAGTGCATGGGAAAAGCAGCTATGGCTATGAACTCCACGCCCCGTCACTATTTGAAAAGCAATCGCTGCCACGAGTGTGGAAGCCTATCCTGCGAAGTCTCTCCCGTATCGTTGTCGAACGATTTGGCCGAAAACTTCTGTAAGACAGCATCCGACGCTTGCCGTTAAGGCAAGCAATTCCGATGGGGTTTGCCAGAAGTTCTACGAGCCTGCCTCCTACGGCTAGTTGCCACCTGTTCAGTACGCAAAGCTGCTGCATTCTCAGCTAACGCTCTGAGTCAGACGATGAATGTCTTTGCAGGCGCGCAGCGATAGAGGGGGCTACGAGCGACTCTGACCACGCACCTTCATCACAACACTAGTCAGCAAAGAGATTGGCGCACGGGTGCTAACATCGCTAGCCGGTCATGGATCAATTTCAATGACCCAGGCCTATATCGATGTGAACGATGAGATGAAGAGAGCTGCCGTAGAACTGTTTAGTTGAGCGGAGGCTTTACAGTGGGCTGCAATGGAGCAGCTTACATGCGCAGAGATCACTGTACATCGAACCAGTCGATGCAAAGTTCACGAGGCAAGGCGTCGAGACCGACCTAATGTAGCCCAGCAAAGAGTTCATCAAATATCATATCTGCTCCCCATGCTTGCGCAGACGTGAAAGCCAATTTTCGCCTATCGTCTGAGGTCAGCGTTCTGCCGCCTGGCTTGTATCCGAGGTCATGATTAGCTTCCGACCAAGCATGTTGAAACAAGGTCTTGATTTGAAGCTCGAACACCTTCGGCAGTAGCGCACGATCCAAGCCACTCGAAGCATCTGATGAAACGAAGAAGATGTAGTGTTTTCCAAAATAGCTGAATTCAGAGTCTCGTTCAGGAACGTGGTCCTTCTTCTCGATCGCTTTAAAATATCTTTCGACCACGGCAGCAATTCGCAATACGTCCGATTTATAGAACGTTACAACGCGAGCGCCGACCTGGTCTTGGATTTCAGTCAATGGGTCAGCATACTTGAGTACGCCACTACTATCGGTCGCACTACTCTTCTTCAGGAAGCGCTCTACGGATTTCGGCCTTGCTGAAATGCGGTCGATGCGCACTTCGTTACGAAGATACATTCTAAGTTCACGCTCTATCGCCTGCGCAAGGGGCGTCAACGCCCCATCAAAGCGCTCACGATACTCCGCTTCTAAAGATTTCATGACGCCTTCTTCAGCCTCTCGTTAAGCACCTTGCCTTCGACCGATAACCGCACTTTGTCTTTGTCCAACTTCTGGCGTTTGACGACTTCGTTGAACTCCGCGGCCTCTGCAGTGACGATTGCACCGGAATCGAGTTCGACCGAGCGATAGGCAACCTGTGTTGTGAACTCTGTCCAGTTGAACTGGAACGTTTCACTCGCGACGTCCGGCGACGGCAGCTCGCGCAATATGGCATCGCGCGCAGCATTCGACAGGCCAAAGCGCTGGATAAAGTCATCAACGCTGGTATTTCTTCCTTTCACCCCCTTCGCGAGGGTGACTGCAGCTACAAGCTCCTCTTTCAACGCGAGTTGCTTGGTAGATCTGGTCGCATTTCTCAGGGCTGCTGCTAGTCGATATGTGCCCGCCGCGCTCGTCACCCGCAAGCTCGACGCCAGGAAATCATTTATCCAATAGTCGGAGATGCGCTTGATGGGATCATTGTTCTGCTTATCTACGCAGCGACCATCCCAAAATCCACTGGTCAACGATGCATCCTGGTACAGAGCCGCTTTGTAACTGTAGGCACTTTTCATAAAGATGCGTTCAAGGAAGGAGACGCTCAGCGTCGACCGGTTCTCTTCGGCAAGGATCCCATTGTCCGCTGGGAATCGGGAAATGACGAACTTGGTCTCCTTTCCCTCTTTGCCTGACATCAGAAAGAGCAATCCGTGCCCTGCACTGCCGGTAGTAAATCCTTCAAGCCGAGTGGCCAGCGCTTTCCCTGCCTCAACGCTAGGCGCCTTGATATAGTCTACGATGAGACTGCGGCAATCATTCTTCTGGGAGCCGTCTGGCGCATGATTAAAGGCAATGTCGATCTTGCATTCGACGTTGGATTTACCATAGACCGCCTCGAGCATATCGAAGAGAAGCCCGCTCAACCCGACGTCGGTTCCGGTTACACGAGAAATGCCTTCGCGCTTTTGTCTCGGCCGCACAAGATACGTGTGAACATGTTGGATAGCCAATCGCCCCCCTCATCACTGGATTAATCCAGTGTCTTTCGAGCAGTGTAGATCGGAACCGTTATCTCGCAAAGGTTGTTGCTCGGACAGCTCGGCCGCCGGGCTGCGCCTCCTTGGCGGACCGGGACGGCTCACGCCAGCGTTGCGCACAACTCCACTCAATACTTAAGGGCTACCCTGACGCTACAAACGACAATCTTTGAATCTGACGGAGATGCCAGCCGACGCAGGCAAATATGTCGCCGCTTTAGACACAGGAACGAGCCGCGTTCTCGCCAAACACCCGGCGCCGGACATTGATAGCTTGCGATAACGCATGGCCTATATCAGTTTTAACGATGAGATAATGTGCCACAGTTGAGTTGATCGACAATTTGAACTCAGTATTTGGTGGATCCGCTCTGCGACAATCCTGATCCGATCATGCGCCATCTATAAAGGATGGCCTTCCTCTCTTGGCACTATCTTCATTTTTCGAAAGGTGATTTGGCCGCCCGCAGCGTTTGCGAAGCGGAGACGTCTTGCATAGCTCCCCTGTACTATAAGTCACGAGTTAAGTGCAGATAAGTGCAGAGAAGCTAATAGACGGTTAGTCTCTCGCCGATTTCGCCATCAATCAGCTCTGCAAATTCTCCTTAAGATCCTCGCAGCTCAGCGCTGTTTGCTCTTGGCGTTCATTTCCTTCCAGCCATGCTCAGTGATCTCGCAAGGTAGCGGTGCGCCCAGAACGTAAATCGGCAAGGTATGCCGACGAACGTATCGCCAGTTCTCAAGTTCCTCAAACCAGTACTGATTTGCAGTGTCGTGGGAGACTTGGAACTGCCGGGAGCCGCCTGCGCGCCACGTGGTTAAGTGCTGCTGCTGAACGAGCGAGAGAAGGCAGAATTGTCTCTTAACGCCGGATCGAAAGACATAGTTGCAGACTACAAAAATTGCAGCGACTGCAAAGAGCATGCTTCCTGTTGCCAAGATCGCAAGCAACCAGTTGGGAACTAGGGTTTTCCCCCAAAACCAGAGAAGGCTATGCGCGGCCGAGCTTACCATTTCCATGGTCCATGTGACGACTCGGTCCCAGAACACCCAAGTAGGTACGACCAAGATCACACCCGCTATGACCTTACTCAAGACAGGGTCGTGCCAGATTTTCCTAAGCATAGGCTGAGCGCTTCATCAGTGTGCCTTCGCTAACTTCTCAACATTATGCATTACGGAAGGCCAGGGAGTCGCTTGCCTCCATCCTGTGATGGGTCAACGCTGGCACTGGTTCGCTCATGAATAACTTCGATCAGCACGTGCGTTTAAGTAGTAGAACTTCGCTTTAATACTCGACAATAGCCACTTGGCATTTGGCCATCCTTCTCAGGCTATAATCGCGCGCTAGCTCCCCTGAGAAACTATTCACCCATCTAGGATGCACACTGAGGGACTTGATTGCGTAGCAGGCCCGGCTACGATTCTGTAGCGTCGCCGTTGAATCCAAATGCACGTCCGGTCGAGTTCCCAATCGCTCCTTCAAAGTCGAAGCGGACCGACCGCCATAGAAAGCGGTGCGTGATTAACCTAGAAAACCTCGGCAAGACCTACGCACCGCTCAATTTAGGAAGATTTATCCTGATATTTCAACATCTTATCAGGTCACACGGAAGTTCTTGAACTGGCGCGGCTCACATTGCCCACAGAGAGCTATGATCCACTGGGGATTGGCCATGGCAGTTTGTTAGGCAAATGTTAGGCACCACTATTCTTGGCTCGTTTGTTGGCGCAAACACGGAATTTTATCTCACAAGCAAGCAGTTCAAGCACTGCCACGGGCGAGTATAAAGCCGTTATCTTCGGAAACCGCCTGGGTAAGTGTCGGACGCCGCTTGCATCCATTCCGGCTCCGTTATGGCTGGAGTGGAACTTGCCAGGCGCTTAGAAATCTTTCCGCTGTCTTCCCAACGACAGCTACGGGTCCGGCAACTTCCCAACATCCGCCGGATTCACCATTAGCAATGGCCGCCCCATCCATCCCACCCTTAAGGATGTGGGTGCGCCATTGCTGCTTGGGCTTCCTTTCAGGGCGCGTGCGCTTGCCGCCACACTGAGGGGGCCATGCCCGCCCATGAACGGAAAGCACGGCTGAATGCACTGACGTCGGTGTAGCTCAGCGTCGCGGCGACTTCGGTAAAAGGCAGATCGGTCTCCACCAGCAGCTGCCGGGCGATCTGGAAGCGCACCTCGCCAAGGATCTTGGCGAAACTCGTACCCTGCTGGGCCAGCCGACGATTGAGCGTGCGTTTGTGCAGCCGCAGCATGCCCGCCACACCTTCGATGGAAACGTCATCCTGGGTAAACTGCGAATAGAGCGCACGCCGCACCCTGACCGTCAGTTCGAGGTCCTGCTGTCGCAGCATGTCCGCGACAGCCTGCTCGATGCTCTTCCTCAACGCGGGGCTGGCGCCGATCACGCTGCGATCGAGCCAGGCGGCAGAAAACAAGAGTGCGGAACGGTTCGTGCCGAACCGCAAAGGGGCCTTGAAGAATCGACGGTAGGGGCGGACGTCCACGGGCGCGCGATGGGCGACAAGCACTTCGGCCGGCGCCCACCGAGGACCGCACAGGGCACGCATGGCCGTACAGGCAGAGGCCAATGTGAAGTCCGTGGCGTGGAACGAACCCTCGATGGCGTCGTCGTAAAGCGAGAATGAGAGCGCGGCGACCCGGTCGCGGATAGAAATCGCGGGCACCATCGCGCGGCCATTGAGGTGCAGGCTGAGCACAAGGCCGCGCAAGGCCGCTCCAACGGTCGGAGCGTGCATCATACGCATCCCGACCAGACCATACTGCGCAAGGACCACTCCTCGGCCAGCCAGCAATCCGAAGTGAGGCCGCCCCGTAAACGCAGCGCAGGCCGTGATCAGACTAATGGCCTTGCTCACCGGAACGATATTTTCGGGTCGCGACAACGCGCCGGACGGCAAGCCTGCTGCTCGCAGGACCTTCTCCGGCTTCACACCGAGTGTCGTCAGCAATGACGGGATGTGCTGCAACGGGGCCGCTCGCAACATGCCCTCGCCGACGCGCGCCATGCCCGTGAGGTTGTGCTCCATCACCCTCGATTCCTAGCCCAGCGGCCTCTTGAGGGAAACGCCGGGCTGCTCGTATACCGAGTAATTGTCGCGAACTGCAAACTTTGTCGCGAATTGTCATGCATGCATACTGGGCGGCGCCTAGCTTGCAATCGATTGCATGGCCGAGGGAAACAATGACGGACAGCCGCCGCAAGTCGCGTTCGTCGAGTCCGGTATGGGACGCCGCCTTTGCTTCCTTGCGCTCGCCGTCCGAACGCTTGGCGGAGCGCTTCCGGCAGCGGGCCGAACAAGCGCCCAATCTCCGACAAAGACCCTCACGGTCATGGGCGTGCGTCTTCGGCATCAGTTCGGGCCCCGACACCGCGGGTATCAACGAAGTCCTCTACGGTCCGGTGATCGGCGTCAGTAACCGCTTCTAGCCTCAACCGATGGCCTGTCCCGTCGCGTACCCGAGTTGATCTCACAAAAGGAGTCTTCGCCATGTCCATCAAACGTCGTTCCGCCCTGACGGCCGGCCTCGCCGGCATCCTCTCGGCGGCAACCTGGTCGGCATCGCGCGCCGACACCGGATTCCAGGTCGGCATCGTCGACGGTCTCGAGGATTTCTGGCTCGCAACCGACGCCTACGTCTTCGGTTACCCGCTGGTCACGATGGAAATGACGCGTCGGATCATGACCAACGTCGCCGCGCCGGTGGGCACCCGCGGACCAATGGGGCAGTTCGTCAAGGCGCGGCACTATCCCGATGCCTCCTTCCGGGACGTAACTGCCCCCAATGCCGACACGCTCTACACGACCGCGTGGATCGACGTCGGCAAGGAGCCCTGGGTGCTGAGCATCCCCGACATGAAGGGCCGCTACTTCCTGTTCCCGATGCTCGACGGCTGGACCAATGTCTTCCAGGTTCCGGGGACCCGCACCACCGGCACCGGCGCCCAGACCTATGCCATCACCGGCCCGGGCTGGACCGGCACGCTTCCGCCGGGCATGAAGGAGTACAAATCTCAGACCAGCCTCGTGTGGATCCTCGGCCGCATCTACTGCACCGGGACGCCCGAAGACTATGCCGCCGTGCATGCGCTGCAGGACCAATGCGGGCTCGCCCCGCTTTCGAGCTGGAACAAGGACTACACGCCGCCCGCCGGCGTTGTAGACGCGAGCATCGACATGAAGACGGCGGTTCGCGAGCAGGTGAACCGGATGGATGCCGTCGCCTACTTCACGCTTCTGGCCCAGCTGATGAAGACCAATCCGCCCTCGGCGGCGGATGCACCTGCAGTGGCGCGCTTCGCCAAGATCGGGCTCGTGCCCGGAAAGGATTTCGACGCCAGCAAGCTCAATGCGGACTTCGCCAGCCGCATCCCGCAGGTCGCCTTCGATCGGATCATGCTCCAGTTCAAGGTTGGCAAGAGCGTCAAGAACATCAACGGCTGGATGTTCGACTCGGTGACCGGCCTCTACGGCACGGACTATCTCAACCGGGCGTTCGTCACTGCGATCGGCCTCGGCGCCAACCGGGTGCAGGACGCCGTCTATCCGACATCCCTGAAGGGTGCAGACGGGGAGGCTTACAGCGGCGCCAACAAGTACACGATCCGCTTCCCCAAGGGCCGCTTGCCGCCGACCAAGGGGTTCTGGTCGATCACGATGTACAATGCCGACTACTTCTTCGTCGACAACCCGATCAACCGATACTCGATCAGCCCTCGGCAGAACCTGAAGGCCAATGCCGACGGATCGACCGACATCTACATCCAGAACCAGTCGCCCGGCGTCGACAAGGAATCGAACTGGCTGCCGGCGCCGACCGGGAAATTCATCCTGATGCTGCGGATGTACTGGCCGACCGAAACGCCGCCGTCGCTGCTCGACGGTTCCTGGACGATGCCTGCCGCCAAGAAGGTCGGCTGACGAAGCTGGGAACTCGGCGACGGGCAGGGTTCCCTACTTCTCCAGGCCCAGAAACTTGAAGGGCGCGCTGTCCTTGAAAGCGTCCGTCGCGTTTCCAGAATAGATATGGTCCTGGTTCTCGCCCAGGTCGAGCTTCTTCACGGCGCCGGTCTCCTTCGAGAAGTCGATTGCCTTCATGTCCACCCAGAACGTGTTGGGCGTCAGCGCCGATTCGAAAAAGTAGAGCTTCCGCTTGTGATCGACCACGGCGCGCCAGCGCGTCGACGAGATGTTCGGTTCGTCCGGCGTCGTCAGCCCGTAAGGCACGGAGACGTTCCGGATGACGCTGAACACGCTGGCCAGCGTACGATTGGGGTCCTCGTCCTTGGGAATCGCGTTCACGTAGAAGGAGGCGCGCGCAAAGCGGTCGGCGGCGCGATTGGTGCCGGGCAACATCACGGTTCCGCCGATCTGCTTCCAGTAGGCATTGAGCGCGAGTTGCTGCTCGAAGATCGGCGAATTCGTCATGACCTGGTACTTGCGGTCGTGATGAATGACCTGCTTGCCGCCGATGTATTCGACGATGGCGCTGTCGCCGGTCGCGTCCGACATCGACAGATGGAGCGTCGTCAGGCGGTTCTCGCCGGGCACGTTGGCCGTGACGATCGTGAAGGGCTCCTTTTCCAGCGCAGCGACGGCCTCGGCGACCGTCGCAAAGTTGTCCAGGACATACTGCGCCCAAGCCGCGATCGTCAGGCCGGGCTTGCTGCCCTTCTCGAACTTCGGATACTCGGACTCGGCCAGCCAGAGGACGTTTGCGTTAAGGCCCGCTTCGTTCACGCCGTCGGTCGTCGAGACGTCGTATCCCGTCGCGACGACGCTGCCGTACTTGGATGTCCATTCGATGGAATTCGGCCCCGCTTCTCCGCTCCGCTTCATCCCACGCGGCAGCACCCACAGATTGGTCGCGACATCGCTTTTCCAGTCCATCGACCGGGCGGTAACGATGTTGTCATTGGGCCCTAGATAGACGAGGCGCGTGCAGGCGCTGGCCGGGATCTGCCAGGACGTCATCAGCGATGCGGCAATCAGGGCGAAGATCGAAGCGCTTCTCGATAGCATGTGTCTCTCCCTTTGCGTCGCACATCAGGTCCTCGTCATACCAGCAAGTCGGCCTGGCAGATGCGGACGAGGCGCCATCCACTGGTAGAGCGGCACTTCCCTGCTGGCGATCAACGTATCAGGCCAATATTCCAGGCTTCAACATCGAGCATGCAAAAGGCAGAAGGCGAGAGCCTCAGGGCGAATTCCAAGCCTCTGTTTTTCGTAACCAAGGTGAGGTAAGCCGACGCCATGGCGACGAAGCAGAAGTCGAAGAAGAAGACTGACAGCAAAAAGAAAGCTTCTGCAGTCTCAAAATCAGGGCCGCCGAGACAGCCCCGTACGCGGATGCGTCCGCCGCCGCCGCCCACGTCGACGCTCAAGCAGGAGCTGATGGTGATGGCGCGTGATGGCGCGCAATCTCTGGAGCGGCTGTTTATGACTCTCATCGTTCTCATGGTGATTGCCGGAGCAGCCTTTGGCGCATGGTCGCTGCGGCCGGTCCCGAGCTACACGTCGGACGAAGTGAAGGACGGCTCGCCCTTCGATGTGACCTTCACGGTGGAAAACAAGGATTCCTGGTTTGCTCTGGCGAACCTGAAGGTCGGTTGCGTGCTGGATCACGTCCGGGCCTCCGGGCTGCCGCCGACACTGCTCGAAGCGACCGACGTGCGGTTTTCCTCTCGTACAGGCACGGGCCTCGAACCCGGCGAATCGGCCACCTTCACCTGCCCCTTCCGATCGTTGATCGGCCATCCGATCAACGACGATCCGGGCATCGCCCAACGGTCTGAAATCTATTTCCAGGCCAAATACGACGTGCCGCTGATCGGCTCCATCCGGCTGACTGATAACAGCACGCCCTTCTTCCTCAACACCCGCCTGCTGCCGCCCCGCTGGACGAAAAAACCGTAGCGGCCGCTGCTAGGCATGCCAGCGCGCCGGTCTGCTTTGTTGATTACCAACAATGTTATATCGTAACGTTACGACATAACATTACAGACAGGAGCAGAAATGCGGCGGCGACTTGGTGTATCGGCATTGGCCCTGACGGCTTCTCTTTCGGCCGCGGCGCCCTCCCTCGCCCAAACGGGCCCGGCGCCGGGTCCTGCCGCAGGTTCGGGGCCCGTCCTCACCGTCCCGCCGCTCGAAGTCGTCGCCAAACAGCTCGATCGTGAGCGGACCGAGATCCAGCCCAGCCTCGGCGCGACCCGCTACGACTTTGCCGCCTCTGCGATTCAGAACATTCCTCTGGGAGACAATGCCTCGCTCAACCAGGTGCTCCTGCGGGCGCCCGGCGTCGTCCAGGATGGCTTCGGCCAGATCCATGTTCGCGGCGACCATGGCAGTCTGCAGTACCGGCTCGATGGCGTGCAGCTTCCCGAGGGCCTCGCCCTCTTCAGCCAGATCCTGTCGCCGCGCTTCGCCGACTCCCTGTCGCTCATCACCGGCGCGCTGCCTGCCCAATATGGTCTGCGCACCGCGGGCGTCGTCGACATCAGCGTGAAGTCCGGCACGACCAATCCCGGCGGCGAAGCCTCGACCATGCTCGGTTCCTACAACTGGGTGCAGCCCGCCCTGGAGTATGGCGGCCGCAGCGGCGCGATCGATTACTTTGCCGTCGGCCAGTACGTCAGCAACGGCATCGGCATCGAGAATCCCACGGGCTCGGCATTACCGATCCATGACAATACCGCTCAATGGTATGCGTTGGCCAAGGTGACGGGCATCGTCGACGAGAGCACGCGGCTGAGCTTCATCGGCGGCGGCGCCAGCGCCCGCTACCAGATTCCCAACGTCCCGGGACAGATACCTAACTTTACCGTAAACGGCATATCCAACCAGAACAGCTCGTTCCTCGACCAGCGCCAGTGGGAGGACACCTACTTCGGCATCGCGTCGCTGCAGAAGAGCTACCAGAACTTCAATCTGCAATTCTCAGGCTTCGCCCGCTATTCCAATCTCTCCTACCAGCCCGACGCGCTGGGCGACCTGCTCTATAACGGCATCGCGCCCTGGGCGAAGCGCACGAGCTTCGCCGTCGGCACCCAGGCCGATGCGAGCTGGAAGATCGCGGCGAACCACACGATCCGAGGCGGCTTCCTCGTGCAACGCGAACGCGTCACGAGTTTCTCCCAGACCAACGCCTTGCCCCTCGTGCCCGATCCGAGCGATCCAGATGCCGAGTTCATCCCGGGCGAACAGACCGTCGGCTTTGCCGACGGCTCCGAGCTGATCGGCTGGACCTACAGCGTCTACCTGCAGGACGAATGGAAGGTCACGCCGACACTCACCATGAATGTCGGCGCCCGCTTCGACGCCATCTCCGCGGCAACGACCGAGAACCAGCTCAGCCCTCGTATTAACCTGGTCTGGGAACCCGACCCGAAGATCGCCCTGCGCGCCGGTTACTCGCGCTATTTCGTGCCCGCCCCGCTCAACCAGGTGGGCTTCAACTCCATCGCCGTTCGTGCCGGCACGACGGCCGCAACCGAAGTCACACGCAACGATCCCGTGCGGGCGGAGCGGTCCGACTATTTCGACATCGGCCTCACGGTGAAGCCGGTCGACGGCCTGACCGTGGGCTTCAGCGGCTTCTACAAGTTCGCCGAGAACTACCTCGACAAGGGCCAGTTCGGCGCGCCGGTGTTCCAGACGGCCTTCAACTACGCCTACGCCCAGGTGAAGGGCTTCGAGGTCTTCGGCAACTACGACAAAGGGCCGTGGTCGGCCTACGCCAACCTCGCCTGGTCGCGGGTGTCCTCGACCAACATCAACTCCGCCCAGTTCAATTTCGAGCAGGCCGATCTCGACTATATCGCCAACCACTGGATCTTCGCGGACCACGACCAGAGCTGGACGGGATCGGCGGGAGCCGCCTACGTCTTCAATCAGGGCAGCGAGTGGGCGACTCGCGTCTCGGCCGACATGCTGTTCGGCAGCGGCCTGCGCACCAGTGTCGTGACCCCCAACGATACGGCGCTGCCTGCCTATGCGACGGTCAATCTCTCCGTTGCACAGAAGATCCCGCTGCCCGGCAGCAAGGGCACGACGATCCGTTTCGATGCGATCAACTTGACCGATCTTTCCTATCAGTTGCGCGACGGCACCGGCGTGGGGGTCGGCGCACCGCAGTACGGAATGCGGCGGGCCTTCTTCGTGACGCTGTCGCAAAAATTCTGACCCGGATCCGACATGATTCGGAACGGTCCGGCGTGATAAAATGCCGACATGCCCGATCAATCCCTGCCCTTTATCGTATCGCTGAAAGGCGGTTCCAATTTCCGTGACCTCGGCGGCTATCGCACCGCCGACGGTCGTCTCGTGCGGCGCGGCACCGTGTTCCGCTCGGCCCATCTCGGCAGCCTGACCAACGAGGATCGCTCCGCCCTCAGCCAGCTCGGCGTGCGCACCATCGTCGATCTGCGCGGCGTGAGCGAAGCGGCGGAGACGCCGCACCTCGTCGAAGGTGTGTCGTGCCGCATCGTCGGCGCCCATATCGAACCGGGCGTCGGCGACAAGATCCGTGGCGCGGTTGCCGACGGCACGGCCAGTCCGCATCTGATGATGCAGTTCCTGACCGACCACTATCGCGACTATCCGCGGCGCTGCGCACCCGGCTTTCGCACCCTGTTCGCTACCCTGAGCGACGGCGAGCACCGCCCGTTAGTGTTCCATTGCACGGCCGGCAAGGACCGTACCGGCTTTGCCTCGGCCCTGCTGCTGACCCTGCTGGGCGTGCCGTGGGAAACCGTGATGGAAGATTATCTCCGCACCAACGAGCTGTGGACCGGACATGTCGGCCGCTATCCTGAACTCGATATCGATACTCGCGCGGCCATCATCGAAGCCCGCACGCCCTATCTCGAAGCCGCCTTCGAGGTGGTGCGCGGCGATTTCGGCACGCCTGAGGATTTCGCCGAGAAAGCCCTCGGCATCGGCGCCGATCTGCGCGAGCGGCTGAAGCGCGATTTGCTGGAAGGGTGAGTTCCGCGCTACGCCTGTGCCCATGGGCGATACGCGCTACGACACTCCCGAACCTTTCAAGGTCGATATCCCCGAACGGGCATTGATCGACCTCGACGAGCGGTTGCGCCGCTGGCGGCCGCCGGTCGTCATTGCCGACGACGGCTCCTGGGCCTCCGGCACCGACCCGGCCTTTCTCGCCGATCTCGTGGATCATTGGCGTCACGGCTACGACTGGCAGCGCTGCCAGGAGGCGATCAACCGCTGGCCCAACTATCTCGTCGATATCGGCCCGCAACGCCTGCATTTCATTCGCGAGCCCGGCACCGAGGTCGAGGACGCGCCGCGGCCCTTGCCGCTGGTGGTGACGCACGGCTGGCCGGGCTCGATCGTCGAGTTCCTGCACATCATCGACGTGCTGGCCCATCCGGAGAACCATGGCGGCGATCCGCTCGACGCCTTCGACGTCATCGTGCCGTCGCTGCCGGGTTACGGCTTTTCCGGGCCGCCGATTCGCGAGGATGGTAGCACGGGCCCGATCGGTCCGCGCGCGATTGCCGGCCTGTGGCACAAGCTCGTCACCGAGAAGCTCAACTACGGCAGGCCCTACGGCGTGCAGGGCGGCGACTGGGGCGCGGTCGTTTCTTCCTGGCTGGCCTTCGATCATCCGAAGCAGGACGACTCAGGCGTGCTCGGCCTGCACCTCAACATGATGGGCCTGCGGCCCGGCATCGACCTCAAGACAGCCAGCCTCAGCGCCGACGAGCAGGCATGGCTTGCGAAGATGGGCGGTGCGCTGGACGACAAGACCGCCTACCAGCGCATCCATGCGACGCGGCCGCAGACCTTGGGTGTTGCCCTCACCGATTCGCCGGTCGGCCTCGCCGCCTGGATCGTCGAGAAGTTCCAGGCCTGGAGCGATTGCGGCGGCGATCCGCTCAAGCGCTTTCCGATGGACCTGCTGCTCGACAACATCATGGTCTACTGGCTGACCGGCACCGCCGGCACGGCGACGTGGCTCTATCGCGGCGCCGCGCAGCAGAAGCCGCGCGCCCTGCCCGAAGGGGCGAGAGTCGAAACGCCGACCGCCTTTGCAGCCTTTCCGGCAGACATCGCGCCGGCGCCCCCTCGGGAATGGATCGAGCGCGCCTTCAACCTGCGCCAGCACACGGTCATGCCGAGCGGCGGCCATTTCGCCGCCCTCGAGGAGCCCGAGCTTCTGGTCGAAGACATCCGCGCCTTCTTCCGCCCGTTGCGCTACGGCGCGGCGAACGACTAGGCGGGCTGAATTGCCCTCAACCGTGGCTGTCGCGCCGCGAGAGCCGCCAGCACGGCGAGAGCGGCCAGCGCGCCGAACAGCAGAAGGGAGTCCGTGTAGGTGCCGCTCCAGTCGCGCAGCATGCCGGAGACCAACGGCCCTGCCGCCTGTGCCGTCACCTGGAGCGACAAGGCCACGCCGCGGATCGCGCCGTAGCTCTCGCGACCGAAATAGTCCGCCCAGGCCATGGGCAGCAGCATCATGACGCCGCCGATCCCCAGGCCGAACAAACCCGCCGGCAAGGCGGCCATCTCCGCCGACGAGACGCCGATCAGGCCGAAGCTGCCGGCCGAGAGCATTACTGCCGTCGCCGCCATCAGGTAACGCACCGGCCAGCGGCGCGGCAAAAAGCCGATGCCGAACGCGGCAAGCGCCGACACAGCCGACAGGAAGGCGATGATGGTGGCAGCCGCGACCGGCGAGAGGCCCCGCTCGATCAGGTGCGGCGCCTGATGCAGGCTGACGCCGGCCTGCACGGGATAGACGAGCACCGTGTAGAGCGAGAGCAGCCAGAAGGCCGGCGTTCGCATCGCCTCGGCGCGCTTCCAGCGCGGCTCGACCGGCGCCTGCGTCTTGCCGTCGGACAGCCGGTCGGGCTGCAGCCCGACATCCTCGGGCCGCCGCACCAGCAGCAGCCAGCACGGCAGGAAGCCCACCATGAGCACCACCGTGCCGACCGCCACCCAGCCAGCCCGCCAGTCGCTTCCGTTCATGGCGAGCTGGGCAATCAGCGGCAGCGCCACCAGACCCGAGAGCTGGGCAAGCGTGACGATCGACGTGGCGATGGCGCGCCGCGCCACAAACCAGTTGTTGAGGGCGCTGTAGAGGCCGAGATCGTACGGCCCCGCCCACACCATGCGGGCAAAGCAGAACAGCAGATAGAAAACCAGGAGCGATTGGGTGAACGACAATGCCAGCGCCGCCACGCCGGTGCCCGCCACGGCGAGGCAGAGGATCAGCCGCGCGCCGCGGCGGTCGACAATCGGCCCGATCACCGGCGAGATGAACGCCGCCAGCAGGCCGCCCAGCGACACCGCTCCTGACATCTCCGTGCGCGACCAGGAGAAGGCCTCGGTCATCGGCACGACGAAGACGGAGAGGACGGCGACCGCCGGTCCCTGGCGGGCAAACCCCGCCAGGCAAAGACATCCCAGGACCACCCAACCATAGAAAAACGGCAGCCGCGGAATCAGAAACCGCGGCAGGGGTGGCGCTTGCATGTCCCTAGGCGAAGGTCGCGGTGGCCTGCGCGGCGATCGTGCCCTTGGGCGTCACCGTCCACAGCTCGGCGCCCTTGCCATCCGCCGTCGGGCGGCCGACCGCCTCGAACGGCGCCGTGTCGAACAGCGGCGCCCGGGCGCGGATCGCAAAAGTCTTGATCGTGCGGCCCGGGGCGGAATCGCGCAGCAGGTCGAACAGGCATTGCTGTGCAAACGGACCATGTATGACCAGGCCAGGATAACCTTCGGTCTCGATGCAGTAGGTGCGGTCGTAATGGATGCGGTGCGGGTTGAAGGTGATCGCCGAGTAGCGGAACAGCATGACCGGATCGGCCTTGATCGTCCGCCGCCACGGAACATCGGTGGGCGCCGCCTCGCGCACCGGCACGCCGCTCTTCTCGCCGGCCTTCACCTCTTCGCGGAACACGGTGTTGGCGACCTCGGTCACGGCCAGGCCGCGCGGCGTGTAGATGCGCCGGGTCTGGCTGGTCACGATCAGAGTGCCGGTACCGCCGCCCCTCACCTGGACGTCGGAGAACTCCGTCTCGCGCCGCAGCTTGTCGCCGACGCGGATATCGCCGTCGAAGGTGAAGGTCGAACCGGCGTACATGCGCCGCGGCAGCGGGATCTTGGGCAGGACGCCGCCTTCGGTCGGCAGCCCGTCCTCGGCCAGCACGTTGCGTCGGGCGTAGGAATGCAGGAAGCAGAGGTGCCAGCCCGGCGCAATCGGCTCACCCTCGCCGGGGACCTTGTCGTTGCGATCGAAGGTGGCGATCATCGCTTTCAGCGGCGCCTGGGTGACGACGTCTTCGTCCTCAATCTTGCGGCCGAGTTCCTTCTTCAGCGGTTCGATATCGATCGTCATGACACATCCTCCAGTGCAACCAACAACGTAGCCAATCCCCTGTCATGATTCGCCCGCCGCATCTGCATGAAATCGAATTGTTGCCGCAGATCGAAAACGGGGCCGACCTGCGCTATCGCAAAGTCGGCCTGCAATGCGTCCTCGACATGCCGCCCCACTCCATCGTCTCGTTGGCGGAGGGTTGGCGAAACGGCCGGCTCTGGGTCGCCGTCTCGCCGCTTGGCCGTCCCGTGGGCTTCGCCTTGATGAAGCTGCCGGGCAATACCGCCTGGCTCGATCAACTCTCGGTGCTCGATCGCTGGCAGGGTCATGGCTATGGATCGGCGCTGATCGACCGCGCCGGCATGGCCGCCCGCGCCTTGGGCTACGACCGGCTGCATCTCTCGACCTATCGCGACGTGCCGTGGAATGCACCGTTCTATAGGCGGCGCGGCTTCGAGGAACTCCCGCGCGGCGACTGGCCCCACGCCTTCCGTCTCCAGTTCGCCCTGGAGAACAGCGCCGGCCATCCCTCGTGGCGGCGGACGATCATGCGGCGGCTACTCGGCAGCGACCGCTAGCCCCATCTGCTCGCAGGTCGGTGCCACGTCCGAAACCGTAGCGCGGCGCATGTCGCGCTTGTAGCGCTGATCGTCGAACTCCATGCCACGATGCATGGTGCAGCGATTGTCCCAGATCACCAGATCCTTGACCCGCCAGCGATGCGAATAAACGAACTGGCGCTGCGTGGCATGTGCCGTGAGCTCGTCGAGCAGTTTGCGCGCCTCGCCGTCTGCCATGCCGCGGATCGCACCGGCATGGCTCGCGATATAGAGGCTCATGCGGCCGGAGTCCGGCAGCTTGCGCGCCAGCACCTGCGGCACAGGCGCGAAGGCCCGGCGTTCGTCTTCGTCGAAGTCCTTGAAGCCGAGCTTGGCGCGCGACGTCATGATCGAATGTTCCGCAACCAATCCGGCGATCCGCTGCTTGGTCGTCTCGGGCAGTGCGTCGTAGGCGGCGCGCATGTCGGCATATTCGGTCTGGCCGCCGATCGGCGGGATCGAACGCGCATGCAGCATCGAGCAATAGGCCGGCAGGCGCTTGAAAGAGGAATCGGTGTGCCAAAGGCGATTGCCGAGATTGTAGAGCCGTTGCCGGTTGTCGGCAGCGAGGACGCGGTTCTCGGAATCGAGATTACCGACATCGGCCATGTTCTCGTGCAGGCGCAGCTTGTGATCCTTGCGCGCCTTGAAGACGGTCGTTTCGAGCGGGCCGAAGTTACGCGCGAAGGCGAGCTGGCTTTCGTCGTCGAAGTCCTGATCGGGGAAGATTAGGATCGCGTACTTGGTGAAGGCCGCGCGGATTGCCGTCAGGTCATCCGGCGCGAGAGGCCTGTTGAGCGCGACGTCGCCGACTTCCGCGACGAAGTCCGGGGTCACGGCATGCACCGAAATAGGCATGGGTCTGGTTCCTCCGCAGCCTTGTTCGCCTAGCTTTCACCTGGCGGCAATTGGAACACCGAACCGTCATTCCCGCAATTGCCGGATAGGCAATCGCAGGGCTAGAGTTTCGCACTGCCTATCAATGGGATGAAACAGCCAATGCTCAAGGATCGCTACGGAAACGAACTGAGCACAAGCTCGGTCGCGGCGCGCGACGCTTATCTGGCCGGTGTCGACAGCCTGATGGCCGCGACGCCCGGCATGGATACGGCCTTCCAGGCCGCCGTGACGGCTGACGACGGTTTCGCCCTCGGACATATCTCGCTGGCGCGGGCCAAGCAGCTTTTGGGCCGCGGACACGAGGCAAAGGGGCCGCTCGCCCGCGCCAAGGAGCTGGCCGCCGGCGCGACCGCGCGCGAGCAAAGCCAGATCGCGATCTTCGACAAGATCCTGACCGGCCAGGGCGTTGCTGCCCTCGAAGCGATCCACGAGCACATGAAGAGCTGGCCGCGCGATGCCATGGCGCTGGCGCCGGCGACCAGCGTGTTCGGCCTGATCGGCTTCTCGGGCAAGGTCGGCCGCGAGGTCGACCAGCTCGCGATCCTCGAACCCTTCGAGAAGCACTATGGCGACGACTGGTGGTATCGCACCCAACTCGCCTTCGCGCAGATCGAGCTGGGCAAGCTGGACGAGGGGCAGCGCAACATCGACACGGCGCTCGCCGGCTATCCGCGCAGCGCCCATGCTGCCCATATCCGCGGCCACCTCTTCTACGAAATGGGCGAGCGCGAAGCGGGCCTGACCTTTCTGAAAGATTGGATGAAGGACTATTCGCGCGATGGCCTGATGCACTGTCACAACAGCTGGCATCTCGCACTTTGGCTGATGGAGACGGGCCGACATGCCGAGGCCTGGAGCGTCTACGACGATGCGCTGCGGCCCGGCGCCTCCTGGGGACCGCAAATCAACGTGGCGACCGACTGCCCGGCCTTCCTGCTGCGCGCGGAGATGGCGGGCGAAGAGCGTCAACCCGATCGCTGGAAGGAGATCGCCGACTACGCCACCAAATGGTTCGGCAAGTCGGCCCTCGGTTTCGTCGACATGCACACCGCACTGGCCTACGCCATGGCCGGCGACAAGGCGACGCTCGCGACCTTTGTCGAAAGTCCGCGCGGCGCCACGGCCGACATGCTGCCGGCGATGGCCCAGGGCTTCGAGGCCTTTGCCGACGGCGAGTGGTCCCGTGCCGCGGACGAGATCAGGCCGCTGCTCGACACCCACGAACGGCTGGGCGGCAGTCGCGCGCAACGTGACTTGCTTGAATATGTCGTGACGACGTCGCTGGCGCGGGCCGGCCGTGCTGCCGAGGCGCGCGAGTTGATCTCGACCCGACGGCCACAGAACGGCAAGGGCAACGGCTTCCCGGTGGCCGGGCTCTGACTTACTGCGGCGGAACCTTGTTCAGCCCGAACTCTTCCGCCAGCAGCTCGTAGGAGCGTTTGCGCTTCTCGAAGTCGAAGCAGATCGTCACCGCCATGATCTCGTCGACCTCATAGCTGGCGGCGTGCTTTTCGAGGCCGGCGCGCACGGTCTTGGGCGAGCCGACGACTGAGCGGCGGCGCAGCGCCGGCAGCCAGCGTTCCGCTCCGGGCGCCTTGGCTGCCTCCAGCGCCTCTTCGACCGACGGCACCGGGCCGGGATTGCCGAGCGTACGCAGCCGCATCGCCCAGACTTCGCGGCTGCGCGACAGCAGGTCGGCCTCCTCGTCGGTCTCCGCACACAGAACCGAGATCGCCATCATCGGCTCTGGCTTCGGATGAAGCGACGACGGCTTGAAGTGCGCGCGGTAGGCGCGGGTAACGCCATCACCACCGTCGGGATTGATGAAGTGCGCGAAGCAGAACGGCAGGCCGAAATGCGCGGCCAGAGCCGCACTGTCGTCGCTCGATCCCAGCAGCCAGACGTCGGGGGCACTGGGTCCGATCGGCTGAGCGGTAATGCCCGTGCCTTCGTGGTTCGGCGGCAGCGCGTCGTGCAACCAGGCAACAAGATCGCGCACCTGATAGGGATACTTGTCGGGGTTGCTCCAGTTCGGCTTGCCGTCCGCCAGGAGGCGCATGGTGCGCTGGTCGCTGCCCGGCGCCCGCCCGATCCCGAGGTCGATGCGGCCGGGAAACAGCGTCTCCAGCATGCGGAAATTCTCCGCCACCTTGTAGGCGCTGTAGTGCGGCAGCATCACGCGCCCCGAACCGACGCGCATACGCTCGGTCAGCCCCGCGACGCGTGCGATCAACACTTCCGGCGTCGAGCCCGCCAGCGCGTCGCTGCTGTGATGCTCGGCCAGCCAGTAGCGCTCATAGCCCAGACGGTCGCAAAGCTGCGCCAGTTCCAGGGTCTCGCGCACGGCGTCTGCCGGCGTGCCACCTTTGCGGATCGGTGATTGATCGAGAACGCTGAGACGCAGCGGCAACGGCGTCAGAGGCCCTTCTTGCCCATCGCCAGGAACTTGTCCTGGCGGTGCTCGCGCAAGGCATCGGCGTCGAGCTTGGAGAGTTCACCCAGCGCCTCGCTCACCACTCGGCCTACAACGTCGATCGTCTCGTCGGGCGCACGATGGGCGCCGCCCATCGGCTCGGGGATCACGTCGTCGATCACGTCGAGCTTCTTGAGATCGGCCGCAGTCACCTTCATCGCCTCGGCGGCGTCCTGCGCATGCGCATTGGAGCGCCACAGGATCGAGGCGCAGCCTTCCGGCGTGATGACCGAATAGACGGAATTCTCCAGCATGTAGACGCGGTCGGCCGAGGCGATGGCCAGCGCACCGCCCGAACCGCCTTCGCCGATCACCACGCTGACCAGCGGCACGCCGAGCGAGAGACAAGTCTCGATGGAAGCCGCGATGGCTTCCGCCTGGCCGCGCGCCTCGGCATCGATGCCGGGATAGGCGCCGGGCGTGTCGACCAGGGTCACCACCGGCAGCTTGAAGCGATCCGCGAGCTTCATCAGCCGCTGCGCCTTGCGATAGCCTTCGGGCCGCGCCATGCCGAAATTGTGCTTGATGCGCGATTCCGTGTCGTCGCCCTTCTGCTGGCCAAGCACGACGACGCTGCGGCCCTTGAGACGGCCCATGCCGCCCACGATGGCGGCGTCTTCGCCGAACGCACGATCGCCCGCCAGCGGCGTATAGTCGGTGATCAGCCGGTCGATATAGGCCTGCGCATGCGGTCGCTCCGCGTGGCGCGCAACCTGGACCCGCTGCCACGGCGTCAGCTTGGCGTAGGTCGCGCGCAACTGCCTCTGCACCTTGTCCTGAAGGCGCATGACCTCCTCGGCGATGTCGACATCACCCGAGTTGGGCAGGTGCCGGAGCTCGGCAATTTTGCTTTCGAGCTCTCTGATCGGCGTCTCGAAGTCGAGATAGGTCGTCATTGAAGGTCAGGTGTCGCCCGGTCGCGGAATCCTGTCAACCGGCGCGTCCGGTCGACGATCCCCGCTTTCGCTTAGCCAGTGGATGATGATCCTCGACCAGCGAGCGCACCTTTTCCGGAAGGACGTGGGTATATATCTCCGTCGTGGCGATATCCGCATGCCCCAACATGAGCTGCACGCTGCGCAGATCCGCCCCGGCTTCCAGCAGGTGGCTGGCAAAGGCATGCCGCAGAACGTGCGGTGAAACGCGCGCCGGATCGATATCCGCCGCCAGCGCGGCTTCCTTTAGCAACTGCGCAAAGCGTTGGCGCGTGAGATGGCCGGCGCGGCCCCGCGACGGAAACAGATAGCGCGACGTCTCGCCGTCTTCGAGCGCCGCGGCGCGTACCTTCAGCCATCGCGCAATTGCCAGTCGCGCCGGATCGGAAAGAGGAACGAGCCGATCCTTGCTGCCCTTGCCGCGCACGATCAGCATCGCCGGATCGCGCTCGGCCGCGGCGAGCGGCAGCGCTACAAGTTCGGACACGCGCAAGCCCGAGCCGTAGAGGATCTCGAGCAGCGTTTCCATGCGGCCGCCATCGACGCCGCCTTTGGCCTGCGCCGCTTCGATCAGTCGATCGACCTCGACGCGCGACAGGACCTTGGGCAACGGCCGGCCGAGCTTGGGCGAATCGAGCGTGCTGGCGGGATCGTCCTCGCGCAGCCGCTCGGCCAGCAGGAAACGGAAGAACTGCCGCATCACCGACAGCCGGCGCGCCACCGTGCGCGGTGTCATGCCGAGATAGTCGAGCGATTTCAGATAGGCCCGCAGCGCCGTCGCATCGGCCGTCGCTGGCCCTTGCTTGCGCCGCGTCAGGAACTTCTGGAGATCGACGAGGTCGGCGCTGTAGGCGAGAACCGTATTCCTCGACGCGCCGCGTTCGGCCTGGAGCATTTCGAGAAAGGCCCCGACCTCGCGAGAAAGCTCGGGAGCCGGCTGGCGCTTCACAGCCCCTGTCACAATCCGTGCGCGATCGCGATCTCGATCGCAAACAGGCGGCCGGCATTCTCCTCACCGATCTGACGCAGCGCACGGATGATGCCGCTTACCGCCGCGGGATGAAGGTCGGACAATGCCGTCTCGCCCGTTGCGATCGACGCCAGCAGCGCCGTTTCGGCCCGGCGCCGGCCGTTGCCGGCGACTTGCAGCGACTGCATCGTCGCCGGCGCCGGCATGACCAGACGCGCCCCACCCGGCATCGTTTCCGGCAAGGTCGTCGCCCCTTGGGGCACGTCGATGCCGACGGCACGCAGCAGTTCCAGCATCAGGTAGCCGCGCAGCGGCGCCTGCGCCGGATTGTCCTGGCGCATCACCTCGTACCAGCGATTGAGCTCCTCGGCCGGCATACGCTTGCGATCGTCGACGCCCGCAATGGCAATCAAAGGCATCAACCTGTCGAGCGCTTTCATGGCGCGCGCATCGTTGAAGGCTGCGGAAAGCGCCAGACTCATCCATGCCTTGGTCTGCTGCTTGTCGCCCAGCAGCAGGAAGCCGCGCATCGCTTCCTGCGCGACATTGGCATATTCGGGCTTGGGCGGCAGGCTGAGCAGTGCCTGGGCGCCGGCTCGCGCGACCGTCGGGAAAAGCGCACCGCCGCGCTCCTCGCCATAGACGGCCGCAATCGAACTGATGAGCTGCTGCGCGTTGGAAGCTCCACGCGCTGCCGCCACCAGCCGGGCACGGCGTGCCATCGGCGCGGGCATGGCAACGCCGTCACGGACGGCATCGAGATAGAGGTCGCCAAGGCGCGTCGCTTCGATCACCGCGAGCGCCTCGCCACGCTCGGCGATCTCGAGGCGCGTGACCGGCGGCAGGGTCCGATGGACCACCTGCGAGCGGATCATCGGCGGCTGCGTCGAACGGATGGCGGCCGCCGACGGCTGCACGTAGGCGAGGTCGAGCATGACCATCGCCGGGCCGTCGAGCTGGGCCGGGGCCGAGGCGGCCGGCGACAGCCCATTGGCCGCAATATCGACCAGCTTGTAGAAGGCGGGATCCGAGGAGCGCAGCGGCTGGGCCGTGGCCAAGGCGCCGGCATTGTCGCCGGCCACGAGCTTGCAGACGACGTCCGCACGCAGGGCGAAGGGTTGCGGCAGCGGGTTGCTGCGGACGATCGCGCAGGCGCCGTCCTTCGCCCCGACCATCATCAGCGCGTTGACGACCATGGCGGCGATCGCCGGATCGGCATAACCGCCGACGCTGCGCACCATTTCGTTCAGGTTCTCGGCCTCGCCCATGGCCGCAAGCTTCTCGACCTTGCGCGCGAACAGGCCGGGCGGCGGACTGCCGTCGGGTGCCGGCGGCGTCAGCTCGCTCACCATCACCTTGAACTGCAGGTCGCGTAGCGCCCGACTGCGGGGCGCTGCCGGCAGGGCGGAGACCAGCCGCTTGGCCGTGGCGAGGGTCGTGCCGGCCCAGGCATCGGCGGCCATGCCGCCGGTCTTGGCATTCAGGAAGCCGGTCGGTCGCTGGTCGAAATCGGGTACCTGGGCAACGGCAGGCCCCGTCATCGCCACCGACACGGCCAGGAAGAGGCCGAACATCGGGGCGGCCAGAACCATGCTAGCGCGCAAGGCGTTCACTGGGCACCGGAACCTCGAATTGCCGGAGCGGCGGCCGCGGCTCGATGACGGCCAACGCCACCAGGCCCCCAATTAGCAGGCACAGGGCAATTACCCCTAGCACGGGGCCGAAGCGCAAGGTGGGTACGCTGAAGCGGTTTCGGGAACGGAACATGGGCACGACGCGGGCAAACTACCCAACCGATGCCACAGCGGCAATCGTTGCGGCCCAATCGCTTGAAACACAGGGAATTATAGGCGACATGCAAGGGGCAGCTCGCCATGGACGCCTCTTCTCCCCTGTCCTTGCCGCGCACCGTGGCCCTTGTCGGGCTGATGGGCGCGGGCAAGAGCGCCATCGGTAAGCGGCTGGCGGCAAGGCTTGGCCTGCCGTTCGTGGACGCCGACGACGAAATCGAGCGCGCCGCAGGCTGCACCATCTCGGAATTCTTCGAGAAGTACGGCGAGCAGGAGTTTCGCGCCGGCGAACGCCGGGTGATTGCCCGCCTGCTCGAACAGCCCCCGCTGGTGCTCTCGACCGGCGGCGGCGCCTATATAGACAACGAGACGCGCGCCCTGATGCGCACCAAGGCCATAACCGTGTGGCTTCGCGCCGAACTCGACGTTCTGTTCGATCGCGTGAAGAAGCGCACCCATCGCCCCCTCTTGCGCCAGGGCGATCCCAAGGAGATTCTCGACCGCCTCATGCAACAACGTTATCCGATCTACGCCGAAGCCGATCTCACCGTTGAATCGACGGCCCAGCCTGCCGACCGCACCACGGAGCAGGTGATCGACGCGTTGCGCGCCCATCTCCAGGCTCCATCCGCCGGAGTGGACAGATGAGCGCCGCCCGCACGATCCGGGTCGATCTCGCCGGCCGCAGCTACGATATCGCGATCGGCCCCAGCCTGATCGACCGCGCCGGCGACTTGTCGCGCCCGCTGCTGGCCGCCCCGCGCGTCACCATCGTCAGCGACGAAACCGTCGCTCCGCTCTATGGCGCTCGGCTCGCGGCCTCGTTCGAGAAGGCTGGCATCAAGGCGACGACAGTCACCGTGCCCGCGGGCGAAAGCAGCAAGGAATTCTCAAGCTTTGCCCGGCTGATGAATGAGCTGCTCGACCACCGGCCGGACCGCAAGACAACCCTGGTCGCACTGGGCGGCGGCGTGGTCGGCGACCTCACGGGCTTTGCTGCCTCGGTGCTGCTGCGTGGCGTCGATTTCATCCAGGTACCGACCACCCTCCTTGCCCAGGTCGATTCCTCGGTCGGCGGCAAGACCGGCATCAACACGCGCCACGGCAAGAACCTTGTCGGCTCCTTCTATCAACCGCGCCTCGTGCTGGCCGATACCACAGTGCTCGACAGCCTGCCGCGTCGCGAGCTGCTGGCGGGCTATGCCGAAGTGGCCAAGTACGGGCTGATCGACGATCCGGCGTTCTGGGATTGGTGCGAGGCCAACGGCTCGGCGGTGCTCGGCGGCGATGCCGCGGCACGGACCTATGCCATCGAGCAAAGCTGTCTCTCGAAGGCCCGCATCGTGGCCGCCGACGAACGCGAGACGACCGATCTGCGCGCTCTCCTCAACCTCGGCCATACGTTCGGCCATGCGCTGGAAGCGGAAACCGGCTTCGGGTCGGAACTGCTGCATGGCGAGGCGGTCGGCGCCGGCATGGCCATGGCCTTCGATCTCTCCGCGCGGCTGGGCCTCTGCCCGGCGGCCGATGCCCAACGCGTGCGTCGCCATCTCGGCGCCGTTGGACTGCCGGTGCGGCTGCGTACGATCGGCGGCGACAATTCGCGGCGCTGGGACGCTGCACGGCTGGTCGAGCACATGCGCGGCGACAAGAAAGCCGAGGGTGGCAAGCTCACCTTCGTGCTGGCCCGCGGTATCGGCAAAGCCTTCGTGACGCGCGAGGTCGACGAGACAGGGTTGCGCGGCCTGCTCGACGACGCCATCGCGGCCTAGGGCCCGGCGGCGATGGACACGGAGCTTCATTTCGATCTGCCGCTTTCGATTGCAGTGCCGCTGGTCGTGCTCTGCCTGCTGCTGGCGGCCTATCTTTCGGCGGCCGAGACGGCGATCACCGGCGCGTCGCGGCCCCGCATGCATCGCCTTGCCCAGCAGGGCAACAAGCGGGCGACCATGATCAACCAGCTGCTCGACCGCAAGGACGAGACCGTCAGTGCCGTCCTGCTCGGCAACAATGTGGTCAACATCTTCTCGGCCTCGCTGACGACGGCGGTTCTGACGGCCCTGTTCGGCGCGGCCGGCATCCTCTATGCGACCCTGGCGATCGGCGTGATGATCGTGATCTTCGCCGAGGTCATGCCCAAGACCTGGGCGCTGATGCGCGCCGACCGGGTGGCGCTGACCCTGGCGCCCTCCATCCTGTTCACCGTGGCGATCCTGGGGCCGCTGGCACGCGGCGTGGCGTGGATCTCACGCTTCTTCCTCGGCCTGATGAACGTGCGCACCGACCGTTCGCTCGACGCCAAGGAACATAGCGACCTGCTGCGCGGCGCCATCGAACTGCATGGTGCAGATCTTACCGACGAGGACGCGCCCGCCGAAAAGGCGATGCTGCGCTCCGTGCTCGACCTCGGCGACCGCACCGTGGGCGACGTCATGACCCACCGCGGCAATGTCGCGTTGATCGATGCCGACCAGCCGGTCGACGCGATCGTGGCCCAGATGCTGGCGGCGCCCTATACGCGCATTCCGCTCTATCGCGGCGAGGCGGACAATGTCGTGGGCGTGATGCATGCCAAGGACCTGTTCCGCGCCATCAAGGCGGCACAGGGCACCATCGACTCCGTCAAGATCGACGCGGTGATGACGCCCCCCTGGTTCATTCCGGAGTCGACGATCCTATTCGATCAGCTCGAGGCATTTCGCGCACGCCACGAACATTTCGCCATCGTCGTCGACGAATACGGCGCCCTCCGGGGAATCGTCACCCTCGAAGACATTCTCGAAGAGATCGTCGGCGACATCGAGGACGAGCACGATGCGATCCGCCGCGGCGTCCTGCGCCGCGACGACGGCAGCCTGCTCTGCCAGGGCGATGTGCCGATCCGCGACCTCAACCGCGAGTTTGGCTGGGGCCTGCCGGAGGGCGTGGCCACGACCATCGCGGGCCTGGTCCTGCACGAGGCACGCCGCATCCCGGAAGTGGGCCAAACCTATGCCTTTTACGGATTTCGCTTCGAGATATTGAAGCGCGAAGGCACCCGCATCGCCGAGTTGCGAATCGTGCCGCCCGCGGCCATACAAGCGGCCGACTGACCCCATTTACCAAGGGAACGACCATGCCGCTTCCGCCGCCAGTCGGCCGACAGCATCTCCACACGCGTCGCGTCACCTGCCAGGGCTTCTTCCGCGAGGACGGACTTTGGGACATCGAAGGCCGTATCACCGACGAGAAGTCCTACGAGCACGCCAATGAATGGCGCGGGCCGCTCCAGCCCGGCGACTTCGTGCACGACATGTCGATCCGCCTGACCCTCGACCACAAGTTCACGATCGTCGATGTAGAGGCGGTGACCGACAAGTCGCCCTATCGCATGTGCGGCGACATCACGCCCGCGTTCAAGAAGCTGATCGGCTTGCGGATCGGCGGCGGCTTCCATCGCGAGGTGCGCGCGCGACTGGGCGGCGTTCACGGCTGCACGCATATCGTCGAACTGCTGGGGCCGGTCGCGACGACGGCGTTCCAGACCGTCTCCTCGAAGAAGGCCGCCGAACTCAACCGCGCCCATCGCGAGAAGGCAGGCACGTTGCCCGCAACCGATCCGGATGCGCCCAAGAAGCCGCGGCGCAGGCCCTACATGCTCGACACCTGCCACACCTGGGCATCGGACAGCGAGATCACCAAGCGCTGGGTGCCGGACTTCTACACCGGCCCCGACGCCGAAGCCGTGCGCGCCGCCAACGCCGGCAAGGAAGTGGAGATGGAAGGCTAGCTTCGCTTCGCGTCTTCGGCCGGCGTCAATGTCGTCAATGCGAGCGCGTGCAGGCCGGCGTCGAGTTCCTGCTTGAGCGCGGCGTAGACCAAACGCTGCCGCGCCACGCGGTTCTGTCCCTCGAAGGCCGCCGACACGATCTCGACCCGGAAATGCGTCTCGCCGCCTTCGCGCCAACCCGCATGGCCATGATGCTTTGACGATTCGTCTTCGATGGCAAGACGCGCCGGCGCGAATGCCGTCCGGAGTTTACTGTCAATCGCCATCGCAACCTTGCCCATCACTTGCCTCTCTTGCTCACTGCAACTCCCGAACACATATTAGCCGAATGTCTCGACGGCGAGCCAAACCACTGACGGCCACAGACGGGCCGCTCCCGCATCAGCGGGTCTGCGAAGCGCCCGGCTGCCGGATGCAGGGCGAGTTCCGCGCGCCTCGCGCGCGCGATCGTCTCGACGAGTACCGCTGGTTCTGCCTGGAGCACGTCCGCGAGTATAATAAGAAGTGGGACTACTTCGCCGGCCTCGGCGCCGATCAGATCGAAGCTCATATCCGCGCGGATACGACCTGGCGCCGGCCGGTCTGGCCGCTCGGCGCCCGGCGCAACGGCAATTCCTACGCCAATCTGAAGGACCCGCTGGGCCTGGCCGACGATGCGGGCCTGGGCGAGCGGCCGCCGCCCAAACTCGATGGCAGCGAGCAACTGACACCGGCCGAGCGCAACGCCCTCGATGTCCTTGAACTTTCATGGCCGCTTACTCAGGCTGTCGTGAAATCTCGTTACAAGGCGCTGGTCAAGCTGCACCACCCGGATGCCAATGGCGGGGCCCGGGCGGCCGAGGAAAAGCTCAAGGAAATCAACGCCGCCTATTCCACTCTGCGGGCCTCGGAGCACCTTCCCGTGGAGTGATTAGCCCTGCTCAGGGCAGACCCGCCAATTGGCCGCTTGCGGTGCACAAACTGGCCTGCGACTATTGTTTTGCCCGCAATTTGGCGGGCATTGTTTTGTAGGATCCGTGTGATGGCTTCGACGACGACCGCGGCCCGCCAGAATGTGTCGGGCATGCCGGATATCAAGGTTTCCGCCCGCCAGCTGTTTGGCATCGACACCGACATGGAGGTGCCTGCTTTCAGCGCGGCGACCGAACATGTCCCCGAAGTCGATGACGCCTACCTGTTCGATCACGACACGACGATGGCGATCCTCGCTGGCTTCGCCCACAACCGCCGTGTCATGGTCCAGGGCTATCACGGTACCGGCAAGTCGACCCACATCGAGCAGGTCGCGGCGCGCCTCAACTGGCCTTGCATCCGCGTCAACCTCGACAGCCACATCAGCCGTATCGATCTTATCGGCAAGGATGCGATCGTGCTGCGCGACGGCAAGCAGATCACGGAATTCCGTGAAGGCATCCTGCCCTGGGCGCTGCAGAACCCGACCGCTCTGGTGTTCGACGAATACGACGCCGGCCGCGCCGACGTGATGTTCGTGATCCAGCGCGTGCTCGAAGTCGAAGGCAAGCTCACCCTGCTCGACCAGAACAAGGTGATCCGCCCTCACCCGGCCTTCCGCCTGTTCTCGACCGCCAACACGGTCGGCCTCGGCGACACGACCGGCCTCTATCACGGTACGCAGCAGATCAACCAGGGCCAGATGGACCGCTGGTCGATCGTGACGACGCTGAACTACCTGCCGCACGATCAGGAAGTGAACATCGTCTCGGCCAAGACGCCGTTCTACGACAACGACGAAGGCCGCAAGACGATCTCCGCCATGGTGGCGCTCGCCGACCTGACGCGCGCCGGCTTCATCGCCGGCGATATCTCGACCGTGATGTCGCCGCGTACGGTGATCACCTGGGCCGAGAACGCGCGCATCTTCGGCGGTGATGTCGGCTTCGCATTCCGTCTCACCTTCCTCAACAAGTGCGACGAGGTCGAGCGCAGCACGCTCGCCGAGTACTACCAGCGCTGCTTCGGCAAGGAATTGCCGGCCGGCAGCGCCAAGGGCGGCAAGCTGCACTAGGTAGAGAGCGCCTCCATGGCCAAGGACACGACTCCCCTCGAGGAGTTCCGCCGCGTCACCGCCACCACAATGCGGGCGGTTTCGCGCAAGGAAGTGAACGTCTCGTTCGTTCCCGATGGTGGCTCGCTGCTCGGCAGCGAGGCCCGCATCACCGTGCCGGCGCGGGACTTGCCGGTCGAGGATGTCAGCCGTGTCCGCGGCGAAGCCGATTCGATGGCGCTGAAGCTGCGCCATCACGACCGTAAGACCCATCTGCGCCGCGTGCCGCGCGGCGAGACCGCCCGCGCGATCTTCGAGGCGGTCGAACAGGTCCGCGTCGAGGCTCTGGGCGCCCGCAAGATGGCCGGCGTCGCCGACAATCTCGCGGCCCTGTGGCGCCAGCGCTCCGACCAGCGCGGCCACGCCCGCATCAAGACCAAGGAAGATGCGCCACTCGCCGACGTGATCGGGCTGATCGCGCGCGAGCAGCTGCTCGGCGCCGCACCGCCTGAGTCCGCCAAGGCGATGGTCGACATGTGGCGCGCCGATGTGGAGAGCGCGGCCGGCCGTGACTTCCAGAAGCTGCGCGATTCTCTCGGCAACCAGGAAACCTTTGCGCGCGCCGCGCGCCAGCTCATTCGCGACCTCAAGCTCGGCGACGAAACGGCCGACCTGCAGGACGACGACACCGAAGAGAGCCAGGATCAGGAGAACGCGGACGGTCAGTCCAACGAGACCGGCGACGATCAGAGCGATTCGAGCGAGACCCAGGGCTACGGCGCCCAGGGCGAAGAGACTGAGGACGCCTCCGAGCAGGAAGATGCCTCGGAGACCGTCGCCGACCAGGCCCAGACCGAGATGCAGATGGGCTCGGGCGACGAAGAGGAGCCCGGCCGCGCGGAACGTCCGTGGCTGCCGCCGGGTGCGCTTTCCAACGAGCCGCTGGGCCAGCAGTATCACGCCTATACGGTGAAGTTCGACGAGATCGTCGAAGCCGACCAGCTGTGCGACGCCGAGGAACTCGGCCGCCTGCGCAATCACTTGGACCAGCAGCTCTCGCACCTGCAGGGCGTGATCGGCAAGCTGGCCAACCGGCTGCAGCGCCGCCTGATGGCGCAGCAGAATCGCTCCTGGGACTTCGACCTCGACGAAGGCACGCTCGACGCGGCGCGTTTGGCCCGCATCGTCGCGAATCCCATGCATGCCCTCTCCTTCAAGAAGGAGAAGGACACGAACTTCCGCGACACCGTCGTGTCGCTGCTGATCGACAATTCCGGTTCCATGCGCGGCCGGCCGATCACGGTCGCGGCCATGAGTGCCGACATCCTAGCTCGCACGCTCGAGCGCTGCGGCGTCAAGGTCGAGATCCTGGGCTTCACGACGCGCGCCTGGAAGGGTGGCCAGAGCCGCGAGCAGTGGCTCGCCGCCGGCAAGCCGGCCAATCCGGGGCGTCTCAACGATCTGCGCCACATCATCTACAAGCCGGCCGACGCCCCGTGGCGGCGCGCCCGCAAGAATCTCGGCCTGATGCTGCGCGAGGGTATCCTCAAGGAGAACATCGACGGCGAAGCGCTGCTCTGGGCACACAACCGCCTGCTGCCGCGCCCCGAAGAGCGCAAGATCATGATGGTGATCTCGGATGGCGCGCCGGTCGACGATTCCACGCTGTCGGTCAATCCGGGCAACTATCTCGAACGCCACCTGCGCGACGTCATCGACTGGATCGAGACGCGCTCGCCGGTCGAGCTGATTGCCATCGGCATCGGCCACGACGTCACGCGCTACTACCGCCGCGCCGTCACCATCGTCGACGCCGACCAGCTCGGCGGCACGATGATGGAGCAGCTCGCCTCGCTGTTCGACGAGGAGGACGCCAAGGACGTGCGCGCGGCTCGCGGCGGCGGCCAGCGTGGCCGCGGCGGCGCCAAGGCGACTCCAGGCAAGACCAGCGGTAAATCCGGCAAGCGCGCCGCCTAACCCCGGTGGCGAACCGCTTCCTTCTTACGCTCTGCCTGCTTGTCGCGGCCTGCACCAGCGTCTCGCCGCCTCCGGCCGAGGCGCAGGAAAAGCCGGTCGCGATCCACAGTTCTGCGCTCACCTTCAAGCTCGACGAGCCGGACGCGACCCGTATCGGCCGTCTGATCTGGCGCGGCGGCATCGAGATGAAGGCGGATTCGCCCCACTTCGGCGGCTGGTCCGACCTGCACGTCACGCCTGATGGCCGCTCGCTCACCTCGATCTCCGATGAAGGCGCCTGGCTTACCGCCATCATCGACTACGATGCCAAGGGCGATCTCGCCGGTCTGAGTACGGCAACCATCGGCCAGATGCACGGTCTCGACGGCAAGCTGATCGAGAAGAAGGCCGAGGCCGATGCCGAAGCGATGGCACGCCTGCCCGACGGATCGTGGCTGGTGGCCTTCGAGCGCCGGCATCGGCTGTGGCAGTACCGCACGCTCGATGCCCTGCCGCTGCCCATCGAGGGGCCGGCCGATATCGGCCGCCAGCCTTCTAATGGTGGTATCGAGGCGCTGACGGCGCTGCCCGACGGCACCGTGATCGCGATCAGCGAGGAATACAGCCTCAAGCCCGAGAGCGTCGTTGGCTGGATCGGGCAGCCCACCGGAAACGGCCGCTACACCTGGAGCAGCTTCAGCTACGCCACGATCCCCAACTTCAGGCCGACCGCCATCACCGTGCTCCCCGACGGGTCCTTCGCTACTCTCGAACGGGCGTTCGATCTGATACGCGGCGTGCGCGTGCGGGCCATGCATTTCGAGGCCGCACAGCTCAAGCCGGGCGCGACGGTGAAGGCGGAAGAACTCGCGTTCCTCGCCTCGCCCTATCCTGTCGACAATCTCGAAGGCCTGTCGTCGAGCCGCGGCGCACGCGGCGAGACGTTGCTGTGGCTGATCTCGGACGACAACTTCAATCCGCTTCAGCGCAATATCTTGATGCTGTTCGAGCTGGCGCCATAGCGCCGTCCTCCCCAATCGATTGGGGAGGAGAGAAAGGAAGAGCTTAGGCCGCGGCTGCGACCTTGGCGTCCTTCTTGGTCTTGGCCGACACGACGCGACGCTTCAGCACCTTCATCTCCGGGCTGAGCTTGCTGTCGTTGGTGCCGAGCAGGTAGGCGTCGATGCCGCCATTGTGCTCGATCGTCTTGATGCCGCGCGGCGTCAGACGCAGGCGCACAGAGTGGCCCAACGCGTCGGACAGGACCGAAGCGACCTGCAGGTTGGACATGAAGCGACGCCGCGACTTGTTGTTCGCGTGGCTCACATTGTTGCCGTACTGAACGGCCTTGCCCGAAAGGGCGCAACGACGAGGCATGGCGATATCCGCTAAAAAACGATCCCGCCGAAGGGCGGGAAGGCGGGCTTTTTACGGGCCGAAGCGGGTCCCGTCAAGCAAACCAGTCCACGACTCTTTCGCTGATATCCTCGACCTGATCCTCGGGAATTACCCGGCCGCGGGCCGAGATTCCGGCATCGTGCACAGTGTTCGGATCGCCCGAGATCAAAGGATGCCACCAATAGAGGTCCTGGCCGAAATGGACCAGCCGGTACCCACAGGTCTTGGGGAGCCAATCCATCTTGGCCACAACCTTTGGGGTGAGCTGGATACAGTCGGGCACGATCTTCTTACGGTTCTTGTAGTCCCGGCAGCGGGCCGTCTTGGGGTCCAGGAGCTTGCAGCAGGTATCGGTCTGGGCGAGCTCGCCGGTGCCCTCGTCTTCCAGCTTGTTGACGCAGCACATGCCGCAGCCGTCGCAGAGCGATTCCCACTCCTGCTTGGTCATCTGCGCCAGGGTCTTGCGCTTCCAGAAGGGTTCCTTCTGGGCTTCGGCAGCGCGGCGGGCGCGTCTCAGGAGCGATTTAGCGGCCATGGAAGGCCTCCAGCATACGCCGGGCCGCTGCCGCCGGGGTAGCCCGACCTGCCTCGACTTCGCGCTCCAGCCCGCTCACCAGCTTGCGGACCTCGGGGTGTCGGCGCAGCTCGGCCAGGAGCGTCTCGCCGACCTCGTTCCACATCCAGGCTCGGGCCTGCTCCGCCCGGCGCCGGGCGATACCCTTCTCGCCGACGGCGGCATTGAATCGTTCGACGATCTGCCAGATCTCCGCCACGCCCTCGCCCGTCTGGGCGGAGGAGGTCGTGACCTCCGGTGTCCATCCAGCAGTCGGCGAGCGCAGCATGCGCAGCGCGTGCTGATAGTCGGAAGCCGACCGCTTCGCCGTGGCCTTGAGATCGCCATCGGCCTTGTTGACCACGATGAGGTCGGCGAGTTCGATCACGCCGCGCTTGATGCCCTGCAAATCGTCGCCGCCTGCCGGCAGCAGCAGGACGATGAACATGTCGACCATGTCGGCGACGGCCGTCTCCGACTGGCCGACGCCTACCGTCTCGACGATCACCGTGTCGAAACCCGCGGCCTCGACCAGCAGCATGGTCTCGCGGGTCCGCCGGGCCACGCCGCCCAAGGTGATGCCCGCCGGCGACGGCCGGATGAAGGCCTCATGCCGGCGCGACAGCTCCTCCATGCGTGTCTTGTCGCCCAGGATCGAGCCGCCGCCGCGCTTCGAGGAAGGATCGATCGCCAACACGGCCAGCGAGCGCCCGCGCTCCAGCAGCGACAGGCCGAAGCGTTCGATCAGGGTCGATTTGCCGACGCCGGGCACGCCGGTGATGCCGAGCCGCACCGACTTGCCGCTGTGCGGCAATATCGCGGCGAGCAACGCATCGGCGCGCGCGCGATGGTCGCTGCGTGTCGATTCGATCAGGGTGATGGCCTGCGCCAGTGCCCGCCGGTCGCCCGCGAGCAGCGGCGCAAGCAGCGGATCGGCGGAACTATCCGATATGGCGACAGACGCGCTCATGCGGCGGAGGTTTATCAGCCGCGACGGCGCATTGCCAGCAAGGCGGCCACGCCCGCAAAGGCGTAGAAAAACATCACCGTGAAGGTCATGCCGGACCGGCCCATCACATCCATGGCGCCGCCGGCAATCGGCCGGCCGACCAGACCCGCCACGGTATACATGATGGTGAAAGCGGCATTGGCGCGGGCAATGTCGCCGCCGCTGAAATGCTGGCCCAGCAGCGCCAGGCCGACGGTGTAGATGCCGAAGGAAATGCCGCCCCACAGCACCAGCACGCCCAGGATGCCGTACGACTGCGGATCGATGAATCCGATCGACGCCACCAGCGCGGCACTCGCCAATGCGCAGACAGCCAGCACGGAACGGCGATCGAGTTCGTCGGCCGCCCAGCCGATCGGCCACTGAAGGACGATGTTGCCGATCACGAACGCCGAGAGCCACAGCGCCCCCGTTTCGGCCGAGACATTTGCGCCGACCGCGAAGATTGGCAGAAAGCTGAAGGCGACCTGCTCGCCCAACCCGCAGGCAAAAGCCGCCAGCATGGCCACGGGCGCCGCCCGTATGACACGCCACAGGCCGCTATTCTCGACCAGCGTCACGGGTGGCGCCGACTTCCATGCCGGCAGCAGCGGCAGAATGACAACGAGCATGATCCCGGCGGCCACCAGAAAGGGGCGCGGCCCATAGAGGCCGACGAACTGCAGGATCAGAGGACCAAGCGCCATGCCGGCGGCGATCAGGGTCGCGTAGACCGCCATGGCACGGCCACGGCGTTTCTCGTCGACCACCAGGTTGATCCAGATCTCGCTCACGACCCACGGCACGCCGCCGACCACGCCTTGAAGCAGCGTGAGCGTGAACCACAGCGGCACGCCCTCGGTGAGCGCGAAAGCCACCGACAATGCGGCGCTGACGACCGCCGATCCGCAGATCAGCGGCACCGCCCCCAGCCGTGCGACAAGGGCCGGCACGAACGGCGTGGTCGCGATCATGCCCACACCCCAGGCCGCCCCCACGATACCGATCATGAACTTGTCGACGCCCTGCCGCTCCAGCGCCAGCGGGACCAGCGGCATGGAAGTGCCGACCTGGATGCCAAAGGCAAGGCAAGCGAGGTAGATCGGCAGCAGCGCGCGCCAGGGATTGGCGACGCCCGCGGACGCTACGTTACTCGGCGACACGCAGATGGCCTTCCGACCGCAGGGACGGCGGCTCCTCGACCTTTCGCTCGGCTTCGGCTGCGGCTTCCTGCTGGCGCCGCCACATCTCGGCATAGGCGCCGTTCATGGCCAGCAGATCTGCATGATGCCCGCGCTCGACGACCCGGCCGCGATCGAGCACGATGATCTCGTCGGCATTGATAATGGTCGAGAGCCGGTGCGCGATGACTACCGTCGTACGGCCGCGGCTCACCTCTTCCAGCGAGCGCTGGATTTCCTGCTCGGTGCGCGTATCGAGGGCGCTGGTCGCCTCGTCGAACAGCAGGATCGCCGGGTTCTTCAGGATGGTGCGGGCTATCGCCACGCGCTGCTTCTCGCCGCCCGAAAGCTTCAGCCCGCGCTCGCCGACCGTCGCCTCGTAGCCCTGCGGCAGCGCCATGATGAAATCGTGAATGCGGGCCAGGCGCGCGGCCTGCTCCACCTCTTCGCGCGTCGCGTCCGGCCGGCCGTAGGCGATGTTGTAGTAGATCGTATCGTTGAACAGGACAGTGTCCTGCGGCACCACACCGATGGCCGCCCGCAGGCTCGACTGCGTCACGTCGCGGATGTCCTGACCGTCGATGCGCACGCTGCCAGAAGCCACGTCGTAGAAGCGAAACAGGATGCGCGACACGGTCGATTTGCCGGCGCCGCTCGACCCCACGATCGCTACTGTATGGCCAGCCGGCACGCGGAAGCTGACATCGTGCAGGATCGGCCGCGCCGGTTCGTAGTGGAAATCGACATGATCGAACACGATCTCGCCGCCCTCCACCTTGAGCGCAGGCGCGCCCGGCCGGTCGGCGATCTCCGCCGGCACCTCGAGCAGACCGAACATCTTCTCCATGTTGACGAGCGCGTTGCGGATTTCCCGGTAGGCGAAGCCCAGCATGTTGAGCGGCATATAGAGCTGGATGAGGAAGGTGTTCACGGCGACGAAGTCGCCGATCGTCATCGTTCCCTGCACGACGCCCGAACCCGCCATCACCATGACGGCGACCAGGCCGATCGAAATGATGGTTCCTTGGCCGACATTGAGCAACGACAGGGTTCGGCTGGAACGAATCGCGGCAATCTCGTAGCGGCGCCGCCCGACATCGAAACGGCGCGCCTCGTGCACCTCGTTGCCGAAATACTTCACCGTCTCGTAGTTCAACAGGCTGTCGATCGCCTTGGCGTTGGCCTCGGTATCGGCATCGTTCATGCGCCGCACGAACTTGATGCGCCATTCCGAAAGCATGATCGAGAACACCACATAGCCGGCGATGACCACGAGCGTGACGGCTGAAAAGCGCCAGTCGTAGAGGCTCCACAGGATGCCGCCGACCAGCATGATCTCGAGCAGTGTCGGCAGGATGTTGAAGGTCGTGAAGCGGATCAGGAATTCCATGCCCTGGGTGCCGCGTTCGATGACGCGGCTCAGCCCGCCGGTCTGCCGCTCCAGGTGATAGCGCAGCGACAGGGCATGCAGATGATCGAAGACCTCCAAAGCGAGATTGCGGATCGCGCGCTGCGAGACGGGCGCGAACACCGCGTCGCGGATTTCGCCGAAGGCCTGCGAGAGCACGCGCGCCGTGCCGTAGGCCAGGATCAGTACGACAGGGACGGCGACAGCTTGGGCCGCCGTCGACCCCAGCGCATCGACCGCCTGCTTGTAGAGAAGCGGGACATAGACCGCGACGACCTTGGCCAGGACCAGCATCGCCAGCGCAATGACCACGCGCACCCGCAGGGTCTTTTCACCCTTCGGCCACAAATGGCGACCAAGTATGGCCATGACCCCCCAGGTACGCGAGGCATTCACCTTGGGAACAGTTTCGTTATCGGACGGCGACATGACCAAAATTGCCTTATTGGACGTACAGTCTTAGTGGCGCAGGGGTCGTCGGCCTTCTATCGTGCTGGGACACCTGAAGTAAGCCCCCTTTGGAAAGGGATTTCATGAGATTTCGTAAGGCCTTGCTGACGGTTGCTTTGAGCATGGGCATCACGGGCGGCCTCACCCTAACCACACCGGGCGCCGCGCAGGAAGCCCGCCAGGTCGACATCTCCTATGAAATCACTTTTGCGGGCCTCTCCGGCTTTCGCATCGACCTGACGGCGCGCTTCAACGGCGCGAAATACGATGTCGAGACCCGCACCTTCAAGGAAGGGCTGCTGCGCGCCGTCACCATCCATTACGATGGCCGCAACCGCGCCTGGGGCGGGTTCACGGCGGCAGGCGCCCAACCCAGCGCCGGCTCGCTTTCGATCGTCGTCGGGGACAAGCCGCGCACCTGGATCGCGCAGTATGCCGGCGGCGCCATGAAGGAAACGCACAATCCCGAGTGGAAGCCCGCACCGCAGCAGTCGATCTCAGACGACCAGAAGCGCGGCTCTCTCGATCCCCTGTCGGCGGCGCTGAGCGTCGGCTTCGCCGGCGACAATGCCTGCGACCGCACGGTACCGAGCAACGACGGCAAGCGGCGGATCGACGTCATTCTGAGGAAGGTCGGCACCGAGCCGGGCGCGACCTCGGACGTACCGGGTGTGCAAGGCGATCTGCTGGTCTGCGAGATCTACACGAAGCGTGTCGCCGGCGAATTCTACGACGCACCGAAGGAAGCCGAGACCGAACGCGAGCGGCCGATCAAGATCTGGCTGGCACGCATGGACCAGACCCAGATCCGCTATCCGGTCAAAATGGAAGCCCGGACCGGCTTCGGCACCCTGCGCGGCCGGACACTCTCCTTCCGCGAACGCCCGCTTACACCCGAAGAAAGCCAGGCGATGCGACGCTAACCAGCCGTCGACCCGACTTCGGCACGACCTGGAGACAAGGTGGTAAGGCCGGCCGGCATCGCAACGACGACGCCAGCCGGAATCTTGAGCAGCGAGGCCCTGTCCTAGGCTGCGCGCTTCTGGTCGCGTTTGCGCAAGATCGACAGGATCTCGGCCGCAGCGGCGGGAATGTTGGTGCCCGGCCCGTAGATCGCCGCAACACCGGCGTTCTTCAGGAAGTCGTAGTCCTGCGCAGGAATGACGCCGCCGACCACGACCATGACTTCTTGGCCGCCCTGCTTGGCCAGCTCCTCGATGAGCTGCGGCACCAGGGTCTTGTGGCCGGCAGCCTGGCTCGACACGCCGATCACATGCACGTCGTTCTCGATGGCCGCCCGCGCGGCTTCCTGCGGCGTCTGGAACAGCGGGCCGATATCGACGTCGAAGCCGAGATCGGCGAACGCCGTAGCGATCACCTTGGCGCCGCGATCGTGGCCGTCCTGGCCCATCTTCACGACCATCAGGCGAGGGCGGCGGCCCTCTTCTTCTGCAAAGGCGGAGATGTCGGTGCGGATGCGCTCCAGACCGGCATCGCCTTCCCACTCGCCGGCATAGACGCCGGAGATCGAGCGGATGGTGGCCTGGTAGCGGCCATAGACACCTTCCAATGCCGACGAAATCTCGCCCACCGTCGCGCGCGCGCGCGTCGCCTCGATGGAGAGCGTCAGCAGGTTGCCCGTGCCGTTGCGCGCGGCATCGCCCAGCGCCTTCAATGCGGCAACACACTTCGCTTCGTCGCGGGTTTCGCGGATCTTGTTCAGGCGGCTCACCTGCGACTCGCGCACGACGTCGTTGTCGACGTCGAGAATCTCGATCGCCGGCTCTTCCTTGAGCTGGAACTTGTTGACGCCGACCACGATCTCCTCGCCGCGGTCGATACGGGCCTGCTTGCGCGCGGCCGCTTCCTCGATGCGCATCTTGGGCATGCCGGCTTCGACGGCCTTGGTCATGCCGCCCAGCGCCTCGACCTCGCCGATCAGCTTGCGCGCCTCGGCGATGAGGCTCGCGGTCAGCGACTCGACGTAGTAGCTGCCGGCCAGCGGATCGACGACCTTGGTAATGCCGGTCTCGTGCTGGAGGATGAGCTGGGTATTGCGGGCGATGCGCGCCGAGGTCGGCGTCGGCAGGGCAATCGCTTCGTCGAACGAGTTGGTGTGCAGCGACTGCGTGCCCCCGAGGACGGCCGCCATCGCCTCGTAGGCGGTACGGATCACGTTGTTGTACGGATCCTTCTCGGTCAGCGACACGCCCGACGTCTGGCAATGCGTGCGCAGCGACAGCGAATCGGCCTTCTTGGGCTCGAACGGCTTGACCAGCTCGGCCCACAGGAAACGCGCGGCACGAAGCTTCGCCACTTCCATGAAGAAGTTCATGCCGATGCAGAAGAAGAACGACAGGCGCGGGGCAAAGGCGTCGATGTCGAGCCCCTTGGCCTTGGCCGCGCGTACATATTCGAGACCGTCGGCGAGGGTGAAAGCCAGCTCCTGCACCAAGGTCGCTCCGGCCTCCTGCATGTGATAGCCGGAGATCGAGATCGAGTTGAACTTGGGCATGTGCTGCGCGGTGTGCTCGATGATGTCGGCCACGATGCGCATGGAGGGTCCGGGCGGATAGATATAGGTGTTCCGGACCATGAACTCCTTGAGGATGTCGTTCTGGATCGTGCCCGCGAGCTTGTCCTGCGGCACGCCCTGCTCCTCGGCCGCCACGATGTAGCCCGCCAGCACCGGCAGCACGGCGCCGTTCATCGTCATCGACACGCTCATCTTGTCGAGCGGGATGCCGTCGAACAGGATCTTCATGTCTTCGACAGAATCGATGGCCACACCGGCCTTGCCGACGTCGCCCACGACACGCGGATGGTCCGAATCGTAGCCACGGTGGGTGGCGAGATCGAAGGCCACCGAGAGGCCCATCTGACCCGCCGCCAGGTTGGCGCGGTAGAACTTGTTGCTCTCCTCGGCCGTCGAGAAGCCGGCATACTGGCGGACCGTCCACGGACGACCGGCATACATCGTCGCCTTGGGCCCGCGCGTGAACGGCGGGAAGCCCGGCAGCGAGCCCAGCGTCTCGAGCTGCTCCAGGTCGGCGGCCGTGTAGAGGGGTTTCACCGCGATGCCCTCGGGGGTCATCCACGTCAGATCGTCAAGCGGGCGCTCGCGCAGCTCCTTGGCGGCGAGCTTTTCCCAGTCGGCGGAGGTCTTCTTCGGGAAGTCGGTCATAACCCTAATGTACTGCGGATTTCCGGCTAGAAAAGGCCACTGTTCGTTGCCCAGAATTGCATTCCGCACCTGGATCGATCTGCCCGCTCAACCTCCTGAGCCTGCGCCCGGTAAAAGCATTGCGCGAGCAACAAGGGCAGGCGCAGACTTCGGCCAGCGAAGGCGGAGGAAACGATGACCATCACCCGCCGCGGCATTGTCGCGGGGCTTGCGACGTTTCCGGCGTTGGGGGCGGCCGCGCAACAGCCCTTTCCCAGCAAACCCCTGATCCTCATCGTGCCCTTTCCGGCCGGCGGACCTGCTGACACGTTCGGCCGGCCACTGGCGCAGGGCATGAGCCAGCGGCTGGGCCAGTCGGTCGTGGTCGAGAACAAAAGCGGCGCGGCCGGCGTCACCGGCATCGATTTCGTGGCCAAGGCCGCCACCGACCCGCACATCCTGGGTCTGATGAGCGCCAGCGCCGGCGCGATCATGCAGAGCCTCATGCCCAGGATGCCCTACGACCCCGCGAAGGACATCGCGCCGATCACGCTGGTGGTCCGCGTACAGGAAGTGCTGGTGGTCGGCGCCAAGCTCGGCATCGCCGACTTCAAAAGCTTCATGGCCCGCGCCAAGGCCAATCCCGGCAAGCTGACCTACGGCTCCGCCGGCACCGGCGGCATCACCCACCTCGCCACAGAGCTTCTGAAACGCGAGGCCGGCATCGATCTGTTGCATGTGCCCTATCGCGGGGCCGCGCCCGCCACCAACGACCTGATCGCCGGCACCGTCGACTGCGCCCTGCTCGACGTGCCGGTGCTGCTGCCGCATATCCGCTCCGGCGCGGTGAAGGCTCTGGCCGTCAGCTCGGACACGCGCGCCGCCCTGCTGCCCGACGTGCCGACCATGGGCGAGCTCGGCTTGCCCAGAGTCAACTCCGACAATTGGTATGCCTTGGTCGCGCCCGGAGAATCGAGCCTGGCCGCGCGGCAGAAGATCCATGACGCCGCGGTCGCGACCTTGCGCAGCACGGAAGTGGCCGACGCCTATGCCAGAGTCGGCGGCGTCGCTGTCGGCGGCACCGCGGCCGAGCTGGCGGCCTATCTCAGGGCCGAGTCCGCAAAATGGGCCGAAGTGATCAAGCTCGCCAACGTGAAACTCGAATAACGCACGACGACCTTTCCATGACACTGCCGATAGAACGCGGCCTGGCGAGGACCTTCGCCGGCCATATCCACTGGCGGGCCTGCGGCAGCGGCCCCGTCGTCATGGTGAGCCACATCAACCAGCAAAGCTCGGCGCTGATGATCGAGCTGTTGCAGGTGCTGGGCCCGCACTTCCGCGCCATCGCCATCGACTATCCCAGCCACGGCCATTCCGACCATATCGACTGGCAGCCGCGCATCGAGGACTATGCGCGTGCCGTCATCGAAACCATGGACTCGCTGGGCATCGACCGCGCCTTTGCCCTGGGCGAAGCCGTGGGCGCTGCCGTCTCGATTGCGCTCGGCGCCGGCTGGCCGCAGCGCATCGACAAGGTCACGCTGGTGAACACGCCCTACTTCACCGACGCCGACACCGCGACCCGGGACATCGCCGACATCGCCAAGGTCCGGCCCAGCGACGCGACCGGCTTCCCGGCGCCGCGCAGCATCGAGTTCCTGCTACAGAACGATCCCGAGCATGCGCCGATGCAGCCCTCGCAATCCTGGATGGATCGCATCAATGTCGCCCAGTTCGAGATCGGGCGCGACCGCTGGCAGGCGATGCAGGCCTTGGCAAAGTTCGACACGCTCGACGGAATGGCGGCTCTCCGCTGTCCGACCCTCATGCTCTATGGCGAGCATTTCATCTATGGTCGCCACAGCGCGCTCCTGCAGGCGAAATGCCCGCATGCAAGGATCGAGATCGTTTGCGGCGGTCGCTTCTGCATGAGCTGGGAGCGCGCTAAGGAGATCGCGGGACACGTGCATGCTTTCTTCCGTTGAACGTCTGACCCGCCGGCTGGCCCGCTTTCCGCGACTGGGACTTGCCCACCTGCCGACGCCACTCGAGCCGATGAAACAGCTCACGGCGCATCTCGCAAAGGACGGAGTGTGCCCGCGGCTCTGGGTGAAGCGCGAGGATTGCACCGGCGTGGGCTTGGGCGGCAACAAGCTGCGCAAGCTCGACTATGTCCTGAGTGAAGCGATTGCTGCCGGTGCGGACACGCTGGTATCGGGTGGCGTCGTGCAATCGAACAGCCAGCGGCAGGTCGCGGCGGCCGCGGCACGGCTCGGCCTCGATTGCCATCTCGCCGTCTATCACGGCCGGCTCGCCCCGCCCTCGCCCGACTACGGCAAGACCGGCAATGCGCTGCTCAACAAGCTGTTCGGCGCCATCCTGCACGACGTGCCGTGGAACGGCGATCGCAATGGTGCGATTCGTGACCTCGCCGAACGCCTCCGCGCGCAGGGCCGCAAGCCCTATATCGTACCCTACGGAGTCTCCAGCCCGCTGGGCGCCGTCGCCTACGCCTCGGCGGTGGCGGAGATCGCGGCCCAGGCCGCCGCACTTGGCTTCACGCCGCACGCCATCGTTCACTGTACCGGCAGTGCCGCAACCCAGGCCGGCCTGGTCGTCGGCGCGCGCGCCTGCCTGCCCGATACGAAGGTGGTCGGCATCGACATCGACGCGGAGCCCGAGCGCGTGCGTGCCGACGTGTTGCGCTTCGGCCAAGGGGCCGCTGACCTGCTGGAGCAGCCCTTCATCCCCGAGGATGTCGAAGTGGTCGCCGGTCTGGCCGGGCCCGGCTATGGCGTGCCGCACGCCGCGACGATCGAGGCGATCCGTCTCGGCGCCCGCCTCGAAGCGCTAGTTCTCGATCCCGTCTATTCCGGCAAAGGACTGGCCGGCTTGATCTCGCTGATCCGGGCTGGCCGCTGGACAGCGGAGCAGAATATCGTGTTCGTCCATACCGGCGGCGCGCCAGCCTTGTTCGCCTACCGTCATCTGTTCGACTGACTTCGGAGACTCAAATGCTCGATCAAGAAGCCCGCGCCCTGCTCGACCTGATGGATCAGGCCAACAAGGCAGGCCGCCCGAAGCTGGAAAGCTTGCCGCATGCCGTGGGCCGCGCAGCCGTCGACAAGATGTCCGAGGACAGCGAGGCCGATCCGCCGGAAGTCGCGGCCGCCATCGACGGCACGCTGCCGGGCCCCGGCGGTGCGATCCGCTTCCGCCGCTATCGGCCGCTCGGGTCTACGGCCGGGCTGCTGCCGACCCTGATCTACTATCACGGCGGCGGCTTCGTGATCGGCAACATCGAGACGCACGACTCGACCTGCCGGCGCCTCGCTAACAAGAGCCGTTGCCAGGTGATCTCAATCGACTACCGCCTGTCGCCGGAGCATCCCTTTCCGGCACCTCTGGACGATGGCATTGCCGCCTTCCGCCATATCCGTGACAAGGCCGCTTCCTTCGAGGTCGATCGTGAACGTATCGCCGTCGGCGGCGATTCGGCAGGCGGCGCCGTCGCGGCCGTGGTCTGCCAGGCGTGTCGCGATGCCGGCGAGCAAGTGCCCGCGTTCCAGATGCTGATCTATCCTGCGACCGACTCCAGCAAGCAGAGCGCGTCGCGTGCGGCCTTCGCCGAAGGCTACTTCCTGTCCGGCTCGCTGATGGAATGGTTCTGGAAGGCCTATGTACCGGCCAACACCGACCTCTCCGACCTGCGCCTCTCGCCTCTACTGGCCAAGGACTTCAAGGGCTTGCCGCCGGCCTTCGTCTTGACCGCAGGCTTCGACCCGTTACGCGACGAGGGTCGCGCCTATGCCGATCGGTTGATCGATGCGGGCGTAAAGACGACCTACGTCAACTACCCCGGCACCATCCACGGCTTCTTCTCGCTGACCCGCTTCCTGAAGCAGGGCCTGAAGGCCAACGACGAGGCCGCCGCGGTGATGGCGGCGCACTTCGGCGTGTAGGCTAGGAAGAAGGCTGCAATCGCAGGAAGCCGACGGGCTGGTCGAAGCCCTTCAGCTTCACCTCTTCGGCCTGCGTCGATATATCGGCCAACACGTCCTGCACAGCCGGATCGTCGGCGACGGTCCGGCTCAGAACGATGTCGCCACCTCGGCTCTGACCCTGCAAGCGGGCGGCCATGTTCACGGTCGAGCCGAAGTAATCCAGCCGGTCGTTCAAGGTCACCACGACGCTCGGACCGACATGGACGCCGACCTTGAGGATGAACTCCGTATCGGCCGAAAGCTTCGCCTGCATGGCGAGCGCCGCCTTCACCGCATCGGCGGGATCGCCGAACGAGGCCATGACCGCATCGCCGATGGTCTTCACCACCGCCCCGTCGTGATCGCGCACGATGGCGGCCAGCAGCGCGAAATGTTCGCGCACCATGTTGTAGGCCGTCGCGTCACCCACCCGTTCATAGAGCGCGGTCGAGCCCTGCAGATCGGTGAAGAGTAGCGCCACCTGGCTGACTCCCGCCTCGTCACCGGGTCGCAGTGTTGCTGCCGCGAAAAGGTCTCGGAAGGCCTGCAGCGAGATCACCTCGGGTGCCGTCAGCGTCTCGCGTGTCCAGGTGCGATCTTCGATCAACGCCGCCAGCTCGAAGCCGGCGTCGTTCACGAACTCGATCTTGCCGGCATCGGACGAGAGGCTCGCCTCTACGCCCGATGCGGTGATGCGCAGACCGGGGAAGGCCGCGCCTTCTTCGTGGTCGATGTCGACAACACTGCCGGGATGGAGCGTGCGCAAGCGATAGCGGCCGGACTGCAGTGTCGCTTCGATAGTGCGTCGCTCACCCGGCGCCAGCAGGACCTGCACCACGACATGCGGCGTCGCCATGGGGCCGCTCAAGCAGAAATCGCCCACCATCAGCGGCCGCACCGCCGCGGCCGGCGCGAAAGAAAGCTCGACGTTCTTCTCGAAGTCGCGGTCATAGTCGATGTTGCACGAAGGACAGTGCGCGCCCCGCGGCAGCTCGGCGAGCGCCGACGCGCTGAGCTTGGGGCCGCGGCAATTCGTGCAAAGCAGATCCCACTTCATCGTCAGCAGTCCGCTGCGCACGGCAGCGAGGCAGGCCTCGATGGCGACGCGCGGCGAGACACCGAGCTGGCGCGCCAGTCGCTTGGGCTTGAGATGCGAGAGATCGGTCGCCATGCCGCCCAGCACCGTGGCGGCCAGCACGCGGCCGAGATTGTTGCCGTAAGGGTTGCGGTCGATTTCCACTGCCAGTGCTTCGGCTCGTTCCTGGGCACCCTGCGGCAACGAAGGCGGCGGCAGTTCGAACGGTGTCAGCCGCTCGCCGCGCAGGAACCCGACAGCCTCGACGATACGTCTGCCCACGGCGCCGCCGGCCTGCTCGGCCAGACGTGCCCCGAACAGGCGGCCGGTGAGGCTGAGCGGTTCCCACTCAAGGGAATAGCTGACCTTGCTGCCAGCCTTGCCCTCCGGCTCGAGGTCGAACACGGGCCCGAAGCGGCGGAACGGTCCTTTGGAAAAGATGCGCAACTGACGGAAATGCCGGTCGGCGATCCATTCGTAAGGCTTCTCTTCCCATTCCAGGGTGAAGCCCACCGCCTTGCCGCGACCGCGGCGCAGGACCGTGCCGTCGGGTTGTGGCGTCTCCTCCAGCGTGTAGGCGGGCAGCCCCATGGCCTCGTTGAACCGGCTGGTGTCGGCCAGCACCGGCCACAACTCATGGGGCGGCAGGTCGAAGCTCCAGGTCCAGGTACGGCGCGAGAGGGACGGCATGAGGTCGATACTGTAGCATCCGTCGCGATGGATGCCCCTCCACAGCATCACAAGCGGGTGATTTGCAGGGCCTGTATGCGCAAGGCTGGCTTCCTTTGGTGGTTCCGCTCCGCATTTGACGCAGTACAATCGCGTCCAAGGAACCACCACGATGGCAGCCATGTCGGACAAACACGAAGCACACGACGATCGTCACCATGATCACCATGGTCATGACCATCAGGGGCACGGCTCGGAGCTTTCCGAGATGCAGTTGCGCGTGCGGGCGCTGGAGACGGTTCTGACCGAAAAGGGATATGTCGATCCCGCGGCGCTCGACCGGATCATCGAAGCCTACGAAACGCGGATCGGCCCGCATATCGGCGCCCGGGTCGTGGCGCGTGCCTGGGTGGACCCGGCCTTCAAGCAGGCGCTGCTCGCCGATGCGAGCCAGGCCATCGAGACGCTGGGGCTGGAGCAGAAGGTCGGCGACCATCTGATCGCCGTGGAGAACACCCCCTCGACGCACAACATGATCGTCTGCACGCTCTGCTCCTGCTACCCGTGGGATGTGCTGGGGTTGCCGCCGGCCTGGTACAAGTCGACGCCCTACCGCGCCCGCACCGTGAAGGAGCCGCGCGCCGTGCTCGCCGATTTCGGTGTGACCCTGCCCGCCGACAAGACGATCCGCGTCTGGGATTCGACGGCGGAGACGCGCTTCATCGTGCTGCCGATGCGCCCCGACGGCACCGAAGGCTGGAGCGAAGAACGCCTTGCCTCGCTCGTCACGCGGGATTCGATGATCGGCACCGGCCTGGCGAAGGCAGCGAACGAGGTGGGCGCATGAACGGTATCCACGACCTGGGCGGCATGGACGGCTTCGGCAAGGTCGACGCCCCGCCCACCGAGCCGCCGTTTCACGACGCCTGGGAAGGCCGCGTGTTGGCCATGAACCGCATCATGGGCGCAACCGGCGAGTGGAACATCGATGTCGGCCGCTACTGGATCGAAACCCTGCCGCCCGCGGTCTACCTCTCCTCTTCCTATTACAAGAAATGGATGCTGCGGCTGGAGCGGTTGTGCCTCGCGCGCGGTTTGGTCACGGAAGCCGAACTCGGATCGGGCCATGCGTCGGGCCCGGGACGGCCGCTCAAGAAGAAGAGCGTTACACCGGCCGAGGCCGACAGGCTCCTCGTTCGCCAAAGCTACAGCCGCCCGGCAACGGCCGCCGCACGCTTCCGGGTCGGTGACCGCGTGCGGGCGAAGAACATCCACCCGGTCTCTCACACGCGCCTGCCGCGCTTCGCGCGTGGCCGTACGGGCACGATCGAACGTATCCAGGGCTGCCACGTTTTTCCCGACGCCACCGTCGCCGAAGGCGTGGAACGGCCCGAATGGCTCTACACGGTGACGTTCGAGGCAACGGAACTGTGGGGGCTCGACGCCGACCCGACGGTGCGCACCTCGATCGAGGCTTTCGAGCCCTATCTGGAGGCCGCGTGATGGAGAACGCAGAAGCCGGCGCCGTCCGCGCGGCACTGGGTGTCGTTCCGGGAATCCCCTGCGAAGGCGAGGCACCCGTGTTCGAGGAGCCGTGGCAGGCGCAGGCCTTCGCAATGGCGCTCACCCTCCATCAACGCGGCGTCTTCACCTGGAGCGACTGGGCCACTTTGCTGGGCGAGGAGATCCAGAAGGCGCGGGCCAATGGCGATCCGGACGATGGCAGCACCTACTACCGGCACTGGCTCGCTACCCTCGAGCGCGTGGTTGCGCTCAAGGGCATCGCGTCTTCCGATACGCTCGACCGATATGCCCATGCCTGGGACCATGCCGCCGATCGCACGCCGCATGGACAGGCGATCGAACTCAGGCCCGAGGACTTCCGCTAGGACGGTCGCTTCCTAGAGTCCCTGCCCGCCCGCGACGGCGATCGTCTGGCCCGTCACCCACGAGGCGTGCGGCGAGGCGAGGAACAACGCGACGTTCGCCACTTCCTCCGGCGTGCCGAAGCGGCCGAAGGGAATCGACGCCAGGGTGCCGTTGTAGAGTTTCGGATTGTCGGTCTTGCGGCGATCCCACACGCCGCCCGGGAAGTCGATCGAGCCGGGTGCGATGCAGTTCACGCGGATGCGGTCGGCGGCATACAACGCGGCCTGGGTGACTGTGTAGTGGATGACCGCCGCCTTGATGGCGCCGTAGGGCGGCTGGCGTCCCGAGGGATGCAAGGCGGCGATGGACGAGATGTTCAGCACGCTCCCCTGCACCTTCTTGAGAGACGGCAGCGCTTCCTGGGTCGCATGGACGATCGACAGCATGTCGACGGCCAGACTGCTCGTCCAACCCGTGTCGTCGTCCGACGCCCCGAAGGCCGAAGCGTTGTTGACCAGGAAGTCGACGCCGCCGAGTGCTGCAACGGCATCGCGGACATAGCCGCGGACCGCATCGCCCTTGGAGAGGTCGGCGCTCGCGGCGTGGGCCTTGTGTCCGTGTTTGGCGATCTCCGCGCGGGTCTCGTCCAGCGTCTTGGGATCGCGCGCGCAGATGGAAACGTCGCCACCGCAGGCCGCGAAACCCAGGGCAATCGCCCGGCCGATGCCTCGGCTGCCGCCGCAGATAATGGCCTTCTTGCCCGTCAAATCGATCTTCATCGCTCTCTTCCTTCAGATGATGCCTCGTTTCGCCAGCTAACCCGAACTCGCGGCGAGACTCACGCCGTCCGTTGACCATCGCATCGCCTGGCGATGGCCGCTTTAGCGACAAGGGAGGACGCTCGAACAGCCGTCGCCTATCTTCGCCCTCTTCTCTGCGAGAGCAGGACCGTTCGTGTTGGAGTGATGCATCATGGAAAAGGAACTGGGCTTGCCGGATGGCGCCTGCGATTGCCACGTCCACGTCTACGGCCCCTTCGACCGCTTTCCGCCGGTGCGCGAAGGAAAGTTCGCGCCGGCACGCGAAGCGCCGGTCGAGACGCTGCTGGCCCTCTGGGATTCCATGGGTATCGCCAAGGGCGTGATCGTTCATGCCTTGGCAGCGGGCGCCGACAACGACGTGACGCTCGATGCCCTGAAGCGCCATCCAGATCGGCTGCGCGGCGTGGCTCTGCTGAAGCCCGACGTGACCGACCGGCGGCTCGACGAGCTGACCGATGCCGGATTTCGCGGCGTGCGAATCAATCTCCTGCGGCAGGACGGCAAGGCGGTGTCGTCGGGCGGGATGAGCCTGGACGATCTGCGACCGCTGGCGCCGCGACTGGCCGAGCGCGGCTGGCATGTGCAGCTCTGGATCGAGACCGGCGACCTGCAGGCGCTGGCGCCTGACCTGGAGAAGCTGCCCTTCGACTTCGTGATCGACCATATGGGCCGCACGATGGCCGACAAGGGCATCGACTATGCAGGCTTCCGCGACTTCTGCGAAAAGCTGAAGACGGGACGCTACTGGTGCAAGCTCTCGGGCGCCGACCGCAACACGCGCCGGGGCTCGGGCAAGGGCGCGTCGTTCGACGACACGGCGGCCTTCATGCAGGCCCTGGTGGCGGCCAACCCCGACCGGCTGGTGTGGGGCAGCGACTGGCCTCATGTCGGCCATGCGCCGGCGGACGTGCCGCAGGAGGACGATCTGCTGCGATTGTTCTTCCGATGCGTGCCGGACGACGCGGTGCGCCGCAAGATTCTGGTCGACAATCCGTCGCGACTGTACGGCTTCTGACACAGCGCAACCACTCGCGCGCGCCTGTCGTTGCTTCGGCATGCGCGCCGCTTCGTCCGCCACTGCCCGCCTTCTGCTCGCGAGCCTCGCACTGCTCGTCTTGTGGCCCGACGCGGCCGCCGCGGAGAGCTGCCTAGATCAGGTTCGCCAGATGGCGGAGCGCCATGGCGTTGCGACCGATCCCCCCGTCGCTGCGCCCGATCGTAGTACGCCGAGCCGGCCTCCGGGGACGAGCGCAGAGGAGCTAGGGCGTTCGGGCGGCGTCATCGCGCCGCCGCAGACGGAAGATCGGTCAGTGATCGCGCCGCCCCCGAGCGCGGCCAATCGCATGCCGACGATGCCCGACGTCACGCCCTCAAGGCGGGGGGCGCCTTCCGGCAACAGCGGCGGCGACAAGGAGGTCGCGTCGGAGCGGACGACCTTGCAGGCCTTGCTGGTGGCAGCCCGCGCCGAAGCCGAGCGCGGCCGCGAAGATGGCTGCCTCGACCGGCTGGCCAAGGCGCGCGAGCTGGAACAGCGCACGAAGTAGGCAAGTTCTGGATGCTTGAATCGCCGCGGCCGGCCGCCAATCATTCGGCATGCGCGTGTCGACCTGCCTGGGAATTGCGATCGTTCTGTTCGGCCCGGCCGCTGCGGCGCAGGTCCAGACGCAGGACCTGCCAGCGCCCTCGCAGCAGCATCCCCCGCCGACTCCCGCACCGGCCCCTCCGCCGCCACAGGGTGCCTGGATCGCCGATACCGCGACGCGCTGCCGGGTCTGGAATCCCGCGCCCGAAGGCAAGGAAGCGATCCGCTGGGAAGGCGCCTGCCCGGGCGGCACCGCGCAGGGAGCAGGCGTGCTGCAATGGTTCAAGGACGGCCAGCCGACGGACCGCTACGAGGGCGACGTGAAGAACGGCCGACCGGAGGGACCTGGCGTCTGGCTCTCGGCCAACGGCGACCGCTACGATGGCGCCTTTCGCAATGGCCAGGCCGACGGCCGGGGCACTTGGCGCTACGCCAATGGCGACACCTACAGCGGCGAGATGAAGAACGGCGACTATAACGGGCGCGGCGTCGCCACCTACGCCAACGGCGATCGCTACGAGGGGATGTTCAAGGACGGCGACTACGAAGGCCCCGGCGTCGCGACTTACAACGATGGCCAACTGCGCATCGACGGAGTCTATCGCAAGGGCGAACTCGTCGCGCTTACCGTCGCCACGCTCGGCGATGGCAGCCGCTACCAGGGCCAGTTCCCGTTCGGTCGCGGCGTGCTCGTCCGTCCCGACGGCACGCGCTTCGAAGGTTGGTTCAACGACCTCAAGCTGAACCGAAAGGGCGTGGCGACTTACGCCAACGGCGAGCGCTACGAAGGCGACTTCCGCGACGGCGAGGAACATGGCCATGGCACCTTGAAGCTGCCGAACGGCGCGATCTACGAAGGCGACTTCTATCGCGGCAAGCCCGAGGGCATGGGCACGTTGAGAGAGGCCGACGGCAAGAGCCTCACAGGCGCATGGCGCGACGGCTGCTGGAGCGACGGCACGACATGGCGCGTCGTGCGTACGAGCGCCGAGGCATGTGGGTTCAAGTGATCGCCGACTTATCGCGGGCGGCGATCCGATCAAGTTCTTCTTTCGACCACCTAGCTCTGGGGCCTTGTATTCACAATGGGAGCTACAGTCGCCCCATTTGCGATGGCGACAAAGCGGTCATCGGCCAGCAGCCCTCTCACTGCCCTTGCGAAGGCCTCTCGCCACAATTCACCAACTGGGTTAGCCATACTACTGCTGATAATGGCATAGCCTTTCTGTACGCTGGTATAGACCACGCTCTTTGTTGCGTTCGAATAGACTTGCCACTCGACCGTCAGGCTCGCCTCTCCCTTGCCAGTGGTAAAGTTGCCGAACCCCGCCATAGGAAAACAGACGTTCATCTTAAGTTTGGTCACGACGCCGGCGATACGGAAGTCGGCAGCAATGTCTTTCTTGTCGGTGAAGAGGTCACCGCTCCCTACCGTCTTCGCAATTCGGTAGCCGGCTCGCGCAAATTCCTCCTGAAAGGCATTTTCAAAAGCCTGGTTCGTCGCGGCATACTGTTCCGATTGGGCGAGGCCCTGAGCATGCGGCACGCATGCGAGGCCTCCCTGCACCGTTACCACTCCCTCACCACGTTCGCCGCGAACGACGGCTCTCTCATACACGAACGACTTCGTTTGTGCGAAAGCTTCGGCCATCTTCGGGTCTACTTCAGGAACCCTTTCGATCTGCTGCATTGGCGCGCAGGCGCCCATCAGCATTAGCGATGCCGCAACGACCAGAATTTTCATTGGATCTCCCCCCACTTGGTTGAAGATCACCCCTTTCAAGCAACTACGTCAAGCCCTTGTGCGAAATCACGAGGGTTTGCCCCGGAGAACCCATCACCCGTAAATTGCCTCCCTATCAAATGGCAGCGCATACCCCTTTGGAGGAAACGAGATCATGAGTACGTCCGACATCGCCTACACACCGATTCTGCCGGAAGGCTGGCCACGGCCGCGCGGCTTCTCGCATGCTGTCGTGGCGACCGGGACGAAAAGCGTCCGCATCGCGGGACAGATCGGCAAGGAGCCGGGACAGGCGAACATCCCGCAAGGAACGGATGCCGGCGCACAGTGGCGGCTGGCGCTTGGCAATGTCGTCAGCGTGCTGAAGGCCGCAGGCGGCGAACCATCGCATCTCGTCGCGTTACGTGCCTATGTCACGGATATTGCGGAATTCAATGCCGCCGGCAGGGCCATCGGCGAGGCCTGGGGCGCAACGCTCGGCAAGCATTTTCCCGCAATGACGCTGGTCCAGGTATCGGCGCTGATCGATCCCAATGCCAAGGTCGAAATCGAGGCCGACGCGATCCTGCCGTAGGACAGGCCGCGTCAGCGCAGGGCCGCATGGACGGCCTTGCGCAACGGCGGCAGCACCTCCGCCTCGAACCAGGGATTGCGCTTCATCCAGATGCCGCTGCGCCATGACGGATGCGGCAGCGGAAAGAACGACGGAGCGTACGACCTGAAATCCCTCACCGCATCGGTGAGGTTCTTTTTGGCTCCGGCCCCGGCAAGATAACGTGACTGGGCGTAACTGCCGACCAGCAGGACCAGCCGCTTCTCGACCAGCAGATCAAAGACGCGATCATGCCATTGCGGCGCGCATTCGGGACGCGGCGGGAGATCGCCGTTCCTGCCCTTGCCGGGATAGCAAAAACCCATGGGCACAATTGCGACTCGCTTCGGATCGTAGAATTCCCCGGGGCTGAGCCCTGTCCAATCCCGCAATCGGTCGCCGCTCGCATCCTGCCACGGCACGCCGCTTTCATGGACCTTCGTCCCGGGGGCCTGACCGACAATTATCAGGCGAGAGCTTTTGGCGAACTGAACGACGGGATTCGGCCCGTTCTCCAAGGTCGATGCGCAGATCGTGCAGGCACGAATATTGCGCAACAAGGAGGTAACTGTGTCGGCCACGTCAGTCGTGCTTAATTTTGCTGCCACCTGCACGGGATAGAGACTTGCAGCGTATTGTAATGGTGCGCCCCCATGCTCCGGCGCACCAGCGCCTTTTCGTCACGTCGGCCGGAGAGCGAGAGCTAGCGGCCCTCGCGCCAACCTGTCCTGGTTGCGCGCCGGCGATTAAAACGCAAAATACTAATGTGGGGCGTAAAAGCCTTGGTGTAGGGCGAGGCAAGTCGCCTTTTCCAGGGTGTTCGAGGGTTTGAGGTTGCCGCGCAGACCGCGCGGTACCAAATAGGGATCAGCCGGCCGGGTGACAGCGTTACCTTTCCGAGCAGGAGGAAAGACTATGAACACAGTGTCGGAACGGGTCAGCCGCGTTATGGCGGCGAAATTCCAAATCGACGCCGACAAGATTACCGAAACCGCACGGATGGACGAGCTGGGTGTCACCAGCATCGACGTCGTCGAGACGATCATGTCGCTGGAAGATGAGTTTGACGTCGAAATTCCCGATGCGGCCGCGGAGAAGTTCGAGACCGTCGGCGATGTCGTCGCTTTTCTCGCGACTCACGATCGAGGCGGCAAGCCTAGCGGCTTGCAAGAATAACGGCTCTGACGGCGTCGTCGGGGCCTTCGATCTCGCCTTGGCGCAACACGACGTTCGATTGCACTTCAGGCGACGACCGCCACGCGTAGGCAATTGTCGCTTCGGGATGTCCATGGAGATCGAATACGTGGACGGTCCGCTCCTCGACGATCTCACCCTTCAGAAGTTCCCAGACGACAACTGACTCGACGAACCGAGCCGTGCATTTCTGTCGGACTTCGACGGCGTGCCGCAGGTAATTGATCGTCAATGCGTCGGCGACGAAAGCGGGATCGGGCAATGTGCCGTGCGGAACATCCGGAGGCATGGATACTCTCCTAGCTTCGCAGATCCACGACGAAAGACGATGCGTTGTCGGCCGACAGGAGAAGCCACGACCGGACAACCGGAACGATGATCGAGTCGGTTTCGATATCCTGCATCGCCAGACTCAACACCACTTGAACTTCGTTCGATCGATCCTAGGACAGGGCATCGCGCAGATAAAGGCGACGGCTCCCTTCATGAATGCAGACCTGCCGGCCGCCGACAATGACCAAAGCCTCGCTTGTGGCCAGGCGGCACCCACGCGACATCCCCCAAATGGGTGACCGGGAGCAACAAAGGCGCGCATCACGGCGATTGCGCCGGGCGGCTCGCTTCATCCTCTAGATGATCTTCCGGGTCCGCAGGTCGGCAAGTTCGGCCGGGCTGTAGCCCAGCTCACCCAGCACCGCATCGTTATGCTCTCCTAGTTCCGGCGCGATGCCGGGCTTGGCCGGCGTCTCGGAAAACTGCCACGGCGTGCCGTGCACCTTGAGGCGACCGTGCTTGGGGTGCTCGACATGAGTGACATAGCCGTTGGCCACCACATCGGGATCGTTCGAGGCTTCGAGCAAAGTGTTGATCGGCGCCGAGACGATGTCGGCGCCGCGCAGCCTCGCCACCCAATCTTCGCGGGTGCCGGTGGCGAAGAGTTCGTCGAGCAATGCCAACAGATCGGCACGCCGGCCGACATCCTCGATGATGACGCCCAGCTTCTCGAAGCCCGCCGCCTTCAGCCGGTCGTAAAAACCAAGTGACGTCATCGCGTCTTGCCAGTCCTCGGGGCCGACGAGCTGGAAGACCAGCGGCTTGCCGTCGCGATCGTTGAAACTGGCGCTGATGCCCGGCCGTTCGACCGTGCCGGTGATGCGCGCCTGGCCGGTGATGGGATTCTGATTGCGCCACATCGCGGTGGTGAGCGTCCAACCCATCAATCGGACCTGGCCGCCCAGCAGCGACAGGTCGATCTTCTGGCCGATGCCGGTGGTGCGCGCATAGGTCAACGCCGCCAGCGCACCGCCAAAGGCCAGGAAGGCGCAGGTTTCGTCGGCTACCGAGACGATGCCGGTGCGCATCTTCTGGCCGGGCATGGAATAGGCCTCGGCGATGCCGCCCAGCGCCTGCGCCATCGAATCGGTTCCTGGAAGATGGGCATGCGGTCCCTTGGGGCCATACCCCGAGATCGAAACATAGACGAGCTTCGGGTTGATCTTGTGCAGCTCCTCCCAGCCGAAGCCGTTCTTTTCGGCGGCGCCCGGACGAAAGTTCTGACCGAAGATGTCGGCCTTGGCGGCAAGCTTGTGCAGGATCGCGCGACCTTCGGCGGACTTCAGGTTCAGAGTCACGCTCTTCACGCCGCGATTGTTGGTCTCAAAAAAAGTGCTGCCCATTCCCGGCAGCACCGTCATGCGACGCGAAGAATCGCCGCCGTCCGGCGTCTCGATCTTGATCACGTCGGCGCCGAGATCGGCCATCAGCATCCACGGCACGGTGCCCGCCTGCGCCGTCGAACAGGAGACGACCTTGACGCCCTGCAGCGGGCCGTGCGGCGACTGAGACATGACAGAACTCCCCTTGCTCTCTCCTCCCTATGACGGACGCCGAGGATGAACCACTGGAATTTTCCATGGGGAGTGATTGCCAGGAACGCTGCTCGCGCATGCGTGCCGCAATTCGATTGAACGTTTCATTTAACGCAACGGGTAGCGCTGCCACCTTCGGATGAGCCCCTCAATCGACAGGTTTTTCATGTCCGCTTCCACCGTTACCCGCCGCCGCGTTGCCGCTCTTCTCTCCGGCGCGGCCGTGATGTCGCCCTACATATTGCGCGCCCAGGATGCGTCGCGCCCGCTTCGCATCGTCGTGCCCTGGCCCGCGGGTGGCGGCGTCGACACCTTTGCGCGCGTGATTCAGGCTCCGCTCGGCAGGCAGCTCGGCCAGACGGTCCTGATCGACAATATCGGCGGAGGCTCGGGCCGGGTCGGGACGCAGACGGCGGCGCGCGCCCAGCCGGACGGGTTTACGGTGCTCCTGGCGAACGACACGTTCGCCGCCACCGAGGCTCTGCCGCTTCCCGGTACCGTGTCCAGACGCGCGTCCTTCGCGCCGGTGACGCTGGCGGCGTCCGCGCCGCAAGGCGTGTTCACCCATCCCCGCTCCGGTCTCAAGACCCTGGCCGACTACGTTGAGGCAGCAAAGGCAAAACCTGGCGCGCTCAATGTCGGCATACCGGGGATCGCGAGCTCGCAGCATCTCACCAGCGAACTGCTGTTGCGCGCCGCCGGGAATGCCGTGGTGGCGCATGTGCCCTATCGCGGCGGTGGCCCGCTCATCCAGGACCTCATCGCCGGCAACATCGACGCGGGGGTCGTTACCTTCGCTGCGGCCGCTCAACAGGCAGCTGCCGGCCAGTTGATTGCGCTTGGCGTCACAAGCGCCGAGCGAGCCGTCGCCTTTCCCACCGTGCCGACAGCCACGGCAACGGTTGCGCCCGGTTTCGTGCAAACGACGTGGATGGGAATATTCGCGCCTAAGGGAACACCGGAGCCGGCGCGTGGACGCCTGCACACGGCATTGCTGGCCGTGCTGAAGGACTCGGCCGTGATTGAACGTCTTCAGACATTGGGATTCGACGCCGTCGGCCTCAACGGCGCAGGCTTCGCGAAACTCTTCGAGCAGACCATCTCGACATTCGCTGGCATTGCCGCCGAACGCGGAATCAACGCGGAGAGCTGACCCTTCAGCTCTCCGCGCGTCTCCCGTCGGTTAGTAGCCTCTGTAATAATAGTCGTTACGCGGGGTCGTCGCGGCGCCGATCGCGGCACCGCCCAGACCGCCGACGACAGCGCCAGCAACCGGCGCGCCCATCGTCGAGCCCACCACTGCGCCGGTACCGGCGCCAATGGCGCCACCCGTCAGGGCACGATCCGTCGGGTTGTTACCGCACGCAGCCACAGTCGCCGCAAAGGCGGCAAGAACAGCGAATTTTGCAACATGCACCATCGAAGCCTCCATTCGTCCCCTAAAGAACGGCCTACAGGGTGCCGGGTTGCCAATCGCTCGTAGCTGGATCGTGACCATATCGAGGCGCCTTACAACACGGCCAGTTCGAGTTCCGCCAATCGCTGCGGATCGGCGATGGCTTCGACCTCTATGATGAAGCCGTTGGCAATCTTGGCACGCAGGACCAGCAGGAGCTTGCCGTTTGGCGCCACGACGACGCCGGGCGCGCCATCGACCAACGCCACCTGCGCGTTGCGGGCGCGACCCTTGAAAGCGCTGGCAACGGCATCGGCACCGCGCATCTCCGGCGCAGAGCCGAATTTCACGGCCGCACCGTCGGCACGCACCACCACGTCGGGATCGAGCACGGCCAGCAGCCCATCGAAATCGCCGCCACGCGATGCAGCAAGAAAAGCCTCGATGACACCGCGCTGACGATTGAGGTCGACCTCGGGCACGGTAGGCTGGCCCTGCACGCGGCGACGGGCACGGCTTGCGAGCTGGCGTGTGGCGACCGGCGTACGGCCGACCACCGAGGCGATCTCGTCGAAGGAAAGGTCGAACATGTCGTGCAGCACAAAGGCGACACGCTCGGCCGGTGCAAGCGTCTGAAGCACGACAAGGAGCGCGAGGCCGACCGAATCGGCCAGCAGCGCCTCCTGCTCGGGATCAATCGTTCCCGGGACGACGGATGCCGCAGCGGGCTTTTCTTCTCCGCCTTTTTCGTCGGGAGCTTCCAGCGGCTCTTCGCGCCGCGTCTTGCGGGCACGCAGCATGTCGAGGCAGATGCGCGCCACCACCGTGGTCAGCCAGCCCGAGAGATTGTCGACATCATCGGCGCCGGCACGACTCAGCCGAAGCCAGGCTTCCTGCACCGCGTCCTCGGCCTCACCCGGCGAGCCCAGCATGCGATAGGCAACCCGGTAGAGATGCTTGCGGTTGGCCTCGAAGCGATCGCCGAGAATTTTCTGCTCGTCCATGGTCACACTTTCCTCTGCCGGTCCGTCAAAGCCATGACGAACGAAACCCGGCCGATGTGACACGTGACGTGGCGACGGCCGGGCGACGGAAACGTCGAGACCGAATCAGGAGATTCATCATGCAAGCACGAATGAAGCACCCCGCCATGATCGTTCCCGGCGCCATGCAGGCGCTGATGGCGCTGAACGAAAGCTCGATCAAGGCTGGCCTGCCCAAGCAGATCGTCGACATGGTTCATTTGCGGGCGAGCCAGATCAACGGCTGCAGCCTGTGCGTGGCCATGCACGCCAGCGACCTCAAGAAGGGCGGCGAGACGGACGAGCGGCTCTACACGGTGGCCGCTTGGCGCGAGGCGCCGTGGTTCAGCGAGGCCGAACGGGCTGCCCTGGCGCTGACCGAATCCGTCACCCGGCTCAGCGACCGGGCTGACCCGATATCGGACGATGTCTGGGCCGAAGCGACCCGGCACTACGACGAACGCGCCCTGTCGGCGCTCCTGCTCGCCATTTCCACGATCAATGTGTGGAATAGGCTGAATGCCGCCACTCGGCAGGTGGCGGGGTCGATCACAGCCTAAGCCGGGATCTCCTCCCTTTTGCGTGGCGAGCGATCATTGCCCGCTTGCTTGGCACGGTTTCTGCTGTCTTAACTTGTATAGACAGGCAAGAGGGGGATGCATGGGCGGGGAGCGAGCATTTTCTGAGCAGGATGGCGCCGCGGCAGCCTACCAGGCCGATGGCGCCATTGTGCTGCGCGGCGTCTTCAAGGATTGGGTCGAGCCCCTTCGGGCAGGTATCGAGGCCCTAATGGCCGATCCCAGCCCGCTGGAACGGACGGTCCGACCGGCAGACGGCTCCGCCCCCTTCTTCCAGGACCTGTGCAACTGGCAGCGCATCCCCGAGTTCGAAGATTTCGTGATGAAATCGCCGGCGGCGGAATTCGCGGCCGGCTTGATGGGCTCGAAGACTGCCCGCTTCTTCCACGACCATGTGCTGGTCAAGCAACCCGGCGGCAGCACTGTGACGCCGTGGCACCAGGACCAGCCCTACTACTGCGTCGAGGGCCGGCAGAGCGTGAGCTTCTGGATCCCGCTCGATCCCGTTTCGCGCGACGTGGTGATGGAGTGCGTGCGCGGTTCGCATCGCTGGGGCAGGGGCTTCCGCCCGATGCGCTTCGACGGCACCCGCCTCTATGCCAACGACGATTTCGAGGTCATGCCGGACATCGAGGCCAAGCGCGGCGAATTCGACATCGTTGGCTGGGAAATGGAGCCGGGCGACGCCATCGCCTTCAGCTTCCGCACGGTGCATGGCGCGCCGGCCAATCATTCGCCGCGGATGCGCCGAGTCTTCTCGGCACGCTGGGTCGGCGACGATGCCGTCTATGCCCAACGCGCAGGCAAGGGCTCGCCGCCCTTTACAGGCCTCACCATGAAAGACGGCGACCCCTTCGATGCGCCGATCTTCCCCGTCGTCTATCGTTCGTAGTCGCTCAGCCCCATCGACAAATAAAGGGAGCCTTCCATGTCGAGATCGTTCAAGACTTTCGTCGCTGCACTCGCCGTCCTTGCCGGCGGCACGGCGCTTGCTCAGGCACAGGAAACCAAAGTCGCCATCGGCATTTCCGGCTGGACCGGCTTTGCCCCGCTGACGCTGGCCAAGGAGGCCGGCATCTTCAAGGCCAACGGCCTCGACGTCTCGATCAAGAAGATCCCACAGAAGGACCGCCACCTCGCCATCGCATCGGGCGACATCCAGTGCGCAGCCACGACGGTCGAGACCTGGATCGTGTGGAACGCCAACGGCATCGCCACCACCCAGCTCTTCAAGATGGACCAGGGCATGGGCTCGGACGGCATCGTCGCACGCAACACCATCTCCAAGGTCGCCGACCTCAAGGGCAAGACGGTCGCGGCTTCCGCGCCCGGTACCAACCCGCACTTCACCCTGGCCTGGATCCTGAAGAAGAACGGGCTGAGCTTGAAGGACGTGAAGCTCGTCACGCTCGAACCCGCGCCCGCGGCCAATGCCTTCGTGGCCGGCACCGGCAATCTCGACGCCGCCGTGACCTATGAGCCCTATCTCAGCCTGGTCCGCGACAAGCCTGAGTCGGGCAAGCTGATCGCCGATTCGCTGCAGTACCCGATGGTGTTCGACACGTTCGGCTGCACGCCGAAGTTCATCAAGGAGAACCCCAAGGCCGCTAAGGCGCTGACGGAGAGCTACTTCCAGGCTTTGGAGATGATCAACAAGGATCCGAAGAAGGCCTTCACGATCATGGGCGCCGACGTCAAGCAGACGGCGGAGCAGTTCGAGAAGTCGCAGTCCAAAATCAAGTGGGCCGACCGCGAAGCCAACAAGAAGTTCTTCAACGGCGAGATCCAGGCCTTCAACAAGGAAGCCGCCGAACTGCTCCTCGAGATCGGCGTGATCAAGGCCAAGCCGGCCAATCTCGACACGCTGTTCGACACGACGTTCCTGAACTGACGCCTTCACCGGGAGCGTGCCTCCGAAAGGCACGCTCCCGGCCTCAAGCCAAGAAAAGCGACCTATGAAACTGCTTGTTCCTGTCAGCCGGGAGAAAAGAACTCTCCTCGGCGTGGCCTTCTTCGTGGGCTTCGTGGGCCTGTGGGCGCTCATCACCTGGAGCGGCGCGGTCCCGAAACACTTCCTCGCTTCGCCTTGGCAGACGCTGCTGTCCGGCTGGGACCTCTTCGCAACGCAGGGATTCAGCTTCGACGTCGGCATGACGATCTGGCGCGTGGTTGGCGGCTTCCTGTTCGCTGCCGTCATCGCCGTGCCGCTGGGCATCGCCATGGGCACCTACAAGCCAATCGAGGCCTTCTTCGAACCCTTCGTTTCCTTCGCGCGTTACCTGCCGGCCTCGGCCTTCATCCCGCTCCTGATCCTGTGGGTCGGCATCGGCGAGGCGCAGAAGCTCACCGTCATCTTCATCGGCTGCTTCTTCCAGCTCACCCTGATGATCACCATGATCGTAAGCGCCACGCGCCGCGACCTGATCGAGGCGGCCTACACGCTGGGCTGCAAGGACACCGCCGCCATCCGCCGCGTCGTACTGCCGGGCGCAGCCCCTGAGATCGCCGAAGCGCTGCGCCAGGTGCTGGGCCTGGGCTGGACCTACATCATCGTCGCCGAACTGATCGGTGCCTCCTCCGGCATCGGCCATATGATCACCGACAGCCAGGCGCTTATGGCGACCGACCACATCATCGCCGGCATCGTCGTCATCGGCCTCGTGGGCCTGGTCTCCGACCTGATGTTCAAGTGGGTCAACCAACGCCTCTTCGCCTGGAGCTTCCAGCGATGAGCCGCCTGTCGATCCGCGGCGTCGGCAAGACCTTCGCCAGCAACCGTCGTGGCGTGCCACCGACCCAGGCCCTGCAGCCGGTGTCGCTCGAAGTCGGCGACAACGATTTCATCACCGTGCTGGGCCCCTCGGGCTGCGGCAAGTCCACCCTGCTCCGCCTCGTGGCCGGGCTGGAGACGCCCTCGACCGGCGAGATCCTGCTCGACGGCGTGCCGATCTCCGGACCGGGCGCCGACCGCGGGGTGGTGTTCCAGAGCTACACGCTGTTTCCCTGGCTGACGGTGCAGGAAAACATCTGCTTCGGCCTGCGCGAGAAGAACATGCCGGCGGCGGAGCAGCGCGACATCAGCGAGCGCTTCATCGCCCAGGTCGGTCTGCGCGGCTTCGAGAAGCACTATCCCAAGCAGCTCTCAGGCGGCATGCAGCAGCGCGTGGCGATCGCCCGGGCGCTGGCCAACGACCCCAAGATCCTGCTGCTCGACGAGCCGTTCGGCGCGCTCGACAACCAGACGCGCGTGCTGATGCAGGAGCTGCTGCTCGGCATCTGGGAGCAGGCGCAGAAGACGGTGATGTTCGTCACCCACGACATCGACGAGGCGATCTTCATGGCGAGCCGCGTCGTGGTGATGAGCGCGCGGCCCGGCCGCATCAAGGCCGAGGTCGAAGCCGACTTCCCGCATCCGCGGCACTACACGATCAAGACCTCGTCCGAGTTCATGGCGTTGAAGGCGCGGCTCACCGAGGAGATCCGCGTCGAAGCCATGGCGGCCGACCACTAGAGGAGCGGATAGAGGGACGGATGGGACCGACGGCGCGCTATCAGCAGGTCGAGGACTATATCGTCCGGCGTATCCAGGACGGCTCCTGGCCGCCTGGCCATCGCCTGCCGTCGGAGCACGAGCTGGTCCAGCAGTTCGGCATGTCACGCATGACCGTCAATCGCGCGCTGCGCGATCTTATGCAGAAGGGCCGCATCGTGCGCGTCGCCGGTGTCGGCAGCTTCGTCGCCCAGGACAAGCCGCAGCTGACACTGCTGCAGATCGCCTCCATCGGCCGCGAAGTCCGCCAGCGCGGCCACGACTATCGCTGCGCCCCGCTCGCAGCCGACCGGGTCGCCGCCCCTCCCGACGTCGCCGCCTGGCTCGGCCTGCAGGCCGGCTCGTCGGTCTTCCACGCGGTGTGCCTTCACCTCGAAAACGAGGTCCCGGTGCAGCTCGAGGATCGCTACGTCAACCCGAGCGTCGTGCCGAACTTCCTGGATCAGGATTTCAGCACCGTGCCGCCGGGCGACTATCTGGTGCAGAACGTACCGTTCGACGAGATCGAGCATGTCGTCGATGCCGTTCTGCCGACCGACGAACAGGCCGCGCATCTGAAGATCGCAGCGCCCGAGCCCTGCCTGCTGCTGACGCGGCGCACCTGGACGCGCACCACGCCGGTCACGATGGTGCGCTGCCTGCACCCCTCCTCGCGCTATCGCCTCGGCAGCCGCTTCGACGCCGTCGGAAACCAGCGTTTCGGCTAGCTCACTGGCTCAAAAGCTGCGCCGGAGCGTTTGCGGCGGGTGCCCCAGATTCCTGAGAAAGGCCCGCCGCATACGGCCCGCATCCCCGAAGCCGGTCTCCTCGGCGATCCGGTCGAACGGCGCATGGCCCGCCTCGACGGCAGCCCGCGCCACGTCGATACGCAGCCGTTCCACGGCCTTAGCCGGTGTGGTGCCGGTTTCCGCGACGAAAGTTCGGGCAAAATTACGGGGGCTCATCGCCACTTGGTCGGCGAGGTGCTCGACGGTCAACGGCTCGGCCAGATGCTCGCGCACCCAGTCGATCAAGCCGGCGAAGCGGCCCGTGCGGCCACCCAGTTCCACCAGCGCCGAGAACTGCGACTGGCCACCGGGCCGACGTTGGTGAACCACAAGCTGCTGCGCGGTGCGGCGAGCGACATCGGCGCCAAGATCGTCCTCGATCAGCGCCAAGGCCAGGTCGATACCCGCCGAAACGCCGGCGGAGGTCCAGATATCGCCGTCACGGATGAAGATGCGGTCTGTATCTAACCTGACGTTCGGATAGCGATTGGCGAAGTCGCCTGAGCTTGCCCAATGGGTGGTAGCGCGTCGCCCCTCGAGCAGCCCCGCCTCTGCGAGGAAATAGGCGCCCGAACAAACGCTGGCGATGCGTCGCGCGATCACGGACCTGAGCCAGCCGAGAATTTCCCGTGCAGCCTCTTCAGACTGGATGATCTCTCCGCCGGCGATCACGACGGTGTCGAACGGGCCGGCACCCAACGGTCGAGCCGAAAGCCTCACGCCGGAAGAACTCTCCACCGCACCTTCGCCTGGCGCCATCAAATGCAGGTCGTAGCTGTTCGGCCGAAGACGCCCGGCGATCTCGAAAGCCGCCGTGGGGCCGGCAGCGTCGAGGATTTGAAATCCAGGGTGAATGACGAGAGCGATCTTTCGGGACATGGCAGCATTTGCTCGATTCATGTCATTTCAGCCAAAAAATAGGAACGCTAGCCTCTGGTTCAACGTCGCGGGGACGTCCCAAAGAAGTCGAGCCGGAGTGTCATGCATCGTCGGTTGGTTCTTTGGAGTGGCTTGAGCGTTGCGATCCTTCTGGCTATCGGGGCCGGCTGGATGGTTTCCCTGCCGTCGGCTCCTACTGCCACAAGGACCCAGCCAGTTCCACAGGCCGAAGTCGATGCCACTCTGGCGGCGCTGAAGCCGCCGAAGCGCGCGCGTCCGGTCGTGGCGATTATCGGCATCAACGACGGCACCGAGACTACCGATTATCTGATGCCTTACGGCATTCTTCGCCGCGCCGACGTTGCCGATGTGACTGCACTCGCGACCTCGCCCGGTCCGGTAGCACTCTATCCGGCGTTGAAGGTCGAGCCCGACGGCACCATTGCCGATTTCGACGCCCGTCATCCCGACGGCGCCGACTACGTGATCGTGCCGGCGATGCATCGCGACGATGATCCGGCGGCATTGCAGTGGATCCAGCAGCAGGCGGCGAAAGGCGCAATCATCGTCGGCATCTGCGCCGGCGCCAAGGTCGTCGGCGCCGCCGGACTGCTCGACGGTCGGCAGGCCACAACGCATTGGTACTATCGCGATCAGTTGCTGAAGCGACACCCGTCGATTCGTTTCGTTCCTGACCGGCGGTTCGTGGTCGACCGCGGCGTCGCCACGACGACTGGAGTCAGCGCGTCGATGCCGATGTCGCTCACGCTGATCGAGGCGATCGCGGGACGCGGCAAGGCCGAACAGATGGCGCGCGAACTGGGAGCCGCGAGCTGGGATGCGCAGCACGACAGCAGCATCTTCGTCTTCACGCGGCCTTTTGCCTTGACTGCGATCGGCAATACCCTCGCCTTCTGGAAGCGCGAAACCCTCGGCATTTCGCTCGGGTCCGGCGTCGACGAAGTATCGCTGGCTCTGGTCGCCGATGCCTGGTCCCGAACCTATCGGTCGCACGTCGTCACCGTCGCCGACCAGGCACGGCCCCTTCGGAGCCGCAGCGGTCTTGGCATTCTGCCCGACCTGGTCGCGACGTCCCGGCCGACGGATGGGATGCTCGACTCCGCCATCGCACACCGTCCTGTTTCAGCCTTGAACGAAACGCTGCAGGCAATCGCCGGTCGTTATCGGGTGGACACCGCCAACCTCGTCGCCATGCAGCTCGAATACTCGAGACAGGCTGCGTCAGGGGAGCCTCGGGAATGAAAGTCCTGATCGCAGGCGGCGGCATCGGCGGGTTGACGACGGCCCTTTACCTGCAACGCGCCGGCATCGATGTCGAGATCTTCGAGCGCGCCGACGCCGTTCGCGAACTCGGCGTCGGTATCAACATGCTGCCGCATGCCGTCAAGGAACTGGCCGAGCTCGGATTGATGGGCGAGTTGGATGCCGCCGGCATCCGGACGCGCGAGCTGATCTACACAAACCGATTCGGTCAGGTCGTATGGCAGGAACTGAGGGGGCTCGATGCCGGCTACAATGTCCCGCAGTTCAGCATCCACCGCGGCCGGCTTCTTGGCCTGATCCATAGAGCGGCCCTCGCGCGGCTCGGCGACAATGCCATACACACCGGCTGGAATGTCGCAGGCTTCACCGAGACCGAGAGCGGCGTCACGGTCCGCCTCGTGCGGCCGGACGGCTCGGTCGCTACGCGGCAGGGCGATCTGCTTGTCGGCGCCGACGGCGTCCATTCGAGCGTCCGCGCCGCGCTCTACCCCGACGAAGGGCCGCCGATCTGGAGCGGGATCATGCTGTGGCGTGGGGCGACCCGCTGGCCGATCTGGCGCGACGGCCGCACGATGGCGATCGCCGGCGGCAACGTCGCGAAGTTCGTCTACTACCCGATCGCCGTCGATCCTCAGTCTCCCGATATGCGTCTGACGAACTGGGCCGTGATGGCGCGGACGGGCGAAGCGGGCATGGGGCCTCCGCGACGCGAGGACTGGAGCCGCATCGGCGTCATGGAGGAGGTCCTGCCGTTCGTGCGCAACCGCTTCCGCCTGGACTTCGTCGATCCGGCCGCGATCATCGAGGCGACCGGAAGCTTCTACGAATATCCGAACTGCGATCGCGATCCCCTGCCGCGCTGGTCCTTCGGGCGCGTGACGCTGCTCGGCGATGCCGCTCATCCAATGTATCCTGTCGGCTCCAATGGCGCGAGCCAGGCGATTCTCGACGCCAAATGCCTCGCCACCTGTCTGGTATCCGGAGACACGATCGAAGCGTCTCTCGCCCGCTATGACAACGAGCGGCGACCGGCCACGGCGGAAATCGTGCTGGCCAATCGCCGTGGTGGACCGGAGGGCGTTATCGACATGATCGAGGCTCGGGCACCCGATGGCTTCGCCGCCATCGACGAGATTGCCTCCTACGAGGAACGCAAGGCGATGGTGCGCAACTACGCCTCCCTTGCCGGATTTGCCCGGCCAGACGGCGGACCTGATGGCAGGAAAGCGGGAAAGGAGCGGGAGCGTTGACAGCAGGCCGCTCTCGCCGGCAGTCGCCATGACGATGGCACCGGCAATGCCACCTTCCCGATCGTTCGCCGGTCCGATACCGTATCGCCGGTAGCGACAAAAGAGAGGGAATGCATGGTGAGCATCGGGTTCCAACTGCGGAGCAGCAGTCTTGCCTTGGTCGTCGCACTGGGCCTGGCGGTCCCGGCTGGCGCAGTCGACATGGCCACTCAGCGCGCCGCGATCACGCGTAGCCTCGACACCCAGTATTCCCGCCTCGATGCTCTCTACAAGGACATCCACACTCATCCCGAACTCGGCTTCCAGGAGACCCGGACGGCCGCCAAGCTCGCTGCCGAGATGCGCGCGCTGGGCTACGACGTGACGGAGAAAGTCGGCCGGACCGGCATCGTTGCGATCTACAAGAACGGGCCAGGCCCCACGATCATGGTCCGCACCGACCTTGATGCCTTGCCGATGCCGGAAAAGACCGGCCTACCCTATGCGAGCAAGGCCACGCAGATCTGGCGCGGCAAGGAAACGCCGGTGATGCATGCCTGCGGTCACGACATCCACATGGCGGTGTGGGCGGCCGTCGCCAAGATCATGCTCGACATGAAGGACCAATGGAGCGGCACTCTGGTGTTCGTCGGGCAGCCGGCCGAAGAAGGCGGTGGCGGCGCCAAGGCGATGGTGGCCGACGGGTTGTTCACCCGCTTTCCCAAGCCGGATTACGGCTTCGCGCTGCATGTCGGCCCAGGCCCCTACGGCTATGTGAGCTACAAGCCGGGTGTCTGGAACTCGACTTCCGACGGCCTGGAAATCAACTTCATCGGCAAGGGCGGCCACGGTTCTCGCCCGCACGTCACCATCGACCCGATCATGATGGCCGGCCGCTTCATCGTCGACGTGCAGAGCGTGATCAGCCGCGAGAAGGATGCCGCCAGATTCGGCGTGGTGACGATCGGCGCCGTACAGGCCGGCAGCGCCGGCAACATCATTCCCGATACCGCGCTGCTGCGCGGCACGATCCGCTCGCACGACGACGCCACGCGCGCCCGGATGATCGACGGTGTCGAGCGGACCGCCAAGGCGGTGGCCATGATGGCCGGCGCACCGCCGCCGGAGATCAAGATCACGGCCGGCGCGAAGGCCGTCTTCAATGACGAAAAGCTCGCGGCCCGCAGCGGCGCGGTGCTGAAGGCAGCGTATGGTGACAAGGCACGGCTCATGCGGGAGCCAGGCTCGGCGAGCGAGGACTATTCCGAATTCGTCATTGCAGGCGTCCCCTCCTTCTACTTCGGCATCGGGGGACTCGACCCCAAGGATCTCGCCCAGGCGGCGAAGGACAAGAAGCCGGTGCCCGGCAACCATTCGCCGGAGTTCGCGCCGGTGCCCGAGCCGACAATCCGGACCGGCGCCGAGGCGATGAGCCTGGTGCTGCTGGACGTACTGCAGAAGAAGTAGCGATCACCGCCGCGTGCGCCTAGCGGGCCATGTTGGGAGGTGGTGATGCCTGCTCGGGATCGACGGTGCGCGTCACGTAGGCATCGGCCTCGGTCTGATAGAGCGACCGGAGACGGGAAAGCTCCACGATCGGCGTAAGGTGATCGTCGACACGGAGCTCGACATAGGGGAAAGACTCCTTATCAACCACGATCAGCGCCGCCGACATCACCGGCACTCGTTCGCCACCAGCAGCTTCGCCGGCTGCAAGTGCTTCGACGAGGCGTTGCGCCAACGGGCGATCCGAGAGCGCTCGAACCTCTCGACCATGGTGCGAGGGATCGTCTCGGACCGGACGATGTTGGCGATGGCGGCGCAACCCCGGCCCTGGGCCTCGGCACGCTCGCCACGAACATGGGCGCCGGAATAGACCGCAGTACGACCGGCGGCGTCGATCACGGCGAGCTGACGCCAGTTGCGATAGGGCGTTGCCGCGACGATGGCCTTCATGGCTTCGTCGGCGGTGAAACCACGTGCCAGCAGATCGAGAGCAAGCGGCCCTAGCCGTGGATCGGTGCGGTGCTGGGTCAAGGCGGCACCGACGCCCGCTCGCGCGTGCTGGCACCGCGAGCCGACCGCGATCGAGGAGGTTGTGACGGCGGCGCCGAGCCTTCCAGTCCGCGCGCAGCGTCCGACGAAGGAAAAAGTCATGACGATGCTAGATGTGAAGTGCCTCGCCGAGCGCCCGCAGGCTGGCTTCATGGAAAGCCTCGCCCAAGGTCGGATGCGCGTGGATGGTGCCGCCGATGTCTTCCAGACGCGCACCCATCTCAAGCGCGAGGGCAAAACTGCCAGCAAGTTCCGATACGCCGGCACCGACCGCCGCAATGCCAAGGACCAGGTGATTGTCGGCACGCGCCGTCACGCGCACAAAGCCATCCTCGGCCCCCAACGTCAGGGCGCGGCCGTTGGCCTGGAACGGGAAACTGGCGACGCGCACCTCGCGCCCAGCCTGACGCGCGGCCTCCGGCGAGAGGCCGACGGTGACGATTTCGGGGTCGGTGAAGCAGACAGCCGGAATCACGGCGCTGTCGAAAACGCGGCGATGGCCGGCGATAACCTCGGCGACCACGGCGCCCTGCGCCATCGCGCGATGCGCCAGCATCGGCTCGCCGGTGATATCGCCCACCGCCCAGACATTGCGCATCGACGTGGCGCAGCGCTCGTCGACGGCGACGAAGCGGCCGTTCATCGTGAGGTCGAGCCGCTCCAGGCCGAAGCCCTCCAGCCGGGCGCGTCGGCCGGTGGCGACGAGGATGCGGTCGGCCGGCAGGCTGCGTTTCGATCCGCTTCCGTCTTCGATCAGCACCGAGCCGCCATCTTCAGCGAGGCCCGACGCGCGTGCGCGCAGAAGGATGTCAACGCCCAGCGCCTGGAGGCGCCTGGCGACCGGCCGCACCAGCTCGGTATCGTAGGCCGGCAGGATGCGATCCTCGGCCTCGACGATTGTCACCTTGGCGTCGAGTTTAGCGAAGGCAGTTCCGAGTTCGAGACCGATATAGCCGGCGCCAACCACGACGAGACGCTTGGGAATAGTCTGCAGCGACAGCGCTTCGGTCGAAGAAATAACCTTGCCGCCGAACGGCAGCGGCGGCAGCGGCGCTGTTACCGAACCCGTTGCCAGAATCACATGCTCAGCACGTATGGTTTGCGGTCCCGTATCGGTCTCGACCTTGCAGGTTTTGCCGTCCACCAGCTCGGCGTGCCCCTGCACGATCTTGACCTTGTGCCGCTTCAACAATGCACCGACGCCGCTGGTCAAACGGCCAACGATGCCGTCCTTCCACTCGACCGTCCGTGCGAAGTCAATCGCCGGGTGTTCGACACGCAGGCCGAAGGGCGTGACGGCCGTCTGTTCGACGGCGCGATGATAGGCGTCGGCAGCATGAATGACGGCCTTGGAGGGGATGCAGCCGACATTCAGGCAGGTGCCGCCCAGCCCGCCTTCGGCACCGCCCTGCTCGACCAGCACGGTATCGAGGCCGAGCTGGCCCGCGCGAATAGCGGCGACGTAGCCTCCGGGCCCGCCACCGACGACCAGTACCTTGGCTGTTATCTCGGCCATCTCACGCCTCTAGAAAAAGGGTCGCCGGCGTTTCGAGCAGGCTCTTGATGCGCTGGACGAAACGAGCGGCGACATAGCCGTCGATGACGCGGTGATCGAACGACGACGACAGGTTCATCATGGTTCGCGGCACGAACTGAGAGCCTTGCCACACCGGCCGCACGACCTGCCGGTTGACGCCGATGATCGCCACCTCGGGCCGGTTGACTACCGGAGTCGTGACGATCCCCCCCAGAGCGCCGAGACTGGTGATGGTGATGGTGGAGCCGGCCAGCTCGGCCCGGGTCGCGCGGCCTTCGCGAGCAGCCTCGGCGAGTCGCTGCACTTCGGCCGCGCACTCCCAGAGGTCGAGCGACTCGCAGTGGCGAACCACAGGCACCATCAAGCCGGACGGCGTTTGCGTGGCAATGCCGATATGCACACCGCCATGCCGCTCGATGGTTTCCGCCTCGTCGTCATACAGCGCGTTCATCTCGGGGAAATCGGCGACGGCTTTGACCAGGGCCTGCATGAGGAACGGCATCAGGGTCAGGCGCGGACGGTCCTGCCGGTGTTCGGCATTCAACGACGCGCGCAGCTCTTCGAGCGCCGTGACGTCGATCTCCTCGACATAGGAGAAGTGCGCAACCCGACGCTTGGCCTCCGCCATCTTCTGCGCGATGCGCCGGCGCAGGCCGATGACCTTGACGGTCGTGACCTCGGTGTTTGCCGAACGCACCGCCTTTGCCGACGTCGTGCCGACGCGCAGATAGGCGTCGAGATCGTCATGGCCGATACGGCCCGCCGGGCCCGTACCGCGGACCTGACGCAGATCGACCCCGGCATCGCGGGCACGGCGTCGTACAGCCGGCGAGGCGATCGGCTTCTCACCCGGCGGACGTGGCGGTCCCATCGGCGCGCGGCTTGTCGGCAGGGGCGCCGAGGCGGGCTCAACAGTCGGTGAGGCTGGCGGCGGTACCGGCAGCTTCGGCGCCGGCGCCGCTGCAAGCGGTTGCGCGGGCGGCGGTGCGGCGGCGGCTTCGCGCGGCGCGGCGGCGACTTCGGCATTGCCCTCGCCGGCCACTTCGAGCCGGATCAATTCAGCCCCAACGGCCAGCACACCGCCGACCTCGGCGCCCAGCGCCACCACCGTGCCGGCAACCGGCGACGGGATCTCGACGGTTGCCTTGTCGGTCATGACGGCCGCAAGGATCTGGTCCTCCAGCACCGACTGGCCGACCGCGACGTGCCACTCGACGACCTCGGCCTCAGCCACGCCCTCGCCGACATCGGGCAGCTTGACGATGCGGATTCCCATCTCAGGCCTCCATCACGGCCTTGAGGGCGCGGCCGACCCGCGCCGGTCCCGGGAAGTAGTCCCACTCCTGCGCATGCGGATAGGGCGTATCCCACCCGGCCACGCGCGTGACGGGCGCTTCGAGATGGTAGAAGCAATTTTCCTGCACCAGTGCGCTCAGCTCGGCGCCGAAGCCCGACGTCAATGTCGCCTCGTGCACGATCACGCAGCGTCCGGTCTTGTTCACCGAGGCGACGATTGTCTCGAGGTCGTAGGGCACGAGCGTGCGCAGGTCGATGACTTCGGCATCGATACCGGCTTCGGACGCCGCCGCTTCCGCGACGAAAACCATGGTGCCGTAGGCCAGCACCGTCACCGCGCTGCCTTCGCGACGGATCGCGGCCTTGCCCAGGGGCACGGTGTAGTGGCCGTCGGGGACTTCGCCTTGAGGATGGCGCGCCCACGGCGTCACGGGCCTATCGTGATGGCCGTCGAACGGGCCGTTATAGAGGCGCTTGGGTTCAAGGAAGATCACCGGATCGTTGTCCTCGATGGCGGCGATCAGCAGCCCCTTCGCGTCGTAGGGATTGGACGGCACGACGGTCTTGAGGCCGGCGACATGGGTGAACAGCGCTTCCGGGCTCTGGCTGTGGGTCTGGCCGCCGAAGATGCCGCCGCCCGTCGGCATGCGCACGACCAGCGGTGCTGTGAACTGGCCGTTCGAGCGATAGCGTAGCCGCGCCGCTTCCGACACGATCTGGTCGTAGGCTGGATACATGTAATCGGCGAACTGGATCTCGACGCAGGGCCGCAGCCCGTAGGCGGCCATGCCAACGGCCGCACCGACGATGCCGGACTCACTGATCGGCGCATCGAAGCACCGGCTGGAGCCGAACTTCTGCTGAAGGCCCTGCGTGCAACGGAAGACACCGCCGAAGTAACCAACGTCCTCACCGAAGACGACGACATTGTCGTCGCGCTGCATGGCGACATCCATTGCGTCGCGGATCGCCTCGACCATGGTCTTGCGCGGCATGGTCTAGACTCCGCCCTGCTGGCGCTGTCGCCGCAGGTGCGGCGGCATCTGTTCGTAGACGCCCTCAAACATGTCGCGAGCTGAAGGATGCGGCCCAGTGTGCAACGTGCCGTGCGTTTCTGCTTCCTTCTGGGCCGCAATGACGGCCGCCATCACTTCGGCCTCGGCCTGCTTGTGGCGATCCTCCGACCAGGCGCCGCGGTGGATCAGGTGGTTCTTCAATCGCAGCACGGGATCGCCGAGCGGCCACGCATCGGACTCGGTCTTGGGCCGGTAAGCCGAGGGATCGTCCGAACTCGAATGCGCGCCGACGCGATAGGTCACGTATTCGATCACGGTCGGACCGAGGTTGCGGCGCGCCCGCTCGACGGCCCACTTGGCCACAGCATGCACCGCCGGATAGTCGTTGCCGTCGACCCGCAACGCCGGAATGCCGAAGCCCAGGCCGCGCGCAGCGAAGGTGCCGGCGCCGCCGCGGGCGATGCCCTGAAAGGTCGAAATCGCCCATTGATTGTTGACGATGTTGAGCACGACCGGCGCCTTGTAGGTCGAGGCGAAGACCAGCGCGGCATGGAAGTCGGATTCGGCGGTCGAGCCGTCGCCGATCCAGCCGGCGGCGATCCGTGTGTCGCGCTTCATCGCCGACGCCATCGCCCAGCCGACTGCCTGGATGTACTGGGTCGCGAGGTTGCCCGAGATCGAGAAGAAGCCATGCTCGCGCGACGAATACATCACCGGCAACTGCCGCCCTTTCATCGGGTCGAGCTCGTTGGAATAGATCTGATTCATCATGTCGAGCATGGGGTAGTCGCCGGCAATCAAAAGGCCCGCCTGACGGTAGGTCGGGAAGTTCATGTCGCCGGGCTCGAGTGCCTTGCGGAAGGCGCAGCTCACCGCCTCCTCCCCCAGGTGCTGCATGTAGAACGAGGTCTTGCCCTGGCGCTGCGCCATCTGCATGCGGGCATCGAAGGCACGCAGCGTCATCATGTGGCGCAAGCCTTCGAGCAACTCCTGGTCGCTCAGCAGACCGGCCCAGGGGCCGACCGCTTCGCTGTTGCGGTCCAGCACCCGGATGATCTGGAAGGCGAGATCGCGGATGTCTGCGGGCGCGACGTCGACGTCCGGCCGCCGCACTTCGCCGGCGCGCGAAATCTTCACGTCGCTGAAATCCGGCGTGCCGCCGGGCCGCACTGCCGGCGCGGGCACATGGAACGACAAAGGCCCTGGTTCGGACATGGACTGAGACATGGCCACCTCGCGCATCAACCGCCGGTTCGATCATACAGGTCCGCACGCCGATCTGTTCTTGCTTTCACACGGCCGGGTTCGGTCGTCATATTGCTGCCGGCCCCTGTGTTGGAGAATATTTCCATGAGCCGCCGAGCGTCACGCCGCCGCTACGTTCTGGACGAGCAGATCGGTTTCATTCTGCGCCAGGTCGTGCAGCGTCATGTCGCCATCTTCGACGGGCTGATGGACGGCGATCTCACGCCGACGCAATGGGCGGCGCTCTCCAAGCTTGCCGAAGTCGGCACCTGCTCGCAGAATCAGCTTGGCCGACGGACGGCCATGGACGTGGCCACGATCAAGGGCGTGATCGACCGGCTTTCCGCGCGCGGATTGACCAAGACCAGCGCCGACCCGGACGATGGCCGCCGGCTGCTGGTCGCGCTGACGCCGGCGGGACAGGCCAAGGTCGACCAGGCGGTTTCTGGCGCCTTCCAGGCCACCGAGGACACGCTGGCGCCGCTCACCCCGGCCGAGCGGGAAACCCTGAAATCCCTACTTTTCAAGTTGAGATAAGCCGCCTTGATGCAGCCACGTCGTTTGTGTACGAACGATTATGGCCAACTTCACCCAGGAACGGGTGCTCGACGTTCATCACTGGACCGACACGCTGTTCAGCTTCACGACCACGCGTGACCCTTCGTTCAGGTTCCGCAATGGCGAGTTCACCATGATGGGCCTCGCGCTCGGCGAGAAGCCGCTGCTGCGTGCCTACAGCGTCGCCAGCGCCAACTACGAGGAGAATCTCGAATTCTTCTCGATCAAGGTGGCGGACGGCCCCCTCACCTCGCGCCTGCAGCACCTCAGGACCGGCGACAATGTCATCGTCGGCCGCAAGGCCACCGGCACGCTGGTGATCGACAACCTCAAGGACGGCCGCAATCTCTACCTGATCGGCACCGGCACCGGCCTGGCGCCGTTCCTGAGCGTCATCAAGGATCCCGCGACCTACGAACGCTTCGAGAAGGTCGTGCTGCTGCACGGCTGCCGCCGCGTCGCCGAGCTCGCCTACGGCGAGCTGATCACCGAACGCCTGCCCAAGGACGACCTGATCGGCGAGATGGTGCGGAACCAGCTCATCTATTTCCCGACGGTGACGCGGGATCCGTTCCGCAACCGCGGCCGCATCACCGACCTGATCACCTCGGGCAAGCTGTTCAGCGAGATCGCGCTGCCGACGCTGGATCCGGCGCACGACCGCGTCATGATCTGCGGCAGCCCGGCTCTGCTTGCCGACACCAAGCAACTGCTGCTCGACCAGCACTTCGTCGAGGGCAATCACGGCGAGGCCGGCGACTTCGTCGTCGAGAAGGCCTTCGCCGAGCGCTAGAGGCTCGGCAGATTGAGTCCCTTCTCGCGGGCGCAGGCGATCGCGTCCTCGTAACCCGCATCGGCGTGACGCATCACGCCGGTGGCCGGGTCGTTCCACAGAACGCGCTCCAGGCGCTTGGCCGCCTCCGGCGTGCCGTCGCACACGATCACCATGCCGGCATGCTGGGAGAAGCCCATGCCGACGCCGCCGCCATGGTGCAGCGACACCCAGGTTGCGCCCGAGGCGCAGTTGAGCAGCGCGTTCAGCAGCGGCCAGTCCGACACCGCATCGGTGCCGTCGCGCATGCTTTCGGTCTCGCGATTGGGGCTGGCGACCGAGCCTGAATCGAGGTGGTCGCGGCCGATCACGATCGGCGCCTTCAGTTCACCCTTGGCCACCATCTCGTTGAAGGCGAGACCGAGCCGATGGCGATCGCCCAATCCCACCCAGCAGATACGCGCCGGCAGGCCCTGGAACTTGATGCGCGTCTTGGCCATGTCGAGCCAGGTGTGGAGATGCTTGTTGTCGGGAAGCAGTTCCTTGACCTTGGCGTCGGTCTTGAAGATGTCCTCGGGATCGCCCGAGAGCGCGGCCCAGCGGAACGGGCCGATGCCGCGGCAGAACAACGGGCGGATATAGGCCGGCACGAAACCCGGAAAGCTGAAGGCGTCGGCCACACCCTCTTCCAGCGCCATCTGGCGGATGTTGTTGCCGTAGTCGACCGTCGGCACGCCGAGCTTGTGGAACTCCAGCATCGCGCGCACATGGCCAGCCATCGACTGCTTAGCCGCCTTGGTGACGGCGGCGGGATCGCTGGCGCGCTTGGCTTCCCATTCGGCAAGCGTCCAGCCCTTGGGCAGGTAGCCGTTGACCGGATCGTGTGCGGACGTCTGGTCGGTCAGGCAATCCGGGCGCACGCCGCGACGCAGCAGCTCGGGCAGTACCTCGGCGGCATTGCCGAGGAGCGCGACGGAGACCGCTTTCTTCTCCGCCGTCGCCTTCGCGATGATCGCCAGTGCATCGTCGAGATCCTTGGCCTGCACGTCGACATAGCCGGTGCGCAGGCGGAACTCGATGCTGCTCGGCCGGCATTCGACGGCCAGGCAGGAGGCGCCGGCCATGGTGGCCGCCAGCGTTTGCGCGCCGCCCATGCCGCCCAGGCCTGCGGTCAGGATCCAGCGGCCGGCAAGGCTGCCGTTGTAGTGCTGGCGCGCCATCTCGACGAATGTTTCGTAGGTGCCCTGAACGATGCCCTGGCTGCCGATATAGATCCAGGAGCCGGCCGTCATCTGGCCGTACATCATCAGGCCCTTGCGATCGAGCTCGTTGAAATGCTCCCAAGTCGCCCAGCGCGGCACGAGGTTGGAGTTGGCGATCAGCACGCGCGGCGCATCGGCGTGCGTGCGGAACACGCCGACCGGCTTGCCGGACTGCACGAGCAACGTCTCGTCGGCGTTCAACTTGCGCAGCGACTCGACGATGCGGTCGAAGCTGCCCCAGTCGCGCGCCGCCCTGCCGATGCCGCCATAGACGACCAGTTCGCCGGGCTTCTCGGCCACGTCGGGATCGAGGTTGTTCATCAACATGCGCAGCGGCGCTTCGGTCAGCCAACTCTTGGCCGAAATCTCGGTGCCGCGCGGCGCGCGGACGACGCGGGCGTTATCGATGCGGGTCATGCTGTTCCCTTTCGATTCAATACTGGCAGGAAGCCGTCACCGACGGCTTTGACCACGGCGCCTCCGGCGACCAGCGCCTTGGCTTTCTCCAGGTCGGGATGGAAATGGCGGTCGTCCTCGAGATGCGGCACGTCGCGGCGCAGCAGGGTCCGCACCGCTTCGAGCGGCGGGCTCGACGCCAACGGACGATGGAAGTCGCAGCCTTGTGCTGCAGCCAGAAGCTCGATACCGACAATGGCGCAACCATTCTCTGCCATATCGAGCAGGCGGCGCGCACCGTGCGCGGCCATCGAGACATGGTCCTCCTGGTTGGCGGAAGTCGGGATGGAATCGACGCTGGCGGGATAGGCGCGCTGCTTGTTCTCCGAGGTGAGTGCCGCCGCCGTGACCTGCGGGATCATGAAGCCCGAGTTGAGGCCAGGCCGCGGCGTCAGGAACGCCGGCAGGCCCGACAGCGCCGGGTCGACCAGCATGGCAATGCGGCGTTCGGCCAGCGAGCCGATCTCGCAGATCGCCATGGCGATGATGTCGGCTGCAAACGCCACGGGCTCGGCGTGGAAGTTGCCACCCGACAGCGCTTCCATCGTGTCGGCGAAGATCAGCGGATTGTCGGTGACGCCGTTGGCCTCGGTTTCGAGCGTCGCCGCAGCCTGTCCAAGCAGATCGAGCACGGCGCCCATGACCTGCGGCTGGCAGCGCAGGCAGTAAGGATCCTGAATGCGCTCGTCGCCCACGAGATGCGAGGCACGAATGGCCGAGCCGGACATGAGACGGCGCAATGCTTCGGCGGCGTCGATCTGGCCCCTGTGACGGCGCAGGCGATGGATGCGCGCATCGAACGGCGCATCGGAGCCTCGCGCGGCGTCGGTAGACAGAGCCCCCGTCACCAGCGCGGCGGCAAACAGATTTTCCGCCTCGAAGAGGCCGGCCAGTGCATAGGCCGTCGAGAACTGCGTGCCGTTCAGCAGGGCCAGCCCCTCTTTCGGACCGAGTTGCAAGGGGGCAAGGCCCGCGTCGGAAAGCGCTTCGGCAGCCGGCACGACCTTATCGCCGACGAAGAAGGAGCCGACACCGATCATAGCCGCGCTCATATGGGCGAGCGGCGCCAAGTCGCCGGAAGCGCCAACCGAGCCCTGGCGGGGCACGACCGGCGTCAATCCCTTGGCCAGCAATCGCTCAAGCATACGGATCGTGGCACCACGCACACCCGAAGCACCCTGTGCAAGGCTCGCGAGCTTCAGCGCCATCATGAGTCGCGCCACGGGAACCGGCATCGGCTCGCCGATTCCTGCGGCATGCGAGAGCACGATATTGCGCTGCAGGGCCGCGAGATCGGCAGTCTCGATGCGTACGCTGGCGAGCTTTCCGAAGCCCGTGTTGATGCCATAGACCGGCTGGCCCTTGGCGAGGATGGCGGAGATCGCCTGCGCCGACTTCGAGACTGCCGGCAGGGCCGCAGGATCGAGCGAGACATCGGCGCCACGATAGACATCGCGCCAGACCGAGAGCGGGACTTCACCCGGCGACAGGACGACTGGCTTCATCGGCCCCTCCAGACACGCACATGCAACGGGTTGAAGCCCATGCGGTAAACCAGCTCGGCGGGACGCTCGATGTCCCAGATCGCAAGATCGCACCACTTGCCCGGCTCCAGCGTGCCGACCGTATCGAGGCGGCCCAGCGCCCGCGCCGCTTCGCGCGTCACGCCGGCCAGGCACTCATCGACGGTGAGACGGAACAGGGTCGCCGCCATGTTCATCGCCAGCAGCAACGAGGTGAGCGGCGAGGTGCCGGGGTTGCTGTCCGACGCGATGGCGAGCTTCACGCCATGGCGGCGCAGCAGCTCGACCGGCGGCTTGTGGGATTCGCGCACGAAGTAGAAGGCGCCCGGCAGCAACACGGCGACGGTACCGGCCTGCGCCAGAGCCTCGACTCCCGCCTCGTCCACATGCTCCAGATGATCCGCCGACAGAGCGCCGTAGCGTGCCGCAAGCTTTGCACCGCCCAGATTGGAGAGCTGTTCGGCGTGCAGTTTCACGCGAAGGCCATGCGCCTTCGCCACCTCGAAGACGCGGCCGATCTGCTCCGGCGTGAAAGCAATGCCTTCGCAGAAGCCGTCGACGGCATCGGCCAAACCGGCCCGCGCTACGGCTGGCAGCATCTCGTCGCAGACTTTGGCGATGTAGGCATCCTTGTCGCCGTTCGCTTCCGGCGGCAGCGCATGCGCGCCGAGAAAGGTCGTCGTCACCGCCACTGGCCGCAGTTCGCCGATGCGGCGGGCGGCACGCAGCGATTTTTCCTCGGCGGCGAGATCCAGCCCATAGCCCGATTTGATTTCGAGAGTGGTCACGCCCTCGCGCAGGAGAGCATCGACCCGCGGCAGCGCACTGCGGACAAGATCCTCTTCGCTCGCCTGACGGGTGGCGCGCATCGTCGACACGATGCCGCCGCCGGCACGCGCGATCTCCTCGTAGCTTGCGCCGGCCAACCGCAACTCGAATTCATGCGCGCGGTTGCCGCCATAGACGATGTGCGTGTGGCAATCGACCAGGCCCGGCGTGATCCAGCGGCCTTCGCAATCGACGGCTTCCGCAGCCTCGAACGACGGCGCCCCTGCGGCGGACCCGGCATAGACGATGCGGCCCTCGCGCGCGGCGATCAGCCCGCCCTCGACGAGGCCGAGCCCTTCCCCTTCCAGGGTGGCAAGTCGGGCGTTCTTCCAGAGCCGGTCACATTGCATGGTGCCATTATTATGACTATACATAATCACATGTCCAGAACCGGCCTGTGGTTCCATTCGCTGCTGTTGCCCGAGGGCTGGGCCGACAATGTGCGGCTCACCCTGGCCGACGGCCGTGTCGAGGCCATTACACGCAACGCACCGGCAGAGTCGGGCGACGAGCGCCATGAAATCGGCCTGCCCGGCCTGCCCAACCTGCACAGTCATGCCTTCCAGCGCGGCATGGCGGGTTTCACCGAGCAACGCGGCCCCCGCCTTGATAGTAACGAGGACAGCTTCTGGACCTGGCGCGAGGCGATGTACCGCTTCGTCGACCGAATGGAGCCCGACGATGTCGAGGCCATTGCGGCCCAGGCTTTCCTGGAGATGCTCGAAGGCGGGTTTACGCGCGTCGGCGAGTTTCACTACGTCCACCACGACACCCGCGGCACGCCCTACAGCGATATCGCCGAACTCGCGTCGAGGGTCGCCGCGGCCGCGGCGGCAACAGGCATCGCGCTCACCCTGCTCCCGGTCTTCTACGCCCATGCCGGTTTCGGCGGACAGCCTGCCGCGCCCGGTCAGCGCCGGTTCGTCAACGACGTCGATCAGTACGGTCGTCTGATCGAGGCCAGCCGGCGGGCCGTTTCCTCCTTGCCGGACGCCATCATCGGGATCGCGCCGCATAGTCTGCGGGCGGCCACGCCGGAGGAGATCGCGGAGATCCTGCCGCTGGGGGCCGGCGGTCCGGTACACATCCACATCGCCGAACAGACCAAGGAGGTCGAGGACTGCCTGGCCTGGAGCGGCAAGCGCCCGGTCGAGCTGCTGTTCGATCGTCTGCCTGTCGACGAGCACTGGTGTCTTGTTCACGCCACGCATGTCACCGACGACGAAGTCGACGGCATGATCTCACGCAGGGCCGTGGCGGGACTTTGCCCGATTACGGAGGCCAATCTCGGCGATGGAATCTTTCCCGCCCGCCGCTTCCTCGACAAAGGCGGCCGGTTCGGCGTCGGCTCGGATTCCAACGTCCTGATCGACGCCGCCGAAGAGTTACGGCTTCTGGAGTATGGGCAACGGCTCGTCCTGCGCTCGCGCAATGCGCTCGCCAGCGCCTCGGCACCGTCGACCGGACGCCGCCTGTTCGAGGGCGCTCTCGCCGGTGGCAGCCAGGCTCTTGGAGCAGCAAGCGGCATCGCCGTCGGCGCACCGGCCGATCTCGTCAGCCTGCTAGCCGGCGACAATGCCCTCGTGCATCGACGCCACGACCAATGGCTCGACGCCTGGATCTTTGCCGGTCGTCACAGTCTCGTGGATTGTGTCTGGCGCGCCGGCCGCAAGCTGGTGGCTGGCGGCCGGCATGTGCAGCGCGAGGAGATCGGCCGGCACTATCGGCAGACGCTTGCCCGCATGCTGCGGGACGCATGACGCGGATGTCCGACAAGGCGGGTACGACAGCGTCGCTTCATCAGAGGATTCTCGGCGACATCGAGGGCCGCATCCTGTCCGGTGCCTTGGCGCCGGGCGCCCGCATCGCCACCGAGCACGAGCTGGCGGCAGCCTACGACTGCTCGCGCATGACGGTCGCCAAAGTGCTGACCCAGCTCGCCAATGCCGGCCTCGTCGAGCGGCGGCGCAAGGCCGGCACGTTCGTGCGGCAGCCGAGTTCGCAGGCAGCCGTTCTGGAAATCCACGACATCAAGGCCGAGGTGCTGGCGCTCGGCCAACCCTATCGCTTCGAGATGATTTCCCGGACTGCGCGACGCAGCGACCGCCGCGACAGCGACTTCCTGGGAGCCAAGATATCCGGTCGCCTCTTGGAGATTTCCTGCCGTCACTTTGCGCGGCGCAAGGTCTTCTGCCTGGAAGAGCGTCTGATCAATCTCAAGGCGGTGCCGGAAGCCGAAGCGGAAAGCTTCGCGGAAATCTCGCCGGGCCGATGGCTGCTCGACACGGTGCCTTGGACCGAAGCCGAACACCGCATCCGCGCCACCGCGGCGAGCCGCGTCGAGGCTTTGCAGCTTGGGGTTCCACAAGGCACGCCCTGCCTCGTCGTCGAGCGACGAACCTGGCGCGGCAAACTGCCGATCACGCACGTGCGCCTGCTCTATCCCGGCGACGCCCACCAGCTCGTGGCTCACTTCACGCCCTCTCAGCGGTAATTTACCGGCGGAGCCCGATTCATATAGGATGACCTCAACTATAAAGCAGTGGAGGCTCATTCAAGATGGCAAAGTTGTTTCTGCGTCGCCGGCGCGCGCTCGCCCTGTCGGGTGGTCTGCTCGCCGCCCCCATGGTCGCATCCGGCATCGCACGGGCGGCCGATGACTGGCCGAACAAGCCGGTTCGTTACATCGTGGTCTTCCCGCCAGGTGGGCCGACCGACACGCTCTCGCGTATCGTCTGTGCCCAGCTTTCGGAACTGACCGGCCAGCAGTTCATCATCGAGAACAGAGCCGGCTCCGGCGGCAACATCGGCGCCGACGTGATCGCCAAGTCCGCGCCCGACGGCTACACAATCGGGCTCTACACGATCGCCGCACACGCGATCTCGCCGACGCTCTACGCCAAGCTGCCGTTCGACGCGGCCAAGGACTTCACCGGCATCGCCATGCTCTGGTCGGTGCCGAACTTCCTCATGACGCGGCTCGACTTCCCGGCGAACACCATTCCCGAGCTGATCGCACTCGCCAAGGCCAATCCGGGCAAGTACTCCTTCGCCTCTTCAGGGGCCGGCACCAGCCCGCATCTGACCGGCGAGATGTTCAAGCAGATGGCCGGCGTCAATATCCTGCACGTGCCCTACAAGGGCAGTGCGCCCGCCCATCAGGACATTCTGGCGGGCCAGGTCGACATGATGTTCGACAACATCCCCGGGCCGCTCGGCCTGATGAAGGGTGGCAAGGTAAAAGGCATCGCCGTGACGTCCAAGGAGCGGCACCCCGCCGTGCCCGACAAGCCGACGATCGCCGAGTTCCTGCCTGGCTTCGAGATCAGCTCCTGGGGCGGCGTCTGCGGTCCGGCCAACCTGCCGCCGGCGATGGTCGAGAAACTCTCGGCCCTCACCAAGAAGGCACTCGATACACCGACCGTGAAGAAGGCGTTCGAGCAGCAGGGCGCCACCAACATGTGGCTGTCCCCCCAGGATACGGCCGCCTATCGCGCCAACGACGAGAAGAAGTTGGCGCCGATCATCAAGGCGTCCGGCGCCAAGGTCGAATAGCCGGTCAGTCGTTCAGCACCGTGCGCCCGAGCACCACGTCCTCGTAGACATGGAGCGAGGGCAGGCCGCCGGTGTGCATGAACAGCACCTTGGCATTCGGCTTGAAGTGACCCTGGCGGGCCAGACCGATCAGGCCCGCCATGATCTTCCCGGTATAGACGGGGTCGAGCAGGATGCCCTCGGTGCGCGCCAGCATCTGGACAGCTTCCACCATCTTCGCATTGGGCACCGAGTATTTCGGCTGCCAGTAGCCACCGAAGCTCTTCACCGCCTCGCGCGGCACCTTGCCGATGCCGAGAAGATCGGCCACGGCCTGCGCTTCCTTGTGAACCAGCGGCTCCTGGTCGGCCGGATCGCGGCTGACGCCGATGCCGATCAGCGGGATCTTGATGCTGTTGCCGAAGAAGCCCGCCACCATGCCGCCGTGCGTGCCCGAGCTGCCGGAGCCCACCACCACGGCGTCGAGCGCCAGGCCCATGTCGAGCCACTGCTGCTGCATCTCCTGCACGCAGGCGACATAGCCCAGGCCACCGATGGCGTTGGAGCCGCCGCCGGGGATGATGTAGCCCTTGCGGCCGAGGGAGGCGACTTCCTGCGCCACCTTCGACATCGCCGCCGCCATGTCCGAACCGCCGGGCACCACGGTGATGGCCTCGACGCCCATCAGTTCGAACATGAAGTTGTTGCCGCCAGCTTCCTTCTTGTAACTGCCGGGCACGCGCTCCTCGATCACGAAGCGGCACTTCAACCCCTCCTTGACCGCGGCCGAGAGCGTGATGCGGCAATGGTTGGACTGGGGGGCGCCGCAAGTGATCAGCGTGTCGGCGCCCTGCGCCAGCGCATCCGCCGCCAGGAACTCGAGCTTGCGGGTCTTGTTGCCGCCAGGGAAGAGGCCCAGCAGATCGTCGCGCTTGATCCATATCTCGGGACCAACGCCCCCCGGGCAGCTCGCCGCCAGCGCCTTGGTAAAATGCGGCAGCAGCTCTATCGGCGTGGGCGCATGCGTGTAACGACGACGCGGGAAACGGGCCAAATCCATTCTATCGACTCCAGTCCTTGGCTTTAGAAAGCGACAGCTACTCGGTGATCACGCCACAGGCGATGCGATCCCCGGCATTGCCCGTCGGATCGGTTTTATAGTCGTCGGCACCAGCGTGAATGATGATGGCCGAGCCGTCCGCATCGAACACCGAGTTCGGCTGCCCCTTGGCCAAGGTGACCATGTGATTGGCCACATCGACCGTCAGCTGACCGTTGGCCGGTACATAGAGGTTCGGCATGTCGCCGGCGTGCGAGCCTTCCTTGGCTTCCATCCCGTGCTTCTTGTTGGCCGGATTGAAGTGGCCGCCGGCGCTGGTGAAGGGCGGCTCGCACTTGCCGACAGCGTGGATGTGGAAGGCATGCTCGCCGGGGGCAACGCCCTTCAGTGCCATCTTGAGCAGCACACCATGTGGTGTCTGGATGAGCTGGACCGTGCCCACGTCCTTGCCGCCGGCGTCCTTCAGCGCCGCCTTGGCGGTCTGGGCGTGGGCCGGAAGCGAGGCAGCAACGCCCAGGGTGCAGACGACAGACAAGGCAGCGACAAATCGGCCAATACGCATCGTGTCCTCCGGTTGGTTCAGGGCCCGATAAAGGCGCACAGAGACTACTCCAGCACCTTTGGCGGACGATAGAGCGGAAAGCCGTTGAACGGTTTGGACCGGTCGTGATCCGGCACTTCGTAGAAGCTCGACTTGCCGGCATTGTGCAGGCCGCCGTCTACGCGCAGCGACGTGCCGGTAACATAGGCGGCGGCATCGCTCAGCAGATAGACGATGGCCGCGGCGATCTCCGACTCCGTGCCATGCCGCTTCAACGGCACGCGGCTCTTGACCCCGCGCAGCACGTTGTGCGCGCGTTCGGGATAGCGGTCCAAGCCCGAAGAAGCGATGAAACCTGGCAGCACGGAGTTCACGCGCACGCCGGAATGGGCCCATTCGACCGAGGCCGTATAGGTGAAGTTGGTCTGGCCGGCGCGCGCGGCACCATTGTGGCCCATGCCGGGATTGCCCAGTTCGAAATCGGCGCCGACATTCACGATGGCGCCGCCGTGCTTTTCCATCGAGCCGAGATAGACCGCCTTGGAGACCAGGAAGGTCGCGGTCATGTTGTTGTTTACCACGGCATTCCAGCCATTCAGCGAGATGTCCTTGAGCTGGGCCGGAAACTGGCCGCCAGCGTTGTTCACCAGCCCGTCGATGCGCCCGCCGCTCCAGGCCAGCACACTATCGACCATGGCCTTGACCTCCTCCTCGCGCCTGAGATCGGCAGCGAAGGTGAAGGTGTCAGGATCGCCCAGCTCCTCTTTCACCCGATCGAGCTTCTCCTGGGTGCGGCCCGCGATCGCCAGCCGCGCGCCGAGTGATTTCAGTTCATGTGCAGCACACCGCCCCAGGCCGGAACCTCCGCCGGTGACGAGGATGGTGCGGCCGGCGAACAGGCCGGGACGAAAGACGGACGCATACTGCAGATCATTGCTCATCCCGGCAGCCTAGCCCTGACGACCGCGCAATGCGAGGTGGCCGAGCCAATGCTGCAACAGCCGCATCAGAGCAAAACCCGCCTGCAGCGTGATGCCGAAGCAGACGATGCCGATGGCAAACAACACCATCTTGTCACCAAGCGTCGGCATCCGCTCGGCCTCGCGCAGGATCACCGCAATTCCCTCGCTGACACCGATGGCTGCACCGGCACTGGACGACATCACGAGCACGAAATAGGCGCGCGTGACATTCGGCAGGAAGAGCAAGGCACCGAGCGGCGAGCCGTCGCGAAGCTGCTTCAGGGCCTCGCTTCCATTGTCGGCAACATAGGCCGCGGCATAGGGCACCAGCGACAGGGCGACCGTCATGACGCCGGACGGCGCGACATTGATGCCGAACAGGCTTGCATCGGACGGGATGATGTTCAGCAGGAAGAACATCACGACGAAGGTCGGCGCTGCCCGCATCAAGCCGATGAGCGTCGTGGCAAGCGCGCCCACCACGCCGCCGCCCAGCTTCGCCCAGGTGAGCAGGCCGCCAACGGCAAGGCCGATCACGAGCGCAATCGCCGCGATCTCGAAGTTGACCACCATGCCGGCCAGGAGTTGCGGCAGGAAATCGGGCGAGATGCGGCTCATGCTGCCACCTGACGGCGTTCGAGCCAGAGTCGCAGCTTGCCGCAGAGCCAGACCACGACGATCACGACGGCGATGTAGAACACCAGCAGCAGCGAATAGGTGCTGGCCCGGCCGCTGGCGAAGGAGGTGATGTCGGTCAGGGCGCTGAGCAGTTCCGGCGCACCGATGAAGCTCGCGATGGGCGTACCCTTCGCCGCGTTGATCAGGAACGACACGATCTGCGTGGCCGACCGGCTGACGGCGCGGCCGTACAGCTCGCTCGTCGGCGCCGGGGGCCCGCCCTTCTCCGTCCGCAGCGAATGCATGGCCTCGGCAATCGCCTGGCCGGCATTGCTGCCGTTCATCAGGCCGAGCGCCACGATGGCCGCCCCGATCGCGACAGCAGACGAATAGGGAAAGAGAGCGTGGGCCACGGCGGCGGAGATGACCAGGGTCAGTACGACCGGCGAGGATTGCAGAATGATGGTGAGGAGCCGCGCCGGCCAGCGCGCCACGAAGGAGCGCGAGCTCTGGAGCGCGCCGAGGATCAGGGCGAAGAGCAGCGTCGCTGCCAGCGCACCGGCCACCAGGATGAGTGAATTGATGATACCGGCCTTGAAGATCTGCCACGCCGGCATGGTCTTGAACATCGGGAGCTGCAGGGCAATTCCCGTATGCCTTTCTATCCAGGTCTCGAAGCCGGCAACGCGCCCGGCGATGGGCGTCGGCTCCAGCACGGCGGAAAGTGCGGGCAGAACGCAGGCCGGATCGGAGCTGCCTGCGGCCGTGTTGCAATCCGGCCGGCTCCAGACCGTGCGCTGGCGTTCGAGGAAGCCGGTACCGACATGGTTTTCCCTCGCGATCCTCAGGAACTCGCCATCGCGATGGAATATCTGGCTGATGAGATCCAGCGCCCTTGCCAATCGATCGGTACCAGACTGGGCAACGGCCACCCCCCAGGGCACCTGGGCGAACCCGAACTTCTGGTCGAAGCGCGCGGTGAAAGCCGGGTCGGTGAAATAATAGGCGAAGAAGCTGTCGTCCTGTGCTGCCAGGGTGCAGATCTCGTCGCGCAGCCTGTCGGGCAGAACGCCGGCTTCGTCGAACAGCATCAGGCGCGCGCCATGAGAGACGATCTGTGCATTCGAGCCGTTGCCGACGGTGACGCAGATCGTCCGATTGGCGATGTCGGACCAATCCTTGATCTCCAGCGACTTCGGGCCGACGATCGTCGTTTCGGACTGATAGTAGTGCGGCCGGATGAATCGCACCTGATCGTCGCGCTGGGCATTGTGGCCCATGGTGGCGATGGTGAGGTCGATCTTGTCATCCGCCAGCCGCGGGATGCGGCTGGCAGCATTGACTCGACTGAACTCAGGCGTGACGCCAAGACGCTCGGCCATGGCGCGGCCGACATCGACGTCATAGCCGATACGTTCCTGGCCCTCGCGCGTGCCGAACAGCGGATAGTATTCGCGCACGCCAATGCGAATCGTGCCGGTGCAATAGAGCCGGACGAGGCGGTCGACGCCCGATTGACTACAGGCGCCGGGCACTGCCGCGGCAACGCGCGCCTCGTCGAGCAGCGCCGCCAGCGCCGCATCCGGCGTTTCCGCCCGGGCAGCGGGAGCGGCGAACAAGGCAAGCCACGCCAAGACCAGGAGCAGGCCACGCCGGATGGACATCTCAGTCCTGCGTTCCGAGGGGAGAGATCTCCACGATATGAAAATCGGCGAAGACATGCGGGCCATAGCGATGGATCGACTTGCCCTCCTCCGCCAGCAGCACCGACGGGGTCATCAGCGCGAGTTTCTCGTTGGCGATATGGACCAGCACCGAGGCAAGAATCGTGAGCCCGAGTCCGTGGCGTGCCGCGAGGCGGCGCGAACGCTCGATATCGACAAAGGCATTGTGAGTGAGAACCGCCCGCGCCTTGGCGGTAAAATGGTCGGCCAGACCTTCGATGAAGGGATCCAGGAACTCCCGGCCATCGGCGCCGCCCGAACTCCAGGTCGGAAGACGGCCCGCCACTTCGATATGCTCCATCGGAAAGTGCGGCAAGTTGGCGACGACCAGGTCGAAGCGACAACCGGCGACGGGCTGCCACATATCGCCATGGAAAAGTTCGGCATCGAGACCTAGTTCGCGCAGCAACGACCGGCCGCTGGTCACGGCTTCGCCCTCGATGTCGATACCGCTCAACGAGCCCGCCCCCATCGCACCGAGCGCCGCCAGCACGACGCCGCTGCCGCATCCCATTTCAAGGACTTTCGCGCCCCTCACACACTCCGGCCGGCGCCGCAGGACCTGGATCAGAGCAGCGGTGTACTCGCTTGGCCGCAGGGCAATCGTGGCAGGGGAAGGCTTGGCAACATCCAGCATGAAACGGCGATCCATCTCTCGGTCAGCGCGACATCTGACGCTGGACTCGCGGCGTGGTTTCCGTAGCGACGAGGCGCTTGGCCATCTCGTTCGCTACCGTATCGTCGGGATACTCGTTCAGGATCGCGCGATAGCGCTCGAGCGCCAGCGCGAAGTCTTCGGCAATCAGCGCCTCGTAGGCCACCCGCGTCATGCGGCAGAGCTTCTCGGTGGCGGCATCGGGCTTGAACTCTTCGCCGATCCCGTAAGCGCCGACCAGCTCGTAGATCGGCACCTTCGAGCGCCGACCCTTGACCACCACATCGTCGATCGGCCGGACGCAGAGCTGGTCGCCCGCCTCCTTGAAGACCGAGTGACTGATGCAGATGCGCGTGCCGTACTCCTTGTTGATGCCTTCGAGGCGTGAAGCGACGTTCACGCCGTCGCCTATCACCGTGTAACTCATGCGCTCCTTGGAGCCGATGTTGCCGACCAGGACGGCATCGCTGTGGATGCCGACGCGGATTCGCAACGGCTTGCCGCCTTCGGCTTCCCAACGGGCATTGAGTGCAGCCATCGCCTGACGGATGCGCAGGGCAGAGTAGCAAGCGCGCAACGCATGGTCGTCGAGCAAAGCCGGTGCGCCCCAGAAGGCCATGACGCCGTCGCCGATGAACTTGTCGATGGTGCCGTGCTCCTCGTTGACGGCCTTGGTCACGACTTCGAGATAGGCTGACACACGCAGCAGCAGCTCCTGCGACGGCAGTTCCTCGGACAGGGTTGAAAAGCTTTCGAGATCGGAAAAGAAGATGGTCAGGAAGCGGCTGTGGCCCCCGAGCTCGAGCTTCTGATCGGAATCGAGCAATTCACGGACGAGACCGATGGGCACGAACGCGGCAAAGGACTTCACTGCGGCGTCGAGCGTGTCGATCGCGCGCGACAGCAGGGCCACTTCGCGGATCGGCGAGTGCAGCGCGGGCAGGGTCTCGCCGCTCCCGAGATCCTGAATCTGCGTCACCTTGCGCGCGAGCTTCTCCAGCGGCGCGGAAACGACGCTCGACAGGAAATAGATGATGAGGATCTGCAGTGCGATGGCGATCAGACCGAAGGCGAAGAGCTTGTTGTTGTGCTCCACAAAGATGCTGGTGAAGTCCGAAAGCGGCGAGACGACGAAGAGCTGCCACTTCTTTCCGAACGACGGCGGCAAGGTCGTGAGGCTCGCGACGTAGTCCTTGCCGCCGTGGGAAAAGGAGAACATCTGTTCGTCGCCACGCGGACGAAAGCTGAAGGCCACGGCAGGCAGGTCGTTGCCCAGCGAGGTGATGTGCTGCAGCTCCACGCGACCGGCATGACTGGCATAGGTCCTGGCGCGCTCGGAGTTGGCAATGACCCGGCCCTGATGATCGAGAATATAGGAGAGCGTACCGGGGCTCACCTTGCGTTCGGCGAGATAGTTGGAAAGATCGTCGAGCGTGATGTCGGCGGCGGCTACGCCCTGCAGCGTGTCGTCCTTATAGAACGGCGCGCCAACCGTGAAGCCGACAAGCCCGAGCGTCGCGAAGACGTCGACGTCGCTGACGGAAATCCCACCTGTCTGCTGTGCCGTCCGATACCACAGCCGTGCTCGCGGATCGTAGGAAGTCGTCAGCTCCGAGCTGCCCAGTTCACGACGCTCGGCATCCAGAAAAATATAATGATCGACAGGTGCAGACCGCAGCGACGGATCGATCCAGCGTTCGGCATAGCGCGTACCGGGTGGCGGCAGCTTGCCCTGGATTTCGACTGCCGGATTGATCTGGCGAGCCTGACGAAACGCACCGTCGGTCATGCCGACATAGACGCTGATGATCCGCTGACTGTGCTGGAGAATGCTGAAGAGATAGGCGACCGAGCTCTTGCTTTCGAAGAAATCGGGCTGCTCGCTGCCGACGGCGGCCGCGCTGCGCACCAGCGACTTGATGGGCTCGAAGACGTTCTGGATGTTTTCGACCGCCTCGACGTTGAAACGCTTCAGTAGGCTCTCGGCGTTGTCTCGGGCGATCCTCTCGTTCGAAACATAGTTCACCGCCACGATCGCGATGAAGACAGGCACCGTCAGAAGGACAAACAGCGTCAGGATGCTTGGGCGCAGGCGCAGATTTGTATCGCGAAGAATTTTCATGCACCCACTGCCTTGCCCCACCTCCCCCAAGGCGATTCATTCACTATAATTGAAAGGAGATTCAGCGTCCAACACGGGCAGAGAGTCTTCTGAGAAGACCGTCTCACGAGGGAGGGCGCTTCAGATGCCAGTCCGTGACCTGCTGATAGGCATGGCCGGCCGCCAGGATGGCCGCCTCGTCGAAGGCCCGCGCAGCGATCTGGAAGCCGGTCGGCACCGCATCCCGCGTCATTCCACCGGGCAAGGTGAGCGTGGGATGGCCGCTCATATCCATCGGCGCGGTGTAACGCAGCCGGCCGGCAACGGCCTCGACCTCGCGGCCGCCTGCAGCCAGGGCCTCGAGCGACCAGACAGCCCGCTCCATCACCGGCAGAAGCAGGAGATCGACCGACGCCAGGAGCTTGTCGAGCTCGCCCTTCAACGTCGCCCGCCGCAGCAGCAGCCGCTGGAGGTCGAGCCCCGAGAGCTTCAGGCCGGTATCGAGAAGGCCCGCCAACACGGGGCCGTAGTCGCCGGCATGCTTTGGATACATCTCGGCATGTGCCACGGCAGCCTCGACGGCACAGAGCGGCACCCAATCGTAGGACGCCTGAAAGAAGCTCTGCGGCAGGGTCACATCGACAATCGTGGCTCCTGCCTTCTTGAAGGCCTCGACCGCACCGGCGATTGCCTGTTCGGAATCATTGTCGAGATTGCGAAGGTTCGTCGGCAAACCGATGCGCCTGCCCTTCACGCCCGTTGAGATGGCGGCGGCATAATCGGGCACCGGCAGCCCTGCCGCCGTCGCGTCGTCCGGATCGGCGCCGGCAATGACGCCCAACACGATCGCGGCGTCGAGAGCACTGCGCGCCATCGGACCAATATGGTCGAGAGACTCGCCCAGCGGGAAGACGCCGGCGCGACTCACCCTGCCCCAGGTCGGCTTGAGACCGCTCAATCCGTTCATCGTCGAGGGAAAGCGGATCGAGCCGCCCGTATCGGATCCCAGCGAGGCAAAGCAGAGACCGGCCGCCGTCGCAGCACCTGAGCCCGACGAGGAAGAGCCCGTCCAATAGGCAGCATTCCAGGGATTGAGCGGCGCCGGAATCGTGGGATGGTGTGCGCCATAGGCGCCTTCCGTCATCTGCAGTTTGCCCAGGATGACGGCACCCGCTTCCTTGAGCCGCGCGACGACCGTGGCATCCTTGGCCGGCACGTTGGCGCGATGGATCGCCATGCCTGCCGCAGTGGCTACACCTGCCGTATTGCACAGATCCTTCACCGCAATCGGCACACCATGCAGCGCGCCGCGCGATCGTCCGGCCGCCGTCTCGGCGTCGAGACGCGCCGCATCTGCCAACGCACGCTCCGGGGTCAGCGTCGCATAACTCTTGAGCTTGGGGTCGACCTTGGCGACGCGATCGAGCATCGACTGCGTCGCTTCGACGGACGACAGCTTGCGCGCCTTCAGGCGCCGCGCGACCTCGTCGAGCGACAGGTAATGCAGATCGGCCGGCATGCGGACTCCTTCACAACGACTTATCCATCACCTGGATATGTTCGCCGCGATAGTCGCGCAGCTCAAGCGCTCTCCAGCCGAGGCCGGCATAAAGCGTCGGGGCCGAAGACGTAAAAAGGTAGAGACGTGTGTAGCCCAACCGGCGCGCGGCATCCTCGACGGTGCGCACGAGCGCCGACGCGATACCTTTCTTGCGATGTTCGGGAGGAACGAAGACGCTCGCAAGCCAGGGATTGCGGGGGTCTCCTTCAAGGTCGTCGAAGATAAGCGAGGCAGTGCCGGCGATCCGGTCTTCCTCATCGAGGGCGACGAACGCGATCGGAACACGATCGACGTTCATCTTTCCTCGGACCCTGACCGTGCGCTGTTCGAGCGTCTGGCCAGGATTGAGATGGCCCCACTCGGCGAAACCCCAGGCCGAAACTTGCTCGACCAGATCGGGACGTTCGACGAGCGGGACTACTCTCATGCCGTCAGTCGGCAGCCTTCAGATTGACGGCTGCGGAACGGCCACGCTCGGTGGCGATCTCGTAGCTGATCTTCTGGCCTTCGTTGAGGCCGTTCAGGCCCGAACGCTCGACGGCGCTGATATGGACGAACACGTCCTTGCCGCCATCGCTCGGCTGAATGAAGCCGAAGCCCTTGGTGGCATTGAACCACTTAACCGTGCCAGTAGCCATCTCTCTCTCCTAGGCTGTTTGACGAGACACACAAATGCGCACTGACGGAGCGCTCGCTGCAACCGTCTGCGACAACCGTGGAATTTGGGGAAAAGCTCGTGGTGGGAAGTCCGTGGCCGCTGTGGGCTGGGCCGCCAAGGCAAGGCCAAGTTCGTGAGTCGTAGGGCCGCATATGGGTGAGTAACGTTTGGAAGTCAAGTTGGCTCCCAGAGAACCGTCACATTGTAGCGCCGATCTTCCATGGCTCGAATTCGTCGTCACCAATGCCCAAAGCTTCCGACTTGGTTTTCTGGCCCGACGCCGTGGCGAGAATAAGGTCGAAGATGCGCCGGCCGCTTTCCTGAATTGTTTCTTCACCGTCGACGATACTTCCACAGTTGATGTCCATGTCATCAGTCATGCGCCGATAGAGGGAGGTATTCGTTGCGAGCTTGAGCGATGGCGTCGGCTTGCAGCCGAAAACACTGCCACGTCCCGTCGTGAAGCACAAAACATTGGCACCACCGGCGACCTGCCCCGTAGCAGACACGGGGTCGTAGCCAGGCGAGTCCATGTAGACGAACCCTTTTGCGGTGATCAGCTCTGCATATTTGTACACGTCGACCAGGTTGGTTGTGCCGCCTTTGGCTACTGCACCCAGCGATTTCTCGAGGATCGTCGTCAGGCCGCCGGCCTTGTTACCGGGCGAGGGGTTGTTGTTGATCTCACCGCCAGTGCGAGCACAATGCTCCTCCCACCACCGGATGCGCTCGACGATCTTCTCGCCGACTTGCTTGCTGACGGCGCGGCGCGTCAGCAGGTGTTCTGCTCCATAAATCTCGGGCGTCTCGGACAGAACGGCGGTGCCGCCATTGCGCACGAGGAGATCGACCGCGGCGCCCAGCGCGGGATTGGCAGAGATGCCTGAATAGCCATCGGAGCCACCGCATTGCAGCGCCAGGATCAGCTCGCTGGCCGGCAGCGGTTCGCGCTTTACGTCATTGGTCTCGGGCAAGACGTCCTTCAGGAAGTCGACGGCACGGCCCACGGTCTTGGCAACGCCGCCCTCGTCCTGGATGGCCATCGGGATGAGCCTGGGACCTTCCTTCAGTCCCTCCGCATTCATCAGACCTGCAATCTGGTTGGTCTCGCAGCCCAATCCCAGGACCACGACCGCCGCCATGTTGGGGTGCTTCGTGTAGCCGGCGAGGGTGCGTCGCAACACATCCATTTCGAGGCCCGATGCGGCCATGCCGCAGCCGCCGCCATGCGTCAGCGGCACGACGCCATCGATATTGGGATACTGCGCCAGCAACGGTTCGAGCTTCGCGGCAATCATGCGACTGGTCGCAGCGGAGCAGTTCACCGTCGTCACGATGCCCACGTAGTTGCGCGTCGCCGCGCGGCCATCGGCGCGTCGATAGCCCATGAACGTTGCGGGCGGTGTGATGTAGTCGGTCGGATGCGCATCGGCGCAGAAGGCATAGTCCCGCTCGAAGTCGCCCATCGCACAGTTGTGCGTATGGATGTGCGCCCCCGGCGCCAGATCTTCCGTCGCGAAGCCGATGATCTGATTGTACTTGCGCAGCGGCTCGCCCTTCCTGATGGCCCGGGTCAGGATCTTGTGGCCGGGCGGCACGCGCGTCGCCGCGGCGACCTCACCTTCGATCTTGGTGCCCGGCAGGATGTCCATGCGCGCCACGACGACGTTGTCGGCCGGATGCAGCCGGATGGTGAGCGGTGCCGTCATTGTCGTTCCTCCGAGACCCGCGGAGCGTAACCGCTGATACCGAGCCCGATCAACAGACCTTCGTACGCCGCCAGCCGGCAGCGACTGCTTCTTGCTCGCTGCAGAACCACCGTTCGCCGCGTTTGGGATCGATCACGGTCGAACCGTAGTACTTGCAGCCGGGCGGATGGTAGATGCGCACGCCCTTGCTGTTGATGTTTCCCTTGATCAGGCAGTGTCGCTCGGGCTGCGCCGCCAGCGGCGGTGCCGCGAAGACGGCAACGAGAAAGAGTGCGCTACGCAGCGCGCCGCGATCGAATGGCATCGATGGCCGCAAACAGCTCAAGACACTCGGCCTGGCCGAGCGACCGGAGCGGCGCGCGCATGCGCGACCAGGCCGCCGCATCGTTGCGGCGATGCCCCACCAGCGCCTTGACAGCGGCCGTCACGGCAAAGGGCAACACTGCCTCGACCATCGCATTGACGCGAGGCTCCTCGACGCCATCGAGCAGGGGTCGCATCAAATCGGGAGCAACATTGGCAAGACCCGTGATCGCGCCCGAGGCGCCGAGCTTCATAGCGCGCGCCAGCAGGCGTTCGTCGCCGATCAGGACATGCAGGTTGCTATGTTGCTTCAGGAGCGCCTGGGCATTGTCCCAATCGCCGGAGGAATCCTTCACGCCCTTGATCTGCGCGGGAAAGGCCTTCTTCAGTTTGCCGATCAGCTCCATCGACAGCCCGACCGCCGTGACCTGCGGGATGTGGTAGAGGACGACGTTGCTCGCCTGCGGACCGAGCCCCGTCAGCACCGCAGCGATCCAGTCGAACAGGCCTTCGTCGCCGGGGCTCTTGAAATAGAAGGGCGGCGCCAGAAGGAAGCTCGGGCATCCCAACATCAGGCCCGCGCGCCCCTGGGCGATCGCTTCCTCGACCGAGCTGGCAGCAATCCCGACGACAAGCTGCGTCCTTGGTTCGATGCCGGCGCCGACCAGAGCCCCCAAAGCCCGCTGCCGCTCGTTCAGTCCGAGTGAAGCGCCCTCGCCCGTCGTCCCAAACGCCGTGATGCTGGTGCAACCATCGGCCAACGACTGTCGTGCATGGGTGACGAGCCGCGGCAGGTCGATCGACCGATCCTCGGCGAAGGGTGTGGCGAGGGCAACGGAAAGGCCAAATCGATCGGTGCGCATGACGGCATGATAGGCCGCCCTCTCGGAAAGAAAAGCAGAGGGAAGAAAGGCGGGGCGCCGAAGCACCCCGCCATACTCGCCGACTTCACCTAATCATGGCCCCAGCCCCAGCCGCGATTCCAGGCGGGCGGCGTCTGCCAGGGGCCCGGCCTCCAATAGGCGGCCGGCGGCGGCCCACCCCGCCAGCGTCCGTCGACCCAGACCTGACGGCCATGATGCCATCGCCAATAGCCTGGCACCCAGACTCGCTGGACGGGCGGCGCATAGTAAGGCGCCGGTAGCGGCGTACCGACATAGATACCGAACGACTGAGCGCTGGCCGGTGAGACGGCCGCGGTACCGAGCGCCACCGTCAGGAAACTGGCGGCGGCGAGCGTGGTGAGAGCGATACGCTTCATCATAGTCAGCCTCCGTTCTCGGCGGATCACACCGCCTCAAAAGGAGATACGCATCGACACCTGTGAAAGTGCCTCCTCATCTGGGGAATTCGCGCGCCCATTCCGCCGTCTTTTGGACACGCTCATTTTCCGCCCAAGAGCAGGAGAATGACACCAGCCACACTGACCACGATCCCGAGCAGGCCGATGGCATGCAACTTCTCGTGGCGCAGCAAGAAGTAGCTGAGCACGACGGCGATCAGAGGGAAGAGCGCGACCAGCGGCGCCACCAGGGCGATCGAGCCGAGGCCCAGCGCGGCGTAAAGAAGAAAGGTCGCCGTACCGTTGGCAAAGCCCACGCACAGAAACCAGTAGACACCTTCGCGAATCGCAGGTCCTTCGCGGAAAGCGCGGCGGCCAACCAGCAGAAGGATCACGATGGAGGAAAGCGTGTAGCCGATGGCCGCCGCAGCCAAGGGTTCATGCCAGATCGCGAGGCCTGCCTTGATCGCGGGCTGGATCGAGCCGCGCACCAGCGCCGCCGCCAAGGGCAGGCCGAGCACCCAGACCGACCATTGCCGGCCGCCGGCCCCACCGCGCAACGCGAGCAAGGCGACGCCGCCCACCACCATCGCAAGCCCGGCGAGCTGCGCGAACAGCAAGCGCTCGCCCAGGAACAGCACAGCCCCCAGTACGGCAAAGAGCGGCGTGACGTTGCCGACCGCCCCGGCCACGGCCGGCCCCAGCTTCTCGTTGGAGCGCACCGACAGGATCGATACGACCACGGGAAAGATGCAACCGACCCCGGCGAAGATAGCCACGGCCCGCCAATTGAGCGCGCCCCAGTCGACCAGAGGTAGCGCCAGCAGCCACGCCACCACCGCCGAGCCGATGATGGAATAGAGCGGCGAGCGCCAGGACGGCATGGTCCGGAGCCCAAACTGCGTCAGGATTAGTGCCAGGGCGAAGCAAAACGCCGCGCCGAGGGCCAGAAAGGCTGCCTCGCTCATCGGAATCTGCTATTCTCGCCGGTTTCCAAGAACGAGGAAAACTATGGACACGCTCACCTACTGGAACGGCACTTGGCACGAGGGCAACCCGGCTATCCTGGGCCCGCGCGACCATGCCTTCTGGCTGGGCTCCATGGTATTCGATGGTGGCCGCGCCTTCGAGGGCTGCGGGCCGGATCTGGACCTCCATGCGGAACGCGTCGTGCGGTCGGCCCGCGCCATCGGACTGAACCCCACCCAGACGCCGCAGGACATACTCAAGTTAATGCATGAGAGCGTGCGTCGCTTCGGCCCCAAGGCCGAGCTCTACGTGCGGCCGATGTTCTGGGCCGGCAAGGGCGGCGCCGGTCCGATCTCGGTCGATCCCGACTCCGCGCAGTTCCTCCTCTGCACCTATATCTCGCCGATGCGCGCAGGCACGCCGCTGACCCTGGGCCTCTGCCGCTCGATCCGCCGGCCGACGCCGGAAAGCGCGCCGACCGACGCCAAGGCGAGCTGCCTCTATCCCAACTCCTCGCGCGGCGTCGCCGAGATGATGAAGCGCGGCTTCAACAACGGCATCGTGCTCGACGCCATCGGCAACGTCGCCGAGACCTGCAGCTCCAACATCTTCCTCGCCAAGAACGGCACGGTGGCGACGCCGGTGCCGAACGGTTCGTTCCTGGCCGGCATCACGCGCAATCGCACCGTGAAGCTGCTGCGCTCGGCGGGCATCACGGTCGAGGAGCGCACCGTCACCATGGCTGACCTCGAAGATGCCGACGAGCTCTTCACCACCGGCAATGCCGGCAAGGTCCAGCCGGTCAGCCGCTACGAAGGTCGCGACCTGCAGCCCGGCCCGATCGCGGCCCGCGCACACGAGCTCTACATGGCGTTCTCGCGCACGCAGCGGATAATCTGACGCCTCAACGGGGAAGATGCCGGTCCAGCCACGACTGGACCTGCGCGTCCTCGCCCGCCGACCATGCCGTGCCGCGCGGGATGCGCTCCAGGTAAAGGAACTGGACTGTCCTGATTCCCAGGGTTGCCAACACCGCCTCGAGATACGGCGTCAGAAAGTCCGGCTGCCGGGCATGTTCGCCGGTGACGAAGCCGCCCGTCGCGACGACGACATAGGTCGGTCTATCCGCCAGCAGACCGACCTTTCCCGCGGGCGTCGAACTGAAAGTACGTTCCAGGCGAAGCACCTGATCGATCCAGGCCTTCAGCACGGCGGGCACGGTGAAGTTGTTCATCGGCGTGCTGATGACGAGACCGCTCGTTTGCTCCAGCTCGCCGATCAGCACCTCCGACTGCGCCAAAGCCCGGCGCTGCCCCTCGTCCTGCGTGGCTGGCGGCACGTACATGGCTTCGGTGAAGGCCTCGTCGATCAAAGGCGGAGGCGCCGCCGCCAGATCACGCCGAAGAACACGCAGCACCGGCTCACGCGCCTTGAGGCGACAGATGACCTGCTCCGCCGCGGCGCGGCTCTGCGAGCGGCCGAAGCGAGGACTCGCTTCGAGCAGCAGCGCGGCGTTCATCGCAGAGGCTTTCCAAAGTGCAGGGCCGTCGAGAGCATGCCCCAGCGGAAGTAGAACCTCTGCCCCAGCGAATTGTTGAGCGCGGTGTCCAGCGTCAGCCAGTCGTAGCCGGCGCCCTTGGCAATCCGCGACAACTCGTCCAGCAAAAGCGCGCCGATGCCGCTGCGACGTTCGCTGTCGAGCACGACGAGGTCGTCGACATAGACGAAGCGACCCCGGATCAGATTCTCCTGGAATCGATAGCCGGCGGCGCCGACGGGATGGCCGTCTCGCCAGGCTGCGAGCAACCGATAGCTCCCCTTCTCCTGCCGTCGCACGCGCGCGAGCAGTTCCGCGCCGTCGGCAAGATGCGGCCGCAACTGCCGCATCAGCGGAAAGCAGGCCGCGAGGTCCTCGTCGGTGTCGGCGTGACGCAGTTCAAGCGCGCTCACGCATTGCCTCCACCCTGTCCACCGGATGCTGGGAGCGCATGCCGATCGCGATCCGGTTCCAGAGATTGATCATGCCGATCAGAATCGTGAGATCGGCAATCTCCTTGGCCGAAAAGTGCTTCTGCAGGAGTTCGTAGTCGGCATCCGGCGCATGGGTCTCGGCGACCAGCGTCAGAGACTCGGTCCAAGCCAGGGCCGCCCGCTCGGCCGGCGTGTAGATTGGCGATTCTCGCCAGGCGTTGAGGAGGTAGAGCCGCTGTTCCGTTTCCCCGAGCTTGCGCGCGTCCTTGCTGTGCATGTCGAGACAGAAGGCGCAGCCATTGATCTGCGACGCACGCATCTTCATCAGGTCGACCAGGCGTGGCGGCAGCCCGCTGCGCTGGATGTAAGCTTCGATGGCAGCGAGAGCGGCATATCCCTCGGGAACAGTCTTCGGGATTGAGAGGCGCTGAACGGACATGGATGCTCCTGAAAGTGACGTCCGTTAGATGGCACTCTTATGGCCTATATAGATGATCCAAGATTTGAGAAAATCACTAGGCCATGCCACGCCATTCCGAACGCCTCGTTTCCGCGCCCCTGGTGCGGTCGGCGCTCCCTCTGCAGGAGCAGCTTTACCAGCGGATCCGGGCGGCGATCGCCAAGCGGCAGCTGACGCCCGGGGAGAAGCTGCCTTCGGTCCGTACTCTGGCGAGTGAGCTGGGCGTCGCGCGCGGGACCGTGGACACGACTTACGCCCGACTGGCCGGCGAAGGCTATCTCCTCTCCCGGGGTCCGGCCGGAACGATCGTCTCGCCCGACCTGCAGATCGGGGCCCCGCCGACGCGTGCCGTACGCAGCAGGCTGCAGCTCGCGCCCGAGGAGGAATCGGGCGGCGAGCCGCGGCCGTTCCAGTTGGGCTTGCCTGCCCTGGACGCGTTCCCGCGGGCTCTGTGGACGCGACTGACTGCCCGCGCCGCCAAGCGACTGAGCGGCGGCGCCCTCGCCTATCCCGCCTATGCGGGACTGCCCAATCTTCGCGAGGTGATCGCCTCGTACCTCGCCGTCTCGCGTGGCGTGCCGTGCCACGCAACACAGGTGATCATTACCGGCGGCTATCAGGATGCCCTCAGCCTGATGGCTCGCCTGCTCCTGCAGCCGGGCGACGGGGTGTGGTTCGAGGAGCCCGGCTATTTCCTGGCGCGCCACGCTCTGGAAGCGGCATCGGCCCGGGTGCTGCCCATCCCTGTCGACGATCAGGGGCTGGACGTAGACTTCGCGCAAGCGAACGCGCCCCGCGCCCGGCTTGCGGTCGTCACGCCCGCCCATCAGAGCGTGCTCGGCGTCGCCCTCTCCCTGGCCCGCCGACAGAAACTCCTTGCCTGGGCCAACGAGACGAACGCCTGGATCGTCGAAGACGATTACGACGGCGAGTTCCACTATGTCGGGCGAAAGCTTCCGGCGCTGAAGAGTCTCGATCTCGCCGACCGCGTGATCTACGCCGGCAGCTTCAGCAAGACCCTCTTCCCCGGCCTCTGCCTCGGCTATCTCGTCGTGCCTCACTCCCTGATTCGGCAGGTCATCGAGGCGAAGCGCGCCACCGCCCACGGCCAACCCGTGTTGGGCCAGCGCGTCGTCGCCGACTTCCTTTCCGAAGGGCACTTCGGTCGGCATCTCAAGCGCATGCGCGGCCTCTATGCCGCCCGGCGCGACGCTCTTGCCACGGCGCTGCGCAGTACCTTCGGCAATCGGCTGGAAATGACCCTGCGTCCGGGTGGCATGCACCTGCTCGCCCGCTTTCCCGAGCAGGGCAACGATGTCGAACTCGCGTGCCGTGCTTTCCGGCACGGGCTCCTGCCGGCCGCGCTCTCCGCCCAGTATCTCGGACGCACGCGCGACTCGGGCCTGATGCTGAGCTTCACCAACATCCCTGAAGACCAGGCCCTCTCGCGGACAAGGGCCCTGGCGCGCGCGCTCGGGATGGGTGCTCGCTAGGTCAGCGCAAAGCCCTCATAGCCTTTCGCCACGATCTCTTCGCACTTCTGGCGATACTTCGGCGCGCCGCCGGCATAGGCCATGAAGGTGCGCTTCTGACGGCCGGCGACATTCTTGTTCACGCCGGTCATCCAGGAATCGACCTTCGTCAGCAGCAGCCGCGCCGCCGTATCGTGGACATGGGCGGTCCAGGTCTCCTCGGCGTCGGGTGTCGCCTCGATGCGGGTCAGGCCCTTGTCGCGCATATGCTCCAGAAGATCGCTCACGAACTCGACGTTCTGCTCGATGCAGCGCGGCAGGTTGCAGAATGTCGCGGCGTTGTGCGGACCGACCAGGGTCAGCATGTTGGGGAAGCCCGCGACGTTCAGGCCGAGATAGGTGTGCGGACCGTCGGCCCACTTGTCCCGGAGCTTCTCGCCATTGCGGCCGCGGAAGTCTATGCGATCGAAGGCGCCGGTGATGGCGTCGAAGCCCGTGGCATAGATGATCATGTCGAATTCGTATTCGGCGTCGCTGGTCTTGAGCCCCTTCTCGGTGATGCGTTCGATCGGCGTCTCGCGCAGATCGACGAGCTTCACGTTGGGCTGGTTGTAGACCTCGAAGTAGCCGCTCTCGAGCGGCACGCGGCGGGTGCCGTAGCCGTGGTTTGTCGGGATCAGCTTGTCGGCGAGCTTCTGGTCCTTCACGCGCGCCCGGATCTTCTTGATCACGAACTGGGTGAGCGCGTCGTTGGCCTTCTGGTCCATCAACACGTCACGGAAGTTGCCCTGCCAGAAGGCGAAGCCCGGCATGTTGTAGAGTTCCTCGAAGAACGCATCGCGCTCCTCGGGCGTGACTTCGGTGGCGTGACGGGGGTCGGCGGTGTGGATGAAGCAGCCCCAGTTGTCGCGGCACTGCGCGAAGATCTCGTTGTAGCGGGCGCGGATCTTCTCCATCTCCTGCGGCGCGATGGGGCTGTTGCGCAGCGGCGTGCACCAGTTGGGCGTGCGCTGGAACACGGTGAGATGGCCCACCGTCTTGGCGATCTCGGTGATCGCCTGCACGCCCGAGGCGCCGGTGCCGATCACCGCCACGCGCTTGCCGGCGAAAGTGACGGGGTGATGCGGCCACAGGCCGGTGTGCCAGGCCTCGCCCTTGAAGTCCTCGACGCCGGGGATCACCGGCATGGTCGGCGACGAAAGCGGTCCGAGGGCCGTTATCAGGAAACGCGCGCGGGCGCGCTTGCCGTTCTCGAACGTGGTCTCCCACTCATTGGCAGCCTCGTCCCAGTGCGCGGACGTCACGCGCGTGTTGAAGGTGATGTCACGACGCAGGTCGAACTTGTCGGCGACGAACTCGCAGTAGCGCAGGTTCTCGGGCTGGCCGGAGAAGTGCTCCTTCCAGCTCCATTCCTTCAACACCTCGGGCGAGAAGGAGTAGCCGTAGGTCCAGCTCTCCGAATCGAAGCGCGCACCGGGGTAGCGGTTCCAGTACCAGGTGCCGCCGACGCCGCCGCCGGCCTCGTAGCCATGCGCCTTGAAGCCGAGCTGGCGCAGTTTCAGGAGCTGGTACATGCCCGAAAGGCCTGCGCCGATAATGATGACGTCCCAGCGCTCGGTATCGGCGGTCATGGCGGTGCCTCCTCAGATTTTGTTCCAGCATACAGGGCGGCGTGGCGGCAGGGCAGAACCCACTGACAGCCCTCTGCCGACCTGCAAAAGGGGCGAACAATCCAAGACCGAGGGCAACCGAACCGCAGCAGGCGGCGTTTGTCGGTCAGAAGGAGAGTTTCGTCATGCTCCTCCGGCTTTGCACCGCCCTCGGCGTACTGCTGATGATCGTGAATGCCTGTGGTCCGGTCATTCAGCTCGCCCCCTCCAGCGAGTACGAAGTCGTCGCCCTGACGGCCGAGTAGAGGGTTCGTCCTCAGCCGTAACGCCAGAATACCCATCCCGCCACGCAGGCGAGGCCAAGAGCGGTCAAACCGAAGAAGATGAAGAAGCTCTGAAAGGCCCGCTTGAGGTGGTGGCGGCCATCGTCGGTCAATTCGTGCCAATGGAGCCGGCGCGTCAGCGAGAACTTGGGAACATGGCCGGCCGCATGTGCGCGGGCGTGGACGACCGCGAAACGCACGCCGTGCCAGAGCGCCGCCACGATCGCGACCGTCCCCAGCAGCCAGAACGGCAAGAACATCAACCAGACTTCGAGATCCTGATTCACCGGCTTCTCCCACCACGAGAGCGGACCAGTCGCACATCCTGAACCGGCGGCCAAGCCGCGCGTTGCCTTGGCTTAGCGGCCAAACCGGGGCTCGAAGGGAAAGCGGCGCCAGCGCCGGTCGTCGAACAGGACGAGGAAGAGCTGGGCGAACATCGCGCCCAGCCGCGGATCGTCGGGACCGGCCGCCGGGGTCCACGCGGTGGTTTGCGACAAAGCGAGGTCGTTGCGGCAGTAGACGCCGAATACATAGACCCGGCCCGGAGTAGGCGGCTTCAGGAAGGCCTGCCCGGCGCAGACCCGCGCCGCCGTCAGGTCGTTGGCGGGGTCGAACATCAGAACCAGCCGATAGCTGGGCCGGACTTCCTCAGGCGGCGTCTCGTAGGTGAAGGTGAGATTGGGCCGGGGCTTGTTCGCCTGCATGACCGGCAGCAGGCGGTGCATGACCTCGTCCGCCGGCAGCGCCGGAAAGGGATTGCCGGCCACGACCACCTGAAAACGCCGCCCATCGGTGGCCGCCCAGAACTCCGAGAAGTCGTACTGCGGGGCATAGTCCGCCCCGCCCACGGTCTGCGCCCGCCCCGGCGGGGCGACCCAGAGCACGGTCAGGATCACAGGAAGGACACAGCGCCAGAGGGCCATTTATGGAACAGTACACCTCCGCGGTCGTTGTTGTCCGAGCGCGCGGCGGCAGGACGGTGTTCCTGTTGTCAGCCAAGCCACTGGGAGCCAGTCAATATGTTGAAATTCATCACCACTTCCGCTTTGGCCCTCGGCCTCGCCGCTTGTGGCGAGACATGGGGCCAGAGAGCCGTCACCGGCGGCGGAATTGGTGCCGGTACGGGCGCGCTGATCGGCGCCCTGACGCCGATTGGCCTTCTGCCGGGCGCCCTGGTCGGCGGCGCCGTTGGCGCCGGCGTCGGCGCCGCGACGGCCCCCAGACGCTAGTTGAGGAGCTCTGCCTAGGTACGAACTCGGTCCTCCCACCCACCCACCACGGCCCGACTGCGTTGCCTAGGCAAGTGAGAGGGGCGCGAACCTTGCGGTTCGCGCCCCCTTTTTTTGGCCTTCGTTATTGCCCGCGCCAGCGAACAGGTCGGACGCGGATCGCAGCCCGTGCTGCCGCCCCTGAGACCGGAACAGGTGTTCGTGCTGTCGCGCATGATGGGAGCCATCCGCGCCGCGATGCTGGAAGAGCAGCCCTTTCTCGGCTGCCGCGCCTTCGAGAACGAAGTCGTGCGGCTGGTGGCGGCCTACCTCGAGGCCCTCACGAGAGCGGCAGCGGCACGTTGAGCAGGACACCGAACTCGCGGGAGAGGTCGCAGCTCACGCGCGCATGCACCTTGCCCTGCTTGTCGAAGAACCGGCCCGTCGGGTTCACCGGAAACACACCTTCGTGCCAGACGCCGGGATGGATGTAGATGCCGAAGGTGCCGTCCGACCAGAAGGCCTTGAAAGCTTCGGGCTTCAGGTCGTCGCCCGGCAACGATACCGGCACTACGAACGGGCGCCCATCGAGCGGCCAGAAGAGCTGGCCGCCGTCGGGGTGGTAGTTGCAATGCCACAGGAGAACACGGCCATCGCTCAACTTCACGCCGGACCTCGCCGTCTCCGGCTGATCGCGGAAGCCGATGACATAATGGCCGCCGACCGCCTCGTTGCGGCCGATCAGCTCGTTGCCCCTCCACTCGCAGGCGAAGATGCCTTCGGTCGTGCCGCCCTCGATGCCGGTGCCGGCATCGAGCCGCCGCCAGCCCGTCAACGGCCAGGGAACGATCTCGATCCGGTGCTTCTTGGGGTCGCGCACGACCTCACCGTAGCCCTTGAGCGACTTCGCGTCGGCGCGAACCAACGGCACGTCGAGGAGCCGCAACCCTGGCGGAACATCCGGATTGAGATAGTCGAAAACGACCGAATCGCCCACGTTCAGGCTGCCTTGCCCAGATCCTCGCCGGCGAGCGCACGCTCGATCAGCTTCACGACGTTGTCGCGGCCATAGAGCTTGATGAACGCACCCATGCGCGGCCCCTGCTCGCTGCCCAGCAGCACTTCGTAGAGGGCCTTGAACCACTGGCGCAGCTCTTCCTTGGCGAAGTGCCGTTTGCCCGCCTCGTAGACCTCGTCCTGGATGACCTCGGCCGTCGCCGTCTCGTCGATCTTGCGCAGAGTCGCGGCAAGGTCCTGCAGCGCCGCACGCTCCTTGTCGTTGGGCAGGCGGAACTTCTTCGAGGCCTTCACGAAGTCCTGGTAGTAGGCCACAGCACCGGCCAGCAGCCGGTCGAGATAGGGAGCGTTCTCCGGCGTCGCACCCGGCACGTAGCGGCGCAGATACTGCCACAACACGTCCTTGTCTTCGGTATTGGCCACGCCGGCGAGGTTCAGCAGCATGCCGAAGGTGACGCCGGCCGCCGTGTTGGCGGGCGCCTTGCCGTCATGGATGTGCCAGGCGGGATTCTCCAGCGCCTTGGCCGGTTCGTCGGCCGGCAGCTTCTCGACGGCAGAGAGATAGTCGTCGACGGCACGCGGGATCACGTCGAAGTAGAGGCGCTTCGCACGCCGCGGCTGCTGCTGCATGTAGAGCGCCAGCGACTCCGGCGGCGCATAGCGCAGCCACTCCTCGACCGAGAGCCCGTTGCCCTTGGACTTGGAGATCTTCTTGCCCTCCTCGTCGAGGAAGAGCTCGTAGTTGAAACCTTCCGGCGGCTTGCCGCCCAGAATTTTCACGATCTTGGCCGACAGCTCGGCCGAGGGAATGAGATCCTTGCCGTACATCTCGTAGTCGACGTCGAGGGCGAACCAGCGGCCGGCCCAATCGGCCTTCCACTGCAGCTTGACGTTGCCGCCGGTGACCGGCGTCTCGACGAGCGTGCCGTCCTCGTCGCGATAGGCAATCGTGCCGGCATCGGCGTCGAGCTTGACCAGCGGCACCTGCAGCACGCGCCCGGTCTTGGGCGAGATCGGCAGGAAGATCGAGTAGGTCGCTCGGCGTTCCTCGCCGAGGGTCGGCAGCATCACCGCCTGCACTTCGTCGTAGTGCTGCAGCATGGCCAGCAGCATCTTGTCGAAACGGCCGGACTTGTACCAATCGGTCGCCGACTGGAACTCGTACTCGAAGCCGAAGGAATCGAGGAAGGCACGCAGGCGCGCATTGTTGGCCGCACCGAAGCTCGGATGTTCGTTGCTGAACGGATCCGGCACCGCGGTCAGCGGCTTGCCGAGATGCTGAGCCAGCATCTCCTTGTTCGGCACGTTGTCGGGCACCTTGCGCAGCCCGTCCATGTCGTCGGAGAAGCAGAACAGACGCGCCGGCACGTCGCTTAGGCGCCGGAACGCCTGGCGCACCATCGTGGTCCGCACGACCTCGCCGAACGTGCCGATATGCGGCAGCCCCGACGGGCCATAGCCGGTCTCGAGCAGCACGTAGCCTTTCGCCGGCGCTTTTTCGCCGATTCGGGCGACGAGCTTGCGGGCTTCTTCAAACGGCCACGCGCGCGCGGCCTCGGCGAGGGTACGATCAATCTGGGACATGGATCGGGCAAACTAGGTGCGGGGGCCAATTGCGTCAATTGCGCGAAGCGCCCAAAGTGCCGCGCCTGCAATGAAAAAACGCCCTCTCCTGCTCGCGATTGGCGGTCTTCTGGCGATGGCGGCCGGCCTCGGCATCGGACGCTTCGTCTACACGCCGATCCTGCCGCCGATGGTCGAAGCGCTGCAGCTCACCAAGAGCCAGGCCGGCCTGATCGCCTCGGCCAATTTCATCGGCTATCTCGCAGGCGCCCTGCTGGGGGCGCTACGGCTTCCCGGCTCTCGGCGCACCTGGTTGCTGGCCGCGCTCGCCGTCAATACGATCTGCCTCGCCGGCATGGGCGCGGCCGCGACCATGCCGCTCTTCATCGCACTGCGACTGATCGCCGGAGCCGCCAGCGCCTTTGTCCTGATCTTCAGCTCGGCCCTTGTGCTCGACCGTCTCGCCGCCGCCGGCCGCGCGTCGCTCTCCGCCGTACACTTTGCGGGGGTCGGCGGCGGCATCGCCCTTTCCGCAATCCTGGTCGCGGCGTTGCTGACGGCACATGCCTCCTGGCAGACGCTCTGGTTTGCCAGCGCCGCTCTGTCCTTCGCCGCAGTCGTCGCCGTTGCCGCCTTGGTGCCACCCGACGAAGCTATGCCGCAGACCGCACGAACGCAGAGTGCCGCCGGCGCCTCGCCGGGCTTCGCCGCGCTGATCGTGGCGTATGGCCTGTTCGGCTTCGGCTACGTGATCACGGCCACCTTCATCGTCGATCTGGTGCGCGGCGCGCCGGCCATCGCCCATCTCGAACCCTACATATGGCTGGTGGTTGGCCTGAGCGCCGTGCCGTCGGTCGCGCTCTGGACGGCGCTGGGCGCCCGATGGGGCGTGATGCGTGCCTATGTCGTGGCGAACCTCGTCGAAGCCGTGGGCGTGGCGGCCAGTGCCCTTTGGGTGCAGACGGCCGGCGTGATCGTCGCAGCGATCTTCCTGGGCGGTACGTTCGTCGGCCTGACCGCGCTCGGTCTGGTCGCGGCCCGCCAAGGCAGCACCGGCGATCCCCGCCGCAGCATCGCGCTGATGACCGTCTCCTTCAGCCTCGGCCAGATTCTGGGTCCGATCTTTGCAGGCTATGTCTACGACGCCACCGGCAGTCTCTCGACGCCATCGCTCGCCGCCGCGGCAGCGCTTGTGGTGGCCGCACTCCTCTCGCTGCTCGCCGAACGGCAACGCCGCGTTGCCCCCTCCCAGCTCAACCTTTCCAAGTGAAAGGGAAGAGCTGCTGGTGCACGAAGCCCGGCGGCATGTAATCGCCCAACACACCGTATTTGCCGGGGAAGCGGCGCTCCGATTTCACGGCCGTGCCGAAGATGTAGTCGATGAAGGCGAAGTGAGCGGCATAGTTGCGGTCGATCGCCTCGCGCTCCGAGCTGTGATGCCAATGATGGAAGTCCGGCGTCACGATCAGCCACTTGAGCGGCGCCTTGGCGAAGATCGCCGGCACCCGCACGTTGGCGTGATTGAACACGGCCTGGAAGCCGACGATCACGATGTAGATGTCGGTCGTCGTCTGGTTGAAGCCCAGGACGTAGAGCATGCCAAGGATCGACACGCGTGTCGTCAGCAGTTCGAACAGGTGCAGCCGCGACCCCGCCATCCAGTCCATGTATTCGGCACTGTGATGCACGGCATGGAAGCGCCAGAGGAAGGGGATTTCGTGATAGGCGCGGTGCGTCCAGTACTGCACCAGATCGGCGACCAGGATGACGAGGAACAACTCGGCAAAGAACGGCAGGCCACCCACCCATTTCTGCAGCGGCGGCCATACCATCCAGCCGAACAGCCGATGGATGGCGAAGTTCACGATCAGCAGTGCCAGCCCCACCAGCAGATGGTTCACGATGAAGTGCGTGAAGTCGGTCTGCCAGCCCGGCCGGAACACCGGCTGATTGCGGTGCAGGGGAAACATCTTCTCGATCAGGATGAAGATCATGCTCGAGCCGAGAAGGTCGATAATGAACCAATCCAGGCCGACATAGGGCACGTTGTCGGGGAAGTCGCCGACCGGCACGCGATGGCCGCCCAGTGCCGCCGCCAGGAGGATCAACGCCAGCGCCGTGCCGTTCAGCCAGCGATTGCGGAGTTGGATCAGGTTGGCGATCGCCATGCCGCCCGCGATCACCATGCCGACCAGCATGATCTCGCGCAGGACGGCGACGTCGTACTTCTTCCGGAGATCCGGCGTCGTCAGATACTGCGGAAAATGAAATGCCAGCACCGCCAGCACGGCAAGGCCGCCCAGGGTCAGGGCGATCACCCCAGTGACCTTGCCTTTCCCTTTGTCCATGGCGCCGGACTGACGGAAGACGGCAGTCATCCTGCCGAGGAGCGTGGGAACCTTCATGAGCCGGGATTCTAGAAGCAACCGACGGTCGCTGCATCGGACAATTGGCCTGTGCTATGCCCGCCCGGTGACTTCTTCCGCGCTACCTCCCTGGCCGGCCCTGGTCGCCACGGCGCGCGGCGCGCTCTGGCGCACGCCCGACGGCACGATCGAACGCCTGTCGGGCAGAGACACCAGTCTGCGCGCCATGGGCACCCCGCCCCTGGTCTGCCATGCCCCTGCGATCGCGGCCCGGCTAGGCCTGGAAGATCTCAAGGCCCGCGACCTGCTGGCGCTTTTTGCCTTCGTGCGGCCCGCGCGTTTCTGCCTGCCGACCGTGCGCGGCCTGTGCGAAGCGCTCGATCTCGACGTACCGACGACGCCCGAGGAAGAAGTTGCCGCCCTCCCCGAGATTGCGCGGGCGCTGATCGACGAACTCGAGGATATGGCAGCCCTTGCCTCACCCGAGATGAAAGACACGGCGCTTGCCATGGCGCGGGGCCTCTGGGAATGGGGTGACGCCGTGCTGGCCGCGCTCGGGATCGACCAGGGGGTGAAGAAGCCCAGGCCCGGCGCCGGCCTCGATGTCTGGAAGAGCCTGCCTGTCTGGGAGGAGCCGCCGCCGGCGCCACCGCCCGGCAGCGAGCCGGTCGAACCGCGCGAAGCACGGTTGCGCCTCGCCCAGCTCGTCTCGGCCGGCAGCAACATCGCCGAAGCGCGGCCGACGCAGAGCGACTACGCTTCCGCCGCCAGCCAGGCCTTTGCGCCGCGCACGGAAGAGGACAAGCCCAATGTCGTCCTGGTGGAAGCAGGCACCGGCGTCGGCAAGACGTTGGGCTATGTCGCGCCGGCGAGCCTCTGGGCGGAGAAGAACGGCGCGCCGGTCTGGATCGCGACCTACACGCGCAACCTGCAGCGCCAGATCGACAACGAACTCGACCGCCTGCATCGCGACAGCGCCGAGAAGCGCCGCCGCGTGGTGGTTCGCAAGGGACGCGAGAACTATCTCTGCCTGCTGAACTTCCAGGAGGCGGTGATGCGCACCGGTCTGGTGCCCGAGAACGCCGTCGGCCTCGGCCTGCTGGCGCGCTGGGCGCTGGCCAGCCGTGACGGCGACATGATCGGCGGCGACCTGCCGGCCTGGTTGCTCGATCTCGTGGGCCGCAGCCGCGTGCAGCGGCTGGCCGACCGGCGCGGCGAATGCATCTATTCGGCGTGCGAGCACTATCGCAAGTGCTTCGTCGAGCGCACGATCCGCCGCGCCCGCCAGGCCGATATCGTGATCGCCAACCATGCGCTGGTGATGATCCAGGCCGCCATGGGCGGGCTCGACGACGGCACACGGCCGCTGCGCTACGTGTTCGACGAGGGCCATCACCTGTTCGATGCCGCCGATGGTGCTTTCGGTGCGCATCTCAGCGGCGTCGAAGCCTCCGACCTCCGCCGCTGGCTGCTCGGCGCCGAGGGACGTCGCGGCAGCCGCGCACGCGGGCTGGAGCGGCGCCTGAGCGACCTGATCGGCGAGGATGTCGAGGCGCAACAGGCGCTGCGCCGTCTGCTCGACCTCGCCCAGCAGCTTCCCTCGCCCAACTGGCAGACGCGCCTCGCCGACGGCACTGTGCTGGGCCCTGCCGAAGAATTCCTGGCGCTGGTGCGAATGCAGGTCCGCGCCCGGTCGGCCGGCGACGACCAGGGCTTCGGCCAGGAATGCGACGTGCGGCCGCTCAATCCAGGCCTGATCGAGGCGGCGGATCAACTGGCCGATGCGCTGGACAAGATGCTGGTACCGGTCCGCAAGCTGCGACAGGTACTGCGCGCCAAGCTCGAAGGCGAAGCCGACAAGCTCGATTCCGGGCAGCGCGCGCGCATCGAAGGTGTGGCGCGGTCGCTCACCAACCGCTGCGAACTTACACTCGAGTCCTGGCGCGCCATGCTGCGCGGCCTGCATAACGACCCTGATCCCGCCTTCGTCGACTGGTTCGCCGTCGAGCGTAGCCAGAGCCGCGAAATCGATGTCGGCATGTACCGTCACTACCTCGATCCGACCGAGCCGTTCGTGAACTCGGTCATTCGGCCGGCCCATGGCGCGGTCATCACGTCGGCAACCCTGCGCGATTCGCTCGGCGTCCCGGCCGCCGCCAACGACGAGGATCCGCGCGGGCTGGCCGATTGGACGGTGGCGGAGGCACGCACCGGAACGAAGCATCTCGCGGCCCCGGCGATGCGCGCCGCGATGGCCTCGCCCTTCGACTATGCCAATGCCACCAAGGTCCTGATCGTGAAGGACGTGAAGCGCGACGACTCCGATCAGGTGGCCGCTGCCTATCGCGAGCTTTTCCTGGCAGCCGGAGGTGGCGCCCTCGGCCTCTTCACGGCAATCGGCCGCTTGCGCGCCGTCCATCAGCGCATCGCACCTGCACTGGAAGAAGCCGGCCTGCCGCTCTATGCCCAGCATGTCGGCGGCATGGATGCGGCCACGCTGGTCGATATCTTCCGCGCCGAGGAGCATTCCTGCCTGCTCGGCACCGATGCCGTGCGCGACGGCGTCGACGTACCCGGCCGCTCGCTGCGCCTGATCGTGTTCGATCGCGTGCCCTGGCCGCGCCCCGACATCCTGCATCGCGCCCGCAAGGCCTACTGGAAGGCGGCGGGTGCCGGTGCCAACGCCTACGACGACATGCTGGCCCGGCTACGTCTCAAGCAGGCCTATGGCCGACTGATTCGCCGTGCCGACGATCGCGGTGTCTTCGTGATGCTCGACTCGCGCCTGCCCAGCCGCCTGCTCAGCGCTTTCCCGCCCGGCGTCGTGATCGAGCGCACCGGGCTTGCCGAAGCCGTGGCCGAGACCAAGACATTTCTCGAAAGGAACTGACTCTTGTCCCCATTCAAGATCCTCGTCGTTTCAGCCGCAGGCCTTGCCGTGGCGGGCGTCGCTACTGTGCTTACCGTCGGCTATGTCAATTCGCCCGCGAGGCCGGAAGCCGAAAAGGCGCCGACACCCGCGTCCGCCGCGGCGCCGACATTGTCCGCGGCCGAAGTGAAGGCGGCTTATGACGAGTGTGTACAGAAGGCGTTTCCCACGACGGCCGATGCCGCGCAGCGGTCGGCCGCCTGCTCCAAGGCGTTGGGCAGCCGTCAGCTCCAGCCCGCAGAAGTGGCGATGGCGCGGCTGACGCGCGGCGTCGCCCGTACGATGCTCGGCGACAAGGTGCTGGCCAGCGAGGACTATCTCGATGCCATTCGGCATTACGATCAGCTGATCAACGCAGCCAACCCAGATGCGTTGAACCTCTTTCGTCGCGCCGCAGCATTGGATGCCGTCGGACTGACCGACAAGGCGCTCACCGACTACAGCGATGCGATCAAGCTCGACCCCAACGCCTCGCTTGCCTTCCTCAACCGCGGCGTCTTGCTGGCCACACGCAAGCGCGCCTATGACCGTGCGATCCAGGATTTCGACCGCGTCCTTGTTCTGGAGCCCGACAATGTCGATGCCTTGATCCGGCGAGGCGACGCCTTCGTTCAGCTCGGCGACTTCGGCCGCGGCATGGGCGATCTCGACCGTGCGGTGAGCATGGCTCCCGAGAACCCGCTGGCCTATCTGATGCGTGGTCTGGCCTATGGGCGGCGCGGCAACGCGATGGCAGCGCTGCAAAACTACGATGCCGCCCTGAAGTACGACCCGCGCAATGCCGATGCGTTGAGCAATCGTGCCGCCATCTACCTAGGGCAGGGCCAGCTCGACATGGCAATTCGGGATCTCGATCTGGCCATCTCGATCGATCACACCAATCCGCTGGCCTTCTACAATCGCGGCTACGCCCATTTCGCCAAGAAGGAGTACGACAAGGCAATCTCCGACTACAGCTCGGCCATCGCCCTCAACCCGCAGCTCGGCCTTGCCTACAACAACCGCGGCCTGACGCGCGCGATCGCCGGCCAGGACCTCGTCCAGGCACTCGCGGATTGCGACACGGCGTTGAAGTTGATGCCGATCAACCTGGATGTCCGCGACACGCGCGGCTTCATCTATCTCAAGCTCGGCGATCCGGCATTGGCCTTGAACGAGTACAACGCGGCGCTCGATATCGACCCCAACCGCGCGCTGTCGCTTTACGGCCGCGGCCTCGCGAAGATCAAGAATGGCGATGTGGCCGGCGGCGAGGCCGACCAGCGCGCCGCGGAAACGATCAATCCTGAGGTCGCGCAGCAATTCTCCATGTATGGCCTCAACTAGGACGAGGCCAGGCCCTGCGCGCCCGACGAATGATCTGCCGAAAGCTCCCCCTCTTCAGTCTGCGAACCCATTTGAAACTTCCGCAATCCAGCGGCGCGCCTCGTGGATGCTGCGAAACAGCTTCACGGGGCGGTCACTCTGAGTAGCGTCGGCAAAGTTCTGCGCCAGTTCTTCGCGCTCCGGATCGACCACGAACGCCACGGCGCCGCGTGTCACCTCGCCGGCACGCAACCACGATGCAATGTGCCCGATCTGATCCGCCGTCACTTCCGAGGTCGACGTCGAGACGTCGATGATCTTGGCGAAGTGCCGTACGTTCCCGTCGACGATCTCACGAGCACACCGATCGACATCTTCGGCCGTGATCTCGCCACGCGCAACGACGACGATGGTTCGGGACAGCCGGTGGATTTCTACATGCAAGGGCATGACCCAGAGAGTAGGTCATGCCGGTTCCGAATTTCTATGACAGATCGATCAATGCCAAACCCAGTTCCGGTCGCTGACGGCGGCGCAGCCTTGCCGGCGTTTCGTTGATGGTGACTTCGAGGGTTGGCCGCACGACGCCCTTCAGGAAGTGCCCCCCGCGCGTGGTGCCATCGCTCAGGCCCATCACGGCATGCATGTGGAGACTGGGCTTGCCGTCGTCGGCCACCGCGATATCGCCCAAAAGGCTCAACCCCTCGCACTGACTTTCGATGTGGATCGGCTTGTACGTCTTGTTTGCAAGGTCGAACCACCCCAGCGTGGCACGCTCGAAGGCTCCGATCGCCGTCAGCGACGCCGCCGACAGGCTCTCTCTAGCCGCGAAATCGCTGATCGCTGCAAAGGCTTCTTCGCCAGCGGCCAGCACGAGGACGAACGTTCGCTCGCCTGCTTCTTCGAAGACGAGTTTGGATTGCATCGGGAAGGCTCCTGTCGCGAGACAACGGTCGCGACTTAACCCATCAACCGCCCGGTCGTTGCAGGAGACCGGCAGATGGGGGATTGACATGAATTGAATACAGGTTCATTTCTTTATCAAGAATTGAACCGGAATTCACATCATGGCCTATCGCCATACCGAGCGGGTTCAGGAACAGCTCCAGGACAAGCGGGATCGCATCCTGCAGGCCGTTCGCTCTGTCGTGGGCGAAGTGGGCTTCCGGGGGGCCCAGGTCGCCACGGTGGCCGAGGCCGCCGGCGTGGCGACCGGCACGGTCTACCGGCACTTCCCCTCCAAGGGTGAACTCTTCGCCGAAGCGCTGAGCCTGAACGCCGGTCACGAGCTCGCGGTGCTGGCGGCCGTGGCACGCTCCGAAGGTACGGCGATGGATCGACTGGCCGATGCGGTGCGGGTCTTCGCGCTGCGCGCCGTACGAGCGCGGCGGCTGGCTTGGGCGATGATCGCCGAGCCGGCCGAGCCGGAAGTCGATGCCGCCCGCCTCGCGTCCCGCCGCGCCTTCGCCGATGTGTTCGAAGGCCTGATCACCGACGGAATTGCGGCCGGCGACTTCCCACCGCAGAACGCCCGCCTCGCCGCGGCCGGCCTGATCGGTGCGTTGACGGAAGGGCTGATCGGCCCGCTGGCGCAGGATGCCACCCACCAACCCGACGCCGCCGCGTTGGCGCGCGACGTAACTGCCTTTTGCCTGCAGGCCGTCTCGGCCCGCCCCTACAAGGAGTCCTGACCATGACGACGATGGCGGCAGAACCTTACTGGCAAAACATCTTCCAGCGCCTGCTGGGCGAGATGGATCGGCGCACCAGCCCGGACTGGAAGGCTGATGAAGCCAGCCTCGATCCCGCCATCTACATCGACCGCAACCGCTTCGACCAGGAGCAGGCGCGCCTGTTCCGCCGCCTTCCGCTCTGCCTCGGGCCCGCCGACCAGTTGTGCGAGCCGGGCAGCGTAATGGCGCGCGAGATTTGCGGTGTGCCCCTGCTGGTGACGCGGACGCGCGAGGGCAACGTAAAGGTTCTGCTCAATGTCTGCCGTCATCGCGGCGCACGGCTGATCGTCGAAGAGGGCGAGCCGTGCCGCCGCCAGAGCCTCGTCTGCCCCTACCATGGCTGGGCCTACCGCCTCGACGGCTCGCTTGCCGGCGTGCCGCGCGCCGAGGCCTTCCCGACTCTGGACAAGCACCTGACCGGCCTGCGCGAGCTTCCCTCCGTCGTGCGCCACGGCATGATCTGGGCAATACTCGATCCGGCAGCCAGCCTGCCCGACATGGCGTCGTTCCTGGAAGGCGTCGACGGCGATCTCGACGCAGCCGGTCTCGGCAGCCACCGCTTCTATCGTCAAAGCACCAGCCGCCGCGCCACCAACTGGAAACTGATCGTCGAGGCCTTCCTCGAGATCTACCATGTAACCCGCCTGCATGCCGGGACCATCGGTCCCTTCTTCACCGACTCGGTGTCGGTGAGCGACACGCTCGGCCCGCACATCCGCTTTCTCGCGGCGCGCGAACGCACCAGGGAAATTCGCGACCTGCCGCCCGAGCGCTGGACGCTCAGCGAGCATGGCACGCTGGTGCATTACGTTTTCCCGAACACGATCATCATCTACCATCCCGACTATGTCAGTCATCTCGGGCTGTTCCCCATCGCCCCGGGCGAAACGTTGTTCGTGCATTCCATGCTGACGCCGCAACTTCCCGGCGACGAGAAGGCCGAAGCACATTGGGCGCGGTCCTTCGACCTGATCGACCGTGGCGTGTTCAACAGCGAGGATCTGCCGATCTGCGAGCAGATCCAGCGCGGGCTGGCCAGCGGCGCCAACGACCGGCTGATCGTCGGCCGCCTGGAACAGAATCTTAAGCGCTTCCATGCCAGCCTCGACCGCGCCCTGAACTGACGCCTCGACCGGCGGAACGCGCCGCCTTTGCGCACGGCCAGGGCGTGCTAGGCTGACGGTTCCAATGCCGAGCAAAAAAGTCCTGATCGCTGGCGCTACCGGCCTTGTCGGGTACGCCGCCATGAAGCACTTCGCGACCGAACCCGGCTGCGAGGTCGTCGCGCTCTCCCGGCGGCGTCCCGCCGAAACTCACGGCGCGCGCTGGTTGCCCCTCGACCTCACCGACCGGGCGGCCTGCGCCAAGCTCGCGCCCGAGTTTGCAGGGGTGACACATCTCGTCTACGCCGCGCTCTACGAACGACCGGGTCTGGTCGCGGGCTGGCGCGAGGACGAGCAGATTCGCACCAACGACCAGATGCTGCGCAACCTGTTCGGCCCGCTGGAGCAAGCCGCGCCTGGACTGCGCCATGTCGCCCTGCTGCAGGGCACCAAGGCGTATGGTGTGCATGTCCGCCCGCTCACTGTGCCGGCACGCGAGAATCGTTCGGAGATGCACGAGCAGCCGAATTTCTACTGGAACCAGGAACGCTTTCTCGCCGCTCAACAAAAAGGCAAGGACTGGACCTGGTCGATCCTGCGGCCGGTGCTGATCGTGGGCGATTCGGTCGGCAGCGCCATGAACGTGATCCCCGCTCTGGGCGTCTACGCCGCCATGATGCGCCGCGCCGGCAAAACCAGGCTCGACTATCCCGGGGGCGTGGGACGGGTCGCCCAGGCCGTAGATGCCGACCTGTTAGCGCGTGCCATCGCCTGGTCCGGCGAGGCCGCTGCCGCGCGCAACGAGATCTTCAACGTCACCAACGGTGACGTGTTCGTCTGGCCGAACGTCTGGCCCGCCATCGCCGACGCCCTGGGATTTGCACCGGGCGAGCACGTACCTCTGGCACTCGACCAGAAGATCCGACCGCAGGAAGCCGAATGGGCGGAAATCCGCGCCGCCCACGGCCTCGTATCGGGAACGCTCAAGGAGTTCGTCGGCCTCTCCTTCGAATATGCCGACTATACGATGGGCTTCGGCCGCACCGAGCCCGGCCCGGCGGCCCTCGTCTCGACGATCAAGTTGATGCAAGCCGGTTTCACCGAGGTCATGGACACCGAGGCGATGTTCCGCAAGTGCTTCGCCGAGATGCAGGCAAAACGTCTCCTGCCCCGCCCCTAAAGGCTCCTTCCGGCTGTCGCGAAACTGTCATCGGCAGCGCTCACCTTCCGCCGGCGTTATATGGCGGAACGTGACGGAGGGCCTGCCATGGACAGAAAATCGAACCGGGATACACTCGAAGACCGCGTCCGCCGCGAGCTGGCCGACAGTATCGACGAGGAGCTCGAACTGGAGCTTGGCGACGAGCTGCTGTCGCACCTGCCCGATCAACCCGATCTGACGCGCCACGACGAAATAGACCGCAAATTCTACTTCACCGAGCTGCTGCGCCTGCAGCGCGAGCTGATCAAGCTGCAGACTTGGGTGATCAACCACAAACTCAAGGTCGTGGTGCTGTTCGAGGGCCGCGACGCCGCCGGCAAGGGCGGCGTCATCAAGCGTGTGACCCAGCGCCTCAATCCGCGTGTCTGCCGCACCGTGGCCCTCTCGGCGCCCAGCGAACGCGAGCGCACGCAATGGTACTTCCAGCGCTACGTGGCGCACCTGCCGGCCGCCGGCGAAATCGTGCTGTTCGACCGCAGCTGGTACAACCGCGCCGGCGTCGAACGCGTCATGGGCTTCTGCAGCGAGGCCGAGATCGAGGAGTTCTTCCGTACCGTCCCCGAATTCGAGCGCATGCTGGTCCGCTCCGGCATCATTCTGGTGAAGTACTGGTTCTCGATCACCGACGATGAGCAGAACCTGCGCTTCCTGATGCGCATCCACGACCCGATGAAGCAATGGAAGCTCTCGCCCATGGATCTTGAATCCCGGCGGCGCTGGGAAGAATACACCAAGGCGAAGGAAGAGATGCTGGCGCGCACCCACATCCCCGAGGCCCGCTGGTGGGTGATCGAAGGCAACAACAAGCGGCGGGCGCGACTCAACTGCATCCACCATCTCCTGCAACAGGTGCCCTATCAGGAGGTGGCGCACGACGCTATCGTGTTGCCGCAGCGCGAGCACAAGCCCGACTATCTCCGCACGCCGGTCGCCCCCGAACTCTACGTCCCAGCAGTCTACTGACGGATCTCAGCCGATGGATTTCTTCAGGCGCTTCACCTTCCTCTTCTGTACTCCGGCCTTCGACACCGACGATCTCGAAGGCCACCGGCTGGGGGAGATCACAGCCGCCATCGACAGGATGGGCTTCCAGGTCGTGCGTGCCCGGCGCATCGAAGACGCAGAGATCGCCGTCCAGACCGACGCCGCCGTCGGCTGCATGGTGGTCGACTGGGGCAAGAAGGGCCTCGAAGGCAAAGCCGTCGCCCTGATCAACCTGATGCGACGGCGTGGCCTCGAAATGCCGATCGTCATCCTGGTGCGCCGCAAGCGCTTCGAGGACATCCCCGTAGAGGTGCTGGACTATATCGACGGCTATATCTTTCTCTCCGAAGAGACGCCGGAATTCATCGCCAAGAACCTGGTGAGCCGGCTGAAGCAGTACGCCGAGACGCTGAAGACGCCGTTCTTCGGCGCACTCGTCGACTATGCTCAGGAGGGCAACCAGCTCTGGACCTGCCCCGGCCACAATGGCGGCATCTTCTACAACAGGAGCCCGATCGGCCGGATCTTCGTCGAGCATCTGGGCGAGGCGGTATTCCGCGACGACCTCGACAACTCGGTGCTGGATCTGGGCGACCTGCTGGTCCACGAGGGGCCGGCGCTGAAGGCCCAACAGGAGGCGGCGGCGATCTTCGGGGCCGAGAAGACCTACTTCGTGCTGAACGGCACGTCGTCCTCCAACAAGATCGTGCTGCAGGCGCTGGTCGCCGAAGGCGACCTGGTGCTGTTCGACCGCAACAACCACAAGGCGGCACACCATGGGGCGCTGTTCCTGGGCGGCGGCATCCCGGTGTTTCTCGAAACCGACCGCAATACGCACGGCCTGATCGGCCCGATCTTCCATGAAGCCTTCGACGAAACCCGCATCCGCGAGAAGATCCGCACCCATCCGCTGATCGAGGACAAGGACGCCTGGAAGCGCGAGCGGCCGTTCCGCGTCGCCGTGATCGAGCAGTGCACCTACGACGGCACGATCTACGATGCCCGCATGATCGTCGAGAAGATCGGCCATCTTTGCGACTACATCCTGTTCGACGAAGCCTGGGCGGGCTTCATGAAGTTCCATCCGATCTACGCCGGCCGCTTCGCCATGGGCCTCGCCGGCCTCGGCCCGGATGCCCCCGGCATCATCGCCACGCAATCGGCGCACAAGCAGCTCGCCAGCTTCAGCCAGGCCTCGCAGATCCACGTCAAGGACAGCCACATCGAAGGCCAGCGTCGCCGCATCGAACACCGGCGCTTCAACGAGTTCTTCATGCTGCACGCCTCGACGTCGCCTTTCTATCCGCTGTTCGCCTCGCTCGATGTGGGCGCGCAGATGATGAAGGGCCGCTCGGGCGAAGTGCTTTGGGACGACACGATTCGCCTCGGCATCGAGTTGCGCAAGAAGGTCCGCGCGATCCGGCGGGAATTCGAGGACAAGGAGCGCGATCCGGCTCGGCGCTGGTTCTTCGAGGCCTTTGTTCCCGACCGTGTAACCGTCGCCGGCCGGAACTCGGCGTGGGAAGACGTGGCGACCGACGACCTCGCCACCGACGCCCGTTACTGGGAACTGGCGCCCGGCGCGCGCTGGCATGGCTTCAGCCATGTGGCGCCAGGCTATGCCATCACCGACCCCAACAAGCTGATCCTGCTGACGCCGGGCTTCGACCGTGAAAGCGGCCTCTACGCCACGCATGGGATTCCTGCGCCCGTGGTCGCTCAGTATCTGCGCGAAAACCAGGTCGTGCCGGAGAAAAACGACCTGAACTCCCTGCTCTTCCTGCTGACGCCGGGCGTCGAATCGAGCAAGGCGGGCACATTGCTGTCGAGCCTGGTGGCCTTCAAGCGGCTGCACGACGACAATGCACGGCTGGAAGACGTCATCGGCGAATTCGTGCGGCGGCGGCCGGCGCGCTACGCGGGCCTCCGGCTACGCGACCTCTGCGCGCAAATGCATGCCTTCTTCCGCGACAGTGCCGTCAGCACGCTGCAGAAGGCGCAGTTCGCACCCGAACACATGCCGACGCCGGCGATGCCGCCGCACGAAGCGGTGCGCCAGCTCGTGCGCAACAATGTCGACTATGTACCGATCGATCAGGCGGCCGGGCGCATCGCCACGACCATGTTCGTGGTCTATCCGCCCGGTATCGCCAGCGTCGTCCCCGGCGAACGGCTCGACGAACGGGCCAAGCCGATGCTCGACTATCTCGGCATGTTCGAAAAAGCCGCCAATCTGTTCCCCGGCTTCGACGTTGAGATCCAGGGCATCTATCGGGAAGTTGACAGGAACGGCGCTGTCCGATTCCACACCTACGTGGTGCGGGAGTAGGCCTATTTGGCCGGAGGGGTCGTCGCGCCGTCGCCGATGGCGCGCTGCATCAGGAGGCTGTCGGTCCAGGTGCCATACTTGAAGCCGACACCTTCCAGCAGGCCGACCCGCCGGAAACCATGAACCTCGTGCAGGTTCTGCGAGGCCGTATTGTCGGCATCGATATACGCGAACATCTGCCGGAAGCCTGCGCTTGTACAGGCGTCGATCAGGGCCGGCAGAAGCAGCCGGCCAATGCCCGAATGCAGATGCTCCGGATGCACGTAGATCGAGTGCTTCACGGCATAGCGATAGGCCGGCCGTTTGCGGAAGGGCACTGCATAGGCGTAGCCCACGACGGCCCCATCGCGCTCGGCGACGAGATGCGGCAGGCGGCGACGCAGCATGTTCTTGCGCCGTCGCTTGATATCGTCGGCGTGCGTCGGTTCTAGATCGACTTCGCCCAGTCCGCGCGTGATGTGGTGCGTGTAGATCGCCAGCATCGCCGGCACATCGCTCTCAATGGAAGGCCGCACGCCGACGCCGCGCGACTTCTCTCGAACCGCATCACCCGCTGCACCATTCAATGGACGCCTCCACCAGACCAGATACCATGGTCCGGATCAAACACGGGGCGATGACGGTTTGATGTCGTTGATAGGTGGTGCCTGAAAAAACAAGGGGCCCGGAAAGCGAACTCTCCGGGCCCCTTGGACGCCCCCTCTTGAACTCTCTATCTCGCCCGGTCGACGGCCGCCTTGACGCCGGCCTGCGCCTTGTCTGCCAACTCGCCGAGGCCGTTGGCGCGCTCCGCCCATTGGTGCGCCTCGCGCGGCACTTCGTAGCCCATCACGGTCTGCGGCAGCTTGAGCGACAGGCCGCCGGTCAGCGCCAGATAGGCGACGCCAAGGAGACCAAGCTTGAAGCCCCAACCGAGGAGAAATCTCATGCGCGCGAAGATACGGCCCGAGCCGCCGTCTCGACAGGTGTCGCTTGGTATCAATTGTTGGACATCTGGTTCCCGCGCGGCCGGCCGGAGAAACTCGCGCGCACGTGATCTGCGAGATCGCGTGCGGCCGGACTGAGGCCAGGTGGTGCGTAAAGATTGATGCGAAACTCCGGCAGCGACGGCAGCTTCGCGGCACGCGCGGCCGCGCCGGCAAGAATTTCAAACCGTTCGGGCACCGAGGAACGCAACAAGGGCGCGACAGCAAGGCCTGCTTCGAGAACGGCGTAGACGGGCTCCAGCCGACTGACCTCGCAGACCGCGCGCCAGTCGCGCCGCGTCTTGCCCAGCGCCTCGATGGCAATGGGCCGGAAGACACAGGTCGGCGCACCGAGAGACACCGGCAGCGGATCCTTGAGATGCGCATCGCCTCCCGGCGTGCCGACCCAAACCAGACGGTCGGTCCGCAAGGTTTCACCGTGGCGGCCGCATTCCGTCTCCGTCGTGAGCGCGAGATCGACGCCTCCCGACTTCAACTGCTCGCGCACGATCTTCGAGTCTTCGCAGACCAGCGAGACGCGAACGCGCGGCTGCGCCTTGGCAAAACCACGCAGGATCGGCGGCACGAAGCTGCCGATGATGTCATAGGGCACACCGAAGCGGACCTCGCCCTCGAACTGCGGTGTGCGCATCGACGACCAGACTTCGTCGTTCATCGCCACCAGCCGTCGCGCCTGCGCGAGCAACCTCTCGCCGGCCGGTGCGAGAACAATGCCACGCCCCTGGCGCTCGAACAGGCGGCAGTCCAACGCCTCTTCCAACCGCTTGATCTGTTGGCTGGCGGCCGCCTGACTCATGCCGAGCGCGGCGGCCGCACGTGTAATGCCGCCGGATTCGACGACCGTCAGAAAGGCACGCACCAGCGCCAGATCTAGATCCCTACGCATCGAGATATATAATGATAGGTGAACGATATTATCAAAAACATTCGATTTTCTTATTCCAGGAGCAAGCATAGCCTAGCCCAATGACCACTCGCATTTCCGGCCTTTGGGTGCCGCTGATCACGCCGTTCAAGGATGGCGCCGTCGACTTCGAGAGCTACGACCGTCTGGTCGAGCACTATATCAAGGCCGGTGCCGACGGCTTGTTTCCGCTCGGTACCACCGGCGAGTCCCCGACCCTCGACGAAGCAGAGATCGACGCGGTGGTCGAGCGCACCACCGCCGTTGCGCGCGGCCGTGTGCCGATCCTGGTCGGGGTGGGCGGCAATGCCACGCGCAAGGTCGAGAAGACGCTGAAGCGGCTCGAACGCATTCCCTTCGCGGGCATCGTCTCGGTCTGCCCCTACTACAACCGGCCCAGCCAGGACGGATTGATCGCCCACTTCCGGCAGATTGCGGCGGCGACCGACCGCGCCGTGCTGATCTACAACATCCCCTATCGCACGGCTGTGAACCTCTCCAACGACTCGCTGCTGGAACTCGCCGAAGTGCCGAACATCGTGGGCGCCAAGGACAGCTCGGGCAGCATCGCGCAGTCGCTCGAACTGCTGGCCCGCAAGCCGGAGGACTTCTCCGTGCTGACGGGCGAAGACGCGCTCTACTTCACCATGATGGCGCACGGTGCGGAGGGCGGCATCCTGGCGGCCAGCCATTTGATGACCGAGCGGTTCATCGAGGTCGGCCGCCGCTTCGCGGCCAACGACGTGGCGGGCGCACGCACTGCCTGGGCACCGCTCGCCCAGTTCGTGCCGCTGCTCTTCGCCGAAGCCAATCCGATGCCGATCAAGTACCTGCTGTGGCGCCAAGGCCTGATCGCCTCGCCGGAATGCCGGCTGCCCCTGACGCGGATTTCGGACGGCCTGGCCAGCCGGCTCGATGCCTATTTCGAGCGGCGCGCCGCCGCCTAGGGCGACGCCTCGCGCAGGAAGAGGGCGACGGCACGCCGATAGATGATGTCGGCGATGCTGCGCGGCGGGGCATCGATGACGACGGTGCCGACGGTGCGCGACGTCGTCGTGCCGAGCGGCCGCTCGCCGCCGACCAGCAGGACGCGATAGAGGGCGTGCTCCGGCACCAGCGTGTTCTGTGCCCCGCGACGGACCGAAATCGGGCCCTCGTGCGTCGAGGCGAGTTCGATCACTTCGAGCGCCCGCGTCGAGGCATGCGCCACTTCCGCGACCTTGAGCACAAGTGTGTCGCCGTCGACCTGGATGAAGCGCGCCGCGGCGCCGGGCCGCACGCGGTCGAGATCGGCCTCCGAGACGAACGCCTCGACCACCGAGCTGTCGGCCGCGACCAGCACGCCCAAGCGCTCCAGCCGGCGGATCTGCGCGCCGACCCGTAGGTCAGTCGGGATATCCCGCACCTCGCCCGCGAAGGGGGCCGTAACTTCGAGGCTGCTGGCGCGGCTTTCCGAGCGGGCCAGAGCTGCGCCTGCCTCCGAGGTGCGCGCCAGGGCTGCCTGCTGGGCACGACGACGTTCGGGATTGTAGGTGCCGGCCGTCTGCTCCGCTTGTGCTGCTTCGAGCTGGGCGCGGGCAGCAGCGATATCATGATCGATCTCGACAGAGTCCATGCGGAACAGAACCTGCCCCTCGGTGACTCGCGCCTTCTCGCTGACCATCGAAACCAGCCGGCCCGGTTCAGCCGCCATCAGCACCATCTGCCGTTCCGCCCGAAGCAGGGCCGGCGCATCGACCCGGCCACGCCACGGCACCAGCAAAGCCAGCATCAGTAACGCCAACAGCGCCAGCGTCCCCCAGGTGTAGCGGTTGGGCTTTCGGACCGTCGGCAACTTGGCCCACACTCCGAACTCCTTCACGATCGGCCGGGCGACGAAGAACCAGATCTCGATCACCATCAACACCACGCCTAGGACCTTGAAGGTGAGGTGGTAGACCAGCACCGCAATGCCCATGAACAGGAAGAAGCGGTAGATCCAGGTCGCGATCGACCAGGTGACGATCACCCGGACGAGATGCGGCGGCAATTGCTCCGGCGGTGCGACATTGGGCCGGAACAGCATTTCCCGCATCAGCCAGCGCGTATAGGCAAAGCCGCGCTCCTGCAGATTTGGAAAGTCCAGCAGGTCGGAGAGGATGTAGTAGCCGTCGAAACGCATCAGCGGGCTGATGTTGACCAGCAACGTCAGCAGCCACGTCGAGCTCGAAAGCACGAACATGGCACTGCGCGTCGGCCCGTCCGGCAGTACCGCCCAGGCGATCGAGGCCACCGCGGCGATCAGGATCTCGGCTCCCATGCCGGCCGAGTCGATCACCAGCCGTTGCCGCCGGTCGGTGAGGCGCCAGGCGTCGGTCGTGTCGGTCCACAGCACCGGCCACATGACCAGAAAGGCAATCCCCATCGACGGCACGCGACAGCCATAGAGCTTGGTCGCAAAGCCATGCCCCAGTTCGTGAAACACCTTGGCGAAGGAGATGGCGATGCCCATCTGGATCAGCCCGTCCAGCGTGGTCTGCTCGATCAGACTGTGGCTGTAGCGTTCCCAGTCGCGCGAGATCAGGAACAGCGCCAACACACCCAAGGTGGCGATGCCGATCATGCCGGCGCGCGTGAATATCCAGCGGACCAGCGGCAACGCCGCCGTCAGAAAGCGATCCGGATTGACCAGCCGCAGGCGCAGGAAGAGGTAATTGTGCACCAACCACGAGGCGGCAGACTTGCGCTCGAACGCGCGCTCCGCGGCCATCTGCTGTGTCTCGGCGGCCGTCGTTGCCTGTAGCAGTCCTGCGCCGCGCGCAAACTTGGCGAAGCGCACGATGTCGTCGGTGCTGGGTCGTAAGGTCGTTTCGGCGGCAATCGCAGCCAGGATCGCGTCCGGCGCACGCAGGCCCCAGCGGCTCAGAATCTCGAAGTCGAGCCAGCCTAGCCGTACGAATCGATGGCGTGCCGGATCATAGATCGACCAAGTGGGCTGGCCTTCCGACAGCGGTCCCGGCGTTAGGGTAAGATCCTCACGCAGCGGTGGCAGAACACCGGCTGCCGCAGTCATGCCACGAGCTGGCGCAGATAAGCCAGCGGCCGGCGCAGCAGCCAGACCGCGAGCGGCCGCGGCGGTCCGAAGATCTTGGCCGTTCCCTTCAATCCCAGCCGCAGGTCTGCGCCGCCGGCAAGATCGGCACGCGCGGTGTAGGCCAAGACGCCGCTCGGCGTCACAGTCGTGGCGTAGCTTACGAACACGACCTTGCCGGTCACGGGCCGATCGGGCGTGAGGTTGCTGAAGAAAGTCACCTCGGCGCCCTCCTCCAGGCTCGTCGCCTCGGTCACGGGCAGCTCGATCTCGATGCGCGAGGAGGTCGGGGGTGAAACCTGAAGGATGCGCTCGCCGACCTCGACCGGCTTTCCGATCCATTCGGCCGGATCGTTGAACACGGCGATGCCATCGGCCGGAGAGAGGATATCGGCCCGCCCCAGTCGTGCCTGGCGGTAGTCGAAGTCGGCACGCGCCTCGTCGAGACGGGCGCGCAGGGTGGCGAGTTGCTCGCGCGCCCGCGGATCGGTGATGGCTTCCTGCGAGGTTTGGCGGAACTGCGCCGTTGCCGTCTCCAGCACTTTGGCCGCAACTTTGTATTCGGCATCGAGCTGCCGCCGCTCCAGGCGCACGATGAGCTGCCCCGTCTTAACCTGGGCGTTGGGCGCTACCTCGATGGCATCGACCACCCCCGCGAACGGCGCACGCACGAAGGCCGGCGTCTCGGCCACGACGTCAGCTGGCGCGATCGCGCTGGAACGGACCGGCACCAGACCTGCGCCGACGAGAAGGGCAATGACCGCCGCGATGGCGATGCGCTTGATCTTGCGGCGGCCACCCAGCTTCACTGGCGCCAGCCGCGCACGCGCGAGTTCCCAGGCCTGGCCATAGCTGCCGCAGAGCACGTTCAGGAGCGGCTGTTCATTGTCCTGCCAGGCCGTGCGACGGCCGAGCATCAGGATCGCCACGGTGTTGCCACGCACGCGAAGCGGCCACCATAGGAGATGCGGTGCCAGCCAGGCCTTGGCGCCCTCTTCATCGCCCTTCACGGCCTCGGGGCCGAGCTTCTGAACCTCGTCGCGCTTGCCGGACGAGACAACGCTGCGATAGAGCCGCTCCAGCAGCAGGACATAGGGCGCACCGGCTTCGAGCCGTGCCGCCCCCGACAGCGCCACCACGCGCTCGGTTCGGGCATCCCACAGTACGGCCTGATCGTAGGCCACGGCCCGTACCGTCTCGTTGACAATGACAAACGGCAGCTCTTCGCGACCGGCGTCCCGCGCCCGCGCGGCAAGCTGCAGCACCTCCGTCATGCGCAGGAGCTGCTGGTTCAGCCGGCCCACTTGAGCAGGCGCCGAGAGTGGCGCCTGCGGCGGCGTCTGCCCCTGAGCCGGTCGCGCCGGTTGAGGAACCGGACCCATTGCGAATGGCCTAGCGCGACGCGCCGGCGAACTGGGCGGTCCCGCTCATGCCGGGCAGCAGGTTCCCGGTATCGCCCTCGATGCGACCATAGATCTTGATCGTCTGGCTGGCGGCGTCGACCTTGCCCGAGATGCGCGTGATCTTGGCGTCGTAGCCCTGCTGCATCTCGCTTACATGCAGCCGTGCCGCGGCGCCTGGCTTCAGCCAAGCGAGCCATAGCGAGGGCACGATGAACTCGAGTTCGAGGTCGCGGTCGTCCACGACATCGAGCAGCGGCGCCCCGGCCTGGACGAACTGGTAGTTGCGCACAGAGGTGGCGGCGACCCTGCCGCTGAAGGGCGCCTTGATCACACAGTTCTCGACCGCCGTCTGGGCGACGGCGACATCGGCCGTGGCGACGCCCACATCGTTCTGCGCCGTCGCAAAGTCGGCCTTGGAGTAGGCATTGAGCGCCTTCAGCGCCTGCTGCGTTTTCAGGAGGTCCTGACGCTTCGTCAGTTCCGCCTTGGCGCGGGCGAGCATTGCGTCCTGCTGGGAGCAGTTGAAGCGGACCAGAACCTGGTCTTCCTTGACGCTGTCGCCGTCGGCAGCCGGGAACTCGACGAGTTGACCGGCCATCGGCGCAGCGATCACGGCCGTCGCCCGGGCCGTGACCTGCGCTCCGATCGGCTGCGCGGCGGAAGAGGCCCCGTTGGACGCCAGATTTGCCGCTCCGTTGCCAGCTCCGTTCTGGCCGGCAGCGCCGGTGGTCAGGCCGATGGAGAGAATGCCGAGAGCTACGCCGGCAAGTACGGATTTGGTCATGATCAGTCCGCCTTTGCTGTTTGGAGAGGCGCTGCGGGAGTCGCAGAGGTGGAGGGCGCGGGCTCGGGAGCCGGGGCTGCCGTCGGCAGTTCGGGCAGCTGGCCGGCCTGCCAACGGATGATCGCCTGCTCGACCTGGGAGGTGAGCGTCGGCAGATCCTGCAACTCGGCGCCGGCGGGTACGAGGTCCATACCGGTCGCGGAGTAAACCGACGCCAGCGAGGACAGCACACGGACCTGTGCTCGGTCGCGGGCGATGCGCGTTGTCAGCACGGTGAGCTGACGGCGAATGCGATCGGCTTCCGATTGTGCTCCGGCTTCCGACACGCTGTCGGCAACGCGGCCGATCTGCACGCCGACGCGATCGACATCCTTGGCCGTCTTGTAGGTGTCGAGCGAGTTGGCATACTCGTTGATGGCGAGATTGATCTGGCTCAGGATCGCCACGCTCAACGCAACACGCCGTTCTTCGGACAGATCCACCGCCTGCTTGGCCACGGCAATGGCGCGCGGCCCCTGGATCATGCTCATCAGGTTGAAGGTAGCGCGGATGCCGATCTCGCCCCAGGTGTTGGTGTAGAGCAGGTTGTTCGAATTGAAGTTGAAACCGCCGATCATGCCGATGCCCGGCAACATCTTCAGGATCTCCTTGTAGATGTCCTGCTGGTCGATCTTCTTCTGATAGGCCTCGATGCGCAGCTCCGGACGCAAGGTCAGGCCGATATCCTCAAGCCGATGGTTGTTCAGACCGAACTGCGGTTCGATATTGTCCGCCAGACCGCCCGAGAAGACCACGTTGGTGCTCGACGGAATATTGATCAGGGTCGCGAGCTCGATGCGCGCGGCCGAGAGTTCGTTGCGGATAGGCGCCGTTCACATCGGTAGTCGTCGTCGACGTGCCGGTGATCCAGGCTCCGGTCAGGGTGACACCCTGCAGCCGCGTGTCGGATGCCGAGTTCGGTCCAAGGTCCTGCCCGTTCAGCGCCGAGCCGACGTCGTTCCAGACATTGCCCTGCACCAGGCCCAGGCCGATGGACGTGTTCGCCGCATAGTCGTTGACGCCGCCAGAACCATTGCGCTCGCCTGTAGCGGCACCCGACGTGCCGATGCCATCGCCATCGTAGGCCGTGCCATGGAAATTGCCGGCCGTAATGAAACCATTGGTGTCGTCGAGCGACGCATAGGTCACCGTCGCCGTGGCATCCGCAACCGACTGGGACCGGTCGATCACCGTCGTCGTATAGGTGAAGCTCTTCGACACGCCGACCCCGAGAGTCATCGAGGCCAGCAGCGCACTCGTACCGTCTCCCGAAGAGATGAACAGATCGTCGGCCGATCCAGACTCCGTGAGGCCGCTGATCGCGCTCTGATTGCCGGCAAGAGTATCGTTGAGGTTGACGTTATAGGCAGTCGTATTGCCGTTGTTGGTGAGCGTGACCTTCCACTTCACTTCACCGGTCGCCTGATTGATCGATTCGACGACCTTGGTGATGCTGACGCTGGGCTCCCGCACCGTCACCACGGTGTTCGTGGATGTCGTGGAGCCTACCGCGGCGAACGTATTGAGGGTGGTGCCACTCTGATTGGCAGCACTGTTCAGGACGACCGCCGTGAACTCCACAATGGCGTAGTTCTTGACACCCGAATTGGCGTTATTCTGAACGGTGCCAAGGCTGAAGGTGACATCGCCACCATCGCCCGCGCCGCCGGTAATAGCAGCGCCGGTCAGAGGCGTCGTCAAATCGTAGGTTGCAGGATTGAAACCGCCGATGCTGCTGTCGGCTTGAATCCCTGCGATGTTGCCGGCCGGATCGACGACGGACGAAATCATCGAGCCATTGGCGCTCGCCAAGACGACCTCGGCACCGCCGACGTACTGCAGACCGTTGGGAATGTTGACGACGATATTGACGTTGTTGTTGAGGCCCGTGGGAATTTCCACGTAGACCCTCATCCGCACCAGCTCGCCGGGAACCACGTCGGCGGTTGTCGCCGGGCTCGCGGGCGTGGGCGGAGTCGTGTCGGTGCCATTCGACTCGTCGACGATCACCAGGACCGGCGTAAACACGCCCGTCGTTACCTCCTTCGACGCCGTCGTCGTATAGGTGCGCTCGCCCGTCACGGTGCCTGGCATCGAGGTGTAGGTGCCGGGCGCGTTCGAGGTCTTGACCTCCAGCGACGTATTCGCCGCCAGGTCATTGTTGACCGTCGCCTGGAAAGTGAAGGTCGCCGTGCCGCTTGCCGCCAGCCGCTCGATCGAAACCGTCCGAGCGGCATCGTTGACGACGACATTGGTCGCTCCGGTCGAGCTGACCAGAGTCAAGCTACCCGGCACCCAGGTCAGGCCGCTCGGCAACACGATGGTATCGAAGAAGTCTTCTGCCGGGGCGCGGGGCAATGCGCCGTTGGCCACCGTGAAGGTGTAAGTCAGCACCTGGCCGCTATGGACCACGTTGTCGGGATCGTTGACCGTGATGGTCTCGGTGACGCTGGGGTCGCGCTCTGTCGCCGTGGCGGTACCGTCCAGCGTGTGATTATCCCAGTTCAGCGTGCCGGTGTTGGGCAGCGTCGAATTGTTACCGACGGTACCATCATTGGCGACCTTTGCCGTGACGGTGAAGGTGACCGTGCCGTTGGCATCGACATTGGCGTTCTTGATGTCGCCGAAGTTGGCCGTGACGGTCCGCGTCCCGGCGTTGTAGTTGAGCGTCAGCGTGCCGTCGGCCGTCACGTTCGTTCCGAGCGTGACGCTGCCCATGACGACGTCAGTCAGGTACTGCGGCAGCACGTCCGTAAACGTCACATTGTCCATCTGCCCTTCGGGAAGGGTGATGGTGAAGGTGTAGGTGATCGTCTCGCCGACGACGACGTTGTCGCCGGTCGTGTTGGGGTTATCGGTGCTCGAGATGACCTTGGTGAAGCTGGCGTTGTTGGTGGCGACAGTCGCACCGTCGGTGATGCTGGAGGCGTTGCCGCCGACCGGCGTGGTACCGCTGACGAAGCCAGGGCCACCATTGGCGCCCGACCAGTTCAGGATCGAACCGGCCAAGGCGAGCGTCGTGCCGACCGCCTGGGTGTCGGTGAGCTTCAGATCGTAGGTGACGTAGAGGATGTCGTTATTGGCAGCGTCGCCCGCACCTTGGAGCACGACCGAATTCTGCGTGCCGTCGCCGCCATGGATCTGGATACCCGTAGCCGAGAAGAACTGGGCCGTGGTGCCGGTGAAGGCCAGCACCGTACCATCGCCGCGCGTGACCTTGAGATTCGTGACGTCGGTCGCGCTGTAACCGGACGGCAGGGTGCCGCGCACGATGACGTCGTACGCCACGCCATGGCCGGTATTCTCGACGGTCTGCACGACGCGCACGGAATCGCGGCCGTCGGCGCCCGAGACGTTCTGGTTGAGGGCGTCGTTGCCCGTGATCGTGCTGGGAATCGTGCCGATGAAAACGTTGCCATTCCCGGAGGGCTGGAACACCGTCGTCGGGTTCGCGTTGCCGGTTCCGTCGCCAGTATAGGCCGCGCCGCCCTCGGTCGTGCCGGTATTGCCGACCAGCGAGACGACGCCGGTCTTCGTAATCAGGCTCGGCTCCAGCATGGTCTGCTGGCGGATCGCAGTGTCGGAGACGTTGGTCCCGGAGGCGCTGGTGTAGGACGCCTGTGCCTGGCTCGTCAGCGCGAGCCCGTCGGCGAAGGGCTGATCCGATGCCCGCACGGTGAACTGTACCGTGACCTTCTGGCTGCCGGCGTTGCTCGTGCTGTCGTAGGTGCCAAAGTTGAAGCTGATGGCATTGCCGACCGTGTCGACGGTGGCCGTCGGCGTGACGCCCGACGGATCGCTGAGCACCGTGAACGTGTTAACGTCGGTGCCGTTGCCGGCCGTCATCGTCGTCAGATTGTAGACCGGCAGCGGCAGGAAGGCCTTGAGGTCGAGATTGCCGTAGTCGCCCTGCGTCAGATCGTAGGTCACCGTATAGGTGACGAGTTCTCCGGCCTGCACCTTCACCGGGTCGCCGGGGTTGATGGTCGTGCTGCCGACCTTGACGATCTCCATCTTGAGGTCGCCGTTGACCACCCGATTGGTGACGCCCGAGGTGTCGGACTCATCGACGGCTGTGGAGCCCGGCACGTGGCTGGTGACCTTGCCGGAACCCGTGACGGTGTTGGTCGTCTGATCGCTCTCGCGCAGGCTCGCGCCGCCGTTGATGTCGGTATAGCGATCGAGCACCTGGGCATAGAAGGTGACCGTTCCTTCGGTGCCGTTCACCGTACCCTGAAGCACTGAGTCGCCACCGGGCTGCGCGCCCAGGAGGCCACCGACATCGAAGCTGATCACGGTCTCGCCGTTGGCGTTGCGCGCGACATAGTTCCAGAAGGCGGCCGTACCGGACGTCGCCACGGTCTGGCCGTTGTCGGTCGTCATGCCATCGGCGATCGCACCGAAATTGATGTCGACGGCCGTTCCACCGTTGCGGATGACACTCAGCACAGGCGACATGCCCGGGAGCAGAGTCATGCCGTCGCCCAGGATGTCTTCGAGCTTGAGCTGGCTCAGGTCGAAGTAGTCCGAGACCTGGAACTTGATCGTGTATTTTACGACGTCGCCCGGCGAGAAGCCGGTCGCGGCCGTATCGGAGACGATGGCGCTCTCGACCTGTACGGCCAGCGACTTCGCCGTGAAGGTCGGGTCAACGCCGTTGCCGCTGCCACTGACCGCCTTGGGACCAACATCGAAAGAGTCGGCGGCGGGCGTCCAGCCGTTCGCGGTGTAGGTGTAGGTCGGGCTTAGATTGATCGGCTCGGGATCACCGTTGCCGGGCGCAATGATCTGGCCGCCGCCGGCCGCGGTCTGCGGGACGAAGATCGGGATATCGATCGTCTGCTGCGCCGAAAGCGAGGCAAAGCGCACCGTAAGCGTGCCGCCCGGGCCGCTGCTCGACGGCGTGACTTCCGCAACACCGCCGCCGCTGATGGCGATGGCGCTGCCTGTCCACTGCACGTCGTTCGGAAGCTGCAAGGTGAAGGCGAGGTTGTTGATCGGCTGGCCACTGACAGCGGGCGCCGGCTCGAGCGTAACGCGATACATGCCGGGATGGCTCGAACCGGTGGCGGTCTCGCCCTCGCCCGGCTCGGTGGTGACCTCGGTCTTCACGTTGAGCAGCTTGACGTTGAGGCTCGACGTCGCGCTGGCTCCGAGGATCGCAGCGTCGGTTCCCGGGTTGTTCAGCGCGTCGGCACCATATTGATAGCCACCGACGGCGACCATCTTCAGGTCGCCGCTGTTGGTGAGCTCGCTGCGGCTGTCGAGGTTGAAATTGAGCGTGACCTCGACCTTCGGCTGGGTGGCCGTGAAGCTGCCAAACGGCAGGGTGAGCACGTACATCGTGTCACCGACCTGGAAGCCCGGAGGCGCCGTCACGAAAGTCGGCTGGCCACTGGCGTCGAGGAGCAGCGGATTGATGGCACCCACGGTACCGACATGGCCCGGAATCTGATCGGACAGCACGATCGTCTGGACGCTGACATTGACGCCGAGATAGGTCGCGGAGGTGAGCGTCGCGCGATGGTCGGCAACGGCTGCCGCACCCTCCGCCGTCGGCACGAAGAGCTGGACGAACGGGCCGTAGCCCACGCCGTTCGCCGCCGTATTGTCGAAGGTGAGTGTCTGCGTGAAGGTGCTGCCCAGCAGAACGTCGGTCGAGCCCGACAGGGTCACGACAGCAGTCGGCGCATCGAGCACCGAATCGTAGGCCGCCATCGCCGACGCGCTGAACGGCATGGTCGGATCGACGGTGCCGGCGGTGCGCTCCAGCGCCCAGTCGCCGCCCAGAGTCGAAAGACCCGTCGCATCGGTCGACGCCGCGACACCGACGCCGGTCAGTGCATGCAGATCGTTCACGAAGGCGGCACCCGCGGCGCCGGCGCCGACGTCGCAGCCCCAGAACTGGATCTGCGCATTGTCGGCCAGGCTGTCGCGCCAGCCGGCGATGTCCTGCGCACGGGCATGCAGGGTCGCGTCGTTCACAGTCGAGGCGCCCAGCTCGATCTGGCCGGCCTGGCCGTAGGTCAGGAAGTCGACTTCCTTGACGCCATGCATCCCGTCGAGTGCCTTGGTGACCTGCGTGATGCCGTCGAGCGTCGGATCGATGACCACGACCTTGGTGTTGGACGAGACGCTGTCGGCCAGCGCCTTCCAGCCCGACACCCGGGGATCGACGAACAGAACGGAGTCGACGGGCGCGTCGGAGGACTGCGGGCCGCCGTCGGCCTGGCTCGCCTTGTCATTGGCAGCTGGGGTATCTGCGTCGTTCTTCTGCGCAGCGTGTTGCGGGTCCTTTACGGCTGCGGAGTCCGCTGGCTTTACCGTCGCATCGCCCCCCGGGACGTCGTGGCTCGACGCTGTGACGGCCGCGCGATCCCCCGCCGAAGTTGCAGATCGTATTGCAATATTATTGTCTTTCGGCTGCGTCGACGCTGCAACAATGCTCGCGTCGAAAAGCATGCGAGGCTCGAGAACGAAACTCATGGCACACACCCACCAACTGTAACCACAAAGAATCGGCTGCAGATTGCTAACGCAATGCAGTTACTGACGCAGCCTCTAGGCGAGGTCGCTCCGAATTAGCCGATTCTTCACCCACATCCCCAACTCAACACGATAATGCCAAAAAACTTACCGCATTAAAAATGCTATTATACGAAATTCAGTGAATATTCGCCCAGGAATTCCGCTTGGCAGTTTTTTCACTTTTATGGCGATTTCAGATACGCCAAGCAGGCAAAAAGAAACGCCCGCGGAGGAGCGGGCGTTTCGAAATCCGTCCGGTGGACGAGAAGGCTAAGTGCGCGCCTTCAGCAGGTCGCGGATCTCCGTCAGAAGCTCCTGCTCCTTGCTGGGGGGCGGGGGCGGAGGCGGTGTCGCCTCTTCCCGCTTTGCCACTCGGTTGATGCCCTTGATCACCAGGAACAATACCCAGGCGATGATGAGGAAATTCACGGTCACGGTCAGGAAGGTGCCGTAGCCCAAAGTCGCGCCGGCCTTCTTGGCGGCATCGTAGGTCGTGGCCTGGCTGGCCGCCGGCGTCAGGCCGATAAAGTAGTTGGTGAAGTCGAGCCCGCCCGCGATCCGGCCAATGATCGGCATGATGATGTCGCCGACTAACGAGTCGATGATCTTGGAGAAGGCAGCGCCGATGATCACGCCGATGGCGAGATCGACGACGTTGCCCCGCATCGCGAATTTCTTGAATTCCTGGAGCATCTCACCCTCCTTGTTGTGGTCAGGATACGCGCAGCCAGACCAGCAAAGCAGAAACCGTGATCACCGAGAAGGCCGTAGAAAGCAGAACGGCTGCAGTGTTCTGCTCGACGGACACGTCGAACTGCTTGGCAAGCACGAAGGCATTGGCCGCCGTCGGCAAGGCCGCCATCAGAAGAGCGACCTGTCCCGGAATCGAGCGAATATCGATGAAGGCCGGCAGGATCAGCGCCGCCAGGAGAGGCTGCAACAGCAGCTTGATCAGGGTGGCGAGGCCCGCTTCGGCCAGCCCGCTCTTGATCGACTTGTCGGAGAGGAACAGCCCGATGGCGAACAGCGCACAGGGCGCCGCGGCAGCCCCCAGCAGGTCGATCCATTTTTCGACCGGCACCGGCACCGGGACGCCGATCCACGAAGCCGCGATCCCGAAGCCGATGGAAAGCGGCAGCGGATTGCGCACCACGTTGAAGGCGGCGCGGAAGAAGGTACGGATCGGCCCGTGCCCGGCGGCGACCTCAAGCTCGATCAGCATCACACCGAACACCATCGAGACCACCGCGGTCACGATGACGGTCAACATCGCCGGCGGCAGTCCGGACTCGCCGAACGCCGCAAGGCAGAGCGGAACGCCCATGTAGCCGACATTGCCCCACGACGAGGCGATACCCTGCAGGCTCATTGCCGCCAGGCCGCCCCGGGAAACCAGGCGCGTGGTGATCATGCCGACCGCGAAGGTGGTGACCACCGCCAAGCTGAAACCGCCGAGAAGGGCCGGGTCGAGAACCGCCTGGACAGGCGTGCGGGCCAGCGTCCCGAAGAACAGCACCGGCAAGGCGAAGTAGCTTACGAAGGCGTTGAGCGCCGCCGTGGCCTCACCGCCCAGGATGCGCCAGCGACCCGCGAGGTAGCCCGCGAGGATCACCCCGAAGATCGGGAAAGCGACGTTGAGGATGGCCTGCACGGCGTAGATTTCACTTGCTGTAAACCATTAAGAATTTGACATAAATGGCACAAATCACATAGATTTTTCACCATATTAGGGTCGCACCGTCCCCTCATCGCAAGCGGCCCGGGAGAAATCGAAATGCGTCTGTTGATCGCTGGCATGGCCGCCTTGGCCGCGGTCGCGTTTGCCGCTCCGTCCTTTGCCCAGGACGAAACCATGCCGTCGCCGACCCCCTCGCCCACGGCCAAACCGAAGGCAGGCTCTGTAGCCTCCTGCAACAAGATCAAGAATTCGAGCCAGCGCAATGCCTGCCTGAAGAAGGTCAACATGGCCAAGGCGCAGCCAACGAAGAAGACCAAGAAGCCGACGGCGACGCAGACGCCCAAGCAGCCCGATCTCGGCCAGGCCCCGGCCCCCTCCGCCGCGCCGATGCCGTCGGCCCAGCCGTCGAACGGTCCGGTCGCCGTGCCGCCGCTGCCCTCGAAAACGATCTAATTCCGCACCCCGCACTCCCCGCCATTGGGGAGATGGCCGACAGTCGGCAAGGGCCTTAGTCTCCGCTCTCCTCACTCACGGGAGAGCAACATGGCCCATTCGGCCAACCTGATCTCGACGGACGATCTCGCGCGCCAGCTTGGCGCGCCCGCGGTGCGAGTCTTCGACTGCACCACCTATCTCAAGCCCGGACCCGACGGACGCTACGTCGCCGAGAGCGGCCGCGCCAACTACGACAAGGGCCATATCCCGGGCGCCGCCTTTCTCGACCTCCAGGCCGATCTCTCCGACAAGAACTCGAAGCTGCGCTTCACCCTGCCGCCGCTCGAAGAGCTGACCAAGGCCTTCGCAGCCAAGGGCGTGGGCCACGGGACCTTCGTGGTGCTCTACAGCCACGGGTCGCCGATCTGGGCCAGCCGCATCTGGTGGATGCTGCGCGCCGTTGGCTTCGACGATGTGGCGATCCTCGATGGCGGCCTCGACAAGTGGAAGGCGGAGAACCGCCCGCTCTCGACCGAGGCCACGAGCCATCCGGCGGCGACACTTACCTTGCGAGGCCGGCCCGAAATCTTCGTCGACAAGGACAAGATCAAGGGCGCGATCGGAGCGCCTGATACGCTGACCCTGAATGCGCTCAGCCTTGACCAGCACAGGGGCACCGGCGGCGTGGTCTATGGCCGCGCCGGCCGCATCGCGGGCTCCTCCTGCGTGCCGGCGGCGAGCCTGTTCGGGCCCGACAAGGCGCTGAAGCCGATTGCCGACCTGCGTGCCGCCTTCGAGGGCGTTGGCGCCGCGCCCGACAAACGCGTGCTGGTCTATTGCGGCGGCGGCATAGCGGCCACGCTCGACGCCTTCGTGCTGACGGCGCTGCTCGGCCATAAGAACGTCTCGGTGTACGACAATTCCATGCAGGAATGGGCCAACGATCCCGGCCTGCCGATGCAAACGGGCTGAGGAGGAAATCACATGGCCGCCTATATCATCGTCGAGGTCGAGACGACCGACGAGGCCTTGATGGCCGAATACCGCAAACATACGCCGGGGGCCGTCGCCAAGTTTGGCGGCAAGTTCATCGTGCGCGGCGGAACGTGCAGAACCCTGGAAGGTGGCTGGGCCCCCTCCCGAATCGTGGTGCTGGAATTTCCGACCTTCGCCCAGGCCGAGCAGTTCTATGACTCCGAGCACTACAAGCCCATCCTCGCCATGCGACTCAAAGCCGGCAAGTCCAAGGCCATCCTGGTTGACGGTTACAATGGCTGACGCGAAAGTCGACACGGCCGCCTACAAGGCGGTCGGCACGCTCTACAATGCATTGATGACCGCGCTGATCCTGGGCCTCGTCACCCGACGGGGCGAGGATACGGCGCGCGAGTATGTGTTCCGTCACTTCCGCCGCCAGCACCTGGAGAAGTTCCTGCCGGGCCTGCAGAAGCTCGGCCTCGCCGACGAGAAGGACGCTCCGGCCTGCGCCCTCTATCACTATCACTCCAATGCGCTGGGTGGCGTGAAGACCGGCTACCTGCGCGAGAGCGACACCAAGGCCTGGGTGCGCTATCCGCCGCCGCGCTGGATCTGGAAAGGCACGGCGATCGCGGCGGTGCCGCATTCGGTGTCGGCGGCGATGCTGCACGGCTGGCACGGCCACAACGGCGAGTCGCTCGGCAATCCACGTCTGGGTTTCGTCTGCACCGGCATGACGGTCGACGGTCTGCCGGGCCTCGAAGGCTACTATTTCGACTACGGCCATCCGATCAAGGAGGAGGAGCGCATCCGCTTCGCCTACGGCAAGGAAGAGATGCCGCGGGTCGACTGGGCGAACCAGCCCAAACTGGAAACGGCGAACTGGCCGGAGGAGCGCAAGCAGCGCACCTTCCGCTCCTATGCGCTGGAGTATCTGCGCACCATGCTGCCGACCCTGCAGGAGCTGCTGGGCCCCGAAGACACGAAGAAGGAACTGGGCCGCGTCGCCCGCCTCGTCGGTCTTCAGTTCCACGAGGAGACGGCGCGCGACATGGACCTGCCGACCGATGTCGAGCGCGGCGACCTCGCCAGCGCCCGCGACTTCGGCCGCTGGCTGTCGGCCGTGCTGGCCGCCGGCGGCGAGGATGTCGCAGTCGAGGAGAAGGACGGCGGCGTGATCGTGCGGCAGGCCGGCTGGCGCGCGGTGCGCGACCTCACCCTTGTCGATCCCGTTGCGGCATTCGATGCCTGGAACGAGCTCTGGCTCGGCGCTGCCGCCGCGCAGGATCGCTTCCTGGGCGTTCAAACCTCGCGTGTGCTCAGCGACAAGGGTTGGCAGATCGCCTGGCGTATCGCGCCGAGGTAACCGCTTGGCAGCCTGTAGCCTCCGAACGTCTCGGCGAGATCGGCGACAGGCACCCAGCGAATCTCCTGATGCTCGTGGCTCACCACCACGGGCATCGCGCTCTCCAGGGTGCAGGCATAGGCGACGATGCGCACGAAGCGCTGCGGCAGCACTTCGAACAGATGCTCGTCGAGCCGGGCGCCGACCGTGACATCGAGCCCAGTCTCCTCGCGCACCTCCCGCATCAAGGTCGCGCCGTGATCCTCGCCGGGATCGGGCCGCCCTCCGGGCAGATCCCATTCGCCGCGCTCGTTGGCCAGCAGGAGCACGCGCCCCCGGTGGAGCACGACGCCCTTGATGGAAAGAGGGTGGGACGACATCGCCCGATCATACCACGCTGCCCTCCGATCAAAGAAAAAGGCCGGGGATTGCTCCCCGGCCTTCTCCAACTCTTGTCGTCGACTGGACTTAGAAGTCCATGTCGCCGCCCATGCCACCGGCACCCGGCGGCATCATCGGGGCCTTCTTCTCAGGCTTCTCGGCGACCATGGCTTCGGTCGTCACGAGGAGACCCGCAACCGAAGCGGCGTCCTGCAGAGCGGTGCGCACGACCTTGACCGGATCGATGATGCCGGACTTGATCATGTCGGTGTAGTCGCCCTTCTGGGCGTCGAAACCGAAGTTCGCGTCCTTCTGGTCGAGCATCTTGCCCGCGACCACCGCGCCGTCGAAGCCGGCGTTCTCGGCGATCTGACGGACCGGCGCCTGCAGCGCACGACGCACGATCTCGACACCGACCTTCTGGTCGTCGTTGCCGGCGCGGATCTTGTCCAGCGCACGGATCGCGTAGAGGAGAGCCGAGCCGCCGCCGGCGACAATGCCCTCTTCGACCGCCGCCTTGGTGGCGTGCATGGCGTCGTCAACGCGGTCCTTCTTCTCCTTGACCTCGACTTCGGTGGCGCCGCCGACCTTGATGATCGCAACACCGCCGGCGAGCTTGGCCAGGCGCTCCTGGAGCTTCTCGCGGTCGTAGTCCGAGGTGGTCTCCTCGATCTGCGCGCGGATCTGGGCGATGCGGGCCTGGAGGTCCGCCTTCTTGCCCGAGCCGTCGACGATCGTGGTGTTTTCCTTCTCGACGATGACCTTCTTGGCCTTGCCGAGCATGTCGAGCGTGACGTTCTCGAGCTTGATGCCGAGGTCCTCGGAGATCAGCTGACCGCCGGTCAGGATCGCCATGTCCTCGAGCATCGCCTTGCGGCGATCACCGAAGCCCGGCGCCTTGACGGCAGCGATCTTGAGGCCGCCGCGCAGCTTGTTCACGACCAGGGTCGCCAGGGCTTCGCCCTCGACGTCCTCGGCGATGATCAGCAGCGGCTTGCCCGACTGCACGACCGCTTCGAGAACCGGCAGCATCGCCTGCAGGCCCGAGAGCTTCTTCTCGAACAGCAGGATGTACGGCGAGTCGAGCTCGGCGATCATCTTGTCGGCGTTGGTGATGAAGTACGGCGAGAGATAGCCGCGGTCGAACTGCATGCCCTCGACGACGTCGAGTTCGGTGTCGAGGCTCTTCGCCTCTTCGACCGTGATCACGCCCTCGTTGCCGACCTTCTTCATCGCCTCGGCGATCATCTTGCCGATCGACTTGTCGCCGTTCGCCGAGATGGTGCCGACCTGGGCGACTTCGTCGGAGCCCGTGATCTTCTTGGCGCGGCTCTTGATGTCCTCGACCGCCGCGTCGACCGCCAGGTCGATGCCGCGCTTGAGGTCCATCGGGTTCATGCCGGCCGCGACCGACTTCACGCCTTCGCGCACGATCGCCTGGGCGAGCACGGTCGCCGTCGTCGTGCCGTCGCCGGCGATGTCGTTGGTCTTCGAGGCCACTTCGCGCACCATCTGGGCGCCCATGTTCTCGAACTTGTCGGCGAGCTCGATCTCCTTGGCGACGGTGACGCCGTCCTTGGTGATGCGCGGTGCGCCGAACGACTTGTCGAGGACGACGTTACGGCCCTTCGGACCCAGCGTCACCTTGACGGCGTTGGCGAGGATGTCGACGCCACGCAGCATGCGCTCACGGGCATCGGCGCTAAAGCGGACTTCTTTGGCTGCCATTACTCAGTTCCTCTCGATGTCTGGATGAATGGATCGTTGGGAGCGATCAGGCGGCCTTCTTGCCGGCCGCTGCGGAACCTTCGACGATTCCCATGATGTCGCTTTCCTTCATGATCAGGTACTCGACGCCGTCGAGCTTGATCTCGGTGCCGGACCACTTGCCGAACAGGATGCGGTCGCCGGCCTTCACATCGAGAGCGACGAGAGCGCCTTTCTCATCCCGGGCGCCAGGACCGACGGCGACGACTTCGCCTTCCATCGGCTTTTCCTTGGCAGTGTCCGGAATGATGATGCCGCCCTTGGTCTTCTCTTCCTCCGCGACGCGCTTGACCACGACGCGGTCGTGAAGCGGACGGAACTTCATGCTTCTTCCTCCAATGATCCTGGTTGAGCCTGCGCAGCCGGACGGCCGCGACGGGAAGGACTGCTGTCAGCACTCTCGAGTGAAGAGTGCCAACGCGCACCGGATTTAGGGTTGCGCCCTGCCCGAGTCAAGGCAGCGAAACGAAGTCACTTCGCAACAGCAGCAATCACCTGGAACTGCTGCTAAACCATTGTTATGGAACGAATTTTGCTGACTTTTTGTTAAGACTGCATGACTATTTCCCGACGCGCCCCCGTCAAGGAGTGCCGCATGGACCGTAGTTTTTTTGCGCAACTCAACAACTATCGCATCACAACGGCCGAAATCCTCTACTGGATGCCCGATCACGAGCACGTCCTGCAGAGCTTCGTCTGGCAGAACCTCGATCTGGCCCCCCGCTTTCCCGCTCTGACCAAGTTCCTCGACTTCTGGGAACACAATCTCGACGGCAGGCTGCACCGCGTCCGTGTCGCCAACGCCGCCCTGATCAAGCCGGCCGAGTTCCGTTTTTCGAGCGGGCTATACGCGCTGCATTGAGCGAACGGCTGCGTCGTATTCCATGGCGGTCCGCTCGATGAGATCCGCCACCGAGGGCACATCGCTGACGCCGGAGACGGAGTGTCCGGCGCTCCAGATGTCTTTCCAGCGCTTCGGGTCGGGCTTATCGCGGGCCGAGGCGTTGATGTCCTTGGAGATGTCGATGGCACCCCGCGCCGGCAGATTGTCGGGATCGAGACCCGCCGCCGCGATGGAGGGCCGCAGCATGTTGGTCTCCAGGCCGGTGAAGGCACGCGTCAGCAGCACATCGTCGAGCCGGCTGTCGACCAGCATCTGCTTGTAGGCGTCCTTGGCAAGGCTCTCGCGCGTGGCGATGAACTTGGTGCCCATGTAGGCGAGATCGCAGCCCAGCGCCGCGGCCGCCGCGATGGCGTGGCCGTCAGCCATGCCGCCCGCCATGACCACGATGCCATCCCAGAACCTCCGCACCGCGCGCACGAAGGCAAAGGGATTGACCCAGCCGGTCTGACCGCCCGCCCCTGCCGTCAGCAGCACGAGACCGTCGACACCCGCCGCGACGGCCTTTTCGGCGTGACGCACCGAGGCGACGTCGGCCAGCACCAGGCAGCCGGCATCCTTCAGCGGCTTCATCACCGGCTCTGGGGATCCGACCGAAGTGATCACGATCTCCGCCTTGTGGCGCAGCACGGCCGCGAGATCGTCGGGCACGCGCGGATTGGAGCGATGGACAATGAGGTTGGGACAGAGCGGCGCGGGCGCGCGACCGCTCTCGTCAGCGGCACGCTTCAATTCGTCGTTCATGCCGACAAGCCACTGGTCGAGTTCTTCGACGGTGCGACAGTTGGCGGTCGGGAATGAACCGATCACACCGGAACGGCAGGCTGCCGTCACGAGCGCGGGACCGGACACCAGGAACATGGGCGCCGCGATCAGCGGCAGGCGGAGACGTTTTTCGAGATTTGCAGGCAAGGACATGAGGACAGCTTACCTCAGGGCGCAAAGGCGAGAAGCGCGATCCCGCCAACGACGAAACCGGAAGCGACGATCCGGCGAACGCCAAACCCTTCCTTGAGCACAAGCGCTCCCAACACGGCGCCGAAGATCACACTGGTTTCGCGCAAGGCGACGACCGGGCCGAGCGGCAGGCTCTGCGCGGCGACCAGGAAGGCAAGGAATCCGATCACCGAGGCGGCGCCGGCCAGCAGGCCGATCGCCCCGTGGCGTCGCGCGTAAGCAAGAAGACCGCTGCGTCGTGTCGCGAGGGCGTAGGCCACCATGCCGAGGCCAGTGACGATTTCCAGACAGGCCTGGAACCCGAGCACGGTCCCCGCTGCCCGAACGCCGACGCCGCTGGTGAAACTGTAGGCCGCCACCGAAACGCCGGTCGCCAGCGCAAAGCCCACCGCCTCGCCGCCGGCCCCTGCTCCAAACGACAAGGCCATGATGCCGAGCGAGATCAGACCGACGGCTGCAAGCTTTGCAGTGCTCAGGCTTTCGCCAATCGCCAACGCCGCCACGATGGCCGTCAGCACCGGCGCCACGCCGCGCGCCAGCGGGTAGACGACGCTCATGTCGCCTACGCCATACGAACGGATCAGCAGTGCATAGTAGCCGAACTGTATGAGAGCCGTGAGACCGAGCCATTTCCAGCTCTCTGGCGCTGGCCAGTCGACGAGCGGCAAGGCGCAGAGGCCGAGGGTCAGCCCGGCGACCCGGATCGCCACCATGGTGAGCGTGCGGTCGCCGGCCGATTTGACGAGCGCATTCCAGACCGAATGCGCAATGGCCGACAGAATGACGAGACCGTAGAGCAACGCCGCGGACATGACGTCCGATTTGGCGGCGCGCCCTACAGGCGGTCAACGACGCGAATGCCGTTGAGCCGCCACGCAAACAGGCTCCGAAGCGGGAGCCGCGAGGAGAAATCAGGCCGCGGCGGCCAGACCTTCCTGTTCCAGCACGCGCTTGACGGCAGGACGCGCCTTCATGCGCTCGTAGTGGGCGGCGACGTTCTTCGGCAGCGGCATCTTCATGCGGCCATGCGCCCAGAACGAGACATAGAACAGCGCCGTGTCGGCCACCGAGAATTTGCCGGCGAGGTATTCCTTGCCTTCCAGCGCCTTGTCCATGAGCGCCAGGCCCTTCTCCATGATCTCCTTGCCGCGCGCCTTGACCTTGTCGTGGTCGGCTTCGGTCGGTGCGTAGTTAGCCGGGCGGAACATGCGCGAGAAGCCCTGCATGTGCATGGTCGAGACGGCGTAGTCCATCGCCTCCAGCGCACGCGCTTCGGCATCGGCATCGCTCGGCAGCAGGCCGGCCTCGGGGTTCTTGCGGGCGAGCCACACCGCGATCGCGGGATACTCGGTCAGCACCGACCTGTCGTCGCGCACCAGCGTCGGCACCTTCGACTTCGGGTTGAGTTTCACGAAGTCCGGCCCGTATTGCTCCTGGTTGGCGCCGTCGACCTTGTGCAGATCGTAGGGCTTGCCGATTTCCTCGAGGAGCACATGGATGCCGAGGGAACAGGCGCCGGGCATGTAATAGAGCTTCATCGCTTTCTCCCTTGAGAAGCAGGTGTTTGATAGAGACGGTCCACGCTAGCATCGCGGCCGCATAGGGGGAAATGACAATGGCGAATGACACTCTGCGCGGCCTCGTCGGCACGAACTCGACCAAGATCGGCACATTCCTTTTCGAGTTCGCGACGCCCGGGATCGGCCAGATACTGAAAGCTGCCGGCGCGGACTTCGCGGTCCTCGACATGGAACATACCGGTTTCGGATTCGATACCGTCCGCCAAGTCGTGCGTTACATGCAGGCTGCAAACCTGCCGCTGGTCGTACGCGTCCCTTCGCAATCGCGTCATCACATCTCGCGCGCGCTCGACACCGGCGCGGACGGCGTGATGGTGCCGATCGTGTCTTCGGTCGAGCAGGCCAAGGCGGTGATCGATGCCGCCAAGTACTGGCCCGACGGCACGCGCGGCGTGGCGTTGGGCCTCGCGCACGAACGCTTTGCGATGCGCAGCGAGCCGCTGCTGCCGCGCTTTGCCGAACAGAATGCCCGCACCGCCATCATCCTGCAGGTCGAGGATCCGCGCGGTGCAGCGGCTGCCGACGAGATCGCCGCGATGCCCGGTGTCGACATGCTGTGGCTCGGCCACAACGACCTCTCTGTGGCGATGGGCGAACCCGGCGCCTTCGATCATCCCGACTTCCTCAAGGCCGAGCGGGCGACGATTGCAGCAGCGAAGAAGCACGGCAAATCGGCAGGGCGACTGGCCGTCGATGCCAAGCAGGCCGCGCAGTTCGTCAAGCTCGGCTACGACTTCGTCTCGATCGCGGGCGATGTCTGGCTGTTGCAGCAGGCCTTCGCCGCCGGTCTGCAGACAGTCAAGCAGCAGACCAGACCCTGATCAGAACGCCGGAATGTTCGGGCCGACGAGAGCAACTGCCCGGGCGAGCCGCTCCTCGGCCGCCTGGTTGTATATCGGGGTGCCGCAGCGCGGGCATTCACCCTCTGGCAGAATGACGATGTCGGTTCTGTCCTGGTGTGACAGCCAGGTCGCGAGATTGCTGAAAGGTGCCACCTGATCGACGCGCCCCTGCCAGGCACAGGTTCGACACAAACAACGCGGCGCGGTCCGGATAAACGACATGCCTCAGCCTGCACTGCCTGCATGCCGTTGCAACTTGCTAAATTGCACATGTGACCGTCGATGCGGCATCGCCCGCTAGAGGGACGCCAGGCTCAACCCGCAATCCTTACCGGCAGCGCGCGAATGCCGCGGATGAAATTGGAGTAGAGACGTACCGGCGGCCCGACGACCTCGATCTTCAGGTCGCGCTTCAGAATTTCCTCCCACAAGATGCGCAGCTGCATCTCGGCCAGCCGGTCGCCGACGCAACGATGAATGCCGGCCCCGAACGCAAGGTGCTGGCGCGCCTTGGGGCGCCCGACGAGAAAGCGCTCCGGCTGATCGATTGTCGTCTCGTCGCGATTGCCCGAGACGTACCACATCACGACCTTGTCGCCCTGACGGATCGTCTTTCCTGCCAGTTCGGTGTCCTTGCGCGCAGTCCGCCGCATGTGAATGACGGGCGACTGCCAGCGGATCGTTTCCGACACCAGGCTCGGCAGCAAGCTCGCGTCGCTGCGGACCTTGTCGACTTCCTCCGGATTGTCGAGCATGACCATCAGGCCGCCTGTCATGGAATTGCGCGTCGTGTCGTTGCCGCCGACGATCAGCAGGCCGAACGTCCCGATAAACTCCGGCAGCGGCATGTTCTGCGTCGCCTCGCCATGGGCCATCATCGAGATCAGGTCGAACTTGGGCGGCTGGGCGGCACGCTCCTTCCATAGCGCGGCCATGATCTCGGCCATCTGCATCAGTTCCGCCGTCCGCTCGGCTTCGCTGCGCACGACGGCGTCCTCGGCCTCGATATTGGCGATGGCGACGTCGGACCAATGAGTGAGCTTGCGCCGGTCCTCCTGGGGGAAGTCGAACAGCGTCGCCAGCATCATGGCTGTAAGCTCGGTCGACACCAGATCGACCCAGTCGAAGGTCTCGTTGCGCGGCAGGCCGTCGAGGACGCGCACGGTGCGCTCGCGGATCAACCCCTCCATATTGGCGAGGTTGGACGGCGCCACGATCGGCGCCACCGTCTTGCGCTGCGCCGTGTGGCGCGGCGGATCCATGCGAATGAAGCTCGGCCGCTCCGACCCCTTGGGCTGATCGGCGATCTGGATTCCCCCAAGCTCCTGAGCCGACGAATAGGTCCCGTGATCGAGTTCGACCTTCATGATGTCGGTGTAGCGGGTGATCGACCAATAGGGGCCGAACGGGCTTTCGGGATGGAAATGCACAGGGTCCTCGCGGCGCAGGCGCGCAAAGGGGGAGCCCCAGCTGTCGTCGCGATAGAGTCGCGGCTGGCTCACGTCGACAAATTCGTCCAATACAGGTGCGTTCATAGGGCCCCGGCTGCAATTCGATAGGCGTGGCTCGATCGACGATCCTGCACGGCGCCCGCAAGCCCCGCGCAAGTCAAGCGCTTTCGTCGCAACAACCCCACATCTGGTGCGTTGACAGGCCGAAGGCAGGAGAGCACACCCTCGCCCCGCCGCCGCCGCAATCGGCGGCGTTTCAGCTCATGGCCCCAGCCGACACCAATCAGACATCCGTTGCCCACCCCGCCCCCCATGGATCGCCTGCACACCATCCCGCAGGCGCTGCCTTGGTCGTCGGGGCGCTGGGCGTCGTCTTCGGCGACATCGGCACCAGCCCACTCTATGCGCTGCGGGAAACCTTTCTGCATGGGACGGGCCTGGCACCGACGCCCGACCACGTGCTGGGCGTGCTCTCCATGCTGTTCTGGGCGGTGACCCTCACCGTCACCATCAAGTACGTCGTGTTGATCATGCGTGCCGACAACAAGGGCGAAGGCGGCGTGCTGGCCCTGGCGACACTGGCGACGCGCGGTCTTGACGGCAAGGCACGCCGGATCCGGCATGCCGTCATTCTCTTCGCCGTTGTCGGCCTCGCCCTCTTCTATGGCGACGCCATCATCACGCCGGCAATGACCGTGATGAGTGCGGTCGAGGGCCTGTCGGCGATCACACCGGCCTTCACGCCGCTGGTCGTGCCGCTGTCTCTGGTCATTCTGGTGGCGTTGTTCATGCTGCAGTCCCGCGGCACGGCAAATGTCGGGCGGCTGTTCGGGCCCGTGATGCTTCTGTGGTTCGTGGTGCTGGGCGTGCTGGGCGCCTGGCAGGTGGTGAAGTATCCCGCCGTGCTGATCGCCATCAATCCGATCTACGCCTACCATCTCGTGACCGATCAGGGATTCGGCATCTTCTGGGCTTTCGGCTCCATCGTTCTGGCCGTCACCGGCGCCGAGGCGCTCTATGCCGACATGGGCCACTTCGGCCGCAGGCCCATCCGCATCGCCTGGCTGGGGCTCGCCATGCCGGGGCTGGTGCTGAACTATTTCGGTCAAGGGGCACTGATCATTGCCAACCCCTCCACCGTCCATCACGTCTTCTTCGAGCTCGTTCCCCAGGACTACATCATCGGCTTGGTGATCCTCTCGACCATGGCCGCGGTGATTGCCTCGCAGGCCGTCATCACCGGCGTGTTCTCGCTCACCCGCCAGGCGATCCAGCTCGGCTATCTGCCGCGCATGGAGATCCAGCACACGTCTGAGACGGCGATCGGCCAGATCTACATTCCGCGGGTCAACTGGCTGCTGATGGCAGGTATCGTGGCGCTGGTCGTGGGTTTCGGCTCGTCGGGAGCGCTTTCCGGCGCGTACGGCCTCGCCGTCACGGGCGCCATGCTGGTCGATGCCGCACTCGCTACGGTCGTGGCGATCCTGGTGTGGCGCTGGTCGTGGCCGCTCGCTGTCCTGGTGTTCGGTTTCCTCGGCATTCCCGACGTTGCCTTCTTCATCGCCAACGCACTGAAGATTCCCGACGGCGGCTGGCTGCCGCTGGTCGTGGCGGGGCTGATCTACTTCACCATCACCACCTGGCGCCGCGGCCGCCGCCTGGTCGCTGCCGAAATGAGCGAAGGCGCCCTGCCTCTGAAGGAATTCCTCGAGCGTATGGAGCGTGCGCCGGACCGTGTAGCCGGCACTGCCGTCTTCCTGACCGCCGACGCTACGCACACGCCAGCGGCTTTCCTGCACAATCTCAAGCACAACAAGATCCTGCACGAACGCATCATCATCCTGCAGGTCGATACGATGGATGTGCCGCTCGTGTCCGACGCCAACCGCGTCAAAGTCGAGCGCCTCGGCAAGGGGTTCCACACAGTGATCGCCCATTATGGCTTCACCGAGCAGCCCGACATCCCGGAGGCATTGCGCGCCTGCCGTCCGCACGGCATCGCCTACGACGAGATGGAAACCTCGTTCTTCCTGGGTCGCGAAACCCTGGTGCCGTCGCAGCATTCCAAACTGGGCAGGTGGCGCCGCGACTGGTTCATTTCGCTCTCCCACTCGGCCTCAGCTTCCAAGACTTTCTTCCGCATCCCGCCCAATCGCGCTATCGAACTCGGCAACCAGATTCAAATCTAGGGTCACAAGCCCGTATCAGGGGGAGCCGACATGCCGAGTACACCGCTCGTCCTGCTGCCGGGACTGCTCAACACGCGGCGTGTCTACGAGCACCAGATCGAGGCGCTGCAGGACATCGCCGACATCACCATCCCCGAGCTATGGCAGGACGATACGATCGGCGCGATGGCCGATGCCGTGCTGGCAGCCGCGCCGCCCAGGTTTGCCCTGGGCGGTTTCTCGATGGGCGGCTACGTGGCCTTCGAAATCTTCCGCCGCGCGCCAGCCCGGATCGAGCGGATCGCACTCATCGATACCCAGGCCGCCCCCGACTCGGCCGAAACGAGAACGCGGCGTCAGGCCTTCATCGAGCAGACGAGACTCGGCCGCTTCCACGGTGTGCATCCGACCCTGCTGCCGCAGATCATCCATCCCTCCCGACTGAAGGACGCTGCCGTCACCCAGCCCATCCTCGACATGGCGAAGGAAATTGGCGGCGACGGTTTTGTGCGCCAGCAGCAGGCCATCCTGGGTCGCGCCGACAGCCGGCCACTGCTGGTCGAAATCGAGGTGCCGGCGGTGGTGATCGTCGGCCGCCAGGACATGGCGACGCCGCTGCCGCGCGCGCAGGAAATGGCCGCCGACATCGCCAACGCCCAGCTTGTGATTCTCGAGGAATGCGGGCACGTCTCGCCTCTGGAACGGCCGGCCGAAGTATCGGCGGCTTTGAGGAGATGGTTGACGCAATGAACACGATCTACGCCCGCGAGGATTATCTCGGCGCCGACGAATACATCGATGTCGTGAACAAGTCGGGCCTCAACCGGCCAGTCGGCGATCGCGGCCGCATCGAACGCATGCTGGCGCACGCCAACCTGATCCTCACGGCGCGCCAGGACGGCCGGCTCGTCGGCTTCGCCCGCTCCCTCACCGATTTCTGCTTCTGCTGCTACCTCTCCGATCTCGCCGTCGACAAGGCATGCCAGGGCCAGGGGATCGGCCGGCGGCTGATCGAAGAGACGCGCACGGCGGCAGGCGGTCCCAACACGACGACGTTGCTGCTCTCCGCACCAGGGGCGATGACCTACTACGAAGGCATCAAGATGCCGAAAGCCGACAACTGCTTCCTCTATCGCCGCGAGCGGTGACCGAAAACGCATGACTGGAGGGCGCCGGCCATGCTCTGGCGTTCGACATGTTTTCCGGGCAGGGTCTTTCTCGTAAGATCCGACAGCAATTGCTCAGAAGTAGGAGCTTCCATGCGTACCCGTCTCGTCAGCCTCTTCTCACTCGTTGCGGCCATCGGCCTGACTGCCGGCGCCGCACAGGCCGCCGACAAGTTCGAGTGCCCGGCCCCGGGTGGACAAGATGCACCGAAGCTCTCGGCCGATCTGGTCAAGAACCTGCCGACCGGCGGAGCGCTCGACAAACTGGACGCGCTTCAGAACGCTGTCGACCTGCTTCAGACCGGCGGCGTTCGGGCTTCGAGCACCGTGAACTACCTCATGGCCAGCTACTGTCCCTGGCTCGCCGGCAACAGCCAGCTGTCGGCCGCCGACAAGACGAAGCAGATGCGCCGCTTCGCCAACCGGGTAACGGGCCTCGTCTATTCCAGCCAGAGCGCCGAAGAGATCATCTTCAGCGTGCCGCTCAATCCGAAGGAGGCGGCCGACCTGGAAGCCCGGGCCCGCGAAGCAAAGATGACGCCAGGCGACTGGATCGCCAAGTCGCTCCGGTCGACGCTGAAGACTCCGTGACCCTGGCGGCGAGCAATAGCTCGCCAGCAGTGTCGGGATCACGCCAGAAAGACCACCACGCCAAGCCCGGCTGTCACTAACAGCACGACCGCGACCTGCCAGGATCGTAGCCGGAAGAATGCCGGCCGGCTGCGCCCGATCTCTTGCTGGATTCGCTTCCAGACTTCGCGCGAAGCGAAGGGTTGCTCGGGCAGAAACTCCGTGAGCATTGCCAGTTGCGCCTCCCAGCGATCGGCAGCGTGGCAGAACCGGGCGTCGCGTTCGCGCCGCCGTTCAAAGCCACGCCGCGCCGTACCCTGCAGACTGCCGATGGCATAGTCCGCCGCCACGAGCGCTCGCCGATCCGCGAGATCTTCCTTGAGAAGGCATTTGCTCATCTGCGCCAGGCCGCGCCTGACCCAGCTCTTGGCCGTCCCGAGCTGGACGCCCAGCCGCTCCGCGAGTTCCAGGTGCGTCAGCCCTTCGAAGTAGACCAGCGCGACGGAACGACGATGATTTGCCGGTAGGTTACCCAGGCACGCGTTCACGCGGCGCGCCTCGTCGCTGCGGATGGTCAGCATGAGGGGATCGGGTGCATCGGACACCATTGTCTCGACATCGATCTCGGCATGACCGACATCGCGACGGCCCGTGCGCAAGCGCGCCGACAGCGCACGGTTGCGCACGATCCGTACCAGCCAGGCATAGGCCGGTCCCTTGGCGGGATCGTACTGATAGGCCGCACGCCAGATGCGCAGGAAGGACTCCTGCAAGACGTCTTCGGCGAGGTCGTCGCGTTGCACGATGCGCCGCGCGACGGCGAACAGGCGCGGGCTCACGAGTTCGTAGAGCCTCGCGAAGGCTCGGTCGTCGCCGACTGCGGTTTCGGCCAAGAGCCGCGCCAGCGGATCGAACGACGACGGCGCCGGATTGCGAGGATCGAGCGCGAGGAGCGAAGGTGGCATCGGTGCCGGCCGCGAAGCGTCGTGAAGCCTGAGAATCTCGACCATATCGAAAGACCTCCTCGGGCCAACTACCCCGCTGCCGCGCCGTTGGATGCAGGTCCCGCCAAATAAAAAACTGCATCCAAGTCCGGGGGTGCCGGGGTTCTGCTGAGTACGAACGACATCCTGCCGTTCGCCGAACCAAGGAGCTCCCCATGTCCTCGATCACCCCACAGGCAAGCATGACGACGCCAGCGCGGCGCAGTTTCCTGTCCGGCTTCGGCAAGTTCACCCTCTCGGCAACCGCCATCGCTCTTCTCGCAGGCCGCGACCGTCTGGCACTGATCGGATCTGCCGAGGCCAAAGCCGCCGGCAACGACGTGACGATCCTTAACGCCGCATTGGCGGCCGAGCAGGAAGCAATCGCGGCCTATCAGGTCGGCGCCTCCAGCGGCCTGCTCCAGAAGCCGGTCCTCGACCTCGCTGTCCAGTTCCAGGGCCACCACAAGGAACATGCCACGGCCCTGGCAACGACCGTGAAGAAGCTCGGCGGCACGCCGGTCGCCGCGAAGGCCAAGTACACCTTCCCCGTCGAGAAGCTGAAGACCCAGGCCGACGTACTGGGCTTCGCCGCCGAACTCGAGCGAGGCGCCGTCAGCGCCTATCTCGGGGCGATTCCCATCCTCGACGATCGCGAACTCGCGAAAGTGGCAGCCTCCATCCTCGGCGACGAGGCCATGCACTGGGCTGTGCTGCGCCAGGCGCTGGGCCAGCCGCCAGTGCCCTCGGCCTTCGTGTCCTGAGCAAAGTCGCGTCGCGAGCATCGACATGAAACTCCCGTTCGCTCTCTTCATCGGCCTCACGCTCGGGGCCTCCCTGTGTCAGGCAGCGGACGGCGATGCCGGGAAAGGCGCGCAGATCTACCAGCGATGCCTGGCGTGCCATTCCCTGGAACACAATCGGAGCGGGCCGCGCCATTGCGGCCTGTTCGGCCGGCCCGCCGCCGCAGTGCCCGACTTCACCTATTCGCAGGCCCTGAAATCGGCCGGACTCACCTGGGATGCGGCTACCCTCGACCGCTTCCTGGAAAATCCTCTCAAAGCCGTCCCCGGCACCAAGATGGCCTATGCCGGCGTCAAGAACGCACAGGAGCGCGCGGACCTGATTGCCTATCTCAGGCAGGCCACGCACGATCCGGTAAAATGTCCGCCGGGCTCATCCCGCTAACGTGCCGCTTTCCGTAACGATCATGTCCATCGCGATGTCGTGAGGCTGCGGGTAGATGGTCGGAATGGCCAGCTTCTCGTAGCCTACGCCGATGATCCGTGGCCGCCGCGGCAAGGCTGCCAGTGTGCGATCGTAGAAGCCGCCGCCGTTGCCGAGGCGATAGCAGGCACGATCAAAGCCGACGACGGGAGAGATGACGATGTCCGGTGTCGCCTCCTGCTGCTCGACGGGCACCGGAATGTTCCATACGCCCGGCTCGAGCGCGTCACCGCGCCGCCAGACGCGAAATGCGAGAGGCATCTGGGGGCCGACGACCACCGGCAACACGCAGACGGCGCCCCGATCTCCCAATCCTTCCATCCAGGACCGCAGATCGGGCTCACCACGGAACGGCCAATAGACGCCGACGATCCGGCCTGAAATGTCCCCCAGCACCTTGTCGAGTTCCTCGACGATCCTTGCCGAATGCCGGCGCCGTTCCTCGGCGGGGATTGCCACGCGCAAGGCGATCAAACGTTCGCGCTCGGCCTTTCGCCATCTCTTCAGGTCGAGCTGCTGGCGGAAATCGGCCTCCGGCAGCACCTGCCCCGAGAGGGGATCGACGAGGTGCATCATGCAAGGCGGCGAGCTGTACGCCTGCGATACGTCCTCGTCGTCACTATTGTCGTTGGCGGAGTTCATCCCAGCGCACTGTTCGTCAGGTTGATGTTGGCGACATGAGAGGAGAGCATGTGGCTCAAGTCGGCAAGGAGCGCATCATCCCTCACCCGGGGCGTGACTTCGCGCAGCTTGCGGACGACCCAGCCCTGGCCGCGATTGAGAAACGCCAGACGCTCCTTCAAGTCCCCGATGGCCATTGCCTTGCCATGGAAGGCTCCCATGCGTGGCGAGGCGGCGCCATCGAGGACCCGGATTTGCCGCAACAGCATCGCGCACCACCGCGCCTCGTCGTCCTGGATGGCCTTCAGCAGTTTGACCGTTTCGGGATCTTTGGCGTCGCGGGCGCTGTCGAGCGCGACACGCGCCCCGGCGCGCTCGGCTTCGAGCAGCTCGTTCAGGAAATCGATCAGTTCGTCCCGGCTGATCGGTCCGGTTGGTGCAAGGGTCTGATCTGTCATCGTTACTCCTACAGCCGCCATGGTAAGAGGTCGGATTACATCTGGAAAACGAAGAAATGTGGCAAATGATATCGAATTAATCGATATTAAGCCAAAGAGAGGCTCTCCTTGGATACCGAGCTGGCCCGCACCTTCCTGGCCGTCGTCACCACCGGCAGCTTTGTGAATGCCGCCGAGCGGCTGCATGTGACGCAATCGACGGTCAGCACGCGGATTCACACGCTGGAGACGGCGCTGGGGTGCCGGCTGTTCGTCCGCAACAAGGGCGGCACAACGCTGACGCCGCCAGGCAAGCACTTCCAGAAGCATGCCTCCACCCTCGTCCGGACAGTTGAGCAGGCGCGCCACGACGTCGGCGTCGCCCGCGGCTTCCGCGCCGCCGTCACGATCGGTGCGCGACTGGGTCTATGGGAGCAATTCCTGATCAAGCAGATGCCATCGCTGCTGGAGAAGGCTACCGACATTTCGGTGCGCGCCGAGATCGGCCTGGAGAGCGACCTGATGGAAGGGCTGGTCGAGGGACGGCTGGATGTCGCCGTCATGTACACGCCCGAAAGCCGGCCCGGCCTCAACGTGGAGTTCCTGTTCGACGACAGGCTTGTCCTGGTCTCCACCAAGGTACAGCGGCGGCCGGTCCTCGACTCCAGCTACGTCTACATCGACTGGGGACCGGAGTTCTTCGCGCGCCACAGCGCGAGCTTTCCGGAATTCTTCGGCGCTGCGCTCACCGCCAACATCGGCTGGCTGGGCCTGCAACATGTGATCGAGAATGGCGGCTCGGGATACTTCCCCATCCGCCTCGTGCGTCCGCATCTACACAGCCGGAAACTGACGATCGTTCCCGGCGGACCGGAATTCTCGATTTCCGCCTATGTCGTCTATCCCACGGATGCCGACATGGGCGTTATCGGCCCGGCGCTCGAACTCATCCGCGACGCGGCGGCAGAAGAGAGAAGGCCCGACGGCCTTCCCTAGGATTCACCAGGAGCTCAGCCGCCGCGCTGCGCCGCGAGGGCCTTCTGCAGTTCATTGTCGAAGCCGCTCAACGTCTGCTGGAACGGACCTGCCATTGTGTTCTGCAGCTGGATCTGCACCTGGATCTGCGACCCGGAGCGCATCTCCCCGAGAAGCTGGGCCGACTTGCCGGTGTTGTACTGGCAGATCCCCTGGCCGCAGATGCTGGTCGAGATGAAGGGGTTGGAGTCGACCTGAATGCTGGCCTGGACGCCCTGGCCATCGCCGACCACCGAAAGCTTCCGGTAGGCTGCCGAATAGCGCACGACGAGGAACTGGCCGAGCAGGCTGTTGCCGTCGATCGTCGCCTGCACGCCGCAATCCCGGCCGCCTTCCTGGGTGCAGTACATCACCCATTTGTTGGGCGGTTGGTCCTGCCCAAAAGCGCCGCTCGCGGCGACCGTCGCCAGAAAACCCAACCCGCCGGCAATGAATCGCTTCATAAGTCTCTCATCTCCCTTGCCTTCGCCGGTCAACACTTATCAGCTCGCCGCAGCCTCGCCCACTGGCTCACTGGCCCGCGTTGCCAAATCGCTCCGCAACCTCTTATGTAGCCACTGGCCGTTTTCCGACGAAGGAGCGACTCGCATGACAGACTCTCTGAAGCTCGTCGCTTTCTGCGGCAGCCTGCGCAAGGCTTCGTTCAATCGCCTCTCGTTGCAGGCCTTCATCGAACGCGTTCCGGCGGGAACCTCGGTGCAGACGATCGAGATCGGCGACTGGCCTCTCTACGATGCCGATATCCAGGCCAAGGGGTTTCCCGACAAGGTGCAAGCAGCCCAAAAGTCCATGCTCGAGGCCGACGGAATCGTGCTGGTGAGCCCAGAGTACAATTACGGCATCTCGGGTGTCTTGAAGAACGCCATCGACTGGCTGTCCCGCATGACGCCGCAACCGTTTGCAACCAAGCCGATCGCCCTGTTCGGCGCATCGATGGGCCTGCTCGGCACGGCGCGCGCGCAGTATCAATTGCGCCAGACCCTGGTGTTCCTCGACGGCCGGCCCCTCAACAAGCCGGAGGTCATGATCGGCCAGGCGCAGAACAGGTTCACCGACGGCAAGCTCACCGACGAAGCCACAGGCAAGATGCTGTCGGACCTCGGCGTTGCGCTGGCGCTCGCCATCCGTCAATCCAAGGCGGCAGCGGCGGTCAAGTAGAGAACACGGCGCTGAGGCGACGGTCTCGGCACGTCGCTAGACGGACCCTTCGGTCCACGCCGAAGGAAAGCCCCGGCGGAGCGTGCTAGCAGAGAGACCATGGCGTCGAGAGTGCCGCTCCTTGTCCTGCTGATCGCAGTCACCTGCCTCAGCCAGTTTTACCGTGTCTCCAACAGCGTGATCGCGCCCGAACTGGTGCGCGACCTTGACCTCTCGGCGCGTCAGCTCGGCTGGGCGGGAAGCGCCTTCTTCTTTGCACTGTTTGCCGTGCAGATCCCGGTCGGCATGTGGTTCGACCGCTTTGGGGCGCGTCGTACGGTGGCCACGCTGTCGATCGTCGCCATGGCGGGAGCCCTCTGGATCGCGGTTTCCGCGAGTGCCTTTGACCTGATCGGCGGACGCGCGATCGTCGGCGTAGGCTGCGCCGCCTCCTTCATGTCGGTGGTGTTTCTGTGCTCGCGCTGGTTCCCACCGGCCAGGCTCGCCACCGTGCTCTCCTGGGTTTTTGCGGCGTCCAACATCGGCACGCTGGCGGCCGCTACGCCGCTTGCCTGGGTGGCCGCCACGGTCGGCTGGCGCACGGGTTTTGTGGGTCTCGCCGCCGTTACAGTGCTGGTCGCCGTGTGCTTCTACGCCTTCGTCCGCGATCGTCCGCCCGAGATGGCCGCACCGCCGGCTAAAAAGGAAAACCTCGCCGAGATCGTGAAGGGCCTCTTCGAGGTCTGGTCGACTCCGGGCCTGGGCCCCGTGCTCGCCATGCACTTCTTTGCCTACGCCACGATGCTCACCGTTCTCGGCGTCTGGGGCGGCCCCTATCTCTACGACGTGCACAAGCTCGACGCGGTGGCGCGTGGCAACGTGCTGCTGGCGATGGGCGTGGCGCAGATCCTGGGCATTCTCGCCTACGGCCCGATGGATCGCCTGCTGCGCTCGCGCAAGAAGGTGGTGCTGGGCGGGGCCGCCATCTCGACCGCTCTGCTGGCCATGCTGGCGCTCCTGCCGCAACCACCGCTCTGGCTCGCCGTCGGGCTTCTGTCGGCCTTCTGCTTCGCGTGCGCCTTCGGCACGGTGATCGTGGCGCAGGGCCGCGCCCTCTTTCCCGACCGGCTGGCCGGACGCGGCGTCACGACCGTCAACATGGCGCAGTGCCTGGGGCTCGCCGTGCTGCCGGCCGGCATGGGCTATGTCGTCGAGGCCTTCGGCGCCAACGACACGGCCTATCGCATCTCCTTTGCGGCGCTGGGCCTCGGCCTCGTTTTGGGTGCCATCGTTTATCTGCGCTCCCGCGACAGTGCCACGGTGCACAGCTAGACTGCCGCGTTCTTGGAGAAACGCATGCTGGTTCGGAAGTTCTGCACCTTCACGGCTGTCTGCTGCGCCCTGTTGGCGTTCACCGTCGGAAGCGCCATCGCGCAGAACGCACCGCCCCGCATCCCCGCTCCCGATCGGGAGCCGGTGACGGGGCTAGTGTTCCCCGCCGAGATCACCAACGCACGGCTGGCAACCTCGGTGGACTACGGCAAGACAATGAACCGGCCGGACCTGGGTTACGCCTGGAACTACCAGACGAACCAGCAGCTCTTCGTGACGCTTTACGTGTATCCGCCCAGGACCGGATCGATTCCGGACGGTCCGATGGACGACGCGGTCCTTGCCCAGTTCCAGCGTGCATTGGCCGACATCTACGAAGGCGCAAAGCTCGGCCGCTACGATCAGCTCAAGCCCGTCGACGGGCCGGACAAATGCACGATCGGTGGCCTTACCTTCCTCTGCACGACCCTGTCGGCCATCCAGCCCACCACCAAGAAGCCGCTCCATACCGCGTTGATGGTGACGGGTTATCGCGATCGCTTCCTCAAGCTGCGGCTCGACTGGATCGACACGCCGGCCAACAGCCGGACGGCGGTCGATGGATTCATGCAGACGCTGATCAACACGATCAGGCGCTGACTACTTGGTCGCTTCTTTGAGATAGGCGACGAGATCGGCGAGCTGGCCGGCCTGCTTCACGCCGTTGAACACCATCTTGGTGCCCGGCACCTTGCCCTTGGGATCGCGGTTGTACTCGGTCAGGGTCGCATCATCCCAAACGATACCCGAATTCTTCATGGCGTCCGAGAAGGCATAGCCTTCCGCCGTGCCAGCCTTGCGGCCGAACACGCCGTGCAGGTTGGGACCTGCCGTCTGCGCGCCGTCCTTGTCGAGCGTGTGACAGGCACGGCACTGCTGGTTGAACACGCGCTGACCGCGACTTGCTTCGCCTGACTGCGCCCATGCCGGCAACGCCGCCATGCCCACAGAAACCGCAACGACCGTACCCATCCAGCTCTTCATTCTCTCTCTCCTGTGTTTTCAGGTAGATGCCGTCCCATGTGGGTCGCCTGGGAACCCAGGCAAGGACTGTGCCCCTGCCTCGCGCTCTATCAGCGCCCGCTTGCGTCGGACACCCCAGCGATAACCCGAAATGGAACCGTCCTTCTTCACGACCCTGTGACAAGGCACAACGACCGCCAGCCTGTTGGCAGCGCAGGCTCCGCCAACTTCACGCGCCTGGCGCGGAACGCCGAGCTTCTTGGCGATTTCGCCATAGGTCGACGTTCGGCCAGCGGGAATCTGCCGCAGCGCTTCCCAGACATTCAGTTCGAAGACAGAGCCTTGCAGGTCGAGCGCAAAATCCGAAGCGGAACCCGGATACTCGATCGCGTCGGCAAGATGACCGACCACGTCCCGCAGCCCCGCCGTATCCTCGATCAGCGTCGCGTCCGGAAATCGAGCAGCGAGGTTCGCTCGCATCGCCTCGTTCATCTCGCCGAACTCGACCATGACTAGTCCCTTGTCGGACATCCCGGCGACGAAGGACCCGAGCGAGCTTTCGGCCTTTGCATAACGCAGGGTCGTTGCCATGTTTCTCTCCTCATTGTCCCTCTTGGGGATCGATAGCGGGAAGATAGGACGAGCCGTTTGCCGTTACGCTCCGGCAACGGATTGGAATTCTCGGACATGCGGGATTTGTTCGAACCTTCGGGCGATCAGGAAGTCCTCCACGAACCTCTGGGCGAGGGCGCCGTGTTGTTGCGCGGCTTCGCGGCGGCACGAAGCGCAACGCTCCTCGCGGCCATCGACAGCATTGCCGACGCGGCTCCGTTCCGCCGCATGATCACGCCGGGCGGCTTCGAGATGTCGGTCGCCATGACCAACTGCGGCACCGCCGGCTGGGTCACGGATCGAAAGGGCTATCGCTACACGACGCACGATCCCGACAGCGGCAAGCCATGGCCGCGCCTGCCTCGGGAATTTCTGGATCTCGCCGAGGCCGCCGCAGTCGCAGCGGGATTTCCGGGCTTCTTGCCCGACGCCTGCCTGGTCAATCGCTACGAGCCCGGCGCGCGGCTCTCGCTCCATCAGGACCGCGACGAGGCCGACTACGGCCATCCGATCGTATCAGTGTCGCTCGGCCTGCCCGCGACCTTCCAGTTCGGCGGCCCGAAGCGCAGCGATCCCGTGAAGAAGGTGGCGCTGCGGCATGGCGATGTCGTGGTCTGGGGCGGCGCGTCGCGCCTCTTCCATCACGGCGTGCTCACGCTCAAGGACGGCGAGCACCCGTCGACCGGCCGCCGCCGGTTCAACCTCACGATGAGGAAGGCTCTGTAGCAGGCCTCACTCCGGCTTGATGTTCTGTTCCTTGATCAGCGTCACCCAACGCTTTTCTTCCTTGTTCAGGAAGTCCTTGAACTCGGCCTGGGTAGAAGAGCGAATTTCCACGCCCTGGACCTTGAAGCGCTCGATCACTTCCGGGTCAGCGGCGATCTTGGCAATCGCCTTCTGCAGCTTGTCGACGATCGGCTGCGGCGTGCCGGCCGGGACGACCATGCCCTGCCAGAACACGGCCTCGAAATCCTTGAGGCCTGCCGCTTCGACCACGGTCGGCACATCCGGGAAAGCAGGCGAGCGCTTGGTGCTCGAGATCGCGATGGCGCGCGTGCGGCCCGTCGCCAGCACCGGCTTCGCTTCGAGCGCCGCCGAGAACATCATCTGCGCCTGCCCCGAGGCCACGTCCTGGCCCGCCTGCGCCCCGCCCTTGTAGGGCACGTGGATGATGTTGAGTCCGGCCTGTGCTTTCAAAAGCTCCGCCGCAAGATGGTTGGTCGCGCCGATGCCCGAGCTCGCGATGTTGAACTTGCCGGGGTTGGCTTTCACCACGGCGATCAGCTCGGCCATATTCTTGGCGGGGAAGTCGGCGTTGACGTGCAGGATGAACGGCGTGAACGACATCAGCGACACGAGCTCGAAGCTCTTGTGCGGATCGTACTGCACCTGGCCCGTGAGGGTCGGGTTGATCACCAGTGACGTGCCGCCGGCATAGATCGTGTAGCCGTCGGGCGGCGCCTTGGCGACGAAGTTGGAGGCTACGGTGGTCGCCGCGCCCGCACGGTTGTCAACGATGACTGGCTTGCCGAGTTCGGTCGAAAGCTTGTCGGCGTAGACGCGCGCCACCGCGTCGTTCACGCCGCCTGGCGGATAGGGCACCACCATGGAGATCGGCTTCTGCGGCCAATCGGTTTGAGCAACCGCCGGCGCCATGACGGCGAACGGCAACGCGAACGCGGCGAGACCCGCCGCGATGAAAGTGGAACGCTTCATCCTCTTCCTCCCAGATTCTTGTCCGCTGACGCTACTCCGCCACGAAGAACGGCAACGTCACCTCTTTGTTGACCGGCTCGAAGGCAAGCTTCACGCGCTGGCCGATCTTGATGTCGGCTTCGGCGACGCCTCTGAGCGGTGCATTGACCCGCACGCCGGCGTCCATGTCGACCAGCGCCACGATATAGGGCACGGCCGCCTTGAAGAAGAAGTTGAACGGATGGTGGCACACCGTCCAGGTGTGGATCGTGCCGCCCGTCGGGGCTTCCTTGAACTCGCTCTCCATCGAGAAGCAGTGCGGGCAGACCGGCCGCGGATAGTGCCGGACCTTGCCGCAGGCCGAGCAGTGCTGCAGCAGGAAACGGCCTTCGCGCAAACCATCCCAGTGCGGCTGGCTCTCGCGCGTCGGCGTCGGCATCGGACGTTCCGGTGCCGGCGGCGTTACTGCAGTGCTCATGCCGCCCTCCTCAGGATCGCGATCGAACCATCGCCCATGTCGCCGTAACCGGTAACGAGGCCGACTTCGGCATCCTTGACCTGCGCCTTGCCCGCCTCGCGGCGGAGCTGACGAGTCAGCTCGATCACGTGGTTGAGGCCCACGACGTGACCCTGGCTCAGGAGCCCGCCATGCGTGTTGATCGGCAGTTCGCCGCCGAGCGCAATGCGGCCATTCATGATGAACGGCCCGCCCTCGCCCTTCTTGCAGAAACCCAGGAGCTCGAGCTGGTTGATCACCGTGAACGTGAAGCAGTCGTAGATCTCGGCAACGTCGATGTCCTTCGGACCGACGCCGGCCATCTCGTAGGCACGCGGGGCAGACTTGGCGAGGCCGAACTCCAGCAGGTCCGGCCGCTGCGCAATCGAGGCCGGCGATTCGGGATGCCCCTCGGCCACGCCCATGATGGTGACCAATGGCTTCTTCAGGTCACGTGCCCGGTCGCTGCGGCTCACGACGATGGCCGCACCGCCGTCGCTCTCCAGGCTGCAGTCGAACAGCCGGAACGGATCGGAGATCATGCGCGAGGCATGATGGTCCTCGACCGTGAGCGGCTTGTTCATCACGACATTGCCATTGAGGATGGCGTGCTGGCGCGTCACGACGGCGACTTCGGCGAAGTGCCGCTCGGTGGTGCCGTAGAGCTCCATGTGGCGGCGTGCGCCCGGGGCATAGAGCTGCGCGGGGGCAAAGATGCCGATCGGCGCCTCGAATTCGGCCGCCAGCGCGAATTGCGGGAACTGCTGCAGCCGGGTGCTGACCCGGGCGCCCGAGTAGCCGGTACGGCCGACGGCGATCAGTACGTTGTTGCAGACGCCGGACGCCACCGCCATGGCGGCGCTCTGGATGGCCGCCACGCAGGTGGCGCCGCCCATCGGCACGAACAGCGACAGCTTGAGGTCGGGCAGCCCGAGGTTGGCGATGAAATCCTCGGCGATACCACCGCCTGGAAAATAGGGGATGACGCCGTCGATATCGCGGGGGCTGAGGCCGGCGTCGGCGATCGCCGCGAGGCTCGCCTCGAGTTGCAGAGCCAACGCACTCTTATGCGTGCCGCGCGTATACGCGGTTTCACCGATGCCACTAACGGCCGCCTTCTCCCGAAGCGGATGCACCATGTTTGATTTCCTCCGGCGCGCATCGTGCCCTAAGCTCCTTCCCGAGCGAAGGGGGAAGAATGTCAAAGCAAGAGCTGGTTTCGCTGTCTGCAGTCGAGATGCGTCGTCGCATCGGCACCAAGGAGATTTCGCCGGTCGAATTGCTCGAGGCCTGCCTCGGTCAGATCGAGGAAGTGAACCCGGCCGTGAATGCCGTGACGGCAATGTGCGTGGCCCGCGCGCGCAAGGAGGCGAAGGCCGCCGAGACCGCGGTGCGCCGCGGCGAGGAGTTGCCGCTGCTCCATGGCCTGCCGACCGGCATCAAGGACCTCGAAGAGACGAAGGACCTCCTCACCACCTACGGGTCGCCGCTCTATCGCGACTACGTGCCGAACTACGACAACGTGATGGTGAACCGCGTACGCACTAACGGTGCGATCGTCGTGGGCAAGACCAACGTGCCGGAATTCGGCGCGGGCTCGAACAGCCGCAATCCGGTGTGGGGCGCCACAGGCAACCCCTTCAATACGACCCTGAATGCCGGCGGCTCGTCGGGCGGCTCGGCAGCGGCGCTGGCGACCGACCTCCTGCCGGTCTGCACCGGCTCCGACACCGGCGGCTCGCTGCGCAATCCCGCCGCCTATTGCGGCATCGTGGGCTTCCGCCCCTCGCCCGGCATGGTCGCCGTCGAACGTCGCTCCATGGGCTGGACGCCGATTTCGGTGCTGGGCCCGATGGGCCGCACGGTGGCCGACACTTGTCTGCTCTATGCCACGCAGATCGGTCAGCACGATCAAGACCCCCTGTCGTTCCCGATCGACGGGGCGGCGTTTGCCGAACCCTGGCCGGTCGATCTCGGCAGCCTGCGCGTGGCCTGGACCGAGGATTTCAGCGGCGCGCCCGTCGAGAAGGGTATCCGCTCGACGATGCGCGAGAAGATCAAGGCGATGAAGCCGCTCTTCCGCTCGCTCGATAAGGTCGAGGTCGACTACGGCGAGGCCGATCGCTGCTTCGACGTGGTACGCGCCGTGAGCTTCCTGTCGCGCTATCACGACGCCTACACCAACAACCGCAAGATGCTCGGCCCCAACATCGTCGCCAACTACGAGATCGGCGCGAAGCTGAGCCTGGCCGACTTCGCCTGGGCGCATGGCGAACAGACGCGCATCTTCCGGAAGTTCCAGGACCTCTACCGCGACTACGATCTGGTGCTGGGGCCGACAGTCGGCTTCTCGCCCTTCCCCTGGAAGCAGCTCTACATCGACCAGATGGACGGCAAGAAGCTGCGCAACTACTACCACTGGATGGCGTCGGTCTATTTCGTGTCGCTGGCCACCAATCCGGCGGTGTCGCTGCCCTGCGGCCTCGATCACAACAAGATGCCGTTCGGCCTGCAAGTGATCGGCCGTTTCCGCGGCGACGGCGAAGTGCTGGGCGCCGCCCACGCGATGGAGCAGGCCTTCAAGAGCATCCCGGGCCTGGCGCGGCCGATGCCGAATCTCGCCAAGCTCAAGAAGCCGACGCCGGCGCTGAAGTCGATCGTGACGCATCCGCCGAAGCTCAACGCCAAGGTATCGCGCGGCCCCGCTCCCGGCGCCCTGTAGCGTCCGATAACGCACGGTGCTGGCAGGGTTGCCAGTGCCGTGCGCTTTACAGAACTTCATCTTTTCGCCCGTGTGGTGCCACCTCGGGCTGCTTACCTCGTTGTGTGGGAAGTCCCGCCTCCAGGGCGGGTCCGAAATCCCAACGGAGGTAAGATGAGCAGGATCATGATCGTGGTCGCGGCCGTCGCACTCGGTGCACTAACTGCCGCGTGCAACCAGACCGCGGGTTACGGCTATCCGAACTATAGCTCGAACAACTACAGCTCCAACAGCGGCTACTGGCGCAACGGCACTTACTACAGCAATGCCAACGCCTATCAGCCCGGCTACTACAACCAGGCGCCGCGCCGCGGCCCGAACGGCGACTATGATCGCGACGGCGTTCCCAACCGTTACGATCGCGACGCCAACGGCGACGGCGTGCCGGACCGCTATCAGCGCCGGTAACGTTCCCATCAAAGAAGCCGGCTCCCCAATGGGAGCCGGTTTTTTTGCGTCTGCGTGCCTTCAACAAATCTCAGTTGCGCCGCTGCCACGCCATCGTCGATGCGTTTCATTCATCATGGGCTTTTCTCGGTGGAGGGATTGGATGCGCAACGCGAAGTGGCTCGCTGCCGCCGGTCTGCTGGTCGTAACGGCGGGATGCGTCGAACAGTCGGGTTCCTATCCGACGACCTACGGCTACAGCCCGGGTTATTCGTCCGGATACAGGTATCCGACCTACGCCAACAGCTACTACAGCCAGCCTACCTACTATCGCAGCCAGCCGACCTACTATCAGCCGGCGACCTACTACACGCCGGCGCCGCAGTATCATCGCCACCGGCGCGATCGCGACGGCGACGGCATTCCGGACCGCTATGATCGGGACAAGAACGGCGACGGTGTTCCCGACAAGTACCAGCGGCGCTGGCGCTAGGACCGCGGCTTCTTCTTCCGGATTTCACCGTCGTGCTGGCCGAGTGTCGGCGCGGCACGACGGACACTTCCGGGAGTTGCCGAGAGCTTGAGCGGCACGCCCAGCGTTTTCTGGCGGCCAGCCTTGGCATGGTCGACTTCCGCCACCATGCCGCGGGCCAGGATCTGCGGATCGGCGAACACTTCGTCGTGGTGCAGCACAGGCCCGGCGGGGATGCCCTCGGCTTCGAGGATCGCCATCCAGTCGGCCGTACTGCGTTTGCGCACCTCTTCCTGCAACAGCCCCACAATCAGCTCATTGTTGCGCACGCGGTCGGCATTGGCCTTGAAGCGCGGATCGTCGGCGAGTTCCGGCTTGCCGATCAGCGCGCAAAGCCTGCGGAAGAAATTCTGCTGCGCTCCACCGATGGTCAGCCAGCCGTCGCTGGTCTGGAACACCTGATAGGGCGAGGAACCGCGATGGGCCTGGCCGAGCTTCTCCGGCCGCTTGCCGTTGGCGAAGTAATTTGCGGCCTCGTAGACGCCCAGCGACACGGTCGACTCGAGCAAGGAGGTCTCGACCCACTGGCCCTCGCCGGTCTTGTGCCGTGCCTGGAGGGCCGACAGTACGCCGATGGTGAGATAAAGGCCCGCGCCGACGTCTGAGATGGCCAGCGGGATGCGGTAGGGCGGACCGTCCTTGGGGCCGGTCACCGACATCAGGCCGGACATAGCCTGGATCATCAGGTCGAAGCCGCCGCGGCCGGCATAGGGGCCGGTCTGGCCGAAACCCGAGATCGAGCCCAGCACCAGCCGCGGATTGCGCGCGTGCAGCGCCTCCCAGCCAAGGCCCAGTCGCTTCATCACGCCGGGCCGGAAATTTTCCAGCACGACGTCGGCGCCATCGACCAGCTCCCAGAAGGTGGCGAGATCGTCCTTGTCCTTGAGGTCGAGCTTGAGGCCCCGCTTGTTGCGGTTCCACAGCATGAAGGGCGCCGACTCGCCTTCGACAAAGGGCGGCGCGCCGCGCATGGCGTCACCCTGCGGGCTTTCGATCTTGATGACGTCGGCCCCGAGATCGGCAAGCTGCATGCCGCAGAAAGGACCGGAGAGATGGGTGGTGAGGTCGAGAACGACCAACCCGTCGAGAGCGCCTGCCATGGTGCTAGTGCAGAATCTTGTGAAGATCAGACATGGTCTGTGTCCATTTGTTGGTGCCAAACTCGTTCGACACGATCTTGCCGTCCTGCACGATCAGGAAACGCGGCGTGCCGGTCTTGCGCGGGAGCTGATCGAGGATCGGCTTGAGATCACCTAGCCAGTAGCGCTCCTGGTAGGCCTCCTTGAGCTTGGGGGGGATCGACCTCGACCCAGGTCACCTTCTTGAATTCCGGCGACGCGAGCCAGGCCGCCTTGTACTGGTTCTTCCAGTTCGAGCAGGGCTGGCAATCCCAGCCGCCCACGTAGATCACCTTGATCTCCGACGCCGCCCGCGCCGGCCCCAGCACCGTCGAGGCGAGCAGGCCGGCAACGAAAAAGGCGCGACGATTCATGATCACTCCAAGGACGGCAGACAGGCTAATCTAGGATCACATGGCGCAGGCTAACAAACCCTCTCTCGTCACACTGGGTGACTTCTTCCATTTCGCGGTCCGCCGCTTCCGCCAGGCAAGGCTCAGCTATGGCCACGGCACGACCAACGCCGTGGACGAGGCCGCCTTCCTGATGTTGGAGGCCCTGCGCCTCCCGATCCACCGCATCGACCCCTGGCTCGACCTCAAGCCGACGCCGGCCGAACGGGCGCGGCTCCTCACCTTGATCGATGCCCGCATCGGCCTGCGCATGCCGGCACCCTACCTGTTGGGGGCGGCCTACATGCAGGGCGTGCGCTTCCATATCGACCAGCGCGCGCTGATCCCACGTTCCTTCATCGGCGACATGCTGGCCGGCGGCGTCCTGCCCGTCGCCAAGCCGCGCCGTATCCTCGATCTCTGCACGGGCTCCGGATGCCTTGCGATTCTGGCCGCACTCGCCTTCCCACGCGCCACGATCGATGCCGTCGACCTTTCGCCCGGGGCGCTGGCGCTGGCGCGGCGCAACGTGGCGGCCCACCGGCTGGGCGATCGCATCTCCGTTCACCGAGGTGACCTGTTCAAGCCGCTCGTGGGACGACGCTACGATCTCATCATCAGCAACCCGCCCTATGTCGATGCCGGCGGCATGGCGAAGCTGCCGCCCGAGTTCCGGCACGAGCCACGCCTGGCGCTGGCCGCCGGCAAGGACGGGCTCGACCTGGTGCATCGGATTCTGGCCGAGGCGCCGCAGCACCTCACCAAGAACGGTGGCCTGGTCTGCGAGATCGGCCGCGGCCGGGAACCGCTGGAAGCGGCCTATCCCCGCCTGCCCTTCCTCTGGCTCGACACCGAGCTCAGCGAAGGCGAAGTGTTCTGGATCACGCGCTCCGATCTTGCCGGCTGACCTTGTTGTCTGATTAGGGTCGTCTGATCAGGCCGTATCGCCAAGGCAGATGTCCAGCGCCCGGGCGGTGCGGATCAGCGTGCCGTCGGGATCGACAGTCTGTGACCTACCGACCACCTTTTCGAGCGGCACGTCGATCACCTGACGATTCCACCACGCGACCATGTGGTCGGCCTTGCCCTCCGCCAGCAGGTCGACGGCCCGCACACCCAACGCCGCAGCCAACAATCGGTCCTCGGCCGTCGGCATGGCGCCGCGCTGCACATGCCCCAGCACCGTCGCTCGTGCCTCCGCGCCCGTGGCCTTGACCAGGCGCTTGGCCAGCCAGTCGCCCACGCCGCGGTCGGGCGCGTCGGTGGCAGGGTCGGCCGCCTCGTCCGACTGGCCGGCCGCCTCGGCAACGACGACCAGTGCAGAGGTCCGGCCGGCCGCCCGCAGGCGGGCGATGCGGCTTACCACCCGCTCCAGGTGCCAGCGAACCTCCGGGATCAGCACGACGTCCGCACCGCCCGCGATCGCGGCCGCAATGGCGATATGGCCGGCGTCGCGCCCCATCACCTCCAGCACCATGGTGCGCTCGTGGCTGGCGCCGGTGGGCTGCAGGCGATCCAGCGCCTCCGTGGCGATGGCGACCGCCGTCGAGTAGCCGACGGCGCGTTCCGTGTAGCCAACATCGTTGTCGATGGTCTTGGGGACGCCGACGAAGGGAATGCCCGATGACGCCAGGAGACGGCGCAGGATCGCCAGGCTGCCGTCGCCACCCACGCCGATCAGACCTTCGAGGCCCAGCAGCTTCAGACCCTCCACCATCTCGCCCGAGCGATCCTTCTTGCTGCCGTCCGGCATGGGAAAGGCGAAGGGATCGCCGCGATTGGTGCTGCCGAGAAACGTGCCGCCCTGGCGGGCAAGCGCTGCATCCAGCCGCGCAGGATCGAGAGTCACCGCGTCGACGGGACGCTCGAGCAGGCCGAGCGTTCCATAACGCAAACCCACCGTCGTCCAGCCATAGCCATGCTGGGCGCGCAGGGCGACCGCCCGTATCGTGGCGTTGAGGCCGGCGCAGTCGCCGCCGCTCGTGAGAATGCCGATTCGCTTGGTCATCAAGATACTCCTGCGTACTACGGGCTACCGATTGGCGGACAGCTTGAACGGTTCAATCAATCTTGAACTCCATCGTTGCAGCATCAAGATGGCACCCATGAAGGAACACTACCGGACTTTCGCAGGCTACAACGCCTGGGCCAACCGCCGTCTGTACGCGGCGGCGGCGCAACTGTCCGATGCCGACTACCGTGCCGATCGAGGTGCCTTCTTCAAGTCCATGCACGGCACGCTCAATCATCTGCTGGGCACAGATCGCATCTGGATGAAGCGCTTCACCGGCGAAGGCGCTGCGCCCGACCGGCTGGATACCATCCTGCACGAACGTTTCGACGAACTGCGCGCCGCGCGCGAAGCCGAAGACCGCCGCATCGTCGGCTGGATCCAAGATCTAGACGACGCGCGACTGGCGGGTGTGATCCGCTATCGCCGCGTCTCCTCGCCCGAGGAGTTCGTGCAGAAGCTGATGCCGGCGCTCGATCACTGGTTCAATCACCAGACTCACCATCGCGGCCAGGCGCATGTGATCCTCACCGGCCTCGGCAAGCCGGCGCCGGAACTGGACATGCTCTACTATCAACGCGAAGTCGCGGCCGGCAGAGCTACTTGAGTTCGCAAACCGAGCGGGCATGGCCGGGGCCCGGCCAGCGCGAGTCGCAGACCGCAAGCACCCCTCCCTCCGTGCCGTAGAGCGCGCTGGTCCAGGTCCCGTCCTCCACCGGATTCACCACCATGGTCGCAAAGTCGCGCAGCCCCACGACAAAGGCGTCGCTGCGATCGAGGCCGGGCACGCGGACAGGTCTCTTGGGATGCTCGGGCGAAGGGACCGGCTGGACGTGCGACAGTTCCATGCCGCCCGTGCCGACGGCGAGGTGCGGCGGCTGGCGGCTGTCGAAGCCGATTGCCTGGAAGCGATGCATGTGGCCGGCAATGACCACTTTGACATGCGGCGGCAACCCGTCTGGGAAAACACGGCGCACCGCTTCGCGCTGGGTTTCGTTGACGAAGCCATAGGGCGTCGGGCTGAGCGGGCCACCCTTGTCGCGCTTCACGACACCCCAGATCGGTCGATGCGTGACCAGCCAGGTCGGCGTGCGATCCTCGGCCAGCAGACGCGCAACCTCGCGATACTGACCAATATAGAGGTCAAGGTTGAAGAGGACGGCATCGGCGGCATTGGCCGAATCGACTGCGACGATATTGAGCTTGCCGAACTTGAGGCGAAACGGCGCGTTGGTGAGGGTCGGGAAGACTTGACCGGCAAAAGGAAGCGCCGGCGGCTGGGGCCAGGCACCGAGTTGCCAGCCCGGTGGCGTCTGCGGCGGGCACTCCTGCTGCTTCGCGCCGGGGCCGAGCAACGTCGAGTTGGCGTCGAGCAGAAAGAACCAGCCGGGACCGGCCCGGCTGCACAGTTCGTGATTGCCGCGGCTCAGCAGCCACGGTGCGACAGGCAGCAGGCGGGCTGCAGGCAGAAAGAAGTCGTCGCGCCAGTACGCCCATTTGTCGGGGATCGGGCTGCCCTCCATGTTCTGGCTCCAGTATGCGGCGCCAATGGGGAGGTCCGGCTCGTCTTCGTCGTCGAGATCGCCGGTATCGTAGAAGCTCACGGACATGTCGCGGCCATAGCCCGAGACGCGCGCTGGCACGACCATGCCCCGCGGCGTGCCGCGATAATTGTAGTCGCCGACATGGATAATCAGGTCGGGCCTGTTCCCCACCTCTTCGTCGGCCATCGTCCCGAAGGGCCAGACATTGGCGAAGCCGTCGCCGGTGCAGGGCTGCGGCTTGTCCTTGGTGTCGCCACGACAGCCGCTGTCACCCACGAGTACGACCCGGCGCGGCGTGCCGAGTGACACGACTGGCAGATCGATGCGCCGATCACCGAGGAACACGCTCGCCGACTCGCCAATCGGGTAGCGCGCCTCGCAAACCAGCACATCGTCGAACTGGCCGCCCGCGGGACGTTGGCGAGGCGTCAGGGTGACGAAGGTGCCGCTGTGGGACGAGCGCAAGGCCGGGCACGCCGTCGCCCGCTCGGCGACGCTGCGGACCATCGGAACAGGCTTGCCATCCGTACCCTCCCCGAACAGTACGAAGGCAAAGAAGGGAGGAGCCGTCCGCTGCGCCTGCGCCGCGCCATTCCCGACGTGCACAGCGAGAACAGATGCGAGGAAGAGCCAGACAAAGCGCATGGCGAAAGACTCCGGAACATTGCCGCGACGGCAAAGCTCACGCAGGATGTCAGAAATGAACGGTGAGGAAAGTGCGATGAGCCAAGCGTCGAAAGACAAGCGAGACGATGCGCAGGATATCCGTGCCGTTCCCTACATGGAGCGCACGCGGCAATACTATCGCGCCCTGGGATACGAGCAGGACTATGTCTGGGCGCGCTTCGACGACGTGCCGTTCGCGCCGCTCGCCAAGCCTCTCGCCGCCGTCCGTCTGGGGCTTGTCACGACGGCAAGCCCGCCCGGCCTCGGCAATCGCGATGCGCGCGGCGTGCGTCACGTCTGGTCGGGCGAGATCGCCCCGCCTCCGGCCACGCTGTTCACCGACAACCTCGCCTGGGACAAGGAATCGACACACACGGAGGATCGCGAAAGCTATCTGCCGATCGAAGCCGCGTCGGCACTGGCGCGCGAGGGCCGGTTCGCAGGCCTTGCGTTACGCTTCCATGGCGTGCCGACCGAGTACAGCCAGCGCAAGACCTTGTCCGAAGATGCGCCGGAGGTGCTGGCGCGACTACGAGCCGACGGCGCCGATGCCGCGCTTCTCTGCGCGCTTTGACCCGTCTGCCACCAAACCGTGAGTTTGGTCGCCCGACATCTCGAAGCCAACGGACTGCCGACCGTGATCGTGGGCTCGGCCCGCGACGTGGTGGAATATTGCGGTGTGCCGCGCTTCCTCTTTACCGACTTCCCGCTCGGCAATCCATGCGGCCTTCCCTGGGAGCGCGCCATGCAGCGCGCGATCGTCGGCCAGGCGCTCGACCTACTGGAAACCGCGGACCGGCCGCGCACGACAGTGCAGGCACCGTTTACCTGGAAGGCAGACGATCCCGGCTGGCGTGGCCGCTACGGCCGCGTCGACCCGGCGGAGCGCGACCGCCTGCTGGCCGCCGGCCGCGAGCGTCGCGAACGCCAGGCCGCCGCCAGCGCGTTGAAAGAGGGCTAGACGCGATCAGGAGTTCCAAAGCTGCGGTGATCCGCGCACGACGACGCGGCGGCCCATCGCGGTGATCGCGGGTCCGCTGTCTGTCACGACGGCAAGTTCGGACGCGACGAGATTGCGGACGGCGTTGTTATCGAGCAGGCGACGATCGCGGCTCCAGCCGCCGATGGCTTTCAAAGTTTCCCATTCACTGGGGCTCAGTCGGAGTTCGTTTTCCATATCCATGCTGCCTCCGATGCACTGGTGGCAGATCGTTTACTCGCCAAACGTGACAGATCGGCGACCGGCCCGGATTTGTCACAACCCCAAATCGGAAACACGCGCGACCCGGGCCCGCCGCCGGGGCCATGGCAGCAACGATGTCAGAACATGACGATCCTGCCGTTCTCGCGCCGGAATCTCTCGATGATGGCGAAAGCATCGCCGCCGCCCGACGAGCTCGCACAGCCCGAGAGCCAAGATTGATTCGCTAAGTGCTTGCCGGGAATGGTGGGCGCACCAGGGCTCGAACCTGGGACCCGCTGATTAAGAGTCAGCTGCTCTACCAACTGAGCTATGCGCCCCCCGAAAACCGGAGGCATTGCCCGGAAGCGGCGCGGCTATACCAAGGCCTTTTCCCCTTGTCGAGTCATCCGACGCTCCGACCGGGGGAAACCTGCCTACCGCGTGCGCGGCAATTGCGCATCGCGGTAGACATTGACCCCGATCAGCAGCCCGCAGGCGAACATGACCGACAGCAGCGCCGTCCCGCCGTTGCTGACGAGCGGCAGCGGCACGCCTACGACCGGCAGCAGGCCCATGACCATGGCCGTGTTGATGAAGACGTAGAGGAACATCAGCGACGTGACGCCCAGCGCCAGCAGGCGGCCGAAATGGTGCTGGCTGCGGAAGGCGATCGAGAAGCCCCAGACCAGCACCAGGGCGAACAGGGCAAGCAGCACGCAGGCACCGACCAAACCCCATTCCTCGACGAAGGTCGTGAAGATGAAGTCGGTCTGCTTCTCCGGCAGGAAATTCAGCGACGACTGGGTGCCCTTCAGGAAGCCCTTGCCGAACAGGCCGCCCGAGCCAATGGCGATCTTGGACTGGGTGATGTGATAGCCGGCGCCCAGCGGATCCCGGTCGGGATCGAGGAAGGTGAGCACGCGTTTGCGCTGGTATTCGTGCATGAGCGTCCAGGCGATCGGCAGACTGGCGACCGCCGAGATCCCCGCAACCAGGAACATCCAAATTCGCACGCCAGCCACGAACAGCAATGCGCCACCGCCCATCAGCACCATCATCGCCGTGCCGAGATCGGGTTGGACCATGACCAGCGCCACCACGACCAGGATCATGGCCAGCGGCGGCAGCGTGTAGAGGAACTGCGACGCCTGTTCCTTGCGCAGTCCGTGATAGTAGCGCGCCAGCACCAGAATCACCGCCACCTTGGCGATCTCCGACGGCTGGATCTGCAGCGGCCCGATCACCAGCCAGCGCTGCGCACCCATGCCGATCTTGCCGATGATATCGACGGCCACCAGCATCAGGACGGAGACGATATAGATCGGCCAGGCCATCGCCAGCCAGACCTTGGGGTGAACCAGCGCGACCACCAGCATCAGTCCGAAGGCCATGCCATAGCGCACGGCATGTCGCGCCGCCCAGGGCTCGAAGCGGCCGCCGGCAGCCGAATAGAGCGCCAGGACGCCAACCCCGGCGATTGCGGTGAGGACCAGGACCAGTCCCCAGTTGATGCGCCAGATCTTCTCGGCAAAACCGATCGGGGCGGGTGCATCGAGGGCGAGGCTCATCGCGACGCCATTTTCTTGAAGCCGTCGGTGCGGCGCGACGGATCGCGCTTGATGGTTTCGGCCAGCACATCGCGGCCGATGGGACCAGCGGTCGCGCCACCGGCCATGCCGTGCTCGATGATGACGGCGCAGGCATAGCGCGGCTTTTCCGCCGGGCCGAAACAGACGAACAGCGCGTGATGGCGCAGGTGCCAGGGCAACTGCGCCTGGGTAATGCCGAGCTCGCGTTCGCGCTCGGTGATGCGCTTCACCTGGGCGGTGCCGGTCTTGCCGGCGAAAGTGAAGTCGAGCAGCTTGCCGCTCGCATCGCGCCGCAAGGCGCCGGCGGTGCCGATGCTGCTGTTCACGACGTCGACCATGCCCTGGCGGACGATCTGCAGGTGCTGCGGATTGAAGCGCAGCGACGGTGCCGTCGGCTTGTCGCGCGGCGCCGGCGGTGCCAGCTCCTCGCGCGGCGCCGTTTTGGCCAGCAGCAGGTTGGGCTGAACCTCGTAGCCGCCATTGGCGATGCGCGCCGTCATGATGGCAAGCTGCAGCGGCGTCGCGGTCATGAAGCCCTGGCCGATGCCGAGATTGAAGGAATCGCCCGGCTGCCAGGGTTTGCCGACCTTCTCCTGCTTCCAGGCCCGCGTCGGCTGGTTGGCCGACGATTCACCCGGCAGGCCGAGTTCGCTCACCTTGCCGAAACCCAGCCGGTTGGCCATGTCGGCCATGCGATCGACGCCGGTGCGCCGTGAGGCTTCGTAGAAGAAACAGTCGCAGGAGCAGGCAATCGCCTCGGTGACGTTGGTCGAGCCGTGACCGCCCTTCAGCCAGCAATGGAACTTGATGTTGCCGAGTTCGAGATAGCCGGGACAGGGCAGTCGCGTCCAGGGATCGATCACCTTGGCTTCGAGCGCAGCCAGCGCCGTCACCATCTTGTAGGTCGAGCCCGGCGGATAGACGCCGGCGATCGCCTTGTTGTGCAGCGGCCGCTCGGGGTTGTCGAGAAGCTCGCGCCATTCGCTCTGCGTGATGCCGCGGGCAAAGGTCGAAGGATCGAAGCCCGGGGTCGATACCATCGCCAGCACGTCGCCGGTGATCACGTCCATGACCACGACCGAACCGGACTGATGTTCCTTCACCTTCTCGGCCACGAAGCGCTGCAGATCGAGGTCTATGGTGAGCAGCGCATTGGCGCCGGGCTGGCCTTCGGTACGGTCGAGCTCGCGGACGACGCGGCCTACGGCATTCACCTCGACCTGGACCACACCGGCCCGGCCTCGCAGATCGTCTTCGAGCGCACGCTCCATACCCTTCTTGCCGAAGCGTATGGTGGGAAGGCTCAACACCGGATCGTCGCGACCGGCAAGATCTTCGTCGGAGACACGGCCGGTGTAGCCCACGATGTGGCTCATCAGCTCGCCTTCGGGATAGTCGCGCGACTGGCCGAGATCGATGAAAACACCCGGAAGATCGGGCGCATTGAATTCGAGCCGCGCCACTTCTTCCCAGCCAAGGTTCTCGCGGACGACCGCGGGCTGGGAGTTGCGGCTGCGACGCAGCTCACGCAGCAGGCGGATCTTGTCGGCCTCGCCCAGTGTCAGGATCTGATCGAGACGTTCGATCAGGATGTCTGCGCCGCGTCCGCGGTCGGACGCGACCATCGCACGGAAATTGTTGCGATTCACCGCCAGCGGATGGCCGCTGCGATCGAAGATCAGCCCGCGCGACGGCGGCAACAGCCGCAGATTGATGCGGTTGTCGTCGGCCAGCGATGCGAAGCGCTCCGTCTCGACGACCTGGAGCTGATAAAGCCGGCCGGCCAGCGCCGTCAGCAGCGCGGCCTGCGCGCCGCCCAGCACCAGGGCGCGGCGCGTGAAGAGGCCGCTGCGCTCGCCGTCACCCTTGCGGAAATGCTTCATGATGTGGTCTCGCCCGGCCGCGCCGTGCCCCGGGACAGTTCCGGCACGTTCAGCGGATCTCGTGCGCGCACTCGGGCAAGCAACGGCGCCAGCAGGGGATAGAACACGACCACCACGAGATACTGCATGATTGCCGGCAGAGGATCGATGGCCGTCCAGGTCCACAGCGACGTAAAGGCCCAGACCAGCACCACGAAGCCGAACATCAGAATGCAGAAACCAAACCACTGGAAGAGAAACGGTACGCCGACCAGGTAGCGGCGGTTGGCGATGACGGCGGCGCGGATCAGCACGAAGCCCAGTGCGCTGACCCCGACCGGCGCCCCCGGCCCGCCCAGCAGCAGATCGAGCAGCACGCCCATGACCAGCAGCAGCGGCCCCGGCAGGCGCTCGGGCGTCGCCAGGCTGAACTGGAAGACGACCAGCGCCGGCAGGAGCGGCAAGGTGTCCGAGAGATAAGGTGCGCGCAGCGGCGCCAGGGTCAGCAGCACGAAGAAGAGCAGCACCGAGCCCGGTAGGGCAGCCCTGCCCCAGCGGTCGAGAGCGGCGAGGATACCATCGGCACGCATCTCAACGCGCCTTCTGGCCAGGCATTGGTGTCACGGGCTGCGAAGCCCCCGTCCCGCCCACCAGGCCGGTGACGCCATAATCGATGACACGCACAAACTCCAGTCGCGAGAAATCAGTGAAAGGCCGCACGCGTACACTGCCCTCGTTCGTCTCGACGACTTCGCCGACGGGAATGCCGACCGGGAAACTGCCACCATGCCCCGAGGTCACGATACGATCACCGCGCTGTACGCCTGCGACGCTTTGCAGGAGAGTGAGCCGCAGGCGAGTCGAATTGTCCCCGGCCAGAATGGCACGCTCGCGCGTGCGCTCGATCAGCACAGGCAGGCGCGAATTCACGTCGGTGACGAAGAGGACGCGGGCGCTGTTCTCGCCGACCTCGGCGATACGGCCGGCAAGGCCTTCTCCGGTAACGACGGCTTGGCCGGGTTCGACGCCCACCCGACGGCCGACATTGAGGAGCGCCCCGCGCATATAGGCGTTGATGCTGTCACCCACGATACGGGCCGTGATGAACGAAGCTTCGGGTCCTTCCCGAAAGTTGGCGAGCCCGCGAAGCCCCTCGTTCTCGTTCTCGAGCCGCCGGGCGGCGGTCTGCCAGGCAAGCAGCCGGGCGTTCTCCTCGCGCAGGCGGGCATTCTCCTCGCGCAGCGAGGCAAACTCCCTCAGGTCGGCAATGGCGCGGTTGGCATAGGCGACAGGCCGGGCAATGGCTTCGAGCACCGGGCTGGCGACATCGAGGGCAACCACGCGGGCATGTTCGACGAGGACCGTATCGGCCTTGCCGATCAACATGATGACGAAGGCAGCGACCACGAGCAGACCAAGGGCGAAGCGCTGCACGACTGTGCGCACCTGGCCCGCGACCACCTCGAAGTCGTCCCGAATCGCCATGTTCGGCTATTCTACTCCAACTCGCTCGACTTCTCCTCCCCAGCTTAGTCAGGGAGCGCGCGAAGGGGAGGCGTTTCTCTTAGTACATCGAGGACAGAACGCCGCGCAGGCGTGTGATGTTCTCCACGGCGTGGCCGGTGCCCAGCGCCACGCAGAGCAGCGGGTCTTCGGCCACCGACACCGGCAGGCCGGTCGCCTGGCGCAGCACCGTGTCCATGTTGGCGAGCAGCGCGCCGCCGCCCGTGAGCACGATACCCTTGTCGACGATATCGGCCGCCAACTCGGGCGCAGTGTTCTCCAGCGCCACCTTCACGGCCTCGACGATCGCGCTCACCGGCTCCTGCAGGCTCTCCGAAATCTGCCGCTCGGTGATGATCAGTTCCTTCGGCACGCCGTTCATCAGGTCGCGCCCCTTGATCTCCATGGTGCGGCCTTCGCCGTCGTCCGGCGGGCAGGCGGACGCGATGGTCTTCTTGATGCGCTCGGCCGAGCTTTCGCCGACCAGGAGGTTATGGTTGCGGCGGATATAGGCGATGATCGCCTCGTCCATCTTGTCGCCACCGACGCGGACGGACCGTGGATAGACGATGCCACCCAGCGACAGCACGGCCACCTCGGTGGTGCCGCCGCCGATATCGACGACCATCGAGCCGGTCGGCTCGGTGACGGGCAGGCCGGCGCCGATCGCCGCCGCCATCGGCTCCTCGATGAGCCACACCTTGCGGGCGCCGGCGCTCTCGGCCGATTCCTGAATGGCGCGCCGCTCAACGGCGGTGGAGCCGGACGGCACACACACCACGATCTGCGGATGGGCGAAGCTGCGCCGATTATGCACCTTGGAGATGAAGTGCTTGATCATCGCTTCGGCGACTTCGAAGTCGGCGATGACGCCATCGCGCAGCGGACGGATCGCCTGGATGTTGCCGGGGGTACGGCCCAGCATCATCTTCGCTTCCTCGCCGACGGCAAGGACCTGTCGTTTGCCGCTCTGCGTGGTCAACGCCACGACGGACGGTTCGTTGAGAACGATGCCCCGACCCTTCACATAGACCAGCGTGTTGGCCGTGCCGAGGTCGATGCCCATGTCCGCCGAGAATAGCCCGATGACGCGCGACAGCATTGAGTTAAGTCTCTGTAATTGCGGCGAAATCTTGATTTTAAAGCGCCATTCCTGCGTCCGGCGCCAAGGTGCGACCGGGTTTAGACCGGCAGGCCAACGCTCGCAAGGCGATTCAAGCCATGCGAGCTGCAACCATGCTGGGGACGTGTTCTTCTTTCGTGCGACGCGAAGAACAGACGCGCCGCCTGCAGCTACAGCCCCATCATCTTGGCGATGGTGTTGCGTTGGATGTCGTTGGTGCCGCCGCCAATCGAGCCGACGCGCACGTCGCGGAAGAGGCGCTGGATGTCGTGCGCCATCGTGTAGCCCGCGCCACCCATGATCTCCATGGCGAGGTGGGCGCATTTGAATTCGCCGTCGGTGCCCTGGATCTTGGCGATGGCGGTCTCCTCCACCGGATCGAGCCCGGCATCGAGCATGTCGGCCAGGCGATAGGTCAGCGCCTGCGTCGTGCGCAGCATGATCCGCATGTCGGCGAATTTGTGCTGGATCGCCTGGAACTTGGAGATCGGCTGGCCGAACTGCACCCGCTCCTGGGCGAAGCGTTTGGCGTACTCGATGGCGAAATGCATGTTGCCGCAGGCTTGCGCGGCGAGGCACAGGCGCTCGAGGTTCAGCCCCTTCATCAGGCCGGACCAGCCCCGGTTCTCCTCGCCGATCACATGATCGGCCGGCACGAACACGCCATCGAAGAAGATCTCGTTGGCATGCGTGGTCCGCCGGCCGAGCGTCTCCAGCGGCTTCATGGTGAGGCCGGCCGCCTTGGCATCGACCCAGAACAACGTCACGCCCTTGTGCCGCGCATCGCCGTCGGTCTTCGCCACCACCATCAGATAGTCCGCGACGTGAGCGGCGCTGATGTAGAGCTTCTGGCCGGTAATCCGGTATCCGTTGCCGTCGCGCACGGCGCGCGTCTTGATGCCGGAGGCGTCGGAGCCGGTGTCGGGCTCCGAAAGCGCGAAGGCCGACTTCAGCTTGCCGGCGCAGATCTCCGGCAGATAGCGCCGACGCAGGTGCTCGCCGGCGGTGAGCTGCAGATGCATGCCGCCATAGACGACGGTCGGCAGGTAGAGCGATGAGGCGCCGCTGTAGTGGCGCGCCAGCGCCTCGACCAGGATGACGAGATCCTTGCGGCTGCCGCCCATGCCGCCATAGGCGGGATCGTAGGGCAGCGACATGTAACCGGCTTCAGCCAGCGCCTTGAAAGCCGCATGCGGGAACTCGCTCGCGGCATCGAGCCGGCGCACCTCCTCTGCCGGCAACACGCGTGCCAGCAGTTCGGAGACATTGCGCCGGATCAGCTTCTGTTCGTCGGTCAGCCCGAAATCATCCAAGTCAGTCATCAAACTCTCGAAATAACAATCCAGCTTCAGTCGAACACGACGACGCCACGAGCAACTTCGCCGGCCATCATCCTCTTGAAGCCGTCGTTGATCTCCGAGAGCTTGTAGGTGCGGCTGATCAGCCCGTCGATGTTCAGGCGCTTGTTCATGTAGTGGTCGACCAGCATCGGGAAATCGAGGTCGGGCCGCACGGAACCGTAGAAGGTGCCGCTCACTTTCTTCTCACTGAACACCATCATGAAGGGCGAATACTGCGCCTTCATCGACGGTGCGGAGATGCCGACGGCAACCGCGTGCCCGCCCGGCGCCAGCGCGTCGAAGCCCAGGGCCTGGGTCTTGTCGATCGAGACCGCATCGAAGGAATAGTCGACGCCCAGCCCGCCGGTGATCTCCTTCACCTTCTTCACCGGATCGTTGTCGGTCGCGGTGTTGACGGTGTGGGTGGCGCCGAAGGTCTTGGCCATCTCGAGCTTGTTGTCGAGGATGTCGGCCGCGATGATCTTCGACGCGCCCGAGAGCATGGCGCCCTGGATGGCGTTGAGGCCAACGCCGCCGCAGCCGATCACCAGCACGGTCGAGCCCGCTTCGATCTTGGCGTGACGAGTCACCGCACCGACGCCGGTCGCCACGCAGCAGCCGACCAGGGCCGCCTGGGCCCAGGGCATGTCCTTGCGGATCGGGATCACCATCTCCTCCGGCACCACGACTTCCTCGGCGAAGGTGCCGATGCGCGCCATCTGGTTGATGCCCTGGCCCTTGTGCTTCAGCCGCAGGGTGCCGTCGTAGAGAGAGCCCGGCGGTACCGAGGCGCGGCCGATGCACAGCACGGTGCGGCCCTGCGTACAGTAGCGGCATCGCCCACAATGCGGACGGAAGGAGAAGATCACATGGTCGCCGGGCTTCACCGTCGTGACGCCGGCGCCGCATTCGAGAATCTCGCCGGCCGCTTCATGGCCCGGCACGATCGGCATGGGAGACGGCCAGTCCCCGTTCATGACATGCCAATCGCTCTGGCAAACGCCCGAGGCCCGCATCTTCACGCGCACTTCCTGCGCCTTCGGCGGATCGAGCTCGCACTCGACGACCTGCAAGGGCTCGTTGGGCTTGAACAGAACAGCGGCCTTCATGTTTTTCCTCCTGAATCGTTGGCGGGACTATATCATCGCCCGCATGACCAACACCCTTCTCATCACCGGCGGCGCCTCAGGTATCGGCGCCGAGACCGCCCGTCGCGCCGCGACGCGCGGCTACAGGATCGCCATCAACTATCGCTCGCGCGATGCTCAGGCCAAGGCTGTCGTGGCCGACATCGCCGCCAAGGGCAGCCAGGCCATCGCATTGCCAGGCGATATGGCGAACGAAGCCGATATCGTGCGTCTGTTTGCAGAGACCGAGCGGGCGCTGGGGCCGATCACGCATCTGGTCAACAGCGCCGGCATCGATCCCGGCAAGGCACGCGTCGAAGACTATGACGCCGCCACCCTCCATCGCCTGTTCACCATCAATGTCACCGGCCTGATGCTGTGCTGCCGCGAAGCCACGCGGCGCATGTCGACCAGGAACGGCGGCAAAGGCGGCGCGATCGTCAACGTCTCGTCCATGGCCGCCACGCTCGGCGGACGGAAGGGCGCTTCGGCCTACGCCGCCACCAAGGGCGCGGTCGATGCCTTCACCAAGGGCTTTGCCCGCGAAGTGGCGGCCGAAGGCATCAGGGTCAATTCGATCCGCCCCGGCGCGGTCATGACCGAGATGACCGAAGGCCGACTGAACGACGAAGCCGTCCGCACCGCCATAGCCGCGTCGATCCCCATTCAACGCATCGGCGAGGCGCACGAAATCGCCGAGGCGATCCTGTGGCTCCTGTCGAATGAAGCCTCCTTCATCACCGGCGCCATGCTCGATGCATCCGGAGGCGGCTATGTCATCTGAGGCCAAGACACTTCTCATCACCGGCGGCGCCTCGGGCATCGGCGCCGAAACGGCACGTCGCGCGGCAGCGCACGGCTACAAGATCGCCATCAACTACCGCTCGCGCGACGCTCAGGCCAAGGCTGTCGTCGCCGACATCGCCGCCAAGGGCGGCCAGGCCATCGCCCTGCCGGGCGACATGGTGCACGAGGCCGACATCGTGCGGCTGTTCGAGGAGACCGAGCAGGCGCTGGGTCCCGTCACGCATCTCGTCAACAGCGCCGGCATCAACGGCCGGCGCGGCCGGGTCGACGAATACGACGCGGCTATCCTCGCCAATCTGTTCGCCGTGAATGTCGTGGGCCTGATGCTCTGCTGCCGCGAGGCAGCGCGGCGCATGTCGACAAAGAACGGCGGCAAGGGCGGTGCGATCGTCAACGTCTCGTCAATGGCCGGCACGTTGGGCGGACGCCCCGGCTCGTCGGCTTATGCCGCCAGCAAGGGCGCCGTCGATGCCTTCACCAAGGGCTTTGCCCGCGAAGTCGCGGCCGAGGGCATCCGCGTAAACTCGCTGCGACCGGGCATGGTGCTGACCGAGATGACCGAAGGCCGGCTGAACGACGCCACGTTCCGTGCCAGCATCGAAGCCTCGATCCCGATGGGACGAATCGGACAGAGCCACGAGATGGCCGACACGATCCTATGGTTGCTCTCGGACCAGTCGTCCTTCATCACCGGCGCGATGCTCGATGCCTCGGGCGGTGGATACAAGATTTGAAAACAAAAACGGGCCCCGAAGGGCCCGTTTCATTAGCGTCCGGAAGGACTAGTTCTTGGCCTTGTCGACCAGGGCCTTTTCCTTGATCCACGGCATCATGCCGCGCAGCTTCTCGCCGATCTCTTCGATCGGGTGCTCCGACATGCGCTTGCGCATCGCCTTGAACGAGGCCTGGTTGACCTTGTTCTCCAGCATCCAGTCGCGCGCGAAGCGGCCGGACTGAATGTCCTCGAGAACGCGCTTCATCTCGGCCTTGGTCTCGGCCGTCACGATGCGCGGGCCCGAACGATACTCGCCGTATTCCGCGGTGTTGGAGATCGAGTAGTTCATGTTGGCGATGCCGCCCTCGAAGATGAGGTCGACGATCAGCTTCACTTCATGCAGGCACTCGAAGTACGCCATCTCCGGCGCATAGCCCGCCTCGACCAGCGTCTCGTAGCCGGCCTTGATCAGCTCGACCAGACCGCCGCACAGCACGACCTGCTCGCCGAACAGATCGGTCTCGCACTCTTCCTTGAACGAGGTCTCGATGGTGCCGGCGCGGCCGCCACCGACTGCCGAGGAGTAGCTGAGCGCGATCTCGAGCGCGTTGCCCGACGGGTTCTGCGCCACCGCCACGAGGCAGGGCACGCCGCCGCCACGCACGTACTCGGAGCGCACCGTGTGGCCCGGGCCCTTCGGCGCGATCATGAACACGTCGAGGTCGGCACGCGGCGACAGCAGGTTGAAGTGGACGTTGAGGCCATGGGCGAAGGCGAGCGCGGCGCCCTGCTTCATGTTGGGGGCGAGGTCGGCGTTGTAGATGTCCGACTGCAGCTCGTCCGGCGTGAGCACCATCACGATGTCGGCCCACTTGGCGCCATCGGCCGGGCTCATGACGGTGAAGCCGGCGCCTTCGGCCTTCTTCGTCGTCGCCGAGCCGGGCTTCAGTGCAATGCGCACGTCCTTGACGCCGGAATCGCGCAAGTTCATGGCGTGGGCGTGGCCCTGGCTGCCGTAGCCGACGACAAGGACCTTCTTGCCCTTGATCAGGTTCACATCGGCGTCACGATCGTAGTAGACACGCATAGGGCCCATTCCTCCTGGCAGTGCGCTCTTGGCAATAAACGGGGCTTACTAGACAACCCAGCCCGCAAACACCAGTCTGGAATCCTGCCTCTTCGCATGTCCGCCCTGCATTCCCTCCTGCCCCTGCTCGCTATGTCCTTTTTCCTCGGCGGCTGCTGGTACAGCTCCTCCGTTTCCGGCAGCAAGGATGGCACGTCGCAGATGCGGCGGATCGACCAGGCCAATGCCAGCACCACGCCGCAACAGGCCCAGGCGCTCATCAGCGGCAAGACCTGGCGCGCGGCCGGCACTCTCTACGGTCCGGCCGCCCATTATTCTACACCTGACGGACGGGATTTCGCCTGGTTCTATGAAGGGCGTCAGGTCATCGCGGGCGAGTGGAGGGTCGAAACCGGCCCCTCAGGCCCCAGCGGAGCCCAGGTGACGAAGGTCTGCCTGCGCTACCCGGGCGAAGCGGTCCATCCGATCAGCAAGGCAGCGGGCGCCAACTGGTACTGCCAACCTGCCGGTTCGGTCTTCGAATGGGTGCGCGAGCGCGTCGACGGCGATCCGCTCGGTCTCGCCAGCCGGAGCGAGGTGCCGTTCGTCTCTCGCCACAAGAACCTGACCATCAGCCAGTTGCAGGCGCTGCTGCCGCGCTAGACCTCAGAGGATCTCAACGCCCATGTCGACCTTCCGCCTTTCGTCGCTCCTCGCCATGGCCGTCCTGGCCCTCGGCGCCTGCTCCAATCCCGATCCGGAGGCGCCGACAGGCCCGGCCGTGGCCATGCCGGGCATCGACTATGCCGTCGCCAACTCGACACCCGGCGGCGCGGAACGGGCGATGAGCCACAAGACCTGGATGTGGACGCGCGGCGGTGGTCCGGCGCAGATCCACTATTCGACGGCGGATGGCCGCGACTTCGCCTGGCTGGTCGGCCAGCGGCGGATCTTCCAGGGTGAGTGGAAGACGCAGACGACGACCGAGAACGGCGGCCAGCCGCTGATCCAGGTCTGCCTGCGCTATCCCGGCGTCAATCTGGGCGGCCTCAGCAGCAACTGGACCTGCCGACCGGCGGGAACCTTCTTCGTCGAGATGCAGCAGCGCGAGAGCGGCGATCCGCTGCGCATTGCGGGCCGTACGCAGGCGCTGTTCGTCCTGACCCAGACTCCGGCCAACCTCGCCGAGGTCGAAGGACGGGTCGCGGCCATTCAGGGCATTCGCAACTAGGGTCAGATCAGCAGGTGCACGATGGTAAGGCCGGCCAGCAGGCCGATCGACGTCACCATCAAGGTCAGGAAACCGACCGCGCCGACGAGGATCGCGAACAACGGTACGAGCAGCAGGCCGAGGACGCCCAGCACTGCGGCACGGCCGGGGTGAGCCGCCAGGGTCTTGAGATCGACGGTGCGGCCGCTCTCCCGTGAGGCCGCGCCCATGGCGCTGAGTCGCACCAGTCGCTCGCTCGTGGACGGTGTCAGCGCCAGCGCCAAGGTGCGCCGATCCATTGCCCTGCGATGCGCCGTCGCGGGCGCGGCGATGAACAGATAGGCGAAGGCCTCGCCGCCCGGCGGCGGATCGGCCGCGCCGATCTTTTCCAGCGCTTGCGCGAAGGCCTCCGGGTTACGCGCCAGCTGCACGACCTTGGCATCCGTCCAGTAGCAGCGATTGCGCCAGAGCCGGGCCAAGGGCGGTCCCAGGAACAGCGACGTCCAGAGAAACAGGATGAGCTTGTAGAAGACGGCCACCAGGTAGAAAGGCAACAGCAGGAAGCGCACGACCTTGGCCACGAGCAGCGGCGCGCCGCCGGCAATCTTGTCGAGATCGGGGATAGCATCACCCTGCATCCCCTCCTCCACACCTTCGCCGGCCCGCCCCAGACGATCGGCGCTGGGGTGTCGAGTTACCGATACAAGCAGCAGGTCCTTCAGCGTGCGCCATGCTGATCCGCGCAGCGGCAGGTCGAGCACGGTCAGGAAAAAGCCGAAGGTCCGCAGCGCAGCCATGATGCCGGCGGCAACGCGCAGGTCGCCCGCACCGATGGCGGAGATCAGGCGGGCCGCGACGGCTTCGGTTTCGCTGCGATTGAGCTTTTCCAGCAGGCCGCGGGTGACGAGCACGATGCCGTCCTTGTGCGAAGCTCCCAGTGCCGCGGCGTTGACGATCGGCGAATCGATCAGCAAGAGCCGTGGAACCGGCGCCCCGGCACCGATCGCGACTTCCTCGACGATGTTGCCGAGTTGCCGTTCCTCGAAATCGTCGAGCCTCGCCGGCCGCGCCTTCAGTCGAGCCAGAAGATCTGCGCTGGCGGCTCCGCTAAAGACTGCCCGCAGCCAGAGCCAGACCAGCATCGCCGCCAGCAGCGCCGGCAAGGCAATGCGTGCCATCCGGACCAGCGACGGTCCCAGCAGCCCCAGATCGCCCACGCCATTCATTTGGTCGAGCGCCAAAGACAGCGCGTCGAAATTGGCGAGCTGCGCGACGACGAACGCCTGGATCGAGGCCGTGCCGAAGCCGCCGATCAGCTTCAGGAAGGCTCCCGCGACCAGCAGCAAGATCGGCGTGACGATGGTGCTCAACACCAGTCCAATGCCGGCGGCAACCAGGGCGCAGACAAGAGATACGATCCAAGCCGCACGCCGTCGGCGAATCAGCTCCTCGTAGAAAGTGGTTCTCTGCGCAGGCGCCGGTGCGTCGCTCATGACCAGTCGACTCGCCGTCCGCGCCTTGCGTCCGAGAGGCTACTGGTTGGACAGCACGAGGCGCACGCCGAGGGCCGCCAACAAGCCCCCCATGATGCGGTCGAGCCAAATCTTGGTGCGACGATAGAAGGCGCGCGCGGTGCTGCCGGAGAAGAGCAGCGCCAGCAGGGCGAACCAGGCGAATTCGTTAATCGCCACAATGGCGAGCACCGTCGCGTCCATCCAAGTGGGCGGCTGGGCAGGCAGCAGCGAAATGAAGATGCTGCCCATGAAGACCATGACCTTGGGATTGCTGAGCTGCAGCAGCAGCGCCTTGACGAAACCCTGCCAGGCGCCGGCCTGCGCCGCCGCGGGATCGGCCTCGGGCAGCGGCGCGCCGGCATGGCGCAGCAGCATGAAGCCGAGATAGATCAGGTAGATCGCGCCGGCGATGCGGAAGGCGACGTAGAGCCATTCGAAACGGGCGAACAGGATCTGCAGGCCATAGAGCGCGGCGGCCGCCCAGACCAGCGCTCCCAGCATCATGGCAAAAGCTGCCAGCAGACCAGCACGCCGGCCGGACACGGCCGACGTCTGGATCACGAGAACGGTCGACGGCCCCGGGCTCGCGACGGCCAGCAGATGGACCAGCGCAAGCCCCGCCAGGGCGGCGACGTACTCCACTAGAGCTGCTCGGCCCCGCGCGACATGGCGACGATGCCGGTACGGCCGACATCGACCAGGCCGAGCGTCTCCATGAGACCGACGAAGGTCTGCACCTTGTCGGAATTGCCGGTGACTTCGAAGACGAAGGAGTCGGTCTTGGCGTCGATCACCTTGGCGCGGAAGACGTCGGCGAGCCGCAATGCTTCGACACGCTTTTCACCGACGCTCTTGACCTTCACCAGCGCCAGCTCGCGCTCGATATGGGGCCCCTCGACGGTGAGGTCGCGCACGCGATGGACCGGCACCAATCGGTCGAGCTGCGCCTTGATCTGTTCGATCACCATCGGCGTGCCGCTGGTCACGATGGTGATGCGCGAGAGGTTCGCCTTGGCGTCGGTCTGCGCCACGGTCAGGCTCTCGATGTTGTAGCCGCGGCCGGAGAACAGCCCGACCACGCGCGCCAGGATGCCGGGCTCGTTGTCGACCAGGACGGAGATGGTGTGGCTGGAGGCAAGTTCCTGCATGACTACACCAGCACCATGCCTTCTTCGGACACCGGCTTCTGCGCCTTGTCCTCGGGTCCCAGGAGCATGTCGTTATGCGCAGCGCCCGAGGGGATCATCGGGAAGCAATTCTCCTTCTGGTCGACGATGACATCGACCACGACGGGGTGCTTCAGCGCGATCATCTCCTTGATCGTATCGTCGAGCTTCTCGGGCTCGTGGCAGCGCAGGCCCTTGGCGCCGAACGCCTCGGCCAGCTTCACGAAGTCGGGAAGCGATTCCATGTAGCTCTCGGAGTAGCGGCTGCCGTGCAGCAACTCCTGCCACTGGCGGACCATGCCCATGTACTGGTTGTTGAGGATGAAGATCTTCACCGGCAGGCGATACTGCGCCACCGTCGAGAGCTCCTGGATGTTCATCAGGATCGAGGCTTCGCCTGCCACGTCGATGACGAGTGCGTCGGGATGCGCGATCTGCACGCCCATCGCCGCCGGGAAACCGTAGCCCATGGTGCCGAGCCCGCCCGACGTCATCCAGCGGTTGGGCTGCTCGAACTTCAGGAACTGCGCCGCCCACATCTGATGTTGGCCCACTTCGGTCGTGATGTAGTGGTCCTTGTCCTTGATGTGGTGATAGAGCCGCTCGAGCGCGTATTGCGGCTTGATCGTGCCCTTCTCGGTCTTGTAGGCGAGGCAGTGGCGGGCCCGCCATGTCTCGATCTCGGCCCACCAGGCCTTCAGCGCCTTCTGGTCGGTCTTCGGCTGCTTGGCCTTCCAGACCTTGATCATCTCCTCGAGCACCAGCGTGGCATCGCCCACGATGGGGAGATCGACGCGCACGTTCTTGTTGATCGAGCTCGGGTCGATATCGACGTGAATCTTCTTCGAGCCTGGCGAGAACTTGCCGAGGTTGCCGGTGATGCGATCGTCGAAGCGTGCGCCGATGTTGATCATCACGTCGCAGCCGTGCATCGCCAGATTGGCTTCGTAGGTGCCGTGCATGCCCAGCATGCCGAGGAACTGCTTGTCGGACGCCGGGAAGGCGCCCAGTCCCATCAGCGTGTTGGTGACAGGATAGCCCGTCATGCGGACGAACTGCGTCAGCAGCTTCGAGGCCTTGGGCCCCGAATTGATGATGCCGCCGCCGGCATAGAAGATCGGACGCTTGGCGTGCGCGATCATCTCGATGGCCTGCTCGATCTTCTTCGGATCGGGCTTGGTCTGCGGACGGTAGCTCTTGTGCTGCACCGGCTTCTTGGGCGCCACATAGTCGTGCTTGTTCATCAGCACGTCCTTGGGCAGGTCGATGACGACCGGGCCGGGACGGCCGGAGCGCGCCACGTAGAAAGCCTCGTGAACGGTGCGAGCGAGGTCGCCCACGGCCTTCACCAGGTAATTGTGCTTGGTGCAGGGCCGCGTAATGCCGGTCGTATCGGCTTCCTGGAACGCGTCGTTGCCGATCAGATGAGTCGGCACCTGGCCGGTCAGGCAGACGATCGGGATCGAATCCATCAGCGCGTCGGTGAGGCCGGTCACGGCATTGGTGGCGCCAGGGCCGGAGGTCACCAGGACGACGCCGACCTTGCCGGTCGATCGGGCATAGCCTTCGGCGGCATGCACGGCCGCCTGCTCGTGGCGCACCAGGATGTGGCGCAACCGGTTCTGCTTGAAGATCGAATCGTAGATCGGAAGGACCGCGCCGCCGGGATAGCCGAAGACGACCTCGACTTCCTCGTCGATCAAGGCTTTCACCAATAGATCGGCGCCGGTCGTGGCTGACTCCTCGGGCTTCATGACAGCAGTCTCCTTCTGACAAATGTGCCGCAAAACGGGGGTTTTGCGGCGGCCGGAAGATAGAGGCCGGGCCGGAGGGGGTCAACTCGAAATGCACGAAACGTAAAGTTTCAGACCCCAGAATTGTCCAAAAATTTCTCGGCAGTGGTCAAACCAAGGTCTGCCTCGGGAGACAGCACCAAATCTGGTGCCAGCTGATGCCGGAACCACGTCATCTGGCGTTTGGCATATTGGCGAGTGTGATCGATTGCGATGCGCCGAGCTTCCGCCAGCGACAACTCGCCCCGGAAGTGGCGAAACAGCTCTGGGGCGCCGTGCGCCTTGAGGCCAGGCCAGTGCGGATCGGGATTGCCGTCAAATACCGCGCGCGCTTCCGCAAGAACGCCTTCGGCCAGCATCGCGTCGAACCGCCGCTCGATCCGGTCGCGCAACCAGCCGCGTTCCGGCGCCAGGAGAAGGCTCGCAAACCGCCATGGTGCCGGCTTGGCCTCGACCGCCTGCCAAGTGCTGAGAGGTCGGCCGGTCGCCAGCCACACTTCCCAGGCCCGCACATGGCGCTGGCGATCACCTGGCTTGAGGCGGGCCACGATGACCGGGTCTTTTTCGCCCAGCCGGGCGCGGAAGGCGTCGGCCCCCATCGCCTGCCAGTCCTCGTTGGCCTGCTGGCGCAATTCGGCGGGCGCGTCGGGAATGGGCGCAATGCCCTGCATCAGGGTCCGAAGATAGAGGCCCGATCCGCCACACAGGATGGGCAGGCGGCCCTCAGCGCGGGCGCGTTCGATCTCCGCCGCGGCCAAGGTGCGCCAACGCGCAGCGGAGAGCGTCTCGCTGAGCGGCAGGAGGCCATACAGGACATGCGGCGCCCTCGCCCGCTCTTCGGTGCTGGGCTGCGCCGTCAGGATGGGAAAGGCATCATAGGTCTGCATGGCGTCGGCATTGATCACGACGCCGTTGCGCCGTTCGGCAAGCGCCAGCGCCAGCGCCGACTTGCCGCTGGCGGTCGGGCCGGTGACGACGATGACGCGATCCTGTGCCTTTGAACTCATGAGACCGGCGCACAGATTGCAAATCCACGACCCCACCGCTAGAGCCGGAGCGTGAAAAACGTCCTCGTCCTGATCTCCGATCCCGCCCGGCCGGCACTCACTGCCGCCGTTCTCGAAGCTGCGACAGAAATGCTGCACACCGCCGGCGCCAGGGTCGGCACGCCCGACTGGCTGGCACCCGGCATCGCCTGCGATCTACCGTTCGACGGGCCGGCAGGTCCGGTCAAGCTGGCCGGTGTCGATGCCGTTGCGCTGCCTGCCGCCGGCCGGCGCAAGAAGCTGCTCGTGGCCGACATGGAATCGACCATGATTCACAACGAAATGCTGGACGAACTGGCCGACTTCCTGGGCCTGCGCGAGAAGATCGCCGGCATCACGGCCCGCGCCATGAATGGCGAGATCGATTTCGCCGGCGCCTTGAGCGAGCGCGTGGACCTGCTGAAGGGTCTGTCCGTAGGAAAGCTCGACGAGGCCGCGACACGCATGCGCTATATGCCCGGCGGCGCCACGCTGGTCGCTACCATGAAGAAGCACGGCGCCTATTGCGCGCTGGTCTCCGGCGGGTTCACCTATTTCACCGCGATGGTGCGCCGGTCATTGGGCTTCGATTTCGACGCCGCCAACGTCCTGAAGCATGACGGCAAGGCGCTCCTGGGAACGGTCGAACCGCCGATCCTCGGCAAGGAGGCGAAGCTCGCCGCCCTTCAGCGACTCGCCGGCGAACGCGGCGTCGCGGCAGCCGACGCCGTCACCGTCGGCGACGGCGCCAACGATCTGCCGATGCTGCAGGCCGCAGGCCTCGGCGTCGCCTACCACGCCAAGCCGACCGTCGCGGCACAGGTTCGGGCGCGTATCGACCATGGCGATCTCACCGCCCTGCTCTACCTGCAGGGCTATCGCCGCACCGACTTCGAAGAGAGGAAAGACCCATGACCCAGATCCAACGCATCGTCCTCGCCAAGCGCCCGGTAGGCGACGTCACCGCAGATTGCTTCCGCAACGAAACGGCGACCCTGGCAGCGCTTGCCGACGGTCAGATCCTGATCCGTTCGCGCTTCCTCTCGCTCGATCCCTACATGCGGCCGCGCATGACCGAGCTGCGCTCCTACACGCCGCCCTTCGAGCTCGACAAGCCGCTGACCGGCGGCTCGGTCGGCGAGGTGGTGGAGTCCAGGAACCCGCGCTTCGCCAAGGGCGACATCGTGATGGGCATGCTGGACTGGGCGACCCACACGCTCCACGACGGCAAGGGCCTGCGCAAGATCGACGCGTCGGGCATCCCCCTCTCGGCCCACCTTGGCGTGCTGGGCATGCCGAGCTTCACCGCCTGGTACGGCATGAAGCACATCTGCAAGCCCAAGGCCGGAGAGACCGTGTTCGTCTCGGCCGCCACCGGCGCGGTGGGCCAGGTGGCGGGCCAGCTCGCCAAGCTCGCCGGCGCGAAGGTCGTGGGCTGCGCCGGAGACGAGCAGAAGTGCCAGTGGGCGGTGCGCGAGGCGGGCTACGACGCCTGCTTCAACCACAAGACGGAGCGCGACTATGGCGCCGTGCTGGACAAGCTCTGCCCGCAGGGCATCGATGCCGATTTCGAGAATGTCGGCGGCAAGATCTTCCACGCCGTGTTCGAGCGGCTGAACAATTTCGGCCGCGTCGCTTTCTGTGGCGCGATCTCGGAATACCAGGACAAGGAGCCGATGGCCGGGCCGCCCAAGATGTTCACCATCGTGCAACGCCGACTCAACCTGCAGGGCTTCATCGTCTCCGACCACGCAGCCCTGATGGGCGACTTCGTGAACGAGGTCGGCGGGCTGGTGAAGGCGGGCAAGCTCAAGAGCCGGGAGACCGTGGTCGACGGCCTGACCGCCGCCCCGCAGGCCTTCATGGGCCTGCTCAAGGGTGAGAATTTCGGCAAACTCGTGGTGAAGGTCTAGCGTCTTAAGGGGCGCTCCATGGAAAAGGGCCCAGCTCTTGCGAGCAGGGCCCTTTTTCTTTCGTAGTGGCCGCGGCGCTACTTCGTCAGGCGCAGCGCGGCGAAGCGCGGATCGCCCTGGCGTTCGACGAACAGCAACACCGAACGCTTCTTCTGCTGCTGCAGCTTCGTCACCAGATCGGTGACCTCCTGCGGGGTCGTCACCGGCTTCTGGTCGACTTCAAGGATAACGTCGCCCGCCTGAAGCTGCTTCTCGGCGGCCGGGCTGTTGGCCGCAACCTTGGTGATGACCACACCCTTGATCTGGTCGCTCAGACCATAGCGCTCGCGCAGCTGGTCGGTGACCTTCTGCAGGGTCAGGCCGAGCTGCTCGATCGTCGAGGTGATCTGCTGGTCGGGTTCGGCGGGCTTCTTTTGGGTGCCCTGGGCCGAGGCGTTCTGCTTGTCCGCCTCTTCTTGCTCGCCGACGCGCAGCTTCAGCGGCACTTCCTTGCCACCACGCCACACCACGACGTCGACCGTGCTGCCGACGCGGGAGTTGGCGACCACCCGGGGGAAGCGGCGCAGGTCGAGCACGTCCTGCCCCCCGAAGGAGAGGATGATGTCGTTGCGCTTGAGGCCGGCCTTGGCAGCCGGGCTGTCGACAGTGACATTGGCCACCAGTACGCCGCGCGCGCGGTCGAGGCCGAAGGAGTCGGCGATATCGTCGGTGACGCTCTGGTAGCTGACGCCGATCCAGCCGCGCTTCACCCGGCCGAACTCGCGCAGCTGGTCGGCGACCTGCTTCACGAGGTTGGACGGGATCGAGAAGGCGAGGCCCGCATTGGTGCCCGACGGCGAGTAGATGGCCGTGTTGACGCCGATGACCTCGCCGTCCTGGTTGAACAGCGGACCGCCCGAATTGCCCTTGTTGATGGCGGCGTCGGTCTGCAGGTAGTCGTCCAGCGAATCGTTCAGCGAACGGCCGCGCGCCGAGATGATGCCCGCGGTCACCGAATGGCCGAGGCCGAACGGATTGCCGATGGCGATCACCCAGTCGCCCACGCGCTCCTTGTCGGAATCGCCCCACTTCGCCGCCGGCAGCAGCTTCTTGTTCGGCGGTTCGACCTTGAGCAGGGCCACGTCGATGCGGCTGTCGGAACCGATCAGCTTGGCCTTGAGCTGGGTGTCGTCCTTGAAGATGACGGTGATGTCTTCGGCGCCCTGAATGACGTGATTGTTGGTGATGATGTAGCCTTCACCGTCGATCACGAAACCGGAGCCCAGCGACGTGCCGCGGCGCTTCTGCTCCTCGCCGCCGCCCCGGCGGTCGAAGAATTCCTTGAACAGCTCCTCGAACGGCGAGCCCGGCGGCAGCTGCGGCATGTCGCGCAGGCGCGGCCCCTGCTGAGGCACGTTCTGAGTGGTCGTGATGTTGACGACAGTCGGCATCAGCTTGTCGACCAGCTCGGCGAAGCTCTCATTAACCTGATTGGGTTGTCGAGCCAGGGCGGGCTCTGTCACCACGAGGCCGAATGCTGCAACAGCCGCAAGAGCGGCGCCCCGAAAAAAGCGATGAGAATCAGCCAGAATCACGTCCGACCTCCAACGGCGCTCAGGGCCCTACGGTCGGTAACGGCCGGCGCCGCGCGTTAGAGTGACTGTCTACATGTGGGCAGATTGTGGCGCAAATAAAGAGGCCGTCATGTTGCCGATTATTTCGGCCTTTTACGGCTTTGACCAAAAAAGAACCGGCGGCGTGGCAGGACTGCCACAGCCGCCGGCTCCGTACGGTTTCAGGTGATACTACTTCTTGCTGTTCGGCCCCGGTCCAGACGGATCGTTGAAGTAGCGGAAGAAGTCGCTGTCCGGGCTCAGCAGCATGGTCGAGCCACCCGAGCTGAACGCCTGCTTGTAGGCTTCCATGCGCCGGTAGAAGGCATAGAAATCCTTGTCCTTGCTGAAGGCCTGGGCGTAGATCCGGGTCGCCTCGGCATCGGCTTCACCTTTCAGGATCTGGCCCTTGAGGCCGGCATCCGCCTTGATGACGGCGACCTCGCGGTCGGCCGTTGCCTTGATGCGGGCATTCTCCTCGTCACCCTCGGCGCGCAGCTGGCCGGCCTCGCGCTCGCGGTCCGTCTTCATGCGGTTATAGACCGACTGCGAGTTGGCCTGCGGCAGGTCAGCGCGCTTGATGCGCACGTCCACGGTCTGGACGCCCAGCTCCTTGGTCTTGCTGTTCACGCGCTTCGTGATCTCGTCCATCAGGTTGGCGCGCTGGTCCGTCAGGACTGCATGCAGGGGCACTGAGGAAAGAACGCCGCGGATTTCCGAGTTGATCAGCGAGTCGAGCAGCCCGCGCAGGGCCGGTTCCCCACCGGGGACGGTCTGGGCATAGAGCTTGGCCGCCACGATCTTGTAGCGGGCGTAAGCATCGACCACGAGGCGCTTCTGATCGCCGGCGATGACCTCGAACTCCTCGGCTTCGTAGTCGAGCAGCCGGCGGTCGATCCGCTGGATGTCCTGCACCAGCGGAATCTTGGCGTAGAGACCGGGCTCAGTCTTGGGATCACCCACGATGGCGCCAAACTGGCGCACCAGAACCTGCTTGGTCGGGTCGACGGTGTAGAAGGTCTGGGTCACCAGGAAGCCCAGGACCGCGAGCGCAATCAGCGCAATGATCGAACGGTTGCTCATCGCGTTGCTCCCGGCAGCGGCTGTGGCTGTCTGGGTGGTTGCGCCGCGCCAGTCGCGGGCTGCTGGCCGGACCTAAGCTCGGACAACGGCAGGTACGGCAGCACACCGCCTGTGCCGGAGGTGTTCTTGTCGACCAGCACCTTGTTCACATTGCGCAGCACCTCTTCCATCGTGTCGAGGTAGAGGCGCTCGGTCGTGATGTCCTTGGCCTTGGCCCACTGCTCGTAGACCTGGTCGAAACGCTGAGCGTCACCGCTGGCGCGCGCTACGATCTCCGCCTTGTAGGCCTCGGAGCGCTGCACGATCGACTCCGCTTCACCCTTGGCGCGCGGAAGCTGCTGATTGCGATAGGTGTTGCCTTCGTTGATCAACCTTTCCTTGTCGGCACGTGCCGCCTGGACGTCGCGGAATGCCGCGATCACTTCCTGCGGCGGGTCGACGCGCAGAAGCTGGATCTGCGAGATGCGCACGCCCAGCCCGTACTCGTCGAGAATGCCCTGCAGCAAATCCTTGGTGTCCTGCTCGATACGGCTGCGGCCCTCTGTCTGGGCATATTGCAGGTTCGACTTGCCGATCACCTCGCGCATCGCGGCTTCGGCGCCGGCGCGCACGTTCTCTTCGGGATTGCGCACGTCGAAGGCGTACTTGAACACGTCCTTGATCTGCCACAGCACCGCGAACTCGATGTCGACGATGTTCTCGTCGCCGGTCAGCATCAGGTTTTCCGTCGAGGTCGGGCGCGGGCCACGATTGTAGGGCGTGCTGACCTGATTGCCGCGCGAACCGATCACGACGCGGCGCTGATCCTGCACGTTGACCACGACGACGTTACCGATCGGGCTGGGCAGGTTGTAGTGCAGGCCGGGCTCGACCGGCTTGCCATAAGGCTTGCCGAACACGAGCTGAATCGCCTGCTGGTTGGGCTGCACGCGGAAGAAGCCGGTGACGAGCCAGACCACCAGCGCACCCAACACGACGAGCGCGATGCCCTTGTAGGAGCCGAAGCCGCCGGGGATGAGATTCTTGAGGCGCTCCTGGCCCTTGCGAATGACGTCTTCCATGTCCGGGGGGCGCCGCGAACCGAACGGGCCGCCGCCACCGCCGCCACGGTTCCCGCCGCCGCCGCCACCGCCGCCCCAAGGGCCGCCGCCGCCGCTGCCGCCGCTACCACCGCCGCCGCCCCAGGGGCCGCCGCCGCCGTTGTTATTCCACGCCATTTTCACCTCAGAGCCGCTCTCACTGCCTCGCCTTGGCGCATTGTCGCTTTTGATTTCACGCCGCGCTGCATATATGTGACGGCAGGCACTCCTTCAATCAAGCGGCGACACGAAATTGCCGGTCAGCGGAAGCATCGGATCATGGCGGAAATAAGCGAATCAGCCGTCCGCAAGGTTCTTGAGACCATCATCGATCCCGCGACAGGACGCAGCGTCGCGGCTCTCGGCATGGTGGGCGGCATTGCCACACGCGGCGGGCACGTCGCAATCACCCTCGACGTCGACCCGTCACGCGGTCCCGCACTGGAGCCTTTGCGTCAGGCCTGCGAACAGGCAGTACGCGCCATGCCGGGCGTGTTGTCAGCGACGGCCGTCATGACGTCCGAACGGCCTGCACAGCCGCCCCCTCCCGCACCGGGCGGCCGGCACGGACACAGCCACGCTCCCGGCGGCAAGACCACGGGCGGCGGCGGCCGCATCGAGGTGCCGGGCGTGAAGCACATCATTGCCGTCGCCTCGGGCAAGGGCGGTGTCGGCAAGTCGACGACAGCGGTCAATCTGGCCCTCGGACTGGCCGCCAACGGCATATCGACCGGCCTTCTCGACGCCGACATCTACGGCCCCTCCATGCCGCGCATGCTCGACGTCAAGGAGAAGCCCGAGTCGATCGACGGCAAGCAACTGAAACCGATCGAGCGTTACGGGATCAAGACGATGTCGATCGGCTACATCGTGGCCGAGGACACGCCGATGATCTGGCGCGGCCCCATGGTGTCGAGCGCGCTGGAGCAGATGCTGCGCGACGTTCAGTGGGGCGATCTCGACGTCCTGGTGGTCGACATGCCGCCCGGGACCGGCGATGCCCAGCTCACCCTGGCGCAGCGCGTGGCGCTGGCCGGCGCCGTCATCGTCTCGACGCCGCAGGACATTGCCCTAGTCGATGCGCGCAAGGGTCTCAACATGTTCCGCAAGGTCGCCGTGCCCGTCCTCGGCATCGTCGAGAACATGAGCTACTTCCTCTGCCCCAAGTGCGGCGAGCGCGCCGAGATTTTCGGCCATGGCGGCGCCCACGAAGAAGCCGACAAGCTCGGCGTGCCCTTCCTGGGCGAGATCCCGCTGCATCTCGATATCCGCACGACCTCCGACAGCGGACACCCCATTGTCGTTTCGAAGCCCGAGAGCGCGCACGCGCAGGTCTACAAGAACATCGCGGGCCGGGTCTGGAAGCAGCTCTCGGCCAACCAGCGTGGCCCCCGCGCCGCGCCGCGGATCGTGGTGCAGTAGCTACTTCTTGCGCTTGCGGCCGGGGCGCCAGCCGGGCTGCCATTTTCCGATCATGCCGTGGACGCCGATCATGGCGCCGGCGACGAGTTCGAGGGCCAGGAACCGGCGCTCCTCGACCCAGCCGGGAAGCTGGATGTTGAGTGCCAGATCGCGGCGAAAGCCGAACTGATTATAGTATTCGGGGTCGCCGACCAGGATGATGCGGCTGTGGCCCAGCATGCGCGACTGCGCCATCGAGTGCCACATCAACGCCTTGCCGTAGCCCAGCCCGCGCAGTTCGGGCGCAATGGCGAGCGGGCCCAGCAGCACCGCCGGCCAGCGCTCGTTGATCAGGATCGGCCAGTTGCGGATCGACGCCACCATGCGGCCCTTCTGGTCGATGGCGACGAAGCAGAGTTCCTTGATTGGCTTCACGTCCTCACGCAGGCGATAGACCGTCTTGTGCTGGCGGTCGGGCCCGAAGGCCGCCTCGTTCATGCCCTCGATCGCTTCGCCATCGCGCACGCGCTCACGCAACAGGCGCAGCCGGCCAGGATCGCGGATCGGCGTTTCCATCGTCCGCCTGCCGTCAGGACCGGCCGAGTGCAGCCATCAGCTCGCGCCATTCGCGCGCGCTCATGCCGCTCGACTTCTGGTCGACCGCCTCGCCCGCCAGCAGGCGCTTGACGATCGCGAGGCCGGTCTTCGACAGATGCGTGCCGCCCATCCGGTATTCGACGAACGCGTCGTGGCTGATCGGACACCAGCGCTTGAGCGTGTCGAGCATCACCTCGGCGTAGACGCGGATCTCATACTGCGCATGAGCATCGGCGCGCAGCGACAGGAAATGCATGAGATTGTGCAGGTTCGTCTTCCAGTACCACTGGGTGTAGAAGCCGAGCGACAGGTTCATGCGCGCCAGCTCGCGCGCCAGACCGGAACGTTCCGGGTCGAGCGGCTCGCCGGTATCGCCCTCGTTCAGCATCTCCATATAGTGCTCGTAGACGAGCTCGGCGTCCTTCTTCAGCAGGGCGAAGACGCGCTCCGCCTCCTTGCCGGCCAGCACGGCGTCGCGACCCTGGCGGTTCTGCTGGCTTTGCGCCGCGAGATGCTCGGGCTTCGGAATGTAGAATTCGTTGTCGAGGATCGAGTAGCGCGCCGAGTATTCGTTCACGTTGGCGGTGCGATGGCGGATCCACTGGCGCGCCACGAAGATCGGCAGCTTCACGTGATATTTGATTTCGCACATCTCGAACGGCGTCGTGTGACGATGCCGCATGAGATAGTTGATCAGCCCGCGATCCTCGCTGACCTTCTTGGTGCCGCGACCATAGCTCACACGCGCCGCCTGCACGACGGCCGCATCGTCTCCCATGTAATCGACGACGCGAACGAAGCCGTGATCGAGCACCGGCAGCGCCTGATAGAGAATTTCTTCCAGCGCCGGGGCGATCGGGCGCAGGGTGGGCTGCGCGCCGGCCCGGGCCTGGTCGATCTCAGCCTGTTGGTCGGTGGAGAGGGGCATTGTTCGTTTTCCTACGTTGGCGGCGGACTCTATGGGCCGCCGGTCGGGGCCACCATGGGGAAAAGCGGAGGGCTCCGCCTTGCCTTCAAAAACGCCTCGGAAGCGCCTATATAGGAACTGTCGGGAAACCGACTATGGCGATAAACGCCGCGTGGCATAAGCGTTTCGGACCCGGGGGCAGTACCCGGCGCCTCCACCATTACCCTCTGCCTTCGGGCGGAGTCGATGGGGGCGAACCAGGATCGACGAGCGTGGTAAAGGCGCGGTTTTTGCCCGGTATGGTTCCGCCGTGACGGGCCATTCACAAGTGCTAACGATAACACCGTTACACTCGCTGCTGCCGCCTAAACAGCGGACGTAAGCGCGGTCCGGGGGGCACCGGGCAACAGAAGCCCCCCACTTTCCTTCTCCTCATTTGCCCGCTATTGGCATCGTTGACTCTCCCGCGACGCGGGCCGATGCTTTTTCTGAAATTTTCCGACAGGCCATGAACGATCGCTTTCACTACGACGCTCTCGTCGACGATGCGCTGCGCAGCGTTGTGCGCAGTGTGCTGACGCAAGTGGCGGAGAAGGGTCTGCCCGGCTCACATCACTTCTACATCAGCTTCCGCAGCACCGATCCCGGTGTCGAGCTGCCGGAGTATTTGCGCGCCAAGTACCCCGAAGAAATGACGATCGTGCTCCAGCATCAGTACTGGGACCTGATCATCGGCGACACTTCGTTTGAAGTGACGGTGAGCTTCAACAAGCAGCAGGAACGCATAAAGGTGCCGTTCACTGCGTTGTCGGCCTTTGTCGACCCCTCGGTGCGCTTCGGTCTGCAGTTCGACCGCCGCGACAAGGCGGCGGGCGACAAGCCGGAGGACACCGCGGCCGCCCCTACGGCACTGCCGACACCGGAGAAGCGTCCGCAGGCTGCCCCCCTGGCCGACCAGGAAGCGCAGCCGGAAACCGGCGCCACCGAGGCCGACGCCAAGCCCGAGGATGCGGCCTCCAAGGTCGTCAAGCTCGACAGCTTCCGAAAGAAGTAGGTAGACGCCGCGGCCCGGCTGCGGCAGGGAATGCGCGCCCCGACAGGGTCGCCAGGAGAGAGCCATGCCCGAATTTCAGTTCCAGGAGATGTTTCCCAGCCACGCGGATACGACCTCCTACCGAAAGCTCACCTCCGACTTCGTCGGTACCGCGAAATTCAACGGCCGCGACGTCCTGACGGTCGATCCCGAGGCTCTGACCACGCTGACGGCGGCCGCCTTCCACGACATCTCCCACCTGCTGCGCCCAGGACATCTTCAGCAGCTCCGCAACATCCTCGACGATGCCGAGGCGTCCCCCAACGACAAGTACGTGGCTCTGGAGCTTCTGAAGAACGCCAACATTTCGGCCGGCGGCGTCCTGCCAATGTGCCAGGACACCGGCACCGCCATCGTCATGGGCAAGAAGGGCCAGGCGGTGTGGACCGGCGGCGGCGACGAGGAGGCGATCTCCAGGGGCGTCTACAAGACCTATACCGAGACCAACCTGCGTTACAGCCAGGTCTCGCCGATCTCGATGTTCAAGGAAGTGCAGACCGGCACCAACCTGCCGGCGCAGATCGACATCTATGCGACCGATGGCGATGCCTACAAGTTCCTGTTCATCGCCAAGGGCGGCGGCTCTGCGAACAAGAGCTACCTGCACCAGCAGACGCCGGCGGTGTTGAACGAAGCCTCGCTGCTCAAGTTCCTCGATACGCAGATCCGCACGCTCGGCACCGCGGCCTGCCCGCCCTATCACCTTGCCATCGTGGTCGGCGGCACTTCGGCCGAGATGAACCTCAAGACGGTGAAGCTCGCCTCGACGCGCTACCTCGACGACCTGCCGAGCGAGGGCAACAACAAGGGCGTCGCCATCCGCGACCGCGAGATGGAGCAGAAGGTCCTGGAACTGACGCGCCAGATGGGCATCGGCGCGCAGTTCGGCGGCAAGTATTTCTGCCACGACGTACGAGTGATCCGCATCGCCCGCCACGGCGCCTCGGTTCCGATCGGCATCGGCGTCTCCTGCTCGGCCGACCGCCAGGCGCTGGGCAAGATCACCAAGGACGGGATCTTCCTCGAACAGCTCGAAACCAATCCGGCGCACTTCCTGCCCGAGGTCGAGCCGCAGCAGCTCTCCGGCAACGTCGTGTCGGTCGACCTGAACAAGGGCATGGCGCACACGCTCTCGGTGCTGACGAAGCATCCGGTGAAGACGCGCGTCAACCTGACCGGCACGCTGATCGTCGCGCGTGACTCGGCGCACGCGAAGCTCAAGGAGCGACTCGACCGCGGCGAAGGCCTGCCCGACTACTTCAAGCAGTTCCCCGTCTACTACGCGGGCCCTGCCAAGACGCCCGACGGCATGGCGTCCGGATCGTTCGGCCCGACCACGGCCGGCCGCATGGATTCCTACGTCGACCTGATGCAGGCCAATGGCGGCTCGATGGTGATGCTGGCCAAGGGCAACCGCAGCAAGCAGGTCGTCGACGCCTGCAAGAAGCACAAGGGCTTCTATCTCGGCTCGATCGGCGGTCCGGCCGCCATCCTTGCCAAGAACTGCATCAAGAAGGTCGAGGTGCTGGAGTATCCCGAGCTCGGCATGGAAGCGATCTGGCGCATCCAGGTCGAGAACTTCCCGGCCTTCATCGTCACCGACGACAAAGGCAACGACTTCTTCAGCGAACTGAAGATTTAGGCGTTATGCTTGGCGCATGAACCTCGCCAAGCAGCACCTGGATATCGGCCTCTTCTCCAACAATCGCGACGGTCAGCTCGCCTTCTGGCAGCAGACCGTCGGCCTGCCCTACGACCATATGGGCAAGCTGGGCGGCGGCATGCAGCAGCATCGCCACCACATGAACGGTTCCATCCTGAAGATGAACCATGCGCGGGGGCCCCTCCCCGACGTGCCGCCCTCGGGCATTGTCGGCCTCGAGATCGCGCGCGAAGGTTTGACCGCTCCGCAGAAGCTTGCCGATCCTGACGGCAACCAGGTCACGCTGGTGCCCAAGGGTTTCGAGGGCGTGCAGGGCATCGCGATCCTGCTCAAGGTGAACGACCCCGCGCAACACGACCGCTTCTGGACGGAAGCCATGCAGTTCGAGCGCGTGGGCGATGGCCGCTATCGCTGCGGCGACTCGCTGATCGTCGTCGCCGAGCGCGGCAAGGTGGAGCCGAGCGTCGGCCAGTGGCGAGGCCCCGGCTACCGCTATCTGACGGTCCAGGTCTGGGATTGCCTCGCCGAATACGACGGCATCCTGGCGCGCGGCGGCGCCTCGGGCGGCGAGCCCCGCCTGCTGGGCGATACGGTCCGCTATGCCTTCGTCTGCGATCCCGACGGCAATCACATCGAGATCAGCCAGCGCGCCTCGCTTACGGGCGGAACGCTCTAGGCGTTCCGCAGCGGAGCCACTTACCTCTTCTTGTTCTTGCGGGCCTTGCGCGCAGCGTAGCGGGCGTCGCGGGCCGCCTTCTGTTCGGCTTCGGTCAGCACAGGCTTCGCAGCACGCCGGGCTTCCCGCTCCAGTCGTGCGGCCTCTTCAGCCGCCGCAGCAGCGGCCTCGGCAGCAAGTCGAGCCGCCTCGCGCTCAGCGGCGATCCGGTCTTCTTCGGCCTTCTTTGCGGCGCGGCGTTCGGCCTCGCGAGCCTCGCGAGCCGCGGCGATCGCGGCACGTTCGGCCTGTTTCTTGGCGAGTTCCGGATCGTTGGCTTTCGCCCGCGCCTTCTCGAGCAAGGCCTGCTTGGCCGCGGCCGCTGTTGCCAGACGGTCGCCGAAATCAACGTTCCTACCGCTCATCTTCCGCTCTTGTTCCTCTAGTTGTCTTACTCGGCCGCCGCGGCAGCCTGCTTCTTGGCGCGCTTGCGATCCTCGGCGTTGAGGAAGCGCTTGCGCAGCCGGATCGATTTCGGGGTGATCTCGACGAGTTCGTCCTCTTCAATATAGGCGATTGCCTGCTCGAGCGACATCTTGCGCGGCGGCGTGAGGCGAACCGCCTCGTCCTTGCCCGCAGCGCGGATGTTGGTGAGCTGCTTGCCCTTCAGGACGTTCACTTCGAGGTCGTTGCCGCGGCTGTGCTCGCCGATCACCATGCCCATGTAAACGGGCACGCCCGGCTCGATGAACATCGGGCCGCGATCCTCGAGGTTCCACATCGCGTACATCACCGCGTTGCCCGCGGCGTTGGCGATCAGCGCACCGTTGCGGCGGCCGGCGATCGGGCCGCGATAGGGGCCGTACTCGTGGAACAGGCGGTTCATCACGCCGGTGCCGCGCGTGTCGGTCAGGAACTCGCCGTGATAACCGATCAGGCCGCGCGACGGGGCGTAGAACACGAGGCGGGTCTTGCCGGCGCCCGAGGGGCGCATGTCCTGCAGCTCGCCCTTGCGCAGCGAGATCTGCTCGACGACGACGCCGGTATAGGCGTCGTCGACGTCGATCACGACTTCCTCGATCGGTTCCTGGCGCTGGCCCGTGACCGGGTCGGTCTGGAACAGCACGCGCGGACGGCCGACGGCGAGCTCGAAGCCTTCACGGCGCATCGTCTCGATCAGCACGCCGAGCTGCAATTCGCCGCGACCGGCGACTTCGTAGGAGTCGGCGTTCTCGGTGTCGCTGACGCGGATCGCGACATTGCCCTCGGCTTCGCGCATCAAACGCGCGCGAATCATGCGGGTCGTGACCTTGTCGCCTTCGGTGCCGGCGAGCGGCGAGTCGTTGACCGAGAAGGTCATCGCCAGTGTCGGCGGATCGATCGGCTGAGAGGTGATCGGCTCGGCGATCGTCAGATCGCCGAGCGTGTCGGCCACGGTGGCGACCTTCATGCCGGCAACGGCGATGATGTCCCCGGCCTCGGCCGACTCGAGCGCCACGCGCTCGAGGCCGCGGAACGCCAGGATGCGCGAGATGCGGGTCTGCTCGAGTTCCTTACCGTCGCGGCCGAGCGCCTTGACCATCGTGTTGGGCTTGATCGAGCCCGACAGGATGCGGCCCGTCAGGATGCGGCCGAGGAAGTTGTCGGCCTCGAGTGTCGTCACCAGCATGCGGAACGCGGGATCGGGATCGACCTTCGGCGCCGGCACGTGATTCACCAGGAGCTCGAACAACGGCGTCATGTCCGTATGCTCGGCCTCCAGCGAGGTCGCGGCCCAGCCCTGGCGGGCCGAGGCGAAGAGCGTCGGGAAGTCGAGCTGCTCATCGCTGGCTTCGAGTGCCGAGAACAGGTCGAACACCTCGTCATGCACCTCGTGGGCGCGGGCGTCGGAGCGGTCGACCTTGTTGATGAGGACGATCGGCTTCAGGCCGAGGCGCAGCGCCTTGCCCAGCACGAACTTGGTCTGCGGCAGCGGCCCTTCGGCCGCGTCGACCAGCAGGACCACGCCATCGACCATCGACAGGATGCGCTCGACTTCACCGCCGAAGTCGGCGTGGCCGGGCGTGTCGACGATGTTGATGCGCGTCCCACGCCACTCGACCGAGGTCGCCTTGGCGAGGATGGTGATCCCGCGCTCGCGCTCGAGATCGTTGGAGTCCATGACACGCTCGGCGACCTGCTGGTTCTCGCGGAAGGTGCCGCTTTGCTTCAGCAGGCAGTCGACCAGTGTGGTCTTGCCATGGTCGACGTGCGCGATGATCGCGACGTTACGGATTTCCATAAAATGTTTGTCCGGAGGGGTTGGTTGGCGGCGCTTATACGCACGCTCTGTGACGGCGGCAAGGCGGGTTGAGGGGGCGACTTGCCGCTGTCACAGTCCGGACATGCATAAACGCTCGGTCACTATCGACGGCCACCGGACCAGCATCTCCCTGGAAGATGCCTTCTGGGCTGAACTTTCCGCGATCGCCCGTGCCCGCGGCCTCTCCCTCAATGCGCTGGTGGCCGAAATCGACCACGCCCGCGGAACGCCCGAGGCCGGAAACCTGTCGAGCGCGCTCCGCCTCTACGTGCTCGAAGAGTTGAAGAAGCAGCGAGGCTAATATCAGTCGAGCTTGAAGCCCTTGGCGCGCACGAATGCGCCGAAATCGGCGCGCTCCTGTACCGAATATTGCCGAGCCTTGTCCTCCGACCAGCCATAGGCCGGGTCCTCGCCGAACTTGTCGACGAAGCGCTGGCTCTTGTAGGGCTGGGTCTCGTTACGCCTTTGGTCGTAGGCCGCGACCTTTTCGCGAAGGCCGGTCTCGTCGTAGCGGTCGCGATGAATCGACACGTCGAGGCCAAGGCGCGGGCTCATCACCCCCTCGAAGGACGGCCAGCCAATCCCCAGCCCGGCCACGGGAAACACATGCTGCGGCAGGCCCAGCACCTCCGAAACCTTGGCAGCCTGGTTGCGGATCTGGCTGATCGGGCAGGTGCCGAGGCCGACCCGGTCGGCGGCCGCGATGAAGGTCGCCAGCACGATGCCGGCATCGACCGCCGCATTGAAGAACGGATCGAGATAGTCGTTCACGAAGGGCCGGCCCCGCCATTCGAACATCAGCCGATGGCGACGGTTGTTGCCGCAGAACACCAGGAGGGCCGGACCGGCGGCGGCCCAGGGATTTTCCGGGATCAGCGCCTGGAGCTTCTCGCGCTGCGCCTTGTCGGTGACGACCACGATGTCGGCCTGCTGCAGATCGCTCTTGGAGGGCGCCGACAGGGCCACGGCGCAAAGCGTCTCCAGCAGGGCCGGATCAATCGGCTTGTCGGAGTAGCGCCGCACGACGCGGCGATTGGCCATCTCTGCCAGCACATCGACTCCCTTGGGGGCTTCGTCGAGTGCGGGCGCTGTACCGAACCGTGCCTTGAGCACGGTCTTGAGACGATCGAGCACTTCAACTCCTCAGCGGCCGAAAATGTTGGGAAGGGGAATGTTCGGGATCGGCGAACGCGACGGCTGCTGTTGCTGCTGTTGCTGCTGGCCGCCCGGAAGGACGTTCGGCGCGCCCGGCAAGGTGCTGGCCATGCCCGGCGGATCCTTGGCGGTGCCGCGCACCACGTTGAGCGACGGCGACGAGGTCGAGCCGCGCGCGGTGGTGATCAGGTACGGCGCCGATGGATCTTCGGCGATGATGAAGTTGATCGTGGTGTCGGTCGTCGAGTTGCCGAGGTTCGTCCGGGTCGAGATCCGCGCCGTCGCGCGATTGCCCTGCACCGTCAGCCCCTTGTCGGTGACGACGCCGCCGGCAATGGAAAGCTGACCGGCGATCGGGCTGTCGTGGTTCACGAATCGGTTCAACACCAGGGAGATGGCATTGAGAAGATTGCCGACGCCCACGCCGCCTTTCTGGCCCACCGCGCCCAGCAAGTTGCCCAGCGTCTGATCGATGACGCCGCTGGCCGCGCCCGTGGCCGCAGTGCCCAGAATCTGCAGGGTCTTGTCGGCGCCGACGAAGACATGGCCGCTGAGCTGCGTGCCGCCTGCCATCGAAGCCCTGATCTGGTCTGCCGTGGTGCCGCCGGCACGCATCGAGATGCCGTTGGCATTGAGCTTGCCGTCGATCGTCACCTTGACGGCGCCACCGAACTGATTGCTGCCCGAGGTGCTGCGCAGCATCTCGCCGATGATCAGGTTGTTGGCGTCGCCCTTGAAATCCAGGGCAAGCGCTGGCTGGCTGCCATTGACGGTGCCGGCCAAAGCCAGCGAACCGCCATAGAGTCCACCCTTGAAGTGCTGCACCGTCAGAACGCCGTCCTTCAGCGTCGCTGCGAGATCGGCATTGCCGATGCGCAGCGACCCGCTGGTCAGCGTGCCGGCCGACAGCTTCAACGAGCCATCGACCGAACGCAGCGGCGCTGTATCGATCGGCTTGGCAGCCGCGGCCCGCTGGCCGCGCGCCGGGGCACGTGCGGCCGTTCCACCGCCACCGCCGCCCCCGAGCTTGTCGAGATCGAGCGCATTGGCGCGCAGGTCGGCGGTGATGACCGGCTTGCCGGTCAGCCTGGCATCGATCGTCCCTTCAATCGCCTGACCGTTCAGCACGACGGAGCCCTTGTAGGCGGCTGATTGCGGCGCGCCCTTCGCTGCCCCCGGCAGCGCCAGCGTGCCGCTCGCCTTCACGTTCTGGCCCGCGGCATTGACAGTGAGTTCGCGCAGCGTGAGTTGTTCGATCGTGCCGGCGATCCCGCCACTCGCACTGACCGCACCGAGGTCCGACGGACCGGAAGCGCCCACGACCTTGAGCACGCGGCCCATGTCGGGGGCTTCGAAATTGAACGCGATGTCGGGCCGCGGCTGCGGCGCCGAATAGTTCGCCACCGTGCCGCGTACGGCGAACCTGCCGCCGCCGATATTGCCGACCTTGACGTCGTTCAGCCGCAGCGTGCTTCCTTGCAACGCCACGTCGACATCGACGCCCTGGATCGTCTCCTTGTTGTAGACGAGCTTGGCCACCTTGGCCTTGAGCCCGATCGAGGGGCCGGCGGCGGGCTGCCGTGCCGATGGTGCAGGCGCCGACGCAGCCGGCGCCGATGCTGCGGGCTTCTGTGCCGCCGCCGGCACCAGGAAGGAGTCGAGATCGAGCGTGTCGATGTTGAGGCTGGTCACGATCGACAGCGGCACGCCGAATGTCACCACGACACCGCCATTGCCCTTGAGATCGTCGAGTTCGAAGACCGCGTCGCTCACCTGCACGTTGCCGCCCGAGGACGCCATGCGCCCCTTGAGGCTGAGCTTCTGCAGCTTGGAGGCAGGCACCGACGCCATGTCGACTTCGAGCCAGCTCAACGTCTCGCGCAGCTTCGGCCCGACGAGGCTGAACTCGCCGGTGACATTCGGCTTCGCCGCATCGCCCGTCATGGTCGACCTGGCCTGCAGGACCATGTCGCCCGGCAGGGTGGCGGAAAGCTTCGGTACGGCGACGGCACCGCCGCGTGCATCGAGTTCGACCACCGCGTTACGGATAGTCTTCTTATTGTAGACGATCTCGCCGATATCGAGGGCAAGCTTGGCCGTAACGTTGCCCAGCATGCTGCCGCCGGACAGGGCGGGAGCAGCGGCCGGCCGGTTGGCGGCTGGCGGCGGGTTGGCAGGCGGCGTGGCTGGCGGTGCCGCAGGACGCGCAACGGCTGCCATCCACTTGTCGAGATCGAGCTTGGGGATGGCGATTTTGCCGTCGACGGCCAGCGTTGGCTTCAGAGCTACCGCGAACGAACCCGAACCGCTGTCCTGGCCCAGCGTCATCTTGAAGTCCTTGGCGGCAAAGGCAGTTTGCGACGCCTCGACGGCGCCGTCGAAAACGAACCTGCCCGCGAGCAACGGCGGCAATGCCGGCTCGGGCTGTCCGGCAAGCTTGACCAGCGTGCCGACGAAGCCCGTGAGGGAATCGGTCGCCACGGAAGCAATACCGGCAATCTGCGCCGTCGGTCCGAGTTCGCTCAGCGTTCCCCGGAACGAGAGCTTGCCCCCTCCCGCCTGCAGAGTGACCTCCGCATTGTGTCCGCTGCTGCCCTTGGGGCCGACAGCAAGATCGAGCTTGAGAGGCGAGCCGTTGATGTCGGCGCCGCCGGCCAGAGTATAGGGGCCGTCGAGCGAACCGACCGATGCGGAGAAGTTCGCCTTGTCGGCGACTACGGAAATGCCCGCCTTGGAATCGCTGAAGATCAACGTGCCGTTTTCAATCGTGAGCCGGCCGAGCGACAGCGGCTTGGGCGAGACCGGCTTGGGAGCAACAGGCTTCGCTTCGGCGACCGACGGCGCGAACTCCCAGTTCGGCTTACCCTCGGCGTTGATTTCGAGCACGATCTTGGGCTCGATCAGCGTCACCTCGCTCACCTCGATATTGCCGGCAAGCAGACCGAACAGCGACGGCTTCACGGTAACCGACTTCATCTCGACCATGCTGGGATTCTTGGCACCCGGCACGTTGGAGAACTTCACGCCGGTGACCGAGACCGTCGGCGTCGGCAGGATCGACAGCGAGATCGGACCGTCGATCACGAGATCGCGGCCGGTCATGGCCTTCACCTCCGACACGATCATCGGCTTGTACGAATTGACATCGACAAGAAGCGGCGCCGCAACCGACGCCACGACCACCAGACCGACTACGCTGCCGCCACCGATCAGGAGTTTCTTGCTCAGGCTCGAAGGCATGGATTCTCCTGTAATCCGACTCGGGGCGAACACTAGCGCATCGCCCCAACACACGGCATAGAGAAATCGGAGCTTCTCACATGACCGAGATCGTCAACCTGCAACGCGCACGCAAGGAACGGGCCCGACGGGAACGCGAGGCGCAAGCCGATGCCAACCGTCGCCGCTTCGGGCGAACCAAGGCGGAAAAAGCGTCCGACCGGGACACCGCAAGCCGAACGACGCGCACACTCGACGGCAAGCGCCTCGACGATCCCGCAAAGAAAGACTGAACTCAGCGTGGCGTCTTGTTGACCGCAAGGCGCTCGAAGAAGGAGCGCGTGTTCTGGTCGGCCCCCGGTCCGGCAACGGCTCGCACGTTGGTGAGCTCGATCCGCCGGCCGGTGTCGGAGTCAATCAACACCGGATCCAACGGACGGCCGTCGCCACGATCGACGAGGTCCATCGGCCTGCCGCCGCGTGCCGCCGCCCCGTAGCGGTCGCCCCACTGCTTCAGGCCGACGATCACCGTGAAGAGCGCCGCGCCTTTGTCGGTCAGACGATACTCATGGCGCAACGGGCGCTGGCGATAGGCCGTCTTCCGGAACACGCCTGCCTCGACGAGTTTCTTCAGCCGCGCCGTCAACACGTTGCGTGCGATGCCGAGATTCTCTTGAAAGTCGTCGAACCGCCGCACGCCGTAGAAAGCGTCTCGCACGATCAGCAGCGTCCACGGCTCGCCCACGACATCGAGCGCCGAAGCGATCGAACAGTTCATCTGCTCGTAGGAGGTGCGCCGCATGGGGAAAGTATAAGGCGGCAGGCGCAGGGCGCAATCTGCCCTGCCGCGCAGACCTGACGTGCTAGTTGCGACTGCCCAGCCGCAACACGAGGTAGCCGACCACGGCCGAAAGCAAGGACCCCGCCAGCACGCCCAGCCGAACTGCGGCTTCATAACGGGGATCGTGGAAGGCGAGCGTGCCGATGAACAGGCTCATGGTGAAGCCGATGCCGCCCAGGATGGAGACACCATAGAGAGTACGCCACGAGCCGCCGGCCGGCATGGCCGCCACCCCGGAGAGGATCAATAGGGCCGCGCCCAGGACAATACCGATCTGCTTGCCGACAAACAGGCCGGCCATGATGCCGAGCGGCACCGGCTCGAACAGGCTGCCAAGCGACAGGTCGGCCAGCGAAAGCCCCGCATTGGCAAAGGCAAAGGCCGGCATGATCAGCCACGCCGACCAGGGTTTCAGCGCATGTTCGAGATGGATGGCGGGCCGCTTGTCGTCGGCGACGCCGGACACGCGCAGCGGAATGAACATCGCCAGCACGACACCGGCCAGGGTAGCGTGGACGCCCGACTTCAGCACCGACACCCAGAGGACCGCCCCCACGACGGCATAGGGACCGATACGTCGCACGCCGGAGGCGTTGAGGACGGCGAGGACGGCGACGCAAAGAGCTGCAACGGCCAGTGCCTCGGCCGAGAGCTGGCCGGTATAGAAGATGGCGATCACGACGATGGCGCCGAGATCGTCGACGATGGCGAGGGTCGTGAGGAAGACCTTCAGAGCGAGCGGCACGCGCCGGCCGAGGACGGCCAGCACCCCCAGCGAAAACGCGATGTCAGTCGCCGCCGGGATCGCCCAGCCATGCAAGGCTACCGGATCGCCCCAGTTGATCGCGGCGTAGACAAGGGCGGGAACGGCCATGCCGCCCACCGCACCGGCAATCGGCAGAGCGACCTGCGAGGGTCGCGACAGCTCGCCCTCGACCACTTCGCGTTTGATCTCCAGGCCGACCAGCAGGAAGAACACGGCCATCAGGCCGTCGTTGATCCACAGCAGCAGCGGCTTGCTGAGGCCGATCTCGCCATAGGACACGGTGAGCTTCTCGCCCACCAGCGACTTGATGGCACCGTCGAGGGGCGAATTGGCCAGCACCAGGGCCGCCAGCGCCGCCCCCAGGAGCGGCACGGCGGATGCCGCTTCGCTGTCCATGAAGGATTTCAGTCTGCCCGCCATCGGTGCGTCTCCTGCAAAGCAAAACGCCCGGGTCTTTCGACCCGGGCGTTTCTTAAACTGTCTCTCTAGGCCAGGGCTAGTCGCGGTTCTGGCCCATGAAACTCATGAGGAACTGGAACAGGTTCACGAAGTCGAGATACAGGCTCAGCGCACCGAAGATGGCGACCTTCTCCTGTACGTCCGTGCCCCAGGCCTCGGCATACTGCTCCTTGATCTTCTGGGTGTCGTAGGCAATCAGGCCCGAGAAGATCAGCACGCCGGCGGCCGAGATGATGAAGCTCATCGTGCCCGACGGCCAGATCATGTTGACGAGGCCGGCCAGAATCAGGCCGATCACGCCCATGAACAGGAACTTGCCGAACGCGGTGAGGTCACGCTTCGTCGTGTAGCCATAGAGGCTCAGCGCGCCGAAGGCGGCGGCCGTCACGAAGAAGGTGCGCGCGACCGACGCGCCGGTGTAGCGGAACAGCAGCAGCGACAGGCTGACGCCCATCAGTGCCGTGACTGCCCAGTAGACGGCCTGTACCGCACCCGTGCTCATCTGCGCCGCGCGGAACGACGTCAGCAGCAGCAGGCCGAGCGGCGCGAAGATCGCGATCCAGCCCAGAATGTTCAGACCAACGACGCGGCCTGCCTGGACCTGAAAGAACAAGCCCGCCAGAGCCGGCGAGCTGAACAACGCAAAGGCAACAATGCCCGAGAGCGCGAGGCCGGACGCCATGTAGTTGTATACGCGCACCATATGGGCGCGTAGACCGACGTCGAACGACGCCTGGTCGGCAACTGTGCCGGCACGGTTGAAGGTGTCGAAGTTTGCCATATGAATTCAGCCTCCAAGGGGGCCTCGTTTTGCCGAGCCCCTTCGCCGGGTAATTTGGGGTTACAGCTCGACTGAATCAATAGGGATTCGAGCGTGCGAGATTGCGATTTCGCCCACCCCGGAGAACTTTTTGCGTCACTCGTTACGCAACAAGGCCAGCGGCCGCTGCCGCAAAGCCGCCAAGGTGCCGGCCAGACCGAAGGCCAGGGTGAGCGCCATCGCGCCCAGCGCAACGGCGATCGCCACCGTCGGCAGGAAGGTCCACTCCAGGTTCATCAGCCGGCGGACCACGAGATAGGCACCCAGGGTGCCGACGCCCAGTGCCGCGGCGGCGGTCGCGAGGCCAAGCGCGGCGAACTCCCAGGCGAAGATGCCGGCGATGCGCCCGCGCGTGGCGCCCAGCACCTTCATGACCACCGCCTCGTGCACACGCCGCCGTTGGGTCGCCAGCATGGCGCCCGCCAGCACCAGCACGCCGGCCAGGATGCTGAGGAAGCCGATGACGCGGCTGGCCAGACCGATGTTGCCCAGCACGCTCGCGGCGGTCTCGATGGCGTCGCGGATGCGCACCACGGTGACGTTGGGGAACTTGTCCGTTATCGCCTTGAAGATCGCCTCCTCTGCCTCCGGCGTGGACTTCACCGTGGCGAGGAAGGTGTGCGGCGCCTTGTCGAGCGTGCCCGGCGAGTAGACGAACACGAAATTGATGGCGAGCGTCGTCCATTCGATGCGCCGCAACGAGGCGATCTTTGCTTCGATGTCGCGGCCGAGCACGTTCACCGTGATCGTGTCGCCCAGTCCGAGGCCGAACTGCCGCGCCAGGTTCTCGTCGAAGGAGATGAGCTGCGGCCCGCGATAGTCGGCCGGCCACCATTCGCCGGCGACGATGCGAGAGCCTTCGGGCGGCGTCGCCGAATAGGTCACACCGCGATCGCCTTCGACCGCCCAGCGCGCATCGGACGGCACGGCAATCTCGCTCACCGGCTTGCCGCCGATCTTGACGATGCGGCCGCGCAGCGACGGCACCTTCTCCAGAGGGCCGGCGCCGGGGACCTCCGAGATGGCCCTTTCGAAGTCGGCGATCTGGCTCGACTGGATATCCACGAAGAAGAAAGCCGGCGCGTCGTTCGGGATGCGCCGCGTGATCTGTTCCCGCAGGTTGCCCTCGATCAGCGCCGTCGCCACCAGCACGGTGAGGCCGAGGCCCAACGACAACATGACGATCGGCGTCGGTGCACCCGGGCGATGCAGATTGGCGAGCGCCAAGCGCAGCGCGGCGAGCTTGGGCTTGCCGACACGGGCGGCGGCCATCATCAGCAGCCGTGCCAGCAGCGGGAAGGCGATGAAGGCCCCGATCGCACCCAGGACGAAATAGGCCGCGATCCGCCGGCTGTCGGCGGTGAAGATGGTGAAGGCCGCCAGCGCCACGGCGACGGCGCCGATCAGCAACGCATCGCGCCAGGCGAGCCTGCCCTGCTCGACCACGGCGCCGCGCATCAAGGTGGCCGCCGGCACGCCGCGGGCGCGAATCAGCGGCACCAGCGCGAACAGCAGCGAGACCAGCAGGCCAAATCCCGCGGCGGTCGCCAGCGGACCGGCATAGAGAGCGACCCGCGCCCGCACCGGCAGGACGTCGGCAATCAGCGACTGCGCGACAAAGGGCAAGGCCGCGCCGACCACAAGGCCGACAGCGACGCCGAACGCGGCCAGCACGGCGAGCTGCAGGAAGTAAGTCGTGAAGACCAGCCGCTCCGGCGCCCCCAGGCACTTCAAGGTAGCGATGGTGCGCAGGCGTCCTGCCAGAAAGCTCGAGATCGCATTGCCGACACCGACACCGCCCACCAGCAGCGAGGCCAGGCCGATCAGGCCGATGAACTGCGTCAGCCGGTCCAGCCAGAAGCGGATGCCGCCGCCGGCTTCGTCGAGCCCTCGCACGCGCCAGCCGGCGTCGGGAAAGCGCGCCTTGAGCGCATCGATCGTCGCGCGGTCGGACCGGCCCGGCGGCAGACTGAGCCGGTATTCCCAGTTGAGCAGGCTGCCTGGCTGAACCAGTCCCGACTCGACCACCGCGTCGAAGGGAATCATCAGCCGCGGCCCGAGGCTCGCAAAGGCGTTGAGGCCACGATCAGGTTCGCGGGCAATGATCCCGCGCACCTCGACCACGACTTCGCCGACGCGCAGCATGTCGCCCGGCGCCATGTTCATGCGGCGCAGCGCCGACTCCTCGACCACGGCGCCCCAGATGCCGTTACGCTTGGCAAGCGCATCTCCCAGGGTGCCACCGCCCTGAAGTTCGACCGCGCCATAGAGCGGATAGGCGGGCTCGACTGCCTTGAGCTGAACCAGCGCGGGCCGGCCATCTTCCTTGGTCGGGCGCGCCATGGCACGGCTGTCGATCCAGCGCACGAGCCGCCCCTGCTCGCGCATGAAAGCCATCTGCTCCGGCGTCGCTTCACGGTAGAGGATCGAGATCGCGACATCGCCGCCCATGATCTCGCGGGCGTCGGCGCGCAGCCCTTCCTCGACGGCGCGGCTGAACGACAGGATCGCGGCGATCGCCGCCACACCCAGCGCCAGACAGGCGATGAACAGGCGAAAGCCACCAAGGCCGCTTCGCATCTCGCGACGGGCGAGGCGCAGCGCGAGATTCATGTCGGGCGTCTCACTGTGCCGCCAGAGCGGCCGGGCGCATGCGCTCGTCAGCCACCAGCAGGCCGTCGGCGATTCGCAGCATGCGATCGCAGCGCTCGGCGAGCCCCATATCGTGGGTGATCAGGATCAGGGTCGTGCCGTGGGCACGCGCCAGCTCGAACAACAGATCCATCACCTGCTTGCCGGTCGCACCGTCAAGATTGCCGGTGGGTTCGTCGGCCAGCATCAGCTTCGGTTGACCGACGAAGGCGCGTGCCACGGCGACGCGCTGCTGCTCGCCGCCCGAGAGCTGCGCAGGATAGTGACCGATACGATGGCCGAGCCCGACTCGTTTGAGTGCCGCTTCTGCCAGCTCGAAAGCATCGTTGCGGCCGGCAAATTCCAACGGCAACGCGACGTTCTCGAGTGCCGTCATCGTGGGAATGAGGTGGAACCCTTGGAAGACGATGCCGATATGGTCGCGCCTCAGGCGCGCGCGGTCGTCGTCGCCGAGCGCCCCGAGATCGCGGCCCACGACCTCGACGAGGCCCGATGAAGCGCGCTCCAGGCCGCCCGCCACCATCATCAGGCTCGACTTGCCGGCACCGGATGGCCCGACAACCGCCGCAATCTCGCCCGCAGCGATGTCGAGAGTAATGCCGCGCAGGATATTGACCGTGCCTGCATCGCTTGCCATGTCGAGGTGGACGTCCTTCAGTCGGACGATCGGCGGCGTGGTAGGCAAGCAGGCTCCTGGGATGGGCGACAAGGCGGGCGAAACGATGAAATTGCAGACTGCATATGGTCGTTTTGCGGCACGGGTCAATTCACGGATCGCGGCGCTTCTGGTCTTTCTGATCTGCCTCGCAGCCCTGCCGGCTGCTGCACAAACCGGACCAGTCAAGCTCGCCATCCTGGGAGACAGCCTCGCGGCGGGCTATGGACTGAGCCCCGCCCAAGCATTCCCGGCCCGGCTAGATGCGGCGTTGAAGGCCCAGAACCGCAACGTCACCATCATCAATCACGGTGTATCCGGAGACACGACGGCCGGTGGGCTGGAGCGCATCGACTGGATGATGGCGGACAAGCCCGACATCGTGTTGGTCGAACTCGGCGGCAACGATGGGCTGCGCGCCCTCGATCCTGCCGCCACCGAGCGCAACCTCGACGCCATCGTCACCAAGCTCAAGGCCGCCGGGGCGACGGTGTGGCTGGCCGGCATGCTGGCGCCGCGCAACTTCGGCGCCGAATACGCCAAAGCCTTCGACGGCATTTTCAAGAAGGTCGCTGACAAGCACGGCGTGCCGCTCTACGCCTTCTTCCTCGACGGTGTGGCGCAAGAGCCCGCTCTCAACCAGCCCGACGGCATCCATCCCAACGCCAAGGGCGTCGACGTCGTTGTCGAACGCATCCTGCCTTTCGTGACCAAGAACCTCGACGATCATGCCGCGTCTGTTCGCCGCCCTGCCCGTCCCTGAAGAAGTCGCCGACGAACTCTCGGCCCTGCAGTCGGGCGTGCCCGATGCGCGATGGGTGCCGTCGGAGAATTTCCACGTGACCCTCTGCTTCGCCGGCGAAGTGCAGGGCGCCACGATGCGCGACCTCGAAGACGAACTGTCGGATATCGAAGGGCCGCCCTTCTCGGTGTCCATTGCCGGCGTCGAGCAATTCAGCAGCGGCAAGCAACCCCGCGCCCTGGTCGCCACCGTCGAGCGCAGCGAGCGGCTCGACTGGCTGCAACAGAAAGTGTCGACCGTGGCACGCAACTGCGGCATCGAGGTCGAACGCCGCAAGTTCCGCCCGCACGTCACCCTCGCCCGCTTTTCGAGCACCGCCGAGACCGGCCATCACCTCGCCCAGTTCATGGCGAGCAACGGCACCCTGCGGGCCGGCCCCTGGATCGCCGAGCACTTCTCGCTCTATTCCAGCCGCACCGGCCGCAATGGCTCGATCTACACCGAAGAAGCGACCTATCCGCTGACCTTCTGAGACGTCGGCTAGATGAACGTCAGCAGCCGCCGCGGATTGTGCACCAGGATGGCGTCGATCTCGCCCTCGCTGTAGCCACGCCGCTTCATCATCGGCACGACGTTGCGGAAGATGTGGCCGTAGCCGTGGCCGCCGAAGCTCGCGAGCCGCGTGCGGTAGCAGATGTCGTGGCTGATCACGACTCGCTCGAGATGACCCGCGGTAATCAAAGCCCGGATCAGCCGGAGACGCGTCGCGTCGTTGGGCATGTCGATATCGGAGAGACCGTAGTAGCTCGCCTCCTGCCCGAACAGATCGAACTCGACCGTGACGCCGCTGTCCGCGAGCTTCAGCAGGCGCGGCTCGTCGAAGATCGTGCGGTCGATATGGCTGATGACGATGCGTTCCGTAGGAAAGCCCGCGGCCTTGGCGAAGTCGGCGACTTCCTGCGGCTGGTCGGGATCGCGGCCGGGATGGACGTTGATCGCCGCACCCGTTTCCTGCGCGGCGACGAATGCCGCCTGCATGACGCGCTTCTCCGTATCGGTCCACGGCGCCTGACAACCGATCTCACCGATCATGCCGGCGCGCACCTCGGTGCCCCAGGCGCCATCGAGGATCTGGCCGATCATTTCGGCGGCAAAGTCGTCGACCGAGCGCCGGTGGTTCTTCGGATCCTGGTAATCGTTGACGTAGTAGCCGCAGCCCATGACGAGGTGCACGCCGGTGCCGGCGGCGATGCGCTGCAGTCCCTTCGGATCGGGCGAGAGGCCGCCGCAGGTCAGCTCGACGATGGCGTCGCCGCCGTCGTGCTTCATCATCGCCACCTCGCGCGTGGCAATGTCCTCGAGGTCGAGCATGTACTTGCGGCCGGAGCGCTTCAGCCCGTGGCCGTAGTTCATCTGCCAGACATTCTCGAGCGTGATCTCGGGGCCGAGATCGTTGTCGGAACGCGTGCCGGGCGGACGGATGTCGCAAAGCACATGCTCGTGCATCAGAGTCCGGCCAAGCGCCTCGGGCTCGATGAGCCCGAGGACGGTCTGGATCATTCCCTTTAGGTCCTTGCGGGTCACTGGGGCTCCAGCTTGGCGGCCGTGACGACTTTCTGCCACTTCGCGGTTTCTGCCACCATGTGCTTGGCGAGATCCTCCGACGATCCGCCGAGTTCGGCGGCACCTGCGTCGCGGATCTTCTTGATGATGTCGGGTGACTTCGCCGCCTTGACCAGCTCGTCGCTCAACTTCTTCACGATATCGGGCGGCGTGCCGGCAGGAGCCGCGACATACCACCAGGGCGCCGCATCGAAGCCGGCGAAACCCTGCTCGGCGATGGTCGGCACGTCGGGCAGCGAGAACCAGCGCTTGCCCGAGCTCACGCCCAATGCGCGCAACGCGCCCGACTGGATGTGGGGCAGGTAGGGCGGCAGATTGTCCATCGTGCTGGGAATGTGACCTGCCAACAGGTCCTTCAGCACCAGGGAGCTGCCGCGATAGACGACATGCTCCACCTTGAAGCCGGCCAGCGACTGGAAATACTCCATCGCGAGATGGCCGGTGCCACCGATCGCGGGCGAGCCGAAGCTTACCTTGCCCGGTCCCTGCTTCTTGCAATACTCGACATATTCCTTCGCGGTCTTCACCGGCATGCTGGGATGAACGGCAAGCACGTTCGCGACTTCGCCGAACAGCGCCACCGGCGCAAAGCTCTTCGTCCCGTCGTAGGGCATGTTCTTGTAGAGGAACTGGTTGGTGACGGCGGTGCCGACCGTACCGAGCAGCAGCGTGTAGCCATCGGCCGGCGACTTGGCGACGATCTCGGCGCCGACATTGCCCCCGGCACCGCTCTTGTTGTCGACGACGACCGTCTGGCCCCAGGCCTCGGTGAGATGTTGTGCCGCGATGCGGCCCAGAAGGTCGGTCGTGCCGCCCGGCGCGAACGGAACCACCACGCGGATCTGCTTGTTGGGATAGGTCGACTGCGCCCAGCCGTGGCGGGCCAGCATGGGCGCCGCCAGCGATGCCGTGATCGTCGATGCGATCACCCTGCGGCGGGTGATTTTATTGGTCATAGAAATCCTCCCTGAATTCGGGCGACTATATCGCCGACATCGGGGGAGACAAAAGTGACAGCAGCGTTGATTGGTTACTCCGACCGCATCTCGGTACGCAGCGGCGAAAAAATCGCTTTCAAGATCTCGAGCACCGGCCCCAATCCCTATAACGCCACCTTGGTGCGCATCGTCCGCGGCGACACCAATCCCGGTGGACCACCTCCCAAGCTCGAAGACATGTCGGATCTCTTCGATGGCCGCTTCGCGTCGCGCGTTCAACACGCATGGACAGGTTCGTACGGTCTCGTAGAGAACGCACGCGATGCAAAACTGCCGTCATCCCTGCAGATCGAAGCGCTGATCTGGCCAACTTTGCCCGAAGATGCACCGCAGGCCGTGCTGTCGCGCCGCGATCCCGCCACCGGTGCAGGCTTTGCGTTGGTCCTCACGCCCGATGGCATGGTGCTGGAGACCGGCAGCCATCGCGTCGCGGTGGGCAAGAAGCTCCGCGCGCATGTCTGGTATCGCGTCTGGGCCAGCGCCGATCCTGAGACCGGAACCTTGCGCGTCGGCCAGCAGCCGCTGAAGCGCGCTTTTGCCGCCGACGACGAAGGGGAAGCGAAAGCCACGGTAACGGGCGGGCTGACGCTCGATGCTCCGGCACCTCTGCTGATCGGCGCGGAAGCAGCGAGCGACCGGCCGGCCCGCCACTGCTTCAACGGCAAGATCGAAGCGCCGCAGGTGGTGGGCTTCGCCGCCTGGGATTTCTCGCGGCGCATGGACTCGATGGAGATCGAGGACACGGGCCCCAATGGGCTGCATGGCAGGCTGGTCAACCTGCCGACGCGCGCCATGAAGGGCGCAGCCTGGACCGGCGCCGAGCGCGACTGGAAGAAGGCGCCGCACCATTATGCCGCCATCCACTTCCATGACGACGATCTGCATGACTGCGGCTGGGAAGACGATTTCAGCTTCACCATCCCCAAGGACATGAAGAGCGGCGTCTACGGTATGCAGCTGAGCTGCGGGCCGCACCGCGACGTCATCCCCTTCTTCGTGCGGCCGCAGATGGGCAAGCCGCAGGCCAAGGTCTGCTACCTCGCCGCCACCTTCACCTATCAGGTCTATTCGAACTTCGCGCGCGGCATGTACGACGACGCATTCCGCAAGAAGGTCGCCGACTGGAAGGCCTATCCGAACAATCCCGACGAGCACAAGGACTATGGCCTCTCGACCTACAACCTTCATCGCGACGGTTCGGGCGTCAGCTATTCCTCGCGCCTGCGGCCGCTGCTGACCTGGCGACCGAACTATCTTTCCTTCAACGACGAAGCCGGCTCTGGCCTGCGCCACCTGCCGGCCGATACGCACCTCACCGGCTGGCTCGACCGCATGGGCATAGCCTTTGACGTGATCACCGACCACGATCTCGACGAAAAGGGAGTCGAGTTCCTCTCCTCCTACAAGGTCGTGCTGACGGGCTCGCATCCCGAGTATCACACGGAAGGCACGCTCGATGCGTTGCAGGCCTATACCGAGAATGGCGGGCGGCTGATGTATCTCGGCGGCAACGGGTTCTACTGGCGCGTCGCGCTCTCGCCCAAGGTGCCGGGCGCCATCGAGGTGCGACGGACCGAAGGCGGCATCCGCACCTGGGCCGCCGAGCCGGGCGAATACTATCATGCCTTCGACGGCGCCTATGGCGGCCTGTGGCGGCGCTCCGACCGGCCGCCCAATCTGCTCTGCGGCATCGGCTTTTCGAGCCAGGGCACCTTCGTCGGCGATTCCTACCGGCAATCGCCGGCAGCGCGCGACAATACCCATGCCTGGGTCTTCGAGGGCGTAAAGGACGAGCTGTTCGGCGGCTACGGCTTCTCGGGCGGCGGGGCGGCAGGATTCGAGCTCGACCGTCTCGACCATCGGCTGGGCAGCCCGCTCAATGCCGTCGTGCTCGCCTCCTCCGAAGGCCACGACCGCAAGAACTTCGTGGTGGTTCACGAGGAGCGGCTGGGCTTCACCACCACCATTCCCGGCCAGACCCTGGAGCAGTTGATCCGCGCCGACATGACCTACATCGAGAAGCCGAAAGGCGGTGCAGTGTTCTCGGTGGGCTCGATCACCTATTGCGGCAGCCTGCCCCACAACAAGTTCGACAACGACGTGTCGCGGCTCACCTTCAACGTCGTGAACCGCTTCGGCGAGCTTGGCCTCAAATGGCCCTTTTGACCTGAGGTATCAGGCGGTCGAGCAGGCCGCGGCAAGCCACTTCGATCAGCCCGAGCGCGCGTTCGTACTCGGGCCTGTCGAGGCCATAGGGATCGGCCACGTCGAGAATGCCGGCCGGCGGCGCGAAGCTCATGAGGAGCTTCGGCTTGTCTGCGAGCGCACGCGGCGCCAGCCAACGCATCTCCGCGAGATGGCCGCGGGTCATCGCGAGCACATGGTCGAAATGCGCGATATCCTCGCCGGTGATCTTCCGGGCGCGCCCCGCAGAGATATCGTAGCCGCGCGCGGCGGCGACTTCGACGGCAAAGGGGGACGGGGGCTCGCCGGCCTTCACATCGGACGTGCCGGCGGAGGCGATCTCGAAGCCGGCAGCAAGGCCCGCCTTGCGAGCCATCTCCCGAAACGCCCCCTCGGCCATAGGCGAGCGGCAAATATTGGCTGTGCAGACGAAGAGGACGCCGATGGTCATGGCACGGCACCCTAGCACGGCGCTAGAGTGAGAGCATGCATCAGGATTTCCTTCCACCGGGCATCGCCGTGCTGACCGGCGCCGGCATCTCCAAGGAAAGCGGTATCGATACGTTTCGGGACGATGGCGGGCTGTGGACCCGCGTGAATCTCGAGGAGGTCGCGACCGTCGACGCTTGGTTTCGCGACAAGAAGAAGGTGCTCGACTTCTACAACGAGACCCGCCGCGCCTTCCGCGCCGCTCACATCACACCGAATGAAGCGCACGAAGCGTTGGCCCGGCTGGAGCGCGAATACGAGGGTGAAGTCACGATCATCACCCAGAATATCGATCCTCTGCACGAGATGGCGGGCTCGCGAAAGGTCATCCACATGCATGGCCGCGATGGCGAGGTCCGCTGCATGGTCTGCAAGACCGAATTCGCCTCCGACGCCGATCTCACTCCCGAGTCCGTCTGCCCCAACTGCCGGTCCATCGGCGAGCTACGGCCCAACATCGTCTGGTTCGGCGAGATGCCGATACATCTCGACGAGATCTACGAGGTGCTGGAACGCTGCGGTCTCTTCATTGCCATCGGCACTTCCGGCGAGGTCTATCCCGCCGCCGGCTTTGTCTTGCATGTCCGACGCTACCGACCGCGCGCCCACACGATCGAGCTCAATCTCGAACCGACCGACAACAAAGCCCTATTCCACGAGCACATCTACGGCCCCGCCACGAAAGTCGTCCCTCCCTATGTGACGCGCATCCTCAAGCAAGGTTGGAGATAGGGAAGGCGGTCAAGCCGCCAGAACGCTGTCGAGCGCGGCCGCATCCTCCTCGTCCCGCAGGGGGTCTTGCGGCAACAGCCGGTGCGTCAGAACCATACGCGCCAGAGCCAGGCGATGCGGCGTACGCAGTTCCGCCGCCTCGTGCGCAAGGCCGATGGCGGTGGTGATGTGATAGAGCGCCGACGCAGACTGCCGCGCCAGAACGTCTGACTTCCGGGCCGCGACATCTGCGGCGAAGGCGCAGGCCCGATCCAGAGCGTCCGCGAACAACGCCTGCGTCTTCGCATCGAGTGCCGCCCCGCGCAGCAATTCCTCGTTATGGGCCTTGAGCGCCGGAAGCGCGTCGTCGCGCGAGATCGCCCGCGAGACGTCGAGCGCAACGATGTTGGACGTGCCTTCCCAGATCGACCCGAGATGGGCGTCGCGGACCAACCGCGCATCCGACCATTCTTCGATGTAGCCGCAGCCGCCGCGGACTTCCATCGCATCTCCGGTCACCTTGCGGGCATCGCGACAGGCGCGGAACTTGATCAGCGGCGTCATGATGCGGGCAAGCTTGGCGCCGGTCGCATCGTTGTGGTTGGCACGGTCGAGGGCGTCTGCCGTCAGGAACATCATGCTCCGCGCCTGCTCGGCCCACACCACCATCTTCGCGAGCTGGCGACGCATCAGCGGCAGTTCGATCAGCCGCTTGCCGAATGCCTGCCGATGGCGGGCGACGAACAGCGCCTCCGTCGTGGCACGCCGCATCAGGCCGGCGGCACGCACGCCGTTCGACAGTCGCGAATTGTTGACCATGTCGGCCATCTGGTTGAAGCCGCGCCCGCGCTCGCCGACGAGATAGGCTTCCGCCCCGTCGAGGCGGATCTCGCCGCTGGCCATCGAACGGGTGCCGAGCTTGTCCTTCAGCCGCAGGATCCGATAGTCGTTCGGTCGGCCGTCGGCTTTCACCTTCGGCAACAGGAACAGCGAGATGCCCTTCATGCCGGGAACGTCCTCGCTGCGCGCCAGGACCATCGCCAGATCGGCATCGGCGTTCGAGCAGAACCACTTGTCGCCGGTCAGCTTCCAGGTGCCGTCGGACTGCAACGCAGCGCGCGTGGCGGTGGCGCTGACGTCGGAGCCGGCGCCCTGCTCGGTCATGAACATAGCGCCCTGCGCCAGCTCGTCGAAATCGACCGACGTCAGGCGCTCGAGGAAGCGCCCCACCAGTTTGGGATCGCCGAAACGCCGCAGCGTGCGGGTCAACGAATCCGTCATGCTGACCGGACACATCAGGCCGAACTCGGCCTGCACGAAGAGATAGGTCAGCGCATACTTGGCTGCGGGCGGCATCGGCTCGTTCCAGCCCAGCACGCCGCGGTGCGACATCGCCGCCAGCCCCAGCTCGGAAAAGGCCAGCCGCTCCATCTCGACATAGGCTGGATGCTTCTCGACGACATTGCAGTCCTCGCCGGTGCGTCGCCGCACCGACAGGGTCGGCGGATTGTGGTCGGCAATGCCGGCAAGTTCGTCGAGGTGTCCGCCCGCGAGGCCGCCCAGCCGGTCGAAGGTCGGCTCGAGATGGCGGAACAGCGGCCGAGGCAGGTAGTGGGCGAACAGGGCCGCGGCGTCGCGATCGGCGCGATAGAGGTTGATCCCGCGCGAATCGGGGATGGCACCTGAGAGATCGATATCGGCCTTCATGGAACGAGCCTCTGGGCAGGAAACGAAGCAGACATCTATGGTCTGCCCGATCTATTGATACCGTCCAATATTACTTTATTCGAGATTGATATACTTTTCATATCGATCATCGGAGCCGGCCCATGGACCTTCGCAAGCTGCGCTACTTCTCCGTCCTTGCCGAGGAGAAGCATTTCGGCCGTGCCGCCCAGCGCCTGTCGCTGTCGCAGCCGCCACTCAGCCTCGCCATCCGCCAACTCGAAGAGGAGATCGGCGCGCGGCTGTTCGAGCGCACCAGCCGCAACGTCAGTCTCACCGCGGCGGGCGTGGCCTTGCAGCGCGAAGCGGAAGTGCTGCTGCGCCGGACCGGGGAAACGCGTCTCCTGGTGAAGGCGATCGCCGACGGAAAGGAAGGACGGCTGCGGCTCGGCTTCGGCAGCTCCATGCTCTATCGCGGCTTCCCGAAGATCCTCGACGCATTTCAGGCCGCATCGCCCGACATCGAGCTGTCCGTTCAGGAACTGAACTCGACCGAACAGATCGAGGCCCTGCAACGCGACGAGATCGACCTCGGCTTCATCCACGGCCGCGACGTCCCGAGCCGGTTGGAGGGCTTTCGCTATCACGCCGAACCTTTCGTCGCCTGCGTCCCTCGGGATCACCCTTGCGCCGGCGCCCGCACGCTCCGCCTGTCGCGACTCAAGGACGACGAGTTCGTGCTCTTCTCCCGCAACGTCTCGCCGGACTACTACGAATCGATCATTGCGACCTGCCTTTCGGCGGGTTTCTCGCCGCGCGTCCGCCATCAGGTCCGTCACTGGCTGAGCGTGGTCTCCTTCGTCGCCAACGGCCTCGGAGTGGCCCTCGTTCCGAGCACTCTCAAGGCCTCGAACATGGCCGGAGCGGTCTTCGTGCCGCTGCGGGAGGCGAAGATCCTCTCCGAGACCTGGTGCGTCTGGAAAGCCGGGGGCCCGCAACGCCCCGCACTCGACATGCTGATACAGGCCGCGCGGAAGCAATCGCAGGCGATGAGTCAACGCCCGCGCTTCAATACCTCTTCCGTATGCTCGCCCAGCAACGGCTCGCGATAGAGCGGCCGCGACGGCTCGTCCTGAAAGCGGACAACGGGGGCGAAGTGTTTGCGGCCCTGTCCGTCGGTCACGATCATGCCGCGCTTGGCAAGGTTCGCATCGGCAATCGCCTCGGGCAGCGTGTTGACCGGGCCGTAGCAGATGTCGAGCGTGTCGAGCCAGCTCATCCAATGCGCCAGCGGCTTTTCGCGGAAGGTCGCCGCAAGGAAATCCACGACCGGCTTCTGATGCGCACCTGGCCATTCGCAAAGCGGCGCCATCTCCGGTTTACCGAGCGCCCCCAGCAGGTTCTTGATGAACTTCATCTCCTGGCCGGCCAGTACGAGCTGACGGCCATCGGACGTATCGTAGACGCGATAGAAGGCCGAGCCGCCCGTCGTCCGCTGCTGCTTGACGTCGGGGTGCTTGTTCTCGGCAAAGGTCGAGCCGACGACGTTGGCGCAGGAGGCGATCAACGCCTCGTGCATGGAGACGTCGATATAGTCGCCACGGCCCGTATCCTTGCGGCGCAGCAGCGCCATCAGCACGCCGGACAGTCCATGAAGGCCGCTCACCAGGTCGGCGATGGGAATGCCCGGAATTGCCGGACGGCCATCATCGCCCAGGGTCAGGCTCAACACACCGGCCATCGCCTCGAGCGCGAGGTCGTGCGCGGCGCGGCCGGGATAGGCGCCGTCCTGGCCGAAGGCGCTGATCGAGCAGTAGACGATGCCGGGGTTGGCGGCTTTGACCGCCTCGTAACCGATACCGAAGCGCGCCGCGACACCCGGCCGGAACGACTCGACCAGCACGTCGGCTTCGCGGGCGAGGCGAAAGAGATCGGCGCGTCCCTGCTCGCTCTTGAGGTCGAGCACGACGCTTTTCTTGCCGCGGCCCATGTTGCGAAAGAACACGGAGGTGCGTTCGTCGGCTGGCCGGATGTGGCGGCCGGGGTCGCCTTCGCCCGGTGGCTCGATCTTGATCACCTCGGCGCCATGGTCGGCCAGCGCCGTGGTGAGGTAGGGACCCGGCAAGAACCAGGAGAGATCGACGACCTTGATACCTTGAAGTTTCATGTGCGTTCCAACACGGACTCGTTGTCGGCACCGAGGGATGAACAGGCCGCCTGCGAAGGCCGCTGTCCGTCGATGCGGAGAGGATTGGCAAGCACGCGCAGCTCGCCCTTCACGGGATGCGGCACCGCGGAGACCATGCCGGCGGCGCGTGCGAAAGAACTGTCCAGTGCCTGGTCGAGCCGGTGGACCGGCGCCGCCGGCAACAGCCCGTTGAGCTTCGACAACCATTCCGCCGTCGTGTGTGTGCGGAAGGTCGGATCGAGCGCCTCGGTCATCGCGGCGCGGTTCGTTGCGCGGGTATTGGGATCGGCAAAGCGCGGATCGTCGAGAAGATCGGTGCGGCCCATGACCTGGCACAGCGACAGCCAGAACTTCTGCGTCATGCACATGATGAAGATCCAGCCGTCCTTGGTCGGGAAGGTCTGGACCGGCGCCAGGGACAGATGGGCGCTGCGCGGGACCCGCGGCGAGACATCGCCCTCGTTCAGGTACCAGAGGCCAGGATAGGTGAGCTGATGCATGGCGACGTCGTAGAGGCAGGTATCGACATCGCACCCCTGCCCCGTGGTCCGGGCGCGCAGCAGGCAACTCAACAGGCCAACGATCCCCGTGAGCCCGCTCATGCTGTCGATCAGGGAAACGCCGACCCGCGTCGGCGGCCCGTCCGGCTCGCCGGTCAGCTCCATCAAACCCGCCTCGGCCTGCATCAGGAAATCGTAGCCCGGCCAGTCCCTGCGTTCGTTGTCGCGGCCATAGGCCGAGATGTGCAGGCAGACGATGGAGGGCTTCAGATGCTTCAGGCTCGCATAGTCGATGCCGAGCTTGGCGGGCTGCGTGCCGCGCATGTTGTTCACGACGCAGTCCGCGCCCTTAACCAACGCTTCGAACTGCTTGCGGCCCTCGGCGCTCTTCAGGTCGAGCGTCACGCTCTTCTTGCCGAGATTCCAGGCCTGGAAATACTCGCTGTCGTCGTTGCCCAGCTTGTAGGGCCCGACCTGACGCGAGGGATCGCCTTCCGGCGCCTCGATCTTGATCACCTCGGCGCCCAGTTCCGCGAGGAACATTGTGCCGTAGGGCCCGGCCCCGAACTGCTCCAGGGTGAGGACGCGAATACCTTCGAGAGGCTTGGCGTTCATACGACGGCGTTCCGCTTGACCCACTGCCGCGCGATGATGATGCGCTGCATCTCGTTGGTGCCCTCGCCGATGCAGGTCAGCGGCGCATCGCGATATAGACGCTCGATATCGTACTCCTTGGAATAGCCGTAGGCGCCATGGATGCGCATGGACTCGATGCTGTTTTCCAGCGCCGCCTCCGAGGAGAAATACTTGGCCATGCCGGCTTCGAGATCGCAGCGGTCGCCGCGGTCGAAGGCCTCCGCTGCGTCGAGCGTCAGCAACCGCGCCGCCCGGGCCCGCGTCGCCATCTCGCCAAGCTTGAGCTGGATCGCCTGATGCTCGCAGATCGGCTTGCCGAAGGTCTTGCGGATCTGGGCATAACTCGTGGCAAGCCGCAGCGCCCCCTCGGCAATGCCGACGCCGCGCGCGGCCACATTGATGCGGCCCAGTTCGAGGCCGCCCGCCACCTGGGTGAAGCCCCGGCCCTCGACTTCGCCGATCAGGTGATCGGCCGGTACGCGATAGTTCTCGAAGATCAGCTCGCCCGAATCGATCGACTTGTAGCCGAGCTTCTCGAGCTTGCGGCCGACCGTGAAGCCCGGCCCCTTGGGCGCGATGAACAGGCTCATGCCCGAGTAGCGCGGACTGGCTTCAGGATTGGTCTTCACCAGCAGCGCGAAGCACGAGCCCTCGATGCCGTTGGAGATCCAGGTCTTGGTGCCGTTCAGCACATAGTGGTCGCCTTCGCGGCGTGCAGTAAGCCGGATCGCCTGCAGGTCGGTGCCCGCATCGGGCTCGGTGAGCGCCAGTCCGCCCCTCACCTCGCCGCTCGCAAGCTTCGGCAGCCAATGGCGCTTCTGCGGCTCCGTGCCGAACTTCTCGATGGCGAGCGCCAACATCAGGTGGGAGTTAAAGATGCCGGTGATCGCCATCCACACGGACGACACACGCATCACGATTTCGGCGTAGGTCCGGGCCGGCAGGCCGAGGCCGCCATACTCGGGGCTTACCGTGGCGCCGAATAGCCCCAGTTCCTTCATCTGCTCGACGATCTCGGCGGGCCATTTGTCGGCGTGATCGAATTCTTTCACCCGCGGCGCCACTTCGCGCTCGATCCAGCGGTCGATGGTGGCGAGAAGCTGCGCTTCGTCAGCCTTGTCGATCGTATGCATGCCTGTCCTCCCAGCCTCCATCATGCCCGACGGAGGAAGGTGGACAAGGCCACGGAGCCTCAGGTCGAAATCCTAGCGGGCCAGCAGGCCGCGAATATGCCGTTGGAGGTCGCGGTGATCGTAAGGCTTGGCGAGAAAGGGCCCTTCCTCGCAAAGATCGCCGGCGGCCTTGGCGGCGCGGGCGACGCCCGAGGTCAGGATCACCTTCACGCCGGGTCGCTCGCGGCGCACCCATTGCGAGAGGGCGAAGCCATCGGCGTCGCCCGGCATGTGGACATCCGAGAAGACGATATCGACTGGGATGCCCGCTTCGAGCACCCGGATCGCCTCGTCGCCGCTCCCCGCCTCGACCACATGAAAGGCGCAATCGCGCAGGTAGTCCGACACCGCCATACGGATCAAAACCTCGTCTTCGACCACCAGGATCGTGGGCGCCGCCGCTGGCGCCGCGTCACGTGGGGTTTTGAAAGCGGCGTTCATGGTTTGGCAACGTACCCGCGCACGAATTGTTCCGGCGGGCAGCCATCGCCAAGCAATTTGCTGCCTCCGCAACCTCTAGGCGTCTCGTCAGGGCTCGTGCATCATCGACACCGACGGGGATCGATCGTGAAGGAAGAACAAGGATGAGGAGACGTCTTTTCTCTGCCGCTCTGGCGGGCCTGCCATTTGCGCACTTGGCCGGGGCCTCCCGGGCCTTCGCCCAGGCCGACGACTGGCCGAACCGCAATGTGCGGATCGTCTGTCCGTTCACGCCGGGCGGCTCGCAGGACAACATCGCGCGCCGCCTTGCCGTAAAGCTCAGCGACGCGTTCGGCCAGTCCTTCGTGGTGGAGAACCGCACGGGCGCCGGCGGCTCGATCGCCGCCGACAATGTCGCCAAGTCACCAGCCGACGGCTATTCGGTGCTTCTGGGCAATATCGGCAGCCACGCCTTGGTTCCGCATCTCTATGCCCGCCCCGCTTACAACGCCGTGACCGATCTCGAAACCGTGGCCTGGATCGGCACCCAGCCCAATCTCCTGTGCTGTCACCCGAGCTTCCCGCACGACACCCTGCCCAAGCTGCTCGCCGCCGCGAAGGCGGAGCCGGGCAAGATCACCTTCGGATCGTCGGGGCTCGGCACCTCGCCGACTCTGACCATGGAACTCTTCAAGCAGAAGACCGGCGCCGACATCACCTTCATCAGCTATCGCGGCGCTGCGGCTGCAGTGGCCGACGTGCTGGCGGGCCACGTACCGCTCGTCATCTCCAACATCGATTCGCTGATGAGCCAGGTGAGCGCGGGCAAGCTGAAACCCGTCGCATCGAGCGGCGCCAAGCGGTCGCCCGTCACGCCCGATACGCCGACCTTCGCGGAGAGCGTGTCGCCCGACCTCGTGGTGACCTCCTGGTCGATCTGGGCCGTCCCCAAGGGCACCCCGGCCAAGATCAAGGACAAGCTCAGGGCGGCGACCGAGAAGGCATTGCAATCGCCCGACGTGATGGCGAGCATGAAGGCGGGCGGCTTCGAGCCGGGCACGATGACAGTTCCCGAGATCGACGCCTATATCCAGACCGAGATCAAACGCTGGGGCGAGGTCATCCGTGCCGCGGGCATCAAGCCGCAATAGACAGCTCATTCCCGACCTGCTGGCGCCGGGCCTCGATCTCGTCTTCTGCGGCACGGCGCCCAGCCCCATCTCGTTCAGGGCGCGCGCCTACTACGCCAATCCCGGCAACGCCTTCTGGCCGACACTGTATGCGGTCGGCCTGACGCCGGAGCGCCTGGCCCCACAGCGCTTTCCCGAGCTGCTGAGCCTTGGGATTGGCCTCACAGACCTCAACAAGACCGAGGTCGGCTCCGACCATGAGCTGACGCCTGCGGCGATGGACGCCGCGTCGCTGCACGCCAAGCTGCGGCAGTACCGGCCCGCCGCCATTGCCTTCACCAGCAAGAATGCTGCCTCTCTGGGGCTTGGCGTGAAGTCGCCAGTCTACGGACGACAGCAAACATTGCTCGAAGGGGCCGTCGTGTTCGTGCTCGCCTCTCCCTCGGGACGGGCGCGCTCCTTCTGGACGCTCGCCCCTTGGCAGGAAGCAGCCGCTTTCGTGGCCGAGCGCCGGAGGTTGCGGGAGCGGGCGGCATGAAGATAGGGCGCCGCACTGCGCTGGCGGGCATGATCGCCACACCGGCGCTTGCGCGGGCTCAGGACACGCCGTCGTTGCGTGAACTGGCCCGGCGGGCCGTGATCTACCTCTTCCCGATCTACGAGATGTATCGCGCGCGCTGGCAGGCGACGGCGAGCGAAGCCAATCCAGCGCGGCAGAGGCTGAACCGCTTTCGACACATCACGACGCTCGCCGATCCGCAAACACGCGCCGTGTCGATGCCGAGCGGCGACACATTGCAATCCTTCGCCTGGCTCGACCTCTCGAACGAACCGATGTTCCTGGTCGTGCCACCCGTCGGCGACCTCTTCTATAGCTATGCCTTCCTCGACCTCTTCACCGATACGTTCGCGACGGTCAGCCATCGTCTGAACGGAGGCCGGCCACCGCCCCAGATGATCGTGGGCCCTTCCTGGAAGGGCGATCCGCCGGGCGAAGTCGCTCTGGTACGGGCACCGACCAATTCGGTCTGGTTGCGCGGGCGGTTGCTGGTCAGCGACTCCGGCGAGCTCGACCGCCTCGCCATCCTGCAGACGCGCGTACTGCTCGAAACGCCGGACATGCGCAATGAGCGGCGCATCCTGGAAACGCGCGAATTGATGCGCCAGCGTACCCAGGCGCCACCGGAACCCACGGCCGACTGGCCGGCGCCGCAGCCGGCCGATCCTTTTGATATTCTGGCGACTGGCATGAGGGCCCTGGGCGAGAGCCTGCTCTCAGATCGCGATCGCAATCAGATCCAGGCGTTCGCGCCGCTCAAGCTGGCACCGGGACGCAAGCTCGACTTGCGTGCTTTCAGCGATGGCGAGCGGCGCGCGATCCGCGTCGGCATCGAGCAGGGCTTGGCCGATATCCGCGCCGCTGCCACACGACCCGCAAGGACAGTCGACGGCTGGTCCTATGCCGAAGCGCATCTCGGCAATTTTGGCGACGACCACCTCTATCGTGCGGCGACGGCCCTCACCAATCTCGGCGTCTCGGAGCCGGCCGAACTCGTGAGCATCGTTGGTTCGGCCGATGCGGCCGGCCGCCCTCTTGCCGGCGGACACTCCTACACGCTGACCTTTCCCGCCAACGGCTTGCCGCCGGTCCGCGCCTTTTGGTCGCTGGCCATTTACGAGAGGATGGCCGACGGTCGCGCCTTCTTCTTCGACAATCCTATCGCGCGCTACGCGATCAGCGAAAATACGGCCGGGCTGATGCACGCAGTCGATGGCGCGCTTACTCTTTATATACAGCGCCAACCACCGGCTGGTCATCGCATGGCCAACTGGCTGCCCGCACCTGCAGGCCCCCTGCGGCTCGTTTTGCGTGCCTATGAGCCCGACGCGGCCCTCCTGGAAGGCCGCTATCGTATGCCTCCGGTGCTGCGCAACTCATCGCCTTGATGCGCGTTCCCTTTCAGGGACACGCAGGAGTTCGACTATGACCAACATCCCCCGCCGCTCTCTGGCCGCGGGCGTTGGCCTGTTGCTTGGGGCGATGGCCATCCCGGCTCGCAGTCAACAACTCGCCATCAGCGCCACAACGCTGCGACTCACGCCCAAGCCGCTCACGTTCAATCCCGACAAGGTGAAAGGCCTCTCGGCCGATCTCCTGCGCCACCACTACGATGAAATCTACGTGCGTGCCATCAAGCGGGTGAATGCGCTCAACGAGGAGCTGTCGAAGCTCGATTTCAATCAAGCGCCGCCGGAGGCCCTGGCAAAGCTCAAGAGCGAGGAGCTGGCCAGCTACAACACCACGATCCTGCACGAACTCTATTTCGACGGAATCGGCGAAGCGCCGACGAACCCTTCGGGCCTGCTTGCCCAGGCCATGTCGCGCGATTTCGGCAGCCTCGACCGCTGGAAAGCGGAGTTCATGGCGACCGGCCGGTCACTGGCGGACGGCGACGGCTGGGTGATCCTGTCCCACTCGGCGCGCGACAAGCGCCTGTACAATCACCGAACTGCCAGCGTCTCGGAAGTGCCGGCCGGCAATACGCCGCTGCTGGCTATGGACGTGCATCGCCATGCCTACGAGAAGGACTACGACAGCGATGCCGAGAAATACATCGAGGCGTTCGTGCAGGCCATCAAGTGGACCAATCCCGAGCGGCTCTATCGTGAAGCAATGAGGCTCTGATGCCGGGAGCGCGCCGGTGGACTGGCGCGCCCTGTCGTTAGGCGCCCGGCTGGACGCGCTGCGACTCTTCTTCGGCTTTGGCTTCGATTGCTTCCATATCGTCGTCGCTCAGGCCGAAGTGATGGCCGATCTCATGGATCAGCACGTGCCGCACGATGTGCGGCAGGTCCTCGCCCGACTCGCACCAATAGTCGAGGATCGGGCGGCGATAGAGGAAGATGCGGTCGATGTCGTTGGCGACATGGCCGGCACCGCGTTCCATCATCGACACGCCCTGATAGAGACCGAGCAGATCGAAGGGCGTATCGAGTTCCATTTCCTTCTCGACGTCGTCGGACGGAAAGTCGTCGACTTGAATGCGCACGTTGCCGACGTGCCGACGGAACTCCTCGGGAATGGTGGCGAGGGCCTCAGCGGCGATCGCTTCGAAGTCCTCGAGGGTTGGCGCCGTGCCGAAGCAGGGCGTGCGCCGCGGGTTCGTGAAGATCGGCATGACTCCCCCATATAGGAGCAGCGCGCCCTAGCCAAGCACCCCTCGCCGGGGATTGTGCACCATCGGCCCTTGCAATTTGGCGCGAGATTCGCATGGTCGCTTTGGGGAAGGATCCGCACTAAGCTCGCTGCCGCACATGCTCCAGTTCATTGTCCGCCGTCTGATCGTGGCGCTGCTCGTTGCCGCGACGGTCATGACCCTAGCCTTCGTCCTGACACGGCTCTCGGGCGACCTCGCGGTCTCGATTGCCGGCCCCAATGCCACCCAGGAAGATATCGAGCTGGTGCGCAAGGCCTATGGCCTCGACCGGCCACTGACGACCCAGTTCTTCGACTGGGTCGGCCGCGCCGTCACCGGCGACCTGGGCGAAAGCTATTTCTTCAAGGCCCGCGTCTCCTCGCTGATCGCCGAGCGCATGCCGATCACCATCACCCTGGGGCTGACCGGCCTCGTCATCGCCCTGCTCGTTTCCTTGCCACTGGGCATCCTGGCGGCAGTACGCGAGAATACGACGCTCGACCGGGTGGTGCAGATGGTGGCGCTGCTCGGCCAGGCGATGCCGTCCTTCTGGCTGGGCCTGATCCTCATGATCACACTAGGTCTGCAGCTCGGCTGGCTGCCGATCTCCGGTACCGGGTCATGGCAGCACTATGTGATGCCGGGCATCGTGCTGGCCTTCTCTGCCATCCCCGCGCTCACACGGCTTACCCGTGCCGGCATGATCCAGGCTCTGGGCAGCGACTACATAAGGACGGCGCGGGCCAAGGGCCTGTCGCGCGCCTCGATCCTGCTGAAGCATGCCCTGCGCAATGCGGCGATCCCGGTGGTGGCCATCGCAGCCGTCCAGCTCGGCTTCATGCTGGGCGGCTCGATCGTGATCGAACAGGTCTTCGCCCTGCACGGCGTCGGTTTCCTTGCCTGGGAATCGATCGGCAAGAACGACTTTCCCGTGGTTCAAGCCGTGGTGCTGGTGCTCGCCGTGATCTACGTGGCGCTGACCATGCTGGCGGACCTGATGAACGCCGTCCTCGATCCCAGGCTGCGTTGATCATGAGAGCAGAGCGATGAGCGTCGTCTCCGTCACGACAGGCCCCCGACGGGGCTGGAAAAGCGTCAGCACCTGGATCGGCGCTGTCATTGTCGGCATTGCGGCCATCTGCGCCCTCTTCGCGCCGCTGCTCGCCCCCCACGATCCCTTCGCGCAGGATCTCGGCAAGCGCCTGCTGGTGCCGTTCTGGATGGAAGGCACCGACCCCGCGCACCTTCTCGGCACCGATCAGCTCGGCCGCGACTATCTCTCGCGCCTGATCTACGGCTGCCGCATCTCCATGCTGATCGGTGTAACGGTCACCATCGTCTCCGCCGTGATCGGCATTGCGATCGGCGTGCTGGGCGGCTTCCTGGGCGGCCGGGTCGACGACGCGGTGCTGTTCGCCATCACCACGCGCCTTTCCATCCCCGTCGTGCTGGTGGCGCTGGCGGTCGTGGGCCTGCTCGGCAGCTCCATGCACCTGCTGGTGATCACGCTCGGCCTCCTGCTCTGGGACCGCTTCGCCGTGGTGGCGCGCTCTACCACCATGCAGGTGCGCAATCTCGACTTCGTAGCCGCCGCCTGGTGCGCCGGCTGCTCGCGCTTCCGCATTCTCAGCCGCGAGGTGCTGCCCAACATCGCGAGCCATCTGGTCGTGGTGGCAACGCTGGAGATCGCACTCGCCATCCTGCTGGAAGCCGCCCTCTCCTTCCTGGGCCTCGGCGTGCCGCCGCCATTGCCCTCGTGGGGCCTGATGATCGCCGAAGCCAAGGACTACATGTTCTTCTCGCCCTGGGTGATCGTGATCCCCGGCATCGCCCTCTTCGTACTGGTGCTCGGCATCAACCTGCTGGGCGACGGGCTGCGCGACGCCTTCGGCACGCACAGGACGGATACATGAGCGCCCTGCTCGAAATCGAAGATCTCGCCGTCAGCTTCGGCCGGACCGGCGCGGTGCGCGGAACCTCGCTCACCGTCGAACGGGGCGAGACGCTCTGCGTCGTGGGCGAATCGGGCTGCGGGAAATCGGTGACGGCGCTTGCCGTCATGAACCTGCTGGCGCGCGGTGCCCGCCGGACCGCCCGCAGCATGCGCTTCCAGGGCGAGGACATGCTGGGCCTTTCCGAGGCCGGCATGGCACGCCTGCGCGGCAACGACATAGCGATGATCTTCCAGGAGCCGATGACGTCGCTCAATCCCGCCTACACGGTGGGCTCGCAGATGACCGAAGTCCTGCGCCGTCACAAAGGCACGCCGCAACGGGTCGCCGTCGACCGTGCCGCCGACCTGCTGGCCCGGGTCGGCATCACCGCGCCCGGCCTGCGGCTGGGACAGTTCCCGCATCAGCTCTCGGGCGGCCTGCGCCAGCGCGTGATGATCGCCATGGCGCTGATGTGCGAACCCAAGCTTTTGATTGCCGACGAACCGACGACGGCACTCGACGTCACCGTCCAGGCGCAGATCCTGCGCCTGCTGGCCCAGCTTCAGCGCGATCTCGGCCTCGGCATGATGCTGATCACCCACGACCTCGGCATCGTGGCGCGAGTCGCGCACAAAGTGGCTGTCATGTACGCCGGTAAGGTGGTCGAGAACGCCGCCACCGCAGAGTTGTTCGCGAGCCCGCGGCATCCCTATACGCAGGGCCTGCTGCGCTGCGTACCGGTGCCCGGCAAGATCAAGCGCGACGAACCGCTGGGTTCGATCCCCGGCACGGTGCCCCGGGTCGGCCCCGACTTCGAAGGGTGCGCCTTCCGCGAGCGCTGCTCCTTCGCCGATCCGACCTGTATGCAGGACATTCCACGCCGCCGGATCGGCGGCACTCACGACTTCCTCTGCAGGCTGCCGGCATGAGCGCGACCTCCACGACTCAGTTGCCAGCCATCGAAGTGAAGGCCGTCCGTCGCACCTTCAAGGTGAAGGGCGGCATGTTCGGCGCCGACCGCCACGTCGTGGCGGTGGATGACGTTTCCTTCGCCGTACCTCCCGGTGGCGTGCTGGGCGTGGTGGGCGAGTCGGGCTGCGGCAAGTCCACCCTGGCGCGTCTGATCCTGGGCCTTCTCGAACCGACGGCCGGCGACATCGCCGTCGAAGGCCAGCGTGTCACCGACATGGACCGCAAGGCGCGCGCGCGGTTGATCCAGCCGGTGTTCCAGGACCCCTTCTCCTCGCTCAATCCGCTCACCAGGATCCGCGATATCGTGGCGATGCCCCTGGTCGCGCAAGGCACCTTCGGTCGCGCCGAGATCGCCAAGCGCGTCGACGAGATGCTGGAACGCGTCGGCCTGCGCGCCGAGATGGGTCAGCGCCTGCCGCCGGAACTGTCGGGCGGGCAGCGCCAGCGTGTGGCGATCGCCCGCGCCCTGGTGCTGCGCCCGCGCATCGTGGTCTGCGACGAGCCGACCTCGGCGCTCGACGTCTCAGTGCAGGCTCAGATCCTGAATCTGCTGGGCGAGCTGCGGCGCGATCTCGGCCTTACCTATCTCTTCATCAGCCACAATCTCGCCGTCGTCGAGCATGTCGCGAGCGAGGTGGCGGTGATGTATCTCGGCCGCATCGTCGAACGTCAGCCGACCGAGACGCTGTTCCGTACGCCCGAGCATCCCTATACCAAGGCGTTGCTCGCATCGGTGCTGACGCCCGAGCCCGGTCTCGGCGTGCCCGACGTCGGCCTTGGCGATATCATGCCCGATCCGGCCAACATCCCGCCGGGCTGCCGCTTCCATCCGCGCTGCCCCATCGCCGAGCCGCGCTGCTCAAACGAAACGCCGCCGCTCAAGCCGAGGCCTGGCGGCGGCGTGGAATGTTTGCTGGTGCCCTGAGCCAGGTGCCGATTACTTCCACTTCGCGAAGTAGAAACGCGGCAGCTCGTCGGGGAAGGTCTTCATCTCGAGCTGCTTGGAGAAGGCGTAGATGTTCACGTAGGTGAACAGCGGCAGCCAGTAGGCCTTCTCGGTCATCAGCTTGACCGCGGCCGAATAGTTCTTCTTGCGCACTGCCGAATCGGCCGTCGCACCGCCGTCGGCAACCAGCTTCTGCAGCTCGGGATCGCGTGCATAGTCGTCGCCGCCACCGCCGTACATCACGGGGAAGATCGCCGACACGTCGTTGATCGAGTAGCTGCCCCAGCTACCGTGATAGAGCGGGTTCTCGCCCTTCTGCGCCTTGGCGATCGCGGCCGCGACCTGGAGCTGCGAGATCTTGGCCCGGATCCCGACTGCCTGCAGGTAGTTCTGGATCGCCGCGCTCCACGTGGTCGGCTGGACGTAGGTCACGAACTCGACGTCGAAGCCGTTGGGGAAACCCGCCTCGGCCAGCAGCGCCTTGGCCTTCGCCGGATCGTAGGCGTACTTCACCGCAGCATCGGCGTCGCAACCGAACTGGGTCGGGAAGCAGGGTGCCGGCGGCACGCGGCTGCCATTCTGCACCAGCTTCTCGGCCATCTCCTGACGGTTGATGGCGTGCCAGATGGCCTGCCGCACCTTCTGGTTGGTCAGCGGATTGCCGGCGCCGGTGCGGCCGGCGGCGTCGATCGAGAGATAGCCGATGCGCATGGACTCCTGCGGCACTGCCTGCAGATGCGGCATGCGGTTCACATCCTTGGCCTGGTCGGGATTGATGTTCCAGATCCAGTCGGTGCGCTGGGCGAGCAGCTCGGTCATGCTGGTGGCAAGATCGGGCACGAAGCGCACATGCAGCTTCTTGATCGCCGGCTTGCCCTTGGGTGAGCCCGCCCAATAGTCGTCGAAGCGCTCGAAGACGATTTCCTTGGCCTGCTCGTTCTTGACGATCTTGTAGGGGCCGGCGCCGACCGGCTTGGCAGCGAAGCCTTCGGGGCCGACCTTCTCGCGATAGGCCTTGGGATGGATCGGCGTCACCATGGCGAGATATTCGAGCGCCGCCGGCGTCGGCCGCTTCATGTGGATGCGCACGGTCCAGTCGCCGGTCTTCTCGGCCTTGTCGATCCAGGCATAGTTCGACGGCGTCGCCAGCTTGTTGTCGGGATTGGCCGCCATGTTGATGGTGTAGACCACGTCGTCCGGCGAGAGCGTGCTGCCGTCGTGGAACTTCACGCCCTGGCGGATGGTGAGGTCGAGCGCCGTGTCGCCGACGAACTTCCAGTCGGTGGCGAGCGCCGGCTTGATCTCGAAGGTCGAGGGATCGCGATGGACCAGCATGTCCCAGGCCTGATGCGCCAGGATCAGGCCGGTGCGCTGGCTGTTGAAGTACATGTCGACGTTGGGCACCGCGTCGGTGAAGATGATGCGCAGCGTATCGGCGGCCTTTTGCGCCGACGCAGGCGCGGCCACCGCAAACGACGCGGCAGCGAGAAGCAGAGTTCGACGTAACGAATTCACGGAAACCTCCTGTTGGTTGGCCAACCCTAGGCTGCCCACCGGGAATGAGGCAAGCTTCGCGCCATATCAGGAGAACGCACATGACCGACAAACTGACTGGCGATGCCCGCAAAACGGCCCTCGCCACGCTGAAGGACTGGAAGGAAGTCCCGGGCCGCGACGCCATCCAGAAGAGCTTCAAGTTCGCCGACTTCAACGCGGCCTGGGGATTCATGACCCGCGTGGCGCTGGCCGCCGAGAAGGCCGACCACCACCCCGAATGGTCCAACGTCTACAACCGGGTCGAGATCGTCCTCTCCACCCACGATGCCGGCGGACTCTCGGAGAAAGACATTGTGCTGGCCAAGGTGATCGACGCCGCCGCCTGAGCGGTCGCCGCTCCGCGGCTGCAGGTCGAGGAGTAACGGGCCTCACAAGTTCGCGAGCATCTATTGAGTTGCGAGGCCCGAACGGCGCGAGGGCGTCGATGATCGGTCGACGATCACCGATCGCGATGACGGCGCGCTGCAGCCCACTGCAAGCACTGCCTTCACGGGAATAACGTGATCCATCGGCGTGATGACGAGCAGCTCTGCAGCGCCGCTTGTCCGACTGCTCGATCCGGTGGCTTGCCGACCAAGATCACGCGCTCGAAGGCGCAGGCATCGCGCGGTCATCTTTTTGACATCCGAGCACAGCATCAGCTCTGGCAATTGACCGGCCCGCTTCCCAAATGCTGCGCCGGAGAAAGATCATGATCAGTACCTTCAGCCCCCGCGCGTTCCTCCTTGGGATGTTCACGCTCGTCGCATTGCTCGGCCCGCCGCACGCGATGTCGCTATCGGCATCGGCGACGCAGCCCGGCTTCTTCGGCGATTCCGCCGACAGCGATACGGCGGCTGCGGCAACGGACGAGCGACTGGTGCGCGGCAAGGTCGTCGCCGTCGACGCGGCGCGTAACCAAATCACCCTCGAGTACCGACCGGTCCCCGAGCAGTTCCTCGAAGGCGGTACGCGCATCTTCGACGTCGCCCAGGACGTGGCCCTGAGAGGGCTCAGCGCCGGCGACAAGGTCCGCTTCGACGTGGAGCGCGACGGCCGGCGCTACATCGTCATCCGTCTGGAAAACAGCAACTGAAAATGCAAAAGGCGGTCGTCGGGCCCACCCGGCGACCGCCCTCGTCTACGTAGCCTTGCCTTAGAGCTACATGCCTCTGCCGCGGGCTTCGGCGCCCTGATTGTGCTCGCCGCCCGGCTGGGCGATGTCGCGATAGGCGTTGCCGACGCGCCGGCCATCCGCTTCGTGCGAGGCCACGTCGGCCAGCGAGAGGATTCCCACCAGTCGCTTGTCGCGGTCGACCACCGGCAGGCGGCGAAGCTGCTGCTCGCCCATGTTCTTCGCAACATGCGCAGTATCTTCGTCGATGAAACAGTATTTCACGTCCTGCGTCATGACATCACCCACCGGAGTCGCGGGCCCCTTGCCTTCGGCGATGGCGCGTACCGCGATGTCGCGGTCGGTAATCATGCCCAGCAGACGATCATCGGCGCCAACAGGCAGTAAGCCGGCATCGATCGCAAGCATCATGCGCGCGGCTTCCTCGATCGTATGGTCGGGTCGCACGACACAAACATCACGCGTCATGGCTTCACTTACTCGCATGGCCAGATTCCTCCATTGATTTGAGGGTTCAGTCGAGGAACGCCTCCTTTCACGAGCGGTTGCACACGAATCCGGGAACCATCGGCGCTTCGAGACGTTAAATCCTGTTATGGAAAGAATAATCGATTGGGTGGAGAGCACCTCGACATGGGTGCCTGACTGGGTGATCGCATTAGCCTGCCTCGTTACCGCCGCAGCCCTCGCCATAACTCTGCACGGCGCCACGTTGCGCCTCCTGCGACGACTCGTACCCGAGTCCCACGAGTTTCTTCATTCGTTGATCTCAGCCATCCAACCGCTGCTGCGCGTCGGCCTCGCCGCCTTCGCGGTCGCGCTCGTGCTTCCGGCGGTGCCGCTCGAACGCGAGGCTCGCGCCTTCATCGGCCATTGGTTGGTGGTGACATTCATCATCCTGCTCGGATGGAGCTGCACGGCCGCCATCACCCTCGCCTCCGACTACTATCTGCGTCGCCCCGGCATCGATTTCAGCGGCGATCCGCTCGGCCGCAAGCACCTGACCCAGATCCGCGTGCTGCGCCGGGTCGCTTCGACGGTCGTGGTGCTGGTCACCGTCGCGGCGGCCCTGATGACGTTCGAATCGGTGAAGCAGTACGGCGTAAGCCTCATCGCCTCCGCCGGCGCGGCCGGCCTCGTTGTCGGTCTCGCGGCGCGACCGTTGCTCACCAATCTCTTCGCCGGCATCCAGATCGCCATCACCCAGCCGATCCGCATCGGCGATGCCGTCATCGTCGAGAACGAATGGGGCTGGGTCGAAGAAATCACCAGCACCTATGTCGTCATCAAGATCTGGGACTGGCGTCGCATGGTGGTGCCCCTCTCTTACTTCCTCGACCGCCCCTTCCAGAACTGGACGCGCCAATCCTCCGACCTCATCGGCTCGGTGATGCTCTGGGTCGACTATACGGTGCCGGTCACCCGCATCCGCGCCAAGCTCGAGGAGCTGGTGCAGGCGTCGCGACTGTGGGATGGCCAGGTCGTCAATCTACAAGTTGTCGACAGCAGCGAGCGCGCCCTTCAGCTTCGTGCCCTGGTGAGCGCCCGAACGTCACCTGAAGCCTGGGACCTGCGCTGCGAGGTGCGTGAAAAGCTGATCGCCTTCCTGCAGGAGCAGCACCCCGGCGCCTTGCCCAAACAGCGCGCCGAACTGATCCCGGCCGAGGCCGCCGGCCTTCCGGGCCGCGAAAGAGCCAACCCGATTTGATTGGCGTCCCGACAACTCCGATCCGATGCTTTTGCCGCACGCCCGTAGAAGGCGCAGGCAGAAGCATGACGGAGAAAACATCGTGACATCCAAGCGGCGGACGTTCCTGGCTGGTCTTGCGGCAACGACGACAACGCTCACCGGCGCGCGCACCTGGGCGCAATCCTTCCCATCGAAGCCGGTCCGCTTCATCGTCCCCTTCGCCGCCGGCGGCAATGCCGATGTCACCGCGCGCCTTGTGGGCGAAGGCATGTCGCGAAAGTTCGGGCAGCTCGTGGTCGTCGACAATCGACCGGGCGCAGGCGGCGTCGTTGGCCAGGAGCTGGTCCTCCAGGCACCGGCCGACGGCTATACGATGGTCATCAGCGCCTTCGGCCCGCTCTACGTCTCGCCATTGATGGCCGGCAGGCCTTCGATGATCCCATCCTTCGCACCAGTCGGCATGTTGAGCACGGTCCCGATGATCGTCGTGGTGCCGGCGACCAGTCGCTTCGCCGACTGGCCTGCCCTGTTGGCGGCAGCCAAGGCCAAGCCGGGCACGATCAGCCTCGGCCACGCCGGCAACGGTACGCCCAACCATATCGACATCCTGCGCCTGCAGGAGAACGAGAAGGTGAGCTTCAGCGTCGTGCCCTATCGCGGCTCAGGCGTTGGCCTGAACGACGTGCTGGCCAGCCAGATCGACGCCTATGTCGACCAGCTCACGAGTTCGCTACCGCACATCCAGTCGGGAAAGCTGCGCGCAATCGTCGTCATCGGGGAGAAGCGCATTCCTGAGTTGCCCAACGTGCCCACGTTGGCTGAAACCGGCTGCACACCGTTCGATGGCGGCACGACCTTGGGCATCTTCGTGCGCACCGGCACGCCTCAGCCAGTGATTGCCGCCCTGAACGCAGCCATGGTCACGGCCCTCGACGATGCGACCGTGAAGCAGAGACTGGTGGAACTCGGCGCCAGCGTGCGACCCTCGACTCCTGAAGCGTTCGCCGCGGCCCTCAAGATCGAGGAAGCCGGCATCGGCGACCTCGCCAAGAAGGGGCTGCTCAAACCGGAGTAGCGGCGTGCCTCCGGAGAAAAGCGCGAGGCGGCGGACGGTTAGCACCGTCGCCGCGATCGGCGATCAAGCCCTGGATCGGGCTCCGGCCGGTCAGTACCGACGTGTAGTAGCCATACCTACTTGAGAACGTAGCGCCGCAAGATTTCGATCTCCGCGTCGAGCGCAATGGAACGTGCTTCTGCGCCTAATCGTGCGAACTCGGCGGCCGCCTCTAGACGCGCCTTCATCTCGCCCAGCATCAGGGCATGCACATCTCTCCGAGTGAGGACCCGGCGCTCGCCTTCGGCCGATCCATCGCCGAAGGCATGGCGGTCGACCGATGGACGCTCCTGTCGGAGCGGCACTGCTTCGGCGTTGTCGAGCGCGGCAACCAGCTCTCGAAGCAGTGCGGTTTCGCCTTTGTCGCCCCGCCTCATGGCGGTGCGCAGGTCGCAACGAAGCTGGGCCTTCATCGCCGCGCCCGCATTCTCAGCCGTAGAACTTGCAGATCCTTTCATATTACCTATTATTCCCTATACACTCCTCCATAAGACCATATAGGTAATATTTAGGAATATCCTCCATGTCGAACATGCTCATGACGGTCGAACAAGCCGCAGAGGAGCTGAAGCTCCACCCCAAGACCGTCCTCCGCTACATCCGGGAAGGCCGCCTCCCGGCAACGCGGATCGGCAAGGCCTATCGCATCGACCGTTCCAAGCTGGACGCTTTCGCCGGTATGGCGAGCGGACGCACACCTCCTCCTCGCGATGTCCGCGCGACCGTAATCGTCGAGGTTCCGGCCTTGGCTATAGATGCGGCCGAGCGCATGACGAACTTCCTCGGGGCCGCGGCCCTGGGCGGCGATGCCGAGACCAGACCACTGCATCTCAACACGGCCTTCGATCCGACCAGCGGCAATCTGAAGATCGTGCTCATCGCCGCTCCGTCCGACGCAGCAAGACTGCTCGAGCTTATCGAGTTGCAGTTGGGACTGTCGCGATGAGCGACGCTGTCTTTCGCAGCGAGGCCGATGCGGCGGAAGTCTTGCAGGAGTACCGCGCCGTGCTCGGCCACTGGCCCGTGCCGAGGCAAGAGATTGAACTGCCGACCTCGCAAGGCGCGACATTCGTCCTCGCATGCGGTCCCGAGACGGCGCCTCCGGTGCTGCTGCTGCACGGCGCTCAGGCGAACAATGCCGCCTGGTTGCCGGATGTCGCGCTCTGGTCGAGTCGCTTCCGGCTTTACGCCGTCGATATGATCGGCGAGGCGGGCTTCAGCGCCCGGGTGAGGCCGCCGCTCATCGGCGACTCCCATGCGACATGGCTCGACGACGTCTTCGCCGGGCTAGGGCTTGGCCAAGCGGCACTGATCGGCACATCGCTCGGCGGTTGGCTGGCACTCGACTATGCCATGCGACGACCGTCACGAGCCTCGGCGCTGGCACTCATCTGTCCCGCGGGCATCGGAAGGCAGAAGAACTTCCTCCTCGCCGTCGCACCGTATCTGCTGCTGGGGGCCTGGGGAAAGCGCAAGATCCTTGAAAAGGTGTTCGGGCCGGCGCCGGAACAACTGCCGGCCGATCTTGCGGCGATCTCCGGCCTCATGGCCAGCATCGGTCGCGCGATCAAGCCGCGGACCATCAAAATTCCACGGCTCAGCGATGCGGCGTTAGAAGCATTCGCAATGCCGATCCTCGCGATTGCGGGAGGGCGCGATGCGCTCATCGACTCCTATGACACCCGCGCTCGGCTCAAGCAGCATGCGCCGCATGCCGAGATCTGCTTCATCGAGGAAGGGTATCACTTCCTGCCGGATCAGTCGCAGCGGGTGTTTGATTTTCTGGTCAGCAGCCAGGAGCGGCACGGTACCTGAGCCCATCATGCTTCCAGGTGATTAACCCCCTCTCGCCGCTTCGGCCGCGTTGTCGCGATCCTTCAATACGGGGGACATGCGTCTCGCTAGGAGGGTGAACACTTCTGCGTCGGGAGCCCGCGATGATCTTCAGATACACTATTCTCTACGTCGACGATGTTGGAGCTTCGATCGATTTCTACGAACGTGCCTTTGCGCTGAGTCGCGGCTTCCTTCATGAGTCCGGCGACTATGGGGAGCTTGTAACCGGCGAGACGAAGTTGGCATTCTCCTCCGTCGCCCTCATGCGCCGCCTTGGGAAGCATCCCGCCAAACCGGACGCCAAGGCGCCAGTCTTCGAATTGGCGTTCGAGACCGGAGACGTTTCCGGCGCGCTTCGCCGGGCGTTGTCGGCCGGCGCCGCCCTCGTGCAGGATGTGCGGGACGAACCTTGGGGCCAGACAACTTCCTATGTCAGCGATCCCGATGGTTACCTGGTCGAGATCTGCTCGCCGGTCCAGTTGCCGAGTCCCGGCTGAGACAAGAGATGGTGAAGGTGGACATCACGACGTATCCGCGCCGGGCTCTTTTGAAACCATCTAAGGGTTTCGCGCGTCATATGGGCCTGGTCGCTGTACCCGCAATCGCCCGCGATATCTGCCAAAGAGGTGCTCGATTGCAGGAGGCCGACCGCCCGCCTTGCCCGAGCGAGCAGGCGCCAGAAGTCCGGAGGTGGCAAAGCGGCGGCTCGGAATAGCCGCTGTATCGTCCGGACCGACACTCCGAGATTGCCGGAGATGGCGCCCAGACCGCCGACGGACTGCGTGCAAGCGCCGATCACCTCCTCCAGGTCGGACGGCAAGGCGACGACTTCGGCGAGAATGGACGGCGCTTTCTCGGGCGCGAGAGAGATTGCGTGCAGGACGGCCTTGTCGACTACCGCGCCGGGCCGAAGCCGATAGCCAGTGATTTCCGTCCCAGCCGCAAGGCCGATGGTGCGAACGCGAAGATCAAGTTGGGTCAGGACCACACTGGGCGCTTCCCTCGGCTTTCTGATCACCAGGACGTCGCGACAACCGTCTGGAAAAATTGACGATAGGGCACCGTCTGCCGATCGATGATGCCATTCGTGAAAACCTGGGTGGGAAACCATTGCTTGACGGTAGCAAACCTGCTGCCGAAACCGAATGCGCAACCCGACGATGCTGACGATCCTTCGATCATCCACCCGGTGCGCGCCCCGGCATCAGCGGTTCGATGCGCACCCCTTTCCATATCGAATACTGACGCTAGGGATCGAGGCCCGCTTCCTTGAAGTAACACACCACGCCGGCATGCAATCGTCCGCCGGGCGTCACGGCCAGAGTATTCTTGGCCGTTGTGTCTGCAAGCCGACGCGACGGCTGGGCCTCGGCCGCGTGCAGCGCCTTGGCCAGACGATAGACGACGGCCTCGTCCAGCCCGGGCCGTGTCAGCACGCATCGCCGTCTCAATGTTCACCGGGGCACTGATGGACCTCGACCGTGACATGCGAGAGGCCCGCGATGTCGGCCAGCCGCACCTTGTAGGTCTGGACCGGCTGCGGCTGATCCACGACCAGCGAGACGATTGCACCGTGATGGCCGGGCCCGAGGCGCCAGACATGGAGGTCCACGATGCTGTCGTGGCCGCGTTCCAGCCGGGCGCGGATCGTCTGCGCCAGCGCCGCATCGGGCGCGGCATCGAGCAACACCGCGCCGGCGTCGCGGATCAACCGCCACGACCAATGGGCGATCACGATGGCCCCCAGAATGCCGACTGCAGGATCCAGCCAGGTCCAGCCATAGGCCCAGGCAGCCAACAGCCCGACGATGGCCAGCACCGATGTCAGCGCATCGGCCATCACGTGCCAGAACGCGGCACGCATGTTGTGATCGGTGTGCCGGTGATGGTCGCGATGATGAGCCCGTTCATGATGGTGCCCATGATCATGTCCGTGATCATGATCGCGATCATGGTCGTGATGGCGATGGTGATCGTGGCCATGCGTGTGATCGCCGCCCAGCATCCAGGCGCTCGCCAGATTGACGAACAATCCCACGACGGCGATGGCGGTGGCTTCAGGATAGTGAATGGTGACGGGCTGGAAGAATCTCAGCGCCGATTCCCAGCCGATTGCCAGGGCGATGAGCGCCAGCACGACGGCGCTGGCAAAGCCCGCGAGATCGCCCAGCTTGCCGGTGCCGAAGGCAAAGCGCGGATCGTGCGCATGGCGCCGGGCGTAACGATAGGCGAAGGCCGCAATGGCCAGCGCCCCCGCATGGGTCGACATGTGCCAGCCGTCGGCCAGCAGGGCCATCGAGCCGAAGAAGGTGCCGCCGGCGATCTCGATCACCGTCATGGCGGCTGTCAGGCCGACGACGGCCCAGGTGCGCCGCTCGTTGCGCTCGTGCGCGGCGCCCAGAAAGACGTGCTCGTGCTGCCAGCTATCGAGCGTATGACTGTGCATGCCTCATGCCTTTTTCTCGAGATAGGGCTCGACCTTGCCCTTGAGCTTGACGGTGAGCGGGTTGCCGTGGCGATCCATCGTCTTGCCCACGGCGACGCGGATCCAGCCCTCGCTCACGCAATACTCTTCGACGTTGGTTTTCTCTTGCCCATCGAACTTGATGCCGACACCGCGCTGTAACAGCGCTTCGTCGTAATGGGGGCTCTTGGGATTGGTGGAAAGGCGGTCGGGGAGTGTGTCGGTCATGATGCCCTTCTATAGCATCAATGCGTAGAGGATACCGGCGATCGAGCTGGCCAGCAGGACCGGAACCATCCCGAACTTGAAGCGAAAGATCGCGACGGCGCAGCAGGCGGCCAGGGCGACGGCCGGCAGGCTGGCCGAGGCCAGCACTGGCAGATCGAAAGTCGCCCCCAGCACGGCGACCGGCCGCAATTCGGCGAAGAGGACTTGCAGGCCGAACCAGACGGCAAGGTTCAGGATCACGCCCACGACCGCTGCGGTGATCGCGCTAAGCGCACCGGCCAGCGCCCTGTTGGCGCGCAACGCCTCGACGAACGGAGCACCGACGAAGATCCAGAGGAAGCACGGCGTGAACGTGACCCAGGTGGTGAGCAGGCCGCCCAGGGTTCCCGCCAGCAGGGGGTTCAGTCCTCCAGGGTCGCGCCAGGCGCCGAGGAAGCCCACGAACTGCGTCACCATGATCAGCGGACCGGGCGTCGATTCCGCCATGCCGAGCCCGTCCAGCATCTCACCGGCGGTGACCCAGCCATAATTGTCGACGGCCTGCTGGGCGACATAGGCCAGCACGGCATAGGCGCCGCCGAAGGTCACGACCGCCATCTTGCTGAAGAACACCGCGATCTGCGCGAAAGCATCTTCCGGGCCGCGGCCGAACCATAGCAGCGCCACCGGCACCAGCCACAACGCCAAGAACAGGCTGCCGATCGCCAGCGTCCAGCGCAGGTTGGGCCGGGCATGCGGCGGCGTTTCCTCGCCCAGCAGCGACTGCGCATCCGAGATCTGACCGGGCCCCGCCGCGCCATGGCCGCCGCCGCTCCGGAACGGCGCCCAACCGAGCTTGGCCCCGACGAAGCCGATCAGCCCCGCGGTCGCAATGATCAGGGGAAAAGGCATGCCATAGAAGAAGATGGCGACGAAGGCCGCGGCCGCCAGCGACCGCATGACATTGTTGCGCAAGGCCCGCTTGCCGACCCGCAGCACCGCCTCGACCACGATCACCAGCACGGCCGCCTTCAGGCCGAAGAACAGCCCCTGGACCAGCGAGATCTTGCCCAGCAGCACGTAGACCCAGGACAGGACCATGATGCAGGCGAGGCCCGGCAGGACGAACAGCGTGCCCGCAACGAGCCCCCCGGCCGTGCGATGCATGAGCCAGCCGATATAGGTCGCCAGCTGCTGCGCCTCCGGGCCGGGCAGCAGGGTGCAGTAGTTCAGCGCCTGCAGGAAACGCTGCTCGCCGATCCACTTCTTCTCCTCGACGATGATGCGATGCATCACCGCGATCTGTCCGGCCGGCCCGCCGAAGGAAAGGGCGGCGACGCGCGCCCATACCTTCATGGCTTCGCCGAAGGGAACGCCGTGCTCTTTCATATGCTGACCTGCTTGCCTGAAAAGGACCGGTAGAGATCGTCGAAGACCGCTGCACCGCGCTCCAGACGCTGACTATCATTGTTATGTGAAGAAGCGATGCCCGCGATCAGGATTCGTATGCCTGCCGCTTCTTCGCGCCCGTACTTGCCATCCTTGAGGTCGATGTCGTGGATGATTTCCCCGATGGCGGCCAAGGCCGGATCATCCAAAGCAGCTTCCTCCAGCAGGACCTCGAAGGTGCAGCGATCGCCACGATGGGTGAACTCGCCTTCGAACATGTCGAAGCGCAGTTCACCCGGCAGTGCCACATAGCCCGTACCCGGCACGAACTTGAAGCTGGCACGCCTGTCGATGAAGCGACGGATCAACCACGTCGAGGCAATGCGATCGATCTGCACGCCCTGGCGCGTTACCCAGACGCGATCCTGCAACTTTCCAGTGGGCAGGCCTTCGCTATCATCAGCGCTCATAGCCTCCTCCTCGCGCTGCAGTTCGGCTTGCAGCCCCGACACGAGACCTTCCGTGGGCTCGCGCCCATCGGCGCCGAAGAAATCGATGGCGATGATCTCGTCGAGCTGCTTGCGCAATCGCGCCACCGGGCCGGCCAACTCGGCGCGACTCGAACTCGAACACCTGGCAGACAGCTCGCGCGCTGCCGCAGCGACCTCTGCATAGTCTTCGTCGCGCGCAGCACCGAACAATGCCCGGACCTCGCCATCGTCGAGGCCGTCGACAAGGGTCGCCTCACAGACGAAGCCCTCGCCGCCCAGTTCAGCGATCTCCTTGATCAGCCAGGTGAAGTCCTCGCGGGTCTCCACATTGCTGGGCAACGCGTAGACCGAGTTCTTCACCGTCACCGCGCCCAGCCCCTTCAGGCGCCGCCAGATCTTCACCCGCGCATAGGCAGGCTTGGTCGGCAGTTGGTGGATCAGCAGCAGCCATCGCGCGGCTTGGGAGGCTTCACCATTCATTCTAGTTCACTCGTATCTCATATCATAATTTTTTGAAACATTTATATCATATTTCCCTTGCGCAGCCAGACCAACGGCAGTATTTCCCCACTGATACGAGTGTATCACCGCCGAGGGTCCGATGTCTTTCCGCGCCCGCCCCCTCTCCTTCAAACCACCCCGGTTGAACGGCCTGTCGGCCCGGCTGATCGCCAGCCACTACGAGAACAACTACGGTGGAGCCGTTCGCCGGCTGAACGCCATCCACAGCGAGTTGTCGGCCCTCGATCCGACGACTGCTCCAGGTTTTCGCCTCAATGGGTTGAAGCGCGAGGAACTGATCGCGACCAACTCGATGCTCCTGCACGAGGCCTATTTCGAGAACCTGGGTGAAGCAGGCGGCGGCGATCCGACCGGCGCGCTGGCCCAGTGCATTGTGCGTGACTTCGGATCGCTGGCGCGGTGGCGCGCCGAGTTCGTGGCGATAGGCAAAGCGCTGGGCGGTGGTTCGGGCTGGGTGCTGCTGACGCGCTCGCCGCGTGACGGCACGCTGTCGAACGTATGGGCGCCCGACCACATGCACGGCCTCGCCGGCGGAACACCGCTGCTGGCGCTCGATATGTACGAGCACGCCTATCACGTCGACTTCGGCAGCAATGCCGCGGCCTACGTCGACGCCTTCATGGCCAATATCGCCTGGCCACGCGTTGCTGCCCGCTTCGAGGGCACGTCGGCAGAGCCCAAGCCGCACGTTGTCCAGACGATCGCTGCACAAAAGATGCTCGAAGCCGACCCCGATCTCATCGTGATCGATGCCCGACTGGCCGACGACGCGACTTCCGTCCCGATGCGACTGCACGGCGCGCGCCGGGCGCCGCCCGACAAGGTCGACGAGATCGCGGCCTCGCTTCCCCGCGGCGCCAAAGCGCTCGTCTATTGCGCCTGGGGTTTCGAGATCGGCGGCAACTGCGCGGCCAGGCTGCGCGAGCACGGCATAGATGCAGTCACGGTCGCCGGCGGCATTGGCACCTGGCGTGCCGACGGCCTGCCGACCGAACCGCTGCAGGAAGGAGAAAAGACATGAAGTGGGTTACTCGCGAACGTCCCAAGATCGACCGCATTGCCTGTCCATGGCTGATCCAGCGCTTCATCGAGAAGGAGCCGGAGTTTCTCTACGTTCCTGCCGATCGCGTGCTGGCCACTGCCAAGGAAACCGGCGCCGTGCCGTACGACATTCCCGACGTGAAGTTCAGCCATGTCGGCGAGAAGTGCAGCTTCGACGCCTTCATTTCCGAGTATCGGCTCGATGCACCGGGCCTCGACAGGTTGGCCGACATCGTACGCGGTGCCGATACATCGCGCCTCGACCTGACGCCGCAATCGGCCGGGCTGTTCGCCATCTCGCTTGGCCTCAGCCACGTCTATCCCGACGACCATGAAATGCTGAAACACGGGATGGTGATGTACGACGCACTCTATGCCTGGTGCCGCAGCCTCACAGGCGAGACGCACAACTGGCCACCGAAGATGTAGGCAATCACGTCATCAACGTGAGCGAAACCGACCGGAGGACTACACCCAAGCGAAAAGGAGGAAGCCATGCGAACACCATGCTCTCTCGCACTGATCAGTGCGGTCATGCTGATGGGCACTCCCGCAAGTGCGCAGAATCCGACCACGCTCGACACTGCCAAGATCGAAGCCATGTCCGGCCTCAAAGGCACTTTCATCGCCGGTGAGCACGTCTTCAAGATCGGCAAGCCCCGCACCGATGTGAAAATTCAAGTCGATGGCTGGCCGATGCCACCCTTCATGGGGCTCGGTTCATGGGCAGCATTCACACCAGCCCAAGGCGGCAAAGTCATGATGATGGGGGACACTGTCGTCTTCGAGGACGAGGTCAATCCAGTCATGAGTGCCGCATTCTCGGCGGGCCTGGAAGTGACGGCACTGCACAATCACTTCTTCTTCGACGAACCCAGAGTGTACTTCATGCACATCGGCGGCATGGGTGATGCCGGAGACCTCGCCGCAGGTGTGAAGAGCGTCTACGACAAGATCGCGGAGATTCGTGCAGCCACGCCCACCCCGGCAAAGAATTTCCCAGTCAATATCACTTTGACCAATGCGATCGCGGCCGCGCCGCTCGAGACCATACTGGGCATGAAGGGACAGTCTGAACGCGGCATGTTCAAGGTCGTTATCGGCCGGTCGGCGACCATGCACGGCACGCATGTCGGCAAGGAAATGGGCATCAACACACGGGCATCCTTCGGCGGCACAGACGAGGGGCCGTCGTCGATGGCGACTTCGCCATGACGGAGAACGAGCTTCAGCCGGTCCTGAAGGCGATGCGCACCGAAGGTATCAACATCGTCGCGATCCACCAGCATATGAGCCACGAGGAGCCACGATACCTGTTCCTCCATTACTGGGGAAAAGGCAAGGCGGCGGCCTTGTCGGAGTCTCTCAAGAAGGTTCTCAATATTCAGGCAAGCATTCGGTAGCGACATGCACCTCAAAACGATTCGGATCATTGAGATACCCGACTGCACCAGTTCGTCGTTCGATCACGGCGCTTTCGACCCGACGACCCGACGGGTGTTTGTGGCGCATACCGGTCGGGATCGCGTCGAGGTGATCGATCACGATCGAGGTTGCCACAGGCGCGGCCGAACGGCGTGGCATTCGTCGCTGCCACCAACCTGGCCATCGTCGCCTGCATCGGCGACGAAACCCATCGCGCCGAACTGCAGACCATCGATCTTCGGACCGGACAGCGCTGGGCGATCGGCCTGGCCGGACGACCGCGATGGTGCGTGACCGACTCCGCAGGCGAGCGCGTTTTCCTCGCGATCCGCGACCCCTCGATGATGCTGGTGGCCCGCCTGCCTGCACTCGACACCGTGCATCATTGGCCGCTTCCGGTCACTGGCGCCCACGGCATCGACATCGACCACGCCAGCCGGCGGCTCTACATCGCTTGCGATGAAGGTGCGCTGGTCAAGATGGATGCAGAGGACGGACGGGTCCTCAGTCAATGGCCGCTCGCCGGTTCGCCCGACGCCACCTTCTTCAATTCGACGCGCGGCCTCGTGCATGTCGCGATCGAGGAACCCGGACTGATCCAGTCGATCGATCCACGCACCGGCTTCACGACCCGGTTCGTTATCGCCAGTGGCGCCAAGACGACGGCACTGGTCCCGCCTGACCGCCTCTATGTGTTTTCGGCAAGCCACACTGGCGCTCTCGACCTTCTGGAGGAGCCATGAGCAAGAAGTTCATCGCGAGCCCTCGTCGCCGCACCTTGGCGATGCTCGGAGGTGCCCTCGCATCCTGCCGGTCGTTGTCGGCCCAGGCTCAAACCGTGATGCACCTCGACTTCGCTCTCGGCCAGTTGCCATCCGACATGACGATGGCGTTGACCGGCGATGGCGGTCCGGTGAACTGGACCGTCATCGAAGACAAGACTGCGCCCGCCGGGGCGAAGGTACTGGCGCAGACCAGCGCCGACCGCACGGACAATCGGTTTCCGCTGGCGATCCTCGACGCCACGACACCGGCCAACCTGCGCATCAGCGTGCGTTTCAAGCCTGTGGCCGGTTCTGTCGATCGCGCTGCAGGCATCGCACTCCGGCTCCGCGACGCAAACAACTACTATGTAGTGCGCGCCAACGCGCTCGAGGACAATGTACGGCTGTATCGGGTCGTTGCAGGACGCCGCATCCAGTTCGAGGGCGCCGATATCAAGGTACCGTCCGGCGTTTGGCAGGAACTTGCCATCGAAGCTCGCGGCTCACGGTTCGAGGTTTTCCTGAATGGCAAGACCCTGTTCGCGGCAACGGACACGACCTTCACCGCACCGGGCCGTGTTGCCCTATGGACCAAGGCCGATAGCGTCACCTATTTCGACGATCTGCTTGTACGACCCTGAACCTGACTGTTCGAACCTGCTGACCCCACTCCCTCTTCCACAATTGTGAGGCCCGATGCGGCAGCTCCGTGATTTCTCGGCAAGAACCGCTTTTCTCCGAGCTGTGCTAGAAGTCTCGTTGTTCGCTGGTATAGCAGCGATTGCACAGGCGGCGGCCAGCGCCTAATTGCATTGCAGACGCGATAATATGTAGATAGGTTGGCGCCGCACGCGGGGGAAACATGAAGTTGGGTCGTCTTTTTGTATTCGCAGCCCTTTGCATCGGCGCGGTCGCCGCCTGCAGCTATACGATCCGCCCTGTTCAATCGACAGCCCTGATCAAGAAGGCCTATTGGGGCCTGCCCCAGGCCGGCCCCGCGGCGGACGTCACCAGCCTGGTCACCTGCCCCGGCGGCTACCCCTGCGATGTTCTGGCGAACGGCCCGACCTTCAACGATACCCGCGCCAACCTCGACAAGAAGCTGACCGTGATCTGGACCTGCCAGCCGCAGAACTTCGTGCTGGCCGAGGTCGCCCCGCCCACGTTCAAAGTTCACATGGCCTGCGTCGGCGAAAGCCCGGTGAAGCCACGCCGCATCGACATCATCGACGCGACCTGGGGCGGGCCCGATGGCCGCCAGGCAGACGTCACCCAGCTCGTCCGCGATATCTGCAGCGGCGGCCCCACGCGCTGCCAGGTGCCCGCCATGGCCTATATCTTCGGCATGCCGGACCGCGGCACCAAGTCCTTGCGAATCCGCTATACCTGCGACGGCGAGCGCACGCCCGCGCGCATGGCGACGGAAAACAGCGTTGCCGACCTGCGCTGCGAGCGCATCAGCGACCTCAGCTACCCGAGCTGAGATCGCGGTACCTGCCGCAGCGCGTCAACGCGCCGAGGCCGGCGCGTTCGGCGGCGGCGCGCTGCGCCGGCACTCGCCATGCAGGATGCCGCCATAAGTGTTCTCGACCGGCGTGACGGCGAGCGCCCCGTCGTTGCGGTTGTAGATCACCACGAACGGCGGGAAGCGTGTCCGTATCGACTGGAAGGTGATGGCCGTGCTGGTCCCGTCGACCAGCGCCGCCCCATCCCATAGGGCTGCGACGTTGCGACGGTCGTCGAACATCATCATGAATGTCGGCGTCTTGCCGCGGCCATCGTTGAACTTGCAGGCGAGCCAGCGTGGTTCGGCCAGTGCCGGCGTGGCGACAGCAATCACCATCGCCAACGCCAGACCGAGCTTCGCTGTCACTTCGGGGCCATCCGGATGGCGCCGTCGAGACGGATCGTCTCGCCGTTCAGCATGTGGTTCTCCACGATGCTCATGGCGAGCTGGGCATATTCCTTCGGGTCGCCCAGCCGCGAGGGGAACGGCACCTGCGCACCCAGGCTCTTCTGCGCCTCGGCCGACAGGCCCATCATCATCGGCGTGAGGAAGAGACCCGGCGCGATGGTGCAGACGCGGATGCCCATGCTGGCGAGGTCGCGGGCGATCGGGAGCGTCATGCCGACGACGCCGCCCTTGGAGGCGGAATAGGCCGCCTGCCCGATCTGGCCGTCGAACGCCGCCACCGACGCCGTGTTGATGATCACGCCGCGCTCGCCGTCGTCCATCGGCTCGGCCTGGCTCATCGCCCACGAGGCGAGACGGATCACGTTGAAGGTGCCGATCAGGTTAACCTGGATGACCTGGGCGAACATGCCGAGGTCGTGCGGGCCGTTCTTGGAGATGGTGCGGGCCGCGCGGCCGATGCCGGCGCAATTCACCGCGACCCTCGGGGCGCCCAGTTTCTCGACGACCGTCTTCACCGAAGCCTCGGTGTTGGCGGCGTCCGCGACGTTGGTCTTGACGTAGAGGCCGCCGATTTCCTTGGCCTTCTTCTCGCCGAGTTCATCCTGCAGATCGAAGATCGCGACCTTGGCGCCCGCAGCCGCCAGCGCCGACGCCGTCGCGCCTCCCAGACCCGATGCGCCGCCGGTGACGATGACGGCCTGACCCTTGACGTTCATTGATATCCTCCGTGGTTGGGCGCTTTTAGCACGGCTACCCCCCTTGCCAAGCGGGCCGGCCATGCCAACGTTTCCGCCCATGAGCGATACCGCAGAGCTGACCCGGAACGAGGCGACGGTACGTCGCGGCTTCTGGAAAAAGGCGCGCCGGACCCTGGGCCGCGTCCCCTTCACCGAGGATGCCGTGGCGGCATTTTATTGCGCGACGGACAGCGCCACGCCGCTGGCGATCCGGGCGACGCTCCTGGGCGCGCTGGCCTACTTCGTCCTGCCCTTCGATGCCGTCCCCGACCTGCTGCTGGGGCTGGGCTTCACGGACGACGCCGCCGTGCTGGTTGCGGCCTTCACTGCGGCGCGCATGCACATTACCGAGACGCACCGCGAGCGGGCGCGCGCCTGGCTGCTCAAGGCCCAGGCGAATCCGTCGGCAGTTTGACCGCCGCCAGCGCAGCTCGCCGCCGTTCGCGTGCGAGCTGGTGTTCGCGATGGGCAATGTAGAGCGCCGAGGCGATGACGATGGCCGCGCCGACATAGGTCCAGACCACCGGCATCTCGCTCCAGATCAGCCAGCCCATGAAGACGGCGAACGGCAGGCGCAGATACTCGAACGGCGCCACCGCCGACATCTCGCCGGCCTTGAAGGCCTGCACCCAGAAATACTGGCCGATCGTCGCGCTGACGGCGATGCCGACAGCCAGCACCCAGCCCCACAGGTCGGGCCAGCGCCATACCCAGAGCGCCGGTGGCGCCAGGAACAGCGTCGAGAAGATCGCAAACTGGGTCAGGATCATCAGCGGCGCTTCGGTATCCGACAGGCGCTTCACCAGATAGATCGAAACGGCGACGCAGGCGGCGTTGGACAGAGCCACCAGCGCGCCGAGCTGCAGGCTGCCTTCGCCCGGCCGCACCATCACGAGCACGCCGACGAAGCCCACGATCGTCGCTGTCCAGCGGCGCCACCGAACCTTCTCCTTGGCGATCATGGCAGCCACGACGACGGAGAAGAGCGGCTGGGAGAAGGCGATGGCCGTGGCATCCGCCAACGGCAGCAGGGCGACGGCATAGAAGCCCAGTACCATCGACGTCGTGCCCATGAAGGTGCGCCAGAAGTGGCCGGCGATTCGCGGACTCTGCCAGGGCTTCACGCGCCCCATGGCGATGTAGGGCAACAGCAGCAGAAGGCCGATGGCGGCGCGGAAGAAAGCCGTCTGGACGCTTTCGATCTGCTCCGACAGGAGCCGGATCATCACGCTCGTGGAGGTGAAGATGAACCCGCCGCTCACCAGCCACAGCGCACCCTGCACGTTGGGCGGAAGCCGCCGCAGCGAGTCCAGCATCAGATCTTGCGCTCGTGGCCGGCCCAGTAGGGCTCGCGCAGGGTCTTCTTCAGGACCTTGCCGACGGGGCTGCGCGGCAGGGCGGCGATGAAATCGACGGATTTCGGTGCCTTCACGCCGCCGAGCTTTTCCTTGGCGAGGGCGATCAGCTCCTCGGCGGAGGCCGTCGCACCGGGCTTCAGCTCGACCACGGCTTTCACCGACTCGCCCCACTTCTCGTCGGGCACGCCGATCACCGCGCAATCCTGCACCGCAGGATGCCCCCACAGGACCTGCTCGACCTCGCTCGGAAAGACATTGAACCCACCAGAGATGATCATGTCCTTCTTGCGATCGACGATGTAGACGAAGCCGTCTTCGTCGATAACGCCGATGTCCCCCGTATGGTGCCATCCGAAAGCCGATGCCTCGGCCGTGGCTTCGAGGTTGTTGTAATAGCCCTTCATGACAAGAGCGCCACGCACGACGATCTCGCCGCGTTCGCCACGCGGCAGGATGTTGCCCTGATCGTCCATGACTTCGAGCCGCACCAGCGGCGAGACCTTGCCGCAGCTCGCCAGCCGGTGGCGGTTATTGGTCTCCAGCGCCGCCACATGGTCCTCCGGCGAAAAGAAGGTGCAGATCATGCAGGCTTCGGCCTGACCGTAGGTCTGCGTCAGCACCGGACCGAAGACCTCGATCGCCTCGACCAGCTTGTCGACCGACATGGGCGCGGAGGCATAGACCAGATGCTGGAGGGAACTGTAGTCGTATTTGCGCACGTCGGGGTGGGCGAGCAGCATGTAGATCAGGGTCGGCGGCATGTAGATGTGCGTGACCCGGTGCTTCTCGATCGCGGCCAGAATCGCGCCGGGATCGGCCGTCCCCATGAAGATGTTGGTGCCGCCATAGGCCAGCAGCGGGAAGGAGCAGACGCCCGCCGCGTGCGTCATCGGCGCCACCATCAGATGGACCGGCAGCGGCTTCACGGGCATGCAGGCCCAGAAGATCGAGTTCATCGCCTCGATGTTGCGGTTGGTGATCTGCACGCCCTTGGGCCGGCCCGTGGTGCCGCCGGAACTCGCGAGGAAGGCGACATCGTCGGGCGCTTCCGGCAGGTCCGGTGCAAGAGGATCTTGGTCGGCCAGCCAGATCTCGAACGAGGGCTGGTCGATGCAGATGAATTCGCGGATCTCCGCGCAGGCTTCGCGGATGCGCGGCAGGTAGTCCTCGAAGCTCGAATGGTAGAACAGCACCTCCACATCGGTGTTGTTCAGAATGTAGAGGTTCTCCTCCAGGGCATTGCGCGCATTCACCGGGGCCCAGGTGACGCCAGCCCGCACGATGCCCAGCAGGCAGGCATAGGCCGCGGCATGGTTGGGGCTGTAGACCGCCGCCTTCGAGCCTCGGCCCAGGCCCAGCGCCAGCAGCCCGTTGGCGACGCGATGCGTCTGCCCGCGCACCTCGGCATAGGTCCAGCCGCGCGTGCCGTCGTGCAGGCAATGCCGCTCGGGATAGAGATCGGCGCCACGGTCGAAATAGTCGATCAGGCGCATGGCGTCAGCTCCGCTTTGGAAGGTTGAGGTCCTCGGGCGCCATCGTATCGCCCGTTCCCAGTGCCCGCTGCATCAGCACGCTGTCGAGCCAACGACCGAACTTGAAGCCGATGCTCTTGAAGGTGCCGACCATCTCGAAGCCGCAGGCTTCGTGGAGCTTGATCGACGCCACATGCTGGGAATCGCCGATGATGGCGACCATCTGCCGGCGACCAGCCCGAGTACAGAGGTCGATCAGGGGTGGCAGCAGGGCCTTGCCGACCCCCAGCCCCACGGCATCCTTGTCGATGTAGATCGAGTTCTCGACGGAGTAGCGATAGGCCGGGCGCGGGCGATAGGTGCCGGCATAGGCATAGCCGAGGAGCCGGCCCTCTTTCTCCGCGACGATGTAAGGCAAGCCGAGGTCGAGGACGGCGGCACGGCGTTTTTTCATCTCGGCCAGATCGGGCGGCGTTTCCTCGAAGGAGGCCGTGCCGTACAGCACGTGATGCCCGTAGATTTTTGCGCAGCGCGCCACGTCGGCCTCGGTCGAGGCCCGCACGATCAGTCCGTTCACGTCTTGCCGTCCCCACGCCTTGTCGGGCGCAGGTTACAGCGCCTCAGCGACCACCGCGACGAATAATGCTGGCATCGGGACCGTCGAACTTGAAGAGCGAATCGGCCAACTGCAGGCCGGTCTGCAGGCCGTTCAGCGAAACGTCGACCCGTTGGCCGCGATTGTCGATGATCGTCCAGCCACGCAGCACCATCGGGTTCTCGGCAAGCCGCACGATCACCTTGCCTTCCTGCGGCTTGCGGGCCTGGCTCAGCGTGAGCTGCAGCATGCCGTCGGCGCGTTCGACCTTTTCGACGGTGAGATCGCCGCCCTGCAGGACCATCGGCTCCTTCACCAGGAACGAAGCGGCGGTCCAGCCGATCGGCCACTGGCCAAAGTCGCGGTTGGCGATGTCCCACATGGTGACTTGGCTGCCGTCGGCCACGATCTTGAGCTGCGAGGGCGGATCGTACTCGAAGCGCATGCGGCCCGGACGCCGCACCGAGAGAGTGCCTTGCACGACGGTGCCGCCGGGATTGGATTGCACGAACCGTGCCTGCATGGTTCGCAGGCCGTTGAAGTAGCGCTCGACCGCGGACACGTCCGGGTTGGCCGTCTGCGCCGAGGCAAAGGAGCCGGTGAAACCTGCAGCCGTGGCAGCGCCAAGGCCCGCGAGAAACGTACGCCGGGAACGGGTGTTCATGGGCGGGATATGACGGTCGAATACGGCGGAATCAAGCATTCGAGGGGGCTTTCCAATCATGTGAACGGCCGTTTACCATAGTGAAAACCAACGAGAGGAAACGCTGTGCACACCGGAATGGCTGCAGTCTTTCAGAATACCGGCCGAGCAGTTACCGACCGGCAGATTTACCTGAACGAACTGGCGCTGGCCGACATGGCCGAGCCGCTGGGCTTCGACTCGATCTGGTCGGTCGAACACCATTTCACCGACTACACGATGTGCCCCGACGTGGTGCAGTTCCTCTCCTACATGGCCGGCCGCACCAAGAACGTCCGGCTCGGCTCCATGGTGGTGGTGCTGCCGTGGCACGATCCCATGCGGGTTGCCGAACAGATCTCCATGCTCGATCACCTTTCCGGCGGGCGCATGATCCTGGGTCTCGGCCGTGGCGCGGGCAAGGTCGAGTTCGACGGCTTTCGCCTCGACATGGGCGACAGCCGCGAGCTGTTCGTCGAATACGGCGACGCGCTGCTGAAGGGTCTCGAAACCGGCGTGATGGAATATCAGGGCAAGCATTACAAGCAGCCGCCGGTCGAGATCCGCCCCGCCCCCTTCAAGAGTTTCCGCGGCCGCACCTATGCTGCCGCCGTCAGTCCGGAAAGCGCGCGCATCATGGCGCGGCTGGGGGTCGGCCTGCTCATCATCCCGCAGAAGCCGTGGCGCGAGGTCGAGAAGGAACTGGCCGAGTACAATCAGCTCTATCGCGAGATCAACGGCACCGACGCGCCGCAGCCGATCTCGGCCGGCTGGACCTTCGTCGACGAAAGCGCGGAACGGGCGCGCGAGATGGCAGTGAAGTATATCGGTGGCTACTACCGCACCGTGCTCGACCACTATCAGTTCGCCGGCGCCCACATGAAGAACCAGCGTGGCTACGAATACTACGCCAAGATGAATGAGAAGCTCGCCGTCTACGGCGACCAGAAGGCAATCGAGTTCTTCGCCGATCTTCAGGTCTACGGCACACCCGAGCAGGTCTACGAGAAGATCATGGCGATCCACAAGCAGACCCGGAACTGCGGCTATGTCGGCGTCTTCTCCTATGCCGGCATGCCGCACGAGGAAGCGGCGCGGAACATGACCATGTTCGCCAGGACCGTGATGCCGGAGCTGAAGAAGTTCGATGCCGGCGCGCCGATCGACCGTTCGACGATGCTGCCCGATCTCCGCTTCGCCGCAGCGGCCGCGGAATAAGGCGCCGGCTCAGAAACGGCTGGAGATGGCGTGCGCGGCCAGGCGGAACGGCCGCGTGATGCGATAGAGCGGCCATAGCGATGCCGGCAGCGGCATAGCGCGGTAGTCGCTGGCGGTGGGCGTCAGCGCCAGCTTGATGCTCGCGGCGATCCTGTCCCAGCGCCGGTCGCAGACGTCGATATCGGCGAGGTTGCGCACCGCTTGCGGGCCGTGCCCACCGTGTCGCAGCTCCTCGATCAACGCCGCGGCCAGCATCTCGACGCGAGTGCTGCGGCCGAGCGGCAGCGCCAATGCCTGCGGCACGGCGACACCCAGCAGGCGTTCGGCCAGCGCGCACGCCAACAGCACGTTGTCGCCGCACCCCTGCGCCTGGGCGCGGGCATGGATCGACGCCCAGTCGAGATCGCCTCGGCGCTCGACCAAGACGGCGAAGTCGACGACCCAGCCCAGGCTGCGCCACCGCTCCTTGGTGCCGTGGCCGGCCAGCAGCAGCGCGAGATCGGGGCCGGCGATGGCGGGAACATGCCGGTGGCCGACCTCCACCGTCTCGAGCGCGCGCCAGATATCGGCAGGCGACAGCGGGAATGGCAGATGGCTGCCCGTAAAATCCCAATGGAGGTCGACCGTGGCCCGGTCGGGATGGGTAAAGGCGAGCTGCCGCTGATACCCCTGAAAGGCATGCCGGAAGCGCCGGTCGCTGTGGTCGTTGACGTAGCCCAGCGCTTCGACGACATCCTCGGCGGCGTCGAGCGCTTCGGCCGGGACGATGAGATCGATATCCGTGTACTCGCGTGCCGACAGATCGCCATACAGGATGATCGCGAGGGTCACGCCCTTGAAGGCGGCAAAGCGAACGCCGCGCGCGGCAAGCGCGTCGGCGATCCGGCCGAGCTGCTCGGCGTTCGCGAGCGACATGGCGCTGTGAAGCTGCCGGAAGCTTTCAAGAGACGATCGCTCCGCTGGCGGCACCCGCGACCAGCCGAACTCAGCCAGGGACCGGATAAGTTGGGGCCGCAACGAATGTATCTGCGCCGCGTGGAGAAGGTCCGTAACGTCCACGCCCTCGTCGAGAAACTGTCGCGCACGGTCGAGTTCCGGCCTCGGTCTCACCAACATGCAAAGGAGGTCGAAGGCGGCATCTCCGGGTGGACTGTTGCGCAAGGTCTATTCCTCGCCGGCGGCAACGCGCGCCGCGATCAGGCCTTGACCGCTTCGATCAGGCCGGCTTCGGACAGGCTGTCGAGGAAGCCCATGACGTCTCGCCGGCAAATGTCCGGCGGCACGTCGAAATTCGCCAACACATCGTCGCAGATCGCCGCGACCGAACGCGGCTCCTCCAGCCTGTCCCAGACATAGGCGCCGACACCCTGCAAACCGAAGTAAAGAGCGCGCTCGACGTTCAGCACGGCAACCTCTTCGTTGAGGACGCACGACACCTGGGCGGCCGACTTCTTCACCACGGTGGACATGTCGAGCATAGGCACTCTCTACCGACCCCTCCGGGCACCGGCAATAGGGTCCGGTCAGCCGTTCCGGGCCAGCCAGTGATCGAGCGCATGGACGCGGATGAGCTGATCGAGTGCCGCCCCGGCGGGCAACCGGCCAGGCAAGGCGCCGACGTCGACATAGCGGGCAAGCTGCGGGGCGTTCGATAGCGGCGGCAGGCCTCTCGCCGCAACGAGATCGGCCAGCGGCGCACCGACCAGGGGCGTCTTGCGGCGGCCCAGCACGATGTCGGGCAGCCGGCCACGCATGGCGGTGCGCATCAGGAGCTTTCCCCGAGCCCAGGGCACTGGGGGAACGGCGAGGAGGAAGCCAAGCACGCGCAAGTCGAGATACGGGTGCCGCCAGACCATCGGCGCCAGCCTCTCGTCGCTGTCGAAGTCGTCGAACAAGGCAGGCCAGATGGCATCCGTAAAGGAGGCGATGGCGCGGGGCCGCCAGGGATGCGCCGGACCGCCGGCCCCTCCCAGATGCCCGAGACGTTCTTCCTGACCCAGGCGCTCGACCAATCCACGGTCGAGCCAGCTCGGCACATCGGAACCGTCCACTGGAGATTCGCCGCGGCGAGCATAGCGGCGCAAGGTCTCGCCCCATCCGCCGATTCCCTTGGCCTTGAGATAGAGCAGCGCCGCCCGACCGAAACGCAGCCATTCGCCACGCCTGGCCAGCCACGCGAAGTAGGCGTCGCGCTCGAACGTCAGCGCATTGTCCGGCCCCTCGCCGAAGAACCAGACCGGCGCGCGCCGCGCCTGTTCAAGAGCCATCAGCCGGTCGGGATGGCGAGCGACGACATTGGCCGAAGGTTCAGCCAAGCTCTCCGACCGGCTGCTCCAGTCGGGATCGTAGATGAAGTCGTCGATCGCCTTTACGTGGAGCTCGATCCCAAGATGCCTGGCTGCGAGCCTCGCAAACGAGGCTTCGTCGTCCGGCATCAACCGTTCGAAGTGCGTGCATTCGGCAACGACACGCGAAGCATCGCCCGTGGCCGCGATGGTGCAGACAGCGAGCGTCGTCGAATCGATCCCGCCGCTCATGGAGATGCCCACCCGACCCGCCGGCAAGCGGTCGCCGATGGCGTGTGACATCAGCTCGAGAAACCGCTCGGCATAGGCTGCACCACTTTTGAGATAAAGCGGTTCGTCAAGTTCGAGATGCCAATAGCGACGCACCGCTACGGCCGTGTCGGAAATCTCCAGCAGATGGGCGGGCGCAAGCCGCTTCACGGCACGATAGACCGTCCGCTCGACGTCGAGACTGGAGCCTGCCGTCAGGAAATCGGCTATCCATTGTTCGTCGTGTTCGCGATCGATCGGTTGGCCCGCGAGCGGAGTGCTGACGATCCAGTCGAGAGAATCGCCGAGAACCAAGACACTGTCTTTCTCGGCATGGAACAGGGTACGCACACCAAGCTGATCGCGTGCAGCCAACAGCCGGCGACGCTCACCGTCCCACAGGACGAAGGCAAAGTCGCCGGCCAGATGCTCCACGCAGCGATCACCCCACGCAGCATAGGCCTGGAGGCAGAGCTCGCCGTCTGTCGGCGTCGGTGGCATCGCCGCGAGTGTCTTCGCGAGCCGTGCCGCCAGGTCGCGACGCGCATCGAGGCGTATGCGGCCAGCAATCCAGTACCGGCCCTGCAGGTTCGCGCAGCCACGCCATTCACCGTCGAAACTTTCGCATGAATGGACGAAGGCAAGCTGCGGCGCACCGGATGGGCTCTCGACGACAAGGCCGGCACGCATCAGCAACCGGCGATCGACGGGCTGACCCGACCTATCGTAGATCGCGGCAAACAAGATCAGGCCGGATTGGAAGGCCAGGCGACGAGCTGCGTGAAATCCTCATGCTGTTCCGCACCAATCAGGATTTCACCGTGGTGCGTGAGCCAGGCATGGGCCGCGAAGGCCCCGGCCTGCCGGGCGACCCCGATATGCAGCTCGGAAACGAGGCCCTGCTGCGAGAGAAGGCGTTGCAGCGCGAGCGCCGATGCCAGGCAACTCGTGCCCGGCAGGCGGCGCGCAGCGACCTGCACGGCCCATGAAAGCCGGTCGGCTGGAATCTCGCCTGCTTTCGCCTGCTGCGACCATGCCTTTAATCGCTCGATGGATTGCAGGCGCAAGCCAATGCGCACCCTGGCGATCGTCGCCAGAGCGCTGAGCAGCAGCCTGCGGTCGGAACCGGACAGCGCGAGGAATGTCGCGACAGACCTCATTGCCACCTATCATAGCATCCTGAAACATCATGATGTACCGGCAATGAAAATCGACTGCGGCGGCTTCGCCGACATGGGGGCGCCCCCCGACCTCCTGGCTCAGACCGAACCAGCCCGCCAGGCCTACGATCATCTCGTGAAGGACGGCTACGTCGTCCTGGAACGGGTGCTGGCACCAACCACGCTCGCTGCGCTCGACGCTGCCTTTGCGGGCCGACACGATCCACCCGACGATTGCTTCAAGATCGGCGGCCGGCGCTACGTCCTGCCGGTCGAACTCTCGGGCGCCTTTGCCGAACCGCTGGTCTATGCCAATCCGGCCATCGTCGCGATTGTGCGCGTAGCGCTCGACCGCAGCGCGGTCCTCAAGGGCTTCGGCGCCGAAGTGGCTCTGCCCAATGCCGAGCCCCAGCCTATCGATCGCAACGGCCGCCGTTGTTCGATGCCGACCTCTCACCGCTGCTGCCGGCACATGCCCTCACCTGCCTCCTGCCGTTGGGGAGAGCGCACCGCGTCGCCCTCTGGCCAGGCAGCCACCGCTGGAAGATGCCAAACGAGGAAGCCGTGCCCGAGCTGCTCGAGATCTCGCCGGGTAGTGCCGCGATCCTCGACTCGCGGCTGCTGAACGGCGCAACCGCCAATCGTTCGGATCGGCCGCACACGGTGCTGCACGCCGTCTATGCCCGGCGCTGGTTCCGCGACGCCAGCTACGGACTGCGCCTGGCCGGGGCAAGGTTGGCCCTCGGCCCCGAATTCCTCGCCGGCGTAGCCGAAGTCGATCGCGGCCTGTTTGCCCACATCAAGAAGCAGACGTGAGGAGCGCGAGCAGAGACGCTCACAAAGCACGCACGATCTTGCGGATTTCTTCGGCTACGCGACCAAGCAGCCCGTAGTCGCGGGGATAGACGAGAGCGTGGACCGGCAGGGCCCGCGCGACCCGCTCGGCGAAGCGAAGCTGCCTGGCCAGACGCGACGGGCTGTAGTCGCGGATATTCATGGCCGAAGAAGTCAGGATGCGCATGAGTTCCATCCCGCGAAGACGGGTTACGCGTACCTCGCCAACCGCGGAAGAATCGGCAGGCGGCTCGTCGCCCAGCCAGAAGAGCGCCGTGAGCGGCAGCGGCGTTCGACGGGAACCGAGGGGGTCTTCGGGCTGCACCATGAGCTTGCCGCTCAAGGAGTTGAAGTATCCCGCCGCGATGGAGCCGGGCAGCAGACGCTGCGCCGGTTCGTCGAGCAACTTGAGCCGATTGGGCCCGTAATGCGCATAGCCGCGGCCTTCGATGAAGGTGAGCCGCAGCATGTCGTCGGTGATCAGTCGCGCACCGTGGCCGATCAGGAAGGCTGCGAGCGTCGATTTGCCGGCGCCGCTCGGCCCGAGCAACGCGACCACGCCCTCCTCAAGGGCGAGCACGGTAGCATGCAACGGCTCCTCGCCCTGCAGGGTCAGTGCCGCGCTCAACACGAAGTTCAGCAGATTGGCCTCGAACGACCCCTGATCCGCCTCATCCGGCCGCATGCAGGCGACCGAACGACCGTCCGCTGCGACAATCGCCTCGAAGATGCCTCTGATCTTCATATGGACCGAGCCGTCCTCCAGGACTCCATGCTGGATCCAGTCGTCGGGATTGGCGGCAGGACGCGCAGCCTTCCGACGAAAATACTCAGGCGGAGCCAGTGTCAGACGGATCGATGTCTCCATCCCTTCGTCCGGCACCTCGCCGATCGAGACGAACGGGAAGTCGCTTTCGAGGGCGAGACCATAGACGAGGTGCCGATACGGGCCGCGCCCCTGCGCGGGGCTGCGGTCCTGAGAAGACTTGGCAACCGCACTCAATTACGTCTCTTATCGCGAGGCACGAAATCCATGATCCGAATAGACTGCACGCAGATATCCCGGGAACTTCCGGGAAGCGACCTGACCGACAGCGAGCCGGTCCGGCAGGCCCATGATTGCCTCGTCAAGAACGGCTACGCAATCCTCGATAATGTCCTGCCCACGGGGCTGGTCGCGACTTTGAAGGGCGCCTTCGAGGCACGCTACGCCGCCTATTTCAGCGACGACCCCAGCGAGGAGAAGCTGACGGTCGGCGACCGGCGCGTGCTGCTGGCGCTGCACATGGCCGACGGCTTCGGCGATCCGCTGGTCTACGCCAACCCCTCGGTCGTGGCTCTGGCGCGGCTGGCGATGGGTCGCGACGCCATTCTCGAAAGCTACGGCGCGGTCCTCTCCCTGCCCGGCGCAGCACGCCAGCACGTCCATCGCGACGGGCCGCCTCTCTTCGACTCGGCGATCTCCCCGCTCCTGCCGCCGCACGCGATGACCGTCGCCTTGCCCATGGTCGAGATGAACGAGCAGCACGGCACGACCACTCTCTGGCCGGGCAGCCACCGTTGGCCAAAACCGGACGAAACGGCACCTTCGATCTCGCCGGTCGTTCCCGTGGGTTCCTGCATGCTCTGGGACTTCAGGCTCTATCATTGCGGCACGCCCAACCAGTCCGCTCACCGCCGGCCCTTCGTCTATGCAACCTATGCGCGGCGCTGGTACCAGGACCCGATCAACTTCGAGCAAGGCACCCACGAGCGCCTGGCCTTCGACGGCGATTTCCTGGGCGGCGTACCCGAGGGTGCCCGCAGCCTGTTTGCACATCTCTGACTCACCGTTTAGGTACCGTGAAGCGGCGAGATAGCCCACCCGGGCTGGCCCGACGCATGCTAGGTAGGCATCGTCCGGCCGGTGGTTAGGAGCGAGGGAGAGACGCGACATGGCGATCAAACGAGTGTCGACCCGCCCTCCATTCGAACGGACCGCCCTGCTGCTACAGGGCGGCGGCGCGCTTGGCTCCTATCAGGCCGGCGTCTACCAGGCCCTCGCGGAAGCCAATCTTCACCCCGACTGGGTCGCCGGCATCTCGATCGGCGCGATCAACTCCGCCCTGATCATCGGCAACGCCCCGGAACAGCGAGTCGAGAAACTACGCGCCTTCTGGGAACAGGTCAGCCGGCCGCCGCTCGGCATCCCCTACTTCGAGAAGCACCAGATCAAGAGCGATCTGCAGCATCAGCTGATCAATCAGTGGCGGTCGTGGGGCACCTTGATGTGGGGCGCGCCGGGCTTCTTCCAGCCGCGCTTTCCACCACCGCTGGCGCTGCCGGCCGGCAATCCCGGCAACCTCGCTTACTACGATGTCTCGCCGTTGCGCAGCCTGCTCGAAAGCCTGATCGACTTCGACCGCATCAACGCCAAGAAACAGCGTTTCAGCGTCGGCGCGGTGAACGTGAAGACCGGCAACTTCGTCTACTTCGACAACCAGACCCACAGGATCGGCCCGCAGCACATCATGGCTAGCGGCGCGTTGCCGCCCGGCTTTCCTGCCATCGAGGTCGACGGCGAATTCTATTGGGATGGCGGCATCGTCTCCAACACGCCGCTGCAATGGGTACTCGACGCGCTGCCGCGGCAGGACACACTGGCCTTCCAGGTCGACCTGTGGAGCGCACGGGGCGAGCTGCCGCGCGACATGATCGAAGTCGATGTCCGGCAGAAGGATATCCGCTACTCCAGCCGCACCCGCGCTGGTACCGACCAGTTCAGGAAGATGCAGGCACTGCGGCGTGCTGCCGCCAAGCTCCTGGACTCCGTACAGCCCGAACTCCGCCAGACGCCGGAGGCCGAGCTGCTGGCACAGGCGGCCGACGACAAGGTCTACAACATCATTCACCTGATCTATCACGCCCACAAATACGAGGGCGCCTCGAAGGACTACGAGTTCTCGCGCCGTACGATGGAGGAGCATTGGAAGTCCGGCTACGAGGACATGGCGCGCACGCTGAAGCATCCCGAAGTGCTGCAACGGCCCCGTAGCCCGGACGGCGTATTCACCTTCGACCTGGCCATCCAGGGCCGCGAGTAGGACAAGCAGGAGACGACCGCGATGAAACTGGCCGACGTCCGCAAGAACGCCTTTGCGATGCCCCTCAACAACCCGGCCTATCCGCGCGGGCCGTACAAGTTCTACAACCGCGAATTTGTCGTCATCAGTTACCGCACGGATCCCGATGTGCTGCGCGCGCTCGTGCCCGAGCCACTCGAAGTCGTGGGCGATACGGTGAACTACGAATTCATCCGCATGCCGGATTCGACAGGCTTTGGCGACTACACCGAGACCGGACAGGTGATCCCGGTCCGCTTCAAGGACAAGAGCGGCGAGGTGCAGGAAGGCGGTTACGTGCACGCCATGTATCTCGACGACAATTCGCCGATTGCCGGCGGTCGCGAGATCTGGGGCTTTCCCAAGAAGCTCGCCACGCCACGCGTCGCGCACGAGAGCGAGACCCTGGTGTGCACCCTGCACTACGGCTCGGTGCTCTGCGTCAACGCCACCATGGGCTACAAGCACCGCGAGATCGACCATGCGCCGCTGCTGAAGAGCCTGGCCAAGCCGAACTTCATGATCAAGATCGTGCCGCACGTGGATTGCACGCCGCGCATCTGCGAGCTGGTGCGCTACTACACCGAGAACGTGACACTGAAGGGCGCCTGGTCGGGGCCGGCGGCGTTGCAGTTCTTCGACCATGCGATGTGCGACGTCTCGCGCCTGCCGGTGCGCGAAGTCCTGTCGGCCAGCCATTTCGTCACCGACCTCACGCTCGGCCTTGGCGAGGTCGTGTACGACTACCTCAAGGACTGATTGTCGGAAGGCGTCGCATTCAAACGGAAGGAGTCTCTGCCATGTCGCGTTTCAAAGGACGTATCGCCATCGTTACCGGCGCCGCTTCGGGCATCGGCAAGGAGATCGCGCTGCGCATCGCTGCCGAAGGCGGCGTGCCGGTCATCGCCGACCTCAATCTCGATGCCGCCAATGCAACCGCCAAGGAGATCGCCGCCAAGGGTGGCGATGCTTTCGCCGTCGCGATGAACGTCACCGACGAGGCGCAGGTCGAGAAGGGCGTCGCCGACACGATCGCCAAGTATGGCAAGATCGACATTCTCGTGAGCAATGCCGGCATCCAGATCGTGAAGCCGATCGTCGACTTTCCGTTCGCCGACTGGAAGAAGTTGCTGGCGATCCATCTCGATGGTGCGTTCCTCACCACCAAGGCCTGCCTCAAGCACATGTACAAGGCGAAGTATGGTCGCGTGGTCTACATGGGCTCCGTGCATTCCAAGGAAGCTTCCAAGCTCAAGGCGCCCTATGTCACCGCCAAGCACGGATTGATCGGCCTCGCCAAGGTGCTGGCAAAGGAAGGCGCTGAATACAACGTCTCGGCCAATGTTGTGTGTCCGGGCTTCGTGCGCACACCATTGGTGGACAAGCAGATTCCCGAGCAGGCCAAGGAGCTGAACATCACCGAAGAACAGGTGATCAAGAACGTCATGCTGAAGGACACGGTCGACGGACAATTCACCACGACGGATGAAGTTGCCGACGCCGTGCTTTTCTTTGCTGCAGCGTCCAGCACAGCGTTTACGGGCCAATCCGCCGTTGTCAGCCACGGCTGGTTCATGCAGTAAACCTGCGACACTGTTGCGTTACGGCCACGGTGATGGAGGAGTTCCGCCTCCATTGCCCGAGTGACGGCAACTTCGCCTCATTTCCCCTCGTAGATGCGATGCGTCCATCAACGAGGGTACCGCACATGAAAAAGATCCTACTCGCTGCAGCAGCTTCCCTGCTCGCTCTGCCGGCGGCTGCGAATGCGCAATCCCTGTTTTCGCAAGGCCAGGCCAATCCCGGCATCTACATCGGTGCGCAAGGCGGTCTGAACTGGCTGCTGAATAACAACAGCTACCAGATGAACACCGGCTGGGCCGCCGGTGGCGTCGTGGGTTACGACTTCGTCGGTCCCAGGATCGAGTTGGAAGGCACCTACCGTTCGAACAACGGCACCGGCAATGTCGCCTTCCCGACGGGCTACGCCAATGTCTACGGCAAGGTCGACCAGCTCTCGATCATGGCCAACCTGCTCTACGACTTCATGCCGGGCGCCACGATCACACCGTACGTCGGTGCGGGTGCCGGTATCGCCTTCGTCGACTCGACGATCCAGGGCTGCGGTCTGTGCTCCACGCAGTTCGCCTATCAGGGCATCGTCGGTATCGGCTGGAACGTCACCGAGAGCCTGCGCGTCAATCTCGACGGCCGGTACTACGGCACGACGAGCCCGAATGCCTACAACAACAACAACATCACCGCGATGCTGGGCGTGACCTACAAGTTCGGCCAGCCGGCGCCGGCGCCGGCTGCACCGCCGCCAGCGGCCGCTCCGGTAACCCCGCCGTCGTTCATGGTGTTCTTCGACTGGGACCGCTCGAACCTGTCGGCTCAGGCATTGGGCACGATCAAGCAGGCGGCCCAGGCCTACAAGACCAAGGGCAACGCGCGCATCACGGCGACGGGCCACACGGATACGTCGGG
>NZ_HE997181.1:0-8419 GCF_000312425.1 Reyranella massiliensis 521 | reverse complement strand
GTGCCGGCACGGCCATCGCGGTTGTCAGCCGTGGCGAGCAGGGCCTGCTGGTTCAGACTGGCGACAATGTTCGCGAGCCGCAGAACCGCCGCGTCGAGATCGTGGTTCAGTAAGACCCCGAACTGCGAAATGGAGAGGACGGCCGGGCAATGCCCGGCCGTTCTTTTTTGCGTAAGATGGTGGCGACACTCACGAGGTTCCCGATGACCGACCGTCTCGAGATCAAGCCCCTCGACGCCACCTTCGGCGCCGTCGTCACAGGCATCAGGCTCGCCGAGATCGACGAACCGACCTGGCGAGAGCTTCATGCGACGTGGCTGAAGTACGCGCTGCTGGTCTTTCCCGGCCAGCATCTGCAACGCGACCAACAGATCGCTTTCGCCAAACGTTTCGGTCCCCTGGAATTCGAGATGGCCGCGATCAGTAACGTGAAATCGGACGGCACGCTCAGGATCGAAGAAGACAACGACGACATGATGAAGATCCTGAAGGGCAACATGGGCTGGCACGCCGACAGTACCTACATGCCCGTGCAGGCCAAGGGCGCCGTGTTCAGCGCAGAGGAAGTGCCGACGATCGGCGGCCAGACCGGCTGGGCCGACATGCGCGCCGCCTACGATGCGCTCGACGAGGCACGGAAGGCGCAGATCGAGTCGCTGCAGGCCTATCACTCGCTGCACTACAGCCAGTCGCAGCTCGGCCACCAGACCGGCAAGTCCGACGGTGAATATAGTGGCTACGGCCTGCACGACGGCCCCGTGCCGCTCCGGCCGCTGGTGAAGACACATCCCGAAACCGGCCGCAAATCGCTGTTGATCGGCCGCCATGCCCACAACATTCCCGGCATGGACCGCGATGAAGCTCGGCGCCTTCTGGAAGGGTTGATCGATTTTGCCTGTCAGCCCCCGCGCATCTACCACCATGACTGGGCGGCAGGCGACGCGGTGGTGTGGGACAATCGCTGCCTGCTGCACCAGGCGACCCCCTGGGACATGACCCAGCGGCGCATCATGTGGCACAGCCGCATCGCCGGGGATCCGGCAAGCGAGTCGGCTCTGGCTGCCTAATCTGCACCCGGCTTGCGCATTGCGCCTCCGTTGATATCGCGATTGACGGTCAGTCGGCCGTCGTGACTATGTTTCCACAGCACAGCCATGTGGGAATCTTGGCCGTGCTGTTTGGGAAAGTTGTGGGTTGGGAAATCATATGAGCGACAATGCCAAGCGAGACGACTCGTCCGCCGACGAGCCGATCTCGAAAAGAGCCTATTCACCCCCGCTTCTCGTGAAATGGGGAACCCTGCGCGACATTACCCAGTCGGTCGGCTGGAACGGGCGCAAGGACGGCGGCAGGGGCAAGCCACCGAAACGGACCCGCTGATGCCGCTGGCGGCCCAAGCGGCAAGGTAGAGTTTGAGCCTGCGTCCGGCGGACAATGTGCTATCTGCCCTGCCGAAAAGGCAGGAAGGACGGTCATGACGCCTATCTCGATTTCAATGCTCACGATCTGTGGCATCGACGAGCTGTCCGACGCGCGCGACACGCCGGTTTCACACGTCCTGTCGATGCTCGATCCTGATCGCCTCGACGTCGATGCGTTCTCGGCCTATGCGCCGCACCACCGCACGCTTCTGCGCTTTCACGACATCATCGATCCGGAACCCGGCAAGGTGATGCCGGCGGCAGCGCACGTCGAGGCAATCCTGCAGTTCGGAGAAGAGCTGGCGACGTCGCGCGCGAACCGGCGCGATGGCCACCTGCTGGTCCACTGCCACATGGGCGTCTCGCGCTCTACCGCCGGCATGCTGTCGCTCCTCGCCCAGCTTTACCCTGACGAGCCGGAAGCGAACCTGTTCGAGCGGCTGCGCCGGATTCGTCCGCAGGCTTGGCCCAACTCGGTGATGATCGGCTACGCCGATGAGCTTCTCGGTCGCAAAGGCCGACTGGTCGATGCCCTGAGAAAACACTACGGTCATCAGGTCACGCATCGTCCCGACCTGGCGAGTTGGATGAAGCAGTTGGCGCGCGGACGTGAAGTGAAGATGGCGATACGGACCTGAGCACGTAAGGCCTCGGCGCTTCGCGCAAGGGTTAGCGATCAATCGTCGTCTTCCGGAACGTTCGGGCCCGGAGGCGGCGGCGTGAACTTCTTGCGCCGCAGAAGATCTTCCATGGCCTGGATACCTTCGGCATAGAGACCATTCGCGCAATCGATCTCGGCGCCTATCCGCGTGTGATTGCGCCGCCCGTCGGAGTCCGTGCTCCGACCCATTCCGTAGCGGTCGTAGTAGGCGATGAGCTGCGAGCAACGGGCCTTTAACTCCGCTGCCGTCTGTGCCTGGGCAGCGGAGAGCAGCCCAGCCTCGAGGGCCAACGCGATAGCGAGCATGGCAAACGCCTTGCCGCGCATGGCGGCCCTGATCCCGCAGTCGCGGCGTGCCGGCGCTAGACCATGATGACCTTGCCGGTGGGCAGGTCATAGTACGCACCGACAATGCGGAGCTTACCGGCGGCGACCATTTCGCTCAGGATCGGCTTCTCCGTCTGAAGGCGACGCACATTGGCCTGCACGTTCGCGACGACGGCGCGTTGCTGGAGATCCGGCCCTGTCGTTTTCATGATCGGCTCGATGCCGGGCTTCATGGCGGTCACGAGGCCGGCGATGTGGCCCGGCAGCGTGTTGCCCTTCTGAAGGGCGTCGACCGTCGCATTCACCGCGCCGCAGCTCGTATGGCCGAGAACCATGATCACTTTGGTCCCCAGCACGGCAGCTCCAAACTCGAGGCTGCCCAACCCCTCCGGCGTCACGAAGTTGCCGGCAACGCGTACGATGAAGAGTTCGCCGGGCGCCTGGTCGAAGGCCAATTCGGGCGCGACTCTCGAATCGGCACAGCCGAGGATCGCCGCAAACGGCGCCTGCCCCTGAGTGCGGGCCGCCCGATTCGCGGAGAAGTCCCGCTCTTTCAACTGCCCCGACACATAGCGCGCATTGCCCTCCATTAGACGAGCCAGCGCGGCGTCGGGGGTTTCAGCGGATCGCGCCGGTTGAGCCTGCGCCGAAGCAATCGATGCCGCCGCCACGGCGCCCATCCCTACCGCGAACAAACCACGACGCGATAAACATACGTTGCACATACGCCTGCTCCCCCCAGATCAAAGTGGGTAAATTTAGTTGCATGGGGGATCATCAAAATCAACTTGTGGAAAGGCCGGGCCACTGTGACGCCGTGATGACGCCGGGGCGCTATTCGGCCTTGATGCCCGCAAACTTGATGACCTTCGCCCACTTCTCGGTGGCCTCCGAGAGGATCGCTCCGAACTCCGCAGGCGTGCCGCCGAGCACCGTGCCGCCCAACTCGACGATCCGGGTCTTGATCTTGCTGTCGGCGAGGCCGGCGTTCAGTTCCTTGTTCAGCAAGGTGATGATCTCGGTCGGCGTATTCTTGGGCACGCCGATGCCTGCAAAGCCGCTGGCCTCGTAACCCGGCACGAACTCCGACACCGAGGGAACGTCGGGCATCACGTCCAAACGCGCCGCAGTCGTCACGGCGAGCGGACGCAGCTTGCCGGCCTTGATTTGTTGAATCGATTCGGAGATCGGCGCGAAAATGACCTGCACATGGCCGCTGATCAGGTCGGCGACAGCAGGCGCGCCGCCTTTGTATGGCACATGAACCAGATTCACCCCGGTCATCATCTTGAAGAGTTCGCAGGCAATGTTTTGCGGAGTGCCCTGGCCGGCTGATCCATAGTTGATCTTGCCCGGGTTGGCCCTGGCGTAGGCGATGAATTCGGGCAGTGTCTTGGCGGGGACCGACGGATTTATCACGACGACATACGCCAGCCGCGCAGCGCAGATGACCGGCGCGATGTCTCGCATGAAGTCGAAACTGAGATTGCTGTAGAGCGCGGCATTGATCGCATGCGGCGTCACGACCTGCAGCAACGTGTAGCCATCGGCGGGTGACTTGGCGACCAGCTCGGTGCCGATGTTGCCACTGGCACCGGGCTTGTTCTCGACAATGAACTGCTGGCCCAGCCGCTCCGTCAGCCACTCGCCCATCAGGCGTCCCTGGATGTCGGTGGCCCCGCCGGCGGGAAAGCCGACGACGATGCGCACCGGCCGGGACGGATAGGCTTGCGCCCACGAAGTGCGGGCTATGGCCGGCAGCACAGCAGCGCCTGCGGCTAGGTGGATGAAAGTGCGGCGGGGAGATTTCACGGCGCGCCCTCCAAAGCCTGCGTTACGTCGCGGACACGCAGCCGAACTGGACGCGCTGCCGGAACAGGCTACACCCGCCTGGCAGCGGGATGGAAGGAGCCAGCGCATCGCCACGGGTCAAGCGGACCAGCTGGCACAGCCCAGCCGATGGCCAGGGCCCTCGCAAGGCCGGCGCAAAATCACCGCAGAATGTCTGGAATAAAGTGGTGCCCCGAGACGGTGCTCGAGATCCCCGGTTTATCAATCTACTAACCAGAAGTGGGATGCTTTTCGAAACCTAGTATTTCCGGGCATTTTCGAGGCCTCGTGTCCCACCTTTCGCCGGATCGACCTCGCTGCCTCGCCTTTCAATCCCGGGGCGACTAAGTCGGCGACGCGCGCTCCGCTCTCTCAGATCGTCACAGGGTCCTCACCGAGCCATACCCAAACGGTTGCCAACCGATTCTCATGAGGTGGGAGAGCTACTTTACAATCGCTTATAAACCAGCATCACCGCCATGATGCGCCCGCAAGTATCTTGGGGTATGGCAAATAAGTGTTTAAAATCAATAACTTATTTTATAACGCGGACGCGTTACTACGCTTTTTCCGCAGGCCGGTCAACAAAATTTCCTTGGAAAAAGCACAATTGAGGGGGCATATTCCCCATCGAAAGCGTTGCGCACTGTCCGCGAATATTAGGAGATGGATGCAGCCGGAGATTGGTTCATCCGTTCGTGGGCGGCACGCATAATTTCCGGCTTGGCATATCGCCTTGTCGTATGAAGGGTAATTGACCCAGGAAGTGAGGAGCTTACCATGTCGAAGCACAGGAAAGACGTCCTCATGGACTGCCTCTCCGGGCAGGACATGAAGCTCGCCAACATTAAGTTTTTCCGCGGCAGCAATGAAACTATCTCGGACGAGCAGTTCCGGGATGAGTTGCACGGCGCTGCCGAGCGCAAACGCAAGGGCGAAGTGAAGCCGTCGCTCATGGCGCCTTGGAAGGAGCGCGTGACGGACTTGCGGGAGTTCGTTTCGACGCTTTAACGTCATCGAACTTTCAAATGAAAATTATAGGCCCGGGTGACTCCCGGGCCTTTTTGCAGGGAGAGCTCAGTGCGAATTGGTGCATTTGTTGGCACGTTCTCTAATCGAACCGATGTGCCAATTGATCCTGTCGAGAACGTCCTTCCTGCCGTGCAGGAGATCGTAGGTCACAACCATATCATCGAGATGTTCGCGGACCCTGGCCTTGACGCCGGCATCGTCCGTGGATTCATCGAGCAATACTCCCAGTCTGAGACCGACAGCGAGATCAAGCTTACGAGGGTAACCTACTCGACTGATCAGTCCGTCCCCTGGCAGCGACTCGTTGCGTGCAAAGAATTGCTGCACGTCCTTGATCAGCCTGAGAATCGCGTCTCGGAGCGGACCGATATCGATTCTTTGATCGAGAAGATTCGGCTGCCTCCTGAGATGTACAACCACCAAACCGACGGGCAGCATGCCTTTAACGATCGACTGGGTGTCGCTTACGCCGCAGCAGTCCTGTTTCCATTGGCGGCCCGAAACCTCCTGGTGCCTGAATTCGAAGCCGGAAAGATCACGGTTTCCACTATCGTGGACTTAATTGGTATGCCGGCCCCGTACGTTGCGATGGTGCTGAATCCACAGTGGCTGGAGATCCACTCGGCTCTTGTGAAACTGAAGTGAGGAAAAGAATATGCCCGCCGGTCGAAACCCGACGGGCGTTCTAGTCTAGCGAGGCGGAAGGCGCTGCGTAGCGCGATCGCCGATCTGCACCCACATACCCATGAGCGCGAACACGGCGACGACCAGCACGGCGACAATCGCGAGCAGGATGTAGGTTTTCATCGCACCGCCTCAGTAAGGGCTTGGCTGCAGGCAACGCCTGTCGCGGACCGCGTTGAAGCCGGAGAGCCAGTCAACAAGCCCTTCCCAAAGGGAACGGTCGGCCTTGAAGGCGGCGACCTGCGCCTCGGTGGCGCGGTAGCGCGTCGTCGACGTGCAGAGCGTGTCGACGGAGACAATGACCGGCTTTTCCGGTTCACCGCAGCCCGTCAACACGATCATCGTAAGGAGTGCTACGCACTTTCTCATCGATCTGCTCCTTCTCCCGGCGCGCGTTCTCCTGCGCCTTGATGGTCTCTTGCTGCACGGTGGTGGTGACGGCGGCCGCGCCGGCCTTCTTCCCTTCCGAGAACTGGTCGCGCAGTAGCCAGGCGGTGCCGGCCATGAGCGCGACGGCGAGCAGCGTTACGGCGACTGCCTTGGCCGCCGGCGTGGCCAGGAAGGCGGGCAGCGTCATGACTCGACCCCGAGCGCCACGCGCGAGGCATAGTCCGCGACGCCGGTGGGCGACCGGCCGGTGTCCCGCTGCCATGCCACCAGGGCATCGCGCGTGAGGCGGCCGAAGAGCCCGTCGATCGCACCGCAGGGAAAGCCGCGCTCCGTCAAGGCACGCTGCAGGCGACGCACCCGGTCGGCGTTACCAGGCACCATGATGTAGAGGTCCAGCGGGCTGGCGAGAAACCGTGGCGTCGCATCCTGCACGGCGAAGTCTGGCCGCCCAGTCGGATAGCCGGAGGCATCGAGCCCAAGGGCGCGCCGGTAGTCGAAGACCGGGCACTCCTTGGGATAGACCTCGCAATGGCCGTGCACGCGGATCTTCACGCCGCGGGCGCCGTAGGCATCGCAGATCGCGCGGACCATGCTGTGGCCCGTCCGGAATTGCTCGCTGGTGAAGGCCGACTTGACCAGGCCGTGCAGGCAGACCGCGATGGTGCCGGTGTTGAAGCCGTCGCCCTGCGCGGCCGGTGTCCGCTCCAGCGCGCGGCCGGCCTGCCACTCGCCGCTCTTCTTCACGAAGTAGTGGTAGCCGACATCGGACCAGCCGTTGCCGTTCACATGCCAGTCGCGCATGACCGCGACGTCGTCGTGTTCCGGGCGATCGCTGGCGCTGCAGTGAAAGAACAGCGAATGCACCGCCCGGGCGGGCGGTGTGAATTGGAAGTCCATGTTGTCCTCTTGAGGTGGATCAGTAGGTGTGGCGGCGGCCCCAGTCCTTCCACGCCGCCCATGCCATGACGGCAGCGAGCGAGGGAACGACGAGCCAGCGGCCGGCCGGGAATGCCGGCGCGCCGAATTTCCAGGTCTCGAACCCTTCGTAGGCCAGACCCATGGCGAGGATCGTGTAGAGCCACCAGCGGCAGCCTTTGGCGCGGCGGTAGCGATAGCGCTGCTGAACGAAGATGGCACCGATGCCGACAAGGCAGCAGGCGATATAGACGAACTGGACGAGCATCACGGTGAGCGACCTCCCCGCCAGAGCGACCACAACCACGCAAACGCCGCCTGCGGGTCGATGCGCCACTTCTCGACGAAGGTGGCGAAGCCCGCGAGGATGTTCATGCCGAGGAAGGCGATCAGCAGGGCGACGAGACGTTCCTGCTTGTGCGTCGCGCCCAGCCATTCGGCGACGGCCGGCGTCGCGAACAGGGCCAGAGCCCAGCTCGAAACGACGGCGCCCAGGCGCGTGAAGGGATTGGAGTCGACCAGCGTGCGCAGGGTGAGCAGCGAGCCCACGGCGGCCGCCGCCATCGTCCAGAACGACACACCCGCCCCCGGAAGCGGGTCGTTGAAATCAGACATCAGCCTGCCCCCTGCGCTTCGCTACCATCCACGCTCGGCGATCATCCGGTACTTCCATTTGTTCGTCGTCAGCGACGTGCCGGCGGCGCTCGCCTTGTTGACCACGATCCACTGCGACGTGATCACGCTCATGCCGTTGCGATCGCGCGACAGCGTGGGCAGTCGGATGTTGCTACCGTCGAAATTGTGGATGGAGCCCAAGCCGATCTGGTCGCCGACGGCGTAGCCGCCTTCCGTCGAGGTGCACTCGATGATGAAATCGGCGATGCGGGGATAGACACCGAGGTTGTGGTTCTTGGCGACGGCGGTATTCACACCGGGAAGGTCGCCGCTGTAGCCGGAGTCGTAGCGGCCGTCATAGGCATAGGCCACGGCCGAGGTGACGGCGCCGCCCGAGGCAACGGCTTCGCCGACAAAGACAAGCCAGACCTGCGGTGCCGTGACGCCGTTGCCGAGGTAGCCCTTCATCTCGCCGATGTTGAAGGTGTACTGGCCGCTGGTGACGGCGGGCGTGCCGCCGTGCTGATAGATCGGCGCCAGCACC